>CALNZA010000001.1:0-532500 GCA_942490935.1 Desulfocapsaceae bacterium
TTGTCATCATTTTCATAGTGATTCTGATTTTCGCAAATCTGATTCAACGCAAGGTTAGGCAACTGTTGGCCGTTAAACCAAATAATCCCATCGATATCACTATCAGCTACAACATCACCAATGCCTACATGATAGGTATCATCTCCAGTCCCACCTTCGAGACGATCCACCATATAATCATCAGAACCATCATTCTTAGTTCCATAGAGGGTATCTTGCCCCGCCATGCCCATCAATGTGTCACTGTCCTCACCGCCGTATAGTGTGTCATTATCATCACCACCATCAATAAAATCGGCCTTATTGCTACCAGCAATGGTGTCATTTCCAGCTCCACCTTCTATACGATCAATACCTTCAACAGCTATCCCGGTAAGGTCTATTGAATCGCTAAGGTCTGTTCCGGCGATAATGTCACTACCTCCACCTCCATATATTGCTTCTATTGAATGAGAAGGATTTAAATTGCGGACACGAATTGTATCTGAGAGTTTGCTTCCTTGAATAGTGTCCTCGCCACCACCGCCGTTGAAGATGTCGTATTCGTGGTCACTACCCATTATGAAGAAGGTGTCTCTTCCGGAGCCACCATCCATGGTATCTTGGCCTTTACCACCTTCGAGGTAATCGTTACCGTCGTAACCTTTGATGATATCGTTCCCACCCATTCCGTACAGATGATCGTCTCCGGTATTGAGAGTTGAGTCAAACTCGTCAACTCCTTCAGTGCCCCACCAATATTCACGATCAAAATTGGCATCAACCATGCCATTATCCATCTCGGATTCGATTTCAAGACGGGCATCGGTGAAGTTGATATCGCGCTCGAAGTTTGAGACAGTGGCGTCTGGGTGAGTTAAATGGTAAAGAAATAATGAACGATCTTCTAGATGTTGATCGGAAAAATCATCTGGGTTATAAAAATAGCCAGGATGACTACCAGCTATTTTGAAACTAGCTAAAGCATTTATGGAATATAGTATTGTTTCATCATTACGAGCTTGTGAAGCTAAGCTGCTGGCACTTTCTCTAACCAGGCTAATCACCGCGTGATTACCACTAATGCTAGCTTTTAGATCAAGTGCAATGTCAATAATATGATCTTGACTTGTATCAACGCCTGCCTGGAAAATATCATTAACAATCTCAAGGATTCGTATATCTTCACTTACTGCAACAATTTCTGTAAATATTGGCAGATCATCACTACCATTTATTTGTGATAAAATTGAATAGCTATAAAGGGACTTAACCAGTGTCCCCATTGAATGATTATGCAAAACATGTCCTGTTTTAGCATCTATACTGACGGGGACAATTTGACCCTTCATAGCGCCAGCACCAGAAGTAAATTCCCAGCCTTCTTCAGCGTAGATATTAGTTATTATTGAGGAAGGTACATTGACGGGAATACCCAAGTCATCAAGAACCTCAGCCATGGCACCTCCAACGCCAGGGGCATTATAAGTATAGGCATGATCAACTACACTTTCATAACGACCAGCAAAAAGTTGAGCTAAAAAACCACCCAAAGAATGGCCTGTAACGGTGAGATTTGTTGTAGGTGAGATTTTTTTTTCTTCAATCAACTTCTCATAGAAATTAATCATCGAAATTTGCTGACTAAAGGTGATACCTGCAACACCGAGAGCCGCATCTGCAGCCCAGTCAAAAATTTCCTCAGAGCCACGAAAAGAAAGAATAACCTCTCCAGTATTTTTATCTTTAAACAGTATTGCATCAAAACCACTAAGAGAGCCAATACCATATTCAGAACTTGAAGCCAAAACTTCATATTGCGTTGTAAAATCAATAGATTGCTGCACTGAGAACTGCCTTTCACTTTGCAATAAACCCTGAATATCCGGACCACTTGCCCCTGCTGTTATATTTATATAACTGGCATCTGAAAGTTCACCATGTCTGAGTATTTGCTCAATTGATTTAGCCATTGTATTCACCCATCATTTTTTAATGTCTTTGATACTATGTTTTCAACGCCGCCATTATCTGAACATGAGGTCCAAGGAGAACCACTTACAGCAAGAAAGGTTGAATACACCCAGCCTTGATTCCACCTGAAATAAACTAGTTTTGAAAGTTCTTTCTTTGATTCACGATCTATGACTAGACGGGCAACAATCTTTTCAATTTTTAAAATCGGCAAAATTTGAGAATAGCGTTTAAAGGGGGTTCGAACTTCATATTGGCTTATATTTTTAAAATCTACAGGCTCAACGATTAGACATCTTCCATTCTCAAACGCCTCTTTATATTCTCTAGGGGCAAACTGACCTGTTGGTTTATGACATCTGTTGTCTGTATTATTTTCAAGCCATCTATTTCTGAAATATTCTTTTGAGTACTTCAGTTTATAATCAACATATTGATAGCCATCCATTGGGATAAGGGGGGACCATTTACTTAATTTCTCTCCAACATAAAAACCCTTAATATTATCAACAGACTTATAAATCTCCACACCAGAACGGAATTTGCAAAGGTACCAATATATAGGATAACCAATAATCACATCCCAAGTTGGTAGAAAAACAAAAAGAGCAATAACTAGCCTTTTATAGAACAATTGCTCTGTTTTCTTGAAAATTAGCTTTGTAGTAAAACGGGCGAGTAACACATAGCAAATCAACCCAACAATAATTGATAGACCTATCATTTAATCAACGCTCCTTAGATAATCTTTTGTTTTTATGGTGTTTATTATGATTTTTAGAACACTCTAAAAAAAAGGGTCAAGCTTGATATATTGACATTCGCCACCAATACAAAACAGAAAAAAACATAAAGATACTTTTTATCTCCCCCCTCATCTTCCTCTTACATCAACGGATTTAATCATGCTGAAAAGGATACGGCACCTCTTCCTCCTGTGTCTTCACTTCTGATACACTTACTTGTCCATCCGATAGGTCCGTAAAGTCTGTGAGCAACCCATCTCCTGGTTTTAAGTATTTTGTAATACTCACAGGTCCAGCCCAGAGCACATACTGTTCATTATACTCAGCTTCACTCCCGGCAGATTGCGGTGGCATGATTAACTGCCCACTTGCATGATCAATTGCAATGACCTCCACATGCGTTTTTTCCCGCAGGATTTCATTTTTTGCCAAAAAACAGTCAACTCGTGTTCCTAGTCATAAGTGATATAGACATCAACCTCTGCCTCCGAGAGGGAAACAATGTGACCCCCTTATCGGTTTGTAACAGACCTGAAAGCTATTGAAGATCATCCGATGATATTTCATCTGAATTCTTAAAAGCCCCTAAACCCTTATATTTAACGCCAACGTATGTTTCATACCCTCCACCTTTTTGCTGACTCGTTGTAGCCGAGTAAAGTCTCCGTGGCTCTGGTACTGTTTACTAATGCAGAAACTGCAGTATATCGTGGATAAACATGGCGTTCTTTCACTTCAGCACTTTGGATATAATCACCCCGCAATTGCGATACCAAAGAGAGGCTACCACCTAGCAACTTTCCTGTTCCTGCATCCGCCTATGGTATTCACAAAAATGTTTTTCTTTCTTTCCTTGAATGTGGAAGAAGTCAATCTCAAGTCAACATACGCCAATGTTGAAAGCTTAGCATAACCATAAACAGCTTGAATATTCACCGAGTCACTCCTCTATGTTCTCCTGAAGGAATAAGAATTTCTTGAATTTTTTCAGTCACATCAGGACGGGAATAGCAACTCCCAACGGAATTATCGACCACAGAACCGATCCAAGCGTCGATCCAACCTCGCCATGCACTAAATGAGAGGGATTCCGCAACCACTTCACCCGTTTGACGATTACGAGCAACCCAACGTTTACCCCTTACACCTAGCGAAGGGTCAGGATCATAGTTGGGGATATACAATATTTCCCATTCTGTTAATAATTCAGGAACATTATGCAAAACCGTTATTTCATCATTTTTTCGCACTAATCGGATATACCCTGACAGTCCAGGAGACTCAGGTTCCTCCAACAACATATATGGGTACCTATGGATATAATAGTTCGCCAAGTAGTTACTATAAAACCCATCCACCACCACAGTTCGATAAACATGCAATCCCGCCTTGGGGCATACCTTTGCCATATTCCAGCTATGCCAGGTAACATCACCCAAAGGGATGGCATAGGCAAGAAACAGATATAGCGGCACAACCCAAGCCCGGGACTTCCAACTTTTGACTTTAGAAAAAAGAACCATCAGGCCGATCAGGACCAACGGTAAATACAGATAAAGTAACAAGGGTTTTGCCAAACCAAGATAGAGCTTCATACAATCTCCCTAAAGCAGTGAAGTCCTCACTTTCAACTCAGGAACAATTGAGCAAACAACTATATTAATTATTATTTCAACAAGTTAACAGATATCATGCTACCTGACTTACTCACTACTCAACAATCCTGAAACCGACACTACCTCGCCGTCTCCCTATTACCCATCTCAATCTCATGCCGAAATGGGTAGGGCACGGCCTCTTCCTGCATTTTCACCTCTGCAAGCTCTAACTTCTTGCCTTGCAGGTGAGTAAAATCACTTAGTAGCTCTTCTCCTGGTTTTAGATACTTCTTTATCGAAACGGGACCTGCCCAGAGCACGTATTGTTCATTATATTCGGCCTCACTCCCCGCAGATTGTGGTGCCATAATCAGCTCTCCACTCAAGTGATCGATGGCCATTACTTCCATATTCGCTTTAGCCCGCAAAATTTCATTATTGGCAAAAAACCAGTCGACTCGTGTTCGTACCGTACCAAAGACATCGACAGTGACATAAACATCTACATCCGCCTCTGACGGAGGCACCACATGCACACCTTTTAAAAAGAGATAGGTTTGTAACAGACCCGAAAGATACTGGAGATCATCAGAGGAGATTTCTTCTGAATTTTTATAGGCACCCAACCCCTTATATTCGACCCCGACCTGTACTTCCGCACCGCTACCCTTCTGTTGGCTCTTGGTAGATTCCGGGTGACTCAGCACGGTACTGGTTATGCTCTGTTCTGAAGTGGCAGTGTTGGTTGTGGTTGAAGTGTATCTGGGATGGGTTGATTTTTCGGTGACAGGAGGGCTCTGGATATAATCACCCCGTAATTGGGAGACCACGGACATTCGGCCACCAAAGAGATTACCTGAGCCAGTGTCCCCTATAGCATTGACAAAGAGATTAACTTTCCTGCCATAGAGACTCGACAGATCAATCTGCTGAATAGTTGCCCGTGTTGTTGCTGCAACCAGTTCCTGCTCAGTGGCAAAACGCTTACCGCCACCATGGCCAGGAATACCCGTCATCGATCCGCAACCATTCATAAAAAGTAGGCACACGAAGAGCGTAAGGTATGCAAAAGCTCTCACATTGCAAGCCAACACAACCTGAGCGCTGAGGGTGGCACAAAAAGAGCAATGTTTTCCGGCTCTATTTACAGCAGATGAACATTTAATAGGGGACATGGTAATGGCCAACTGTTTGATAAATTATAAATTATGGCTCACGTAAACTTTCATCCAGCACTCGAATTATGGGATAGAGAAAGTATGAAATAATTGTGCGCTTACCCACTTTAACTTCTGCCCGTACCTTCATGCCTGGCATCAGGCGGAAACCATCTGGCACATTCCGGAGCGTAGTCGAGAGCAGGTTCACTCTGGCCCGGTAAAATGATTCACTAATATTCTGATTATCCGATTGGCCCTGATCCGATCCCGTACGATCGCCTAAAAAAGCATCCTCACTTATCACCCGCAATTCACCAGGCAGGGTATCGTGTTTCTGAAAAGGAAAGGCATCCAGCTTCACCCGTACCTGATCACCGATGCGAATTCGGGCAATATCTCTGGAGTGAATATTCGCCTCAACCTCAATGGTACTATTAAGAGGAACCAACGTTGCAACTGGCTCAGCTTGCTGGACAATTGAACCAACCGACCGTTCTGCCAGGTTGAGGACTATGCCGTCTTGTGGTGCTCGTAAAACAACCAGCTCATGTAAGCGCTCTGCCTTAGTGATCTCTTCATTAATGCTCTCCAACTCACTGCGAAGTTTGACCTGCTGCTCCATCAAATCACCAATGCGTTCCTCTACAAATCGTCTCCATTCTGATTTCGTCTGCTTCAACTCAAAAGCAATGACTTGCTCCTCGGCTACCAGTCGTTCAATATCACTTGCTGCTTGCTTTCTGTTTCGCTGAGCATCAAGCAACCGCAAACGAGCATCATCTGCTCCTTGAGGTGATCGGGCTATAGTTCCCTCCACATCACGGAGCACTTTCAACTGTTGCGCCTGACCATCGCGCTCTATTTTGTTGAGTGAACGCTTAGCGTATAGTGAAGCAATTTTTTCATCATTGAGTTGCTTATTACGTGCAAAAATAATCTTTCGTTGTCGAAACACCTGCTCTTGAAGAAGGCCGTCATCACCCTCCTCTGGCAAAGCATGAAATATTTTTTCCTGCAACTCTGCTCCGATACGCCGTACCTGGGCCCCAAAAGTATATTTCCTTCTCATGAGCTGGCTCAAGTCTGCACTGACAAAGGTTGAATCGAGAGTCGCCAGTACCTGACCCTTCTTTACAGTTTCACCAACCTGCACATCAACGGAGCGGACCATGGCAGTATTCAATGGCTGAACGATAATCGTAGGAGAAGTGGTAATCAGGCTCCCTTCTGCAACCACTATACGATCAACTTTGAAGATAATTGCTCCTGCAACACCAGCTATAAGAGCCATCAAGATCACATAGAGGACCCAGCGTGCTTTTCCTGGTATTGGCCGTTGCTCAATCTCAACAGCATCAGGTTGATACTCAAGGACTTCATCTGGGAGTTTATGTGATCTTTTTTTCATTCAGTACACACCAATACGTCTATTCGTTTAGTCTAGTGCCATTTGCTGCCGCCAAAGTGTTTGATACAATTCACATGTCTGCAGTAAGCTCTTGTGCGGGCCAAAACCGACAACCTCACCACCCTGCAATACCAGGATGTTATCTGCCTTACTTATCATTGATAAACGGTGAGAAACCATGATTGTAGTTCTACCTTGAGCGATACGTGCCAGATTTTCCCGAACTATACGTTCGCTTTCGGGATCCAAGGCACTGGTTGCCTCGTCAAGGATCAATATTTCAGGGGAGGTAAGAAGAGCCCTGGCAATTGCCAGTCGTTGTCGCTGCCCCCCGGAGAGATTGCTTGCCCCTTCCTCCAGCATGGTGTCGTATCCTTGCTGCAAATGAACAATGAATTCATCAGCACCAGCTAGCGACGCAGCTTCTATTATTTGTTGCCTTGAGGCCGCAGATTGCCCTGCACGTATGTTATCTGCCACAGTTGCCCGAAACAGAAAGCTGTCCTGTAATACCACCCCCATATTTCTACGAAGATGTGCGGTATCAAGCTCATTCAAATAGCAATTATTTACTCGTATAGTGCCTGTGCTGGGGAAATAAACCTTTTGCAGCATTCGGGTAAGAGTCGTCTTGCCTGAACCACTCGGCCCAACTATACCGAGGGAACTTCCTGCAGGAATCACCAGAGAAATTTGTTTTAAAGCATCAGGCAAATCTGGTGCATAGCGAAAACTGACACGCTCAAAAACAATATCACCATTTAGAGATGGGCGAGCTCCGTGTCTCTCTGCTCCCCACTCTTGCTTGGCATTCATCACAACACCCAACTTCTCTACCGAGAGAGCCGCTTCCTGGTACTGATGGATAAGCCCAACAAGGCGCACCAGGGGAGAAGTCACTCTGCCTGCAAGCATCTGGAAAGCAATCAAAGCACCAACCGTCATCGTACCGTTGAATACCTGGCTGGCTCCCATCCAGATCAGGATCACTGTCATGAGTCGTTCCAACAATTGGGTGAGTGATTTAGCTGTGATTGATATTTTACCAACCCGAAACTGCATACTGATGGCCCGTGCAACCTTATTTTCCCATTGACTCCGAAGCAACGGTTCAATAGCCATTGCTTTTACCGTCGGCATACCGTTAATCGTTTCCACCAGCATGGCTTGTCGATTTCCTTCTGCGTCATAGAGGGCATTCAGTCGACGCTTGAAAGGTGCTATCAACAGCAGAATCACCGCGGCAATAAGCAATGTGAATAACAGGACAATACCAGTCAGGTGAAAACTGTAAAAAAAGAGAAAAGGGAGAAAAATAAACAGAGACGTTGCTTCTAAAAAGGTTAGAAAAACATTACCTGTAAGAAACCCCCGAATATTTGCAGTCTGTTGCATATGCTTTGTTAAAACACCTGCAGTTACCCGCTCAAAAAAATTAAGAGGCAAATGCAACATATGGCGAAACGTTCTGGCAGTAACCCTGAGGTCAATCTTATTCGTAGCATGCAAGAGTAGGTAGTCCCTTAGAAAATCAAGACACCCATTAACAATGAGCATTACCGTCATCCCCAGCCCCAATACATGCAAGGTTGTGAAGGCTTGATTCACAAGGACTTTATCGATTACTATTTGAAAAAAAATTGGAGTAATCAGGGCAATAGCGTTTATAAAAAGAACCGCCAGACCAATATCTATAAAGGCAGTTTTCTGACGGAGAATCTCCGGTAAAAACCAGCGAAGGCTGAAGGGTTGGTTCTCATCGGTTAGCTTATAAATTCTTTTTAGAATATAAACTTCTCCCCCCCATAATTCTTCAAATTCCTTACGTTTAAATCGCAGGTGTCCACCACCAGCACCTGCCAGAGGGTCATAACAGGCAACCAACTCATCAGGCGCTCCCTCCCCTGTGTTGACTGCACCAACTACAATCACATGCCGCCCGGTTTTGAGTCTTGCTAAGGCCGGATAGGCCTTATTGAGATTGAGCAATTCTGCCCAGTCAAGTTTGAGCAAGCGGGCTTTCATCCCAAGATCCTTGCTCATTCTCAATAAAGTATCCACCGAAATTTCTTCTATTCCCAAGCCATATTCATGTCGAAGCCTGTCCAGTGTGAGATCAAGTTTATGTTCTTTGGCAATGATAGAAAAACACACTAACGCTGTGTTGATTTTCTGAATCCTCATCGTGCCACCGTTCCAAAAATTTAAAAATTCATCCAAAGTGACACAATTTTGGACATTCAATCCTGGAGAATGAGGCTTAAGAATAGTAACTCGAGATTTTAACGGATCGTTTGGGTTTTCTATGCTTGAAACAACGAAATACTGTTTATCAGGAGATTCAATAGTAACAGGAAGGGCTGGGATGAGTTTATCTATATTGTCATTTGAGTAACGTGTATATAACACTTGGAAACCCTCGGAACGAGCTACCAAGAGTAAATCTTCAAGTGTTTTCTTCTCATCTGCAACATGCGTATTCTCTATGTTAGCAAACAACTTTTCCGCACCTGCACGCTCTGCCAGATATTTAAAGCATTCTAGAAGAGTAGACCAAGGAGCTTCTGCGTTATGTTCTTTTAGCTCAACCCGTGCATTCATTCGTTCATTTGTTAATAAGAGATGGCAAATATCGGCTCAATTGATTTCAATTTTCACTCCGATCTGAAATATTCTTAATTGCTACCCAAAACATAACTGACCTCTCTTACAAAAAACACCACAAAAAATATTTATACCCTATATATTTAACAGGTTACGAGATATACATGCTAGATATGTTCACCGAAAAGCCAATAATTCATAGCGCTCCACCATATCAGGTATGTATTTTTAATTATTAAAATTATATTAAGTTTTTATCTTTTCAGTGAAAATTACGGGTGATAATGAGCAAAGCTACAATCATAATTTCAATTCGCAAGAAGTGGCATCTTTATACATCTGTGATTTCATACACATAAGGACCATTCATGGTGTACCCCAGTGGTCAAGGATATTCGACATCCCTGATTAGGACACGAGCCCAAAAATCGAAAGAGCCTTTGAGACAAACCATCGAAGACGGTTTGAGTTTGAAAGTTATCAAAGCAGTGCAGTTCAAACAACTATTCAGGAAAAAACATTCGCTTCCCAATAAATACGAGGTCGTCTGATCGTAAGTGGGAAAAGTTAGAAAAAGGGATGAAAAGATAAAAATAGTGAAAACCCATTTTACACAACCATATGAAGCTCATTGAGTTTTTTCAAATATCTGGATAGTATACAGATATTAAGATCTTGAAGTTGTCTCCTTTTCTTATGCGAAAACAGAACAACCCTTAACTCAAGCTTCCGGATGCCTTTCAATCATTCCCATAGAGGCAGTGCCCCCTCCAGCATTTCCCAATGCCCGATTTGCAAAAATGAGTGTACGTTTGCTTTTACTAAATACAGCTATCACTTGTTGAAATGTAACAGCTGCCTCCACATGTTTATTGACCCGACCACCCTCCCAGATCAGGCCCAAGACATATATGGAGATGAGTATTTTAACGGTGCTGATGCAGGCTATCCAGACTACCTTCAACAAGCGAAATTATTACGTAAACATGGTCGACGTTACGGCTCAATTCTTAAAAAATACCTGACTCCAGGTAACGTGCTGGACATAGGAGCAGCTTCAGGGTTCATACTCCAGGGACTAATTGACATGGGCTGGCACGGGGATGGGCTCGAGATCAATGACAGCATGGCTCAATATGGCCGTACACAACTCGGCCTTTCCATAATGACTGGAACTTTAGAACGTTTTACTGCACACCAGAAATATGATCTGCTCAGTATGATTCAGGTATTACCTCACTTTTTCGACCTTCATAGTGCGCTTGAAGCAGCATGCGAAGCAACACAGAGTGGTGGCTACTGGTTGATTGAAACATGGAATAGGGACAGCTGGACAGCTAAAATCTTCAAACAGCACTGGCATGAATATAGCCCTCCAAGCGTGTTACGATGGTTTTCGCCCACCGACCTGCAGACCCTGTTGCAACACTATGGATTTAATGAGGTCGCACGAGGCAGACCCAAAAAATGGGTACAGGTTTCTCATGCAACGTCTCTTCTAAATTTCAAAGCTCAGGACATGGGAAATACCGGCAAATTAATACAATCGTTACTTAAAATTATCCCTCAAAACTTTGCCATTCCTTATCCTTCTGAAGACCTTTTCTGGGCGTTATATAAAAAATCTGGCTGACTTGCTGACAAACCACCTCTAAGTGTATTTTATCTTCGATGAATAAAGAACCTATAACCAGTTCGCATCTTCGACTAGACCGTCCTAAAATCATATATGGGCTGAGCTCTATTTTTATAACGGTTGCGCTCCTCACATATGCTCTCCACGATGCGTCAATCACAAATATTTTTGATTCATTCCGTACCATCCAAATTCGCTGGCTCCTCATCGGCTGGTTTGCATACATGGCTATGTATACTGTCAGAGTATTTCGTTGGGGAACATTACTGGCAGTCTCCGGAAATAGTGGCCGGTGGAAAACCCGCTTCTATTCAACAATTATTGGTTTTGGGGCTAGCTGCATTCTTCCAGGCCACGCAGGAGAATTTATCCGACCAATAATTCTTTATCGAATCGACAGGGTACCGGTAGAATCTTCCTTCTCCAGCATTTTTGTGGAAAGATTAATGGACATACTCGTCGTAATACTGCTCCTGTTCATTCCACTCGCCTCTGGCACTCTGCCCCCGACCATCAACATCTTCAGCTTTGGGATTCCATTTATGGGTCTCCTGGTAATTCTTGGCTGGACCGTATTACTCGTGCTTTCTAACTTTCCTGATGCATCCGTTTTAGTGGTTGGAAAACTATGCAATTCCCTTAGGCTATCAAAGTATCAAGAGACATTGAGCAACAGAACCTATCAATTTATTAAAGGGTTGACGGCTCTCGGCAATCTGCGATGCATCTTTACGGTTTTCGCTCAAACTATTATTATCTGGCTACTCAATGGACTTACCTTCTGGTTTGGGATGATTGCTGTCGGTATTTCATCGCCTGGATATACAGGGGCATTATTCACCCAGAGTATCACTGCCCTGGCAATTGCACTACCGTCAACACCAGGATATATCGGGCCCTTTGAAGCTGGTGTCCGTGGAACATTAGTACTTTTCAACGTACCAGTGGATACCAGCATAGCCTGCGCACTTTCCTTAAGGTTAATCATGTATGTCTCAATACCGGTACTCGCTGGAATACTACTTATGATATTAGGGTATTCACGTATTCTCTTAAGAAACAACAGCCCCCACTGAACCTATGGCTTTGAAATTATTACTTTAAATAGTAATAGCTATTGCGATCATACCAGATACCATTTAGTATGCCTTTATGAGACATACGCCTAACCAGTAACGAATAACCATATAAATACTCTTACCCACACACTCGACATCACCAACTGTATAGTTACGTCTTGAGCCTTGTGGAGCCCTATAATGCAGAATAAACAAAAAATTGCTGTAATTGGTGGAGGCATTACCGGGATAGCTGCATGTTTAGAGCTTGCCAAGAAAGGTGATTTCGAAATTACGTTATTTGAAAAAGAGGAAAACCTGGGTGGCCTGAGCACTTGGTTTGATTGTGATGGTGTGATCTGGGATAAATATTACCATGTTGTACTGTCGACAGATAGCGTTACCCTCGCTTTTATCTCAGAACTTGGGCTAGAAGACCAGATTTTCTGGCGAGAAACCAAAACCGGTTTCTATGGCCAGGGTAAACTCGTACCCATGTCCACCACGTTAGATTTTCTCCGTTTCCCCTTCATGTCCTTATGGCAAAAATTTAGAATGGGCCTTGGCATTATCTACAGTGCACGAGTGAGCAACTCTTCTCGACTTGACAAAATCTTTGCCAGAGAATGGTTGACCAAGGTTTTTGGCAGGAGGGTCTACGAAAATATCTGGGAACCGCTCTTGCGCAGCAAGCTTGGCGATGCCAGAGAGAAGACCTCTGCATTATTCATCTGGGCAACAATCCAGCGTTTATATGGAGCACGACAAGGACAAAGTAAAAAAGAACAAATGGGTCATATTCGTGGTGGGTATTACACAATTTTACAAGCAGCCACCAAAAAACTTGAGCAAGCAGGGGTGACTCTGAGAACTGCCGAGCCTGTTTTGGAGGTTCAAACATCTCCTGAAGGCCATGCTATTGTAACCAGAAATGGTCAATACACCTTCGATAAGGCTATATTTACCACAGACTGTCCTACAACTCTAAACCTGCTGCGCCCGGCAACAGCCCCATATTGGGAGAATCTGGCAGCAATTGATTACTTGAGTGTATTTTGTGTTGTCTTCATTCTCTCCAGAAAACTCTCACCCTATTATGTCATCAATCTACTCGACAAAGATTTACCTTTTACCGGAATTATTGAGCCAACAAACATCATTTCTCCAGAGGATACTGATGGTAAGCATATTGTTTTTCTGCCCAAATATGCACCAGCAACGGACTCAATCCATAACTGTACAAATGATGAGATAATGGAAACCTTTACCCGTCATCTAAAAAACGTCTTCCCTGACCTGGAAGACAGTCACATCTTACAGAAAAAACTACATAAAACACGATATGTTCAACCGATACAGGCTCTTGAGTACCAGCAGAATCTGCCAACGTTCAGTACCCCCATACCAGGTATCTATGTTGTCAACACATCAATGATTATCAACTCAACCTTAAATAACAATACAGCAATTTCCCTAGCAAAAAGATGCATTTCGCATATACTTTCTTTATAGCCTGTTGTTACGGTCGAACAGCAAGGATACACAGAGCAAAAAAAATTTAAATCTCCTTCTTATAGCGTATAATCATGTGCGGATTTGTCGGAATAATTCATAAAGACAGAAGCAGTGTTGACGAACACCTGCTCGAAAACATGGCGCAACCCATTGCTCACCGAGGACCTGATGGTGAAGGTTGCTACATGAACAGCCACGTGGGCTTCTTTCATAAACGTCTTGCAATCATTGACCTTGAGACCGGCCAGCAGCCAATGTTGAGCGAAAACAACGCAATTGTCTTCAATGGTGAAATATACAATTACATAGAATTACGTGAAAAGTTGGTTAAAAAAGGGCACCAGTTCAAGACAACTTCTGATACAGAAGTTATCCTCAAAAGCTATTATGAGTATGGGCCGGATGCTGTAAAAGAGTTCAACGGAATGTTTGCTTTTCTGCTTCATGACCCATCAAATAATAGGATTATAGCCGCCCGCGATCATTTCGGCATAAAACCTTTGTATTACTATATGGACAAAGATCGTATCCTCTTTGGCTCAGAGATCAAAGCGATTCTTGCCCACCCGGACGTTACAGCTGAATACGACCAGAACTCCTTACAGGACTACCTCACATTTCAGTTTGTACTTGGTGACCGAACTCTTTTTAAAAATATCTATAAAATCAAACCTGGTCATTTACTGATTATTGACCAACAAAACTTTGACCTCAAGCAAGTTCCATACTGGTCACCAGATTTTAATGTCGACACGTATCACACCGAAGCCTATTTTATAAACGAACTTCAACTGCTACTGGAAGATGCCGTCAAAATACAACTACGAAGCGACGTGCCAGTGGGTGCGTATTTAAGTGGAGGTATGGATTCCAGCCTGATCACTACCATGGCCTCACGCCTGGTCCCAGCAGGTACATTCTCAACTTTTTCCGGTGCTTTTCATGAAGGTCCTGAATTTTCAGAATTGCAGTATGTCGATGAAGTTGTCAATGACTCGCAGACTTGTTCATATACAATCCACCCAACTGCAGATGATTTTATAAAGTATTTTCCGGATCTTATTTACCATCTCGATGAGCCTGTTGCAGGGCCTGGCTTATTTCCACAATATATGGTCTCCAAGCTTGCAGGATCAAAGGTAAAGGTCGTTCTAGGCGGCCAGGGAGGAGATGAAATTTTTGGAGGCTATGCTCGCTATGTCATAGCCTATCTGGAACAGGCAATAAAGGGCGCTATACTGCAAACGACTGAAGAAGGTGAGCATATAGTATCCTTAAAAACAATTCTGCCTAATCTCGCCGGTATTAAGCAGTACCTGCCAATGCTCAAACAGTTTCTTAGTACTGGAACCTTCGACCCAATGGATAGACGCTATTTCCATCTCATAAATAGAATGAATGGCAGTACCAGCTATTTCACAGGCGATTTTCTTTCCCAGTACAACCAGGACACAATTTTTTCCCGTTTTCAAAATTTATTCAATGGACCCAACACACATTCATACTTCAACAAAATGACTCATTTTGATCTCTTCGGCAGCCTGCCAGCCCTACTGCAGGTTGAGGATCGGATGAGCATGGCCGCATCCATAGAATCGCGTGTGCCACTTCTTGACCGACGCATTGTCGACCTGGTAGCGAAAATGCCACCGGCTATGAAGTTCAAAGGCGGTGAAATGAAGTATCTATTAAAAAAAGCGACTCAGCATATCTTGCCTGCAAAAATTCTCAACCGTACAGATAAAATGGGATTTCCTGTCCCCTTTCACCTCTGGTCACAAAATGAGGCCAAAAGCTTCATTCAGGATACAGTCTTGTCCAGCAAGGCGCGGCAACGTGGGATATTTGACCCGCAGTCGATTGAGAAAATGATAACATCTGAACAACCATATGGCAGGCAGTTGTGGGGTGTACTGAGCCTTGAATTATGGTTCAATCAATTTATTGATAACAAGTAGAAGGTACCATGATAACATCTACGTTTGATATACAGAACGTTTCAAACTGGTCTGTTCGGAAAATTGGGGTTATTGGTCCAGGAATCGTCGGTATGCCCATGGCCGCATTGCTTGCCCACGCTAAAATAGAAATTGGCTCAGATCAACCCGCAAAGGTCCATGTCGTACAACGAAACTCTACCAACTCAGGATGGAAAGTAGATGCTATCAACAGTGGCCAGACTGTAATTGGCGGAATTGAACCCGGCCTTGATGATATAGTTAAAAATACAGTAGCAAACGGTCTTTTAACAGCTGGACATAGCTGTGATGCATTGGCAGACGCAGATGTCATACTGGTTGCCATTCAGACAGATAAAAATGAAGATGGCATCGAGCCAGATTATGGTCCCCTTTTAAGTGGTCTCTCCTCATTAGCCACCGCATTGAAGAAAAAGCCAGCGCACACCACGCCACTTATTATCTTTGAATCGACTCTGGCCCCATCAACCATGGCCACTGTCATTCGAGATCATTTTAAACAGTACAACCTTATTGAAGGTAAAGATATTCTCCTCGGTAACAGTCCTAACAGGGTCATGCCCGGGAGACTGGTTGAACGGGTTGCTGATTCAGACAAACTTGCAGCCGGCCTCCATCCCGTCACCCCGACCTTAATCAGTACACTCTACAAGCATATTGTCACAGGTGGCGTCATTTACGAAACAAACTCGATGACAGCGGAAGTCGTCAAGACCCTCGAAAATGCTTATCGTGATGTGCGTATTGCATTTTCCGCCGAAATCGCAGGGTATTGTGATCAGCATAATATCAATTTCTATACTTTACGCGATCAGGTCAATCAACGTCTTGGGCAAACAGATAACGCCAGCACCAATCCTAACTGTGTACCTTCTGGAGGTCTCCTTATCCCCACCGTCGGTGTAGGTGGTCACTGTCTCCCTAAAGACGGTATACTTTTGCTCTGGCGACAGCTCATTGCCAATACCAACTATGCCATTAACAGTAATAGCATTATTCTCAAATCCAGAGAGATAAACGATGGACTGCCAGCGCAGACAATAGCCCTTCTGCAATCCGCTTTCGGAGATATCAGTGGTACAAAGGTAGCAATATTAGGAACCGCCTACCGTTTTAATTCTGAAGACACCAGAAATTCGCCATCTATCCAGCTTGCATTGCAACTACTTGAAATGGGATGTCAGGTTGTGCTGCATGACCCCTATGTTAAACCTGATGACCAGAACCTGTTAAAGTTTAAAGTCGATGATCATTTCACCAGAGACATACAGTTCGCCATCAAGGATGCTGATTTTCTCATTTTCGCCACAGCCCATCGGGATTACTCCGAGCAAGCAGATCTCTTTCGGGAGGAAGCGACCGTCAAAGGTATTGTAGATGGCTGTAACCTGTTTTCTTACCAAACATTTCAGGATACCGATATTGGTTACACAGGCATAGGTCGTGGTCTATTGCCACCTCCTGAAAAACTGATTGATTTTGCCTATGAATCATTTCGCACGATGGAACGTGGCCTTGCAAATGAAATAGAGACAAACTGTGAATTTCTTAATAGCAGGTATGCAGACAGCACCTTCAACACCTTGGACTTCAATGAAGTTCGCCGATTGGCGGCTAGCTGTTCAACAGGATGTGATATCGCTGAAGCGGGTCAAGTACATTCTGTACCGAAATTTGACGGGTTTCAATCGCAACTTGCCCTATGTGCCTGGAAGGCTTCCCGGAGAACTTCGTGAAAATTGTAACGATAGTAGGCGCCCGCCCACAATTCATAAAGCTTGGACCACTTTCAAAAAAACTGCGCACCAAACATCAGGAGATTATTATCCACACGGGCCAGCATTATGACCATGATATGTCGACCTCTCTTTTTCAGGATCTGGGTATACCTGCACCAGACTACAACCTGGGGGTCGGCTCAGGTTCACACGGACTCCAAACAGGAAAAATGCTCCAGAAAATTGAAGCAATTCTCATGCAGGATCGTCCCGACCTGTTGATCGTTTTTGGCGACACCAACACAACCCTTGCGGGTGGACTTGCAGCTACAAAGTTGAATATCCCCCTACTTCATATCGAAGCTGGATTACGTAGCTATAACCGCCACATGCCTGAAGAAATTAATAGAGTAGCTGTTGACCATATTGCAGATTTTCTTTTTGCTCCAACGCAAAATGCTGCAGAGAATTTGACAAAAGAAGCCCTCGCAGACCGATGCTGGCTCACCGGAGACATCATGGTTGATGCATTTCATGACAACAGCAAAATAGCCTGTTCCACATCCACAATCCTGGATCAACTGGGTCTGAAAGAAAACGGCTACTATCTGCTTACACTGCACAGACCCTATAATGTGGATAACAGTGCAACGCTGCACCACCTCTTCAGTGAACTAAACAAGCTGGACAAACCTGTTGTTTTTCCAATTCACCCCAGGACACGCCTTAGCATGGAGGCCAATAATATACTTCCTTTCTCGGGGTGCATTCCAATCAACCCACTGGGATATTTGGATTTTATCAGCCTTAACATCCATGCCTTGAAGATACTCACAGATTCAGGTGGAGTACAAAAAGAAGCGTACCTGGCCCGTAAACCATGTATCACGTTGCGTACTGAAACGGAATGGACAGAAACTATTGACGAGGGATGGAATATACTGCTACCAACCGATACCAAAAATATTGCGGAGAAAATTACATCGTTTTCCCCTAATCATGTGACGCACAATGTATTCGGTTTTTCAGTCGCTCAAAAAATGCTCGACTCGATAGACACATTCAACATTTAATGTCGTGAGTATTCTAAAGTCTAAACACTTCGCTTCTCAGTAAGAATATATGGAAAGTAACCAATCACATAAACCAACAGCATCTATCTCACTGGACCTGGACAACCAATGGTCATACCTGAAAGTGCATGGTGATACCGGATGGGCAGAATATCCCACGTATCTTCCGGCTTTTCTGCCCTATGTGTTACAAGAGTTGCAAGACCTTGACCTGAAAATCACCTTTTTCATTGTTGGAAAAGATGCAGATTCCCCTGAGAACTCTCCATATATACAGGAGATTGCCCGGCAGGGACACGAAATAGGGAATCACTCATACAACCATGAATCTTGGCTGAAAACCTATACCAAACACCAGATTGAACAGGAAATTAAACGGGCAGAAGATGTAATATTTCAGACAACAGGAGTCAGAACACGAGGGTTCAGAGGACCAGGTTTCAGTTGGAGCGCTGACCTTCTTGCCACTCTTGAGCGACGTGGCTACCTCTATGATGCAAGCACCCTTCCGACCTACCTTGGCCCCTTAGCCCGACGATATTATTTCATGACTGCTCATTTAAGTAGAGAGGAAAAAGAAGCGAGAAAAGAATTGTTTGGATCATTTTCAGACGGCTTTCGCCCTGTTAAACCCTATTTTTGGCAACTTGATGCAGATAAGAAACTCCTGGAGATTCCGGTGACAACCATACCTGTTGTTAAAACACCGTTCCACCTCAGCTACCTGCTGTACCTAAGCGGACACTCCATGATGCTCATGCAGATGTATCTTTCGCTAGCCATTCAGATGTGTCGTCTTTCCGGTACGGCCCCAAGCTTTTTACTCCATCCGTTGGATCTTATAGGAGGTGACGAACTTCCGGAATTGGCATTTTTCCCTGGAATGGATATACAAAGTGACAAAAAAATTGCAGTGTTTCGCTATGCCATCAAAAAACTCAGGCAATATTACACACTCGAACCAATGGGGATGCATGCTGAGCAGTTGATTACAAATATATCATTACCAACACGCTTGGCGGGCAACCTCTAATACACGTTTAGCACGTCAAAACAATTAGGATTTACCAAGAGCTAGGATCACCCATGTTAAAAACTCCACATAGACCACTCGTCAGCCTGATATTGCCAGTATTCAACGAAGCTGTGATCCTGGAAGAAAATCTTACCATCCTGTGCAACTACCTCAAAACGATTGAGCATAAGTACTCGTTTCAACTTGTTATAGTAAATGATGGCTCTACAGACTCTTCAGGTGAGATTATTGAACGTTTCTCCCAATCACACAACAACGTGACGGTTTGCCATCATCTCTATAATTTCAGGTTAGGCCAAGCGTTGCGGACAGGCATTGAACGTTGTACCGGGGAATACATCATTGTACTTGATATAGACCTCAGTTACGCCCCTGAACATATTGAGCGCATCATGTATACACTCACGGAGACGGGTTCAGAAGTTGTTGTCGCATCACCATACATGAAAGGTGGGCAGGTATCTAACGTTCCCTGGCTACGCAAACAACTCAGTTACTGGGCAAACAAATTCCTTGCCCTAACTGCAACTAGAGATCATCTCTGTAATATCTCTACCTTGACTGGAATGACACGTGGCTACGATGCTAAATTCCTTAAAGCCCTGAGTCTCAAAGCAATGGACGTTGACATAAACACTGAAATTCTTTATAAATCCATGATATTACGGGCACGAATTCTCGAAGTGCCAGCCCACCTATCATGGAGGCCTCAAGAAAATACTCCCCAAAAACGTAAATCGAGTTTGCACATTTTCAAAGCAATAATCTCCAGCCTTATTTCCGGTTTCACCTTTCGGCCGTTTATGTTTTTTATACTCCCTGGTTTCTTACTCTTTCTTCTCTCTCTCTATCCACTCATATGGCTCTTGATTCACACTATTTCCTATTTCGGAGACCCTAGCCTGGCGATGATGCCTTTACTTGATAAATTATCCGAGGCAATTTCCCTTGCCTTTACTCAATCCCCTCATGCATTCATAGTGGGTGGATTTAACCTGCTCGTCGCTATCCAGCTTATGACGTTAGGGTTTCTCGCCCTGCAGAAGAAAAAATATTTTGAAGAATTATTCCACATAACCAGTATGATCAAGCAACAGGTAAACAGTTTGCCGTCAGGAAAGGAAGGCACATGCAACCGGATAATCAACCGTTGTAAGCGATCGAGCAAAGCTGTTGAGTCGGAGAAAACTGCTTGAAAGTGTCTCAGATAAAACTACCTCAGGCCAGCATGATCACCCCAAAAACATTACTGACACCTTTAGGGCTCGGAATTGCAGCTCTTCTCATATCACTTCCCTGGTCTTTGACCACAGAAATATTGAATCCTGATGGGCAACGTTATCTGTTTAATGGGATTTTGCTACATGACCTGATTCGCGATGGAGCATTTACAGATGTGTATAACTATGCTACCGCTTTTTATGGAAAATATCCTGCCTTCAACTTGCCATATGGTCCACCTTTTTTTGCAGCTCAATTTGCGTTAGTTTTCTCCATTTTTGGCATATCCATTGTCGCAGCACGTCTTCTTGTCACAGCGTATACTATTGCTGCGCTCTTCGCTTGCTGGTATGTCATCCGGAAAATTGACGAAAGAGAATCTATCGCAGCATTGGCAAGCTGCCTGTTCTTGTTCAATAGTCTCACCATCACCTATTCAAGAGAAGTCGGCTCGGAACTCCCTGTAATTTTCTACTCATTCCTGGCGTTATATACTGGGTATCAATTTATTGAATCGGAAAAGAGAGGATATGGGCTCATCACAGCACTACTTCTTGGGCTGGGATATTTGACCAAACAGCATATAGTGCCATTGGGTTTTGGAATCGCGCTCTATGCGTTAATCCGACACAAAAGTTACCTCATTTGTCGCAGAGAAACAGCCCTCTCAGCCATAGTATTATTGATTCTCACCGTGCCCTATACATGGCTGACTATGATGTATACATCTCAGGATTTTGGCATGCAACTGTTCCCCCCAATCTCTACAGAACTGCTCCTGAGTTACCTCAAATCTTCTTTACGCTTCATTCCAGTTATTGCAGTTCTTTCATTTGCAGGGTTTGTGGTAGGCATTACGAAGAGAAATAAACTTTGTCTCCTCTGTTTCTGCTGGCTGATCTGCTGGTATATTTTCTTTACTTTTGTTTATGGGTATTACACTGGAGAATTACGTTACATATTGATTATTCTCCCTGCACTGGTCTACCCTGCAGCGTTAGCAGTTCATTTTTTACTTAGCACCTACAGCCACCTTTTTATCCGCACCGTTTTTCTCTCGGCACTAATAGGTTACGGAGGGTTCTGCCTCCTTGATACCCCAACGGCCCATCTCAGTGGCTACGCAATCGCAGGAAAACATATCTGCGAAAACGCAAAAAACAGTAATGTTCTATTCATGAGTGATTACGACGGAAATTTCCTCTATGGGATACGGAGATCCTGTTCAACTCAAAGTCCTTTTGTCTTCAGAAGTGATCAGTGGCTTGCTAATCGCTTATGGTGGGGTGAACTGAAAGATCCCTCTTCAGTAAAGAGTACAGAGGAAATTTCAGATTTCATTAGAAACAATATGATTGGTTTCGTTGTAATTGAACGAAAAAATCCTGCTTTATCAACGTACCCTGAATACAATAACCTCACCCAACTCCTGAGCGCCAGACAAGATATCACGCATGTAGACACCATTGCCATTTCCTCCAATGTGAAAAAATTCAAAAACAGAGAACTTGATATATATCGCACACCCTTTGTGGCTACTCACACAAATTCATTACAATCTATTCCGATAAAACCATCTGCCTTCCAGCACTAGACAATACATATGAGATGAATATGAACACACAAAAGAACATAGCAGTTGTAGGCACAGGGTATTGGGGGAAAAATCTTGTCCGAAACTTTCACAACCTTGGGGCTCTGCATACGATCTGTGATACAGATCCTGCAACGTCTCATGACCTTGCCGCAAAGTGCCCAAATGTGGCTGTTGCAACTTCATACAATGAAATTCTTGTAAATCCGGACATCTCAGCTGTCGCCATAGCCACTCCAGCACACACACACTCCTCTCTTGTCCAACAGGCTCTAATTTCAGGAAAAGATGTCTTTGTCGAAAAACCGTTGAGCCTTTCTGAGCAAGACGCCAGGAAATGCGTTCAGCTATCACAGCAACATAATGCTCTGCTGATGGTTGGCCACCTTCTCTGGTACCATCCTGCGATTATTAAACTGCATCAGTTTATCGATGAAGGTTTACTTGGCCGTATTCAGTATATATACTCCAATCGTCTCAACCTGGGAAAACTCCGACGGGAAGAGAACGTACTATGGTCATTTGCCCCCCACGATATCTCTGTAATCCTTGGTTTGGTAAATGAAGAACCTCTATCTATTCAAGCTCATGGTGGCAATTATCTCCATAGTCAGATTGCAGATACTACGGTTACCCTTCTTGAATTCGGAAGTGGAATCAAAGCTCACATTTTTGTTTCATGGCTTCACCCCTTTAAAGAACAAAAACTTGTGGTAGTTGGCGACCGGCAGATGGCCGTTTTCGACGACACCCTCCCGTGGAGTGAAAAGCTTAAACTTTACCCTCATAGTATAGACTGGCAACATAACGTCCCTGTCGCACATAAAGCTGTTGCCACAACGGTGGATCTTGAGGAAATAGAACCATTGCATGCAGAATGCAGCCATTTTATAGATTGTCTTCATAGTCGAAAGGCACCAAAAACTGACGGCAATGAAGCTATACGTGTTCTTAAAGTTCTAAATAAATGCCAGGAATCACTACTCTCCTACACCAATGTACAATCTGATACCAGTGTAAACATACCACCCCAAAAGCTGGGATATTATTCTCACGCTTCAGCTGAAATAGATTCAGGTGTTGTTATAGGGAATGGTTCAAAGATTTGGCACTTCTCACATCTCATGGAAAAATGTCAGATAGGTGTAAACTGCTCAATTGGTCAGAATGTTGTCGTTGGGCCTAATGTAGTAATCGGAGACAACTGTAAGGTGCAGAATAACGTATCAATTTATTCTGGGGTCACGCTTGAAAACAATGTTTTCTGTGGACCGAGCATGGTTTTTACAAACGTGATAAATCCAAGATGTGAATTCTCACGTAAAGATCAGTTCTTACCCACAGTAGTAAAGACAGGAGCTACACTCGGTGCGAACTGCTGCATTGTCTGTGGCCACACTATTGGGACATATGCGTTTATTGCTGCGGGAGCAGTAGTAACAACAGATGTCCCAGACTTTGCTCTTATGATGGGTAATCCGGCACGCCAAAAGGGTTGGATGAGTCGATTCGGAGAACGCATTGACTTCACAACAACAGACAATAATACCTGGACTTGCCCACAGACCAAGGAGCAATACACTCTTATCAACAAGAGATGTCAGATTCTATCCTGAGAGGTGAATACAATACACATGACAAAAACCAGCAGTCACGCCTCCATTTCAACAAGGTATTTCCAATAACGGCGAGGCATAAACTGGCGCTGGAGGCCTTCATTGATCCGCCCCGTATTGGCAATTGTCTTATGAAAAGATTTCCAGAGGTTCTGGTAGTACTCCTCCTCTTTACTACGTTCAGAAACAGGAATTTCACCATGAAGACGAACTTCCTTGGTAAAGCCCTCATCCATGTCAGCAGGTTGTAGCGACTCTCCATCCCAATAGAGTGCATAGTCCCGCCGCACATCATGAAGAAGCCATCGCCGATTTCTCAACCTTCGAACAAAATGATCTGCGCAGTGGCCAATCACATTGTAATCCGGTTCAAGTGGTGCGTACAGAAGGCCATCTGCAAGTATTCGAAAGCGAATGAGACCAGTAAACCTGTGCACCTCATGTTTCACTTTTCGAGAAAGCTGCTCCAGGTAACGGATAGAATCATGGGTGTAGAACCGTGTCGCTTCCGATCCTTTGTCGAGACATTCCCGTACCATCCAATAGAGGTGAATGCCTACACCTTGCTCTTCACTTAAAAAAGCGTCCATGGCAAACTGAACAGCCTCATTCCTGAGACTCTTCAGATATGTAAAAAGCCTGAGCGCCTGTTGTGTATCAGTATCAAGACGTACAATGTTATCAAACAATTCCGAAGAGTACTTTTTATCCGAGTGGATACCCTTTACCGTTTGCTTCGATTTTACTGCTTGGGCCACACCACAAAGCAACCCTTCAAACGAACCATCATAGAGATATACGGTTACCATGGCTACTCAAAGAGGGAAAGTTGACGGCTGTCACACACTATTTTTGTCGTAGCGGAACGCTCTGCTGACAACATTGCGCCAACCAGTTGTTGATATGATAAAGTTGACTCCGCCAGGTACTTACCATTTATCTCAATAAAATACTTAGCTCGTTTCAGGACCAGCCCAATCTTTTTTAGATCTTCTTCCCGAATTGCAGCTATCTTGCGAGTGGTCACTATACGTCTGGCTGAGGTAACGCCAACCCCTGGAATCCGTAACAGCTCATCATAGCTGGCTCTATTAATATCAATTGGAAAAAGATCAAAATTCCGCAACGCCCAGGCAGCTTTTGGATCAAGGAGCTCATCAAGAAAAGGTTCATTCGGTGAGAGGATCTCATGTGCCTTGAAACGATAAAATCGTAAAAGCCAGTCCGCTTGATAGAGGCGATGCTCCCGTATCAGTGGTGGTGCAGTGGTGACTGCCGGAAGAGATGCCCCCTCATTTACAGCCATATACGCGGAATAATAGACCCGCTTCATATTCAATTTATTATAAAGATTTTCTGTTAAGTTAAGAATATGCAGGTCACTTTCCGGAGATGCACCGATGATCATCTGGGTACTTTGTCCAGCCGGACAAAATTTCGGATTATTACGAGATTTTGCTCGTTCAAGTTGAAAACCGCTAAAATTTTCCCCGATCTGCCGCATCGGTGCGAAAATTGATTGTTTTGATTTCTGCGGGGCCAGTTGCTTTAGTGACTCTTCTGATGGAAACTCAATATTCACACTCAGCCTGTCGGCAAGAAAACCCGCTTGCTGGATCAGTTCCTTAGAGGCTCCAGGGATTATTTTTAAATGGATATATCCGTTGAACCGGTGTTTTCTCCTCAAGAGACGGCACACATCAACCATTTCCGCCATGGTCTGATCAGGCGAAGCAAAAACGGCTGAACTCAAAAACAACCCTTCAATGTAGTTGCGCAGGTAGAAGTTGATGGTAAGATCGGCAATCTCTTCAGGAGTGAAAGTTGCTCGTTCCAAAGAGTTGGAACGGCGGCTGATGCAGTAGCGACAGTCAAATAGACAGTCATTACTCATCAAGAGTTTCAAGAGCGATATACATCGACCATCAGCAGACCAGCTATGACAGATTCCGCTCGCTGCTGCATTACCGGCACCATCTCTGCTATTTGGTCGACTGCTGCCACTTGAGGAACAGGATGCATCATACTTCGCAGCATCTGCAAGAATTGTAAGCTTTTCAGCTGTGTTCATATATAGGCGGCTGTGTGCTGGTTGACGGAAAGTGATTACCGTTTTCGAATCAACGTCAATTGTAAACTCTATGGGTTATCACAGAGTGACCACCCATAGTTTTTTCCGACACAGCCTGCAAACCAGTTTTGTAGCTCCTGAAAAAATTATTTGTCACTCTGCTTTAGCCAATTGACAGCTCCATGCCCCGCAGCCCGGCCTGTTGCAAAGCAGGCGGTCAACAGGTAGCCACCGGTGGGGGCCTCCCAGTCCAGCATTTCACCGGCACAAAATATACCGGGAAGAGAACGCAGCATCAATTGCTCGTCAAGCATGGTAAAACACACTCCCCCCCCACTGCTGATTGCCTCGTTAATAGGTCTTGGGCGTAACATCTGTACCGGCAAATTTTTTATCCAATGAGCCAGCTTCTCCGGTTCGGCAAAATCCTCTCGTGGAACGTACTCGTTAATGAGTCCGGCTTTGACCCCATTAATCCCTATAGTCTTGCGCAAATGACTTGACATTGAGCGCTTATTCTTTGGTTCACGAAGGCTCTCAGCCACTTTTTCCTCTGGCCTGTCAGGGCAAAGATCCAAATAGATTGAAGCTGTCTCTTTTTCAGCCAACTGCTGACGCAGTAGTGGCCCGCAAGAGTAGAGTAAACTTCCTTCCAAGCCAGTGGAGGTGACTATAAATTCGCCACGCTGACGAAAATCTTCTCCATTTTTGCCAACAATGGTCAGCACAACATTTTTAACTGGCTGACCATGGAAATGTTCAACAAAAAAATGGGAAAAATCAGTATCAAAACCGCAGTTTGCTGGTTGCAAAGGGTTGACCCTGATGTTCTTATCCTGAAGAAGAGAAATCCAATCTCCGGTTGAACCAAGTTGAGGCCAGCTCCCGCCCCCCATCGCCAGGACAACGGCGTCGGCAGCTACTGCAATCTCACCCTTTTCAGTGAGAAAACATAAGTTACCTTCTGGGTCCCAACCTTGCCAGGCATGGCGGGAGTGGATTCGAAGTCCACTTTCCTGCAGCCTCTGCAACCACGCAGTAAGTAATGTTTCTGATGTCATTTCTGCGGGGAAAACGTGTCCGGTGGAACCCACAAAGGTCTCAATACCTAAATCAGCTGCCCAGGTACGAAGATCATCAGGAGTAAACTTACAGAGAATTGGTCGTAACTCTTCTGCTCTCTCACCATATTGACTTACGAGTACATCAAAGGGCTGCGAGCGGGTCAGGCTCAGGTTACTCTGACCGGCCACCACAAGTTTTCTTGCCACAGCCGGCATTGCATCATACAAATCTACCTCAATTCCATTATTGAGGAGTATTTCCGCAGCCATCAACCCGGCAGGACCGCCTCCAATGACGGCTGCCGGTAAACTATTCTTCAGGTTCATATAGAATTCCTGTGTATATTTGAACAAACATATGGGGGAGCTTCGAGTCCCCCATTTACGTATTGGGAATTTAAAACCGAATTCACCTGAAGACAAGGTGCTTGCAGGAATAATAGTACTGATGCGAGGTCACGCTATCCCCCCTTTTTTCAGATAATCAAGGTGGAGCTAATGGCTAACTTGCCTAAATAACAAATACATGTAACTATCTTTTGTGGCATATCGTTTTTTAGAAAAACAATCGGCACAGAGATAATCCACCTATCTCTCCATTTTTGTGAGTTTTTCACCTACAATTATGTTGACTTTATGGTGCTTTTTCGATAAATGCCATTCTCCCATTATTGAGCGAGTACCACTCGCTTCGTAAATTTTTACTGACCTATCGAGGTGTTTGAAATGGTGCAGGATATTTTTCGAAAAGACAGCTGGTCAACACACGACGCTACTGACTATTATGGTATCGACAAGTGGGGAGCGGGATATTTTTCCATTAATGCGTCCGGTGATGTGGTTGTGACACCTTCCGGAGCAGATCATGGCCCCAGCCTTAGTCTTCTTGAAGTGGCCAAAGAGGTTGAAGCGCGTGGTCTCTCTATGCCTGTATTGTTGCGAATTGAAAATATTCTTGGCTCACAGATCAAACTCCTCCATGAGACCTTTCGCAAGGTTATCCGCGAAAACAATTATCGGGGAGTATATAAAGGCGTATTCCCCATCAAGGTCAATCAACAGGAACAGGTCATCGAGGCCATCAGTCAGTTTGGTAAAGATTACAACCATGGCCTGGAAGCTGGCTCCAAGCCAGAACTGATTGCCGCTATTTCCATGCTCCAGAACCGAAGTGCGTGTCTCATATGTAACGGCTACAAAGATGAAGAGTTTATTGACCTCGGTCTTGATGCAATAAGAATGGGGTTTCAGGTCTTTTTCGTCATAGAGGTCCCAGGTGAGGTCGACCTCATCATTGAGCGAGCCAAGGTGCACAACATTAAACCTGCCCTCGGCTTACGTATTAAACTCTCCACCCAGGCTGAAGGGCAGTGGACAGAATCGGGCGGTGATGCCAGTGTCTTTGGCCTGAGCATGAGTCATACTATTGATGCCATAGACCGACTCAAGAAGGAAGACATGCTTGACTGCCTGCAACTTCTGCACTACCACATTGGCTCACAGATTCCCAACATCAGCGATATACGGGCAGGAGCAATGGAAGCCTGCCGCCTTTACGAAGAGCTCATTAAAGAGGGCGCGCCCATGGGGTACCTCGATCTGGGCGGCGGTCTTGCAGTGGACTATGATGGTTCCAATACCAACTCCCACTCCAGCCGCAATTATTCCATGGAAGAGTACTGCTCTGATATCGTTGAATCGATTGTTACAGTATTGGATAGAAACGATATCCCACACCCGACCATTATTACTGAGTCAGGTCGAGCCATTGTCGCCTATTATTCCGTGCTGCTCTTTAATATTCTGGATATCAGTGCTTTTGAGCCTCCACCTATTCCTGACCGATTGCCCATCGCCGACAGTGATATACTGGAAAATCTGATGGCAACCTATAATATGGTGTCGACCAAAACCATTCAGGAGTGTTGCAATGATGCCCTGTTCTATCGAACCCAGGCCCGTCAGCTGTTTAAACATGGCCAGATATGTCTTCGCGAGCGGGCTCTTGCTGAAAATCTGGTACAGCACACGCTTATAAAAATTTCTAAAACTTCTCAAGACCTTGATCATATCCCAAAAGATGTTCAGAAGATTAACAAGCTGATCTATGATATTTATTATGGCAACTTCAGTCTCTTCCAGTCACTGCCTGATGTTTGGGCCATCGACCAGATTTTGCCAGTAATACCCATACACCGGCTTGATGAGGCCCCAACCCGGCCGGCCATCATTTCTGATATCACCTGCGACTGTGACGGTAAAATAGATAAATTCCCTGATATCTCTCAGGAAAAGAGCAGCCTCATGCTCCACCCGTTAAAAAATAACGAAGAATATTATTTAGGAGTTTTTCTGGTTGGAGCTTATCAGGAAACTCTTGGTGACCTGCACAACCTTTTTGGTGACACCAACGTGGTCTCCATTCATGTCAGTGATGATGGCAGCTATAAATTCATCAGAGAACTTGAAGGTGACTCCGTGGCCGACGTACTCAATTATGTCGAATATGATCTTCGGGCCATGAAAAACAGAATAAAAAATCTGGCGGAAGATGCCATCCAGCATGGATATATCACCGCTAGAGAGCGTAAATCCATTCTCGCCAACTTCGAAGAAGGTCTGCGCGGATACACCTACTTTGAAAAAGAATAACGGACAGTTCACAGAGACCTTCCCACATAAGGAGACACCATGTCACGAGTACTTATTATTGGCGCCGGCGGAGTCGGCAATGTTGTGGCTAAAAAATGTGCCATGCACACAGAGGTTTTTACTGATATCTGGGTAGCCAGTCGTACCGTCTCGAAATGCAACGCCATTGCAGCGGATATCAAACAACTCTGTAATGTCGAGGTCAAAACTGCACAAGTCGACGCAGACAATGTTCCGGAACTGGTTGAACTTATCAACACAGTCCAACCTGTCTTGGTTATCAACGTAGCCCTGCCCTATCAGGATCTGACCATCATGGATGCCTGCCTGGAGTGCGGAGTCAACTATCTGGATACAGCCAACTACGAGCCGGAAGATACCGCTCATTTTGAGTACAGCTGGCAGTGGGCATATCAGGACAAGTTTAAGGAAAAAGGTTTGATGGCTGTATTGGGTTGCGGTTTTGATCCGGGTGTCACCAATATTTTCTGTGCATGGGCCCAGAAACATCTCTACAGCTCAATCCAAACCATCGACATTCTGGATTGCAATGCAGGTGATCATGGTCACCCCTTTGCTACTAATTTCAACCCGGAAATAAACATCCGGGAAGTAACCCAAGAAGTCCGCCACTGGAAAGACGGCCAGTGGATTGAAACCCCTGCCATCCTGCACGACGACTGCGTGCACTTCACCTTCGATTACCCGATGGCTGGCCCACGAGAGAGCTATCTGCTCTACCACGAGGAGATGGAATCGCTGGTAAAGCATATAAAAGGCTTAAAACGTATCCGCTTCTGGATGACCTTCGGCCAGCCCTATATTACTCATTTGAAAGTACTCGATAATGTCGGCATGACCCGTATCGACGAAGTAGAATATGAAGGCCAGAAAATTGTGCCCATCCGCTTCTTAAAAGCACTGCTCCCGGATCCGGGTTCCCTTGGCAGTAATTACACCGGTAAAACAGTAATCGGTTGTGTCTTCAGCGGTGAAAAAGATGGCCAGGAGTTAAAGAAGTACATCTATAATGTCTGTGACCATGGCGAATGTTATAACGAAGTTCAGGCTCAAGCCGTCTCTTACACTACCGGCGTACCAACCATGATCGGTGCCATGATGATGCTTAAAGGGATCTGGAAAGGTGAAGGTGTCTTCAATGTGGAACAACTCGACCCTGATGCCTTTATGGATGAGCTAAACAACAACGGCCTCCCATGGCAAGTAGTCGATTTTGAGGGAAAACTTCCTGAGTAGGTTCCGAAACGTGACAAATACTACAACAATTGATCGCCAAACCCTGGCTGATTTTCCGATGGATATCATCAGCCAGGTACAGACGCCATGTTATCTTATCAGTGAGGACGCGGTGCGCCGTAACTGTGAGATACTTGATACCGTTCAACAGCGGACAGGTGCAAAGATTCTCCTCGCGTTAAAAGCCTTTGCCCTGCCTGCAATCTTCCCGCTCATTCGCACCTACCTGCACGGAGTCTGTGCCAGTGGTCCCATTGAGGCACAACTGGGCAGGGAAGAGTTCGGGCGCGAAGTACACACCTACGCACCAGCCTATACAGATGACCAGATAAAGCGTGTCATCTGCTATTCTGACCACATTCTTTTTAACTCCGTCAGTCAATGGCAACGACACAGTCACAGCCTTAGAGCGGAAAAACGTACAATAGAAGTCGGTTTTCGGGTTAACCCTGGACACGCAGAGGTGGAAATCGATCTCTACAACCCCTGCCTGCCAGGCTCTCGCTTTGGGCTTAGTCCTGAAGACCTTGAAGGTATCGACCTTACTGGGATTTCCGGCCTGCATTTTCATGCCCTTTGCGAACAGAACTCTGATGTCCTTGTTCGGGTTCTGGAGCAGTTCGAACGCCGTTTTGCCGCCTATATTGATAAGATGCAGTGGATCAATTTCGGTGGAGGCCACCATATCACCCGAGCCGATTACGATGTAGACCTGCTCTGTGAAACCATCATCGCATTCAGAAAACGTCACAACAATATCCCAGTGTATCTTGAACCGGGTGAAGCGGTAATACTGAATGGCGGGATATTCATCACCAGTGTGGTAGATACCATGCAAAATGGTATGGATATCGCCATTCTTGATTCCTCTGCCGAAACCCATATGCCCGATGTACTGGCCATGCCTTACCGCCCGCACATCATCGGCAGTGGAGAAGCGGGAGAATTTCTGCACACCTACAGGTTAGGCGGTATTTCCTGCCTGGCGGGTGATATTGTCGGCGATTACTCATTCCCAACCCCACTGGAACAAGGTCAGCGGCTGGTATTAACGGATATGGCTCTCTACTCTTTTGTGAAAAACAACACGTTCAATGGTGTTGAACTACCTGCTATTTATACCTGTTCTCTAAAAGAGCGAACACCTTCACTCATCAAGAGTTTTGGTTACAACGACTACCGGAGCAGAATCGCATGACAGATGCACATCAACTGCATTTCCACGGGGAAGATGTACCACCCTCCTCACCAGGCGACGCACTTTTCCACATCATTCCTGTGCCTTTCGAGCTCTCCGTCTCCTACGGTACAGGCACGGCTCAAGGTCCCAAAGCAATTCTGGAAGCCTCTGAACAACTTGAACTCTTCACCGGACGAAACATCCCAGCCGAACAAGGAATCTATACCGCTCCACCTGTAGACTGTACCGGATCCTGTGAGACGACCCTCAGCAATATTGAAAAGTCTGTCGCTGCAACACTTGGACGTAATAAAATTCCGGTAGTGCTCGGCGGAGAACATACGGTGACATGCGGTGTGATAGAAGCCATCAAACACTATCATGACGATTTTGGTGTTATCCAGTTTGATGCTCACGCAGATCTACGTGACAAGTATGAGGGATCACCATTCAGCCATGCCTGTGTAATGCGACGTATTCATGAGCAGAACATCCCTATCTATCAGCTTGGTACCCGCAGCTACTCCCTTGAGGAACACAACTACCGGAAAGAACATACGATACAGTTTCGAGACAGTGAAGATATATGGAAAAGTGGCACAGAACTACAGTTGCCGAAAGACTTCCCCGAGAAGGTGTTCATCACATTTGATATTGATGGCCTGGACAGTGCTGTAATGCCAGCCACCGGCACCCCTGTCCCAGGTGGACTGAGCTGGTATCAGGCCATGTGGCTTATTGAAGCCATTATGGAAAGCCGCATCTGTATAGGTTTTGATGTGGTGGAACTCGCACCGGTAGAACAGTTGCATGGCGCCAACTTCGCCGCTGCCCAGCTGGTGTACAACATAATGGGCTACCTTACCGGTAGCGCCATCAACAGAACGTACTGGCAGCTTGACGAATAAACGGAAACATCACCCTACCGCACCCGTGATAATCTCTTTGTCAAAATAGTTCACGGCCATTCCGCCATCTACCACAATGGTCTGTGCGTTAATTCCCGATGAGCGTGGAGAAAGAAGAAAGACCGCAGCATCTGCCGCTTCCTGGGTCGTCAAGGCTGCTTTTCTCAAAATAGCCTTCTCGGCATAGAGATAGCTGTCCACATAGCCTGGGATTCCTGCCGAAGCAGAAGTCTTTAAAAGACCAGGCGCCACCGCGTTGAAACGAACCTTTGAAAAAGCTGAAAAACTCTTTGCAAGAAAGCATATCGAAGAATCAAGTGCCGCCTTGATCGGTGCCATGTACCCGTAATTTTCTGCAGCCATACGGGTTGTGGAGATGGAGATGGTGACCATCGCACCATCCTCTTCTAATAAATTCTTAAAGTGGTTGGCAATACTGATAAATGAAAAACATGAAACATTCACAGCTTGAAGAAAATCTTTCTGGAGAGTTTCATGGAACGGCTTCATTCCTTCGGAATAGTTAGCAAAAGCTATGGAATGAACAATTCCGTCCACACGACCGGAGCCCACCCCAGCCAACTCTTTCTCTATATCATCACGTACCCGGATAATATTTTTCTCATCTTCCACATCACAAAGAAAAACCTGTGCATCAGGAAAGAGCTTCAAGGCAGTTTTCCGGCGTTCTTCTGAACGCACCACATGAATAACTTCAGCTCCTTCTGCAAGTAAAGTGCGAGCAATAACACAGGCCACTGACTTTTTATTGGCCAAACCAAAAACAATATATTTTTTACCAGTTACATTAAGAAAATTCATATCGACATTAAAGATAAAGAGAATCATTAGATTGAGCGATGGTTGCGTATTGAAACAGAATACACTACCAAAATCCACGGTACAAGACACAATGTAATCTCAACAAGGCTCACATTGTAACCATACAGGGTAGAACACATGACCCCCTTTTCCGCTGTTCTTTCAGCACTGTTTACGGTATATCAACTGCAACAAACATCATCATTACCAGTACAGCAGAACCTTGAATCATACATTGCCGAGCAGAACATGAAGAAATATATAATTGGAATCGATACAGGTGGAACATTTACTGATGCCGTGCTGCTAGAGCAGGAAACCGGCAACATAGTGGCTTCCGCCAAAAAGCCTACCACCCACCAGCAACTCGCCACTGGCACCAGTGATGCACTTGCATCCTTACTGACTACCGCACAGGTCTCTGCCAAACAAATTGCTTCACTCATAGTTTCTTCCACTCTTGCCACAAATTCTGTGGTGGAAAACAAAGGTGCCAGGGTAGCCCTGCTAGTAATCGGTTATGTCCGCCACTTTAAACTCCCTGTGAAGGCAGTAATTTACATCAAAGGCGGCCACACCATAACTGGCGAGGAGGAAGAACCACTTGAACTCGATTACCTTGTTGAGGTTGTTAATAACCTGAGAAATGAAGTTGATGCCTATGGTGTCTGCTCCGCCATGTCAATCAAGAACCCGGCCCATGAACTGGTCACGGAAAAAGCGATCTCAATGCTTGATCCCAAACCGGTATTCTGCTCCCATCGTACCAGCAATATTGCCGGAATGCGAGAACGCGCAGCCACCGCCGGTCTTCACGCAAAACTGATGCCGATAATGGAGGAATACCTCACAGGCATAGGTGAAGCCATGGTAGCGTTGGGGCTTGATTGCCCACTCTATATTGTCAGTGGCAATGGCTCAGTCATCAGTGCAGATAAAGCTGTCGAATTTGCGGGAAGTACTGTCGCCAGTGGGCCGGCCTGTACCGCCAATTTTGGAGCCCTGCAAACAGATGGGGATGCACTGGTTATTGATGTTGGCGGCACCACTACAGATATTGCCATGATCAGGAAAGGTGAGCCCATTTTAGCGGCGGAGGGTTGTCAGATTGGTGGCTGGCGGACCCACGTGGAAGCTGTAGACATGGTAACCGGAGGAATAGGTGGTGACAGCCATGCTTCCATCGATAAGAAAGGTGCCCTTTCTCTTGGCCCCAACAGGGTCACACCGTTGTCCATGGCCAACAATTTGCCAGACCTCAGTACGTGGTTTAACGTGAACGAACAGGCAAAACTCATTATCTGCCGTCCTGAAATGTTTGTGAAAGCTGAAGATGAAATTGACAAATATCTTATCAACGTAGGCTCTGCAACACCTCTGACATTAAAAACCGACACAGGTCTTTCCGGTATTACTGTTGAAAAACGATTGGAGCGACTCATTAACCGACAGCAGGTCTATGAGTGTGGTTTTACTCCCACCGATGCCCTGCATGTACTTGGTCGCATTGAAATAGGTGATACGGAGATTGCAAGAGAGGGGGCGAAAATTCTCGGTTCTGCTGTCAATATGAGCGGAGCAGAGTTTAGTCAGATGATAGTCGCCAAAGCTGAAGAACAGATAGAAACCCTTATAATCGATTATGTCATTCAGCACTATTGGGGGAATTCTCTTACAGGCTTTCTCTCACAGCGAAATGCCCATCCGGTTCTCGGGGTTAATTTTTCTTTAAAAATACCACTTATAGGGATTGGTGCAGCCGCCAGACACCTCCTGCCTGCAGTGGCTAAAAGATTACAGACGAGCATCACTTTCCCGAAGAACTGCGAAGTTGGAAATGCAATAGGAGCTGCGATGATAGGCCTCCAAGGTATGGTGGAATACGAAAACACCTAACATATCACAACGTGTATTAATATTAGCAGAAGGCGTACTCAAAACTGTAACAACAGTCAATATACTGCTTACCACACCTCAGAGCGTAGTAAGCAGTACCTTTTTCAACAGTACCCTCTAAAGGCCACTATTGGATGTCGGCGATAAACTTGTTTGAGCTATCGATGGCCTGATTCATCTGCGCCACCAACCGCCCTATTTCACGCTGCAGGGAGGCAAACTCCCCCTTTAATGAACCAATAGCCTGAGCATTTAGATTATGCTTTAGGTACAGGACATTATCTTGAAAAATCTGCAACACTGGATCCATGCTTTTCTCGGCCCGATGCATACTGGTTAACATCTCTTTGTAGCGCACTTTGGTTTTTTCAAGCTTAACCTTGCTTGATCTCCGAAATTCAGGATTTTTATAGAGATCGAGTTCGCTCTCCCACTCTTCAAATAATGCGCCGGCCACGGACTCAACCTTCTCGATGCGTGAAGAAACATTTTCAGCGGCATCCTTACTCGCCTCATACTCTCCGTTGAGCTTATCATAGGATTTTTTCAAATCCGTCTCTTCTAATTGAACCACAGAGTTAAACTGCTCAAGTGCTGATTGAAACTGTTCCTGGGCTTCTTCCTGAGCATCTCTGGCATTTTCCACCCGGTCAATCATGATATCACGCTTATGTACCCCCACTTTTTCCATTGCATCGTAGTAGGTATCGGCACAGCCACTAAGCAGCAACACGAGTGTTAATGGCAGTAGTAGCTGGACCAGCCTTGTATTAGCACTATTTAGCATCTCTTTCTCCTGTGATAGTATTTTGCAGCTCTATGACATTATTATTGAACTCGCTATTAAACCATAGAATGGTTTGCCAGGCCATCCCTTCTTGTGCCACAGGTTTTCATGGTTTATACTGATTTGGCAGTAAGGTTAGATTTTAATTGGTTCTGCTACAATTCCGACAACCAGAAAACGACTTATTACTGATATGGCAGACAAGGAAACGCGCAACAAAAGAACAGGTAAGCCCTGTAGTGGATGCGGTGGTTCTGGGCAAATCTCTTTTTTTCGGGGAGTAAGCAGATTTGTTATGGACTGGGACGATTGCCCGGACTGCCTTGGCACTGGCCAAGAAGAAACAACTCGAGAGAGTGATGAGCCACCAGAACGTCCGGAAAAAGCGAAGCCAAACCTCAACGATGATGCCAGCGATGGCTGAACTACACTTTCATGAAAAAAAATATTCTCCAGATCATCTATGATGCATTCGCGGACTGGACAGCAGATGACCAGTGGGCCTGCAGGAAAGGTTGCGCCTCCTGCTGCACCCAGAATGTGGCAATAACCGCCCTTGAAGGGGAACGCATACTGGAGTTTATCCAAAACCAGAAAATGGAAGAGTGGTTTATCCACAAGCTACAGCATAACACAACTCCACATCGTCCCAGTTATTCGACCAACACTCTTGCCAGAGCCTGCCTAAACGGTAAAGAACTCCCGGAAGAGAAACAGCCAGCAACAGACCAGTGCCCTTTCCTGGAAAATAGCACGTGTATGATCTACCCAGCCCGGCCATTCAACTGCCGTTGCTTTCTCTCCCAGCAAACCTGCTCCCCAGAACGACCAGCCCTTGTCTCAGAGCAACATTTAGCCGCATCAACTGCACTCAATCAGCTCATAGAACATCTCGGGCAAAGCGAATACTGGGGTAACATGCTGGATGTGCTGCCAGCACTTCTGGACATCTCCAGGTATAGCTCTATCGCCACTCACCTGCCCCACCCAGCAACCACTATCACTGGCGCACGCTCACACACACTGCGAGGGCAGCCTCTTCCGGGTTTCGTGCTTGGTCCTGAGGATTACGAGCATGTCACCCCATTACTGGAAATTATTTTTCAACAGAGAATTGCGGGAACAACGGTTGAGGATATCTTGAACGGCAAATAAACAGCGCCAATCCCCAACCTCCTGCAAAATCCTGCTCTACTTAAAATGTTGAAAATACTTTCCGTACCCTTCTGCCTCAAGTTCTTCCACTGGAATAAAACGAAGAGATGCTGAATTTATACAGTAGCGTAAACCTGTCGGTTGCGGTCCATCGTCAAAAAGATGTCCCAGGTGTGAATCACCACTTGCGCTGCGCACCTCGGTACGCACCATAAAAAGCGACCGGTCCGAGTGTTCGACAACGTTATCTGGCTCCAGTGTTTTGCTGAAACTTGGCCAGCCAGTGCCTGAAGCAAATTTATCGATTGAGCTGAAAAGAGGCTCGCCAGATACAACATCGACGTAGATACCGTCTTTTTTATTATCCCAGTATTCGTTTTTAAAGGGTGGTTCTGTCGCATCCTTCTGGGTTACATCATACTGTAATGGAGTCAGAGACTCCCTCAACGTTTCGTCACTGGGCTTTACCCAGTTTGTCGAAACAGCATCCTTCGGCCAGGTTTTCTCCAGAAAGCCTTCACGACCGGATCCTCTCTTATAAGCTGAATAATGCAGTACATTTTTCAGATAGTAGTCCTGATGATACTCCTCAGCCGGATAAAAAGGTTTTGCCGGAAGAATACTGGTTACAACAGGTCTATCGAAAACCCCGGATTTTTCCAGATCAGCCTTAGAGGCTTCTGCAATATCCTTCTGTTCATCGCTGTTATAAAAAATTGCCGTCTTATAGTGATTGCCACGGTCAGCAAACTGTCCACCACCATCTGTAGGATCAATCTGACGCCAGAACACCTCAACCAGTTCGCGGTATGACACCTGACTCGGATCAAAAATCACTTCAACTGACTCGAGATGGGAGGTTCGCCCGGAAGAGACCTGTTCATAGGTCGGATTAATCTCATCTCCACCTGAATACCCCGCTTTTACTTCAACAACACCTTGAATCTGTTCAAAAGGCGGCTCCATGCACCAGAAACATCCCCCACCAAAAACCGCAGTGTCACGTTTATCTTCTGCTAGAACTTCACCGGCCAGACCGCCTATAAGTAATACAGCCATTACACAAAGAATGAGTGTATATTGCATATGATACCTCCAATTAATGAGTTTTCTGTTGGTTCCATAAGAGAATATGCACGACTGGCATGCCAGACAAGCTTCTCTTGCAGCAGGACTGCGACTCCCCTCTATTTTATTAAAAATCTGGTATATTCACTGTTTTCATATTTCGAGTTCTTCTGCGATTTTTCTGTTTAAAAAAGCGGGTTCCGTTGCTATAGTGCCGGACATGAAAACGACACAAAATACCAAACGGACCAAGTTTATTTTCGTCACCGGCGGCGTACTCTCTTCCCTTGGCAAAGGCCTAGCCTCTGCTGCCCTGGGAGCTTTACTCGAAAGCCGTGGCCTCACAGTAACTTTTCAAAAGCTCGACCCTTACATTAATGTAGATCCGGGTACCATGAACCCGTTTCAACATGGTGAGGTTTATGTCACCGACGACGGTGCTGAAACTGATCTGGATATGGGCCACTACGAGCGCTACACCAATGCCGTCATGGCGCAGAAGAATAACTACACCTCCGGGCGTATTTACTACTCTGTTATTACTAAAGAACGGCGTGGTGAATATCTGGGTGGCACTGTCCAGGTCATCCCGCATATTACAGACGAAATCAAAGCCGCGGTTCTGCAGCTTGATGGCAGTGTCGATGTGGCAATTATTGAAATTGGCGGAACAGTTGGCGACATAGAAGGATTGCCATTTATTGAGGCTATTCGTCAATTACGTGGTGATCTGGGCCGAGAATACACTCTCTTTATCCATCTCACCTTAGTTCCCTACATCAAAACCGCTGGAGAAGTAAAAACCAAACCAACCCAGCACTCTGTAAGAGAGTTGCGAGCCGACGGTATCCAGCCAGATATATTGATCTGCCGCACCGAAGTTCCTCTTGAAGACAGCTTAAAGGCTAAAATCGCCCTGTTCTGTAATGTCCAGAAAGATGCGGTTATCACCGCTATTGACTGTGGAACTATTTACGAACTACCGATAAACCTGTACAGGGAAGGGTTGGACCATAAGATTCTTGAATTGTTGAATGTCTGGACCGGACAGCCCAATATCAAGCCATGGGAAGAGCTGGTTCATACCATTAAAAACCCAAAGAATACTGTAACTATCGCGATCACCGGTAAATATGTTGACCTGACCGAATCATACAAGAGTCTCCATGAAGCTCTTGTTCATGGTGGCCTGGCCAACGGCACGAAAGTAGAGCTACGCTATCTGAGTGCTGAGGATCTTGAAATTAAAGATCCGGCTGAACTTCTTGAAGGATGCGATGGTATTCTTGTTCCAGGAGGATTTGGTAAGCGAGGGGCTGAAGGCAAGATCAAAGCAATTACCTACGCCCGTGAAAACAAGATTCCGTTCTTTGGTATCTGCCTTGGTATGCAGCTAGCGGTCGTTGAATATGCTCGTAATGTTATTGGGTTGAATAACGCCAATTCAACAGAGTTCGACGAGACAGCTAAAGACCCGGTAATCTACCTGATCAAAGAATGGTACGACTACCGCACCAAAAAGATCCAGACCAGAGACGAGCAATCTGAGATGGGTGGAACGTTACGGCTCGGAGCCTACCCATGTGTTCTGAAAGACGAAACACACGCAGCCAAGGCATACCAGCTTCCGGAAATATCAGAGCGGCATCGACATCGTTTTGAATTCAACAACACCTACCTGGATGTTTTAGAAAAACATGGTCTTATCATTGCCGGAACCTCGCCGGACAAGGAACTGGTAGAGATTGTTGAAATTGCCGACCACCCCTGGTTCCTCGGTTGTCAATTTCACCCGGAATTCAAATCCAAGCCAATGAAGCCACATCCACTATTCAGGGACTTCATTAGTGCATCCCTTAACAGGAAACTGAATGGTTGAAACCATGACAGATTTCACTCCGGTCACTATTAACACTCCTGCCGGCCCGGATATCCGAGTCGGCAGTGATCAGCCCCTATTGCTCATTGCAGGCCCCTGTGCCCTGGAGTCCGCTGACCTCGCCCGTACAGTGGCCGCAACCATGAAAGATATCTGTGGCCGGCTAGGTATAAACTACGTGTTCAAGGCTTCGTTTGATAAAGCTAACCGGACCTCGATAACTTCTTATCGAGGCCCTGGCCTTGAAGCCGGACTTGAAACTCTTGCTCGTGTTCGTGAAGAACTCCAGGTTCCTGTCGTTTCAGATATTCACGAAGTTCATCAAGTTGCTGCCGCAGCGGATGTCCTCGATATAATCCAGATTCCAGCATTTTTATGTCGCCAGACAGACTTATTGTCTGCAGCTGCCAAAAGCGGTAAGCCCGTCAATGTGAAAAAAGGTCAGTTTGTCTCGCCATGGGACATGAAAAACGTTGTAAACAAGCTTCGAGAATCCGGTGCCACCCAGGTAATGCTGGTGGAGCGTGGAGCGAGTTTTGGTTACAATAACCTGGTTGTAGATATGCGTTCTCTGCCAGTCATGCGCTCACTTGGCTGCCCTGTTATTTTTGATGCTACCCATTCCGTGCAGTTACCTGGTGGAGCCGGCGGAGCATCAGACGGACAGCGAGAGTTTATCGCACCCCTGACCCGTGCTGCAGTGGCAGCAGGAATCGATGGGATATTCATGGAAGTCCATCCCGAGCCGGATAAAGCACTTTGTGATGGGCCAAACTCAATACCACTTGCTGATATTGAGGGTCTCCTCAAACAAATACTGCGCATTCGTGATGCTGTACGTGGAATCACCTGACAGGGTGGCTCAATCCAAACTCGCCAGATAAGATCAGAGTCTTGTATCATGACCAACCCATGTTCACCAAGTAAACTCCCCGGAGAGTACCTCTCAGATTGTGAAGTGATGGATGGCTTCCGTCAAAAAGCCAGAGAGCGAAATGAAAACAGCGCGCTCTCACATGTCAGCCCCCTGGTACTTGCAAAAGCAAAAAACATTCGTCTCTTACTGCTTGATGTAGATGGTGTACTCACCGATGCCACCCTTCTGTATTCCAGTAGTGGTGAAGAATACAAGGCCTTTAATACCCAGGATGGCTTTGGTATCACCCTGCTCCATAAAGCTGGTATCGAAACGGGGATCATAACCGCCAGAAAATCCAATATGGTTGAGCGCAGAGCCACAGAGCTGAAAATGGCACACATTTATCAGGATGCGCGTAAAAAAAATGAAGCATTCAAAGCCATTCTAAAAAATACTGGCTTGAAACCTGTAGAAGTTGCCTATATGGGTGATGACTGGCTTGACCTCGTATTACTTAAACAGGTTGGTCTCGCTATCACCCCTGACAACGGGGCCGATGAGCTCAAAGAAATCGTTCATTACACCACTCCCCGGCCTGGTGGGTCCGGTGCAGTTCGTGACGCCTGCAATCTCATTCTCGGAGCACGCGGCGAATTGCAGAAGCTGCTGCAGGAATACATGCTGGGATGATAATTAAGCGAAGAAACTTCATCTGGCTAATTCCGCTCGCGTTAATAACAACCTTCCCGGCCTGGCGCATTCCTGTGGGCAAGTTCCTTACCCCACGCAGTGAGCACGATTATTCAGTTGCTAAAACCTCTGGAGATGCCCAAAATTTCAATCTCGAGACTGTTAAAATACTACAGAGTAAGAATGGTAAAATAACAGCAGAAATACATGCAAAAAAGGCCTTTACCACCGAAACGCCAGACGAATATGCCCTTGCAGAAGTTGATGCCGTTCTCTACAACAACGAGGGTGAACCCACCAATGTCGAAGCAAAACGCGGTGTTTTCAATGGTACCAGTCAACAATTAACCCTGATGGACGATGTGGTCATTATCAAGGTTTCCGAAGAGCAGCGATTATACACAGACCTACTCCATTACGACGATGAGACACGACGGGTACATTGCCCGGGTGAAACACATATTAAAGGTCAGGATATCGATATAACAGGTACAGGCCTTAAGTACGACATTGAGCGAGGATTCTATGAGCTTGGGGGCCGGGTAACCTGCATCACCAAGGGGTCTATTTCTCCCTGACCTCCTCACAACTCAGCACCTCGAATCCATCTGCCCCGACTCTCCAGCGCACATTGACATTCCAGAGCAGTACACCATATTCCCTGCCAATAGTCCGCTGACTTGCAGGTCTGGGATCATACCTCAGGGTTTCCAGGACCAGCTGGCGCAGGTTTCGTCCCGTCTGATCCTGATAGGTCATGCAGAAGCTCTCAGCTGAAGAAGTAAACATGACGGGAACTTCGGGAATAACTTCCCTGGTAAATCCACTCTCGGCATCCGCAATACTGTCGGAATAAGGTATATATGGCTTAACATCCAGCACCGGTGTTCCCTCCAAAAGGTCAACACCTGACACCTCGAGCCTGGCACGCCCTTCAACCACGACGATATCCTCCAGCCGCAGCACGGACATACCTATATGATTAGGGCGATGAGGGCTCCGACTCGCAAATACCCCTACACGGCGTTGCCCGCCAAGACGAGGAGGCCGTACCATTGGTTTCCACCCCTCATTCACTGTTTCATGAAAGAGAAAAATTATCCAGACATGTGAAAAATCTTCCAGCCCTCTCAGCATTTCCTCACGGTCATACGGTGGCAGTAACTCTATCCAGGCTGTAGCAGCACTAACCAGACCCGGCTGCTTGGGAATACCAAACTTTTCAGGATAGCATGAGTGCACAATGCCTATGGGTTCAAGACTATATGTTACATCGCTCATCTGTGCTCCGTGTGCTAATGAGTTAAGAGAATATACAACTGAATTCTTACGACTTCCTACCCACCATTGCCAGCGCTCCCGGCAACCGTTAAGATACATCTGGTAATAGTGACATCACCAGAACAGGTCAGAATTTCGGTTGATGACAACCTGACCGGAAAATAACATACACTAACCATACATTTGAAAGCCACCTCCATGAAACGTATTGCCGCCTTTATTACACCCCACGGTTTTGGACACACAACCCGTTGCATTGCAGTTCTGGAGACACTGCAGCGCCGTTTCCCTGACCTCGCCATCGAAGTATTTACCACGGCACCAGAACACCTTTTTCGTGAATCACTTACGAATTATACATTCCACAAGGTTATCACTGACGTGGGGCTTGTTCAGCACGACGCACTCAATAGTGATATTCCTGCAACAATCGCCGCTCTGAATAATTTACTGCCATTCCCCTCAGGACAGGTCCGTCAACTTGCCGATTCCATCTCAGGATGTAGCTGTGTTCTCTGCGATATAGCCCCTCTAGGCATTGTTGTAGCCCAAAGAGCAGGTATTCCGTCCGTATTAATTGAAAATTTCACCTGGGATTGGATCTACCAACCCAGTATTGCAGCCTATCCGGAACTTGAACGTCATGCAAAAAGCCTTGCCTTGATATATGCGCAGGCAACAGTACATATCCAGGCAGATCCTGTCTGCACACCTAATGCAAAAGCGATCTCATGCCCATCTGTTTTTCGTAAAAACAGGGAAAGCCGACAGAATATTCGTAAGAAACTGGATATTGGCAAGCGGAAACTCATTCTGATATCACTAGGTGGGCTTGACTTCACGCTCCCCCATTGGCAACAACTTCACTCTTTCACAGATTGCCTTTTCGTGCTAGCCGGCCAACCAGAAAGAAAAACTATTACCGCGAACTGTTTGGCGCTTACTCACAAGTGCAATTTTTACCATCCGGACCTGATTACCGCAGCCGATCTTGTTGTTTTTAAATGTGGCTACTCTACAGTGGCAGAATGCCTGCAGGCAGGTGCACGTACGGCATGCATCAGCAGGCCCGAATTTATAGAATCTGCTACGCTTGCAGCCTTTGTCAAAACAAGGCTTGGTGGAACAATTCTGAATGAACACACGTTCCTTAACGGTAGGTGGCTTGCTCAACTTCCCGAAATGCTTGCCACCCCGTTACCACCTCCTGCCCGGGAAAACGGTGCGGACCGTATTGCCGATATCCTGCTTTCGATGTTTAGGGAACAACGTTAATCCTTTTTTACGGTTTGCCTTTTGCGTATCTCGACTGGTACAATGGTCGATTTAGCGGGTACCTGGAACATAACGACACCTTAAGATCGTCTGAAACCCGTAATTATTCAGGACTAGTGGCAGGAGGTATCTGTGCCCAAAATCGCCGGATACATAACAACAGAAACGCTCTTTGAAAGTTCGGCAACAGCTGTCTTTCATGCACACCATGCCATTACAGGGCAAACAGTTGTACTGAAGCTACTTCGAGGGGAGCACCCCACCAGCGAGGATCTGGACAGATTCACCCGGGAATACAAGCTTATATCCTCTTTTGATTCAAGCTATGTCCTTAAGGCGTATGGGCTTGAAAAATATCAGAATAGTCAATTCATGCTACTTGAGGACTATTACGGCAGCTATAAATCTTTGGCAGCCATTATTAAAAACCAGACATTTACTCTTCACCAGCTTCTACATATTTTTATCGAAATAACCAAAGCTCTTGAAACAGTTCACTCCAAGAAGATTATCTACAGAGATCTTAGCCCCGAAACTATCCTGCTTCGTAAAGACTACCGCCATATCAAGTTTCATAATTTCAATATAGCGACCCCCTATGAAAGTAAGGAAAAAGGTTCTCGTCCTTCAAGGCTTCCAGAAGGGTCGCTTCCGTATATTTCCCCTGAACAAACCGGAAGAATAGAACATTCTGTCGACTACCGTTCGGATTTTTACTCCCTTGGTATAACGTTCTTTCAGCTTGCCACGGGGTGTTTGCCATTTTCTTCGCGCAATGTGAACGAAATTATCCATGCTCATCTGGCTCATACCCCACCACCACCTAACCAGCTCAATCCATCCATCCCTGCACCCCTATCTGCCATAATTCTAAAGCTCCTTACGAAGAGCAAGTCAGGCAGGTACCAGACATGTCATGGTCTTCTTGACGACCTCAACCACTGTCTGCTTGACCTTGATGGGTACAGCAAGGTCGGGACATTTGAACCGGGTCAACATGATACTCCAGTCAGCCTCCATTTCCGCTCGACTCCTTACCAGCGCGACAAACAACTCCAGCAGTTGCATGCAGGGTTTAACAGGGCACGTAAAGGAGGGTCTGAAATAATCCTGATTCAGGGTCGCCCAGGCACAGGGAAAAGTAGTATACTCCAGAGCTTTCAGAAGAACCTTCTCCACAAACACCCATATATTCTTTATGGAACGTTTGATTCCGTCATTGCCACAACTCCGTATAAAACCATAGTGTGGTCCGTCAGCCAGATTGTCAGCCAGATTCTTTCTGAAAGTTTTCATGCAATTAACTTCTGGAAAGACAACCTGCAACAACTGGATAAAGAGGATTGTGCCCTCCTCACCAACATAATTCCGCAACTTGCCCAGCTCCTCGGTACTCAAGATCCACCAACCAACCTTGAACACGCAGAGGCTGAGCACAGGTTTCACACAGCATTTACATCTTTTCTACAGCTCTGCTGCCGCACTGCCTCACCGCTGGTGTTCATTCTGGATGACCTGGATAAGGCTCCTCCCACCAGTCTGAAATTGCTGGAGTACCTTCTCACGTCTGCTGACACAAGCCACCTGCTTGTTATCGGGACGCATAGCCAGATGGATCGCAGTTCCAGCACAGGTGTATGTCATGCTCTAACGAAAATAATATCAATGCCAAATGTCCAGCACCTTACTTTTGAAAATCTGGACCAGGATACCATTGAGGTCATGCTAAGCGATTTGCTAGCCAGAGATAAAGAAGATATGGCAGATATTGCACGCCTCTGCCTGCAGAAAACAGACGGCCACCCATCTCATCTCAAGCAGTTTCTTCAAACTCTTCAACAAGAAGGTATTCTCTTTTATTCCAAAGAAAAGAGGCAGTGGGAGTGCAACACTCCGGCTCTCAGGACAAGCCCACTAACTCCAAATACAGCACAAGTACTTGCCCAGAAAGTCGAGAGTCTCCCCCCAGCAACCCTCAATCTCTTAAAAATCGCAGCCTGTCTACGTGAATGTTTTGCGCGTAATCTTTTAATCAGACTCGGTAATGCCCCCCCTGAAGAAAACACCAGAAGCCTGCAGGATGCATTGAGGCAGGGCTTTATCTGTGATGCAAATAAAGACAATCAAAACAGTGATGAAGCCACATGCTATTACCACTTCATCCATGGAAAAATACGACAGGCTATTCTGGCAAGTCTGAACACACACGAACAGAGTACTATCCGTTTACACGCCGGCCAACATCTGCTCAAAACATTGCAAGCAGATGATTACCATCATAGTGTATTTGAGATTGCCGACTACCTTAATAGCGGTACTTACCAGGTGACACTCAATGCAGAACGGCTGGAGATAGCCCAGGTTAACCTGGATGCAGGACGTAAGGCAAAACTGTCAGAAAAGTTTAGTGCTGCTCATACCTATTTTACCGCAGGTACTCATGCTCTCCCCCAGGACAGTTGGACAAGCCGATACTCGCTCACCCTGGAATTACATAATTCAGCCTGCGAAACAGCATACCTCTCCGGTAACTACCACGAAGTTGAACACTACTTTCAAACAATATGTGCAAAATCAACAGATGTATACGAGACATGCCGGGTATATCGGATCTATATCCGAACCTTGAAAGCACAAAGCCAACCGGAAAAAGCGGTATCTGCAAGCCTGGAAATACTGGGTCGACTTGGAGTCCATATCCCTGCTCACCCGTCCAAAATTCATAGCCTGACAGCCCTTATGCACACCAGGTTTCGGTTGATGAGATTTAGCCAATCCCGGTTGCTGATGTTACCTGAGATGACGAATAAACATGCTCATGTTATTATGGGTTTTCTTCACGATACAGGCACAGCAGCCTATTCGGCTAACCCATGGTTGTTACCATTACTTTGTACTCATGCCATCCGGTTATCCCTTAAACACGGTAACAGCCAGGAATCATCCGTTTTGGGCTACCTGACATACGGCTTTCTTCTGTGTGGCCTTTCCGCAAGATATATTAAAGAGGGCTACGAATTCGGTCAGCTGGCACTGCAGCTGCAAAAACAACTGAGCAACAATACCAATAGCTGCCAATCCACATATGTGTACAATAGTTTCATCTGCCACTGGAATGACCACATTAGAACAACTCTCCCAGCCATTAGTACGGCAATCAAAGACTGTCTATCCTGTGGAGACCTGGATATGGCAGCGAATGCATCGTTTTCTCTTACCTTCCGCCACTTCCTGACAGGTAAAAACCTCACCCAGACCGGTTCTGTCATTAACGAACAGTTTGCATTAATAAGTAAGCTCAATCAGCAGTTGCAACTAACCAGGTTAAAAATATTCTGGCAGGCCATCGCAAACTTGCAAAGTGAGAGTGTCGACCATTTGGTATTAAAGGGACAATATTACGATGAAAACAAATCTCTTCCAGCCTACCTTGCGGCAAAGGATTACAGCTCATATTGTGTAGCGATCCTTGTCAAAATGATACTCGCCGTTCTTTTTCATGACTATCAGAGGGCCTTAGATTTATCGCAGATTGCCCGAAAACACATCTCACACATCACCGCCTCCGCCTTTATTCCTGTCTATTTTTTTTATGACTCGTTAGCTCTTCTTGCAAACTACAACACCCAATCCCTAACAGCACGCATGCAATCTCGACTGCGAATAGCAAGTAACCAACGAAAAATGAAACTCTGGTCATATCATGCCCCACAAAACTACAGTCACAAGTTCAGCCTGATAGAAGCCGAACGTGAACGGATAAACGGAAACACAGAGCGTGCCATCGAATGGTACGACACTGCCATCTACCAGGCTAAAGAGAATGAATATCTGCAGGAAGAAGCCCTTGCATACGAACTGGCTGCGAGATTTTACAGCAACCGCCGTAAACCGCATATAGCCAGTTCATACCTTCGTGAAGCCAGATACTGCTATTATATGTGGGGAGCAACAGCCAAGGTCGCTCAAATAGACCAGCAGGAATGGATTGGCCAGGCCAACCTAAAAAGAAAACCCCAAAGGCACGACCAGTCTGACCAACAGATAGTTAACGAAAGGGCTTCAAGGCTGGATATGTTGACAATTATCAAAGCGTCCAGAGTCCTGTCTAGTGAAATGGTTTTTGATGAGCTTCTTAAGAAGGTAATGCAGATCATGCTTGAAAGCGGTGGAGCGCAGCGTGGTTTTCTTATTTTTAAGGAAAACAGCGAGTGGATTATCAAGGTTCGTGGTTCAACAACCAGGAACTCAATAGTCACCCTCACCCATCTCCCGGTACCCACCCAGAGGATAGCTTCTACGTCTATAATTAATTATGTGATCCATACGGGCAACGATGTAGTTCTCGAAGATGCCTGTGAAGATGGCACATTCACTCGTGACACCTATGTACAGCAAGAAAAAATTCGCTCAGTAATCTGTATGCCGATTATTCACCAGAATGAGATTTTCGCTATCCTCTATCTTGAAAACAACCTGTCTACTGGCGCATTTCCTCCTGACAGGCAGGAGTTACTTCACCTACTGGGTACTCAAGCATCTATCTCCCTTTCTAATTCAAAACTTTTTGAAAAGTTGGAGGGAACTGTCAATCAGCTCGCGTCAGAGGTGGAAAAACGACGCAGCACCCAGCAGCAGTTACTGCATGCAGAGAAACTGAGCGCACTTGGACGTCTCTCCGCTTCTATCGCCCATGAATTTGGCAATCCACTCATGGGGGTAAAATATTTACTCGACGATTTCTATAAGCGCGAAGAACTTAACGAAAATGACCGGCAACTGGTGGAATTGGGACTTGAAGAGTGTGAGAGGATGAAGAATCTTATTAAGAACCTCCAGCGGCTTAATAAGCCTTCCAGCGGTAAAAAGAGCAGAACTAATATACATTCAGTACTTGATAATATTTTGCTCTTTCAAAAAAAGCATTTTTCTGCCAACCGCATCCAATTACGAAAAGAGTTCGACCTCTCTCTCCCGGAAGTGGATATCATTGTAGATCAGATTACTCAGGTACTTTTTAACCTGACTATCAACGCGGTTGATTCTATGAACCCAAACGGTGGTGTTCTGAAAATTTGCACCAGGCGGCACGAGCAAGGTATTGCTATAGATATTCAGGATACAGGTACAGGTATTCCCTACGAAAACCAGGAACAGGTCTTTGAACCATTTTTTTCCAGTAAAAAAGAAGAGGATGGGACCGGCCTTGGTCTTTCCATCTCTTATGGTATTGTTCGTTACCATAAAGGCGATTTGAGCTTTGTCTCAAAACCTGGTGAAGGAGCAACGTTTACCCTTACACTTCCGGACTGCGTAATAGCGCAAGTGTCGTCTCGAGGTTTGAATTAACAGGACAATGCTGTTCATTCAAACCCGAGTTTTCAGTAATACGCTCTCAGACTTTCCCAGGTAACTCAAAACTCTGTGGGTCGTCCTCACTCTCAAAAACCTGCCACTCATCACCTTCGTGATCAAAATCTGCAATTTTCTCAATATCCATTTTCAGATACCGCCCTTTACCCTCAATAGCCACGGAACCATCTGCCAGAACAATCTCACCTGTACCCTCAAAAGAACGATGGTTTTCACTCTCAATCCTGGCAAGAACCCGGACCTCCCCATTAAGGGGGACAGGCTTACGGTAACGGACTGAAAAATCCAAAGTGACACCCCAGATAGTGTCTGAATGTTTGAGAATAATAGCGCGCCCAATGGTCTCGTCCAAAATAGACGCTGCAAGCCCACCATGTAACCGCCCAGGGTAACCCTGGTGCTCTTCGGCCGGTTTGAAAAGGGCCAGCAATTCACCATTGTCCAATTCATAAAAACGACTTTTCAAACCAAAACTATTTTGTAAACCACAGACGAAACACATCTTCGCATTTGGTTGCCGGCGTAAAACATCTATCTTTTGCATCCAGGCCTCCTTCTCAGCTCAACGCCTGTTCAGATTGCACTCGGAAACCTGAGAAATTGCACGTTCCAGGTTTGAAAAAAATTGCTGTGCCTCTTTATTTTCGGGCTCGCGTTGCTGCTGCTTCTCAAAGGTCTCGTACAAGGTGGTCAAGACATGCATCAATTCCAGCTCATCCAAAGACCCCACCTTTTCCCAGAGATCTCCGGAGTATTTGCCTTTTATCTCCATTATCAGCGGTACTCTCTCAATTTTTTTGTCATGTTTATCGCTTAATTCAGGCTATCACCTTGCGGTGTTGGCAGCGATGGTGGCCCCTTTAGAATCATCTCGGCAATGGTAAGCTTTACCTTGGGGTACACATGCCGCTTATGGCTCAGCAACTCATCTTCGACTTTCACCAGTTCCATGAGAAGTGGTGTCCTCTCCACACTTGGGGTTTTCAACCCCTGCTGTTCACGTCCCTCAACAATGTCCTGACAACGAAAGCAACCAGGAAACTTGAGAGTCTGGCCATCAGGTCTGCGCATTCTTGCGGGCACACCATGGGTTCTGCAAACCAGTAACCGGTGGCTATACAGGATACAGCGACCATCTTCATTTAAAGGGCACATGATCTGCGGCCTTTCACCTTTATCCTGAGCCGCCTGACTCTCTCTCTGATAACTCTCGGCCCATTTCCGCACCTGTTGTTGTTTTTCCGGCGACATCTTTTGAAAACCACGCCACAGATAGGCCCATTCAGCATAGGTGTGGTGGAGAAAATAGGAGTCACAACAGTTATCAGAACAGCCTTCACAGCTGAAATTCAGCGCCTTGGCAACCGTATTATAATCGGCCTCCATCTGGGTATACAACTGCTCAATACGATCTGCCAGCTTCTCGGGCAGAACCAGCTCTTTCATCACTCATCCTCACTTAGGTATTGCACATGATAGATTGCTATTTCCGGTTTCCCCTCGCTCCAAAATTTTTCATGCAACCCTGCTTTTCGACAGAGATGAGCAAGAAAGAGCTCAGGTGTCGGTAATTGCTCCCAGACCTGAGGAAGAAATGTCGCCCCGCGGCTTCCATGCCGAAGAATGACACCATCAACTCCCGGCCGAAGCAAACGAGCAAGATCCTCACCATCAATATAGTTCAAAGGTTGCGGCGATGTGAGGATGGAAATGTCGATATGAAGTTGTTCAAGTTCCTGCAAGCTCAGGGGATCAAATCGCGAATCATGGAAAGCAGCATTTTCAGTATTCTTTTTTACACTTTCCCATATCGTTCCGGAAGGTTCTAGAGTTCCGACACAGCCACGTAACTGTCCGGAAATTTTCAATGTTACAAAAGTTGCAGCCTCTTGGGAAAATATTAAATCTGACGGAGCAGCTACCTTAAGGGGAAGATTCTGTAGTCTCGCATCGAGTGTAGCTCTGGCAAGCTGCAGGAGTTTCTCAGCCTGTTCCTCACTGATTCTAAACTTCTCAACCATATCCCCCCCAGTCTATTCCCAGCATGAGACAGTTAATACCACTACCAATGCCTAGTAATGCCCCTTTATCTCCAGGCTGAAACACCTCCTGCTCCATAGCCTGTGCCAGCGTAATGGGAGCTGAAACAGAGCCCACGTTACCCAAAGAAGCGAGGGTCTCAAAGTTTTTACCAATATCAAGCCCCAACTGCTCAAACAACAACCGGGCATGAGCTGTACCTACCTGATGACAGAAAAAGCCATCAATATCGGCCGCCCCCCATCCTGGCTTCTGGGCAAAGACCCCCCAGGTGCGCTTTGCAGTTTCAACACCTCGATGCAAAAGCTCCTCAGAGTCTGTTTGCATCAACGTTGTGTCCCCACCAGTCTGATTACCGTGACACAGGTCAGAATGCGTTGTATTTGCACACCAGGCACCATGAACCAAACGTGGACGGGATTCGTTAACATCTGCAGCCTTACGCATGTAAAGACCAATCGATCCAGAGCCAATAGTAAGTGATGCAAAAGCGGGTTTGATTGATTTTCGAGTGAGCGTCGTATCTGAGATGAGCGAACGAAGTGTTGATTCCAGCAGAACTTCAGCGGTTTCTCCAGAAACGACAAGGCCGTTTTTCACCTGGCCCAGTTCAATCATATTGGCAAGCATCACCATACCGTCTAAAAAACCAAGACAGGCGTTGGATATATCAAAAATCAGACATGCCGGCGATAGCCCAAGAGAGTTATGAACAAAAGAAGCGGTGGCTGGTTCCATCATATCGCGAGATACAGAGGTAAATATCAGACACTCTATACTTGTGGGGTCTATATCTCCTTTCAGCAGCACATCTCTACCAGCTTTGGTTGCAGCCTCACTAGGGCGCGTTCCATCAGCCCACAACCGCCTTTCGCGGATGCCACTCATCAACTCAAGCCGGCCAGAGGGCAACTTCAGCCGCTCATAAACCGGAGCAAGTCTGTTTTCTATTTCTTCAGAGGTGAGGACTCTGGGGGGGAGCTCATAGCCAAAGGTATCAAGACATACATGTGAATAGCTGATCATAACAACTCAGTGGTTACTCAATCTGTTCTCTATTATCATAAATTCAACTTCGCGTTGACCAGCGGCCCATTATACGCGGCGGTCCTTCTGGAAACAAGGGATTTAGTACCTTGATGCTCAAACTGTTCGAAGCTGCCCAACCTTGCAGACTGCAACCAGGTTTCTCTAATCCAGGTGCAACAGTTTTTCCGTTAGCTTAAACTTCGTTACAGGACGGGAAATGTATCCATCTATCCCACTGTCAAGGCACCTCTGCTCTTCCCCCTCTTCGCCTGCACCAATTCCAAGAATGTACGCGTGCCGCCCGGAATATTCCTCAAGCTTTCGTATAACCCTCGTCGCCTCAACTCCATCCATCTGCGGCATTTTGGTGTCGAGCAGGATGAGATCAAACTGATTAAGCGACGCTTCATACATCGCCAATCTTCCAGACTCGGCGATGGTAACATTCCAGCCTTTTTCAACCAGAGAGCGAACCATCACCTGTTGACTAGCCATATCACTGTCCACCACCAGCGCAGAACGTGTAAGGTAGTGCGTGAGCATATCCAGGAGTTGCTTTTTCTCTGTGGGCTTTGGCAGATAGTCATCCATCCCTGCCTGCAAACATTTCTCCCGGTCACCCTGCATGACGAGCGCTGTTAGAGCTATAATAGTCGAACGCCGCCCCTTCTGCTTTTCCCGCTGTCGTATTTTACGGGTAGCTTCAAGGCCGTCAACAACCGGCATCTGCACATCCATGAGAATAATCTGGTATTCCTCATCCTCTGTTTGCCGCAGTGCCTGCTCGCCATCTTCCACACTGGTTACGTTAACGCCGGACTGCGTTAGTAGTGTTTCGGTAAGAACTCGATTAATTGGTTCATCTTCTGCAAGGAGTATTTTGGCTCCCTGAAGGGCAAAATGCGAAGTTTCCGTCCGTAAATCGTCCACTTGGGGATCAATGTTGAGTTCCAGTGCCATGTCAGCAACTTCCCGGAAAGGTACAGAAAACCAGAACGTCGAGCCCTTTTTACTACTAGCAAGCCCAAGCTCACCACCCATCATTTTAACCAGTTGAGAACAAATAGTCAGACCAACCCCTACCCCACCAGCAGATGCGGTTTGGCTTGATTCTGGCCTGCAAAATGTCTGAAAGATGCGTTGCTGTTTCTCAATATCGATACCAGTACCTGTATCATGCACAGAAAAATGCAGAGAAAGTCTATTGCTATCGTCATAGCCATCGTTTTTTACAAATATTTCTACACCACCAGACACGGTATTACGTATGCCGTTTGTAACCAGGTTCGTAACCACCTGTACAAGTCGCTTGGGATCTCCAAAAATATGATCGGGAACATCAGCGTCTATTTTACAGGTTAAGGTTAACCCTTTCTGCTCTGCCGCCAGTTTCAACAAATAAAGATCATGATCAAGACTCTTTTTCAGGTTGAAACTCTCTGGTTCCAGCTCAAGAAGACCAGCCTCTATTTTTGAGTAATCGAGAACTTCACTGACGACTTCCAGCAATCTGTCCACAGAAGTATTGACCATTTCCAGATATCGCTCCTGCTCCAGAGTTAGATCTGTTTCCAATACCAGGCTTGTCATACCGACAATACCATTCATGGAGGTGCGAATATCATGGCTCATGTTTTCAAGAAATTCACTCTTTACCTTGCTGGTCTTTTCAGCTTTTTCCAATGCACTTTCCAGTGCTCGTATACGTTTTTTCTGTTTGGCACTGTTGCTTTTCAGGTCAGCGAGTTTTTTATGAAGTCGATCCATCTCGTTATCTACTAATGACACTTTTTCCCCCAATTATTAGATAGACTACTACTCATCCGCCTCAGAACCAGCTCTACTCCCAAACAACCAACATCTCTGTTTATTATAGAAGTACTGTGAATTTTTTTCGTTACGACTCTTCACTATAAGCAATAACTGCCGCCATACCAACATTGAGCTGAGCAATGACGGTCGCATAATCTCTCGATTCATCCTCACGGGCAGCTCTCTCAAACTCTCTAGCAAATGCTGCCCATTCTGACTCCCCCATATTCAACAACAACCCTTTCAGGCTATGACCTATACTTACCAGATGGGAACAGACATCTTCAGCCTGCAAAGCCACCTCAGCCTCCGTAAGAATCTTATCTAGCGATTTCCTCGAACTTTGCAGCATCAACTCAACCTGACTATCCCCAAGTTGATAGGTCGTCTTGAAGTGTTTTTTCAGCACAGCTATGCTTACAGGAGGTGGTAAAGATAATGATGTCATTTCTTATATAAATTTTAATTTGTTGAAAAAGCTTATCGTATTCTCTTTATGCCTAATATATCGACAGGTTTCCCGCAACAACAAACTCCTTCTCATTGACAGGTTCCCTTGTTTTTCACATTGCCACGGTAAACCCGTAAACATTGAATTATCACCACCACTGCTTTTTTAACTGTGCTTTTTCCTAAACTCCCAACACATATGAATCTTCAAGTTTCTGGAATAATCAAAAGGAATTGAAGATCGAGTAATATCACTCACGAGGTATTTAGCAGATAACTCAGGATCGAGCTGAAATTTGCGGAAATTGGTCGAAAAAAGTAACATCCCTTTATCGTCAAGCCTTGCCATGGCCAGATCAAGCAGTTCACGATGGTCTCGCTGGATATCAAAAACCCGTCGCTCTTTTTTAGTATTTGAAAAGGTTGGTGGATCTACAAAAATAAGGTCATACGTCGCTGTTTCTTCTCTCAGCCACTGCATACAGTCTTTACTGACAACTTTGTTCTTCACAAAGTCAAACCCGTTTAAAGCCAGGTTCATTTTAGCCCATCGCAGATACGTCGGAGACAGGTCAACGGTGGTGGTTGATACCGCCCCACCAGCTGCTGCCTGAACTGTTGCCGTGCCAGTATAGCCAAAAAGGTTGAGAAATCGTTTTCCCGCAGCCTCGTCATGTATTTTCAACCTCACCGGGCGATGGTCGAGAAAGACACCTGTGTCAAGATAGTCTGTAAAATTAGCCAGATAGTAGCAGTCACCCTCCCGCACCTCCATCATTTTCTTACGACCGGATTTTTGCTGGTATTGTTTACTTCCCCGCTGCCGCTCCCGGGTTTTAATAAAAACCCGGTCTGCCCGTATACCCAAAGTTTCCCTGACACCACGGAGCACAGCTTGAAATCTGGCAGCCGCCACATTGGGTTCAACAGTTACCGGAGGTGCATACTCCTGTACATGAACCCATTTGCCGTAAATATCGACACTCACATTATATTCAAGCAAATCCCTATCATACACACGAAAGGAGCTAATCTGTTCTTTTTCCGCCCATTTGAGCGTTTTTTTAAGGTTTTTCCTTAGTCTGTTGGAAAAATCCGAACCCTCTCCACTGGCAGGTGTCCCATTTATCTGCCAATGAAAATAGAAGGAATCATCAACAGGAGCTTCACCTACCAGTACCCGACACTGCAGAGGGCCATTGTGTAGCCTATATCGCTCACTCCATTGTATATTAAAGCTATCTGTAAGTTCAGGATTGGAGATAAAAACAGCCAGCCGCCAGCCGCAAAAGCGTTCGCGTGCGATTCGTCCAAAAGCCCTGTATAGTTGCGAAACCTCTTCGGTCTCGGACAGCCTCTCACCAAACGGCAAATTTGATATTATCTGGCCCACTTGACCATAATCACCAGAAGGCGGCTGTAAAAATGCCAGCTCAGCTCGCTCTATACGTATGCGGTCATCAAGACCTGCACGTTTCACATTCATCCGGGCAGCACGAACCGTTTGCGGGTCTGAATCGTACCCAATAATACTCGGCCATTCTTTTTCGTTGCCCGCATCTTCCAAGGCAATAGCTTCGTCAACCAGACTGTTCCAGAGTAACCTCTCATGGCCTAACCACCCCATGAAACCAAAGTAGTTTCTTGAAAGACCAGGTGCTACGTCCCCATACATCAGAGCAGCCTCAATCAGCAGAGTGCCTGAGCCACACATAGGATCAACAAGATCTGTCTGACCATTAGCACCTGTTGCCCACCCACTTCGTTCAACAATGGTTGCCGCCAGATTCTCTTTCAGGGGAGCCAGGCTGTTTTCCACCCGGTAGCCACGCTTGTGGAGACTATCACCTGAGAGGTCAATTGCTAAGGTAGCCATCGACTCTTTTATCAGGAGGTGGATACGAACACCTGGCTGGTTGCTATCCACTGACGGTCTCTCTCCGCACCAGTCACGAAACTGATCAACCACTGCATCTTTTACCCGAAGTGCAGCAAAGCGGCTGTGAACCGGAAAGCTGGCATCCATAGCAACTGTGCAATCCACAGCAAAGGTTGTCTGTTGATCAAAATGTTTTCGCCAGTCAATCTGCAAAGCACCATTGTAAATAGCGTCTTCATCGGCTACGTGGTAACTGCTGATTTCTAGGAATATACGTGACGAAAACCGTGACCATAGGCACATCCTGTAGCCACTTTCCAGGCTTCCCTGCCAGCTTACAACTCCCTTTCCCGGCTCCAGAACTTTCCCACCACAAGATTCAACTTCTTGGGCAACCACGTCTTCAGAGCCAGCACCACAGGTTGCCGCAAAAGTGTAGTTATTACAGGTGTTTTTAATCATGGATTTTTTCCATTTGATGTTTTCACGTGATCCTTACCATTCTCTTCATTACCTGCGCATTGTACTCTACTGGCAATTGTCCCAAGCTCCATATTGAGAGCGTCTACAGACAGCAGTATTTCATGTAAAGAGATTGCAAGTGAAGCGAGAAAAAGTGTAAGTGCCCCTGCAAATAAGATTTTGCCGACGAGTACCCAACCGGTAAACAGTACAAACATACAGAAAATACAAAGAAAAAGCCCTGCAACGGCGCAGGCCTGCATATTACGAATAAGAACAACTCTTTTCTTTAAACTGAGAATCTGCCTGTAAACCACTTCATCAGAACAAGCCTGATATCGGTCATGAAGGTTTCGTATTCGTGCGCCAATAGCGAGAAACCTGCTAGTGTAGGCTACCAGTAGAAAAGCCACTGCAGGGAACAGCAGGGCTGGTGTAGTAAGCGTGATTTCCATAAAATATATTACGTAGAGCTCTATGTTTTGGACTCTCTATTTGTGCTAGTGCAAAAGCTTCACTGCCCGCCCATAGAGAGAAGTTAGGTATAAGATAGCCGAAATACCAGTTAGACACATGGCTGGCAAGCATTAAACTTTACGCCATCGTGATAAATTATCTTGATTTCAGAACAAAGGCGACTAGAATACGTAACTTACATGTGCAGGATACGGTTCCAAGTGTGGCCCTTTTCGACTAGACTTTCACCACAGTACCACAGGAGACATTATGAAAACGAGGATCAGCACCATATTTCTACTCTCAGCTGTTGTAGGAACGCTTATGTTGCTGGGGAGTGGCTGCAGCAAAAAAGCCGTCATGCCTCCTGATTCCAGTTCCAGCGTGAATGATGGCTTTGACTCCGGAAATACAATTAGCTACCCGCCAGCAGAAGGTGGAAGCGGATTTTCCCAGGACAACCTTCCTTCAGAAGGTAGTCTTGACGACACAACAAGAAGCGGATCCTATAATATGGGTGACTCTGCCAGTGAAGAGCACAAGAGACTTCACGGTCGTTCCACCGAAGGCCTCAGTCCTGTCTATTTTGACTTTGACCAGGCAACTATCCGTCCAGACATGGTTGAGAGAATGATCAAAAATGCCGAACACTTAAAAGAGGCGGCAAGTATATATGTTGTTGTTGAAGGCAATACCGACGAACGAGGCACCAACGAGTACAATATTGCACTTGCAGAACGTAGAGCTCAAAACGCCAAACAATACCTCGTAAGCCTCGGTGTTGACCCAGCTCGTATGCGAACGCTTTCCTACGGTGAAGAAAAACCACTGTTCCCTGGGCAGGATGAAGACTCATACACCCAGAACAGGCGTGCTGATTTTGTAGCAGAGCAGTAACACTACATCGTTTTCAACAGTCACAAACGCTGACGTATCTTGCTTGTGACTGTTGAGAACTATCTCTTCGCGTTAGTCCCCTCTGACACTATCAAGCACAATCTTACACACTTCCTCAATACTCAACTTCGTCGTATCAATCCCCAAAGCATCATCGGCCTGCTTTAGTGGCGCAAGAGAGCGCTCTCTGTCGTTTTTGTCACGCTCCATCGTCAATGTGAGGATTTCCTGCTCATCAACAACTTCTCCTTTTTCACGCAACTGCAAAACTCTTCTGTTTGCCCGCTCTTTAGGGTGTGCATCAAGAAAAAACTTATGCGCCGCATCAGGAAAAACAACAGTTCCCGTATCGCGTCCTTCCGCGACAATCATGCCGAGTTTGCCAATTTCCTGCTGCATGGTTGTTAGCTTCTCACGAACAACACCCAATTTTGAAACAGCAGAAGCGGCCATTGACATCTGTGGAGTTCGTATATCCCTGCTTACATCTCTTCCATTTATAATAACCCCAACGTCACATGTCTCATCTGCTGCTGGTAAAAGCCCCAGGTTCAGTGAAGTCAGAGCTCGAGCAACGGCAACTTCATCACTCATTTCAATATTGAGGTCTTGCAAATACCAGGCTACTCCACGATACATGGCACCAGTATCAAGGTAGGTAAACCCAAGGGCTGCTGCAATTTTTCGGCTAATGGTGGATTTACCGACCCCAGATGGTCCATCGATAGTAACTATGTTATTTTTATGAGACATAATCCAGTTCTTTTAATGATTCAGAAAGAGCAGAAACAAGGCGGAGATTCTCCTGCTCTGTACCTACAGTTACTCGAATACAGGTTGGAAACCCATATGATCTCAGTGCACGTATCAACACACCTTTCTTGAGCATATTTCCGTAAAGAGTGTCGGCCCGACCCAAAACATTGACCAGAATGAAATTTGTTTGGGAAGGATAAGCCGTACAACCTAATGTATTTAATGTCTCAATTAATTTTTCTCGACTATCTCGGGTTCTTGCTACAATCTCACCATGATGCGCAGTATCAGCTAAAGCCACCTCTGCTGCCGCTTGAGCAATGCAATTCATATTAAATGGCTGACGGACCTTATGCAGACAATCGGCTATTTCTTTAGGCATAAGTGCAAAGCCTACTCGAAGACCAGAAAGCCCATAAACTTTTGAAAACGTACGAAGAGAAACAACCGGGCAACGCCCCTCACAGTTTCGGATGAGAGAATAAATATCAACCTGCAGGTCTGTTTTCATGAAATCTACATACGCTTCATCTAACACAACGATTACATGCTCAGGAACATTACTGAAAAAGCTGTATAACTCAACAGGATTGACACACGATCCTGTCGGATTGTTAGGATTATCTATAAAAATAATTCTCGTTTTGGAGGTAATAGTTGCCAAAATTTCACGTAGGTCATGACGCATTTCCTTTAACGGAATAAGGCGGTTACTCCCACCTTTTACCTGAACACATTTCTGATATAAAAGAAACGAAGGCTGACTTGTTATGACCTCATCACCGGAAGATACAAAAGCTTTAACCAGAAAATCTATAATTTCACTGGAACCGTTACCAAGTACAACCTCTTCAGGAGTTACACCAAAATGTTTGCTGATAGCCGACACGAGGTCATAACTTGAACCATCAGGGTAACGGTGCAAGCTCATCATAGCCCCCTCTATAGCCTGAAAAACCTTGGGAGATGGTCCCCAAGGATTCTCATTTGAAGCGAGCTTTATCGCATCAGTAATGCCATATTGCTGCTCCAGATCATTCAGAGAATGTCCAGGGGTATACGGGACTATTTCTTGAATATTTTTGGGGATTTTTAGCTTCAATATATCCTCCTGGAACCTCCATTTCCAACCTGTCTCAAATATATTTACTACACTTCAAAGACAGGCTATCCTCCCAGCCAGACCTGTTCCCTTTTCTATATTATATGCAGCCCTCAATAAGGTATCTTCACGGAAATGAGGACCCTGAAGCTGGATACCTATAGGTAGCCCATCACTGCTGAATCCGCCCGGGACAGACATCCCAGGGATCCCTGCAAGATTTGCAGAAACAGTCAAAATATCAGAGAGGTATACAGCAAGAGGATCATCTGCATTTTCGCCTCGCTTCCAGGCTGGTGTAGGCGTCACTGGTGAGATAAGAACATCACAACGGTTAAATGCCGCTTTAAAGTCTTCGAGGATAAGGGTCCGAACCTGCGATGCCTTTTTATAATAGGCATCATAGTAACCGGAAGAAAGCGCATATGTACCAATAAGGATACGCCGCTTCACCTCAGCACCAAAACCTCTGGATCGGCTCTGTTTGTACATCTCCAGCAGGCTTTCGGCATCCTTATCCCTGTAGCCATATGTTACACCATCGTACCGGGCCAGATTGGAACTGGCTTCAGCGGGAGCTATAAGGTAATACACAGATATGCAGTAGTCTGTATGTGGTAAAGAAACATCGATAATTTCTGCCCCACCTTTTCTAAGGATATCTATACCGTTTTCAACAATGCTACGCACTTCGGGGTCAAGACCGTCACCAAAATATTCTTTGGGAACACCTACTCGTAAACCATTTACACCATCCTGCAAAGCGGTCATGTAATCAGGCTTCTCTTGATTTACTGAAGTGGAATCACGCTCGTCATAGCCGCTTATCACATTCATCATTAGCGCAGAATCAGCAACATCCCGGGAAAGAGGACCAATCTGATCCAGTGAAGAGGCGAATGCTACCAAACCGTACCTGGAAACCCTCCCATAGGTTGGTTTCAGGCCGACAACACCACAAAGAGATGCTGGCTGACGAATAGATCCCCCAGTATCTGAACCCAAAGAAACCGGGATCTCTCCAGCAGCTACAGAGGCGGCAGAACCACCCGATGACCCGCCTGCAACATATCCCTTTTTCCAGGGATTTTCTGGGACACCGAAACAGCAGGATTCAGATGTAGATCCCATGGCAAACTCATCCATGGTGAGCTTACCAAGGAGCACTCCACCTTCCTGACGTATATTTTCAACCACAGCTGCATCATACGGAGGAACAAAATTCTCCAAAATTTTAGAGCCACAGGTCGTGCCCATCCCTTTTGTACATAGGAGATCTTTTACTGCAAGTGGTACACCTAGGAGTTTACCTTCCGCTCCTTGTTTTCGAAGAGTGTCTGCCCGCTCAGCCTGAGCAAGTGCACCATCAGCATCCATACTGACGAAGGCATTCACCTCAGCCTCCACCTTAGTAATCCTGTCAAGACAGCTCTGGGTAAGCTCAACGGAAGAGAGTTCACCCGCGTCAAGTTTCTCCATGGCCTGCACCATGGTCAATTCATAGGGTTGCATACAAACCTCAAAAAAGCAGGCCGAAAACCTCGGCCTTGCCTATCAATATTTTTTGAATACGTTTACAATTAGATAATTCTAGGAACTTTGAACATCTCCCCATTATCTTCGGGAGCATTTGCAAGGGCATCTTCACGTGACAGGGATTCAATAACCTTGTCTTCACGAAAAGCGTTCACAGATTTATGGGCATGAGTCGTGGGAACAACATTATCCGTATCGAGTTCTGAAAGTTTATCGAAATAGGAAAGGATGGTATCCAACTGCTCTGTCATTTTTACAAGTTCGCCTTCACTCAGGTTGAGTCTGGCCAGGTGGGCCACGTGCACAACCTCTTCTCGACTAATTTTCATAATCCTCACTGCATCACGGTGCATATTATACATGCACTATTTTTTAGTATTTACTTGATAGACTCCATCAAGGTAATCGTTTGAGAAAACACTTTTGTCAGGAGTAAAGTCAACAATTGTTTTTGCAAAACAATCAACTGTTTCACGGTCAAACTGGCTATCACTGCACAGGTATAGTTCCTCTACGGCCTCTTCCATACTCATATTTCGCCGATAATTACGTCGTGAAGTCATGGCATCATAGCTGTCAACTACGATCAATATTTTGGTAAGGTTATCAAGATCTTCTCCAGCAAGGCCATCGGGATACCCTTTTCCATCCATGCGTTCATGGTGATGACGTATGATGAATTGCTCACGCTCCATAAAACCAAGCGGTTCAATAATGTTAGCACCCACACTCGGATGTTTCTTTATAAGCACCCATTCATCATCTGTAAGCTTACCTGGCTTTTGTATACAGGAGAGATCAATAACAAGCTTACCTATATCATGGAACTGAGCAGCCCTGCGAAGAACTGTAACATCCTCTTCAGGTAGAACCATAGCTCTACCCAGAAGAACAGCATATTCAGTTACCCGCATTGTATGGCCAGCAGTATAATAGTCTTTCTCCTCCATGGCATTCTGCAAACTAGACATCAACTGAACTGTGGCCTGCTCAAGACTTCGGCTATAGGTAAGAAGTAGCCTGTTTTTGACTTCAAGCTGTTCTGCCTGGAGACGCACATCATCCTCGAGAGCCTCCTTATAGCGTCGCTCCTGAAGGACATACATTCGCTTTTCTATTGCCCTGCGAATTTTTACATTAAATATGTCAAGGTCTTCGATAGGTTTGGTGAGAAAATCGTACGCTCCAAGATTTATTGCCTTAACAGCATAATCCATTGAACCTGCACCTGTTAGGAACAGTACAGGTATATTCAGGTTTAGCTGATTAAGTGCCGTGATAGTTTGAAAACCATCCATGTCCGGCATATTGATATCAAGAATTATAACATCAAAACTATCATCAACTATATCAACAACTTTCCTGCCATCGTCAACGGTGTAAACGGAATGACCAAACATTTCCAATATTTTGGAAACAGTGAGACGGACCATTGCATCATCATCCGCGACAAGGATTTTTGACTGCTCTTTAATCAAGTACAGATCTCCATGAAAAATGAATAGTAATGAGACTAAGATTACATTTTTCAGTTTCTTTTTGCAATGTCCCTTACCAGCCAAATTTAGGTATATACTACAACATCAGCTGAACTGATTATTTTGGTCATAATTTCTTATACTTACTGGTGTGAATCAAATTCGAGTGGAGTAAAAGTATTCCTCAATTTTTTTGTATATCGTGTTTTTCATTTAGATACGTAAAAAAAAAGCACAGTACCCGCCAATCGGATACTGTGCTTTGTGCAACATGAAAAGAGACAACGTATTACATAGGAACAATAAGCTTATTTGTTTCTTCGTTCCAGCTCACCACCAGATACCACAAAATCATAAACGCAGCGATCAGTATCAGGGTCGGCCCATAACCAAAAACATCTGGCAGATAAACAAATGATCCAAGAACCCCATCAGCCTCAAAGTCATTATCCTTCATCCAAGCTGTCATTATAGATGTTGAAATAGCGAAAAAAGGTACAACCATCATAAGTTTAACCTGTCCTTCACCAACTCGCCAAAGTGTTCCAGAACCGCACCCTCCGGCAAACATCGCTCCAAGACCAAAGATAAAGCCACCAACAATACTACCCCAGCCAAAGGTGCCACGAACATAATGCATTGTATTGAGTACAGCTTCACCTTCTGCCCGCATAGGGACTGCATATTTCAATACCGCTGCACCAATAGCAACTATAACAATCGAAAGCATTACCGATTTTGCCATAGTGCAGTCACCAGTCATATGTGGTTCACGGAATCCCTGAACCATACACCACCGACCACGCTGCATAGTATAACCAAGTGCTGCTGCAATGATGATAATACCGCTCAGAGAAGCTATATAGTCACTGTCCTCATTCCCAGCGTACATATAAGACGCTGCGATCAATCCAATAACTCCAACTGCAGCAAGGATTTTTATTACCATTGGGGAAAAGGAAATGGTTTTAGAACCACCATCGCCCCAACTGATATGCTCCATTTCGACATAGAGCAGTTTCAGGCCAAGAATGACGCCAAAAACGAGTCCAATCATCATGGTGAAACCATTTGCAGCAAGATTTCCCACAGCGTTATAAAACCCACCAACATTACATCCGCCAGCAAGTGATGCACCAACACCCATGAGAACACCAGCAATAACAGCCTTTACCATTTCCCTGTAAGGAGGTACCCGGAGAGCAAACTCATTCCCCAGACATGCTGAAATAAATGCACCGGCAATAAAACCTATCCCTATAACTGAACCAGAATTTACAAAAATAGAGCGTGGAGCTTCCTCATAGAGAGCCAGTAATCCGGCATCGCTACCAAAAACAGAACCCACTCCATACATTATCCAGTCACCCCAGCTTCTTAAAGCTCCCACTGCACCCCAGGGTCGCCACCAAGCCATAATCATCACAGAGAAAAATGCGACGATAACGCCGGTAACTGTTGGGTTCCATTCACTTTTACATAATATTTTGTAAAGCTCTGTAGCTTTACTCTTTAAAACAGACTCTTCACTCATGTTTTCCCTCCTGACTGAAATCAAAAAAACGTGGACCAAACAGTTTAAAATAACTACTGCTTTACAACCCCACAATTTTTTTGTCAAGAACACTATAATGAATGGCCATTCAGCGAGATAATAACTACCACAGCGTAACACTTATATTGTCATTTTATCCATTATAACAATATATTATCGAGTTTTTTTTACCTCTTGACATAATTTTTGCACTACAGTATAGCTCACATATATACGTCAATATACTCTGTAGCAGAATACTATCAGAGCCTAACATACTACCATGTAGTATAAATTCTATTATTTCGTCAGGAGGAAATACCATGAGTGATTCTAAAAAAGTCGCTGAGGGAACTACTGCAAATGCTGTTTTGGATGCTAAAGGCTTAAGTTGTCCAATGCCTTTGTTAAGAACAAAAAAAGAGATTGGAAAACTTGCAAACGGTGAGATTCTCCAGGTAGATGGTACAGATCCAGGTTCCCGTAATGATATCCCAGGCTGGTGTGAACGCGCTGGTCATGAGTACATGGGAGAGAAAGAAGAAACTGGTTATATCTCTTTCTTTATAAAGAAAGGCTGATACCTCATATTAGGAACTGCATTAACAGGAAAACCCTCGTCAAGAGGGTTTTCCTGTTCTTATAATTACTGCAGGATAATTGCAGTAATGCATTCCATCGCCTTATCTTCTAACAGGGGAAAATCATGGCAAAAAGTTTAGGAATATTTGTCACTACAGAAAACTGTATGGACCACATTATGGGCATTACCAAGGCTGCTAAGGCCAAGGGTTCTAATGTCAAAATCTTTTTTACCTGGAAAGCAACTCATCTCTCCAAAAATCCCGAATTTCCTGCGCTCTGTGAATTGGCAGATGATGTTTCCATCTGCGTAGATAGTTATAAAAAGCAGGGCTACGATATTGATGATATCCCAGAGGGTCTCACTGCCAAGAAAATGGCAACTCAGGCTCAACATGGTATTATTATAGAAGATTTTGACTGCTATCTCAGCCTGTAGGAGGAAACGAACAATGGAATACAACAAAGTATGCTTAATGTTCAGAAACGAAGATTATGCCCTGGACGGTATCCGTTCAGCACTCGGACTGGCTGTTGAGAATATGTACGCCTATGGTGTCGTTATGGATACAGATTTACCTGCATTCGATGAATACACCAAAGAGACTATAGAAATGCTGAGGGATATGGAAGGTGATATTCTCACTACTATACCTGCAAATGTTGAAAAAAGTGAACTCACGGGTATCGATATAGAAGAACTGGGTGAAAAACTTCGCGAGATGACCCATATTATTCCTTACGGAATCAAATAAAACTCTCCAAAGGGCAACTACATGAAGATTCTCAATATTTATAGATCAGAACCTGATGAAACAGTAAAAAAACTTGTAGAGATAGTAACTCGTGATAGAGAAGCAGAAGCCTTCGAACTCTTTAATGGTACACCAGACTATGATAAGCTTGTTGATATGATTTTCGACGCTGATCAAACCATATCCTGGTGGTAAATTCATAATCCATTACTATCAGTACAAAAAAGGCCTATCCACGTATGTAGATAGGCCTTTTTTATTGTAAAAGATGTTCCATTATGAGGTTGTGTAATTCAGGTCGGAATTTTTTAAGTTTCTCATTTTTCCGGGTTGGACAAACCCTGTTACATAAAAAGACAATAGATATCCCCCTCTCAAGATCTATCCACAAAGATGTACCTGTAAAACCAAGATGACCTATGCTTTGTGAGCTGAAATATTTTCCGCTACTTGAATTTTCCTGTGATGGTGTATCAAAACCACACACCCACGTAGTCCCATTTTGTTTTTTCAGTAAATTACGAAATTTTTCAGATTCAAAAAGCTGGTTTCGATTGTTCATTCCTTTCCATAAGCCAGCTATAAATGAACATAATTCAAGGACACCACCTAATCGGCCAAAAAGCCCTGCATGCCCTGCTACTCCTCCCATAACCCTGCAGTTATCATCATGCACAACTCCAGAAAGACGTTCATGCGTCCATGGGCAAACTTCAGTTGCTGCAAAAAGATGACTCTTTCTATCTTTAATAGATGGATTAAAAAAGAACGAATTTTTTACAATACCTAAGGATTTTGTAAGCTCCCTGAATACAGTTTGTAACGGCTTTCCCGAAAGCTGTTCAATTGCAGAGCCTAGAATAATATACCCCAGATCACTGTATATGTGTTTTTCTCCAGGCCTATACACCAGATTTTCAGATAATATAGATTCCAAATAAAAATCTTTTCTCCTGTTTTTTTTCAAACTTAATGCATCGATATAGTATGGTTTGTGAGCAGGCAATCCTGAACAATGTGACATCAACTGTCGTACTGTTATACATTTTTTATCTTCAGGAACCCTCGTAAATGGCAAAATATCAGCTAATGTACTCCACTCGACCAACTGCTCGTGTTCCATCATTTTCATTAAACTGAGGGTCGTTACAAGAGGTTTTGTCAGTGAAGCAAGATCATAATAGGTTTTTTTTGTGACGGGATATCTGCTTTCTCCGTATTCTGTAAAACCAAAGGAATACGTAAATTGTTGAGTCCTTACTCGATTATCTAAAAATGAGACGCCAAGAATTCCTCCAGGAGTAATTCGTTCATGAACAGCCTTCGCCAACAGCGTATCAATTCTCTTTATGAATCTTTCATTCATATGGTGAGTAGATTCACTAAAAATCACTTTAAACCCCTCTTGTCATCAATAATGAAATTGTGTAACACAATAATATTAATAGATAAACGTCTTATAATTATCGTTTTAGTGAAAAGTTATCAACAGAGTTATCAACAAACAGTTAACATGGCGATGTTGAAAACATACTCAAACGTTGTTGATAACTCTGTTAATATATCATAATTAACAAAAACCTCTATGTTGCCCACGCAGCAGTGTTGAATATAAAAACAATAAAAACAATTACATAATCTCGTTACCAACATATAAACAGCAGTAATAAAAATAATATAAAAACTACTATAATAATATAAAGACAGTTTCTATCCCAAAACAGACAGCTACACAGAAATTGATATATCAACTATTTTTTAAAATTTACATTATGGCTTTCACCAAAGAGCAAGTAACTATCAGTACCGAACTTCATTTTTTATCTTTAGAATAACAAACATTTAAGCCTCTTAATCCTACTCCTATCTTTATAGTAAGATGCAAGTATATGCAAAAAATGTGTCTTTTTCCCATATACTCCAAAAAAAATAAGCCACCTTTACTCTCTACTTATTATTCTATTGAAATTTTATCCATTCTTTACTAGATTAGAGAGTCGTTGATTTTTACGATATAATGTTGTTTTAACGATATTATTTTTAACTTGACCTAAACACATTCCACCACAGTGAATCTGGTCCGCTAAAGGTGTTTTCACAGTCATATCTTTCGTTAGTTGAAGAACAATATAAAAGCTCTGTGAACAACCAGATATCCACAATCCGGAAGATGTTTGTAAAAGCTTAATACGTGATTTTAGAAATAGATCAAACGGTAACGCTTAACAGGCATTCTAACGGCAACAACAAGAGTAATTTTCAATTACAATAAAGGATTCGTCGAAAAGGAGTCCCAGATGCCGCTTCATTGTACAGTTGCTAAAAATGATTTTTTGGACGGATTAAATAGTCTACAGAATATAACGAACAAGAAAGGGACCCTTGCTATCCTTTCAAATGTTCTCATAGAAGCTAAAGAGAATGGCTTGATCCTGACAGGAACAGATCTCGAAGTTGGATTGAGACTCTTTGTACCTGCAGAGATTCAAAGTCCAGGAAGTCTTACTCTTCCTTCAAAGAAGATATTTGAAATAGTTAGAGAGTCAGGTTCTTCAACTATAACTCTGGAGGAAACAGACAATAGCTGGGTGATTATCACTGCTGGAGATAGTACCTATAACCTTGCGGGCATGGCAAATGATGAATTCCCAGAGTTTCCTGAATATGAAGATGATACCTTTGTATCATTTGAGTCTCATATTTTTCTTGATCTTATAGATAAAGTCATATTTTCGATAGCTAGTGATCAGGAAAATATGTACTCACTCACTTCTGTACTCTTTGAAAAAGAAAAGAGAGAAGAAGGCTCTTTTTTGCGGATGATCTCATCGGATGGTCATAGACTTTCCATCATGGAAAAAGATGTAGCTGCAGATATAGACCTACTTAATCTCAACGCTGTTACCCTGATACCTAAAAAAGGTATCCAGGAATGGAAAAAATTCTGTGAAGCAAGAGACAGTGTAGACGTTTCTTTTGAAGAAAGACAGGTTGTGTTGCGTGAAAGCCAAGCTGTCATGGTCATACGCCTAAAACAGGGTGAATTTCCACAATACAGGGCTATTATAAATGCGGTGCAGCTTGAAAATTGTGCAAAGATAAATAGGATACCTTTTCTCGAATCTTTAAAACGAATAAACCTTTTTACCGAAGATATATTCCATACTATTCAGTTACAGATTGATAATGACAAGATGACGCTCAAGTCACAGAATGCGGATCTTGGTAATGCTAAGGATATACAATCAATAGAATATAATGGTGACCCGTTAACTCTAGGTTTTAACTGCAGATATTTTCTGGAAACATTACAGGTTATGGAGTGTGAAACCGTTGAGGCTTATATTAACTCCAATAACAGCCCGTGTCTCATACGATCAACAGATGATATAGGCTTTATAAGTATCATTATGCCAATGCAGTTATAGAAAAGATCCAAACTACTTTAAGTTGAATAAGGAATAAGCGTGACAGAAGAAAAAAACAGTTATGGTGCTGAACAGATTAAGGTGCTGGATGGTCTGGAAGCCGTTCGTAAACGGCCAGCCATGTATATTGGTTCTACAGCTGAAGCCGGTCTTCATCATCTCATCTGGGAGGTAGTTGATAACAGTATTGACGAGGCTTTAGCCGGATACTGTAACCGAATACGTATCACAATCCATGAGGACAATTCTGTAACAGTTGAGGATGATGGCCGGGGTATTCCTGTCGATATGCATCCCACTGAACATATCTCAGCTCTAGAGTTGGTCATGACCACTCTTCATGCTGGAGGTAAATTTGATCACTCAACCTATAAGGTTTCAGGTGGTCTTCATGGTGTTGGTGTTTCTGTTGTGAATGCTTTGTCTATAGAAGCCTCTGCTACTATAAGGAGAAATGGCAAAGTATATAGACAGACCTATGCTTACGGTGATAAGACTTCTGAGCTCGAAGAAATTGGCACAAGCGACAAATCAGGCTCAACCATAACTTTTCTTCCAGACCCTGGTATATTCACAGAAACTACCGTTTTTATTTATGAAACAGTAAAGACCAGATTACGTGAACTCTCTTTTCTTAATAAAGATATTCGTATTCACCTTAAAGATGAGCGGAGCGGTGAAGAGGATAAGTTTCACGCAACTGGCGGACTTATTTCTTATGTAGAATATCTTAATAGAAAAAGAACTCCTCTTTTTCCTGAACCTGTCTTCATAGTAGGAGAAAGAGATCAGGTAGAGGTTGAAATTGCTTTTCAGTATTTTGATGGATATTCAGAACGACTCTATAGTTTTGTAAACAATATCAATACCCGTGAAGGTGGTACTCACGTTGCTGGTTTTCGTACAGCATTAACCAGGTGTATTAATCGCTATGCAAGTGATGATATTATTCCAAAAAATTTGCGTGAAAAGATGGGTGGTGAGGATGTTCGGGAAGGTCTTACCTGTGTTATTTCCGTTCATGTACCAGATCCACAGTTTGAAGGACAGACAAAGACAAAGCTCGGCAATTCTGAAGTACGATCTATAGTTGAGTCTGTTTGTAACGAAAAATTGACCCATTTTCTTGAGCAAAACCCCAATATTGCAAAAAAAGTACTTTCTAAAGTAGTTGATGCTGCAAGGGCCCGTGAAGCGGCCAAACGTGCTCGAGATCTCTCAAGAAAAAAAGGATCTACCAGTTTATTAATGGCTGGAAAGCTTGCAGAGTGTCAGGAAAAAGATCCGGCAAAACGCGAAATATTCATCGTTGAGGGTGATTCTGCTGGTGGTTCCGCAAAGCAAGGACGAGATAGGTCTATCCAGGCTATTTTGCCACTTCGTGGAAAAATTATGAATGTTGAGAAAGCGCGGTTTGATAAAATTCTCAACAGTGAAGAAATAAAACAGCTCATAGCGGCTCTTGGTTGTGGAATTGGAAAAGATGAGTTCGATCTTGAAAAACTCCGCTATCATAAAATTATCATCATGACAGATGCTGATGTTGATGGTGCTCATATTCGTACCCTTCTGCTCACATTCTTCTACAGACAAATGTTACCGCTTGTTCAGGGAGGTTTTGTTTATATTGGAAAACCACCTCTTTATCGTCTTGGCAGAGGTAAAAAAGAGAAATATTTTCTCGAAGAACATGAACTCAATAGCTACTTATTTACTCAAGCTAGTGAGAAAATGAGTGTTATTATCAACAATGAAGAAAAGTATGAATTGAAAGGTGATGAACTTGTGAGCATGATGGAAAAGCTCTCCGTTTATCAGCGCATTGTAAACTATATGAACCGGATGAATATATGGGAAGAAATGCTTTATTTCCTTCTCGATAATCAGATAAGAACGGCAGACCAGTTTATGGACGAAACCTTTGTAACTGAACTCATAGAAAAACTTCCAACCGAAAAACTTGTCATAGGCCAAGTGCGTTCCTGCAGATGGCGTCCTGACTGTTATGAAGCGGATATTGCCGTTCGTGGCAAAGTTCAGGTAATGATGACGTTAGGTCCACAGGTTCCTCTTATTAATGAGTACAGAACAGCACTGAACATGTTTAAAGAGATTAAACCGTACCTTAAAACGTCTTTTTCTATCAAAACTGAAAACAAATCAGGGCAGGAGTCTGTAAAGGAAGCTGCAGACTGGAACGAGATGGTTCAGAGTGTCAGGGATGAGTCTTTTAAAGGAAGTCATTTACAGCGTTACAAGGGTCTTGGTGAGATGAACCCAGAGCAACTCTGGGAAACAACCATGAACCCAGAAAACCGTACTCTGGTGCAGGTAAAGATTAATGATGCTGAACTGGCAGATGATATTTTTACCACTCTCATGGGTGATAAGGTTGAGCCTAGAAGGGAATTTATCCAGAATCATGCCCTTGAGGTAACTGACCTCGATATCTAAGGGTTGGATCTGTTTCTCCAACCACATAGATGGTTGAATACTAACTTGTTTTACATATATTTATGACTATAGAATCTGAAGTACCAAAAGAACAATTTCCGACTATCTCTGTAGAGAAAGAGTTACAGAAATCGTATCTCGATTATGCAATGAGTGTTATTGTTGGTCGAGCTCTTCCAGATGTGCGGGATGGCTTGAAACCTGTACACAGGCGAGCACTCTTTGCCATGCGGGAACTTGGAGTTTTTCATAACAGAGCATATGTGAAGTCTGCCCGTATTGTTGGTGATGTTATCGGTAAGTATCATCCTCATGGTGATTCAGCAGCCTACGATACCATTGTTCGCATGGCACAGGATTTTGCCATGCGTTATCCACTTGTCGATGGACAGGGTAACTTTGGTTCTCTTGATGGCGACTCAGCAGCGGCAATGCGTTATACTGAAGCTCGTATGACGCGTATAGACAGGGAAATTGTTACCGATCTCGAAAAAGAAACTGTCGACTTCGTACCAAACTATGATAACTCCCTTGCGGAACCGTCCGTAATGCCAAGTAAGATACCTAATTTACTTGTTAACGGTTCATCAGGTATTGCTGTTGGTATGGCCACCAACATTCCTCCGCATAATCTTACAGAAGTCATTGATGGTTTGATAGCCATAATAGATGATCCTAACATTACGGTTCATGAGTTAATGTCTATCATTACTGGGCCAGATTTTCCTACAGGTGCACTTATTTGTGGCCGAGCAGGAATCCGTGAGGCGTATGAAACTGGTCGTGGTGTTATTACCATGCGTGCACTTACACATGTGGAAAAGTCCAAGGCAGGAAAGCGTGAGGCCATCATCATAACAGAAGTTCCGTATCAGCAAAATAAGGCTCATCTTGTTGAAAAAATTGCTGAACTTGTAAAAGATAAGAGAATAGAATCTATCTCAGAAGTTCGTGATGAGTCGGACAGACATGGTTTACGTGTTGTTCTGGAATTGAAAAAAGATGAGATAGCAGAAGTTGTCATCAATCAGCTCTATAAGATGACACCTATGCAGAAATCTTTTGGTATTATTTTCCTGGCTATTGTTAATAATCGTCCAGAAGTACTTAATATTAAACAGATATTAGAGCATTTTGTTCTGCATAGAAAAGTTGTTATCTATCGTAGGACAACGTTTGAGTTGCGCAAAGCTGAAGAAAAAGCACACATTCTTGAAGGTCTTAATATTGCGATTAACAATCTCGATGAGGTTGTGGCTCTAATTAAAGGATCAAAAAACCCTCAGGAAGCCAAAGAAGGACTTATTTCCCGTTTTTCCTTAAGTGAAATTCAGGCTCAAACCATTCTTGATATGCGTCTGCAGCGTCTTACAGGGCTTGAACGTGATAAAATAGCTCGTGATTATGAAGAGGTAATTAAAGAAATTGCAAGGTTGAAAGAAATTCTGGCGAGTGAATCACTTGTCATGAATATAATTAAAGATGAGTTTGTTGAGATTAAAGAAACCTATGGGGATGAAAGACGTACTGAAATTATTGATGCAGTAGATGAGATATTACCTGAAGATCTTATTGCTCCTGAAGATATGGTAGTCACAGTTACCCATTCAGGTTATATCAAGCGAAACCCTGTTACATTGTACAGGTCTCAGCATCGTGGTGGTAAAGGCGTAACCGGGGTTAAGAATATAGAAGAAGATTTTGTTTCAAATCTTTATGTAGCCTCCACGCTTGATACATTTCTGTTTTTCACCAATCATGGAAAAGTTTTTTGGCGTAAAGTCTACCAGTTACCTTTAGCTGGGCGCACAGCCAGAGGGAAGGCTATTGTAAATTTACTTCACTTGGCCGAAGGCGAAAAAGTGGCTGCAATTCTCCCTGTTTCCTCTTTTGAAGATGAGGCTATGGAGAAAACCATTATGATGGTAACGCGTGGCGGTCGTATCAAGAAGACAAGCCTCCAAGAATTCAATCGCCCGTTAAGAAAAGGTAAACGTGCTCTTACAATACGTGAAGGTGATGAAATTATTGCCGCTCATATTCTCAGTGGTGATGATACTATATTAATGGTCACGATGAAGGGTATGAGCATTCATTTTCATGAGTCAGATATTCGAACTATGGGCCGAACTGCTGCTGGTGTAACTGGTATGAGACTGGCAGAAGATGACAAGGTTGTGAGTGCAATTGTCGTTTCTTCTGAAGATTCTATTCTGGTTGTAACTGAAAACGGCTATGGCAAACGCAGTCCTATAGGAGAATACCGTGTTCAAAAACGAGGTGGCAAAGGCATTTTCGCGATTAAGCAGAGCAATAGAAACGGTGCTGTTATTGCCGCCAAACAAGTTGATGAAGAAGAAGAAATTATCCTTATTGCTGATTCAGGAAAAATGATCCGTATGGACTTGAGTACGGTTAGGGTGATTGGTCGATCAACCCAGGGCGTTCGTCTTATAAATCTTGATGATGAAGAAAAAGTTGTCAGTATGGATTCCGTAGCTAAAGATGCTTCCAGCGAAGATGAAGACGACGCTGTATTCGATGGTCAATAATAATAAAAAAATAGCCGTAATAGGAGCCGGTTCATGGGGAACGGCTCTTGCTATGGTCTTAGCTTCAAACGGTTATATTGTCCCCTTCTGGGGTCATAACAAGGCACATATAGATAGTATCAGGAAAAAAAGAGAAAATTCTAAGTATCTACCTGGATTTCCCCTTCATGAAAATATACGCCCCACATCATCTTTACAGGATGCAGTAAGTAATACTGATGTGATCTGCATGGTTGTTCCTTCCCATGGGTTTCGCTCCGTTTATTTGCAACTCGCTCATTTTCTTAAAGATAATTGTTGTGTTATTTCTGCAGTTAAAGGAATTGAAAACGATTCGCTCATGACTATGACCGAAGTTATGGCGGATATTAACCACACAGCGATTCCAGATAGAATAATAAGCACAGCCGTACTTTCTGGGCCATCTTTTGCTAAAGAGGTAGCACAAAATATTCCAACGGCCATAACAATTGGTTGTAAGGATATTACTGTCGCCAAAAAATTACAGACTATTTTTGTTACAGATACATTCAGAGTGTATGCGAGTCATGATGTAATAGGACTTGAGATTAGTGCTTCTTTTAAAAATGTTGTTGCAGTTGCGGCCGGTATTTGTGACGGACTTGGCTATGGCCTAAATACCCGTGCCGCTTTGATAACACGTGGCCTTGCAGAGATTACCCGTCTCGGTATTGCATTAAAAGCTGATCCCATAACTTTTTCAGGATTAAGCGGATTGGGTGACCTGGTACTGACATGCACTGGAAGCCTTAGCCGGAATAGAACAGTTGGCTTAAAACTTGGCCAGGGAAAAGCTCTGAAAGAGATTATAGACGAGATGAATATGGTGGCTGAAGGGGTCAAAACCACCCGTTCAGGATATGAACTTGCCAAGCGGTACAATATAGAAATGCCTATCCTGGAGCAGGTGTATAAAATACTTTATGAAGATAAAAGTTGTGCCGTTGCTGTAAAGGACCTACTTATGCGTGAATTGAAAGTAGAATAAGTAGATCCTATTATAACTATGTAACTAACACATTCTGATATACTTCATTTCGACCAGTCATTATCCATAAATTGGTCATGGTTAGGATGAGGAGGCTTCTCCTCTTCAAGGCGTTGCTCGAGCCATTTTAAAACTTTTGGCATTTCTTCTTTTAGATCTGCTAGCGCTTTACCTCTGTGACTTACTTTATTTTTTTCAGTCATAGAAAGTTCAGCAAAAGTTTTTCCGTAGTCTTCAAAATAGAAAAGTGGGTCATAACCAAAACCACTTTCACCACGTTTTTCTTCTAGAATAACCCCTTCGCAACTCCCTTCATATGTCAGTGCCGGTCCTGAAGGAACAGCAATAGAAACAACACAATGAAAATGTGCCTTTCTGTTTTTCTTCCCGTCGAGTTCTTCAAGTAGTTTTGTACAATTATCCCCGTCAGTGGCTTTTTCACCCGCATAGCGTGCAGAGTACACGCCTGGCCTACCATCAAGAGCATCAACAGCTAGGCCGGAGTCATCCGCTATAGCAGGGATACCTAGAATTTTAGCGGTATGAATTGCTTTTTTATACGCATTTTCATCAAAGGTAGTGCCATCTTCAATAGCTTCTGGGATTGGACCGAAATCATCGAGTGATTTTAGCTCAATTTTAAAATCTTTGAGAATTTCGCGAAACTCTATGATCTTGTGTGCATTTCGAGTTGCTAAGACAATCATGGAAACCATTTTTTACCTTATAACTTTTATATTTCTATTTTTTTTTACGAAACTTTTTGTCGTATCGTTCCTGTTCACTGAAAATACATCCACAATATGGTTGTCGGTACATATCGAGTTCTTTTGACTTGTCTATACCGTATTGCCAACCTTCCCGGAAGTCTTTATAGATAAATTCTATTTGATATTTTTGAGCTAAATAAAAACCAAACGTTTTTAATTGAGCATGATCTTGATAGCGACTATAGAGCAAGGTTGTTGTGAAGGCTTGAAATCCCTCTTCGACCGCCCTTCTAGCCGTTTCTTCCATACGCCATGAATAGCAGATAGTGCAGCGATTTTCTTCGTTGAAAACAACTTTACGTAAAAAATCATTTAGTCCATACTCACCACTGTCAACTATGTCGACCTTTTGGCTCTCAAAATACGCGAGAAAGGCCTGTTTTCGTCGTTTAAACTCTTGGAAAGGGTGAATGTTTGGGTTGAAAAAAAAAGCTGAAATTTTGTATTTATCGCGTAATTCCAGCAATGGATATATCGAACATGGGCCGCAGCATGTATGGAGAAGAGTTTTCACTTTCAGATTTTATATTTTTTGGGATCAATATTGTATTGATGTATCTTGTAATTGATGATTCGTAGGCTGGTATCCAAATGTTTGGCTGTTTTGGTCTGATTGCCGTTATTTTTTTTCAACCCATCTATAATAAGTTCCTTTTCAAAGTTTTCAACAGATGCTGTAAGCGAGAGTGGGTTGTCCGCCTTGAGCGACTTTGAAATCTGCAGCGTGGGTGGTAAGTGAATACCTTTGACTGTATCCTCATCACATATAAGAACGGCACGTTCAATACAATTCTGGAGCTCCCTAACGTTTCCTGGCCAGTGGTATTGTATCAACATATCAATAGCTGAAGTAGAAATCCTGCGGATTTTTTTTCTATTCTCTGTTGCATACTTGTCTAGAAAGAACTCTGCAAGAAGCAGAATATCTGTTCGACGTTCTCGAAGTGGTGGCATATAGACAGGAAAAACATTCAACCTATAGTATAGGTCCTCTCTAAAAGCTCCGTCTCTAACTGCATTTTCAAGATCGCGATTTGTTGCGGCGACTAGACGTACATCACAATCTATAGACTGAGCTGACCCCAGTCTCTGGAAATTACGTTCCTGAACGACATGGAGCAATTTGACCTGAACTGAATTACTTATCTCACCAATTTCATCAAGAAAAAGTGTACCACCCTCAGCTTGTTCAAATCTACCCGTTTTTCGCTCATTAGCACCTGTAAACGACCCTTTTTCATGGCCGAAAAGTTCACTCTCAAGCAAAGTTTCCGGAATGGCTGAGCAGTTTACTACAATAAATGGCTTGTCTTTACGTTTACCGTTGTAATGAAGTGCTTTAGCTACAAGAGTCTTTCCGGTTCCAGATTCTCCTCGAAGTAGTACAGTAGCATTTGAATCAACGACCCTATGTATCATTTCATAGACGTCTTGCATTTTACTTGAGCTACCTACTATATCGTTGATTTTATTTTTTTCGGAAAGTTCTCTTTTAAGTTTTAAATTTTCAGTATGTAACTCTTCTTTCTCACGGTTAACTGTTTGAATACGCATCGTAGTTTGCGCAATCATGCCACTTAAAACTGTAAGAAATTGTAAGTCGGTGTTTGCTTGTTCAGATATTCCACCATCGTAAATACGATCGATACTTAAAGCACCGATGGTCTGATTACTATTCTTAATAGGTACACATAAAAAAGACCTGTTTTGCTCCTTCAAATCACCTCTTGATCGAGTTCGGTTCAGGAAGAGCGGTTCTTCAGCGATGTGTGGAACAATTATGGGTTCGCCAGTGGCAACAACTCTACCTGTGATCCCTTCCCCTATTTTATATTTACCTCTCTTTCTACCTTCAGCAGTAATACCATAAGCTACTTCAATCTCAAGTTTGCCAGTTAATGGGTTAATAATCGTAACTGTCCCATTCTCCATCTGCTTCATGTCTGATAAAAGTCCCATTGTTCTCTCAAGACACTCGCGGAGATCCATTGCAGATGCAAGGCTTTTTGATATTTCATAGAGACACGTCAGGTCCTTAAGCTGTTTTTCAATGTGGATACTATGGTCTGTCATTATTTTGGTTACGAGTAAAATGTAGAATGTGTTATAAAAATCACAAATGTAATTAAAAAAATTAAAAATATATGTATTGATATTACAAAATTGTGAGCATAAATGAAATAGATTTGTTTATTGTTTATTCAGATTGTTGACATCCACCCAATCAAGTGGTACAAGGATGCTTTCACGGAGGGATGGCCGAGTGGTTTAAGGCGGCGGTCTTGAAAACCGTTGTACGAAAGTACCGTGGGTTCGAATCCTACTCCCTCCGCCACAAAACATTATTGGAGAGATGACCGAGAGGCCGATGGTGCTCGCCTGCTAAGCGAGTGTGGGGGTCAAACTCCACCGAGGGTTCAAATCCCTCTCTCTCCGCCATATAGAAAGCCTGATTGTTTTTAATAAAACAATCAGGCTTTTTTATTATATAAGTTATAAGCGGTTAATGAATCTAAGTATTTCCCCAAAGAAGACTCGCTTTAATCCAACCTTCCAAGCCACTATCGTGGCGAACCCGTATCCAGCCTGACTTTTCTTCCAGATTCTCGAAGACGACTCCATAATAAGCCTTACCCACAATGGTATTATTGGTAGAGGGACCGCTTCGGATGTTGATAATCTTTTTGCTGTTTCTATTTTTATTTACAATAACAAAAGTTTTATCATCGAGTAACGACTTGTGTATCCACCCAGTGTCTCTTTCAAAATCTGCAACTTTAACCCAATCACCCTCTTTAGCTAAGACTTTTAGAGGGAAGCCTTTCCCATATTCCCACTTTACAGACGATGACGTATCTGGTCCTGATCGTAAATTTACATTGTTTGCATTAACACTAAGGACTTCCGCACAACACATGTTGGCTGAGAAAAGGATGAGAAATGATATAGGAATAATATGTAGATTCATCGACACACTCTATCTTATTTGCAAGTTTAAATAAGGAATTAGGACATATTTGAATAAAGACTGCTCATGTGTGAAGGTAGTAAGTTTAACGTAGAAAATATTAGGTTTCTAAAAGCCTAACCAATATTTTCACTCATTATCACCGAAATCAGTCGCTCAAGATCATCCACTGAATAGTATTCTATCTCTAATTTACCCCGAGTTCCACTCTGATTAATACATACTTTAGATGATAACTTGTTGGTGAGTTGTGTTGTCAATGCTTTACAATATGAGGAGGGTAACTCACTACTGTCTTTCCTGGAGGATGTACGTGAGGATTGTTGCGCTGAAGATGTTGCTTTTCTCACGATCTTCTCGGTCTGTCTAACAGAAAGTGATTTTTTAATGATGAGTTCCCGTATCTCTTTCATTGCAGGAATATCATCTGATAGGCGAAGAAGTGCACGGGCGTGGCCTTCAGAGAGAATACCATCGACAAGATCATTTTTGATAAAGTCTGGAAGATTTAGTAATCTCAGCATGTTAGAGACTGTAGATCGTTTTTTTCCCACTTTTTTGGCTGTTTCTTCCTGGGTATATCCAAATTTCTGAATAAGTTTATGATACGCTTCAGCCTCTTCTATTGGGTTGAGGTCAGTACGTTGAATATTTTCAATAAGAGCCAACTCAAGTAAAGTGTCTTCATTTGTTACTTCCATGACGACAACTGGTACTCTACCAAGACCAGCAATTTTAGATGCACGCAATCGTCGTTCACCAGCTATGAGTTCGTATTGCCCTTTTGTCTCCGACGTTACTACGATCAATGGCTGTATAATTCCATTTTCTCTTATGGAATCAGATAATTCCTTAAGATCAGACTCATCAAAATATACTCTTGGTTGGTACTTGTTCGGTAAGATATTATCGATTTCACATTCGAAATATTTTTCAGATTCCTCTTCACCAAACAGAAGTCCAACTCCTTGGCCAAGCCCTGTATTTTTTGCCACGATAGTTTACCTCTGGTTTTTAAGAAATTCGTTGGCGAGTTGGATATACGCCCTAGCACCTGTTGAGCGAATATCATAATCAATAACTGTTTGCCCATGACTTGGACACTCGCTCAGTCTTACATTTCTTGGAATGACTGTTTTAAAAATTTGTTTCGCGAAATGTTTAGATAATTCTTCAGCTACTTGATGTGTGAGTTTATTTCTTTTATCAAACATCGTCAAAAGGAGGCCTTCAATATATAAAGAAGTATTGAACGTTTTTTTAACGGATCGGATAGTACTGACCAACTGAGCGAGTCCTTCCATTGCAAAATACTCACACTGCATTGGAATTAATACAGAATCAGACGCTGTAAGCGCATTGATCGTCAGGAGTCCCAATGAAGGTGGACAGTCTATCAGTATGTAATGATAATTCTCTTTAACGCTGCTTAAAAGAGTTTTTAATGTGGACTCTCGAGATGTCTTGTTAACCAATTCTATCTCTGCCGCAACAAGGTTAATGTTTGATGGTATAACGTCAAGATTTTTAACTCTCGTTGGTATAATTGCTTCCTCAACAGAGCATAAACCAACATACCCGTTATATAAATGGTTTTGGATAGCACGGGAGTCAACCCCTACTCCACTTGAGGCGTTTCCTTGAGGGTCAGAGTCTATCAAGAGTACTTTTTTCTTTCGTTTAGAGAGAGCAGCAGCAAGGTTAATTGACGAGGTAGTTTTACCCACCCCACCCTTCTGGTTCGCCACCGCAATTGTTTTACATGCCGTTTTCATAAAACATCAACCTCCAGATTGATAAAATAGACTTCATGGTGAATGTTTAATCCAAACCTTCCTTAAGAACAACATCTTTAACGTAAAACAGCTCAGATATGGTCTTTTTTTGTGCATTTTTAATGAAAACGCAGTAAAGCACAGAGATAGTCTTGCTTCTTATCCCTATCTTTTATCCTGATGTTTCACGTGAAACATATACCTGAGGTCTCGAATGAACTGTGATTTTTTGATCGTTGGGAGTGGAATTGCCGGCCTCTCTTTCGCAATACGCGCGGCTGAATTAGGCAAAGTCATAATTATAACAAAAAAACAAGAAGTCGATTGTGCAACAAATTTGGCCCAAGGAGGTATTGCTGCTGTTCTCTCATCCGATGACAGTTTTGATTTACATATAGAAGATACGTTAAAAGCCGGAGCCGGGTTGTGTGATCCTGATATTGTGAGAATTGTTGTAGAGGAAGGACCTGACAGAATTCGAGAACTCATCGATATTGGGGTAGGTTTTGTCGGAAATGACCAGGATGGTGAGTTGAGCTTAGGAAAAGAAGGAGGCCATTCTCGGAGGAGGGTAGCACATGCGTATGATCTAACCGGAAGAGAACTTGAAAGGGCACTTCTAAAAAAGGCAAAGTCGCATCAAAATATCGAAATTCAAGAGAACAAAAAGTGTATAGATCTGATCCTGCAAAAAGAGACAAAAACAGATGGTGATATTAATAGGTGTGTTGGGGCGTATGTTTTAGATGGTGAAGATATACGGACGTATATTTCACCAGTCACCATACTATGCACTGGAGGGGTTGGTAAAGTGTACCTCTATACAAGTAACCCTGATATTGCAACAGGTGACGGCGTGGCCATGGCTTTCAGAGCCGGTGCGGAAGTCGCAAACATGGAGTTTGTTCAATTTCACCCGACATGCTTATATCACCATGAAGCTAAAAATTTCCTAATATCAGAAGCAGTACGTGGTGAGGGAGCTCATTTATATAACAAAAAGGGAGAACGTTTCATGTCAAAATATGACATGGAACGTATGGAATTGTCCACTCGGGATAAAGTAGCCAGGGCCATTGACCAGGAAATGAAACAATCTGGAGATGACTGTGTATATCTCGATATATCTCACAAAGATTCTCAGTATGTAAGAAAACGTTTTCCAACCATTCATGGTAAATGTTTAGAATACGGAATCGATATCACTCTAAAACCTATCCCTGTAGTCCCTGCTGCGCATTACCTTTGTGGAGGTGTTTTAACTGACGAGTATGGACAAACTTCTATTCCTGGTCTTTTGGCATTAGGGGAAACTGCGTGTACAGGTCTTCACGGGGGAAACCGATTAGCTAGTAATTCTTTATTAGAGGCAGTTGTTTTTGCGGATAGGGCGCACCGATATTGTAGTATTAATCATGAGGAATGGAAATCACATCCCGTTGGTACTGTGGATGAGTGGCAGCGTGGTGAAGCTATAGATTTGAATGAAGAAATTATAATAAACCACAACTGGGATCTGTTGCGGCGTACCATGTGGAATTACGTTGGTATAGTTAGAAGCGAACATAGACTGGACTTGGCATCGAAGCGCATTGGAGACATCTTAAAAGAAATTGAACAACACTATCATGACTTCAGAGTCACATCAAACATGATAGAACTTCGTAATATTGCAATCATTGCAAACTTAATCATTCAGGCAGCGCAGTGTCGAAAGAAATCTGTAGGGCTTCATCACATGAGGGATTCTGCAGAGGACATATCTAGCGATATTTATTGGAACGTTTTTCATCGGAGAGTTTGTACAAATAACTCAACACCATGGGTTGCTGAAATTAAATATACTAAAACTATAACTAAGGAATAAGTCTACACACATCTTGTGTTATTAATATTTGATGTTTCACGTGAAACATCGAGTTGTGTTGAGAGTAAAGCACAATGATAGATCCTTTTTCTACATCACGTCTACAATTATAATATCATTCTTATGATGTGTACTTCTGTGTGACCTTAGCAACGCCAACCAGTAATTAAATGTGATCATATGGTGGCCGTGTTCAATAATCTCCTTGATTTAACTGAAAGCCTGACAGGTAGGGTCTGTTTGTTTTCTGGAGTTTTTTAGAAAGGTGAGTAATTACAGGTGGTTGTTGAGGCATGCTGTGTTGTGAAAACAAAAAAAGGAGTTTGATCGATTGATCAAACTCCTTTTTTTCTATATGGCGTCCCCAACCGGATTTGAACCGGTGTTGCCGGCGTGAAAGGCCGGTGTCCTGGACCTGACTAGACGATGGGGACTTAATTACTTGGTGGGTCGTGTTGGACTCGAACCAACGACTCTCTGCTTAAAAGGCAGATACTCTACCGACTGAGTTAACGACCCTCTGAGGCCCCGTTATTTACAAAACACCGAGGAGTATGTCAACACAAAAAAGATGCTATTTCTGTTTTTTATTGTCTACTGATGATAACAAATTTGATAAAGTTATGTTTTAACGGTGTGTTAATAGCTAAATGCAAATATCTTATTATTGTGTTTTTTTTTAAGAGAAAAGTTGTGGTTCCGTAATACTGGTGCTATAGATTGCAGCGTAAAAGCACTTTTCGTAGTAACCTATAATATTAAATAAAGAAAAACTCCTCTGCCATACGGTCTGGCAGGGAGCTTAGACTTAAGTGGACCGTATAGTGGTGCATAATGGGATTTTTAAGTGGCACAGCAAGCTTTGTCCGGTTTAGTGTTGAAGGTGAGCTTCCGGAAAACCCTTTAGAATATATTGCAGACAGGGTTGTAGCTTTTGCTTTTAGAGATATTGATGACACCTATGATGAATATTCCATTGGGTGGGTATCTGTACTCAACATGTTCGACTCAGAGTTTCAATACGCATCGTATGCAGCAGGCGATTATATTACCCTAACTCTTCGGGTTGACGAGAGAAAGGTTTCACCAGCTATTCTTAAAAAGTTTGTTCAAAAAGAAGAAGAACGGGTGAAACAGGAAAAACAGATACCTAAGATCGGACGAACATTAAAAGTTGAAATAAAAGAGCGGATTCATACTGAACTACTGCGAAAAGCGATCCCTATTCCTGTTGTTTATGATTTATGTTGGAGCTTATCAGATTCCACACTCTTCTTCTTTTCGACAAACAAAAAGGCACATGCTGTACTTGAGGACTTTTTTAAAGAGAGCTTTGGCGTTCTCATACGGCAACAGATTCCGTATGTGGTGGGTGAGCAGCTTCTTGATGAAGAACATCTTGATAGCTTGGCGCGGATTAATCCGGAAGTTTTCGTTTAGAGCTTTACGACAGGCGGTGTAGCCGTTATTGGGAAATGAAATGGATTTAGTAGATCTTATTGCGGAAAAAAGATTTGTAGGACAGGAATTCCTTACCTGGCTCTGGTTTAAAAGTGAAGAGCGGGGGGGTAGCGTTGATTTGCCTGGAAAAGGTGACATTATTGTTGTGTTCGAAAAACATATGCTACTTGAGTATGGAGAAGGGGAGTCAAACGAAAAGTGCATTTGTAGTGGCTTGCAAACTGAATTGAAGGAGGCACGTACTGGTCTTTTAATGGGTAAAAAGCTCGAACAGGCCAGAATTCAACTTACCCAAGGCGAGTATGAGTACAACTTTACCATGGCAGGTGCTCTAATGGAGTTTCGTAATGTGAAATTACCAAAGACTGCTGGAACAGAACAGGATGACTCAAACAACCCGGAAGAAACAGAGGGCATGATCCTTGAGCGCATTTTCCTATTCGAGGAGCTTGTCCGAATTGTTAACGAGCTGTTTCGAGTGTTTCTTACCATTCGAACAGGTGAGGGTTGGCGAGAAGAATTGGAAAAAATCCGTAGCTGGGTTCATTCACCAATTCATCTGGCCGGGGAATAACAACGTAAAATCAAACAGACTCTGAGAAAAGTAGAATGGAATTTGAAACAGTTATAGGCCTGGAAATACACGCACAGTTAAAGACCGAATCTAAAATATTCTGCGGCTGTTCAACGCAGTTCGGAGCTCCACCAAATACTCATACTTGTCCGGTGTGTCTTGGATTGCCTGGGGTTCTGCCAGTCTTGAATAAAAAAGTGGTCGAATATTCAATTAAAATGGGTCTTGCTACCGATTCAACAATCAGACGTCATAACCAGTTTGCCCGTAAAAACTATTTCTATCCCGATCTACCAAAAGGGTACCAGACTTCGCAGTTTGATCTACCTATAGTTGAACACGGTATGGTTGATATCGAGGTGGCTGGAACAACAAAAAGAATTGGCATAACCCGTATGCATATGGAGGAAGATGCCGGTAAATTGGTACATGACGATCATGAGCCAAACTCCTATGTTGATCTTAACCGAACAGGTACTCCACTTCTCGAAATTGTTTCAGAGCCCGATATGCGGTCACCAGAGGAGGCCTACGCCTATCTGAAAAAAATACATGCTATCCTCCGTTATCTTGATATTTGTGATGGAAACATGCAGGAGGGCAGTTTTCGTTGTGATGCAAACATATCGCTGAGACCGGTTGGGCAAAAAGAGCTGGGTACACGTACTGAATTAAAGAACATGAACTCGTTTAGAAATGTTCAAAGTGCCCTTGAGTATGAGGTCCGTCGTCAGAGGGATTTATTGCTGGATGGTGAAAGTGTCATACAGCAAACCCTTCTCTGGAATCCTGATACAAACCGTACTGAATCTATGCGGGGTAAAGAAGATGCGCATGATTATCGTTACTTCCCATGTCCCGACCTTATTCCTGTGGAGGTCAGTGATGACTGGGTAGAGAATATTCGTAAAACGCTTCCAGAATTACCTGATGAGCGTAAGTTACGATTTATCAATCAGTATGAACTGCCAGACTATGATGCAACTATTCTTACTTCAGAGCGGGAATTAGCAGACTATTTTGAAGCTTCAGTAAAAGAGGGGGCAACACCTAAGAAAGTTTCTAACTGGATAATGACGGAGCTTTTACGTGAGCTAAAGGGTGAGTCTATTACCTTGTGCCGTATCAGGCCTGATCAGTTAGGTGACCTGATCGCGATGATTGATTCAGGTACCATTAGCGGGAAAATCGCGAAAACTGTATTCCTGGACATGATGGAGACCGGCCAGGATGCTGAATTGATAGTAAAGGAGAAGAACCTTGTTCAGGTCTCCGATGAAGGTGAGCTTAAGGCGATTGTTGAAGAGATTGTTGCCGCAAATCCTAGCCAGGCTGAAGATTTCAGAAACGGTAAGACCAAACTGATGGGGTATTTCGTTGGTCAGTTGATGCAGAAAACCAAAGGAAAGGCTAACCCTAAAGTGGCGAATGAACTCTTCACGAAGGTCTTGAACAGTTAAATTTACAGGCTTCTACATTGGATAAAGCGGACTGGCAGCAGAAAGGTGAGGGCCATCGGGGGCGACTTCGTGACAGATACCTGGAACGGGGACTTGATGGCTTTACTGATACTGAGGTGTTGGAATTGTTGCTGTCGTTTGGGACTCCTCGGTCTGATTGTAAAGACCCTGCTCGTGAATTACTAAAAAGATTTGGCACCCTGGCGGCCGTTCTGGAAGCCTCAAGTACAAACCTTCAGGATGTAAAGGGAGTGGGGCCTAAGAACAGCTTTGCGATCAGTTTTGTTCAGGCTGTAGCTGGTAGATACTTGCAGCAGCGCCTTACCGGCAAGAGATATCTGCACTCTTCTGGTGATGTTCGAAAGTACCTTGAACATTCTATGAGAGGCTTGAAAAAAGAGATACTCACAGTTATTTACCTTGATTCATCCCATGCGATTATTGGTTCTGAAGTTGTATCCGAGGGAACGATAAATGTTAACACTATTTATCCACGAGAGCTTGTAAGTCGTGCTATCGGCAATCACGCTGCCGCTATTATTATTGCCCATAACCACCCATCCGGTTCTCTCAAACCATCACCGCAGGATATCACTCTGACGCGAAATCTGTATCTTATCTGCTCTTTTCTACAAATTCAGTTGCTTGATCATTTTATTATTGGTGAAGGCACCTACAGTTTTGCTGATCAAGGGAAGATTGAGACCATTGCAACTGAATGTCTCAATCTTCGCGAATCACTTAATGGTCGCTGATGCCAAGTTCGCTTTATATTCATATTCCTTTTTGCCATAGCAAATGTCTCTATTGCTCTTTTTCATCGTTTCCAGGATTACAAACGTTGCATGGACGGTATATCGAGGCACTGAAATCTGAACTCAAACTATTAGCAGAGAAAAGATCACAAAGATCGGCTCCACTGCAAACAATTTTCTTTGGAGGAGGTACCCCTTCAGTCCTTGCAGCAAAAGATCTGGTTGAAGTCCTCGACCTTTGCATATTGCTGTTTTCATGTACGACGGATGCGGAAATATCAATAGAAGTAAATCCGGGAACAATTACCCCGAAGCAGCTGCAAAATCTGAGAGAGGGTGGCTTTAGCCGGTTATCTATAGGTGTGCAATCGTTTAATGCCCAGGAACTGGCAATACTCGGACGAGGACATTCACCTGAAGAAGCGATGCAGGCCTTCATGATGGCACGGGAGGCTGGGTTTACGAACATCAGTCTGGATTTAATGTATGGGCTTCCTGGACAAACGCTTAAAAGTTGGAAGTCGACCTTGCGACAAGCTGTGGAACTACAGCCGGATCATCTCTCCATGTACCAACTGACCATTGAAGAAGGTACACCTTTTGCGGGGTTGTTCGAAGAGGGAGCGCTTGATTTACCGGAAGAAGAGGTGATTTTGGCTATAGATGAAATGAATATCAGCACATGCCATAAAGCAGGCCTTGGATTGTATGAGATTTCGAATTTTGCCAGAAGTGATACCCAGTGTCGTCATAATATCAATTACTGGAAGAACAATCCCTACCTAGCCGTTGGTGCAGGGGCTGTAAGTTATGAAAATGGTGTTAGGGAGAGACGAGTAGCAGACCCGGAGGAGTATTGCCGAAGGATCAAGGCCAGCCAAGATGTCGTCGTAGAACGCGAGAAACTGGGTCAGGATGCGTCATTTAGAGAAACGGTTATCATGGGTCTCAGAATGAGCGAAGGAGTCTCTAGGGCGCATTTACGCCAACGATATGGGGTTGAACTGGAAGAGTATTATGGTGAAGTCTTGAATAAGCTGCAAGCGCAGCAGCTAGTCGAGCTTAACGATAGTCATCTGCGCTTAACACCCCAAGGTCGGCTCTTTTCAAATCGGATCATGGCTGAACTTGTGTAGTCTTTGGCCAAGGCCAAGTAAGGTACTCTGAGTACTTGGTGCTATTTCTTCCAGTTACAATATGGGTTTCGGGATATGTTTGAATTATAATACTGCGGATTGTCGGTTACCTCTTTTCCAATCCAGGATGGAAGTGAAAAAGGTTGATCAGGGTACTCCAATTCTATCTCAGCAAAAACCAATCCCTCACTTTCTCCCATAAATACATCAACTTCCCATATAAACCCTTCGTGGGGTATTTTATGTCTCAGCTTTTCAACAATTGGTGAGACAGCAAGTTTATCAAGCATTTCGCAAGCGTCCTCGTAAGGTATTTCATATTCGTATTCTAGACGAGAGCTATCTATTGTTGGTCCCTTCACAGTTAGAAAGCCAGTTCTATTTATTGTGCGGACCCGTACCGTTGCTCCAGTGGCATCATTGAGGTAACCTTGCCGGTAATGGACGCCTTCCGCCAACCCTTTCCAACCATCATTAACGATAAGGTATTTTCGTTCAGTTTCGATTGCCATGATATGTTTTCTCTTTTTAAGGTTATGAAGATTTTTTAGGCACAGGCTGTCGGCGATGAATTTCTATTGAGCTGAAATTAAGGGTAGAATGGATCGTGAGTAGAGGAAAGAGCAACGACATAAGAAATACGTTTAATACCGGAATCATACTGACAAAAGCTGGAAGGAGCCCCATACGCAATGCTGAGCCGCTATGTTCTCGTATCCAGCTGATTTTTCTGCCTAGTGACCATCGCCTTCTTGATGAAGGGTAATCGATAAACATTAACGCAGAGTAGAAGGCATAAAGCAGAAAAACAGCACCTTGACCGAGCCCGGGAATAAAGTTTACGATAAGGGCTACAAATGTAATCCCAACACCGAATAGTGCTATTTTAATTCCTTCGTAAATATCGATAAAAACACTGAGGATACTGAAACTGTCGTCTTCAAAATCTCCACCTGTGGTGTGGAGCTTTTCAGCGGCGGTACTTAATAATGCATAGCCCGGTGAGGTGATACAGTAGGCAACAAGAAAGGCGAGATAGAATGCAACAATTCGAGTGATTATAAGGAAAAGCCACTTCCCTAAACTCCATCCTTGATATTTGATCCATCCCCAGATGGTCCCTGTGGCTGGTGATTGAACAAGAAAACTGCCAGCAAAAGAATCGACGTAATCAGTACTGAGCTGATAGCCTGCAGTGGTAAGTGCTATAGTGGCAATAAAGAGTAAAAAGGACCAGCCGAAAAGTCGTTTTTTACGAAACATGAATCTCAGGCAATAGCCAAGGGAATACCACTCTGGAGAGAGGGGCGGAGGAGTTTGGTGCATTTTCATTGTATAACCGTTTGTGGAGCAGTGAAAAATAAAAGGGTGGAATGTTTGATCAGTATCGTAGTTCAAACTGTAACAGATAATAGAACTTTTTAAGGTAGTGTAAAGGGTCGTGGTGATATTTTTCAGGCCTTGGTATAGTGTTAACCTATGAAATTTCAGAATAAGCAAAAAGACAAAACTGTGTATATCTGTCAGCAATGTGGCTATCAGAGCCGAAAGTGGCTTGGTCGTTGTACAGATTGTGGTGAGTGGGACAGTATGCTGGAAGAAACTCCCGCTCAGCCCAAGGTCCGGCTTATGGCTACTGATAAGCCAGTGCCGTTACACCTTGCTCCAGATGGAGATGAGGAGCGGACAAGTACAGGTATCGGTGAGTTGGACAGGGTGCTTGGTGGTGGGATTGTGCCTGGCTCTGTAATTCTTATAGGTGGAGAGCCGGGTATAGGAAAATCAACTTTACTTTTGCATCTGCTGGCCCAGTTTGCCGAACAGGAGAAAACCGTACTCTATGTTTCCGGTGAAGAGTCGGCAAGACAGATTAAACTGAGGGCCAAGCGGTTGGAGGCAATTTATCCCGGAGAGTATCTTGCTACGGAAAATGCCGTAGAAAAGATTATTGCCATGACCTGTGAGATGCGCCCTGATCTGTTGGCTGTCGACTCCATTCAGACACTCACCTGCGCGGAAATTGCCTCTGCTCCAGGTTCTGTAACCCAGGTTCGTGAGTCTTCTTACCGGTTGTTGGAGATGGCCAAAAAAGAAGATATTCCGGTGGTAATGGTTGGTCATGTTACAAAAGATGGGGCAATTGCAGGACCAAAGGTTCTTGAACACATGGTTGACACGGTCCTCTATTTTGAAGGTGATCGTAGTCATGCCTTCAGGATTTTGCGTACAGTCAAAAACAGGTTTGGTTCAACCAATGAAATTGGGGTTTTTGAAATGAAACAGGAGGGCCTCGTTCAGGTGAGTAACCCTTCAGAGATCTTTCTGGCAGAGCGTCCACTCGACGAACCAGGCTCAGTGGTGCTTCCCAGCGTAGAAGGTTCACGTCCAATTCTTGTTGAGGTCCAGGCCCTTGTAAGCCCAACGAACCTCGGTACAGCTCGGCGTACAGCTATAGGGGCCGACCCCCAGCGTCTTTCACTTCTTTGTGCCGTGCTTGAGAAGAAAGGTGGTATGGACCTCTATGGACATGACATCTTTTTAAACATTGCCGGAGGAATGCGGATAGATGAGCCAGCCCTTGATCTTGGTGTCATCTGTGCTTTGGCGTCAAGTCTTCTTGAGCGTACTATTCCATCAACAACCGTTGTCTGTGGAGAGGTTGGGCTAGCTGGTGAGGTAAGGGCTGTGGGGCAGGTCGAAATTAGAGTAAGGGAGGCTGAGCGTCTTGGTTTTAAGCGCTTTATAATGCCGAGAAGCAACCATGAGCGACTCAATAGAGAGAGTGGTATTGAATGTCTCGGGGTAGCCAGCCTGGCTGAATTGCTCGAAGTTGTTTTTGGCTGAAATGATAGTAAAAAGCGAAAACTGGTAGTGAGGCACAACTTGGAAGTGGGGTGATCGTTATCCCCATCACTCTGATTTCACGGAGCTATTGCAAAAGAATGTGGCTCCGCGTATAGTTTGCTGAAAGATTTGTTGAGGTGACAGGGACGTACTACACTATGATGCTATAAGTATTTTGTTGGGCTGGTGCTCAATTATTTTATAACGGCCCCAGGCATCAATAACTGATAATATGGGGAATTACCATGTCTGACGACCACCATGACCACCATGAAGATCCGAGTGTCTGTTATCGCGTTGCCCTTGTTTTTATAGGTGTCATTGCAGCGATTGCTGTTATCGCGGTTTTTAATTGATTGTGATTTGAGGGCGAACGGAAGGGGAAGGGCTCTTTTTCAATGAGCGTGAGAGCTGGCATTGCCGGGGGGGCTGTCAAGTGACAGGAAACGAGATGGCCATAAGGCATGAGCAAGATGGCCCTGAGAGGGAAGTTGTCATTCTCATGAGTGACATGGTGCGTTACTCTCAGGCAACTGCACAAATGCGCCCTGACGAGGTGCGTGATTTTATCATCAGCTACCATCAGGGCATCCAGGATATTGTTGGTATTCCTGAATCCCATCCTGTAGAGATCGAACCTCTGGCGGGGGACGGTTCACTTATCGTTTTTGACAAACTTCCCGGAGAGAGTCGCGCTGGGGTATGCAGTCGTGCCTTGAACGCTGCTGTGCGAATGGCACATGCCGTTGCAGAGGGGCGCTTGCCACCAACTCGTATGGGGCTTTACCTTGGGGATATTATTGAGGCAAGCCTAGGTTCCCGCAAGGTGAAATTCGGTTCAAGTTTTGCCGTTGCCACCAGGCTTGAAGAGTTGTGTGGCTATTTCGGTACCAGTTTTCTGCTGGATAGCGAAGTAGCCACTAATCAAGATGGTATGGGTGACGGACTTGTCAGTGTCGGTAAGGTGATGCTTAAGAGTTTCTCGCATCCAATCCAGATGTTCACTCTATACGAGCCAGGCTTGCAAGACGTTCCCCATAACGTTGATCGCAATCTGCTTGCAGACTTTATTCGTCTCAGAAATGAGGCTATGGAGGCATTCTGTGGCAATTCACCGTTGGGAGTCATGCCGGACTTTCCCAAAGTCAGAGAAATGATGATAAATGCGCAGGCCATGTTTGTCGAGATGACCGGTCGGGAGGATGTATCTGTTGATAGAATTCTTGAGTATATCCGGGAGACCCCCATACCTGATGAAAGATTTTTCAGTCACGGCATGACGCTTTCTGAAAAGAAGCGCGATTCTCTCGGTTCAAAGCTCTTTCACCTCTCAAGCGAGTTGTTAAAGGCAATGAATCATGAATTTTACCATGCGCTGGTTGTCGATACGGGCTGGGAGAGGCATTTCAAGCTGGAGTGGCGTAAAAAAGGGGAAAATATCATCACCATTCACGACATGCCTGATGGCGTCTATTTCATAGACCGGGGAGAAGTGGTGACACTCAATGAGGAGGGGGAGCAGATTGCTATTCTCTCGGCAGGCACTATTTTTGGTGAGATGGCCTATTTCAGCGAGCAAAAGCGAAGAACAGCAACAGTTGCAGCCCTTACGGATGTGGTCATTCGGCGTATATCGAGTGAGGATTTTCAGAAATTACCGGTGATCATGAAGATTTTTGAGCGTATTGCCATGGTACGACGCTGAGTATATACCGGTTAGCCCGAACTTATTCTGAATATATTTGCAAAAAAATCCTTTTAAGTAACAGTGACATACACAACATGCTCACGATTTGTTATCTAGAGTTTCTCTAAAATTTTCACTAGAGGTCAGCCCAGGTAAAGTCATCTTCGTTAGTATTTTACCGGTACATATAACCTATTATTTAGTACCGGCAAAACTTTGAAGCTGACTTCACTTGAGCTGGTGAGAGGTGAGGGCTAAGAGTGTCAACTCAGCGTCATATGTTTGGTCAAGACCTGTTTTTTCGTTATTTAGCTATCAAGACTACATATTGGCTGTAGTTGCCTGACCGAACTCGAAGTAACAATCGCTTAGAGTCCTCAGCGCTGGCTATGGCCTTCTGCAGATCCTTGAGGCTCTGTACAGGTTGCTTATTAACTTCTTCAACCAGTTGTCCTGGTTCCATGCCAGCAGATGCTGCAGGGCTTCCAGGGTCGACCTGAGATACAATCACTCCTTGCCTGTCCTGATACTCCAGACGCTCAGCCAGTTCGGGAGTGAGATTCTGGAAGGTGAGACCAAATTGTTCGTAGCTCGGATTAGAGCCTTTCCCTGTTGCTTTTTTGACAGGTTCAGAAGGGCGTTCACCAATGGCTACCTTGATTGTTTTTTTCCTACCATCACGGATGACTTCAAGCGATGCGGAACTTTCAGGTGTGAGTAACGCTACACGGTTTCTCAAGTCAGCCACATCGCGAAGTACTGCCTCATTCAATTGTAGTATCACATCACCCTGTTGTATGCCGGATTTTTCTGCTGGCGAACCGGATTGCACCTCGCTGACCAAGATACCTTCTGCGTTATCAAGACCGAAGGATTTGGCAAGATTTGCGTCAACATTCTGGATAACCACGCCAAGCCAGCCACGAGTTACTTTCCCTTCATTCTTCAACTGTGCTTCTATGGTTTTGACCATGTTTATGGGGATGGCGAACCCGATGCCCATATAGCCGCCAGTTCTAGAGAACAACGCGGAGTTTATCCCCACAACTTCGCCATCGATATTAATGAGAGGGCCGCCAGAGTTACCTGGATTTATTGCCGCATCAGTCTGGATAAAGTTTTCGTACTCATTAATGCCAACACTTGACCTGCCGATAGCACTGACAACACCTGCTGTAACTGTCGAGCTCAGGCCAAAAGGGTTGCCGATGGCGATAACCCATTCACCAACTTCAAGAGCATCTGAGTTGCCAAGAGGTAAAACGGGGAGATTCCCTGTACCGTTGACCTGAATGAGGGCTACGTCTGACTGTGGATCAGCGCCGATGAGTTTTGCTTTGAACTCACGTTCATCACTTAAGATAACGGTGATTGTGTCTGCACCTTCAACCACGTGGTTGTTTGTCAGAATATATCCGTCTTTGTTGATGATGAAACCTGACCCTTGGCCCTGCTGTTTGTATTCACGTTTAGGCGTGTTAGGGTTTTGACGGAATTGTGGTCCGAAAAATCGTTCGAAAAAGGGGTTGTTGAAAAATTCCTCATACTGCGGGTCCTGGTAGCGCTTGGAGGAAACCGACTTCTCCACCCTGATATGGACAACAGCTGGCTTTGCTTTTTTAACAACCTCCACAAAACCTCTGTCCTGCATAGAGGTGGCATGACCAATCGCTGCGCTGGTTGTCAGCAGGGTGATTGCCAAAAGCAATATACCGAGCAGACGATACTGTGTTGATAGTGTTTGTGTTCTGGACATTGTACGTCTCCTATGATGATTACTGCACCTTATGGGAAGTATTGGGTGCGCTGTTGGGACTGAGTCCCATATCTCTTCTTAACAGAGACTCTAAGCGGAAACGGAAGTGGGTCAAGAAAGATTACTGAAATGTAATATTGAGAAAAAAAGGGGAGATGCAACAGATAACAGGCCATACATCGATGGTGTATGGCCTGTTATGAAGGGAACGAGGCTGTGTCGATCAGGAGCGAATCATATCTGCGATTTGAAAGGCAACTTCCAAACTCTGCTCCGCATTAAGCCGAGGGTCACAGGTTGTAAGGTAGTTGCGCGCCAACTCATCATCAACGATATTTCGAGCGCCACCTGTGCATTCAGTAACATTTTCACCAGTCATTTCAAAATGAACACCACCGGGAACTGTACCTTCAGACCAGTGGGTTTCAAAGAAACACGTTATTTCTGAAAGTATGTCATTGAAGTTGCGTGTCTTGTGTCCGCTTTCAGCGGTGTATGTGTTGGCGTGCATCGGATCGCAACTCCAGACAATGTTAAACCCTTCTCGCTTCATTTCCCTCAAGAGTGGTGGCAAAACCTTCTCAATATTTTTTACACCGAGCCGGGTGATGAGTGTAATTCGCCCCGCTTCATTTTCAGGGTTGAGTGCCTCCAGCAGCTTTTTAACATTGTCGAGGTTATAAGTCGGGCCGATTTTAACACCAAGAGGATTTAAGACACCACGCAGGAACTCCACATGTGCACCGTCAATCTGGCGTGTTCTCTCGCCAATCCAGAGCATGTGGGCTGAACAGTTGTACCAGTCACCGGTGGTTGAATCAATCCTGGTCAGTGCATCTTCGTAACCGAGCAGCAACGCTTCATGGGAGGTGAAGAGCTGGGTCTGGTTAATTTGTGGTGCATCGGCAGAGATACCTATGGTCTCCATGAACTTGATGGCCTGGTCGATCTGTTTGGCGATACGATCATAGGAACGTCCCATGGGTGACTGGGCGACAAACTCCTGGTTCCAGGCGTGTACTCGCTGTAACGAACCAAAGCCACCGCGAGTGAAGGCACGCAGCAGGTTCAGGGTGCTGGCAGCCATATTGTACCCCTTCATCATGTTGTTGGGGTCGGGGATTCTTGCTTCCGGTGTGAACTCAGACTGATTGACCATGTCGCCACGATAGGATGGCAATTCTATACCATCTATCGTTTCCATATCAGCGGAGCGTGGCTTGGCAAACTGCCCGGCGATACGGCCAACTTTGATCACTGGTTTTCCGCCAGCATAGGTAAGGACAACAGCCATCTGCAGAAGTACTTTCAGGGTTTCTCTGATGGTTGGGGCTGTTACTTTGGAAAAATCTTCAGAGCAGTCTCCACCTTGAAGAAGGAACGCTTCGCCTTTTACTGCTTTTGCGAGTTGCTGTTTTAACGCACGAATCTCTCCTGCAAAAACCAGGGGTGGAAGGCTAGAGAGGTTTGTCAGCACTTTGTTAACTTCATTCTGGTCTGGCCATAAAGGTTGCTGGAGTGCCGTAAAATTTTTCCAGCTGGACTTCGTCCATTCGTTCGTTGTCATGCGTATCCCTTAAGGTGGTTATTGTTTCTGGAAATTGCGGAGGGGCTGATAGCAGGGTGCGTTATACGCAACACCGTTCTACGTCAAAAGCGTTAAGAATTCGCAATTCCCTCTCTCGCCGTTGATCTTTCCGTGGAGGTTGGAACACGAGGAGGGCCAGCATAGTTTCCGCAGTTGCTCTGTCAGGTATGGAATGTAACCCATATCCTAGAATCTTGCCAGTCGAAGTATCCAGGAGTTCTGCATCTCTGCCATTTGTAACGACGGCTAAGGGTATCTCATAGTCAGGGTTGAGCACCCGGGCTGCTGCAATTGCAGAACGTTCTCGGCTCACCAGGGAGCCTGGACCATAACGGAGAACCAATATATCTTTTCCGTCCAGCCTGATGGTCAGTTCGATGGTTGAGCGAACAAAACATCTGGCGAAGAGGGTTTCAATGTAACGACGCGGGTGAAGTTCCTTTTTAGCGAAACCCTTTTCGACAACCATCATTCTACTGAGATCCTGGCGTAGCCGTTCATCGTCCGTATCCGTAAGTTCCTCGCCTGTGAGAAAATCGTTTAGGGTTCCGTAGATAAGGTGGTGTGAAGGGTGTGCTGACATATAAACTCTCGAGTTTTCCAGGTAACGTCTTTCGTTTAACGTATTCCTGAAAACAGTAATTCTCCGATTTGATTTGGCAAGCTATGCTGGTTATCCTGAGTCCGGCTATTGCAATGTGATTATCCTCAGGCAGTAATTGTATAAATAAAAATCTCTATTTATGTTTATTATGTCGTATAAAAGTGATGGAATCTTCTGAGATCACTGGTAAGAAGTGGAACACGGGTTGCTGGTGTTGATGAGATAAATCCCGAATGTTTCACGTACAACATCTTTCTCGTTACCTTAGCTGTTCTCTGAACACATCGCATTTAATACACTATGTGGGGTCTTATAATGTCTAATGAAAAAAAGTGGTTAGAATTAACCATTGTTTGCAACACCCAGCTCACCGAGGCTATCAGTGACTATCTGGTGGGGGTTCTTGAGGCTGCCGTCGAAATTGGGGTTGATGATCACCTGCTTGAGCATACCCTGCATGTTTATCTGGAGAAGGAGAACCCGACGAGCGAATTTATCTCTGCAATAACGAGGCAGGTAAGCTCCTACCTGAACGAATTGGCCTCAATTTTTCAGGTAGAAATCCCAACCCTTGAGAGCGCAGTTCTGGAAGACGAAGATTGGGGAAGCAATTGGAAAAAGCATTTCTCACCTTTTGCTATCATCCCCGAGCTGATTATTAAGCCAACCTGGGAAGATTATGCTCCGGGGGCTGGAGAAGTCGTAATCGAGATGGATCCGGGGATGGCCTTTGGCACAGGCCACCATGCTACGACTAGCCTGTGTATGAATTTTATCCGCTCAATTGTTGAAAAAAAACCAGGAAAGGTTCTGGATGTCGGTACCGGAACCGGAATCCTGGCAATGGCTGCGGCTCTTTTCGGTGCTCATGATGTCCTAGCCATAGATAATGATCCGGAAGCTGTTTCAGCTGCTTTTGAAAATGTCTCTCAGAACAACCTGCAACAAAAGATTGCCGTCGAAATAACACCTTTGGAAGAGTTACAGGGCGCCTATTCATTGGTGGTTGCAAATATCATCCACGATGTTTTAGTGCTTATGGTGAGAGATCTTACCCGCTTGACAGCTAAAGGGGGGGCACTCGTACTTTCTGGAATATTACAGGGTGAACAGGCTGACAATATTATACGAGAATATGAGCAGGCAGGTTTTGTTTGTGCGGACAGAGAAGAGAAGGGCGAGTGGGCAGCGCTGCACCTGGTAAAGAGTTGAAAATAAACATAATCGTTTATTCTTTTACTGGGCGCATTGGGGTGAGCTGGTAGTTCTGGTCAAAGATAACAGCTACCCCATTTTCCTGATGCCGAATGACGACTCCTGTGGTTTCCACCCAGACCTGTTGCTGGCCTGAAAATTTCCGAAGAGTGTCCATGGACAGGATGAATTTTAGTTTCTTAAGGTCATCAATAGAGAGCAAAAACTCAACCTTCACCTTGCTTGCCAAAGGAAGATGTGTGCCAATCTGGAGAAATGCGCCACCACTACTGATATTGGCTGCAACGGTTTCAAGACAGTCTGTTGAAGCAGGGTCGAGAAAGCTCGAGGAAATTTTCGCCTGCAGATCAAGAAAGAAACGTTGCTGAATTCGTCGTTCGTCTGTCATGGTTTTTCCTCTACTGTACTCGTACGTTGCCTATAATTATAAATAATAGCAGAACCGATTAAAAAAGTTATTCCTGTTGAATACATACGGAAATGTGAGAATGTTGTCAATTTGTAAATCTTGAATGAGCGGCCTGTCCGGCATATTACATGTTGAAATCATAAGACTAATGAGCAATTTTCCCATATAGGGGTGGGGTGAAGTATGCGACGTTTCTTTTTTGAGGCTGGCAGTGATACTCATGGTGTGGTTGAGCTGACAGAAAGTGAATCTCGCCATATCAGCCGGGCTCTCCGTTTGAACCCGGGAACAGAAGTTGAGCTGCTTGATGGCAAGGGCAAGGTCTATTCCGCTCGACTAGTTGAGACTGGTAAGCGGGCGAGGGCTGAGATTACCGGGGTACTGGTTGAGCCGGATGCTTCGTCGGTGGTGTTACGCATTGGACAGGGACAGCTAAAAGGCCAGAAGATGGAAACTGTCATTCAGAAATGCACGGAACTTGGTGTGGTGCAACTCTTACCATTCTGGTCAAGCCGTTGTCAGGGAAAGCTCAATGACTTGCGAGGTGCAAAAAAACTCGACCGTTATCAGCGAATTGTTGAGGCAGCCTGCAAACAGTGCTATCGTCCCGATCTAATGGTGGTTGACCCGCCACAAGAACTTCCCTACTTACTGGAGACCTTTCCAGCAGCAGAATGCCGGTTACGGTTAATGTTCTGGGAGGAGGAGCAGGATGTGTCACTTCACGATATTACCATTCCACCTGCAACCAGCGAGGTTATTGCATTGCTGGGTCCTGAGGGGGGCTTGAGTGCAGATGAGGTCAACGCTGCACGGACAGCGGGCTGGCAGACCGTTTCGCTTGGCAGACGAATTCTCCGAGCCGAAACCGCGACGCTTACGGCAGCATCAATAATCCAATTTATGGTGAAAAATATCTGATGACTGTGCAGTGGTTCCCGGTACCCTATGATCCGTCACTGTATGCTCAAGGTTACTTCTGATGGAAAGGTTGACCTGTTACGTCAGCACAAATGCAATGCTGTTTTCGTAATATATTTTGACTAAAAGGGGATAATACGTGGTTAGGATTGTAGCAAAATTTGGAGGCTCAAGCGTTGCTGATGGTAATCAGATTAAAAAGTTACGGAAAATAGTCGATGCTGACTCAAGGCGCAGTATTGTTGTAGTTTCCGCACCAGGGAAACGTACTGCCAGTGAAAGCAAACTGACTGATCTACTCTATCTTTGCCAGGACATGGCTTCCATGGCAACCGCAATTGATGAGCCGTTTGGGCTCATTCGCAATCGCTATGCTGAAATTATCAATGCGTTGAACCTGAACCCCTCTCTCCTGCAAGTGATAGATCAATTCAAGGATGAACTTATTGCTGGCTGCACCAATGATTATGCTGCTTCACGGGGAGAGTATTTTTCGGCCCGTATCATTGCTGAAGTCTTAAGTGCAGAGTTTATTGATCCTGCCGACTATATTATCATTCGGGCCAATGGCACTATTTCTCCTGAGAGCTATGAAAAGCTTGGTGCCCGGCTTGAAAAGAAATCTGTACGTTACGTAATGGCCGGTTTTTACGGTAGCGATCGTGATGGACAGGTAAAGACCTTTTCTCGCGGTGGGTCAGACATCTCAGGAGCAATTGCAGCGCGGGCGGCCGGGGCTGTCTGTTATGAAAACTGGACCGATACGTCAGGTATCCTCATGGCGGATCCGAGAATAATTGACGATCCGCGCCCCATTGAAGAGATAACCTTTCGCGAAATACGGGAAATGGCCTATATGGGAGCTTCTGTTTTTCATGACGAAGCAATCTTGCCGGTACGGGAAGCGGGTATTCCTATCCGGATAAAAAACACCAACAGCCCGGAAGATCCGGGAACCTATATTACTACCACGCTTAGTGAGAAAACCATCAGTAGCACAGAAATAGCTGGTGTCGCCGGTAAAAAAGGGTTTGCCATGATCTGTATGGAAAAGTCACTGATGAACCGGGAGGTGGGCTTTGTACATCGCCTCCTGGGCATTTTAAGCGAACATGGGGTGAGTTTTGAGCAGTGTCCATCCAGCATAGATTCGGTCAGTGTTATTGTTGAAGAGCATTCTCTGCGGGGGCTTGATGATGTTCTTCTTGAGCAGATACGCCGTCAGTTGGACCCTGATACGCTCTATATCGAGAAGAGTCTTGCCCTGGTAGCGGTTGTAGGTGAAGGAATGGTACGTACGGTAGGAATCTCTGGGAAGCTTTTTGCAGCCCTTGGCAGAGAAGGTATTAATGTGCGTGTTATCAACCAGGGAGCTTCGGAGATGAACATTATCATCGGAGTCAGTGACTCAGATTATGAGGCTACCGTTCGAACTATCTATGCTGCCTTTGTCGGAGTGACGCCATAACGGGCAAGAGGAGTACATATTTAGTCATCTCCCCTCCGCGTTGTAGTCCACTCTAGAGTTCATTCAGGCTGAAATTGAAGTGTTGAGGTTAATACTGCTGTTTTTGGTAGTATTATGTTAGGCTTTTGCAAGAATAATTGGAAAAAGAAGCCTGTTGTGCCTTTATTATACAAGAAGTGGTCTCCTTTTGAAACTGACAGACATACAGGCTATTCCACTGTATATAATAGACAATAGTGGTGATTATGGTTAATGCCCCCCGCAGCGGCGGTACTCTCGGAACTTTTGCCGGTGTTTTCACACCGAGTATCCTCACCATTCTTGGTATAATTTTATTTCTGCGCCTTGGCTATGTTGTCGGCAGTGCCGGTCTCATCTATGCTTTAATAATTATTGCCATAGCAAATATGATTTCTGTGTTGACCAGCTTTTCACTGGCGGCCATTGCTACGAACTTGAAAGTGAAGGGGGGAGGGGACTATTACCTGATTTCCCGAACTCTTGGTTTGGAGTTCGGTGGTGCTTTAGGGCTTGTGCTGTTTCTGGCCCAGTCTGTTTCCATCGCCTTCTACTGTATCGGCTTTGGAGAGGTCGTTTCCTCTTTGTTTCCTGGTACTGTTGCTGCTCATCCACAGGTGATTGCCGGGTTGGCTGTCAGCTTTCTCTTTGTCCTTGCTTGGGTGGGAGCAGACCTGGCAACGAAATTCCAGTATGTGGTCATGGTAATTCTCGTGCTGGCTCTAAGTTCTTTTTATATCGGTGGCGTAAGTCACTGGGACTCTACGAAGCTTGCACAAAGTCTGGTAAGACCTGAGAATGGCCCTCCCTTCTGGGTACTTTTTGCTATTTTTTTCCCAGCAGTTACTGGCTTTACTCAAGGTGTAAGTATGTCTGGTGACTTGAAAGACCCTGGGAAAAGCCTGCCCACCGGGACCTTTCTTGCCGTGGGAATTTCCATAGTTGTTTATCTCTCTGTTGCTGTACTTTTTGCGGCGGGAGCACCTCTTGCAAGCTTGAGTGGTGACTACGGGGTGATGGGGGAAATTTCGCAATGGGGAATACTTATTAACGCAGGTGTTATCGCTGCCACGCTTTCCTCAGCAATGGCTTCATTTCTTGGTGCCCCACGAATTCTCCAGTCCCTCGCTAAAGACAAAATTTTTCCTTTTTTGCATCCATTTGCTAAAGGAAAAGGCGAGGCTGAGAACCCACAGAGAGGAGTCTTGCTCTCTGGCGCTATTGCTGTGGCCACTATTGCACTTGGGCAGCTCGACCTGGTGGCCCGCCTTGTGTCCATGTTCTTTCTGATTTCTTATGGGCTGTTGAATTACGCGACCTACTTTGAGGCAAGGGCTGCCAGTCCTTCATTTCGACCGAGATTTCGCTGGTATCATCCACATATAAGTCTTGCCGGCTTTGTTGCCTGTCTGGGCGTAATGCTGGCGATTGATATGAGTAGCGGTATAGTGGCAATTGCCATTATCTTCGCTATTTATCAATACCTTCTCCGGACAGACAGGCCATCTCGATGGGCTGACAGCCAGCGATCACATTTCCTGCAGAGAATACGTCATGACCTGCTGGCTGCAGGTTCAGACCCTGATCATCCCAGAGACTGGCGACCTTATATCCTGGCCTTCTCGGATACCCCTGAGCGACGCAAGTCACTCCTGACCTTTGCAGGTTGGCTTGAAGGGGGTAGCGGTATTACCACTGTGGTCAGGTTTCTTCAGGGTGAAGGGTGGCAGATGCGTAAACTACGACAGGACGCATTAGAGGAGATGACGGGGACGAGTCAGAAATGTCGAACAGATGTCTTTTTCAAGGTGATTTCAGGTGATGATCCTCATGCATCTTTAGAGACATTGGTTCAGTCTTTTGGTGTTGGTCCTATCTCTGCCAATACGGTTCTCATGAATTGGATCAGTGACAATGGTGGTAACCAGCAGTTGAGAACTGTACGTTATGGGAAATACTTACGAAGCGCAAATCGTATGGGCTGTCATACTATTATACTGTGTTCTCAGGGAACCAGTCTGGATAATATGTTGGAGAATGACGCGGAAAAACTGAGGATTGATGTTTGGTGGAGAGGTGATGCAACAAGCCGGTTAATGCTTTTATTGGCCTACCTGATCACCAGGGATAAGACCTGGAATAAGGCGAGTATCAGGGTTTTGGCTATTAACTACTCTGAGGAGTCAGAGGAAAATCTTGCTGATTTTCAGGAGATACTGGTTGAAAGCCGCATTTATGCCGAGCCTCTGCTTGTTCCAGCTGCCGACATGGAGACTGTGGTGAGCCACTCTGGTGATGCGGCCCTTACGTTTGTGCCATTTAGTCTGAAAACAGATGAACCGGTAGATATGTTTGGAAATCCTCTGAAAGATCTCGTCTCTGAGCTAGGAATGACAGCACTGGTCCAGGCCGGGCAGGATGTTGAGCTGGATGCAGAACCGGAAGACGGAGAGGCCGGGCTTTTAGCTGGGGCTTTAGATGCTCTGGAGCGGGCCGAGCGGCGAACTGAACTAGCCGAAAAGATGGCTGTTGAAGCTGCGGCTCTGGCAGAGGCCAGAATGAATGAAGTTGAGCTGGCAGGGGGCGTGTTGGATGATAGTGCTTTGCAGAAACTGAAAAAAGCTTTACAGGCCCGTGAAAAAGCTGAGCAGGCAGAGAGAAAGGTTGTCCGTGAGAAGGCCAAATCGGAAGAAGCAGCCCGAGAGCTTAAGGCGCACGGTGGGCCACCTGATAGTAGCGACGAGTAAAAATTGTTCCACTCATATTTTTCTAAACAACCAATGGTCCCTGCAGGGTTGAATTGACACAACAAAATTTCAACGTTAGACTTGACTTAGGTACATTTGAGTGCCATCTGGCATGCACGGGGCAAAAGTTTAGGCGGAGAAGTTATGCAGTCATTTACATGGGGACCAAATTTTGAGACAGGAATAGTCGATGTTGATGATCAGCATAAGAAGCTTGTTGAAATAATAAATGAATTCGGAATTGAACTTGCCGGTAACATTGTTGATAGTGAACGGGTTGCAAATCTACTGCAAGAGCTAGTCCAGTATGCTGAGCAACACTTTGCGGATGAGGAAAAGCTCATGAAACATGTCGGTCTTGATGTACGTCATCACGATCTGCATATAGCTGAGCATAAGAGTTTTATTGATGATGTGGCTTTTATGTGCCAACAAGACCGAGAGGGTCAGGGGGATGATAGCGCTGAACTGCTTGAGTTTCTTATCCACTGGCTTGCGTATCACATCCTTGGGCGTGATAAAAATATGGCACGGCAGATTACGGCAATTGAGGGCGGTGCAACCCCTGAAAAGGCTTTCCTCAATGGAGAGAAGGAGGCAAGTGCATCAACAGAGCCTCTTCTTGCGGCATTAAGCGGACTTTTTCAGCAAGTGTCAAGGCGTAATAAAGAGCTTTTACGGTTAAATGAGAATCTTGAAGAAAAAATTGAGGAGCGCACAAGAGAGCTGGTGCAGGCAAATGCTGATTTAGAAATCATCGCCTTAACTGATGTCCTCACAGAACTGCCTAACAGGCGTCATGCCTTGCTTCAGTTACAGGAACTTTGGAGGGAGGTTATGGAGTCGAATGGTAGTCTCGCTTTAATGGTAATAGATGCAGACGGTTTCAAGACCATCAATGACAGCTATGGGCACGATGCCGGTGATGTTGTGTTGCAGCATTTGGCGCGGGAGCTGAGACATTCTGTGCGCAGTGATGATGTTGTGTGCAGGATGGGTGGTGATGAGTTTCTTATTTTGTGTCCCAATACTCCACTTGAAGGAGCACTCTATATAGCTGAAGTGACCAGAAGCAAGATAGCCAGCCTGAAAGTACCCGCAGGTGAAGGGTTTTGGCATGGTAGCATAAGTGTCGGGGTGGCTGTGAACAATACTGCTGTTACCTCTGTTGATGAGCTTTTAAAGGTTGCTGATGATGGTGTGTACATGGCAAAACAGGCTGGCAGGAATTGTGTAAAAAGCCCTCAGGCTTCTGTAGAGTCCTAATGCTAACGGCGGATGTGTAAAAATGGGCCCCGCACCCGTAATCTTGAATGAATCAATGCGTATTGGACGTGTCAATGATACAGGAAATCACTGCTCAGCTTTATTCAGATATCCCCCAAGAACGACTTTATCACTACACGAGTTTTAAAGGTTTACTTGGTATTGTCCAGATTGGGTCATTGTGGGCAAGTGATATTCGGTATATGAACGATTCTGCCGAACTGAAACACACTGCAGATCTTATTCGTACCGAAGTGATTCGTCGGACAGGTGCAGGCCATGCCAAGCCTGACCTGCTGAACCAATTCCTTGACTGGGTGACTCACCGTATAACTAATGGCCATATGTTGTTTGCCGCCTCCTTTCGTTCTAATGGTAACCTGCTCAGTCAGTGGCGTGGCTACAGCAGGCATGGTAAGGGGGTGAGCCTTGGCTTTAATTCTGATTATATTCTCGATTGTGCAGAGCAGCAGTCTTTTCAGATTGGTAAATGCATATATAGTTGTGAGCGGCAGGAACACCTGATCAGTCAGGTTATTGATGTGATCGAAATTTTGGCTGAACAGCATGAGCTTGAATGCAATGCAACGACCCGGACAAGTTCCTATCACGCTATCTTCCAGTTGATTGAAAGTGACCTGTTGCGAATCGCAGCAATCCTGAAACACCCATCATTTCAGGAAGAAGAGGAGTGGCGCATTGTCTCACCTGTGATCACCGATTACGTCAAAGCTCCTGTGCTCTTTCGTGAGGGGAACTCTATGCTGGTCCCATATATTGAGTTTAATTTACGTGGGGGTGAGAGTGTTCCTTTAGCGCTTGAGCATCTCTTTCTTGGGCCGACGCCGAATAAGACTATTTCGATGAATTCTCTGGCCATGTTTCTGGCAAAGAATGGTATTCAACCCAGAAGGGGAATCAGTTACTGCCAGATACCGTTTCGAGGCAAATGAGTACTAGCGTTTATGAATATAGTGTAAGAAAGAGAAAACGTATCATGAAAATCCTTCATATCATCAGTCAGCATCCGGAAAGTACTGGGAGTGGTTTCTATCTGCAAAATGTAATCCGCCAGGCAAGTGGGGCGGGACATGAGAACTTTCTTGTGGCAGGTATTTCAGGTAACCGGTTGCCAGCACTTGACTGTATTGCACCAGCGTCCTGCCGCTTTGTGAGATTTAACAGCGGCGCTCTGGATTTTGATATTCCTGGAATGAGTGATGTCATGCCCTACAGGAGCATGCGTTACCGTGACCTTTCGGTTGAACAACTTTCTGCTTATGGTGCTGCTTTTGCCGAAACAATCAGAGCTGCAGCCATGCAGTTTCAGCCTGACATTATTCACAGTCATCATCTCTGGCTGGTCAGCTCAATTGCCCGGGAAGTTCTACCTGAACTGCCGATGGTAACCTCCTGTCACTCTTCTGATCTTCGTCAGTTTCAGCAATGTCCGCACCTGCAGGAGAAGGTTCTGCCATATTGCCGTAAGATTGGTAGGGTTCTTGCCCTCAGTAACGAGCAGGCAAATGAGGTTAACAGCTTATACGATATACCAAAACAATGTATTGATGTGGTTGGTGGCGGCTACGCAAAGGAGGTGTTCAGGTACAGAGAGAAGAAAAAGGCTCCACCTGTAAATCTACTCTATGCTGGAAAACTGAGCTTTGCCAAAGGGGTCGAGTGGCTACTCCAGGCATTCATAGCCCTCGATGACCAGAGCCTTCACCTGCATTTGGTTGGATCCGGCACTGGCATGGAGGCGCAGCGTTGCCTGGAGCTGGCAGAAGAGGCTGGAACTCGTGTGACTGTGCATGGTCGCATGGGACAATCTGAGCTGGCAGAGATCATGGCTTGCAGCCATATCTTTATTCTTCCATCGTTTTATGAGGGGTTACCACTGGTGATCCTGGAAGCAATTGCTGCGGGCTGTCGAATAGTCACCACTAACCTTCCTGGCTGTCAGCAGGTGTTGAAGACGGCCGACAGGGATCTTGTCAGGCTTGTGGCTTTACCTGTAATGATGGAAATTGATAAGCCGAGGCAGGAGGATATGCCGGTTCTTGGCAGACAGCTTGCCAAAGCTATAACTGATATGGCTGACTGTGTCAGGCAAAACCCCTCACCATCGGTAGGGGAAATTTCCAGAATAACCTCATCATACAGTTGGCAGGCAGTTTTCTCTAGGATTTTGAGTTCTTACGAAAGTGTAATGGCTGGCTCATGATGATGTTGGTCTTACAACTGGATTGCTAGAGCTGCGATGTCGTCATGTTGCTTGAATCGAGGGTATTTACGACATGCCGGGTCTGTTTTTTGAAGTGATCGTACGTGACGCTGTACAGCGTGAAGACCACCGGCAAGATAAAGATCGACAAACGACGACCATTCGTTGGCCTCGAGCGGATTTTCCTTTGGAAGAAAAAGACCATCTGTAAAGAGAAGGATATCTTGTACATCAGTGGTGTCATGGTAGCCATGGCAGAGAAACTTCATCGCTGCGGGTTCTCCATTTAATACCCCGTAACGTTTATTCATCTGTAGGCGGACCTTCTGGATTTGCTCGGCAAGAACGTTGTGGATGGTTGCTTCGGGCGCAGTCACCGTTTGTTTCCAGAGTTGAAGAGTTTCTCTATCAATATCAATATCCGGCGTGACCAGATGATGACTGCCGTCACGGTATATCAAGAGGATATGAGCGTCACCTGTTTGACAGTACTCTATTTGTCCTTCGATGAGACGTACAACCGCAAGGCTTGTCGACCAGAAATGGTGGCGGTCGCTTGTGGCTATGTTATTTGCTGTAAGCGCCTTACGTATACGATTATTTGCCATATCGGCAAGATGAGATAGTGAGAATTCGCTGTCGTTTTTGCTAAAGGTGTCTGCTGCTGTCCGTGCCGCCAATAGTCCGCCACTTATGTTGTCGTAAAAGCGACGTTTGTCAAGGCTTGTTGCTCCATCAAAAACACCGTAAAGGTTGTCTGAATCCAGGAGGACATCTTCATTAAGCTCACCGCTTCCTTGTTCAAGAATGGACTCAATGTTGTACGGTGTGAAGCTCGGAGCCGGTGGGCATACAGAACGTTGGTCAATGGGAAGGTACATATGTCTCAGTTGGTTGAGTTAATCTTTATACAGAGTAGTATAGTGACAACCTCGATCATTACCAATTGTTTGTTTCTATTAAGCGTTCATCGAGTAATAGCATTTTCCTATAGCGACGGCAGGTCCCTGACGTTTCATCCCGGTTGATATCAACCTCTCTGAATTCTAAGGAAAGTACCTTGCTATACTTTTCTAAACATCATAAACTTTTCAGGAGTGTTCCAGTCTGAGCCGAGTTCTTCACCCTGAAAAATCTATGCATTCATGAGTGACAATTTCCCCACATGGAGAGGTGGTATGAGAGAGAACGTGTATTTCATTGAAGCAAAAGATAACGAACCTGACGAACATTTGTGTGAGAGGCTTAACCTCGCAATAGCGTCAAACAACCTTCTTGATTGTATTGCCGATAAAGATATAGCAGCAGTAAAAACTCATTTTGGTGAATCACAAAAACTTGGTTATGTTCGTCCGCTTTATCTGAAGATGCTTGGTGATGCCATTAAAAATAAGGGTGGCCTCCCTTTTCTCACCGAAACATCGACCCTGTACAAAGGAAACAGGAGCGATGCCATTAATCATATAGCCCATGCTCAGAGTCAGGGCTTTGATTACGCTGCAACAGGAATGCCGATCATCATGGCGGATGGTTTATACGGAGATGAAGAGTATCTCGTGCCAATAGAAGGGAAAAAATATTCAGCTGTTCGTCTTGCGGCCCTTTTTGCTAAATGCAATGCGTTGGTCATGGTCTCTCACTTTACCGGCCATCTGGCTGCCGGTTTTGGTGCGACACTGAAAAATCTAGGCATGGGTTGTGCAAGTCGCAAGGGTAAGCTCGAGCAGCATTCTACAGCCAAGCCGAAAATTGTCAGTGAAAAATGCACAGCCTGTGGCATTTGCGGCAAATGGTGTCCCCAGGATGCCATTACATTAGATGAGGAGATGGCGATAATTGACCCTGAAAAATGTATAGGCTGTGGGGAGTGTCTGGCCATGTGCCGCTTTGATGCAGTGAAATTTGATTGGGGAGCAACCTATGAAGACCTGCAGAAAAAAGTGGTTGAGCATGCCATGGGCGTTTACTCACTGTTTCCGGGTAAAAGTCTGTTTGTTAACGTGTTAACCAGGATATCCAAAGATTGTGATTGTATGGGGCATACCTATGAAAAGATCACACCGGATATTGGTATTCTGATTTCCTGTGACCCGGTGGCGCTGGATGCTGCCTCGCTTGAGCTCATAGAAAAACAGGCAGGTAAAGTGTTCTCGCAACTAGCTCATGATATTCCCTATAGATTCCAGCTTGATTATGCAAAAGAATTGGGTTTTGGAAATCAGGAATATGAACTCATCAGGTTGTAAAGTTGAGGTAAAAGGACGCTTCTTTTCCCTGTTGCTATGTCGCACTATGGACACCAATAAACAATAAGGAGAATTCATTATGGCCAAAGCACTTGTCGTCTATTCGAGCCGCTCCGGAGAAACCCGGAGTATTGGCGAACTCATCGCTGAGGGGTTGCGGTTTGCAGCAGTTGAGGTTGTGGTAAAAGATGTAACAGAGCTCAGGCGTGAAACTGATCTTGCGGGTTTTGATATCTATGTGTTCGGGTCATCAACGTATCACGGACAAATGATGGACAGGATGAAAACCTTTTTGTTCCTTGCAGAACGTGCGGAGTTAGACGGTAAGGTTGGCGGATCATTTGGTGCCTTTGGCTGGAGTGGTGAGGCCGCTGAGCGAATTTTTGACACGATGAAGAATGTCTGTAGTATGGATATGGCCAGCGGCCCTCTGATGCTTAAGTCAAGCTCGGTTGATGGTGGTATCAAAGTTGCGCAAGCCTATGGGAAGGAACTGGCGGAAAAAATATAACCTGCAGCACAGCTGATGGCTTGCCAATATTTCTGAAACCATAATGGTATCAGTTTATTGTGGTAAAATCAGGTGTTTGACTAACAAGTAAACAATACTCTCCCTGTAACGTTTCCGCACCGGAGCGTTACGAATGAAAAGTGTCTCAATTGTCGGGTCTGGTCTTTAGAAATGCGAAACCACGAAAATTATCCTCTTATCTCACGTATTGCTGTCTACACCTTTGTGTTCGCCTGCTTAGTAAGTTTTCTGGTGGCGGCGGTACATTTACGAGTCACCTTTGTTGAGGAGGAAAATAAAATTATAGAACTGCTGGATCAGTTAGAGACTAATCAGCTCGAAATTTTGGTGAATAGTGTCTGGAATGTTGAAAGCAGTGCAGTGGAAATTCAACTTCAAAGTATCCTCGAACACCCAGACATTGTCTACATCCGTCTTACGCTTGAGGGTAGTCCTGAAGAGTTTTTAGAGTATGGCAACAAGCCGCCTGAACCCAGCAGCATCCTCGCAAAAGAATATGATCTTGTAAAAGATTTTGAGAGCAAGAGTTATGTACTTGGCCGGGTCAATTTTGTGGCGACAACAGAAAACATTTCCAGCAGGCTTTTGCTGTTAACTTCAAAATATCTGGTTGCAGAATTGATCACTGTTGCAGTGACCTGTCTGTTTATGCTCGTGTTGTTTATCTACTTTTACAGTCGGCATATCAATAAAATTGTATCCTACACCCAAAACCTCGATATTGGTCAACTCGGTCAGGAACTTATCCTGCAAAGAAGCAGCAAAAGGAAGCATAGCGATGAAATTGACCGGATCGTCGAAGCATTGAATACACTACGTATTCGTTTAAAAGATAAAATACATGCGCAGAACTTGATAGAAAATCAGCTTTTTGAAGAAAAACAGTTTTCTGATACCATCATTAATAATCTGCCCGGTATCTTTTTTGTGATCAACGAACCACGCAGAGTTGTGAAATGTAATCGTTCTTATCTGCAATTTTACCATATAACTGAAGATGCTCTCTCTGAGCATAATTACCTCGCCTCGATCATGAAAGAACAAAAAGACGAGGTGTTGAAAGCGATCCATGCTCTTTTTACCCGTGGTGAAGCAATCCTGCTCGAGATAACTGTCACAGGTGGCGATGGTATCCCGACACCTTTTCTGGTGACGGCCCAACTTTTTGAGCAGGGATACAAACGATATCTGGTTGGTGTTGGTTCAGACCTTACTCTTCAAAAGCGTTTAGAAACGCAATTTCGGCAAGTGCAAAAAATGGAGGCACTTGGCACTCTTGCTGGTGGTATTTCACATGATTTTAATAACATACTGACAGCAATTGCCGGCTATACGAATTTGGCACGATTGGAGAGCAGCGGCAATGCTAAGCTGGAGAAATATCTGGAGACTGTCGCAGATGCCTCAGATAGAGCAAAAGCACTGGTGCAACAAATTCTGTCCTTTAGCAGAAAGACAGATTCAGAACCTAAACCCGTGCAGATTTCTACGATTGTTGAAGAAGCTATTCAATTACTGCGCTCCTCATTGCCGGCAACGATTGAGATTCAGCAGGATATACGTTCGGACCTCAGAGTCGTTATTGACTCAACAGAGATGCATCAGGTTGTTATGAATTTGAGCACAAATGCTTACCATTCGATGCAGGAGAATGGGGGGACCCTTTCGGTAAAGGTTTTTGAGCGTGTAGTCTCTCTTCTCGACTTGTCTCCAGATCTTGATTTGATTCCAGGTGTATATCTGACAATCGAGATCAGTGATACTGGTCAAGGGATGGATGAGGAGACAAAAACGAAGATTTTTGAACCATATTTTACGACCAAAGAGGCAGGAGTTGGGACTGGGCTCGGTCTGGCTGTTGTTCTTGGTATTGTTACAAAATATAAGGGGTTTATCGATGTACGCAGTGCACCTGATAACGGTGCGACTTTTTCCATATACTTGCCGGCCGTTATGGATGAAAAAACTGATATTTCTGTTGGGAATTTGCCATCTCAAGAGATACCACGGGGGCAGGGCCAGCACATTTTAGTTGTTGATGATGAACCAATGCTCCTTGAATTTTATGAGGATGTCCTGAATCGTTACGGGTACCAGGTAACCAGCTATCTTGACAGTGTTGATGCGTTGATTCATTTCCAGGATAATCCGGATAAATATACCCTCATCATTCTCGACCAGATGATGCCCAAGATGAAGGGTGATCAGCTTGCAGACAAGATATGGGATACTCGTGGGGCGATTCCCATTATTCTCTGCTCAGGATTTTCCGGTGCCCTTGGCCGACATGAGTTCATTGTGAAGGGCTTTTCTGAGTATTTGCAAAAACCTGTAACGGCCAGGCTACTTCTGGAAGCGATGGATAATATTATTAATCCCTGATGTCCCCCCGTTTTCTGTCCATAGCGAAAAGAGAACAGGGGAGAGGTTGCTTATATTTTGGATCAGGGGTTCATCTCATATTGATCTTTCATGGAATAGACATAGGTTTCCCACACATGGTCAAACCGTTCTTTATCAACTACTGGACGCTTGACCATGCGTTTGCAGATCTTTTGCTGAATAAAGTTTGTACATCCCTTGGTGTAGAGCTGCAGGGAATACTTTGAGAAATCCCTGATCATCACATCAAAAATCTGTTCAACGACCTGTTCGTCGATTTGTAAGATTTTGGCGTTCTCAAGAATGAGCTGGCCATAGACAACCAGAGTAAACAGTTCACCCAAATTTAACAGAAAATCAAAATCTTTAATCTGCTCTTTGTTTGGTTTACCAGCCACCAGCATAATTTTCAGTAACCTGATCTGTTTTTTGAAGATGTTTACATTTGGCAGATTCACGCTATTGTAGATTTTCTGGTAATCGTGAAAACGGGTTTTTCCGAGGCCTTTGGTTGCTCCCTGGGCAAAGAGGAAATCATCATTTACCGGCTCTGTCATCCGCTGGGGGTCGGTATATTTCCCGGGTTTGAAGAAATAGTTGGCCATAAACTTGATGATGAGTGCCATATTCACATGGACGGTGCCTTCAAGCTTTGGTAGGGCGCGGATGTCTCTGGCCGCCATTTCAAAATACATATCCTTTTCAAACCCTTTGGCTGCGATGACATCCCAAAGTGCATTGATAACATCTTCACCCTGAGTGGTTACTTTCATCTTAACCATTGGGGTAAAAAGCAGATAGCGACGATCTTCTGGGCCTGCTGAGCGCATGTAGTCGACTGCACGCATGGCAAAGAGTTTCATTGCCGCCAGCCGAGCATACGCATCAACAAAAAGCTGCTGGACATGGACAAAGTCTGTGACATAGTGGTCAAAAAGGTGACGACTGGCGGCATGATTGAGTGCCTCATAATAGGCGTGAGTTGATATGCCGATTGATGCCCACCCCAGATTGAATTTTCCGACATTAACCGTGTTGAGAGCCATGTCCCAGGCGTCGCGCCCTTTGGCCAGGATATCCGATTCTGTTATGGGGTAATCGTTCAGCCGGTATTCTGCCACATAGTTCTGAGAGTTGATGACGTTTTTAACCAACTCGTAGTTTTCATGTTTGGAGTTGACCGTAAAAAAGACATAATCACCAGAGTCTGGGAATTTGCCAAAAGTGGAAACCAGTGCCGCTTCGTTAGCGTTACCAATATAATACTTGCTGCCATTGGCGCGATAACTTCCATCTTCCTGCACGGTCAGATCCATGTCGCTAGAATAGATATCGGCACCGTGTTCTTTTTCAGATAATCCAAAAGCGAAAATTTCACCATCTTGCAGGAGTTCGGCTGTGCGTTTTTTTAACGGCTCATTATTGCTCATCCAGATGGGGCCAAGGCCGAGAATAGTAACCTGCCAGGTGTACCAGTAGCTGAGACCGTAAAATCCCAAAACTTCATTGATGGCGCAATTTCGGTTGGTATCCCATCTGCAGTCTTTTTCACCGTATTGTGCTGGTGTAAGGAAAGTGGCAAAAAGCTTTTCTTCTTTGGAGAAGTTCAGGAAATCACTATACCAGACCCGGTCGTGATCATCCTCAAGCAGCTTGGCTTTGCCCTTTTGTTCAAAGAAGGCAATGGTTTTTTTAACCAGCTGGCGGGATGGTTCGTCTAAATGACCGTATTGCACATCTTTGGGATTAAGAAGAAGATTTCGTGTGGCAGCAATTATTTCCTCCCGGGTTGCAGGTCCCTTCGCCATTGTGTCAGCATCGTTAAAAAAATTCATATAGGCCTCCATTTAACAATTTGGGTGTTTATTGGATAACGGTTTTCTCTTATACCTTCGACAACCCCCAAGGTTAACGTGCGTTAACCTTAGGGGTAAAAAAAGGGGCCAATAAACTATTGTAGCCCTTTCAGCAGTCGTTTATACATCCGTTGATATTTTCCTCGCATTTCATCAAGTGGTGCACTTCTTTTTTTGGATACATACATGCCGAAAAAGCCGTTGCAGGTTATGAGTAAAAGCATTGCCACTTCATCGGCATCATCTTGTTGTAATGAGCCGTCCAGCATGCAATCACGTACCCGATCAACCATAAATTCCTGGCTGATGGTGGCATCTTTCACCAGCGCACCTTTCACCTTGTGCTCTACAGTATGGTCCATGGTAAGAAAGAGAATCTCGTAATATTTTTTTTGCTCAGTGGCAAAGGAAAAAAAACATTCCGCAGCAAGATTCAGCCTTTCAAGAGGGGTGGTTCCTTCAAGTGCTTTTTGCAGATAGGAATCAAAGGTACGAAACCCTTCACGTAGTACCTGATGATGTAATGCTTCCTTGTTTTCAAAGTGACGGTAGATAGCAGTGGCGGATATTCCAGCCCGGCTGGCAACCTGCCGCATACTCATGCCTTTATAGCCTTCGATAAGGTAAATATCACAGGCTGCGGACAGTATTGTTTCTTTGGTGGTATTCATGTTAACAGCTGTTAACATGAATGGTTGAAATTGACAACAGAATTATGACTGGAGCTTTTAGATGTAAAAAAAGAGAGTTTTTCTCGTGTGATATTACAGGAATGTTGGAGGAACAGCACTATCACGTTGAATAAGTACCGGTTCAAGCACAATGGTCGATTGTTGTTGAATCCCCGATTTGATTCGCTGCAAAAGCAGCGTAGCACCGGTTTCTCCCAGTTCACGTTTGGGTTGCGCGATGGTACTCAAGCTCGGTACTATCATTGAAGCCATTGCAATATCATCAAATCCAACCAGGGAAAGCCTGTTCGGTACATCGATACCTAGTTGTCGGGCTGCAGCCAGGGCACCAATTGCCATAATGTCGTTGCAGGCAAAGATAGCGGTGGGGGGGGCAGGCGTTTGCATTAATTGTAGTAAACAGTCTCCGCCACTTTGGCTTTTAAAGTTCCCTGCGTAGATCAGTTCCTGTCTAAAGGTAATACCTTTTTCTTTAAGTGCCTTGGCATACCCATCTAGCCGTTGTCCACTAGGGGTGACCTGACTGGGGCCAGTAATGCAGCCAATTCGGGTATGGCCTAAATCCAGCAAGTGTTTTGTTGCCTTGTAGCCACCGCATAGATTGTCGACCAAAACTGAATCGGTATTAATGCTTTCAACTTCACGGTCAATGATGACTTTTGGAATTTTTCCTCTATCCAGCAGCTCAAGAGAGTCTCTGTCATTACCTGAAGAAACCAGAGCCATGCCATCAACACCTTTTTCCCTCAGTAGCCTGATATAATGGTACTCCTTATCGGGGTCACCATCAGAGTTACATAAGAAAACTGAATATCCCTGTGTATAACAGTAATCTTCAATGCCTCTTACTACTTCAGCGAAAAAAGGATTGGTGTTATCCGGAATAATGACACCGATAGTTCCGCTGGATTTTGTACGTAAGCTTCGGGCGAGAGCACTTGGTTGGTAGTTCAACTCCTGGATGGCATCATTTACCCGCTTTACAAGATCTGCACTTACAAATCTTGTCTTATTCGTGACATGGGAAACAGTGGTTGTAGAAACACCTGCTTTTTCCGCGACATCTTTTATTGTGCTTATGTTGGGACGAGTAACCATTATGCCTGCTGTAATTTAATTAAAACTCTATTCCTGTAGGTATCAATAACCACCGCTGCAACTATTATAAGGCCGGTGACGATTTGCCGAGCAAAATCGCCCATGCCTAGAAGCAGTAATCCATTATTTAAGACACCAATGATGGCGGCCCCGAGAAATGTACCAATAAGAGACCCTTTACCACCCATCATGCTTGTGCCACCGATTACGACTGCAGCAATAGCATTTAGCTCAAAACCAACTCCAAGGATCGGGCTGGCGATATTAAGTCTAAGCATATACATGATACTGGCAATACCAACACAACCACCACAAATAACAAAAGCTGCAATTTTGTAGAGGATGGTCCGATGTCCAGAGAGACGTACCGCTTCTTCATTGTTGCCAATTGCATATATTATTCTGCCGAACACGGACTTTTTTAATATTATGCTTGCGATAATAACGATAGCAAGAGCCATTATAAATATAATGGGTATTCCGAATACCGTTTGAGCTCCAAATTTGCTGAATCCGTCGGGAAAAGCAAAAATTGTTCTTGAGTCACTGATCTGCAAGGCTGCCCCTCTTGCGATATTAAGCATGCCGAGAGTAACAACAAAAGAATGTATTTTCCATTTTTCAGATACAAATCCGTTGAACAGTCCGCAGAGGGAACCGACAATGACACTCAGTACAACGGCAAGAGTTGTCGCAATGCCAACAGGTAGCGACTCATTGGTAATGGTTAATCCAGCTGCGACGGTACATAAGGCAAGAACTGACCCGACGGAAAGATCGATACCACCCAGCAGGATGACAAATGTCATACCAACAGCGATCACGGTATTGATGCTGATCTGGGTAAAGATATTCATCAGGTTTGCATAGGAGGCAAATTTGGGCTCTGCAATGGAGAAAAAAATGCAGATTAACACGAGTGCCACACCGATTCCGGCTTCTCTAAGTAGTAAGTAGGTGATCTTTTTTGCATCCATTGCTGCTTCCTGTTATCCTGTTAAGATGTAGTGATTATACGTGTGAAAAGATCAGGGATGATCACATTGTCAATTGGTAGTTAACGGTTTACTCACACTATCATTTTCATGACTGTAGCCACTGTACGCCATCGACAGAATTGTCTCTTGATCGAAATCCTTTCGTGCAAGCTCCCCGGTAATTTTGCCGTTTGAGAATACAATCATCCTGTGGCATATCCCAAGCATCTCCGGTAGATCTGAAGAGACAATAATTATAGATTTTCCTCTTTTAGCCAGTTCCCAGAGCAGAAGGTAGATTTCATATTTTGCACCTACGTCAATGCCCCTGGTGGGTTCGTCGAATATCAGAACATCACTGTTTCGAAACAGCCATTTGGCAATGACGACCTTTTGCTGGTTGCCACCTGAGAGATATCTCATCCATTGATGTATGGATGGTGTTTTGATCTGGAGTTCGTCAACATGTTGAGTAGCGACAGCGCGTTCTTTTGACGGCTGCATAAAACCTGAGCGGGAAACAAATGGAAGGTTAGTAATCGTAATGTTTGCTTGACAGTCCATATCAAGGATCAGACCCTGGCTTTTCCGATCTTCAGTGAGAAGGCTGATACCGTTTTGTACCGCATCTTTTGGAGAACGAATATCAACGGGTTGACCATTAAGTGTTATCTCTCCGCTGTGCTTGGAGTCAGCCCCAAATATGGCTCGAACGGCGTCTGTCCGTCCTGAACCAACCAAACCCGCAATACCGAGGAGTTCTCCCTGACAAACGTGAAACGAGAGTGGGGGAGAGGTGGCGGTGTAGCGTAAATTTTTGACGCTGAGCACTGTAGGACCAGGCGTTATATCCGAGCGGAATGGATATTCCTCCTCCATTGTTCTACCAACCATCAACTTAACTATTTCTGGAATAGAAATTGAGTCGGTCGAGTGAGTCCCGGCAGTTTCACCATTGCGCAAGACTGAAATCCGGTCGCCAATTTTAAATACTTCATCAAGGTGGTGGGATATAAAAATGATGGTCACCCCTTCAGACTTCAGCTTGTTGATGATTGCAAAAAGAGTATCAATTTCTCGCGAAGTCAAGGTGGCGGTCGGTTCATCAAGGATGAGTACCTTGCTGTCTGAAGACAACGCTTTGGCGATTTCTACCAGTTGCATCTGGGCAACACCAAGTAACTCCACGGGGGTCTTGGGGGAAACATCGAGGCCAACTGCATCGAGGAGATTTTTCGTTTTGCGATACAACGTCTTAAAATCAACAAAACCATTTCTGCTTGGAAGCTGTTCAAAAAAGATATTCTCAGCAACCGAGAGAAAGGGGAGGAGGTTAAACTCCTGGTATACAACCCGAATGCCAGCTTCAATAGCATCAAGGGGCGTTTGGGGGCTGTAGACCTCACCGTTGTATTTAATCTCTCCTTTCTCCGGTTTGTATATGCCACAGAGAACTTTTATGAGACTCGATTTCCCCGCGCCGTTTTCACCTACAAGAACATGTACTTCCCCTTCAAGGATATTAAGATTAACCTGGTTCAGGGCAACGACACCTGGGAATACCTTGGTGATGTTACATACTTCAAGAATTGTGGGCTTTTCGTTCAAATGGATCCTCGAGGGTGGAATACTGTGCAATAACGGCTCATACAGAGCGTTCTCGTTCTACCAGGCAAGGGGTGTCACTAATCGGATGTGGCCGCAGTAGTCCGCCGACAGGAATCGCACACAAATATTGCGGCCACAAAAAGTCACCCGATTGGAGTACTATTATTGTACGTTGTCTTTAGTTACGAGCTCAATAGGGGTTTTTTCCCATCCAGTGATTTTTTCGCCATTAAGTATTCTAAAACCGACCTTAATTGCATTTGCTGCCATCTCAGGACCAAACTGATCGATTGTTGCAAGTACCTTGTCTTCTTTGATAAGTTTTTGTACGGCGCCAATATTGTCAAACCCAACAATCTGGATTTTGCCTGTCTGGCCTGCTGCTGCGATTGCTTTTTCTACACCAACGGCCATGGAATCATTTGCACACATGATACCTTGAACATCAGGGTGCAGGGTGAGGAGATTGGTCATCAGAGTATTCGCTTCTTCTGTTTCCCAGTGTGCTGTGCGAGAGGTGAGTAACTCAAGTTTAAATTTTTCGACGGAGCGCATGAAACCTGCTTTACGTTGTTTAGCGTTGTCAGCTCCAGGGTTTCCTTCAATGATAATAACCTTAGCGCCTTCTCCAAGGGTTTTTCCAAGATAATCACCTACTATCTCAGCTCCATCAGCATTGTCTGGGCCAACAAACAGGAAATCATCAGGCAAGCCCGCTTTTTTCATGGCGCCTTTATCAAGGGTTACATCAAAGTTTACAACAGTGATACCAGCGTCAACAGCTCGTTTTACAGGGAACGCCATTCCTGCGGAATCGGCAGGAGCTAGTACGATGAGATCAACCTGCTGGGTAATAAAGTTTTCAACAGCGGCGATTTGGGTGTCGAAGTCAGTTTCAGAGTTCATTCCCACCGGAATTAATTTGAAGGTACCGTCCTCTTCGGCAAATTTCCTTGCACCCTCTTCCATGGTCTTGAAAAATTCGTTGGCAAGTGACTTCATTACAAGACCCACAACTGGTTTTTCAGTTGCGTAACTTGCTGATGCCATGGTGAGGGCGATCGCGAATACTGTGAAACTGGCAAATAACTTCCTGTACCTAGTCATAATTCTCCTCCTCATAATTGTTTTAGCTGCTGCGCAACCGTTTGCGCAACCGTTTGCTTTACTCTTGATGCAAAAAACACCTTATGTCAAGAGTAATGACATTTAAGTAATGAATAGGTTAGGTAACGTTGTGGTACAGGTGTGAATGTTTTTAGTTATTCAGGGGTGATGGAGAGCTATTTGATGCGCAATTGAGGCGCTGAAATTGGCATCAAAATGGAGACCAAAGGGCTGTTGAGAAATTCATTCAAGAGGCGTCCAATTTGAAAAATCCCCCTCCGAGAAACACGCAAAAGAGCAGAGAGAGGAAGCGTAGAAAGATCGAATGGAAAATGACAAAGGCAGTAAGGCTATTCCTGGGGCGGTATTACAGGTTCGACTGCTGCCCGTAGAACCCAACCTTTGCGTCCTGTTTCGTCTTCAACAAAAATGAAATCGCCATGTTTTTCACCGGGAAAAACCACACGACCTTCCTGAATGTTCCCTGCCGCTGCAGCCCCCTCAAAGGGTGAAATCAGTAATCGGCTTTCTTCGATAACGACATAGCCTTTCCACTCCTGTTGAAGGGCCATGGTATTTATGACTCCCATAGCAATGGTAGCCAGACAGCCGATAGTCAAAATGAGCTGTGTACGTTTTGTAACAGGAAACCAGAGAGAGAGCAGCAGGCCAGTGGTAAGCATAATCAGCGCCAGACATGCCATGGTAATCCACTGATTCATGCTCAACTGATGGAGGAAACGCTGCAGCAGAGAAGCTTTTTCGGTAAAAAGACCATTGGTATTGCGGATAAGTTGCAGGTTACCAATGGCATCCGAGTCATGAGGGGCGAGTTTTATAGCTCGTTCATAGTTGAGTATGGCCTTGCCAATTTTTCCCGACTGGGCATAGCTATTGCCAAGATTGTACAACAGTTGCGAGGAGTAGCCATGCTCGGCCACTAAATCTTCATAGACAGAGATGGCCGTTGTAAAATCATTACGGCTGTATGCTGCATTGGCCTCTTCAAATCGATTTTTGTTAACAGTTGCCTGGCCAATAAGGGGCAGCAGGCTGATGAGAATGAAGGTGAGGAAAAGGAGGAACACTCTATGCAAATTCATATCAATTTCTCCAGTTCTGATTTCAGGATGGAGATGTAGCGACCCATGGCTTCACTGTCAAGTTGACAGCCACCGTAAGCTGCTTGTTCAGCCATTGTGAAAATCTCAATAATTCCTTTTGATTCGGGGATCCGAGCTACCAGATCAGCTTGGGTGATTGCGCTTGGCTGACACTTCCAGACGATGCCGAGGTGGCACTGAATAGCCAGACGACACGCTGCCAGAAAGGTAGTACTATTCTTTTCGGCCAGTGCCTTCTCAACTTCTGCAAAAGAGTTTAGCAGGCTACTCTGCATCTGTTTTCTGAGACGCTCTTCAGGTCTCGATTCTTCCCGCAGTCGGTAGAACATAACCATTCCAACGGCTATGAGAACAAAGCAACAGAGTAGTATAAGTGCCAGAAAAAGAGGCTTTTTATACAGTGGAGCGATCATGGGCACGGGCTTTCCAGATTCAAGATGCAGTGGTGCCAGACCGTCAATGATTTCAGTTACCGTGTCAGGTTCTGCCAGATTCTGTGGTGGAGGCAGGGCAGCTGTTGCAGTTAACGGGGGTGCTTGCGGAGATTCAGCCTTATTGGCAATGGTGATTGCTATGGGAGCAGATTCTCTTGTGATATAAACCCCTTGCTGTGGGTCAAAATAGGAGAATGAGAGGGACGGAATCTGGTTGACTAAAGGACTTCTGGCAACAATCGCTTGCTCAAAAACTTTATCGCCCATGTAGCTCCTGTCATTTTGACCATGGAAATTCACTGAAGGGGTGTAGGTTTTCCAATCCGCTGTATCAGGAAAAAGCGGAGCCTCAACCCTGTCAAAATTACCTGTACCTCTGACACTCATTGAGAGGGTTATTGGTTCACCCGTTTCAACCTGCTGAGGATCGGCGTGCACCTTGAAGGCAAAATCGCCAATAGCCCCGGAAAAATTTGCAGGGCGGCCTTCTTCCGGGAGAGGAAGCACTTCAAAGACCATGTTATCACTGGTGACATGTATTGGTTTTTCTTTAAAACCTCCAAAAACGCTGTTAAAAAAGTCGTCGTCAAATGGTGATTGCTGGTTGAACATTGAGGTGGACATACGCCGTTGAGGAATGAGAAGTGTTGCCTCCAGCTCAAGGTGTATAGGGTGTTTTCCCTCTTTAATATTTGAGAGGGCAGTCTGCCAGGTGAGTACACTATAGGCAGTGTTGCCAACCATTTCTCGGGATTGAGTGGGCTGGCCGTGAAGCTGTGGCATGACCAGCCCATCCCCGACCAGTGCTGGGGCGTTGCCCAGATTGGCGCGCAGGCCCAGGCGGAAATAGGCTTTGATCTCAACAGGAATAATTTCTCCCACATAGCTTTGCGCTTTAGGGTTAATCAGCCTGATAAATGCTGTTTCATCGTTGTTTTTTTCAGAAGCAGACGATGGTGGTGAAGCGGCAGTTCCTGAGCTGGTTTTTTGATACTTAGGTGCTGTTATTGTAAAAGGGATTTCATCGGTTGTTTTACTGCTACCACCAGCTCTGATAGTTATGGGTGGTATGGTATACTCTCCGGGTTTATAGCCTCTGACAATACAAGTGAATGTGACCACAGAAGATGACTTTCCATTGATCCAGCTGTTCTTAATACTCCTGCCACGCTGGAATATTTCGAATGTACTCCTGTCGACTTCGGGGATTTCCAGATCTACTGAACTTGCTCCGTTGACACTGATAGACAGTTGCGCCCCATCATCAATCCCAAAGGTTACAGAACTGAGCGTAGCGCTCACGCTTATTTCCGCGCGAGCAGAACCAGGGTGAGTAACAATGGTAAACAGTATAAAAAAGGCAATAAAGGCAATACCCGAAACGGTTATGTCTCTTTTGGAGGCGTGTGTCATCGTCATTACCAGTCCCTCCTGATGGGTGTGTCTTGCTGTCGTCTGGGGACAAAGTTTAGCTCACCTTCTTCGTTCTTTAAGGCATTCAGAAGATTTTCGGCCTCTTCTTTCGTCATTTTTCCAAGTTCACGCCGTTCGATGTCTCGCTGTTTCTCTGCCTCCTGATCGGCAGCTGAATTTTCTTGATTCTGTAAATTATCAGAATTTTCTTGCTGTTTTTCGTTTTGCGGTTGAGTGTCATTTGGATTCTGCTGTTGATCTTGTTCTCTTTCGCCGTTATCTGGATTGTCTTCAGGGGACTGGTCATCCGTTCGATCTTTTTCACTGGATTTACTGTCGTCTGTTTGCTGCTGATCACCTTGCTGTTGATCGCCCTGTTGCTGATCTTCCTGTTCCTGCTTGTTGTCTTGCTGGTCGTTCTGATCTTGTTGTTGCTCTTCCATCTGCTTTTGTAGTTCTTCAAGTTTCTGGGCCACAAACTGACGATTCTCAATTGCAGAAGTGTCCTCGGGACTTAGCTGCAGCGCGCCGTCGTATGATTCCAGTGCCTGCTGCCACTGCTCAACGGTGGCCTGAGGGGTGGCCTGCTGACTTTCCAGCCCTTTTTGGAAGTGGGTATTACCTCGATTATAATACGCTTTTTCCTGTAACGAGAGGTCTTCGCTTTTTAATGCTTCACTGAAAGAAGCAATAGCCTCGTCGTAAAGATTATTCTTATATGCCACAGTACCCATATTGTAATGGAGTTTCGGGTCGTTTGGGTGTTCTTTCAGTGCCTTGCTGTAGAGTTCGGAGGCTTTCAGGTAGTCGCCTGTACCGTAGGCCTCTTCTGCTTCAGAAGCCATTGCTCTGGGCGCTGAGGCTGCCAGGGCAAGCATGACGATAAGCATGGGTGTCAACTGTTTCTTCATCCTGCGCCCGACGGTAATGATATTGGGAATGGAGAGTGCGTGGTTCGATTTTCTCTCCGGCACAAGATATTCAAGAATCAGTAAGATGATGGCTGCCGTGAGTGGCCAGCCAAATCGATCAATGGGCACTTTATGACGCCGTTCTGCCAGCTCTTCTTTTGGAATCAGTTCCAGTTTTTGCTGGTAGATCTGCTCCAACCCTTCTCCGCCGTTGCCAAGGGGTACATATATTCCTTCTGTTGCTTCGGCAATGGCGGTAAGAGATTTTTCGTCAAGTTTAGATGTGACATATTTGCCAGCCTCATCTTTGACAAATCCTGCGTGATCTTTGCCAGGTAGGGGGATCAGTTCTCCACCCGGGGTACCGACGCCAACGGTATAGATAGTCATTCCGTTTTCCTTGGCTTTTTGGGCAGCACCAAGGGCGTCTCCCTGTAGATTTTCTCCATCCGTTAAGAGGATGAGAATCTTATGGTTAGCGTCGTTTTTCAGTATCTGCTCAGCACCGGTGATAACTTCTTCAATATTGGTGCCACCGACAGGGATGAGATCGGTAGTTACAGTGGTAAGTGAGTTATTGAAGGCGTCATAATCAAGGGTAAGCGGACACATCAGATAACCCACCCCGGCAAAAGGCATCAGGCCAACCCGGTCACCTTCAAGTTGGCCGACAAAATCCATGATTCCGAGCCTTGCCCGTTGCAGACGGTTTGGTTTGGTATCTTCAGCCAGCATACTCCTGGAGGTATCAAGAGCGAAGAGGATATCAATTCCCTTTCGTTTGACCTCTACCCAGGTAAAGCCAAATTGAGGACGGGCCAGAGCTACAAAGAGCAGAAATATGGCAAGTAGCAGCAGAACATGTTTAAAACGTCTACGCCTGCTCGAGACATGACGGGTGAGTCGACCAAGTAGCTGGGCGCTGGCAAATTTTTCCAGAGTCACCTGCCTGCGTTTTTGGAGGAGGTGCAGGAAAAAAATGATAGCAGTACAGCAAATAAGGCCAGCAAATATCCAGAGAGGGTAAACAAACTGCATAATGTATCAATCTCAAGGGTTCAGGGAAGCTTTCTACGTTCAGCAGCAAATTCAAGGCCCAGCATGGCCAGTGCCACCAGCAGAAAATAGGGGAAGAGCTCCCGGTAATTTTCAAATTTCTTGATTGTCCGGGTGGTGGTTTCCATCCGGTTGATTTCCTTGTAAATTCCTGAAAGAGACTTGGTGTCTGTGGCTCTAAAATATTGAGCTCCAGTCTTTTCAGCTACCTCGGTGAGGGTCTTCTCATCAATATCGACCCGGGCCATACGTATACGCTTTCTACCAAAACCATCCGTCACCGGAATTGGTGCTTCACCCCTGGTCCCGGCACCAATGGTATACACTTTGATGCCCATGGTCTCTGCGGCTTCAGCTGCTACCAGGGGAGGAATACGTCCAGAGTTATTCATCCCATCCGTAAGTAAAATGAGAATACGAGACTTGGAGTCCTGATCACGCAGCCGGTTGATACCGCTGCCGATGGCTGACCCGATGGCTGTGCCGTCTTCTACCATACCAATAGAAACCGATTCTAACCGTTTACGCAGCCAGTCGTGATCAAGGGTCAGTGGACAGATAAGATACGGCCGCCCACCAAAACCGACCAGCCCAATACGATCATTAGGACGCTGTTCAATAAATTCATCAACAACCTTTTTCACGACTTCAAGCCGATTAGCCGGTTTGTTATCTAAAGTAAAGTCCATGGCCTCCATGGAGCCGGAAACGTCTACAGCCAGAAGGATATCGATACCACTGGCCTGTATTTCCGCTGTGGTGCTACCCTGTTGTGGCCGGGCGGCTGCCAGGATGAGCAGTGCGAGAGCAACAAGTCTAAAAGCCATTTTCAGAGCTGCGGGGCTTGTTTTACGTGGTTTGGCCAAGGTGCTGACGAGGCTTGTGGAAGAAAAAATCAGGGACGGGGCTGCTCCCATTCTGCCGCGTAAAACGGCAAGGAGTGGCAATAACAATAGTAGCCAGAGCAGGTGTGGGTAGAGAAAACGCATTACTGCCCACCTCCTGTTCTTGCTTGTGCTTCCATAACTTCAGGTGGTTCTGTCTGGTTCACCAAATACAATACACTGTCTTCCATTTCCTGGAGGTCTTCCAAGGCTGCTGGCTGGTGGGCAAATTTGGCAAGATCGCAGCGCTCAAGGCAACTCTTCAGCTCGATATTGTATGTTGCCAAATCGTGGTTGTCAGAGAGTTCTCTTGCAAGACTTACGAAAAACTCGCGGGTAGTCTGCCTGGTCGTTTTAAGTGCAAATCTTGCTTCAAGGTATGACCGTAATATTGAGGAGATACGATCCATATAAAGCAACGCCTGTTCCGAGTTCATGAGTTCTCTTGCCCGCATGAGCTCGTCCCGGGCGTGGACACTCGGCGGAATGGGGGCGGCAGCTGGTTGTTTACGTTTGAAGAACCACCAGTAGATTGCAAGAAGGAGAACCAGTGCCGCCAGCCCAATGAGGCTGTAGAGGAGGTACGGCACCGGTTCAGGGAGGTTGACTGGACCGTGAATATCGTGCAGCGCAGGCGGAGCAGAGGGCTGTGTAGCCTGACCGGGTAACTGCTGCGGCTGGAGCAACTGAAGGGGGGGAGACAGTTGCGAGTTCTCAGCCGCAGCAACACCCGGCAGAATCGTAGTGAGAAACAGGGCGAAGAAAAGCATGAATTTGGTCATCTTCATCGTCCCGCCCTCCGTTTACGTGCTTTGAAAAAACTGAGTAGGGGGGCCACATAAGATTTGTCAGTGCTTAGCTCAAGTATATCAACACCTGAAGAGCGGATTGAACGGTTTATCTGTGCTCTTCGCTGTTCCGCGAGTTCTGCGTATCTGTTACGGGTTGCCGTATCGGAAGTATTAATATTGACCTGCTCTCCGCTTTCAGCATCTTCAAGGGTGATCCAGCCCACATCTGGTAACTCCAATTCTCGTGGGTCTGAGATATAGAGCGATATGAGATCGTGCCGCCGGTTGCTGACTCTGATCTTGGGCATCAGCTCTTGCAGCGACCCATTGAAATCTCCCGGCAGACAAAAATCAGAGATTAGAAAGGCCACGCATTTCCGTTTGGCGACCTGATTCACAAAATCAAGGGGCACCTTCAGGTCGGTACGGCTACCACGGGGCTGAAAATAAAGAATTTCACGAATTACTCGCAGAATATGTGACCGCCCTTTTTTAGGAGGAATGTAAAGCTCAACGAAATCTGTTGAGAGAATAAGCCCTACTTTGTCATTATTACGTACGGCGGAAAAGGCGAGTACAGAACCGATCTCCGCCATGATCTCTCGTTTTGACGAGGTGGCTGACCCAAAATCACCGGAGCTGCTGATATCGATCATCAGCATAATGGTTAATTCCCGTTCTTCGGTGAATTTTTTAATGTGGGGAATTCCTGTGCGTGCGGTAACGTTCCAGTCGATGCTGCGGATATCGTCCCCGGGGACATATTCACGCACCTCGTCAAAGTTCATACCACGTCCTTTAAAGACGGAATGGTAACTGCCAGCCAGACTGTCATTGACCAGTCGGTTGGTACGAACCTCTATCTGCCGGACTTTTTTTAGAATTTCCCGTGTGAGTTGTGCTTCCATGCTGCTGTTTCGCTCGCTCTTGTTGGTGAGATGTGCAGTTTACGGCACCGGAACAGTATCCAGGATTTTCCTGATAATATCTTCACTGGTTACCCCTTCAGCTTCCGCTTCATAGCTGATGCGCAGGCGGTGGCGCATCACATCCATAGCTGCGTCTTTAACGTCATCGGGCGTGACATAACCTCGTCCAGCAAGGAAGGCGAGGCTGCGTGCGACAAGTTTTAAGTTGATGGTCGCTCGAGGAGAGGCACCTGTTTCGATATAATCCTCAAGGTCAAGCTGGAACTTTTTCGGCTCACGGGTAGCATAGACGAGTGACACGATGTAATCCCGAATCTTTTCATCCATATAAATGGTGTTCATCACCTTTCGGGCCTTCATTATATCCTCAGGTTGAGCAACTGGCATAACGTTAATCTCTGCTTCGGTGTTATCCATGGCATCAAGTATCTGTCGCTCCTGGGCCATGGTGGGGTAGTTGACTACCACCTTCAGCATGAAACGGTCCACCTGGGCTTCGGGTAACGGGTAGGTGCCTTCCTGCTCAATTGGGTTCTGGGTTGCCAGTACCAGAAAAAGTTCCGGGAGCATAAAGGTCTGTTCGCCAATGGTTACCTGCTTTTCCTGCATAGCCTCAAGAAGAGCCGATTGCACCTTGGCTGGGGCACGGTTAATCTCATCAGCCAATATCATGGAAGAGAAAATTGGTCCCTGCTTAACAACAAAAGTGGTCTGCTGCGGGTTATAAATTTCTGTGCCAATGATGTCAGCCGGAAGCATATCCGGGGTGAACTGGATACGACGAAAATCTGTCTGTACAGCTCTGGCCAGGGTCTTTACTGCCAGAGTCTTGGCTAGCCCAGGCAAGCCTTCAAGTAATATATGACCACCGGTCAGAAGGCCGACCAGTAAACGTTCAACCAGGTGTTCCTGGCCAATAATCATTTTGCCTATTTCACGGCGCAATGGTGCCAGCCATGCTGAGCTTTGGTTTACAGCCTCATTAATCTTCTGGATGGAACGGTATACTTCATCTCCAGGTTGCGTGGATGAAATGGGTTCTGCAGGTACTGTAGGGGGCGTTGTCTGCTGATTCTGTCCGAACATCGTGATCCTCTTTGCTATAGGGACTCAAGGAAAAATAAGTGATATTTGAATACGATACCATTTTAATCACTCTACATTACGATGCCCTTTCTGTACCATTACAATGCTGTAATGTTGCAAATATGGCTGTCAGAATAAGATAATGAAAATACGGGAAGGACGTAACCAAACACCTTGGCGATGCCGAACACTTCGTACATTTTCAATTTCCCACTAACGATCAGGATGGCCTACGCGATTGATGTTAGCAGTGCTCAGTAATTCTCATCCTAGCAGAGGTCTCATTTGCCTTTTCTTTATACTGTATGTAGCTGTAATTATATACTAAAATGAGATGGCACTGTGCTGTTGATAGGCACAGGGCGAGTGGCGCATATTGAAATCCTTGGTAAAACGGTAGCGGAGTTCCCACTTGCCTCCTGTCTCAGATTTGCAACTCATGTTGCAGACGTGCAACATGAGTTCAGCTTCGCTACCACTAATTGACTGTTTCTGGCTGAATCATCGTAGATGGTTATACATTTAAACCATTATTTTGTCCTAAAGTGACTCTATATTTAGTCGTCGACATGTTTGAAGGTGGCAACTTGTTGCCATTATGCAACTTGCCTGGTTTGCATCTGAGACCAAGGTTGTGCTAAATGTTTAAATATACGTGTAAAGTAAGGCATTCACTGTCCTGGCATAATTTGTGCTAACTGCTTGGTGGCACCTGATTGCAGCTAATCTATTTCATAACAGGCTGGTAGGTCAGAGGCAAGATTTGCTGATCATTTTGACGCTGCTATTAGAAGATTCATCTCTTTTGGTAAGCAAATCGTACTTGGCAACTCATTTTATATAGTAATTGCATAAACCAGGAGGCTGACACAGTGGGCATAATAGACTTTCGATTTAGGCCGAACACCAAAGAAACCTTAGATGGAATCGGCAGCAGCCCAATGTTTTCGGGCTTGTGTGATCTCATAAAATTCCCAACAATGGCTCCCCAGACCATGGAGCAGATTGTTGCAGACCTGAAATCGCACAATGTGGTTAAGGCAGTAATTACTGGACGTGACTGTGAAACCACATACGGTGCAAAATCTAATAATCAGAGTGTGTTGGACTTTGTTGCAGCGTATCCTGATCTGTTTATCGGTTTTGCAGGTGTTGATCCTCATAAAGGTATGCAGGGTATACGTGATCTGAGTGAAGCTGTCCTTGAGAAGGGACTTCGCGGTGCAGCAATTGACCCGTATCTTGCACAGATTTATGTAAACGACGCAAAATATTATCCTTTCTACGCTAAGTGCTGTGAACTCGATATTCCGCTTATCATCACCACTGGTCCTGCGACACTTGTTCCTCAGGCGGTTATGGATCACGTTGCACCACGGTATATTGACTTTGTTGCCCGTGATTTCCCTGAGTTGAAAATTATTGTGAGTCATGGTGGTTATCCATGGATTTCCGAGATGATCAACGTTGCTCAACGTAACGCAAATGTGTATGTCGACCTTTCTGAGTACGAGCGCTCCCCACTTTCCGAGGCATATATTCAGGCATCAAACACCATGATTTCTGACAAGGTGCTTTACGCAAGCGCACACCCGTTTGTCGATTTCAAGACGGCCCTTAAAACTTACGAAGACCTGCCTTTTACCCCAGAAGCACGTGAGAAAATCATGTACAGCAATGCAGCTAAGATCCTTGGTCTTCCTGTTGCCCAACCTAGTGCAGCAGGTGCAGACGAGGAAAGTCGTCTGGTTGAGCAGGTATTGAGAAGGCTCGCCCAAGAGAATATCAGTTTGGCGTAATTTTGGGAATTATTTGAATGATGTTTCGATGCAGGTGCCTGCGAAACTGGCGTTCTGCATGATCACCCACATTTCACCAGCATACTTATCAGAGCAAAGAAGATGGGAACGCTGATCGGTTCTGGTGACTGATCACGATAAGACAACTCGTGAAAATCAAAATCTGCAAGGAGTAGGAACTATGGTGGATAAAGATCTCTTATCCATACAGGAAGCCAGGTCTCTGGTACGGTCCGCGCAAAAGGCCCAAATGGAGATTCGTTCTTTGAGTCAGAGCCAGATCGACGCAGTAACCGAGGCTATCAGTAAAGCTGCTGTACAGAATGCGGAATTACTCGCAAAACAGGCAGTTGAAGAGACCGGGTTCGGCCGATGGGAAGACAAAACGCAGAAGAATTTGCTCGCCAGTGAGATGCTCCTGGATAATATCCGCGGCATGAAGACCATCGGTATACTTAGCGAAAACGATGAGGAAGGCATTTGGGAAATCGCTAAACCTGCTGGTGTGATAGCTGCGTTGATTCCTTCAACCAATCCGACGTCGACCACAATTTTTAAATCTATCATCGCCATTAAAGCTGGTAACGGGATCGTTTTTGCTCCGCATCCAAGTGCCTTGAATTGCATTAAGGCGACCGTGGACATGATCAAACGCGTTTTAGTTGAGCAGGGTGTACCGGCAGACCTCGTTAGCGCAATGAGTGTTCCAACGGTACAGGGTACAGAGGAGTTGATGAAGCAGTCAGACCTCATCCTCGCCACCGGTGGACCTGGCATGGTAAAAGCGGCGTACAGCTCTGGTAAACCAGCTCTTGGTGTTGGTGCCGGCAATGTACCTGTTTATATCGAACGTAGTGCAGATATAGCTGATGCGATTGATAAGATCATGGCGAGTAAGACCTTTGATAACGGTACAGTCTGTGCTTCAGAACAAGCTATTCTTGTCGACAGAGTTATCACTCAAGATGTTAAAGCGACCTTGAAAGCTAAGGGATGTCTTTTCCTTGAGGGTGATGATGTCCTGAAAGTCAAGGCTATCATGGAGCGTGCAGATGGAGGTATGAATCCGAAGATAGTTGGTAAAGACGCTCAGACTGTTGCTTCCATGGCGGGCATAACCATTCCTCCAACAACCCGGTTGATGGCGTATGAGGAGGAAGGCATTGGGCCTGAATACCCTTTCTCGAAAGAAAAGCTTACCGCGCTTATTGGCTATTACACGGTTGAGGACTGGCGCCAGGCCTGTGAGTACTGTCATAATCTGCTGATTAATGGTGGTATCGGCCACACCTTGTCTATTCACTCAAATGACAGAAATGTCATCCGTGAGTTTGCAATAGAGAAACCGGTATCCAGGTTGGTAGTGAACACAGGTGCAACCCAGGGCGCAGTGGGCATATCCACTAACCTGGCACCTTCACTCACACTTGGTTGCGGCAATGAGGGGGGCAGTTCAACTTCCGACAATGTCGGTCCCCAGCATCTCTTTAATGTGAGAAGGGTCGCTTTTGGCAAGGACCAGAAGGCTCCTCAGACTGCAGCGGCAACAACAACCCCGGCAGTGGGTGTCAGTGAGGTGGAAAGAATAACCGAGTTGGTTATGAAACGTCTCAAAGAGGGCGCTGTAATTTAACAGGTTTCCATTCAAGAACCGCCTGCTTTCTCAATAGTGAGCGAAGTTCAGGCTTAGGGATGAAAACTCAATAGTTGATGTAACTTATTATCCGAAATGGAGGATTGTTTACCATGAATGCTTTAGGAATGATCGAAACAAAAGGTTTTGTAGGTGCTGTAGAAGCTGCTGATGCAATGGTTAAAGCTGCAAACGTAACCATGGTTGGAACCACTATGGCAGGCGGTGGTCTGGTATGTGTAGTTGTTCGTGGTGATGTTGGTGCAGTTAAAGCTGCTACTGATGCTGGTGCGGTTGCTGCTGAGAGAGTTGGTGAGCTCGTAAGTGTGCACGTAATTCCACGCCCACATAATGACGTTGAGGCTATTCTTCCCAAGGCATAATCACCTGGTGATATGTTGTGTGGAAGATAAAGGATAAGCCGGTGGATGTATAGTATGGCCGCCGGCTTTCTTCTGTAGTTTTGCAAGAGCAAGCCTTGCTGCTTGGTGAGCTGAAATTGGAGTATGAAAATGACTGAACCTCGAAAAAGAAGAGCACCAGCAGCTAAGAAAAAAGTAGTGACCCCTGTTGCACCTACACCACTTGGTGCTGTTGGGATCATTGAAACACGAGGTTTTGTCGGAGCTATAGAGGCTGCAGACGCTATGCTCAAGTCAGCACATGTAACGCTGGCAGGGATGAAAATGGTGGGTGGTGGTCTGGTTTCCATCATTGTTCGGGGCGATGTTGGTGCCGTTCAGGCAGCCACAGAAGCCGGTGCATTGGCTGCAGAAGCGGTTGGTAGAGTGAAGGCTGTTCATGTCATTCCACGTCCGCATGAAGATGTGGAAGTGATTATTCCTGTGAGTGATGGAGCAGCACCCCCTGCATGCTGAATAGGCAGGGTGAGCAGTTGTTAAAACGGCCCAGGCTGGTTCGTACACTATAGAGAGAACAGTTGCGCTTAACTTGCGCTAAGAAGCAGACGTTGCAGAGTAAACAGACTTCAAAACCCTCTGCCAATTAACAGATTAGAGGCACACGAATATTATGGCTGTGAATGAAGAACTCATTTCCGCAATAGTCAGGGAAGTCACCAAAAGATTGCGCGAGCAGTCCGGCCCCAGAGATATTCCCATTGAGCTTTCCGCCCGACATGCACACCTGTCAGAAGAAGACTATTACCAGCTCTTCAAAGAAGCCCCAAAACCATTGCGTGAACTGTCACAACCTGGACAGTATCTTTACGATAAGCGACTTCGGCTGATTGGGTCAAAGGGTGTCATCGACAATATCGCTATCCTTGGACCGTTCAGAAAAGAATCGCAGGTAGAAATTTCAGTTACTGATGCCAGGGTTCTTGGAATCGATGCTCCTGTAAGGCACTCCGGTGATCTGGAAGGCACTCCAGGTGGTGTGATTTCCTCGTCAAACGGGATTATTGCCCTCGATCGCGGCTTTATTGTCGCAGGTAGACATATTCACATGCATCCTGATGATGCAGCTCATTTCGGCGTAAAGGACATGGACCTGGTCTGTGTACAAACTGAGAGTCATCGGCCCGTTATTTTTAGAGATGTTCTGATCAGAGTAAATAAAAATTTCCAGCTGTCCATGCATATTGACTTTGATGAAGGGAATGCCAGCGGCTGTACGTCTAAAACCCGCTGTAACATAATTAAAAGTGTTGCTGAGGTGCAGTGTGCGTGTGGATAAAGACATTGTTGCACAGGTAGTAGAACAGATTCTAGAACAGCTTACACAAAACTGTGCTGTTGAGAACGTGCTCGTGCTAGGTTCCCGAACCCTTCAGCAGGAGATCTCTTTGCCGTACTCTGATGGTTTGGAAAGGAAGCTGCACTACATTGACGACGCCTATGAGACAGGAGAGGCAGACCGTTATATTCTGCCGCGATTAGATCTCAATGACATGGCCGATCTGGCTCATGGCAAAGCGGGCAGCCCGATAGCTGAGAAGGTACGTGGCCTGTTACTGAGTGGAAAGACTGTCGAGGTCCTTGAGTTTGCTTTCACTGCTTGTGAGAATAGTGCTCCACCACAATTATTTGCACTGTATCGGGATTATGCCGAGACGTTGTATGGCTTTGGCCTCCGTCCGGTGAAACCGGTTCATAAAACAGCCATAGTAGAAAAACGGGTTATCAGTGAGCAGGATATGGAAAAGTGGCATGCCGAAGGTGTAAAGCGCATCAATATTACTCGTAATGCGCTTGTAACCTCTCTTGCAGAAGATTGCGCCAGGAAGTTCGGAATCGAAATTCAACGAGATGAAAGAGGTGCATAAATGATTGTAGCTAAAGTTGTTGGCAATGTCTGGGCCACACGCAAAGAAGATAGCCTGCAAGGTATGAAACTGATGATCGTTCAAGTAGTTGATCCGATAACTGATCAACTCCGAAATAGCTTTGTGGCTGTTGACCAGGTTGGGGCTGGTGTTGGCGAAATGGTAATTGTTTCTACCGGTAGTTCAGCTCGGCTGGCCAAATTAGGAAGACATTCACCAATTGATGCAATCATTGTCGGAATAATTGACCAGATGGATGTACCGAAAGATACAGATAAGTGACCAATGTGCAGCTAACAACCTCTGCAGATTTGCGGTTTTCACGTTGTTGATAAACACATATTGATGTCGATGGAGAGATAATGAAAAAGAAACTTGTTAGTGCCGATAATGTTACAGAATTCCTTGGTGCAGGAGCTAAAGAATTTTTTGTAGATGGCAGCATAATACTCACTTCAGGCGCGAAAGATGTTTTGCGCAGCAAGGGAATAAAGGTTGTATACGATAAACGGCCTGCAGAAAATGATGTTGAATGCAGTAACAAGACGTTCAGGTCTGAAGATATCAAAACCGTGGTATCAAAAATTGTCTCCATACTGCGAAATGATTTTCAGGTGACTGACGCAGGTAAAGTTGAAAGGGTGACTCGCAAGGTTCTCAGTAGCCTGCAGCGTTGATATCTCCCTTTTACGCATGTTGTATAATCTGTTCCTCGTATTGCCTTTGGGGTTGAAAGAATCATGAGTATGAATCCTGTTGTTGCAGAAATTCAAGAGCATGGCATCGTTGGTGCTGGTGGGGCCGGATTCCCGACCCACGTAAAGTTTGGCTCAAAAGCTTCCACTATTATTGTGAACGCGGCAGAGTGTGAGCCTCTTATTCACAAAGACAAAGAAATCCTGATCCACCATACTGCTGATTTTCTGGCAGGTTTAAAGATGGTGATGGAGGCAGCGTCTGCGAACGAGGGTATCATTGGTATTAAAGCAAAACACACACATATTATTGAACACCTCAATAAGAGCGTGGGGGACGGTGTACGCGTTGTGCCTGTTGGTGATTTCTATCCGGCTGGTGATGAGATTACACTTATTTATGAGACAACCGGAAAGGTCGTAGATGCTGGTAAGTTACCAATCACTCAGGGTATTATCGTAAACAATGTTGAGACGCTATTAAATGTGGGTAGACGCCGTCCGGTAACCACTACTTTTGTTACGCTGGGTGGTGACCTTGAGCAGAAGGTTACCCTCGAGGTTCCTATCGGGATGCCGATCCGGGATCTGATTGAGTTTGCACGGCCCACAATTAGCGATTACGCTGTTTTGCTTGGCGGGCCGATGATGGGACGCTTGACCACTGACCTTAATGAGCTTACGACCAAGACCAGCTCTGCGATAATTATCTTGCCGGCCGACCACACTCTGGTGCGAAAGATGCAAGTCATGGGACATCCCGATTCTGTTAGGAAAATCGGTAAGTCTGCATGTGACCAATGTATATTCTGTACTGCGCTTTGCCCCAGGCATCTTCTTGGCCACCCGATTCAGCCACATAAGTCAATGCGGGCACTGATGTTTACTCCTGTTGGAGAAAGCGTTGGGGAGCAGCATGCAATCGCGTGTTGTGAATGTAATCTTTGTAGCCTTGTGAGCTGCCCTGAGGGACTATACCCCGGAAGTGTTAGTGCCTTAAGCAAGCGACAGGCCGGTGCTAACGGCATGAAGATGGATAGTTCTGAATTTCCATCCAATGGACCTCATCCTCTCATCAAGTATAGGCGAACACCAACCAGCAAACTTAAGCGGTTGCTCGATCTTAACCGTTTTGGTGATACTGGGCCTCTGACAGATTCACCCTTTACACCTAAGTTACTTACTCTGCCATTACGCCAGCACATTGGTAAGCCGGCAACACCGATAGTTTCAATTGGTGATCACATAAGTGCAGGGGATAAAATTGCTACAGTGGGCAAAGATCTGGGTAGTGAGATACACTCCCCAATGGCGGGTAAAGTTGTGAACATCAGTGATACGACCATTGATGTGGAAGTTGCCTGATTATAAACGTACAGGATTATCTATTTAAAAAACTATGAATACTATGTCACATTCATCAATAGGCGTTTTAGAACTGTCCAGCATTGCAGCAGGTTACCAGGCTCAGGATGCGATGCTGAAGGCGGCTGATATTACCATTCTTGTAGCTCGAACTATTTGTTCCGGTAAATTCCTGATAATTGCCGGTGGAACAGTATCTGCAGTAAATGCTGCTCTTGAGACAGGGGAGGCAACAGCTGGCTCCTATCTTATTGAAAAACTCACTATTGCTAATGTTGACGAGCAGATCTTTAGTGCCATTTCCGGTACCGTCCATGTTGAAGACGAGTCATTCAGGGCTCTGGGCATTGTTGAGACATTTTCAGCTACAAATATTATTGAAGCTGCGGATGCTGCCGTGAAGGCGGCGGATGTCACCCTTATCAGGGTTCATGTCTCTATGGCCATCGGAGGTAAAGGCTATTTCCTGGCAACAGGTGATGTTAGCGCAGTTCAGGCATCTGTGGATGCCGCCTGCTCTGCGATTGAGCTTTCTGGAATGTTGGTTAACAGGGTTGTGATTCCTGCCGCGTCCAAAGAACTGTTGCAGGAGTTACTTTAATGTAACAAGTTTTTTGCTGTTTGGTTCAGGCCGAACGAGATTATGATATACGACCACGACAAAGGAGAGGCGATGCGGTTTTGCATCCTTCTCCTTTTGTTGTATAGAGAAGCTGATGTTATTGTCATAGCAAGATGATGACACACCATAAGCTGCTTGCATTATCAATCTCCCTTCCTAAAGATATATTCCACACCACTTCCATGTAATAATTATTGTATATTCAGTTTATTGGACGACGTTCAGTGCAGCCATACGTGAGTTACTCTCTCTGGTGTGCTGGTCGTGGCATGTCAGATTATACATTCTCTTTTACAGGATTCGATATCGGAAGAAGTACTACGAGGAACAAAAAAGAAGAGATCACCGGAATGGTAAGTTCAAAACCGGCGCGTTTAAGAACGATGAAAAGGCCGGCCAGTCGCAAAATTTATGCCATGGAAATATAAGCCAATTTCAATAATGAGAACTATACCTATAAAAGAACGGAGAAATAGGGTGTTCATTGGGCACTGCACTTCTTACGAATTTTTCAAATCTAATTCTACGAGGAACAAAAGAAGGAAAAATCAGCAGTAGATGGGTATGAAGGCGGCCTGTGTGTTGCAAATTCGCATCACCATGTCGCCAATATGCAACATCATATAGCATGCGGTTTTTTGCACTGTCCAGGTCAAAATATAATTGTGTGTTGCAATTGTGCAACGGTTCTGGTTTGAAATGCAAACAACATATTTTCTGAACACCTTCTATATATATACATTTGTCAACCTCATGCAACCGTTAGGTCGAAAAAATGTTCAATTTAATTGGATATTGTCAACATGCTGAAAATTATAGAAGTGTTAAGGCAATGTTCAGCCTTATCTCTGTTTTCACACTTCCTTTTCGTTAAAAAAAAAGGGACTTTCAAAATGCACAGAGCACTCTTTAGGGAGTTTCGGTGGGAACTGGCATATCAATTGCTCTAATGATGTAATACATGAAAAGAAATTCGAATAAGTGTACCAGAGCGAATAATTCGCTATTTTAATAGTTTTATAATTTTTTGGAGGAACTATGCGTTATTTTGGGAAAAAGTTTATTGTTGCCGCATTGACCGTAGGTTTGATTGCAGGTGCTGCAGCCAGTGTACAGGCGAAAAAACTCACCCTTCGTCTTGGTCACCCGATGGCTCCGGGCAACAACGTTACTCTTGGTTATGAGAAACTGAAGCAACTCATTGAAGAGCGTTCCGATGGAAAGATCAAGGTACAACTGTTCGGTAATGCAATGCTTGGTAGTGACCGTGTAACCATGGAATCCACACAGCGTGGAACCTTGGATATGGCTTCTGCCTCTTCACCAAATATGGCGAACTTCTCTAAAGCGTTCATGGTCTTCGATCTGCCATACGTGACTAGCCCTATGCACCAGGAAAACCTGTACAAAGCCCTTGATAGTGGTCCTCTCGGCGAATATCTGGCAGCAGAGTGCGAAAAGATCAACTTGAAACCAATCATGTACAGTGAGTACGGTTACAGAAATTTCGTATCTACCAAAAAAGAAATCAAGACTCTTGGTGATCTGAAAAGCCTGAAAGTTCGTACCACCGCTTCTCCTGTAGAGGTTGCAGTTGCTGCTAAACTTGGCATGAATCCTACTCCTATCGCATGGGGCGAGGTTTACACCGCATTGCAGCAGGGTACCGTTGATGCAGAAGGTAACACCTTTTCTCTTCTTAACGATGCCAAGCACACTGAAGTACTGAAGTATGCTATCGATTCTGCACATAACTACTCCATGCACATTCTTCTGATGAATAAGAAGAAGTTTGATTCTATGCCTGCAGATCTTCAGGAAATCGTTCTAAAAGCTGGCCAAGACGCACTTGAGTACCAGCGTGGAATCACTGCCGATCTTGAAGTTAAAGCAAATGAGGCTTTCAAAGCTCAGGGTATCGCAATTCATAATCTGAGTGATGCTGAGCGTGCAGAATTCGTAGAAGCAACCAAGCCTACCTGGGCTGAGTTTGCATCTGAGATCCCTGAAGAAGTTATGACACTTGTTCAAAATACCCAGAAGTAAGTTGCAAAGCGGGGCAGGTTGTCTGCCCCGCTACCTGCTGAATTTTTGAGGAGAGAACATGTCCACCCTCGCGAATGCTGAAAAAGCCACGACTACTAGCCATGATGCGGCCCCTGCTAATCAGCCGGGTGCTTTACAGTCGATCTTAAGTTGGTTGGATGATAATGTTGAAAAGCCGTTCCTTTTTATTGGAATGCTTGCCATCATCCTGATTATTACCTTTCAGACCTTTTATCGTTATGTTGGTACAATGTTCTCTGCAGATGCTGCGGGAGCAATTTGGACCGAAGAGCTTGCCCGATTTATTTTTATCTGGATTTCCTATCTCGCAATACCCATTGCAATTAAAAAAAGAAATAACATCCGCGTTGACATTGTCTATGATCGTCTTCCGATTAGATTTCAGGGGATCAGTTGGATAGTTGTCGATCTCTGTTTCATGGCCCTCGTCGCTGTCATCTTCTACATGGGCGTAGATAACCTGAAGATGTTGAAACTCTATCCTCAGCTTGCTCCTGGTACCGGGATGTCCTATTATTGGCCATATTTGGTTTTACCAGTTGCCTTTGGTCTCATGGCCCTGCGACTCTTTCAGGATTTGTTCAAGCAGGTCAAAGAATGTGGATTTGTAGATACACTTATAGGGATAGCATTTGTACTCGCTCTTGCAGTTCCGGTATATTTTACTGAAAGCCTAAGCACCCTGACAATTCTCTTTGGCTATTTTCTGATTTTCCTCGTTATTGGTGTGCCTATTTCTGTAAGTCTTGGACTTGCAGCTACCGCAACAATCATCAATGCGGGAACCTTACCTATTGAATATGTCGCTCAGATAGCATTTACCTCCATTGATAGTTTCCCAATTATGGCTATCCCGTTTTTTATTGCTGCGGGTGTTTTCATGGGAGCGGGTGGATTGTCTCGCAGGTTGCTAACCTTGGCAGATGAACTTCTCGGTTCACTCCATGGTGGTATAGCTCTGGCTGCAATTGCAACCAGTATGTTTTTTGCTGCCATCAGTGGTTCCGGGCCTGCAACTGTGGCAGCCATTGGGTCACTTACCATTCCGGCAATGGTCGAACGTGGTTACGACAAGTTGTTTGCCGCTGCCGTTGTAGCTGCAGCAGGTGCCATTGGTGTTATGATTCCGCCAAGTAACCCTTTTGTTGTCTATGGTGTTTCCGCACAGGTCTCCATCGGTAAACTCTTCATGGGCGGTATCGTCCCTGGCGTTCTTACTGGACTGGCTTTGATGACCTTCACCTATATCTATTCCAAAAAACGTGGTTGGCAAGGTGTTCAACGCGAACGTACAGCGATGAGCTTTGTTAAAGCGTTCTGGGATGCGAAATGGGCGTTGATGGTGCCTGTCATCATTCTTGGTGGTATTTACGGTGGTATTATGACACCGACTGAAGCCGCTGCCCTTGCTGCGTTCTATGGTCTCATTGTAGGTATTTTTGTTTACCGTGAACTGAACTTTAGTAATATCATTCCATGTTTTATGGAAGCGTGCAGTACTTCAGCTATCGTTATTATCTTGATGTCTATGGCCACAATTTTCGGCAACATCATGACCATAGAGCAGGTTCCGGCGACCATTGCTAACGCAATGCTCAGTCTTACCGAGAATAAAATTGCCATCTTGTTACTTATCAACGTTCTGCTTTTGATCGTTGGTACGTTCATGGAAGCACTTGCAGCCATCGTCATTCTGACTCCAATTTTACTCCCAATTGTAATGAAGGTCGGTGTTGATCCGGTTCATTTTGGTATCATCATGGTTGTAAACCTTGCTATTGGTTTTGTTACTCCACCTGTTGGTATCAACCTCTTTGTTGCAAGTGGTGTTGCAAATGTCAAAATTGAAAATCTTTCGAAGGTCGCACTGCCACTTGTCGGTATCATGATTGTTATTCTCTTGCTGATTACCTACATACCTGCACTTCCACTGTTATTTGTAAATTAAAATTTCGAGCCAGGTAACAGAGAGTTTCACTCTCTGTTACCTCCGAATTTCCTGATTAATTATCATCCTGCTAGGAGAAAATTATGCAATGCTGCTCCCCTCATGAACAACGGCTCTTGGATAAAATAGAAGGCAAAGAAGATATTTATCGCGCCAGCCATTCCCGTGTATTTAAAATCCTTGATACCTTTGACGGTCTTAAGCCGGTAATTGATGTAGAGCGTGCGCAGTACTTCACCGAGTCTATGAAAGAGACCGAAGGTGAAATGCTCTGTCTCAGATGGGCCAAGGCAATGAAGCATATTGCTGAGAACATCACAGTATATATAGATGAAGACAACCTGATCTGTGGTCGTGGTGGTGTAAAAGGTCGTTATGGTCTGCTCTACCCAGAGCTTGATGGTGACTTCCTCGATATCGCAATCCAGGACCTGCCAAATCGTACAGAATCCCCGTTCTCCATCTCTGAAGCGGATGCAAAGATCGTTGTTGAAGAGATCGCGCCATACTGGAAAGGCAAGACCTACCATGAAGCATTAAATGCTGCGTTTCCAGAAGAAGTACATAAGCTTTCCTACGATGATCCAGAAGGACTTGCCTCTCGTTTCATCGTCAACGAGACCTCTTCTTTTAGATCTTCCATCCAGTGGGTCCATGACTTCGAGAAGATCTTGAAGCGCGGTTTTGGTGGAATCAGACAAGAAGCTCTTGAGAAGATGGAAGCTCTTGATCCACTTTCTCCAGTTGATAACGTCGAGAAGAAGCCATTTCTCGAGTCCATCGTGACAGTCTGTGATGCGATCATTCTCTGGTCCCGTCGTCACGCAAAGCTTGCTCGCGAGCTTGCCGAGAAAGAGACGGATATGACCCGCAAGATGGAGCTGTTCAAGATGGCAGACATCTGTGAGCATGTTCCTGAGCACCCTGCACGTACCTTCCACGAGGCTGTACAGTCTCAGTGGTTTACCCAGATGTTCTCCCGTATCGAGCAGAAGACCGGTACCATCGTTTCCAACGGTCGTATGGATCAGTACTTCTACCCATTCTACAAAGCTGATATGGAAGCGGGTATCATTGATGAAGATCAGGCCCTTGAACTGCTTGAGTGTCTCTGGGTTGGTATGGCACAGTTCATCGACCTCTACGTGTCCCCTACCGGCGGCGCGTTCAACGAGGGCTATGCTCATTGGGAAGCTGTTACCATCGGTGGCCAGACCCCTGAAGGCCGTGATGCGACCAACGATCTCACCTACCTGTTCTTGAAGTCCAAGCGTGAGTTCCCACTGCACTACCCTGATCTCGCTGCACGTATCCACTCCCGTTCTCCAGAGCGGTATCTGGCAGACGTTGCAGAGACCATCAAAGACGGTTCCGGTTTCCCTAAACTGATCAACGATGAAGAGATCGTACCGATCTACGTTTCCAAAGGTGCAACCTTTGAAGAAGCATACGATTACGCAGTATCCGGTTGTACCGAAGCACGTATGCCGAATCGCGATACCTACACCTCCGGTGGTGCATACATTAACTTTGTAGCAGCGTTAGAGATGACTCTTCGTAACGGTAAAATGCAAAAGCATGGTGACGAGCAACTCTCCATCCAGACTGGTGACGTAACCAAGTTTGAGAGCTGGGACGAGTTCTGGAACGCCTATGTTGCCCAGCACAAGCATTTCTTGAAGACCGCTTTTCATCAGCAGTACATCATCAATAACCTTCGTGCCAAGCACTTTGCTCATCCGCTCGGTTCTGCGATGCATGACCTGTGCATGAAGCATTGTCTTGATCTGCATACCCCGCATATCCCTGAGGGCATTAACCTCGGATACTTCGAGCACATGGGTCTTGGTACTCTTGTAGATTCTCTCTCTGCTATTAAGAAGCTGGTATTTGAAGAGAAGAAGATCACTCTTGCTGAGATTATCGAAGCGTGTGATTGTAACTTCGAAGGCAAAGAAGATGTTCGTCAGCTGCTTATGAACGTACCGTGCTACGGTAATGATGAGCCGTATGCTGATTCAATTGGTCGTGACATCGATGAGATTAATGTTCTCTTTGGTCAGAAGTACTCCAAAGAGCTGAACATGCATAACGACATCCGTTACGTACCGTTCACCTCTCACGTACCTTTTGGTAAGGTTGTTGGTGCTACTCCTAACGGACGTTACGCATGGACTCCGCTCTCTGATGGTTCTTCCGCATCTCATGGTGCAGACAAGTCCGGACCTACCTCAATCCTGATGTCCAACTATAACACCAAGAACTACGGACATCGTGATCGTGCGGCTCGTATGCTGAACATCAAGTTCACTCCGAAGTGTCTTGAGGGCGAAGAGGGTACAGAGAAGATGGTATCGTTCATCCGTACCTTCTGTGATCTTAAACTGTGGCATGTACAGTTCAACGTTATCAATAAGTCTACTCTTATTGCTGCCCAGGAAGACCCGGATAAGTACAAGAGCCTGATTGTGCGTATCGCCGGCTACTCAGCGTACTTTGTCGATCTCTCCCCGGATCTGCAGAATGATCTGATTATGCGTACTGAGCATGAAGGGATGTAAAGAGAAATACGAGTAGCAAGTACATAAGATGTCGCCGGAGTTATCTCCAGCGACATCTTTATCAGTGAAAATTTAACCCCCACCAAGCTGACAGCAAAATGACTATAAAAAACATCCAAAATACCCAGGGAACAGTTTTTAATATCCAGAAATACTCGGTGCATGACGGTCCTGGAATTCGCACAGTTGTTTTTCTTAAAGGTTGTCCTTTAGCCTGTAAATGGTGCAGTAATCCTGAATCACAGTCATTTAAGCCTCAGCTGGCATATAACAGAAATAAATGTATCACTCTTTCCGAATGTGTTCGCTGTGGAGAAATCTGTTCTCCAGGTGCTCTTGTGAAGGGTGATGATGAGAAAATTTCCGTCGTCTGGGATAATTGCACCAATTGCCTGGCATGTGCTGATGTGTGTCCTTCCGGTGCTCTTATTGTTTATGGTGAAGAGAAAACTGTAAAAGATGTAATCGACCAGGTAGAAAAAGATGCCTCCTTCTATGCTCGTTCCGGGGGCGGTTTGACCTTGGGTGGTGGAGAGCCACTTGCTCAATCTGAATTTTCTCTGGCACTTTTACAGGAGGCTAAAAAGCGATATATCAAGACCGCGATTGAAACGTGTGGGCATGTGAAAAAAGAGACAATTCTCGAAGCCTGCAAATATTGCAATATGCTCATGTTTGATATCAAGAGCCTGTCATCAGCCAAGCATCAAGAGTTTACCGGGGTTGGTAACGAGTTGATTCTGGAAAACTTCAAGGCTGTACGGGAAGCTTATCCTAAATTACACATACGGGTTCGTACTCCTGTGGTTCCAGGGTTTAATGATACCGTTGAAGATATACGGGCTATAGTAGATTTCCTAAAGGATTATGATGTGGAGTATGAGCTACTTCCTTACCATCGCCTTGGAACTCAGAAATATACCAATATTGGGGTTGAGTATGAGCTTGGAGATGTCTCTCTTGATAATGAGAAATATCTTCCATTACTCGAAATCTCCAATGAGATAGGTTTGAAAAAATAAAAAGTTGTTTGTACATCCTGTCGTACAACCCTGGCAGGGTACTCCTCTAAGTACAAACAATATAAAGAGCACTATCTACCCGTACTCCTCACGGGTATGATAGTGCTCTTTGTAACGTTTTCAGTTATGTTTTACGTGGCTTGACTATCTTGTCACCGTTGTCGATATCTGGATTTGTTGGTAGCTTGGTGCATGAGATATCTCTTTGCGATGGTGTCATACCGATTGATTGCAGTAGTTACGCTAGGGGGCGTTGTTAGTTAATTGAAAAAACTCGCTTTGTATGTGAAAAACATATTGGCCGCACTGGACGATGGCGTTTATGTGACCGATAAGGAAGGTACGACGCTGCACGTCAACGCTATGTATGAAAAGTTGACAGGCTTCAAGGCTGACGATCTTCTTGGCCACAATGTACGTGTTCTGAAAGACAAAGGTGTTTTTGATATTATTGTTAACCCACTTGTTGTTGAGAAGTTGAAACCTGTTACCCATGTTCAGGTTCTCAGCAGTGGCAAGCGTGTTGTGCTCAGAGGTTTTCCAGTTTTTGACAGCAAAGGTGAGCTGGCGCTTGTCATTACACTTGTTCGTGATGTGACTCTTATAGGTCAGATGCGTGAACAGATCCTGCAACAAAAGAAATTGATCTCGATCTATCATAATCAGATTGAGAACCTCTCCACTGGCTCACAAGCTGGAAGTGCATCGTACCAATCCCCACAAATTACAGAACTGTCAGACCTGGTAAAGCGTGTGGCGTCTACTGATGCGACCATCCTGCTGCTCGGTGAAACCGGTGTCGGTAAAGATTGGTATGCTCGTATGGCCCATGAGAACAGTCCTCGACGGGACGAAGTGTTTCTAAAAGTCGATTGTGGGTCCATCTCTGAAAATCTTATCGAGTCTGAACTCTTTGGCTATGCTCCTGGTGCGTTTACTGGCGCTAACCGGCAAGGAAAAATAGGCCACTTTGAAATTGCCAATAAAGGAACCGTTTTCTTAGATGAGATCGGAGAACTGCCTCTTACAATGCAGGCTAAATTGCTTCGTGTCCTCCAGGATCAGGAGGTTATGCGGGTCGGCTCTTCTGTTCCTAAAAAAGTGGATGTTCGTATCATTGCCGCAACTAATCGTAAACTTGAAGAAGAGGTAGCCAAAGGTAATTTCCGGATAGATCTCTTCTACAGACTACGGGTTGCTGTAGTTGACATCCCACCTCTTCGAGAAGTACCGGAGATGATACCCGGGCTGGTGAATCACTTTCTGGATCGTTTCAGGAGGAAGTATAAAAAAGATATCACCTGTACCGACGATACCATGAAAGTGTTCATTGCTTACAGGTGGCCTGGTAATATCCGAGAATTGGAAAACACCATACAGAGCCTGGTTGTCACCTGTGAACACAATGAGATTCTTCCTGAAGACCTTACTCCCTGTATGCAGGCAGCTTTCTATGAATGCCAGATCAATCCTACGCGGGAAACTTCAGAAACTGGTCCCGCACGGCCACTGAAAGACATTATGGCTGATTTTGAGAAGAAGGTGATTCAGCAGGCACTAGACAGATATGGCTCGGTGAATGAGGCATCAGCAGCCCTAGGAATCAACAGGACGACCCTTTTTCGTAAGATGCGCGATTAAGCCGAACTGTGATGATCATGCCTGATTTGCTGTTTATTCTTATGGGGTGGTTTGCGGGTGGCCTGATTAACGGTATTGCCGGATTTGGCGCGGCAATGATAGCCATGCCCCTCATCGCTCCATTTGTTGATCTCTCCGTGGCTGTTCCAAGCTGCACTCTCATTGTCCTCACCCTGAATTGTCAGGTTGGTTGGACCTTTCGCAGATTTATTCAATGGGAATATGTGAAAGGATTCTTTGTTGGTGCCATACCTGGTGTATTGCTCAGCATGTTTGTTCTCGAGTATGTTTCTGAGACATGGCTGAAAGCAGGGATGGGCATGTTTATCGTTTTATATGCTATCTGGAGTCTTTTGCTGGAGCGTAGTGACACTATTAGCCGCGCAATACAAAAAGGTTGGGGCTACTTTGCAGGTGTTTTATCCTCTGCTCTCGGAATGGCGTTCGGCTTTAACGGTCCACCACTTGCCGCTTACATTGCATATAGCGGTTGTCCCGCGAAGTCGGTGAAAGGTAATCTCGGGGCAGGTTTTATCATTACCGGCATCTTTATTGTCGGAGCCAAGATCGCAACCGGGCATATGACATCCGATGTCTGGCTTACCTTTGCTGCAGCCACTCCTGCTGTAATTATCGGGAGTAAACTTGGAATCTGGCTGTCATCTTCGCTTAATGAATATTCCTATCGCAAGGTTCTGTTTATTGCGCTGGCAGTGATGGGGCTTAAAATTGTCTGGTCAACACTGGTCTGAGTTGTTGTATCAGGCTGAAATATAAATGATATCATGCAACGGAAAAGATAAGACTATGGACGAACAGAAAAAGAATGTTGGCATTACCGTTTTACTTCCCGCAGGTCGTCTGCCCCTGGCTATTATGGATGCAGCCCTTCAGCTGGCTAAGCAATATAACTTTGGGGTTTATGTGACCACGGCCCAGAATTTACGACTTAATGCTGTACCGAGCGAAGTTGCTGATGAGGTGAAATCTACATTGACTGCTCTTGGTGCAGATCTCAAAGGACCAGGTAAGTTCCCACTTCCCAAAGTGTGCATTGGTAAAGGTCATTGTAATATTGCTGTCAGCGACCCCAATGATTTGAGTCAGAAAATTCTCGCGAAATTCTCGAGCCGCAAGCATACTAAAGCAAAATTTAAAATTGGTATCTCGGCCTGCTCAATGTGCTGCTCAAGTGCAAAGCTTGTAGATATTGGTATCATGGCAACCCGTGAGGGTTATGACGTCTTTGCTGGTGGTAAAGGTGGCTGTTTCCCTCAGATTGGTCGCCGAATTGAACGAAAAGCTGATGATGCTCGTGTTTTAGAGATTATTGATGAGCTGGTTGAGTTTCATGATAAAAAGACCGAAAAGAAACAGCGTATGTATAAGCTGTTGAGTGATCCAGAATTTCCATTTACCGAAGTATAACGAGGGTATTTGTTAGTACAAAAAGGGCTGTTCCAAAAGGGGCTGCTCTTTTTGTGTTTTTTGAGTACAACTTCGAATATTGTTGAGCATATTACACGTTATATTCATTGGTTATGTTGTTAATTGGACCAGGATACGTAGGAAGTAGGTTGTGAGGCGATCTGGTATGATTTCAGCATATGCTTCACATGTATTAACATCTATTAGTTAGGTATGGATGCAAAAATAACACAACACTTGTTTTTGGTGCAAAAATGCAACATTTTGTATAAGTGTCTGAAAACTTGATGTTAAGTTCCAGGAAACGAGGTGTGGGGATGCATGTGTGCACCAGTTTTGGAACGTTTGGAATCGTTTGGTGGGGACGTTAGAGATGTTTAGTTAGGGGGACATCTGTGTATTGGTCTGATGACACGATGTCAGAAGAATGTGACGAGTAGAGATGTAATGTGCTCGGTTTTGTTGTAACATATTGATAATACAGGAAACATGTTGTGATGGTGGGTGATGTTTTGCAATAGTATATTGTTGAAGCCTTTGGAATGACGAGTGTCAAAGCCGTAAAATTTATTATTGGCATGCAGATTGCTATGATAGGAATAGTTACGATTTGAGAAGTTGTATCTTTACATCCGGAGTAGCAGGTAGATGCTGGACCTGGTCGATTCTGGACAGTTGAAACAATTCTAATTAATCAGGAGATAAAACTATGCAATGCTGCTCCCCTCATGAACAACGGCTCTTGGATAAAATAGAAGGCAAAGAAGATATTTATCGCGCCAGCCATTCCCGTGTATTTAAAATCCTTGATACCTTTGACGGCCTAAAGCCGGTAATTGATGTAGAGCGTGCGCAGTACTTCACCGAGTCTATGAAAGAGACCGAAGGTGAAATGCTCTGTCTCAGATGGGCCAAGGCAATGAAGCATATTGCTGAGAACATCACAGTATATATAGATGAAGACAACCTGATCTGTGGTCGTGGTGGTGTAAAAGGTCGTTATGGTCTGCTCTACCCAGAGCTTGATGGTGACTTCCTCGATATCGCAATCCAGGACCTGCCAAATCGTACAGAATCCCCGTTCTCCATCTCTGAAGCGGATGCAAAGATCGTTGTTGAAGAGATCGCGCCATACTGGAAAGGCAAGACCTACCATGAAGCATTAAATGCTGCGTTTCCAGAAGAAGTACATAAGCTTTCCTACGATGATCCAGAAGGACTTGCCTCTCGTTTCATCGTCAACGAGACCTCTTCTTTTAGATCTTCCATCCAGTGGGTCCATGACTTCGAGAAGATCTTGAAGCGCGGTTTTGGTGGAATCAGACAAGAAGCTCTTGAGAAGATGGAAGCACTTGATCCACTTTCTCCAGTTGATAACGTCGAGAAGAAGCCATTTCTCGAGTCCATTGTGACAGTCTGTGATGCGATCATTCTCTGGTCCCGTCGTCACGCAAAGCTTGCTCGCGAGCTTGCCGAGAAAGAGACCGATATGACCCGCAAGATGGAGCTGTTCAAGATGGCAGACATCTGTGAGCATGTTCCTGAGCACCCTGCACGTACCTTCCACGAGGCTGTACAGTCTCAGTGGTTTACCCAGATGTTCTCCCGTATCGAGCAGAAGACCGGTACCATCGTTTCCAACGGTCGTATGGATCAGTACTTCTACCCATTCTACAAAGCTGATATGGAAGCGGGTATCATTGATGAAGATCAGGCCCTTGAACTGCTTGAGTGTCTCTGGGTTGGTATGGCACAGTTCATCGACCTCTACGTGTCCCCTACCGGCGGCGCGTTCAACGAGGGCTATGCTCATTGGGAAGCTGTTACCATCGGTGGCCAGACCCCTGAAGGCCGTGATGCGACCAACGATCTCACCTACCTGTTCTTGAAGTCCAAGCGTGAGTTCCCACTGCACTACCCTGATCTCGCTGCACGTATCCACTCCCGTTCTCCAGAGCGGTATCTGGCAGACGTTGCAGAGACCATCAAAGACGGTTCCGGTTTCCCTAAACTGATCAACGATGAAGAGATCGTACCGATCTACGTTTCCAAAGGTGCAACCTTTGAAGAAGCATACGATTACGCAGTATCCGGTTGTACCGAAGCACGTATGCCGAATCGCGATACCTACACCTCCGGTGGTGCATACATTAACTTTGTTGCAGCGTTAGAGATGACTCTTCGTAACGGTAAAATGCAAAAGCATGGTGACGAGCAACTCTCCATCCAGACTGGTGACGTAACCAAGTTTGAGAGCTGGGACGAGTTCTGGAACGCCTATGTTGCCCAGCACAAGCATTTCTTGAAGACCGCTTTTCATCAGCAGTACATCATCAATAACCTTCGTGCCAAGCACTTTGCTCATCCGCTCGGTTCTGCAATGCATGACCTGTGCATGAAGCATTGTCTTGATCTGCACACCCCGCATATCCCTGAGGGCATAAACCTCGGATACTTTGAGCACATGGGTCTTGGTACTCTTGTAGATTCTCTCTCTGCTATTAAGAAGCTGGTATTTGAAGAGAAGAAGATCACTCTGGCTGAGATTATCGAAGCGTGTGACTGTAACTTCGAAGGCAAAGAAGATGTTCGTCAGCTGCTTATGAACGTACCGTGCTACGGTAATGATGAGCCGTATGCTGATTCAATTGGTCGTGACATCGATGAGATTAATGTTCTCTTTGGTCAGAAGTACTCCAAAGAGCTGAACATGCATAACGACATCCGTTACGTACCGTTCACCTCTCACGTACCTTTTGGTAAGGTTGTTGGTGCTACTCCTAACGGACGTTACGCATGGACTCCGCTCTCTGATGGTTCTTCCGCATCTCATGGTGCAGACAAGTCTGGACCTACCTCAATCCTGATGTCCAACTATAACACCAAGAACTACGGACATCGTGATCGTGCGGCTCGTATGCTGAACATCAAGTTCACTCCGAAGTGTCTTGAGGGCGAAGAGGGTACCGAGAAGATGGTATCGTTCATCCGTACCTTCTGTGATCTTAAACTGTGGCATGTACAGTTCAACGTTATCAACAAGTCTACTCTTATTGCTGCCCAGGAAGACCCGGATAAGTACAAGAGCCTGATTGTGCGTATCGCCGGCTACTCAGCGTACTTTGTCGATCTCTCCCCGGATCTGCAGAATGATCTGATTATGCGTACTGAGCATGAAGGGATGTAAGTAATACCAAGAAGTATATGTTGTAAACAAAGGGGCTGTCCTATAGCGGGACAGCCCCTTTGTTGTTGCTATACCGGTGGTGCTGGTGCTGTAGATAAAAACCTATGGAAAGCATAGTCTTAAAATGTCTTCAGGGGTGGTTGTAGAAGTTATATTCCCCGTTATCAGTACATTTGAAAAATGCACGTGTTTATGACTTTGACTAAACAGTTTATGAAGAGTGTTTTGCCGAAGATTTAGGTGGATACGATCTTCGGTTCGGGAAAGGTTAAGTTGGCTGCACCCCAGTCACGCATCATCAGGACGATTTCCCTCAGACTTTCTCCACGCTCGGTAAGGGAGTATTCCACCCTTGGTGGTACTTCTGCGTATACCTTGCGGTTGACAATGCCATAGGTCTCCAACTCACGGAGCTGTTTGGTTAAGGTGTGCTGGGTTATTCCTGGCATAATTTTCTTCAGTTCACCAAATCGATAGGTTTTCTCCAGAAGATGGTAGAGGATAACTCCCTTCCATTTCCCCCCTATAACTTCAAGAGTTCCTTCTACCGGGCACCCTGCATTACATGTGTATGTGCTGTGAAGCATCTGTTTTTCCTAAATAGTCTCTTATTTGATACTAGAGCAACATTTGTTGCCTACTTGAATTGTTAAGGCTACTTGTTATATTTCATGCAGTCAAGAGATATGGCTACTAGATGAAAATATAAGAGTAACAGTCAAAAGATTACAATAACAATGATTGCTTTTTAATAGGTTAATTTATGGTGAAAGGAAAAAGGCAAGGAAACCTGTGTTTCACATGAATGTAACCATCAGGTTTGACGAGAATACAAAGGATTAGAATTTGAATTTCCCACCACAGACTTTAAGAGAGTAAAATAGTAAAGGAGCTCAAGGTGAAATGCGAAAAATTCAAGGTGGTTATGATTGTCACGAACGTCGAAAATGACGGGTTTGGGTCGCTGAAAGTGGCCCGGATTACCCTCTTTGTATTTATTGGAATTGTTCAGTTTTGATGTTTAAGGCTACACGTTAATCGACCCAAATCTATAAGAAGAGATAAAACGATAGGAGAATACTGAAATGGCTCACTGGAAAGAACTCAGCAAAGAACTTACTGAACTTCTGCAGCTTGACTCACGGGTTATTGCTGTTAAGAGAATGGATAAAAAGATGGTTTAATGGATATCCCCGGCATAGAGAAGCCTAAAGGGGCGTTTACTTTTTGCCAACTACCGTATCTTGTACGAAAAGAAGGGAAAACAATCGGCATCACCAAAGACGACGCGACACCGCTTGCCGAAAAAATGCAGTTGCGATATCGCTGTATGAGGATACAGGGGCTAGCGCCTGCTGATGCTAAGCAGCATGAGAGTGAAGCAAAGGGGTTTAACGGCTTCTGGTTCGGTAGTTATGAAACAGCAAAAGAAGCTGTCCAGTCGTATTCTGTACCGTCGCCTATTGGTGCTCTTGTATTGTCACCTCTGGATGAGGAGAAAATAGAGCCGGAGTACCTGTTGATCTATGCAAATGGAGGCCAGATGACTCTTTTGATGAACGGATTACAATACTTTGAATATGAGCAAGTTGAATCCAGCTTTTCCGGCGAAGGTTCTTGTACCGATGCTTTGCCGCGTTGTGTCGAGAGCGGTAAACCGTCGCTGTGTCTTCCCTGCCTTGGGGAGAGATCGTTTGGTCGGATAACTGATAGCGAAATGGTGATCGCCATGCCAGCCGACAGACTGGAGCGTACGGTAAAGGGGCTTGAAGCGATGAAAGAAACAGGACTTACCTATCCTATCGGCCACTGTGAGCCGGGCATGGATGTAACACCACTGTTTGAACAGTGGTATCCTGTGCAGGACAAATAAGGTTTAAGAATTTTGGCACAGAAGACGGTATCAGGAAATAACATGCCACGAGGGGCTCTCCGGCCAATTGCTGAATAGTTGAAGAGTCCCGGGTAAGGAAAAAACAATGCAAAAAACAATTCTTGTTACAGGGGCCACCGACGGTATCGGTTTTGAGACGGTAAAGATGTTAGTTTCTATGGGCCATAATGTCCTGTTGCACGGGCGAAACCAGTCAAAGCTGGAAAACGTTGTAGCAGAGCTCTCCGTCCTGGGTGGCGGTGGAAGACTTGAGAGCTATGTTGCCGATTTTTCGAGTATGGCTGATGTGGAAAATCTCGCCAGGGCTGTGGCTGAAACAAACGAAAAGCTCGATGTTCTGATCAACAATGCCGGTGTCTTTGTTACTTCGGAACTTTTTACGGCTGATGGGATTGATGTACGATTTGCAGTTAACACCATCGCACCATATCTGCTGACCCGAAAGCTGTTGTCGTTGATGGACTCTTCCGGACGAGTCATTAACCTTTCCTCCGCTGCCCAGGCACCGGTAGATCAGGATGCGCTGATCGGTAAGCATAAGCTGACCTCAGCAGGGATGGCCTACGCACAGAGCAAGCTCGCCATTACCATGTGGTCCCGCGATATGGCCCTCTCTTTAGGGAGTAGCGGTCCGGCAATTATTGCTGTGAACCCTAAGTCCATGCTCGGCTCAAAGATGGTTAAGCAAGCGTATGGGGCAAACGGCCACGATCTTCGGATCGGAGGGGAAATTTTATGCAGGGCGGCTCTTTCAGATGAATTCACTAGTGCAACAGGTCAGTATTTCGATAATGATATTGAGCAGTTCACCTCTCCACACCCAGACGCACTTAACTTACAGAAGTGTAAAGATATTGTAGGTGTTATCGAGTCGATCCTGGCCAAAACCATACAGTAGAAGAGCACATTAAAGAGACAGTTATGAATTACGAAGGAAAAGTATATCGTCCCTGGATGGAAGCTGACAGTTTTCTTATACAGACGACCATTGGTTGCACTCATAACAAGTGCACGTTCTGTGATATGTTTAGGGAAAAACGTTTTCGTATCAGGAGTATAGAAGATATTTTCAAGGATATCGACGAATCGAGAAAGTATATTCGCCACATTGGTTCAATCTTTCTCGTTGATGGCAACGTCTTGGCGCTGAAAACCGATTTCCTTTTAAAGGTGTTACATAAAATCACCTCTACCTTCCCTGAATGTAGAAAAATTTCGGTTTATGCTGGGTTAAATGACCTCAGGCGCAAACCTGTAGAGGAGCTTCAACAGCTAAAAAAGGCGGGATTGACCAAAGTGTATACAGGTCTTGAGTCCGGTGATGCTGAGACGTTAGAGTTTATCACTAAGGGCTTGACCCCTGAGCAGGCAAAAGAAGGCATGGAACACGCCAAGGCTGCCGGTATTGAAGTGCTTATCTCTATTATTTTCGGGATCGGTGGCAAGGAGCGATCTGAAAAACATATTGTGGAAACAACGAAACTACTTAACATACTACAACCTGAAGAGCTGGCTCCCATGGCGTTGACTATCCAGCCGGGTACCATTCTCAAAGAACAGGTTGAGTCCGGAGAGTTCATCCAGGCAACGCCACTGCAGATCCTTGAAGAGGAGAAATACTTGCTGGAGAACCTCGATGATTTCAAGATGCTGTACTGGGGTGATCACGGTAATAATATTGAGACCTTGAAGGGTATGTTGCCGTCCTACAGAGACTTTTTTCTCCAGAAGATTACGCATGCAATTGCTCATCACCCGGTTACAGGCCAGGACGTACTTGTAACTGCTCCATGGTAAAAAAAACGAGAATGTTTGAGTAGTATGGAAAACAACAATCAAAACAGCGAGGTAGTAAGATGGACGCTATTGAAATGATAAAAGAACGGAGATCCGTTCGTAAATTCAAAGATGAAAAAGTGAGTAGGGAAACCATGAGGGAGATTGTCGATATCGCCCGCTGGGCACCTTCCTGGGCGAATTACCAGGTCGCAAGATATACCCTGGTGGATGATGGAACAATTATAGAAAAGCTTGCGAGCGATGGGGTTAAGGGATTTGTGTATAATGTGGCTACCCTGAAAAATGCCAAAGGTGTTGCAGTGCTGAGCTTTGTTAAGGGCAAAAGCGGTAAGCTCGACCTCGAAAAAGAGGAGTATGCAACGTCAAAGGCCAATGTCTGGGAGGTGTTCGATGCTGGACTTGCCTGCCAGACCTTTTGCCTGGCGGCCCATGCGAAGGGTGTCGGCACCTGCATTTTTGGAGTGATCGATGATGAATCGACTTCAAAGATCGTTAACTTACCTGAAGAAGAAACCGTAGCGGCTATTATTGTGTACGGTTATGAAGAAGGCGAGCATGTAAAACCGACGCCTAGAAAAAAAGTTGATGAAATTTTACGTTTTGTCGATGCATAATTTTCTTGGATCAGTGGCGAATTTACATCGTTGCTGATCCCTCTTATTTTCTTGTTCCTGTGACCTAAGCCATGAAAAAAGTCCTTATTCAATTTGCCCACCCGGCAATAGCGCGTTCAAAAATCAACAAGGCCCTTCGTGCGGCCGTTGAAGATCTTGAAGGGGTCACGGTCAATGATCTCTATGCCATCTACCCGGATTTTCTGATAGATGTCAAAAAAGAGCAACAGCTGTGTGAGACTCATGATGTCATTATTTTCCAGCATCCATTCTACTGGTATTCGACACCAGCGATCATGAAGGAGTGGCTAGATTTGGTGCTCGAGCATGGTTGGGCCTATGGTAAAAATGCAAAGGGACTTGAAGGGAAGATTTTTCTTCAGGCCTTCACAGCAGGTGGTGATGACACTACCTATCGAAAAGATGGGTTCAACGAATTTACCATAGGAGAACTCATCTCACCCTATCGGGCTACAGCCAAACTGTGCAAAATGGATTGGCTTCCTCCGTTTGCTGTTCTTGGAATTCACCGGGGAATTCCTCACGAGAAGATCAACGGTTATGCCGAAGACTATCGCCGTGCAGTCATTGGAATGCGAGACGGAACCCTGGATACCCAGCAGGCCCGGGAAGGTTTATATCTTAACAGTAATCTCAACTCGATTATCAGCAGGCCATAATGGAACATTTCCTCCTACAGCTTTTTACCTTTCTAGCTGCGGCGACCATTGCCGTTCCTATTGCGAAGAAACTTGGCCTTGGCTCGGTGCTTGGCTACCTTATTGCGGGTATCATCATTGGTCCTTTCTGCCTCTCGCTGATAGGTGACGTAGAAGAAGTCATGCATTTTACAGAGTTCGGTGTGGTAATGATGCTCTTTCTGGTCGGCCTCGAACTCAAACCTTCCTTGCTCTGGCAGATGCGCACCCCGATACTGGGAATGGGTGGGGCACAGGTCGTTCTGTCGAGTATTATTATTGGGGGGGGATCCTATGTCTTCCTGCCATGGCAACAGGCTACAGCTATTGGTCTTATCCTCTCCCTTTCGTCGACCGCCATTGTTCTCCAGACCTTAAAAGAGAAGGGGCTGATGAACACTTCTCCGGGAAGATCCATCTTTTCGGTACTCCTTTTTCAAGATCTGGCAGTTATTCCAATACTTGCAGTTTTGCCACTTCTGGCGACTGTGACCATGCATGGTGATGGGCATCATGGCTCAGCTCTTTTTGACATAGGTTCTTTGCCGGGGTATCTGCGCATTCTCGTCACATTGCTGGCAATTCTTGCGATCTTCTTTCTCGGTAAATTTGCCAGCAGACCACTCTTCAGGGCCATTGCTGCTACGAAGGTCAGAGAAATCTTTGTTGCAGCAGCTCTTGCCCTCGTGGTTGGCATATCATTGTTGATGACTGCAGTTGGCCTCTCTCCCGCACTGGGTACCTTTCTTGCCGGTGTTGTTTTGGCAGATAGTGAATACCGACACGAACTGGAAAGCGATATAGAACCCTTCAAAGGGTTGCTCCTTGGAATATTCTTCATCTCAATTGGGGCTAGCTTTAATTTTACCCTGATAGGAGAGAAAATTCTCCTTATCGCAGGGATTACAGCTGGCCTGATCGGTTGTAAATGGCTTGTACTTGTTGGCACCGGTTTCATCTTCAAACAGACCAGGTCGGAGCGTTCACTTTTTGCTGTCAGCTTGGCTCAGGGTGGTGAATTTGCCTTTGTTTTATTTCAATTTTCCAAGGCCAATGGTGTGTTACCAGCCGAGACTATCGAACCTCTTATATCCGCTGTTGCAATCTCTATGTTCCTTGCTCCTCTGCTTTTTCTCGCTCAGGACAGGCTTGCTTCAAGCGGGCAGGGTAACGAGGATTCACTACGTGAAGCAGATACGATTGAACGTAGCGAACATAGAGTCATTCTTGCTGGTTTTGGCCGTCTCGGAACAGATCTTGGCCGTTTTCTCATATCGGCAGGTATCAAACCGGTCATCCTCGATCATGATGCCGCCAATGTGGATGTGCTGAGGAAATTTGGCTTCGAGGTTTATTACGGAGATGTTACACGCCTGGACCTTCTTGAAGCGGCAGGGGCCGAGTCAGCTGAACTTCTTATCATCACCATAGGGGATAGAGATAAGGCATCTGAGCTGATTGAGCTGGTACGAAAACACTACCCACACCTCAAAATAGCCGTCAACGCTGCAGATCGCTCCGCGGCCTATCAGCTCATGGATCTAGGCGTTACAGTAATACGGCGTGAAACCTTCGGAAGTGCGCTGGCCCTAGGTCAGGAGGCTTTGAAACAACTTGGCTTCGACCCCTATGAAGCATACAGGCTTAAACGCATCTTCAGGAAAAACGATGATGAGATGATGCCGGACTTATACAGAATGCACCGAGAAGATGAAGACCAATATATATCGATGTACCAGAAGCATAACGCCGACCTTGAGGAGCTAATGCGGCTTGACCAGAAAGCAGACACCGAAGAGATAGACAAGGCCTGGACTGCTAAAAACCCAGAGAACTGAACCATCTTCAAAATAGTATTAATTAAGGGAGCCACAGAAGCGTTTTTTGGGGTGGCGCTTGACCGACATAAGGGCACACATTATCCCAAAATAACTGCACCTTTCCTGTCGCTACCCTTTTCAAGAGCATAAAGACTGGAAAGTTTTTCTATGCAAACTTTCGGTTAGAGCCCGGCTCATCAAGTTCCAGTGTCAGTTCTTGTAGGGAGTCGATCGTCCATGTAGGTGGAACGGGTAGGGATGATGATTGCGCATGGCTCCAGTTGACAAACACTGTGTCGATGCCTGCGCTGGCGCCGCTGCAGATATCATAGTGGGCATCACCTGTAAAGACTGTGGCTGTTTTGTCGGCTCCAAGCAGGGACATGGCTTTTAACGCAGGCTCAGCGTCCGGTTTATGTCGAGTTGTGTCTTCCGGCGTAACAAGCACGTCAAAGTACTTTAACGTATCCGTTGAGTGCAGGATTTTTTCGAGGCTTAAGCGTCGGCGAGAGGTCACAACAGCAAGCTTTTTACCCGCATTTCTTAGGGCTTCAAGTGTCTCGGTAACATAGGGGAATGGGGTAATTCGGTCTTCCATTATCGACAACTGGTACTGGAGGTAATCATCAAGAATAAGGTCATGGTCCAGTTCGGTGCCTAGATGGATAATGAGCTGGCTTCTTAGTGGGGAACCGATACCTTCGATAATGGTATTTCTGTCCATAGATTGGCCGGTATACTTTTCTGCAACATATTGAAAACAGTCACAGATGAGATCAACTGTGTCAAAGAGGGTGCCATCGGCATCAAAAAGATAACTGTCATAGACTTTCATGTTTCGTTCGTCTCCAATGGATAAGGGTTGAGCAGAGAAGATACACCTGAGGTCAATTATTCTCAACCTACTTAGGCCGAAAAGAGGTAGGGTAGCTGAAAGATTTACGGCAGGTCACTCATACCGATCTGGTCGTTTGAGATTATTATAGAGTGCAACGTAAAGGACCGGCCAACCAATGAGCACCTCGGAAATACCTCTTTCTGAAGAAGAGTTGAATCATCTTTTTACAGAGGCTTGCACAGCTCAGACTGAGGGTCGTTATACCGATGCGATGGAGAAGTATCTGCTATTGCTTGAGTATTTTCCAGAAGCCCCTATGCTCCGCTATAACGTGGGGCTGGTATACTTTAGTCTTAAGCAATATTCACAGGCAATGCAGGAGTTTGCTCTTGCCCTGACTTTTCAGCCTGATGATGGCGATACCCTGTTTAATCTGGCCCTCTGCCAGAAGAAAACTGGTGATAATCTGGGGGCAATTGTCACATACCGGAAGCTTCTACAGGCTATGCCCGAGAGTACAGATTGCTGGTACAACCTTGCTGGATGTTATCGTGATATCCATGATGAGCAACAGTCTGTTTCCTGCTATCACGAGGTGTTACTGCTTGATGATAAGTACCTTCCAGCAATCAATAATCTGGCGTATCTCTATCATCGTATGGGAGAAACAGAACAGGCAGAAAAATTCTATCGGCAGGTTCTGCTATTACGGCCAGAAGACGATTCTGCACGTTATATGCTGGCGTCGCTTCTCGGAATGCAGCTTGACCACGCCCCTGACTCATATGTTGAGAGTTTTTTCGATGCCTATGCTGAAGGGTTTGAGGAAAGTCTGGTTAAAGGGCTGGGGTATGATAATCCCCGGCAACTGTTGGCATGCTTAGAGAGGTGTACTGGCATTAAGCGAGTATATGATCATGGTCTTGATCTTGGCTGTGGAACAGGGCTCAGCGGTGTCCCATTTAAAAAGATAGTTACAGATCTTAAAGGGGTGGATCTGTCAGGAAATATGCTGGAGCAGGCAGCTGAAAAGGGATGTTACACTGCGCTTTATCAGGACAGTATCAGCAACTTTCTTGCTGCAACCACTGAAACATACGACTTTTTCCTCGCTACCGATGTGTTTATTTATGTTGGTGAACTCATGGAAATATTTAGTCAACTACGTGAACTTGCCCGGCCGGAGGCGCTCTTTTGTTTTTCCACAGAGTATCTGGGCTCGACCGGTTATCGATTACGGGAGACCGGTCGATTTGCCTACTCTTCAGATTATATACGAAACATTGCGGCTGTTACCGGCTGGACAGTACTGGTCCAAGAACAGACAAGACTACGCAAAGAACGTGAGCAGTGGCTTGATGGTGAGTTGTGGATCCTGCAACTCACAAGAGAAGTACAGTGACAATGTATTTTCGCCCCTGGTCATCGTTGCAAGTTTTATGGCCTTGAATCTCTACAACATGTTTGCATAATCCGGTGAGAAATTCGGGCTAGAGCATCTTGCGAATGAAATCGTCGATAAAGCAGAGTGCATCAGAGGTAATGTCTGCACAGAGATGCAAGGGTTGCTCTGGTGAAAAGCCTTGTGGACGCAACTCCCGGCAGAGAATGCTTGAGAATTGCTTTTCAAAACTCTCGGCAAACAGGTAGCATGTTTCCACGATCCTGTCATCGGTATGATTTCTGGCTCTGCCGAGTATGCCGATAAAGAGCAGTGTTCCCTCTACAAGACCACACTGAGCACCATATTTCCCAGCCCCATGCATGCCAAGGGAAGAATCAATTACCTGCTGGGCCAGTTCAATATCATAGAGCTCTGACAGCACTTTCAATGTTGTGGTGGCGCAATTAAGAGCCTCTACCCAGTAATATTGTTTAACGCGTTGTTCTATGAATTCTGTATTTTCCATACAATCGACTATCCTTATTGATATGAACCAAATGAGTATATGTATATCGTATTGTGAGAATGTATGTCTTACTTTACCAGGAAAGCAGGGAATCGAAGTGTAAAAACGACGCCTTCTCTACCATCGCTTAGGTTGTCGACTACTATGGTTCCCTGATGATGCAGGGTAATTGTTCTGGCTACATAGAGACCAAGACCAAGATGCGGGCGTGAATCGTGTTTTGTCCGTCTGGAAATCATGGAGTTGAAAATCTGGCTCCGCATTTCTTCAGGTATGCCGGGACCCTGGTTGGTAACAGTAAGTACGATTTCTCTTTCTTGTAGTTGCAGCCCGATTTCAATTGGGGTGTTAGTTGTCTGAAAGCTTACCCCGTTTTCTATCAATTTGTCGAGTAGTTGCCGAATCCTGCCTGGGTCACCATACAGAAATATTGGGTACGCTGGTTTATGGTAGATGAATTCAACCTTTGGGAAGGCCTGTTGCCAGCTGTGTTCCAGCCAGATCTGAATAGCTTCTGCCAGGTTGAAGTCTTCATGGCTATCCCGGTCCAACGCTTCTTGGAGACTGGTAGCATCCCTGATCGCTCCGAGCAGTTTTTCAAGACGCACAACATCAGTTAAGGCCCAGTCCAGATAGTTGCGGATACGTTCAGGAGGGTTCTCGATTTCACCACGAAGGTTTTTGAGCGAGGCGGAGATCCCAGCCATGGGGGTACGCATCTCATGTTCCAGGTTGTCGGCCATAGTCTCCCTGTAAATACTCTGCTCTCTCAGCTGCCGGAGCATAGATGTAAGTGTCCGTGATAAATCACCTATCTCATCATTTGCTCTGGAAGGCGTGAGCCTGGCACGTATCTGGCCTGTATCTGTAATGGCTCCAGCTGCCTGATCGCGCAGTTGCCGGATACGGGATGAGATACGAGAGGCAAAAAACAGCAGGCCAAGAGCACCGAAGCAGAAGGCAAGAATGGTGAGACTGAGGGACTCTTCGATAACCCTGTTTTGCAGAGCTAGGATAGAGTTAGTGGTCTGCTCAACCACAACTGCACCAATTACCGTGTTCTGCTCTTTTAGCGGGGCGATTGCCGCCATGATCTCCACTTGACCTTCGGCTATACGGTAGCGGGTGATGCTACTTTTACCCTCCAGGCCTTCCTTGACCCCGCTGATGTCGAGGGTGGTAGGCAGCGCGACTGGAGTCTTAAACTCGCTTTTAAACGGTGTCGTAAATATTCTGTAGAGTGGTGCAAGTACGTTATACACTGAGGAACTGACAGAACTCAGAAATGACGTTTGCTGTCCATCTGTTACGCTCTTTTCGGGGCTGAGAGAGCCAAAGCTTGCCCGCACCCGTTGATTGCTGTCCACGATCAGGATTCGGGATTGTGGTCTGTCGAGCGATTGCAGTATCTGCTCAATACTCTTTGATGGAGAAAGGAGCCAGCCCAGTTTCTCTGGGGTTTCCGGGTCGGCGGTGCCAATCATGGTGGTAACTTCCCGGGTGGTGCTGTCGTCCACGTCAGCTATGGCGAAGGCGAACCTGTCGCCAATCAGGTCACGGGGTATGCGCAGCTCAACGATGTACCCGTCCATCGTTTCTGCCCAAACTCCCTGTATACGCCGTTCTAGAATAACAGGAAGGCTTTCAGCAGGATTCTCGGGCATGAGAACACCATTAACCCACCCCTGACTGTTTGGCGACACAAGGTAGCGGCGCATGGTGCCATTCTGAGATTCTATCCCTATCTGCAGGTGGTCATTTTTTTCTACATCCAGAGACTGCTCAGGACGATAAACTACTGTGTCGTCGGTAACGATAAAAATAGCATAGAGATACTCACCCTGCACGCCTAGCATGTGCTTGAAGTGTAAAGAGTCGTAACTGTAGCTGACGGGATGGGTAAGCAGGTGCTCGCTGGCGAATTCATCTGCTTGTTGGAGCTGAGGTTGCCAATCGTCACTTTTACCGTTTAAGCGGATTGAGTTCGTGAGCTGAAAGATGTACAGGTCACGGCTCTGGTTCAGTGAGTGAAAAAGCTCCTGGTCAAGAAGCCCTGGTCGGCCGGTAAGTGCTGAGGCTACGGCTTTTGCAGAAAAGAGCAGCGTTTCCTTGCGGCTCTCCACCAGATCTCTGGTAATGATCTCACTAAAGCGAAACCCGATAAGTGGGATGATCAGGAGAAGCAGTGATGCAAGAGTCAGTTTAAGGCGCAGGGAAAATCGCATAATGTCTGATTGTGTTGGCTTACGAGCAGGTTGTTAGGCCTGCCATCGATATCCCATTCCGTATTCAGTTCGAATTGCATTGAAATCAGGGTCAATCTCCTGCAGCTTGTCGCGAATACGGCGAATATGGGCGGTAATGGCATTGTTGGTTACCACTACATTGGCGGCCTCCATCAGTTGCTCATGAGATTTTACATGGCCAGGTCTTCGCGCCAATGCCAACAGCAGCCAGTATTCGGTGAGAGTCAGGTTCAACTGCTGTTCCTTCCAGAACACTTGTTTCCGCTCTTCTATGATACGTAGATCCCCGCTCTGTACTACTGATTCTCTGGTGTCAGGCTTGACCTTTAACGATTCAACCATCTTGAACAGGGAAAAAATTCGTACCGGTAAAAAGTCCAGGGTGGTGGTGTTTTTGGTAAGATAATCCCAGGCGCCCAGACGCAGACCGGAAACCCTGTCCAGGTCCGAATCTCGTGCGGTTAAAAAGATGATTGGGATAGTCGGCGAGAGTTGGCGCAGCTGCCGGCAGAGTTCAAAACCGCCCTCTTTCTCGTCCTGGAGCATCACGTCGAGAATAGCCATATCAGGAAGCTTTCTGGCAAAGGCAGCTTCGGCCTCTGGTCGACTGGCATAACTGTCGATCTGGTAGCCCTCTCGTTGCAGAGCCTGAGTGTAGTTTGCGCGGAGCAAATCATCATCTTCAACAAGTGCGATGGTATAAGCCATGGGATGATCTCAATTGAAATTTTTCATCATATTCATTTGTGTAACCGTATATCAAGGGTAATCAAATCATGGGCTTTTGACCAGTGGTACCTGTGGCTTGTCATAATCGATCATATTTGCTCTTTCAGATGTCATGATTGCTTCAGCTCAATATCACATTTCTGGTGTTTACTATTGGAAAGTAAGACATGAAGTACGATGTATAATCGATATACCGGAGTCAATCATGGAAAGAACCGAAACGACTGGAAAAGTAAAGATGAAAAAAACAGCATTTGATCCAGGCAACATGATGCTTGTTATATACACACTGGTGATTGCCCTGATGATTCTTTGCGGAGGTTTGCTGCAGGCTGATGCTGCTGAGCATCAGGCAAAGCCAAGGGCCGGAGAAGATGCATCATTTTCACCAGAGAATATACGACAGGGAGAATTGCTGGTTCCAGGACCAACGGGAAAAGCTGAGCCAGCACTGCACCTTGGTCAGAATGTAAAAATAACAGTCAGTGGTATAGCGGCACGCGTTCAGGTGTCTCAGGAGTTTCAGAATACAAGTTCGGAGTGGATTGATGGCGTCTATGTCTTCCCATTGCCTGAAGAGAGCGCCGTGGACAGGCTGCGGATGCTGATTGGTGAGCGAGAAATAGTGGGAGAAATAAAAGAGCGGGATGAAGCTCGAGCCATATTTGAAAAGGCTAAGCAGGAGGGAAGAAAAACTTCGCTTCTGGCCCAGAATCGACCAAATATTTTCACTACACGTGTTGCCAATATCGGTCCTGGAGAACGGGTAACGATTGTTATTGAATATCAGCAGCTCGCACAGGTGAGCGATACGCTATTTTCACTTCGTTTTCCGATGGCGATAACACCACGCTATATCCCGGGTAATGCAATTGGTGGCTTTTCCGGGAATGTTGAAAAAAAGAACATTTCTTTTACTGGCGAGGGCTGGGCTAAAAATAGTGATCGTGTTCCAGACGCTTCTGAGATTACACCACCAGTTGCACCACCTGTATCACCTGAATCCAACCAGGGATCGATAACTCAGTTCACGGTTGACCTGATGAGTGGCTTTCCTCTCGCCCGTTTAGAGAGCTTGTATCATCAGATGGATATAAAAGAAATGGGTGAAGGTCACTATTCGCTCGCCTTTACTGGCAAAGTATTGGCGGATCGGGATTTTGTTTTGGAATGGCAGCCAGAAAAAGTAGAGCAGGCTTCAGCGGCATTGCTTGCTGAGGAGCAGGGAGATAATCGCTACCTGCTCCTCATGTTGATGCCACCACAGGAGCGATCAGAGGTATATGTTCCACGTGAAGCTATCTATATTCTCGACGTCTCAGGCTCTATGGCAGGACATTCTATTGTCCAGGCTAAGAAGGCGCTGAAGCGAGCTTTGCAACGACTACAACCTGCTGACAGGTTCAATCTGATCAGCTTCAGTGATAACGCCAGTGCGCTCTACGGTCAGTCAAAGTCTGCTACTGAGGAAAATATTGCGGAAGCAATAAACCATCTGAATGCGCTGCAGGCAGACGGAGGCACCGAGATGAGGGCTGCTCTCGACCTGGCACTTGATGGTTCCAGTCAGCGGGAACGTATTCGACAGGTGATTTTTTTAACAGACGGGGCGGTTGGTAATGAAGAGGAATTGTTAACCCTTATCTACAATAAACTCGGGAGCAGTAGGTTATTTACTGTTGGAATTGGCTCTGCCCCCAATAGTTACTTTATGACCAGAGCCGCAACAGCGGGACGGGGTACTTTTACCTATATTGGCGATGTAAGCGAGGTGCAGACCAGAATGGATAAGCTACTCGATAAACTAGAAAACCCAGCGCTCACTAATATAACTCTAAAAGCCACCGACGGCAGTGAACTTGAGTTGGAGTCTTTCCCTAGCCCGGTCCCAGACTTGTATATTGGTGAACCGTTAATGGTGGCTGTACGTTCGAGTAAGGATGCAACCTCATTCACCGTTGCTGGTGAACAGCTTGGCAAAGGCTGGGAATATACAATTGATACAAGTAAGTATGCTTTAAGGCCTGGCGTGGCTGCGCTCTGGGCCCGAAAAAAGATCAAATCTGAGATGGACTCACTGCATTTTGGTGGTGATCGTGAAAAAGTGAAAACGGTTGTATTGGCTACAGCCCTTCAGCATCAACTGGTCAGTAAATATACAAGTCTGGTGGCGGTAGACAAAATGGTATCGCGCCCTCATGGTGCGTCATCGAGAAAAGAAGTGGTGAAAACGGTGGCTCCTCATGGTTTGCAGATGGATGCCGTCTTTGGTGGTGGCTCCAGAACAGCCACACCTTCAGCTCTGCATATCGTTGTTGGCTCGTTGCTGTTGCTTGCAGCGGCTATGGTGCACATGTCAAGGAGAAGGGTATGGACCAGATAATTATGAAAATAACGGTATACCTGCTGCTGGCCGGAGGTGGGCTGCTGGTATGTGATGGTATGTGGCTGCGGGTAAAAGCCATGGTTGCTCAGAAACTCCTGCATAATGCCTGGGAAGAAACAGTGCGGACCGGGATTGCTGTTAAACCCTGGCCGTGGGCAGATAGTTGGCCGGTGGCCCGTCTCACGGTGGGTAGGCTGGGGGTTGATCATATTGTGCTGGAAGGTGACAGCGGTGAGGTGTTGGCCTTTGGGCCGGGGCACATCTCAGAGAGTGCAGACCCGGGACGTGAGGGAAACTGTATTCTTGCCGGACATAGGGATACCAGTTTTACGTTTTTAGAAAAACTGCAACCTGGAGACACGCTGAATATTCAGGCCTCAAATGGGAAAATCTATGATTTTCAAGTAACTTCGTCCCATGTGCGTCAGAACAACGGGTTATATCTTGAGCAATCTGACAGCCCCTGGTTAACCCTCATAACCTGCTATCCATTTAATGGTGTTCAACCGGGTACTGATCAACGCTATGTTGTATTTGCCAGGTTGCAAAGTCATGGGGAGTCATGAACGTATATTAGTGAAACTGAGACGATTGGGTTTTACTATGAAGAGAAATCTGAAGACAGGCGGAAATGTAGAATGCCTGTCTTCAGACCATCGTAGTTTTATTATTGAGGAGGATTGACTACGATATAGTTCATCTGACTTCCTGAATATTGTGGCTGATACCAGGTGCTGCCACATTGTGCGGTGTAAAAATAAAGAGGTCATCAGATAGTTTTGGAGAGAGGTTCCATGTCATGGTTGTACTGTATTGAGGTTGCCCGACTTCTTGCTTACTGGTGATTACAAGTTTTCGTGGAAGTGGTGTTGCACTGTCTTCAATCCAGATTTGCCAGTCAATATCTTCCTGTCGGAACGCATAGTGTTTACATGGGACACTTTTGACTCTGGTTGTTGCCACCAGAAACCCTGATTGAATAGCATCCATCTCGGCAGTGTCTGCTCCCCAATAAAACAGATCCCGCATCGGGAGCTCAATATTATATCGACTTTGGACAATATCTAATAACTCTACAATTGTTTCTGGTGCATCTACGGTTGCATAATAGTTATTGTTTTTTCCATAGAGAGTAAATATTTCACCATTAAAGTAATATTCAAGATCACGATGTATTTCTTCAATCATTCAATGATACATATAACGATGATCCATGTATTTGTTATGGGACTCCTATTGTTATTCCGTATTCCCTACTTTTTCACCACAAATCTTGAAAAAATGATCATTCATGGTAGACAGGATGGAGAAACATTCTCAGTATGTTAAAAACATGTGAGAATGTATTGTTACTTTTTATTTAGGGGGAACATATGCTGGAAGCCGGCATTACAGATATACTTATTTCAGAAGAGCAGATTCAAGAAACGGTGAAACGACTTGGAGCTGAAATTACAGAGCGGTATAAAACTACTGATCGGGAACTGGTGGTAGTTGGTTTGCTACGTGGGTCATTTGTCTTTATGGCGGATCTGGTGCGTCACATCAAACTGCCACTTGTGGTCGATTTTATGACAGTCTCCAGCTATGGCGACGGTACAGTGAGCAGTGGAGATGTGAAGATTATTATGGATCTGGACATGTCAATCGAGGGACGTGATGTGCTTATGGTTGAGGATATTGTCGATACCGGCAATACCTTCAGCAAAGTGATCAGAATGATGAGTAACCGTAAACCCAACTCTCTTTCTATCTGTACCTTCCTGAACAAGCCAGAGTGCAGAACGGCTAATGTAGAAATAGACTTTTGTGGTATGGATATACCCAATAAATTTGTTGTTGGCTATGGACTTGATTGTGGTCAAAAATATAGGAATCTTCCCTATGTGGGGGTGATGGGATAGTTCGCATTTCCAAGATTTTTATCATCTGAAATCACCTGACCTGGTGAGAAATACAGGTTTGTTGATGGTGGTTGCTAGCCAAAAAAACAAAGGCAGAGCCATTTCTGGTCCTGCCTTTGTGAGCCAAGTTAGATTGGAGAGATATTACTTTTTCTTTCTTCTGGATACTCCAGCTAGCCCAGCTAATCCTGTGCCGAAAAGAAGCATAGTAGTAGGTTCAGGAACAGGGGCAACATCAATGTGGTAGTCTTCTACTTCACCTTGATTCAGGAATCCATAGGGCTCCATTTTGTTATAAACAATATGATTGCATTGAGCTCTGGCACGTAACCATAGTCCATCGAGCATATTGTTTGTTATCAGAAAAGCAGAGGTTGTAAAGGTACTGATCATATCGAATTTCTGATTTCGGGCGAGTCTATCAGTTTTTGTTGCAGGATCGTTAAAAACTGCATCTGTAGATTTATAATATTGCCCAGCTAGAATTGCCTCATTCGCTATGTAGCTATTATTGGAAGGGTCTAGCATGTTGTCATTTTCCCACACCCCATTGTTATCCCAATCTACCCATGCCTTGGCTTGATCGTATGTATGTCTTCCATAGCCGGCGCTCCATAGTGTAATTTGGAACATGATGTTATCACCAACATAAACCGTATTGTTTCCCCAGGTGGACCCACCATTCGTTGACCAGAGTACGCCATCATCCAACTTGCTATCGGTACCTAAGAAATTCCATTCGGAGGTGTTATGTTCTGCCTGGCCATAACCAGTTGCATCACCAAAATCATTTTGACCACGTTTGTTGTAATTGGCCGTAAGTTGATCAATGGTTAAATTTCCAGCAACAGATGTAAGCGTATATGCTTGGCTGGAGGAAATTGCCAATAATGTTATTGCTGCTGATAAGATTATAGATTTATTAATATTATTCATGAAAAATAGCTCCTTCGAATAGTAAATATGATTTGTTTTCGGTCGGCACTACGCTTAGCGCAAGGTCCGAGTATATTCGTAAAGAATAACTTGACGTGATATAGCAAAAAATGTACCACAATGTCGTATTGCTGGATAGTGACTGGCTATATACCTAATTTTTCATTTAAAATAGACTACTCAAGATGCAAGAGGTTCCCTTCTTTTAATGGGAAGTAGTTCTGCGCTGATCTGTATGTGTTAAATATTTCGACAGGTGTAATCTTGCAGGATTGGTTATCAACTGACAATTGATCGGAAAAAAAACAACTTCACATAAAACTCCTAAAGTTTAGGGTCGTATACCTGTCAGGATAGTTTACAATGAAATGAGGATTCCTGAATAGCGTGCAATATATAGAAGTAGACTCGTTAAGATTCGTTGTAGAAGCCGCTGATAGTGAATCCTTATGGTATTACACTTGATCGTCCTATTCTCATTTTTTACTCATATCTCTAAAAATGAAAACACAGTCTTGTGAATTCGTTTCTTTAATTGATACAAGAGGTTTGGCCAAGATTATTAATCAATGAACGTTGAGTGAGTTTGAAAGCAATTTCGCCGATCATCATAAATGAAATAGTAAGTGGTGGGTACAGGACGATCCGCTTTTAGGGACGGGTAGGGAGCAGCCAGCAATGGTTACTTGACATGAGATCGTTTTGTATATGTCCTCGCATTGATGCAATCTTCCTACGACACTGAAAAAGAAATCTTAGAGTAACTCTCATGTTTAATGTGCTTAGGGGGGGAAATGATTAAAGGCGCACCAAGAGAGGTGACAACACCACATCGTAAACTGCCGTTGGATATTCCAGCTGGCATTGCTCCAACTGAGTTTTTTAACAGTCCATGTAATCTTCGACATCTGGCCAAAGAAAATGGATTGTTACGTACAACAGAAGGTTTCCTGCTTTATAGAAAAGCGATTGGTCATTCTAATCTATTTGACACCTCAATAATATATGACACATCACAGAGAGTGCTCGATCCTATGGGACGACCAGTTCGGCGTGATCAACTTTCCAGAGAAGAAAACATCGTATTTAGCAGAATGACCAAAGCAGTTATTGACTATATGCTGGAGAAATACCCTGACCCGGAAATGCATCTTGTTTTTTGTGGTGAAGCCAGCCTGGATGCAACGTGGCCTCTGAATAAACCCGGAGTCCCGTCCATTCGAATGATACATAATCATTTCATGGTCTTTGAAAAATCTTTGCTAGCAGAATCTCCACATGCTTCAGAGGATAATCCTAATCTGACAGATAGTGGGCATAACGGCCTGTTTCTTAATTACCTAAGTGATGTGTATCTCCGGTTTCTTGATGTATTAGAACTTGAAATTCTCCGTCCCATTCCACCTGACCAGGCTAAGCTGGCCATTACGAGCTACCCTCAAGGTTTGCCGAGTTGGGAAGTGATTGGTGGTGCCGCTGCATTAAATAGGGGAAAGTTTTGGAAAGAATATGACATGGTACTTAAAGGATTCCTTGATTTTTACCGAGCTCTTTTTGCACTAGTTGCATCCGAAGATAAGAGTATTCCTGCTAATGCAACCTTTCCAGATCAAGTCGAAGATATACTTTTGTTTAGTGATGAATTTCATCAAGCTGCACGAATGTTGCGCCTTCAGGTACAGGAAGACCCGATGTTCGCAAATGAAATACGTTGGAAACCAGCGTATAAGCAACTTATCTATCGTGACGATACTGGACGGCTTATCGTAACCATAAGTCAGAATTCCGTTGGTAATGCAATTACTGAGTTGCTTGGTATTGTCGTGAAAAGAGTTGTCGATGAAGATGCGTATGCTCAAGCAGAAGGGCCATTAGTTGAACAACTTCTCGAAGTGAGAAATCGACTGGTCAAATATAACTTAGGTACTCCAATGGCAGCACCATCCTGGCCAAATGGCCGTTTTATATCACCAACTTAAATTGTATGTGACAAAGATATCTTGATTTTCGAAGACTGCAGGAAAACCTGGTAATTCCTCTTAAGTCTATTGTATACATCGACCTTTTGGGGATTCAATGCATCCCTCTTTGATAGAATATTTTTATAACTAATGTACCCCAAACTATCAGGTCAAGATCAAGATCTGTACGATATTCTTTTTTGTGCCCGTGGTGATATGGAAAATCGCATCAAGAAGTAGCCTTTATCCGAATCAAAAAGCCTTTGTAGAGGTGTGGCAGCCATCTTTGCACCTGGATAAATCACACTGAACGTAGCCCCGGCGCGTTGACAAGCAATGAGGTAAGGGGGAGGTGTCTCCGCTGAAAACGGAAACACCCCGTATCAATTACTTTTTTAAACGAAGAGGCCTAAAAAAGATCAGACGAGCTGCCACAAGATGGATATCTGGTCGCTCATGAAACATTCAGGCTAGCGGGCATGAATGGGAGTGTAATCATACTTCTGCTCACCTGTATAAAGCTGGCGAGGCCTACTGATTTTCCAGTTGGGGTCATCTGTACTTTCCTTCCATTGGGCGATCCATCCTGGAAGACGGCCAATGGCGAACATTACTGTGAACATATTGGTTGGGATACCAATGGCTCGTAGCACTATTCCACTATAAAAATCGACATTTGGATAGAGGTTGTGGTCAATGAAATATTGGTCCTTTAATGCTACTTCTTCTAGCTCACGCGCTATATCCAGAAGTGGGTCGTTAATATGAATTGATTCCAGTAGATCATCACACATCTTTTTCATGATCTTGGCACGTGGGTCATAGGTTTTGTAGACCCGATGACCAAATCCCATAAGCCGGAACGGATCTTTTTTATCTTTAGCTCGCTCGACCATTTTTTTACAGCTGCCACCACCTTGGTGGATTTGAGAGAGCATTTCAATTACGGCCTGGTTGGCACCACCATGCAGTGGCCCCCAAAGTGCAGAAATACCCGCAGAGATGGCAGCATATAGGTTGACTCGGGCACTACCCACCATGCGGACTGCTGATGTCGAACAGTTCTGTTCGTGATCCGCATGCAGAATCCAGAACACCCGTAACGCGCTGACAACTTCTTTTTTAATTTCATAAGGCTTGACCGGTGTGTCAAACATCATGTTGAGGAAATTTTCACAGTAGGTCAGGTCAGGGCGAGGAAGCACAAGTTCATGTCCCCTGGAAATTTTATACGACATGGCTGCCATGGTGCGTACTTTTGCCAATAAGCGGGTCATGGAGAAATTGATCTGCTCTTCATGAATATCCAGGGTGGGGTAGAAGCTTCGTAAGGCATTTACCATGGCAGAAAGGATACCCATGGGATGGGATGCCCGTGGAAAATTCTGGAAAAATACCTTCATGTCGGTATGAACCAGGCTATTGTCATTTAGCATTACCGAAAAATCGGTTAACTCATTTCTGGTAGGAAGTCTGCCGTTGATCAGCAGGTAGGCTGTTTCTTTGAAAGAAGATTGTTCGGCTAACTGTTCAACAGGAATACCCCGGTAGCGTAAAATGCCCTTTTCACCGTCCATGAATGTAATAGCACTGAGACAGCTTCCGGTGTTGGCATAGCCCGGGTCCATGGTGATAAGGCCGGTTTCGGCTCTGAGTCGTGATATATCTATACCTTTTTCGCCTTCACTGCCGGTAATCAGGGGGAGTCGTATTTCTTTCCCATTATGCGTTAGAGTAACAAATTCTTCCATTAGATCTCCTTGTGGTTGTACTTCATCGATATGATAGAAAATTGTGGGGGAGTATAGCGTCGGAATGCTATGTTTTGTGGCATGCAGGAGTAGTAATTCACATATGCCAGCGAAAACCATCAGGCTAAAATAGCATTAAGTGACCTGTTTTGCAAAAAAATATTTTCACTTGGCTTTTATTTTGGTGCCGATAGCCTTGTTCCTGCCACTACCATAAAGAGCCATCCCAGAAGAAAAAACAGTCCACCCAGGGGAGTAAAATACCCTGCTGAAATACCGCTAAAGGCCATGAAATAGAGACTGCCAGAAAAGCAGCATATTCCACCGACAAAACAATAACCGGCAAGGGTCAACAGTTTACGTTGTGCATGCCAGATAGTAAGGGATAGTGCCACCGCAACCAGTGCCAGACTGTGATAAAACTGGTAACGGGTAGCTTTGCCAATCCAGGTTTGGGCTAGCTCACTGAGGCTACTTGTTTCGTGTCCTGTTGCCGCGCCAATGGCGACTGCCATGCCGGCCAAAAGGCTTCCGGTAATGAAAAAAAATCGTTGCATGTCTTGTGTCTCCATCAGAATGATTTTGCGTTGTACGTGTTACTCAACCAAAGAGTTGAATGAGTACCTGACTCAACCAGGGGAAATAGGTGATAATAAGCAGTGTAATAATTAAGAGGCCAAGAAAGGGAAGGGTGGAGCGGTACAGTTCGACAATAGGCTTTTCAAACCTATAGGAGGCAAGAAAGAGGTTAAGACCAACTGGCGGAGTGCAGTATCCTATCTGGAGGTTGGTGAGAAAAATGATACCGAGATGAATGGGATCGACCCCATAACCGATGGCAATAGGAAGAATAAGGGGGACAACCAGCACCAGTGCAGAGAAGATGTCGAGCATGGCACCGACAATGAGCAAAAAGATATTGAGTAACAGTAAAAAAGTATATTTGCTGTCAATGTAGCTGCGGATAAACTCGAAAATTCGGGTAGGTACTTCCTGGTCCACAAGAAAGTTGGTTGAGGCCATGGATGCAGCCAGGATGACAAGGATGCCACCAAAAAGCATCATTGATTTACTCATGATACCAGGCAACTCGGAAACAGCTATATCCCTGTAAATTACTACCTCGACAATGAGTACATAGAGGCAGGTGACCGCCGCCGCCTCACCTGCGACAAAAAAACCACCGTATATACCGCCGAGGATGATAACCGGTAGCGGTATTTCCCAGGCAGCGCTCCTTAGTGCCGCTAACGCTTCCTGTCTGGTGTATGTTTCTCTGTTCTTATGTTCGGTTGCTCCCTGGAGTATGGAGTAGCCCATAAGCAATATAAGCATAAGCAGACCTGGTAGGATACCCGCCAGAAAGAGGTGGTCAATTCTTGCCTCTGCAATAACACCGTACAGAATAAGAGGAAGGCTGGGTGGAAAGAGCAGACCCAGGCTGCCGGAAGAGGTTATCAACCCCATGGAGAAACGTTCGCTGTAACCGTCTTTTAACAGGGCTGGCAGGAGCAGGCCGCCAAGAGCAAATATTGTTACCCCAGAGGCACCCGTAAATGCAGTAAATACTGCACAAACAGCTAAAGAAACAACAGCCAGTCCACCCGGCATCCAGCCCAAAAATATCCGCGATAGCATCAGGATACGTTCCGGGGCCTTACTCTCAGAGAGCAGGGTGCCGGCAAATATAAAAAGCGGGAGGGAGACAAGCATTGGCGTATCTGCCAGTCGTGACATCTCGATAATGACTACTGACAAGTCAATGTCTACCGAACTAAATGAAATAATGGCCAGGGCAGAGATGACCAGAAAGAGTGGGGCACCAAGAAGGGCCAGCAGCAATGTGGTAATTTTGAGAACACTCATGACTGCTTTATCTCCTTGTCACTCTTTTTGCCAAGAAGCTGTACCGCAGCGGTGATGAGCAGTATGATGTAGCGGGTGGTGATTACGCTAAAAGCCAGTGGGAATATGAGGTTCCATCCCCAGGTCGGAATACCGAGTATACCCGGGCTGCCAAATTCCATCTCACTTTGTATAAACAACAGAGCGGCCCATGTTAGAAAACCGGAAGTAATGGCAGAGAACAGGTAACAGAGAAACTGAACCAGCGGCCGTAGGCGCTCAGGGATAAGGTATCCTGCAAGGTCAAGGGCGATATGCTTGCCCTTCGAGGTTGCCATGGACGCTCCCAGCAGGCCACTCCAAAGTACGAGGTATCTGAGCATCGGGTCGGCCCAGATTAGTCCGCTTGAAAAAACACTACGCAAGACAATCTGCAAACAGGCCAGTACGATCATTGTGGTCAATAGCAGACAGAGGACAATCTCTTCAAAGCGAGCAGCTAACTGTAGTGCTGATGAGTGTTGTGGTTTGTCCATAGTGTTGCGTGCTACTTAGGGGTATTGGCCTGATGTGCTTCAAGCAGCTCAACAGTTTTCTGATATATTTCCTTGGAAAATGCGTTGCCAAGAAGCCTTTTGACCGTCTCATCACGATGTTCTTTTAGTTGCCTGACCGATTCAGCATCAGCTTTTACAAAGGTGACACCCCTTGTCTGCATGACTTTACGTGACTCTTCGTTGGATTTTCTTGTTTCATCTAAAAGAACAGAGAAATATTTATCAGCCGACTTCTTGATGATTTCCGCATAGGCCGGGGAAAGTTTATCAAATCGTTTTTTGTCTAATAAAAAGACCCCGTATGCATACCCAAAAGGAGAGTCTGTAACGTACTTTGCCTTGGTAAACCATTGCAGTACGATAGAGCCGTATAGAGAGTTGAATACTGTATCCACCAGACCTGTCTGTAGCGAAGATAGCACGTCCGGAATGGAAAGCTGAACGGGGCTGATACCAATGGTGTCTACAAATGTAGCTGCCAGAGGGTCACCGGCTGGAATCCAGACTGTTGACTTCTGCATTTCTGCTTTGGTGGCAATGGGGTGCGCTGACATCGTATATATGAAGCCAACTTCGGTTATGGCAATGAATTCCATACCCTTTTGATGGAAGCGCTCTTTAAACATGGGCAGAATGCCTTTCTTTACTGTATCAACTTCCTCATACGAATCGAAAAGAAAGGGTATGGACATAACTCGGAAATCAGGGACAACCGAGGCAATACCACTCATGGTGAAACCACCTCCATGGAGTTGGCCCACTCGCATTTTTCTGTACATTGCCTGGTCATCGCCCATTATGCCGCCGGGATAAATACGAAAACCGACCTCACCATTGGTCTGTTTTGAAACATCCTCGGCGAATTTTTCAAACTGGGTGATCCAGATAGAGCCTTCAGGTGCCAGGCTGGCAATCTTAAAAAGATGTTTAGGTTTAGCCTGAGAATGGTCAGGTGCTATGACACCCGCAAGTAACAGTGCTGAAAGTAAAAGAGTGAATAAACGCATTATCTGCTCCGGGTCCTATGATCGGTTTTATACGAATAGTGTTGTAATGTGTACTTTGATATTCAGGGTTTTATTCTGCAAAATAGTCTTCGTCAAGCAGTCGCCTGGCTTTTCGCTTGGCGATCTGATTGCTAAGAGCATACTGTGGTGCATTGTCGATTGGGAAATCGAGTACTTCTTTAAGTAACTGGTCGTGGAGGTCACGGTCAAAAAGTTGCCGGGCAAGGGTTTCGGCATACGTCGTCTGGTCCAGCAGAAACTTACGGTCTGAGATTTCCAGAGCCCTGCTAAAATGGTAGGCACTTTTCTCCGGGTCACCACCAAACATTTGCGGTTTAGTTGCATAATATGCACCAAAAAAGAGATGGGGGCTGCCAGCTTGAAAGGTATCATCAAGTTCGAGCACTCGACCCATAATCTTTTCAACCGTACCAAGATCAGCAAGAGACTCAGGCGACCCTTTTTGGACCTTAATCCAGTTCAGCCAGGCAAGTGTTCCCCAAAACAGGTCTGGGACCTGAGATTTACGAAGCTTTTTAACCTGTTTGTCAAAAACTTCTGCATCTGTGTCAGGGGCGATGGGCAGCAGTTGTGCAAGTAGTGTCATGCCATACTTTCGACCTTTTTCAGCTACAGTTGCAATACGATCCTCCGGCAAATGGCACTCTTCAATCGCAGCAACATAACCACTGTATGCCTGAGAACCAGTTCGCAGAAGATTACGGCTGCTGGGGTCGGAGGCAATAAGACTGTCGATCATAAGGAGGTAGGCAGGTGCACCTTCACATGCAAGATCCAAATCTGTCTGCTTGCTGAGATTCTCAACAGTCGGCTCAATAAGTGTGTTCGAGAGCAGCATTGAACAGGAAGAAATAAGTGGTAGTAGGCAGAAAAGCAGCAGACTGCGCTTAAAAAAACTGGTCCATCTGTAGAACATGAAGCACTCCTGTCGTTCGTGTTGATCCGTTGTGTGATGATTCAGAGTAGCAGCCTGGCAAAGCAGATTTTAATTATGTCATACCTACACTGATAATACACATCCTGCATGTTGTACTACCGATAAAATAAAAAAAGAGAGGTAATTATGAGATTTCTTACCTGATAATGTTTTTTGTGTGATAGAGGTGTTTTCTAGTCAGTTTCGATACATTGGGAGGCATAAAGTGTAGCCATTTTCTGAATTTCCCTGGCGATTTTCAACTGAAGTTTTTCGGGAGAAACTACTCTGGCTAGAGAACCATACTGCAGGACTTTCATTGTTATTTCTCTGTCGTCGCTGACCGGCATTTTGAGTAAAATGCCTTCTGGGGTCTCTTTAATCTGCTGATCTCTGTGCCAGTGTTGGTGACGCACCAGTTCCGCAGCGGTCCCTGTGAAAAGAATCTCAGCTATTTCGACTTCTCCGCCTTTGAAAATCCCAAAAGATGATTGCAGGTATGTTTCTTCGAGCCCTGGCAGAAAAGAGATCTTCTCGTTACTCAGCTCAGCTCTGGTTATCCGGGCAACATGGAACATCCGTAATTCCTGGCGGAGCCGGCAAAAGGCAAGGAGGTACCATCGTCCCTGATAATTACAGAGCCGCTGTGGCTCTATACAACGGGAACTACCTGTCAAACCTGCAGTTAGGTAATCTATGGTAATTGCCAGTTGATTTACAACAGCTTCGATGATGATCTCAAATATTTCTGTATCGATTGATTCTACTTCAATCCATTCACAATAGAGGCTTTGAAGCAGTCTCGAATGATCATCGGAGAGTATGGAGGAGAGCTTTTTCTCAAGCTGCTGCACTTCGGGCAGACGACGAAGTCCGGCTTCTTCGGCAAATTTATTTAACATGCCGAGTAGCAAGGTGATTTTCGGGCTCTCTGTAAATGGCAGGGAGAAATCGTTTTCGGTGTAGTAGAAGCCGTTGTGTTTATTGTCAAAGGCCAGTGGGGCCATCAACCTGTCTCGCAGGTAGGCTATATCCCGGCGGGCGGTTGCCAGAGATACTTCAAAACGGTCAGCGATGGTTGTAGCGTTGGGATAACGTTGGAGTTGTAGGTCCTGATGAAAAGAATAGACGCGTTCGAGCAGGCTCATGGGCATGACTCCCTTACAATTGGCCCGCCAACACCATTAACGGGGATTACGACGATGCTTTACCGGTTGAATTTTCATTTGCTCCCGGTATTTAGCGACGGTGCGCCTGGCAATCTGAATATTCTGCCCAGCAAGGATTTCAGAAATTGCACTGTCGCTGAGTGGCTTTGACTTGTCCTCTTCCTGAATCATTTTACGGATTCGGGTTTTAATCGACTCAGAGGCAAGCGCTTCAGCACCTGCACGGGGAATGGCCGTTGAGAAGAAATATTTCAGTTCATAAATACCCTGTGGAGTATGGGCATATTTACTGGATGTGACTCGACTGATTGTTGATTCATGCATGTCGATATCTTCTGCCACGTCACGGAGAATGAGAGGCTTTAAATACTGGGGACCCCGCTCAAAAAAGTCTCGCTGAAACTTGAGGATAGATTCCATCACTTTGTAAATAGTACGCTGCCGTTGATAGAGTGATTTAATGAACCATTCGGCGCTTTTCACCTTATCAGCAATATAGCTGCGCGACTCTTTCTGCATATCACTGGTGCTGCTTTGCAGCAGTTCAAGATAGTGGCTGGAGAGTTTCAAATTGGGCAGGTCATCATCGTTGAGGCGAATTTCGTACTCGTCACCAATCTTGACGATATAGACATCCGGTACCACATAGTTGGTGGTTTCATTGGCGTAAGGCAGACCGGGGTAAGGAGTCAATTCCGAGGTGATAAAGTCAATGGCCTTGATCACGTCTGTACGTTTACGACCTGTGACTTTCATCAATTCTTTATAATTGCGAAGTTCAAGCAGGGAAAGATGATCACGGACAATTTCTGCCGCAAGGCTTTTACCTTTGCCCATCCGTTCTAACTGGAGAAAAAGTGATTCGCTTACGTCACGTGCTGCGATACCTGGTGGGTCGAGATCCTGAATAACCTCAAGTACATATTCCACCTCATCTGTGTCGCTTTCGGCGTAGACGATGATCTCTTCCAGGCTCACTTCCAGAAAACCGTAACGGTTCAGGTTGCCGGCGATATAGAGGGCGACCTCCATCTCTTTCTCATCGAGTTCACAGTGAGCGAGCTGCCAGCGCAGGTAGGCGAGGAGCCCAGGCTTTTCTGATATAAAATCAAACTGTGACGGTGCATCGGCGGCAGGAGTTTCATGAGCAAAGGAAAAATTGCTGTCAAAGTTATTGCTGTAATCTTCCCAGTTTACGTCACCTAATGTCTCTTTTGCTGAGACTTGTTCGGTAATATCATTTTCTTTTCCCGGCTCTGTTATTTCTATACTTGCCTGGAGTTCCGGAGGTAATTCATGAATATCGTTCTGGGTAAGATCTTCTTCAAGTGCAGGGTTTTGTTCCAGTTCGGCCTGAAGGGCGCCGGTCAGCTCAAGACGGTTAAGTTGCAGTAACTTGATGGCCTGGCGCAATTGAGGCGTCATCACCAATTTTTGTGCAAGCTTGAGTTGTTGTCTGAGTTCCAGTGCCATAATTTACGTCACGAATTACATGCTGAAGTTTTCACCAAGATACATTTTTCGGGCTACTTCGCTTTCAATTATATCATTTGCTACACCGCTTGTTAATATCTGACCAGCATTCATGATATAGGCAAAATCGCATACCTGTAATGTTTCTCGAACATTGTGATCTGATATAAGTACTCCCAGCCCCAGATCTTTCAGACTGTAAATAAGTTTCTGCAGTTCTCCTACAGCCAGAGGGTCGATCCCGGCAAATGGTTCATCCAGTAGAATAAATTGAGGCTTGGTGGCTAGAGCTCGCATAATCTCAACTCTTCGTCGTTCGCCACCTGATAAAGCGTGCCCCAGATTATTACGAAGATACTCGATTTTCAGGGTTGCCATCAACTCATCTATTCTGCTGTTGATCTCTTTTTTACTTAAGCCTAATGGTTCCAATATGATTCTGACATTTTCTTCGACTGTCAGTTTCTTGAAAACCGATGGTTCCTGAGCCAGATAGGAAATTCCTTTCAACGCCCGTTTATGGATGGGCAGCTTGGTGATTACTTCACCATCAAGTAGAATGCTGCCTTTGTTTGGGCGAACAAAACCTGCAATCGAATAAAAAGAGGTAGTTTTACCAGCACCATTTGGCCCGAGAAGTCCAACGACCACTCCTGTTTGTACCTGGAGACTTACGCCGTCAACAACTGTCCGCTTGCCGTAACGTTTGACGATATTTCGTGTTTCTAGCAGTGCCATTCAATACCTGCGTATTCCTTTATGAAGGAAAAGGTCTTCTTACTTCTGGAGTATGGTCATGTTGACCCGTTTTTTCGATTTGTCTTTCTTGCCGTTAGAGCCGATGGTTGCAGAGGTACGATCTGCTACAACCTCTGAGCGACCCTCGTCAATGTAATAGATGATTTTGTCGCCACTGACCATGTTCTGTCCCTGCCAGGCTTTGGCATCACCAATCAGAATAAATTGACGCTCTTTAGAAAGGTAGACCATATCCTTTGAGGTGCCAAGCCAGTCGTTTCTGGTAATCTCAACATTGCCATTACATACAAGTTTCTCAACTTTCTGGCTCACTTTGGCCTCAGTACTCTCTTTGGCTTTTTCAGTATAAAAAACGGTCATCTTGTCTGAGCGAATACGAACATCATCCTGACGGGCATCAACTTCACCGGTAAAGATAACAGAGCTGTCTTTTTCCGTTGAAGTCATGTGGTCGGCTTCTACCCTGATAGGCGAATCTTCAGCCTGAACTGAACTGGTAAAGCTGAAGGTGAGGGTAATGAGCACTGCAAAAACAAGTGTATATGTCTGTTGAAACAGTCTATTCATGGTTGTTCTCCGTCTGTCAACCGGTGTGAAGATGAATCCTATGCAATTACCGGACCCATGGTATCTTATAGGTTGCGAAAAGTAAAGCAAAGGTGTTAAGACCCATCGTAATAGATATATTTACTGTCGTTTTTTAAGGCTGTGCGAACCATAGTTCAGCCAGACTTTCTTCATGTAATAGAGAGTACTTTACTTGCGTTTTGCAAGTCAGTACAATATGTAGCTGTTTTCAGCAAGACCTTCTCTCTGTTACATCATTTTAAATGAATCGGTGTCCGCCTGATAACTCTGGGCTGGCACCTTACCTCAATTTCAACAGCAGGCTGATTGCGCCTTGCGGACTGCAGCCGTGGATACGATTATGAAGGAAAGTATAGAAAGGGCCAAGGTCCTGATTGAGTCCCTGCCGTATATGCAGGAGTTCCGACATAAAACTGTGGTGATCAAATATGGTGGTCATGCCATGGTTGATGAGCATCTCAAAAGGCAGTTCGCGCTCGATGTCATCCTTTTGAAACAAATAGGTATCAATCCTGTCATTGTCCATGGTGGTGGGCCGCAGATAAACCGCTTTCTTGACCGGCTGGATATTAAACCGAGTTATGTACAGGGTATGCGCGTGACGGATGGTGAGACCATGGATGTGGTCGAGATGGTGCTGGTTGGCAAAGTGAATAAAGAAATTGTGGGGCTTATTAATCACTGCGGAGGCAAAGCGGTGGGGCTTTCCGGCCGTGATGGTGATCTGGTTTGTGCTCAGAAGCTGAAGATGAATGCCAAAAAGAACAGCGAAGAGCTTGAGAATAAACCACCAGAGCTGATTGATCTTGGTCGGGTCGGGCAGGTTACAAAAATCAATGCTAGCCTGCTTGAGATTTTATACAAAGGTGATTTTATCCCGGTCATTGCTCCAGTAGGTGTCGGTGAGGATGGTCAGGCCTTTAACATTAATGCCGACTTGGTGGCAGGAGCCATTGCTGGAGAGCTGAAAGCGGAAAAGCTGATTTTATTGACCGATGTTCCAGGCGTAAATGGTAAAGACGGGAATCTTATCCAGAGCCTGTCGCAATCGGAGCTGGAGCCGCTCATCGAGGACGGGACTGTAGCCGGTGGCATGATACCGAAAGTCCGCTGTTGCGAGAGTGCGCTGAAGATGGGAGTTGGTAAAACCTATATTGTTGATGGCCGGGTGGAACATTCCATCCTGCTGGAAATGTTTACCCGGGATGGGGTTGGAACGGAGATATATTGATGGGAACTGGAAACAACGAATGGCAGGAGAAGGGTAACCGGGTATTTATAGGGAATTATGCACGATACCCTGTGGCTATGGTCAAGGGTGATGGGTGTAAGCTGGTGGATGCCGACGGTCGTGAGTATCTTGACTTTCTTGCTGGAATTGCCGTGGCCAGTCTTGGCCATTGTCACCCGGCGGTGACGGAGGCGATTTGTCGCCAGGCAGCTGAGCTGGTCCATGTTTCCAATCTCTACTATACCGCCCCGCAGACGGAGCTTGCCGAGCTGCTGGTTGCTAACACCTTTGCCGAAAAGGTGTTTATGGCAAACAGCGGTGCCGAGGCCAACGAAGCTGCTATTAAACTGGCCAGAATTTATAGCGGTAAAGGCAAATACCAAATTATTTCGCTGGACGGTTCTTTCCATGGCCGAACCCTTGCTACTGTGGCAGCAACTGGTCAGCCTAAATTTCACCAAGGCTTTGAACCGCTTCCTGATGGTTTTGCCCATGCTCCTTTTAACGACCTTGCAGCTATCGAAGCGCTGATTGATGATACCACATGTGCCATTCTCTGTGAGCCGGTGCAGGGCGAAAGCGGTGTACGCCCATTGGAAAAAGACTATTTGCAGGGGATTCGTGACCTTTGTGACAAGCATGGCCTGTTGCTCATTTTTGATGAGGTGCAGACCGGCATTGGTCGCACAGGCTCTCTATTTGCCTACCAGCAGCTGGGGGTTGTACCAGATATCATGACTTCCGCTAAAGGGCTGGGTAACGGGATGCCAATTGGTGCCATGATGACCACGGCCCAAATTGCCGAAGCACTGGTGCCAGGGACGCATGCCTCCACTTTTGGTGGTAACCCGGTGGCCTGTGCCGCTGCAGTGGCGACATTGAAAGTCATGCTGAAAAAGGATTTTTTTCCGGAGGTTCTTGCAAAAAGCGACTACTTTCAGAAGAAGCTACAGAGTTTTGTGAGCCGTTATCCCGGTCTTGTCAGTGGTGTCAGAGGGCGTGGTATGATGTTGGGATTAGTACTGACTGCACGTGGTGTGGAGTTGGGCACGGATATCGTCAACAGGATGTTGGCTAAAGGTTGTATCATTAACTTTGCCGGGGCTGCTGCCCTCAGGTTTGTGCCGCCGCTTATCGTAACCAGGGATGAGATCGACCAGCTGGTTGTAAAGCTGGAAGAAACTCTGAAGGAATTTGCATAACAGAGAAAGCTACCGGAAGGGTGTAATAGCTCGGGAAAATCTTTGCAAATCCTCACGTTTTTATGTAATGATACTTCTTTTCTCTTCAGCCTACAGAAGGTGTAATGGCGTGGAGGGAAGTAATTTCCCGCAGACCGGCTCGAATTCAATACCCTTCAACGTTGTCCATTAATCTTTCGATCCCGGTTTTTCGGTTGCTATACAGGTGGATACCATGCCAAAACATTTACGAGAATTACAGGAATTTACCAAGGAAGAACTCCTTGGTTTTATCGATCGGGCAATTGTCTTGAAAAAAGAGAAGGCCGAAGGTGTTATTCATCAGCACCTGGTTGGCAAGACTGTGGCCCTGATCTTTGAAAAACCGTCCACACGTACCAGGGTCTCATTTGAGGCAGCCATGTATGGTTTGGGTGGTCAGGTGATTTTCCTGTCAAACCGTGACACCCAGCTGGCCCGTTCTGAACCGTTGAAAGACATGGCGCGGGTAATGGACCGCTACGTAGATGGTATGGTAGTGCGTACCTTTGGCCAGGAAGTCGTTGATGAGCTGGCAAATTATTCCAAGGTACCGGTGATCAATGCGCTGACAAATCTTCACCATCCCTGCCAGGTGCTGAGTGATGTGATGACTGTCATTGAGCAGAAAGGTGATCTGGAGAACCTCAATATTGCCTGGGTTGGTGATGGCAATAATATGGCAAATTCCTGGATTCAGGCTGCGGCTAAGCTTGGTTTCACCCTTACCCTGGCATGCCCGGAAGGGTATGATCCTAATCCGGAAATTCTGGCTACTGCCAAAAAAGAGGCGATCAAACCGATTACCCTTGTTCGTGACCCTAAAGAGGCAGTGAAGAACGCCGATGTGATCAATGTGGATGTCTGGGCCTCGATGGGGGATGAAGGTGAGCAGGATGAACGCCTCAAGCGTTTTGCTGCGTATCAGGTTAATGCCGAGCTCCTGAAACATGCTCCGGCTGATGCCATTGTTATGCATTGCCTGCCAGCTCACCGTGAAGAAGAAATTACCGAGGAAGTGCTGGAGTCTGCACAGAGCGTTGTGTGGGATCAGGCGGAAAACAAGATGCACATACACAAGGCGATACTGGAAATTATGTTGATGGCATCTTAATATTAGAGGGCTGTCTCCATCGTATTTGTGTTTTGAAATATAACTAACACCAGTAGTTCTACTATATTTAGAGGTTTGAAGATGGATGTGAATAAAATAGTGCTCGCCTACTCCGGTGGCCTTGATACTTCAGTAATTCTGAAATGGTTGGCTGAAGAGTACAAATGTTCAGTTGTTGCCTACTCTGCCAATATCGGGCAGGAAGAGGACTGGGAAGCGGTTAAAGCAAAAGGGCTTGCAACAGGTGCAGAAAAGGTTGTTATCTCCGATCTGAAAAAGGAGTTCGTAGAGGATTATATTTTCCCTGCATTCCGCGCCAACGCCATCTATGAAGGTTCGTATCTGCTTGGTACTTCCCTTGCTCGTCCGCTGATTGCCAAAGAGCAGGTTCGCATCGCTCACGAAGAGGGTGCCGATGCGGTGAGCCATGGTGCTACCGGTAAGGGCAATGATCAGGTACGTTTTGAGCTGGGGTATATTGGTCTTGATCCAAAGCTGAAAATTGTCGCGCCGTGGCGTACCTGGGATCTTACCTCCCGGACTAAACTCGTGGAGTTCGCGCAAAAGCATAACATCCCGATTCCGACGACCAAGAAAAACCCTTACAGCTGCGATGAAAACCTGCTGCACATAAGTTTTGAAGGTGGCATCCTTGAAGATCCGTGGAATGAGCCGGATGAGGATATGTTTAAAATGACGGTCTCTCCTGAGAACGCGCCAGATACCCCCACCTATATCGAGATTGAGTTTGCAAATGGTGATCCGACAGCTATTGATGGCGTCTCCATGGAACCGTTGGAACTCTTCACCAAGCTGAACAAGATTGCAGGCGCCAATGGCATCGGACGCCTTGATCTGGTTGAGAATCGCTTCGTCGGGATGAAATCCCGCGGCGTTTATGAGACCCCTGGTGGAACCCTTTTACGTGAAGCACACCGAGGACTTGAAGCAATCACCCTTGACCGTGAGGTCATGAAGATCCGTGACTCGCTTATTCCCCGTTATGCTGAACTGATATACAACGGTTTCTGGTTTTCACCCGAGCGAGAATTACTGCAGACCACCATGGATGCCGCTCAGAAAACAGTTAACGGCACTGTGCGTATGAAGTTGTACAAAGGAAACTGTATTACCGTTGGCCGCAAATCTGATCAGTCACTTTATCAGGAGAGTTTTGCCACATTTGAAGAGGACAACGTCTACGATCAGGGTGATGCCACTGGTTTTATCCGTCTTAACGGACTTCGCCTGAGAATTCAGGCCATGAACAACAAGTAAAGGCCATGACAAAGCAGAAAAAAAGCGGTTCCGAAAAGCTCTGGGGCGGCAGGTTTGCCGAAGGTACAGCCAGTTCTGTGGAGGCATTTACCGCCTCCATTCATTATGACTCACGGCTGTACAAGTACGATATCGCCGGCAGTAAGGCCCATGCAACCATGCTCTCTACGCAGGGAATATTGTCGAAAGAGGAGCTGACAGCAATTATTGACGGGCTAACCTCTATTCAGAACGATATCGAGGCGGGAACTTTTGAGTATAAGCGTGAGCTTGAAGATATTCATATGAATATTGAAAAGGCTCTGGTGGATCGTATCGGCCCTGCAGGTGCAAAGCTGCACAGCGCTCGTTCCCGTAACGATCAGATAGCTCTTGATTTCAAGATGTATCTGCGTGATCAGTGCGATATCATGGCTGATTTGCTTGATGCTATTCGCCGTGCCTTTGTACTTCTGGGCAGAAAATATATTGGCTATGTTATGCCGGGTTATACTCATCTGCAGCGAGCCCAGCCGGTACAGATCGCACATCATATGCTGGCCTATTATGAGATGTTCGGCCGGGATAAAGAGCGCATCCTCGATTGTCGGAAACGCCTAAATTTATCGCCTCTTGGTTGTGCAGCCATGGCGGGTACCGGTTTGCCTATTGACCGGGAGATGGTAGCTGAGGCGCTTGGTTTTGATGGTGTTACCGCCAACTCCATGGACACTTCCGGCGATCGTGATTTTGCCATTGAGTTCGTCAGTAGCTGCACCATGATTCAGCTCCATCTCTCAAGGCTTTCAGAAGAGCTGGTGCTCTGGTCATCGAGTGAGTTCAGCTTTGTGGAGATAGCCGACAAGTTCTGTACTGGCTCGTCGATTATGCCGCAAAAAAAGAATCCTGATATTCCAGAGCTTATCCGTGGTAAATCAGGTCGGGTAACTGGTAGTTTGATGAGTCTTATCACCTTGGTCAAAGGTTTGCCGCTCACGTATAACCGAGACCTGCAGGAAGATAAGGAGCCGGTTTTTGATACGGTCGATACGGTTACCGCTTCCGTGGCAATCATGGCTGAACTGCTTGAAAACCTGAAGTTCAAAACAGAAACCATGGAGCAGGCAACAAAGACCGGCTTTATTACTGCCACAGATCTGGCTGATTACCTGGTGTTAAAAGATGTGCCGTTCCGTGAAGCTCACGGTATCGTTGGTCGGGCTGTTGCCTATTGTCTCGATAAGGGGTGTGAGCTTGATGCTCTTACAGTTGAGGAGATGAAGCAATTTTCACCAGCAATCGATAAAGATGTTTTTGAAGTACTGACTGTTGATGGTTCTGTGAACAGTCGAATCTCAACCGGGGGGACAGGCCTGGCAAGGGTTGAAGAGGCACTGGCCAAGGCGGAACAGCTTATGGGGATATCAGTATGAGGTCTGCTCGTGGAGTCTGGGTCGCAGGGGCTGTGTTCCTTGGGGCAAGCCTCCTGATCAGCGGTGGCTGTGGTGTCAAGACTCCACCGGTTCCTCCAAAGTCCGTGGTACCAAACGCAATAGACGATCTGCGCTTTACTGTCGCGGATGATCTGGTACGGATGACCTGGTCATATCCTCTCGAGACCATCAAAGGTACAGATATCACAGAGGTGTCTCGGTTTAACCTCTATCCTGCAGAAATAGAGATGGATGAGTACTGCCCTACCTGCCCAGTTCCTTTTGTTGATCCGATTGAAGTGGATGGTGGGCAGACTGTGGTTGATGGGAAACGCCGTGTAGCATCGTATGAATACGATATGTTACGTCCCGGATATAAGTATTTTTTTAAAGTAAAGTCTCAAACTGGCTGGTGGGCGCAAAGTGCTGACTCAAATATCATCACGTTTATCTGGCATGTTCCGCCCGCCGCTCCGACAGATCTTTCTGCCTCTGCCAAGGATTCAAACGTAAAGCTTCGATGGAATCCTGTAACTACACGTAATGATGGAGAGCCTGTAACTACAGATGTTCTCTACCAGGTGTTGCGCAGTAACGATGGAACGAGCTATGCAAAAACCGGAGCGCCGGTGGAAACCACAAGGTACACCGATGGTAAAGTTACGAACGGTAAAACGTACTTTTATCAGGTGCAGTCGGTACTCCGTTTTGGAGAGGATCTGGTGTATGGTGATGTCAGTAATGATGTTACAGTTACTCCTTTAGACACTACACCTCCACCAGCACCAGAGAACGTTCTGGTCTTTGAGACGGGAAGCGGCATCCGGGTAGTCTGGGACGCGTCACCAGCCGCAGATACGGCAGGCTATAAAATTTATCGCCGGATAGCAGACAGTTCGACCTTTAAACACGTTGGCACAGTTAAAATTCCGAATACGACCTTTATAGATTCCAAGGTTAAAGATGACGAACTCTATTATTATAGGGTAACAGCATTTGACAGCGTGAAGCCTCCTAACGAAAGTGACAGATCCCGGGAGGCAACCCCAAGGTATTGATCGGGTAACGAACTCTGCCAGGCCCGCTGCTATTGCGTAGTCTTGAGTTAACTGGTGTGCATGCAAAAAACTGAGATTTTGGCCCTTCAGTCGTCCCGTTTCTGACTGGAGGGTTTCTTGTATTGAGGACACAGTTACAGGTGTAGTTGACTGGAGGAGAGAACAAATGACATTGCGATTCCCAATAGCTTTTGAGAAAATGAGTGGAACCGGCAATGATTTCATTATCATTGATAACCGTGAGCTGATCGTGCCCCAGAGTGAGCAGGCGATTCTTGCACGACAGGTCTGTCGCAGAATGTTTTCTGTGGGCGCTGATGGTCTTATTTTTATAGAAAACTCTGAGGTGGCGGATTTTCGGTGGCAGTTTTATAACGCTGACGGTTCAGTTGCGGAAATGTGTGGTAACGGCTCACGCTGTGCGGCCCGTTTTGCTTACCGGCATGGCATTGCCGGAAAAGCTATGCGTTTTGAGACTATTGCCGGCTGCATCGAAGCTGAGATTACCGATGAGGACGAGAACGTACGCATCCAGCTTACTCCGCCCCATGATTTTCGCTTTAACATGCAGATTGACCTTGATGGCGAATCCCACGAGATGAGTTTTGTGAACACCGGAGTACCCCATGCAGTTATTTTTGTGGACACGAGCGATGTCCCTGTGAAAAAATGGGGAAGGAAGATACGTTTTGATGAACAGTTTGAAGCTGGGACGAACGCTAACTTTGTGCGACTGCTGGGGGGGAATAGCATCCTTTCCCGAACCTATGAGCGGGGTGTGGAAGAGGAAACCAGGGCTTGCGGTACCGGGGCGGTGGCTTCAGCCATAATGGCTTCTATCCATAAAGGATTGAGCTCTCCGGTTGAAGTGCAGACTTCCGGTGGTGACAGATTGACAATTTTTTTTGACATGCAAGAAGGTCCGGATGCGCAGAAAGTGTATCTGCAAGGTCCGGCCAGATTAATATACTCGGGAAACCTTACGGCTGAATCGCTGCTTTAAATGTAGCGCTAACCGTTTGGGCCCAGATAAACACAAGAGAAATACCAGGAGGAGTCATGAAACAGTTTCACGGAGCGCTCACAGCAATCGTAACACCGTTTATCGATGGCAAGGTCGACGAGCAGGGGTTTGTGGATCTGATAGAGTTTCAAATTAAAAACGGTATTCACGGTTTAGTACCTTGCGGTACCACCGGTGAATCCGCAACTCTTGGTTTTGACGAGCATAAACGGGTGGTTGAACTGGCAGTGAAAACAGTGGCTGGACGGGTTCCGGTCATTGCAGGGACCGGCGCAAACAATACCCTTGAGGCCATCGAGTTTACGGAAAGTGCTAAAGAGAGTGGTGCGGACGCGGTGCTCTCTGTTGCGCCCTATTACAATAAGCCGAGCCAGGAAGGTATATATCAACACTTCAAGGCAATTACTGCCGCTGTTGATATCCCCATGTTTCTCTATAACGTTCCGGGTCGAACAGTTGTGAATATTGCCCCTGAGACTGTGGCGCGTCTTTCTGAGATCGAAAATATCATTGGTATCAAAGAGGCCTGTGGCAGCCTGGAACAGATAAGTGATGTTATCCGGAAGTGCCCAAGTGATTTCATTCTCCTTTCCGGTGATGACTTCACTTCCATGCCAACAGTTTTTGTGGGTGGCAAGGGTGTTATTTCTGTCGTTTCCAACATGCACCCTGCAGGTATGACACAAATGATTGAGGCAGCACTTAGTGGTGATGTCGCTAAAGCCAACGAACTGCACTACAAACTTTTTCCACTGATGAAGTGCATGTTTTCCTGCCCAAGTCCGGCTCCGGCCAAGCAGGGGCTGCAACTTATGAACATCCTCAGAGATGCAGAAGTGAGACTGCCAATCACCCCAGTGGATGAGATTACCATGAAGAGACTGAAGGCTACGATGAGTCGGTTGGAGATGATCTAGACCCGATAAACGGGATATGTATCTTCTACATTGGTATCCCAAAAAGCACGAACTGAATTTCGGTGCTACACTGGTGGTTTCAGGAATCGTATTCAAGAAGTGGAGATAGATAACATGATCAACGTCATCATAGCCGGAGCAGCCGGCAGGATGGGGCAACGTATTGCCCATATGGTACAAAGTCACCCGCAGCTGAATTACGCTGCCGCATTTGAGGTTCAGGGCAGTCCATATATTGGCAGGGATATCGGCGAGATTGTTTTTGGTGAGAAAAACGGGGTGCTCGTTGAGGAGGGTCTGGAATCGGTGGTCGATAAGGGTGATGTTATTATCGATTTCACGTTTCATGCCGCCACCATGAGTTTTGCGCGTATTGCAGCAGCACATAATACCGCCATGGTTATCGGGACCACAGGCCTCAGCGATGAGAACCTGGCCGAGCTGGCGGAGTTGGCAAAAAGTTTCCCCTGCGTGCAGGCACCAAACATGTCTGTCTGTGTGAATGTGTTGTTTAAGCTGGTGAAAAAAACTGCAGCCATTCTTGGTGACGATTTTGATATAGAGATCATCGAGGCCCATCACAATAAAAAGAAAGATGCTCCGAGCGGTACCGCATTGAAGCTTGGGGAGATGGCAGCCGAAGGGGTTAACAGAAAGCTCTCTGAAGTTGGTGTTTTTGAGCGTAACGGTATCATTGGTGAGCGAAAATCAGAAGAGATTGGTATCTCCACCATCAGGGCTGCGGATATCGTCGGTGAGCATACAGTCTATTTTGCAGGTCCTGGTGAGCGTATCGAACTTACTCACAGGGCGCACAGTCGAGATCACTTTGCCAAAGGAGCGGCAACCGCCGCAGCCTGGGTAGTTGGCAAGGATAATGGCATCCATTCCATGTTTGATGTTCTTGGGTTGCATGACCTGTAACAACGGTTGGAGATGGATACAATGATAGCAGACGAAACTGCCCGTGTTTTTGTCGGTATGGGTTCAAATCTGGGAAACAGCCCTGAAACCCTGCTTGCAGCTTGGGATCTCCTGGAACAGGATCCGAATATCCATTGTGTGCAACTGTCGAGCCCCTATGTTTCGGCTCCGGTGGATATGCACAGCCAGCACTGGTTCACCAATGCTGTGGGGGAGCTGCGAACATCCCTCACTCCTCTGGAGATGCTGGCGAAGCTGATGGCGGTTGAAGCGAGTCTGGGTCGAGTCCGTGACGGGCAGGCGTTTGGCTATCAGGATCGCACCATAGATCTTGATCTCCTCTATTATGGGGAAACCCAGATGGATGAGCCCGACCTCGTTGTTCCCCACCCTCACATTCATGATCGATTGTTCGTGCTGGCTCCCCTTGCAGAAATTGCTCCCGACTTTGTTGATGCAAAGAGAGCCCGCAGTGCTCTGGAGATGGAGACACGCCTTCTAGAACGCATGGGTACAGGTGAGGAGCGAAAACAAGAAATCAGTAAATCTACCTGGGTCAGCTAAAAAGGGCTGTCATATGAGGTTGTTTCGTGCACTCTTCACCGAATCAACAGCCGCGAGATGGCCAGGCTTAAGTCGAAACTATTTGGCTAAATGAGATATTTGGGTAAAATGACACTAAGGTTGTGTTTTTCGATGAGTTGCACATTATCCTGTATCTGGTACAAATCAGTACAGCTTTTCAGACGGGTTCTCTTCCGGCTGAGTGAAGGAGTGGTTATTTGAGCCCTCTACGCATTGTAATTATTGGCATACTCCTGTATATCGGTTTTCGACTGATTACAGGTGGTCGTAAGAAAAATAACAGGGAAAATAATCAGACACCAGATTCCGAATCGGAGAAGCCGGTTCAGGATGTACTGGTAGAAGATCCCATATGTCACAGCCTTGTTCCCCAAAAGCAGGCAATTCATCTGCAACATCGCGGATCGATGGTCTATTTCTGTAGTGAAGAGTGCTGTAATACTTTTATTGCCCAAGAAGGAGAAAACTGATGAAATTTTTCATCGATACAGCGAACATAGATGAAATCAAGAAAGGTGTCGAGATGGGAATGGTGGATGGCGTTACCACTAATCCATCACTTATTGCCAAAGAGAGTGCACCGTTTGTTGAGATCATTACTAATATCTGTAAGATCGTAGACGGACCAGTAAGTGCTGAGGTTGTCAGCCTCGATGCTCCTGGCATGATTGCCGAAGCAAAAGAGCTTGCCAAGATTGACGAGAAGATCGTTATCAAGGTACCGATGATCATGGAAGGTATCAAGGCTGTGAAAAAACTTACAGCCGAAGGCATCAAAACAAACGTTACTCTGGTATTTTCCGCTGCTCAGGCACTCCTGGCTGCAAAAGCCGGTGCTACGTATGTAAGCCCATTTGTTGGTCGCCTTGATGATATTGGTGTATCCGGAATGGATCTTATTAGCGATATCGTCACCGTTTACGATAACTACGGCTACCAGAGCGAGATCATCGTTGCTTCCGTGCGCAGCCCTCAACATGTGCTGGATTCTGCTCTTCTTGGTGCCGATATAGCCACTATCCCGCTCAAGGTTATTGAGCAGCTTGCCAAGCATCCTCTTACCGATAAAGGTATGGAGCAGTTCCTGGCAGACTGGGAAAAACGCACTAAGTAATACCGCAGCAGCTGAGTGGTGGTTTATCTGTCACTCAGCTGCCATTTACCTGGGGGTAGTATTTGAATAATACCTACAGACCATATCTCGTTTTCTTTCTGGCACTGTTTTTTATGCTGCCGATAGCCAGTTATACCATGGCAGGGGATTTGTATGTCTGCAGAGGGGCAAACGGTTCCCTCAGCTTTACCAATGTGCCATCAACTGGTGATTGTAAAGAACACGTCGAACGACCACGATTTGCCACATCTATAACACCTACCAGAACTCGCCGTACATCTTCACTAGATGAATATATCCAGTTTGTTGGTGTCAGATACAATGTTGACCCTCACCTCATTAAAGCAGTTATCAGAACTGAATCAGATTTTGATATTTTTGCCATTTCAGAAAAAGGTGCCCAGGGCTTGATGCAGCTAATGCCTGGAACCGCCCGTGATCTTCAGGTGCGAAATCCTTTTGATGCCCTCCAAAACATAGATGGAGGTACACGGTACCTGCGTCAAATGCTCGATACCTTTAACGGTAATCTCAAATTATCACTTGCAGCCTATAATGCTGGCCCCGGTGCGGTTAAACGTGCCAAAGGCATACCTAGTTATTCTGAGACCCAAGATTACGTCATCAAGGTGTTGGAGTATTATCGTAGCTACCAAAAGAACGGTTAAGTCTGAGTATGTTGCACTTAAACGACCAGAACGTTTTTTTCTTTACGCCGAGCGGCAACCATTATGGATGTGAAGCACGTACCTAATATTCTTACTGCTGTCAGATTTGCTCTGGTGCCGGTGCTTATACTTCTCTTTTCGATTGAGCAGACCAGAACTGTAGAGATGATCTGTTTTCTAGTTTTTATCTTTGCAGCAATTACCGACTTTGTTGATGGCTGGGTAGCCCGCAGGTATCAAATTATCACCGTACTTGGCAAACTGATGGACCCGCTTGCTGATAAGGTACTGGTGACAACTATGCTTATCATGCTCATCCCGCTTGGTAAGATTGCGGCCTGGGTCTGTCTGCTTATCATCTGCCGCGAGATTATTATTACCGGCTTCAGAGGCCTTGCAGCTACTACGGGGAAGGTAGTCGCAGCAGGGAAAATCGGAAAGCATAAAAGTAACTTACAATACTTTGGTATAGGTTTTCTTATCTTCCCACTTGGGGTTTTACCGATACCCTACCAGTATGAGATAGGGCGCTTGCTGATTTACGGTTCTTTGGCTCTCGCCATCTGGTCTGCAGCGGACTATTTCTATCAGCTACGCTCCATCTTTCTGGAAACAAACGAGGAAACGCGATAAACGTAGCTTTCTACTTGACTGGTATAGAAAAAGTACGGTATAAACAACCTCTACGCCGGAGTGGTGAAACTGGTAGACGCACTGGACTCAAAATCCAGCGGGGGCAACTCCGTGTCGGTTCGATTCCGACCTCCGGCACCATAAGGCAATTACTACACATATGCGAGAGAAGGCATCTGCGGCTAGACTCGTAGAGGTAATTGGAACAGAAACACCGTTCGGTTCCATTTCTACAGCTATTGTGGCGCAATACCGGGATACTAGGCTGAAAGAGGTCTCAGCCTATTCAGTTCGACAAGAGCTGGCTTTACTCTCACATCTTTTCACCAAAGCTAAAAAAGAATGGGGAATTCCTGTTGAAAATCCGGTGTCCGGGATAGAGCGGCCTGCTCCACCTTGTGGGAGGACCCGCTTTTTGACAGAAGAGGAAGCCACAAAATTGCTGGAAGCTTGTCGTAAAGCAAGAAACAAGAGTCTCTACTTTTATATTTTAACACTTTTACATACTGGGATGCGGGCATCTGAAGCAGCTGGTTTGTATTGGCGACAAATTAATTTCAAGAAACGAGTAGCTTATCTGTCTGATACTAAAAATAAAGATCCCCGCTGGGTTCCTTTAACCAAGGGGCTTGTTGCCGAATTATCTAGCTTGAGAGAACTCACTGGAGGACGTGATGAGAACATGGTCTTCTTAAACGAGGGGCAACTACAGTCAGATAGAGTCAAAGCGAGGCCAGGAATAAAATTCAGGGAAGCCTTTGATGCTGCCAAAAAACGGGCCGGACTACCTGACATATATATGCACGACCTCCGTCACACTGCTGCCAGTCACTTGATCATGGCCGGAGTTGATATTCGTACTCTCGCTGATATTTTAGGCCACAGAACTTTGCAGATGGTGCAGCGTTACACTCATTTGCTTCATGACCATAAGTTGGTAGCCATCGATAAAATAGGTAAACTTGGACAAGGCAAAGAGTAAATAGATTCACCACCAAGGAGATAATGCCATGACAGTGAATAGTAGAATTATACGACTGCCAGAGGTGAAAAATCTTACCGGAATATCACGGTCTCAAATCTATGAGCTAATCAAGAAAGGGAAATTTCCTAAGCAAATAAATCTCGAAGCTCTATCTGAGGTTTTCTATCTGTCATCCTTAGCTCCTCTGGTTATAGATTTACAGGAAACACCTCTCGTTTGAGTCGGTGACAAAATATATTACCTTCGATTTGGCAATGTTAAGTTCAAGGAACAATTACAGAAATCACATTGTCTTTGGTAAGCTTCAATCGGTAGTTGCTTCGTTTACGAGTGGCTTCATAGAGGAGGGAAAATACGTCATATCAAAAACAAGGAATTTGCATAGACCTACAGCCGCTGAACCTTGCTAAGTAACATATTGGATTGAATGAATTACAACATCAGGTATTTTGGGGAAATATCTTGCTCTGAGAACTGAGCCTTCTTATCTCGCCGAAAATTTTTCAGCATTACTGGCTATCACAATGCCCCTCGTTCTTAAGCCCACAATTTTTCTTGTTTTGTGCTTTATGATCTAAAAAAATGCATTTTATAGATCGGAATATAGTGTAGTATGATCTATAAAAGGAGGTTTTATAGATCATGGTTCATAGAAAATGGAATTGGCAAAAAGATGATTGGGGAAATTTCACCTATGATAACAATGAACTCGAGAAACTCGAAAGAGAATATTCACGGCAATCCGGTTTTTCGTTTGGCATTGTCAGACACCTTTCACGTGAAGACCAAAACGATTTAATCGTTGAACTTGTAAGTAATGAAGCCATTAAGACGTCTGAAATTGAAGGGGAATTTTTAGACCGAGAAAGCCTGCAATCTTCTATAAGGAGAGAATTTGGATTGGGAATAGCTGGTCATCACAAGGTAAAACCTGCGGAAGCAGGTATTGCTGAAATGATGAAAGATATATTCACCAATTATGACTCTCCTTTGACAGAAAAATCTCTTTGCAATTGGCATGAGATGTTGATGTCCGGCAGAAGAAACATCGAGATAGGAAAATATCGGACTCACAAGGAACCAATGCAAGTTGTATCGGGGCGATACGACAAACCAAAAGTTCATTTTGAAGCTCCCCCATCTGCAGATGTCCCACAGGAAATGAAAAAATTCTTGGATTGGTTTAAAAAGTCGGCTCCTAATGGGAAAACCCCGCTGACACCATTGGTTCGGGCAGGAATTGCCCATATCTATTTTGTTTCAATCCATCCTTTCGAGGACGGAAACGGACGGATCGGACGGGGAATAGTTGAAAAATCATTGTCACAAAATATGGGTCAACCGACACTCATAGCTCTTTCTTCAACGATTGAAGACAGAAAAAGAGATTATTATGAGGAATTGGCGGCCCAGAGTACAGGAAACGACTTAACAAACTGGCTTAAATATTTTGGCAGAACCATTATCAGCGCCCAAAAACAGACCATAAGGCAGATTGATTTCATCATTACCAAAGCAAAGTTCTTCGATGCCAATAGAGAGAACCTTAATCCCCGCCAATTAAAAGTGATAAGTCGAATATTCCGGGAAGGGCCAGAAGGTTTTCAAGGTGGCTTCAGCGCAAAAAATTATCGAGCAATAACAAAATGTCCCTCAGCAACTGCGACAAGAGATTTACAAAATCTGGTGAGCAAAGGTATCTTTACAAAAACTGGTCAATTAAAAAGTACCCGTTATCTTTTGGACCTTTCTCCTTTCCAAGGTAAGCAGGTTGATGGCAGCATAATTTGATTCGACCTACCAGCCCGCGATTTGGAAAATCTCATCTGTAGCAATCGAAATTTGCTATGAAATTTTCTTTGGTTATGTTGCGAGATTAGCGTTAGGCTTAACATTGCCAAATCGAAGGTAACGAACTTTCTCACCTACTCAAACGAGAGGTGTTTTCTGTAAATCTCATGTCCAAGATACTTCCTGACTGATCGTCGACCAACGTGTTTGCGTGTCACGAGAACCCAAGTCTTAAAGCAATTGCGATAATGAAAAAATGTGAATGAAAAATATCTGCGACGTAGTGGGAAAGAGTGTGAAGGTGGAGTATTATATCAGAGCTTTTGATTAATCTTGAGAGAACCAAAGAAATGTGTTTTCATCAAGAATGGAACAAAAGTGGAACAAAATGGCGATAGCTCTATAAAAAAGTTAGTATATACGAGGTGGTAAAACCTAGGTGGTGCTGGACTCAAAATCCAGCGGGGGCAACTCCGTGTCGGTTCGATTCCGACCTCCGTTGCGATTTTGTTATTTGGGCCAACCATTAGACCCACATTTGCTTTAAAGCACCCCAAATCTGTCATTCTAATCTACTGTAGAGAGGAATGAGATGCCCAATCTCACTAACAGATTACTTCAATGGGCAAGGGCCTTCTTATGTGCCAGATGGATACTACGATGGGCCACCCGCTGGAAGTTCGATAGGCTTCAAGGACTTGGGACCTCTCTGATTGACCCCACAAATACTAAAAGTGTGCAATTCTGAAGGCCCAATAAGGGAACTATAGAGATGCACACATTCAAGTTGCCTTCTGAGGTGACGGATGAGTTTAATAGAAGGTAAGCATCTGATGGCTATAGAGAGCTTCTGGAATGTATCATTATTTAACACTATAGATTCTTACGGTAAGATGCAATAAGTAGTTCAATATACCAGATATATATCTACAGTCCATATGGTTAGCTACTAAGTGTTTTTATGCCTTTATTATACCAATTTGTATAGATCTGTCTAAGGGGGTAACCATGTCACTGGAGACGTACGAGTATGACATTGTGCATGTCAAGTGTTTGCCTCTACAGACAGTTCGGGTATTAATGCAGGTCTAGCCTCAAAGGTGTTCACCCCAACTAAGTCACTTCTCTCAGGATATTCAAAGCCTTTTTATGGGGTGTTACCTAGGACATCCATTATATATAGGACCTCTGGCAGCCCAACGTGTTCACTATCATTAAGTTTGCCCCAGCCATTAACATTGCTCGGAGACATTCCAGAGAGAACTTGCAGACCGAGTACCGCATCTTCTACGCCTATATTTCCGTCGGCATCTAGATCTCCCTTCAGGTCAAATGCTACTAAGGTACTCAAGTCACCATTCATTGTTAATGTACATGGATTGGCGTAAAAACCATCCTCACAATCAATGCTTGACCACATAAAAAATGTAGAAGATTCATCTGGATTGGCTGTAAGTATAACTTTAGTACCTGCAGGATAGCTTGCTTCGCAAAGACTTCCACAATCTATCGAATTGTCGCCCGTACTAACAACACTACCACTTCCAGTAGTTACAGCAGAAGTAAGGTCAACAGTTAAAGTATAATTTGTCAGTGTCGTTATGTATCCACTATCTGGCGATCCCAGTAGGCCTGAACCATCAGCATTATTAGCCTGAGGCCAAAAATAGTAGATTTGATCAAGTACTGCTCCAGTCACATCAAGTGAGGTTGATGTGACTGGAGCGAGCGCGTATTTATTCCCATCAAGTGAGGTGGAGTAATAGATGGTGTAGCTGGTTGCACCCGTCACGGGACTCCATGATAATACTATCTTATCGGCATAATCCCCATCAGAAGCATTCATGCTTTGAGGAGCTAAGGGCATTTTATCTGGTGCTGTCGCGGAGAAGGAACATTCCGAATCAATAAGTGTCAGTGAAAGATTGTCGAGCAAATAATCATTAGTTGTGAGATATCCTAATTGCTCTCCATTTTTGTATATAATCGGAGGTGTCGACGTATAATCATTGTTTGCACTGTAAGAGCTAAAAGGAGAGCCATAAGTTCCGAACTCATTTCTTACACTCGTAGAGCTATAAGAACTACCATAAGAACCGTACGAATTCATTATCGAATCAGATGCATAACCATTCCCAAAGAATCCCAAGTATACTTGGGGCGACTCTTGAGAATAGACATATGCCCCATTTAGCATAGAGCAAGTGAATGTAGCATTAGAAGTTGCAGGCATCAGAATTGTGATTAGAAGAATTACTTTACGCAAGCCGTGCTCCATTGGGAGGTTATTGTCACAATCAATACTAATATGAATAAAAATAAGCCAAGTGGTTATGGGTATCATTCTAGAGATCTAAACACAATGTTACATAGTGGTACAATGTGCCTTTTGTAGGATTGCTGGTTACTTTTTATGTATTACGTATTAGGGAAAGTGAGGCCTGCCACAAGACAGCGGGGGGGATTCTCAGCGGTGGACCGTATGCTCCGTCCATCTTGAGCTGCTTGTTTTCTTTTTTAAGGTGTTTGATTTCTGCTTGCATAGTCGTCATACTTCCAGATGATGCGGTTTCATTTTCAGACTGATCTGCTTCCTTCTTCCAGCGACCGAGCAGATTTGCATTTACTCCTAGATTTCGTGCAGCCTCGGCCACGGAGTAGCCTTGATCTGTGACAAGCTTCACAGCTTCGCCTTTGAATTCGTCTGTGTAGTTACGTCTTCTTCGTTTGGTCATGAATCACCTCCTTAAGAATTGTTATTTCACTCTTAAGAAAGTGTCCATCAAATTCCTACCACATCAGTGTTTTCTGGTTGTTAGTTTGTGTGCATAGCGTAAGTGTCGTGATATTATTTTCCGTTGTGTTTGGTTCAATCCGACCTCTGTCCATTATCTCTTGTTTGTCCTGAACGTCACAGGATTCATATTTTTTGTGTAGTGCCTAGAGCATTGCTGTGGATGACTCCCTGCTATGGTTCAGAGTGAATATCTAATTGATCTTAATATTTTATATGTCATGATATCAATAGCTTATATGCACATTGATAATCGATGAGAAGGTAGAAATCGATTAGGAGAGTGTTTGCCGAAATGGCCTATATAAAAGATTGTCTACAGGGTTGATCTGAGTGGCTTGAAGTGTTGATAGGGCTGATATAAAAAACAGGTATTCTTTAAGTTTGCTGAAATGCACATTTCTAGGCAGATATCAGCAATATCATTGTGCGTTAGGCCTCACTTTGTTAGTGTACGAATTAGGACTAAAGTTAGAGCGGTGCGTTCTTTAAATGATTCTAGATCAATTATTCTACCCACAAGGAGAAGAGAGATGAGAATGATTTTGCAAGGAATACTTTTCGCTGCTTTTTTGTTCTCTCCATGCATCCAACAAGCATTGGCTGAAGTTGTCCTAGGTGATGTAAGTTATGATAATCAAATTGGTTTAGAGGAAGCCATCTCCGCTTTGGCCACTGTTTCAGGTGAATCCGGTCAAGAGAACCTCAAAGTAACTGCAGTATATAGTGCAGATGGTACGTACCAATTCGATGATGAATCAAATAAAATTACAACTGTCTTCACCCAGACAACCTTTCCTGACGAGGAAGGTCCTCCGGTAGGTACAGTAGTCTTCGATGTCACATTCAATAATTCAAACATGGTGCTCACAGAAGGCGGCAATGTGTCGACATGGGTACCTAAAAAAGAAATTAGTGGAAGCGAGATTACAGGTGTTTGGGAAATGGTTGTCGATGCCTCTGGAAGCTTCTTTAGGATGTGGTTAACTCCTGATGGTAAAATTCTGTTAGCAGGATATATGGCCGGATACAGTAGTAGTACTGTTGTTTTTTACCCTCCAGTTAAAACCATTCAGATTGATGGGAATTTTACAGACTGGAGTGCAGGGGAGATCGCATATAGCGATACTGATGGCCCAGATTGTAACAATGCTCCGGGACAGGATCTCCAGAAAGTATATATAGCCCAGGACGCCAGTTATATTTATATTCGGTATGTTTTGAATGGGCCTTTGGATGTTGATTTTGGCTATAAATTCGGACAAATATTGCACTCTTATGTTGGTAAAACATCTGGTGGTGCCGCGTATATGTTTTACACAACACCATTTCCCGGCGTATATGGGGACTACCCTCCTGATACAGATGTGGCAATCACTGGTAATGAAATAGAATTCCGACTTGAGTTATGTGCAGCCAATTGGGACAATGTGGAAATTGACGCTTGGTTAGATGATCACAATATAAACACAGGCCAATATACTTGCCAAGATCATGCAGACTTACCTGAGATTGAAATAGACAGATCATACTGTAATTGAGATTTTGGACATCGAGGTGGCATTAATTGGTACATCCTCCAAATTTCTTTTTTCTCCGTGAGGTAGGTTGAAAATAATGGAAACTATTAATCACTCTCACTATGTAACAGGGACATGCTTTGACGGAAACATGGGCCGGTGTAATCTACAGCTTCGAAGATGCTGTTCTCTAGCCAATTGTTTGAGTAGAGGTGATGGTTGTTGCTTTAAGGTGTCCACAAATTTCGTAACATAAAGTGCAGCTTTGCACTGATACAAAAGTTAATATAGCTATATTGTAAGATTGACCGCAGTCACAGTAACGATACCTCAAATCAACCAAAGCCTATTCAAAATGGGAACCCATCATGACAGAAATAGAAAAATGTGAAAGACACGGTGAGGTTCCTGTCTGGATTGTATGCAAACATGTTGGAGCCGGAAGTGCAGATTCGATCATATTCAGTGAGAAAAATGATGCCCTTTGCTTTGGGTGCGCAAGTGATGCTGAAAATCTCACAGTGTTGGATTTGGTAGCCATGTGCGAAGAATGCCTCAAGGATTTCACAGCAAAACTGATGATAGACTCAAAGACCTTGGATAACCTGAAAAATAGAGTCAAAGGTATTGAATATCTCAAGGGGAAGCGGAGTTATCTTGCCGATGAAACGATAGAGGTGGAGAGGTAACTTAAAGCTAAGGCCGATACTAGCAGTTGATAGCCTGCTTCAGATAGGCGCCGTTTTTGGCAGTATGATACTTATCAGTGCAAAATAAAAAAGTTGTTCCGAGTATAGTGCATTTCTATGTGTTTTAATCACCCAGAAGAAGTAGAGGGTAGATATGCCCAATGTTGGGTGATTTCGATATTGGCGTAAGAGATTGTATACTAACATAATCGACACTCATACCAAAAATCTGGTTGGAACTTGCAGTTGATGTAGGTTGTAAATTTGCGTTATAGGCTTGGTCCCAATCTGATCCGGGAACCCAGATGTTGAGGTGGAATTCCATTGGGCCAGTTGGTACATAGTTTGTTTCAGTCCGCACAATATTACCATCTATAATCCAGGATACTTGGGTTGATTGCCACTTAATTTCATATGTGTGGTAGTCAGATATCAATCCACTAGCATAGGACACAAATTCCGGATGTCCGATACCCAGAGGTTCATTACTGTAAATGTTGGTTTGGACACGATCAGCTAGATTCGTAAGAAGCTCAAAATCAATTTCATCATGCAAGGTTGTACTTCCTGGCTTAAGAGCATATAAAAAGATACCTCCGACGACGCCTGGCATGGAATTATCCATTTTAGCACGTACTGTAACATGGATCCCTTCATCCATTATAAACGATTGATTACTGATTAAATCTGTGCCGTAGAAAGAAAACCCCGTTGGGTTATAGGACTCAACCGTAATAATCGCTTTGTCCTCACTGATAGCAGGGAGTGGTGAATGTTGAGTGACTCTAAATTGAGTTCGGCCGACAAATGTTCCATCAGTTGAAGAAACCCAGGTTGGAATGTGCCAATTACTAGAACTGACAGTAGTTCCGTCAAAATTGTCGTAAAGGAGAGTTGCAGCAACTAGAATTGATGGAGAAATTACTAGAGAACCTAAAACTATACTAGAAAGCACTCTTCTCACGATTGTCCTCCCCATGGGATATGCAATACAATTACATCTTATCAGCCTGGCAAGCGATTACATTAAACTGTATTCTCGACGATATGTGAAACTATACAGGTGTATTACTTGTTAGGCAATATGCGGATAGCAATATTAAATTGGAAAGTAAAGTTTTACTCAGCTAGTTTCTCAGCAAAATATCTGAGAAAGCATCAACAAGGGGCAGTCCCGCTGCTCTTTCTCCTTGTTACGGATTACAGCCATTTCTTAGAGGTGCTCGAGCCTGTCTTCTCTCTTCTCTGCAATTTGACCCAATCGTTGCAGAACGAGTCCTGGTTGTACTTCCTCTACTGCATAGGTCACTTACGGGCAGATGAGTTTCAAGATTATGGTGCGGTCAAATTCTGCATTATATAAATAGCTTCGGCTGTGTTAATCATTCCGTCATCATTGACATCAGCAATGCTAGAGATGTTAACAGTTGGTGTTTGTTCTGTAACGATTTTTAAAGTAATGATGATATCTGTCAAGTTTATGACTCCATCATAATTAATATCACCATAACCCATAATTTTCCAAGGAGGGTTGTCTTTCCACAGTGGGCTAAGCTTGTTCGGCCCGCAGGTTCCAGCCCATGGCTCAGATAGCTCATAGAAGCCTGTGCCCCATGTTTCGAAGTGGAGGTGAGGTCCGGTGGAATGTCCTGAACTACCAACCTCCGCAATCTTTTGACCTTTCTTAACGATTTCTCCGGCAGTAACGGTTATTGAGTTTGTCTTCAAATGGTCATATCGGCTGGCAAATACGCCTTCAACGTCAGTATGCCTGATGACAACTACATTTCCTCCATCAAAACACCAGTAGCAACAGCACGTGCCAGAACTACAATAATTCCCTAATTCTGTGCAAACACGATAACCATTGGTCTGCCCTTGTTGAAACCAGTTGCTGGGAGGGGGCTGACAATCAGGTTCATCGGGGTTTGGACATCTGTCATATTTGCCGTCATAAACCCATAAGACCTCACCATCTGCGGCAGCGAAAACGGACACGCCAGCATTCATTTTGTCCCACGATGTAAGGCTTATGTCAGTTCCTTGATGCCCAGTGTATCCTGGACTCTCGCAATTGAATGCTACACCATTATCATCAATGTCTGGATAGCCGATCCTTGCAGAGCAAATCCCATCACCAGGTTTACAGTCGATTGGCCAAGATAAATCCGCAGCAAAAACTGCAGGAGCAACAGTGAACAGAGTTGCAACACATTGGATTAAAACCTTGTAAATCATAATTGTCCTCTCTGCTTAACGGAATTCTGCTCTAAAATCAGCGTAAACCTCAGATGATCAATGATCGACGGTAATCAACGTTATGAGGTGGAAACGTATTAAAACCTTCACGACTAACATTTGTACATGAAAAAGTTTAGGATTGCCCCACAGCCTCTTCCTTGAAGTCCTTACCTCTGTTCCAGCCTGATCCAATCGCTGCAGAATGAGGAGCTACAATATAGTGTTTTAGATAAGAGCTGAAAGTGGCCATGAGTACAAACAGTGTTTTATATCAAGGTAATACTGAATTTATAGGAACCGATCCATCTGGAGGTGCAGAGATAAATCGTATGTCTGACGGTGCCCGTGTGTGAGAAGTGTTAATCAGCTCAGTTGATGCTATTTCTCCAACAAATTCATGCTCAACAGTTAATATACAAACTCAAAATTTCTCAAGGCTCTACTTTTAAGATAAAGATGGATCTCGACTGATCGATGCAAGCGACGAATATTTAGGGCTGTACGTAGTCCGGTATATAGATGCATATTGTGAGATGCATATTGTGATAGAGACTTTAGTGGTCCTCATACGGCCCCTTCTCCCTTCAACAGAACACGTCGCATTATTTTTCAATTACACTTTGCAAGTGCTTCAATAGCAAGGCGCATATGTGATTTTTCAGACTGGCATAAATGAAGGAATGGTTTTTCCAACGAAGTGTTTTTCTTCATATGTGCCATCGTTCTGTAGAGGTCATAGGCTGAGCATTCTATCATCATAGCCATTTCCAGAACGTCTTTGCAGCGGTTTTCTGTCCCGGCCAGTTTGTCTGTCAGCTCTTCAACTGTTTTACCGCCCTCCAGGATGTCACCAGGTAGAGAGTCGTAAAGTGTTTCAAAGGAAGGTGGATTCGTCTGGGTTTTTTCCCAGAACGAGTAGATCATTTTCGCGTGCACCTCTTCTGCATGCACAAGCGTTGCAATTGTGTCCATGACTTCTGTATCATGAAGCTTTTCGACTACCTGCTCATAAAATATGTGTGCACCTTTTTCAAGGTTCATTGCCTGATACAGCATTTCCTCGTCGCTGCCAGAGATACCAAAAACCTTTATGTCGGGTATGTCCGGTAGACACTGGCCGTCCCAGGCTAAAATACCGCCGAGCATATTATATATTTTAGCCGAAAAATCGGGATTACTGCCGATGAGTAGCGATGCGGCCACAGAACGCCTGCCTGAGAGGCAATAGAAGATGATATCTTTCTCAAGAGAAATCTCAGATATCCTTTCTTCAAGCTCATCTAAGGTAATCAGGACAGAGCCGGGAAGATGCTCCTCTGTATATTCTTCTTCCCATCGGACATCAATGAGTTGATAGTGATCTTCCCTATGTTTTTTCATATATTCCTTCACTTCATTTACAGTGATGTCCTGGTACTCTTTTTCCATGTTTTTCTTTCCTTAATAAATATCCCTGTTCAACAGCTATCCTTAACGGCAGCCATGATGCGTTAGTGCAACGTGCAGTTGCGTGAACGCATCATGGCTGCACCATCCCTGTAAGAGTGCAACGTCTCGACTATGAACCATATGTGCCCTAACGGCTTGCAATGAAGAGTAATTTAAAAGCCGATAAAATCATGCGACCCGGAATAGTCTTTGCAAATAAAATGCAAAGATTCTCATTATCAGAAAATAGATATGACATACACACACAACACGAGGTGAATTATGAGCAATGTACAGCTTGCAAATGGAATCTATTGGGTTGGGGCAATTGACAGAGAAATACCGGCTTCGAGTGGGTATGCGGGTACCAGCTATAATGCCTACCTCATTATTGATGAAAAAATCACTCTCGTGGACGGAGTAAAGTTTTCCCACCGAGAACAGTTCTGGGAGAATCTGCGTGCGATTATTGATCCGGAAAAAATTGATTATCTGATTGTAAATCATGTAGAGCCGGATCACTCCAGCAGTATGACTGAAATTGTTCAGACCATTCAGCCGGAGAAAATCTTCTGTTCCTCCGCGGGTAAAAAAGCAATTATTGCCCATTTTCATAATGAAAGCTGGCCGTTTGCAGTAGTCAAAAATGGTGACACACTTACACTCGGGAAACGTACCATAGAGTTTATTATGACCCGTATGCTGCATTGGCCTGACTCGATGTTTTCATACGTCAGAGAAGATGGCATCCTCTTTTCAAATGATGCATTTGGTCAACATCTGGCCACAGATGAGCGGTTTGAAGATGAAGTCGACCTGGAATTTGTGCTGAAGGGAGCACAGTTTTTTTATGCTAACAATCTGAACTTGCTCTCGCCTCTGATTAAAAAGTTACTGGTCTCTCTTGAGAAGAAGCAGTTGGATTTAAAGATGATTGCTCCGGATCACGGCCTGATCTGGAGAAATGACCCCTCAGTAATTCTCAAGGCATATGGCCGGTGGAGCCATCAGCAGAACGAGAAAGAGGTGTTGGTTATTTATGACACAAAATGGAAAGCGACCGAACTCATGGCCAATGCTATTGCCCAAGGTGTTGAAGAAAGGAATGTTCCGGTTACGCTATGTAACCTGAAGACCTGGCATAGGGGTGCGATAATGGAGAAGCTCCTCACCGCAAGTACCCTGGTTCTTGGGAGCCCGACTATAAATAACTCGACGATCCCAAGTGTGGCGGCATTTCTTCATTATATTAAAGGATTGAAGCCACGGAACAAGCTTGGTGCGTCATTTGGTTCTTATGGTTGGGGAGGAGAAGCTGTTAGAGTTATGAATGATGCCATGGATGACCTGAAGATCGCACGAATAAATGACGGATTACGTGTTCTCTTTGTGCCAGATGATCAGCAGCTCGAACAATGCGTTGAATTTGGTCATAGCATTGCTGAGGCAACAGCCAATGCGGAATCGGTCCAGTAACTCCGTAACATAAGCAATAACAGACCATGTTCTTACCGGGCCATGGTCTGTTGGCCTGAGGTATGACAACAGCAGGCTGTGAGCAGCATTTACAGCCATTAAACAATCTGGTGAGATACGGTTGTCGTTGTCACAACCAACACCAGAAAACATCTTTCTTCTTGCAATTTCGTAGATGAACATTTAGGATGCCGGTCCTTTGAAAAAAGGAACAATTATTTCTGTCGCGGGCATGTACCTCAGCTGGAGGTGCATGCCCGCTTTTTTTTTGCATAAACAATGAAAAGCGAGATGTATGGTTGAATTAATTAGAAGAAGAGCGAGTAGTGTAAAAACTGAGATAACTTCAGGTCTTACAGTAGCATTGGCACTTGTGCCGGAAGCAGTAGCGTTTTCATTTGTAGCTGGAGTTGATCCACTGGTCGGTCTGTATGCGGCTTTTATGATCGGTCTTATCACCTCTATTTTTGGTGGTCGTCCAGGAATGATTTCTGGTGCCACAGGGGCCCTTGCTGTAGTGATGGTGTCCCTTGTCAGTGAGGGCAACGCAATGGGTCTCGCTATGGCGGAACCTGTCACCGATATGGGCCTGCAATACCTCTTTGTGACGGTTATCCTGATGGGCCTGATACAGGCAATGGCGGGAATATTCCAGCTTGGTAAATTTATACGACTCGTACCGCACCCTGTCATGCTCGGGTTTGTCAACGGCCTTGCCATTGTGATTTTCCTCTCTCAGCTCAACATGTTTAAATTTATGGATGGGGGTGTTGCAAGCTGGTTGCAGGGGCCGGAGCTGCTTGCTATGGTTGCCTTGGTTGCTGTAACCATGGGTATAATGGTGTTTCTTCCTAAAATTACAGAGAAAATTCCTGCTGGCCTTACAGCTATTCTTGTGGTAACCGCAATTACCCTGTTCTTTAAATTAGATGTGGCGACTGTTGGGTCGTTTATCAGGGATGGTGGGGGCGAAGGCCTTAAAGGCGGACTTCCTGAATTTCAATCGCAACTATTTACCCTCATTCCCTGGAATCTCGAAACACTTACGTTCATACTGCCCTATGCATTTATTCTGGCCGGTATCGGTGTGATAGAATCGCTGCTCACCCTGAATCTGCTCGATGAAATCACTGAAACCCGTGGCAACAGCAACAAAGAGTGTATTGCCCAGGGAACAGCTAATATTATTACGGGCTTGTTCGGCGGTATGGGGGGATGCGCTATGATCGGCCAGTCAATAATCAACGTGAATTCAGGTGGTCGGGAACGACTTTCCGGCATCGTGGCGGCAGTTGCACTTCTCTGCTTCATTCTCTTTGGCTCCAGTTATATCGAGTTGGTTCCAATTGCCGCGCTTACCGGTATTATGTTCATGGTGGTTATCGGTACCTTCGCCTGGTCGAGCTTACGAATTATGCACAAGATTCCCAAATCTGATGCACTGGTTTTACTCACCGTATCGGGGGTGACAGTAGCATTTGATCTGGCCATTGCAGTTTTTATAGGAATAATCATGTCCGCTCTGGTTTTTTCCTGGGAAAGCGCTACCAGGATCAGGGCCAGAAAGAGGATGAAAGAAGATGGAACCAAAGTCTATGAAATATGGGGACCTCTATTTTTTGGCTCGACCAAAATGTTCGTCTCCAAATTTGATGCGAAAGGTGATCCGGACAGGGTAGAGATAGATTTCATCGAATCCCGAGTATCAGATTATTCGGGTATAGAAGCCATATCCTCTGTTGTCGAAAGGTATGAAAATGAGGGCAAAAAGGTAGCCCTGAAACATCTTAGTACCGACTGTAAAAAGCTTCTTAATAAATCTGGTAAAAAGTATAAGACTATCATAGTGGAAGAAATAGATGATCCCCGATACCACGTGGTTGCTGACCCGACTATTTTTTGATTAGCGGCTATAGCACCAGGTGTGAAACGATAATCGAGTTATTTTAAGGAAACCTATGACCACACGTAAAGCGCTTGTAGTGGGAGCAACAGGGTTGGTCGGTGGGCACTGTCTGCAGACTCTTCTGGCTGATGCCAGCTATTCAGAGGTTATAGCTCTTGTCAGAAAGCCACTTTTGAACACGCATCGAAAACTAAAGGTTGTGATTACCACCTTCACAAATCTGGAACAGGTCGGCGGGCAACTGCAGGCTGACGATGTGTTCTGCTGTCTTGGAACGACTATAAAAAAGGCAGGCTCACAACACGCATTCAGGGATGTAGATTACTCATTAGTAATCCGAGTTGCTGAGATCTTGAAACGACAGGGAGCACAGCAGTTTCTGGTTGTTTCGGCAATGGGAGCGGATAGTGAGTCCAAGGTGTTTTACAATCGCATCAAAGGAGAAATGGAAGAGAGTTTGAAACTTCTTGAGTACCCGTGTCTCAGGATAATCAGACCGTCGTTGCTCCTTGGTGAAAGGCAGGAATTTCGTTTTGGGGAAAAAGTTGCCATTATGCTTACTCCGCTTTTGAATCTGTTTCTCTTGGGCTCGTTAAAAAAGTATAGGCCTGTTGAGGCGAGATCCGTTGCCCGTTTTATGGTCAGGTTAGCCCACGAAGAGCCTGGGAGTACTATTCTGCTATATGAGTCTGATCAGATTACTTAAGTACTGTTTGCGGGCTACTTTTTTTTCTGCAGGTACTCTCCTACCGCCTTGTTAGATTCCAGAAGGATAGCAATCCACTGGGTTGATGCATTTTCAGCAAGAGCAATTTTCAGGGTCATGGTGAGTGGTACCGAGAGAAGCATCCCAACTGGACCAAGAACCCAGCCCCAGAAAATCAGGGAAAGAAAGACAACAAGAGGGGAGAGGCCTACGCTTCGTCCCATGATCCGTGGTTCGGCAATAGAGCCAATAATGATGTTAACAGTAAGAAAACCTGCTGCTGTAACCATAGCGGATCCTGGGCCAAACTGAACCAGTGCCAGAAGAACTGGGGGCACGGCAGCTATGAGAGAGCCCACAGTGGGAACAAAGTTCAGGATAAAGGCAAGTATTCCCCAAAGCACCGGGTAATCAATGCCCTGAATTTGTAAAAAGATGAAGATAAGCACACCGGTCGTCAGGCTCGTTGCCAGCTTAAGACCGAGATAACGGTTGATGCCTTTGATCACAGCATCATAGGTATCAAGAGATCCTTCTCTGTTGTTTTGTATTGCACGAAGTTTATCCGGGACACCAGCTGCTTCTAAAATAAGAAAGATGAACATTAAAACGATAAGAAACGTGTCTTTTAACATTCCTCCAAGGCTGTTCAGGGTGGCTGCAGCAAATCGCAATGCTTTACCCGGGTCAAATATGCCATCAAGCATTGACCGGTCGATGTCAACACCATGACTATTCAACCAGCTATAGGCTCCTCCGGCAATGGTCTGAAGCTGCACCTGATATTGTGGCAGGCCTCGTGTAAACCCGGCGAGCGCTGTTCCTAGTGATACGAACCCGACAATCCATAACCCTGTTACCAGGGCGACAATGAGCAGGAGACTCAATACATCAGGTACGCCTCGCTTCTCCAGCCACATGAGTAGCGGCAAGCAGGTTACTGTAAGGAAAACGGCAAGAAGGAAAGGAACAATGAGAACACCCGCAGCTTTCATGCCGGCAACTATGATCACAAATGCGGCAGCATTGATGAGACCACGGCTTTGAAGGTTTTGAAGTGGTGGCATAATTTTTCTCATGGGCTAATAAATATTCTGTGGTCAGGGTGTTTGGCTATCTGATTGAAGTATAAGATGAAAAGCAGTAGAGGCAAAGTATTATCAAAGCTAAAATGGTCCATCCGTATTTTTTCGTACCGGGGCTACAGAGATTTACTGAAACAGGTGCCTTTCTGATAAATTTTTATTGTGCTGCAGAAGGGCATCCGGACTGAAACTGTATTGTGTGAGTTTGGAGCAGATGATTTCCAGATCTATGGTACAGCTTCTATTAAATCCTGAAAGTTTAATGGCCTGTTAATTCAGGTACCAAGGGGATAAACGTTATGTTGATCGGTTCCTTGATATAATATGTGCTGGTTTGAATAAAAAGTTACTCTGAAGATTGTTAAATCGCCCAACTCCGCTGTTATAGTATAAATTCTCTAACGTTCAACGTATCGCAAAGAGTGGTCAAGCTGTTAGGTTCATTTGTGACAGGGTTACGTGAACGTAAAAGTAATTGACAAGAGATTTATTTTCTCCTAAGTTGTTTGTATGCGAAGGATCGTGATATGAGCAGCAGCTTTCAGAATATACCCGATTGTACTATTTTTCTTCTGGCAAAGGCATACCAGAAGGCCCATGGTCAATTCAAAGCGAAGTTGCGTCCATATAACCTGACTAACCTGCAACATCTGGTATTAGAAGGATTATGGATTGAAGAAGGAGTTACAGCTGCTGATCTCGGTAAGCTACTTGTTATGGACAAGGCGACCCTCTCAGGGGTGCTCGACCGTATGATTGATTCCGATTGGATCAGAAAAGAAATTGATCCTGAAGATGGGCGGGTTTTTCGCATTTATACCACAGCAAAAGCAGTAGAAGCAAAAGATGAACTTATAGAACTTCGGGTTGCAGCCAACGAAGAAATGTTGAACCGTTTCAGTCATGAAGAGCAGCAGCTGTTTAAACGTCTACTCAAAAGTCTCACCTGAACGTTAAGGCAAGGACTCTGCGTTGGAATGGTGAGATGCTTACGGTAACGTTTCGGAGCTGGAGTGTAGTGATAAGAATAGTTCGTATGCTAACATCTAAGACAAAGAGTAAACGATATAGTGTTACACCAGGATAGTACGAGTGAGTAACTGATAACGAGTACATATTTTACCATTCCCACCCTTCGAATGGAGACTTCTCATGTTTACCTATGAAAAACCGGATAACCTTGTTGAAATGTTCGAACAGAGCTGTGCCCGCAATGCTGATCGTCCGTTATTTGGTACTGCGGACCAGGATGGCACCTATACCTGGGTAAGTTATAAAGAGGTTGGTGAGCGGATTGATAATTTGCGTGGTGGATTAGCAGAGTGCGGAGTCACTGCTGGTGATGCGGTGGGTGTAATTGCTAATAACAGTCTGGAATGGGCGGTGGCGGCCTTTGCTACATTTGGGCTGGGGGGCAGGTTCATCCCCATGTATGAAAAAGAGCTTCCCAAGATCTGGCAACATATCATTAAAGACAGTGGTCTTAAAATACTCTTTGTCGCAAACAAGACAATTTATGACAGCATAGAGCAGATGCGTGGTGAATTGACTGATCTTGATCAGGTTTTCTTGATCAAAGGATCAGGGGCAGGGACTATGGAAGAGTTGGAGCAGAGAGGACAGAAAATACCTGTCCGATCGATTATTCCAAAACCTACAGATACTGCAGTACTTATTTATACATCAGGCACCACCGGTGACCCTAAGGGTGTATTGCTGTCCCATGGCAATTTCACCAGTAATGTAATTGATGGTGGTAAAAAGTACCCGGAATTCGATAACAAGAGCCGAAGCCTCTCCATCCTTCCGTGGGCTCACTCATATGGGCAGACAGCTGAGTTACATAATTTTATCCATATGGGTGGCTCCATGGGATTTATTCGTGATGTGACTACTATCAGTGAAGATATGGCCAATGTGGCGCCGACATTCCTCATCGCCGTACCTCGGGTCTTTAATAAGATTTATGATGGTCTCTGGACAAAGATGAATGAAACTGGTGGACTGGCCTTAAAGCTCTTTACCATGGGGCTTGAAAGTGCTGCAGAGATAAGAACGCTTTCAAGCCAGGGAAAAAGTACTCTGCTCCCTAAGCTGAAGTATGCAATTGCTGAGCGCATAGTTTTTAGTAAAATTCGTGCACGTTTTGGTGGTCGGCTGAAAGGAGCATTGACGGCAAGCGCCATGATGAACATGGAAGTGGCACAATTTTTCACAGATATTGGTCTGCCGGTGTTTGATGCCTATGGCCTGAGTGAAACGAGCCCCGCGGTAACCATGAACTGTAGAAGCGCTAATAAGCCTGGAAGTGTTGGCCAGCCACTTGAAAACGTTCGGGTGGTTATAGATCGACAGTTTACTGGTGAGGAGGAAAATGGTGCCGGTGAGATTGTGGTCTATGGACCCAACGTTATGCAGGGATATCACAACAAACCTGAGGCCACCAGAGAAGTAATGACTGAAGATGGTGGTTTTCGTACGGGGGATATAGGTTACCTGGATGAGGATGGTTTTCTTTTCATTACCGGCCGGATCAAGGAACAATATAAGCTGGAAAACGGTAAATATGTGTTTCCTACTTCACTAGAAGAGGAAATTCAGCTGTCGCCATGGGTGGAAAACGTCTTTATTTATGGTGAAGGCCGAAGTCACAATATCTGTATTATTGTCCCTGATTTTATAAAATTAACGGCATGGGCACAAAAAGAGGGAATTGATACAATAACTTCGGTTGAACTGATAGCTCGTCCTGAAGTTGAGACCATGATAAGGGAATCAATTTCAGCTCAGCTGAAGGGGAAATTTGGAGGATATGAAATTCCACGACAGTTTATTCTGGTTGATGAACCATTCAGTGTCGATAACGGTATGCTTACCCACACCTTGAAACTTAAACGACGCAAAGTACTTGACCGATATAAAGACCATGTCGATATGGCGTACGAAAACTGATTAAAACCGAAAGATTAAGGTTCACATGGCCGAAATATACTTTCAGCCATGTGAACTATCCTGCCATACGTTCAGTTTTCAGCTAAAAGCAGCTTCAGCCGCTTCAAGTGAACTGTAACCAGCACCTTTAACCATTATCAGGCATCTGGTCTCCAGGAGATTTTCCTTACGCTTTAGGCAATCCTGCAGGTGTTTGTAATAGAGCTCAAGTGTCCTGTCAGAGTAGGTTTCAAGTTCGCCACGGAGATAGGTCTTTGTTGATGTCGCATGGGGACTGTCCTCTTCAATAGGGCGACCTCTCCGTTGAATGTTCGGGTAGTTCACTGCGATCTCTTTGGCCCATGCGACCTCTATATCGACAATTTTATCGATAAGTGGGTTGTTATTTTCTGCCGGTATAAGGCCTTCCATACGCGCATATTTGAGGGTAAGTAAATTGCGACCTTCCGTCTTGGCTTGTTGCACATCATCCAAATAGCTGGCTAATGCTTCTTCCGGCCAGGTGACAAACATGGCGTTTCTGTAAAACCTGAAGCCATCAGGATTTTCCTGACAAGAGGCATTCCCTCTGGAGGCGACGTTTAAAAACATCTCCAATTCGGTTTCAATGATTTCGCTGATAAGTTGCTGTTGTTCGTTTTTCATTTTTTTACCTGAAAACTTAACGTGGTCAACCGACTAAGACGCTAAAGTTACGCATTTCCTGATCCTCGATTCTGGCCTGAACCTGAGGGCCATGGTCTGGCAGGAAATCGCTGTCACTTTCGCTCATGCCTAGCTCGTGTAATGCTGTAATTATTTCTAAAGAAAAGAGTTCGATTATCTGCTCTTTTTCTGTGACCTCTTTGGTCTGCATCAGTTTGTTAATGCACTCGTAGCTGTAGTGGCCGAGGATGGGCAAATCCTGTACGGCACGATGGGCCCATTTATAAAATGGAAGGTAGCGTTTATTGAGTAAAAAGACGAGAGAAAGGGCAGATTCCAGAAATTTCATTTCCGCCTGGGCTGCGGCATAGAGTTCACTTCGTTTCACGCAGCGCGGGTAGTTATATTGCCCGGCCTGGCCGACAGTCATGCATCTGGCCGCAATTTTTTTCAAACGAACATCTTCCGGGTAATAGTTGAGTAGTCCCTGACGAATGTCGGAGAATAGACCGGCACGATCAAGAAACACCCGGCCATTAACAGCGGTTGCAAGAGCATTTTCCGGAGCTATCAACCACTGTTTCAGGTTTTGTGGTAAACCGGCTGTACCCAGGTAGCGGCGATAGAAATTGTTTATATCAAGAACTCCTACTCTGCCTTCGCCGTATCGGCTGGTCATTCGTGTCTCAAAGCCCTTAAATTCCTTTGGTAAACTGTCGTAGAGCTTTTGAAGAACCGGCCCATAGGACTGCATGTCGTCACTGTTTAGCCAGATACAGAAGGCAGGGCCCCAATCGTGATCTCGTGAGAAAATATCATCAAACCCAAAGCAGTCGGAACCGTCACCCACAAGACCAAACGCCATTTTCGGAATAAGCTCATGGCATTCTCGTTCAAAGAGTGGGAGACCACATTCATTAAAGTAGTGTTCGCAGAGATCCAGGCCTTTCATGGATTACCGATAGTTGAAGGTTTAGCGTTCTGAATTCAATGTGGCAATATTCTGCCTGCACTGTTCAGCTTTATGTTCATTGCCAAGGAGAATGTAGATATCCAGTGCCTTGGTGAAATGTTGCACTGCTGTGGAGATGTCCCGGTTTTGGGAGCAGGCATAGCCGATATTGCTGTGCTGGTCTGCTATGCCGGGTTTATAGTCCTGTTGTTTAAGTATTTCCAGCGCTTGATTGTAGAAGTTCAGTGCCTTGCTATGATCTCCCTGATCACGGTATACTGAGCCCATATTGCCGATCTGGATGGCCATATTTACTGGACTGTTTTCAGCCTTAAAAAGAGTTGATGCTTCGTTAAACGAGGCTAGTGCTTCTGTGAAATGTTCCAGAGCAGCTTGCAGGTAGCCCTGATTACTGAGGACTTTTGCGCGATCCATCGGCTTCTCTGTACCTATGGCCTCCACTATTTGCTCAACTGTTGACAGAGCCCCCGGCATATCGCCTTGTTCCAGGCAGGATTGTGCTTTTAATTGTAGTTCTTCAAATGTAGGTTGTTGGTTTGCAGATTCTGTCATCATTTCTCCAGGTGGCTGCGTGTATAATCTAGAGCATGTGGATTGTGGATCAGAGCGATAGTTCTATGCTAAGTTCAGATGTGCCTGTAATCTTAAATGAGATAGGAAGACTGCATGCAGTAATCATTATTAAGTGATAACCGAATGCAGAATAGCAGGCTGAAAGTTTGAAAACAACCGAAAAAAAACGAGTAGTCAAAACAAAACATGGAAGATGAGAGGCAATAAATAATTTTTCATAATATTTACAGCGTTGCTATGAAGACTATTTTAGCCTGGTACAGTTTCTGTTCGGCCCAGGTAACTCTTGTAAAGCGCTAGATCTCCGGGTACTTTGTCTATATTTCAACTAGCCGGACGAGGAAGTTACCGGTTCTTACCACTCTGAATATAACGCTATAATATATCAAAAAATCATATGCTAAGAGGGATGTTTCTGCAATGAACATGAGATGTCAGCTGGTGAAGGCTGTTTGGTTATTCTGTCTCTTGTGCTGTTTGCCCATTCTGTACTTCGGCTCTCTTGCTTGGGCTGCTTCAAGTGGACAGACTGTCTCTGTAGATGGCTCTTCTACGGAAAGTACGATTTCTTCGGCTATCGTTGAGCTCACGGAAGAAGAGAACGCATGGCTGGTAGAGCATCCGGCAATCAAGGTCTCAAATGAGTTTGACTGGCCACCGTTTGATTTTGCGATATCCGGTACACCGCAAGGGTTTGGAATTGACCTGATGAATCTGCTCTCTGAGCGATCTGGCCTCATTTTCCAATATGTTAATGGGTATACCTGGGATGAGTTGGTTGAGATGTTTTTTGCAGGAGAACTCGACCTTCTTCATTCATTAAGCATGACCCCTGAGCGTGCGGAAAAAGCGCTCTTTTCTCCACCATATTATCATAGCAAAAATGTCCTGATCTTGCGTCGTGATGTTGCTGATACCAATGATCTTGAAGATCTGGCAGGAAAAATCATTGCTTTGCCAAAAGGCTGGTCATCAATCCAGTTCTTTGAAGAGCATTTTCCGGAAGTACATATCGTAGAGGTAGAGAGCTCCAGGCAGGCCCTTGAATATGTTGATCAGGGCAAGGTCTATGCAACTGTTGAGCAGGAAGGGATTGCTGCCTATTTCATACAAAAGTTTGGTTTTCATGATCTAAAGCTTTCACGATGGATCGATAATGATGAGCTGCAGAAAACTTCATCCATGCATTTTGCGGTGCTAAAAGACAAACCTGAGCTCTTTGGAATTCTCTCCAAGGCGTTAGGGACTCTGCAGCCTGAAGACATGATGCGCCTTGAACAGAAATGGTTTAGTCGGGAAGGGCGACAAATTGGCATTGAAGACGTGGGCTTGACTCCTAATGAAAGAGATTTTCTTGCGAAAAAGGCCACAATACGAGCGTGTATTTCTCCGGATCGGATGCCTTTTGAAACCTTGCAGCAGAGTCAAGCCATTGGTATGTCTGCTGATTTTCTTGAGATCTTTGCTGAACGGCTTGGTACAACGTTTACCATCGTGCCAACATCGTCTTCGATCGAGGCATTGGCGAAAATTAAGGAAGGAAATTGCGATATTCTGCCTATGGCAACCGAGACATCTTCGAGGCGGACCTATATAGATTTTACCTCCTCCTACCTGAGCTACAGTGTGGCGATTATTACTCGGGAAAAAACAGGGTTTATTGGCGGATTACATGAGTTTTCAGGAAAAAAGGTGGGTATTCCTGAAGGTGAATTCACCTGGGAATCTGCCCCAAAGGACTACCCGGCTGTATCCTTTGTCCCTTTTCCGGCAGTGACGGAGTGTCTGCTGGCACTTTCTTCCGGAGCAATCGATGCGGCTCTTTTATCTCTGCCTGTTGCGACCTATCATATCCGGCATATGGGACTCAATAACCTCAAAGTCGCTGGCTACTCGGGTTTGCAGGATACGATACGGATCGGAGTGAGAAAAAATGACCCACAACTCCATTCTGTAATGAGCAAGGTGACGAGGGCTCTTTCTATGAAAGATGTTGATTCTGTCTACCAGAAATGGGTTTCGTTAACCTTCGAACATCAGATTGATTACTCATTACTATGGAAGGTTCTTGGCGGGATTGCCCTGCTGCTGATTCTGATTTTTGGCTGGATCTGGCAACTTATGAAGCTGAACCGGCAGATTGCGAGAGCCAACAGAGAGCTTGAAGTGAAAAGTCTGGAATTGGAGAGAATTTCAACAACAGATGCGCTTACTGGTCTGGCAAATCGACGCCATATCGAAAATACTCTGGATGCAGAAATACGAAGAACTCGCCGATATCACAGAGATATCTCTATAGTTCTGATAGATATTGACAACTTTAAACGTGTCAATGACTCATATGGCCACCAGGTGGGTGATACCGTTCTGGTAAAGTTTGCTGAATTATTAAAAAGTGATATTCGTGGCAGTGATGTTGCTGGGCGCTGGGGCGGGGAAGAGTTTTTGGTGGTTTGTCCGGAAACTGATATTGCTGCAGTGGCAGCTCAGGCTGAACATTTACGCCAGAGAATTTCCAATATTCCCTTTGCTGTTCCAGGTCGTCAGACAGCCAGCTTTGGGGTGGCCAGCTTAGGGAAAGGGGAGAGTCGTGATGATCTGGTGCGGAGAGCCGACGATGCCCTATATGCAGCTAAAAATAACGGCCGGAATCGGGTGGAAAAGGCCGTGTAGGGATGTAAAGATTTCCTGTCTTTTGGGTTAAATAGGCTTGAAGGGGAGACAGAAGTTTGGCTCGATTCATTGAGTCAATCTGTACCAATGGTTGCGGATAATCTGCGGACTGTTGCGGAGATGTCATCGGCACCGACTATCTCGGTAACCAGGCAGACCGTTCTGGCTCCTCGATTAACAACTTCACTAATGCTCTCTTCTTTAATGCCGCCAATGGCAACAAATGGGAGCGGACAGGTGTTGACAACATGGTCAAGATATTCCAGACCGACCGGGTCACAGACATCGGCTTTAGTCGCAGTCCGGAAGATGGGTCCGACCCCAATATAGTCGGCACCAGCCTCAATGGCTGCTTTTGCCTGGTCAGGGCTATGTGTTGACAGACCGATTATTTTTTCGGGCCCAATGAGGCGTCGGACTTCATCTACGGGTAAATCGTCCTGACCAACATGGACACCGTCAGCATCAACGAGCATAGCAATGTCAGCGTAATCATTTATAATAAACGGTATCCCAGCCGTTCTGGTAATCTTACGGATTTGGTAACACTCGTCTAAGATGTCAGCGTATCGTTTTTCTGCACGTTTTTCCCGATACTGGATAATGGCAATACCGCCGGCAATCATTGCTTCAACAACCTCTATATTACTGCGGCCGAGCGAAAACTTCTCGGCTGTAATTCCGTATATCCCTTGCGGTAGCTGCTTTTCCTTTTTACTTATTTCGGTCATAATATCCACCATGTCTGAGGATGATATCGGTCATTAGGTTGGCTACTGTACTCACTTTGTGGCTATAGAGTGGCGCATCGCTACAATCGGTTATGAAGTCGCCAACGATGTAGCAATTCCCCATACGCTGAACCCTGATATTGTCAAGGTTGTGCCCTGCAATACCAGAGGCTGAGACAATTATCCGACCTTCTCCAGAAAGTTGCTCCAGCAGTATTTTTTTATCAGCCTGCTGATCAAGGCCCTCTACCACTATCGGGCAGTCAGCGAAATACGCCTTACAATTTGCCGCGTTAAGTGTGTCGTTTACCATCTCAAGATGCAGATCTGGTTTTATGCGGAGCAGGTTCTCTGCCAGCATGTTGATCTTCAGCGAGCCAATCTGGTCATGGAAATAGAACTGTCGGTTCAGGTTGGTCTGTTCTACTCTGTCAAAATCAATAATACGCAGGGCGGTTACCCCGCTTCTGACCAGGTTGACCGCAACATTTGACCCAATCCCTCCAGCTCCGGCAATACCAATAATCATGCGATTGTATCCCAGTCTTTATATATAGGCTGATAGCCAGCATCAACGATTGCTGCAGCCACCTCATCTACAGTTCTGCAGTCGGTAATTTCAAACTGGAGATTTTGTGCGGAAGAGGTGTCCTCATAACCGCCGACCCCGGTTGATGAACCAGCAGAATAGCGGGTGGCACCAAGGGGAATGAGCGAATCTCTCAATGTGGCGTTCTCCCTTGTCGAAATAGTTATTCCGGTTTTGGGTGAGAAAAGGCGCAGGGCGGTGATAAACTGCACAAATGTGCGATCATCAACCAGGTGATCTGGCTGGAATGAACCTTCAGCATGGTTAAAGCGGGGCAGAGAGATTGACACCTCGGTTTCCAGGCATGTGCTTTCCAGGTAGTGGCCATGGAGGGCCGTGAAGAAAATATCTCGTCGTGGTTCGCCAAGTCCAAGGAGCGCCCCGATGTTTACAAGACGAAACCCTGCCCGGGCGCCACGTTCTGGGGCGTCAAGCCTATAGCGATAATTCTTTTTCGGTCCGGCTGGATGAACCCGATGATATACCTCTTCGTCATACGTTTCCTGAAAAATGGTCATGCCATCCACTCCGGCCATATTTAAAGCACTATAGTCAGGTTCGTCCATGGGGAAGACTTCAATTGACACCGAGGCAAAATGATTTTTCAGGCAACGTGCAGTTTTTTGCAAATAATCCATGGGCGTGTGGGCTGGAGATTCGCCTGTGAGAAAAAGAACATGCTGCATGCCGGTTCGGGCAATAGCCCTTGCCTCGGTTTCAATTTCATCAAAATTAAGGATTTGCCGGTGTATGTTGTGTTTCCGGTTAAAACCGCAATATGCGCACTGGTTGGTGCAATAGTTGGACACATAGAGGGGAATGAAAAGCTGAATGGTCTGCCCGAAATGCTGTACCGTCAGTTTATGAGCTTTCTGGGCCATTTGCTCAATGTATTCGGAGGCTATGGGGCTGAGCAGGTTGAGGAAGTCGGTATTGCTCAGCTTCTCCTTGGCCAGGCTTCGTTCCACATCTTCGCCACAGACAGAAGACCAGTAACGGTGAAAATCAAAGTCGCGATACGTGTTGATGATGGCTTGAAAAGACATGTTTAAAAAACCTTATCTGCTATGTATAAAAAATAGGTACATAAATGACGGACTGTTTCGACTCAATGAAGAAATCCTGTGAGTGGTGATGAGGCTTGTGCCGTGGCAGAACATTCTGCCAGTTCGGCGAGATATGCTGCCCTGCCAGCCTGTACTGCCAGGCTAAAGGCTCTGCCCATGTTCTCCGGATCTCTGGCTGTGGCAATGGCAGTGTTGACGAGCACAGCGTCAGCCCCCATCTCCATTGCCTCTGCAGCCTGGGAAGGACGACCGATACCAGCATCAACAATGATTGGAACCTGGCAGTTTTCGATGAGAAGCCCGATCAGCGATTTGGTTTCGAGGCCTCTATTAGAACCAATAGGAGCACCAAGTGGCATGACCGCTGCCGCCCCCGCTGACTCTAACCGTTTAGCCAGTGGCAGGTCAGGAAGGACATACGGGAGCACAATAAACCCTTCTTTGGCTAGAATCTCAGTAGCCTTGAGGGTTTCGATGGTGTCAGGCATCAAGTATTTCATGTCCGTGATCACCTCGATTTTAATAAAATCTCCACATCCGGCTTCCCTTGCAATACGGGCAATCCGTACCGCCTCTTCAGCAGTTCTGGCACCAGAGGTGTTAGGCAGCAGGGTGACATTCTTTGGGATATGTTCCAGGATATTCTCAGAACGGGCCGTGGTATCAATGCGGCGTAGAGCAACGGTGATCATCTGGGAACCGCTTGATTCAAGCATCTTGGGGATCAGGTTGTTGGCCCTGAACTTACCCGTACCCGTGAGCAGACGGTTGGTAAATGTAACCCCACCCAGTTGTAAAAAATCGTTTTCCATGGTTCAGCCACCTCCTACAAAATTAAGTAGTTCAAGTTGGTCGTTGTCTTTGAGTCGGGTTTCCCGCCACATATCCTGTTTGATGATAACCTGATTAAGCTCTATCACCAGGGATGCCTGGGGTAGGCCAAGGTGCTCGACCAGCTCCCCGATAGTGTAGGCGTGGGAGTGCTCTTTTTTACCATTAATGAGAATGTCTATTGGCATATGTTCCTCACAATAAAAAAGCCGCTTATCCTTCGTTTAAGAAGGGTAAGCGGCTCTGAGAACGAAAAAACCGGAAGAAAAAACCGGAGTAAAGCTCATGTTTGCTTCCCTTCGCTGGTATTAGCCAGATCAGGTTCATAGGGTTGGATAAAATCCTCTCAGCAAAGAAGCACCCCTAGCGATGTTGAAATGTTTAAACGAGCAGCTGAGTTTTGTCAACCTCCTCGAGGTAAAAGGCGGAAAATCAAAGGAAAAAGCCGCTATTTGAGCAGCAGCTGCATCTTCATGTTGAGGGAAAGCGGTTTGTTATAACTGGTAATAAAGCTACAGGCTGATTCAAGCTGCGGTATTGTTACCGTGAGTGGTTCGCCTTTCAGGTTTTGGGTAAAGAGTTCATCACTGTGAGGAAGTGTTGCTATAACCCTGTCCTGCTCAAGTTTTCCTGCCAATAATTCCTGAGACGTCTTGTCCATCTTGTTCAGAACGAAATAGGTCTGGACTCCTGCCGCCTGGGAGATCTGTTTGCAGCGGTCTGCCATCTGGACTGATTCATAACTGGGTTCGACGATGCTGAGCACCAGGTCACAATTTCTATCAACCTGACGACCGAAGTGTTCCAGCCCTGCCTCTGCGTCAATCAGAACAATTTCCTCATTGTTTTCATGCAACCGTGAAAGCAGAGCTTTGGAGATGCCTCCTATCATGCAGGCACACCCCTCGCCAAACTCTTTGATTTTTCCCACAACGAGTAGTTTGATTCCGTCTACCTCTGTTATGCAGTTGGCGGGGAGGTCTGCAATTCTCATGGTTTCCTGGAAAAACTCATCATGGTGCTGATGATCCGTTGCCTGTTTTAGTCTGGTCCTGGTGCCGCTTCGTCCACCCATGGAGTCCATCATTATTTCCGGCTGTTCAGTCCCCAGAAGTCTGTGCAGGCAAAGATTGGATTCATCGGCATCGATTACCAGAACCTTTTTCCCTTGAGCTGCCAGAGCTTTGGCAAGCAGGACGGTGAAGGTGCTTTTACCACAGCCACCTTTGCCGCAAATCATGATTTTCATTCCTATTCTCCTCTCTCAGCCATTGTTGTACTACCTGTAACTACAGTATAATCTGTATTATCGCTCTATTTGACCATGTGTAGAAAAAGATGCCAAGTGTGAACTGAAGTGCTATCCTACCTGACAAGTTCATGTTGTTTCAATCATTTATCATATCAGGAGAGTATACAGGCCATGCCAATACGTATTATGCTTCTTGTACGAGTCTTTGCACCCTTTGCTGCGGGCTATTTTCTCTCCTACCTCTTTCGTGTGGTCAACGCTGTTATTGCCCCAGATCTCATTGCCGATATCGGTGCAACTCCTTCAGAACTTGGTGTGCTTACAGCCACATATTTTCTTACTTTTGCTGCGTTTCAGCTGCCGTTAGGTATTCTTCTGGACAGGTTCGGTCCACGTAAAGTTGAGGCCATCCTGCTGATCATAGCCGCAGCAGGGGCGTATACCTTTTCTCAGGCAGAGTCTATTCTGGGATTGATCTGGGGTAGGGCCCTTATCGGATTTGGTGTCTCGGCCTGCCTTATGGCTGCGTTTAAGGCCTATACCCTCTGGTTCTCGCGTGAGAGATGGCCGCTTGTCAATGGTTTTCAGATGGCAGCCGGGGGACTTGGGGCCCTGGCTGCGACCAGTCCGGTTGAGATGCTCCTCAATCATACGGATTGGCGAGGTCTTTTTCTTGGCCTTTCTGTTCTTGCCGTTGTTATTGCCTTTGCTATTCTGATGCTGGTGCCGGAAAAAAAATCGCCCCAGCCAACCGGGGCGGTACAGATTAGAGCTCAACTGCGAGCTGTCTGGGATATCGTTTGTAATAGAGAGTTTCTACGTATTGCGCCCCTGACTATCAGCTCCCAGGCAACTTTCCTTGCCATTCAGGGATTATGGGCCGGGCCCTGGCTTAGCAATGTGGCTGGGCTGGATCGTGAAGGTGTGGCAGATACGCTTTTTCTTGTGGCACTTTCCATGGTTGGTGGGTTTATCGTTATGGGAAGTCTGGCCGGGAGATTATCCCATCGGAATATACGCGTTAGCACCACTGCCGTGGCCGGTATGATGATCTTTATGGTCTTTCAACTGGTACTTTTGTGTATAGAGCAGCATGGTGTTACCTTGGCTTGGATCGGTTTTGGTTTTTTTGGCACCTCCGGGATCGTATCCTATGCAGCGTTGACCCAGAGCTTCCCTGTCCATCTGGCAGGCCGGGTTACCACGGCCATGAACCTGTTGGTCTTTGTGGCAGCGTTTGCAGCCCAGTGGCTTATCGGTTGGCTTGTCGGTCTGCTTTCTCCTGTTGCCGGGGAACTCACCTCTACGGCATTTTTCTTCGCCTTTGGTATTCTTTTCCTGTGCGAGATTTTTAGCCTGATTTGGTATTTTCGCCCTAAGGGCTGAAAAGTTAGGCGAAACAGATCATTCAGGGAAGTTAATTAGGAAAAGTTACGATTATTTCCAAAAATCTTCTCTTCTCATTTTACTTTTTGCTCTCAGTTGTAATACAGTTGCAAAGAGTATTTTTCTATTTGAATACAATATGAAGACTTGAGGTTATTCACTGGATTACCCGGTGGTATAAATATACAATCTGTAATTGCATAAGGATGAGGAAAGAATGACGTTTACAATCAAGAAAAAGCTGCTGTTTATTGGGGTGTTATTTCTCTTTGCAATCGGTTCAACCGAAATGTTTTCAAGCTATAATGCGTATCAGACCGATGTCGCCTTGAAATTAATGGATAATCGGGGAGAGCAGGTGGAACTGCTCAATGAACTGGAGGTGGCATTGGTTGAATTTACCTTGGCTGGCATGGATGCAATTATCGATAAAGACAGTGGAGAGGTTGCACCTGAGCTAAAGGAAGAGATGACAAGTGCCAGTACATTGTGGAGGGATAATCTTGGTAATCTGGAGAGTGTTGCCGACACTGATAAGGAAAAAGCGTTAATTAAAAATATTATTACCGTTTATCCGCAGCTTGAGAGTGCAGTGATGGTTGACCTGCCAAAACTCATTAGAGATAAAGCTGATAAGACTGCATTTGATGCGATGGACGATAAAATTGATGGGTTGCTCACTAGTGTAGATGAGCCACTGATGGCTGTTATTGCCTCGGTGGGAGAAGAAAACCATGAAGCGTACGAGGAGCTGCTTGCCCAAATCTCTTTTGCAAAGAATGTAAGACGGATTTTTGCAACCGTTATGCTGGTGGTTATCGGTGGAGTTCTGGTTATTGTCGGACGGTCAATACTCCAACCAATTGAGGCAGCAGTTACGATGATTCAGGATGTAGCGGAAGGTGAGGGTGATTTGACCAAAAGGCTGGCCGCGGGAGATGACGAAATTGGCCAGCTGGCAAACTGGTTCAACGTTTTTATGGAGAGGCTGCATGGCATTATCAGCCAGGTTCAATCTAATCTGGAGACACTGAACAGCGCCTCAACAGATCTTTCAACATTGTCTGAAACACTTGCCAGTGGCTCTGAAGATGCCACTAGCCGTTCTAATACTGTAGCTACTGCAACCGAGCAGATGAGTGGTAATATGAATGCTGTTGCCGCAGCAAGCGAACAGGCATCTGTTAATGTGAATATGGTCTCTGCTGCTGCTGAAGAGATGAACGCCACTGTTAATGAAATTGCAGGAAATACTGCAAGGGCACGGCAGATTGCAGAAGAAGCAGTAACAAACACTGACAGGGCCTCTCAACAGGTTGATGAATTGGGTAACGCTGCTGAAGAAATCAGTAAGGTTACCGAGGTGATAACTGAGATTTCAGAACAAACGAACCTGCTTGCCTTAAATGCTACTATTGAGGCTGCACGCGCTGGTGAAGCCGGTAAGGGGTTTGCCGTTGTGGCAAACGAGATCAAAGAACTGGCCAAACAAACAGCCCAGGCGACCTTTGAAATACGTCAGAAAATAGAAGCGATTCAGTCATCTACGGGTCTTACCATTACTGAAATCAGTGAGATTAGCTCAACCATCAACGATGTAAATGAGATTGTTGCAACAATTGCGACTGCTGTGGAGGAACAATCTGCCTCCACCAGCGAGATTGCAGGTAATATCTCCCAGGCTTCACTCGGTATCAATGAAGTAAATGAAAATGTTTCCCAGACTTCAACGGTATCCTCTAATATAGCCGAAGAGATAGTTGGCGTAAGCCAGGTCGCGGAGCAATTGAAACACGATAGTGACAGGGTTAACAGCCAATCGAGTGATCTTTCTGATCTGGCGGAGGAACTTTCTTCAATTGTTAATCAGTTTAAATTGAAATAAGAGATTTTGAGTGAGTTATGGTGTGAGCAATTACTATTTTTTGCTTACACCATCTATCCTTCCATATGTTTTTCCACAGCCCGTATGGCATCTGCGGCTGAGCTTGTTATTCCACCAGTATAACCGGACCCTTCCCCCAGCGGATAGAGATTCTGTGTGTTTTCAGATTCATAGCGTTCATTGCGTTTGATCCGTACCGGAGATGACGTTCGGGTTTCCACTCCAAGGAGTATCGCCTCATCTGAAATAAAGAGCGGGACTTCCTCCTTCCACTTGGCAAAGGCTACATGCAACTCGGAGGCCACAAAATTCGGCACGATGTCATGCATGTCGGCGGCAACAAGCCCCATTGAAAATGAACTCTGACTAAGCTCAGTGGAGGTGGTTGTATTGAGATAATCCATGAGATTCTGAGCTGGCGCATGCCAACTACCTCCACCCGCAGTAAAAGCTTTCTGCTCGATTTCTCTTTGAAAATCTAACCCGGCCAAAGGGCTTGACGATGGGTAGTCAGTTGGATGACAGCTTACCACCAGTGCCGCATTAGAGAAGGGTGAGGAACGCTGGGAATAACTCATACCGTTCACCACCAGTAACCCTTCTTCAGATGAGGCGTTGACTACCTCGCCACCAGGGCACATGCAGAAGGTGTAGACCCCGCGACGGATGGTACGGTTCGTATGATTGAGCGAATAGGTTGCAGCTCCCAGCTTTTGGGAATCTTTATATTTTTCTCCATAGCGCATGTGGTTGATAGTATTGGTCGGGTGCTCAATGCGTACTCCTACAGAGATCGGTCGCTGTTCGAGTGCGACACCTTTTGCATGTAGCAGCCTATAGGTGTCTCGGGCAGAGTGCCCTGAGGCAAGATAGATGCTACCCGCAAGATATTCCTTCTCGTCATTAATTATGACACCATAGGCTTTACTGTCCGCTATGAGAATGTCAGTCATCTTTGAGCTGTAGTGTATCTCACCGCCGTGCTCAATGATGTAGTTTCTGATATTGCGTACAATTATACAGAGAATATCTGTGCCCAGATGGGGCTTGGCAATATAGCCAATTTCTTCTGGTGCTCCAAATTGTATGAAGGTATCCAGGACCCTGCTGACATAGCTGGTATTATTGTTTCTTCTTGAAAAGAGTTTGCCATCGGAAAATGAGCCGGCCCCACCTTCGCCAAACTGGATATTTGATTCGGGATTGAGTTTTCGCTCGCGGATGAAATCCTGTACATCAATGGCCCGTTCTTCTATTTTTTTACCGCGATCAAAGATAATAGGTTTGATACCATATGCAATGAGTTCAAGGGCTGCAAACATCCCTGCAGGACCAAAGCCAATGATGATCGGCTGCTCACTGCTGGCTGATGGTGTCCTTTTAATAACGTCAGGTTCAGTATAGAGCTTGTATCCCCTGGGTAATGGGAAGCTATCAGGAACAGTGACGACTACTGAAACTGTATAATAGAACTGAGTAGGATCCCGCATGTCGAGCGCTTTGCTCAGCATTTTAAAAATGGTGAGCTGTTCTTCATGAATCTGCAGCTTGCTGGCAGCTGCCTTTCGATATGCCACCATTCCGTCATGTTCTAATGGAATGTGCAGGTTGTTGAGTTGAAGCTTCAAAAGTTACCTCTATATTGCTCATCGATTTTTAAACATCTTGCATCTGTAGTTGGTTCTGCAAAGGTATTTTCACCAAAAGGTTCCTGCAATTTGCTTCACAATTACATCGAAGCTATACTGTAAATAGCATGTTGCAGATCCATCTAACTATCTCACCTATTTACGTTCTTGGCCACAAAAAGGAATACGTAATGAATGTAAAAACAAATTATTGGCTGGTAATACTGGCACTTTTCTTTGTTGTGTTGTCGCCTGGGAAAAGTATAGCTGCGCCTTTTAAGGTGCTGGTTATTATGAGCTATGATGAAATATATGCCTGGGAAAGGGAAATCCGTGAAGGGATAGAAAATGTTCTGATGGATAAGGCGATCATAAAATATGTGTATATGGATACCAAGAACCGGCTTGGTGATGGACCGGACAGAGCAAAAGAGGCATATGAGCTATATCAGGATTTTCAGCCGGATGGGGTTATCGCGGCCGATGATAATGCCCAGTCGATGTTTGTGGTACCTTACCTGAGAGACAAAGTTTCTACGCCTGTTATGTTTTGCGGTGTTAATGCCAATCTTGCAGACTACGGATACCCGTCCTCAAATGTGTCGGGAATTTGGGAGCGATTGCATATCAATGAATCTCTGACATTTGCCCAGCAGCTGGTCCCCACCATAAAAAAAGTGGGTTATTTACAGAAAGACGGTCCTTCCGGTAGGGCTTCTGCCGATCAGGTTAAGGCACACTCGGAGAATTATCCTGTGGAATCGGTCGGTTTCAAGTTGCCTAAAACTCTGATGGAAGCCAAAGCAATGGTAGAAGAGTTTAAAGAGGAGGCCGATGCGTTATTTTTTGAAACATTTGAGGGTATTCCAGATGAAAATGGCAAGCCGCTGAGTGATAAGGCAGTTATTCCGATCTTGTCAAAACTCTTTGGCAAACCAGTGATTTCAAATAATCTGTACCATGTTGAATATGGGACATTGTGTGCAGTTATCAAATCTGGGCAGGAGCAGGGGGAGGTAGCTGCAACAAAGCTGCTTGACGCAATGCAGGGCAAAGCTGTTGCAGATATTCCGGTGTCAATGAACCAGAAAGGGCTACCTGTATTAAATGTCACGGTCATGGAACAATTGGGAATTACGCCGAAGCCTATTGTTTTGCAAGGGGTGAAACTGGTTACAACTAATCCTAAGTATAAAATCCTTGTGGTCATGAGCTATGAAGAAGATTTTCTTTGGGATAAAGAAGTGCAGGCCGGGATTGAGTATGCATTGGCTGATTCTGCAGATATTCGCTACTTTTATATGAACACGAAAATCAATCTGAAGGGTGGAGAGGAAAAGGCCAGAGAAGCGTTTACGTTGTATCAGGAGTTCCGGCCAGATGGAGTGATTGCATCTGATGATAATGCCCAGTCTATGTTTGTTGTTCCGTATTTAAAAGACAAAGAACAGGTACCTGTTATATTTTGTGGCGTGAATGCTGATCCTGCCAAATATGGTTATCCGGCCTCGAATGTTTCAGGAATTCTTGAGCGAGGTCATATCAAAGAGTCTATTGCCTTCCTGCAGGAGCTTGTTCCTTCGATTAACAGTATTGCATATATGGCCAAAGAAAGTCCGACAGGGAGAGCTGTGCTGGAGCAGGCTGAACAAGAAGCCGCCAGCTATTCAGCCAGGTCTGTTGCATTTCTTCACCCTCAAACATTACCAGAAGCGGTTAAAATGGCAACTGAAGTGAGGGAACAAACAGATGTTATGTTTCTTGCCACCATGCAGGGAATACGAGGAGAAGATGGCGAGCCACTCTCAGAAAAAGAAGTCATTCCTGTTATTGCAGAAGCGTATGGAAAACCGATTATTTCCGATAATGCGTATGATATGAAATACGGAATGTTCTGCGCTTTAGCTGTTTCTGGTAAGGAGCAGGGAGTAAAGGCGGGACGGAATTTGATGAAAGCAATGACGGGAACCCCAATGGTGGATATCCCCATTATCCGCAATGAACAGGGGCGAAGAATAGTAAACGTATCAGTAATGAAAAAGCTTGGAATCACGTTGAAGCCTGGGGCTCTTCTTGGCGTTGAGCTCATCAAGACGGAGCAATGATGAAAGGCATGTTTCAATCTTTCCACCTCAGTCTGACGGCTAAAATCGTTGCTATCTGCCTTCTCAATACTCTGGTGTTTGCTGTGATTGCCGGCATCATGATTTTTTCCTTCGGTAATATTGAAAGCCGGACAAACACCATAATAACCCGAGATGTGAATCGCATTATCCAGAATGGTCAACTGGTAAGAGACCTGTCTGGAGTGGTAATGAAGACGAATCTGTTATTGAGTACGTTTTACGGCCACGAGGATGCCTTTGAAAAGGAAAGAATACGTATTGTCAGCGCAACAGATGCCCTTCTTGCCAGGGAGATGGACAATGTAGAACGAGATATCCTTAACGATTTCCGTAGCTCATTATTTCAGGTCATGCAGCAATGTGAGCGCATGAATGAGCTTTATGGCAGGGTTATAGCTGTGGACAGGAGCCTTGAGGGGCTGCTGAATCAGCTTGAAGACTTCATCTCGGGCAGGATTGTGGAACTGGTTCTGGCCGGTGATGATGCACTTACCTATGAACAGATTGGTGTATTGATCCCTTCCTACCGAGAGGCGTTATTGAAGGTGATGATTTCTTTCACTAACCTGCAACCCATACACGAGTCAGCAAGGGATGTGGTTAATAGTACAAAGCTACTGGAGACTCTCCAGCTACGCATCCGGACATTACTGGCCTCAGACTCTACTGTTGCATTTTATGGGCAGGAGCTGCTCTCTGGAATTACACTCTATAGGCAGGGTGCCCTTGAGTTTAAAGACAAGCGAAATGAACTACTCACTCGAATCACTTCCCTCAGTGAGACTGAAGAGCATATATTGGCAGTCTTAAAGAAAACCGATGATGATAGTGTCAATGCAGCCCAACTGATGCGTGATGAGATAACCACAATTACTAAAGCTTCTGTACGGTCGGTATTCATGCTTTCTGTTGTCGTGGCGCTGATGTTTGGCCTTTTTACGTATGTTTTTCTTCTCTGGCATATCCGTAGGCCAATGGAGTCGATTCGTAAGGGTATTGAGCTGGTTCGTAATGGAGACTTACAAACCAGGATAACGCTGGGCAGAAAAGATGAATGGAAAATTATTGAGAATGCCTTGAACCAGATGACAGAAGATCTTTTCCACTCTTATCATGACTTACAGAACAAAAATGAGGAGTTGGCCAGGGCCCATGGCGAAATGGCAGAGAACATGAGGGTATTGCGGGAAGAAATTGGGCAACGAGAACGGGCTGAACACGAGGCGGAAAAGCTTCAACATCAACTTCAGCATGCTCAGAAAATGGAGGCTATTGGAACTTTAGCTGGCGGTGTTGCCCATGATTTCAATAACTTGCTGCAAGGTATCCAAGGCTACTGTGAGATTCTCTTGCTCACCCAGGATGGAGAGCATGTTAAAGAACTACAGGAGATGCTACGGGCAACCAAGCGAGGTGGAGAACTGACCCGTCAACTCCTGACGTTCAGTCGCAAAATGGAGAGCAATCTCTGCCCAGTCGATTTAAATAAGGTTATACATGGTATGCAGAGCCTGTTGGAACGGACTATCCCCAAAATGATCAACGTCCGGTTTAATTTGAAAGGCAGTTTCATGTATGTAAATGGTGATGCCTCACAGCTGGAACAGGTCCTGATGAATCTTGCAGTTAACGCCAGAGATGCAATGCCGGATGGTGGTCAGCTGACCATTGGCACCGAGGATGTTGTGCTTGACCAGAATAATACACGTATTCTTCCTGAAGTTGTTCCCGGGCCTTATGTCCTGCTTACTGTGTCAGATACTGGTGAAGGTATGGACAAGGATACGCAGACTCGTATTTTTGATCCGTTTTTTACAACCAAGGATATTGGCAAGGGAACTGGGCTTGGCCTTGCTATTATCTATGGAATCATAAAAAATCATGAAGGGTATGTTATCTGTGAGAGTGAACCGAAGGAAGGGACTATCTTTAATATCTATCTTCCGGCAATTTCACATCAGAAGAATGATCCTCCTGTTGGCGAGGAGGAAGAAATGCCACGGGGTACAGAGACTATCCTGCTGGTAGACGATGAAGATTTCATCCGGGAGATTGGTCAACGTATTCTTACAGAATTTGGTTATACGGTCCTTACAGCAGTGGACGCTGAAAGTGCTTTACAACTGTATGAGCAGGAGAGGGAGGGGATTGATCTGGTTATTCTCGATATTATTATGCCCGGAATGGGTGGTGAGCAGTGCCTGAAAAAAATGATTGCTGAGTACTCACCGGTGAAAATCATTATTGCCAGTGGGTATTCAGAAAAAGGCTCAGTCGCTGAGACTGTACACCACGGAGCCAAAGCCATTATTAACAAGCCGTATAATGTTGGACAAATGCTCAGGGTGGTACGACAGACACTCGATACCAACACTTGATCATTTCAGTAGAGAAGATGAGACAAACTGTCCCAAAGAAAGATTGGTAAAAGTCTACAAGGAAAAGAAGTATCCTTTCACGTTTATTCCGGGAAAACGAGTAACTCGTGAGAAATCATTATACAAAAAATGGGCGGAACTATCAGCTGATAGCCACGCCCATTTTTTATTGGTGTATTGTTGCGAGGCCTTACAGCGTTTCGGTCATGGCCTTTCCGTAGTCCTGACATGCTTTAAGACCTTCCTGAGTGCCTATCATGGCCTCTGTAAGGTTTAATGGGCCAAGGTCGGTCATTTTCATTTTAAAGACATATTCCATGGTGTCAAAAATCATAGGTCCGGATTCACCACTGTGAGTATGAGATCCAAAGGCTCCACCTACATTTCCTGAAAGCTCAGCATTCTCGGCAAGGAAAAGGAATTGTTTCATACCGCCGGTCATGTCCTTGTGATAGGTCGGGCATCCAAAGATATACGCATCGTAACCGTTCAGTTGATCGGCATTTTCAATGGTGGAAATTTTTTTAACTTCAACATCATGTCCTGCAAACCTGACACCTTCTGCAAGGAAATTAGCTATCTTTTCGGTGTTCCCTGTTCTGCTCGCGTACGCAATTAATACTTTTTTCATGTATTGCTCCGATTGGTTAAGGTTGTACAGATGTCACATCATTTAAAGACGGAATTCAAAACCTTGCCACTTCACTTCATTTGTATAACTGTTTCAGTTTAAAAAGAAAATACTACGGAGTCGTGTTCCCCAGAACGCAGAAACACAGAGTGCATCTAGATAGTAAACTCTAGATAATAGGAATCGTTATTATTTGCAAGTCGAAAATATAAATTTTTTGGAATATAGAAAATATGGAACGAGAAAAAGGTTCCTATGTCTTTAATTTATCAGTGGTTCTGGTGATTTTTGCTCAAATGTTTATGAGGAATGGGGGTCAGCTAAATGGATATCCTGTAATCAGTATATGATACGTATCGTTAATGCACTGACTACAGGATATGGTTTGGAAGGTGTAAATTACAGTAAAAACTCATCTGAAATAACGAGATTACTTTTGAAATACAGTTATGTAGCTGGAAGTAAATGTATTGTCATCCCGGACAATTATTTATGATTTCCCGTAAGTCATTCCATGAACAGGGGCATCATTTCCTCACGGTGGGCTCTGGCATTCTGATAGGCAGAGTAGCAATCGGATACTACTCTGGAGACGAGCTCAACTGGTAAAGCAAGGATGAGGTACAGGGAGACGATAATGTAGTCTGTCAGGCTAAATTTGAAATCAAAGTTAAAATCTACGTCATATGCGTCCCTGTATGATTTGTTTTTGGTGAATGCTTCCGTTGTTTTGTTACTCATGGCGGTTACTCCAATCAAAAGAATGAAAAGCAAGGTACTGGCCGGAAAAGCAGGATGGGAGCACTGTTTCCGGGCAATGATGGGGGCAAGGTAAAACCATAGACTGGCCACTTGTATCTATGCATTATGTGAGCCATTACTGGCTGACTGATATAATGGTTAGGTTTTGTTGGATAAACTGTTGTGTCGGTGGTGGAGGAGTTACGCTAAAGAATGCTTGAATGGGGACGATTAACCCCGCTCTTATGGGGATTTGCCGAGTAATATACTGTTGATATTGTATAAAGAGGCACGGGGCTTCACGACCCCGACGGGGTCGTGAAGCCCCGTGCCTCTTTAATGATCGTTTGAGTTAGGTTGGGTTGCAAATTTCCGGAGTTTTTTATAGAGGGTCTTTCTGTCAACCCTTAGGGCCTCAGCAGTTTTCAGCTTCTGACCTTGATGTTGCTTCAGCACTTTGTGAATGTAGAAGCGTTCGAACCGGCTCATCGCGTCCGTGAGCGAAGTGCTATTGCTATCAAGCTCCAGAGATTCAAGTATATCTGAATTGCCTTTGAGGTGTCCATTCAGTCTCACTTCCCCATCGACGAGATAGCGCTCAAGTTCATTAAAGAGTTCCCGTACATTTCCGGGCCAGTTGTAGTCTATGAACTGTTGCAGGATGGGTTGTGGTAGTTCCTCCGTGTTCCGTGATTGATCGGTTGTTGTCTGGAGTTTTAAATAATGGAGTACAAGTAGAGGCAGATCTTCCTTCCGCGCCCGAAGTGGTGGGAGTTCTATCGAGAGAACATACAGCCTGTAGAGGAAGTCACTGCGGAATTTTCCCTGGCGTTCGAGGTCATGCAAGTTTTTATTCGTGGCCGTGATAATTCTCACATCGGCATGGGCGATATTGCGGCCACCAACAGGGGTGTAGGTGTGATCTTCAAGGGCGCGCAACAGTTTTGCCTGCATAGATAAAGGCAATTCCCCCACCTCATCGAGAAACAGTGTGCCACCATGGGCCTGTTCAAAGTATCCAGGAAAGTTTGACTCCGCGCCTGTAAACGAACCTTTCCTATGGCCAAAGAACTGACTTTCAAAGAGATGATCTGGTATGGAGGCGCAGTTTACTGGTAGAAAACACGCCTTGTGGTGGTCACTTTTATCGAAAACCATCCTGGCTGTGAGTTCTTTACCTGTACCTGTTTCACCATGAATCAGTACAGGCGAGTCGGTGGCAGCAGAACGCAGGATTTTCTCATACACCTTCCTCATAGTACGACTACGGCCGACAAGAGATCCGAAATGATCTTTCTCGCCTAAGGCCACAGAAAGAGTTTGCTGTTCCCTGTGGAGGAAGTTCTGCATGGAAATATCCCTTACTGCGACTATCCGGATGGTACGACCATGCCATTGCATGCTACGTCCCTGGATGACGATTGGAATCTGCACACCATTACGTTTGGTTGCAAAAAGGGAAAGGGGCTGTTCGCTGCCCATTTCAAAATGTGTTCTGGCAGTTTGGTGCGATTCCGGTGTGAGCAGCTCGAAGGCGTCTTTACCTACTATATCTTTATACTCAAAGTCAATCATGTCCAGCAGTGCCTTATTTACTTCAAGGATAATGCCGTGATCATGAATGACGATACCTTCCGAGGTTGCGTCGGCCAGTTGTTGAAAACGTTCCTGCTGTTCAAGCAGCTCTTGATGTTGTTGATAAAAACGAAGATGAGCACTTATCCTGGCTCGGACCTCTTCTTTACGAAACGGCCAGGTGATGACGTCCTGAAAACCCGTCTGGAATGCCTGGGTAATTTGTGCTGTTTCTGGCTCCGCGCAGATAGATAACACGGGTATTGTGCCTAGTTGTTCAGAACTTCTCAATTGTTTACACATTGCAAACGGTTGGTCTTTTTGCTTGCGACAATCGAGAACGGCGATGCTGGGAAGGTGTGCCTCGAAATCAGACAATGAAAATTTACCTGAGGCTGTACGTTGGAGATTCAGGCCTGTTTTGCGTAAAACTTCTTCTAACTGCTCAAACAGGGCAAAATCTTCACTGACAATAAGAACAGTACCATCTTTAAATGGTGAACCGGGTAGCATATCTGACTCCATAAAAACTGATATTTGCATCAGTACAATGAGAAACAGTATGCATTTCTGTGTGCTTTGTCCTACATTGTGGTAAAATAGTTAATGATGAAGATTTTGCCAAAGAGGCTGTAACAATTATACGTTTTAAAGCTGAAATCATGGAAGCTCGTGAGACATTTTGGCTAATTGCTGATTCCTCCCATACAGAGGTATTTGATTTCTAGGTAATCATCCAAACCGTACTTGGACCCTTCACGACCGTTTCCAGACTCTTTTACACCGCCAAATGGTGCCATTTCATTAGAAACCAGACCCTCATTAATACCAACAATACCGTATTCCAGTGCTTCACTTACCCGCCAGACACGGCCAATATCTCTTGAATAGAAATAGGCTGCCAGTCCAAACTCGGTGTCGTTGGCGAGGGCGATGGCCTCTTCTTCCGTTGAAAATTTGAAAATAGGTGCGACAGGTCCAAAGATTTCTTCATGGTAGACACGCATGGTCTCATTGACTTCAGTGAGTACCGTAGGCTCGATAAAGGTGTTGCCAAGAGAGGATACACCACCCCCGGTCTGCACCTTGGCACCTTTGGTGACTGCGTCTTCTATTATACCCAGGACATTGCTGGCAGCAGTTTCACTAATGAGCGGACCGGTGGTGACGCCTTCATCAACACCGTTACCAAGGTGTAGGCTAGCGTTTACAGTTGCAACAAGTTTCTCGGTAAATTGCTCATATACTTTTTCCTGAACAAGAATGCGATTGGCGCAGACACAGGTCTGACCTGCATTGCGGTATTTGGAGACCATTGCACCCTGCACTGCGGCATTGATGTCAGCATCGTCGAAAACAATAAATGGTGCATTACCACCAAGCTCCATCGATGTTTTTTTCACAGTAGCAGCGCATTCGGCTATGAGTTGCTTTCCTACACGGGTGGAGCCTGTAAATGTGAGCTTGCGGACGATTGGGTTGCCTGTTAGTTCAGCACCAATTTCGGCAGTTCGGCCAGCGAGTACATTGATTACTCCTGCTGGAATCCCAGCGCGACAGGCGAGCTCTATAAGGGCAAGCGCCGAAAGAGGGGTTTCGTTTGCCGGTTTGCAAACCACGGTACATCCGGCGGCAAGTGCGGGGGCAATTTTGCGGGTCAGCATTGCGTTTGGAAAATTCCACGGAGTTATACAGGCGACAACCCCAACGGGTTGCTTGATGCAGACCAACCGTTTGCTGGAGTCTGGTGCTGGAATAGTGTCTCCGTAGATCCGTTTTGCTTCTTCTGCGAACCATTCGATATAGTTCGCACCATAGGCTATTTCGCCCCTGGCTTCAGCGAGTGGCTTGCCCATCTCAGCAGTGAGAATTTTTGCGAGATCCTCCTGATGCTCCATGATCAGGCCATACCATCGTCGCAGCAGGGTAGAACGATCTTTGGCGGAGCGGAGACGCCATTCGCCAAGTGCATGATCGGCCGCTTCAATTGCGCGACGTGTTTCGACAGTCCCGCATTTCGAAATTGTGGTCAGTAACTCGCCAGTAGCAGGATTTGTTACCTCTAAGGTTTCACCATTGTCAGCATGGATCCATTCTCCATTGATGAATGCCTGTTGGCGAAGAAGATTTGTATCGTTAAGTTGTAACATGATTACCCTAGATGTATAAATTTTCAGACAGTTATAGCCGTTTTGAATTACTCTGTTCCAGGTCTGATATATCGTTAAAGTGCTTGTTGCAGTTGTAGATCTATGAGTATACCTGTACCGGGCCAGGGCATATAGATGGATATACCAGATTCCATCAAAACCTTACCAGGGAGGGAGAAGCCATCGAGCCAGTGCTGACGATCTGTCAACATTGAATCGATGCTGGGTGTAACAGGTTGGAGGAGCTTCAGAAGGTAGATACCATCAGGGTCAAGATGACTAAAGCGAATGGTCTGATCTGCGATCTGACCGGGTGCTTCCAGTTGCATGACACAAAAGAGTGCAGCGCTTTTATCCCGAGCGACGCTGCCGTAACCGTTACGAAGCCTGGCATCCAGTTCGAGCCGAACAGCATCACCATGATGGAGCAGGTGTCTATAGTGTTTATGTAGCTTTATATAGGCCCGTAATGTTTTGTTCTCTTCGGTGGAGAGGTTAAAAAGGTTGAATTCGCAGCCAAAGTGGCTGAATAATGCAGTCATGGCCCTGAACTCAAGGCTAGTAGCCCGACCCGATGTATGGCATGTGGCAGGACCAATGTGACTACCGGTGATTTCCGGTGGGAAAAAAATACTGGCACCTTTCTGGATACGTTGTCTTTCAAAAGGGTCATTACTGTCACTGGCCCAGAATCGTTCCGTTCGTTTTAATATCTCAAAATCAACTCGTCCGCCTCCTGAGGCACAACTCTCAATCTCTACATTCGGATGAAGCTTTCGTAATCTGTCCAGCAAGGTGTAAAGGGCATGGGTCTGATTGTGGATTGCGGGATTGCCGTTATTTCCGGGAGTGGTAAGTATGCGGTTCATATCCCACTTCAGGTAATCAATATCATTATTTTTGAGCAGATTATGTAGCTGCTCAAAGAGGTAATGACACACATCTTCCATGCAAAGATTTAACACAAACTGGTTTCTGCCAGTCTGTTGGGGAAAACCCTCCAGATGTAAAATCCATTCTGGGTGATTACGATACAGTTCACTTTCGGGATTGATCATTTCCGGCTCAACCCAGAGCCCAAAGTCCATTCCTTCTGCTTTTACGTGATCAATGAGTGGTGCAAGCCCGTTCGGATATTTCTCTTCATCGGGCCACCAGTCACCTAGGGCACGGTTGTCATCATGACGTTTGTGAAACCATCCGTCATCCAATACAAAACGTTCTATGCCAAGGTTGGCAGCCTCTGAAGCCAGGAGCTTCAGTTTGTCCAGATCATGATCAAAATAAACCGCTTCCCAGCTGTTGAACTGTGTTGGTCGTGGACGGGAGGCCTGTTTGGGAAGGATAGTGTTTCTGAGAAAGTCGTGAAAAGCGTGTGACAACCCATTCAGTCCTGTGGTGGAATAGCCGCTATAGATCCAGGGACTGGTGTAGCTGTCTTTCTCCTGTAATATGATCTCACCGGGCAGCAGAAGTTCGCCCATCTGTATCTGCCTGTTACCATCAGCAACACATTCGGCAAAGAGCTGAGCATTTCCACTCCAGCCAAGATGAACGCCGTAGGCGATACCGTCGTTTTCATTGCACCCTTTTGTACAGGCAATCATGGCAGGAAAAACTTCGTGTGAAGTCCTGCCTGTTCTGTTCTCAAAAAGTGTGATGCCGCTACTAAAAGAAGTTCGCTCTATAACAAACTCTCCTGTCCATGAACCATGGAAGGTCATCAGCTCAGAGCAGAATGGTGGGATGGGTATGGCTGCCGAGGCACAGGTGGTAAGACTATATGGATCTTTTCCATTATTAATCAGCCGGGAGCGACGTTGTACTACTCCCGTGTCAGGGTCAAGCTTGCAGTCAAGAATAAGGGAGAGCTTGGAGATATTATCTTCCAAATGTATTTCAGCTGAATGTGGAGTTGAGCTGGTATCTTTAAGCGTAAAATGTGTAGCCCAGTTTTTTCCATGACGATGACCGGTAAGAGCTGGCCTGCCACGAAAACCGCTGCCTTCTTCAGGGAGCATGTTCAGCCCGTATGGTTTTTCAAGGCCGGCCTGGTAAACGGGTGTGGTCTTTCTGACCGTGAGATTGGCAAGAACAGTGTTGTCAGAAAGGCGGGAGCCCCAGTAGCTTATTTGAGGAATCCCGTTTCCTGAAAGATCTATAACCAGTGTCGAAAAGGTGCTGTCCAGTCGTATCTGTTTCATGTGTCTGCGATCTAAAAAGAAAAGTAAATGACCATCGTTTTGTTCATATCTCATCTGAAAAGATGAGAGCACAAACTGCCTGTATAAAAAGGTTAGGGTGTTACGGTAACTCTACCATAACACCCTAATTTTAGATCACCTTCGACCTCTATAAATAATCTACTCGTTAAATGCAATGCACAAAACGGTCAGGAGCCATATCTGGTTATTAGCCTTTGGTGGAGCCCAAAGTCAAACCGGCAATGAAATGTTTCTGCATGGCAAAAAACATGGCCACAGGTGGCAGGGCAGCGATGATAGAACCTGCTGATATCATCTGCCATGAGGCGGTCCATTGACCTTTCAAGGCTTCAAGGCCAGCTGTGACTGGTCGAACGGAGTCACTTTGAACCAGCACCAGTGCCCAGAAATAATCATTCCAGATAAAGGTGAAAATCAGTACGGCCAGGGCGGCAATTGCTGGCTGAATCAGGGGCAGGATTATGGTAAAGAAAATACGAACTTCACCTGCACCATCACAACGTCCAGCCTCTATCAGGCTGTCGGGTAAAGCCTTGATGAAATTTCGTAAAAAGAATGTACAGAAGCCGGACTGAAAGGCGATATGAAAGAACACCAGGCCATAAATGGTATCGTACATGCCCATCGAGACAGTCAGATTCCTCACCGGAATCATCAGGATCTGGAACGGAATGAAGTTGCCGGCAATAAACATGGCAAAAAGCAGCACATTTGACCTGAATTTATATTTGGCCAGGGCAAAAGCGGCAAGAACAGAGATGGCAAGTGAGCCTATGACAGTCGGTATGGTAATCATCAGGCTGTTGAGTAAAAACCTGCCCATCGGTGTGGTCTTGAATACACCGGTGTAGTTTTCGATGATCATCCACTCGGTCGGCAGTCCCCAGAAGTTGCCCATATTGATATCAGCCAGAGACCTGAACGAGGTCATCAACATGGCTCCCAACGGTAGCAACCATACCAGGAGGGCAAAGACTACTCCAGTTCTGTACAGTATCCGGACTTGACGTGGTTTGTTTTCTATCGGTTTTGGAAACATTATGATCTCACTCTTTCCTGATTCAGCAATCTGATGAGAAAATAGGCAATGTAGACACTCATGATGAGAAAGAGAACAGTTGCAATGGCAGCACCATAGCCCATCCTGTAGTTGGTGATCGACTGTTCATACATGAAAAATGCCAGAACACTTGAACTGTTATATGGTCCACCCTGGGTCATGATGGCAATCAGGTCAAACGATCTCAGCGAGCCGATAACCGTGACAACGATTGCGATGAATGTGGCTGGCCTGAGTTGTGGTAGGATAATATGCCATAATGCGCTGAAGCCTGTACAGCCGTCGATTTCTGCAGCTTCAATAAGACTTTTATTAACAGCATTCAGACCGGTGAGATAGAGAATCATACAGTATGCGATCTGTGGCCATAGACCTGCTCCAATAATGGCCCAGGTCACTCCGGTCTCGCTTGATAACAGGGCCACTGGCTCTGAGACGATGTGCAACCCCATCAGAATTTTGTTTAACAACCCGAAGCTTGGGTCATAAAACCAGGTAAACACTAGGCCGACGACGATTTGTGAGATGACAAAAGGAAAGAAAAATAGCGACTTGACGAGCCGCATCATTTTTCCTTGCTGATTGAGAAATAGTGCTATAGCAAGCCCTATTGGCGGAGCGAGTAGATAGAGTACAACCCAGATGATGTTATTCTTAAGTGATGTCCAGAACACATCATCATCCAAGAGCTCCCTGTAGTTGTCAAAACCAATAAAGGATTTTTCGGGGCTTAACCCATCCCAGCTATAAAGGCTGAGAAAGAGGCTCTGAAAAATGGGGAATAGGACATAGATAGAAAACATGATCAGAGCCGGCATGAGAAAAAGCCACGGCATTATTGTAATCTGGTTCTTTTCCCAGAACTCCTTCATACACCCTCCGACAGCATTTGTATAACGTACGGCATGAATGGTTATTTACTTACTAAAATGAAAACGGTTCCGAATTGCTCATGCCTTCCACCCGGTACTTTCTGGAGGGTACCGGATGGAAGAAACATATAGGTCACCTTGAAAAACTGCTTATTGTCCTAACGTCTTCGTTGCAGTACAGATTTCCTGTTTTTTCAAGGTCCATGCAGGTACAAAACTTATTTTTTATAAATGCGTTTACGCGCTTTTTCTATCCGCTCAAGGATTTGGTCCACTCGCTCTGGCTTGGCCATGAACTCCTGGAATCCTTTCATCCCTACCTTAGCCATTTCCGGGCTGGTATCTCTGTCATAAAACTGAGCTGTTCCGTCAGAGTTAGAGAGCATGGTGTTGCCGAGTTCAAGAAAGTAATTCTCTTTTACGCCTGCATCTTTATGGGTTGGCAGTTGGTCGAGCGCATCATTGAGTTTACGGATATTTTCCGGTTGAGCAATGTAGCTTAAGAAAATCTTTGCGTCCGCCTTGTTTTTGGCATTTGTAGGGATAGCCAGAAGGTCTGTGGGGGCGTCTTCATACATGCCGATCTCAGGGTTGATGACAGGGAACTGAAAAAATCCCATTTTGCCATCAAGCTCAGGAGGGAAGTTTGGCACTATAAAGTTACCAATGAGGTACATCGCAGCCTTTCCCTGATACATGAATGGCTGGGCATCCTGCCAGGAGTAGGAGGTGTGGTTGGCAATATAGTACCCTGGCTCAACCAGCTCTTTCCACTTGGCAAAAACATCCTTGACCCGTTGATCTGTATAGGGAATTTCACCACTCATCAGTTTTATATGAAAATCAAGGCCATTGACTCGAAGGTTCAAGTAGTCAAACCAGCCAGCTGCGGTCCACAGGAATTTGGTACCGATGGCGATGGGGGCAATGCCATTTTCTTTAAGAGTCTTACAGGCGGCCAGGTATTCATCCCAGGTTTTTGGAGCAGTGATGCCATACTGCTCAAAGAGATCTTTTCTGTAATATACACCCCACTGGTAGTAGGTGTAGGGAAGGCCATACTGTTTGCCATCGAAGGTGACGCCTGGCCGGGTGGAGGCCATTTTGTCATCCAGTCCGTTCTGTTGCCAGATGTCGGAGATTGGCTCGATGAGTCCTTTGGAGACAAAGGTTTTCATACGTTCACCAGAGTACCAGAATACAACATCAGGTGCCTCACTGGATAACCAGTTTCTAAGAGAGGTTTTATAGCTCTCGTGGTCGTAAATATTTAATTCAGCCTGAATTTCAGGATGTGTTTTGTTGAAATCTTCAACCATTGCGGTAAAGGCTGCTTTGGGTGCAGGATCTGAGGTGTCACTGTTGATAATCAGCTTGCCAGCGAATGCATTGGGAGCCGCGGTAAAGGCTAGTGCAGCACATAGTGCCAGGGCCTTAAGTTTCATATTTGTTCTCCTATGGTGTGTATCCTGTTCATTGTTGTTGGATATCAGGTGATACCCTTTCTTGCATCAAGCCAAAGACTGCTCAGATCCTAAGCCCACTGTCGGGATGAAACATATGGATATGCTCAGAATCTATGTGAAACAGATTTTTCTGGCCGCTGACATTCATCTTTCTGCCTTCAACCTCTGCTACAAATCCAAGGCCACTGAGATCAAGTTCAAGAAGAGAGGTGCTGCCTGTTATTTCAGAGACGATAATTTCTCCTTCGAAGGTGTTTGCCTGTTGTTCTTTCTCTGGTTGAACCAGTGAAATAGACTCGGGTCGTATACCGAGCATCAGGCTGGTCTGGCCATTGAGGTTTGCTGTTACACTTTCGGGGAGCTTGATGGTTACACCGCCAGTATCTGCAAGGAATCCCTCTCCAGACGGTACAAGACGTGCTTTCACCATATTCATGGATGGGTTGCCAATAAAACCAGCAACAAACATGTTTGCCGGTCGTTCGTATACTTCAACTGGTGTACCAACCTGCTGTATAATGCCATCCTTCATAATGACGATACGATCTGCCAGAGTCATGGCCTCGACTTGATCATGGGTGACATACACTGTAGTTGTCTTCAGTTTCATATGGAGCTTTTTCAACTCCATCCGCATCTGGGTACGAAGCTTTGCATCAAGGTTTGACAATGGTTCATCAAAAAGAAAGACTTCCGGGTCACGTACCAGCGCACGTCCCATGGCAACGCGCTGGCGCTGTCCACCAGAAAGTGCCTGTGGCTTTCTCTTGAGTAACTCTTGAATACCCAAAACATTTGCAGCGTGCTGTACCTTCTTGTCAATTTCCGCTTTGCTAAGCTTTCTCATTTTGAGACTGAATGCCATATTCTGGTAGACGCTCATGTGTGGATACAGGGCATAATCCTGAAAGACCATGGCAATATTGCGGAACTTTGGTGGGATACTGTTTACCACCCTGTTGCCGATTTCAATGGTGCCACCCGATATACTTTCGAGGCCTGCAATCATTCTGAGAGTTGTGGATTTACCGCATCCAGATGGGCCGACAAGTACAATGAATTCACTGTCTTTTATGTCAAGATCTATATCGTGAATGACCTTTACATCGCCGTAACTTTTTACGAGGTTTTTCAGGGTTACCTGTGACATGCGTTGTATCCTTCTGCTTGAAAAAGATCCGGTTTACTCTGATATATTTTTGCTTGTTTGCCAGACAGGTCCATCGGTGAATGTTCCAGAAAACTCTCTGTTTGCGCTAAGTAGTACTATGCAAAACGACCTGTTTGTAGAAAATAGACCAATCCTATCCTGTTCATGCATCTGGTGCAAGGAGTATTTGCCTCCTGTTTAACTCTTAACTATCCGACGATACAACTAAAGTGCTAGAGAAAAATGATATGTTACGTGTTGGGAAAATACTAACCATCTGGAGAGCCTGATATTACAGCGCTCATGAGAATTGACAGATATCTGGAATATCATTGAGAAGCAAAATGCGATGATTCGGTTGAGGGCAATCGCTATTTTTCAGCATGTGGTTCAGTTTGGAAAAGAAGTATTCTGCGCTGATTTTTGTATGGTGAATCCTTTTGGCTATTACCCGAATTTCTGTCTGAATATTGACTTTACTGGTGTCAATAAACTGTCTTGCATCCCCTTGTTCACCCTCATTGAGCCTTATATGTGCAATTGTTTTTCGTTAAAATGTGAGGGAATAGGCCCAAATAATGAAGAAGTAGCGCGTTTCTGCCGATAATATACGGAGGAGTGGACCATTTGTTGCAAATGTGATGTAGCAGAGAAAAGGACGAAAACCTGATAGTACACCTGGTAGGTACCCACACTATACAAACGAGTGCTATGAAGACATATATATCATCAGTAACTGATCGTACAGTTTCAACCAAAGGAGTATTCTCTCAAAAGCAAAACAGCTCTCAGTCTTTTGCCGAGAATCTAAAAGAGTTCAGTGATAAGAGCGCACCGCAGCAGGGTGTGTCAGGAGCTGGTAGTTCTGTCATGCTGGTTGGGGAGATCAGCTCTTCGAGTCCGACAGTATCAGAGCTGTTGATGCAACATGATAAACTGAAAGGATCGACCTGGAATATTCTCTCTGCAGAGCAGAACCAGGATAAAGACTTCACCAGGATATCATCTGGGACCAAGGTATATTATGACAGCAGTGACGGGAGCTTACGTTGGGGTGGGGCATCTGCGGAAGCTATGCCAGTGGCACCGCAAAGAATATTTTCACCTCAATCAACAACTGTTTCACCTGTAACTGTAGTGGAGAGGGCTAATCCTGAGTCATTGAACGTTAAGCGAGTGGAACTGGGCGTGATTGATTCAAAGAATCCGACTGTTTCTCATCTCTTGAAAGCGAATGCTGAGTTGGGAGGTGAAACCTGGAATATTCTGTCGTCTGCTGTTAATCAGAATAAAGACTTCACCAGTCTGCCGGTAGGAGCCTCAGTACATATCGATCCTCAAAGCCATGAAGTGTCATGGCGCACATCTGTCACATCTAACACATCGGCCGTTACAGTGGACTTGCCTGTGGCCGCAATTGAGCCAGCTCCAACAGGAGTGAAAGAGGTTCTTCCTGCTACTGGTGAGGCAGAGGCCTCATCAATACTGCTTGGCAGGATCGATCGAAAAAATCCTACTGTTTCCCACCTTCTACAACAGCATCCTGAGCATCGCGAGGGAATCTGGTCTGTACTGAATAGTGACTTGAATCGCGACAAACCGTTCCATGCCATTGCTCCTGGTACTGAAATTTATCTGCAACCTGGTTCTCAGGAGATTGTATGGACCACTGCAATGAATATTGAACAGCGTTCAGCTCCTGCTGCCGCCAGAGGGATAATTCCTGCGGAGGTTGCAAGCGTTGAGCCCAGAGCTGTGTTGCCGGATGGGCGGGCAACGGATCTTACCGAAGCCGTACAGCCGTTTATGGGTAAGTCGTATAAAGAAATCAATTGCTATGAATTGCTGGTAAAAGGGTTGGAACGTATGGATATCCCATACACAGGTAAAGATGGCCTGCTCGGTAAACTGACAGATATGGCCCGTGAAAAAGGTCTTCCTGCCAATGCTTTTATGAATGGTGAAGGTATTGTAAAAGCGGCTGGATCTCTGGTTCTCTCCCGCAATTACCCGAGAACTTCCAACTGGAAGCGAGAGGCTGAGCAGCTCTATGAGGAAATGACACCGTTATTGGATAAAGGTCAAATTCTTTCATTTTCAACGCAAAAACGTGGCCATACCGGTATAGTTTCCCAGCAGCATGACCAGTGGACCTTTATCAATTCCGGCAGGCTAGATAACGCTCTTACCGCAAACAACCCGTCCCAGGGAGTAGGTGAAGAGGTTTTAAAGAGAGAGATACGCAATTGGTTTAAGCTGGCCAACAAAAGCGGAGAATCCCTGACTGTAACACTCGGTGCGATAAAAGCGGGAGGAGTTGTTACTGCTTTAAATGTACCGATCACCGAAGTTAATGGCAGGCATATTTAGCCAATATCTCAATTGTAATCAGAAATGTAGAGTAGTATTCCCCGCAATATTTTCTTCTGGAGTAGTATCGGGCCTTGCCTGAAAGCGCTATTTTGGGTTAGGTTTGTCGTTGAGATAAATTCCGACATTCCATTTTATACTACTAATTATTTCCAGAGATAATATGAAAAAGCTCGTAATTGTTGCATGTTGTTCTGTTGTACTTTTCCTCTCCTCCATACTGTTGCAAGCGGAAACTTCCCCTCCAGACTCTTCAAAAAATGTAGAGGAGCAACAGGCAGAGCAGGTGCATGGGCCAGAAGAAATGCTCAAATCCCTGTTGGAACTGCAGGCAAATCTCCAGGAGGAGATATCCTTGTCAAAGAAGCGGGTCAAGGGCAGTACCTCTGATGCTGAAAAAGCCGATCTTGAAGAGGAAATCGCCCAGCTTGATAAACAACTTTCCGAAACCAGCTCAGACTTTGAACGTATTGCTACAGGTGTGGAACCTGCAATGTTTTTGGAGAAGAAGCCGCAACCTTTCAGTTGGAAAGACGAAATGGCTACGCTCCTTGAACCGGCAGTTAAGGAGCTCAAGCGATTTACAGAGAAAGCCCGAAAGAAAACAGATCTGAAGGAAAATATTGAAGAGTTGACACTTTTGACAACCGCGGCAGGTGCGGCAGTAATTCATTTAAATTTGCTTGTTGAAGAGGCTGAAGATAAAGCCGTTAAAAAACAGATACAGGCACTTGAACCAGAATGGATCAATGTTGAAAAGAGAGTACGGAATAAGCTAGAGCTTGCACAGAGAGAGCTGTCGCAGCTGGAAAAGCAGGAAGGTTCGCTGGTTGAAAGTTCACAGGAGTCTCTGCGTTCATTTTTTAAAGCCCGAGGACTGTATCTGATCATTGCCGTTTTAACTTTTGTGGTGATTCTCGTTTCATTTCGCCTTCTTTATCGTTTAGTTGTTGCCCTCTCTGTCAGGGTTGTCAAAGGTAAGGATGAACAGCCGTTTCAGGTTCGGCTACTCTATATAATGTTTCAGGTTCTCTCCGTTATTTTTGCGGTAGTTGGTCTGTTCTTTGTTCTTTATCTTGCCGAGGACTGGTTCCTGCTCAGTATGGCAATTGTATTTTTCCTGGGGCTTGCCTGGACTATTCGTCAGGGCTTGCCACGTTTATGGCAGCAGGGCAGGCTGATGTTAAACATTGGCTCTGTCAGGGAAAATGAGCGAGTTATCTTGCATGGTGTACCGTGGAAGATTGTCTCGATTAATGTGTTCAGTAAACTTGTAAACCCCTCTCTCGATGTTGAACTCCGTGTACCCATCGAAGACCTTATCGGTTTGGCTTCACGTCCTTGGAATCCGGAAGAATCATGGTTTCCATGTAAAAAAGGTGACTGGGTTGTTATCAATGGTGCTTCCCGAGCCAAGGTTGTCAGTTTGTCCCATGAACAGATTGAGGTGGTTGAACGTGGCGGTAGGCGTATTACCTATCCGACAGATGTCTTTCTTGGCTCCTCTCCAGCCAATCTATCACGGAATTTCCGACTGCGCGTTCCCTTTGGTGTCAGCTATGATCTCCAGGATAAGGTCACCTCTGAAATTCCTGCCATTATGCTGGATTACTTAAACCAGAGAATGGAAGAAGAAGGCTATATGAAGAATTGTCTGAATTTACAGGTTGAATTCTATCAAGCCGGTGCATCATCGCTTGATCTATTGGTACTGGGCGACTTTGAAGGAAAGGTTGCAGATATAAGTAAACGTATCGAACGTGCAATTCAGAAATGGTGTGTCGAGTGCTGTACAAAGAACACTTGGGAAATTCCTTTCCCTCAGCTTACCATTCACAAACCGGCAGGGGATCAGCAGTAATCTGGCATTACAGGCGGAGAGGGACAGGATTTGCTGCCCCTCTCCGCCTGCATCTCACAACGTAACCCGAATATTTCACCTGTTTGCTGAGTCGATATGACGATCAGTTCTTATTGCCAAAGGGGCTTTCCTTCAGGTGCACTTCGATTAGCTCTCCGGCCGCATATCCAGCCTTTTTCGCATCTAACACCACGTAGCATGATGATGGTTCAAGTCTGTCACTCTCTCGTACCATGCATTGCCCATTTGCAAATGAGATAACTCCACCCCGTAACTGCATCACTCCCGAACGTTTTATTATTATTTGATGTTCAAGATGAGCAAGGATCATTTTGGGATACATTGCCTGGACTCCCTGCATCTGCATTAGGCTTGGCCCCACTATAGCGTTCATCAGTGCACGCACTGCTGTGGGAGGGCCAGGAAGCCCAAAAAACAGAGTCCGGCCCAGGACACCACAGAGTGAGGCTTTCCCCGGACGGAGGTCGAGACTGTTGTAGAGTACCTCGCCACCAGCGTCGATAAAGGTTTGTTCGATCAGATCGAATTTTCCTGGGCCCATTCCTCCAGTGCTGATAACCATATCGTAGTGACCGGCCTGTATTCGCTCAAATACTTCTGTCATCGCCTCGTGGGAATCGTTCACTGTTCCCAGATAGATGGGGTCTGCGCCGTGGTGTAGGATCAAACCATGGAGAAGATGGCGATTTGATGAGATCTTCAGCCCAGGATGTAATTCTTTGGGAGAGTCAACAAGTTCACTGCCGGTGCAGAGGAATCCCACCCTTGGACGTCGATACACTTCGAGTTCCATGCAACCTACAGCAGCGAGGATGCTTGTATGTTCAGAACCAAGCACTATGCCACTGTTTACGACAACCTCACCCACTCCTATCTGACTTCCCTGTTCCTGAATAAACGTGTTTTTGCTGTTTAATACACTGGCGGAAATACTGATAGTGTTCTTGTCATAATGACAATCTTCCTGAGGGATGACTCGAACCCCATTCTCGGGAACCATTCCACCTGTCATGATTCGGTAAACTTCACCAGATGCTATGGCATGCTTTGTCGTGTTGCCCGCCTGGATCATGCCTTCAACCGGCAAGTGCAATTCCGTGACGTTATGTTCATCATAGCTGCCAACCAGGTAACCATCGCGGAGTGATTGTCTGAATTCTGGTTGCGGTATTAACGCCCCTAAGTTGGCAGTAGAAACTCTACCGAGAGCTGTATCAAGTGGAATGTATTCACGCTCTGTGCATGATAATAACCTGGCTATTGCCTGTCGACATGTCGTGTAATTCATAAAATTTAGTCTCAAGTAAAGTACGAGTGTTCTTTAACCATAGCCTTCTACTTAACCGTATTGTCTGCAGTCTTCAACTGAGGATGTGTGAAATACCAGAAACAGGAGTGTTTTCCCGTTTGCGCCATATAATTCTACATGTTGAGAAAGATTGCTAAAAAGAGGAGAAAGCTGTTGACGAATTAAACGGCTTGGTCGTAGTATGGGTTTTGCTCTTTGTATGTGTTATGCTGGCGTTTTCTGGGAGGGCTGTATGTCCGTGTATAACAACAACCTGAACCAGAGATCATCAGGCCATATACTTTGGCTAAACTCACTTTGTTGAAAACCGGGGTTAATACACGTGGAGAAATATCCATAAAAGGAGAGTAAAATGAAAGAGATACTTATAGGGTTTACTGCTGCTGCCTTTCTTTCACTTGGAGGTGGTATCTGTTTTGCGGAGGAGGTTGTGGTTACTCCTCCAATCATCTTGAAAGCTAATGATATACTGCCGGAGAAGGCTGTTAAGGGCACAAACTATACGATTGACAACGAGGTGCAGAACGACGGACTGATTAATACATATCGGCTTACAACCAATTATGGCATCACTACGGTGGAGAGTACTTCTCAGCTGATGATGCGAATTGGCGAACTGAAGGCTCTAGAGGCCATGGAGGAAGTGGACAGGAAAGGAGTTTTTGGTGATGCCCTGGTTAAAGGTGTTAAAGCCCCTGTTGAAACAGTCGTAGATCTGGTGCAGGAACCTGTTGAAACAAGCACAAATATAGTGAAAGGGGCTGGTCGGTTTTTAAGTAATATCGGCAACTCCATCATCAGCGATGATCCTAATCAGGATAATGCACTGAAGGTGGCGCTTGGTTATGATGTGGCTAAGCGACAATTTGCCTTTGAGTTTGGCATAGACCCGTATACCACATATGAGCCGGTGGTTGACAGGCTGGGTGAGATTGCCCGTGCAGGTGTAGCTGGAGGGATAGCACCAAAGGCTGCTCTAGCGGCCATTGATACTGACTTGACGACCGCTTTACGGGTCTCTGGAGCGGCCAAAGGGCTTAAAGAGCTTGTCCGTGATAAGGCGCCAAGCGAACTGCATAAGATAAATATGGCAAAGATGCAGGCCATGGGGATTTCTGCTGAGCTGACAGACGTATTCCTGAATAATTATAACTACAATCCTCAGGAAGAAACGCTGCTGGTTGGTGAACTGGAGACCATGAAAGAGGTGAAGGGGTTAGAAACATTTTTCTCAGTGGCCAGTGCTGTAACAGAGCGAAAGGTTGCTGTGTTTTATCGATTTATTGCCCAAATGATGGCAGGCTATAATGCTCATGTTGCACCAGTGGAGCAGATTGTAATTATTGACGGAACCTTGCATGTAAAGACTCAATCAGGATTGGTCGTGTTGATTTCATCTGTTGATTATCTCTTCTGGACTGCAAAGGTCAAAGAGAAGATGAATCGTCTTGATGAACAAATCGGTGCAATGGCGGGTGTAAATGGCAAAGAACTGTGGATTTCTGGTGAAATTGATACAAATGCCAAGGAGATGTTTGCACGCCGCAAGTGGAAAGTGGTGGATAATGCGAATACAGAGTTGATTAAGTAACAGAACGGAGAAAGCGTAGTTTGATAGGAAGAAGTAGTGGTTATGAGATGGATATCCATCGTGGAAAAAGGAGAATACGAAAATGAGAAAAAAAGCGGCACTTATGTGTATGGGAGCCCTCATGGCGTCCCAGTTCTACCTGCCAGCTCAGGCTGATGCCAAGCAGGTAATGGTCGATGCACAGACACTTGAGCAATTGCAGCAGTTGATTGCTAACCAGCAGAAACAGCTGGAGTCCCTGCAGACTCAGGTGAATCAATTTCAGGCAACAGCTAATAATGCCCAGGCCCAGGCCGAGGAAGCCAAAACTGTTGCCCAGGAGGCCAAAACCACGGCACAGTCTTCAGAGAAAATGGTTACCTCCGGAAATGATAGGGTAAAGCTGGCAATTTCCGGGCAGGTTAACAGGGCAGTGAGCGTTATTGACGATGGCGATAAAACAGATGCCTACTTTGTCGATAATGGCGCATCAAACAGCCGTATTCGTTTTGTTGGCTCTGCCATGGTTGATGATAACACGTCTCTTGGCACTAAGCTTGAAATTGCCCTGGCACCTAACCTTTCTGGTGATGTGAATCAGGATAATCATGAGTCCGGCGACTTTTTCGATGAGCGTGTTGCAGAACTCTACCTGCAGAGCAAAGAGTACGGAACTGTCTATCTCGGTAAGGGAAGCACTGCCTCAGATGGTACCGCTGAAGTTGATATGTCCGGTACTGATGTCATTCAGTATGCGAGCTACGCGGATATTGCCGGTGGTATGCTCTTTAGAGAATCGTCCAGTGATCTGCTGACAACTGACAAAGTTTCTGGCTCCTTTAATGATTATGATGGCTTGGGCAGAAAAAGCCGTTTGCGTTATGATACTCCGACATTTGCCGGATTTAGCCTGGCAGGTTCGGTTATAAGTGACCGCAGGTGGGATACCGCCGTACGCTGGAGTGGCTCCGGGTATGGTCTTAAATTTGGTGCAGCGGGAGCAGTTGCCTATATCAATGAGAGTGCAGCCTCTACGCATAATGCCAATTATCAGTATGATGGTTCATTTTCCATGCTGCATGAGGATACCGGCCTGAACTTCACCTTCTCAGCTGGTACTAAGGATGCTGATACCGGAGATGACCCAACTGCTATCTACGGTAAAATCGGTTGGCAGACACAATTTTGCCCAATCGGTAAAACAGCCTTTGGTATTGATTACGGTCATACCGAGAATCAGGCAACAGATGGCGATGAAGGCGATTCCTTTGGTATAGCAATGGTTCAAAGTATTGACGAGTATGGAGCAGAGCTCTACTTGCAGTTCCGTCAGTACTCTCTTGATAAGGACAGTGGTTCCGCGAATGTAGAAGACATCAACGTAGGAACCATTGGTGCAAGGGTGAAATTCTAATGCGCCAGTTGCCATGGATGGATCGTCGGGTAAGAAACATTGCACTACTGGTTGTGGTGCTGCTTGGAATGAATGGCTGTTCCGGTATTACTCCTGACGAAAATGGCTTACGAAATAACCGTGAAGAGGGCCCTGAAAAGGGCCTCTTCACCGGGTCGCGAGGTGAGTTTGTTATCCTCTCACCGGAAGAAAAAAGTGCAGACAAACAAACATCGACAGAAAGCAGCAAAGAAGCTGAAGCCGCCCAGTGAATGGGTGGCTTTTCTCTACTTAACCCCGCATTGAAGTTTGATTTCCGCAATCTTTTCATCCAGCATTTTGTTGTAATCTCCGGTGGCAACCTTTGCACGGTTACCTTCAGTACCTGTAGCAACTCCTTCGACTAGACTTACAGGGATTATTGCCGTAACACCTGCTGCGAGCTCCTGGCTGGCATGAGTTTTTTCACTCATTAGAGCTCTAATGTCACCTTCAGCTGTGGCACAGTTGACTGGTTTCTTGGCATCAGCTTCTCCCTTTTTAATGCTATCAGATGAAGCACATGATGAAAGAAGTGTGCTTAGGAACAAGGCTGTAATGAGCAATGATGTTTTTTTCATTTTTCTCTCCTGAGTGAAAGTTATATTGTCCTGGTTTTTCGTAACTATATAGAAAAATGTACCAAAAGTAACCCTTGTAATGGTTAGGAATTGTCAGCAATGGGTTAGGATGTGGCAAGACATGTGTGATTTCAATAGACTGGCAGGATTGTTATCTAACGAATAATATTGGTTGAAGCATATTGATGCTTGCATATGTGGAGTGATACATGCAATCATAAGGGTTGAAATATTGAATAATTACCAGCCTGATGCCGTTTTTCTATCCGCCCAGTATGCTGCACCCTGTTTGCTCCAGATAAATTGATCAAATACAAAGTTGATTTGAATATGGCAAACGTATTAGACAGCGTTGTTTTCTACTGAAGTACTTGAGTGCTTTAGTCTTTGCCAAAATACTATGAGTCGGAAGGTGATATGGAGACTTTGCCTAAACAACAAAAATCAGAAGAACAAAAGCCCATCTTTTCCAGGGGGAGGCGTCTTGCTTTCTGGTTGTTGGTCATTGGCGTATCTATTGCATTGGTATTGACGGTTGCATTGCTGGCTGCAGAATATGTTCTTTCCACTCCAGCGATAAAGGTAAAAATCCAACAGCTCGTTACCTCTGAAGTAGGTGTTAAGATTGACTATGAAAAAATCGGGATGAACTACTTTCCAACCCTGACAGTTGAAGTAGATCAACTCAGCTTTTCTCAAGATCAGGTGCAGGGCAAAGCCGACGTGTTGAGGGTTTCACCGAGAATTGCAGGGTTCCTGACGGGCAAGTTGGATTTGGGCATGGTTGAACTGGAGCGGCCAGATATTGATATTACCTTGGCGGAGCCAGAGTCGGTTGCTGATCCGGATAACGACATGGCCACCCCGAGTCCTGATGAAGGGCAACTCTTCGATTTTACTTCGTTATTTCAAGCTTTTCCCGCTTTCAAGGTGAACATTGTTGATGGTCATTTTTCACTTGTTTCCGGTAGTCGAAAGCTGGTTGGAGAACATGTGAATCTTACCCTTGTAGGAGCTATTGAAAGTACGAATACGGGCCAGGCCGAACTGGAGATGGGACTTGCTGAACTCAAAATTCAGATTGGTGATCAGCAGGAAACGATCAAAAATATAGCGTTACAAGGTAAATTTCGGGCGACGAATGGTGATATACACTGTCAGTTTGGGCGTCTGGCAATTGTCGAGCCAGCTCTTAAACTGAGTGGAGAAATGGCATCTTCCAACAACGGTACAACGCTCAAGCTTTCAGGCACAGATCTCGATGTTGATGCCATCCGTAAGACAGCTCTTGCGCTGGCCGGAGACGTTTCACCTATTCCGGAAATTTTCACCTATCTTGTTGGTGGCACAATTCCACAAATTACATTTTCTGCGAAAGGTGAAAAAGTCACAGACTTAGGTGATTTGAAAAATATCCTTATCAAAGGGAATTTGCAGAAGGGTGCTGTTTCTATCCCCGAAATAGAAATGGATCTGACAGAGGTAAATGGTGATGTCGTCATTGAGAACGGAGTGTTGTCCGGTACAAACCTGTTAGCTCGGCTGGAAGGTTCAACGGCACACTCCGGAATGCTGAAGATGGGCATCACAGAAGAGAGCGATCTGTTTCAGATGGAATTGCTACTGAGCGCGGACCTGAGTCAATTGCAGGCAGTTTTAAAACGTATAGTGGGCAGTCCTGATTTCAGTAAAGAGGTTGATCGCATCACCCAGCTGAAGGGAAATGGAGGAGGAAAACTTGTTCTAGGCGATACCCTTGCCAATATTCATGCGACCTTTGAAGATAATGGGCTGAACTTCTCCTTTAATCATGAGATGGTGCCTTTTCCTATCACTATCACTCATGGAAGTGTGAAATTTACCAAGAACCAACTAGCGTTGACTGATGTAAGTGCAACGGTAGGGAAATCTGAAATTTCAGGTATGGATTGCGCCGTGAACTGGCAGCAAAATGTGCATCTTGATGTGAATACAAAGCACTCCTCCCTGTCCCTTGATGATTTGTTTCCGTGGCTCAGTTCTTTAAAGAGTGGGAAGCAGCTACGTGAAACCTTTAAAAGTGTAACCGGAGTAGTGGACCTTTCCGCCGCAACCTTTAAAGGTGACCTGGCAGCACCAAAAAAATGGAAATATACCGCAGAAGGGGCATTACGCGGTGTGAAAATAGTTTCAACCCTCTTTCCGAAACCAGTTACATTGACGAAAGGGAATGTTCAACTTGATGGCGAAAAGTTACGTTTTAAGCAAGCTGCTGTAAAAGCTTTTGATGCGAATCTTGTCGTGAGTGGGGCTATAGGTTTGTCATCTGCGCCAGCACAACATGTTGATGTAACCGTCGACGGTCTCTTAGGGGAACATTCTGTTGCCTGGCTGGAAGATACCTTTTCATTTCCTAAAGCCTACGCGGTCAAGACGCCTGTGACCCTTAAAAGTGTCAAAATAGCATCAAAAATTGATAAAAGTGTGAAGGTAATAGGTGGCATGACCGTTAAAAATGGTCCGAAGTTAACTCTTGATGTTCTCTCCCAACCGGGAGAACTGAAGGTCAACAATTTGACAATTAAAGATCAGTATTCTGATGTCACTGCTCACTTTGCTTTAACTGATGCTGGAGCTCTTGCTTTGGGATTTAGCGGTAGTCTGCACTCTGAGACGTTGGCGGGATTATTTGTTGCTAACCCTGAGATAAGCAAGGGTGCTCTTCAAGGGAATTTCACGTTGGACCTGCCGCAGAAAGGTACAACAACAAACGCCAGCGCTAAAGGGCAATTGAAAGGAGAGAATCTCTCTATTCCAATTCCATCGGGTGATACCACTGAAACTATGTTGATTAAACAGATTGCACTTGAGCTTGATGGGAGGAGTGGAACTGTTGAGGCTGCCGAATTGACGTGGAGTGGCTATACCTGGAACCCGATTAGCGCAACGATTGATATGAGTGAGGACATCATACGAGTTGACGTGTCCAGGGCAGAATTGTGTGGCATTAATTCTCCAGGAGTATTGACGATAGATGGTGAGATAATAACACTGGATACTACGTTTACAGGAAAAAACCTGGATGCTGCTAGCAACTATGGTTGTTTGCGAAAAGGAAAAATAAACATGACTGGGACAGCTGACATCACCAGTCACCTGAAGACAAATGGTAAATCAGCTGAGCTCTTGAAAAATTTGAATGGTCCTCTAACGATAACTATGAAGGATGGGGTTATCCTGCAAGATGAAATGTTATCGGAGACGATGGATGTCCTTAATGTTACCGAGGCTGTTGAAGGCCGACTGCCGGATTTAAAAAAAGGTGGCTTCAAATATGATATTATCACCATAGAAGGAGAGCTTAAGGATGGCAAACTCCTGTTTGACAAACTCTTTATGGATGGTGAGCTACTGGATGTTTTGGGATATGGCGAGCTGGATATTGAAAAGGGAATGATTGACGTTGAACTCCTCGCTTCTCCTTTCACAACAGTAAACAGCATTATCAGGCACATACCTGGTCTGAATTACCTTATGGGTGGGACACTGGTTACAATTCCAGTGAGAATTAACGGACAGCTAGACTCTCCTGATGTTAGCATAATGTCACCATCATCAGTGAGTAAGAGTCTGCTGAACCTTGGTGAGCGTACTATTAAATTACCTTTTAAAATGATTGAAGCAATCATTCCAACGGGTACCAAGGAAAAAGAATCATCACCTTGATAGAGTTTTAATACAGTAGAGAGTGATGTTGGTTTACCCTGACCTCCCCCATTAATCACCCGAATTGGGGGAGGCTAGCCTGCCTTTACACAGGTTATATGTATTATGGATAATTCGGAATTGTTGTCGATTCTCTTGCGAGGTGTTTATGTATGTCAACTTAGCTATTATAGCGGGATTTCTCTTCCTTTACAGCATTGCCAGCGGGTGGTTTGAACGGACAGCATTTAATGGTGCTGTGGTGTTCACGGCCTTTGGTCTGCTTGTGGGCCCCCTGGGGCTAGGGTTTTTGCATCTTGATATTGATGCTGAATTGTTACGTACTTTGGCGGAGTTGACCTTGGCGTTGGTGTTGTTTACTGATGCTTCAACTGCTGATATTAGTGTGTTAAAAAAGAATTTTGCGATTCCACAGCGCTTACTTCTTCTTGGCCTTCCATTAACGATTGTTGCAGGTTTTTTCTTTGGTTTTCTGGTATTTGATTCGTTAACAATTTTTGAAATCGCTATATTAGCGACCATGCTTGCTCCTACAGACGCTGCACTTGGGAAGGCGGTGGTAACTGATCAGTCCGTGCCTTCACAAATTCGTGAAGGGCTGAACGTGGAAAGTGGCTTGAATGATGGTATCTGCGTGCCAATTATCTTTGTTTTTCTTGCCCTGGTAGCTGAAAGTGGGGCAGAACAGAGTGCCTCGATGATAACTATTAAACTTGTCGTTGAACAGATCGGTATCGGCGTGGCTGTAGGGTGCCTATTGGCACTGGCCGGGAGTTGGCTCCTTAACCAGTTTTCTGATCGTGGCCTGGTAACAGAAACCTGGAGGCAGATACCGGTAATTGCATTGGCAGTCTCCTGTTTTGCCGTAGCTCAAAGCCTGGGAGGTAGTGGCTTTATCGCCTCTTTTGTTGGAGGGTTACTTTTTGGTGGGATTACCCATCGTCATAAACATAGTTTATTACTGGCTGCTGAAGGGACTGGCGATACACTTGCGCTCATCACTTGGGTAGTTTTCGGATCTGCAGTGGTGGGCCAGACAGCCAGTAGTTTCAGTTGGCAGGTGGTTGTATATGCTGTGCTCAGCCTGACAGTTGTCCGGATGTTACCTGTATTTCTGGCTCTCGCTGGTATGAATATCAGAGCAGACGAGAAACTGTTTATGGGCTGGTTCGGGCCTCGGGGTCTTGCCAGTATTGTTTTTGCAGTGATTGTTCTTGATGAAAAATTGCCAGGTGGTGAGACCATCGGTTTAACCGTTGTTTGTACTATAATTCTCAGTATTATCGGACATGGTATTAGTGCCAAACCTTTTGTTAACATTCTCAAGAACAGATTAGAGCGAGATGCTTAAAATCATTGTGAGGTCAAGAAATAAATTGTTTTTTACTCAGATAGAACTCAACACAGTTATAGTAATGTACACTAACCGATGATTCTTTCCCGGAAGGCAAAAGAAGCAATTAAGACAGCTCTGGCGATGACCATTGCGTATGGTATTGCTTTAGCGTCAGGCTGGGATAAGCCAATGTGGGCAGGGTTCGCTGTAGCTTTTACCAGTCTGGCGACAGTGGGCCAATCATTTAACAAAGCGTCTCTCCGAATGTTTGGCACCTTGGTGGGGGCGGCCGCTGCTCTAACTCTTATTGCGTTTTTTGCTCAGGAGCGTTGGCCATTTATGATGGCTCTCTCAATCTATATCGGTTTTTGCTGTTATATGATGGGTGGAGCAAAAAATAAGTATTTCTGGCATGTCTCTGGCTTTGTCTGTGTCATTATCTGTATGGATGCTGGCCCAAACGGGTTAAATGCATTTAATCTGGCTATGTTACGGACACAGGAGACTGGCCTGGGGATATTGGTATATAGTGTTATGTCACTGTTGCTTTGGCCAGTCAGTTCAGGTTCTCAACTTCAGAATGTAACAGTGACGCTGGCCTCGGCTCAGCGGCAGCTGTTAGCGAGCCTGACGGAAGAAATGAAAGGAAGTGAGAGCAGTACAGATGTCCAGGAATTAACAACTCAATTGGTCGGTGTGCAGGCACAATTTGGCCAGCTTTTAGAGGCCGCAATCATTGATACTGCTGATGTTGGGCTTGTGCGCCAACATTGGCTGAGATATCAGGAATGTGCTGTTGCTATGACTGAAACAATGGCCCGTTTACATGAAAACTTGGCGGCTGCTCAAGGTATGAATATTCCTCGCCTGGTGCATAAATTTGAGGAACTCTGTGATGAGCTTGGTGCGAGATTAAACGAGACAGAATGTATGCTCGCTCATAAGGTAGCGCAGCGGTACCCGGTACGATTGGATGTCGAGCTTGCTACATCTGAGACAAATCACCTTTCCCACTTTGATAAGGCCGCAATTGTCGTCATTCAAGTACGGTTGCAGAAACTTGAAACATTGTCTATGACTATGTTTCAAACGGTTAGCGATATACAAAACTGTGCGAAAGGAGAAAATGTATCCTCTCCACCTAAGGTGGGGTTTGTTTTTGACCAGGAGCGTTTTCTCGCTGTTTTGCGTATAATGTTGACGTTGTGGGTCGCCTACTTTGTTCTTATTTATGTCGATTCTGTCCCGGGGGGAAGTGTTCTTGTGAGCATGGCAACCTCTATTGGTATGGCGCTGGTATTCATGCCTCAGGTGTCTGCCAGCATACTGCTGAAACCAGTCTTTTCCAGCATTTTGTGTTCCAGCCTGGTCTATTTCTTCATTATGCCGCAGCTCTCGAGTTTCATAGAACTTGGTGTAGTGATTTTCAGTGCCACTTTTGTTATCTGTTATTTTTTTGCAGAGCCAAAAGATATGCTGAGCAGGGCTGTTGGTCTGGCATTGTTTCTCACTATTACTTCTATCTCGAATCAGCAGAGTTATAGTTTTATGGCGGTAGTCAATACTGCACTCATGTTTTGCATACTCATCTTGCTACTCATTTTCACGGCCTATATTCCATTTTCACCTCGGCCAGAGAAAACATTTCTACGTCTTCTACGTCGCTATTTTCAGAGCAGTAGGGCCTTGATGTCAAGCATTCATCAATCCTCAGGACGGAGCATGACACGCTTGGAGCGCTGGAGGTATGAATATCATGTACATGAGGTATTGACTTTACCCGGAAAGATAGGAGGGTGGGCTCGCGGTATTGACCCTAAGGTTGTACCTGGCACATCACCAGAACTGGTTCAAAATGTGGGCGCAAGTCTTACACTTCTGAGCAACCATATACAGGAATTACTTGAAGAGCATGGGTCACCTCAATCGCCAATTTTAACAGAAGCTATGCATACAGATTTTCTCAACTGGCATATTCTGGTGCAGGAGGTTTTTCAGCATCTGGCTATGTCTTCAGCGGTAGGAGAGCCAGAAACATTTCGCGCTGACTTGAGAGATGTGATGAAAAATATCGACCAGCAGCTTAGAACTGTTTTGGAAAAGAGCACTGAAGGGCAGTTTACAGCGCAAGATGGAGAAAACTTTTATCGACTCCTGGGAGCATACCGTGGAGTATCGGAAGCGTTAATTGATTATGCTGGCAGTACGGCAGCAATTGACTGGTCTTCCTGGAGTGAAGAACGGTTTTAAACCTGGAGGTATAACAGATGTCTTTAGTTCCCCATGAAGTTGCCATAGGTGGCATATTTATGCCACCGCTTCTGATTGCGGCACTTTTGGTCTTGTTGCGTCAATGATTACTACCAAGGTATTGAATCGTTTTAGAATTTCCAAATACTTTTTTTATCCACCGCTGGTATCTCTGGCACTGGTATTGATTTATACAGTCCTTATTGGGACCCTGGTTATTAAGGTATAATTACATGAAAATATTTATCAAATATTTACTTACCGCAGCTGTGGTTTTGGCTGCAATTGTTCTTGTAGCGCAAAAGTATCAGGACTACCTGACTAATCCGTGGACACGTGACGGGCAGGTCCGGGCAGAAGTTGTGCAGGTTACACCTCGTGTTTCGGGTCCGATAGTTTCTCTGCCAGTTCGAGACAACCAGGTGGTAATGGCAGGTGACCTGTTGTTTGCAATCGATCCACGGACATTTAAGGCCAGCCTTGATAAGGCTCAGGCTCAATTTGATAAAGCAAATGATGATTACCGGGCTGGCGTAAAGGGGGTGGAAGCCGCAAAGGCGCAGGTTGAAGCAGCCAAATCGAATGTACTTCAAGCCGGGAGCAAAATTCGTGAGCTAGAGTCTACCATCGAAAAAAATAAAGCAGAATATCAACGGCAACAGGATATGTTACCGAAAAAGGCTACCTCGAAAAAATCCGTTGAGCGTGCTAAGGCAAATTATGAAGTAGCATTAGAAAAACACAAAGGAGCTATCGCCGGTTTGGCTGAGTCTAAAGCTTCATTGAGTCAGGCTGAATCTGAGCTGGCCAAGACAGAAGCAACTCTTGGGGCCGAAGGCGACGCGAATGCAGCTATTCGCGAAGCAAAAGCGGCGCTTGAAGAAGCAAAGCTCAATCTCGATTTTACTCAAGTTAAGGCACCTGTAACAGGGTACGTAACCAACCTGAATCTACGCCATGGTAGTAACTCCGTTGCGAATCAGCCGGCATTGGCACTGGTTGATCTGAGTAGTTACTGGGTGGATGCCTTTTTTAAAGAAACATTGGTTGGGGATATACACGAGGGTGATAGGGCCGTTGTGACTCTCATGTCCTATCCTGAGAAGCCTATTGAAGCTTTTGTTGATAGTCTTGGCTGGGGTATTGCACAGCAGGACGGGTCCACAGGGTTTGAGTTGCTTCCAAACGTTAGCCCTACCTTTGAATGGATCCGCCTGGCACAGCGAGTCCCAGTACGTATTCATCTGGATGATATTCCAGATGGAGTGTTATTACGAATTGGTACAACAGCTTCAGTGCTCGTGCGAACGGGATCTGCTGGAAAAAGTGAAGGAGAGCGTAAATGATCCGGTCTCTTTGTTTAGGAGGAGCGCTGCTGCTGATGTTAGCTGGATGCATCAAAATTGGCCCCGCCTATCAACCACCTGATCCAATGGTTGAAACAGCCTGGATTGAGCGTGAGACGGGACTTGTGTCTTCTCAGCCCTCTGTAGACCCAAGATGGTGGAGTACTGCGTTTAATGATCCTGAACTTGATCAGCTAGTCGACATGGCTGTAAACCAGAACCTCAGTCTGCGTTCTGCGGCTTTACAAGTCTTGCAGGCCCAGCAGCAGCTGGCAATAGCCGTAGGTAATCAGTTTCCCCAGCAACAACAGGCTACTGGTTCTTCTTCAAGACAAAAGGAAAATGGGGCTACCTTTAATGAGTACAGCCTTGGTGTAAACATTGGCTGGGAGATTGACTTCTGGGGTCGTTTTAAAAATCAGGTTGAATCTGCCACTGCCGAGGTGGAGGCCAGTGTGGCCAGTTATGATGCCGCGTTGGTTTCTCTTGCAGCTCAGGTTGCTCAAAACTACGTCCTTATACGAACCTATCAACAGCGCTTGGAAGTGGCACGATCTAATATCGAGCTGCAGAAAGAGAGTCTACGCATTGCCAGGGCAAAGCTTGATGCTGGTGAGGTGAGTGAATTGGATGTGGATCAGGCTGAAAGTCTCCTGTACAACACCCTGGCATCAGTGCCTGAACTTGAGATTTCGTTGCAGCAATTGCAAAACAGCCTGGCAATTCTTCTCGGTAAGCCTCCCCGAAAATTCAATGGATTAATGAAGGAAAAACAGAAGATCCCTGAAGCTTCAGTTTCTGTAGCATTGGGAATGCCACAGGATCTCGTACGGCGACGACCAGATATACGTCTTGCGGAACGGCAATTGGCGGCCCAGAGCGAGCAGATAGGCTATGCTATGACAGAGCTGTATCCTCACCTGTCAATAGGGGGCTCGATTGGTACAAGCGCCATCCACAGCAGCGACCTGTTCAGGCAGGACTACCAGACCTGGAGCCTGTTCGGTATGTTTGAGTGGAACATATTCAACTATGGGCGACTTCGCAGTAATGTCCGGCTGCAGGATGCTCTATTCCAGCAACTGCTGGTCGGCTATCTTAACGATGTGCTTATAGCGCAAGGAGATGTCGAAAATGCAATTATTGCCTACTTGAAGTCTCACGATCAACTTTCAGCGTATACCGCTGCCGCAAATGCTTCACAACGGGCCGTAAATATTGCTACGATCCAGTATCAGGAAGGAGCTGTTGATTTTAACACTCTGATAAACACTCTGAGTGCTAATTTGCAGCAGCAGGATGTACTTTCGGCTACTCGTGGAGATGTGGCTACCAACCTGGTACAGGTCTATAAAGCATTAGGCGGAGGCTGGGAAATTCGCAATGACCGTGATCCTGTCGAATTCTTGCCTGCTGAAATGAAAAAACAAATGCGTGACAGAACTGAGGCATGGCAAGGGGTACTACATTAGGAATATGGTGAGTAATCTGTTCGACATGCATGTAAAGCTGTATTGGCTTGATGCGGATAAATAATTAAAAATAAAATGAAAATACATTTTAAACTTGAAAGGAGAAAGAGGTATGCGAAAAGTACTGATGATTGTAATGGGTTTTCTTTTGCTTGTAGCGCCATCCATGAGCATGGCAGACGAGGAAACAGATCTGAAAAAGAAGATCTATATGGATAAGAAAAAGCTGGTTGTTCTCCAAAACATGGAGTTTACTGAGGATGAAGCCGCTAAATTCTGGCCAATCTATGAAGCATATCAGGAAAAAATATTTGATGTAAAGATGCAGTACGGCAAACTGGTTGGCTCCTACGTTGCTGTGTATAAGACCTTGTCGGAATCTGAGGCATTAATGCTCGTTGATGAGTATTACCAACTTGAAGAGCAAAATCTGGCTCTTATGAAAGAGTATGCCGGTGAGTTGAAAACGGTATTGCCAGGGCAAAAAGTTTTACGTTACATCCAGGTTGAGAATAAATTAGAAACCATTTCGAAAGTAAAAACAGTTCAGGATATTCCAATGGCTCAATAACATGTTGAGAGTAAAGGAATACTATAAAAAGTTTAACTCTGAAGGAGGACAGATGTTGAATCAAATCTATCGATTGCTGAGTGGTTGTATTTGCTTTCTGCTGCTGAGCTGCAGTCTGGCAAATGCCGCCTATGACTACCCATTCACTGACCGTTATGTCGCAACGGTTCTAGGTACGCCAGCAGAATTTGCTGCGGATCTACCAAAGGATATTCCTACCAAGACAGACAGCGTCACCATGTTTCCTGACCGCAAGGTTCCAGGGGTGCTGTTTCCCATGGACGTATTCTATTACTCGTATCAGCGCCAGGAGGGACCTGCTCCCTTGATTTTCCTGATTGCCGGTACCGGGGCCAGCTTCAAAAGTGGCAAGATGATTGGTATGCAGAGGGCTTTCTATCACGCTGGCTTTAATGTCATATCTTTGTCATCACCCACCCATCCGAACTTCATCTCTGCTGCTTCAACCAGTAGTGTTCCTGGCCATCTGCAGGAAGACTCGGTTGATTTGTACAATGTAATGAAGACCATTTATGAAAAGATGCAAGATAAGATGGACGTTACCGAGTTTTATCTGACAGGGTATAGCCTTGGTGCTGCACAGTCGGCATTTATTTCCCAGATTGATGAGCAGGAGAAGGCGTTCAATTTCAGTAAAGTTCTGATGATCAACCCACCGGTAAGTCTCTACAACTCTGTAGTCATTCTTGATACAATGTTAGATGAGAATATTCCAGGTGGTGCAGACCATTTTAAAGAATTCTATGACCGAGTGATAAAAGCCTTTGGTGATGCATACGCACATGGTGATCATGTTGAGTTCAACGATCAATTCCTCTATGAGACCTATAAGTACAAGAAACCGCAAAGTGATGATCCGCTAGAGGCTTTGATCGGTATCAGTTTCCGTATCTCGTCAGAAAACATGGTTTTTTCCAGCGATGTGATGACAAAAGCTGGATATGTTGTCCCAAAAGGATTGGAGCTTGGTCGTAATGCTCGTACAACAGAGTATCTGAAGGTGCTTGGTCGATTAACATTCATCGATTATTTTGAGGGTATTTTTATGCCCCATTTTCAGACTGTTAATCCAAGTGTTACCGAGCCTGAGATGATAGAGTTGATGAGTCTGAAGACCATTGAAGATTATCTGAGAACCTCCCCGAAAATCGGTTTAATTGGCAATGAAGATGATATTATCCTGCTCCCCGGCGAGATCGATTACTTGAAAGATGTTTTCGGTAGCCGTGCAATGATTTATCCGTATGGTGGTCATTGCGGTAACATGGGATATCCGGACAACGTGGAAGCTATGGTCGGATTTTTCAAGGGAACTAACGAGAAATGAGGGAGGGGATAACCATGATAGCACCGAATAACATGACCAGACGTTTGGCCTTTTTTACTTTGGCCATGCTGGTAGCACTGTTTGCTGCGGGTTGTGCCCAGCAGCAGGATACCAGCCTTGAGCCACCGATGCATACAGCAGAGAATACGCTGACTCCTGGAGTGGAGTATGCTGTGGAGGTCTATGATCCCCTGGAAGGGATGAACAGGGGGATTTACTCCTTCAACTACTACTTTGACAAGTTTATCTTTTTGCCGATTGTGTATACCTACGAATTCATCATGCCTGACTATGTTGAAGACAGGGTCTCAAATTTCGTAGATAACGTTTTTGAATTTAACAACTTCACCAACAATTTACTGCAGGGTAAAATTGAAGCAACCGGTATAACCCTGGCTCGATTCCTGGTTAACACCACTATTGGTATTGCTGGCCTCTGGGATCCTGCAACCGAAATGGGTATGCCACGTCAGACTGAAGATTTTGGTCAGACTCTTGGTCGCTGGGGTGTTGGTAATGGACCATACATCGTATTGCCGATTTTAGGACCATCCAACCTTCGTGACACAACTGGTCTTGTAGGTGATTGGGCTGCCTTCACCTATGCTGGTCCGCCTGCATGGGTTGATGATGATGATACAACGTTGATTTTCAACGGTGTCGCCGCTGTTGACAAGCGTCATCGTCAATCATTTAGGTACTATCGGACAGGTTCTCCGTTTGAGTATGAGATGATTCGCATGCTTTATGCTGCAAAGCGTGAGATAGAGATCGAGAAATAGTAGAGTATCCGTAGCGATTTTTACTGCTGTTGGTTGAGCAGACAGTACCTTAAGCCCCAACTCTTCAAGACGATCTGGTCTGTAGAGTTGGGGCTTTTTTCGTTTTTTAGCCCGATTATTTCACCAGCTCAGGTGATGTACGTTTCAACTATTTTGCCGGCAAATCATAGTTGGTTCTACTTGCTGGTAATATACTGATGATGATGGCTTTGCATTCCACTTTTTTAAAAGTATTTTGACAGAATGTTCATTCATAAGTGATGCGGGTTATGCGTGCCAGAAGTACTAGATCAAAGAAGGAGGAATGTTGTCATTTAGATCATTTTGTTTCGAGGTTATTACGTGTGCGCCTTTTTTCCCTGCGCGCAAGCATATATCGTATAAGGCTATGTGATATCAGATAGGTAAATCCAGCAGCGAACAGACCAACTATGGTACTGCCTATGAGTAGAGGAATGATAATTTCGCGGCCGAGTTGAAGAACAGCCTTAAACTGTTCGAGCATATCCCAGATCTCAAATCGCAGTAAATTGATCGCAAGTTCCTGGAATGTACCATATACCTCCCTCACTGGAGGGCCAGACCAGAATAGGGTGCCAATAAAATAATTGAAGGTATAGATGGGTGCCATTGTCGCAGCATTGGTTATCCAGATGGTAAGGAGCGCGGCCGGGCGGTTTAGGTTGAAAATCGTTGCCAGGAAAATCACAATAGCGAACTGTACGCCAATTGTCGGTGTAAAGGCTACAAAGGTTCCAAGCGCCAATCCACCCGATATGGCACGGGGAGATCTACGGAGGCGCACCAGCCACTTTATAGCTGATCGATATGGAATAACGATCCTCTTTTTGGTCATAGTTAACAGCAATTTTTTAGTAAAATGAAAACAGCGGGTTCAAATGAGGTCATATAATAACCATGAACAACTATTCGTCTAGCGAGTATATGGTCATAATAAAACTCTTCTTGACGGATCGTTCGAAGCCTCTATACTTGAATAATCTTCAATAAAAGTATGTAATAGCCTTTCTATTTTAAATCTTTAGAGGACATATACTGTCATTGCTATGCCGAATCGACGTCGTTGGTCTCTTAGAATAGCGGTTGTGCTGTGTATAAGTCTATCTCTTTTATGTGTCATTGCCTTTTCTCTTGATAGTACAAAAGCGGATTCCAAAAGAGTAGTCCAGAACAGTAGTGTGGAATCAGCCGAAGCAGAAGAAGAGGTAATTGACCCGAATGAGGAGGCAGAACTTGACAAATTGGTACTACCAATTCCACCTGCCTGGGTTGGCGATTTTGATGGTATGAAAAAGGTAAAGAATGTCAGAATGCTTGTACCCTATAGTAAGACATTTTTCTTTGTAGATCGTGGTGGAAAGCTGGGTATAGATTATGACTATGGTAGGGCCCTTGAGAAATGGTTGAATAAAAAATATCCAGTGAATAAGGGCCAGAGACCGTTTTCAGTAATGTTTATTCCTGTAAAGCGAGACCAGCTTCTTCAATATCTTATCGACGGCAAGGGAGACATTGCTGCGGGAGGTTTAACCATTACACCAGAGCGTAGCCTGGATGTTGATTTCACGCTTCCTTATATTGTGGACATGAAGGAGGTTTTGGTTACCGCTAAAGACTTTCCAACCGTGCAGTGTCTAGAAGATCTTGCAGGAAAAGAGGTAACGGTAAGGGCATCCAGTAGTTATTTTGAGCGTCTTACCAATATAAACAAGCAGTTTTTGGAAAAGGGTCTCAAGCCGATTAAAATTAACTCGGCAGATGAATGGCTTGAGGCTGAAGATCTTATGGAGATGGTTGATGCTGGCATTATCCAGGCCACAGTTGTCGACCGATACCTGGCATATATTTGGCAGCCTCTTTATACTGAAATGCAAATACATGAGTCATTTTTTATGAATGAATCTATCGATATTGCATGGGCCATTCGTAAAGACAGCCCCAAGTTGGCCAAGGTTCTCAACAGTTTTATGAAAGAACATAAAATAGGCACAACGTTTGGTAATATATTAAAAAAACGATATTTAAATGGTTCCAATCGGGTTCGTAATACAACTTCAGTCAAAGAGGTGGAGAAATTTAATGTTCTTGTCAAACTCTTTAAAAAGCATGGCAAGACATATGATTTTGATTATCTCATGCTGATGGCTCAAGGATATCAGGAATCTATGTTGAACCAGAAAGCTCGAAGCCATAAGGGGGCTGTGGGTATAATGCAAATGCTTCCTTCAACCGCAGCTGATCCGTCAATCAACATTAAAGGAATAGCTAAAGACGCCAGTAAGAATATTGAGGCTGGTGCAAAGTATCTCCGTTTTCTAACTGATAGGTATCTCAACGAGGATGAGCTTACCACCGTCAATCGGACACTGCTTGCCTTTGCTGCGTACAATGCTGGTCCTGGGAATTTACGTAAATTTCGCAAATTGGCCGAAAAGTCAGGGTATGATCGTAATGTCTGGTTTCAAAATGTCGAATATGCTGCAGCGCGAATCGTTGGCCAGGAGACAGTGAAGTATGTCGCTAACATTTATAAATACTATCTCGCGTACAAACTTGTTGAGACAATGCAGGAGCAAAAAAGTCAGCCTCTGACTACTGCAGCTGACTAAGTGTGGCAGGTCTTTGTTTGAACATCATATTCTGTTTTGAGCGAAATAGTTGCCCAGAAAAGCAGATGGAGTTGAACGGGAAGTTCCTGGAAGGGACTTCCCGTTTTCATTTTGGTGGTTAGTGTAATGCGGACGTAACTCTCAGGATAGAAACTTACCAATTAAAGGAGCGCTCCATGGGGAAAAACCTTTTTAATAAGATCTGGGATCTGCATAAAGTCAGCACCCTCTCAGAAACACGAGACCAGCTTTTTATTGGTTTGCATCTGGTTCACGAAGTCACTTCACCGCAGGCGTTTCAGGCGCTAAAAGAGCGAGGACTGCCTGTAAGATATCCAGATTTGACCATTGCTACTGTCGATCATATTGTTCCGACGGAAAATCAGTTTTTACGCCCATTTCAGGATAGCCTGGCTGAAGAGATGATGCGGGCTATTGAGACGAATACCCGTGAGTTTGGTGTCCGCTTTCTGGGTCTTGACTCTGATTCACAGGGGATTGTGCATATTATCGGCCCAGAAAACGGGCTTACCCAGCCGGGCATGACCATTGCCTGTGGTGATTCCCACACCTCAACTCATGGTGCTTTTGGTGCAATTGCCTTTGGAGTCGGGACCTCGCAGGTTCGTGATGTGCTGGCCACCCAGACATTGGCAATGGATCGATTGAACGTTCGTAGAATTAACGTTGTAGGCGAAAGAGATAGTGGTGTCTATGCCAAGGATATTATTCTCAGGATAATTGCTGACCTGGGCGTAATGGGTGGAATCGGCTTCGCTTATGAATATGGTGGAGCTGCCATCTCTGCGTTATCTATGGAAGAGAGGATGACCATCTGTAATATGAGCATTGAGGGCGGGGCCAGGGCGGGATATATCAATCCGGACCAGACCACTTTCGACTATTTGAAAGATAAACCCTATGCGCCAAAAGGAGTACAGTTTACAGAAGCTGTGGAGTTCTGGAAATCCATTGCCTCAGATACAGATGCCGCTTACGATGACACCTATCAGCTCGATATTGCCGGTATGGGGCCGATGGTTACCTGGGGAATTACTCCGGGACAGGGTGTCGAGGTTGGAGCACAGCTGCCTGTTGTTCGGGAGGTTGCAGAAGCTGACAGGGAGATTACAGCAAAAGCCTATGAGCATATGGGATTTCAAGAAGGGCAGCGACTGGAAGGAGAGAAGATAGATGTAGCTTTCCTTGGCTCCTGCACCAATGGCAGAATAAGTGATTTCCGCGCTGCTGCAAAAATTATAGAGGGGAAAAAAGTTGCTGATCATGTCCGGGCCCTTGCTGTTCCAGGCTCGAAGAAGGTGAAATTGCAGGCGGAAGCTGAGGGGCTTGATCATATTTTTCGCGAAGCTGGGTTTGAGTGGCGGGAAGCAGGCTGTTCCATGTGTCTGGCAATGAATCCGGACAAGTTGAGTGGGCGTCAGCTCTGTGCAAGCTCCTCGAACCGCAATTTCATTGGGCGCCAGGGTTCTTCAAAGGGGCGTACCCTGCTCATGAGCCCGGCGATGGTCGCCGCAGCGGCAGTGGAAGGCAGTGTAACGGATGTCAGGAATCTTTTATAGGGTGGCAGGATGAATAACGAATCTTCAATAATCAAAGAAGTGGCGGGACAAGCTGTCCCACTCGTTGGCAACGATATTGATACCGATAGGATTATCCCGGCGAGATTCCTGCGTTGTGTTACCTTTGCCGGTCTTGGGGAGCAGGTCTTTCGTGATGAGCGATTTCATGATGATGGTACGCCTCAGGAGCATCCATTTAATGATCCGGCTTACGAAAAGGGTTCCATTCTTCTTGTTAATCGTAATTTCGGCTGCGGTTCGAGTCGGGAGCATGCGCCACAGGCTATTATGCGTTGGGGCATCAAGGTGATTATAGGAGAATCCTTTGCAGAGATATTTGCTGGAAACTGTATCAATCTAGGAATCCCGGCATTCACTGCTCCTACGGCTGTGGTGAAGGAGCTGCAGGCAATGGTTCAGAGCAATCCAAATCTGTTACTCCAGGTGGATGTTGAAACCGGACAACTCAAGATAGGAAATGAACAGTTCCAACTGGAGCTGACTGATTCTGCCAGAACTGCGTTGCTTGGAGGTACCTGGGATACTCTTGCTCAGCTGTTAAAAAATGAAAATGAGATTGAACAGGCATCTAAGCGATTACCCTATACAGCCTGGGGGTAAGGTGTCTTTTGAAACTAATATGTTGACAATGTCGCTGATTTTTATCATCTTTGATTGAATACAGTGTCTACGAATAGTAAAAAATACAAAAAGAGAATTATGCAAACTTCCACTTCCACATACCTGCTTGGCTGGTGTAGCACTAATTGGCGCAGTTGGATTAGACATGGCGACGGGAGTTGGCACTAGCAGAGTTCTTTAGTAGTTTATTAAGGCCCTTGCAGACCGACTTCTGGTCTGCAAGGGCCTTTTTTTTTGCTTTTTTGTTTTATGAAATTGGGCCGCAGATCGATGTGGAATGCACCCAATCACCCTATGGAAACAGGAGAGCAAGATGAGACAGCTGTTGCAAAAACTCTATTCAGGTTCCACTCCGTTCTGTATCATTCAGAAACAGGACAGTGAAGAAATCCTTATACTTACCGGTGATGCCGCACGTTACCGGCAGATTCATGATATTCCACGGAAGAAATCTCCCACAAACGGTACCTGCGTTTATGACACCATCAGTATCGTTCCGTTTTGTCAGATACGGGAACGAGGCTACAAGGTACGGGATGGCGGGGAAGATATACTGACGATCCAGGTGACCAACCAGAAGGAGGTTGAGGCGGAGAGGTTTATGGAGTTATTACCCTCTGAGGAGATCAAACTTTTAGAGGAAATACGTTACGATACCAGTGAGGAGGAATATGCGGCGATTATCCGGGATATAGTAGAAAAGGAGATAGGTAACGGTGAAGGCGCTAATTTTGTAATTCCACGCAATGCCATGGGGCAGATTTCTCAATTTTCGGTTGCAAAAGCTTTAACCATTTTCAAGTCCCTCCTTGCCAATGACTACGGTACGTACTGGAAGTTTATTTTCTACGATACATCACGGTTTTTTATTGGTTCCACCCCTGAACGGCACCTTCTTGTACAGAACGGCAGGGTCAAAATGAATCCGATCAGCGGAACATTCAGAAAAGATCGTAACTGGGCTCGGAGAAAGCATTTCAAAGCAGATCTGCTGAAATTCCTTACCGATCAAAAAGAGATTAACGAACTGTTCATGGTGGTGGATGAGGAGCTGAAGATGATGGCCAAGATGTGCGACCGTGGTGGGGCTATTGTTGGTCCTTTACTGAAAGAAATGTCACAGCTCATTCACTCCGAATACCTGCTTGCCGGCGAGAGCGACAAGGACATCTTTGAGCTCTTTACTGATTCGATGTTTGCAGCCACCGTGGTGGGAAGCCCGGTGGAAAATGCCTGCAATATTATAGCTAAATATTCAGATAGTTCGCGTAGATATTATGGTAGCGCCATGATGTTGGTTGGTAGAGACGAGGATGGCAGTGATTTTCTCGATTCACCAATAACAATCAGGACCGCCGAAATTGGGTGTAATGGAAAAATGCATGTGAGCGTGGGGGCTACGCTGGTTAAAGATTCTGTTCCGAAAGAAGAGGTCCTGGAAACACGCTCTAAAGGTGCAGCGCTTTTTTCGAGTATCATTACCCCTGAAAAGAGGCAAGTGAGCCAGCCACTTTTAACCAGACTCTATAATGATGATGAAATTATTGAAACCATGGTGCAGCGCAATCAGAATCTCTCTAACTTCTGGTTCTTCAAACAGGAAAGTAGTGGTAAAGCTTTAAACGGTGGAAACCCTGTGAGCATAACTATTATTCATAATGAAGACGATTTTGTTTATATGCTTCGACATATGTTCTCCTGCATGGGGATAACCACTTCGGTGGTTCGTTATAATGAGTATGATATCGATCAGGACACCAGTGATATAACCTTGATGGGCCCAGGTCCTGGGAATCCAAATGATAAAGAGCAGCCGAAGATAGCCGCCAATACCCGTATCGCCACAGAGCTACTGGAGCGAAAAAAGAACGCGTTATTCATCTGCCTGGGGCACCAGATACTTTGTAACTGCCTCGGCTACGACGTACGGCGAAAAGCGCAGCCTATGCAGGGCATACAGCTACGGATTAATCTCTTCGGGCGAGATGAGCTGGTTGGTTTTTACAACACCTTTGCGCCACAGGCACCGGCCAAACATTTAGGGATGGATGTGGCAATAGTGCCGGAATTAAATGAACTGGTAGGTATTAGAGCTGCACATTTTGTGGGGTATCAGTTTCATCCTGAATCACTGCTTACCAAAAACGGTTACACCATCTTACAGGAGACAGTGAGGTACCTCCTCGGGTGAGTGAGGGGGGCTCATTTTTACTGAGTGGTGTTCAACCACTCAGTAAAGCGTTCTTTAACTCCTTTTGAAAGAATTCTTCCAAAAGTTTCAGAATCATACAAATAGAGGCAATGCCGGATGGTAGTGTAGGGGCTAAACGATTTGTCGTGATTTTCACTTAAAAAGTGGTCACGGTAGTCTCTGACAGTTTTCAGATTATTGATGAGGCATTTGTGTAGTTCTGATTTTTGAAAGTCCTGATCAAGTTTTAAAATATCATGAACAAAGCCATCCACTTTGAAGTCCTGAAACTCAAAGTCTCTGAAAAAATGGTCGGCAATTCGTAAAAAATTAAAGGCGTTTATCGTCTTGGCGCTGGCTTCAAGGCTTGCTTTATCCTGTTTCTCAAGAGGTTCATCGAGGGTGTCACTGATCGGCAGTTCAGTCTCCATCTCGAGCAGTTCGGTAGTTGCATTTCGAATTTCCTTAAATTCTCTGTCAGCCAGTTCAAAGAGGGCAGAAAGTACGTTGATCCGTCGTTTAAGGTCGTTGGGTATGGATTTCTTATATTTAATTTTATGATCCAGCACACTCCAGGCGTCCTGAATCAGCGACCTGATCTGCACCTCAAAAGAAATACCGGCAAAAGGCTGGTTTTTAGGTTTTGCTGTCAGCTCTTCGTTGAGTGCCAGATCCATGTGTAGCCCTTTGTAGCCGAAAGAGTCCTCTGTGCTTTCCATGGAGGCGATTTTATCTGTGACATCGAGGATGCTGAAATGCTTTTGTAGTAGCTGGGAGATCAATGGTATTTGATCTTCATAGAGGCAGACTATACGGATTCCTATGAGGTCGGATATAAAATCCTTAATCTCATAAGGATGCTCTGCCGCCTCCAGTTGGTTCTGGTATTTTCGGTGGAATTTTTTAATGCACTCTTCAACATCCTTCACCCGACCTTCGACTTTGGTTACTTCGCCGATATCAAATTTCTTAATGAGATCATTAATAAGGCGGATATAGACATTTTTTGCATCAGTAAGATGCTTCTTATTTTTATCGTAAAAGAGCCTGAATACGATTTGTTCTTGTTCGAAATCCAATGAAGCCATGGGGTCCCTATTGCATCAGTTTGTTAGAAAATGCTGCGAGTTCCACTGCACTATTGCAATACCAGGCGTGGGAGTCAAGTGTTTGGTGAAGCAAAAGCCCGATAATCTATGATGACTTAAGATCATAGTTTTTTATTGACCTAACTCAACGAATAAGTGTACACATATTTTCAGAACATAAAAATCATATTATCATAGCATGGAAAAAATACATCGATGAGCGTCGATGGCCAAGAAATGGTGAACAGATGAAAATAACTGCATATTCTACCTGGATTGTTCCTCCTCGCTGGTTGTTTCTGAAAATTGAGACTGATGCCGGTATTGTAGGCTGGGGAGAGCCGGTGATAGAGGGAAAGGCACATACAGTGGAGACTGCAGTAGGTGAGATGATGGACTCTCTCATCGGCAGGGATCCTGGGAAGATTGAAGATATCTGGCAGGAACTGTACCGGGGTGCCTTTTACCGTGGCGGTCCTATTCTCATGAGCGCGCTTGCAGGTATAGACCAGGCGCTTTGGGATATAAAGGGTAAATTTTACAATGCTCCCATTTATGACCTGATAGGGGGAGCCTGTCGAGATAAGGTCAGGGTGTATCAGTGGATTGGTGGTGACCGACCGGCAGACGTTGGACGTGCAGCCCGAGAGGCTATGGACAGTGGCAGTACAGCGGTCAAGATGAATGGCACCGAAGAGATGCAGATCGTCGACAGTCACAAAAAAATAGACGAACTGGTTGAGCGGGTTGCTGCTATTCGTGAAACGTGTGGTCCCTATTTTGATATAGGAGTCGATTTTCATGGGCGGGTACACAAGCCTATGGCTCGTATTATTGCGCGGGAACTTGAGCAGTTTAATCTAATGTTTATTGAAGAACCTGTTCTTTCAGAGCATCTTGACGAGATGAAAGAAATTCGCAGGCATTGCAATATTCCAATTGCAGCGGGTGAGCGGCTGTATAGTCGTTACGATTTTAAGCGGGTATTTGAGTCGGGTGCTGTTGACATCATACAGCCGGACTTGTCCCATGCTGGCGGTATCACCGAATGCAGAAAAATTGCAGCTATGGCAGAGGCGTATGATGTTGCTGTTGCTCCACACTGCCCACTTGGCCCCATTGCCCTTGCTGCCTGTTTGCAGCTTGATGCGGTGAGTTACAATGTTTTTATCCAGGAACAGAGTCTGGGGATTCATTATAACCAGGGAGGGGATCTGCTCGATTACCTCATTGATCCTGAAGTTTTCAGCTATCGTGATGGATATGTCATGTTGCCAACCGCTCCCGGCCTTGGGATAGATATCAATGAAGAGATTGTGGCTGAACGGGCAGTTTCTGGCCATCGCTGGCGCAATCCGGTGTGGCGCCATATTGATGGCTCTGTGGCTGAATGGTAGCACGGCTGTTGTGCATAAAATATTGAGGAATAATGAACGATATACCCGCATACTCTTATAAGAATCCTATCAATATAAAGCATCCTAAGGTGCGCTGGATGGTGATTGAGCATCTTCTCCATCAGGTGCTTTCGCAATCACTAAAAGTCAATGAGCAGTTACCCGGGACGAGTGAACTCTGTGAGACTCTGGGGGTAAGCAGAACAGCGGTTCGTGAGGCTATCTCTCTTTTAGTGGCAAAAGGGATGGTTGCTTCAAAACAGGGAGAGGGGTCCACCGTTCAACCATTGTCATCATGGATGCTGCTGGACCCAGAGGTGCTTTGCTGGCTGCGTGAAAGTGATATGGCAATATCTATTATCGAACACTTGGTTGAGATACGTCTTATCATCGAGCCGGAGGCCGCTGCACTTGCCTCAATACGAGGTACCATGGAGCAGTTTATGGCCATGTCGGAGGCGCTGGGTCGTATGAAGAGTGGAGAGAGTTTACGTTCACCTCAATCGACCCAGGGCGATATCGATTTTCACAATATTATCTTAGAGTCTTCCGGCAATATTTTTCTTTCCAGATTACGGGATCTCTGCATGGTGTCGGTTGAACTGATAGTTCGCCTGACCTTTGAAAAAGTAGAGTCGGTTTCAAAAAGTATTGAAAATCATCAACGGCTTTATGAGGCCATCCGATCAAGAAAGCCGGAGTTGGCACGAAAGGAAGCACGCCGGGTACTATGCAAAACTGTTTATGATCTTCAGGAACTTAACATTCCGTTCAGGCAGGATATTCTTCAGTATTTTGAGGGAGAAAAGAACTGAAGTGCTGAGGTTGCAGAGGTTATGACGGTCTCATGATCTCTGGGAAAATCAACAGGTGCTGCAGGCTGTATTGCCTGGCAGTGCTGAACGCAAAACAACGAGGAGGAACTATGTTTAAGAAAGTCGTAGGTAGCGCGGTTGTGGCATTGGCATTGGCCTGTAGTCCGGCTATGGCTGAGGACAGTTATGAGTGGACCTTCCAGTCGTCTGATCAGCCAGGCATCTTCATGTTCCAGATGGCTGAGAACTATGGCAAATGGATGAGCGAAATGACCGATGGAAAGGTCAAAATATCTGTAGCGCCCGTGGGTTCTGTTGTGCAGTACAATGAAACCCTGGATTCTGTGAGCGCAGGCATTCTTCAAGGTGAGTTTACCGATCCATCCTATTTTGCGGGACACGATCCTGCCTTTGGCCTGATAGGCAATACTGTCGGTGCCTTTGGACATCCCTCTGAAGCGTTGAAGTTTATTAACTATGGTGGTGGCAAGGAAATCTTCCAGAAGCTGTATGATAAATATAACGTTCATCTGGTCGGTGTAGTTATCACCGGTGTTGAGGCTTTTGTTTCATCGAAGCCGCTTAATGGAGTGGATGACCTGAAGGGCTTGAAGATGAGAGCTCCTGAAGGAATGGTACAGAAGGTGTTTGCTGCAGCAGGTGCGGCTCCTGTAAACCTTCCCGGCTCAGAAGTATATACCTCCCTGGAAAAAGGTGTGATTGATGCAGCGGATTACACACTTTTTTCTGTTAACCAGAAGCAGGGCATGCATAAGATCGGAAAATACCCTGTATTCCCAGGTTTCCATTCCATGCCTCTGCAGGTCGTGACAATTAACAAAGATATCTGGGATGGTCTGCCAAAAGATATCCAGACAATGATGGAAACTGCAGTTTGGCGTTTGGCCACTGAAGTGTACTTCCAGTATGAGATGCAGGATCTGGAAGCAGCAGCCCTGGCCCGTGCAGAAGGTGTTCAGATTTCTGACTGGTCACTTGAAGAGCGAGCTAAATTTAGAAATATCGCTAGATCTCAGTGGGAAAGTGTTACCAGCAAATCACCAATTGCCAAAGAATATGCTGATGCACTGGTCACCTTTATGACGTCTCAGGGATTGATGTAAGCCTTCTTCTGGCCTGAGCAGTTTCGGCTGCTCAGGTCGGTCCTTTTAGGAGAACTGCAATGGATGGAAATGCGGACATCCCCAGGACAGTAAATGGACTCCCCATGTCCCGCCTGGATATCTGGATTGTCAAAGTGGGAAATGTTGTTGGCTGGCTCTATTTTGTGGCTGTAATCATAAGCATATACGAAGTTATTATGCGATACGGATTCAATCGTCCGACAGCCTGGGCGCATGAAACAACATTGATGCTGGTTGGCATCGGGATGCTCTGGGGTGGCTCATACTGTATGGCTGAAGATCGACATATTCGGGTAACCGTTATTCGTGATGCCATGGGGAAGCGGACACGCAGGGTTGTTGATGTGGTCGTTGGGGTACTCAACCTGCTGTTCTGTGCGGGCCTTGCCTGGGCAGGATGGATAATGACCCAGAAAGCACTGTTTGACCCGACCGGGACGTTTCGGGCTCAGAGGTCTGGCTCGGCCTTTAACTCCCCTGCCCCGGCGGTGGTGAAAACCGTTCTGTTCATTGTCGTTATTCTCATGACATTGCAGGCGACTCAGCAACTGTGGGCGAAGATCCAGCGTTATCGTCAGCTAAAGCTGGAGACTGAGAACAAACCACAAACATTGTAAAAGGAGTCGCTGAATGTTTGAATTATCTGCTCTTGGTGTCGAATGGGGAACGTTTTTACTCTTCGGCATGATGATTGTTCTGCTTATCCTTGGTAAACCGCTTGCGTATCTCACCGGTTTTGTGGCCATGTTTTTTGCCATTGGTTGGTTTGGGCCGAATGTTTTACCTCTTCTCACCAGCCGGATTTACAGTTTTGTCGGGGAGTATACACTGATTGCTGTTCCGATGTTTGTGCTGATGGCTTCACTTCTTGATCGCACTAATATTGCAAAAGATCTTTATAACTCCATGCAGTTCTTTGGCGGAAGAGTACGGGGTGGTGTGGCTGTGCAGACCCTGGTTGTTGCTGTTTTTCTTGCAGCGATGAGTGGCATTATTGGTGGTGAAACTGTACTGCTTGGTATGCTGGCCCTGCCCCAGATGCTTCGCCTTGGCTACGATAAAAAGCTTGCTATCGGTACCGTCTGCGCAGGTGGATCTCTCGGCACCATGGTGCCGCCAAGTATCGTGCTCATTATCTATGGTTTAACTGCCAATGTCTCCATTGGGGATCTGTTTACCGCAGCAATAGTCCCGGCACTTATGCTTGCCACCTTCTATCTCCTCTACATCCTGATCAGGTGTCATCTGCAGCCTAGTCTTGCACCACCGGCCACTGGCTTTGATCTGGAAGCTGCCGGTGGCATGAAGAAAGTGGTCATGGATATTGCTGCCCCTGGTATCATTATCGTATTTGTCCTTGGTTCCATTTATGGCGGTATTGCATCTGTAACTGAAGCTGCAAGTGTTGGTGTCGGTGCGGTTCTGATGCTAGCGGCAGTTCGGCGTGAGTTGAAACTCTCGGTGCTGCAGGAGAGTCTTGTTCAGACCATGCGTACCTGCGGTATGATTATCTGGATAGGTATTTCAGCAAGCGCTCTGATTGGTGTTTATAATCTGATGGGTGGCAATCGATTTGTCCAGAGTATGATTCTTGGTCTTGATGTGAGTCCATTGCTGATCATCCTGCTGATGATGGGTATTCTCATATTCCTTGGCATGTTTATGGATTGGATTGGTATTGCATTACTGACCATGCCAATCTTTGTGCCGATTGTCATAGGACTTGGTTATAATCCTGTATGGTTCGGTGTTGTTTTCTGTATGAACATGCAGGTGTCATTCCTCAGTCCTCCATTTGGTCCGGCCGCGTTTTATCTCAAAAGTGTGGCACCTCCAGATATAAGTCTGGTGGATATCTTTTCATCGGTCTGGCCATTTATCCTAATGCAACTACTGGCCCTTGGGCTGGTTGTTCTCAACCCGGGTATTGCTCTCTGGCTGGTTAATTTTTGATTTATGAAACGATGGTTATAGTACTTACTGGCCCAATGGGCTGCGGAAAGACAACGATTGGCAAACTTCTCGCCAGACGTCTTGGTTGGCGATTTGAGGATGGCGATGACTTTCATCCCGAAGCCAACATCAGAAAAATGAAATCAGGTCTGCCGTTAAATGATGACGATCGCTATCCTTGGCTGCAGATCCTGCATGACATGATTCAGCAGGACGTTCGAGATAACGAACATCTGGTTCTTGCCTGTTCAGCCCTAAAACGAAAATATCGAAAAGCTCTAGGGATAGATCAGCAGGATGTGCTTTCTGTCTACCTGAAAGGCAATGTAGAGCTGTTGCAGGAACGAGTGGCGGCAAGAACTCATCATTATATGGATAAGGGACTGCTGGAAAGCCAGCTAAACACCCTTGAGGAGCCAAGGAGCGGGTTAATTGTCGATATTTCGGACAGCCCGGACAAAATCGTGGAAGCAATCCTTATGGGGATATCTGAGAAATACGAAAAAGGTAAATAGATAACAATGAAGCATACTAGTAGTCATACTATCGGCGTGGCTGGTCTGGCCGTGATGGGTGAAAACCTCGTTTTGAATATGGCATCAAAGGGTTTTTCGGTGGCAGTGTATAACAGGACCTATGAAAAAACAGAGAAATTTCTCGCTGGACGAGCCAGTGGGCAGGAAATTTCAGGATTTCAAAATGTTGAGGAGTTTGTCGACGCTCTGGAATCCCCCCGGAAAATCATGATGATGCTAAAATCTGGTAGTCCTGTTGATGAGTTTATCGAGCAGCTCCTGCCATATTTGTCCCCAGGTGACATTATTATCGATGGTGGCAATTCAAACTATCACGACACCATGCGAAGGCTCGACTATCTCGAAGCGAAGGGGCTACGTTTTATTGGCACTGGTGTCTCAGGTGGTGAAGAAGGCGCACTTAAAGGGCCATCAATCATGCCAGGAGGATCATCGGAGGCATGGCCGCATATTGAGCCAGTATTTATGGCCACTGCGGCCAAAGTGGATGATGGGTCGTCTTGCTGTGCCTGGATGGGACCGGGTGGTGCCGGGCATTTTGTGAAAATGGTTCACAATGGCATTGAGTACGGTGATATGCAGCTCATCTGTGAAGCTTACCATTTCATGAAGTCTATCCTGAAGATGAACGCAAAGGAAATACATGAGACGTTCTCGGCCTGGAATGAAGGTGAGTTGAGCAGTTACCTTATCGAAATTACGGCCGACATTTTCGGCTATCTCGATGATGATGGAGAGCCGCTGCTGGAGAAGATTCTTGATGCTGCAGGCCAGAAAGGGACAGGGAAGTGGACTGTTAATGCTGCCCTTGATTATGGTGTGCCGCTCTCGCTCATCAGTGAGTCGGTATTTGCTCGCTGCCTTTCAAGCTTTAAAGAGCTGCGTGTTGCGGCGGCGGAAGAGATTGAAGGTGTGGAGTACGTATTTGATGGCGACAGAGATGAGATGCTTAACGATCTCGGAAAGGCACTCTATGGTGCCAAAATAATTTCATATACGCAAGGATTTGGCCTGTTGCAGGCGGCCTCTGATGAGCTTGGCTGGAGCTTGAATTTTGCTGACATTGCAAAAATCTGGCGAGGTGGCTGTATTATCCGTTCGGTTTTTCTTGATCGTATTGCTGAGGCCTACACCAAGAACACAGAGCTGGCCAATATGTTGCTCGACCCATATTTCAAAGAAACTGTGGTAGGTGTTCAGAAAAGCCTGCGACGGGTAGTGCAGACAGCAGTTATGGCTGGAGTGCCGATGCCATGCCATGCCGGGGGCATTAACTATTTCGATGGATTACGCACAGCCAGTCTGCCAGCGAATCTGCTGCAGGCGCAACGTGATTATTTTGGCGCACATATGTACGAACGTATTGATCACCCCCGTGGTGAATGGTTCCACACGGACTGGACAGGCGAAGGCGGCGACACGACATCAACCGCATATTCTAAGTGACTGAAGATAATAGCTAAAATTGTGAACTGACAGCATTGCAGAGAACGCTGTCAGTTCATGTTTCATAGTAATCCTGCTGATTTCCAGAATTGCTTTATATTTAAGGCGTCTACCAGGAATTCCTCCCAGTGCTCTTCTGGATTATTCGTACCGTACTTTTTTGCGTATTCTTCTTTAATGAGCTGTTGCATCTTGTTGCTGGTCAATCTCCACTCTATAGCCAGATCATAGCGTTGTTCTGGTGTCATATGTCTCTCCTTGTATAAATTGTACATAACGACAACGTAATAGGGGATTCTTACATTTTTCTTAAAGAGACTGATAACACTGGAGGAATATAGAAATATCTATTGGTGTTAACAAATTGAAGGAGTAAAAATCTAAAGGAAGCAAATAGTTATGTCGATTGTAACGGTTGAGCTGTCTGATTAACATGTCAGACAGTTTATTGTTTTCGCCAAATTCCTGTGTATGTTTACTGGTCAGATTAAGAAAAAATTGCCTGGACTGTATAATGAATCCAAGGGACTGAAAATCTTCATATCAGCTCTGTTTTCTGATAGAGATTTGGGATGATAGGCTATCTGCTGATAGTTTAGCAGGTATTGTCCGCCTGTATTTTTTATGATGTAGAGTATCAATTTCCTGATTTCTCAGTATAGTAATGTATATACTCTGAAAACTGCGATAATATACTGCCCCACTATGACAACACCGATGAAAATACCTTCTTTTTTTCAACCACGAACTCTTCAGCAGCGCAATATGCTGTATTTGATATTGCCTACCCTGTGTGTCTTGCTGCTTATGGGACTGGTGAGCCTACTGCTTGTTCGACAGGTCCTCATTACACAATGGGAGCAGACAGCTATTGCCAGAATGCAGGCAGCAGCCTACGAAGTTGACATGCGATTAATGCGGCCCAAGCGGTTGCTGATGCTGTTCCAAGAGCAGTCGGGCGAGAAGTTTAACCGACAAATTTCACAATTCATTTTAGACAGATTGCGTAATCTTGAAGGTGTTGTCCAGGTTGATCTGGTCTGGGAAGAAGGAGAGAATACGAGTAGAGGTCAACGTGAATCCAATGAGTCGATCATGCCTCGAATGGGGAGCAGAAATTACCACAGGATAAACCCGTTGGAGGTAACCCCACCGACATATGATGCAGAGTTTGAAAATGCTATTATTTCGCTGGTAAGTGAATTTCGGGATAAAAGTGACAAGGTAGTTGGCCACATAGAAGTGAAGGTGTCTTTTTATGATCTGGTTGATTCTATGGTTAAGTCTTCCTGGTGGCAGAATCATCGTGCATTTCTGGTGGACCCGGTTGGGAATGTTCTGACCCGAACAACACTTCTCGACAGTAAGGACGTGGAAGCGGCAATTGAAAAATTTGGTACAGCCAGTGAGCTGGAAAGAAAGACGCTTCAGGAACTACAAGAGAATGCATCCGGTGCCGTGTTTGGCAGAGGCTTGCCTCCTGATGAAGTGAGTGGTTACTACAGGCTGCGCGAAGCTCCCTGGACAATGGTAGTAATAGAGGATGGGGATTTGGCCCTGCAGCAGATTCTAACGTTCAGGAAATACTATTTTATCACAGGTGGTATAGGGATAGCTCTGGCCCTGCTACTCATTCGGTTAGCTACTTCTGGTACTGCCAGGTCAATTCGTCGTGTTTCAAATGCCGCCGGGGAGCTGGCCAAGGGTAATTTTGGTGAGCCGTTGGCGGAAGAGCGACTGGATGAGGTAGGTGAGTTGACCCATAATTTCAACATCATGACAAAACAACTCCAGGAAGGGCTCAAGCTTCAGGAGGCAATGGGTGTTGCTCGTGAAGTCCAGCAGAATCTGTTACCCCAGTCCAGTTACAGAGGTGAAGGCATTGATATCAGTGGTTGTAGCGTCTATTGTGACGAGACTGGTGGTGATTATTTCGATCTCCTGCCGGACCAACATAATCCACAGAGAATAAGTGTTGTTATAGGCGATGTTGTTGGCCATGGAATTGGTGCAGCGCTGTTGATGGCATCAATCAGGGCAATCGTACGATGTCGAACATCATTGCCCGGAAGTGCGGTGGAGGTTATGCGTGATGTCAACAACCTGCTCTGCAGAGATACCGAGCGATCCGGCAATTTTGTTTCTCTTTTTTACCTGATACTGGATCGGGATGAGCGACTAATACGATGGGTTCGATGCGGTCATGACCCTGCGATAGTGTATAATCGTCAAACTTCCCAGTTCTTCGAGCTTCGTGGCGAAGGTTTGGTGTTGGGTTTTGATAGCGATTGGACGTATCAGGAAAACAGTATACCGATACATGACCAGGAGCTTGTCATTCTGCTTGGAAGTGACGGTGTATGGGAAGCTGAAAACATGGATGGAGAAAAGTTTGGCAGGGAACGGGTGGAGAAGATCCTTGCCAGCAACAGCCACCAATCATCTGAGGCGATTGCCGATACTGTTACTGAGGAAGTTACACGGTTTCGTGGTGAGAAACCTCAAGGAGATGATATTACCCTCGTAGTGATAAAAACAGTGGGGAAGGATCATAAATGATTTTAAACACAACGAACGGATACGGAATGTTTGGTGGGCATGACAGGAAGGGCGTATGATCAGTAAAACATCATCGAAAGTCACCGAAAAGTCTTTGCTCCACTGGGTAGTCTCCGGCAGTTTATGGCTTCAGTTCCTGATGTTTGTGCTCATTTTGCTGGTGGTTGTCGCGCGCGTTGTTCCACTTGAAATGCAGAAGCGAATCATTAATGATTCCATAGCTCTGCGGCAATTTGATAATCTTATTCTTTACAGTCTTATCTATATCACAGCGGTGGCAGCTGCCAGCGGTTTAAAGCTGGCAATTAACTATATCCAGACCGTAATCGGTGAACAGGCTATGGTTGCCATGCGTCGAGAGTTATATAAACATATTCTGACTCTGCCTCTCTCATTTTTCAGAAAGACCCAGCCTGGCATGGTTGTCTCTTCACTGGTCACCGAGTTGAGTACAGCGGCTACGTTTACTGGCATGGCTATCGCTGTTCCAGTAACAAATATTCTCACCTTGCTGGCTTTTGCAGGTTACCTGCTCTGGTTGAATACCCAACTTGCTTTGGCAACGCTTGTCATGTATCCCGTCATCGTTTTTCTTTTGCCGTGGATGCAGAAGAAAGCCAACCGGGCTAATGCAAGTCGTGTGGATTTATCACGGAAGATGTCGAGCCAGATTGCTGAATCAATTACTGGCATTCAGGAGGTCCAGGTCCATGGTGCTTATGGGCGGGAAAATAGTAAATTTGGATATATTGCAGATCGGCTACAAAAGGTAAGGGTTCGCTGGAATTTTTTGAAGGCCAGTATAAAAACCACAAATAATTTTTTTGTAAGCCTTGGCCCTTTTGTTGTTTTTATTTTCGGCGGTTACCTGGTCATGAATGGTGAACTTGAGCTTGGTGCTATGGTTGCCTTTCTTTCAGCACAGGAGAAGTTGTATGATCCATGGAAAGAGTTGATTGATTATTATCAGGTCTACCAGGATGCCAAGGTGCGTTATTATCGGACTATGGAGCACTTTGCCACTGAACCCGATTTTGACCCTGAACTGACGGCAGAGAAAACTCACGCCCTGACTGGCGGTATTGAGGTGCAGAATTTGGTCTTTGAAACTGCTGAGGGAACAAAATTGTTGAAAGGTGTGAGCATGTCGCTCGAACCTGGAGAACATCTGGCTGTTGTAGGCTTTTCCGGCAGTGGTAAATCCACATTCGTACAGTGCATGGCAAGAATGTACAAATATAGCGGTGGCAGCATTACCATAGATGGAAACGATCTGGAAGATCTCACCAAAAAGGATATTATTTCAAGTATCGGCTATATTTCACAGAGCCCGTTTATTTTTACGGGAACAATACGTGAAAACCTGCTTTATGCTGAGCGGGCAGTTCATGAAATTGGGGGGGCGAGTGATGCGGTAGAGTTTGAAGAACCCAAGCTTGACCGCCTGATACTCGCATTGCAGCAGGCAGGGCTTTTTGTTGATGTCATGCGATTTGGTTTGGAGAGTACCATTGAACAGGCTGATACTGAGATGATAAACAAAGTTGTGCGTATACGTGCAGCATTCAGGGAAAATTTTGGTGAAAGACTAGCAGACTATGTGGAGTTTTACCGCCGAGACAGCTTTCTTTACCACTCTACCATCGCTGACAATATTCTGTTCGGTACGTCTAGAGACCGTCGTCTGAGCATTGAAAACCTTGTGGAGCATGAGGACTTCATTGCTTTTCTCAAGTACGCAGAGCTGTTGCAGGTGCTACTTGAGCTTGGTGTTGAGCTTGCAAAACAAACCCTGGATATTTTAGAAGGGTTTGATGATGTTGACATGTTTTACACTTTCAGCCCGGTTCCTCCCGGTAGCCTGGATGATTGCAGGTGGTTGCTTGAGAGACTACGTCGTAGCAAACGTGGAGAGCAGGAATTACCAATGCAAGATCAGGTCTTTCTTTTGAAGCTTGCCCTTGGTTTTATTCCGGGTTTGCACAAGACTGCAGCCCTTTCCAGTGAGCTGGAGCAGGATATTCTGCGTGGTAGAGACGCCTGGGTGAAATGGAGCAGTAATCACTACCCTGGACGTTTTCACCATTATGAAGAGGCAGAATACATTTATGGGCAGTCGATACTAAATAATGTTTTCTTTGGTCGGGTGCGTACGAACCTGGGCCATGCGCAGGAAAAGATCAATCAGGCAATTATCCAACTACTGATCGAGGAGGATATTCTTGAAGAAATTGCAGGAATTGGGATGGCATTCGAAGTTGGCAGCATGGGAGATCGACTCTCAGGTGGTCAGAGGCAAAAGCTTGCCATTGCCAGGGTTCTACTGAAGCCGTCTAAGATTATCATCATGGACGAGGCGACTTCAGCTTTAGATAATAAATCTCAGGCCCGGATCCAACGGTTGATCGAGACACGTTGGAAGGGGAGGAAAACGGTTATTTCCGTGGTGCATCGTCTAGATTCTATCAAGAATTTTGACAAAGTTGCTGTTATGAAAGCAGGAAAGATTATTGAAGTCGGTGGGTATGTTGAACTGATGGAGAAAAAGGGGGTACTCTATGAGCTTGTCTCAGGGAAGCGCTAGCCAGCCTGTCCCGGAACTGCAACAGAATCTTGAGATCTTGCGGGAGGTATCTTTTTTTGAAGGATTTCCGCAAGAGGTTCTGAAACTTCTTGCCTATCTCTCTGTTCGTGGAGATTATGACGAGGGAGATATTATCTTTGAAAAGGGGGATGATCCAGGGATGGCCTTCTCCATTGTTTCGGGTACCGCGGCAGTTTACAGAAGTGGAGAAAAAGGGGAAACGCTTCTCAGAAAGTATCTGGAAGGTGATTTTCTTGGCTGCTTTTCACTTCTAGGACCAATGCCGTCGCTTTTTACTCTGAAAGCAGAGTCTAAAACCCGACTGCTTATTATTAACCGTGAGCATTTTTCCACAGTTATGGAGCAGCACCGGGAACTTGGGCCATTGATGAAAAAGTCGATTTTAAAAGAGCTTCGCCGTTGGGAACAAGCCAATATTGAGGGTCTTGACAGCTGTTGCCTGCAGAAGGTGGGTGTGACGTTATTGTGATGATATGAATGCCAAGTTTCAACTGAAAGCCTCGCTCGATCAATTGGATCTGCTCTGTAAAGCTGTGGAAAACCTGCAGTCTTCACTCATGTGTACAGACCGACAAATGTTCGAAATAATCTTGGTACTTGAGGAACTGGCAGCAAATATGATACATCATGGCGGTGCCAGTACACTGGAGGTGGAGTTGTCCAAAGAGTGGGAGACTCTGGTTATTTTCATGCGTGACGATGGAATTCCTTTCGACCCTACGCTTGCTGTGCCGGTAAATATTCACCAACCGCTGGAAAAACGGTCAACTGGTGGATTAGGCATTCACCTGGTCCAGCACTATACCGACAGTTTTGAATACAGACGTGAAAATAATACTAATATTGTGACACTGAAGAAAGTTATCTGATAGTACGATGATAAATAGACATCTGCGTGAAAACAGTATTCTGACCATAACCACAAATATACTAATCGGAGTAGTTTATGGACTATAACGTGGCAAGGGAAAGAGATACAACGATTATCAAACCGGCTGGCCGTCTCGATAGTATGACCTCGCCGGATTTTGAAAAGAGTCTGGAGGAGTATCTGAAGCCTCCTGAAAGTAATTTGTTACTCGACTTCGATGAGCTGGATTACATTTCAAGCGCTGGTTTGCGAGTTGTGCTTAATGCTGCAAAAGTGTTTCGGCAAGTTGAGTGGAAATTTGCAGCATGCAACATGCAGGATCATGTACGGGAGGTGTTTGAAATTTCTGGTTTTGATAGTTTTATCAATATATACGATTCAGTGAATGATTTCGTAAAAGAGAATTAGCCGGTCGGGAATAAGCATGCTTCAGGGTAAAGGACAGAGAACAACCGTTGTTCCGTTTTTTTTCCAGTATGAGGTGCGGCCAACTAAAGACAATAGTGAAAATGCGATCCTTGCCGGAGCAATAGCTACAGTGATTGTCTTTGCAGAGACTGACGAGTTGGCACGGGCCAGAGCCGGCAGGCACGTCGGTCGCAATAACTGGGAGATAATTGAGGTGAAACGGGGAATGCGTATATATCCTCACCATGTTGAGCATATGGATGGTGTGCTGAAATCTGTTTACCAGAAGGCTGATCTGACAGGAATTGCCGCAACCTTTGACGGTTGGAAAGTGCCATCATCTGGCAGGAAAGAATGAGAGGGCCTGCATAGAGTATGGTCTGGAAATAAAGGAGATGTACAAGGTGAAAGATGATATTGGAGAGCGACTGGTTAAAGTGCTGAAGGAACCGCAAACTTCAGATAGCCATGAAAGTTTCACTAAGGCGATGGAGCTTGCAAAGGCATATGCCAGTTCTGGTTCCGTGACACACTACAGCTCTGTGGGCAGAACTTTTTATGAGCTTTTTGAAATGTTTGAGACAGGGAAAGATCCACGGCAGAAGTGAAATTTATAAGGTGCTGATAGACATTTGGCTTACAACTTGGGTTGTTGTCGCCTGAGATAGAGAGAAAGATCTCCCTGTCCTCTGTCATGCCACAGTATAACATCTTCCAAATATTCGATATTTTTATGTATGAATGTCAGATACAGGTCTTCATCGACCTGCCACCATTGCCGGAAGTGGGTGCGCATGGCGTCGCACCGACGGTCAAATGCCTGGTGTAAGCGTTTTTCAATAACTTCATGGTAGAAACTCGTTGTCTGGCGCATCAGTGCAAGTGACGAGGGGTGTTGCTGAATTCCAGCGTCCTGCTGTTCCAGATAGAGCAGTGGTAAACATTCGAGATAGTACCTGTCAGCCATCTGTGCAAGAATATCCGCTGTCCCCAACACCTGTCCTATAAGCTTAATTTCTAACGAATCAAAGGCTATATCGTGTGGCTCAATGGTGAGGTTGGTGCAGTTGATGACAGCTTCGCAGTTATCGCTGTAGGCAGTTGGATAGTCGTTTTCCTGTAGATACCTTCTGGTAAAGGCAATGGAACGCTCTTCGTGGCACTTGAGATACGCGGCTCCTGACAACTCTGCATCCTTGATCGTGAGCAACATGCCAGTGTCATGGAAGTAGGCACAAATTAAACCGAGCTTAATAACGTCCAGGGGTAAATCAACACCTTCACAGTGCAGGCCGTGAAAGAGGCGTAATGTGGCAAGAGCTACGTTTCTGGTATGGCGAAGGTCGTGGTACTTTACGTGACTTTCTCTGAAACCTTGAAAACGTCCTGCAAATATTTTATTGAGATCGACATGGATTTTTTCCAAAAACGTATCATTTCCTTCAGAAGCAATAGCTGAAAAAATACGCTTCATTTCGGTAAGTGGGTTTGCGTCTTTTCCACCTTCAAAAATTTCACGAAGCTGACGGTCAGAAAGCGTGGACATTTCAGTAGCCTGACGCTCTGGATCACCTGATTGTGTGTTCTTTTGTCCTTCAGTCATATGATAATCCTATACATTACAGAAAAACAAAGCAATTGAAAGATAGCCGCATCTGAAATTTAAGGTACAGGTAAAACTGCAGAAGGAACAATTTTATAGTGGAAAAAAACCTATATGACTGGATTTTTAAGGGATATGCAGGCTATTATAAGGTAGTATGTTTTCTGGTTGGCTTGATGTACCTGTCAAAGTGAGCCGGAAACTATGAATTGTTTGGGTTATAGGAGAAGTAGCAAAAATATGAACTCTACATATCAGCAATAGCTGTTCCTGCAATGGAAGATCTTAAAAGTTCTGCAATAATACTCATCGTAGATGATGATGAGATGGTTCGGGTGACTCTCAAGGTACTTGTTTCATCTCTTGGCTACAACTGCCTGGTTGCCGAGGATGGACAGGCTGCCCTGGATATCCTCAGTACAACACATGTCGATCTCGTACTATCAGATGTGGTTATGCCGAGAATGGATGGCCTTGAGCTATTGGCGAGGGTCAAAAGGGACCACAGTAGGACGGATGTGATTGTTGCGACAGGCTATAGTGAACGAGCAAGCTATGCTGATGTGATTCAGGCCGGAGCGATGGACTTTATTAAGAAGCCCATCGATCAGGCTGAGCTGGAGGCCAAGCTGGCCCGAGCATTCAGGGAACGGGACCTTGTGCAGCGGCTTGAGCAACTGTCATTAAGTGATGGATTGACGGCACTCTGGAACAGACGCGCCTTCGATCAGCGTTTTTCGCTAGAGGTGGAGAGAGCTAACCGCCAGGGGTATCAGCTCTTTCTGGCTATAATAGATGTAGATAATTTCAAAGATTTCAATGACACTTTCGGGCATTTGGAAGGTGATCACGTACTGATATCTCTTTCGCGGATACTTGAAGACTGTACTCGTAACAATGTTGATATGTGTTACCGACTGGGCGGGGATGAGTTTGCTGTTTTATTGCCGCAGACCACTGCTAACCAGGCAACAGAAATCGTTCAGCGTATCCTTTTGCGCTATGTGGAATGTGGGTTTGGTAAAACAACACTTTCTATTGGAGTGGTTTCTTGTCGGCGTAATACGGATATGCCGCTTTTAGAAGATGAGTCACGGATGAAGCAACGGGCTGATCAGGCGATGTATGATGCTAAAAATAGTGGGAAAAACTGCGTTATCTGCCGAATTTGAGGGTGAGACTGCCGTCTTCGGATGTGTGCAAAGTAAAAAAAGAGCCCTATCAAAGTGGAAGTAAAACACGTTGATAGGGCTCTTTTTTTATGAGATTCAGCTAAGAAATAGTCTCTTAGTCGAGCCCTTCTTTGGTAAAGTTCTTATCGGGCTCCACCGGGTAAATACCGTTAAAACAGGCGAGGCAGAAATTTTCTTTCGGCATCCCTGTTGCTTCAACCAATCCTTCCAGGCTGAGGTAGTGTAAAGAGTCAAGGCCGAGATATTCTGCAATCTGGTCAACGGACTTGTTGCAGGCAATAAGCTGTGTTTCAGAAGGGAAATCAATGCCGTAGTAGCAGGCATGTCTGGTTGGTGGACAACTGACAACCATGTGTACCTCTTTTGCTCCGGCTTCCCGCAAGGCTCGTACGCGACTCTTGCCGGTGGTTCCACGAATGATGGAGTCTTCAACGATGATGACCCGCTTTCCCTTTAGAAAACCTCGAACCGGGTTGAGCTTAACTTTCACATTGAAATCACGCATGGACTGCGTCGGCTGAATAAAGGTACGGCCAACATAGTGATTTCTAATGACACCCATTTCCATGGGGATTCCTGAGGCCTGAGAATATCCTAGTGCAGCATAGTTGCCTGAGTCGGGAAAAGGCATGACAAAATCCGCTTCAATCTGTGTTTCCCTGGCAAGAATTTCGCCCATTTTCTTCCGTGATACATAGACTGATTTGCCAAAGATATCAGAATCTGGCCGGGCGAAATAAACCTGTTCAAATATGCAGAAATTGGTGGATTGCTTTGGCCAGGGAAAAATCGAGTGCATTTCGTTGTTCTGGAAAATAAGCATCTCACCTGGTTCAATGTCTCGTATATATTCTGCATCGACCAGGTCCAGAGCACAGGTTTCCGAGGCTACGATATAGGCACCATTTTCTAGCTTACCAAGACAGAGTGGTCGAAAACCATCAGGATCGCGTACAGCTATCAGTGTGTCTGGTGTCATCAGTAGCATGGAAAATGCGCCGCTCATCTGGGTGAACGTATGGTGCAGAGCTTCATCAAGCCCTTTCTGGGCAGATCTGGCCATGAGGTGGAGCACCACTTCGCTATCCATAGTGGTTTGAAAGATAGAGCCCTGCTCTTCGAGATCACGTCGCAGTTGAAGGCTGTTGGTCAGGTTGCCGTTGTGGGCGACAGCAAGGGTCGTCCCTTTATGGGTTACCATCAGTGGCTGAGTATTGGTGATGGTAGAGGCACCTGTCGTAGAATAACGGACATGACCAATAGAAATATTTCCTTTCAGTGTTTTCAGAGCATCCTCGGAGAAAACCTCTGGAACAAGCCCCATATTTTTGTAGGTACTGACTTTCTTACCGTCGGAAGTGACTATTCCTGCACTTTCCTGGCCACGGTGTTGAAGCGCGTACAGGCCAAAGTAGGTAAGTTTTGATGAATCTGGATGACCATAAATGCCGCATACTCCGCATTCATGTGTCGGTCGCTGTGGGTGAATGGATACATTATTATCTGACATAAAACCTTTCCATTGGCTTGCTTCGTGCTGCAGCGTATTTGAAATTCATGATAAAAAAGGTGAGACAGCAAGTGATCTGCTGGGAAACGCTGAAATGGTGAAAGGCACAAAGAGAAAATCTTTGTGCCTTTCGTTTCATAACCGAAGACGAATTTTTATAGCATGTGTCGGCTAAATTCAACAAGAAAGAAGTGTTTTCAGTCCTTTTCGATACAGGCATGGCTATTTACCGGTAGTATTGCCGAGGAAATATATAAATAATTCGTTTTGTAGCAACATCTTATGGGTGTAGGGCTACTGTACAGATAAGCTCTGTAAGACTCAACAGGTCATTGAGGTCCAGTTGCTCATCAGTAGTATGTACCTTGTCCATACCAGTGGAGATGATAGCGGTTGGTAACCCGAAGCCGTTAAAGATGTTGGCATCGCTGCCACCACCAGATACTACGAATTGCAGTTTCTTGCCGCTCAGCTCACCAGCATTTTTTATCCGTGTAATGACGGATGAGTCTAAAGCCAGGCTCATGGCAGGGTACTCAGACAATACCTCAATGCTGAGCTCTGGTTTTTTCTGATTCTCGGGTGAATCGTTCTGCCAATTTTTGACTGTTTTGGTGAACGCTTCCTCGATTTCTTTAGTGTAGTGGGCAAGCTTTTCGGCAGAATGACTGCGTACTTCGCCTTCGATGGTAACTTGCTCAGGAATAATGTTAGTCGCTACGCCACCATGAATGATCCCTAAATTTGCTGTGGATACCTCATCGAGTCGGCCCAGCTTGACAGCGTTGATAGCCTTTGCTGCCACCTGAATCGCGCTGATGCCCTGCTCAGGGTGAAGCCCTGCATGGGCTGCAGCGCCAGTAAGCTGTATCTTGAATTTATTGGCCGCCGGTGCGCCGGTGATAACAGTATCGATGCCACTGGAATCAAGCGCATAGCCGTAATCTGCTGTGATGAGTTCACGGTCGATATGTTTTGCACCAAGCAGACCGATCTCTTCGCAGGTTGTAAGCACTATCTCGATTAAGCCATGGTCAATTTTGTTTTCTGCGATTACGGTCATCATCTCAATGATAGCGGCAATACCGGATTTATCATCGCTGCCAAGTATGGTGTCGCCTCTGCTGGTAAAAATATTTTCATTACGATCAACCTGCACGCCCTCTCCGGGCTGGACCGTATCCATATGGCATGAGAAAAAAAGTCCTTCCATGTTCGCTTTACTACCGTTGAAACGGATAATCAGGTTCCCGGATTCTGAGCAAGTACCTGCCGCAGAGCCATCCTCGATAATGGAGTCGGCACCCAGGCGGGTAAAAACGTCCCTGAGATAATTGGCAACACCTTTCTCATGACGCGAAGGACTACTGATCTCGCAGAGCTCGATAAATGTTTTGGCAAGACGTTCTGGCTGTATATGTTGGTTCATATAATATCCTTATAAAGGCTATGCTACTATAAGTGCGACAGCATGACAGCTTATGCCCTCACCGCGGCCAGTGAAGCCCATTTTCTCAGTAGTGGTTGCCTTGAGGTTAATGGTATTGGAGGATGTTTTGCAGGCTGTCGCGAGGATTTCTTTCATTGCATTAAGGTGTGGAGCGAGTTTTGGTTTCTGGCAGACAACTGTAATATCAACATTTCCTATGCGGTAGCCACGTTCTGTTACACGTGCTATTACCTGTTCAAGTAGATTGATGGAGTAAATATTTTTAAAGCTTTGGTCTGTGTCTGGAAAATGGCTGCCAATATCGCCATCACCCAGAGCACCCAGAAGCGCGTCACACAGTGCATGGGTTAGCACATCAGCATCAGAGTGGCCAGCCAGGCCAAATTCATAGGGTATGGTGATACCACCAAGTACTAAAGGCCTGTCTGCAACCAGGCGATGGGCGTCAAAGCCGTGGCCGATACGAAACGGGGGGTGCGATGTTTGCTGCATGATATTTTCAGCCAGCGGCAGATCCTCCGGACGGGTAATTTTAATATTAGTTTCTTCGCCAGGCACAAGGGTAACAGGTATTCCAGCATGCTCAAGCAACATGGATTCGTCGGTTACATCCATTTCGCCAGCGGCTTCATATGCGGATAACAGAAGGGAAACCCGAGCAGCCTGTGGTGTCTGAGCCTGCCAGAGGTTACTTCGGTCAATGGTGCCGGCTACTCTGTCATCAGCGTCGCCGCGCTTTAAGGTGTCTTTTACAGGCACAGCGGCAATGGCCGCTCCATGGGAGTGGGCCACCTGTGAGCAGAGATCAATAAGAGCAGGGCTGATGAGAGGGCGTGCCCCATCATGTACCAGTACAATATCGATTGTCTTTTCTAGTTGCTGCAATCCGTTAAAAACAGAATCCTGTCGGCGTCTGCCTCCTGGGGTAACTATGACCGAATCGTCCAAGAGGCCATGGTCTGTAAGAAGCGTTTTAGTCTTGGCGAGCCACTCGTTGGGTACAACAACAACTGTCTGAGAAATAGCCGGATGACTGTGAAATGCCCGGACGGTGTGAACAAGCAGCGGTACGCCGGCGAGCTGGTGATATTGCTTTGGGTGGTCAAGTTTCATCCGGGTGCCGCTTCCTGCGGCGGGGATGATGGCGGCAACAGATGGGGTCATAGGCTGTGCGCGGTCTGAATTGAAAGAATGGAGTGGGCTATAAGCCGAATTCTGTACCCGGTGAAGGGCCATGATCATTTAACTGGGATGTTGATTGCTCAACACCTCTTGCAACCTACCCGGAGATTTCGGGCGGGCAGCCCTCAAACATCTCCCTATTTGGTCTTGCTCTGGATGGGGTTTGCCGTGCCCTCCTTGTCACCAAGGAAGCGGTGAGCTCTTACCTCGCCGTTTCACCCTTACCTGAACGAATCAGGCGGTTTGTTTTCTGTGGCACTTTCCCCCGGTCACCCGGAGTTCGCGTTACGAACCATCCTGCCCTGTAGAGTTCGGACTTTCCTCTCCGGCGTAAACCGGAGCGATCATGCGCCCACTCCAAATTGTGCGAGTAGCGAGGTGGCCGAAATCCAAAATACGGTCTACTCATTCGGCCCTGCCACTACTCAATGCGGTACTGTTATATGCGTTATTCTGCAGGCGGTTGGTGATAGAGCATACGCTGACAAGATGGGCAGTCCAGCATCGCTTCGCCTTTTAAAAGCATGTTGTATTTCTGTGGTGGGATAGACATGAAACATCCCTGACAGACGCCTTGTAAGACGTTGGCCACAGCCAGACCATTTCTTCGTGCCCGTAATGTATCATATTTCTTGAGCAGTCTTGCCTCAACAATCTGGGCCTGGTTCTGGCGCTTGGTGTCTTTGGATTTCTTGCCCTTATTGATGGCCTCGATGGCAGAACGAACTTTTACCTTTTCTTCCTCGACCAACGATTTCTCACCTTTGAGAAGATTTTTTTCTGTCTCAACTTCGGCGATCAGGTTTTCGGACTCTTCCATGAGTAAAACGATTTTTTCCTCGTTTTCTTTCACGCTTTTTTTGCCGTCTTCAATCTCTTTCAAGAGGGCAGTTTGCTCACGACCAGTCTGCACCTGCATCATTTTTGACTGTCGCTCCTTGACGTGACTCAATCTGTCGGTAGCTTCCGTTTCAAGATCACGTTTTTGCTTGTCGAGAGTTGCAATTTTCTCAACCAGAGTGGCAATGTTTTGCTCACGTACTGCAAGGGCGGTGATGCGCTCATCCAGAGTGTTCTGTTCAGATTTTATTTCGCTGTCTATTTTGTCGATCTCAAGGTCGATTCCCTGAAGAATGACGAGTTGTTCCATATGTTCGTTCAAGATACTTCTCCTGTCTGGGGTTACTCTTGGGTAAGACTGTCCTTGTGCAGCCAGATGAATGGAGGTTTCTCCTCATCTGTTTGCATAATCTGTATGTTCCAGCTATTGGCGTTGGCGAGTCGCTCAAGTTTTTCCGCGAGCAGGCGTACTGCCAACTGTTCTGTGCCGTAATGGCCACCATCAATGATGCAAAAGTCGCGTTCTTCTGCCCATCTGGCAACATTATGTTTTACTTCGGCCGTAAGGTAGATATCTGCTCCGCTGCTATACGCTATTTCGGCAAGGTCAGAACCGCTTCCTCCGCAGATGGCAACTTTTTGCACCATCTCTGGAAGTGGTCCAACTGCCTGTAAAGCCTCCAGGCCAAGTACTTCAAGTGTTGTCGTGATAAAGTCAGCAATCGTGAGCGGCTTATCGTATATACCGGTCCTGCCAAGGCCTGTACCTGGTTTGCTCTTATCGGAACTGGGCACAAGTGGAGTAAGCTTTGTGAGACCAAGGGCAGTGCCAAGGATGTCGCTTACGCCTTCGGTTGCACTGTCGAGATTGGTATGGCAGGAAATGATTGAGATGTTATGGCGAATGGCTTTTTGAAGAATTTTCCCTTCAGGGGTGCTGGTTATGATATTTGGAATTGGGCGAAAAATGACGGGATGGTGAGTGAGGATCGTGTCGGCTCCCCGTTGAATGGCTTCATCTACCAGGGCGTTGGTTGGGTCCAGTCCGATCAGCACTGAGCGGATATCCTGTTCCGGGTCGCCTACCAGTAAACCGACATTGTCCCACTCTTCAGCGAGACTGAATGGGGCCTCCTGATCGAGGCCGATTATGATGTCTTTAATTTTGGCCGTCATAAATAAATCTAATTATATCAGTGATACAATAAAAAAAGGTACAACCCCTGTAGGTTGTACCTTTGTATTCACTCCGTTCGAAACGGTACTTCATGACCGAAACGACACTGGTAGAAAAGGGCGAGCATTATCCCTCCCCTGTGTGTATGTAAATAATTTGTAATTCTCAAGGAACCTTGTACGTTTAATCGTTTTCAATTTAATGGTGGGCGCAGTAGGACTCGAACCTACGACCGACCGGTTATGAGCCGGTGGCTCTAGCCAACTGAGCTATGCGCCCTCAGATAACGAAACAAAGTATCTAAAAGGAATTGGCGAAAAAAATCAAGAGAAAAAGAGAAAGAATGTAAAAAACAGGTTTTCATACTGGGCAATTTCATCCATTACCAGCACTTTATTACCGTAAATGGCGAAATAAACAAAGCATACCTACAATATAATGGAAACTGAAGGGAATGTGCTTTATCTTCCAGTTGTTCCAGCATCGGCTGATGATAATCAGCTGCTGCTTTTTATATTGCTTTACGAGATAAACACTCAGAGCAAATTTTGTGAGGTGCTCTTTTGATATATAATAATCTGTTGCTGTTTTTGGTGGCCATTTTTCTCTTTAGTGCGGATACCGTGCCATCTGCTCCAATGGTTTCGCCTTGGTTGGCTCTGGCCATTTTGATTTTCAGCATACTGGGGTTTGATCGTCTTGCCCGCTTTCTTCACAATCGACCCATGGCACTGACATCGTCTGGCTATTTCAGTACCGAAAAACGGCTCTCCATTTTTGCGCTGCTGTTTTTCGGTGTTGGTGCACTCTATTTTTGTGATGCAAAGTATTACCTTTCGTTTCTTTCCTTTGGTGGCAGTCTGCCAGCGCTGGTAAATGTTGGTGGCTTGGCCCTTTTTGTCTTGTACCTCACTATTATGTGGCGTGCTGCCCGAACGAATTACCAGCATGTATTCAGCCGACTTTACACCCCTTACGCGTTTATTATCTCTAATATCAAGGCTAATCTCCCTATCGTTTTACCATGGGTGGTGCTTTCTCTCTGCTATGATTTCCTGACACTGCTGCCATTTCATGGGATTCAGGTGCTGCTGGCTTCGCGCTGGGGTGATCTGGTCTTTTTTGGCATGTTTCTCATCTTTGTTGTGTTGTTTTTTCCTCCACTTGTACGCCGTCTATGGGGCTGTCGCCCCTTGCCTGATGGCGAATTGAAGCGTTCTCTTGAAGCGTTCTGCAAAACACAAAATTTCAAGGCAGAGCTCTTTCTCTGGCCGCTCTTTGAAGGCAAGGTGTTGACCGCTGGTGTGATGGGTATAATGCCAGGGCTTCGCTATGTGCTGCTGACTCCTGCAATAATTCAGACCATGTCCATGGAGGAGCTTGAATCGGTAATGGCCCATGAGATCGGCCATGTGAAGCGCCATCATTTATTGTTGTATGTGTTTCTTATCGCCGGATTCAGCATATTTGCCGGGCTACTGGCAGAGCCATTTATCTTTTTTATTCTCTCACGAGAGTTTTTTGTAGAGCTGATTACTGGAAATGGTGTTGATCCCGAGACCGTTATGACAGCACTTGGCGCTATTCCACTCCTACTTTTTCTGGTGTTCTACTTTCGCTTTGTTTTTGGCTACTTCATCAGAAATTTCGAACGACAGGCTGATCTGCATGTAATAAAAGCGGTGGGGCATGGACAAGCGCTTGTTTCAGCTTTTGACAAAATTTCTGTAATGAGTGGCAATATTCGTGATGAGAAAAACTGGCATCACTTCGGTATTGGAGAGCGCATAGACTGCCTTGAACAGGCGGAGCGCCAACCGGAAACAATTACCCGGCATGACCGTAAAGTACGCTTGAGTCTGTTTGGCTATATCATGGCACTGGTGCTGGCAGGTCTGCTGGTTCAGCAGATTCCCACAGAACAGTTTACCAAGCAGTATGAAGAACAATATGCTGAAGCGGTACTTTTGAAAAAAGCTACCCAGGAGCCGGATAAAGCATTATGGCAGCTGCTGATCGGGAATATGATGCTTACCAAGAAGATGGAAGCGAAGGCTTTGGCGGCATATGAGAAAGCATTCAGCCTGGAACCGGCAAACCCTGAAGTGATGAACAATATGGCCTGGCTGATGTTGACAAGTAATGATTTAAGTCTACGCGATCCGCTGAAAGCTCTGACCCTTACCCGTGCGGCTGCAACAATCCAGCCCAAAGGATATATTCTTGATACCCTTGCAACAGCCTACTGGGCAAACGGTCTCATTGACGAGGCCATAAACTCGGAGCGACAAGCGGCATTCGCCGATCCGGATCAGCGGCGTTTTTATCAGGCCCAGGCCATGAGATTTCAGCGGGAATCATATGCAGAGGCGTTGGAGCGCATAGCTGATGAACAATTACATTCTGAAAAAGGGGAATAAGTATGCCGTTGTTTGGCGCGCATGAATCGGTGGCTGGTGGTTTACATCTGGCATTTGAGCGGATAGCACGTGTAGAGGGTGAGTCGCTGCAGATTTTTACCCGTAACCAGCGACAGTGGAAGCCTAAACCATTAAGTGATGCAGAAGTGCGAGATTTTCGTGCGGCTCATGATCAAAGCGGAAAGATGCAGGTGGCCTCCCACGCATCTTATCTCATTAATTTGGCAACAAGCAAAGATGAGCTGTTGGAGAAATCAATTGAGGCACTGGTGATGGAGTTTGAACGTTGCCATCAACTTGATGTTCCCTATGTGGTGATGCATCCCGGTTCCCATGGCGGCGATGGTGTTGAAGCTGGTCTTGAGCGATTTGTAGCCGGAATGGATCGGGCTCTTGAACGCGGTTACGACGATGTTATGTTGCTAATTGAAACCACGGCGGGGCAGGGTACTGGTCTTGGCAGCACGTTTGAGGAGATTGGTTATATAAGACAACAGAGCAGGTTTGCTGATCGTATCGGTGTCTGCGTAGATACCTGTCATATCTTTGCGGCTGGCTATGACCTTCGGGCACCAGATGCCTATGAGGCTACAATTACGGCACTGGATGAGGCTGTGGGGATTGAGCATATTAAATTCTTTCATCTCAACGATTCGAAGAAAGACCTGGGCTGCCGAGTGGATCGCCATGAGCATATCGGTAAAGGGATGATTGGCCTGGAGGGTTTCCGTAATTTGGTGAACGACTCCCGTTTTGCCGCTCTACCAATGACCCTTGAGACTCCTAAAGGTGACGATCTGGCTGAGGATTGTGAGAATATATCTGTTTTGAAAGGATTAATTCGAAAATAAAGGATATTGTGAGAGCTGTCTGTAAAGAGGGAAATGTGGTTTCTCCAGGTAAAGTTGCTTGCCAAAGTGCAGCGAAAAGAGGAAAATGTTTGGCTCATTCTCTGAAAAAGGTACAACATGAAACTGCTGAATAGTGACGCACTCCTCGATATTCTTGTCCGGCATGGCAAGCTGACGGCACAACAGCGTCAGTTTATCACCCTTGAAAAAGGCAAGCAGCGGGCAAAACTCATGCGGCTGGCCCAGAAGGAAAAGGCTGAAGAGAGGGCCAATCCTGATCTTGTTGATATTGTAGTCTCATTTCAAATGCAGATCAGCGGCACCAAAGGTGAGCTGCTGGATGAAGAGACCATAATGCGGGCGGTAGCCAAAGATCGAGGACTGCCATTTAAAAAGCTTGAGCCGCTCGAGCTTGATATGGATATTGTCACCAAGACGATTCCACGCAACTTTGCCATTCGCCAGTTGATTCTTCCGGTTGGTATGCAGGACGGTGTTCTTGAGATTGCGGTCTATCATCCCGATTGTGAACAGGTGTTAAAAGATATTGAGCAGGCTAATCAGGTACAGGTGAAATCCTGTGTGTCCACCAAGTCTGACATCCAGCGAATTATTTCCGAATTTTTCGGCTTCCAGAAATCGATCAGTGCGGCCGAAGATCAGTTTGGTCTTTCGTCTGGTGTAAATCTCTCTGTTGATATTGGTAACCTTGAACGCTACGTCAAGATTTCCTCGGCAAAAGAGATTACCTCGTCAGATCAGCATATCAAAACTGCAGTTAACCATATCTTTAATTATGCACTGGATCAGCGGGCCTCAGATATCCATATAGAGCCTAAGCGCAACACCACCCTTATCCGTTTCCGCATAGATGGCGCGCTGCATACTATTTATAAGCTGCCCAAGGCGGTGCATTCTGCCATAACGTCGAGGATTAAGTTTCTGGCCCGGATGGATATTGCCGAAAAACGACGCCCTCAGGATGGCCGTATCAAAATCGGGGTAAAAGGTGAGAAGGATGTAGAAATCAGAGTTTCTACCGTACCGGTCTCTTTTGGTGAGAAGACCGTTATGCGTATTCTCGACCCGGATGTCATCTTTCAGGAGATTACTGACCTTGGCTTTTCTAAGCGTGATCTGTCGGTTTATGAATCCTTTATGAATTCTCCTCACGGCATTGTGCTGGTAACGGGTCCTACCGGTAGCGGTAAATCCACCACGCTCTATTCGACCTTGAAAAAGATAGCTACACCCGAGAAGAATCTGGTTACGATTGAAGACCCGGTAGAGATGGTGCACGAAGAGTTTAACCAGATTTCGGTGCAGCCACTGATTGATGTGACCTTTTCTACAATCCTGCGCAACATTCTGCGCCAGGATCCGGATATCATCATGATTGGTGAGATTCGCGGGGCAAATACTGCGGCCCATGCAGTGCAGGCAGCCATGACCGGTCATCTGGTCTTTTCTACCTTGCATACAAATGATGCGGTTTCATCGCTTATCCGCTTGCAGGATCTTGGCCTACAGCCCTTTATGATCGCATCAACCCTGCTTGGTTGCATGGCTCAGCGGCTGGTTCGGAAAATTTGCCCTGAGTGTAAGACGAGTTTCCAGATGGACAGTAAGGAACTCACACAGATGGGTTTTGCGGTAGCGGGAAGTGGCCCGGTTACGTTGCACAAAGGCGAAGGGTGTCGGCATTGCCGCAATACGGGCTACAGAGGAAGATGCGGTGTTTTTGAAATTTTCCCTATGTCGTCCGAGATAAAGAAAATGACTGTTGCCGGTGCATCGGGTGAAGAGATGCGCCGGGTTGCAATCCGTGAAGGAATGACTACATTACGCGAGGACGCGTGGAGTAAGGTCCGTGCGGGAATAACTACGCTCGAAGAAGCGATACGCGTAACTTCAGAGTAAGAAGGTATGAGAACGAGATTTTCGGGAAAGAGAGCATTGGTATGAAAATAGTTTGTCAAAATAAAAAAGCATTTCACGATTACCATATCGATGCAAAATTCGAGGCGGGCATGGTTCTCAGCGGGCCGGAGGTAAAGTCCCTGCGTGCCGGTAAGGCCAACCTGCGCGATGGCTATGTGCAGATTGATGATCGCGGTGAACTGAAAATGTTCAATGTGCATATCTCCCAATACAGCTATGCTACGCATAATCCGAATGAGCCAATGCGAGCACGGAAGCTGCTCATGCACAAACGGGAAATAAAGAAACTTATTGGAAAACTGCAAGAGAAAGGCCTTGCCCTCATACCACTTAAGATATACTTTATAGAGAACGGGAAAGCAAAAGTGGAACTTGGGCTTGCCCGGGGTAAAAAGCAATACGATAAGCGGGCTACCTTGAAGCAAAAGGATAGTGACCGCGACCTTCAGCGCGTCATGCGCAGAAATAGCTTGGGTTGATCTTTGGGATAAATGGGGACGAAACGGATTCGACGGGGATGTGTAAGCTCATCGTTGCATGCCGAGCTTCTATTTGCTCGCTAAACTGATAGAAAAACATTTATAATCGCCGACGATTATAACTACGCAGTAGCAGCTTAATAACCTGCATACCGCCGTCCACCCGGTCTTTGCCCGTAAGACCGGATCTGGGCGCCGACTCAACGGGCTGGCCTTCGCTAATGGTGTCTGTACTTTAGCTGGCGAGATATTCATGGACTAGTGTTAGGCTGCTTTGTTTCCGCAGCAATCCTAATGCGAAACTTAAGCCGGGAACTAAGCATGTAGATGCGAGAGGGGAGCATTTGCGGACGCGTAGCCTTCATAGTTGCTAGGAGTACCTTCCATAACGTGGAGCAGAACAAGTTTTGCGTCAAACTGAGTCGCCAGCATGGCCGCTTGTTTAAAAGCAATACGACTGACGTTAGATAAATTTGACGTGAACAGGATCGTTTTGTATTCATTCGCCATAATAAATTATTCCTTCTTGAAAAGAATCGCATCAGAAATGCAGTTTTTTGTAGTGTATGACCTCTATTTTATTAACAAAGACAACGCTTGTCCCGGAACCTGATTATTCTTGCTAGGAATTGTCAGTAGTCTTGTAAAAGATATAGACTATTACATAAAAATAACAGAAATTTCTTGCAGCGTCATTTTCATTGATGTTTTTTTGGGCTGATCTCTCGTCTCTGCGGCTAACATAAATGAAGTAAACCCTGACTGGCAAGGTATGAAACTGCTTTAAAATTAAATGCTTGCTTGTTTTGAAGTCAAGTTCAACTTTTGAAGGAAGATAGATATCTACTGACAGTGATTACTTGCAGGATAAATTTTAATTGAAGAAGTATGGTATGTATCTTTCAAGTATCACTTATGAATTTATTTAAAGGCAATTGCAGGAATATAAAGCATTAGCGTGAAGTTCAAATCGACTCGGCCCTATACAAAGAGCAGTCTTGCAGTAATGCTTTCAGCGAATGTGTTGCTTTCAGTATGTATTTCCAATTTTTTCCGGTACTTTTTCAGGTCTACTGTTTGTAGGATGGCTGCAGGTTCGACTCTCGTTGTCCTCCACGATTACTGCCTATTAAATGGTCATCTGAACTCAGGGAAAAGTTTGATCAAGCTCTGCTGACTCTTGGGCGTCTTGAGAGTGTATCTGTCTTGTTTCTGGAGAAACCAAAAAACTTGCTAAGGGTAAATATTATAAGCCAGAACAATCTCTTTTTGGAGAACTTCCACCTAATGAGTATCAAGTAGTCAAGGATTTGCTTGAACGTGATGGGCGGATTGAGGGATATATCACTGGTCTTAGCATTTATAATACATTGGGTTTGACAACTCAGGTGCGTAATACAATCCAGATTGGAATGAATGAGGTTCGTTCCTCAATGAAGCGTGGAAAATATAGTGTTTCTTTTGTAAAACAGAAAAACAAAATCACTAGAGAAAAGATTCCCCTCCTACAGATGCTTGATGTCTTGCGTTTTATAAAAAAAATACCTGGCTCAAAAATAGGCCCGAGCTGTAAGGTTATGCAGAGCTTAGTGTCAAAGTTATCTGAAAAAGAGTTGGAGGTATTGGTTCGGCTTGCATTAAAATATCCCCCTTCAACCAGAGCTTTACTTGGAACTATCTTGGATAGTTTGGGCAAAGTGAGGATATGCTTCCAGATCGGAAAGATGAAAGTTGATTGAATGCCATATTAATGAAGCGGAGTGAGTGAAAATGGCAACAATGTCGATCGAAGATTACGTTGAAAAGTTCAGTCGCCTAAATATGGCAAGTCAGCAAGGGCGGAACCGCCCCCATAAGGTGTGTTTGTTATTGGCGGTAATGGAGCTGATTGAAGTGGGGTATATTCATAATAATAAAATCGAACTGAATGATCCTTTGAAGGAACGGTTTACTTATTACTTTGAGCGTCTCAGTAGCGGCAACGACAACAACACACCGGAATTACCGTTTTTTCATCTCCGCAGTGAAGGTTTTTGGCATTTGGCCTATAATAAGGGCATTGATCCCAGTAGTCTTAAGAGTTATTCGAAAAAGGCGATTTCGCATGCATTTGTGGATGAAGAACTTTTTATGCACTTGAAAAGCAGGATCATCGCCAACGATCTTAAAGTTGCTTTGACTGAAAATCTCTCAGATTTACCCGCTATGTATTCGCAATGGTTACTTGATATTGGCAAGTCTGAAAAGACGGTACGCAATTATCTTCAGGCGTTGCAAGGTTCAGTCTCTAGCTGGATGAGTGAACAGGGCTTAATTGCTGAACCTCTTACGGAAATAAAGTCTTACAGAACCTTTTATAAACTCACCGAACAAGCGAAACAGCTAGAAACATTTCAGCTTCGTGATAGCCGTGGTAAGGGAATGTACTCTGCAGCCATTAACTCATATCAACGTTTTTTAGCTCGATTTACTCGCATGTTGACATGAGGACGGATGTTCAACAGATTTTGCAAGATAAAACCATGAATGAAACAGAGAAGTCGATCATGGTTAACACACGTATGGGGCAAGGAACTTTCCGTAATCAGCTCGTTAATATGTGGCAAGGTTGTGCTATAACTGGTTATAAAAATACTCATATGTTAGTTGCTTCCCACATTAAACCGTGGCGAGATTCAAGTAACTCGGAACGCCTGGATAAATTCAATGGGTCTGCTTTTGCTTGCCAATCTGGATAAGGCCTTCGATTTAGGGTTTGTTTCATTTACAGGTACTGGGAGGGTAATGATTTCCAGTCAACTAGAAGCTCCGGAAGTTTTGGGGCTTCAGGAAGGGATGGCATTTGCTGTACAACATGAGCATAAGACGTATTTGGATTATCACCGGGGGGTGCTGTTTCGAGGGAAGGGTGATTGCCTCTACCATTTGAATAACCAAAATAGGTCATTGTATTGGTGATCGGTTTCGGCTGTTTTTGCTTCCGGATTATTTAAGAAGTCATTTCAAAATACTATCCTTAGTTAAGGTGTAGAAAAAATGCACATCTCAAGTGGTTGGCGTTGGATGCTTTGGGGTCCTGTTTGTTTCTGGTGATTTCATTACTCTTTTACGGCTCAACTCCAGATTCGTTATAACCGTGTATTTAACTCAGCCTTTTGCCAATGTCACAATATGTCATCGAGATGTTTTGTTATCGGAGTATTTTTCAATTCTCAAAAGTTTATTTCAATTTTTGCTCGTGTTGCGTTCTATTCGAAACAAAACAAGAACAAGCTCATATCCGATTCTGAAGAATGCAATGGCAAAAACATAATGGATTACCGTTGTGCCTATGAAAAAAGCTTTAATGAAACCACTAAACTGTGGAATTGAATTAACTATCACAGATACTGCTGCTGTAAAAAGTCCACCTGCTAAAATAGCCATCCACAGCATGAGCTTCATTAATTGTGGCGCTAGAAATTTGTCCACGGAAAGATCTTTATAGTGAGAAGTGCTGTCTTGGTGATTTGTGTGACGGTACGTGGATTTATTTGATCCCATTTGTTTACTATTTTTATCTAGACCGCAACGAGGGCATTTGAGAAAGTAATCAGGGTGAACATCATTGCATTTCGGACATTTAATCATGGAGTATACCTAGTATGCTTGAATCCCGTGTTTGAGAAGCAACCTTGGTAGAATGTCATCTAGGTTCTGAACATGTTCATCATTCAAATCTATTAGATTGAAACCATACTTTTCATAAATTTCCTGCTTTATCTTTTTTCTTTTCAAGTATTTTGGGTCATTGTCATATCCCCAATACTCTATATAGACCTTACCTGTAGGAATATAGAAGTCGCTGTAAACATCTTCTTCGACAGGTAGCTTTCGTTCATAAGCATGGACAATTTCGGCCATGTAGAGCCAGTTGTCGATAAGCATCTCAGCCTTTGAGCGCACAAAGTGGCCATCTGTAGCACGGTGCTTCGCTTCGAATTTTTCTCGAAATCCTATTTCTCCAGAAGTTGATTCATTACTTATTGTTCCTTCAGAAGAGCTTTTTCCGCCCATCTGATCAACAGAGTTGAGAAGGATTTTGTTTTCAAGAATTGATTCTGGCCATCTGACATAAGGAATACCTGATTTCTTATCCTCATCCTGTATACCGCCTTGCCTGACGCCTTGCGGAGTGGTTAGCCATCCTTTGATTCCTTTGTATACCCAACCTAGCTCCGAAAGAAGAAAATTCACTTTATTAGCTGACAAATTGTGGCGTTTACCTATCACTGTTGATGTAATTAGTTTATCGCCATTCGTCATTTCCAGAGTAAGGTCTTCTGGCCAAGCAATGTATTTTCCAAATCGTTTGCTTTCAATAAAACGACCTCCTCGCTTTATCCCTTCGTTAGTAAGTGACCAAACATCACCCTTTCGCTCAATAAGACCGAGGTTTGACAACTGAAGGAACATTTCCTTTGAGGATATATTGAACTTTTTAGAAAGTGCTGTAGTTGAAAGTGTTTTGATGTTTGCTTCTGGCATATAAAAATCTCATTTATTTTAAGGTTTGCACTACCTTGTGGTATTCGATAGTGTCTAGAATCATTATTTATATAAGGGGAAGAATGGGATTTGTTCAACTAATATTTTTTTCAGGAGTGTACCTCCTGGTAAGGAGATGAGGCTTTTAACTTGCAAATACATGAGGACTATAATGGGAAAATTAACAATTCACTTAGCAACAAATTAGCAGAGTAAAGGGGATTGTTATTTATAAGATTTTAAGAGACTATCCCTAATAAGCCATGCAGTTCTATAGGAATTTTCGATTCTAACGTCCATGTGACATTCATCGGTTTTTCTCCATTGTGTCCAGTGTAGTTTGAGCGACCACAGAAAATGAATGGGGGGCAGCTTTTTGACCTGAAAGCTTGGTTGGGCGTATAAAAAGATAGACGCTCGAACAATTTTTACGATGGTTGATTATCGCCTGACCTTTTTTATTTGTTGGAGAGGTTGAGCGTTGAGATTGCCAATGGAAAGTTGAGTCATCAATAAAATAATCGTGATATTGATGGGTTGCTTCTTTGCCCTGTTTGTTCAATGTTACGAGTAAGAACTGATCATTGCTGATTTTGGGGCAGATATGACCGCTCTGCCAGAGGCCTGTGTTGAATTCGAGCCCAAATACTTCTGGGATGTCTTCTCGCATGAATTCTTGGAAGCCGTGAATATCAACAGGATCGATGGTAGATTTGAAGCGAGCAAGCGTACGAAATTCTTCAGACGATGTGATTGTTTCGTAATCGGGGTTTGTTGCTATCAACTGGTAATTGTTTGGTCCGAGCTTCTTTATCTGTCGCAGTAGGTATTGGTCATCACCAGAAAAGCCTTGTCGCTCAATTACGAGCGTCTGGCCACTTATGCTGCCAGCGCTAATAGGTGAGATCAGCTCAAGTAAAAGGTAATCTCCATCTTGGATTGGGGTGCGTCCCCCATTCATCGAGTTGCCTTTTGCTCTGGCAATGAAATGCTTGCTTGGGTCAAGATTGCCGTAAGAATTAGGAAGTTTAAGGTGATCTAAATTTTCTGTGTCATGGGGGCTTGTGGTGAAGTGGCCGCATGCAATTTGTAGATCGCTAAAGTAGGGCACTTCAACTCGTTCATCTTTGACAAAGTCTACTATTTGGGCAGGGCTGATATCTTTTTTGCTTTGTCTGTTTCGAATTCTTTGCTCGTACTGTATCAGTCGGAAATCTACAAGCTCTTTAACTAACAATGAAAGTGTGTCGTTTGTCTCATAAGGTACTGGCGTTTTGAATATAAATGAGCTTGTTGCTTCAAAAAATGCGTTAAAGTTTGCTCTGTTGCCGCCTGTCAAAGCATTTATAGGGTTGTCCCTCCAGTACCTTTCCCATTGCCTTTTTGCTTCTCCTTTAAGGGTAGTATGTGTGAATTTTTCTGGGAGGTCATATTTGAGGAGGGGTCTTTTCTGGATTATAGCAAAACTGTTTTCGGCGAGTGCTGGGATTGTAGGTGGTGAAAGAAAGCCTTCTTGCTCTAAAAAGGCTTCAAGCAAGACCATTTTATATGATTTGGATAAACTCGTGACTTCTACCTCAAGGAGAAACTTCTCATACTTTTGCAGACAGATATACTCCTCTTCAGTAAGGTCATTCTCATTGTGGACGAGCTCAAACCACTGGCCAAATGACTGCCTTATCTTTGTCACGTTTCCGCCACTTTGGTGGAACTCGAGAATTGTCGGTCGCCTGCTTTTGGTTTCTTTCAAAGATCTGTAAAGGTCAAGCTGTTGGTCTACTTTAAGCGCGGTAAGTTTCTTCATGAATTCAATTGCTTCAAGCTCGTAGTTCACGAAACAGCCTGGAGGCAGGGGAAGAGAATTTTGCTCGATTTTCTCTATAAATTCTTTTCTCTCTTTGTTTGAAACACCAATTTCAAAGAGTGCTTCTGGTTTGCGAAAGAAGCTGATGTGATTACCGATAAAATCGATAACAACAAGCTTCTCCTTACCATCAAGAGTTCTTAATCCACGGCCGAGTTGTTGCAGAAAAACTATTGGGGATTCCGTAGGGCGCAACATAAGGACTGTATCTAATTGCGGGATATCTACACCCTCATTAAAAAGATCTACTGAAAAGATGATATCAATTTCTCCCCGCTCAAGACTGCTGAGTGCTTCATTGCGTCGAGTTGTTGACTTGCTATGCACTGCAATTGCACGGACTCCTTTTTGACGGTTGAAATATGATGCCATAAAGTCAGCATGTTTTGTGGAGACACAGAACGCTAGGGAGTGTTTCTGCTTATGTTTAGTCCATTTTGAATACGCGTGTTTTGCTCGACCAGAGGTCGCAAGTTGGTTAGAAAGTTCATTGGGGTCAAACTGCCCGTTTCGCCAACTGATTTCTTGGTAATCTACTTGATCGTCCGCTATTCCATAGTAGGTGAATGGACACAGGCATTTACTGTTGATCCCATCAAAAAGGTCCCTAATAAATACGAGGTTGCCATCACATAAAGAAAGTATATCAGCCTGATCAGTTCGTTCAGGGGTAGCGGTTAAGCCAAGCAGGAATCGTGGATGAAAATGTTTGAGAAGCCGTTGGTAGGTGTTGGCTGCAGCGTGGTGGAATTCGTCTACGACGATATAATCAAAATAGTTAGAGGTGAATTTTCTCAGATGGTTCATCTGGCCAATTGTCTGTACAGAGGCAAAGAGCATATCAACATCGAGGTCTTTCTGTTTTCCTGTATATTTTCCTGTTTTTGCTTCTGGACGTATACGGATGAAGGTTCTTGCTGCCTGTTCTATAATCTCTTCTCGGTGAGCCACAAACAATACCGTGGCTGAGGCTGTTGAAATTGAATCAAAGGCTGCAAGCCATGTTTTACCAAGACCTGTCGCCATTACAACTAACCCACGCTTGTAGCCTTCTTGGCGTGATGCGGTTAAACATGCTAATGCTTCTTTCTGTATAGGGTTGGGTTCCGGAACCGGTAGTGTTTCGTCTGCGCCAGGTTCACTTGACTGTAAAGACGCTGAGTTTTTCACGCGTTGCTGATAGTTGTCTATCCAGCCATGTGTTAATGGGACGACATCTGGCTGGTTATTGACAGTGGTGAATTTCTCAAGTAGTTCAGTAAATCGTTGTTCATCTTCACTTTTCCGCACCATGAGGTTCCATTCAAATCCATGGCAAAGTGCAGATTTTGTGATGTTGCTCGAACCGATAAAGGCATACCCTTCCTCTTTGGAGGCCTGTTCATGGTTGGCAAAAATATACGCTTTCATATGAAAACTACGGACATTGTTGCTCTCAAAAATGCGAACATCAGCTCCTTGGTCTTTAAGGAGCATGAGCATTCGAAGTGCCTGAGGTTCTGTTATTTGAAGATAGTCGCCGGTGACGATTTTGATGTCGGTGCCTCTCTCTAGAGCCTCGGTGAGTGGCCCGGAAAGCAGGATGAGACCTGTAGATCGAATAAATGATACAGCTATCTGAATTTTCTTAGCTTGATTAATTGCTACAATGAGTCGCTCTAAAAAGTAATCATCTCCACCAGTGTATAGATGCTGTGTTCGCATTTGCATTTAGAAGTTTTTTTTCGCGAAGATGTTTAACCATATTTGAGGCTTGCCTCTTAGGATAGACTGCTTGGCGCTGATGTCGAGGTTATGCACCTCCGGATTGCAGTCTAGGAGTTTAAAAAGCTCCGCCTCCATATAATCGTTGAAAAATCGGCCACGTTCATCCAATCTTTCCTTGGTCCCTTTTTTAAATGACATATACAGGATGCCTCCAGGTTTCAGAGCACTGATAAGTTGATTGAACACTTCTTGCATTTTGCTTTTGGGGATGTGGAGCAGACTGGCACAGGCCCAAATTGCATCGTAGTGATGCGCTTCATGAATCTCTTGCGCAGTTTTGACTTGCACTTCTTGGCCAATGTATTGACTTGCAAGTGCAGCTATGCTTTGTGATGGGTCAAAGGCTGTAACTGAATAACCAAGGTCCAAGAAAGCTTTGCTATCACGACCAGAACCACAGCCCAGATCGAGAATATGAGCACCGAGAGGAAGATGCTGGGTGAACTTATTTCTTACTTCTTCGATATCAAGACTGATTGTCTCTTCCACATAATACTTGGCACGATTGTTGTAGTATGCGAGAGTTTTTCCTGTGAACTTGATTTCTATAAGTTCATTAACAAGAGGAATATCAGCTGGGGCCCAGTGAAGTGAGTGCAATTCTTCAGGCGGTAGCCAACGGATTTCGTCATGATCGGTGAGAGAAAAATCACCGTCGGTATGTGTGGCGAGATAGCCCAGCAAGCGTATGGATTTACCACTGTAATGAAAGATTGATTCTCCTAGGTATTCATTGATTACAGACTCAATATTAAATTCTTCCTTTAGCTCACGTTGCAGACCTTCCTCTGGTTGTTCTCCATTCTCAAGCTTACCACCTGGGAATTCCCAATATCCTGCGAGGTGTAAACCTTCTTTTCGTTTTGCCGCGAGGATGAGCCCATTCTTTTCTATTATGGCCGCTGTAACGGTTATCAATGCTTAAGTCCTTTAGGTAGAGTGCCAGGTTAGTAAATAATACGTATTATGTGGATACCATTTTCGGTAGTTGTGTGCAAATAATCAAGATGAGGCTTTGAAGAGAAGGGGGATTGCTGGAGCTTTACGGATCGAAAAGTGCGATGGAATGATTTGCATGCTACTCTATGTAATTGAACAATGGTTGTTCAGCATGGGTTCTACCCGAAAAACACACATGATGTGTTAACTGCATTTTCAAAGTATGGAAAATGATGCAGCCACCGTATTGTCTACATTTTTATGTAAGGATCAGGTAATGAATTTCATTCTGAATCCTTAGCCAGGCGAAATCCAAGGCCCATAAGTCTTAATGCAGGTCGACGAAAGTTACGGCATGTACATCGCAGTATCCAATCCTGGGCAGCCCAATTCCCTCCTCGTCTAACCTTGAGTGTTTCCATGCGTGTTTTAAGAACAACAGGATCATTTACAGGGCTTTGCGCATAGTGTTTTCGATCATACCAATCCATAACCCACTCAGATGCATTTCCTGACATGTCATAAAGCCCAAGTTGGTTGGGTGGAAAACTACCAACAGGCATAAGGGTTGTTCCGTTTTTTTCATCTCTCGCATAGAGAGCCAGGTCCTCGGAAAGTGTGCCGTCTTTCGTCCCATATTTTAGACTATTCCCTCCTGCCCGGCAGGCAAACTCCCATTCGGCTTCTGTTGGTAGCCGGTAATTCTGGTTTGTTTGAGCATTAAGCTTCAGAATGAATTCCTCGATATTCCACCAGCTCACGATATCAATAGGGAACTTGGGATTAGTTTGATTCAAGGCAGGGTTACTGCCCATTACATGTTGCCACTGTTGCTGGGTCACTTCATACTTTGAGATGTAATAATCTGGCAAACACACTTCATGAACAGGCCGTTCATCCTCACCTCCATCACCAAAGACATCTCCCATTTGAAAACAGCCGCCTTTAACCAGTACCAGATCCTTTTCGAAAAGTTCCTTTGCGCATACCGTTTCCCCGAATAGAGATATAACAACAAACACAAAAAACGAAGTATATAGTAATCTCAAAGCACCCATTAAAAGGCCCATGCTGTCCTCCCTGTTATGTTAGAAACAGTTTTGCGTGTCTGCTCATGTTCTATTGAATTTGGTCTATTTTCAGCTCGTAGCTGATTTGCAGAAATGTATTGGTTGTTTCATTCACTAAATTCTATTGATGCAAAAGTTCTTCGCACGCCCTTTGTGTAATGGGATTTGTGATATCCAAAAGCAACAAACAGTCCTTCCTTGCTTTTACCTTTGATATTGTGAGCTTCTCGAAATATTTTGGCTTTTCTTCCATTCTGGATAAATGGATGAACAGCTCCAAGCATGCATGTTCCCAGGCCGAGGCTTTCTGCAGCTATCATTGCATAGGTGGCAGCGATAATCGGATCTGCAGGATCGCAATAGGGCGAGCCGTAAAAATACATTACCAATGGAGCATCATAGTTGATGTTATTGATCCCTTTATCCATTCCATCTTCTGTATATGCCTTGAAAAGTGGTGTGAGAAATTTTCTGAAAATTTCATCGGTCTCTTTTCCCCATATTGGGCGCATCAAGGTCAAAAATAACGTACTGAACATGAACTTCACGCTTTTCAAATAGAGAGAAAAATCCTTTGCAAATGCTCGTGTTTTCTCTTTCCCTGCAAATATAAGCACATTAACATCGGAAGGTGGTAAACCCATTGGCGCGGTTTTCGCTGCTGTCAGAATCTTTTCAATAACTTCGGGTTCAACATTTTTATCTTCAAATTCTCTTATGCTTCTGCGATGTTGAAGAGTTGCTAAAAGCTGTTCGTAACCCGAAGATTTTTCAAGAGTTGGTAAATCGTACACGTCTTTTGGGGAGAGCTCTCTGCCATAAACCTCTATTGCTCCCGTTGGGCAAATTGCCATGCAATGCCCACATCCAATACATTCAAAGAGTGAGAAATTACTTCGCTGAACCTTCTCATTTTCAATTGTCAGGCTGGAGTCACTACAAACAGAGACACAAAGACCACAGCCATTGCATAATTCAGTAGTAATCCTAATTTCAGGGCTTTCTTCTGTTCTTGATGTCGGAATAGCCATTTTTATACCAATTATTTAATTGTAAAGGAGTGCAACGTGCCTCTGGGGGGCCAGTGCATTGCAACTGAAGGGTTACGTTCAAAGAACATCTTTTTCCCATCTTGGTCAACACCATTTAGTGGGCAGGCAAAATTGATGCATTTCGAGCAGAAGAAAATCTTCAGTGTTACAAAAAACGCCGTGTTAGTGAGTATGTAAAGTGCCAGCAGAAGCCAGCTACCAGTGAGAACGAAAAAAGGTGAAGGAAGTCCCCAGATCAATACAAGTCCACCGAAAAACAGGAATCTTTCAGCTTTGGACATCGGTCCCGGCCTATATTTCCACAGTTTCGGTGAGCCATGGTTGGCCCAGCAGGATAAGGTTTTTCCTTCTTCTGCATAGTGAGGACAATGGGAGCACATGACTCGTATCTCAAGAAGCCCGAAGAAACCTATAGTAAAAGCCAAATACAATGCAAATGACCACTGGCTGTAACTGTATATAACAGCTCCGCCAAGTAAGAATCCCGGCAAGGAAATAAGCAGAAAATGCAAAAGATCCTTTAACTGAAAGTGGCAATGTACCTTTGCTGAAACAGGGCAATCTGTACATGAAGTGGCGGTACACGTGGCGATTGGAACTGTCGGATCTGGAAATGCCATATCGTGATCTCCTGTCTCAGTTATGTGCTAGACACATTCATGAGTGAGCCTGCCTGTCACATTCATGACCAGTGAGGAAAAATATCGTTTCCCAATGTAACCTTACCCAAGTCTGAATCTCCAGCTGGAAGTGCGAGCTCTGCCCATTGCGTTGGCCTATTAGTACTCCAGTACTCCAAATTTTTCGGAGTCCAGTCATCTCCCTTCTTGAAATAGAGGTTATCTTCAAGATTCACGGCGAGATCCAAGCCAAGTGGCCCGCTAACCAATAATATTACCTCTTCCGGAGGTGCTTTTTCTTTAAATAAATACCATCCAGCGTTCATCGTAAACCGTATTTTTATTCTCTTGTGTTCGTACCCATTATCCCACATATTTCATTAATTTTGTGGGGTAGGATCTATAGATCTACCTCAAGCCAAGTATGATGGTTCACCATACCAAACTCCTTGAGAGCCGAGCTTATTCGTAAACCGAGTGAACTCCCGCTCTTTTCCACTGCTGTAATGTCATGGAAAAGGAGAATGCTCAAATCAGTGTTCACAAGGATCCTCCTGTACATCTTTACCTTCTGGCAGGAGTCTTCCTGAATAGACTCGCCTGCAAGTCGTTGTACTGTGGAGACGATTCGTTCAGTGTCCCGTTTCGTAATCCTTAACTGTATAACCTCAACCCATTGCATTACTTTCTCGATGTTTCAGGATGTGCGAACTCAGGTATGGTTATTCCCGAAGTTTCATTTATGTTTTGAGAATCGCCGGATTGTTCACGGGCCATGCGTAACATTCTCTTTCTCTCGCTTTCTTCAAGTTTCAGCTTTTGTCGCTCCATCACCATAACTTCAATGTAGTGGTAATTCATTTTAAGCTCCTTATGCCTTAGGTGTTTTTATGACGCTATCTTCAAGCCTGGTGTGTCTATGAGACTATCAATATTGAGGGTATGAAAAGAACACCACGTTAAGTGTATATCTCTGAGTTTTGCAAAAGAGATGCCTGAAACATATTTTCTGTATTTCAAGGTATTTGACGCTCACGCTTGATATTTTTTACCGTATATGGCAATTTTAAGTTGTCGCATACGGTAACTCGTGGAAAATGGCCATATATGGTAAGTGAGGGTGTGGGATGGAGAAAACAATGGATGAGAACATACTGTTTCGGGAAGCTACATTAAAAATTTGCGGCAATTTAGAGATAGAAGATGCTCTAAAGGAGTTGCGTCTCTTTCTAAAAGACGTAATGCCCGTTTCAAAGATTTTTTTGCAGCATTATGATGCAGCATATCACGCCATGCGTACTATTGCGTATGCCAGCGAATCTGGATTTGGAAAACTTGATTTACTGACACCACTCTCTGAAAAGGCAAGAGAGTTGGCAGCAAATGCACCGGTCGACAGGGATGCTTTTCTGCTTACTGAACCCATGAACTTTCCGGTCAGTGAAGAAATGACGGCATTTCATGACATACAGAGTTCTTCTGTAATCGTATTGACCTTGAGAAACAAGATGGACGTGATCGGGTATCTTGTTCTGGTGTCTGAGGGAGAAGAGATCTTTGACGAGAACCATCGTGAAATGATTGTGCTTCTTAAGGAACCGCTTGTAATTTCTTTGTCAAATGCGTTGAAACATCGGGAGGTAGTTAAACTCAATGTTTTGCTTGCCGATGATAATCGTTTTCTGCATGGAGAACTTCGACGTTTGTCAGGCGATGAAATCATTGGAGCACGTTTCGGTCTCAAAAAGATAACGAGGATGATCCAGCAGGTAGCAGTGCTTGATAGCCCTGTACTGTTGATGGGCGAGACTGGAACCGGAAAAGATGTGATTGCAAATGTTATCCATTACACCTCATCACGTAGCGAAGGCCCATTTGTCAGTGTTAATTGTGGAGCAATTCCTGACTCACTAATCGATAGTGAGCTTTTTTGGTCATGAAAAGGGTGCTTTTACAGGTGCTTTGTCGTTAAAACGAGGGCGTTTTGAGCGAGCACACAAAGGCACCATCTTTCTTGATGAGATTGGGGAACTCCCCATGCAGGCACAGGTTCGGCTGCTCAGGGTCTTACAGAATAAGGAAATTGAGCGTATCGGTGGTGTAGATATAATCTCACTGGACATTCGAATTATAGCTGCGACCAATCGTCATCTGGAGAAGATGGTTGAGAGAGGTGAATTTCGTGAAGATCTCTGGTTTCGGCTTAATGTCTTTCCGATAACGGTGCCACCGCTTCGGGATAGAACTATAGATATTCCTGCCTTAATCCAGCATTTTATCAACCTGAAGGCAAAGGAGTTGAAACTTGCCTCTATACCATCTCTTGCTCCTGGCGCAATTGAACCCATTATGAACTATGAGTGGCCAGGCAATGTAAGGGAGCTGCAGAATGTTATAGAGCGAGCACTTATCCTTAATCCCAAGGGGCCGTTATCTTTTGATCACCTTGGGGTGGATGCTCCTGCTCCGGTTGGAGTGTCAGAATGCTCTTTGGAAGAATCGTACAATCTCGATGAGATAATATCTCATCATATAAGCCGTGTCTTGAAAATCACCAAAGGTAAAATTAACGGAGCTGAAGGTGCTGCTGCTCTTCTTGGCGTCAATCCAAGTACGCTACGAAACCGGATGAAAAAACTGGGTGTCAGTTATGGTAAAAAACGACAGATTCCCTAGGCGTATTTCTCGCGAAAAAAGGAAAAGATACATACCCCACAGTAGCAATCGAAACCATGGGGTATTGTGCAAAATTATACAGCAGCAGATCCAGCTTGGAGTGCGGTTCTATTCTGGATATCAAAAACTGTAATTACTCCCGGCTGGCCCGATTTTTCAGATTCAGCGGTATTATCTGTAAATAATCCAAGGATGAATTTGCCGATTGCTTGATCGTGCAGCGTTCTACCTTGGGCCATAAGCTCTTCTTTTTTCAATGTATCGGCATCAAACATGGTGTTGATTCTGTTATCGTTATTCATACGTTCCTCTCAAGTTTATTGTGATAAATCCCGTTAATTTTACGGGATATGTTTTCCAGGTTTGCAATACCATAGCTCGCATATTATTGTTCAGTAAACATAGAAAAACGCCCATGAGATGTGCATAAATACACACCTGTGGTGTAACTCTCTGAATATAATAAGGTTGATGTGATCCGGAGGACTGAATGGCTCTTAACTGGGATGATATGAAGTATTTTCTGGCGCTGTACAGAAACAACTCGTTTTTATCAGCAGCTGCAGAATTGAAAGTAACACACACTACGGTATCACGCAGAATCTCTGTACTTGAAGAATCTTTGCAAACGCAGCTTTTTCATAGGACCGAGCATGGTTGCAGGCCAACCCGTGAAGGCGAGCAGCTCCTGCCATATTCCGAGCAGATGGAGAGCACCGTGATCAGCATGGAGGGGATAATAGCAGGGAAAGACAGACAGCTTACAGGATCGGTGCGCGTCAGTGCTCCTGATGGGATTGGAAACAGTATGCTGGCCACCTGTCTTGGAGAATTTCAGACGATGCATCCAATGCTGGAAGTAGAATTGATAGCAACACCAACCTATCACAGCCTGTCCAAGCGAGAGATAGATATTCTTGTCACTGTCCGGAGACCGACTGCTAAAAATATTGTTGCCAAACGGTTGACTGACTATGCTGCCGGTCTATTCTCAAGTCAGAAATATCTTGATAAACATCCCCCTATCCTGAAAAAGGAAGACCTGAAACAACATGCTTTTATCGGGTATATTGATGATCTGCTCTTTGACCAGGATCTCCGCTTTTTGCAGGAGATCGATCCAAACCTCACTACACGATTTAAAAGCTCAACTGTAATAGGACAGACAAGAGCAATAAGTTGTGGTGCAGGAATTGCTGCAATCCCCTATTTTATGGCCCATCAGGAACAGGGGCTTGTCCATGTACTGCCGGAAGATATCAAAATTCACAGAAACTTTTGGCTTCAGGTCAATCCGGATACGAGACAGCTCGCACGAATTCGCGCGGCGATAGATCATATTTCAGAGTATCTGACAAATCAAAAAGAGTTGTTTTTAAGGCCTCCTGCAAGCTGATACGATAAAGGTAATACGACCTTTAAATTTGCACTTTATTATCTTTACATTTTGCTGCAGCTTCATTTTTCATCTTCGCAAATTCTAAGCCAAGCAGTACTTTGGGATAGGGTGAAATGCTTATAGCTTTCTCATAATATGGGATTGATTCGTCAAATCTCCCGTTGCAGAGCAGAAACCCTGCATAATTGCCGTATGAGTATGCATTGCCAGGATCTCTATGGATTTCATCAATATATAAGCGTTCAGCCTCATCCAGGTTTCCTGTAAGTTTTGCAAGATCTCGTTTTCTCGTACGAATTAAGGAGCGCATACCCTCTTTGGTGGCATAACTGCCTGCCGTATCGTAGAGCTTTTGGGCTTCAGCATATTCTTTTTTCTCTTGGCTCAATGTGCCTTTATAGAGCCAGTAATAGAAATTATTCTGTTTTAAGCTGTATGATTTTTCTAATAACTCCTCTGTTCGGGAAAAATCTGATTTGACGATATAGAGCCAGGCAAGAATGGCGTAAGGCTTAGAGTACGTAGGATCGGCATTAATAGCGTTGTTAACTTTGTAGATAGCAGTATCTACCACTCCACCGTTATAGGCACTCGCTTTGTACCAGGGTCCATGACGATAGCCATCCTGCAATGTCATTATTGTTTCGACCAAAAAAATTTCTGCTTCGTTGGGGTCTATAGCTCTTGCTTGGCGTAATATTTCTAATGCCTCTGCTCTTGCTTTTGCATTTAATGGGTTATCTGAAGCATGCTGATATGCCTGCAAGGCTAGAGTGCGGGCCTCACTTATCTTGGGTTGTGCATCATTGCTTTTTTGGGATATGGCTTTGGGGCGGGGGGATTCTGATTTTTCAATAGCGGCTACATCGCTTACTTTGAAGCTCATCTCACCGCCTAATATCTGACACTTTAGGGTGTTACCTTCTAGCGCTATGTTGTCGACTTTTATTCTTCTGCCATTTTTTAGAATAATAGTATCTGCAAATGATATACTTGAGATAATTACGAGTGCTAGTGTAATGATGAGCAATCTCATGAAGCGATTCTCCATTGTTAGCGCAATAAAAGATCGGGTGCCGTATGTGGGTCATCTAACCAGAGGGACTGATCCAGATTTAAACGTTCATCACATCTGGCTATCGTTTGCTTTCTCCGAGTGTAAGAATGCAAGTGTAACATCATTTTAATAAGGTCACAAAATGATTGTTTTAAGTATGTTATCTACTATATCTAAGAATGGTGTATCGTCAATAGTTAAACAATTTATCTGACAGAAAACATCTTTCTGTAGAAGGTTGCAGGATGCCAAAAACTCGAAAAGTTCTCCTTAGTATCCTTGCTGTTCTTCTTGTCATACTTGCAGGTAGGGTCTTCGTATTTTTCAATACAGTTAGAGAGACAGTTGTAACTGATGATACCCTTGCACCAGAGTTCATTCATTTACGAGAACAATCCTGGCTGCAATCTGCACCATTACAGCTTTCGGATATGGTGGGGAATGTTGTTGTTCTGTTTCTGTGGACCTATGATTGACCGAACAGCTATCGCTCCCTGCCGTGGTTGCAGGGTCTTCCTGAAAGAATTAAAAATGACAGACTCAATGTTATAACAATCCATTCCCCTGAATTTGAACACGAAAAAGATGTTCTGCTTTTGCAGGAGCGTGTTGGTGCATTTGGTCTTAACCTCCCAGTATATATTGACAACGACTTGGGGTATTTCAGGGCGTTACAGAGTGAGGGCTGGCCCAACACTGTTCTTGTCGATAAAAAAGGACGTATCCGATTTATCTATCTTGGTGAAACACATGCCAATTTTGCTCAAGCACGTAAAATAGAAAAGCATATTCAAGATTTGCTTAACGAGTGACGTCAGCATCAACCTTCAGTAATATCATCAGTTAATTGTCACATACCTCCAAAGAGCAGTTGCTTTGACCGCATTAATAGGATAGGATTTTGCGAGCGAACTAATAATTAGTCTCAGTTATGTGCTCGTTTTAAGTCAGACCAGGTGTTCCAGTTATCCCTTTTAGTAGAAGTTAACTCCAGCTGTATATGATCCACGAGCCATATACATATGAATGCAGGTGGAACCAAATCGGAACCAAATCAACAGGAGGATTCTCTATGAATGACCGACGTGAATTTTTGAAAACTGCAGCAGCAGCCGCCACAATACTTACAGTCAGCTCAGTACCTACAGCTTTTGCATCTGGCGCTGCACCCTATACCAATATTATCTACACGAAAGACAATCCTGGGAAATGGGCAGGAAAAGAGGGCTCACATGCTCCACAGGTTGAAGTAACCGGTTCCAAGGTGGCAGTATTAACCAAGCATGGAATGTCCACTGAACACTTCATAGTGCGTCATACTCTAGTGCTTGAGGATGGCACCTATGTTGGTGCCATGACCTTTAAACCTGCCGATAAACCACAATCCAGTTTTGATTTGCCAGCAGGGTACAAGGGTAAGATTTATGTTACCAGCTTCTGTAATTTACATGATTTCTGGATGACAGAGATGGCCGTCTAATATTTTTCTATGTGGGCGGTAACCTTGAGAGGGGTTACCGCACTGCTTTTACCGCTGCAATACACCTTCCCGATCAATTTATCGCCTGATACATCACCTGGTACACCTGTATAGGCTATTCAAAATCTGCAAATAACTCCATCAGCTTTGTTGCCAGTCTGGAAAGGGTTACTGTGTTATCAATGTTTGCCTTTCCCCTTTAAATAATGGCTAGAATGAACAACGTAACGTGTGCTATGAACTGAGAGTTATGTTTTTTATGAATGATTATAATGCGTCGTAAGTATTGTTGAATGATATAGAGAGGAGGGCGTAGGTTGTGAGAGCCATCAAAGCGCAGAATATACTTGTCATTTTGCTGTTTCTGACTATTGCAGGTGGTGTCGGAATAGCGATATTCAGGCCAGATTTGGTGCCAGTAGAGTCGTTTCAGAAAGGGGTTGAGACCATCATGAGTTCTTTCCCGGTGCAAAAGACGACACATGATACCAAAAAAGTAAAACCAACGGGGGCGGTAAAGGCAAACGGTGATAACCCGATACCTCCCAAAAGAGATATGTATCTGCTTGAGCTGAAGTCTGGTGGAAGAGTCTATACCGATAATCTGAAGACAAGTGACGGTACAATGACGTACACCACAGCACAAGGCCTGGTTATAACCATTAATGCCCATGAAGTTATAGGAGTGAAAAAGTTTAAGGAAGGTGAGGAGCCGGAGAACTGAGTTGAATTTCGGCAGATCTTGCTGGATTGGAGATTAGAACCTATCTTTATTGTATTATGTATTTTCTTACACCTGCTATACTCATCTTCAACTTTTGGATAGACCATGGATATCAGTGAACAGGATCTCGATGATCTGAAATATGCCAAATCCCTGCTGGAAAACCCGGGGCTTGCTGCAAAGATAACCAGCGCTCTCGGAACCCCAATAGAGAAGGGTTTTGATCTGCTGCCAAAAGGTTGGCATGACCTGGTAGCAAAGAGCACACGCAAAGCACTTGAGGTGTCGGTGCACTCGGCTATCCTTACCTTGAATACCAGGAAAAAACGGGAATCGGCGAATCGTTTTCACAAGATGATGGCGGCTGGAATCGGCGCTGCTGGTGGCTTCTGGGGATTGCCTGCCTTAACGTTAGAGCTGCCGCTGTCGACTACAGTGATGCTGCGTTCAATTGCTGATATTGCCAGAAGCGAGGGACATGATCTCGAGCACCCTCAAGTGAAAGTAGGCTGTCTTGAGGTGTTTGCCTTTGGGGGACCGGGCAGCGAAGATGATGGAACTGAGACCGGCTATTTTGCTGTACGTACCGCTCTTGCTAAAGCTGTTAATGATGCGGCAAAGTTTGTGGCTACAAAGGGTTTGGCAGAAGGCTCTGCTCCTGCATTGGTTAAATTGATTTCCCAGGTTGCTTCCCGCTTTGGGGTGCAGGTGACAGAGAAGATAGCCGCGCAGTCTATTCCACTTATTGGTGCTGCTGGTGGAGCGGTTATCAATACATTATTTATCGATCATTTTCAGGCCATGGCCAGAGGGCATTTTATTGTTTTACGGCTTGAAGGTAAATATGGGGCTGAACAGATTCGTATGTTGTATGGAACCATCTGAGGTTTCTGTCTCTTATGGCGCATATATCAGAAAAAATTCTGGGAATTGTTCAACGAGTTACCTACCATAATGCCGTAACCGGTTGGTCCGTGCTGCGGGTGCAGTCACACACGACCCCCGGTGATCTTCTCACTGTCACTGTTCATCAAACCAAGGTTTTTGCCGGTGCGACCATGGAGTTTCACGGCTCCTGGTCTGTTCATCCTCAGTATGGTCGTCAATTTAAGGCCCTGGAAGCCATAGAAAAAAAGCCGGCTTCGGCGGCGGCACTGGAGAAATATCTCGGTTCTGGCCTGATAAAAGGGGTAGGGCCAAAGACAGCCAAGGCAATCGTGCACTATTTCAAGAATGACACCTTGCGGATATTCGAGCAGGAGATTGAACGTCTCACAGAGGTGCCCGGTATCGCCAGAAAAAAACTCGATATGATAGAGGAGGCCTGGCGTGAGCATCGGATGATACGCGAGGTGATGATCTTCCTACAGGGGCATGGTATCTCAACGCTTTTTGCAGTACGGATCTTTAAACAGTACGGTGATCGGGCCATTGAGCTCGTGAGTCAGGACCCATATCGACTGGCTAACGATTTTTACGGAATTGGGTTCTTTTCAGCCGATAAAGTGGCACTCAGCATCGGCCTGGCACCAGACAGTGATCAACGAATTATTGCGGCAGTTCGTCATGTGCTCGCGGCCAGCAGGGAGCAAGGGCACTGTTATCTTACCCGCGAGCAGATTAGCACGGAAGTCGAGCAATTGCTGGAGCTGGATCTTTCAGATAGAATTTCAGGAATTCTATGCACGATGGAGGAACAGAATTATCTCCGCGTTCGCTCCCTGGCGAGAGAGAATAGGGAACTGGAGCAGTGCTACTATTCAAAATCACTCTATTATGATGAGGAAGTTGTTGCCAGGAGAATGAGGCATTTCAGGATAGAGCTGGACACCGACAGCAGCAATGTCGATGGATGGATTGAGTGTTATTGCAATACCCACAAGATCTTGTTGAGCAAGGAGCAGGCTCAGGCGGTGGCCCAGGTTGTGCGACAAAGGTTTTCTATTTTGACCGGAGGGCCAGGGTGCGGAAAAACGACAACTACCCGTGTTATTGTTCGTTTATTGGAGGCCATGCAGAAAAAGATTTTACTGGCTGCACCCACTGGACGGGCAGCTCAACGTATGGGAGAGGTGATTGGTCGGGAGGCAAAGACCCTGCATAGATTGCTGGAATGGCAGGGGGGTGGTTTTGTACGCAATGAAGAAAACCCGCTGAAAGTAGACTTTCTCATTGTCGATGAATGTTCCATGCTCGATATTTCTCTTACAGCGTCCCTGTTAAAGGCATTACCGGATGATTGCCAACTGCTCTTTATTGGTGATGCCGATCAACTGCCTTCGGTGGGGGCTGGCAATGTATTGCGTGATAGCATCGCCTCAGGGGTTGTACCATGTTTTCGCCTTACTCAGGTCTTCAGGCAGGCTCGGGAGTCGAAGATCATTGGCTATGCACACCAGATTAATCGTGGAGAAACACCGTATATTGAGTCTCCTTTCAAACAGCCTGAAATCTGGAAAAATGGTACGGACTGTCTCTTCCTTGATTCTGATGAGGCGACCCGGGAGCAGATCGATTTTGTCTCCAGGGTAAAGCGCACGTTTAATTTACAGATTAACCAGCTTGAAGGCCTCTCCACAGGTGATACGCCCTATGAGTTCCGGACCAATGAAACGATTACCTCCGCGTATGAAAAAGAGTTTGTGGTGCCCCCTAAATTTCAGCATGTTGATTTACAGCAGGTGACACAGGCCAGTGGCGCAATTGATGAGCTGAAGTCAGTATTGAAAAAAGTGCACCCATGGTCAACCCTTCACTATGGTTTGACTGCGGTTGATACAGTGGTACAGCTCTATCTGGAATGGATTCCTAAGTATTACGGTAGAGAGCAAGAGATTCAGATTCTTTCACCGATGACCCGAGGTACTCTCGGTACCGGCAACCTTAATACAGTATTGCAGCAGGCGGCCAACCCACCAGCTGAGGATAAATCGCAACTGCAGGTAGGTGAACGTATCTTTCGAGTGGGTGACAGGGTTATTCATCGCCGAAATAACTACGATCTGGCAGTATTTAATGGTGATATTGGTGTAATCCGCCAGATCGATACCTCTGATTTAACCTGCCTGATCAGTTTTTTTCCGGATGGCAGGGAGGTGTTGTATCAGAAAGAGGATATTGTGGAGCTTGATCTAGCCTATGCTATTACCATCCATAAATCGCAGGGAAGTGAATTTAAAACAGTGATCTTGCCGGTATTGACCCAGCACTTTAAGATGTTATATCGCAATCTACTGTATACCGGGCTAACGCGTGCAAAAGAGCTGGCTGTTTTCGTGGGAACCCGTAAGGCTATGGCTATGGGTATACGGCAGCAGGATACCAGTAAACGTCAAACGGCACTGGAAACCCTGCTGCGTGATTCCTGATTATGGTATTCTATTTGTACGGCTCAGGCTTGAAATGATTTGGCAGCATTTCTCCCGAGCAGGGCTATCCGGTTTGCGTACCATGTTCTGTTGTCTGGGTCGTGAACACTCGTTTGGCGCCACTTGTTAAGTGGTGAATTTTTGTCTGTGCAAAGGCCACCCTGCTTAGTTTTCCACAAAAATTCACAATTACTGCATGGTCCTTCTGCTGTGTGACAAAGAGGACATGAGTCTTTCCATGGAGTGTCCAGCTTGGCGACATGCTTCATGTAGTAATCCTGATTGTGGGCAGGGTGGGAGCTGAGCCACGTCCACATTGCTTGGAAGTCTTTAAGTTCTTTGAGAGTTGTCATGGTCAAATCTCCTCTTACTGGCGGTGCGTAACGTGTGGGGACCGATATTCCAGACACCTGTCAGCACCAGGAACGGTTATGTACTACAATGCAATAATCGTGCAAATGCACAATAATATTGTCATTAAGTATACTCTTTAATTTCCTGATATTAGGAGTGTAATACATTGTGGTACGTGGCTTTTTGTCCGGACTTTCGGAAAACATTTTGTCAGTTTGTCGGAAAGTCGGAGCGGAAATAGGCTCCTCTGGGAAAAAAACAGTCCAATGAGCCACTCTTTTTTCAGTCATCTCTTGAGTTGGACTGTTGCTTACGATAGGCTAATGATGAGAGAGATTGTAAAAGTGGTTTTGTAGTGCAAGATCGGAATAACTTAAGTTTTTTTGCAGAAAGACAGGGGATTGAGCAAGTATGGGGCAAAGTGATAGCATGTATAGAAAAGATTATGAAGCTCTTCAGGAAATGCTTTTGTATTATCCTGCTATCTCAATTGTTTCCACAGAGAAGGATCCTCCGGAACAGTATGTGATTGAGTATAAACTTTTCGGTTACGGTTATACTGGTAATGGTGATATTCAGATGGCCAGGCGCCATCAGATCCAGGTGACCCTTCCTTTTGGTTATCCGCATTTTCCTCCAACGGTCAAACCGCTTACCAAAATTTGCCACCCGGATGTGGCTGAACATGCTATCCGTATAGCTGGCTTCTGGCAGGAGAATCCGTCGCTTGCAGATCTTATTATACACATCGGGGATATGATTCGGGGTGAAGTCTATAGCATCGAAGGTGCTTTCAATGAACAGGCTGCAGAATGGTATCAAGAGAATCAGGATAAGCTGCCTCTTGCTGAACTTCAGTACAATGATCCGAATAGCAGCTCGTTGGAGATATCGGGAGGTGGGCTATCCATAAAACGTATTCTGGCAGTTCTCATATTTGCGGTTGTCGCAGTAGGCGCGGGACTCTTTTATAGGGATACATTGATATTGCAAAAGAGCCAAGAACAGCTGCAACTGGTTAATAATGAGATAGACCGTCGGCAATTTCAGAAAGCTTCCAGGGTTGGTACGGATGCTTTGGAATCTCTAAGCAAAATATTTATTCTAGGAAATGCCAGAGATACAATGCAGTTGAAATTCGATAGGGTGCTCACGTCAGATAGACTACGTGAAGGGCTTGCCGGTCGAGTTGCTTTTCAGGGTGAATTTGTTCCTCTACAGGTGGCAGATGCACTACATGAAGTAAAACGATTGACCGACACTGGGGTCAGGCAGATCACAGATGGTGATCTGGAAACAGCAAAGAGAGGTTTTGCCACTGCTATCAAACTTGCAGAGCAAAATAATCTTATAGAGGCGGCAAATGAAGTGAAGCAGGTTGCCGCAACAAAGCGGTTTGAATATCATGTCGAGCAGGCAAATATACGGTTTAGAGAGAAGGAGTGGCATGAGGCTGACAGTGAATATGGTTTAGCGATATCCATTTTAGACGAAGAAAGCCGGTATCTTGAATCCAATACACTCAAATCTCGTGAAAAACTGGAAACATTGCAAATCCTGGCACAAGTCAATGTGATAAAGGATGAGGCGATTTTGGCGGAAAAGGAAGAGGAGCTTGATGCTGCAGCGAGGTCGTATAAAACTATTGTCTCGCTGATACGAAGAAGTGATTACCGTGATGATCAGGTTCTGGCAAAAATTGCTGCTGATGCAGAACAGGAAGGGCTGAGGCTGGCGGAAGAGTTACTGGTTGTTGCGGGTACCGCATATTTGCTTGAGAACTTTAAAGAGATTTTCCTTCGATATTACCCTGGGTTGCGCGAATCCGCACTCCAATCTCCGCAGGTCCGTTTTATGGGACGTATTGATGGGAAAATTGTTTTTGCTATGTCCTGCATTGAGTTGATTCAGCGGCACTCCAATGAGTTTCAGCTCTCGTACCAGTATGACCCGGCTCGGCGTAGCTGGACTATTTATCGCGAGAAAAAGTAGCTCAAGCAAAGGTTTGGCTTTTAAAGGTTTTCACAAATACGGAAGCAATAGGCACTGGCTGAGCAGAGAGAGGGGCGTGGCAGGAGTCACGAAATATAAGCAGCATCAGCATGGAGGAGAAACATGGGTGCGGCATCTGATTTTTTAAACAAGGTTGCGGTACTGCAGGATGACCTGCGATCTGTTATGGATGTGCCGGACGCAACGGTTATCGAGGATACAGCCCGAAGGTTGGAAGGCTTGAATTATGCTCCGACGGTGATTCTGCCGGTTGGCGAATTTTTGCGGATAAAAAAGATACAACTCCTTGAAAATATAGAAAATATAATAATTTTATCTGATGAGGAGGTGTACGAGCTGTCGCCCGGAGACCCTCGTGGCTATTTTGATCTGAAGCTTCAATATATCTCGCAACTTGTCTACTATTTTAAACAGTTGGTGAAACTACGCAGAGGTAACCCAGAGGCATGGGATGAGGTGGATGAGTTGTACGTCCACGATTAGGCTAAAACCAAAACTCTAAAAAAAGAGTGGCAACAAGGTAGATGCCAGGATGCAGGAGGTTGCATGTCGGCAGCCGGAAAAATTGTAAGCGCGTTGCTAATGGTCGGTAGAGCTTGTGTGGGAGGTGCGATGATCTACTCTGGAGCACAATTGCTCAGAGGTGATGGGCTTCTTTCAAATAGCCAGTTTGACAGTATAATGACAGGGATTTTTATCCTGCTATTGGGAGTGTACTGTATTTTCAGTGGTGTGGTTGTCCGGATTCTTGAACGTATACAACAGAGAAGTCATTGGCGGGAATAACGTATTCTTCCCTGGCTGGCTTCTCTGATTTTATTGGCAAACTGCTCTTCCCTCTCCTCTGGAATGTTAACTGCGATGAGGATATCTGCCCCATATTCCGTGTTTTGAATAATGCCGTTATCTGACTGGATAAGGTGCTCTACCGTTTTCAGAAGATCATAGGTAAGGCCGAGAGTGACCGTGGTGTAATGGATTTTCTCAGAGGTTGGCAATGCTTCAAGCGCAAGCTGCACTGATGAGCTGTACGCTCTTGCCATACCTCCTGTGCCTAGCTTTATGCCCCCAAAGTAGCGACTGACGACAGTGCAGATCTCTCCAATGCCAGAATGGTGCAGGACATTGAACATGGGCTTGCCTGCACATCCTCTTGGTTCACCGTCATCACTCATGCCATATCCTGTCGGATCTGATGGTGCACCCGCAACAGAGGCCCAGCAGTTATGGTTGGCATCTTTATGCTTTTCCGTAATGTGGCGGATGAAGGTATCTGCCACATTACGATCTGGGCAATGTTCAATATGGCAGATAAAGAGACTCTTCTTAACTGTCTGTTCAATTCGGATGGTGCTGGCAGGAATGAGGTAGCTCATTAGCGTATTAGACTGAAAACTTCTCTGATTGTAAAAGATAGGAAAGAGCAATGCCGATAGGGAAAGCCCAGGCCAGGTTTGCGGTAAAGGTAATGCCCAGCATGGCGAGAATGACAAACATATCTTTACGGTTCATTGTATCGAGAATAGCAAGGCCAAGCTGAATTCCGGCAAAGGCCAGAAGAACACCGAGGATGGACATGGGCAGAAGGTGGAGCAGGAGGATGGCCTGAGGACCAAAGATGGCAGCAAGGAACAGGAAAATAGCGCCAATAATAAGGTTGGAACCATGAGTTCTTGCCCCAAACCGGTAGTGTGCTGCCAGCCCGCCGGCACCGTGGCAGAGTGGTATTCCGCCGAGGAAAAAGCAGGCAGCAGAAGCCAGAGCCATACTGAGGGTTGTTGATGCATAAGTGACTCGGTGTGCCGACTCCTGAAAATATTCTTTGGAAAGATCCGCAGTGGCGACTACAGCATTACCTATAGTCATAGGTATTTGCGGAAGAACAAGGGTGAAAAGGGCAACGGTGAAGGCATCGATATCAGGAAAACCAAAGGGGAGTAGTGGAGGCAGGTGGAATCCTGGTGACAGTTTTGCCAGTTCAGTGTGATCACCCAAAATAGCTCCAGCGGTAAGGCCAAGAAGTATAACCGCTATTCCCGCAGGATATCGTTTTGAATTCAGCAGCAGTAAAGTCAAAATCAGCCCGGAAATGCCGATAAGTAAACCAAGTGGCAGAGGACCAAGGTGCTGGATGGCAAAAAAAGGTTCAGCTGTACCGCTCTGTTGCTGCAGGCTTGAAGTTCCGATAATGAACTGTATCCCCTGGCGCAGGAGCAGAACGCCTGTGGCAAGCTGCACGCCACGTACTACTGCTTTGGGGACCGCTTTGCCAATCCAGTTGGCAGCACCTGTGAGCGCGATGATGGCAAGGAGGCAGCTTATGAGTAGAGTTGATGCAGCAATCTGTGCTGGTGCCATGGCTGTAGCGATAGCATAGGCACCGACAACTTTCATGGGTTGGACGGCAACAGGGATGCGGAAGTAGGCACCAGCAAGGATATAAAACAGACCGATAAGATAAAACGTTCCTGTCGCTGACATACCGTTGACAAGTATCATGCCAATAGTGATGGGCAGGAGAGTGCCAAGGTCACCAAGTGAACCTGCCAGCTCCATCCGATTGAACTGTATTCGCTGGTATGTCATTTTCTGTTCAGGCTCCTGAGGGGACTTTGGTGTTGTGGAGAATGTTATGTCGTAATCCCAGTAAAATACATTATATTCAGGTAAAATGACAGTTTTGAAGAAAAAAATTGTATATCTTCCCCGTAAAAATAGTTGCTTGGCAAGAGGTTGTCAAAAACGTGATGGATCACTACAATAGCTAGGCATTACCCTGTTAATGAACCATTCGGAGAACTTCGTATGTATATATGTATAGATTTTGATGGAACGCTTGTAGATCATCGTTACCCTGAAATTGGCCAGCCTGTCCCGGGTGCCCTTAAATGGCTGAAAAAGCTCCAACGCTATGGAGCAAGGTTCATCCTTTACACAATGCGCTCAGATCAGCCAGGGCGAGAACTGCTCAGTGATGCAGTACGTTATCTTCAGGCAGAAGGGGTCTTACTCTATGGGATTAATCGAAACCCTGAACAGGATTCGTGGACGTCAAGCCCCAAAGCGTACGGTGAGCTGTATATAGACGATGCGGCGTTTGGCTGCCCGCTTACCTTACCAAAAGGATTCTCCAGGCCTTGTGTCGATTGGAAAAAAGTTGGGCCTCATGTGGAGCACATGATTCTAAGCAGGGCCTGATACTGCCAGCTAACATCAGTTTAGCTGCAGAATCTCCTGTTATGCTTTCCCTAAATTCACCTGAGTTATATGAGGTGAAGCTGGAGAAACAAGGACGAGTCGAAATGTATCCCTTCGTCCTTGTTTCTCCGTAAAGTAAGGTTCTTACGGAATAGAGTATGATAGCTACTCAGACATATGCAGGTATTCTTTTTTCAATGTTGCCATCTCACCTTTTAAGATCATCTGGTCCATCATGAAATTTACCGTGTCCTGCAAACGTTCTGCATCAGCGTTCATAAGATAGCCAAGTTGTGAACGGGTAAACGGGGTATCAGCAAGAGGGGCTGCTAGTTTGTCGTTAGTTGCAGCATAATACAAAGCCTCGACACTATCTGTTATCATTACATCGACTTCCTGGCTTGCTATTGCTTTCGGAATCTCCAGGTTTGACTGATACAGGACGACTTCTGCATTTTTTATATTAGCGTTTACAAATTTTTCATTTGTTCCGCCTGGATTTACGCCAATTTTGACTCCTGCGGTATCGATATCTGCAAGTGATGTAAACTTGGACGCATTAGAGGATGCTACCAGTGGGGTCTTGCCAAACATAACATAACCCTGCGAAAATCTGGCTTCTTTTTGTCTGCTGATTGTTCGGGTGATTCCGCTCATGCCAATGTCATATTTTCCTGCCTTTAAGTCTTCCATAAGAGTTGGCCAGGACGTATTAACCAGTTCAAGTTTCACACCAAGTTTGTCAGCGAAACTCTTTGCCACGGCAATATCAAAACCTTCATGTGTTCCGTCATTATTGAAGGAAAATGGCTTGTAATCACCTGTAGTACCGACTCTCAGGGTCCCCGATTCGAGAATCTCGTCAAGGTTTCTGCTGAATGCAACACTCACAGTTGTTGCGATCAGGCCACATGTGAGTAAAAAAAGTAATGCTTTTTTCATGGGATAACTCCAATAATTAAGGATAATGTGTTTAGGTGCTAATAGGCTTCGGCGAAATACTATAACGATATGCTGAAAATGCAATTATTTTTCATGAATGCCTAATTTAATTCGATGAGGCTTGATGCTTTACTTTTATCTCAACAAAAAACGGCCGATTAGCGATACGATCAAACACAGAAACACTACTGGAAAGCTAGTACTGAGGATTTTACAAAGACGAAAGAAGGGATTGGTAGCAACGGACTATCTGTCGGCAACATATGAGTGATGACCGCATTTCTCACCTGAGACTGTGAGAAATGCGTAGTAGAGATACAGTTAGAGAAAAAAATATGTACCGGAAGCCAGATTCGTCACACCATGCCTGACAATAAATTGATCTATATTGCGGTTCTGTTGAGGAGTGTAAACTTGTGTCTATTTCTCAAATATGTGCTGGGTCTTCAAACAGAATTTAACCAGCATCAGCATAACTGGTACCTCGATTAATACCCCAACAACTGTTGCCAGGGCAGCGCCAGATGAAAGTCCAAAAAGCATGACAGCTGTAGCTATGGCTACTTCAAAATGATTGGACGCCCCAATCATGGCTGCTGGAGCTGCATCTTCGTAGGAAAGTTTCAGCACTTTCGCCAATCCATAGCCAAGTGCAAATATTAGAATTGTCTGGATAAATAGTGGTATGGCTATCCAGAGGATAGTCAGCGGATTCTGTAAGATAACCTCTCCTTTGAAACTAAAGAGAAGTACCAGAGTGGTAAGCAGGGCGATGATGGTGACTGGCGTGAGAACATGCAGGAACTTCTCTTTGAACCACACTTCACCTTTAGAGGCTATAAGCCACTTCCGGGAGAAGTAACCTGCAACCAGGGGTAAAGCGACGTAGATGGAGATTGAGAGGAGTAGTGCTTGCCAGGGGACAGGGAGTCTGCCAACCCCAAGCAGAAAGCCACCAAGTATACCATAGAGCAGTAACATGGTCAGGGAATTGATGGCAACCATCACCAGTGTCAGGCCGTCGTTGCCACGGGAAAGATACCCCCAGACAAGTACCATGGCGGTACAGGGAGCGATACCAAGCAGGATGCAGCCCGCCAGATAGCTGCGCCAGAGAGGTATCTGCAACATCTTTACACCTTCCTGAAGTACCACCGTTCCAGCTCCATGACTTGCCCCCACGTCAAGGTCAATGCCAAAGGGGATTTTAACCAGGTCCATTGCTGTTTCACCGATCAAACTTTTTAAAACAATGCCAAGAAAAAAGAGGCAAATGAAATACATGGTGAAAGGTTTTACTGCCCAGTTAAGAAAAAGGGTTAGCATAACTGGTTTGACGTTTTTCCCCGCACGGATGACCGTAGTGAAATCAATTTTCACCATAATAGGGTACATCATGAAAAAGAGGCAGATCGCAATGGGGATGGAGACAACCGGTGCTCCGTTAACGTGTATTGCCATGGAATCAAGGGTTTTGGCAAAGTCAGGAGCCAGCTTGCCAAGTACTATGCCACCTACAATACATGCACCTACCCAGACTGTGAGGTAGCGCTCAAAGAGCGAGGTCATTTTCCGCTCGGAAGGGTTGTTGTTATCGCTCATTTTGTCTCCTTAAAACCTGGCAGTGAGTATGGCAGGGCGCTGATATATTCTTCGATTTCATTTCGTACCTGTCGATAGCAGTCAAGCTGCTGTTCGGTGTTAGAGAAGAGTTTTGCCATCTTGGGAGGATCATTGAATCCAGCATGTATAATTATACAGTTGCCAGCAAATAGTGGGCACGTCTCATGGGCATTATCGCACACAGTGATAACGTAGTCAAAACTGATATCACCCAAGTCTTCTACAAGTTTTGAGGTGTGGGTGGATATATCCACACCCTTTTCGGCCATGACAGCAATTGCATGTTCATTCATTCCATGTTGCTCTATACCGGCAGACCATGCGTCGATACTGTCGGATTTAAGGTGACGGGCAAAACCTTCTGCCATTTGACTGCGGCAGGAGTTGCCGGTACAGAGGAAGAGGATGCGCGTTTTTTTGGCGGTCATACTGGTCTCCGTTTTAAAAAGTATTTGGTGAAGCGCCTTCTTCTACAGATTTATATAAAGCGTGTACAGGCATGAGTGGTGGCAACTCTTGTATGAGAAAACAAGACGAACAGTCTCGTTCATCTCACTGCTGAAAAGCCCTTGATCTGCTGAATCGTTGTGAACTCTAAGCCTTTATAATTTAACCTATATGAGGAGTTCATTATAATATTTTTTACTTTTTTGAAAATAAATGGATAAATTTCAGGGCCGGAAGCGTTCTATAGGTAAATGCACTGGTTAATTACCAGGTCCATAGGGCTTGTTTCGCGATTGTTCGTAAACATAGAGAAGGCGTTTTAGATGCCATATGATGTAGATGGAGGATACAATGAATAAGGGAAAATATACATTTAGTCTGAGTATTTCGTCGTTGATGATTTTAGCTGCTAAAGCCTTGGGAATCATTACTCTTACAATAGCCTTATCTTGCTTTGGTCCGAATTTTGACCAAATGAAAAATGGGATGTTCAGCATTAAGTCAGCTTTAGCGGACAAGGGCAACGATGACGGCGATGATGACCGCGACGATGACCGCGACGATGACCGCAGCGATGACGACGGCGATGATGACGGCGATGACGACGGCGATGATGACGGCGATGACGACGGCGATGATGATGGCGATGATGACGGCGATGACGACGGCGATGACGACGGCGATGACGACGGCGATGATGATGGCGATGATGACGGCGATGACGATGATGACGACGGCGATGATGACGGCGATGATGACGGCGATGATGACGGCGATGATGATGGCGATGACGACGGCGATGACGACGGCGATGACGACAGCAACGATGACGGCGATGACGACAGCAACGATGACCGCAATGACGACAGTAACGATGATCGTAATGACGATAGCAATGATGACGATGATGACGATGGTGACAGAAGGGGGAGGCGCCTGGGTGTCCTGGATGATGACCAGAATGATGATTCCGACTCAAATTCAACGAGAACAATGAAAAGCAAGAGATTCCAGTCCAGCTTTTCTGACTCTTCTGGAAACGACGGTGGAAAACATCACCAAGTTGGTGATGATAAAGGTGGTTCCAGCCGGCTTGAGAGGTTAGGAGTGCTGGATGATCTCGAAGAGGTCTCATCGGAAGAGGAGAGCAGCCTGCTTGGAAATTGGCAGAATTGACGGCCAGTGTGACTTGAGGCAATATTCAAAATAGGTAGCTTGGATGAGATGGAACTATAACAGCCGCACGCGTGAGGCCGCAGTCAGAAAGGCAATGGAGGAAGCTCTCCCTGCCTTGCGAGCCTTTGCGCGTGGACTTTGTCTGGATAGAATGTCGGCTGACGATCTGGTTCAATCTGCGTGTGAAAGGGCGATCAAACGTGTCGGGCAGGTTACCGATATCTCGGGTGTGAAGAGCTGGATGAACAGAATAGTCTATACGCAATGGCAGGATACACTGCGGAGAAGACACCGAAACCGTACAAAAATCCTGGAATTGAGCTTACATCGTGCAAACTCTGAGGACTACTCCCATAGGAACTGTGAGCGAACGCAGGTGGCCCGTCTTGATGTAGAAAAAGCCCTTTCGAAGCTGTCATCTGATGCTCGAGCAGCAGTGGTGCTGGTTGTTATGATTGGTTACAGCTACCAGGAGGCTGCCTTGATACTTGAGCTACCCGCCGGTACGGTGGCAAGCAGGGTTGCCCGTGGCAGGTTACAACTGGCAGAAATATTGAAGAAAGATGGCCAAAAGGAAAGAACGATGTCTTCCCGAGAAAAGGGAGTGAGCAGATGAACAAGTTGGATGATCAGGTTCTTTTACAGTATCTCGATGGAGATATGGATAATCAGATGATATCAGATCTAGCCGATCAACTTGCACGAGACAGCGGCGGAAGGGATAGGCTTGTAGAGCTTGTAGGTGTGCAGGCCAGTCTAAGGGCCATGGCCAAAGGTGTCATGGAGGAAGAGATTCCCCCGACGCTGCTTGCCGCTGTACGAAAAGGTGGATCCCGGCCTTTAGCGGGAAAGTTTTTTTTATTTCCTCCGTTGCGTTATGCTGCAGTCGTCTGTCTGATGGTGGTTGGATTTCTATTTGGTCGGACAGCTGGTGAGGAGAGGTTACCTCTTGATTCGGCTCTCTTCCCTGTCATTCCTGCGGCCTTGGAACAGGTTGTGAATGCTACACTTGAGTTTGAACCAAGTGGTGCAACTCAGGTGTGGCAAGATGGGCAGCAAAAATATCATGCCCGGGTCATTCCTGTGCGCACATTTCGAGATGAGAAAGGGGAATTCTATCGCATGTATTACCTTGAACTGGTCCGGGGTGAAAACAGTCGTAGCTATGTAGGTATTGCGCTACGCACCGGAAACAAAACATGGCAGACTCGCTCTGTTTCTTTGCGCGATGTGCCAATGAACATATAATCTAACAATATACCGCTACAGAGATTTTGGGTATTGGTGAAGATTGGGTGGAATATGAAATATAAAAATCAAACTATATTGAGTATGATTCTCTCAGGGCTATTACTCTTCTTGGTACTGTTTGGGTTGAACGGGTGTAACGGCCGTACTGAAGGACAACCACTAAAGGGCTCGGTCTTAGGTATGGCACCATTGCCGAACTACAAGCTGGGCTCCACGTTTGTTTACTCAGATGGTACTTGGGAAACTGTTAAAAAAATTGATGGAACAAAAATTAGCTGGGTCAACTATCGGGGGAGACCTTCAACAGGTGATGTTGATTTTACCTATAATCGCACTAAGTGGCGGAGCTCAAAACGAAAAGGTGAGCGATGGTTTGAAACCGATACCGGGCTATTTGGAGGGACAGAGACAGACCTTTGGCCACTGCAGGCAGGCAATAGCCGGAATTTTAGCGAGTTTGGCAGGTCTGTTCCTCGAAAAGATGCTGGACTCGAGAAGCTCTATGATAATTACTGGCGCTGTAGCGTGGCTGGAGCAGAACGAGTTTCGGTTGCTAGTGGCACCTTTGATAGCTGGAAGATAAGCTGCATCAGATACTCTGACAACTCAGGGGTTTCGAGGAAGCGGCCACGAGAATATAGAGACTGGTACTATGCACCTCTGGTTAATCATTGGGTGCTTGAGACAAGGAGGTATGTCCGCAATTCAGAAAAAAACAGACGAAAGGAGCTGGTTGCAGTCATGCCGGACCTGACCCGAGTGACCAAAAAACGTACCTCGCTCAATGCACTCAAAAAGCAATTCCAGAATGCGCTGGAACACAAAGGCATGGGGGTGGCAGAAAAATATACGGATCCTGAGCAGCAATTACAGGTCAGCGTCACACCTGGAAAAACACTGAAGCACACAGATGGAACAATATGCAGACAGTACAAGCAACAGATTATTTCTGCTGATGATGTCACCCGCAACTATTTTGGAATAGCCTGTCGAGAACAGACGGGTGCCTGGAAGATTCCCCGGCGATGAGACGTGTGGTAATGATGACAGGTAATGAGCCTTGAAGTAAAGAGTGATATGCCGCCGACAGTATTATCTGTCGACGGCAAATTAATGACTAATGGGTGGCCTAGAGATAGAGCCAGAGAAAAAAGATAGGAATGAGAAAACCAATTCCTGTGAGCCAGGCTCCACGGCCGGTGATACCTTTTTTACCACGCAATACAAACAGACCGGTTATGGCCAGCAAGGCCAGGGCAATTGCATAAAGATCAGCTACCCAGGTCCAGAGTTTTTTCGCATGGTTGATATGCAGGAAGTTCATCGCGTATAGACCTTTTCTCGGGCGATTCTTTTCCTGATAGACCGCTCCGGTCTGCAGGTTGACAGTGATATTATTGTTCACCACAAAAATCTGCAAATTTTCATCATCAACCTGATAACTCCCTTTCACTTTGCTTGTTTCTTCAAGCTGATCAAGAACCGTTCCGATCAGCTTGTCACCGGTTAGCCCCTGGAGCGGGCTTGGGTCAATGGCAGACTGAATACGTTCGATACGATAATTGGGGTTCCAGTCGGCTATGTGGTTTACGGCCACACCTGAGATTGCATAGATAAGGGTGAGGCCGAAGCAGAGGTAACCCAGATCCCGATGGATAATATTGTTCCAGCGACGCCATTTCATATGATACACCCGTTACTCATCAATTTCTGCGCCGAGACCAATCAACCGGATAAATCTCTTACCCTCTTCGACAGAGGAAGGATCAAAAGGCTTACCTTTCTCTTCTGCCAGATGCTGCTGATATTTAATCATTTCTTCTTTAGACATCTTCACCTCGTCGACAATACCTTCGATTACTCCGACACGGCCAGTTGCAGAAATTGGAAAAACAATCTCACCGTCGGTGACTTTTACCTGAATTTTCTCCTGTGGGCGATCACTGGCTACATAAATCCAGCAACCACGTTTGGAGCAGACTTCGATTATCATGCCTTCGATTTTAACTGTCTTTCCAAGAAATTCGTCAGGGTTGTCGAGAATGGCGGAAACTTTTGTAGTTTCTGATTCCTGAACACCCTTACCGTAGGTTTTTGCAAGAGCCTGACCGCAGAAGATAAGTGAGCAGATAAGCAGGGTGAGTAAAACTTTTTTCATGTGATTCTCCTTAAAATGATAAGTGTGGCGGATTGATAGAATATTTACATGCACGTACCTCTTACAAACTTTATGCCATGTCGCACAATGTGGGACTAATGCTTGATGTTGTCAATCAACATCTTGAATATGTGTGATTTGTAATGAACGTTCCAGAGTTGCTGAAGAGTGGCTGCATCCAGCATTTTCGACAAAATTGTCGAAGGTGGGTAGTGAATGTCGAAATATGGTGAATAGATGTGGGTATGGCTGCCTGTTAAAGCACAGTTACGCGAATATGGCAGCTTGTATAAATTTTACTAAAGATATTTTTATTATTTAATGCTAATCTTCAATGTTCTGCTCTACTCAGACTATAAATCACCATTGAAGATCAACGATCTGCAACTACTGAATCATCTCCCGCAGTTCATATACGTCATAAGTGTCGATGGCTAATGCAGGGATATCTCGAGATAAAAAGGAAACGATTATGAGTGTGAAAATCACACAACTTTATCGAAAGCTGGATGAAGGCAGGGCCTACTGTTTTAATGTAGAATCACGTCGTGCATTGACCGAGACAGAACTTGATCGTTTACGGTTGATTCTGGCGGATGGCTTTCTCGTCGAAACCGTCTCCACTACGCCTGTTCTCGGTGGGGACAGGGTAGTTGAAGTCGGTCCGCGAATGAACTTTGCGACAGCCTGGTCTTCTAACATGGTCTCTATCTGCCAGGCTACCGGTCTGGATATGATTACCAGAGTTGAGCGTTCCCGCCGTTATGTGGTGCCTGAAGGACAAGGGCTCCAAGAGTTTATCGCTGCCAATCATGATCGGATGACTGAGTGCCACTATCCTGAGCCACTTACTACCTTTGAGACTGGTGTTAAACCGGAAGAGGTGTACGAGGTGGATCTGATGAGCCAGGGACCCGAAGGCTTGCTGAATATCCCTGGTATTTCCATGGACGAGTGGGATCGTAATCTCTATTACGATTATTTTGTCAAAAAACTAAAACGCAACCCGACCATAGTTGAGATCATGGATCTCAATAATGCCAACTCGGAACATTCCCGTCATGGATATTTCAAAGGCAAGCAGGTCATTGACGGCGAGGAAATGGAGAAGAATCTTTTTGAGCTTGTGGTGGACACGCTAGATGCCAATCCGAAAGGTTCACTCATCGCATTTAAGGATAACTCTAGTGCTATTGAGGGCTATGACATAACGACCCTGCATCCGCTGGAGCCGGGACAACCCGGACCGTTCAGGTCTGTTGGGGTGAAGTATCACGCGCTCCTGACTGCTGAGACGCATAACTTCCCTACTGGTGTAGCACCGTTTCCTGGTGCTGAAACCGGCACAGGTGGCCGTATCCGTGACGTTCTAGGCACGGGTAAAGGCGCCTATGTGGTGGCCGGTACTGCCGGTTACTGTGTTGGTAACCTGAATATTCCCGGCTACAAGCTGAGCTGGGAGAGTGACGATCCCCGTCCTGGTAATCTGGCATCTCCTCTGGACATTGAGATAGAGGCAAGTAATGGTGCTTCAGATTATGGAAACAAATTTGGTGAGCCGGTCATTCAGGGCTTTACCCGCTCCTTTGATATGCGCCTCGATAATGGTGAGCGCTGGGCATTTTTAAAGCCCATCATGTTTACTGCCGGCATCGGCCAGATTGATGACCGCCATACAGAGAAAGCCAAAGAAGAAAAGGGCATGCTCATTGTGCAAGTGGGTGGTCCGGCCTACAGGGTAGGCTTTGGTGGTGGTGCTGCGTCCTCTATGATGCAGGGAGAAAATGAGTCGGAGCTCGATTTTGATGCCGTTCAGCGTGGTGACGCTGAGATGGAGCAGAAGATGAATCGAGTTATTCGGGCCTGCAACGAGATGGGTGATAAAACGCTCATTGATGTTATGCATGACCAGGGTGCTGGTGGTCCGGCCAATGTGGTGAAGGAGTTGGTTGAGAAATCTGGTGGCCGGGTGGAGATACGTAATATTCGTGTTGGTGACCCCACCATGTCGGTACTGGAGATCTATGTTGCTGAATATCAGGAACGGTGTGGTCTTCTGGTTCGTCCTGAGAATATTGAGCGATTCAAGGATATTTGCCACCGTGAAAAAGTTGGCTGTGAGGTGCTCGGCGAAGTGACCGATGATCTCCGTTTCATTGTACATGATGCAAATGATGGCACGACTCCGGTTGATATAGACCTCGAGGCACTACTTGGTAAGATTCCACAGAAGACCTTTACCGACTCACGAGCAAAAGCAACCTTTAAGCCAGTTACGCTGCCAGCTGACCTTACAGTGAAAGATGCATTGCACAATGTGTTACGACTGGTCTCTGTTGGTTCCAAGCGTTTCTTGACGAATAAAGTTGATCGTGCGGTTACCGGTCTTATTGCCCAGCAACAGTGCTGTGGACCATTACAGCTCACGGTTGCTGATGTTGCGGTGGTTGCTCAGAGTCACTTTGGTCTGACCGGCATAGCTACTGCTATTGGCGAACAATCCATTAAAATGCTTGTAGACCCTGCTGCAGGAGCCCGAATGGCAGTGGGTGAGGCGCTGACAAACCTGGTATGGGCGAAAATTGAGGATATCGAGCAGGTAAAATGTTCCGCAAACTGGATGTGGGCACCAAAGCTTCCGGGTGAGGGCGCGGCTATTTACGATGCGGCCAGAGCCATGCGAGACGCCATGATTGAGGTTGGTATGGCTGTGGATGGTGGAAAGGACAGTCTTTCCATGGCCACCATGGTGGGTAATGAAACGGTGAAATCCCCTCGGGAGCTCGTTATCTCAGTTTATGCTGCAATGCCGGATATAAGAAAGAAAATTACTCCGGATATTAAGCAACCGGGCAAATCGGTATTGCTCTTCATTGATCCTGCGGGTGGTCGAAATCGCCTGGGTGGCAGTGCTCTGGCCCATGTTTACAAGCAGCTGGGAGACATCAGCCCGGATATGGATGAGCCAGGTAGGATGAAAGATGCCTTTCTCGCCGTTCAGGAGATAATTGATCAGGGACTTGTTATAGCAGGGCATGACCGGAGTGATGGCGGTCTGGTCACAACCCTTCTTGAAATGGCGTTTGCCGGGAACTGTGGTATTGACATCACCCTGGAGAGCACCGATTCGGCTATTGATACACTTTTCTCAGAAGAACTTGGTATGGTTGTTGAGTGTGCTGAGGAAAATGTTACGACCATACAGGAGATTCTTGCTGCGGCAGGGGTTCTCAATACAGTAATTGGTGCGACCAAGGCAGAACAGCAGGTGACAATCCGCTGCAAGGGTGAGCAGGTTCTCGATGAGCAGATGGTGGTTCTGCGCAGCTGGTGGGAAGAAACCAGTTATCAGTTGGAACGTTTACAGGCCAATCCTGTTTGTGTCGAGGAAGAAAAAGCCAATATCTACGATCGTAAAGGACCGAGCTACGTCTTACCTTTTGCGCCTAAGGCAACAGCGGCAGAACGTCTTCTGCTTTCAGAGAAGCCTAAAGTCGCAATCTTGCGAGATGAGGGTTCCAACTCTGATCGAGAGATGACCAGTGCCTTTTATGCTGCAGGATTTGAGCCGTGGGATATCTGCATGAATGACCTCCTGGCGGGAGCAGTTAATCTGGATGATTTCCGTGGCCTGGCAGCGGTTGGTGGTTTTTCCTATGCTGATGTTCCCGAGTCTGCCAAGGGCTGGGCGGCCACAATTCGTTTCAATGATCGCCTGCAGAAAATGTTCAGAGAGTTTTATCTTCGTCCTGATACCTTTACTCTTGGTATATGTAATGGTTGTCAGCTCTTTGGTCTTTTGGGATGGGTCCCTGAGCTGGATATTTCTGCAGAGAAACAGCCACGGTTCGTACGCAATCAGTCGGGAAGGTTTGAATCTCGCTGGACTACGGTGAAAATTGAACAATCTCATGCCATGATGCTGCAGGGAATGGAAGGGACGGTCTTCGGAATTCATGTGGATCACGGTGAAGGGCGCCTGCATTTCCCGGATAATGCAATTCAGGAGAAGGTTAGCTCCGGTGGCATGATCCCTATGTATTATGTAGATGATGATGGTCAGCCCACAGAAAAATATCCGTTTAACCCCAATGGCTCACCGGCAGGTATTGCCGGGCTTTGTTCTGCTGATGGCCGTCACCTGGCGTTGATGCCACATCCTGAGCGTGTTTTCCTCTCATGGCAGGCGCATTATCTGCCAGAAGAGATGAAGCAACTGGAGGTGTCACCATGGATGAAGATGTTCCAGAATGCCTATGAATGGTGCATGAAGAACTAATCGTTTGTCTGGTAGTACAATGATGAAAGGCGGATAATCCCTCTAGAGGGGTATCCGCCTTTTTCATGCTTATCCTAAATCGAAGTATGTCAGAAGAGGTGGTGTTTTTTCATATCTGTAATAAAAAGATTCTCTATCTTTTCGTCGTCCTTTCGTAACATATTACTCAGGTTGACGTCTTTTGAGTGGCCGGACCAGATGGGGTTGTCGCTTTTGCCATCAAAGAGGGTGGCAGTAATGAAATCAACGGTTTTGCTTTTTGTTTCTGCTGGGAGAAAGGTGTCTTCGATGATGTACGAGTGGTACCCACCCACCCCATTCCCATATATGCCTCCACCCAGAATCACCCCTTCTGCTGCAAAATTCTCGGTTGTTATCTTTTCACCGTTTAAATGAGTTACCAGGATTGCCCGTGCCCCTGATTCTTTCCTGATTTTCTGTAACCACTCTCTACTGTGGCGAGTTGTAGCTGACCCGTATTGATAACTTGGGACGGCCTCAACCCCAGCTTTCATGAGACCACTCACAAAACTGTCTTCATAAATTTTATGGGCTGTTGGATCTTTGAAGGCACCGATTACCAAAATTGGCCCTTTGACCGGACCGTTAAACGAATCATCAGTCCATGAGGAAGTGAGTGTACTGCTGGCGCATGACTGCAAAAATAGTGACAATAAAATAAGAAACACTACAGGGGTTAATCGAGAACATATCTGTGTTTTCATTTTTTCTCCATGTTGTTGCGAAATCCTTAGACTGAGTGCTGGGCGATTTTACAACATACCTAATGTCAATGTGTTTGCTAAAGGCTTACAGTGGTCCACACTTTCCAGAAAGGATCAAGCTTGAGAAAGAGAGGTTCTCTGTGATAATACTATCTATGATAGACGAATATACATTTCGGTTGCGCTATTGTACATAATTGAAAATTTTCCTTTGAATTGTATCCTTTTCTATGGGTTTATGGGTGGGTGATGTGTAGAAATACTACCTTACATATAATCAACGGTGATGGTGCTGGAAATTGCCTCCTAGAGTCTGATATCCTTGGTGACGTACTTGTCTGCCGTGACTTGTTGTATGATGGGATCCGGGTTCCCGGGTGGCCGAACGACGCGTCATTACTCGCTCGTTCTCAATTCCTCTCACATTTAACTGGAGGAGGACTGAGCAGCGCCAGTATCCTGAAAACATTAACAAACCAGTATCATGAGCTTGCCTCTGGGGCTCAATATGAGAATGTTGTCCTATGGTTTGATGCATGTTTGTGCGATCAATCAATGCTTGCCCATATTCTCGTATGCTTGAAACATCTAGGTTTGGCCAATGTCGAACTCCTCTGTGTGAATTCCTTTCCCGGAGTCGAACCATTCAATGGTCTTGGCCAACTCAAGCCATTTCAGTTAGAATCTCTGTTTGGCAAACGTTGCCGAGTTACAAAGGCACAATTTAGATTTGCGCAAATTGTGGAAAAAGCTTTTGCGACTCAAGATTTGGTCCTTTTATCAGATTTGTCACAAGAAGTTGATGCACCTTTGCCATTTATCCCTGCAGCAGCTGAACGATGGTTACAGGAGCAACCAGATCCGGAAACTGGGTTGGGAAGGCTTGAGTCATTAACCTTAAACGCTATATGTAAGGGCAGTAAAACACCGGGAGAAATATTTTTACGTGTTGCTGAGGATGAAGTATCCCCACAGTTTTGGGGAGATACTATTCTATGGCAAACAATAAATGGACTTGCAGAAAGAGAGTCACCACTTGTTCATATTAAAGGCCCGGTAGAAAGGCTACCCCAGTGGGAAAGCCCGATTAAACTCAATCTTTTCGAGATTACGATTTCATCCAGCTATGAAGGTCTTAAAGAGGTTGAATGATTTGTATCAGGGTACCAGTCGATCCTGTTTCCAATTTATCGCAGGTACAGAGAAGGTAAACAGAAGTTTTGCTATTAATCTCAACTTACTGTGGGAAGCTTACGAAGCAACGCTGTCTCTTGGCCGTGCTACCCTTGGTGTTTACCTTACCTACGCCCCATCACTAGGCATTACGGACGAGTCCCGTAACTGTATCTCCAATATTCGACCTGGCGGCATGACTATTGCCGATGCTATAAGGACGATAGCCTATCTCGCTGAAAAAGTGTTAGATCTAAAATATACAGGCATTGTGTTAAAAGATTTCCAACGTAAAGCATCTTTGTATTTTCCAGTAATAAGATTGTCAGCACGGGTGCGAATGGTTTTGGAGCTTGGATAGCGTAATCAATAATAGTACCAAATTGTTTTATACTCTTCCAGGTCTTCACCGATCGCCTTGAGCTTTTCAAGGTATTCGTAGATAGAAACATCTGTGTATACATAGGTGTTCATCAAGGCCAGCTTTTTTTCCCAGGGATGGAATTCGTAGACGCGCCTTCCATCAGGTAATATGGAAATCACGTCTCGATGCTGTGAGGCACGGAGATAGTTTTTGCCGAGTCGCGGGACGTTGAAGACTATTTCATCAGTCCGAACGGTTCCAGGTAGCAAGCGTGCTTCTTCCTGTTGCTCCTGGAGGAGTCGAGCGATGGGAACGCGGTAAATGTCTGTTTCATCCTTCCCTTTGGTGTTGAATGTGTAATAGGGCGTTACACCGATGAGGCGCAGTTGCTGCCTGAGAGCAGCAGTCTCGAATTTCCTGGAATTGAAAAAGGTGTAAACCAGTTGATTGTATACGCTGACGCCAAAAAGCCTGAACTTCTGTACTGCAGCCATTGCCTCAGGAGTTATCTCCGTCATATGCTCGAAGTGTGTAATAATAATAACTTCGCGTCTCCCTGGGACATGGTAGCGTGTGATGGTGCGTACCAGAGCATCTGTAATGCGTTGTGGCAGGGTCACGGGGGTTCTGGTGCCGATACGGATTCGAATAACATGATCGATCGCAGCCACCCGAGAGAGTAGTGCATCAAGCTGCTCATCAGATGAGATTAAAGGGTCCCCACCAGTAATGAGTACTTCATTGATTTCCGGTGTGTTGGCAATCCAGTCAACGGCTTTGTTTAACTTGTCTTCTGAGAGTGCTGCATTTTGCGAGTAGACATCTTCGATTTCCCAGTTTCGCTGGCAGTAAACGCATATCTGTGGGCAGGTGAGAACAGGTTTCAATATGACAATGTTTGGATAACGTCGGGTGATCCCTTCAATGGGGGAGGTGTCGCACTCAAGCATGAAATCCATAGAGCAGTGGGCATCAGCCTTATGCTGGCTCATTGTGGTAACATAGTTGAGGGGTGGTAAGATCTGGGCACGAACAGTGGCGTCGTATGTTTTGGAGTTCTCCGGGTCAAGCAGTGCGAGGTAGTAGGGTGTAATACCAAAAGGTATGCGGTTTTCTCTGGCAAGAGTAATAGCCATGTACTCTTCTTCTGTGAGCTTGACCATGTCCTGCAGAGTATCTGCATTGCGGATTATATGTTTCAGATGCCAGTGCCAGTCGTTCCATTCCAGGTCGGTGATCCCAAAATAGGATTGGATAGCCTGTTTGTTAATGCTGCGTTCTGCGATTAGCTCATCACTCAAGCCATTGGCATAGCGTTCCATTGCAGTACTAGAGGTTTGTGCCATCTCAGAAAGATATTTGGAACGTTCAGTAGCTGCGGCCTTACCACTCATTTCAATGAAGCGGGGAGGGCTGTCAGAATAGATATTGGTAATACCACTGACGCCTTTAATGAGGTGTTCAATTTCAGCCACAAAACCTGCTGACAAGTCAAACTCCTTTCCGGTATCTGTGCCGTTGATTATGCCATCCAGAAAATCGAGTAGGTTGAATTCTGCCAGAGCTTCACTGCGAGGGTTGAGGATGTTTCTGAAAGCCCAGATAGCATCACGTTGTAAAATCCACTCCATTGGACGAACAGGTTCAATGTCATCTGATATGACTGCCAATATGGTAGCGAGGTGTGCACGTAGCTTGAGTCTTTTTTCTTCAAGTGGTAGTGGCCCGACTAAAATAGTCTCAATTTCCTGGTTGAGGGCTATCGCTTTGCGGAGTTTATGTATGAGATTATCATTCATAATATTTTGTAAGATATCATGGGCTGCTACTGCACCATCCTTTGTCTATTAAAGTGCATAGTAGCATGGAATAAGTAATGTTGAACTGTCACCTTGAATTTTTCATGGTATCCATCAGTTATCCTTACACATTGTATTATATCACAAATAGAAAAAATGACCAATGCCTGACGGGTAATAAGATCGTGCAGGGTCGTAGAACTTTGTAGTCGCGGTTGGATCGGGGAAGGGGGACTTGCTGTAATCTCACCCTGATTTCACAGTAGGTTAGAGTGTGGTCAGGGTGAGAAAATGAGGGTGTAGATTACCGTTGTCGGTTCTTCTCTTTTTCCATCATGATTTTGAGAATAGCTTTGTCAGTTTCCATCATTCCTTCATGGCTGAGGGTACCCATATTCTTTATTGTATTCTCGGTTGAAGTTCCAACAATGCCATCTGTATCTTTGACATTGATCCCTTGCAGCGAAAAGAGTGCTGCCTGTACTGCAGCACCTGCAGCAGTATTAAGTTTTAAAGCGCAGCCAGCTTTTGCGCCATCACAGATGACACCTGCCAGATCTTCCATAATATTCTTAATGGCCCCGGCCATATGATTGACATCACCGCCTACCAGATAGGTTATGCCTGCTGTAGCACCGGCGCCAGCCGCGACAGAGCACCCGCAGACTGCTGATAGACGGCCGGTATGGGCTTTTACATAACCTGTTATAATGTGGCTTAAGGCGATTGCCCGTAAAACTGTCTCTTTATCGCAATCGAGATAGTCTTTAATAGCCCAGATCGGTAAGATTGCTGTTAAACCGTGATTACCGCTTCCTGCGGAACTCATGGCTGGCAGATTGACTCCGCTCATTCGTGCGTCAGCCGCAGCAGAGGTGAGCCGCCTGGCAGACGTGGCCATGTCATTGACCAGTAACTTCTGCTTGAGAAGCCTGTCGATCCCTTTTCCTATACCCAGCCCGCCGCCATGTTTGAGGCCATGCTCGGCAAGACGAAGGTTGTGGTCTACCCCTTCCTGCAAAAAGGCGAGATCTGCCTCGTCTACCTGATCAAGCATGTCGTAAATTTCTTGCAACGTGAGCCCGCGTAACCACTCCTCGAGTTCGGCCAATCTGTTCTTACCCGTCGGTGATGGAGGAGGAGCAAGCAGTGGTGAGTCAGTGACTGGTTTCCCGTTTAGTGTCAGGCTGATGATGTTGGTGTGAAGGTCAGTAATAAGTGATTCTGCAGTATCAGCTCCAGCCACAATACAGGTTTTGATGTAGAGACCAGATTCTTCACGGAGATTCACCTTGACCTTACCCGCCTTCAGGAGCACCTTGGCTTTTTCAACCGATGCTTCGTTGAGCGACTCCAGTATTTCCAGGCCGCGGTGTGGATCACAACCTGTTGCACCAAGGGCGGCAGATGTGTCTATTCCTGTAAGGCCACCACTTCCGGGAATCATTACAGCCATGCCATTCTTGTAAATGTTGGGATCGACCCAGACCTCTATCGAATCAAAATTCTTGTTTTCAAGAAGGCTGGCGGCGGCGGCAGCCCCGAGTGCGACGGCAACGGGTTCGGTACAGCCGAGTGCCAGGATCACTTCCATCTGTAGTATATCTTTAACGCTAAATTTCATAGGGGTGCATTTGCCAGTTGAGTGATGAGAAGGCGGAAGACTTTTGATCTCGCAGTATTCAATGCTTTTGGTTACAGGCTGAGAATTGCCTCAACTTCAATATTGGAGCCAAGGGGCAGCGCTGCAACCTGAACCGTTGAGCGAGCAGGTGGTTCTGTGCTGAAGTACTCGCCATAAGCGGCATTTACAGCTTGGAAATCGCTTAAATCTGTAAGAAATATAGTGGTTTTAACAATTTGCTGAAGGCTACCACCGGCGGCTTCAGCCACGGCTTGCAGATTTGCGATAATTCTGTGGGTGCGGGCGCTGATATCACCATCCACAAGTTTTCCTGTTGCCGGGTCCATTGGGAGCTGCCCAGAAATAAAGAGGAGATTTCCTGAAGATACAGCCTGCGAGTAGGGGCCAAGTGCCGCTGGGGCTTTGTCAGTACTATACGTTTGTTTTAACATGTTATACACCTCGTTATAGGGCGAATTATATATAATTTTGTAGATGATAGAATCGGCTGAAAGGACAATGAACATTACATTGTCGTATTTTTGTAAGTGTAATTTCTCAATTTTATGGAACTCTGTCAATGTAAATTGTTCATATGCTCAAATAATAATCGAAGCACATTGTCCAAGCTGCATTAATATTAAAAGAGGGTGATATACCGTCAGGCATACCGCCTTGCATCCCGATGCAGTGTGCGTCAGGCGCTATAATGAGATGAACTTTATGGAGAAAAGAATTCATTTTTTCCTGACAAAGACTTGAATTTCAAATAAATATGTGCAGATAATAAATTTAACGATGTAATACCAAAAACCTCTATCTCTCTACCTTGCAAAGGAGGGGCACAATGCCAGCGCAAAGGAATAATACACTCTCTAATCATATTACGTCGGTAAAAAAAGGTGAACGAGTTTTCGAGAATGCGTTTCAATGTGTCAGTCGGATGATTCTCGACAGGGATATTGAGAAGGTTGTCGTAAATGGTAAAACTACCTTTGATTTCAGAATATTCCGTGACGGTAAAAAGCATATTATCGGTATGTATGACGAGATTAACTCTTTTGTATCATTTGTTAAAGATGCTGCAGAGGGAGGGTCTTCTAAGGAGATGGCCTATGTTCTTGTCGGTGAACCTGGAAACGGTAAAACATTTCTTGTGGAATATCTCTGTGGAATGTATCGAGATTTTCTGGCAACACCGGGGAATCGTAAATACACCTTCAGATTTACCAATCTTGATAAACTTGGGCGATATGGAAATATAACCACCATTGAGTCGCAGACCTATGAAGACCCAATGGTTCTGGCCATGAATCTGTTTGATACAAAACAGGAGTCTATGCAGTATCTGGCCAGAAAGTTCAGGGCATCCACTAAAAGTATAGAAGAGTGGTACGATAACTATCGATCACTGGGTGCCTGTTCTGCCTACATCTGGAATGAGATTCGGGAGCATACGGATGGCAAAGTAGATGAGATGCTCAAATATATCGAAATTGCCCCAGTCCCTCTGGTAGAAAGCCTTGGTACTGTAACCGGTAAGTATCCGGCAAAAGATAAGATTACTTCCTCGGCGGTGGACCTGCTGGGAGAGGAATCAATCCAGCGCCTGTTGCATATTTCCGATACGAACAATCCTTTCCGGTTTGACTTGCGAAGAGGGGCGTTGGCAAGAGTTGCAGGTGGTGGAATTCATTTCAGTGACGAGATTTATAAGAATAAAAAGGATCTGGTACAGGTTTATCTGGGTGTTATCCAGAATCGTTCCATTGAGATTGACGGATATAAGTGGCCCATTGATACCCTGATCATTGCCACCAGTAATAATAGTGAGTTTAATCGATTCCTTGCAGAGAAAGAAGAGGCGCCGATAATTGATCGTTGCCGTATTTGCTATGTTTCTCACAACACCAACTACAAGTTGCAGAAAGAACTTACGGCCTACGCAATTGGTAACGAGTCGAAGACGACCCTGACCGGTGATGCGATGCATCAGGATCCGAACCTGAACTATGCAGCTTCTGTGGCTGTTGTTCTGACACGCCTGCCACGTTCTGAAAAACTTACGCCTATCGAAACCATGAAGTTGGCTTCTGGTGAGGTTGCGGGAGAAAAAAGTCTTAAAACACTCTCAGAAGTCATTGATACGCTTAATCAGGATCATGATATCACCAAACGATTTGGCCAGAAAGGTCTTGGGCAGAGGAACCTGGGACGAACCATGCAGCTTATGCTGGAAAGCAGTGAGACGAATGAGGGCAAATGCATGTTTGCCTATGATGTATTTATGGCGATTGAACGAATCATTCTCGATTATGTCAGTGAAGCCAATGACCGTGCCAAATTCCTTGATGACCTGAAAACCGCACGTGGCCTCTACCGTGAACGCATCCTTACGGAAATGTTCAATGCGTATATGGATGAACCGCTGGCCATCCGTAAAGATGTCCTCAATTATGTGAACATGATCATTGGAATTGATGCCGAGAATCTCGGTGCTGATAAGATGTGGAAGTACAAGAACCCGCAGACCGGAGAGCTTCTGGCAATTAAGATTGATGAGCGCTATATCGATTCTGTTGAAGATCGCCTGGGCCTGAAAACCCGTGAGCAGAAAGACTCTTTCCGGACCTCGATTCGTAAGGTCTATGGCCAGAAAATTTCCGTTGATCCTAACTATGACTTTATGGACAACTTGGAACTGGTCAAGGCGGTCACGGATGTACGTCTGAAGTCGGATATTGCCGGAGCTGGCAGTTTGATTGGTGCTCTTGCAAATAGAACGAATGAAGAAAATCAGAAACTCTATGACCGGATGATAGATACCATGCTCAATAAACTTGGCTATTGTGCGACGTGTGCTCAAAAGACCATAGAATATTTCTGTACTCAGGTTGATGAGAATTAATAATTGAATTAGCACACCTGAACGCAAGGAGACTAAGTTTTTTAAGACGATGATTAACTGATAACTGCTGAAGTAAAGGCAGTTTTGCTGACCCCTAAGAGATTATGAAAAAGCTACGTGTACGTTACGAAAAATACCTGGAAAAGGGCGTGACGCCAGAACAGGATGCCATAATGCGTCGCGAGCTTGATCAGGTTGAGCAGCATGGAGGAAATATTGACAGCCTGCACAAACTGTCAGCTCCTATGCGGCCCCTCAGCCTGTATGGCTATAATGATCAGCAGATGCTCCAGGAAAGTTCCCCTGGCCAATCCGTTTCGTTTAGTTCTGTGCACTCTCTTGACTACCTGCTGGAGAAGGACTCACAGCGTGAAAAAGATGGGTTTCCACGTAAGATTCGAGTTGGGAAGCTTGTCAAACCTGGTCGGGATGGTGACGATAAGGTAGTGGTTGTTCCAACTACCGTGGAAGAAAAGCTTATCCACGATGCCATTGACCTTGATGAAGATGGGGAGAGTGGTGGTGAGGGTGAAGCGCAGGGTGAAGGTGGTGCCGGTGATGGTGAGGAAGGCGAGGTTATCGGAGAGCAGCCTGTTCGTCAGGAACAGGGCGGCCAGGGAACAGGTGCCGGTGAAGGTGATGCTGCTTCCCATGAAATTGAAGCAAACGCCTATGATCTTGGTAAAGTTCTGACAGAGCAATTTAGATTGCCAAACCTTCGTGATAAAGGGAAAAAACGCTCTCTAACCCGCTATACCTACGACCTTACGGACAAGAATCGTGGGTTTGGTCAGGTGCTTGATAAAAAGGCAACGCTTAGAAGAATTGTTCAGACCAATATTGCTCTGAATCGTGTCAAACAAAATAGCCTGATTGATACAGCAAACCTGCTCATATCACCGCGCGATCGTGTATATCGTATTCTTTCCAAAGAGAAAGATTACGAGTCCCAGGCTGTTGTTTTTTTTGTAAGGGATTATTCCGGATCCATGAGTGGAAAACCGACAGAACTGGTGGTGAATCAGCATGTACTGATCTACTCCTGGCTTATCTTTCAGTATGAAAAACAGGTGGAGACGCGTTTTATTCTCCATGACACTGAAGCCAAGGAAGTAGAGGACTTCAACACCTATTACAACTCCAGAGTTGCTGGGGGCACACAGGTTTCAGCAGCATATAAACTGGTGAATAAGATCGTAGAAGATGAAAGCCTGGAGAAGGACTACAACATCTACATTTTTCACGGTACAGATGGTGACGATTGGGATACCAGAGGTGATGAAGCGATACCTGAGTTAAAGAAGATGCTCAGGTATGCAGCACGTATCGGTTTGACCATTGCTGAAAATGGCTATGGCATCACCGGTAAAACTGAAGTCGAGACATATATACGCAAGTCCGGGTTACTTGAAGAGTGGAGTAACAACCTGCGGCTGGATGTTCTGAGTAAAGATGCCACTGAGACCCGACTGATAGACGGTATTAAAAAACTCATTTCTTAACAGTATGAACCAGGCTCTGGTCTGGATCGGATATATTATGGAACTGATCAGTCAACATGCAAAAAAAATCATGGAAGGCTGTAAGGAACGGGCCAGGGATGCTGGTCTCAGCTTCCAGGATGAGAGTCTTGAATATATTGTAACCAACCGGGATTTAGTAGAACTCGGCCCCAAAAATATGATCCCGACTCTGTATGATTACTGGGTTCAGGATGTTGAGGTGTTAAAAGAACAGGGGCGTTATGAACTGTATCCCAACAACCCTTACGAGACAGTAATTAACACCAGACCACCAATTTCCTTTTATAACGACAACAACCCAGACTGGCTCAACGTGATGATTTTCTATCATGTTATCGGGCATATAGACTTTTTTCAGAACAATTTGTATTTCCGTCATACCTGGGATTATGATTTTGCCAGCAAGGCAATTTCTGACAAACGACTCATTGCCATGATGCGTTCCGAGAAGGGGCGCTGGGTTGACTATATTATTGAGTTTTCACGAGCGCTTGATAATCTTGTGGGATATTTCGATATGCTCGGAGACTTCAGCCGTGACGATGGCCGTAAATTGAGCCTGCTCGATTATTATTTCGATGTCTTCATACAACGGGATAAGAAAAATTCAATCACTGCTTATGTGAAGGAAATTGAGGAATACAACAGTTTTATACGAGATAACCCGGAGGATGGTGAAGGGCGTTTTCTGGAGGCAATAAAAAGTAAATATACAGAACTGGAAAGTTTGTACAAAAAGTACCGCGCTGATACTGCCAGCAGGGCGAAGATGGATATTCTGCAGTTTCTGATAGAGAATTCCGCTTTTCTCAAAAAAGAGGAAAATCGCTGGATGATTACGGTGATGGAGGTCATTCGTACCACTTCACTCTATTTTCAACCTCAGATACGAACTAAAATATTAAATGAGGGATGGGCCAGTTACTGGCATGAAGAGCTGTTTCTTCGTGATGATCGTATACGTGGCCACGAAGTTGAATTCGCCATCGTCAATGCGAAGGTCACCTCCATGCCGAGGGTTGGTCTTAACCCGTATGCCCTTGGTATGCGACTCTTTTACTATCTTGAAGACAAAGCCAATAAAGGGCGAATGGGCCGTGACTTTCATCGACTGCTTGGAAGCCATGAACGGAGGAATTTTGATACAGGTAGTATGAAAGGCCGTGATTTTATATTCCATGTTCGGGAAAATTATTCAGACTCAATGTTTGTTAATTCCTTTATCGACCAGGATTTTGTTGATCTGCATAAGCTTTTTGTGGCAGGAAAGCGATTAAATAAAGAGCGAATGACCTGGCAGTATTATGTGAAAAGCCGGAAGGTCTCAGCATATCGAAAAATGGTTGCTGAATCGTTGTACCATCCGCCTTCCATGAAGATTGCGGTCAACGAAGCAGGCACGTTGGTACTTAATCACCTTTTTGAGGGCAAGCCTCTGGTACGTGACTTTATTGATGGTTCCCTGATGGGTTTAGAGTTTTTATGGGGAGCACCGGTTTGTCTTTACACTTCTGAGCCGGTTCTGTTGAAGTCTGATGGTGCTGATTTGCCGGCTACCAAAGAGGAAAAACCGCCACGGAAGTATACCTGGAAACGATTCAGGTACACAATGAAAGATCGTAAACTCTCCAGGGAACTGGTTGAGTAATGATAGAACGATAGCAGAAAATATAGGTGTTTACATGCGTGAACTGAGTAAAGCCTTTGATAGTTTGAGTATGCATCAGGGAAGCTGGGAACGGCGACCGGTAATTTCGTTTTCAGATTTTCTGCAGGAGGTTATCGCATATCCTGAACGAAATATTCGTGACGTGTATCAAGTGTATGTCGATATGATCAAAACCTTTGTTTGTGAAGGTCTTGATGAATATACCAATGATACCGAGTCGATAAATTACCTGGATTATAATTGCAACAAGCTGTTTGTCGAAGGTTCAGATAGGCCATTCTTTGCTGATCGCCTGTTCGCTAATAGGCTGATGCGTCATATGGACTCAGTTACGGTGGGTGCCCAGCAGAATAAGATCTATATTTTTGAGGGCCCACATGGCAGTGGTAAGTCTACTTTCCTGAATAATCTCCTGCGAAAATTTGAAGAATATACCAACACTTCAGAAGGTGCCAGGTATGAGGTGGTCTGGAGACTCAAACAGGACAAAACAGCAGACAATAAGCAATCACATTCGTCATTAAAAGAGAAAATAGACACAATTCTGGGCAATGACGGGAAAGGTTCTCTCTCTTCGGAGATTATGAACGCTATTGAGCCAGAAGCGGAGGCTGGTGAATATTTTAATGTACCATGTCCCAGCCATGATCACCCTTTACTCCTCGTGCCGAAAGATGTGCGAAGGCATTTTTTAGACGAGTTGTTTGAAAATGACAAGTTTAAGTGGAAGCTCTTCACAGAAAAGAAATATGACTGGGTATTTCATGACGAGCCATGCACCATATGCACGTCTATTTATCAGGGATTATTGAAAAAACATGGTGACCCTGGTGAGATTATGAATTATGTGTTTGCCAGGCCCTATTCTGTGCGGCGTCGGCTTGGTGAGGGTATTTCTGTATTCAACCCAGGTGACAAGCCCCTTCGGCAGAATGTTATTCATAATGAAGTGATTCAGAAAAACCTGAACACTCTGTTTGCTGGTTCACAGCAGGTGGCGTACCTCTATTCACGTTATGCCAAGACCAATAACGGTATTTACGCGTTAATGGATATTAAATCACACAATACTGAGCGGTTGATGGAACTGCATAATATTATTAGTGATGGTGTGCATAAGGTTGAGGATTTGGAAGAGCGCGTTAATTCATTACTTTTTGCACTAATGAACCCAGAAGACCGCAGGGTTTTGGATGATCTGCATGCATTCTCAGACAGGATCGAATATATCAAAATACCCTATATTCTCGACCTAAAGACAGAGGTTGAGATATATCGGGAGATATTTGGCCGTCATATCGATGAGAACTTTTTACCCCGTGTATTACACAATTTTGCCAGGGTTATTATCGCTACCCGATTGCGTACTAAATCTGAGGCTATGCTGGAATGGATAGGTGATGCAGATAAGTACGAGCTGTTTTGCGATCGTAATCTGCAGCTTCTGAAAATGGAGATATTTACCGGACATATACCAAAGTGGCTTGAATCTCAGGATGTGGAAGAATTTACGGCCAAAAGACGTAAACGAATTATTGCGGAGTCGGAGAAGGATGGCTGGAAAGGACTTTCTGGACGTGATTCTATCAGAATGTTCAATGAGTTTTACACCAGCTTTGCAAAAGATGATAAGCTCATTGACATGTCGATGTTGATCCGGTTTTTCAGGAAATATTGTAAAGAAGATAAAGAAATCTTGCCCATGGGTTTTCTTGATTCTCTGCTTCGAATGTATAACTATGCCGTTTTGCAAGAGGTGAAAGAGGCGCTCTATTATTACAATGAAGATCAGATCTCTCGAGATGTTCAGAACTATATGTTTGCAGTAAACTTTGATATAGGAAGTCAGGAAACATGTAGTTATACAAAAGAGAAACTGGAAATTACAGAGGATTTCTTTCGGAGAGTGGAAACTCGTCTTCTGGTAAATGAAGATGAAGCTGTCGTCTTTAGAAATAATGTGCAGAAAGCGTACACTACCGGGACACTTACTCAGGAGATACTCCGGGATGAGTTGGATATAACCGAGACCTCACTCTATAGCCACCTGTATGAGAGGTATGTTCATAACTTGAAAGAAAAAGTGCTGGAACCTTTTTTACGTAATGAGAATTTTCGTATGGCAGTACGGGATTTTGATACAGAAGCATTTAAAACATACGATCCGAAAATTCAGGAAGATGTGGTTTTCATGATTGAAAATTTGCAGCGTAAATATAAGTATTCCCGCCAGGGAGCGAGAGAGATTTGTCATTACGTTATAGAAAATAACGTGGCGAAGATGTTTGCCGGTATGTGATGGCATCACTTCGGTGTATGACTCATTAAGGCACGTTCAGCTTCATGAATATGCCGGACTACCAGGTTTCCTATGTCCGGCAGCAGCCCAATTCCTTGTGTAATAACATTTACCTCCAATCCACACTCTGAGAGCCTGCTATGCCAGGTATGTTGTGCTGTTCCGATTACATCGCGTTGAAAATGCATGCCTGCAACGAAAAAGAATGGAATGATCAACACGTTTGTAAAACCGGCCTTCTGAATTCTTCGCTCGATATCATCTGTAACAGGGTAATGTTCTACCACTCCAACATAGACCTTATTGCCAAATCTGTGCTGTAGCATTGATTCCAACGCTAAATAGGCGGTCCAGCCCGGGTGCCGAGTGCCGTGACCAACAAGAAGTACAGCCTGGTTGGGATCGGCTGCAATCAGTGGTGTCAGGAGGTCAATGAAATCTCTGTAATCGGGCTGGGAGGAGAGTAGTGGCATACCGATCTGGTAACGGATCTGTTGAATGTGCCTAACTTCTTGATGGAGAGTGTGAAACTCGTGCCCTGGCAGCAGGTGGAGTGATTGGATGATTGCCTGTGGGTATCCTTCACCTGCAAGTTGCTCAAGTATCATGGCAGGATGCCGAATATCCATGTTGTCTTTACCTGCCGGGTTGCGTGCAACCGTTCTGGTATTGTAGCCCCAGTAGAGTTGATGGGCCGGAAACGCTTTTTTTACACTCGCTTCAATGTGCCGACAGGTCTCTGTAGCCGCAGCTGTTGTGCCTGAACATGTCAAAATAATGGGTGTTTTCATAAATTTTCTTCACAATGAGGTGTTTGGGTAACGTATATCGTTTGCATGTATATTTTTTTGCTGATAATTGCACTGCGTAATACATCATATGTCATGTAATGATTTCTGAGAGTTACCTACTTTACCCTATACATGCTTTCCTGGAAAGATTTGATGTAATTCATAGCGTGACAAATAGTTACTACTACTCTGTAGTAGCTGTTAATGCAGGGTAATTAAGGAAAATACTTGGACAATTATACTCCAAGTATTTGCGTGGCAGGAAGATTGATGATATCATCTTGACAGATAACAGTAAACGGATTATGCAGGTATTACATAAAATAATTATATTGTTTAATTCTTGTATTGGCCGTGGGTATCGTTGGGGAGCATACCCGCTCGAAAGGAGAGAGGCTGTTGACAGGTTTTTAGGTTGGAAGTTTAGGTAACTAGCCTGAAAACCCAATGACGGAGGAGGATGAGAGATGGTAAAACGATTTTCAGTATTGGCCCTTGCCGGCCTTCTGGTGTTACCGGTAATGGCAACAGCAGGTTCTGGCGGTTCCACCAATGCGGACCTGGAGCGTAAAATTGAAGAGTTGAGCCGACAGCTCAATGAGCTTAAAGCTGTAATGGCAGAGCAGGTAGAGACCAATGATGAGCAGGACAGCATGCTCGAAGAGTTTGATGAGAAAGCTGAAGATTGGGATCTTGCTTCACGTATCAACTTCTACGGTGATTTCAGAGCGCGGCTCGATTACTACAGTGCTGACCGGGTGTTCGGTAGTGATATCGACAATGATACCATCTGGACCAACAGATTTCGCCTGAACATGAGGGTGAAGGCAACAGAGAATGTAGAGTTTAAAGGGCGCCTGGCCATGTATAAGACATGGGGTAACCAGTCTGCATTTAATGATGACTCTGGAGCCATGTATCCTATTTTTGACGGTAATGTGACGCGAAGTCCTGCAGAGGACAGCTCGCTCTACGTGGATCGTGCTTTTGTTAACTGGAATAATATCGGTGGGATGCCAATGTGGTTCTCCATTGGTCGTAGGCCGACCACTGACGGACCTCCCGCCCAGATACGTCAGGGAACAGATGAACGTATGGCGACCCCTATGGCTTTCATGGATTGGCCGTTTGACGGTTTGTCTGCAGGGTATGCCTGGAACTGGGATGAAGATGCATTGGGAGCCAGTAGAGTACGTTTCTGCTACGGTCGAGGTTTTGAGGCAGGCTTGCAGGCGGATGATGGAACAGATCTCGATGATATGGATTTTGCCGGACTGAGCTGGGATATCATGAAAAAAGGTGATCGTTTTGCCTATATCCAGTCGTTTATGGCCTTTGATGTTATCAGGTATCCAAATTTCCAGGATACTTTCACAAACTTCGGGGCTTCTCAGAACCCACCTGTAGGATATGGACCTAACGATAATCTTGGCGATATCTGGCATACTGCCGGTGTGTATCAGGATAAAGTTAGTAATTTCAATTACTTTTTGGCTGGCGGATTTTCTCAGAGTCAACCTGATTCGGGTAGTGCAGGAATGTTTACTGATCCTACTACTGGCCAAGCTAACACTGATGATGAAAGCGGTTATAGCTTCTACACCGGTGTACGGTACGATATGGATGACATCGGCCTGAAGGTTGGTGGTGAATTTAACTGGGGTTCCAAATATTGGCTGGCCATGTCCCCTGGTCATGACGAGATCTATCAGTCCAAACTGGCTACCCGTGGTCAGGTATATGAGGTCTATATGATATATGACCTGCCTACAGGTGAAGCTATTTCAAAATATGCGAAAACCTTTATTCGTCTGGGTTATCAGCACTATGAATATGATTATGCTGGATCCGGTGACTGGAATCTCTACCCTTACGACCTGGGTAGTTCCGCGGATAAAGCTGCCATGCAGGCTATCGGGGTAAACCCGGTTGAAAGTGCAGACCAGATCTATCTGACATTTGAGGCATATTTCTAAGTTCTCTATATGTAAAATGATATAGTGTATCACGTGAGGGAGTACCTGTAGACAGGTACTCCCTTTTTTATTGCCCTCCGTCAGGTTCTGTTTTACCCTCTATCCAAAACGAATTTAACTCTAGAGTTTTGTTATTTGGGTAACATGAGAAGGATAAAGTACATTGAACTATTTAACCGGAATCATATCAAAAATAGAGAGTTTTAGTGGTCTGGAGAGTCATCCCTGCCGCTACGGGTTGTTTAGCCGACATGGCGGGGTGAGTGAGGGCCATTTTGCATCACTGAACATCGGCCGGTCGGTAGGAGACAGGGACGAATCCGTAGCAGCTAACCGGCAACTGGTAGGGGCGCAGCTTGGTGTAGAATCACTGCTTTCTGCTAGGCAGGTTCATGGTGAGGGCATCTACCTGCTGGAAAACCCGTTAACGAACGATGTTGAAGTGGATGGCTATGACGCACTGATAACTCGACAGCGAAATGTTGGACTGGTTATTCAGCATGCGGATTGTCAGGCTGTACTACTGTATGATCCTGAGCGGAAAGCTATTGGAGCCATACACAGTGGTTGGAGAAGTAGTGTGCTAAACTTGATAGGTACAACTATTGCGGCCATGCAAAAAACGTTTGGCACTGATCCTTTGAAAATGCAGGCTGTTATAAGCCCATCACTGGGTCCGTGCTGTGCTGAGTTTGTCAATTGCCAGACGGAACTGCCAGTAGAGTTCCACCAGTTTAAGGATGAGCAGAACCATTTTAACTTCTGGAAAATTTCTCAAATGCAATTACAACAGTGTGGACTGGTAGAAAAGAATATTACACTGCCCACCATTTGCACAAGTTGTTCTCGTGACTATTTCTCCTACAGGCGTGCTTGCCGGGAGGTAGATGGGGTTACTGGCCGGAATTGCTCAGCTATTGCCCTTTTTGATGACAAGTTCTGATATCCTGGAGTGTTCAATGCGTATTTTGCTGGTAGAAGATGACAAAATAATTGCAGGATTTATTGAGAAGGGGCTGCGGGAGGGTGGTTTTAGTGTTGATACCCGTCATGATGGAACGGAAGGGTTAGAACTAGGCCTGCAGGGGATCTATGATGCCGCGGTGATTGATATCATGCTGCCTGGGATGGACGGTCTGTTGCTCATAGAGAAACTGCGTCAGGCAAATGTTGATACACCGGTTCTCATACTCAGTGCCCGGCAGTCTGTTGATGATCGTATTCAGGGATTGCAGCGTGGTGGTGATGATTATATGATCAAGCCTTTCTCTTTTAGTGAGCTGCTTGCAAGAATACAAGCACTGATCCGACGGGATCAAAAGAGTACCCAGCCAACTGTATTAGTAACTGGTGATCTGGAAATGGATCTCTTAAAACATGAAGTGGTGAGGGGTGGCGTAAAGATTGATTTGCCTGCCAAAGAGTATGCTCTGCTGGAACTGATGCTCAGAAATGCCGGTTCGGTGCTTTCCAAGACGACCATTCTCGAGCGGGTCTATGACTATAATTTCGATCCACAGACTAATGTTGTCGATGTACTTGTCTGCCGTCTCCGTAACAAGGTGGATAAGGATTATGATCAGAAAATGATTCATACGGTTCGGGGGATGGGATATGTCCTTCGCCTTGACTAAAGATGATGTTAGACTGGATCGCCTGAGGGTGGCACTGCCATTCTTTTTTGCAATTTTTCTCTCAATTGGGATTTCAATTGGGATCTTTACCTATAGCGTACGTTGGCAGTTGGTTAAGGTTGAACTTACCGAGACAGAACAACTTCTCTCAGTATATTTGCAAAAGAGCCGTGCTGAACCGTTACAGTTTGGTGATAATGAGTTCACAGACCGGGAACGACTTGGTGGTCTTGTTTTTATACGGATAACTCGTGGAAATGACAGATTGCTGATTGCAGGCGACACCATTCCTGCCACGCTTTTTCAGGAATTGCTGCACGTGGAACACGAGGACGATACGGCCTGGCGCAAGCTCTCAGGTGACAGCTCTGATTTAATCTGGTCCATAGTTACGAGAAGTTTTGAGAACGGCGTGATTTTCCAGGCAGGAAAGGTAAGCCGGGAATCGTATCTGCTCTATAAAAATGTAGTTACCTGTTCACTTCTGGCTATTGGGGCCGGCCTGGTCTTCGCACTTATGGCATCACTCTATTGTGTCAAAAGGATGGTGTTACCCCTCAACGAGTTACGGTATGAACTGGAAAATCTTATGGAAGAAGGTAAAGAGCAACTTCTTCATGAGGGAGGGAGTGGCCCAGAGCGTGCAGAGCTTTATCGCCAGGTAAACAGGCTTATTCTTCAGAATAGAAAACTGGTGAGTGAGATGCAGGCATCGCTTGATAATGTTGCCCATGATCTTCGCACACCACTGGCGCGACTTCGATCTGTGGCAGAGTTTGGCCTGCGTGAAGATAGTGATATTGAAAAACTGCGAGAATCCCTTGCCGACTGCTTAGAAGAATCAGAACGGGTTCTGGCTATGTTAAAAATAATGATGAGTGTTGCCGAGGCGGAAACCGGGACAATTCAGCTGGAATCCCAACAGCTTGATCTGGCTGAAAGTATCCAGGAAATGGTTTCACTGTATGAGTATGTTGCTGAGGAACGACGTATCGTTGTTACGACAGATCTTACTGAGGGGGTGAGCATCGAAGCTGACAGAACACGTATCGCTCAGGTATGGGCGAATCTTCTTGATAACGGTATCAAATATGGTCATGAGGGTGGCTGGATTACTGTGGAGAGTGCTGTATCTGATACTGATGTTTCTATCTATTTCCGAGATAACGGTATGGGTATTTCACCATCAGAACAGCCGCGTATCTGGGAGAGGCTCTATCGAGGAGATCGAAGCCGGTCCCAGCAGGGTCTCGGTCTTGGCCTTAATTTTGTGAAGGCGATTGTCGAAGCACATGGTGGTAGAGTGGTCGTGGAAAGTGCGTTACATAAGGGCAGTTGTTTTACCGTTATCCTTCCAAGAGTTCAGGGGTCAGACCTCATCAGTTGAGACAAAAGAAAAGTCGCAGACTAGTGGAGAGTGGTCGGAGAGACGTACGTCAGGGATATAAAAGTTATCTATCTGTATTCCTGAGCTGTGGAGAATGAAATCGATCTGCCTCTGTGGAGAATGACTAGGATGCGATGGAAGGTTAAGGAGGTTGGCATTTTTCAGATTAGAAGCTGCAAGAAAGAGTTTTAACTCACGATTTCCAAAAAAGGTGTTAAAATCACCTGCCACGATAACTTCCTTCTCTGTCCGTTTGACCAGCGTATGCAGGTATTCCAGCTGGTTCTGGCGATGCCGGTATTTGAGGGAGAGGTGCACAAGGAATATAGCTGTTTCCTTAAGTTCAGTCTTGATAATAAGCCGTTTTACTCCTTCCTTGAAATAATGAAAGGTGTGGTCATGTATCCTTTTCCTGGTGAGGAGTGCATTGGACTGCTGCTTGAGAATAGGTACTTTCTGGGCCAGGGATTTATGGCTGTATTTCACTTCAGCCACGTAATTATACCCGAGAATTTCCGCTATTTCCTTTGCCTGACAGCTTTTACTGGAGCGATACGAACCGGAATCAACCTCTATCAGTCCTATGATGTCAGGGTCTATTGTCCTGATAAAATTAATAATTCTTCTGAGGTTGATATCGGTTTTCTTGAAAAAACCAAAGAATGGTATGGGCAGGTGATAACCATTACCGTGGCCGGTGGCATATCGTATATTGTAAACTAATATTCGCATAGAACTCGAGGTAATATAGATGAGATTTGGTGTAAAAGTTGGGATTTCATATCTGTAGTGTATATGGTAAGTTCAGACGCAGTCCAGGTAAATGCACATCTGACAGGATAAACATAAATCTTACACGAAGTAAGGATAGATAGATGACGGTAATTGCAATTGGAACACGGAAAAGTAAGCTGGCTATGTGGCAGACAGAAACAGTGGCCAGGGCACTTGAAGCAGAAGGCATGGAAACCCATATCAGCAGTATGGAGACCATTGGTGATAAGGTTCTCAATACCTCCATTGCCAAGATTGGCAGCAAAGGCGTTTTTACAGAGGAACTGGAAGAGCAGCTTGGCTCTGGTGTGACTGATATAGCTGTTCACAGTGCCAAGGATATGCAGTCTAATTTGCCAGAGGGTTTCGAGCTGATTGCCTTTACCGAGCGTGAGAAGGTGAATGACGTACTGATTAGTGAAGACCAAACGATCGACCTCGATGATACTACGAGGAAAATCAGAGTTGGGACTTCTTCCGTACGACGGGTTGCATTAATGCGTCAATTATATCCGCATGTCGAGACAGTTGAGATGCGTGGTAACCTGCAGACCCGTATTCGAAAAATGCAGGAAGGGGCATGCGATGCGCTGATGCTTGCCTATGCCGGTGTCAAACGGATGGAATATGATGATATGATCATCAAAATATTTTCAGAAAAAGAATTTATTCCACCAGTGGGACAGGGATGCATTGCTATTGAAGCGGCTACAACGCTTTCTGCAGAGAAAAAAGAAAAGATCCGGAATTGTTTAAACAATGCAGAGAGTGAAGCCTGTCTACGGGCAGAGCGGGCCTATCTTAAAGAACTGGAGGGTGGTTGTTCGATTCCTGCTTTCGGGTTGGCTACACTTAAAGGTGCTACCTTGACATTGACCGTCGGACTGGCAAGCCTTGATGGGCAAAAGATTTTAAAGAAGGTTGTTATTGGAACTGTAACTGAGGCAGAGACTATGGGGCGTCTGGCTGGTGAGTATATTCTTGAGAATGGCGGCCGGGAGATGTTGGCTGAAATCAGACGTCAGCAGAATAGCTGAGCCTGTTGAAATATTATCAGCAGCCTTAGGAGCTCATCTAAGGCTGCTGATAAAAAATGGTCATGCAGTTTTTTTCGCCTTCATTTCCCGCACCATTTCCCGCAAGTAATCCAGCCAGGCCTCAAGTCCATCACCAGTGGTGGCGGACAGCTCCATAACCCGCAGTTTGGGATTGCTTTTTAGAGCCTCACCCCGTGCCTCCTCAAGTGGAAAGTCAAAATGGGGCAGCAGATCCGTCTTGGTGATAAGAAATGTGTTAGCCGTACCGAAAGTCTTTGGGTATTTCGCAGGCTTATCAGGCCCTTCTGGAACGGAAACCAACACTACGCGCTCATGTTCACCAAGATCAAAGGTGGCTGGGCATACCAGATTCCCAACGTTTTCGATAAATAGCAGATCAACAGACTCATATCCCGGTTCTTTTTCTAACAGATGAAAACCTCTGTGGGTCATGGCCGCGTCAAGATGACAGGCTCCACCAGTTGTCAGCTGAATAACTGGTACACCTTTGGCGCGGATACGCTGGGCATCGCGGTCCGTCTCAGGGTCTCCCTCAATAACACCAATTTTCATCTCGCCTTTAAGGGCGTCAATTGTATGTTCAAGAAGTGTCGTTTTTCCTGAACCTGGGCTGCTGATCAGATTAAGGGCAACTGCGCCTATCGCATCAAAATGCTCTCTGTTGGATCGTGCCATGGCATTATTGGCAGCAAATAGGCTGGCATGGACATCGACAGTTTTTTTATCGTGGCTGTGTGAATGGCCATGGCCATGATCATGATCGTGTGTATGTGATGGGCTTGGGCAGCCGCATGTGTCGCACATAGTCGTTTCCTCGTATATGTATGTAAGAAAAGTAAAAAGTGAGTAAAGTTAACTACTCCATTTCAACCTGTTTTAGGATCAGATCCTGGCCACCAGTGGGAGTAAGAAAGAAATCCCCGCACTTGGCACATTGGTCAGGTCTCTCCCCCGCAATAATCTCCTGATGTGAGCAGGCGGTACAGGTATAGGTGACCTCCGGGATCTCTATAATCAGCTCGGCATCCTTGAACATATCCTCTTCAGCGGAAAGAATTTCAAAACCGAACTGGAAAGAGTCGACAACAACGCCACATAGCGGACCGATTTCCATGGTCACTTTGATAATTTTAGTTGAGTTGTTTTCGGCTACAAGGCCTTTTAGTTGCTCAAAGAGACCCTGAACCAATGACATTTCATGCATAGTTATTATTCCTGTAAGGAATCTTTTTTCTTCACCTCAACTCCGAGGTCTTTCAGACGCTTGAGTATCATTTCCGCTACTTCAACCATTCTGGCACCAACAATATCTGTCAGTTCGAGACTCATCTCTTCCACTGAAGATGATCTAGCAGACCCTTCGTCGAATGACTCAACGGTTTCGGTCAACTCTTTGGGAATTACGGTGTAGAATTCTATTTCTCCAGGTGCTGCTCCTCGTAGCTTGCAGACCTCATAAATTTCTAGCAGGCCGAGCTGGTGAGGAGACATGCGTGTCTGGAACGTTCCGGCCCTTACGTCGTCAAGAGTGAAGAAATGAAATGAGCCCGGCTCTCCGGCAATATCCACCACATCAATTACCAGCACAGGGTCACAGGTTTCGAGAAATGGTGCCATGTAGATGCCAGCTGTACCAACATCCTGAATATCTACATTATCAGGGAACTCATAGTTGTTCTGCAGGTAATGGACAACGTGAACACCAAAACCTTCATCCCGTAAAAGGAGATTGCCGATACCGGCAATTCCTATTTTTTTCTGCTCTGTCATAACTCTCCAATAAACGTAAAATCAGCAGATCCTGGGAAGTGGTTCACCATGTAACGGGGTGACTACACGGGTTCCACCTACAGGGGTATTGATAACGACACGTCCGGCTTTACCTTCGGTCATTTTGCCGATAATAACAGCTTCAGCGCCCTCGACTGTAGATCGCATAATTGAAAGTGCCTGCTCAGCTTTGTCACTACTGACCACCAGCAGGCACTTACCTTCATTGGCAAGGTAGAGTGGCTCGAGGCCGAGCATTTCACAAGCCGCACGGACATTGGGGCGGACGGGTAAATCCTCATCTCTGAGCTCGATAGCAAGGCCACTGGCGGCGGCAATTTCATTGAGGGAGGTTGCTACACCACCCCTGGTGGGGTCTCTCAATGTGCGAACCGCATCGGGAATCTCTGCCAGCAGTTTCTCCACCAACCGGTGAAGGGACATGGTGTCACTTTTAAGATCACCCTCCACCTGAATACCAGCTCTACGGGTCATGATCGTTATGCCATGATCGCCAAGGGTGCCTGAAAGAATAATCGTATCACCGGAACGGGCATTTTTAGAGGAGATGTTAATCTCTTCGGCGACAATGCCAATGCCTGACGTGTTTATGAATATCTTATCGCCTTTCCCTTTAGGTACGACTTTGGTGTCACCGCAGACAATAGGAACATCAGCTTCTTTACACGCTTCGCTAATGGAGATGATTACACGTTCAAGTTCATCTAGTGGCATACCTTCTTCGAGTATCAGGCCAAGGCTTAGGCAAAGTGGCCTGGCACCTCGCATGGCAAGATCGTTTATTGTGCCATGTACTGCAAGTTTACCTATATCACCACCTGGGAAAAAAATTGGATCTACCACATAGGAATCAGTGGTAAATGCAAGTTTTCCTGGCTGGTTTTCTATAATTGCACTGTCTTCGAGGCTGCGCAGGGTTGGGTTGTCCAGATACTTCAGGAACAGGTTGCCGATTAGTTCCTGGCTAGCCAGCCCGCCGCTGCCGTGATCAAGAAGAATTGTTTTTTCAGCCATACAATAACTCTTTATTTACTTAAAGTTTAAACGATAATTCCAAAGCTAGTGTGGCCTCTGGAAGTACCGGGGGAATCAGTTGTCCTGACCGTATTTGTAGTAGGCTGCACAGGTTCCTTCACTGGAGACCATGCATGGGCCAATAGGATTTCCTGGAGTGCAGCGCTTGGCGTACAATGGGCAGTCGTTTGGAGTGCTGATACCTTTCAGAATCTGACCACACATGCAACCTTTCGCCTCTTCTACCGGTGGTAGAACGATATCTAGACGGACCTGGGCGTCGAAATCCTGATATGTGTCACGAATTTTTAGACCACTTCCTGGTATAACGCCAAGACCTCGCCACTCCATGTCAGCAGGTTCGAAAATTTCATCCACCATTTTTTGAGCCCGAGGGTTACCTTCCCAGCTAACAACACGAGGATAGACATTTTCTACCTTGATGTTACCGGTAGCGACTTGCCTGGCAAGCATTATGAGGCCTTTTAGCAGATCAGCAGTTTCAAACCCCGCAACTACACAGGCAAGGCCATATTTTTTGGCGAGGGGCTCATAGGCACCAGCACCAATGATTGATGAGACATGACCTGGGCAGAGTAAACCATCAATCTTTAGCTCGGGGTCGTCGAGTAGTGCGATAAGTGGCGGTGGCATGGTTTTCTGGGTGGAAAAAACCGCAAAATTTGGAACATTCTGTATTTTTGCTGCCATGATGGTGGCGGCTATACCGGGTGTAGTTGTTTCAAATCCTACACCGAGAAACACCAAAAGTTGATCTGGGTTGTTCTTGGCGATCTCCAATGCATCCATCGGCGAGTAGACAATATCAACCTTAGCGCCACGTGAGCTTGCATTAGCCAGAGAGCCGTTAGAACCTGGTACTCTGAATAGATCACCGAAGATTGCAACTCGTACCCCAGGCCTGTCAGCCATGGCAATAAAAGCATCCATATGGGGGGCAGAAGTAACACAGACCGGACAACCTGGCCCGGAAACCAGCTCCATGCCTTCAGGGAGGACCGTACGCAGGCCATTTCTGAAAATAGCCATGGTGTGTGAACCACACACCTCCATGATACGAAGCGGTTTGGTAACTGAACCTCTCAGCTCATCGACAAGTGGCTTGACCAGCTCCAGGTCCCTGTATTCATCTAAGTGCTTCATTATTCAATCACGTCAGGCATAGAGAGAAGTTCTTCAGGCATCGTGTCGGCAAGCTGCTTTAAAAGCTCCAGGTTTTTTTTGGCCTCTTCTTCTACAAGTGAGTGGATGGCAAAACCTGCATGGATGATCACATAATCACCAACGTTAGGCCAGTGGTCGACGATATCCAGCCGTACCTCTTTACTTATTCCATCAGCATCTACGGTAGCAATCTGGCTGGTGGTGAAATCGTCTGGGTCACCTTCAACTTTGGTAACTTTCATGGGAATTGCGAGACACATGCTGCAGACCTCCTATAATTGTCTGACCAAAAGAGATGGCACCATCGTTAATGGGTAGCGCCTCTCCTGTAAAAACGTTCATATTTTTTGATTTCAACGTGCGGCATAACCCTTCGAGGAGCAAACTGTTCTGCATACAGCCCCCGGCAAGTACTATCTTAGTTATACCTGTAAGATGAGATAGCCTTTCTGTCAGTTCGGTGATGCTACTTATAAGCAGATAATGGAAATATAAAGCTGCGTGTTCTGTGTCAGCACCTTGTGCCAATGCAGCAAGGGTCAATCTAACAAATTCTGACGAACAAATCTCCCATTTTCCGCCCTTTTGGCACAATAGCCCCGGTGCTTTAAGAGCAGAAAATTCGGGAATAGAGTTGTACCATGTGGTGGTTATTGCTTTTTTTGCCCTGGACTCAAGTTCGATGGCTGCCTGACCTTCGTAGGTGATTTTTTGACGTATAGAAAGTAGTGATGCAATGGCATCGAAAAGGCGGCCGCAACTGGAAGTAAGCGGGGCATTAAAGTTGTTGCTGAGCATCGTGTTAATGATCTTTCGCTTTTCTTCTGGAATTGCCAGAATTCCAGCTGGTAAATTGCTCTTTGGCCAAGGTACCTGTTCATTGCTCTGATAAAGGGCGGATAAGCCCATACGCCAGGGCTCTGTCGCGGCAGCATCGCCACCTGGAAGGTGCAGCTGCTCCAGGTGGGCAAGCCTTTTGAAATTTTGAAGATCAGCGAGAAGTATCTCACCACCCCAGATGGTAGAATCAGGACCATATCCGGTACCATCAAGTATCACTGCCAGGGTCGGCTCTTCGAGTCCATGCTCAGCCATAACCGCCACCGCATGAGCATGGTGATGCTGAACTTTGTAGAGGGGGAGACCTGTTTCCGCAGCATAATGGCTGCTCATGTAGTCAGGGTGAAGATCGCAGACAGCAATTTCAGGTTCGATTTGAAAGACCTTTTTAAAGTGCTCAATTGATTCTGTATAAAATTCAAATGATTCTAGATTGAAAAGATCGCCAATATGCTGGCTTGTGAACACACTTTTTTCCCGTGCAAGACTGAAGGTACTTTTTAGCCCAGCTCCACACCCAATAGACGGGGGAAGAGCACAGTTGATATCTATCGGTGCGGGTACATAACCCCTTGCTCGCCGGTAAATCTGGGGCTTAGTGTGAACCACTCTGGCGACAGAATCGTCAACACGGGTGACTATTTCGCGATTATGTAAGAGAAAAAAATCTGCAATGTGTCCCAGTTTGGCAGTCGCATCGCTGTTGCTTGTGCAGATCGGTGCTCCACTACTGTTCCCTGAAGTCATCACCAGTACATCTGGGCATTGAGGTTCATGAAACAGCAGATGGTGAAATGGTGTATATGGGAGCATGACTCCAAGTTCACAGATACCAGGAGCAAGATTTGCTGGAAGGGAGAAAACGTCAGACTTTCTAAGTAACACAATGGGATGCATTATCGAGAGAAGGAGTTGCTTTTCCTGTTCATCGACCTTGCAGTATTTACGAATGGTATCCAGGTCTGGCATCATCACTGCCAGAGGTTTGTCCGGCCGTCCTTTACGATCTCTCAGCAAACGAATTGCATCCTCGTTATGACCACTAGTGGTGAGGTGGAACCCACCAAGACCACGCATAGCAAGGATGTTACCTTCCGATAAAGCCTTAGTCGCCTGGCTCAGAGGGGAGCTACAGATAATTTGTGCGCCACTTTTGTTGTGCCATGATAAGTGAGGGCCACATTTTGCACAGGCGTTGGGTTGTGCATGAAACCTCCGGTCTGATGGATCACCATATTGTCTTTTGCAGACAGGGCACATTGGAAAGACCTTCATGGAGGTCTTTGGCCGATCGTAGGGAATAGTTTCAATAATGGTGAATCGTGGACCACAATTTGTGCAGTTAATAAACGGGTAATTATAGCGGTGGTCACCAAGGGTGAACAGCTCGCGTAAACAATCTTCGCAGAGAGCAATATCAGGAGGAATTGCGGCCTTGGCTGAAATTCCGGCAACAGATGCCAGGATGGTAAAACTGTCTTCTATGGGAAGCCCGGCGAGAGGATGATGCTCGATGGAAGTAATGCGGGCCAGAGGTGGAGCCTCTGCTTTTAACCTGTCTAGAAATAACAAAAGCCTTTCGTCTTGGGAGGATGCCCGTATAAGGACGCCGTCACTGGTATTGGTTACAGTGCCGCATATCTCAAGACGAGAGGCCAGATTGTAGACAAAGGGTCGAAATCCAACACCCTGAACTGTACCACGGATGAGGATTTCGATTCCTTTATGGTTCTGCTTATTTGTGTAAGAACTTGTCACCGGTAAAGATTGAGGAAATAATTCCCTCCGGCTCTTTCACGTCATTCCAGATACACAGGTAAACGTGAATGAGAGCAAACATCATGAACCACCACATAAGCAAATGGTGGAGGTACCGGCCCCATTGCTGGCTTCCAAAGATCGAAAGTCCGAGTCCTTGCCAGGTGGGTGCTTCCGGAAACAGCATAAAGAAGCCACTTATGATCATAAGTATAGCGACGACAAAAGTGAAAAGATAGGTCAGACCGGCCAGAACATTGTGGCCGAGTCGAGGGTCATGCTTGTCACTTAAGTAGGCATAGTTCATGATCGTGGAAAAGAGGTTCTTGATATTCCGCGGTGTAATCGGCAAAATATCCCAAACTCTTTCCTGAGCGTTACCAAAAATGTACAGAAAAGCGCGTATAATAATCGCACCAGAAAACACATATGCTGCTGTAAAATGGATGAAACGCATGATTGCCATCGGAAAACTTGCGCTACCCTCAATCATTGTGTTGGTCCACGGCGTGTTAATGTAAAAGCCGGTGATACACAGGGTCACAATTGACAGGGCATACATCCAGTGAAAAAGGCGGAACAAAATGCTCCAGCATCGTTTCTTTTCAAATGTTGCCATTGTATTTACCTCCTACGGTATGTCCGGAAAAGAAAGGTTAAGTGGTTGTAAGACTGTTATTACAGAGCCTTCACTTTGACCGTTTCTTTGCCTTCCGGATCAAGCATGTGAACCGCACAGGCGATACATGGATCAAATGAGTGAATGGTACGCAACACCTCAAGTGGTCTTTCTGGATCAGCAATTGGGTTGCCTATGAGAGATGCCTCGTACGGTCCAAGCTGTCCCTGTGCGTCCCGTGGGCCTGCATTCCAGGTAGAAGGTACAACACACTGGTAGTTTTTGATCTTACCATCCTGGATGACGATCCAGTGAGAGAGCAATCCACGAGGAGCTTCATGAACACCAACACCGCGCTGCTCACCTTTCGGGAAGACAGGTGGGTTGAAGATTTCGTAATCTCCGCTGCCGATGTTGTTAACAAGTTTCTCCCAGTGCTCGAGGCAGAGATCAGCCATAATGCCAGCGCGTACTGCACGGGCTGCATGACGACCGATGGTGCTGTGAAGAATTTCAGGGCCAACCTGAACACCTGCAACAGCGCTGACGCGGGCGAGGAAAGAGTCAACAGCTTTGATAGTTCTCTCATGGCCCTGAGCGTAACCGACAACCATTTGCGCCAGTGGGCCAACCTGCATTGGCTTACCCTGAAAACGTGGAGCCTTGAGCCAGGTGTACTTGCCTTCGTCTTCAAACTGGGTGAATTTTGGATCTGTAGAGCTTTCCCAAGGATGTTTAGACCAGTCTCCGTCGTACCATGCCTTGGCGATGGACTCCTCAACGTTATCCTTAAAGTATGGATCTGCAATACCTGTGATAGGCTTGATGGTGCTAAGATCACCATCGAAGACGGTACCACCAGGCAGGTCTGCGCGGGTTCCTGCTGCGTCAAGGAACATATCCGGAGCTGCGAGGTAGTTGGTTACACCTGCGCCATATGGAAGCCATTCAGCGTAAAGAGCACCAACAGCTACAACATCGGTCATGTAGACCATCTTGATGAAGTCACGGACTTCTTCTACAAGCTGCTTGATGAAGTAGAGACGTTCCATGGTTACGCCAGTCTCATTCTCCGGATTCAGGTTAGTTGTTACACCACCTACGGAGAGGTTCTGGACGTGAGGGTTCTTGCCGCCGATTATGGCCAGTGCCTGAGTTGCCTTACGCTGATAATCAAGAGCTTCCAGGTAATGAGAAACCGCCATAAGGTTTGCCTCGGGCGGCAGCTTCATGGCAGAATGGCCCCAGTATGCGTTAGCGAAAGGTCCAAGCTGACCACTGGCTACTAAACCTTTAAGTTTCTCTTTAACAGCTGCAAAGCGTTTTGGACTGTTACCTGACCAGTCTGAAAGGCTGTCTGCCAGTTTAGCAGTAGCAACCGGATCTGCATCAAGAGCAGAAACTACATCAACCCAGTCAAGGGCGGAAAGTGCATAGAAATGCACAATGTGGTCATGCAGACAATGAATTGACTGGACCATATTCCTGATAAGCTGGGCATTGTAAGGAATCTCAAGCCCGAGAGCGTTCTCAACGGAACGAACTGAAGCGAGAGCGTGAACTGTGGTACATACACCGCAGATGCGCTGCACAAAAAGCCACGCATCACGAGGATCGCGACCTTTGAGTATATTTTCAAGACCACGGTACATCTGGCCGGAGGACCATGCCTTTGTGACTGCACCTCCGTCTACTTCTACATCGATTCGTAAGTGACCCTCAATCCGTGTTACCGGATCAATGGTAATTCGCTGAGCCATGTGTACAACCTCCATTAAATATTGGTATACCAGGCAGGGTCGTGTTTTGATGTGTAACTGAGACGTCCTGCCGGTAAAAAATCACTGTACTTTCAAACGCCTGTTTATTCGTTGTCTCCGCTCTTGCCTTTAATAAGGCCTTTACCGATACCAACGGCTGCATGCACACCGATTGCTGCTGCAGTAACACCGAGAACTTTTTTGCCGATACTGTCAGCATCCTCAATGATACCTGTGCCAGGAATCTTAACTTGTGGCAGCCTGTCATAAAATGGAGTCATTGTGTCCCAGAAGTTTGGCTCGGTACAGCCTATGCAACCGTGACCAACGCTTACAGGCCATACACCCACATCGTTGAAACGAACTGCGGGACAGTTGGCAAAGGTCTCAGGGCCTTTACAACCCACTTTATAGAGACAGTAGCCTTGCTGGTGGGCCTCGTCACCGAACTGCTCAACAAAACGACCTTCGTCGAAGTGAGCGCGTCTCTCGCAGTGATCATGAATTCTACGACCATATGCAAAGAGCGGACGACCAAGCTTATCAAGCTGTGGAAGACGGTTGAATGTAAGGAAATGGAGAATTGTTCCAAGGAAAGAAACAGGATTTGGTGGACAACCTGAAATATTTACTACAGGTTTGTCAACCAGATCACCTACGCCAACAGCGCCGGTAGGGTTTGGAGCTGCTGCCTGAACACCACCGTAGGTAGCACAGGTACCGATGGCGATAATCGCGGAAGCCTTAGGAGCTACTTCTGCCAGTATCTCCATTGCGGTTTTTCCTGCGATCATGCAATGGATGCCATTTTCTTTGGTGGGAATAGCACCTTCGACTACCAGTATAAAAGGATGGTTGTTGACAGTGTCATGCAGGTTATGCTCAGCCTGATGACCCGCTGCTGCCATTACTGTTTCGTGGTAATCAAGGGAAATAATGTCGAGAATGAGGCGGGCAAGGTCGGGATGTGAAGAGCGCAAAAGGCTCTCTGTGCAACCTGTGCACTCCTGAAAGTGTAGCCAGATAACTCGAGGACGTTCGCCGGAAGCTGCTGCTTCCACCATTTTTGGGATCATTGTTTCGGACAGTCCCAAGGCGGCAGCCGCCATTGTGACACCCTTGAGGAAACCGCGGCGATTAAGCTGCGGATCCAGAGTTTTGTTTACCGTGTCTGCCATATCAACCTCCTATTGCTGTGACAACATTTTGCGCAAAAAGCGCGAATCTGCCGGTACCGGAGTTCCGGACAAAAAAAAATATAAGACCTACAGCCTGACCCTGATTTCCCTTGATTTTCAGTGCGCCTGAAACATCTGAATATCCGAGAAAGAAGGGGTTTACGACAATGGAGCAATCTTTAATGTAATTAGAAATAATTGTGCATAAATGCAAACGAAATGCGAAAGCGTGACATCAATAATGGATAACCATATAATCAATAAAAATGATAAGTGCAAATATATTATACAAATACAGTGACCTACGGCATGATCATGTGGGGAGAGGGAGCGGGTTGGATGAATTGGCGAATTGGGCAAACTGTTCAAGTGTTGCGCTTACTTTTTAAATCCGAAGATGCCTTTTTGGGATCGGGGAGCAAAGGCCGGCCTATTCCTTTTGTCCGGAGAGTTCTTATGCGGGGCGGGTTTTGTCGGATTGTGCGTAATGGGCGCAGCTTCAAAGGTGGTGTCTTGTGCCTTTTCGCCAGAAACTGCTTCTATGTAACATTGGTAGAAAAGTGAACATTGCTTGAAATAGCTTTTCTTTCTCAACCATTTCGGCCATGACCCATTTTGTCTGTTATGGATAAGTGAGCTGAGATTGGTGAGTAATGTTGTGATTTCCTGGCGAATAGCCCGACTGAGATTAAGCTGAGCGCCTATTTCTCGGTCGATATCTGAGCGAATTTTTCTCCCGGTTTGAAAGAGAGCAGAGCCTTTAAGCTTCTGGGAGAAAATCGAGTAATGTGCTTCTGCCCAGGGGATAAGGATGAGTGCCAGCATGAAATAGTCGGGCTGGCGGGATGTGCGATTACCTGCGGCAACTGTGTTTATCCTGTCAATCATGATGAAGATGTCATTGAGCTGATTGCGGCAGGTTTCACCGTTAGCCATGTTGGAAAAGAGGGATTCCCTGTAAATTTGAAAAAGGTCAAGGAAAATTCCTGACTCAACAGCGAGGTTGAACCACGCGCTTGCGGAGCCGCTGTAAATATCTTTTAGGGTTTCGTCGCGAAGGCGAGAGGGAGGGCAAAGTCGCAGTTTATTATGATTCTCGCAGATGGCTGCCCATGAGTTAGTCTCAATAGTGAAACCGTTTCTCGCCGCGTGTCGTATTGCCCGTATTATCCTGACCGGATCCCTGTTTATCCGCTTGTTGGGGTCCCCAACTATGCGGATAATGGATTGGTCCAGATCGGAAACCCCATTCACATAATCTATAATGGTGAAATTCTCGATTTCGTAAAAAAGAGAATTTATTGTAAGGTCACGGCGCTGGGCGTCTTCGTCGAGGGAGCCGAAAGTGTTGTTGGGGGCGAGAACGGCCTGGGGACCGTCAAGATCATGTTCGCTGAGTGAACGTAAGGTCGAAACCTCTATCACTCCACCATTTCTTGAGAAAACCTGTACCAGTCGAAATCTCCTGCCAATTGTCCTGGAGTTTGGGAAAAGTTTTCTGATCTGTCCTGGCCTGGCATCAGTGCTTATATCGAAATCTTTTGGTTGATTGCCAAGGTATAGATCACGAACGCCACCACCGACAAGATACGAAGAAAAGCCGGTCTTGTTGAGCTTTTGCATAACACGTAACGCATCCTGGCTGATCATCTCCCGGGTTATAGGGTGTTCCCCGGGAGGAATGATTCGGGCTGGAGGAGCCGGTGTCGTGACAACTGGCTTGGGCACTTCTTCGGTAGTTTCCATTGGCGGCAAGGCTATTAGATGGCGGGAGCGAATCCCCTACCTTCTTTATAGACAGATTCAGCCTGTTCTTTAAACATCCTGAATATTTCAGCGACTGGCAGAATCTCTTTCATTTTGTAGGTGTTCGCACCCGCAAAGACTAAACCGTCTTGAACATTGCCATCTCGAGAAGCGAGTAAGCGTTCACTGATGCAATAGTGGTGATCGCATTTCTTCAGGCAGAGGTTAGCGCATTTTTTGGTAGAATGGTCAACCCCTTGGTTTTTTGAAGAAACAAACGGTGTATTAATGGCCCTGCCCGGCATGCCAACTGGTGAGGAAGTAAGGACGATATCATCTTTCCCGGCGTCAAGATAAGTCTGCTTGAACTCATCGGCGACATCACATTCTTCACTTAAGACAAAACGTGAAGCGATCTGTACGCCGTCAGCACCATATTTATCCATCATTTCCGCCATCTCAAATCCGTTGGTGATGCCACCAGCAGCAATGAGTGGAATGTTCTTTACGACGTCACGTATTGGCGAAAATATCTCACGCAAAGGTTTGTCTGTTCCTAAGTGCCCACCGGCTTCAGTGGCTTCAACAATAACTGCAGAAGCACCAAGTTTTTCAGCCATTTTGGCAAGAGCAGGAGAAGAGACAATCATAACGATGGGTACGTTATGTTCTTTACCAATTTTGAAAATGTCACGAGAGAAACCGGCGCCTGTGATGATCATGTCAATGCCGGAATCAATGGAACACATGACCAGGTTGTAAAAATTCTTCATGGCATACATGATGTTCACTGCTACAACACCATCAGTCATGGATTTAGCTTTGAGAATATCTGCCTGGAGCTCTTCGGTTGGAATGGCGGAGCCGCCAATGACCCCGATTCCTCCACAAGATGCTACTGGAGCAGCCAAGGCAGAGGTTGAAACACGTATAGACATGCCACCCTGAATGAGAGGGAATGATGCTGTAAATTTTCCAATTTTTAATGATGGTAGCTTCATGTACACCAATACTCCTATAGAGAATAATCTTGACAATAGTGTCGGATAATGCCCGTCTTCCCAGTATTTGTCAAGCTATCTGATAGCTCAGGAGGGCGGGAGTATGCCTTTAATGTTATGGTAAATTGGTACAAATCAGTACTATTCTCTCATCTATGATGAGGGTTTTTCAAGATTTTTGGCCATTGCTTGACAAATTAGGAAATTTGCGTTCTATTTCATACTTTTTTGATTAATCTTTATTATAAACATTTTTACCCTTTATTGGAGAAAAAATCGTGAAACTCAAGGCCTTGAATGGCTTTAAAGATATACTTCCTGCAGATGTGAAACTCTGGCAGAATCTGGAGGCAACAGCGCGGGAGGTGTTTGCACGCTTTCAATTCACAGAAATACGTCTGCCTATACTAGAGAAGACTGAACTTTTTGCTCGATCCATCGGGGAAGCTACAGATATAGTCGAAAAAGAGATGTACAGTTTTGTCGAAAAGGGCGTCACCATGCGGCCTGAGGCAACGGCTTCACTTATCCGTGCCTATATAGAACATGGTCTTTATGTTCAGCGGCCAGTTCAACGTCTCTTCACCATTGGCCCAATGTTCCGCCATGAGCGCCCTCAGCTTGGTCGTTTGAGGCAGTTTCACCAGATGAATATTGAGGTACTTGGGGCAGATAATCCCCGGGTTGATGCCGAAATTATCGCCATGGGTGCCATGCTGCTCCAAGAGCTTGGTATTTCAGTGAGTCTTGAGATTAACTCTCTTGGGTGTAAAGAGTGTCGTCCTGTTTTCAGGGAGAAACTCCTGGCTTTTCTTGATGAGCATATGGAATATCTCTGCGATGATTGCAAGAGGAGAAGCACCACCAATCCACTTCGGGTTTTGGATTGTAAAAATCCGGTATGCCGTGAGCATGTTGAAGATGCCCCCTCAATGATAGAAAATCTCTGTGGCGCCTGTGATGACCACTTTACCTCAGTAAAGAGCTGTTTGGAGAAGCTGGGTGTGGTGTACAATCTTAATAAGTTTATGGTTCGTGGGCTCGATTACTATTGTCGCACAACTTTTGAATTTATTACCGGCGATCTCGGAGCCCAGTCTGCCGTAGGTGGTGGTGGTCGTTACGACGGCTTGGTTGAGCAGCTTGGAGGGCCCAGGAATATACCTGGGATTGGTTTTGCTATGGGGCTGGAGCGCCTTGTTTTACTTCTTCAGAAGCAGGAGAAAAACGAAGGACGTTCAACAGAGTTGGATATTTTTGTTGCAGGTCTTGGCGATACCGCTTCCGAGCTCAGTTATGATCTTGTTCATAATCTTCGAGTGAACGGCTTGCGTGCAGGTATGGACCACGAAGGTCGGAGCCTTAAAAGCCAGATGAAGCAGGCCGATAAAGCTGGGTCTGCCCATGTTCTGATCATTGGTGAGAATGAGCTTTCTACTGGTAACGGGGTTATCAGAAACATGGAAAATCAAGAACAGCAGGATATAGCATTGAATGCAGAGGCGATTATAGAGTACCTCTCTCGTGTTCAAAACTGAGGATAGTTTTACATAATATTAAGAACAAATATACCTGTAGAACAGAGATAGAGTACCACTGTTCTACAGTGTTTCTTACACTTTTCACTCGCTCGGGGTGAAAGATAATTTAACCAGACTGACAATATCATGGAATCAATGGGAAGCTTAGTCCGGTCGCATTCCTGTAATGCACTCGGCAAGGAAAATATCGGTGAAAATGTCACACTCATGGGCTGGGTTTTGCGCAGGCGTGATCATGGTGGCGTTATATTTATAGATCTTCGTGACCGTGAAGGTATCACTCAAATAGTTTTTAATCCTGAGGTGAATCCTGAAACCCATGCTAAAGCTCATCAGCTGAGGAGTGAATGGGTTCTTGCTATAGAAGGCAAGGTGGAAGCACGTCCCGGTGAAATGGCTAATCCCAAACTTGCAACTGGCGAGATTGAGATTCTGGTCAGTGAACTACGTATTTTAAATACTTCGGAGACTCCGCCATTTCCACTCGATGAGGACGTTGAGGTGGGCGATAACCTGCGCCTGCAGTACCGCTATCTTGATCTGCGTCGTCCTGAGATGGCTGCAAATCTCATCATGCGGCATAAAGCGGTTCAGTCAATTCGTAATTACTTAAATGACAACGGTTTTCTCGATGTTGAAACTCCGATGCTGACTCGTTCAACACCAGAAGGTGCAAGAGACTACCTTGTACCAAGCCGGGTTAATGCAGGTAAATTCTACGCCCTGCCACAGTCTCCACAGCTGTTTAAACAGCTGCTCATGATTGCAGGTGTGGATCGTTATTATCAGATTGTTAAATGTTTCCGCGACGAAGACCTTCGCGCTGACCGTCAGCCTGAATTTACACAGATCGATATGGAGCTCTCCTTTGTTGATGAGGAGCAGATCATTGAGGTGAATGAGGGAATGATTGCCAAGCTGTTCAAAGACACTCTTGGTCTAGACTTGCAGCCGCCGTTTAATCGTATGCCATACGACGAAGCGATAGCGAGATTCGGAACTGATCGTCCTGACACCCGTTTCGGGTTGGAGTTGGTCAATCTCACCGATATCGCTAAAAGCTGCAGCTTCAAAGTGTTCCGTTCTATTGCAGATACTGGTGGGACAGTGCGGGCTATCAATGCTAAGGGTTGTGCAACCTTCTCCAGAAAAGAGCTTGATGACCTGACTGAATATGTTGTTCAGTTCGGCGCTAAAGGGCTTGCCTGGGTGAAGATGAAGGCGGATGGTGAATGGCAGTCACCGATTGCCAAGTTTTTCACAGATGAAGAACGTGCGGAAATCACCAAGGCAATGGATGCTGTTGAGGGAGATGTGCTCTTCTTTGGTGCTGATAAAAAATCTGTTGTTCTGCAGGTACTCTCTGAGCTTCGTATGGAGCTTGCCCGTCGTCTTGATCTGTTGAAAAAAGATGTATTCAACTTCACCTGGGTAACAGACTTTCCGCTTATGGAATATGATGAGAAGGAAAAACGGTTCCAGGCCCTCCACCATCCATTTACTGCTCCTAAAGAGGAAGATCTGGATAAGCTCGAGTCGGATCCGGGAGCGGTTTACAGTCGCGCTTATGATCTGGTGCTGAACGGTACTGAAATTGGTGGTGGTTCTATTCGTATCCACAGAAAAGATGTCCAGGCCCAGGTACTCAATGCGCTTGGGATTGAAGCTGATGAAGCAAATGAGAAGTTTGGCTTTCTATTGAAGGCACTTGAGCTTGGCGCACCTCCACACGGCGGTTTGGCTTTCGGGCTTGATCGATTGCTTATGATTATATGTGGTTGCAGCTCTATCCGCGACGTTATTGCCTTTCCGAAAACCCAGAAGGCCACTTGTCCGCTTACCGAAGCTCCGGCTGGCGTGAGCCGCAAGCAGCTGACCGAACTCTATCTCCGACCTGACTGGAAAGAATAGAGCCAGGATGCCTTACAGCCCGGGGCGAATTGTTGCCCCGGGCTATCCTGTCCTTTTTTCAGCTTCATCCTTGTCGTATTTCCTACCAGCCATAATTTGCCAGTTGTACCAGAAAGAAATAGGTCCCACTTAAAAACAGACCACCCACCGTCAATGTTGCCAGGCAATGGACAGTGGCTGCTTTGGCTTTGTAAAGTAGCTCCTTTATACTGCCGTATTGTGCGAATCTGCGTAACAGGCGAGCGTACTCTGAACCAAATTGGTGAGTGTGTATGAACTGATTCCTGTTGGTATTGATGTGATATTGGTTCTGCATGGCATATCCTCCTTGTTTGATTTCTCTAGGAGTATAGCCAGGGTGGGTTATCACAGAGTGACTACCCTAATCTTTTTTTGTATTTTTTCACAGCCCCCTCTTCCTGGTATCACCTTGCTTAAGATGCACATAATGCCTACATTGCAGTAATAGATGGCTGGATTTGTCTAAGCCATCAAGAGGAGGTAGACACATGCTATCAAAAGAACAAATATGTAGAAAGATCGAGAACGTTATCCCCGAGGCTGGAAAATGTGGTAGGGATTTCAGCGTGATGTATGATCAGGATAATCATGCCTGGTCGGTGGATTTGCGCCAAGGAAAGGTTCATCTGAAAACATTCATTGAGGAAACCGAGGCTGAGAGTTGCCTGGATAAGGAAAAGTGTATACCGCTAGGTTTACAGGTTGGTCAACTCAAACGAAACCTCAAGCTATATACACAATCGTAACATTATGATGAAATAAAGATATGTTACATTCGCATTGCATGGCAGGATCGGCCTACCATGCAATCTGTATAGTGTAGAGTTGATCCAATGGTAGTATCAGTGTTTTTTATCGCTTAGGGCAAGCAATCTTTCAAGATCTTCTCTGTTGAATTTATAACTGTCCCTGCAGAACTCGCAGTGCACTTCGGCACCACCCTCATTTTCGAGGAGATATTTGATGTCATCATTGCCTAGAGACAAGACTGCGTTTTCCATTTTTTCCTGGTTACAGCTGCATTGGTAGTAGAGTGTACTGCTCCCGGTTGGGTGACAGGGGATGCCTTCAAAGAGGTCCGCTAGGATATCGGCTGAGGATCTACCATTTTCCAGTTGCTTAGAAAATGGGGGCAATTGCCGGACCCTCTCCTCAAGAGTTTTGATAATATGTTCATCAACAGGTGGGAGTGCCTGTATTAGGAAGCCCCCCGCAGAGCGTATCGTTCCATCGGGTTGCAGATGTACACTGAGCCCTACGACAGTGGGTGTCTGCTCTGACTCAAGCAGGTAATAGGCGATATCTTCGCCAATCTCGCTGGTGTAGAGCTGAGTCATACCCTGGTATTTATTTTTTACTCCGATGTCTTTGGTGACGGTGAGAAATCCGGCTCTGCCAAGACCTGAGGCCACATCAATTCGTCCTTCATTTAATGGAACGTCAGCCCGGGGGTGAGCAACATAGCCTCGAGTCCAGCCGTCATAGCCAGCTTCTGTGATAATTTTGCCGAGAGGCCCACTTCCTTCAAATTTTAATTGAACATATTGGCCATCCTTTAGCAGTGCGGCGAGCAGGGCATTTCCAGTAAGGGCCCGACCAAGGGCTGCGGCGGCGGTAGGGCCTACATCATGTTTGCGGCATGCTGTGTTAACAAGTTGAGTCGTGTCGCAGGCCAAGCCAAAAATTTTGCCGTCATCGGCAATTATTCTATTAAGAATATCTGTCATTTCTTTTACGATGGTATCTGGTGGATAAGTGAAAAAAGCGTCATGTAGCAGCAGTATACTGTATAAGCACCAACAACGAATCTGGCAAATTAACAGGTAGCGATGGGAAATTCTTTTCCTGCACAATAAATTCTGGTATAAGACGTGAGGTTACAGTTTACGTAAGATGTATAACGTCAAAGATAAGGAGGGTATCTGATGCGCTATGTTCTGGTGTTGTTGTGTCTGCTGTGCTTTGCTATCCCGGCATCTGCCAGAGATATTGCCGGAGTTTCAATTGCAGAAAAATTACAGGGTGCAGATGGAGCTGAATTGATTCTAAACGGGGCTGGTATCAGGTCCAAGTTTGTCTTTAAAGTATATATTGCAGGTCTGTATCTACAGAATCCAGCCACTGAAAGTGCAGCAGTTATTTCAGATCCGGGTCAGAAGCAGATGCTTATGCACTTTCTCTACAGTGAGGTAGAAAAAGAAAAACTTGTTGCCGCCTGGAACGAAGGGTTCGAAGGGAACCTGACAAAAGAGCAGCAAGAGCAACTGGCTCCACGGATTGAAAAATTCAATGCAATGTTTTCAACGGTGAAAGAGGGAGATACAATAAGCATTGACTATTTGCCGGGTAAAGGAACTATTGTTACCGTGGCCGGGCAGGAGAAAGGGGTCGTTGAGGGTAAGGATTTCAGTGATGCCGTCTTTTCTATCTGGCTGGGCAAAGAACCAGTTACCGAAGATTTGAAAAAAGAGCTTCTCAGTTATAAAAAGTAACTAAAAATCGAAAAAGCTCTTTCTCGCCTCATACAAGAGGGTAGCACAATGCGGCTACCCTTTTTTGTCTATCCATCCTCATGCCATGCTGGCACCAAGCCCATATACTGTCTCTTAGGTCCTATGACTTGCTGGCAGAACGATGAAGCTGGCATCTCTTAAGCTGGTGAGTAATCCGGGCTAATAGGTAATGAGTGGAGTTTGACCCACAAACTTTCGTTCAGCAAGTTCATTGATGATGAAATCTGCCACATCTTCCCTGGATATACGTTTGGCGTACACCCCATCAAGATTGGTGAGAGTACGATATTCTCCTGTTCGTGGCCCGTTACTGAGCCCGGCCGGTCTGACGATTACCCACTCCAGCCCGCTTTCCTGTATATAATCTTCCTGTCTGTCCTTATCTTCATAGATCGTTTTTAAAAGTAAGGGTTTGAAAATTTTGTCATAAAGAAAACCACCATGCCCCTTACTGTCTCCTGCACCAATGCCGGTAACGCAGATAAGATGCCTTACTTGGTGCTCCTGCATTGCTTTTATTACATGAATAATCCCTCTGGAAAAAACTGTGACAGGAGAAAATGTGATTGGGATGCCAATGGTTACACAGACAGCCTCTTGTCCCTGTATTGCCGATTTCACGATTTGAGGTTCAAGGATATCACCTTGGATCACTGTTAGTTGAGGGTGTGTGCAGCTAATTGTATCGGGATTTCGAGCAAGAACGGTGACCTCATGCCCTGCGACAAGTGCTTGCTGCAGAAGCTGAGCGCCTATTCCTCGTGAGGCTCCAATGAGTAGAACTTTCATCTTGTTGTCTCCGTTTCCGGTGTGCAGGTGTGCCTGAGCTACCAAATGAGTAGGTTAGGAGCGAGATTTATGCCTTAGGAAACTATAGATCATATGAAACGCAATACAACGTCTTCTCTGTTGCGCGGATAAGATTGAACAGGAATCATAGATATAGACTACAGGTTGGGAAATAAATAATAACATCTGAATTTAAAAAAATACTAAGGGAGAGTTACGTCAATCATGAGCTTTGCTAGGTAATTAAAAGATAAAATAATGCGGGAAACTTTTAATAGTAAGAAAAAATAATATATACTGAATAAACTACCAGGGTCAGCAGGTGATATTCTCAATGGGGAACTCTATGGAGCGTGTACCATTCCGATCATTATTTATAACAGTGGTTGTGCTGTTATCTATTTCGTTACAGTCCTTTACGGGTGAGTCTTGGGCCGGAAACCACAAGACAGTCGCTCTCGTTATGAAAGCACTTTCCAATCCTTTCTGGGGCAGAGTTGACAGGGGGGCAAAGGAGTATGCCAAAGAACACACTATACAGCTGGAGATGTTTGGTGTGGATCGTGAGACTAATGTTGACCTGCAGATTGCTATTATGGAGAATCTCATATCAAGAGGTTATGGCGCGATAATTCTTGCACCTAACGACTCAAAAGAGCTGATTCCTGTATGCATGAAAGCACTAGAACGCGGCATAAAGGTGATCAATATTGACAACCCTTTAGATCCCGAAACCCTGAGGAGACTAGGTGTTGAGATCCCCTTTATTGGACCTGATAACTTTGAGGGCGGAGAGTTGATTGGAGAATATATTCGTGTCAAGCTCAATGGTAAAGGTAACGTTCTGGTTGTTGAGGGGATGCCTGGCATATCAAACTCGGATAGCCGCACAGATGGTTTCATCCAGGCGGTAGGTGAAAATAGTACCATAACCGTGACGGGAGTTACGAAAGGAAACTGGCACAGGGATGAGGCTTTTGCAGCTGTGGCAAAATCACTTACTGGGCCAGAAGAGATGGTGGATGCCATTTTTTGTGGCAACGATGAGATGGCTCTTGGTGCATTGCAGGCCCTCGAACTATTGGGACTTTCCGGTGAAGTCCTGCTAACAGGGTACGATAACCTGGATACAGTACGAACAGAAATGCGAAACAACCGGATACACGCAACCATAGAGCAATACCCGGAAGAAATGGGGGCGTATGCTGTTGAAGCCGCCTGGAAGAGTTTGAGTGGGGATACCGTAGCTTTACACCAGCATACTCCCCTTGAGCTTATCACCGGCGAGCATGTTGGCAAGCAGATAGCTTTTTCTGTTTCAAGTATGGATAGCCAGTTTTTCCAAAGCATGGTTGCCCATGCGGAAGACCAGGCGGAGATTCTTGGAATGGATATAACCGTGCTTGATGCAGAGAATAACGATGCCAAACAGATTGTTGATCTGTTTTCTGCTTTGGAGAAACGTGTAGACGTATTGATTATAAACCCCACAAACAGTGCAGCTATCTCTCCCGTTCTTGATCTAGCGGAAAGTGATAATGTGCCTGTAATTACAGTAGATCGCCGTATTCATGGTGGTAAAGTTTTAGCTCATATAGAATCTGATAATAGAATCGGTGGGCATCTGGCTGCCACCTTTATGGCAGAGCAGTTGGGAGGTAAAGGGGAAATTTTGGAGCTTGAAGGTATTCCTGGAACGTCTGCGGCAGAAAGCAGGGGTTTAGGGTTTAGTGAGGGAATCGAGAAATATCCCGGATTGACTCTTATTAAAAGGGAAGTTGCCAACTTTGACAGGCAGCAGGCAAAAGCTCTCACCTCCAGGCTTATTGGCCAGGGGCTTGATGTTGATGGCGTCTTTGCCCATAATGATAACATGATTCTTGGATGTATTGATGCCTATGAAGTTACGGGGCAGAGGCCACCTCCTGTACTGGTCGGTTTTGACGGTATTGATGCAGCACTGCAGTACGTCCGGGATAGCAAACTTACAGCCACAATTGCCCAGCACCCAGATATCATGGGGAGGCGGGCTGTGCAGGTAGCAGCAGGATATTTCCGTGGAGAAAGCGTTGTTGGGGACATTCAGGTGGATCTACAATTGATTAAAAAATAGGTGGACTATTGCTTCGTTCAATCAACAGTAAATTCTATGCTGTAGTAGTTACATTGCTGCTCTCATTTTGTAGTGGTTTTGTTGTTATAGCCTACTTCCTTCATCAACAGAGTTTAAGTACCGAGCAATTTTTGAATTCCATAGAATTACAAAAAGATATAGCAACACTAAATGACAGTTTTCATAACGCAAGGTTTTGGGAAAAGGTTATTTTTTATCAGCCAAATCCCGATGCCGAAAAGAGTTTTGGTAGTTGTCTGGAGCAGATTAGAGGTATTCTTCTTGGTCTCGAAAGCAAAGATATTGATGCTGAATTGCAAGAGAGCCTCAAACTGGTTTTTGCAAATGTTGATCGTTACGAGTTGTTAATATCAGATGTTCTGCAACGTAAGACACAGGCAAGGCTTTTGGACACCCGACTGCTGAGTACCTTTCAGTCCATGACCTCTATGATAATGCAGGACCCCGAATCCGGACTGCTGCAGCCTTTATTCGGTGTTACTCATTTTTTTATTGGCTATCAGAACAGCAGAAATATAGAGCAGTTCAGGGCATTAGAGTTTGTCACCCGTACACTTGCAAAACGTATTGAAAGAGAGACGAGTGAAGGCAAGCGATTGGCTACATATATCTATGATTTCAATAAAGCACTGGAGCAAAGTTTTGATATTGAAAATAACGTTGCAGCAACTAATGAGGGGTTGAACAAACTCAGCATGGAGTTGACGGTAAACATCGGTAAAGCGAATAGCAGGATTGAGCTGCTTAGGCAGAAGGTGATACATGTTACAGGTGAGAACAGGACAAATTTGGGCCATATATTTCTCGGCTCAACGCTCATTGGTACTCTCTCTCTGCTCCTCATCCTGCGTTTACTCAATAGAAAAATAATTGAACCCGTGGGGGCAATTGCAAGAGTTATGTCTCGGGTGCAGAACGGTGACATGACTGCTCGTTTTCATCATGAAATGAAGGATAATGATGAAATACTTGAAATGGGGCTAGCCTGTAACAAGATGCTGGAGTCGATTGAGTTAAGAGATAATGCTCTCAAGCAGTATCAGATAGATCTGGAGGAAAAGCTTGCCGAGTTATCCCGGCAAAGGACGGAACAGGAGCGGTTGACTAAGCGGCTTCAGCGGGTGGAGAAAATGGAAGTTGTGGGCACTCTAGCTGGTGGTGTGGCTCATGATCTTAATAATATATTGAGCGGGGTGGTCAGTTATCCGGAATTATTGTTGTTGGATATGCCTGAAGATAACCCGTATCGAAAACCACTTGTCGCAATCCGTGAATCTGGGCAAAGAGCTGTAATGATCGTTCAGGATCTCCTTACGCTTGCCCGTAGAGGTGCAGCAGTATTAGAGACAACAAATCTCAATGCGCTGATTAAGAGTTTTGTTAGCAGTCCTGAATTTGAAAAACTTGTTGCAGATCATCCGGGTGTGGCGGTTATTACAGAGCTACGAAATGATCTTTTCAATATCCAAGGTTCAAAGACTCATCTTCAAAAAACGATTATGAATCTGGTAGTTAATGCTATTGAGTCTCTGGATGACCATGGAACCGTAACTGTTTCAACTGAGAACCGGTACATTTCTGAGCCTATACCTGGCTATGATGAGGTTGTGGAAGGAGATTATGCTGTAATTATCATTTGTGACAGTGGTTCAGGAATTGATAGTTCAGATCTGGAGCATATTTTTGAACCATTTTTTACCCGGAAAGCGATGGGCCGAAGTGGTTCAGGGCTTGGGCTTGCTGTTGTCTGGGGGGTTGTTAAAGATCTGAATGGTTATATTGATGTTCAGAGCACTGCAGGAAAAGGTACGACCTTTGCTCTTTACTTTCCGATATCCCGGGAGGCGGTAGATGATGAGGCCTGTGTGAAGCCAATTGAGCTCTATAAAGGCAATGGAGAAAAAATACTTATTGTCGATGACGTAGAGCAGCAGAGGGATATTGCTTCAAAGATGCTGGGAAAACTCGGGTACCAGGTCTTTACTTCTGCAAGTGGTGAAGAAGCTATCGAATATTTGAAACAGCATCGTGTTGATCTGCTTGTGCTTGATATGTTGATGCCGCCGGGCATTGACGGCTTAGAAACGTATAAGCAGGTGGTGGCACTTTATCCCGGACAAAAAGCAATAATAGCAAGTGGTTACTCGGAGACTCAGCGGGTAATTGAGGCGCAACGCCTTGGCGTAGCAGATTATATCAGAAAGCCATACTCTATAGAGACGATAGGCCTGGCAATTCAAGCTGAGTTGCGGCGAGATGCCGGTTTGAGCACCTGACATATCCATTCCTTGTTGAATTATCCTTCTGCATAGCAAATAAAGATTGTCGTTGCTGGATTTATTTCTGTTTTTTCATGTCTCCTTAAAGGATAGTGCTTACAATCTTTTCCATCTTGCGAATTCTGTTAGTAAACAACAGGTTCACTCATATGAAAAATCTACACAGGAGCACTACTCATGCAAGATCTTCAACAACGTATTCTTGACGTTTTACATAAACCGCAACTTGCTGCACTGGCCACGGTAACAGAACTTAATAATCCCTGGGTCCGCTATGTTGTTACTGTAGGTGGTGGGGACTTTTCTATTCGTTGCGCTACCTTTGTCGAATCACGAAAAGTGAAGCAGATTGAACATAACCAAAATGTTCATTTGACCTGTGGTGTTAACAGCCTGACAGAAATGCAACCATATCTTCAGGTTCAGGGGAAAGCGAGGGTGACCACAGACAACGAAGAGCGTCATGCATTCTGGAATGATCTGCTCGCTCCCATTTTTGATGGGCCAGATGACCCAAAGTATTGTGTGGTAGTTATTGAACCGTATCGTATAGAATATTGCACTCCAGGCTCTTTTGAACCTGAAGTGTGGACAAAGTAATATTCATAGAGATTACATATTATTGTTTAGACGAGGAGTTACATGAATACAATAGACGCTGTCTATAAAAGACGTGCAGTGAAGCTATTCGATCCAGCCCATAAGCTTACGGCAGAGGAAGAACGCAAACTGCTGGAAGCAATGGTTCAGGCTCCAACGAGTTTTAATATCCAGCATTGGCGTTTTATTATTCTCAGAGAGTCAGAGTTACGTGCCAAAATACGAAAAGAGTATGGTAATGATCAGTCACAGATAACTGATGCCTCGTTGGTGGTTCTTTTTACGGCTGATGTCAATGCATGGAAGAAGAGCCCGGAGCGTTACTGGCAAAATGCGCCAAAAGAGGTTTGTGACCTTCTGGTTAACTGGATGGGACCATTCCATGAGGGGCGTGAATGGCTGCAGCGTGATGAGGCTCAACGTTCAATTGGCATGGCTATGCAAACGCTTATGCTGGTGGCTCAGGATATGGGGTATCAGTCCTGTCCGATGATTGGATTTGATATCGAAAAAGTCGCTGAGTTGATCAACTTGCCTGATGATTATGTTATGGGGCCTATGGTGGCTATCGGTAAAGGCATGAAGGATACCTGGCCAAAGCCTGGTCAGCTTCCACTTGAAGAGATTGTGTTTGAAAACGGCTTTACATAGTCAGCAATACCGCCATCTATTGTTCTTTAGAGGGTCGGTGTGCAGCTCGGTTTTTCTTTTTGCTGAGTAGAGACAAGCTCAACTTAAGTATTTATACAATATTTAGGTTGAGCCGGATTTTCCTTTAGTTCAGGAGTGGTGTCAGGTCACAGCAGGGCAATAGTTTTATTGCCTGAAAATACGAAGCTGTACGGTCGTGTCATGTGGAGAAATGATTTGCGGACATCGAATGCTGATCTCTCTTTATACGCTGACCGGTCATTTTAATTTTTTTGAAAAAAAACGATATATACGTTCCCAGAGAGTGTACGGCAGCTCAAAAAGTGTTGTTGCAATGTTGTGAGATTGATGCTTGCCAGCTCCTCCTATTTTAAAATCAGAGCCGAATTTTTTACCGCAGGAGGGGCATTCCATGAGCATACCACCAATGTTTTTGGGGATTCGTAACTGTTGCCCGCATTCAGAGCATTTCTTAAAGGTATAATCAACCATAATTCAGGTATACCTGTTTTAGTTGAAGATGGCCAGAATGTTGTGGTTCACGTGGGCGTTCAAACGCTGTTATCGCAGTTGGCGGTGTGGCTTTCGGGTTGTTAGTCTGCGTGCTCTTTGCTGCCAAACTTCCGCCGGCACTATTACATATATTTCTTTGTTTTGGTGGTGGCTTTGGCGACAAGCGGATCTTCGGGCCAGTAGTGTTTCGGATAGCGTCCGGCCAGTTCTTTTCGTACCTCAGGGTAGGTGTTTTTCCAGAATGATTGAAGATCTGATGTTACCTGAATTGGCCGTCTGGCGGGTGAGAGTAGGTGAAGGACTACCCGTGTCTGGTTATTACAGATTGTTGGGGTTTCAAAGAGACCAAAAACTTCTTGAAGCCGAACGGACAACATGGGTTGTTTGTCTTTTGGATACTCCAGTTTGACAGATGAGCCACTTGGTACCCGTAGATGTGAAGGTGTAAGTGTTTCCAGTTGTTGCTGTTCTTCCCAGCTGAGCATGGAGAGCAGAATGGTTTTGAAATTCAGCTCTTGTAGCTGTTCGATGCTTCGCATATGTGAACAATAGGGGGCGAGCCAGGCCAGGTCGTCCAATAGAGCGATGTCGCTTACGTCTGGCCATTTATCGGGTTGCCAGCAATGAAGGAACGTCATCCGGGCCTGTAGCTCTCGGGTTGCGGAGGTCCATGGTAGCAGTTCCGGACCACACTGGCGAACCCCTTCAAGAAATACTTCGCTAACCAATTCAGAATCAGGATGTTTAAGCGGTTTGCTGCCCACAATAATATTGCCAAGGTAGCTGTTCTGTTTGGCGATTACTTTATTCAACGTCTTGTCCCAGATGACACGTTCCTTTTCCTGTAACAGATGTGAGTGGTGTTTTTCTATATCATCTATCGATAGTTGTGCCGCCAGGAAGATACGACCATTGCCTTGTCGTAGATCAAGTTGTGGTGCGACGAGATAGTTGCTGTTAGAAAGGATATCAGCTGGTGGCAGTTCGACACCGTGGCCACCGTCAAGTTGGTAACGGTAGCTCGAGTTATCACGGAGTTTGGCAATTCTGTCGGGAAAGCCAAATGCCAACAAGTTGCCAATCTCTTCAGTGAAAACTGTCTGATCTCTTGAATCTGAGAATCTGCTGAACCACTTTTTTGCGTAACTCAGTAATCTGCGGCAGAGTGCCCTGTCTGCGTGGGGTGGTAGAGTGGCATGTTTGTCAGCAAAGCATGCAAGCACCCGTACCCGTTCCTCGATATCTGATGATTTTGATTTTACTGCGAATATATCGCGATCCGTAAGCACGGCAGCGACCAGACAGGCTGTCCAGCAGAGGCTGAGTTTGGCAGCCTTTGTCAGTATTATACCCAGGCGTGGATGGACCGGTAGAGACGCAACCTCTCTACCATGTTGTGTGATTTTACCTTCGTCGTCAAGAAGAGTCAGACGTTGAAGCAGTTGAACAGTTTTCAGCCAGGATGATTGCCGTGGTGGGTTAAGCCAGCACAATTGGGCTGGGTCTGTTACGCCCCATAATGCCAATTCAAGGATGAGAGAGGTGAGGTCTCCATTGACAATTTCTGGCGGTGTCTGCTCAAGCAGACCGAAATCAGCCTCTTTGCCCCAGAGGCGAAAGCAGTGTCCAGGGCCTGTACGACCAGCCCTTCCTGCTCGTTGAGCCGCAGAAGACTTTGAGATACGAAAGGTCGCCAGCCGGCTGAGCCCGCTTGTATGGTCATGTATCGGGCGGCGACAATAGCCACTGTCAACTACGCTGGAAATATTTTCGATGGTGATACTGGTCTCGGCAACAGGGGTGGCCAGGATGATACGACGACGTTCATTGTCGTGGCGGAAAATTCGGTCCTGATCATCGTGGCTCAGGCTGCCGTAAAGAGGCAGGATGAGTGATTCAGGCAGTTCGCCTTGCAAAAGCTGCCGGCAGTTATGGATCTCTCCAGCACCGGGAAGAAAAGCGAGAATGTCACCGTTTGTCTCTTTCCAGGCGTGCATGACTCCACGTACCATCTGACGGTCTATTGGGGTGCGCTCGTCTAGTGGTGGGAGGTATGAAATTTCAACAGGGTAACTTCTACCGTTGCTGCTGATATATGGTGCGTCGTCTAAGAGTGTGCAAAGCTCTTCTGGTTGGAGGGTTGCTGACATTACAAGCAGTCGCAGGTCATCACGTAGTTGGCAGAGGTCAAGACAGAGAGCGAGACCCAGGTCAGCCTGGAGGCTGCGTTCATGGAACTCATCAAAGATAACAAGGTTGCAGCCGGTGAGTTCCGGATCCTCCTGGAGTTGGCGAATCAGGATACCTTCAGTAATGACTTCGATAGATGTGGATTTGGAGATTCGTGATTCGTCGCGTGTGCGATATCCGATGGTCGTGCCAACCTTTTCGCCAAGCATAGTACTCATCCGTACTGCTGCGGCCCGTGCTGCAATCCTGCGGGGCTCGAGCATGAGGATTTTACCGGTAGAAAACGTTGGGCTTTCCAGAAGGGCAAGAGGGGCAAGGGTTGTTTTGCCAGAGCCGGTAGGGCTGCTCAATACAGCATGCCCTTTAGTAAGGGCATCTGTAAGTTGCTGAAGAATAGTGGTAACCGGCAAATGAGCAAATTGCTTCAGCACAGAATGGTTGTGGAGACTCACTGTGGTAATGCTATCAGACTTAATAAGTAATGTCTCAGATCTCGTTGACCCCGGAAGGAATGAGGCAGATGAAAACGAAATCCTCAGCACCGCCATTCATGAATTGGTGCTCTTCATTACCTGGAACGAAAACAACTGTGCCGCTGGTAACAGTTTGCCATTCACCATCTTTGTAAATTCTTCCGACTCCGGAGTGAACAAAAATTTCATGTTCCCATTCATGGGAGTGGCGAGGTGTAAAGCCACCTGGGGCAAGAGTGAAGGAGCGCATGCAGAAGTTTTGTGCCTCATCCTCTTTGCCTATTAACACTCGACCGGTTACGCCTTTGGCAATCTCGTTATCAAACTGATGGGTGGGGGCTTCTGTATAGTTTAGTATCTTCATGTTGTGTTATGTGACTTTATTTGTGTGGTTATGCTGTCATCGGGCAGCGACTATAACGTCAGTATGTTGGATAAACAATACAACCTAAAAAATTAATTGCAATATAGCCATGCTCTACTTGTGTGTTCTGCCTGTGAGTCCAAGGTAGATCGCGGAGAGAGTGATAGATACTCCCAACCAGTTCAGTGATGTTGTGGGTCGTGAGAAAAAGAGAACATCCCATAAAAATGAAAGTGAGGGCTGCAGTAGAAGAATGAGGCCGGTGAATGAGGTATGGATCTTAGGCATGGCGTTAGCAATGAGGATCCAACCTATGGCCTGGCTGAATAACCCTAGGCAGACAAGTGGGATAGCGCTTGTAACAGTTGGGATGGCAAAAGGAGTATTTGTTACAAAAAGTGAAACCCCCAGCCCGATAGAGCTGAATAGAGAGACAAACATAAGTGGGGTGAACCGTACTGAGGCACTTTTAAAGGTCTGGATTCGCCTGAGGAGTAACAGAAAAATAGTGTAGCAGACAGCGGTCAGCAACCCAAAAATAATACCCATTTTATATTCCCCTGAAAGAATATTCCAGTCAAAACCAACAACAAGCAATAAACCTCCTATGGCAAGCGGTAATGAGAGGAGAAAACGGATTTTCAGAATTTCTCCGAAAAAGAGAAAGCCGCAGGCAGCCATAAGGAAAACCTGAAAATTGCCGAGGATTGTGGAAAGTCCAGGGCCGATATAGATAATACTGGTATGCCAGAAAAAAAGATCCAAAGCAAAAATCGCACCGCAAAGAGCATAAGGCAGAATCTTTACATGACGGATGTGCTTATGCTCCCCTGTAAAGAGTGCGGCAGCCAGCAAAAAAATGGTACCGAAAAAAACCCGGTAAAACGCAGAAGTTGTAGCAGGGACATCAGCCAGAGTAACCCACACAGCGGAAAAGCTTATCATGAAGGCGCCTATGAGGACCTCAAAGATGGGTTTGCTCGTCATGTTTTCACCGTACCTTTCTGGGCTGTTGGGTGTTGCGCATAGTTGGCACAACGTGGTTGGTTTGTTGATTGAGGCGCTAGTGGTCTATTTAATTGCCAGAAACAAGGAAAAACGGTTGTTTGTTAGATTCCACTGGCAGTTTGGCAAAAAATACGCTAAACAAATGCGTTGTGCACAATGTGCAATAGTATAAATATCATTGAATGCCTATGGGAAAATTATTGCTAAACAGTCCAGTACCCCTAAAAGCGTAGAATTAACAAGGCTATAATGCTGTTTTGCTGATCAAATTAGTGGTTCGGTATATTTTGCATACCTTGACCTGTCTAATAAAAGCAGGTAGTACGTTTCTTGGGTAAAGATGTTTTGCTGGAGCAGTCTGTGGTGTTAGCTCTTGTCGTACAATAAAGATTAGACTTTAGCAATTGGTTAGAAAATAGACGCCCTTTGCACATTGCACGTTGCTTTATACGCTTTAATGATGTCGTAACTGATTAATTATTCAGTTTAAGTTGTGGTAAGCCGTTTTGGAGTTAGCTTTAGATGAAAAGCTGATCCTTGTCTATTTCGGAAGAGAGTCTTGACGGATCAGCAAGGGCTGGAATTCCCATTATCCTTGCATTTCAACATGCTTTTTGGTAGGGAAGACCAGTCGAATTCGGGTTGTTCCGGATTCAGTGAATGAGCGGTTCCCGGTATGTATCCAAGGCTGCTTGTTAGGCGATTGAGACAGTTGTTTAACGAGTAAGAGGTAAGCCTGTATAAAACTCTTCACACCGGCTCCTGATGGGTGCACATCCAGGAGGAGCTAATGAAGATTGGAATGTCGGTAGAACACCTTTTGAAAGACCGATGCAATTGAGTATCGAATATCAGAAATCGAGACGAATATCATGAAAGATCTTTCCACAAAATACCTGGGATTGGATTTGAAGAATCCGGTAATTGTCGGGAGCTGCGGACTGACAAACTCGGTAGAGAAGATCAAAGAGATGGCTGAGAACAATGCCGGCGCGGTGGTTCTAAAGTCTCTCTTTGAAGAGCAGATAGAGGCAGAACTTGCCAGTAATCTGGAAAGCTACCATAGCGACTATCCAGATGCCTTTGATTACATCCGAGGCTATACCCACGGTAACGCAGTGGATGAGTATCTCACCCTCATTGCCGACGCCAAAAAGGCGGTAGACATTCCGATTATAGCCAGTGTTAACTGCGTATCAGGAAGTGAGTGGGTGAATTTTGCCGAGTCTGTCCAGAAGGCTGGTGCGGATGCTCTTGAGCTGAATGTATCACTGCTTCCCAGTGATCCAGGCAAAAAGAGTGAGGATACGGAAAAAATATATTTCGAGATTCTCAATAAGGTAAGTGCCAAAGTCAGCATACCCATTTCACTCAAAATGAGCCGTTATTCTGCCGGACTTGCCAATCTCGTATCCCGGATCGCCTGGTCAACAGACCATAAGGTTGCGGGATTTGTTTTGTTTAATAGGTACTACAGGCCGGACATCAACATTAATACGATGGAAGTGAGTAAGGCAGATGTTTTCAGTACGCCTGCTGAAATTACTGAGTCTCTGCGCTGGATTGGCTTGCTTGCCGGAAGTGTAAAGAAGGATTTTGCGGCTTCCACCGGCGTTCATGACAGTGATGCCGTTATCAAACAGCTTCTGGCTGGTGCAACTGCAGTGCAGGTAGTTTCCACGCTTTACAAGAACAGCCCGGCAATTATTACGGAAATTCTGGATGGGCTCGAGAAATGGATGGATGAGAAATCTTTCACCAGTCTGGATCAGTTCCGTGGTCGTTTGAGCTATGCCAATGCCGAGAATCCAGCAGCTTTTGAGCGTATTCAGTTTATGAAACAGTTCGCCGGCATTGTGTAATTCGGCAAGTATACGCTTGTAAACCTGATGCGGGGGTTGCTCAGCAGTGCCCGTATCGCAGATATCAGCTTTCAGTAACTGCTTACTATGAAATCTTTACTGACATTCTTACAAGGCGGAGTACATCCGCCGGAAGCAAAAGGCCAGACCGCTGCGTTGCCGATTGAACGTATGCCTGTGCCCGATGAACTCGAGATTATTCTCGGCCAACATATTGGTGCCCCCTGTACACCAACCGTCAAAAAGCGCGAAGAGGTAACCGAAGGCGCAATGATTGGTGAAGTCACAAAAGGTCTTGGCGTGCCACTGCATTCCCCTGTGGCCGGAAAAATCAAGGACCTTGGCACATCCGCACACCCTATGAGGGTATCCGCACCGTCTGTAACCATCGTGGTGGATCATGAAGCGCCTCCAGTCGAATATTCTAAAACAGACTGGACATCCCTGTCCTCAGGAGAGCTGCTGGCCAAAGTGCAGGCAGCGGGTATCATCGGTATTGGTGGTGCAGGTTTTCCGACTCATGTGAAATTGAGCCCTCCAAAAGATGCGAAAATTGATCAGCTTTTGCTCAATGGCGCGGAGTGCGAACCGTACATCACTGCAGATCATCGTCAAATGCTGGAGCATGCTTCAGAGCTTATCGATGGCGCGCGGATCATCATGAAAATTCTTGGTGTGAAGAAGTGCCAGATCGGTATCGAAAGCAACAAGCCGGATGCCATTGATGTAATGAGCAAAGCTGCTGCCGCAGTATCCGAAGCAGACTGTGATATCACTGTCCAGGGCTTGGAGGTGAAATATCCGCAAGGCTCTGAAAAGCAGCTTATCCAGGCGCTTACCGGTCGTAAAGTACCGGCAATGGCGTTGCCTTCTGTGGTTGGTGTCGTTGTTCAGAACGTTTCCACTGCCACGGCCATTTATGATGCCGTTGTATGCGATAAACCGCTTTACGAAAAAGTTGTCACCATTGCCGGTAAGGGCATCAACAAGCCTGCAAACCTGTTGGTTAAGGTTGGTACCAAAATAGGTGATATCGTTAATTACCTTGGTGGCACCAAGCCGGAGCTTGCCAAGATTATCATGGGTGGGCCGATGATGGGTTTTGCAGTATCAAGCCTTGATATCCCCGTCACCAAGACCACATCTTCCGTTCTTTTTCTTACAGAAGATGAGATTGACACCAACCCGCACTCAGCATGTATTCGTTGCGGATGGTGCCTGGATGCTTGCCCAATGGGCTTGGAGCCAAAAGAAATTGCTATTCATGTTGAAGCTAATCGTGCTGAAGATACGGCAGAGTTTGGTGTTTTCGACTGTTTTGAATGCGGTAGTTGTGCGTATATCTGCCCGGCTAAAAGACCGCTTGTGCAGTTTGTCCGCCTGGCAAAGATGAAAGCCAAGCGATAAAGCACAAATAATGGAATTTGGATATGCAGTCAGTACTGTTGTCTGCATGTAGAAATATAAAATAGTTCAAGGAGAATCTACAAAGACATGCAAGCTCCAGAGAACCAGTCATTAGCTGCACAAAGGGATTGGATAGTTTCAGTATCCCCCCACGTGAAGAGTAATGAAACGGTTGCCAAAATCATGTGGACCGTGGTGGCCTGCCTGATGCCACCGCTGTTCCTGTCGGTCTTTATTTTCGGATTTCAGACCCTGTTGATAACTGCAATATCGGTTATCAGCTGTGTAGTGGTGGAAGTTGTCAGTCAGAAAGCCCTCAAGCGTCCGGTAAGCATCAAAGATGGTAGTGCGGTGTTAACCGGTGTCCTGCTGGCCTTTGTTATCCCACCCGGTGTTTCTATCTTCTTGCCTGTACTTGCTGCTGTTATGGCAATTTACATAGGCAAACACCTGTTTGGTGGTCTCGGCTTTAATATCTTCAATCCGGCACTTATGGGTCGTGCCTTCCTGCTGGCAACCTTTCCGGTTGCAATGACAACTGCCTGGCTGTCACCGGTTGATGCGATTACAACCGCAACACCGCTGGCTGTTATGAAAGAGCAGGGCATGCTGGCCTTTACCGAGATGTTCGGTTCCGGGATGAGCCTCTACGGTTCGTTCTTTATGGGCTGGCGTCCGGGGTGTATCGGCGAAACCTCAGGTTTCTTGCTGCTTCTTGGCGGCGGGTATCTGATCTATAAAAAATATATCACCTGGCATACACCGGGATCCGTGCTCGGTTCCATAGCAATCTTCACCTGGATTTTTGGTGGTGATGGTTGGTTCGGTGGTGATCCGATCCTGGCGGTTATTACTGGTGGAGCAATACTCGGAGCCTTTTTCATGGCCACCGACTATGTCACTGCACCTTCCACCAGAACGGGTCAGATTATCTACGGAATCGGCATAGGTGCCCTGACCGTTATGATTCGATTGAAAGGTGGTTATCCGGAAGGTATTTGCTATGCCATTCTGCTGATGAACCCACTCTCTACGGTTATTGACTCTTTCTGTAAGCCGAAGCGTTTTGCAGCTCCGCTGGGAGGTGACAAATGAAGGAAATATTAAATATTACAATGAGACTGACAGTCTCTTGTCTGATCGCTGCGGTGGTGATGGGTTTTACCTTCATCGTCACTAATAGCGCGAAAAAGCATAACGAGCATGTACGTGAGGAAAGGGTCATGAGTTCTCTGCTTGGCTACACTGCAGAAAACCCTGCGCCTGAGTCTCTGGATATGCACGAAGTCTACCGCTATGTGGTGAATGAGGCTGGCCAGCAGTATATGGGTTATCTGGTTCCTGCAAAGCACGGTGAGGCTGCTCCTTTTATCTTCGTGGTACTTGATCTTGATGGCAAACTTGCATGGCAGAAGCCGGTTGATACAGCTGAAGATAAGGTACGTGAACCAGAGGACAGATATGCTGCCATTATGTCAGCGATTGGAGCCGGCAAAGAGCTTATTTATGCTGAGCAGACCACCATCGTTACAGATGACGGCAATCGTATCGCGTATCTTATGGCTGGGAAGTTTCCAGGATTTAAGACATTTATCCACGTGATGATGGCTATGGATCCTAAATATTCCATGCTTGGATTTGAGGTATTGGAACATGAGGAAGATCCGGGCCTTGGTGCAGAGATCGAGCAGGATTACTTTAAAAACCAGTTCGACGGCAAGACCTTTGAAATCCTCAAAGGCCTCAAAGTTGTGAAGGAGCCTCTGCCAGCCGAGTATCAGGCTGCGCTTGAGTACAAGGTGGATGAGGCGGAAATCAATAAAATGATGGATAAGTACAGGGAACAGGATATCTACGCACTGACTGGTGCGACGATCTCTACCAAGGCGGTATCGGATGGCCTAAAAGCCATTGCCAAGAAGTTCGCCTACCGCCTGGATACCCTTGATTCCGTACTGAAAGAACAGCAGATTGCTGTTTCCTTCTAACCAAGTGAGGTCCTAACGTGGCAAACGATAAATCAGTAGGTCAATTGCTCAGTCGCGGTATCCTCAGTGAGAACCCGATTTTTAAGCTGGCGCTCTCCATGTGCCCTGCTGTGGGTATTTCGACCACCGTCATGAATGGTATCATGCTCGGTATTGCAGTATTTTTTGTGCAGGTATTCTCCAGTGTGACTATCTCTGCGCTAAAAAATTATATTCACCCCCGTATTCGTATTCCATCCTATACGCTTACCATCGCTACCTGGGTAACCGTTATCGACCTGGTACTTGCTGCATATATGCCAGGTGCGTATGCAAAGATGGGTATCTTCGTAAAGCTGATTGTGGCGTTCGCAATCATCACCATGCGTCTTGAGATGTTCGCTTGTAAAGAGAAAGTGAACGACTCTTTTTGGGATGCTGTTGGTATGGGTCTTGGTTTCACCGTAGGTATGGTCGTGATCGGTGCCTTCAGGGAACTGTTTGGTTCGGGTATGATTCTCGGCTATGACGTTCTCGGTTACAAGCCGCTGCTCTTCTTCATCCTCCCGAGTGCCGGATTCTTTGTGGTTGGTCTCATGATGGCCTTCTTCAACTGGGTCGAAGTTGCCTACAAGCGAAAGAAGGGGGTAGTCTGATGAACATGAAAAATATTCAACGATTGGTGGTTTTTGCACTGGCGGCGTTGTTGATGCCTGCCTGGCTGCATGCTGCCGATTTTATTACCGGTAAATCTTTTGGTGATCCAAACGAGATCATCGTCGAGTTCGCAAGCAAAGTTGATCCTGCGGTTGCTGGCGATATTACCAAGTATACTGTCTACGAAGAGCCGGACCCTGATATTAGGCTGGTACTTGAATCTGCTGATGTGGCGGATAACGCAAAATCGGTATCACTGAAGTTTGCAGATTCCCTCAATACCACCCAGACACATATTGTTTCTGTTAAAGGTTTGACAGGAGACGCAGCCATTGATTTCAAGGTAGCAAAATCGTATCTCGGCTACCTGTTCTCAATTATGATCTCGGCGTTGCTCATCCAGAACTTTGTCTTTACAAAGTACCTTGGTCTCTGTGTTTTCTTTGGTACTGCAAAGAGAAAAAGTACTGCCAAAGGTATGGGTGTGGTGTTCACCATTGTTATGGTTATCTCCGCTTCCATGGCATGGTTCCTCTACCAGTTCGTTCTGGTGCCTTACAATCTTGGCTTCCTGCAGATCGTTATCTTCATCGGTCTGACATCGCTTACGGTACAGGCGGTAGATACGATTCTACGAAAGGTGAACCCGGTACTGTTCAACTCGTTTGGTGTCTACCTGGTTCTGGTTATCGCCAACTGTATCGTTATTGCGGTACCGTTGATTCTTGCTGACAACAACTACAACTACTTCGAGACACTCATGCTGGCACTTGGTGCCGGTGGCGGCTTCCTGCTCGCTCTGTACTTGATGAGTTCAGTAAGTGAGCGTTTGGAGCTTGCAAACATTCCGCCGACTTTCAAGGGCCTGCCAATGGCCTTTATCGTTGCCGGCCAGTTTGCCATGGCATTTCTCGGGTTCTCCGGTCTTCAGCTCTTTTAGGCTTGGCCGGTAACTAAAGAATAACGGATAAATAGAGAGTAATAATATGGATCCGGCATTAATAAAATTAGCATTAGGTGGTGTGGTACTGCTTGGTTGTATCGGTCTGTTCTTCGGAATTGGCCTGGCCATAGCAGCCCATAAATTTGCGGTGGAGGTAAATCCGCTCATTCATGAAGTGACTGAGTCGTTGCCGATGGCCCAGTGTGGTGGTTGCGGGTATCCCGGTTGTGAAGGGTATGCTATTGCAGTTGTTAACGACCCGGATGTTCCACCAAACCTCTGCTTTCCTGGAAAGGAAGCAGTGGCCAACAGGGTTGCTGAGCTGACTGGCAAGAAGATGGCTGCAATCGAGGACATGAGTGCTATTGTCCGCTGCTCCAGAGTTGAAGGACGTGTAAGCCATAAACATGAATATCTTGGTTTTGCCTCCTGTACTGCGGCCAATCTCGGTTTCGGTGGACCTTCCAAATGTGAGTACGCCTGTATCGGACTTGGTGAGTGTAAAGAGGCTTGTCCTTTTGATGCCATCGAGATGGTAGAAAACTTTCCGGTAGTGAATCCGGATAAGTGTGTGAGCTGTGGTATCTGCGTTAAGACATGTCCTAAATCTATTATGGAATTGCAGACACTCAAGGCACGCGTATGGGTACCATGTGCAACCAAATCCCTTGGTAAAGTTGTTAAGGGCGTCTGCGAAGTCGGTTGTATTGGCTGTAAGCTTTGTGTTAAGGCTTGCCCAGCAGATGCGGTAACCTATGAAGATAATCTTATTAAGATTGATCATAAGGCATGTCTTGCGTATGGTCCTTCCTGTGAGGAAGCATGTGTCACAAAATGTCCTCGTGATATTTTTAGACAATATGACGGACGGAAAGTTATTGCCAGGGACACCGCCGGTGGTCTGAAGATGGCCAGCTAAGGTAAATTTAGACATGCAGACTTTCCAGGATGCAAAACTGTCATTCTGCAAATGAAAGAAAGGGAAGTTCCGAAGCCATGGAACTTCCCTTTTTATTTATAATTTCCACTGTTTTTCAGGGTGTAGAGAAGAGTTTGAGAAAAATTCCTTTTTCTCTATTGTTCACTCATTGTGAATAGACTAAAATTAAATTGTTCAGTAGAAAATTTCTGATTTGTCCTATAAGAAACTCACTTTCTGAAAATTAATAAATAAAGTGCATGGTTGCGGCCATGAGTAACATATTTTCTTTTATTTAGGGTATTTGCTATGAAAAAATTATTGTCAGTCACTGTACCGTTGTTTCTCTCCTTACTCATTTTCTCCACATCTACCGCTTCAACCTCAGGGAAGTCGACGATTGATCTCGGTGAGATTCTGCTGGAGAAAATCGAATACAAAAACAAGGATTATGCTTGGTATGTGGCTCGACTCCCTGTTCGGAATCTGACTGGAGAATCAGGAACAGTCTCGGTCAAACTTAATAGCATAGACAAACATGCATATCAAAGGGGTAGCGTTCGAATGTCTGGTCACATAGAAGCTGGTGAGCATGCAACCCTGACCCTTCTCAGTTACATGGATTATAAGTTGTTTGATGATATCAGGCGCTGGGAGATTGAGAAGATCGAGCTTCACTAAAACTGACCAAGGATGCATCCACCGTCTGTTTACCAGCAGGCGGTGGTTATGAAGTTGGTGTATTTATCTTCACCCATGTTCATGTCACTGTATATGGGTCCTACCTCCAGTCTGTAAATCTCTAGATAAAAAAACAGCTTGAGTTGTATCAGTTCTATCGTAAGATAGAACAGCTATTTGATTATGTGCAGAGTTAGAAAAGCGCAACCCGTGATATACCCATTGAAATGAACATTGGAACCTTCTGATATCCAACATGGTAAAGAGCATCATAAAACCTTTCGATTATGCTATAGTCATTGGTGTTTGTATCGCGATCTCGGTAGTATCCTACAGGGTATATGCTGTTGATAACCGCCCTCCCATGGTGAGTATTAAAAGCGAATCGGGCCTTAGCTTGTACTCAATTGACACAAACCACCATCTTGAAGTTAGCGGTCCTTTAGGGGTAACACATATTGAAATTGTTGGAGGGAAGGCGAAGGTGGTTTCTTCGCCATGTCGGGATAAACTCTGTCTTCTCAAAGGCGAGTTAACCAAAAATGGTGATTGGACAGCTTGCATGCCCAACCGTGTTTATGTAGGTGTCCAGGGAAAGAGTGAAGAGGAACTGGATGGCTTTAGCTATTGAAAGAGATGAAAGGCTCTATATTCTTGCCGCCTTTGCTATCTTTTTAGCTACCATAGAGTATATGGTACCCAAGCCTTTTCCGTTCATGCGTCTCGGGTTGGCAAACCTGCCGATTCTCATCTCACTTACCATGTTCTCTCCCCGTCAGGTTCTTCTTCTTACCCTCTATAAAGTTATTGGACAGGGGCTATTACAGGGTACTCTTTTTTCGTATATATTCCTCTTTTCTATTATTGGCTCGTTTGCTGGTAGCTTGACAATGATTGCTATCTACAAGTTACCAGGAAGGTGGGTCAGTCTGGTGGGGATCAGTGTTTGTGGCGCCTTTGCAGGTAACCTGATGCGTCTCTATCTGGCACGATATGTTCTTTTCGGAGAACAGGTCTGGATCATTGCCCCACCGTTTCTCATTATGGGGTTGATCAGCTCATTTTTACTAGGGGCTTTGGCGGCATCGTTTCTGAAGAAATCCTCTTGGTGCAGTTCTACACCGGAGGCAGGAACATGAAAGAGATACTTCGTGAAGGGGCTCCCAATGCTTTGTTTATCGTGGGCCTTGCAACCCTGCCTGCATTTATATTTCAGGAGAAATTGCTGTACCGTTGTCTGTCTGCCATATTATTTTTACTTCTGGCGCTCTACGCAGGAAAGAAGATACGGCCTGTACCTGCTCTGCTGCTTCTGGCTTCGGTAACTGTTGCTGCCCTGGTGGTCCCATATGGAAAGGTTCTTGTCTCTATTCTGGGGTGGCCAATCACTGCTGGTGCTTTGGAGATGGGATTCTCAAGAGGTGTTTTGCTATTGGGGCTGCTCTATCTGTCCAGGGTGTCGGTAGTTTCTGGGCTTGCTCTACCGGGTACAATCGGACAAGGAATTTCGAAGGTATTTTTTTATCTGGATAGGTTTTCTGAACACTGCGCAACAATTTCTGTAAGAGATCTTCCAGGCAGTCTTGATAATCTGTTACATATGGTTTCTGCGTCCAACACGGATGGTGGTTACACTTCAAGGCAGGAGGTGACACGGCATCTGCCGATCATCCTTCCACTCTTGGTCTCGTTAGTCTGCTGGCTGTTTCTGTTCCTCTAAATCCTCTATCGGTGGCTCTATTGGTGGCAGTGCAATTATCTGCGCTCCACCACGGTGTAATCCTGATTCGTCAGGTTAAAGTGGGTGGAGGCAATACCATAGGTAGTGATTTCTCCTGTCTTGGTGATGAAAATGGCACCTGTATTAGGAAACTGGGCCAGCAATTCGCAACCTTTATCGATACCGAGCATAAAAGCCACAGTTGATAGAGCATCTGCATCCAGGCCTGAAGGTGCTGTTATGGAAACACCTGCCAGGTTGTTTTCCACTGGATACCCGGTATCGGGATCGAGGATGTGATGGTATTTCTTGTTGTCCTCTTCCACAAATCTTTCGTAAATACCTGATGTAACCAATGCTCCACTATTAATTTCTATGGTGCCCATCATTGTACCTGTGGGTTTTAGAGGGTCCTGTATTCCAAATTTCCACGGTTTCCCATTGTCCTTTTTACCCAGAACAAAGATGTTCCCTCCAAGGTTGATCAGAGCACTTTTGACATTGGCTTTTTGTAACACCTTTGCTGCTTCGTCTGCTGCATACCCTTTTGCAATTCCACCAAGATCTATACGTTGGCCGGGGCCTGTAACAATTTGGCAGTCTTCCTGAACAGAGATTTTCCTGTAATCGACCAGCGGTAAAGCCTGGTTAAGAGCAGATTCAGACGGAAGATGTGGTTCAACATCATTGTTGCCAAATCCCCACAGGTCGACTACCGGGGCAATAGTGATGTCGAAAAGACCTCCGGAAAGGTCACCAAAATCAAGAGCCCTCTTGATGACTCTGCATGGGCCTGGTGAAACGTTGAAACCATCATTGCCACCAATGGTAATCTTTCTGATCTCACTGGTTTCACGATTTCTGCTCATCCGTGACTCTATCTGACGGATACGGTTGAAAGCGGCGTCCAGGTCTGAGTTATCTCCCCCTTTGATTCGAATATTACATATCGTACCGAGGAGAAATGATGTTCTGTTCGCTTCCTGGCTGCATCCAGCTATAAAGAGCAAGGGAGTGATAAATATAACTGCAATCCGGACCCAACCTGTAGTAATGCGCTTAATCAAAAGAAACTCCTGAGATACTAATAAAGGTACATTGAAATACGTTTGTATGTCATTTGGGCTTCTTTTTTACAAATTTTTTGAACGTAAGTAAACTGTAAGCTCAATAAGAGGGAAGCATGTCTTAAGCAAGAGCAAATTGTACCGCAGCTTCTGCGTGTATCGACGAGGTGTCATAGAGTTTGGTAGCACAGTTGTCCTGTTGTAGAAGCATGCCAATTTCGGTACAGCCAAGAATAATTGCTTCTGCACCCCGAGAGGTGAGCTCATCTATTATACGAAGATATTCAGTTCTCGAAGAATCGAGAATTTTACCCGCGCAGAGTTCTTTAAAAATAACGTTATGGATAATCTCCATATCATTATCAGGTGGGATCAGTACATCTATTCCATGCTTTTCCTCTAAGCGGCCTCGGTAAAAATCCTGCTCCATGGTAAAGCGGGTACCAAGCAGACCGACAGTCTTTCTTCTGTCTGTACGTATGGTTAGAGCCGTTGTGTCCGCCAGATGGATAAAGGGTATTTCAATGGCAGACTGGATCTGTTCTGCAACCTTATGCATTGTGTTGGTGCAAAGAAGTAGACAGTCTGCACCGCCAGCCTGAACCCGCCTGGCTGAAGCTGCCAGAATTTCACCTGCTCGTTGCCATTTGCCAGCTGCCTGAAGTTGTTCAATTTCATTGAATTCCACACTGACCATAACGATTTTTGCGGAGTGAAGGCCACCCAGACTGTTTCGTATACCCTCATTGATAAGTCGGTAGTAGGTGGAGGTGGATTCCCAGCTCATGCCTCCGAGCAGTCCTATCGTTTTCATAACAGTTTATCCCTAGTGTCAGGTTTTATATGGAGAACTTTCAGATTGCAAAATCGTCAAAGGTGGTTCAGAAGGTACCGCATGTTTTGTGTTATATGAAGTGGTAGTCTGCTTTTTTCTCTGTAGCATGAGCAGGTTGCCAGATAAGATAAGAATTACCCCGCAAATTGCGGAACCGCTCCATTGGTACCCTTCCCAAATTGTAGAGAGTGCCAGTGCCACAAGAGGAAAGAGCAGAGTGGCATAGGCGGCACGATCGGCGCCGATGTTGCCTATAAGTGTCAGATAACAGCCAAACGCTATGATCGAACCGAAAACGGCAAGGTACAGTAGTGAACTTAGGTAGATAAATGAGGTGTCGATATAAAAACTCTTCCCAGTAAAAGAAGCCAGCAGCAGCATGAGTATAGCACCATAAGCCATGCCAAAACTGTTGGTTTGTACCACGGGCAAATTGTTTTTCTGATTTCTGGCTGAAAGTATGTTGCCAAGAGAAGCCAGAAATGTGGCTCCAACGCAGAGCAGCACTCCTTGCAAGCCATGGTTCTCCAGGGTGAAAGAGGAAATCTCTGGCTTGAAAACAAGAACTATACCAACCAGGCCTAGTGCTCCGCCAAAGACCACTTTTTTATCGATGGGTGAACGCAGGAAAATTGCACCATTTATCATGTTCATGAGCAGTATGGTGGAAAATATAACTGCAGCAAGACCGCTGGTGATCTGCAGTTCAGCAAGGTAAAAGAGCAGGTAATTTATGGCAAAGAGGAAGGTGCCCTGCATGGCTATGAATAGATGGTCCTTCATTGTAAATCGCATGGGAAGTCCTCTTAACCAGCACCAGAAGAGCAAAATGATAGCTGCAAGAGCAAATCTATAGCCAACTGATACCATGGGTTCGACTACTCCCAGTTGGAGCTTAATAGCAATCCAGGTCGATCCCCAGATGAGGACCGTTGCGAGATAAAAGAGTACATTCTTCATAAAAGAGTTCCTGAAACAGAGGTAGCAGAGGGAACAGCTGGGTAAAACAGACACCATTTGCCTGTTATTTGCCAACAGAATAGTGCGTTGGCAAGAAAAGAACAGATACAGCTTTTCTGATTTGCGACCAGTACAGATTGTCTGATCTGTCGTTGTCCTTGAAGTATTGGATGACAGAGGGGGCCATGATTATGCAGGATTTAAGGATGGTGTTAGCTATGGGTGGTATCGTTCAAGCCTGATGTGTTGTTTGAAAAACGATCGGTACTCATCCTCTCTATGGCTGACATACAGGATGGTCGTGCCTGTACCCCGGCTTATTTTTTCCAGGAAATCGAGGAGGGAGTGTCGTGCTCCGGAATCAAGCCCCTGTGTTGGTTCATCAAGAATTAGCAGAGGTGGCATCTTTATGAGAGACCTGGCGATAAGGACAAGACGCTGATCTCCATATGAGAGCTGACGAAACGGGGTTTGGGCCTGCTCTGCCATGTCGATTGCGGATAGCCAGTTCATGGCATCTCTTTTCTGCCCAGATGATACGTGTTGATACAACCCTATGGAATCAAAAAGACCGGAGAGAACCACGTGCAGTGCGCTGCCGGGTACCCGGTAATTACGATGGATTTCAGGGGAGACAATCCCCATTTTTTTCTTTAACTCCCAGATCGATTCGCCTGTTCCACGTTGCTTACCAAAGAGCTGTAAATCGTTGCTATAACAGTTTGGGTTATCCCCGGTAAAAATATGGAGCAGTGTTGATTTTCCACAACCGTTAGGACCTGTTATGAGGGTGTGCTGCCCATCGTTAACAGAAAGGTTCAGGCCGGTTAAGATAGTATTTTCCCCATACCTTGCTCTACCATCCGTAAGCGCTATAAGAGGCGTGTCTGTATCCCCTTCACTGGTGGCAGCTTTTGTGGTGAAAGAGGTGGTGTCAAAAAGAGTGGTTGAGTCATTAGCAAGTTTTGTGGCACGTTCCAACATTATGGTGCGTGTTCCTGAGTTGAGGGTGCCTTGTTCAAAAATGGCAAGATGATCACACCACTGAGGAATATCTTGGAGATTGCGTACCAGGACCAGTATACGTAATGTCTTTCTATCAAGTGCCTGAAAGGCCTGGTCCAGTTCAATGCAGGCCAGTGGATCGAGCCCGTCATATGGGGAATCTATAACTATGGTCTGTGCACCACTGAGAATGGCTTGCAACACGAGCAATTTTCTACCTTGGCCTGAACTGAGCTGCCTGTAACCGGTGTTGAGAGAGGCGCGAAGATCAAAGGCATCGATTATCGGGCTGTCCAGGGCATCGGCTGGCAAGAATTCATGGGCAAGAGTTCCAGGATCTGGCCTGTCCAGAAAGTCGGAATCGTCATTTCGTATCTCATCTTCAAAAATATCCTGCTGGATATTAAAAGATATAACGGTTTGTGAAGAAGGGATGTCCAGTGCTTCAGCGTCTATTTCACGTTTGCCTTCGAGTAAGCCGAGGAACTCATTGATACCTGAGCGACCAGACCCATAGAAACACCAGGATTGGCCAGTGGTAACAGTCAATTCATCAATAGATAGTAGGGGGTGGTGAAGGTGTCTAATATGCATGGGTAAGAGAGAATATCTGCAGTGGTAATTAATGGTTCACTCAGGGTAACGAGCACTGTGAGTGCTGAATCGGCAATTTCCTGCCCTGCTCATCAACTGCTACATAGGTGAAGGCGGCCTGGGTAACCTTGAATGAGTGCTTCTGGCCGTTACTCAGGTACACTGCTTTTTTCACCCACACTTCCAGATTAAGAGTTATAGAGGTGGTCCCAACCCTTATAACCCTACCGTAGCAACAAACCACGTCGCCAACATGAACCGGTTTAATGAATTGGATGGAATCAACAGCGACGGTGACAACACGGGTTTGTGTCACCTCTTTAGCCAGGATGCCTCCTGCCATATCCATCTGTGACATGATCCAGCCGCCGAAGATATCACCGCTGGGGTTTGTGTCGGCAGGCATGGCCAGGGTCTGGAGAAGCATATCGCCTGAAGGGTGTTGTTCTGTATAAGTTTCCATTGCTGCAATGTACTCCTAAGATTCATAGATCGCAAAGAAAATAGAGCATAATAGCCCTGCCTAAGTGGTGATGTTTCGAAACATTGTATTAAAACATTTCACTTCATCGGGCAAAAGCGATACCCTTAAGTGAGGAATACGTAGTGGTATAAGACGAATCACAGCTTTAAAAGGAGAACCATATCACGAACCATAAATGAGGAGACATACAATGACAATGAGACGCTGGCCTGTATATGTTGTGCTCGGAGTGTGGTTTGCTGTTTTCTGTTTCATTGCTGTTGAAGCTTCCGGTAAAATTGTTCTGACAGTTGAAAAGCCGGGATTTTCCACGCCAATTCTTTACACTGATTTTCGTATACGTGTTTTACCTCAAGTTTCTTTTTCCACCTTTGACCCGTGGGACAGGCAGTACCGCCATTATACAGGGGTTGAACTTCTTTCACTTTTAGAAGATATCGGGCATCTGGACAGGATTGCCGGGATAGAAGTTATTAGTCGCAATAATTACAGAGCTGAGATGAGTATTGCTGATCTACAGAGATATCGACACCTGCTGTCATACCAGATGGATGGCAGTGATTATGCACAGATAGAAGATGGCAACAAGGGGCCACTTGCCATAGCTGTTGATATGGGTGGACTCGGTGGGGGAGAGAGGACGAGAGTAGAGCGCCAGTTTGTCTGGTGGATTGAAAAAATTATCCTGAAGTAAAGATGAATAGAAGTACTACCCGCCCTGAATTACTTGCAAGCTGTATACTCTTGTGTTGATGGTATATCAGAGGCAGCGAATAGCATCAAAGCACCAGAGGCAATGGCCGCAGGGGACAGCGGTTCCAAAGCAGTCGTTAATAAATGGGTGTGATTCGCCGGTTATGTCAGGGCAAGGGCCTAGTGAGCAACTATGGCAGAACGGGTAGTCATAGTTCAGAACAGATTGCCTGAATTCTCTGTATTCAGCGGAGTTCCAGATGGCAAGGATATCTTTCCGGGCGATGGAACCGAATGTTCGCTGGTGCAGATGTTTAGCCTCCTGATCCATATAGACCGTATGGCTATGCCAGAGCGGGTGACAGGACATTACTGAACCGTCCACGCTGACAAAAAGAGAGTCATCTTCCATAAACCTGCATTGACGATCACTCGTTGCCACTAGTGGTGGGAGTGATAGCTCAACCCCCAGCTCTGCAGCGATTTTTTCCGCTTTTTCCATGTACCCTGCATAACGATTCAACTCTGATGCATTCCACTCATTAAGTTTTTTCACATTTATCCAGATTCCTTTTCTACTGGCTTCGGCAAGCATCTCCTTGTAGATCATTTGCAGCCTGTGCTCATTTTTCCGTTGAGGAGCAATCCATGTTTTGGCAGTGAGATTGATGAGGTTGAGTCCTTCAGCCTGTGCAATATTCTGCCAGTGGGCATATATCTCTCTTGATTCGTGGGTGGTTGTCTGGAAAATGCTTTGTGACTCGGCTTCAGGCCGGTAGGAAAGCAGGTGTGAGCCGATTATGAAATCCACACCGTCTCTGGCGAGTTCTGATATGAGGTTGGGGAGCAGATGTATATTTTCCTTAACCAGTACAATTTCCGCACCGAGCTGAAATTCATGATGTTCGTTACCGTTACAGACATCCCGTACCATGGCAATAGGTGAGTGCTTTTTGCTGGCAGGGTGAGTGAGTGGTTGATTGCAACGATTTGTGTCTGTTGTGCTGTCCACGGAAATACATAACCGCTTAAGTCCTGCTGCCATCAACTTTTCTGCTAAATCAGTGGTGAGCAGTGCTCCGTTTGTTTGAAAACCTATCCAGCTCTTTTGAGGCATTGTACCTTTTGCCAGCTCAATCATTTCAAGCAGATTAGGGTGCAGCAGTGGTTCACCTATGCCGGTAAGAACGAGTGCTTCAAGCTTGGGGAGTGCAGGGCGTATACGACAGTAGAGGTCAAAATCGATATCTTCGTTTGAGATAGTGCTGCCGGGGACATGTTTAAGGCACATGCCACACTGCATGTTGCAGCGTGTAGTGGTTTCAACATAGAGCTTTCGAGGATGCATTTATGTATAGAGCTGATAAGAAAATATGCTGGAATAACCAGATTGGCTACAAAAGAGTATAAGGCGGAGCTTCCCGTTACAGGAAGCTCCGCTGAACAACAACAGCTGGCTATGTTAGCCGATATGAGCACGAATAATATTCAATGCCCTTCGTACCGGTTCCGCGGCACCCCAGAGCAACTGATCCCCTACGGTAAAGGCTGTGAGGTACTCCGGTCCAAGGTTCATTTTGCGAAGACGCCCAATGGGCACAGTCAGGGTGCCGGAGGTTTTTACCGGGGTAAGTTCTTCGGTGGTAATCTGTCGCTCATTTGGAACCACCTTGACCCACTGGTTATGGCTGGCAATGATGCTTTCCAGTTCTGCCAGGGGGATATCACGCTTCAACTTGATGGTCAGAGCCTGGGAGTGACATCGCATGGCGCCAACGCGGACACACTGGCCATCGATAGGAATTATATCGTCACCTGCTTTGCCCAGAATTTTATTGGTTTCAGCAATACCTTTCCACTCTTCTCTTGTCTGGCCATTCTCCATGGGGGTGTCGATCCAGGGGATGAGGCTGGCGGCAAGAGGTACACTCCAGGCAGTGGTAGTGAGGCTGTCATCATTTAATTTTGCGGTTACTTTTTTGTCTATATCAAGAATTGCGGAGGCAGGGTCGGCAAGCAGATCACTCACCTCACCTTCAATTTCGCCCATCTGACTGATGAGTTCACGCATATTCTTGGCACCAGACCCACTGGCAGCCTGATAGGTCATTGAACTAATCCATTCCACCAGGTCATGCTCGAAAAGGCCACCGACAGCCATCATCATCAGTGATACAGTACAGTTGCCACCGATAAAATTTTTAATGCCGCTAGCCAGCCCCTGATCGATTACAGAACGATTGACCGGGTCGAGCACAATTATAGCATCTTCCGCCATACGCAAGGCAGAGGCTGCATCTATCCAGTATCCATCCCAACAGCTACGGAGCTTTTCATACACGGCCTTCGTGTAGCTGCCACCCTGACAGGAGAGGATGATATCCATCTCGGCCAGTCTGTCGATATTCATTGCATCTTCAAGCGGTTTTGTACCGGAACCGATATCAGGACCGTCCTGCCCTGCCTGAGAAGTGGTGAAAAAGATCGGCTCGTAACCTTGAAAATCATTCTCTGTACGCATCCTATCCATGAGAACGGAACCTACCATTCCCCGCCATCCTATAAATCCTACCTTGAGCATTGTCGACTCCGTTGTTGAATTCTCTGCAATGAAGAACTTTTGTTATGCGCCGGTATACACCGGCTACCGGTCTTAGCCTTCATGTTTTGGTCTGATTCTGCTTAAAGGTTAGTCATTCGAATTCTGGATACCTGAAGACTTCTTTTCTGGAGAGAGTTCCAGATGCTGAGGTGAAGAGCAGGTTTTGGGAAGATTCGGGACTGATTGATCAGGGCAGACATGCATGAAAAGAGTTCGACCGAGTACATCGTAATAGTAAATACAAGTTTTACACAAAAGAAATACAATTGCTCGAAAATTTATATGCATGATGAAAAAAATCTAAAAAGAGTCTTATGAAGTAAGCAGTCGAAACAGACAAAAGTACAAGAGGTACTCATTGCTTGGAAAAAATGCGCTGGTTGTGCAGTGAAAGCTGTTGATGCTGCCACTTTAGTGCGATAGGATGATAGAGATGAGGAGAATGTAAGGTTGTAGAATTCACATAGCGGCTTACGAGGAAAAGGAGAGCATTACTCATGGCAGCAAAACGAGAAGAATATCTTGACGAGCAGCAACCCCGGTTTGTTGAAGAACTGCTTGAGTGGCTGGCGATACCAAGTATCAGTAGTTTGCCTGAACATAAGGACGATGTTGCTACGGCCGCAGAATGGGTGAGAAATCGGCTGGTACTTCTTGGCTTTCCCGAGGTGCGAACTATACCCACAGATGGGCATCCACTGGTGTATGCTGAGTGGAAGACTGATCATAATCAGCCCACGCTGTTGATTTATGGACATTATGATGTGCAGCCTGTTGATCCGATTGAAGAATGGCATACACCTCCTTTTGAGCCGACTATACGGGATGGATATATTTACGGCAGAGGATCAAGTGATGACAAGGCCCAGGTTCTTTTAGCCCTTGCTGCTCTTGAGGCGTGGGTAAAGGTGAGCGGTCAATTGCCGGTGAATGTGAAAATTCTTCTTGAAGGTGAAGAGGAAGCCGGAGGTGCAGGTATAGACAAATTTGTTCGTAATAATCAGGAATTGCTTGCAGCAGATGCTGTATTAATCTGTGATACTCACATGGTGAGCCCCGAACAACCCTCACTTATAAGCGGTTTGCGCGGTATACTTTACACGGAGATAGCTGTTTCCGGCCCCATGACTGATCTGCATTCCGGGAGTTATGGCGGAGTAGCCCCTAATCCGATACATGCGCTCTGCCTGTTAATAAGCCGCCTAAAGGGTGAGGATGGTGTGATCAATGTCCCGGAACTTCATACGGGCGGACCAGATATAAGCCCGGTAGAGAAAGAATTCTGGAGCCAGGATCCTCTCGGAATAGGCGAAGCACTTAAAAAAGAAATGGGAGTAGATGTGCTGGTGGGGGAAAAGGATTACCCTCCACTAGAGCGACTGGGAGTTCGGCCAACACTGGAGGTGCATGGTATCCGGGGAGGTTTTACCGGAGAGGGGGCTAAAACTGTGATTCCAGCTAAGGCGCTTGCAAAACTGAGTCTTCGACTACCGGCTCATTTTGACCCTCAGGAAGTTTTTGGCTGGCTTGAAAAGGCTGTTCAGCGAAATTTGCCAAAGGGCCATCAGGCTGAGCTTACAAATCTTCACGGAGGTTACGGTGTTTCTGTGAATCCTGATAACAGTTACATTAAGGCTGCAGCAGATTCCCTGGCCGTTGTCTATGGGAGTGAGCCGGTCTTCATGCGTGAAGGTGGCTCAATTCCCATCGCAGCATTGTTTGATTCTGAATTGACTGCTCCTGTGGTGTTAATGGGATTCGGTCTACCCGATGATGGTGCCCATGCTCCAAATGAAAAGTTTAGCCTGAGTCAATATCAGTTAGGAATGAAGACAGTCGCCGAGTTCCTCGGTCGCATTGCACGGTAGGAGGCAATTCTATGTCAGATGAAAAAAGACGATTTAGCCGGATTATATTTAACATGAAAGCAGAGCTGGCTGTGACCGGGAAGCTCTACACTGTCGAAAAAATAGAGAATTTAAGTGTTGGTGGATGCCAGCTTGATATAGGTGAAGAGATCGCACCTGGAACGGGGTGTAGTTTTTTGCTCATCCTTAATCCTGCAGACCGAAGGGCAAATGTGGAGGTATCGGGTGAAGTGGTACGCTATGAATCCGGTATTGTGGGTATAAAATTTACGTCCATTGGGCCTGAGGCATTGGCGCATCTGCAAAATGTCATTCGTTATAATGCTCCTGATCCCGATCGTATAGAGGAGGAGATAGACGAGCATCCAGGTCTTCTTTAAAATACAAATGATGTACCGTGCACCGGACTACTTGTCCTTTCCTGTGCACGGCAACGATCTCCCTGGTAATTCAACATTTTCTTGAAGCTATCCCCACCTGTAGGCAAATCACGTTTTTTGGGGAATCAATAGATTCCCATGAGGTATATACTTCCCGGCATTGATTCTGCACAAGGTAGCCCTCCTCCAGAGCGTTCTCAACAAGTTCCATCCATGCTTCACCGATCCCGTCTATTGAGCCATGGTAATCCGCGGTAAGGCATGGGAACAGTTCTGTTTCCATGAAAAAGCCCTCCCCAGCATCTCTTTGCTCTTTGACAGGAATGGCAATGATAAGCGTGAACGGTTTGGTACCGGTTGGTTCGACGTTAAAATAGTGGAATTCAGGTGGGCCGGTAATTTCAATGGCAGCAGTTTTTAGTTCATTGTAAAGCGTGGTTAACACTGGTTCGGCAAAGGTCGCTATGTCGTCAAAGGTAGTTGTTCTTTCGGCGCAATAGTAACGGGTTCCGGGCATATTGACTTTTTCCATTCTAAACTCCTATTAGCGGAGAGAAATGATGACAGGGTTCAGTTCGTGAAGTTTTTTTCAGGATGAAGCTCTTGTCGCAGTGCGGAGGCCAGAGACTGGACTGTATATGGCTTTCGTACATAGGATCCCGCACCAAGAGCCTGAGCTTCGGTAACATCTTCGGTGTTTGAAAAACCGCTGGCTATAATCGCTTTCTGGCCAGGGCGAATCTCTAAAATACTTTTATATGTAGCAAGCCCATTCATGCCTCCCGGCATAATCATATCAAGGACCAGGACGTCGTATTGTTTATTTCGTATTTTTATTACAGCAGCTTCTCCACTGCTTGCAGTATCTACTGTAAAACCAAGCATGGTAAGCATTTCTGAAGCAAATTGCCGTTGCTCTTCAACATCATCAATAATAAGAATTTTCTCGCCATTCCCGATAAATTCGTCAAGGTTCTGTTCAATAGAGGCGATGACCTTTTTTCTGGTAGCCGGAAAGTAGAGTGTAAATGTTGTCCCTGTTCCTGGCTTACTGGCGACAGCTATATGTCCCTTGTGGTCTTTTACTGCACTCCAGACCAAGGTCATCCCCAGGCCGGTGCCACTTCTACCCATAACTTTGCTGGTATAGAAGGGCTCAAAAATATGGGTGATTTTTTCCTGGTCCATTCCCATGCCCGTATCTGATATAGAGAAAACGACATAATCCCCCCCTGTCATGTCAGTATGAGGTAACTCATGTTCCTCTATGTAGCAATTAGATGTGGTGATCTGGAGGGTGCCACCACCATGCATTGCCTCTAGACCATTGTTGAAGAGGTTAGTCAGGCACTTGGAGAGGTGTATGGGGGAACCCATGATATTTAAGAGTTCCTCGTCAAGTGACAGGTTCACTTTGACTCCATGTGCAACTCGCAGCATGGCTGTATATTCGGGACTGTTGGTAAATTCGCTGATTATGGTATTGAAGCTGGTGGGTTGGGCGTTCTCTACCCCACGACGAGCAAGATTGAGCAGGTCTGAGACAATGGCAGCCGCACGTTCCCCTGATTTTCGTATGGTCTGCAGTGGGCGATACATCGGGTCATTCTCGGGCCTGTCTATCAGTAGCATATCGGGGTAGCTGACCAGGCCGGAGAGTATATTGTTCAGGTCATGGGCAACTCCACCAGCCAGTAAACCTATAGCTTCCATTTTCTGGGCGTGTTTGAGTTGATTTTCCAATGCTACCTGAGCAGTTACATCCCTGATGTCGATTGTATATCCCAGAACGAAATCGTCGGAGACCGAGTACGGACCCAAGTGGATGTTCCAATGCCTCTGCGTTTGTCCCGGGATAGAGTAAAGCGCGGTGACGTTGACCTGCTCACCATTCAGACATCTCTTCACCGGCTCCTGTAGGTAAGCATAGAAAAAGTCCTGGCCCATTACTGCCAGCAGGGTTTTCTGCTGCAATTCATCTCGGTTGTACTGAAATATTGAGAGGTAGGCCGTGTTGACAAGCAGGTGATTATGATCTCTATCAAACAGAGCAATAGCGTCATTTGATGCTTCGACAACTCTCGCGTATTTTTTTAGCTCCTGCACCGTTTTCTGTCGTCTGGCAACTTCTTGATTTAAATCCTGATTAATCGACTTGAGGTTTTGTGTCTGCTTGGATACCTGATATCTCAGCAGCATGTTCAAGCTAAACAGCAGAAGGAAAATTGCTATTAATCCACCGATCAGATATTTGACCCAGTCGGGGATTGAGTTTGCTTGATCTGAGCCAAGCCATTTTAAAATAGACTCATGGTAGATTGAATCTGTCTCGTTGATATAATTGCGTAGGTTGACATCAATAAGCGAGAGGATGTCGATATTCTTTCCCTTGTTGGAGGCAAAGCGCAGTTCAATGGGGCTGAAAAGCAGTGGAGTGGCCTTTACTGAATACTTTTCCTTGTTGGCCCGGCCGTACAATCTGTTGACAATACCGACGTTGAGATAATTGGAACTGAGCATCTCAAAGATGGTCTGGTAATCCTCGGTTTCTATGAAACGGCATTTGATACCGAATTTGTCGGTCATTTCTTTTAAGGTCAGAAAATGTATGTCATCCATTTTGACCGCAATTTTTTGTCCTTCTAAGTCTAGAAGTGATGAGAGCGTATGGTTTTTCGAAGAATAGACCTCGGCCCAGTTTACGAGAACGGTCTCATCACTAAAGGAAAGGTAATTTTCTCGTCCAGGGGAGTAGGCTATGGCGGGAAGCAGATCTATTTCGTTCTTTTGTAATTTATGGACTAACTGGCTCCAATGATCGTGGATATATTCTATTTCCCAATTTTCTTTGGCTGCAATATGCTCAAGAATATCCGGGTATAAACCTGATACCTTGCCATCAGTATCCGTAAATATAAGGGGTTTATTTTCATAAACACCCACTTTTAGAGTTGTTTTGGCAAAAAGAATAGCAGGAAGGCAGAGTATCAAAAAAGAAATGATAATAACTTGGCGGGCCATTAAATGCCGGAAAGAGAAAAGTTGATGATGTTCACTGGTCGTAGGTTCTGCCATTGCTGCTTATGTGGGGTTAAATGAAGTAGTACCGTTTACAGGTACGTATAGGCATGTGATGGATATATGCTCCTCATTAAGGTATAGCGTTATTGATCAGAGAGGTCAAATGATGGGAACGTTTTCCCTGCTAAAAGGTAAAGGAAGTTGCCAGGATGGTGTATATCACCAGCTAAGTGGATATTTTGTTGGAATTCAAAATTATAGAACATGAAGAGATGACCTGCCTCATTGCATTACTTAAAAGAAGTTAGTCAGGATGGTCATGAGAAATACAGGTTAGACGAGTCCTTGGTCAAAGTAGCCGGAGGAGGAGTTCAGGCTTTAGGCTACTTTGACCAAGTGATAGGTGAAGAGGTTGATAGTATTCAATACATAGCGGTCATCAATGTATCGAAAGCTCTTCGGCGAACAAGGCATTCCAGAGGAGGGCAGATTCTCCTTTGGATCCTGGTGTTCTGGGACTGAAGCCAGAACAGGCAGTACAGTGTCCGGCATTGGCTCGGACGATCAGTTGAGCTGTAAAGCGGTTCGTGGTCTTACTGCTCACTGGTCTGACCATAATATATTTTATGTCGGAGCGCTTGTCAAGGACGATATTTATCTTTCGACTTTTTCTTCAATCTGCTACTCTATAGGGCATAATAGTACAATAATATCGAATCTGCCCTTTGCTGTTCATGGTCAGACCAACATGAAATAACTGGTACGTATATGGATGCTGTATTTAGAGAAGTTCGGGTTGAGAAAGTTTCTGATAAAATTGTTACCCAATTGATCGATCTGATCACAGAAGGGCAGTTACTACCAGGTGAGAAATTGCCAAGTGAAAGGCGTTTGACAGAACTGTTCGGGGTCGGTAGGTCTTCACTTCGTGAAGCATTGAATACACTTGAGACACTCGGTTTTATTGAAATAAAGAAGAGAAAGGGCAATTATGTGAAAAGTGTCGACTCGGCCATGCCGTTGAGTCCACTTAAAAAAATAATGCAGGTCGACCAGAAGCGAATAGTCGAACTGTATGAGGTACGGCGCAGTATAGAGCAGTCTTCAGCAAGGGAAGCTGCAGAGATCAGGACAGAGGAAGATCTTGAGGCCATTTACATGGCACTGGCCAAGTTTAAAGAACCGTCAGGGGAGATTGTTTTTTCCTGGGAGAATGAAATTGCATTTCACCTGGCCATTGCCCGGGCATCGCACAACTTTATGCGGTTGCATACGCTCAAATCTATTTTTGACTTTGCCCGTGAATTCCTTGAACCTGTTCTACACGGTTTCATCTGCAATGAAGAACGCATGACGACTGTGCTGGACCAGCATCTCGATATCTACAACGCGATTAAGGCCAAAGATACAGAACTTTCCCGGAATTTAATGCGTGATCATCTCTTTGGTACGAATAAGAAACTCTCTGATTTCTTTGCAAAAAAGCTCGCAGAAAATGGTTGAGGTGGCTAACGGGCTGTAAAATGATTCAGGCGTGTTTTGGCCACCCTGGAAAGTTTCTATTTTTTCCAGGTACACTTTGCTCAATTCCCAGAGTGGCTGAATTGTATCAGAGATTCAGATCCTTGGCCAGCTCATGAACCAGAGGGTGTTTGCCAATACCCTTTGCCTTTCTAATGGCAGGAATAAAAGAAATTTTTGTGCCAAAGCTGCACGGATTTTTCAGATTGAACCAGACCAGTCGGGGGCTCAAGTAGCTTGACCCATCTACTGACTCTACATCTTTTATGTCAATTTCTTCAGTTCGTAAGAAATTAGAAATCTGAATTTTCTTGTTACTCATTGTGACCTTTTTCACATTCCCACTGGAAAAGAAGATGAAAACGGCAAAAACTATCCAGATAGTTATGTACTGAGCCCATCGCGGGTTGTCAGGGCCTGCCAAAAGTATTTCATACGTGCCCATGCCAAATCCGAGAATCCAGATAAGAATGAAAATATATTTGTAAAAAAAGGTAAATGGTGACGAGAGTTCCTTCATGGCTGTCATTATGATAAAGGTTGTGATGTCAGGAGTTAAGGCAGGTATAATTAGCTCTGCCAGTTTGTTTTAGCATCTATCTTTACCACATCCGGGTTAAAGAATCCCCGTTTTTTAACAGGATACATGGAATCTGTTACGGTCGAATAATACAAAAACTGTATCTGTTTTTTTCCTCTTGAAATATGTTTTATTTTGTATGAGTTAGTGCGTGGAATAATCTGATAAAGTAGATTTTTACTACAAAGGAAAACGTATACAGATGTCTTCATCTTTCTTCAACGGCGTAAAGCAGGCTGTACCCATTGTGTTGGGCTATATTCCTGTAGGTTTTGCCTATGGTGTGTTGGCTCAAAAGAGTGGGCTGGGATTTCTCAATGCCGTTGGCATGTCGATAATTGTCTTTGCTGGTAGTGCCCAACTCATTGGTGCAGGATTGTTTGGTGCAGGAGTTGGCCCTATTGCACTGATTATCACTACTTTTGTGGTCAACTTGCGGCATTTGCTGATGTCTGCAGCGCTTGCACCAAAATTGAAAGGATGGAAGAAGTGGCAAATTGCCCTATTTGGCTATGAGCTCACAGATGAGACGTTTGCATTGCATTCTATGCGCATGAGCAAGGATCACCCGCCCATTGCCGAAACATTTGGTGTAAATATTACAGCTCAATCTTCATGGGTTATAGGAAGCTTGATTGGTTATCTGGCAGGAGGGCAGATTGCTGATGTGCGCCCGGTAGGTCTGGATTACGCCTTACCCGCTATGTTCATAGCGCTTTTGGTACCGCAGGTTGTAAAGCCTGTCTACCTGGTAATGGCTGTGCTGGCAGGAATGCTTTCTGTGCTACTTTTTCTTAATGGATTTAGTCAATCACATGTTATTGCCGCGACTGTGATTGCCTCTACAGTCGGCCTGGGAGTTGAACAATGGATGAATCGCTCGTCTTCCTGACCATTGTCGGTATGGGGGTGGTGACTTATTTGCCCAGGGTCCTGCCTATGTTGCTTCTTTCAGGACGGAATCTCGCTCCGTGGATTTCACGCTGGCTCAGCTTTGTGCCGGCTACAGTACTTGCTGCTTTACTTGCTCCAGGCCTGATTTGCCCTGAAGGGCAGCTCGATCTGGGGGGGGACAATATCTACTTGATAGCAGCCATCCCAACATTTTTAGTCGCTTGGTATTTTAAAAGTTTTTTTGGCACGGTTGCTACAGGGATGGGCCTGGTGGCTTTTGTAAGGTATGTTGTATAACGGCTAATATATTATTACTCCATAGACCTGGCCTGGCTACGGAGTCCAAGTATAGAATGTACAGTCAGGGCGGTTATGACAATAGTACCACCAATAAGTGCCGCGTTTGCGGGTCTTTCACCAATAACCAGCCAAATAAAGAGCGGCCCGAGAATTGTTTCAAGCGGCATAAGCAGACTTACTTCAGGTGCAGAAATATAGCGTGGGCCAAGAGTGAGCAGGGCAAAAGCTGTGGCGAGAGCAATGCCAAGAGCAAGCATGAGAAGAATAGAACGTGGAGCAAGAAGAGTAAATGTTGCAGGGAAAAAGGCAACAAATGCCGAGAGTAGACCACTCAACGCTGTTGCGGGGATCATATTACAGGATCTGGTACGCCTTGTTATCGTGAATGCACCTGCGATAAACATGGAGGAAAGTACCGCCAGCATATCTCCTTTCAATGAACCTCCACCCAGGCTGTCAGAGACAATATAGGCAATGGAACCTATAACTACTACCATGGTCACCATTGTCCGTACTGGAATTAACTCAAACAGAAACAATCTGCTGTAAAGAGCTGCAAACATCGAAGAGGCGCTGACAATAATGAGTGTGTTCGCAACACTCGTGAAGTATAGGGAAAGGACAAAGCAGATGGTGCTGGCTGAAAAGAGTACTGCAATAGAGAGTCCGGCAAAGCCAATCCGACGAAATTGCTGAGGAGTATCCTTACCATGAAATGCCCAGGTTAAGAGCGTCAGGCAGATAGCAATTATAATCCCGCGATAAAAAATAAGGGACCATTTTTCCAGTTCGAGTAACCGCACCAGCAAAGTATCTGGTGAAATTGCAATTACACCAGTTGTGGTAATAAGTAGTCCTTTGGCCTGGGTGGAAAGTTTCAAGGTCGTGCCGCAAGGGTAAAAGAGGATGTTGCAATGAGCCTATTTTGTGTAAAGCTGTATGGGGCTGGCAGCCTTACCTGGCAGGCATGAATATACAATAGAAGCAACGAAAGCAACGCAAAACTCTCTTACCATGTTTATCATTGCTCTGCCAGTACTAGCTGCAGGCAAAGGGTGGAGGAGATAGCCCGATCATGCTGAATAAACGTGTAGATGTAATAATGTATGGCGTGTGTGGAGGTTGTGGGGAAAGTCTGGTTCACCCAGGTTCCCCCCACAACGTTCCGCATGTTAGTCGGAAACGATTTTGAACGAGATCTGTAGCCGGGCCCGGTAACACAGTCCCTTGTTGCCATCTAATTTCATGTCAAGCTTTGTAACTTCAGCAATACGCAGATCCCTGATGCTTAGCCCTGCCGACTCAACGGCATTTTGGGCAGCCTTCTCCCAGGAAGTAGAGCTGGACCCTATCAAATCGATTACTTTGTATACACTTTCAGACATACCAATTCCTCCTTTGCAGGTGTTAAGTTGTGGTGCCTGCTGAACCGGCTTGTAACCGTGGCTTGTATAAAAATAGGGAATCAACCAGGGAAACCGGTTCCCTCACTTACATGGTGCGGATGATAATGATGTTGCTGTCGTGCAGTAAAGATGTGGATTTAGTGTTCAATTCTATTGTAGCTAAATCACGGGAAGAAATGAAGGCGAAAGAGATAAAAAAATGAAGGACGGCTTTATCTTTGGCTGAGCGTGTATAATATACGAGCGCCTCCCGGCAAGCATATCTCTTTGCAGGGAGGCGTTTATGCACGAAATTATCTAAAAACACAGCTCCTTAACCGGAACTCCGGCCAGGATGCTGGCCTGCTGAACGCCTTTTGGGAACAGGTTATAGAAATACTGAGGAGTACCTTTCTCCGGGCCATGTTTTTCTGCCAGGTGAGCTGCAACCAGGCGCACGACGGGGTGACGCTGACGGCTTTTATATGTTTCTCGGATGTACTCCAGTGCAGTATGGTGTTCTTGCTGTAGTTGTACATCAGCTTTTTCCGCTAACCAGTTTAGGATATCGGTGTCCCAGGCTTCCGTGTCCGAGAGTTGGTGTTGATCTGTTAACGAATACTCTTTGCCATTCACTTCAATGTTATAGCTTGGGTTGCTCATTTGGGCCTCCTGTTTACTGCTTGCCGCTTGGTAAAGCTTGATTGCAGAAAAAACGTGAGATGCTGCTGAAAATCCCTCCCGAGAGAGGGTGCCGATACCTGATACTGAGGTGCGTTATTTTCTTATGCACAATTCACGTGTACCACTCCATGGTAGTGAGTGCAAGCAAAAAAAGATTGTACCACGCTGTGTAACAAGCTGTAATCACAGGGTAAAATTCACCACAAAGTGGTATGTTACGGAGTGACAGTCGCGATTCCAAGTGTTAGGTTTGTTTGATTAAAACCTGAATAGGCTGAAGTGAAATATAATTTCAATTGCAGGTAATCTCACTTCTCAACAGGCCAATCTGGTGATTTTTATTGAGGGGGTATGTAAAAAAAAAGCAACGAAGGTGAACGATCGACTGTACAAGAGGAAGAGTTTGGCGGTGTGCATATACTGACTATGGAACTGCTTAAAGTGATGTTCTTCTATCGCTTATTGGGTTCTGATTTTACAACTGTGAACGGTGTACTGACTTTGGCTTCCTGTCTGTCATCTGCAGGCTCAGCTCAAAAGGTATTTGTATAGTTTATCGTCTAATTTGGCATTGCAATAACTCCAAAACTCTTTTTCCTATAAGTACGAGCCTGAAAAGACAGTACTTGTATGTTAGAGGTGTACAATTTATACTCCATCTTTGCTGTACTATTTGACAGAAAATCGTATATCGACAATAAACCTAACGAGTACTGATAGGGTGAAATTATGTATGCATTAGCCATTTGTGGAAGTCCGAGAAAAGGTGGTAATACTGAAATATTGTTAAAGAATGTTTTGGAGCCACTCGAACAGGCGGGCTGGGATGTGGAATATGTTCAGGTGGGAGGGAAGGCTATTCGTGGTTGTCTGGCCTGTGGAAAATGTCGTGAAAAGCAGAATATGCAGTGTGTTATCGATAAAGATATATTTAATGAGATAATGGCAAAAATGGTTAAAGCTGATGCGCTTATTTTAGGGTCTCCTACCTATTTTACGGATGTCAGTTCTGAGATGAAGGCCCTTCTCGACCGCTCTGGTTATGTTGCCCTGGCCAATGGTCGTGTTTTCAGAGGAAAGATCGGAGCTGCTGTAGTAGCGGTTCGCCGTGCTGGGGCAACCCATGTGTATGATACAATCAATCATATGTTCCTGATGAGTCAGATGATTGTGCCCGGTTCAACGTACTGGAATCTAGGTATAGGGCGTGATAAAGGCGATGTTAAGGGTGACGAGGAAGGGTTACGGAATATGAAAAACCTTGGTGAGACGATTGGGTGGCTGGGTGCTGCAATTGCACCGCACAAAGCGAGTTTCCCTGAGCTGACCGAGTAGTACGTAAAAACTTTGAAACGATAGGTGGTAGTCAAAAAGTTATATCACCAATCGTTTTGGAGTATATTTTCCTGACATCGTTAATGTTGCGGAAACTATGCCGCTGGAGGAATACGTTTATAATAGTATACGGTGAATGGTTCTTTTCCTTCCTCATGGCGTTCCTGGGCTATTTCCTGGAAATTTTCATCCGAAAAATCAGGAAAGTAGATATCTCCTTCAACTTCTCTGTCTAGAACAGAGAGGATGATGTTATCAGCCAGGGGCATCGCCTTTATAAAAATCTGGCTCCCTCCCAAGATGAACACCTGATCCCAGTCGTGAACAGTTGACAGTGCCTGCTCAAGTGAGGTGACATTATCAATACCTTCACGATTGTAGTCGGGATTGCGGCTAATCACAATATTTTGCCTGCCTGGCAGTGGGCCTCTCAACGACTCATAGGTAAGGCGACCCATGATGACAGGGTATCCCATCGTTGTTCTTTTAAAAAAACGTAACTCTTCGGGGATGTGCCAGGGGATAGTATTGTCACGGCCAATTACCCGGTTGGTTGCCATTACAGCAATCAGGATGACTTTCATAGGTTTTACCGGCGGTATATGGTGAGTGAGAAATATATTGTAATTACTGAATGTTTTATTAGATATCAATAAAAACTATACATGTGTGGGAGGTGGTTTGTCAATACTGCCTGCTATTCTATCTTTGGTAGCTGTTTGCCTGATTCGTTATGTGAAAGCAAAATTTCTGTTTCAGGAAATGAGCTAATAGCCGGAGAGATTCGAAATTTGTCAGCATAACTGGCATTGAACGGAGGTCTGTTATGAGAATACATTGTCCCCATTGTGGGGTGAAAGGCTCGCTGGACGATAAATTTGCTGGCAGAAAAATTCAATGTCCAAAATGTAAGGAACTGTTTACAGCCGGGCAAGAATTAGAGGTACCGCAAGATACGATGCCTGATATGGCTAACAATAGCTCTGCACCAGATACCGTAGAGCCGGAGAGGCCAGCTGCAGCTACTGAACTACCAGAAGTGCCTGAGACGGGAAAATCAGTAGCAGAAGTTGTGGACCAGTCTGCTCCAGAAGTAGTCCCAGAGCGAATTGCAGAAACTGCTGAAAGCGAGATCACTGACAAGCCAGAGGGTGCTGTTTTAGATGAAAGTCCCCAGCCACCTCCTTTGGAGGCCGGTGCAGGAGGTGCTGTCGTAGTTGGTGAGGGAGCACATAAAGAACCTGATGAAGAGTTATCCTCGTCAGAAATCGTTGAAGAACCGGCGTATAGAGAACGACAGTTTACTGTTGGTCAGGCACTGAGTAAAGCATGGGATCTGACCAGTGGTGTGAAGGGACCAATCTTGGGAGGGCTCCTGATCACTTATGGTTTTTCGGCAGTATTGATTGGTGTCCTGGACATGCTGATAAGCAATACAGGAGCAAGTGAGGTTGGCTTGCTCAATATGGCTGGACAAATTATAAATTCTGCCATGTCCATACTTTTTACAGCTGGCCTTATGTTTATGGGGGTAAAGCGGGCCACTGGCAGGGTGGTAGCCTGGAAAGATGTGTTCAGTGGCTTTGATATGGCGGGTAAGATACTTGTTGCAGGATTCCTGCAGGGAGCACTGATTATTATTGGTTTTATGCTGCTTATTCTTCCAGGAGTGTATCTGATGATTGGTTACCTTCTCTGTTTTCCATTGATTATCGATAAAAAGATGTCACCCTGGGAGGCCATGGAGACATCCCGCAAGGCCATTCATAAAGTATGGTGGAAGATTTTCGGTCTTTATATAATCATATTGCTTATTGTTGGAATTTCCGCTCTTCCGTTGGGGATTGGCCTTATCTGGACCGGGCCAATGTCGGTAATACTCTGTGGGGTTGTGTACAATTATCTTTTTTATACAAAGAAAAAGAGCTGACGAACACAATTTAAGATGCATAATGTAAGAGGTACAGAGAAATTGCTCTGGTCTCTTTTTTCTTTCTTTTGTGTAATGGGATATCTGATATGGAACTTAATACGCCGAGTCTGCTCTGGTTCCTTGCTGGTGTAGTGTTTTTCCTTCTTGAGCTTTCCATGCCGGGGTTTGTACTGTTTTTCTTTGCTGTCGGTGCATGGTTGACGGCCGTACTCAGCTGGTTATACCCTCTGAGTTTAAATGGCCAGATGCTGGTGTTTATTGTTGCCTCTCTTATTTCGTTACTGATGTTACGGAGGTTTGTAAAAAAAGCCTTTTCCGGAAGGGCAACCGGTGCAGGAGAAGACCGGGTTATGGCAGAGCCAGGCGTTCGGGTAGTTGTTGTCAGCGATATCATTCCCCCTGCCGAGGGAAAGGTTAAGTACTCCGGAACTACCTGGCGGGCCAGGGCTGATAGGAAAATTGAAGCCGGAGAAGTTGCAGAAATTATAGAGCAGGATGGAATGATTATGCAGGTGAAACGGGTGGCTGAAGCGGAACTGTGATGTCTCGATAGTTTTTAAAAGAAAGCGCAGAGTTCTTTTGCATAGAGATTGCTTCTGCAATCGTCAAATATATTACATAAGAAGTTTTTTACAGGGAGAAAGCCATGGAAAATAATATGATTGCTCTGGTATTTCTGCTCGTTCTGGTACTGGTTATTCTCATTAAGACTGCTGTTGTGGTACCGCAGCGATCTGAATTTGTTATTGAGCGGCTTGGTAAATATAGAACAACACTGGAGGCGGGTTTTCATATTCTCATTCCATTTCTAGACAAAGTAGCCTATCGGCGTTCACTAAAAGAAGAGCCCATCGATATCCCGGCTCAAACCTGTATTACTGCAGATAACGTCACCCTTGAGGTGGATGGAATCCTCTACCTGCAGGTCATGAACTCTATGCAGTCGGCATATGGTATTCAGGATTATCATTTCGCAGCTTCACAGCTTGCCCAGACCAGCTTGCGATCCGCTATCGGAAAAATCACACTCGATTCAACTTTTGAGGCGCGTGAGACCCTGAACGGTCAGGTGGTTGATGCGTTGGATGAAGCTGCTTCCAATTGGGGTGTGAAGGTTCTTCGCTATGAGATAAAAGATATCCAGCCTCCAAGGACTGTACTTGAGGCCATGGAAAAACAGATGAAGGCCGAGAGGGAAAAACGTGCTGAAATTGCCCGCTCTGAAGGTGAACAACAGGCTATCATGAATAAAGCGGAAGGTGATAAGGCTGAGGCGATCTCTCTTTCAGAAGGAGAGAAAATGAAGCGTATCAATGAGGCAGAAGGTCGAGCCCAGGAGATTCTACGCGTTGCGGATGCAACAGCTGAGGGTATTCGCAAGGTTGCAGGAGCTCTGTCGGAACCAGGTGGCAGGGATGCTGCCAGTCTTGAAGTAGCCAAGAAGTATCTGGATGAGTTTGGTAAATTGGCTAAAGAGAATAACACCATGATCGTCCCCGGGAACCTTACCGACATGAGCAGTATGGTGGCTACTGCCATGGCAACCTTTGGTCATGTTAAGACCGGTGTCGAGAAATCTTCCCAAGATGTATAAGATAGTAATGGATATATCTTTGGGTAGCAGGACAGTAATGAGTGTGGGGTTATCTTTGGTGCATTTGGAGGGCTTCTTTCTCCCGGGAGGATTGTGGCGCATTCAGAGGTGAGAAAACCACAACCCGGTCTACATGTTCATTTGTTGATGATTCTTTGCGCAACGCTTGTTTCCACTTCGTTTACAGTTGGGGCGGCAATTGCAAAAGATCTTGATCCGGCAGTGCTGACACTTCTCCGATTTACTCTGGCCAGTGTCATTCTTGCGCCGATTGTCCACGTGCGTTATGGACTGCAGGTATCCTGGTCATTTGTTGGGCGATGTTCGATCATCAGTGGCTTTCTGGTAATCTTTTTTTGGTGCATGTTTCTTGCTCTTAGATTTACCACCGCCCTCAATACCAGTGTGATCTTTACCCTGGTGCCCTCAATATCTGGAATATACGCCATGGTGCTGGTGCGGGAGCAATTACGACGCCCACAACTGGCAGCCCTCGTTATTGGCATGATTGGTGCTGTATGGGTGATATTCCGTGGTGACCTGGCACTGTTGCTTGGTATGGAGTGGAACAGAGGTGATGTGATTTTCCTGGCTGGCTGCTTTTGCATGGGGTTGTATACGCCTTTAATAAAATTACTGCACAGGGGCGAGTCGATGCTGCTAATGACGTTTTGGGTACTCGTCACCGGCAGTGTATGGCTTATCCTGTTTAGTGGAACGAAAATCTTCTCCGTGGATTGGTCGCAGGTTGCCCTGCAAACCTGGTCAGGTATCCTCTATCTGGCAATTTTTACTACAGTAATAACGTTCTTCCTCACCCAGTATTGTGTGCCGCATATCGGGCCAACCAGGGCAATGGCCTACTCCTATCTCTATCCTGGCCTGGTGCTGATAATTGATCTGGTATTGGGGCACGGCTTGCCTCCAATTTCTGTTCTTCCTGGTGTGGGAATTGTTTTGCTGGCTATGCTGGTACTGCAGTACTCGTCCAGAACCGGCATCGTAAAAGACAGCTAGGCCCAATTTCTCCCTTCGGATTGTTCCGGACTGTTCAGGTTAGAGGATAACTCTCCAATAGAGTATGTGTAGCACCTCGGGGTGAGAGAGTACTGGAGTAGAGATGGAATGTGTTGATAGTGAAGAGAGGTGTTTCGAAAAGACTGTTACCAGCCAGGAATTGCGTGACCCTGTTTAGTGGACTGCTTTTCAGTCGAGCGAGGGTGATGTGCGGTGAGAACTTTCTGCTTTCCCTTGGGATACCAATATTCGCCAGCGCCTTTTCAATCCTATTACGTAATAGTGTTATTTCAGAAAGAGGCGTAACACCCGCCCAGAGCACTTTCGGGTTTCCTCTGGGGGGGAAATGTCCAACCCCTTTCAGGCACATGGGAAATGGTGCTTTTCCGATAGTGGCAAGTGCTTCACGAATATCGGGAAGTATGCTGTTTTCCACATCTCCAATAAATTTTAAGGTCAGGTGTAGCTGCTCGGTCGGAACTGGTCGAGCACCCGGAATGGATGCCCCCATTCCACACATTAAAATGCGGATATCTTCCGGGATATCAATGGCAATAAATAGTCGAATCATCTCTATTTCCCATTGAATTGTGGGCCTTCACTTGAGGAAAGTAACATAATCGCCTGGTTGGCCAAAGTAAGGCCAAAAATACCGGTAACAGTTGGCAGGCTACCCAATACATTCCGTTCTCTTCCCCTGTCAGAGTAGGGTGTATCCCCGACTTGGATATCTTCATTTGGTTGCGTGTAGTCAAAATCTACCTTCTCATGGGAATAGACACAGCTAATTCCCCGTTTCACACCTCGTCGACGCAGTCTTTTCCGCACAAGTCGTGCCAGTGGACAATTGTTTGTGTCGAAGATATCTGCCATGCCTATTTTGGTGGGATCTGTTCTGAGTGCCGCTCCCATAGATGAAAGGGTTGGGATCCTCTGCTCATATGCACTAACAAGCAGTTGCACCTTAGGGTTAAGGGAGTCGATAGCGTCTATGAGAAGATCGGGTTTCGGGGTGAGGATGGTGTTGAGCGTCTCTTCTCCTGTAAAGAGAGGCATGGCTTCCACCTCGCAGTTCGGGTTAATCTGCAGCACCCTGTTTTGGGCTGCGGTTGCCTTAGGCTGCCCAAGGGTTGATTCGAGTGCCAATATCTGACGATTAATGTTGGTGGGCTGAATGGTGTCAAAATCGACCATACGCAGATGAGAAACCCCGGCTCTGGCAAGTCCCTCGACGACATAGCCGCCTACGGCACCAAGCCCTACAACAGTCACCCGCCGTGATTGAAGTCGGGCAAAGCGTTCTTCGCCAAGTAAGCGTTGTATACGTGAAAATCGTTCCATAAGTATTGGTAACTAGTTGCTGAGTAGAAAACGAGAGGGTGAGATCTCGTGGTTAGCGAGCTCTCCCTGATTATTTGTGATAGCCATTATGTTTTTTCTATTTAACGATTCTGATTACTTATTCCATGAGAATATTTTTGATGCGATCAATAAAAACAGGATAGTTGTCGCTATCAGTATAAAACATTCCCCCTGTACATCACCCAATGTTGCTCCTTCGTTCATTATACTACGGGCTGCTCGAAGCAGGTAGGTAAGTGGAAATACATTCGAGAGAAAGATGACCCATTGTGGTGAACCTTCCAGTGAAAACCATACTTCGGAGAGCAGCATCATTGGCATGGATATAAAATTGAGTATACCGCTGGTAAATTCTTCACTGGTACCACGGGAGGCAAGAATCAGGCCTATTGAGCAAAGGTTGATGCCTCCAAGGAAGAAGATAAACAGAAACAACAGGTATGAGCCCTGCATCTGGAAATGAAACACCATGTCAACTCCCAGCCAGACGACAATGAGCGTGAACATAAGCAGAAATATCCGGGATAGCATCTGGGCCGTGAGGTATTCAAAAGGTGTTAAGGGTGTCGCTTTCAATCGTTTTAGCGTGCCGTTTTTACGATATCGAACGATGACAAAGCCAACGCCCCACAATGCTGAAAACATCATATTCATTGCAAGAATGCCTGGAAACAGCCAGTCGATATATCTGATTTGCTCGCCCTGAATGATTTCTCTATCTGCAATTTTCCTTCCGTCAAAAAAAGAGGCGAGATAGATTTTTTCAGTAATTGCTCCGCTGGGGGAAGAGTCATTTATCCAGTAGGCGTGGGTTGGGGAATGAGTGTCAAGTAGCAGATCAATTTTATGTTGACGCAGTTTGAGTTCTCCCGTCTGACGATCCGAAAACGGAATGAAGATGATATGCGCATCATCCTGAAATGCAGATGGTATTGTGGTTTTTGCGAATGTTACAGATTCGGTGGTGACAGGAAACACCCCTACCTTAAACTGTGTGACGTCTTTGCCATTAAAGACCATCCCGAGACCAAGGATGAGCAGAAATGGAAAGAGAAAATTCCAGCCAAATGCAGCTTTATCCCTGAAAAACTCGTGATTCCGAGCAATAAACATTGCCCATATGCGTTGACTGCTTGGTAGTTTCATAATGATTTTAATCGCGTAAAGTTCTGCCAGTCAGGTGAAGAAAGACGTCTTCGAGAGTTGGGTTGTGGATGCTCATTCCCGTTAACTGAATCGCGCTGGCTGTCAGTGTCTGTATTGTCTCATCGATGCTGTCTGTAGAAATAACTGCTTGGTCGCCTTTGAGTTCCCAGCGAAGTTCGGGGCTTCCTGAAAAATCACTCAGCGCAGTGGCTGGTAGGCTGAGGGTCGAGGTACGACAGTGAGTTTGGATAAGCTGATCTGGCGTGCCCTGAGCAATAATTAATCCTTTATCCATTATTGCAATTTCGTCACAGAGGTAATGCGCTTCTTCCATGGAGTGGGTGGTGAGTATGATTGTTTTGCCTTCACGTTTGATCTGTTTAACAATCTGCCAGAGGTTATGACGGGATTGCGGGTCGAGACCGGTTGAAGGTTCATCAAGAAAAATGAGTTCCGGATTATTTATGAGTGCAAGAGCGAGCATCAGTCGCTGTAATTGGCCACCGGAGAGGTTTGTGTTTTTACGTTTACGGATTGCGCCAAGTTCACAACGCTCAATAAGTGACTCAATGGCGACAGGATGAGTAAAGAGTTTGCTAAAGGCCAGCAGGGTCTCTTCCACTGTCAGAAAACTGAGTAGAGAGGTATGCTGGAACTGAATACCAACTTCTTCCCTGAAAGACGTTGAGCGGGATGAACCTTTATACCGGATCTGACCTGAGGTTGGTGGCGCTATATCCTCAACTATCTCCATAGTTGTTGTCTTTCCAGCACCATTAGGGCCGAGCAGACCAAAGCAGATACCATGTGCAACAGAAAATGAGACGTCTTTTACAGCAACCGTTTCGTTATATCTTTTATGAAGATTCCGAATTTCAAGTAAAGGGTCTGTGGTAATTGTCATTGATAGCCAGAATAGTGTGGGCCCTGTTAGGTGGACCTTGTTGTCAGTCGGGGTGAATATATATGAGTTATTCCACAAATTTCAATGTAAAATGAGACACATATATAAAGAAATAATCATTAAAAAATATATATGTCAAAAGATATAAATAAAAGATCAATGTAATCACAGGAAATCGCGAGACCAAAAAAATATTGACCCCTAAAGGATTATTGTTTACAAGTAGTAATGATTATCAATAAAGGGAATCCTATGCAGCTCCGAATGACAAACCAGCGAGAGATAATTCTTCAGGAACTTCGAAAAAGTAAGGAACATCTTACTGCTGATGACCTGTATGAGCGGGTAAAGAAAAAGATGCCTAGGATTAGTCTCGCAACGGTTTATCGAAATCTGGAAATATTATCTGAAGCAGGAATTATTGCAAAATTAGAAATAAGCGGCCGACAGAAACGCTTTGATTATGACGTGGCAGAGCATGATCATATCTTTTGCGTGGAATGTCACAGGGTAGATAATCTGGAAATTGATCGAGAGTCTGTCAGGGCTGTAAGTTGGGATTCCGATAAAGGATATTCCGTACAGGGATATAGGCTGGAGGTTGCAGGAATATGCCCTGGCTGTCAACGTAAACGACCTTCTAAGGAGAACATGAAATGAGTTGTGCATGTGGATGTAAGACCCATACTCTCACCGACGAGCAGAAGCAAATTCTTGAAGCAATGGCCAAATGTGAAAAACCATGCGGTTCAAAAGATATTGTAGCAGCTACTGGCCTTGAGTCTAAAGTCGTCAGCAGTAAAATTACGGCATTAAAGAAAAATGGACTCGTCGATAGCCCGGTACGTTGTAAATATGCCATAACTGACAATGGGCGCTCCGCGTTGAAGTAACAATCAGGTACTTATGCCCCTCCCCATTTCTGACGCAGGTGGTAATGTAATGAAGTGATTACATATAATCAGAACCTGTGCCAATGCCGAATTGGTACAGGTTCTTTTCAGCTGAAACGATTTCCATGTTGTTGTTATAATACGTAATGCTGAAAACGCTTTAGAGCGAGAAAACCAAAAATATACGTTCAGCATTCCAATTAATTTGCCCACTCTGATTAAATCAGCCGAAATATGGATTCCAAATAAGTGGTCTTCTGCTGGTATACGACAGCTTCCCCTCAAGTGCGGGAGTAGGCAACCTACTGAGCCCTGGTCAACAATAAAATAATAATAATCTTCCCCGATACCTAACCGCATCGTCCTTTCCTTTTCCAGGTACTACTGTATCAAAGGCTTTCGTCGCTGGTCCGTGATGCTCAGGCAACACCTCAATAAGAATCATCCACAAATCGCTTCGGGTGGTGGTGCATATCTTCAACTAGAGATCGCACGATACAGTTGTGGTCTCAATTATAATGCCTGACAACATATTGATGAATGGCAAAAGACATTCTGAACATGAAAACTGGCCAAGGCTACGTTTGAATATGCAGAAATAGTCCTAACCTACGCTTGTTATTAAATGGTTAAAATTACTAAAAATAGTGTCTATCGTTGCGATAACGTGTGTTCCTACAGGTTACACATATCTACAAACTTTCTACCTAAACTCACCCCTAGAGACTAGAAGCAAAATTTGAGGACACCTTCAGTCATGTAAACAGCCAGGGAGGAGGTTTTTAGTAGTGCGCTGCATCGTCAGCGGTAGAAATGTAGGTAATCAAGTAACCAGTATGGCTGGACCAAATAGCCCAGCCACAACGAACAATGAAACTCATCACTGCGGCAAAGTGGTCGTCAGTAAACTCTATTCATAAAAAAGAGAGGGCTCTATATCCGATCACCTGGAGCAGATATAGAGAAATTAATGTCTTGTTCTCCACCCCGTACTCTCCTGAACATGACGAGAAGAATCATGTTCAGGCAGTAAAAGAGATCAACCTTTTTTATCGAAGTTTGAATCGAAGTTATCCAGCTGAAATTCACCGGAAAAGTTGCTGACCGGATGGCCTTCTGCTATCCAACTGAGCAGGCCACCTTGCAGGTTGTATACGTTTTTATACCCTAGTTCACCCAGAGCCTGGGTGGCAAGAGCGCCTCTGCTCCCCTTGAGACAGTAGATAACTACAGGTTTGTTCAGATCTTTTACTTTTCGGATAAACTGCATCTCGATCAGACCGCGAGGGATTGCAAGGTAGTCATCTGCTTCTATTTTTCCTGCAGATATTTCACCCGGCTCTCTGACGTCAAGAAGTAGGAATTCTGTTCCCTCGTCAGTAATCCAGTTTTTCAATGTCACGCTATCAATTGACTAAATGCTTGCTTTAGCAGTAGAGATCTTATTTTTCAGGATTTGATCAGGGGTGATCGGTTCAGCAACAACTCCTGTAGCTGTAAACATCAGACAGAGCATACAAAAAAAATGTTTTTTTCATCATAATTTTTCCCTTAGTTCTGTTTAATAGTTATGGGCGAACCGCCCTTACATAACCTGCTTTACCTGTATAAAACGTCCGGGACGGACCACATTGGTCGCCGATTTCCCAGGCTCCAGCATATACCTTTCTTTTATCGTCTGTTAGCCAGTAGGTTCCCTCCAGTCTAATTTTTACTGTACCGTATTGTTTTAAATCGAAAATCGAGAACAGTTCAAAGAGCTCGTTCTTGGTGGGAAGCCGCCAATCGTTGAATTCTCCCTGGTTTAAATTCTCCAAATAACCGATTGCATCATCTGCCGTTTTGAATCTTTTGGAGCGCTGCAGATGCCATGTTCTATTACTTGAAGTTTCCTGAAATGTTGTATCAGACAACTGTGTGATAGCAGCTTCATTACTTAAAGCTGGGAGAGCCATAAAGAAGAGCAGGAATGCAGCAAGTGCTAAGGAATCAATTTTACGTATAAGATCTGATCTGTGACGCATCGCCTTTCTCGCTGTTTAAATGATTTTTATTGAATTGGTACCAGGGCGTACCCTTTATTCTGATAGCCGGTCAAGGAAACAAAGGTATTGCCGACTACATTGATTCCTGGCAACAAAGTATTGTTGTCTACCTTGAACAGGCTAGTTGCTATTGAACATGCTTCTATCATGATACCAAGTTGAACGAGGTTATCTATGAGAGCTGCCGATTTCTTGAGACTTAGCTGATCTTCTTCGGAAAAGGACCAGGTTTCACTGTTGATCAACCTGACAGATCCCCCGCGAAATGCTAAAACCATGTCCGGTTTATGACCCTGCCGACTGATATCGTCATAGGTCATTTTGATAACACTCAGGTATAATTCGAGTTTCTTTGGCGTCGTGAGGTTAATATCGAATAGTGTTTTCGGATTGTTGACTCCGTTGAGCGCCTCGCTATCGTCGTATTGGTTGGAATAGGCGAGGGTTGCCTGGCTAAACCATATACAAGCGAGCAGGGTGATAAGTGATTTGATCATTGATACTTTCATACGTTTCTCCTTAAAGTACAGAACGAACATTCGTTCTAGGGACTTTCAAAAAAATCAGATAGCTACACCTCTCCATGCACAATCCCAGCAATCTTCCAGGTATGTTGGGAGAGGGTTATCAAGAGCATTGTCCAGACGAAGAAAAATAAGTCGAATTGCTCCTCCAAAAATTGTTACTGCCGCAACGTTTGGATCTATATTTCGTATGGCCCCATCTTCAATGCCTTTGATGACAATATTTTTCATAAGTGTAAAAGGCCGTGATGAGCATACGGGTTTCTCTTCGGGCATGAACTCCTGATGCTTGGCATATAGCATATAATGCACGGTATCTGGTTGCTGTTCTGTAATATCAAAAAGGTATGTTATAACTGCTTTGCAGCGGTCATGGGCTGTTGAATGTGTTGTCATGATGGCAGAAATCACATCGTTCATACTGCTTTCTATGTGAGTAAAGATTGCTTTGGCGATAGCCTCTTTGTTTCCGAAATGATGATAAATCGAACCGATGCTGACCTTTGCCTGTTTCTGGATATCATGGACAGAAGTATTGAAGTAGCCACGCTCAGAAAAGAGCCGTAACGCAACAGACAGTATTTGCTCTTTTCGGTCAATTGTAGCTGTTTCGTTCATGGAAATTCCTTCTTTAAATGATTAAAACGAACGTTCGTTCTAATATGTATAAATCAAAGTTTAAGAATTTTGTCAAATAGAAAAATACTACAATTGTCTATACTGCGGAGTGGTGGCTTAGATCTTCATTTAGGTTTTCTGAAATCTAAAGTGTAATTTTAGGGAGTTATGTGTGCCCTGCTGTGTAGCGTAGTCAAAAATATAGTATACACAGGCCTCCACCAGCTCGGCAAGCTGTTCGGCCTACTGGAATCCCTGATCGATAATTGTATAAAGTAGGATGTGTGGGTGAATTGTCATCAGGCAAACCGAGAAGAAAATCGTAGAACAGAACGGTATTTTCACAAAATCCTTTGACTCCGCAAAGAACTCGCTGAAAATAGGGATAAGTCAGAATGAACCAAATTACATTGAGTTATAAGTGTTATGTTAATGCCAGCTGATCCAGGTGAGGTCAACTTTCAGGTGTGTCCTAAATCCAGAAATGTAGACAGTTCTCAAAACCTAACACCGAAACAGTAACCTTTAGTTTGAGCTTACCTGTGGGAACCTGTGCCTTAGTTGTGAAAGGACAGAGATGAGCCTTTTGATAGTCCTGCAAGAAAAGGATGGTCATTATGAAGCAACTGGATGATTGATAGTTTCCTTTCGCGCAGAGTTGGTCGGATACGCAAGGTGCAAGATACCACGTTACAATCGAGTAGAAAACGTGACGCTTCTGCAGGAAAGTAGATGACATTGGTACTACTTTCATTCAAATTTGGAGAATTGTAGAGTAATAAGTTCCGTAAAACATGCTGTGCTTAAGCCCCCCTTTATAAAAATAGGGTTACTACAACGATATCACGACATCACTGGTTGCAACCTGCGACTAAATGTCACTCTATTGTGCAGAGACGACTATGTTCTGCAATATTTTCTTGTCGACACTTAAAATTAGCAGCGAAATTGTCAGGTCTCTAGACAAATCACAAATTCAGCCTGAATATTTTGTACAGTTATAGCCCTGTACCGAGAGTACACATTGCCATCCATCTGGGAAGTAGGAAAGATGGGTGCATCATAGGTGTGGGGAATGTGCAAAAAAACGATTCTAATTAACCCTCCTGAGTAAATCCTCCGGGGAGTTCACCCTCCAATATGCCTTAGTTCCATGGTGTGGTGGTATCTAAAGTCTTCCGCTAAATCTCGAAATTTCCGGTCCCTGGAGTGCTTAATCCGTTAGGCTGACTCTGTTGTATCAATAATATTGAACAATAATTAAAGGTTTATACCGATTTCGGTTGCGATAGCGGCAGACTGCGCATTATACTTATTTGCAACAGATGCATGTGTTTGGCATGGAGTTGCCCACCTGATTACCGTATGGCCAAATGCAATTCAGGATTTTTCCTGACAGCGTCATCTGTCTGGGGCAAGTTGCTACTCTATTCATTTATTAATAAATCCGGGTGACCATGGAAAAGAACGAAACAAAGAAAGGTGGTGGACTTTTCAGAAGATTAAAAAGTAAGCTTTCCAAAAGTGAAAAAGAGCAGATGCAAACAGTACCTTTGGAGGGAAATGGCAGTCATTCTGAATCAATGGATATCGTTGAGGAGTATTCTTCGATCAAGCAGGATCCTGGGAAAATTACCGGCTGGGATTTTGATCGGGCCTTTGCCTTTATGGAAAAATACCCTGATTCTGATTATGTGGCAAAAGTGAAAGAAGAAATGTACACCACAACCAACGAGACCCTGAAAGGATTGACGTACCCCAGTGCCATTAAGGTTCTGCAGCGGATGCCCGATCATCCGGGTGCACGTTCTATTATTAACGGTATGCGCAAACTGGAACCGGATTATATCCGTGAACTTCGGTCTGATGTTGTTGCCTACATACTTGAAACTATTCCAGATCACCCCGAAAAGAATGGTCTGGCTACTGCACTGGCAGAGAAGAATCTTGCTAATGCGTATGATTTTGTGGAAAGCAATGTAGATCATCCGTGTGTTAAAATAGTTATACAGGCCATGTTTGAGCATGACCCCAATATTGCCACTCTGCTCCTGCATGAACGGATGGATCATCCACAGGTTGGTGCTATTTTCCAGGGAATTTATTCCATACCGGAGGAACATGTAGGTAAGTTAATGCCAGATGCTATTATTTTTATTCTGGAAGTGGCATCTGATCATCCACATGCTGATCAGATGTTGCAGGCATTGGTTGATAAGAATTACATTAAAGCTTTTGATTTTGTAAAGTCTAACCCAGAGATGGAGCTATCGAAACGGTTGGCTGAATTGATTGGAAAACGAAAACCGGAACTACTTCCCTTATTGAACAAGGCCGAGTGATGTAATTTTTTTTCCTCTGTAATAGGGAAATAAGACAAGGGGTATCAGCCAAACCATAGTAAGGCTGATACCCCTTTTTGTTTTTTTATTGAGTCATCATCTGGCGTAACACATAGGGCAATATGCCGCCGTGCTCAAAGTAGATGACATCTACTTCAGTATCAAGTCGGGATATGACCTCAAATGACTTCTCCTCGTTGTTTGGAGAGATGGCTTTGACCAGTAGTTTTTTCTGGGGAACCATATCCTCCAATCCCTCAATAAAAAACATCTCATCACCTCGTAAACCATGTGTGGTTATCGATTCACCCGGTGTGAAAATCAGTGGTAATACACCCATACCCACCAGATTATTACGGTGGATACGCTCATAGGATTCTGCAATGACAGCCTTGACTCCAAGGAGCATGCTACCTTTGGCAGCCCAGTCACGTGAGGAACCGGTACCGTATTCTTTGCCAGCCAATACTACCAGTGGAACTCCTTCGTCCCGATATTTCATTGCCGCCTCATAATTGAACATCTCTTCACCTTCAGGCTGTTTTAAGGTGAAACTGCCCTCTTTGGGAGCAACCATCAGGTTTTTAATGCGGATGTTTCCAAAGGTTCCCCGCATCATCACTTCATGGTTGCCCCTGCGAGATCCGTAAGAGTTGAACTCCTCACTCGTGACACCATTACTAATGAGGTAGTTACCAGCAGGATAGTTCACAGGTATAGCGCCAGCTGGTGAAATATGGTCGGTAGTGACACTTTCTCCTAGTAGCAGAAATGGCCTCGCCTGAGTGATATTGCCGGGATGTACCGGTTCCTGAGTGAAACCATCAAAATAGGGCGGCTTTTTAATGTAGGTGGACTTTGCATCCCAATTGTAGGTGGTGCTTTCCGCTATTTCAAGTTTATCCCAGAATTCATCTCCTGCAAAAATCTTACTGTACTGAAGGGCAAAGCTCTCCTTGGTGACATGGGTTTTGACAAGATTTTCAATTTCCTCTTCAGTTGGCCATAGATCCTTTAAGTAAACCGGTTGATCGTTGGGGTCTAAACCAACCGGTTCCGTGGAAAGATCAATGTTGACCCTACCAGCCAGTGCAAAGGCCATGACCAGCATTGGTGAAGCAAGATAGTTGGACTTAATCATCTGGTGAATCCGGGCTTCGAAGTTACGGTTTCCGGAAAGCACAGCTGCAACGTTGAGATCATTCTCTTTGATGGTGTTCTCTATAACCGGGTTCAAAGGGCCACTGTTGCCAATACAGGTGGTACATCCGAAAGCGGTAATATGAAAACCAAGAGCCTCAAAATAGGGCATGAGGCCCGCTGCTTCGAGATAGCTGCTTACCACCCTTGAACCTGGGGCAAAGGAGGTCTTGACGTAACCGGGTACTTTGAGCCCTTTTTCGACAGCTCGTTGTGCCATGAGACCTGCTCCCATAAGCACGTATGGGTTAGAGGTGTTGGTGCAGGAGGTTATAGCAGCAATTACGATACTGCCGTCAGTGATTTTCTCCGGCTTGCCATGGAGAGTAATGTCGGCTGTTCTGTCATGACCACTCTGATTATTTTTGTCGTTAGTGCCTATACTCTCGTTAAAAGCGTGCTTCATACCCGAGAGAGTTATGCGATCCTGTGGGCGAGATGGACCGGCGAGAGAAGGCTCGACGATGGAGAGGTCGAGCTCGAGTCGGGCAGTGTACTCGATCTGTTCTTCGCCTTCATAGTAGAGACCGTTCGCTTTGTTATATGCCTCAGTAAGAGCAGCCTGTTCTGATCTTCCAGTGGTTTCCAAATAAGTTAGTGTCTTGGCATCAACGGGGAAAAAACCGAGAGTTGCACCATATTCGGGAGTCATGTTGGAAACAGTTGCCCTGTCGGGGATGGAAAGATTGGCGAGCCCTGGGCCAAAGAATTCAACGAATTTTTCGACAACTTTGAATTTTCTGAGCATCTCGGTGATAGTGAGCACCATATCAGTGGCGGTAACTCCTGGTTGCAGACTGCCCGTCAGGCGTACACCTATCACCTCCGGAATCGACATATAGTAGGGCTGCCCAAGCATCACCGCTTCTGCTTCAATACCGCCTACTCCCCAGCCCATTACACCTATTGCATTGATCATCGGAGTGTGTGAATCGAGACCAACTACGGTGTCAGGGTAGGCATATACTCCTTCGTCGTCAGATGTGGAAATGACAACTCTGCCCAGATGTTCGAGGTTAACCTGATGACAGATCCCTGAGTTAGGCGGCACTACCTTGAAATTGTCAAAACTTTTCTGGGCCCATTTCAAAAGCATGTAACGTTCGCTGTTACGTTCATACTCTTTGGCAACGTTTTGATCCAGGCTGTTTAACGTGCCGGAGTAATCAACCTGCACCGAATGGTCAACGACCAGCTCGACAGGGACTTGCGGATTCACTTTGGATGGGTCTCCGCCAAGATCACGGACTGCATCGCGCATGGCGGCAAGATCTACGACTGCAGGAACCCCAGTGAAATCCTGCATGAGAACTCGGGCCGGATGATATGGGATCTCCAAAGGTGAGCTATATTTGGTCTGCCAGTTGGCAATGTTTGTCACATCTTCGTCCCGCACTATTCTACCATCATGCTTTCTGAGCAGGTTTTCAACAAGTATACGGATGGAATATGGGAGTCGGGAAATTTTGCCTACATTCTGCCTCTCAAGCTCATAAATATCAAAATAGGTGTAATCAGTGTTATTGACGGTAAGTTGTTTTCTGCAATTGGTGTGTGTCATGGCAGTCCTCTTGTGCATGTCGCAGCGGAAAAGAGATGAGTGTCGGTGGACCGTTTTGATTAGTGAGAAACTTTGACGACCTCGAGAAAAGCCGTATCTAAACCATGCGCTTTGTAGCAGACGTTATTGGCCTGGCCTTAAACGAAGTCGGTAAACATTGTATAGAGTTATCATGATACTGAAAAAAGGAATGTTTAGCGAGCGGAATAGACGATTTTATCATTCGGTAGAAATGATATTTCAGTCTATACTGTTTTATGATCGGTCGGTGTTGCTGTTGGCGTGATGCAGCAGGTGTGAGCGGTGTTTTTTGATCCTGTAACTTGTTGGATGTCAGTAGGAGGGAACTGATGCGCATTGGTAACAATTTTAAATCATAACGTATTTCGTCTATTATTTACGGTGCAGCACTACCCAATTCACTCAGCAATGATTACTTCTGTTTGCAAGGAGAAGCCGGACAATTGCCTTGACTTTTAAACATCTGGAATTGTATTTAAAAATAAGTGAATGCGTCACCCGACTCATAGACTTATGTAGTTGTCCGCCGGTTATCGTTGACTGTAATTCTTAGCGTTTTCGCTAGTATAATATACTTTTAGGAGAAATATGCATGGATGAAAAAACGACTGTTTTAACCCCGGATGGAATCGATTCTCCAGAAGATGAGGTAGTTGAGGAAGGATCGGATAAGTCATTGGTAGTATCAAAAGATTTGCTCCCGGAAACATTGCTGGTTATTCCCCTTCATGATCGCCCGATGTTTCCTAAAATGATGGGTCCGATTATTGTGGATGACCCTAAAATTCAGCAGGCAATTTTTGAAAAAGGTGAACAATCGACTCCACTCTATCTGGGGCTGTTGTTGACCAGGCCTACTGAAGACGCAATGCCGAAAAGGCCAGAAGATCCGGATGAATTCTTTAATGTAGGTGTGGTTGTACGCATTGTGCAGGCTGCTCCCCCAAAGGATGGGGAGCCGTTACAGCTGATGGCTCAGGCTTTGGAGCGATTTGAAGTCCTGCATATCTATCGAAAGGATACTGTCTTCTACGCTGATGTAAACTATCTGTATGAAAAGAAAATTGAGAATACAGAGGAGCTGAAAGCATATTCGGTTGCCATTATCGACTGTATTAAAGAGTTGGTTGCATTGAACCCACTCTTTAAGGAAGGGCTGTCGTTGCTTATTGAGCGTATAAACTTAAGTGATCCGAGTGCACTTGCTGATTTTTCAGCCTCCATGACGACTTCCTCTGGCGTGGAAATTCAGAAAATTCTTGAGCTTGAAGTTGTTCGTAAACGCATTGAGGCTTCGCTGATCCTCCTGAGAAAAGAACTGGAAATAACAAAGCTGAAAGCCCAGATTTCTAAACGCATAGAAGAGCAGCTATCTAAGCAGCAACGGGAATTTTTCCTCAAGCAGCAACTACAGGAAATTAAGAAAGAACTGGGGCTTGCCAAAGATGACACCCAGACCGAGATTGAAAAATTTGAAAAGAGACTGAAAAAACTGGTCCTTTCCGAGGAGGCACGAGAAAAGGTCAAGGAAGAGATTGATAAGTTGCGATTGTTGGGACCATCTTCTGCGGAGTTCAATGTGAGTCGGGCCTATCTTGATTGGCTTACCGTGCTCCCCTGGGGAGTATATACCAAAGACAATTACGATGCAGACAAAGCGGAGAAGATCCTGGACAAAGATCATTATGGTCTGGACGACGTCAAAGAGCGCATTCTTGAACTTATCTCTGTAGGTATTGTGAAAGGTGACCTTTCCGGTTCAATCATCTTACTTTCTGGCCCTCCAGGTGTTGGTAAGACTTCAGTTGGTCAGTCTATTGCCAGGAGCCTTGGTCGTGAGTTTTACAGATTCTCACTGGGTGGTATGCGTGATGAGGCTGAAATAAAAGGACATCGGCGTACCTATATCGGGGCCATGCCAGGTAAATTTATTCAAGCTATCAAAACTTGCAAAACTGCTAACCCTGTTATCATGCTGGACGAAATTGATAAGATTGGGGCAAGTTTCAGGGGTGATCCCGCATCGGCACTTCTTGAAGTACTCGATCCCGAGCAGAACAAGGATTTCCTTGATCATTATTTGGATGTCCGCTTTGACCTCTCAAAAGTACTCTTTATCTGTACGGCAAATCAACTGGATACCATTCCGGGGCCACTGCTTGACCGTATGGAGATGATCCACCTGCCAGGCTATATCCTGAAAGAAAAGGTGGAAATTGCCAGTAGGCACCTGATTCCAAAACAGATCAAGCAACATGGATTGACTAGCAAACAGCTGAAGATCTCCAGGCCAGTTGTCACATCCATTGTTGATGGCTGGGCCCGTGAGGCTGGTGTACGTGGTCTTGAAAACTGCATTAAGAAAATCATCCGCAAGGCGGTGAAGCGCATAGTCAAGAACCCGGAAGAGGAGGTAAGTATCAAGAAGAATGAGCTGACCGATCTTCTCGGTAAGAAGGTTTTCACCGAAGGAAAGGCGTTCAAGAAACCTCGAGTTGGCGTTATCCGTGGTCTGGCCTACACATCCATGGGCGGGACAACGCTCTATATCGAGTCGATACCGGTACCGACGGGAAATCCAGGTTTCAAACAGACAGGACAACTCGGCAAGGTTATGGTTGAATCCTCAGAGATTGCCTATAGTTATGTGAGATCATTGTTGAAGGACAATGAGACGGCCACGGACTTCTTTAAAACAAGCTTTATTCACCTTCATGTTCCGGCCGGAGCGACCCCCAAGGATGGGCCATCAGCTGGGGTTACCATGGCCTGTTCGCTTTATTCGCTGGCGATGAATGTCCCTATAATTGAGAATACAGCCATGACTGGTGAGCTTACTTTAAGTGGACTGGTTATGCCGATAGGTGGGGTGAAAGAGAAGATCATTGCAGCTAAGCGTTCTGATGTCAAGCAGGTGCTTCTCCCAAAAGAAAACCAGGGAGATTTTGAACTGTTACCCGATCATATCAAGGAAGGCATTACCCCACACTTTGTATCAACCTTTAAAGAAGTGCTGAAAATCTGTTTCCTATAAAAAACAAAAAAAGGGGTTTGCAACATGTAGCTGCAAACCCCTTTTTTTAGATAAACGTCTTACGTAGTATAAACCTGTTTTTAAAGTTTAATAACGATATCAGGATACATGCCTTCCATTTCGCCAAATTGAAATGGCTGGATGGTGTTAAGGGACAGATTCTGGTTTTTCTGAGCATGTCCGGCATTGTTGGACTCTTTGTCAAAAAAGGCTCCGTTTACCTCAAGAATATGGTGGATCCTGTCTTTGAATGCTTTAACAAAGCTTGCGCCATTTCCTTCAAAATGGAGTCTGCCTTTACTAAATGATGTGGTTTTCTCAGACATTTCAGCAAGTGAAATACTGTGCTCCTGGAGATCCTTGCTGTTTTTGATAATTCCCCATACCAGATGACCTGGTGGGATTTCCAAAGGTTCGTTTATATCAATTATGGTATGAGGCATGACGACGCAACCCTTGCCAATATGAATTCTGCTGTTCGGTGTACCTTTTACGAAACTGTTGAATCCTACGAAAACCTCTTCTTCAAGATCTGCTTCAATCAACTTGGCTCCATGGGCTGTAACGTTGAAACCTGCCAGATGAGAGTTTATGATAAAGCAATTCTCCTGGGCGTTTGCCCCTTTGCCAAGTGAGGAATTCTCAAGATAAGCTCGTTGAGAGACAAGGACATTTTCGGCTATAGTTGTTTTTGGCAGAATAACCGCATACCGATCCAGTGAAGCACTGGGGGGGACTGTCTCGATGGTTTCAAGATTCATCATGTCAAACAGTCGCTGGAACGCATCCTGGCGCTCGTCAATAAAGTCAAAGAGTAGGCCATTTGGTAATTCGCTCGGGCTGAAGTGGACGTACTTTTTCAGGAGTTCTGGATCGTGCCTGAAGTAAAAATTAAAGTTACCGGGACTGTTCACCCAGATCGTACCCGGTTCAATTTTCAGGTGATTTATCTCTCCTGCCTGGATGTACGAATATCTTCCAATAACACAGTCATGAGCTGTTGTCAGATCGACGGTGGCAAAGGGCCCGAGAAAGCAACCTTCCATGGGGGCTCCATGGATGTTTGCATAGGGCATTGACATTGTTGACTGGATAAAAAAACGCTCGGGTGTTTCCGGGTCGTGAGAATAATTGTGCACCAGAGTTTTTACCAGTGCACTGTCTTTTATATCAATCACCTCGTCGGTTGTAAGAGGAATCGAAAAATCCTGGAAAGTGAAGGTTGAGCCGGCTCGTTTCAGCTCATCACCCCTGATATCGCTTTTATACAAAAGAGAATTTTGAACCTTGCATTTTCCGAGGAAATAGCTTCCTGCCAGACCAGAATGCCGGAATTCGAGGTTGAGTGGATGATCGGGTGTGATACCGTAGAAGGCATAAAACTTATTCATCTGTTCAGGTTCAACCAGATTTTCCACATATGGTCTGACATCAAAATTCAATTCTCTAAGGTTGATATTTACCTGCTGGACTATTCTGTTATACAGCGTATTGAGTTCTGTCATCTGCTATGTCCTGATAGAGTTCATGGTTCCGGGTTTATTGTGGCCGGTACGCATGCGATTATTGTATCGAGTTCTCAGTTATCCACAACAATTTCATGTTGCTTCATTTCGTGATATACAGCAGCAAAAACGTCAGCAATACGTAGGATACCAACGATTTTCTCATCACGGGTGACGAGCAGGGAGAGATGTGTTCCCGCCACAAGTTTGTGGATGGCTACATCCAGTGAACTTTCTTCCGGGACGAATTCTCCGGGAGTAGGTTTCTGCATGAACTCTTCAACTTTTTTCGAGGCAGCTTTTTTCAAAGCATCTCCTTTAATGATGGGTCCACACAGGCGATATTGATCCCGCCTGTGGGTGATATACTCATCACTAAAGTTAAAGCTTTTCAGCTCCTCGATTTCATTATCGAGGTCATAGCGTGTTTCAATGGCTTTTAAAACACGTAACTGGCCAATTTTTCCTACTACAAGATCATCCTGATCGAGAACGAGAATCGCGCGGTGCTGGTATTTACTACTGGTATACGCTTCCTGAGCACGTTCCAGAACATGAATGGCATCGAGCAATGACGTGCCTATGCGTACTGTGGCGTATTCCGTAATCGGAACCATCAGGTCCTTGACACAATATTGTTCCATAGTCTTTTACCTCGTTTATAAACTGTTTATATCAGTAATATCGAATGACTTACATCCGATACGGTTTATAAGGGGACTCGTCTTAAACGGATGCGAAATGAGTAGTAAAAAATGCATCCACTCATTCCTATTCTGTTTTTACGACAATCTCAATAAAATTAGCTAAAAAACAGAATTCAAGGGAATAACGACTACCTACATTGAACTGCCGTGTAGCGCTGGAGATTTTGATCAGCATAAATTCATTCCGGCAAGAGGTTATAAAAAAAGTTGAGAATATCTGTTCGTGTGACAATACCGATGACCTTCTCATTCTGGACTACAGGAAGATGTCCGATATTCTTCTCCAGCATCAGACGACCAATTCGATCAGGGGCAGCTTCCGGGGCGACACTGATAAGGTTCCGGGCCATATAGGCTTTTACTGGCTTGTCCCAGTCTTTATCATATTTCAGTTTTTTGAAGTCCCAGAGAACGACTATGCCATGCAGTTCATCATTTTCCATAACCAGCACACCACGAATTTTCTTCCGGGCCATGAGTGCGTGCACGTCGCGCATGGGTGTTTGAGGAGTAACATGGCTGACCGGAAATGACATAAGGTCAGCAATGCGAGCACCGCCCTGTTGTTCAGATTCAAGGATTTCTATGACTTTCCGTTGTATTTCCTCTGCAGATTGTTTGTCTAATTTGAGGGTGACTGAGCCGGCGGCAGGGTGGCCACCGCCTCCAAGCTTAACCATGACCTTGCCAATGTTAATGTTCTCCACACCACTACGGCCAATAACTGTTGCCCGATCACTGGTCGTAAATATCACAAAAATCGCATCCACATTGATTATGCTGCGGTACATATTGACTACGCCGGAAAGTGTTGTGACTTTATCTTCCAGCGGAACAATGTTGAAGCCGATCTTCTGATCATTAATGGTGCGTTTTTCCGTACCCTTCATCATCTCAAAGAGAATTTCTTTCTGCCTCTCCTCATAGGGTGGATTGAGGAAAAAGGATGCCACATTCAGGTCAGCGCCATTTTCCAGGAGGAAACCGGCAGCATAGGCATCTTCTGCTGTCGTTGAAGGAAATGTGAGATGACCGGTATCTTCATAGAGCCCGAGCAGTAAAACAGTGGACATTAACGGATTCAATTCCATATTCCGTCGTTTTATCTCTCGAACAAAGAGCGTGACAGTGGCACCGATATCCTCCACACAAGACCAGTCTGCCGTAATGTCACCACCATGCATGTGGTGATCCCAGATGTGTATTTCCAGATCATTGCGTTTTTTCAACTTATCCATACGGTCTAGTCGTTGCCAGTTCGCTGTATCAACGACAATCAGGCGTTCTACTTTGTCGTGCTCAACTTCCTGAGGTAGGATTAAGTTGAAGGCGGTTTTATGGGTTGAAAGAAAGCGGCTGACGTTACGACTTGCCTGCTTGGGCATTACACCGACGCTGCCAGGGTAGATAAGAGTCGCAGCAACGATGGAGGCCAGTCCGTCAAAATCGGTTTGCTTATGAGATGTAATTATTTGCATGAATTGATACAGATTTCCTATGAACCAGTGGAGTACAGTTCCTCTTAACCGGATATTTTAGTGAGATGACGTGTTGATCAGTACTCCGTATCACCTGAAAATACTTAACCTGCAACGTATTAGAAGAGTTGCCTTTACCGCAGCGGATAAACGGGTCGTGGAGTCTGCTGTAAATAATATGGCATCATTTTCTCCGCCAGCTTTCGTAACTCTGCCTGGCGATTGGAAGGTGACGGGTGGGTAGAGAGGAACTCAGGCTGTGAAGCTCCGCCGACCTTGCCCATCTTGTCCCAAAGAGTTGCAGCTGCGCGGGGATCATATCCCGCCCTTGCCGCAAGTTCTATACCCATAATGTCTGCCTCCGACTCTGCTGAACGGCTGTTGGGGAGAGTGATAGCCATGGACGCAGCCAAGGCACTGCCAGACATGGCGAGACCGGCATAATCACTATCCTGAGCTATCATGGCTACGCCGAGCATACCCATTTGGGAGGCCATGGCAACAGACATTTTTTCAGCTGTGTGGTTCGCAAGAGCGTGGGATATCTCGTGGCCCATAACCTGGGCCAGCTCATCATCAGTAGGTTTAACTTTCTTCAGAAGGCCAGTGTATACCGCCATTTTGCCACCAGCCATACACCAGGCGTTGACAGTTTCTGGTTCGTCTATGACTTTCACACTCCAATCCCAGGAACGGCTTGAAGGAAAGAGTATGATGGCTTGGGAGATGATACGACCGGTAATCTGGCGTACCCGGGTGGCGGTGGCTTGATTGGAGTCCACCTTACCTTCCTTTTGCAATGGTGTGAGGGTTTGGACATATGCCTCACGTGATGCTCTGATCGCCTGTTCGGGTGAGACAAGCATCAGTTGTGAGCGCCCTGTTGGGCTGGTTGCGCAGGCTGTCAATAAAAGAAGAACGAGTGTGGAGAACCAGAATTTCATATGTAAAACCTTAAAGTTAATTGCAAAACAGGCAGCGGAATTACGAGGCTGTTACATGCCGTATGCTGACCAACGTGAAGAAAAAATGATCTGCTCTGATAGAGTGGTTGAGCCTGTCTCAGAGTCTTCATGTTGCTACAGCAAGAATAATTGCTTACGGAGTGATTGTCCATAAACTAAAGCAGACCACATGTGCCTGGTAAAGCTCAAATCAATAAGATTGTGGAAAACGCTCTGCATTGTTTTGCCTGCAAATGGTCATAAGAATACGCTAAAGGGAGCTCGCCCTTAAGGTTACTTTAAAATTTGTTCAAATTCGAGGCGCACTTAAAATACGCTTCTGGCATGCAGTTGATATTCCTTCGTTAAACCCAGTCTGTAACGACGAAGTCAGGAAAAATAGCAGCTTTTCAATGTGATTTCATGACTTGTATCGGGCTAAACACGCATCAGGGCTCAGGATCGAATCAGTTCCTCTTCTGTCATTTTATCTATAAAATCTAAGACAAATTGTCGCTGAACAGGCGTCGCATGGGCAATGCAGGTACAGTGGAGGTTCGATTGACTGCGAACAAGCAGCTCGAAACGTACCTGAAACTGTTCGACTTCAACGGCCAGGTAGAATGGACCATGCTCCTCATGTCCCTGTTGCGGGCCAGAGAGGAGATCGGGGGGGAGAACTATCCAGTAAAGGCCAATCATTGGGCCAGATTTAAGGGTTCGTTTAAGGTAGGAATCGATGTTGTCTCGTTCCATGGGTGAGAGCTCGTCAATTACAAATTGGCGCATGGTAATACTACTCTAAATTGTATCAGTCTGGGGGATTTTGGGGGGAGAGGGAGGTTACGTATGGTTCTTGCCTCTCGGTGATAACCGGTTCCAGACCGTATGTTTAATGTAATCGCTCCGGTTAGCGAACGTGGTAGTGTTTTCTATGTATATACTGGTTTTCTACGAAAATTGATTCAGCATTGGACTCCGCCCTAAAGAAACATACCGGGGGATTGCTGGTTATATATCGAGCCAGGTGGTGTCGCTGTTGAGGATTTCGCAACCGTCATCACGAACAATAGCCATATCTTCAAGCCGTATTCCTCCCCAGCCTGGTATGTAAATACCTGGTTCAATCGTTACAACCATCCCAGCTTTAAGCTTCGTGTTGGCACGGGTAGCTAGACGTGGTGCCTCGTGAACCGCCAGGCCAACACCATGGCCCAGGCTGTGTCCGAAATATTTACCATAGCCGGCATCAGCAATAACATCCCGGGCAGCTTTATCAACCTCTTTACCTGTTATGCCAGCACGGATAGCAGCAATGCCAGCCCGCTGAGCTTTTCGCACTATACGATGAATTTTTTTATATTTTTTATCAGCCTTCCCCGGAACAAATGTTCTGGTCATGTCAGAGCAGTACCCGTCTAGAATAAGCCCCATGTCGATGGTGAGTGGCCTGTTTTTCGAAATTTTATCTGTCGTTGGTACGGCATGGGGCAGGGCGCTGTTGTTTCCTGAGGCGACGATAGAATCAAAACTGGGAGCTTCAGCACCTTGCTTGCGCATGGACTGTTCAATGGCCAGTGCTACGTCAATCTCTGTTTTTGAGGAGCTAATAGCCTGATAAATTTCCTGGAAAACCTGTTCGTTCAGTGTAACCGATTTCCGGATAAGGTTGATTTCGTCCTCATCCTTGATCACTCGCATTTTCTCAATCAAGCCTTTTGTGGGAACCAGTTTGATACCCTTTTTCTTCATATTATCCCGCATATCATTGTAGTTTGAATGCAGGATGTAATCGGATTCAAATGCCAGTGTTGCAATTCCAATTTTTGGCAGCAGCTTTTTCAAGAGGGCGATCAGGCCTCGAGGGTAGAGCTGTATCTGAAGATGTGCGGCTTCCTTTTCCGCCTGAAGTTGGTAACGGAAGTCTGTAAGGAGAAACCCTTTACCTTTGGCAGGGATAATAAGGGAGCCGGAGCTCTCGCCTATATTATGATCCATTGCAGTGTAGCCGCTGAGATATCGACGATTTTGCGGCTGACTTACAAGAAGTGCATCAACTTTTTTTCGACGCAGTTGCTTTTGCAATGTTGCAATACGATTGCGGTAATCCATAGTAAGATCTCCAGCGTAATTACGCGGCAGAAAAAATCAGGCGAGCCCAAGTTGTTGCTGAATTATTTCTTTGCGTTGGTCTATCGCCTGAAGGTATTGGTTGTTCAGGTCTTGCTGCATCTTCGCCATCTCTTCGTGATATTTTGGATGCATTGAGGCTCTGAGTTTGCCAGTGTCAGCTCCTCTGCCAGCATACTGCTGTTCCAACTGTGAAACGAGGGCACCCTCAAGCTGCTCAATGACCTGATCCTTGTGCTGATTATACTGCTGTAATATTTGCTGGAGCTCTGAGCAAGACTGAGAAACTGCTGAAACACCAAGAGCCTGGGCCAGGTTCATTACACCACTGAGGGCTTCGTCACTTCTCTCCTGTAACATTTCATCCCGAGGCAATACAACATTGCGGAGCAGTGTCTGGACAGCACCTTTAAACACGGCTTGCTGGATATCCTGTGGTTGTTTTGCCAGTTCTCCTGCAAGGTCTGGGAGTTGCTTGTTAAGGTATTCGGCAGCAAGTCGCATACCTGTTTTCTGGTTGTCTTCATCATTGGTAGCTGGTTTAGCGTTGGCAGTCATTTTTGCCATTCGCTCCATGACCAAATCCATTGTACTTTTTATTTCTGCCATAATGCACCTGTTGTGCTGGTTAGTGTGTTGAAAATTCGTTTATTGTCAATTGTGGATTGTATCCCGTCTGCCAGGGTAACATGATAATGTAAGAAAAAATAAACACGGAATGTACAATAGACAGGTAGGGAGCGCAAAGAAAAACGCTTTAAGCAGATGGCCTTGCATAACAGTTGTTAAAAGAATTTTGACAAAATGTTTATGCGAAATATAGGCTAAAATAAAGGAAGTGTACACAATAGTCATCAGTCTTTTCGTTTCAGTCGGGCCGCAAAAAAGCCGTCAATAGTACTGGCGGGACGGGGGCAGAAGAAATCACCTTCAGTAAATTGTTTTGCTTTTTCAGGAAGATAATCACTACAGCTGGTGGAAATGAAATCCTGATGCTGCGAAAGAAATTGCTCTATTACCTGCTGATTTTCCTCGTCTTCAAGAGAGCAGGTGGCATACACCAGTATGCCACCTGGGGTCACCAGTTCGGAAGCTTTGTCCAGGATATCCCGTTGTATCTGTTGGTATCGCAATAGATCATCAGGATTTCTGTTCCAGCGAATATCCGGGTGTCTGCCAGTCACACCAGTTCCGGAACAGGGCGCATCAACGAATATTTTGTCAAACTGCAGGCGGCTGGTTCGGCAGTAATCCTGCAACGTTGACTTACTGATAGTCAGTTGTGTTTCCGGGAAAAGCCTGTTGATGTTTTCTACAAGCAGTCGTTGTCGCTGGGGTTCCGGCTCTACGGCAACAATTCGGGAATCCGATGTTATCAGCTGCATCATATGGCTGGTTTTTCCACCTAGCCCGGCACAGGCATCGAGATACTTGCCCTGTTCTGTAAATGGACCCAGAAGCAGAACAGCCAGCTGGGCTGCTTCATCCTGTATCTGAAAATAGCCTTGGTCAAAGCCGGGTAAACTGGTAATTGAACCCTGATAGTCTGGCAGGATAAGACTGTCTGGTGAATATTCTCCTGGGCGAGTGGCAATTCCCTGCTCTTTGAAACATTCTACAAGTTGCTGGAGGCTGAGCTTTTTGCTATTTACCCTGAGAACGAGTTGTGGCTCCCGGTTGTTATTGTAACAGATACGTTCCATCTCCTTCTGGCTAAAACGTTTGGCCCATCGCTTTGTCAGCCAGTCCGGATGGTTGAGGATAGGTCCTCCAGAAGGCAAAAGAGTGCCCGGTGCTGGCAGTTTCTCTCGTTTACGGATCGCGTTTCGCAGTACACCATTGACAAACCCTTGCAGATGTTTTTTCAGACCTGCCACTTTTACGGCATTAACAGTTTCGTTGACGGCTGCTGATTCGGGAATACGATCCAGGCAATAGAGTTGGTACAGCCCAACAGAGAGTGCGCAATAGACAAAAGGGTCAAGCTTCTTGACTGGGCGTTGGCAGAGTTTGACTATAAGGAGGTTCAGGTATTCATGCTGACGTAAAACACCATAAATAAGTTTCATTGCCAATCCTCGTTCTGAGCCACGCAGAAGACATTCTTCTGCTACGGTTTCAAAAAGTGGTTTGACTGGGTAGTGAGTGCGTTGCAGCCTGTTGAGTGTTTCGATTGCTGCAAATCTTGATGTTTTGGCGGCTTGTGAAGTCACAAGGTAAACCTCTGGGTAGAGAGTGTGAGAGTCATGGCGTTAAAAGGTTCTTTGCGTAGGCACAGCCTATTGCTATACTTTTTAATGACATCAACGTACGATTTCGATTCTATGTAAATAAACCCGATAGGTGGAGTTTGGAAGAGTGCGTGCTGGATAGTAGCAATGTTGACATTGTTCATCCAGGAAATGAATTATATTCCCACTACAATAAGAGAATAGTATCTTTCCTGAAACTGACAAGGTTTTCCGACGTGTTATGACCTTTATTTTGATGACCATTCTGATTGTGTGTAGTAGGAGCTTAGAGAGTTTAACTGTTAATATATCACTCTAATTGGTCATCGATTGATGAGCAGATTACCATTTTTTCAGGGAGAAGACGATGGCACGAACAGTTTATGTAAATGGTAGTTATTTGCCTGAAGAGAAGGCGACGATTTCAGTATTTGATCGTGGTTTTCTTTTTGCGGATGGTGTCTATGAAGTAACGGCTGTTTTGGCTGGAAAGTTAGTAGATTATGACAACCACACCCGGCGCTTGGAGAGGTCACTTGCTGAGATTGGAATGCCGATGCCGTTATCTGCGGCAGAATTGCTGGCTGCGCATCGGGAACTTATTCGTGTAAATAGTGTAGATGAAGGTTTAGTGTATCTTCAGGTCACTCGCGGTGCTGCTGATCGTGATTTTACGTATACAAAAGATCTTGTCGGGACACTTGTGATGTTCACTCAGGAAAAACCACTTTCTGCCGAAAAGGGTGGTTTACGGGTCATATCTGTACCAGATTTGCGTTGGAAGCGTCGAGACATTAAGACTGTGCAACTGCTTGCAGCTTCAATGGCAAAAATGATGGCCAGAGATTCGGGTAAAGATGATGCCTGGCTGGTGGATGATGGTTGGGTTACTGAAGGGACATCAAGTAATGCCTATATCGTTACTGCAGAAGGTACCATAGTCACCAGAGACCTCTCAACGTCAATCCTGCATGGAATTACCCGCTCAGCAGTGCTTCGTTTGGGCAAAGAGACAAACCTTACCATTGACGAGCGGCCATTTAGCGTTCAAGAGGCGCAGCAGGCAAAGGAAGCTTTTGTTACTTCTGCAACAAGTTTTGTTTATCCAGTTGTTGAGGTCGATGGGGTGGAGTTATCTGGTGGCAGGCCTGGGCCAATGACCAGGCGACTGCAGGAGCTGTATCTTGAAGAGAGTCGAAAAAACGCTATTTGAGCAGGAATTGGCTGATCCGGTCAGTTTTTTAGAATAATGGAGTGATAAACACTATGCGTGTATTCGCAATAATGCTGGCAGTGGCCTGCTGTTTCACCAGTTTAGCCAAGGCGGCAACCAAGGAAGAGATTATTAGCCGCGGTTACCTGCAGTGTGGTGTTCTCAATGGTTTTCCAGGTTTTTCAACTCAGGATGAGAATAACAACTGGAGCGGGTTTGATGTCGATTTCTGTCGTGCAGTTGCTGCCGCAACTCTTGGCGATGCTGCCCGAGTTAAATATGTCGCTCTCAAAGCAAAAGAGAGGTTTATTGCTCTGCAATCCGGAGAGGTTGATCTCCTCGCTAGCAGCACTACCTGGACCTTTACCCGTGACAGTTCGTTAGGTCTTAATTTTGCGGGGATAAGTTATTATGATGGCCAGGGGTTTATGGTATTGAAAAATTCTGGTGTTGTTAATGCTTTTGGTCTTAATGAGGTGGCAGTCTGTGTTCAGTCGAGAACGACCTCAGAGTCCAATCTGGCTGATTACTTTGCCCAAACCAAAATGGTCTATCAAGCTATTCTGTTCGATACCCTTGAGCAGGCTTTCAACGGCTTTGAGGCGAAACGTTGCACTGTGCTGACTGGTGACCAATCTCAACTGTATGGATTACGTCTTAAACTGGCTCATCCCGATGATGCGGTTATTCTGCAGGACGTTATCTCAAAAGAGCCGATGGGACCTGTTGTGCGACAGGGTGACGATGCCTGGTTTAATATTGTAAAATGGACATTATTTACGATGATCAATGGTGAAGAGCTAAGGGTGACTTCTGGCAATGTTGACCAGATGAAAGAAGGTGGGGAATCTAAAGTCAGGAGGTTTATCGGTCTTGAGGGAATGAAAGGTGAAGGGCTCGGATTGAGAGATGACTGGAGTTACCAAATCATTAAACAGGTTGGTAATTACGGAGAGATTTTTGAGCGTACTTTAGGCGGTGGTTCTGCTTTAGAGGTACGCCGCGGCCTAAACAGATTATGGGTGGATGGTGGTCTGCACTATGCTCCTCCTCTTCGTTAAGCGGGCTTTTCTGCGTGGGTCGATTGTCGTAATCTGACTGCTAAGCTTGCAAAATATTGAGCATTGACTTTATAGTGGGATAAGAAAAACGTGAGCAGGCTAGTATCAAAGAGGAATTGCTATGCAGGTTGTTGAAATGAGAAAAAGTAATGTCGATCATAAGAGCCCACAGCGAATGGGTTTTAGATATCTGGTCCTGGCTTTGGGGGTAACCATCTCTGTTTGTATGGTGAAACCAGCCATGGCTGATACTACCTCTGAAGCCTCAATAGAGCAGGAAAGCAGCTGGAACACGATTGGTAGAGAGATCTGTGATGTTGGCGATGCTGTAGGGGATGCCTCAAAAGAAGCCTGGAATTCAACGAAAGAAACCAGTGCTAAAGTCTGGGTTAAGACCAAGGAGACTGGTTCTGATGTGGCAGAGGGCACAGGTGAGGTTGCCGATGCGACTGTTGAAACCTCTAAAAGCGCCTGGAAAAAAAGTAAAGAGGCTTCAGCCAGGTGGTACAAATCGGCCAAAAGTACTTTGCATGAATGGACGGCCCCTTCCTCTGGTGACTGATCACAACAGAGATTAACGGCGAGAAATAACGGGAGAGTGTCTTTCAGCTTTCCCTTTTTTTATGCAGGTTGTTTGAACGTATGACAGGAGTGTGGCTATTGTGAGTGAAAAGGAAGGTGTAATAAAATTCAGGGTAAGCTCAAGCCAACAGTCATCTATTCGGTCGGAAATGATTGCTGATATGAACGGTTGGCGTTATATCCTCCACAAGCTGCAACTTATAGGTCAGAGCCCAGACCGGTATCTGGGGTATGGTTTTGGTAATATTAGTATACGGGCGGAGGCTCCCCAAAAAGGCTTTATTGTTTCAGGGACACAGACTGGAAAATCAGAACTGCTTACTCCCTTGGAATATGTATTGGTAACTGATTGTGATCCAATGACAAACAGTATTGTCTCGGAGGGTGAAACAGCTCCATCTTCTGAAGCTCTAACCCACGGCCAGTTGTATAGCCTGGATGATACGATTAACTGTGTTGTCCATGCCCATTCTCCAGAAATTTGGAATAATGCAGATATTCTGGAATTACCTCTTACCGGGCGAGCTGTTGCATACGGTACTGCTGACATGGCTTTGGAGGTTACACAGCTTTTTGCCAGGAGTTCAGTACCTGAGAAAAAAATATTTTCCATGGGTGGTCATGAGGATGGTGTGGTCAGTTTTGGTGGTAATCTGAGGGAAGCATGTACTGTTATGATTGAAACCCTTGCCAGGGCCGTCACCCTTGGCTGAGTGATCTGCTAAGGTGGGAAATCCTGTAAAAGGATTAGTGCTTTGTTTATGTTCACTATTATGTGTAACTTCAATCGTGTAGAAGTAGTATGCGAAGAGTGGTTATGTATTATATATTTTCTTACTAGAGAGATGAGATGCGTGTAGGATTTCTTTTTAACCACTACTTTACCCACCAGATTCCCCAGGCCGTGCCTTGTGCCTTTGAGCTATCGAGAAAGTATCCGGACATAGAAGTTATTATTGCCTGTTCCTCCGAGCAGGAAATGGCATTTGTCAATACTATTGCGGCCTTTTACCCAGAACAGAAATGCAGCGTCCGTCTGTTACCGGTGCCTCTTTATTATAAATTGCTTGACCCGCTGGTCTCGAAATGGGCTTTTGGTCGTAAGAAGTTTATTCTTCGCCATAACATCTCTTTTTTTAAAAGTCTGGATGCCTTGGTGTCACCAGAGCGCAATTGTTTGCAGTTGCGTACCCGGTATGGTGTGCAGGATTTGAAAATGATTCATATCCGCCACGGCGCAGGGGATCGTGAGGGTGGTTTTGATCACAAATCCGGAGCGTTCGATTTGACCTTGTTGCCGGGGCAAAAGTATGTCGACCGACTCAAAGGGCTCGGTTTGATGACCCATGAACGATATGCTGTTATAGGTTGGCCGAAATTTGAAGCAATTCAGAAACTGAAACGGGACGTTCCCAGGTTTTTTGATAATGATAATCCGGTTGTGGTCTATAATCCGCATTTTGATCAATCCGTCTCATCATGGCGACCATCGGGGCTTGAGGTGTTGGATTTTTTTGAAAAGAATACGGATTTTAATCTGATTTTTGCTCCCCATGTCGTACTGTTTAAGCGATCAAGACGTCACAAGTCATTTCTTCCCCCAAAATACTACTCAATTCCTAACATCCATATCGATACGGGCAGTAGTGCCTCAAGTGATATGACCTATATGCTGGCCGCCGATATCTATCTTGGAGATGTGAGCAGCCAGGTATATGAGTTTCTTCTTAAACCAAGACCCTGTGTCTTTATTAATGGTCACAACGTCAGCTGGCAGGAAAACCCATTCTACGTGCACTGGCAGTTGGGGCAGGTCGTGAGCAATATACGGGCAGAACTTCGAGGTGCATTAGATAATGCCTTTACAACTCACCCTGAGTATGTGAGTCGGCAGCAGGAGATGTTCAATTATACATATTTTTCAGAGCCTTCCACCACAGCAGCAGAGCGAGGGGCGGATGCTATTGCTGGCTTTCTTGGAGGTGGCCTGTGATCCAAGCCTATTTAATGCCACCTCGTCTGTAGAGCCGTAAAGATAACGTGAGCATGGCAAGCAGGGGATGTCGTCTCAGAAAGGGACTGACCTCCACGGTTACACCTGAGTGTCTGTTGATTTTCCAAAGTATATAGTCAACTCCTCCCTCAAATGTCAGTGTCCCTTTGATCAGTCGTAAAACAGAAAGAACTTTACCCTGCACTATTCGTGCTGCCCAGGTCATATACGAAAAGAGTTTGGTTGTTGTGGAGATTGCTGCACTATATCTGTTATCTCCAGGATCTTGGCACTTCTCCACCCGGAAAGATACGCCCTCAAATGCTTTGCGGGTGATAGTTTCAAAATATTCTGGATCAGTATCGAACAGGCGAACCTGTTTATCCGCTTTTTCCGGCCGCAATTCTGAGCGGTATGTTAATTCAAGTCCTTTGTGCCATAGATCGCGAATGGTGAAATCCTGTTTCATGCGGGGTAAGGTTCGGTTGATAAACGTGATGATAGCCTGGGAAAAAGCCGTATGTACCTTTTGCGCTACGCCCGCATCACGGGCATAAATGAGGAGCGTCGGTTGGCAAAAACGTGCCCATATATAAGAGTGAAACCACCTTGCTGAAGTGCCTTTTTGCAAATCATGTAAAGATAGAATTGCATATTTTGCCCTGATTGTCTGTTGGTCATAAGGGACTTCAAGATAAAAAACATTGGGGGGTAAAAGGCTGTTTAGGGTTGAATGGAGGGTGTTGCGATTGACTGAACTATAGTCATCAACAAGGATGTAGAGATCGAAAAGGCCATTCAGGTCTTCTCCTTTATGAAGGCAGGAGCCGTAAAACAATATACCTTGAACGGCTTCCCCGTAGCGGGCAATGATTGCCTGAGAGAGCTGTTCCACAGCGGGTGAAGGCTGTTGGGTAGATCTTTGTTGGATTGTTGCAAGGAGCTGCGCTGGAATGGTCATGCCTCTATCCTTAAAAAAGTAATATCTCCACCATGTTGAAGTATGGTTGGTTGCTCATCTGACACAGGAGTATACATTTCACCATCCAGGACAACACTTTCGGCAAGAAACAGATGTATTTCGTCCGCGTTGTGCGAGAGGTACCCGTTTTCCTCTGTACCTTTTCCAGGTTTTCGCCCTCTGGCCAGGAAAGGCAGAACTTGGAGCAAGTATCTGGTTTTCGATTTGACAGCAGTAATTTTGAGTTTTCCGCTCTCCGTTCCCCAAAATGGCTTCAGACCGAAAAGAAGCCGATCCAAAGTGCTGACAAATAGTAGCATGAAGTCTTCTTTTGGGAACTGGTGATTGTTGAGGTGGAGAGTTATTGGTGTAGGGGTTGCAAACTGGTTGTGTTGAAAGAGAAACGCCCATAGAAAACGGATGACAGTCATGCATATGCCAGGGAAACCGCTTAGTTTTTTTGAGTGTAGGTTGCGGTGATAATAGGCTGTTCCCTGGCTGATGCTACCGGTGCCGAAAAACATGCCATATTTCAGCTCATGACCAGGGACCAACAGTCGGATAATCGCCCTTTGTTTTTTTGATACTGTGCCATGACCTGTCTTTATCCATTGAGAAAGACGATTAATTGCCTGTTCCTGATTTCCCAATACTCCGATATCGGCGGCAATCATATTCGTTGTCCCGCCCGCCAATACCATAATCTGTGGTTGCTTTGCAAAAGGGGTGTGGCAAAAGAGGTCTGTCAGAACAGCCTGAACAGTACCGTCTCCGCCACTTATAACCAGAATGTCAATGTTGAGAGTACCAAACTCCATGAGGGCTGTGTTAATATCCTCAGGTGTCTGTACATTGCGCAGCAATATCTCAGGATTTCGATCTGTGACAGCCGAGATGAACTCCGGGTTTTTACGATTTCTGCCACTTAATGGATTGGCGAGAATTCCAACGCATGGTGAATTCCTGAAATTTTCCCGAAATGAAGGTGTCATCGTCTTCCTGTGCAGGTACAGATTCTGGCAATCAGTTATTATTGCATATATTTTGTGAATAGACGTGCAGCAAGTGATGTCCTGTATTCTGGGGTGTCGGCTTTTGCCAGCCACGAGTTGAGTGAACCTTGGCTTGAGCGTACGTATCCAGCCTGTAGCAGGCGGGTAAATAGAGCACAACTGGTTGCCACCGTCCATACGGTAACAGCTAGAAAGCCAAGCTCAGGGCGGCCAATAAGAAAGAAAAACGTTAATAGCAACATATTAGGATTGCGTCTGGCAGTAATAAGCCTGAAGTAGGCATCAAAAGGTCGCCAACTGAAGATACCGAAGCTGCCTCGCAAAAGCCATGTGAATGAGCCCTCTACCAGACGACCGACAATATAGCCCAGGAGCATTGCATAGCCAAGCGTGCTGAGTGAAAAATCCAAGCTGGCTAATTGGCTGGTGCTTAAGCCGAGACCCCACAATATATACCAGACGGGTGGGTGGACGAGATCTATCAGGTGGTCAAAATAGTGGCCGAATTTACTGGAAGTAACAGTGACACGAGCAAGTTTACCATCTACTGTGTCAAGAAATGTCATCAACCAACCAGCCAGTAGACCCCAGGCGTAGTGGCCAGAAGAAAAAAGAACACCTGCTACTATCACGAGTAAAAGGCTGAACAGGGTAACATGGTTTGGGCGGATATTGAGCGTAACACAATGGCCAACAACCCAGCGGGCCGGGCATGGCCAGGCCCATTTTGTAACAAGGTCAGTTATCCCCTTATATGACCAGTCGAAAAGCCTTTTCTCCAGTGCCTGTTTATTTTCTGCAGTAATAGGCAGGACAAATGGAGGTTCAAATTTGAGTAATTTTTCCTGGAAGGATAGGGAAATGGTGGTTGGTGTCAGGAGCTGTACACCTTGAAGATCAGAGTCTTTCGTATTTCCTTCAATAATGGCTACCGCTTGGGTGGCCTCATGGGCAGGCACATGGGCGGCAACAATCACCGATTCTTGCTGGCTCTCATCCCATCTCAGTAATATATTCGGAGTTGAGGCAAGGTATGTCACCAGTCGGTCATCAAAAAGATAATCCCCTCGAAGTATCAGAACGGAGTCATTCTTTTGCATAGTGGCAAACGATTGGTCATCACAAGGTTCACCACTGTTTTTTATAACTCGTTTAACTCGGTCCTCAGATGTCAGCCCCCAGATTTTAACAGGGCAAGGGTGTGTAAAATAGATAAATACAGCCATATTAATTATTAGTGTAACTGACCAGAGAAGTTACTCTCAGCAGTTTTGGAAGAATTTTGAGGAAGACATTCTGTGGGTCTGGGAAAAATGTCTTCACGGTGAAATCAAATAGTGTTTTGCAATACCTCGCCCATTTTTGTATAGCTGACCCATGACGTTGATAGCTTCAAGTAACTTTACTCTCGGCAGTAGTACTGCAACCATATGACTGAAAATACCATTACAGAGGCAGGTTTTGTTCTTGCCCATATCTCCGACCCTCACTTTGCCTGTGTTGAGCAGATTCAAATGCGGGATCTTTTCACGAAAAGACTATTTGGTTCTCTTCGGTGGAAACTTAAACGACAGGCTGAGCATAATACAGAGATTCTTACCATCCTGGGTAGTGATTTGCAAAGGGCAAAACGGGACCATACAGTGATAACCGGTGACCTGACACAGCTCGGTCTTCCTGTCGAATTTGAAATGGCGCGTAAGTGGTTAGATACTTTGGGTACTGCAAAAACGGTTACCATTGTTCCAGGTAACCACGATATGTATATAGAAACGGACTGGCATGGAACCTTTGAACATTGGCTGGAATTTATGACAGCTGATAAGGAGGAGCGGTCATTTACCTCCATAACCAGCATACACGATGTTTTTCCAACCCTGCGTATCCGTGATCAGATTGCATTGATTGGCATAAACACCGCTTATCCGAGCAGTCTACATCTGGCAACGGGGGAAATCGGCGACAACCAGCTCAACAAATTGAAAGAGATATTGAAACAACTTTCTGACCGTGACCTTTTTCGTGTCCTCTTGATACATCATCCGCCAGTTGCTGGTATTGTCAGTTGGCGTAAGAGCCTGATAGATATGCTGCCGTTGCAAGAAGTGTTATGTGAATATGGTGTGGACCTTGTTTTGTTTGGGCACACGCATAAATCACTCTATGAACGTGTTGATACGGCATCAGGTTCTGTTCCTGTTATTGGAGCTCCATCGGCATCGTCTCTTAGTTCAGAAAGCTCCCGTCGAGCCCGCTATTTTCTTTACACAATCACTTCTGCTGCTGCCGGCTGGAAGCTTCAAGTGCATGAACGGATATTCTCGCTTGAACAGTGGTGCTTTGTTGATGGCCTGCAGCAGGAATTTTCTTTTCCTGCAAGACAAAGGGAGCTAGTCAGGTGAAATAAATGGCTACCAGATTTTGCGCAGCCTGGCAAAAGCGATAGTGGCGACCATCAGCACTGGTGTTGCAGCAGTTAATAGTGGGTTCAGGCTGAACAATAAACCCCACTGCATGATTATCTGATCAGAGAAGTAGAGAAGGATTCCGACTAAGGCACCGGAGGTTATGCGGTATCCTGCACTTACGAGACGTGTTGATCCAAAGACAAAGCTTAATGAAAGCAAAACCATTGCGCCAGTAGTGAGAGGTACTGTCAGCTTTCGCCATAGAGCTATTGAATACTGGTCAGTATTTTGCCCGCTTTGCTGCAATGCACCAATGTAACGAATCAGGTCCGGGGTGGATATGCTGTAAGGTGGAAGCTCCAGAACGCTGACCTGATCTGCACTCAGAAAGAAATCCAGGGTGAGTGTGTCGAGATGTGTTGAAATAATGTCATTGTCGGCAATTGTTTTCTCTGTAACATCGCCAAGAATCCACTGTTTATCACTTTGCAGCTGCGCATTTTGTGCATGGTGATATGTTTCTAAACGGCCGGAGGTATTAAAGGTAAAAATATCTATGTTGACGGCTTCACCGTGACTCAACATCTTGTCAACATGAATGTACGAGTTCTCTCTGCGTGCCCAGAAGCCTTGGCGGGTCAGGGTTATGTCTGTTTCGGATAGAGCCTTTGCGCGCATGCCACGGGCCAGTTGTTCGGTGCTAGGAACAACTACTTCGGTGAGGATTCCAGAGAGCAGCATGAGTAACATGCCGGTTGCAAATGCTGCATTGCATATACGCAGGATCGATATACCTGAAGCTTCCATCGCAACAAGTTCGCCACGGTCCGCCATTATGCCAAGTGCCAGGATGCCACCGAGTAACGTGCTAATTGGTATGATATCCAAGAGACGTTTTGGAAGTGTCAGGGCCACAAAATAAAATGCATTGTGTAGTTGGTAGCTTCCATTGCCAACATCATCGAGCTGTGAGATGAGTTCGAAAACACTAAATAGAGTCAGTAGTATTATGCAAATAAGACTGACGTAGTAGAGAAAGGTCCTGCCTATATAGAGGTTGAGTATCCGCATTGTGAGGGCTGTCACCTACGCCAGAATAAGAGAAAAGATGGCCGCCATATAAGCAGTATAACAACTGCTGCCAGTAGCAGTTGTCCCCACCATAATCCCGGGGTTGTCCCGATAACTCCCTGAGCGACCCATTTTTTAGACAAAACACAGAAATTATAATATATAGCGAAAATTGCGATTGCAATCGGCATGTTGGTGTTTTTGCGCTGGCGTGGTGATGAACGACTTAATGGTATGCCAAGAAGTGCCAGGAGAGTGATAGATGACGGTGCTGTGAGTCGCCACTGGAGCTCTGCTATTTCCTCAAGTTTCTTGGAATGGATGAGTGTGGCTGTGGCAGTAGCTTTTACCTTATGTTCTTCCTCAATGATATCTTGTGGTTTGATAGGCATTGCAGAGTTTGCGAACTCAAGGATGAGGCCTTTGTCAGTGGAAGTGGAAAACTCGTAAAGATGGCCATCCTGAAACACCAGGACTGGGGTGTCTGTAATTTTCTCGTGGTGCTGGCTTGCCTGTTCAGCAAATATAACCTGTGAAGATTTATCTCTTGTGGTCTGGATAAATACGCGTCGTGCAAGATTACTCTGCTGGTCGATCTGGTCGGCAAAAATGACCCGTTCTCCGATCTTGTAAAACGTACCGCCCTTCATTCGGGTCAGGTCAAAGTTTGCCTCTGCTTCAGCTTTAATTTGAAAAAATTGATTCCAGGCCCAGGGGCGAATAAAAAGAGATAAACATGCCACTATCAAGCCACCCATGACCGAGACAACAAAAACAGATCTGATAACCTTTGCCATGCTTATACCACAGGCAAACATGGCAATCATTTCAGAATCTCTGTAAAGGCGGCCAAGAGCAATTACAACAGAGAAGAAAAGTGTTGTCGGTAACAACACCTCAAGGGCTATGAGAATACGGAGGGCAATCAACTTCAGAACTGCGGAGCCAGGCAGCAACCCGTTAACGGCATCTTCTCCATAACGAGTAGACATATAGCAGCCGAAAATACATACCAGAATCGTACATATTATTAGCGTGGGCTTAATTATCTCACGAATGATATAACGTTCAATAATCACGTACTACCTACCTATTGTCCAAGAGGTTCAAGGTACGGTTTTGTCCATAAAAGCGCAGATGATGCAGGTGTAATACCTATAGGGCTGCTACTTTTTGAGCTTGAAGGTTCTTCCCCGCAGGGTTAATCCCGTCTTCATTCGGAAAGCCCGTTACCACCCTGTCAGCCTCTTTCAGGTCAGCAGGACAGTCAACTTCACACCAGCGTAATCCCCTGATGGAACAGGTCAACACCTCTTCCTGTGAGGCAATGGTGTCAATTACTGAAAGGTACCACCTGTGAGCTGCTTGAGGCTCATCGACGGCGTGCTCTAGTTCACGTTGAAAGGTCATGGGGCCTTTACCACGGAACAGAATCATACCAATGGATTCTCCATCGGTTTCTTCGGGAGCCAGAGTTTTGCCTATTCGCATAAGTTGCGTATTGTTAAGGCTGACTTTCATGTCATCATTGTCATAACGTTCTTTATGATTGATGGTAACCGTTATGGGATTGATGGGTGAGGCTGATAGAGTTTTAAGGACTTCAGCTTCAAACAGGGTGTCACCATTTAGCAGGATGAAATCTTCGTTCATTTCTTTACGAACTTTCCAGCAGCTGACAAGGTTGTCTGTTGTCGCATAATCGGGATTGTAGAGTGTCTTTACTTGTTGCAGGTGCTGTTTGGTTTGAAGAAGAGCTTCAACTTTGTCTGCACCGTATCCTGTAACAACAGTTATTTCATTGACTCCGCATTTATGTAATTCACCCACCTGCCATTCGAGGAGAGTTTTTCCCTGAACTTCCAGGAGACATTTGGGGAGTGTGGCAGTAAGTGGCAAAAGCCGTTTTCCTTGCCCGGCACTTAAGATAATTGCCTTCATGAACGTTCATCCTTTTTATTTCGTTCGTTACTCATAAAATTATTCCAGTATATGTTGTGCGGGACCTGTTAGTAGCGGACCTGTGTTATACGATATGGTAATGATCTTCTGCCGGGAACTACGATGTCCTTTACATTGAGAATGGACATTCGGAGGCGTCATTTCCTTGGAGTATAAACAAAATTCCGATTAGTAATGAAGGTTGAAGATACTGGAAATTCCGGCAGCAGTAATAGCAAATCTCCCATGAGGACGCCAGTTTTTTCTCTGTTCTTTTGAGGTTCAGGTTATTCGACTCTTGTGTCAAGAGCACCGGCTATACAGTATGTTGTCTTAATCTTTAAAGTGTTAGCCAAGTATCATGATATCAACTGCCGAACGGGATATGACGAGTTTACAACTTGTAGGGGAGATTAACCTTGTGGTAAGTTCACATGTTAGTACCCTCTAGCCATTGACATTTTTTGATCTAACCCGAATTTTTCATAAACATTGTCTGGAAATTTGGCTAAATGTGATTTTGAGCCATGCTGGCACCTTTTTACCCTTTGTAAAGCGAGCATGTATTGTATGAAAAATAACGATCCGGCAACGTTTCGAAAAACCAGGAAAACGATTTGTCAGAAAATACATTACAGATAATAAGTGTATCGAATCGAAAAGAGCGTAAAGCCTTTATCAATTTACCGTGGTCCCTGTACACAGATGACCCCATGTGGGTTCCTCCGTTAAAGATAGAACGGAGCATGCATCTTTCCCCTAAGAATCCATATTTTGAGCATGCGACGTGTAATTTATGGATTGCCGTCCGAAATGGAAAAACAGTGGGAAGGATCAGTGCACAGGTGGACAGACTGCACTCTGAACGCTATAAGGATGATACCGGTTTTTGGGGTATGCTCGAAGCTGAAGATAACCTTGAGACCTTTCAATTACTTTTGCATACAGCAGAATCCTGGTTGTCCAGTCAGGGGGTAAAACTGGTTCTGGGGCCATTTAACCTGTCGATTAACCAGGAATGTGGTTTGTTGATTGATGGCTTTGATACACCACCTATGATGATGATGGGGCACACGCATCCGTATTACGCTAAACGGGTGGAAGAGTGCGGCTATGGCAAGGAGAAAGATTTACTGGCTTACCTGATCCATGCAGATGCTGCGCCATCGCCTTCAAGAAGACGAATTATTCGTAAGACTCAGGATCGTATTACAACACGTACACTCAACACCTCACGTTTCGATGAGGACCTTGATATTATTTTCAGCATTTTTAATGATGCATGGGCCCAGAATTGGGGTTTTTTACCATTCACTGCCAAAGAATTTGAGCACCTGGCAAAAGATTTAAAGCTGCTGATTAAGGATAAATTTGTCAGAATAGCGTATATCGGTGACACTCCGGCAGCTTTTGTTGTGTTGTTGCCAAACCTTAATGAGGCCATTGCCGATTTAAATGGCTCGTTGCTGCCTTTAGGGTGGCTGAAGCTGATATGGCGCCTGAAAGTGAAATCTTCTGAGACCGGCCGTATATTGCTCATGGGTGTTTCTTCGAAATATCACGATACCCTTTTAGGTGCAGCACTTGCTTACAGGGTAATAAGTGATACCCAGGATGCGGTTGTTGAATACGGTATGAAAAAAATAGAATTGTCATGGATACTAGAAGATAATACAGGGGTAAAAGATATCATTAAGGATTCAGGTGGGGAGGTGTACAAAACCTATCGTATCTATAGTAAGTGTTTGTAGTGATAGATGAGAAGTGTTTTGTATATGCATGGCCGATAGTGGCCTTGTGTCAGGAAAGCAGGGGTGACGAGGTGGGTTGTATCAAATGAAACTGGCTTGTAAACATCAAAAATAATATGGATTCTCCGAAACAGTTTTTCAAGGCTATTGTGCTTGCCGCCGATAGGGAATCCAGCAACCCTGTGGCGTTGGCCGCTGGTGTTCGTTGCAAATCAATGGCTCCGATTAACGGGGTTCCAATGATATTCAGAGTTCTGAAGGCGCTCTCCTCCTCTGGCACAGTGGAAGACATTCTGCTTTGTGGGCCTCCCCTGACCATTTTGGATAAGGAGCAGGATTTGTGCGAGTACCTTGCTTCTGGAAAAGCATCGTGGATGGCTAATCAGACTACTCCGAGCTTGAGCGCTTTTGAAGCAATGAAATCGCTGCCGATAGACGAAGGTATTCTTTTAACGACCAGTGATCATGCTCTTTTGTCACCTGAAATTGTAGAATTCTTTTGTCGTGAAGCACGCGCTTCAGGGTGTGATGTGGTTGCCGGTGTAGCAGCCCGTGACACTGTCATGAAGGCGTATCCTGAAACATCCCGAACAGCGTATCGCTTCAAAGATGGGGCATACTGTTCGTGTAATCTGTTTGCTTTTCTGACCCCGCAGTCAAAGAGTGTGCCATCGTTTTGGCGGCAGGTTGAACAGCAACGTAAAAATCCGTTTAAAGTAATACGGATATTAGGCTGGGGTACAGTATTACGTTACCTTCTGGGGCGTCTGACCTTGTCTGATGTGACGGAGCAACTATCGCAGCGTCTGGGGTGTCGTGCCGGAGTGGTTGTTCTACCGTATCCAGAGGCCGCTATAGACGTTGATTCCGCTAAAGATTTGAGTTTTGTTAACCTGCTTGCAGGTGAAAAGCACTGACGTGACGTGTTTATACGCTTATGCACATTGTCAGGTTCGGTCTTCGTTATATGCCGGAGCTATTCACAGTAACGTTAGTGAGATTTAACACCAGCTTTCCCATGCTGTTGTTTTCACCACTAACTCTCAGCGGCAGGCCATTTTCCGGGTGAACGTAGATACGGATGTCTTCATGTAGCCCAAGGACTGCAAATGTTTCCTGTTTACTCTTCTTCGAAATAAAACTTTCACCATCAATAGCATAAACGACAGGAGACACTTTCTCTTCTACAATCTCTTCTCCAGAGGAGGTATGACGTATATAGGAAGTCTTCAGTGATGAATCCTTCACCTGTTTTATGGTGACATTATGGAGTTGTTTCTTCCCGAACATGCAGATATTACTGCTTTCCGATTGTCTGGCATCTTTTACTGAAGAGACCATATAAAAGAGTAGCAGTGGGTCTGATTTTGTCTCACATGTGTGGGCATTTTCCGGGTATGGATATAAGGATGAGCTAAGATCCGTCCATTTGCCTGCGGGTTGTTTACTTTCGGTAGAATTTCCTGGTAAAATTTTTTCCCTCCGCACCCCTTCTTTTTCCCAGAAATATTGTTTTATCCATTTTTCACTGGTGCCATTTATACGAGTCCGCTCAGATGGTTGTAGAGTTGTGCTGTTAAAAACAACGTGTTCTTCATATTTTCTTCTTTTAAAGCCTATGCTTTTGGATGAAGATCGAACTGTTAGAGTCACTGTGTCACCTGTTTCTCCAGGTGTTTCTGAAGACTCGGCTGTTGAGTGCAGCTGTATTTGCAAATGTATGTCAGTGCCAAGCTTTGAACCTTCGAATGTCAAGTTTGTCCAGTAGATTTTCTGTCGAACTGAGTCGTCAGCAGTGTTTTCTGTTTCTGCCCAAGTTGGCTTAGGAGCAATCAAAAAGACAACTAGCGCCAATATTGCCGTTATGAGCCTGAGAAAATGCTTCATGAGCATTCCTTCATCTTTTAGACTGGAATAAAAGGAGATCATCTGTTAAATAAATTCTGGCATGTTATTTTAATATAAACTGAACGAATCCATATTCTCTGGAGATAGTATACATAATGAAGGCTACACCCACTTCTCATAATTTACCACTGCAACTTGAGAATTTTTCAACTCTGGTTGATGCATTAGATTATGCTGCAGGTGGTGAAACTGGTTATAATTTTTACTCTGGGCGTGGCGAACTTTATGCAGTTCTTTCATATACGACCCTGCGAAATGAGGCACAGATACTCGCAAAACGATTGCTCAACTTAGGAGTAGATCGTGGTTCGAGAGTTGCCCTTGTTGCGGACACTCATCCAGATTTTGTTCGTTTTTTCTTTGCATGTCAATATGCCGGGCTGACCCCTGTACCCTTGCCAGCTGTAATACAACTCAATGGACGCCAAGAGTATATTCAGCAGCTTACACGACTTTTATCTGATTGCCAGGCAAAAATTGCAATGGCGACCGATGATTTTCTGCCCTTTTTAGTTGAGGCGGCTCAAGATAGTGGATTAACCTTTCTGGGAAGTCCTCAGGATTTTGACATCCTGCCCGAATCTGAGACAGAATTACAGCCTAAAGAGGTAGATGAACTTGCGTATCTGCAATACACCTCCGGGAGTACCCGATTTCCTCGGGGAGTTATGATAACGCAGAGTGCAGTATTGCATAACCTGTCAGTTATTATACAGCATGGAGTTAAAGTTCGAGCTGGTGACCGCGCGGTTTCCTGGCTTCCCTTTTTTCATGATATGGGCCTGGTAGGGCTGCTTTTGGTACCCCTGGCATGTCAGCTCTCTGTAGACTATTTACGGACCAGAGATTTTGCAATGCGTCCCCGGTTATGGTTAAAGCTCTTGTCAGAAAATAAAGGGACTATCTCTTTTAGTCCACCTTTTGGTTATGACCTGGTTACTCGTCGTCTACGGGATGGTGGTGCTGAGGCATATGATCTGAGCAATTGGCGCGTAGCTGGGGCAGGTGCGGAAATTATTCGTCCTCAAACATTGGCACGTTTTGCAGAACGTCTTGCGCCCAGTGGATTTAATGCGCGAGCCTTTCTTGCCTGTTATGGAATGGCAGAATGTTCATTGGCCGTGACGTTTGGAGCTCTCGATAAAGGTGTGCGTGTTGACTGTGTAGATGCAGACCAACTTGCAGAACACGGTAGAGCCGTGCCGGTCGACCCTGACGCGGATAGTGCAGGGGTGAGGTCCACGTCCTATGTGAAGTGTGGTGTTCTGATGCCTGGTTATGAGGCAGAGATTCGTGATGCAGACGGGCAGATTCTAGAAGAAAGAGAATGTGGTACACTGTTTTTGCGTGGTTCAAGTATCATGTCCGGATACTTTGCTAATAGCGAGATTACCCGTGAAGTTCTGACAGATGATGGCTGGTTTAATACCGGTGATATTGCCTATCGGGCTGGAGATGAAATTGTTATTACCGGCCGCTCAAAAGATATGATCATTATAAATGGTCGAAATATATGGCCTCAGGATATTGAATTCCTAGCGGAGAGCCAGGAGGAAATCAGGACCGGGGATGCCATGGCCTTTTTTATTCATAACGCCGAAGAGGAAGAACTGGCTGTTATGATGGTTGAGTGCAGGGAAAATGACCAGCAGAGAAGGCTTGACTTGATTACTCGCTTAGATAGCCAGATCCGTCAAGAGCTTGGTGTAGATTGTATAATTGAGCTAGTACCGCGTGGTACTTTGACTCGAACCACATCTGGTAAACCATCCCGGCATGCAACAAAGAATATTTATCTGCAGCAAATTGCAGATGATAGGGCATTAGCTGAAAACAACGTTTAACCTGAAAACAAGACGCTGTTTTTAGTGTCAGTATAATATGCGGTTTCTTTTATTGCCCTTTGCTTGAGAACAGAGAGTGTCGTTCCCGAGTATGTAGTTGTTGCCTGTGTAATTTGCTGTACCTGTTGCAGGTTGTAGTGTTGACGCCTTAGAAACACTGATACGTAGATATAATATCTATGCATTGTAGCTCGTGACAGCCAACCTTATAGGTGGACCCGCCTAGCATACCGTTATGTACAGTAAAATCTAATGACTCGTACAATTGCCATAACTGGAGCAACCGGATTTATCGGTGGCGCCCTAGTACAAAGGCTTTCAGCTTTAGGGTGGAAAGTTAGGGCACTGGTCCGTTCTGAGGCAGGTCGTAAGCAGCTGAACGAGAAAAATATAGAGTGTGTAGTCGGTGACCTTGAAGATTTGAAAAGTCTTCGAGAACTTATTACCGGTGTCGATGCAATAGTGCATTGTGCCGGTGCAGTTCGTGGAGCTGCACAAAATGATTTCGATCGGGTCAATAGTGTTGGGGTTGCACGGCTAGTTCGTGTTGTTGCTGAGCAGAGCGTAATGCCTTATTTTGTTCTGATATCCTCTCTGGCTGCGCGAGAACCCCAATTGTCGTATTATGCTTCGAGTAAGTTGAAAGGGGAAAAGATGCTTGAAGCGCATGCTGGTAGTATGGACTGGGATATCGTACGCCCACCTGCTGTTTATGGCCCTGGTGATAAGGAAATGCTGCCCCTGTTCCAATGGATGTTCAGAGGACTTGCACCACTTATCGGTTCTGATGCAAATCGTGTTTCTCTGATACATGTTGAAGATCTGGTTGATGCAATTGTCTGTTTACTGGGTAATAAAAAGCAGAATCAGCAACAAATTTACGAACTCCATGATGGTCACCAGGATGGCTACTCCTGGGAGGATATTATCCATGTGGTTGAAGCGTTGTGTGGTCGGTCAATTTATACGATAAAAATACCGATTTCTCTGGTTCGCCTGACAGGGTTTATTAATGTGCAACGTGCCAACATTTTTGGTGGAATGCCAATGTTAACCCCTGGAAAGGTTAGAGAGCTGAATCATCCAAACTGGGTAGCAGATAATAGTCCTTTGCATCGTGATACCGGTTGGAAGCCCAAGGTGACATTAGCTGAAGGTTTGCGGCAACTGTTTGAGTTGTCGGGTGAAAGGTGAATATGTTAATACTTTCAAAAAAGAGATGAACCGATTATCGGTCATCTTGCCGATGCTGGAAGTGCAACTCTTAATGAGTATTTTATAAATGGACGCGATTGATACCAATAGACCTAAAGGAATAAAAAGCTATGCCTGAACATGATGAGGTGTTGGAACTGATCACGAAGATCCTCAATAAGGCGGTACCGGAAGGTGCACCGTCAGTAACTGCGAACTCAGATCTCGTTAATGACCTTGGCCTTGATTCTATGAAAGTTTTAGAAATCATGGAAGCATTGGAAGATAGCTTTGACATATCCATCCCTATGAATATAATGCCCGAGGTGCGTACGGTAAATGATCTGACTGTTCAGATAAAAAAATTAACTGAAAGTGAATGAGAGTGTCCATTTTTGACAAGTTTCAGCAATTGGCGGTTGTCCGGCAAGAGATGGAGGAGCATCATAGCGAGTTTTTCAATATAGTCATGGCTGATATTCTTTCAGCTACCGAGGCTGTAGTGAATGGTCGCAAAGTACTGCTGGCAGGCACAAATAACTATTTGGGCCTGACCTTTCATGAAGAGTGCATTGAGGCTTCGTGCCGTGCTGTTGAGAGAGAGGGTACCGGGACTACAGGCTCACGAATGGCGAATGGTACCTTTGCTGGCCATGTTGCCTTGGAAAATGAATTGTCAGATTTTTTTGGACGAGAAAAAACAATAGTTTTCTCAACAGGATATGTGGCAAATCTTGCGATATTGTCTACTTTGGTTGGCCCCGGAGAAGTTATTTTGCTGGATGCTGACTGCCATGCCTCCATTTATGATGGTTGCAGGTTGGGGGGTGCTGAGGTTATCCGTTTTAAGCACAATAATCCGGCAGATTTGGAAAAACGCTTAAAGCGGCTTGAAAAGCGAAACACGAATGTCCTGATCGTGGTGGAAGGAATTTACAGCATGATGGGTGATCGGGCACCATTGGCAGAAATTGTTGCCTTGAAGAATCAATATGGTGCTTACCTCATCGTTGATGAGGCCCACTCTCTGGGTGTTTTAGGAGAAAATGGCCGCGGACTGGCGGAAGAAGTAGGTGTTGAGGAATCTGTCGATTTTATTGTCGGTACCTTTAGTAAAAGCCTTGGAGCCATTGGCGGCTTTTGCGCGAGTAATCATCCTGAGCTTGATCTTGTTCGCTATTCCAGCAGACCGTACGTGTTTACCGCATCTTCTGCATCATCATCCATTGCATCAACCCGTGTCGCTTTGGATATCTTACGCTCACAGCCTGAACTTCGAAATCGACTTTGGGACAATGCTACCAGATTGTATCAACGACTAAAAGATATGGGGTTTGATGTGAGTCCTGAGCCCAGTCCGATTATTGCCATCAGATATAACGACATGAATGAGGCTTTCACGCTCTGGAATGGTCTTCTCGAACGTTCTGTTTATGTGAACATGGTCCTGCCTCCTGCCACTCCTGATGGTGGAGCATTGCTGCGATGTAGTCTGAGTGCGGCACATACCCCTGAACAGATTGATCAGATTGGTGATGCATTTGCCGCACTTTCTGTAAAGCATGGCTGAATGTAGATAATTGTGCGATTAATACTCACCTTTTTTAAAAAATACCCCAGGCAAAGTGCAATAACAGTTCTGGCGGTGATCTTTGCCGGTCTTGCTGAAGGGTTCGGTTTTTCAATGCTGCTGCCATTATTGGGGCTGGCTTTGGGTGGTCCTGGGAGTGAAGGCATCGCTTCTTCACAGCCATCTAATCTTGAGCTTTTAGTTACCGGAATTCTTGATACAGTGGGGTTACCTCCGACGGTTGGTGTTTTACTTACTGTTTTTGTGTTGAGTATTTTATTCAAAGCTCTTCTTGTCCTGATTGCAGATAAACGGGTTGGTTATATGGTGGCTCGGGTTGCCACTGACCTTCGTCTTTCTCTTATACATGCACTGTTTGCAACACGATGGGAGTATTATGTCCTCCAGCCGGTTGGTCGATTCAGTAACGCCTTTGCGACTGAGGCGAACAGGTCTGCGGTTGCCTATTCATTTGTTATCAGGATCATAGCTTCACTCGTTTTTGCGACAGTATATGCATCAATTGCTCTGGCTATTGCCTGGCAGGCGACTCTGGTTACCCTGGGAGCAGGGATTCTTATCCTGTATATCCTTCGCCGCCTTGTCACAAAAGCTAAAACGGCTGGTAAGCATCAGACTATTATTCTAAAATCAGTCCTCACGCTGTTGACCGATACCCTGCAGTCAATTAAACCGCTCAGGGCCATGGCTCGTGAAAACATGGCCATTCTGGTGCTGCAGAAAGAAACTAAGCAATTGAACAGGGCCTTGCAGAGTGAAGTCTTTAGTAAAGAAGCCTTGAAAGCCCTGCAGGAACCGCTGATTACAGTCTATTTTGCTTTTGTGTTGTATGTGGCATTGATGTGGTTGAAGATACCCCTGACCTCGCTGTTGCTCATGGTTTTTATGCTGGTCAAAATATTGAAGGCGTTGCAAAAGGTTCAGGTTGAGTACCAGTCCATGGCAAATGCCGAGAGCGCGTATTGGTCTCTTATGTCAATCATTGAAGAGACGGAAAAGGAGAAGGAGGCTATTCTTGGTACCCAGGTGCCTTCTCTGAATAATGCAATACGTCTTGAAGATGTGAGTTTTTCCTATAAACAACATCCTGTCCTTAAAAAGACCTCTCTACAAATTCCCAAAGGGTCATTTTCTGCTATTATAGGTCCTTCCGGTGCGGGCAAGACCACCATTGTTGATTTGATAACGGGTTTGTTGTTGCCTCAGGATGGTCAGGTTTGGGTGGATGAGACCAGTATTGCTGTTTTGGACCTGCAGGCCTGGCGCAAGATGATTGGCTACGTACCCCAAGAGACACTGCTGCTGCATGATACCATCTTAATGAATGTTACCCTGGGTGATGCGGAACTTACTGAGAGCGATGTGGAATGTGCCCTCCGTGATGCTGGTGCCTGGGGCTTTGTGCAGAAGATGAAAGAAGGGATTCATACTATTGTCGGTGAACGTGGTGGTCGCCTTTCGGGGGGGCAACGGCAGCGAATTACTATCGCCAGAGCTTTAGTCCGAAAACCCCAACTTCTCATTCTTGATGAGGCCACCAGTGCCCTTGATCCAGAGAGCGAAGTGGAAATATGTGAGACATTGCATAGGCTTAAGGGAAAGCTTACTATTCTGGCAATTTCACACCAGACAGCTTTGCTCGATGCAGCAGATAGAGCCTATAGGGTGGAAGGTGGTACTGCTCAGATTATTAAAGGGGAAAACACTTAGCCCGCATTTCTCATGGACTTTTTGGTAAAGTGCTTTGTATTAGCTGCAATACAAGGCTATCTATTCACGTTGCTATCTGTTTCATAAGGCAAACTTTTCGCCAAGATATATCTCTTTAGCTTTGGTACTGGCCGCGATAAATGTTGGCTCTCCATATTCAAGAATTTCTCCGTGATTGACTATATAGGCCATATCACAGACTCCCAGAGTTTCTCGAACATTATGGTCAGAGATCAATATACCGACCCCATTGGCCTTCAGCTGATCTATGATGTTTTGTATATTGAGGACAGCGATAGGGTCAACGCCGGCAAAAGGTTCGTCCATTAGTATGAATGATGGCTCCAAAACCATGGCCCTGGCAAACTCAAGACGTTTCTGCTCTCCCCCTGAAAGTGATAAACTCAGGCTCTTGGCAACATGTGTCAGTCGGAAATCCGTTAAGAGCTGATCCTGGCGCTGCATTCGTTCTGTTTGGCTGAGATCAAGGGTTTCCAAAATTGCCATAATGTTATCTTTGACGGACAATCTGTGGAAAATAGATTTTTCCTGCGGCAGGTATGAGATTCCAGCCCTTGCTCTGGCGTAAAGAGGTTGGTCTGTTAAGTCTTGCTCATCAAGAAAAACCTTACCTTGGTCTGGCTTAACCAGGCCAACAACCATGTAGAAGGTTGTCGTTTTACCCGCACCATTTGGACCAAGTAAGCCAATGACCTGACCTGAGCTGACCTCAAGGTTTACCCCATTGACAACAGTACGCCCTTTATACGATTTTTCGAGTCCGTGAGCTGAAAGTTTTTTAACCATAGTTACTCTTTTGTTCTTTGTAGTATCGGCAATGGAAATAAGGATATACAGGCATTATCTTTTTACTTTGGTTCAAACAGATAATGCGTACATATCTAGGGTCTTGGTTCAAGTCGGTTCCCTGTGAAACTTTCAGGATTTCCAAGCTGAGCTCGGATATCACTTAAAAGAACCAGAGTTCGTTTATCAATATTTATCTGCATACCAGTTCCGGCTACGATATAGTCTGCAGACGAAATCTGCGCCTCTCTATCTGTCTGGAGGAGAGACTGTTCTTCGACATATTCTAAATAATCAGTTTCTAAGGTATGCCCTGATGGAGTAACCACAACGACATGAGAGCTTACTGACACTTCATTATCTGCCGGTGCCAGTTTTCCTTCTCCTGCAGTAATCAACATGTCACCTTTTTCTTTATCAAAAAAGGTGATCTGAACATCTTTAACCAGAGTGATTCCATCAGCTAAATGGTGTGCAGATGTTGCTTCCAGACTCCACAAAGGTATTCCGGATCGGGTCTTAGTATATTTTATGTTGTTCAGGGTCAGGTCCACATCAGAGGGAATGGGTTCCGGGGGAGCTGTTGGGTCTGAAAAATGGTAACTATAAAGGGCTCGCATCGCCATTCCAGCGACTATTATGGTGATGATGAGAAATATACTATTACGGACTTTTATCCAATTCATGATGTGCTGGTTATGTTCTCTGGAAACTGCAGTCAAGTGTTGGCGGCCATGGTGGATTACGTAGAGCAAAAGCTGTAGCTGGGCCATGGGCGACTATTGTTTGTTGACAATTGTTATGAGAATGTCATATTTAGCAGCTTGTGCGACAGTTGTTAAGTTAAATGTTATATTTTCAAACTCTTCTGGAGTTGTCTAAATATTGTGCATATTGCAGTTTTCATATATAGCATGACCGGTGGTGGTGCCCAGCGAAGAACGCTGACCCTTATCAACGAGTTTGTCCGCAGAGGCCATAGAGTTGATCTTGTTACGGTTATGGCTGGTGGGGTGTTGTCAGAACAGGTTTCTTCCGAGGTGTGTTGTTTCTCATTATACTCTCATGCTCTTCGTATTTTACCCGCCAGGGGCTTAAGGAAGCTGAAATTATTTAGTAGCCGGAATGCACTTGCCAGATATCTACGAGATCAGAGACCGGATGTACTGCTTTCAGCAGCCAGTCATACCAGCTTAACAGCACTTGCTGCCAGACGCTACTCGGGGGCCGGAACGCCTTTAGTGCTCCGTATAAGCAGTCACCTTACTGCTTCTCATGCTGGAGGAATGCATTTGTTTCGCCGATTGCGGTACCGTACAGCCTGCAAATGGTTTGCTGAGGCTGATGCAGTTATAGCCGTGGCCGATGGAATTGCAGACGACATTCGAGCAAATACAGATATTTCGCCGGAACGGGTTGCAACTATATATAATCCAACGTTTACTCAAGATCTGATTGAGAAATCTGAAGAATCCGTTGAGCATCCCTGGTTCGACGAGAGGGACTCACACGTGATATTAGGGGTGGGCCGATTGGTTGAACGTAAAGATTTTCAAACCCTGCTTAAGGCTTTTGCTGAAGTGAGAAAACGGAGGTCTTCGCGTTTGGTGATTCTTGGTGAGGGCGGCAAGCGTAATGAACTGATTGAGCTTGCCGGGGACCTTGATATTGCTGAATATGTGGATATGCCAGGGTTTGTTAAAAACCCTTTGGCCTGGATGTCACGAGCGTCGGTATTCGTTTTATCATCGCGTTGCGAAGGGTTGCCCGGCGTGCTTATTGAAGCAATGGCGGCCGGCTGTCCGGTCGTAAGCACTGATTGCCCGAGTGGTCCTGTTGAGATCCTGGAAAATGGTACGTTTGGACGCTTGGTTCCGGTAGCGGATCATGTGGCCTTGGCCGAGGCCATTTTGGAGACCCTTGATGCACCACGGGAGGCAGTTCGACTGAGAGAACGGGCTTCAAATTTCTCAGTGACTAATGCGGTGGATGCGTATCTTAGCGTGTTAGCTCAGGCAGCCAGGCCGAAAGCTTGCTAACGTTCAGCATATATAGGGAATTCTAAAGGTATTGGCTTAGCTCAATAACACACGTAGGGGCCATAATTTCTTCCATATTTTGTCTTTAGGTGGACACCAGGTGATATTTTGACGTTTGCGATCTTCCTTGATATCCCAGGTGAAAGAAAGAAATTGTCGGCTATGTCCTCCTCGGTACCCCCATACATCACATTCATGTTTCTTTTGCTTTTTAAGCGCTCGATTTCGCTGTTTATCACGAATAAGAGAGTGGTCACTTCGTTTGCGATCATAATCCCGAAGATTATTGGCATATTTGGTGGGAAGGTATTTAAATCGAGTTCCGTTATAACGTTGCCAGCGCCAAAATATCCCGTCTTCGGAGCCATAATTCCCGCAAAATTCCTCGTCGACACCAAAAAATTCCAGAAAACGACCACGAGACATCAAAAAAGAGTTGGGGTGTGGTTTCATTAATTGCCCGTCAAAGCCCTTGCGCCTGAAACGGTACATTGTTTTCCCAAGACGCCCAAAAGAGAGAATGTAGTTGAGCGTCTTTTCTGTATATAAATGATCAAGATCCGTTGCCAATACCTTATCGCTTCTAGCATAAACAACACCTAAGTTCCTGGCTCCACCCTGGTTCCACGTAATATTTTCTCGTACCCTAAGAATCAGGATGTTTAAATCTATGTCTGGTGGAATCTGTACCTGGCAGGGGGAGCAATCGTCAACAAGGATAAATTGAATTCGATCAAGTATCTGTGGGTCGTAAGAAGTGTAATGGCGGAGTAAGTCTGTAATGCCAGAACAATTTTCCTGGTCAAAATAACAGGGTATAATGATGCTTAAATCTATGATATACGGTGTCGAATTTCCCATAATATTAGTAACGCTCAATATGTTTTAACGCTGACGTACTATGATAGTAAATTACTATTACAGCGTCAGCTTGTTGATCTAAAGGTACAATGCTATCCAGTAATCAAATAACACTACACGTATGTTCATACCCTGTATGCCGAAAATGTCGTCTAGACATTATCGGCCATTCCGATGACTCTTTCATAATGCTCTGCACTGCTAGCTGAAGAATAATGGGATGCCCGCTCATGTAAAAGGGCACTGTGAGTTGGATTGTCGAGTTGTTTGATGATAGCACTGGCCAGAGCCTCACTGTTACCAACTTCCACGAGCTTGCCAAAAGCACCGTTGTCTAAAATCTCATCAGGACCACTTGGGCAGTTGGTGCTGACCACTGGGCAACCACAAGCCATGGCTTCTACTAAAACATTTGGTGAGCCTTCCCAGGCCGAGGAGAGTGCAAACACAGAAGCACGAGACATGTACGCATAGGGGTTGTGGACGAAACCACGAAACTCTACACATTCATTAAGATTTAAGTCGTTTACTAGTGAAACTAAGGATGAGCGTAACCGCCCAGCTCCGAGGATGAGGAGACGTACCGGCCGTTCCTTTCGGATGATGTCGATCGCCTTCAGCATTGTTGGATAATCCTTTGCAGGGGTAAGGCGTCCCGCAGCCAGTATAACGGGGATGTTTGGGTCTTTAAACCATGGATGATCTGTTGGGTATTGTGCTTTTTCCAGAAGCTCTTCTGTCACTACAGGGTTTCTGATGGCTACAATCTGTTCAACTGGTAATCCAGTCAGTTCCGCAAGGTCATTCGCTACACCCTGGGAAACTGCCACCACGCCATCGGCCAGTGGGTAAAAGTGCCGAGCCAATTTGCCTCGCTTAATAAAGAGGTTGTCCGCTCTGGCAACTACTGTTGAGAGATGATTCCGCTCACTTACAACGAGCCGTGTGGGGTTCCTGGAAAGCTGGTTTGCTGCCACTGCAACTACATTGGCTCGTAATAAGGCTGAGAGTAAAACAGTTGGTTGCTGTGTGTCGATGTACTCTGCAAGTAGAGGAACCATACCTAAGATCCGCCTGCCATAACGAGACAACACGAGTGGAAGCAAATGTTTACGGTGAGTTTTAAGGCCGATTAACGTTGATACAATGCCGGGAATTTTAGGGCGGGAAAGTACCAGGCGAGATACGTTTACTGGAATTTGCTTCAGGATTGATTTTTTTGGTGATTGCAGCAATACAAGACGTAAACAGCTTGGGACTTGCTGGAGATATGCTCCCTGTGCTCTGCCGACAACAAGGTCGACACTATGCCCACGTTTGACAAGTGCAGCGCCGAGCTGAATCATCATGCGTTCTGCCCCACCTCCTTTCAGGGTAGGTAGGAAAAGAGCCACTGGTTTTACGCTGTCCATCTCTGATCCTCTCCCTTTAAGTATGATGCATATATTACGTCTCTCTGGAAAGGTGAGAATATCAGAGATTGGTTGATCTAATTGTAATCAAATAAAAATGTATATCTTTAAGTACTCTTTAAACCGGAGGAATTCTAGTCGAATAGAGATAAGTAATCAATCTGTATTTGCATTGACCAAATGACAGAACTTTTGGGGTTTACAGTATCTCTGATGTGATAAATAGCCTATCCGTTGTAGGCCTCATTGTATTACTGAAGCAGTGATCAAACGTAGAGGAATTGTGAATTAAAGTTGTGAGATATCCGGGCTAGGTTGTAGAAGCAAGTGCTTTGCGTATTAACGTTGCAAGCTTATCCATTCGTATGGGCTTATTGGCCAGACATCGAATACCCAGTGATTTCGTCTTTTCTTCTGAAACCAGTTCACTAAAACCTGTGCAGAGAATGATGGGCAGGTCTGGGCGACGTTCAAGTATGCGTGTAGCCAGTTCAATGCCTGTAAGAGTGGGCATGGTTTGGTCTGTAATTACCAGGTCGAACTGGTCGGGCTGTCTGTTGAAGGCAGCAAGGGCTTCAACACTGCTGGTAAAGGCAGTTACATCGTATCCAAGTTGTTTCAACATCATTTTGCTCATCTCAACCAGCATATCTTCATCGTCTATAAAGAGAATTCGCTCGGTACCTTTAACTAACAACGGTGCAGGTTCTGTTTCCTCCATGACAGGCTTGTCATGCAAGGGCAGATTTATATGAAAAACAGTTCCGCTTTCAGGATGACTGGAGAAGCTAATGAAGCCATCATAGCTATTGATGATGCCATGCACAATGGCAAGACCCATACCCGTTCCCTTGCCCTTCTCTTTTGTTGTAAAATAAGGGTCGAAGATTTTTTCCTGTATTTCAGAGTCGATCCCCGGCCCATTGTCCTGTACTGAGATCTGCACAAAATCCTGAGACTGTAAATCCTGAAAATTTGGCAGATCCTGCTCTGTATATGTTTTCTTTTCTAAAGAGACAGTCAGTACCCCTCCGGTTTTTTCCATTGCGTGGCAGGCGTTTGTGGCCAGGTTCATGAGAACCTGGTGAATCTGTGTTGGGTCGGCCAGAATTATACCTGTAGTCTCGCCGATGTTCTCTTCAATGGTGATGGTTGTCGGTAGTGATGCTCTAAGTAGCTTCAGGACCTCCCGGACAATCGTTGCAGGTTGAAGTGGTACGTGTTTCACTTCTGCCTGACGGCTGAAAACGAGTATCTGACGTACCAGATCTTTGGCTCTGTTTCCTGCTTTGATAATCTGTTCTATGTGCTGCGCGGTGATCGACTTTTTGGGACAATCATTTTCTGCAAGTTCTGCATACCCAAGAACCGCTCCCAGGATATTGTTGAAGTCATGAGCTATTCCTCCGGCCAGTGTCCCGACAGCTTCCATCTTCTGTGACTGTACCAACTGCTCTTTCAGGTTTTTTTGTTCGGTAATGTCATGAGCAATGTGAATGATCCTGTCCATCTCACCATTTGCTATAAATATAGGAAAACTTGAGGATAAAAAAACTTTGTTAAGCCTTTCATTATACACTTCTTCGGTGTGTGGAAGGTGATCGATTAATGTTTGATTGACAGGGTTGTCGATATGACAAAGCTCATTAAATGATGTGTTGATAATCTGCTCTAAAGGCATCTGGTGGAGAGCTGCGGCGGCTGCATTTGCACGGATAATGGTGCCATTTGCATCAAGAACCATGATGCAGTCACCAATGCTGTTAAATGTATTGAGCCACTCATCCCGTGATTTACAGACCTCCTGCAGTATGGCATTTTTTTCCTTTAGCATTTCATTTGCCATTGCACCAATTTCACGAAATTCACCATATATGAGCTTGGTGTTGTCGATAGATGCTGATTCAGTGCTTGCTTTATGGAAAAACGTGGAGAACAGACGTAGTTGCTGCCATATTTTTTGAGAAATAACATAGGTTGTGAAAGAGTGGACACCGATCAAACCAAGGAGGACCAGAAGCATGACGGTGATATGTCTGATAACCTTTTCTTTGAACAGTATCTGGCTGGCACTAATAATTTCATCAATTTCATCTATGTAAACACCAGCGCCAATATACCATTCCCATGCGGGGACAGGAGCAACGTAGCTCAGTTTGGCTTTCGGTTTGAGGCCTTCAATATTTGGCATAACATATTGAATAAACCCGCCGCCGGATTTTGCTTTTTTAATAAGTTCCTTTACAACATACATACCGTTTGCATCTTGCACTTCCAGCATAGACTTGTCTTTGGCGGGATAGGTCTTACCTACTCCATCGTACGTGGCAATAAACACATATTCCTTGTTGTCTTTACCAAAGCGAATCTGCTCAACCTGACTGCTGATTTCTTCTTGAACCCGGGCAATAGTATCGTTTACATACTCACTTGTCCCCAGTATCCATTCAAGCTCAGGTATATACTTAATAAATGCTATCTTTGGGCTTCCGGCACTATGAGTATCTGATTGTGCTGAACTGTACGCATATAACCCTTCACCATCAGCTTTGGCAATCTTCAAGATGTCTGCAGTGATATTCGGATCCTGAAGCTCCGCACCTTCTGTACTATTTATTTCTGACGAAGTTGAATGAGCCGGGGAGAATCCTTCTGTTCCGTCCAAGTTGATGGCAAAGTAATAGCCTCGCCCGTCATTGAATTGAATGTTTTGCAGTATATCTTTGGAGAGTTTTCTTACGGTTTCTTTACTCAGCGAGTTTCTATTCTGGCTGAAAAGATTTGTTATGATCTGGTGGGCTTCCAGTGTTCTGTGTCGTACCTCACTTTCAAGTTTCTTTGCTGTTAAATTCTGTTTTCGTTCAATGTTATTTGCAATTCTGTCTACCTGTGAACTGAGCATCTCCTGGTATTCTGACATGTACTTTTCATGCAGGCGTGAGGATTCGTGTTGCAGGGTTTTATAGTCAAGAAAGATCCAAAAGCAGCTGAGCAAGACCATTGATATGACGATGGTAGTGACAGAAACGTATTGGAAATCTCTTTTGATACTTCTACTCATAAGCGATTAGAGCATAGTAGAGATGTAAAAGCAGTTATAGGTGTAATTGCCTTGGGAAGCCAAAACTACTCGTCCTGACATCAAATCATCATTCCGAAGAAATCGGGGAGAGTTGCACTTTGCTTCGAGGCGGGCCTTCTGCAGGTTTTATGTATGTGCTCTTTAAGTGATATATCGATTTGCAACTGAATACAAGTGTACTTCACTAAGTTGTTATATTTTGTTCAGTTCCAACACAAATTATGCAATGGGCAGACGACGAAAATGAGTTCTGCACAGTTTCACAATAACTCCGGTTACCTTCAGGGGAAAGAGCAGCACTGATAGTAAACAATCTGCTATCAGTGCTAAATTTTACCAGTTCCTGGCCAGCAGTTCAAAAAAGCCTTTTGGCCTGACGCAGGCCGGGCACTTATCTGGTGCTTCGCTTGCGTGGTGTATGTACCCGCAGCCAAGGCATTTCCAGGTTTGCTCGTTACTTCTACTGAATACCTTGCCATCCTCAATGTTTGCAGCGAGCTCTCTGAAAAGCAGCTCATGGTGCTGTTCCGCAACGATTATGGCATCAAAAGTATCAGCTGCACGCGCATATCCTTCTTCGCGTGCGACATCAGCAAATCCTTTATACATTACATCGTGAACGTGGAGTTCGAGTGCTGCTGATGAGAGAAGGTTGGCATGAGTGTCTTCAATCACTCCGGCAGGAAAGGACCAGGTTGTTTCAAGTTCTCCACCATTGAAGAACTTGAAAAACCTGAGAGCATGCTCGTATTCCTGCATGGCTGTTTCATCAAATAGTCGAGCTATCTGAATATACCCATCATCCTCTGCGCGATGCGCAAAAAAATTGTAGCGGGTACGAGCCTGGGCCTCTGCTGAAAAGGATATCAGCAGGTTCTTCGCAGTTCTGCTCTCTTTAAATTTTCCCATATCTATATGAGTTATTCTATGATTTCAATCGCATCTGCACCACACTCTCGAGCGGCCTGACGTACGACATCTTCAAATTTCTCAGGGATGTCATCAAACTTAACGATGGAGAGGAGCTGGTCCTCATCATACTCGAATACATCAGGGCAAAGCTGATTGCAATTCCTGTCGCCCATACACTGACTGGTGATCTTAGCTTTCATGGTTCCTCCTGTTCAGGTTTGGTGTTGAAACATCATTTGAGATACAGCCAAAACACTATTCTGTGCCGAAAATCAGATGATAATTACATGAGTATGTACTGACACTGATTACGAAAATATAACAATACAGGGGTAGCTGTATTGTTATATCCTATCTATAGCGCAAACGAAATAAAAATTCACCGCTTATTCGGTTAGAAATGGTTAGGTGTTGGCACACTTAGTCGATGAATGTTAGACAGCACAGACTGTGGTTCTAACGAGTACCTTGTGTTGAGCAGGGTACCTGGCTATTTGGCGGCAGGATTGTGAGAGGATGAAATAAGAGGGTAAGTCTACGAGTAATGAAGAAGATGAAGGGGAAAGGTCTGGCATTTCCCCTTCATCTTGTGTGTAAGAAGGCTTGTGGGGGAGTTTATGCTGCCTGCTCCAGGGCTACGGCAACTGCTACGCTTGCTCCAACCATTGGGTTATTGCCCATGCCAATTAATCCCATCATCTCGACGTGGGCCGGCACAGAAGAAGAACCTGCAAACTGTGCATCAGAGTGCATTCTGCCCATAGTGTCCGTCATGCCGTATGAGGCCGGTCCTGCACCCATGTTGTCCGGGTGGAGTGTGCGCCCGGTACCGCCACCTGAGGCTACGCTGAAATACTTCTTGCCTTCAAGCAGACATTCCTTCTTGTAGGTACCTGCAACCGGATGTTGAAAGCGGGTCGGATTAGTGGAGTTACCTGTAATAGAAACGTCCACACCTTCAAGATGATTGATTGCTACACCTTCTCGGACATCATCTGCGCCAAAGCAACGGACCTTACTGCGCTCACCTTCTGAATAGGGGGTCTCGGCAATCACTTTTAACTCGCCAGTGGCATAGTCAAACTGTGTTTGAACATAGGTAAAACCGTTAATACGGGAGATGATTTTTGCCGCATCTTTGCCAAGTCCATTTAAAATGACGCGCAATTCTGTACTGCGAACCCGATTCGCAGACCTGGCGATGCCTATGGCTCCTTCAGCTGCCGCAAACGATTCGTGGCCAGCAAGAAATGCAAAACATTTTGTTTCTTCTTTTAACAGCATGGATGCGAGGTTTCCATGGCCAATACCAACCTTGCGGTCATCAGCAACTGAGCCTGGTATGCAGAATGATTGCAGCCCTTCACCAAGAGTTGCGGCGATATCAGCAGCCTTGGTCAAACCTTTCTTGATAGATATTGCAGCACCCAGAGTGTAGGCCCAGCAAGCATTATCAAAACAGATAGGCTGGATAGACTTTACTATTTCGGCCACATCAACACCTTTGGAGAGACAGAGCTCACGAGCATCTTCGAGGGTTTTCATATCGTATTTTTCAAGGATCGGAGTAATCTGGCCGATCCGTCTGTCATAGCTTTCAAACAGTGCCATAATCTCTCTCCTTATTCGTGACGCGGGTCAATGGTTTTAACTGCATCGGCAAAGCGTCCGTAGGTACCGGAGGCAGATTTGAGTGCTTCACCTGGATCAATGCCTTTTTTGATAGCATCCATCATTCTACCTAAGTTGACAAACTTGTAGCCTATGATTTCGTCATTGGTATCCAGGCCGACTTCCATGACATAGCCTTCAGCCATCTCAAGGTAACGTGGACCTTTTTCGTTGGTACCATACATGGTACCGCAGACCGAGCGTAATCCTTTGCCGAGATCTTCCATTCCAGCACCTATCGGTAACCCACCTTCAGAGAAGGCTGACTGAGTGCGACCATAAACAATCTGGAGAAAAAGTTCGCGCATGGCGACATTAATCGCATCGCAGACCAGATCGGTGTTCAGGGCTTCGAGAAGAGTTTTGCCCGGTAGGATTTCTGAGGCCATTGCTGCTGAATGGGTCATGCCTGTACAGCCAATGGTTTCGATAAGGGCTTCCTCAATGATACCATTTTTAACGTTGAGAGTGAGTTTAGAGGCACCTTGTTGCGGGGCACACCAGCCTACACCATGGGTGAGACCATTTATATCGGTGACTTCCCTGGCTTTGGTCCAGCCACCTTCCTGGGGGATTGGTGCAGGACCATGGTTGGTTCCCTGCGCTACACGGCACATCTCCATAATTTCGGAAGTGTATTGCATTGTTTGCTCCTTGAACTGAATTCGTAAAACAGTGATACAACGTCTGACTGCCAATAAAATAGCGGAATTCTATGGAATGTCACTGAAAAAGTCTCAAACCGTGGGATGGTGAAATGGTACCAGGGCTTACAGGGAGGGGGGATTGTAGATAAACTTCATTATATTAATTGGATGAGATTCGTTTTGGTGTGAAACCCACCTCGAAGAAGAGAAAGTTATTGGTCGGTGAAGTAGAGTGCTTTGCCCAACAAAAAAGGTCTGTCACTTCTGTTTGGGATGGTACATTTGTCATTTACAGCAACAGTATTGTACGTATGACTGCAACAATTCGTGAGGGCGGATAGCGGTAAGTGAAATTTTCACTTACGTTACGGTGTGGTGACTTCCCCTCAAAAAAAAAGCTGAAATGCGCATGAAATAATGAAAAACTAAAAATTTTCGTGGAATTATTTGAAATTAATGGATAGTATCAAGTAATCTACCAAGAGATGCATTAAAAAAACGAAGTTAAGTCATATTTTGCTTACCAATCATGCTACGAGTCATGCATTATACATGAGCTTGACATGAATGGTGACTGTTTATGCGATATATTCATACTGGATAAACAGGAAAATAATATTTTGCGGGAAAAGAGAAAGTTTACACTAAGTAGTGTCAAATTGGCTGAAGGCCTTGCGATGCAACAGTTTAGAGAGAATATCTGCATTTCTCCTTCCGCTTTAAGACGGAACCTTATGTTTTTTTTTAAAAAACATAGCTTGATTGTATAACGAGTTTGATTATTCTTTTTTAGAGCTTAGTTGATTAGCCTTGAATGCATTGCTGAGGGTGCGTGTCAATAGCTAAGGGAAAAGGAGATTCAGTTGTTTAAATGGCTTTGGCCTGGAGAGAGCTGAAGCGTTTATATACGAAGTAAGTATTTGTCATTGATAAAAGTAGCAAGTATTTTTAGGGGATCGTCCTGGTGGACTGATATAACCCGTAAATGTTGCTGGAAAAAGAAATGCGTTTTAAAAAAGCAGTTAACGACTTAAGGAGAAAAATATGTTGAAAAGAACAGTATTCGCTTCCCTGGCAGCGCTTGCCATCAGTTCACCTGCCTTGGCCATAGAGATTCCTGAGGATGCTGGTGTAGGATTTAGCAGTGTCTCTACAGCTTATCCATCTTCTAGCTTCAATAAACTTCTTGAAGCTTGTGGTGCTGGAATGTCTGCAGACGCTGTTGCCAGTGCTCCTGCTACCTATGCAAAAGCTATGGACGGAAAAGTCAGCTTTAATGACCTTGATATTGCCTATAGCCCAATGCAGTATCACTCAATTTTTACAGCATATGGCCTGGAGCTTTCACCTGAGAAAGCCGCTGAAATCAATGTTCCTACCTATGCGAAAGTAGTTGATGGTGAGGTTGTTCTCGCTGGTGGACCTGCTATTGCATATAACGGCGCTCAGTGGACCAGCATCTTCGCAGCGTATGAGCTTCCTGTGATGGATGGCGATGATGATGGTGATGGCGTATTGAACAGCAGAGATCGTTGTCCTGATACTCCTAAGGGGGTTGAGGTGAATGACGACGGTTGCTGGGTATACTCATCTGATTTCCTCTTTGACTTCGATAAAGCGACAGTCAAGGATGAGTTCAAGCCAAAGCTGGATAGCACCAAAGGTATTTTTGACATGAACCCGGATCTGGAAGTTCAGGTTCAAGGTCACACTGACAGTGTTGGTCCAGAAGCGTACAACCAGGCCCTGTCTGAGAGACGTGCTAACGCTATCGTGAAATATCTCGTTGATGAGGTTGGTGTAGATGCATCAAAACTCAGCGCAGTTGGTTTCGGTGAGAGTAATCCTGCCGTATCTAACGACACCAAAGAAGGTCGCGCTCAAAACAGAAGAGTTCAGTTTGCTCCTAATAAGCAGTAATTATTGGGAACAGGTTGGTCAGGTTGATTGCTGACCGGCTACTGACCATATAAAAGAAGAGCCCCTGGAAAGAGTACTTCCAGGGGCTCTTCTTTTTTGATAATTGTTTTTTGGGAATTATCCGCATCCTTCTCCTGAACCCAGGCATTCACCTGAGGCACACGACTTTCTTCTACCCTTCAAGCTGCCAGTATCGTCACCATTATACACTGTACTCAATGCTTCCTCGATAAAACCGGCCGCCTCTATCGGTTCAACTCCTGACTTTGTCAGAATATCGAATGGTGTCTCACCAATTCCACTTATTAGTACAGCACGGCAGTCACGCAAAATTCTGGCAAGCTTATGCCAACGCTTTATACCACCACCTGTAGCAGGTGCCGGACGGTCAGCAATTTTTTCATAGCTACCATTCTCCCTTGACCAAATCTGAAAAGTTCTAGCCTCGCCCAGATGCTGGTTTACCAATATACCTTCAAAAGAGGCCACGGCAATGTAAGGGCGTTCCTCTCCTTCCACTGGTTTTAGGGTGGAGCAGTCACTGAGGCAACCACGAAATTCTTCAGTTCGGTCTTCCCCAAGAAGGCCAACTGCATCTGCACGACAACGTGTACAATGGCGCATTTGAGGCAGGTACTTCTCAGCACTGTTGCGAATGGAATTCATGGTTTCTTTGTCCGGCTGAGCAATAGTACCAAATGGTGTATTAACGTTGGGGAACATAGCCATACAATTAAGAAGATCTGCTCCCAGCTCTTTCATAGTAGCTGCAACATCCTCAATATGGTGGTCGTTGATGCCAGGAATCACAATGCAGTTTATTTTTACTGTAATTCCATTGTCTTTTAATTTTTTAATTGCGGCTAGCTGGCGTTTAAGTAGCAGTTCTGCGCCTTGTAATCCTCTGTAAATCACATTATTGTCACTGACCCAATTGTATATTTTGCTGCCAATTGCTGGATCAACCGCACATACAGTAATCGTTACATGACTCACTTCGAGTGTGGCCAGTTCTTCAATGTACGGCCCAATCCCCATGCCGTTTGATGAAACACAGAGAATCGTCTCTGGAAAGTTTTGACGAATCATGCGTAAGGTACCCATGGTCTCTTCACCATTGGCAAAGGGGTCACCTGGGCCGGCAATGCCTGCTACGCTGATGCGTGGTTCTTTTTCAAGCACTTTCTCCATGTAGATCTTTGCCTGGGGTGGTGTGAGGATTGATGACGTAACACCCGGCCTGGATTCGTTGACGCAATCATATTTACGGTCGCAGAAATTGCACTTAATATTACATTTGGGAGCCACCGGTAGATGCACACGGCCATATTTTCCTTTGGCCTCGGGGTTGAAGCAGGGGTGACGATGATAGTCTTTCGTTGTAAGTTGTTTCATAATTTCACCTTATCGTCTTTTTTACGGATAGGTATGTCTTTATAAATGATTTCGAATGGATAAGTTACATGTAGCTGTAGCCCACCTCCGAGTCGTCCTGTTTTTTCGCAATCATGGTATTGGTTATGGTGTCGAACAGCTGTTGAGCACCGTGATAACCTATATGCAGCAGTCGTTGTCCGCCGATCCTGTCATGGATCGGGAAGCCGACCCGGATAAGAGGGATGTTTTCCTTTCGAGCAAAAGCATAGCCCTTGGAGTGGCCAATCAGCATATCGATTTCAAGCTCTTCAGCTCTTTCCTGAATATCAAAAAAATCCACGTTTTCATGAACTTCTGGGATTTCACAATTGAGGCCGGAAAGTACGTTGCTAATACTTTGGTGGAGCTTGCCACTTTTTCCTCCAGAGGCGCAAAGAACTGGTTTTACACCAATTTCTGCGAGTAACGAAGTGATTCCAACAACAAGATCTTCCTCGCCATAAACAATTGCCCGCTTACCAAAAATGTATTTATGGCCGTCAACCATTGCGTCTATTAAACGACCTCTGGCTTTTTGGTATTTCTCTGGAATTTCTGTGCCGGCGGCTTTACATAAAAGGTCCATAAATGCGTCAGTTTCTCGGATGCCGATAGGGACTCCGGTATGGTTGAGAGGCACCTCGAAGAGGTCTTTAAGACGTGAACCTGCTGTTGTGTCAGGGAGTGTGTGCCCGCATTCGATGGTTGATCTCGATTGGCCCATTGCTTGAATTTGAGAGATGGGGGTGCCACCCTCAGGGATCAGTGGGTATTCGTTTAACGCTTCACCATCAAGTGTTTCGGAAAAATCAGGGAGTACTATGGCGCTAAGGCCAAAATCGCTCAGCAGCTCTTTAAGGTAACGAAGATCAGCGGCGGAGAGAAACCCCGGTAAAATATTGATAGTATTTTGAGAGGATCCACCTTTGCTTACCTGCTCAACAACCGATTGCACGGCAGCATGGAAGCCTTCCATGTGGGTGCCTGAATAACTGGGTGTAGAAACAGAAATAATCAGCGGATCATTCTGACCGGTATGAAATTCACTCTCGTATTCATGGATGATCATTTTTACATCATCACCTATGGTTTCGGTCAAACAGGTTGTGGCCACGCCGATAAGTTGCGGCTTGTATTTGGAAGTAACATTTTTAAGGCCCAATTTAAGGTTTGCTGACCCGCCATATATCGCATGCTTTTCACCTAATGAAGATGAGGCGATATCGATGGGCTCATTAAAGTGGCTAATAATATAACGCCGCATATAGGTGGCACATCCCTGTGACCCATGAAGGAAAGGAACCGCCCCTTCAATGCCACGAAAGGCAAGCGATGCCCCAAGAGGCTTGCACAGTTTGCAGGCATTCGTCGTCGAAATGTAGTTAGGCATCTTGGACATTATTTTTCCTCCTCGGTTCTTCGTGGTACAAACTGCCAGACGGGGCTCATTACAGAACCGTAGACTTCTTTTGCGAAATTGAGCATGCCGCGAAAACCTGCGAGCATCTCTTTTCGTTCATGGTTATGGTCGCAGAAGGCGACACCAAGTTTATAGGCAATGGGGCGCTCTTTGACACCGCCAACAAAGATGTCCACATCTTTTTCTTTAATGATGGCAGATAGTTCCAGGGGGTTGGCGTCATCTATGATTATTGTGCCTTCATCGGTGATTTCCTGGAGCTCGTCGTAGTCTTCTCGAGTTCCGGTCTGGGAACCAACCATCACAACATTCATTCCGATTAGTCTGAATGCTTTCACCAGTGAAAATGCCTTAAATGCACCACCTACATAAATTGCAGCTTTTTTTCCTTGTAGAGCAGCTTTGTATTTTCGCAGTTCTGGTAGAAGGACCTGAAGCTCCTCTTTCACCACTTGCTGTGCCTTTTCAAGCATCTCAGAGTCATCAAAATAGCGGGCCACTTCGTAAAGTGACTCAGCCATATCTTCAACGCCGAAATAGGAGACGCGGAGATGAGGGATATCGAACTTTTCTTTCATCATGTTCGCCAGGTCCATGGTCGAACCTGAGCACTGCACAACATTAAGAGATGCACCATGACAACGCTTAATATCGTTGACACGTCCGTCTCCGGTTATGTTGGCAACCACTTCAATGCCAATACGGTTGTAATATTCACGTATGAGCCAGATTTCTCCAGCTAGGTTGAAGTCGCCAAGGATGTTGATAGAGTGTTTCGATATACCAGTAGTGTCTCCCGTACCAACCAGTTTGGCCATCGCACTGCAGGCCGCTTCGTAGCCAGCTCTCTTGTTGCCTTTGAACCCTTCAGACATGACGGGCAGGACTGGAATTCCGCGTTCTTTTTCAACGCGCCTGCAAACGGCTTCTAGATCATCGCCAATGAGGCCGACAATGCAGGTAGAATAGACAAATGCAGCTTTGGGCTGGTGTCTGTCGATCAGTTCAATTAATGCCTTGTACAGCTTGACTTCTCCGCCGAAGATAACGTCAATTTCCTGGAGGTCTGTGGAGAAGGATAGGCGGTGTAATTCTGGGCCAGAGGAGAGGGCTCCTCTGATATCCCATGTGTAGACAGCGCATCCAATTGGGCCGTGGACGAGGTGGACTGCATCTGCAATCGGGTAGAGCACAACGCGGGAACCGCAGAAAACACAGGCGCGCTGACTGACTGCTCCAGCAAGACTGTCCTTGTTGCATTCTATTTCAAAAGGGGACGTTCCTTTTCTGTGAATCTGGCCTTCTCGATCTTTTAATACCTGTAAAGATTCCATAACTCTCTCGTGTGTAGGAGGTTCGGGATAGATGTTGTTTTACTTCTCTTACGCAACCATCGTGCCATGGAAAAGATTGTAAATTGTATTGTTATGATATCAGTTGGTTACGTTTGTCGAGGAGCTGTCTTGTTTTGACTGGACAGGTGACTATGAGGTGTAGGAAGGCTTACAATCGTGTAGGAATACTGCAAAAGTGTTACTCTTACAGGTGGGAGATATCTGGAGCAAAGAATAGCGGGTATATAAAAATGACGGAGCTGCTGTCACAGAAAACATTTACGTAATATATCTTTCTGATATCTTAGCTATATATGCTGTGCTGTTTCAATTGTGAATGCTATATTCGCAAGATCTGAGTAGTACGTTGGGATTTATTGAAGGAGTGGGAATAGTGCTTTCAATTTATTGTGGTATATTGCTTCTATTTTCGTATAGTACCGGAAGACATTATTTTAGTATCATCAAGACATGCAAGAGTGACTGAGAAGCACCCTTCCGCGAGCGCTCGTGCTAACTACTGGAGCAATAGGCGCTGTTGTTTTAACCTTTCATTCTCTCGATTGTATTTTTTCGTGCAGACTGGTATTTTCATTAATGTCGAAAAGTTGGATGTTTGCAGGGTTGAGCATTTTTAGAAAATTCCATATAGTAGGCAGTTAAAATGTACACATCGTTTTATAATCTCCAAAAGAAACCATTCCAAATTTCTTCGGATCCAGCGTTTATATGGCTAGGAGAGAAGCATAAAGAGGCTCTGGCAACCCTGACCTATGGCGTTATGGATAATAAAGGGTTCATGCTTTTAACCGGGGACGTAGGTACAGGTAAAACGACCCTGATTAATACCCTGATTAAAGGGCTCAGTGATGATGTCCTTTATGCTTCAATTCCTGACCCTCGATTGGGCCTGAATGACTTCCTTAACTATGTGGCAAGTGCTTTTAAGATTAAGAGAAGCTTCAAATCCAAAGGGAAGTTTCTTATCTATTTCAGCGAATTTCTCCAGAGTGCTCATGATAGCAATAAAAAGGTACTGTTGCTGATTGATGAATCTCAACTGCTCACCCAGAATATGCTGGAGGAAATCCGCCTGCTTTCAAATATTCAGAAGGATGGTGATAACCTGCTGAATATCTTTTTTGTGGGGCAGGATGAATTTAACGAAATACTTGGCAGGCAGGAAAATCGCGCGGTAGCTCAAAGGTTAACGCTGAATTATCATTTGGCACCGCTCACAGAGTATGAAACGACACAATACATCAAGCATCGTCTTCAGGTTGCCGGAACAAGTGAACAGCTGTTTGATGATGAAGCAATACAAGAGATACAAGCATATTCCGGTGGTTTTCCACGAAGAGTTAATATTATATGTGATCACTGTCTCTTGACGGGTTTCGTTAAAGAGCAGAAAATGATAGATGCGGAAATTGTCCGTATTTGTGCACATGATCTGAAAATACCGCAGTATACAGCGACATCGAAAGCAGCCGGTCTTCGTCCTATTCCGCCTCATCCTGGCCCTGTTCCTGCTCCTGTCGCTGCACCAGCGATTACACCTTTACCTGACATATCTTTGCCAACTCCTGTTGTTGCAGCACCTGCACCTATTCGCCCTTTGCCGCAACAGCGTCCTGGTTTACTGCAGCGTATTTTTCAGGCACTATGTTTGCTTGTTGGCTGCGGATTCCTGTTATTCGTTTTTGACCCGACCACCTTTCGCCTGATCTATGATGAGGGCAGAGAATACGTGATGTCTGTTCAGGATAAACTGAATATTCCTTCTTTTCAGCGTACAAATAGAGCTGATAACATGCCAGATATTCAGGAGAAAGCACCTGAACCTGAGGAAGAAGTCACTGCTCAGTCGTTACCTGAAAAAAGCAGGGATGCTGAAAGCATCCCAGAGCAGCAAGTTTCCGAAGCAGTAGCGCCAGTAACTCAGGCTGTGAAAGCTGAAAAGCCATTAGCTGAGATACCCTTTCCGAGGGAAACAATTATTATCCGTTTTGACAATGACTCCAGTGAGTTCTATTTTTTAGATTTTGAAAAGGTGGATGAACTTGCATCGGCAATTAAGAAGCATCCTGATGTTGTTATGGTCATTTCAGGGCACACTGATTCTATGGGATCTGAAGGGTATAATTATAGATTATCGCTGTTTAGGGCCAATATGATTAAAAGTTTTTTTCTTGGCAAGGGTATTCCTTCACATCAGTTGAAAGTGCGAGCCTTTGGCAGCAAGATCCCACTTACAGAAAATGATACTGATGAGGGACGCCGAATGAATAGACGTGTGGAGGTCGATATAGTTCAGTAATGAAAGGACGTAAGTAGCGTTGTCAGCCATTTAAGGTGACAACATAGAGTGCGGAGAGTCTGGTGTAAGAGGGTGGTGGTGTGCAGAATGAGTTTTAGATCTTGTCACTACCCGTTTTCGTAACTGGCCACGGTCTTAAGGTGAGCCGATTTCTGTTGTACGTGAAAGAGTGCAGATATTGTCCTGATCGTTCATCATGAAAGGGCGTAGCGAACCAGCATGCCGATACACATCGTGACAACGAGGAATCGCAGATATTTAGGGTTGATAGAAAGTAAGACGTGAGACCCTGCCCAGGCTCCGATTATCTGTCCAGCCATCATGATAATACCCGCCACCCAGACAATCTTTCCAGCCATGATGAATACGATTAGAGCTGCTATATTTGTCGCAAAATTGAGAGCTTTTGCAACAGCTGTGGCATCTATAAGGCCAAGTCCCCGTAGTGATACACCTGCCAGGGCAAAGAAGGAACCAGTTCCTGGGCCAAACATACCATCATACCAGCCGATAAGTGGTATGACGAAGCGCAGATACCGTTTTTTAGAGAGTTTAGGCTTTGTGCTATTCAGATGTGGGTGGGGCGATAGCAGAAAATAGATGGCGATAAAAAGCAGAACTGCAGGAATGATGAACTCAAGTAACTCAGCGTTGATGAATTGGACAGCCACGGTTCCCATTGTTGAGCCTAAAAAGGCAGCCAGCATGTATGGCTGAACGTCTCCCCATTTCACTCTTTTCTTTCTAAGCATCATAACTGTAGCTGTAGCTGTGCCCATGCTGCCTTGCAACTTGTTGGTGCCGAGAGCGTAAAGGGGAGGAATACCGGAGAGTATCAACGCCGGTAGTGCAATTAGTCCGCCGCCGCCAGCAAGAGTGTCCAGAAGGCCTGCTACTGTTGCAATACAAAATAGAAAGATCAATATATCCAAGGGAAATCCGTATAATTCCACTTCTGTTCCTTACAGGTAAATAATAGACAGACCGATACGCTCATACTGAATACAGAAGATATGAGCTGATGCTTTAGCCTTTTTTTAAGGTGATGAGAGTAACTTCGCCGGGACAGTTGAAGCGGATAGGTATGCTTGAAGGGGCAGCACCTCGGCTGGTGTATCCACGCATATCTTTATATTGCCATTCACCTGTTGCTGTATAGCGTGGAGCCCTGCTATTGGTGATTAATGGACGTTCTCTAGCCAGGCATATCTGCCCCCCATGTGTGTGACCACAAAGATAGAGATGTGCGTTTACTGTGGCTGCATCCTTAAAGGCTTCGGGGGAGTGGGCCAGAAAAATTCGAAACCCATCGTCCGTTATCTCGTTTGCAGCCTGTTCAGCATTATGTAGTCTGTAATAGTTGGGATCGTCAACCCCCATTATCCAGATTCGTTCACCCTTATATTTAACAGGGGCAGCGTCATTAACCAACATGACGATCCCAGCGTCTTCCAGTTCAGGCAGCATTTCAATGCAGTCGTGATTGCCAAGAACTCCGAATTTTCCGAGAGGTGTGTTGATATGTGCCATGAGCCCTTCAAGTTTTTGGATGGCAGAAGATATGTCCCCATAGGCTTTCATGCGCAGATCGCCGCCGATAAGACAGAGGTCCGCGTCGATCCGATTAAGAAGTTCCCGAAGTTTTAAATCTACCCCACGTAAACCATCTAAATGGAGATCTACAAGAAAGAGTATACGTAAACCATCTAAGCTTTGCGGTAGATCACTAAAACAGAAAGATTTTTCCTCGATACGTATGTCGAGAGCATTTTGTTCTCCTCTGTTGTAGAGCCCGGTTATCTTGAAAAAATATGTCAAAAGGATCTGATCAGAGAGAAAACTGGTAAGATTAAACCAAACCTGCCATCGGGCCAGAGGAGTGTGGCAAGACTTCCATTCACGAAACCTGACTGTTGATTGTATAATGCGTGGATAGTTCTCTGGTGTAGAACTTTCAGTAATATATAACCAGAAAAAAGAGCAGGTATAGGCCGTAATGATGAACAGGCTGAGAATAAGGAAGGCTTGGGGTAGCGTAATGTAATGTAATTGGTATAAGAAAAACAGTGGGAGAAAGGCTTCGAAAAATTGGTCAAGGAAAAATACACTTTGACCAGCAAGTCTGTTTGATCTGCGCTTGATAAAACTGGAAAGAAGATCTCCAAGCATAGCTGAAAAAGCGACCATGCCAGCAATCCACCATGGAAGGCTGATGAGAGGAAAGAGCAAAGCTCCACCAAGTGTGCTGGCCATAACCCCTCGGATTGTCTTGTTATTGCCAAATATCGGTTGGCGGTCTTTCCATAGTCGACCACCATCGACGGGAGTGTTAAAGCGTTCTCTGAGTAGTATAGCTAAAAGAGGCGGCAGGCCATTTACCCACAGAAGAAAGAGTAGAATCTTGAATGTTTCAAGCATCCCGTAACAGTTCCTCATCAAAAGGTGAAAGCTGTTCAGATATCTTCTTTGTAACGAACGGTCAGCTCTTGAATAAACAGTTTGCCATAATCAATTGCCGCAACTCCACTACATAATGAGGCAAAAATCAAGGCGTAGGTTGTAAAGTTTGGTAATGCTGCAACTGCTACAAAAAGTGCGAATTGACCTGCGGTGGCAAGTTTGCCGAAAGCTCTTGCCGGCATTTCTTTGAATGAACTCCACCGCTGTGACGTAACAATGTAAATAACGGTAAAAAGTACCAGCAAATCTCGAGAGATAATAAGTGGGAGCCAAAATAGCCCAAATTTCTCTACGTTTATATAGACAATGAGTACAGTAAGCACAAAGAGCTTGTCTGAAACTGCATCTATCAGCCCTCCCTGCCAGCTGACCACCGCCCATTTTCTAGCCAGCCAGCCATCAAGAACATCGCTGATTCCTGCCACAAGGATCAGCCAGAGCCATTTTCCTTCAGGGCAGAAGGGAAACGTCAGTGCCGCCAGTAAGCGTAAACTGGAGAGCAGGCTGGGAGCAATACGTTTAAATAATCGCATTTCAGATAATTGGCAGCTCGGTAAAAGTCTCATGTATGTAAAACTGTTTGAGATCAATGGTCATTGTCATTGATCTCAAAAGAACGCCAGAATAGTGTTTCAAGTATGGAAAGGAGTATATCTTTACATGTGGGTGATGTCGAGAAAATGTCGCGAATGCTTGAGCTGTTTGGCCGAATCCGTTAGCCTTAAGTGTGTAAATACACTTAAGGCTAATAGAAACAGGTGATGATTTGTTTGCTTGGGAACCTTTTCTTATTATGCGCTTATTGCTGCAGGTCTGGCTGAGAGGATCCTGTCAGAGATAACGCGGAGCAGTACGCCATATATGGGGAGAAAGAGCAGCAGGCTGATAAAAAGTTTGAATCCGTAATCTACAGCAGCAATTTCCTGCCAATTACCAGCCATGAAGGCGTCTGAGCTGGCGTAGAAGGCAAAAGAGAAGAAAATCACGGTATCGATGAGATTGCCAAAGATGGTTGAAGCAGAAGGTGCAACCCACCAGCGCTTGTTATTTCTCAGTTTTGCAAAAACTTTGATATCGAGGAGCTGACCTATGGCATAGGCGGAGAAGCTGGCAAATGCGATTCGTAGCACAAACGTATTAAGGGCGGTGAAGCCGCTCATGCCCTGGTAAGCACCCTCAAAAAAGAGCACAGATACAACGTAGGATATAATGAGTGCCGGGGCCATAGCTCCAAAGATGATTTTACGGGCCTCGCCGGAGCCAAAAATACGGACAGTTAGATCGGTTGCCAGGTAAACAAAGGGAAAACTGAAAGCTCCCCAGGTTGTCTGAAGACCGAAAACCTGTACAGGAATCTGTACGAGATAATTGCTTGCAGCAATGATGGCAATGTGAAACGAAATAAGAATGAAGAGGGCGCGCCTAATCTGCGCATCGGAAAGAACCAACATGGTGGTAACCTTTTTGGTTGTCGGGGTGAGGGAACCCGAAATGCATACTTACTAGTTAATTTTGTAACCAGCTCCTTAAAGAAAGGACATTATAACTGCAATTTGCTGTCGGACAAGGTTTTTTTCAAAAGGCAGTACAATATTTGGTAATATGAGATGTTGCTAAATTGATGGCTTATCTTCGCCAGGCGTCACGATCAACCTTGCCAAGGAAAATTTTGGTGCAAATCTCAACATTTCTTGGCGTGTCTCCGGCCTGAATTCGCAAAAGGCCTTCTCTGATTATAATTTTTTTAAGCAGCTCACGACCATTGGACTCATTGTAGTAGATGTCTGAATCAAGGACTGCCGTAACATTTTCCGGTTCAATCCTGTCGATAATGAGTTGCATGCCAAGATTAAGAAAAGGGTCTTTGATATTCATCAGTTCATTTTCAAGGGCTAACAAGCCTGATTTTGTAGCAACTTCTGAAAGCTCTTTGAGTTGTTTGACGATATCTATTAATGATTCCTGGTCTTCTTTGCTGCAAGATGCCTTTGCAGCTAATGATAAATCCCGTAACATTCAAGCTCCTTGGATGATTTTTAAAGTTCATGTGCTATCTATGCAGAAAATAGTCTCTCATATTGGAAGCGGAAATTCCATTAAAAATCTTGTGTAGGGCTGATAAACCGGGTGGTGTTGATCTATGTTTTTTACGTTTAACCTATGAGCTGGCAATAAAATTGAGTTGAAATGATTCGTTACCCTCTTCGCTACTTAATGTGTAGACTCCTTGTTCATTGATTTTAAGTGAGAGTTTTTCACCTTCCTCCTGAAGCTGGGAGAATATTAACGGTCGGTCATCAACGTTAGATGCCTGATTGAACCATACTCCAAGATCTTCGCCCTTTTCTTTACTCATTTGGAGCAGGAAAGCGTTGTGCTCCACAAATATCAGGTCGTCATAAGCGTAAGAAATATCGAGGCCCATGGCTTCGACAAGATTTTTTATCAGTGCAAGTGGTCGTAATGGAATGCTCATATTCTATCTCTTTATGAATGGTAAATGCAATGAGAGACGTTACATTTACGATTCGGTATATAAGAACGGTTGTAGTAGCTGTTTCACTTCTTTACCAGTGTCTATGATTACCGCCATCTGTTTCTCAGTTGGTTGGGTATAATGTGAAGATTCCAGGTCACAGATGTCTTGAAATGAATCTAGATAACGCAACTTTTCCCACAGTTCTGGTAATGGGCCGGTGTGTCGCTCAAGCGCAAAAGCCAAATCTGCCATGGTGTGATTTTCAGCCAGATCCCCACGTGTCATGAGAAAGGCCATGATGAATTTCTCTATGGCCATGGCAGTAATATTGTACAGAGCCTCAGGATTGAATGTTTTTTTGCCCTTTTCATATGCACCTACAGCAGTGCTGAGAAACTGTTCACCATCTCGAAGGTAGTCCTGCCAGTTATCAATCTGGATTATATTTTCTTTCGGTTGGATATTGATGATCTGCATTTTTCCTTCCAATGTCGCTGTTGATTACGCGTCAGATATAGGTTCTGAGGCAGATGAGCTGTGTAGTCTGCCAATGTTGTTTTGCATAAAAATTCAGTGCTTCATTGTTTGTCCGGTCAGCCAGTAACTGAAGGCGGGAGATGCATTGATTTTCTGCCCATTGCTTGAGGGATTGCAGGAGTCTGCTGCCGACTCCTTTCCTCTGGTGACCTTGGGCAACAACAACATCTTCAACCAACAATGCAGCACCACCTTCGGCAGTTGATATAACTGGCTGACCGCTACACATACCGACCACTTGACCGTTTTTTTCCGCAACCAGTATTATGCACTGATCGCTATCGACAAGTTGTGCCAGGCCAGCGGCCTGACGGTGCCCGTCAAAGTTAAAATCCTTTTCCAGTAAAAAGAGGCTTTTCAGTAATACCACCATTGCCTCGATATCATCATGCCGGGCAGGACGGATATTGAGTTTTTCAGAAGAGCAAGGTGTCATATGAGCGAAAATACATTGTTCATGAAATAAGATAATCGGCAGCAGGTTCACCATCCTCTATACTGTCAAGAATGGCATCAATGGCATCTTCACTGTCGACACTTTTAAACCACCAGTTTTCTGGCTGAACCACCATTATAGGACCTGACTCGCACTGCTTGAGGCAGCCAGTTGCAACAACCTGCATGTCTAGACCACGATCGAGAATCTCCTCTTCGATATACTGTAGAAAACCATCAGTTTGTTTATGGCATATGCCTTTAGGGTCGCCTTTTAACCTGAAGCTTTGACACACTAGAATCTGTTTTTCCGGAGTAGCCATGTTTTTATTCCTTTTAATGTGTTGCCGGCTGCTTGCAGCCGCCTTTCTTTCCACCACCGTAGAGGAGATCCACAGTGCCTTCTATATTTTCCTGGGTGATAACGACCTGGATGCCATGACTGTCGAGAACTTTTCGGGGCCGTTCTCCAGCGCTTGCTGTAAGCAGAGCAAAACAGTCCGGAATAGTCTTGGCAAGGATATCCCAACGGTCACTGCCTGCACCAGATTCTGGAGCAGGTCGGCATTCAAGCAGGCAATTGAGGCCATCAAGTCTTGGGCCATAAACCAATACTTGTGGGGCCTGACCAAGGTGGAGATCTATATCCATGCCGTTTGAACTGACGACAGCAACATTTGGTCGTTGTTTTTGTGGTTTTGGTAATATGTGCTCAGAGCTTTTGGTTTCATTGAAAATGGTAGCAGCCGGCCTACCCTGAGTGATTGGCAGGATATTGGCAATGGTGCCGATAAGTGTTCCAAACTGAACAGAATCGGTTGCGGGGAGTACAATATCTGCTTCTGGGGGGCAAGCATATGGATGCAATATCATCTCGTCAGCGCCCAGGTCTGCTACCTTCCGTGCCAGTAGTTCAAGGTGGTCGTCGTTGGCTGTTGGGTAGAGGGTAGTGACAATACGGACTAATATTCCGGCATCTTTAAACGCCTGGATAGCCTGGGCTTGCTCCGTGCAGAGAATCTCAGCCGATTCGGAGAGCTTTAATGTCTTAAAACCCGGGCGGATCCAGGCATAAAGTTTCTCCATAATTTCCCGGTCAACACCATCGACAAGTATCTCTACTTCAGAGACACCTGCCTGCTGGAGTTTGTCGGCATGTTGGAGCCCACCAATACCAAGGGTGCGGACCACAATTTTCAAGCCTGGAAAGTTGTTTTTTAGTAAGGAAATCGTCTCCAGAGGACCTTCGATTTGAGCCAGAGGATCGCCAGGTCCATATATCAATACGGTGTCCACCGTCGAGCCCTTGGCATGCAGATCAGCAACGATGTTCATAGCTGTCTGGGGTAGAATATGCGTTTGTTTTTTTACGCTTAACGGAGCGAAGCGTATCCGGTGATTAATACGTGGTGCAACAGGCAGTAGTATTATACCTGGATGTGGGTCCGGGCCAATACAGCTATATTCCTTTTCGTTTCCAGAGCTGTTCATTCGTGTAACCTCTCCCTCTATTTCAACATTGTTCGTAGTGTAGTGAGTAGCTGAGAGCGTGCCGCAATGACAAGCAACAGCAGTGAAGGTATCATCACGGCACTCTCTCAGAATTTTTAGTACACGAGTTCGAACTTCTCTTCAGGATTATCACGGTCCAGGCGATCAAGCAGTACGCCAAGAATTTTTTCCAGCATTCTGATGCCGCCCTTGTAGCCGACAGTTGGGAAGTACTGGTGCCCTTGTCGGTCAAGGATCGGGAAACCCCAGCGAACAAGAGGTGTATCTTCATCCCGTGCGATATATTTACCGTAGGTGTTGCCGATCAGTACATCCACGGGGTCATTTTTCATCCACTGGTGTAAGAGGAACATATCACCAGCCGCTTTTACGTTGACCTCAAACGGCATGTCCTTGGTAATTTCTCTGATACGTTTTTCAAACTTCTTGCCTGGTGTACCGGTAACGATATGAATCGGGCACATATCGATGGAGACCAGGAATTCTGTCATGGCGATAAGCTGATCGGGGTCGCCGAAGATTGCCACCTTCTTGTGATAGAAGTACTGGTGCATATCAGAGATCAGGTCTACGAGCTGACCACGTTCAACAGCAACTGAATCAGGAACTGTGGTTCCGGCTACTGTACGCAGAGCATCAACAAACCTGTCAGTTGCATTGAGCCCAAATGGCATATCAAGTATAGAGCAGGGAACTTTACACTTGGTATCAAGTGTTCTTGCTGCGTCTGCTGAACACCATTCGCCTAAAGCCAGGGTACCAATTGCATCGCCACTGGCTTTGATATCAGCGACTGAAGTGCCACCATCAGGAAACATCTTGTACTCGCCGGTGAGTGGGCCATTTAATACGCCATCAGTGTCCGGGTACATGGTGATATCCACACCAATCATGCTGGCAATGCGTTTGATCTCTTCCATGTCGGCAGGTTCTACCCAGCCGGGGATGATATTGACCTTGCCATTTTTCTTATCTGTCTTCTCGGCAAGATTGGCCATGGCTTTCACCATGTTGGAAAACCCTGTTACATGGGAGCCTACATAACTTGGGGTTCCTGCACCAAAGACTGTTTTGCCTTCGGGTACTTTCCTTTCCTTTAACGCTTTATCAAATATCTGTGGCAGATCGTCACCAATGGTCTCAGAGAGACATGTGGTGTGTACTGCGATAACTTCAGGCTCGTAGACTGTGAAGATATTATTAATCGCCTGCAGCAGATTTGCCTGGCCACCGAAAACAGAGGCGCCTTCAGTAAAGGAACTGGTTGCTGCAGAGATAGGTTCTTTGTAATGCCTGGTCAGGGTGGATCTATGGTAGGCACAGCAACCCTGTGAACCATGGCTGTGTGGCAAACATCCTTTTATACCGAGAGCTGCATACATGGCTCCAATCGGCTGGCAGGTCTTTGCCGGATTTATCATCAGAGCCTTTCGCTCTGTTATTTCTTCTGGTGTATGTCGTAGTAACATGTCGGTACCTTCCTAGAGCAATTGAGCTTATTCCCAAACATAGGTTGCAGACAGCTCGGGATTTTCCTGCCATGGCGCTTTCATGTAGCTCCACACCCGACTGTTTACCAGCCTGTCGATTTCCTGATAGAAGTTGACTGCCCCAACAAAACCAGCATAGGGGCCACCGGAATCGTAGCTGTGCAACTGTTTCATTGGTATGCCGAGCTTCTGAATGGAAAACTTTTCCTTGATACCGGCACAGAAGATGTCGGGCTTCATGAGTTCAACCAGCTTTTCAGCCTCGTACTGATTGCAGTCATCAATGATGAGGCTGTCTTTGTCCATATCCGGAATTAACCCCTCGTAATCCTTGAAAGCAAAACCGGCATCTTCCATAGCTTTGATCTCTTCCGGACTCTTCCTGGCCCTATACAGCTCAGGGTCCGGCTCTACGTGGATTTCTTCAATATTACGGCTATCGGCATCAACTTTGAGATTCGGGATGACCTGACGTCCTTCGTAGTCATCGCGATGGGCAAATTCGTAACCCGCAGAGATGGTTTTCATGCCCATCTCATTAAAGAGTTCCTGGTAATGGTGAGCACGGGAGCCACCAACAAACATCATCGCGGTTTTTCCAGTTGTGCGCGGGAGAACATCTTTGCATGCCGCTTCAACTGCAGGCATTTCTTCGGCAATGACCTCTTCAACCTTGTCGATCAGGTCCTTGTCGCCAAAATATGCAGCGATCTTACGGAGTGACTTGGCTGTTGCTTCGGCACCGATGAAGTTGATTTTGATCCAGGGGATGCCGTACTTGGTTTCCAGCATGTCAGCTACGTAATTGATGGAACGATGGCACATAACGCAACTGAGATCTGCCTGGTTGGCTGAAGCAAACTGATCGTAGGTCGAATTGCCCGAGAATGTGGCAATATTGGTAATGCCACATTTCTTTAAGATCCGGTCAATCTCAAAACCGTCACCGCCAATGTTGTATTCACCGAGCAGGTTGATTTTGAATTTATCTGTCTTTTCTTTCTCACTTTTTCCTACCAGATGGGTGAAAACCTGGTTGTTGGCAATATGGTGACCTGCAGACTGAGAGACACCTTTGTAGCCCTCGCAGCTGAAAGCAAAAACGTTACAGTCGCCAAATTTTTCTTTCATGATCCGGGCGACATTATGAATGTCATCACCGATCAGACCAACAGGACAGGTAGCAAACACTGCAATGGCCTTTGGGTGAAAGAGGTCATATGCTTCCTGGATGGCAGCCTGAAGCTTTTTCTCGCCGCCAAAAATGATGTCTGAGTCCTGCATGTCTGTGGACATACAGTAATTAATGAAGTTTTCTCCCTCTTCACTGGAGGCATTCGACTGGTTACGTCGTGTCAACCATGCGTAGAAACTGCAACCGATGGGACCGTGTACCAGATTGACGATATCACTGGTTGGGCCCATAATAACGCCCTTGCAGCCTGCGTATGTACAGCCTCGCATGGTAATGATGCCAGGAATGGTCCGAACGTTTGCGGTGATCTCCGGGGTACCGTTTTCCCGTGCCTCATTGATCATGATCTGCTTGGCACGCTTTCTGGCGACCTTGGGAGGATATTTCTCCAGCAGCTTTGCTTTAATGTCAGTGGGATCCCACTGCACAAGTTTCTGTGCTTTTCCCATTATCTATCTCCTTAAAGGACAAGTCGGTTGGTAACTGAGCTCGTCCTTTACAATTTTAAATCATTAGACGTATGTGATGCGTTGTCTTTAAGGCCAGCTCGATCAGGTGATGGACTTGACGCCAGTCTCTCCTGTTCTGACACGTATGGCGTCTCCTACAGGAAGAATGAAAATTTTTCCATCGCCAGGTTTGCCGGTCCTGTTGACTGCCATGATTGCATCAACTACCTCGTCGACCTGGTCGTCTTCGATAACTGCTGTGACCATACGCTTAGGATATAACTTGCCCTTCTCTCCAAGGAGTTCGGCGGCTTCTTCGTATCCGTTCTGTGCGCCTTCGATGAGCATGGGGTTAATAAATCCCATCCCCCGTCCTTGCGCCTCATGTGCAAAATAGGCTGCAACACCGGCATCAGAAAGGGCAGCTTTAGTGCGATTCATCATGTTCATTCGAACAACTGCGATTACCTCTTTCATGCTGCGACCTCCTCGGCTTCCTCCTTGACACCGGAACTGATGGTGTAAACATCCTCCACCTCGGTGACAAAGATCTTGCCGTCACCAAATGCACCCTTGGTTCCGGACCTGGCTGAGTCCATGATTGTGTTAATGACGAAATCCTTGTCTTGAGCTTTTATGACACTCACCAGCATTGTTTTTGGAATCTCGTCATAGGTGACTTCCCCGATTTTAATGCCGCGCTGCTTACCACGTCCTGCAACCGAATATTTCGTCACCGCGGGGAAACCCGCATCCATGAGTGCAGCTAACACATCGTCTGCTTTCTCTGGTCTTACAATAGCTCTGATCATGATCATCATAGTAATTCTCCTGTAGCGGGTAGTTATTAAGCCTGTTCCATCAGACCGAAATCGAGAAGCAGTTCCTCAAGTTCTTCAATTTCAAGGGGTTGTGGGATAACAAACATAGTGTTCTCATCGATTGCTTTGGCGAGTCCGCGGTATTCGTCGGCCTGCTGAACCTCAGGGTTCCACTCGATAACGGTTTTTCTATTTATCTCTGCCCGCTGCACGTCGTTGTCACGTGGGACGAAGTAGATCATCTGCGTGCCCAGCTTTTTGGCCAGCTCCTCAATCATCTCTTTTTCGTTATCTACATTTCGAGAGTTACAGATGAGGCCACCAAGTCGAACACCACCGGACTGAGCAAATTTCATGATACCCTTGCAGATATTATTGGCTGCGTACATCGCCATCATCTCGCCGGAGCAGACAATGTAGATCTCTTCAGCTTTACCGTCGCGAATTGGCATGGCGAAACCACCGCAGACAACGTCGCCAAGTACGTCGTAAAAGGCATAGTCCAGTCCTTCACTTTCTTCGTAAGCACCAAGAGATTCCAGCATGTTGATGGAGGTGATAATTCCCCTGCCTGCACAACCAACACCTGGTTCAGGGCCACCAGACTCAACCGCCCAGGAACCGCCGTATGCAGCTTTTCTGATATCGTCAAGCTCAACATCCTCACCTTCTTCACGAAGCGTGTCGAGGACAGATTTCTGGGCCAGTCCACCAAGCAACAGGCGGGTGGAGTCCGCTTTCGGGTCACAGCCGACGACCATGACCTTACGGCCCATTTCAGCGAGACCTGCTACAGTATTCTGAGTTGTTGTGGATTTGCCTATGCCGCCTTTTCCGTAAATAGCCACCTTGCGCATTGTGATCTCCTTTTGCAGATGAGTAGTTTTTGTTACAGCTGGGGTAGTCCGTTGCTTCGGCTTCGTTTCAAAGTGTCAGTTGGTAACGGGCAGCTGCTTATACGATCTGTTGTTCCCTATATCGCAAAGGGTGTGCCATCTTGGTTATAATTAATTAAAAACAATGAAAACAAATAATTGGGTCAATAGGAGAAGGGCTTTGTTCGGGTTGGGAGGTTGTGACCCAAAAGTTCTGTTTTGTCCGAATGTCTACAAGAATGTCATTTTGCGACAATTGGAGAGAGTTGAGTGAAGCAATATGGAAGTAGTCATCTGTGGTAGTCAGATATGTTTTACAAAAATGTGGTGGTTTGTAGGTAATGGTGGGAGCTCTTGACAATTGAAAATACGTGTACGACTTTAATGTGGCATCTTAACTAAATGAAAACATTGTACTAATTTGAATTTCTCGAACTTGTTTCCCCGGGATGGATCGAAAATTGCTTTACCTTCTATTGAGATAGATAAAAAACATGAGAAAAATACGATGTTGTAAAGATTGCCTTTGAACAGTCGTGTTACAACGTCAATAACAGTGATAGAGGGAGAATAATGAACAATGCTATATCCGGCCTCTTGCAGGAAAAGACATCAACACAGGGATTGGAGCTGCTGGCACTGCATAGGATAACTGAGCTTATTGGGCAGGCTGTAGATCTTGATACTACCCTGTCGTCTATTCTTAAAGTATTGCATGATACTATGCGGATGCAGAGGGCGACCCTGCTTTTGCTGGACAAAACTACACTACGACTCACAATCAGGGCAAGTAGTGGCTTAACACCTGAAGAAGAGCTTCGGGGTGTTTACAAACCGGATGAGGGTGTTTGTGGGAAAATTTTTCGGACACGCTCTCCGTTTGTTGTTCCGGATATAAGCCGTGAACCCTTGTTTTTAAATCGAACGGGTGCCCGTCCAACTTTTGGGAAAGAGAAACTCTCATTTCTTGGTGTTCCGGTCCTGTTGCATGATGTGCCGGTTGGAGTATTGAGTGTAGACAGGTTGTTTGGGCCTGACGTTTCGTTTGAGGAAGATGTGCGATTTCTTACAGTGTTGTCTACACTTATTGCTCAATTTATTTCTCTGCATGAGAAAATTGAACGAAAGGAAGCAAGGCTAAAGGAAGAAAATCGTTCATTGAAGGCCAAGTTGCATAGTCTGCATGATGGACACTATATAATAGGTCACTCAAAACCGATGCGGGAGGTTTACTCTATAATTGAAAAAATTGCTCCCAGCTCTGTTACAGTCTTGCTTTTAGGGGAATCTGGTACTGGTAAGGAACTTGTGGCACGCGCGGTACATGAGTCTGGGGATCGTCGTGATAAACCGTTTATTAAGGTGAATTGTGCCGCACTACCGGAGACTTTGCTGGAAAGTGAACTGTTTGGTCATGAGCGTGGAGCATTTACAGGTGCTCACGCTACAAGGCCTGGTCGGTTTGAGCTGGCGAGTAATGGAACAATTTTCCTGGATGAAATAGGTGAAATGCCGCTGGCTTTACAGTCTAAAATGTTGAGAGTATTGCAGGAAAAACAGTTTGAACGCATAGGTGGAAGCAAGACGTTTGATGTTGATGTACGTATTGTCGCCGCCACTAATGTTGGTCTGGAGCAAGCTGTTGAGCGTGGTGAATTTAGAGCAGACTTGTATTACAGGTTAAATGTTGTGCCGATAATGTTGCCACCCCTCCGTGAGAGAATGGAAGATATTCCCTTGCTTCTAAACCATTTTCTGAGTTCGAGTAACCAGAGAAATAATAAAAAATTACTGCTAACTGCGGATCTCTTGGATTTTCTCATTGAGTATCCATGGCCTGGGAACGTTCGTGAAATGCAGAATATGGTCGAGCGTATGGTGATTCTGGCTGAAGGAGACCGACTGACTCTTGAAGATCTGACTCCTGGTGTGCTTGGCTGGAAACATGATAGCTCTGGAAATGCATCACGAAATTTTGCAACCATCGATATGCTGCCACAGAAAGCGGTGGAGCCAGCTTGGAAACCAGAGGTAAGGAAATCACTTCATGATATTGAGAAGGAAGAGGTTGAGGCTGCGCTTCGTCGCCATGGCTGGGTTCAGGTGCGGGCCGCTGCTGAACTAGGTCTGACGCAACGGCAAATGGGGTACAGAATTAAGAAATATGGACTCTCACGCCTCGATTCGTACCGCTGATATACAGCTGGTATATATATTGTGGGTAAAGTAGTTTAATAGAGTCTTGATTTTGTAAAAGTATAAGTGAATACTATGTATTGAGCCGATGTCAGTTTGTCTGACATCGGCTCATTTCGTTTGTGGCTGGTGATTTCTGCAAGCCTGTCAGTATTTGATTTACGTTCTTCTGGTAGTGTAGGGAAAAATGTGAAACACGCTTTTGTACGGATGACCACAATACAGAACAAATGACACAAATGTGTAACGATAAACGATCGCAAATGACAAAAATGTAATATGTTTTATTGACAGAAAAGGGCGAACTTCTTAGGCGTGTCACGTGTAACTAATTGATTATTATTGATAAAATATTATTCCTCCAGGATGGCATACCTTTTGTAATAGAGATATTGAATTTGATCATTACAACTTCTGCAGTTTCACATAAAGGAAATATGCAGGTATTAACCACAAGGAGGGATTGTTGTGAAAACGAAATTGAAGATGAAGAACAGAGTGTATTGGGGCGGAGCAGCTTTGCTTGCTTCTCTTGCCATAGCGGGATCCGCATGTGCAGAAGATGTCAGCGTTGGTGATTCCGTAATTAATTTGGCTTATGCGCTTGATACATTCTATTTCCTCATGTCTGGTGCTCTGGTCATGTGGATGGCAGCTGGTTTTGCAATGCTTGAAGCAGGGCTCGTACGAAGTAAGAACACTGTGGAAATTCTTCTAAAGAATATAGCGCTCTACTCTGTGGCCTGTATCATGTATATGGTTGTCGGTTACAATATTATGTATGGTGATGGTAATGGTGTTATTCCGGGGATTAGCTTTTTTCTCGGTGCAGATAACACTGCTGCAGATGTCCTGAAAAGTGGTGGAGAAACGTATTATTCTTCCATGTCAGACTTTTTCTTCCAGGTGGTGTTTGTTGCAACCGCCATGTCCATTGTTTCCGGTGCAGTTGCTGAGCGTATGAGATTGTGGGCTTTCCTCGCATTTGCTGTAGTCATGACCGGTTTTATTTACCCGGTACAGGGATACTGGAAGTGGGGCGGAGGCTTTCTTGATGCTCTTGGATTCTTGGATTTTGCTGGATCTGGTGTTGTGCATCTCTGTGGTGCATCTGCTGCCCTTGCTGGTGTACTATTGCTTGGAGCTCGTAAAGGAAAATATGTTGGTGGCAGAATACATGCCATACCTGGTGCAAATCTACCTCTCGCGACCCTTGGTACATTTATTCTCTGGCTCGGTTGGTTTGGATTCAACGGCGGTTCTGAATTGAAAATTAGTAACATTGAAGAAGCTAACGCTGTTTCCATGATCTTTGTAAATACTAACGCCGCAGCAGCAGGTGGTCTTGTTGCCGCTCTGTTCTTTGCAAGAATGTGGTTTGGCAAGGCGGATCTTACCATGGCGCTTAACGGTGCTCTGGCAGGCCTGGTGGCAATTACTGCTGAACCCCTTACCCCGACTCCTTTGGTTGCTACTTTAGTTGGTATAGTAGGTGGATTGATTGTTGTAGCTGCGATTGTTTTTATTGATAAAGCAAAAATTGATGATCCGGTTGGTGCTCTTTCTGTACATGGTGTAGTTGGTATTTGGGGTCTGCTCGCAGTAGCTTTCACTAACCCAGAAGGCTCATTAATGGCACAGCTCATTGGTATAGGCGTGATTTTCACCTGGGTTTTCGGAACAAGTTTTGTCGTATGGATGATTCTGAAAGCGACGATGGGTATTCGTGTAAGTGAAGAAGAAGAGCTTGAAGGTTGTGATATCGTTGAATGTGGTCTTGATGCATATCCGGAATTCACTAAAGACTGATTTGAATACGAGGAGATCTGAAAAATGAAGAAAATTGAGGCTATCATCAAGCCATTTAAGCTTGAAAGTGTGAAAGAGGCTCTTACTGACATTGGTATAACGGGTATGACCGTATCTGAAGTTAAAGGATATGGCCGTCAGAAGGGACATAAGGAAGTGTATCGTGGCGCTGAATATAATGTGGAGTTCAATCCTAAAACTAAAGTTGAGTTGGTCGTTGCAGGCGAGATTGCGGATAAAGTAGTAGAGGCGATTCGAGAAGCGGCAAACTCAGGGAAAATAGGTGATGGCAAAATATTTGTTCTGCCGGTAGAAGATGTGATGAGAATCCGTACAGGTGAGCGCGGTAAGGAAGCAATCTAGTACCCCGATTATAACTACCTCGTCTAGCAAGCAGGGCTGTCCCGAAAGGGGCGGCCCTGTTGTATTTATATGATATTTTCCGGTAACAAAGAGTAAAGATGGCCTAACCCGATTTTTCATTTCCTGAGCATGACTCTTGTTGGAAATCTGGGGTAAACGTGCAATATAAGAAGGGCCCCTGGGTTTTACCCAGGGGCCCTTCTTATATTGATAGTATAAATGAGATATAGTGATCGTTATGACGTTGAAAGAAGATGTTGTAACTCTTGATCTGTGAGTGGACGATGAAAAGACCTGGCAGTATTACGTATTGTGTGCAGGGATGTCTGAATATTTAGGGGCGTGAGGTCGTGGCCCAGTTGCTTAAGGTGGTGGGTCAGGGCACGTTTACCTGCTTTGGCTCCAAAGAGTAGTTCTCTGGTAGCACCTACCATCTCAGGAGCATAGGGTTCATAGGTCTGTGGGGCATGTTGTAACCCTTGCAGGTGTAGTCCTGTTTCGCAGGTGAAAATCCTGGAGCCAAGTATAGGTCTGCTGGCAGGTATGGTGGAAGAAGAGCATTGTGCAACATATTGAGCTAGAGGCTTAAGCTCTTCCACTTTGAAATTAAGGTTGTCTCGTACCAGATTGAGGTATGCTACTATTTCTTCGAGTCTTGCACAACCACAACGCTCGCCGAGGCCAAGTACCGTAGCGTCAATCCAGGAAGCCCCGTGCTCTATAGCCGAAACAGCATTAGCGGTGGCCATGCCAAAATCGTTATGAGTATGTACAGCAAGCTCTGCGGTAGAGAGCTCTTTGCGAAGGTTGGATATAATTGTCTGTATTGATCCGGGCGAGGCTGTGCCTACTGTGTCTGCAAAACGTATACGGAAGGCACCAGCTTGCTCGGCTGCTTTTGCCATGAGGACAAGGAAATCCATGTCGGCTCTGGTTGCATCTTCAAAGCCAATAGCTACCTGAGCACCATAAGATTGCGCTAAAGCTATACTTGTAATCAAAGTCTGCATAGCCCAGGTTTTGTTCTTATTGATCTTGTGGTTGAGATGGATGTCCGATACGGGGATTGACAGTGATAGAACATCGGGTGCCAGGGCTAGAGCATGCCGAATATCCGTATCTTTGCAGCGGCACCATAATGATGTCTGTATGGTGGGCCAGCTGGCCTTACAGTAGTATAAGAGTTCATAAAGGTCAGTTATGAGTGGTGATGCTACTCCCAGTTCGATTTCCTGAATACCAATTTTGCCTAGTCCATCTATAATTCTCTTCTTTTGTGTAATGGAAAAGAGGACGCCTGGTGTTTGTTCACCTTCTCGTAAGGTTGTGTCGATAATTTTACATTTTTGTAGCATATACATGTCTCCTGGATGGTTTAGATATACAAAAGCAATATAGGTGCCGGTATAGTTAAAACCTGCTCGCAGTGATGAAATTATAGCTGATGTAAATAGTAATTATTATTGACAGGGACTTTTTCTATAGGCTATAGTTGCTCCCAATGTAAAGTGAAGATGGAATTGCTTGATTTGTCAGGAAATGAGAGGTTAAACTGCTGAAACAAATCAAAACTGAAAAAAACAAGCATATGATGTAGTAAGTTTTGCAGCAGTGACGAGGTGAAAAAATGGTTTTTAACGCACCGGCACGTGTATACAGATTTTATAGAGATGGTTTTCGACGGATGACCCTCGGGAAAACACTTTGGAAAATCATATTGATCAAGCTAGTTGTAATGTTTGCCGTACTGAAACTGTTCTTTTTCCCAAACTATCTCAAGACTAATTTTACGACAGATCAACAGCGGGCTGATCATGTGATTGAACAAATCACTCGCCCGGTAGAAATTCAACAATAACGGAGGACAGGTTTATGGGTGAGATTGATCTGGCCACTGTAAACTGGGCGAGAGCACAGTTCGCACTGACCGCAATGTATCACTGGATTTTTGTACCCTTAACGCTTGGGCTATCATTCCTTTGCGCTTTTTTTGAAACACTGTATGTGAGAACGGCAAAAGAGGAGTGGAAGACCATAGCCAAATTCTGGATGACTTTGTTTGGTATCAACTTTGCTATTGGTGTGGCGACGGGTATCATTCTTGAGTTTGAGTTTGGTACCAACTGGTCAAACTATTCATGGATGGTTGGTGATATTTTTGGTGCTCCCCTTGCTATTGAGGGTATTTTTGCATTCTTTCTTGAGGCAACATTCTTTGCAGTAATGTTTTTTGGCTGGGACAGGGTATCTCAAAGATTTCATCTTTTCTCAACCTGGATGGTGGCTATTGGTTCCAACTTGTCTGCACTCTGGATCCTTGTTGCCAATGGCTGGATGCAGTTCCCGGTAGGTATGGCTTTCAATCCCGATAGTGCTCGTTTTGAAATGCAGAACTTTTGGGAAGTTTTGTTTTCCCCTGTGGCAATTGCCAAATTCACCCACACTACCAGCTCGAGCTTTATGGTAGGGTCACTCTTTATTATCACTATTTCTTCCTGGTACCTGCTCCGGAAACGTCATGTTGAAGTTGCCAGAAAGTCTATCCTTGTTGCTGCAGTATTTGGCTTGGTTTCAACTGCGTATGTGGCTTTTAACGGTGATGAATCTGCCTATCACAACGCCTCTACCCAGCCAATGAAACTGGCGGCCTATGAAGGCCTTTGGGATGGTGAAGTAAATGCGGGTATTGTTGCATTCGGTATAATCAATGAAGAGAAAAAGCCTGGTGATGAACTTGCACCATTTAACTTCGAAGTGAAAATACCCGGAGTGCTTGGCCTGCTTGCTAATCGTGAATTTGGTTCTTTTGTCCCCGGAATAAATGACCTCGTATACGGAAACGAGGAATATGGCATTATGAGTGTTGCCGATAAAATGGTTCTCGGCAAACAGGCAATTATTGATTTAACGGCCTATAAACAGGCAAAAAAGGACATGGATGACACTGCCGCTGCAGTCTCTCTTGAAAAGTTCCAAGCGAATCAGGACTATCTTGGGTATGGCTATCTGGAAAAGCCTGAGGACACAGTGCCACCGGTTAGTATGACCTTCTATGCTTTTCACGTCATGGTCTTCCTCGGTACATTTTTTGGTCTTATTTTTGCGCTGAACCTGGTGTATAGCCTTAAAGGAACCCTTGAAAAGAAAACATGGCTCCATGTCCTGAGCTTACCAATGTTTTTTCTCGGGTTGATAGCTTCACAGGCAGGCTGGGTTGTTGCTGAGGTTGGTCGTCAGCCATGGGCAATTCAGGATCTACTTCCAGTAAATGTAGCAAGTACCAATATTGCTGTCGGCAACGTTCAGGCAACGTTCTTTATATTTCTTGCAATCTTCACAATGCTGTTGATCGCTGAAGTGAGCATTATGCTGAAACAGATTAAAATCGGACCGGAGGAGATATAACATGATTGGTAGCCTTGATACTGCACTGTTGCAGCAGATCTGGTGGATAATAGCCTCCGTGGTCGGGTCACTTTTTCTTTTCCTCAACTTTGTCCAGGGTGGACAGACCTTGTTGTGGCAGGTAGCTAAAAACGAAACAGAAAAATCGCTTGTCATTAACTCATTGGGTACCAAGTGGGAGTTGACCTTTACGACATTGGTACTTTTCGGTGGTGCCTTATTCGCCGCTTTCCCAAAGTTTTATGCAACCAGTTTTGGTGGGGCATATTGGGTGTGGATGTTGATTCTGTTCACCTTTATCGTACAGGCAGTAAGTTATGAGTACCGTAAGAAACCAGCAAATGTGTTGGGTGCTAAAACCTATGAACTCTTTCTTTTTATAAATGGTTCTGTAGGTATCCTGCTAATCGGCGCAGCTGTTGGAACATTTTTTACCGGCTCTAACTTTGTATTAGATGATTTTAATCGAGTGAGCTGGACCACTCCTTTTAGAGGACTTGAAGCAGCATTCTCGCTCTTTAATCTCTCAATGGGGCTCTTTCTGGTATTTAATGCTCGGGTACTTGGTGCCATGTATCTAATTAATAATATAGAATTTTCAGGGATGCCTGAATTTGAGGCACGATTGAGAAAAGCCTGTTTGACAAACCTGGTCTGTGCGCTGCCATTTTTACTCTATATACTTGGCGGTCTGTTGCTGATGGATGGATTTGGGTTTGATGAGAATGGTGTTGTTTCCATGGTTGCCAATAAATATCTGGGTAACCTGCTGGCGATGCCTGTAGTTTTGGGTCTGCTGCTGGTTGGTCTTGTTTTGGTGGTAGGCGGAGTAGCTCTGACAAGCTTCAAATCAGATAGCAGACACGGGATCTGGTTTGGTGGTCTTGGAACAGTCTTGGTAGGTCTGGCAGTCTTTTTTACAGCCGGTTTTAATAATACACCGTTCTATCCGTCAAATGCTGACTTGCAGTCAAGTCTGTCTATTTATAATGCCTCTTCAAGCCATTTTACACTGACGGCAATGACATATGTAGCGATGGGTATTCCTTTTGTACTGGCCTACATTGTCTATGTCTGGTGGCAGATGAATGCTCGACAGCTTTCTGTGAATGACCTTACCGGCAAGAAAGCGTACTAGGAGAGTACATTCACTTTGAGTCTGAGAACGAATGTTTAATGGTTGTTTCCTCGAAAAAAAAGAAGAGAAACAGGGGATTATTGCCAATAACTAAGGAGTTTTTATGGAAACCGTATTGCTTATTTGCTGGGTTGGCGTAATAGTGCTTTCCTACAAAGGGATTTTGATGGCTCTGGAGAAGGTAGATGAGTTATAAAATTGCTTGAATTCTCTTGCGATTACGATAAAGGTGCCCGGATAGCTGCTATTCGGGCACCTTTTTTATTTTTAGTTTGTGTGTGTGGTGTTTTGCGTATCCTTTGATTTCCAGACCCTTCTGTGATGTGACCGATGACTATTCGTTCTGAAAATGGAAAAACAGTTCTCTGGTGGGGGCGATTCGACCCTGAGTATTCACGTAATCGAATACTTAGGCAATTTCTTTTTGATCTCGGGTATACCCTTTATGACTTCCGTCCACGTATCTCCTGGTTAGGAACTGTCGAGGCGGCGGTAGCCAGACTACCGGTTCCGGATGCTATTTGGGTTCCAGCCTTTCGCCAGAGTGATTTCAACTCAGCCAGAATATATGCCGATAAACATAATATACCGCTAATTTTTGACCCGCTGATCAGTGCCTGGGATAAAGCCGTTTTTGAGAGAAAGAAGTACTCAGAGGAGAGCTGGCGGTCGAAAAGGCTACTCTACCGGGAACAGCAGATGTTTTCCAGGGCTGACCTTGTGCTGGCTGATACCGAACTGCATGCGCAATTCTTTATTGATGACCTTTTAGCTGCTGCAAATAGAACAACAGTTATCCCTGTAGGCGCTGAGGAAAAGCTTTTTCCTCAGCAACCATTTCTGCAGCACGAGCCTCCATCAGAGGTCTTATTTTATGGAAGCTTTATTCATCTGCAGGGCCCTGAGATTATAGCCGAGGCTGCAGCTTTAGTGCCGGAGGCCCGCTGGACCATGCTTGGCAATGGACCCTTGAGGTCGATTTGTGAGGAAAAGAGTAGCCTTTACAGCCATATCAACTTTGAGGATTGGTGTCCATATGATCGACTCGCAGAACGGATTGGCCAAGCGGATCTGTTACTCGGGATATTTGGTTCTTCATCAAAAGCTGGCCGTGTGATTCCGAACAAGGCCTACCAGGCTTTGTCTTGCGGTAGACCCCTTATTACCCAGGAGTCAACAGCATACCCTGCAGAGTTGCGTGCTGCTCAGGACTCGGGCATTACCTTTATCGAGCCGGGCAACCCGCAGGCGTTAGCTGGGGCTGTTCGTGAGATGATAAAGGAGCCCCAGATGTTACCGGAACGTGGCAGGCAGGCAAGAGCAAGTTATGAGGCTTGGTTTTCTGAAGCAAAAATATGCGATGCCCTTCAGAGTGCATTGGTGACATGCCTGAAGTAAAGAGCATCGTATAGTTCAGATAGGTGTCTGTTAACGGGCGACTGTGCTGAATATCTCAATAGTATAGGTACAATTAAATTTCTTAGAAAATTTGTACGGCACGGTTATTTCTTGTGTGCCGGATGATGTTCCGAGATCTATACCTTCAAGGTAAGGTAGTGGGTTGTTTTTTCTCCAGACAACCAGTGTTGTCTCCGCCGGGTTGAACTTCTGTAAAGGGATGGAAGGTGTTATAACCATGGAATCCTGAAACTGAAGTTTGAGGTTACCGCCAACAAATTTATCCTCAGTGAGAATGAGCCCCTGATCAAAACCTGCCTTTTTTATCTCTTTTGACAAGTCCACAAATGGGTAATTTTCTCGGTGTGGTTTTTTCCCAGTGTCAACAATCGCGACCCGAAGAGGAATAACCACAAGTACTATTGCACAGAACGTGAGCCCAGTTGCTATATAGATATTGATCCGTTTTCTGGTTACTTCCTTCATATCCATCATCAAAAAGGCAAGCACGGGGGTCAAGAAAAGAAAAGGCTGCAACCATCTCTCCTTGATATTGGTTGATTGAGTGATAAGGATCACAATGAATATAGAAACAAAGGTAGTAAGAGTGTAGAGCAGTAGCAGGTTGACTGGAACATTTCGTGTAAATTTACCCTGTTTTCTAAAAAGGATGAAGAAGAACAGGAGAAAAATAACAGTAAATGCGATGTACGATACAATAAGTTCGCCGCTGCCATGAAGAATATCAGAGAGGTACGAGCCTTGCTTGTCCATACTCATGCGATCCATGGTCTCAGATGTTGCTAACCCCATATTGGCAAAAAACCAGGTGAAGTGGGGAGCTGTCAGACCAATTGTAACGATTATAGAGACCAAAAGTTTTTTGTTGAGTAATTTTTCCCTGTAATCTTGAATAAAGAGCATGGAAATAAAGAGGGCGCCTATAACGACAACAAAGTTGTATTTAGCTAGGATTCCGCATGCACAGGCAACACCAAGAAAAAAGAAACCTCTGAGATTTTGTTTTTCCACAGTGTAAAAAAACATATAAAAGAGGGCGGCGGCAGACGCAGTGAGAAGAACCGTATGGATTTGATCAATCTGGGCCTCCCAGATAAGTTGGGGGAGGAAAAACAGACCAAATGCACTTAGTGCGGACTTTTTCTTATCCTTACTAATCAGAAGACATGTTTTGTAGGTGAAGAGGTAAATGGCAAGTAAAGTGGTATTCTTCAATATACTGATGGCAAAGATATTTTCTCCAACCACCATGAATACCAATTTTTGCAACCAGGTGTAGAGGGGCGGCTGTGAATTATAGCCTAAGGCGAAATATTGGCTAAGCATTACCTGCTCGCTTTCGTCGATAACAACAGTATCTGTTGCTATCAAACGGACAACTACCTGCAGAATGAAATACCCCAGAATGAAGAGCGGGAACCTGTTTAGAATAGTATCAGAAATCCTGTTCAGCATGATGATTCGTTTCCTCTGTCTTTGTGCCCGAAGGCTATTTTCTTAGTGAAGTAATTATAGAAGAAGATAATTGCTGTTGATATGACTTTAGCAGTCAGTGGCTGTTCAGACAGGACTGTATATGTTGTCATGATATAGATAAGTCCGGTACCTATGGCCAACCCGAGAATGGAAAAAAGTGTGGATAAAAGCAGGGAGGTATACCAGCTGTTACTAGGATTAAATACGTATTTTTTCTGAAGAAAAAAATTTGTCAGTAATCCTGCTGTTGCACTTATAAGGTTTGAAAGAGTCGGTGTAATTACCTGAATAAAAAGGGTATAGAGAAGAAAATCAACACCTGTGGCAATAACCGAGGTTCCGAAAAATTTTGCTATTTTCATTCAGCCCCATTCCCGAACACGTTTTCTATATTTTCCGTTGGCAGTAATGCTTCTTCCATTATTACAATCAGACAAGCTGTAAAGAGGCAATATAGTAGTGTACAGGATGCCGTACTTCAAGGCCTTTCTGGGAAGAATACGGAAGTAGATCTTCTCGTGTTATGCGAGGTAACAGGTCTGTTCGGCCTTGACTTAAAAGTTTAGAACGAGGAGGTGGTTACAATGGATCAGCTGATAAAAAATTTGGTAAACGTATCAACTTCTTCCCGTGGTGTTCTGTAGCTGTTAACAGGAGCGGTAGTATCTTCATAACCCAGAGCCATGCCGCAAAGGAGTAGAGTGGATTCTGGATAGTCTAGAAATGTACGGACAAGTTGCGGGTATTCAGCAAGAGCAGCTTGAGGGCAGGTTGTCAAACCTTCTTCTATGGCTGTCAGCATAAGTGATTGAAGGAACATGCCATAATCAAGGTAGGAGCCAGTGGCAAGGCTTGAGTCAATGAAAAATAGCAACATGACAGGGGCATCAAAAGCCCGATAATTTGCAGCCCACTGCTCCATACGCCGCGCTCTGTCCTGTCGTTCAATATTAAGGGCCGAATAGAGTTGTTTGCCACAGCTGGTCCGCCTGCTGCTGTATGGCGAAACCCACTTTTCCGGATAGTAGTGATAATCTTTATGTGTTGTTTCTCCAGTTACAAAAGCTTTTTCCATAAGAGATTGTAACTCATCCTTTTGTGCTCCTGAAACTACGGCTACTTGCCATGGTTGAGTGTTGGCTCCGGAGGGGGAGAACCTGGCAGTGTCGAGAATGCGGACTATTTTTTCCTGTTCAACTGCTTTAGGGAGAAAGGCTCGTGTAGATTTACGGCTGCGAATAGCGTCAGAGATATTCATATAGGCTGGTCCTCCAGAGTGGTCGTAAGTAATTTTCTGACACCTTAGGACATTTCTGGACGAGTGCAAGGTAAGGCGTGCTGGGAAGTCGCCATTTAGTGTGTCAGGCGTACAAGGAGAGATTGAAAAACTTTAGATGTGTGTTAGCTGAGCCGAACTATTTAATTTTGAGCTTGCTGTTACATAAAGCGAGCCGGAATCAGCCCAACACATGAAGGTGTGAAGAGAGAATCCGGCTCATAATGCAGAGCAATAATAATCTTATTTCATAAATGTTCCGAAAGTAGGCACCACCGTTTTACCAAATATATGGTTGTTCACGATTGCTGCTACAAGATAGACACCGATCCAACCAGTTGCAAAGAGCAAATAGCCAACAACAGGTTTCATTGCGGCGCCGATCATACCCATGTCGAGTCCAACAATTATCCAGAGGGCAATATCAAGCAATAATACAATCATGAAGAGCGGTTTCGGCCCTTTGAGATAGGCCGGTGTTACAGCTGTAAGAAAGGCTGCTCCTGCCATCCAGCAAAAACCTTCGACCATAGGCTCTGGCTTTACTGAACCGATAACGCCGGAAAGCATAAGGTATTTGGCCATGACCGAAAGTGCGGCACCAAACATGAAAAAGGCACTAAAGAAGAGAAAGACGTTACCACCAGTCATATTGTGGTCTTTCAGTTCCATAACCGCAACAGTATACTGAACAATTCCACCACCAACAAGCCATGCGGCGAGCAGTGGCAGGCCTCCAAGGCCTACTTTGCCAGTGAAGACGGCTCCGAAACCAAAACATGCTACAGCGAGTGCGCCGAGTCCGGCTGGTCCTGGTGAGACAAATGAGTGGTCCTGTGACATCGCAATGCTCCTTTCTAAAAGTAGTGGGTTTTGAAGCGAAGTTAATCACACTGCGCCCCATGGTGTTTCTGCATCAAATATCGGTAACAGATACTTCCCAAACTGCCTGGATGTTTTACATGCTTTTCAAGGATCACTACTGCTGCTCAACAGTTTTACCGTAACAGCAGTATTTTGATCTTTCAGGTCCTATTATTACTAGGGGAAACAGTTCCGAGCGATCGCTCAGTCGGAATTCATACTACAATCTTTCTTTTAGTTATGCAAACAAATGCTGAAAAAAAATGAGGCTATTCTTCTCGTGTTGAGTTGATTATGAAACTAATTGTAACTCTATAATTTTTTACCATTATCCTTGACTCTAAAAGCTTGCTTGACATATACCATAAAAGGTAGGGGACTGATTATAACAAGCAAGTAGTGTGTGGTATCTCGTGTGATGTGGGGTTACGTATATTTAAGTAGCAAAAGATTCTCTGGAGGAGCAATGAATAGACACTCAATCGGTTTTAGGCTCATTATAGGTGGCTGCTTGGCAGTAATTATACCACTTGCGATTGTTGGAATAATTTCTACGAATAAGTCCTCTACATCACTTGAAAAGCAAGCGAAGGTAACCATAAAGGCGGGAGCTGGGGATGTGGCCGAGCTGGTTAATACCGTTCTGGCTGAAGAAATGAAGTTGGCAACGGCCTATGCCGCTAATTCACAGATTAAGGCGGTAAGTCTGTTGGTAAATGAGCAGGGGGAGGGAAATGTTATCGAGCCCATCCAGCAACTTCGGAAGGCAATGAAGGAGATGTACGCACAATTAGGGAAACAGTACCTTGGTATCTTTGTGACTGATTCTAAGGGGAAACTCTATACCGGTGAGAAGTCAGACGGTTCTGAATACAAAGGTTCTGATGTCTCGTCCCGAGAATATTTTCAGAAAGCTAAACAGTCTGGTAAGGCCGTGGTAGGAGATCTTGTCGTGTCTAAATCAACAGGAAAATTGATCTCTGTTGTCTGTGCACCGATTTTTTCTGAGGATAACGTGTTTCTTGGCATTTTTGGCATGCCTTTAAACGCCGCGGCACTCACAGATATCATTACCAGAAAGAAGATGGGGGAGACCGGATATGCGTTTATGGTCAATGAAAAGGGTGTGATTATAGCCCATCCTAATGCCGAGTTGTTGCTAAAGTTAAATATTGCAGAGCTACAGGGAATGGAATCCATCAGCCAGGCTATGGTATCAGGAAAAGCAGGTGTTGAAAACTATACCTATAAGGGTATAGATAAAATGGCGGGATATGCTTCAGTACCCGTTAAAGGTTGGAGTGTCGCTTTTACGCAGGACAGCAACGAGTTAGTCGCTGCTTCAAAAGAGATCCGTAACAGCATTATTGTCGTTACAGTAATGACGCTGGTGGTGGTTGTTGTTGTAATATTTTTTGCTGCAAGGATGATAGTTAAACCAATCAATAGTGCAGTTGAGAGTTTGAAAGACATCGCTCAGGGAGAGGGGGATCTGACTAAAAGGCTGCCAGAAAAAAGTAAAGATGAGATTGGAGAAATGGCCCAGTGGTTTAATGCCTTTCTTGAAAAATTACGAAACATCATAGCAGAAATAGCTAAAGAAACAGAGAAACTTGATGATTCCGCGAGTTCACTTACTTCAATATCACAAGGGTTATCAGAAAATTCCATTGAAACATCAAGACGCTCAGAAAATGTTGCAACATCGGCTGAGGAAATGAGTGCGAATCTGAATAGCGTTGCTGCAGGGATGGAGCAGTCAACGACTAATATCTCAATGGTTGCGAGTGCTGCGGAAGAAATGAGTGCAACAATTGCAGAAATTGCCCAAAATTCTGAGCTTGCGCATGGGATTTCGGAGGAAGCTGTCGAGAAGGCACAGGTCACTTCAGGTAAGATCAGTGATCTCTATAAAGCTGCACAGGCAATCAATGCAGTAACTGAAACGATTACGGAGATCTCCGAGCAAACAAATCTACTGGCATTAAATGCAACAATAGAAGCTGCGCGGGCTGGGGATGCTGGTAAGGGTTTTGCTGTTGTTGCCAATGAGATCAAAGAACTCGCGAAACAGACGGCAGGTGCGACTCAGGATATTAAGAAGCAGATTGGTGGTGTCCAGGGAACGACTGAAGAGACAACAAAAGAGATTAATGAAATCTCAGCGGTTATTAATCGTGTTAACGAAATTGTCGCTTCTATTTCTGCAGCTGTTGCGGAGCAGTCAGAGGCGACGGATGAAATTGCAAGCAATATTTCCCAGGCCTCAAGAGGGCTTGTGGAGGTGAATGAAAATGTTAACCAGATCTCAGCTGTTGCGGGCACTATAACTCAGGATGTGACTTCAGTGAGTACTGCGTCTGGAGAGATTTCTGAGAGTAGCAATGAAGTGAACATCAGTGCAGATTCTCTCCATCAATCAGCCAGAAGTTTGACGACTATTGTCAACACGTTCAAGGTGTAGCCGAGTAGCCACAGAAAAAAGGTTTAACCTTGTGGAGTAGGGCGTTCAGAAATAAACTGAACGCCCTTTTTTTGTCTATTTTTTAAGTTTCTGTAGAGATGAGCATGTGTATTTATCCCTAGAGATCTTATTATGTGCCTGTCGAAAAAAAGGTGTAACTTTTCTGTTATGGGTTCGTTATCTATTACAGGCTCTAAATTTGTCTAAGTATCTGTCTGCTCGTGATTTGCTGACAGAATAGACAGGTGGAGAGTTGTGTTGAGTGTATTGCAGTAGCGGGGCACAGAGCTGTCTAGCTATCAGGACAACAGATAGGTACCTAAACGTGGAGGTGATAAAATGAAAAAGATGGTGTTGGTAGGCACATTGGTTTTACCGTTAGTCTGTATTGCAGGTACTTCGATGTCAGTTGATTTAACGCCGGAAGAGCAATTGGGGAAGGATTTGTATCAGGATGTGAATTTTTCTTATAACTCTACACAATCCTGTCAAACCTGTCATGATGAGGGTGCCGGATTTGCTGATCCGACAAACGCTGCAGATCCAGTAGACACACCTGTATCCCTTGGGGCAGATGGGTTTAGTAAAGGAGGACGGAATGCTCCAACTGCGGCTTATTCAGGATATAGCCCGATACGCTATAAGGTAAACGGGACAAAAGAATACTATGGTGGTTTATTCTGGGATGGTCGGGCTGATGGATCTTCAGAACGATTGGCTGATCCTCTTGCAGAGCAGGCCCAGGGACCACCGCTTAACGAGGTAGAAATGGCTATGCCTGATGAAGAGACTATTGTTTCAGTCATCAAGGCATACTATTCGGACCAGTTTCAAACTGTGTATGGCTTTAATGATTTTAGTCAAACAGAGGAGGCCTATGCGCTTTTTGCGGAGGCAATTGCAGCCTATGAGCGTTCTCCTGAAGTAATGCAATTCAACGCTAAATTTGACACACATCAACTGACAGTTACCGAGAAGAATGGTCGTGACCTGTTTAAGGAGCATTGTAACTCGTGCCATTATATGGGTAATTCCGTTGGCTTTGGTCCATTATTTACGACATTTGGCTATGCCAATATAGGAATTCCTCAAAATCCACGGGTCGATGGTGACGAAAACGATCTGGGGTTGGGAGGGAATGTTGGTGAGGCTGAACAGAATGGCAAGTTTAAGGTTCCGACACTACGCAATGTTGCTAAGACCGCACCATATGGGCATAACGGCTATTTTGCCACCCTGGAGGAGATTGTTGACTTCAAAAATACGCGGGATAGAGGAGGTTGGGAAGAACCTGACGTTTCCGAAAACCTCTCTGATCTTATCGGTGATATGAAAATGACAAAAACACAAGTAGCTGATGTGGTGGAGTTTCTCAAAGCCCTTACCGATGAGGCAGAATAAATCGATTACTAGACCGTAATAGAGAACGGATATGGACAAAACATCAAAATATTATGTTTGTTCAGTGTTGTTGTTGGCAGGAGTATTACCAGCATCAGCGGTGCAAGGTTCAGGAGGAGTGGTTTGGGGATATTCAGGTCAGGTTGGGCCTGAGCACTGGGGAGAACTAAACCCGCAATATAGTGTTTGTGATGCGGGAAATAACCAGTCACCGATTAATTTGACATCGTTTATAGAAGCTGATCTTGAGCCTCTTAGCTTGCACTACTCAACAGAAGCGAAAGAAGTTTTAAATAACGGGCACTCGGTACAGGTAAACTATGCGCCTGGCAGCATTCTTATGATGGCAGGTCAGGAGTATGAACTACAACAGATACATTTTCATGTCCCAAGTGAAAACATTATAGCTGGACAGTCATTTCCGATGGAGGGACATCTTGTGCATGTTGATTCTAAGGGGGAGCTGGCTGTTATTGGTGTGATATGTATACAGAGGGTAAAGAACATGCTGCAATGGCTGCTGCCTGGAAACATATGCCAAGCATTGATGGAGAAATAAAACCCCTTGCTGGAGCCGGATTGGTAGCAGGTTATTTACCAGCGTCGCTAGAGTTTTATCGTTTTAGTGGCTCACTAACAATGCCGCCGTGCACGGAAGGTGTAATCTGGATTGTCTTAAAGGAAAATGCTGAGGTTTCACCTGCGCAGATTGAGAAATTTAAAGAAGTGATGGGTGGGCCAAATAATAGGCCAGTGCAGCCAATTCACGCACGAGTAGTTCTGGAGTAGAAGTACATAAGGCAATAATCGGTCAGGGATATGAGATGACTGATTATTGCTCGTATGGTGATGGGGGCTTGGTTAGAGATTATCTCTTGTCATTCTTGCCAAAACCTCATCCGCTGAGGTTTGGAGAGAAGTTGACGGTTCGACAGGATAATCATGCCCGAAAGAGTCGAGAAAGGATGGCAGGCTCGGGATTTGTTGTTGTAGATACTCCCGGGTAGTCGAAAGCGGGGGGATTGGTTGCGTCCGAACACCTTTCTCCATATACGATTGGATAAGAGGGATCCCGCTATTAGGTGTCTCGTGCTCAAGTGCTAAAGTGTCGCCGACCATTATACCTTCACTTGAGAAGTGTCGGAACACCTGTTTACTGCCGGGCCATGTGGATTTTCCTGTCGCTAGCTTACGTCGGCCGATTCCTGCATATTCTACCAGCTTGTAAGCACAATCAAAGAATGGAACATCCGCAGAGGTTGTCAATTTGCTGCCAATACCAAAACCATCAACCGGTGCATTTGCATCGCGGAACTTTTTGAGTGTGTACTCATCCAGATTGCCGCTGGCGAATATAAGCATTTCCTGTAGGCCTCCTGAATCCAGAATTTCACGTACCCGTCGTGACAGTTGAACCATGTCACCGCTATCGAGGCGTACTCCACGAATATGAATATCTTTTTCTTTTAACTCATCAGCAAGCTGAACAACTTTCCTGGTCGCCTCTTCAGGATTGTAGGTGTCTAGCAGGATAACAGTGTTATTCGGGTGGCTGTTGGCAAAATGAATGAATGCCTCTCGCTCTGATAGATGTGCCTGAATAAAGGAATGGGCCATAGTGCCATAAAGCGGAATACCAAACTCCTTGCCGGCAATAACTGTTGCTGTGCCGTCGAACCCGGCGACATAGCTTGCTCGGGCGGCCATGAGGCCTGCTTCGGAGCCATGAGACCTTCTAAGGCCATAATCCACAAGAATTTTATCAGGCATTACACGCTTCATCCGTATGGCCTTAGAGGCAATCATAGTTTGAAACTGGAGAATATTGATAATGCGGGTTTCAACGAGTTGGGCTTGAGGCAGAGGAGCGGTAATTCGAATAAGTGGCTCATTCGGGAAGACAAGTGTCCCTTCAGGCATGGCATGTACTGATCCAGTAAATTTAAAATCTGTAAGACTTTGAAGGAAATGTTCGTGAAACCTGCCATCTTCTCGTAAAAATTGAATATCTTCGTCTGTGAACCGGATGTTGTCCAGATACTCAAGTACTTGTTGGAGTCCACAGGCTACGAGAAATTGTCTCTCAGGTGGGAGTTTTCTAAAAAAGAGCTCAAAGACAGCCTCATCATTCATGCCGTTATCGTAATAGGCCTGCATCATGGTGAGCTGGTAAAAATCGGTCAGTAAAGGCGAAAATGAATAGTTCATATTTCCAGATTATTGAATTGAGTAATAACAGCTCCCATGGAGGTAAGCTCTTTGAGTGCCTTTGCGCCATCGCCAGGTTGAACATTGACAGCCTTTATGGCATCACTAAGGACAACAACAGCATATCCTGCCAGTAGAAGGTCTTTGGCCGAAGCGTGAACGCAATAGTCGGTTGCGAGCCCACAGACAAATACCCGAGAGATGTTCTCCTGCTGTAAATTACTATGAAGAACAGTATCTTCGAGAGCCGAATACCCCTCTCTATCAGCAGAAGTGCCTTTTGAAATTATTATTGTATCTTCTGGTAATTGTAGGGATGGGTGGAAGTTTGCACCTGGTGTGTCGGCAACACAGTGGGGAGGCCACTGACCACCATTGCTAATAAATGAAATATGGTTTGCCGGGTGAAAATCCCGACTGGCAAAAATTGGCCGCTTTTTATTCTTAAAAACCTGAATATAGCTGTTTACTAGATCTATAAGAGTTTCAGAACCTGCAACGGCCATGCTACCACCGGCAATAAAGTCATTCTGCATGTCGACAATGAGTAGTGTGTCACTGGAATCGAGTAAAAAATTCATTAAAGTCACCTTACGAGATGTGGTCAGGTACTGATAGGAACACAGCAAATGTTTCATATCATTATTGGCCAACACTTTATTGTGGAGAGGTGGAACTGTCAATCATGATGGTCTTTAAATGCTCGTGCTAGCCAGAACTTCTCGCAAGCTCAGATGATGTCACGTCAGGTTTTGCCAGTAAATCATACTAGTCTATATTTACCAGTAAATACTGACAAAGATGTTTTCCAGTGGACTGGGCCAGGCTTGTATTTTGTGGGGATGTAAAAGAGACGGGTGTCAGGTTATATCTTTAACGAAGTCAGAAAATCTGGCGGTGCTATTTAGGTTAAGCACCGCCAGAAAGGGTTGGGGAGAGAAAACTACTATTTAAAAGAGGTGCGCATTACACGTTTGTTCAGTTTTCCGACACTGGTCTTGGGGAGCTCATCAACTATCACGATCTTATCAGGTACACCGTAGCGTGGAATGGTACCAGTTGAAGCTGCTTCGATCATATATTCCCGTAAACCCTTTTCGTTTATACCACCTTTATGCTCAGGTTTCAGAGTGACAAGCAGTAAGGGCCGTTCCCCCCATTTTTCATCAGCAATTCCTATTGCTGCAGATTCAAGCACAGCAGGGTGTTTACTTATACAGTTTTCAAGATCGAGGGATGAAATCCATTCGCCACCTGTTTTGATGACATCTTTAATTCTGTCCGTGACTGTCAGGTAACCATCGCTGTTAATATGGCCGACATCTCCGCTATAAAGCCAACCATCTCTCCACAATTCTGATGATTTATGAGGTGCTTTAAAATAATCGGTGGTTAGCCAGGGAGCACGAAAAACAACTTCGCCAATTGAAGATCCATCATGTGGCTGTGCCTCACCGTCGGTATCAACCACTTCGAATTCAACAAGTGGAATAGGTAAACCTGTTTTTATTACAATATCTAGTACTTCATCTTCATCAAGCTGATCCTGAATCATGGGCTTGGGTGTAGATAGACTGATGACGGGGCAGGTTTCTGACATGCCATAGCCGGTATAGACGGTAATTCCAAGTTTATTTGCAGCTGAAGCCAGGCCTGCAGAAAGTTTTGACCCACCTATAATAATTTTTAGTTGGGAGAGGTCGAGCTCTTTAGCCATCGGGCTACTTATTAGCATTTGTAATATTGTAGGAACGCAATGAGATGCTGTGACTCCTTCCGTGGTTACGAGCTTAAGCAGCATAGGTGGCTCATATTTGCCAGGGTAGACTTGTTTTGCCCCGATAAGTGTTGCGACATAGGGGATACCCCAGGCATGGACATGAAACATTGGAGTCATCGGCATATAGACATCAGTGGCGCGGAAACTACCTATAGTGTCGTAACTGCTGAGTGCAATTGTTAAAGAGAGTGTATGCAGTACCAGTTGCCTGTGAGTAAAATGTACCCCTTTGGGATCACCGGTGGTGCCGGTAGTATAAAACGTTGTTGCTTTAGTATTCTCATCGAGATCAGGGAATGAAAAAAATGAAGCGGATCGATTGAGTAATTCGTCATAATCTGCATAGATATTGAGCGTGGTTTCTGGGTAAGACGGATTTTCTGCAATAACTATTATTTTTTCCACGTCGGGAAGAAACTCTATGATATCTTCAAGAAGTGGTAAAAAATCAGAATTGATTATAACGAGCTTTGCTTCTGCGTGATTGATGGTATAGACAAGTTGTTTGGCGGACAGACGCCAGTTAACCATCTGCATAACACTTCCCATCATAGGAATAGCGAAAAAGCACTCGAGGAAACGATTGCTGTCATAATCAAACACCGCAACCGTATCTCCAGGTGTTATTCCTGCTTCCGTAAGGCCCGATGCCAGACGATGAATCCTTTTTTCAAGATCACGGTAACTGTAGCGTAGTTTGTCTCGGTAGACAATTTCCTGATCAGGAGCATAACTTAATGCCGTTTTGAGTAGTTTCTTAATGATCAAAGGGTAATTGTAGCTTTCACCCGGCTGATAACCTTGATTAACCATATGTAGTACCCTCCTTGGATCCAGTGTGATGATTGAACGTTACAGCAACCGGGAATGAAGTGTTGCTGTGGACAGATAATGAAAGAATTACTGTATTTGTTGAGAATCTGCAATAACTTTTACGTTAACGTTAATTAGTGTGTAGATTTAGAAGGTCTTAGTAACCCTGGTGATAACCCTTCCTTTAGTATTCGTTATGTCTAGGCCGTATACAGGTTCGCAAAATTGAACTTTGTTAGTGTATTTGATGATTTCATGAATGTTCTTTTTTGTGAGAAAAACTCTGCATGTACTTTTCCGGTACCGGGCCGTAAAAAGCTGATCGAAGCACCCTTATCGCAAACAGTATATTCTTTAACCGAGCAGCTGCATATGAATAATCACAAGATACGGGTCTAACATGGATTAGAGGCTGCTGGCAAAATGAACTGTAACGGCATTTTGATTGTACCAAAGGAGATTCATAGAAACGCGGATGAAGTACCAGTCTGAACTTATAGTTTAAACTTTAACTTCAATTCCAAGGTATGGAGGATAGATCTTGAGTAATAAATGGAAAAGACGAGTAGAAAGATACATATGTTACTCTGGAAAGGGTACCCTTATTATCTTCAAAAGCTGAGAATCATGATTCAAGACTTAATCTTCAAATTCTGATTTTTTCTCGCAAAAAATCAAAGATTTTTTTGGAGATAATAGCGGATGAATCCGTGTGGGTGATTGTTTATTTTTCCAAAGATTTCATATCCGAGCGTGGTATAGAAATCAGGTGCCTGAAAACTAAATGTATTCAGGTGAATTCCAATGCATCCTTTTTGCCGTGCAATTATCTCGGCCTCGTTCATTAGGGCTTTCCCGTGGCCCTTTCCACGCATACACACATCGACCCAGAGAAGTTCAATGTGCAACCAGTCCCAGGCGATCCTGCCAATAAGTCCCCCGTGAACTCTGTTGTCGTGGTTTATAACGAGAACCAGTTCTTCAATTGTAGACTCCGGAATATAAGAGCGATTATACAGAATAAGTGAGGAACGAATAGTCTCAATGATAGATTGACGTTCAAGTAGAGGGTGACTGGAGCAATTTTCAATTCTTATTGAATTCATGTTGACTGAAAGGGTAGATTGGGCGTTTCAAAAAAAGTCACGATGAGAGATTGCAGGCTAATTATGTATATAAAACGTATACCATTATGTGATGGGATACACATGTTTTTTGAGTGAATGAAGATTGAGCTTTCAGTAAATTGTAGGTTGGTAGAAATGGAGAGCTATAAAATTAAAGAATGTAGCCAGAGGGGGAGAGTTAGAGGAATGAGGCAAACTGATATGATGGCATAAAAGTCAAAAGCCCGAACAGATTACTCTGATCGGGCTTTTGTATATAAGAATCGGCGGTGACCTACTCTCCCACACAGTCTCCCATGCAGTACCATCGGCGCTGAAGAGCTTAACTACCGTGTTCGGAATGGGAACGGGTGGATCCTCTTCGCTATGACCACCGAAAAACTTTTTATGTTCTTCAGCTATATATGAGGAAGGGGAGTGAAG
>CALNZA010000001.1:540000-1095000 GCA_942490935.1 Desulfocapsaceae bacterium
TGATGCCAATACCGCCGTGTACGTTCTGGTCAAACCAGGAAACAGGGAATGGTTTTGCAATATCAAATATTCTAAAAAGTATAAAACCGAGAACCCAGGCAACCGGGTGGTCAGGTGCCAGGGTTAACGCTATGAACATTCCAAGGATTTCGTCAATTACGATTGGTCCTGCGTCTGCTCTGTCCAGAATTTTCTCAGCAGATCCTGCAGCAAAAAAACCAATGATAAAGACTGCGACTAGCACGAGAAGATAGAGTGGTAGAGTCAGCCCTTTGATTAGGAGCCAAGGTAAAAATGCAGCAAGAGATCCCCACGTGCCAGGGGCCTTTGGCAGATTGCCAACCCATAATCCCGTGGCAATTGCCATGATAATTGACTTCATGATTTCTCTACCCGGTATGCATAGACAGCTCGATACACTTCATCTAAAGAAACTGAGTGCTGTCTGGCTGTTTTTTTACAAACTTCATATTCCGGATACACGACATTTCCTCTCGGAGTTTTTACCTTTTTGGCAGGGATGTTTCCCCATGGTGTTGGTATTTCAACGATCTCGCGAGGGAGCGTTCGCCGCTGCTCATGTCGATATCGCAAACCTATGGACGTTGTTTCGGAAAATATTATGTTCTGAAGGGCATCGTTGTCTGCAGGCTTGCAGATAACCTGCAGGGTGAATCCCGGCCTCCCTTTTTTCCCCTGGCAGTTTGAGAGGCTCACGTCAAGGGCACCGTGCTTGAGCAACAGGTCACAGACGTAAGGGAAAGATTCGGGATTCCAGTCATCAAGACGGGTTTCCACTATTGTTACCCGTTGGGCTTCTGAAGCAGCTTCACTTTTACCTACGATAAGGCGGAGTAGGTTGGGTTGCTCATTCGGAAGCATATGTGTGCCTGCGCCGTATCCTGTTGAGGTAATCGACATAGAAGGCATTGATCCGAAATCATCTGCCAACACTTTAACTAATGCTGCTCCTGTGGGCGTGACTAACTCAGATTGTACCTCTACCCCGTAGGTTGGTATGTCACGGAGCAACTCACATGTTGCTGGAGCGGGTAGTGGCAACCTGCCGTGGGCACACTGAACAAAGCCACTTCCTAACGGCAATGGGGAGACAATGAGCCTAGAAATGTCAAGGTAGTGTAGGCCGATAACTGTACCTACAACATCAAAGATGGTGTCAAGGGCCCCAATTTCATGGAAATGTACCTTTTCAACCGGGATACCATGAACCTTTGCTTCAGCCTCTGCCAGTGCCTGGAAAACCGTAAGAGATTTCTCACAGATAGTCGATGGCAAGGTAGAGTGTTGCAGGATTTTCTGAATAGCCGGGAGTGTGCGGAGTTCCTGCCGTCGTTTGTCTGAGATGGAAACCTTTATGCAGCCTATGGATTGGCGGGATGTGTGGTTTGTTTCGAGTATGGCGTCGGCGAGATTGAGTTTTGACAATTCTTGACGTAAAAGCTCTTCGTCAAGCCCTGCGTGGAGCAGCGCACCTAAAAACATGTCCCCACTGACGCCTGAAAAACAGTCGGCATAGGCTACTTTTCCACTAAGTTCTGTTTGCATGTGACTAAAAAAGAGGGAACATTCTCAAGAGGAAAAGTTTATGCCTGGCTCTAACGGGTAACCGCAAAGAAAGGCTTCAATGGACATTCGTTTTTTACCTTCCGGTTGAACTTCACGCACTAGGAGACAGTCTCGTCCGGTGGCAATAAGTAGCCCTCTTTTGTCGGCCTTAAGAAGAGTTCCTGGTGCCATATTGCTATCCTGGTGCAGAACTTCAGGGGTGAACAGTCGAAACCGCTTGTTGTCGAGGAAACAATAGGCAGAAGGCCAAGGGTCAAGCCCCCGGATAAGGCAATGTATTTCTTTGGCACTTTTTTGCCAGTTAATACAGCCGTCTTCCTTCTTTAGCATTGGTGCCACAGTTGCCAAAGTACTGTCCTGTGAGCTACGATTCAGCTTTCCGCACTTTAGTAGGTCGAGAGCCTCAAGCAATGTTTTACCACCCAACTCAGCAAGTTTGAGAAAAAGTGAACCGGCGGTTTCCGTATTATCCAGCGTAATGGACGCTTTTATCAGTATATCTCCAGTATCCATTCCTTCATCCATCTGCATGATGGTGACACCTGCCTCACTGTCTCCATTGATAACGGCCCACTGGATGGGTGCAGCCCCTCTGTGAGCTGGGAGTAGTGAACCATGCACATTTATACAGCCATGTGGTGCGAGTTCCAAAAGAGAGGGTGGTAAAATTCGGCCATAGGCGGTAACAACTACCAGGTCAGCATTGTACCTTTGTAGTTCATTCCGGAATTCTTCAGTTTTAATTTTGGTTGGCTGCAGAACTGGAATGCCGGCTTTTTCGGCAAGTATTTTAACTGGAGGTGGGGTGAGTTTTTTTCCTCTCCCCTTGGGACGATCAGGTTGAGTGACGACTGCTACGATATTGTCAGGGCCATCTAATAATGCCTGGAGGGTGGCAGCAGCAAAATCCGGTGTACCCATGAATATAATTCGAAGAGGGGCGGCAGTCATAGTGTTCCTTTGTGGGCTAACCCTGTGCAAGCCATTTTTTAACTTTCTTTTTATACAGGCTTCGTTTCAAAGGGCTCAGGTGATCAATAAATAAAACACCGTTGAGGTGGTCTATTTCATGCTGAAGAACAACGGCAAAGCGGTCTTCAGTGGTTAATTCCTGATTGTTACCTTCCATGTCCTGATACGCAACGGTTATTTTTTTAAACCGTTTAACTGTGGCGGTCAGGTCGGGGACGCTTAGGCAACCTTCTTCATCGAGTTGTGTTCCTTCGTTGGTGACAATCTCAGGGTTGACCATTGCCAGATACTCTCTGTTTTCCTCTCTATCCGTTGAAGTGTCAACCACAATCAACTTTAGGGATTCTCCAATTTGAGGTGCGGCGAGGCCGATTCCTGGCGCATCATACATAGTATCCGCCATGTCCTCGACAAGTTGTTGTAAATTATTGTCAAAGGTTGCAACGGGTTCGGTTTTCTGGCGAAGAACTGACTCTGGGTATTGATATATTTTACGTATGCTCATCGGAATATTCTATCCGTAGTGGTTATGGGGTGTGGATGAAATGTACAACATGTCAGTATATCACGGTACTGACTTTTTCGCTATTTATGAATATAAGCACACTGATGAGGGAAATACAGGGGAGAAATATGCTCTTTACCTGTGTTTTGTCAAGCTATGCCGTAATAGTTATGCGTTAGCTGTGGTACCCTTGCAGGAGATATCATAGGCTGATATCTCCTGTCAACACAGTGAGAAAAGTCAAGTTTACCAAGGGAAAGCGCTTGACTTATTGAGCAATTTGTTGTGATTTAGTGGTAATGTTCTGTAATCGTCTACGAGATTATGATCTTGAACGAATAATCTTGTTTTTTTGGCGGTGTAGCTCGCTTGGTGTTCCTGAATATTTGCGGACGAAAGAGGAGTACGCAAAGATTTGTTAAATCATTACAACGAGGAGAAAAGTATGAAGAGAAAAGTTTCCCTGCTTGCAGCCCTTGCATTTGGTTGTGTCACTACATTTACTGCGATGACTGGTACAGTTTCTGCCGCCGATCAGCAGTTTGTCACCATTGGTACCGGTGGTGTTACCGGTGTTTATTATCCGACAGGTGGTGCTATTGCCCGTCTTGTCAATAAAGGCAAAAAAGAGCATGGTATTCGTGCTTCTGTCGAGAGTACCGGCGGTTCCGTATATAATCTTAATGCAATTGCCAGTGGTGAGTTGGATTTCGGTGTTGCTCAATCTGACACACAATATAAAGCACTAAAAGGTACAGATCAGTTTGCAGATAAAGGCCCAGACAACGATTTACGCTCTGTTTTCTCTCTTCATGCAGAACCGTTTAATGTTGTAGCCAGGGCTGATGCTGGTGTTACAAAGTTCCAGGACTTGAAAGGAAAACGTGTTAATATTGGTAATCCAGGATCCGGACAACGTCTCACCACGGAATTGCTTATGGATAAACTGGGATGGACTAAAGCAGATTTTAAACTTGCTTCAGAGCTAAAAGCTGCAGAGCAATCAGCAGCTCTTTGTGACAACAAAATCGATGCAATGGTATATGTGGTAGGCGTACCTAATGGTTCAATTCAGGAAGCTGCAACCACCTGTGATGCCGTTTTGGTTAATGTTGAAGGACCAGAAGTTGATGGTTTAGTAAAAGACAATAGCTACTATAGGTATGCAACTATTCCTGGTGGAATCTATCGTGGTTCTGATAATGATACAAAAACATTTGGTGTAGCTGCGACACTTGTAAGTTCATCAAAAGTTTCTGATAAGGTAGTGTATACTTTAGTAAAAGCAGTATTTGAGAACTTTGACGAATTCAAAGCATTACATCCGGCATTTGCTCAGTTGAAAAAAGAGGAGATGGTAAAAGATGGCCTTTCTGCTCCTCTGCATGATGGTGCAGTACAATATTACAAAGAAGCTGGCTTGATGTAATTTACATTACCGCTGTACAGTGTGGTATCTTCGCAAAAGAAGATACCACACTGTGTTGTTGAATCACCATCCACCATGCTGTATCAGCGAACCCTTCATCATCGTGCTGGTTTCGCAAAACATCCATTGACTCCCTGGTTGACCTAGACCAGGTCCCCACGCTTACTTGAAACGCACAGAGCAATCTTAGCTCTTTTAGACTTGGCTACGTTGCAGTTAAAACGTATCGTGCGTGGGAAATTGTTATTAAATACGTGCATGGTGGAACCTGTTGCTACCGTTTTCGGTATTAGCAGAAGGAATATCTTATATCCAGGAATCTTTATGCAGGAGTAGGCAATATGACTACACCGATTGAAAAGCCCTTGTCCGAGGACAAACTTCAAGAGATGATTGGCGAAGCGGATACAGGTGCTCGTAATCCACACGGAGGGATCTCTAAAAAAGTGCTGTTTATGGTGCCGCTTCTCTGGACACTCTTTCAGTTGTGGTATGCTTCTCCCTTACCATTTTTGTTAAATATATTTGTCATCAATGATACAGAGGCCAGGGCTATACACCTTGCCTTTGCAATGTTTTTAGCCTATACGGCATTTCCAACACTGAAATCATCACCGAAGAGTCATATTCCTGTCCAGGACTGGATTATTGCTTTAGTGGCGGCATTCTGTGCTGCATACATCTATCTTTTTTATGCTCAACTGTCAGAACGGCCCGGATCACCTATCCTCATGGATCTGGTTGTTTCGCTGGTAGGCCTGGTCTTGTTACTTGAGGCGACCCGTCGTGCTCTTGGGCCTCCTCTTATGATAGTAGCAGGGATTTTTATACTGTATGCTTTTCTGGGACCGCACATGCCGGATGTTATTGCTCATAAGGGTGCAAGTCTGACCAAAGGTATGACCCACTATTGGTTAACCACAGAGGGTGTCTTTGGTGTTGCTCTTGGTGTTTCGACTGGCATGGTCTTCATGTTTGTACTTTTCGGTTCACTATTAGACGCAGCCGGCGCCGGTAATTATTTTATACGATCCGCTTTTGCAGGACTTGGACATATGCGTGGAGGGCCAGCAAAGGCTGCCGTCGTTTCCTCTGCCCTGACAGGTCTTGTTTCCGGTTCATCAATTGCCAACGTGGTAACCACAGGTACCTTCACCATCCCGTTGATGAAAAAGGTCGGATTCTCAGCTGAAAAAGCAGGTGCTGTTGAGGTTGCGTCCTCAACAAATGGTCAGCTGACGCCACCGGTTATGGGGGCGGCAGCATTTCTGATGGTCGAGTATGTCGGGATCTCGTATATTGAAGTTATCAAACATGCTTTTCTGCCAGCGATTATCTCATATATCGCACTAGTCTATATTGTTCACCTTGAAGCATGCAAAATGAACTTGAAAGGTTTGCCAAAAAGAAAGATAAAAACCTTTTCCCAGAGTTTGATGACATTCGTTTTTACCATTCTCAGTCTTATTATTATAGGTGGGGCGACCTATTACGGACTTGGGTGGATAAAAGTCGTTGCTGGAGATGCCACTCCTTGGATTGTCTGCATACTTCTGTTTGTTGCTTATATCTATCTACTTTTTCTTGCCTGTAAGGTTCCTGAACTTGAGTTTACCCATGAAATTACCGAACTGCCTGATCTTGGCTCAACGATTCAGGCTGGACTCTATTTTCTTCTACCGATAGTCGTTTTGATGTGGTGTCTTACTATTGAACGACTTTCACCTGCACTTTCTGCATTTTGGGCCACAGTGTTGCTAATGTTTATAGTTGTTACCCAATGGCCATTAAAAGGTATGCTTCGCAGGATTAGTAGTGAGGAGTACTCGGTTCAGCGGGGTTTTAAGGAGCTGATTAATGGCATGGTCTCCGGCGGCAGAAACATGATTGGTATCGGTGTTGCCACAGCTGCTGCGGGTCTGGTCGTTGGCACGGTAACTCTTACCGGTATTGGCCTGGTCATGACGGAGTTTGTGGAATTTATCTCAGGTGGAAACCTGTTCCTTATTCTCATGTTTACGGCCTTTATTAGCCTTTTATTGGGTATGGGTTTGCCGACTACTGCGAACTATATTGTTGTCTCAACACTGATGGCACCTGTTATAGTCAACCTCGGGGCCCAAAACGGCCTTATAGTGCCACTTATTGCCGTTCATCTTTTTGTTTTCTATTTTGGAATTCTGGCAGATGATACGCCTCCGGTGGGGCTGGCGGCTTTTGCCGCCGCAGGTATCTCTGGTGGTGATCCGATTCGAACAGGTATTCAGGGTTTTACCTATGATATCCGAACGGCAATTTTACCCTTCATCTTTATCTTTAATACTGAGCTGTTGATGATAGGTATTGGGAGCCCCTTACATTTTGTAGTGGTGGTCTCTGCTGCAGTCTTGGCTATGTTGGTTTTTGCAGCCGGAACCCAGGGCTATTTTCTTACATCAAGTAAAATTTGGGAGACAATAGCACTTCTGCTAGTTGCATTTACACTGTTTAGGCCCGGTTTTTTCTGGGATGAATTTTACCCCGAATATCTTTCACAGCCAGCCACAGAGCTCGAACAGATAACTGAAAAAATGGCTGAAGGTTCACGTGTAGTTATGCGTGTGAAAGGCGAGAATATTCAAGGTGATGAGTTCATATCCACTGTCATGTTGAGGGTCGGTGAAGGTGCAACCGGTGCCGAAAAACTTGCAGGTATTGGTCTGGCAACGAGGTTAGAGGGTGAAAAAGTATTTGTTGACAGGGTCGGTTTTGCAAGTGTAGCTGAAAAGGCTAATCTTGATTTTGATCAGGAAATTCTCAGCGTCCAGGTGGAAAATGAACGTCCACCAAAGCAGTTAATGTTCATTCCTGCATTGATACTGTTGATGCTGGTATGGTTTTCACAAAAGAAAAGGATTGGAAAGCAGGAAAACCCTGTGACCGCATAAATTGAGTTGGAAAAATCAGCATACTGATCAGGAGTTTATGATGGCCAAAAAAATATTGGTTCCCATTGCATTTTCGAATTTTTCACAGGGTATTATCAATTATGCCGCGTCATTGGCTGAAGCGACCGGAGCCGAAATGTTGATTGTGAACGTCATTCATGAGCGTGACCTCGAAGCTGTGGAACGAATTGCTTCTTACGGTTACAAGGTGGATGGTGAACATTATGTTCATACTGTAAAGGATGAACGAAGAGCAACACTTACTGAATTGACGAAGAATCTCACTCTCCCTGACGGAAAAGTCTCATTTGCCTTTAAGCTGGGAGATCCTGCCACAGAGCTGTTGAAGCTGGTGGTTGATGAGAACGTTGATATGGTGGTCATGGGTGTAAAGACCAAGGATATTCGTCATCTCTTTACCGGGTCTGTTGCTGAACAGATGTTCAGCCGCTGCCCATGCACTGTTGTCTCGTATCGCGATCCGGAAACTGCCGTTCGTCTTGAAAAAAGGATTATGAAACATCGCTGAAACTCGCACTGACAGCATGTTGTCTATACGATGAAAAGGCATAAGAGAGCAGGGTTCTCTTATGCCTTTTTATAGCGTACTTCCCCCATGAAAGGAGGGTCTCGTTGTATGCTACAATCTAATCCATCCAGTCTTTCTTGATGCGCATAATCTCATCAATGTTTGCAAAAAAGGTATCGACGATTGCAGGGTCAAAATGGGTTCCTGAGCCTTCTTTCAAGATTGCCTGACACTTCTCTTCAGTAAAAGGTTGCTTATAAGGCCGCTCACTCCCAAGTGCATCGTATACATCAATAATAGCAACAATTCTTGCGGCAAGTGGTATCCTCGCTCCTGAAAGATTCATGGGATAGCCCGTACCATCCCACTTTTCATGATGACAAAGTGCAATAACCATGGCGACTTCCAGGAGTGAAAGCACGGTATCCCCGTTGGCCATCTCGATAACATTTTCATAAAGTGATTCATCACTTTGTTTCATTGAGGAGTAGTGGCGAAGAATATCACAGCCAATCTCACAATGACGTTTCATGGCATTCCATTCGTCTCTATCCAGCTTCCCTGGTTTTAAAAGAATTAAATCAGATATACCTATTTTACCAATGTCATGAAGGGGGGCTGCCTCCTGGAACGTTTTGGTTCTGATTATGTCCATTCCCATGGATTTTCCAAGCAAGCCACACATTTTACCTACACGAATAACATGCCGACCGGTTTCGTTGTCACGATATTCTGCTGCTTTACCAAGGCTATAAAGGAGTTGGCGCTTAATTTCCTCAAGCTCATCTGTACGCTGTTCAACCATCACCTCGAGATTGTGTTGATAATCACGATTCTGTCGGATCAGTTCAGCAGATTCTAAGGCTTTGTCTATGGTATTTTTGACGAGTGAAAAACTCTCAATAGGCTTGGTTATGAAATCACGAGCCCCTAGGCGTAAGGCATCAACCGCCTGATCGACCGCATCTATGCCGGAGACTATCACGATAGGTAGATCAGGCCATCTCTTAATCGCCTCCCGTATAAAACCGGCACCATCCAGCACTGGCATCTGCAGGTCAACAGTGACAAGATCGGCTGGCCATTCTTCAAGAGTATTGATGCCCTCCAATCCGTTTGCTGCAGACTTGGTTTCGTAACCAAGGCTGCCGAGGAAACTGGAGAGTAGTTCCCGCAGTTCTGGTTGATCGTCGATGATAAGAATTTTATTACCAATCACTTTCTGAAGACTCCTTTTCGGGGTAGGCGTAGTCGAGCAGTCCTGTGGATGATTTCCTGCAGGACAATCTCCAACCAGTATACATGAGAGAAAATAGTAAAATGAAGGAAAAACCAACATTTTTGGCAATCAATGGCAAATTATCGTATAGCCGTAGGCTATTATAAGGACGATTTCAGAGATAGGCGATGTTGTTGGGTATGTATAGTTACTTGCTTTCTTGGTTTATGTCGCCATTCATCAAAATATTGTCAATGGCCTATGGCGATTGTCTTTGTGGTTAAAATGCAGTAGGTTAGTTCGCGTGTGCAAAGTGATGATTCAATACTTTTCTTATTCAACGTGGTTATATATTATATCATGAATATTCTCCTTCTTCTTACAAGTTATTTTATTGGTGCGATTCCTTTTGGTCTGCTTATTGGCAAGTTTGCTGGTAAGGATGTCCGAACGGAGGGAAGTAAAAACATTGGTGCGACTAATGTCAGTAGAATTCTAGGTAAAAAACTTGGATTTCTGACGCTGGTATGTGACTGCTTGAAGGGCTACCTGCCAATGCTTATTGCGGCAAAAATTCTTGCTGGAAGTGGAGGGAATGATCTTGTCGTATCTGGATGCGGGGTGATGGCTGTACTTGGACACATGTTTCCTGTATACCTTAGATTTAACGGTGGTAAAGGAGTCGCCACAGGGCTTGGAGTTTTCCTCTATCTTTCTCCTCTGGCAATTCTCATCAGCCTGGGTGTCTTTGTTGGTGCGGTGGCCCTGAGTGGTTTTGTTTCTGTTGGCTCACTCCTTGCCTCCGCGCTTATGGTTGTCTGGTTGTGGCTACTAGGTGAATCAACTGTAACGTTACTGACTGCGACTGTAGTTGCAGTTCTTATTTGGCTGAAACACAAAGAGAATATAGTCAGACTGATTAAGGGAGAAGAAAAAAGCTGGAAGAAGAAAGGGTAGGGTGAGCTATACGTTTGGGGCAGCGGGTCATGAGTGTCTGGCTGTTCTTTTTTTTGATAATTTTTGGATTTCCCCATAAAGCTTACAATATTCTTTAACAAGCTCCATTCTTTCCAATGTGCCTAACCGATAATATACTGGACTAAGCATCAAAATTTTTATGGCTTGTTGATGAGTCATAGTAGCCTCCTCTGCAATAAGAACATTCCCTCTTTTATATTTTATCGGCTTTCGAATTGATAATCTTTATTGATTAACGAATAGTAAGCATTGTTCGGCTGTAATACTCGTTGGTTCATCTGAAAAATTTGTCACTCGACATCTGAACGTGCTATCCTTTTGTAAAGGACTGATTGTTCGTTCCATATCAAGAAATTTTAGAAAGATAACTGGGTATCATTTTCTGCTAGAGAGAGATGCCTATATAGGTTGTTGAGGTAAAACCGTTCGCTGGCCAGATGTATTGGAAATTGCTCAAGGCTCAACAAAAATCTGGATGTCAAATAGTTCTAATTGGTACCCGCGAGCCAGGAATTTTGATTTACAGGAAATGGATTGCAAACACTCTATGTGGAGTTGTCCTCTTGAGTGTGACATGCATATAAATATGCAGAGTGATAAAAATAACATTTGGGTGATATATGGACATTCTGAAGTGGCGTGAATCGTATGAGACGGGAGTTGTACAGATGGATGAGCAACATAAACGTCTTATTCAGCTTGTAAACCAGATGTATGGGATTATCCGAGATAAGAAAGGTTTTGAATCGCTTGATGAAATATTGAAAGAAATGTCTGAATATGCGGAGCAGCATCTCCGTGACGAAGAGGCACTACTTGAAAAATATGGTTACCCAGAGCTTAACTCTCAGAAGAAATCTCATCAGGAATACCTTGTGAAAATTGATGATCTACTTTCTTTAGTAAAAGCTGATAAGAATTCTGGTGCACAGGAATTATATATTTTTCTACGTCATTGGTGGATCGCACATATTGTTGGTGAAGATGTAAAGTATGGATCATTTTTGCGTGAAAAGGGTGTTCATTAAATAGTGCCGAAATCTGATGTGATAAGCACTGTGAATGGGGAATTATTTTTTATACAGAAAGAGTGTGCCAGCCAAGATAAAGGTCCTTCTGTGTGTGACAATGTGGACAGCATGGGGGAGGACTCTTTCATATCTCCGTTTGTTTGTGGATGTCAGGCATCGGTCGCGATAGCGATTCGGCTCATAGTACGTCTGTTTCAGGGTTGTTACGTTCATTTAATTATCCCGAGGGTTCCATTAACGTTTTCAGCAAGAGCTGTACAGCTTTTGAACCAATCCCCGGAATTACTATAGAGATACTCTGAATCTGTTTCTAATAATAGGTTATACAGTTGCGAACTTTTCAGGTTCTTGCCGCCGAGATGTGTGCCAGAAATCTATAGACTTCTGAAGTACTGTTGATGCATAAATGCCTCTTTCGTTGTATTTGTATTGCCAGCACTTTATAGGAGGTATATTACTGACCTGTCAGGCATCAGTTATAATTGTGTTCGACGAAAAAAACTGACCTTTAGCTCAATAATAGAATCTGGTGGATAAAATGATCCGACCACTGAAATGCGCTTTTTTGCTACTTGCAGTGATTTTGCTTTGTGCTTTTAGATGGGAAATCATGTTTGGTGATCTGGACTGGGCTATAGTTAACAGAGCCATCGATGAAGATTATCCTACTGTGTCGAGCATAAGCCTGGGAGAGCTGAAAGCGATTCTTGACACTGGGAGTTCGGTGGAGCTGGTTGATGTTCGCAGTTCTGAAGAGTACCAGGTGAGTCATTTACCTGGAGCTGTTCTGGCTGATACATGGCAATATGACGATCTGGATAAAGATTCTGTTATTGTTGTTTACTGTTCAGTCGGTTTGCGTTCTGCGAAATTTGCTGAACAGCTGCAGCAGAAGGGCTTTAGCCGGGTACATAATTTGAGAGGGTCGCTTTTTATGTGGGCAAACAGCGGATACCTTCTTCATGCGGGAGGGAAACCAGTAAAGCGTGCTCATCCATATAGTAAGCGATGGGGAGCGTTGTTGAATGCTGAGTTGCATAGTTATGAAACAATCATCAAGTGATGCAGGATTATGGTAAGGCAATGGGATATTCAGTGTGGTCAGTTTGAATGAAAAGCGTTAATTTGAGTCTCGGCCTTATCTGAAAAGGATGTATTTTGTGTTACATCATGCTGTTGCTGGTGATTAGTTTATTGGGAATTTTAGATAATGGCGTGAGTCTACGATGTCAAAGCTCGCTAATAACTAAATGTTGTTGAGATGTGCTATATCATGGGAGCGGGTTTTATTTGTTAGTTGATTCTGCGTAGTTGTATGCTACAATGGTTAGGATTTGCACGTTAGATAAACGCTGGTAAAAATAACAATGGAGCGAACGGTATGGCCAGTTTAAAAGGAACTACAACAGAAAAAAATATACTTACTGCATTTTGCGGCGAATCCCAGGCACGCAACCGTTATACATATTTTGCCTCACAGGCTAAAAAAGATGGTTATGTTCAGATTCAGCATATTTTTGAAGAGACTGCAAATCAGGAAAAAGAACATGCCAAGAGATTGTATAAATTGCTTGAAGGTGGTGAGGTGGAAATTGTTGCTGCATTTCCGGCTGGTGTAATAGGGACTACAGTACAGAATTTGCAAGAGGCAGCAGCGGGAGAAAATTATGAGCATACCGTTATGTATCCCCAATTTGCCGACACCGCACGAGAAGAGGGTTTTGCCAATATTGCTGACATCTTCATGGCAATTGCCAATGCCGAAAAGCAGCATGAAAAGCGGTATATAGATCTGGTAGCCAATATTGAGTCAGGTCAGGTCTTTAAACGAAATGAGAAGGTGACCTGGAGATGTCGAAACTGTGGATATCTGCATGAAGGGGAAGAGGCACCTGAGGTTTGCCCTGCCTGTGCCCATGCGCGAGCGCATTTTGAACTACTTGGTGAAAACTGGTAGCCTTCCGGAAAAGTATTAAGATTTCCGGGCAGAAGCATTCTCCCCGGAAGCTTTCTGGTTATAGTTTTTTGTATTTGCAACGAATATCGATCTTTGATTGTACTTGCTATTGCAGACCAGGCTAGAAAAACACTCATACAGGCCGGTGATTGTATTCTACTTTTCGGTGAGTATGGGTAATAAATGGCTGGTATTAAAGCCTGATGGGGAAAATGTGTGTGGTCTGTAGCTCCATGCAGTGCAAAGCTTCAACAGGAGTATACGTTATGGGAATTAATCAGCGAACCGTAACAATATTTACACCTAACAAGACATATTCCGGGAAGGTGGATGTCCCGAATGAATCTCTTCGTACTATTGACTTGTTCAATGCTGCAAATATTTACTGGAAAGACCCCTCTGAAAAAACGTTCGAAGATGCATTGCTCCTTAATGATGCGAGTATAATCCTCGAGGGAAATACTCGACTGTGCTTACTTAGCAAGGTCCAGGTGAGACTTGCAGATGTTCTGTTTTTTGCTGATACTTTGGGAGACTCTGGCAATCGATTAGAGAAAATACGTGCGGCAACGCTGAAATGTCGGTCCGGTGAAGATACCTCTACCGTAAACATTATCACCCATACGCGTGGAGATACATTTTTCTGTATATCTGGTGTTTTTTACGGGTTGTTTAAAAGTAAAAGCAAACAGCGCTATATTCCTCTCACGATGCCTACAGTTACTGCGGTTATACGTGGTGCTAGCGGCTGGCAAAAGAGGAAAATTCCAGTGGGTGGTTCTTTTATCGGAGTATCTACCCGGCACATCGAAGCGTGTTCGTTCAAAGACTCTACAGGTTTGGGTGGTGGGATCGGGTAGGCCCGAGTTTTCTGAATGTAAAGGACGTTATCACCTCTATTATGTTTTCAAGTGAACCAACCTCTCAGGCATTTCCTGAATATCCTAAGTAGCCCGAAAGATCAGCGTTGAATGAATACATATTTCTTTCTGTTTTTCCTGTGGTTTCTTCTCGGAGGCTGTTTATACGTCGTGGATACCTGAAGAGTGAGAAATGGTGGAAATTAGCAGAAGGAAAAGACCACCTGTTGGTTTATGCGGGAATGGTTTTCTTTTGCATAAATAGGAATTGGAATCGAGAAGACGTGTATCGAGTCCTTTGAACCTGCTGTGTAATTTTTATGAGACAGAAGATGTGAACGATACGTTTTGGAGTGCACAGGGTTATGAACAAGTTGTTCTCACCTGTAGCTGGATAATTTGGTGCACAATACACAGTGTGCTGATTTCTCGTAAGGTGAGTTTCTGGTTACAATCGTTGCTGGGTTCGTTTGAATATTATTTCCGCCTTTTGTTCAATCTGGTTTCATTTCTCACGCTGGTGCCTGTTGTGCTTATGACAGCAATGTGGCGCGGTGGTGTTGTGTTTTCGTGGACAGGGTTATGGATTGTCCTGCAGGCTGTTTTTCTTGTCACCGCTTTATGGTTATTTCGTAACGGGGCAAAGCAGTATGATCTTGGCTTGATGCTTGGTATTCGGCAAATTCGGCTGCGCCGGCAGCAGTTATTACTGGCTGAAGATGACTACTTTTCACAAAAAGGCAGCCTGGGAGTAACGCGCCATCCCTGGTATCTTGGATCCTTGATGGTTATCTGGTCGGCTTTGCCTGTATATTATCTATCTTCAATTATTGCATCGTCTGTTTTGTCAGTTTACCTGATCATTGGGACTGTGCTGGAAGAGAGAAAACTGCTGCATGAATATGGTGAGAAATATAAAAAATATCAGCAGGATGTCTCTATGCTGTTTCCATTTAAATGGATTGTGAAAAAGATGAAAGGAGTGAAGTGATGGAGGCAGTTGATAAGTTGGCAACAATGTGGTCCAGGATTAGGGGTTGGTACCCGGTGAGAATGGGGGGAGAGGCTTATCATTGCGATCCTGAACATATCAGTTTCTGGAGAAAAGTAGACAATGGTTTATGGGAGCCAGCAACCTTTACCGCCTTTGATAGTCTGCTGGCAGAAGATAGTGTGTATTGTGATATCGGTGCCTGGATTGGTCCCACTGTATTATATGCTGCAAGACGTTGCACCCAAGTCTATTGCTTTGAGCCTGACCGGGTAGCGTATATGTATCTGCTCCAAAACCTTAAGCTGAATAAACTTGAAAATGTGCTGCCTTTCAATATGGCTTTATCTGCAGAAAATGGACTGAGCCGAATGGCAAGCCCAAGAGGAAAACAAGGGGACTCCATGACTAGCCTGCTCCGACCCGACGGTGATCGGGGCATGGAGGTGCTTTGTCTGACCTGGAGAAATTGGCTTGAATTTGTTGGAAATCCTCAATTTGACACTATAAAAATAGATATAGAGGGTGGTGAGTTTGCCTTATTACCAGCTATAGCTGATTATCTATCTGAGAAAAAGCCTAAACTCTATCTTTCGTTGCATCCTCATTTACTTCCGAAAGAAGAACGAGTGGGGGCAATGTCCAAAATTGTTAATGTGCTGCAGGTGTATGGGAGCTGTGTAGAGAGTGGTGGTGCTGAGATTGCATTTAAAACACTACTGGAAGAGCAGGCAGTACATAAGGCAGGCACCTACCTGCTGCTTCCGTAGTTGGAGGAGACTTGTTGTAATACTTATGGCTCTTGCTTATAAGCCCAGATCAGCAAGGTCAGGCCCCAGGTAGGTCCGCTCATTTTCTCCAAGAATGCCAAGAGAGAGACAAATCAGCGTCCAGAAATGTACAACCTGATACTGACCGCCAAAATGGTGTCCAATATCTTCCATTTGTGAGTGGCAGTTATGGCAGGGGGTAAGTACGTACTCAGCCTGAGTTGCCATGATTTGGTCAAATTTCCGTTTTCCATAGGTCCTGCGATGCTCGGTCATACCGGCCTGGAGAAATCCTCCGCCACCACCGCAGCAATAGTTTGCACTTCGATTAGGTTGCATGTCGATAAAGTTGTCTTCACCGACAAGCTTTTTCGTTACAAAACGGAGATCATCAGCAATAGAGTCACCGTAAGCTTTGCGCACAATCTGGCAGGGGTCCTGAACTGTGAATTTGATGTTTTTCGTATTCCAGTCTGAATTTACCGGGAGCTTTCCTTCGCGTATCCACTGGGCGTAATAGGTGACAAGGCTTTCAATCTTGAAGTTGGTTTCCATCTCGAAACGGTTTACCGCATTCCACATGGTATAATAGGAGTGGCCACATTCAGTATTAAGCCATACTGCGCATTCGAGTTCATTGGTAGCGTCGACCCGTTTCTTGATAACCTCATACCATGCAGCTTCATCACCAGAAAACATACAGAAGTTTTCAGCGGCCCAACCTTTTGAGCTGTATGTCCAGTCTGCGCCAACAAGATGAAATATTTTCCAGAGCGGCACCATCTCATCAGGCTCGCTCATTGGCTCACGTGAGTTTTGATTGACAAAGAAGTGAGCTCCTTTCTTGTCAATTGGTGCAACCATATCTTTGAACTGTGGCTGGGTCTCACGCACTTCTTCAAGAACATCATTTACCACAAAAACAAAATCATCCGGGGGGAGACCCATTGCACTGGTGCTGTCCGTTGAGCGCGTAAGCTCACAGGAGCGGGTGATCCCGTTTGGTTTCTTGTCTTTGGGCCAGTTGCCTCTGGCAAGAAATACCAGCTGCGAAATATCAATATTCATTGGGCAGACATGTTGGCATCGTTTGCATTGGGTGCAGGTCCATACCCAGGGTGTTGTTGAAAGTTCTTTGTCCATGCCAAGCATGGCCATGCGGATAAACTTTCTTGGGTCCATGTTCTCAATGCCAGAGGCTGGGCATCCGGATGAGCAGAGGCCACAGGTGAGGCAGGCATCGAAACTTGCTCCTTCCGGCAGAAGTTCTATGGCTTTTTGCTTGAAATTGATGGTGGGCGTTTTTTCTTCAGACATACTGTCGTCCTCGTAGTGCGGTCGAGTGTTTATTTACCGAGTAGGTTGTGTTCCGACCTGTATCAGTCATCAATACCTGTTGAATGTATTAGTCGTCCTGCGTTGCCTGTTGAATTACCTGCTCCGCTGCAGAGACGGCTCTGAATGCACTTGCAATGGCAACACCGGCTCCACATCGGCCACGAATCCAATCCTGATGAGCAAGGATGACACCAGCAGCGAAAAGGCGTGGATCGACAACTTCACCTTTATTATCGAGAGGGCGAAATTCATTATCTACTTCAATGCCGCTTTTATGAATTGCGTGCCCTTGTTTGCCCATGTATTGCAGCTCATACCACGAATCACGTGAGCTGGGTTGTGTAACAGGGAGATTGAGGAGAGGCTCAACTATGCCATCAAGTTTTGCTTCAAGGCCACCGCTTAAAAAACGACCAGTCGCAAGGATAACAGCCTTTGCATGGATAACGATCGGTCCAAAATTATCAGCGAGGATGAGTTGCACCTCTTTAGCGGTGAAGTCCAGTGAGCGCACTTTTTGTTGCGGAACGAGTGTGAGGCCTTTCTGTGGGAAAACCTGCTCAAACATTTCACGAAGGCGGATACCAGGTACAGAAGGAGGCATGGTTGGTATCTCAAAGACAGGACAACCTATGAGTCGGGTCAGCTCGGCCAATACAGTGTCAGGATTGTGCATTCCCAGGATTGCAGGCATACCTACAACTTCAGCCTCGCCGAGTATTTCTTTGATGGAGGACGCGAGTTGCTCGCGAATGGCAGGAACCTCAAGCGCTCGTGCCATAACCTCGGGGTAAATTTCCCCCAAAGGCATATCAGGAAAAGGGATCCGTTTGGCAATGAGATCAGGCCATGCACGTTTTAAATTGGCCACAACCTGATGGGCGCTGAATCCTCGTAATCCTTTGAAGTCGACAATTATACACTTGGCTTTGTTTGCATAAGCCTCAACTCCGGCCTGCATAGTTGCCGGAACGCAAAATGTGGGTTTAGTCGTCCCAGCAGGGGTCATTGCATTGATATTGCAATCTCCCGGTGTTCCATATACGATGCCACACTCTCCAAGGAAGGAGGTGAATTCTGTAAATGATTGGCGAATATCCTTTTCAGGAATACGAGCAAGTGGATGACTGGGTTGGCTGGTTTGTAATTCTCGTATTCCCAACCACGGGTCGTTTAATAACCCATCAGCTCCCGAGTTCGCATTGCCGAGCAGATCGAGGTACCCAGTGGTGTATGCGATGGCACCAGTATTACCTACCTGAGCCGTAGGTATATTGCGTTTAAGAGCGAAGATCGAAGCCGCCATACCGGCCAGGCCAGAACCAATTACAGCAAGATCAGTCGTGAATTCTCGTTTATCGTACGTCATGTGTATTCTCCACACCTGCTTATTATATTAGCGATCCTGCTGTTGTGATTCTTCAAGGCAGTCAAGTCCGAGCAGTCCGCAATGGAGTGCTTCAGCGAGTTCCATCTGGGCAGCCTGCTGGCCCCAGATGATTGTTCGTAAGCCTTTGAAACGTTCGTTAAAAAAATCACGCATGTGCACGAGGCCGGTGGTGTCCTGATAATAGCCACGATCGTAGAGATATGACGCAATGCGTATTCCGCAGAAAGAGCCCTGACAGGGGCCTTTGCCAGCCCGGGACCTGAGGGCAATGGCCTCAAGGGTCATCTCTTTCTCTGCACCTGGGGCACACAGGACAATCTGGTCAATAGCTGATTGAGGTACCATCTCACACTCGCAGAGGATCATATCTTCAGGATTGTTTGCCTCGTACCAGTATTTTGGGGAAGCGCCGGGTTCGGTCCATCGACAGGACTGCCCGCCTGGCAGAGGAACACTTGTTGTTCTGCAGGGAGAGGTGTTACCTAAGCGTTTTGCAACCAGATCGCATGTCTTTTCAGCCATCAACCTGAAGGTAGTGAGTTTGCCGCCGGTAATAGTACACAAATTTTGTATATTTTGTTGTTGGTGATCTACGAGTGAAAAGCTGCGGGCCACGTTTCTATCGTCCTCACCCACACCGGTTTGGACAAGTGGACGAACCCGGGAGAAAGCACGAATATATCGCGCTCCTGCCAGGGCAGGAATCATGCAGGATCCTTCCACTACGTTTTTATCGACTTCATCGATGGTCGGGCGAACATTTTCAAGATTGTCTGTTCGCAGTGAGGTGGTGCCCAGTACCGAGACTGTGCCGCCAGGGACAAGGATGTCACCATCAGATGGTGGTCGTAATCTATTAATAACACGAGTTGCCAAGCGGTCATGACTAATCAGTAGTGTACCTTTAGAATACAGGAGGTTTACATCAGTACAACCAGCTAACCTGGCAATATCCATGGCCCAGGCGCCGCCAGCATTGATGAACTGTTTAGCCTCAATTCGTAGAGCCGTTCCAGTTTTATTATCTCTACAGACTGCTGCAGATATTTTACCATCGCTGATATCAAATTGTGTGACACCTGTGTGTGGGTGGTAGGTGGACCCATTTATTTCTCTGGCATGATTTACGTTCTCCAGAGTTAACCTGAACGGATCGATGGTAGCATCAGGGACTGCATATGCAGCGATGATGTCCTGGGAGAGTTGTGGTTCAAGTTCCCGGGCTTTTTCTGTTGTGATTGATTCGCAAGGAATGCCAGCTGCAGCGCATAGATCTGGGAATTTGGAAATGAACTCTTCATCGTCACCTTTTAAGGCCACAAAAAGGCCACCGGTGTTTTCTATGCATTGTGGGGCAAGTCGCTTGAGGATTTCACCTTCTTCCCTGCATTCCGTGGCGGAATGTGGGTCGCTCAATACATAGCGGGCACCGGAGTGGAGCAGGCCGTGGTTGCCACCTGATGCTCCTGCGCAGAGGTCATGCTTGTCTATGAGTCGGCAATGGATTCCGCGCAGAGCCAGGTCGCGCATGATCCCGGTTCCTGTAGCGCCTCCACCAATTATGAGAACATCTGTTGAAACAGTCTGGATGTTGGAATCAGGAGGAGGGGTGGGTAGGGGTGAGGCCATTGTTCTGAATCCTTTCGCGTGAACGTTATGATTATTATACCGACATCACCTGAGAAGACAGCTCAACACTGGCCCCTGGAGTGGTGCCGGATTGTCGGTAGTTTGACCACTTCCATTCAAACACTCAGAATGTTATATCCCTCTTTCGAAATATGTTCAAGTGAAATCTGTAAAGTGCTCGGTCGAAACCAATAGGTGTCGAAAATGAAATTTCAAGATATGGGCAGAGAGTGATGTGCGTGGTAGTCTCAGGCCGTGGTTATAAGTGAAGAAGGTCTCGTAATATACTGATATAAATTGTTATTATGTGTGTAGGTTGCTGATGGTTGAGCGATGGTCAGATTTAAGGGTGTCGCCAAAAACATCTTGCTAGGGATCTGGAAAGAGTGTTTGTGAAACGAAAGAGGTGTGTCGGAGAGGATATGGTATTGACTGGAAAAGTACTCAAGTGGGAGAAATAAAGGGGAAGTTCTTTAGGTGGGGGAGAATGCGAAGTGTGAAGTGTGGGTGGAATTAAAAAACCTGTCCTCCTGCATACGCAGGAAGACAGGTTAGGGACTCTATCTACAACTAAGAATCGTTGGATATATTTATCCCATAAGCGGATCTACAATGCCGAGAACGTAGATGGCAGTCATGCCGAGAGCACCAGCCGCAACAACATAGTAGGCAGTTGGAATAACAGTCATTCTAAGTGTTTTTCCTTCTTGGCCTAAAAGGCCGACAGTCGCAGAAGCTGCAACGACATTGTGGATTGCAATCATGTTACCGGCTGCAGCACCAATTGCCTGAAGAGCAACGAGAATCGCACCAGAAATGGAGAGTGCATTAGCAACCTCAAACTGGAACTGGCTGAGCATCATGTTCGAAACGGTATTGGAACCGGCAATAAAGGCACCAAGCGCGCCAACGGTAGGTGCGAATACCGGATATATAGAGCCAAAGGTATTCGCTACAAAGCTGGCCATAACAACTGGCATGGAAGCGAGTTCAGCACCATTGACACCAGAGTTGATCAGAATACGTACCATTGGAATGGTGAATACGAGTACAAAACCTGCACCAACCAGGGTTTTCCCAGCGTCAGCCGCAGCAGAAACGAGTTTTGCTGGCTTCATCTGATGGAGGAACATGGTCAGGATAGAAACAAACAGCAGAATGCCGCCTGGCAGGTAAAGTGGCTTGATCTTGTAACCCATGCCTTCACCAAGGATATCGGTCATTCCGAAAGCTACGGATGCGAGCATACCTTTGAGTTCTGGGGAAACACGGCTGGCAACAAGAATTGCCGCAACGAGGAGGTACGGAAGCCATGCCATGGGCAGGGAAATTTTCTTTTCATCAGCGCTTGGAGCTTTAGGCTTAAGAGTACCAAACCATCCCTTGGGCCACTCTTCCTCAGCTGGGAAGTCCCAAGTGGTTTTAGGCAGAAGGAAACCAGCTTTTGCAGCTGGAACTACGATGGCCATACCTACGAGAGCTCCAACGATAGACGGGAACTCAGGTCCTAGGAATACGCCGGTAAGGGCGTAAGGGATAGTAAAAGCTAAACCGGTGAAGAGAGCAAAAGGAGCCATAGAGAAGCCTTCTGTCCAGCTCTTATTTTTGCCGAAGAAGCGACAGAGCATAACGACCATCAGGAAAGGCATAAGAGTACCTACGATGGCGTGTCCGATAGCAACTTCTGAGGTGATCAGCTGAAGGAATGCTTCCCAGTTTGAACCAAGGCCAACCAGTTGGCTGCCGATTGCCTCGTTGTCCAGCCCATTGGTAACTCCGATGATGATTGGTGTACCAACTGCACCAAAAGAAACAGGGGTGGACTGGATCATCATGCCGATCATTACTGCGCCCAAGGCAGGGAAGCCAATTGCAACCAGCAGTGGAGCTGCAATTGCGGCGGGTGTGCCGAAGCCGGATGCACCCTCGATGAAACAACCAAACAGCCATGCAATGATGAGTGCCTGTACGCGACGGTCAGGGCTGATATTGACAAATCCTGCGCGGATTGTGGTGATGGCTCCAGAGTTCTGAAGTGTGTTGAGTAGAAGGATAGCACCGAAGATAATCCAGAGTACAGCTACAGTGATAAGAACGCCCTGCATGGTTGATGCGAGTACTCGGGTAACGCTCATGTCCCATACGGCTAAAGCGATGCCGGCTGCGGTTAAGTAAACCACAGGCATTGCACGGCGGGCCGGCCAGTTGAGGCCTACCAAAAGGATAGCTGCGACTAAAATCGGAGTCGCGGCCAGAAGGGCTAGAATTGCTGGTGACATAACTACCTCGTTCAAGATCTTAATTTTTGTGATGTAGAGAAGAACAATATTGCGGATTGCCTTCTCAACGCGGATCGCCTGATAGTTCCCCCGTCGTAAATGAACAAATAGTAGTGAAGTCGCTGCTGGTGTGGAATTGCGGTGGGCCAGGTCTATTGCATGCGGGTGGTCCGACAGAATAGGCACGTGCTGGCAGCAATACCAATCATTGATCAGTAACTGTCTCAGTACTCGATGTCCGGACAGGTAGAGGGCTGCATAATCTCTCTTTGGAACCTGTTCGCTACAGCTGGTCGCCTCTGGCATGACGGTGAGCTGTATAACCTCGATCGTGCATTATTCATTATGTGCTGTGCAACCGGTTGCCAAGTTTACCTGAGGTCCTGAACTCCGATTGTAAACCTTGGTTTCCTGGTCTGACTACAGACCATAATGGGTGGGGTATAGTGCATAATCTCTATATTGGTGACAGAATATTCCAATACATGTGACCTTGTCAAGAATTTTTGTTGACCTTGAAGTCCTTTAAACAGTAGGGATAGTGTCTGGTCACACTGTGCGGTTATATTATCTATTTGTTATTAGAGGAGATGAGGTGTGGGGGTATTACGAAAGTACCAATTTGGAAAAAAGCCTAAAGATAGCTGATTTATTGCTTGGTGGTTTGTTATTCGACAAGATGGAAACGAGGTTTCACTTTTTGCACCTTCGTAGAGTGGCCTGATGGATCTTGTGAGTTGGGTGCTGTAAATGAACTAAAAGAAGGTTAAGGCACTAATTGGCGGAGATGAAAGGGGGAATAAGATGTGATGAATTACTACTTGGGAATTGGTAGCCTCCTGTGAAGTTGTCAGCAGAAAAAGGCTATTACGAATTTCTTACCCAGTAGGGTGATGTAAGAGTCAACATTTTGCCAGTAAATCATAGTAGGCTATATTTACTGGCAAAGTATTGATGAAGATGGTTTCGCAAATATACTGAGAAAGTGAGCTAGCGTGTGAGCGTCCTGCTCACTGCATCCTTCCACCCGTTATATTTACGTATCCGGATGCCTTCCTCAAGGGAAGGAGCGAAACGGCACTCTCTTTTCCAGCTTTCGGAGAACTCTTCGGGGCCAGGATAAATACCTTCGTATAGTCCTGCGAGGTATGCTGCACCTACGGCAGTGGTCTCAAGAGTCTGTGGTCTGTCGACTGGGGCATTGAGGATATCGGCAAGAAACTGCATGGTCCAGTTGGAGGCAACCATGCCCCCGTCGACACGCAAGATGGTGTCTCCCATGGCAGCCCAGTCCCCTCGCATGGCATCTAAAAGGTCTCTCGTCTGGTAGCATACAGATTCGAGAGCAGCGCGCGATAATTCTGCCGGACCTGTGGCACGGGTAATTCCGAAGATTGCCCCACGGGCATCTGGGTCCCAATGTGGTGCACCAAGACCAGTGAATGCTGGAACAAGGTAGACATCTTGATTGATATCGGCTTTACGGGCAAGTTTTCCAGTTTCGTTTGCGGCTTCAATCAGGCCCATGGCATCGCGCATCCATTGGACAGCTGCGCCGGCTACAAATATAGAGCCTTCAAGTGCATAGGTGGTCTTGCCGTTTAGTCTGTAGCCGATCGTGGTAAGTAATCGGTTGTTTGAGGTAACAGCTTCTTCACCGGTGTTCAACACGATAAAGCAGCCAGTACCGTAAGTAGACTTGATCATACCGGGCTTAAAACAGGCCTGGCCAACCAGGGCGGCCTGTTGATCACCTGCTATGCCACGTATTGGGATCGAACTACCGAGTAGGTCGGATGATGTCATGCCAAAATCGTCAGAGGAGTCTTTCACTTGCGGAAGGAGTGATCTGGGTATGTTTAACAGCGTAAGTAACTCCTCATCCCAACAATTCTCATGGATGTTGTAAAGCATAGTCCGGGAAGCATTGGTAGCGTCAGTCGCATGAATTTTGCCGCCGGTGAGGCGCCAGAGCAGAAAGGTGTCTACGGTGCCAAAAGCAAGCTTTCCTGCTTCGGCTTTGGCTCTTGCCCCTTCTACATTGTCGAGCATCCAGCGAATTTTGGTGCCGGAGAAATATGCGTCAAGTAAAAGTCCTGTTTTGGCTTTGATTGTAGGGTTATGTCCTGCTTCGTCGAGTTTTGTGCAAAAGTCGGCCGTGCGTCTATCTTGCCACACTATGGCCTTGTGAATGGTTTTCCCTGTTTCTCTATCCCAGACAAGTGTTGTCTCGCGTTGATTTGTAATGCCAATTGCTGCAATCTGGCTGGCATTCAGCTGTGCTTTTTCCAGAGCAAGTTTGCAGGTTGACAGTGTTGATTCCCAAATCTCTTCAGGGTCGTGCTCAACCCAACCTGATTGAGGGAAAAATTGCGTAAACTCCTGCTGAGCAACAGCGACAATCTCAAGTTCGCTATTGAAGACTATAGCCCTGCTGGAGGTTGTTCCCTGATCAATTGCGAGTACATATGCTGCCATGGTGTTGTTCTCCTTCATCAAGCATGCTTGGGCAAGCCACCAGGGGACGATTGCTAAAAGCAGGCTCTGAGAGTAATGGGGTTTCGATAATAGAAAAAGTTATTCCCGGAATACAGGTAAAGCGTAAATGAAAAAAAACAGGCTGAAGGCATAAGCCCCCAGCCTGCATATTAACGAGAATCCCGCATGGAGGCTGGCGCGAGATTCAATGCTGGTCGTAGCTTACTTTGCTGCAGTTTCCCAGCTTTTGACGAGCTCGTCATAGTCGATGGTCATTCCTTTTGGCTTCTCGTTAGCCAGTTTGGCTTTAGGAGAACCAGGCAGATTGAGCCAGTATGATGCGTCTTTCTTTTCATTCAGTTTAGGCCCACATTCGCCTTGAATACCAGCTTTCTGGAGGCGTGCCATAACTTTATCCTGCTGATTTGCAAGAGAATCCATTGCTTCTTGTGGAGTTTTGTCGCCAGTTACAGCATCGGCTACGTTCTGCCACCAGAGCTGAGCAAGTTTTGGATAATCAGGTACGTTGGTTCCAGTCGGGCTCCATTGGAGACGTGCAGGGCTGCGGTAGAATTCTACCAGACCACCAAGCTTTGGCGCACGCTCTGTGAAAGATTCGTGCTGAATATCGCCTTCACGAATAGGGGTCAGGCCAACGTGAGTTTTTTTCAGGCTGACAGTTTTAGAGATAACAAACTGTGCATAGAGCCATGCTGCCTTACGACGATCGAGAGGAGTTGACTTCATCAGGGTCCAGGAACCTGCATCCTGATAACCGAGTTTCATACCTTCACTCCAGTATGGTCCGTGTGGAGATGGAGCCATACGCCATTTCGGATTGTCATTCTCATCAACAACAGGAGTTCCAGGCTCTGCCATGTTGGCAGTGAATGCTGTATACCAGAAGATCTGCTGGGCAATCTGACCCTGTGCAGGTACCGGACCAGCCTCACCGAAGGTCATACCTGCGGCTTCAGGTGGTGCATATTTTTTCAACCAGTCAATGTATTTGGTAAGAGCATAAACAGCAGCTGGACCATTGGTGGCACCACCGCGTTCTACAGAAGAACCTACAGGGTTACAACCATCAACACGGATACCCCATTCGTCCACAGGCAGACCGTTTGGAATACCTGCATCGCCTGCACCAGCCATGGAGAGCCATGCATCAGTAAAGCGCCATCCAAGAGAAGGATCTTTCTTGCCGTAATCCATGTGCCCATAGACGCGAACGCCATCGATCTCTTTTACTTTCTCGGAGAAGAATTCTGCGATATCTTCGTAGGCGGACCAGTTGACAGGAACACCAAGCTCATAGCCATAAAGCTCTTTAAACTGGGCTCTTAATTCTGGACGCTTAAACCAGTCATAGCGGAACCAGTAGAGGTTGGCGAACTGCTGATCAGGAATCTGGTACAGTTTTCCGTCTGGACCTGTGGTAAAGCTTGTACCAATGAAATCATCGAGATCAAGCATCGGGTCAGTTACATCTTTTCCTTCGCCAGCCATCCAGTCGGTAAGCTGTACAACCTGCTGATAACGAAAGTGGGTACCGATGAGATCAGAGTCATTGATGAACGCATCATAAATGTTCTTGCCGGACTGCATCTGAGTCTGCAGTTTTTCAATAACATCACCTTCGCCAATAAGATCGTGATTAAGCTTGATTCCGGTGATTTCTGTGAACGCTTTGGCTAGAGTTTTGGACTCATACTCATGGGTTGTAATGGTTTCAGAGACAACGTTGATCTCCATACCCTTGAATGGCTCTGCTGCTTTTATGAACCATTCCATTTCCTTTAACTGATCTTCTTGCGAAAGGGTTGATGGTTGGAATTCATTTTCGACCCACTGCTTCGCTTCGTCCATGCCTGCCGAAGCAGACCCTGCCATGAACGCTACGACCGCTGCTGCTGTTGCTAGCTTTTTGATCATTTTTTTCTCCTCTATTGTTTTGCGGTTAAGCTGCCATCCATAGTAGAGTGGCAGTACAACAAGAGACTGGTATATCAAAAAAAACTGAAAACACAAATAGCAAATAGGATTGCCAGCGCAAAAGCCCACCAGACACTAAGTGAGGTGATGGCAATCCAGAGTATATGAATATAGGCTGAGCCTAAAAGCGACATGAATAAACGATCGCCTCGCGTTGTTTCAAATCCGAGAATGCTGTTTCGCGGATTTCCACCGGGAGTGCGTATTTCCATGATCGTGAGAGTGACAAGAAAACAGAAAATGGTACAAAAAAACAATATGGTTGGTTTGGTCCATGCCATCCAGTTTAATTCCATGAAAGTGTCTCCCCTTAAACGCGTCCAAGGGCAAAACCCTTAGCGATATGATTTCGTACAAACCAGATTACCAGTGCACCGGGAACGATGGTAAGTGCACCTGCTGCAGCCAGTACACCCCAGTCCATACCTGAGGCGGAGACCGTTCTGGTCATGATGGCTGAGATGGGTTTGGCATTGACTGAAGTAAGTGTGCGCGCCAGCAGAAGTTCAACCCAGGAAAACATGAAACAGAAGAAGGCGGTAACGCCGATACCAGAGGCTATATTCGGAATGAAAATCTTCACGAAGAATCTTGGCCAGGAGTACCCATCGATAAATGACGTCTCATCAATTTCTTTTGGAATACCGGACATGAAACCTTCAAGAATCCAGACTGCTAGTGGCAAATTGAAAAGGCAATGAGCCAGAGCCACCGCAAGATGTGTATCAAATAATCCTACCGAGGAGTAGAGCTGGAAAAACGGCAGGGCAAAAACTGCAGGTGGTGCCATTCTATTAGAAAGCAGCCAGAAGAACAGGTGTTTATCGCCGACAAAGCTGTATCTCGAAAATGCATAGGCTGCCGGTAGTGCAAAGGTGACCGAAATGACTACGTTAATAGAAACATAGATCATAGAGTTGATATAGCCAGAATACCATGATGGGTCATTAAATATTACCCGGTAGTTGTCGAAAGTCAGATCGCGTGGCCAGAGAGTAAAAACAGACAGGATCTCTGTATTCGTTTTCAGGCTCATATTAACAAGCCAGTAAATGGGTAGTAACAGGAAAATTATATACAGTGTCGGAACGAGCCATTTGGTTCGCATATCATGCACCTCCCTTGCTTTCTTCTCCAACATTGCTCATCACGGTGTAAAAAACCCATGAGAGAAGAAGGATGACGAGGAAATAAATAAGTGACATAGCTGCTGCAGGACCAAGATCGAACTGACCAATGGCCATTTTCACCAGATCTATTGAGAGGAACGTCGTTGAGTTACCTGGGCCACCACCAGTGATGACGAATGGTTCGGTGTAAATCATAAATGAGTCCATGAACCGCAGCAGCACGGCAATGAGCAGAACGCGCTGCATTTTTGGCAACTGAATATAACGAAAGACTGACCATCGGCTGGCGCCATCAATTCTGGCTGCCTGATAATACGCATCCGGTATGGAGCAGAGTCCGGCATAACAGAGCAACACTACAAGGCTGGTCCAGTGCCATACATCCATGACGATAACAGTAACCCAGGCTGCAAATGGGTCTTGAGTGTAGTTGTAGTCAAAACCGAGTGAAGCAAGAGTGTGTCCCAGAAGGCCAATGTCAACACGACCAAATATCTGCCAGATGGTGCCGACAACATTCCAAGGGATAAGAAGTGGCAGGGCCATGGTTACAAGACAGATCGGGACTCCCCATCCTTTCTTGGGCATGGCCAGAGCTATGCAAATACCAAGAGGAATTTCAATGGCCAGAATGATGCCAGAGAACATCAATTGTCTCAGGAATGCATCATGGAATCGGCTTGAATGTATAATTTCCTTAAACCAGTCAAGGCCAACCCAAAAGAACTCATTGTTTCCAAATGTATCCTGAACCGAGTAGTTCACAACAGTCATAAGTGGAATGACGGCACTGAAAGCTACCAGCAGAAACACAGGCAGGACCATAAACCATGCCTTCTGATTTACCTGTTTTTGTATCACAGCGACCCTCCTGTTATGCGATGTTCATCGACGTAAATGTTAACGTGATCGCTATTTACGACCAACGTTCCCTTATCTCCAGTCATGGCAGTCATTTCAGGCATGATAACGTTGAAGAGTGTATCATCGAGAGCAACCTTGACAATCTTATGGCGACCTATATCGTCGACATTCACAATATGTACGGGAATCCCGCTTCTGTCTGGCGCTTCAAGGGAGAGGTGTTCCGGCCGAATTCCGAGTTTGATATTGGAAGAATCCGGCGGTGTATATGTGCTGCCAAGAGGTATTTCATAGCCTCGTACTAGAGCTGTTGAGCCTTTTAATTCACAGGGCACAATGTTCATTCCCGGAGATCCAATAAAATAACCAACAAAGGTATGTTCCGGCTTTTCAAAGAGGTCTTTAGGTGTGCCGACCTGGACAATCTTGCCTTCGTACATGACCACAACTTCGTCAGCAAAAGTAAGGGCTTCGGTCTGGTCATGGGTGACATAAATCATGGTGAAGCCGAACTTTTTATGCAGATGCTTGAGCTGTGATCGTAACTCCCACTTGAGTTGCGGATCTATGACTGTTAAGGGCTCATCAAAAAGAATTGCGTTAACACTTTGACGAATAAGTCCCCGGCCCAGGGAAATTTTCTGTTTGGCATCAGCTGTAAGGTGCTGTGCTTTGGTATACAGGTTTGACTCCAGTCCGAGCATCTGGGCAAGTGCAATAACACGTGGTTCAATTTCTTTCTTGGTCCGGCCTCTGTTTTTTAGAGGGAATGCCAGGTTATCAAAAACCGTCATGGTGTCGTAGATGACAGGGAATTGAAAAATCTGGGCGATGTTTCTTTGCTCTGTAGAAAGTTTGGTGACATCCTGATCATTGAAAAGGATTTCACCCCGTGTTGGAACAAGCAAGCCGGAAATAATGTTTAGGAGGGTCGTCTTTCCGCAGCCGGATGGTCCGAGAAGAGCGTAGGCACCACCATCTCTCCAGGTGAGGTCCAGACGTTTTAACGCGAAATCATCGGGATTGTCCGATTCTCCTGTGTAGGAGTGAGCAATTTCTTTTAGCGTAATATTTGCCATGATAATCTCCTTCTATGCCTTCGAAATTGACTCTGGTGTCACAACAAGATTTTGATCTTTGTCGAAGACATAAAATGTGGAGGGATCCAGAAACACCTCGATCGTAGTGTCAATATCGATATTGTGGATACCTTGAGCGAGCACACACCAGCGTAATCCTGCTACATCCACATGAACATAGCTTTCGGAACCCGTAATTTCTGTAACCGCTACTTTAGCCTTTACGCAGATATTATTAGGTGATTGCTCTTGTAGAAAAAGGTGGTTTGGGCGGAAAGCTATTGTGTAGTCACTATCGGGGAGAGCAGGTAACTGACCAACAAGTGGAACTTCAACATGGCTCTTGAAAAGCATTGTGTTGTTGAGTTTAGTTACTGGCAGTAGGTTAAGGGGAGGGTCAGAGAATATTTGGGCAGTGGTCAGGTTTTGCGGCTTTCTGAAAACCTGTATAGTCTCGCCGTATTGTGATACCTGGCCCTCATGTAGCGAAGCAGTATTGCCACCAAGGAGTAATGCCTCCGATGGCTCGGTGGTGGCATAGACAAATATTGATCCGGTAGCGGCAAAAATTTTTGGAAATTCCTCTCGTAATTCTTCGCGCAGCTTGTAGTCCAGATTGGCGAGAGGTTCGTCAAGAAGGACAAGATCTGCGCCTTTCACCAGGGCTCGGGCCAGGGCTGTACGCTGCTGCTGCCCTCCGGAAAGCTCTTGTGGGGTCCGTTTTAGCATCTCCGTGAGTTTCATTAAGGAGGCCATCTCCATTACTTTTTCGTCAATTACAGCCGGAGACTCCTTGGCAATGCGCATGGGTGACGCTATATTTTCATAAACAGTTAAGTTCGGATAGTTAATGAACTGCTGATAGACCATTGCCACGTTTCGTTTCTGCACTGGAATGCTTGTCACATCATTTCCGTCTACCAGAATACGACCTGAAGTCGGCTTATCTAGCCCGGCCATTAACCGCATCAGGGAAGTTTTCCCTGAGAGTGTAGGACCTAGGAGAATGTTGAGTGTTCCAGCTTCCAAGGTCAGGGAGATGTCACGGAGGTGAAATTCCTTTCCAACCTTTTTGCAGACATTTTCTAGCTCAAGCTGCATCGTTTCGCCTTTTGTCTGAGATGAGATTTACTGGTGCTGTTTTTCCATCCATGTATTCAGGAAATCCCCTTCCTGATTACTGAGCACAAGGCCCAAGTTGGTCCGGCGCCAGAGAACATCTTCAGCGTTCCTGGCCCATTCGTGCCGGATAAGATAATGAACTTCAAATTCGTAAAGGTTGCCGCCAAAGCAGATGCCCATATCCTCAATTGTTTTGAGTGAACTGGTCATTAGCCGTGCTTTCGTGCCGTAGGTACGCACCAGCCGTACTGCATGCTCTATGCGTAGAATTGGACACAAACCAATCAGTCGCTGGACTTCGCCATCAAAATCACCAGGACTGAAATCACCTCCAGGCATGTGGGCATCGGCAGTCCATGGTTGCCTCATTTCGGGCAGGTATGGGCTGAGCTTTTCAAGGACAGATTCTGCAAGTTTCCTGTATGTTGTAATCTTGCCGCCATAGATGGAGAGGAGCGGGGCGGTATTGGAATCTGTATCTAATTTTAGCACATAGTCTCGCGTTGCTGCTTTGGCATCACTTTTTCCGTCATCAAACAGTGGACGTATTCCGGAATAACTGTAGACAACGTCCTTTGGGGTAACTGGTGTGGTAAAGTATTCGCTTGCCGCATGACAGAGGTATTCCGTTTCTTCCTGAGAAATACAAACGTTAGAAGGGTCACCGTGAAAATCAACGTCAGTTGTGCCAATAAGTGTGAAATCGTTTTCGTAGGGAATGGAAAAAATTATCCTACCGTCCTCATTTTGAAAAATATAGGCACGAGCATGATCAAAAAGTTTGCGGACGATGATGTGACTTCCTTTGACCATCCGGATATGTTCTTTGGATTCGGTATGCTCGATAGTTGCAATAGTGGTGTCCATCCATGGGCCACTGGCATTGACCAGTACTTTTGCCTCAATATGGCGATGTTGTCCTGTTTCTGAATCTAAGAGTGTAAGAGACCAGAGGCCATTTTTACGGCAAGCATTTAGACAGGTCGTTTTCGTACATATTTCAGCACCATGGGCCGCTGCATCCATAGCATTCAAAACCACCAGCCGACTGTCGACAACCCAGCAGTCTGAATACTCAAAACCTTTGCTGTAATCACCTTTGAGTGCTGCTCCTGCCTCATCGGTTGTGAGGTTCACAGTGCTGGTACCTGGCAGAAGCTTCCGCCCACCAAGATGATCATAAAGAAAGAGTCCGAGGCGAATGAGCCATGCTGGGCGCAAACCTTTGTGATGGGGGAGTATGAAGCGTAAAGGCCATATGATATGTGGTGCCGCCCGTAGGAGAACTTCACGTTCGGTCAGAGCTTCACGAACTAAGCGGAACTCGTAATATTCAAGGTAGCGGAGGCCGCCATGGATAAGCTTGGTAGAAGAGGAGGAGGTCCCGCTGGCAAGGTCATTCTGCTCACACAGAAAAACTGAAAGGCCACGACCAGCTGCATCGCGCGCAATACCACAACCATTTATGCCACCACCTATAACTGCTACATCAAATACTGGAGCTTTCATGGTTGACCTCTCTTTGTAAAAGTGTGGTTGCTTATTGTGAAACTGGTTTCATCTTAAAGCATAACTGGTTTCGAATCAAAGCATAAAAAACAATTAATCGAAAATAAATATCTATTCAAGTGAAAATAACGTTCTGGTCCGGAAAAGTTTTTACACGAATGTATGAATGTAAAAAAATGCAAAAACAAAGTGATAGCTCTTCTGTTACTGTTTTGTGAAAAACTACAGTCATTTTGTGTGCTTTCGTTTACGGAGTAGCGATTACAACTTCGACTCCATGGTCCTGACATATGGAACGAAGTTTCTGTGGAGGATTTCCATCCATCACTACTGTGTTTATTTGAGATATGTGACCAATTCGCACAGGTGCATTTCGCTCAAGTTTCATAAGGTCAGCAACGAGGATAACATGGCGTGCATTGTCTATAATGGCTTGAGCAACTCGAACTTCCCTGAAATCATAATCAAGCAGGGAGCCATCATCATCTATGGCTGAAACACCAATTACTGCATAATCAACCTTGAATTGATTGATGAAGTCAACAGCGGCCACGCCGACAATACCGCCATCTGAGCGCCGAACCAGACCGCCTGCAATGATCAGTTCGATTCCCATGAAATTTTTCATGATATGGACAGCATTGACGTTGTTGGTGATAACCAGTAGGCCGTGATGATCTTTTAATGCATGAGCAACTTGCTCGGTGGTGGTGCCTATATTAATAAGGAGCGAGCTGTTGTCAGGAATGATACTGGCGGCGAGGGTGCCGATAGCTTTTTTACTTACCGGGGCGAGTAATCGTCTGGCTTCATAGCTTACGTTTTCAATACCCGAGCCAACTATTGCTCCCCCGTGGACACGTTGCAACATCTGTTTTTCACAGAGTTCGTTAAGGTCTTTTCGAATGGTCTGCGGTGAGACTTCAAACGAGCGGGAGAGGTCGTCAACGTCGACGCGGCCATGCTCACGAGCCAGAGCGAGAATCTGATTTTGTCGTGTAGAAAGATATTCCATGTGCACATCCTGAAGGCGGAGTTGTTGGGAGGCAGCAGTGGAGTTCATTATTGTGTAATTGCGCAATAATGTCAAATTCAATTTCAAATGAAACTTTATTCTGATGGAAACGAAGCCATCAATGCCTCATTCTGCAATCAGGGGTGATGTCGGTAAATGTGATTTTTGATTTTGCTTTACTTGTAAATTCCCGTATTCTCTGTATACTGCCCAGCGCAAATTTCCGGGTCGAGAACCAGCTATTTTTCAATTATATGAGAGTGGAAAAGTCATTATGAATAGAATACAGGCGAATTTTCTCCTCATGCTGGCTGCTATGATCTGGGGTAGTGCTTTTGTTGCTCAACAAACGGGAACTGGCAATTTAGGTACCATAAGCTTCACAGGTGCAAGGTTTTTTGTTGGCGGTCTGGTAGTACTGCCTTTTGCCATTTCACAATTCAAACGAGTTCACTGTGGCGAGCGTCGTTTTGTACTACAAGATTGGTGTCTGTTGGCTACAACCGGGACGGTGTTATTTACTGCTGCGGCCCTTCAACAATACGGCATTCTGCATACAACTGTTACCAATGCAGGGTTTCTTACTGCCCTCTATGTTCCTATGGTGCCTATAATAGGGCTGCTGTTGTTGCGAAGGAGAGTGCACTGGGTAGTCTGGCCTGCGTCCCTGGGTTGTTTTATCGGTACATATATCATGAGCGGTGCCGGTGAGGTTGAGCTTCAGGTGGGAGATTTCTGGGTTATTTCCAGCACGTTATTCTGGGCAGCCCATGTGCTGCTGGTAGGATTTGTTGCATCAAGAACCCGTGCACCGCTGGTGGTTGCCACGTTCCAGTTTTTTGTTTGTGGCTTTCTTGGATTGGTATGTGGGGCTCTGGTAGAGCAGCCAACCGTCATGGATTTTCGCAGTGCCCTTTTTGGTATTGCATATGTCGGCATTTTTTCTGTGGGTATGGCATTTACGCTGCAGGTTGTAGGGCAGAGATATACGCAGGCTGCCGACGCGGCGATTATCCTTAGCTCTGAAACTATTTTTGCTGCTCTTGCCGGATTTATGTTTCTTGGCGAAAGGCTCACTATTGTTCAGTTGTCTGGAGCTGTGTTGATTCTCGCTGGGATTATTGCGGTGGAACTCGTCCCACTGACAAGACTTGGCCGGCCGAGACCGCTTGACTAAGCTTTAGCTGGGTTGTGCCCCTTGAAAAACCTTGCATTTTTCCGTTTTTTTATATATCAGATGACCAACTGCAATCGGAAAAAGCTTTTAAGGGGAATGTGATCAGGTGTCTATTTCAGCGTGATTTTAACTTGATATAGCCGGTTGTATAAGTTCCGAAGAGGGAATGCCGGTTCATGCTGCTTTATCATCTTTTATTTTTCTCAAATATCAAAGCCCAAACAGGAGATTACTTATGGCCGTACATGTCGCCGATCATCCACTCATCAAGCATAAACTGGGGTTGATGCGCCAATACAATGTTTCCACCAAAGATTTTAGAGATCTCTCTTCTGAGGTGGCGCGATTGTTGACCTACGAGGCGTCCAAGGATATGGAGACGCAGAAGAAGACTATTCAGGGGTGGGCCGGTGAGGTTGAGGTCGAGGAAATCAAAGGAAAGAAAATAACTATCGTGCCTATTCTTCGTGCAGGACTTGGCATGATGAACGGTGTCATCGATCTGATCCCTTCGGCTAAAGTGAGTGTTGTCGGCTATTACCGTAACGAGGAAACCCTTTTACCTGTAGAATACTACGTGAAGACGGCTTCCAACATGGAAGAGCGGACAGCTCTTATTCTCGACCCAATGCTTGCCACCGGTGGTACACTTATGGCGACCATAGATACCCTGAAGAAATCTGGTTGTAAAAATATCAAAGGATTGTTTCTGGTAGCAGCCCCCGAGGGCATCAAGAAAGTTACCGATGCGCATCCTGATGTTGATATTTATGTGGCTGCAATTGATGACCGGCTCAATGAGGTTGGTTATATATTACCTGGCCTAGGGGATGCCGGAGACAAGATCTTCGGCACCAAATAGCCAATAAAGTCATTACAGTTTCTGTAATGACTTTTTTTTTGCCTGTTTGTTACAAAGGGTACAGCAGGTTAGTTGTGTTGATACGAAGAATGCAGCTCCCGGCAATCAGCCGGAAAGGGGGGGCATGTGAGGATCGATACTATAGATTAGAAAATGATTTTGAAAATGGAGGAATGCATTATGTCTGAAGAAAAGCTCGCCACTGACTATAAGCTGCGACTCAGTGACAGCCTACTCGGGGCACAAATGCTCTTTGTCGCATTTGGCGCTCTTGTTCTTGTCCCAATCCTTACAGGGCTTGATCCAAATGTTGCCTTATTCACCGCCGGTATCGGAACACTTGTTTTCCAGGTGATTACCAAAGGACGGGTTCCTGTCTTTCTGGCTTCGTCGTTTGCGTTTATTGCACCTATTATATATGGGGTACAGACATGGGGAATTCCAGCGACCATGTGCGGTCTTGCTGCAGCAGGACTGTTTTATATCGTGCTCAGTTTTCTCATCCGTATTTTCGGTTCTGATATCCTCCACAAGATTCTGCCGCCTATAGTGACAGGCCCAGTTATCATGGTGATTGGCCTGGTCCTGGCTCCCGTTGCAGTACATATGGCTATGGGGCGCACTGGTGATGGTTCGGCTTGGCTCGTTCCCGAAAGGACAGCTGTTATCATCGCCGGTGTCTCTCTGGTGACCACGGCTCTGGTTTCTCTTTTAGGTCGTGGCTGGCTTAAGCTGATACCGATTCTATGCGGTATCATAGCTGGCTATTTCACATCATATATGCTTGACCTTACCGGGTATGCTGCAACTGTCCAGGCGGGCTTTGACCCGGGCGGGCTCCAGAACTGGACCAACCCAGTCCTTATTTCTATGGCACCAGTAGCAGATAAAGTGTGGCTTGCAGTGCCAGCTTTTGTTCTACCTGAGTGGAAGTGGGAAGCTGTTCTTTTCATTGTTCCCGTTGCTATTGCACCGGCTATTGAACATTTTGGGGATGTCCTGGCGGTTGGGTCGATTACAGGTAAAGACTACGTGAAGGATCCCGGCATTCAGAACACAATGCTTGGCGATGGTGTCGCTACTTCCATTGCATCCATGCTCGGTGGGCCACCAAATACAACGTATTCCGAGGTTAGCGGAGCTGTAGCTTTGACAAAAGCCTTCAATCCGGCGATTATGACCTGGGCTGCACTCTGCGCGATTTTACTCTCGTTTGTAGGTAAAATTGGAGCATTGCTTGCCACTATCCCAAGTCCTGTCATGGGTGGAATTATGATTCTGCTCTTTGGTATGATTACTGTTGTCGGTATCAATACCCTGGTTCGTTCAGGTAAAGACCTGACAACTCCACGTAACCTGATTATAGTTGCAGTTATTCTGGTCTGTGGAATTGGCGGTATGAAATTTACTGCAGGTGCCTTTGCTATTGAAAAAATTGGTCTTGCAGGAATTCTCGGCCTGGTGCTGAATCTCATCCTTCCACAGGAAAGAGAGTAACATTTAGGTGGTTACCCCAGTAGTGCCTAATGAGAAAAAGCGCCATTGGGAATTACAACCTGGCTGTTTGGCTTAGGTGAGGTTATACAATAGTTAGGTTCTGTTAAAAAATCCTCCTATTAACCTTGACCTTAACGTCAAATCGGGTTTAGCTCTGTCCAGAGTATGTTCGTTTTCTGGTATAAGCATGGCTCTCGAAAAAAAGAAACTGTAGAACCGGTTCGTGTCGGGTAGGTTTGTTGCGAGAAACGGAATTCGGTGGAGTGGCTTTTTACTGAGAAACAGAACTGAGGAGATGTTTTTTACGATCAACCGCATCATTTGTAAAAACATGACAAAGAGGAGAAAAAACACATGAACAAAAGAACAAAACTGTTTGCGGCATTTTGCGGTGCATCATTACTCACCGTCGGAGCGTTAGGTGCCCAGGCAAAAACACTGGTTTACTGTTCAGAGGGTAGTCCAGAAGGTTTTAACCCCGCATTTTACACTGCCGGTACAACCTTTGACGCAACTTCACGCCAACTTTTCAATAAACTGGTTGAGTTTGAGCGCGGTGAAACCAAAATTATTCCGGGATTAGCCGAGAGCTGGGATATTTCTGAAGATGGCCTGGTCTACACCTTTCATCTGAGAAAGGGGGTTAAGTTTCATACGACTAAAGGCTTTACTCCAGGGCGTGATTTCAATGCCGATGATGTCGTCTTTACGTTTATGCGCCAGTTTGATAAAGAACATCCTTTCCATAAAGTATCGGGTGGGTCCTACGAGTATTTTGATGGCATGGGAATGCCTGATCTGATAGAGAAAATAGAAAAAGTTGATGACTATACCGTAAAACTCGTTCTGAAAAAACCTGAAGCTCCCATGCTGGCCAACCTGGCCATGGATTTTGCCTCTGTTTTCTCAGCAGAGTATGCAGATATGTTGATGAAAGCTGGTACTCCTGAGGTCATTGACCAGGAACCTGTTGGTACCGGTCCGTTCCAGCTTGTAGCATATCAAAAAGATGCGGTAATTCGTTACAAGGCAAATCCTGACTACTGGGCAGGGAAAGCTGCAATTGATGATTTGGTATTTGCCATCACTCCAGATGCTTCAGTCCGTTATCAGAAGCTGAAGGCTGGCGAATGTCATGTTATGCCATATCCGAACCCTGCAGATCTTGAGGCGATGTCCAAGGATCCGGATGTTAACCTTATGCAGAAAGAGGGTTTGAACGTTGGTTATCTTGCGTATAATGCGCTGACCCCTCCATTTGATAATCCAGTAGTTCGTAAAGCGTTGAATAAAGCGATTAATAAAGAAGCTATCCTTGGTGCTGTCTTCCAGGGTGCAGGTAAGGTTGCTAAAAACCCAATCCCACCAACCATCTGGTCCTATAACGATGCTGTTGTAGATGACAGCTACGATCCGGTTGCTGCCAAAAAAATGCTTGAAGATGCAGGTGTAAAAGATCTGACCACCAAGATCTGGGCTATGCCTGTACAGCGTCCGTACAACCCGAATGCACGTCGTATGGCGGAAGTTATTCAGGCTGACTGGGCTGCAGTTGGTGTGAATGCAGAGATCGTTTCTTACGAATGGGGCGAGTACCTTAAGCGCTCCAAAGATAAAGATCGTGACGGTGCTGTACTTCTTGGCTGGACTGGTGATAATGGTGATCCGGATAACTTCCTTGCCGTATTGCTTGGTTGTGATGGTGTTGGTGGATCTAACCGTGCACAATGGTGTTACCAGCCTTTTGAAGATCTGATCCAGAAAGCAAAAGTTGTTGCTGACCCTGCTGAGCGTACCAAGCTCTATGAAGAGGCACAGGTAGTGTTCAAAGAGCAGGCTCCATGGGCGACAATTGCTCACTCTGTTGTTTATGAGCCACTTCGCAAAGAGGTAGTAAATTATAAAATTGATCCTTTTGGCGGTCACATTTTTTATGGCGTTGACCTGAAATAGTATGGGTCTTGCGGGCTGGATAACCATTGTGGTTGTCCAGCCCGTTCTGCTACGTTGAAAAAACACTACTTTTTTAAGTAATATCTCATGCTTACATTTCTATTGCGGAAACTGGGTATTCTTCTGCCCACATTTTTTGGGGTAACCCTGGTCGCGTTCATTTTTATCCGGATGTTGCCTGGTGACCCCGTGCTACTGATGGCGGGAGAACGAGGCATGACAGAGGAGAGACATGCCCAAATGATGAAAGAGTTCGGCTTTGACCGGCCGATATGGGAGCAGTATATCTCCTATGTGAATGATCTCGCGCACGGGGACTTGGGGAATTCGATCATCACCAAGAAACCTGTGGTTGAAGAATTTTTTACTCTCTTTCCAGCGACCCTTGAGCTGTCTCTTTGTGCAATTATTATTGCCGTTTTTATTGGCTTGCCTGCAGGTATGATTGCTGCAACCCGGCGAGGATCAGCCTTTGATCATACCGTGATGGCCGGAGCTCTTACCGGCTATTCCATGCCGATATTCTGGTGGGGGCTTCTCCTTATTATTCTAGTATCCGGTATGCTCGGCTGGACACCTGTTTCTGGCAGGATTTCACTGCTCTACTATTTTGAGCCGGTAACCGGATTCATGCTGATAGACAGCCTGCTCTCAGGGCAAGAGGGTGCATTCTCTTCCGCTATCTCGCACCTTATCCTGCCGTCTATCGTTTTGGGCACCATTCCTCTTGCTGTTATTGCCCGTCAAACCCGCTCGGCCATGCTCGAGGTACTGAGTGAGGATTATGTGAGAACGGCCAAGGCCAAAGGGCTTGGTCCAGGGAGGGTGATTGGTCTGCATGCCCTCAGGAACGCAATGATTCCGGTTATTACCGTTATCGGCCTCCAAGTCGGTGTACTCTTCGCCGGTGCTATTCTCACCGAGACCATTTTCTCCTGGCCTGGAATTGGTAAATGGATGGTAGATTCGATTTTCCGACGTGATTACCCATCTGTTCAAGGTGGTTTGCTCATGATAGCGGCGGTGGTCATGTTGGTGAACCTTGTTGTTGACGTTCTTTATGGCTTGATCAACCCACAAATTCGACACACAGAGTAATTTATGTCAGAAGCTTCTTTAACTCAGGATACACTCGATGTCCGGCCTGTTGGCCGCATGGCACTCTTTAAAGAATTTTGGTCCTATTTTAGTGAAAACCGCGGTGCAGTCATGGGACTGGTGTTTTTTGTCTGCATTGTGCTCATAGCTATTCTTGCCGATTTTATTGCTCCGCATGCGCCCAATGAACAGTTTCGTGAGGCGTTTCTGCAGCCACCATTCTGGCAGGATGGTGGGAGCCTCCGTTTTCCTTTAGGAACAGATGCTGTTGGCCGTGATGTACTGTCACGTCTCATTTATGGTTCACGGTATTCGCTTTTTATTGGCTGTATAGTTGTCTCAGTTTCCCTGTTTGTTGGCATTTTTCTGGGACTTTGTGCCGGTTTTTTCAAAGGTAAGGTTGATACGATTATAATGCGTGTCATGGATGTCGTATTGGCATTTCCAAGTTTGTTACTGGCTCTAGTACTCGTGGCCTTACTTGGACCTAGTCTTATAAATGCGATGATTGCCATTGCCATCGTCCAGCAGCCTCATTATGTGCGATTGACCCGTGCGGCTGTTATGGGAGAGATGACCAAAGATTATGTGATGGCAGCTCAGGTAATCGGAGTTAAACGTCTTCGCCTGATGTTTGTCACTATCCTGCCAAACTGCATGGCACCGCTTATTGTTCAGGCGGCGCTTAGCTTCTCAACCGCAATTCTTGATGCTGCGGCACTTGGTTTTCTTGGTATGGGAGCGCAGCCGCCAACGCCTGAGTGGGGAACAATGCTGGCTGAGGCCCGTGAATTTATTCTTCGAGCTTGGTGGGTTGTCACTTTTCCCGGAGTCTCCATTCTGTTTACGGTGCTGGCAATTAATCTGATGGGAGATGGACTGCGTGATGCCCTTGATCCGAAACTCAAACGGTCATAGACAAGATGTCATTATTAGAAATTAAGAATTTATCAGTTTCATTCCTTACCTCCGGTGGAGAGCAGTTTAAGGCGGTGGATGGAGTGACCTTGAATGTTGAACCTGGTGATGTTGTTTCCATTGTCGGCGAATCAGGCTCGGGGAAATCTGTAGCAATGCTGGCGCTGATGGGACTGCTCCCGTGGACTGCGACGGTTACAGCAGATGTTCTCCAATTTGATGGTAAGGACATGCTGAAAATGGAGGATACCGAGCGACGCTCTATTATTGGCTCAGAAATGACCATGATATTTCAGGAGCCCATGACCAGCCTTAACCCCTGTTTTACAGTTGGTTTTCAGCTGACGGAATCCCTCAAAGTTCATAAAAATATGAGTCGTAGAGATTGCAATGCACGGGCACTCGAGTTGCTTGAGTTGGTGGGAATCCCGGAGCCTAAAAAGCGTTTATCTGCCTTTCCACATCAACTATCAGGCGGCATGAGTCAGAGGGTGATGATTGCTATGGCTATAAGCTGCAATCCCCGTCTGCTCATAGCGGATGAACCGACAACAGCACTTGATGTGACAATCCAGGCTCAGATTCTAGATTTGCTCTTAAAGCTGCAGCAGGATCATGATATGTCGCTCATCCTTATCACCCATGATATGGGCGTAGTGGCCGAGACAGCAAAGCGGGTTGTGGTTCAATATGCTGGGCAACAGGTTGAGAAACAGGAGGTCCGTGGCCTGTTCTCTAATCCTCACCACCCTTACACTGCTGCTTTACTTGCCTCTCTTCCCGAAAGAAGCATGTCCAAGAAATTGCCCTCGATTCCAGGGGTGGTACCGGGTCAGTTTGACAGACCTGACGGGTGTCTCTTTTCGCCAAGATGTTCCTTTGCAACTGATCTCTGCCGGACAACCCCTCCCACGGGTGCCGCATTTGAAATGGGGCGGGCGCTTTGTCACTACCCACTTGTTGATGGCAAACCAACGGGGTATCCAGAGAAAAGTGAGGTGGCAGTATGACTAGTGATGTAGTTCTGGAAGCTGAGAAGCTGGCCCGTCATTATCAGGTGAGCAGGGGGGCCTTCAAAGATCCGGCAGTAGTGAAGGCGCTGGATGGTGCCACATTTAGTCTTGAGCGTGGGAAAACCCTGGCTGTTGTGGGTGAGTCTGGTTGTGGTAAATCCACACTGGCTCGACTTGTGACCTTAATAGAGGAGCCGACCTCTGGTGTAATGAAGATTGATGGCATTGATATGGCCAGTATGAGTGCGGCAGCTCGTCGAAAATATCATTCCAAAGTGCAGATCGTTTTTCAGGATCCATATGGCTCTCTTAATCCACGACAGAAAATCGGCCACGCTCTTGAAGAGCCACTTCTTGTAAATACGAATAAAACAAAACCAGAACGTCAGAAGCTGGCCAGGGAGATGCTTGATCTCGTCGGATTACGCCCTGAGCATTATGATCGTTACCCGCATATGTTTTCAGGTGGTCAACGTCAGCGGATTGCTGTGGCACGTGCTCTGATGCTTGACCCTGAGATATTGGTTTTGGATGAGCCTGTATCGGCTCTTGATGTTTCTATACAAGCGCAGATTCTGAACCTACTTGCAGAATTACAGGAAAGGCTTAATCTTGCGTATCTGTTTATTAGCCACGACCTGTCAGTGGTTCACCACATTGCTGATTATGTAATGGTGATGTACCTTGGGGTGCCCGTGGAGTCTGGGAGCAGGGATGTCGTTTTTGCTGACCCAAAACATCCCTATACTCAGGCGCTTCTTTCGGCTACACCTGTTGCCGATCCTTTTAAAGAGAAAAAACGGATTGTCCTTAAAGGTGAACTACCTTCGCCTATGAGCCCGCCTTCTGGGTGTACTTTTCACCCACGTTGTCAGTATATGATAGACATCTGTAAAAAGGATATACCGATAATCAGAGAGGTTGGTGAAAGTCAGGTTGCCTGTCATGTAGCGAAAGGCTAAAAATCTTAGTCAGTGGCGGACTGTTTCCTAAAAAAACGTAATCACGTGATGATATATTACGAGTTTTAGGTTGACATAATGCACAAGATTGAGCATTTTCTCGAATATGGTTTCTTAAATGAAACCGAGAGAGCTGTTTATACTAGATCAGATCTGCCGGACAATGCAGCTGATTCCCTTATGTAATTGTGTTTTACGTCATGCCAAAAAAATTCTATGCCGTTTCGGCACTGCTCAAGGCTAATGAAATCCTTGAATTTCTTCTCCAGCGAGGTGAAGCGTCTTTCACAGAGATACATACCTCGCTTGGTCATCCAAAAAGTAGCACCTATAAAACCATCAGTACCCTTGAATCGCTTGGTTATATTCGTGAAGTAGGTGACAGCGCCAGATACACGCTGGGATTGCGTCTTATTGAACTGGGAGCCAAAGCAGCAGCTCATGTCGATATTACCACTGAGGCACGGCCACTGGTAAAAATGTTGTCTGACGATACTCAGCGAACCGTACACCTCGGTATTCTTGATGATTCTCAGGTCATTTATCTTTTAAAGGAAAATGTTCACGGTTCCATATCTATCGACACCTGGGCTGGCAAGCGTGTAGGAGTCCATTCTACTGCCATGGGTAAGGTGCTCCTGGCCTGGAAAAATGAAAAAGAGATCGACAAAATTTTAAAACGAGTCGACTTCGTTAAACTGACTCCAAATACCCGGGTAAGTGCTGAGGATGTTAAAAGCAGCTTGCTTGAGGTTCGAAAGCGTGGCTGGGCGACAGATGATGAGGAAAACTGGAAGATGGTTCGTTGTGTATCTGCGCCGGTCTGGGATAATACCGGACAGGTCTGTGCAGCGTTAAGTGTTTCTACGTTAACTGATCTTGACAGCTACGAACAGATGCTGGGTATTACCAGTAAGGTTATAGATACTGCCCGTGACCTTTCAAAACGATTAGGCGGGCAGCAGCCATAAGCTGCGTTAACAGATGGTAGAGGATGCCTGGCATCCGCTATGTATTAAACATGGGTATCTGCATTTTTCATTATGTTGATACCCATGAATATTTTGAGTCCAAGTGTTGCTTATGTAACATGTCGTATTTCCGACAAACTTCACAAGGCAACAGGGCTTCCTTATTGAGACCCGATGTATTTGCCAATTTAGCCATTAGAGTTGAATTTCCTGGAGGAAAGAGATGAAATTCCCGATTGATCTGAGTGGGTATACTGCCCTGCAGCTTGACCTGAACCAGACCACATTGACCGACGAACAGCGTGTAACATTAAAGGAAAATATCCGTATAGTAAGAGACAGCATTATTTTCTTTACGGCCCTTGCCAATGTTAAGGGGCTTGGTGGTCACACAGGCGGTGCCTTTGATATCGTCCCTGAGTTGCTGATTATTGATGGTTTTATGAAAGGTTCGGACAAGGTCCACCCGGTCTACTTTGACGAAGCAGGACATCGTGTAGCCATTCAGTACATGATGGCGGTTTTGAACGGTCATAGGGATGTTGAGTCTCTTTTGCATTACCGGGAATTTGGTAAAGGTTACTACGGGCATCCTGAGCGGGATGATGCGCAAGGAGTATTCTTTTCTTCAGGGCGGCTTGGACACATGTGGAGTTATGTTAACGGAGTGGCAGAGGCGGACAGAGACAAGGTTGTTGTGATGTTTGGCAGTGACGGTTCGCAGATGGAAGGTGATGATTCAGAGGCTGCTCGATATGCGGTTATGCGGAACCTTAACGTTAAGCTGATGTTAGACGATAATGATGTTACCATTGCCGGACATCCGACCAAATACATGAAAGGTTATGATCTGGTCGATACGTTGCGTGGACACGGTCTCGAGGTAAACAGTGGAGACGGTGAAGACCTAGATGCACTCTTTGCCCGTATCCAGCAGGCAATGGTTGCCGATGGCCCGGTAGCGCTGGTGAACAGGCGACTGATGGCTGTTGGTGTTCCAGGAATAGAGGGACTGCCAAAGGGGCATGATGTCATTCCTGTGAATTTGGCTGTCGATTACCTGAAAGAACGTAAGTATACTGCTGCTGTTGAGATGCTTGAGAATTTCCAGGTAGACAAGACGAAGTTTGCGTATCAGGGCTCAACTCCTGAAATGGGTAAATGTCGTGACGACTTTGGCAAGATTGTTTGTGAAATCCTTGACTCAATGGATGAGCCGGCCAAAAAAGTGCTTGTTGTAGATTCTGATCTTGAAGGATCCTGTGGTTTGCATCACATTCGCAAGAACCACCCGGAGGTCTATGTGACTGCTGGTATAATGGAGCGCAACAACTATTCTGTAGCTGCAGGATTTGGCTCTGAACCAGGCCGTCAGGGTATTTTTGGTACATTTGCAGCATTCCAGGAAATGGTGATTTCTGAAATCACAATGGCCCGCTTGAACAAAGCCAATGTCATCGCTCATTTTTCCCATTCCGGTGTGGATGATATGGCAGATAATACTTGCCATTTTGGTATTAATAACTTTTTTGCCGATAATGCATTGGCAGAAGGAGATGATACCCGTCTTTATTTCCCGGCAGATACCCTGCAATTAAAATCCATGCTGAAAACTGTTTTTAATGATTCCGGTTTACGGTTTGTCTATTCAACTCGTTCTGCTACTCCATGGATTTTAGCTGAAGATGGCCGCAAAATGTTTGATGAGGGATACTCTTTCGTTCCTGGTAAGGATGAAGTTATTCGTGAAGGTTCTGCCGGGTATATTGTCAGCTATGGTGAGATGCTCTACCGTTGTCTTGATATAGTTATTCAGTTGAAGGCCCAGGGGGTAGATGTGGGTCTTATCAATAAGCCGACCTTGAATGTGATCGATGAGGAAATGATGGCAAAAGTTGGCAACGCTCCTTTTGTTCTGGTTGTCGAGACTCAGAACAGCAAAACTGGTTTGGGCTCCCGCTATGGTAGTTGGTTGCTTGAACGTGGATTTGCTCCTAAGTTTGCTACTATGGGAACATGCAAAATAGGACAGGGTGGGCTGAGTGAGCAGATTCCATATCAGGGAATGGGTTCTGATGACATCACTAACAAGGTTCGAACACTTATTGGATAATATTTGATAGACGTATATTATCTGTATCTTAAGGGCAGATCGGGATTTCCCGATCTGCCCTTTTTGGTGGTACCTGTTTACTCTTCCATTACCTAGTTTCTATCTCACTCTTTTTCGCACTGCATACAGGGCAAGCCTGTAACCTGAATGGCTTTTCAAGGTGACTTGCAGCAAGCAATGTTTCATCATTGAATATTTCAAGAGTGGGGCCGTCTACCATGATTTTCCCGTTATGAATAACGATAGTTCGTTCGCAGAGGTCTAGAACCATATCAAGATCGTGTGTAGCGATGATCTTGGTGTGCTGGAATCCGGTCAGAAGTTCAATAAGTGTTCTGCGAGCTTTGGGGTCCAGATTTGAGGTGGGTTCATCCATAACGAGGATATCTGGAGTCATTGCCAGTACGGTTGCAATAGCCACTGCCCGTTTTTCTCCACCTGAAAGCTTGTATGGCGGGCGCTCACGAAGATGTTCTACATCGGCTCGAGCCAGTGCATCGCTTACGCGTTGTTCTACTTCAGCTTCCGGAAGACCAAGATTTAGTGGCCCAAAGGCCACGTCATCATATACCGTTGGCATAAAAAGTTGATCGTCTGGGTCCTGGAAAATCATACCAACAGTTTTACGAATGTCTTGTACCGTGTCCTTGGTCAGGGGGAAATCACCAATTCGCACCGTGCCGCGCTGAGGAGTCAGATAACCGTTTAAATGGAGGAGCAGGGTTGATTTTCCCGCACCGTTTGCACCGACAACGGCCACTGATTCTCCATGATGGATGCGAAAGGAAATACCTCGGACAGCTTCGGTACCGTCGGCATAGGTGTGGGTAAGATCCAGTACTTCTACAATATGATGACTCATGATGTGAACCCTGTGAGATAACGGCCGAGTAAAAGTGGCAGGTCAATATAGCGGATCAGTAGTAGTGTTAAGCTACAGCCAATGAGAAAAAGAACATCCCTGGTGGTTATCTGCAGGGTTCCACGGATACGAATCGTACCGTCAAATCCGCGACAAAGCATGGCCAGGTGGATACGCTGAGCACGATCAAGAGTCCTAAGCAGTAATTGTCCGACAAGGTGACTGAATATTCTGACATTCATGCCTTTTTTTTGAAAAGACCGCAATGCCCGAGCTTGATACATCCTGACGCCCTCATCTACCAAAACAAAAATATAGCGATAGAGCATGAGCAGCTGGACTGCAAAGATACGTGGCATACCCAGCTTGACCATGGCCATGCAGACTGCATTGAAACCGGTACTTGCAATAAGGAGCAGAACTGAACTCACCGTCAAGCTGACACGAAGCAGTATCGAAAGAAAGGAAATCCAGCCACCACTAATGCTTAAATGACCTAGTTGCATGATGGGTTGCTGATCAAGCAGAGGGTTGAATATGCCAACCATTATGGCAAATGGTGACACTATCAGGAGCTTTTTGATCACATAACTCCCAGGAATCTCGGCTACGCCAAGAGCTAGGATCAGCATCAGGGCAAAGGGCAGCATAGCTGAAATTGTGTATTTATCAAAAGAAACGACGCAGAGGATAAAGATAGCGGTAGTGATCACCTTTATGCGCGGGTCGAGGCGATGGATAAAGGTATCAGCACGGGCCAGAGCATCGAGATAGCTCAGATCAAAAAAGGCTGATTCGATTTTGGCCATACCGGCAACTCCTCGGAGAGAATAATCCAAATAAAAACGGGCAGAGGTGGCACAATACCACCACTGCCCGTAGATGACAAGTGGGTGAAATCAGCAGCTTCGACTATACAGTCTGGTTACGTCTTCTAAATAGTAAACCAAGTGACGCAGCAAAGAGTAACGTTATCCCGCCACCAACAAGACCAGAGGTTGTGGTGCCATTGTCAACGGCCGGCCAGGATGAGCTTTCCGTTTCCTCGATCCCTTCTTCAGCTGCTGCTTTAAATCCGTAATCCGGGAGAAAAGATAACTTTTCCTGAACAGTAGCAAGGGTATGGTGAATACCATTGGCAGGCGCTTCCATCTCTTCGCTGCCAGAAACTTTGAACATGGACCATTCCAGGCCATCGGGGGAGGAGGAGGCAAACCAGGAGAGTGCTCCACCAATAAGCATGGCGCTAACTAGCAGGCCAGATAAAACCTTTGTTAGATGGAGTTTGCCTAATGGCTTGGATGCGGCTGTTAATTCAAGTATTTCCGGTCGTGCTTTCCAGACGAATGTCACTACCATGGTGGTGACAAGGCCTTCTGCCAGGCCAATTGCCAAGTGGATAGGCAGCATTACGGAGAGAAATGCCTGTAGTGGCAGGTCAGAAATTCCAGAAGCTACAGTTTCGAATACTACACCTAAAGCACCAAGCTGAAGACCGATAACGGATGCCAGTGTAGCTCCGATACCTATTCTCATTGAGGTTGGATGTCTTCCGGCAATAGGTTTGTAAACAAGAGTATACGCAAGAAAGCAGGGGAAAAAGCCGAGGTTGAAAATGTTGGAGCCTAAGGCAAGGAGGCCACCGTCAGCAAAAAACAGGGCCTGTACAGTGAGAACTGATGCAATAGTTAAAAAGGCAGCATATGGGCCCAGCAGGATTGCGAGGATCATTCCTCCACCAAGATGTCCGGATGATCCTGTCGCCGGGATGGTGAAATTGATCATCTGGGTTGCAAAAATGAATGCCCCGAGGACTCCCATTAAGGGTATTTTTCGGTCATCAAGATCGCTCTGCACTTTTTTGGCGCAATACGCAATGGTGCATGCACTAACTGCCCAGAGGGTGCCACCAACGGCGGGGGAAAGAAGGGCATCTGCCATATGCATAGTTATTCTCCTACAGTAATAGAATACAGCTGTTAGTAACAGTTTGCTCTACATCTCAGGACTCAGTACAACGACTGCAGTAACACGCATAATTATTTTGTAACACAACTAGTATTACAAAAGATGAAAACGTGTGTCAAACGTTAAATCAATTATTTCAAAGTTGCAGTATATCTATCGCGACAATGTGGTATTTGACTGGTTTTGTTCATATAAAACTTGAAGTGATCATAGTGTGTTTGCAGGAGTTATATAAAAGGCAACGGTTGTTTATAGCAGAGTAATTGTTTAGGATGTTGCGCTTTAGAAATGCTGGGAAGATGAATTCTTTGCATTTTTTCACATATTGACATTTAGCAATGTCAGCAAACACAACACATCAGGTGAAATGTCTATGCCTAATAAAAATCGTATAGTTAAGCCAGGCTTCAAGATAGGTACTGTTATTACCGAAGAGGGAGACGTTCTGACACCACCGGCTGATTGGGTATTCCTGGGGGCAGGTGACGGGCCTTTGACCAGAAATGTAAAAAGTCGAGGGTGCTCCTGGCAGGTGCAGGTGAAGAAAGGGCGCAGAAACATTAGCAAAGGCATTTGGGTGGCTGAAGAGCATGTGCGTGCAGCCAAAGAGTATGTCGAGGCCAAACGGGCAACTCCACAGTATGAAAAAAGGAAGGCGGCTGATAAACAGCGGCGGGATAAAAAGCAGCAGGAGTATGTTGGTGATTTTTTCGAGGAGACTCTGGCATATCTCAATTTTCATGAAGTTCACTCTGGAATGGCAGAGAAACTGGCCAGAGCGGTGACCCAGCATGCAACTCCGGTGGGTGCGGGAACTGTTGCCAGGACGGAGCGGATTCCACTGCCTGAAAGGGTTCAAGCAGCGGTAACTGCCTGGATGCGTCATCAAACTACTGCCTATGATCGGATGCAGATAGCACGAGTTAAAGGAAAACGTCGGGAAGTTCGCAGGATGCTTGCTCAGCGCTCAAAGCAGCTTTTGGCAGCGTACAGAACTGGTCGGCCAATTGACAGAGAATGCCCATTGCACAAAGCATTGACTGAGGTAGAATAGGATTGTCAGGAGAGTTGCTGTTGGCCGATGTTTGTGTAATTATGCGTACACTTAGACTATCCGGAATTTTTGTGACACACATGTCCTGAACTTTGAGGAGCAACCCCTCAAGTGTACAATTCGAGTGAGGTCCATGCAAGATATCAGAAAAACTAACCGGGCCCTGGAGCGCTCTGCACTCTTGGTTGCCACTCTTACCTCGTTTATGGGACCATTCATGATTTCTTCTGTGAATGTTGCCCTTCCTGCAATCCAGGCTGAATTGGGTATGAATGCCGTACAGCTAAGCTGGATATCCACTGCCTATCTGCTTGCAGTGGCTGTGGGGCTGCTGCCGGCAGGAAAATTGGCAGATATAAGAGGGCGAGAAAGGGTGTTTGCAGCCGGGCTGGCTGTTTATAGCGTTGGTACCGGGTTAGCCACTTTTGCAGGAAGTGGCACTATACTCATTGCCCTCAGGGTTGCGCAGGGGCTGGGGGCTGCAATGTTTGTATCAACTGGTATGGCCATTCTCACCTCAGTTTTTCCACCTGACCGTCGTGGCAGGGTAATTGGGATCTATGTGGCAGCGGTTTATGTGGGGCTATCGATGGGGCCGTTTGTCGGTGGCTACATTACCCATTACTTAGGCTGGCGATCAATATTTCTGCTCATGCTGCCACTTGGCATATTCTCTTTATGGTTGACGCTGAGACACCTTAAAGGAGAGTGGCGTCATGAGCCTGCTGAGCAACTCGATATCATTGGCTGCGTTATCTATGCTTTGGCCATAATGGCTGTTGTCTATGGCGCAACCCGTCTCCCTTCAAGTACAGGGGTTATTCTGCTTGCTGGTGGTCTCGTTGGTTTTGGACTTTTTATTATTCAGCAGAAGAACAGTCGATATCCTGTCTTTGAAGTAAAGCTTTTTCTTGAAAACAGAGGGTTTGCCTATTCAAGTTATGCCGCTTTACTGAACTATTCCGCGACTTTTGGGGTAACGTTTTTGCTCAGCCTCTATCTGCAATACATCAAGGGAATGTCACCCCTGACTGCCGGCAGTATACTTATGGCTCAACCGGTTGTAATGGCAATACTTTCACCAATAGCTGGCCGTCTTTCAGACCGGATAGAACCGCGTATCCTGGCTACAACAGGTATGGGGATCAGTGTACTGGGAGTTTTCATGTTTAGTAGGCTGGTACCTTCAACTCCAGTGGGGCTGATTGTTGCTAATCTTATTTTTCTTGGCATCGGCTTTGCTCTTTTCAGTTCACCAAATATGAGTGCTATGATGGGTGCTGTTGAAAAGCATCAATATGGTCTCGCTTCCGGGTTGGTGGCAACTATGCGCTTACTGGGGCAGATGCTCAGCATGGCGGTGGCTACAGTTGTTTTGGCCTTGCTGGTGGGCAGAGTTGCTATTGTGCCTGAGAATTATGACCGTTTCCTGTTGTCAGTACAAACTGTATTTATAATTTCTGCTGTTCTGTGCCTTGCCGGTATGTATTTCTCGTTCTCCCGTGGAACTATGCAGGCTGGCAAAGAAGATGAAAACAGCAGTCTCCAGTAGTGTTTGTTTGGACAGTTGTGTTGAAAGAATGAGTTGTTTAGTTGAGCGAACGACCTGAATCTGAATATCTAAGGAGATAATTGATGCAGAGCTTCAACGAATGTGCAATGGAAAGAAGGAGTATCAGACGCTTTGAACCCAAAGCAATTGAGCAGGAAAAACTTATGCGGATACTGGACGTTGCCCGCTGGACACCATCCTGGGCTAACACTCAGTGCTGGGAGGTTGTTGTTATCACTGATCCGGATCAGCTTGGGAAAATGGCGGAAGAATTATCACCCAAAAACCCCGCTTCCCTGGCCATGAAAAAGGGTCCGCTAACTCTGGCTATTTGTGGTGTAAAAGAGAAATCAGGATTTTACAAAGGGGAGCAATCAACGGCTCTTGGTGACTGGCTGATGTTTGACCTGGGGCTCTTAACCCAGACCATCTGTCTGGCAGCTCATGAGGAAGGTTTGGGTTCAGTTATTGTGGGGGCATTCAACCACGAAAAAGTTAAAGAAATTCTGCACGTTGGGGAGGGGGCTGAGGTTGTCGCCCTCATTCCCATGGGGTACCCTGATCATGCTCCTTCGCCACCAAAGCGAAGGGCGGTGGATGACTTTATTCATTTTGACAAATTTGGCAGAAAAACAGCCGTTTAAATGTGTAAAGTCAATAGGAAAGGGGATGATTATAAATCAATCAGCTTGAGTATTTCACTGCAGTCTGCATTGATACTGCCGGCATTGTCGCGTCGCTCGTGTATCTCGTTACGCGTTCTTCTGAGGAAGGTTGTAAGAAATGACTGTTCTCTGCCTGGTACGAGAAAAGTATCAAGAAGGTTTATAGCCTGGTCATAACAATGCAGTGCAGCCAGTGATTCTGCAAGATTATTGGTTGCCTCGGCGTGGTCAGGATTATACTTGAGAAGGTAACTGTAGAAGATGGCTGCAGTTGTGAAGTTCTGCTGGGCTAACATGGTGTTTGCCAGACCAAACATGGCAATGTCGTTATCAGGGTAGTGATGCAATACATTTTTATAGCATTGCTCAGCAAATTGAATATTGCCCGTTGCCTCTACGCTGGCCACAGCCTCCAAGTAGTTTCTGATGTCATGATCGGCGGGGAGTTCATTTCCTTTTAGCGCAACAACACCCCAGTTCCCCGCATTTTCCCATGTGACCAGGAAATCATCTATATGCATCAGGAGCCTTTCTGTGGTTCCTGATCTTAGAATGATATGGCCTTCTGCAGTTACACCGATAACTACAGCATAATGGTAGTTTGGAAGTATCTTCAGCCCAAGATTCTGAAGTACCAAAACAGCTCTTCCAGCTTGCAGTTCGGCTATGACATTATCAATGTGAGCCTTTATCTGGTAGGGCACCCGGTTATGTTGACGGATAGACCCGATGACTTCAAGCTGTAGAGACCCTTTCCTGTTTGGAATATAGAGACTTGGAGAAAGGAGATCCGGCATGGTCGGCACATCAGAGCTAACCAGAAGGGCGGCAAGGGCGGCTGGACCGCACTGATAATCTTCCTGAGGAAAGAAGGGGGTGGTCGTGAGCTCAATATCGACCTCCGGCAAAGAATGAATACCGGGAGGCCGATGGGAACTGCATCCTGAGAGGAGGCAGATTGTACTTATAATTGCTAGCAGCAGATATCTGACTGATCGCATTCAGATCTTGTTGAAGACATTAGTCACTCCAACAACCTCGAGAATTAGAAGGACGAGAAAAACAACCCCAATTACAGCAAGTGCACTACCACCTGCCGGCATATCCTGCATATGGCTTTGCAGTTGTTGCAGTTCGCTGGCGGTCAATGCTGCAAGGCGGTTTTCTGCATCCACCGGGTCTACGCCAAGGCGAACCAGTTCTGCACGTACATCATCTCGCGCTATCATTGACTGAATTTGATTTCGTGTTTGGTCGATGCCGCTTGATTCAATCATGGTCTGTGTAGGAATAATTGCTGCCTTTGCTGCTGGAAGCAATCCTGAGACAAGGAAAAACTGTAAAATGGTAAAGAATATGATACATTTATTGGTGTGTGATTTCATAGGAGTTCTCCTTTTATGGCACCAGTGACATCGTGGTGCTATAGAAAGTCTTACTGTTTTGTGTGATCTGACCATGAATTGCCTGGTGATGCAATGGTGCCAGTGCCTGATAATATGATTTGCATTGTTGCCATATTAATACACTTGGCGGAAAGATGTGGCAACCACTTTCAGTGGCGTTACCAGTCCTGACATTCAAAGGTAATATCTTGAAATATTAGTTGTAATTGAACCGCTAAAGGAAGACGTTCCTAAAAACTATGTTAATTCAGGAAAAAACCACTTTTGGCCTAAAGCAAAGAAAAACTGTGTAGGAGATAGATACAATGACACCGGAAATACTTCTGGTCATGGGAATTTTACTTGTTGTTATTGCTGTCCTTGTTACGGAGATTATGCCGCTTGAAGTCCTGGCCATGTTGGTGCTTGGAGTGCTGGCCGTGACCGGATTAGTGAACCCGACTGAAGCATTGGCAGGATTTAGTAACCCCGCAGTGGTTACTATCTGGGCTGTATTTATTTTAAGTGGAGGGTTAACCCGCACAGGTATAGCCAATATTCTTGGGCGAAATTTGCTGAAAGTTGCGGGAACAGGCGACGCAAGGATGATTTTGGTCATCATGATCATCGCTGGAGGCTTATCTGCCTTCATGAATAATGTGGCTGTAGCGGCGTTGATGCTGCCAGTAGTTATGGATATTGCAAGGAAAACCAAAAAGTCTCCATCGATTTTACTGATGCCTCTGGCGTATGGCTCGCTACTTGGCGGTCTTACCACCATGATCGGAACACCTCCCAATATCCTGGTCAGTGAGGCGCTACGTTCAAATGGTCTTAAGCCTTTTGGTCTGTTTGACTTTACGCCTGTTGGTATCGTCGTTATGGTCGTTGGCATGCTGTTTATAACGTTTATTGGTATACGGTTCCTGCCAAAGCAATCCCCCTTTGCAGCTGACCAGCAAGACGAACAACAGATTGTCAGTCAATATCGGATTCAGGAGCGGCTGTTTCGAATACGTATCCCAGAAAAATCTGCACTTGTCGGTCATACACTGGCATCAAGTCACCTGGGGTCGAGACTTGGTCTCAATGTCATCGGTATTAATCGGGGGCGACAGACTTCACTTGCACCGGATGCACGTGAAAAAATTCAGGCACAGGATGAACTCATAGTAGAGGGGCGTCTTGATCGTATTCAGGAGATGAATAACTGGGGGCAACTCTTGTCGGCGAACGATCATCGCTATGAAGACGCTCTTCTGGGTTTTGGCATGCATGTCGCTGAGGTTCAGCTTTCTGCTGACGGCCCATGGCTTGGTAAGACGCTTTCAGACCTTGGTTTTCGTAACCTGTATGGATTGAATGTACTGGAGGTTCTCCGGTTTGAACAGAAAATTAGCCTTAACATCAAAACTCAGCAACTACGGGCAGGAGATGTGCTGGTGGTACATGGACCTCAGACCAGCATTGATAAGCTGGCTATGGAAGAAGGCATTTTGCCGCCAGTTATTTTGGAAAAACGTGAGGTGAAAGAACAGTACGAACAGGATAAGAATGTTCGCCTTTTTAATATCCCTAATAGCTCACGCCTTCTTGGCATGACAGTGTCTGAAAGTTGCCTGGGTGATGCCCTTGATGTGCAGATTCTTGCAATCATCAGAGAAGACAATAGTGCTGTGGTTCCAGCTTCCGATGTGATGTTTGAGCCAGGGGACAGACTGGTAGTTTCAGGTATGTCAGATCTGGTCGGAGTTTTACTCATACAGGGTCTTGAGGCAGTGTTTGATAAAGACCAGACTGGCGTTGAGGATTTATCGATTTTAGAGAGTGATACTGTGGGATTAGTGGAAGTGATTCTGTCACCTCATTCAGTGTTGGGTGGTCAGACTTTGCAGGAGATAAGTTTTCGCGAAAAATTTGGCCTTACAGTATTGGCTGTCTGGCGGAGAGGCAGAGTCATTCGTACTGGATTGCGTGACCTGCAGCTGCAACTTGGAGACGCTCTGCTGTTATTTGGTGAATGGAAAAAGCTTGAAGTTCTAGGCCGTGAGCCGGATTTTGTAGTGCTAACTGAGAAAATGCAGGAAGCGGCACGGGAAGAAAAAGCAGAAACTGCGCTTGCGATCATGGCGGCAGTATTGATACCGGTCATTTTTGGCTGGGTTCCAATTTATATTGCAGTTGTTATCGGAGCAGCCTGCATGATCCTTACAAAGTGCCTGACTATGGAAGAGGCATATCGATATATAGAGTGGAAAGCTGTATTTCTTATAGCTGGAATGTTGCCACTCGGTGTAGCCCTTGACAAAACAGGGGCGGCCTCGATGGTAGCAGAGAGTGTCATCGCTGTCCTCGGGCCTTTTGGTCCGTATGGGGTTTTGTTCGGACTGTTGAGTATCACATTTATGGCCACCAGTATTATACCCACAGCAGCGCTGGTGGTACTTATGGTTCCTATCGCTCTTCAAACTTCGGCAGGCCTTGGTATCTCGCCATATCCATTGATGATGGGGATTGCCATGGCTGCTTCGTCAAGTTTTACGTCTCCAATTTCACACCCTGCTAATGTGCTGGTAATGGGGCCGGGAGGGTATAAATTTATGGATTATGTGAAGGTTGGAGTGCCGCTTACGCTGGTTATACTGGTGGTGCTGATGATTGTAATTCCGATATTCTGGCCCCTTACTGTCTAAGCAAACCGTATGATTATCTGATGTAAATGTTGTAGCCGAATAGATTAACAGCATATAATTGGGCAGATGAATCAGAATTGCACATCTGCCTCACTTTTTTGCACCTTGATGTGCAAAAAAACGTATTTCTCTTGAAATGTCCAAGCCTCAGATTGTAGACCTATCAATTAGTTGTATCTTTTTTTCATGTTCTGGCACAGAAACTGCTGGTGTTTCATTAACTGTTTATTGCGTATGTAAACGGTTGTATGAATTCATTCTACACGCGTGTGAATCATGTAACATGAAACTGAAAGCTGGCTATCGTGCGCATAAGGGCGCAGGTTATGCTGTTTTCACAAGAGGAGAAAATAATGAAAAGATTAGCTGTTGCTTTATCCCTGATTTCTATCATTTGTATGGCCTCAATTTCTTTTGCTAATGTAGACGAAGCTGCCATAAGTAAGAATGTTGATACTATTGTGGTAGGTATTGAAGGCGGGCAGAACGCAATAGAATTTCAGGCAACGGCCTATGAGCCATACGCATTTATCATGGAAGAAAATGGGACCATGCTTGTGCACCCTTCACTTGCAGGTAATAGCCTGGCAGAGAAGGCACCCCCTGTCTATGAAGCTCTTTTGCAGGCAACTCCTGAAGGTGTATGGGTTGAATATGAATGGCAGGGAAAGACTAAACACACCTATGCCAGAAAAACAAAAGATAACCTGATCGTAGGTAGTGGGTACTAACAGGTAATGTGGCAGGTTGTGTCAGAGCTCATATAGCTTCTAGAGTTAAAGGAGAGATGTGAGACATAGCGTGGACGTGATGACAGGGCATGCGTATAAGCTTGGCTCTGTCATTGCATTATTGTTTTTATTTAGCACCTTGCAGGATTCAATTTTAAAACCCGCCAAAAAGCATTTTTGCACCGACAACATAGAGGAGGATGGCAAAGATCTTTTTCAATTTATCAACAGGAAGGCTATGAGCAATTTTCGCACCAAGTGGAGCTGTCAGCATGCTCACACCGGCAACGCCTAGGAGCGCAGAGAGTTGGATGTAACCTATTGATCCCTCAGGTAGACCCGCTGTTCCGATACCATTAACAATATAACCAACAGTGCCAGCGATGGCGATGGGAAGTCCAATTGCGGATGAGGTGCCAATGACACTATGTAACGGAACATTGTGCCAGGCAAGAAAAGGCACTGTAAGCGTCCCGCCGCCAATACCAACAAGGCTTGAAAAAATTCCAATTGTTGAACCAGCCGAAAACATTCCGGCAGTCCCGGGAAGTTCTCTTGCTCCTTGAGGTTTTTTGCCAAACAGCATCTGTGTCCCCATGCAGAGCAGATAGATGGCGAAAAAAATCTTGAGAAAATTGGTGGAGAGCAGAGAGGCCAGCCAGCTTCCGAAAAATGTACCGAAAAGAATGCCGGGGCTTATCTTAGTGACCACAGGCCAGATCACTGCACCACGTTTGTTATGTGCTCTAAGGCTTGATATCGAGGTAAAGACAATACTTGCAAGAGAGGTCCCTAGCGCCAGATGCATAATGTGCTCATGGGCCATCCCTTGAGCAGCAAAGACAAAAGTGAGCATCGGTACAATCACCATTCCGCCCCCAACACCGAGCAGTCCGGCAAGAATACCAGCTATTGCACCTGCTGCCATATACATGAGAAAAAATGTCATACCCCACCTTTATATTACGTTTAAATGTGCCTGCTATACATACAATGGTTGCCAACAAGGACCGGAGAAACAGCTCAATGGCATCGAGTCGGCAAAATAAGTATCCTGTTTGCAGCTAACTGTCAAACGATGTGTGACAGTTAGCTGCCTGGCTGTAGGAAGCAAACTTACTCTGCGAATAGCAAACTTTAAGGTGAGTTGTTTTGAATGTGTTTAAGTGACAAGAATGATTATAAAAGCGAAACCATTCGAGGTTTCGCTTTTATAGATGAGCAATCCTCATGCAGAAATTCAATTACGATTGTTTTGCAGGACGTAGGTGTCAGGTTGTAAAATTATGAAAGATGTTCCTTGAAAAAGGATACCGTTCTGTCCCAGGCTATTTTCGCCTGCTCTTTATCGTAACGAGGTGTCGAATTGTTATGGAAGCCGTGCCGGGTACCCTCGTATTCGTACATCACAAAATTTTTCTTGTTAGCTTCCAAAGCTTTTCGATAATCTTCCCTGGTTGCATTTACTCGTGGATCATCCGCTGCATATTGGATCATGAGGGGGGCTTGAATCTTTACCACCTGGTCAGTCGGTGGGGCAACTCCATAAAATGGGACTCCTGCGGCCAGGTCTGAGCCCATAACCACCGCGAGTTTATTAACAACCCCGCCACCATAGCAAAAGCCGGTTGCTCCCAACTTGCCGTTGGATAATTCATGTGCCTTTAAAAACTTGGCGCTGTTGAGCATGTCTGTAAAAAGCTTATCCTTGTCCAGAGAGTTTTGTAGAACTTTCCCGTCATCATCATTTCCAGGATAACCACCTACCGGTGCCAGTCCATCCGGAGCAAGAACTAAAAACCCTTCGACTGCGGCACGACGAGCTACATCTTCTATGTAGGGGTTGAGACCCCGATTCTCATGGACAACCAAAACAGGCGGGAATGGGCCTTCGCCTACGGGTTTGACCAGGTATCCACGCATCTTTCCGGAATTCCCACCCAGTGAGTCATACTCAACGTATGTAGCTTTAATCCGATCATCTGTGAATGATATCATTTGCGCTTTGGCATAACGTGGCAAGAGCGCTTCCGCCATTGCAAGAGCAGAACCACTCATTACAACGAGGGCTGAAGCTCTATTGATGAAAGCCCGCCTTGTCATATCAGTATGACAGTATTCATCGTATAAATCATAGAGTTGTGGATCGATATAGTTTTCAGTCATCGGACACCTCTTTGTCTGTAATTATGGGGAACTGTATGGTTAACCTCGTGAAAAGTAGGGGTGTAAGCAGGTAATCATACGGTTAGAAACATAAGGATTTAGAATTCTTCAGGATTGTAAATCTCAAAAGAGGTTTTCTCACCGAGCAGGGAGTCGATCTGCCACTGCAGTTCCCTGATCTTTTTCTGGTTCATCCAGTTGTTCCAGTCATCTGCAGTTTCCCATTTGCTGATAACGACACACTCTCCTGGATCATTCATTTTTGAATAGGTAATTCTCGAGATAAAGCCTGGCTGTTTGTCGGAAGATTTACGTAATTTTTTAAGAAGAGGTATAACCTCTTTTGTATGGTCCATTCGAAAAACTCGTTTACTAATAACCATTACACTCATGTTTATCTCCTTGTGCTGGAAGTATGAAGTACGTTTTTGTCGTTTTGCTCATTGTAATGGAGTAGCCTTCTAAGGCACTAAAACTCCATTGAAAACTCTGTAACAACGAAATGACGCTCGTATGGTTTATACATGCCTGATGGTGGTGTGGTTTGAAATCTCAGAGTTAGTCGTCAGTAAATCGCGTATGGAGAGGTCGTGAACGTTTTTATTACCAGTCAACCTGGAGAAATCTTTCAGTTCATTGGTGGAAACCTGGAGGAAATTATGCAGCCTCCTTGCGGCATGGTCTATATCCAGTCGATCCCGTAAGACTGGGTCGTGTGTGGCGATGCCCATTGGGCATTTACCGGTGTTGCAGATACGATATTGCCTGCAACCAATAGCAATCAGAGCACTGGTGCTGATGGCCACTGCATCGGCTCCTAGTGCGATGGCTTTTGCGAAGTCAGAAGATATACGGAGCCCACCGGTACAGATGAGCGAAACATGATAAATCTTGCGTTCCTGTAGATATTTTTTTGCTCTATAAATTGCAAATGGGCTAGGGATTCCAACAGAACCTTTCACATATTTTGGGGAGGCACCTGTTCCTCCTGCCCGACCATCCAGAGTTATAAAGTCGGGCCCTGCATAGAGAGCAAAATCAAGGTCTGCCTCTATGTGGCCTGCGGCAATCTTGATGCCGATAGGTTTTCCGCCAGATACTTCACGAAGCCAATCGACCTTGGCCTTGAGCTGGTCTTTGTTCGTTATATCATCATAATGGGCAGGGCTGATAATGTCTGCACCTTCAGCGAAACCTCTGATTCCAGCTATCTCTTTAGTGACCTTGCCACCTGGTAGATGACCACCCATACCAGGTTTGGCAGATTGACCAAATTTTATCTCAATAGCGTCCACTGAACGAAGATTTTCTTCCGTGACACTGTAACGGTTGGGAACATATTCAAAGATGTACTTATAGGCGTCCTGATGCGACTCCGGAAGAATACCTCCTTCTCCGGAACCAATGGCCGTCTGCATTTTCTTACTGCCACGAGCTATGGCGATTTTGGCCTCTTTGGATAACGCCCCAAACGACATGTGGCTAATATATATGGGAGTGGCCAGAGTCATAGGCTTGGCAGCGTTAGGACCTATGATGGTGGTTGTGTCGACAGGGTCGGCGTGGTTTAAGGGGATTCGTGATAACTGAGCACCCTGGATAAGTATATCGTCCCAGTTGATGACGCTTGCCATGGTCTGCATCGGCTCAATAATTGATTGGCCTGTTTCGGCCATGGTGTCGATATCGGTAAGATAGACTTCATGGCTGTCTGTGGTTTTTTGCGGCTCGAAAACCAGGCTGGTCTCTTTTGTCGTTTCTTCGGTGTCTAAAAATGTATCAGGTTCGGCGCCGACTCTTCTCCAGAATGCTTTGCCGGAGTCGCATACGGGGCAGAGCCAGTCCGAGGGGAGATTATTCCAGCTTACAGGTTGTTGGCCTTCGTTATATTCCGTGTCGCATACCGTGCAGAGATAAACAGCCATTATCTACCCTCCCTGACAATGTAAAAGGCGATACCGTAGTGGTATCGCCTTAGATCGGATGGTTTAAATATCCATATTGGCCGGCTGATAATACTCTTTTGGATGCTTGCAGGCTGGGCACTTCGGTGGTGGCTCATTCCCTTCATGGGTGAATCCACAAACGCTGCATTTCCATTTGATTGGCTGCTCACGTTTATAAACGGTGCCGTTTTTCACCATTTCAAGACATTTTTTATAGCGGTCTCTGTGGTCTGCTTCGATTTTAGCGATCTGCCTGAAAAGAATGGCTGCTTCCATGTTACCTTCTTCCTCTGCTTCCTTGGCAAAGGTTGGGTACATGCTGGTTGTTTCGTAATTTTCGCCATCAATAGCTTCCTGCAGGTTGGCAGCGGTATCGCCTATGCCATTAAGCATTTTGAAATGATCATTTGCATGACGCTGTTCGTTGGCTGCAGTTTCTTCAAAGAGTTCAGCGATATAATTGTACCCTTCTTTGCGGGCGACTTTGGCGAAGAACGTATACATATTTCGGGCCTGTGACTCTCCGGCAAAAGCAGCTTTCAGATTATCGATGGTTTTGGACATGGTTTCTCCCTGTAATAGAGTGAGTTACTGTTTACATGTTCAGTGAACATGTGCTTTCAACGTATAATGCCAATTGGCAACTGGCAATTCATGAGTAAGCAATACAAAAACTTATATTGGGGCACTTCCTGTTAAAACCAGATCAAATTATGAGGACTAAAGTGCTATCCAAGTGCAACGTCTAGAAGCATCATCACAGAAAAACCTGCCATGGTAGTCATGGTGACTGTGTCAATATTAGCAGTTATTCGCTGAGATTCGGGGATTAATTCTTCAACCACTACAAAGATCATAGCTCCGGCTGCAAAACAGAGGGCATATGGGAGAATCGGTTGCATATGCAAAACAAATAAAGCGCCGCATACTCCGGCAATTGGCTCTACCATGCCAGAGGCCTGGCCCATTAAAAAGCTTTTCTTCTGGCTCATACCCTCTCGTCGTAGAGGCATGGAAACGGCTGTACCTTCTGGGAAGTTCTGGATGCCAATGCCTATGGCAAGGGCTATGGCTCCACCTATTGTGGCTGATGGTAAATCGGCTGCAACGGCACCAAAGGCTACGCCAACTGCCAACCCTTCAGGGATGTTGTGGAGGGTAATTGCCAGAACCAACAGGGTGCTGCGTTGCCAGGATGTTTTGATTCCTTCACTCTGATCCATGCGTAAGCCAGGATGTAAGTGAGGCAAAAATTTATCTGTAAGGCGCATGAAAATACCACCAGCCATAAAACCCACAACTGCAGTGAGCCATGGTGTTTGACCCATCTGCTCTGCCATTTCTATACCGGGATTGAGCAGTGACCAGAAGCTTGCGGCAATCATTACTCCAGCTGCAAACCCGAGCATGGAATCCAGCAATTTTTGATCGATTTCTTTTTTCACAAAAACCAGAGCAGCACCAGCAGCAGTAACTCCCCAAGTGAAGAGTGTAGCGAGGAGCGCTTGAGTTACAGGGCTTAACTGCAAGAAATAATCAAACATATATACCTCTAAGGGTTGGGAAGGAACTACTACTGTGAACTTCCAAGTCTACCAAGCCGCTATGAATACTGGAAATGTACTACAATTTGAAATAGAGATCAATATGTTGCAGTACATTAATGTGTATCATTCTCACAACAGGTAGGAGCCAATCTCGAATCTGCAAAAAGGGAGGCTGGCAATGTATTTTCTGTTAGGAGAAATACATGGTGCGACAAAGAAGCTGTTAGGCACTTGTGGTACTTTTCTGCTTGGAAAGGTGAAATGTTCTGCTCATGAGGAGAGGTTAAAGAACACTCCCATTGCACTAAATGCAGGTAGAGGCATGCAATGTTGCTCTACCTGCATAATCTCATTGATCGGTACTTAGCCGAAAGGGAGAGATCAGTCTAGTGTGACTACCATTCCGTTAGCCACCTCCTGCTTTTTCTCGTCACCCATCAGTATCCCGAGTAGTTCCAGCGCAAATTGGACCGATGTGCCAGCGCCTCGGCTTGTTACACAGTTCTTATCAAAAACGACCTTCATTTCTGAAGATTGATCACTATTTAGTTTATCGAAAAACAGGGGGTGACAGGTTGCTTTTTTACCATCAAGAAGGCCATGCTCTTTTAGTACGACTGCCGGTGAGGCACATATTGCTCCGTAAAGTTTGTCGGCCTCGTTCTGTTTTTTCAATATTTCTATCAGAGTGGCTGAATTCTTTAGGTGCTCTGCGCCAGGAATACCCCCTGGAACGGCTATAAGGTCATAATTTTCATCTTTACAGTCATCGATGAGTTTATCTGCATGAATCTTTACGTTGTGCGATGAGGTGATGATGAGCTCATGTACTGACGCAATATCAACCGTTGCCCCGGCTCGTCGGAACACATCTACAATGCTAAGAGCTTCTATCATTTCAATGCCGTCTGCAATGGGTACCAAAATCTTTGTAGTCATGTTTTCTCCTTTTCAGCGGAGGATGGAAGGGCGCGAATGCAGCTAAAAGCTATTCTGGTTTGAGATAGACAGTAAATAATGATGCGTATCATAGCAACGTTTTAATGGTACAACTTCACAGGTGGTTACTGTCATTGTTATGATTTACTCATGCTGTTATCAGCGTACTGGCCTTGCCAAAGAGATAGTGATGCCATTTCTTTCTCAAGCCTTCGGCTCAAGTCGGAGGCAAGAATGTTCCACTTGGGGGCAACAAGCAGGTCTGGGTGAGAGGTGGACCACAGTCGATGGAGAGTAACTGAGGCAGGGATCAGCGGCAGTGCTTGCATGAGAAATCCGAGGTATTCCTCCAGTGAGAATGGCGTGACCTCCCCACGTTCGTACATTTTGTGTAGAGGTGTATCCCGTACGACCTGTAAGTGGTGTAATTTTAGGGCATTAACGCCGAGTTGGCATACAGTGATGAGAGAGTGGAGCATGTCATTCTGATCTTCGCCGGGTATGCCGAATATCATATGGGCCCCTATTTCAAAAGGTGTCTTTGTTTTGATACGCTGAACGGCATCGCAAAAATCAGCAAAGCTGTGATTACGGTTTAATCTCTTCAGGCTACGTTCATGTACACTCTGTAATCCAATTTCTATGAGACACTCCTTGCCTGAAGATCGTATTAGTTCTGTAAGCCCTGCAAGGAAATGATTCGGTAGATGATCCGGTCTAGTGGAGAGGATGACACCGAGGCAATCCCTGTCAACAAGAATCGTTTCCAGCTGAGAAATCAACGTTTCTTCAGGTAGTACAGTGCAGGTTTCCTGCTGATAATAGGCTAAATACTTGTTGAATCTTCCTTTGAGAATATTCTGTTTGCCGCGAGCCACCTGCACCATGGTATCATCATTTTTGTCAAGATATCCTGGAGTGAAACTCGCGGGGCCGCAAAAAATGCAGCCCCCTTTGGCTCGGTTTGGACAGGGTAGTCCTGTGTCGATAGGAATCTTCCCGACCGGTTCTCCATATTTTTTGCGGTAATGGTAGCTGAAAGTATGGATATGGGGATAACCGTTTGGGCCGGTACGGGCAGTTGGTAATACCACCTTATACTGCCTATTCAATTTCCATGTTTGTTTCCATAAAATCAAACCACATGCCGCTACCTGAAGCGTGGTCAAGCTCCAGTTGAACAAGTGAAGTGTGGCGTTGTTCAATTTCAAGGAATATTTCAAGAACGGCTTTGATTTCGCCTGTTGTTTTGGTGCAGGCATCTGCATAGAACGCAGATGTCTCTTTTTCAAGCTGCAGTGCGCTGTTCAGGACTGTTTTGATGTCACCCAGCATCCGTTCCGGAATTTTTGTTTTCATCTTTTCAAATTTGGCCTCGATCTGACTGGCAGCAGGAAGCGGGCTGGTGAGCCTTGATGCATCTATGGCACCATCTTTTTCCAATTGGCTCAGGCTGTACTGAAGAAAGTCTATATGTGATTGCTCGTCATTGGCTAATGCCCGGAAAATTGCTTTACCGCGGTCATCATCGACAATGGTATCTGCAGAACGGTATAGATCCCGAATTTTTTCTTCGTATTTAAGTGCCTGTTGAAAAATAGCTGTTGAATCCATTGTTGTTCCTTATGGTTGAAAGGATGAGTTCCCATATATTATTTCGCTTCTTTGTCACTACTGAGCCTAGTCAAATGATAGCAATGCGGAAGGCATTTGTCGATGGGCGACAGAATGATAACCTGGATTCAGGTGTCTTTACAGAAGACCTGTGGAGAGTTAAACACCTTTCCGGTTTGTTGGTGATTGGAGCATCGAGCTACGACATAACTAACCTCGCTGGTCTAGTAACGTATTGATGTTGCATGTGAGGATGGAATTTTTTCTGGTCTATATGGGATATCATATTTGACAGATAGGGCGTGTTTCCTATACTCTAGTAGAAGCGTCCATCTTACAGTCGCTTCAATTATTTCACATTCCCATAAAATGTATATTTCAGACATCAGGGTGGTCGCCTGACGTTTTTTATTCTCAGTCAGACGTATGATCGGTGTTTCACAAGCACAGCGTTGCCGTTCAAAGTCTCTGTCTCTGTGTTGTGTTTACAGCCGTTATATCTCTTTTATATGCAGTCGATGTCTTAGGTATTAACCGGAGTTGACAGGACTAATCATATTTTTCGAAGTAAGGGAGGCGCTATGTCAGAGAAGAAACCGGTATGGAATTTTATTCAACGGGCGTTTGTTTTCCGTATGGGGCGCCTCATTTTGTTGTCTATGCTGGTTATCGTCATCGTTTACAGTCTCATTGCCGGGTTATACGCTTCGAGGACTATTTTCAAAGTAAAAATGAATTACGCTGTAGTTCTTGAAATGCTTGGCGGGAATCGTAAAGCGATAACCGATATTGGGTGGCATGTGCGCCTTCCACTCTTCACCAGAATAGAGCAGGAAGTGACGCTTATGAATCAGACACTTTTTCTTGGTGGCAGCAATGAGCCAATGCGTATTATTACCAAAGAAAATGTAACGCTCTGGACTTCGGCACTATTGACCTATCGAATTAGAAACCTTGATACCTGGGCTATTGAAAATTTGCAGCCGATGATATTGCTGCAAGGCGACTATGATGGACTTGTAAAAGATTTGTTACAGTCGGAAACTGTTTCAGCGCTTATCAGTAATCGACAGGAGGTTCGTGAGCTTATCTTCAAGGCACTCAAAAGCCGGTCTATAAATGAGGGTGGCCCAACGTTGGAACAGAAGTACGGTATTGAGGTTATCAGTTTTGTACTAAAAGAGACCAGATTCGGGGATAAACTGGTAGAGGCATCGGAGGAAAAGAAGCGTAGGGAACTTATTGCTGAGGCGGAAAATTACGCAGCAGATCAGGAGGCTAGCCGCATTCGGAAACTCTATGCTGCCTATGTGGATGGGGTCGGCAGACTGTTGCAAGAGGTAGGGCAGCCAGATGGGAGTACCGATAAGGCATTGCTCGACTTTCTGGATCAGCAGAAATGGGCGTCTGCATATGAAAAGAACCAGACTGGCCAGAATACTGTTGTTATTCAAAACAGTGATTCCGCACCGGCTGTGACCCTGCCCCCAATGCGGAGATCAGTGGAAGTAGCTCAGCCTCCTAAACCATAGCCACCGGTGCTCATATGCCTCGTAGATTTACGAAAAAAATCAGTTATATTTGCCTGCCGGAAAAACGGATAGGGGAGATGGAGGAGATTGTTGCAACATGGCCGTTTGAGACCAAGGAGTTTATGCGGGCTCGGCTTAATCAGTATAAACCACCTTCAGAATTGCTAAGGAGGTTACGGTTGCTGTCAAAGTGGGTGTTTCACCCAGGACGCAAGGAGGGCTTTTCTATACTTCGGGACCCGGAGATAATTACTGACTGGCAGAAACGCTTTGAGGTTTCCGGACAGGCATCTCCACGAAAAGCCTGGAATGCCATTCTTGAGAAAGAAATTTCTTCAAGTGACAGGAGCTTTCTTGTTTCCCTGCTAGATAAAGAGCTCAACGATGTGCATTTACCTGAGGAACTGGCTACAATTTTTGAGAAGGTTTATCGGGCACATATCAGAAAAGAGTATATGGCAGATCCAGATGTACCTCAGGCTCCGCTCATTCTCTTTATTGGAACAAGTGGTAGTGGAAAGTCGGCGACTGCAGTCAGGGCCATTGAACAGATTATTTTTGGCAATGAAGTCCGTCCGGAAATAGATCTTTCCCTGAAGAAAGCCAAAGTTATGGCCAATATGCCTTTCTGGAAGAGTCTTGAGGAGGTTGCTCCTGAACTTGCCGAGGAGATGCATCGGCGAAAGCAGTTACGATTTTATCAGACTCTCTCAAGGACGTTGTTGGTCAGCTTCCTGTTTAAGAAACGTATTGCTCGAAATTTGAGTGACCTGGAAGAACAATCTATCGTGATCGATTATGCCAAAATCACGCCCAATGATTTTCAGACCTCCCTGGCAGGGGAACCAGGGAACTACCTGAAGAAGGCCTTTGGCAACCCTCTGAAACCCGCTGTCCGGCATCTTGAGGAGGCACACAGTGCCTTTGCCAGAAAAGAAAGCACCAGTGGGGCAAGCGGTGGTGTAGAGCGACAGCAGGGTACTCTTGTTGACACTTCAAATATTATTATAGACGAGATTATTAACGGGAGTCGTGATTGTGTGCTGGTCGCTACCTCAGATCAGCCTGAGGTTTTCGATAACGCCATTTACCGGCGTTTTGCCGAAAAAGGAATGGTAATCGATGTTTCTGATTATTGGCAGAATAAGAGTAACATGCGGGAGATAGTGCGTATTGAGTTGATGCGCCATAATATCCGGGTGGTGGAAAAGGAAAAACAGTTTGATCACCCGTCAATTCAGTGGTTGACACCTGAAGAACTGATGATTGCTGTGGGCAAGGTGTATAATGTTTTTTCCGAACGCTCACTTCACGTTACTCCTGCCTATGTGCGTAAACTGGTCGGTTTTATTGTCAATATTAAGGGTGAATTTCATTCGCGGTTCATGGATGATGGTTTACTGGTGCGAAATGCCTTTGAAATGGTAGCCAGAAATGCCTTCGGTGATCTGTTTAAAAAAGTAGTGAACAGGATAGACCGGACTGCCCATTGGGACGATTACGTGGGTGATATTAAAAATACCTTTTCTGAGATGGCTAACAATTGTTTGCTTTACAACGTGAACGAGGAAAAAGGTGTAGTTCTCAATGGTCCTCCGGGTTCAGGAAAAACCTTTCTGGTGCGAAGCTGGCTCAGTGAAAATAAGAAGATTCATGATATCAGTGCCAGTCCGTCAACTCTTCATAACCCCATGAATCCCATTGATGGTACGGTTGAAAATCTGATGAGGGTCTATGATATCGCCAAAATGATTGCGCCGGTAGTGGTCTTTTTTGATGAAGGTGATGCCCTGGCACCCAGACGTTCTGCTACCGGTGGTTCTCCATCAGACCGCCTGACCAATAAGTTTCTCTCAATTATCGATGGAGAGAAACCGTTGGCCAAGGTGCTGACGGTACTTACCACGAATCGTCTCGATCTGCTTGATCCTGCCCTTATTCGTTCCAAAAGACTCAAAGTCCTTGAGGTCTCCGGTCAGCTGGGAAGGCGTGATATACATGGCATTATAGGTGCTGCACTGCATAATATTCCGGTGGCTCAAGGGTTCGGTGCAGATAATGTGATTGAATCTGCAAAAGGAATTTGTAACACGCCTGCTGATTTTTCAGCCTTTGTTGAGAAGGCATTGGCACTTCGCTCTACCGAGTTAACGGTTCTGAAAAAATTCAGAACTATCTCAAGTTTATCGACAGAAAAACAAGAGAAGTTTTTAAAATTCAATATCAAGACGCTGGTCGGTATCCTTGAAGCGCTGGGCGGCGATAATGCGTTGAAACAAGATCTGAAGGAATCTCCTGCCCAGTTTCTCAAAAAATATGATGAGGTTCTTACCCGATTTGCGGCGATTGCTACTGATGTCGACTACCCACTTTGTGAGTCGCATTTGAAAAATGCCCGGAAGGAGATATCCCAGAGTCCGACTAGAAAAGGCAAGGTAGAGCTTGATGATTATCTGGAGACGGAACTGAGCCGAGAGCCGCAAAAAGGCTTTATTGTTGGCGTAGGAGCCAATGAAAATGAAGGCGTGCTGCTTCCTATTGCGACCAGTCTCACGTATAGCCTTTCACCTGAGAAAGTGCTGGTTACCGGCGCAGTTTCGGCTTCAGGCGGTGAGGGCGCCCAGATGGAGATGGCTGTGCAGATGACGCAGCAGTCGGCTCAGGAGGCGTTGACACTGGTTAAAAATTATTTTCAGGCACTGGCTCCTGAGGTGAGTATGGTCAAGTTGCTTGGTGAGTTCCTGGGGAAGTACACTATCCACCACCAGCTGCTTTCTGCGTCATATAATGTGGGAGGCCCCTCGGCTGGTTATGCGTTAGCCTTGAACACACTGTCAGCTATTCTGCATATTCCCATCTACAACGATTTTGGTATTACCGGTGCGCCCTGGACTAAAGGTGTCACCAGTGCTGAGATCGGCGGCTCAGTTATAATTGGTGGTCAGAAGAAAAAAGCGGAGAAGGTCCTGCAGTATTTGCGCAGGATGTATATGCCGAGACAGAATTACAGAAGTCTGGAGATTGATTTTCTGCTCGGTTACTGGAGCCAGAATAAAGATATTCTGGCAGTTACCTATTTCGGTGAGCTGGTTCCTGAGACGATCTGGCTAAGTGATGAGTATGAAAAAATGCTGGTTGAACTCATTGATCTCCGTATTAAATACAAGTTACGAAAATATCAGCTTAACGAGCGGGATGAGGTGGTTAAGGAACGAATCATTCGTCTCAAATCCATGCTTCGGCAACAGGCAGAAGTCGAAATTGTTCGAAAACTTGCGGCAATTCGAGATTATATTAGCAACCCGGATAACGATCCGTTTACGTCTATAGATGTGATTTACCAGGAACAGGAAAAGTCAGCAGGAAAGGTGCTTGGTGTTTTTGATTCATTAAAAGAACGACTGCTGGGTAACCATTAGTATTTCCAATATGTCTTTATGAAACGATTTTTTCGTAGGGTTAGTAGTGTATTTTGTATAGTAATGGTGTGTTGGAGCTTGAATGTTCATGCCGAAAAAAGGGAGTGTCTTGAGGAGTTGCTGCAATCAGAGGAGTACTTGATTGGTGAGATGGTTAAATCAATTCAACTCGCATTATCACATCCTGAAGCAGAAACCTCACTCGTAACACTAATACAATATGGTCAGGATAGTCGCTACTATACCATGATTCGAGGCTGGGTAAGTCTTGAACTCAGCGGGGTTGTCAGTCAATATGAATCTGCCCATAATGAGTCTGCCAGGGAACGGCATGCGCGTGAAATTGAGGTTTTAGAAAAAGTTATTCGAGCTATCGACTTAGAATAGCTGAGCGAACGTTGTTTGATGGCGTGAAATTGTTTTGTCAGATACCACTAAATGTAAGGGATTTTACCATGAGAATCGTAGGTGGCATATTGATTGCGCTTGTTAGTTCTGCTTTGCTGCTTACAGGATGTTTCTCGTCAAAGAATACATCTTCGCCACAACATTCCAGTGCTGCGATTCATGAGGAGGTGGCGGTACCAAAAGAGCAGGATATTCGAGTTCTGCTTGAAGACAAAACAAGCCTGACAGAGTGTAAATGTGATTACAATATCCGTTTTGGTGTCATTACTCAGGATCAGAAGGTGCTGGATGCGGTATCCCGTGAGGTGTACCCGTTTGCCATAATGAGTGCAAATGCATATGACAAGGAGTGGCAAATACACGTTCCGGGCTGGCAGAGAATTCGTCGTATTGTCAGTAAGTATGGGTTTAGTGCCGACGTCTACCTGTCAGAGGATGACCAGGAGGTAGTTATCGCTTTTAGAGGAACCGATGATGCCAAAGACTGGCGGTATGGAAATGTTGATACCGATGCCCATGGGCAATATGCTGACGCTGATACTGTTTTTAGAGAAGTACTGGCGGAGTACCCTGATAGAAAAATCATGACAATCGGACATTCCCTGGGTGGTGGTTTAGCTATCCATGTAGCGATATCCAATCCGGATGTGGATGCATTTGCTTTTGATCCGTCACCTAGAATTTTCGGTGGGGAGAATTATGGGAAATATAAAAACTCAATCGTTGTTCTCTATGAAACTGGCGAAATACTCTCCGGGATCAGGCCGCTCTTTACTACATTGAGAAGAGTTGGGAGCAAGCAGTATCGATTTAATTTTCTAGGTGGGAATGTTGTGAAAGAACACTCTATAGAATCCCTTGCAAGATGTATGTATGCCTCTATCAATAAAGATATAAGTGAATACGATCAAGTTTGTAAACCCAATACCCTCTGGAATTAACTGAACACAGGGCACCAGTCCTCGGAGAAAAATTCAATCTTTTTCTCGAGAATAAGGTGCAGGCAGGCATCAACACTTTGAGGGTGATACAGTATTCCCCGGCCCTCTTGAATTTCGTCCAGTGCTCGTGTAATCCCTAACGAAGGTCGATAGGGGCGATGGGAGGACATGGCTTCCACCACATCGGCTACTGCAAGAATCTTCGCTTCCAGCAGAATTTCGCTGTCTATTAGTCCTCGAGGGTAACCTGTGCCATCAAGATGCTCGTGATGCTGGTAAACGATCTCAGCAACCGGCCATGGGAAGTGGATGTTTTTTAAGATATCATAACCCACTTCAGTGTGACACCTGATAATGGCACGTTCTTCGCTGGAAAGTTTGGTCGGTTTTGCCAGGTATTCTGATGGCAGGGTGATTTTACCGATGTCGTGCAGAAGGGATGCTATATGGAGCCCTTCTAACTGCTGATCCGAAAGCCCAAGTTCTTTACCAATAGCACAGGCCAGGCGATCAACACGCTGCTGATGGCCTGCAGTGTACGGGTCACGTTTTTCCGCAGTGGAGGCAAGAGATGTCACCGTCTCTTCAAGGCTTGAGTGCAAATCATCACGGCTTTTTTTCAGGGCTTCCATGGCAATTTTACGTTCAGTAATATCCCGGGCTATCCCACGGTAGCCGAGGAGAGTGTCCTCGGCATCAAAGATGGGGACACCGTTATTTTCGAGTACCACTACCTGACCGCTTTTGCCAAGACAGGTACATTCAAATCCATTAAAAGGTTTTCTGCTCTCTAACAACTGCTTGTATTGGGTGGAAAGTAGTGATTTGGCCCGAGGTGTAGCTATATCCATCAGACTTTTATTTATGAGTTCATTTGCATTAAAGCCGAGCAGGTTTAGAATGCGAGGGCTGGAATAGGTATATTTCCCGTTTTTATCTGACTCCCAAATCCAGTCACTTGTTGTTTCAATAAGATTGCGAAAGCGTGCATTACTCTGCTCAAGCGAGTTCATGAGAATTTCACGTTCATTGAAAATGGAGAGTCGCTCCCTGTCGGCCATCATGGATTGTCGGATTGAATAGATTGCAAGGAGTGAAACAATACAGAGAATGCCGGTTGATATTATGTTCAGCTTATTACGAATTGCAGCTATTTCTGCATGAACGTCATCAATATACATGCCCGTGCCGATGATCCAGCCCCACGGTGTGAAACCTTTGATATACGAGGATTTGGCAGTTATAACAACGGGGTTGTCTTTCCACTGCCACATATATTCAACGTAGCCAGCGCCACTCTTCCGCACAACCTCTACAAATTCATTGAAAAGATATTTCCCGTTAGGATCCTGAAAGTTAGAAACATCTGTTCCCTCCAGATCTGGCCGGTACGGGTGCATGATGAGTATGGGATGCATATCGTTGATCCAGAAATAGTCTTTTTGCTCTGTACCGTAGCGAAGCTGCTGGATGCGCTTAACAGCTCTTTTCTGGGCATCTTCTCTGGTTAATTCACCTGAAAATTCTCGTTCGTAGTAAGATTCCAGCAGGCTCCAGACTGTTTCGGTGAGTTCCCTTATGGTTTCCTGCTTTCTACTCAGAAAGCTTTGTTCAAGTTGCGGAAGAAGAATGAAAAATATGGAAGTGATATAGAGGAGGATAGTGAGAAATGCCGGCAGAGCTATGCGAAAGGATATGTTGTTGGATAATCTGCGGATGTATTTCTCAGGCATGGTAGCAGATATTGGAAGAATCTGATGTTCTACCGAAGGTCATCATAAGAGCTGAAAGAGACTCTTTATACTAAAAGGCCCCTTTGCAAGAGTCCTCGGCGCACCAGCCACATTTCGTATATCCTATTTTATCGCATAATGAAGCGGAAATCCAAATCAATTATGGAGACTATGGGGGCAGGCTCAAAACAGATAAAGGGACAGACTAAGGCAAGGCGGAGACTATTGTCTTCCCAGTTCTTCGCAGATGCCTACTGCTAGGGCAAAGACGATATCAAGGGCAAAGTGTTCGGTCAGCGTCTTGTCGTAAAGGATCTTTGATTCGGCAGGAAAGTCATCATCTCCTGCCCAGTAGAGCACTGCCACCGGGATTCTGTCTGTAATGTGAAAGATACAGGCTGTATCAGCCATATCCAGAGGGAGGCCATTGTGTTTCCGGGCCAGCTCCTGGAAATCTTCAGTGGAATCCCCAACTTTTTGGGTAATTAACCTGGTGGGAATTTCGTGTGGTCCCCTGAAAAAGGTTACGCCTCCAGGCATGTCTTTTTCTGATATCCACTGGTTCGCAGATAATATATTTTTAGCTGTGAGAAGATAATGGACAGCAAAAAGTGAGAAATACTCATGGGGTTGCTTCTTTAGGGTCGTGCACTCTACTTTTCTGGTAGTGGGATATATGGCGTAGGTATTTCCCCAAATGGGCAGCTCATAACAGTTGCGGGCAGCATCAAAGCTGCATGACAGCCGCATGCAGACTTCATGGGGGTCACGTTGGGTCAGTTCCTCGAAGTGGTGTTTGTCAATGAGCTCTGCCATAAGAACCTCCTGCTCTATTTGTTAATCTTTAATAAGCCGCTTCCCAAGACTGATAACCTCATCAACCGTATATCCCAATGATTGGTAAAATCGAATGACAGACGTGTTACTGGATCGTATCTGCAGGTTGATCTTTGGTCCGCCACGTTGGAGGACGAGTTGCTCAACTTTCTCGACCATTTTCTTGCCATAGCCTTGTTTCCTCTGCTCAGGGCTTACGGCAAGATAATTAAGCCAGCCGCGATGGCCTTCATATCCACCCATAACTGAGGCGACGAGTTGCCCGTTTAGCTCCCCGACTAAAAAGAGCTCAGGGTTGACCTCAAGCTTTCTGGAAATATCTTTTTGCGGGTCATTGTGGTCAGCCACTAACCCGCAACGCTTCCAGAGTTGAATGACCGCTTCTTGGTCAGTACTGTTGAATGGTCGAATACGCATAGTCTGTTTTGCCTTTGGAGAAATCTGTCGGGATGCAAAATATTATGCAGGGAAATGCTGTTGAATATTCTGGCTCACCTCACGTAGCCAGTACTTCCGTTCTTCTTCACTGCTGATGACAACAATGTTAAACATCCTGCGGTAGAAAGTAGTGCAGCCGCATAAATCGAAGATACAATTTTTCCAGATGGTCTCAAGAGGGTCACCAAAAACGTTTTTCTCGCGTTCTGTTTCCGTGTTTGAAGTGTTGAATACCATAGCAGTTTTTGCCCGCAATAGACCTTTCGGGACACCTTCACCTTTATCATTTTCAATAAACTCATAGGCCACACCGGGGCGTAATATCCTGTCGACCCAGCCTTTCATGATGGCAGGTGGCATTCCCCACCAGTTAGGGTGGATGATGATAATACCTTCAGCGTCTGCGATTTCATCACAGTGATGTGCTATTTCAGGAGGGAGGGGTACTTCGCGAGAGATTTCTTCTGCCGGGAGGGTGGCGGGAAAGTTCTCAGCATAAAGGTCATGAAAATGCACCTTATGCCCGTTCTGTTGAAGCATCTCCATTGCTGTAAACGCAATGGCATGGTTGAGGCTGTCCGGATCTGGGTGAGCGAGAATGATTGAAATATTCATGAATTATGCCGCAAATGTGGTTTGTAGTATCTGATCGGCCTGCTGTCCTGTTGCAGTAGTACCTATCAACTCGCTTTTTTTACAAATTGGGTGAGAATGACAATCTGCTGGCCGCTAACTTTACCTTCAATTTGTTCAGGGTTATCTGCTACAAGGGAGATGTTACGGACTATAGTACCGCGTTTGGCAGTGAAATTCGCACCTTTAACGTTCAGGTCCTTGATCAGTGTGACGGTGTCACCCGTGGTAAGTAGAGTGCCGTTGCTGTCAAGATGTTTAACGATTTCATCCTCGTGTTTGCCTTCGCCTGTTGCCTGAGCCCAGTCGAGAGTCTCTTCATCAAGGTAGAGCATACCCAGCAGATCCTGAGCCCAGCCTTCGGCGCTCAGTCGCTGCAGTACGCGCCAGACCATAACCTGCACAGCCGGTACCTGGCTCCACATAGTGTCGTTTACGCAGCGCCAGTGATATATGTCCATTTTCTCGGGGTATTCTATCTGCTCAAGGCAGGTCGAACAAAGTAGAACACACTGATCGCTGTTGCCATCACAGGTGGGGGGAACTTCATAAACAGCCAGATTGTCTGGTGCATTACAGAGTTCACATTGATTTCCATTCCTGGCTAATAATTCGGTTTCTATACTCATCAGGTACTGCTCCTTCTCTCGGTGATAACTCTATAATGGTATTGCATTATGTTTTGGTATTACGGTCCTCGTTGGTTCTTGTGTCCACACACGTATGCATACATTATTGGATAGGTGGAGATCTGTCCAGCATGGTGAATGGTTTTAGATGAAAAAAATGCGAGACTTCGAATTCACTGTTTGGTCGGATGTTGCGCTGCAAAACTGTACTGCGTATGTCATTGGATTGTCGATTGATAATTGATTTGTATTGACAGAGATGGTTCATGCAGGTACAAATATTAGAGTGTTATCAGGTTCCACATCTGTGGATGAAGAGGGAATCCGGTGTAAATCCGGAACGGGCCCGCCGCTGTAATCCTGCCTTTGACAAGGGTTTAACTAATCAGGTCAAAGGAACTTGTTCTGCCTTGAGTACCACTGCTTTGTTGAAAGCGGGAAGGTCGTAGAATGAGCGGGAGAGTCAGAAGACCTACCTGAGACTGTGCTGGGAAGTATTCGTGGACCAGATATTCCCGCCAACCATCTGAGTGGATAGAACAGGGCATCCCCGGATCAATTATTTTGGTCTCGGGGTTTTTTTATGCCCTATACATAGCGCCTCCCCGCGTCCTTGTCCCTACGCCACCAGAAAATACCTGAGGGGCAAGGGCGTGGTTTTCATAGCGTTTTCCTTGAGTACCTCTTACATTCCACCGACTTTAGTTTTTAGTTATTGCTGTTTGCCTGTTAAGGCGTTGTGGTTTTGGAGGAGAGTAGTTGGCTAGAACCACAGCAGCTAGAACGATAATTCCGCCAATAAGTTGCAGAAGTGTAACCGTTTCACCAAGTAATAGCCAGGCTCCCAATGCGGTGACTACGGGGATACCATTTAAGCATACGGCTGCCCTGGCAGCTGGAATACGGTGTAAGGCATAATTGTAGCAGAGGAAAGCTCCAATGGTTGCAAAAATGGTAAGAGCAACCAGTGCCGCAATACCTTCTCCGGTTACAGCTCCCCAGTTAACTGTCGGCAGATCATAGAGAAAGGCAGGGAGAAAAATGACAGCTCCAAAAATAATCTGCATGCCGGTCAGTTGGATCGGGGTGATGGTTTGGCCAAGATGCCGGGCAATAATCATGTAAACTGCAGCAGAAAGTACTGCTCCGGCAATTAATAGGTCCCCCAGGATGGCTCCAGCAAGTGCTTCTTGATTGTCAGAGCCAAATATCAGTAAAGATACCCCCACTATCGAAATAACTATGCCCAGCGTATTCACCCAACGCACCTTTTCTTTAAGAAAAAGAATGGAAAGAAAGAGGACAACAATGGGAATAGTTGCAATGATGAGTGAGGTTTTCGTGGCTGAAGTGTACTGTAGACCGAGGGTTTCAAAAGTGAAATAGAGTCCGGGTTGGAAAATGGCCAGCAATGTAAGGCCTTTCAGGTTCTGGCGATTGAGCGTTGGGTACCCTGTACGTTGCAAGAGCCAGCCAAAAAATAGTGAGGCAACGAAGAAACGGAAAAATATGAGGCAAAACGGGGTGAAGCTTTTTAGGGCCACTTTGGTCGCGACAAATGAGAGACCCCAGAAGATGATTGCAAGTAGAAGAGCACTATAGGTCCAGAGAGCGGATTTGTTTTTTGTGGCTTGCATGTTTGTATATCAATCTCAATTCCAGGAACGCCAGCAGTGAAATGTTGGCATTCAGTTGTCCATATCACAAATTTGTTTGCAAACATGGGGCTGCGCCGGCACCTTGATCCCTTGCAAAGCAGAGTGAATATCAGTGTATACAGCGTGGCAGCGTGTGGGGGAGTCATGTGGACGTGAAGATACGGTGAAAAAAGAGCTTTGTCGATATTTTTAACCAGGAGATGTGTCAGCAGACTTTATACGTTCTCTTCGACAATTCTCCTTGCTGATAGTCCGTCATGAAATTAAGAAAATTGACATAATTGTCATTTTCAATTTATCCAGTCTTATTGAAAACAGAGTTGTCCTGCCAGGTTTCCTATGTTAAAAAGAATCATTGAAGAGTCCGTGTTTCGAGTTACAAACTCAGCCTGAAAGAGCTGAGTCATGCGTGGTGAGAATGAACCAGTGCTGTTTGTATGCCCGAAACGCTGGGAGACAATAATTGTCTATCTTCCTATTGATGGACGCCCTTGTTGCCAGAACCCGGAGTGTGATAGCACCAGAATGGTGATAGAAGAGCTTCTGGATGAGGTAAAGTTCTACTAAGGGTATTTTGCGGTGTGAAGGGTCGTGGTGGACCCTTTTTTTATTCGTAAAGCATGAAAAAGAGGAGAAGAGGATGAAAAAGTTATCTGTGTTATTTGCGGCCGCTATGGTGGCGATGGTATTGACCGCAGCTGTTGCTATGGCGGGAACCCTTGACGAAATTGCCAAGCGTGGCAAACTTCGCGTTGGTATGGAGCCGGGTTACATGCCTTTTGAGCTTACCAATCAGAAAGGTGAAATTATCGGTTTTGATGTTGACGTGGCCAAGCGTATGGCAAAAGCTATGGGTGTTGAACTCGAGCTCGTTTCCACTGCCTGGGATGGCATCATCCCTGCACTGCTGACCGACAAATTTGATGTGATCATGTCTGGAATGACCCTAACCCAAGAGCGAAACATGTCCATAAACTTCGCTTCCCCGTATATCCAGATCGGTCAGTCTGTTATTGTCAGCAATAAAGTTATTGATGGTGTCAAGTCCTATCAAGATCTTAATGATTCAAAATACACCGTCGCTTCTAAGCTTGGCACTACCGGTGAGCAGGCAACCAAACGTTTAATTCCTAATGCTAAATATGTCAGCTTCGAGACCGAGCAGGAAGGCGTTCTTGAAGTTGTTAATGGCAAGATCGATGCGTTTATCTATGACCTTCCGTACAACGCTATTGCTGTTAACCAGCGTGGACAAGGCAAAGTCACCCATCTTGACAAAGCCTTCACTTTTGAGCCTCTGGCCTGGGGTATCCGTAAAGGTGATCCAGATTTCTTGAACTGGCTGAATAACTTCATGTTCCAGATTAAAAATGATGGTACCTACGATAAGATTTACCAAAAGTGGTTCAAAAGTGATGTATGGCTTAAGGAAATTCAGTAATAGACAAAGGAAATCATACTAGTGAACGCCACAGAGAAAACGTGGCCCTGGAAAATCCTGCTCGCGGTCATCCTCATCGGGATGGCCGCAGCAATTTATGGGTCCATAAAAAAGATCGATTATGAATGGCGATGGTATCGGGTTCCTCAATACTTCATGTATAAGGGTGAGGACGTCCACAAAATCCCCTTTGACGGGATAATTTCTTCGGTAAAGAATGAAGGGAAATCTGCGACTGTGACCATGACCTCGGAGACGGGGGATGTGAAAACTCTTGTTGTAGATGCGAAAACGATAGAAATTCAGGAAGGTGAAGATCTTTTCGAAGGTGATATTGTCGGCTTCACTAGTGCCTGGCATCTTGGGCCCCTGTTAAAAGGATTATGGACCACTTTGTGGTTGTCTGCTATTTCCAGTGTTCTTGCTCTCTTTATAGGTCTTTTTACCGGCCTTGCAAGGGTTTCAAAGAACTATACGGTTAATATGCTTGCCGCTGTGTACATCGAAGTTATTCGTGGTACGCCTCTTCTTGTCCAGATCTTCATAGCGTATTTCTTTATAGGAACGGTATTTGATCTCAGCCGAAATGTTGCCGGTATTGGGGCACTTGCACTGTTTGCCGGCGCCTACGTGGCAGAGATTGTCCGCGCGGGTATTCAGTCGATCACTAAAGGGCAGATGGAAGCAGCAAGGTCTCTTGGTATGACCATGCCTCAGGCGATGATGGATATTGTGTTGCCCCAGGCATTCAAGCGTATTCTACCGCCACTTTCTGGTCAGTTTATCAGTCTTATCAAGGATTCCTCCCTAGTGTCTGTTATCGCTATTACTGACCTGACCAAATCCGGTCGAGAAATCATTACCAGTACTTTTGCGACCTTTGAGGTCTGGCTGGTTGTCGCGGCCATGTATCTGATTATCACTTCCGTATTGTCGCAACTGGTTTTCTATATGGAACGGAGGCTCGCAATCAGTGATTAAAGCCCAGAATGTGACCAAGATATTCACCGGCCGAGGCGTACCTGTCCGAGCGGTGGATGATGTATCTGTAGATGTTGTAGCTGGTGAGGTTGTTGTAATTATTGGGCCATCTGGTTCTGGTAAATCAACCTTCCTGCGTTGCATAAATGGTTTGGAAATTTTCAACAGCGGACATATCGTAATAGACGGTGTTGACCTGGCCCATAGGAAAACCAACCTGAATCATATCAGGGCTGAGGTTGGTATGGTGTTCCAGCAGTTTAATTTGTTTCCGCATAAAACGGTTCTAGAAAATGTCATGCTGGCTCAGATGCGGGTACGAAAGCGCTCAAAAAAAGTGGCAGAAGAAAAGGCCAGAGCTCTATTGAAAAAAGTTGGTATCGGGGAAAAGGCTGAGGAATATCCTTCGCGGCTTTCTGGTGGACAGCAGCAGCGTGTGGCCATAGCACGAGCGCTTGCCATGGATCCGAAAATCATGCTCTTCGACGAACCGACTTCAGCACTTGATCCGGAGATGGTCGGCGAGGTTTTGGACGTAATGAAGCAGTTGGCCCGCGAGGGAATGACCATGGTTGTGGTAACTCACGAGATGGGTTTTGCCCGTGAGGTTGCTGACAGGGTTATTTTCATGGATGAGGGGAGGGTGGTTGAAGTAGGTACACCTGAGCACTTCTTTACAGACCCGCGGGAAGAGAGAGCAAAACTCTTTTTGAAACAGGTTTTGTAATATTTGACTGAGTGTGGATCGTTAATACTGTAATTATACATGAGGTGTGCGGTGTGAGAGGTACGGGGAGACTGCCGTAGGCGGTTTTCATACATTTTACACTTCACACCTCACTGTTATTTTATGAAAAAGAGGAGAAACTCATGAAGTTTGCAAAAACACTGTTTGCTCTGGCAGCAGGTATCGGGCTTTGTGCCGCAACTGCTTCCGCAAAAGATTTGAATGTCGGTTTTGTCTATGTCTCGCCAATTGGTGATGCTGGCTGGTCCTATGCTCACGAAGTGGGACGTCAGGCTATTGATAAGATGGATGGTGTAAAAACCTCCTATGTTGAGGCTGTTGCTGAAGGTCCGGACTCTGAGCGTGTAATATTGAATATGGCCAGAAAGGGATATGATATAGTTTTTGCAACTTCTTTTGGCTACATGGACCCCATGCTGAAGGTTGCAAAGCAGTTCCCTGATGCTACTTTTATGCACTGTTCCGGGTTTAAAACTGCAGATAACATGGCGAACTATTTTGGCCGTATGTATCAGGCGCGATATCTTTCCGGTATCGTGGCCGGTGGTATGACAAAGTCCAATACCATCGGTTATGTCGCTGCATTTCCAATTCCTGAAGTAATTCGTGGTATTAATGCTTTTACTCTTGGTGTTCAGTCTATTAATCCTGATGCTACTGTCAGGGTCGTATGGACAAAAACCTGGTATGATCCTGCCACTGAGAAAGAGGCTGCAAAGTCACTGCTCGATGTAGGTGCTGATGTTATCGCTCAGCATCAGGATTCCCCTGGGCCGCAGGAAGCTGCAGAGGAGAAGGGCGTCTATTCAATTGGTTACAATACAGATATGGCTACATTCGCTCCCAAGGCTCATTTGACCGCACCGGTTTGGAACTGGGGGCCATATTATGTAAATGTTGTGGAAAGTGTAAAGAATGGTACCTGGAAGACCGGTTCTTCCTGGCCGGGACTTGCTGACGGCATCGTTGATCTTGCTCCCTTCGGTCCAATGGTACCACAGGAGTTGCAAGATAAAGTTGCAGCTGCCAAGGCAGATATCGTAGCGGGGAAAATGAACATTTTCACTGGTCCGATCAAAGATCAACAGGGCGCAGAGAAAATTGCTGCCGGGGTTAGCGCAGCTGATGGCGATCTTCTCGGGATGACCTGGTTTATGGCCGGCGTTGTTGGAACCACCGAGTAAAATTCACATTAATTCTCCACGACTGGTAGAGCAGTAAATCAAATGATCCGTATCCGGATAGTGAAAAGACAGGAGCCCCTTGGATGGCGCTCCTGTCTTGTTTTATTTGCGGCTGTGAGCTTTTCCCTCATATTGAGTGGAATTCTGCTCGCCCTGCGGGGAACTCCCCCTGTTGAGGGTATTGTTACCCTTTTTCAAGGGGCGTTTGGTTCTCGCTGGGCTATTGAAGACAGTCTGCTTAAAGCCATTCCAATTTTTCTCTGCTCACTCGGAGTGGCAATCGCCTTCCGTCTGCAGATCTGGAATATTGGTGCTGAAGGTCAGTTCGCTCTCGGCTCCATGGGGGCAACCTGGGTGGCACTGGCTTACCCAGAATGGCCCTGGTACCTGCTTCTGCCAGGCATGATTTTTATGGCCATGGTATTCGGTGGAGTCTGGGGAATGATTCCCGCCCTGTTGCGGCAGTATATGAAAACCAATGAAATCATCGTCACACTGATGATGAATTATATTGCCATTCTTTTCCTCGACTATATGGTTTTTGGTACATGGAAGGACCCGACCAGTTTCGGATTTCCCATGACTCCGACTTTTTCTGATGCGGCTATTGTTGGTAAAATTGGTTCAACAAGTGTGCATTGGGGGCTCGTTCACTGCTTGGGGCTTGGAGTTTTGATCTGGGTGTTTTTCCGTTATACCCGAATAGGTTTCGAACTGAAGGCAAGCGGTGACTCCGTACGTGCTGCAAAATATGCAGGACTTCCCTATAACCATTTGGTAGTGCTGGTGATGGCGCTAAGCGGTGCCCTTGCAGGTTGGGCCGGTTTTCTTGAGGCCTCGGCAACTGTTAACAGGTTGCAGCCAAGTATAATGGTGGGTTATGGCTATACGGCCATTGTGGTGGCCTGGCTTGCTCGACTCAACCCTCTTGCTATTGGCATTGCAGCTTTTCTGCTCGCAGGGTTACGGGTAGGAGTTGAAAGCCTGCAGCTTGATCTACAGGTCCCAGCAGATTTTGGTGGCATAATTGAGGGACTTATCTTGATTAGCGTTCTTGCTGGCGGGTTGTTCACAAGTTATCGTTTAAAGCTGGAGGCTAAATGATGGAATTTAGTATATTGATTCCCCTTCTGGCTGCAGCAGTACAATCTGGCACACCCATACTTTATGCTACCCTGGGTGAAATATTTACTGAAAAATCAGGCGTTTTAAATCTTGGTGTCGAAGGTGTGATGATTATCGGTGCACTTACCGGTTTCGTGGTAGCCAAGATAACGGGAAACCCCTCTCTGGCATTTGTTATCGCCGGTCTTTCTGGTACTCTTGCCGTTTCAGTTCATGGAGTCGTTTGTCTCTGGTTTCAGGGGAATCAGGTCGTATCCGGCTTGGCCCTGACCATACTTGGTACCGGTCTTGCTAATTATCTTGGAACTTCTCTGGTCGGTCAATCAGCACCTGGTTTTTCCCCTATGCCTGTTCCCGGGCTCTCGGCAATACCTTTCTTTGGCCCGATTTTTTTTAATCACGACCCGCTGGTTTACATTACCTATCTGATTCCACCCCTCATGTGGTTATTTTTTAGTTTAACACGCTTTGGACTTGGTTTACGGGCTGCGGGGGAATATCCTGCTGCAGCTACCGCAGCAGGGCTAAATGTGCAGGGATATCGCTGGGCTGGTATTTTAATTGGTGGTTTTTTTATGGGGCTCGGCGGAGCCTATCTTTCCCTTGCCTATACACACCTCTGGACCAATAACCTCACAGGTGGGCGAGGGTGGATTGCCGTGGCTCTGGTGATTTTTGCTTTCTGGAGGCCTGGAAGAGCAGTATTCGGGGCGTACCTCTTTGGAGGTATTATGGCTTTGCAGCTGCGAATGCAGGCTTCCGGTACAGCTCTGCCATCGTCGCTGTTGTTGATGCTTCCCTATATATTGACCATTGTTGTACTGGTATTTTCTTCCTGGAGACAAGGTGCCACTGAGGAACCAGCGGCTCTGGGGGTAAACGTGGAACCCGCAGACTAGGTGGTTCCGGGTGATTAACCACAAGGGGCGATCCGGGACAGGAAACGTAAAGGAAACGGATCTCCAAGATAGATGAGGATGATATGTCGGTGAATGAACAGTACAGAAAAACCTATCCTATTTCCTGGGAACAGCTGCATAGGGACTCTAAAGCCCTTTCCTGGCGACTGCTGAGCCATGACTACTTCAAGGGCATAATAGCGATTACCCGGGGGGGGATGGTCCCTGCAGCTATTATTGCACGCGAGCTAGATATTCATCTCGTAGATACCATCTGCATTTCCAGTTACGACTGGAAAGATAAGAAGGGCGATGCCGAAATGCTAAAGAAATTTGATGGCAACGGAGAAGGATGGTTGCTCATTGATGATCTGGTAGATACCGGACGTACGGCAACGATAGTAAGAGAAATGGTTCCCAAAGCTCACTTTGCAACTGTCTATGCCAAGCCAGCAGGAAGACCACTTGTTGACACCTTTGTTACAGAAGTGAGTCAGGATACATGGATTCTTTTCCCCTGGGATGCTGAGTCTCAATTTGCTACACCTATTATCGGGCAGGAGAGAGGTTAAGGATGTCTGTTTTGCCTCTGCCCCATATACGACTTGAGGATATTTCCAAATCTTTTGGGGATGTGCATGCCAATCGTGATGTTAGCCTTGAGATAGTACCTGGAAAGGTACTGGCACTACTTGGTGAAAATGGTGCAGGGAAATCGACGCTTATGTCGATTCTGGCAGGGCAGTTGCAACCCTCTTCCGGGACAATTTATGTTGGCGAAGAGCAGGTTCAGTTTTCTTCTACCGACAAGGCGATACAGGCCGGTATTGGAATGGTCTATCAGCATTTTAAGCTGGTAGATGCCATGAGTGTAGCGGAAAATGTTTTTCTTGGAATGCAAGGTGGTTTCTGGCTAAAGACCAGGGAAATGCATGAAGAGGTACGTAGCCTTGCCAAGAAATACGGGATGAATATTGATCCTGCTGCCAAGATACGTGACCTTGCTATGGGTGAGAAGCAACAGGTGGAAATCCTGAAATTGCTGCACCGGCGTTCAAACTACCTCATTTTTGACGAACCTACAGCCGTACTGACCCCCGCTGAAGCCGATACCTTGTTTGATACCATGCGATTAATGGTGAGAGAGGGAAAGGCCATCGTGTTTATTAGCCACAAGCTTGAAGAGGTGATGGCGGCTGCTGATAATATTGCTATCCTGCGGCGTGGGAAAGTTGTTGATCTTGTCGCGACCTCTGAGGTTTCATCAACAGCTGAATTGGCTGAGCGTATGGTTGGCAGGGAGGTATTGCTGGAGGTGAATAGGGAACCTACAGAACCTCGTCAAGTAGTGCTCAAAATAGAAAATCTGCAGTTGGGTCGACTGAAATCCGCAAACCTTGAACTGCGTAAAGGTGAGATCTTAGGCGTTGTCGGTGTCGCAGGAAATGGCCAGAAACCTCTTGTTGAAGCTGTTTGTGGATTGCAAAAGCCACCTGATGGGACAGTGAAAATATTAGGCATGACCTGGCAGAAATTTTTCCGAACCAGATCCTGGAACCAGGCATTGAGCTATATTCCAGAAGATCGGCAAGGATTGGCAACGTGCCAGGGTCTGGATCTCCTCGATAATTTTCTTCTTACAACGAGGGGGGGATTTGTAAAAGGCCCCTGGCTTGAAAGAGAAAAGGCCAGAGGTAAAGCTCAAGAGTTACTGGTGAAGTTTGATATTCGACCACCGAACCTCAATGCGCTTGCCTGGCAGTTGTCTGGTGGAAATTTGCAGAAAATGGTACTGGCCCGAGAGTTTTATCGAGCGCCGCGCCTGATTGTTGCAGAACAGCCAACGCAAGGGCTAGACATTTCTGCAGCTGAAGATGTATGGAACCTCCTGTTAAAAGCACGAGAGCAGGCCGGTATTCTTCTTGTAACGGGTGACCTCTCTGAAGCTTTGGCGCTTTCTGACAGGATAGCAGTAATGTTTGGAGGTCATATTGTTGACTGTTTTTCCAGCAATGATAAAGAGAAAGTTGCTGCAATACCTCAGATGATGGCAGGCTTACGATAGTAAGAACCGGTTAGTACCGTTGATAATTACGAGATTCCCTGACTGTTCTGTCCGTGCTGATTAAAATTTGCAGATTTCCTTGTAATTTCTTCCCTCTTTACATGATACTATACTGGTGTTTATTATTATAACGTAGGGCTGTGCTTTTTCTACTGTTCCTGAAAAGCCCGTTACTGCATAACAGATGTTTGTATGTATTGATTTGCAGGAGCTTCTGATCTCAGGAATATATCCTTGGGCTGTGGATATCCGCAGGAAGACTATACAATGCAAGAACCTCTCGAACAAAATCTGCTGGCCGATTCTGCTTTCTACTCCTCTCTTCTTGAGTCTTTGCCCTTAAATGTCTACGCAAAAGATGTAAGTGGTCGTTTTGTATATGCTAATGTCTCTTATTGCCAGAGGATAGGTCTATCGCTTAAGAAACTGGTAGGGATGAATGATTTCGATATCCATCCCAAAGAGCTTGCCGAGAAATATCGAAGTGACGACAACTGCATTATCACAAGCGGCAAGACAGAAAATATTGAGGAACAATGGCAAACGCATGAAGGAGGCGGAGCATCTGGCTGGGTGCATGTTATTAAGGCCCCTCTTTACGATCATGCACAACAGAATATTGTTGGTACAATCGGTATCTTCTGGGATATTACCAGGAAAAAGCTTGGTGATATTGTCGTGGCTGAAGAGCGAAATCTCTTACGCACACTTATAGATAATCTGCCAGATTATATTTACGTGAAGGATCAGGAAAGCAAATTCCTGCTCGGTAATGAAGCTGTAGCTCAATTGATGGGTGTTGATGATCCTGGCATGCTGCTGGGTAAAGCTGATAGCGACTTCTATTCTGTTAGCCAGGCAAAGAAATTTTATACAGATGAAGCAGAAGTTATAACAACTGGTCAACCTTTCATAAATATAGAAGAAAGTGTGACATCTCCTGCTGGCGATAAGCGGTTATTGGTTACATCGAAATTACCCCTTAAAAGTGTTGATGGTGAAATTGTCGGTGTAATAGGTATAGGGCATGATGTTACGGAGCAGAGGAAAAAAGAGCTTGAAACTGGACGTCTTGAAAAACAGTTACAAAATGCCAAGAGAATGGAAACTATAGGAACTCTTACAGCAGGTATTGCACATGATTTTAATAACCTGCTGTCAGTGATTAACGGCTACACTGAGCTTATGCAGCTTACTACTCCCCAAGAAGACAAGAACCAGGAAAATCTTCGTAAGGTACTTTCTGCTGGCAGGAGTGCTGCAAAGCTTGTCGGACAGTTATTGACGTTTAGTCGTGAGCAGGTTGCGCAGGCAAGAGTGATAGATATCAACTATGAGATCGAAAACAGTCGAACCCGGCTGAAAGGTATGCTTGGTGACATTTGTAGCGTTGGCTTTGATTTAGGGGAACATATTTGGCCGGTTCGAATAGACCCTGCGCAACTGGAACAGGTTGTTACCAATATGGTAATGAATGCCAGGGATGCTATGCCGGATGGTGGCAATTTACGTATACGGACAGAAAATTTCCTTGTTGAGAGTAGTTCGGTATGTAAACACCCTAGTCTGAGGCCTGGAGAGTGGGTAGAACTGGTTTTCCAGGATAGTGGCATTGGGATGGCCACTGATGTGCAAAACCATGTGTTTGAACCGTTTTTCACAACCAAACCGAAGCAGCAGGGGACGGGGCTCGGCTTAGCGACTGTGTTTGGGATTATCAAACAGAATAAAGGGTATGTCTTTGTTGACAGCAATCTCGGAGTGGGGTCTGAATTCAGTGTATATCTACCCAAAGCTGAAGTTGTAACAGCAGAGAATGCGGATGTAGCAATTTCATCTTCAGTGTCGGATGCAGTAAGCACTGTAAAGGATGAAGTGATACTGGTCGTTGAAGATGACCCTGCTGTACTCAGTCTTGCTCGAACTATCCTGACAAATGCAGGGTATACTACGTATACTGCAGATAATGGAGCCGAGGCCCTGTTGATCATTGAGCAAAAAAGGCAAGAGATAGCGATGATTGTCACTGATGTCGTCATGCCGGGCATGAGCGGGAAAATGTTGGCTGATGAAGTGGTGAGGCGGAAGTTGGCTATGAAAGTACTCTTCATGTCAGGTCATTCCAGTGATGTTTTGGGGCAATATGGTGTTGTCTCTACTACTGTACATTTTATTCAGAAGCCATTTAGCGGTGACGAGCTGGTATCAAAAGTAAGTAGTATGTTGGTTGGAAAGTAACGTGTAAGCCTAATACTGCAATAGCTTTGCAAGGTCACTCACTAAGAAACAAAGGAAATGCATCATGTTTTATGTCTATGATCTAGATGGTATCCGCTTTCGGGGGCCAATGGAGGCGCTGGAGAAAGAGAGAAAAGTTGAACGGCCAGCAGCAGCTCCCCCGTTAAAAAGTGGAGGAAGAACTACTCCTTTCCCCGACATAACCGGAGGTCAGACTGCTGGCAATCAGGCTTTGGCAGCCTATAAGCAGGCAACAAATCGTGAAAATATGGTTGAGCCACTGGTGCATATTTATCAGATAATGACGACCTCTGTTACTACGATAAGTGCTGACATTTCTTTGCTAGAGGCATGGACTACACTGGGGCGAGCAGGTATTCGGCAACTGGTTATTGTTTCAGAACGACAGCAGGTGGCAGGAATACTCTCTGATCGAGACATATTGCGACGAATTAATGTGATTAATGATGAAGTAGAAGTCGAGCTTACCCTGACCGTTCGTGATGTTATGCAGAAAGAGGTTATTTCAACTGACTCCATGAGTGATATCCGCCGGGTTGCACGGGTGATGGCTTTTCACCATGTGGACTCAATGCCAGTTACAAGGGAAGATGGGCGACTTGTTGGGATTGTTACGCGTGGAGATATTCTTCGTAGTTTTGCTGAGAACCCAAAACTCAATCTTTGGGCTTAAGGGCATATAACGCTAGGGTATTTATTTCTGGCATGTTCATTTTTCGTGTTGTGAGGTTGGGGCATCTCGTCATTTATCAGCAAGTATTGTCACTCAACATGTTGCTTAGGCAGTTGCTGATTTTCCTGTACCACTGTTGGATCTTCTTTTTTATTATCATCCTGTAAAAAAAGTTTATGCGCTAAGTTGTTTTTGTAATGTCCTTTCAATTACTGTTGTTATAAGTTTTAAGTACTCGATAGTAGTAATAGAAACCAGGTTTCTAGAAAGTATATTGCTGAATTGTTGTGATTAATTCTCGTTATCCTTCGAAAGAATATGTTCATTAAGTGCATTTTTCACTTGAGTTTATATGAATGGTTTGATAAATAAAATTGATAGATACTGATAGTTCCACATCCACATTGTGGTATTTGGACTATCGCCTGACCTTCAATGCCTGGGCAGTGCATGCAGGTCAGTAGCTGGCAGGAGTGCTGCATTTGTGACAAATCGTCAAAGATGCAGCATGATGCTGGCAATTATAGGGGGCCAGGTTCTTCTTACCTTCCTCAAGAGTACAACGCATATTAAATGTAAAGAGCTATAAGGCTTCAATGATGGAGAATGCTCTTTTGGTTACACAAGTACGGCTGTATAATTTTGCCAGTCTGGTGAGATAATGGAGCGTTTAATTGTATGCGAATTCTAATAGGAAACCAAGTTTCAAATAAGAACCAGCCAGGGATGAGCTGGTGAGAACGGGTATGACACGCCATGGTTTGTGGTTGTGTCAATGGTTATCTGAATGGGGTGATCATCGCAATGCATGGGCAGCTAGGGGCCGGTTGGGAACCACTATTCAGGTGTAAGCGACTCTAATTTTGCGGCAACAGTAAACTGATGCCGTATATCAAACACGAGGAGGAGTGACAGACTGGAAACAGGACGGATTATGAAGTAGGTGGGGTGGAGGAAGTCGACGTATTTCCTGGTGAATCAATTCTTATCAGTGTTCTGGTCGGCTGAGAATAGTGGCTACTCAACCACAACTATCCATTTCAAAGGAGATACAGACGATGCAACAGGAACAAAAAGTACCAACTCAAGCGTGGATAACAACATTTGCAGGCACTTCAATTAACCTGTGTCTTGGTATTCTCTATGCATGGAGTATTTGGAAATCTGCTTTGGTGAACGTAGACTTGGCAGGCCAGCAGTTCCCTGCAGACAGTATGAATGCCGGCTGGGTGTATCTGACAAACGCTCAGGCTGCAACACCGTTTACACTGTGCGTAATTATCTTTGCTGTATTCATGATTCCAGGTGGTAAAATTCAGGATAAGATCAGCCCGAAATTCGGCGCAACGCTAGGCGGGTTATTACTCGCAGCAGGCTGTATTGTTGCTGGTTTGATGAAAAGCTATACCGGGCTCCTGCTTGGATTCGGTATCCTTGGTGGTATGGGAATGGGTATCGGTTATGCGGCCCCTACACCTGCAGCGCTGAAATGGTTTGGACCGAAAAAGCGTGGTCTCATTGCCGGACTTGTTGTTGGTGGTTACGGTGGTGCAGCACTGTATATTGGGTATCTCGGACAATTCCTTATCGATAAATATGGTGTAACCGGAAGCTTTATCGGTCTGGGTTCATTTTTTGCCTTGGTCGTAATCATTGCAGGGCAGCTTCTGAAGACACCAGAGGAAGGTTATGTTCCTCCAGGAGTTGATCAGTCGCAGCTGGCTTCCACAGCACCAAGCTATGTGGCGAACTGGACCACAGCAGAAATGACGAAAACCTGGCAATGTTATGCACTCATGTTCATGTTTATCCTAACAACGCAATCGGGTCTTCTCATTATCAGTAGTGCAAAAGGCATACTGGCATCTACCGCCAAAGACATTCCTTTTTTCCTGGCAAATGCCTGGATCCTCGTATCGTTCGGCGGATTTGTTAATGCAGCAGGTCGAGTCGGTACAGGTGCATACTCAGATAAAATCGGAAGGACTAATGCATACGCCCTGAACTGCAGTATTTCAGCACTGTGCCTCTTCTCCTTGCCTATGGTTATTGCCTCAAAAAATGTAGCGTTATTGTTCCTGGTCGTTGGTATCGCATACTGGCAGTATGGTGGCGGTCTTGCTCTTATGCCTTCATTCACTGCTGATTTCTTTGGCCCGAAAAATCTTGGTGCTAACTATGGTATCGTCTTTATCGGCTGGGGTTGTGGTGTTTTTGTTGCGAGACTTGGTGGTTGGATTCAGGATGTCACCGGAAGCCTGAACTACGCATTCTATCTCTCAGGTGCGTTGCTCGTGTGTGGTGTCATTCTGGCGATCTCAGTTAAGAGGCCAAACTACGCACAGTTCAAAGGTGAAGAGAACGTAGAACGGGTTAATGTGTAATTTTTCAATAGAGTAGGTATCAGCAACATTGGCAGAGTAAAAATGTTCATGAACACCAATTATTCAACGTACTGAAGGAGCAACTCGATGAGCGAAGACAAAATGGTCGTAGAAACTTCAGAAGCGCAGATAGCTGTTCACTGGCAGGAAGAGGAATTAATTCATCCAACTCCGGAATTTATCGCTCAGGCAAATTTGACTGATGAATCAATCTATGAGCGTTTCAGCCTTGATAATTTTCCTGACTGTTATACCGAGTTTGCGGACATGCTTACCTGGTATAAGAAGTGGGATGAAGTTCTCGACACCAGCGATGCGCCAAGTTTTAAGTGGTTCAAAGGCGGAAAGCTGAACGCAAGTTATAACTGCATCGACAGGCATTTAGAGAAAAATAAGAACAAGACAGCTATCCACTTTGTCGCAGAGCCAGAAGAAGAGCGCGTCAGCCATATCACCTATCAGGAACTTTACACAAGGGTCAACGAGTTTGCTGCCCTTTTAAAAGATACGGCAAAACTCAAGCGCGGTGACAGGGTAACAATTCATATGCCTATGTCGGCGGAATTGCCCATCACCATGCTGGCTTGTGCCCGTATTGGTGTTATTCACTCTGTAGTTTTTGGTGGTTTCTCTGCAAGTGCTTGTGCGGACAGAGTAGTCGATTCTCAAAGTCGTGTATTGATCACCATGGATTCCTACTATAGGGCAGGGACTCTTCTTGATCATAAGGCCGTTGATGATGAGGCCGTTGAGCTTGCAGCTAAAGGTGGCCAGGTCATTGATACTCTTTTGGTCTGGCAGCGTTATCCTGGAAAAATGTCCAGTCCTTCACCAATTGTAGAGGGCCGTGATGTTATAGTAAACCAGGAGCTGAAAAAGTATTATGGCGCCAAAGTTGAGCCTGAAGAGATGCTTTCAGAGGAAGGACTGTTCATGATGTATACTTCTGGTACAACTGGTAAGCCAAAAGGCTGCCTGCACGGTACCGGTGGATATCTCTCTTATGTAACAGCCATGTCAAAGTATATTCAGGATATTCATCCAGAAGATGTCTACTGGTGTATGGCTGATATTGGCTGGATTACCGGGCACTCATTTATCGTTTACGGCCCACTGGCACTTTGTGCTTCTACCGTAATTTATGAGGGTGTGCCAACGTATCCGGATGCGGGACGCTCATGGAGAATTGCTCAGGAGCTTGATGTAAACATCTTCCATACCGCACCGACAGCAATTCGTGCCCTGAGAAAAGTCGGGCCAGATGAGCCAGCCAAGTACAACTATAACTTCAAACATATGACCACAGTTGGCGAGCCCATCGAGCCAGAGGTCTGGAGATGGTATTATAATGTCGTTGGTCGTGGCAAAGCTGCGATTGTCGATACCTATTGGCAGACTGAGACAGGCGGCTTCCTCTGCTCAACGGTTCCTGGAATTCAGCCGATGAAGGCTGGTAGTGCCGGACCAGGTGTCCCGGGTATTCATCCGATTGTTTTTGATGAATCAGGAGAGGTGCTTGAGCCCGGTTGCGGTAAAGCCGGAAACATCTGTATCCAGAACCCATGGCCTGGCATGATGATGACAGTATGGGGAGATAGAGAACGTTTCGTTGAGAGCTATTTCGGTATGTACAATAAAGATAGAACGAGTACGAAATGGCAGGATTGGCCTTATATGACAGGTGATGCTGCAGTTCTTGCAGGTGATGGTTATGTTCGAGTCCTTGGTAGGATCGATGACGTTATTAACGTTTCCGGTCACCGCCTCGGTACCAAGGAAATTGAATCTGCTGCCCTCACTGTACCGGAGGTTGCTGAAGCAGCCGTTGTGCCGGTTGCCCATGAAATCAAGGGTAAGGAGCCGGAGTTGTATGTGTCCTTAAAGCCTGGCGTCGAGGCAACACCGGAATTACAGAAGAAGGTTGCTGATGCAATCACTTTCCAGATTGGTAAGATTGCGAAATGTAAGAATGTCTGGATTGTACCGGATATGCCGAAAACCCGTTCAGGTAAGTTGATGAGAAGGGTGCTCGGTGCCATCTCCAACAAAGGGGATGTTGGTAACGTCATGACCCTTGCTAACCCTGAGATTGTTGAAGAGATCAGGAAAATGGTCCAAGGATAAATATTGCTCGTATTTTGATTCAGCAATAGCAGGCACGGGCAAGTGAGCAGACTGGCCTGTGTGGTGAGGGGGGACCGTTTAACGGTCTCCCCTCATTCGTTTCACCGCGACCAAACAAAAAAGCTCGAGTTCCAGAAAACAGGAACTCGAGCTTTTTTGATCAGTAAAGACGGTGCTGTTCTCCCGCTACCTCATGTTAAACACAACTTGAGGTAGCGATAGAATGGGGGATGCCGTTTTGATTGTTAGATTGTCTTAGTGGCACGTAGCGAGTCTGCAAGTATTTCGACAACAAATCGGACATTCTCATTACTCTCGTGCTGACCGAGATTGTCGGCGATATGCATAACGCAAGTGGGGCAGCCGGTGGCGACCATATCAACTTTTGCGTCCTGGATATTCTTGACCTTGTGATTGTTGATTTTAATCGATGTGTCGTAATGGGTGATACAGTAGCTACCGGCAGAACCGCAACAGGTATCCGCATCTTTCATCTCAGTAAACTCTACACCGGGAATCATTTTCAGCAGATTACGAGGCTGATCCTTCACTCCCTGACCGCGGACCATATGACATGGATCATGGTAGGTTACCTTGTAAGGGATACGGCCAAGCTGTTCTGGTTTGATATCAATGTTTTTATCGATAAATTCATTGATATCAAAAACTTTACCAGTAAACTCACGCAACTCAGGACTATCATCAACGAATACCTTGATCTCTTTTTTCAACGACATTCCGCAAGAGGAGCAGGCGACAACAATAGCGTCAAGATCATATGTTTGGAACAGGTCAAAGTTATGTTCCATAAGCTGCTTAGCACCTTCATAGTCGCCATTTGCGAGAACAGGGGTACCGTTACATTTTTGCTTTTTTGGTATAACAACTTCGTAGCCGTAACCAGTAAGGATGTCTACAACCGATTTGGCCACGTTGGTATAAATAAGGTTACCTGCGCAGCCCGTGAAATACCCAATGCGGCCCTTCTTGGCAACACCACTTTTGGGTGGGCTGACCTCGGGGAGTTGTGACTGGGCACTACGAATAGCCAGCTGTGGAAAGTTCCTGCGCTTGGAAAAACCGAAGAGTGGGAACAAGTGCCGTACAGGGTTCTTGGGTCCAATGCCAAAGAGAACCTTTTGGGCAATACCAACAATGGCACAACCGAGAGTAATAGGCCATTTTCTCCAAAGAAGCTGACGGAAGATCAGAGCCTTGAAGAAGTGGAGACCTTTCTGAGTAGTAATGTACCAGCGAAGGCGGAGAACGACGTGTTCAGGGCTTACACCAGCAGGGCAGTTTGCTGAACAGGTTTTACAGTTAAGACATTCATTGATTGCCTGTTCAACCCTGTCTGTGATCTGCAGATCACCGGATACAATTTTCTGCGCTATTTTATTTTTTCCCCTGGCAACGAAGAGCTCATTGCCGAATTCCTTGAAAACAGGGCAGACACTGCGGCATTTTCCGCACTGCATACACTTCTGGAAATCTTTGGCTGCTTCGAGCAGGTGTTGTTCTGCGAGTTGTTTTTGTGATATATGTGCGTTCATTGATACTCCATCCGTTCTCAGGCTGCTTCGCCAGGCATATCAAACATCTTACCTGGATTGAGAAGATTTTTTGGGTCAAACATACGTTTCATATCCTGGAGCATCTTGATGCCAGCGTCCCCAATCTGATTCTGGAGGTAAGGCTTCTTCTCAAGACCAATGCCATGCTCACCAGAGATGGTACCATCAAGATCAATTGCCAGTTGGAAAAGCTCGTCAACGGCTTTGTGACAGCGGGCCATTTCTTCCTTGTCACTCTGGTCTATCAGAAACGTTGGATGAAGGTTACCATCTCCAGCGTGGCCAAAAATACCGACCTGAACGTTATGCTTTTTAGCGATGGCAATGATACCGCGAACCATCTCTGGAAGAACTGAGCGCTTAACAGTAGCATCTTCAAGGATAAGGTTTGGCTTGACGCTGGCTAGAGCATTTAAGGCAACCCGGCGACCGGCAAAAAGTGCGTCACGCTCGGCAGTGTTCTGAGCACGCTGGAATTCACGGATATCGTTTTTCTTCACCTGCTCTTCAACAACTGCCATTTCTGCTTTTGCTGAATTTTCCTCACCATCGGTTTCAATCAGCAGTACGGCTTCAGCGTCGCGTGGAAGGCCACAGTCTTTAAAGTTCTGAACAGCATTAATGGTCGCGTTATCCATGAACTCCATTGTGGAAGGGGTAACGCCAGCGGCAATAATATCAGAAACTGCCTGGGCTGCACCATCGAGGCTGTTAAATATGGCCAGTGCTGACTCGCGGTGCTGAGGTATTGGGAGAAGGGCAAGAGTAACTTCGGTCATAACACCAAGTAAGCCTTCGCTACCAACAAAGAGAAGTTCGGAGTTGAAACCGGCAACATGCTTAACACACTTGGAACCCAGGGTGACGATGTCGCCCTGAGGAAGAACAACCTTCAGCATTTTGACATAGTTTTTGGTAACGCCATATTTAAGACCACGCAATCCACCAGCATTCTCAGCAACATTGCCGCCAATGGTAGAGAAAGCAACAGAACCTGGATCTGGTGGATAGAAAAGATTTGCTTCGGAGACAATCGGGTCGATATCAGCAGTAGTGAAGCCAGCTTCCACTGTGATGAGACGATTGTTCGGGTCGAACTCGATCAAATTGTTCATTCTGTCCATTGAGAGGACAATACCCCGTTTTAAGGGGACAGAGCCGCCTGAGAGGCCACTGCCCTGGCCGCGCGGAGTGACGGCTATTTCTTCACGGTAGGCCAGCTTCATAAGTAAGCTAATCTGTTCTGTTGTGGTTGGGAAGACAACAGCTTCAGGTTCGATTTCAACAGGTGCAGCATCGTAGCTGTAAGCGATCATATCCTCACGCTCAGTGAGAACGTTTTCCTGGCCGAAGATTGAGGCCAATTCATCAATAATGCTTTTCTTCATTGTTATGTTCACTCCATTCGCTGAAATAGTCTGTGATGCGGTGGGTGTCACATGATATTTCGCTTACCGTCTGCGTGCCGGTTGTTATGGTGCGGGAAAACAATGTTACCCGGATAAGCAGACTTATTTTAGAAACCTGATTTCTTTACCTAACTCTATGTTTCGAACCTTTTGCCTCTCAAAAGGTCAGACCAATATTAGGAGATACCAATGTTGTTGTCAATGAAAAACTTGATAGGAAAATTTCCTGACATTCAATAACGTTCAATACAATAGAGACTTAGATGGTTATGTGGGTCGTGCTGAGAGGATGTGTCGTGTGACTTGTAAAATGGTAGTACCAATAACATTTGCAGATAGGGTGGTCTCTTGGTGTCTGTGAACCTGTAAAACAGGTGATTTGACTACGTATGGGGGATAAGTACAGAATTATGAGAAGATAAAAGTAAAAGCTGGGCATGGAGGTTGGTTTCTGTGTGGAAACTTCGTGTTATGATTGTTTGTGCATCTGAGCGATAATTTGTTCTGCTCCTTTACGTTTCTTTTTGAAAATCCTCCCGAGCTCATCAGCAGTCGAAGGAAGGGCCTCCTTGGCTTCATAGATATCGAGCAGTTCGTTATAATATTTAAAGAAGAAGAGAAAAAGATCCTGATAGCAGTCTTCTGAAAAAGAGCTGGTAATGATTTTCACAAGTTTGCCGTCCCGGTCAGCAACCATCTTAGTGGTCTGGAACGGTTCAATGGTTTGCTGAAAAAGTCGGGTGACATGTTCCACATCTCTGCCAGAGCGAATACGTTCAAACTCATCCTGGAATCTTGAAATGGTGGAACAGACAAAACGTGTGATCTTGTTCTGGTCAAAAACCTTTTCGGCTTTTAGCAAGGCACTCTCAAATAACCCTTTGCTGCTTGTGCTCTCTTCTTTGACCCTCGCTTCGGCATCACTTACCCGTTTGTGGATTATTTTTTCTAGCTGTGCCTCTTTTTGCTGTAATTCTTTTTCCCTTGTTTCAAGCCTGGCTATACGCTCTTCCAAAATCTCTTCGAGCTCAGGAAAGGCATGGCTACTGATAATCTGCTCATAATATGTATCCAGCTCATTGGACATGGCTGAAATTTCAAGTATTTCTTCAGGCTGTGATATGTGTAAATGTTCCTGCAAAACCCCATCGAGGTGGTCTGTGGCATCCGACAGGCGCTCCTTGTTCCTGCGAATGGCGAGAACTGATTGGTTGGCGGCAGCTTGCACGATGGAGGTGACATTTCTGACACTATTTTTCACCATGAGATTATCAGCTTCGAGATATTTGGAGACAGTTTTAGCCTCCTTCAATGGATCATTCGGGTTCATATCTGTTATGTGTTCTTTTCTCTTAATATTACCAGATGGTTGCCTTTCTTCAGTGGGGAAGGGCAAGGGCCTTTGTTGGTCTGGCTGATTTGTGACTGTAATATAGCATAGGTGTTCTTAGTCTTTCTGTGAATTGTTTTATGACAAAAGGCAGGAAAAAATGGCTTTTTAAAAGCTCTTCCTTGAATAAAGGACCCATCCTGAGATACGCTATTTATACATGTTCCATATCTGCTGGTGGGTTCAGAATGTCCACCAGGATTTTATAACCATTGACAGAAGAAACAGGACAGAACGAATGATACGTTATTTTGAAAAAAGACTCAGTGCAAAAATCCTCGTAGTTCTCGTTGTTATTCTCGTTGTATCTTTTGCCGGCCTGGGGCTTTCAGTACTTTCTACTCAGGATTCTTTACTTACCGGTATGAGAGAGAATGTCCGGGCGCAACTGACCCACACTGGTGAAAATGCAAACGCCCTGTTTACTTCTCTTGAATCAAGTGTAGATGAGCAACTTGCAGCAATGGGGCAGGAAGCTGCGAGCAGCTTGTCTATGGTTACTGGTGAGGCATTATCCTCTGAGGAAAAGAATATCCGTGAGGGTATGGAAAAATTGCTGGTGGGTAATGCTCAAGCAGTAGCCGCAGTGCTTTCGAAGGTGGCGCAAGAAAGCATTATGGCCAAAACCTATGAGCAACTTGTTGAATTCAGTAGGTCAGTTGCGCAAACTGAAGAGATTGTCTATGCATTTTTCCTAGACGAAAAGGGTAATCTTCTGCCAGGTTATATCAATGTGATAGATAACCTGGTTCTCTCATACCTGGAAAAGGGTGGTGCCGAAGACGAAGAGGATCCTCTTGAGCAGGCTAGAGTGGTTATGGCTACTTCGGAGAAAGATCCTTCTGTGTTTTTATATAAACAGGTGATTGAGTATTATAACCTGCCTATTGGTGAAATTGTCGTCTGTGTAAGTAAGGCAGGAGTGGCTAAAGAGGTTGAGTCTCTGCTGGTACGATTTGAAACACTGAAGAAGAATAATGAAGAAAGTATTCAGAAGGTTATTGGTGACGAATCGACCATCGTTCTTGCAAGGATGAAAGAAGATCTTGCAAGGGTTGCTGCCCAGAATGGTACTGCTATGGACGAAACCGGGGCAATTCTCATCACATCGGCGCATGATGTGAGAACCGGGACAACCTGGGCTGTGATGGTAATAGGGGGCATATGCTGCTTTGGTGTTCTGGCAGCAGTAGCAATAATGCTTCGGCTGATGGTGATAAAACCTATTCTTGGAATAACCGAAGGGTTACGTGATACAGCCGAAGGAGAAGGCGATTTAACCAAGCGACTTAATATAGCCAGAATTGATGAGATTGGAGTGCTGGCAAAATGGTTTGATACCTTTGTCGCCAAGTTGAATGATATTATCGTGGATATTGGCGCAAATGCCGAAACAGTTACTTCATCTTCTTTTGAAGTTCTCACCGCCTCAGAGCAGATGCAGAACGAATCTGAGGAGCTTAAAGGCAAAGCCAATGGCGTTGCAGTTGCCAGTGAGGAGATGAATGTCAGTATGAATTCAGTTGCAGCCGCATGTGAGCAGGCGGCTACAAATTTAACTTTTGTAGCAGAGGCAGCAGCAGAGATGCGACGAGCTCTTGATGATGTGGTTGTCGATTGTGACAGAGCTCAAGGTGTAACCCATTCTGCATCTAGTCAGGTGCAGAGTGCAACAACCAAGGTGAGTGAGTTGGGTGAAGCCGCACGGGAAATCAGTAATGTAAGTGAGGTGATAACTGACATTGCTGATCAGACCAACCTGCTGGCTTTGAATGCAACAATTGAAGCTGCGAGAGCTGGTGAAGCGGGGAAAGGCTTTGCAGTTGTGGCCAGTGAAATAAAGGAGCTGGCCAAGCAGACTCAGCAGGCTACTCAGCAAATAAAGGCTCGGATTGCATCTATTCAGGCATCAACTGATGACACTGTTGAGGAAGTGGGGCTCATCAGTAACGTCATTACAGATGTCGAATCTATTATGGGATCAATCGCCGTCTCCATGTCTGATCAGTCCGGGCGGGCAGCCGAGGTTGCCCAGAATATTGAGCAGGCTTCACTGGGTATTGCAGAAGTGAATGAAAATGTTGCCCAGAGTTCTCAGGTATCGGGCCAGATAGCCGGAGATATTTCTGAGGTGAACCAGGTGGCTGTTGATATTTCTACACGCTCAGGAAATATGCGTGAGAGTTCTGAAGGGCTCTCAGATCTTTCATCGCAGCTGAGAAAAATGATAAGTGTTTTCCAGGTTTCTATGAGTGATGAAAAACGGGAAGCTCTTGCGCAATCTGTAAAGACCAATGGTGTATCTGAGCTTTTTGTCTGGAATCGCCAACTGGTGACGGGTCTTGGGCCAATTGATGATCAGCATAAAGAACTGGTACGGTTAATCAATGAGTTGTATGCAGCTATGAAAGCCAAAGCCGGCGCGACGGAATCTGGTAGAATTCTTGAGGAATTAGCTGATTATACCAAGTATCATTTTGGGTTCGAAGAGGAAATGTTTGCTAAGCATAACTATCCAGAGGCTTCTGGTCATAAGGTTGCACATCAGGACCTGGTTGAGAAGGTGGTGGCTTTTAACAATGATTTTAAACGTGGGAAAGCAGGACTCTCCATGGAGCTGATGGATTTTCTTGCCGATTGGCTTAAGAAGCACATAATGAAAACTGACATGGCATATGTACCTTTTTTTAAGGGTAAAGATATCAAGTAAGTCTTTTTTTGCTAAAGCGGCAGTGCACGTTTGCACTGCCGCTTTCTCCTTGTAAGTCCTGCCTCCTGCCATACGGTTTAGAGTTCCCTTTCCCCGAGGTTAATATACGGTACAGCTGTAAAGGGCCGGGCTTTTTTTATGCAATGGGTTCTTTGTCGTGAATAGTGGAGAAAATATTGTTATCATCGGCTGCTAAATATATGAATCCTCTTTAGATTGTCTTCTGAATAGGGTTACGATAATTGTTTCCTCATGCCTGACGGAATGAAGGAACATTTGAAGAAAAAATCTGGTAAAATACTCTGTTACCCGCCTGTCTGAAGTGTGTGCCTAAAATACGAGAATGACATTATGAAAAAACTTACAACCCCCCGAATGGACCTGTGCATTGGCTGTCACTCTTGCTCACTTGCCTGTGCGCGGCTTGTGCATCGCTGTATCTCATGGTCTGCGGCCGGAATACGTATTACCTCCTCGGGTGGTCTCTCTACCGGGTTTGTAGCCGTGCGCTGCCTCACCTGTGACCCAGCGCCTTGTGCTGCTGTTTGTCCAACTGGAGCTTTCCGAAAGCGTTCGGGGGGTGGTGTGCTGGTGCGCAAGAAATTATGTATCCAGTGCGGAAAGTGTGTGACTGCATGTCCTGTTGATGCGGTGTTTCAAAATAAGCAGGGTGATGTTTTTGTCTGCGTCCATTGTGGCCGTTGTGTTGATTTTTGCCCCCAGAATTGTCTCGAGATGCGCGAAGATAATGAAATTGAAGAGGTGCTGTTATGATACGGGAACAGTTTCGGGTATTGGTGTACGATCTTGGTCGGGCCAGTGGTGAATTTGTTTTACTGGATGGTCGAGATACGTTTGCAGGGGGGAGTGGTCTTGCAGCACTTCTTTATTGTCATTACGGGCATATGGATAAGCGCTGGGATGATGAAGCTCAACCACTTATTTTTACCATTGGCCCGCTGACAGGCTATTTCCCGCTAATGAGCAAAACGGTCTGCGCTTTTCGATCATCCTATCACAATGAATATACGGAAAGCCATGGTGGTGGTCGCCTGGCCCTGGCGCTGCAGTTCTGTAATCTTGACGGCTTAGTTATTACAGGAAAGGCAAATCGTCTCTCCTGTCTGCATGTCGGTAATCGGCTGTTGGAGCTTACCGATGTCGAATTTATGCGTGGCATGAATATTGACAATACCGGTAAGCTGTTACGCAGGATATATACAGGGGGAGCTGGGCATCGCTCTATCTTGCGTATAGGACCTTCCGGTGAAATCGGTTCTTCAATGGCATGTATAAATGTCGACACCTATCGCCATTTTGGACGTATGGGTGGTGGTGCAACTATGGGTGTTAAGAACCTGAAAGGTATCGTTGTCTGTGGTGAAGGTGAGTTGCCTCTACCTGCGGGCAAGGAATACGTGAAAGCGTATGATGAGGTGTACAAAAAGGTCACTTCTACCAATATGATGCGGAAATATCATAATCTCGGCACAGCACAGAACCTGCAAGGCTTAAATGATATCTCATCACTACCCTGGAAAAATCTTCAGCAAACCAGCGACAAAGATATTGAAAAGATAACAGGTACAGCTTTTGCCGATGAAACGTTGCTTCGTAACGGCGCCTGTGCAGGTTGCCCTGTGGGGTGTATCCATATTGGCTATATTCGGGAAAAGGCTAAAGAGGATAACCGTTACCACTACCATCAGGTTGCTTATGACTATGAGCCTATTTTTGCGGCCGGTACCATGCTTGGGGTTACCGATACTTTTGGGGTGTTGCGAATTTTAGATGAAATAGAAAAGGTTGGCCTGGATGCCATGTCCGCCGGGGTTGCTCTTGCCTGGGCAACGGAAGCGACAGAGCGCGGACTTATCAGTAGCGTAGAAACCGTGGTACCTTTGTCCTTTGGCGATGTAGTGGGCTTTCAGGAAGCTGCGATCCATCTGGGGCGTGGAAGCAACGAATTTTACCGATTGCTTGGCCAGGGAACGTTAAAGGCTGCAGCAGTGTATGGCGGTGAGGATTTTGGCTGTGTTTTAGGTCAGGAGATGGCTGGATATGCCACCGGTGAGCTTTATTTTGCCGCTCAGACTTTAGGGTTTCGTCATTCTCATCTAGATACTGGTGCTTATAGTTACGACCAGAAGCATGCGGAGAAGGATGTCATGAAGGCAGTGGACTTTCTGATTGATGATGAGCCGGGACGAGTGTTTTTGACATCCATGGTGTCCTGTCTTTTTGCCCGCTCAGTGTACACGGATGAACAGTTGGCAGAGTGTTTACGTAGCGTGGGATATACAACACTTGCTGACACAATGGGCACTGTGGCCGAGCATATTCGCAGACTGCGATGGCAGGTGCGTGCTGATACAGGTTTTGCTCCGGAAAATTTTACAATTCCTAAGCGGTTCTATTCGGTAAAGACCTGGAAAGGACCAGTTGATCCAGCATATATCGATGCACTGAAGCAGGAGTATGGTAAGAGGCTGCAGGAACTGATCGAGCAGGAACGCATTGGGATTGGGGAGGAGGTTTCCAGTAGTTAACGATATACGTATTGAGCTGAGTGAATTGAAATAATAACAGGATAATACCGACGAAAACATAATTTGTATGCGCACAAACATCAGTCTGTCTCTGCTATTCCACTCTTCTCAGCCTAAATTCCTTGCCAGCTCAGGTGAAATGCGGGCTAAAAACACCAAGAGGGTGAGCCCTTGTGGACTCACCCTCTTGGTGTTTTACTGATAAAGAAAAAGATTACAGCATATCGGCAATAGCATCACGCTCGCCGACCAGTTCCTCTTCTGTTTTACTCATCATTTCACGGCTGAACTCACTGATCTCAAGGCCTGTGATCTCTTTCCAGTCGCCATTTTCTGTTACAATCGGGCGAGAGTAAATGATATCCTCGTTGATGCCGTAGGAGTTGCCTTTGGAGTATACACCCATGCTTACCCATTGGCCGTTTGAGCCGAGAGCCCAGTCACGCATATGATCAATAGCTGCTGATGCAGCTGATGCCGCACTGGAGGCACCGCGAGCTTTGATGATGGCCGCGCCGCGTTGCTGTACGGTTGGGATGAAATTGGTTACATACCAGTCATTGTCGACTTTTTCTTTTACTGCTTCTCCACCGGTTGTAGCGTAGCTTATATCAGGATACTGAGTAGCGGAGTGATTACCCCATACAACCATTTTTTCTATGGTGGTGGTGGCGCAGCTGAGTTTTTCGCTTACCTGAGAAATAGCACGGTTATGATCCAGACGCATCATGGCGGTAATGTTGCGAGGATCAAGATCCGGAGCGTTCTTTAAGGTGATAAGAGCATTAGTGTTAGCAGGATTACCGACTACCAAAACTTTAACGTTACGGTTGGCGTTATCGTTTAATGCTTTACCCTGAACGGAGAAAATCTGGGCGTTGGCCATAAGCAGGTCACCACGTTCCATTCCAGGTCCGCGTGGACGGGCGCCAACCAGAACTGCATAGTCGGTGTCTTTGAAGGCAACGTTTGGATCATCGGTGGCTACGATATCGGTGACGAGTGGGAATGCACAGTCATTGAGTTCCATGACAACACCCTCAAGAGCACCCATCGCAGGTGGGATTTCAAGAAGTTGGAGAATGACGGGCTGGTCTTTGCCAAGCATGTCGCCCGCTGCTATACGAAAAATAATGGAATAGCTGATCTGTCCTGCTGCACCGGTGACTGCTACACGTACTGGTGTTTTCATCGTTGCCTCCGTAAAAGAAATTTCGTAAAAGAATTACACAATGGTACCTTGTTACAGGTATATACGGACCCGGTTCGTGATGGATTCCCTTGTTAAAGTTGCCGTCAGGAAACCGAGTTTATAGTAATGACGCGAAACCTTAACATAATGTACTGCAAGAATCCAGATTGAACCTAACGTTCTTGCAGGAATAATATGAATGGGAATGGAAAGAATTATTGATTTGAGGGTGGTCCAAAGCCACCACCACCTGGAGTTTTAATACAGAAAATCTCGCCAGGCTCCATCTGTAATTCGTCATTACCCTTTACAGGGCGGACTAAGTTGTCCTTGTTAATGATACTGTTTTCTCCAGTTTTCCCTGACATTCCGCCTTGCAATCCGTAGGGTGCAACTTCCCGGTGGGAAGAGAGAATGGTTGCGGTCATTTTTTCCAGGAAACAAATTTTTCGGATAACCCCATCCCCACCAGAATAGTTGCCTGTGCCACCAGAATTACGTCGAATGGAAAATTCCTCAATACGTACTGGAAATCTCCATTCGACCACCTCCGGGTCTGTCATCCTGGTGTTCGTCATGTGGCTGTGGACTGCACTTGTTCCAGGGTGATCAGGGCCTGCACCAGTTCCTCCGCAGATCGTTTCGTAATTCTGGTACATCTCGTTGCCATAGACAAAATTATTCATGGTTCCCTGTGAGGATGCAAGAAGGCCAAGTGCCCCGTAGAGTGTATCTGTTATGGCTTGACTCACTTCGGTGTTACCGGAAATAACCGCTGCAGGATAGACGGGGCTGATCATGGTACCTTCGGGAATGATAATATTAAGAGGTTTCATGCAGCCTTGATTGAGCGGGATGTTGTCTGCAACAAGGGTGCGGAAAACATAGAGAACTGCAGCTTTGCAGACAGCAACGGGCGCATTGTAGTTGCCTTTATTTTGAGGTGAAGTTCCTGTGAAATCTATGGTTGCTTCTCTTAAGGTTCTGTCTACGGTGATCTTTACCTGAATAGTGGTGCCGCCATCAAGAGGGTAGCTGAATGAACCATCCTGGAGCAGGTCAAGAACCCGACGAACAGCTTCTTCTGCGTTATCCTGTACATGCTGCATGTAGGCATGAACGACCTCGAGGCCGAAATGGTTTGCTATTTTTCGCAGCTCGCGGACTCCAGTTTCGTTGGCTGCAATTTGAGCTGCGAGGTCCGCCATATTCTGTTCAATATTCCGGCAGGGGTACGGGCCGGAGGAAAGAAGATCTCTGGTTTCCTTCTCTCGGAGCCTGCCGTTATGTACCAGCAGGAAGTTATCAATCAAAACACCTTCTTCTTCAATATGCTGACTGTCAGGTGGCGATGAACCTGGAGTCCGACCACCTATGTCGGCATGATGGCCCCTGGATCCTACATAGAAGAGAACCTGATGTCCCTGTTCGTCAAACACCGGAGTTATGACGGTTACATCCGGAAGGTGGGTGCCGCCGTTATATGGCGCATTCAGCATAAACACGTCTCCCGGTCTCATTGTTGCACTATTTTCACGGATCACTGTTTTAACCGATTCACCCATGGAACCGAGGTGAACGGGTACATGGGGAGCGTTGGCCACAAGGCTGCCTTGTTCGTTAAAAAGTGCACAGGAGAAATCAAGTCGTTCTTTAATATTTACAGAATATGCAGTGTTTGCCAGGGTGGCACCCATTTGCTCAGCAATGGACATGAACAAGTTGTTGAAAACTTCAAGCATGACCGGGTCAACAGTGGTGCCGATTGCTTCAGACTGTTTTCGAGGTGTATGCCTTTGCAGGAGGAGGTGCTGGCGAGAGTTAACTGCGGCCTTCCAACCTTCTTCGACAACAACCGTGCCGGTAGCTTCGACGATGATTGCAGGTCCAATAATTACGTGACCCGGCAGCATGCTGTTTCGCTGATAGAGTGGTGCGGGTCTGAACTCTCCGTCGCTAAACAGTGTAATGGAGGCTGTGGGTTGCAGCTCAGAGTTGGCAATTTCATCAGTTTCAGGGTCTATAATCGGCTCATTTACTCCAACTGCTTCCACAGAGACTGCCTCTATCACTAACTGCCGGCCTTCAGCTATAAATCCAAAACGTTTTTTGTGAGCCTGTTCAAAATTATCAACCATTGTGGAGACTGAATCATTATCTACCAGCAGTGGAGTGTCCGTTCCTTCGTAGCGCAGGTGGGCCTTGCAGATAATCGAAATGTTGTCCCGGCCGACACCTTGACGTATTACCTCATCACAGGTTTCGATAATCAGCTGCTTGGCAGCTTCGTTGATTACCGTTTGGCCATCTGCTCCCAGGCTTTGTTCTATCTGTTTTTCGCGCATGGCTCTGATGTCTGCCAGCCCCATACCGTAAGCAGAAAGTACACCGGCGAAAGGGTGTAGGAATACCTGTGTCATTCCCAGAGCATCTGCAACATGGCACGCATGTTGGCCTCCAGCACCACCAAAACAGTTGAGGGTGTATTCGGTAATGTCATAGCCACGTTGTACTGAAATTTGTTTGATTGCATTGGCCATATTTTCCACGGCAATACGCAGGAAGCCTTCAGCAATTTTTTCTGGTGCCTGGACAGGTAATCCTGTTGAAGCTGCAATTTCTTGTGCCAGGCTGATAAATTTTTCTCGAACAACTTCTCCGTCTAGTGGCTGATCTGCGGTTGGGCCAAATACATGCGGGAAATGGTGTGGTTGTATTTTGCCGAGCATCACGTTGCAGTCAGTGACGGTGAGAGGGCCGCCCCGACGGTAGCATGCGGGGCCGGGATCGGCCCCTGCAGACTCTGGTCCTACACGGAAGCGTGAGCCATCAAAGACGAGGATTGAACCTCCACCTGCCGCCACGGTGTGGATGTGCATCATTGGTGCTCGCATCCTGATGCCCGCCACAGTGGTTTCAAAACTGCGCTCATACTCACCATCGTAATGGGCAACGTCTGTGGACGTTCCACCCATATCAAAACCGATCAGGCGGGTGAGGTTGCTCATGGCTGCGGTACGGGTCATGCCAACTACACCGCCAGCCGGTCCGGATAGAATAGCATCCTTGCCCTGGAAAAAATTGGCATCGGTAAGCCCTCCATTGGATTGCATAAACATCAGTCGAGGACCGCTTCCATTGTTGCCGTTTAGGTGTTGTGCCACCTGGTTGACATAGCGACGAAGAATGGGAGAAAGGTAGGCGTCTACCACAGTGGTGTCGCCTCGGGAGACCAGCTTCATGAGAGGGCTTACTTCGTGACTTACTGAAATCTGATCAAATCCTATCTCTTTGGCAAGTGTTGCCAGATTTTTTTCATGTTCAGGGTAGCGATAACCGTGCATGAAGATGATTGCCAGAGAACGAATTCCCTTTTGGTAAGCCTTGGCTAAATGAGTACGGTACTGTTCAGGGTCAAAATGTTGTATAATTTCACCATGCGCCGAAACACGTTCATCTATTTCCAGCACATCCTCATAGAGCATCTCCGGCAAGATTACGTGTCGGGCAAAGAGGTCAGGGCGGCTCTGGTACCCAATCCTTAGAGCATCTCCGAACCCTTTGGTGATGGCAAGTAGTGTCCGATCACCTTTGCGTTCCAGTAGAGCGTTGGTAGCGACAGTGGTTCCCATTTTTACATGCTCTATTAACTCGTTTGGAAATTGATCTTTTGGGCTGATTCCCAAAAGATCTCGTATTCCCTGTATTGCCGCATCCTGATAATTCTCAGGGTTTACAGAGAGTAATTTATGGCTGACCAGCGAACCGTCTGGTCTCTTGGCAACGATATCGGTAAAGGTTCCACCTCGATCTACCCAGATTTGCCATCTTTTCATGGTGTAGCTCCTGGCCTTGTTGTTTAGTTATGTATAAGATGTAACGATAAATAATAGCAATTTTATTACAAATGTGTTAGTCATCTGGAAGATATGTCGACAAAATGTCAACGTTGTGAGAGGATGTCAATATTGGAGAAAAAAGTCAACACTGATTTTTCAATAATGTATATTTCTTCATGTTGAAACCGTAGTGTCTTTGGTTCACCCGTGCAATACGAAGTACAAATCTTTAGAGGAGGAGAGAACTATGAAGATGAGAAAGATGTTAGCCGGTCTCGGTTGTTTGGTTGCCACTGTCAGTCTTGCCTGCAGTGTACAGGCTGTTACCTGGGATATGCCTACTCCCTATCCTGACAAGACCTTTCACACTGCAAATATTATCAAGTTTGCCCAAGATGTCGAGGAGGCTACCAACGGTGAGCTGGTCATAAAAGTTCATTCTGCGGGGTCACTGTTTAAGCATCCTGAAATTAAGAATGCTGTACGTAGTGGTCAGGTTCCTCTCGGTGAGTTCTTCCTCTCAATACTTTCCAATGAGCATGCGGTTTTTGGTGCGGATTCTCAACCGTTTCTGGCGACGAATTACGATGAGGCAGAAAAGCTCTGGGCTAGTCAGCGAGGAGTTGTCGCAGAGCTTCTTGATAAGCAGGGGTTGATGCCGATTTTTTCTGTGCCATGGCCTCCGCAGGGGCTTTATACTAAAAAAGAGATAACGAGTGTTGATGATCTGAAAGGTATCAAATTCAGGGCCTATAATGCAACACTTGAGACTTTTGCCAAAGAGGTAGGAGCAGCACCTACTCAGGTGGAAGTTCCTGATATCCCGCAGGCGTTTACCACTGGTCGTGTTGAAGCCATGATTACCTCACCATCCACTGGTGCCAACTCAAAAGCCTGGGACTTTGTAACGCATTATACTGATATACAGGCATGGGTTCCCAAAAACATCGTGGTTGTGAATAAGAAAGCTTTTCGTAAACTTGATAAGGCTATGCAGGAAGCGGTTCTTGCGGCAGCAGCAGTGGCGGAAAAACGCGGCCTGGAGATGAGTAAGAATGAAACAGCGGAAAAAATACAGATTCTAAAAGACAATGGTGTCATCATAGCTACTCCTACGGCTGAGTTGATGACTGGCCTGAAAGGCGTCGGTGATGCGATGCTGGTTGAATGGAAGAAAGCCGCTGGTCCTGAAGGTGCGATTTTACTCGAACAATATAGAAAATAGCACTCTCGCCATTTACCCCTGTTGCAATGGTGCCGCTCCAGGTGATGGAGCGGCTGTTGTTATTTCCTTTCTATACGGTTTGAACCTGACGACGTGAGGTGGAGAATGATTCGTGGCTGGTTAAACAGATTGTATAACATAAGTGGCTGGATGGCTGCTGCCTGTATAGCCATGATCTGTTTGCTGGTGGTGTCCCAGGTAGTGTTGAACCTGGTTGATCGATTGAGTGGCCTGATTACCGGAACAGCAATTGGTCTGACTATCCCCTCGTATGCAGATTTTACCGGTTTTTTTCTGGCCGCCGCATCATTTCTGGCATTGGCTCATACGTTGAGGGAAGGCGGACATATCCGAGTTACTCTGCTAATAAGTCACTTACCCAAAGGTATCAGAAAAATCATTGAGGTCTGGTGTGTTGGAGTTGCTGCCTTTATTGCCATCTATTTCACCTGGTACACTGCTCGACTGACCTGGGAATCATATAGCTATAATGACCTTTCAACCGGAATGATTGCTGTTCCTCTGTGGATTCCTCAATGCAGCATGCTTTTGGGCCTTATTGTGTTGTCAGTGGCCTTGATTGATGAACTGGTAACCGTAATAGGTGGCAGAATGCCAAGCTACGCTGAGAAAGGTGAGGACCTACTGGCGAAAAACAGACCGGAAGTCGTATCCGCTGTTTCAAAAAACGGGGGGGAGAGCAGATGACAGAAGTTTCTATGACTATGCTTTTGCTGTTGTCCCTGCTGGCACTTCTGGGCAGTGGTATATGGGTGGCTTTTTCGCTCCTGGCGGTAGGTATGGCCGGTATGGCTCTTTTTACCGATGCACCACTTGGCGACGTTATGGCCACTACGATTTGGGGTGCAAGTAACGGCTGGGCACTGGCAGCATTACCACTATTTATCTGGATGGGGGAGATTCTTTTTCGGTCGCGACTTTCTGAAGATATGTTTTCTGGATTATCGCCGTGGCTGACTCATCTTCCTGGGAGACTACTCCATGTGAATATCCTTGGTTGCGGTATATTTGCCGCTGTTTCAGGTTCTTCAGCCGCAACTGCAGCAACCATCGGCAAAATGTCTATCCCGGAGCTTGCCCGGCGTGGTTATCCGGAAAAAATGATGATCGGAACCCTTGCCGGTTCTGCTACTCTTGGTCTGCTTATTCCACCTTCAATCATCCTTATAGTATATGGAGTGGCAACAGAACAGTCTATTGCCAGGCTATTTATTGCCGGTGTTCTGCCCGGTGTACTCCTGGTTGCTCTTTTTATAGGATATGTCATTGTATGGTCTCTTGCCCATCGTGATGCTATCCCACGAGAGGATGAAAGCCTTTCTTTGGGTGAGAAGCTCAAGCGGTCGCGGGGCCTTATTCCTGTTATGCTGCTTATAGGTGGGGTGATTGGCTCCATTTATTCAGGGATCGCCTCGCCCACAGATGCTGCGGCGGTAGGCGTGGTGCTGGCGCTGGTGCTGTCCTGGCATACTGGAACCTTAAATCGGCAATCGTTTCTTGATGGTCTTTTGGGGGCGACACGAACATCATGTATGATCGCCTTTATTCTGGCAGGTGCAGCCTTTTTAACGGTCGCCATGGGTTTTACCGGCATACCTAAAATGCTTGCTAGCTGGATAGGTACGATGGGGCTTTCCCATTACGCTCTACTGGGAGCATTGACCATTTTTTTTACTGTGCTGGGATGTTTCCTGGATGGGATTTCCGTAGTGGTGCTTACTACTTCTGTTATTATGCCCATGGTTGAGCAGGCGGGAATAGATCCACTATGGTTTGGTATATTTTTGGTGATAGTGGTAGAAATGTCACAAATTACTCCGCCGGTTGGTTTTAATCTATTTGTTATTCAAGGGTTGACCGGCATGAATATCCTACGAGTGGCGTATGCTGCCATGCCCTTTTTTCTCCTCCTGCTGCTGGCACTGGCCATTATCGTACTCTTTCCGGGTATCGTGACCGTTTTACCCAACATGATGGGTGGCTGAGCCCCTTACAGCCACCATTGCAGCAGTGTTGCCTCAGGCCTTTACAGTGAAGAGGCAGCCCTGGATGCCTGATCGTATATTCCTGACATGAGCCGTAACAGTGCCGCGGTCTGGCTCATTTCCTCACTTTCCTGATCCATGGCCCGGTATGATGACGTGAGACATTTTTCCCGAATCTTCCGGTATTCTTCACAGGCACTGTTGCCCTGTTCAGTGACAGAATAAAAGATCTCCTTTCCTCGTTTTTGCCTGCCGATAAGGCCTGCCTTCACAAGTTTTTTTAGGGAATAGTTGACCGTGTGCTGATCCTCCACATGCAGCACGAAACAGATGTCGATCAGTCGTTTTTCGCGCTGTCGATGGTTGACATTGTGTAATACCAGAATGTCAAGCGGGCTGAAATCCACATGACCTGCGGCACTCATGCAGCGCTGCATCCAGCGGGAAAAGGCATTGTAGGCGATAATCATGCCGTATTCAAACTCACTGAGTTGCCAGCTGTCAGGAGAGGTGAGGTGTTCGGAGGAAACTATCGGGGTTACACTGTCAGATGTTTTAGGTATGGTCATGGGTCAAGTCGTTGGTAAAGGTTGAGGACAACGTTGTCTGTATATAAAACGCTTACCACATAATGTAGATAATCAGAACATCTAAGGTTTAGATTTAGTAGGGCAGTTCTGCTATTGTTAATTGAATCCTGGCGTAGTCTGCTGTACTGTTTAATACGTTGTGGTTATCTTGAATACTGCAATCAGGTATATGCAGCAGTCGCTATGTTTCCAAGTTGTAAACTCTAGGTGTGGGGAGAACGAATGAAACAGAACGAGAATGAGGTACGTCTGGCTATCTCGGAGGTTCTTGAATCTCAGCGGTTGGCTGTTCTTGCTACAGAGTGTATGGGGCAGCCCTATTCCAGTTTGATGGCCTTTGCTTACACAACTGATCTAACAACCATGGTAGTCGCGACGGGAAGAGCAACCCGAAAACATATGAACCTTATGGCTGAGTCTCGGGTGTCGCTATTAATTGATACCCGTTCTAACGATGAGTCTGATTTTCATGCAGCATCTGCAGTAACAGTGATTGGAAAAGCCTTAGAGGTGCCAACCGATGAGCGTAAGAGATATGAAGAACTCTATCTGTTGCGTCACCCTTATCTGGAAAAATTTATTCGATCTGTAACAACTGCGTTGTTTAGTGTCAGTGTAGACTCCTATCTGCTGGTTAACGAGTTTCAGAATGTGATGAAACTCAGTTTGCGTGAAGATATTTTTATGTAAAAAGGTCGTTTTTTTCGCTCTACAGGTATAAGTATGCTACATTGATGAGTGAGGAAGTTGAGGTGCAATATCCAGTCTATCGAATTTTTCTGCCAGTATATTCCTTATGCCAAAAGATGCTCTACATATCCTGATTATAGATGATGAGCCGATGATCCGGCAGATTTTCTCAATGTTTATGGCACAATGTGGTTATGTGACCCATGAAGCCGCAGACGGACGTGAGGGTATAGATTGCTTTCTTGAAAATGACATAGCTCTGGTGCTGACTGATCTTGATATGCCGATAATGTCAGGCCTTGAGGTGCTTGCCTATATTCACGAGCATTCACCAGACACTCCTGTAGTTATTATTTCAGGAGCTGGGGAGCTGGATGATGCTGTGCAAAGCCTAAAGCTGGGAGCGTGGGATTACCTGACTAAGCCTATCAGTAATATGGTTATTCTGGAAAATACGATAAACCGATGTCTTGAAAAAGTGCGGCTGCTGAAAGAAAACAGGATGTATCAAAAACATCTTGAAGAGGAAGTGGCTAAAAAAACGGCGGAACTCCGGCAGAAGAATATTGCTCTGGAAGGTGAAGTCAGGGAGAGGAAAGAAAAGGAAGACCAGGTACACCGTATTAACGACAATCTTGAAGAAATCGTTGATGTTTCCGGTCAGTTGTTTCGTTTCACGACTGTGAATGAACTGGCCAAAGGTGTTCTCAAGGCCATGCAACGGTTGCTTCGGCGAGAATTTGGTGGAGTACTCCCTGAGCCAATAGCAAATTATGGTGATGCTTTTATTGTACTTCGTAATAAGGGCGAGAGCAAGATAGTCTGTGGCAGTGGAAAATTTGAAGAGTATGAGCAGGTGCCTCCTGCATCTGTGTTGTCGGAGTCCCTCTGCAGTTGTCTGGAAAATGTTTTTGCAACTACAACGAGTGTGTATGGGCAGAGTGACTATTTTGGCTATATTCGAACTCCGAACGGGATAGAATGCATTATCTATCTCGATTCCTGCAGGGTTGATGCCGGGCCAGAGCGACGACTTGTTACAATCTATATGAATAATATCGCAAGTGCTATTGACTCTCTCATGCTACAGGAAGAGATTATCGATACCCAGAAGGAGGTTGTAATTACCTTGGGTGAAGTCATTGAAACACGATCACAGGAGACGGCTAACCATGTGCGTCGAGTGGCTGAATTTAGCTATCTGCTTGCAGTCAGATATGGAATGAGTGAGCAAGAGGCTATGTTATTACGTTTTGCCTCCCCTATGCATGATGCGGGTAAAATAGGCATCCCGGATGCGGTGCTGAATAAGCCTGGAAAGCTTACCAGTGAAGAAATTGAGATAATGCATGGCCATACCACGCTCGGTTTTACACTGCTAAAAAAATCGCAGCGGCAGATATTGCAGATGGCGGCAGTCGTGGCTCACCAGCATCATGAGCGTTGGGATAGTAAGGGGTATCCCCAGGGCTTGGGCAAATACAATATCCATAAATATGGACGGATTGTGGCTCTGGCGGATGTGTTTGATGCTCTTTGCTCGGCGCGCTGCTATAAAGCGGCATGGCCCATTAGTGAGGTTATAGCCCTTATTGGGGAGGAGAGCGGGAATCATTTTGACCCCGATCTGGTTGACATTCTCGTTAACAACCTTCCGGAGTTTCTGAAAATACGTGAAATGTTTCCTGATGGCTGAGAGGGCTGAGGAGTGCTGCAATAGTAGAGGCCAGCCAATGGGAATGGGAAGCCATCTTCGTCAGCCTCTTACCAGTAAGTTTCTACTATGATTTACTGGCAAAAGCTTTGCCCCTGGCATCACCTGAGCTGATACCAGGACTGATCCCCTCCCCTCACAAAAAAAATCCCTTTTGCACATATTGACGATAACGTGGATCAAACTACTCGTCTTTGTTTTCTTCTTTAGTGAGCTTGTACGTAATACTGTCAATCAGTGCCTGCCAGCTTGCTTCAATGATGTTAACAGAAACACCAACAGTGGACCACCGACATTGACCGTCTGAGCTTTCTACCAGTACGCGCACTTTGGCTTCTGTACCATGCTCTCCGGAAAGTACACGAACCTTGTAGTCTGCGAGGTGCATTTCCTCAAGGCAGGGATAGAAGCGGACGAGAGCCTTTCGCATGGCACGGTCAAGGGCATTTACCGGGCCATCACCCATGGCCGCGGTGTGTACTTCATCGCCTCCCACGAAAAGGCGTATGGTCGCCTCTGTCAATGGTGGCTTGTCCATACGGTATTTATGATTCATGACCCGGAAGGTTTCGAACTTGAAGTAGTTACGCTGCAAGCCCATGGCTCGGCGCATGAGCATTTCAAAACTCGCCTCAGCACCTTCGAATGAGAAACCGCTATTCTCAAGTTCTTTTAATTCACTAATGATTGAGGAGAGCACGGGGTCTTGGGGGTCAATCTTAAGTCCCCACATTTTGGCTTTGTGTAAAATGTTGGCGCGCCCGGCCTGGTCAGAGATAAGGATGCGACGTATATTACCCACCTTGTCTGGATCAATATGTTCATAGGTGAGTGGGTTACGCTTAACTGCACTGACGTGGATGCCTCCTTTGTGAGCAAAGGCAGACTCCCCCACGTAGGGTTGATATCTATTATGGGGAAGGTTGGCCAGCTCGTTTACCAGTCGTGAGGTTGAGTAGAGTTTGTCAATATGTTGCTGTACGTTACAGGACAGACCCATCTTGAACACTACAGCCGGAATGATTGAGGTGAGATTAGCATTACCGCAGCGTTCTCCAAAACCGTTTATCGTCCCTTGAACATGATCAACTCCGCAACTAAGAGCAAGAAGAGCGTTTGCAACCGCAGAGTCGGAGTCGTTGTGTGAGTGTATGCCAATCTTTACCTTGTGGTTATGGTCATCCAGATACTGGTTGACCCGACTGATAATCGGCGCAATTTCATGGGGCAGGGTGCCTCCGTTGGTGTCACAGAGCACGAGAGTCTCAGCTCCGCCTTCAGCAGCTTTGGCCAGAGTGGCCAGAGCATACTCTTCATTATTCTTGAACCCGTCAAAGAAGTGTTCAGCATCATAGATCAGGTGTTCTACATGTGGGCGCAGGTAAGCGAGTGTGTCGAGAATGATCTGAAGATTGTTTTCCAGCGTGATATTGAGTGCTTCGATGACATGGATATCCCAGCTCTTTCCAAATATGGTTATTGCCTGGGGCTTGGCATCAATGAGGGCCTGTAGGTTTTGGTCTTCATCCGGGCTGTTTTTGAAATGGCGGGTGGATCCAAAAGCTGCCAATTTCGAATTTTTAAGCTTTACACCTCGCATTTTCTGAAAATACTCAACGGAGACAGGGTTGGATCCTGGCCATCCGCCTTCAATGAAATCAATACCTAGCTCATCCAGGGCATGAGTAATACGGACTTTGTCATCCGCCGAAAGATTGAAGTTCTCTGCCTGGGTACCGTCACGCAGTGTGGTATCGTATATTTCAATTGATCTCCCCATGATAATACGTGTCCTTTTTGTGCTGGGGTTGATGGATAAAGGGCTGAAAGGCTAACCTGAGTATTCGATGGTTCTTGCTCGTTTTCCATGAAACATTCAGACTAAGATGGAATATACATGAAATCCCATCGGAACCGTGCATGATAAAGAATAAAAAAGAAAATGCAAAGATTAAGTGGCCAATTATACAATAGAGCCTGCAGGTATGCAGTGCATAGCTTTCCCGTATAATTAAAAATCAATTGTAAAGTTGTAAATACCCTGTTCTAGTCCTGCTCTGACCGTATGGCCTGAGTGATTGAAAATTGTCTGCATGCGTTGATTTTCCCGTAGCACATTCGCTGAAAATCCGCTAATGCCGTTGCGTTTTGCAAGATCAGCCAGATGGCGATAAAGAAAGGCGCCGATTCCCTTGTTTTGCCAGGTGTCGCGTACCACAAAGGCGACTTCTGCCCGGTTGCTTTCTTCGTCAAGATAATACTTGCCAACCCCGATGATAATCTCTCCGTTGGATTCGGGCACCGTTGCAACTATGGTTACCTCCTGGCGATGATCGACATAGACAAAGTTTTGTATCTGCTGTGGGGAAAATGTCACCTGCCGACTCTTGAACCTGTAGTAGACCGTTTCCTGTGAAAGGTCGTACATGAGCTCGCGCATGTTCGGCTCATCGGTTGGCTGTACAGCCCGGAGGAGTATTTCCGTGCCGTCCTGGAGTAGCATCGTGGTCCGCATGCCCTCGTCTGCAGAGATGAAAAACCTGGTACCAATCTCTGCCAGCTCTGGTCGCAGGTAGTGGGCCTCAATTGCCTCGTGAAAGAGTTGCTCACGGAAATCCGGGTGAGCAATGGATATAAGGGACATCACCCGTTCCTGGATTGTCTTGCCGTAAAGATATGCTGTGCCATATTCTGTAACGACATAATAGACATCTCCACGGGTAACGACCACCCCGGAACCCTTACTGAGGTGAGGAACTATGTTGGAACGTTTTCCTTCAGGGTCGGTGGAGGGTACAGTAATGATAGCTCTTCCATCTCTGGAGTTCGCTGCGCCGCGGTTGAAATCAATCAGGCCACCGATGCCAGAATAGAGCAGACCCTGCTGGGAGTCGGCGGCAACCTGGCCGGTTAGATCAACCTCTCGTGCAGAGTTGATGGCAACCATTCGTGTTTGGCGGCTGATTACCTGGCTGTCATTTACATATTCAGTAGGCCTGAAGCAGAAGAGCGGATTATTGTCGATGTATTCATAGAGTCTTTTTGTGCCGAGGCAGAAACTGGTGACAATACGGCCACGATCACTAGATTTTCTTGCCCCAGTGACGGCACCTGACTCTATCAGGTCAAGAATGGCATCAGTGATCATTTCACTGTGAATACCCAGATCTTTCTTGTCGTGAAGAAACTCCATAGTGGCGTGAGGGATTCTGCCAAAACCTTCAATTCTGCCAATGCCGAACTCGATAGTTGCGCCATTGGGGATGAGGGCTGCTACCCGTTTACCGATTTCCCGGCTAATGGGGTGTGCCTGTTCAACTTCTCGTTCCAAAAGTGGTATGTCAACAGGAACAAGAATGTCCAGGTCGTAGACATCCACCAAGGTGTCACCCATGGTTTTGGGCATGTGAGGGTTGACCTGAGCTATTATAAGTGAACCATTTTCGATGGCACTTTTGACGATATCAACAGATATTCCCAGGCTCACTTTGCCCTGTTCATCTGGTGGGCTCACCTGGATAAGAGCCACATCTATGATGAGCTGGCCTGAATTGAACAGGTGAGGGATGTTAGAAAGTAACATGGGGGTGTAGCCGCCAAGTCCTTCCTGGATCATGGGACGGACGTTCTGGCCAATGAAAAAAGAATTGAGCCGGAAGCTATCTGCAAATTGGCGTTGGGCATACGATGCGTCACCTTTAGTGAAAAGTTGAATGATCTCAACATCTGCCACGTCTCCTGCCCGGGCAGCAAGTGCTTCCACCAGAACAGTTGGTTCGCCGCAACCGGTACCTACAAAAACTCGCTGGCCTGAACGAACTTTACGAAGCGCCTTTCTTGGGCTCATTATCATTGCCCGGTAACGGTCCTGCCAATTATTTACAAACTCCATGGATTATACCTTTTATAAATAGCGTTTGGTCTTTTTGGGTGGTTCTGCGAGGCTGATTCTGGCATCTGCAACAACAGGTTCAGTGCCGTAATCGCCAACGATAAATGGGTTGATTTCCATCTCAATAATTTCCGGAAAATCTGTAGTGAGCTGACTGATTCGCTGCAAACCCGTTGCTATGATATCTATATCAACGCCTCTGCCACCGCGCTTACCTTCAAGGATGCTGTAAGAGCGGGTAGATCGTAACATCTGGATTGCTTCCTCGTGGGTGATTGGTGCAAGGTGAAAGGTGACATCTTTCATGACTTCGACAAAGATGCCCCCGAGGCCGAACATCAGCATGGGACCAAACTGTGGGTCGCGGGTCATTCCCAGAATAACCGGAATGCCCTGCTCGCCCATATGTTCAATGTAGATACCATCTATCCTGGCTGTTGGGGCCTGCTGCTTAATACGCATCATCATCAGGTCGTAGCTGTCGCGCACCTGTTGAATAGTGGTCAGGTTCAGCCGAACACCGCCGATTTCAGTTTTGTGGAGAATGTCGGAGGAGACAATTTTCATGGCCAGCGGAAACCCTATACTTCTGGCGTGTTCAATCGCTTCCTCACTGGAGCTGACCAGTCGGCCATTTAAAATCGCAAAACCATAAGCATCGAGGACTTTTTTGGATTTTACCTCGTTGAGACGGAAAATATTATTGGATCTGCTTCTGGTGATAATATGACCGGCTCGTCGGCGATTAACCCGGAAACGAGTGATAACTCTTGGAGGACGTGATCTCCAGGTGGCGTACTCATACATTGCTTTCAGCGCTGCCACGGCCCGCTCTGGGGACGGAAAGTCCGGTAGACCGGCGGTGGCAAGTTCCTGGCGGCCTGGCATGACGTCTTTGCCTCCCATAAACGATATCAGCACAGGTTTTGAGCCATCGATGGACCGGGCAATAGTCCGTGCTGTTTCTGCCGGGTCGGTCATGGCCTGGGGGGTGAGGATGATAATGATAGCATCAACAGAGTCATCCTCCTGAGCTGTTGCAAGGGCTTCGCCGTAACGTTCCGGAGGTGCATCGCCTAAGACATCGATAGGGTTAAGAACATTGGCAGCAGAAGGGAGCCGTTCACGCAAAGATGCCGAGGTATTACTTGCCAGCTCAGCAACGGTCATTCCAGAATGTTCTACAGCGTCAGCGGCCATAGTGCCTGGCCCGCCAGCATTGGTGACAATCAATACCCGATCACCTTTGGGTAACGGCTGCATAGAAAGTGCTGTAGCGTAATCAAAGAGGGCTTCGAAGGTATCTGCCCTGATGACGCCAGATCGTTTAAAGGCGGCAGCATATGCGGTGTCTGCTCCGGCGAGGACTCCAGTATGACTGGCAGCTGCTCTGCGGCCAACCTGGCTCGTTCCTGATTTGAGAATAATGACCGGTTTTTGTGATGCAGCTTCAGTGGCTATTCGAATAAAACTGTCGCCAGCGACAATGTTTTCAAGATATCCGATAACAACGTCTGTATCTTTGTCAGTGCCAAAATATTCCAGCATGTCGTCTTCATTGATATCTGCTTTGTTGCCAATGCTGACCAGCTTGGATAAGCCGAGGTCCCGGCTTTTTGCTACGTCAAGAATCGATGTGCATAGTGCGCCGGACTGGGAGAAAACACCGATTCGCCCTTTTTTTGGCATAGCACCGGCAAAAGATGCGTTCAGGTTGTATCCGGTGTTAAGCAGGCCGAGGCAGTTAGGTCCCAGCAGTCGGGAACCATTACGTCGACAAAGCTCTGAGAGTTCCTGCTCGAGCATCTCACCATCTTGCCCGGTCTCTTTGAAACCTGAGGTGATAACTATTATAGTCCTTGCTCCTTTTTGCAGACTATCGCGGGCAGATTTAATAATTTCTGATTTTGGAACAGCTAAAATGGCCTGGTCAATGGTGCCGTTATAGTCGTCCAGGCTTTTGTGGACTTGTATGCCAAAAAGTTCACCACCGGACGGGTTGACAGGAATAACCTGACCAGCGAAGCCACTTTCAATAAGATTGGCGAGGATGTCGTGACCAACTTTGCCTGAAATTCTGGAAGCGCCAAGCAAGGCGATCCTTTCCGGAAAAAAGAGATGTGTCAGCATGATTCCCGTAATATTACGTTCTAAGGGTTACAGGTAGTCTGCGGAGGTTTCCCACAGTGTGTTGTTGTTTTGATGCAATCAGCAAGATAATGAGAATGTATTGAAAGTCCAGCCCTAATTCCAGATTGAGGGGTTATCGAGCAGAGTAAAACGTTGTGTAGAACTGAAAGCATACCCTGCAACTGTTTGAGGTTGCGAAAAAGGTATAATGAAAGCACCAGTGTGGGGTATGTTGGTTGGAGGTTTGGTAGTACCAATAGGAGTGGGGCGCAAGGGTTTTCTCTAAAGCTGATAATGAAGAATATTGCAATTCCTTGTTTTTTAGGGCATAATGCTGTTTCGGCGATTGCCGTTTATGACTTCGGTCTGGAGTTTTTTCGCTATGTTGAATGGTATTACCAATGCGAGGGTTGTAGATGGTGTTTGTCGGTTAGTGTTGTGGAAATGTTTGTAAGGGGTTGTAGTGTTGGTGAAAAACACGATGTCAAGAAATAAACCGGACATGCAGCTGAGATCGTCTTATCTGCAATTGTCACGGGTACTTTTATTTATTCAACTGTATTGGACTCAAAAAGAGAATCAGACAGAATAGAATTTATCGAAGATTCCTGGAAACTTATAGTAGTGAAGGCTTTATGAAACTGAAACCTATTCGACCAAAAAGAATATCTGATCAGGTTTTTGAGCAGATTAGAGAGTTAATTTATAAGGGTGAATTTAAACCAGGTCAGCAAATTTTACCGGAGCGTGAGTTAGCGGTATCTATGGCTGTCAGTCGCACATCCGTAAGGAACGCTATCAATAAGCTTGTCACGATGGGACTTCTTGAGCATCGTCAGGGACAGGGGACATTTGTCAGTTCTCCTGACAGTCGCAAGGGAAATCCTCTGGCTGCAGTCATGGCTACAGAGGAGGCAACTCTTGATGATCTTTTAGAAGTACGGATGGGGCTTGAAGCTAATGCTGCAGCACTTGCTGCACAGCGTGCAACTGAGAATGATATACTTTCGCTTGAGCGATCACTTAGCGAAATGATCGAAGATCTGGAAGCGACAGATAAAATCACCACAGAATCGGATGCTGCCTTTCACATGGCCGTGGCTTTTGCCACTAAGAATCCTGTTCTTATTCATCTCATGCGCAATTTTTATGATTTTCTTTTTATGGGAATTAAAAAGAATTTGACGCATATGTATCAGGACTCCAGTACACTGGATGATGTTATCAAGCATCATAAAGAGGTTTTTTCGGCTATCCGTGATCGCGAACCGGATCGGGCTGGTGCTGCGATGAAATCCCATATTCATTATGTGCAGAAATACTTTCGAAGCAGATAATTCCTATATATTTTCTCCGGCATTATAGTCATAGTTGAATGTGATGTGATGCCGGAATATTATTGCAATAATTTCGTCTTTTCTCTTATTTGGCTTGTCTCTTTTCCTTTTCAATGTGGGAATCTTTTGTAAAAGGGCGGTGTACGCCTATTATCCGGCGATAAACTGTGTTTCTATTGCTTGCGCAATCATTTTTGCCGTATTAAATATGATTTGATAAAAGAACTGTCATGAGAAATTGTTCTGCTGATATTGGATATTGCAGGGCTTGATGATCAGGTAAAACGGAAAAATTTTTAGGAGTGAAGATGAAACGTATTGGAAAGATTGCGATAGCTTTGACCGCCTTGATGCTGACTGTGTCACCGGCATTGGGGGCGGAGAAGGTTCGTTGGAAACTTGCAATGTCTTGGCCGAGTACCCTGACCCCGCTGGCCAATTCTGGCCCGCGAATTGCTGAGCTGGTAAATAAGATGTCCGACGGGAACTTTGAGATCCGGGTTGAGGGTGCAGAGCGTCATAAAGCGGCACTTGGTATCCTTGATATGGTTAAAGGCGGGCAGTACGAGATGGGTCATTCCGCTTCGTACTATTGGAAAGGTAAGGACATTGCCACCGTATTTTTTACCACGGTGCCATTTGGTATGACAGCTGCAGAGCAATATGCATGGTTTTATAACAATGACGGACAAGCCTTGCAGCAGAAAGTTTTTGATAAATTCGATGTACTCTCGTATCCTGGTGGTAACACCGGTGTACAGATGGGCGGTTGGTTTCGTAAGGAAATCAAAACCCTTGAAGACCTCAAAGGTCTGAAGATGCGCATTCCCGGTATGGGTGGAGAGGTTTTTGCCAAGCTTGGGGTTGCAGTGACTAATATTCCGGCGGGTGAGTTGTACACCTCTCTGGACCGTGGTACCATTGATGCACTTGAGTGGGTTGGACCAGGCCTGGATATCAAGATGGGATTTCACAAGATCGCTCCGTATTACTATACTGGCTGGCAGGAGCCTTCAGCTGAGACACAGTTTCTGGTAAATAAACGAGAGTTCGCAAAGCTTTCTCCTGCAAATCAGGCGATACTTCAAACTGCTATCAAGGCGGTAGCGGCTGAGATGACAGCCTTACATTTTGATACCAATGCCAAGGCATGGCAGGCCATGAAGGCTGAGTTTCCAGATATTAAGCTCAGAACTTTCCCACCTGAAATTCTCAAGGCAATGAAGAACGCCACCGATGAAGTTATGGAAGCATATGCTGCCGAGAATGCAGAGTTTAAAGAGGTTTACGAGTCTCAAAAAGCGTATATCGCTAAGGCGCGGGATTGGTCAAGAATGTCTGAATATCTCTATCTTCAGACAACAGAGCAGGTTAGGGAATAATAGCAAATAGCCGCAGGTCGTTTCTGAGCCGTCCGTCCGCCGTTATCGGAGGACGGACGGTTTTTGGTTTGTAGCGGGAGAACAGAAAAATGTTAATCAGGTTGGAACAATTCTATAATCGGATAAGCAGGGTGGCCGGGCGAGTTCTGTCGTGTGTATTACTGCTGATGACCTTCAACGTCTTTTATGATGTCATCATGAGGTATACCTTTCATAACAGTTCGGTGGGAATGCAGGAGATGGAGTGGCATCTGTTTTCGATAATTATACTTTTTGGTATATCAGTTGCCCTGCTCGATGAGGCTCATGTTCGAGTTGATTTTCTTTATGACCGTTTTCAGCCAAGGACCAAGGCCAAAATTAATATAATAGGTACGATATTTTTCCTGTTGCCTTTGGCATTGCTTATCTTTTCAGGCTCATTCAGCTTTGTTCGTGATGCTTGGGAGATTGGAGAAATCTCAGAGGACCCTGGCGGGCTTCCGTATCGTTGGCTCATTAAGGGTATGATACCACTGGCTTTTGGTTTTCTCATTTTTTCATCTGTTGGATACACCATTAAAAATATAAACCTGCTGAGGTCCTTTAATGTTGATGGTACACGGGCCGATACGAATACCGGGGAGGTAAACTGATGGTTGGAATTGTCATGTTTGCCGCTGCTTTGGCCATGCTGGTAGTTGGCTATCCGGTTGCATTTACTTTTGGATCTGTTTCCATCTTTTTTGGTATATTAGCTGCGGTTGTTGAGCTACTTCCTGATCCTACAGTAACTGCCATTGTGGAAGAATTTCTACAGATGTTTTCAATGATGCCTTTCCGCATCTATTCGATAATGAATAACACCATTCTCATGGCTGTTCCGCTGTTCATTTTCATGGGAATTATTCTGCAAAAATCTAACCTTGCCGAGCGTTTGCTTGAAGCTATGGGCACATTGTTTGGTAAGGTCAGAGGTGGGGTGGCGGTTAGCACTGTTCTTGTCGGTACGCTTCTTGCCGCTTCTACAGGCGTTGTTGGTGCGTCTGTCGTTGCTATGGGTGTTATCTCACTGCCCGTCATGCTCAAGTATGGCTATTCTAAAAAGCTTGCTACTGGTACTATTTGTGCTGCGGGAACATTAGGGCAGATTATTCCGCCATCAATTGTGCTGATTATTTTAGGTGATGTCTTTCAGCAACCCGTAGGGGATCTGTTTCAGGCGGCATTGAAGCCGGGATTGATTCTGGTGTTCTGTTATATCGCCTATATCCTGATTCTGGCCTTTTTTGATAAACGTGTGGCGCCACCCCTTCCTCCACAGGAAGGAAGCCGAGCCGGAAACATCAAGCGGGCGATGCTGGCAATATTGCCTCCACTTATTTTGATAGTTATGGTGCTGGGTTCTATTTTTGGCGGAATTGCCACCCCAACGGAATCGGCGGCTGTGGGCAGTGTAGGTGCCCTGGGGCTGGCGGCAATGTATCGTAAGCTGAGCTTGAAAATTGTGGAAGACTCAGCACTTGAGACCGTTAGGATTACCGCCATGGTTTTCGCAATTTTGATCGGTGCCACGGCTTTTTCAATGGTGTTTGTCTATAGCGGTGCTGATTACATTGTTGAGGATGTGTTGACCAATCTGCCCGGTCAGAAATGGACCTTCCTGATTTTGTCGATGCTGGCCATTATGCTCCTTGGCTTTTTCATCGATTTTATAGAGATATCGTATATTGTTGTACCTATTCTGCTGCCGATTGCAGATGTGATCGGTTTGAACCCACTTTGGTTCGCTATTTTGATTGCAATGAATCTTCAGACATCCTTTCTTACGCCTCCATTTGGCTTTTCTCTTTTCTACCTTAAAGGAGTCTGTCCCCCAGAAGTAAGTACCATGGATCTGTATCGTGGTGTTATTCCATTTATTGTTATTCAGGTACTCGTTCTGGCATCTATTGTTATTTTCCCTGAATTTTATGGTTTTACGTAAGGTCCTTTTGGCCTAGAGCTATTAAAGCGGTTTCTCAACATATTCTTGAGAAACCGCTTTGTCATTTCTGGATTAGCCAGAATTGTTCACAGGTTCAGGTAATTCTTTTAGTATCCCTGTTTTCTGTTCACGAATATTTTTGTCGTATTTCATCGAATTCCGCATGACAGGTAATAAATGCTTCTACAACCATTGGGTCAAAGTGGCACCCAACCTCTCTGATGATCTCTTCTTTAATCGTTTCATGACTTCCCATTTCAGGGTTTTCCGGAGTTTCTGCTGTCATTTCCTCGTAGAAATCAGCTAAAGCCATTATGCGAGCAGCGAGTGGTATTTCCCTTTTCATCAGTCCGTAAGGGTAACCTCGACCATCCCAACGTTCATGGTGAAAATATGCAATATATTTAGCCATATCCAGGAAGCCACTTCCCTTACTTTCTTCTTCCATCTCTCTGATTACGTCGCCACCAATAATAGTATGTCTGCGAATAAGGTCATTCTCATGATCTTCTAAAGGTGTCTTTCGCGATAGCAGTTCGTCAGGTGTGGCAACCTTACCAATGTCATGCAGAATTGATGCATGATAGATATCCTCAATGTACGTTGAAGTTATTACACTCGTCAGGTCTGGTGATTGAGCCAACTCGGTTGCAAGAATTTTGCAGTATTCACGGATTCGTTCAAGATGATGCCCTGAAGCTACATCACGGAACTCTGATAACTTGGCAAGTGCTAAAATCGCTGCGGTTTCAGTCTTTTTCTTTATTTCAAGGGACTGGATAAGCCTGTGTTCCATTTTTTTTCTGGTGCTGATATCACGAATCACCAGTAAAATACCCGCAGGGTCCTGGTCCCGCAGTAGCAGATTTCCATTCATTTCTGCTTCAGTTATTGTGGAGTCTTGCTTTTGAAGTTGTATGCTGAAATTGTTAATCGGTTGCCTGGTAGCAACGATCTCTTTGAGCAGGGCCCTAATCTCCGGGTGTTGTTTTTCCAGAGTGACGTTATAGATGGTCATGCTGACATTGGAGTTGTGGCCACTGCCGTACTGCGCATCGAAGTTGTGGTTTGATTGGAGTATCTCCCCGTCCAGATTGATAAAAATAACATCATCAGCAATCTGGCTAAAGAGTAGTCGATACCGTCTATCAAGAGCAGCCTGTTCTCTGGAACGTTTTTCTACCTCCGCTTCCAGTGCTGCAGCCTGGCGAGAGAGCTGTTCCGCTGCCTCATTTTCCAGAAGACGTAATTTGTGTTCAGCCTTCCTCCCGTTTGTGTCAGCCCAGCTTTGGGTCGCGATGATTAAGACAAAGCAGACCATGAAAAAGAGATTGGCGAATAGCTCTAATGGCAGGGAGTGTGTGAGCGGCTGACTGAACAGTATAGTAATGCCATAGAAACAGATCAGTAGAAAACCACTGTTGAGTGTCTGCCCGGGCGTGAGGGGAGCAAGTGTCGCATGGATGGTCATCGCCAGTATTAATCCAACGTAATATGGTGATGAGGCTCCACCCATGCGGTTAACCATGGCAAGAATAACAATCGTGACACAGAGATAACCAAGAAATCCGGTTGTAAGTGGGTGAACCTTTTCTTTATCTCTATAGTTGAAAATGAGCAGAGCAATACCGGTAAAAATTGCAAATAACCTACAGAGGAGAAATTCGTTGAAGTGGGCAGGAGCCATCACCAGATCAAGAAATGAAAAGAGTGTCAGCAAGATTGCACCAGCCAGCAGGATATAATATACCCTCCGATGGTGAAGGTCCTGGAGCTCCTCATAATAGCTTTTCATGCCTCCTGCCCCGCTTCCTGTTCATTTTGCTGTAAAAGCAGCTTCATCCGTGTTTCTTTGAAATCGTGTTCTCGTTGCAGAAAGGCGTTTACTATTCTGGGGTCAAATTGTCTGCCGCTTTCCTGAAGAATGATCTTCTTACTCTCTTCGTGACTGAACGGTGGTTTGTAAACACGCGTTGAGGTAAGGGCATCGTAGACATCGGCAAGAGAGATGATGCGAGCGGCAAGAGGGATATCCTCACCAGGCAAACCATCCGGGTATCCACTGGCATCCCACCTCTCATGATGAGATCGGGCAATTTCCTGGCCGAGATTAAGAAACGAAAGATCTTCAGCATTCTTTTCAGCGGCAGCCAGTACATCACTGCCAAAAACAGTATGTTTTTTCATTAACTCAAACTCGTCCTCAGTCAATTTTCCAGGCTTTAAGAGTATAGAGTCGGGAATACCAACCTTCCCTATATCGTGCAGTACGGAAGAATAACCTATCTCCTCGATGAACTTTTCGGTAATGTAGGATTTGAATTCAGGTAGAGATGATAGCTCTTCAGCGAGAATATGCGTATACGAGCTGATACGGGAAAGGTGAGCGCCTGTATCATCATCACGGCATTCTGCCAGCCTGGCCAGGCCAACTATTGCTGTCTGGCGAGATGTACCAATCAACCTTTCTGAATTCAGGAGCTTTCGTTCCATACTCTTTGTGTCAGAAATATCACGGATGATGAGTTGGAAATAGTTTCTTTGTGCAATCGTTATCCTGCTTGCACTCAGCTCAACTTCCAGAGTCTGGCCATTCTGTTTAACAAGGTACAACTGCATGCCTTTGGCTGTGGTTTCACTACCGAGATGTTGTATTATCTCTGAGAGCCAATTACCATTTTTCTCTTTAGAGTGGATGAAGTCCTGGATATTCTGTCGTTGGAAAGAGTGAGACTTTAATGGCAGGATGGTCATACTGTGACTGTTACATTGATGAATCACACCGTAAGCATCGATGAGTATCACCAGGTCCACCATATTGTTATAAAGGTCCTGGTATCGCAGGTCGGTTTCTTTGAGTTCCTGTAACCGCAGTTGGATGGTTTCTTCAAGACCGTTGGCGTAACTAGCTAGTTTTCTACGGATGTCTCGGATGTTATTCCTGGCCCGCATTGAGTTCAGCAAGGTACGAAGATCATCAAAACTCTGGACAGCAGTTATAGCTACTACTGATAAAAAAAAGAATGAATTGTTGAGCCCAAATATAAGGTGTGATTTTTCCACATTTCCCGTTCCATATATAATAGTAGAAATATATATTAAATACATGGAAATACCTGTAAAAAACACCTGTGCTGTTTGTAGTGGAAGAACTGAAAAGGCTCCTGCGATCATGAGCAGGATTCCAACATAATATCCCGAATAAAAGCCGCCAAGCTGGGCGGTCATCAGTGAAATTGCAAAGGCACCAAAGATCATTCCACAGTACATGAGGTGGGGGGCAAACTTCTTGAAATACGAGACTTTGAGCAGGTTTATAAAGAGAAGAATAGTTACTACATATGCCAGGCGATAGAGCGTAAAGAGGGCGAATTTGTCACGGCAATAGATAAAGTCGAGAAGTGAAAAAAACGAAAAGAAGACAACTGCCAGCCACATGCATATAAGTGTCCGTTGATAAAATAACTCTCGAATATTTTCCTTTAAAGTAGCGTGTATTGATGTTTTGGCTGATAGCATATCTTCTTTTTGCACGTTCCATAAATGTCGCTGTGCCTGTTTCTATACTGGCTGTTTCACTGGCGTTTGTGATGTAGCTGGGGCAATATTAATCCTTGTGGGCTACGGCAAAGAGATTAACATTCTCTTTCTCTGAAATTATCTCTACGTTGTTGCCAAAAGGTGTTGGTGCAAATATCTCTTTCAGGTCCTGCTCATCTCGGTATATGAGTTCCCATTTCAGCAGCTTATCGAGAAAGAGTGAGTCAGGGTAGGCTGTGAAATTGCCGAGTAGCAGGGTACCTCCAGGATTCAGGTGATTGTAGCACTGCTTGATAAGCGATCTGAAAAGCCTTTCATCAAGATAATCACAAAGCCCAGCGGAATAAATGATGTCCATGTTACCAAGTTGATGCGACACTCGGCCGATAGCCCATTTAATGACATTTTCACTCATGAGGCGGATAGATGCGCGGTGGGGGAAAATGTTGACAAACTGATTTGTGTATTGCAGCGCCTCCGGGTCGATATCTACGCAAAGAGCTTCTATGAGTTCACTGTAGGGGCACTCTTTGAGGAAGTCGAATAACTCTCTGTTTGGGCCGCAGGCCAGGTTCATGATACGCGTAACTTTGCCTTTTTCTGCAGCTTCAGAGCTGATCTTGACAAGTTGCTCTCGTAATAGTTTCCGGCGGCCATGTATAGCCAGCGAACCTGGGCGCCCGAGACAGAACGTGTCGACAATTTCGCCAAGTTTTCCATCGCCTTTTGGTTCGTTGGCGTAGATGTGTTCCATCATCAAGAAATCTCCGGCATACCCCTTTGGTTTGAAATAGGCGCGTTCTGCAAATTTACTGCGCATAAGATAGGGAAAGACTTCTTTAAACACATAGCCCCACATGACGTCTTCATACCCACTGCCTTCCATGGCTTGTTTAAAGTCAATGAGAGAGCTGTTTAATTCACCAATCAAATCAATACAGCGTCTTTCTTCAGTGAGATCCGATGTTCCTGCTGCAGCATTTTTCTGCATTTTATGGGACAGATCAAAGAGTTCAGCTTTGAACCCCTCAACTCGACTACTGATGTAGTGCCAACCCTCGGAGTGGAGCAGCGATGCAGGCAATGGCTTTGAACCTGTATATGTGCTGGAGTGTTTTGTCGAGAGGGAGTCTGCATAACTGGTAACCGGTTCTCTCTCTCCAGCTATACGCCTGAACTTTCTGCATATTTTTTGGGTGATGAAAACGAGGAAATCGGTATAGAGCGTCTGGTCGCCGAGGCGGATAGCGTCCATGGTCTGGCCATTGAATATTGCAACCTGCACAGGGCCATTGGCCTGAATGTCCCGAACCCTTGTTTCGCCATCAAAATAGCCAATTTCGCCAAAAAATTCTTTTTCACCAATAAGTGCAACGGTAATCCTGGTATCGTTCTTGTCTGTATAGCTGACTTCAACGGCGCCGTTTATGACATAATAGAAAGCCTGCGGATCGTTACCCGGTGACATGATCATTTCACCGGCAGAGAAAGAACAAGGGTTGGCATAGGGAAGGATTTTTTCCAGCAGTAAAGCCTGGTCTTTATGTGCTGTCGTCGTATCTGTATTCGGCATAAGTTCCTCAGTAAAAAGTGTGATAAAAATCATTGCTGTATTCTTTATGCTGTGTATGAAATAATTCATTCCTATGCAAAGCAGCGCTGATTGAAATGCTACCCTGTTAGAAGGAAGTGATAACACCTACGGTCACCGCATGGGCCCCGCCATCACTGAAATTACCGTCAATTCCAGGCAGTCCTGCCACGGGTTGGCTGGAGACAGCCCTGGAAGAGGTGTGGTAGTACATGTACGAAATACCCATGCTGAGACGATCACTCTTTTTGTATTGAAATCCCAGGCCGTACATGTAGGCATCTGCATCGGGCAGCTCGAAACCGACGGTACTGTCAGGTACCGGGGTGTTGTCGATAGCAAACCCCAGCGTTGTGGTTAATTGCTCTGTAAACTGGTAGGTAACTCCGAAGCGCAATGCGTCAGTATCGTCCCAGTTTTTGGCTACTGGTCTGTCAAAGCCATCAAAAACGGTTCCTAGAAATGACTGATCATAATTAAAATCAAGCTCTTCTATGTCTGACCAGAAGGTTCGGCTCCACGCAATTTCGAAAGTAAGATCCGGAAAGCTGTATGAAGTTGCCAAGCTGAGTACTGCAGGAAGGGTGATTGACAGTTCACCTGAACCATTGTACCCGGCAACTGGAAATGGCCCCGCATTGGCGGTAAGGGTAGTATCTCCTTCCAGATCCAGATCCACTTTGGATCTGTAGGTCGCTGCCAGTCGCCATTGTGGAACTGGACGGTATGTGGCTGCCAGATTATAGCCAAGTCCCCAGTCGTCAGCATCCATATCCCGGCGAAGCTCGGTGAGTGGAGCCAGTGCACTAAAAGGGGGATTTGTGGCTCCGTTATTCACCTCACCCTCACTGTAGATAACTCGTACACCGGCAGCAACGCTCAATGTGTTTGAAACGGCGTAGGATATGGTGGGGTTTGCCTCAGCAACAAAAAGTGAAAATTTCTCTGAGGTAGCTGCCGGGTAAGGTTGATCCCAGCTCTTTGACAAGCCGTAAGGGTATGTGAGAGAAAAACCGAATCTGAATTTCTCATAGTCCTTTGAGGCAATATGTATCTGGGGCATAAAGAACAGTTCAGAATCTGAGGAGCCATCAAGTGATGGGCTGCGATAATCTTTATAGTCTACTTCCGGTAGCCAGAGGGTCGTGAGGCTGGTTTCAATTGCCCACCTGTCCGCCAGCAGACTCATATTGGCAGGGTTGTAATAGGCTGAGTCCGGTCCGGGGGTATAGGCAATGTTGGCACCGGCCAGGCCAATTGCCCGTAGGGACTGGTTAGGTATCTGGAAGCCTGAGCCGTATGCCGACTGTGCACACAATAAAGTATACGCCAGTATCAGAGAAAATGTTTTCCTACTGGCTATATTGGTACTATTTTTACAAATACTGATCTTCATTGCACCTTATCTCGTCGATGTGAGGTGATGGGTGGCTTGGTTGTCGTAATGAAGCTTGGCGTAAATCGAACGTGTTGCGGATAAAAGCTATTAATATTATGCGGCAGCAAATTTGAATAAACAAGGAAATGTGTCAGGAATTGCTGTTTTTTTCCAGCAATAGCTAACTTTAAAGGGGATATGTGTACATATAATGGTGCATGTCCGTCGATCTATGACGGAGAGAAAGCGTGAAGAAGCCTGTCAGTATGGGTGGTTTCTGGCGAGGGGCAGGGGCCTATCTTGCAGAGAAGCCCCTGCCTGCATAGCGTTAATGGTGGAGTTTTAAATGATTGATTTTCCAAATAGCGAAGCGGTAAGAGCTACAGCCATTTTGGCAGAGCGGTTGCCGATGTCGAGTATGGGGTTTATCTCCATGATGTCCATTGAGTGTAGTTTGTCGCTGTCAGCAAGTGTTTCCATGATGAGCTGGCCTTCTCTGTAGGTAAGTCCGCCGTGTGAGGGGGTGCCTACCCCTGGCGCCTCAATGGGGTCCATGGAATCCATGTCAAAACTGAGATGGATCCTGGTTAGATCTTTAAATTTGGTTAGCGTTTTCATAAGCACCGCATGCATGCCGATTTCGTCTATATCACGCATGGTAAAGACCGTGCAGCCAGAATCTTTCAGCATCACTTTTTCTTCAGGATCAAGGTCTCGGGCGCCTATGATCACCACATTTTCAGGTTGCACTTTAGGGCCAGGGCGGCCAACGTTGACGAGTTCCGGTGATCCTTTTCCCAGTAAGACAGCCAGCGACATCCCGTGTACATTTGAACTTGCCGATGTTTCAGGGGTATTGAAGTCACCATGGGCATCTACCCAGATAAGGCCGACCGGTCCGTCATGGGTAACTCCCCCCACTGTCCCCACTGAGGCAGAATGGTCCCCACCGAGAAATATGGGTATTTCACCGTTGGCCACAGCTTTTCTGCCTATATCGTATGCCTTCTCACATGCTACACAGATGGGGATCAGACGTTCTTCCAGGCTGGTATTTTTTAAACTGTAGTGTCCCGGGATATTGATGTTACCGCTATCAACCGTTGAGTGGCCGAGCCCATTTAAGGTCGAAGCGAGCCCGGCGTAGCGAATAGCGCTTGGTCCCATGTCAACCCCGCGCTGGCTTTGGCCTAGATCCATGGGGATGCCGATGAGATGTATTTTTTTATTGGCCATATGTATGCACCACGTTATGACCTGGAAAGGTGGTTCCAGAGGTTGACGATAAAGTCCTGCACGTTAGTGAGAATGGCCTGGGCCTGGGCCGAACCACGGTTAGCAAGCTTGTCTGCACTGAATTCAGACATGTCGACAATGTAGAAATAGACAGGCCTGATACTGCCATCTTTTTCTACCTTGTAGCTTGGGGTCATATTACCAAAGGCGATGGAGTGAAGCTGGGTTGCCATGGTAATGACAAGGGTCGCCTTCCTGGCGTGATCACGCATACGGTTCTGGGCCTCATATACATTACCTACGATTTCAGGAAGTGGTCCGTCATCGCGGATGGAGCCGGCAAGAACATATGGGATGTTTTTCTTTTCGCAGGCATACATGATACCGTCTTTGATGTTCATATCTGCCAAAGCCTGCTTGATTGAGCCCGCTTTTCGTACTTCATTCAAAATATCGAGGTGATTATAGTGGCCAAGAGGTTGTAATGATTGACTGTAGATGTTCTGACCGAGACCAGTGCCGAAATGGGCAGCTTCAATATCGTGTGTGGCCAGGGCATTGCCTGCCATCAGAGCATGGCAGAAACCATTTTCAATAAGGCCCTGCATGGCATTTCGGCTATCTTTGTCAAAGGCAACTGCTGGCCCGAGAACCCAGACGATATGCCCGTGATCACGATCATGTTTTAAAATTTCATAAAGATTATCATATGAGTACGAAAATGGAGTTTCTCTGGTTCCGCGGGAGCGAAAGGTGAACTTGTCTTCACTTTTCTCCTCTTCAACAAAGCAGTTGTTGTGGACAAGAATACCCTGCTCACCGTTTTCTGTTCTGCCGACGACGACCATGTCCCCTTTGAGTAATCGTCTGGCCTCAGTAACCTCAAGTGCTCCATCTTTTAAAACCAGCACAGCATCCATGCGACCTTCTGGTGCCAATATCCAGTCACCCGATTCCAGTTTAACATATTCCGGGAAGTTTGATGTCGCATGATAATTGAGTGGCGCTATGCCATCTCCAGGAGCAGCTTCAACTGTAGCAGGTGGTGCTTTCTTCAGCTGTTCTTTAGTAAAATCTGGAGCAATATAGGAAAGATTGAGTGCCATAAATCACCTCATGGTGGCAGGTTTGAAGTGCTATTGATACAATTTCTAGCAACTATAGAAAAATACTTATGTAAAAGCAATTATAACATGGACTGGTGGTGATCCATTTGTTGGTTTGTACCTGGGCACTCCGGTGGGATCTGTGGTTGTCAGGCATGAACTTTGGAGATGATTGTAGTTGCAAGCTAACTTCTTGACCTTACGACAGGTCTTTCATATAGTTATGATATAACAATAAATCGTGGATAGCCTCTGAGTGCTGGTGGCCATGAGGTGACCCATATGTCACTTTTCTGGATGGGTACACCCCGTAGGCTATTAGGTTGTTCAATTCCATGGCGGATGGCAGGGATGGACGAATTAATTATATGAATCGATCTGCGTACCTGACAACCGGGCTGGCCATCAAGGCTCTGGCCAACCTGTCGAAAGCTGATGTTGCCTTGCATGGTACCGAAAATCTTCCGGCTGGACCGGCTATTTTTGTTATCAATCATTTCACTCGACTGGAAACCTTTCTTTTACCCTACCACATTTACAATCTGACCGACCTGCCGGTATGGTCACTTGCACATTCAAGCTTGTTTCAAGGAGGGCTTGGCAGTTTCTTTGACATGGTGGGAGTTATTTCGACCACCGACCCTAAGCGTGACGAGCTTATTGTACGCAGTCTCCTCACCGGGGATGCCAGCTGGATGATTTTTCCTGAAGGCAGCATGGTGAAAACCAAGCAGATCATGAAGGGCGGAAAATACATGGTGAGCTCTTCCAAAGGGCTTCATAAGCCGCATACCGGTGCGGCATCACTTGCTCTACGAAGCGAGCTGTTTCGCCGATATCTTCTTCAAAAAGGCGCAGAGAGTGAAGAGGATGCACGTCCAATGCTTGATTTCCTCAGCATTGAGAATCTGGAGCGTGTTCGAGGTAATTCTACATGTATCGTGCCCGTAAATGTGACCTATTACCCTATCAGAGCTCGGGAGAATGTCTTATCAACGCTGGCTACGAAAATGGTGAAAGATATCCCAGAGCGTATGCTGGAAGAGATCATGACGGAAGGCACCATGTTACTTTCTGGCGTTGATATTGATGTCCGCTTTGGTAAAGCTATAGAGATTGCGCCGTACCTTAAGCATGGCAAGGTGAAGAAAGAACTCGCCAAGCAAGAGATGACAGGTTTTCTCATGTCACCGGAACTAAAGGATGTCATGCGTGAGCTGGCTGAAGAGATCATGCAGCAGTACATGGCGGATATTTATGCCATGACCACGGTGAACCATGAGCATCTTTTTGCATCATTCCTCAGGATGTATCCTCGTAAGCGGATATGTGAAACGGAGTTGAAGAAGAGAGTTTTCCTGGCAGCAAGCAAGATCGGAGACATGAACAGCCAAGAACTTTTTCTGCACAAGTCTCTGCAGGAGAATCAGGCCCACCTGCTGACAGATGACAGGTTTGGGAAATTTGACAATTTCCTGAAATTGGCTCTTGAAAAAGGAATTCTACGTCGTGAGGACGGTTTTCTGGTCTTGGATAGATCCAAGCTGTCAATGCCGGTGAATTTCCACAGGGTTCGTATTGATAATCCCATTGAAATGATGGCCAATGAGGTGGCGCCGTTTAAGCAGATCAAAAACGTGCTTATTAAAATTGCCATCCAGCCAGAGCCATTGTTGCGATTCAATATGGTTCGCTATATGCTCGGCAAAGAACGAACTCAATATAAAAGGGATTATGAAACGTACGGATATGGAGATGATCTTGAGCGTAAGAGTTTTGGTAAACCATTTCTCCTGCCAGGTTACCGATGCAAAACGGCTGTTGTCCTGATCCATAGTTATCTTGCTGCTCCGGAGGAGGTACGAAGCCTTGCCCGTCATTTGCGGCGGCAGGGGATATGGGTTTATGCACCTCGTTTGCCAGGGCATGGGACATCATCGCGTGATCTTGCCCGGCGAACTCATGAAGAGTGGCTGGAATCAGTGGAGAATGCGTATGTCATGCTTCGCTGTATATGTGATAAAATAGTTCTTTGTGGCGTTTCAGTTGGTGCAAGCCTTGCCTTTGAAGTGGCGGGACGAGCACCGGATATCGCCGGTGTGGTTGGCATCTGTCCGCCACTAAAGCTACAGGACTACTCAACCAACTTTATGCCATCTATTGATGTCTGGAACAGGGTAGTAAAAAAAATACGAGGAGAGGAGAGTGATCCGTTTTTCGAGTTCGTGGCTGATAACCCTCATGTGAATTATCGACGTAACCCGTTTGCCGGTATCCGGGAGGTTGGCAGTCTGCTGGAGAAGGTGGAAAAGAGGCTGCCACAGCTTGACGTTCCCGCGCTTGTTATCCAGGCAGATAATGACCCGGTTGTGAACGTCAAGAGTGGTCGTAAAGTCTTTAACATGTTGAAGAGCTCTGATAAACAATATAGCCTCTTCAATTTTGACAGGCATGTTATCATAAATGGCGAAGGCGCTGACCGAATACATCGCAACATCAGTAATTTTATCCGTCATCTTGACCATGTTTGAAAAAACTATTTGGCGCCTGAAAACTGTCTAATCACTATAGAGCTGGTCGATTTCCTCCTGCAGGTGGTCTATTACTTTTTTACGACGAATTTTCATGGTTGGTGTCAATAGGCCATGCTCAACAGTCCAGGGCTCCAGTGTCAAGACAACCTCTTTTATGAAGGCGTAGCCTGGCAGGCCATGCATCAGTTGTTCGATACGTTTCAGGATCGCCTGATGTACAGTAGCGTTATTCAGTGAGTCAGTATCTGCTGAAACTCCAAGTTCCTCTGCCAGTATTTTCCAGCGCTCTCTGTCGAGAACAGCGAGTAGTACCAGATATGGGCGCCCCTCACCAATTACCATAGTCTGCTCAAACAACGGATCGATGGTAATAGCCTGTTCCACTGCATTGGGTGAAACTTTCTCACCATTACTGAGAACGATAATTTCCTTTATCCGGCCGGTGATTCGGATATGCCCATCGACCAGATCTGCTCTGTCACCAGTGTGAAGCCATCCTTCGGGATCGATCATTTCTGATGTGGCATCCGGGCGCTTCCAGTAGGCCTGCATGACAGAGCTGCCTCGCACCAGTAACTCATCAAATGCCCCGATTTTTACTTCGACGCCTGGGAGCGGCTGACCAACCCCTGCCGGATTATTGTTTTCGATAGTGTTTACACTGATTACCGGGCTTGTCTCTGTAAGACCATATCCTTGATAAATAGGAAGCCCAAGGCCGATAAAGACGCTGGCAATATCGGGTGAGAGTGGGGCGCCTCCGCTGATTATAATGCGCAGTTGACCACCAAGCTTGGCTCGTACTTTTTTGGCAACGAGTGTATCGAGCAGGGGCCGTAGAAGAAATAGTGGGTGCCATGGTGCCCGTTTCTGGCTGTGCTCAAAGTGTTGCCAGCCAACATTAACAGCAGTTTGAAACAGTTTTTGCATCAATGGAGGTGCCTTGTCTATCTTCTCTTTCATACCACTATGGATACGCTCAAATATCCGCGGCACCGCGACCATTATAGTTGGTTTAATTGTAATGAGGTCTTCAGCGAGTTCTGGAATGGAGCGGGCAAATGCCACTGTTGCACCGGCCATCATGGGCAGGTAGTAGCCGGCAGTTCGTTCGAGCATATGTGACAGTGGCAGGAAGGAGAGAAAAAGGTCATTTGGGAAAATATTCATGCATTGCAGGCCAGCATGGGCGTTGCTCATCATGTTATGATGACTGAGCATAACTCCTTTAGGTGGGCCGGTAGTTCCTGATGTGTAGACAATGGTGGCCGTGTCGTCAGGTGATGGCTGAAATGATGGTGGGGCATCGGGAACTGATGGCAGCCAGTCAGAAATGCAGGTTATACGTTTATCATCTTTTCCCGGATTGCAGAAGTCGATGGTGACTATGCGCTGCAACCCTTGAAGCCTGCTGAACACAGGAGCCAGGTGCTCCCAGCAGGTGACGCCTGGGCAAATAAACAGCTTAGCCTCTGTGTCTTCAAGAATGTATGCGACATTTTCTGCTCGGTCATTGACGTATAAAGGAACTACGACAAGCCCAAGAGCATGTGCTGCTAAATCCAGGCAGACCCACTCCGGGCAGTTGGGCAGCATTATCGCAATACGATCGCCAGGTTCAAATTTTTCCTGCATCAGTGCTGTACGCCAGAGGTCAACGTTCTGTTTCATCTGAAGCCAGCTGATGTCTTGCCATTCGCCGTTAATTTTGTTGCAGAATTTGTAACCAGTGTTTTGTGGAGTTCTGCGGGCACGCTCATTGAGTAACTCTATGAGTGTCGGGGCAACGTTAGGATGGATGATATCAGGTGAAGATTTCATTCGCTCTTCTCCTTTGCCGCTCGGGTATTTGCCTGGCAGCTAATAGCTGTTGATCGGGGCCAGAAACCGGTAGCAATTGGAATTGGCATGTCGATACTGCGCTGTCTATCTCCTGCTCCTGCATGCTATGCAGATGGGAAGGTTTTAAGCAGTAAAGGCCGCAAGGTTTGATCCGGTATGTAATTACTGCTACTATTAGTATAAGCAGAAAATAACGGGTTACACCATGGGAATTATAAAAAAAATGCGATACTATACGTTAAATATAACTAAAAAGTGGTAGATCCTTTCACAGCATTTCTGCATCGTTTAAGAGGAGGTCACATGCTCAATAAGTGTACTACGTGGTTCACCTGTGAATCCGAGAATGTTTTTTTAGGCCATTGTGCCATCTCGCCTCTTTTTAGTGGTGCTGCAGCGGCTATTGGTGAATTTACAGCTAACATGGCAGCTGGCGGGGTGACTGGCCTGATGAAACACCTTGATGTTATGCCACGCTTTCATGAGAGTTTTGCAGAGCTTATGAATACTGAGTCGCAGCACATTTCCTATGTGCAGAATACGGCCACTGCCATGTCAATGATTGCCTGGGGGTATCCTTTTGAGCCAGGTGATCAGATTGTTAGCTATCTGCATGAATATCCGAGCAACCACTATCCCTGGGCAGTTCAGCAACGGAGAGGGGTTGAGCTTGTTTTGCTTTCTGATGTTGGTGTTGGTAAAGCCCCTTTGGGCTTACGAGGCTGGTCTATGGATGAGCTGGAACAGCGTGTTACAGAAAAAACCCGTGTCGTGGCTATCAGTCATGTACAGTTCGCAAGTGGCTTTGCTGCCGACCTTAAAGACCTTGGCGCATTCTGCAAGGCGCGCAATATCGATCTTATTGTTGACTGTGCCCAGAGTCTTGGCTGCTTGCCAGTCTACCCTGAGGAATATAATATTGCGGCATTGGCCTCGTCGGGTTGGAAATGGCTCATGGGCCCCTTTGGCGCCGGGGTGATGTACACCAGTAAAGAGTTCAGGGAGAAGCTTGGTCCTGTTCTAACAGGTCCTGGGATGATGCAGCAGGGGCTTGAGTATCTGAATCACAGCTGGGCACCGCATGGGGACGGAAGAATTTTTGAATTTTCAGCTGCGCCGTGGGACCATGTGGCAGCACTTAGTGCAGCAGTTACAGAACTATTTTTACTGAGTAGTATGGAAGAGATCCGTGATGAGATTTTCCGGCTTCAGGATCTGTTTCTTCAGCATCTGGATCATGATTTGGTGAGGCCGGTTATGTTTGACGAGCGGCATCGTTCTGGAATCTTGGGTCTGGAGGTGAAAGGTGATCCACAGAAAATCATGTCAGCCATGCAAGGGATGGGGGTGGTGATCACTGGCCCAACCGGTATGTTGAGACTTGCACCTCATTTTTATATGGAGGATGCACAAATGCTACGAGCAGCTGAAGTGATGAATTCAGTGGTGAAATAACGTAATATATTCCCTATATAACAGTTTTTTGCTGTGCTCTAACAGAATGAAATAGGTGTCGTATCTGGTTGTATTCGATTGCTGTATCCTGAGGTTTGTTGGGAGTGTAAGATATCTATCAGGGGTAACTGCTACTATTTCTGCTGTGGTATTTTCTAACCATTTTAAAACCTATAATTACTAACTAAAGGAGAACACGATGCATTTGTTACGAATGGCAGTTTTGTGCCTGTCGTTAACCGTTATTGTTCCAGAATTGTCGGTAGCCAAGGGCGAAAATCCCTTCGAGGAGAAATTGCCATTTGAAACCGCCACCATTACGTATGCTGTGAGTGGACTCGAAAATGGCACTGAAATTCTTTACATTGATGACTATGGCACCAAGACGGCCACCTATCATAAAACCGTAACAACCATGATGGGCATGGCAATGGAAAATAGTAGTATCGAGATAACCGACGTTGACTGGGTGTATAATTTTGATCTGGTTGAGGGCACTGGTAGCAAAAATAGAAATCCTAAGAAATACCTGCAGGAAGAATTCGAAAAGCTAAGTGGAGCTGAAAAAGAGCAGGTAATGAAAAATCAAGAACTCATGGGCATGAGCGTCATGACGGGCATGGGAGGATCGATTGAAAAGGATGCTACTACGATTCTTGGCTATAGCTGTGACAAAGTAACTGCGATGGGGACTGCTGTATACTCAATTCATAACACCACCGTAACCTTAAAGAGCGAGGCTGACGTGATGGGTATGAAGATGGATGTGGTTGCTACCGCTATTGACGAAGGTCCGGTGGATGAAGAGGTTTTTAAATATCCCGAAGGTATCGAGGTTATGCATGATACAGAGGTAGACCTCATGTCTCAGCAAATGGCTCAGCAAACTATGGAATGGTTAAAAGATCCTGAAGCTGTAAACAAAACTCCTCAGATGGGAGGAATGGATCAGGATCGTATGCAGCATGTATCGGAAGAAGACCAGGAGATGATGAAGCAGGCCCAGGAAATGATGAAGGGCCTACAGGGTGTTCTCGGTAATTAACATCAAAAACAAGGTGAAAAGTGGGTGTTGAAATACTTTGATGAATAAAAAAAATCTTTGGAACTGTTGAAATTCCGAGTGTTTTTTGTGGTGAGTAGAAAAGTGAAAGAATAGTGAGAGAAAATCGTTGACACACCCCTGTCATCCGTATATATTCACGCGCTACAAGATTTCCAATGAGCAACGCAGTCTAAAGCTCTTCAGAATCTTCTAATCCTCGGTAGCTCAGTTGGTAGAGCAGGTGGCTGTTAACCACCTTGTCGGCGGTTCGAGTCCGTCCCGGGGAGCCAAAATATACCAGCCCGATTTAACAGGTCGGGTTGTTCATTTGAAGTGTCGGGGCGTAGCGCAGCCTGGTTAGCGCGCCTGCCTTGGGAGCAGGAGGCCGTAGGTTCGAATCCTACCGCCCCGGAAGAAAGGTTTGGTGGCTTTGTACTCATAGCCCTGATCAGCCCACCACGTCCCCAGGCAAGGTTGTCTTCGTCGAGAATTTTACATGTTTTTGCGAAGTGATGATTGATCAGCTTAATAACATGAAATCTGTCAGTAACAATTTTAGCATTAGGAAACCACTTCTTCACCATCTTGCGATATGGCGAGTACATGTCCATGCAGACAACTTTAACTCTTTCACGGCCTTTAAGGCTCTGAAGAAAAGGTAACAACTCAGCTTCGCTACGACCTGTCGCTATATCAAACACACTGTGTTTCTCCAGATTACAAAATGTGGTTGCAAACCCCACTCTTTTGGTAAAGCGATGCTCATCTATTCCAAGAAACCTGGGGCATAAACGATTACTGCGATGTTTTACTTTCAAGCCAACCATCTGATGGAAAAAACGTTCAACACTAGCAACACTTATACCGCTTTCACTTGCAATATCACGATTTGTATACCCACGGTTACTAATGCTGAACACGTTGTTTTTCAATGGCTCTGTTGAACGATTCCACTTCTTGATACCATTCATCCGAGTATTAAAATACCGACCGCACTCTTTGCAATGGAACTTGTGGCAGCGTATGTGCAGAGTGACAGAGTTGCCGAGTTGAGGAATGCTTTTTATCTCCAGAAACTCTTCTTATTACTGTTGCAGTCAGGACACAATGTTTCTTGATTATATTTCACTTCAAGATTGGTTGGCTTGACTGAAAGTACCTTTTTTATTGAAAACCCTGTTAATCCAGTTAATAATCTTTCCATAATTGAGCTCCTTTCTTTGGTCGGAAATTTGCTCGATTATGAGGCATACCAAAACGTTTTGGTATGCCTTTTTTGTTAGGACTTCAGACAACATCCCCTCTTTGAGACCATCCAAAGTAGATGATTAGATAGTGTATATTTGACGAAAGGAGAGTTATTAATGTGGCGGTCTTAAGTTTCTGGAATAGATAGAATAATATCAGTTTTACATGATGAATGTTATTCACCAAACAAATGAGTATCCTACGTGTTTTTTTTAGGAGGTAGTGCATTGGTTAGATATCTTTTAGTGATGATATGTTTGTTTTGGTCAACAAACACTTTGGCTGTAACTTATGACCAGGATGACATATTTAGTGAATCCTACCCCAGCGGGAGTCATAAGTTTATTGTGGATGGAATTACTTCTTATACAGTAACTAAATGGTACCTCAATGGAGTCTGGCAAGAGCAAGATACGGAAGTCAATGGACAAACGGATACTATGATCCTAGTTATTCCATTACTTTCAGTGCTGGGGGGCACTATGAGATAAAAGCTTATCTTTACGATAGTAATGGGAATAATAACACAATTTATACATGGACAGCTGATGTTAGACCTGCAGAACCGTCCACGTTGAGTTCTAGAACCATCACAGATAATGCGGCTACGGTATACGGTTACGGGGTAAGTGGAGCTGGCTATTACTCTGTGTATTATAAAGTGAATGGGACAACCTACTGGTCACATAAAGCCCAGCAAAACTCAACCACTTATCTCAGTTCGCTGAATTCTGGTTCGAGCTATGATGTTAAAATTGTAGCATGTAATAACAAAGCTGGATGTTCTGATGGGTATATGTAAAATCTAAGCCTTTGTAACAAAATCTATATGTAGCTACAGTGTAAGTAATCTTTCGGATACAAATCTGTCTTATTCTGGTGACGGTGGGAATACAAAAATTACAGGTAGCCCCAGTGGTTGTGTTGGTAGTTGGAGTTCTAGTGAAAGTTCAAGTTGGGTAACTTTGTCGGGAAATAAAAGTGGAAGCGGCAGTGGTACTTGGACCCTGAATTATTCAGCTTCTCAAAATCCAACTCAAAGTACGAGATATGCCTCAGTAAGTGTTGCGGGTAAAACGCTGCAATTAAGTCAGCTAAAGGCACCAGCGTGTGAGTACAATATTAGCCCTACCTCCGCAACAAATTTATCTTATAGTGGTACAAATGGCAACATAACGATAACTGGAAGTCCTACAGATTGTATAGGTACTTGGAGTTCACAAGAAGGATTAAACTGGGTATCAAACTCAGGTGACAAAGCTGGTAGTGGTTCTGGAAGTTGGACGTTAAAGTATATATAGAACCAAACAGCTCATTGAGTGCCAAGATCTGGATCTATGAGTGTTGCAGGGAAAACATTTAGCTTAAGCCAGAAAGCTGCACCAAATCTAAACCTACCGAGCCTGGGAATTTAGCGCAACAAATATCACTCGATTCTTTGGTTACAATGGTGCTCTGAAGTGCGACAACAGTTACCTACCAGGTCGAGTACAAAACAGACAATGCCTGTTTTGGCAGAGCGCGGGATACAACAAAACCTTCACATTAATGGGTATTCGGTGATACGATGTAAAAATATATGATGGTTTTTGACGGCCTGACGGGTCAAGAAAAAGTTTTACACACTTCAATCCCAATTGTGAGATCGTGGTGGGCAAAACTCCGGTGATGGACTTTTTCGAAGGTGAGCAGTCTACAGTGGCTGTTCAGGTAAAAGGATTGATCTGGTAAGAGGTTGTTTTTAAAATCTATGAATATTTGGAGTCTATAACGACTTTAAAATGCTATGGATCAAAGTAGCCCTTTGGAAATTAAGTTGAGTGAGATAGAATGGAACTTTGGATGCCAAATGGATTTCAACGGTGTGTTGAGGAGTATTCGGATAGTGCTGATATTGTAGGGAGTAGCAGAAAGGAGTTAAAGTCACTGAAGCTCGTGAGGTCGCGTTTTTGGTTGATTATAGCACGGGATACAACGCCTTAGCGTTGGATTATGATGATTTGGTAATTCTTGCCAATAAACAATTAACAATATATTGGTGGAAATAATCGGTGACCACAGGAGCAGAAGGAAGTGGCAGGGTGAAAGTTTTTTAAAGATCCTCAGGAACTACAGTAACCCGGGATTCTTTTATTAATAATATAAACTTGAATTAGTTCAAGTGACAGTATTTGTGGTGATGACGACTTTTACAGAGAGTTTTACTATTCAAGGAAGTATATTACTATTTGATAGCGAGTGGTAAGTAAAGGGTTGATAAAATTGATGGATCCGTTATCTTGTTAATGATTTGAATTATACTCTGGAGTATTTCAAGTGGGAAGTAATGATGAGCAAGGAATTTTGTTAGACAATCTGTTCGTGCAAAATTAGCAATACTCATATAAATTGGCCACTTTTGGGTATCGGAGTAACTCTCAAAGTCCTATTCAACTCTACGAGACAAAAAGGAGTTGATAATAAATGCCGAGCGTGAGATTGCCCTACTGGTCTTTGGTTGGTGTCGCAAGTAGAGTGGTGGTGTTTCAGGGATCGATGCCAAAAAGTACTCTCGACCTAAATCATCCAATCTAAAAAACTTGCAGGTGATTAGCAGGTGCGTTCGCCACTAATATCGTTGCAGATTCGTATAACTTCAGATTTGCGGCGGTTTATATCCTCTCGCTCATTTTCCTGTTCAATCCTATCAAACAGGAAAGGTGTATGGTGATTATAATGATTTATATGATGATATTTGGAAAATCGATTAGTGAATATAACTGAGAATGAAATTAATTGGCACGTTAAATAGAGTTGAAAATGAGTGGATGACAAGAGCGAGGAATTTGTCTGGTTTTGTTAGAGAGGTTGCAGAGTCAAGTTTTAATTCTTTTGATGCCTGGGTGAACTATGCTTCAAACGTAATACCTTTGGCAGTGTTGTTAGTGCGTATTTTAGTTCTGCTGGTGATCTTGCTTTTGGGCTTGCGATAAAAGAATTGATTGGTACAGAAACGAATCCTCGATTTGGGATGATGTGCATCAAGAGTATGATGCAGATTTGTCACAATCAGCAATAGACAATAAAATTTCTGAGTTAGAGCAATCTAATCTTTTGGGCGATTGTGAAGTCCTGTACACGGTGACCGCGTCATCATCTCCAGGTGGCACGATAAATCCTACATCAACAATAGTGGCAAGTGGAGAAAGTACATCGTTTTCAATTAACCCAGATTCAGGGTATAGCATCTCAAATGTTACTGGGTGTGGAGGGTTTCTTAGCGGAAATACTTACACTACAGGGGACATAACAGAGCCGTGCTCAGTTGTAGCGAATTTTAACAATCCTACAAAATTGGCTCAAGTAGAGCTAACACCAACTATCCTGCTTCTCTTGAGGTCGATAATTCTGGCTCACTTTCAGCAACCGCCACATCTGGACTAAGTGTTAGCTTTAGTTCCCAAACCTCTTCTATTTGTTCAGTCACAGGTTCAACGGTTACGGCCAAGAATCCTGGTACTTGTATCGTTGCAGCAAACCAGGCTGGAAATGATTCTTATAACACAGCCCAAGAAGAAATAGAGAGCATAGTTATAACAGCTAGATCAAACAATTTTGTTCACGAGCTATCCTACTGTTCTAAGAACAGGTGAAACAGGAACTTTGGCAGCAACGGCAAGTTCTAATCTGGTAGTAACGTATAGCTCCAAAACAGGAAACCTTTGCTCGGTAGATGGAAGCCTTGTCATTGCACTATCGACTGGTAATTGTATTGTAGCTGCAAATCAGGCAGGCAACGAAAATTTTGATGCAGCACCTGAGGTAACGCGTAGTATTGTTATAGGAGATCTGGTTGATCAAACAATAGTTTCCAATACTTATCCTACAGGAAGCAGATGTGGGAGAAAATGCTGTTTAAGCTGCAACAGCAATTCAACATACAACTGTGGAATTTGTTACTGGCACGAATCTATTATTCTACTCAACGATAATGTGTAACAGGGTTATCACCTAGTATATTTCTGTTATTGCATATCAAGGTGGTGATGTACATACAATCCAACTCCAGCAATTACCCGAGAATTACTATTACAACAATACCGATGAACCTATAACTTTGGGTGATATTAATACCGATGAAACAGTGATCTACAAGATCTCATTCTTGCCCTACAAATACTTTCTGGTTCAGTTGCTCAGAACCTACTTTTATCAAGCGGATGTGTGTAGCGATTCAAGATTAGGTCTTGAAGAGGCAATCTTCTCCAAAAAGTCAGGGTTAATCTTGGATGAAACGAACTTTTATTGAAACATTTGGGAGTCTAAGTCAGCTCAATGCCAGTAGGTGGATTATAGTCCTTGGCCTATGCTGGAACAATCCACTACAGATGTTGCAGCACTCCTGACGACACTCTATTTGTGAAAATTACCAAGCAATTGTAAAGGAATAATTAGACCAGATGTTTGCTGAAAAAACATTCTGTTTCATTTTCGTACTCAAGCGATACCCATTGGGAACTTCACCACCTACTTTATGTGCAGGCATAGTTGTGCGGTTTCCATAGGGTGGACAGAGTTCTTTTGAAGCTCGTATCCCATGACCCTGAAAATCGATTTCTGGTTTAACTCCAGATACATGGAGAACAATCACTTTAGATATCGATTGGAGTAGTTCCAGGTTCAAATTTCAGCTGGTCGGAAACACTTGGGCCGTTCGATTTTACAAAAGGAACGTATCTGGAGGATGGACTAGCGACCTCTCATTGTACGGCAATAACAGCGGTTCTGGAAATTCTGGGTATTATGACAATATCGGAATAATCCCCCTGCTTGTGTGTGGAAATGAAGTGCTGGAAGCAGGAGAGGAGTGTGATGACGGGAATCTCAATGATAACTGGCTGGGAGCAGGAGGCCGTAGGTTCGAATCCTACCGCCCCGACCACGAAATATAAGGGTTTCAGCTTTTTAGCTGGAACCCTTTTTTTGTATTAAGTGCATATTAAGTGCGGTAAGTGCAAAACTACTCTTTTTAGTAAAAAGTTGCTAACTCACCTGTATGAAATAATCAGTCACTCTAAGCTTCTTTGGAACACTGAAATTGGAGCTGGTATTCTGGGAAAAGTATATAACTCGTGACCAGGCCAAAAGAAGTATCGTTGACTATATTGAGATGTTTTACAACAGCAATCGTCGTCATTCCTATTTGGGTTACATATCTCCAATGGAATATGAAACTAAGTGGCTTCTAAAAAAAGCTGCTTAAGAACATGTCCACTTTTAGTTGACCACCTCAACCGGTACAGCCGGAAAGAGGAAACCCACCGTATCGAAGTACGTTTAGGAGAACTCTTTAAGGAGAGAGGTTTTACTGTTGTTGGTTCTTATCAACCTGAGGTTAGAAAACATCATGACCCAGGTGAGGTTGACCTAATCTGCTTTCTGGAGAATCGTCTTTTTATTCTAGAGGTGAAGTCAGGCTATAGGCGTAAATTCCTTCAGGATGCCTGGGTGCATAAAACTAATACCCTAAGAAAGGCGGCAAGACAGCTTCAACGCAAGAAAACCGCAATTTTAGAAGCGATGCTAATTGACAAAGATCTTTGTGCAAAACTTGAGATCCTGAATTCAGAAAAGCTGATCAAAACCCATGCATGGATTGTAGACACCTCAATTGAATATGATCAGTCCTATATCAGTGATTTTCTCAAAGTGTCGCTGGAAGGTTTGAGAATTATCCTAAGAGATGAACAGCAAATGCTCAATGGCGATCTATTGAAGAATGATCCTCCTCCACATAGAACATTATACCCTGGAGGTTTTTCAGCAAAACGTTTTAGTGAAATAGTTGAGAAAGGTGAACTTTGGCCTTTTCTGGTATGAAATGAGACCCTAACGGTTTGAGTGTATAGCGGGTGTGCGATGATCTACTTTTTTGTACTTTTAGTCATAGGCCTTTTGTTTTTTCGAACTCCCACAGGAAAAGGTGTTCTTGGGGAATTTGTCGTCAATTTGATGGCGAAGATATTTCTTGATAAGAATACATATCATGTCCTCCGAAACGTTACTTTACCTACCGAATCGGGTACTACCCAGATTGACCATATAATTATCTCGCAGTATGGGATTTTTGTAGTTGAAACCAAGAATATGAAGGGTTGGATTTTTGGATCGAAAAATCAGAAAGAGTGGACCCAGAAAATATTTAAAACCACGATAAAATTCCAAAATCCGCTACGTCAGAATTATAAGCATACTCAATCTCTTGCTGCGGCGCTTGATCTGGATCATTCAAAGATTTTCTCTCTCATAGTTTTTGTCGGCGAGAGCACCTTTAAAACTGACATGCCAGAAAATGTCACATATGGGAAAGGTTATATTAGGTATATCGAATCAAAAACCGTTCAGCAGTTCAGCAAGGTGGATGTTCTTAGATTTATAAGAATAATTAAAGAAAAGAGGTTTGAGCCAAATTTCAAAACCCATAGAGATCATGTCGCTCATGTACGAGAGATACATTCCAAGGATATAGCAGGGAAGGATCTAGGAATAAATGCATTTGCTACTGAAGGCAGCGACAACAAGGGTGAATTAGGAGGAAATGGCCTTGGGGCAACCAGGGAGATGACTTCATTGCAGGGGAATCAAACATCGACAAATTCGAAACCTAAGGTTGTAGTCGCAGTAGGTATCGTGGGGCTCCTTCTCATCTCTTCTCTATTGTATTTTAAAACCGCATTTGTTGGGCTATTTCAAAATGTTTCGCTGGAGCAAAAAGTCCCTTCGGTTCAAACGGAAGGTTCTGTCACAACAGGGGAAACGTCTAAGGGTGAAAATCAAAAAGAATATAGCTTTTCAGAGGCACAAATTAATAGTGCGATGAAAGAGGTTGAGAAAGCGAGGAGCCACAAATCCCCTGTCTCCAGGCCTTCGGGCGATAAAAAACATCTTTACGAAATTGAGTTTGTTTCAGGGGGCAGAATTTATACGAAGAATGTTTCAATTTCTGACCATCTTGTCTCTTTTGAGAACGAAAGAGGATTGCTCGTTTCTGTTGGTAAAGGTGATATCAAAAAAATGAAGCGACTGGTCGAAAAGAAAAATGGCCAAGGAACACAATTTAGTTGTAGAGGAAAAACACACTGCTCCCAGATGACATCTTGCGAAGAAGCAATATTTTACCTACGCAATTGCCCAGGTGTACAAATTGATGGCAATAATGATGGTGTACCATGTGAAAAACAGTGGTGTGGGAATTAGGTTGGGTGGTCTTCTTCAGGAATATGCTTAAATAGTATGTTATTTTAGTTAATCTCTAGGAGGTATTTCCAACCTATTGTGGTTTTTTCTCTCGCAGGCGAATATTTTATCTATATGCTTATAGCAGGATGTCAGCTTGATGAACAGTCTGAGCGATTAAGACTTATGGTAAGCTAACCTAGACCAAAGAGGTCATGTAAGCGCAGCACCATGTGGGACGACGCAGGGTACTGGGGGGTGTTTTTATAGTAATTGACAATATCTTGGCTCTTGAATAAGTCAGCTCCTGGTCCGTAAGCTCGTTGAGATAGTCCACAAAGCTCATACTCTTCTGTTTGTGTTCTAACCACAATTGTTGGTCTTGAATGGGAGGCATGAAGTCATGGCTAAAGATGGTTTGCCAGCAAAGTATAAGTACAGCGTTTTCCTTAGCTATTCAACAGATCCTGATTATTCCCTGGTCCGTAAGCTCGAGAGCTTTCTTGAAACTTTTCATAAACTGAAGACACCAAAAGAATTACTATTAACACCCCTGAACATCTGCGTAGACGGCAGTGACTTCAGCATCTCCAAAACCCAGAAAAGAGAGGGCACCAATGCTGTCGCCTCTCTCATCGATACATACCTGAGTCAGTCGGCTGAGCTGTTGGTCCTCTGTTCAAATAAGGCAAAGATCTCGACATGGGTTGACCAAGAGGTTAGGTGGTTTCTAAAACATCGTGGTCCTGATTCTATTCGCTTAGCGGTAACAGAGGGGGTGGATCCCGGGGCGGAACAGAGAGAGGTTTTCTCTCAGACAATTATTGAGGCGGGTTTACATCAAAAACCATGGTATGACCTTCGCGAGGCTAAAGGAGCACCTTCAGCTGGCTGGCGTAAGGTCAAAAACTACGACGACGAGCGGACTCGTCTGGCTGCTGATCTCAATGGTATCTCTGCAGGAGAGATTCAGCCTATCTGGTATCGGCAGCAACGTCGCGTCCGAAGAAACAAAACTATCATTGCCTCCGTATCAAGTCTGTTCATCTTGGCTGCTGCTGCCGTAGCAGTTTACTGGGGTATCGTTGCCAAAAAAGAAGAGGGACTCAAGTATATTGCAGATGCCTATCAGGTTTTGTACCGTGATCCCGCCCAAGCTGTGATAAAGGCTTATCGTGGAAATCTGTTGGTGCCAGGAGAGGAATCTGAGACCGCCCTCAGGGCAGCATTTAAGGTTGCGGTACTGCATTACTACAACCGGCGTGAAAACGCCCGTATCACTGGTTCCGGCCCCTCATATTTGGCTGGCCGCTGGAAACAGGGAGATGTTTTTACCGAAGACAGTCCAGACGGGCAATTTCGACTACTGGTTACAGAACGCGGTGAGGATGGGCCGAACCCACCAGGAGAAGTCTATCTACTCAACAATAAAACATTAAAAACAACCAAGTTGGAACCTTGTATCGACAGGAAGGGAAGAGTTGAGGATGTGTCTTTCGATCAAGCCAGCCAACATGTTTTTATATCCCGTTATTTTAATCTGAGTGTCCATTCTACCACCGGTAAATGTATCGGTGGATATCGCTTCAGCAGATATACCAAATCCCCTATTCATTTAGTCGAAGGCTATTTTCAGGAGAAATATGTGCTGGTTAGTGAAACAAAGGGTGGACTATGGCTGGCCATCCCACATGAAAGTGAGACAAGATACTTTAATATAGAAGATGCCATTACCCTGCAAGAGGAGTTTCATGGCGATCCGGCCATGTTTATTGCCTTTAGTCAGGATCGAAATAAGGCTGCTTCAATTTTTGAATCCGGCCGTTGTGGTGTGTTAGTGTATGATCAGCACCAGGATAAACCTGTGCTGTTTGATCTGGTTAAAGAAAACGTTTTGTTTGCAGCCTTTTATCCAGGCAATGATAACCAGATCATAACTTCCGGCAAAGACGGTGTGATCAGGATTTGGAGAATTAATGGCACCAAGGCCGAAGAAATAAACAACATTCAGGTCAGCAATACAGAGCTGGATTGGGTGACTCTTTCAGAAGATGGACATTATATGCTGGCAGCTGGGTCCGGCCAGCAACTTTACATTATCGATGCCAAGCAGAAAGAAGTGTTATCAGTACTGGACTATGCCGAGGATATCGACTGGAGTGTAGCTCGATCTGTGAGTGGGAAAAACGAATCCATTACGATTTATACCGACTCTCGCAAACCAATAGTTAAAGCGTTGGATGACCCGGACCTCCATGTGACCCAGCTTATGAAAGTCGGGGAAGAACAATGGTTGCTGTCTTCCGAAAGTGAGATGGGCGATACCACCAGTGGCACACCTTATCGTATTGAGAGTGGCAAAATCTCAAACTACCCATCATTTCCTCCTGATCTCAGTACAATAGAGAAAGTTGGAGATTACTATTGGTTAAAAGGCTCTCGACTGTATCAATTTGTTCAAGGTGGTGTGAAGGCCCTACCTGGCAAGGATGTGGTTGTAATCGATATGCTGCATCAGGGCAAAGATTACTGGATGGCAACCAACAAGGGTTTATATTGGCTGCGTGACGAGAAACTTACCAGATTGTCTGCGGGAAAATTGGGAATCAAAAAAATATTTCTGATTGATGGTCGTATCTACATGGCCACCAAACGCGGTGCCTATATCATTGAAAAAGATCTGATTATTCGTCTGACAGACTCTTTTCTTGAAATAAAAGAGATAAAAAGTATCAATGGCAAGATTTGGCTGTTGACCGAAGCAGATTCTTTTTTTGAAAAGGCAGGGCCTATATACCTGGTAGAAGGCTATTTTTCAAGACGGATCGGTAACATTGATTCGCAGGTAACCGACGTTTTTGAGGCAAGGGGAAAGACCTGGGTGGCTACCCTCAATGGCTTCTTTCAATACGAAGGTTCTCAATTGAAAGAAGTCTCAGGTATAAAGGGTGTGGTCACGGAGATGAACGAGACGGGGGGAAGGCTTGTGCTGTCAAGCAGAACGAGCGGGATCTTTAAACATTACAGTGGCAGCTATGAGTTAGACGATATGGTCCTTGTTGCCCAGCCGCTTAAAACTTTAGACCGCCAATGGCGGAAATATGGGAATGATTACCTCGCCCTGAAATACAACATAGATATTATAAACAATACACCAATTTCGGTTGTGGCTGTGCGGAGGGAGGGTGACCAAGAGATTGAACTTGACCTCAAGGGTGCAATCCCTTCTTCCATAAAAGAAGTTGATGGCAAGGCCTGGTTGTTAACCAACGAAGGGGTGTTCCGTATGGTTAACGGACAGCCAGAAAAAGACCCAGGCATCAATCTGCCGATCAATTCAATATTAAAACGATAATGTGAAGGTGGAACAAAGTGTCGACCGAAAAAATTGGGGGGGGGCCGGGGTAAGGGGGTGGGGGGGGGGGGGTTGCACGGGGAGCGGCTGGGTAGTATCAAAGTAGTTGTTCGGGGTGTTGCCTGAATACAAAATCTTTGTGCCATCGGTTTGGTGACAGAGGGCGAGAGGGTGTGGGGAGGTATGGGTTTCTTGCGGGGGGGGGGGGGTGGGGGGGGTAGGGTGGGGTGGGGAGATGGGGAGGTGGGTGGATAGCGGGGCCTCTTTATAAGGTGCTTGAGGAGTAAGCGTTGTTTGTGTGACTCCTATGGCGTAACACAGTAGAAATAGGATTTTAACCTCAAATATATCTCAGGGGGTTGGAGGTATGGCACACTGTGCAGAGAGGGGATGAGGATGCTCGTCGGGTGTGACCGGCATGGTCACGAACTAGCTGGTGAAAGTCCAGTCATAACCCCTGAAAGGAGGGAATATGTAGACAAAGGCAAGGGTGCCCGAAGAAACTCTCAGGATCTGCCCGAGGAGGGATATGCTGGTGAAAGAGAGCCAATGAGGGATCTGAAGGAAGCCGGCGTCAAACCTGCCACCCAAGCTCGGTGCGAACCTCCGGGAGGCTCTGCGAAAAGGGCGAGGTACCTTCCATTACCGAAGCCCGATATCCTTTCCGTATTTCGTGGGGTAGAGGAGGTGGGTGGGCAACGAAAGTGCGTGATCTTACCCGGTGAAGGGCCGTCTGTACCGGGCCGTTGTAACTGCGACAGCCAAGCCCTAAGCGACACAGTAATGTGTGCGTTACGGACAGAGGGTCTTCAGAAGAAGCCATAGTAGGCGTAAACTGTATGCATTGATTATCGCAGGTGGAAAATCGAGGATAGTTGGCATCTCTGTATGTTGAGGACCTGGGTAAATGACATCTCCAAAACCGATGTCAATCTGCATTCGTATCTTTGCAGTATCAAGTTTACCAAAGAATGAAACCCGTACCCCTTCATAGTCAGCTTCCTCTACGATTCGCTCACCTTGTACTGATTGTTGGTCAAAATCCAACCCATCGGGCTCTACAGCAGTTGTGCAAATATTTTTAATGACTCCTTCAATCTCAGATATTTCATTACTTGTACGATGTGCCAACATGTCTATATCCATAGTTGGCCTGAAAACCGGAGATTTCCATGCCCGAAGCATGAGAGCACCTTTTAGGATAAACGAATCAGCATAATCAGAATTAGAGATACGATACAGAAATCTGTCCATTGCAAAGTACTGAAGCAATTCACTGAAAGTGCGTTTATCAGCTCTTGCCTGATTGAGCAGACGCTGTCGGACAGATGCTCCAATGTTTGCTGGTCGTTTCTTGCTCATGTTATTGACAGAAGGTACGGTTGCATAACTTTCTCGACCCGGCAGATGCTAGCGTATTTCATAAGTTCAGCTATGTTCATTTTTGATTGTCTGTTCCTGTACATTTTCAGAGCTTCCAGTACTACGTCCATACCTAGTTTGTTACGGAATTTAAAGCAATCAGCAAGAGTCTTTTCCGGGCTATAGATACGAACTGCAACACCATCTATCTCATGGGTGTTAATTCCAGCTTCAAAAGAGGGTTTTGAAAAATGATGAACGGAAAGAGGAGGAAAATCAATTTTGGGAGCTTTTATCCCTTGTCTCAGTGCTATAAAGATTTCATGGGGTACTTGTGTAGTTATTTCATGAAAGGAAAGTGCAGAGATGAGGCAGATGACTGATTGTGGAACCCTGGAAGCAATTAGAGTAAAATCAGGATTGGATATAGCCGGGAGATCTGCAAGGCGGTAAACACCTCTTGAGAGTGTTTCGACATGTCCTTGATCACGAAGAGAGTAGAACGTCCTAGGGTGGATACCAGCTCTCAGGGCTTCTGAGGTTCGGATTACTCCACCTAGCTCCTTGATGATTTGTAGTGCTTTTTCCTGTGCTTGAGTATATTCGAGGCTCATTTTGTGGATAAATATGGCTATAGATATTTTTAAGTATGGTATATATTATCCTTTATGTGTTACTTTTGCAATGATGGGTTTACTTTGAGTTTGCTGCTGGATTTGAGGCCGAAAAACAGACGTTTGGAGCGCAAAATCATTAGACGATTTTTAGACGTTCTAATCGAATTAGATCCATATAAAACGAAATAGATAGGGGTAAAACGAAATCGCTGTTTTTGTTAACTCGTTAATATCCTTTAATAACGGAAAGTTGCGATAACCCCTGTTTTTAAGGTCGGACGCCTTGGGAGCAGGAGGCCGTAGGTTCGAATCCTACCGCCCCGACCATTTTTCGATATAAAAGCCAATCACTTACATGGTGGTTGGCTTTTTTCGTTTCCCGACCCCCTACCTGAATTAGACGATCATTAGACGCAACATCACATTTTCTTGCGAATCTCTTTGAGGTTAAGTTGATTGTACTCGTCCACTTGCTTGTTATGGTGATCAGCCCATCTGTTATAAGCTAGAACAATTACCTGTAGGCCAATTGCACAACTCCATATCAGTAACTGCAGTGGTAAGAACATGAGCCATACGAAGAATCTGGCTGCAATAAAATTACCCATGCAGCGTGCGTAATCAGTTTTACCGGTAGTAGCATAAAACAGGTTCCAATCGCTAATGTTGTGTCGTCTCATTTCATATCCCCCTGTTCATTAATTCCCGGGGCTCCTTTTTGGCACTTGGGACATTTCCTTTGGAAAATATCAGTTCCATTAGCTAAGTAGAAGTGGTGACACTCAAGACATTCAAGCCGATACGCAAGAGCATTATGGTCGGTTCCGCTTTCCCCTTGAGTTCCTAGATTACGTTGGTTATTGCGGTTTACATAGCCTATTTGAGTTGTTTTAGCTGTACCATCTCTAAAGCGAGAAGCCTTTTTAAATAGTCTTCTATCTTGAAGAACTTTAACGTTTTGGGCATCTAGTTGATACCCCTTGTTCTCCATGATTTGCCGTACCATGTGTCCTATCATTTGTTTTACACGGTCTACACGTACATCATCGCCAAACTCTGTTACTAAGCGTCCTGCAACAGCTTCAACTGCTGGTTTACCAAGATCAATTGCAGTCTCCATGCGAATGATATTTTCCTCTGTAGTTAAGAAGTTCCAAAGGTTTTTTCCTAAAGAAAGTGAAGCTAGATCGGAAAATTTGTCGGGTCTGTACTCCATGTTAACCTCCAAAGTGAACATAATACCGGTCTTATAGGTACTGTATAGCATTTGATTGGGTACGGAGTCAAGGTTTATTACCAGTCTTATATGACCGGTAAAAAGGTCTTGTTTGGAAGGAAGTGTTTTAAGTTGCTGATGCGATAAAGATGTTCATCAGCGAAGGGAAACCGTTTGTTGGCTCAGTAACAAACTGATATCCAACGGCCTCATACACTACAACCGCATTTGACTTTGGTTTCGTACAGTCTAAATATGCTGTGAAAAAGTAGCTACAGCTCACAATCATCGTTCAACAACTTCAGCAAGCTGCTTGGACCACACTCTACCCAGTAGCTCGTTTAAAGAATGTTGAGATTGAGGTGGACAATCTTGGAAGGATAACTAGATTGTGGCATGGCGAAGCGAATTGTTATTTCTTGTAAATTTGCAACGTTTTTAATTTTCGATCTTTTGTAGACAATGCATCTTTCGGATTTTAATTTCTCGGTGATATCAAAAGAGATCAGTTATGACAAGTACAATAAGCACCACTAACCTTCGTAAAAGCTATCGCTGCTTATACAGCTGCTTGATGTTGTATAGCAAAGCCCTCCTTCGGTGAAGCACCCTATCTTTCCAGAGCACTAAACGTCTACGTGCTTAATTTAATTTTTATACGCATCGTTTTTTTATCATTGAGGCTAGCTGTCTTATTCATGAAGCAACTCGGGAAGGCTAATGTGATAAAGATACATGGAGGAAACTATAATGTTTGAACAGGTCCAAACTTCAAATACACAACCAGAACGATCAGCGGCAGAAGAAGGTAATTTTTATCCTCCCGGTAAAAGCTCGATCGGGCCAGGCATGAATCCACGTATTCAGAGACTGCGGGCATTGACAGTCGAATCAGAGCCAACAATTTCCATTGAAAGAGCCCTGCATGAGACAGAATTCTACAAGGAGAACTACGGCAAGTACTCCATCCCTGTATTGAGGGCAATGACCTTTCTCGATCATTGCCAAAGGAAAACCCTATATCTTGGTGCAGATGAGTTGATAGTTGGTGAGCGGGGCCCAGCGCCTAAAGCGATCCCAACCTTTCCCGAGTTAACCTGTCACAGCATCGAAGACTTTCATGTCCTCAATACCCGCGACATGCAGCGTTACATTACAACGCAGGAGGACATCGACACCTACGCACGTGAAGTGATTCCCTACTGGCAGGGGCGAACCCAGCGTGAGCGAATCTTTTCCCACGTTCCGGAGGAGTGGAAAGCCGCCTACGAGGCGGGTCTGTTCACCGAGTTCATGGAGCAGCGGGCACCTGGTCACACCGTGCTGGATGGTAAAATCTATCAGCGGGGAATGCTCGATTTAAAGCGGGAAATTGAGCAAAATATTGTCGCTCTAGACTACCGAAATGATCCTGAAGCAACCGACAAGGCAGAACAGTGGAAAGCGATGGCGATCTCCTGTGATGCGGTAATTGTTTTTGCAAAGAGGCATGCTGAGCTTGCCGAGAAAATGGCAGAAGCAGAAGCTGATCCTAATCGGGCAGCAGAACTGAAGAAAATAGCAGAGGTTTGCCGCCGGGTTCCGGCTTATAAGCCGGAGACATTCTGGGAAGCGATTCAGATGTACTGGTTTGTCCACCTGGGAACAATCACTGAGCTCAATGGCTGGGACGCCATGAATCCAGGCCATTTTGACCAGCACCTTATCCCCTTTTATAAAAAAGAGCTGGCCATGGGCACCCTCACAAGGGAGGAGGCAAAAGAGTTACTCTGCTGTTTCTGGATAAAAGTGAATAACCATCCTGCTCCTCCAAAAGTTGGAGTTACAGCTCGGGAAAGCGGAACCTATAACGATTTCACCAATATCAATATTGGCGGTGTGAAACGTGATGGTTCTGACGGTACCAGCGAAGTCTCGTACATTATGCTAGAGGTGATCGAGGAATTACATATTTTGCAGCCTGGTTCATCGGTTCATATCAGTTCCCAAACACCGGATAAATTTCTCCACGCTGCGACCAAAGTAATTCGTCAAGGCCACGGTTATCCTTCCGTCTTCAATCCTGACACCTACATCATGGAGATGGTTCGGCAGGGAAAGACTCTTGAAGATGCTCGTGAGGGCGGTTGTAGTGGCTGTATTGAAGTCGGGGCATTTGGGAAAGAGGCATTTTTGCTGACAGGTTATCTTAATGTGCCGAAGATATTCGAGGTCACGCTCAATAATGGTGTCGATCCACTTACAGGAAAGATGGTAGGGATCAAAACCGGCGACCCCCGTGAATTTACCACATTTAATGAGCTCTATGATGCGTTTATTGCACAGGTCCGGTTCATTGTTGACCAGAAAATACGGGTGAGCAATTACATTGACAGGATGTTCGCCAAGTATGCTCCTGCACCCTTTCTCTCGGTGGTGATCGATGACTGCATTAGCAAAGGCCGCGATTACTATGATGGTGGCCCTCGTTATAACACCAGTTATATCCAGTGCTGTGGTCTTGGCACTGTTACCGACAGTCTTGTGGCCATCAAGAAGCACGTCCTGGACGAGGGCAGGTTTTCCATGGATGTTCTGTTGAATGCTGTGGCCAATAATTTTGAGGGTGAGGAGTTCATGCGTCAGACCATCATGAGCAGGACTCCGTTCTTTGGCAACGACGATGATTATGCAGATGAAATTGCCGTTCGCGTGTATGACGACCTGGTTGCAACGATAGATGGGAATGATAATATCAAAAAGGGTGGGAAGTATCACCTCAATATGCTTTCAACAACCTGCCACATCTATTTCGGTAAGGTTCTTGGAGCCACCCCAAATGGACGGCTGGCAGGCAAATCGATTTCTGACGGGACTTCACCCTCCCACGGTGCTGATACCAACGGTCCTTCGGCTGTAATCAAGTCGCTCAGCAAAATCGACCATGAGAAATCTGGAGGAACCCTCTTAAACCAGCGCTTTCTGCCAAGTCTTTTGAAGCGTGATGAGGACATACGAAAACTTGGTCAGCTTATCCGGTCCTATTTTTCTCTCGGTGGTCACCACATCCAGTTCAATATTGTTGACACAGCGACCCTTCTCGCGGCCCAGCAGTGCCCGGATGACTATAAAGACCTTCTGGTGCGCATGGCAGGATACAGTGACTATTTCAATGATATGAATTGCGATCTGCAGCAGGAGGTTATCGAACGTACTGAAAATGATGTTTTTTAAAATGGATACAAATCAACGTTACATGGGATAGTCAGCTATCCCATGTATTTGCAAATCCGCTGATCAATTTTATAAACTCAAAAAGCAATCATTTTAGTTAGGTATATCATTCATGCAATCAGGTCTGATTTTTGATGTAAGAAAATTCTCAATTAACGATGGTCCCGGTATTAGGGTGACGGTATTCTTCAAGGGTTGCCCACTTCGCTGCGCATGGTGCCATAACCCGGAGAGCATTTCCAGCAAGATCCAGAAAATGTATAGTGCAGACAAGTGTATAGGTTGCGGTGCTTGCATAGAAGCCTGTCCTGAGGATGCCTGTACACTTACCCCGGATGGTATCGTTACCGCTCGAAAGCGCTGCACCGGTTGCGGCAAATGCGCGGATATCTGTCCGACCAAGGCCACTGAGATGTCGGGCCGAAAGGTCACTGTGGATGAGATTGTCGAGATTGTTGAAAAGGAGAGAATCTTTTTTGATCAGTCTGGCGGCGGGGTGACCTTCTCGGGCGGTGAGCCCCTGTTACAGCCCGAATTTCTCATAGCTCTGCTTGATGAGTTTGGCTCAAGATCCATCCACCGAACGGTGGATACAACTGGCTTTGCAAAGAGTGAGGTACTGCTGGAGGTGGCGAAGAGAACCGACCTGTTTCTCTACGACCTGAAGATGATGGACTCCGCCCGACATAAGAGATGGGCCGGAGTTGAAAACGAACAGATTCTCAAGAACCTACAGCTTCTTGCTGAAACAGGTGCTTCCATTAACATCCGCATCCCGCTTGTTAAAGGTGTCAACGATGATGACGCAAATATAGAGCAAACAGCGATGTTTGTAGCAGGCCTTACTGGAGATAAAAAGAAGGTCAACATCCTCCCATATCATAACATCGCAGCAGGCAAATATCTCAAACTTGGTGAGAAATATGATTCCTTGGGTATGGTTGAACCGAGCGGGAGAGAAAAGACTCGAGTTGTTGCAAAATTTGCGGAATTTGGCCTTGAAGCGATGGTGGGCGGTTAATCAACTCTTTTGGCGTCAGGTCGAATGTGTGGGAAAGATGTTTTTGTTTCAGTGCATTGGTTTCGTTTTCTTGAACTACCGAGATCAAAACGAGTGTAACAACCGGATTCACTATAATGAAAAAAATAGTGCTTTATAGCCATAATTGAATCAATTTCCCATTAAGATTGCCATCTGGAAAGTTTGATTCTTTTATCTAACCTCCAGCTTTAGCTTTCTACTGTATAGGACGTTCTCTTTTTCCAAATTCCTAACAACAAAAAAGGAAATTGAGAGAAGACCTCTCTATGGTAACCTTTTCTTTATTCTTGAGAGGGATAGCTGACCTTATTCCTGAGTATACGTGCAAGGAGCGACCATTCTGGTAGGAAAAATGTTCTAATGATTTGCTCCATTATGAAGCAACTAGATGATTGATAGTGTTTTACTTTCGCGCAGAGATGGTCGAACAGGCAAGGTGGAAGATAGCTCAACACTTTCAAGATCATACTCTACCAAGAAATAGAACTGCTATGTCATCGATATGATGGGCTATGCTTGGCTGGTCTCGCTACTGTCCGCTGTTAGTAGTGATAGGAATCCTTTGAGTAACGCATTATTATCGCGGAGTTCAAGAAGCATTAGTTGATCAGAATCTGGTATAAACGCGTCAGCGTTTTTTCTTCTGCGAGTAGTAACAGATACTCGAGACATTAGGTAGAGTGGGGGGGGGATGTAGTCGAAGTAATCTTCCATTAAAGGGATTCCCCTTTCATTCATGGAATGGCAAAGTAATTCTAAGTTACCTCTCACTAATTTATTTGTTCTACTTGCTTCTTTTTCAAGCAAACCCAGATCAAGACCAATGCTCTCCAATAAATCATTTTCAAAGGTGCTGTTGGTTTCCATGAAGATTAATCGTTGTACGACTGGAAAATAACTGTAGCAAATTGTCATCAGACTGGTGTAGCTATCATGCTAATTGAATCTGCCATTAGTTTAGCAAAATCACAAAAAAATAGGATTATCGCTCTAAGTATTCACCGCGTTTTGCAGGACTCACTGAAACTCGCCGGTGAACTTCAGCGTTAGTGCGCCAGGCGAAGCTTGGCGCTTCTTATAGGTTGCCCTGCAAAGCAATATTTACTTCTCACTCATATTTTTATCTGTCGTTAGATATAGCCCTCGATGCCTCAACAGGTTGTCTTGTGTATATAAATGCCCCGACAAGAGCGGTGAATGGGGCAACGGTAACAAGACCAAAACTGCCAACAAGGGTGTGTAATATTTCCGCTGCGACATAATTGAGGTTCAATAAATTGCTGACAGGTACCCCTTGAGCCATAAATACCATCAGTAAGGCCATATATCCCCCTGAATAAGCGAGCAACAATGTTGTGGTCATCGTTCCCACAACCGGTCTTCCAATGCCGAACCCGGCCTGCAACATATCAAAGAAACGAATATCGGTTTTTCGACTCCGTAATTCATCCATCCCTGAAGCCACATCCATCGCGAGATCCATCATCGCTCCGGAAGATGCGATAAAGATACCGGCCAGAAAAATTCGGCTTAGATCCAGATGAGGGTAGCCGGAATAGAGCAGGCTTTCCGAGAATGGCTTAATTGCACCGTGCAGGTGAAAGCCCTTGGCAAATACCAGGGCCATAATCATGGTAACAGCAATACCGAGCAATGAGCCGAGAAAGGCAACCAGCCCTCGCTTGCTCACTCCTCCTACAAGAAAGATTACAGCCATGGTGAGGGTGGTTACCACCGCTAACGAAACCAGTATTGGATCGATATTTTTCAAGAACAGTGGAATCATCACCTTCCATATCAACAAGGCCGCAAATAGAAAAGAGAGTAAGGCCTTGGCCCCGGCAAAACCGGCAAAAAGCAACAGGAGGGCAGCAAAGCAGAGGAGCAGAATAAGTTCTGTAGACAGGCGGTAATGGTCCTGGGCATTGGCGAAATATATCTCGCCATCTTTCAGGCTCAGGACAACCAGAGCTATGTCACCTTCGGTGAACATCTTGTCTAGTTCCATCTTGCCCATGAGACGATTTTCTGATGTCACCTCTTTTTGAGCGTAGGGACCATCAAGCAGGGTCACCTTAAGCTTCTGAACTCCCGTCCGCACGATACCGGTTTGAAGGACATCCGAGTTGTCAACCGATATGATGCGGCCACGGCAATTGACAGAATTTTGGGCCACCCGCTCCTCAAAGCCGGTGGGCAGAAAATAAAGTAGAATCGTCAGGAAGGAGAACAGGATGACCAAAACAACATCTCGTTTAGCCGGGGAGTTCGCAGTGAATTTCATAAGGAAGAGAGTAGGCCAAAAGGATCACCTTGACTTTTTTCGCAAGGTGATCCTTTTAAGAGTTTTACGACGCCATCAATTACTGAACTAAGGCAATCTCTTGGAAATTTAACTCCATAATTGACATAAGTTTCTGGGACAGATCGGTATTGTCATAAAAACCGTTAAAGCTCTCTGCGCCAATGCCGATAGCAGAGGTGGGAAGCGGTACTCCGGTATGGGAGTATGAGGTCCAGGCGATTCCAGCCTTCTGGTTGAGGATATGGGTTATCTGTACGGTGAATGGGTCGTAACCGCCATATAGCAGGTAATCGGCCGTGTCGCTGTTGACCTTTACCCCGGAAAGAGTCTGGATAAATGCGGTTTTAAGTGCCCTGAGTTCAAAGTCTTTCAGTACAAGATTCCCCTCACCAGAAACTTCCAGCCCGAAGTACTCTTTCAACAGTGGAACGACATCCTCGAAGTTGGGCTTGCCTTGACTTGAGTCTTTGTACTCTTTGAAAATTTTATTAGAGAACAGGTCGTAAGAGATTTTTTGCTGATCAAGGACATTAAAATACGAGTCATACTTGGTGCCAGCAAACCCCAGGGTCAAGCCTCCGGTTTCATGGTCCCCTGTGACCACAATCAACGTCTCATCGGGGTGTGCCTGGTAAAAGTCGTAGGCGACCTTGATGGCCTTGTCGAATTCAAGTGTGTCCAGAATCGCTGTTTTCGCGTCGTTAGCGTGACAGGTCCAGTCAATTTTTCCCCCTTCAACCATCATGAAAAAACCTTCCGGGCCGTCCAGTAATTCCAAGGCCTTCCTGGTGTAATCGGTTAAGCTCACATCTTCTGATGTGGTGTCGATGGAGTACGGGAGAGCCTCCCCTACAACGGAGTAGGCCCATACCTTGCCTCCGCCAGGAGCCAAATTCATAATTGACTCTTTGCCAGTAGCAAGTGTGTAACCATTGTTTTTTGCCAGGTCCAAAAGATTGCCTTGAGGATTCTCGGACTTTTTACCATCTGGATCAACGGGGCCTCCGCCACCGAAAAAGTCAAAATTACTATTGGTAAGGTCCAGGCCAATTTCATAGTACATATTACGTGATTTTTGATGTGCATAAAAACTGGCAGGTGTTGCATGGTTAATGGTCACACTAGAGACTATACCAACTTTTTTCCCTGTCTTTTTCGCTTTTTCTGCAAGAGTCTCTACCGGAGTAAAGTCGGGGGTGACTCCAATATATCCTCCATTGGTTTTAACGCCGGTCGCAAGCGCGGTTCCTGCTGCTGCTGAATCTGTGATGAAGCGATCATTTTGATAGGTTGTGGTCATGCCGAATACCGGAAAACTATTCATCAGTAATCCGTCTTTGCCCTGAGTTTTTAAATACTGATCAGCTGCCATCCGTTGGGCAGTGGCCATGCCGTCTCCAATAAAAAGGAATACATACTTAGGTGCTTTCTGGGCATGCACTAGTGATGCGGTCAGGCAGATAAGGCTTAGAACAGCAAGAAACGTAAGCTTAGTACTTTGATTTCTCATAATATCCTCCGAGTTGTAGTGTTGGAAATATGCCCAATCTATTTGTTAGCATAACCTGTTAAAAATGATCCTGGCAAACCTGTCAAGAGAATAAATGTATTGCACCGATAATAAATAATCCGCACCATATGATTGTTACCTAATATGCTGGTCTTAAGTGTCATGTTATTGTTTTGTGGTGAGATTATCTTTTCCTTGACCAAAAAGAGCGAAGCAATGAACAGAATCTTGATTTACCGGTCCTCAGCAAAGCCGCAGGCCAATTTGAAGTGAAACATAAGACTGATGCCAGGTTAGTTGATAGGGTGGAATCGGCCAGGGAAAGAGTTTCTCAAAAGGATGAGTTACAAATACTCAAGCCTGACCATAAAGACGAGTATATATGTGCAGGGCCCAGTGTAGGAGTGGTGTGAGAAGATTGTAAGAGATGATCGGTAAACATGAGAAGCTACGACGGTGAGCTTGTAGGCTATGCTCGGGTTGCCCTAGGGAGTGGCGCTACTAAATTCAAGGTTCATTTTATCGTTTGATATCGACGGAAAGATATTGCATTAAGAAAAATTCAAACATCCTTAAATCTACCACAAGATTATCATTGATCATGGAAAAAATAGGTTCGTTTATAAAGTCATATTTTGAGCGATTTATAGAAAGAAAAAGGCTTGAACTGGGTGAAGAGAACATTGAGAGGTTAATTTCACTTGGAGAAAAAATCGAGGATGAGCAAAAGGCTATCCGAAAAAATGAAGGAAGATTCCGTTGGATTGTTTGGATACTCGTTGCTGCTAATATCGTTTCTCTGACCTACTGGTTTGAGTTTGAAGGTTTTTTGACTGGAGTGCTATCGTCAATAGCCTTAATTATTTTTGTGAAGAGCCTACGATTAATATACTGCGAGATAGCTATCCATCCTGGGCCTCTCTATAAATTTGATAAAGCCAAAGAACATGTCAGAAAATATAATTCTGGCGGGCCAGTTTTCAATAAAGTAACCCGCAGTTATTGGATGAGAAAATGGTATTACTTTCTATACTCTGCTGATGGTGAAAGGTGGTCTTGGCGCCCGTATGTTTTGATCTTGAGTTTAATTGTGCTACTGTTTTTATATCCATTAGTTGGAATGTCTTGTGTATCAATATGGCTGGCAGGTGTGATCTCAGCAGTAATTAGATATTCGGCTCCACTAGCACTATTTTTAGGTGGGTCAACTCCTACAACTAACTATACACTTAAAAAAATTATTGGATGTTCTGGAATTAGATGGGTTTCACTTTTGAAGGATGGTGTATCCCTTCCAGAAGATGGGTCTCTTCATACAATCGAAAAGTCTTTGGATGCTATGGAGTTAGTGTGGACTTCAAACAAATGGTCACTCCGGTGTGATGACAATACTGACTGGAGAACTGTAGTTTGTGATTTTATGTATGCTTCTAGCGTGATAGTAGTAAAAACAGATGACGGTGCAGCTGTAAAAGAAGAAATCGAATTCCTTGCAACACTTCCTCACCTTGACAGGGTGATTGTTATTAAGACAAATGATAATTGTGAATATGAGCTACCATTGCCATTAAGGGAATACTTAATGGATGAAGATGAAGCAATTGATCTGATCTCTCTGATTCCTTCAAACCCAAAAAAGTTTAAAAAAATTATGAAAGAACGAACAGAGAAAACCGTTTAAGTTCCACTTTGTATGGTTAATGTACTTGTGGTCTTATTCTTCAATACAGGTCTTTATCCGAAACGCTATCCCCATGGTACAGGCCAAATTGGATTGATCAGATATGTAATCTTTTCCACCGAATAATTATTGCAAGCTGTTTATCCCATGAAAAATCTATCAAATGTAGCGTTGTTTAAGAATGCAATACTCGTTGATGGATTCGTAAAAAGTTTAATGGTTTCATAATTACCATTTAATTTCCTGTTTTTACCTTTCCGCAGTTATTCTTATGGGTTACTTTTCCCTTGGTTGGTGTGGCGTAATATGGAAGTACGTTTACTTTTGTCTCCAACTCAATATTCAGTTGTCTAAAGATTCTAATTTCTTTGGTACCCGTTAGTTGATTTGCTTACAAAATGTTGCCCTGTCCAGGCTGAGGTTGATGACGGGCAGTTGATTTACGACTGGCCTGGGTGGGGAGACTATCGGGCACAGAACAGTATCAACCTGCTCACTGAAGATGAAAAGCGCGGAGCAGTTACCGGCACTTCTACCAGCTGCTCATTTATGTGTCGAGTTGAGCCTGTAATGGGAACTTGAAGTATAGGGAAGAGTGCTCAAGAAATAGCAGCAATACTATTGTAAACGTATCTACCGAAAAAGGTGTTACACGATGACATTACACGAAATACATGCAGTCATAGCAAAGATCGGTTGTCTCTCCTTTACCACGTTTGATGGAAGCTCGATGCAAAGCCGGATAATCAGCATCTGCGGTGGAGATGATGAGGGTATATATTTTCTGACAATGAACGTAAAACCATTCTATCGCCAACTAAAAAGTAATCCGCAGGTTTCCATGTGCGGCATATATCCATCAGGTAGAAAGGATGGCAAAAACAAGGATGATCAACCATATTGGGCTCCAGGTTTTTTCTTACGTATCACTGGTGAAGCCCGTGAAGTTTCCACTGATGAAGTAAAGGAAAAAGCCGCTACCGGTAGCGAGGCTCATCAGTATGCCCTGGAAGACGCAGCTCGTTATCCTGCAATGAAGCTCTTCTGCATATTCAAGGGTAAAGGAGAACTGTATGATTATGATTTCGAAATGGAGAACCGCGATCATAAACTGCTGCGCAAGCGATTCGCGTTTGGTGGTGAGACTGTTAACGAGGCTGGAACATGTATTGATCCCGATAAGTGTGTAGCATGCGGGGAGTGTTTTGAGGTTTGCACCTTCAAGGCAATTGAGGAAGGTGATGTGTATAGAGTACGAAGTGAACGTTGCGATGAGTGCGGTAGCTGTATTCTTGCATGCCCTGAGGATGCTATTGAATGTTCAAAGACGATGTAATAAGGGGATTCAGTATTTCTATGTGATCAATAACTTTTTGCACCTGCTACTTAGAGTTAATTCGTTAATTTTCGTAACAGCAGGTCTTTGTGGGAACCCCTGTTTGCCGGATCGGACGCCTTGGGAGCAGGAGGCCGTAGGTTCGAATCCTACCGCCCCGACCACATAATCGTATAAAAGCCAATCACTTACCTAGTGATCGGCTTTTTGCGTTTCTAGACTGTACATCTTAAGATCGGAGATACTTCATGAACATCTTGAGAATATTGATGTTCATGAAGTATGTTGAGCGGCCAGCACAGGCAGCCAGTCTCCACTGTCCACCTTCAAGAGTTCTTTGCCCCCTCAAAAAGAAATGGTCAACCAATTTGATAATCGCAAGAAAGAGGATATTGAGCAAGCTGGTCATGAACCAAATAAACACTGTATAGAAGGCGTGTATGCATTGTCGACGTGTAGCAGCATTTGAAAGTGGTAGTTCATTGCTTTCGTTAAAACCTTTCAACTCTTTTCGGTGAACAAGCTTGAGGTTATAGCTGATTCTGAACGCGCAGCTCTATTTCATCATTAAATTAAGCGGTTCGATAAATTCAGGGTCCTCTTCTTCAATGACTCGAATGATTTCTTTATGCTTCCGTTTTTTCAATTCACCAAATATTGGACGCTGTTTGTTAAAGGTGCCGGCATACTCTATTGCTTGTGTCAACAGTTCTGCCCGATTCTCACTGGCTCGTATAATCACATTATGGTGTTCAAGTTCTGTTGCGGTTACACGCTTTCCGGATAACAGCATTTCGTTAAAAAGATGCTCGGGAATTGATTTTTTGACAAAGGCAATCATGCCTGGCAGGAAAGGGATATTTACATCCACTTCCGGAAAGCAAAAGAAACCTTTATCTTTTGTCATGAATCTAAAATCACAGGCGCAGGATAAAATTGCCCCATTTCCGAAAGCGTGACCATTAATAGCTGCTATAACAGGTATTGGCATAAGAAGAAGTCGTTTAAAAACAGAGTTCATCTCATACATGAAAGTTTTGATGTTTTTGAAATCCTGTTGTGCAAATCTTTGAGTCAACCATTCTACATCAATCCCCTGTGAAAAGTTCTTCTCATCAGAAGACGTCAACACAATAGAGTGAAGAGACTCTTCCTCTAAGATTTGGTCAAAACATCGATTCATTTGCTTAGCAAATTCCAGATTATGGCGGTTAGTTGCGTTGCACATAGTAATCACGGCTATGTTTTCTTGTGTTTCCCATTGAATGATTTCCATTTAGAGCTCCCTGTTAGTATTGCTGTCGTATTTACGTTTACGTTTGCGTCACTTATGTTTATTACCATAATAACTCAGGGGCAACTATGAGTTTTTGTACATACGAATATGGTGTGAATCGCTCCTGGTTTGCGTGGTAGGGAAATGTCCTTGAGATTGGCAGACGAAACCACTGGAATAATCGATCAGTTGTCAGCTTGAGATGTTCCCTCTTTGGTAATCGCATTCGATGTGAAGATTTATACCAAAGTCGATTTAGTTTTTTTGATCTCATCTGTAAAAATGGGATTGATACAGATGCCCGTACTAACAACGGAACTGACCTGAAGCAAGTCCAAGGCACCCTCGACAATTCATGGCGAAATGATTCAAGTATGTGGATTTGAAATTTGCTTATTGGTTATGATATTTTTTGCACATAGAAACTTGAAAAGGGCAAACTTGGAGAAATTCAAGGGCGCAAAACCATGAGTCCCACCGGGATAGTCAGGTTACCAAGGACAGTATGATAACGTAAAGCCATCCTTGGGGATTTTCCATGGATGGCTTTTTACATTTTTACAGTATCTACTTGTCTCCATTTTAGCGACGAGTGTCTTGGGTGATCCTACCCTAAATATGTCGACACGCAGTTAAGCCACTATTATGGGTTGTGATATCTTAAATGCAAAACACTTGCGGGTGAACTGGCTAATTTGTGTTAACGATCTTAAAGGTCTGCCATCGTAGAGACTGTCGGAAACAAATGTGATGTTCAGAATTCTGTGTCATCTTCAACAGTAACCCGCTACTGCCTCAACCGTTAGCGGAGGTTCTCAACCTATGGGTAGGACGCATTGAGGCAGGGGTAATCTCCACGGGGCATTATTATACCGAACAAAGGCTACCGTCCGGACCACACAATCGTATAAAAGCCAATCTCATACATAGTGGTTGGCTTTTGCGTTTGTAGGCTCCCCCAGCCTTAGCTAGACGAAACCGTTTTATCCTTCGGGGATACTTTGTGAAAATGCAGTGCTCAATAGTCAGGACTCATCAATAGATTGATTTTATGTTATTTTTCAGGTTTTTTTCTCTCGAATATGCAGCAAGTATTCTCTACAAGTCCGATAAGTTGACTTTGCCATTGTTTTTGACACATAATTGAAGGAGTGTTCGATTGGTTTGGCCAAATTTATTTCGCTGAACGTTGATATTGCAAAAAACTAGAGGTTGAATGTAGTGAAGTCAAAAGTTGTTAATTCAAAATTAGAATCTGCTGAAGGTCTAGAGCAACATTTCTTGCTCAGCATGGATCTTTTTTTCACTACCAATATCAGTGGGGAGTTCATTTATTTTAACCCGGAAGTTGAAAAGGTTCTGGGGTATAGCGAAGCAGAATTAAAGGAACACAAATTTCTTGATTTAGTGCACCCCGATGATAGGGCAAAGACCGTAGAAACTATTTCCGATATTGATAATCAGGAAAAGACTGTAACGTTCAAAAACCGCTACCGCTGCAAAAATGATATGTACCGGTTGTTCGAATGGCGATCCAGGGTGAAAGGGAGCTTAATCTATGCCGTAGCCCGAGATATCACCGACCAAAAAAGAGCCGATGAGGAGGCACAGTCAGCTGAACTAAGATATCGAAACTTTTTTGAAAATGTTCAAGAGACTTTTTATGAAACGAGCATTGACGGCAACATTCTTGATGTCAGTCCATCAGTCAAGAATCTTTCAAAAGGGCAATACAAACCCGAGGACCTTGTTGGAAAACCATTGTCCGACCTTTATGCGGATTATCGAGAACGAGACGTCTTTCTAGAAACTCTTCTAAAGAACGACATTGTAACTGATTATGAGATCAAACTTAAAAACCTTGATGGATCGATAATTGAGTGCTCCATCTCATCAAAATTGTTGCGTGATACGAGTGGTAATCCGCTGAAAATCATCGGCAGCCTTGTTGATATTTCAAAACGCAAGCAAGTAGAAAAGGAGCTATACGAAAGCGAATTTCGGTTTAAAGCCCTTCATAATGCGTCTTTTGGAGGGATTGTAATTCATGACAAAGGCATAATTATAGATTGCAATCAGGGTCTTTGCGACATGACTGGGTACACATATGACGAGCTCATCGACTCCAATGGTCTTAGGCTTATCGCCCCGGAATCGCTTGAAGAAGTTAAACAAAAGATGTTGTCCAACGCTGAGGAGCCCTATGAAGTTAAAGGGATCCGTAAAGACGGCACTATCTATCCACTCTACCTGCAGAGTAAGCTTATTCCATACAAGGGACGCACTGTCCGAGTAGGTGAATTTAGAGATATTACGGAGCTGAAACAGGCTGAAGAGGAGAGACTCAAACTCGAATCTCAACTTCGTCAATCTCAAAAAATTGAATCAGTAGGTCAACTTGCCGGCGGTGTTGCTCATGATTTTAACAATATGTTATCAGCGATTCTTGGTCATGCAGAGTTGGCGATGATGCGATGCTCCCCGTCGGAACCTGTCCTTTCTCACCTTAAAGGCATAGAAGAAGCCGCCACACGCTCTACCACACTTGTCAGTCAGCTTTTAGCTTTTGCTCGTAAGCAAACAATTGCCCCGATGGTGTTGAATATAAATGACATGTCAAGCAACATACTTAAAATGCTCCGCCGGTTAATAGGAGAGGACATTGATCTTGCATGGTCCCCAGGATTAGATCTGTGGAAGGTAAAAATGGACCCTTCTCAAGTTGATCAGATCCTGGTTAATCTGTGTGTCAACGCGAGAGACGCGATCACTGGTGTTGGCAAGATTACCATTGAAACCAAGAATACCACCATAGATCAGGCGTATTCTAAAATTCATATCGATTTCGTCCCTGGTGACTTTATAATGCTGGCGATTAGCGACAATGGATCAGGCATGAGCAAGGAAGTTCAAGAGCACATCTACGAACCTTTTTATTCCACTAAAGAGCTGAGCAAGGGGACGGGTCTTGGTCTTGCAACCGTGTATGGTATTGTTAAGCAAAACGGAGGGTTCATCAACCTATACAGTGAGATTAATGAAGGAACAACCTTCAAAATCTACTTGCCTCGGTTCATAGGTGAAGATGCGGTACATACGGCAGAGATAGCAACTGTGGCACCAGAAGGCAACGGAGAGACGATATTGTTGGTGGAGGACGAGTCCGTGCTACGTGAAGTTGCTCAGACAATGTTGAAAGAGTTAGGCTATGTGGTCTTGATCGCCAGTACCCCAGGAGAAGCGATCAATATTGCGAAAAACTACACTTCCGAAATACATCTGCTGATCACAGATGTTATCATGCCGGAGATGAACGGTCGGGACCTGTCAAAACTCATTTGTCATATAAGGTCTGATATCAAATGTATTTTCACCTCAGGCTATACCGCTAATGTCATAGCTCATCATGGTGTTTTGGACGAAGACGTTTGGTTTCTGCCAAAACCATTCTCCATGAATGATCTTTCTTTAAAAATTCACCAGATCTTGGAAGAGGGTTAGTACTGGTAATAGATATCTCAAGATTACATAAATATTCCTAGACTATGGATGTAACGATCATAGGTTTGATCTGCAATGGTTTATGTGATTTTACTTCTATACGTACAAACTGATTAAACCTTATTCCAGAGCACCACCTAAATACCGCCGCCAATTATTAGACGTTCTAATCGAAATAGATCCATATTAGACGAAATAAATAGGGTTAAAATGGAATAGCTATTTTTATTCACTGCTGTCCCATCGTGGGTCTACACCAAAGACGGGGGATTGCTTGGTCTCTCATTTCACCGTTAATATGGCTATAGTGAATGAATCTGCGTCATGTTCTCTTTGAATCCTGTTGAACAGCTGTTATCATAACGCAATATTGCAGCGCATTACTCTGCTCGTTTTTTAACCTTCGGAACAACACCCTTCTCAGAAGGAGAAAGCGATGCTCTACAGAACAATGCCAAAAAAACGGGGACGTCCTCTTTGCCCTTGGTTTCGGTGCCATGAGATTCCAGCTTCTCGAGAACAGTGGGTAGACTCAGAAAATAAAAATTGTATGGATTATACGATATGACATCAAAAACAATAGTTCTTTTCAGTCTTAGTACATGTGGATTTTGTCTCAATATCAAGAAAATGCTGGATGATCTGCAGGTAGACTTCACGCTCCTACAGGTTGATGAAATGGAAAATGACCAAAAAAAACAAGCAATGCAATTGTTGCGAAAAAAAAATCCGAAATGTTCTTTCCCTACTGTCTTAGTCGATGAAGAGGTTGTTGTTGGTTACAAGGTTCAGGAGATAAAGGAAAAGATAGGGATCCGTACAGAGGTGGATGACCTCTTTGAAATGCTTAAGAAAGTGAATGAGCCTAAAGGGTATTATTTAAATGGAAATAAGGAAAAGACTTTCGAATTGCTTCGAGGACTAATGATCAATAAAAAGCGCTATGGGTATATGGCTTGTCCCTGCAGGCTCGCGTCAGGTGAGTTGGACAATGACCGTGATATTATATGCCCCTGTCATTACCGTGCGCCTGATGTTGAAGAGTTCGGTAGTTGCTATTGTACGCTCTATGTTTCCGCAGACTGGTATACTGGTAAAGTCAATCGGGTTGATGTTCCAGAAAGAAGACCTGCTGAATTGTATGATCTAGATTGAGAACTGTCTGCATAGTTTTTTGCCAGACTTCACCGTTTTGGAGAAACAATTTCTTTCCAAATGAGTGAGGAGGGAAATTTTGAATATAGCACATTTTAATGTGGCATGAACCTGCTTTGGATCTTTGGTTTGAATGAAGAGAAAAAATCTGAGTTCAATTTTTTCCTGCGAGGAGTGGTTCAATTTCTTTTTCTATCTGAATAGGTGTTGTGGTTGGTGCAAAGCGCTTAACAACTTTGCCGTCTGAATCAATGAGAAATTTAGTGAAATTCCACTTGATTCCCTCGCTGCCGAGTAAACCAGTGCGTTCTCGTTTCAAATATTCAAAAAGCGGGTGTGTGTTGCCGCCGTTCACTTCTATTTTGGCAAACATTGGAAATGTAACACCATAATTAAGGCGACAAAATTCCATGATCTCGTGTTCAGGCCCAGGCTCCTGCTGACCGAATTGATTGCATGGAAACCCAAGAATTTCAAGACCTTTCGGATTGTATTTTTTGTACAGTTCTTCCAGCCCATCATATTGTGATGTGAATCCGCACTTACTCGCAACATTTACTATAAGAAGTACCTTACCTTTATACTGGCTCAGGTTGGTCCTTTTTCCTTCAATTGTCTCTACATCGAAGTTGTAAAGGTCTTCCATTTGATTCTCCTTGGAAAATATTGTTCATATAACTGTCTGTAAGCACTATTGTCGGTCAGTGATATTACTTCTGCCCAGCTCAGGGTGAGTTGTTACTCAGGATGCTTGAACGAATAGTCTTCAGGCAATCCTTTCCTTGTAATGATCTGTTTATTTGATACTTCAGATTGTTTGGTGGTGCATGAATGAGTCACCACGCCATCAATTAATACATTGCAGGCCCCACAAACCTCAGTTCCGCAATCAAATTTGGTTTTAGTTAAGCCGATTTTTTCGCGTAGAATCCAGACCAGAAATTCACGTGGTTCTGCCTCAATGGTGTGTTGTCGGCTATTCACATTTAGTTCAATCATAATTCACCAATATCGTTTATAAATCCAAAAGATGTAGTTGTTGTCGTGGACTTGGATGATCTTCAATGTTCATAATTCCAAAAGTAATCACTCTTTTCCGCAAAAACAGTATATGGGCCATATCGATGAATGTGTTGTCAGGTATTTGATGATTCCTGACAATAAAATGGCTTGTAAATTGTGAAAGCAGACGTACTATATTTATAACTCTGAGGATATGCAGGACAGTGTTTGTCTCTAAAATTCTGTATATCCGTTTCATCCCATACTTCTCACATAAGGAGACGGTCATGAGCATGCGAGGCGATATTATTTCTGATGAGTATAAAAAAATGGTATTTATCCAGGACAAAGATGGTAAAGAGTATGCTTGCTATATCGATGATCTTAAAAGTATAAAAAGAAAAGAAGATCTTACAGACGAAGAGAAAGAGAAGTGTACTGATATTAGCCAAGTGTTAGGCGATAGCTGGTAATATTCAGTTTGTTAGAGATATTCCCCTTGTACCTTTGGGTACAAGGGTTTTTTTTATGTTTTGCAGTTTCTTAGTGTCTTGCTTTATCCCCTCTTTATGTTGGAATAATTACGGTGACTCAAAAAAGGACGGATAGTTTTTTTCTACTATTCTAGTTCGTAATCAAGTGTCTTGGTAACTGTATACACCTCTACTCCACTCCCGCCACTTATAAAGTAAGAGAGCTTCGCCTCGATCTCCACCTGCTCAATATCAGGGCAGCGATAAGGGGGCAAGTCAGCTTATGAGTTCAGCGATTTCTTGTGATACAATGTGAAACATGTCTAGACCATTACGAATAGAATACCCAGGCGCTTGGTACCATATCATGAACCGGGGACGAAGGGGTGAAGAGATATTCATCACTGACGCTGATCGTGGAGTTTCTCAAGGTTCTGCAAAAAGCAGGTCCGTTATGGCATATTAGAATTTCAGTTTATTGCTTAATGCCAAATTATTACAATGTTTTAGTCCATACACCTGAAGGTAACCTTTCACACTGCATGCGCCACATAAACGGTGTTTATATGCAACGCTTTAATCTTCAGAATATAAAAGGCGGACAATTTTTTTGAGAACGTTATAAAGCTGTCCTTGTAAATAAGGATCATTATCTGTTGGAGGTTCTGAGATTATCCATAGAAATACTCTAACGGCAGGGCTTGTGAAGACTCTTGATGAATTTTCATGGAGCAGTCATAAGGCATAGTTATCAAAAACAAATAAATGGTCATGGTTGCAACAAGAGGTTTTACTCACGCAGTTTACTCCTGTAATTTCCAAACAATAATCGGCGTATCTTGATTTCGTTTCACTGGGGGAGTCACAAGAGCTTGAAAATCAATACAATTCCCAATACTCGCCAAATTTCAAATGCTCACGTATACTGAGTGCTTGAAATTTGGTGATCTCTGTCTGGAGAATCCCTAATTATACAGTGAGGTAAAAGCCAATAGCCCTGTACCTGGGTTGGTATAGGTTCTTTGACATTTATGATTAATATTCCTGACCCGATAGTATTAGTCAGGCTTGATATGATCGGACATGTCCGACAAATCGATCTCACGTTGGCCTTCTACTTCAACTGTCAAGGCGCGATTTCGAAAATCGCCGTTATCAATTTTACCTTTTACCCACTGTTGCCAGGCAGCTTTGTTTGAATCAATAATACTATTGAATTCCTTGGACGGAGATAATCGGCCAAGGGCATCATCAGCAATCCAGACACAGTAATTACATTTTTTCTCTCCATTCTCGAGAATCTTAAAAAAATAGCGAAATGTTTTACTTCCAGGCTTTAGCCCTTCTACGATCTCATGATTTTTATATGTCCATACATTGCTCATGTAATCCCCCCTAAAAAAGTTGGTTTTTCTAAGTCTTAAAGATATATACTCTGTTTAGATTTACAACTTTATCGATATAAATATTTATTTTCTTTATGAAAACAGCAGCTGCTCACGAAAGGCCAATATTTATTCAGCCTGTATGTACTCGAAGAAGGGACTCGGATAAGAATTAGTTCTCTCATCGGCTAACCTTTCAAGCCAACATGTAAACCCAGATGAAGTGCTCTATTCATCCTAATAGGATGATCTTAGCTTCGTGTTGTATGGTCTTTATTAAATTAGTATAGCCAGTCAATCAACACTCAGGGCATGTATGTCAAGAAATATAGAGTATGGGAGGGAGGTTGATGTCCCTAGAAGAGGGGGAATAATATAATGTGGGAACAGACAGGAGTTGGTTGTGAGGTCATTTTTGTATTGAAGGCACCTTGAGTGATTATTCTCAACAACACCTTGGTTTTTATTTTCTTAAATTACTATATATTCTAGATGATTGACTCATCGTAGGGTAATAATGGTTTGTTTTGGCAATCGTATTTTATCACTTTTAACTGTAGCTTTCATTTCATACGCTACAGGTTGCAACATTAGGGTGGAAACTCGTCAGTCATATGTTCGTCAGCTGTTTGTACCATACGGCCATGCTTTGGATTCTCCCACCTATTTGCGTGTTATTGATAAGGAGTCCAGAGTAGTTGTAACCACAGTTCTTGAAAACCCTGTTCATGCCATAAGAAGTTGCCCGGGCAATGGTAAAGGCGGTTGCAATACCTGATTGACAGACCTCCTTATCCATCTGCCTGAGTAAGCTCGCTGCCAAACCTTTTCCGCGCCATTCTGGCAATGTCGCAAAGTCTGTCATTTCTACATATTTTTCAGCGCTATTTAATTCGGTAGCCGCAGTTGCAACGATCTGATTGTCCTTACGTATACAGTAGTAATTTGCATTCTCTGCCATAATTTCACGTAGGTATGCTGGGTTGAAGATAGGGAAAGGATAACTCACAAAAAGCTTACTGTAAAAAGAGGCCAATTCCTCAGCGTTTGCCGTAGTGCACAGCTCTATTGGAAATTGAGGGATACTCTCTGCACTTTTTTTTAAATGAGTTCTTTCATCCCTTATGATTTTTTGCAGATTCGTAAAGTCCTCGTCTGTTCTGTGCCTGTCAGCAAAGAATTTTGCCACAAAAAAGCAATCTGTTTTGGCAGAATAAAAAAGTGGAATATCCGCTTCTTTGGTATAGCCCGCAGCCTTGAATTGCGGCCAACTTGAGGATGGAATTTTCGCAAATATCTTGTCATACTTCTTCGCTGTTACCATCTGTTCGAGCTGAGATAATAATGAGCCGACCTGATCAGGGGCAAGATGCTGGACATATATCCGGTTATTATGAGGGCCATGCTGAACGACCGAACCGTATATGTTTTCTATCAGATCAACCATTGTAGAAGAAGAGAAATGAAAAAGTGTTAGAAATTCCGGTATACAATCTCGCCGTTAAAGATTGTCATGTCAACCTGTGTTTTGAGTATATCCTCAGAAGGGTTTGAAGTGAAATCATGATTGAAAACAGCAAGATCAGCCTTGCTGTTCAAGGCGATGCTGCCTTGGTCCTTTGCCCCGTGTACTACTGCAGGCACTGAAGTATAGGCCTTCACGGCTTCCGATACAGTTATCTGGGATTTGGGATACCAACCTCCAGAAGGAATACCGTCTTGCCGTTGCCTGGTGACAGCAGCATGAATGCCAAGCAGTGGAGCAGGGTCGCAAACTGGACAATCCGAGCTGAACATAACGGGAAGACCGGTATCCATCAATTGTCGAAACGAATACGCCCAGGCCCCTTTGTCACCAAGTGCTGTGTCAATAAGATTTATATCCAGGAGCATATTGGCCGGCGTAACACCAAGGGCAAGGGGTAACTTGCAGAGACGTTTGACATCATCAGGACGAATAACCTGCAGATGTTCAATACGATGCGGGTAGGCAGGTTTGACTGAACTAAATGTATGTTGCTGTTTGTAGAGCATCTCAAAAATATTGATTACTTCATGATTAGCCCGATCCCCAATCGCATGCACCATAACCGAAAGACCGGCAGCGTCCGCCTTCCTGATTTCACCGGCAAGGTCAGCCATATCCATCAAAGGCATGCCCCGATCTGCGTCAAGGTACGGGTCAATCATCCAGGCGGTTCGAGCACCGACACCACCATCAGTGAAAAATTTCACATGACCGAGCCGAAGCTGGTCATTGCCAAAACCGGTACGGAGTCCTAAGCTGATGATATCATCCAACCGATGACCGGGTAGTGTTACCCAGCTGCGAAGCCCAAGCTGTTTGTTACTATCCAACTCCTGAAATGTCTGTAGAGCACTGGCACCATCTTTGTCGTCCATCAACCGGATATCGTGAATACCGGTAATGCCATGACGATACAGTGCATCGGTAGCCTCTTGGTACGCAGTCGAAAGTTGTTCAGTTTTGGGAGGATCTATAACGTCACGGATAAGGTTGATAGCCAGTTCTCGTAATATACCGTTAGGTTCACCATGTACATCACGCTCAATACGTCCCTGGGGCGGATCCTCTGTTCCAGCATGAATACCAGCCTTTTTTAGGGCGGCTGAATTAGCAACAGCCAGATGCAGGTCACAACGCCAAAGTACAACAGGGTGATCGGGGGCAACAGTGTCAAGAATCTCCCTGGTTGGAATTCTCCTTTGCTCCCAGTCTGTTTCGTTCCATCCCTGGCCAGTAATCCATTGGCCTCGGTCTTGAGTTGATACTTCGCTGTTCACACAAGCCAGTAACTCATCAAGACTTGTGACGTTGCTCAACTGGAGTTCGCGCCTTTTAAGGGACCACTCATGGAAATGTATATGGGTGTCAGTGAACCCCGGAAGTACCAGCCTGCCTTCCAGGTTGATTTTAACAGTTTCCCGGGCCGCCAATCCCATCACATCATCATTAGAGCCTGTAGCAACGATACGCCCGTTGTGTATTGCAATACTTTGGGCGGAAAGATTACACCCTGTGCTTCCGTTAAATAATATAATCCCAGCAAATTTTGTGGCATGAGAAGTTTTCATAATAAAAAGCCTTCAGGGAAAGGGTCTCGATGATCTACAACAAAAGAGTGATAACCTGTTATCCGGGCACTCCCCTGTACTGTTGCAACAACAGCGGGGAACTTGCCAATAGAAACTGTTTCCCTGACATGGCCGGTAAAATGTGTTCCCAGCGGACTGCGGTTTTTATATTGATTACCGGGGGTGAGGTGCCCTTTGTGGTGAAGCAGGGTCATCTTTGCACTCGTACCGGTTCCGCACGGTGAACGATCCATATGGGATGCACCATATACAACTACACTTGCACCCTCAGAAGCTTCAGGGCCTTCCTCATAGAACTCTACCACGTCTATAGTTTTGACCTCCGGACGCTCTGGATGAGATACGTTGAGCTGCTGGTTTGCAGCATCAATAATGGCCATGCCCAGGCGGGTCAGTTTCTGACTATTGGCTAGACACAGTTCAAGGCCGAGAGCCTTTGCTGAAATCATAACAAAAAAACCTCCCACACAGACGAGGTCTCCTTGTATGATACCGAAATCAGCTACATCTATTTTGCAGTCGGTATCAAATACAAATGAAGGGACCATGTCGATAGCCACCGATACGACCTTCCCCTGCTCCACTTGCGTATGGGCTTCAATCGGCCCTGATGGTGTATCTACAGTAACAACTGACTCTCCGTCCTTTAGTTGAAGCACTCCAGTTTCTGCCAGGGTTGTAACCGCTCCTATTGTGGCATGACCGCAAAGGTAGGGATAGCGCTGCGCATCCATATAAATCAATCCGAAAGCAGCATGCTTACTGACTGGGTCGGTAACGGCTGCAGCAAACATGTCCCGATGTCCGCGTGGTTCCATGGTCAGTATCTTCCGCACATGATCGTATTGCTTTTCGAACGCAGCTCTTTTTTCTTGCATTGTATCACCTGGCGGCTCATCAAATCCGCTGATGATCAATCTGGTTGGTTCTCCCTGCGTATGAGAATCTACAGTCACAATTCTCTCGGGGTAGCAATTCAGGAAACTTTCCATTATTTGCGCTGTATCTAACACATTTATCCCCGCTGTTAGTTCGATCAATTAGTTGCCGAGAACAAAAGAAAAAACCCGAAAAAGATATGCTGGCTTCCTCAGGTTCCCTAAATTTTTATGTAGCTTTTATTAATATAACTATCCTGATACACTAGTTAAATCCGAAAACACAATATTACTGAAGCGGTATAAGGTGGCAGTGGCTGGGCGCAACTTGTACACAAACGTCATCCCCTGTCTTGTAAATTCGTGTCCTCATCATTGAAATAACATGAATTTCCCGTCCATTAGCCAGTTGAATGAAGTAACTTACCTCGCCTCCCATGTAGCTTCGGTCTACGATGCGTCCTTCAAAGTAATTGGACTTTACATCATGCTCAAACTCTTCGGGTAGGTAAACATCAAACCTTTGCGCTCGTACAACCAGCTCAACTTTGTCACCTTCCTTAAATTTTCCTTTGTTCAGTGCCAGAAGGTCATCACCAGTTTCTATCTTGACTCGTACATTTTCATCTTGTACTTCCACAATCTGCCCGCCGATGAAATTGGAGTGCCCAAGGAAGTCGGCAACAAAATGGTTGACCGGTTCATTGTAAACATCTTGCGGTCCTCCTTCCTGCTGCTTACGTCCCTCTTTCATCACCAGGATTTTGTGGGACATGCTGAGTGCTTCTCGTTGATCATGAGTCACGAAAATAGTTGTGACACCCAGTACCTGCTGGAGGTTATCAATCTCCCGCCGCATCTCTTCACGAAGATTTTCATCAAGAGCAGATAGGGGCTCATCCATAAGCAGGACATTTGGTTCAATAACAATGGCCCGAGCCATGGCAATCCGCTGCTGCTGGCCACCAGATAATTGGCTCGGCATGCGATTTTCCACTCCGGGAAGCCGGACCATATTAAGCGCACGGTCAACTTTGTCCCGCATCTCCTCCTTTGAAACATTACGGTATTTCAATCCGAAGGCTACATTTTCAAATATGGTTTTATGGGGAAAAAGGGCATAGTTCTGGAAAATCATTCCCAGATTTCTCTTATGGATAGGAATATCGTTAACCCGCTCCCCGTTGATAAAAATATCACCTTCGGTCGGGTCTTCCAACCCTGCAAGCATGCGGAGGAGGGTTGTTTTACCGCAACCTGAAGGCCCGAGGAGTGTAACAAGATGCCCCTCTTCAATATCAAAATTCATCTTTTCAACAGCAACCACATCACCGAAGCGTTTGTAAATTCCTTTGAACTGCACCATGGGCTGCTTTTTGCTAACTTCCAATGTGACGATCTCCTGGTTTTAGGATGAAAACTAGTTGGTAATTACAAATAGCGGGAACGTTGGACTCCCCAACTATTCCCGCTTTGTTTCAAGTGTTAGAAGTTTAGCTGCCAGCTTTAATTCTGTCCCATTTTTCAGTCCATTCAAGCTGGTTTGCATTCCAGTAGGCAGGATCGGCAAAGAGATAACCATCCAGCTTGCCTGTAGGATCAAATGCAGGCATTTGGGTTATTTTCTCAGTCAACTTGATTTTGCTCGGATCAAGGCTTGGTGGATAGTTCTGGCCTTCGGACACTGCGATGGCTGCAGCAGGATCAAGCATGAAGTTCAACAGTTGCTGGGCAACTTCCATATCCGTTCCTTTCATGACAAAAAGGTATTCCATCCAGGAGTAGGTTCCTTTAGGGGATAGGTAGCCAATGGGATGCCCTTCCTGCTGCAGTGCAGCAACTCGCCCGGACCAGGCAACCGTTGCATAAATTTCTTCATTAGCCAGCAGGCTCATCAGTTCAGCGCCTGAACCCCAGTATTTCTTCATCAGACCACGCTGTTCTCTCAGAGCTTCCCATACCGCTTTGATGTCTGTTATATTATTTGGACTTTGCCCGGTGTGCAGGGCGGCGTACCACATATTTGTTCTAAAATCGCCTTCCCAGCTGCCCAGCTTTCCTTTCAGCTCCTTGTCCCACAGGAGCGAGGCTCCAAGTTTTTCAGCTTTTTCTTTGCTGATGTGTTTGGTGTTATAGGCAATGCCTGTTTGTCCAAGATCGTAAGGTACTGCAGAAAGGGTTCCGTTGGTAATTTTACGCAGGGGGGTAATCATCGATTCCATAACATTTTTCAGATTTGGAATCTTCGATTCATCCAATACAGAGGCAAAGCCAAGCTCTGCATAACGTGCATAATCAAATACTGCGCTCAGGTGGGCGAGGTTAAATTCGCCACCCGGTGGGTAGGATGCCTTGACGCGAGTCAGAAACGAGTTCATGTCACCAAACTCACCATCTATTACCTTTATCCCGGTTGCCTCTGTAAACGGCTTAAAGGCATGTTCTCGGAAAGCTTCTGAAACACTCCCGCCCCATCCGTCAAAGCGGATAGATTTCGCAGCCCACGCATCACGGATCGCGCCACCGAATGGAGAGCCTAGCAACCCTATTGTGGCTCCGGCCATGGTAAGATATTTTATAAAATGACGACGACTTACCTTGCCTTCCATATACGCTTCATGTACTCGATCCAACTTCTCTTTTGATACGATGCTCATCAGTTCTCTCCTCCGTGATGGGTTGTGTTTTTTCACCTTACCTTAGAAAATTTTCGTGACAGATAGCCTGCAAGCAGTGGTGTGGTGACTGTCAAGACGATCATTACCGTACCGAGTGCATTGATTTCTGGGCTTATCGAATTTCTCAGCATACTGAAAATCTTGACGGGAACCGTCTGGTTTTCCGCTGTGGCCCAAAACAATGTTGCTGTAATGTCATCAAAGGAAATGGTGAAAGCAAATAAAGCACCAGCCAGGACAGCCGGCAACAATAGCGGTAGCGTCACTTCTCTGAACGTCTGGAATGTATTGGCTCCGAGGGATCTCGCAGCCTCTTCGTACTCTGTTTTGATACCGACCAGGCGGGCTTGTACAATCAATAGCACATACGGAAGTGTCAACACGACATGCCCGACCAGCAACAGGCCGAAGCTTTTCGGCATTTGCAGGAAGCGTAAAAACAGCAATAATGCAACACCGAGAACCACTTCCGGAATCATTATGGGCGATAAGAGCAGGGTATTAAGCATGTTTTTTCCGGGGAAATCAAAACGAATAAAAGCAAGAGCCGCCATGATGCCAATTGTTGTTGATATAACAGCCGTCAGGGAACCAAGGATAAGGGAATTTTTGAACGCCTCAATAATCGATTCGTTCTGGGCCAATTTGATAAACCAGCGCAGGCTAACGCCTTCCATCGGAAAAATGCCAAACTGCTTTGGGTTAAAGGACAGTACGACAACCACCACGATGGGTGCAAAAAGAAAAACATAGATAAGTAAGGTATAAATTTTAATTAATGACCACCCTAGAGATGACTGCTTCATTACTTATTTCCCCTCAAAGGTCTTGAAGATCTGGTTAATTCCCATGTAACGGTTGTAGGTCAACACGATGACAAACAAGAGGGCCAGCAAGATAACACTTATGGCGGAACCGAACGGCCAGTCGAGTGTATTTATAACTCGCTTAAAGATAAGGTTTGCTATCATATCGTTTCCCGGGCCACCAAGGATCATCGGGGGGAGATAGGTGCCCGCCGTTAACACAAAAACCAGTAAACTCCCTGCACTGACTCCCGGCAGGCTCAATGGCAGTGTCACCTCCCGGAATGCCTGCCACTCTGTACAGCCCATACTGCGGGCAGCCTCGAGTAGGTTCTTGTCGATTCCTTCAAGGCTTACATAGATATTGAGGACCATGAATGGCAGCAGGTACATAAGCAGTCCCATAAGTACCGTGAACTCATTGTAGAGCATGGAGATCGGCTCATCTATAATTCCTGTAAGCAGTAGAAAGTGATTGATAAGACCGGAGTCACCCATGATGTTGATCCAGCTCATTGTCCGGATAATGAAACTAACCCAGAAAGGGAGCATGATGAGTAGCAGGAAAACCTTCTTGTAGTGGCTGGTACTTCGGTAGAAGAAATATGCAGGGATATAGCCCATGACGACACAGAGAATGACGGTTTCCAGCGAAATTCGGATTGTCCGCAGGAGGATACCGGGATAGAAAAAATCCTCAAAAAATTTGGCATAATTGCCAAACTGAAAAGCGGGGATATCCGCCCCGCTTGGTGCACGAAGCCAGAAACTGTATACGATGATGAAACAGACTGGGATGACCAGAAGAAAAAACACTGCACTTAGAGAAGGGGCCAGTAGGGCAAAAGGTTTCCATTTCTCAGATTTCATGGTCTCCTCCTGTTCTTCTCCAACTGGAGATACGTGTTCCCTGTCCGGCCTGAAGGAGTTTTGGGCGTATTATCTGCAAGTCCAGCCTGCAGTCTTTTCGATTGAGCGTTTGGCAATGTATATAAAAGCATATCTTTTTAATTGTTGGGCAGGGTACTGCCCCTTTTTCTGCTATTTGACAATCATGTCCGGTGAAGAAAATTCTGACAATCTGCTCGCAGTCTCCTGCACCAGTTTCGAGTATTTTTTCTCTATTTCTGAAGCAACGTGCTGCATGATAGAGAAGTCAAAGGAGACAGCCCCCACTCCGGCACCGCTGACGGGATCATATATCGGTGCTGCTATTGCCAGTAGTCCGGGAAGATACTCCTCTTCCGTCGTGGCAAACTGCTTCTTTCTTACAACCAGTATCTCTTTGAATAAAGAGTCCCTGTCAGTAATGCTTCTCTTGGTTCGAACCACAAGTTCCATTGATTGTATTCGCTCCCTAAGCTGATCGTCTGGAAAAGTGGAGAGATAGGCTTTGCCAAGCGCCGTGGTGTGTAAAGCATTTTCAGTCGAATCAGGAAAGCTGTAAGTAAATGTCTCTTCCGCCTCCCTGTTATAGATTCGGGTCAGTGAGTTTCCGACGGCAAAAGCAACCTCTATACTGATATTGTGCTGGCGGTGTACCTGATCGACCACCTGCCTGATCAGATTGAGGTGTCCAGTCGCCCTGAACAGATTATTGCAAAACACCAGGCATTGCGCGGAAGGGCAAATTGCCTTGGTTTTTTCATTCTTCACCAAGTATCCCATCTCGACTAAGGTATTGATATAACGATAGGTCGAGGTCATATTCAAGTCTAACTTCCGTGCAATCTCACTCTGCGTCAATACTTTGTTATTGTGGTCAAACAGGGAGAGCACCCGGAGGCCTTTCTCGAGGGATTTTGAAAAGTAATCTTTTCCTTTTGACATTATTTTATCGGGTAATTATTATCACACTATTATGGGAATGGGTTTACTATTATAGTTAACATTACAGATTTGCTACTGAATGTAAACGGTTAATTTTTCTTTTACAGAATTGTAAAAAAACAGAGAGGCACAGATGGCCAGCCATGATGTAACACTTAGGATCGTTTACAAATATTCAGGAGAAGAAAACGAAGTTCTCCTCTCAAGCCTGACTGAAACAGTCATCAGCTTTCTTGACCAGATGGCTACCAGGCAACTTACTGGCCCAGCGTTTTTTAATTTGATTAAAGAGGGCACTGGTTCTGATAAATTTTTCAGACTACTCTCCGCATGCAAATATGCAGATGACCCGGAAGGTTTTTTCCGTGAATTGCTCGATAAACTCGGTATGGCTGATGGCTCCGGTTCGATCACCATCAGCGGTGTTGAACTGCCCCACCTACTGCTTGTGGCAGTCCTTGAAGTCGTACTTCCTGGCAATGGCTTCATTTCCATAAAAACTGTCGATGCGCTTGAGAAGGCAGCGAACCTGAAAGTCCAAGATGAAGATCGTGAGGATATGCAGGAAGTGATAGATACCTACCCGGTACGGCTGTCCATGCATACCATCCGTCAGATGAGGGTCTCCCGTGACGTTGCCTATCAATACCTCCCGTTTACCGAAGAGCTTGAGAAGGTCGGCCACACAAACACCTGGATAGGTCAGTTCCATCAGGGATTACTGGAACAGATGTACCAGAACCGGGTTATTTTCCTACTCAACATGAGTTGCCCTGTGTATTGTCGTTTCTGTTTTCGTAAACACAAGGAGTCACGTAACGAAGCCAATCCGTCACCGCAAGATGTAAAAGATGCCGTAGACCATGTCAGAAAATCCCCGAATATCAAAGAAATAGTTGTCACTGGTGGCGATCCGTTCATGAGCAGAATCAATATGGCCACAACCATCGACAGTCTGATGGAGGTCGAGCATGTTCAGACTCTGCGGTTGGCCACGCGCTCCGTTGCGTACTATCCCGACCTCTTCCTGGCCGATGACGGAAAATTGTTAAGCTATCTTAAGCGAAAGCATCTTGAATTGCAGGAGAAGGGTAAACGTATTGAACTGGCAACCCACTTCATCCATCCTGATGAGATATCGCCTCAATGCTTGATGATTATTACCGACCTTGTCAAAAATGGTATCGGTGTCTATATCCAGACGCCTTTTCTTGACGGCTGCAATGATAAAGGGCCTGAACTTGTACGTCTGTTCAGCCTGCTCCGAGGTGCCGGTGCTGAGCTGCATTATATTTACATTCCCTGTAGTCCGATCCATGGCAACAGCATATACTGGTCCTCTATTTCCAAAGGGCATACGGCTGCCAACTACCTGCGGGCACACCTTTCGGACCGTATTGTTCCACGAATCTGTACAGCGACCCCGATTGGTAAAATGGATTGGAACTCAAGTGGCTGGGCTGTGGAGCCGGTGGCGGAAAACGAAAATTTTATATGGATCAGAAGCCCTTATACCCCAGAGTACTTCAAGGAGTTTGCCCCCCTTGCAAATGAGTTGAGCAACATCAGGGTAAATGAAGAAGGTACTATCGATATCCAGTACATGGCGAAAATTGGTGATGAGTCGATCTTTTTAGGGCCACGACCGCCACGGCCGGAAGGAAAAAAGTTGGAACCCCTTACTTCAGGAGTGGTAGCTGAACTTATTGCCAAAGATGAAGGGATCTCGCCGTCTTTGGTTGAAACAGGGAGCCCTCTGCTTTCTCGTGTCCATGCAAGCCGTGTTGAAGTAGATGCCAATATTTCTGATACCGAACTGAATTATATCCGTGGCGACGAGCGAATCACAGATGTGGTTGTCTCCTCAGCCACTGACATCGTTCACAACTTGAACCTGATCAGGGTGCTGGCCAAAAAATTGGATGATATCCCTCATGTGAACAGTCTCAGGTTGCGCAGCCGCGCATTCAACTCTGAACCACACCATTACACCCCGCTGGTGATAGACTTCATCGCCGGGTTAAATAAACTGACAATGGTAAATCCTCTTCGCCTGGAAATTGAGACCCAGTTTCTGGTAGCAGAAGAGATTACAGACGAACATATGCGACTGACCCGTTTATTTAAAAATACAGGCATAACGGTTTACTGTAATACACCGATCCTCGGGAGAATCAATGATTCGGCGGAAGTAATCCATCAGCTTGCGTACCGCTGTCGTGAAGCGGGAATTGAGTTTCACCATCTTTTTGTTGCCGGTACCCCCTTGCAGCAGCAATGGAACGTTGAAAACCCGATTTATCTCTACGATATAGTGGACATTGCCACGAAGGTTCGCAGGGAGGGCAGTGGGCGTGAGATCCCACGATATATTATCAAAACTGAGCTTGGGGAGGTGGATTTTGGTCTTACTTCGACTATTACCGGTAAAGGCAGCAATCTTCAGGTGAAGCTGAACCCTTACGACATTTCCTACTACCAATCATTATCCTCAGACTTCACCTGGCCTGAAAGTGCTACGATAGAAGAGGACGGACACCCCGTTGTGCCGATTACCGGTTTATTAAAGATAACCACACACCCGTTATCCTGAGCTGGAGACGCAATGCTTATGTATTATCCATTTTTTCTATATAGTAGTAAAATCGATCATTTTCCGATTTTTCCGGGCTTGAAGGGTGATCCGTATATAGCCGATATGTCACCGAGTAGCCAGCTTCTGGCAGGAATAAACGTACGTGATCAGAGGAATTTTCAACGGATACTCGACAATACAATGAGTGACCGATTCACTTGGGGGGTGGCCTCGTATCTCGAAAGGCGAGATACACTGCTCGGAGACTGCCCGCAGATGGTTGCAGATAAACGCTTCATTCATCTCGGGCTTGATGTCATTGTTGACCTGGGAACGCCACTACATGCGCCGCTGGCTGCCACTGTTGCCGAAAGCGGATACGAAAGCGGTGAAGGCAATTACGGTGGTTATGTCCTACTCAGACATGAAAGCCCTCATTTTAAAACATTTTATAGTTTCTACGGTCATTTGAGAAGAGAGAGCCTGCCGAAGCAGGGAACAGAAATAGCCGGAGGTTTGCCATTTGCTGAGATTGGAGATTTCCACGAAAATGGCAATTGGTTCTATCATACACATCTACAGGTTATTACAGTCGAAGGGCTAGAAAAGGGATACACCTCCAAAGGGTATTGCAGTGAACATGACCTTATTAACATGAATGATCTTTGCCCATCGCCTCTGCCTTTATTTGTCGTAAAAAAATAACATGAAAGCATTATGGCTGGAACAGTTTCATGGTTGGGGGCGAATCCTACTGCCCTGATCATCAAATATTAAAGGGCCTAACAGTTGTTTCAAACTATTAGGCCCTTTTCTTGAAGGAGAGTTCTTAAAGCCTGGTGCTCGTGAGTTATACCACTCCTATCCAATCCTATTCGTTTTACGGTCTTTTGTTTATTGGGATAATTGGGACAAGCCGGCCTCCATGATGTCTAAGCCCTTGTTCAAGATCTCATCTTCGATGGTGAGAGGCATCAGCACTCGGATGATGTTACCATAAGTCCCACAAACCAGAATAACCAACCCTTTCTCGAAGCAGGAGGATGCAAACTTCTTCGCATCTTCAGGAGCAGGGGAGCCATCTGTTTTCACAATTGCGAGACCCCTCATAGCGCCTATGCCACGGATTTCACCAACACAATCAAAACGATTTTTCCACTGAGTGAATTTTTCAGTAAGAACAGTGCCAAGCTTTACTGCCTTATCAAGAATATTCTCCTCTTCCATGATATCCAGTACGGCATGGGCTGCGGCACAAGCGACAGGGTTGGCACCGTAAGTGCCCCCAAGCCCGCCGGGATGAACTGCATCCATAATCTCAGCCCTACCGACAACTGCACTGAGGGGCATCCCTGCAGCGAGGCTTTTCGCCATAGTCATAAGGTCTGGTTCAATGCCCCAGTTTTCCATAGCGAACATCTTTCCCGTCCTTCCAAATCCAGTCTGGATTTCATCGGCAATAAAGAGTATGCCATGCTCTTTACAGAGTTCAGCGACCTGTGGGTAAAAATCATCAGGAGGAACAATGAATCCACCTTCTCCGAGGACAGGTTCTGTAATAACGGCAGCAGTATTTTCCAGATCAATACCTGTTATGAAAAACTTTTTAAAGGCCTCAAAATCGCCGAAAGGCGCTCTATAAACCTCTGGAACAAAGGGCCCAAATCCCCACTTATATGGTTTTACTTTTGCCGTCATTGTCATGGTAAGATACGTTCTTCCATGATAAGCACCATCAAACACTACAATCCCTGATCTTTTAGTATGGTAGCGAGCAATTTTTATTGCATTTTCAACAGCTTCAGCGCCACTGTTTATGAAAACAACCTTTTTGGCAAAGTCGCCAGGAGTTGCCTTAACTAGTCTGTCAGCAAGGCTAACTGCTATGTCATAGGGGTTAACCATAAAACAGGTATGAGTGAATTTGTCGACCTGACTCTTTATGGCTTCAATAACCTTCGGGTGACTGTGCCCAACATTCATTACTGCGATACCGCCAGCAAAGTCTATCAGTTCTCTTCCTTCCACATCGGTCAAGATTGAGCCTTTAGCGGAAGCGATATAATTTGCATTTGCACTTGCATAGCCACCAGCAAGCACATCTCCCCGTAAATCATGAATCGCCTTGTTTGTCGTCAAGTCCATTATCCTTTCACCTCATTGAAATCGTTTAGATGTGGTTGCAGATTATTGTTAACTTCCCTCAGTTGATACGGCAGTCCGAAAAAACGATACCGTGTGATCAATCCCTTTATCCTCTAACCACCTCGTAAGCTGGCCATTTCCATAATCAAGGTCAAGAATTTTCATTCAGGAGATGGTTCATCTCATTATCATCGCTATTCCGGATCCGTAAGTTTGTAGCGTATTCGAAGAACGCCATCGTTGAAATCCTGGGAGACTATGCGGTACGTGCCGATCTCTGCCGTATTGTCGACATGTTCACCTATGCAAGGACAGGAATCAACATTGCCTATATGTACTATGCGAACGGTTTCGACTTCGTCTGGAAGACGGGTGAGGTTGAAATTCCGCTCGGCTTCCTCCAGTGAAATCATTTCTTCAGTTACATTCAGGTTCGCTAAAATAGCCTCATTGACCGCTGCTTCCACTTCCTGTATTTCATCACCGGTCAGGGCCCTGTCGAAGTGGTAATCACATTTGGATTTCTTCTTGTTGACGTGAGCACTAAAGCAACGTCCACAGTCGAATTTTCTGACCATAACCTGATTGAGAATATGTTCTGCCGAATGCATACGTGGAGCGTAAGATTTTGCCATGCCGATATGTTGTTAGTATGTGTTGGGAGTTAAATAAATGTACCTGATGAGCAAATGAACAATGATCTTTATCTGTCCTAACTTCTTGTCACGTTGTTAGGAAATTGTTCCAGAAACAGTAAAGTCGAATTCCAATTTGGACAAGGTAGCTTTACCATTGGTTATTTGTTTTATGTTTATAGTATTGACTTAAGGAAGAAATTTGTAGTTTTTCTGCATATTCCTTTACGTCAGTTTTTGTTGGGGCTGGAAGTCCCATCAGTACACTTGTCCTCATTGAAAGCAGCATACTCGTCCACATGCAAATTGGATGGCTGGTTTCATTCAAGTGCAACCTTTCCTTAAAAAACTCGTCCAACTTCTTATCCGTTTTACTCGGTCCAATCATGAAAAAACTCTTTGTTAACTCAGGAGCATTCGCATTTTCTGAGATCATCAGACGGACTATTGCCAGGTGTTCCTGTGATAGGTGCGCTAAGATAAATTCGACAGCAAACCCTTGTAAGGTATCCCTTGTATCGGGTTTATCTAACTGATCTAAGAAGCTGTCATCGGGCCTTTCTCTGCATGATTTAAGTGTCGCTTCAAATAACACTTCCTTGGACGGAAAATAGCGGTAAACGGTTTGCTTTGTCACCTGAGCCTTGGCTGCAATCTTATCCATGCTCGTTTGGACATACCCTTCGGTCAAAAAAAGTTCTTGGGCTGCCTTGAGGATACTATCCTGTTTTTGTTCTTTCTTTTTCGTCATCTTGCTCATGCCGTGTTGCATATATAAACGCAGTGGCATTTTCGACATTGTAGTTTTACTCAAAAGCACCCTTGTTATAGGTTGCACCTATTGAATAGATAGTGATAATAGGATATTAAGAATTGACCTGCCTCTTTTGAATTGTTAGGCTGATGATTTTCAATCGATGCAAACGCTTACCTGTTAACTATCATGAGGTGCAATAATGATTGAAGTAACTGATGTAGCAGTTAAAAAACTTAATGAATACTTTCAGGAAAACAACCTGTCTTCTCCTCTCCGGGTGGCATTGATGCAAGGTGGGTGCTCCGGCCCTGCACTTGCTCTTGCCCTGGATGAGAAAAAGGACGATGATATGGTGACGACTCGTGAGGATTTGACCTTTCTAATTGAGGCAAAACTTGTAAAGCAGTGTGGTACCATCAAGGTGGATTTCTTAGAAAATGGTGAAAAGTCCGGTTTCACTATTTCCTCTACCAACACCATTCCCGGGGCCGGGGCAAGCTGTAATCCTGGTACCTGCGGCTCTGGGGGATGCGGTTGTTAACTTTGTCTGCTGTGAACAGAAGGTGAGCCATGACAACATTTGATCTTCATTGTGCTAAATCACTTGATGAACAGTTTGAAAATCTGTGTCGCTCTGGAAAAAAGGGGCGACGTGCAGTTGAACAGTGTCAAGGGGTCCTTAATCGAATTAGACTCGAAGGCCCTTGGTCAGAAGCACTGCTCGCTAAAAGGACGAAAAGAGGTGAGTACCGGATTTCTCATTGTGTAAAATATCGTCTTAGCCACGGCTACCGTTTGGTAACAGTGCGAAGGGGCAGGGATGTGTTCATCCTTTTTCTTGGCAGTCATGATAAAACCGATCAGTGGCTTGAGCAGAACAGGGGCTGCGAATATACGAGCCATGAGACTCGGTTTAATTCTGAGACAATTGCTTTTACTGAGCCGAGCATCAACGATAGAAACGATTGCATCTCTCAGAGTTGCTGTGAAGCTTTTGATACGTACGAGGAGTACCTACAGGAACAGCTTGATGATGAGACACTGAGATCCATTTTTTCAGGATTAACAGAAGTAAGGAGGTAGTCTCTTTATTGCGACTATGAAACAGTACAGGGAAAGGGGCGAAGCGACGCATTTCCCCTCATGCGTATCCTGTACCCGCCTGAAGTATGTTGGCCAGGTGGATTCAGGACACGCAAGGGGAGCTGATACCGTTAAACCGATTCCCATTGTTCAGATGTCATCTTAGCCAAAATTAACAAAAAGTTTGGCGTATGCGGGCTTTAGCATCTTGATTGATTTGCTGATAGCCTGTGGGTTGTTTTCTTCGATCGCTTTATCCAGCTGGGTGAGAGATCCAAAAAGGTCTTTTTGTAACTTCAGGTATTTTGGGTTGTTACTGTACTCCTTGGGAGCATTGTTTTTGATTGCTTCAGCCAGATATTCCAGTACTGCAACTTGGCCACGAATCGTATTTACAGTATCGCTATTGATAGTCTCTGGCGTAAAACCTCCAGTGAGGAGGTGTTCCATTACTGCATGGTAGTTATTGATATGGTCACTAAATGCAATTACCGAATTCCTGCGGCGTAATTCACTTAATTCATCTCTGATTGCCTCAAGTGTTTCATGTGCCTCGGCCAACTGTCCTGCTGCAATTTGCTCACCACTCTTTTGTGCAATATGGCTTATATTTTCGAGTGTTTGGCTAAAGGAAGAATCTGACTGATATGCCTCTGGGGGCAACTGGCTGTATGTCGTACTTATTTTTTGCCATCTTTTCTGAAATGTTTTGATGGATTCTTCTGATTTTTCCTGATTGTTTTTGTTCGTCTCAAAGAGTGCTACCCGGTAGGTGGCATATGCATCTTGAGTATCGGCATTGAATTGCTGGAAACGATTTTCAGTTGCCCCACACCACGATGACAAACCAAAAAGTACGCTGAGGGTTATGAGTACATATTTTTTCATCTAATAGATCTCCTTGATCAGTTTTTGTGCTCTCTGTGCTGCTACAATGGCTTTTTTTCAGATAAACTCGACAAATCATAACGTAGTATTTAAGCAGTTGGTTTAATTATGTCAAGCCATGGAGATGACTCTTGTCAGCTGACGAGTTTATGAAAACAGGAGGCTGAAAAAATAGGCGAGACATTTGCTTCTCTGGTTTATAAATGATTAGATGATTTGAGGGGCAACGGAAAGATATTATTTGCCTAACACGTTATTTGCGTATGAGCGAGCGATTGAGGAAACAGATGCAAGGTAAGCCCAGTTTTGTAAGGTCCGTCCAGCGGTTGGCTGTTATCTCACTTGTTTTTCTAGCTGTTGTTCTTCTTATTCTTCATACATCTGAAAACCAACGTGATACCAATATTCGTATTGAACAGGCCAAGGAAAGCTATGTTCAAAGCCAGCGTCAACTCATTAAAAGTGAAGTTGAGAAAGTTGTAAGAGTAATCAACTTCGAAATATCGCATCGTTCTGAAGAGGCTCAGGCTAAAGTGAAGGCTCGAGTGCTAGAAGCGTATGCTATTGCAGAGAATATTTATAATCAAAACAAGGCCGACAAATCTGATGAAGATATAAAGAAGCTTATTATAGATGCACTCCGTCCTATTCGTTACGATCAAGGTAGTGGCTACTATTTTATTAACGACTTTGATGGCGTTCCCCACTTGATTGCCGATCGGCCGGAAAAAGAAGGAATAAACCTTTTAGCAAGTGAGGATGAAAGTGAGCGTGAGGTTATCCGTGAGGTAATAGATATTGCTACCTCAGAAGGAGAGGGGTTTCATAGCTACGCCTGGACGAAACCATTTAGTGCTGACAGTAAATTTCAAAAAGTATCCTATGTTAAACTTTTCGCGCCATTTGATTGGATTATTGGTACCGGAGTTTATCTTGATTCGGTTGAAACTGCGATGCAGATGATAATCTATCAATATGTTGATACCAATCGGTTTGGCCCCAACAATCGGGGGTACGTCTTTATCAATGAATTACTGGATATCAATGGTGGAAAAGAATTTGCGACTGTCTACGCTAATCCTAACCGCCCCCATGACAGGGGCCAAATCATTTCAGATGACTATAAAGATGCTAAAGGAAAGATGTTTCGCAAGGAATTCCTTCAGGGGCTGCGTGAGCACGGTGAGTGTTTCGTGGATTACTGGTACCGAAAAATAGATAACCCAGAGCCGAGCCCCAAAACAAGTTTCTTCAAGTTGGCCGGTAATGGCCGATTTATCGTAGCAGCTGGAGTGTATATTGATGATGTTGAGGAAGAAATAGTACGGATTCAATCAGATATGAAGTACCAGTTGCACCAGAGTTACATATACATCATCGCTATCTTTTGTGTTGTCATCTTTTCGATGCTATTGCTCATACACCTTTTAAGTAAAAAGCTTACTACTGATTACCAACTCTTTGTGGATTTTTTTAAACAGGCTGCACGTTCTTCAAAAGTAATAGAAAGAAATAAGATTAAATTTTCCGAACTTGATCAGCTTGCAGAGTATGCAAATCAGATGTTGACCAGCAAGTCAGAGGCGGAAGAAGATTTGAGAAATGAGAGGGAACGTCTTCTGGTTACCCTCCACTCAATCGTTAACGGAGTTGTAGCAACAGATAACAATAATTGTATTTTGATTTTTAACAGAGTGGCGGAGGAGTTGACTGGTTGGCCACAGAATGAAGCCATTGGAGAAAAGCTTGAGGATGTTTTTCAACTTCGAGAAGCAGTAAGTTTAGATGGGCATCTCCAACAGGATGGTGGTCGTTTAGAGACGGATCTGCAGGACGTTCATGCCACGCTGATTGGTCGGTCCGGAATTGAATATCAAATTGTATTCAGCAAAGTGCCAATCCTTGGCGATGATGGACGCATACTGGGTAATCTCTTGGTTTTTAGGGATGAAACTGAAAAGTTGAAAACCGAAGCAGATCTTTTAAATGCAAGAAAACTTGAGTCTATCGGCATCCTTGCTGGAGGTATTGCTCATGATTTCAACAATATTCTGGCGGGATTATTTGGCAATATAGAATTAGCCAAGTTGAGTCTTGATACCAGTCATAAATCGTACAAATTCATAAAAACTGCTCATAATTCTCTTGAGCGGGCCACCAATCTGACTTCTCAGTTGCTTACTTTTGCCAAGGGAGGAGATCCCGTACTGGCTGCGGTAAACCTCAAGCAACTTATTCATGATGTTGTTTCGTTTAACCTCAGTGGAAGTCATATCAAAGCGGTCTATGATTTTCCTGAGAATCTCTGGGAGGTAAATGCTGATCAGGGGCAGATCTCCCAGGTGGTTTCCAATCTTGTGATTAATGCACAGCATTCCATGCCAAACGGTGGGCATATTTATATACATGCACGCAATGTTTCTGCTCAAGTCTCATCTTTACAGACTGATACCGTTATACTGCAGATCAGGGATGAAGGCGTTGGTATATCTAAAGAGATAATCGATAGGATTTTTGATCCATATTTTAGTACTAAGCAGACCGGCAGCGGATTAGGTCTGGCTATGGTGCGTGGTATAATTGAAAAGCACAAAGGTCGTATTGGTGTGGAGTCCAGTTTGGGGGAGGGCACAACCTTTACCGTTTACCTGCCTTCTGGTACATCCGGTACTCGGGAAGAGAGCTGTGAGGCAGAGTCTTCACTTGAACACTTTGGTGCAAAAATAATAAAAACCCTTGTTATTGATGATGATGCCATGGTGGCTAATGTGCTTACTGATATGTTATGCCTGCTAGGCTATGAGGTTGATGTCGCAGCAGAGGGTGATACGGGAATAAAAAAATATGCGGCTGCCTTTGAAAGCAATAGTCCGTATGAAGTTACCTTCATGGACCTTACAATTCCTGGTGGAACGGGTGGAAAGGAAGCAATAAAGACTATTTTAGGTATTGACCCGGAAGCAAAGGTCATAGCAATAAGCGGGTATTCTACAGACCCTATAATGGCAAATCATGCCAAATATGGATTTAGGGGTCGCCTTACTAAGCCATTTCAACTTAACGAATTGAGAGCTGAGCTCTCTAAGGTGCTATCGAACTAAAAACGACCAGGTTTTTGAATTCCACTATTGCCTTTACTGTTCTACTTTGGTGCCGCTCCGTAAATTAGGAGAATCTGTTCTCCTAATCTTGCCGTGTAGACTTTGACTTGCTATCCGTTTCCTGCCAGCTGGATTTTCAAATTCCCAGTATTTTTTGTGATAAAACGGCTTGCTTGAAGTTGTTTGGTATTGTAGTAGGCTATAGTTTAACCTAGAAAGGACCCACTTCTTTTTCCACCGTAATGTACCATAGGATTGATGTTAATAATGAAAGCTGTAACTGAACCGCTTGTACGAATCCTTCTGAAAATTGGTGCATGCATCTGCATTGCTCTTGGCGTCATTGGTGCCTTTCTTCCAGTTCTGCCAACAACTCCTTTTTTAATCTTGGCAACGGTGTTGAGCTATAACTCCTCGCCGAAGATTAGGAACTGGCTACTGAACCACCCTGTTTTTGGTGAAGCCATTCGTAATTATTTTGAGAACCGCTCGATTACCATTACTGCGCTACACCGTGCCCTTGTTATGTTATGGCTCTCTATTGCGGTAAGTATCCTGCTTGTGAGTAATATCTGGGTGAGGGGAATACTGCTGGTTACTGGTGTCTTGGTGACCATTTATTTATGTCGCTTGAAGAGGAGTTGATAGTTGACGGGATAATGGTGAATGGAGAAGGAAAAGATGAAGGATTTGTGCATAGTATGATTGGGGGGTTAAGGTTCCCCCCCTCTGCTTGGCAGTATTGTATTTCCCTAGGCGAGCTATTGTAAAACCACAGTTGCAGTAAGGTTGAATTTCGGCCTTAAAAAAGTACTCTACGTAATCAACTCATCCAGCTCACTGCGTAATATCCTTGCAATCTCATAGATGGAATATGGCTTTTTAATGTATGCACCAGCCCCAATCCTTTGCACTTCACGGACCTTATCGTTTTCAGAAAATCCACTGGCAATTATAGCCTTCTGCTGAGGTAAAAACTCCAGTATTGTGCGATAGGTGTCAAGCCCATCCATGCCGGGTTGCATGATCATATCGAGGAGAAGGATGTCTACCCGGTTGGTTTTCAAGTAGCTAATCGCTTCTTCACCGCTTTCTGCGGTTTGAACTTCATATCCGAGCTGCTTGAGCATGTGTTGGGCGATCTCCCTCTGTTCTTTTACGTCATCTACGACCAGAACTTTTTCTCCTTGAGCGCTTAGGTTTGCAAGGTTGTTGTGCTCTGGGGGAGACATCTTTGCTTCATTCAACAGAGGGAAGTAGAGATCGAAGGTGGTACCTGTGTTGACTTCACTGACCAAATTGATGTAGCCGTTATGATCCTTAACTGTTCCCCATACTACAGCCATGCCAAGGCCTGAGCCGCTTCTGCCCATTGTTTTTGTGGTGAAAAACGGTTCAAATATCCGCTCAATATTCTCTTTTGGTATGCCTGCGCCACTATCGGAGATGCTGAACTTAATGTATTCGCCTTGATTAACCTGATCATACCCATGAACTTCGGTGTCAATGTTCACATTTGTCGTGCTGATCCTGATGATACCGGAAGAGGAAATAGATTCTGCAGCATTACTGGTCAGATTCACAAGTGTTTTCTGTAAGTGAACACTAGAACCGAGGATAATATCCTTGCTTGCATCAAGATGATTCTCAACTACTATTTTATGGTTATGTACAAGAATGTTACTCAGCTCGTGGCTGGTGAGAAATATTTCGATCAATTGATTCAGGCTGACCGGCTCCTGCTTTACGACTCCCCTCCGGGTCATTGTAAGAAGATCGTCTACTATTACAGCTGCCTTTTCTCCGGCACTCTTAATTGTCTCTAAGGGTCGTCGTAAGCTGTGCTCCTTTGGAATTTTCATCAAGAGCAGTTCGGGATAACTGACAATGCCTGAAAGAATGTTGTTCAGGTCGTGGGCAACTCCGCCTGCAAGGGTACCAACCGCCTCCATTTTCTCGGCACGATTCAAGCGCTCCTGAAGTTCGCGTCGCTCTTTCTCATTTTTTTCCTTTTCCTCTATTTTTTCAGAGAGCTGCAAGTTTACCTGTGAAAGTTCCATAGTGCGAGCGGCAACGCGTTCTTCAAGCACTTTCTGGAACTGTACTAATTCATCGAGCTTTTTGCTAATCGTTTGCCCCATCAGGTTAAGTGCATTGAAGATATAGGTGAACTCTTTGAAGTCATTGCGCTGTTGAGGGATCCGGTAGGTGTGGTCGCATTCAATTTTGCGAGTCTCACCAACAACTTTATCCAAGGCAAGGAACATCTTACGGGTGATGAAAAGTAAAACCATCAGAATAAGAAAATTGATGCCCAGAGAAATGAATTTGTTCGTTTTAACAATACGGTTGAACTCCATATTTTCAATATTATTAAGCTCTTTCACGGCTGCAAAATTATCGAGCAAGGCTATGCGGTTTTGTTCAAGCTGTTTGTTTATCTCTAATATGGAGGATTCCAGTTGTAGAAAGAGGTCAAAACTCTTTTCGAGGGTGGTGCCGGTGAGGAGTAGTTCTTCAACAAGGAGCCCATCCTGGGCATCAAGCGAGTAGTCTTCAAAGGTATTGGTTGCGTTATAGAATTGTGTAATTGCCTTTTTGAAACTGGCATGTATAGATGCAGGCGAAAATCCTCTCTGAAGGCGAGAAAACTGCTCCATGATCTCCAGCATGATGCTCTGTATATTTATGGCAACCGAAACAATGTCAAGCTCTGAACCTGCGCTGGCATCCTTTCGGGAAAAGGACACTGGAGTCTCGTAACCCTCGTCGAGTTCGCCATGGTGGAGGAGATTTTTCAAGTACGCGATGTGATGCTCATGTATATAGGTAACACTTAAGGTGAGGGCCGGCAGGAGGTTGTTGAGCTTGTCATACAGTTGCCTACGCTCATCCCATGATCGGGATAATGTGGAGTTGATTTTTGAGCGATCGCTGAGAAGTTGCTGATCAAGGCCTAGCTTCTCAGCCTCGTTGGCGGCCATCATCTCATGATAGTGTATGAGCAGGTCATCTTTGGGCACTGCACGATGCATCACTTCTTTTTCTAACGCCAGAATCGTAAACAATTTGTGTTCAACTCGTGAAAACTGCATCTGGCGCTCTTCTAACTGTTCATACTGGTGGTGGAAATACCAGTCTATACCTACCAATACTATCTGTAATCCGACAGAGAAGGCAATTATATACAGCGAATTTTTGACAGAAATAAAGGACATTACTTTATTGGGTTGGATACCTTTGTTTAAGCCATCCGCGCATGCCAAATTTTAGTCCCTGAATAGTATTGAACCCGTATTTGGCGAGATATCGAATAGCAAATTCGTCTCGATTGCCTGTTTCTGTAATGGTGATAATTGGTCCCGTTTTGGGAAGTTTATCTCTCATCTTTGGGGACTGAAGGTCGTCGAGTTTGCAGGTCTGTATGGGACAGGAGGTACTAATTCGAGGTAGAGGAGATTCTTCACTCATATGATTGGCATTACGAAGGTCGAGGATGGTTAGTGCGTGCTTTCCTTCATTATCACGGCATTGTCGTTTTTCAAATTTCTGTAGCATCTCGAAAAAATCTTCTGTTGTAATAACTTGAACGTTAAGCTCGGGGAGCGAGTTCTTACTTTCAAGTCTGAAACCGCTTTTTCCCCAATCCTTTATGCCTCCATTATAAATCTTAATATTGGTAAAACCCAACTTCTTGATGGCAACTGCCATCTTATATGAAAACACTCAACGGTAACCCATGCAGTAGGTAATGATAAGTCGTTCCTTATCGGGCCCAAGCATTGCGGATGATTTGTTTCCTTCACTCCAGGGAATATTGATAGACCCGGGAATAGATTGGTGATCGGCTATGAGCCGGTCAAGGGCATTGATGAGAAGAAAATCGACTTCCCCAGTTTTACGTTTTTCTAGTAACTCAGATACTTGCAGTGTTGTTACTATGTCAAAACGTTCAAGCGCCAAAGCTGAGTTCCCGCTAGTTGATAGGATCAGCATTAAGAACAAAAACGTTTGTATTACACACAATGGGTGAGTTGTTGTTTTGTAAAATTTATACCAGTTCAAGATGACTCTCTGTTTGCTATTGAGCTGTTTATAATGAAAAATTGAGGACTCATAATGCTTGGCTGTCATTTAGAGTAAGTATAGGTTTATTTATTCATAATTTGAAGCAATATCTTGTAGGCAATTGTAATGAGGGTGTTTAGCCGTGTTATTCCTTGCGAGCTTACTTTTGACATCGGTCCCAAAACGGTGATTTGAACTACTTTATGAGTTTTGCAAACAGTCATAATAGTAGCTAAGCAGTGAGTGTAAAAGATTGATGAGACAGAACCTGACTGCGAGAGTTAGAGTCGGGTCATCTCTGCGTAATGTTTATTTCATGATTTTGTCGAGTAAACTTGAACCATCTTAAAGGTATCGTTATTGACTTCATATTGGTCAGATACGATGCATTAATGCATCGTATCGTGTTGAAAAAAGGTGTTTAACGTTATGTTATTCCTTTTTTGTTGCGTCAGGAACGCTAATTGCGTAAGTAGGGTCCTTAATTTCATGGTTGTCTTTTAAAAAGTAAAAACTTACGTAAGGGAGTGGCAGAATGGAACAGACAGGTCAGGCCTCATCGCATCAAAAAAATACTAAAGTTCAAAACAAGGTGAAAAGAATTCTGTATGCAACTGATCTCTCACCAGAAGCGCCCCAAGTGTATCAGTATGTTTTGTTTGTGGCGAATCAATTCGGGGCGGCTGTAACTTGTCTTCATGTCATCGATCAACCTTCCAAAGAAGCCCAACTGGCTTTGGCTACGTATCTCTCTAAAGATAGAAGAGAAGAGCTGACCAGTAAGAATCTTCAAGAAGCAATGGCAGAGATGTTACGCAGGGATGAGCAAGATTATATACGTCAAACTATAGGATCTGGCGATGAACTCAATCCTAAAGAGTTGGGCATTACTTCAGTGAAAAAGGTTGTTAACGGGAATGTTGAAGAGCAAATCCTGGAACAATCTGAAAAAATTGGGGCGGATCTTGTTATCTTAGGTGCACACCGAAAGCCGAATAGTGATACGTATTTCAATTCCATTTCCAAGCGGGTCCTTCGACGCTCAAAAGTGCCCGTGACCATTGTACCAATCGTGGATTGAATAAAATTCTAATATTTCACGGGATAAAGGTTTGTTAGTAGGTATCGTATCGAAATATCTTTCATATCTGCTAACTTTTTTCCCTCCCTCTTTTCTAATAACATTCCAGCAGCGTTATGATCTGAATTCGAAATCAAATGACCATCATAGAAGGGCGTTGTCTTCTAAAATACCTTGTTCAATTAATTGCTTCAAAATACCTCTACTCTTTTTTTTGAACATATCCCTGAGTAGTCGAACAGAAGGTGTAATCAATTGTCTGCTCGGGCAGATAAGCCATAGTTCAGTAGGGGTGGGCTTGAACTCTGGCATGAGGCTTACAATATTTCCTGCCAATAAATCAGTGGACATGTCGAGGCAGGACTTAACCGCCAACCCTTTACCTGCTACACACCAGCGTCTTACGAGATCTCCATCATTGGAAGCACGGTTACCGCTCATCTTGATTTTGTACTTTGTGCCATAATGAGAGAACTCCCAAACATCATGAGTCATGTCGTAAAGCTGGTAAAAAAGCCCGTTGTGTGACGCTAAGTCATGGGGGTGCTTTGGAGAGCCGTGTTTATCGAGGTACTCCTCTGTTGCACAAAGCAGTCGAGGGACATTGCAGAGTTTAAACCCATACAGATTCGCGTCACTGGGAGATCCGTGGCGTAGGGCGATGTCCACAGAATCGCGATAGAAGTCGACATGACTATCACTAATGTTGGATCTTAAGGTTACATCCGGGTAGGTCTCCATAAACTCATCAAGCCAGGGAGTCACCAGGTTCCTGCCAAAGTCCGATGATAATGAGATCCGCAGTTCACCATCAATAATGTCGAGGTCATCCTTCATATTCTGCTTGGCTTGAGCCAGCATGAGCAGTGCTTGCTCGCACTGGGGGATATACCTTTCCCCCGCACTGGAAAGCCGAAGCTGTCGCGTTGTACGGATAAACAACTCCTGGCCCAAGGCACTCTCTACCCGTTTAACCGCAGCACTGGCAGTCGCAGTTCGCATATCCAGACTAGCTGCTGCAGCTGTAATGCTGCGGAATTCAGCCACTTTAAGGATGACATGGAGATCTTCTAATAACATATTGTCCAATTTAATTTGATAATGTTTTACGTATTATACTGTTTGTCTTGGTGTGATCAAGATGTATTATTTCCTCCAGTGACCAAGTAACTGGAGAAATAGTATGAAAGGTATTAGCAAATTGCCTTCCGGCAGGATAAAGCGACTATTGCAAATATTGCAACTTATGGCGTTAAAGGGTTTGTTTACAATAGTAAAGCGCTGAATTATGATAATAATTGACCTTTTACTGGAAGGATGAATGGGAAGAAAAGATTATATATTGGTTGCTGTACTCTATGGTTCGTTTCTGTCCGGAATATGTTTTCCCGGACTGTCTGCTACAGTTTCCGGCGCCATCAAATATCTGATGATGATCATGCTATTTCTGGCCTTTATCAAAATATCGCCAGCAGATATAGGTCGGGCTCTGATGTCGAATTGGGCGGGAATGATCTGGGGAACCGTTCTGCGCCTGGTTATCGCGCCTGCGGTGGCATATTGGGTCACTTTGGCATTGTATCCACCTCTGGCGCTACCCATCCTTCTGCTTGCCGGAGCCTCCACCGGTGTATCGTCTCCTTTTTTCACATCCCTGTGTGGGGGTAATATTTCGTACTGTCTGGTCATGGCAGTGGTGACCAGCTTGATTTTACCGCTCAGTCTGCCAGTCATGGTACAGGTGCTGGCCCATGCTACGCTGGAGTATGATCTTACCCACATGGCTCTGTTTTTAGCCATGGTAATTTTTGTTCCTCTTGGATGCGCATTTGTCTTTCGTAAGCTGCTGTCAGACCTGCTGGAGTCAGTGAATCAGGTAAGTTACCCGATATCTCTTGTGGTGGTAGCGGGGATAAATTTTGGAGCTCTTGGACAGTATGTCCCTTATTTGAAGGCCCATCCTGAGCAGATTACTTACTGTGCGATCTACTCTATAGGGTTAGCAATGGTGCTGGCGCTTCTGGGCTGGTTTTTCATCCGGACCAGGAACTGGGCCGATCGTGTAGCCGCATCAGGCAGCCAGGTCTGGGTCAATAATATTTTGATCATTGCGCTGGCTGTTCATATGAACCAGCCACTGGCTGCTACATTAAGTGCTTTCTATCTGATTCCGTTTTACGGTTTTGTCGTTTTCTATTCTGTGCTGGGCAGCAGGGTTGAGCCTGCATCCGTTACGGGCAAAGATGAGGCTTCCTAAGGCTTATCTCTGTACGTATAGTCTTTGCTATTAAGTAGATAGTGCTATTCTCATTCTGGATTTTGAGAACCATTGCAGCCATTCAAATAGACGATTATCAAATTTTATATGATAATGTTTCAATTGTTGTGCTGTTTAAAAGAATCCAGCCGCAGGTTATCGTTGTGCTCAGTGAGTTACAGGAAAACACATAACCAAACAGAGGAGATATAATAATGGCTAAGTTAACAATCGTTGCAAATATCAAAGCAAACACTGACAAAATTGATCTGGTAAAAACTGAGCTTTTAAAGCTGATCGACATCACTCGTGCTGAAAAGGGTTGCATAAATTACGAATTGCACCAGGACAATGAAAACCCCGCGCACTTTTTATTTTACGAGAACTGGGAGTCTCGTGAGCTTTGGCAGACCCATATGGGGAATCAGCACCTGAAGGACTATATGGCTGCAACTGAAGGTGCTGTTGAAGAGTTTATTCTAAACGAGATGACGCAGATAGCATAAGATCATCGTCTGGGAGGTGAGCATCGAGAGGTCACATCTCCCTGGCAATATCACCAGATTGATTTTCAAAAAAAACTAACAGCCTTTACGGTCATGTCAATGGATCGCAATTATTCTAAATATAGTGCAAGCATTATCGGTGGGTATGGGAAGAGTAGCGGGAACTGATAGTTCGACTTAAGGATATCCATTGTGATTACGGCAATTATCACGGTATAAATCTGCTTACAGAATTGGTCGGAATTCTACCCGAAAACAACATACGCTTGTTACAAATTATCGATGATTTCATGTCCATGAGTGAGGATGCCTAAATAAGCTTTATCTTAGGCAGGCGGCTAGGATACTATCACTGTTTGTCTGATCTTGAAAATTCCTTTGCATATGCTTCTGTCGCAAAAGCGAGTGGAGAAAATCCTGAGAGAAGATCCTGATTCATTTGAGTCAATATGTCATGATTTGCGTAATCGTTTGATTTAGTTCTTCAATATGTTACCTCGAGAATAGTATGGTTCATCATGCCAATAAAGTAGGTTTCCTACAAACAGCTAATGGACTAATAGCTTAAGCTGTCCCCGTTGTAGTTTCTTTTTTATATCCCTCCTGTTTGATTTCGTTTATTTTGCATACCCAGTGATTCAGCCAGTGATGTTACGTATAACGACATGAACGACAAGGGGATGACAGATGGTGGATGGGGTTACAGTAGCAGAGGGTGTGAGGCTAAGCAGTGCACTGACGCTGTATTTTGGGCTTGCAGTTTGTCTGTTAGTTAGCATTGGTTTGGTGATGGTTTTTCTCCGGATGAAGAGAATCCGCAAAGACTGCCGTGAAACCTTAGCCCGGCGATATAGCTCCGAAGATATTGTTTGCCATGATAATCTGGTGCATTTTCTCGGCTCAGAGTCCCCTGAAGGCAAAAAGAGCAGAGGTAAAGGTGTTCTTCTCTTGGCAAAAAACGAATTGTTTTTTTTCCGATTGCATCCAAAAATGGAACTCTGTATCCCTTTAAAGCGTATCAAGCGAATAGTGACGCCTACGACCTTTATGGACATATCGGTTCCTGCCTTTTTGCTTCAGGTGATTTTCCAGGAAGAGGATGGCAATGTAACTTCAGTTGCCTGGAAAGTTCGAGACGTACAATCGTTCTCAAATTCTTTAAAGCTTCAGAGGAAAAAGATTCAACCACGGAAAAAGAAAGTGTAGTTTTTTTAAACAAAAAATCGCACTTCTATTATTTTTCTTGTCAAGGTAGAAAGAAAAATGTATTAAGCGGTATATTGTCGACAATCGACTTTCAATGCAGCTAATCATAGGTACTTAAAATGCCCATTGTTAAACGTACATACAAAGATCAGGTCATAGAATACATCTATGATCTGATGTTGAACGGCACGCTGTCTTATGGTGATCAAGTCAAGGAGAGTTTGCTTTCTTCTGAAATGGGTATAAGCCGTGCTCCGATTCGGGAGGCACTTAAAGAACTGATTACTAATGGTATTATAGAATATCGCCCTCAAGTCGGGAATTTTGTTACCCAGCTTTCGCCTAAGGAAATTATAGATGCGTATACGACAAGAGGTGTCCTTGAAGGCTATGCCATCATGATTACATATGAAAAATTTACTGAAGACGAAATTGAAGAACTTGAAGATATGACCATGCTTATGGAGAAGTATGCCCAAAAAAATAAGCGCAAAATGGTTGTGAAAATAGGTGATAATTTTCATAGTTTATTGATTAGCAAAAGCGATAATGTCCAGTTACTTGATTACACTGAACGTCTTAGCCAGAAACTCCACATACTCTTCTATAAGTTCTGGAGCAAGCTGTACACTCCTGAAGAAATTGGCAACCGCCACAAAAGAATTATTGATGGCATTAAATCGAACGACCCAACACGGATTGAGCAGGTTGTTCGGGATCATTACACGGAAACAGGCACCAAAATAGCCGAAATGCAGGACGAGTAAGTAGAGTCATATTTGCAGGCGCACTAGAGGATTTTGTACCATTATTAAGTGTCGACAATCGACTGTCGTCATTGAACAGGGAAGGTGGCCATGATTATTAATACGTTTCTTGCTCCTGGTGTCCAAGTGGAAACTGATAGGGATGATGTTCTTTTTTCAAACTTCAGCTACAACCCGGAGGCTTATTACTTTCTCTATGTTGGAGATTTAAAGAATTACAGCCTGAATCATTTTGTAAAAGAATGTTTTGAGAGGCGGCTAAACAAACGTGATGTGCGTTTTATTGCCATCGTCCCGGATGTGTGCATCCAATACAATTATACCAATCTCATAGTTATTAACCCGGTTGCAACGGGAGATATGATTACGAATCATGATTGTAAGATGTCAGGCACATCCCCGCGGATGAGCTGTCGCTTAAAATCATCGACGTTCATGGCAGCTGTCTCAGAGTCAAACAAGGTTCGAAAGCTGATCGATATGATCTTGGAGAATCAGAATCAGCTCTATGTCAACCTCTATGAGAGTATGGTTGAGATGACACTTGATTCTATCGATAGAGTCTCCATTCTTGGCCCTGACAAACATGTAGCCCAAAAATACAATGATAAGGTGTTCCAATATCACCTCTTGAAAGACTGTGTCCCCCTTATAGATGGCTATTGTTGTGAAGGCCGGGATCATTTACTTCGTACTACTGCCGGGCTTTGGGATGCATGGCAGGATGGAATATTCGTCAGCGCCGCATATTCAGCAGGTGGGGCAAATTCCGCCATTACCTATTCCCAAGAAGATGTTGAAAAAAAATTTCAGGACGAGAATGGATATTATCTTGTCACCAGATATCTCCCTCACGACATTGATCCAACTGTACTTGCAGTGGTTGCCAACGACAAAGATGTTTATATCGCAGGTATCGCAGATCAGGTTATCCACGATGGTAATCGTTTTGTAGGGTCGACCTTTCCTTCTGTTACCAGCCCTGAGCAACAACAATTACTCCGAGAATACACAATTACCATTGGCAAGATCCTTGGTGCGGCGGGTTATCGTGGAATATTTGGTTGCGATTATCTTATAGACAGGGAAGGGCAGATACACTTTCTGGAAATCAACGCCAGAAAGCAGGGAACGACTCTGGAATTTTGTTTTACCCTCGAGCAGACATTACCCGAAGGGGCTCCCATGTTGCCGGAACTGGAGTATTACGCTGTAACTGAGAGCAGCTTTCCACCCCATACGGTTGAGATGAATGGAAATCATCATGGAATTAACTGGGGAACATACAATTATAAGATCACATCTCCTCAGCTTACCAAAGGCTATATCCCACAAAATCCGTATGAACGTGAAACATTTAAAAAAATAGCACGTAAAGAATTGATTAAAGATTTCGTCATCCTGGAACATCTGGGAACTAATTTTCTCGTTTCGCCAGGAACGTTTCTCGCACGCGTAGTTTCTGTTGCACGCTGCCGTGAAGATGTTGCTGAAGGACTGTGCCAGGGCGTTGGCTTTATACAACAAACTATACAAGAGGCCTAGATTACACCATGAATGCACCCCAAATAGTTGAACAAGATAGGTATACTGCTGAGTTGTTAGCAAAACTCAACTCGCCAATAAGTGATACTTCGGCAGTTTCAGATGAACAACTGCAAAAAGAGGTGAGCCAACTGTATGAGAATACACGGGACAATGAACTCACTGCGCCGATAGTGGCGTTGTTTTCAAAGTTGTTGGAATTACATGCCAGTAATATCGCAACTCCATATGATTTCGGCATTTCCGGAGATGACCTTGTTCACCTTGCAAGTAAGCATCAGCAGATCGATGAGCATATGGTTTCAATTGGTGGTCGGCTTACCCAGGCTCTTCCCATTGCACGTACTGCTAATAGTCGTGTGGAAGAGTATCTTCTTCAAAAAGATGATGTCGCCCCAAGCGGTATTGAGCTTTCGGACCAAATCCAGGAAAACCAGGCTCGGATTCAGTCTGAGCTGAAGATGAGTGATAACGATTGGTATTCTTTTGAGGGCCAGATCAGGCATGCAATTGATTCCGTCGATACCCTTGCAAAGATTATCGACTTTCAACCGGATGTGCTTGAGTCAATTGCCAGAGTGACTAAATCATACAGAATGCGCATCACACCCTACTACGCCAGTTTGATAATGCCTGGCAAAATTAATGATCCAGTCATGCTGCAGTCTGTACCAACCGGTGAGATGATAGAGAATGCGGGCATAGAGATTCCACCTGTGGCAGCTGATCATTCACCTGCACGACTTATTGATCAGTTTTACCCACGAGTGCTTACCATCAAAGCCACAAATATGTGTGCTATGTATTGTACACATTGTTTGCGACTTGCCCATATCGGTAGAAACGATCATGTGTATGGTAAAGAAGCCTATAATGAAGCTCTGTCATATATACGACAAAATACGACGGTTCGTGATGTACTTATAACCGGTGGAGATGCTTTCTTAATTCCTAATTCCCTGTTGCGATGGTTGCTTAAAGAGCTTGACAGTATCGAACATGTCAAGATGAAGCGATTGGGAACCCGAATACCGGTAACAGCGCCCATGCGGATTGATGAAGAACTCCTGGATATCCTTGAAAAGAGCAATGACAAGAAACCGCTCAGAGTTGTCACCCAAATTAACACTGCTCAGGAGATCACTCAGCTTTCTCAAGATGTTTTCAGGCAAATATCCAAACGTACGTTTACTGTTCTCAACCAGGCTGTCCTTCTTAAAGGGATAAATGATAGCCGGGTGAAAATGTGGAAGTTGTGCGAAACTGTACATGAATCATACGTGCGGCCCTACTACCTGTTCAATTGTAGCTATCGGAATCCTCAATTTTCGCATTTCCGGGTACCGCTGGAAGTAGGGTGTGATCTCGTGGAATCGATGTACGGTAATATCTCGGGGGATGCAATTCCGCGATATATCGCAACGGCCGGGGGGAAAATTCCGCTTCATAGGTCAAACGTCGTATCAGTGAAAGACAACTCAATTACTCTAAAGAAACCATGGAGTGGAGAAGAGGTGAGCTACCCTGATGCCGATCCGACAATTTATGAGCAGGAGATGTTCTCATTTAATCTGGAGAAGTGATCATGCATCCAGCCCTTGCAGAGTATTTAAAAAACAACGAGCAGGAGCTTTTCCGGTTCCTGCGAGAGCTTGTTCTGCAGTCGAGTTACACAAAGGATAAACCAGGTGTCGATGCTGTAGGTGATCTCATCAAACGAGAGCTTGCAGATCTCCCGATGATGGCGACAACGGTATGGCAGAGTGAGGCAGGTAATCACCTGATTTTTCGTTCACCAGCATGCCGTAGTAACGTAAAGCCTATTTTGCTGGTTGGGCATATGGACACGGTTTTTCCTCCTGGGAGCGGGTTTAATACGTATGTTGAACAGGGCGACCGGGTGATGGGGCCTGGAGTTATCGACATGAAGGGCGGACTGGTTACCGCAATATTTGCAATAAAAGCACTCCATGTGTGTGGATTGTTGAATGATATTCCAGTGACACTCCTTTGTAATTCAGATGAGGAGACCGGTTCATTAAACTCGAGCGATCTTATTACCTCAGAAGCTGCAAAAAGTCTGCTGGCGATGGTGTTTGAATGTGGTGGGTTAAATGGTGAAATTGTAACAGGACGAAAAGGCAAAACCGGTTTTTTGTTAAACGTGAATGGAAAAGCCGGTCATGCTGCATTCTCAGGGGTAAATAAGGCGAGTGCAATTCTCGAACTGGCGCGAAAAATTATAGAAATTGAAAAGCTCAACAATCCTTTCCAACAGCTTGTGGTCAACGTGGGAGTGGTAAAAGGAGGAATCGGCCCAAACACCGTACCGGAAAATGCCTCTGCCTTAATAGATACCCGTTATCTCACAGAGGAGGATGGCTGGGGTTGTGCTGATAAAATTAATAAAATTACCAACGAATGTCTGGTCCCACAGACCAGTGCCACACTGAAAAGTACTTCATCACGTCATCCGATGGAACAATCGCTTAAAAACTCAAGACTCTATAAGCACATTCAAAATGTTGCAGAATGTTTGCAGATTCCTCTCAGGGAGGAGTTACGGAGCGGGGTCTCTGATGCTAATGTGATTGCAGCAACAGGAACCCCTGTAGTTGATGGTCTTGGGCCAATTGGAGAATGTGATCACAGTGACAGGGAGTATATGCTCAGGAATACTTTGCCTGAACGAACATTACTGGCTGCCAACAGCATTTATAGTTGTTGGCAGCAGCATAGTAATGGAGGACTAACCTCAATTTCACATTAGCTCAGGTGAAGTTCGTTTCAGATATTTTCCCAGTAAATCATAGTGTTTTATATTTACGGGAAAAAAAGGGGCGTAGCTGGCCTGCATTACAGTCGGTAAAAAGAATTATGACAAAATGTTCATGAAAAATGTGGGCTAAATGTCTTGGTCGAATAATGATCGATGGGGCACATTGTAGTACTTCTGCCTCGCTATGAGGACTTAGAGTCTCGGTTTATTTTCGAATTATCATCTGATTGCCGATGTGTTGTGATTCCTGAGATGTAAATGCTCTGCGCTTTGTCAATAGCCGCTTGAGACTGGCGGGCAACGTTGTATGCTTTTTTCCATTTGTTTTCCTGCCATAGTGTTTTTGCTTGTCGTAAAAGTTCGTTGGACACGTCCATTTGAGCTTTCATACCAAATGGAAAAAATGAGCGGGTGCGAGCCCAGTCCAGGCGACCTTCTACATCAATAATGGCGTCTTCATAGAAGTCTTCGACAGCCTCCTGCCGAGCTAACTGAATGCAGAAGTAGGTAAATGTGACGATAAGTCCGATTACAAGAAGAGTGTTCATATCTGTTCTCCTAAATTTAGCCGAACATAGAACCCTAGGCGAATGGACTGAAACAACGCCTAGGGGCATTGTCTCCCCCCAGTCTTATGAATTACTCGTATAGTGAACGTTGCGCTGAACTATAGGTATAACACCGGAGAAGAACTAATGATTAAACTCATCTTTAAACCTATCATAAAACATGTGCAGGTGTAAAATCTCAAACATGGTTTTATATCTGGATTTGGCCAAATATTTATTGCAGACTGACTCGATAATCTAATGCCCAGTCGAATTCACGACTTTGCAAACCTTGTTTAGTAAAAATACGCAAACGATAGTCTTCCCCCGGCTCAGGGAGGTGGGTGGTTATGGTGTATATGTCGCCTGTGCGGTTCCATTTGACGTGGTTGCGGGGAAATTTGTCATGTCCTTTGAATAGACGAACAGAAATGTAGTTATCCACAGGTGCAGATAAGGTTATTACCAGGGGATTTTCACGAGCAATGATTCTTTCCTGCCAATGGCTTTGTAGTTTTAAGCCTGCAACAAAAAAATTGGGACGTAGATATGGCAGTTGGTTGAATTGTGATTTTGTTAATGGTTCTGCTAGCAGCTGCCATCGTTTATTGTTAGGGAAATGGTCAAAAATGAACTTATCAGGTGCTGTTAAAAAATAGTGATCTTCAAAACTTCGCACAAACCTTTTTGTCTCACCGTCCAGATAACCGGCTCCCCAGGCAGCATCAAGTAAATACCAATTTCCGTTTATGTTAACGGCATTCCAAGTATGGCCAATCAAACCAGATTTTCCCTGTGTTGCATAGGAGTAGCCCTTTGTCTTGCCACGGATAATTTTCGTTTTTAACCCTGCCAGCTCAGCTAAAGAGTCAAAGAGATTGGAATATCCGTTACAGACTGCCACACCGCTTTCGAGTACTTTTGCTGTGGATTGATCCGGTAATCGGCCTTTCAAATAGTTTTCAAAGTCATAGGAAATATTCTGAGCAATCCAGCGAAAAATCGAACGGGCTTTTTCTGTTTCGTTGTTGGCAGGTTTCGTTAAATATAGAGCAAGTTTGGCTAAATCGTTTTGCAATTCCGGGGGGGCCTGTAATGCATGATGATCGATTACTGCATAGCGTTCCGGAGTAGCATGTACAGTTTTTTCCCCGGCTAAACTGAAGTTTGTGTTCTGGCTATCAGGTGAAACATCAGGTGTGCTTGCACATCCACTCAATCCCAGAATCAGCATTGCAAGTCCAAATAGAGTAATTATCCTTCCACACATATACTTACCTCTCCTGTCCTGATCAGTACCTGCATACAAACTGAGAGACAGATACAACCCTGTAATTATCCCATGATTTCAACAAACTCTATTGTACTATTTTCTTTGCTGAACAAGTACATCGATACACCCAATACAAAAGTCAGGAAGGTCGTCAGGTTTACGACTGGAGACAAAGTTCCTGTCAATGATAACCGGTGCATTCTCCCAGATTGCGCCTGCATTAACTAAGTCGTCCTTTATTCCTGGCGAGCCTGTAACACGAACATTCGTATAAACACCAGCGGATATTGGCATCCAGCCACCATGACAAATAGCTGCAACAAGTTTACCGCTCTTGTGGAAGTCACGGATAAGTTGCAGAACCTTTGGGTCACGCCTTAGTTTATCAGGCATAAAACCGCCAGGGCAGAGCAGACCATCAAAGTCGGCAGCATTCATATCGTTGATGGCGGAGTCTGATGTGCAGGGGTATCCGTTTTTGCCTGCATAGACAACGTTGGCTGCAGGGCCAGCTACAACAACCTCTGCACCTGCTTCAATAAATCGCAGTTTTGGGTACCAGAGTTCGAGGTCTTCATAGATATCTCCAACAAAACATAAAATTTTCATGCCGGCGAGCGGTGTAGTAGTGGTCATGGTTATCTCCTTCAATCTAGTAATGCTGCAATGCATTACTAGAGTAGATTTGTTCATACTAAATATGACACCGTAATTGAAAAGTTAAGGGCTGTAATATTAACAACTATCCTGTGTCCTGCATGCTCTCTTTACAATTTCTATACAGTGTCTCCCGAAATATAATATTCTTTTTTAATGGACCAGATGTCAAATACTGCTTCAAAGTACTAGTTATTGCTTACCAGATATTTTATCACAAATTGTTGCATTCTCGATACTTACCTCTTGAAGTCTATACGCTTTGCCACCCACAAACTGAGTGGAACTGAGAATTTTTGCCTAAGAATAAAAGCAAAAAAAACTGTAGCCAGGTCCATGTTGAAATTCTCATTGCAGGTATGGGCAGAACTGGTTGAACATCATGTTGTATGATCAGCTGTAGCTGTGAGGTAACATCCTGAAAATGTACGTATAAGTGATGACAATTCTCAGAGAAGATTATGCTGTTGATTTCGTGTTAAATTATGTTATTTCAGTTCATTGGAGATTTTACGCAGAATGCAATACCTCTAAGTCGTATTATTTGAAGTGTTCTGAGGTTCATGAATGTTTGACATCTCCCAGCAGAAACGATAACCTTTCAGTATCTTTAACTGCTCAAAATGGGGCAAACTCAAGGAGACTTGAGGACGCAAAGCCACGGGCCTTGGCGACAAGGTAGCCGGGTTGCAGGTAAGATAGGGTTGTTAATGATGTAACCCAGACGCAGCTCCCATCTTATGTGACGAAGCAGGGCGTTTTAGTTTGTTCCAGGTAGCTTCAATGTCTTTGCTTTGGAGGGTGGAATGCTGGAAAAAGCTTTGGTTGTAGATAACAATGCAGTCATTCTCAAACTGCTTACTCACATTCTCCAGAAGAAAGGCTTTCTTGTCCGTACTGCTGTCGATGGGCTTTCTGCCTTGGATGTTCTCGATAAATTTCGCCCGGATATTATCTTTACAGACCTCATTATGCCAAACATTGGTGGTGAAAACCTCTGTCGGATAGTTTCGGGGAAGAAAGAATTTTCATCAACTATACTGGTTGTCCTGTCAGCTATTGCTCTTGAAGAAGATGTCGATTTTGTCGGTTTTGGGGCCCATGCCTATATCGCCAAGGGACCCGCAAAAGAGATGGCCGCAAATATCGATCTGGTAATCTCATATGTCGAAAAAGGGCGATTCGATCTTCTTGCTGCCATGAGGCTGGGCATAGAGCATTTAGCTCATCGAGCTGTAACAGAAGAGCTTCTCGAAGCAAAACAACATTTCCAACTCACGCTGAATAATATGGATAATGGTTTTCTCGAGTTATCTCCATCTAACAGAATTGTATACTGCAACTCTTTTGCAACGAGGCTCTTTCAAAAAGATGAGGTTGCATTGCTGGCCATGGATATTCAAAATATTTTTACCGAGGAAGCGTATCCGCATGTGGCCGAATGTTTGCAACGATTCCGTAACATTGGGCATAATGTCGAGAGCGAGCACTCTGTTAAGGTTGGGGCAAGGCATATTGTATTTAAGTTTATTGCTATTTCGGATACGAGTGAAAGCTCATCGATAATGTTGCTTCGTGATATCACGAAGGAAAAAAAGGCCCGCTTCACATTACAGGAACATCTAGAGCAGATGGAGAGACTGGTAGCTGAAAGAACCAGGAGTTATGAACGTGTTAATAAAGAGCTACAGGCGAAAATTGCCGAACGTTTGAAAATGAACGAGGAGTTGGAGTTCGTAGCTCGGCAGTGGAGTAACACCTTTGATACCATTTCAGATTTTATTTCTGTACATGATAAAGATATGAAACTTGTCAGGGTTAACAAAGCTCTCGCGAATTTTCTTGGTGTAGAGGCTGAAGACCTATTAGGAAAGCATTGTTACGAGGTCATACATCGCAGCGATAAGCCATGGCCTAAATGCCCCCACATAGCGGCTATCGAGAGTGAAAAACCGGAAACCTTTGAGGTGGATGACCCCAAAGTAGGAATACCATTACTGGTGACCTGTTCACCCCTATTGCACGATGATGGTAGCCTTTTGGGGTCTGTACATGTCGCCAGGGATATCTCCGAGCAGAAAAGGGCCGTCAATGAACGCGAGAACCTGATTCGTGAACTTGAGAGCTCTCTTTCAAAGGTTAAACTGCTAAGCGGATTTATACCGATATGTGCTTCATGCAAAAAAATTCGTGACGATAAAGGCTATTGGAATCAGGTTGAAGAGTACATACGCGACCATTCTGAAGCTGAATTCAGTCATAGCATTTGTCCCAAGTGTGTAGAAAAGCTCTATCCAGAAATTAGTTCAGATGACTGAAGCACTATCACTAAAAGATGAAAGCTGGCTCATGAACTCATCAGATGAAGCGTGGTAAAACACAATACTGTAACGTTTGGGACTTCGAGGTAGGCTGAGCTTAGGTCATGACGCCGTAGCGAAATTCTTTGGGGCCTTTGTTGCCACTATTTTTCTTGTTTGCATTTTTCGACTTGGACAATTTGACCTTTTTGGCAATTAATCCTTGTTTGCCTTGATGACACTCAAATTCAACAACTGCTCCAACCTTGAGAAATTGACAGCCAATCAAGTCAGCTTTGCGGACCATTATGTCAGAACCGCCACCATTATCCAGGAAACCGGAATCTTTATCACGGAACCATTTCTTCACTACTGTTTGCAAAAATACACCTCTTAATTGATATTAGGTTCTATGTTATTGCTAATAGAACGGGTCATGTGGTTAGGCGCCGGCTGGTTTGGGTTGAGCTATGCAGTTGTAGTCAATCCGATTGAAGTACAGAAAGGGGTCCGGCTGAATAGATGTTAATCACAAAAGCTGAATCTGCCTTTTGAATAAATTACTATCTATCATGCCTCTGTATTAATGTCCTTAACTTTTACAAAATATTTTTCATAATTATTAGAGACTCTCTTTTTCAGAGAGTTAGCTAGAATTTCTCACTACCTCAGGTGATTTCAGCTTCAAAATTTTGTCAGTTAAACATAGTAGGCTATATTTACAGATAAAATACTGACGAAGAGGCTTTTTATGGGCTGGGTTCTGGTGAACATTTGTTGAAAGGTAAGACTTTACATTTGAACAGATGATTCTGCATTGCAGCTGCTTAAAAGAATTTTGATAAAATGTTTATGAGAAATTCGGGTTTGTATCGGTGGTCTATATGTATCTCTAACACCATTCTGGCGGATTAGGATTCAGATCAAAATTACAAGATATAGATAATAAAACGTATTTCAATTCTCTTTTTAACAAAAACTTGATTTGGTCGTGGTGTAATGTGCAGCTATCGAACATATTTTTCTTGTGGCCCTGCTTTTGTCGGAGTTATGTAAGAGTGTCAGGTTACAATTCCTGTATAAACAATCGAATCGAATTGGGGGAGTGTATGCTGTCACATGAACAAAAAGAAAATCTTAGGGTAGAGTGGCGAAGTTGTCCTGCCTATGAAAAAAAAGAAATTATGGCAGACTTCATTCGTGAATATGGGGATGATCCGGGCTGGGAAACTTGGATGGCTTTTTTGGGCCAGCGCCTCAATCTTCTTGGTTATGAGGAAAATGTTGGTTTATCGTAATATATTGCAGGAAAAAAGACTGCATAGTGAAATCTGATTTTGTGATCTGTGATCAACAAAAAATGCACTAAAGCTGGCACATGTTGTAAAGGGGGGAGGGTAGAGAGACTGTCGTGAATACAGTAGTCTCCGCTCCGTATAGAGGTGGCGATAGTTTATAGAAACTGTCTGCCACCTTTTTTTATGCTGACTATGAGCGGCAGGTTCTTTGGGAGGACCTCAAGGCTGTTATTCCTGCAATACCGGTGGCGAATAGGAGGAAGGCCCCAGGTTCTGGAACAGAGTCTATAGAGCTCAGGCCTACCTCAAGGCCGCCGTAGCCTTTTGTGTTTGGGTTTATCAGGAACATACTTGATACCTTAAATAAAGTATTTGCATCTGATATTCCGCTGTGTGACTGGTTGCCAAGGTTTGCAATTGGTGAAAAAGGCTGCCACTGGATTTTGCTCTCGTCTTCTTCCCAGGTATCGTAGAACCCATACCAGAAGTCATTCTCGCCACGCTCTTCGAACCCAATTCCGGTTACAGAGTGATCTACTACACCATCATTATTGGAATCAACATTGAGTAGTACAGGGTTGCCCAGGTTTATTTGGAATAAGTAATCTGCCCAGTATGTTGACCAGTCATTTTTAACATGTTTCGAGCTGAAATCGTAGCCTGCATTGACAGCAAAATTTAAAATGCTGTCGCCGATTCTGTGGACAAGTGTTTGTCCCTTGTCGTTTGTCCCCATAAGCTTGCCGAGAGAACCGGCTTGGCTTCGGTCTATGTGTTGTGAAACATTCGTGGTATTTTTTACCGTATCCCAGCCGGTTGCCCTGAACAAGTTGTCGTAACCATGCAGATCCCAGTAACCCAAGATCATGGCTGCAGCTGTAGGTGCACATCCTGTATCCCAAGTGTAGCTTGGGACATCGTTAATAGTTATGCGTGCAGCATGTACAGTTTGAGGTGCCAAAAAAAAGAAACAGACCAAACTTGATATAATAAGAACTCTCATGGGCATCCCCCCCCCAGGGGATTTATAATACACCAGTGGTTTTCTATTCTGTGGACAGTACAAGCTGCGTTGTGTGAAGATGTCTTGAAGTAGGAGTGGTCGTATTGATTACACGACGGTTGCTTCACGGTGCAGATTGCACTGATAAATATTGCATAATAGTAGAAAAGTATCATTAAAAATATTCACTTATATGCATAAAACGTATAGTCACAATACTACAGCATGGGGTGAAAGCTTACATTCGACAAAGTAATCTTGAAACAGGCAGGTGTTCATTCTGTTTTATCTCTCTTCCCGTTTGGTTCCTCTTTTGTGGATTGTTTTGCATTTTGGATTGCAGGTCAGGCGACTGCTGTAAAAAATATTGTTTTCAGTTCGTGTGTTGGTGCTGGAGTAAAGACCAGTAATCAAAGCCGCTTGACCCCTATTCTTTGGCCAACAAAACCTTTTACCTCATAATAGTTGCTGCTTAAAAGGCGTGGGTTCCATGTACATTTGAGGCGAACCTTGCTGCCTGTTGAGATTTTTAATGAGCGATGACTTCCTGGTGGAAGCTCTATACCCGCCCCTTCCCGTGATATATCGTGAAGTATGACTTCCGTTTCCCTTCCATCACTTGTGATCATAACAATTTTGCCTACTTGTGAAGCTCTCTGACTAATCCTTCGGTTGAGGAGGCAATTTGTGGCTAAACCACATTTGTGGCAAATAACTTTTTTCCGACGCATTGTGGGGAGTAGGGCCATGTTTCTCCTGTTTCCACATGTGGGGCATTTGAATCGCAATCTATTATTAATAACATGGAAAGTTGATGTTCTCGGCATAGGTATCTTCGATAGTCTTGGGATGTTTCCCTTCATTAGTACTATGTAGCTTCAATTCTGTTCGTCATTCTTTTTCTGCTGGTGATGCGTCATGCTGATTACGCAGGAGGCAGTCTAACCTGAGATCCCTTCTTGTAACTATACGATACATACTTCTAAATTGGAAATATGGTGGGTATTTTGACCGATGGTAAGCTGAGCGATACTCGATGAGAGTTTCCAGATGTGCAACATCGCTGTGCTGTGGCAGAGGGTTAAGTGAAGTAAATATACCGATGCCTCCTTGCGATCTTATTTTATTCAAAGTGTAGGCACGGTTGGTTAATGTTTGTTGGCTAACGCACTATAGCAGTTGACAAAAAGAAAACAATCGGTAAGATCGAAATGGATGTGTACATTGGGGGAAAGGAAGCAGCTAAGGTCCGAAATGTTTTTTTAAAGATGGCTTCAGGCTGTTGTTATGTGCGAGATTGGTCCATTTTAGGGAGAGAAGGTTATGAAGAATGTTCTGACGAGAAAAATAGGCCGTTTTGTCTTTGGTTTTATAGTGTTGACTGTAGTTTCCTGTGTGGCAACTGCCGTTATGGCAAATGTGAAGTTTGGACATGTGGCACCGCCATTCCATGGACAGTCTAAAGGTGTGGATGCTTTTGCAGCGTACGTGAAAGATAAAACTGATGGGCGCATAGATATTGCTACGTTTCCTTCTGGACAGCTTGGTGGTGAACGTTCTCTGGCCGAGCAGGTGCAGGGGGGGACTTTACAGATAGCAGCAGTTACTACCGCCGTAATGCAGAATTTCGTACCTGAGGCCTCCATTCTTGACATGCCGTTTATCTTTCCTGACCGGGCAACAGCTTACAGAACACTAGATGATGAAGAGCTTCAAAAAAAGATTTTCTCCTACTTTCCTAAGAAGGGTTTCATTGCCATAGGCTGGACTGAAAATGAAATCCGCGACTTTAGCAATACCAAGCGCCCCATTCGTACCCCAGAGGATATTAAAGGGTTGAAGGTACGGGTAATGAACTCTCCTATTTATCTCGATACCTTTAAACAGCTCGGTGCTTCACCAGTAGGTATACCATTCCCGGAGACCTATAACGCCCTACAGGCTGGTGTTATTGATGCTCAGGAAAATCCTATTCTCACCACTGTTTTGATGAAGTTTACCGAAGTAACCAAGTATGTGACTCTTACCCAGCATAGCTTGACGGAATGTGTGATTGTGGTTGGCGTAGATTACTGGGAGTCGCTTTCCGATACTGATAAGCAGGTATTTAGAGATGCTGCAAAGGTTGCTATCGATACTAACCGTAAGGTCAATGCAGCATTGCATCAGAGTTTACCTAAATCCGGTATTTCAATCGATACGTACGCTAAAGAAAACGGGATAGAGCTCATTACATTAACAGCTGAAGAGCGTGTTCGTTTTCGCGAAGCCATGGTCCCTGTGTGGGATAAATATCGTGATAAAATCGGTAATGAGCTCTTCGACTTCGTACTGACCAAAATTGAGGCACATAAAAAGTAGCAAGCTGCAACGAAAATTGAATCTACCCATCCGGTTAGCTTTTGCAGGCTACCTGACGGGTAGCTGCCGAGGAGAGTATGAGTGGGTGGTAAACAGGCGGGACGGTTTCTTGACCGTGCTGAAAACACAGTACTGGTCTGGACTATTTTAGGGCTGGCTTGCATCGGTTGTGTACAGGTATTCACCCGATATATTCTTAATTATTCCTTTACCTGGTATGAAGAGTTAGGGCGCTACCTCGGAGTTTTCGTTGCCTTTTTAGGTGCCTCCATTGGGGTCCGCACAGGCAGTCATTTTGCTATGGATCTCTTTGTCACCAAGTTGCCCAGGCCTTGGCAGCAGCTCCTCAAGAGTTGTACAGCCGTACTGTCTGGATCTTTTTTCCTGCTGGTTTCCTGGTATTCATGGAAAATTGTTAGCCGCATGTACGGTTATGGTACAACATCACCTACCCTGCAGATTCCAATGTATCTGGCGTATCTTCCTATACCTGTTTTTTCAGTAGTAATGAGTTTTCGCTATTTCTTGTTAGGAGCAGGCTACCTCAGAGAGCTTAAGCAAGTTGAAGGTGCTGAAGAGAGGGCGAAGTGATACTTCTTATCTGTTTGACATTTTTCCTGCTGCTGTTTGCCGGAGTTCCCATAGCTGTTATCTTAGGTATTAGTACTGCACTTTCCCTTGTGCTTTTTACCAGTACGCCACTTCATATAATCACCCAGCAGTTGTTTAATGCCCTTGATAAATTTGTGTTGCTGGCTATCCCGTTTTTTATCCTGGCTGGTTCCATTATGACTCGTGGTGGTATTGCTCGCAGGCTGATCGGATTCGTCAATGCTCTGGTTGGTTGGTTTCCTGGTGGCCTTGGTATGGCTGGGATTTTGGCGTGTATATTTTTTGCCGCAATCTCCGGTTCATCGCCTGCAACCGTCGTAGCAATAGGTTCTGTAATGATTCCGGCGCTCATAAAGGCTGGCTATGGTGAAAGATTTTCTCTTGGTCTTATTACAGTTTCGGGTTCTCTGGGTATTGTTATACCGCCTTCTATTCCTATGATTCTCTATTGCCTCGTGATGAATGTCTCGGTGGCGGAAATGTTCATGGCCGGTGTGCTGCCTGGTTTGATGACCGGCGCAGCGTTGATGGCGTATACGTACGTGGTTGCCCGCCGAGCCAACTGGCGGTCTGAGAAAAAGGCCTCGCTGGCCGAGATAATAACTGCAGCGAGGCGCGGTTTCTGGGCATTGCTGCTACCGTTTATAGTACTTGGAGGCATTTATGCAGGTGTGTTTACTCCCACAGAAGCTGCTGCTGTCAGTGTGGTGTATGCACTCGTTGTTGAGCTTTTTATTTACCGGGAGTTTCGTGTAGGGGACATTACCTCTATCTGTCAGGAGGCGGCAGTGCTTTCTGCCTGTCTGCTCTTTATTCTCTCCTGCGCTATGACCTTTCTCTGGTTGTTGACGGCCGAACAAATACCTCAACAGCTTGCCGATATCATAATTGAACATATCCACAGCCCGTGGATGTTTCTGCTTTGTGTTAATCTGCTTTTTCTGATTCTCGGCTGTTTTATGGATGATGTCAGCGCAATGCTTATTTTGGCTCCACTCTTTTTAGAAACGTTGAATCGTTATGGAATAGATCTTGTTCATTTCGGGGTCGTGATGGTGCTTAATATCCAGATGGGCATGTTGACACCGCCTTTTGGGCTGAACCTGTTTGTCGCAGCTGGGATTACCGATAGACCTCTTACTACAATTGCCAGGGGAGTTTTACCCTTCCTGGGTATCATGCTTGCATGTTTGATGCTTGTGACATATGTGCCTGTAATTTCACTTTTTATGCCTAATTTACTGCTTCATTAAATGGATGTGATTATGCTGGAAGCTGATGTGAAAAAGGAAATCATCTCCATTGTTGGCGATGAGCGATATATCGATCAGATTGAAGTGTTGACCTGTTATGCCTATGACTCTTTTCTTGAGGAGTCCATGCCTGATGCAGTCGTGTTCCCTCTCAGTACTGAAGAAGTTTCAGCTATTATGAAAGTCACGACTAAAAGCAAGATTCCTGTTACTGCACGGGGGGCGGGAACCAGTGTCTGTGGTGCACCGATTCCGGCGAGGCATGGTATTGTTCTCTGTTTCTCGAAAATGGACAGGATAATCGATATTAATACCGGTGACCGCTATGTAGTGGTAGAGCCGGGAGTTATTAATGGAGACTTGCAAAAGGCACTTGCACCTCTACATTTTTTCTTTCCACCGGATCCAGGTTCCATGGACTTTTCTACCATTGGCGGTAATGTTGCGCTTAATGCTGGAGGGCCACGATGTCTGAAGTATGGTGTAACAGTAGACTATGTCCTTGGCATGCAGGTTGTTTTGGCCTCCGGCAAGATAGTGAGGCTTGGGTCAAAAAATATAAAGGATGTTACAGGGTATAATCTGGCAGCACTGTTTTGTGGGTCAGAGGGTACTTTGGGGCTGGTTACTGAAATAACGCTGCGGGTTGTGCCTAAACCAGAAACTGTTCAGACTATTCTGGTAACCTTTGATGATCTTGATAAGACTGCCCAGGCTGTTTCCGACATAATCGGCGCAGGCATACTGCCTGTATCCATGGAACTTATGGATGCTATGACACTCAATGCGATAGAGGATGCGATGCACCTGGGGCTGCCACGGGAGGCTGCAGGTTCCCTTCTTATTGAGGTCGATGGTTTTGTGGAGGCTTGTGAGCGGGAACGCTTAAAGATTGTAGAGAAAGTCCGAGAGCATGGTGCAGTGACCATTGAGGAAGCGCATACACAGGTTGACAGGGATAGGCTCTGGGCTGCTCGGAGGGCTGCGTATGGTGTATTTGCCAAAATAGCCCCTGACGTGATGTCTGAAGATGTTACTGTTCCTGTAAGTAAAGTGCCAGAGATGATAAAGAGAATAACTGAAATAACAACCAGGTATGGTTTGAAAGGCGGGGTGCTGGCCCATGCTGGGGATGGGAATATGCACCCTCTGGTATGCGCAGACAGAAAAGATCTTGAGGAATGGGGGCGCGTTGAAAAAGCTTTCGGTGAGATTTTTGCAGCTGCAGCAGATTTAGGCGGAACCCTGTCTGGCGAGCATGGCATCGGGCTTGCTAAAGCTGAGTTCTTGCCTCTGGTAATGGATGATGACAGTCGTGAATTTATGTCTGTTATTAAACATGCTGTTGATCCTGATAACATTCTTAACCCCGGGAAATTTGTGTGATGCAGAAAACAACAGGAAACTGTGCAAAATGCGGAATCTGCCTGCAAGTTTGCCCGGTATACAAGGTGTTAAAAGAAGAGCATGCTTCGCCAAGGGCAAGAATTCAACTTATTAAGGCGTTTGATAATAAAAAGTTGCCTTCGTCACCTCTACTGAAAGAACTTATTTCCAAGTGTTTGATGTGTGGCAGCTGTACCGCCAACTGTCCTTCCGGGGTGGATCACTATTCGCAGTTCATTGAGATGAGATCCCAGCTGATTGCAGAGCAGGGTGACCGGGTGGAAATCCGGAGCTTGGTCTACTTATTAGCAAAAGAGCAAAGACTTCGATTTGCCATGGGAATGGCGAAGGTTGGTCAGGTTATACTTCCGAACCTTTTTCAAAAGCAATATAAGCTTGGCCGTATTTCTTTAAGCAGTTACCCGAAATTAAACAAAAAAGCCTTTAGGTCAGAGGTGCCTGAGGAGGTAGCTCCGGAGGGGGAAGAGCGGGGGACCGTTCTTTATTTTACAGGTTGTGCGACCAACTATATCTTTTCGGAAACTGGTTTTTCAACTCTGAAGGTGTTAAGCCGTATGGGATATCGGGTTATTATCCCCAAGAAACAGACGTGTTGTTCTATTCCCATGCTTTTTCATGGAGGTGTTGAAGAGGCTCGGGATAATATTTTGACCAATATTGAATGTTTTCAGCACGAGAATGTGGAAGCCGTTATTGTCGATTGTCCAACATGTGGCTCGGCTTTTAAAAACGAATTTCCGGCCATGATGCGGAAATTTGGACTTGATGATACCACGGCACTGGCCATATCAGGCAAGACGACCGATCTTATGTCCTTCATTTATGACCGCGTGGATCTTCTTAAGTTCTCGGAAGAGAGCGGTACCGAAACAGAAATTGCGACCTATCATTTGCCGTGTCACCTCAAGAACTCATTTGTTTCAGCAGAGAGGGTATTGGAGAATATTCCTGGTGTGCATTATGTGGCGGCATCTGACAGGGATGAATGTTGTGGTGGTGGTGGTACATTTTTTTATGAATACCCCGAGATCTCAGGGGAGATGGTGAAGGGGAAAATTGAGCATGCTCTCGAGACAGGAGCTTCTGTCTGGCTCACTGATTGCCCGGTTTGCAGAATTAATCTGGCTGGCCAACTGAAAACGGATGACAATATGAAGATGATGCACTTGGTTACTTTTCTTGCAGGGAAACTAGGAGATTGAAAGGTACCCGGCTCCAGCAATAAACGAATCTGGGCTGTTCACCTGAAAGGGAAATATGGATGAGAAAACTATAGCTAGTAACATCAAGAAAGTTCGTATGAAGATGAACATGACCCTGCAGGAACTGGCTGACAGGACCGGCCTGACTAAAGGGTATCTCTCTAAGGTGGAAAGATCTGAGAAGGCTCCACCATACTCTACGCTCAGTAAAATTGTTGGGGCTATGGGGTTAGAAATAACAGATGTTTTAAAAGCGAATCCTGGCCCATTGCAGGACTTACCTATTGTTATAGCCAAAAGAGAAGATGGTCGCATTATTCGTGAAAGTAGTCAGTATGCAGGTTACGACTACGAAGTGCTTGCAGCCGGAAAACCTGGGAAAAATATGGAGCCTTTTATTATTTATGCTCCGTATGAATTCACGCCACTTTTTCAGCACGAAGGGGAAGAATTTGTTTATGTGCTTGAGGGAGAAATAGAATTTAAATATGGCGCTGATACATTTGTATTGTCAGAAGGTGATCATGCCTATTTTGAATCACGTATCCCACACACTGGCAGAAGTGTTGGTGAGAAGAGGGCAAAACTGATGGTGGTGATATATTTTTATAAAAGAAATCGACAATAGGCTGAAGGTATGTGTTTTGGCCTGTTTCAAGTCTTGGCATGAGCTTTTGACAGGGAAATCTGGCTGTAATAGTACTAGGCTGATATGCAGTCTAAAGAAAAGTAAAGAATTGAAACTGTAAAATAGTGTAATTATATCAGGAGTAAATGATGTCGTTGCTGCTGTTGCTGTTTCTTTTTTTTAAAAAAACGTTGCAAAGCTCGAAAATATATCTTGTGAAACAGATGTTCATGGCCTATAGTCTTCCATAAGATAAATTATAGAGCAAATTCCTCTAATGTACGTTCTCATGACCGTTACCTGAAAGTTTCCTTATGAAACAAGGGGATCCTGCTAGAAGCTTTTTTGGTACCGCGCCTTTGCAAATCACATATTGCCCATTTTCCAGGCTCAATGAAATTTCTACCACACGCCCAATCATTGGTCGAGTTGTGGTTTTCCGAATTTGTAAAACAGTGTTTCATTACTAATTGGGCACACTCTTGCGAACCAGTTTCTATTTTCCATGCTTACTTACGTGCTACACCAGTATATACCCGATGATAACACACACAGGCCGGCCAAAAGGCGGCGGGTATGATAGTGAATAGCACTCAAAAATTATCGTTCTGCGATAATTCACTTTCTTTTTTTTCAGAGCACAAGACCGTTTTGCTTCCGGAGATTCTGCCTTGCAATTGTTGCAAGGTGCGGACAACCGCGCCGAACCTGACTTGTTCTTGGGAGCAAACATGAGTTTTGACACATTCAACTTTAATCCGCTGATTTCTGATGCGATTCGGAAATGCGGCTACACCGAACCAACACCGATTCAACAGCAGTCTATTACGCCGATACTTGCAGGGCGTGATATTTTGGGACTTGCCCAAACTGGAACGGGTAAGACGGCGGCATTCATGCTGCCTACAGTACAACATCTGCTTGCTAAACCTGCCAGGCATGTACGGACCTTAATTATCGCTCCGACCAGAGAACTTGCTGAGCAGATAAATGATTTTATTTTAAGCATTATTGCTGAGACCCGGTTGCGTACTGTCACTGTTTATGGTGGTGTCAGTAAAAATGTACAGATAGGGAAGATCAGAAAAGGCGTCGATATTGTTGTTGCCTGCCCAGGCCGCTTGCTCGATATTGTAAATGATAAAGCGATAGATTTGAGCCGGGTTGAGCATCTTATTCTTGATGAGGCAGACCATATGTTTGACAAGGGGTTCCTGCCAGACATTCGCCGTATTTTGAAAACTCTTCCACGTCGGCGTCAGTCGCTTGTTTTTTCAGCAACCATGCCACAGGAGATTAGGCATCTGGCTGAAGATATCCTTCTTGATCCGATAACCGTTCAGATCGATCGTATCAAACCGGCCAAAAGTGTTGCACACACCCTTTTTGATATTGATCAGAAAATGAAAACCAGATTATTGGTACATCTGCTCGAATCAACAGCGCTGAAAACCACCCTGGTTTTTACCAGAACAAAATATAAGGCCAAAAACCTTGCTACCCAGCTGGAAAAATATGGCTACCGTGCCGCAGCCTTGCAAGGGAATATGTCCCAGAATAGACGGCAGCAGGCGTTAGATGGGTTTAAGGATGGCACCTATAACATTCTTGTCGCCACCGATATCGCTGCAAGAGGAATTGATGTTTCAGGGATTTCGCATGTAATCAACTATGACATGCCAGATACTGCAGAAGCGTATATTCACCGGAGTGGCAGGACTGGGCGGGCCACTTTAACCGGAGAAGCGTTTACATTTGCAACCCGTGAAGATGAAAAAGTGATTCGAATGATCGAAAAATCACTTGGACGAAAACTGCAGCGCCAATCAATTTCGCTTCCAGCCAGTGCGCGTAAGAGTGAAGCGGAAAATAACGATAGATTGCAGAATAAAGCACCTGCCGGGAGGACAAAATCCACCCGTCCAGCAGGAAAAGGTCGACGTAGCCGAACAACATCAAAAGGTGTGTTTGGTTTAGTCGCACAAGGTAAGCAGTAATAACTGGTTGCCTTACAAGTTTGCTGTCCTGTTAAAGCGACAGGAACAGTTTTTTACAATGGCTCCGGAGCGGAGCCGCCCTACAACCGTGCAATATAATAGCACAACGAACAAGGAGTAGTAACATGGCTGAAGGTACAGTAAAATGGTTTAACGATTCTAAAGGTTTTGGTTTCATCGAGCAGGATGGCGGTAAAGATGTATTTGTACATCACTCTGCAATTCAGTCTGATGGTTTCAGATCCCTTCAGGAAGGTGAAAGAGTGAGCTTTGATGTTGTTGACGGTGCCAAAGGCCCGGCTGCATCAAACGTGCAAAAAATTTAGTTGTAGAGTATCCTCGGATATTCAGAACCCCGCCCTTGTGGCGGGGTTTTTTTTACCTTTTTTTGCTCTAGTAGAACAGATATTCAAATTTCTCTCCTGCCCAGGTTTCATCAACTTCAAAGTTTTCCGATTAAAATCATAGTAGGTAATATTTACTGGTGAAGGTCTGATGAAGATCGTTTGCATGGATTGACCTCTCGCGAATATTATATATAAATTCAACATATTAAAATATGAACAGGTGAATTTAAATTACAGTGGTTTTAAAGACTTTCGGAAAAATGTTTATGAGAAATACGGGAGGTAGATATCGAATAGTGTGTTCATGTGACAATTTGGATTGTTACATGATACGGTTGTGGGATATAGTTGTATGAAATCAACCCAATTAAGGTGATCTACTGCTATGCAACAGATATTTCCCTTTTTCCGCTCCAAAACACTATCCTATGTTCTTGGAAGGATAGGCCAGGCGGCTGCAGATTTACTACCTATTGTTCTGGTAATTGCCTTTTTTCAGCTTATTGTCATTCGTCAGCCTCTGCCACAATTGGGCGAAATGCTATTCGGTACCATTCTGGTGGTGTTGGGGTTGAGTATGTTTATCCAGGGATTAGAAATGGCTCTTTTCCCAATTGGTGAAAACATGGCGCAGGCGCTGACCAGAAAAGGTAGCCTGTTCTGGCTTTTAATCTTCGCCTTTGCTCTCGGGTTTTCCACCACTGTAGCAGAACCCGCGTTGATTGCCATATCTCGGGAAGCTGCAAAAATTGCCATGGAAGGTGGACTCCTGGCAGATGATCCCAAAATATTAGCCTCCTATGCGTTTGGTCTCAGGATGACTGTGGCATTTTCCGTTGGCTTCGCTATTTTGCTGGGAGTGCTGCGGATTCTGCTCAACTGGCCAATTCACTATTTGATTATTGGGGGCTATATTCTGGTGATGCTTATTACCACTATTGCTCCCGCAGAGATTATAGGGATAGCCTACGACGCAGGTGGTGTGACAACCTCTACGATCACTGTACCTTTGGTGACTGCTCTGGGAGTTGGGCTTGCGACAGTAATCCGTGGTCGAAACCCTTTGTTGGATGGATTTGGCTTGATAGCCTTTGCTTCATTGTTGCCAATGATCTTTGTCATGATTTACGGCGTAGTGTTTTTTGGGATATAGGGAGGGTTATGCTAGAAGTAACACTTGATTTTCTTAGAACTCTACTTGCTACCAGTCGGGATCTTGTGCCAATTGTCCTGCTGTTTGGTTTCTTCCAATTGGTTGTGCTCAGACAACCTCTTCCCAATTTGCCACGGATCCTGGTGGGTGGCTTATATGTACTTATTGGCTTGACACTCTTTTTGACCGGACTTGAAGATGCACTTTTTCCACTTGGAAAAATCATGGCCGAGCAATTGACTAACCCAATCTTTTTACAGGGAAATGCAGCTTCTGTTGACTTGACAGACTGGAAAGTCTATGGCTGGATTTATTTTTTTGCAGCCACTATCGGATTTGCTACAACGGTTGCTGAGCCCTCACTTATAGCAGTGGCATTCAAGGCCAGAGAGGTTTCTGGTGGTGCCATCAGTGAATGGGGGTTACGCATTACTGTGGCTATTGGTGTGGCCTTTGGTATTACTCTGGGAGTGTTCAGGATAATAACTGGGACTCCACTGTATCTCTATATTCTTGTGGGCTATATTATCGTTATAATACAGACATTCTTTGCGCCAAAATCATTAATTCCGCTTGCATATGATTCTGGTGGAGTGACGACGTCCACCGTAACAGTCCCTATTGTTGCAGCTCTTGGCCTGGGTTTGTCGGCATCGGTTCCGGGTCGAAACCCTGCGATTGATGGTTTTGGGTTGATCGCTTTTGCCAGCCTGTTTCCTATTATTGCAGTGCTTGCTTATGCCCAGTGTGCCCAATGGCTGAGTACCCGCAACACTACGAAATCCAGAAAAGGAGAAGTGAAATGAAGTTTAAAATTATCCTTGCCTCGGTTAAAACGACCCTGACCGATAAAATCGTTGATTCGGCAAAAGCTGCAGGAGCTACCGGTGCAACGATCATCCCAGCTCGCGGGACAGGTATACGGGAGGCAAAGACATTCTTCGGGCTAAGCCTGGAAGCGCAGACGGATATAATCATGTTTCTTCTGGAAGAACACCTGGTTCAGACCGTTCTGGAAACCATAGGCCGAACAGGGAAATTTGAAAAACCTGGGACTGGTATTGCCTTTGTTCTGCCGGTAGATCAGGTGATCGGGCTTGAGGCACAAATGGAGAGGTTTAAGCAATCTGCTGGTGAGTAACGCGTGTGTTGAGTAGCTATATGGCCATTCTGAAAAATTGCTCGTCTATCGCTATGAAGAGAAAAAGCCGAACATTCTCATGATGAAATGTTCGGCTTTCTCGTTGCTACCTATTATAAAAGATTGTTGCCTATCTGGTATAAAGGGCAGCTCCCAGTTCAAACGCGCTCTGCAAGCTTTTGCTATCAGTGGCGATTGCTCCATAGTCTGCGACACCCTTAACACTTAGGCTGCCGACCACTGTAACACCGAGAAATGAGAGAATCTGGCCGAGGTCATCACACACTTTTTCAGCAAGGTTGACATCAGGGTTGCCACAGCAGGCCGCTACTACGGCTCGTTTACCAGCTATCCTTGAGCTGTAGTCAGGTTGCAGGAATGCTCCCCAGTGATCCATAAATATTTTCAGATAGCTCGATGGGGCAAGCCACCAGACTGGTGTGGCGATAACAATACCATCAGCAGCCTTTATCTTTTCGAGTTTATCGGTTACCTGTGGGAATTGCAGGCATTCTCCAGCAGCACGACAGCGGCCACAGGCACAGCATACATAGTCCTGCATTTCTACGAGGTCGATTTGTTCAATAATATCATCAGCAGAGCCCGTTGATTTGATGCCCTCGATTATTTTATTTGCCAGCATGTCGGTATTGCTCTGCAATCTCGGGCTGGCCATTAGAACTACAGTTCTCTTCATTCCTTTCTCCTAATCTGTTAACGTGCAGTGCCCTACAATCTTTTAATTTATACTCTATACAGGGTTTTCGCAAATTCGTCAAAATGTTGAATATTTTGCGAAAGAGAATTCTCCAGGTAACATTACTGTTATCATTAAGATAGCGTTTCCGCATTGTCGCTATATTATATTGATAAAGTAGATGTTTCATTCAATCTGAAAATGAAGGGGGGCGTGAATGGGTGATTTTCTGAAGTGTGATTTGAAATCAGGTGCTTGAACTCCAAAAGAAAAGACCGTCAGTTTGTCGGTACAGCCCGAGAATATATCTCATACGCGAGGAAGCCAAGTAGGGGGGCCGGTGTTCACCCTGAAAGAACAACTGACTCTCCATGAGGCAATTAAAACGAAATATGCTGCTGTTGCAAAATCTGCAGAAGGATTGTTCAGATATAAAACCGGTAGGGCTGGGGCTATTTCTTTAGGTTATGACGAAGTTATGATCGCGGATATCCCATCTGAATTGATGAACGCATTTTGTGGAGTGGGAAATCCTTTTTGTATTGAACCTATCAAGACTGGAAGTTCCTTACTCGATATAGGTTGCGGAGCCGGTTTTGACCTGATTGTTGCATCGCGTACTGTAGGTAGTGCAGGCAGAGTCTGTGGGATAGATATTACACCAGAGATGTTGCAGCGGGCACGGGAAAATTTTACAGAACTGGGTATTACAGATATTGAGGTTCTGCAGGCAGATGCCGAGAAAATACCTTATGAGAACAGTACATTCGATGTGGTGATTTCCAGCGGAGTTATAAATCTCTCTACATCAAAAAATACTCTTTTCATGGAAATCTTCAGAGTATTGAAGCCAGGAGGACAGCTGCAGTTCGCAGATATTGTACTGGAAAAGGAGGTGCCGTCTCGACTGGCAGCTGGGGTTGATTCTTGGGCTCAATGAATAGGTGGAGCGGTCTCCGTGCGAGACCAGGTAAGTTTGATAGAGAGTGCCGGGTTCAGAGAGGTTGAGTGTGTCGGGATGACAAATGTGAAAACTTCCGATTATACGATTGGAGCACTGTTTAAGGCAATAGCGTGTAAGTAGCTTTAGTATTATAAAAAGTGACGTGCTCAAATGTGTGAGGCGTTATCTCATCTGGTGCCAAGCTCTGAAAGCCATGGCATTGGATAGTTTTCCGTGGTAATTTTCCTTGGATACTGTCAGTGGATGATTTTCTCGATCAGGCCATGATGTATAACGAACTCGGCTTGTAGATGGAAGAGGCGATATATCAGAAACGTCTCCTTCTTTGGGAAACCGTTGTTAGCAGTAATCTCCACCAGAGCTTTGGAGTTATTATTGTGGCCATTCAGCGAAATGGGGGAGATGGTTTTTAACCTGGGGCCTCATGTAATATTTAATTCTCGAGATGTTATTGTTGTTATGGACAAGACCGATGAACTATCGAGGATGTCGAAAGCGACATGTTAATTTGTATTATCTCTACTTCCGTTTCACTCGCTCAACAGAATGTAGCGTTTTCCGGAGAATAAAATCCTGCATGAAAGAAATCCAGACAAAGAATAGAACACAGAAGCTTGGAAGAATAGGAGAACGGTCATTTTTTGTACTGTCACTTTCAATTGTTGTGAGAACGCTTCATCAGATAGGGGCAGCAGTTTTCCTTACTGCCTACCTTTTAAACCGAGTGGGTGAGTTTCCGTTTGCTTACACAATTCTTGCAGTTGTCACCGGTCTTATACTGATATTTACTGAATGGCTCCGCCATCGTCAACTCTACCGTGAGTTTTCGGGGATTGTGACCCTGGGCAAGTGTCTTTTGCTCGGCGCTGCAATGCATGGTTTGCTACCAGTGCTGCCAGCTGTATTGCTGGCCTTTGTTTTGGCCTCTCTTGGTGCACATGCCCCTAAAAATATACGTCACAGATTGTTGTATTAAGTAGAAGGCATGATCGTGACGATAAAACAACCAGCCGGACCTCATCCAATCCCATGGCTGACCACCAGTGAATGGGCAGAAGTGCAATTGTCGGTAAACCAGATCTGTTCCAGTTTAGGCGAGAAGGCGGTACAGATTCAGGAGCTGGTACAGAATATTCAGCATAATTATGTAGACATTGATTCCCGGATGGAACAACTCTGTGCTGATACCTGTATTGACTGCCAACAGGTGTGCTGCCGGACGGCAACGGTCTGGTACGATTTGCGCGATCTGCTCTATATCAAACTTGCAGATGGGGTGATACCAGAGCGGCAGGTGCATAGAGGTGGAGATTTTAGTTGTGTTAATCTGGGAAAGAATGGCTGCTTAATACCACGGAACAGACGGCCCTTTATCTGCACATGGTATATCTGTGCAGACCAGAAGGTGGTGCTGGCATCGTTAGAGAGTGGCGGATCTTACGGCCGTCTCAGTTTACTGATTGCCGAAACTCAGGAGTCTAGAAAGCGCTTGGAACGTCTGTGTATTGATATCGTGTGTAGCTGACAATTGCAGTGTCATTTTATCTGAATCATTTCCGTTTATTTTTCCCTCTTACGACGTGCCTTCTCCATTCTTGCCTTTAATGTGTTGTTCCTTTCTACAATTTCATTTTGTCCCTGATACCATGGCGGAATGTCATCGTAGTTGGGAACGCCATCATCAATCATATAGCGCGAATTATGATTTTTAGGAAATCCCATGGGGATGGCGCCCGCGCAGATAATGAACAGGCCTTTGGCATGCGCTTTAATGGCACGTCGTGAGCTGGGAGAAACCCGGATGATATCTCCGCTGCCAATATCCACGAGATTGTTGTTTATTGCAATAACACCGCTTCCGTCTATGACGATATACACCTCTTCCTGCTCCCTGTGAGTGTGAGTAAAGGTGTAACCTTCGTTGGGTGGTATTTTGATCAGTCCCAATGCCACACCCGTAAGCTCAAGTTGTTTTCTTGGACTTGTCAGCCAGGGGAGGGTGTCGAAATCAAAATGTGCCTTGGTGTAATCGTTTTGCATCTTTCCTCCTCGTGTTGTGTAATGTAGTATCCGTAAACATTCTTAATGTATCTACCTCTTTCCTGACATACACTTACAACTACATGCTATCGTAAAGCAGCTCTCGAGTTAAAGAAGAATATTTCTAGAGAAAAGAGTAATTGATGCTTTTGCCAAACCTTGAAACAGCTCAGTAGTGCTTACTATAGTAAGGTAATATGTTTCTGAAAATACAATGTTCGCGATATCTGATAAGTTATAAAGGGGTGCTGCTTCATGGCTGACACACATTATATCCGCGCAGGCTGGATGATTGACGGAACAGGAGGGGCTATTCAGCAGGATGTGCTGATAGCTGTTTCCTCAGGTATGATTACAGGTCTTGAACCGTTTGATCCGGTTGATGCACCTGATACCGCGTTATTGACAGACCTTTCTTTTGCCACAATAATTCCGCCACTTGTTGACAGTCATTTACATCTGGCCATGTCCGGAAGCATGAATCAGCAGGTTCGTGAACAACAGCTAATTGCCGGGTGTGATGAACTTGATCTTGTGATTTCCCGACACCTTGATCTGCTTTTCGGGCATGGTGTTCTCGCTGTACGTGATGGTGGAGATAGGGGTAATTGTGTAAACAGGTATTTGCAGAATTCGAATGCGGATACACTTCCTGTTCACGTTATGACACCTGGGAAAGCCTTATACCGCAAAGGTCGATATGGTAGCCTTATTGGTACATTCCCAGCTGAAGGTCAGTCTCTGGTAGAGGCGTATCAGAATCAAGGAGTACAGGGGAATTATGTGAAGCTCGTTAATTCCGGGCTAAACAGTTTAGCTGAGTTTGGTAAAGAGACTAAACCGCAGTTTGATCTTGCTGAAATCAGAAAATTGGTTGAGGCAGCCAGACACGATGGAAAAAAAATCATGGTTCATGCCAACGGGAGGCAGCCGGTTCAGCAGGCTATTGAGGCAGGGTGTCATTCCATTGAACATGGTTTTTTTGTTGGAAAGGAGAACCTTGCATTGATGGCAGAGTATGGCTGTGTTTGGGTACCGACCGTTTGCACCATGAAAGCGTATGCGGAAATTCTGGATCATGACAGGAATTTTGCCGGTTCTGAGGTGGCTACGAAAAATATGCAGCACCAGTTAGAGCAACTTCGCCTGGCCAGAGAACTTGGGGTGACCGTGGCCTTGGGGACCGATGCTGGGAGCCCGGGGGTACTGCATGGTGAATCGGTATTTGAGGAAATGAAGCTATTCATGAAAGCTGGATTTTCCCTTGCTGAGACCGTGCAAAGTGCTACTTCGATCGGAGCTGAGCTGTTGGGGCTGGATGGGATGGGCGTTATTAAAAAAGGGTGCGCGGCAGATTTTCTCGTTGCCCGGGGGACTCCTGGTCAATTACCGCGGAAACTATCCTATCTGGAAGGGATCTATATTGGTGGCCGGCCAAGTGCTATGTATCGAAAAAATCCATATAAACACGTGAAAAAGTCTACGTGAGTACTTAGACATATAAGGAATATTTACAATCATGAATGTATCATCAAAACGTAGCTCCTTGCTCTGTCCTAACTGTAAGCGGTTGGTGGGTAGATCTGCTCCTGTTTGCCCACATTGTGGATTGACCAAGCCGGGGTCACTGTGGAAGGATAATTTCTTTACTCGCAATATTGGTGGTGACGGTGCAGGAATACTCAAGCTCATACTGTATTGTAACATTGCAATGTTCGCCTTCTCCGTCTTCATTGACTTTCCTACACACCTTTCCGGCAGTCCTTTCAACTTCCTTTCTCCCAGCAATAACAGTCTGCTGGTACTTGGCTCCAGTGGTACAATCCCCCTGTTTCATCTTCATCGCTGGTGGACATTAATTTCTGCGAATTATCTGCACGGCAGTCTGTTGCACATCGTCTTCAATTTGATCGCTCTGTATCAGCTTGGGCCACTCATCATCCGAGAATATGGTGCAAGCAGGATGTTTGCCATTTATACTTTGAGCGGAATTGGCGGGTATCTTATCTCCTCCTTTTTTGGGGTTCGCTTCACTATTGGTGCATCAGCAGCAGTTTGTGGATTGATTGGTGCAGCTCTATACTATGGTAAAAGCCGTGGTGGAACTTATGGGAATGCAGTGTACAGCCAGATAGGGGGGTGGGCACTGGGGATTTTTCTGTTTGGTTTTCTTGTTCCCGGAATCAATAACTGGGGGCATGGCGGTGGTATGTTAACCGGGGTAATAGTTGCATACGTGTTGGGGTATCAGGAGAAGAAGCGTGAGAATATCGTTCACAGCTTTCTGAGTATAGGCTGCATGGTCAGCACAGGGCTGGTGCTCTCCTGGTCTGGTGTAAACGGCCTGTTTTTTCTGTTATCGTAGTAAAAAATTACAGTTGTCGAATCTTTGTGGCAGACGTTCTGTTTAAGAGTGATTTTACGTTGTTTAATCGGACGCTATTCCGGCAATGACCACACATGGAGGTGGCCATGAATTTTGACACATTCATTCCCCGAACCATCGTTGAGCCGTTTCGTATACGGTCGGTGGAGCCGCTTGGCTTCACAACAGCCGAAAAACGGCATGAATTACTCAAGGCAGCAGGCTATAACCCATTCCTTTTAAAAGCTGAAGACATACTTATTGATCTCCTGACTGACAGCGGGACCGGGGCCATGTCCTCACGGCAGTGGGCTGGTATGGTGGCCAGTGATGAATCTTATGCTGGAGCCAGATCGTATTACAAGTTTGAAGAAGCAGTGCGGGATATTACCGGTTTTTCACATGTTATGCCTACTCATCAAGGGCGGGGGGCCGAGCATATTCTTTTTCATAGTATTGCCGGAGCTGGGAAAAGTATCCCCAATAATACGCATTTTGACACTACCCGTGCCCATGTGGAAAATTGCGGTGCAAAAGCACGTGATTTTGTCATCGCCGAGGGACGAGAGCCGGCCCTGCTGCATCCATTTAAGGGGAATATGGATGTTGAGAAGTTAGCAGCTTTTATTGATCAGGTGGGGGCCGAACAGATCCCTATTATCATGATGACGGTGACCAATAACTCAGGGGGTGGTCAACCAGTAAGTATGGCCAATATTCGCCAGGTGAGTAAACTCGCGAGAGGCCATAACATACCATTTTTTCTTGATGCCTGTCGGTTTGCAGAGAATTGCTGGTTCATCAGGGCGCGGGAAGAGGGTTACGCGACTGTGCCCATCATCGACATCGCCAGGGAACTCTTCAGTTATGCCGATGGTTGCACCATGAGTGCGAAAAAAGATGGTATGGCCAATATCGGTGGATTTCTTGCCATGAATGACTCAGAACTTGCAGACCAGTGCCGGAGTTTTGAGATTCTCATGGAAGGCTTTCCCACTTATGGCGGTATGGCTGGCTATGACATGGAAGCCATTGCTATAGGGCTCTATGAGGCTATGGATGAAGGGTATCTCGAATACCGGGTCCGCTCCATAGAGTATCTGGGAGATAAACTGCTGGAAGCGGGGATTCCAATTATCCGGCCCACCGGTGGGCATGCATTATATATTGATGCCAGAGGGATGTTACCCCATATCCCATGGCAGCATTATCCTGCCTGGAGTCTCAACAACGGACTGTATCTGCTTGGGGGTGTGCGTGGGGTGGAAATTGGTTCGGTGATGTTTGGTTTGCAGCCGGATGGTACGGAAATAGCTGCTCCTCAGGAGCTGGTTCGGCTAGCTTTTCCACGAAGGGTCTATACACAGAGTCACGTGGATTATCTCGCTGAGCTTATCATTGAGCTGAATAACCAGAAGAGTTTACTCCCGGGTTACCAAATAGTAGAGCAGAGCAATGTCCTTCGACATTTTACCGTCAGAATGAAACCGCTCTCTTCTTGATAACAGTTCGAGAATGCTCGTTGAATGCCAGACCAAGATTTCTTGATAGTTCAGATGATGTTAGCTTCAAAAATTTCGCCAGTAAGTCGTAGTAGTCTATATTAACAGGTAATACGTGCATTCTTGTAGAATCCATAGCGTAGCATCGATGACTAGTAGGCAGAGGGGACCTTTTGAGATCTGTTCCTTTCTGACGTAAAGGGAGAACATGGCCAAATTGTTTGGTAGTACTACATTGATGGCCATTATAGCCTGTTTGCTCTGGTCGTCTGCCTTTGCCGGAATCAAGATTGGTCTGCAATATACAACCCCTCTACATTTTGCCGGGGTAAGGTTTATGATTGCCGGACTTCTGGTATTGCTGTTTTGTGGCAATTTACAAATGGTTTTCACCCATGTGCGAGGTAGTCTTCGCCTGATGCTCTTCGTTGCCTTCTTTCAGACAACCCTCCTGTATTCATTATTCTATCTTGGCTTAGATCTTCTTCCAGGCGCAATTGCTGCCATTGTCATCGGGACACAACCACTTGTTATTGCAATCGTGGCTCATTTTGTGTCCAGAGCTGAACAGATGACGGTCCGTAAAATTCTCAGTATCGCACTGGGAATAACAGGTGTGACTATTATTGCTTCAACTCGGGGTGAGCTGACAATTGAAGGGAGGCAGGAGCTTTTTGGGATAGGTCTGCTGATGCTTTCTAATATTTCATCTGCAGTTGCTAATCTGATGGTGGCTAAAAGAACAGCTACAATACCTCCACTGGTTTTAAACAGTTTTCAGTTATTTTTTGGTGGAGGATTCTTGCTGATATTGTCGTTCTTTACCGAAGAGCGGGTAGTCGTGCACTATCCGTTTCAATACTATTGTGCACTTGGATGGCTGAGTTTTCTCTCAGCTGCAGCGTTTTCTATCTGGTTTATGCTGCTAAAACGAGATGGTGTGCTGGTCTCGGAATTGAATGTCTGGAAATTTCTGATCCCCTTATCTGGTGCTTGTTTGAGCTGGATGTTACTTGATAATGAGTCACCAGATCTGGGAACCCTGGCAGGAATGTTTTCCATTGCTCTGGCTTTGCTCGTTCTTAATATAGATTTCACCAGGTTTTCAGGAGAAGGAGGTAGTCCGAAGTGCCCACCAGTTTAGGTGATTTCAGCTTTTAGATCGTTATTTGCGGGGGCGCCAGTGCCAGCTGAACTGGCGCTCTGCTGTTATTAAAGAAAATGCCCATGAGCGAGGCTGAAATGCCAAGCTGAATGTCGTAGAAAAGAGGAGGATAACCCGAATTGTCATGAGCGAATGGAGTGCGGCTGGAGCCGTTGCGAGTGAATCCACGCAAACCATCAGCAATGCTCAAAGCAAAGATTATCAAGAGGAAGAAGAGCACTACGTTATTATCAAAGGCAAGATCGGTAACCTCACCCATGGGCACAAAGTATACACACAATATTGAAACTGCAGCTGTCACCATTTCCAGCCCTTGTGTAGAGAGCGTATTCCGGAAAGATGATACAATTTTTTCTACTGCAGTTAAGTTACGGTTTGAAAGCATTACAATTACATATGGTTTAATAAAGTTACACAAAAAGTGATCAGTGCCACTTTTTGTTCGATCGTGAAGTGTATTTATATTATTTTATTAACTCATTGTCAACGGGTGATTAATCGCTGATGTCTGTTGTCAGCTCGAAGTCGCTGAATGTAATTAAGTATTTTCCTTGGAAGAGTGAATAAAATTCACTACAATGGAAATTCTTTGAGCGTGTTTTTTTTTAAGGTGATGGGAAGGTGACTATGGATAAGACTGATAAGAAAATTTTGAATATATTGCAGCAGAATGGCAGGATAACCAACTCCAAACTTGCGGCTGAGATTGGTATCTCGCCGCCAGCCATGCTTGAGCGGGTTAAACGGCTGGAAGCATCTGGGATGATTCGTCAATATGCGGCATTGATCGACAGGGAAAAGGCGGGGTTTGGGTTGCTCGCAATCATTATCATTTCTGTTAGTCTCAACCAGATAACATCATTAAAAGACGTAAAAGCTAAATTGGAAGCTCTTGAAGAGATGCAGGAGTGTTACCAGTTAACAGGCGATGTAGACTTTTTGTTAAAGGTAGCTGTGAGGGATATGCCAAGCTATACTACGTTTATTAATGAAAAGCTGACTGCCATTCCTGGCATCCAGAATATTCGTACCTCGTTTGTGCTTGAAACCATCAAGAGTACTACCGTACTGGGGCTCGATGAATTCTGCTAGACAGATTTTTTTTAAAGGTCACAACGTTCTGTGATTGTCCTTAACTCATTATTTCCAGTGTTCACACTGGTTGTCCTCGGTGTTGTTCTCAATTGTCGGGGATTGACCAACGCCACGTTCCTCAGACAATCTGACAGACTGATCTATTATATTTTCTTCCCTGTAATGCTTTTCTATAAGATCGGTGGCGCCTCTCATGGGGTAGCTGTTGACTGGAATTTTCTGGGCGTCACCATTCTCGTAATCCTGCTGATGTTTGTTGTTTCCACTCTGGTTATTCGTGTCGTTCCGGTAGGTGATTTCCAGGCAGGTTCTTTTTCCCAGAGCTGTTACAGGTTTAACACCTATATTGGAGTTGCTGTTGTTCTTACCAGTCTGGGGGAAAAGGGTGTGGCTGTCTTTGGGATATTGATCAGCCTGATTATCCCTTTGATCAATGTCTTTGCCGTATCGACGCTCATCTGGTTTTCTGGGGAAAAGCTGGCGGTGAGAGGCAGGCTGAAGCTTTTGGTGAAGGCACTTGCTGCAAATCCATTAATACTAGGGTGTCTAGCCGGCATTATCTACTCCCGAACAGTGGGAGTTTTTCCCGCTTTCATCGATAACACTCTTCGGCTGATGTCGATGGTTACTCTGCCGATGGCACTTATCTCCATCGGCGGCGCACTCACCTTTACCGGAATACAGAAACATCTGCTCAATTCTTGTCTGGCTGCGTTCCTGAAATTGCTGATTTTGCCATTTCTTGGCTATGCTGCATACAAACTTTCAGGGGTAGCTGGAGTTGAGTTTAAGGTTGGTATGATATTTTTCTGCCTGCCAGCTTCCACGGCCATTTATGTGCTCTCTTCTCAGATGAACAGCGATACAGAACTGGCGTCAGCTGCTATTGTTCTCTCGACGTTGTTGTCGGCTGTTTCCTTGTCGGTAGCCTTATTACTCTGATACATTCTCTTTATTTGGTGGTACAACCTGTACCGTGTCACTCAGGAGCTTCAGGATAGCATCGAGCAACCCGCCTTATCTCGGGCCCATTCGGGACGCTTCTTATAAAACTGTTCTTTTTCTGGTTGTTCATCATAGGGGTAACGAAGCAGTTCAAGTAATTCATGGATCCGGCTGTAGTTACCGCTCTCGGCACGTTCAATAGCAACTTGGGCCAGATAGTTACGAAGAACGTATTTGGGGTTGGTGCGATTCATAAGAGCTATGCGCTGAAGGCTGTCTGATTGGCCGTAGTTGAGGCGTTGGCGGTACTTGAGTAACCAGCTGCTCAGTTTTCCTCTGTAATTGCTGTCAAGTTGATCAGGCTGGTAGTAGGCATCCAGTAGTGGTTCTGGGATTGCAGTGTCGTCATCTTTTGCCCCTTTACTCTCAATTTTAGCAAGTTGTCTAAAAAAAATGGTCATATCTGTTTCGACAGTGGCAAGTATGTCAAGAAGATCATTAATCAGTGTTTCATCGTGCTCTTCAATGTACTCTTCCAGGCCCAGTTTGGCGGCCATAGTTGTGCGCCAGGTTGTAAGGAAATGTTGCCGATAGTGTGTGTCGAGTGTTTCCTGCAGAGCTTCAGCATCGCCGATAAGCGGGTGAAGAGTATTGGCTAACTGTGTCAGGTTCCAAAGTCCTATATAGGCTTGATTGCCAAATGCATAGCGGCGTCCGTTACTGTCTGTGGTGTTTGGGGTCCATTTAGGGTCATAATTTTCAACCCACCCATATGGTCCATAATCGATGGTTAGGCCCAGAATTGACATATTGTCGGTATTCATTACTCCATGGACAAAACCTACTCTCATCCAGTGGGCTATCATCTCTGCGGTTCTATTGCATATTTCAGAATACCACTCAAGATAGACAGACGATGAGTGTGGGGCAAGATGTGGAAAGTCTGTACGTATGGTGTAATCGACCAGTTGTTTAAGGAGAGCTGTATCCCCCCGCGAAGTGAAAATTTCAAAATTCCCAAACCGTATAAACGATGGTGCAACTCTACAGACAATTGCCCCAGGTTCTGTTGCCGGGTGACCATCATAGAACATGTCACGCAATACGAGCTCCCCTGTTAATGCCAAACTCAGAGCTCTTGTAGTTGGGACTCCTAAGTGGTACATAGCCTCGCTACAGAGAAATTCCCGGATGGAAGAACGGAGCACTGCTAAGCCATCTGCCCTGCGCGAGTAAGGAGTTGGACCAGCACCTTTTAACTGCAATACCCAGCGTTGTCCTTGTTGATTGATCACTTCACCAAGGTTGATTGCTCGCCCATCTCCTAGTTGTCCAGCCCAGCTGCCGAACTGATGACCACCATAGCACATGGCAAACGGGTCCATGCCTGTAAGAAGAGCATTGCCTGAGAATACCTCAGCGAATTGCCGGGATTGACAGGATGCACTATCAACATCAAGCAGGTCAGCAACTTCGCGGGAATATGCGATTACACTGGGGTCTGTAACGTTGGTTGGAAGGACTTTAGAAAAACAGGCACCGTTTACCTGGCGTCTATTGTTCTCGGTAATTGGGTCTGCTGGTAGTTCACGTACAAAGGCGTTATCAAAATGGAGAGCATCCAGAGAGAGGCTGGGGACATGTTGGTTCATTGTGGATTGCCGGGTTAAAGGGAGGTGTTGTTGATAATTTTTCCCATATGGTAATCATGTTTATGAGCCCTGCAAGGTTGGGGAAAGAACGGTGTTTAAAATAATAGGAGTTGATCAGGAAAAATTGTAAAAGCAGGTAAATACAAAGACTCTGGCTGTGCTAGTTGGAATTGAGGAAAAAACAAAAGAAGTAGTATTCAAAAAGTGTAAAATCACTGACACTGGTGCATTATAAAAGCATATATGAGTTCAAAATGAACAGGAAATGTGGGTTGGTAAGGTGGAGTGTCGGGAATGTTTTTTTAGGTAAAATGAAGAAAAAAAAGAAATATGGGCAGAAAACATATAATTTGGCATAAAAATGTAATATCTTAATAGTATTATTTATTATTAGCGAAAAGAGTATAGCAGATATTTCCCCTCTGATCTTTACGAGAAGTGAGAATCCTCCAATATGATTCATAAATACCCTCAGGATCTTGTCATAAGCCTTCTGGAAAAATGGAGAAGGCCTCCAATCAATGCTGAAGCTGATGTCGAAAAGCGTTCTTTGCCAGATAGTAAAGTGTTGGAGAAGTTGATTTCAACTTGTTACCAAGCCAGCCAGATGCAAGAGGAACGGAGAGAAATAAGTTTTCGTTTAATGCTTGCTGAACCTGAAGAATTTGGAGTGCAAGAGGGGTTATTACAAGGTTTTTTTACTCTGAGGCTCTCTGAGGCCAGGCCCTATAACACCTACGAACTACTTAAACTTGTACCGTCGATCAATTTCAATAATTCAATGGTAGGTGTTCGTTACCGTGAAAATGAAGGGTTGCAGATCTGGGGCCTTATTCATTCGGGTTCACGCTGGACTCAGGTCATTCATGGTGGCAGCAAGCAGGCGGCCCCTCTTCCCAATGCATTAGGTCTCAATATAGTGGGGCCTGGTAGATTAACTGTTTTTCGCGGCCTGGAAATTCTTGTGCAGCTCACCGGAGGAAAAATCATATCCCCTTCAATGAATGTCTTTCAATCAAACTGGGTGAATGCTAGATTTTCAAAAGTTCAGGCCCAGTTGGCATCAATACACGCCCAGAATCCGCTTATGGTGAAGAATGAGTGGGCACGGATTGACCCTTCTTTTGTGGGCAAACTGTATCTTGAATTTTTCAAGCATGTTATTAGCACTGTCCGCAGATCAGGTCACGGTGGAATGATACTCTCATTTCCGGCGGGCATGGAAAATATTATCTCTAAAGATAATCCCTATATTTCTATTAAATACCGCTTTGCTGAAGGTGGAGCTAATGTTCAGCTGAAAACACTGATCCTGGAGATTATGCAGGCGTTGGCTACTATATGCGGAAGGCTTTATGGGCCTGAGTATGTGGCGGGCTGGGATGACTACGTGGCCCTTCAGGGGAAACGCTTGGCACAGCTGGATGAACAGGTCTTTAAGTACGCCCGTTTTGTGGCTCGACTTACAGGCGTTGATGGCGCTGTTGTTACAACCGAAGGGCCCGAGCTTATTGGCTTTGGCGGTTTCATTCAAGGAAATTATGAAATGGGACAACATGTCTCTAAAGCTCTGGATCCTGAGGGTATAAGTCGTCACATTGAGCGGATTGAAAGTGTTGGTACACGCCATCGTTCCTGCTACTTTCTCTGCAAAAAACTACAAGGTGTCCTTGGTATCGTTGTTTCACAGGACAGTAAAGTTCGAGCCGTAACCTGGGGCGAGGATACCGTTTTGTACTGGGATGTTATACCTATAGATTTTGCACTTTGATACGTACACCGGTAAACGAAACACGTCTTAAAATTCAAACAATACCAAATGAATATGCTGTCCTATCTCTTTTGCACTCCCCACTTTTAAGTGGAAGTATTTCTTTTACGTAAACATGTCTTGTGTGTTCTTTTCGGCATCGAACATTTTCCGAAATCTATTTCACTGATCCGCTAAGAGTATTGTAAAATGGCTGTTTTGCCGTTGACTGTGCTCCATTTTAGCGTTAGAAGTATTTGCGCTGTGTGAGTGGTATTTGGCCTAAGCTTTCAAGTGAGGTACTGCTGGGTCAAATTTAGGCACTTTTCCATCTTTTCTCATCTGACTATGTATGTAGGGTATGTTATTTAAACGATACAGTATTGCCACCAGGATTGGTGGAGTTGTTGGGGTGATTTTAACGATGATGCTTGTCCTCGCTATTGTTGAAGTTAAAGGACTCAACAGCATTAAGGACAGTCTTGACAATATCGTAGGCAGGCATTTTCAACGATTACAGGTGGCTCAGGATATGCGTTTTCTTGCCAGGCATGGAGCTGTTGTCGTTCGGAATATCCTGCTTGTTGCGGGAATTGAGGATAAAGATCGTGAACATGCCCGCTTTGAAGAGTGTGTCGAGAAATACATGTACTATCAGGAGCAGCTTCTGGGGTCTGAGCAGACAGAAGAGGAAAAGAAACTGATTAATGAGGTGATTCAAAGTGGTGAGATTACTTTCAGCTTGTGGCGGACGATAAGCGATGCAAATGGTGCCAGTCCGTGGGAAGGTATGCAGATCTTGCAGGCAGAGGTTCGTAATCACCAATGGGGATTACTGGATGCTCTTGAGCAACTGGTCCAGATGGAGAGGAACCTGGCTGAAGTTGCCATGGTTGAAGCCAGGGACAATTATATGCGAACAAAGTCTGTTATGGCCATGATAAATGTCCTGGCTATTGGTGCTGGTCTTTTTTCCGTAGCCGCGATAACTGCTGGTATTGTTGGTCCTCTGGGAGAAATTTCTAAGCAAGTTGACAAGATTGCTGGAGGTGACTTCAGCACCAGGATAGAGCTTGATCAGGAAGATGAAATAGGGCAGCTGGCAGGCCACATAAATCGGATGGTTGAAAAACTTGACGCCAATGAGGATGAACTGGAAGAGTACAGGTATCATCTGGAAGAACTGATTGAGTTGCGCACGGGGGAGATGAATGATCAAAGGGAACGCTTTATTTCTGTATTGATTCATGACTTGAAAGGTCCTCTGGTGCCAATTATTGGCTTTTCCAGGCTATTAAAGAAAAGAGAAAAACTTCCAGACGAAAAAATTACTCTTTATGTGCAGGAAATTCACGAAGCAACGAAGAAGCTTGGCACAGTAATTGACCAGACATCCCGAAGTCTTAGGGCTAAGCGAATGAAACTCAGTTTTGACAAAGAGCCGTTTGATGTTAAAGAGCTCCTCTGTTCAGTCAGTAAAAATTGTCAACCCGCGTTGTATGTTGATAATATTACATTGAAATTGAATGGGCAGGACCCAAGCGATTACGATCAGAATGACGGGACGATAATGTACTACGGAGATATTGGTAAGCTACGATCACTGCTGGAAAATCTCATAGGTAATGCTGGTAAATATGCAAAGTCACAAGTCAATATATGCCTGGACTGTGATGGTGGAAATGTTCGGTTTATGGTGGATGATGATGGTTGTGGTGTGGCAGAACCTTTTCGAAAGAAAATCTTTGAGGAGTTTTACCAGGCTCCGGGTAGCAAAGATGGCACAGGTGTTGGTCTTTACAGCGTTAAGAGGATTGTTGAGCACTATCAGGGGCAAATCGTAGTGGAGTCCTCACCGCTTGGGGGAGCGAGGTTTGTGGTCCAGCTCCCCTTGTCGTAAGCCTACCTTTTTTGTTGCTTCAGCGCTTATGATCGCTGAATGTAGTGGTCATATTTTTTCAAATAAATGTCTGACAAGGTGAGGAATGCGGTGATAATGAGCGGGCCATAAATGATCCCCAGCACGCCGTAAACACTGAGTCCGCCAATAATTGCGAGAAAAACAAGCAGTGTGTGCATTTTAACCTGGCGTCCAACCATTCTGGGTTTGACGAGATACTCCATACAAAAAGAGAGAACCAGATAGAAAACAAACATGAAGATTCCGCCGGCAATGTTGTCATTAATTGCCAGGATGATCGCAGTAGGTACCATGACCAGGCCGATGCCAAAAATAGGCAAAAAGGCAAGGATGGCCATAATACATCCCCATAGGAGAGGAGAGTTAAGCCCCATAACTGAAAAGACTCCGCCCGCCAAAATACCCTGAATCAGTCCACAAATACCATTGCCTTTTAAGATAGCATTGGCAATTTCTTCAAATTTTCTTAACAGTAATCTGTCTTCATCATCAGGAAGAGGTGATAGGCGAATAATATATTCCATCAGTTTCGGCTGATCTATCAGGAGGAAGAATATTACCAGTATCATCATACAAAATGAAAAGACAAACTGCATGATGTTGGCTGCCCAGCCGCTTGCCTGGCTATACAGAAGCAAACCACCTTTTTTTGCGACGTAGGAGAAAAAGTCGATGATGAGGGTAGGTTTGAAATCAAAGCCGAATCCTGCCATATATTGCTGTAATCGCACGACCTGTTCACTTTCCTGCAGGTACTGCTGAACTTTCATGCCCACCTGACTGTCCCGACCCCAGTTGTAGAGACTGAGAGCTTCGTTGGCCAGTGAACCGATAAAAAATATCAAAGGTATAAAGACTATAGCGATAATCAGCAGGCAGGTAAGAACTGAGGCCATATTGTCTGACATCCATCTGTTAAGGAACAGATAAATTGGACGAAACAGGTTGGTAAGTAGAAAAGAAAGCACAAGTATGGACCAGAATGGCCAGAGGACTTTACCAAGAAAAAAGAGGGAGACAAGAAATACCAGCAGGAAATATTTGATACGCATTGGCCCTGCTTGGCGGGTGGTCGACTTTGTTGTGTGTGGATCGTTGATCATACCTGCCTGTTGTTAATCCTACATATAAAGCTATGAATTGCTGTTGCAATAGTTGAGAGAACTGAGGTATCGTGATTGTTTGTGTTACGTGTCTCAGTATATCAGCGGTAATCCCCTTTGCTCCGAAAGTATATATCCTCTCGGTGATTAAGAAAAGAAAAATAAGTGCAGGTTAGGAGATTGGTATAATGTGGGAAGATCTTGAAGTTACTTTGGAAAAAATACCCAATGATCAAAAGAAGGAAAAGCCGTCACCAGACAGCTTGGGATTTGGTAAACATTTTACAGATCATATGTTCTTGATGAAATGGAACAGTGAACAGGGGTGGCATGACGCCCGAATCTGCCCGTATCAGAAGTTTGAGTTTGATCCGGCATCTGTGGTGTTCCATTATGGCCAGGCAATTTTTGAGGGAATGAAAGCGTATAAAGCAAAAGATAGACAGGTCTATCTTTTCCGCCCTCAGGATAATTTTGAGAGAATGAATTCATCAGCTGTTCGGATGTGCATGCCCAGACTCCCGGTTGATAAGGTGATGAAATCACTGAAAGCCCTTTTGTATCTGGAAAAAGAGTGGATACCAACCACCGAAGGGTCAACACTCTATATTCGACCAACTATGATCGGTGTGGAGCCTTTTCTCGGAGTGCGGCCTTCTACTGAGTACTATTTTTATATTATTTTAAGCCCTGTTGGTGCCTACTATTCTGAAGGTTTCAATCCGACAAAAATTTATGTCAGTGACGAACATGTGCGTGCTGTAAAGGGTGGAGTCGGCAATGTAAAAACAGCAGGTAATTATGCGGCATCACTATATACCTCCGAGCGTGCTAAAAAGGCGGGGTATACTCAGGTCCTTTGGCTTGATGCCTGTGAACATAAGTACATAGAAGAAGTGGGAACCAGCAATATTTTCTTCAAGATCGGAGATGAACTGATAACCCCTCCTCTGGAAGGGTCTATTCTCGGTGGTATTACTCGTGATTCTGTCCTGAAGCTGGCCCAGCAGTGGGGTATTCCTACGGTTGAGCGTGAGATTTCTATCGATGAAGTCATTGCTGCAAGTAGCGATGGTAGCTTGCAGGAAGCATTTGGTACTGGTACAGCAGCTGTTATTTCGCCTGTAGGAGAACTTTTTTATAAAGATACGACTTACAGCATAAATGGGGGCCAGGCCGGACAATTGTCGCAGCGCCTCTACGACGAGCTGCAGGCGATTCAGGCTGGCAGTGTGGAAGACCCTTTCAAGTGGGTTGTGCGGGTTGGATGAATCTATCACTTCTGGCAGTAAATAACATAAAAACAAAGTGTTGTGTTATGTATTCTCTTCCGGCAAGTGGGTGTGATTTTTTTTCATTATCTGCCTTGATTTTTAAAGTTCCGCTCTTACTGTTTTGGCCAGTCTGGAATACTCGCCCGATAATCGGGCAAAAATAGCGAATTGGGGAACCATACACATCCAATCAATGGGCCCGTTCGAAAATCAACACAAATTATGTAGGAGGAAGTAATGAAAATTCGTCCATTGAACGATCGTCTTTTGGTCAAGAGACTGGAAGAAGAAGGGAAAACAGCTGGTGGTATCATCATTCCTGACAGTGCTAAAGAGAAGCCAGCCGAAGGCTTGGTTGTGGCAGTTGGACCGGGTAAAGTGAATGATAAAGGTGATCGTGTCGCTCTGCAGGTAAAAGATGGTGATCGCGTTCTCTTTTCAAAATACGGCGGTACCGATGTGAAGATCGATGGTGATGATTTCCTCATCATGCGTGAAGACGATATCCTCGGTATTGTAGAATAAGTACACGTACAGAATTTGATTTTGCTTCTTGCTGCCCGCTGTTAGCGGGAGAAATTGATAATAGGAGAATGATATAATGGCTGGAAAAGATATTAAATACGGTGTGAAAGCCCGTGAGTCTATCCTTGAGGGTGTAAATACCCTTGCGAATGCGGTAAAAGTAACTCTCGGACCGAAAGGCCGTAACGTGCTTATTGATAAATCTTTTGGTGCCCCGACCATCACCAAAGACGGTGTTACCGTCGCAAAAGAGATTGAGATTGCTGATAAGTTCGAAAACATGGGCGCTCAGATGGTTAAGGAGGTTGCTTCTAAAACATCTGATGTAGCTGGTGACGGTACCACTACAGCCACGGTTCTTGCGCAGGCTATTTACACTGAAGGTGTAAAGCTTGTTGCAGCTGGTGGTAACCCAATGGAGATCAAGCGCGGAATCGACAAGAGTGTTCAGGTTGTTATTGCTGAGCTTGCCAAGATTGCGACTCCAACCAAAGAGCAGAAAGAGATTGCTCAGGTAGGTACTATCTCTGCCAACAGTGACGAGACCATCGGTAATATTATTGCCGAGGCTATGGACAAGGTTGGTAAAGAGGGTGTTATCACTGTTGAGGAAGCCAAATCCATGGATACCACTCTTGATGTCGTTGAGGGTATGCAGTTTGATCGTGGTTACCTCTCTCCATATTTCGTGACCGATCCGGATCGTATGGAAGTTTCCATGGAAGATCCATACATTCTGCTTGTTGAAAAGAAAGTTTCCAGCATGAAAGATCTTCTTCCTTGTCTTGAGTCTGTTGCCAAGATGGGTAAAGGATTACTGATCATCGCTGAGGATGTAGACGGTGAGGCCCTTGCTACCCTCGTTGTAAACAAGCTTCGTGGTACTCTTAATGTTGCTGCAGTTAAAGCTCCAGGCTTTGGCGATCGCAGAAAAGCTATGCTCGAGGATATCGCTATCCTTACCGGTGGTCAGGTTATCACTGAAGACCTCGGAATCAAGCTTGAGAATGTTACTGTTAACGATCTCGGAACCGCTAAGCGTATCGTAATTGATAAAGATAACACCACCATAGTAGATGGTGCTGGTGATGCAGCTAAACTTGAAGCACGTGTTAAGCAGATCCGTACTCAGATTGAAGATACAACTTCTGATTACGATCGTGAGAAGCTTCAGGAGCGTCTGGCTAAGCTGATCGGCGGTGTTGCTGTAATTAATGTTGGTGCAGCTACCGAGATTGAAATGAAAGAGAAAAAAGCTCGCGTTGAAGATGCATTGAATGCAACCCGCGCAGCTGTTGAGGAAGGCGTTGTTCCTGGTGGTGGCGTTGCATACATCCGATGCCTTAAGGCGCTTGCCGCTCTTGAGTTGAAAGGCGAGCAGACCCTTGGTAAGAATATCCTTCTTCGCGCTCTTGAAGAGCCTGTACGCCAGATTGCTTCTAATGCTGGTCGTGAAGGTTCCGTTATCGTTGAGCATGTAAAAGAGCAGGAAGGAGCTATGGGCTTCAACGCTGCTACAGAGGAATACGAAGACCTGATCGCAGCTGGTGTTATCGACCCTGCTAAGGTTACCAGAACTGCTCTGCAGAATGCTGCTTCTGTTGCCGGAATGCTGCTGACCACCGAGTGTGTGATTGCAGATATGCCAGAAGACAACGCTGCTGGCGGTGGAATGCCACCAATGGGCGGCATGGGCGGTATGGGTGGAATGGGCGGAATGGGCGGAATGATGTAATCTGCTCCTCTGTCTGAACGGACTTGCTCTGTTCGTTAGTAAAAGATAAAGGCAAAAGGTTTCACTTTGAGATCTTTTGCCTTTGTTGTAAAAAAGTAGTGAAAATATCATTGACAGGGTGAGGTGAATACAGTATAAAATTTCACCTTATCGCATGGCGATGTAGCTCAGATGGTTAGAGCATACGGCTCATATCCGTAGTGTCCGGGGTTCGATTCCCTGCATCGCCACCATGTACAACCAATCCTTTGGGATTGTTCACATAAAGCCCGAATTATTACCCCTGGTACGACTTTTGTATCGAAGGTGGTGCATAATTCGGGTATTTTTTTGCCTTATGACTTTTCGTATGTCCTGAGTTTGTCGTATATTGGAGATAGCTGGCATGCTCTCTTCTTTTTATAGTTAATGTGACTCGGTGAATCAAAATGAGTAAAAGCAAACAATATCTTGTTGTTCTACTTACCCTCCTAAGTCTATTCTATGTTGAATTCTCAAGAGCTGAATTGGCAGATCGTTACTTCCTTATGGGAAGTGGTAAATTGTATCTGAAGAATTTGAGAAATAATCAGGAAGCACAGGTTGAGTTACTTGATGAGAGTGGATTGATTAACGAGGCTGCTTTATCTGTGGTTGATGATGTTTTTGGTTTTCCAACAAATGAAAAGGGGGAGCATATTTCTCTACGGATGCTTTTTATGTTGAGTTATTTTGCAGATCAGGTTGCTCCTGGTAGCAGGATCAATATCGAGTCAGCATATCGTAGCCCTGAATACAATGATAAAATCCGTAAAGGGGGCGCGAATGCTGCCAAGACCAGTACCCACATCGATGGCCTGGCCCTTGACTTCTGGATAGAAGGTGTGGACGGCAAGGCTCTCTGGGAGATGGTGCGGCAGAGAGATTGTTGTGGTGTTGGGCATTACGGCGGGAAAACAATCCATCTTGATGCGGGTCGTCCCCGTTTTTGGGAAGCGGCAACCTCTGGTACAAAACGCAAAGAACCGGATTACAATCGTCATCTTTACCTGGCGACAGAATTTGATCGTTATACGCCAGGAGAGGAACTCAGACTCTCGCTTTCAGGAATCAGCACTTTTGATTTTGGTATAGCCACTACAGTGAAGATCTATACTGTTGACGAACCGGTGAGGTTGATTTCGCAGGCAGCCTTGATTGCTCCACCTGAAGCAGATTGTTTGATGATCGATAACAGGAAGGCCACTCGTTTTTTATATTTTTCAGTGCCAGCGTCTCTAGCTGCTGGGCGATACAAAGTACAGCTGGAATTTTGTCAGAAACCTTTTGAAAAAATGCCTGATAAGGCACTCTCTAACGAAATTGAAGTCGTCAGGTAAAAGATTGGACGGCAGAAATGTCTCAGCGTTGCAGTGCAGCAATTGCATCATAGACGGCATAGCTGAAGCCATGGTCATCGTTTGAAGGACTGAGATGATAACGGTGATGTAATTCGTTCGGCGCATTCTGTAGCAGATAACTGTGATAAGTGAAATCAAGAAGGTCAAGATCATTGTAATCGTTACCTATGCCCACGGAACCAGAGGGAGCAATACTGAGATGGTTGCAGAGCCATGCAGCTGCACTTCCCTTATGGACATTACGGGGCTGGATTTCCATCCAGATGGAGCTGTGGTCAAGAGGAGAGGTGGTGCGAGTTACCTGATAGGCTTTAAGGCGTGATTTGAGGTGGTGAAAGAGGCTGTCATCACGTCCCAAAACTGCAATAATCTGGGCTGCGGTAGTAGGAAAAGGTGTCCCGCTTCCATGGGGTGTAGCGAAATCCTGGTAGAGACGTATCCTGTGGTGAAAGTCTGTATTGGTAGAGTTGTGGCAACTATAAACAAAATGATGATTATCAGGTGCCTTGCTGTGCACCATGAAATCAGCTTTCTGTTTCTGGAGTATTTTCGTTATGATTGCAATGTCTTTCGAGGAGAGGTTCGTGCAGGCCAGTACTTCGTCATTGTGAAGGTTGACCACTCCGGCACCAGAAGAGAAGATCAGATAGTCCGCTGGAAAGTTTCTGTTGATAATCTGCTTAAATGAGAAGCGGGAGCGACCAGTGGCAATGACCCTGATTATTTTACGCTGGCCTAGCTTCTTCAGGCAGTCAAGGTTCTCGTTTCCGACTGTTCGCTCTGTGTTCAGTAGTGTGCCATCAAGGTCTGTGAAGACAATCCGGACAGGAGATGATTGCATTGCTTGTTGTAGGTAAAGGCTGCAATTTCGGCCAGCAGGATACGTTGTTTGGAGCTGGCCGAATTGTAGCGTGGCTGAATATTCTATGAATTGAATTTACGTTCCCATTCGAAATCACGGTCGGTAACCCTGTCTTCCATCCGCCGAATCCTTCGTTCAAGGTTTTCGAATTTTTTCCGTAAACGCTGGGCGGCATTCTTCGGAGAATGGACGTAGCTATCATAAAATTCGTTTTCCTCTTCGGTTTCGATAGGCTTCACTGGTTTCGGCTTCATAAGGAGTGAAGCAACTATATAGATACCGATTACTGGCCAGAAACCACTGAGCAGGAAGATTACGATGAATCCCAAGCGTACCCAGAAGACTGAAAGGTCATAGTGGTCAGCTATTCCCAGGCAAACTCCGAGGAAGACGCCGTCCCGTGAGCGGTAGATATTGCCCTTTTTCTGGCATCGCTGGCGAAAACCTTTGTTTCGTTTACATGTTCTCATGGTGCTTTCCTTTTTTTGTCCTGACCTTCCATTAAGATGGTTTCAAGGGTATCTATCCGTTCTTCCATGTGAGATAGCCCCTGATATATCTCCTGTATTATCCGTGCTTCTTCACTTTGTGACTGGCGTGTTCCCTTGGATAGTCCTGAGCTGCGCATTCTAACAATGGCCAGTATAGTGCCACAAACAAGGGCGGCGAAGGTCAAAATGGATCCGAAGACGATGGCAACTATCATAACTGTATTCATGGCAGATGTACTCCGACTGCGCAAAGTGTGAGCGGCTGTTAATCTTTATTGGTCTTGTTTGTACTGTATTGAGCTGCTTTGAGTTTTTCAAGTTCGTTCTCAATTTCCAGGTCATCAGATAGGTTGTCAAACTCTTCATCCAGAGTAACAGGTCTACCGAAATTAACCATGTCAGCTTCGGCTTCCATTCCGTCTATTCTTCGTTCAAGATCCTCGAAACGGTACATGGTTTCAGAGCTATCCATTTTGCGAATATCACCTTGTGCACGTTTTTTGCCACTGGCTCGCTTGTGGCGCTGGACGAGAATGCGTTTTTTCTCCTTAGCACTGGTCAGCTTTTGCTCAAGTTCACGGATATCTCCATGATACTGGTCAATAAGTGCGCCAAGATCTGATATCTCTTGCAGCAATCCTTCGCTCAGTTCAGCAAAGCGTCGTTTTTCGATAAGTGCTTCACGGGCCAGGTCATCGCGGCCTTTGGTCACAGCCAGGTCTGCCCGTTCTGCCCATAGCTTTGTCCTTGCATTGATTTCCTCGATTTTACGTTCGAGTTTTTTTCTTTCAGCAATGACTCCAGCGCAGGAAGATTTGAGTTCTACCAGGGTGTCTTCCATTTCTCTGATCATCAATTTGATCATTTTTTCAGGATCTTCTGCTCGATCCAGCATGGAGTTAATATTGGAACTGACTATATCACGAAAGCGTGTAAAAATTCCCATGGTGTCCTCCGTTGGTAATGGGTTGTATTGTAGTGTTACATAAGCAGGAGGTGTGCCAGAATGTGTTGTATTGTGAAATACGCATGAAAACAAAAGGATATGCTAATGAAGAACATATTGCCTTGTGGTTAATAATGCCATATTGTAGTTAGTATAACCATATGGTGGCTAAGGGGGCTAGTGGATGGAAGGCGGCGAACAACAGAAATCGTATGTACAAAATATCTCTTCACCAGGTGAAGCTCTAGGCCAATCCGAGCCATTCCTGCAGTTTCAGGAGCAGCTATCCAAGGTGGCCAAGGTGGACAGACCGGTGTTATTGATTGGAGAGCGCGGCACCGGGAAAGAGTTGGCAGCGCAGCGTCTACATTATCTTTCAAATAGATGGTCGAGTTCTTTTGTTACGCTGAACTGTGCAGCCTTGTCTTCAACTCTTATTGAGTCAGAATTATTCGGATATGAGAGGGGGGCATTTACCGGTGCAGAAAGCAGGAGAGCAGGACGGTTTGAAGCTGCGGATGGAGGGACATTCTTTCTCGATGAAATCGGTAATATCCCTATGGAAGCTCAAGAGAAAATTTTGCGGGTGGTCGAATATAGTGTTTTTGAGCGGGTTGGTTCCAGTGAGCAGGTTGAAGTTGATGTTCGTATCATTGGTGCAACCAATGCAGACTTGCCAGACTTGGTAGAACAAGGGAAATTCAAGCGAGACCTTTTAGACAGGCTCTCATTTGAAGTGTTGTTTTTACCACCATTACGAGTTCGCGAAGAAGACATCACTCTTTTAGCAAGACATTTTGCCGGCAGGATGTCATATGAGTTGGGGCGTGGGCAGGTCCCGGAGTTCAGTGCTGAAGCTTTAAAGGCGCTGGAAGAATATCATTGGCCTGGGAATATACGTGAACTGAAAAATGTTGTTGAACGGGCTGTCTATACAACGGAAACTGATCGAATTAGCCATATCATCTTCAACCCTTTTGTTGCGCCATTCCAGCATGACAATAGAGGTGTTAATCAAGATGCTGTCGCGATTGAGAAAGAAACGCATCATTATGATGAGGTGAGTCGTAAAGATCTGCCTTTACGTGAAGCGGTAAAACAACTTGAAATCAGCATGATGAAACGGGCACTTATGGAAAGCCGTTATAACCAGAAAACTGCGGCAACTAAACTCGGTTTGAGTTATGACCAACTGCGCGGCCTGCTTCGCAAGTATGGGCAGGAAAATTTTTGATATTGGCAGGTGAGGTTTTAATTCGTTGGATTGTCCTTTAAAATGCGGAGCAGTAACATTTGCAGCTCATGCAGATGATATGGTTTGCTGAGAAATCCTTTGAAACCAAAATTGGTGTAATTTGCCATGATAGGATCATGAGAATACCCGCTTGAAACGATGAGTCTGGCATTTGGATCGATTGCCAGTATTTTTTTGGCAGTTTCCTGACCGCCCATACCTCCGGGTATCGTTAGATCCATGATGACAATATCAACTGGATTGTTATTGTATTGTCGATTGCGATATTCGCGTAAAGCCGTCTCGCCATCAGGCACGGTAATAACTGAATAACCCAGATGGAGCAGCAGCTGTTCTGCAATTTCACGAACAGGTATTTCATCATCCATGACCATGATCGTGCCGCTTGCCGGTTCTGTCTGGAGTTTTGCAGTCGGCAGGGTGGCATGATGGGGTAAATCAACAGCTGGTAAAAGGATGTTGAACGTTGTCCCATGGCCAGGTGTTGAGGTTGCTGATATGGTACCATTGTGTTTGTTAACTATAGAGTGCGTTATAGCAAGACCTAGTCCGCTGCCTTCGTTTTTCGTCGTGAAATACGGATCGAACACATGCTCTATAAGATTTTCCGGTATACCAGGTCCGGTGTCGGTAATACGAATCTCAAGATATTTCTGTTGATGCATATCGCCAGAAGTCTGGTCTGATGGAGTAATATTCCTGCATCGTATAGTGATGACACCACCATCAGGCATAGCTTGCTTGGCGTTAACAACGATATTCTGAATAACCTGGCTTATTTGCCCTGGATCAACTTCAGCTCCCCATAGGTCGTGGTCGTCAGGCAATATAAAATCGCAGCGAACCCTGCTGCCACGAAGAATAAAACTGGCCGATTCCCGAATAATGTCAACAATCGAAGTGAGTTCTTTGACGGGTTCCCCACCTTTTGAAAATGTGAGGAGTTGCTGGGTGAGATCCCGTGCTCTGATAGAGGCCTTTTCAAGTTCTTTGAGTAGCTTGAAACGTTTGTCATGAGAGTCGGTAAGAGCGAGAGTGAGGCTGACATTTCCTAGTATCGCTGAAAGAATGTTGTTGAAATCATGAGCAATTCCTCCGGCGAGAATGCCAACTGACTCGAGTTTCCGAATCTTGAGACGTTCAGCTTCAACGGCTTTTCGTTCAGAAATGTCCCTGAAACAGCCCAGTAAATATTGCTGGTTACCAAGTTCGATTGTTGTGGACGTTATTTCTGCCGGGAAGATCGATCCATCCTTTCTAGTAACAAGTATATCCTTAGAACTATTTCTCTCATCTCTCGTCATTTCATTAAATTCTTTGACTGCCTGGTTCTGTGCTTCCGGCGGGTGGAGTGATTTGACGTTTAAGGTAAGAATTTCTTTCTCGGTGTAACCAAGCATGTCACAGATTGTGCGGTTTGCTAAAATTAAACCTTGAGTTGCTGGGTCAGCTATCAGGATACCGTCAGTTGAGTTGTCAAAAAATGTTCGAAACCTTTTTTCGGAGGCAATGAGTTCGTTGACCGCTTCTCTGCGCTCAGTTATTTCAAGCTCGAGTTCATAGGTACGTTCTTTTACAAGATGTTCAAGCTTGTCTTTGTATTTTTCCAGCTCCTGAAAACTAATCCGCAGTTTTCCGGTCATCTCATTAAATAGGTGTCCTAGTTCACCTATTTCATCACGGGAAGTAATGTCAACTGAGGTGTTGAGATCCCCGTTGACAATCTTAATGGCTGATTTTTTCAACATTTCAATGGGTTTTGTGATGAACTCGGAAAGGATCAGGGTGGCACTGATACAGAAGACTATAGCAAAAATTGCGGTTGTGATGATAATAGCCTGGAAAAACTGTATCTGCTTGTTTGCAAATAGAGCCTCAATTGCGATGGACCTGTTGATTTCCCTGCGGAGATCGTAAAAGGTGTGGCGGAGTTCCTTGTGTGCGCTTTGTACAATATCATACTGATTGGCAAAATCGTGAAAGGTCTCAGCAAACGACGTTGCAGTTTTAGTGACACGATAAATAGGGAGTTCTATCTTGACGGTGGGGTTTTGCTGCTGAAGCAGTGAAAGCAACTCAAGGGTTTGGGTAATAGCGTCTGTAACTTTTTTATATGTATTGGGTTGTGGAGAGATGATGAAGTCTTTCTGGGTCAGAAGTGCATTTGTTGCAAGCCCAAAGACACGATGACTGGAAACAGCATGCTCATCAAGCTCATTCACCCGAGAGTGGAATCTTTTGGCCTCCTTATCCATACGACTGTGGATGGTTTGTAAGTCCAGATTGTGTTGAACATATTTTGTGAAATGTGTGTGATAGTCGCTAAGTGTTGCGAGGATGATGGCTAATTGCTCCTGGTGTTCAGTATCCCTGCTTTCTTTTCTTGCGAGACTCATCTGTTCCTTCATTTCCTGAATATGGTCGTAAATCAGGCGTGATTGGAGGATGGTATCTTCCGCCGAGAATGCCTGTTCCTGAAGGGTAAGTTCGTGAAACGTCTGCTCAATATGGGTTTGAAAGACGTACATATCTTTTTGACTTTTCAGGGCCTCTTTCATTCCCCACCAGCTTGTCATGGAAACAATGACTGTGAGTATAAGAACGAGAAAGAATGCTATGGAGATCTTTTTTTTAAAAGACATTGGGAAAATATATTATATTAAAATGTTGTATTAGCGCTGATTTGCGACTGATTGGTTTTTGTGTTTTCTGAAGTTTACGGGTGTTTTCGGTGTTCTGCTACTTTCTTTGGAGGATGTCTTCCACTTCATGCTGTAGGTCCTCCAAGATTTTTTCATAGTGTTCAGGGAATTCGATCAGTTCGTTGAAGCTGTCCATGCCTCTATCTGCTATATCAGCTCTGGTTGCAAGGTCATAGTTGAATGCCCAAAGGTCTGAACGCTCAATTTCTTTTTTCAGGCGTAGCTTGAATGGAGAGTAAAAATTATCAGGGACATTGTTGCTAGGGGAGAGGGCACCGGAACCTGTACTCATTATCTGCTGAGCATTTTGGCCGGCAAAGTAGGCAAGTACTTCCCTGGCAAAAGTATGATTTTCGGAATTTCGTGAAATGACAATACCGTCTATTGGGCCAATCGATACGTTCGGAGCTCTGCCATTAATAATTGGGAAGGTGAAGAAGTCGTAATCCCGACCTGGTTGAAGATTGAATAGATCATTTTCAAAGATCTTGGTAGCCCAGGTACCCATCAGGGTCATTGCAGCTTTTCCCTGTCGGACAAGATCTGTAGCTTCTGCCCAGTCGAGTTGATTGGCGCTGGTGTTGAAATAGTTTGATTTCAGAAGATCTGACCAGATTCTGTATGTTGTTCTCACTTCATCATCAGTGTACGACTTATCCCCTTCCATGAGTTGTTTACGGTATTCAGGCCCAGCTGTGCGGAGCATAAGGTAATCAAACCAAAATTGCGCTGGCCAACGTTCTTTTGCACCAAGGGCTAGCGGAGTTTGTCCGTTTTTCTGCAATTTGGCACAAAGGTTCAGAAACTCATTCCAGTTTTGTGGTGGATTAAGCTGAAGATCGTCGAAGGTTTTTTTATTATAGAAAAATACAACAATATGCTGAGTTATTGGGAGCAAATACTTCTTGCCTTCATACGTTACTGCCGAGTCGACAATTGCAGGAGGAAAAACGGCAGAGAGGTTTTCTTGGTCCCAGAGGTCATCAATAGGAAGTAGCTGGCCCTTTTGGACGAGCTGGTGTACTCGTTCACCAGACCAGTATGAAAAAAGTTCTGGAGGGTTTGCCTTATCCAGTGAGGCAATTATCATGGTTTTAAACGCTTCATGATCCAGGCCGCTGGTTATGATGCTACGGCCAGGAGTAGTGCTGTTCACTGTAGTAACCATTTCATCAATCCCACCACTTAAAGAGCCCGTGAAATAATGAAAAAAGCTCATCTGTTCAGCTGTATGGGAGGGGGGGGGATTCGTTAAAGGATCTATACTCCCTTGGTTTCGATAAAAGATTAATAGTGCGACAAGAAGGAGTGTGGCCACAATAAAAGGGAGAGCTTTTTTCATTATATGAGCCTGTTTGAGTATGAGCGTCAGGTTGGACTAAATCGTAGTTTAAAAAATGTGTCTCGGATTCTGCTATTTAACGGATACTGATATTGGTAAAGTGTATCAGAACAAATTGGTAAAGTGTATTAAAACAAAGAAAAATTGTGGAAACCTTTTCCTTGGTTTTTCCAGGGCGGATTATGCAAGGCACATGAATGTATTCTCAGGTGTTTAAACTTCTGTAAAAATATTCTTTCCGTTTTCTGGATCTCTGATTAGGATAGATCCCGTTTGTCGGGGATGGATAGAGCTTGTGTAATTGTTTTACAGGGATTCTTACAATGGAAATTACGAGTATAGGTGTGGCTTTTGCCATACTTTTTGGTCTGGTCGTTTGTTGGTTTGGGTTTTATTATCTGGCAAATCCACCACTAAAAGATGCTGATGCCACCGCAACCGTAACAGGTAATTGTGGTGACACTATGGAATTGGCGCTTCGCTTTGACGAAGGTCGGGTCCAGCAGACACGCCACTGGACAGATGGCTGTTCTGTGAGCAATCAGTGTGTCGAAGCGATTGCCATGCTGGCTCGGAACAAGACGCCAGAGGAGTTGACTAAAGTTAACATGATGCATGTTATGGAGATCACTGGTCAGTTGCCGGAGAGTCACCTGCATTGTGCCCAGCTAGCGGAAACAACTTTACAGTTTGCAGTAAAAGACTATATCAAAAAACTCGGGTCTCAGTCCTGAAGCTGAATCTGAGGTGCCGGTCTGGCATCGAACTTTTCTCTTCTAATACAACCTTATGAACAGATTACAGCAATTGCTTTCAGAAATGGTTCCCTCTGCCTTGATGCGATGTGATGAACCCATGTCACTGCACACGTCGTTTCGTATAGGTGGACCTGCTGATGTTTTTTTAGCACCTCGATCTTTTGAAGAATTGCTATTATGTCTTCAGGCTGTAAAAAAACACGAGTTACCCTATTTTCTGCTTGGGGGAGGCACGAACATACTTGTCTCTGACCGGGGGATTCGTGGGGTGGTAATCTGTACTTCCGTCCTGTCTGGCGTGACAGTTTCCGGAAACATTCTATCAGCAGAGGCAGGGGCCCAGGTAAGTGATGTCTGTAGGGCGGCTGCAGCTCATTCGCTAGCGGGTATTGAGTTCATCCATGGAATGCCTGGCACTATCGGTGGTGCTGTCTGGATGAATGCCCGATGCTATGGGGGTTCTATTTCTGATGTGTTGGAAAAAACAGAAGTTATAAACGAGCAATTGGTACTTTCGAATGTATCCTGTGATCCTGCTCAGTTCAGCTATAAGCTATCGCCTTTCCAGAATATGTCTGGTTGTATCTGGCAGGTGACCCTGAAGCTTACGCCGGGTGATGAGGGAGAGATCCTGGAAAAGATGCGCAAGAACCATGCGGACCGGGTTGAAAAAGGCCATTTTAATGCGCCATCTGCCGGTTCACTTTTTAAAAATAACCGCAAATTTGGAGCACCCACCGGTAAAATTCTCGATGAGCTTGGTCTGAGGGGGGCAGAAGTCGGTGGTGCAGCCATAGCACCATTTCATGGTAATATTTTTATAAATCGAGATAATGCCAGTGCAATGGATGTCCTTGCACTTATCCGGTTAGCAGTTGAGACTGCTGCCAGTAAGCGAAATATTTGTCTGGAACCGGAAGTACGCCTTGTTGGAGACTGGTTACCAGAGGAGCTTGCCTTTCTGTAGTTTTTCCTCTTTCCCTCAAATATTTCTCAGTTTAGAAAATCTGTACTATCACAAAGTCGTAATTGCTAGTAATTCCTATTTTTTGTACTGTTCCTCTATCTAAAACACTTTGTTATTAAGGAGGATGATATATGAATTACCCTGTCTGGTACTTACCTGGGATTGGCGGAGGCACACTGATTGCCCTCATCGCCGTTTTCCACGTTTTTGTCTCCCATTTTGCAGTGGGAGGCGGTCTTTACCTGGTGATGGCTGAAAAGAAGGGTTTACGGGAACATAGCGACGCTATTCTGGAATTTACACGGCGTCATGCGAGGTTTTTTTTACTTATCACCATGGTCTTTGGTTCGATTACCGGGGTTGGGATCTGGTTTATTATTGCTCTGGTGAATCCGGCAGGGACCTCGTATCTTATCCATAATTTCGTTTTTGGCTGGGCCGCTGAATGGGTTTTCTTCCTGGTTGAGATTGCGGCAGCCTTTGTTTATTTCTATATGTTCGGCCGAATGGATTCCGCCACCCACATCAAAGTTGGTTATCTCTACTTTTTTGCTGCATGGATGTCGCTCGTGCTGATCACCGGAATTATCGGGGCCATGTTGACACCAGGTGCCTGGGCTGAAAACAGCAACTTTTGGCAGGGTTTTTTCAATCCTTCTTTTTTCCCTTCAGTTATTTTCCGTACCTGTATGGCTGTTCTTATGGCCGGCTGCTATGGATATCTGACCGCTTCCTGGTCTAAAGATGAGGGTGTGCGCAGTAGTATGACCAGATTTTCTGGTCTCTGGTCGCTGGTGGCACTGATTGGAGCTGTTCCCTCAGCGTTATGGTATGTAAATGTACTGCCCACCCCTGCTCAGCAGTTGGTGCAGGGGAAATCACCTACCATTGCTCTTGCTCTGCAATATGGTACTGTAGCGCTGATTCTGCTGCTGCTGATTACCCTTGTGGCAGGGATTGCCAGACCTGCCTTGAATAATCGCCTGGTCGCAATTGCTGCCATGGTTTCTGCATTCTGCCTTCTTGGAGCTTTCGAATGGACCCGTGAAGCGGCACGCAGACCCTATATTATTAATGAGGTGATGTACTCCAACTCGATTTTGAAAAGTGAAGTCGAGCAGCTCAATAGCGAAGGTTTTCTGCCATCAGCTCTCTGGGTACAGCATCAGCAACTCAAGCCTGAAAATAGAATGGAGGCTGGTCGCGAACTGTTTATCCATCAATGCTATAGTTGTCACACTCTAGGCGGCGGCAATAATGATATTGTGCAGCTTACCCAGAATATGAGCTATGCTGCACTCACCAGCTACATTGGCAGAATTCATGAAGTACGCTATTTCATGCCGCCTTTTGCAGGTACTGAACAGGAGGCTAAGGCTCTTGCAGCCTTTCTGGCCGGAGAGATTCATGGCAAAGACGTTGTCGAGAAGGTGGTCAGTACTGATGACCCAGTCGCAGCTGGTGGTGTACTTTTTGAAGAGAACTGTTCTGCTTGCCATGCAGTAGAGGAAATGACGGATGTCTTTGCTGAGGAGGATGTTGAGGGTGTCACAGGAATACTTCTCAGCCTTAATGATATTTCGGAAGAAATGGAACCTTTTGATGGCACCGATACGGAGCAGTCTCAGATGGTTGCCTTTTTGCTATCGCTAAACGGTATACAACCTCCAGAGGCCACGCTGGATGGAGCAGCAGTGTTTGATAATCACTGTTCCTCCTGTCACGGTGCAGATGAAATGGTGGAATTGACGGTGAGCTGGGACAGGGCTCAGATATATACCAATCTTGGTAGACTTCAGGAGCTTGTGGAAGGGATGCCGCCTTTTGAAGGAAGCGCTGATGAACGTGAGGCTCTTGCCGACTACCTTGACAGTCTGAAAGGAGGAAACTAATGGAAACTATGCTCATTCCATATGCGGATACTATTCCTGTCAGCTGGGGCTGGTTCCAGTTTTTGCTGTTGCTCACTTTCCCCCTACACCTGCTTGCGATGAATTCGATGCTGGGCGGATTAGTGCTTGGGGTTATCCAACATATACGTGGCGGATTGCTGCAGAAGCAGCTAGCACACCGTATCGCCCTGGCGACACCCCTGGTAATTGCTCTGGTGGTTAACCTGGGTGTTGCGCCTTATCTTTTTGTTCAGGTTCTCTATGGTCAGTTTATATATACAAGCTCTATTCTACTGGGAGTTTGCTGGATCCTGATTGTTCCCTTGCTCATATTGGCGTACTATGGAGCATATCTGTACGACTTCAAGTTCAACCGTCTTGGTGGCTTAGGGATTGTCGTTGCGTTGTTCTGCTGCCTTGTGTTTATTACAATTGCTGCCTTTTTCTCGAGTAATATGCTCCTTATGAGTATTCCTGGGCTTTTTGGAAGGTATTTTGGGCATATGGATGGGTCACTACTTATGTTCAGTCATCCAACCTTTTTGCCACGTTATCTCCATATGGTACTGGGAGCACTTGCTGTAGGTGGCCTTTTTGTTGCCTTGCTCGGCAGGTTTCAGGCTGAAAGGGATCGTGATTTAGAAAAGCACGCCCTTGAATATGGAATGCGTGCTTTCCTGTTATTTACAGCTGTGAATATTCTGGTAGGACTCTATTATTTAATGGTGCTGCCTAGAGAACAGATGCTGCTTTTTATGGGGCGTGACATTGGGGCAACCGTTGCTTTTGCAATCGGTCTGCTGCTCACTGTTGGTGTTATGATCACCGCCTGGAAACGTAAGCTCTGGCTGACTATTGCTCATGCAGTGGCCCTCGTCTATGTGATGGCTTTTATGCGATCGTGGCTACGTTCAGGATATCTGCATGACGTTTTCACTCTGGATCAGCTGCAGGTTGTTCCGCAATATTCACCTATGATATCCTTTTTTGTTACACTGCTCTTTGGCCTTGCCTGTCTTGGCTGGCTATGGCGCAAGACCTCTGAGGTTCTTGCCAGTACCTGAGAATTCCAAGATACACCATTCCTCATGATATCGGTAAGGTCAGTTCATGACCTTACCGATATCAGTATGATTTTCTTGCAAATGTAAAATCAATGATGATACTTTATATTTGCAACTGTTCACCCATCAACCGATTCATATCATCGCGAGGTAGCGTATGAGTTCATATTACAACGATCCCGATCCACAAGAGACCAGGGAATGGCTGGATGCTCTTGAAGGTGTTATTAAAAATGAAGGTGATGAAAAAGCAGATTACCTGCTTCGAGAGCTGACGGATAAGGCACGCGAACAAGGTGTTTCCACTTCGCCGGGAATTCTTACTCCATATGGTAATACTATTCCGCCAGCTGATGAAGAGCAGATACCCAGTGAATCGTATACTGCCATGAATGTCGCATCATATGTACGTTGGAACGCCATGGCCATGGTGGCCAAAGCGAATAAAGATGGTAAAGGACTGGGTGGCCACATTGCCACCTATACCTCCGTGTCAGCTATGTATGAGGTTGGTTTTAACTGGTTCTTTCGAGGTCCCCAGGCGGAATTTGGCGCAGATATGATCTACTTTCAGGGGCACAGTTCTCCTGGAATCTACTCCCGTGCCTTTGTGGAGGGGCGTTTTGATGAAGAACATCTGACCAATTTCCGTCAGGAAGTCGGTGGGCATGGCCTCTCCTCGTACCCGCATCCCTGGCTCATGCCCGATTTCTGGCAGTTCCCTACAGTATCAATGGGACTTGGGCCAATGGCAGCTATCTACCAGGCTCGTTTTATGAAATATATGGACAGCCGGGAGCTAAAAGAGGCAGGTGACCGTAAGGTATGGGTGTTTATGGGGGATGGCGAGTCTGATGAACCCGAATCTCTTGGTGCCTTGTCACTTGCTGCTCGGGAAAAGCTTGATAATCTTATTTTTGTTGTGAACTGTAACCTGCAAAGACTTGATGGTCCCGTTCGCGGGAATGGTAAGATAATACAGGAGCTTGAAGGCCGCTTTCGTGGTGCAGGATGGCATGTGATTAAGCTGTTATGGGGGACAGAGTGGGATGAAATTCTTGCTCGGGACAGTGAGGGCTTGCTGTTGAAAAAGTTTGGCAGCATGGTGGATGGTGATTTTCAGACAATCAGAGCTCGTGGTCCTGAGCATATACGGCAACTGGTTTTTGGTGATGATCCACGACTGATGGCGCTGGTCGAAGATATGAGTGATGCCGAACTTTGGCAGATGACCCGTGGTGGTCATGACCCGCGTAAGGTGTATGCTGCTTTTGCAGCAGCTACTAAATTCAAAGGTAAGCCTACAGTTATACTCGTGAAAACCATCAAAGGTTTTGGTATGGGACAAGCCGGTGAATCAGTGATGGTGGCCCATAACGTCAAAAAAATGGATCTCGAATCATTAAAAACTTTTCGGGACCGTTTTCGTGTGCCATTGGAAGACGACCAATTGATTGATCTACCCTTTATCAGGCCACCGGCCGGTAGTGTTGAAGAACAGTTTGTCAAAGAGCGACGCCGCGTTATGGGCGGACCTGTTCCATGGCGGGATACCGAGAACATCTCACTGAAGGCTCCTCAGTTGAGCGCGTTCAAGGGTGTGCTTGGATCGTCTAAAGGGCGGGAATTGTCAACAACCATGGCCTTTGTGCGTATGCTCAGCTCACTTGTCAAAGATAAGACTATCGGTAAGAACATTGTACCGATAATCCCTGACGAGGCGCGAACTTTTGGTATGGAGGGGCTTTTTCGTCAGCTTGGTATATATGCTCCTACTGGTCAGTTGTATGAACCACAGGATTCTGAGACAATTTCCTGGTATCGTGAGGACCCGCAGGGGCAGATTCTAGAGGAGGGAATTACCGAAGCCGGAGCTATTTCTTCATGGCTGGCGGCTGCTACAGCCCACTATAATTACGGGGTTCCAATGATTCCGTTTTACGCCTTCTACTCCATGTTTGGTTTCCAGCGAATAGGCGATCAGCTCTGGGCTGCCGGTGACAGCAGGGCGAGAGGGTTTCTGATGGGTGCTACCGCTGGACGTACAACCCTAAACGGTGAGGGCCTTCAGCATCAGGACGGGCAGGCACTGTTGATGGCTTCAGCCTATCCTACCTGCCTGGCTTACGATCCGACATTCAGCTATGAAGTGGCAGTTCTGGTGCAAAAGGGCATTGAGCGAATGTATGAAAAAGGAGAGGATATTTTTTATTACATCACGCTCTTAAATGAAAACTATGAGCATCCAGAGATGCCGGAAGGCATAGAAGAGGGCATCAACCGTGGCATGTATCTTTTTCAGAAAGGTGATGAAGGAGATCTTCGTGTACAGCTGATGGGCAGCGGTTCTATCTTACGAGAAGTTATCGGTGCCGCTGAGCTGCTAAAGAATGATTTTGCGGTAGAGGCTGATATTTGGTCAATTCTTGGGGTGAATCAGCTACATCGGGACGGAATGGAGGTCGAAGACTGGAATCGCAATCATCCGGAAGAGCCGGCACGTAAATCCTATGTGACTGAACAGCTTACAGGCTTTACAGGACCTGCAGTTATCAGCACAGATTATGTGCAGGCCTATAGTGAACAGTTACGGAGGCTGATCCCAAATTCACTTACGATACTTGGTACAGATGGTTATGGCCGCAGTGATGCTCGTGAAGTGCTGCGTGATTTCTTTAAAGTTGACAGGTATCACATTGTTGTGGCAGCGCTCAAGGCACTTGCAGACCAGGGTGTAGTACCACTGGCTAAGGTATCAGAAGCTATCACACAATACAAAATCAATCCGGATGCACCACATCCGGTAAACCGCTGAGACGGAGGGGATATGGCAGTTGAAAAGATTGTGGTGCCAGATTTTGGGGATGTGCAGGAGATCACTGTCGTGGAGGTGTATATCAAGGCAGGGGATAGTGTGGAGGTTGAAAGCCCGCTTATGGCCCTGGAAAGTGAAAAGGCAGTTATGGATATTCCCTCGCCATTTGCAGGGGTGATACAGGAAGTACATATAAAAGAGGACGATACTGTTAGAAGTGGTGATCTGATTGCTCTCGTTGAGGTTGGTGGTGAAGCTGCGGTAGAGGAGCCAGCATCACAAGAAGTTGCAGTTGACTCTGAAAAGGAGAACCCTGTTACACCGGTAAAAGCGGAACCGGAAAAAGTGGCACAGGCTGAACCTGTAAAAGCCGAACAAGAAGTTGTTCAAGAAGAAGGTGTTTTTCATGCTTCTCCATCAGTCAGGGCGTATGCACGTGAGCTAGGAGTAGAGCTTAGTCGTGTTGGTGGCAGTGGTCCTAAAGGCAGAATTTTAAAAGAAGATGTGCAGGCACTGGTGAAGCAGGCCATGAAAGGTACACCGGCAATTCCGCCATCTGGTAGTGTCGGTTTAGCAGTCGAAACACCACCTTTGGAGGATTTCAGTGTTTACGGCAGTGTCGAAGAGGTTGCACTTGGGCGCATTAAAAAAATTTCCGGTCCACACCTGCATCGAAGCTGGGTCACCATTCCTCATGTTACTCATTTTGATGAGGCCGATGTGACAGAGCTTGAAGCGTTTCGTAAACAGATCAACGAGGAAGCCGGTAAAGAGGGTCTTCGTTTTAGCCCCTTGGTTTTTATCATCAAGGCTGTTGTTGCTACGCTTCGTGAGTTCCCGGTGTTTAATTGCTCACTTATCCCGGGCGGTGAGAAAGTCGTTTTAAAACATTATTTCAACATTGGTATTGCCGTTGACACTCCAAATGGCCTGGTTGTGCCTGTGATTAGAGATGCAGACACCAAAGGTATGCGTGACATTGCTAAAGACCTTGGTTCATTGAGTGATAAGGCAAGGGATGGGAAGCTCGCAATTCAGGACTTGCAGGGAGCATCGTTTACTATCTCAAGTCTTGGAGGTATTGGTGGTACAGGATTCACGCCAATTGTAAATGCTCCGCAGGTGGCCATACTCGGTCTGTCTCGTAATTTTATGAAGCCAATGTGGGATAAGGGCAAGCAGCAGTTTATGCCGAGACTTACCCTGCCGTTTTCTCTTTCATATGATCATCGGGTGATAGATGGCGCAGATGCAGCAAGATTTTGTCGTGCTTTGAGTCGTTCTGTTGAGGATTTGAGGAGAGCGTTGTTGTGATTATTGTCTGATTCGACAAAATACTATCTAAAAAATGATGAATTCGTTAAAATGGCACATTACTGTTGTCGTTTTGCGTGGTGTGTAAGAATTCACATTGAGTAAGGAGGGAGTATGTCTGCGGATAGCAAATATGATGTTGTTGTTCTTGGTGGCGGACCAGGGGGCTATACAGCAGCTTTCAGAGCGGCTGATCTTGGTTTATCTGTCTGTCTGGTTGAACAGGCAAATCGTCTTGGTGGTGTATGTCTGAATGTGGGCTGTATTCCCTCCAAGACGTTGCTGCATGGCGCAGCGGTGCTGGAAGAAGCGGAGGCTGCTGCAGAGTTTGGTATTACTTTCGGAAAGCCTAGTGTGGATATTGACGCATTCAGAGAGCATAAGGAAGGTGTCATTAACCAGCTTACCGGTGGACTCGATAAACTCTGCCAAGCACGAAAGATAACTCGTGTCATCGGAAAGGGGCAGTTTAAGGATGGTTCAAATCTTACAATCTCAGGGGAAGAAGGCGAAACGGAAGTATCGTTCTCTCATTGCATAGTTGCTACCGGCTCCAATCCTTTCATGTTGCCAGGTTTACCCGAAGATGAAAGGATCTGGGACTCAAGCGACGCCCTGGCCTTAAAGTTTATACCGAAGCGATTTCTTATAATCGGTGGAGGTATTATTGGTATGGAAATGGCCCAGATCTATAGTGCTCTTGGTTCAGAAATCACTATTGTGGAGATGTTGGACCATATTATCCCGCCGGCAGATAAAGATCTTGTACAGCCTCTTTTTCAGAAACTAAAGAAAAAATATCAAATATTTACCAAGACCAAAGTGACGAGCATTGTTGCCGGTAAAAGTGGCATTACTGCAAACTTTGAAGGTGCCAAAGCCCCTGAGAGTAGTGAGTATGATGCTGTTTTGGTAGCAGTTGGTCGTAGGCCGAACACGGAGAATTTTGGTCGTGGTAACATAGGTCTCAATCTGAATGAGCGTGGTTTTGTTCAGGTAAATGCACAGCAACAGACAGATGTACCAAATATTTATGCTATAGGGGATGTGGTCGGAGAACCGATGCTTGCTCATAAGGCAACCCATGAGGGCAAGGTGGCAGCTGAGGTTATTGCCGGACATAAAGCAGCTTTTGATCCCATGACCATCCCTTCTGTTGCCTACACCCATCCTGAAATTGCCTGGATGGGTCTTACTGAAAAAGAAGCAAAAGCTCAGAAGATAGATTACGACAAAGGGAAATTTCCATGGGGCGCCTCTGGGCGTGCTTTAAGTTCTGGCGCTTCAACGGGTGTCACCAAGGTGCTCTTTGATAAAGAGACTGGCCGAATTATTGGTGCTGGAATTTGCGGCCAGAATGCCGGTGAGCTTATTCACGAGGCGGTACTGGCCCTGGAAATGGGTGCTGACGCTGAAGATATCAGCAAAACAGTTCATGCTCATCCTACGCTTGCTGAAACCTTTGCCTTTGCAGCTGAAATTGTAGACGGTTCCATTACTGACGCCATGCCTTCAAAACCAAAGAAGTAGATTATAGTAACTGTTCATCACGAAAGGGCTACCCGGAAGCGGGTAGCCCTTTCGTGTTCTGGCCCCATGTGCTGATGTGGATTTTGCTCAAAACCATATTAGTGGTTGATCTTGAATTTTTCATCAGCTCTTTGATGCCGGGACTTTCAGTGAATCTGTTGAGAGAAAGTGTTGAAGTCGGAGTATGAACACGGTACCCTCTCCTCTACTGATTTTCAGTAGTTATTCTATTCCCTCAATAGGTATTTTCTTAGTTTGTATGCAGCTTACCCGTGAACAGCAACATATAGTCCGTCACTCTTCAGGGCATGCTTTGGTCAGTGCCGTTGCCGGCTCTGGCAAGACAACCACTATGGTGGCGCGGGTGCAGTACTTGCTTGAGCAGGGGGTGGCACCGGATAAATTACTTGTCCTGATGTTTAATCGATCGGCCCGGGAAGCATTTGCTCATCGCATGAAAGAATGTCTCAGACCGGCAAGGTTAAGGCTTCCTGAGGTACGGACTTACCACTCGTTAGGGTTACGACTGATAGACAGTTTCACTCGTAAAGGCGTATTGCCTACATATACTCTTGTGGCTGATGAGCGTGCTAGGGGGAAGCTGGCTAAGCAGGCGCTGAACGTTGCATATAAACAAGAAAATGGTGATCACGCCTGGGTGACAAAGGAGGACCTTGAGGAATTCCTGCGCTTTATTGATCTGGTAAAAGCAAATACGGACTCGGTGGAGCATTGTTTTCAAAAAGAGGGATTATCCGGGAAATGTAGTTTTTTCATTGAAGGTTTTCTGCAATTTGAGATTGCACGAAAGCAACAGCGTTGTCGTTTTTTTGAGGATTTAGTTTATGAGCCACTACTGGCCATGCAGGGGAATGCGGAGCTGACTGCATGGGTGAGTAATCGAGTTGAGCATATTATTGTTGATGAATATCAGGATATTAACGAGGTGCAACAGCAACTCCTGAGGATACTGGCGGGAAACCGGGCGTCTGTTATGGTGGTGGGGGATGTAGATCAATGCATTTATGAATGGCGTGGTGCACGTCCCGATTATATTACCAATCGTTTCCAGCATGACTTCGTAGCTCCTTCCCGTTACACACTTTCAAGCACGTTTCGTTATGGACACAGAGTTTCGCTGGCTGCAAATCATCTGATAAGCAGAAACAGGCAGCGCGACCGTAAGATGTGCATTTCTGCTTCTGGCAACCGAGATACCCGGTTGACTCGATATGTGGAGTCGGTATCTCATCCCATCCTTCCAATACTAACAGAGTGGCAGCAACGGGGGCGATCACTGACAGAGGCGGTGGTTCTTGTGCGACTCTATGGCATGAGCGTACCGCTTGAACTTGCCCTCTTAGAATCAGATATTTCTTATCGCCTGGAAGGGCATGAGCAGGTGTTTGGGTGCAGGGAGATACAAGCGTTAACAGGTTACCTGAAACTTTGTAACGGTACTCTGATGGCGAACGATTTTGAGCCTCGGAGAGCGCATTTGCTGGCCATGTTGAGCCAACCGCATATTGGTATTTGTCAAGAAGAGCTTGAGAAGTTAGTAACCCGTATTAGTGCTGATATAGATGGGGCACCAGAGTGTATTCTGAAAGAAATTAAAAGTGATATGCCGGTGTTCATCAAAAAGAAATTGTATCAGACTGCAGAGGACTGGCAGTGGATGATACGGCAATCTGGGGGGAAAAGGGCTGACTTGCTGCTGGAAGAAATTATAGCACGACTGGATTTGTATACGTTTTATCAGAAATTTTCTTCACGTCAGGTAACGGCGGAAAACAGGATTGAGACGTGTCGGGCCTTTATTGATTTTGCAGTAAGGCAAAAACAGAGTGCGGTAGAATTTCTTGCAAAACTTCAATCGTTACAGGCTGCTGCAGAAACAGACCAGGATGGTGGTATACTGATCACCTCTATTCACCGAGCCAAGGGACGTGAGTGGCCATTGGTGATTGTTCCCGGCCTAAAGGATGGCTCCTTTCCGTTTATCGTGGAAACGGATGGTGCTGATGTTACCCTTGAAGATGAGCGTCGACTCTTCTATGTGGCGATTACCAGAGCTATTGACGAGGTAGCTCTTATTCACCCTCCTGATGCTTTTCTGGAAAAACGCTTGCAATTGGGGGTGGGAACGTACCCTGAAAGAGGTGGCCAGGCCAGCCGGTTCCTGTACGAGGCTAACCTTGGCTTGAGTGACCTGCTGGGGGCGGAAATCGTTAAGTCGCAGAGCGGGAATGCAGGCACCCAGGATGCAATACAGGCTGTAGAATTAGAGATGGCAAATAGTTACCTGGATGCAGTGGGTGTTGCTGTTGGCCCTGTCAAAAAACGAAGAGAGAAGTCAATACCAGCAAAGAGGCGACATCCTCTACGTATTTCTGATTTAGCCAGTGGTGTGAAGGTGCACCATACACATTTTGGTGACGGTGTGATTGTTGATGTGGTGGCCCGTGAGCAGGGACGGATTCGAGTATCCTTTCAGGAGTATGGTGAAAAGACGTTGTTGCTCTCTTTTGCTCCACTTATGCTGGGTACCTGACTGCTGGCAAAGATAGGATTTTTGTTTCATTTGTCGAGAGCTAGTCTGGCTCCAATATAGATCATGATTGAGCCTGTAAGGCTGTCAAAAACTTTCCCTACTTTTGGGTGTTGCAACCAGTTCCGTGCCCGGTCTACCATGGATGCAAGCATGCATTGCCAGATCATTGCCACAGTGAAGTGCATGCTGGAAACGAGTAGGGCCTGGCTTAGCGGTGGCTCTGCCGGGTCGATGAACTGCGGTAAAAAAGCCATATAAAAGATGACTGTTTTAGGGTTCAGTACATTGGAGAGAAAGCCCTCACGAAGTGACCTCCAATAACTGAGGACGTGCGTGGTGGCAGCCGGTTCTGCAAAGAGTATCCCGCCACCACGATTGCCAATAACTCTTCTCCAACTGTTAATTCCCAGCCAGATAAGGTAACACGCACCGGCTGTTTTTAGTGCTGTAAAAGCCCAGGCTGTCTGTAGGAGAATAATGGAAATACCCAGAGCGGATATCGTTGCATGTACAAACAACCCGCTGCAGATGCCGAGGCTGCTAATAACACCATCCCGCCATCCACCGCGTGCGCTGTTTCGAATGATGAGCATAGTGTCGATTCCCGGAGTAATCGTGAGCAGCGTCACTGCAATCAGGCAGGTAATAAAGGTGTGTGTATCCATTTAAATGGTTCCTGTTAGATGGAGATTTTTACGAAAATAATAGTGTAGCATACACCTAGTTTGCATGTGATCAAATATGAAAGTGACTAGAGTTTGAAAATGGCACAAGCTGAATATACAGGAAATCCTCCGGAAGAGGGTACTTACCCAATCAAATATGTTTTTTGAGGTCCATCAGTATGAATCCTATTCACAACCGTCTCGCCCATTCTCCACTTTTAGTATTGGATGGTGCCCTGGCTACAGAGCTGGAACGACGTGGCTGTGACCTGAACAACTCGTTATGGTCAGCAAAAGTTCTACTGGAAAACCCGGAGCTGATTGCGGCAGTTCATAACGACTATCTGGACGCAGGAGCCGATTGCATTATCTCTGCCAGCTATCAGGCAAGTTTTGAAGGCTTCAGAAATTACGGTCTCAGTGCAGAACGGTCTCTTCTGTTGTTACAACAGTCGGTGCGTCTTGCAATTATGGCACGAGACAGCTTTTGGAATAGAACTAAAAGAGATGTTGATCGATTTAAACCACTGGTTGCCGTGTCAATTGGGCCGTATGGTGCATACCTGGCCGATGGTTCCGAATACCATGGTCAATACTCGCTTACTGAGCATGAACTGTGCTGTTTTCATCGTGAGCGCCTACAGGTTCTCATTGGGGAGGGTCCTGATCTTCTGGCCTGTGAAACTCTACCCTGTCTTTGGGAGGCTAAGGTTCTTGTCGAGGAGTTAAAAAAATATGAAAACGTTTATGGCTGGGTCAGCTTCAGCGCCAGGGATGGACTCCATATAAGTAGTGGTGAGAAGATTAGAGATTGTGCCAGATGGCTTGATGGCCATGAGCAGGTTGCGGCAGTGGGTGTGAATTGCACAGCCCCGGAACATATTATCTCACTGATTTCTGAAATTCGTCGGGGAACCAGCAAACCCATTGTAGTTTATCCAAATTCAGGGGAGCACTATGATGTTGGAAAGAAAACCTGGCACGGGGCTTCTCATGGCTCTTCTTATGCCGAAGAAGCCTGTGCATGGTTTAACCAGGGCGCCTCTATTATTGGCGGCTGTTGTCGGACAACACCTGAGGATATTAGGGCTATATCCGCATGGGCGAGAAACATTGGGTAAATATACAGCATGTAACAGGGTGCTTAATAGATTTTTCGTCTATTGAAGTTGGAACCTATTACATTATAACTGTTTTCAACGATAAAGAGTGCCTCTTCATCAATTGTGAAAACAGCTTCTTCCAGTCGTTTAAGCTGTAGATTATTTGTGATGGTCATGACTATTTCCTTATCCTGCTCAGAATAGGCACCTTTGGCCTGAATTTTTGTGGCACCAAGTTTTAGTCGACCAATAACCTCCTCGGTAATTTTTTTAGAGTGATCGCTGATGATGTAGACAACCTTTCTCTGGTTGGAAAGAGTGAGAATATAGTCGAGGGCATTAGTGGTGACAAAGGTCAGGATCACGGAAGCAATGAAAATGTCAGCCCCATATTCAGTTAAAACTAATGAAAATAGTAGGATGTTAAACCCAAGATACGTTTTTCCAACCCCTATGTTGAAATGTTTGAACAGTGTAACAGCTATTACATCGAGTCCGCCGGCAGATCCTAAAGAGCGAAGGATAATACCTGAACCGGCACCGCAGATAAATCCTCCAGCAATGGCTGAATATAATTGGTCGGTAATGCCAAAGTTAATGTGAATGAATTCGCTGGCCAGGAAAACAACAAATACCGAGTACACGGTATACAATAGAAATCTACGACTGATATATATCCAGCCAAGTATTAAAAGGGGGATATTCAATAAAAGATACCAGGTACCTGGAGAAAGCATGCCAGTTTTGTAATAAACAAAAAGGCACAGACCATAGAGGCCGCCAGGAATGAAGCTTTGGTGAATGACCACACCATTCATTCCTACAATGTAAATAATTGAACCGACGGTCAGCAGCAACAGGTTCCAGGCGACGGAAGATCGCAGGTCTTTCTTGATACCCATGGTATGTCTTCTTTAAAGGTAATAGTATTGTGGTTACCTGCATATTGCAGATTTATCGTGTTATTATAAAAAGGGTGGGTTCAATATACTCTTTTTCTTTTATGGTCAATCGTTTTTTTACATCAGTTGTGCTTTTTTGCAATACACCTGTTGCCACCGAAGGGGATAACCATGAAGAGAATTGACAAAAACGTCGATTTTTAAAAGAATAAACGTACCCGTTGGTTGTTATTTTAATAAAGGAGATGAATATGATTTTAGAGCTTCTACAAAAGAGAAGATCTATCCGGCAGTTTGAAAAAAAACAGATAGAGCAGGAGAAGATTGACTACCTTATGGAAGTAATGCTGCGTTCGCCTTCATCACGGAGTTTAAACCCCTGGGAGTTTGTTGTTGTCCAGGATTCTTCAACCATTGAGGCGTTGTCAAAAGCCAAACCTCATGGTGCGTCTTTTATGAAGAATGCTCCATTGGCTATTGTGGTCTGTGCTGATCCTGAGAAATGTGATGTATGGGTTGAAGATACATCCATTGCTTCTATATTATTGCATCTGGCGGCAACAGACCTCGGACTTGGGAGCTGCTGGGTGCAGATACGGTTACGGGAGCATGACAGCTCTAAGATGGCCGATGAATATATTGCAGATTTGCTCGGTTTGCGTTCAGGGTTGGTTGTGGAAGCGGTTATAGCCATTGGTTACCCCAAAGAGGAGAAGGGAGGGCATGCAAAAGAGTCTCTTTTGTATGAGCGGGTACATCGTGAGAGGTATGGAGAGAAGTGAAAAGGACCAAATCCACAAAACCAGGGGCGTCACATTGTATACATCCCATTTAATTTTCGGAGAGGATTGATGCCCAAAGATTACCAATGTTCTTCATGTGATTGTACAATCAGTATCGGTTCATATCATGGCTTTGATGGTGAGTATGTCACTGCGGTGTATTGTAAGAATTGTGGTGCTCAATATTATGTACAGCAGTCGACAGTGCAGTTTTTTGATGGACTACGAGGGGGACATCAGCGGGAGGAACACCCTCAATATCAGGTTCGAGGACCTTCCACGATACAAACAATAGATGTTGCATTGCATGAACCAAGCCCCCAAATAACCTGTGATATTTGCCGGGAAGAAGGAGTGTTTGGGGCAGCAGGATATATCACGGAAGATGCGCCTGAGGGACTTGGAGAAGACTGTTACGCATTTGACTACCCCGAAACAAAGCAAACCGAAACCGGAATATGTCCAGCTTGCAAGAAGAATTCAATGGAGTATGTCGGAGAATGGACTACATAGTGTGGGGTTATGGGCTCAGGACTGTATAAAAGAAATTCGCAGAATGCTCATACCTGTCGAATTTTAATAGTGCGGAGGCGGATCATTAACATCCTCAAGGTCTCCACCTGCAGCTGTTACCTCTTCACGTAATGTATTGAGTTCATCCAGCACTTTATCAATCTGCTTTTGTTGATCAATGATGACTTGATTGAGTTGTTCAACCAGGTAGTCCTGGTAGTCATGTTTTTCTTCGAGTATCCGAATTCTATCTTCTAATTCACTTGCCATGGGCGTTTCCTTCTGCTTGTTTACGAAGGTAAAGGTCGATTACTTTACCGAGTTTTGTGCCGCTTTCGGTAAGTGCTTTGGCTGCGGGTGAGTCTGGAGCAAACTCTACAATAGGGAGAAAACCCCTCAGCGACTCATTTACTTGGCTATCATACGGAATTTCTCCCAGTTCTGGTAGGTATATTCCGAGATATTTTGATGCCAGTTTCTTAAGCTTTAAAAGGTTAAGCCTGGCCCCTGGGCCGATCTTGTTAACTATTAAAAGCGGATTAAACGTTTCCAGAGCCAACTGTGCTGTTTGCCTGGCCCCCGGACGGATAGACTCTGCCACCTCAAAGATATGGTGCAGTGAATCGAATCTGTTTTCACGTAAGGCGGTGCCAACATCCCCTAAAGAGAGAAAGCTGCCTAATGCCTTTCGTATGGTGGCAAGCTGCAGGAAGGTGTAAAAATCCATAATTGAGGTAGGTTCTGGGTTTGTTACACAGATCTGGATGTCAGCGTACATAAAGAAGTCCAGAGCGTGGTAATTCGTGCCAGCACCCACATCAATCAGCAGGACATCAGTGTCAATTGTTGCAAGACTTCTCAACAGTCTCTGCTTTTCCTGAAAGGTCATATTTGCCGTGTGCAAGGTATCACCGGTGCCAGGGATAATCTGCATGCCATGAAATGGCAGGGTGTGTATGACCTGGCTGATATCTTCAGTCTTGCGAGTGAGAAAATCAGTTAGAGTTCTTCCTGGTTCAAAGAGTCCAAAGAGGATATGGATATCGGGTCCGCCAAGATCAAGGTCTACAAGACAAACCCTGCGTCCAGAGCTGGCAAGTACCATTGCCAGGTTGGCAATCACCATTGATTTACCGGTGCCACCTTTTCCCGAGCCAACTGAAATTGTAATAGTCATTATCTTTAGCAGCTCTCTTACATTATTTTCAGTTGTTGTTTTGCTGTCGTTTTTTTCGAATTTTATAGATCTGATGAGCGCGCTTCATTATGGTTCCGATTGTGATTGGTTGGCTGGACGGAGCGCTCCAGAGAATCCAACCTTCTTTGGCCTTTAAGACAAACATATCATTTTCAAAGCAGAGACTGGCATCGGCAAGCTCTTCGGAGTCTGAAGTTTGAGACTCGGGCAGAGGGGGGTGTTGTTGTTTATCTTTTTTTCGCGCACAACTCCAGCATATTTTATCGTTATTACTCTCAAAAAGATTCAGTGCTCCTCCACACTCAATACAAAATAACATGGATTTGTTATCCTGAATGTGAACAGCAGCGGCATAAGGGGCGTGTCATGAAATCTCAACTCCTTGCTTCAAATGTTTTTATACGGCTGGTAATAGGGGGCTACATACGGTGTCTTGTTCCCTTGTGGAAGACTTCTGTTATTATCGGATGGTTTGTTGTAAAAGATTAGGGAATAACAAGGTATTCTCCAGATTGTAATAGTTAAAAGCTACAATGCATGGCTCAATGCCGTATCGTTATTTTCAGCACCGTAGTTTTAGGAGGCTTCCGATATGGCATCACCAAAAACCGGTAATGTTGCTCCCAAATCTCCAGCAAAAAAATAGTCGGACAGGCCTGGTGCTAAAGTAGGATCCATGTTGAACTCGAAGATTTTACCTCCATTATCTTTAACCATTCCTGGCAGTCCGGCAGCAGGATAAACTTTAGCCGAAGTTCCGATAACCATCAGTAAATCACAGTGCTGGATAAAAAAAGTGATCTCTTCAAGGTTGCGAACATTTTCACCAAAGAGAACAATATTTGGTTTCATCGGGTACTGGCAATCTGAGCAGACTGGTATTTCTTTTGCGTGGTAATGTTTTTCCTCCACCGGCTCCAGATATCCGCACTTAATGCAATGCAGATGCTGGTGATCTCCGTGGATTTCAAATACATACTTGTTCCCTGCCGTCTGATGTAAATTGTCAATATTCTGAGTAACTATACCCTTTAGGTACCCAAGTTCTTCAAGGTCAGCCAGGACCTGATGGGCCGTGTTCGGTACTTTCCCCCGCAACCCTTTGCCAAGCTCACGATAGAGGCCCCAGGCTTTTTCCGGGTTATCAAGAAAAACATCCAGAGAAGCATATTCGTCTGGTGAAAACTTTGTCCATAACCCACCAGGACTTCTAAAGTCAGGGATGCCACTACCAACAGAAATACCGGCGCCTGTTAGAGCTGCAATATTTCTTGCGGAGGTAAAGGTAGAGACTGCCTCGGCTAAATGTTCTTCATTGTGTTTAGGCATTATTGTTTTCATAGTACGGCTCCGTGGCGGCAGATAAGCCTGGTCATTCATTTAGTCTGTTGAATGCAAAAATCGTATTCCTTATATCTTAGGCTATTACACGGTGTAAAATCAACTCAGCGATCAACTTCCGGCTGTATTGCAGGTTCAGCCAATTCTACTGATAAACGGCTTGCCCAGGGCCAGTTGCTTTCTTTGTCCACACATGCCGATAAACGAGAAAGTGTCGGTAATGGTAATATTTGGTTATTCTTGGTCTAAGATCTCGAAAATGTGGCGATAGCATGAGTTGCCCGATATGGTGGTACTCGCATAATCTCTGTGGCTCATTTGGCGGGGAGGTATGTTTTGTTAATGAAATCAGGTGCTATAGCATTTTTATTGGCCTGAAATAGAAGTCGGAGCGCATGGATAACCAGAAATGACCGTCGGTCAGCTGGTGGCAAAATAGAGCGAGAAAGAGGTGAGGGTGCGTTGGCAGGCGGTCTGTCTTGTTTGCGGCCCATACACTCAAGCCATATGGATCGGTTTCTGTTGAGTCTAATGGACTCAAACCGGTGTAATATAAGGAGCGGTAGTGAGAGTTTATATTGGATTTGATGATACTGATGTTGTTGGTGCTGATAGAGGTACTGGTAAGTTTGCACGCTGGTTCGAACAGAAATTGCCAGATGGCGTAAGGCTCCATGGCATCGTTCGACAGCAGTTACCTATACTGGACGGTATTCCCTATACATCTCAGAACAGTTCTGCCTGCCTGATAGTTGAGGTTGTCGATCCAACTCAGGTACAGGACCTCATAGATCGTGGGGTAGAACATATAGGGGAGTATTTTATAGATGGCAGCGACCCTGGCCTTTGTGTTGTTCAGTACAATGGGATATCGTCTGAGAGTTTGGTTGATTTTGGTCGACTTGCCTCTTCACAGATCGTAACACAAAAGGCAGCCATGAAGGCAGCAAACGGATTTCACCTTTCAGGCCATGGCGGTACGAATGACGGTATTATCGGTGCTGCAGCGGGTGTTGGTTTGACTATCTCAGGCTGGAGCGGACGTTTTATCGAGTTTAATGGGCTACGTGATTTTGGAACAATGGTGAAAGTTGCTGATCTTGAGGCACGAGGTATCCGTGTCCTTTCTGTTGACCGCAATGCACGTGTAACTGCTCCAGACGACGTGGTAGATACACGCGACTGGCTGCGGCCAAGACTATGGGGCGGAACTCCTGTGTTGCCTGTAGAATCGTCTGGAAAAGGTTCATGGCGCTCAATAAGCGGCAAGAATAAAGCGAAAGTTTCCGAGCAGGCTTGCACCGTATAGCATAGTTCGAGATCTCTGCAGATAGGTGGAGTAACACGCCCGGATGCTCATCAGCTTAGGTGCTGTGAGCTTCAGAAATTTTACCAGTAAATCATGGCAGGCTATATTTACTGGTAAAATGCTCATGACAAATGCGGGGCGGGCAGTATTCTGGTAATTATTGAACAACTGCGCTATTCTATTAAGAGAACTAAAACGATCTGTTGAATGTCACCGGTGAGATGTGAAGATAACGTGGTTAATGATACTCGGGGCTCAGTTCAGCAGACATGCCTGGCTTACCGTCTATGGGAACTTTTTTGCCAAGAGCACCAAGGATAGCAATCGATGCAGAGGTCACTCTTCTTCTTTTCCAGGAGAGCAGTAGACAGGTTGTAACTGAATCTATTGTCGGTATCTTGTGCAATATATCTGACGGGGGGGCTTGCATAGAAGTGGCAAGCCCACTTACCTCCGGTTTCCATCTGTTCTATAAAACTCTCAACACACAAGAGTTCTCTCTGCTGATTGAAGGTTTTGTTCCATCTGATCCCGCATTGACCTTTTCTGTTATGGCCATGTCGATCTGGATGAAAGCAGTTGAAGAGGACCGCCCTCCTGGTTTCAGGATAGGTGTGCAATTTAGGCAGAGACAAAAGAAGCTTGTTAAGCAGTTTAAATGAAATTGCAGTGAGGGCTCTGTCTGTATCTGCTTTTTTCGCAGCTCATTGTGGAGCTTCTTTATGCCCGAATATCTATGATGGTACCGATATCTTTGGTGGATATCTTTGGGGTAGCTGCCAGAGGAACTGTACTTGAAGGAGATTGAGCGGCACCCACAGTTTGTAGTCCTGAAAGTGATTTTTCAATCAGCGTCAGTGCCAGCTGGGGTTGTTTATTCGCAGTACCAAGGGAGGAGAGTGCTGCTGTAAACAGGGTGCCGCTCAAGTTGGTTGAAACGTCCATTGTGGGGACCTTTTGTTCGGAATTGTAGATCGCTTTCTAGTTAGAGTATAACGCAGCTTGGGTGGCAAGTCAAAACTATGACGGAAAGTTGGCTGCCATCATATGCTATGAAAAGAATATGCAAAATACTTTTACAGGGGCAGGAGTGCAGTGTAATGCTGTTATGTTACACAATTCTCCATTGCTTTTTGTCCAATAGATAGCCAGTGTTCGAGCATCTCCCCCCAGCCATGCTGAGAAAAATATTCCCTATTAAGAGGTGGAGCAGCACCGATTATATCGCCCGGGTTATGAGAATAGTAGCAGTAGTCAGCTATATGAACAGCTATTGCAGCAGAAAATCGGGTTCCCTGATAGTTGTTCAGGCTATTGTGAAACGCGATGGCTTCTATGACCTCATTCTGGAATCCCCAGAGGCCGATAAGATACGCTCCCATGTGGGCGTGAGTAGTCTTGAATGCCGCTGCCTCTTCATCACTGAGTAGAGTTTTTTTCTCCTGAGCCAAAAGGATTACAGGAACATACTCTTCACTGAGTTTACTGATAAACAGTAGTCTGCCGATATCATGAAGCAGTCCTGCGATGAAACATGTGTTTATTGTTTCATCGTCGTTTGTTGCCTGCATGGCGATTTGTTTGCTGCAGTGGGCAACGGTAATGCTATGTTTCCAGAGATATTCAATAGTTAATTCAGGTGCATGAACTTCTATTTCCGAGAATATTTGCATGCCTAGTGCCAAACTCTTAATTGTATCAAGCCCCAGCAGCTTTACTGCTCGAGCTGGGCTTTCCACTTTCTGATACATGCCAAAGAAAGAGGAATTCACAAGCTGAAGCATTTTGGCGGTCATGGCGACATCCTGCTCTATGATTGCTGCTACATCATCGAGTACAGTGTCTGGGTTTTTAAGTACCTGTTGAAGTTTTGAATAGATAGAGGGAAGGCTGGGAAGAGTGTCTATAGCTGAGGCCACTCTTTTGAGCTGTGCGTTGGTCACAATATCATGCAATGCCGCCGATCTGATCAGCACCTCTTTGAGCTTGTCTGGCTCACATGGCTTTGCCAGGAGCTGGTGCACAATGTTCACCGTTCTCATAATTGCTTCTTCGTTTGCCTGGCCGGTTAGCATGATACGGATAGTTTGTGGAGAGCGTTGTTGCACCTCCGCGAGCAATTGTGCTCCGTCCATTCCGGGCATCCGCATGTCAGAAACTACAATATCTACTGCGTTTTGATCCATTATAGCGAGAGCTTGTAGACCACTCTCAGCAAAGTGAAATTCAAAATCTTTTCTGATTGAGCGGAGCATTCTCTTAATGGCGGAAAGGATGTTTGGTTCGTCATCAACAAAAAGAACCCGTTTTTGTTGCTTCGTTTCATTGGAAACCATTTTAAGCGGCCACCTATTTAGGTATAGTTTTTTAACGTATAGCATGGAACCTTTTGGGCTCCACCACTCAAGTTTGCTTGGAAAAATAATGTATAAAATCCTGGAGGGCGGGCCAGGTTATTTCCTGTCCTTTAGGCTCCAGAGAATGTCAAGTGCTTCCTGACTGGCAGTTGATGTTGAAGTTCCGGGTCGTTTGTGCCGTTGACGTTTCATCGAGTTGAGAATGCTAACGTTGACATCATCAAAAAGAACGTTTTGATTCGCCTGAAACTCCATGACCAAATTGTTATAGCATAAAAGAGTACGCCCACATTGAATGAACTATTTATGGTTTCAATATTTCATGCTTTTTCTATATCATATGCGTGGAGTTTATCGATTTTCAAGGGAAATGTGTTTTCAGTTCGACTCCGTTTTTTGAAAAGACGTGTCTGTCCCCGAAAACGATCACCTACATTACATTTTAGGGCATAGTTGTCGGTTTTGAGTCGAGTTGACATGTGTTCTGCAATTGAGATACTCTTTACATAACTCTGTGTTTGAGCATAGCTCTCTTTTCTAGATATTTTGAGGAAGACTTTATGGGTAAGCAGTATGGCATACTGACAAAACGCTATGTAGTTCCAGTTATTCTGATAGTTTTCCTCTGCACGGTCTATTGGGAAAGAAGGCAGGCAATTGAGGAAATTGAACATGCCATTGTGGAGCATGTACTGGTAGTTGGCAAGCCCATGTGGAGCTTTGAAACGAACTGGGTATCTGGTTATTTTGGAGCCGTTGCCGAAAAGTATGATTATAAATCTGTTACTGTGACAGATGAGTATGGTGAGATTTTTCATGAAACCACAACTCTGCCACCTGGGATGATAGAGGAATACCTCTCCAGCCTTCATCTCATTCCTGTAAAGACCTTTGAAGAGGAGATCTTTTATGACGAGATTCGAATAGGTAAAATTGTGGTGGTCTGGAGAGATACTACTATTTTTTTTGGTGCTTACGCCTTCATTGTGTCTCTACTCCTTATTGTCATTGTCACCCTGTATTCACGAATTTCAAACGCTAAGGAAAGTCTTGAGGGTAAGGTGTCAGTTATTGAAAACCAGATGATTGAACTTCAACAGCAGAAAACGTTTATTGAAAATATTTTTGAGGTTGTTCCAGAAGGTTTGGTTACTCTTGGTAGTGTTAGGGAAAGATATAAAAGTAATCGATCTTTCGAGTCGTTGGTCAATGAGTGGGCGAGTATAGTCGATAAAAGCAAAAAAACAGTTAGAGAACTGTTACTTAAAAGTGTAGCTGAGCAGTTACGGAAAAGTCCACAGGGCCAATATTCGATGTTAATAGAAGGCTATACCTTTAATGTTGAGTACTCATCGTCTCTGCTCACGTCCTCTTCTCCGGCAGATATGGTGGTTTCGTTGCGAGATATAACCAAGCTCACTGAGATGGAAAGAGAACTTGTCCAATCTCGAAAGCTTGAAGCCGTTGGCCGCCTGGCTGCAGGCATTGCACATGAAATTAATACGCCTACCCAGTATGTCTTTGCCAATATTGATTTTCTAGGTGACGCGTTCAAGGATATAGAGCCAATCGTTTCCGAGATGGAAACAGTGAATGAAGAAACAAACGTCAAAGTACGTAATGAAAAGCTTCAGAAAATACACAATATGCTTATTGACGCGGACTGGGAATATTTGGAAGAAGAAGTTCCAAAAGCGATAACGCAGTCCCGGGAGGGGTTACGACGGATATCTAATATTGTCAGTGCAATGAAAAAGTTTTCACACCCTTCAGGTGACAAAGCAGAGCCTACTAACATTAATAGTGCCATAGAGAGCACGGTCGTAGTGGCAAGAAATGAGTGGAAATATTTTTCAGATTTAGTCATGGATCTTGATCCTGATCTTCCTTCTGCCCCATGTTACCTTGATGAATTTAATCAGGTGATTTTGGCAATGATTGTTAACAGTGCGCATGCTATTGCCCAAAAATTTGAGGAAAGTACTGATGAGAAGGGGAAAATAACGATCTCGACAGCAGTTGAGGACGACAATGTTGTGATTACGCTCTCAGATGATGGTATGGGAATGCCTAAGGGTGTAAAAGAAAAAATATTTGACCCATTTTTCACCACCAAAGAGCTTAACAAGGGAACAGGGCAGGGGCTTGCAATTGCCCGGGATGTGATTGTAAATCGTCATAATGGAACCATTTCTGTTGATTCAGAGGAAGGTGTTGGGACTACTTTCAGGATTACGCTGCCAGTCGCGTCAACGTAGAACTGGGGTCATTGCATGTGAAGAGGTTAAGCAACGTTTGAAGTAGAAAGCCTGTGCTTGAAGGGAATACGGAGCAGATAATAGAACTTTTTGCTCATGAGCAGTATATCAAAAAGCAAGACACATGTTCCCGCTGGTTTTTATCATAGGCTTGTTTAAGATCTCTCCAGTTTCGGGGCAACTCTGTTGCGTCCATCCGCCTTGGCTGTATAGAGCTGTATATCGGCCTGACTGATAAATTCATCCAGATCGTTAGCATAGGTCTCAGGTTTTCTCGAGTCGTAGATGCTAATTCCCGCGCTGATAGTGATAATACACGTCTCATCTTCAATTTGTATGGGAGATTGTTCAATAGTCATTCTCATTTTTTCAGCAACCGTTGTTGCACCGTTAAGGTTTGTAGCGGTCAGAATAACGGCAAATTCCTCACCACCGTAACGAAAAACCATATCTCTGGGGCGTGTGGCCAGTGTTTGCAGGGTCTGGGCAACAGTGATGAGTACTTCGTCACCAACCTGATGCCCATAGGTATCGTTGAACCGTTTGAAATGATCGATATCAATCATAATGAGGGCCAGCGGATTACCTGTGCGTTTGGCATTTTTATATTCCAGCTGGATGTGAGAATCAAATGCCCTCCGGTTTGAGATCTGTGTCAGGCCATCTGTAAGGCTTATCTTGTCGAGTGTAGCATTAACAGTTTTCAGTCGCTCCAGAGCCTCATTTAAAGCGATTGTTCGCTCTTGAACCATTATTTCAAGTGAACTTGATAGGTTCTGCTCTGCCAGAATGCGCTGGCGTTTTTCTTCGTTGATTCTTTCGGCAAGAGCAATGGAGAGCAATATGACTTCAAGTACCCCGCCAATCTGCATGATGTTTTCGGTCCAGAAGCTCCGCGGTAACAGCCCAAATTTACTAAGCGATGCTAAAACAAAGGAAAGCAGCAACGTAAACCAGGCGAGAGTGAAGATGCGTGCAGGGAGATGGCCAGACCACCAGAGATTTAATGCTGCGGCTATAATGAAGATTGCACTTGGGATAGCAAGCATGAGCATCAGCTTGACCATAGGTGCATAAGGCAGAACTGGAGTTGACAAAGCCGCCAGCGCCGAGGCCAAGGCAAACGAACGTAATGCCCATTTGGAAACAGGATGTTTATTCGTCAGGTTTAAAAAAGAGAGGGCAAAGAGGTTAGCAAAAAGGATTGAGATGAAACCGAAAAAAAGTAAAGAATGGCTTTGCAGCCATACCGAATTGAACAAGTATTGCTGGAAAAACCCCTGAAGAACACCCTGAAAGCTGAAATAACTCGTAATGAATAACACATAGAGAAGATACGGCCATTCCCGTAGTGAGAAGAACAGGAACGTGTTGTACAGAATCAATGCCAGAATAATACCAAAGTAGCAGCCCTGAAAAACAAGGCTAGTCTGGTTATGTTCGAAAAAACCGGCAGGACTATAGAGTTTAAGAGGTATCTGGACAGAACTTTCCGTCTGGACACGGATGTAAACATTCATCGTGCTTTGAAATTCAGGAAGACTAAAAAGAAAATTACGATGTTTTTCTGGCCTCTCGCTAAAAAGAATACGGTCTCCAGTATAGGCGGAGTAAACGATACTTCCATCCTCGATCGCAAAAAGGTCAACGGCATTGAGTAAAGGGTAACTGATTTCAAGTACTGACTTCTCAGGAGCACCTTTTGGGCTGCAGATCTCAAATTTTAGCCAGAAGGCGGAGTTGCTGAAACCGAAACTGGGAACAGTTTCATGCAGAGTTGCCCAGGAACTTGCAGGCAAACCACGTATTTCCTGTAGCGACAGGCCGGCGTTGTTATCCTCATGATACTGTATAGAACCGTCTAGGTAGTAGGTGGGCATACCCTCTTTAAGGATGGCACAGTCGGCCCCTGTCGCTACACTTGCATCACTCCAGAAGAAAATGATGAATATAATAGAAAACAGAGTGGAGATTTGACTGTTTGGTAAGCATGACAGAGAGAAAAAAGACAAGTGGTCTGTCCTCCGTGGAAAAAGAATTTCCTGAACAAGTACTGAAAGAAGGTGAACTTCTGTCAGTGCATAAATCAGTGGAGTATGGCGTCAATCGTCGATGGTTATTTTACGCGTGTGTAGCTATTCTAGCATAATGTTTTTGAGATGTTCAATTGGCAATGGAAAAAAGGTATGATGAATAGCCCAAAAAATACAAATACTGATTTTTTGCTTTCCTTTTTCAAACAGTGTTTAAGATGTGTATTCTGTATACCGACATTTCTCGTGGTTGGAAGGCCTGGTTCTGGCTATTGAAACTTGCCAAGGACGATAGCACTGACAATTCTATGTTGTTTGTTTTATATCAAAGTAAAGGAGATATAGATGGTTCTTAATCCCGCATCAGCAGTTCTTGGAAGACGGCTTCGACTCGCTGTCATTGGCGGTGGCCCTGGATCGTTTATTGGTGGCATGCATCGAATGGCTGCCCGAATGGACGACCAGTATCAATTGGTTGCCGGAGTCTTGTCATCCGATCCCCGGCGAGCGGTGACAGCCGCAAAAGAAATTGGACTTGCAGAGGATCGCTGCTACTCGGAAGTTTCCGAAATGCTCAAAAGCGAAAAGCAGCGGGCTGATGGTGCAGATGTTGTAGCCATTATGACTCCGAATGATAGCCATTTCAGCTATGGCATGGCAGCATTAGAACACGGTTTTGATGTGATTTGTGACAAGCCGATGACCAATACCGCTGAAGAGGCTCAGGCCCTCCATCAGAAAGCGGTTGATGTGCAGCGGGTTTTTTGTCTTACGCATAATTATACAGGTTACCCTATGACGCGGCAGGCCAGGGCGATGGTCCTGGCTGGAGAGCTTGGCGAAGTTCGGTTGGTTCAGGTAGAGTATGTGCAGGGCGGCAAGGCTGATGAACGTAAACCTGACCCTGTCTCAGGCCCCCACGCCTGGACCTGTGATCCGGAAAGAACAGGCTTGTCAGCGGTGTTGGGTGCAATTGGTTCCCATGCCCATCACCTTGTGCGCTTTATTACTGATCTTGAAATTACTGAAGTGTGCGCCGAAGCCGGTGCCATTGTGCCTGGTCGGAAATTTGATGATTATACGGGTGCACTGCTTCATCTGGAAAATGGTGCGAGGGGTGTGTTCTGGGTTACTCAGGCTGCTGCTGGCCTTGAGAACTGCCTTCAGATACGAGTCAGTGGTACAAAGGGCACCGTTGAATGGTGCCAGGAAATACCGCAACAGCTCTCATTTAAGCCACTTGGCTCTCCTGCCCAGATACGAACTCCAATGGGGCCTGGGACACTTGAATTTTCAAAGCGGGCAAGCAGGATTGTTGCCGGCCATCCTGAAGGTTTTCCTGAAGGTTTTGCCAATATTTATAGAGATGCTGCTGAAGCGATAGCTGCCCGAATTGCCGGTATCGATCCAGACCCTCTGTCGCTTCAATTTCCAACCTCAGCCGATGGTCTTGCTGGTATGTTGTTTATTGATGCGGTGATTCGTTCAAGCAGAAACGGCAGTCGATGGGAAAAAGTGTTTAAAGGTCGCTGACAATGCATTGACTGCCCGAAGAGTTATTTCTTCTGGCAGTCAATTTCAGAGGCTTCGAATCCCCAAATGATGCGTGCATTTCCATGATGTTCCCACAGGGACTCATTTCGTCCCTGGTATTTTGTGCCACTTGCGGATGGTTTCCGATACATGAGCGACACCTGATCACCCCGTTCAGCGATCAGAGTTGGTGGTTCAGTCTGGAAATATGTGACTGTCACCTCATTGGCTGGATCGCTATTGCAAATATAGAAGAATGGGCCATTGGCCCCAATCAGTTTGTAGCGTGCCTGTAGCTCAGCAATGCGATAGCGATAGCTGTTTTTGATACACTGGTATTGATCCTGTTCTTTCCAGCAGTCATTTCGCCCTTTGATCCAGCCGCGTTGTTCAGTCTTCAACATCGGTGGCTGTTCGTCTATCGCTTTCTTTGAGGCCGCTAAATAGATTTGAGATAACTTCATATCGAGTTGTGCCAAAATCTCGTCGTTGCATATCAATCTTTCAATGGAACCATCCTTTACTTCTGTACAGTCGTAAGATGGTGTGGTGCCGGCATAGGTTTCTCGTGGCAGACAAGAAAGGAAAAACAGCAGTAGAAGATAAAACAATAGTGGTTTTGGCGATAACAGTGTCATGAGCTTCAGTGTGTAGATTTTACTTGGGATTCATAGTATCTCTCCGTATAGCGGGAGGTACTCTACGTTATGCATATTGTATTTTTTCCGATTCCGTTACGATTGATGAAACTCCTCTTTCCCAGCGGGTGCTTCGGCTAGTAACGCTGACCACGGAACCACCCTGTTGCGACCGGTCTGTTTGGCGTGATAGAGAGCCTCGTCGGCGCGGTTCACAAGTTCCTCTAGGGTGTCGCTGGTCTGGTGTTCAGCAAGGCCGATGGAGATCGTGAAGGTGAAGGGAATTTCCTGGCTGATGCCATGAGCAACACCGGCCCTGATTCGCTCGGCAAACTGGGCCGCTCCCACTTCGTCGGTGGAGCGGAGAAGAATGAGGAATTCCTCTCCACCCCATCGCACCGGCGTGTCGTAGGGTCGGCATTGATTAGCCAGGTAGTTGCCGAGTTCCCTTAGAGCCATATCACCGATGTGATGACCATGTTCGTCATTGATTCGCTTGAAAAAATCGATATCGAGGAAGAGCAAGCTGAGAGGCTCGTCTCTCCGATGCGATCTTGCGCACTCGTCATGGAAATTGTGGGCGAAATATCTCCTGTTCTTAAGGCCGGTGAGCGGGTCGTGTACCGTCAGATCACGCAGCTGGCCAATAGTATCAGTGAGTTTAAGTTCCTTTTCCTGGCGGACGGTGCCGAGAATGCCGAAAATAATACCAAACAAGACGGGATGGAGCAGGAATAACCACTGCATCGGCAAGTTGAGTAACTCAAACAGGTTACCACCATTACCTGAAGATGCCAGGATCCGATATTCATACAATAGGGTTATCAGGGGAATTGGCACTCCCCAGAACACGCCAAACCAGATGTAAAGATTTTTTTTCAGATTGTAACTATAAGGAGACAATGCAGCGCGGAGAAATTCCCTGATCTGGTTTGGCAGTGTAAGCAATCTCTTCTCCTGTAGTATACTGCCCGGCCCGATGTATATGATTCGTCTAGATACGAGTAGATACGAACGGAGCCTGGCAGGCAAGTCGGTTCCAGCAACCAGCCAACAGCATGCGATAACAGTAACTATCTTATCACGATAACGGAAAACGTGTTAGTAGTTGTTACAGTGTTTGCCGTATTAAAGGAGCTGTCCGAGACAACTACTGAGGTATTCAGTTGCTACCTTATCTATGGTTTCAAGCAGCAGTATACATTTATGAGAAAACGCTTCGCTGATAGTATCAGGAACAACGCGAAGTGAGTGTCATATCCCGTTGCTGTCATCCGCCAGCAAATCCCCCCTGACTGGAGTTTCCACAAGCCGTTTTATTTCAGCAAATTTGTTTGATGTGGCCATTGCCCACATCAGTTTTGGTACGAGAGCATCGGTATTCATGTCATGGGCATAGATGATTTTATCAAGCGGGAGTTTACGCCCTACCTCATATACCTGCAGATCGACACCTTCCTTGAGGCACTGGGTCGTTATGGCAACAACCAGCCCGGCTTCAATGAGTTCGCCAACCTTACTTGCCAGGTCCAGAGTTTCTGTTGCAATACCACCTGTTCCATAGGTCTCGATGATTACACCCTTGAAATTGTCACGGATATAGTCAAACACCTTTGGCTGCAAACCGGGAAAGAGCTTTAATACCAGTATTTCCTCTTCAAGGCTTGGAACGAGAGGTGGCAAAGATATGGCGGCTTGCTTCATATCTTCGCTTTTAAGAAAGACTTGTCTGATCGTTTTGTTGTATTGAATGCGGTTGTGCTTAATTTCGGCTACCAGCGGGTAGTTAACACTTTCAAAGGCGTCGTAACTGTGGGTTTTGGTTTTTATTCCCCGGGTTCCATTAATCACTTTTCCATCGAAAACGATGAAAACGCCGGCGATATCTTCTCCAGCAAGAAGCAGGGAGTCGTTGAGGTTTTGAAGAGCATCAGTTTTGCTGTCTGCCATCGAATATTGTGATCCTGTGAGGATAACAGGTTTGTTCAAGCCATGAAGCAGATAGCTGAGAGCTGCCCCTGTATAAGCCATGGTGTCAGTACCGTGGGTTATCACAAAGCCATCGTAAAGATCATAATTGGCGACAATACGTTGGGCAATTTTTAGCCAGTGGTAGGGAGTCATGTTAGAACTATCCATGTGCATGATAGTTTCGCCGACAAATGTACAGTCTTGTATGGTGGGTTTTATACCTTTGAGCAGGTCGTTAACAGTGTAATGCGGGCGTAACCCCTGCCCTTGGTCGGAACAGACTATCGTACCTCCTGTTGCGAGGATCACAATATTTTTCATTAGACATGTCTCTCTTTTTGTGAAAAAAAACAACCGAATACCGGTTACATTTCAAAGCGATCCGGGAAACAGCATGTGTATGGTGTTTCCTCTATACGACGGTAGCGGTCAGGCATTGGTAGTAATCAAGGAGGAACACTGATGGGGTGTTTTTGTCAAGTGATTAATCGTCGCTCATACGATACAAATGCGTCCTATGAGGAGGAGGGGGGGATTTCAGGGTCACGCTGTTTTACGTATAAGGAGGTTCGACCAGTGACATGGTGTACTGCGTAATTTGGATGAACTTTCATACTTTTCTACTATTTCCATAGAGGGAATCTCTGTTAGGAGGGCTGAAATGCTTTCATGAGAAGCATCATTGTAATAACGTCCTCGTGAGTCCCAGTGGCGATGAGTGTTCGTTTTAAGGCTCATGTAAAGGATTCCATTCGCTTTTAATGCATTTGCAAGGATTTTCATGGTTTCAGGTAGTTCTTGGTCAGGAATGTGTACCAGAGATGCACAGGCCCATATCCCATCATACTGTTCCTGTTCCTTGATATCCTGTGCTTTTTTGACCACAACCTGCTGGTCGAGAAGTGTACTGGATAAGTGTGCAAGTTTGGGAGAGGGCTCAATTGCAGTAACGGTGAAACCATGATGTAGAAACGCGCGACTATCCCGACCGGAGCCGCAACCAACATCGAGAATATGTGCTTTGGGGGGCAGGAGGCGAATAAAAGTATGTCTGATGGGAGCCATGTCGATATCGATGGTTTCCCTGAAATATTCTTCCGCCTTGTGATTGTAATAATAGAGTGTTCTTTGTGTGATATGGTTGTTCATCACCGCTGCAACCAGCGGGATGTCAGCAGGTGCCCAGTTAAGGGAGCCAAGTTCATCAACTGTGAGCCAGCAAACCTCATCATGGTCGGTGAGTGTGAAGTTCCCACCTGTATGTTTAACACAATATCCCTTGAGGCAGATAGTTGTGTCACTGTAGGTATAGATCGAGTTGGCTACAAACTGTTCAACAGTGCATGAAATGCCAAACTCCTCATACAGTTCTCGCCTCAAACATTCTTCAGGAGTTTCACCCTCCTCCAATTTTCCGCCGGGGAACTCCCAATAGCCTGCAAGGTGGAGTCCTTCCTTTTTTCTGGCGGCAAGGATACGACCTTCTTTTTCAATTATGGCAGCGGTGACAGTTATCATTTATATCATCAGGGTGAAAAAGTATCTTGTGTCGATTACACTGCTGATACGGAATATAGTGCAACAGTGGGGTGAAGAAAATTATGGTACTTCTTCATGGGTTCTTTAACCTGTGAATCTGAAAATAACACGTACCTGAGTTTTTGTCAGAAGAGCTTTTGCGGGATTGTCTTAGAGGTGGATATGGCTGATGAAGCGTTAAAAATACAGATTGCTCAGCAGTGGCAACAGTTTTGCCACTGCGGTGAGGCTGACCCTCGTCTTGTGCGGGATTTTATTTTGGATTCATGGCAGCGAAGCCAGTATTTCAAAGTTGACCCCGAAAATGTCAACGCACACAGGGTGACAGAGAAGGAACTGCAAAACATCCTACAATCGAGAAAAGATCTGGTGCGTATCAGTCTTCCGGTTGTTCGGAACCTTTATGGATTTATTAAAGGTTCACGTTCTATTATTATTCTAACTGATGAGAATGGTATAATCCTCAGTCGTATCGGTGATCCTGAGTATTTTACAGACTCCACAGCCTATGAGCCGGGAATAGAGTATTCTGAACGCACTGTTGGCACCAATGGCATCGGAACTTCACTCTATCTTGACGGGCCGGTTCAGATATGGGCAGAGGAGCATTTTGCAAGAAGAAACCACGAACTCAGCTGTTCAGCTACTCCTATTCATGACCCTTCCGGAAAAGTCGTCGGTTGTCTGAATCTTTCTTGTCTATGGGATAGAGTGCATACGCATACCCTTGGGATGGTTATGGCCGCTGCCAGCTCAATAGAGCAACAGCTGCGAATTGAGTCTGTTCTGGCGAACAAAGTAGCATTGCTTCAGGAGAAACAGGGGATATTCGAGCTGATTCAAGACGGATTGTTGACCATTGACCGCAACCTGACCATTACTGATATAAATGAACATGCCAGGCGGATGCTGGGCATCGCACAGGGGCAAGGGTGTGGGAGTCCGGTGACAGAATATGTTCTGGCTGGCTTTGACTTCAAACATATCATTACTTTGGAAAAAAGCATGTATGACAAGGATGTAACGCTTCAACTGGTCAGTGGCGTTGTGAACTGCACGATGTCAGCCACGCCCATTGTAACGTCCGAAGGCCTGGTAATTACACTGCGAGAGGCTAAATCTGTCCGGCGCATGGTTAACCGGTATGCGGGTTCAAAAGCAGTCTTTACTTTTGACGACATTGTAGGGGGCTCTCCACAGCTGATGGAAGCTGTTCGTTTAGCAAAGATTTCCGGGCAGTCTAACACTAACACTCTGATACTTGGAGAAAGTGGTACTGGGAAGGAGATGTTTGCTCAGGCAATTCATAATCACAGTGCTAGGCATAAAGGGCCTTTTGTGGCGGTTAACTGTGGTGCGCTGCCAAGGGAATTGATCCAGAGTGAGCTGTTTGGCTATGCAGAGGGGGCTTTTACGGGTGCACGAAGGCAGGGGAACCCCGGAAAATTTGAGCTTGCAGATGGTGGCACGATCTTTCTCGATGAGATCGGTGAGATGCCGCTTAGTGCACAGGTTAACCTTTTGCGCGTGGTTGAGAATAAAGAAGTCGTGCGAGTTGGAGATACCTACGCGCGTCCGGTAAATGTCAGAATTATTGCTGCTACCAACAGCCAGCTCATGCAGGCGATCAGTGAGAAAACCTTTCGGGAGGATCTTTATTACAGGCTTAATGTGCTTACCATCAACCTGCCACCATTACGCCTGCGGTCAGGGGACATGGATGTATTGGTTAGTTATTTTCTTCGAAAAGTGAGCCAGGCAATAGGAAAAGATCGGCCTGAGCTGGACAGTGAGGCGCAGGAGGCTCTGCATCGTTACTCCTGGCCTGGAAATATCAGGGAATTGGAAAACAGTATTGAACGGGCTGTGCATGTCTGTCAGGGGCGGCATATCACGCGAGCTGATCTGGGGCGTGATCTGGGGATGCCGGTAGAATCTGTAAATTCCCAGCCTTCTATGAGGGGAGTCAGGAGTAGTATTGGGCCGCAATCGATTCGTGCAGGAGAATATGCAACAATTATTGATGTCTTGCGAAGCAATGCCGGTAACATGAGGCAGAGCGCCGAAGTGTTGGGAATTGCCCGATCAACGCTTTACGAAAAAATTCGCAGGTTTGGTATCGATGTGAACCTGCTTAGGTAAAAATATGCTTGCTGAGAAGAGAGCAGAACAAAAGGTAAGCACAGACTACACAGCCTGAGTGAAAATGGTATACATTCCCTGAGGCCGTGCAGTTTAACCGTGTTGTTGGTTTACTCTACCGGGCTGAATTCAGATTTGTCAACGCCGCAAACCGGACAGGTGAAATCATCAGGAAGATCTTCGAAAGCGGTTCCTGGCGCAATGCCTTGATTGGGAAGACCAATTTTTGGATCATACTCAAAGCCGCAAACGTCACATACATATTTTTTCATAATGCACTCCTGTTTTGAAGTTATACAATGATGGTCACTCGAAAAAATCCTAAAATAATTATGACAAAAAGTCTTTAAAAATTAATCCTATCCCGAATTTCACACCCGTTTCAGTGATGCCTGGTTCAATTTTTTTTGCCAGTAAATCAGAGTAGACTCTATTTGCATGTCGAAAATACTGGTGAAGACGGCGTCACACTGACCTGCCTTTTGTGTGCCTTAGATGTAGCTGAGGTGTAGACGTTCCACCTGTGTCCGGAAATTGAACAGACATGTATGGAAATGAGACATGTGGTGTGATTTTAAGTCTATTGGTTTGTGAAATGTTTGCATATATATCAGCATTTTGCGAATAATAAATGTCCTGGCACTAAAGTTGCTAGTGGGTATTAGTAGACATAGGTGTGTTCCTTGTCTGTGTGAGCAGTTTTGCTGAATTCTGATTTGTAAAGGAGGCTTTGCTATGGCAGCCAAGAAAATATTGATGCTGGTTGGTGACTATGTAGAGGATTACGAAGTAATGGTGCCGTTTCAGGCTCTGTTAATGCTCGGTTACCAAGTGGATGCTGTTTGTCCGGATAAAAAAGCTGGGGATTTTGTCCGCACCTCCATTCATGACTTTGAAGGTGACCAGACATACAGTGAGAAGCGTGGTCATAACTTTACCTTAAATGCAGATTTTACTGAAGTGAAAGAGGGTGAATATGTTGGCTTGGTGATTCCAGGTGGACGAGCCCCGGAGTATCTTCGTCTCAATGAAGATGTACTGTCTATTGTCAAAGCGTTTGCTACAGCAGAAAAGCCTATAGCTGCTATCTGTCATGGTGCTCAGCTCTTGAGTGCAGCAGGGGTGCTCGGTGGCCGTGAGTGTTCAGCATATCCAGCTTGTGCACCGGAAGTACAATCCGCTGGTGGAATCTATGTGGCCGTCGACATGGATGCGGCCCATGTTCAGGGAAACCTGGTAACTGCTCCTGCCTGGCCCGCGCATCCTGCCTGGCTTGCTAAATTTGTGGACAAACTTGGGGCAAAGATAGAGATATAAGATATGAGGTGCAAAGAATATAGAGTGGCGATGGAAATGTCTTACTCTATTTAAGCTTTGCACGTATGGCTGTAATCGGTCTCCTTAGTGGTGGACCGCTGCACCCCCGGGAAAGGGGATGATGGCTCAGTTATTCTGAGCATGTCATCCCCTTTTTCTTTTTGTGAAATTCTATTGGACAAAGATTACTTTCCTCGAGTATTGCTGCTCTATATGTTGTTTTTTTCCCCTCCCTTTTTTAGGAGTATGATATGTCTGACTTACGTTTAAGCAGGTTGTATAAGCATATAGAGAAACAGGGATTGACCGGTGTTGCGGTGAACGCTGGTCCTAGTCTCACCTACCTAACCGGCTTGCATTTTCATTTGATGGAGCGGCCGGTGGTGATGGTATTCGTACCGGGGAATGATCCCACGATTATCCTTCCGGCACTGGAGCAGGTGAAGCTTGATCAACTGAAATTCCCGGTAAAGTCTTTTGTGTACGGGGACAACAGCAATACCTGGCCTGAAACATTTCGGGATGGGCTGGCTGACAGCGGTGTCGGTGGTGGCAGGATAGGTGTTGAGCCTGGTCAGATGCGATTACTGGAGTACAACTTTCTTCGTAATGCAATTTCTAGCGAATATGTAGATGGCTCAGATATTTTTGCAGCAATCAGGGCCCGAAAAGATGCAGAGGAAATTTCCTGTATGCGAAAGGCGGTGCAGATAGCAGAGCAGGCGCTAGAGGCAACGTTACCCATGGTGAAGATAGGCGTAACTGAGAAAGCAATCTCCAGTGAGCTGTTTATCCAGCTTATGCGCCACGGTTCAGATTCTTCTCTTCCCTTTTCCCCTATCGTTGGCGGGGGACCTAATGGTGCAAATCCACATTCCACACCATCAGAGAGACCACTCACCCAAGGTGACCTGCTGATTATAGATTGGGGCGCACGGTATAATGGTTATGCATCAGATCTGACCCGCACCTTTGCTGTGGGAGAAGTTGACGAAAAAGCTGAGGCAATCCATAAAACTGTTCAGTTAGCTAATCAGGCTGGTCGAGAGAGTGGAGGGCCTGGAATTGCCTGTGCCGAAGTGGATCGTGCTGCTCGCGGGGTTATCGAAGATGCGGGTTTTGGCCCGTTTTTCACGCATCGCACCGGGCATGGAATTGGCATGGAATGTCATGAGGATCCATATATGCATGGTGCCAATGAGCAGCTTCTTGAAGAGGGGAATGCATATACTGTCGAACCGGGCATTTATCTTACAGGTGTTAACGGTGTTCGCATTGAGGATGATGTTATCGTTACTGCAGAAGGGACCGAATCACTTTCAACAATGACGCGGGAGATGCGGGTTGTCGGGTGAGCGATAGGTGGTGTTAGAGTAAGTAACTCACTTGACTGGGGCTCATATAACTCTTTCACCAACCTGGCGGAAAGGAGGTTGGTTTGATAGTGATCAAGTCAGTCAATTGCCCCTAAGAAATAGGGGCAGAAGTGTAAAGCACCACCGGGGTACCGGAAGGTAAACACATACGCTAAAAGTATGTTGCCACCGTACTCTTGGGCCACAATGGTTTTAGTCGTAGAGAAGCGCTGTTCATGGACGTGCAGGTTTTCTATTACAGTCTTGGCGCTTTCTCTTTTTTATATGTGTGGAGGTTGAGATCCAGAAGATCCTGGAAAATTTTCACCAGAGGATCGAACCATTCCTGTTTTGGTTTCGGTGATTTTTCCTGCTTTACTGTTGGTGTCTGTTGTTTGTTATCCATTGCATATCCACTCGTTGAAGAAGTGATCATAACGAACAAAATGGTTAAGCTACTTTTTTACAGATTGCCACATATTCAGGTAAAAGCAACAATAATGATATATTATGAATTTCTGTTATGGAGTCGATCTTGATGCTGGGGAGATAAAGGAGTTGTTTCTTAAACGTCTGAATGATCTTCAGGTCAGGTGCTTGTAGACGTCAGATTTTTCGTTTGAGATGTGCGAGGACAAAGCGTATATCCCCATAGCTGACCTTGGATTCGGTGGCCGTATGGATCTCTTTTAATGTCGAGTCTTCTTTTACAGAGATACTGTTTTCTATGTATTTTCTGTCTTCATCACTGACTAGAGCCTGTATGTCAATCTCTCCCTTTTCAACAAAGTATGCCAGATGCTTTTCTATGGTGTTGCTGGTTAAACCCCTCTCTTTAGCTATCTGAACAACTGTTTTTCCATGTTTGAATAACTCAAGTGATGCCGCTTTTGTGTCAACTTTAGGAGATTGCTTGTCTTTCTCCTCCTTTTTGGCCATAGCCAATTGGAGCAGTGGTGTTTCAGGTAGTTCAACTTTGGTGATACCGTTTTGTTCCCGGTATTTGCTGACGAGGGATATAAGTTCGTCGCCATAATTAGCTGCCATTTTAGGACCAACTCCCTGGATGCTCTTTAAAGCCGAGAGGTTTTCTGGCAGGTGAACGGCTATCTGGACAAGTGTCTTCTGGTGCATAATCTGGAAAAGCTGCATTTTTTTATTGGTGGCTTTCTTCTTTCGCCACTCTTTGAGTAATTTGAAGAGTTCTGGGTGGCCGACATCTGCTTCTGTGTAGGTCACGGCAGCAGCTTTTGGGCGTGGCTTGGTAGTGGCGATTTCAGCAAGTGAGAGCTCCCGAAGATAGGTTGATGGTGAAAAGCCCTTTTCACACGATTTAACACCCGCAAGCTTTACCGCAGTCTCTTCACGTAGCCAGTTGATCGCATTTGTGATCTGCTTGCGTACTTCTTTGTTGTCCGTTTCTATCTGTATATTTTCGGTGGTAGGCAGAAGGATAGAAACAAATTTTTCCTGAAAATAGTTTGCAGCTTTGTTCAAGCGTTCGAGTATTGCAGGATCTTCAACAGGCTGCAATGTTTGAGTGAAAAGTGTGTGAAGCTGCCGTTGGAAATTGTCTCCGACGATGCAGATCGTATCATTGGTTTGTTGTTGCAGGTCGTCGAGATTGCTGGCCCCGGATAGTTGGATAATACTTCTGTTTCGGTGGATAAGGGAGGCGAGTCGGCCGACATTGTTGCGCAGCTTATGAAAATTGAAACATTCCATCAACAGTTGCTGTTGATAGCGAATTTTGGCACGTTCAAGTTGTTCCTGTGAGGGGCTGTTCTCTTCCGCTTCCTTCACAAAGCGGTTGACCGTGTGATCCGTTTTTATTGAAGATGAGGAGAGGGGTGAGCTGAGTACCATACCCTCAAAGGTTCGGCAGCGACTGAGCGCCACATAGACCTGGCCATGGGCAAAGGCTGCCTGGGCGTCGATAATGGCCTTATCAAAGGTTAATCCCTGGCTTTTGTGAATGGTGATGGCCCAAGCGAGTTTGAGGGGGTATTGGGCAAAAGTGCCGATGGTTTTCTGCGAAATTTCAGATGTCTCTGGATCCACAGTGTATTCAATATTCTCCCACGTGGCGCGTTCAACATCAATGGTTTCAAGATCCTCCGGGCACTGGACCTCGATGTTTTTCTCAGACATGCGGGTGACCTTACCGATCTTGCCGTTAAAGTATTTCTTATCGGGTGAAGGATCATTTCGCACAAACATCACCTGTGCGCCAACTTTTAACTGCAGGGAGGCTGCGGTTGGGTAAGTATGTTCTGGAAAGTCACCATCAAGCTCTGCGCTGAAATGTTGCGTTACACCGCTCAATTCCAGAAGTTTGGAACTATTGATGGTATCTGCACTGTTGTTGTGTGTGGAAAGAGTGATATACCCTTCATCATCCTCTGGCGAAAAACCAGAGGAGTAACGACTGTTGAGATCCCCTAACATTTGTGCATCTATTTTGTTGTCGCGAACCCGGTTTAACAGATCAATAAAAGATTGATCCGTCTGGCGATAGATATGTTTGAGTTCGATGGGGATCAGTTCACTCTGGCCTAAGGCAACGCTGCTGAAAAAATAGGGAGAGTCGTAGTGTTGCTTTAGCATCTGCCAGTCGCTATCCTTGACGACGGGAGAGAGCTGGTGCAAATCACCAATCATAAGTAATTGCACTCCACCAAAAGGTAACTCGGAGCGACGGTAACGTCGCAGAACAGTATCAACCAGATCGAGCAGGTCAGCGCGGACCATACTGATTTCGTCGATCACAAGCAGGTCGAGGCTCTTGATAATGTTCTTTTTTTCTTTACTGACACGGTGCTGGTTTCCATTAACAAACGGATTCGATCCTGGGGCGAATGGCCCGAATGGCAGCTGGAAAAAAGAGTGGAGCGTAACACCGCCCGCATTGATGGCTGCAACACCGGTCGGTGCGGTAATGACCATTCGTTTATTTGTCTGCTTTTTTATATTGTGCAGAAAGGTCGTCTTGCCGGTACCTGCCTTGCCGGTAAGAAAGATGTTGCAGCTTGTATGCTGGACAAAATCTTCTGCAAGCTGCAGTTCGTGGTTTTCTTGGCTCATTGAATGAATATGGAATAGGCGGAAACGATAGGGAGCAGTTATTACCACTCCCAGTTAAAGACATTTTTTGGGTTAGCTGAACATATCTTTTAACGCCAAATTGATTTCATCGATATCATCTTTATCAAAACGTTCCGATTCAAAATCGGGCCCAGCCCATTCCTGCATGGCTTGGTGGTTATCATTGTCTGGGTTGTTATACGCCTCAAGGAATTCCTGGTAGCCCCAGATACCACCTATATCTTCTGGCGGACAGGCTCGTTTGCCCTTGATTATTACGGGATAAGGCTTTGCGTCCTCTGGAGGAAGAACTTTCTCGACGGTTATCCGGTGTTGCCAGTCATCACCGAAATCATAAATATAGTCAAAATATGGCTCAAGTTTACCACTGAGTGTCTGCAGACTATATTCTTCTTCATTTTCGATGGTTTCCATGCCCCAGTCATCTTCAATTGGTGGCCCGTATAAGATGCTGTCTATGTCAAACTGGTGGAGATGAGAGTCAAACCAGCCCATGCTGAGCTGGATGATCTCGTGCAGATCGTCCAGATTCATGAACCCGGGCACCAGAACTCTGCGCCATATGGGTGGTTTTGAGTTTTTTAGCGTAATTTTAAGCTGATAGATTGGCGCGGATGCTTTGAGCTTGGCGTGTGTTTTCCCCTTGGAGAAATCAACCCGAATAACGTTACCCTTTTTGGCAGGTTTTTTCTCCGAGGTGGGTTGTCCAACAGGAAAACTGTCTGGAAACCTAGTGGGGCGAAGGTTTGTTTCGAGCTGTTCCTGCTCTTCGATCGGGCTGCTTTGTTGTAGTTGGTCAGCATAGTCCTGAAGGGTCTTAACAGAAAGTGGCAGGGTGGCCAGCAAAAAGGCCTGAATCTGCAACTCCCTGTTTTTCTCTTTAGGATCAAATGTGATAAACGCTTCAGCAAATACCTCATCCGGTAACTTTTCAAAAAACGGCATGATCTCGACAGGGTCTACAAGACCTTGAATAACCATCATGCTGAAGTAGAGTTCTTCAAGATTTTCAGGTTCAGGTGTATCTTCGTCGCCCGGTTCCCATATGTCCGGACACAGAGCCAGAGCTTCCTCAAATCCCGAAACCCATTCCAGCACCTCTTCAATGCCCTCTTCTTCAAGCGTTTCCATTTGATAGGGGAAGTGAAGCTCTCCCTGTGTTTTTCTGGCAAGGAAGGTGCCATACACTTGGCTCAATACGGTACTCATAGAGCGAGCCTGATCTGTGGCGGAGATACCTGAGTCATCTTCCCCAAAGATGGCAACCATCCACTCTTCTGCAGGGATTATGACAGGGGTTATTGCAAGCCCGAACATGAAGCCCATCAATTCGTTATAGCTGAGAGTTTGTTCTGGGACTGGTGCAAGTGCAAGCAGTTCTTTGAGCAGGGTTTTTTCTGTTGGAGATAACATGCTATTGTAGTGTAAGATAAAGTGAGCCTGGAGCCAGGCGAATAAAGCTATTATAAAACCTTTAATTATACTCAATATGGGTGGAAAATGAAATAGACATCCGTCTTTGGAGTGAAAGCTTCCGCTTTAGCCCTGATTTACTCACCAGCTTAGGTGAACATTTGGTAGAAAATCGAGATATTAAAGCCTGAATAGGTGTCTTTGCATTACGGTTGCTTAAAGAATTTTGATAAAATGCTCATGAGGAACGTGAGTTAGAGGTTGGTTTTACTTTGGTTATAGGTCTGTGTTGTAAATATTGAAGAGTATTTTAGTAGATAACCCAACACCCTGAGCTCATAAAAGAGATGGGGTGTACATTCGTGATGGTAATATATTTATGGTAACTCCCGCGCAGCTGAAAACGAAATTACTTGATTGGGACTATACGCTCTATATTCCCTACGTGCGGATCTTCGGCTGGGTTGCGATATTGACTCATCTGCTGTTTTACTTTGGCCTGCACTATGACTCTGGAGATATGGTTGATCTTGTAGCCAGAATGGTGGTTGTTGTGCTGTTTATTCCACTTGTTGTCTATCCTACAGATGTGTGGAAAATACCTCATAAGTTGTACTTTGAGTTAATGCTGGCGTTTAACATGCCAGGGTATTTTACTTATCTCCTGATCAAGGACTTCAGTCTTTACTGGGGGGTAATGCTGGTCTTCATTGTGATTTACTATGGAATTTTTTCCCGCTGGCAATTTGCAGTCCTGCTATATCCACTTTCGGTGGCTGGAGCGTTTGGAATGGTCCATCTGCTTCACCCTGAAAATACTGTACAGCCAAGACAAATTCTAGAGATAGAGGCCATTGCCGTCATATCCCTTGTACTTGTACAGGTGCTGAAACAGTTTGTTGAGGCGTCGCACATAACTATGGCGAGGTTGAAGGAGAAGGCGGACCAGCAAAATGAGATTTTTTCTGCCTTACTTGACATTTCGGTTGAAGTGAGCCGGTTCGATGACCTTGATGAGATTTTTCACCTGCTATTAAAACGTTTTGAAACGATTTTTCCGGATAGAGGTTTTGGTTTACTGGTGGAGGGACCACGGCCTAAAATCATTCCTTACATGGCTTTTCGTGGTGTGTCTCAGAAAGATACGACCTTTCTTTTACAGGTTCACCCCTATGTCCTGGGCTTTGCGAGTGTTAGTCTCGATAATGATGAGGAGACACTCTCTTCTCTTGAAGGTGATGATTGGCAGGTTTTTGGGGGGGGGATCCGGTCGACCTCTGTTCATGGACAGACAGTGTACTGCTTTAAACTCTTTATCAAAGGCCGAATGCTCGATGATGACGAGCGCAGGACTCTTGAGGTTTTTCTGGAGACAATCCGTGGTATGACTCGATCGCGTATTCAGGCCCTGGAGCTTGAGCGTTACTCCAATACTGATCAGTTAACGGGCCTGTTTAACAGAAACTATTTTGACAGGGTTTTAGAGGAGTGGAGGGAAAAAGCAAGGCCGGAGAAGCCTTTCTCTGTTATTTTTGGTGATATCAATGGGTTGAAGAAGATTAACGATACATATGGCCATCCTTCTGGGGATATGATGATTAAGTCTTGTGGCAATCTGCTTGGTCAGGCTGCGAGGAACTCCGATCTGGTCTTCAGGCTGGGTGGCGATGAAGTCGTCATTCTCTGCCCGTCAACAACGCTTGAGCAGGCGGATGAACTTGTGAAACGTATTCATCTGGGTATGAATACCTTACGAGTCCCATGTGTAGATGAGGTAAGCGGTAATGTCACCGAAGAGCAAGTGCATATCAGCTTTGGTGTGGCTTGCTCCACTGAGGCCGGTCCCGATGAAGTGATCAACCTTGCCGATAAACGGATGTTTGATGATAAGAATCGCTACTATGAAGAAGGGAGTGTCAAGAGATATAGATAGCTATAAAGATCGTGGGCTACTGTATATCATTCATTCGGAGGGGTGTTGTTCTCCTGTTTTTCTTCCTGTTCATCATGTTCCGTTTCTTCTCCATCATAAAGTTGTTTGCCCGCAAGCAGCAGGAAGCCCATGGCTGTGATTGGTGCCAGGAGTTGACCGAAATCGATCAGGCGGTGGTCTTCACCAAGAAGCTCTACTATGCCATATCTGCATCCGTAATAGGCAACAATGGCAAGCAGTACCGAGCACCACCAGGGGAATCGTTTCATGAGAGCTCCTCCAGAACGATATTGACCATTTCCTGCACCTGAGGGCTGGGGTCTTTGCTCATGCTATGGATATAGTCTATGGCCTCCGGGCTCGCGATAATACCCAGCACACCGATCGCCTCGCCGCGAATTGTGGCGGAATCAGATTGCAGTAACTGCACCAGGGAGGGGATGGCAAGCTGCAGGCTCTCCGGCTGTAATATTTTCAGCTCTTCAAATAAGACGGAGACACCGACTCGTACTGCGAAACGCTCATCGTCAAGGATTTCGCCGGTCCATGCGTAGTAGTCCGGTTCACGCCGAAACATAGCTACGATGTTTTCTACATGGCCCATTTCCAGAAAATCTGCGATTACTTTTTTGAGTTCACTATCAGGTACTACTTTCATCCGCTTTTCCTATCGATGTAGATTGTAGAATTAATTATTACAACAGTACGTACTGTGCAGGCAAATGGAGATATTGGCAAGTTTTTTATGATGGCCTGATGGATATGGATGGTCTAGGGCGCTCACACTGAAAAGGAGAAAAAATGCATAAGAAATGGGAACCCGCTACGTTGTCCAGCGTTTCAGGAGCCTACTGGCGCGGGTGTACTTTGCAGGCGGCCGTCCGACTGCAACTGTTTACAGGTCTTGCAAAGGGTGCTTGTTCAGCAGGTGACTTGGCTTTGCAGCTGGAGTGTGCTGAGCAGCCAACAGAATTGCTGCTGAATGCGCTGACAGCAATGGGGCTACTTGTTAAAACAGGGACGTTGTACAGTAACAGTGACGAGGCAGAGGAACTACTGGTGAAGGATTCACCAAGGTATATGGGGCATATCATCCTGCACCATCATCACCTTTTAGATGGTTGGGCCCAACTCGACTCTGTAGTAAAGACTGGAAATCCGGTAAAGAAGCGCTCTTATGGTATAGAAACAGAGCGAGAAAGCTTTTTGATGGGGATGTTCAATACCGCAATGGGGGTGGCACCTGTAATAGCTGGTGAGATTGATTTGGCCGGGCGTAGGCGGCTACTGGATCTTGGCGGCGGCCCGGGTACATATGCTATTCAGTTTTGTCTTGCTAATCCTCAATTACACGCTGTTATTTTTGACAAGCCGACGACTGAGCCTTTTGCCAGAAAGACAGCCCGGAAGTTTGGCGTAGGGGGCCGCGTTGACTTCGTTGGTGGTGATTTTACAACAGATGCTATCGGTGATGAGCTGTATGATGTCGCCTGGTTGTCACATATTCTGCATAGTAACAGTTACTCACAATGTGAAAACATCATAACCAAAACTGTCGATTCCATGACTGCTGGCGGCTTGATTCTGGTGCATGATTTTATCTTAAATGACGGCAAGGATGGTCCTGAATTCCCGGCGCTTTTTTCGTTGAATATGCTGCTGGCCAATAATGGTGGCAGGTCCTATTCAATTTCAGAAATAGAGGAGATGTTGGCTAAGGCCGGCGTGAAGGATGTGGTGCATCATGACTATCGAGCTCCTAATGATTCGTCGATACTGTATGGCGTGAAGGGGTAGACAGTCCTATTCGTACCCACCACGTTTGAGGGCTTTAAGTATCTCATCATATCTGCCGTTCGCATGGATTCTTGCCAGGCCAGTATTGAAGAGAGACAAGAAATTGTCATTTTCTTTTAATCGTTTGGAAAGAATAAGATGATATTTTCGTTGTTGCAGTACTGTTTCTGAGTAGGTGATACGTGCCTGTTCTTCAGGGGTGAGGGTCTGATGGAGATAATACATGGCAACTTGGCTTACCATGGGGATGGCGTCTATTCTATTTTTCAGTAATCGTTTAAAGAGCGTATCATAGTTACCTGCGCGTTCAAGTGTGATGAGCCCTTTTTCAGCAGCACGCTCTAGAGTAGGGTATGAGGTATGCAGGGTTGCGCCGATGGATAATCCCTTGAGGTCTTCTATCTTTTGCCATGCCAGATCTTTGGACTTGAGGTGGAAAAGGTGCTCTGATTCGTGTATGACGACATCCGAATAGAGAAAAAGTTTTTCCCTGTCCGGCGTGGATACCCAGACCAGGCTACCGCTGTAGGTACCATTCTCGGCCAGAATATAAGCTCTCTTCCAGGGGAAAAAACGATATGTTGTCTCAATTCCCATTGCATGGAATGCTTCGGTGACTATATGCGATGCGGCACCATAATGGGGCAGTTCCTGTGAGAGATATGGGGACCATTCTCCATTCGTAAGCAGAATTTCATCCTTGGCCACGGCCGCAGATGAAAACGTGAAAAAAGAGATGATAATGATCAGTAGGTGCTGCAATATTGCTCCTTTGAGGCTGGATTCTATTTTGATACTGTTGGGAAAATCTTCCTTCATATACCAAAATGATAGTTGCGTAGACTCAAAAAAGCAAATTGAAGTGATGTGCCCGTGGGGGATGTGCTTACTGGTAAAATATTTAGACAGCTTCTTTTAAGCTTCCATTTTGTAAATCCATAGCTATGAGTTTTGCGTACCGGGAATTTTTTGCCATGAGTTCTTCGTGGTTTCCTTCTTCAATAATACGCCCATTAGCCATAACCACGATATGGTCAGCTCGCCGGATGGTGGAGAGTCGATGGGCGATAATGAGGGAAGTTCTGCCGGTGAAGGCGTCGGCCAGAGCCACTTCAAGAATGTTTTCTGACTCTGTGTCAATTGCAGCAGTAGCTTCATCAAGGACAAGGATTTTCGGATCACGGCAGAGGACCCGGGCAAAGGAGAGCAGTTGCTTTTCCCCAGTAGAGAGTTCCTGACCACCTTCTCCTACCATGGTATCCAGGCCATCCGGAAGTTTGTCCACAAATCGCTGCATACCTGTTTTGTGTAATATCTTTTCAACAGTTTCCCGGTCTTGCCCGGTGTCCATGACGATATTAGTCAGTAGCGTATCTTGCAAAATCAGTACATCCTGCAGCACAACCCCAACAATATTGCGAAGCTGGTGAAGGGTAAGCTCGCTTAAGGGGCTTCCGTCGATTGTAATATTGCCGCTTTGCGGTTCATAGAATCGTAACAGAAGATTAACAAGGGTGGTTTTTCCTGATCCGGTTGTGCCCACGAGCGCGACAGTCTGGCCGGGACGCAGCCGTAAATCCACATTTTTGATGACAGGTTGGTCGGGATCATACCCAAAGGTTACGTTATCAAAGTGTAGTTCACCCTTAAACATATTCCCCTTTACCATGCTTGATTCTGTTGGGTCAGTGATGGTGGAGGGAGTGTCCAGCAGTTGAAATATACGTTCTGCAGAAGCCATGGCTGATTGCACAATTGAGAACTTCTGGCTTAATTCACGGAGTGGTTGAAAAAAAAGCTTCATGTACGAGATAAAAGCGACAAGTTCGCCAATGGTCATTCGTTGTTGTAAAATCTCACCGCCGCCATACCAGAGAATGATCGCCATGGCAAGAGAACCAAGAAACTCAGTAATCGGCATGAAGGTACCGAATAATCTGATCTGGCTGAGTGTACGCTGGAGATAGCCCTGAGTCAGATTTTCGAAATCAGTTATAGAGCGCCACTGTCGGCCGAACAGTTGCAGTATGGAAATACCTGAAATAGCTTCCGAGAGAAACGAATTGATTTTGGCGAGTTGGGTACGAATAGCCCTGAATTTTTCCCTGGCGATACGGGCAAACAGAATGGTAAGGGCCAGTGAAACGGGGACAAAAAGAGACATGATCAGGGCCAATCTTGCATTCATCAAGAAGAGTGCTACCAGTATGCCGACAAGCCTCAGTAGGTCATTGAACATGGTGACCATCACTGAGGTAAACATTTCATACATGTTTTGGATGTCATTGGTCAGTCGTGTTACCAGTCTGCCAGTGGGGTTGCTGTTGAAAAACGGCAGATCAAGGCGCAGCATATGTGCAAAGAGGTCCTGACGGATTGAATGCATGATCCACTGGCCAATGTATTCAAGCAGCAATACCTGCAGAAATGACAGCAGGAATACCAATACGACCATCACCGCATACCAGAGGGCTGTGGTTGATAAACCAAGGATGCGCGCTTCGCTATCAAGGGTGGCATCGGTAATGTAGCGATCAATGCCGAGCTGCATCAGCCAGGGCTGGGCAAGTGTTGCACCTGTGACAGCCAGTGAGAGGATGATGGCAAAGCTGAAAGGAACCCAACGTTTGAAGCTATAGCGGGCTATTCGTCGCCAGAGTCGCATATCACTGATGGATACAGTCTTGCCATCTTCATCGTAGCCGAAATTACCCTTCATATCACAATTTCCTCTGCCGTACTTTGCTGCACTTGCTTTTCATACATGGAGCGATAGAGAGAACTCTGCTGCAGCATCTCTTCGTGCTGACCGTCATAAGCAACCTGGCCATTTTCAAAGATAATGATGCGATCAGTCATGGACAGCAACTTGATGCGATTGGAGACAATGATCACCGTTTTACCGAGTAATCGTTTCTGTAGGCCTGCAAAAACTTCATGTTCAGTGGCGACATCGACAGCTGAAAGTCCGTCATCGATGATAAGAACCGGGCGGTTGCAGAGCAGCGCTCGGGCTAAAGACAGTCGCTGTCGCTGGCCACCGGAGAGCTTGACTCCACGTTCTCCTATCATGGTCTGGTAACCTTCAGAAAAAGATAGGATGTCATCGTGGATAGCTGCATGACGTGCAGCTTCAATAATTTCTTCCTGACTGGCCTGGGTTTTACCCAGGGCAATATTTGCGGCAATAGTATCCGAAAAAAGAATTGGCTCCTGGCCCACATAACCGACATGCTCGTGAATGTAATTGACAGGCAGGCTGTTAACATCCTGATTATTGAATAAAAGCTTATTGTCATCCACCGGATAGAGCCTGGCAAGTATTCGGCATAGTGTGGATTTTCCGCTTCCTGTACGGCCGGCAACACCATGAATACCGGGCCCCAGTTCAAGGTGGAGAGACGTAAGGGCTGGTTCGGAAGAGTTTGAATAACTGAAGTTTAGCCCCTGTAGGCGGTATGTTGACTGTAAATGCAACTGCAGACCTGGAGTTTCAATCTCGGGTAATGCGGGCCTACTGGTTACCAGAGTATGAATTCGGGTGAGTGAGGTAATGCCGCGCTGTACCAGATTGGCAACCCAACCTATGGCCATCATGGGCCAAATCAGCATATAAAGGTAGGTAATGAAGGCGACAAAATCGCCAATGGAGATCTCCCCTTTAATCACCAGGCTGCCACCAAACCAGAGTACCAGTAACATGCCAAGGTTGCCAACCAGAGTGGCAATGGGGAATATCAGGCCCTGGATAACGGCCACACGCAGGTTACTTTTGACATAGGTTTGCCCAAGTGTGTCAAAACGACTGGTTTGGAACGTTTCCGATGTATAGGCTTTCATGAGGCGAATGGATATCAGGGTTGAGCGGGCAAACTCTGTAAGCCCTGAAAATTGCTCTTGTACAATGTTGAAACGTTGATGGAGTTTGGCCGAAAGGATACGGGTGAACAATGCCAAAAAGGGCATGGGCAGCAGGGCTACCAGGGTTAGTTTTACATGAATGTGGGCCATAAAAAGAATTGCCGCTGATGACATGACAAAGGCATCGACAGCGGCAACCATTCCCATACCACAGGCCATCTGTACAGCATTCAGATCATTGCTGGAATGAGCCATCAGGTCGCCAGTGGTATATTTTTCAAAAAACTGTGCATCCATTTTCATGATATGACGGAACATCCGGTTACGTACCGCCTGTTCCAGCAATCTCGAAAAGCCGATAATGAGATAACGCCAGGCGAACCGGAGACAGGCTACACCGATGGCAAAAAGCACAATCAAACTGCCAAGTTTAAATAGACTGAATTGGGTAATCTGTTGCTCAGCAAGTCCATCGACCCCGTACTTGATGATTCTTGGAATAATGAGCTGCAGGAAATCAACGAGAAGCAGAGCAATAAACCCATATAGAAGGCGAAGACGATGTTGCCTAAACGAATGGCGCACCAGCTCAAGTAAATCTTTAAGGCGTGCATTGGTTGGATGAGATGTTGCTGTACGTGTAGTTCTCTTCAAAGATATTGCCTGTGGATACGTTGGAAACTAGTGGCCAATTAATCGTTTCATGCTGACTGGAACACGATAATTTTCTTTTGAGCTGTTGTCGTAAACCTCTACATTGCCAGTGTCGCATTTATGCCTGCCATGGACGCAATATGACTACACTAATCATCAATTATGGGGGTGCAGCAATGGGGAAGTGTAATACTGGTTATTTTATGAAATGGTCGCAATTTCATGGCATGCCTCTGGTTCTGCTACTGCTATGGCAACTATCTCATTATCAAGCTTTCCCTGACTCGCCTGTTCCGAAAGAATATTTATAATGTTACTGGTAGGCATAGGTGGACGATATGGGCGATTCTGGGCGAGAGCCTGGAAAATATCCGCAACCATGATAATGCGTGACTCAATACTCAACTCTCTGGCAGTTTTCCTGAACGGATAGCCGCTACCATCCAGTTTTTCATGGTGGTTTGCTGCCCAGATTCTGATGTCATCAAGGCCGGTAATGTGCTGCAAAATCATATTGGTTACATAGCTGTGATGTCGCATGATAGCAAGGCTCTCACCCTCCAGGCCGCCGTCGTAATCGAGAATTTTGTCAGGTACCTGGAGCTTACCGAGGTCATGCAGTAACCCTGCAACTTCAATTCGAACAATTGTGGCAGGTGGAAGCTGACATTGGCGGGCAAAGTGGCCAGCCAGGCGGGCGACCCCAAAAGAGTGCTCGGCAGTGTAGGGGCTTTTGGCATCAACTATCTCTGCAAATAATTTTGCCATGTCTCTGAGCTGTTCTGCGTCGAGGAAAACGTCAGCTATTTCGTCTGACTGCATTTGTATGGCATTTCGTAAATGTTCTGGTTGTTGAGTAATCCAGAACGCTTCTTTTTCTGCTGCAGATAAAAAAATGTCGACAAGTTCAGGTTTAAAATAGCTTTCTCGATACGTGTTTACTTTTGTGCAGATTGTGTCACGAATAGCTAACCTGTTTGGATGGCCATTCATAGCTACTAGAGCATCAACTCTGTCGAGTAAAAAAATCAGGTTTGCCAGGTCTTTTGTGGTTTCGGGAAGCTGTTTCTTTTTTAGTTCTGCCCAGCGAGTGTGATGAAAAAGGATGATATCTGCAAATTCGGCAAGTGGTTCAAAGCGTTTCAGGCGTTCTGAGCCGATTTTACAGTGGTGTTGTGATTCAGTCCAGTCGAGTTCATCAACGAGTTTTTTGTGTACTCTGGTGGAAGAAACGCCACAATCATGGAGGAGGCCTGAATGATACATTTTCTTTTGGACAACCCGTTCTACACCCATGGCTTTTGCACATTCAAGAGCCATGAAGCCGACTCGTTTACCATGTTGAATCTCATCAACACCAACAAGATCAATTGTATCAGAAAGTGCATGGATGAAGCGTCCAAAATGAATTTTCATGGGTGTTTATTCCTTGAAGTTGCAAACGTGTTGGTGTGATTTTTTACGATCAATCATGGCCTGTTTTAATGTTGGTTTCAGTATACCATTTTCACTAAATAAAGGAGCGCTGAAATAAAAAAATCTGTATGCGAAAAGCTCAAGTGATGATTTTAGTATACACATTATTATTATTTCAAAACGGTATATTACTTCTATGTGGATCCTGAGTGTGATGAAGCAATGAACCATTTTGTGTGGGGAGTTGTGCTGTTAGGTTTTACTGTATGTTGATCTATTTGATGTGGTGGAAAACGTAATTGTGTATATTTCGTTGATTGGAAAAAATGTATAATCGGCGGACAGAGATGTTGCTAAATATCTGGCAACCCTGAATAGTGGAAAGTACAACAACTGGCGACTGCCGACCAGGCAAGAACTCTATGATCTGTTCAGCCTGTTCGATCTAGAAGAGACCGGGCAAGTAATAATAAAACTGGAAGGGAACTATTGGCTTCTTGGTGAAAATGGTGAGGAGCAGATTGGTGCCTGGGAGGTTGGTGATCAGTGTGGCCCGTCACGTACTTACTATACTAAAAAAGCTGGTTATGTGTGTGCTGTACGACCATGATCTGCTGTATTATCTCACAGGAAGAGCCAGATTTTCTTCAGTTTTTTCGTGTAATGCCATGTTGCAGCATAAGTCCCTGGAGAGCAGCATAGCTTTGTGCCCCAACCATACGGTCATTCTGGAAAAGGAATGTTGGAACTGCCGTTATCTGTAATTTTTGTGAATCCTGCCAATCGATATCCACCGCCTCACGATATGATCGGTTTGTAAGAACGTCAGCTGCCTTAGTGGTTGAGAGGCCACAACGTTCTGCCAGTTCCAGCAGCACAGGTTGCAGAGCCAGGTTTTTACCTTCGAAAAAATAGGCGTTGAATGCTGCCATATGAAATGCGTGACCACAGTTTTGATCTTCAGCCCAGAGACCTAGCTCCTGAGCGAGCCTGCTGTTAAACGTTTTGTGTCGGTCACTAAACGGGAGACCAAGCTGAGCAGCCGTCTGTTTTAGTTGCTTAAGTATTTTCGCAATCTGTGCAGGATCAGCACGAAAGAGTTCTTCTAAGGATTGACCTTCTTCCGGGGTGTCAGGATGGAGAGGAAATGTACGCCAGCGTACATTGATGTGATATTCAGCTTGAAGCTTTTCAATACTCCCGGTAATGAAATAGCACCACGGTCAGACGTAATCTGAAAAGATCTCGAGAATAGGCTGTGTTTGCATCATTCCTTCCTTGGTTGCATGCTGCCAGGTTTTCCATTGATGACTCTGCCGCAACGAGAACAATGTAAAATGAGGCGGGCATTTGCGTAGCCAGCACCATATTCTGCTGTTAGCGTTCCTGGTGCACCACAGAGATCACAAACTGCGGGCATAGTGTTTCTGCTGATCCGAATAGTTAAAACGGCCGTGATCAGCGCTATCACAGAAAAACCGATAAGAGAGGTACCCTCAAACCCTGTCAGATAGAGAAGCGATAAGATAAGCGCCAGGATAGCACAAGTGATCTTTAACCAGTAAAAACGTAATAAGCTAAGGCGCATCTAAGTTATAGGTAAGAAGTAGTTTCAGCCTGGGATCTCAACTATAGGAATTGAGTCTATATTGGTAACCGGCTAGCTGGCAGCATATGCCGACAATGATCTGTCGGCATATGCTAGAAAAATTATCAGTCCTCGTAACCAGTTCCGTTACATGTCGGACACTTTTCATCGGGGGTGCACTGCATATCATCTGAAAATTCATCACTTTGGGTTCCGCTCCACTCAGAGCTAACTTCACAAACACCTTCGATGATTTTTTTTCCCTGACAGGTTGGACATGTTTTTTTACTCTGTTCTGACATAACTCACTCCTTTCAATAAGTATTGGGCAATTCTATAACGCTCTGGTGGGGCCAGATGTGTCAGTCATTATCAATGACAAGATAGTCTTTTAGCTTTTCCAGTAATGACTCAGGTAACTCTTTATTATACATGAAAGCTTCTGCTTCCTCTCCAGTAATTTGCTCTTTTATCTCAAGTGGTAGCGACCGGAGTATTGCTACACGTTCTGGGTCTGGCTTATCTTTCTTCTTGTTTATGTCACTCAAGTTATAAACCTTTTTTTTATAAAAAAATTGACTGCGCTTGTTTGTATCACCTATTCACTCTTGTTCGTACCATGATGAAAACGTTGTTATTGCTTCGTGATATGTCAAGAGGGTTCTAGCATTTATTTGATAATGATTATCGATTGCAGTAAATATAGCAACAATTTTTACATAAATCTTTTGTCTGATCGCTTTTCCATTACTTCTCCTTCCGATGCTGTCATCCAACCGCTACGGCTTTTTTCGGTGACTTGATCAAAGGATGGGATAAACGGTTTGATATCGAGAAGAGGAGTGTTGTCGAGTATGTCGACTCCTTGTATCCTGAGAGTTGCCCCTTGGACAGAGAGAAGTCTCACCAGGGATATACCTATGTGGTTTGGCCGAAGAGGAGAACGCGTAGAGAACACTCCCCTGGAAACCGTATCCATAAATGGCGTTACGATTAGTTCTGTTCGCGTCGCCTTGTGGAAGTGATAGATGAGATAGATGTGGCTGAAACCTTCAAGGTCCTCCAGGCCAGCTGCAAATTCATGTTTGACTTCTATATGCCCTTCTACCTCGCTTGCCCCTTTGGGCTGGATCGGCATATTTTCTAACGAGGAAAACGGTGAATGTATGGTTCCAATAGGGTTCACGTGTGTAGTCAGTCGTCTAAGATGGAAATTAATATGATTGTATTTGGCAATACCTTAACTATCTGAGTCCGTCAACTCATACAGTACATCACATTTAAGGAGTGACAAGAGGTATTGTCCTGCCTGGTGTCAACAGAGGGCACTGAGCAGCACAGGCCAAACACGACCTGAGTAATATGAATACTTCACAGCAGATGGCGACACTAACACATGAGTGTTATGGAGTTATCTCCTGTGCAATTTTGTCATAGAAGGTGTTTAAGGTCTTTCTAAAGGCCGTCTTGCTGTATTTCTCTTCAACCCGTTGTCTGGCGCTTGCCGCAAGGTCGTTTCTGAGTTTAGCATCTCGCACCAGTTGCAATATTCCTGCAGCCACCTCTGTATCTACTGGGTCGACTAGATGGGCAATGGAATCATCCAGAATTTGATCATGTATTGGATGTCTGGTGGCAAGAAGAGGTCGTCCTGAATCGAGATAGGATGGGATCATGCCCGGGGTGACGTACCTGTCAGTAGCTGGTGAAATAAGAATGTCTGCCTGGGCAAAGTAACTACCCAGATCCTTGGCTGGTTTGGTGCCAAGAAAGCGGATACCGGCTGAAACGCCAAGATCTTTGGCTTTACGTTTTAAGCGGGAGATATCAGCTCGTTCTCCACCAATAACAACCAGTCGTATTTTTTCTTTATCCAGGTAGGCGAGGGAGAAACCTTCTATCAGTAGATCCATTCCCTGATGAGATTGGAGGTTGCCAACGTACATGAGGGTAGAGGTATCTTTTGGCGTACGGAGGTTTGTGTGTTTTTTCTTTTCTGTCGGAATACCTGCAGAAAGCATAGTCATGTCTTCGAGTAACTGTATGGCAGCAGAACTACCATATGTACGAGCTATTCCTTCAAGATTTTTGCAGGGTACCAGGATGCCGACACTATTTCGTATTGCGCGTTTTTCTTGCTGGGTTGTAAATGTTTTAAGCAGCGGCATGTCAGGGATTTTTCGCCCCAATTCTTTCGGAAGTGAATACGCCATGCTATAGACATAGGGGAGTTTGAAGCGTTTACTAAGGGTGCGTGCCATGGACATGCCACCTTCGCAGGCGTGAAGCAGATCAAATTTTTCCTGCTGTAAAAGTCTGGCTGTCATTTTTTTCATGACATTGTCATAAAAAACATGTTTCCACGTATAGCCGGGTTTAACATGTTTAAGAGGGAACAATTTCTGTACCCGCAGTATTCTGCAGCCAGGTATGGTGATATGCTCTCCCTGTGGATAAACCATGGCTGTTACATCATGATTTGCAGCGACAAGGGACTCTAGCAGGTTTTTTAAAGAAATTGCGCCCCTTCTGTCCTGATAAAACGGTTGCGGTGCAAGAACCAAAATTTTCATAGTATCGATCGCGTTTATTGTAAAAGAAGAAACAGAGTCGTCTATATTTGCCAAAACTTCTCGTAATATGGCACTGTTTCCTCATATCATCTGGATTATACGGGCAGCTGTTTAGTGTACCTGTAGCCTGCCCACGATTTGAGGGATTGTAGCACAGTCATTTCCCAAATTGCACGATATATGGAGGCGGTTTTCTATTCCTCACTGAAATTGTGCTATTTTGTTGTTGTAATTGCTAAATTCCATGAAGTTTGTATTGAGACACGATAATCGAATAGCTTTTGTAAAACGAACGATTCGTGCAATTGTTATCAGACTGAAGGGATAATCACTGATTTTGTCAGATTTTGCAAGAACCTGATGATAGAGAACAGCTGAGGAGGGAAGTCAAAGGCAATGGCGGATGAAAAATCCGGCAGGTGGCAGAGGTATAATTATGTCAATAACCGGTTCTAATTTAACGGTAGTAAAAAAAGGTTTACTAAAATGGCAGTCGGAGGATACACTTAATCGTACTTGATCGCAGATGAATTTATGTGAATCAGGGATCTTATGGAACTCAGCTGGTTTGTCTAACGTATAGCCTGCGGATTTTTTTAATCAACTCCTGGCTTTCTTTCTTTACGGATATCTTTGCTTATGACTTCTCTACAACGATGTATTGCGCTCTTTATTATGATGTTTGCAGTTCTGGTGTTTGCAGGATGCACTCCTTCTGTTCATAATCCTGCACAGCAGCAGACGGGAACAAGTGGCAAGCCGTTGTTGCGGGTGGGAGTTTCTACAAATTCTCCTCCGCTTGTGTATAAGCAGGGAAATACCTTATTGGGGCTTGAGGTTGACTTTGCCAGGCAACTGGCAGCATACCTTGGGCGTGAGGCTGTTTTTGTGGAAATGTCTTGGGATAATCAGCTTTCGGCACTGGAAAGTGGGAAAACTGATATCATTATGTCAGGCATGACAATTACGCCCAAACGCGAGTATAGGGTAGCCTTTGCCAAACCTTATCTGAGGTCAGGGCAGATGTTGTTGTTTAGGGCAACAGAACGCAGACGATTTTCTGATGGGCTTTACAGTCTTATGGGAGAGACGCCTGCTATTGGCGTAATTGAAGGGACAACCGGTGATTTTTTTATTACCAAAACAATCAATCGGCCTAATTTGACCCGTTTTTCCACTTCAGCGAGAGCTGTTAAGGCGCTTGCTGACGGTGATATTGATGTTTTCGTGCATGATACCCCGATTATCTGCCACTATGCGGCGACGTATGAGAGCGCTCAACTTACGCCGTTGTTGCAGATGATAACCGAGGAATATCTTGCCTGGGCGGTTAATAGATCAAACCCTGCTTTACTTGAAAGGATAAACGCATTTGTCGATGAAAGTAGGCAGAACAATACGTTGCAGGCTACTATAACGCGCTGGATACCGTATATGTAGGGCATAATTGGCGGCGTGGGATGTTAATTTGATGAGCTGACAGGTAACAGGTTGGCTTTGTGAGTAAGTGAAGTGGATTCTTTGTATATCTCAACTCGGTTTCTACCGTTTCTTTTCGCTGCATATAGGGCTTTGTCGCACTGACTGATCAGGGCTTTTCTCGAGCGATCCGTCTCGCCTGGTTCTGTTGCTACCAGTCCAACACTGACAGTTACGGAAAAACTCTCATTGCCCGAAGTCATTGTGTGCTGCTCAATACCCCGTCGTACACGTTGTGCTAACACTTTTGCTCCTGTCGTAGCTGTTTCAGGCAAAATAATGCCAAATTCCTCGCCACCATATCGAGCAACCACGTCACAGTTTCGAACCAGCTTGACCAAGAGGTTGCTGATGTCAGTAAGCACATAATCGCCCATTGGGTGACCATAGTTATCATTAATAGCTTTGAAGAAATCAATATCAAGTAACAGTATGGACAGTGGGTGATTGTAGCGGATCGATTTTTCTATCTCCGCCTCAAGTGAGTCTTGAAAGTATCTGTGATTGTAGAGGGATGTCAGGCTGTCGCGGAGTGTCAACTCTCTCAGGCTGTCATTTGCGCGTTTAAGCTCCAGTGCAAGTCGTTCTGCATTCTGTTTGGCCTGAGTGAGCTCAAGGATAAGCTGCTCATAGCTATAGTTTAAACGGCCGAGTTCAGCATTGGCTTCCTGCATAATCTGTGAAAACGGCTTCATTCCTCCCGGGGGGATGGAGAAAATGTGAATCACCTCTAGAGCCTTCTCGCCTATAGTATCGATGAGCTCAGATGATCGCTGTATAGTGAAATCGTGGTCGTTTTGCAACAGGGCCTGTACTTCAATTGCTCTTCTGTTACTTTGCGTCCCATGATAGATGGAGGCAATTTTGTCGGCTAGATTGAGTACTGCTGGGGCCTCTCCGCATGTTTTTTCAGACAGGTGATGGTGGAACCGAACTGGTCTAGAGATTGATTCCGGTAAATTCCATGATTCAAGGATCTGAGCACCGACTTCTGCATGATGAAAACCAAATTGTTTCAGCTCTTCTTGATAGAGTTCTCTCCCACTGATTCGTTTGTTATCGAGGACTTCGGTATAGAGCGGTCCGTATGAGAGAAAAAGTACCAGAACTCCAAAATCCTGCAGCAGAGATGACACGAAAATATCGCTGCTGCCACAACTCAGTTGTTTGGCCAGTGTCTCTGCAGCAACAGCAGAGGTGATCGCTCTTCGCCAGAACAGGTTCAGGTCAAAACTTCCCTGGGGCGCATCGTTGAATCCTTCAACAATAACGAAGGAAAGTGCAATGTTTTTTAGAGCCTGGGTGCCTATAACAGCTATGGCCTGCTGGGGAGAACTTACTGGAACTGCAAGACCATACAGTGAAGAGTTTGCGATTTTCAGGACTCGTGCGGTTAAAGCTGGGTCTGATTTAATAGTTTCGGCCAGATCGGCAAAAGAGTCCTCATCTTTTCTTACGTCTTCAAGAATTCTGAGTGCTATTGCCGTAGGAGATGGCAATTTGATTTTTTCATCCAGAAATTCTTGTAGCGTGATCATTTATAACTCCGTCATTAAACAATTACTGGAGGGTTAACCATTTGTATCCAACATCCAGCATCCTGTTGGCAAAGCCCCATTCGTTATCAAACCAGCAAATGAGTTTGACAAGTGTTTTTCCACTAACCCTCGTCTGTGTCGCATCAAGAATACCGGAATGTGGGTCAGTGTTGAAGTCAACTGAAGCGTGTGCTTCCTTAGTGAAGCCTAATAGACCATTGAGATATCCTTCGGAGGCTTCACGCATGATGCGATTGACATCCTCAGCTGTCGTCTCAGTTTTAACATTCACAGAAAGATCCATCAGTGAAACATTGATGGTTGGAACTCGAAGATGCAGACATTGGAAATGGTTGGTCATTGCGGGCAAAATACGCTGAATGCCTCGACTGAGACCTGTGTCGACCGGAATGATAGAATGCAGGGCACTGCGAGTCAGACGTAGATTAGTATTGTGGTAGCTGTCGATGACCGGCTGGTCGTTCATGGCTGAGTGAATGGTTGTTATCACGCCATGGTCAAGTCCCAAAGTTTTGTCGAGCAGATGGAGTATAGGGACAATGCAATTTGTCGTGCAGGAAGCGTTAGAGACAATACGGTGGTTGGCTCGTAGCAAATCGTCATTGACGCCAAAAACAACCGTTGCGTCCATGTCGGGGTTTGCCGGATGCGAGATCAAGATTCGTTTTGCGCCACTGTCTAGATGTTTGGTGGCTGTCTCTCTGTCACCAAAAGAACCGGAACATTCGAAGATCAGATCGATACCGAGAGCTTCCCACGGCAGGTTTTCTGGTTGTTCTTCACGTAAAACCCTAATGCGGTCTGAGCCGATATATAAATTATCCCGATCACTGCTGACCGGCATAGGGAAGCGACCATGTGTCGTGTCATATTTGGTCAGATACGTGAGTGTGTCGATATCGGCAAGTTCATTTATTGCCACTACATTAAAATGGTTACGAAGAGGGCTGGTATATAGAGCCCGTAACACACTCTGACCGATACGGCCATAGCCGTTAATTGCAACGTTATACGTCATAGTTCGAATAGAGCCAAGAGATGTAATCCAGAAGTGTAATATGTTGTATGGAATTCATATCCTGCCGAGTCCACGGCTGTGAGCTAGGTAATAATGAAAAATGCTGGTAATGACAACCTATTTTTCGTCTGGACGTGCTGTAGACTAAAGGATTTCATTCAGCTTAGTAGAGAGACTGTTCAAATCAAACGGCTTCTGCAGAAAACCGGCGCAACCCTGGGCCATGATGCCTGTAGCCTTATCATTGAGGGAGTAGCCGCTTGAGAGTAGAACATTTACCTCTGGGTTGGCCGTCTTAAGCCGCTCAAAAACTGCTCCTCCATCCATGTCGGGCATTATCATGTCGAGGATGACCGCAATAAATCGATCTGGCTCCTGATTGTAGATCCGACAAGCTTCTTCACCTGATTCTGCAGTGACAACTGTGAATCCCAGAGCTTTCAGCATTTCACGACCAACTGCAAGTATCATTTCTTCATCATCGACTAGCAGGATGGTTCCATGTCTATTCATGCGCTCAACAGTTTGAAGTGTTTCTCTTGGCTCCTCGATGTTTTTCTCTGATGCTGGCAGATAGATGGTGAATGTGGCTCCCTCGCCAGGTTCACTGTAAACATCAATGAACCCGCTGTGATTTTTAATAATACCATAGGCTGATGCCAGTCCCAGACCTGTACCGCGGCCAATTTCTTTTGTAGTGAAAAACGGGTCGAAAATACGTTCCTGGGTCTGCTTGTCCATGCCGTGACCGTTGTCCGTTATCGAGATCTGCACGTATCTGCCAGGTGATATCTCATAGATATCGCAATAGATTGCATCGAGAACGACATTTTTTGTAGAAATCCGAATGGTCCCGCCTTCAGACATCGCTTGCCCGGCATTAACATAAAGGTTTAAAAGCACCTGCTTAATTTGTCCACGGTCCGCCTCAACTGGCCAGATATCATTTTGATAATGGCCCAGGAAGGTGATGTCTTTTCTGGTTCTGCTATAGAGCGTGCTTTCTTCTTGAATCAGCGAGTTAAGGTCAGTCGCTTTGACCTCGTATTTGCCACCACGGGCAAAACCAAGCATCTGGCCTGTAAGATCCCGACCACTTTGGATATAGGTTTCAATTGTCTGTAATCGGTCAGAAACAGGAGTGGATAACCTATCTTCCAAAAGTGCCAGTGAAACGTTCCCCTGTATTCCCATGAGCAGGTTGTTGAAGTCATGAGCAATGCCACCGGCCAGTGTGCCTACCGCTTCCATTCGTTCTGCACGCTGCAGCTGCTTTTCCATCTTTTTTCGGTACGAGATATCATGAATAACAAAAAGTATACCGGCAGGTTGCCCTTTGTGATCATTAAATCGTGAGCCGCTGAGGCTTGTGTGCAGGCGGTTCCCATTTTTGGTTATGGCCTGCATCTCGTAGGCCTGATAGGCGGTACCGTTTTCCTGAATATCTGAGAATATTTCATCTGCGGTTTCAGCATATTCAGGTGCGAATATTTGTAAATGGCTTCCTTTTACCTCGTCAAGTTCCCAGCCGAAAAGGCTGGTAAAGGCCTGACTGAAGAATTCAACTTTTCTGTTTAGGCCACATATGAGGATAGCATCTGCCGAAGAATCAATAAGTGAGCGGTAGAGTTCTTCCGCCCGTTTAGACTCTCTATAGAGTTTTCGATACTCTTCTTCACTTTTTCGTAACGTGTTGGATGTCTTTTTCTTTTGATGTACTTCACGAAGTAACGTGCGGTTGGACTGGGCAAGTTCTTTAGTTCTGGAGCGGACTTGCTCCTCAAGGATTGTCTTATGTAGCAGGGTCCGCAGGTGCAGGTGAAGTGTCATTGTGGCCAGAGCCAGCACAAACATGACGCAGATATCTATATATATTGTCGGAGGATGCCAGATTGCCTCGATGGCACCTATGGGCCTGCCATCATGTACTACCTGGCTGGTAAGTTGGATCTCCGGAGTTAGTTGGATGAATCTGAACAGCCTGTCAAGTAATGATGGTTTTTTCGCGTTGAATGTCTGAAAGATGATTTCATGTTCATCGTGAACGGTGAAACTACTATAGTCATTTGCAGCTACTGCCAGGCGGAGATATTCGGCGACACCATCGATATTCACATTCCAGATGGCATCGGCAAGGACAAGGGCATGCTGTTTGATCCGGGTCTCTGCTTTATTGCGCGTGTGTATCTCATAGCTGAAGACAAACAGACAGAAAAGCAGGCAGATGGTGAGTGTAATGAAATTTTTCCTACTGGTGAAGTGTCTCATTTTGTCTGGGTTCTAAATTCGAGGTCGGAGAGCTGGGACGCTGTTGTTACTACTTTGCCCACCAGTCCGGTGAGAGTCTGGTTCTCATCAGTGATGTAGTAGGGTGGTTGTTCATGGTATGTGAGAGTAATGGGCGCAGTATTTCTGTCTGCCCCGATTACACTTGGGCTTTCACTCGGTTGGCTGTGGTTTTGGTATATAAAACTGCGTATAAACAGCATACAGACAGCTGCAAGCAGACACAGTACAATCACAGTGTTTGAAGAAATTCTACCTAGCATGGTGGTATTTGTTATTGCACGAAGAGTGAGGTTTTTCCACCAAGTAATTCATGGGAGAGCCAGATGAAGGAAGAACATGCATGTCTATGGTTGATATTATGAGAGTTGCACCTGTAAAGGGTTCGTAGAGGTAAAGTGATAACTCTATAAAATACTATGGACGTGGCAGAATAACCAGTGTCTTTTTTTCGGAAATATTGACTTGCGGGAAATGGAGAGAGGTATACTTGAAAAGCGGTCTTCAGAAAGTTGTGGTGGCTCCGGAAGACCGCTTAAGAACAAACAAAAATTATCCGAGTTGCGCTAATGCCTTATCATAATCAGGCTCTTCTGCAATCTCAGGGACCTGCTCAGTATACTTTACGTTTCCTGTAGAGTCGATGATGACAATTGCCCGAGAGAGCAGACCCGCGATAGGGCCAGAAGTTATAGTGACTCCATAGCTGTTACCGAACTCAGGTGTGCGGAAGGTTGAGCATGGAATAACATTCTTCAGTCCATCAGTTTCACAGAATCTGTTGTGGGCAAAGGGAAGGTCTGCAGAAACGCAGAGGACAACAGTATCGTTTTTGTTTCCTGCTACCTCATTAAATTTTCGGACAGAGTTGGCACAAACTGGAGTGTCTATGCTTGGGAAAATGTTGAGGACTACAGTCTTTCCTGTAAAATCAGAATTACTGCATTCAGAAAGATCTGTTTTGGTCAGTTTGAAGTCGGGAGCCTTGCTTCCTGCTGCTGGCAGTTCACCCACAGTGGTAATTGAATTTCCTTTAAGTGTTATTGTGGCCATCTTCTTCTCCTGGTTATTCGTTTAACAAAATATTCAGCCAGATGAATAGAGAAACATCAGCTGAGACGAGAGAATGCATTTGTATTGTGTATGGCTGGTCGAGAACCGTTGCCAGTAATTTACTTCTCAGAAGTGTTGTTATCTATAGGGGCGGTGTCAAGCACTCATCTGAAAAAACCTGACAAAAGAGGTTTTTTCAGGCAATTTTTTCGGCCACAATAAGTAGCTCGATGGAGATGTCGTCGAAAACGGTGTGCATGCCGAGATGCTTGTAGAATCTGCTTGACCCGTAAGTTATTCCCCAGAGTGTTCTGTCCAGGTCGAAATGAGCAGAAATGTGTAAATGGTTATCCAGCCCTTTAGCAACGGTTGCCATAAAATGTAAGTCATTTTGCACGCCACGTAGATCGAGGGTGCCTGTCAGCTCACAGTTAGGCTGGGTGGGGAAGTCTTCATGACTGAATCTGCCACTACGAATATTAAGCCGTGCTGCTGGGAAGGCGTCGATAAAGAAAAAATCATCTGACTTTAAATGTGAGAGGAGAACCTGCTGCAGTTCATTACCGGCCAGGCTCAGATTTTCAATGGAATCCATGTCCACTGCAACCCCGCCCTGCATTGCCGAGTTGTCAATGTGGAGATTACCTCCAGATATGCCAACTGTACCAAAGTGACACGTGCTCGGGTTTCTGCCTGTCCAGCCAATACGGCTTTCAGACGGGAGGATTACGTATTCGCCATCTTCAATGCGTCGCTCTGCATCGGGATTGCTGCCGCTGTCGGGCGCTTCTCCTTCCAGAGGGTAGCCAGCCTGACTCCATTGTTCAATGCCTCCTTCAAGCACGGTAACATCGGAATACCCTGCCATGGAAAGTTTCTCTGCTGCTGTACGTGAATCAAGAGAGTTACTCCCAGCACCGTAAACAATAATAGGAGTACTGGCCTCACTACAGATAGCGTGCACTTGGTCGAGAAAGTTTATTTCGTATACACATGCGTTTTTGGAGTTGGGCAAATGAACTTTTTTGAAATGGTCTGCCGGTAACGTGTCGAGAAGGAGCAGGTTTTCGCTATCATTAAGCAGACTATGTAATGATTCTGGAGTTACATTTTTAAATGAGTGTGCGTGTCTCATGAATCGCTCCGCTGTTAGTGGTTGGAGACGTTGTTGTATAGAAATATACCTGCGAGTTACATTGTTAATGTATGGCATATAGCCGAAAAATACAGGGTGGCAATGCTATTTTATTGGTATATCTGATTATTATGTTGCAGCCAGCCAGCTATGTGCCTGCCTTTTGGGTCATGGTGTGTCCAGTGAATAACCCCGCCCTTTTCATTCCATTCATATTCACCGAAAAAGCGTAGCGTGTCACCTTGCTGAAGATCTGGAATGCGCGGTGCAAGGTCAATGTTGTGGGCGATAAGGACAGTGTGCCCAGAACTGATTTGTAGAATAATTCGTTGGTGCCGTGATCCTTTCAGGTCATCAGGAAGTATTTTGGCTATGGTGCCACTCCCCTCAACTTGAATATCACTTTGCTGTTTCTGGAAAGCCTCTGTTACAGCAAAAGCATTGCTGTCGGGCTGTGATCTTGACGTTGTCTGCTCAAAAGTATCAAAAAAACGGGATGCTACGAGGATCAGAAGGAGAGCAAGAATAATATTTCGTTTAGATAGCATGGGCGAATTGTGTTTATTATCTTGGCCACAAAAGCGTGGCGTCAAGGGTGTGAATAATGGATCTCAGCAAGGCATATTGCGTGGGGCGTTGTGCAGGCTGAGGTGGTAACTGGCCGCAACTCCATACTACTTCTTTTTTCCTTCTTGCACTATGAGTAATGGAGGTGTAAACAACATGTTGAATATACTTGAAAGAGGTTCGTAATCTGCAAGAGAGTACGTTATGGGATTTGTACCAGTTATTGGCACATCAATCAAGAAACAGCTTGAAGATCGTGAGGAGAAGTATCTTTCCCCTTATGCGGCGCTGAGTAAAAACTCAAAAGGTCGCATGGCTTCAGAGGTAGAGGATATGTACGATATCCGGCTACCCTTCCAAAAAGATAGGGATCGTATTACCCACTCTAAGACCTTTCGTCGACTCAAGCACAAGACTCAGGTTTTTCTCGCGCCTACCGGCGACCACTATCGGACACGACTGACTCATGTTCTTGAGGTTTCCCAGATTGCCAGAACGATTGCAGCTGGCCTCTGCTTGAACGAGCCGCTTACTGAGGCTATTGCTTTGGGACATGATCTGGGGCATACCCCTTTTGGCCATGCCGGTGAAGCGACCTTGAACGAACTACACCCTGGTGGTTTCCGTCATTATGTTCATAGCTTGCGAGTGGTCGATCAACTGGAAAACGATGGCAAGGGCTTAAACCTCACCCTGGAAGTACGCAACGGTATAATCAGGCACTCAAAGGGAAACTCTGATATCCTCCCTGCCAATAATGGGGAATTAGCAATAACACTGGAAGGGCAGGTTGTTCGTCTGGCCGATATTATTGCTTATGTGAACCATGATCTTGATGATGCGTTGCGCGCTGGCATTTTAAAAGATGGTGAGTTGCCAAAGGACATTAAAGTTGTTGTTGGCGATAAACACTCTCAGCGTATCGGAACTATGGTTCGTGATCTTATCGTTGAGACCCTGCAGGCTGATGATGGTGGGTTACATATCAGTTCTGGCATGCTTGAGTCAATCAGTGATCTGCGTGGATTCCTCTATGAACGGGTTTATCGTTATTACCGGGTACATAATGAGTTTGAGAAGGCGCAGCGTATTATCCGGGACCTTTATGGCTACTTCATGGAAAACGGTCTGGTACGGAGACGGGGCAGGGAACTGGTGGAAGCTGGTAAACCCGAGCAGTGGAAAGATGAGAAATATGCGCATCGCTGTGTTTGCGATTTTATAGCTGGGATGACCGACAGGTATGCAATGGGGCTTTATGAACACCTGTTTTTGCCCAGACCATGGAGTGTGCGCTGAGAGAGAATAGTTTTCTCATTCTACGAGTTGTTGGCAGATGATTATGCGGTTGGCTTCCTGGGAATGGATCCAGCCGTTTTCTCATGGAAGCCCTGATAAAATAGTTGAAGTAAAGTAGTTTCATAGTTAGTTTCTGAAACGTTCTACCACCTGTATCTGTTTTGAATCATTTTACATGTCAGGCTATTCTGCGACCTGCCGGAAAATATTTTCCTTTTTGGCCGGGTGGCTATGCAATAGTAATTACGTAATAGAAATACGACTGCAGATCTAACATAAATTTTAACATATACGACACCACCAACTATGGCACAGAAAGAAGATAAAATGTTGAGTAAAGGGTATGAATTCTCAGATGTTGAGACTAAATGGCTGCAGAAATGGCAGGAACATGATTGCTTCGCGGCTACCATGGAGGATGGTAAACCTTCGTTTTCTGTCGTCATTCCACCCCCCAACGTAACTGGCGTTTTGCATGTCGGTCATGCCTTGAACAACACTCTTCAGGATATTCTGGTGCGATACCATCGTATGTGTGGAGACAATACTGTGTGGGTCCCGGGAACTGATCATGCGGGGATTGCCACCCAGAATGTGGTTGAACGCCAGCTTGCTCTACATGGAAAGGGCCGCCATGACCTCGGCCGTGACGCTTTTATTGAGAAGGTGTGGGAGTGGCGCAAGGAAAAAGGCGGTACTATTGTCAACCAGTTGAAGAAAATTGGTGCTTCCTGTGACTGGGATCGTGAACGCTTTACCATGGACGAAGGTCTTTCTGCTGCTGTACGCGAAGTGTTTGTCAGGCTGTTCAAGGAAGGGTTGATTTATAAGGGCGACTATATTGTCAACTGGTGTCCACGTTGTCACACTGCACTGGCTGATGATGAGGTTGAGCACGAGGACACCAAAGGTAAACTCTATCATATTCGGTATCCTTACGCGGATGGGTCCGGCTCAGTTGTCGTAGCAACGACACGTCCGGAGACTATGCTTGGTGATACAGCTGTTGCCGTACATCCAGACGATGAACGTTATGCGCATCTGGGTGATATAGGTATCCGCCTGCCTCTTACAAATCGTGTGGTGCCGGTGGTATTTGACCACCATGTACAGAAAGACTTTGGTACTGGTGCCCTAAAGGTTACCCCATCACATGATCGAGACGATTATGAGATCGGTATCCGCCATAAGCTGCCACTCTTAAAAGTCATGGATGACCAGGGTGTGATGAATGCAGAGGCAGGTGAGTATGCCGGACTTGAGCGTTTTGCTGCCCGTAGAAAAATCGTTGAGGATCTGGAAAAACAGGGTTATCTCGTTGAAATTGAGGATTATGACCATGCTGTTGGCCAATGTTATCGATGTAAAACAGTAATAGAGCCAACAACCTCACTGCAATGGTTTGTTTCAGTACGGCCACTTGCAGACAAAGCTGTGGCAGCGGTTCAGGACGGCAGAATTAACCTGTATCCGAAAACCTGGTACAACACTTTTTACAGCTGGATGGACAACATTCGTGACTGGTGTATTTCACGCCAGATCTGGTGGGGACACCGGATTCCTGCCTGGACCTGTGAGGATTGCGGGGAATTGATTGTGGAGTCTGTTGATCCAACGAGTTGCCCTAAATGCTCTTCGACAAAACTTGTTCAGGAGACCGATGTTCTGGACACCTGGTTTTCTTCAGCACTCTGGCCGTTTTCCACTATGGGCTGGCCTGAAAACACTAAAGAACTGCAGACATTTTATCCGACATCTGTGCTGGTGACCAGTTTCGATATCCTGTTTTTCTGGGTAGCGCGTATGATGATGATGGGCATCCATTTTATGGATGAGGTACCATTTAAAGATGTGTACCTTCATGCGCTTGTGCGTGATAAACATGGCAAGAAGATGTCTAAGTCAACTGGCAACGTTATTGATCCACTGGAAGTAATGGCTCAATATGGTACCGACGCCATGCGATTTACCCTTACCGCTTTTGCAGCGCAGGGGAGAGAGATAAAACTTGATGAGGACCGGATAGAAGGTTATCGCCATTTTGTCAACAAGATATGGAATGCCGCCCGTTTTGCGTTAATGCATGTTGGGGAGTGCGATATTTCAGTGAAAAATGTTGTTGATAAACCACGGGAACTTCCGCTTGTTCATCAATGGATTTTGAGCCGTACGGCAACCACAATTGAAGCGGTGCGAAAAGGGCTTGATGAATATCATTTTAACGATGTTGCCTCTGCGAACTATCAGTTTATCTGGGGTGAGTTCTGTGACTGGTATCTTGAATGGATCAAACCGGATTTGTTCAGCGATGATCTGGTGGCCAAGGAACAGGCCCAGGGCGTTTTGTTAACGGTGCTTGAGACGGTGGTCAAACTTATTCATCCTATTACACCCTTTGTTACCGAGGAAATTTGGAGTGTTCTTCCGGGAGAGCGCCAACCGCTTATGGTCAGTTCATTTCCTGAACTGCAGGAAAGCTGGAAAAATCCAGAAGCGGAAGCCGAAATGGAACTGCTCATGGGGGTCATCACCGGAATTAGAAATATCCGCTCTGAAGCGGAGGTTCATCCATCCAATAAAATAGACGCGTTTGTTAATTGCCCAGATAGTGGACAGCGTGAGATTATTACGAAGTTTTCCAAGGCGATTTCAGATATGACCCGATTAACTTCGCTTACCGTTCTTGAAAAAGGTGACAAGCCTGATGATGCAGGTACCTATATTTTTAAAGATATTGAAATATATGTGCCGCTGATGGGGCTGATAGATGTGGCAGCTGAGCTGGAGAAGCTTAGTCGTGAACGAAAGAAGGCCGAAGGGAAGTTGAAGCAGATTAATGGTAAACTCGGCAATCAGAAATTTCTGGCTAACGCACCTGAAGCTGTTGTTACTAAAGTTCAGGAAGAAAAAGAGCAGCTTGATGCCAAACTCGCCACCATTACCGAGGCGGAAGAACGTCTGCGGAAGATAGCTTAGGTGAGGGATGATGGATAGGAATCTCCTACGCAGTCAAATCAAAACATTTCTTGCTGAAGATATCGGACGGGGTGATTTGACAAGCGAGTCGATATTCACACATGGAGAACCGGGCAGTGCCCGCCTCGTCGCCAGAGAATCTTTTGTTGCGGCTGGTGTGGCAACTGTTGCAGCTGAGGTGTTTCTTGTCCAGAACAGGGAAATAGAGATTGTTGCCCCGGTTGCTGAAGGTACTATGATGCAACCGGGTGAGTCACTGATGATGGTGAGTGGGCCTGTGGTGGATTTGCTTAAAGCTGAGCGCGTGGCTTTGAATCTCTTGCAGCGGATGTCTGGTATTGCGACTCTTACGTCCATGTATGTGGCAGCAGTAGCAGGTACTGCGGTAAAGATTACGGATACCCGTAAAACCACACCAGGGTTACGCATATTTGAAAAATATGCGGTACTTGCTGGTGGTGGCTCTAATCACCGTTTTAACCTCACCGATGGTGTAATGATAAAAGATAATCATATTGCGGCTTGTGGTTCTATTACAGAGGCGGTTAAACGGGTTCGAAGCAAGGCTCCACATACAGTAAAGATCGAAGTTGAGACTGATACGCTTGAGCAGGTGACTGAGTGCCTCTGCTGTGGCGTTGATATTATAATGCTCGATAACATGACCTGTGAAGCGATGACGGAAGCGGTAAAGATCATCAATGGACGTGCTCTGGTTGAGGCTTCAGGTGGAGTTCGTCTAGACACAGTGGCAGGAATAGCTGCAACAGGTGTTGATATTATTTCAGTGGGTGCGCTTACACATTCTGCATCTTCATGCGATATTGGTATGGACTGGTCACTTTGATTTTAGCCCTTTGAATCATAATCTTGTTTATATGGTTGATAATATTGCTTGATTATTGATGGGGAAGTATGCGATAGTAGAAAAAATCCTGTTATCAGGTACTGTCCTCCGGCAGGGCCATTATAACTCTCTCAGGAACTGAGAACAGAAGAGGGAATATCTCATGCGTTGTCCGAAATGTGGTTTTATATCGTTTGATCATCTGGAAAACTGTCTGAAATGTAAGAAGAATATCAAAAATGCATCAGATAACCTTTCAGGGTCCGTGTACAATGTGGCTGCCCCGGCATTTCTGAAATTCACTACCGAGCCGGAGTCGGATGAAGTTGATGTGATGGATGCATTTATGGATGATGAAGCTACTTTTGTTGATGACGAAATTAGTGATCCTGATCTTGATATCCTCCTTGACGATGCTGAAGATTCAGGGGACGATGAAATTCAGTTTGAAGCTTTACCTGAGGAAGAGAGTGGTATAGATATCGACATCACAGATGATGACGAAGATGATGTTCCTCCGTCCTTTAGTCTTGATGATTTTGATGACGAAGTTGATTTCTCCGATTCTGACGACATGGACGACATTGGGAGTTCTGATGACTCTATAAAGCTGGGACTGCCTGATGAGTTGAGTGATATGACTGATCTTGAGCCTCCACCAGTCCTGAAAGAGGTTACTGAGGATACAGAGGCGTTGGCAGCTGATGATGACTTTGATCTTGATCTGGATTTTGACCTGAATTTAGATGATGGTATGGAGGATGCTACTCCAGCTGCAACAGAAACTTCTATGGATAAGCTTTCCCTGGGAGATCTGGATTTTGATGATGAACCAGCAACTGAAGCTGCTGAAGCTGCGACCAAGAAAAAGACAACGGCTGCTTCAATGGACCTTGATGATCTGAATTTTGAACTGGATCTCGGTGATTTGCATCTGGATGATGATGAGAAAATTTAAAATGAAGTAAATAAGGGTGTAAAAACCTGTTGACACCCTTGGGAATTCTGTGTAAATAAGCCTCTCTAAAACGCGCTAGACGCGGTGCCGGGATAGCTCAGTCGGTAGAGCAACGGACTGAAAATCCGTGTGTCCCTGGTTCGATTCCTGGTCCCGGCACCATTTAGATATAAGCACTTACAACAATTTGTTGTAAGTGCTTTTTTTTTGCTCTGGTCTCCCTCTGGTCTTTTGGGAGACATTTAGAAATCAGCATCTAGCGGTGAGCAATTTGCGAGAGGTCCTCCAGACCACACACACCACCGCCATGCCCAGGCCCCAAACGCGTCGCTATGGGCTGTGCACTTTTCGGCGGCTTCTGATGCGCCATATACCGGGTCTACACCAAAAAAGGGGGATGAGTCATTTCCGCCCAGAAATATTGATCAAATTTCTAGTTCGTTTTGCTCGCACATAATCAGTCTGCATGGTATGAACTTGGAATTTGTTAAACTTTTTACCTTCCCTCATGACATCGTTTGTTCTGGCCGTCCTTGGTCTATTGGGAGGTATCTCTAAAACCCGCACAGATTAGGTAATGCGGGTCACATTTATGTGATGTTTATCCGAGACCTGACAAGTTGAGGATGTTAGTATCTATACACTCAAAATCCGTTGTACCCGGTGAGAAAAAGGTGTAACCCAAGTGTGCATTTTTTGTGCATCCTAAATGGCACGATCAAAATTATAGCTTCAAGTTTTGTGTAAGTTTTTGTAATCATGACGGATGGTAGTTTTTGCTGTTGTGGCATACCAATTGCTACTGATCACATGGTCGATATATTAGAGAAGGAAATCTGTGAGAATTAAATGATTGATCCTTGTGCGAGAGGGTGAATTATTTTAACTCCGTTTAAATTACAGCCATTCCAAATAATGAATAATAAACTATTGCTACTCCTATTGGTGTTGTTGTCCACAGCCACCCTTTCTAATGCCGCAGTGGTGCGCACTCTGCAAATAAATTTTGATTATTTCCCTCCAGACATTCCAGACCAGGATCTCCTTGGTTTTAGGCTTTATAAAGAGGGGCAGCTGGTTTGCGAAACAAGTGTCCCTAGCGAATCGTCGATAACCTGCGATATTGAATCAGAAGACGGTACATTTAACTTTGCACTCGCGGGGGTTTATTCTAACGATATTGAAAGTTCGCATTCTCCTTCATACCCATTCACTATTACTTCAGATCTAGCTACTTCCTCTGCTGAGCAGATTACCAGTACTCCGCTTGATACTATAAGAAATAAAAAAATTACCTATTCGTGGGCTAACGATTCTGCTGTAGCCGATCTTGCAGGGTATAGAATGTATATGAATGATACCTTTCTCTGCGAGACCGAAGAACTCCACTTAACCTCATTCAGTTGCACAGTAGATCTCGTTAACTCGCCGATGGCATTCACTATTACCTCTGTAAACAGCAACGGGGTAGAAAGTCAAAAATCCAATATTCTGTTGCTTGATCCATCAGGTTTGGCAGACATCGCTCCTGAGTCTGAAGCACTGGTGGCAGTCATCAGTCCAACTGTAGCAAGTGGAGAAGTCCCCTTTGGTGTTTCTTTCATAGGAGCCAACTCAACCGGTGATATTGCAAGCTATTCATGGGATTTTGGGGACGGTAGTGTTGCCACGGGGGCGGTTGTTAACCATATATATTCTTCCTCGGGCACATATGATGCGACACTGATGATTGAAGATAAGGACGGTTCAACCGAGCAGGTGAGTACTACCATAACGGCTCTGCAGAGCTCTGTTGTGTCGCAACCACCAACCGCGATCATTTCCTCCTCAACCGCCGTTGGGAACGGACTACTCATCGTAGATTTTGACGGGTCTTTATCCACAACTACCAATTTACCAATAGTGAGTTACAACTGGACTTTTGGCGACGGTTCCGAGGCAACTGGTGAAATGATATCCCATTCTTTCACAACAGCAGGAACGTATTTGACTACACTTACTGTAGTTGATAGTGAGGGGCTTTGGGGTAGTTCAAGCACTCCTGTTATTGTAACTGAGTCATCTACAGAGAGCGACTTACCCAAAATCGTCAGTACTTCTGGAGATGATTCTATTCTTATATCTGATAATAATCTAAACATTGAAATTGGCACAGTGAGTATCAACCATGAGTGGGGCAAGGTGTATTTTGAAAAAAACTTCATTAACCCAATCGTGGTTGCCAGTTCGCCTACAGTGAACGAGCCCCAGCCAGCTCTGGTTCGAATTCGCAATGTTGACCAGGAAGGTTTTGAAATCCATATAGAAGAATGGGATTATCTGGACGGGTTACATCCATTTGAAACGGTAAGTTATGTGGTTATTGAAGAAGGCACTTACTTGCTTGGAAATGAAATGAAAATTGAAGCTGGCAAGTTCAGCGGTTCAACAAGTTCTGAAGACATTTTACTCCAACAAACGTATGGTGCAATTCCAGTAATATTAACTCAAGTGGTAACGGCTAATGAGCCTGATGCAGTCACTAGTAGAGTAGAAGGAATAAGTCAAAGATCATTCAAACATATGTTACAGGAACAGGAGATAACCTCCAAAGAACACAAGGCAGAAAGTATTAACTATATTGCCTGTGAACCTGGTCAAGGTGAATTGCCTGGTATTCAGTACGAAATTGGCACCATAGTGGATAGTGTTACGCATGATTGGTTTGATATTAATTCCCAGATGGACTTCTCTGGCCAGCCCTTCCTTTTTACAGGCATGCTGACCAACAATGATGGAGATACTGCTGTATTGCGTCATCAAACAATATCGCAGATAGTAACGCAGGTGAAAATTGAAGAAGAACAGTCATTTGATACCGAAGTAACACATGATACAGAAGCCTTGGGATACTTCATTTTCAGCCAGTTCTTTCAAGCAAAAGCCTGAAATCCTCACTGGCATACTGAACACCACGATCACTATGAACCAATAGGCCAGTTCCAGGCCGACGCCGCCACAGTGCCTTGTTGAATGCATAGATCATTGAGTGACGGTCAAGGGAATCACTCAAATCCCAACCGACAACAATGCGGGAAAACAAGTCTATGAAAACAGTCAAGTAATGCCATTTACCACCGGCTTTGAGATACGTAATGTCGCTAACCCATACGGTATTTGGTTTGGCGACTGAAAACTGCCGGTTTAAACAAGTTAGGCGCAATGGGCTCATTATGTTTAGAGTCAGTTGTCACAACGAATTTCTTGGTTGTTTTACAACGCAGTCCCATTGCTCGCATGTGTCGTGCAACCCTGTTCTTGCTCACCGTGGCAAAGGGAGGCTCAGAGCGTGATCCACGGCGATCATAGGACTTCCTGCCATCCCTTTGTGATCTTCATATAGTGTGGCGATTCGATCCTTGATGAGTTGATTTTCCGTTTTCTTGGCGATAGAGGAGACTTAAGCCAACGATAGAAACCGCTCGAGGAAATATTGAGGGTTTGGCACATCTTCACCACCGGAAATGAGGAGCGGTTTTCTTTGACAAATTGATATCTCATTTCGATGCTCTGCTGAAGATGGCCATGGCTTTTTTTAATATCTCGCGCTCCATTTCCGTATCCTTGAGCTTTTTCTCAAGTTCCCGAATTCGTTTCTGATCTGGAGTGAGGGCGAGATTGCCCTGACCGGGAAAGGCGATTTCTCCTTGATTACGGTATTGTCGTCGCCACTGGTATAGCAAATCTACGGATTGGTCTTACCCCATTTTAGTGGACACTGGGTTAAGCCACATTCCTTAGATCATTCCATTCCAATTCATACAGCGCGGGTGATTTGTACCCATTCGTTGAATGACGTCGTCTACGATTATAATAAATTTCTATATACCTAAACAGAGCTTGTTCAGCCTCAGATCTATTTGAAAATCGTTGATGATACAGGCACTGTGTTTTTAAAGTATGGAAAAATGACTCGGCAACTGAGTATCCCAACAATTTCCTTTACGACTCATGCTTTGGACAAATTCGTTTTCCTTTAACAGATTTCTAAAATCTATACTGACGTATTGAATCCCACGATCGCTATGAACGAGGAGTCCTTGACTTGGTCGCCTTCTCAACAATGCCTTCTTGAAGGCATATATCATTGAATGCCGATCTAATGAAGCACTGAGATCCCAACCAACAACGATGCGGGAGTAAAGGTCTATAAACACGGTTAAATAATTCCACCTGGAGCCTACCTTCACATAGGTGATATCACTTACCCAGGCGGTGTTAGGAGAAGCCACGGTAAATTGTCTATTCAAAAGATTAGGTGCAACAGGCTCATTATGTTTGGAGTCAGTGGTCACAATGTATTTCTTGGCTGCTTTGCATTTTAATCCCATATACTTCATCTGACGGGCAACTCTGTTTTTGCCTACTGAGGAAAACTCAGGTTCAGAACACAGCTCTGCTGTGATCATTGGGCTCCCAGGCATACCTTTATGTTCTGTATATAGCTCCCTTATTCTTTCTCTGAGCCGTTTGTTTTTGACCTTCCGGATAGAAAAAGGGTTCTTTCTCCATCGATAGTATCCGCTCTGAGAAGTATTCAAAGTCTGGCACATCTTCGTCACCGGAAATGAGCGGCGGTTATCACGAATAAAGTGATATCTCATTTCGATGTTTTGCTGAAGATGTGCATGGCTTTTTTTAAGATATCGTGCTCCATCTCAGCATCTCTTAATCGTTTCTCAAGATCACGAATCTTTTGCTGGTCTTCGGTGAGAGCTTCTCTACCGTGACCAGGAAATGCCAGCTCTCCTCTGTCTCGCATCTGACGACGCCACCGATAGATTAGCTCTGGTTGGATTCCCAAATTCTCGGCCACATCTCGAACTGTTCGGCCTGGCTCTTCCGTGAGGAGTACTGCATTTTTCTTAAATTCTGGGTCGTATTTTCTTCTTCGTTGAACACTCATCTTGGCCTCCTGTTATTTTCATAACAGTGACTTATCTGTGTGTCCACTATTTTGGGGAAGCATCACTTTGCACTATCTCTTAACCACATCTATCACAGAGTAGAAGCATGTTTCAAACGCTATTCACTCTATAATCCAGTTCCATCGTTAGAGGCCATATAGAAGATTGAGGTCGGTCGTCAATAGTTGAAACAGAGCTTAGTGCCGTTATCTGTTTGGTCTCAATTCAGGCTGTTTCAGCGATCTGGATAAAATCCTGTGAGCAAATTAGTCGGTTATCTGTTTGAGTACAAAGAATACCTCCTCCATACCAATCTTATTGTCACCATTAATATCAGCCTTTGTCGATACATAAATCGACATGGAGCCAGTTAGCATCTGTAGTGCACTAATAGCATCCTTGAGGTCAAGAATAGTATCTCCGTTTATATCTCCAAAATTTGAAACTAAAGAAAGGTAGGCGAGCCCGCTATCCCCGCCATAGCCATCAACGGTAATATAGTAGTTTTTTCCTTTTTGGGAGGAGAAGGTAACTTCGCTTTGGGAGGTACCAACGGTATCATCATTTGAAGCGACTGTCGTCAGAGTATCTATGCTATCACCAGTATAAATGGCAAGGAGTGTGTCAAAGGTACTGCCGATAGTGGAGACATGAACGTCAGCTGTTGTAGGTGCAACCCATGAAAGCCAGACAGATTTACCGCCGATAATAGCAGCGTGGTCAGGCTCATTGGTTTCTTTACTGGCATCATTGGTTATTACCAGACTATACACAGCCAAAATGTCAGTGAGTGGGGAGTCGCTGAATTGGTCACTGAGGTTTGCTAGTGGTGCCATTGGTAAAAATGGACTGTTCTCGGCGAAGTACTCAAAGTTATCTGCGTTGCTGGCAGCATTAGAAGGGTTTTCCTGTGCCAAGGTGAAGGATTCTTCGACTCCGTAGACATGATCATCTGTCGCAGCGGTAATGTCAAAGTGGGACATCTCGTGGATAACTACCCCTGCTTGTGAGTTTGTGCCGGATAAAGGAATGTTCCAGAAGTCATCGCAGAGATAGATTCGGAATGGATCATTAGTGTATACATACGCCACTGCATCAATCGTGCATGCACAAGTGAACTCAATCGTCTCGTTCTTCAGGGCTGAAGATATCGTGGAGTATTGTGTACTGAGGCCGGAATATCGCTCGGCGGAATATTCACCAAACCAAGCAGTATATCTTCCTGCAGTGGGTCGACTCAAGGTATCAGTTGAACTCAACACATAGGCAGCATTGGCTGTATAGCTCTCTGCCTGGCTCAGGACCTCTGTGAGTGTGAGTTGTTGGTTCGTGGTACAGGTAGCGGCAGTAAAAGTCTCGCTTAATGTCGCTTTACTCTTTGGAAGTGAAGATACCCTCAATAGCAAAAGATTTGAAGAAAACTTTCCGTGATAGGTGTGCTGGCCACTCTTTCCCGGTTGCTTGAATTTTGTCGTTTGGCGGTAATGGATAAATCCGGTAAAACGAACAAAATAGTCTCCAGGCTCATTTATCGAGTAGCCCTCAGCTAGTGTGACGTGAGCGGAGAGGCTTTCACCTGGGTTGACTATAATAAAATCAGCGTCCTGTGGAGAGCGTCTTTTGACCTGTCGGCCGAGGTATTTAACCTTCTTGCCATCTTTGGTTATAGTAAATGATCTGTTGGTGAACATGCCGTCAAGCGGCGTACCCCAGGGGAGTATCTCAAGAGGAGTGGATGAGATATTATTAAGTGTAAAAATGATATTACTCAATGACTCGAGATCTTCGTTGGTTGATATCGAGATCTCAAGTGCCGTTTGTTGTTTGGCGTGAACCTGTAAAGGAATGACAAAGAAGTAGAGGAGTACTGATGTTAGTAATGCCACAATTGCTGCATAAGGAAAAGATCGCAAAATTTTAGGCCATTTTGTCTGTTGTATTCAATGAAATAATTTCATAGTAGTTAGCTGTGGTATCAGGTGATTGTGCGTGCATGCGTCATCTGTCCTGTTGAGCCAGGTCCCTTCATACCACAGCGTTAATGATATTTCTATTCTTCGCTGATCTGTAGCATAATGTCAATAGCCTCGGCTACTCCTAATTGCAGATCGCCATCAACATCATACCAAGATCCAGTCGGAGAACCATTGCCACCTGCACTGATCTGGAGAGACACAATGGCATCGATTAGATTAATCTGGCTGTCTCCATTCAAATCACCACTCTGGTCAGGATTGTTGCTTAGGGTTACGGCGTTGGTGCCTTCAATATCTACATTACCCATCGCCGAAAGTGACCAGCCCGGTACCGAGCTAAACTGTACAACATATCTGCCGCTCGGGAGAATCACGGTAGTACCGCTATCATGCCAATTGGCTCCGTCTACACTCCACTGGACACCTGCTGCTGCCGCTTCATGTGGCTGGATGTTAAATGTTATAGATCCGGTTGTATATGGCCGTCTGACACTCTGCAGGGCAGTATTGTTTTCCTCGTTGAACTCTTCAACCGCGTTTGCATAGTCTATAACAACATGAACCTCGGAATACTCATTTGCACCCAGTGTACTTCCCGCTACCCAAGTAGCAAGAACATCAGTAGTAGCTCCAGGTAAGACATTGCTCACTGCTTCTGTGGCTATTTCAGGGCCATCAATTGCTCCAAGCCGCCAAGAGACCGTGCACTCGCCACTGGGAATTGCACCGCTGTTACTGATCTTTGCTGTTAAAGCTATGGTATCGGTGCGAATCTGTTCACTTCTGGCAGAAGAGACAGCTAAATCTGGTAAGGAGACGACAAGTGAGGCTGTATTATTGCCACGATTACGATCTTCCAAGCTGACTTCTGGGTCGATCACAACATAGAACTGTTCGGTGGTAATCGACTGGGGCATTTGCCACGATACTTCTATATTCTGTTTGCCACCGGCAATGAGATTTCCGGGAGTTGCAATCTCGGCGATGACAATCCCACCATCATTAGGGTCACCATAGTAAAAGGTCACTGGTACTGAATCCACAGGGGCATCTCCGGCATTGAAGATGTCAGTAGAAATTGTCACAGGTGTATTAGGACCAGGATTGGCCGGTAAGATTACCAATGATTCTGATGCAACAGCTAGATCCTGGCCGAGAAGATGGTGCAGAACATAGAGATCTGTTTTTCCCGGTTGGGGTACATTGGGAATGGTTTGATTCTTGCCGTCAAGCACCACCTCGATATCCTGCCTGAGAGTCTGAGTCTTCAGATAGGCGATGACAAGCTCGTCTCCATTGAAGGTGAGATCGAGGCTGCTTTCTGCGTGCTCATCACCTGTCAGTTGAATTGGTAATGACCAAACATCAAGGGCTGCATCATAGAATGAGGCGACTATATCAACACCAGCTTCAGTCTGGATGGTGTAGGCGATTGCTGCCCCTCCAGGCAAAGTGGTTCCTGCAAGCGTCGGAGCTTCACCATAGAGAGTGGCTTCAGTGAAAACCTCTTTTGAGTTCCAAGTACTGATGGACGAATACTTGAGAGTCTCACCCGATTTCCAGGCCAGCAGTGGAGCACCATCGGGAGTTGTAAGAACCGGCAGGCTGTCTTCCACGCTATCGCTGGTGAGTTGAATAGCTGCCTGCCAGGTACCACTGACGGTTTTTGCAAGATACAACTCACGGTCAGTTTTCGTTTCCTCGTCCCCATCTTCATCGACAGTGAAGGCCATATAGAATTCACCTGCAGAGTCCACTGCTATTGTGTAGCCGATTATACCTTTGCTTGCAGTGTAGAGAGTCTGTGGAGAACTCCATGCTGTTCCCGCCCATTCTCTATATTGTAGACTGTCTCCAGAGGTTGCTGAACCTGTGAGCGCACCACCCTGGTTTTGAATCCAGACGATGCCATATTTGCTTTGGCTGGCTATAGGGAGCGGTAGACGATCCGTCTGGCTGTTATTGGTTAGAACTTCTATAGCCGACCAGCTATCTGTAGACTTTTTATAGATCGAAGAGACAACTTCCAGATGGGGTGCGATATCGTCTGGGGAGGTTGCTGAGGAGATATCCCCTGAAATTCTTGTCCATGCTGCAAGGAACGCATCGTTACTTATAGAGATTGTGGCTGGTGTAAACTCTGCTGCCTGGTCGTCGGTGACGAGACTGGAACTCAAATTACCCGTGCTGTCTCGTACTATCTTGCCAATGTCAGTGGCAGCATACCAAGGCTTTGTGGTGTCATGGTGGGAATACAGAATGTCGCTTTGGGTTGCATCCGCGATGACTGAAGGAGAGGCAAGGCCGATGACATTACTGACTAAGAGTTGCTCATCCGTCCCGGTAAGTTCTTTGGCAAGGATTTGGTCGGCCGATAGCTTTACCTTGTAGTTTGCAAGGTTATTTGCTGCACCCCATTTATCCAGGCTGGCCCCAATAGGTTGCCAATTGGGTAAGGAATCCTTTATCCCAAAATCGTCGTATGCGAGTAATTTTGGTTGAGTGCCATTAGACGTCCAATCCCATGCTATTTCAACAGCGAATTCTTTTTTTGTCTCTAATCCATAAAGTTTTGAATAAGCGCCAGCATAAACTTGTCCTGTAAATTCTCTTAACGTGATATCTGGGCATGTTCCTACTCCTAAAGTGCCTGTCCCTCCAACGTAAACTCCGCCCTCTATATCACCGAACTCAATAAGAGCAGTGCCTTCGAGACCTCCACCATATGATCCGGTAGTGCCTGTCGAACCCAAAAAGCAACTACCAGTAGCAAAATCGTCGTAAACTGCAGTAGATTCTCCATTGACCAATAATGCAAGTTGTAAACGTGGAGAGTTTATCCCCGGGATATAGGCAAGGAATGAGCCCAGGGGAGGTGCAATAATATCAAGTCCTAATACCACTGGAGCTTTGATACCCGCTTCACCACTAAAACCTAGTGACCAAGAAGGTGTGATATTCGGTGGGGAGCAACCGGCGAAAGAGATGGTAAGGCCGCCAGAGATGTTAATTCCTATTTTGGTAGGGATTTTAACTTCAGGGTGATACGGGCCAGGAAAGTCATAACCAAGCCCTCCGGTTCCTGATAATGTGCCGCTCAAAGAAGCGCTAAGGATATCATATTTAAACCCTATATTATAGCCAAGTGAACCATCAAGTTGGAGTTTATCGGATCCAATAGAAAGATTAGGGAAGCTAAGTGACTGGCCTTCCGAATAGGAGAGGGCAAGATTGGATGGAGTCCAAGCGATGTTGTCTCTATAGAATGGAATTACTGGGAGTGGGAGATAATGAACACCAGTGTTGACGAAGGTTCTCTTCCCTTCTCCGTTTGTGACTTCAAGAGTTATTTCTGAACATGCTCCTATAGAACTTGGAGCAGATAGAATCAATGCTGCACTTGCAGTTCCATCGCCATGATCAGCTATAGCTGGTGTTTCCCATGCTCCATCTACTTGAAGTCGAACAGTCCCGGGGGTGCCACCCCATGCAAATTCTGTTGAAAAGTTGATGTTACTAGACATTCCAGGGATTACATGAGATCCAGCAGAGGATTCAAAGCCAAAAGAGACAGGAGCACCAGAAGAGGATTGAAGTGCAAGATTGAAGATTTCAGTTTGAGTTCCACCACCATCAATAGAGATGTTGCGGGTAATGGGATAGTAACCTGTTTTGCTGACAGTTATTGTGTGTGATCCGGAGGAAACATTCGGTAGTTGAAACTGACCAGCACTGTCGGTAGTAGTAACCGCTGTGCCATCAAGATCAACAGATGCTCCTTGGAGGGGGGATTGAACATTTCCTTGTGTGTCGAGTGCGTTGACGATACCATTAATTCCTGATGAAGTGTAATTGAATCCAGAATAGAGTGTGCGGATCTCTCCGGCGCTTAAAGCTCTATCATAAATTTTCACCTCATCAATGTTCCCAATAAAATTATTCCAGAGATAACTATTGGGGTCGTATGCTCCAATCCAGGCTTGATCAACCATTTGCGATGTGTCTATTTTATATACAAGATTTTTTTCGCTGTGAAGTTGTCCATTGATATAGAATTGGCACTTCATTTTGGAAAAATCGACTGTATATGCTATATGCTGCCACACATTGTTTGCCAAATTATAACCTGAGGTTCCTTCAGGAAGAAAAGAATCCCAATTGTCTCTTGTTGAGTGGATTACTAGGTACGTTTTTGAACCTGGCACTAATTGTGCTATTATTCCAGTGTAATGAGACCTCCCGAAACTTACTAATGCACTATAGCCAGAGCCGCTTTCCGGTTTTATCCACCCGCTGATAGAGAAACCATTAAGATTTTTTTTTAAGTGAATTGCCGACAGCTATACTGCTTGAGCCATCAAAATAATATGCACTATTTGGCTTGCCACCCGAATCTGGTGCCAGAGTTGCACCGTTGACAACACCATCATACCCATTCCCGCTGGCATCATTTGCATTGCCATTGAAGGGGTAGTAAGCAACTAAGCCATCATTTATTCCTGCGGATGCGATAGTAGTAACGACCGATAGTATGAGGGACATTAGGAGAGCGATGGTTAAAGAAACACGTGACATTCTGATATTCCTTTTCTTTAATGATATTAGATTCTTGAGAGACTATGAAAAAGTTGGAGTATATTGGAGAAAGAATGTCTTGTAAATAGGTATATATACCTAGCAAAAATTGTTATTTGGCAATTGTATTTGGCAAACCATTCTTGACAGAAAGACAGTGTTAACAACGCATAATCCCCATGCCATCCCGGTATGGGGATTTTTTTGTCCATAATAAAGGGGGTAGAGATGAAGATAATCAGCAGAATTGAATACATACCCGATCATCTCGCTGAGTTCAGTGTAAAACACTTCTAACGGCGATGAAGAAGGCATGAGCCATGAAATCAACCTAATGAATATCCATTGCACCATGAGACAGGACGAATATCAGAACGTCAACTTCAGGCCCGGATTACCTAGGCTTCAATTTTTTCCAATTTAGCTCTCAGCATGTCAAGACTGTTAAAATATACTCTGTTTTAGAGGAAATCTAATTTTATTATTTGATTGAAATATGCTTTGTTTCACGTTACTTAAAGGTGTTATTTTGTTATTGGTAGGTGTTTTCTATATCGTGTAACTTAATGTGTAGTCAGGAGGAGGAAAATAATGAGAAGATATGTTTTATTCCCTTTTTTGCTGATCAGCTTCTTCGCTTCGGTATGTAAAGGAGACATTTTGGGTGATGTGAATGGTGATGGCCAGGTCGGCCTTCCTGAGGCGATAAATGCACTGCAGGTAACAGCAGGTATGCTTACTTCCACAACAACCTTGTCGCCTTCTTTTAACTTTCTTGATTACACCCATCAAGACAATTCAGTATATCTCTACAGAGCTACCAATTATACTACCAGTGACCCTCCCAGTACGTCTTACAGTTATAGTAATTCTGCACTCCAAACAATCAATGGGGAGGAGTATATGGTGGTGAGCTACCCGGATGAGATAAACTTTATGAAGGTTCAAGAAAATGCGGTTGTCCTCACACATATAATATATAACGGGCAAGAAGAAACTGTGACACCGGCAATTCCATACGGCTATACTGACATGAAAATTGGAGACATCTTCTCTTCAATCTTCATGTGGTCTGACGGTAATATGCCGAGATACCGAGAATTTACAGTTCAGGGTTTGGAGGATGTAACTACAATAGCTGGCACTTTCGAGGATTGTCTAAAAATCTCAAGAGTTGATTCAAGGACATCCCGAATAATTATTTATTATCTTGCGAAAGACATAGGGAGAGTAAAAACTGCCTTTATGAGCCAATCATCGAGTTATATTGAAGAATTGGTTTCTGCTAATGTTGGAGGGAGTCAATTGGTAGGAGATAGTTTCACCACTTGTGAAGGTACTGTGGATATGTCTTCAGCAACGGAATCTGAAATTCTGCCGATAAACGTTGTTTACGCCTCTGCAAATAGTAACTATCAAGGGAAGTTGGTGGTTTATGATGGGGATTGGAATTTGCACTATGGAGTTTCTTCACAGGATGGCACAACCTTCAGCTGTACAACAGATGGTAGCAGTGTACCATTTACATGCTTTTCCATCCCAGGAAATACCTTTACAGATGAATTGGGAACAAGCTATCCAATGACGACCTCAAATTGTATTACTCATTGATACTGGGATAACTGTAACTGATCTAAAGCTATCACAAAGATCAATTACTTGCGATATTGTTTGGGGCATTTGTGTGAATATGCCTTTCTGAAACGCGCTAAAAGCGGTGAAGGGATAGCTCAGTCGGCAAAGCAACGGACAGAAAAATAGTGTGTGGCTGGTTCGCTTCTTTATTCTAGTACCATTTAGATACAAGCACCTATGGCAGAAATGCTGTGGGTGCTTTTTTTGCTCTGGTCGTGGCTTGGTCCTCAGAGAGCGCCTTTGAGTGTGGAATTGAGGAGCATCAAAAATTGTTTAATTGGAGAAACGTAGGAAGTTGTAGGTCCTCTGGAATGCTGGTTTTTCGCCAAGTATCATCATCCACGAAGTACAATGTTCCACTGCTGAGCAGCTGAGACATACTGAGGTGTTTATCAGATAGGTGCTGCAAAGGGACTACGATTACTTGAGTGTCACTTTTTTGATGTAGCTGGCGAGCAGTGTTAACAGTTTCGACCATAGATGCCGGACATTCGTTTGAGACAAAAGCAATGAGCTTTCTGCCTTTGATATCGCCAAATTTGAGTTGCCGGTTTCGGTTGCCAGTTGTGAGGGGCAACTCATTAGGTAATTCAATTGATTTTAAGTCTCTTCCTGGACAGTATGCAATGTCTTTGTAGGCATGAATTATTCTGGCTGCTAACGAAATCATGCTCCTGTCATAATAGAGTGACACGCAATAATTGAGAATTTCATGTGATAGAATGGTCTCTTTTAGAGCGGTTATCCAGCCTCGTACACAATTCAAAATCTCATTATGGTAGTGTGTCTTTATGGTTGTGGCAGGCTGTCCCTCTATATGATAATCAACATATTCATGCATCATGAATGACTGGGCTATTAGGCGCCTGACCATATCGCTTTGTTTCAGGAGTGAGTAATTGGCAATCACAAACTGCTGGAACTCTTGTTTCTTCTCAGTTAATTGTTGTGGAGTTTTTATGGAGTAGCTTGATTCCAGAAGCTGTTTGGCTGTGATCATCAGATTTGGAAACCTGAAACTCTTTGTCTGGGATGTTGATCCTGACAACAGGCTGTAAAAATACTCGTTTTCATCACTGTCTATAAATTCGGGAGGGAGTTCAGGTGCGAGGATTTTAATTGTGATAGGCTTTTTGCTGCTGATTATCGGATAGGTTTGTCCTGTCGAGAGCTTTAGCAGGATGAGTCCTGTGTATTGTGTGTTAATTGTTGAGTAGGTTCTTTTATAGATTGTTTTATCAGACAATGTAAAAGAATCCAGTCCATTAAAACCAATAAGCTTAACATGACCATCTAAGTGGGAGTCAACGATGATATCAGCTACGGCTGACTCTGGTATGTGCAAACATAAATAGAGAGCGAAAAGGACACACATCGCCATTGTGATTTTAAATGGAGCAATGGCGATATGACTATCTTGGCGTAGTTGGTACAATTTGTCGCAATATTGTTTCTGATTAGTCTTGAATGCAACGGATGCTATAGCCATTTGCACGATAACCATCATTCATGTATGCATTGTTGCTGCTGGTATTTAACATACGACTTTTGTTACCATCAAGAGTACTAGACCAATAATAGGCAATAGTATCTGCGTCGTGAACCTTACCATCGCTGCGATCATGATAACCTGCACTAACAAGCTTTAAAGGTGAAGCAAACGCTCCGGCAGAGTTATTAGAACTCCATGAAGCCCGCTCAATATCTAATTCTGTAGCAATTGGTAACCTAAACCCGCTTGGGCATGGATTGTTGACACCATCCGCCCCCTGCCATAAGCTATCATTTTGTGGAGTTCTCCAATCATAGGGAGAGCTGCTTTCCGTTATGAAGCGACCATGACCGGGAGTATCAGAGGTACTGTTGACCGTTGTAGTTTCACTTACACGTTTCTCATGTCCATCTGAATTACGCCCTCATTGATAGAGATCACCATATGCTTCAGTGTCGGTAGCACTCGTTGCGATTCTAGAAGCCCCTAGGTTACGACCCATCCATGTTTGGTCTTCAGATGTTACTGTAAATTCTTTATATGGAATCATCAGAACAGTTTTTTCGTATCCATTATCATTGAATATTGCACGGATATATTCATTCCCATTTGACTCTTCCTTCGTTGCACTAATTAAACCTGCCCCACCTTCAATCATATCCTTTGCAAAATCTACAGTCTCAATAGCACTATTTGGATCACCTGCTATTGCAAAACTGGTTGTTGCATATATGATTGTAGATGCACCTTTATATAATTCACCTGCATCTTCATCCATTTTTCCTGTACTTACTTGGTGATCAATATAAACATGTGAGATATCTCTGGTAGCATGAAGAACGATAGGGGTGCAGGCGGCAACTGCTACTGGAGTTGAAACGCCTGCTGTTGCACCAGTCAATCCAAGGGCACCACCACAACTAACGGCCTGTGCTCCATAAATGATTACATTATAAGCTATGTCATATTTGTTTTCGTTCACCAAGGTCAAGATATCGTCCTCGGCAAATTTTTCCATTTTTACCCGTCCCCTATTAACACAATCCATATCATGAGTTGTAATTGTACCACCATTATTGGTGTCTTGGTTATACCTCATAATACAGCTAAGATCTGGGTCCAACTCAATCTGTTCAAGAGGGGCGCTCCCGCCAATACCTACATATTTCATAGATATAATATCAATTACGTCATTTGTTTCAGCCTCTAATGCATTAGATGTTATTGCTATCCCTTGCCCTTGAGCAAACAGGTAAATGAAGGTGGAGTTTTGAGGTATTACGTGTGTAGAAGCTGCATGTATATATTCTTCGGGATAGTAAAAAACACCTTGGCTATCCGTATGTACGGTAACCTGTAAGGATTGCATTAATATAGGATCTTCAAGGGTTAATAGAACTGAGCTGTTTGCTGTGGCAGTTCCTTTAAATTGAAAAACATCGTTTGTATATAATGATACGACAGTATTCTGATTGAAAGCATAGCTTGTATTCCCGTTTACTATTATCTCTTTTATCTCATATATATTTTCAGGACTACTTTCGGACAATTTTGTTATTATATATATACTCTCTTCAATTCCAATCTTCTGGTCTTCGTTTATATCGCCCTTTGTCGTAATATTGCCTTCTGTTTGATAACCAGAAGAAATTTGAAGTGAAAGCAACATGTCGGTTAATGTTAGTATTCCATCCTGATCAATATCACCATCTGGTCTTTCTGTGGCCAGTTGGGCTACCTCAGTAGTTGAAAGAGCGCGGTTGTAAATTCGAACGTCGTCCACAAGCCCATTGAAAGGGTAGTGTGGTATACCTAAAACTCTTCTGCCAATTGTTAACTTATCTCTGTTGTATAGAGAACGAATTGGAGAAGTATCCTTTAATTGTCCGTCAACATATATAAAACTGCCAGAAGCATCTAGGCCATATGCGACATGATACCAACGGTTCTGCTCTACGGGCTCATTTGTAATCAATTGAGGTGTATTACCATAGGCCATTGCATAAAGACCTTGTGAACCTGTCGGATACATATGGTGACCTAAAGCAAAATCAGGCCCGCCTCCGGGATCACCACCAACGATGTACCCTCCTACATCACTCTCAGATTTGACCCATAAAGAAATAGTGATAGGAGCACCAACCAAAAATGTGGAGCTTAAGTCCAAAAGCTCAATATAATCATCAACCCCATCAAAGCTGGCGGCCTGCCCTGATAATCCTGAAGAATAACTTACCCCATCATGTTCTGTACCATCATTACTGCCTGCGCTGTCATTTGCGCTCCCATCAAGTGGATAATATGCGACGAGTCCTTTATTGAGGTCTATTAAAGTAGGGACATAACCATAGGCGCCTATCCTTCCTCCCTGGTCGCTGGCAGTCAGGCAAGGCGATGTAATTTGCAGATGAAGGTCATCTGGATACTGAACAAATTTTGGATCAACGCTAATATCACTTGTGTTGATAATGGGGCTTGCGACCGGGTCACCATAGCCTTGGTCGTAATTCAAGCCATTGTCCCATACATCATTATAACTCGATACATAGGTGCACCCTCGGGAGCTATTATTGACACCAATATCTCTGTTAGAAACAATAATATTGTTCTGGAGGGTAACGAGTTTGCAGAGTCCTTCCAAGGATTTGTGGTACTCAACTCCTTCATTGTTATTATAAATAGTGTTGTACTGAATATCAGCATTGCCTGTTGCTGAAAGGAGAATACCCTCTTCAGAATGACGAATAACGTTGTTATGGATAGTTATGGTATAGTTTGTATTGCCATCGCCGGCTGTATTAATTGCATCACTGCCATATTCCACAAGGCTGTATTTAAGTGAAGAGTTACCGGTTATTTTGTGAAAGAGGATGCAGTCCCAGTCACCTTTTGTCGGAGTGGCTGCAGCTGAAGTAAATTTGATGAAATTGTCTGCCGTTCCTTCAGCCACAAGTCTTCCCATTACTACCAGCCATTTGCTCGTGCCCCAATCCTCTGGCTTTGTTTCCCCCGGGAATAGCAACGACCAACAATCATAGGTTTTTGCGCCCGTTCCAAACTTGATAATTGTCCCTGGCAGAATCGTCAATGTAACATTCTGGTTGACCACCACATCACCAACCACATTAACTTCACCACTCCAGGTAGTATCCTGCTGGATGACGCCAGATACCAAAAATGCAGCGCCAGCTGAGTTTGATAGAAGGAGTGTGAGTACCACTTGCATGAAAACAAGGGTCAGGTAAGGGAATAGTGATCGGGATTTCATGCTATCTCTCTTGCTTTGATGGTTAGGGAATTCTAAATTGTTGTTTGATTAGTAAGGCTCCATTAGATTTTAAATATGTTGCTTGTGTTGGATGCGAAAAAACATCGTTAAAATAACATCTTCACATCTCTATATCAAGTTTTCCTGGCCATTTGTTTCGTCTTATTCCTGACAAATTGGACGGACATTTTCTTAACTTTTTTTAGCTGGGAAATTAACCTAAGGCAAAGGCGGAGAAAGCGCTGCAAGAGTGGTCGGCCAACGCTGGTCGGTCAGTTGATAGGTATTGATGATTACTTAAAGGAGATCAAGTAAAACACTCGAATAACGTAACACTATAACGAACAATAAAAAGCGCGATGTCATATAGCATGGGGCCTGATGTGGTAGGAATTTAATGGACACTTTCTTAAGAGTGAAATATCAATTCTTAAGGGAGGTTATCCATGAGCAAACGAACAAGACGAAAAGTCACAGATGAATTCAAAGATGAGGCAGTCAAACTCATCACGGAACAGGGTTATTCCATTGCCGAGGCTGCTAGAAACCTCGGAGTAAATGCAAATCTACTCGGCCGATGGAAGCAGGAAGCTGAAGATGGAGAGAGAGATTCTAAAAAAGGCAGCTCTTCTTCGCCAAGGAACAGGAGTGAGGTATCAGTTTATTGATACTGAGAGGGAGGCCTATCGAATCTCCTTGTTGGGCAAAGTAATGCAAGTCAGTCGTAGTGGATTCTACTCCTGACGCAGACGGGGGAAATCAGCGCGTCAAAAGGAGCGTGACCGATTAATCCCGAAGGTAAAAGGCATCCATGTTGAGGTCAGAGGCTCCTATGGAGCCAGGAGGATCTCGGAAGAGCTAACAGCAGCAGGTGAGTCTTGTGGCCGTGCAAAGGCCACCACGCTTATGCGATTGGCAGAGGTAACTGCAAAGCAGAAAAAGCGATTTAAAGCCACAACAGACAGTAAACATAATCTGCCCGTCGCCCCTAATCTATTGAAACATAATTTCACAACATTTAGTCCTAACAGCGCGTACTGCTCTGATATAACGTACATCTGGACTGCCGAAGGGTGGTTGTACCTTGCTGTTGTCATAGATTTGTTTTCTCGGAAGGTTGTGGGTTGGTCACTCAATAAACGGATGACCAAAAAGCTTGTAATCAATGCATTACAGATGGCAATTTGGCGACGTCGCCCATCGCTTGGTCTGATCTTCCACTCTGATCGAGGCAGTCAGTATTGCAGCAAAGATTTTCAGGGATTACTCGAAAAGAACCGCATAAAACCCAGCATGAGTCGCAAGGGTGATTGTTGGGATAATTCTGTTGCGGAGAGCTTCTTTGGAAGTCTGAAAACTGAGCGGGTATTTGGTTCACCCTATCTTACCAGGGAAGAGGCCAAGCGTGATGTGATTGATTATATCGAGATGTTTTACAACAGCAGAAGGCGCCATTCCTATTTGGGGTACTTCTGCCCAAATGATTTCGAGAAAGAGATGGAACTCAAAGAAGCGCCCTAAGGAAAGTGTCCGATTTTATTTGACCACCTCAATCTATCTCGGGTCAGAAAAGTGTACACACACGTGAGATGGTCGTGATGCAGTTTCTGGACATGAACAAAGCAGTAAGAGTTATGTATTCTCTAATTAGTTCCACATATTTCTTCTTAAAGTGAGGGTATCGCCAGAAATGCCGATATAACTCAATGGTGCTATGGGTGCTTCTAGGCTGGCATGAGTAGGGTATTTGGAGATTAGGAATACATGATTAATGGGTGATGGCCGGGTGCAAAATTATTTAGCGGCAATGCCTGAAAATCAATGGTTCCCTTGACGTGAGATAATATTTCACATATACCCACATTGTGATATGTGTGTGTTTTTTTGTGAATTATTATTGCGGATAAGCTTTGGAGGGTATGAGTGATAATGTATTTATATCATATTGTTAGCTTGGGTTGTGACGTGGAGGATGTCTCTTAAGAAGGAAAACGAATGTTACGTTAGAGTACAGAAAAAAACAATAACTTGAGTGTGGGGAGTGCTATTTTTTTCGCTTTTTTTTATTATATCCATAGTACGGAGGCTGTAGTGTTAATTAAATTTAATTATTTGCTTACTGGTATAATTCTTTTATCACTTTCATCTTTAGCATTTGCCGAAGAGAGCCTATATCGTTTAGAAGAACCCGGGGTTGCTACTTGGCACAATAGAGTAAATAACGGCCAAATCACAACTACAGCAAATGTCTGGGCTCAACTTGGTTATGCAAACGGTGCAGCTGTATCTGATACAGAGGTAGAGTCTTTCTCTGCAATACCACCAACCGGCAACTGTCAATATGTTTCTAACTCGCATGTATACCAAACCGAGACGTTAGCGTACGATAGTTTAGATGCTTCAACCAGCCGTTACGTATATGGTCCATCTGAACTTGACTGTGAATTGAGTGAAACTCCCCATCAAAGCGGTAATTACACATTAAATGCCATATTTAAAGATGGCAGCATAATTACAATTCCATATAGTGTGCCAAGTACAGGTATAACAGCAACAGAACTCCCACCTGTTGATAACCTTCAGTACACCATCAATAGTGAAAACGGTACGATAACAATAGGTTGGGAGCAGTATACTAGGCAGATTGCCTATGATCTAGAAATTCGTGTTTCTGCTTACCATGGGAAATACTCTCGTAAACAAGTACGTATAAAAAACCTACCTATCGATTCGACTAGTTTTACGCTTTCATCGGATATGGTTGCTTTTCTGGATCTGATCTTTGCCGATAGAGCTGAAATTCAAATCCGTATTTCTGACAACGACACTAACACACGCTCTAGTCATACAGTTGACCTCGAACAAACTTACGCTCAGTTACTTAAGATAGATCCTTTCATTTCAACATCCTATAAGACAAATCATGGAATATTAGGTGATTCATTCACAACTAGTGATAAAGCCTTTGCCGAAATTGAGGGATTACGTACTATCTCAGGCAAGCCCGTTGTGTATGATATAATCCAATCACTCTCAGTACAAACAGGTGATGCTGTAATCTGTACTAGCAACGAAAGTGGCGAAGTAGGAACCTGGCAGTCATATCAGCTCCGGTTGCAGGATAGTGACAGAGATGGATTCATCAATGCTGATGAATTTAATGCCAGCACTACCAATTATTACCGTAACATCAATACATATTGTACTTTTACATCGCCCCATGCGGCGGGTGACTATACTTTCAACCTTACTCTCCATGATGGATCTGTTATAACCAAAACAATAAGTACCGAGGCAGGAGTGGAGAAGTCGGAGTTGTCCCCAGTAGAAAATCTCGAAGCGATATGGGATAGTACAACCAGGGAGATGGCTATTTCCTGGTCCTTACCAGTGACGTATAACCCAAATGATGAAATTCAGATTCGTATATACACATACAGATACGGGGTCCGAGCGCCCGCTGAACTGAGGATCACAAAACTGCCAAGCAACCTGACGAATTTTTATCTTACTAAAGCCATAACATCAGTATTTGATACCCCCTTCACCAATGAAGTTCAGGTTCAGGTGAGAGTATACCGATGGGGGAATGATCCAAATTCATTTAGTATTGCGAAGACAACGAGGAATTACCCCTTCATCTCCTCGATGGACGTTAACGGGGATGCTAAGGTTGGGATTGCTGAAATAATAAACACTCTTAAAGTGCTGTCTGGGCAATAGTCAGAACCCGGGAGAACCTCCCGGTCATACCCTCCGGTAACTTTGAAAAGATCATACACTCCAGACGCAGCATCAAGTTATACCTCTGCTGCGTTGAGGCGAAAAGGGATTATGGATAATTTGTCATAACCCCTTTTTTCGTCTATGGTCTTGCTATGACCATCTTGGATTAATATGAATGTTCAACAGAAATTACAGGAATAGAGTTATGCCTATATATAAATTTACTTGTAACAACTGTGGTAAATCTTTTGATAAAATAAAAGTTAGCTCAGATATATCTGGGATAACATGTAGCCTATGTAATAGTTCAGAAATAAAAAGAATAATTACCCCAGCGTCATTACATTCTACTAATAGCATCCCTAAAGGAGCTCTCTTAGGACCATCCTGTAAATCAGGATTCTCCTGACGCTAGTGCATCACCTCGTGAAAGGTGATAATATGTAAGTATTGATAAAAAGTCAGAGATATATTTGTTGTTATTTCAGGTATGTTGCCCTCTGCCAGTTGTTAGCAATGGCTTCTCATCTAGTTTTTTATTCTCTAAGCAGAAGCATTATACTTGGCACTACACTACCACCGCATCTTGAGGCTGGGGCAGCAGGGTCAGAACCGCACTCAATCTCTTGCTTGTCACTAAAACCATCAAGATCGTAATCCTTCTCATCTAAGCAGTCGAAGATCCCATCATCGTTAGCATCTGTAAACACCTCTGTTATGCCACAACCACAATTTCCAGGGACCTCTTTTTCTGAATCTGAGGGGCAAGAGTCACAGGCATCAGGGAGGTTGTCGCCATCACTATCAATAGTGTCGTCTCCTGCCGGGCAAGTGTCATTGCAATCTTCTACCCCATCATTGTCAGAGTCAGTATCAGCAATAGAGCAACCACACACACCAGGAATAATTTTTAAAGGGTCGTTCATGCAGCTATCTATGCAGTCTGCAGTGCCATCTCCGTCAGAGTCAATTTCAGCATTATTACAGCCGCATTGACCATAGTCGGCAAATTTCAGTGGATCGACAGGGCAAGTGTCAATGTCCCCACAAACACCATCTGAATCTGAATCATTGTTCTGGTCATTTGGGCAGGTGTCACAGGCGTTGCCGATGTTGTCCGAGTCTAAATCATCTTGAGTTCCATTAACGATAGTTGGGCAATTATCACTACTATCGGGAACTCCGTCTCCATCTGCGTCAGCAATCGGGACCCCATACAGTGCTATAACGCCATCAATATCGTCCTGTTGGGGAATGATGGTGTCACCGGCATAAGTTTGCATGATAGTCGCTATACCACTATCCTCATGTCCCAAACCTAGGGCATGCCCTAGCTCATGGACAGCAACACGCTTGAAGTCACTCACCCCGTACCACGGTGAAGAATGCCAGGGAGTCGAATAGACATTCCATGACTCATTACTGTTAAAGATTATGTCGGTCTGAGTTGTGGTACCAGCAGAAGACCAAGATTGAGTTATGGCAAGTGTCGTCCCCCCCCAGGCATCTCCACAAAAGGTTGCTCCAAAAGCTACTCCGTTTTTACCGTCCCAGGCATCACAAGGATCTTCGAAAACTTCGCGAACAATCGTGAAGCTAAAGCTAGTATCTACTCCCCAGTAAGACATTGCTGACTCAAATGCTTCGTTCCATTGTCCATCTGCACCTGCCATATTAACGTAGAAGGTAGTGGTGGGCTGTGGCCACTTGCTGCTTAGCAATTGGTAGGCGTCAGCACTCGATGAGCAAATAATAACCATGAAGGATAAAAGGCCACTTAAGAGCCGGATATTTCGGAGTTGCGACACAAAATCACACTTCAACATCTCAATCATTGGATTTCATCTAACCTCTCATGCAAGGACTGCTTAAATTCTCCAGGCGTTAAGGCTTTAGCACCTTGTTCTTGACCAAGATCAAGGCCACGTGCCACGCCTGTGCTGAGTTTTGCAGGAATTTGAGCAGAGCCCTTTTGCACGTTGTTTCTTATTACCCCCGTGACAGGTTGTTTGCTTCTAGTCAGTACCCTCTCTGTACCTGTATCGTCATTTTCCACAAGAAAGTGTCCTTGGCTCCAACCGTATATTGGATTCACTTGTGGTCCTTTCAGCGATTCGACAAAGTAAATACCGTGTTCCCCGATTTCAGGAAAATTCATATCACTAACTCTCAGGGTTACATCACCAACTGTGCCGCCTAAGAAACTTAATGTAATAGTTTTATTGGGGTATTCTCCTTTGATGATCTCTAGTATTTCAAAAGTCACAAAAGTATGGATGCGTTTCCTGCTGCTCTCCTTGGCCGCGATGGATAGTACCTTGCCTTCGAATACAAACTGACACTCTTGAAGCATTTCTGTCATAGAGACTTCTTTTACACTTGCAGCATAACCAAAAGTAGCAGGGATTAGATTCATTAAAATCAGAATTGCAACAAGATGTGATGTGTGACGTTTTACTCTCATTTAGAATAGCCTGTAAATAGGTGATGGAAAGTGCTCTAGGGTGGCTGCATAAGTGAAGAAATACCGTTAACGACAAATAAAAGTCAGAAATTAAACATTGTTAAAAGCCTGTATTTCACCAATTGCTGACACAATTAGCCGCCGCGTTTTCAGATGACTGCAGAGAATACCAATAAGTTGATACGAGTTCAAATGGTTTCCAGCTAACAAATGTAACTCATAAGAGAAACTCATAAGACGATTTGAAAGATCGCTATGAACGTATCCGGATCAATAGGAGTCGCATAACCTTTGGGAAATCGTTCTCGGCATATTTTCACTTCCCATTAAATACTTATTAAGAGATGTTGGCCAAGGATATGAGACAAACAAGTACAAAAAATTCAATGAAACTATCTAATACCACTTAGGGTTGATTCTGTATAAAAAAACTAGCCCCCAAAAGCTACTTATCCCTATCTCCGTTCAGCATGGCTGGTAAAAACATGCTCCAGGTAAAGGTAGATGGAGCGGGAGAGGGGAGCTGAATCAAGGTATCTGTATATCCCACATTCCCCGCCTGATCCTCTACTGCAAAGCGTGCAGTCATCACTGTAGCACTATCTGGCCATGAAGTTCCGCGATATCCTTCCGTTGTATACAGACTAGGCTCAATCTGTACTGGAACCCAAGGACTAATTTGAACTGGCCCAGCCCCACTTGTGTCTTCGTATCCATTTGGAAGTAACATCGTCCTTTTTAGAGTATCAATAGTGTCATTTCCTTGTGGATCACTGACACTAATGTTTACAGCGAATCTTTCATTGTTCTCAAGTTTGGAATACATATCAGAAGGGTATGTGACATTAGTTATTCTCGGTACTGTGTTCGTCCAGAGGCTTCTGTCAAATACGCCGACAGTCATGTTATACCACTCAGCTGGATATACATAAGAACGTGTCTTAAAAAATACTCGACTAGCATCACCACTAAGATGATAACCTTCATATGTTGTAATTAAATTAAACTGCTCAGGTTCAATCATTCGCCGAGAACTGCCATCTGTTTTAATCAGATACGCGTTACAGGAAGAGGTTCCTACTTCAGTAGAACTTCCAAGAAGCATACTACCATCTGAGTTTATACCTGGTCGAGCGCCGCAACTGCCATAACCCAATTCAATATGAACTTGACTCTCTACTGTTGCACTCGGGGTGGTTACCATCCAATTATAGTTTTCAGTGTAGACAAGAGTAGAACCATCACCGCTAATAACTAGACCGCCCTTAGAGTTTTGATCGTTGTCCGTTAAGAATCTAATACTGGAGTCGGTTTTTACAAATAACTCTTTGTTTGTTCTAACAGTAGGAGAGCCATCTGACGGGATTCTACCGTCAATGAAAAATGCAATAGTTTCGCCATCATCAGATATATCAAACTGATCTATAAATCGACCGAGTCCACCAGAGGGATGAGGGATAGCATCCGCTTGTAACACCATCTCGGGCAAAGCACCGCCACTAGTTTGGATACGCCATAAGTGACCGACATCCCCATTATCGCTTTCATTAAAATAGAGATAATCTCCCGCAGCATCTGTAGCAATATCTTGAGGAACTTCTGTTGTAGGCGGTTTGGTCTTAAACAAAACTGTTAAGTCTCCTGTCAAACCATTCACCATATAAAAAGAAAAAAAGGAGTATGACTCGTCCGGATTGCTTGCTGTAAAAAAGATACGTGAGCCATCGGCATTGCTGACCAAACCGGCATTACTATTGAATGATCCCACAGAAGGGGGCAAAACCACTTCTACCGGTTCTGCCGTTGATTCAAAGTCATGAATAAACAGTTTAAAGTGATTCGTATAATCAAAATAGGTGTTACCATAAAACGCGACTACCTTTCCGTTGCTACTCATAGTACTTAAGTGAAGGCTGAAATCAACCTTTCTCCCAGTGGAAGTCGTGTAGTAGTCTTTACCATCAAACACCCTGTGGAAATTAGCTTCTTGATTAACGGTAGCGGCGACTGAAAATTCTGTTAGCAGCAATAAAAAAAATAGAATTTGACCTGCATTACATCGTACATTCATAATAAGTCTCCGATCACTTTAGTCTAACTCTAAAGTGTTAAGTTACCATGAGTGGATAATAGAAGTATAAAGGTGCTTTTTATGAATCTTAGTCAATCCTGCCAATGCTTATAGCTAATCTATCCCAAAACAAGCATGGTCAACTCTCGTAAGGATCAGATCTTCAAGTAGGGTAACCTAGCAATATTTTTGAGGCAATGCCTTTTTGTTTTATCTGGAAAGGGAGCATCTTGAAACAGTTAACCTCAATACAATTGACAACTTTACTCAAGGAAAATGGAATAGCTGGGATGGCAAAGATACGCAGCCCATTCAATGGAACTCGCACGCTGTGCGATCAGCTCAATCAGGAAGGTGTTCCCGTGAGTGTCTTTATCAAGCGTATTGATTTAATCACCACATCATACTGGAAATAGTCAAAACAGATGATGCACCAACCACTAGTAAATATAGATAATGTATCCAGAGGAGTTTACAACTAATGATCAATATCCCCAGAGTGCGTATACTGTTTTGTCTATCGATTGTGTTGAGCTTATTTATTACTCTGTCCACTAATGCTGATGCTCTTGGAGAATATGATGGGGTATGGGTGGGGTCAGAAGCCGTAAGTGTTCCAGGTTATGACACGGAAACGTTGACTGCTGGTTCAATTGTCTACCAGAATGATTCGAATTCATTAGATATTTGGGATGAACTGCTTGGCACCGTCACAGTGGTTCGATCGGGCAGTAAATGGGTACTCCCATCCCCCATTACTACTAATTATAGCGGCTATAATGTAAAGGTTACCTCTGTTTTAATAAGCTTCCCTAACACGAGTTCTCTTACCGGGACAATTGTGATGAATTTTACCAGCCTTGGCATAACAGCTACAGCCACATTGTCCCATTCAAAAAAAACGTGTCATGTGTTGACCAATGATCAGGTTGTCTCAGGCATTTATGGCACAGTGGAAAGTGTGCGCTGTTATCAAATAGACCTTCCTGACGATTCAAGTAATCTTAAAGTAACGACCTCGGGAGGAACCGGAGATGCCGATCTTTCTATTGCCTACCATCGTCCCGATTTTAACTATGTAATTTCCGAAAATTACTATAACCAAGAACAGATATCAGTATCTGCCCCCACCTCAGGGAAATGGTATATAGCTATAATTGGTTTTGAAGCCTACTCCGGACTGAATTTGCATGTATCATACACTAAACTTCCCACAATTCTGCCAGTTTCGATAAGCGGGGATTCTGTTTTCGACCTAAGGGATGTCATATTAGGATTACAGGTCGCTGCTGGCATTTCTTCACCTTTAATAATAGATAAAGGTGCTGACATTAATAATGATGGCAAGGTCGGCATGGAAGAAGTTATACAGGCGTTAAAAGTTATGAGCGAATGAGCTGCAGTAGCGCAGTTTCGCAGGTAGTAAAAATCACTTTGTCGATAGGCTTTAGACGTGAGCTTAGGTCTTACCCTTTCATAAATTTGTCCCGGCAACGCAAATTATTGTCAATGCAGCTAAATGTTTGTCATTTTATATAGTTGCATTCGGTTAGAGCATCCATTGTGGTATCTTCCTGGCGAGTAGTCCACTTCTTCCAAGGACACACTCTATGCCTCTCTTCAAAATGTTGCAAACCGAGGATGAGGAGGATCATAAAAAAGAATGAAATATATAATGCTATTTTACCGTCATTTTTTTATGCTATGAACTCCTTTGTCAGGCTTGTGTCTTGCTGTTATGACAGTTGGTTGTCAGGGAGCTTGAGTCGTTAAACGATCTCCGCAGTAACAACTCTAAAATAAGGAAATAGAATGAACTGGTTACGCCATTTTTTACTTTTCCCAATTTTACTTATCTTTTGGATAACGGTGAGTGCTCAGGCTTATGCTCAAAGTGAAGGCGAATGGTCTGGAGTCACAGATGACAATCTAGATGTTTTTTTTCATGTCAGTGGGAGTACGGTGCAGGATTTTCTCATTGGAATATGTGTTTCTGGTGGTGCAGGAGGGTTTGGTTGTTTTGAAATGGCGATCACGCAACCTCTGGCTATTGTAAGTAATAGATTTAGCTACAACTCATCTTTATTTCAACTGACAGGAGTATTTACAAGCGGAACTGCAGCCAATGGTACCTGGGCTTTTCAGGATGGATATACGGGATCTGGTAACGGTACCTGGTCTGCCAATTTTCCTGCCCCCCCTGTAATTGAAATATTGCCTCTCAGCAAATCGTTTGGGGAACAGCAGGTTGGTACTCTTAGCATTAATAGTACGTTTACTATAAGCAACAAGGGCGGTGGTTCTGCTTCAGGGTCGATTTCTTTAACCGGACTTGAAGCGGAACAGTTTGAAATCATTAGTGGCGGTGGGAGTTTTACATTATCACATGGACAAAGTAAGGACATTCAGGTCAGGTTTTCACCGACCTCTACTGGTTTGAAAACAGCTTTGTTGTTAATAAATGCCGATAGTCCCTGCGAAGATATAAGTAGTTCTCTTTCAGGTACGGGAACAGTACCTATTCTGCTGGTTACGCCAAACTATCAGATGGTGTCGGCGCGAACGGGATTGACAACATTTAGTGTCAGAAATAGTGGGCCAAGCTCAAACACCCTGTCTTGGACAGCTGTAGTCAACCCGGCTGATAACTGGTTAACTATTATCCAGGGAAGTTCAGGGACGAACTATGGCACTATATCGCTTGATTTTAAAGATAATTTAGGCGATGCAAGGATTGGGACAATCGTAGTCTCAGCTCCTGGCGCAGTCAATAGCCCTAAAAAAATACATGTGCTTCAAGCTGCAAATAGAGCTTTGAAAACTAGTGCCAGTGACGGAGAAGCAGGTGACTTCTTCGGTTCTTCTGTTAGCCTCTCCGGAAATTTTGCCATAGTTGGTGCCTATGGTGATGATGATAATGGTATCGATTCCGGTTCGGCGTACATTTTTGAACGAGCAGAGACGGGCTGGATACAGCGGGCAAAACTCTTGGCCAGTGATGGGGCAGCTGGCGACTACTTTGGCCATTCGGTGAGTATCTCTGGTAATTATGCCATTATTGGTGCTTATGGCGATGATGACCAGGGGAGCAATTCTGGCTCAGCATATGTTTATGAAAAAATAGGAGAAACATGGCAACAAAAAATTAAATTATCAGCTCATGACGGAATTGGAGGAGATTCCTTTGGCATTTCAGTCGGAGTGTCCAGTAATTATGTTGTTGTTGGTGCCTATGGTGACGATGAAAATGGTTACAATTCTGGTTCGGCGTATATGTTTCAAAAAGGGATGGCTGGTTGGTCAGAAGCTACTGAGGTGGCAAAGCTAACAGCCAGTGATGGGTATGGTGTATACAATCTTTACACCCCTTCTTATGATGCGTTTGGCTGTTCTGTACACATGAATGGAAATCGTGCAATAATTGGTTGCTGTGGAACCCGCCATCCTGGCGCATATATATTTGAACAGCCTGCCAGTGGTTGGTCAGATATGACCGAGACGGCAAAGCTTACGCCAGAAGAAACCGACTACTCGTTATTTATCCGTAATTATGGTGAATCCGTGTTCATATCTGACGAGCATGCCATCGTCGGGGCTGATAATTCCAGTCCAGGCGCCAACACTCAATCTGGCCGTGTGTATATATATGAAAAGCCAGTGACTGGTTGGGTGGATATGACAGAAACAGCAATGTTTAAAGCCAGTGACGGGGGATCTGGAAACGGTTGGAAGAATGGATTTGGCTCTTCGGTTGGGTTGTCCGGTGATGTGGTTTTGGTGGGAGCAAGTTTGGATCGAGAGAGCGGGGACTACTCGGGTTCGGCGTATGTATTTGAAAAGCCAACAGATGGCTGGGTGGATATGAGCGAGACTGAAAAAATTACTGCAAGTGATGGCGCACCGAGTGACTATTTGGGCCGTTCAGTGAGCATATATGGGGATAATAGCATTTCAGGGGTACCTGGCGATGATGGTAACGGTGAAAAATCTGGATCGTTCTTATCATATTGGATGGGAAATTTCCTGCCCGCTATTTCTGATATTGATGACCAAGTGATATATGAAAGCGGTTCCCCTCAAATCATATATTTTACTGTCTCGGATTCAGAGACTCTCCCGGAAAACCTTATCGTAAAAGGGAAATCATCAAATACTGAACTAGTACCCAATGGAAACCTTGTTTTTGGAGGTTTTGCAGTTACCAGGTCAATGATAATCAGCCCTATATCTGGCAGAACTGGGGCTACAACTATTTCTGTATCTGTAGGAGATGGTAGTGATACTGTGATTGACACTTTTTCTTTTACGGTTAGGTCTTTGTCTCAGCGCGGTGACATAAACGGCGATGGGTACATAAGTTTAGTGGATGTTATCGTTGGCTTAAAAATACTATCAGGGGACACCTCTAGTGGAGTATCCATAAATAGTGATATCAACAGCGATGGCAGTATCGGTTTGGAGGAGGTGCTATTTGACCTGAATGATATCGCAAAGGAGGATTAGGAGGTTGCTTCTAATATTAAATCTCTTCTTAAACCCGAGCAAAATGATGGGTCTAGAATTACTAAAGAAATGTTTAAAGGTGTTCCAACAAACTGGGTCACCCTCAGTTTGTGTAATGAGTAACGAGGTGGAGTTACTGTTTGGATTTAGGTTTTCGAGAGCAATAGTTGAATAAATTATCCATAGTTCATGTTTTATAATTCGAAAAATTCCTCATTCTTCTAAATAAAACAAGTTATTAACTGGAATCGATTTAAGGTTTTCATCCATCATTTCACATTCGACCAATTTAAAGCTCTCAGATGTATTGTGGTTAGGATTCACTGTATTGAACTCTAGTTCAAATAAGTTGAGCAATTTTCCTGAAACGCCCTGTGCACTGGCTGCGACTAAAATTAATTTTCCTGGAATTTTATCATTGATAACATTCATGAAATTATTGAGAGAAGCTAATGTTTTATGTGAGATATAAGAGAGAGTTTCTGGAGAAAAGTTGATAGTGATCTTTATACCGGCAAGCAAATTGATTTCGTTGGCGCTGATACGGTATGTGACAGTGGTATTCGTCTTTGACGCAGTTACTGTTATGTCTGCTGCAGCTACATACGTGGGGAGGATTAAAAGTGAATGGCAAAATGCAAAAATCAATATTATGTAAAGTCGCATAGAGTGATGGAAAATTAAATTATTTTGTAATAATGGTGGACTTTGGCTCATCCGATAATAACTTCACGAGAGGTTAACTTTTTGGAGTCATGCAATGCAGAAAATAACATCCTGAATTGCGGTGCTGTTTATGATTATGAGTTAACTACTGGAGTGACTCATTTCTACTCCAATAGTGATTATGGGTAAAGGTCAATGTTTTGAAAGGGAGCCTCTCCGCTTCTAGCCGGAAGTTTTTATCTATGCTGGAGTTGATTTGAGAAAATCATATCATTATCCTTACTTTCCTTCTTCGCTTCAAGTTTAAAATCAAGCAGAATGGAACACAAATTTGCTGTTTGGATGTTCTTTTTATGAATGCCATTGGGCTTGACTGGAGAGCGTATCGACTTCAGGATTTTATCCTGCCAACTTTTAAAGAAAAGACTCAAAGATGCGATTTAGCTGTATTTAGAAAGAAAACTCCCCGAAACTCTGGTTTAGAAGTGAAGTTAACCAAGATCTCCTTTTAAAGCATCAAGAGGCCAGAGAGGATAAGTGTTCTGTGCGTAATTTAAACAATGTGGCCTGAAACTACTTATAAATTGATTTGAGCAGTTCCTTCTAGATCATCAGGGAGACTAGCATTAACAGAATTTATGGTCACTGAAATGAATTACAGTGATTTTGTCGCTGCCGTCACGATCCTGGACAAAATTCCAAAACGGTTTTATGCTTTTTTACTTTAATGAGGTGTGACGTAAATGCCATGCTTGCTTGGAAAGTAAAAGAGCCTTCGGAGATCGGTTCCAGTGTTTCCATTTGGCATCGCAGTCTGTATTAAATGTAACGAATTAGTGGTGTTCAAAATCAGTGAAAAATACAAGTTCAATTATTGTATCCAGTAAAATCTTCTGGTGGGACGTCTTTTGCTGATTCAGCATAGGTCGTGTTGTTGACTTGTTTCGTTTGGCTTTGCAGCAACTCCTTTTCTGTTGGTGAATAGACGCCATCTTCAGGTGGTACAGCAGTATCATCGCTTAAAGTTGCTGTTTGCTCTGCAGCAGCCTCTTGCTGCAGCAATATTTCTTGTTCTGTCATGGATTGGACGCCATCTTCGGGTGGCACTGCTGTGCTGTTAGCCAGGCTTTCTAATGTTGGTGTTGAGGATTCCCTTCTTGCTAACAAGTCAGCTTCCGTAATGTTTTCAACGCCATCTTCGGGTGGTACTGCTGTAGATTCAAGGCTGCTAACTTCAGAGCTGTCTGAGTTTGACATGGAATTACTGGCATCAGCCGTAACTATGGGTGCTTCGCTATTGGAATGGAAGGCCTGGTTTGCGTTAGAAGTGTTGCGAGAATTAACTACTGGTGTGTTATGTGTAAGAAATATTTGAATATGATTGTCTTCTGGTGAGATGATAAGAGAATGAGACAAATTTAACTGCTTAAAGACTCTGCTAAGCCCTTCCTCTATGGATATTTCTTTAAGTAATATGGTAATGTGGTCATCAAGCCATTTTTTTGGTAAATCTATCCGATATCGTGTTTGTTTTTCAATTGCATCAATAAAGTTACGCAAAGGTTCCTTGCTAGACTCATACGTAATATGTCCCTTGAGGTTTACCCCCTCACTGGGCACTACTGCTGATCTACAATAAACTGGCAACATGATAATTTGTACGAACAGCAATAGGATTACGTAGTGTGTGAATCTGTTATAAAACAAGGTGAATGCCTCCTGGCTTAATGGCATTGTTATATTTTGGTGTCAAAATTTGTTCGGTCAAACTTGTCAAATAGAATGAAAAGAAGTTTATGACCAGATGCAATGAGATGAACTTCCTGTAGCAGCGTCGAGTAGGTTGACTGTGCACCTCGCGCCTCGGCCTCTGTAAATGGCCAGCAAAGGATATCTCATTGCTAAATAAAAATGCCACTGTTCTGCTATCGTTCGAATATACTCCCCCGCATCTCATTTGTTAAATTCACTTCTGTGCTATTTACCTTAAAAAAGACCGTTACGAGACTAGTTAAAGATGATGTACTGTAGTTGGTGCTAAACTGTACAGCCACACCCTATTATTTATTCCTAATAATAGGGTGTGGCGAATGTCTACAGTTGTTTATCAGCTACCAGTTCAGTCGTTTATCAAGTAGCAACCCGTTAGGTCTGAGAAGGCAGTGGTAGAACCAAGTTGTACGGAAAGGTTTTTTCCTAAGCTGACAGCTGTAAGAACACTCGCTAATATTTGATCGGATTTAGCCCCTGTAATATTAAACCATGTAGTTGTAAAGGCACCCTTAACATCTGTAATCTGCACTCGTACACCACTCGGTGTTCCACCAACCATTTTGAACAGAAACAGTATACCATGCTGCAAGAGCTGATGAAGAGAAGCTCACAACACTGAACAGAACTAGGATAGAAATGATTAATGCTCTCTTTTTCATTATATTCTCCTTTTGAAGATGAGTTAGACTTGACTGGTCTTTGTATAAAAGCAAATTTGTGTCACACAAGGTGTTATGTGTCAAACTATAGAATATAATTAGCAAGTAAATACTTTACTTGCTAATTACTCCTTAAGCAAAAGAATCTGATAGACTGCTGGTAAAAACTCTACGTACGGTTCGTATCCAATTCCCCAAGCACTATTTCTAATCGTAGGATCAAATGCTCCACTGTTTGGATCCGTCAGATTAGCAGTAAAATTGATGTACTCCTGATAATCTGTATAACCGTCATTGTCATGGTCTTCGAATTTGTCAAATACATCCAAAGGATCACCACTGTATGAGTTTGGAAGATTATCCATTTCCCAATTGTCATCAATGTCATCTGAATCATTGTCAGTGAATACAGATTCAATTATAAGTGAAAACTGCTCAACCGACGGAACATCATAGCTTGGATATCCACCTGAATTATCAATACCAACAAGGACGGGTATTGGAGTATTTGGTGCATAACCCGCGGACGCATTCGATATCTTAGATTGAACTAGGCCTATTGGATAAGTACCAGGGGATCCACCACTTTTAAGCTCGAAATGAAGAGTAAACAGAGAAATGTTTGTTCCGCTACCTTTCTGAGCTCTCGCGGCAGCAATCATGCTTCCTGTAGAAGTGGTGGTTGCTAGCCCACTAACGACATTTTCTACAATAGGGCTGCAATATGTCTGACCCAACGTAACACAACCAGGGTCCGGCGTGATCTGTTGTGCAAAAGTGCCAAAAAAGTTGCTGTCAATACCTGTTAGTAAGAGGTTGGTCGTGTCATAAGTAAGAGTAAAAGAAGCACCTGCAATATCAGTTGCATCATTTATTTTCACTTCAATGTTTACAGGATCAACTTCAGATATGGTTATTGTTTTCAACCCAGTACTGGAGACAAGAGATAACGTTCTCTGGTCGGCAGCATAACTTTTTTCGTTGCAGAACATTATCACACATATAAATGTAAATAATAATCTACATAAATTTATGTGCATAGCTCTCCTTATAAGCGAATTAGATAATTAATGTTTAAGTGGACCTGTGATAACACACATTGGCCCAGCAGCTGCATACTCGTATGTGCTGGAAAATTATTAAAGTTTCGGAGGAGGCAGCTCTGGTAAATCTAAAGGGTCTTTAGTTTGTAGATAAGATTGCACAGTTACACTGTTTCGTTGGAAAACAGGTAATGTCAAATGAAAGATTTGCGATAGATGTAAAAAAGGATATTCAACTAGAAAATAAAAAATCTGATTTGGTTCGATATTTTCAGAGACTGTTATTTCTAATCCTGCCAAAAGGTGAAGAGTATTTATGGCTTGTGTGAAGGACTTTTTAAATAATTTATTGTTGAGATCATCATCGAGGTATTGGATTTTAGATATCAAACTGTCCATGCCAGTATCATATAAGCGGTTAGTTTCACTGATACGATAAAATGGTATAAAGGCCAAAAGCAAGATGACAATAATAGTAATTGCATGCTTTGTTACTAGCCCTACCGTTACCCTTGACAGGTTCGGTCTAGTCAAATATCTACTCAATGCGCCCATTGAAATGTGAATCACATAAGATTATTTTGCGGATTTAATATCTCAAACGACAACTCAATATCTAATCTCAACTTAAACGGATGGTTATTCTTAAAGTTTACCCTGGTCTAGGATAACCAGATTGGCTTTACTATTTAATAATAAACGTAAAATAACTTGCTGGTTAACCTTGGATGAGGTTCGAAGCAGTAGCCCTGCCCCCAAAATCTCCAAAACAACATAGGTTTTTTTCAAGTCAGTAAAAGTCTAGTACAAACTTATTTTAAATTAAACCGGTTTTTATAAAAAAATCAATGATTACATTTTCCTCACAGGGACTATGGAGTAGGCCGAAAAAAACCGAAACCAGAGAAATGTACAACAATATACGTGAGGTTTCCAGATACGGAAGGTACCCTGCTGGAAATGATTGAAAAATTCTGAAAAGAAGCTGTAAAATTCGCTGTAGTGGAAGACTGGTTTGTTGGTGCCTCAAGGTTTAAGGATTTCCTTGCCGAAGTTATAATGACAGAGGGGTTCGGGTAGGCATAGATTATGAATTCCGATCTACGTTATCTCTTATCTTGCGATGGTGGGTGTGATTGCGAGAAGAATCACGTCTGGTTAGTAGTACTTTTCTTATCTCTTCGTGACTCCGCTTTGGGTAGAAAATATCCACCAAGCATAATAAGAAGCTTAAGTGTGAGGCCAAAGGCCACAGCCGTCGCCAGAAAACACCAAAGGGCCTGGATTAAAGTAATTTCTCCGGTGTGGATGAACTGGATGAGTGGCTGAAATAGATCAGTGACAGCCATAATAACCATTAAGACGATGAGAGCAGTGCCAACGACGACAGGGGTAAGTAAAGAACGCTTTTTCATAAGGTTATGGTAAGTAAAAATATTAGTGTTACTAGTTGGTCGTGACGATTTAGTGGCGAAATTTATCTGCACGAATTTCGTGACGTTTGATGATTTTCTGTAACGCGACCCGTGAGAGTTGGGAAATTTCAGCAGCATGGCTGACATTACCTTTCGTTTCCCTCAACAGGGCCTGGATATAGTCCGTTGTGAAGTTGTCCACCAGTCGTTCTTTTGCTACTTTATAGGGCTCAAGTTCACCGTTAAACTGAAAACCAGTATTATCATCATGCAAAGGCACAGGTTGTGGTGGCTCCACTCCATGCAGATATTCGAGGGTGATTACATCTTCGGGGCAGAACATAACTGTGCGCCTAACGACGTTCTGGAGTTCTCTAACGTTGCCTGGCCATCTACGGCGACAGAGTGCGGTAAGTGAACGCTCATCAAAGCGTTTTAATGGTAGATCAAGCTCGCAGGAGACTTTTTTGGTAAAATGAGCAACCAATGCCGGAAGATCTTCCGCTATTTCTTCAAGAGTTGGGGTTGTAAGAGTTACAACGTTGAGCCGATAGAAAAGGTCCTCCCTGAATTTGCGCTCTGCGATCATAGATTCAAGGTCAAGGTTGGTGAGAGATATAACACGAACGTCGATCTTTCTCGTCCGTGTAGCCCCAAGAGGCTTGATTTCCTGTTCTTGCAGTACCCGCAATAATTTGGCTTGAATGCCAATGGGTATATCCCCGACCTCATCCAGGCAAATAGTGCCGCCATCAGCTTCAGTAAAGAGTCCATTCTGATCGTGAGTTGCCCCGGTGAACGCTCCACGAGAGTGACCAAAGAGTTCAGACTCGAGGAGATGCTCAGGTATTGCAGGACAGTTGACCATAATGAGAGGTTTATCGGAACGTGTGCTGAGCGAGTGAATTGCCCGTGCGGCTAGCTCCTTGCCAGTCCCAGATTCTCCCCTTATTAGTGCTGTGTAATTGGATCTGGCGATAGTTTGCAGGTTAGACTGAAACCGTTTCATCGGTTCCGATTCACCGACAAATTCTGTTGCAATCTGTTTGTCACACACCTGTTGTTTGAGGGTATAGTTTTCGCGTAAAAGTCTTGTTCGTTCAAGGGCCTTACTAATTGTTCTTGCGAGGAGATCCTTCTCAAAAGGTTTCGTGATGAAGTCGTATGCGCCGAGCTTAAGTGCTTCTACCGCGGTCTCAATCGTTCCAAAACCGGTCATCATGACAACGGTGATCCAGGGGTCTCTGGCACTGAGTTCTTCAAGCAGTTCGAGGCCGCTCATGCCGGGCATCTGGATATCGAGCAGGGCTAGCTGAACAGTATTATCGTCCAGGTAAGCCAGGGCTTCATCTGCACTTGATGCGGTAGATATGGTAATTCCGGGAAATCCTTTGCCGATTATTCGTTTGAGGCCGTTGAGCATATCAACTTCATCATCAACAATAAGCAGATGGTGCTTACTCATATTCTGTCTCCAAAACTGGCAGGGTAATAATGAAGCGAGTATTTTGCCCCGGTTCACTTTCGGCCCTGATTTCACCGTTATGATCCTTGATAATACCATAACTCACAGACAACCCAAGGCCGGTTCCCTGGCCAGGTGGCTTGGTTGTAAAGAACGGGTCAAAAATATTTGCAAGTTTATCCTGGGGGATTCCTGCCCCGTTATCATCAATACTAACAGTACAAGTACCAGATGTTTTGTCGTGATTACTTGAGATGATGATACTGCCTTTATCCTGAACGGCATGAGAACTGTTAATGAGTAGGTTGAGTATGACCTGTTTGATCTTCTCGATATCGAGAAGCATTTCCGGAAGATCCTGCTCAAGTTGCATATCTATTACAATCTTATTTTTCTGGAACTGTGATGAGACCATTGAGACAACTTCAGAGATAATACTGTTTATTGAAGCGGGTTGCTTGACAGTACGTTGCTGGTGGGCAAACTTCAGGAGATCAGCAATGATTGTACGACAGTTTCCTGCGTGTTTTTCAATAACCTCAAGGTCCTGGCGAGCCTCATCTGTAAGGTCTGCTTCATCTTTTAACAGATCAATATGGCAGAGAATTACTCCAAGCGGGTTGTTGATCTCATGGGCGATGCCAGCTGCCAGTTGTCCCATGGAAACGAGCTTTTCTGTTTGCTGAATTTTCGTTTCAAGCTTCTTTTGCTCTGTGATATCTTTTACGTAGCAGACGAGATTGTCGACTACTCCAATAATAGATTGGGTTGGATAAAAATAGATGAGGAAGATCTCTCCTGAGGCCATCTTTACCTCTCTGGTGACTGGTGCATCGGGCATTTGTCGAAACACGTCTTCACAAAGGGCAAGTGGGCATTGGTCTTTTAGTTCAAGATCGAGGGGAGTACGGTTCAAAACTTTATAGAGAGGAGTTCCGTAGCGTTTTTGGAACTCCTCATTTACAATCATAATACGGGCTTCATTATCCAGAAGGATTACCGGATCTGAAATACCGTCAAAGACAGACTGGAGCAATTCTTTTCCGTGTAAGAGCTGTTCTGTATATGTCTCAAGCTGCTGGCGGTTTTCTTTGAGTTCACTCGCCAGAGCATGGGCTGCGTTGTTGAGTTCATGTATTTCATCGATATCTTGGGAATTATCGGCTTTGCTCGGCTTTTTTTCGTCCTTAAGTGTATTTTTGAATATGTCCAGGAGGTTATGAAGGTTCTGGACGATGAAACGGTTAAAGAAAACACTGATTATTGCATAAAGAGCAAGGATGAGTGGAATTCCAGCAACAAAGGCAACTATAGCTGATTCCTTAATCCTGGTAAGGCTAAGGTCTACCGGGAGTCCGACGCTAATGACACCCGAGATTTCCCCCGGCGTCCGGTGAAAGCCACGAGAATCTCCATACAATTCGATGATTTTGTCAGGTGCATCAGCTGGGTCGCCGTGGCAATAGGTGCAGGAACTGTCAAAATACTCCGGCTTAAATCGCATATAATATTTTTTTGAATCAACCTCAACTATACCATGCCACTCATCAAGCTCGGGGTTTTTCAGAAACCTGTTGATCATATCCGCTTCGATATTGTTGGCTTCATAGTGCGGGTTACGTGCGTTGATAGCAACCCTGCGATATGAGAAATCCTTGAGTTTTTCATTCATTCGTTCCATGACAGATCGGCTGATAAATGATGATGACATTGCCTCGAGAATGAACGTCTCATTATGCAGCGTGTCATACATTTTGGGTCGAAGTATCTCGCGAACATATTTCCGGTTTGCTGCCATGGCAGTCATCATCAATTCGGTCTTATCGTATGCTTCGACTTCAAGTGTACGTTTAGCATTGAAATAGATGGTTACTGAAGCAAGTCCCATAAAAAAAATGAGAATAGCCGCCAGACCGATTAGGAATTTTGTCTGTACGCGTGTCTGCTTCATTATGGGAAATTCTTCAGGCATGTTGATTTTTCTGCTGGAAAGGAAAAGCGAACTCTACACTATCTGTGATATACGTCCTGTCTTTTCCTGGGTAAACTCCTGCGCTATTCATCCTGACGGTTTCAAAACAAAATATACATAGCCGATAACAATGATTAAAATTACAACCAGTTCAACCGCTGTTAACCGCAGAAGCATTAAACAGATTTTGCGCTGGGAAGGTGTCATTGTCAGGACTATACGATTCATTATATAACGAAAAGCAACTGTGTTGAGCGTTTTTTTCTGATAGAGACGGAGATACTCCTGAATACTACGTATCCACATAACTGTGTTACGCTCCAGATCAGACTCTTCCTCAAAATCAGGATCGAGATAAACAACCGTTGCTTTGTACCTGCTTTCACACTCTGAGATTGCAAAAAGTTCGTAATCTCCTTCTGCAAAATTGACAGAAAGGATTTCCGGTTTTCTGGTGTCAAAAGAACCACTCAATTCAAACTCAATATCTGTTGAATAATCCTTTAACTTAGCATGAAAGCGTCCGTTATCTTCTGCAATCTCTTGGATGATCCAGAGTGGATTGAGTCGAATAAGTTTTTCTATATCGATTAACTGGCCTGGAGATACCTTTTGCAGCTTTTCCGAGACCGGAAGGTTGAGATCGTACTCTTTTTTCATGGTGTTATGTGACTGTCAGAAGTGGGCAGGGAAGGAGAGGGTGGAGCTTCTCGTTACTAATTCTGGCTGCGAGGCCGGGTGACATCTTTACAGAGGTGAGACGAAACGGTTTTTTCTGGTATCCGCCTATGATGATGATATCTATTTGAAGCTTCTCAGCAACCTCTGCGATAGTTTCTTCGATATCTCCTGCCACTTTGATAAATTGCACAGCATCAGATACCGAAAAAGTTGAGCGGATTCGGTCCCAATCTTCGTTAATTTCTCTTCCCAGCTGTTCGTCCACATAGTCCATAAAACGGTTTCTGGTGCCAGAGGTGTTAAGCCAGTCATCGCCAGTCATGACAGTCCAATCCTTATCAATGATGGTGAGGATTGCTACTGTGCTCTCTGGGGTTTGGGGTAATAACGATTCAAACAGATATTTCTCAGCTTGTTGTGCGCCCTCTGAGCCGTGTGTGCATAGAAGAATGTTTTTGAACATGTCGGTTATATCGAAGTGTTGGCTAATTGAAAAGCCCGCGATAACACCAGAAATAGTGTGATCGCGGGCCGAGGCTGTCAAGATACAAACCTCCCTGACTGGTGGCAGGGAGGCTTTTCATCGGCGACTTATTATACCAGCCACTTAGTGAAAAGTAGTACACTAAACGTTGTCACCAGGCATAAAACAAGCGCGGTGAGGTCTTCATTTCTTTCACTGGAAAATACAGAAAGTGCTCTCTCTTCGAGTTTTTCAGTGTCTTCTTTTTTATCTATCTTTTTCTCACTCATGATTTATCTCCTATCAATGTAAGACAACATCTTTAACAAGCCAGAGGACAACAAAGAAAGACAATGTTGCCTTAGCTATACCTGAGATACCACCAATTACAAGTGGCCAGCCACCAGCCTGGAAGATGGCTTTCTTGGTAATCTGCATGCCGAGGCCGATAAGACCGAATGCGAAGAACCAGATCATGAAATCGGTAAGAACTGAAACCGTTTTGGATGTCTTATGAACCTGCTTCACAGCATGTTTCAGGATGCTTTGGACTTCTCCGTTTAATTGAATCTCTTTTCCTTTGGCTGCCGCAAGAACACCCTGCAGTTCAGTCATACGTGCACGTCCCACCTGATCAAAAAGCTTTTTGTTGTCACGTTCATTGAAATTACCAGCGATCTGGTGTTGCTTGTGTAGATCGTTTACGGCTTCCAGCTGTGCTTCGTTAAGACCGTTAAATGTACCGGCAGTCAGTGCACCATCAAGGGCTTTCCACTCGTCATCGGTGATCTGGGTACGCTCGCTATAGCTAACATCAATGAATTTACCTTTGTAGTGGGATGGTGGTGAGAACAGTCCCATGGAAGACATTCCGAACAGCAGCAGAAAACCAAGGATAAATACTGGGAATTTGTCTATCACAACAGTTTTGAAGCTCAGTTTCTGACCGGTCTCTTTTCCGAACCAGGTCGCAAGTACCAAAACGATAATAGGCAGGAAGAGAACGCGGGTAATATTGAATATCTCAGCAACCTTCAGGGTTTTAATATCAACTGAGTTGAACGCAAGAGCTGCAGCTGCTACCTGGGCGGAGTTGAGGATACCGGTCCCTGCCCATGCGCCAAACTGAACAGGGTTCATCCCAACCATCTTGCCGACGGTAGGGAAGATGAACATACAGAGGATACCGAAAGAGAGAATAGTGCCGATGGTGTATGCCATCTCTTCACTTTTCGCTTTTACAACAGGAGCTACCGCAACAGTTGCGGATACACCGCAGACGCCCATGCCGGCAGAGAGAACACCGGTCATGGTCTTAGGCTGTTTAAAGACACTTCCAAGCCAAAGTACCAGGAATACTGTACCAAGAACAAAGAAACCGATTAGCCATACTGAGTAGACACCAAGTTTCGCAAGCTCAGCAAAGCTGTAACGGGCACCAAGCATGATGACACCCATTTTCAGTACAAAACGGGCACATTTAACACCATCGCCGGCAAATTTCGGGATACCGATAGTGTTAGTGATTACGACACCGGTAAGAAGACCGAGTACAACATAGTTCAGGTTCATAATCTTATAGATTGCGAATCCGAGAACAGGCTCAAGTGCTTTACTCCAGATCTTGACTATCGGTTCTGCGTACCAGCGAATGAACATGGCCAGTACGAGCAGCAGGATGATGCCACCGAGTGGTCGCAGAAAAAAACGGTCGAAGATGGTGTCTTGTGGCTCACGGATCGTGTTGATCAAAGCGCCGAAAATACCGAGACCTGCCAGAATAAGGCTCAGTGTTACCTGAAGATCCATGGTTTTATGGGTGCTCAGGTACTTCATCGTTGGTAGCAATGCTCCTGTAGACGTGACGAGCCCATAGATCAGCAGTATGCCGGCCATGATAAATACCGGCATATTTTTTTGTACATTAGACATGAATGTCCTCCCTTGGAATGAGTAATTTTGCATCGCCTCGGCAATTTGTGTAGAGCAATGAACACAAAACTTAAACGACACAATTTCTGTAATTGACGTTTAGATAGCAGATGTTGTGCCACATAGTGGTGGGAGGGCAATTAAGTTGGAAAACCGTGTGATTTCAGTGAGAGTGGGCTGATGATCTGTAAACTGATGTATGTAGTCTATTTGTAAGGACTGGTGAAAGTTGTAACCCCATGGCAACAGTGTTGCCGCAAGTTAGCACTTGTCGTGTAGGCTTGCGTACGTGTCAGCAGGGCGTCTGCTTGTGTCAATTAGTGTTTATCAATTTGCTGGATTCAATAGTTAAGTACTGGCCTGGAATTTTTTGTTGGAGAGATCTTTCGTGGCACAGAGATTGCTAGACTTGGCTTTAGTCTGATTAACGAAAAACGAGCCGTGAGTGAAAACTACCGTTCATTTTCATCATCAGGAAGTCTGAGCCATAAGACTCTGTATGCATAGATATAGAGACTGGATGCGAGGATTACCCCAAGAGGATTGCGGAGAAGTACAATGGAGACAAAGCCTACAATGACAGAAAGAAGAGGGAAAAATTGATACAATACGTCTGGAAGCCAGATAGTCATAACGTACCTCCTGCCATTTTTATAGTGTGTATGTATTATTATAGCATCTTGAGAGGAGGCTGCCAAGCATCAGACGGAGGTTAGGCTTGGCAAAGGGGCGTGAGTTGAAATGTACAGTAGCCGGAAAATAGTTTAATCATATAGGTTGTGAGAGGATATGGGTATACGAGATATTACAGAAAAGGTTATGGCAGAACTACAACAAGGCCGTTCAAGAAGAGAGGTTTTTAACAACCTCATCAGTATTGAGCCAGCAGGCGCAGGAAAGATAGCATATTGTATTGCAAGTGTTCCCAAAGAAGAGCTGAGGCAAAAATATATAAAGCAGAATGCAATTTTGTGTATTTTGCTTATTGTGTGTTCCGTTCTTAACCTGAAGGCAGGTTTACCTATAAACCCTGGTGACCCGACAATATTTTTGGTACTTGGCTCTGCTGTGCCACTTGTTTTTTCGTATTTTGTCTATCGCTTCCATGGCGGTGTCTACCGACTTGCCGGGATCTGGTTTATAGTAGATCTGTTAGAAACGTTGTTACTTACGGGAGCACCGGACGGTACAGCTATTCTTCGGTTGTTTACGCTTTTCTTTATAGTATTGCTTTCCTTTTCTCTGGCGAGAAAAGTGTTTCCCAATCTTGGCATTTTAGGGCCTGGAAAAGATGGTTCGGGACACTATTATTTATGATTAGAGGCGGATCAGTAAGAAAAGCAGGCTTTAGTCTTTCATAATGACAGTATATTCTTTAAGGGAAATCATTGGTGATAAATAATAACCTGCTTTATGCATCACCAGCTATTCCAGGGATTCAAGCGCTTTCCTGTGAGAATGATTTTTCTTTTGGTGATCATATTCATAGCGGGTATGTCCTTTGGGTTAACTCAGGAGGCTGTGAATATTTTACTTTAGGTCAGAAATCAGACATTCTGGAGCCTGGCAGTGTCAGTGTAATTGAGCCAGGAGTGGTGCATGCCAATCGTCCAACGGGAAAGGGCGCAAGGCATTTGCGGAGCCTCTATCTCGAAATGGAATTTTTTAAACATCTCGATACAATGTACGCTGCTGGTAATGCTGAAAAGTTGTTTTTACCTACTACCATTTTTGATAATTCAGTTTGCTGGCAGAGGCTTGTACTGCTCCACGAAGCCGTAGTTACTGGGTGTGACCAAATGGCTATTGAGCAGCTTGTGTTGTCGCTCTTTAATCGTATGTTTCAAATTTATCCAGCAAGCATACCTGATCTGAAGAACTGTTCAGGAAGGGATAAGAGGCTCGGTACAATCATCGAGTACATGAGGGCAAATCTTGCAGATCAGCTCTCTCTTAACGACCTCGCAAAGCTTTTGGACTGTACATCCTACCATGTGATTCGGATTTTTAAGGCAGAGAAAGGGATGTCTCCCCATGCGTACTTAATTCAACTTCGTCTGGAAGCTGCTCGACAACAACTCGATTTCGGTAAGCCTATAAGTGATGCTGCGCTGCTTACCGGTTTCTCTGACCAGAGTCATTTAACCAGAAAATTCAAGCAACGCTATGGCCTGACTCCCGGTAGTTATCTCGCCCAAAAGTGAACTGATTGTATTGTCGGTAACCTATTGATACCTCTAGTCTGGCGCTATTCTCAGAATAGCAGACTGTTTTTTTCCTGCATGTCAATTTTATTCAAGACGCCTGCCGCACTTTTTCAGTATTCTTTCCCAACATAGATACAGTGTTCAAATTTATTAAGGGAGTCAAAATGCTTGCGCCATATCTCTACGCTTTCGGGGCTATTCTCTGCTGGGCTAGCCTGCCGGTTGCAACAGGTTCCAGTCTGGATGAATTGTCACCGGAGGAACTTATGTTTTATAGTTTCTCTATTGCCGCTATATTTCTCTATCTGCAGGATGTCATAACCGGAAAGGGGACCAGAGTCATTTTCCCAGGCTTAAAGTCCTGTCTTGTGGGAGGGGGGAGCATATTTCTCTACCACTACGTCTACTACCTTGCGCTGGACAGGGCGCCATTGGCGGAGGGGGCGATCCTGGCTACAACCTGGTCGCTCTGGATTGTTATCTTTTCGTCGATACTTCAACTCAAGCGACTTGCCCCTTCCATCCTGATTGCCGCTTTAATCGGATTTTGTGGAGTAGCCCTTGTTATCGGTTCAGGGAAAGGCGTATCTTTTGCTTCGGTTCACATGCATGGCTATATGCTTGCGCTTTGCTGTGGTCTTATATGGTCGAGCTTTTCTGTGGGTTTACCCTTGCTGAAACTTCGGGTAGAACCGATGACCGGGTTTACGATATTGGCTGCATTGTGTTCTTGCATCCTGTATCTGTTTACCTTTCCACATAGTGTTCCGAGCCAAACTGCCATCTTTTCCACCATCTACCTTGGTTGCATCCCTCTTGGTTTGTCATTTTTCCTGTGGAACAGGGCCATAACGAAAGGTAATATGGTGATAATCGGTTTCTTGAGTTACTTTACCCCTCCCTTGGCTGTTCTACTTGTAGCGATCTTCTTTGGTCAGAAAGTTTCACTCCAGGTAATTGCGGGTATGGTACTCATCATTATCGCCTCTATAATGGGGAAATATTTTTTGCAAAATCTTGAAAAGAAAAAACAGACAACTAAAAAGAGTGTATGACGAAGAGAAATAACAGTGGGGAGGTATGCCACAGCGATAGAGATGTCTTCCAATCGCTGTGTTCTTCCAAAATCCGGTAGAAAGGGCAAATACTATATGATCAGGAGATATCTATATGGCTAAAGAAACTAAACCAATTGTATCCTATGAAGATGCATTTGATAAACTTGATATTAGGGTAGGTAGAGTGATCAATGCTGAATTTGAAAACAGAACGCATAAACCCACCTACAAGATGGAAATTGATTTTGGAAAATACGGCAAAAAAGTAAGCTATGGTCGCTTTACGCATCACCCATTAGAAGAAGTTAAAGATAGACTTGTACTTGGTGTATTAAATTTTGAGCCCAAAGTAATGGGAGTTGTCACGTCAGAAGTACTGATATTAGGGGTCCAATTTCCGAAAAGGGATAGTGGTGAAGCTACATTTGTGTCGCCAGCAATCAATGCCAAGGTGGGGAGTAAACTTTTTTAGCCCGCATTTTACTCCCTTGGATTTCTGCAAAATGTTCAGTATTGGTCAGTCCATGCTCAGCTATCTTCGTCAGTATTTGACCAGTAAAGGTGTTGTCTGTTGCAACGTTCTAGTTGACCTGCCTGCTAACTACACCCAAATTGTGAGTTTTACGTGTCGATGAGGCCTTCTTTTACGTGTTTCCCCAGGTTGTTTATAGAATAGGGTTTTTTAAGATGTGTTTTCACTCCAAGTTGTAAGGCTTCATTTAACCTTTCAGTTTCGGCAAAACCACTGGCAATGATTGCTTTTTGCTGTGGCCATTTCTTAATCATTGCCCGATAGGTTTCCAGACCATCAATTCCTGGCTCCATAATCATATCTAAAATGACAAGGTCTACACTATTATCTTCAAGGTAAGAAAGAGCTTTTTCGCCACTTGAGACTGTGTGGACGGTGTAATTCAACCTGATGAGAATCATGGAGGCAATTTCTAACTGTTCCTGGATGTCGTCAACCAGAAGGATTTTCTCTCCGTTGCCTTTGAGTTCCCTGAATTCAGGAACGTAAACAGTACTGGCAACTTCATCACGGCACACTGGAAAATAGAGGGTAAATGTAGTACCTTCATCCACTTTGCTTTGGCAGTCAACGTACCCGTGGTGATCCTGAACAGTCCCCCAAACTACAGCCATTCCGAGGCCTGTGCCACTACGCCCCATTTTTTTACTCGTATAAAATGGTTCAAAGATTCTGTTAAGATCTTGTTCGCGTATTCCGGAGCCCATATCTGAAATAATTAAAGTTACATATTCGCCCTCAAGGACTTTGTCATAAAGTTTTAAAGGTTTGTCCAGATAGCGGTTTTCTGTTTGAATGGCCAACAGGCCACCATCAGCCATAGACTCAAAGCCATTATTGACCAAATTCATCAATGCCTTTGAAAGATGTACTTCAGAACCTGTCAGGTGCAAAAGGTTTTCATCCAGGTTGATCTCTACATGAACGTTAGGATGAAAAGATGACAATTGACGATATTCCGGACTGGACAAATAGTCGGTGATGATCTCATTGAGATTTAATACTTCGGTTATCGAAACACCCCTCCTGGCTAAAGTCAGTAAATCCTGAACAATAGCAGCGGCTTTATCTCCTGAAGATTTAATTGTCTGCAAAGGCCGGTACATTGGATCATCTTCTTTCATTTGTAAGAGAAGAAGTTCTGGGTAGGTTATGATGCCAGATAAAATATTATTTAAATCGTGAGCGACACCGCCCGCTAATGTGCCGATAGCTTCCATTTTCTCAGCACGGTGAAGCCGTGTCTCTAATCCACGATTGTTTTTTTCAGCTTGTTTGCGCTCTAAAATTTCCTGTTGAAGTTCACTTGTTCGTTCAGAGATAGCTTGCTCTAGAGTATCACGGTGGCGAGCGAGATCTTTTTCTGTTTTTCTTCGTATTGCAATTTCTTTTACAAGTTGTTGGTTGGCCTTTTCAGATTGGCCATGAGAAATCTGTATATCAGTCATTGACTGCTGTATATTGTCAGCCATGGAGTTGAAGGTCGACGCGAGTTCGTCTAACTCATCACCTGAGTCAATCTTAAGGCGTTGATTCAGATCACCTTTCTGGAAGAGGCTGATTCCTTGAATTATCTTTGTTATTCTTCCTGTAAGAATTGAAGCCATCCAGATAGCAATGATGATGATCACTACAATCATGGCCATTGTGGAAAGAGTTAAATTTCTGGTGGTTTCGTTTAGTGAGTTTTTGAGAAATGCCTTGTTTCGTTGAAATTGCTGGTCTATATTTTTGATATGATCTGCGCCAATAGCCTCGATATGTGTTGCGGTGCTTATTGCTGCTTTGTGAAATTCATGAACATTGGCACCAATAGTAACAAAACCAAAGCCCGTGCCACTATTGGCGTATTGACCAGTATAGTAAGGAATGGCTGCAGCTGTGGTAAGTTTCCAAAGTCCACTCCAGAATATGAGGAAAGAGCCAGAACCTCCATGTTGTGTGAGATTGACCCATCCATCACACTGGGGAGCAAAGTTTAAGTACCTGCAATCCAGTGCAACATAGCCAGACCTGGTTTGTTCAGGTGCAGGTTTTTTATCAAGAGACTGATTTTCATAGAGTGGAAGAGTAGCTAAAAAATCAGTGGTATTTCCGTTCGATTTTTTCCATTGTTGATAGTATTCCGATTCTAGCCAGGGGATTGCGGGGTTGCCGGTCTCCGGGTCATATCCCGTTATGAAGTAATCTCTGGGATGGGAAATGTTACGGCTTCGATAGTCCCACATAAAAGCATAATTGCCAGTGCTTGCATCTGAAATTGCGGAATACCGTTTTTCGGTTGGATCGAGATGGTCGGTGAATTCCATTATGTGGGTGTGATCAAGGGCAAGGGTTACATATCCAATAACTTGACCATCACGTTCAACAGGGGTTGCCCAGCGTACCAATCCCTGAAACCGCTTTCCTGCTGGATTCTCTTTCCCTGCATATGCGGAATCCTGCGGAGCGAAATCAATATTTGCCTGTTCCGCCCGTGTTTTGGAGTACGTCCCAATGAGATCAGTTTTCTGGTAAGCGCCAATGACATCAGAAACAAATACCTCTCCGGGTTGAAGAGTCTTCAGGTGGTCGAAATAACTTTCGGCTTTACAAAACGTATTTTCTTTCTGAGATATATCCTGCAGGCTATGAGGAAGGAGGTCGGAAGTTATAACTTTGATTTTTTCCTTACCAGTAAGGTCAATAAACGTCATTTCCAGATAAAGAGGGTGATTAACTGGTTTTCCACGCTTTTCCGGTGGGCTGGAATGGAAATCTTTAGCATTATTCTGATTGTTAGCCTGCACTACTAAACGTTCTGTATGGGCATTTTCCTCCACCTCCCAAATCTTTCCCTCCTTATCCATTGTGAAAGGGTCATGTCCAATAATCGGGCTGAATTTAGACTTGAGAAAATCGTGATAATTAGCTTCTGAAGGGTCAAAAAATGCGGCTTGCTGTATATCATGATCTCGCTCATAGAGAAATCTGGCGACATCTTGGGCTGTATCAACGGTAAGTCTTTCAATTGCTTCACGGGACTTTTCATCAAGTGCCCGGATAGAGTCTTTTGTTGCCAATTGAACAACTTTTTCTCCCATTTGCTGGCTTTCTTCGGTTGTAGCCTCAAATGAAAATTGCATCTTTTCGACTAATCCCGAAATTTGATGCCATGCAAACCAGGCGAGTGCCAGTAGAGGGAGAACCTTAATAAGTATAAATATTACAATGAGTTTAGTTCTAATTCCCAGAGAGTAGTTTTTTTTCATAAAAAAGACCAATTCTACAATGAAATCACATTGAAGTGACAGTGTTTCAGGTATATGGCAACCACCCTGAGGTGGATGAAATCTTAAAAGTATGCTGGGATAGTTATGACAACATTACGTCGGTGGCTATTGGAACGTTGGCGTTATCAGTACCATTTCCTCAAAACGAATGAGTGATAAAGCCCGCGGCGACAAATGCCTTTATGGAAGTATATATTGTTTCGCTTTGCCAACCTACTTTTTTAAGGAGTTATTGAGGGCTTTTGATAGAGCGAACATACAATATAATAGCTGTCTTGGCCCTTTTTTCTTGAAGGTTAGCTTCAGCATGAAACAAGAGTTCCATGGATATCGTAAAATTATTCAGCAGATAGGTGGAATGGTGTCCTTGCCATTTGGCTTAGGACTAAAATTAGAGGTCTGTCCGAGTTTTAGAAATGTGTTGTCCGGTCATTTCGATAAAACGGCTCGGAAGTCGATTAGCCTGGTAATAATTCTATATGCAGGAGGGTAATGCATGATCAGATCAGAATTACTCCTTCTTATGAGATTCAAAAAATTTAGTTGTGATCGACCGGTACAAATTTTTCGTAGAATCATCGAGCCAGGATTCGTAATATTTCAGGAATTTCTCTGTAGCTCTATGTTCCCGTAAAACTGGATCGATACGTTGAATTACCTCTTGCCCCCATTCTGATTTTGTGCACCCAATATAGCCAAGGGTGTAAGGAACTTTACTTTCCGCTATGGGGAAAAAACTATAATCGCTGTACTGCTCTTGTTCTTTTGCAAAATAGCCAGCTTCTGTGGGGTACCCGATGATGTAGTGGACCCTACCCAGATATAACATTGACATAAGACCTTTGAACACATCTTCTCCCGATCTCACATGAATATTGCCTCCCTCATGTTGGCTGATGATTTCGTCTATACCGTTTGAGTAGGCCCTGCCACTGGATATACCGAGAACCAGATCTGCATTGGATAAAAGCTTTATCAGCGATATCTCACCGTCATCATTTACATATGGCAAGAGTTCTTGCCTGTTTTTGCCACTAGTTATGATACCGTTAGGCAGCACGACCATGGCGGGTAGAGAAAATGATATAAATTCTTCTCTTTCATCAGTTTTATAGAGGGATGGGCAACAGCCGTTTTTGCCATCTTTAAAATCTGAAATGATACGTTTAAAATTTGCAGTATGATAGTGATGTTCATATTCAGGTAACTGATCAATTGTGAAATTCATCACCTCGTCAAAAAAACCTCTGTTTGTATTTGCACCGGATGGAATTGTGACAGGAGGGAAATATGCCCGATACCAGACAATTTCTTGAACGTCATAAGGGGCATCGGTTGCTAGGGATAACCCGGAATACTGCACCACGAAAAAGGTTGTAACGAGTATAAATGCAAGAAATCTATATGTGTTTAGTAGACTCATTTAGTATTTACTCTCCTCTTAGGTTTCTTTTAATTCGAGATTACTCGTTGCTTAGGTGGTCAAAACCATATGCACCGCCTTGGAAAGCTGTTCCTTGGTATATGGTTTATTGATAAGCCCTCCGGCACCTAATCGTATTGCTTCCTGAACATCACTACTTGCTGAGAAACCACTCATAATGATTGCTTTTTGGTTTGGTGAAATAGTGATAATTTTCTCATATGTTTGTCGCCCGTTCATTCCTGTTCCCATCACCATGTCCAGAAGAATAAGGTCAGGTTTATGGGTATGAATATACTCAACAGCTTCCTCGCCGGTCGAAACAGTTGTAACGTCATACCCCAGGGATTTAAGTAATTGCTTTGAAATGTCTCTCTGTTGTGCTTCATCATCAACAACAAGGATGGATTTTCCATCACCTCGCATCATGGCCTCATCTGCAGGGAGATAATTTTTTTGCTGTTCTTCTGGAGAGCTGGGGAAAAACAGGCTGAATTTTGTACCATTGGCATTTGAGTCTACTCGCACATTGCCACCATGATCCTGCATGGTGTTCCAAACGACAGCGAGTCCGAGGCCGGTTCCGCTTCGCCCTAATTCTTTTTTAGAGTAGAATGGCTCGAAAATGTGAGGCAGGTTCTCAGGTGGTATGCCTGTTCCAGAGTCGTGCACCGATAAGACAATATAGGTGCCAGCCTTGATTGTACCATGATTTGTTATTGTAGCATCGATAGTTGTGCTCGATGTGCTGATTATAATCTCTCCTTGTTTTGCAATGGCTTCTGACGCATTGATTACAAGGTTCATGAGGCATTTTTTAAGATGAATTATTGAGCATGAGATTGTGGTTATACTCTCGGTCAGGTGCTTGCTATAGCGTATGTCTGGATATTTAGACTGAAGGTCATAGAATTCGGGTGAGTGGAGATATTCCAGAACTATGTTATTTAGATCGGTAGCTTGACGAGGTGCCGCAATTCCACGTGCGACGGTGAGTAAGTCGGCAACGACAGCAGCTGCCCTCAAACCTGCCTCTTTCATAGGTTCAACGAAATTGACTAAAGGGCTCCCTGCAGGGATGTGGTGAAGCATAAGTTCAGGGTAGTTAATAATACCGGAGAGGATATTGTTCAGGTCATGAGCGACGCCACCTGCCATCAGCCCAATGGATTTCATTTTCTGATCTTGGTTTAACTGTTCTAAAAGGGCGTTACGTTCAGTTATGTCGACTATTACGAGCCTGGCCCCCATTAGCTGGTTATCGTTCTCGATAGGTGCAGATCTGACTAATACTGGAAAAAGGTTTCCGTAGCTGTCTCGTGCTTTATATTCGTTTTTTTCTAAATCATCCCCTGTTGCCTGAAGGAAAAAAGTGTGATCCATCTCACCTGTATCCTGATAGATAAAGTCTCTGTAATCATACTTTATGGAGGAAAAATCTGACAGTCCAAACCGTTCAAGAGCTTTCTTGTTGGCAAACGTTATCTGCCCTGAAGCATCGGTTTCAAGAACCATTTCCGGCAGGAGATTAACCAGTTCGTGATATTTTCTTGTCCGTTCTTTAACCTGATTTTCCAGCAGTTGGCGATTACGCAGTAAATAGGTGATGAAAACTATTGTGAGTACGGCAAAAAGCTGCAGTAGAAAGAGTAGTAAGAGTGGGTACACATGTCGTACATATCGCTCTCCCTGAAAGGTTCCAATTCTGTCCTTTCTGTAGAGTATGGGCTGAGTCATCTCTTGAAGGTAAATGAGCCCAATGTTAAGCAGAATGCGGTCTGTACCAGAAATGGGAGGCCTTTCTATATGCAGAAATTCGCTATCGTTTTCCGTCAGGACTTTTATATAATTATAATGACCTGTGCTGGCAACAAGGTTCAGGTACGCGCTCATACCTGACTGGTTGAGGTTCCATAAATCATGAGAAATAATTTCCGCATGTTTGATAACCCTGTTTGTACTGTTAATTTTGGACTTGGCAAGATACCAGAAAGCAACGCAATTATAGACTAAAAAAAACAGGGCAACTCCCAGGATCAGCCAGGAGATAATTCTCACCCTCTGTGATAGCACAATCGATTTCATGTAATAATTATAACGTTATGACCTTTATTATGGTTTGCTGGAATTGTCAGACAAACCATAGCGGGCCATTGTCTCCCGGTATTTTCGGCTTTCTCTGTAGTGAGCTAAAGCTTTTGCAAAGTTAACTGCGAGATTCTTATTCAATCGAGATTTTGAGAAGGCGAGATACAGTAGCTCTTTGGTAATGGGTGGCTCAAGGAATACAATAGATTTGCTCAGGTCTGAGTTTTGTCCGAAAAATTGTAGTACATATTTGTTTCCTACACCTATGTCGAAACGTCTATGCTTAAACATCTTGAAAAGATGTTCCTCGTTTTCCGTTACTACTTTGTCAAAATGTTGATAGCTATCAAAGGTATTGCCATAACTATATTCAGCAATAACTCCTATTCGGTGTGACGAAATGGTTTCGAAATCGCCATTATATAAAACGGGAAAGCCTTTCATAGTGAAAAGTGAAATAGTTTCATAGGCAAGTTCTAACCCGTCAAAATGGAGGAACTCTTCTCGTTCCTCTGTTCGAAACAGAGGCATGATCGCGTCAACATCCCCTTTTCTTGCTACCGATAGTAACCTTTTCCACGGGAATACTTCATATCTAACCTCGATATTCAGTTCTTGTGCAACAGCATTGACAAGGTCGATACAGATACCAGTTAACTTGCCATCCCTCTCATAATAGTAGGGAGGATATCCGGTGCTGATCCCAACGACAAGCTCAGTTGCCATAGCCTGATGGGCAAAGGTGAAGCAGATTAACGATGCGATTATATGAAAAATAAATTTGATCATATCTGTTTTTTTATAACGCATAAAGAGGGTGCAGCGGTGAAAATACGCCTATTCTTTTGAGAGTACGTTTTTAAGAGCTGAAAAACAAGGAAGAAGATCGAAAAATGTAAATTGTCAATAGGATAGGTTGATGTCTGCGGATATGAGATTAAGAGAATATAAACCTTTTTCTCACTATGGCTACCGTGTGAAGATGGTAGCAGTCTCGCACTCAATTAACCGTCGTGCGTTCTGCCTGAGGAGTATGCAACAGGTACAGAACAACTCTTTTATGGTATGGAATAAAAAATCCCCCGCCTGGTGTTTAACACCAGACGGGGGAAAAGGATCTGCTATGTGAAAAAGATGTTACTTAGAAGCGGTAAACGCCTGTTACACCAAAAAACATCTGGCCATCGCTTCCTTCATCATCAACGATAGGGCTATCCGCAGCATCGCCAATAAGGAGTTTGTAACCAAGATTTCCCATTACTGACCATCTGTCATTGAGGGCATAATCAGCTACCATGTGGATACCAACATCTTTTAGTTCTCCACTGTCAGAGCTATAGTCTGGCAGGGTACTGCTGCCGCGGTTACCTGAATCAACCTGAAAATATGTTTCCATATAATTACTGCTGGCATACGTTGTTGATGCACCAAAGGTCATGGTGAGCCTTTCGCTCATATGTGTTTTATAGTCGCCACCTAAGGTGACAAGATAGCCATCATGCTCACCTGAGACGTCAGCTGCAAACTCGACAGTTGCGCTCCAGGGGCCAAAGACTCCAGTTAGAAATAACCCTGCCTCAGCAGCGCCGTCGACATCTTTCATTCGATCAACTTGATTATTGTCAACATCGTCTCGTTCTCCACGATATTGAAGCAGAGGACCAAACTGGATTTGACTGTCGAAGAGGTTCCATTTTATCTGATTGCCACGCAACATGACGTAGCTTCCATTTCCGTAAGTAAATTTACCAAATAACAGAGGAACAGCTTCGTAATCTTCGGATCCTTCGTAGTCAGGCACCATACCTACCCCAAGGCCAAGTGCTGATTGATAATCTTCTGCCGCTACGGGCTGGCAAAAAAGAAAAGCGATTGCAACTGAAGAAAGTATGACTTTAGTGTTTTTTTTCATTGTTAGCTCCTAGCGTATATGAGTTTTTTGCACGTATATATTTTTATTCAATACCTGCTTTTTTCGATATAGACCTAACAATATACCCGTCAATGCATAGACGCAAGGGGATTTTGAAAAAAAGTACAAATTTTTGAATTTCGCTCTATCTTTTGATTCAAACGGCTGAAGATGGCTGTGCAGTCTGGAAATAGTTGCACGTATGTTCAAGGCAAGAAGCCATCCCAGCTAATCAAGTAAGCTGGGATGGCAGGTAGTTGTGATTTATTTGATGTCCTCTGGTTTGCAGAGATGGCCTGAATCTGCTGAAATTCTCCCGCAGGAACCGCATGAATATTTCATTGCTGCGAGCTTATCTTTGCAGACGTGGGCTGCCGATACACCAGAAGAGCCACAGAACTTACAATCTGTTGCCAGATCGGATGGATTGCAGAGGTGTCCTGGCTCATCGGCCGAAGCACCACAATTTTGACATGTATACGCCATAGGAATACTCCTTTTTGACTGAAAAATGCTGTCTTGCTGCAGTAGCAATACAGGATGTAGCAGCTGACTATGCAGAACGTGGTCAACTGTCTGGCCAGGATCGCCGTCTTGGTAGATGTTGCAGGTACCCTGGCTTTTAGGAGAAATTAAGTGGGGCGTGAGCCACTGTCAAGGTGACTGGGGTTGGAAGATGGCTCACTTATGCCATACTGTTCAATGTCAACGTATGGTGTCGTTGAGTCTTGATGGATGGAGGAAAGTAGTTCGCTGGGTCTGAACTTGAAATCTTCTTCGATGGTTCTGTCGAGTCTGATTTCTTCGTTATACGTGGAAATGAGATTTTGATGGCTCCATCGTGTGAGATAATAGATAACCATATCCGGCAGACGGGTGTACACAGATTCTGCTGGAAAAGGATCAGCAAAGCTTGAATCCAGTACCCGCTTTGCAGAGAGTGTTTGTGTCTTGTAAAAGTGACGTATGAAAATCAGCTCTGGCGGCAGGCTGGCTTTTAATCCAAATTTTCGTAGTATCTTGAGCAGGACGGAGACACTGTTCTTGCCAAATCGGGCAATGGGGTATGGTATGTAGACTTCCCGTGGAGTGTTAAGCTGCAGATAGGATTTAATGGTTAGGATGAGGTTTGCAAGATTAATAGGGTCTTTGTCTACAAAGTTGTATGCTTTACCGGTAAATTCACTGCGATGAGCCAAGGCATGATGAATAAAGTAAGGCAATTTGCGGCAGTTTGAATATGAGTGGAGTACGCTTTTTTGTGTAAAGAGAAAAGGCATAGATTCATCGGCAATAGAAAAAAGCATGCGATGGAATCCCTGTATTTTATGGTCATGGTTTCCATAAACTACTGAAAGGCGGATGCATGTATAATCAAGGCCATGCTGCTCATGCATATATTGGAGGGTTTTCTCCGACATGAGCTTTGTTTTGGCATAATTGCTCATATTGGGGCTAACTGTTCGACAATCTTCTTCGCCAATATCCAGACCATCTTTCAGTGTAGCAGCCGAACTTATATGAATATAAGGTATATTTAGTGCTGCAGCAGCACGTGCCAGGTTGAGGGTGCCAAGGTAGTTCACTTCAAAGGAGAGTTGACTGTCTGAGTCAATGTTGGCAATCGCGGTATTGATGATGAAGTCTGGCTTTACCCGGGCGAGATATCGACGGATATCAGTTGATTCACGTATTGACAATTTTTTACTGCTGGGGGCAAGTACGTCAATAGGTTCTTGGGCTCGGGATTTAAAGTAGTTGACAATGGTTCCACCCACAAGGCCAGATCCACCGATGACCACACCGCGTTTTAACCTGTTTTCTCCATAAGTACTCGCGACCATACGTCCTTGACCTCTCGAGTTAAGTGAGAATTGATTTCGTTTGGACTGACGCCACCTATGTATATGATTACATGGTGCTGATGCTGAATCATTCAGTAGACAGGTTGCAGCTTGTACTGGGAGAGTTTTTGTTATCTGCTCATACTAGCGTCAATTTTATGACTCTCTTAATTAGCTTAACGAATAGAGTGATTAAGTCAATAATTATTGCGTTGTGTCCACTCTTTGGGAGGAGGTTATTTAACAAAGGAGTAAATGGCTTTTGGTAGTGATATTTATTTTTGATTTTTTGAGATGTTGTCTTACTTCTTTAGGAAACAGGTCGATATACGGCCCCATATTTTTGCTTAAAAAAAATGCATAAGGAGAACGCATGCTGGCATCAGAGAAAATCGCGAAAGCATTTCAGGCTATTGTGGAAGAGGCGGGTAACCTTCAAAAAACTGGTTTATCCGCTGAAGCAGAGAATAGTGTAAAAACCATTATTTCCATTGCCAAGCATCAAAGTGATATCCGGGGAGCTGGTCAGGGAAGCTGCACAACGAAGAAGTCTGGGTGTGGGTGTCATAAAGGATAGTAAAAAACAGAATTGCCGGTGTCTCTTCCTCGTACCAGGAAGAACGATGTCAAGAGTATGAGGGAGGGGCCGTTTGTTTATGTTTATCTTGCATGGCAATGTGATACATCATGAAGTGGATTTCCCTGACTAACTGCATTATTGCTAAAACCTCTATCACACAACCTTTTATGCCGGGGCAATGGGCACAGCGTAATCCCTGATCTGGTGTGCTACGACTGTTGAGATATAGATTATCCATATGATAAGTCCGATGTGCAATACATCATTTTGTGAGAACCAGACACCCGTTCCTCCCGCCCACAGTTTCTCTGTGACCTTAAAGTGATCATAGGCGTAATACGTAGCGCTGGTTAAAAAAAGTAATACCCAGGTGCCAAGCAGCGCAAGATCCATAGACGTTCCGAACATGTAGTATCTCATCCCATTTAAGATGAATACGAGAAGATAAATCGGTGTCGAGACTCGAACCATCAAGTCGAATGTGATATATGATTTGATGGGAACAAGTGCACCAATGAAGACGAGAATACAATATAAAAGCGAGCTCGTAAGTGCGTAAAACAACAGGGTCATTTTCAATAATCCTGTTGAGCAGGAGTACGATACTGCAATCAGCATCGCACTCACGCTGGTTTTCTGGAACATAAGATAGACGACTTCCCACCAGCTGGTCCAGGCGCAAGACTTGCGGCCTGCGCACTTAATCTGGTAACCGAACGCCTGATAACTGGTTCCGGCCAGGAGTGCACCGATGCCCCATAGCAGCAGCGAGACGCCCCACCATAGACGTGAAAGCTCAGTGCCTCTGATCCATAAAAAATAGATACCAACTCCTGTGGTTAAGAGGCCAAGGAGGTAGACAAAAAAGGTTGAGCTTGGTTGGGTCAGGATGATTTCACGTGATAGGAGTTTGACCTTCAGGCAGGGCTGTTCACTGCACCAGTTTTCAGGAGTTAGCTCTGTATCGCTATACCGGATCGATTGCAGGCGATCGAAACAGGATATGATCTCTCTCGTAAAAGCTATTAGTTTCAACCGTCTCATGATTTTCCGGCTGAAACGCTGAAGGTTGATAACAATTCAATCATATGGTTCACCAGGGGGCTGCAATCTATTGCGGATCATCCAGTGGCGGTGGAATTAAAACGAATTTTCCCACATGCTTCTTCTCTGTGAATTCGCGCTGCGCGTCCACAATACGGTCAAGCGGAAACGTCTTCGCAAGAAGCGGTTGTATCTCGCCTCTTTCGATATAGGAAATAAGATTGGGGAATACTGGTTCATCCCATGCTGTGCATCCTATCATTGTTAGATCTTTCAGGTAAAAGGTGCGCATGTCGAGCGTTACGAGTGGCCCGCCAATAGCACCGGAGGATGTGTATCGTCCTCCTCTTCTCAATACCTCCAACATCCCACCAAAGGCAGGTCCCGCTACATTGTCGACAACGACGTCTACGGTTTTCTCACCAAGGATGGCAACAATATCATCGCCGCGCTCGATGACGCGATCTGCTCCTATTGACTTAACTTGCTCAATCTTCTGCTTACCTACGATTGCTGTCACAATTGCGCCACGACGTTTTGCCAATTGTACCGCTGCCGACCCGACACCACCTGACGCTCCAGCGACCAAGACATGCTCCCCGCTTTTGACGTTCGCTCTGTGGAGCATATTTTCTGCAGTACCGTACGCACATGGAATCGTGCCAAGCTCAGCGTCGCTCCAATCACAATTAACCGGAAAAACCTCCCCAGCCTTCACTTTAACAAATTGCGCAAATGCGCCATCAAAATCAGAGGCCATCCAGATGTTTTCAAGCGAATCCCATCCGGAACTGCGAATGCATGCCCGGACCAGTGCCCGTAAGCCGACGGTGCTCTCGTCTCCACCAGGTGCAACGGCAACAATACGCCCGCAACAATCTGTGCCTTGAATAAACGGAAATGGCGTGGCCTCGTTCCAGCCGCCATCTGCTTTTTCTTTCGCTTTTTCTTTCTCTGCAGCTGTTAATTCTTCTGTGCCTGCAGTTACTTTGCTGGAGTACCATCCAAGGCGGGTGTTGATCTCAGTGTTGTTTACGCCGGCCGCCAGAACTTGCAGAAGAACTTCTCCTTGGGTAAGTGTTGGAATAGGCACATCTCGGTATTCGAGTACCTCGTATCCACCGTTGCCATTTGTGACGATTGCTTTCATGGCATTTTGACAACCTTTGAGGTCAAAACGATTGTTTTGTGGAATAGTTTTCTGTTTGTTGGTCATATTTTTCCTCGTATTTATATGTGCATGGCTTGCTGTATCTATACGACGTTTGAGCTATCGATGAGGCAATTCCAAAGCGTGTAAGTTTGTTGCTAGTTTCATGATATTGCTGAACCTCTACATCAAACAATGTGGATCAGTTTTTGTAAACACATTTGACAATGCATAGTGTCCAATGTAATGTGTTGGGCGCAGATAGCGATCATCTCTTCCAGGTGTCCGCTATTGCGTGGATAAAATTTCGATGTTATTCGTGACAATTGAGATTGAACTTTTTATACACAGTGTCCTATTTAAATGTGCGCTATAATGAATCAGAACTCTGATGTTAGATCAAGTGGCCAAGCCGCTATCTCGGATGGTGTGTTGAGTAGCCTGCGATGTATTATTCAAGCTGTTGATATACATTCCCGACAACTGGTAAGGCAGTACGGAATTACCACGCCACAACTTATTATACTAAAGCAAATCGAGGGCGAAGAAACTCTTACTGTATCTCAACTGGCTAAGCAGGTAAGCCTCAAACAAGCAACCGTCACCGATATTCTAAATCGTTTAGAGCGTAAAGGTCTTGTTCTGCGTGAGAAAGATACGGGGGATCGTAGGCGTGTTCTGGTTAAGGAAACCGTTGCCGGGAAGAAATTACTTGAAGCGGCGCCATCACCTTTGCAGGAAACATTCCTTGAAAAATTCGAAAATCTTGAAGATTGGAAGCAAAACATGATTCTGACGTCCCTTCAGCTCCTGGGTACGTTGATGGCGGACGATGATATTTCTGCAGCACCAATATTATCAACCGGTGTTCTTACTGAGCCAATAGATAGCAGATCTGAGGACTCATCTAAATAAAGAACTTGTGCAGGGGAGGAGCATATTTACAGGATAAATCCAGATAGCAACTTTTCGTTACATGTCATTCAGGCATATACGTTACCTGTATTGTAAGGCTCTGGCGTGAATTCGTATAACTTACTGGCATCGACTATAAATCTATTAATTCATAATGGAGAAATGAGATGATTGGATTGGAACTTTTAGAAAAACTGTTTTCAGAAGGAAAAGTATCGCGGAGAGAATTTCTTGCTCAGGCAACAGCACTAGGAGCAACGGCTCTACTCTCGCAATCGTTGCTTACCAGTCCTGCATTTGCAGAATCCTCTGCCCCTAGTCGTGGCGGTCGTTTGCGAATTGGTATCTCTGGAGGTTCTACCACCGATATAATCGATCCTGCTGCCAGTACTGACATGATGAACCAGATTATCATTAATGGGCAGCTTGGGAACAGCCTCGTTGAGATCGATCACGAGAACAATCCAATACCGGAGCTGGCGGAGAGCTGGGACAGTTCAGCTGATGCTAAGGTCTGGAATTTCAAACTGCGTCAAGGGGTTGAGTTCCACAATGGAAAAACCATGGATGCCGATGATGTCATTCACTCCCTCAACCATCACAGGGGAGAGGAAACAAAGTCCGCTGCCAAAGTGATTGTCGAATCCATTGAGGAGATCAAAAAAGAAGACAAGTATACCATTACGGTTATCCTGAAAAGTGGGAATGCTGACTTCCCTTACTTGTTGAGTGATTACCATCTTATTATTGCTCCAGTAACCAGCGACTTTACCGACGGCATTTTCAGTGGTGGCTATATCCTAAAAAAATATGAACCGGGTGTCCGCTGCCTTACAACTCGAAATCCTAATTATTTTAAAAGTGACCGGGCATTTTTCGATGAAGTGGAAACTCTCGGGATTAATGATGTAAATGCCAGGACCAATGCCCTTAAAACTGGCCAGATTGATATAATGAACCGTTGCGAGCTAAAAACCGTTCATCTGCTCAAAAAAACCAGAGGCATTCAAGTGCTCCGGCAGAATGGCTTTAAGCACTACACCTTTGCCATGCAGTGCAATCAGGCTCCCTACGACAATAATGATGTACGACTGGCTCTAAAATATGGAGTTGATCGAGAACAGATGCTTAAAACGGTTCTTCGTGGATACGGTTCTGTAGGTAATGATCACCCAATCAGTTCCGCTAACCGCTATCATGCGTCGGAGCTTCCCCAGCGACAATTTGATCCAGATAAGGCGAAATTTCATTTGAAAAAGGCCGGAATTGCAGATGCTACTTTTAAGTTTCATACTGCTGAAGCTGCATTTAGTGGGGCGATTGATGCAGGGGTTATGTACAAGGAATCTGCCGCTAAAGCTGGGATCAATATTGATGTCGTCAGAGAGCCAAATGATGGATACTGGTCTAATGTCTGGATGAAAAAACCGTGGTGTGCAGTATTTTGGGGAGGCCGACCAACTGAGGATATGATGTTTAGTACAGCATATGCCGCCGATGCTGCCTGGAACGATACTTCATGGAAAAACAAGCGATTTAACGAACTGTTGATTAGCGCTCGAGCAGAACTCGATCAGATAAAGCGCAAGGCTATGTATGTTGAAATGCAAAGTATCGTCAGGGACGATGGTGGTGTAGTCGTGCCTATGTTTGCCGCAGATCTTGCCGCGACATCCGACAAAATTGCCCACGGTCCATTATCAGCAAACTGGGAACTTGACGGTCTTCGGGCACCAGAGCGATGGTGGTTTAAGTCGTAATCTCCAAATACCAGTTTCAGGTAAACATAACAGGGGTGACTGGAGTTAGTAGCTCCCCCTGTTTGTCCATTATTTTAAAGGATATAATTTTCATTCAACGAAGACGTTGGATGGGCTGGCTAGAGTTCAATGCGGCCACAATAGAGTTCGATTTTATGAATAAACTCGCTTCAATGATCACTAAACGGCTTATCTTCGGCCTGTTTACACTTCTGGCGATTTCCCTGTTGATTTTCGTCGGGGTAGAAGCTTTGCCTGGAGACCTGGCAGAAGCTATACTTGGCCAAAACGCTACCCCGGAGACAATACAAGCCTTTCGCACAGATCTGAAACTGGACCTGGCACCACATATTCGCTATTTTACGTGGATAGGGTCATTTCTGCAGGGTGACCTGGGGACTTCACTGGCTAATGGGCGTCCCATTGCAGACGTAATAGGCTGGCGATTTGCCAATAGTCTGTTTCTTGCAGGAGTGACCGCCTTATTTGCCATTCCTGTGGCAATAGTTCTCGGCCTGATTGCCGCCATTTACCGCGATTCATGGTTTGACAAATGTATATCTATCATCACCCTGAGTGCTATTTCGTTACCGGAATTTTTTGTCGCCTACATACTCATTGCCCTTTTATCGGTGCAGATTTTTCTATTTCCGAGCATCAGTGCTATCAATGATGATATGTCGCTCCTTCAGCAGCTTCATGCAATATTTCTCCCATGTCTGACGCTTAGCCTGGTGGTGATTGGCCACATGATGCGTATGACAAGGGCTGCCATTATTAACGTTCTTTCCAGTCCGTTTATAGAAATGGCAAAATTGAAAGGGATAAACCGTGGGCGGATTATTCTGAGACACGCCTTACCCAATGCTTTGTCTCCTATTATCAATGTGGTGGTATTAAATCTCGCTTATCTGGTGGTTGGAGTTGTGGTGGTAGAGGTCGTCTTTGTGTATCCGGGACTTGGTCAATTATTGGTGGATGCAGTCTCTAAAAGAGATCTTCCTGTGGTGCAGGCAAGTGGGTTGATATTTGCGAGCACCTATGTCTGTTTGAATCTTGCCGCCGATGTATTGTCGATGCTCAGCAATCCCAAACTGAGAAACCCAAGGTGAGGAGTTACGCCAGTAAATGTTTACGTTATTGAAACAATCGCCCTGGAGTGCGCGGGTTGGCCTGTTAATTATTGTGATAAATTTGTGCGCAATTTTACTCGCGCCTTATATAGCACCATACGGGGAAACGGAATTTGTCGGTGAAGTCTGGGATTCGATGAGCTACGAGCATCTGCTCGGAACGGACCAGCTAGGGCGCGATATGTTTACCCGAGTGCTCTATGGTGCCCGTAATACCATCTCCATTGCTCTTGCAATCGTCATGCTCTCTTTTACCGTTGGCTGTACATTAGGTTTTGTAGCTGCAACGCTTGGTGGCTGGGTAGATCAGGTGCTTGGCCGCCTGGTGGATGTTGTCATGGCATTTCCTACACTGATCTTCGCACTCATGGTGTTATCAGTCATGGGAACATCAATTCCTACTCTGATTGTCGTTATAGCCATATTGGATTCCACAAGAGTATTTCGGCTTTCAAGAGCTGTGGCGATGGATATTGAGGTGATGGATTTTGTTGAAGTTGCCCGTCTGCGAGGTGAGGGATTGTGGTGGGTGATGCGTTATGAGATTTTACCTAATGCTATGCCACCACTTATTGCCGAATTTGGTCTTCGATTCTGTTTTGTTTTTCTGTTTATCAGCTCCCTGAGTTTTTTGGGTCTTGGTATTCAGCCACCAACAGCAGATTGGGGATCTATGGTTCGTGAAAATGCGGGAGCGATTTCTTTTGGAATCTATTCCCCAATGTACCCGGCAGCAGCCATCGCTTTTCTCACCATTGGCGTTAATTTAGTGGTGGATTGGATCTTAAATAGAAGCAGTCTGCTACGTACACAATGATTAAGCGCTACCATTGCTACTATTGGAATTAAAGTGTTACATCCATTCAGTAGCAGGAAATAAATAGGATATGTAACTTTATGGCAACTCTGATTAATCTCAAACAACACAAAACACTGCTTGATATTAAGCAGCTTAATATTGAAGGGTATGACGGCGAACAGTGGAAGCCCATAGTAAATAATATGGATCTGACACTAAAGTGTGGTGAGGTTCTGGGTCTTATTGGTGAGTCCGGGGCTGGAAAGTCCACTTTGGGCCTTGCAGCCATGGGATATGCTCAGACAGGTTGTCGTTTAGCTTCTGGATCCATCGATTTTGACGGCATGGATCTTATGGCTCTTTCTGACAAAGATAAGATCAAGCTTCGTGGCTCACGTATCTCGTATGTCGCCCAGAGTGCCGCTGCCTCTTTTAATCCTGCTCACAAGCTCATTGATCAATTTGCTGAAGGGCCAGTTCAACACGGAATTATGTCCTATAATGATGCAGTAGAAAAGGCCATCGATCTGTATCGGCGGTTGGATCTTCCGGACCCTGAAAAAATCGGATTTCGGTATCCTCATCAAGTGTCTGGAGGGCAGTTGCAGCGTGCGATGGTTGCCATGGCTATGGCCACTGATCCTGATATCATAGTTTTCGATGAACCCACTACTGCTTTGGATGTCACCACCCAGATTGAGGTGCTTGTTGCAATTAAAGATGTAATTAGCGAAATGAACACTGGTGCCATATACATTACACATGATCTCGCTGTAGTTGCCCAGCTTGCGGATCGTATAATGGTTCTTCGACATGGTAATCTTGTAGAAGAAGGTCCAGCCCGTCGTATGCTCGAGCATCCTCAAAAAGAATATACTCGACGGCTTCTGGCAGTAAGGGCTGCGGGTGAAGCGAAAAACAAACAGAAAAAAAATCCTGATATCGTTCTGGAAATCAGCGATGTATCTGCCGGGTATCAAAAAAATATTAACATAGTTGATGGTATAAGCCTAAAGGTGAGGAAACGAAAAACAGTGGCGGTGGTAGGCGAGTCAGGGAGTGGTAAAACCACCGTGGCTCGAATCGTTACGGGGCTTCTTCCAGCAAATGCAGGTCGTATCACTTTTGCTGGTGAAACACTTTCTCCAGATTTGGCCTCAAGAGACATGGACTGCCTCAGGCGCCTTCAGATGATTTATCAGATGCCAGATGTGGCTCTCAATCCACGACAGAAAATAAAGAGAATCATTGGGCGTCCGTTATCCTTTTATTTTGGCATGAAAGGAGAAGAGGTTACGGCAAGGATCAAAGAGTTGCTGAACATGGTTGAGCTTCCTGAAAAATATATGAATCGTTATCCCGCAGAACTTTCAGGTGGAGAAAAACAGAGGATCTGTATCGCACGCGCGCTTGCGGCTAGTCCGGACCTTATTATCTGCGATGAGGTTACATCAGCGCTTGACCAACTGGTGGCAGAGGGCATTCTTAATTTACTCCAGCGGTTACAGAATGAACTCGGAATGTCTTACCTGTTTATCACCCATGACCTGGCAACGGTCAAGGCTATCGCGGATGAAATCGTGGTTATGTATAAAGGCCGCATCGTGGAGCAGGGGATCAAAAGTGACATACTTAAGCCGCCACACCACGATTATACCGAGCTGCTGCTGTCATCGGTACCAGAGATGGATCCTGACTGGCTAGACAACCTCCTTGAGGAAAGGGCTGTTGCCTAAGTTTTTAGGTATCCTATCTTTTGTTTATGTGAGCGTTCTGCTGATAACCGTTAATATTTTAGGCCTCTCAGGCTTCCTGGCATAGTGGTGCGGTGACGCCACGAGTGAGCTTGAGCAGGTCATTTGGAGCTATTTCTATCTCCAGTCCTCGTCGACCCGCGCTGACATGGATAGTTGCGTAGGTATCTGCTGAAATATCGAGGAGAGTTTTAAGTAGTTTTTTCTGGCCGAGGGGGCTAACTCCACCCAGTATATATCCTGTAGTTTTTTCAACCACCTTCTTGTCTGCCATGCCCGCCTTTTTAGCTCCTGCTGCTTTGGCCAGGAGTTTCATGTTCAGCATCTGGTCAACAGGTATGATTGCCACTACCAAGGTTCCATCACCCAGTTCAGAGACAAGTGTTTTAAATACCTGCTGTGAGTTGAGGCCGAGCTTTTCAGCTGCTTCCAACCCATAGGAAGGGTGATTTGGATCATGATCGTATGAGTGTACCTTGTGCCTGACTTTCTTTTTTTTCAGAAGATTTATTGCTGGTGTCATAGAGAGTTGTGAAGCAGAAGTCTATAGTATATTCGACGCTGGAAGCGACGTTACTGTCACCATGAATGGAGGGGACAGTTCCTCTAGTTGAAAGGGAGGTTATAGCGTGTACAAAATCATCCTGCAATAGACTTCATATGGTGAGAGGTACTCCAGAATTTACCTGGCTGAATAAAAGAGTAGGTCTTGTGGCTACTGAATTGAGATTGATCTGCTGGATTATAACGCCCTTTTTAACACTGGTGATGTTGGAAAAAATGGTCCTACTTTACGTAAGGTGACCTGTTATCTTGGCGTAATGTGTGTTTAGGACTTAGATTGTATAAATCTGGAGGGTGAATGCGATGAAAGATGGTGTTGTTCTTTAACATATTTGAATTGTAGTATTATATTTGGTTTCATCTTGGCTTCGCAAGTGGTCATGCAATGTGTTTACACCGTATTTTTTGAGGACGGCAAAGAACATTAGCAAAAGAGGTTGACTTAAACGTAAAGGTACGGTAAGAAGAAATCATACGAGCAAAGACACTATTGAAGAGTTGTATATGAAAGCTGGTTACGGTGTAGTTGGCCGGGCGAAAACAAATAATGGAGATGACAAATGAGGCAGATTAATCGCGTAGGTGTACTTGGCGCCGGAGTTATGGGAGCGACTATAGCAGCTCATCTGGCCAATGCGGGACTTGAAGTTCTTTTGCTAGATATTGTCCCCAGGGAATTGACTGAACAGGAACAGGCAAAAGGGTTGACTCTGGAAAGCCCCCAGGTACGCAACCGCATCTCTCAGGCTGGTCGTGACGGTCTAATAAAGATGAAACCGGCTCCGTTCTTTTTGAAAAACTATGTCGCACAGATTGACGTCGGCAACCTTGAAGATGATCTGGAAAAGTTGAAAAGTTGTGACTGGATTGTTGAGGTTGTTGTTGAGTATATGCCGATTAAGCTCGATTTATTGAAAAAACTGGTTCCTCACCTGGCCCCTGGAGCGATCCTTTCTACAAATACCAGTGGGCTTTCAGCAAATGAGATGGCAGAGGTGCTGCCAGCCGAGGTTCGTAAAAACTTCCTTGTGACTCATTTCTTTAATCCACCACGCTATATGCGGCTCATGGAGCTTGTTGCCACCAAGGGAACTGACCCTGAAGTTATGACGGGCATGGCTGACTTTATCGCTACACGCCTTGGCAAAGGCATTGTGTACGCTAAAGACACTCCAAACTTTATCGGTAACCGAATCGGAGTCTACGCTATCTATAAAGCCATGCAGCATATGGTAGAAATGGGCATGACTGTGGAAGAGGTTGATGCAATAGCAGGGCCTGCAACAGCACGACCTAAGAGTGCGGCATTCCGGACTGCGGATCTTGTCGGCTTAGATACTCTGGCTCATGTTGGAACCAACTCCTATGATTTACTTCCGGACGATGAAGAACGCGATGTTTTCAAAAAACCGGACTTCATGGCCAAACTTATCGAGAACGGTTGGCTGGGTAACAAAACAAAGCAGGGCTTTTACAAAAAAGCCATGGTAGACGGCAAGCGCCAGATTTTCTATTTTGATTATGTTGAAGGCGACTATAAACCGTTGGCAAAACCTAAGTTTGCCTCTGTTGGAATGGTCAAGCAGGTGGATGATCCCGGCCAGAAAGTGAAGATGATAATTGGCGGATCTGATAAAGGTGCTGAATTTGCGTGGAAATCAATCCGTGACACGCTTATCTACGCGTTCAACCGAATTCCTGAGATTGCTGACGACGTGGTCAATATCGACAACGCCATGAAGTGGGGCTTTAATTGGGAGATCGGGCCTTTTGAGATGCTTGACGCTATCGGTGTAGCCAAGTTTGTAAAACGTGCAGAAAAAGATGGTATTGCAGTTCCTGAGAAGATGAAAGGAATCGAAGCGTTCTATCGTTTCAGCGACGCCGGTCACCAGGAATATTATGACGTTCTTAAGGGTGAGTATGTAGCTGTTCCACTAAAAGAGGGCCAGATCAAACTCGATATCCTCAAGCGGACTGGCAATGTAGTAGAAAAGAACTCCAACTGCTCAATTATCGATTTGGGTGATGGTGTATTCGGCTTTGAATTCCATTCGAAGATGAACGCAATAAGTGGCGACATTCTGGCCATGACTCATAAAGCAGTTAAGCGTGCCGAGGAAGAAGGTGTTGGCCTGGTTGTTGGTAACCACGGACAGAACTTCTCGGTTGGTGCCAATCTGATGATGCTCGCAGTAGCGATGGCAGAGGGCGCATATGATGATATCAACATGGTGCTTCGTTCATTCCAGAACGCGACCATGGCACTGAAGTATGCAAAGGTTCCTGTCGTTGCAGCTCCATTTAACATGGCGCTTGGTGGTGGCTGTGAATTCTCTATCCACGCTGATGCAGTTAATGCGTATGCCGAAACCTATATGGGGCTGGTTGAGATCGGTGTTGGACTTCTGCCTGCTGGTGGCGGTACCAAGGAATTGTGTGTGCGTGCTGTGGATCTCGCCTCCAAGTACAAGACTGATGTGCAGCCTTTTATCATTAAACACTTTGAACAGATAGCCATGGCAAAAGTATCGATGGGTGCAGCCGAACTCTACGATATGAGCTATATGCGCGAAGGCGATTCCATCACTATGGATATCGACAAACTAATCGGTGATGCAAAGGCAAAAGTGCTCGGTCTTGCAGTAAATTATCGACCAAAGACACCACGTAAAGATATCGCAGCGCCTGGCCGGGGAATTGCATCCTCTATTAAGAGCCAGCTGTGGAATATGAAGATGGGTAATTTCATAACTGAGTATGAGTACGAAATGGCAACAGTAATCGCCCAGGTGATCTGTGGTGGTGATGTGAATCCAGGAACAATCGTCAGCGAAGAGTATCTCTTGCAGCTTGAAAGAGAGAACTTCCTAAAACTCTGTGGCAACAAGAAGACTGGCCAGCGTGTACAGCATATGCTGAAGACTGGCAAGCCTTTGAGAAACTAGTACTGCCATATAAATTAGACACGAACTTACTGGTTATATAGTTAATCCATAGAGAGGGTAGACATGAAAAAAGCTTACATACTGGCAAGCTACAGAACTCCTGGTTGCCGGGCAAATAAAGGTAAATTCAAAGATACTAGGCCGGATGATCTGGCCGCGATAGCAATCAAGGCGTTGGTTGAAAGAACTGAAATTGATCCGGCGGCTGTTAGTGATGTAATACTCGGTTGTTCCTTTCCTGAGGCTGAACAGGGAATGAATGTCGGGCGTATTGCCGCAATGAAAGCAGGATTACCCATCGATGTTCCAGGCTTGACCGTCAACCGCTTCTGTTCCTCAGGTTTGAACGCTATCGCCATAGCAGCAGAACGTGTTATGGCCGGTTTCGCCGACTGTATCATCGCGGGTGGTGTTGAGTCCATGTCCAGCGTACCGATGGGCGGTCTCAAATATGCTGCAAACCCTGGAATGATGGTTGACTGGCCAGAGGCATTCGCCTCTATGGGGACCACAGCCGAGCTTGTTGCCGAGAAGTACGGTATCAACCGAGAGATGATGGATACTTTTGCAGCTGCAAGTAATGCTAAAGCTGCAGCCGCTATCGAGAATGGTACCTTTGCTGATGAGATCATCCCGGTTGAGATTGAAAAAACTTTTTTAGATGGCAAGAAAATCAAACGTGTTAAGGAACTCGTAACTGTAGATGATGGTGTCAGACCAGGAACAACGGTTGAATCACTTTCCAGACTCCGTTCAGTATTCAAGATGGGTGGGCCTGTTACGGCTGGTAACTCCTCTCAGATGACTGACGGTGCTGCAGCTACTATGATAGTTTCTGAAGAGTACTTGAAGAAGATTAAAAAGGACCCATTTGGCCGCTTCCTCTCCTTTTCAGCTAATGGTGTCCCTCCTGAACTGATGGGTATCGGCCCTATCGCCGCAATTCCTGAGGCTCTTCGTCTGGCAGGTATTTCGCTTGCAGATATCGACCTGATTGAGCTGAACGAAGCATTTGCTGCCCAGGCATTGGCGGTAATGCAGGAACTGAAAATCAATCAGGAAATTGTCAACGTAAATGGCGGCGCAATCGCTCTTGGTCATCCTCTTGGTTGTACTGGTGCTAAGCTGACCGCAACCCTCCTCCATGAAATGGGGCGTCGTAAAGCAAAGTATGGAATGGTTTCCATGTGTATCGGTGGTGGTATGGGCGCGGCCGGTGTTTTTGAAAAACTATAAGCGCAAAAAAAAGCTATACGCGCATATAATATAAGGTGAAAACATGTCTGAAAAAATATTGAAAGGCGGAGAATATCTGATAGCTGAAACTCCCTGTGCCGATGTCTTTACTCCGGAGGATTTTACGGACGAGCATCGTCAAATGGCAGAGACCACGCAACAGTTTGTTCAGAACGAAATCGTCCCGCATATAGAAGCAATCGAAAAACAGGATTTTGATATCGTCGTCAAAGGGTTGAAGCAGTGCGGTGAGCTTGGCTTACTGATGATGGATGCTCCAGAAGAATATGGTGGCCTTGAGCTAGATAAGGCGTCCTCCATGATCGTAGCTGAAAACATCTCTCACGCCGGGTCGTTCTCTGTCGCCTATACATGTCATACTGGTATCGGAACTCTGCCTCTTATTTATTACGGAACTCCTGCACAGAAAGAACAGTATCTGGAAAAAATCACCTCTGGTGAGTGGCCTGCCGCTTACTGTCTGACCGAGCCAGGTTCTGGTAGTGATGCTCTTGGTGCTGCTGCGACAGCCACACTGTCTGAGGACGGAAAACACTATATTTTAAACGGCACAAAGCAATTCATCACCAATGGTGGTTTTGCTGAGCTTTTCACCGTTTTTGCTAAAATAGACAAGACCCATTTTACAGGATTTCTTGTAGAGAAGAGCTTTGAAGGGCTCGTGGTTGGTGCCGAAGAGAAGAAACTTGGTATCAAAGGATCCTCAACCACCCAGATCATCCTTGATAACTGCAAGGTACCGGTCGAAAACGTACTTGGTGAAATTGGTAAAGGTCACAAAATTGCATTTAATGTCCTGAATATTGGCCGATTTAAGCTTGGTGCTGGTGTGTGTGGTGCATCTAAAATGGCACTTGTAGAAGGTATTAAATATGCCAACGAGCGTACACAGTTCGGCAAAAAAATCAGCAGCTTTGGCGCTATCGGAGAGAAGATAGCCAATATGCAGGCCGAGATTTACGCATCAGAATCACTGGTTTACCGGATGGCTGGCGTACTTGATGAGACTATTGAGAAAATCGACAGGTCTGTAGATAACTACTACGAACAATACCTGGCGGCAATTGAGGAGTACGCATCCGAGTGTGGTATTGCCAAAGTGTATTGCAGTGAAGTCTTGGCCCGCACTGTAGATGAGGTACTTCAGATTCATGGTGGTTACGGTTTTGTCAGCGAGTATCCGGCTGAGCGTTACTATCGTGACGAACGTATCAATCGTATCTTTGAGGGAACCAACGAAATCAACCGTCTGCTCATTCCTGGAATGATCCTCAGAAAGGCTATGAAAGGTGAGCTTGCTCTTCAGTCTGAAGCAATGAAAGCGTTTGAAGCGCTTATGACTCCAAGCTTTGAGGAGATTGATGACTCTGTACCTTTTGCAGCGGAAAAGGCACTTGTCGGCAACCTGAAAACTCTGTTCCTTATTCTGTCCGGTGCAGGTGTTCAGAAGTTCATGGATAAGATAGCAAATGAGCAGGAAATCCTTATGGCTGCTGCTGATATAGCCATTCAGATCTATGCTCTTGAGAGCGCAGTGCTTCGTGCAGAAAAAAATCTTGCAAAATCCAGTGAGCGAAAGCAGGAACTTTTAAAAGCTGCAGTCAAAATATGTGCATTTAATATGACAGAAGAAGTAAGCAGAGCTGCAAAACTTGGCGCTTTCTATGTTGAAGAAGGTGATACGCTTACCATGATCCTTTCCGGTATCAGAAGATTCGCGAAGTATGATGCAAGTGGTCTGCTCCAGGCAAAGCGCCTTCTTGCTTCAACTGCCAGTGAAGAAGAAAAATATCTCTTCTAACATATAGGCATTCCTCATCCACACACTTTGCGGGGTTCACCCCGCCGAGCCCTGCAAAGTGTGGCTGACGCCATGAATGTTATCTATGGCTTTATGCAGTACTTTGATCAGCAGACAAAAGAATCTGGCAATGGGAAATTCGTTAATACAGCACACCATTGAAACACCGTATATGGTTGGACCTGTCCACTGTTATACGGCAGAACTGGGCGGTGAGCTCACACTATTCGATACCGGGCCACCTACCGACGAAGGTCGCAACTTCCTGCGCCAGCATGTTGATCTTGCACGTCTTAAACACATCCTTATTACCCACTGTCATATCGATCATTATGGTCTCGCCTATTGGCTGGAGCAGGAGAGTGATGCCGAGATTTATCTGCCCTATCGTGATTGGCTGAAGATCAATAGCCATGATGAGAGAATGACAGAAATGTTTACCCTGCTCGTCAACCTCGGTTTCGATGAAGTTTCCCTCGGGGAGCTGCGAAATATATTCGACAGCGGGGTGCTGTTTCCTCCTTTTCCTAAACATTTTAAGATTGCAGAAGAAGCGTTACCTGCGAGGCTGGGAGTTGAAATCATAAACTGTCCGGGACATTCCCAGAGCGATGTCGTCTATGTTTTTGATGAGTGGGCCGTGACTGGTGATACTTTGCTTCGGGGGATATTTCAATCTCCGCTGTTGGATGTTGATCTTGAAACGGGCAGACGTTTTAACAATTATGAGGCGTATTGTGCGAGTATTGTAAAGCTTTCTGCAATAGGTAATAAAATTATTTTGCCTGGCCATCGGGAAAATATCGAAAGTGTTGAAGACAGTCTCCTGTTTTATATAGAAAAAATGCTTATCCGCGCCGAGCAGCTGTTGCCGATGAGAGGTGAGGAAAATGTGGTGACAATCATAACTAAACTCTTTGGCAATGCCATGAGGAATGTCTTTCATGTGTATCTTAAGGCTTCTGAAATTGTATTCATGCAGGATTTCCTTGCAAACCCGGAACTGCTGGGAAACGCACTTATTGAGATTGGATTGTTTGAGCGGGTCGAAGAGCAGTTCATACGCACTACCACAAGGTGATTAAACGAGGTGAATACTATGTCTGACCCCTTATTTCAGCCTTGGAATATAGGTTCGGTTACCGTGAAGAACCGTATATTCATGCCTGCGATGCACATGAATATGTGCCAAGGTTTTGAAGTGACAGATAAGCTGGTCGAGTTCTATCGGGAACGGGCTGAGGGGGGAGCTGGGCTTATCAGTGTTGGTTATGCTACCGTGGATGAATTGTCAGGCGCACCGGGTAATATTGGGGCGCATAGTGATATCTTCATTCCTGGCCTTGCACGTCTGGCTACGGTTATCCATGAAGGTGGAGCTTTGGCCACTGTACAACTGAATCATGCGGGTCGATATAATGCTTCGTTTTTTCTTGGTGGTCAGCAGCCGGTAGGACCCTCTCCTGTACCGTCTCGCCTGACAAAAGAGACCCCTCGTGAGCTTTCCCAGGAAGAGATTGAAACACTTTATGATCGATTTGCCGATGCTGCCGTCAGGGTCCGTGAGGCCGGTTATGACCTGGTGGAAATCCTGGCGGGAACAGGGTATCTCATCAGCTCTTTTCTTTCACCACTGACAAATACCCGTGAGGATATCTACGGAGGCAGTCTTGAAAATAGAATGCGCTTCGGTCTTGAGGTGATGCGACGGATAAAAGCCCGTATCGGTCATGACTTTCCGCTTTTAGTTCGAATGAACGGCAATGATTATATGGAAGGCGGTATTGGTAAAGAAGAGCTTCGCGCCTTTGCGGTTGCCCTTGAAGATGCCGGTGTGGATGCGCTCTGTATTAACGTTGGTTGGCATGAAGCCCAGGTTCCCCAGATTGTAACGAAGGTACCGCGAGGGGTTTTTGCCTACATGGCTCGTGAGATAAAAGAAGAGGTGACTATTCCTGTTATTGCCTCTCACCGGATCAATTCCCCAAGCATCGCGAGACATCTCCTCTCTTTAGGATATTGCGATGCGGTGGCGATAGGTAGAGCACTTATAACCGATCCGCAATTTCCAGAAAAAGCCCAAACAGGGCGTGAAGATGAAATTACTCACTGTATTGCTTGTGGTCAGGGTTGTTTTGATAACCTGTTTAAGATGAAATCGGTGGAGTGCCTGTGTAATCCGCGGGCCGGACATGAGATGGAGTATCTTCGGAAAACTTCAGACACAGCAAAAACAGTGATGGTTGTAGGTGGTGGTCCTGCTGGTATTTCTGCGGCCATAGCAGCTGCAGAGAAAGGGCACAAGGTACGGCTTTATGAAAAGACCATGCAGCTTGGCGGGCAATTACATCTTGCTGGAGCTCCTCCGGGGCGGAGTGAATTTCATGTTCTGGCGAAAGATATGGCCAGCCAGCTTGCCAGGTCAAACGTTGAAGTAGTGTTAAATGTAGAAGTTAATCGCCAGACGCTTCTAGAACAGCAACCTGAGATGCTCATTATCACTACAGGTGGAAAGCCATTATTGCCCGCAGTTCCAGGTGTCGAACATGGGCATGTGGTACAGGCTTGGGATATTCTTGCAGGTACGAAACAGGCTGGCAGGAAGGTTGCGGTAATAGGTGGCGGTGCAGTTGGGGTGGAAGTTGCCCTTAAGCTGGCGGAAGAGGGGACACTTTCCGGGGAGGCGTTGAAGTTCCTCTTAGTGAATAAAGCTGAGGACCCGAACCATTTGTATCATTTGGCAACGGAAAGCGGTAGAGAGATTAACCTGTTCGAGATGGCGAATAATCTTGGGGGGAATTTTGGTAAATCCACACGCTGGGGCATGCTGCAGGATGTGCAACGGCTTGGGGTGAAACCATGTGTTGGTGCCAGGGTGCTCGAGGTTACAACGTCTGGCCTGAAAGTTGAAATTTCGGGTGAGGTACAGGAGATTCCAGTTGATACGGTGGTGCTTGCGGTTGGGACTGTGTCTGAAAACAGTCTTGCAGCTGTGGCGGCTGACCTTGGCATTACGTATCATTTGGCTGGCGATGCTGCTGTCCCCGGGACAGTTTTTGAAGCAAATCACCAAGGGTTTAAGGTTGGCCGGGAGGCGTGATGGTACCATTTGTGAATGTGGCCTCTCTGACGAAAAAAGCCATGGAGTCAAAACTGGCTTTATGGTGGCTAAATTTTCTGATAGCCAGAACCGTACCGTTTAATCGTCCACATGGTTTCAAGATCGAAACGCTTGGCGAGGAATTTATCCAGACAAGTGCGGCGTGTAGACGTAGTAACCATAATCATCTGCGTGGTATCCACGCCTGTGCCATTGCAACTATTGCTGAGTTTTCTGCAGGATATCTGTTGATGGCATCTCTTGATGCGAAAAAATATCGCTTGATCATGTCGAAAATTGAGGTGGAGTATGTTTACCAGGCTAAAAAAGACATTCTTTCCGAGAGCAGAATGAGTAGGGATCGGCTTGAAACTGAAGTTCTAGAGCCACTACAACACAATGAATCAACTGAGATAACTATGGGTAGTCAGATTACTGATGTTTCAGGTAATGCTGTTGCCACTGCACAAACGACCTGGCAGGTTAAGCGCTGGAAAAAGGTGAAGACCAAGGTGTGATACTGCATATCGTCTGCCAGCTGTTCAGCACCTTTTAAAATAAGGAGAAATTGATGCAACTGCTCAATCCTAAAAAATACAATCGTCCACATATCGATGATCGTTATCGTCAGTTGGTAGAAAAAACCATAACGTTTTTTGAAGAGAAGGGTTTATTGAAAATCAAGGAAGATGACCAGTCTATGGTCTGGTATGAGGATTTTCTCGAGTTCATTAAAAAGGAGCGGGTTTTTTCTGAGTTGCTGACCCCGGCACCATATGGGAAAAATGAAACTCGTTGGGATATGTACCGGATAAGTGAGTTTAACGAAATTCTTGCTTTCTATGGGCTTTGCTATTGGTACGCCTGGCAGGTAACTATTCTTGGCCTTGGCCCAATCTGGATGGGAAAAAATGAAGAGCAGAAACATCTTGCAGCAAAACTGCTGGCTGAGGGTGGTGTATTTGCATTCGGACTCTCAGAGAAAACACATGGGGCAGATCTCTACTCATCTGAAATGACTCTCAGTCCTCAAGCTGATGGTACCTGGCTGGCTAACGGTTCAAAGTACTATATTGGCAATGGCAACTGTGCTGCACTGGTCTCTACTTTTGCCAAGATTAAGGATACCGGGGAGTATGTGTTTTTTACGGTTTGTCCCGATCACCCAAACTATGAATGTGTGAAAAAAATCGACACCTCAGGTGTACGACAGGCCTATGTAGCCGAATATGCACTGCATGACTACCCGATCACAGAAGCAGATATTCTTTCCCGTGGCGAGCATGCCTGGAACTCATCACTTAATACCATTAATGTCGGTAAGTTCGAGCTGGGTTGTGCTTCAATCGGGATTGCTACCCATAGTTTTTACGAGGCACTTAATCATGCAGCTGCCCGTAATCTTTATGGTCGCTATGTCACAGATTTTCCTCATGTGAAAAAGCTCTTTGTTGAGAGCTATGCTCGGCTTATTGCAATGAAACTTGTTGCTTACCGTTCAGCCGATTATCTGCGCTGTGCTTCTGATGATGATCGTCGCTATTTGCTTTTTAATCCCATAGTCAAGATGAAGGTTACGGGGCAGGGTGAGAAGGTTGTTGCACTTTTGCATGAGGTTATTGCAGCCAAAGGGTTTGAGCAAGATACCTATTTTGAGATGGCCATCCGTGATATAGGTATGCTGCCTAAGCTTGAAGGCACCGAGCATGTGAATATGGCGCTTATCATAAAGTTTGTAAAAAATTACTTCTTTGAGCCGGTTGATTATCCGGAAATTTACCAGCAGTTTGAAGCGCGTGATGACAGCTATCTTTTTAACCAAAAAACAGGGGGGCTTGCAGGTGTTCGATTTGCAGACTACAGGCTTGCCTACCAAGGCGTGGAATCTGCTAATGTCCAGCTCTTTAAAGGGCAGGTTGAACTTTTTCGAAAACTGCTGATATCTGCTCCTCCGACCAAAGACCAGGCTGCAAACATCGATTATATGCTTGGTGCTGGAGAGCTCTTTACACTGGGTGTTTATGCACAACTGATCTTGGAGAATGCCAAAATATACAAGGTGGATGGACAGCTTTTAGAACAAATTTTCACCTTCCTTATCCAGGACTATTCACGAGCTGCGCTACAAATGATAGTGAGTTATGACAACACCGAGGAGCAGGAAAAAATATACAGAGAAATGCTGAAAAAACCCGTGGCAGATCCAAGCGGCTTTGATTCTGTTTGGAATGAGCATGTCTATGCGTTAAAAGATAGTTATCTCATGAACAGTTAAAGTCTAAACAGTAATCGGAGAGGATAGGATGGGCCATCATATAAATGGAAAAGACAGTATTGTCCCTTTAATTGACAGACTGAACAGATACCCGATCGGGTTGCCGGATAGTGAAAAATTACGTCAGATTCTGGCAATCTTGTTTGCAGAGGACGAGGCGTATGTAGCATCACGATTTCCGTTGCAGGAAGCAACAATGAAGGAGCTGGAGCGTGCTACTGGCTGGAGTCAGGAGAGGTTGGAACCTATACTGGAGAGCATGGCCAACAAGGGGTTGGTGATGGACATGAAGTATGGCCGGCGTACCTATTACTTACTGTTGCCGGGCCTGATCGGCTTTTTTGAGCTCACCTTTATGAAGCAACGACAGGATTTGCCGGTAAAAGAATTAGCTCAGCTCATGCACGAGTACCTGTTTGAAGACAGGGAAGATAGCATGGCTAATGAATTTTTTGCCAGTCCCACGCCACTCACCAGATCGCTGCCGTATGAAGAACATATACCGGTGCACTCCGAAGTAACTACATATGAGAGCGCGCGGGAAATTATAAAAAAGGCAGGCTATGGTGCTATTGGCATGTGTTATTGCCGCCACAAGAAAGAGCATTTGAACGAGACCTGCGATAAGAATGCACCCACCGAGGGGATCTGTATCTCTCTTGGCAGTGGAGCTAAATTTATGGTCCGTCGCGGTTTTGCAGAAGAGCGAAGTGTTGAAGAGCTGTTGGAAGTAATAGATAAAGCCAGAGCGCTGAATCTTACCCATATTACAGACAATATACGCCATAAACCATCATTTATCTGTAACTGCTGCTCATGTTGCTGTGAGCTGCTGGGTGGTGTTCTGCGCGGTTTTCCAAATGGTGTTGCTAAGGCTGGCTATACTATTGCCATTGATGCGGAGAACTGCAAAGGCTGTGGTCTTTGTCAGAAAGCTTGTAATGCAGAGGCACTCACGAAGGTTGAGAATCCTGGTGGCAAACCAAAATATACAATGACTGTCGATGCAGAACGTTGTCTTGGCTGCGGTGCCTGCGTTTCGGCGTGTAAGACCGGTTCCATGAGCATGTTCCAGGTGGAACGTCCGGAAATACCAGAAAAGAAAAAGGATTTGTTTGTACAGATCTTGAAAGAAAAGAAACGGCTCACACCATTTGTGGTGCAAGGGGTGAAAACCAAAATCATGCGAAAGATTGGTATGGGCTAAGCCTGTCACGTACATCTGGTAACCATATATACGGTCAGAACAATCTGCTACTTTTAGAGTGTTCTGACCGTACTGTTTTTTTGTCAGTCCGTATCAAATTCAGGCAGGCAATATGCACAACCATTACAGCCGTGCTGTATTGCTCTCTCTACAGTTGTATAGGCGAGACGATTCTTTCGGCCCATTTTTTTGGCCCATATACAATTGGCTTTGTGTACCTCTTTTGATCCTCTGTTCGCCATGAACGGATGGTCTCCAACTGCAAGTAGATGAGTAACGCGCCCCATTTCAAGACCATCAACATTTTGGCTGAAGGCAAGGCGATAGGCTCCATTAGGCATCTTTTCAGGAATTGTGAATTCCAGTGAGGCTTGATTGTCATCTGAAGGTTTCACCTGCAGATTTTTCAAAGTCGCAAGTTTTCCTGCTCGTACTGCATACTTCCTATATTGTATGGTTTCCTCTGTCAACGTGAGGTGTGTTAATTCTGCTTTAGTGGTTAATCGTTTAAGGAGTCGCAACGTAATGTTGACAGAAGCGGGCAATTCCCGCATATCGAGCTGAAGGTCGGTATATATTTTCTTGCCGGGCCACCCTTCAATATGAAACCTCATGTTTGTAATAGAGTTTGCAAACATGTCGATAACGTTAAAGTTTTTCCAGGTTGCGTTGTTGTTGGCCCGTATAAATTGATAGTAATCGTTGATCGTAGCAATCATAGCGGGATCCGGGGCTGGATCATCACCGCTGTCTACCAGGCCTACAAAGCAATAATGTCCTTTGGCAGGGATGTCATCCTTGTCCCATTTTACAGGCCCGATTACTGCCATTTCTCCTGGAGCTACTGGCGCAATAGTGGTTTCACCGAGAAGGTTCCATGATCCCGGAGTTGGAAAGGTTGATACCGGGCACCAGTAGAGGGTTACTTTGCCACTAGTCGGTTGGGTACCACGGTTGGATACCCGGATGTAAACAAAGTTATCCTGACCAGATTCTACAGGATCGCCAAGACTATTACTGCTCTGGGAAGCTGGTGTAAGGAGAGCAGCCTCAGGATCGAGGAGTTCCTGATTATAGACGATTATATCTGGGCTTGAAGATATGCCTCCATCAATAAGAGGCTCGAGACCATGATCGTCCAGGTTGTCTCGGATATACAAGTCATGATCCGGGCGTCCCAGGAAAATATGATCTCCGCAGTCGGCTGGAGATTCTGCAAAATCCGGGGTGTCACCCTGAGTATTGCTGGCGTCAGCATAGTTAAATGCCTCTCGTGCACTTATTCTTCCATCACCATTGGTATCCGGGTCTGAGTCAAGTGCACTTCCATCTTCGTACGATCCGGTAATGGATGCAATCCAGTCGAGGGCAAAGGGGTCAAAGTCGGCAGCACCCGCAGAATAGTCAGGCTCTTCTACAGCTGTGCAGATATGTGTCCATTTGGCTGGGCTGTTATCTATAACTGGCGTAATAAATCCTCCTGAGCGGCATTGTTCCATCATTACATACATAACATCAAACTCCGGAAGCTCCCCCAGTTTGGTCGCGAAAGGTGTTGCATAGAAAGGATCCCAGCCATTCGCATTATAGGCGCAGAGGCAACATTCCAGAGCTCCAACAAAATCACCTGGGCCAGCCCCGTGATTGTTGGTATGGATAAAGAGCATATCACCTTTGCGTATTCTGGTTTTGAGGTCATCTACTATAGTATTAAACGCCGCTTCGGTGCCGGCATCATTTACGGGCATTCGGTAAGCGCTATTGTCACCAGGCCAATTGCCAACAGGCGGCCATCCACCGTAATCAAGCGTACCATCATAGTTTAAAACATAAATGTTAGCAGGAAGAAAGCCGTAGAGGTCAACAAGCGTACGATAGAGGAACTCCATATCGTTGACATGGCGATTGTTAGATGAACCGGAATAGAGGATTGCGTACCGGTTACCTGGAAACGTAGAAAGGACATTCCTTTTTTTTGCCAAAGTTTTGCTGAAATCATGTGTAATTTTTTGTGGTTTTACCGGATCATGAAAGCTCTCAAAAAGGTCCTGTTCCCTGAAAAAATTTATCGGTGGAAGCGTGGCGCTAACGGTAGAAATAAGTTCTGCATTTTCTGTATCAAAAAGGTTGTATTCACAGGGGTGTGCCCAATTGTAGTGGGGCTTTAAATCGGCAAAAACGAGAGCACTCTTTTGGGTAATGTCTACAGCAAACGGCCCTGAAACAAGCTGCTCTCCTTTGGTCAATACCTTATCGAAAACAAAGAGGTTTGTACGGTTTTCGCTGCGGTTTTTCTTGAGTTGTCTGAATGCATTTTCCTTAAGCTTTTTTTTGAGCGCAGTGCCAAGTTTCATTACGACCTCCTCTTAATAGGGGTTAATGACTCTAGAATCCTCCGGTTGTTTACCATAACGAAGGAGCACGCAGGCGCTTGCGGGAAGGTCGCCACGCCAGTACCATGATGGGGGGAAAGATGCTGGAAACGTTTGTATCAAAAGTTTGGGTTGTACTTTTTCTGAAGAGATATAATTTTGGGGAAATGCGAGATATAGGCAGGGGTGAGCCCAGTTTGCCTTTGGTTGCAGGTCAATAAAAACAACAGTCCCAGCAAATGGCATACGTATGCCAGCCTGTTTGGAAGAAAGTTGTTCACCTTTTTGGTAAACTCGGTTATCCCAGATGACTATAGCGTTCTCCAGCTCTTTCTGCTGAAGGATACTGGGAAGAATTGTACGTACATCGTTTTTTTTAAGCATGGGGTGTTGGATAGATGTGTGTTCACATGTGAACTTCAACTGTATGATCAGTTTACCCTAACCTGCAAAAGGTGTCAAACATTGGGGCGGGAAGAGGGGAGGGGGCCTGTGTTTGTTGAATGTGCAAGGCTATATTCTATGTAGGCACATCTTTTTGGGCCTCTTGTACAATGCACATTCTGAGGCATTCCTTGCGATCTTCATCCAGGTTTTGAAACTCAGCGATGAAATGTTCATCCGAAACCTCAGTAATTTTTGAGATGAGTTCAAATTGCTGTTCTGTTCCATCCCGAAGAGTAAATTCCAGCTTTATAGTTACCTGATTATCAGGTTTAAGTGGTTCGGAGTGAAAAGCAATTTTACAGCATTCTATCGAAATTTCGAGGATATATCCTGTGCCATTAACTGTGTCTGCTGAAAAGCAGACAGGTGTCTGAAAAAGCCGAAACTGAAGGGCTTTTTGCCGATCTGATTCGTTGATAAGTTTGTCTGCCTCTTCACGGGAATGTACAAACACCGCTTTGTACCCTTGGGATCGTGAGGCGAAATTCATGATCTGTTTATGAATTAGGCTATTTTTTCTGGTAATACGAATAACCTGACCTACTTGCATTTCCATAAGATAATTCATGATTTTTCGAAGATTTGTTAGTGCATTAAGGCTACCAAATCTGCAATCAGAGAGGTCTGAGATGACATGAAAACCGGGTTTTAGGTCAGCAACGCAGAAGCGGACATCGGTGTAGATACTGTCCAGATCTTTCTTGGTAACCCAGCCGGAAGTTTTCAAGATCAGTGTGTTTGTGCCAATGCTGGCGGTGACGTGTACTTTTTTCAAACAGGTAATTTGGTTGTCACTTGTAGATGCTTTTTGGGTGATTGTGATCAATGCCTGACAACGAGTCTATCATCGAAATAGAAATATTGGAAGAGCAGCCTAACTATTTGATGAGTTATTTTGTTTCGCTAAAAGAGCCACCAGCCTTGAGATTACATTCTTGTGGTTGAACGTCATGAATGGTACCGCGTAGGTCTTGCATAAAATTATTATGATGATAATAAGTACTATGAATGAAATTGATAAAAATAAATGATTCGAGTAGGGTTTTGATGTGCTGTTTGTATACGCAGTGGAAGCAGTTCATGTTTTCAATTCAACACAAATAGAGAGACGCAGTGAAAAAGAAAATACTTGTAGCGAATCGCGGTGAAATTGCTATCAGGCTTATCCGGGCAATTCAGGAACTGGACTGTACGGCAGTGGCAGTTTATGAGAAACCAGATGAGCGTTCGCGGCATATCCGTCTGGCCGATGAAGCAGTTTTGTTGGGCTGTGGCCCAAGATCTGATTATTTGGATATTCGTAAGATTATAGCAGCGGCAAAGCATACCGGTGCTGACGCTATCCATCCTGGATATGGTTTTCTTGCAGAAAATCCTGAATTTGCAAAAGCGTGTGAAGAGGCGGGAATCATATTTATCGGGCCGCCATCACAGGTTATTGCTGACCTCGGTAACAAGGTTGTGGCTCGGCAAATCATGGCTGATGCCGGAATCCCCATGGTACCGGGAACAGAGAATCTTGCCCATGGTAAGGAAGGTTTAGAAACAGCCATAACCTTCGGGAAAACATACGGCTACCCTGTGATGCTGAAGGCTACATCTGGTGGTGGCGGTCGTGGTATTCGGCGGATCGAAGATCAGGAACAGCTGATAAATGAGATCCCGGATGCTCGAGCAGAAGCTAAAGCAGCGTTCAACGATGATTCGGTTTATCTTGAAAAAGTTGTTCTCGAGCCCAAGCATGTTGAGGTGCAGATTATTGCTGATAAGACAGGTAAAACCTTGCATCTTGGTACTCGCGATTGTTCTATCCAGCGACGAAACCAGAAACTTATTGAAATAGCGCCGTCAAGGGTTGCCGACTCTGAGCTTCTTGAGGAGATCTGCCAGACAGCAGTTCAGGCTGCCAAAGCGGCGAATTATTTCAATGCAGGCACTGTCGAGTTTTTAATCGACAAAGATCTGAATTATTTTTTCATGGAGATCAATACCCGTATTCAGGTGGAACATACGGTAACTGAAATGATCACGGGTATAGATATTGTCCGCAATCAGATTAAACTGGCCTTTGATTACCCGCTCTCTTTTGGTCAGGAGGATGTGCAGATTCGTGGCCATGCTATTGAGATGAGGATCAATGCCGAAGATCCCAAAAATGACTTCATGCCGGAAGGTGGAAAAAAAGTTAATGTTTATCGATCAACCGGCGGTTTTGGTGTTCGGCTGGATGGCTTTGTCTATCAGGGCTATGAAATTCCTGAAGTCTATGACTCTCTACTGGTAAAGCTCACTGTACATGGTTTTACCTGGGATGAAACAGTGGGAAGGGTGAAGCGTTGCCTGCAGAATTTCACTATTGCCGGGCCCAAGACGACTATCCCCTTTTACCTCAATATTGTTGACGATGAAGACTTTATCCAGGGTGACTTCAATACTTCCTATCTGGATACCCACCCGCATCTTTTTCATTATGAAGAGGATATCGGTGAGGTTGGCAAACTTGCAAAGCTCATTGCAGAGATTCATCATCGCGGAGAAAATCCGTTTGCGTCGTAACTATATTGAGGATGGAATACCGATTTCAGGGGAATACTATGGAACGAATATATCAGGGAACACCCGCAGCCGAAGCTATAGCAAAACTTCGTGAGGCCAAAGGGTACTATATAACAAATACTGCGCGCGACCTGTCGCAGTCTGACTTTAAAAACAGGATACTCCTGCATACCGACCTGCTTGCGGCAGAATCAAGAGAGAGGGCTGGGTACTACTCCCTTGAGATTACGGGTGGTGCTTCAATTCATGTTGATATGCTACGAAAACAGGTCAATCCTTTCATGAAGCTGAAGTTGCTGCGCGAGAAGATGCCGAATACCATGTTCCAGACTTTGTGTCGTGGTGTTAATTTGTTTGGGTATAGGCCATATCCGCAGAATGTCATCCGCTTTACGGTAAAGGAATTTGCACGTTATGTTGATGTCTGGCGAACCTTTGATTTTTTAAACCATGTGCCAAACATGCAAGCGGTTCTGGAGGAGGTGGCCAGAGCTGGAAAGATCAATGAGCCATGTATCTGTTTTTCTACCGGCCAGGAGCATACCAACAACTACTATTTGAAAAAAGTTCAGGAAATTATTGAGGTGACTGGGCAGGATATGGTGCTCTGCATCAAGAACCATGGTGGGCTTGGTACCCCACGACGGATTGGTGAACTGGTAAATAGCATCAAACAGCGTTTTCCCGACCTCGTTATTCATTATCACGGGCATAATACAGATGGAAATGATGTGGGTCGCATCGTGGAGGCTGTGCTCAATGGAGCAACAATTGTTGACGCCGCCGATTCGGCATTTACAGGTTTTTATGGACCACCTCCAATTCTGACGGTTATTCAGGTATTGAAAGAGCATGACCGCCGGGCCATCGGTATTGATGAGGAGGCAGTGATTCAAACCTCCGATATTCTAGGTGGTGAGCGGCAGCATTATCAGCAGTTTGAGTCACAGATAAAAGGGTTTCAGCCAACAGTACAGATTCATAAACTGCCTGGTGGCGCAATGGGATCAAGCTTGGAGCAGGCGTCAAAAGGCGGCTTTCTTGAGAAGGTGCCGAATATTTTGCACGAGGAACTGCCCAGGGTCCAAAAGGAGCTGGGTAATTTCTGGTCGGTTACTCCGGGTTCGCAGATTCTCTGGACCACTGCCGTCTCTCACGTGTTGGAGGGGGAGCGTTATGGCAACCCGTCAGGGGATTTAAAGAATCTCCTGTTGGGAAAATACGGTCCATTTCCGTTCTATCCCCCTGAGGACTGGATTTATGAGAAAGTTCTTGGTGAAAATTGGCAGACGGTACTGGCAGAAGAGGGCGGTTTGGAGGATGTTCCAGATATGGATTTGGCAGAAGAACGGGCGAATCTCCATGAGCAGCTTGGTCGGGAGCCGGATAAGCAACAGCTGGTTCTCTATCTGCAGCACCCCAAGGATGCTGTTGATCTGATCAAATTTGAAGAAGAGTACGGTATGAGCCATGTACTTCCACCGTCGATATTTTTCAGAGAGGGAGGCTTCGAGATAGGAGAAACTCTGTACTTCACAGATATGCTCGGTAAAGAACATATTGTGGAAATAGGACCGTCACCGACTGTAGATACCGGTGAAACAATGGTTTATCTCTCGGTTGACCATTATCCACGGGTATTCGGCTTTGAGCCTCTGGCTATGGCTGGTGGTGAAGGTAAAAAAGCACTGCTCAACAAAGAGGAGATCATGGACCTGGCCATGGCTGGTGATGTCCGGGCTGGTTTTGCTGGGAACCTGGTGGAAATTACGGTTAAAGAAGGGCAGGAAGTAAACAAAGGTGACCGGGTTGCAGTAATGGAAGCAATGAAGATGCAGACACCGGTGGTAAGTGAAGTTGCAGGAATTGTTACTGCAATTTCAGCAAAGTCCGGTCAGGCAATGCAGCCAGGAGATAAGATCTTGAAAATAGATCAGGATCAATAACCCAGAGCTCAGCTGAGGTTTGGCTATCTGTCAAGAAGACTGCGTAGTACCTCGTTAAGTTCACTCTGGGTTACAGGTTTCAGGATATGACGAGCAGAGCCTAATGCACGGGTGGTCTGCTCGTTCATTGTTTCACTGAAACCTGTACAGAGAACAACCGGAATATCTTTCCGGATATCCCGGATTTTCTTGATAAGGTCAGCACCACTTGAGCCAGGCATGTTCATGTCTGTCACCAGGAGGTCAAAGCTTTCCGGGGATTCTGTGAAGAGTTGCAAGGCATCCTGGGGAGTTGCTGCTGCGCTGACAACATAGCCCAGGTCTTCCAGAATGTGCTGCATAATCTCTAACAATGGTTTTTCGTCATCTACTATCAGCAGCCTTTCATGGCCCCGCTGAAGACTTTCAATCGGTGTCAAGGGTGCGGCTTGTTCATGATTTTCCTGCAGTTTAGGCAGATAAATGCGAAACGTCGTTCCATGGCCCGGTTCACTGTAAACTTCGATGTGTCCTTTATGCTGAGTGATTATACCGTGAACAACGGAGAGTCCTAGACCTGTACCTTCTTCTTTACTTTTAGTACTGAAATAGGGGTCAAATATTTTGCTCTGTACCGACTTGTCCATGCCACAGCCAGTATCTGAGACTGAGATCACCAGGTAGGGGCCAGAGGCGAGTTTGAAATCTGTAAATTTCCAATCATCTTTATGGATATATTTTTCGAACAGTTCAAAGACAAGTGTACCACCTTTTTCGCGCATCGCGTGATATGCGTTGGTACCCAGATTCATCATGACTTGATGTATCTGGGTAGAATCCGCTAAGACCATATTGTCCGTTGTGCGAATGTCTGAGGTGATTGCAATAGTGGTAGGGATTAGGGCACGTAACATCCTGATTGTCTCTGCAACAAGATCTTTGATACAAAGAGGATGCATTTCACCTGTCTGTTGCCGACTGAAGCTGAGAATCTGCTGAACAAGTTGTTTGGCTCTGTCACTGCTTCGCATGATTCCTTCCAGATTGTGTATTGCCGGACATTCTATATGACCTGAGCACTTTCGCGCCTGAATCCTGGTGAGTTCGGTATACCCGATAATTGCGGATAAAATATTGTTGAAATCGTGCGCAATACCACCAGCCAGAGAGCCGATCGCTTCCATTTTCTGAGCGTGATTGAGTTGAAATACCAGCTTCTCCCGTAATTCCTCCGACTTTTTTCGTTCCTGGATTTCATGTTGAAGTTCAGTGTTGGCACTTTCAAGTTCGCGGATCCGCTTCTGTAGCTCTGGATAGTAGCTTTTTTTTAGAGAGCGCTCGCCAAGACCAATAATACTTTGCCGCAGATGTTCTCGCTGTTGCTCATCAGAGGGCTTCTTCATAAATGACCTCTATGTCTCGCTGCACAGGTATCCGTGGATTTGTTATCATGCAGGGGTCTTTGAGCGCTTTTCTGGCAAGATGAGGGATATCGGACGATGTCATTCCACGCTGCTTGAGGGATGTGGAGATGCCCGCGGCCTTTTTGAGACGTACGATTTTGTTTAAAACTGCAGGTTGTATTTTTCTGTTTTCAATCTGGTCAGTTGGAAGCCCCATGGCCTGTCCTACTAGCCGATATCTTTCTGGAACCTGGGGGAAGTTGAATGCCATGACGTGGTTTAACAGTATGGCATTACATTCACCATGGGGAAGGTCGAGATATCCACCAAGACTGTGGGCCATGGCGTGGACGGCACCCAAGCTTGCATTTGAGAAAGCAAGGCCGGCTTGGAGACTTCCAAGCATGAGCATTTCCCGGAAATGCATATCATCAGGTGTGGCAAGCGCTTTTTCCAGATTTGCAGAAACAAGGCGAATAGCTTCGAGAGCATGAATGTCAAATATCGGGGAGTTGGCTGTAGAGCAGTATGCCTCAATGGCATGAACAAGTGCGTCGATGGCGGTGCAGGCGGTAAGATAACTATCCATGGTGAGGCAGGTCGCAGGATCGATCAGTGCAACATCTGGGACCGTTGTTTTGCTTATGATAGCTTTTTTGACTTTTTCATTACGGTCGGAAATGATTGCAAACTGTGAAACATCTGCTGCGGTTCCTGCCGTGGTGGGAACACAGATAAGTGGAGGACCGGGGACAGGAACTTTGTCAATGCCTTCAAAATCAAGAATGTGGCCATGATTTGTTGCGACAATGCCAATTCCTTTGGCACAGTCCATGGGGCTGCCGCCCCCAACTGCAATAATGACATCACACCCTTCGGCCAAATAGTAGTCCGCCCCATCCATTACCTCTTCTGCTCGTGGGTTAGGGGATATTGTGGAAAAAATTGAGGTGGCAATATTGCCACTATCAAGGTTGTTTTGTATCTTTTTAGCCCAGCCTGCTTGAATAACTCCTGAGTCAGTAACGATGAGAACTTTATGAGCTCCAAAATTTTGTGCATATCGGCATGCCAGGTCAATAGCTCCGACACCAAAAATAAATTCAGGTGCAACAAATTTCCGCAATTCCAGCATGTAATACCTCAAGTGCTTGTGGTACCAATGGACTTTAACTCGTAAAAAAAGTGTTATTGGATTATCAGCTTTTATTGGGGCTAAGTCAAATAGAGAGTGAAAATACCTTTATCAGGTGAACAGACCAGTTTGACAACTATAACTGCTGTTCTCAGATGTATTGAAATAAAGACAGCGGGCAGGGGTTGGAGGGAGGCACGCTGTAAAAAAGAATGGAACCAAAGGCGGAAACCAGCAGTGGTGGGACTGCCGGGTCAGCACGATCAATAGAGGTATTTTACATAAAGGTTACTTGCTGTTTAGTAAATCTGTTATACGCACTCTGTATTCGACAATATCCTGTCGAAGCGATGATAGACTGGCCATTTTTTCGTCTACTTTGGAGATGTGCTGATCAAGTATTTCTATAAGCTTTGGAGTTATCGTATCAAATGCCTGGGCGTTAATGTCAAAAATTTCTGAAAGTTCCTGGATGTCTTTTAAGGAAATGCCGAGCTGTTTTAGTTTTAAAATGAACTTCAATCGCAGTACATCTTCCTGGTTGTACGTGCGAGTTCCACCGCCAATACGTTCGGTGGGTCCCATGAGCCCTATCTCTTCATAATACCTGATAGTTCTTGTAGTAATGTTGAGCTGTTTGGCAAGCTCACCTATCTGTACATTGTGTTCACTTTTCGGTGACATCTTTGTTTCCTTATTTCCAGATACTGCTGTTAGATACTCAATCAGCTTAGGGTGTTTGGGCCCTTACTGTCCTTTGCAATCGGTTGTAAGCAGTACTGAAAGGGGTAGACCCCGTGGGAATATATACTGCTTTTACTCTGTTGGGTGGACGAAAGTCAGTTTACCTTTACGTAATGCTTGTACGCAAGGTAGCATATGCTTTCAGACTGTGTCAAATAAAAATACTCTGGCTATTGGTTTTATATTTCTATTCTTCTTATTTGAAGAGTGCGTCCTTGTGAAAAAAACTTGACCTTTACGTAAACACTCGATATATAGCTTTTAGTACTTTAGAATTCCTTTTTTGTCTTTTAGCGGCAGGAGTTTGAAGAGATGAATGTTACGTTTGTTAAGGTGCAGGTTATTGCAGTATTTTTTAGGCAGAGTTATCTTCAGGGGAATTTAACATGATCTTTGAGTTAACAGAAGAACAGGTGCTCATCCGGAACATGGTTCGCGAGTTTGCGGAAAAAGAGGTAGCACCATCAGCGCGCGAACGTGATGAAGCCGAACGTTTTGATCGCGACCTCATGTTTGGCCGACTTGCTGAGTTAGGTCTTACAGGCATAGTCTTTCCTGAAGAGTATGGAGGTGCTGGTGCTGATTATATCAGTTATGCCATCGCAGTTGAGGAGCTTTCCCGAGTTTGTGGCTCTACTGGGGTGACGCTTTCTGCCCATCTTTCTTTAGGAGCAAACCCTATTTTCCTGTTTGGTAATAAGGAACAGAAAGAGAAGTTTCTCACCCCTCTGGCTGTTGGCGATAAAATGGGAGCTTTTGGCCTTACAGAGCCATCTGCAGGCTCTGATGCTGGCGGAACCAGGACAACTGCTGTGCGTGACGGTGACGAATGGATTGTTAGCGGCACCAAAATCTTTATCACTAATGGTGGTGAAGCCGACACCTATGTCATATTTGCCAGGACAGACCGGAATGCTGAAAAACATCATGGGATCAGTGCGTTTATCATAGAAAAAGGTACTCCAGGCTTTACCTTTGGCAAAAAAGAGGAAAAGATGGGCATCCGTTCATCACCTACCCTTGAGCTGATATTTGACAATTGCAGGCTTCCTTTAACACATTTGCTTGGAGCAGAGGGTGAGGGGTTCAAGGTTGCTATGAAGACCCTTGATGGTGGACGTATTGGCATTGCCTCACAGGCACTCGGTATTGCTCAGGGAGCACTCGATGCCGCTGTTGAATATGCAAAAGAGAGAAAACAGTTTAACAGTTCTATTTCAAGATTTCAGGGTGTGCAGTTCCAATTGGCGGATATGGCGACTCAGGTAGAAGCTGCTCGTCTCATGGTCTACAATGCGGCATATCGTGCCAGTAATGGGCTAAGCTATTCACAGCAATCCGCAATGGCTAAACTCCTTGCCAGTGAGACAGCTATGAAGGTTACTACTCAGGCTGTTCAGATTTTTGGTGGATATGGCTACACCCGGGAATTCCCGGTTGAACGCATGATGCGAGATGCTAAAATCACCGAAATCTATGAAGGAACAAGTGAAGTGCAGCGTATCGTAATAGGGTCTGCTCTTACCCGGTAGGGGCTTTGTTTAATGTTAACAGACCCAAGATGACAACGTAGAAGAGAAAACGGAGTTGAATGGAGACGACTATGGAATTTACCCGCGAGATATACTGGAACGTTGGCCACGGTGCCGGAACATTACTCCCTATGTATCTTCTTGTAATTGCGGCTATTGCCGTTCTGGTGAAGATGTTCTTGCAGCGCCGTGAAGTGTACAGGCAGGGACTTCCTCTCAACCGTACAGATAATATGGGTGAGCGTATTACTGACATGCTCGGTAATGTGCTGCTTCAAAAGAAAGTGACGAACGTAAAAATCCCAGGAATGTTCCACGGTCTGTTCTTTTGGGGCTTTTTCATGTTGCTGATAGGAACAACCCTCATTGTAATACAGGCAGATTTTACCGATTTGCTGTTTGGTTATACATTCCTCAAGGGTAATTTTTATAAAATATTCAGCATAACACTGGACATTTCCGGGCTGGTAGCTCTGGTGATGCTCAGTGCTCTTTTTGTTCGCCGATACTTCCTGAGACCTGAGGGGCTTGAAACGAAAGCAGATGATGCCATCATGCATGGTTTGATGACCATTATCCTGCTTACCGGTTTTGTCATCGAAGGTACCCGTATGGCAGTTACCGAATTAGGTACTCCTGTGGCAGTCTGGTCTCCTGTTGGTTATCTGATTGCCAATTCCATTGCCTGGATGGGCGATGATAGTCTGCGATTGATTCATAAATTGACATGGTGGTTTCATCTGCTGCTGGTCATGGGATTCATAGTTCTCATTCCTTTTACCAAATTTCGTCATATTCTTACCACAAGTGCCAACTATCTCTTTGCTGACCGCGGCCCTAAAGGGCAATTGAGGTCATTGGACCTGGAAGATGAAAACGCTGAAACTTTTGGCGCAACTTCTGTAAATGAGCTCACTTGGAAGGATATTTTTGATACCGATGCCTGTACACTATGTAAGCGCTGTCAGGATCGCTGTCCGGCATGGGCTACAGATAAGCCCCTTTCTCCTATGAAGGTGGTGAACCAGATTGGTGAAGTCGCGTTCAATACACCAGATGCTAACCTGATAGAAACAATTGGTAAAGATGCACTCTGGTCCTGCACAACTTGCCGTGCCTGTCAGGAAATCTGTCCTGCATCGATAGAGCATGTGAGTAAAATAGTCGAACTCCGACGTTCTATGGTGCTGATGGAAGGTGAGTTTCCTGGTGAGGAAGTAATGGCTGCCATGGAAGCTACAGAAGTTAACGGTAACCCGTTGAATATCGGGTACGCGTCACGTGGTGACTGGGCCACAGAAATGGGTGTCAAAACTCTAGCTGAAGACCCTGATGTGGATATCCTTTACTTTGTGGGGTGTTATGGATCCTTTGATAAACGCAATATCGCCATAGCCAAAAGCTTCGTGAAGCTGTGTCAGGCTGCGGGAGTTAAAGTTGGTATTCTCGGTAAGGAAGAAAAATGCTGTGGTGAGCCTATGCGTAAGATGGGCAACGAATACCTCTATCAAAGTCTTGCTGTGGAAAATGTTGAACTGATTAACGGATACGGAGTGAAGAAAATAGTTACCACGTGTCCGCACTGTTACAACACGTTGGAGAAAGATTATCGAGATTTGGAATTGGCGGCAGAGGTTGAAACGTATACCGTCTATCTTGAAGAATTGCTGAAATCAGGAAAGCTGAAAATTAACAGTGAAAAGCTCTCCTGCACGTATCACGACTCCTGTTATCTTGGTCGTCACAATGACATCTATGATGCCCCACGAGCACTCATTGAGGCAGCTGGTGGCACGATAACAGAGATGAGCAAAAACCGTAGTGAAGGTTTCTGCTGTAGTGCAGGTGGTGGACGAATTATGGCGGAAGAAAAGATTGGTGAGCGAATAAATATACACCGTGTCAACATGGCTGTAGAAACTGGTGCAGACGTACTGGTTTCAAACTGCCCATTCTGTTTGACCATGTTTGAAGATGGGGTCAAGGGTGCAGATGTGGAAGATACGTTGAAACCAAAGGATGTTGCCGAACTGCTGGCAGAACGTTTATAAGCGACAGGCAATTAGGAATAGTACTCTATTACTCGCAACTGGAGGATGAGAATGAAAATTCTGGTTTGTATAAAGCAGGTTCCTGACATGGAATCAAAGTTTAAAGTAGCCGCGAATGGCACCTGGTACGATAATCAGGATCTTGCATGGCGGATGAATGAATATGATGAATACGCAGTTGAACAGGCGGTTCGTTTGAAGGAGCAGGTCGCTGGTGCTGATGCAACGGTTCTGTGTATAGGCTCTGACAAAGTAAAAGAAACCATGAAGAAGGCCTTGGCCATGGGATGTGATCGTGGTGCCCATATTGCTGACGACGATTCATGGAGCAAAGAGCCTTTTCAGGTCGCTGGTATTATTGCTGAGTATGCCAGGGGTAAGGAGTTTGATGTAATTTTTACCGGTATGCAGTCCCAGGACAGGGGCAGTGGTCAGGTCGGTATTCTGGTAGCTGAAATGCTGGGTATCCCAAGTGTTTCTACGATAGTTGATTTTGTCTTTGCTGATGGTGCCATTGAAGCCAAACGGGAACTTGAGGGTGGAATTAAGGCTAAAGTTAAAGTGCAGGCACCTGCAGTCGTAACCTGTCAGCTTGGCCTTAATACCCCACGCTATCCTACTTTGCCAAATATCATGAAGGCGAAGAAGAAAGAGTTGACCTCTACCCCGGTAGCTGAGTTGCTGAATGTTGATTCTCGCCAGGAGACTGAAAAAATGTTCTTCCCTGAGAAGAAGGGTGGCGGGTTGGTTCTGGAAGGTGAGGCAGGAGAACTGGCTGACAGGTTGATAAGTATTCTAAAAGACAAAACCACCGTGCTGAAGTAGGAGAAACATATGAAAATATTACTTATAGCAGAATACAGGGACGGAAAATTACTTTCGGGATATACCGAATTACTCGGCTTTGCAGAAGCTCTTGGTGCCGAAACTGTAATGTTTATGGCTGGCAGCTCAAGTGCATTACCCGCCTTTGATGGTACGCTGTACCTTGCTGATGCAGCATCGTGTGGAGAATTCAACCCTGACTTACATAAACAAATGATCCTTGACGTTGTTGCCAAAGAGCAGCCTGATATGGTTGCCATGGCCCACTCTTCCTATGGCTGGGATCTTGCTCCTCGTATCGCTTTTGGTATGAAAGCAGCGCAGGTGTCTGAGGTGGTTGAGGTACAAGATGGAGTACTGGTTGTTCCTGTGTGTAACTCTAAACTGCGCCGATCCATCAAATGCAGCACCGAACAGACCGTTGTGACCTTACAGGCTGGTGCCTTTAACCAAGTAGAATCAGGTGGCACACCTACTGTTGAAAATGTAGGCGTTGATGGTGCAGGTCGACTTGTCTTTGATGGCTATGAAGCTGCCGAAGCTGGTGGTGTTGATTTGTCAAAAGCTGAGGTGATTGTCAGTGCCGGTCGTGGAATTGGCAAGCCTGATAATGTCTCAATGATTGCAGGCTTGGCAACCGCACTTGGTGGGGAATATGGTGCGAGTAGACCTGTGGTAGATTCTGCCTGGGTAGAACATAATCGCCAGGTGGGAACCACTGGGCAGACTGTTGCTCCAAAGCTCTATGTTGCCTGTGGTATTTCTGGTGCCATCCAACACCTTGCCGGTATGAAGAAATCTGAATTCGTTGTTGCTGTAAATACTGATAAAGATGCCCCTATTGGTGAAATCGCCGATGTCCTTGTGGTAGCTGACTTGCTGCAGTTTGTGCCACTTCTCACTGAAAAATTGCAGGCAGCATAACTGCCAGGGAGAGATGGAAATGCTTGATACACTGTTTGGCACACTTCCTGATACATTTGTGAAATCTTCTACTACCAAGGATATGAGTTTCTATTTTTCCCTTGGAGACTGTAAAAAAACTGTGCAACTCACATCAGAGGGGTGCACCGTTTCAGACGGGAGAATTGTAGATAATGCTGATTGTGTTTGTAAGACAAGTCCTGAGTTTTTTTTGAAAATCTGGCAGGATGGATATCGTCCAGGAATGAAGGATTTTATGTCTGGAACTATCAAATCTAATAACCCCAGCGCATTACAGACTTTTTTAGCCTGTTTTGGCAAAGAGTAATAAGGCTTAGCACAAGAAAGAAACGTGTTGCGTTAATGTATGCAATACGTTTCGAAAAAAAAATGTGTATGCGTGTGGCCTGGCAGCTGCCTAGTGTGCTTCCAGGCAATAAATTGGTGCGGAAATAATCAACAAGGGCTGGTGACTATGAAGTTTTTGACTGAAATCAAAGTTCGCGGATATCATACTGATTTTTATGGTCATGTCAATAATGCACGATATCTAGAGTTTTTTGAGGAAGACCGGTGGGCCAAGCTGGAAAATAGCATTGATTTGCGTAAGTGGGCAGCAAAAGGCCTGAGCTTTCTAGTCGTTAATATCAATGTCAACTATCGCAAAGCGGTGATGGTTGGCGAATCACTTGTTGTTACAACTGATATTGAGAAGATCAACACGAAAAGTGCAGTGTTAAAGCAGGAAATCCTGTTTAAAGAAACTCGGGAGGTTGCTGCGGACGCCCTGATAACGTTTGTTGTAATAGATAAAAGTGGTAGGGCAGTAGAGCTGGATGGCGAAATTCGAAAAGAACTCCAATATCTTGGTGAAGAAAAGTAGTGGGTTGTTGTTAACACAAGAGCATCTATTATTTGAAGATGCTGTCTAATCAATACGTTTCTCGACTATCAAATATTGTTTATAGTTGACATTTGCGGAATTTATATTAGACCAATAGGAGGTAAAAGGAAGCGGTTTTGCGACATTTGTATTGACTCGTACGTTAAGGTTATGTTGCAGCAGATGTCTTGCAGGAAAGAGAGAGCTTGCAAGGCAAAGAACTGTCCGCGTTTCATGGGGCACAAGGGAAAATTTGATTGAGGGAGAAGAGAATGAGAAAGATTATTTCAGTAGTAGCTTTGGCATCATTATTTGCCGCTGGCTCAGCAATGGCATCTGGATATCGTATTCCGGAGCAGTCATTAAATGCGACGGCAAAGGCCGGTGCTAATATTGCTTCTGCAAAGGGTGCTGATACTACCTATTACAACCCGGCAGGAATGGGCCGTTTGGATGATACCTGGCATATTGAAGGTACTGCTACTTATCTTCACCTTACGTCAATTGATTATGATGATAATCGGAGCTCCATGTTCGATGGCTCTTCTGAGGAAGAGAACTTTTTATTACCTACACTGTTTATAGTTTCTCCAGATTACAACAGTTTTAGATTTGGTTTTTCTATCACTGAGACCTATGGTCTGCAAAAACGTTGGCAGGATGATATGTATCCAAGGGCGTCAGCTGAGAAATTTTCTTTGAAAGTTTTTGAGTTCAACCCAACCATGTCCTACAAATTTAATGATATGTTCTCCATCGGTGGTGGTGTGCGCATGCTCTATGCTGATGCAACCCTGATGAATAACAGGAGCGAACTCTATAATACTACCGGAATGGGCGGCGCGCCGATAGGCTTATGGATGAATGATGACACCACCGAGTGGGGGTATAACCTGGCAGTTGATGTACAACCTACTGAGGACTTAATTTTCGCCGTTACCTATCGTTCAAAGATTGATCTCGACTTTGATAATGGTGACGTAGAATTCTATCCTACCGGGACATCTACTCCTACATATGCAACATGGGGGAAGACAAGTGTGCCTGCCCCGGCTGTTTTGTCATTTTCTACAGCGTATACCTATCAACAATGGACTTTCGACTTGACTGTTGACCAGACTTACTGGTCAAAATATGAAGAACTCGACCTTGAGTTCGGAATACCGTCGCTTAATAATGTCAGTGATAAAGATTGGGATGATACTATTTGTGTGAGATTGGGTACGGAATACCGACTTAATCCAAAAATTACCCTGATGGCTGGTGTTGCCTATGACGAAAATCCGGTACCTGAGGACAATGTAGGATTTGAGTTGCCCGATTCAGACGCTTGGTTGTTTTCCTTCGGTGTCCGTTACGCTCATAGCGAACAACTTGAGTATGGTGTTGCTGTTCTGTATGATTACAAAGAGTCGCGAGATGTCACCACAAGTGATGGCCGACTTGACGGCGAGTTCACCAATGCCTCAGCTATTCTTCTCAGCTTTGGTATGAGTTATAAGTTCTAAGAAGTGTAAAGAGGAAGAGAGCAGTACAAAGGAATCCCCCTTGCCTCAAAGCAAGGGGGATTCCTTTTAGATGATTAGTGATAACTCCCTATAGTGCCCGCATATACTCAGGTTTCAACCCAACTTTACCCTGCAGGGCTTTACTGATAAGTTCCAGAGTCTTTACTTTGTCCTCAGGCATTTTAGCTTTTATTGGCAGGTAATTTGAGGCATGATTGGCGTGAAAATACCCGTTGGTAAGGGTGGTCGCGGTCAGCATTTCGTAGAGTTCAAGAAGCATTTCCTCAGGCCCTGGCAAATACCAGTTACCAGCCTGATGACTTTCATATGCTGGAGTGTTGGGTGTCAACATGAGGCTGAGCGCACCAACAAACTCTGGGTCGATGGCCGAGAGCACTCTGCCGGTTTCCCTGGCATGAGCTAAGGAACGTTCCTTTTCAGCAATACCGAGCAGGACGGTTATTGAAAGTTTGATACCTGCCTGGCGAATTTTTTGGCCCATTGCAATCATTCTGGCAGAGTCGGCCCCCTTTTTAATTTTTAAAAGAGTGGCATCATCGCCGGACTCGAGCCCCATATACGCAATAGTCAGGCCGAGTTCCCTGAGTTCCTGGAGCTGCTCAACAGATTTCATCTTGATAGATTTCGTGTTGGCGTAGGAACCAACCCGTTCAACCCAGGGGAGCTGTTGTTTGATTGCGCGTAATATGGCCACCAGTCTTTGCTGGGGGATTATAAGCGCATCTCCATCACAGAGGAAAAGACGATTTTGATTACGGCAATGTTGTGCCGCGAATTGTATATCCTCCATGATGGTGGCATCGTCTTTTATCGTAAAACGGCTACCCTTGTACATGCCACAAAAGGTACATTTGTTGTGCGAGCAGCCTGTTGTAACCTGTAACAGGATACTGTGTGCCTCACTTGGTGGTCTGAAGATGTTACCCTGATAGTGCATAAATCGCTCCTTGTCGTGAACGTAATGGTAAGGTCTTCCAGAGTGTTGTATATAATAAAGTAGAATTTCTGTGCAACATAAATTAAGCAGGTTAAAGGTTTGTCGCACGTCCTTTATGAAAGGCTTGTGACAGTGTTGCACCTAACCGTTACTCGAATCAGAGAGTGAATTGGTATGAACGATACGACATCCCGCTACCCCCATATGTGTCAACCACTTGATCTTGGCTTCACTACACTGAAAAATCGTATACTCATGGGTTCAATGCACACCGGTCTCGAAGAGGAGAAAGGTGGTTTTGCCCGGATGGCAGAATATTATGGCCAACGTGCTGCTGGAGGGGTGGCGTTAATTGTAACTGGCGGTGTTGCTCCGAACCGGGCAGGATGGGTTGCACCATTCTCATTGCGTCTCAGCAGTTCTTCCCAAGTTCCTGGGCATCGGCAGATAACAGAGCGGGTCCATGCTGAAGGTGGCAAAATATGTATGCAGATCCTCCATGCCGGGCGGTATGGCTACCATCCTCTGTGTGTGGCGCCAACACGTATCAAAGCACCTATTAATCGTTTCAGACCCTGGGGACTTAGTGGCAAAGGAGTGCGCTCAACAATCAACGATTTCATTCAGTGCGCAACTTTAGCAAGGGACGCAGGGTATGATGGTGTAGAGGTGATGGGTTCTGAGGGGTATCTTATCAATCAGTTTATTGTACAGAAAACCAATAAACGGGATGATCAATGGGGTGGGTCGTTTGCCAATCGTATCCGTTTTCCTCTTGAGATCGTAAAAGGAATACGGGAGAAGGTTGGTTCGGATTTTATCATCATTTATCGGCTTTCCATGTTGGACCTTGTGAAAGATGGGTCGAGCTGGGAGGAGACTGTGCTGCTTGCTAAAGAGATTGAAAAAGCTGGAGCAACCATAATAAATACAGGTATAGGCTGGCATGAGGCGAGGGTCCCGACCATTGCCACTGTCGTTCCGCGAGCTGGTTTTTCCTGGGTTACCAAACGACTTATGGGTGAGGTGCAGATTCCGCTGGTCACCACCAATAGGATTAATATGCCTGCAGTAGCTGAATCAGTACTGGCGGATGGTTGTGCAGATATGGTGAGCATGGCTCGACCCTTTTTGGCAGATCCAGAGTGGGTGAAAAAAGCTGTAGAATACCGAGAAGATGAGATTAATACTTGTATTGGATGTAACCAGGCCTGTCTTGATAATATATTCCGTAGGAAAACTGCCTCTTGTCTAGTGAACCCAAGAGCATGCCGTGAGACTGAAATACCATTTTCCAACGCACAGAAAGCCAAACGCGTTGCTGTTGTAGGTGGTGGTCCGGCTGGCCTTTCCTGTGCAGCGACTGCCGCTGCACGAGGGCATAAAGTAACCCTTTTTGAGGCAACTGAACATTTTGGTGGTCAATTCCTTCTCGCCAGAAATATCCCCGGCAAGGATGAATTTGCTGAGACACTTCGCTATTTCACTCATCAGCTGGATATGTTCGGAGTTGAGTTACGACTTGGTCGCAGGGCTGAAGTAGATGATGTTAGAGATTTTGACGAAATTGTTATGGCTAGCGGTGTGGTACCTCGAAAGCTCGAGATTCCTGGAGCAGATCTGGATCATGTCGTTGCCTATAACGATGTTATTACTGGGGTGAAGACGGTGGGTGACAGGGTCGCTATAATCGGTGCCGGGGGGATTGGTTTCGATGTGGCGGCATTTCTCCTTCGGCATGAACAGCAGCCAATAAGTGTGAGTCAGTTTATGGCTGAATGGGGAGTTGACACCGAATATGCCCAGCGGGGAGGGCTTGGCCTGCCTCAGGTGATAGCGCCTGCAAGAGAAATTCACGTGCTTCAACGAAAAAAAACCAAGCCAGGGATGGGACTTGGGAAAACGACCGGCTGGATTCATCGTATGGAGCTGAAAAAAAATGGAGTGAAATTCTGGACAGGTGTAGAGTATTTGCATATTGATGACAATGGGCTCTGGGTTAATCAGGGTGGGGAGGATCGGTTGATCCCTGTTGATACTATTGTGGTCTGTGCCGGGCAGGAGTCAGAGTTGAGGCTGGCCCACGACCTGGACAGTGCTGGGATAGCTTATCATCTGATAGGGGGGGCTCTTGAAGCCTCAGAGTTGGATGCTCAGCGTGCCATTGCGCAGGGAGTTGAGAAAGCAGATTCTTTTTAAAAACTGTTCAATGTTCTTGCCTCTTAGAACAATGAAAAGGTTGAGTGATGTATGAATACAGTACGTGTTGGTGAAAGAGAATGTATCCCAGGTAAAATTGTCTGTGTTGGCCGAAACTATGTAGATCATATCGCCGAGCTCGGCAATGAATTGCCGAGTGAGATGGTGGTCTTTTGTAAACCCAATTCGGCAATAAGCACAACCTTGCTGGCCGTTCACCAGGAACCATTACATTACGAAGCTGAAATCTGCTTTGTTGTCGAAAATGGCGAGCTTGCGGCAGTTGGTTGTGGTCTTGATCTCACCAAGCGGGAGCTTCAATCGCGGTTAAAGGCAAAGGGACTTCCTTGGGAACGATCAAAGGGGTTTGATGGGGCAGCATTATTCAGCCCATTTGTTACTTTACCCAAAACAACTGGAGAGTTGGGCATAGAGCTCAAAATTAATGGTGAACTGCGGCAAAAGGGAACTATCAGTTTGATGCTCTATCCACCCCAGGCCATACTTGCTGAACTCAAAACATTTCTTCGTCTTGAAGATGGAGATATCATAATGACAGGAACGCCGGCTGGAGTTGGTCAAGTGATCGCAGGCGATGTCTTTGAGGCAACGATCAGTTTGGATGGACAGAAACTTGTCAGTCAGAGCTGGCGAGCCGTATAACGTATAACGTACCTGCAAATATCTTGTTGATTGCCCTGTAGCCATTCCTCTCATAACGGTAGTAGTAACAGTACTTGCATCAGCAATTTTGCATGGCGCAAGTATCGAACCTGCGTTTTCTTTTTTTTCCTTATCTCTCGGTTCATTTTTTTGTGGCTGTTATCAATAGATCTAAGATGTTATGTGATTTCATAATGTTCATTGACTCTATGGATGAACGGTATTACTAAGTAATACATGAATTCAAAAGGAGATTAATAATGAAAAAGGAACGGGTTTTCACCTTTAAAACTGATGGAGAGCTGGCAGGAATACTCGATAGGATTCCGAATAAATCAGAGTTTATTCGCAAAGCCATTGAGGTTGCATTGGAAAATAAATGCCCATTATGTAACGGGACCGGAAGCCTGACACCTGCTCAGCATAACCATATGGCCCATTTTCTGACCCTGCACTCGCTGGAGAAATGTGAAGACTGTGATGCCGTGCATTTTGTCTGTCAAACAGAGGACGAGAAGGCTCGTCACTAAATTATATCAGAGGTGAAAAGATGACAAAGCTATCTGTTGCTTTTATCCTTTTTGTTCTGTTGGCCTGGGCGCCCGTCAGTTATGGCAAGGTAGATGTGTTCGTATCGATTCCGCCGCAAAAGTGGTTGGTCGATAAGGTGGGGGGGGACCTGGTGAATGCGGAGGTATTGGTGAAAGAGGGACAGAACCCCCACACGTTCGAGCCGACTCCGAGACAGATTTCTGAGCTTTCCCAGGCAAAGATATGGTTTATCATGGATATGGAGTTTGAAAAACAGCTTGTCCGTAAAATCAGTACAGTTGCGCCGGGATTACAGATTGTAGATATTGCGGATAAGGTTAAAAAAATCCATATGACTGGACCTCATGATGAGCATGATGAGGGAGGTGAACACGGGCACGGTGATGAAGGACTCGATCCCCATGTTTGGCTTTCACCTGAAAATCTACAAATCATGGCAGGATCTGTAGCTGATGCCCTGTCCAAAACTGATCCTGAGAATAGCGTACAATATATGGGGAACCTGGCTCGTACCCAGACCGAATTGTCTCAACTACATCAGGAGTTGAGTGTACGGTTAAAGCCTTACGAAGGAGCATCGTTTTATGTGTTTCATCCATCGTTTGGATATTTTGCAAAGAGCTATAGCCTCGTGCAGGAGCCGGTGGAGGTCGGAGGGAAATCCCCTGGGCCAAGACAACTGGCTCAACTTATTGCCAGAGCAAAAGCGGATCACGTGAAGGTAATATTCGTCCAACCGCAGTTTGACCCAAAAAGTGCCCAGGCAATTGCCCAGTCGATAGGTGGGAAAGTGGTAGCATTGGATGCGCTGGCCGAAGATGTGCCGGAGAACATAACCGTTATGGCAACAAAAATAGAAGCGGCACTGACACCATAAACCCAAGATTGGAACCCTACATGATTAAGAATGCTCAGGCTGCAATTACAATAGAAAATCTCTCTTTTGGGTATGATGGAAGGACCATCCTGGAGAATGTAAATCTTTCGATCTGGCCATTTGATTCGATCTGCATCGTCGGCCCTAATGGCGGTGGCAAAACAACGCTGATGAAACTCATGATAGGCTTGCTCAAGGCGGATCGTGGTGAGGTGTTGGTCTTTGGTAAACATCCTGAGGATGCGAAGAAGAGGATTGGTTACGTTCCGCAGTATGCGGAATATGACAAACAGTTTCCGATTTCTGTGAAGGAAGTTGTTTGTATGGGGCGGCTAGGTAATTCTTTTACAGGTCGATACAGCAGGGAGGATTGGGACTATACAATGAACGCTTTACGGGAAGTTGGGCTAGATGAGTTTGCTGATCGCTCATTTTCTGCACTTTCCGGTGGCCAGCGCCAACGGGTTCTGATTGCCCGGGCACTCGCCTCAGGTGGCGAAATACTCATCCTCGATGAGCCGACGGCAAACATCGATCAGGAGTCGGAGTCGCACCTTTTCGAGCTACTGAGCGAGTTGAATAATCGTATGACTATCCTGATGGTTACTCATGACGTAGGTTTTGCATCAAAATTTTTTAAACGTATTGCCTGCGTTAATCGGCAGGTAGTTATACATCCGACCAGCGAGCTTACAGGGGAACTCATAAAAGAGATGTACGGAGGTGATTTTCGAATGATCCGGCACGATCATACCTGCAGTGAGGAGGGGCATCGCCATGATTGAGTTTCTTGCTGCTTTAACTGATCCTGATTTACCCTTTGTGCGGTATGCCGTTATTACAGGTCTTTTGGCATCAATCCCTTTTGGCATTATCGGGACCTACGTCGTTGTGCGACGAATCAGCTATATTGCCGGAGCTATTTCTCATTGTATTCTGGGTGGCGTGGGAGCTGGGCTTTATCTACAAAATGCTATGGGTATAAGCTGGTTTGGGCCGCTTCATGGAGCCATCGCTGTGGCTTTGCTGGCGGCAGTGGTTCTCTCCTTAGTCAGTATTTTTGCCAAACAGCGTGAGGATAGCGTTATCGGCGCACTCTGGTCCGCCGGGATGGCAATAGGACTGTTATTCCTTGCAAAAACTCCAGGGTATGTGGACCCGATGAGTTATCTTTTCGGAAATATATTACTCATCACCCGATCAGATATATTTTTCGTCCTTGCCCTGGATATTTTGGTGGTAGGGGTAATAACAGTATTTTATAATACTTTTCTGGCGGTCTGTTTCGATGAGGAATATGCGGGGTTGCGTGGTATTTATACACACTGGTTTTACTTGCTATTGCTCTGTCTTACTGCATTAACTATCGTACTATTGGTTCGTGTGGTTGGGATCGTTATGGTTATAGCCCTCCTCACCTTGCCTGCTGCAATTGCAGGTAATTTTGCCAACAGTGTCAAGCAGATGATGTTCCTGGCAACCATGCTCTGCGCTATTTTTATCCTCGCCGGACTCAGTACCAGCTACTCTCTTGACCTCCCCAGTGGGCCAGTAATTATAGTTATTGCTGCTACAGTATATCTCTGTGTTGTTGTTGGCAGGAAGTTTTTTTATCCTCAACGTGGTCAATAGGAGTTACTATTGAAATAGTTCTCGGAATTTGCGTGAAAATACTGTAATTAGCCCCTCGTGTTGATGTATTCTTGATAAATGATGCGAAGAAATGAGTTATTCTGCAATGGGCGAGGGCTAATATGCAAGATTTGCAAAGGAAATATGGAATTTGGACAGCGACCGCGATGGTCATCGGTATTGTCATCGGCTCCGGTGTATTTTTTAAAGCTGATGATGTTCTGAAAGCTTCCGGTGGCAGTCTGCCAACAGCATTGCTTGCTTGGCTGATCGGTGGCTCAATTATGGTGGTTACAGCGTATGTCTTTGCAAAAATTGCTCATCGGATTGAGAAGATAAACGGTCTGGTTGACTATTTTGAGGAAGCATATGGCTGGCGGGCCGGTTATCTTGTCGCCTGGTTCATGACTTTCATCTATTATCCGACATTGGTAGCTGTTCTTGCCTGGGTTTCCGCAAATTATTCCATAAATTTACTCGGTCTTGAAGAGGGAGTATGGCTGCTTGCTTTGGGGTATATGGTGTTCTTCTTTTTGCTCAACATGTACTCCCCGGTACTGGCAGGAAAATGGCAGGTGTCGGCAACCATAATTAAGTTGATTCCACTTATCCTGGTGGCAGTTGTCGGTTTGGTAACTGGACTTGCCAGCGGACAGACCTTTTCCAGTTTTGCTAACGCCGCTCAGACAGTTTCAAGTGGTGGAGGGCTGGCTGTGGCTACTTTGGCTACGGCATTTGCATATGAAGGCTGGATTATCGCCACCTCTATCAATGCAGAGCTAAAAGATGCCAAACGTACCTTACCCAAGGCCCTGTTTTTTGGTTCTACAGCGGTCGTTGTTATATATATGCTCTATTATCTTGGCATTTCCGGTGTGCTCTCCAACGACCAGGTTATTGCTGCAGGAGATGGTGCACCAGTTGAGGTTATTTCTATTATTTTTGGTAGAATGGGAGGAACACTGCTTACTGTATTCGTGATCATCTCTTGTCTTGGTACTTTGAATGGACTTATAATGGGCTCTTCGCGTGGAATGTTTTCTATTGCATCACGTGGCATGGGGCCCAAAGCTGAGTTTTTCGCTCGGGTTGACCCAAAGACTAACAGTACAAAAAACTCAGCGATTCTGGGCTTTGTTTTTTCCGCATTCTGGCTGCTTGTATGGTACGGTAATTTTGCCGGTTGGTTTGGTAAATTTATGGACATTTCCGAGTTGCCGATTGCTTTTTTATATGTAATTTATATTTCACTCTACATTTGGGTAATGAAGCGGTTCAAGGGGCTCGGGCCATTTAGCAGGTATGTTGCACCAGTATTGGCTGGTATCGGGTCACTCTATATTATCTGGGGAGCAATTCAGAAGGATATGTTTATTCACTTTTTCCTGCTGGCTGTATCTATTGTTATTGCCGGTCTACCTTTTATGCGTATGAGAAGGTAGCAGTACATGTTGCCGGCATCAGCCCGGGAAATGGCGTTATTTCTGCTGTATGTGATAGATGATGAAAGGGGCCATGATGGATTTCATAAAGACCTTACACATAAGCCGGGCTATATTGACTGAAGGGGCTATTGCCGAACGATTGCGCCGTAGAGATGATATTGAACTTCATCCCACACTCTTTAATACACCACTTATCTATGATGAGGCCGGGCGTACTTGTCTGAAAGAAATTTATGGGCAGTACCGAGAAATAGCCCGTGAGGCTGGTGTTCCTGTATTGCTCTGTGCGCCGACCTGGCGGGTGGACCGTAATCGCACCACGATGGCAGGATTTGATCTTTCCCTGAATCGCGATGCTGTAAAATTTATGCAGGGATTGCAAGCACAGTGGCTGGATCCGGCTTCTCCTGTTTTTGTCGGTGGGCTTGTGGGACCTAAAAATGACTGCTACCAATCTTCCGAGGCTTTGTCTGCAAACGAAGCCGAAAGCTACCATGCCTGGCAGATTGCTGAGCTTGCTGGCGCCGGAGTGGATGTTGTTATCGGGCAAACCTTTCCTGCGGTTTCCGAGGCGCTAGGAGTAGCTCGGGCCTGTGGCAATGCGGATGTCCCTTGTATTATCAGCTTTGTTCTTAATCGCCAGGGTGAGGTATTAGATGGTACTCCGATTGCAGAGGCTGTGTCGGCTGTAGATGCTGGAGCCGTCAGCCCCCCTGCTGGTTATATGGTTAACTGTGTCTATCCTTCTTTTTTACATCCACAAGACCAACCTCCCGAGCTCTTCAGTAGATTGGTCGGAATTCAGGCTAATGCTTCATCTCTTGACCATGAACAGCTGGATGGCTCGATCACGTTGCATCAGGACGATATGCGGGAGTGGGGTGATCAGATGCTTTTGCTGCACCGTCACTTTGGGGTGAAGATCCTTGGTGGTTGCTGCGGGACAGATGATGACTATTTGCGTTATGTGGCTTGGGGGCTTGTACTGTAAGATCAAACAGATGCAATGGCCTGTGTCCGTTATCTGAAATATGTAATTATGTCTGTAGTATTCGGTTGTTGTGGATACGTGTTAAATGGCTGGAAATAGTATTGTACCGAAGTTGCAGGATGTTACCGTGGTTGTTGTAGTGATATGGTGATCTGTTCCAATCAATGGCGAAAGTGTCTACGCCAGACCTACTATCCTGATGAGGCGAAAAATGAAAACTATGCAAGCCTTGGTCAAGGCTAAAAATGAGCCTGGTCTCTGGTTACAGGACGTTCCAGTTCCTGCACCAGGTAAGAGTGAAGTGCTCATACGTATACTTCGAACAGCTATTTGTGGAACTGATGTGCATATTTACAACTGGGATTCCTGGGCACAGCAGACTATTCCTACGCCAATGCATGTAGGGCATGAATTTGTTGGCCGTGTAGCTGAAATTGGAGAAAATGTAACGGATTTTAAACCAGGAGATCTTGTCTCGGGAGAGGGGCATCTTGTGTGTGGACATTGCCGCAATTGTCTGGCTGGCAGGAGACATCTTTGCCCAAACACCAGTGGTGTCGGAGTTAATCGTCCCGGTGCATATGCCGAGTATCTCTCTATCCCGCAAGTGAATGTCTGGTACTGTGACTCTACCATTCCACTTGATATTCTCACCTGTTTTGATCCGCTTGGTAATGCTGTGCACACTGCACTCTCGTTTGATGTGCTTGGAGAGGATGTACTCATTACCGGTGCGGGCCCTATTGGCTGCATGGCCGCTGCCGTTGCCAGGCATGCCGGGGCTAGGCATGTCGTGGTTACAGATATAAATCCCTATCGCCTTGAACTTGCAAGAAAAGCAGGGGCAACCCTGGCTGTGGATGTGTCAAAGGACGATCTGCGCGATGTTCAGAAGCAATTAGGTATGAAGGAAGGATTCGACGTTGCAATGGAGATGTCCGGAAGCCCAGCGGCACTAAATGCAATTCTCGATAACATGTGCCACGGTGGCAAGATTGCCATGTTGGGGATTATTCCTGAAAATACCGCTGTCAACTGGAATAAGGTTGTTTTTAATGGACTGACAATTAAAGGTATCTATGGTCGTGAAATGTTTGAGACCTGGTATAAAATGACTGCGATGATCCAGAGTGGTCTCGATATTTCCGGCCTGATTACGCATCGGTTTAACTATACAGATTTCGAGAACGCTTTCGAGGTAATGCGTTCGGGCAACTCTGGTAAGGTCGTGCTTAACTGGTTCGAGGAGGAAAATTGATTATGTCACTGGTACAACTTGATGTGGCACTAGCGGCAGAGCTTAGTGGCTTGCAGGGTGAAGGACGAACAAAACCTGTTGAGAGAGTTATTACTGGTTATTTGCCACCTGCCGAGAAAAAAGGACCACGTTATACGCTTTCGGGGCAGAATGGTGAGTATATTCGGTTTAACTCTAACTCCTATCTTTCACTTTCTCATCACAAGGAACTTATTCGCGCAGCTGATGATGCGACTCATGCTTGTGGAGTTGGGCCTGGAGCAGTGCGTTTTATAGATGGTACATTCAGCCAGCATATTGCTCTGGAAGAACGGGTCGCCAGCTTTGTTTCTAAACCGGCGGCTAAGATATTTAACTCAGCGTACACTTCAAACTGCGGTCTGGCGCTTACAATCGGTTCGAAAAATACTCACTGGATAGGTGATCAGCTCAATCATAATTCTATCATCAGGGCCATGCGAATCTCGGGAGTTCCCAGTCATCATAAAGGGATTTACGCGCACAATAATATGCGTGATTTACGTCGCTGCCTTGAAGAGGTAGGAGAGGATATTGACCGTGTTGTGGTTATCTTTGATGGAATATTCAGTATGCGTGGAGATTACGCTCCCATTGCAGATATTAAAACTATCTGTTCTGAATATGCTGACCGCTTTAAAGATGGTGTAATCACGGTAGTGGATGATTCGCACGGAATAGGCGCCTATGGAGAGACAGGGCGTGGCACTGCTGAGCATAGTGGAGCCTGGCCGGACATCGTTGTTGGTACCTTTGGCAAAGCTTTTGGCGTTAATGGTGGTTTCATTGCAGCAAGCAATACCGTGGTTGAGGCTGTACGCCAGAAGGCGGATACGTACATTTATACGAATCCTTTGAGTGTCGCGGACTGTGCAGCAGCTCATAAAGCACTTGATATTTGTGACAGCGAGGAAGGGTTGGGCCTACTTGCCGGGCTGAGGCAGCGTACCAGTCAGTTTCGAGACGGCCTTGCCAGGCTTGGCCTGGAAACGATTCCCGGTCCACATCCCGTCGTACCCCTGATGGTAAGAGATACTGTGAAGACTCGTGATATGGTTCAGCGCCTTTTCGAGAAAGGTGTGCTGGTTGTGGGCTTAACCTTTCCCGTAGTCCCTCGTGGAGATGAGTCGATCAGGTTCCAGATTAATGCAGCACATACCAGTTCGGATATTGATTATGTGCTCGATCTACTCGCTGAATTGAAATAACCACACTTTTGTGGCGTCAAAAAAACGGACTTTCCTGCAAATTGCCTGATTTACCGTTGCCCTGACACGCCGGTTTTGTTAGTAATGGTTGTGTTCGTTTATTGTATACTATTCATATCGGGGGATATTGTGATTTCGTTTAACGCGGTCAATAAGTGGTTTGGAGAATTTCAGGTCCTTAAAGACATTGATCTTCAGATACAGCAGGGTGAAGTGGTTGTTGTCTGCGGCCCTTCGGGTTCAGGAAAGAGTACACTCATTCGGTGTATTAACAGATTGGAGCCGATTCAGTCCGGGACTATTCTGGTGGATGGGATGGACGTTAACGATCCACGTACGAATATGACCCATCTGCGGGCTGAGGTTGGGTTTGTTTTCCAGCAGTTCAATCTGTATCCGCATATGACTGTGCTCGAAAATATCACATTGGCGCCAGCTCTGGTGCGTCGCATGAATAAGGCTGAGGCTAAGCAGGTTGCAATGGATCTTTTGCACAAAGTGGATATTCCAGATAAGGCCAACGCTTATCCATCGCAGTTGTCAGGCGGGCAGCAGCAACGTGTGGCAATTGCCCGCGGTCTTGCCATGCGACCCAAAATAATGCTTTTTGACGAGCCAACGAGTGCACTTGATCCAGAAATGATCAATGAAGTATTGGATGTTATGAAATCTTTGGCTAGAGAGGGGATGACCATGGTCTGTGTTACTCACGAAATGGGTTTCGCTCGTGAGGTTGCTGATCGTGTTATTTTCATGGATGAAGGGAATCTGGTTGAACAAAATAGTCCTGAAGAGTTTTTCAATAATCCGCAGAACAGGCGAACAAAGGATTTCTTGAGTAAAATTCTTAGCCATTAGGCTTTAGAAGAGGAAGCGCCGCTGGTCAGCAACTGGCGGAAGTACTTAATAACAGCGAGAGGAGAACGTATGAAATTGTTAAAAGCAGGTGCAATGGCGGCAGCCATATGTGTTGCAAGTGCAAGTATGGTTTTCGCAGGTCCGACATATGACAGAGTTATGGCTGATAAAGTTGTTAAGGCTGGTATTTCTAACAAAGGAAAGCCTTTCGGATTTATCAACGCAGAGAATGACTGGGTTGGTTTCGATGTAGACGTGGCTAAGGAAATTGCTAAGCGTATTGGAGCAAAATTTGAGCCTGTCGTAGTGAACAACAAGACCCGTATCTCTTTTGTACAGACTAATCCTCCTAAGGTGGATATGGTCTTGTCAAACATGACTCACAAGCGCGTTCGTGACGAAAAGATCGATTTTTCTATCACCTACTTTTTTGATGGTCAGAAATTTCTCGCAAAGACTGGAGTTGTGAAGGAGTCTAAAGACCTGGCAGGAAAGAAAATCGGTTCCATGCAGGGTACTACTTCAATTGTTAATGCTAAAGCATACCTTGAGAAATTAGGTGACACCGATCCTCAAGTGACTGGTTACCAGAACGAAGTTGAGATGTTTGAGGCCTTACGTTCAGGTCGTGTCCAGGCTATCTCCACCGATTCGACCCTGCTGATCGCTCTTGCAGCTAAAGAGCCAGGTGTTTACGAACTGGTTGGTGAGTTCATCTCTGACGAACCATATGGCATCGGCTTACCGCAGGACGATTCGGCATGGCGTGACACCATCAACTTTACTCTTCAGGATATGTGGAAAGATGGTAAATACATGGAGATTTATGACAAGTGGTTTGGTGCGGATACTGAAACACCTTTCCCAATGACTGAAAAAATCGAAATGTGGCCATAAGCTTCTTGCCAATTTTGAATATTGTATGATTATCCCGGGGTAATACGCCCCGGGATTTGTTCGTTTTAGGATAGCACTCTTGCAATCCTTTTAAACGATAGTGAATTAATGCCTGCCATGGGCATAATCAGGAAGTTGCAAAGCCCCAACGATCCCAGATCGGTGGAGTGGCTTTTTGCGAGGCCGACCATGTTGAATCATTATTTGAATAAGTCCTGGGTCCAGAATGTTCTCCTGGCTTCTATGCTTGGATTGATAGGCTACTATTTCGGATATGTCTTTCATTTTGATTATCAGTTCAATTGGAAAGTTCTCTATACAGAAACTGAATATGGCAATATGGGTTATATGCTGCTTCAGGGTCTTAACCTGACGATCAACATATCGATCTACTCTGCGTTGATTGCTCTGACGCTGGGAACCCTTTTCGGGCTGGCACGACTCTCGAAGTTTGCACCGGTATACGGGTTTGCCACGACCTATATAGAATTTTTTAGAAATACACCTTTGCTGGTACAGTTGTTTTTCTGGAACTTTGCATTGCCTGCTGCATTGCCCGAAGAGCTGAAAATGAAGCTCTTTGAACTCGATTTTGAGTTCTGGGTTGCAACGCTTGGGCTTGGCATTTACACCAGTTCTTTCATGGCAGAAATTATACGAGCCGGTATACAGTCAGTGCCTAAGGGGCTGCTTGAGGCTTCCTACTCGTCAGGTCTTACCTTTAATCAATCCCTGCGAAAGATAATCTTGCCACTCGCATTTCGTGAAATCATCCCGCCACTTGGCAGTGAGTTCTTAAATAATATGAAGAATTCATCCCTTGCCATGACTGTTGGTGTTGCGGAAGTATGCTGGTCGGCTCAGGAAGTTGAAGCACTTACATACTCGGGATTTGAGGCCACTGCGGCAGCGACAGGGATTTACCTGACCTTGTCACTGGTTATTGCAGGGCTGTTAAATCTGGTGAACGCCAAACTGAAGATTATTGGGAATGATGGCAAAACAGCTACACGTAAGGTTGCAGATGTAATGTTTTTCCCATTTCTTGCAATCTCAGCCGGTTTGTCTAACATTTTTTGGCATTTGGGCAAACCGCCGGTGGATTCACGTACACTTTCCCCGGGAGCTGCGACTTTACGTAAAATTCGTATTCGCTCCTGGGAGGTTACGAAGTTTCTCTCCAAAGCTCTTTTTATCACCTTCCTTTTAGGCTTGGCCTATCAGGTTGTTCTCGGACTCGCCTCATTCAATTACCAGATCATCTGGGATAATCTTGCAGCTCTCTTAATCTGGCGCTTTCCCAAAGGAGGCTCCAGCGAAGTTTTTATGGGTCTCGGTGGGCTGGCCATGTCGATTATAATGGCAGTTATCTGTATATCTGTCAGCTTTGTAATCGGCCTGCTTGTTGGACTGGGGCGTACAGCAAAAAACCGTGCGCTTAGAATTCCATGCATCTTTTATATTGAGCTTATACGCGGTAATCCGCTGATTATGGTCATTTTCTGGGTCTACTTTTTCTTCCCCCCGATTTTAAAAATTCAGCTTGATGTATTCTGGAGCGCTACACTGGCCATGACTATTTTTTTCGGTGCATATATCGCTGAGATAGTTCGTGGTGGAATTGAGAATATTCCGGCGGGTCAGGTTGAAGCGGCAAAATCGACAGGTCTTGGCTATTTTCAGACCATGCGGAGAATTATCCTGCCCCAGGCCTTGAAACAGATGCTGCCTGCAATTGTGGGCCTCTTTATTGCGGCATTCAAAGACACTTCACTGGCCTATATTATCGGTGTAATGGAGCTGACAACCGCTGCATATTCGATAAATAATCGATTGATGTTATATCCATTTGAAATATATACCACAATTGCGGTGCTTTATTTTCTTTGCTGCTACTTGATGAGTCTTTATGCACGAAGCCTCGAGCGGAGACTGAGTCCTGAAAAAGTCAGGTTGTCCATGTGAGCGGAGTAGTGGTTTAAGGTTTTTATTTCGATGATGCTAAAAAAACACTAGGAATTCATTGTCAGTTCTCTTAGGTAAGAAGATTGTAAGTAGTAGTTGATAATAATAGATTACATTCTTAGTTAAAATGGCTGTATTGTAAGCTCAGTACTGTTTTTATATATGGTATTTGTTTGTTGTGAAGGGAAAATGATGATATCCGTTTGCAGGATTCTTAGTTATTTTGTAATTCTTTCTTGGATTACTAGGTGGTTTTGCGATATACTGCCGTCAAAATCAATTGAGGGGGCTCAATGGATGATGTTCAGGCAATGATCGAAAAGATCAGAAAAAATGTATTGGAAGAAGCGGAACAGAGACTTGCGAACGAGTCATTCCAGTATCTGCGATACTCTTTGCATAATGGTAGGATGCAAGATGCAGATGGGTTTGCCACGCTAATTGGCAGTGGTGGTAACTGTATGGAAATGTATTTGAAGTTCCGTGACAGCCGTGTTGACAAGGCTTCATACGTAACTGATGGTGGCGGTGCAAGCTCCCTGTGCGGTTCCTGTGTGGCTGAATTGGCAATTGGCAAAACAGCAGAGCAGCTCCTGCAGATGAAAGCATCGCATGTGCTAAAGAGAGTTCAGCGAAGTGGTGAAGGTATCGAGAAAAGTGCAATTCTCGCTATAGAGTCACTGCATAAGGCTGTCGAACACTACTGGGTGCAGAAAAAAGGTGAAGTGACCAGCATAAAGAAAAATCGTCAAACGCGATTTATAGCTGTTGGTCGCGGAACATCTCACCTGCAGAACTCGCACTGAGCCTATTTACGGATTATTTAAGTTTATCGTTATAGCTTATTGTATATGTATTTAGCATTAAACTGTTCAGAAACGTGCGGAGATTCTCTCTGCACGTTGCAACTCCCCGGCCTTCCTGCCTCTTTACTCACTCAGCTCTATTTCACAATTGTAACAGTATAAAAGTAGCACACCAGCTGTATGTGGACTATTGGTTGTTATTTGTGTCCATAATTTTTTTCAAATAAGATAAATAATGCAAATTTAGAGATTTCTCTTGTCAACGCGGGTGATTTTGCATTATTTGTCCTTGTTGTTTAGGGTGCCAAAGGATTGAGTGAAAAAGAACAATTGTAGTGTATGCAAACCGACCTATTTAAATCTCATTTGTTGAACTGACAGTTTTGCTTTATCTTTTTTTAGTCTACTGTTGTTTCTAATTTCCTACTGGCCATTTTGCCGAGAGGAATGCATGGCAATGAAAATATGATACAGAATTCACAAGACGTTCTTAAGCAGCTTTTTGACATACTGGAGAGTTACTTTTCTAACCGGGATGACCGACCTTTTCTCGACTATACTTCACCAGGTGAATTGAAGAAGATTCTCGACCTGGAAAGGACCACCAGCCAGGGGGATTGGCAGAGCCTGTTAACATGGATAGAGCAGTATCTTCAATATAGCGTAAAAAGCTCCCACCCGTCTTTCGTCAACCGTATGTGGGCAGGAGCCAATATTCCTTCCATGCTCGGAGATATGGTTGTTGCACTTTCTAATACCTCTGCCTGTACATACGAGTCTGCTCCTGTGTCGACTCTTATGGAAAAATACATGATTCAGCAGATGCTGGAGCTTGTCGGTTTTGTTAACGGCGAAGGGCAGATGACCACTGGTTCGAGCAATGCAAATATGATTGCGATGATGTGTGCCCGGAACCTGGTGTGTGCTGAAATAAAAGAAAAAGGATTGTTTGGACAACAGGAACTGGTCGGTTTTGTAAATGCTGATGCTCACTACTCTATGGATAAAGCCGCAAATATTCTCGGTTTAGGTTGTGATCATCTTGTTAAAATTCCGGTGAATAAACGTGGTGAAATGGAGGTCACAGTTTTGGAGCAGTGCCTGGAAGAGGCTGTTGCAGCTGGTGCCACACCGTTCTTTGTTGCAGCTACAGAAGGCACCACAGTGCGAGGTGCTTATGATCCCATTGAGCCACTGCTCAAGTTACGTGAGAAATATAATTTCTGGTTGCATGCTGATGGTGCCTGGGGTGGTGCCGCTGTTATGAGTGATACGCTTCGTGATCAATTTATGGCAGGCCTGAGTGGTGTCGACTCGTTCACCTGTGATTTTCATAAAATGCTTGGTTCTTCTCTGATGTGTAACTTTTTGCTGGTAAATCAGACACGGCAAACGTTTGGGCATGTGCTAGGAGGAGGTGATGGCAGTTATCTCTTTCGAGACACAGATGATGACACCGTGACGGATTTAGGAACAGCTTCTTTGCAGTGCGGGCGTCGAGTGGATAGCCTTAAATGGTTTCTTGACTGGAAATACTTTGGCAAGGAGGGATTTGGTCGAAGAATAGAGAATTATCTTTCTTTGTGCGAATATGCTGAGCGACGGGTACGTAATACACCCGAACTTGAAATGATTGCACCGCGCGTTTCCTTTAATATCTGCTTTCGTTACAGGGCCCCTGAGTCGATAGTAAATGACCTGAATAAGAGGTTACGAACTACGCTTTACCAGACCGGCAAGAGCCTTGTGGGGTTGGCCTATATTGACCGTCACCTGGTTATGCGTTTGCTCATTACCAATACCAATGTAGGTCGTAATGAAATCGATACATTTTTTGACCACGTTCTTATGGTGGGTAAGGAAATGATTTCTGAATTTCAAGTTCCTGGGTGAGTTCAGTGCGATTTGACAGGGTAGCGTAGGAGCGATTAGGTTTTTTTTAAAAGTGCTGTAAATCATGCTGTGAAGTCATTTGCAAATAGATGACAGTCAGATACAATAGAGTGCAATGTTGGGTGTATTTTTCGGAAATAAAAGGGATTGCCTGAAAAAGACCAGTGTATAACCTTGGTCACCAAAGGGAGATGGAAAACTCATGGGAAGTTCGTTTCAGGATCAGCTCTTAAAGTTGGGATTGGTCAATAAGAAACAAGTCGATAGCGCAAAAAAGTCTAAACATGCGAATCGCACTAAAAAAGCGGGTAAAAAGAAGCCACCTCCGGTTGATGAAAATGCGGTTCTTGCTGCGCAGGCTCTTGCGAAAAAGAAAGAGAGGGCCCGGCAACTGAATATTGAACGTGAGGAAAAACTCAAAAAGAGAGAAATAGCTTCTCGCATCAAACAGCTGATTGAGACAAACTGTCTGCCAAAAGATGAAAAAGGCGTAGCTTATCGGTTCGTTGATCAGAAAAAAGTTTTCAGGATATTTATTAGTCAGGATCTGGTGGACAAGCTGAGTGGCGGCAGGGTCGGCATTGTTCGGTTAGGCGAGCAGTTCGAGGTGTGCCCAGCAGAAGTCGTGCGAAAGATTCGTGATCTTGATGAAAAAGTAGTTGTTATGCTTACGGAACCCGCAGGGAAAGGGGACGCTGGCGATGATGACGACCCTTATGCGGGCTACGAAGTTCCTGATGATCTGGTATGGTAGCTGTTTTTTTAGTAGACGTAAGTAGCAGAACTCTGACCTATTTTGCTGATATCTTTGGATCCAGGTAGACCAGGAGCCAATCCTTCTTTGCCTTGATATCTGCTACTCTGGTTGTAACTGTCAGGGTTTTTGCACCAGCACGGGTGACGATCGGGTCGAGATCCTTTAAGCTGACAGGGAACTCATTGCCGTTTAGAAGCTGAACTATAGTGTTGCCAATATCTCCGCCTCCAGCATCTTTACTGGAGGTCACCTCTTCAATAACAGGCGTTATGAAAAGTGTCTGCTTTTTTTCATCGAATCGAAGAGCAGCCTTTGTTCTGAAGTCCAGCTCTACAGAACCTACGTTTAGGCGGATCTTGTGTCCGGCCACTTCAGTAACAATCTGCAATTGATCGCCGGCGAGATGGAGTCGGCAGGCCAGATGTTGATCCAGAATCTGGAGATCACTGATGTTGATCACTCTTATCTTTCCCTGCAGGCTTTTTGAGGATGTTGTATATTCCAGCGGGAGTGTTGCGGTTATCGCTTCGGCAAGAACACTCTCTGGCAGACTGAGTGTTAATCTTTCCTGAGCCTCTGAAGTATTTATGAATACGTAAGAAAGCAATAGAACAACTGCTCCAAGAAACAGGGATGATCTTTTCATAATATCACAGGTGTATGTTTGAGTTGTTAAGAATACGATCGGATGGAAAACGCTTACTATGTGCGTGTATATATTACTGAGTCGATAATAAAGCGCAACATCTTTTAAGGTTACCGTCAACCCAGAAGAGATTGCCTCTGTTGCCAGAACCTTTTGGTTGATATCGAGGCGTTAGGGCAAGGGGTAGTCGAGAGATGCTCGTAACCAATTTTTAAATTATACACCGGATAGTATATGCCGACATTGACAGTATCTGCAGACTGCCTGCTAACTGATATTAACATCCTGCTGGAACAGGAGTTGAAAGCAAAGCTGACAATAGATAACCCAAAATACTTGGCAGCCAAGAAATACGGGCGTTGGATAGGTAAAAAGCTTCAACCTAAACTTAAATATTATGAGTCTGTCCCCAAGGGGATTCGCTTCCCCAGGGGATTTTCTAATCAGGCAGTACTGCTCTGTCGGGAATTGGCAGGTGAAACACCTGAAATACACGATGAGCGCCGGCTGTTGCCAGAAGTGGGGTTTACGTTTCGGGGAGAGTTACGCCCCTATCAGGTAGAAGCGGTTGAGCTGATAGAAAAAAGATCATTCGGAGTACTGGAAGCTGGCACTGGTAGTGGAAAGACAGTGATGGCACTGGCTGCAATCGCCAGACGAAGGCAACCAACCCTGGTGGTGGTGCACACAAAAGAGTTACTTTACCAGTGGCAGGAGAGAGCTGTCAGTTTTCTCGGATGTGAAGTTGGGCTAATAGGCGATGGTCATTTTGATATTCAGCCGATCACTATTGCTATTGTCAATACTGCCCGAAAACGTGTGCACGATCTAGTGTCACATTTTGGCCATCTTGTGGTGGATGAGTGTCACAGGGTACCGGCGGCATTATTTACTGATGTTGTAGCAAATTTCGATTGCTACTATCTTCTTGGTCTCTCAGCGACAGCCTTTCGAAATGATGATGGGCTTACTAAACTCATTTATTATTTTATGGGTGACAGGATTCACAAGGTTGATCAGGAGCAATTGCAGGCCACTGGAGCAATTCTCAAACCCAAGCTGATCCGCAAACCGACTACCTTCAGTTACCATTATCGTGGTGATTATCAAGCATTGATAAAAGCGCTTACACGACATGAAGGTCGGAATATGCAGATTGTCAGCGACATTATGACGGTTGTCAATGAATCTGATGCTGGCACTATTCTCGTTGTCTCTGATCGGGTTAGCCACTGTGAAATATTTACCCGGCTGCTTGCTGATCAAGGAGTGAAGGTTGAGCTGCTTACAGGCCAGATTTCGGCAGATAATAGAGTGGAAATCGTTGCAGCAGTTAAGGAGGGGCATATTCAGGTGCTGGTTGCTACATTACAGCTGATATCTGAAGGTTTTGATTGTCCTGGCCTTTCAACATTGTTCCTCACAACTCCAATTACCTTTGAAGGGCGCCTGTTGCAGGTTATCGGTCGCATTATGCGCCCTGCGGCAAACAAAGAAGCCCGTGTTTTTGATTACGTGGATGAGTCGGTTCGCGCCTTGAATCGTTCTGCTTCAATTCGCCGAAAAATTTTCCTTGACCTATAAGAAATAGCACGATTTTGCAGGGTAAACTCCGGTCGTTGCGGAAAAGTTTGCGTATGTCTTAAAGTTGGGTTATAATCTATATCTTTTGCTGTGAAAAATGAAAGCGCAGCCTTCAGAGCACTCGCTCCGAGTGCTTTTTTCTTTTCAACTGTACGCACAGTGCATATGGTAATTAAGTCTCTAGTCGCTTAAGCGGCCGGCAGTACTATGTAAGGATACATAATGGAACAAAGTAAAATTCGTAATGTGGCCATCATCGCCCACGTTGACCACGGTAAAACCACTCTTGTTGATCAGCTATTCAAACAGTCTGGGATGTTCCGTGAAAACCAGCAGGTGTCTGAACGATTGATGGACTCCATGGATCTGGAGCGTGAACGTGGTATTACCATTACCTCCAAGAACGGCTCTTATGCTTTTGGTGACTATTCGATCAACATTATCGACACTCCCGGCCACGCCGACTTTGGTGGTCAGGTGGAGCGTGTTCTTCGTATGGCTGACGGTGCGTTGTTGTTGGTTGACGCTCAGGAAGGGCCGATGCCACAGACCTACTTTGTTCTGAAAAAAGCATTGGAAAACAGCCTGCCGGTCATTGTTGTTATCAATAAGATAGACAAGCCTGCAGCCAGGTGTGACTGGGTTGTGGATCAGGTCTTCGATCTTTTTGTGAAACTTAACGCCCCAGATGATATTCTTGACTTTCCCGTGGTGTACGCTTCTGCAAAGCAGGGCTACAGCGTTATTAACCTTGATGACAAGGTGGAGGATGGTGGCGATATGCAGGCGATCTCCGAGATGATCATCAAGCATATCCCGGCACCTGTCGGCGATAATGCAGCATCCCTGCAGATGCAGGTTGGTACTATCGACTATTCACCATATCTTGGTCGTCTTGGTATTGGTAAAGTTGTCAACGGTACTATGAAAATCAATCAGCCTATTGCCGTAGCAAGGCGTGATGGTTCTATTAAGCCAATCCGTATTTCAAAGATTTTTCGTTTTGAGCGGGATGAAAAGGTGGCTGTGGAGGAGGCTGGTGTAGGGGAGATTGTGGCTATTGCTGGAATGGAAGATGTCACCGTTGGAGTCACGTTCACTGATGTTGACGATCCACGTCCATTGCCGCTTATCACTATAGATCCTCCGACCATCTCCATGAATTTTATCCCTAATGACTCTCCGTTTGCAGGGAAAGAAGGAAAGTTCGTTACATCACGGCATATCGAAGAACGGCTTCAGCGCGAAACTTTGGCAGATGTGGCCTTGCAGTATGAAAACCTTACTGATGCTGTCGGTTTCAAGGTGTCAGGCCGAGGCGAGTTGCACCTCTCTATTTTGATTGAGAAGATGCGTCGCGAGCAATATGAGTTTCAGGTTACCCGCCCACAGGTCATCATGCGAGAAGAGGAAGGGAAACTGTTTGAGCCGTATGAGGAGTTGACGGTTGATGTTGATGAGCAGTTCCAGGGACCTGTTATTGAAAAGCTTGGTAAGTTGAAGGGTACTATGAAGGAGATGGGTACTCAGAATGGCATGGTTCGTATGGTTTTCAATATTCCGACCCGTGGGCTTCTCGGCTATCGTTCACAATTTATGACCGATACCAAAGGACTTGGGATGATGAGTTATGTCTTTCATGAGTATGGTCCTTATGCGGGTGATATTATTAATCGTTCAAACGGGGTGATGGTGGTAAAAGAGGCATGCAATTCTGTAGCGTATGCACTCTTTAATCTTCAGGATCGGGGCAGGCTTTTCCTGGGCGCAGGTTTTCCTCTTTATGCTGGTCAAATCATAGGAGAAAATGCCCGCTCAACTGACATGATTGTCAATCCTGGAAAGGGTAAGAAATTGACGAACGTGCGTGCTTCCGGATCTGATGAGGCTGTTGTTCTGACACCACCGGTTGTAATGTCACTGGAAGAGTGCATTGCTTATATAAACGATGATGAACTTGTAGAGGTTACTCCTAAATCAATCCGCCTTCGTAAAAAAACGGGGATTCGGGTACGGGGATAATCTAACTGTCTAACATGTCGATATAATAATCAGGCTATAGGTGAGCTATGACAGATCTGATCTTCCTGTTAATTTCTGGTGCGATAGGAATTACGACTTTCTGGCTGATTGCACGAAAGTACGGCAGTGATTGCGTTCCATGACTTATGATGTATGGATCTGCCGGGGCGGGTCTGGTTAGTTATATGGTGTTAAAGGCTCTATTTTGAAACAAAAAAAGGATTTTCTCTTTATTGAGAAAATCCTTTTTTTGTATTAATTACAGACGTTTTTTAAAGGCCTTAGCTTTGAGTTAGTTCTTTTTTTGTTGTGTAGTAGTCCGCCAGGATTTTCGCATGGTCAAAAGCAAGGTCTGGAAGGGTGTCTTCGGTGAACAGTTCTGCTTTTCCTGCATCATCTCCAGCCTGTGGCTTCCCTGTTGCCGTACCTATAAACACGGTAGAGGCAGTATGCTGCCGCGGGTCACGATCAGGCTCAGAGTAGGTGCGGAACTGTTGTAGATTGCTTACAATAAGGCCGGTCTCCTCCTGTGCTTCCCGGAGTGCCGCTGTCTCATAAGATTCGCCATAGTCAACAAACCCACCAGGTAAGGCCCATCCAAATGGTGGGTTTTTACGCTCTATCAAGACGATTTGCTTATCTATTTCAATAATGATGTCGACTGTTGGTGTCGGATTTCTGTACACTTCAAGAGTACTGTTACAGTTGGGGCATTTCATTGGCTAAATATGTTTGCAATAAAGAGGGTTAATCAAAATCCAAAAGGTTATGGATATCCTGCCAGCTTTCCACCGTTGTCAGGCTGTGCCTGTTTCTGTTCCAGGGCTGTGAGTAGACCAGGGGGTGTATTTGTGCCATGGCAAGCATATTACAGGTCTCAGCCCTGTCGTCGACAAAGTATTTCAGTTGATGAGCCTGTATATATCGCAATTTGTCATCGTGATCGCCCATGGCAACCAGCTCTATGGCATTTTTAGTGGATTCCGGGAAAAAACTGTCAAACCAGTCTGTTACCGGCTGCTGAAGATGGCGGGCAGTAATAACAGTGATAGGTGCGTGAGCTGAGAGCTTATTTAGAACATCAACCGCACCTGGCATGGGAAGCAGGCCAGTGGAGAGTGAGTCATGAAGAATATCAAGAAAGATTTTCTCAACCAGTGTAGAGGGGAGACCTATACACTCTTCCAGTTGAAAATTGGTAATATCTTCAATCGTAAATGAACAGTAGTTATACTGTTCACAAGCGATACGAATGAATGCCTCTGCCGTGTTGGCTATCACCCCGTCGAAATCAAATCCGACTTCAGTTGGTTGCATTTTCAACATAATGTTCCTGAGAGCTGTTTGCAGCTGAAAAGGTATCTGTGGGCTATCCTTTGATGTAGCCTTGTTCGATCTCTTTTACCTGTAAAACCAGATTCATGTTCTCCGGAGTGTCAAGGCCGAGTTTTCTGCCAGCAGTGACTACTGCGCCATTGATAGCATCGATTTCAGTGCGCCTTTTAGAGCGGACGTCCTGCAGCATTGATGAGATATTAGCTGCTGTTTTTTCGCAGACATCCTCAGTTATCTGATATGAATCATCCGGGACAACAATGTCACTGGCTCTGGCAACACGTTGAGCTTCCGCCACAAGGCGAGACATACGTTCAGTGATGCCCGGTAGAGTTAGAAGTTCTCCATTGGTGCATCCAAGTGTTGCTGTCAGGCCGTTGATACCTGTATTGACCATGAGCTTGGTCCAGAGACGGGAGAGAATATCGCTGGAGAGTCGTGCTTTCAGACCACTTTCGTTGAAAAGATCTGTAACTTCCTGCAATTGATGCGCTGCTTTTTGTGAGACGGGATTGAGGAAACCGAACTGGGTCAAACCTTTACCGGCATGACGAACATGACCTGGACCAGCGAGGTTGGCTCCTTCCGTTGTTGTGCCGTAGGCCGGAGTGCCAAGGTTTTTGGACAGCTCCACTTCAAGGTGAGCTACGCCGTTCTGCATGAACAACAGCAAACTGTCTGGGGTGAGCAAAGGAGAACATAAACGAAGACACGCTTCAATATCGTATGATTTAACGCATAAAATAACCACGTCAGCTCGGCCAGTTTCGTCTGGAGAAGAGGACGTTACAACACGTTGCGTGTCTTTGTAATCGTTTTGTTCGTATATAAGCCCCCGAGTAGAAAGCTCCCTGGCGCGGGCAGCATTATGATCGAGAAGAGTAAAACGATGTTCATTATGTATATCACCCGTGGTGAGCCTATACGCAAGCAGGCAGCCAAGGGCTCCGGGCCCGACCAGAACAACGTGCATTATCAATACTCCCGTCTATTGGATGATCTGGGCTTCTTCTATTATGGCAGCGTAACTGTAACCAGCCCCAAAATCTTTATTAGCGGCGAGTTTTCCCTCTAAAATGACTATGTCGCCAGTGGCGACTGTTTCGTTTGTGGTGACAACAAGATCATGGGTATTGTCCATCGGGTTACCACTGCCATCCTGAAGGTGCACCCAGTTCCGGCCCATGATATTTGCGTTGAATTTGACTGCTTTTCCCTGCAAGCGGATGGTGCTGCCTTGTAAGTCTTCAGCTTGAGTAAATATTTCTTCAACGGTATAGCTGTTTTCACCGGGTGCCTTCTCTACTACGATCTCGGCAAAGGGAACAATTGCTCCTGTACTACCCCCGCTGGTTTCTGCCATTACGGGGGCAGCAGCTGGAGCCATCTGCTTTTCACGTGATACGGCTTCAGCAAAAGAGTCAGCCGTGGCTGGGGCAGTGTCCTCCGATACGTTTGCAGTATCATTATCTGGAACCAGGCCAGCAGAGAATATAATAGATGGGAAGGTTCTATCGAGGGATTTTGAATGAAAATCTTTCATTGCCATGCCCTGATCATAGTTGACTTTATCGCCGGTAGAGACCTGAGACTGAGGTATGGCCACCCACTCTTTAGCTATACCATTGTCGATATACAGATAGGTATAGCCCGCAGCGTCCATAGTTTCGAGGACAGTACCACTGGTAACCTGAGCCTGCGCCGTATACACTGCATTACCTGATAAAAGCAATATAGCGGCAGCAGCTAAATGAAATGTAGTTCGTTTAAGCATGGTTTCTCCTGGAATAAATAAGTGATTTTTTCAATACCGCGGCAGAGGTTAATCATTTTCCAGGAGAAAGGCAATGTGCTCGAGTACTGTTCTTGCCCAGACCTCATAACCAGTATCTGTAATATGCACGCCATCCTCCTGAAACAAGGGGCCCCCCGTAAGGAGAAACTTTGAATAAACATCAATATAACAGCAACCTGTCTTGCGGCAAACAATCTCTATATTGGTATTAACATTAGTGATGACTTTTTTCCCCAGACCGTTATATCGTATGGGTAACAGGCTGCATACCAGTAATTCTGCACTAGGATAGTTCTTGGTAAGAAAAATAATAACCTTTTTGAAATCATCTAAGAATTCATAGTTGTTCATGATGACATCATTGGTGCCAATCATGAGCATTATGAGCTGAGGAGAGGTGTAGTTTGTCTTAAGTCGAGGAATAGTCAGCAGCAGTTCATTAGTGGTGGCTCCAGGAACGCCGCAGTTGTGAATTTTGAAATGGGGAATGCGTTTTTGCCAGTTAAACCAAGCAACCAGTGAATCTCCAAGGATTAAAAAGGTTGGGTCGGGATTATTGTGAGGTGGTAGGGGAAAGAGCATAATCTGTAATAGGGTAAGGCTGTTTAGTCAGCGTTCAGATAGTAGCTTGTCAGCGGTAGATAGTAACACAAGTGGTTGACACTTCCAAAGTTTTTGTCTGTTTTAAAAGGAGCTTCAGCAGTTTTACGATAAGCGTTCTCTAGTGGTATTTTTCTTAACTAACGTTGGGCAGTGATTGCAAAATTTTAACAGTAAATGGTGGGACTAAAATAGTAGCAAAATCTTTCATGTCTAAAATGTTCCCCTTAAGCATTATATCCTTTGGAGGTTTGGCTGATGTATCTACAATCAGGTGCCATTGACGATTTTTTGAGTTTTGCGGAACTGGGGGAGGCGTGAAGGTGAGGTCTTGCATCTGATTGCCGTTCAGCATGATAAAAAAATCATCATCCCGAGGCTGGCCTTTACGACTACCGTGCAGTAGTACACCAAGGCCATGACAATCTTCGGACCAGTTGTGTTGATCTGGAGAAAGGTACTGCCAGCTGACCTCATTTTCAACGTTGCTTCCAGAAGTTGTGGTTGGGAAAAACTCTTCTCGTCGAAAAACCGGATGTCTCCTGCGTAACTCGATGCTTTGCCGACAAAACCTCAGTAGCTCATGGTTTGTTCCCGAGAATTGCCAGTTTAACCAGCTGATTGGATTGTCCTGGCACCAGGCATTGTTGTTGCCTTGTTGGCTTCTGCCAAATTCATCTCCAGCAGTAATCATGGGTACACCCTGAGAAATCATGAGAATAATGAACATTGACCGTATGCGGCGATTCCTCAGTTGCTGGACATCTGCTGGTGGATAAGGGCCTTCGTGACCACTGTTCCAGCTAATATTGTGAGAATCTCCGTCCCTGTTGTTCTCTCCGTTGCTGAGGTTGTTTTTCTGGTCATAGCTGACCAGGTCATGAAGAGTAAATCCATCGTGACTGGTTATGAAATTTATGGAGTTCAGAGGACTACGGTGGCTGGATTGATACAGGTCAGAACTGCCAGCAATTCTCGTTGCGAGGCGTGTCACCATACCACTGTGTCCTGCCATGAATGAGCGGATATCATCTCTGAATCTGCCATTCCATTCTCCCCAACGGGAATCTGTTGAGAATGAGCCCACCTGGTACAGACCGGCTGCATCCCAAGCTTCAGCAATGATTTTTGTATCGCGAAGTATGGGGTCTTCGGCAATGATCTCAATCATTGGAGGATTAGGCAGAACATTCCCCTCCTGGTCTCTACCAAGAATTGAGGCGAGGTCAAACCTGAACCCGTCAATATGCATTTCCATTACCCAGTAGCGCAGAGAATGCCGAATGAGTGACCGCACAATAGGGTGATTACAATTCAAGGTATTACCGCAACCGGAGTAATTGAGATATGCCTGGTCCTCAGAATCCAGTAGATAGTAGACTGGGTTGTCGAGCCCTCTAAAACTGCTGGTTATCCCGTCGTAGCCGCTTTCACCCGTGTGGTTGTACACAATATCAAGTATGACTTCGATTCCAGCCTCATGCAGTGCCTTAACCATACTTTTGAATTCATTTACATGTTTGTCTGGCTGCTGCGCATAACCTGATTTGAGTGCAAAAAAGGAGACCGGATTATATCCCCAGAAGTTTTTAAGGGGTTGACCAGTCTCCGGGTCATAGAATGCACTATCATTTTCATCGAATTCTGTTATTGGCATCAACTCAACTGCTGTTATGCCTAACTGCCTGAGATAAGGTATTTTATCAATAATTCCAAGATAGGTGCCGGAGGTCGCTGGTGAAGAGGTATCTTCGTTGCTAAAACCTCGGACGTGGAGCTCGTAAATGACAGTTTGGGAAAGAGGGGTTTTGAGAGGTCTGTCATTCGCCCAGTCGAAATCATGGTTGAGTATGCGGCAACAAGGTGCTTTCCCAAATTTGGAAATCTCTCCCCATTTCCTCGGGCTGAGTGACTGACAATAGGGGTCGATAAGGATATTTTCCGAATTAAAAACACATCCTGCCTTATCCCCTGTCCCATATACCCGGTAGCCATAGCAGAAGCCTGTCTGCGTAGTCTCAAGTAATATATGCCAGATATCTCCAGTCTTGTTTTCTGTCTGCTTGAGTGGAATCTCATATCGAACAGGTTTGTCGTCGCTACGTTCTATTCGGTCAATCACGAGCGTAACTTGAGAGGCGTGTCTGGAAAAAAGGGAAAAATTGATACCCTCATTGAGTACAGTAACCCCTAAAGGAAGTGGGTATCCTCTTTTCGTAACCTTGGATAAATTATTTTTGGACATTGTTGGGAATAATTATTATTTATTTAATTAGGTCTGTAAATTCATCATTGGATTGGTGGTATCTGACAACCAGTATACCTCAGTTTATTGTCAGGAGGAAAGTGTTACCTGGAAAGAAGTCGAAAGAAGGTAATACTCAGCGTACTACAAGGAGCTATCATGGGAATGTTTCACAAGGTCAAAGTTGGAGATACAGTTATTAGTCCGATCGATTGGGAGATGAGTCCGGAGATGTCATTTGGGACATTCGAGTCTTGGGGGGGACGTGAGAGGGTTCGTAATAATAATGAGTGTGTCTACTATTTTTTCATTGATGACTGGGGTGATACTCCCAAATTGTGTCTTATGGAGCGGGCTGTAAAACATGCTAAGGTTGTGGCTGAAATCAAGGCACCAATGGCAATGATGAAAAGTTGTGTTTCTGAACAAGGTTCAGTGGCACTTTTTGAGCAGAGTTTTGGTATCAATGATCAGATACGCGAATGGTTAATTAAAAATGTTCTTGATGGTGGAAACTCATCGCTGGTTGTACCTATTTCAGAGGATGACGATATTGAGGATATGGGACCTACCCTGCCTGCGCAAAGCGTCGCTTCATATACCGGTGAAATTGTGATATTGCCAATTGAATCAACGTTTATACAGGAAGAGAATATTGGTGAGTTGATTAAAAAATGGAATTTTTATGACTCAGAATATAATCCTGCAGGCCGCTTTGACAATTGCCTTGTGGACACAGGTGATGAACGTACTGTGATCGACATGAAAACCAAACTCATGTGGCAACGCGGGGGGCTCGATATCCACTCTATTCGGCATATACGCAGAGATATAGAAACGGTCCAGGAAAAGGGCTTTGCTGGTTACAATGACTGGAGGATGCCAACCATTGAGGAGGCAATGTCTCTGATGGAAAATGAGCCGAATGAAAAGACTATGCATCTACATCCGTGCTTTTCTAAGAATCAACCTTTTATATTTGTTGAAGCGCGGCGGAAGCCTGGGGGGTACTGGTTTGTTGATTATAAGCAGGGCAGGGCATTCTGGTCATCCGGAACTATTCCTGGCGGGTTTGGCAGGTTGGTGCGTTCGCTCGGTTGAAAATATACTGAGTGACGAGAGAAAATAACACAAAAGGGCCTATGGATTAGAAATTCTACCATAGGCCCTTTTGTGTATAGTGTGACGCAGTTGTTAAATATTATTCAACAGGAGCGCTCCGTTTCTTTTCCATTATGTGTGGCTCATTGGGGCAAGAGGTTGTGGCACGTTTACCTGAAAGGGACGGGGCTGATTCATCCTGATCGTAGCAATATATACCACAGTTCAAACAACGACTTGCTTCAGTAAGGCATTGTTTCTCTGTTATTGTACCTTCAACTTCCCTGAAGGTACTCATTCGCTCATCCATGGTAATTATAGGTTTTATTGCGCTTGTTGACATCGGTGACACGTTAACCAGAGAGTCGACAAGAGCAGGAGGCATCATCTCGCGTTGCCTGTCTTCGATAGGTGGAATTTCACCCTCAGTAACATAGTAATGAATAGAACGGGCAGCAAACCTTCCACCTGCAACGGCTTCAACCAAAAGGCGTGGGCCGGTAAAGCAGTCACCGCCTGCAAAAACTCCAGGAATGTTGGTCTGCAAGGTTTCTTCTTTGGCTTCAATGGTGCCGAAACGGGTTTTTTCAATACCGTCTGATTCCACAATTGCATCAAGATCGGTGGCTTGGCCAACAGCTTGAATGACGACATCACACGGTAGAATTTCCTTGGAACCTTCGACAGGGAATACGTCCGGCATCCTGCCAGGATTATCTTTCAAGGTAACTTCTTCTACTTCTATACCAGTTAATTGACCGTCTTCACCGACAAAACGAACAGGAGAAACAAGGCATCGCATTCGAACGCCTTCATTTTCAGCATCTGTGATCTCATGGGCATTGGCTTCCATCAGATCCCTAGAAAAACGGAAAATGAGGAGAACATCATCTGCTCCTGCCCTAAGTGCTGAACGGGCACAGTCCATGGCAACGTTACCGGCTCCGATAATGACAAATCGTTTACCGGTGATGATATCTTCATCAGTGTGGAAACGTCTGAGATAATCAATACCGCTGTAAATTCCGTTTAACTCTTTGCCTTCAAAAGGAAGTAAACGTCCAAACCAACAGCCTAAGGCGAGGTATACAGCATCAAAGCCTACGGCCTTGAGGGACGTGATGGTTATGTCTTTTCCTAAAGTGACGCCAGTGTGGGCCTTAACACCGAGTTCCATAACTCCGTTAATATCCCAGTTGTACTGCTCCTCAGATAATCGGTATTCGGGAATACCGTAGAGGGGCATACCACCAAGTTTTTGCATCTGTTCAAAAATCTCGACTTCGTGACCAAGGCGTGCAAGATAATATGCTGCTGAGAGTCCGGAAGGACCGCCACCAACGATTGCAATTTTCTTACCTGTGGCCGGGGCTACAGGCACCTGTAGCCTTTCTCCACTTTTTCGTTCCCAGTCGGCAACAAAACGTTTAACGGCATTGATGGCAAGAGGGTCATCCTGCGTTTGACGTCGACATTCGGTGGCGCAGAGCTCAGGGCAGACACGGCCAGTGGCTACTGCAAGAGGGTTATTAGCCTTTACGGTCATTAAGGCTGCACCAAATTCACCTTTTCGAGCATGTGCGAGGTATTTAGGGATATTAATCTGGGCGGGACATCGTTGTCGGCATGGTGACAGACATTGAGTGTACTGATTCCAATGCAGGATTTTGGTTGTTTCACCCACCAAATTTATAATACCCTTTGGACAAGCAGCAACACAACTTCCGCAACCAACACAGCGATCTACATGAAAAATAGGAAGCCCGGTTTCAGGGCTCATCTCAATGGCACCAAAACGACACGCCCTTCGGCAGGACCCGAGTCCAAGGCAGCCGTTCTCGCAGCGAATGAAACCATGATAAAGCTGAAGAGCGGCACGGCAATCTTGCAAGCCGGAGTAGTTGTATTTACGAGCTGCCCGGTAGCCACCTTCGCATGTCGCACAGGCTAGAGAAGGCTCAGCTCCCGATACGTCATATCCAAGGAACGCACCTATAGCTTCAGCAGCTTCAGTACCACCAACCACGCATGAGTTGACAGGTATCTTACCCAGGACCATTGCCTCAGCTGCCGAGCTGCAGCCAGCCTGTCCGCAACCACCGCAATTGGCGCCAGGCAGGAGGTCTGCCACAGCTTCGATTCGTGGATCTTCTTCTACATGAAAAACTCTTGCTGCTATGCCGAGAATAATAGCCGCCACTAAGGCGATTCCGACTAACAGGAGTACTGGTAAAATCACAATAATTCTCCTTTATCCCTCTCGGCCTTATTAGGCCATTCCCTGAAAGCCCATAAAAGCAAGAGCCATTATGCCGGCAGTCACAAGGGCGATTGCGGTACCCTGCATAGAGTGGGGTACTGCAGAGATTTGCAATCGGACACGAATACCTGCAAACAAGATAAGGGCGATGCCATATCCGAGAGCACTGGTTCCTGCAAAAACGAGCATCTCGATAAAGGCCATCTCATTTTTGGCGATGAGTAAAGCCACACCCATAACTGCACAGTTGGTGGTAATCAGTGGGAGGTAAACTCCGAGTGCATTGTAGAGCGTCCTGCTTTTCTTTTTGAGTATGATCTCAACAAGTTGAACCAGAGATGCAATAATCAGGATAAAACTCAGTGTCTTGAGAAATTCCAGATCATACGGGAGTAACACATAGGTGAATACCGACCAGGTGAAGACAGAGGCAAGAAGTGTAACAAAGACGATTGCCGCTGCCATACCCAGAGCTGTTTCCAGTTTTTTGGAGACCCCTAGGAACGGGCAGTTTCCAAGATACTGGGCGAGCAGGATATTATTAACAAACGTTGCTGAAATAGCCAGATAGATGAGATCCATAATATATCTTTACCCCTGTATGAATTTCTCACCGCGCCAGCGAGAGAAAAGGTTCTGGAGAGCAAGGATTGTGCCGATGGTGACAAATGCTCCCGGCGCAGAAACGAGAAAGGCCATAGGTTCGAAAGAGTCTCCGAACACCTGTGTGCCAAACCATGTGCCAGCCCCAAATATTTCACGAACAGACCCGATGAGTGTAAGAGACAGAGCATAACCTGCACCTATACTCAGTCCATCAGCCATTGAAATAAGTGGTGGATTTTTTGAGGCGAAACCTTCAGCACGCCCAAGCACGATACAGTTGACCACGATGAGAGGAATATAAATACCAAGTTGCTCTGAAAGCGGGAAGAAGTAGGCTTTCATGAGTATCTCAACAATGGAGACCAGGGTGGCAATGATCACAATGTAGGAAGCTATACGCACTTTACTTGGAATGACATTTCGCATAGCTGAGATCGCCCCATTAGATAAAATGAGTACGAACGCTGTGGCAAGTCCCATACCAAGCCCATTCTCTGCAGACATGGTAACCGCAAGAGACGGGCATAGACCGAGGACCAGGCGAAACGGCGGTATCCGTTTCCACAGTCCTGCAGTCAATGTTGTAGAAAAATTCTGTGCCATGGTTATGAATCCTTTTGAAGCTCTGAGATAGATTGCAGAATTGTATCTCTGTGGTCACGAACAAATACGAGTACTTCATTGGTGCCTCGAACTGCGGCTCCTGAGGTGGTAGAGGCGCCACTAATGGAGTCAATGGTTCCTCCATCTTTAGATAAAGCCAGCTCGCTATCGGTCGATAACCCCTGCCACTGGCGGCGGAATGCGATTTCTTCGATTCGTGCACCCAGGCCGGGAGTTTCGCTGTGGCTTACAACTTCCATTCCAATCATACGCTGAGCATCAAGATCAATACCAACCATGATTTTCAGGTCACCACCAAAGCCGCCTTTGCCTATGGCCTCGACAGCCAGGGTAGACACTTTCTGGTCTTTCGTCGTAAAGAATACCGGAATGGCCTGATCTTCAAGTTCAATGATCACCTTGTTGCCCAGAACTTCGTTAGCCGGCTTGTCAAAGAGCCTCTCAAGTGCTGGTCCCCTGACATAAAAGTCGGTCTGTTTGTCCACTTGCGGCGCCAGCAGGACGTTGGCTGCTGTGAGTGCCGCAGAGCAGACTCCTGCTATCAGGGAAAGCACGACGACCATGCGTGTGATCTCAGACATCTTTTACTCCCTTAACTTTCGATTTAATCATGTCCAGAAGTGGAAAGCAGAGGTTTACAAGAAGTACGGCAAAAACGATGCCATCTACATGTTTTGAGTAGCCTCTGATGAGCATGAGCAGGACACCTGCCAGGATTCCATAGAGAAACATCGGCAGTTTATTCACCGGTGAGGTTGTGTGGTCGGTAATGAGAAACAGACCCATAAACACGGTTCCACCACTTAACAGATAAAACATGGGTGATGCGAAGGTTGATGGATCAGACAAATGGAGCAGCGTTGCTGTGGCAAGCAGGCCAGCAAAAAAACCTACAGGGAGCTGCCATTGAATTTCACGCAGTGCAAGGAGGAATATTCCCCCTATCACTATGAAGAGAACCATACCGTCGGCTGTGCCCGCTACCTGACGTCCGAGCAGGAGGTCCAGCCAGTGATATTGCGATTCGGCTGTGGCTCCTAAGGACTTAATCATTCTCAGTGGCTCGACCATTGTGACTGACCAGTCAAGGTCTTTTAGAGCACCGGTATTATCCATACGGTCGGGCCAGGAAAGCTGAAGGATAGCCAGAGCGAGAACTGCTGGCTGGGCCGGGTAAGCTCCAACACCTCCAAAAAACTTTTTACCCGCTACTACCATGAGGAAGCAACCAACAAAAATCAGCCACCAGGGTGCATTGAGCGGCATCATAAAGGCGAGAAGCAAACTCAGGCTGACACTGCTCCAGTTGGAGGTAAGGTCACGTGATGGTGCCAGTTTTTCTGATAGCGCATCAATGATTACAGAAAACGATATACAGAGGCAGAACACCCTGAGGGCAGCTGGGCCAAAAAAGAAAAAACTTGCCACCATTGCAGGAACCAAAGCAATGGCCCAGCGTTGATATATTTCTGCCAGTCCGTTACCCAGGCGGTAATGTGGGCCGACTGCAACATCGAGCATATGATTCTGGGTTGAGGACGATTGCTCGAACATTTTTATTTCTTTCATGAATTGTCTCCGGTGATCCAGTTGTATCGTTCACCATGTACCATTTCATGATTGGAGAAATGGAGTAGTTGAACAATGGGCCGTTCTGCTGGGCACACGCTGGCGCATAGTCCGCACTCGTGACATGCGTCGGGGTGAAGCTTTTCTGCTGATTCATACTGGCCAAACTCAATCATTCGATTGACCAGGTGAACCTGGATGTCCACAGGGCATACACGGGTACATCTACCACAGTTTATACATGGTGCAATCGTGTCAAAGGGTGCTATATCCTCGGCAACGAGATAGATACCATTGTTATATGTGAGAGGAGTTTTGTCCGAATATTGTGCAAATCCCATCATCGGTCCCCCAACCACCGGTCGAGTGTAGTTTGCAATACTCAACCCCACACTTGCAAGTATATGCTCTATTGAACTGCCAAGCGGAAAGCGTACAGTCACAGCGGTATCAATATCCGTACCGCTTATAGTTAGGCATTTCTGTGTAAGAGGAGATTTTCCTGCAAGTGCGTCGACTAATGCCAGAAGATACTCCACATCTAGAACAGCAATACCGTGCAGACGGTAACTGTCGCGATTTGGTATGCGGTGACCAAGAAGCTGAGTTACAATTTCCCGCTCAATTCGACCGGTGTATTTGGTGGGCAGAAATGCTATTTCTGCCAGGTCACTGAGCTTTTGTTCTGCGATCGGACGAAGACGCTCAGGAGCGGTAAGACAGAGGCGGGCCTCGGGGAGAACTGCGCGAACCCACTTCAATCCTTCGACGACCTTGTCAGCATTTTGCTCAAGAAGAAGCTCAGAGGTGACAATGGTTGTCTCTTGTCTGATACCAGTTATGATGACTGCTTTTACTGGAGGAAGATCATCAATTTCACCCTCTTCCTGGTACTCGCGTCCGGACAGAGCCCAGGGAGGTGCAACTCCTGCTGCGCGCATTCTCTCTAGTGATGCTTGCAGGTCTCCGGCAGGAACTGGCCCATCAAAAAGTTCCTCAGGAGTCATGGGCTGACCACCATCATTTTTTATGACAATAGCTGCGGAGTGATGGCTCTGGGCTGTCCATACAGAGGTTATGTCCTGGACCGTACCACTGATGGAGGCGCAAACGCAATTGCCGATTCGTGATTTCGCAATGACCTGACCTTTGCGGACGGTATCTCCGGTCTCAATCGTAGGGATATAACGAACGCGGCCGGGGTAATCCAGCGGGATTACCACTTGCTCCGGGTCCTCAACTTGACGGATGACCTGATCGTAACTGGTTAAGCTGGGCATCATCGGTTTTTTTCTAAACAATTTCAACAGTCCCTGCATGACTACATCCTCATGGTAAGTGGCATGCCCCGCACAACAGTTCTCCACCCGCATCGGTGAATCTGTCTGGAATAGTTTCCAGGTGGCAGCTTGAGCAGTTTGTATGGTAAACTTCGGATACTGATTGGGGTGCATGGCATCCCAGGCAGGCATGGTCACTTACTTCAAGATACTCATCATGCGTCATCATATCCGGTGTGTAATCGTCATCGTGACATTCGGTGCAGCTGAGGGTGTTTTTCTCCTCAGGTTGCATACCGGGGTGACACTCCCTGCAAGAAGCGGCTTGGTCATCTTCAATGACCTGCTCATGGCAGGTAGTACAATCACGATTGTGAAATTCTTTTAATTCGGTGTGGCTGACATCAGCAGCTGTGAAGTCGTCATCATGACATTCTGCACAGGAGGTCGTCTGCTCAGATGCATACAGGTCATGATGGCAGGTTGCACATGAATCAGCTGAACTGCTGTGTTTCCCATGATCAAAAAGGACAGCACCTGCAGAACTTCGTAAATAAACCCGGTCAGTTGTTACTGCCTTCGTGTCAGCCAGACTGCCGATGACAGCACCAATTACTGCGATAAGCAGTATAATTAACAACGATCGGGTCCAGTTCCTGCGTTTTTGGATGTTACCACTCATGACTATCCCTTAAAATGAGTCGTTCATTGTCCTCATCGCTCATTACGTACCAGCGGCAAGTGCGACGAATGCAAACGATGAGTTGTAATTTTATCGAATTGGATACAGAAACGTTAAACTTCATCATTTTGCATCCATCTTGTATGCAGAGTTGGTCCGGCTCAATAAGAGATACTTCGCAATGGGGACAACGCACATCAGCGAGTTCTTCATCATCTTCCACATGGATGGTAGCTTCCCGATCAAGAACATTGAGACTGGGAGTTACCTTGCTGATTCCAACTTCACCCTGATTATTGACAATTTGGAAAACGGCTTTTTCACCCTCATTGAGAGCTTTTTCGCAATGAGGACACCAGCAGTTGAGATATGTGTCCTGGTTGATATGGGAGCGTTTCATTAATGAATCTTGTCCCCAGACGTCGTCTTCCCAGCGGTCTTTTGTATCCGTTTTTTTGTCCGTCATCTTGAACTCCGTAAATGTGGTGTTTTTCTGGCCCTGATTGGGCAATGTTATACGCATGCAACAAACAGGAAAGTGGGCAACACGGAGATAAAAAAAAATCGCTTGTATTTCAGACTCTTTTCTTACTTTTGCTAAATAATCGAGCATTAAAATCCATGCCCTTCATTGAAGGGAAGCGATGTTAGTCAATCAAAGAACGCAACGCAATGTTTTTTTATCTCCTGAGAAACCTTTTTGGGTTTAATCACATAACCACTTTCTTTAAAGTGCTACTGTTTTCTAGTACTTCGGGAATATTTCTTCAACAATAGTTTTTTCATCATTTTTTTCTGAAAGAAAGGTTTATCAAGCATACCTGTCAGTGGTTATTTCTTGCTATGTTGCTAAAAAACCGTCAAAAACTGCTACCGAGTGGTATCTGTATTATGCGCAAAACGTTTCATCCTAACGCATATATGGGGGGAAATAATCCTGGAAATGGCTTTGGGAAGAAGATGTGTCGCTAGCTATTAGATGGTGTCATTGTCGATCATTATTTCTGCTACTAAGGGGGCTAAATGGAGCGAATGTGGTGTCGTACTTGCTTAAATATAAATGTGTTGATGAGCAAGTGTGGAGAGAGTTGCAGGAGCTGGTCTGTAGAGATGTACTCTTAGCTGTAGCAAATTATACTGTTAGATATAACCTGCAGGTGATAATTTTGTCATGGGGGCTGCAGAGCGGATATTGCACGAAAATCTTGTCGTGTCCTTTACTAATACTATACCACTTTCACGCTGTTTTTTATTGGTTTTGCTGGCCTCTGTGATAGTATTTTGACATTTCATGATGTGGGACCATACAGCCTCCTGTGCCCCAGGCGATGTGGGTTGCCTGCCGCATATTTTGATCTGACAGATTATGCAGATTAAGATAATCAGGCGAGCAGAGTATACGCACCATACCGACCATACCAGCGAGAGCCGATGGTTCCATAAGAGTGTCCTCATGATCAGCAAGTAGAGTAAGTAGCTGAAACATCTCTTCATCGCTGACAGTGAAAACGCCACTGATCAAGCCTGCCATGGTGCTGCCAATAAATCCAGATGGTCGGCCTACCGCCAGCCCATCTGCTGCCGTGGCGTTATCAAGCCCAATGTCCTGTACTGATATTTTATCATGCAGGCCTGTGCAGAGGCCTGTCAGCATGCAGGGAGAGTGGGTTGGTTCGGCGAAAAGGCAATGTACATTGTCTCCAAAGATCTGCTTCAGGCCAAAGGTTATTCCTCCAGGTGCACCGCCGACACCACAGGGCAGGTAGACGAAAAGTGGATGTTCTCTGTCAACGAGTATGTTCATAGCCGCAAGCTGAGCAGCAAGTCGCTCTCCTGCTACTGCATAACCTAGAAAGAGATCGATGGAATTTTCGTCGTCAATGAAGTGGCAATGTGGGTCGCTGGCGGCCTGTTTTCGACCGGCAGCGACAGCTGCCCCATAATCGGAAGAGTACTCGACAACCTTTACACCGCATTGTTTCAGCAGGTTTTTTTTCCATTGCCGGGCATCAGAAGACATGTGAACTGTTACCTGGAAACCGAATTTTGCTCCCATGATACCGATACTGAGCCCGAGGTTACCGGTGGAGCCAACCGCAATGCTGTAGCTGCTGAAGAACTTCTTGAGTCGTTCCTGAGCAAGCATTGTATAGTTGTCATTGATTGTCAGCATCCCGTTGGAGATGGCAAGCTTTTCAGCATGGTGCAGTACTTCATAGATACCTCCACGGGCCTTGACAGAGCCAGATATGGGTAAGCTATGATCGCACTTGAGCAGAAGGGTGCCGGGTAGTTTTACGTCGTATCGGGCTGCAAGGGCCTGCTGCATGGTTGGAATTGGCAGCAGAGGTGATTCTATTACACCCTGGGCAGCGGTTGTTTCCGGGAAAACCTGGGCAATAAAAGGCTGAAAGCGTTTAAGGCGCTCTGAAGCCTCTTTGATCCGGGTAGTTAGCAGCCCTGTTCCGAGAAGAGCGCTCTCTGCATTGTGAAAATCGGGATTAACCCAGAATGCTTCCCGGTAGGAGAGAATGTCCAGTAAAACAGGTACTTCCTTACACCAGCTATCGAGGCTTTTGCCGTGTACTGTTTTCATGAATGCTTTTTTGGGGAAATCAATATGTCTCGAAATACCGAAATACGTCTTAGGCGCAGGCTTCGACTAGTTCTTCGAGGCGTAGGGCATGTAAACGTTCCTCTTCAATGATGGTATCGAGTTCTTTGGCGGTTTCTTCGTTGTCTATTAAACCTCGGAGGAACTGATAGAATAAAATAGTGTCTTCTTCAAAAGCTTTAGATTGAGCAATGGCTTCCGGAAAAGTTGCTGTTTGATTGAGTTTGTCTTGATCAAGCGAAAATGTCTGATTCGTTAACATATCCTGTAAGAGAGATTTGCCCATCTGTTCAAGTTCTGCATGCTCAGAAGGCACCTCTTCCTCGGATTGTAACTCCTCAAACCACTCACGATGGCGTTGTTCTTCGTCTGCCATCCATGTGAAAATATCACTGAGCTTCTGGTCTGTGACGTGTGCGGCAGCCTGTCTGTATGAGGCCTCTCCATTTTTTTCAATCTGGATTGCTATGTTGCGGATATCAGTAATTCTAAACATTATCAATTTGTTAAGGAGTGTGATGTGCCAAAAAGCACAGAGTGTGATGGGTGATATGGTTGTTAACCTGCATACTGTAAGTTTACACTGAATTGCTTGTGAAGGCTGTACTTTTTTACAATGTGAGCTACTCCCGATCTATCAGAACACTCTGGCCCGAATGTTCTTCTGAACATTTTATGGAAATTCGAGTTAGAGAGCTGTCTGTATTATATGACAATCTATTTTGCATGTTATTGAATATGCGTGGAAGAGCTTTTTCAACATGATTATGAATATGATATTTGCAAATGTATATTGACAATGTGTAAGTTGGTTGTACAATTAAAGTAAATGTACATATACATATGGAGGGTGTTGTGAAACTAACCGACAGGCAAAGGCGTTTTTTTGAGTATTTGGCAGGGAAAATCGATGAGGATGGCCGTGCCCCCAGCCTGCGTGAGGCGGCGGTGGATATGGGCGTGAGCCATAATGCTGTCGCTCAGCTTGTAAGTCAGCTGGAGAAAAAAGGTGTATTGGTACGGGAGGGGCATTACAGCCGTTCCATTCGGTTACTGCCGGAAGGGGAGCAGGTACCTTCTGGCGCGAGTAGTAGCCTGAACCGCAGTAGGGAGTTGCCGGTTATAGGACAGGTCACTGCTGGTTTACCTATGTATGCCCAGCAGGAGTGGGATGGCACAGTCATTGTCGATGGAGCACTGTTCCCTGGCGATAATCTTTTCTGTTTGCGTATTAAAGGTGAATCCATGCGTGACGCCGGCATTTTGAATGGTGATTTGGTCATATGTGAGCCACGGCAATATGCAGAAAATGGAGAGATTGTGGCTGTACTTGTCAATGGTGAAGAAGCAACAGTTAAACGTTTTTTTCTTCATTCTGATCATATTGAGATGCGGCCGGAAAATGATGAGTACCCCATAATGCGTTATCCCTTTGGTGAGCTACTGGTGCAGGGTAAGGTGGTCGGAGTGATTCGTACCGAGCGGCCACTGTTTAACAAAAGTGAATCGTCATCATGAACACCGACCCAGGGTGTGTGACTATACCAGGCAGGGTGTCTGGAACCCAAAAATGGTGCCCTCTTATGTTTGGTACCTGTGGGTACTCGTACATTGAGTGGGTGGACAGTGGGTTTTATCCGTCTGGCACCAGAGCTGCGGATATGCTGGAGCTTTATGGACGTACGTTTTCAACTGTGGAGTTAAATTACACATGGTATCAAATGGCTCGAGCAGAAGCGGTGGCCCGTATGGTAGCAAAGGCTCCGAGCCACTTTCGTTTTGCTGCCAAGCTGACCCGGACGATGACGCATGAACGTGACGATAACTGGAAGAGCCAGTTGAAAATGTATCGTGAAGGTATAGAACCGTTGCGAGGGCGGCTGGTTGCCATTCTGGTACAGTTGCCACCGACATTTGATCGGAGTATGGATAACCGGCGTTATCTTGCAGCCTTGCTTGACGGGCTGGAAGACCTGCCGGTGGCTGTAGAGTTTCGTAATGCCAGCTGGGTTGCTGATAGTGTTTTCAGGGAGCTTGAACGGCGGCGGGTGACGCTCGTAACGGTGGATGCTCCAGAGCTGCCCGGCCTGTTTCCGCCGCTTGACGTTGTGACGAATCCAGACCTGTTGTACGTGCGTTTTCATGGGCGTAACTCTCGTGGCTGGCGTTCGGGTAATATGCAAAAACAGTTTGATTACGACTATAGCGTTGAGGAATTAGAGCAGTGGTATCAGCAAGAGTTGAGTAAGCTAATCCTTCAGGCTGATCGTGGCGTTATATACTTCAATAACCATGTGCGGGCTCAGGCCCCAGGGAACGCGCAGAGATTACAAAATATTCTGGCAGGTTCTGCTTGAGATTGCCGTGTGGTGGCATTATGCACAGAGAGCGATCTATTCTTCATTTTAATGTTGCCGATTTTGCCGTCGCTGTTGAGCGTATCACGGATACCTGTCTGAAAAGCCGACCTCTTATTATTGCTCCGCCTGCGGCTGCGCGAGCGGTGGTCTATGACATGAGTGAAGAGGCCTACCAGTCAGGGGTTCGGAAAGGTATGGCGCTGAATCTTGCCACTCGACTCTGCCGGGATGCCAAAATACTTCAACCGAGAACTGAATTGTATCGGCGGGCCATGGCAAGTTTCTTGAAGCGTGTGCAGCACTATTCCCCATTAGTGGAGCATGGCCTGGAGGATGGTCATCTCTTCGTGGATGTGACCGGTACCCATCGTTTATTCGGGCCTGCCCAGGATGTAGGGCTGCAGGTTCGCCGTGAAGTGCGTAATGCTCTTGGTATTAATCCGATATGGACGCTTGGTACCAGTAAATTGGTGGCCAAAGTTTCTTCGCGTTTGGTGAAGCCGGTTGGTGAGTATATTGTGGCGTCCGGTGAAGAGGAAGCGTTTCTGGCGCCACTGGCCGTTTCTCTGTTGCCAGGTCTGCATGGCAGAGAGTTGGGCAGGCTCCAAGAGTTTCATATCGCAACCATTGGGGAGCTTGCCGCCTTGAGCCAACGGCAATTGATGGTGATTTTTGGCAGCCGCTGTACGTATTTACATGAGGTCAGTCGCGGCCATGATACGAGTTTGATTATGAACGGCGAACAGCAGGTTTTACCTGTAGATTTCGAGCACTGTTTTGCCACAGACACCAATGATAGGGAAGAGGTGGAGACAGTGGTGAACAATCTGGTTTCCAGAGCAGGTGGGGAACTGCGTCGCAGATGCCAGGCAACTCGGCGGGTAGGGATATGGCTTCGCTATTCAGATGGTAAGCATGTGGTGAGGCAGGCCTCGATTCCCAAAGGGACTGGGAGTGACTTTGCCTTGCGACGACTGGCCATGATGGCTCTGCATCGGGCCTGGCTGCGCCGTACCCGTTTACGGGGGATACGGCTGGTGTGTGATCGAATGCATGGACAGTCTCCTCAGCTCTCTCTCTTTGCTGAGAGTGGGATAGAGGAGCAGCGGCAGGAAAAGTTGTTAAGCGCTATGGATACAATTCGTGGTCGTTTTGGTCATGCTGTAATAAATATGGGGCGACAGCTCTGTAATGAGTCTGAGCAGGATGAGGCATCCACTGTTTTTCACTGATTTTTCGTGAGTTATTAGATTTTTGTCATGGTTAGTAAATGATTCCTTTGCGCGTTCGTTCCTTCTATTCGTTGTTGCGTGCTACGGCATCACCCACCATGTTGTGTCGCCTGGCCGCAGAACTGGGATATAATACACTGGCACTTACAGACCGGAATAATCTCTACGGTATGTGGAACTTTCTAGGGGCCTGCAAGCGGGAAGGGTTACGCCCCATCGTAGGCGCTGAAGTTTCAGAACCCGGAACAGGTCGCCTGGTAAGCTGTCTGGTTAAAAATGATATAGGCTACAGTAATCTCTGCAGGATCATAACCAAGAGACATTGTGGCTCCTTGCAACTGGATAAACATCTTCCTCTATATGCCGATGGTTTGCTTGTGCTTTGTTCGGGCCTTGAGTTAGTAAAAAATCTCCACACCAGTGGAGTAGCTGTTGCTGCAGATCTTGGCCCTAGACCGACAGCTACAGGGCGGGCCTTGCGGGAGTGGGCAAGCGGATGTGGAGTATTGGCAGTAGCGACACCGGATAGCTCCCTTGGTAATAGAGAAGAGCGGGATGTCTATTTTCTGCTACGGGCGATTGCGGGTAATACTAGTATCAGCAGTTTCCGAGCGAGTGAGGTGCAGGCGGAGCTGTATTCGCTAGAGGCGGCAAAGACATATCAGGAGCGATTTGCAATGTGGCCGGAGGTAATAGAAGCTACAGCCATCCTGGCCGCAGAGTGTAAGTTTACCGGGCCGAAAACTGATCTTGTTATGCCGCCATGGCGATATGCGGAAAAGGGCGATGCGAGAACTGTTTTACGCAGGAAAGCATATGCAGGTGCCCAGCGTCGTTATGGTGATGACCTCGGAGAACCTGCCGTTGAGAGACTAGAGCATGAACTTCGTGTCATCGAAGAAATGGGCTACTCTTCATATTTTCTGGTAGTGCGTGATATAGTTCATCGTAAGGGAGCGGATGGTCAGCGCAAAAAACGGCGAATTTGTGGTCGCGGTTCGGGAGCAGCTTCACTTGTGGCGTATTGTCTTGAGATAACGAATGTCTGTCCACTGAAGTATAATCTTTATTTTGAGCGTTTTCTTAATCCAGGAAGGACTGATCCGCCTGACATCGATGTGGATTTTTCCTGGGATGAACGCGATGAGGTGATAGACGAAGTGCTGGGGGACTTTGCCGGTCATTCGGCAATGGTCTGCAACCATATTTTTTTCCAGCCACGGATGGCGATTCGGGAGACAGCCAAGGCTTTTGGTATGCCGGGCTCGGAAATATCTCAACTGACAAAACGGATTCCCTGGTTACGTGGCGGAGATGAGAAGAGTTTGCAGCAAAGGCTAATGGGAACAGCCTCTCTGCAGGATCATGATCTGTCGGCACCATGGCCAGAGATTCTACGTCTTGCAGGACAAATTATAGGTATTCCTCGTTACCTTTCCGTGCATCCAGGTGGGGTGGTAATAACTCCGAATCCTATAGATAATTATGTGCCGGTTGAGTATGCGGCCAAAGGTGTGCCTATCATTCAATGGGAGAAGGATGCTACTGAAGAAGCTGGTCTGGTAAAAATTGACATTCTCGGTAACCGCAGTCTTGGGGTGATTCGTGATGCAGTTTACGCTGTGCAGGCGAGTGGGATTGTTCTCGATGAAATAACCTGGAACCCAGAGGATGATTCGCGTACCAGGAACGGTGTGGCACGGGGGACGACCATGGGCTGCTTTTATATTGAAAGCCCAGCCATGCGGCTTTTGCAACAGAAGGCCGGCAGCGGTGATTTTGAGCAGCTGGTGATCCAGTCCTCGATTATCCGACCAGCGGCAAACGAGTTCGTACGAGAGTATGTTCGCCGTTTGCATGGTGGAACATGGTTGCCTCTGCACCCGACAGTGGGGGATGTCCTTGATGAAACCTTTGGTTTGATGGTTTATCAGGAGGATGTTTCCAGGGTGGCGGTGGCAATGGCGGGTTTTAGTCATGCCAGAGCAGATGGTCTTCGCAAGGTGATGTCCAAAAAGGATAAGGAGCTTCGGCTCAAAGATTACCGTGAAGAGTTCTATGATGGCTGCCGCAAGCGAAATATTGACATAGAAGATACTGATCGTGTCTGGCAAATGATGATGAGCTTTGATGGCTATTCATTCTGCAAGCCTCATTCCGCATCTTATGCCAGGGTATCGTATCAGGCAGCGTATCTGAAACATCATTATCCTGCGGAGTTCATGGCCGCGGTCATCTCGAATCAGGGGGGGTACTATTCAACACTGGCATATGTTTCGGAAGCGAAACGTCTGGGGTTGAAAGTAGTACACCCTGATGTGAATGTGAGCATGAACAGGTGGAGTGGCTCTGGCAAGACAATACGGGTTGGACTGCAGGCTGTCCATGGTCTATCCCAACGCACCATCGACAGATTACTTCTGGAACGTAAGAACCGTGGTGAATTTAGTGATTCTGTGGATTTCTGGAATCGTGTGCTGCCTGCAGATGATGAGGCGAGGGCGCTCATTCATGCCGGTGCTATGGACAGCATTACGTTATTAATGAACAGAACAGGATTGCTCTGGCAGTTGGCGAGCTTTCAGCGCGGTAGGAGTCAGGCCTTAGTAAACTCCCTTTTTCCTGTGCGGTTACCGAACCCTCCGCCACTAAAGCCACCTGATCTGCAGAGTAAACTGCTGCGAGAGTATGAGGTGCTTGGCTTTCTCTGTCACTATCACCCCATGGTGCTTGCCGGAAGGGTGTCTCAGGGCCTGGTGAAAATGGCGGACGTGCCGCGCAATGTCGGTCGCCGAATACGCTGTGCTGGCTGGCTGCTCAGTGGTAAGCTTATTTCAACTAAGACTGGGGAGGTGATGGAGTTTCTTACGTTTGAAGACGATACCGGTATTCAGGAGACGACATTTTTCCCTGAGGTCTACAAACGTTCGGCGCATCTTCTGCAGAGTGGTCGTGCTTACATCCTGACAGGCATTGTGGAGGAGGATTACGGCGCTGTCACGCTGACTGTAGAGCAGGTAAGTGTACTGCGTGGAGGTGGTGGCGGCAGCCGATTGTGAACGCTACTCTATGTTTCCTAATTATGGATAGAGGTGGATTTGATTGTTGTGCCAGTTCCTTTTTCTCCTGGAATAATATCATTAACGGCCAGGTTTTTTTTCGGAACTGATGGCATATACTGGTATCTGGAAAAGCCATACTTGACCAGGCGCTTGAGGTCGTGCCACATGGTTTCACTTCCAAGGATGGCCACGATGAACGAGCCTTTATCATTGGTGAATTTTCCAACATAGGTCTGTCTTGCTGCCTGAGTATAACCAGTTTTACCGCCTACAGTTCCGGATATCTGCCACAGTGCTTTATTGTGATTGTAGAGTTTGTTACCTTCATCAGTTATCATCGATCGGGTTTTCATTTTGGCAGCAAAATTGGGGTTACGCATAGCTTCCCGAAAAATACGTGCCAGATCCCGCGCAGTGCTTGCCTGGTCTTTTGCTGTGAGCCCGGTGGCATTTTTACAATTAGTATTGTTTGCTCCCCAGTATTGTGCCTGCATCGTCATGTAGTTGGCAAATTCCTGTTCCGTGCCAGCCAGGAGTTCAGCCAGAGCCACGCTGGCGTCATTGGCGGAGGCAAGCAGAACTGCGGAAATGAGCTCGTCTGCACGGTACTGTTTGGCAGGGTCAAGGTACATCTTTGAACTGGGCCGTGAAGCGGCTTCCCGGCTAACCGGGACAATCTCATCACCAGTAAGTGCGTTGAGGGCAATGGTACCTGTCAGAATTTTAAGAGTACTTGCAGGTTGTCTGGGTTCGTCCGGTGACTTCGCAAAGTATATCCGGTTGCTTGCATCATCCATTATGATGGCACTGCGAGCGGATATGTTAGCAAGTTCGGCAGGCAGGTTGTCCGGAGTAGCAAGGATTTCCGATGTCGCTGGATATCGTTTCACCTTTGAGATATTTCCATGGAGACCTAAAACCGAGGGTGCCGCGTGGGCGCGAGCAGACATGCCGAAAATGCAAACCAGAGTAAGCAATGATAAAAATGGCAGCGTCAGTAAAGTCTTGGAATTAATAGTGATGTTGAAGCAGAAGGGCATATGTTGTAAAAGTATTACGAGAAAAACAATCAATAGAATTAGCATCAGTAAGTCCGGTATTTGTATTCTGCACAGGACGTGTTGTCAAGTTGCTTTTCCACGTAGCCACCTAGGTTAGCGAATGTGCAACATTTCTTGGGGATTGACCATGAACTGGGGATTGTGGTATATGTGTTGCCTGGTATAACCATGGAGTCTGACGATCTATTTACGGATAAGAACCGCTTCTGGCGGGGTGCAAAATATTTTTGACAGAGGTGAAAATGGTGGTTGAGACAGATGTCCGGATGACATTAAATTATATCCTCGACTCAAGTCGTGCCAAGTATGGTGATAGTCCTGCCATAGGGATGGCGCAAGAAAAGCCACTCTCGTATAACGAATTCCATCATTCCGCAATGGCACTTGCCTGCCATCTGCAGAAACAGGGCGTGGCCAAAGGAGACCGGGTGGCTATTCTGGCTGAGAATTCCCACTTTTGGGGAACCGCCTATTTTGCCATTGTACGTCTTGGTGCTGTTGTTGTGCCCATATTGCCAGATCTTCCCGAAAGTGATGTACGTCATATCCTGGGTGAAATGCAGGTTAAAATACTGTTTACCACTGGGCGTCAGATAGATAAAATTTATGAACTCAAAAAGGAACTCGCTGGTCCGATAATTACCCTTGATGACTACCAGGCACCTGGTGGTGTGGTAGAAGTTGTCAGCTATTCAGATTTTCTGTCAGAGGCCATGGCTGATCTTGATGCCATGGCAGCACCACCCGCCTTTGCAGAGGTTGATGAGGATGATCTTGCTGCAATTTTGTATACCTCCGGAACTTCAGGGTATTCTAAGGCTGTCATGCTGTCCCATAAAAATCTGACGTCAAATGCCTACTCAGCGTCCCGGTTGATGGCGCTCCCTGTAGGTGGTGTCTTTCTTTCGATCCTGCCGATGTCCCATACCTATGAATTTACAATGGGGTTTGCTTTGCCACTGCTCTGTGGCTGCCGGATAGCCTATGCAGGTAAGACTCCGACGCCTGCAATATTACAGAATCTCTGTCAGCACGAGAAACCTTTTGCGATTTTTGCAGTGCCCCTGGTACTGGAAAAGATTTATAAAAAGCGGGTTCTACCGCAGATCGAAAAATCTAAACTTCTGAAGCTGGCATGTAAAACCAAATTTGGCCGGAAACTCATCTACAAAAAAATTGGCGCAAAGCTTCTTGAATTTTTTGGTGGTAATCTGCAACTGATGGGGATTGGTGGTGCAGCTCTCAATCCGGAAGTTGAAAACTTTCTGTATGAGGCAGGATTTCCGTATCTGATAGGATATGGACTGACTGAGTCAGCACCGCTGCTTGCCGGCGGGCCGATGGGAGAAAAGACTATTGCCATAGGGTCAACCGGTAAACCTATTCCGGGTGTGGAGATTAAAATTATCGACCCGGATCCTCAAAGTGGTGTGGGTGAGATTTATGCTGCAGGCGCCAATATCATGCGAGGCTACTATGAAGACAGGGAAAGTACCGATGCTGTGCTCTCCAGTGATGGTTGGTTGGCAACCGGTGACATTGGCTTTATTGATGAACTGGGCAATCTGCATGTAAAAGGTCGCTCAAAAAATGTCATTGTTCTTGCTAATGGCAAAAATATTTATCCGGAAGCGGTTGAACACAAGATCAATTCGTTCCATTGGGTAGTAGAGAGCCTTGTTTTAGAAAATAATGATCAGCTTGAAGCGTGGGTCTACCCTGATTACGAGTTCATTGATGAGGCTACAGCTGGCAAGGGACGGGCAGAACGACGTGCCTACCTGGAACGTCTATTGGAAGAGATGCGTCTGGAGCTTAATAAACATTTGCCCACTACATCTCGCATTACCAAGGTGCTTGAGCGTCGTGAACCTTTTATTAAAACGGCAACACATAAGATTAAACGATACCTTTATGATGGTCATGCCATGTTGGGATAGTTGGTTGAGCAAGGTGTAAGATACAGATCTTCACAATAAAAAGTCCCGGTTGCGTCAGCAACCGGGACTTTTTCGTTATTTATAGCGTTCTAGAGGTTCAGGCCATATAGAGTTCATCAAGTCTTTTGAACAGTTTTTTACGGACCTCTTCAAACTCTTCAACTTTACGTTGTGCTGTCTCAGGATTGTTGGCGTTGTATTGGTCAACTGCTTCCGCAACTTTTTTATGGACACCTTCGTGGAGCACGCCGATCTCCTTAAATAATGGTAGGGAGGTGAGCGTGTTTGGTGCGTTGTCATACCATTTGCCAAATTCGCACTGGTGATGGTCTGGAATGTCTTTGGAGTCCATTGTAGTGTAACCGCTGAGGACACTGGTGAGTTTCATTTTCCAGTTAAAATGTGCATCTTTGATTTTACCGATATCAAATGGCGGATCCTGGAAACTGAACTGCTGTAAAATACGGTCTAAAGCCCCTGCATTGTATTTCATCTCTACTGAGAGTTCTTTTACATCAGAACTTCCTGCGGCCACTTTATCAGCCTCTGAATTCATCAGGGCTATATCGCGGGTAACCTCGCTGTTAGCCAAAGACGCTTGTGCTATGTTTTCTGTTACTTCCTGCATGCCGACAGAAGCTTGACTGACATTATTGGCAATTTCCTTGCTTGTTACAGCTTGCTCCTCAACAGCCGCTGCCATGGTTGAGACAATCTCGCTGGTACTCGTGATGATTTCACTAATAACACCAATAACCTTTATAGTCTGTTCACTCGAACTCTGTACACCTTCAATACGCTCTTGTATTTCTTTGGTGGCTGCGGTCGTCTGTTTGGCAAGATCCTTTATTTCATTAGCAACAACGGCAAATCCTTTGCCAGCCTCCCCTGCACGTGCAGCTTCGATGGTGGCATTCAAAGCCAGGAGGTTGGTTTGATCTGCAATTTCGTTTATGGTCTCTGTTACCTGGTTAATCTTTTCAGCTGCTTCACCGAGTTCCTTTACGCTGTCAGAAGCTTTTGCAGCCTCGGAAACTGCCTGCTCGGTAATAACCCGTGCATTTTCCGATCCGGAGGCGATCTCGGTAATTGTGGCAGTCATTTCCTCAGTAGCAGCTGCAACCATACTGACATTGGTACTTGTTTCTTCAGCAGCAGCAGCGATTGCAGACATATTGGTGTTCATTTGTTCTGCAGCTGCAGAAACGTTATAACAGTTTCCTGACATCATTTCTGCCAGATCAAAAAGAGAAGTCGAAAGTGTATTCAAGGATTCTGATGAAATGTTGATTGTAGAAGAACTTCCCTGAATCTTTGAACACATAGAGTTGAGGCTTGAAGCAAGAGCGTTGGCAGAGCCGGCAAGTTGCCCAAGTTCATCTTTTTGGTCGAGTGTGGAGCGGGCATTCATATTACCCTTTGCCAGTTCGTCTGTCACACGTGCAAGTTGCTTGGTATTGCTGGTTATAGAACGAGAAATGAGCAAGCTAAATATGATCCCCAGAAAAAGAGAAAGAGAGGCAAGTATGAGTACTGTACGTTTTCCCGATATGGCAGAGTTGTGGAGTTGTTCGTTGGTTGATTCGGAATACGAGTTAATGTTGGCAGAGATAGCCTTGAGAATTTTCTGGGTCTCTGTCATTGACTGCCGTGTGGTAGTATCAAATATGTTCTGAGCATCAGCAAGAATAGTTGCTTTGTCTTTCCCTGCAGCCATGGTGTTGATCTCTACGATGGACTGGTGGAGTCTGGCATGCGGAGATTCGAGACTTTTTAATTGTTGGCTGAGTTGTGGAAGCTGTCGCTCCGTCTCTTTTCTGCCCTCTCCGTATAGCCACTTACCCAGTTGACATAGACGATCATCGGTCTGCACGTCTATGTGTTTAAGCTTCGGGTCAGAGAAAAATGCACTGGCTTTAGCCATGAAAGCATGGTGGTCAATTTCCCTTTCGAGCATAGTTTTGTCGAGGTGAGCAGCGTAGTTGGATTTGTCAATTTCGTTTATGGTTGAACCGAATTTGAACCAACTTGCCAGGGCAAGAATTATAAGAAGAGCAAGCACTATCCCAAATGATAAAAGAAGTTTCAAATTAATCGAAATGTCTTGTAGTCGCATATGGTAACACCTGGTTGGAGTATTTTTGAGTAAATTGCAAGCCAGCCTTGTGGGTGGCTGATCTTCATATATTGTTAATGAACTGGAGGAGTATTAGTGCGTTAGATAAGCTACAATGGGTACGATATCACAAATAAAATGTTAAAGTCCAATATATTTGTTGACTGTTAGGAATGTTTCTGTGGTGTTGTTTGGAGGGGTAGCAAATCAAGACATGTTAGGGGGTGCTAATTTTTGCCGTCCTGTAATTGAAACTGATGTATGAGGGAAATATAGTAGTTCGAGGAAAAAGGGAAATTAAGGCTGGCCAGTACCCTGCTCAGCCTTGAGAGTATCTTTAGGAGAGTAATATTGAATTTGCGAAACTGATGATCGGCATGATTATTTTGGAAAGGATACCAGAGAAGGCCAGAACAAGTACGAGAACGAACCCGTATTTTTCAACTTTCAGGTAAGATCTGGCCAGATTATCCGGTAAAAGCCCAACCAGAATTCGACTGCCATCAAGCGGAGGAATTGGCAGAAAATTGAAAATACAGAGGACAAGGTTGATCCAGACACTGGCAATGAGCATACCGCTCAATGGTACAAGAATCTGCTCTAGCAGGGTACTATAGGTGAGCAACGATGCAATAAACCATAACGTTTTGGCAAGTAATGCACTGATTACAGCCAGCACAAGATTTGTCACTGGGCCGGCAAGGGCAACCCAAAGCATGTCTTTTTTTGGGTTACGGAAATATCCGGGATTAACAGGGACAGGTTTTGCCCAGCCTATTTTGATAAAGAAAAAGGCTAGTGTGCCAATGGGGTCCAGATGTTTGAGTGGATTGAGAGTCAGTCGCCCTGCAGCTTTAGCGGTGGGGTCGCCAAACCCGTAGGCTACAACTCCATGTGCATATTCATGTAGGGTGAGTGCCAGCAATAATGGTGGCGCCAGGATCATCAGTTCAATAAGGAAATTGTTCACGAAATACCTGATAAGGAAAAGGGAATGTTAGTTCTGTTAATTGCCATGTGCAAAATAAATTAACCATTGTGGGGTCAATCTGAAAGGGTACCTGTCGGGTAGGTGTCACGGATGAATCTGACCTCGTCTTCTTTGCTTTTAACTACACCGTCAAGTCGGGCATCGAGGAGATCGTTCAGCATCGTCTTAAATTCTGGTCCAGGTTTGTAGTTCATCTCTTTGAGATCACTACCGTTTAAGAGAGTCGTGATTTGGCTCAGTTCGGTCACATAATTGGAAACGGCCTTCTTTACCGGACTTTTTCTGGCAATAGCCATCATATAGAGGAGCCCTTCAATAGTAAATTCCTGGAGCAACCAGAAAATTTCACTGTTACTGAGGGAACTACGTCTGGAAAGGAGGTTGGTTGTTTTATCAGCTAGGACTTTTTGTTTTAGAAGCGTTTCAGCTATTTTGGGTGGTACGAGAAAGCGCTTGCAGAATGCATCAAGTACCTCTGGTCGTGATCTCCCCATGACGGAGAGCAGGTAGACCTTCCAGGTGGAACATTTTTCCTTGAGGTAAAGGAGATTGTACCAAGCAATGGCACGCTGGGCCTGTAGAAGTATGTGCAGGAATCGCCGGTCAATTTTTAAGTGCGGTTTCAGGTCTGGCCAGAGAAATTGAAACAGATTGAATTCAGCCATACGCTGGATTGCTGGGATTGGGTTCTCTTCAGAAAAAATCTGCCGGATTTCTGAAAAAAATCTTGTGTCTGTTGCTTTACCAAAGAGCTGCATTTTTACAGCGTTGCGAATAAGACGGGCGGTATGGGGTGCCATCTTGAATTCCATCCGCTTTTCAAAACGGATAGCTCTAAATATGCGGCTGGGATCCTCGACGAAACTGAGGTTGTGGAGAACCTTGATTTCTTTTTGTTTGAGATCGTTCTGGCAATTGAAGAAATCAATCAACGTTCCAAACTGTTTCGGGTTGAGTTGAACAGCCATGGCGTTGATAGTGAAATCCCGCCGGTACAGATCAAGCTTTATCGAGGATAGCTCTATGGTGGGAAGTGCAGCCGGGTATTCATAATACTCAAGCCGTGCTGTGGCAATATCGATTTTGAAACCGTTAGGCATGAGTACCATGGCGGTGGAGAAGCGTTCGTGGGTGCGGTATCTTCCTCCCAGTGCTTTTGCCAGCAATTTTGCAAACTCAATGCCATCGCCTTCAACGACTATATCCAGATCAAGGTTCCGCTTTTTCATCAACAGGTCGCGCACAAAACCACCAACGGCGAAGGCGCTGCAGTGAGCTTCATCTGCAACCTCACCAATTTTTTGTAGAAGTTGGATCATCGGTTTGGTGAGGCAATCTACAATCAGGCTGTTGAGGTTCCGTTTCCGCTCAAGTGATGGATATTCCGTTTCGTGGAGCAGGTTTTTGGGCAGATGGGCAGGGTCATTGACCAGATGATTTAAAAGATCTGTACGTGTGATGACTCCTTCAAGTTTGTTGTCATGAAGGATCGGTATCAAGCGCTGACGATTCTCTATAATGAGTTCCTGTATGTCGGAAAGAGTCGCGTTCAGTGAAAGAAATTCAATGTCTGTCGACATGTATTCACTGAGCTGGAGATCTCCAAGATCATGATGTATAGCCTTCTCGATGACCTGGCGGGTAATGATACCGACAATATTAAGACGAGGGCAATCAGGGGTACGTTTTTGAGCCGGTGCTTCAACAGGTACAGAGTTGATCGAGTAACGGTTCAGTAGAAAGTGCGCATTATTGAGAGATATATTCGCTGGAATGGTAATTGCTGGCGTTGACATTAACTCCTGGGCTATGGGTTGGGGGCGCACATGTCGATGTAGGCTCTGGATCAACTTTTCGTGGGCCTCTATTAATGTCATATTCTTAACTGTGGCTGATGCTGCAGTCGCATGACCACCACCTCCCATATCGCGTGCTATGGCTCCGACGTTGATATCCGGAATGCGGCTACGGGCGATAAGGTAGATACGTCCAGCCATGGAAATTAGCGCAAAGAGGGTGTCGAGATTTTCCATGGCCATGAAACGCCGAACGATCAGTGCAAAATCGTCTACATATACGGGAAGCGAATGGGTAACCACGACGACCGGTATCGATTGTATGGTGTACTGGGTCGCGGTTTTCATCACATCATGCAGTAACTCAACCTGCATTGTGGTCAGCTCATATGTAATGAACTGTGATACAATATCAAGCTTGGCTCCCATGCGCAGCAACCAGGCCACGGCTTCAAGGTCCTCCGGGGTGGTTGTGAGATGTGTCAGTGAGCCGGTGTCCTCGTAAATCCCAAGACAGAAAATAGTGGCTTCGTCCGGAGTTATGTCGATATCGCGTTCACGCAGTAACTGGGTGAATATGGTTGAGGTGGCACCAACATTGCGAATGATCTCAACTTCACCTTTCAGGTCGCCGGGGCTTTCCGGGTGGTGGTCAAAGATGTGAACTTTGGTTGTGTCGTTCTTAAGGCAACGGGAAAAATTTCCAATTCTTTCTGAAGAACGGGTGTCGACAATAATCAGGGTGTCTACTTTGTCGAGGTCGATGTTTTTAGTTTTTTGGAAATCATATCGATACAGGAGCGTCTGCGAAATAAAATCACGCAGATTCTTTTCCTGAGAGCCAGAAAAGGCCAGTATTGCGTCGGGGTACAGCTTGTGTGCTGCGACCATGGATGCCATGCCATCAAAGTCGGCATTGAGGTGGGTGGTAATTACTCGCATGAGAAAATAGTGGCTGGCCTGGGTTGTGGGGATATGGTCTGAGGATAACTTTCAAACTTCTATGAAAGTTATTTACACTATTTTAGCCCCGGGGATGAAACTTTTTATGGATATTTTTCAATCTGTCCTGATCAACATGTGTGTAGACTTGGGTCGTAGAGATATCTGCGTGGCCTAACATCATCTGTACGGCTCGAAGGTCAGCACCATGAGAAAGCAGATGTGTGGCAAAAGAGTGTCTAAGCATATGGGGAGAAACTTCTTTGTTTATGCCAGATGCCAGTGCTGTGCTACGGATGATTTGCCAGAATCTGAGCCGGGTCATGCAGCTGCCGCGATTGGTGATAAACAGGTAGTTGGAGCGCTTACTTTTGAGAATAAAAGGGCGGGATAGCCGGATATAATCTTCAATTTTCTCCCTGGCTTGTTGGCCAAAGGGAATGAGCCGTTCTTTGTTACCTTTACCAATAACACGTACAAAACATGCGCTGAGGTTACATGCAGAAAGTGGTAACTTGACGAGTTCAGACACCCGTAACCCTGTGGAATATAGAAGGTATAGCATTGCCAGATTTCGCCGGGCAATAGGTGTGCTTACTGCTGGAGGGTTGAGCAGGGAAGTAATTTCCTTCTCAGAGAGTACTATGGGTAATTTCTTGCCACTTTTGGGTAAATCAACCGCCGAGAACGGATTGGAAACTAGATGATCACGTAGATTGAGAAAGTTGAAAAAGGTTCGGAGTGCGGATACACGTCTGGCATTACTGCGATGCGAAATGTTTTTGTCCTGACAGCAACTAAGAAATCGATGGATGACGTTGATATCTACATCAGCCAGCTCTTTTTTTTTCTGGCCAACGAGGTAAGTAAGAAACAATATAATGTCAGCAGAATATGCCGATATGCTGTTTTCTGCAAGTCGCCTTTCTGAGATCAGGTGTTGCAGAAAGAGTTCATGAAAACAGAGGAACTCTTCAGGTAGAAGAGGCGACTTGGTGTATCTGGGAGGCTGTTTCACAGCTGTTGTCAGTGTTTAGAAAATTCGTAAAACGAACAATCTAAACTCAAGACAATCAGTGAGCCCTTCTGAGACGGTTGAACTTGCGAAGCTTTCGTCGGGCTTCTGCCTGCTTGCGACGTTTTTTGACGCTAGGCTTCTCATAGTATTCACGACGCTTCAACTCTCGTTTGATTCCGTCAATTTGAAGTTTTTTCTTTAGTTGGCGAATGGCATATTCGAGATCTCCTCGAACTTCAACATCAATCATCTGCTTCTCCGTATGTATAGAAAGTAATTTGTATATTCAGACAGATATGCATCTCGGCAATATCAATGTCTGTGATAAATAATTATTTGTAAAAAACATATCAATGGTCTGTCATGTGGGACCGTTGATTCACGGCGGTGTTTTCTCACCTCCTGCACCGCTGTACTCATTCAGCAAAAAAATATTGGTAATAAAAAAGGTATGATAACAGCTTGTTGATCGTCACTTCTCATTGGGTGATGAGCTTGAGTCCAACAGCAGGTAAACCTTTTTTCAATACCAGCTAAAAATCGAGACAATAACCTTATTTATATAAAAGGAGATAGGTATACTGTCAATCTCTTTCTTGAAAAACCATCATCAATCTGGTTTGGATTGGCTACCAGAAAGATCGACAAGGAAGTATGATGTCGTACTTATTCTGGAAAGATCTTACCAGGATTCATGATACCAAGTGGGTCAAAGAGCTGTTTAATCTGTTTCATGACGAGGATGGTTGCCGGGTTTAGCTCTAGTGGGAGAAATTTCGCCTTTGTGGTGCCGATACCATGCTCTCCTGAGAGTGTTCCGTCGATGGAAATTGTGAATTCGAAAAGGCGCTGTTTTGCCTTTTCCCCGGCCTGTAATTGGCTCGGTTCATTTTTGTCGAGCATGATATTCACGTGAATGTTGCCGTCACCTGCGTGACCAAAGGTGAGAATGGTTAAAGCCAGTTCGCTGGAAAGTTGCTCACAAAAGGCAACGAGTTCTGGAATACGGCTTCGAGGTACAGCCACATCTTCGCTTATCTTATGGGGTTTGAGGTTAAACGTAGCTGGTGAAATCGATCGGCGCGCCTGCCAGAGTGTTGCAACCTCTTCTTTGTTTTTAGCTTTGCGGACGTTGAACTCAGGATGTTTCTCAAGGAGTTTTTGCAAACGATCCGCCTGTTCTTTTATGGACTGCCTGGTCCCGTCAAGTTCAAGAAGGAGTATTGCCCCTGTACCCTCAACTGGTGGCTCTGACATGAATGCTGATACTACCTGGATGGCAGTTTTGTCCATATATTCAAGAGTGCAGGGTAATATATTGTTATTCAGTATCTTGGCCACCAGTCCAGTGATGGCTGGCAGCGATGAAGAACTTATAAGAAAGGTCTGCTTGTCCTCGGGGAGAGGCAGGAGTCTGCATGTCAGTCTGGTGATGATACCCAGAGTGCCCTCGCAGCCGATAAAGAGCCGGGTGAGGTCGTAACCTGTGACACCTTTTTCGGTACGTGTGCCAGTCATAATGATTTCACCGGATGGTAACACAACTTCCAGGCCCATTATAAAATCTTTGGTGACGCCATACTTAACAGCCGATGGTCCTCCGGCGCACTCTCCGGCGTTGCCGCCTAAAGTGCAGAATTTGAGGCTGGCAGGGTCCGGAGGATAAAAAAGGCCTAGTTTTCGTGTTTCCCGCTGCAAATCAGCGGTGATGACCCCAGGTTCCGCGATAGCAATCTGGTTTTCTCTGTCAATCTCGAGTATCCTGTTCATACGTGTCAGGGCCATGACAAGTCCGCCTTTAACAGGGATTGCTCCACCTGTCATACCTGTGCCAGCGCCTCTTGGAACCACCGGGAAGCAGTACTCCGTGGCAAGGCGCATAATCTTACTTACCTGCTCTGTGGAGTCAGGGAAGACTACTGCTTCTGGTAGGAAAGCTGGTCCACGACCATCATAAGAATAGCAGTGCAGATCTTCGGTACGAGTTGTACAATGTTGTACACCAACAATTGAATGCAGCTTTTCAAGTATTTCTGTTTTCATCTGTCAGAATGAGAATTTTGGGCTGAGGGTGAGGTTCGGAGAGCTGTTTATATGGATATGACCTGATTCTGGCAAAATCTTTGAGCGATTTTGCTATGCAGGAGAAAATCGAATAACACAGGGAGAGAGTCAAATGCAAGAACAAAAACTGCGCATTGCTTTGTTGGCTGGAGGTACATCAGGTGAGCGGGAAGTTTCACTTAATGGCGCTGCCCAGGTGGAAAAAGCCCTGAAGGTGGAACGGTTTTCCGTTCGCAGGTTTGATACTGCGACTGATCTTGCCGATCTGGTCGCGGCAAAAAATGAAATTGATTTTGCTTTTATCCTGCTCCACGGTTTACAGGGAGAGGATGGCACCATGCAGGGTTTACTTGATTTGCTGGGCATACCGCATCAGGGTTCAGGTGTTCTTGGTAGCGCCATAGCGATGGATAAGCATCTTTCCAAGGAGTTGTACCGCATGGAAGGTCTTCCAGTGGCGAAGTGGGAAATTGTGACTCCCGAAAATGTAGGAGACTCAGGACGTATGGCAAGTGACTTAGGTCTGCCACTGGTCGTGAAGCCTGTCCGCGAAGGATCCAGTCTTGGCATGACTATTGCGAAGACATTAGAAGAGCTGCAAACAGGGATAGACAAAGCGCTGAGTCATGGTCGTCAGGTCATGGTAGAGCAGTATATCAGTGGCCGGGAGATTACTGTTGGAGTGATAGGCAACAACACGCTCGAACCGTTGCCGCTCATTGAAATCGTACCGGGAGAAGAATTTGCATTTTTTGACTACAAAGCAAAATATGAACCAGGTGCAAGTAAAGAAATCTGTCCGGCCCCTGTCAGCGACGAGGTTACCAGGAAAGCCCAGGAATATGCAGTGAAGGCACACAGAGTCTTACGATTGAAAGGGTACTCTCGTACAGATATGATGCTTGATGAAGATGAGAACCTCTACTTGCTTGAGACCAACACCATACCTGGCATGACTGCGACCTCACTTTTGCCCCAGGCTGCTGCAGAGTATGGGCTTGATTTCCCTGATTTCCTGGAGCGATTGATAGAGCTGGGTATGGAAGAATAGCAGGTCGTCCCCGTGCAGGATTAACTTTTTTAGCTGATTATCCTCTCCGGTGCATTGAAAACATTGAGCCTGTCAGGGCGGGCGTAAGCGGCCAGAGTCGCTCCTGATTTTCTGGCAATTGCCAACCCCAGAGATGAGGGGGCTGTGCGTGACATAATGATAGGAATGCCGATGCGGGCACACTTCAGTACCATGTCTGACGTGAGCCTGCCGGTAGTATAGATGGCTCCTCGTGGAGAGGCTTTGCCAATCAGAATGGCACCCAGTACTTTATCCACTGCGTTATGACGCCCTACGTCCTCATAAAACACTTTGAGGCAGTTGTCCTGCCATAGGCCGCATCCGTGAACACAGTGTGTATCTGGGCCCAGTGTTGAGAAATGGAGTGACTCTCGGATAAAGCTGCGGATCTCTTCAAACGTGATGGTCGTTTCCTGAAGTGGATCGAATGCCCCTTCGAGCATCTCTTTCGATATCTTTCCTGTACCACCACAACCGGAAGTGATGATCACCTCTTTAGGTTCGCTATATTCCACATCAGCATAAACGGCTATTCTACCTTCCGGACAGACCACAACTTCCTTGACCTCTCCTGGTTTGCTAATATAACCCTGGCCAAACAGAAAACCGGCTCCAAATTCTTCCAGCCCAATGGGGAGCACCATGGAAGAACCAATAGTCTCATCATTTAGTGCTATACTGTATGGTGTTTCTATGGCTACCTGTTCATGCTGCTCCTTTCTTCCATGTGGCGTGACAATGGTAGTGGTATGGCTCATGGTAAGGGCAGTTGAGATCGCGTGTTGATCGGACATAAGGTGTGGCTTCCTGAAGAATTTCTATGTAAAAGTCATTTTGGTTAAAGAGAGTACACAGTATAGCAATGGAGAAAGATTTCAACCCGAAATGTTATTGTGATTTACTCATTACAGCGGAACGTAGATCTCTGAGGATAACTTAGTAATCGAGTGGCTTATTTTTTGAAGATGGAGTGTGGGGCATCTTGTAAATCAATTGAACTTGCGTTTCGTGTTAAACTTCTCTATTTTTCGTATCCTTGGTCTTTCATCTGCTGGAATTTACCGGCATGGATTACGACCACTGCTCATTGAGGTGTTCATTTTGCATCGTTTGCTGCTGTGTCTTTATATTTCTATCCTGGTTCCTGGCATTACATTTGCTAACGACAAATTGCCTCCGCGTCCTATTATACTTGGACAATCCTGCGCGCTAACGGGCCCTGCAAAGGATCTTGGCCTGGAACTACGAGGTGGTTTGCTGGCGGCATTGTCCAAGGTCAACGATGAAGGTGGGGTCGGTGGTCGGGAGGTTGTGCTACTCAGTAAAGATGACGGTTATGAGCCGGACAGGGCAATGCGCAATACCCGAGAGTTCATAACACGAGATCACGTGTTCATGTTGATCGGGGAAGTAGGTACACCTACCTCCCAAGCGGTCGTGCCCATAGCGGAAGAATACCAAATTCCTTTTTTCGCACCATTTTCCGGAGCAGAATTTTTACGTTACCCTTTTAGGAAATATGTCATTAATGTTCGAGCCAGCTATTTCCAGGAGATGGAGCGGCTGGCATCCTACCTTATTGATCAGAAGAACATAAAAAAAATATCCTGCTTCTATCAAAATGACAGTTATGGTTTTGCTGGTCTGCGCGGAATTGAAATTGCTCTTGAAAAGCGTGGTATGGAATTGGTGTCTGCCGGTAGCTACGAGCGGAATACAGTGGCTGTGATGGGTGGTCTTCAGGAAATATATAAAGCAGAGCCGGAGGCGGTAATTCTTGTGGGGGCCTATTCAGCCTGTGCCGAATTTATCAAACTCAGTAAAACCAAGGTTAATCGAGATCTGCTGTTTTGCAATATCTCTTTTGTAGGTACCGAAAGCCTAAAAGAGACCCTGGGCGGCTACGGCGAAAACGTTATTGTATCACAGGTGGTTCCCGGTCCCCATGATGTGAGTATTCCACTCGTTCGTGAATATCAGCTGGCAATGAAAAAATATCAACATGATGTGCCTCTTAGCTTTACATCACTTGAGGGATATATTGCCGGTAAACTGTTTGCGCGTATTGCCGGTGATGTTCCAGCCCCACTGTCCCAGGAAAAGTTTATCGAGACCATGCAGCAGGCTGGCAGCTTTGACCTCGGAGGTCTTATTCTAGAGTTTGGCCCATCAGACCATCAGGGACTTGATGCCATATACTTAACCAAGATATTTCCAGAAATTAAGGAGCTTGAGGTAGATGAATAAGGGCTTCCGAGGGAAATCCTACGGCGAAAATACGCGCAAGGGCGATATGTCGGATTCGGAGACTGGAATTCGGCTACGGCGTATTTCTCTTTCGTCGGCTCCTTTTTATGCTTCGATGCTGGTTATTTTTGGTTTGAGCATATTTATTGGCGTGTTCTGGATGGTCAATGAGTATCAGGCGTATGAAGAAAGCATTGAAAATATACGTGTCAACTATAATAGCCGATACCAGAGAAGGGTTCAGGAGGAATATACTAAAGTTGTAGGTTTTATAGAGTATAAGCGGTCTCAGACAGACCAGCGTATTGAGGACGAGATTCGTGATAAAGTACAGTCTGCCTATAGTATTGCCTCACATATTTATCGTCTGTATAAGGATGAAAAAGATGTTGATGAATTACGCTCTATGGTTGCTGAGGTGTTGCGGCCCATTCGCTGGAATAATGGTCGGGGATATTATTTTGCCGGTACAGTAGGGCAGGGGCGAATAGATCTGTTCGCTGATGAACCATGGTTTGAAGGGCGTTCAGCCAATGAGTTTATGCAGGTTGCAGGTCGAGATGTCGTGGGTGATATCAGTGCAGTTATGCTTGAAAAGGGAGCCGGCGTATACAGGTATGATCTCATTAAACCACAGTTTCCAGGGCAACAATTTTCTAAAATTGCCTTTGTGAAATATTTTGAGCCTTTCGATTGGTTTATTGGAGCCGGGATATATACCGAGGCAACTGAAAAAGCCCTGCAGGCTGATATACTTTCCCGAATCAGGAACATGACCTTTGGCAAAGATGGAGAAGTGTTTGGTTTTCGGCAGGATGGCACCATAATCTGCAACCGTGATGAACGGTTTATCGGCAGATCCGTTAGGAACTTTGTTGATGTAAATGGTGATCAGTTTGGGTCACGTCTGCTTCATGCAGGGGGCGTCGAGGGTGGAGAATTTATCAATCATAAGTCCCGGCAAAATCTTTATGGAACTTCCCATCAGACACTGAGTTACGTTAGGCCCTACCGAGATTGGGGCTGGGTTTTTGTAACTTCCATGTCAATGGAGGAGATGGAGAAGGCAATTTCTTTTGAAACCCAATCATATAGAGATATTGCATTTAAAAATGTTTCAGTCTTCATTATTCTTTTTGTGGTAGCGGTGACGATACTGTTACTCATTTCGTACTTCTATTCGATGAAGATCAAGCATGGCATCAATCTGTTTACGACTTTTTTACGCCAGGCTACAGATTCAAAGAAAAAGATTAAAAATACGGATCTGGCTTTTTCTGAGTTTGAGGATCTCCGGATACTGGCAAATCGCATGGTGGATGATCGTATCCATAAGGAACTGTTATTGCGTCGAGATGAATTGCGACTTGATACACTGCTTCGCCTTGGCATGATGGAAAAGCATTCCCTTAAGGAAAAGTATGACTTTGTTTTAAAGCGTATAGTACAAATCACCAGAAGTGATGAAGGTTATCTTGCTTTAGTGAACGGAGCCCAGACCCATATTACGCTTTGCTCTTCTGTGATTGCCGATGATGGTCAGATTAAACCGGTGTCGGTGGTCAGTGAGCTTTCACGTAGCACGGAACAAGGTGGGCTCGTCGGCGAAGTGGTGGAGGCCCGGGGAGACGTTATCTGTAACGAGTTTGGTGGATGTGCACAACCGTATGGCGTATATCCCTACTCTGGAACAGTGGCTCGGCATGTGGATGTTCCGGTGTATAACGATGGTAAAATTGTCATGGTTGCCGGTGTTTGTAATAACAGCAGTGAATATGATAATTCTGATGTCCGGCAGATGAAAATGCTTCTTGAAGGCATGTGGCTGCACGTTTTGAAAACGTGTACTGAAGAGGAAATGGCTCGTCTTGAGCGGCAGGTTATAGCTGTGAGTGAAGAAGAGCGGAGCAATATAGGTCGCGACCTCCATGATGATCTTGGTTCTCACTTAACAGGAGTAGAACTGCTAAGCAAAGTTTTGCAGCAAAAACTCGAGCAAGACAACTCAGATAAAGTAGAGCAGGTTGCAGCAATACGAGGGTTGATTCGTGATGCCATTGAAAAGACCAGGCGTCTAGCTCAGGGCCTCTACCCAGCTCACGTTATAGAACATGGCCTTGAGGCTGCAGTGGAAGAACTGGTTAATGAAGTTGAAAATCTGTTTCGGGTTCAGTGCACGTACTCTTTTGAGGGTGATCGGGAATGGGTTGATAATGCTGTCGCAACTCACGTATACTATATTATCCGGGAGGCTGCATTTAATGCGGCCAGACATGGTGAACCTGATAACATTGGTATATTTATGCGTACTGATCCAGAAAATTTTTCTGTCCGTATTGTAGATGATGGGAATGGGTTTGATGAGGATAAAACTCGAAAGGGGCTGGGGTGCCATACTATGAAATACAGAGCTAAGGCCATTGGTGCCAATCTTACTATCAGTTCAGAGTTGGAAGGTGGGACAATCGTTTCCATTTCAGGAGAGGTTCATACCTGATGCAGAAGATAATGATCGTTGACGACCACCCTATTTTCCGCATGGGGATGGCGGAGTTACTAAACCAAGAAGAAGATTTTTCTGTCTGTGCAGTTGCTGAAGATATTATCGGTGCCCGAAAGGCATTGCGTGAAGATGAGCCTGATATGGCAATCATCGATATAACATTGACTAAAGATAATGGTCTTGACCTGGTAAAAGAGATTGCTGCAAGCAATAACCCTATCCCGATGCTTGTTCTTTCAATGCATGATGAATCTGTCTGGGCAGAACGGGCAATCCGTGCTGGTGCCAGAGGGTATATCATGAAAAAGGAGGCTTCTGAATCTGTTATTACTGCGCTGAGGAACATTTCCAAAGGGCGAATTCATGTTAGTGACAACATGATGGCGATACTACTTGATAAGCTGCAAGTCAACCCTTCCTCTCAGGGGGCTCCCACCGAAGAGGTTTTGACTGACAGGGAGCTCGAAGTTTTTCGTCTTATCGGTTTGGGACTCTCAACCCGCGAAATTGCCGATCGAATGCATCTTGGTGTCAAGACCATTGGTACTTATCGTGATAGAATTAAACATAAACTCTGTATCAGAAGTGCTTCTGAACTTACCCGCCGTGCGGTTCTGTGGACCGAAAATTCTCAGTCAGGTACACTCGACCCTGACGATGTAGGGTAATTCCCTACACGTCTTCATGCTAAACGCCTACAAAAGAAAAGGTGTCACGCTGATTTCATGTTGTAGGTAACTTTTCTATAATCCTGACCTATAAGAACGGGTGTGCAGGCATAATGTGCAGCTACTTTTTCGTTGGCACAAAACCCGTTTTGAAAGCAATTTTCTTTCCTGATGAAGTGTATAAATGTGTTGGCGGCAGGGATCAGCCTGCGACAACGACAAACATAGGGCCTATAACGTATGAGTAGCAATTTTACCGTGTGTATGCTGACCCAGGGGAGTGGGTCGGTACCTGATTTTTCAGTTTCAGAAGTTAACCTCCACCCTGGTCAGCAACTCGCCCCGGACAGCCTGAATAGGGTTCTGCTGGCCAGTGGTTTTAATGCACTTTCTCCCAATACAGACTTCCCCCTGTCGCCAACTCTTCAAATCAATCATGATCTAACTAACGCAAGCAACGAGCTGCTGCATCGGCTTGCATTAGCTGAGGTCGATAAAAACCAAGCCACGAACTACAGAAGTTATACTGTCGAAAATGATTCACGAATCTGTGTGATCAGTAATGATGCAAAGAAACTCAATACCTTCATCGACAATTATGGTGGATTACTTGACATAGAACCTGTTCTTACAGCTGGTTATGATACTGATCTGCCAACTGCCATTGAATTGAGCATTAACAAGCGTAAAGATGGCTATCAAATTGACTTCTCTGTGCGGGTCCCAGTAAACAGTGAGCGCTGCACCTATTGTGGTCTCTGTGGGCCGGCCTGCCCGGAGTCGTGTTTGGATGAACATCTTTTCCTTGATTATTCCAAATGTACCTACTGTAAAGAGTGTGAGAAAGCTTGCGCCAGTGACGCCATAGATGTCTATGGAGCGGAGCAGCGTCTCCTGCATATTTCTGCGATTCTTCTGTTAGACGGTACAACGGTATCCCTTCCAGAAGATTGCAGTGCTGTTTATACAGAAAAACAACTGCCCAATTATTTTGCCAGCCAGTATGCCTGCCAGGTTGATGAGGTTGTCAGTTGTGATTCGTCAATCTGCCAATACAATGGAAAGCTCGGTTATGGTTGCCGTGTCTGCTTTGATACCTGTCCTCACGGAGCAATAGCTCGAAATGACGATGGTATCATCGTTGACAGCTTGAAATGTGAAGAGTGTGGCAACTGCGTTGCGGCATGTCCCACTGGCGCTATGCAGTATCTGCGCTTTAGTGACAGTATGTTCACCACCTATATTGAGGCTCTGGATATCGAGCCTGGTATCACCGTTGTTCTGGGTAGCGAAAAAACATTGCATCAGCTCTGGTGGAAGAAGCCACAGCAGAAGCTGGATTCTGTTTTGTTCGTTGAATATAGTGAGATTAAGTCGTTTTCTCTTTTTCACCTGCTCTTTCTTTATGTAAGTGGTGCCGGGCGAATAATATTGCTTGGGCTGGACGAGGAACTGCAAAACATTGAAGTGCTTCAGGGACAGGTGGCTCTGGCCAGCTCTCTGTTAAGTACGTACTGTCAGGTTCCAGCAGCGGCTAGCATCTCGACGCTGGATCAGTTTCTTGCTGAACCACCTGTGGATGCAACGTCATCAATAGAAGTGTTAACTGATTCCGCTTCAGGTAATCGCCGTGAAAACCTGGCGGTTGTTCTTAAATATCTTTCTGAAAAGAGTGGTCGGCAGGCACGAGTCAAGGCTAATGATTCCTTGCCGTTTGCTACTATTTTCTGTGATGCTGATCGTTGCACTCAATGCTATGCCTGCCTCAATACCTGTCGAATTCAGGCGCTCAGTACCGACGAAGATACGCTGGCACTCCGGTCACGCTCTGCACTTTGTGTAGGTTGTGGAGTTTGTGTGCGGGTTTGCCCTGAAAATGTCCTGCAGATGGTTCGTGGAGCCACATTGGATGACAAATTCTTCCAGCGGGAAATTTTGGCAGAGACTGAACCAATGGCGTGTAAGAAGTGTGGCAAAGTTTTTGGCAGTAGAAAAAGTTATGAACGGGTGATGGCGATTCTGGCCAAGAAAGAATCGGTGGACACCAGCCACTTTGAGTACTGTGAAACCTGCAGGGTCGTTAACCTTTTTGAGAAAGCATAATTATGGAAGATTTCAGCGATAAAGAAGTATTCAGGGTCCGATTACGTTTTGTTGATCTTATCAAATCATTCTTCCAGGCGGAGCCGGATGCTGAAAACATGAGCCGCTGGCGGGGCACTTTTGCTGCCTTGGCTAAAGAGCAGGTTAACCCAATTTTTGACGGGGCGGTGCAAGATATTTGCAGAATGCTGAATGAGAAAAACCTCATTGATATTCAGAATGAATATTATGAGCTGTTTACTAACCCATTTAGTAAAAACCAAATCAATATAATGGCTTCATACTACCTTGATGGGAGGAGCTTTGGGCAGACCCTGGTTTCTCTTCGGGGATTTTTGGTTGAGGCAGGCCTGCAGCGAGATGATGGCGTTGTTGACAGTGAGGATTCACTTCCAATGCTCCTCGATATTTTTGCTCGCCTGATTGAGGAAGAGAAAATGAATGAAAGTGAAGCTGTTCGGCAGTTGCAGGCACGTCTACTGACAGAATATCTTGAACCATTTACCAAAGAATTTACAGCCGTAATCAGCAAGATAGAAACGGCAGATTTCTATAAGTCGTGTTGCAAATTGTTGTGCGGATATCTGGATCTTGAAAAAGGTCTGGTGAGCATATCCTGAGTAGGGCAGACTCCTGTCGGTTGTACCGGGAGGGGTGAGGTAATCAATATCCGAAGTGAAAACGAAGGAGGAGATCATGAAACAGGAACAGGACAAGCGGCGTTCATTCCTAAAACACATCCTGGCTGGCAGTGCTGTAGTTGTAGGTACTGCTGCAGCAATTAAACCGGCCAAGGCAAAGACTGGTCCGGTTGGTGTAGAGTCGGATGACGTTCTGTACAAGGAGAGTCCAGAATTTCAGAAATACTACAAATCGTTACGCTCATAATAACCGGTTTTACTTTTTTGTAGTCGGCAGAGAGGTACAGGCTGCAGAAAAACGTGTTTACGAAAACAAGGAGAACGTGAAATGGCCAGATCAAAATTGAGGAAGTCCTCTGGGGACAGCGTGGTTGCCGCTGGTCGCAGAGTGACCCTGAATCCTAAAGTTGCCCGGCGATCTTTTTTAAAGATCTCTGCAGCAACTGCCGCGCTTACCGGCGTGGCAATGACCAGCAAGATGACCCGCAAGGCTCATGCCGCTGAGAAGACGAGCCCCTATGTGGGATCGACAAAAGTAAAAACGATATGTACCTACTGCTCGGTTGGCTGTGGAATCGAGGCTGAGGTGCATAATGGTGTCTGGGTACGTCAAGACATCGCTGCTGATCATCCGGTATCTCGTGGTGCCCATTGCTGTAAGGGTGCAGGAGCCATTGATATGGTTACCAGCCCAAAGCGATTGAAGCACCCGATGAAGAAAGTTAATGGTAAATGGACCACCATTAGCTGGGACCAGGCCATGAGCGAGATTGGCGACAAACTTCTCGCTATCCGTGAAAAAGACGGACCTGATGCACTGCATTTTAACGGTAGTGCCAAAGTCTCTACTGAGATGGCCTACCAGCATAGGAAATTTGCTGCTTTCTGGGGGTCGAATAACGTAGACCACCAGGCCCGAATCTGACACTCCGCAACGGTGGCAGGTGTCGCCAATACATGGGGTTACGGAGCAATGACCAACAGCCTGAACGATATGAGACATGCAAAGAGTTTCATATTCATCGGCTCGAATCCGCCGGAAGCGCATCCGGTTTCCATGCAGCATATCCTGCATGCGAAAGAGAAAAACAATGCGCCGATTATCGTTGTTGATCCTCGTCGAACCAAGCTTGCAGCCAAAGCGACTGATTATGTACGTGTTCGTCCAGGTACAGACGCTGCGTTTATGCTTGGCTTGATCAATGTCATTACCACTAATGGCTGGGAAGACAAAGAATTTATCCGCACCCGAGTTTCTGGGTACGAGGAACTGCTTGCAGTTACCAAGGATTACACACCGGAAGCTGTAGAAGAAATTACCGGAATCCCTGCTGAGCAGACCCGCCACGTGGCTAAGGTTCTTGCTGAAAATCGCCCGACCAGTCTTACCTGGTGTATGGGTGGAACTCAGCATTCCATCGGTAGTTCCATTACCCGTAGTTTCTGTCTGTTGCAGCTGGTACTCGGCAATATGGGTAAATCAGGTGGTGGTACGAACATTTTCCGTGGTCATGACAATGTACAGGGTTCCACCGATATGTGCATCCTTGCCGATAGTCTTCCTGCGTATTACGGACTGTCAGAGGGAGCCTGGAAACACTGGTGTCGTGTCTGGGATGTAGATTTTGAGTGGATTAAGTCACGCTTCTATAAACCAGATTACATGCAGAAGGCCGGTTTCACTCTGTCTCGCTGGTATGAGGGTGTACTGGAAGGTGGGGATAAGATTCACCAGGATACCCCGATCAAAGCTATGATCCAATGGGGCTGTGGTTCAAACTCCAACTCACAGTTCAATAAGGTAATCGAGGCATATAATAAGCTCGAACTGCTGGTAGTCGTTGACCCATTCCCGACCTTTGCTGCTGCTACATGTGATTCAGATAACATCTATCTGTTGCCTTCAGCCAGTCAGTATGAAACTTCGGGTAGTGTTACTTCTACCTCACGTCAGATTCAGTGGCGTTACAAGGTCGTTGATCCTGTTCATAACAGCCGGGATGACTACCAGATTATGGAGTTGTTGGTTAATAAGCTCGGTTTCGCTGATAAGTTTTACAAGAACATCAAGCAGGTCCCAGAGGATCTCACCCGCGAGCTTGGTGGTGGATCGTTGACCATCGGCTATAACGGTCAGACCCCAGAACGTATCAAGAAACATATGGAGAACTGGCACACCTTCGACATCGACTCTCTGCAGGCTATTGGTGGAGCATGTGATGGCGATTACTATGGTATGCCATGGCCATGCTGGACTGACGAGCATCCAGGTACTCCGATTCTCTATGATATCTCCAAGCCTGTTTCCAAAGGTGGCCTGCCGTTTAGAAATCGTTTCGGTAACGAAAAGACCTATGATTCAAGTGGTCGTACAGAGAATCAGTTGGCAGCTAAAGGCGTCTGCAACCCAGGTAGCGAGGTTGATGGTGGATATTCTGAGTTTAAGGATGTTGTACCAGGAACCAACTGGAAAACAGATCTCTCTCAGGAGACCTTGAAAGCAGCTATTGCTAAAGGTATGGCACCATTTGGTAATGCCCGTGCCCGCTGCGTTGTCTGGAACTTCCCTGATCAGGTACCGATCCATCGTGAACCGCTCCATACACCACGTCCGGATTTGATTGCCAAGTATCCTACATACAAGGACAAGCCAAATCACTATCGTATTGATACCCGATTCGAAAGTGAGCAGAATCCTGACCTTGTCAAGGAATTCCCTTATGTTATTACGACCGGTCGTATGGTTGAACATATGGGTGCTGGTGCGGAGACAAGAAGTAATCAGTATCTTGCTGAGCTTCAGCCAGAGATGTATGCAGAGATTAATCCTCGTTTAGGTAATAATCTCGGTTTCCGTGATGGAGAGATGGTCGTGATTGAGTCCCCTGAGGGTGGCAAAATCAAAGTTAAGGCCAAATTTACCGAAAGGGTTGATGATAAGACAATATTCCTGCCTTACCATTTCGCCGGTACTTTGATGGGTGAGTCACTGGCTGATAAATATCCTGAGGGTACAGCGCCGTTTGTTGTCGGTGATTGTGGCAACGTTGTCACCAACTATGGATATGACATCATTACACAGATTCAGGCCACTAAAGATGGACTGTGCAAAGTCAGCAAGGCCTGATGAGGAGGAAATGACATGGCAAGAGTAAAATTTTTATGTGATACAGAACGCTGTATCGATTGTAGCGGCTGCGTTGTCGCCTGTAAGGAAGGCAACCACGTCCCTGTTGGTGTGAACCGCCGTCGGGTTATCACACTTGATTCCGGTAAGCCGAGCGAGAAATCTATATCTGTAAGCTGTATGCATTGCGCTGATGCTCCATGTATTGCGGTTTGCCCGGTTGATGCCATTTATCAGCGGGATGATGGAATTGTTCTCGTTAACAAGAAAACCTGTATCGGTTGCGGCTACTGTTTCATGGCCTGCCCATTTGGTGCGCCACAGTTTCCGAAAGGAGCTGTTTTTGGTGCCCGCGGTGCCATGGACAAATGTACTTTCTGTGCCGGTGGTCCTGAAGAAACCTTCAGCACCGAAGAGAAGCATCTCTATGGACAGAATCGTATAGCTGAGGGCAAGGTACCTCTTTGTGCAGGTATGTGTGCGACTAAAGCACTGTTGGCAGGTGATGCCGATGTTGTTGCTGACGTTTATCGTGAGCGAGTGTTCCAACGTGGTTCAGGTGTGAATGCCTGGGGGTGGAGCAAAGCCTACGACAAGAAATAGCTTTTGTAAACTGACATAGAAGCGTTGTTAATGCTGCTTTCCTCTCCTGATGTGAGAGGAAAGCAGCTAATATAGTATTTTAACAGGAGCATACAATGCAGAGGTGTTTGTCATCTGTGTATCTGCTCGCAATCTTTCTTGTGGCAGGTTTTACCGGTTCAGCTTTTGCGCAGGACCTGCAGGCAGCTGGTTTGGCGGCTGGATCATCGGCCGACTATTATAACCAGCTAATACAGGGGATAACAGGTAACTGGCAGGAGTACGGGGAACTTTTTACAGTTCTGCAGGGACAATGGTTTTATAAGATCTTTCTTATAGTTATAACCGCTGTTCCAGCTGTATTTCTGATACATTACCTGATCATCGGTGCCAAGCACTTCGATCACGATAGCGAGCAGATCTATTTTTTCAACCTGTTTTCACGGGTTGTACATTTTATCGCGGCGGTCTCATTCTCATTCCTTGTTATAACGGGATTGATGATTATTTTTGGCTCTTTCTTCGGTGGTGGAGTCCTAATTCGAACCGCTCGTTATATCCACCTGACATCAGCGATAGTATTTGTGATTCCGGGTGTGTTGATGTTTGTTATGTGGTTTAAAGAGATGTTGCCACAACTGCATGACATTAAGTGGATGTTCATATTAGGTGGTTACCTGAGCAAGAAAAAGGTGCCTGTTCCTGCTGCAAAGTTTAATGCGGGACAAAAAATGTACTTTTGGTTTGCAACAGCAGGTGGTGGCGTTATGGCGTATACCGGATATATTATGTGGGGTTTTGGTGCCAATCTGGATATGGTCCGTATTTTTACCATGGTTCACAATGTACTTGGTGTGGGGATCGTGGCATTTTACCTGACACATGTATATATGTCGGTGTTTGCCATTGCCGGTTCACTTGAGAGCATGAAGACAGGATATAAGCCTAAAGATGAGGTAGATATCCTTCACAGCCTGTACAAGTATAAGTAACCATAATAGACATTCTTGAGTGCTTGAAAGTGGGTGGATAATCTACGTATCTTCTCAATAATTCAGGGGAAATGTTGCATTTCGCATTTCCCCTGAAGGGGAGGGGCATCTTACCGAAATCTTTATGTTGTTGAAATGTAATTGTATTTTATCTCTTCTACCAAAAGTGATTACTTTTGAGTCTTACTGATCTACCGGATTTTAGTGATTAAACTCCTATGAGTGATATCTTTTCGAGGAAATCCTTTTTTAAATCAACATCTTCAATGGACTATAACGCTCCCTTTTCAAACCAGCGGACCGCCGAATGGATCAGATCCGAAGCGTTGTGAAGGTCGAGTTTCACCTTTATTCTTTCCCGGTAGGTGCCAATAGTCTTGGCGCTGAGATCAAGGCGTGAGGCTATATCCTTAGTAGTCTTCCCTTTGCCTAGCAGGCGAAAGACATCCAGTTCCCTGTCGGTGAGGCGGTCTATGGGGCTTCGGCTGTCTTCCGGGGAGTGGTTGAGGAATTTATTAAGAACATTATCCATAAACTGTTTCGAGGCGTATCTTTGGCCGCTGCAGACCATGCGTATCGCCTCGATGATGGATTCAGAAGTCTCTTCTTTCATGATATAACCACTGGCCCCGGCACGAAAGGACCGTTCGGCATAGATCGACTCGTCATGCATGGAGAGTACGAGGAGCGGCAGGTTAGGGGAGTCCCGGTGGAGTTCTGTAATAAGCTCAAGACCGTTTCTGCCCTTCAGGGTTATATCAACAATGACCAGGTCAGGATTTTCATTGGTAATAACGGTCATCGCTTTGGAGATTGTGTCGGCCTCCCCACAGACGTGGAGGTCTTTTTCCGTTTCAATGAGTTCCTTGAGTCCTGAACGAAAAACTGGGTGATCTTCAACGATTACGATGCGAGTCATAGTCATTACCTTTTTTTGTGCTTCACTGTTCCACAGCTATGCTGTATTAAAGCGCTACGTGTTCTTCAAGGGTGACTCCATTTAGAGCGAGAATTACCTGTGTTCCCGCCTTGTCTCCACGCTGAACGATCAATTCTGCGCCAATACGCTCTGCCCGGTACTGCATGATTTTTAGACCCATGCCATCGGCAGTGTGCTGCTGGGAGATGCCAATTCCGTCGTCTTCTACGACAATTTGAATCCGCTTGCCCACCTTTTCCTGCCGGATGACAATGTTTTCCGCCTCGGAGTGTCGTACCCCATTGGAAATTGCCTCCTGGATGATCATGAAAATATGAATGGTATCACTGCTGTCATCAAAAAGTAGATGTCCACGTCCCTCATAGGAGCACGTGAGCTCATAGACTTCCGTAATATTCTTAACGAGTTCCTCGATAGCCGCTTCAAGACCTCGGTCAACGAGAAAGACAGGACAAAGCCCTCGGGCCATGCCTCGCGATTTACGGATAGCGTCTTTTATCAGGGTGTGAATCTTAGCGGCCAGAGCGCATGTATTCGAATTTTCCTCTTCGAGTTTTTTCTGGAGGATTTTGGTCATGACCTCGGTGCCAATCAGATGCGGGCAGAGGTCATCGTGAATATCCTGGCCAATTTTACGCCGTTCTGTTTCGCCGATATCGAGGATTCTTTCCTGGAGCTGCTGGCGTTCTGTGACATCCTCTATGATAACCAAGGCATATTTTTCACCCCAGAGGTCAATGAGGTCCGCTGACATCATGGCCTGTCGTATCTCTTTTTTACGGGTACGAAAGGTTATGGCTCGTTCGCGGATATGATTACTGGATTCCAGTATACGCTGCAACGTTTTAAGTTCCTCAATGGATGACAATATTCCCAGGCGCATCAATGAATGGTTGAGGAGTAATCTACGCTCAAAACCGGTTGTTTTGACAAAACTATCGTTGGCACTGATTATCCGCCCCTTAGGGTAGCTGAGGATCATGATTCCGAAAGGACTGAGGCTGAAGGCTTTGGAAAACATCTCTTCGGATTGTCTCAGGGCCTTTTCTGCTTTGGTTCGTACTCGAATTTCTTTTTTTAAATCATTACTATATCGTTCCATCCTGGCCATGAAGAGGTTGAAGAACTTGGCAAGTTTACCGATTTCGCCACTGTATTCTCCAGCAATACGGGGGGTGAAGTTTCCGTCTGGTACCATGGAAAAATGGGACATGATCTCATGCAGGGGGGCGGTGATAGTGCGGCTGATTATCAGGGAGAGGGGCAGGAGCAGCAGTAGAGCTGTTATTATGACCCCGATCATAAAACTTCGAATGGTATTAAGCGGTGCAAAGATTTCATCGAGGTAGCTGGAAGAGGAGACAATCCACTCGAACTGGGGAATGTACTTAAAGGTCACCAGCTTTTCTCTTGGTGTCTGGTCACCCGGGTTTTTCCATGGGTAGATGATGGTTCCTGTTTTTCGGCGGCAGACCTCCTGGATGAAAAAGCGACCCTGGGCATCTTTTTCCTTATAAATATTATCTCCTTCCAGTTGCGGATGGAGAACCAGATTGCCTTTGAGATCCATGACATAACTGTAGCCACTTTTACCAAAGGTGAGAGCCAGGAATTTATCTCTGAAATCGTCAATTTTCACTAGCTGGCGGAATTCGCTGCGGTAGGTTGAGACGGAAATAATCCAGTCCCACTGCGCAAAATAGGCCATATAGAGCGCTTTTCCATGTGGATGGTCTTCGCCTGGGTTTTGCCAGTCGTAGACAAGATAACCATCTTTACGGCGCTTTTGGTCTGCGACAAAATCATAGCTAGAGATATCTTCGCCCACCAGAGATTGTTCCGGGTGGACCTGCAGGACCCCATCGCTGTTGATGGAGTAGAGATATCCGGATTCACCAATATGCTGGTGCAGAAAAATCTCAGCTACCCGTTTCTTGGCTTCAAGCTCCGAGAGTTCTCCACGCTTAACCCGCTGATAGTAATATTTTGTTATTTCGAGATTTTTTTCCGCTGTGGCTCGTAGATAATTTTTCAGGGAAACTTCGGTGGCTGTTTCGACAATATTGAGCAGAGTATTAGTGGACTGCTCCAGCTCTCTTTCAATATTGTGTTCGATAGTCTGTCTCAGGAAATAAAAAATGCCTAGGCCGGAAGCAATTAGAATCAATAGAAAAGCGCTGGAATAGCTGAGAAATAGCTTAGTCCGGATATTGAATTGGAATGATTGCATTGTCCTGACTTACCTCCTAAATATGGATAAACAGCATCCTATGGACAAGCCAATATACGGTAAATCCTTTGGCTAGGCAAGAAGGCGATAGGGAGCACAGTAAATGCGGAAAAGTGAACCTATCCGTATAGGAGTATTATCTACAGGTAGGTCCAGTTCCCTTGCGCGCAGATCGATATGTAAACTGTTACAAACTATGGGAATAGGAGAGTGGTACTGGTTCCGGGATGATGGGGGGCACCTCGATGTTATTTTCAATTTTGTTCATTTTATTTACCTTAGGTCGCTTCACAAAGGCCTGGGTAGGATCGATATTTTCCCGGATCATCTGAATATCTTCAACCGTTGGTGGAGCGAAAGCCGAGACGTTCGGGGCAACCAGCAATTCAAAGCCTGTGGCCGCCTGGATAGATTCGATGGTCTCTCCCGGGAATGTCTGCAGGATACGCATGCGATGGGTCTCTTCATCAAAATCGAGAATGGCCTTGGTCGTAATGACCCGGTAGGGGCCTTCTCCTTGCAGACCTGCATTGTAACGTGCATTATGGCTACCATCGAGATAGCCGGGGCTGGTCACATATTGGAGTTTTTTGCTGAATTTTCGTTTGTCATGGGGGACGATAAGGATGGTGCGCTCACAGGAGGCGGCCATATCACTGGCACCACCGCTACCAGGCAGACGAACTGTTGGTTGCTGGTAACTACCAGGGAAATCACCAATCATCGTGGAATTAAGGTTTCCATACATATCCACTTCAGCACCTCCAATAAAGCCGATATCGGCAAATCCGCGCTGGGTCATCTCGAAGGCCGTGTTCAAACCATTTAAGAAAGAAGCACCGGTAAAGGTTTTGGAGTCACCGACGGAGAGAGGCAGTCCAACTCCAAGCGGAGGACCAACTGCCCCGGCTTCAAAGACTGGAATCAAGCCGGGCGCATGGGTCATTTTGGCAAGAAGAGATGCAACCATTGGAAGACCTGTGCCTACAAATACTACTTTATTATCTTCCAGAATCTTTGCTCCCGCCACAACGATAATTTCCTGGGCGGTATAATCGGTAGAAGCTGTCATGGTAACTCCTCATTGTTTGGGTTTATGGGTATTGCTCTGTCTCAATCACCTTGCTGGAATGTGGTTCGTATGGTTGAGGTTGATACTATTCTATGCCAGACGTTCGCAGTTGCCTGCCTCAGCTGCCTGGCTTGCTAATAATTTTTTATAGGGAAATTTGGAGATAAAATCGCTGAAGTTATTCACTCCAAGGATATTTTCGTCATAATAGTTCTCCAAAAGCTCGGACTTGCCGTTTTTGCTAAATGTTTCCACTGCTAAATGGAACTGTTTGATGTGTTCACTGTCAAAGTAATAGTGACGCCGGCATGCGCCAGGGTAGGCACCAAAAGGGACTTCGACAATAGCATCCACCGCCAGAAAGGGTATAACTACATCTTTTGGTTTACTTGCCACCAACTCATGGGAAACCAGTTGTTCACAGGTGACAATGGTATTTGCTGAGGCCATGGCAATCTCGGCGCAGGTACAGTCAGTTCCCCGAATGATGCAGTTACCGTATTTGTCAGCTGCCTGGACGTGGATGATTGCAACATCCGGGTTACTGGCAGGCAGTAAGCTTATCGGGCGACCGGTGAAAGGACAGTCGATAACCTTGGTGCGGTTAGTTGTAATAATGTCACAACCGAGAGGTCCACGGGAGGGAATGAAAGGGAGACCAATGGCCCCGGCTTTGAACCTTGCGGACATATTGAAGTTACTCCAGTCTTCAATCTCCACAAGGCCGCGTTCAGCCAAATACCTGAAACAAGGCGAGAGCCCGAATGCTTCATGGGCCCAATAGGCGAGTTCTATACGTTTGATGGAGAAGTGTTTGTCATAGAGCATCATCGCTCCGGCCAGATAGTCAGGGGCCATGCCGGCGGATTGCCAGGAAAGAGTGAGATCCATGAAGCCATGACGGATCATTTCATGTGTAATGGCAATGGGTTGGCGGATATTAACGAAGCCACCAATGGCCACATTATCGCTATCTTTGATAAAGCTGTCTACAGCGTCTTTCAGGCTCATCCGCTTGTCTTTCATGGACTTGTCTTTTTGTACAAGCGCTTGTCTGGCTTCATCGGGAGACAATCCTGTCCAATACATCTCGGTGTTGTTTGCCATGTTTGCCCCTCTTATCTGTAGTGTGCTACTTGTTAGTATAATATTTACGTTAGGACGATATTCTATGGACTTGTAGTTGTAAATCGGTGAGGAACTGAACTTTTTTGGGTGGGAAACGTCAGGGATTGAAGGAGGGGAACCTTAAAGCCCGTAGGTTATAAACCTACAGGGCAGGGCTGGGGGCTGTACCAATCAGTGTGGAGAGTTTTTCTATTGTTGTTTGAAGTTCTATAGGGTTCAAACAGAGGTGGCAGAGTTGGGGCTCCTCCGGGGATTACCCGGTCATCATTTTCTCTTATTCGTTTGAAGTCCTCGTGCAGGTAGACGTGTTATGAGGTCAATTCGGTACTCCCTGGAATCTCAACTTAAATTGTCATAATCTTTATATACTTATAGCCGATAGTATAAGTATGTCAGAGACCGTCTGACAAAATCTCTTTGTGCGATAGGATTAGATCCTTTTAAAAGAAGAGACCAAGAGAGTAACCGTCAGCCGCACAGTCTCCCTTAGCAATTTGCTTTGTAAGCGGGTCGATATTTACGTCGATCTGTTTATCGTTACGTCTTATTCGTTTCAATGCCTCATCACAAAACGTCTTCCCGATAACCAATTGTCTTTCTACCTGATCAGGCTTTCTTTTCTTGAGGTCAGAGTTTAATCTAGAGAGTACTATAGCAATGGCGTAAAGATCTATTATCATATTGGAAATTCTTTCGAGCTGAAATTCCTGGTTGATGATATCCTTTCGGCATTTGACTAGGCATTTTTTTGCCTTCAAATGCAACAACTTTGCATACTTTTCAAAGAAACGGACCTCTCCAGCTAACAGGTGGTGGATGCCGGACAACCGTTCTGTTGTTACAATATGCCCGATTTTTTGGAGCATATGAGCGAGTAAAATATTCCACTCAGATAATGGACTTTGAAGCGCTTTACCAACATTTTCAAGTACTCACCTTGTCTCTGTATACCGGACAGAGCGATGAATACGCGGAGTATTTCATTTGTGCCCTCAATAATACGGTTAATCCGTGCATCACGTAATAAACGTTCGTAGGGATATTCTTTGCTGTACCCGATGCCACCAGCGATCTGTATCGCATGATCGGCAGCTCTCCAACTTGCCTCGGATCCATAGATCTTACAGATAGCAGTTTCTATAGAGAAGTCAACATCACCTCTATCTACAAGTCCGGCAGTGAGGTAAACCATACTTTCTAGGACATATGAGCCAATAACCATTCGACTGAACCATTTCAAAGAGTGCAATGGGAGTATCGAACTGTTTGCGTGATTTTGCATGCTCGACAGCAAGAGAGGTAAAAAATTTAACGCCTTTTGATTGTTGACACATTGCCGTGAAATTAACCGTTGAGGTATTAAATAACTTTCTTGATATTTAACTTGCTTGGCAAGAAGTAATCCCCAACTATCTGTTGGTTTACCTTTTTATTGTCGTAAGAGCTAAGCCATGAGGCGAAGTGGTTCGGTTATTGCGTTGTATTGGAATCAAACTTTTCTAACTCAGCTACAATTTTTTCAAGAGGAGGTCTGACATTTATGTCAGAGACATATGTGCCACTGATGAATCCGTTCTTGTTTATAAATATAAGTGCACGTTCCGCCGTGCCATCTCCTCGAAGTACACCATAGCTGTCTGCGACTGCACCATGTGGCCAGAAGTCAGAGAGGACATCAAACCAGAGTTTCCCCATTTGCCTTGTCCAGGCGTAGAGAGTTGGGAGATTATCCACAGAAATTCCCAGGAGGATTGCATCATGTTGGGTAAAGAACTGGCCGGCAATATTGTAGCCGGGCCATTGATCTGAACAGACCGGGGTCCAGGCTGCTGGTATGAAAGAGAGTACTACGTTTTGCTTATGTCTGTACTGGCTGAGCGTGATCTTCTTTCCATTAATGGTAGATAGCGTGAAGTCAGGTGCTTGCTGTCCGACTTCAACTCTCAACAGGCTATCGATAGGTTTGAGTGTTCCGGGATTGTAAATGAATTCTGTAAAGGGTTTTGCTGCCGCCATGACAAATGGCGGCAACAATATGTAAAGGATGAGGAGGTTGAGCAGTATGTATTTTTTCATAAACCTGCCTCCACTAGTTTAGTTGTAGCCGCTTTTCCGTAGTAACTCATTAAAAAATTCTTCGACTTGATAAAAGCCGCCGGATTGTCGAAGAATAATGGAGTATGAATTTCCAGGTGTTTTTTTGCAGCCTATGAATCCGGGAGTTCCCTTGCCGCCAAGGGCATTGTAATGTGCCATTTCCTGGTCCGGGAAAAGAGGAAACTTTACATCATATGTTTTGCGAAAGTGGTCAACTTCAAATTCAGAATTATTGGCAGCAAGTCCTATAATTTTAACAGTATAGTCCGGCTTGGAAAAGTCTACCATTGTCTCGTAAAGCGCGTTGACGTTTGGCGCTTCCTCTTGACAGAAAGGACAGTACATACTGAATAGTTCAATGAGCAGTACATCTGCATCTATATCGTTTAAGGTAAACGTTTCTCCTGGATTACCTTTGAGGCCAAGGTAGTTACGATACTCTTCGTTTTCGGGGATGATGAGGGTGATTTCAGGAAGTTCCTCTTTCTCCAGCGTGGCGGTAGTTGCGATAGCCGTGGTGTGTAAACAAAGGATGAGTACTATGAACAGAAACAGGGACGGTAGACGCTTCATTAAAGACCTCCAGGACAATGAAAACATGCTTTTACAAAAATAGTGGCAGCTATGGGTGTAAAAGAAACATTGTATGCAGTATAAAGACTGTATGTGTATAGATAATTACGAATAATAACTTACAGTAATGCATACATGCTAGCATGGCAAAACATTTCTCTCAGAGGGACTGAAAAGTATAGATCATTTTGCTTACACCTCTAAATCTCAGTATCAGTTAATATCGGTCAGTTTACAGATATGTATATTGAAAAGCTGGAAAAGGTGTAGAATGAGAAGCATTAAAGGAATGATGTTTCATGCCCTATATAACTCATCTTATATGTAATTGTTAATGAGTATGGTGGAAAATAAAACTGGTTGTTGCGGAGGAATATGTCATCAATTGTAACGTTTATCGGTTGGCATGACAGTGGAAAAACGACCCTGGTAAGTAAGGTTGTTACACATTTACATAAAATGGGCTACAGGGTTGCCGTGATCAAGTCGAGTTGTGAACCCGGGGTTCAGTTTGATTGTGTCGGGACGGACACCACATGTCACAAAGAGGCTGGCGCAGATAGTGTAATGTTTGTCGGTCCAGATCAGATGGTGCTGCAGACTGGCAATAAGGAGTTGTCGTTGCGCACATTAGCGCATCGTTATTTCCCTGATGTCGATGTGGTGATTGGTGAGGGATTCAAAGCTGCACGGAAGATTCCGAAAATTGAAGTTTGCAGGAATCCCGAGCAGATGCTCCGCAATGAAGTTCATGGAGTCATTGCCGTTGTCACTGACTTGGAAGATATTGCTGGGGACTATATTTTCAGACTCAATGAGAGCCTTGAAATTGCACAATTTATTGAAAAACGATTACTGAGCGGTAAAGGGAGAGGTGTTGAGACTGCTGCGTTGCTAGTGAATGGCCATAAGTTACCAATCAAGGATTTTGTTCAGGAATCACTTGCTGGCACTGTCCATGGGTTTATTAGTTCCTTGAAACTTGTTGATGATATTAACGAGATTGAACTGCGAATCAAATTGAAGAAGTGAAAACGAGGTATAGTCGTGGCAACAATTTTGAGTATTGCCTGCCACGACTTTTTACAAACGCTTCGAATACATTCTTTAGAAAATATCCTGTACTGGTTTGGTCGGTAGTGTCTGATTCTGTTCCGCATCAAGAACTTCCTGTGTGGCTGCACCGGCAGCTTTGACAATATTCTCTTGAGTTGCCGGGTCTGCTTGTTGGGGTATATCGACAATGACCTTTCGGTGAGCATAGTTGATACCCTTGGCACGTAAGGCTTCAGTAATACGTTTATAAGCTTCTCTGCGGATAAGGAAATGAGCACCTGGGTTTGCCGTAAATTTTACCCGTATGGTCATGACAGAATTGGTTATCTCGCGAACACCCTGTGATTTAATAGGTCGAATAAAATCTTTGGAGAATTCTTCTTCTGCCATCATGGCTTGTCCGACTTTTTTGATGACCTTACGGATCTGATCGATATGAGCATCATACGGGAAATCGAGGTTAAATTTAACCACAATACCGCCACGCATGAAGTTGGTGATAGCACCAAGCTCACTATGTGGAACAATCTGCAGCATACCACGGTGATGGCGAAGCATTACATTTCTTAGGCTGATATTCTCAACAGTTCCTGATATACCCCCCGCCTCGACATATTCACCTACCCGAAAAGCATCATCTAATAGATAGAAAAAACCGCTAAACATGTCCGCAACCAGTTTCTGCGCACCAAAACCAACAGCAAGCCCGACTACACCGGCACCAGCCAGCAGAGGACCAATATCTACGCCCATGGAAGAGAGTATAGTCATTGTTACCATGGTGATAAGAATGGTACCGATGAATTTTCGCAACATAGGAAGCAGGGTATATGAGCGACCACGTTTAGCAGCACCACCCCACTCATTATCATCTTCCTCTTCATTTTCAGCATCATCTGGAAGTGACTCCTGGATTTTTCTCTCTATCCAGTTACTGATAAACTGCCAGAAAAGAATGGCCAGAGTAAGGATAATAAGCGTGTCAAAGATAATGGAGGAGAGGTTTGAGAAAATAGGAATTGTAATGTTCCATAGGCTGGCAATCCAGGTAAGAATACCAAAAACCAGTACTGTACGAGAAAACATCATGACCTTAACAAGCGTCTGTTTCCCCTGTATACGTTGGGCAATATCTTCTTCAGTGAGGTCTGTGGTTTCCTCGTAATGATCTTGGTGAATCCGCAGGGTTGCCATGGCGTATTTGACAAGCCATTGGAGAAGTTTGTCGCATACCATCCAGATTGGAACGACGAAAAAGCTCATGATAAAGGCACCCCTGGTACCCCTTTCCGGATCAACTATACCGTTGAGAGATAATATCCAGAGGCCGATAATATACGCAATCGCCAATAGATGCCAGATAGATGCAAATTGCTTCCTGCCCCAGCTGGCATGTTCACCGTAAATTTCGGATGAGGAAATAATCTGTGTTTTGACTGTCTTTCTAAAGAGCAGGGCCAAAAATGCTGTTACTGAAAGAAGAATGGTGCTCGCCAAAAGAAAAAAGAGGCTGACAGTGTTACTTTGAGCTCCAAGTTTTCGTAAAATTACAGCACAAAGCATAACTAGTACTATATAACTGGCGCTCCAGACCAGCCACTTGTAGGTGCTGCCAGCCATTGTACATGACATTGGCAGAATACGAAAAGCAGGGGAGTCTGGAAATAAGAGTATCCGGCAAACGGTAGCTACAAGGCGAATAAAAGTTATCCCTATGAGCAATGAAAGGAAAAAGGTCTGGACAAATGGTGACTCAGTCCAGATAAAAGTAAAGTAGACTATATAAGCGCTAACAAAAAAGATAATAATCCCTAGAAAGTGCGCTGCTTCTTTAACAATGCTCGCCATAAGTTTATCAAACAAACTTAAGGTGAAATGTGCTTCAACTCCGGTCGGAATATGGAAAAGCTTTTTAGCAATTAACTGCTTAAAGAGTAACTCTATCAGGAAACCTACAGAGATAAAAAAAAGTACCCATAAAATATTTTGAATGGCACCGGTATGGGTTCCATAAGGGCAAAGAGTCAGTAAGATCCTGTCAAGATCTGGCAGGATCTCTGGAAAGCTGCTAAGTAGTTGCCGTAAACCTTCCTCAGAGGAATCAGATTTATCACTAAGGGTATTAACCAAATCCCCAAAAAATGCCCCTGGGTCGGATGAGTTATCCTTGAGGGCATCTTGTGCCTCGGGTGCTTTTTGTAATTCCTTGATGAGTAACTGGCGAACCTGTTCATCGCTTAGACTAGCAAGTAGAGCATTGGTGTCCACATTCTCTGGTGATACCTCATCAGAGATAGTCTCCGATTGTTCATTCATGGCAGCAAAAGGTGCAGAATGAGCAGACATAACGCAGAAAAGAACAACGAAAACGACCAGCGGAAGCTTGTGGAAGAGATAGTGGTTAATGTTCATTTCTCTTCAACTCCTTTAAGAAAAATTCTGTTAACAGAGTGTGCCCTAGAAGCGAGTTTCAAAATAGGGCTTTAGCACTTCAGGAATAGTAACAGAGCCATCTTCTTGCTGGTAGGTTTCAAGAATTGCGAGCAATGTTCGTCCTACTGCAAGGCCTGAACCGTTTAATGTGTGAACCAGTTTGCTCTTTTTCTGGCCATCAGGACGGTACCTGATAGAGCCACGTCTGGCTTGAAAATCAAGAAAATTGGAACAGGAAGAGATCTCCCTGTAGGCTTGTTGACCAGGTAACCACACCTCTATGTCATAGGTTTTGGTAGAGGAGAAGCCAAGATCACCGGAACAGAGGGTGACGACCCTGTAATGCAAGCCAAGTAACTGCATAACTTCTTCTGCATCGCCAAGGAGCTTTTCAAGTTCATCCTCGGACGTTTCAGGGGTGGTAAATTTTACGAGTTCTACTTTTTCAAACTGATGCTGTCGGATAAGGCCACGAGTATCACGACCATGAGATCCAGCTTCAGAACGGAAACATGGTGTATAGGCTGTGTAGTTAAGAGGCAGGTCTTTTTCTTCTATGGTTTCATCTCGGTGAATATTTGTCACTGGTACTTCTGCCGTTGGGATGAGGTAGAGATCCCAGTTGTCGATCTTGAAAAGATCATCAGCAAATTTTGGTAACTGGCCAGTGGCTGTCATGGTTGGGGTATTAACTAAAAATGGGGGTAGAACTTCAGTATAACCATGTTTTTGAGTATGCAGGTCGAGCATGAAATTGACAAGTGCCCTTGAGAGCCTGGATCCAAATCCTTTGAGCAGGGCAAATCTGGAGCCGGAAAGTTTAGCCGCCCGTTCGAAATCAAGAATATTAAGATTTTCTCCGACCTCCCAATGTGGTTTTGGGGTGAATGTGTATTCTGGCTTATTACCCCACTTCCGCATTTCTATATTATCACTGTCATCATTACCAACCGGTACACTGTCATTGCAGAGGTTGGGGATGGCCATGACGATTTCCTGCAACTGCTCCTGGATCTGCGCCAATTCTGTGTCAAGCTCCTTTATGGTCTGGCCGATGTCACGCATTTCAATAATCATCGGTTCAGACTGAGCTTTTTCCTCAGCAGAACCTTGTTTTAGTCGTGCTATTTCTTTTGAGGCAACGTTTCGCTGGTTTTTCAGGTTTTCAACTTCACCCAGAATCTTCAGGCGACGCAGGTCGATTTCAAGAAAAGTGTCGAGTATGTCAGTTGACATCCCACGACGTGCAGATTTTTCTTTAACAAGATCTATGTTTTCTCGGATAAAACGTAATTCTAGCATGGTAGTGTAGTATGGGTAGAAATTATGAATGTGTTACACGCAGATAGCATGCATTTAACCTATGGCAAGAACTTAACCTTTATCATGGCTTGGTGATGAACGCAACCTCAATCAAATTGCAATTCATAGCAGCTTCTGCTATCCTTGCCACCTATACTTACGGGATGAATGAGTGGCTGTCGATATGGCTATTCCAGGATTCCTTTACTTGAAATGACGTTAACTACTTCTTTCGTTTTTCCTGATGGCCGCTCATACCTCCCTTGTCATATTTCTTAAGGAACTGCGAAAATCTATTCGTGGCTTAGGCGTATCTCTTTTCCTGGTCACGCTGGCGATATTTTTCCTTTCATCACAGATGCTTCAATATATTCAGCAGCATCTCGCCGAAAAGCTCTACTTTTTTTCGGTTGCCGGCCCTTTTCTTGCCCATGTGAAGCTCTCACTATTTGGAGCTCTGTTTGTGTTGATGCCCTGGATTCTTACTATACTCTGGAAAGCTATGGGTAAACCCTTCAAGGTTTCAGGGTGGCAGCTATTTTTCTTCATCTTGTTTACCTGCCTGCTGTTTTATGCCGGTACAATGTTTTGCTACTTGGTTACTCTTCCATTTGGAATTAAATTTTTGCTTGGATTTGGTTCAGAAGAGCTAAAGCCTGTGATTTCAATAGGCAGATTCGTGAATTTTGTGACACTTTTCATTCTTGCTTTTGGTGCAATCTTCGAACTACCTATCTTTATGGTGTTTATTGCCAAAGTTGGGGTTTGTACCCGTAGTTTTTTTGCGCGTAACCGGCGTTATGCTGTGTTACTAATAGCTATCATTGCAGCGCTCTTGACACCTACTCCTGATGTGGTGAACATGCTTTTGATGGGAGGACCGCTATATCTGCTTTATGAAGCAGGAATTATGATCTTAATGATAATGCGGATAAAGTAGTGACATAGTATGGAGTGAACGCTGAGCTTGCGCCGGTTAGAACTCATAGAGCTCTATTCCAGCTGCTTGTAACAGTGCGGCTGTGACTCCAATCGTTCCATGTATTGCACAGGACGGTGAGCGTGATTTTAAAACGGCTGCAGTAATAGCTTTGGTCTTTGCCAGTTGCAGGGTCTGGTTAGCCCCTCGAATGAAGCTCTCGGTGACATCTCTGCCGCTTTCAGTGACTACTCTGGCAGTTCCTTGAAGGACGTCGTGACCATCACCGTTTATAAGCGATGCTCTTTCTCTTGGTGTTGGAAGTCCACCAAGCTGCTCTGGGCAGACAGGAATCCAGATTGATTGGTGCAGGGCGTTAATACAACTCGTATCAGTTTTACACCTGCCGTCATAGCGAGTACATAAACCAATGAGACAGCTACTGACTAGGCAGGCAGACGGAAATACATTATTCATAGCGTCTTTGTTAATATATGAGAAAAAATCCAACACAGAAACTCTCGCCGCTTCAGAAAAAGAGGCTGGTCCGTGCCACAATCATTTTTATATTTCTTGGCCTGATCTGGTTGTTCTTCTCTCCCGGTAGTGGCCTGTTATCAGTGTACACCACAAAAAAAGATCTTGCTGCTCTTCAGCTTGAAAATGAAAAAATGACAGAAGAGAATGCCAATTTTCAAGAAGAGATCGACAAAATGAAAAATGATCCAGAATATCTCGAGGATGTTGCACGTCGAAATTATGGACTTCTTAAGCCGAATGAACGGGTTTACGATTTCTCAAAACCCAAGAATACTGAAAAAGAATAAAGATCCACACGGGATCTTATATTATTATCCTCAGGTAAAGCGAGAAGAGCTTGAACAGCCAGCAGTAGGAAGGGAAGAGCCTGATGCAAGTTTATGGCTTCCGGCGGAAATTGTTTTTTTCACGTTATAACTTCCACACTTGCGGCATGTAATATCTTTGGCAACACGAGCTGAGCTGACAATTATTTCAAAAGATGCTTTACAGTCGTGACAGTCATATTCATAAATTGGCATGGGCTTTTATCCTTGTTAACGTAAAACTGCCCTAATGAACGTGTTTCATCAGTGTAGTGGGCGATGCTTGCACTAATTATAGATAGTGCTCTCGTCTGGTGCAAGCTGAAAACGTTAAGCTGGCTACCCTGTTACCGACGCCAGGCCCTGAAGCCTGGCGTTAAAGGAAAAACGCTAATCAAGTAATGATGTAAATATGTCGCAAGATCTGCAGACGTTTAATTTACTTTTATTATCAGTGTCTTGAGTGCACTCACAGAGTGTTCCGCAAAGAAACCAGCAGAGGTGTCCTGCCTGAAATTCCCACGCTGGACATTTTTCTTTTATATCGCATTGTTTTTTGTCCCAGCATGATGTTAAGGCACTATTACGTCCACGCTGATGAATGAGAAGGAAGTAGAGTTGTCGCTCGATATGGGTGGGGATGGTTCGCCAACCCTGCTCATAGCTGTGAATTGTTTTCAGTGACATTCCCAGAAGCTCTGAGAGTTGTTTTTGTGTCTTGCCAAGTTTTTTTCGTGATTTTCTAAATTCGAGCTTGTCCATACCATCGTCCTTGCAAAACTATTAAGTGAGATGCCTGCCAGAAGGAATTGGAAGTGCAAATTCGAGGAAGCAGACCTGAACAAATACAACCACAACGTGAGATACCACATTAGCATATGCTCATAAAAAAAGCTTCTCTTTTTGTGGTACTTTTTCCGATAAATGACGGACATACCACTACGTAGTAGGCGGCATCTGTAGTATGTGGTGATCAGTAATAGAAAGATCATCCTTCCTGTGGTATTATGTCAGCCTCAGCGTTTAACTCTGCCTTCTTATGTTCAAAATAGAATGAAAAAAACACTATTTAATCCACATGTCCAAACTGTTCTACAGGATCTGAAATCACTGCTTACCTACCATAGAAGTTCTGGAATAGAAGGATATTCAGGAGCTGGCGGGCTGGAGACGTTGATGAAACTGCAAGGGCATTTACCTCAGGAGAGCAGAGTTGCACGTGATGAGTTACCCGTTGGCAAAACTGCCGTACGAGGTAATCGGCCCATTGAACCCAAGCTACCTAAAGAAGTACCTGTAAAGGTCCAGAAGGGTTCAATGCAGGATATTTCAAATGAGGTAGCAACGTGTAAGGGCTGCAATCTCTCTAAACAGCGCATTGTGCCAGTGGCGGGCTATGGCGGCGAAAAAGTCAGGTTGCTGGTGGTGGGGGACTGGTTGGCAATAGATAATGGAAAACAACCACCTAACGGTTCTCTTTTTGGGATTGAACAGGACAGGATGCTTGGTAAAATGATAGCTGCAATCAAATTGCCTCGAAATCTGGTCTTCGTGACTAACGTCATTAAATGCGGGGTACCCTCGTCCTGCCAGCCCAAGGCGGAGCATGTTCACTCCTGTCTATCCTACCTGCATCGGCAGATAAGTGTAGTGCAGCCTGAGGTCATAATCACCATGGGGATGATAGCGACCAGAGCGTTGCTAAATCGACGGGATCCTATGTCAAGATTACGAGGTAGGCTCCTTAGTTTCACCAGTGGTGATGGAAAGAAAATACCTCTCATTGCAACATATCATCCCACCTTCCTTTTGCAGAATCCGGAAATGAAAAAAGCAACATGGGTTGATCTTCAGCTGCTGGCAAAACAGCTCGGGCTTGACGCTATCTGATAACTATAAGGCCACGCTTCCCAAGTGCACGTAAAAATGTGGTGACAGATAACTCTGCCTCCTGACTTGTAATCATTGACTCTGCAGAAAATGTTTGGATTATTTCACCAACACTTCGCTCTCCATCAAGAGCAATCCATACCTGACTCCCCAATTCGTCAAGCTCCAGTTTACGTGTAAGTTTCTCTGTATATTCTTTGTTAAATTTGAGAAATATTGCCCGTAAAAGTGGCTTGATTACCATTGGGTATTCGATGAGTACATTTCCTGACTCCAGTATCTGCCAGTTCACCCCGGGAAGTATAGCGGGAGTGCACGCCAGAGCCTCTGTCCTGCTGATGGGTGGGGGGGCTGGTGACTTAGGCTTTCTGGATGAACGGAATAATTTCATAATGAGTACAAAGGTTATGGACAGTGTTGAGGCTAATAGGATGTTTACTCTCGGCTAATAGTGAGAGTAGACGATTATTTTGAGAGTCATGCCAGATTCGTCCCCAATGAAATGGCCGCTGCTTTCTCATACGTGAAAGGAATTGACGAAAAGTAGACGGGTTATTCTGACATTCGTGGAGTGACTCTTTATCGATTAGTGTTTCATCCATCGATACGTCGCCAAGAAGCGTACTCAGGAGTTGCGGCAGTGAGTTCGTCGTAAGTCTCGTTGCTGCGGGTGCAAGTCTGCAAAATTGCAATTGTAGATTATCGTTGGTGAATGCAATCCTGGATAGTCCTGCCTTGAACGTGGAGTCTATATAGCGAAAGCCAGTAGGGAGGTTGAGTGTGAAATCCTGAATTGACCATGTACAAGGTACAGGAATACCAACATTACACTGTAGCGACTCCAGAAGGGCAGTGACTTCTTTACTGCTTGCCTCAGTATGTCTGAAGAGGTGGCAGAATATGACAGTACGGCTTACCTCAGATTGCCAAATGAGTCCGTCGAGATGATTATCGTCATGCCAGGATACTGCAGTCACTCCATTACGTTTTGCAAAAATCGCATATGGTTTAGGAATGGTGATCTTGCTAACATTACTTTTGGTGGAGGAGAAGTGGCGCCTGGTCGTCTCAAAGATGTTCTCTGGGGTACTATTGCCACCAGTATGCCAGCGAATTTCAAGAACAGGCGCGAAATCATATTCGATAAGGAGATGGCATGGGCCGGAGACAATAACCTCCCAGGTGAGGGGGAGATGAAATTGTAAACCATTCCAGCCGATCAGCCTTGTACCTTTAGGTGAGTCGGTCATCAAATCAGCGAGGGATCAAATATTTCCAGTCTGGTTTTTTAATATCTTCCAGGCGCTGTTTATCCTGGTCACTTTTCATTTCTTCACACATCTGGTTAAAACAAATCCGCTCTTCGTCAAGCATCTTCGGGTAAGAAAGCTTCACCATGTTGCCGATAGTTTCGTTAGTATTGCGCAGGTTGTGCTGAAGAATAAGGCTCACCGCCCGATCTTCTTCATTGACAAAGTACCATTTCCAAATATGTAAAATTCCGAAAGAATCACCCTTCCACTCATGAGGAGGGCCATATTCTTTTTTGTACTTCTTTAAAAGTTTTTGGAAATAGTCTTTACTTTGATCATCGTATTTAAGCTGAATTTTCAGTATTTTATCACTGTATTTACAGATACCATAGCTGATAACACCTTTTCTGAAACCATGCCAGTCAGTAATAACCATTTCTTTAAGATAATTGGTATTCATGACATCAGGATAATCATTGACGTCAGTACCAAGTGCAAAGCCACCCACCTCGCGAGGCACTTTCTGGGCCAAAGATGTAGTGGCAATCATGAATAGCGAAAAGATGCAAATACAGGAAAGAGTAATGTGTTTCATAGCAGATGGTAACATATCCTGATCAAAGTTGTGGGTTGAGTTGTTATTCTAATCAATAAGTGGATTATCAGTATTTCCCGCATTAACTCCAGCTTCGATAAGTTTGTCAATGAGGTAAACAGTCTGGTTTTGAAAACGGGTTACCCGTAACTGAATGATATTTTCTGTTAATTTGTCCCGTTTTTCTGGAAATTTTTCCAATACCTTCTGAAAGCTTTCTCTATCTATAAGTATAAGTTCAGTTTCAGTGGTAGCCCTGGCCGAAAAAAACCAGTCGAAATGGGCTAGTAGAGCGAGTTCCCCAAAAAAGCTTTCTGCTTTAATGCGCTGTATGACAATTTCCTGGCCTTTATGTGAGGTTAAAATATCTACCTGACCCTTTAATACAAAATAGCAACAGTCTGTCTGGGCTCCCTGAGTAAGAATGGTTTGTCCAGCCTGGTAGATCCGGTGCTTTGCCAGGTAAGCAAAAAGTTTAACAACATCCGCAGTTACGCCGGAGAATACTTCAGTCTGGCGAAGAATTTCAAAATCTACAGAAATTCTGCACTTACAGTTAGTTGTTGTTGACGAGTCCATAAAGAACACCCTTATGTTCCATAAGTTCAGTATATCCACCTGATTCTACCACCTTCCCAGCCTTCATTACAAGAATATGGTCATATGCAGAGATCATGTCAAGACGATGAACTACAGCAATTACCGTGGTGGTATTATGTAATCGGGTTTCAATATATTTCTGGATTCTTGCCTGTGAACTATTGTCCAGGCTGGCTGTGGCCTCATCAAGAATCAGTAAAGGTGTCCTTTTCAAGAGTGCACGAGCAATAGCTATTTTCTGTTTCTGGCCACCTGAGAGTCTATCACCTTTACTGCCAACATGGAAATCAAGCCCGATTTCGAATACCTCATCAAGCAAGCCCTGCTTTTCAAACTGCTGCAATGCCAGTGGGGCCAGAGTAGATTGCACTATATCTTTTTCAATTACAGTACCAAAGATGACATTGTCAAGCAACGAGTGGGAATAGAGATACTGACTGGCGCAGAATGGGGTAAAGAATATGGCGTGACGTTCTGGAGCTACCTGGACCATGTCGTAGATGGTCCGTTGCAGTACTCCGTTTCTGCACTGGTCCAGATCTATTCCGAGAACATTTTGCAGGAAGGCCTGGCGTAAGCGGACGATGTTCTCTTTATCACTATCCGAGATAGTATAAATTTTATGTTTTTCAGGGGTAAAGAGTAGTGCCAGTGAAAGAAATCGTTCCTTATCCTTTTCTTTGAGACCATCCAGCCCCTTTACACCGGTTTCTCTTACGATCCTGATGAAGGTATCAAGCTCTTCAGGTTCCATTGGGCTTCCCTGAAAGAAAAAGTCATCATTCTGGAAGTCTCCAAGAAGTGAAATTGTGGTCCTGGCTATCGACAGGCCGAGTTCTGTGAGCCAGCTAAGAAGGTTGTTGTCGGCGATGAACGACCGAAATGGCTGGTTTGCAATGAGTGTGTCAACCCGTGGGCTGCCAGGGTAACTGCTGAATGTTATATTGATACCAAGCGGAGAATGTTCGAGAAAGGTGCCGGCGTCATAAAATTCGACTGCATGTGTAAATTGCTGGTGCATTTCATTAAGTACAATCTCTCGCATCCGCAGGAATTTGTCCACGAGAGGATATGCCTGTTTGGGAGGTATGACAGTTTTCAAGCCCCAGCGGATAACATCTTCGGCAAGTCCGACATCGTCAATCATGGAGATCAGCTGTTTGCTGTCAGGTAGATCGCCCAATATTCCCGAGCGATGCAGGGCTAAACAAGAGTAGAGTAGATTGTCTCTTACGGTCCCGGTGAATATGAAAGGGTGTTGAGAAACAAAGCTGATATTTCGGGAGACATCAAGCTTGGTCATTTCATTAATGGCTACATTATCAATTGTCAGTGTTCCTGCAGTATGCTTGTAAAGCTGACCCACCAGCAGGCTAAGTGTACTTTTGCCAGAACCTGAAAAACCGATCAGTGCCAGATGCTTTCCGGCCTGTAGGCTAAATGAAACATCTTCCAGCAAACGAACTCCACCTGCAAGGGTATAACCAACCTCTCTGGCTTCAACATTGCCCTTGAGTGTGAGAACTTCCCGGTCAGGTGCTTCAAGCAGATATTCAGGTTCCAGGTCAAAAGCATCCATGATCTGCTTATATCGAACCTCTGCGTCCTGATAGTCTTGATAATATTGAATTATCTCTTTCCATGGGTCGTAAACTTTTTCGTAGGCTGACAGGAACGCAACCAGCGCACCAATAGTAAACTGGCCATGTATAGCCAGGTATCCACCAATCATGAACAGGAGAAAAGGACCAAGACTTTGGAACAGATTATTACTGAATTTTATACCATACTTGAGGATAGCGAGTTTTCGCATGATGATATAGAGACGTTCAATCAGGCGGTCGAGCTTTGTTTTTTCGAGTGCAAAACTGGCATTGCCTTGTACTTCATGTATCCCGGAGGCAGCCTCGTTGACCAGATTTGCCATTGCTCTGGTAACTGTTACTCTGGTACGGTTGATAGTGTTATATCGTCTCTGTAACAGGGGGATGACGACAAGTTCGAAAGGATAAACGGTCATACTGATCAGTCCGAGAAACGGGTTGAGATAAATCATATATCCTGCAAACAACAGGAAGGTAAGCAGGGAGGTAATAGGGATGGCAATTGCTCCGCCAAGGAACATACCGATGGCATTAAGCTCTGCAGTGAGTGCAGAAATGATTGTACCTGTCTGGGTCTTGTGGAAAAACTGTAAAGGCAACTGAAGAATATGATTGTACAGTTCCTGCCGCATTTCAATAAGGATTTTCTGACCTATCATTGCCTGAAATGCATTGATGAAGTACTTCATTATTCCGGCGATGAGAACTGCCCCGATGTAAAGACCACAATAGAGATAGAGTAGATCGAGTTTTCGCAGGTTGATTGCTTCGTTAATGATCTTCCTTTGCATTTCCAACGGGAAGACCCGGAAAAAAAGACTGAGAACGATGACGAGGAGGAGGATCAGCTGTAGTCCACGAAAGCGATGGGTTATCCAGAAGAAAAGGGGGCGGCTGGTAAGTGTTGTCGCCACGGATTTTTTCATAGATTAGTAGGCCATATAGCTGAGTGACTTCATGATAAGAGCAAAGCCCATGGCAAACATGCCGGAAAGCCCCATGCCGCAGGAAAAACCTGCCAATAGTACCGGGGCATACTGTCGCCACATAGGTCCGTATTTTTTGAAAAAGAAATATCTGCCAATAAAAGCTCCAAGCACCTCAAGAATAAGTCCATGTGGTGTAGATTGACCAAGTCCACGGACAACCCCATAAATAAGTAATACGGGCAACCCGAAGAGACTCAGTACAAAATACATGACCAGACCAAATCCCATACCAGAGAAAACAGTGGAACCATTCAGCGCCTGGTAGAACATCGAGTTGCCTTCCAGGGTGGATGTCTGCATCAAGAGGGTATTTAACGCCTGAAGATGCCAGAGCTCCTGGGCAAAAGGGTAGCTGGCAGAAGGGATTGGTGCGAGCCGCCAGATAAATTGAGAAAAGAGCAGGCTTGCTATCATAACAATGGGGAATACAAGGATTTCGGCCTTTATTATTCCCCGAATAGACGTTCCGGTGAGTTCTATCTGTCTGAACTGAACTGTAGCTTCTCCGTAATTGTGTATGGGAATTGGGGCGTACCAGATTTCGATACCCTGATAGCCAAAAAAACGGGCACCTGCAATAAAACTCGCTTCCCGAACCAGGGGCAGACTGACAAATTGCCCGGCTATACCTTCCATCCGTGCAGTAATGTAGCTGATTATCGGAGTGTAGATAAAGCCGTAGGCGAGAAAAAAGATCCAGGGGAAAGCAGGCACCAACCATACGCAGAGCGCAACGTAGGCAAGCGTTGAAAAGAAATAAATTGCTATGGAAATCCAGAAATTAAAATCACCACGACCCGGTGGCGGCGAAAAGAGATCTTTCATGGACCCCCGGTTCTTATTCCCTTGTCGAAGTGACCATACGACAGACCAGATGCCAATGATGCCTATCGCAAGCCCCAGACCGATACCAAAACTCATATAGAAATCAAAATTATTGGCAAAGACCGTATCAACTGTGGCCATTCCGGGGTGCCAACGGGTAAGGATTCCGGCAGAGTAGAGTACCGGGTTGAGAATAAAGGTGATGATGAGGCCGATAAGTCCACCAATAACTGCCCAGAATGGCAGAACCATACCAACAAAGACCAGCCCCAGGTCAAACTGTAAACCGGTGGCAACAGCCGGAAGAAAATCTTCGGTATAGCTTGTCAGTTCAATCCAGGGTATGGGGATGAGCCGGATCTGTTCTGTGAACACCAGACCTGAAACAATTGGCAATAGCACATATATTCCTCCAAAAGCCAGCCCAATTACTCCTCCTATTGAGAATATTCGCCATTTCCAGCTCTTCTCCCCCTTTTCTTCATTGGACTCTGCAAGGGCCATGGTGCCGAGTGCTGCGACCGGTGCCATTGGAAAGGGGAGTTTTTCAACATCAGAGGTAATGCGGTACAGAGCATAACCGAGACCGAAGTGGTCTATACGCTGGATAATCTGGGACCCTACAAGCAGTAAAATGGGAATCAGCCAGTCACGATGGAAGAAAGATCGCTCGACCATTGAGAGGGAGTCGGGCCCTGGGGCGACCCAGGAGGGAATGAACTCGGTTACCCCTAGCATGCGAGCAGCATCAGATTGCACCAGATACTGGTTCCATAGTAAGCCAGAAAATGGTGAAGCGAGTGCTGCCCCAGCCATATAATACAGGAGGAAAATTTCCTGTTGCTTTAGGTCTGAGTGGGCTCGTTTGGCAATTTCTGCAAAGAGGATAATTGTTACCCAGCGGGCTGCGGGACCAATACCCTGTCCTATGACAAGTTGCAGGTACATTGAACCTGGCATCATCAGGAAACCGATAAAAATGGCACCGATGATAGTTTTCCAGTCAAACCCTTCTTCGAAGTGTGTCGGCGTCGGGAGCAAGTCCCGATATTCTTTTAGTTCCTTGTCGTCATACATAGTGCAGGTTCAACTCCGATAGTGATTGATGCCTTTAATATCAGTAAATACAGGATCAGTTTGGCAGAACCTGATAACTCGTGCCGGTGAACAGGCCGACAATTGCCCAGCCGCCTCCCATAAGAAAGTCACCAATAATGAGGCCGATAAAGAAGAACTGGAGTTTTCGGAAAAGGTGAATTCCACCATAGCGCATACAGAGTGCATTACATGCCCAGCCAATAAAAAAACTCACCCAGAGTATGCGCATTGCTGAACTGTACGCGGTGAGATAACCGATAGGGTGGATCGGCCACCAGTAGAGACGATGATAACAAACCACCAAAAGCAGCATGATCAGCGCTCCAACAAGTGAAAATGTGTAAACCCAGCTACCTGACTCTACAGGTGTGACCACAAGTCTTTGAATGTTCTCAAAGACTGAGATAGTGGTTCTGTTTGCCCATTCCAGTTGGAGCTCACGAATGCCAAATTTATAGCAGAGAGTCATCATGGAAGCCACTGATGCAAGTGTGGCAAGAAATACTGTCAAAAGAAGTCCGCTGAAAATGAGCATTGCGGGTTTTTTTCCCTGATGGATTCTCCTGCCATGTACAAGTGATGGCATAAGGGATTCGCGAAGATCGACAAACAGTACTTTCTGCCCCATTCCGGCAAGCATACCACTGGCACCAGAGAACATCTTAGTGCCAAAAAGTGCAATCATTCCGTCAATAGGGGCAGCAGTCAGGGTGAAATAGGCAAGTCCTCCCTGACAGATAATGCGGGTAGCAACCAGCATGATCATGAAAAAAGCACCAACAAGAAGTGTTGCGGTAACAATGTTCATGCCTTGCCATACAAACCAGTAGACAATGGCCATCAATCCCAGCAGTGCACCCCAGAATGAAATGCGTACATCAAACCATTCAGAATGGCTTTCTGAAGGGGGCATGAGAAATAGTGACTGCTTGCAGACCGTGAGGAGGTGATGCCTGGCCAGCCAGACCAGAAAGAGAAAGAATATGCCGTAAGCTCCAATCATTTGCATCTCTTCTGGTCGCGTAAGTGTCGGGCCAAAGGTGATGCCAAGTTCTGAAGCAGGAATGGAGTATCCGAGTGTGCCAAGAATACCGTAGACCAGCCCACCAGTGAGGAAGAAAAACCAGAATGAAAAAGATATCTGCCTTGAGGTAAGAAACGCAAACCCGATAAATGCCGGATAAATATAAAGTTTCAGTTTAGAGAAACCAGCCAGCATTCCCTGGTCTGCTACATAAGAGCCAGCAAGAAAAAGTGTAGGTATCGGGGGGATGGAGGGGTAGTAGAGGTTCAGGCCATTTATGAGGTGGAGGAATAACGGTACAGAAAGTCCTACCAAAAGGAACCTGTTAAGAAAAAACGAGCCTGTATTACCATCATCAATTGCTTTGCTGATCATTTGTGGAACTTTCAGCAAAGGAAAATTCATCCGTTCATTATGTATCCACTGGCGTGAAAGAATGTTAACCAAAAAGAGCATTACAGCGTAGCCTAACAGAATAAACAGTCCCCACATCAACAGGGGCAACAGCCATGCTGCCCAGGGAATATTAAAGAAAACTTCAAGCCAGCCCATGGAGCGGCCTCCGGGAATACCACTGTAGAGGAGTGTAATCGCTTCAGGTTGAGTCGGACTGAGCTGGGAAGGGAGTAACGGCTGAAGTGTCTCCTGCCAGCGGTTATTCATGCTCGCATAGTGAATGGGTGCAGTGATGTTTATGAGAAATGTTCTGGCAAGACCTGTATAAGCTATACCGGAGCCGATGACCATTTCAATCCAGATTATCAGTAGTTCCAGGCCTGTGAGGATGCGAACTTTTGGGAATGTTTTCCCTGCAATTGAGCTGACAAGCGTAAGGAGCAGAAAAATGAAAAAAGGCGCTAACGGAAAGTGACCTCCACCAAGTGGAGTCGCCTGCAAGTAGATATTGTTGTAAGGAGTGAGTACGCAGATTCCAATTGCCAGGAGTAGTCCCAGCAACGGTGCCCGGAAGCGAATATCGGGGCGCATCTCATAATGCTCGTGAGCTGACATTTATATTGCCTCCGGGTAAATATTTTTTTCTGCAGCAATGGCCCTGAAAGCTGCACCAAGCTGTAGATGCGATTCATCATCAAGGGAGCGCCAAACCAGAAGCTGCTTACGCAGATCATGGAGGAAAACAGCATTGATTCTGTGCCAGATGCCTGCCTCACCTGATTTGCGATGTAAGGTGGCCTTTATTGAGAGGTATCTATCTCCCTCTTCTGCGGGGCAGAACTGGATGTCTACGGTCTGCATGATGCCGAAGTCGAAAGGTGCCAACCAGACATTAGCCCGAAGATGAAGACAGTGAAGGTCCTGAGGAGACTCTGAATTTTTAATCATTTGAGCGATTTCGTCAGCTGTGGCACAGCTGAAAATAATATCAACCGGGCCTGTAGAAAAAATACCCTGTGAGATATCCTGGTGGCCTATAAAATAATCATGAATAAAACCACCTATACTTTCATGTTCATCATATTTCATCAGGAAGGGCAGGGTGACAGAAATCGAATTGTTCACTGGTTGTGGAAGTGTAAAAGTCTGATTTACATCCGGAATTGCAATGTGGGCCGCGACTCTGGCCGGATATATAACAGAGATTAATACGACGAGAATAACCAGTATCATTGCGGCGACACCGGCCAAGGATGAATAGTTGACAGTAATGCCATCCCAAAGCTGGGTTGAGGCAAAGAAGGCGGCACAAACCTGAGCAATGACATAACCCAAAACAACAGAAATAACCGCCAGAGCGAGAGCCTCGGCAACAAAAAGAAAAGCAACATGGGAAGGGGCCAGACCTACCGAGGTATAAACTGCTATTTCACCTTTTCGTTCGTAAACCGAACTGATCATGGTGTTTAAAACAATAAGTATAGAAATGAGCAGAGGCACAATAATGTTGGGCACTCCACTGTAGTTCAATGTGTCGCTTATGTTATAGAGCCAGACACCATTCGAATCACCAGAGAAGATGACCAGACTGAACCGGTCTGTAAGCAGAGAGGCGATATTACGTAATTCACTAGAACTTTCAGGGCGTACTGCAACATTTTTAAGGTTCCCTCCTGCGGCAAGAAGAGTATCAGCAGGGACAATGGCTATTTGTGAGGCTGGTACATGTCGGTAACGGCTTTGAAATGAGCGAATATCATCTCCCGACTCTATGGCTTCCAGCTCTTCTTCACTGATATTGCTGCCAGCCTCTTCTGGGAACGTGACGGGGGTCAGTGGCTCTCCGTCAAGATCAACTGCCCGTTCAAGTAGTTCGGCAGAAAAAGTGCCAATAACAGTGAAGGACTCCCCCCATAGCCTGACCGTATCATTGTGTCCGGGTTGGATTCCAAGTCGGTTGGCCATTTCCTGCTCGAGTAGTATTGCCTGGCGATCTCCTGGTGTAAACCATGTCCCTGAGGTAAGTATGGAGTCAAGTCCCGTGACGTACGGTTCATTTTCGCTCAGACCAATAAGGCCCTGCAGATCAGCCCTGTTCCCCCCATAGGTTATAGGTGCATGTATGGTTTGGGATGGGTCCACAGCCTCAAGCCAGACACGGGGGGCAGGATGTTGTAGAGACTGCATGGAGTTAACGAGAATATCTGTTGCCTGAGGTGGCATGCTGGCCCAGTTGAGTTTTTTCAAAAGTAGACCATGGTATGGTGCTTCGGGCTGGAAGAGCAGCAAATTCTCTTGCCGGTTTGATTTGATAGTCGTAAAGCTCATGATGGTAAACGTGAGGATAATGAGCGTACTGCAAGTAAGAATAGTCCGCAGTTTACGGCGTCTGAGATTTGAAACACCTAAAAAGAATGCGGCCACAAAAGCCTTCCAGCGGCTAATCTCCTCTGGTCGCTTATGGGAGGATCGACGCTGTAGCCTGGCCATCTCCTTCTCGAAGCGAAAAAAGATGATAAGCGTTACCATAAGTGACAGACCAATGATAAAAAAGGCGAGAATGACCACCATTGGGCTGTAAGTAAGCTGAAATGCAGGGTGTACCTGATAGATTATTGCAATGAGAACAGTAAGTATAAGTGCGAATCCTAGAATGCGTTTGTAAATGGTTGCAAAGTTAAAAAGGAACCGCTCCATGCAGAAGGCAAAGGGGATAAATAAGGCAATATAGAACAGCACTCCAAAGAGTACATCTTTTTGTGTTTTTTCAACCTGGACATAGACTCTAGTAGCCAGTGCAAGTGATTCAGCAGCGGCTTCTCTGGCGGTTGAGTAGTCAAGCTCAGTGAACGCTTCATCGCTTTTTTTGAGTGCGTTGATGCCGCGCATTTTCAGGTTATCTATCTTTTCATCGAAAATGCCGTGCGACTCAAGGTTTTTAACTCTTGGAGCCAAGAGAGTCCAGGCATCTCTGGCTGCGTGAAATACTGTATTATGTATTGCGGAGTGAGTATCAACGGCATACCCAATTCCCATCGGGTCGTCAGTAGAACCATTTGTCAGTAGCATTTTCCTGGTTAGTACCGTATCAGACAGGGTCATTTTCAGAAGAGATCCGGGCTCCATATATACAGAGGCGATATTAGAGCGTCTGGTGTCTATTCGGCTGTACCAGTAATGCTGCGGTGGGGCATCTCTGCGCCCATCGTACAGTTGAAGCTTCGTCATGTAACTGAAACTCCGTGGTTCAAGCAGGTCAAAAACAGTGGTTTCATGGCAACTGAACATGACGAGATCAGTTTTCATCGATTTTCGGAGCATTTTCAGGCGATAGTTACTTTTCCCAGTTTCCTTTTTATCAATGGCCCAGACGGCTTTGCCTGTTGATGGATCAAATTTGTAGCCCTCAATTATCAGTTTATCGAGGACGTTTTTCTTGTCGGCAATACCACGGATACTGAATGTTCCCTTTCTATCAACTGTAGCATGAAAACGGTTCAGGCCCTGGTAAGCAAGAATAGTAGCTCCAGCTGCCGGGTAATCTGCAAAGAGCTCTCCTTGAAGTAAAAGGTTCGTCCTGGCAGTGGCAGCAGCGAGACCGTCTCTTGGGAAATTGTCAGAATGAAGTGTCGGTGCAGAGGTAAGCGCATACACGAGATCTGTGGTCAACTTTGCCTGTTCCTGGGCATTGGCCCAGTCAATCCGTGAAACGCTGTCCCAAGGGGTTCCCCAACTGGTTCTGCCGTCACCTGTGGTCGCCAGGCTGATACCGATTAGACCGGCAAGGGAACTGATTTCTCCACCAAGTTGAGGTTGATCCAGGAACCATGATTGCCAGCTGCGCATTCTGCTTGGACGAAGAGTGTCTCTATAGGGGAACGTGCTGGTTGACAGAGAGGCAGCTTCAAGCATTACATCGGCAATGGCGCTGTAGATGCCTGTCCTGTTAATGGTTGGTTTAAGATTGTAGAGCCAACCGCGATGAAAGGCGCCAATACCGTCACCATGACTCGACAGGTGCAGGCTAACTACAGCAGCAATGGTATATTCTCGTACAGCAAGCCTGAAACTATTGGTGCTTTTTAAGGCTTTGAACTGCTGTTCCAGCTCTTCAAGATGCAGATAATTTGCAGCCTGTGCTTTAGGAATAAGGTTTTGTAAATGCTGCAGTTCATCTTCAGGAAGTTCATGATAGCTCTCGGCCCAGCTAAGACGACGTAGAGCGAATCGTACGGTGGCTGTTTTGTCTATGGCGTCTCTGATATTTTCTGATTCACTGGCAAGGCGAAGTTGCATCAATTCGCGGGAAATTGTGTCTATTTCAAACTTGAGGTGCTGGTTGATCGCTTTTGAGAGGACAGTATCCCTTTGACTGTCTTCAGCGAGTGGGAATGTGAGATCGCTAAGAACGTTTATCTCGGTTTTGATATCTCGAATATCTTTTTGCAGGTTTCTGCGAAGTTCGCGTAGCTCTTTGGACCTGGCATTGATAGCCCACATCATTTCCCGCATGCCGGCAAGTGTCTGTCCATGGCCACTGGAGGCTATGAGCATCACAGATCTTTTAGGTGGGTTCTGGCTAAGGGCTTTGCCTACTTGCAAGAGTGTGGCTAATGATATCGCGGCATCTGCGCCGGGTGAGTTGCCGGCGACAATCTCGTCTGAATCAAAAAAAGCCTCCAGCACGAGAACTTCTTCTTTAAGCTTCTCGTCACTGCCAGGTATTACGGCGTAGATGTTTCGGGCTAGAGTATTTTGCCAGGTAACAGTTGCTTGTAACTGTACTTCTTCGGCAATAAGCCCGCTGGCCGAGTCACGCGTTACCTGAAACAGCGTGTTACCGGCAGAACCATCGATCCAGAAACAGGGAAACTGTAGCGGTGAGAGCTCCTGTTTTTCCTTGAAAAAGGCATTTGCTCTGGTTGTTCCACGATCAATATAGATAAGTGCTTTAGCACCAAGGCTGGCAAGGAATTGCCAGTTTCGGCCGGAGTCGAAGTCCATCAGAATGATTGAGCCAGCAATTGGCAGGCCGTTTAACTCCTGTAAATCACCTGATTTTACATAATAAAGAGGTCCTGTCAGGATTCCATCTGTTGTGCCGGGAGTGATGGCGTTATAGAGAAATGGTTGCAGAGAGTGTTTGGTTCCCTCGAGAGTTATACTGGAGCTTTTAACCTTACGGACAGGGACATGATAGAAATGGTTGGCTGGTTCCAGCCCCATCTGCTGAAATTGCTCCTCAATGAATTGTGCTGAACGTTCAAACCCCTCAGACCCTGTGCTTCTGGTTGTGTTGCTACTTAAAGTGATGACCGTGTTTTCAAGGCTGTCTGTTGCTGAGGCAAGGGCGCCCGTGTGGGGGCAGAGCGATAGCAAAGCTATTATCAGAAGGTATATGAATTGGTGAGGAGTATGCTTCATGCAGTGTTCCTTGCAAACAAAATACAGGTTATGGTTGTAGAGTAGCACTCTCAAGGCCACCGGTTCTGATTTCTAACTCGGATCGTTCCTGAATTTTATCGACCCTGCCATCACGTATCCATACAACCTGATCAGAGACATTCAGCATTTTGTAATCGTGGGTAGCGGAGATGACTGTTACGCCATACGATGTGCTTAATGTTTTTAGGAGCTGGATGATATCTTCACCAGTTTTGAGATCCAGGTTGCCGGTAGGCTCATCAGCCAGAATTATTGATGGATTGTTGGCCAGAGCCCTGGCTACAGCGACCCTTTGCTGTTGTCCACCGGAAAGCTCAGAGGGCCGATGAGTGTGGCGCCCTTCGAGACCGACCATCTCAAGAAGTTCCATACCGCGTTCTAATGAGTCATCATTGGAGACTCCGGCAAAAGTCATGGGGATGGTAACATTTTCAAGAGCAGTCATGACTGGGATGAGATTGAATGTCTGAAAAATATAGCCAATTTTTCGACACCTTAGCCAGGCAAGTTCGTATGCATCAAGTTGAGCAATATCTACCTCGTCAATGAATACTTTGCCGCTGGTTGGTTTGTCGAGACCACCTATCATGTTGAACAATGTAGACTTGCCTGAACCTGAAGGTCCCATGATGGATATGTATTTTCCGGTCTCAATCTCAAGGTCAATGCCTTTAAGCACTTTGACCACAATCTTACCAAGATCGAAATCCTTGGTGACATCGGTAACACGAACGATATTTTTTTCTGCCATAAGGGTGCCCTGAAAAATAATTGCCGATGTAAGGCAGTTTGAATAATTGGTGACTGTTTACTGCTCGACACGCATCGCCTCGATAGGTTGCATTCTTGCTGCGAGCAACGCAGGGTAGAGAACTCCTACAAGACTTAAGCCTGTTCCAGTGGCAATCGCCAAAATTGCGGACAAGCTGATTTCCGCAAACGGATAACAGGTGAATATTGCCAGGCCAAAACGAAGGGCCCCTGTAAGTGTTGCCGCTAGTATACCGACGAGTATCCCGGCGATTGATCCTGCAAAGCCCTGCATTGAGGCCTCAAACACGAAGAGTCGAACTATGTACCTGTCCAGAGCTCCAAGGCACTTGAGGGTGCCTATTTCACGAAATCTCTCAGTTACAGACATCAGCTGTGCATTGACGATACCCACCACACAGACCAGAAGTGAGAGGAAGACAATCCAACGCTGTTTAGCTGAGGCTCCTATGACTAATTCTCCTGGGGTGATGTCGTAACCTGCCCGTGCTAACTGCTGCTGAATATCAGGGATGCCGGAGACGAGGAGTGCTTGAGCCAGGTCATTACCAACCTGGATGTAGCAGAGAAACGCAACAGCTAAGACCAGGCTCATCGTAGTGATAAGCGAGCGGAAAAATCGAACCCGTATGGACTGAAAGGCCATTTGCAGTGATTTGCGCATGGGCAATGCAACGAGACGCCTCATAGAACCTCACTCTGAAACAGTTGTGTAACTCAGTGTAACCACGCCCTTTGAACCACAATCTGGACAGGGCAGGAGGGAAAGATAAATCCTTCGAAAATATACAGTAAATCTTAATAGTAGCGGCTTCTAATGTCAATGGTACCACAAACTAATCAATAATCGTGGGTAGAAAAAAAGAAGAAAAATTAGCTAGAGTAGATCTGCGAACAGTTGGGGGAGAATTTCGTCTCGTTTTGTCAGCTGTGTCATGACTTGGTCAAGTAGTATAAAGGCGTGATTGTTCATACGTTGATGATGAATCATGATACCACACCACCCTGAGGCAATACTGTCTTCAAGCTCAAGGAGTAACTTTTCCAGACTGTGTGTGGGATCAGGTTCTTTTCTGGTATGGAGATCAACATTCACCTGTATATCTTTAATAATCCCAGAAAAATCAGGACGAGCACCAGTGGAGCGCGAGATGGCTTGGAACCCAAGTTCTCTCAGCGCCAGGGCTGCGTCAATGCTGCAGCGGTTCCAGGGGGGAGTGAAAAAAAGTGAAAATGAAGAATCAAGAAGCTTTTGCAGCCGGTCGCGGCCTTGTTGCAGATTGTCCAGTATGAGGTCAAAGCTTCGACCAGGACCAAATTCCTGTTTTTTCCCTGACATCTCAAAATTATGATGGACTCGGCCATGCTGGTGCCAGCAGAAAAGGTGATCATCCCAACCTGTTATGCTACGGAGCTCTTCGTATCGTCTGTGTGTGAGCCAGGAAGGAACCACTGCAAGGCAAAGTGGCAACTGGTGGTGCTGAAACATCTCAATGAGCTTAATAAAGAGTCGGGAAGGGACACCAATATCGTCAGCACGGAAAAAAAGTTTAACAGGGCCGGGGGTTACCTTACGTTTGAGGCCTCGTTCTATGCAGGATTCTATCAGTATATTAAGAAGCGGTATTGGCTGAGAGTAGAGAGGTGACGGGATGTATTTCATGGGTTGATTTACACCTTATGCCAGTCTTCTATTTGCTGCCTGCTGCCGCTAGCACCATTCAGGTTGATAGTTGCTGGATAGCGAGGTTCAGTACACATTGTTTGGATGAGAGCGTGTAAAGGTTCGGCCTGCAAATCTTCTTCCGTCAAAATTTGTATAGTGGCATTTTTCTGAAATCGGGAGGCTCTAAAGAGCTGCTCTTTGTTCTGTGCAAACGGGTAAACCAGTGCAGGGACTCCAGCCTGAATAATATTCATGCAAGTGTTATAGCCGGCCATGGAGATAGAAAGATCAGCTGCCTTGAGCCAATAGGGAAAAGCGTTAGAAAAACGATCAAGAACGACGTGATCGGGAAGGTCCTTTTGAAACAGATTAAACATATCCTGACTGAAATACGGACCAGAGAAAATCTGCATATGGTAGTTGCCGGGAAACTCGAATAACCTGAAGGCATCCAAGGCAGCGTGTAACAATTCACCTCCTACGTTGCCCCCACCAATACTGACGACAATGAGTTTTTCATCATCGGTTAACTGCAGATCTTTTCTAATGGTCTTACGAGACTGGTCCTCCACATGCTTGGTGACAAAACCGGTATAGGCGATAGGCACAGTGATGTCTTCAACTCGACTGAATGTTTCATTTAAAGTGATAACATTTTCATCGGAATGGATCAACAGGCCGTCAAAATATCTGTTAACCGTGGTGACTGCTCGTTGTTCAAATTTTTCACGGTCGTTAAGTCGTTCAACCAGAATATCACGAAGGCTCACATAGCATTTGCATGGAGGAAGAAACCCTTCACGTATAGCGTTAAGAACGGGATCGAGTTCAAATCGAAAGGCTTTACGGCCAAATGGGTAGAGCTCAACAAGAAAAATTTCAGGTTGGTACTCCCTGAAAAACGACAAGAGCAAATCGGCACGTATTGCTTTCACATCCTCTAAGCTGAACGATGGGTCGCATGGTGTGATGTTCTGGAAATTCGCATCCATCTGCAGGCCGGGAAGCTGGAAAATGCCAATTTGTTCTGGTACGGGGTCCACAGGAGGGCCACCCACAATGAGCTGAACTTCATGATGCTCAGAAAGGGCCATACATATCTCTAAACTTCTATGGAAATGACCGATACCGAGAACATGCTGACAGTAATACGCAATTCTCACGGTGATACGTTCCCTGTAGAGATGTTAAGCGTTCCAAGTCGATACTCGGAGGAGCTATAATGAAGGTGGTGCATGCAGCCTTTTTCAATAAGGGTTGGCTCATCTGGCATGAACTTCCTGCCAGCAACACTGTATACCAGGCACTTGATGACACCAAGGTGACAGACTATCAGCAGGTTTTTAGCGGAGATCGTTGTGCGACTTTCGGCCAATGCCTCAAATGCGCGATCACGCACATCCTTCCTGCTTTCACCTTGAGGTGGGCAGAAGTCCCAACCTCGTGTGGACTGTATCGCCAGCTCATCTGGCCACTCACTGTACACATCTGAAACCTTAAGGCCTTCCCAGGCTCCCCAGTTTTGCTCACGGAGTCGTTTGTCGATAGTTACTGGCAGGTCAAGGGTGGTGTTGAGTATAGCAACGGTCTCCTGAACACGGCCAAGGTCGCTGCAGAGGATATGTTGCCAGTCACCCGTATTAAGGTGTTTGGCCCAGTTGGATATTTGCAGCTTTCCTGCTTCAGTAAGGGGCGAATTACCGTGGCCCTGCACACGCTTCTCATGATTCCAGAATGTTTCACCATGGCGAAGGAGCCCATAGGTGAAGGAGGTTTTAGTGCTTGGGGACGGCATAGCTTGCTCCTGATCAGAAGGTACCTATATGGGGTTCAGAATGGAAGACTCCAGCAAGTCGTTGGACCCATTTTTTGTTATCGAACTGCGTGTTAACCAATTCTTTTCCCTGGGAAATGATCGTGTTACGAAATTCCTGGTCCTCGAGTAAGCGTATCATTGCATCGGCCATAACCTCAGGGTTTCCAGGAGGAACAGTTATGCCGGTTTCGTTATGTTTTAAGATTTCAGGAATGGCTGAAACAGTAGTTGATATTGCAGGGACTCCCATGGCGAGACTCTCAACAAGGACATTAGGGATGCCATCTCTGTCTCCGTTTTTGGCGATTTCGCAGGCAAGGACAAAAAGGTCACTCTGCTTAAACTGAGAGAGCACTTCTTCATGGGTTCTGGTACCAAGCCAGGTACACTGTTTCTCAAGATTTAGGGTATGAATTAATTCGAGAATCTTCTCTCTGTCGTCTCCATCGCCAATCAGAACATGTTGAAAGTCTATTCCCCTGTCTTTGAGTAAGACCAACGCTCTGTAAAGTGTTGGTAATCCTTTTTTTTCAGTAAGCCGCGCGACAGTGAAAAGTCGGTACGGTTTAACTGGCTGGGGTTTTTCCGCAGAGTGGTTGAAGAGGCTGAGGTCTATGCCGTGATAAATGCAATGAATTGGTGTTGGCGATTGTGGGGCTATATTTTCCAGGTACTCTGCGTTGTGCTGTGTGCACGTGACAACAAAACGGGCAGCATCAATTTTTTCTCGCAGTTGCTCAGGGTTAGAGGTGTAAATGTCCTTTGCATGAGCGGTAAAGCTAAAAGGTAGTCCTGATAGTATTGAACCAAACATGGTAACGGAGGTTGGGGAATGAGCAAAATGGCCATGTAGATGACAAATTTCAGGCTCCTTCATGAGAAAATAGTTTGTCATATAACCAGCCTGCAGAAGATGCTTAACTGTTGCCAGCTTACCCGTACGCTTATATCGGGTTCCCGCAAGACGGAGTGCTTTTTTGTAGCGTGCTGGCTGTTTGGCGGCAAGAAAAATATTTGGTATGAGAAGGCGCGGTAAGTCGAGAAACAATTCTGTTGGCAGATAATTGACTGGCGCTTTTATCTGTTGAACTGAAGCATGACAAAAACTCTCACGTGGATGACGCATGGAGATGAGTCGTACTGAGAAGCCGAGCTGCTCTAGAAGAAGAATCTCGTTTGAGATAAAGGTCTCAGATATTCTCGGGTAGCCTTTTAAAATATATGCGATGACAGGTTTTCTGGAAGTGGACATTACGTTCAATGGTGTATGAGGGTAGTGGAGTAGTTGGAAACCTCTCGTGGTCTCAACGATAACTTAATTGCGCGAGCTGTTTTTGACATGCTGCAGTTTGGTAAGCATTGTATCTAAGCCAGAAAGTTTAAAGTTGCATATAGCTTTTCTGTATTTATTTCGATCCCCTATAATTGAGAATATCTTTTCTCGTAGCAGCTGGGGAGTTACCTGTGTCCATGGAATGAAATCAAGCAGGCCACGTTCTTTAAGACAAGTGGCGCGTATAAGCTGCTCGCGGCGCGGCCATTCCCGTGGTATAATAAGGGCAGGAGTCTTATGTGTGAGAATTTCACAGATAGTGTTGTAGCCTCCCATTGAAATTACCAGATCAGCTGCATGCATCATTTCTTCCAGCTTATGGTGGAAAGGCATTGTTTTAATGCCATGAAGCTTGGCATGCCGATCAATTTCCTTTCGTTGGCTTTTCGGCATGAACGGCCCGGTAATCATAATTGTCTTCAACGGAAGTGACGTCGGGTAGTAATCATGCATTGAGAGGTAGTGGTCAAGAACTTCGCACCCGTCGCCACCACCACCGGTGGTGACTAAAATGAAAATATCATCGTCAAGTATGCGAAACTGACGGCGAATCCTGGATCGTGTGTTTTCTGTCAGGTTCTTTCGTGGAATGTATCCGGTAAACGTTACTTTTTCCTGAACTTCTTGAGGAATCTGGTATTGGCTGATCGGGTCATAGATTTCCTGGTTCCCATATACCCAGATCTGGTCGTAGAGTCTTGAAAGAGAACTGTAGACATCTTTTTCCTGCCAATCTTTCCGGATAACTTCAGCATCGTCTAGGATATCACGAAGACCGAGAATTGAGGTGGTTTGTGGGTGCTCTTTTTTAAACCACTCAAGGGTGGGAAGAACTTCACGCTTCAAACCATGGGGTTCCTTGTCGACGATAAAGAGATCTGGTTTAAAGGTTTGAGCGGTTGCAAGAATGATATTCGTTCGGATGCTAAGGGCATGTTCCTGCTCTATACGAATGGAAAGAGACTGGTATTCATCGTTTGTCTTCTTTATCATTCCCGGTATTCGTACAAAATCTACCTGCTGGGGAAAAGGAAAACGACCGACTATTGGAGAACCTGTAAGAATGAGAACGTTTGTGTTCTTATCCCGCAGATGGTTGGCAATGGCCATGGTACGGCGGATGTGTCCCAACCCATAAGTATCATGGGAATACATGAGAATATTGTATGTTGAGGAGCCGCTCATGAAAGTACCAGGTGGTAGAAGGTCGCAGGTATATTTGGTTATTGACTGTTATTCTATAAAAACATCTGCAGAGATGTATTCCAAAGGGCCGTTCTTGTCAAGTTGCGGAAGCAGAAGGTTGCAGCAATGAAGTGTCTGTGGTGAGCAGATGATTGCATAAATCTGTTTGATTGCCTCTCCAACCGGATTTCTTACTATCTTCAGTATTCAGTTATTCATAAATGACAGATAACAGAATAACCAAACTATAAAGGCCAAAAAAAAGCCCCTGACCCAGTATGGGTGAGGGGCTTTTGGTGTACTGTGTTGTATTCGCTAGAAGCTCATAGTCAGCTTATTACTGATCATGATAATGCTCTCTTCATCACTGTAGCTGTTTCGCTCTTTAAATATGTCGCCAGCTTCCATATATCCAAAATGTACTTCATAACTCAAGTTGTCAAGGAATCGATAGATAACACCAAGGTTTGCTTCCCAACTGGAGTTGGTGTCGAGTGCACTGTTCGTTTGCATGTTCTGCGTAACACCTAAAACCCCTTGCAAAGCGAAATGCTGCGTGGCACTGTATTCTGCGGCAATGGCAAATCCCTTTGTACTGTTTTCTGAAGAAGTACCTTTCAAGAAATTAGTCTTATTGGGGTTGGCGTTTAGGATATCAGCTTTGGTGCTGGTAATCATCAGCGGTTCGTAATTTTGCAGACTGAGTTTTGGCGCACCCTGGTCACCAAGTAAGGTACCTAGATTATAGGTGGTTACCTTGTACACATTATGGATCTCTGCATCCCCGGCTATTGCGGTAGTAGCAAATGTGAGCGCAACAATTACGCTTATATAGTAGGGTATGTGTTTTTTCATCGTTTGCAATATGTTCGAAAGTGTGTACCAGAGAAGTTAAAGCATCCTCAGGTACAAAAAATTATACTTAATTACAATATGGACGTTCAGAGAATAAAAGTCAAGCCTATTTTTTCTAAGAAAAGAAAGGCAAAAGGGCGATTGACTACAGGTAACATCTGGTTGGTGATGTAAGCGTATGAAAATCATGCAAGTTCACTGAGCTAAGACTTAGCTTGCGACGACCAAAAAAGTGAGCTATAGGTACACCTTAAGCTAAAGAGGAGTTGTCCCAAGATATTGACAATGGGTGGATGAATTTCAGAGTAGTTGCTCTTGTGGTTGATTGAGTATAGTCGGCCATATTTGGCAGCCTTCTCTGTTCTGTTTTTTGATGAGATATCAAATACGCATATACAGGAGATATAAATGGTAAGCAGGTTTTTAGCAGTTGTTTTGTGTTGTCTCATGATTTCTGGGCTCTTTGTGGTGAATTCTGAAGCTCAGGCAGAGGATGCACGTGTGATGGTGTTACCTTTTGATGACACATCTGCTGGTGATTTCAAATATTTGACAGATAGTATACGCTCAATGTTGTCAAGTCGGCTTGCCGCGAGGCCTGGGGTCAAGGTTGTCGACTACAATCTGACAGCTGCTGATCTGCGGGCTATTCATGGTGGGAGCAGCGGGAAAGCTGGCAGTGTGTCAGTTTTTGACCGGTTAAAAACAGATTACTTTCTTACAGGTGCCTTGTATACGTTGCAAACAGGGTTGAAGATTCAGGTAACCATCAACGGAAGAGAAACCTCTCAGGTGCAGGAAGGCGTTTTCACAGCTCTTGCCATTAATGAAGAGCATATTATCTCATCGGTCGAGGATCTTGCGGATGATGTCGTGGCCAGAGGCCTGATGAGGTCTGATGATGGATCTTTCCTGGCAGAAGTGGAAGCTGATGAAAAAGAGGGAATTGCTGGCTTCAATACTGAACATCCAGAAAAAGTTTTCAAGAAAGGATTATATGGTGGAGCGATTGTAGCTGAGAGTAACATGAAGATTGAGTCTGTAGGTGTCCGAAGAAGTTCGGATCTTCCTTTGACTATCGTGTCTACAGCAACCGGCGATTTGGACAACGATGGTATTCTGGAAATTGTTGCTGCCTCAAGAACCGGTGTAGAAGTCTATCGCTTCGAGGAAACCCTGTTTCGAAAGCTTGGGGAATATTCATTTGGCAAACAGTTTAAAATACATGCCGTGAATATCGCAGATCTCAACGGAGATGGTCAGGAAGAAATTTACATTAGTGCTAATGATAATATTGTTGCTTCGTCTGCAATTTTCAGCTGGTCTGTTGCGGAAGGGTTAAAACCGGTTGTTACAGGGATTGACTATTATATTAGACCAATTGAACTTCCAAATGGTGAGCTTATACTTGCCGCGCAAAAAGGCAGTCTTGACTCGACTACCGGATTTATAGAAAAAAATGTTGTCAGCCTGTTAATCTCTGGCGATACTAAAGATATAACAGAGGGCGAACCTCTTCCTCTTCCGGAAAACGTACGGCTGTTTGATTTTGTCTGGGCAAATATTAATGGCAGTGGTGGAAAAGAGCTCATTGCTGTGGATCGAAATGAAAAATTATTGGTATATGATACAAGTAACAGCCTGCTCTGGGTCAGTGAAAAGGACTATGGAGGAAGTCGTAATTTTATAGGGCCGCCAAAAAGTGCAATCACAGACATTGGTGATCTTTTCGGAAAAAATGCTAATGAAAAATTTGAGCAACCGATTATCTATGTTCCTACAAGAATTTTAGCTGCTGATCTCGACAATGATGGAGCAGACGAAATTATTGTTGGTAATAATAAAAGGATAACACCCAAATGGTTTGTCAGTTTCAGGGAATATGACGGTGGCTCGGTGGTATGCTTAAGCTGGCAGGGTACGGAAATGCAGGACGTGTGGAGAACAAATACTATAGCCGGCTATCTGGCCGATTATACCTTTGTTCCGCCTGAAGATGGAAGCCTGGAGGCACCAGGTCTTGGGGCTAACACGTTATACTTAGCTCAGGTACCCGATAAACAGCTGTTTGGCTTATCGTTTTCTGCTGACAGTAAGCTTTTGAAATATGAGCTGACTATTGTTGCACAATGATAGAGTTTGTTCTAGCCTTTGGAACAGCCATTTACACACCACAGGCAGATCGTATGGATAGTCTGTAATTTGGTTTATTATTAAATAGTATAAAAAATTATACCAAGCAGTAAAAAAATCTTGACATGGGGTGCGTAGAGCGATACATATCTAGTCAAGTACAACATAAATTGAAGCAAAGGTAAAAGCATCTTCGCTAAGGATTGGAGCTTTAGTGAGGAGATAATTGGAATCCTCTTTAGGATTTATCAGTCATCAAGGAGATAAGAGATGAAAAAGGTAATTGTAGCCGCAGCCGGTCTTATGCTGGTAGGCACCATGGCAACTAGCGCTATGGCAGAGTTTAAATTTAGCGGCGACGCACGTACTCGTTTTTACTATCAGAGTGATTATGACTATGATCCAGCAACCGACGATGTAGAGTTCGGTAACTCTACCGCATCTGATAGTGACACACGCTTTAACTCTCGTGTACGTTTCAAAATTGAAGCAGACACCAAGGGCGGCGCATATGCTAAGACCCGTATCGTAGTAGGTAACGGAACTTTCGGTGAAGGCGAAAAAGGCGATGTTACTACTGATTATGCATACATCGGTGTTCCTTTTGGACCGATCACCATCGAAGGTGGTCGTATGCCTCGTGACATCACCCCATTCCTCTTCTTTGATGGTCGTGCAGAAGGTATCCAGGCTAAGTACAGGAATAACAACACCGGTCTTGTAGTTTTTTATGATACCGTTGATGAAGACATTACCAATACAGATGATGACGATCTGAACCGTTACGGTGCGTTGTTGAATCAGGGATTCGATGGCTGGAACCTGACCGTAGGTGGTTTCTATCAGGATGATGCACGATATAGCAGCAACGATCCAAACTACACCGATGGATTTGCAGGAACCGTAAAAGTTGACGGTACCCTTGCAAATATCGCACTGACTGCTGAGATTGCATACCAGGACAAGGATCTCAACGGTAACAGTGATGATGGCTACGGTGGTTACATTCAAGGTGTTATGCCAGTTGGTCCTGTTTCCTTACTCGGTATGATTGGTACTACCCAGGACGGTTTCGAGATGGACGCTGCTGACTTCGGTCCATTCGTAATGCTGAATGACTACAGCCAGATTTCAACCGGATTCAACTTTGCAGAGTATGGCGATTCTGTATTCGCAGCTCTCGCACCTACCTACAAAGCTTCTGAGAAGCTGACCTTAGGTGCTCAGGTTTCCATGGCAGACGTAGATGCTGATACCGGTTACGATGACTTTACCGCATGGGAAATCGGTGCGACCGCTTCTTACGCAGTAGTTGATGGTGCAAAGCTTAACGGGATTATTGCATACATGGATACCGATGATATGACCGATGACAACCCAGTTGGTTTTGGTCTGTCTCTTGAGATTTCTTTCTAATTTGATTGTTTAATAATTAGAAAAACGTCTTTAAAGGGCGGGTTCCCATACGGGAACCCGCCCTTTTTTTGTTTAATCTAGAGGGCAGGAGTGTCTTTCTACTCTTTCTATTGGTTATTACACAGGAATATGCTTCAATAGTAATATGCGAGGGACTATACCAGATAAGCGTTGGCTCTATTTTGTGATGGTAGCAGGTGGTGTACTGTTATCGACTATGGACAGTAGCATGGTCAATGTGGCCCTCCCTGAGATAATGCGCACATTTCGTATTGACTTGCCGAAGGTCAAACTTGTTGTGCTTGTCTATCTTATGATAATTACCTTTTCGCTGGTTTTTTGTGGGCGAGCCGGAGATCGATACGGTAAAGGGAAAATCTATTTGTCCGGTATGATAATTTTTACAGTTGGTGCTGTCGCCTGTGCTGCCTCAACAAACTTTACCGGTTTAGTAGTTTTCAGAGCTATCCAGGCACTAGGTGCATCCATGATGATGTCAACCGGTCCTGCCATTCTAAAGCTTACTACTCCCCATGATCAGCTTGGCAAAACACTGGGCCTTGTAGGTATTGCGACATCTTGCGGATTGATGAGTGGACCGTTGATAAGTGGTTTAGTTCTGCACTATTTTTCCTGGAGAGCAGTCTTTCTGGTTTCCCTTCCACTAGCATTATCTGCAATATGTATAGCTGCCAAATATCTGCTCAAAGATTTAGCGGAAATAGAGAACGGTGGTCAGGGAACGTTTGACTGGTCAGGCAGTGTTCTTTGGGTTGTGGTTGTTGCCAGTTATGTACTTCTTGTTAATGGCTCTTTTACAGGCTGGTTCGTGAACGGTTTAGTAGTATGCGCCATTACAGCTTTTCTATGGATGTTTTTAAAGGCTGAAGCTAAAGCAGATTCACCAATAATGCCTATGAAATTGGTATGTAAGCGCTACTACTGGACAAGCGTTGTAGCAGCAGCAATATCATTTGCTGCTCTTTTTATCATATTAATACTCCTACCCTTTTATCTGGATTATGTATTGGAGTATCCAGTGAGAAAGATAGGGCTGACAATGATGGCATTACCCGTGAGTCTGGTGATAATCTCGCCATTGTCTGGCTGGCTGTTCGATCGTATGAAAAGTGCTCGTTATATTTCAACGGCTGGTCTTTTTATCAGCAGCCTGGCAATATATTTTTTGATGCAACTCGGAAATACCGCTACGTTCATTGATGTCTTTTGGCGATTGGTTTTACTTGGTGCTGGGCAGTCAATTTTTCTGGCGCCAAACAGTGCGTCTGTTCTTACTAGTGTTCCCGATGCATTTGCTGGAATTACATCTGGTATTTTGGCAACGGCGCGTAATTTCGGGATGCTTACAGGAGCAGCTTTAGCTGGTACGACTTTTGGTGTTTTATTTAGTAGATTTACAGGAGGAGCAACTTTGCAGCTTTTTGAGCCGCAATATATAGACGCTTTTCTCCATGCACAGAAGTATTCGTTTGCAGTGGCGTTGATATTGCTAATTACTGGTTGCTGTATATCCTGGTTCCGGGGCTAGCATGGCCTTGGGGAATGTGACGGTTGCCACCATTCCATTTCCTTCTTTGTGAACAATAGAAAACGATGCGTTATGCATGGTCGTTATTTTTTCTACCAGGGTAAGTCCCATTCCAGTGCCATACGTCTTTGTCGTGAAGAACGGGTCCTTGACCTGTGTTATTGCTGAATCTGCAATTCCTCCCCCAGTATCTGAAACACTGACTAAAAAATCATCCTTTTCTTCTTTACAACTGACTGTCAATGTTCCTCCCTGTGGCATAGCTTCGATACTATTTTTTATCAGATGCAGAAAAACCTGTCGTATCTTTGTACCATCAACCATAAGGATGGGGCTTTTACCGGGGAAGTCGAGAAGATAATTAATATTGCCGCTTTTCATTGTTGTATAAAAAAGCATAACACTTCTTCGTATCAGGGGGTAAAGCGGATGAGGTGCTATGTTGAGTTCCTGTTCTTCGACAAAACTGAAAAGATCTTCAAGTGTTGATTCAATTTTTGCTGCCTCTTTGGTGATAATATTAAGAAAATTTGAAATATATTCATCATCGGTCTTTTTGGCGAGCAATCGGGCAGTACCGCCGATTGACGTAATCGGATTACGAATGACATGGACAAGCTGTGCAGACATATGACCAACTGCCGAGAATCGTTCTGATGCGACGAGTAGATCTTTGCTCCTCTCAAGCTCATGAGTAACCAATTCCAGCTCACCAATCTTCTGCCGCATATCTTCATAGAGGTGGCTATGTTCGATGGCCAGACTTGCCTGGCTTGCGAAAATCTCAAGGGCCAGTATATCTTCTGTGCTGATCTTCTTATTCGTAACAAAGTTATCAACTATGATAACACCTAAGGATTTGCTTGGTGAATAAAGAGGGATAACCACAAAGGAATTGTGATCAAGAGTGGTTAGCAGATCATCGGGAACTGAATAGTTCTCGGCATATCCGTCTTTGACTATAATAGTTTTACGTTGACGACCTGCGGCCACAAGTACATGATTGGAGTCAGATATAGGTACTCTCAGCTGCTTAGCAACTCTGTTTATGACTGCATCCACATCTGAATCAGAGGATTGTACATTGCTTATAATGTCATGAAGGCGGAGATTATTCTGACGGATTGAGTCCCAGACTTTGCCAGCATCTTCTCTTGAGGCCGGGCCAATGGCCAATATTCCTTCAAGAAGTTGATTATCTTCATTATACATCGCAAGAAAAGCCCGGTTAAATTTCAAGCCTTCGTCTGATGTTATGCCAACAAGTATAGCTTGTAATATGCCTTTCAACTCAACAGTACTCAAATAGACTGTATTCATTTTGAGGTTGAGTGCATGGAGGAACTGCGTACGGTAATTAGTGGATTCCAGCTCGTGTTGAAACTTTCGATTATCAATTGCGAGCCTGCGTTTTTTTAAGGTGGATCTGACAATGTGGTAAAACTGCTGAATTCGAACAGGTTTCGTGAGGTAGTCATCTGCACCTTCACGTAAGCAATCGAGTGCAATTGAAAGATCTGTTGACCCGGTGACCATGATGATACCAAGGTCAGGATATTTGGGAACGATGTCCTTTAATATCTCGTTACCATCTTTGTCAGGTAAACCAATATCAAGCAGAACGAGAGCGATACGACTAGTTTCAAGTAACGAGTATAATTCTTCTGCACTGCCAGCCTGGAAAACAGTGAAACCCTGATTCTCAAGGTAGCGATTAAGAAGAAGCACAATTTCCGGCGAGTCATCAACAATTACGACTGCTTCGCCCTTCTCGAGTAATTCCGCTACGGGTAAAAAGGGTTGATTGTCGGAAGCACTGAGTAGTTCAACCATAAAGTCGCCTTAGATGGCTAATGGGAATGACAAAAATAAAAGAGAATACATAATACATTTGATAGCATAATTTGTCCGAAGGAGCTACTACAGGATTGGGTATGTTTATGCTTAACGTGTATTATCCGAATGACCAGTCAATAAAATGAATTTCGCCTATTCGAGTGTGTAATTCTATTGTATACTCACCTATGATTTTTTTAAATATCTTCCTGAATTTTTACTAATATACGGTTCATCATTTGATCTGCAGTACATAATGCCCGATTATTTTTCCTCACAAGGACCGCTTGCTACTTTTCTTGATACCTTTGAGCCACGAGCTGGTCAGGAAAAAATGGCTCATGCTGTGTCCAATATTATATCTGCAAACGGAAAGAGAGATACGGATGGTTCTATCCGCTTACTTGTCGTTGAGGCTGAGACTGGTATTGGTAAAACCCTTGCTTACCTGATTCCTGCAGTACTTTCTGGTAAACGTGCCGTTGTTTCTACTGCGACACTGAATCTTCAAGATCAAATAATGAACAAGGATGTGCCACTCCTGAATAAGGTGTTGGGTAGAGAAATTGGAGCTGTCTGCATTAAAGGTCGGCAGAACTATCTCTGCCTATACCGCTGGTTTCAGTACCGTGCTGTCGGTCAGATGTTTGTTGAAGAAGATGAATGTAAATCTATTGAGAAATGGCTTGAACAGACCACCACTGGTGACAGGGCAGAGCTTGAATGGTTGCCTGAAAGATCACGACTTTGGCCTAAAATATCTGCAAACTCCAGTCAATGTCTCGGCGGAGATTGCCCCGAGGCTCCACATTGCTTCATTAATCAGTTACGAAAAAAAGCCGGATCGGCATCTCTTCTCGTAGTGAATCATCATCTCTTCTTTTCTGATCTGGCATTACGCCAGGGAGGCTATGGGGAAGTCTTGCCACGATATGAGGGCGTTATTTTTGATGAGGCTCATCATATTGAAAATGTGGCGACAACATTTTTCGGGAAGGCCTTTACTCTGTACCAACTGTATGACCTTGTCTCTGATATTGAGAGGCAGGCAGAGGTGGATCTCGACCCCCTAAAGTGTAACAGTATAAGCAATTCAGCATCGGGTATGAAAAAACGTGCGGAGGAATTTGCTTCGTTGTTTCCAGAGCAGAGGGGAAAATTCCACCTTGGTGAATTTGTTCGCCAGTTTACAGAGAAGAACTGGATATCTGAAGTTGAGCTTCTAGCTATCGGTATTCGACGCCTTGCTAAAGAGCTAGGTGCTTGTAGTACCTATGGTGATGGTTGGAGGACACTTGAAACCAGAGCTACCGAGTTGCACGATAATTTGCTTCAGATAGCCTTTCCTGAAAACCATACTGAAACTGGTGAATATGTTCATTGGTATGAGAGGCGAGAGCGCACTGTTGGATTATCTGCTACTCCTGTTGATGTTTCCGGACATTTACAGAGAACATTGTATTCAGCTGTTGACTGGTGTGTAATGACTTCCGCAACACTCTCTTCTGGTGGAGACTTTAAATACATGTTTGAGAGGCTTGGGCTGGAGGAATCTACAGAAGTCCTTCGACTATCTTCTCCCTTTGACTATACAACGAGAACACTGTTATATATACCAGAATCACAGTTTCCGGAGCCTGCAGATACCCGCTACCAGGAGCAGGCTTGTGAAAAAGCCTTTGAACTTTTACAGCTTAGCCGTGGCAGAGGTCTGGTGCTATGTACGAGTTTTCGAGGAATGGAGCGTATGGCCGAATACCTTGAAGAACGGCTAGAATACCCAATCTTTGTCCAGGGGAGAGGTTCTCGTAGTAGTCTGTTGAAAAGGTTTAGCGAAACACATGAATCTGTTCTAGTAGCTGTGGCGAGTTTCTGGGAAGGGGTTGATATTCAAGGGGAGTCTCTAAGTTGTGTTATTATTGATAAATTGCCGTTTGAGGTTCCATCTGATCCGGTAATTAAAGCCCGCATAGAGATGATTACAGACCGAGGGGGCAACGCCTTTTTTGACTTTCAGGTTCCTAGAGCTATATTAACGTTACGGCAGGGGGTTGGAAGGCTGATGCGTTCAGCATCTGACAGGGGGGTTATTGCTATTTTGGATGTTCGTCTTTTTACCAAAGGTTACGGTAGTCGATTTCGCCGAAGCTTACCTCCCTCACCTGTTGTCAGGGAACTTCGATCTATTGCTGATTTTTACACAATGCCAGGTACGTTTTGATTCTATGATAATAGACTATAACTTCATACTATGTGGGCGTAAATGACTGAATATAAACTGTTAATGGCCGATATACGCACTGAAACAGAAAAGATAGATGCGGTGATGCATGCGGATATCACCAATTTGAAATCTCATATTGATCCTTTGCTGTTTGATGTTTTGGAATATGGTCTTTTCAATGGTGGTAAACGTATAAGGCCTCTTTTAGTTGTGTTGAGTGCTCGTTTGAGTGGATGCCAGGACGAGAATGTCTATGAATTGGCGAAGGCCTTCGAGTATCTTCATGCCGCCACATTGTTTCATGATGATGTGATTGATAACGCACAAACCCGGAGGGGGAGACCTGCTGTAAATGAACAGTTTGGCATTGTTGCTGCAATTCTGGCCGGTGACTTTCTTCATGCCCGTTCGATGGATATTGTAGGAAAGCTTGCAGGCAGTAAAGGTTTACATATCTTTAGTGATGCCACTGCCGGAATGGTTGATGGTGAATTTATGCAGCTTCGTAATGCCGCTTCTATTAATCTTTCGGAATCTGACTATTATGAGGCAATAATGGGGAAGACAGGCTTGCTGATAGCGGCGTCATGTGAGATAGGAGCCTTATTTGGAGGTGCAAGTTTCGAACAGCAGACAGCTTTACGAAAGTATGGTGTCGGTCTTGGGTGTGCATTCCAGATGGTTGATGACCTTCTTGATTATATGGGGGATCCAAAGAAAACTGGAAAAAGAGTAGGTAATGACCTTGCGGAAGGAAAAATGACCTTGCCACTCATTAATGCCCTGGCTATGGCTAGCGCTAATGCACATGATCGCGAGCTTCTTGAGAATATCATAAATGATGAAAATTCGCGTGGAAATGAACTTCAAGTAGTAAGGGATTTGATTGAAAAATACGATGGTTTTTCTCGTACACGAAAGAGGGCAGAAGATGCTGTCAACGATGCATGTAAGCAATTGATGGTGTTTACTGATGAAAGTAGTGTGAAAGAAAAACAGATCCTTGCTGGACTTGCAGGGTATGTTTTGACGAGGGATAAATAACGAGATATGCAAAGGCCGTGAGCCTCTGTTATCTGAAGTACCTGTTGAATTGCGAGTGTATATGGCGAGCCCCAAACAACAAAAACCGGTAAGCAAAAAATCACGGAGCAGACGTCCGCAAAAGAAAAAGAGTAGAGGGACGATGAAACGTTGGATTGCTATCCTGTCTCTTTTAGGTCTTTTGGTTTTTACACTTAGTGCAGTTGGCTATGTGATCTTTTTCAGAACTGTTCTTGCGTAACGAAAATATGGGTATTCATAATATCTAACCGTAGGGGTGTTGTTTCGTGAAAAAAATTGGATTGATCGGTACAGGTAAGCACGGAAGCAGGTACGCTAATCATATTATCAATGACATAGAAGGGCTATCACTTACAGCCATAAGTAGACGTTCAGCAGTAGGGTACGAACAGGCTAAGCAGTGGGGGACGAAATATTTTAGTGACTGGCGTGAACTGGTCAGTGACCCAGCTGTCGATGCTGTAGTGTCAGTTGCTACTCCTCAGTTGAATTTGGAAATTGCAAAGTTTTGCTCTATTGCAGGTAAACCGCTTCTTATGGAAAAACCACTGGCCCGAAACGGGGAAGAGGCAGGTGAGATCGTAGCCATAATGGATGCGGCAAAATGCCCACTTACTGTAGGGCAAACTCTTCGTTATAATCCGGTGGTTCATGCGTTAAAAAAACAGCTTCCCGAACTTGGAACATTGCACTCTTTTGCTGTAAATCAGCGTATTGAACCTTCAACCCTTGCTTGGCATGATGAGCCGGAAACTGCAGGTGCCGGAGTGATTATCCATACAGCTGTCCATATATTCGATGCGCTAAAGGTGATTACTGGCCTCAATATTAAACGAGTCATGGCCGCCTCTCGATGTATTCACAGCAAGAATCTGGAAGACCTGGTTACAGTGCTAGCTGAATTTGAAAACGGGGTTTTGGGGACTATCGATGTCAGTAAGGTGGGGCATGCCCGTAGTGGCAGATATGAATTTATATGTCAGGAAGGGCAGTTGCACGGTGATCAGATTCATGGATTCACAAAAATAATCAAGGGCAGTGAGATTGTAGCTCAAGAGAATCAGGAGCAGGTACCTACGATTCTACGAATCCTTCAAGATTGGGCTGAATTTATAACAACTGGAACCAACAATCCTGTGAGTGGTGAGGCTGGATTGTACGCAGTACAGGTTTGTGATGCCTGCTTACGATCTGCAAAGACCGATTGCTGGGTTGAGGTGAGATAGGTTGTTAACGTGTAGCTTTTATTAATTATCAGGTGCTAGGATTACAAAACAACCAGTACATCGCACTCAGCCATAAAACACCAGCCAGAAGAGCGCTCAATAGAACTGCTGCGCTTCCCATATCTTTTGCCCGTTTAGCAAGGATGTTATAATCGGGAGATACAAGATCAACTACTGATTCAATTGCCGAATTCAAAAGTTCTACGATCAAAACAAGGCAATTTACTGTAAAAAGTAGTGCTTTAAACTGTATGGAGAGAGGTAAGAAGTATAGGGCTGGCAGTAACAGAATAAAAAGAATCATTTCTTGCCGAAATGCTTCTTCATGACGAATACCTGAACGAATACCATCGTAAGAATAGACAAAAGCTGCAAGAATTCTGGAAAGGCCACGTTTATTGGACTTCATCGTAATGTAGTTATGTAATTATTAAAGATTCATTGAGCAATCTGCAGTTATGAATAACCCATCAGAGAAGAGTGCATATTGCGGAAAAATTTAAACGTTAAGGCCATCCCCTCTAAAAAAAGGCGATGGCCTTACGTGTTCAACTGGTGAGCTTGTTCTGATAAAACAAGCTTAATGTTTAAATGACCTCTGTCCTGTAAACATCATTGCCACTTTTGGGTCCGCTTCATTACACGCTTCAACAGTTTCAAAGTCTCGCATGGAGCCACCAGCCTGAAGAATTGCAGTAATTCCCTGTTTGATTCCCACATCAGCACCATCTCTAAAAGGGAAGAATGCATCAGAAATCATGGTGCATCCTGGTAGTCCAGCGCGGTCAGCTACTACCTGTGCATCAATCGCATTCTTCTCATCAAGCTTCCGTTCTCCTTTGCTGATCGCGAGTTCCAGGTCGGCATAAGGAATTCCATAGGTATCAAAACAGAGAATATCAGCGTATTTAATATACGCTTTATGGACAGCTATTTCGGCAACTCCAACTCGGTCCTGCTCTCCCGTGCCAATACCAACGGTACAACCATCTTTAACATAGAGGACTGAGTTGGACGTAACACCATGTTCAATGGCCCAACCAAAAATCATATCATCAATTTCCTGTTCGTTAGGTTGGCGATCGCATTTGAATTCTTTACCTTGCCAGGTGGTGACAGCAGGCTTCAGATCAGCAATTGAGCGGATAGAGTTAACTGCAGATTGCTGGGCAATAATTCCACCATCGATAAGGCTTTTAAAATCGACAAAGCGGAAATTTTCAAAATCCTTAAGACGATCAATCCGGTCCATTTTAACAATACGAAGATTTTTGCTTTTCTTCAGTATATCAAGAGATCCATCTTCAAAATCTGGTGCGCATACAACCTCGAGGTAATTATTGGCAAGTAATTCTGCAGTGTCCTTGTCACAAGAACGGCTCATGACAACAGCACCACCAAAGGCGGCTATGCGGTCTGCTCGATTTGCCCGGTCAAAGGCTTCAGCAAGAGTATTGCCATAAGCTGCACCGCAGGGGTTGTTGTGTTTAAGAATTACTGCCGCAGGCCTGTCCACAAGGTATTTGAGAATGTTAAGACCATTGTCGATATCAGTAAGGTTGATTTTACCTGGGTGTTTACCTACCTGAAGCATATCTTCAACCGAAATTGAAGAAACTAAACCATTACCGGGCTCAATACACTTACAGTCGCCAAGGGCCAGGTTGCCATTGACCAGTTCGTATAGCGCAGCCTCCTGGTCTGGGTTTTCACCATAACGGATTCCACGTTCATCAACTGTGCCATTTTCCTGGGTAATTTTCCATGTCCGTTTTCGATAAACAAGTTTTTGATCCCCAAAAGAAATGGTCATATCCATAGGGAATTGATCTCCGAGGATAGTACTATACATTTTTTTTAAATCGCTCATGGCTGACTCCAGTTATAAAATATAAAGCGTTATATGAATAATAGTTGTGATTATTGAAATATTGACATGAACAGACGATGGACGCAAGCTCTATCATTTTACGTTCTAGAAGAAAAAATGTAGCCCTAATTTCTCTCAAGCTAAGGTTCTGGCAGTAATAAAAGTTCTACCAGTGAATGAACGTTGGTAATATTTACTGGCAATATGCTGACGAAGGTGACTTTTTATTATAGTTGTTTAAAAGTATTTTGACAAAATGTTCATGCAGCACGCAGGGTTGCCTTTTTTTAAATATATGTGCTGTGTGGTGGCACTACGCAGTCATCAGGTATGGAAGAGTTGTTCAGGACAGAATAGGCACCAATCGTAACCCGATGACCAACCTTACAATTTTCTAAAATGACCCCAGGTTCTATTTGGCATTTCTCACCTAGAGTGCTGTCACCAGAAATGTGGACCCCTGTTTTTATGAGAGTGTCACGTCCAATTATTGAGGATGGGGATATCGACACGGAATCAGGGTGTTCAATAGTGATTCCCTGGAGCATGACCTCAGTATTACGACGAAATTGCAACTCACTATGGGCTTGGGCTAGTTCCACTCTAGAATTGACACCCAACACATCATGAGGAAAAGGCGTGACATATTTTTCAACCTTTTTCCCAGCCTTTACTGCTATGCTGACAATGTCAGTCAGGTAAACTTCTCCTTGACTGTTATTGGTGTCCACTTGCTTAAGAGCGTCAAAAAGAAACTTTCGATCAACACAGTAAATACCCGCATTGATTTCCTGAATATTTTTCTGCTGGGGAGAGGCATCTTTTTCTTCGACAATGCCAAGAACTGTGCCGTCACTTTCTGAAACTATGCGGCCGTAATTGCGCGGGTTATCGAGAATTGTGGTCATAACGGTTAACACGGTATTGCGCTCAGAGTGAACTCTATACATTTCTTGAAGTGTTTCAGTACGGATAAGTGGGGTATCTCCGCAAAGAATCATGATGGTGTCGCTGTCTTTGGGTATTGCATGTTCCGCAATAGCAACTGCGTGTCCGGTACCAAGCTGTTCTTCCTGGGTAACCGTGGCAATATTAAATTGCTTAAGAGATTTTGTAACAGCCTTTTTCTGATGTCCAACAATAACAATGGTGCTTGCTGGCTGGAGAGGCGAAGTTGCTCGAAGAACATGGTGAATCATAGGAGATGAGAACACATCATGAAGAACCTTAGCTTTACTTGATTTCATTCTGGTTCCTTTGCCGGCAGCGAGTACAACAAGAGTGAGCTGAGGGTTACTATTCATGTATTATTCCCTGTAGGTAGAGCATTATATTGTGAAAGTTGTTTTAGCTTTAGGAGTAGATATATACGAATATATGAAAATTTGTGCAAGTATAGTTAGATTAATCGAAAACCTACTGTGTTATCCACAGTTGAACCATAATTTTCAGCTTTAGAGGGAAAAGAAAAAAATCATTCGAATTACGGTAGTGTTTTTCGTTCGTAAGATGAAATATTTTATAATAGTGAAACGTTAAACTTTCAGTTGAGTAAAATTTACAGGTACGTTGTGCGATCATTGGTATGAGTAAATGCTAGTGGCGTCTAGTACGTAATACACAAAACTTATTGGTTTCTAACTGTTCTCTAAAAAACGTGGGGTATGAATAATAGCGAATAAAAGATGGGGTGTGGAATTGTCAGAGAGAGGTACATCATTGTTCAATAGTTATATTGTATAGAGGTGAGAAAAATGATCTTAGGCAAAACAGAAGTCTATCTACCCACGGAAAATGAAGAATACATGAGTTTGAATCAATTGGAGTATTTCCGACTCTATTTATGCAGATGGAGGACGGAGCTGGTAGATTCAAACCAAAAGTTTTTTGAAACGTTGAAAGAACTTAAAGTACGTAAACCTGACCCCTTAGATCAAAGTGCAACACATTCAGAAATCGCGTTGGATGTGGAAACTCGTTGTCGCCAGCAGCGACTTATTACTCAGATAGATTGTGCATTGAATAGGATTGATGATCAGGAATACGGCTATTGTGAAGTTACTGGTGAAGAGATTGGGCTTAATCGCCTACTAGCACTGCCAGTGGCAACAATGTGTATAGATGTGCAGGAGCATTATGAGAGACTATCCAATCGGCCAGGGATATTGACAGCACCTTGTATGATATAAAGACAGACAGGAAATCATATGAGAAGTAGGGAGGCCTGGCTGTTGAGAGAATATAAAGACTCGGTACCGTTTGTCGTTATAGAAAAAAAGGCAAGCGTGCATAAAAGTCAAAAGCCCGAACAGATTACTCTGATCGGGCTTTTGTATATAAGAATCGGCGGTGACCTACTCTCCCACACAGTCTCCCATGCAGTACCATCGGCGCTGAAGAGCTTAACTACCGTGTTCGGAATGGGAACGGGTGGATCCTCTTCGCTATGACCACCGAAAAACTTTTTATGTTCTTCAGCTATATATGAGGAAGGGGAGTGAAGTGGTAATCATCATCCTTCCACAAAAAATACAGTGATAATCGAATAGTAGAGTAATCAGTAGTGTTCAATCAAAAAAATGTGGATAAGCCTCACGGCTTATTAGTATCGGTAAGCTCCATGTATTACTACACTTCCACACCCGACCTATCAACGTTGTGGTCTACAACGAGCCTTCAGATGGCTATTGCCATGGGAAATCTCATCTTGGAGTGGGCTTCCCGCTTAGATGCTTTCAGCGGTTATCCCTGCCGAACTTAGCTACCCAGCAATGCCCCTGGCGGAACAACTGGCACACCATAGGTTCGTCCACCCCGGTCCTCTCGTACTAGGGGAAGATCTCCTCAAATTTCCTGCGCCCGCAACAGATAAGGACCAAACTGTCTCACGACGTTTTAAACCCAGCTCGCGTACCACTTTAATTGGCGAACAGCCAAACCCTTGGGACCTGCTCCAGCCCCAGGATGTGATGAGCCGACATCGAGGTGCCAAACCTCCCCGTCGATATGGACTCTTGGGGGAGATAAGCCTGTTATCCCCGGAGTACCTTTTATCCGTTGAGCGACGACCCTTCCATG
>CALNZA010000001.1:1100000-1920000 GCA_942490935.1 Desulfocapsaceae bacterium
TTTTGCGAGGCGGCAAAACTACAATGTTGAAGCGTTTATGTCAACAACATTTTTGCCATCCGCCAACTTCTCTTTTACAAGGGCGTGGCGGCCGCCCATCCTACTTTGCTCAACCGACTGCGTCAAGACTTTTTTACTGCCCTTTTCCTTTTTACTGTCACCGCTGAAAAGCTGCGTGGCTCGGAGCCGACGAGTTCCAGTGCGTGTCTCAAGGAAGGCGGCAAACTACAGGATTGAGGGACACCTGTCAATCTATAAAAATAATTTTTATAGGGTTCTTTGGTTGGTCTTGTTTAACTCGTTGAAACTGCATACGTGGCAAGAAATAAGATCGTATAAAACTGTATTCTCTTTATTCGCTTAGCCAGTTTTGCAATGCCGAGATAATGCTTTGGGCCTGATCCTTACTCGAGATGTTAAACTTGGATTTGGGAATATATTCCCCCTGGCGTTTCTGGTATCTCCGAATAGTGAACATCTCCTTGCCGTAGTCTTCTTTTGCCTTATCCCAGTTCTGATAGCGAAAAAGAATGGTGGTCCATGCACCTTTGGAGAGAATTTCCTTGCCTGTCTCTTTAACGATCAGAAGGCCGTCCTCTTCGTAATTGATAGATATGTCATCGACTGTTTTGCTCATATTCTCACTCGTAATAGTATTATAAAAGGGTGTCTATTTTCTCTAACTAAACTGCGGTGTAGAATCGGGACCATGCAAACATATTCATCTGAAAAGGTAAAGAGGAATAGAATGGCTTTTATGATAATGACGTAATTACATAACGTTCGACCCATTAGTGAAACGAAGTTTGACACTGTCTGCTTCGGCAAAAACATGATCTCCGTCGTTAAATCTTCCATCAAGAAGCTCAATAGCTAAAGGGTTTTCAAGGTATTTTTGGATAGATCGCTTTAGTGGACGAGCGCCAAAGGACGGGTTGTATCCTTTCTCTACCAGGAACTTCTTAGCGCTCTCCCGCACCCTTAGGGTGATTCCTCGTTCTTTTAGCCTATTAGTGAGTCGTTCGAGTTGTATTTCGATAATTTGTATCATGTCATCTTTTTTGAGACTATGAAAGATGATTGTTTCATCTACCCTGTTGAGGAATTCAGGTTTGAACTTACTGTTGAGTAATTCGTCCACCTGAGTTCTTATCTGTTGCTCGCTCATATGGTCCTCTCCCATTTGCATGATGAGCTGGCTACCGAGGTTTGAAGTCATAATGAGAATTGTATTTTTAAAATCTACGGTTCGACCTTTACCATCTGTCATACGGCCGTCGTCAAGCACTTGCAGCAACACATTAAAAACATCCGGATGGGCCTTTTCAATTTCGTCGAGGAGAATAACCGAATACGGCCGTCTGCGAACTGACTCTGTCAAGTAGCCGCCTTCGTCATATCCAACGTAACCAGGAGGAGCACCGATGAGACGTGCGACGGAATGCTTTTCCATGAATTCGCTCATGTCTATTCGTATCATTGATTGTTCGCTGTCAAAAAGAAAATCAGCAAGGCTTCTTGCCAGTTCAGTTTTTCCAACACCAGTTGGGCCGAGAAAAATAAAAGAACCAAGTGGTCTGTCTGGATCCTGAAGCCCTGCCCTGGCACGACGAACAGCATTGGCAACAGAGCGGATTGCGTCCTGCTGACCTATTACTCTCTTTGCAAGTTCATCTTCTGCATGAATGAGGCGTTCTTTTTCGCCTTCAAGGAGCTTGTCTGTCGGGATACCTGTCCATTTAGCTACGACTGTGGCGATATCTTCTGCGCTGACTTCTTCCTTGAGCATCATGTGATCAGATTGGATTTCCTGGAGTTTAGTGTTTGCTTTCTCCAGTTCCTTTTCCATCTGTACGATTTGGCCATAACGGATCTCAGCAACCTTGGTGAGGTCGCCTCTTCGTTCAGCCTGTTGCTCTTCAACATGTAGCGCATCGATTTTTCCCTTGATGTTACGTAGTTCTTGAATTGTGTCACGCTCAAGAGTCCATTGCCCCCGCATACCGTTGAGTCTGTCTCCTAGATCAGCAAGTTTTTTTCGGACATCTTCAAGTCGTACCAATGAGGTACTGTCTTTTTCTTTTTTCAGAGCCTCCTGCTCAATTTCAAGCTTGATACGATGCCTTTCGAGTTCATCTATCTCGGCTGGCATTGAGTCTATTTCAATGCGGAGTTGTGAGGCTGCTTCGTCGATCAAATCAATTGCTTTATCTGGTAAAAAGCGATCTGTTATATATCTACTTGATAAGGTCACTGCTGCAACAGTTGCCGCATCCTGGATGCGAACTCCGTGGTGGATTTCATATTTTTCTTTAATTCCACGCAAAATTGCTATGGTGTCCTCAAGTGTAGGTTCCTGGACCAATACCGGCTGAAATCTTCGCTCGAGAGCGCTGTCTTTTTCAATGTATTTACGGTACTCGTCAAGTGTTGTTGCACCGACACAGTGGAGTTCTCCACGTGCTAATGCGGGCTTTAGCATGTTTGAGGCATCCATCGATCCTTCTGCGGCACCGGCCCCAACCAAAGTGTGGATCTCATCGATAAAGAGGATGATCTCGCCCGCCTTTTTGTCTACTTCTTTAAGTACCGCTTTAAGCCTGTCTTCAAATTCTCCGCGATACTTCGCGCCAGCAACCAAAGCGCCTAAGTCCAGAGTGATTACCTGCTTATCCTTTAACGTTGCAGGTATATCTCCGTTGACTATTCGCTGGGCCAAGCCCTCAACTATGGCTGTTTTACCAACACCAGGTTCACCGATAAGTATAGGGTTGTTTTTTGTTCTTCTTGAGAGTACCTGGATTATTCGACGAATTTCATCGTCCCGGCCAATAACCGGATCAAGCTTTCCCTGCTTGGCTCTGTCAGTGAGGTTCAGTCCATATTTCTCAAGGGCCTGGTATTTTTCTTCAGGATACTGGTCTGTTACCCGGTGTTCTCCCCTGATGGATTGCAGTGCTTCAAGGAAATGTTTTTCATCGATTCCACGTTTACGGAGTGCCTCTGAGACTGGATCTTGGGAGCTGGTGATGATAGCAAGGAAGATATGTTCTTGGCTGACATAATCATCCTGCATTTTTTTGGCGGTGGAGAAGGCGTTGTCCAGTATCTTCTGAACTTCACCAGAAGCGTAGACCTGGCCGGAACCACTTCCTGAAACTTTAGGGATCTGTGAGATGATAGTGTTGCAGTCCATCAGTACCAGAGATGGGTCGATCTCCATTTTTTTTAATACGGGAACGACGACTCCCTCTGGTTGCTCAAGTACTGCTTTGGCAAGATGGGCGGTGCGTATTTCCTGTTGAGAGTTATCGCGGGCGTGTTGTTGGGCTGCCTGGATAGCTTCTTGTGATTTAAGCGTGAATTTGTCAAATTGCATTTTATTCTCCTCAAACCCATAGGGGCGTTATGGTAAAACTAAAAAGCGTGAAGCTGTATGGTTATCATATTTTGCGGAGAATATAAGGCTGCTAAAGCGGGGTGTCAAGTTTTTGACATAGCGACGAAAGGCAATAAAAAAGGCGAACTCATTGCGAGTTCGCCTTTTTTATTGATCTATGAGATCCTGAACAAATCAGGTTGTAATTACGTCAAATCTCAACCACAGCTTCCAGAACTACATGAACCGGAACTACACCCACCGCCACTGCTAATAGGGTTGGTGGAGGTGATGCCGAAACCTGAACGAGGGCCTGCATCGATGAAATCAACCTTAATAGACCCGCAAGTCGTAAGGAGACTTTCTTCAACCAGAAATTTCAGTGTATCGTTTTCGTAAACCTTGTCATTTTCTTTTGGCTCATCCAGAGCCAATCCCAGAGAGGGTCCAGATCAGCCACCCTGCATCAGGGCGACACGGAGTGCAGAATCAATATTATTCTGCTCCATATACTCTTTAAGTTTTTGTACAGCTAAGTCTGTTACATTAAAATCAGACATGATGCCTCCTCGTCTCAATAGCGATTAAGTTGCTATTGAACTGTTTCAGGTTGAACTTCATGGTAGAAGTTGTTTTGGTTCCAACACAAAATAAGGTGCTCTTTTTCAGAAGTCAATCTGAGAATGGCAAAATTCCTGCTCATGAGCCAAAGAATTTAATAATATGCTTATGTTTAGATGAGTAAAGAGTATTAAATTACCCGTTTTTTTATTGATTCTCCTGGAAATGTACAGATACTCTTTCAGAAACATTGCAATTACATAACGATTGATGATTATATCAATGTCCCGACTCATCTTGCAGTGGATAAGGTTTGATCGAAGGGATACTGTTTTTTTATAAATTATAGCTAATTTAAAGCTCTCAAGTATCAAAAGAAGGTCTGATTATGAAAAAAATAGTTATTTCGACTGGAGGTGGCGATGCCCCCGGTTTGAATGCGGTTATATTTGCTGTGGTACACTCTTGCTACAAACGTGGGTGGGAAGTCTATGGTAGTCGTAACGGGTATGGTGGATTCCTCGATATGGATGATATGATGCGTCTGACACCAAAAGATGTCGCTGAAATTTATTCTGCAGGTGGAACTATTCTTGGCTCAACAAATAAAGGAAATCCTTTTTCTCTACCGATCGAGAATCTGGCTGGGGAAGTACAGATTGTAGATATCTCGGATAAGATTTTGAAGAATTTTAATCGCATGGGGTTTTCCTGCCATATAGCTATCGGTGGTGATGGCAGTTTAGAAATAGCTCATCGATTTGCGGAAAAAGGAATGCCGGTTATTGGTGTTCCTAAAACTATTGATAATGATCTGGAAGAGACTGAACGCACTTTCGGCTTTGATACAGCTGTTTCGACAGCTACTGAAGCTCTTGATAAATTGCATTCGACTGCCAAATCACATAACCGTGTGATGGTCGTTGAGGTTATGGGGCGAGATTCAGGCTGGATTGCTCTGTATTCCGGAATTTCTGGTGGTGCTGATGTTATTTTGATACCTGAAATCCCCTTTGATATGGCTGATGTATGTGCAAAAATCACTGATAATGTACTGCATGGGAAACATTATTCTATTGTAGTAGCCGCTGAAGGTGCAGTGACCAAGGATGGAGTTGCCTTCAATAAAGGTTCAGGAGAACTTGGGCGTGAGGGTGTTGTTTTAGGTGGAGTCGGTGAGTATGTGGCAAAGGAGATACGAGATCGAACCGAAAAAGATACACGATCCCTTGTCCTCGGTCATTTACAACGGGGAGGGTCCCCAACAACCTTTGATAGGTTATTGGCCCTTCGTTTTGGTACAGCAGCTGTGCGGTTGGTTGAAGAAGGTAATTTTGGAAAAATGGTTGCACTGGTTAACTCTAAAATGGTTCCAGTGTCGATTAAAAGTGCCATCCGAAACAGGAAAAAGGTTAATCTGGATAGCGATAAGGTTCAAACCGCTGAAGATATAGGAATTTGTCTTGGAAGTTCTTCCGGTGGTTGGAGGCTCGCAAAATAATGGGAGTACATATTGAGGTTTGGTTCTGATGGGAAATGGTATGTATCAGGAGGTATATCGGCGGTTGTTTGATTTCTACGGGCCACAGAACTGGTGGCCTGGGGAAACGCCGTTTGAAATTCTCATAGGAGCTGTTCTCACTCAGAATACCAACTGGGGCAACGTAGAAAAAGCCATCACGAAGTTACGGGAAGGAGGGCTTTTGAACTATCAGAATATGCGTCTGGCTTCGCAGCATGAGATAGCAAATTGTATTCGTCCTTCAGGGTATTACAATCTTAAAGCTCGCCGCCTGCAAAATCTTTTACAGATGATAGCTGAGTGTTATGATGGCGAACTCGTCAATCTTCTTGGAGATAGCACCAGCTCTGCTCGTTGTAATCTACTTAAGGTGAAGGGCGTGGGGCCGGAAACAGCAGATGCCATTCTGCTCTATGGTGGTCAACATCCCGTATTTGTCGTTGATACATATACACACCGGGTATTTTCGCGTCATGGTCTGGCACCTGAAGAGTGCGATTATCACGACCTTCAGGAACTTTTCATCAGTAACCTGCCTCAAGACTGGCAACTGTACAACGAGTATCACGCTTTGATTGTAATGGTAGGGAAGGAATTCTGTAAAAAAAATAACCCCTTGTGTGAAAAGTGTCCACTCAAGGGGGTCGAGGAGTAGGGCGAGAGGAGAGATTAAGGCTAGGCTTTTAGCTTGAGGAGGCTGCCTAACATTTCATCAGCTACCTGAAGAGTTTTCAGGTTTGCCTTATATAAGGTACTGTTGAGGTTCATGTCTGGAATTTCCTGTCCCAAATCTACATTTGACAGTTCAACTTCTTCAAGACCACTGCTTTTTTCCTGATTCACGACTGGGCCTGCGCTATTTACTTTGTCGACCTGAACTGCAATGCCACCTGTTTCTGTCGATGCGAGGGTAACTCGTGTTTTTTTGAAACCATCAGTATTAGCATTTGCAATGTTATTGGCATTTGATCTCACTTTGGTGCTCGTGGCATGCAATCCTGCTAAAGCTGAGTTGTGAATAGATGAGATCATTCTATGTCCTCGTGTTGTTCGTTGAGTTGTTTTTCCTGATAAGAAAATACCAGCAAAAAATGGGCCATCTCTTAGGTATTCACAATGTAATTGCCTGAGTGTATGTAATTATTAGTAATCACAAAGCTAAGTAGGGTTAGTGTTGTGCCCTCCGCATTTTTTTATCGTTTATGTGATTGCCTATGATTTTGATGCCGTAATTTAAATTACATAAATGAACTTGAGTTACCGCCTATTGATATGGTTTTTGCCTCATCGATAACATCTTGAAGAAAGCTATCGATCTCCTCAGGGGTGTAATCAATTTTCAGTAGTGCTGTTTTGTAGCGATCAAGAGTTTCACGTGCTTTGATAGGACTGTTGTTTGCTGCGTAGAGAGCATAAAGCAACGTGACGAGTTTTTCTTCCAGCCTGTTCATCTGTAGAACTTGTTCAATGAGATTGATAGCCTCTCCGGGTCGACCTGTTTCGGCCATATGATTTGCCCAAGTCGAGGTGAACTCTATAAGGCTGCCAACAAGTTGATCATTGTATGTGAGAACTTGTTCACTTTTGAACGTGTCTTCTGGAAGAGCGCCTTTCCATATTGATAAGGCGTGACAGAAGGAATTTCCTGCCTGCCACCAATCGCTGTTTTTACTGTTCATCATACCCCTTCTGGCTGCCTCAGAAAATTGGAGTGAATCCATTTGGTAATTTGCCAGACAAAGTATTCCTTTCTGCATGAAAATGTAATCTTTGACTCTGAGTTCCGGCGTTTTGGTTAACTCTTTACGCAATCTTGTAAGTAGAGTATCAAAACTTTTGCGGGCATTTTCCGGAGTGTTGTCCGGCCAAAGTTCGAGTTGCACTCGCTCCTGACTTATACGCTGCCCTTTTGCAGTGATTAACAGTCCAAGCAGTTCGCGTTGAGACGGAGTGAGGTCTTTGGCTCTACAGACAACATGGTCGCCAAGGCTGAGCTGAAAGTTATCAAGAAGGGAGAAACTTAATAATGTTACAGGATCACCGTCTTCAGTAAAATTAACCCGCAGTCTGTCACGGGCAAGCATTTGAGCGAAGCCTTTTTCAATGTCAAACTGTACAGCAATGGCCAGGAGTTGACCCATCATCACAGGTTCCCATCCCCAAAAATGAGAATAACCACTATTTTTCATCAGTGACAGACCGGCTTCAAGATCGTCAAGAGCCATTTCTGCGTCAAAAGCAATAACCTTGTAATAGCTGCGGTACAATAAGGCGCAAATAGAAAGAAAAGTAGATGGGATAGATTCGGAAAGGGTCAGTGCACTATTGAGCAGAGCTTCAGCCTTATCCAATTCTCGAGCCCTGGTATAAATTCCACCTGCTATAATATTGTGAAACGCTTCATAGAATGGGCCGCCCGCTTCATTTCGAAGTTCTTCAGATTCCGTAATGAGTGAAAGAGCTTTGGGGATGTCATTTTGTAGCGCGGTACCAAAAGCCAGCCATTGCAGGAATTGACTGTGCATATGACAGGTGGAGGCTGTAGATGTGATGCCAAACCCTTTATTTAGAAGATTCATAGCCTCTTCTGTCTGGCCAATGGAAAAATAGCAGATGGAACCCCAGACAAAGAGATATGGTGCTGCAACGGTTTGGTCTACAATCGTTTGGTCTATACTTTCCTGAATAGCCTGCTGATGAATCTTGAAATTTTGGAAATCACCAATCATAGACAAGTAACAGAGGTACATTACACGGATGGTCAACTTGTTGGACATGCCAACCAGGGGGTCATTCAGCAAAGAGTAGCAGAGTTCTGCCTCACGAAGAAATTTAGCACGATTCCCGCTGAGAAGTTCGATATATCCCTGGATGAATCTGGTTGAGGCTATGAAGTTCAAACTGTTGTGTCGACTCGCCAGAGTACTTGCCTTTTGTATATATGTGCGAGCCTTGTCGATCTCACTATTGAAGAAGCAATAACCGGATGCAAGGTTTCGCGCGGCCAAAATCTTTATTGTATCTGGAAGTGTAGCCTCATTTTTTTTCAGTAATTCTGCAGCGCGTGGTAGGAGCTTTGTGCCAACATTATACGTGCCTGAAATAACAAAATGAAAATAGATCATCTGGGAGAGGCAGACCAGTTCTCCCGTCTCGTTTTCTTGTTGTATAAAGATTTCTTTTGCTCGTTCGTAATATGGCAGGGTAGTTTGAGGTGCGTAATCGTTACGCAGAAGACCAGCATAAAAGGTGAGCCAGCTGTATTGGAAAAGGATTTCGTCAGGGATTGAACTGAGAAGAGCTAAAATGGAGAGTGTTCTGTTTTTTGCAACAAGCTCCATCCCCTTTGCTTGAAGTAAGTTCTCCATGGTTAAGAACTCTTCTGCTTTTTTATAGCTGGCTAGAGCTTTCTCGACCATGTTGCGTTCAAGGTAATATTCTGCTTCTTTTCTGTAGATCTCCTTTATCTCAAGATCAGAGAGATACTCACGCGCACGCAACTGAAGAAACTCCTGAAAAAAATGATGGAGTCTGAATACCGTTTGGGTGTCATCGAGCTGATAAACAAAGAAATTCTCTCTGGCCATATCTGAGAGGATGGTGCTAAAATCATCCATCCCGGTCAGAGCAGTTGCCAGATCCACAGGTATCTCCGAGATAAAAGAGAGCTTTAAGAACGGAATATGCTGTGACAGTGGTATTTTGTCAAAAATCTCATCTTGGAAATATTCGAGCATATGCCCCTGCTTCGGCTGGGGTGTTGAAAGTGAATCTTTGGTTGTATGCTGCCAGAATCGGCTTCGACCGGATATCGGATGACTGGCTAGAACAATTCCCATTACCCAGCCGTTAGTGATGCGATTGATTTCCATGGCATCTTGGCGAGTAATGTTTTTTTCAAAGACATTCGTGTATAGATCTTCAATCTCTTGATTGTTCAGAGCTAGATCACTGGTACTGAGATACGAAATCTTGTTGCCATCACGGAGCGTTTTGCATTTCATGGTCAGAGGGTGACGAGTCGATAGTACAAAGTGGAGGCAGGGCGGGGATGTGTCAATCAGGTAATCAAGTAGATTACTGGTAAGGCTCTCACCTGGAATTAAATGAAGGTCATCAAAGACTATATAGAGATCATGAGACAGATAGCTGTTCACGTCACTTAAGAGAATGTTGGCGCAACGCTGCAGGTCCAGGGGGCCAACTTCACCCTCACGTAATATTGTAGCAAGTTGCGGAGAATGGAAATCCGGATATTTTTGATTGAAATTGGCTAGAAGGGACGAGAGAAGGAGTACAGGGTCAGAATCCTCGGGTCCGATCTGGTACCAGATAAACTGAAAGCTGTTGTGATCAAGAAACTGAGATATTAATGTAGTTTTACCCTGTCCGGCCTGTGCCTCAACCACAATAGCTTTTTTAGCTTTAATAGTAAGTGGGAGTTTTTCTGTGAGTAGGCTGGTTCGAAGTAGAGACTGGGACTGGTCGATGTGCGGAGGATAAAATTTATTGGATGGTATGGCGAAAGGCACTGTGTTTTCCTGTGTGTCCGTCATATCTGTTGGATCTCCGTCTATAATGTTATTCTCGGTCTTTTCCCTGATGCCAGAGAAACTGTCGGCAGATACCCCTGATGGTTTTTGCATCTTTTGAAGTGAGTCTGAATCTACCAAGAAACTGCCGGATATTGTTCATATAGTATGTATGACTTTTTTCTCCCAGAAAATCAATACGTAATAAAGCTTCCTCAACATGTTCATACATCCCTTCAAGCTCAAAAGAAGAGGCGATATGTGGTTTTGGGGTAAAGGCTCTTGGCGCATGAACTAATTGATAATACAATTCGTAGCAGTGAATAGCTATCGCCTGGGCAAGATTCAGTGAAGAAAAATCTGCGGTTGGTATGGATGAGGTATACTGGCAGAACTTTAGTTCGTCATTTGTGAGACCGGCATCTTCAGGGCCGAACATAATAGCAAGTTGATTATTTGGAAGATCAGGTATTACTGATTCAATAACGTCTCTGGGGGTTCGTTCCATAGTTCGTCGTTTTCCTAGGCGAGCTGTGGTGCCGACGATAATTGAAAAGGGCTGAAGAGCTTCTTCAAGAGTTGAATAAACTTCCATATTATCAATAAGGGGTGCAGCTTTGTGCGTGGCCATTTTTGCCATTGGTTCACGTTCTGGTAGTTTGTCACGAACCAGAATGATTCGTTGTATACCCATATTAAAGGCTATACGGGCAGCAGAACCAATATTTTCCGGGAATTTGGGGCGGACCAGAACTATGGCTACCTGTGAAAGTAAGGATTTTTCGTGATGCATGATAATAAGAAGAACGTGTAAAAGGGGAAGGGGGTGAACTAAGAGAGGGTGGCCGAATAAAAAAAGAGGACCGACTCCTATGAAGGAGTCGGTCCTTTGGTGTTCATGTAATTTGTACGGATAAAGCCAGGACGAACAGGATCAGCTGCTCTTTGGTCCTGAGTCTATAGAAATTTTACTGATCTTCTCATACTCTTCAGCTTGCTTGTCTGCAGAAGAAGGCATAAGCCGCTTGAGAAGGGGGACAACACCGCTCTCAGATTTTTCAAACAGGTTCTCGGCTTCTTTCAGGGTAACCTGCCAAGCTGGGGCAAAGCCAGGTGCTTTTTCGAACATAATATCCAGAGCTGTCTGGTAGATGTAAAACTGTCTGATTTCTTTTCGCCCAGGTTTCTGGTTCAGTGACTGTACAGTTATGCGTAGATTGTCACGCTCTTGTTTCAATTTGCTTAACTCTGCTTTACGACGCTCATTATCAGCAGAGTCTATCTCAAGCTTAGTATGCAGATGTGAACGAAGTCGATCTACCTCTTTGCTGAGCTCACGCCTGTGCAACAAGCCACGCAGATAGATGATAACGCAGAATAAGATACCGATGGCCAGGCCCTTGGCAAAAGGATTTCCGAGAATAGTCATGAACCAGCTAGTTTCTTCCATATGTAACTTCCTCCTGAACGAGTGAAAACTGAGTAAGTCTGAATAATTGATAACGAATAAAAAGTCACTTCAGATAATTAATTCGAAATATGTTCGCAAGTCAAGCTACAAAAGCAATGAGTATAATAATTCCTAACTTGTAAAAAGGGGATGTACTCCACTGAAATAGCGGTTATTCCAGTGAAGATGGCACAAAATTGATCCTATTTTTATTTTTATCAACGTCCGTGGCTGTAACTGTGATGATATCTCCGATCTGATATGTAGTACCGCTTATCTCACCAATAAGGCGGTGATGTTTTCCATCGTAAAGATAGTAATCGTCTTTAAGTAGCTCGAGTGGAACGGCACCGCTGATAAAAAGATCGAGAAGCTCAACAAAGAAAGCAAAATCAGTAACACCTGAAATGATAGCGGAAAAGGGTTCTCCAAGATGCTTTTCCATATATAGCATTTTGAGTCGGTCACCCATTTCCCGCTCAGATGAAACTGCAATGCGTTCACGGCTGGAGAGAAAATTTCCTACTCCGGATAAATCCTGAGGCGGCTTATTAACGATGACTTTCTTTTTGCGCTCAAGTAAAAGGCGGCACAATTCTCTGTGTACCATCAGGTCCGGATATCTGCGGATAGGGGATGTGAAGTGAGTGTAATTCTCTGCTGCAAGGGCAAAATGGCCTACATTTTCAGGTGAATATCGTGCCTGTTGCATGGTTCGTAATAGCAGGTTGTTGACAATGTACTCTTCCGGTGAGCCCAGGCATACTGCGAGAGCTTTGCCAAACCACTCCGGACTGATTTGTGGCGGAGGCAGTTGTATATCCAGAGATTTTGCAAAAACGCTGAATTCAACAACTTTGGCATAATCAGGAAGTTCATGAACACGATAGAGGCTTTTTCTATTGTTCTTGGTAAATGTCTCGGCTACCGCTTCATTGGCAGCAAGCATGAACTCTTCAATAATCTGATGGGCGAAATTGCGCTCTGCTTTGCTGATAGATTCAATTCGTCCATCTGTGTCTAGACTGATTTCCGGCTCAGGTAGTGTAAAATTGATGGAGCCTCGGTCTTTGCGGTACTTCATTAAAATTGTGGCAAGTTCACCTGCAACTTCAAGCATGGGTAAAAATTTTGAATACGTTGTTCGCGTCTTAGCATCTTTGTCAATTAAGATTTGGCGAACAGTGGTATAGGTGAAGCGGTTATGACTCTTGATGATCGACCTGCAAAATCGCATAGTAGTGCGTTTGCCAGTATGATCAAAATCGAGGATAGCTGTAACGGCAAGACGATCTTCACCAGGAATAAGGCTGCAGAGATTGTTTGAGAGTTTTTCTGGCAGCATGGGTATTACTCGACCGGGGAAATAGATTGAAGTGCCGCGCTGATAAGCATCTTTATCTATTGGCGAGCCTGGTTTGACAAAATGAGAGACGTCGGCAATAGACACGTGCAGCCTATAGCCGTCTTCTGTTTTAGCTACACAGATGGCGTCGTCAAAATCTTTTGCTGTCTCCCCATCAATAGTGACATGGAGGGTTTTTCTGAGATCTTCCCTTGCTGAATCTAAAAGGATTGCTTCAGGTAGGTTATCGGCCTCTTCTTTTGATTCTTCGCTGAATTCGTGGGGAAGCCTGAACTTCTCAATGACAAGACGCATCTGAACGTCAATATTGTCGGGTGAACCAAGTACTTCGACAATAGAGCCAGGAACGGTTCTAGCTGGTTTCTCTGGAAGGTGTATCTGTACAATTACTGCAGTGCCATTTTCGATTTCAGTGTTTTTTGGTTCTTCAATTTGTATTATAAAAGGGTAGCGACTGTCTTCAGGGTAAACAAACGAGCCACGTCGTTCGGATTTATAGAATCCGGCAATGGTGTCTGGTCCTCTTTCAAGCACTTTGATAACAGCACCTTCAGGTCTGTTGCCAGCTTTCGAATCTTGGACATACACAAGAACTACGTCGCCATGCATGGCACCAGCCAGGTTGTTAGAGCTGATATGAATATCGTTTTTCTGTTCCGGTGCTTGTGTGCTTTTACTTGTGATCTTTACAAAGCCAAAGCCTTTTGGGTGCTGTTGAAGAGTGCCGGTATACAACTGTGCGGCTGGCGAAAGTGTGAAGTGTTTCTTATCGTGTTTTATGATTGCTTTATCATAAAGAAGATTTGTGCATGCAGCCTTAAGTTCATCCCCCAGTGTCCGCTTACCTGTGATCGCTTTGGCAATATCTGTCATGGTGGCAGGACTATCTGCAGAGTGAAGAAAGCCAAGTATCTTACCTCCCAGGGCTTCTGTGAGGTGGCGTTTTTGAGAGCGTGGACGTCGTTGTGCTATATTTGGATGTGTTTTTTTATGTTTAAATCTTTTTTGTGCCATGGTTTATTTTTATTTCCCCCTCCAAGGGGAATTCTGTTAGATTGAGACGTAATTGTCTCAAGTATCTTACTGTTTTTTAAGTGTACCATGCCATTGGCTAAGGACAAAGAGATAAGCCGGGGTGGGGTTGTTTGTTTGCAAGTAGGATATTTATTTTCAGCACACATTAAAGGAGAGTATGCGTCGTATTCCGTTCGATATAGATTCCTATCGTCATCAGATGCGTGAACTTTTAGGGGATCTGCCAGGCCAGGCAGTGTTCTGGGATGCACTGGATTTTGCCGTTGAAGCGCACTTTGACCAATGGCGAAAGTCTGGAGATGCATATATTCTTCATCCATGCTCTGTTGCAAAAATTTTAGCAGAAGAAATGGATATCACACATCCCGAAATTATGGCCGCAGCATTGTTGCACGATACTGTCGAGGATGTGGAGGCTGTGACCGCCGAAGTTGTTGGAGCAAGGTTTGGGCAATATGTACAGGCAATTGTTGAAGGGTGCACTAAGGTAACGCACGTATCAGGAAGCAAACAACATAATTCCCAACGTACCCACAGGAAGATATTTTCAGGGGCGGCGTTACGGCCTGAAGTTATGCTGGTAAAGCTTGCAGACCGATTGCATAATTTACGAACACTCCAGGCGCTGCCAAGGAAAAAACGCCAACGAATAGCCGATGAAACCATCGACATCTATGCGCCACTTGCTACAGTTTTTGGACTGTTCCATATGAAGCGGCAGATGTATAACCTTGCTCTGCTGTTCAAATACCCCAAGCAAGGGGCCAAGCTAAACAGTCAGATTAGACAGCTCAACAACTCACCAGTAGCACTGGAGATAGTGCAGGCTTTGCGTCAGCAGATTAAAAATTATGGGCTGGACGCTGAAGTTTCTATGCGCACCAAGGAACTCTGGGCATATTATGATGCGACGAACAGATTACTGTTAAAGCGTATCGAAACACCTATGGAGATTCTGTTTGTCGTTAATGACCGCCATTCCTGTTACCGGGCGCTCGGCGTGGTAAATGAGACGTTCAGGCCAATTCCGCGAACTATACGTGACTTCATTGCAAACCCTAAACCGACGGGCTATCAAGGTCTGCATGCCAGGGCAATAATTAAAGGCCAGAAGTTTTTGTTCAAAATACGTACCCACGATATGGCACGTAAGGCGCAGCGCGGTCTTTTTCGTAACTGGAGCTCAAAAATTGGTAAACAGGGGCAATTTGTAAAGGAAATACAGGAACTGTTCGACGTACTAAGCTCTGACGAGTCTTTTTCCTATCGTGATGTTATTGCTGCCAGTGGGAAAAAAGAGATTTACACCTATACTCCGCAGGGCGATCTTATTTGCCTGCCATTTAAATCGACAGTTCTCGATTTTGCCTTTAGGGTTCATACCGAGATTGGTAGAACCTGTCTAGGCGCTATGATTCGTAACTCACGTGTTGCACCTGACTATGTACTTAATGACGGATCTATGGTCCGTATCATCAGGGATAAGGCTCCGGTACGGTTTGAGCAGCATATGATTAATATATGTAAGACTCCACGGGCCAGGGCTGAACTCACCAGAGGGTTCAAAGAGCGGAGACGTAAAGTTACCGTTCGGGTAGGTGAGTCACTGCTTCGACAGGAGATGTTGCGATACGGTTTTCCCTTCTATGTGATGGAAGGCGAATCGCTTGAAAAGGTGTTAGCACCTTTTCATGTAGAGACGAGGGATGAACTCTTTGGCCGAATAGGTGAAGGGCGTGTTCGGTTGTGGGATGTGATGAGCCGGATTAAGTCGGACCTTTTTGATGGGCAGTCTCCGTTGTTTACACCAACCGGAGCATTTAACAAGGTCGAGTTGACAACACTGGATCCGGTAAGTGTGAAATTGTCTTCCTGCTGTAAACCTAATCCAACCGCAAAAGATAATTGTGCTCTCTTGACTGAAAAAGGATTTTCTGTCCATCACAAAAAGTGTGTTCGTCTTCAATCGATAAAGTTTCGCCGTGAGGATGCTGTAAATATTAGCTGGAAGCTACGAGAGACCACGGTGAGAAAGGCGCAGGAACTGCATATTTTGAAAGCGTCCCGAGCTGATGTTATGGCAACTTTAGGGGACGCACCAGCAGAGATGGAAGTTGCCTATCTGCAGTTGTTGTCGAGTTACTCCACACTTGAGCCAGCCTGGCAGCTCAACTTTAACGTACCTAACCTTCATGCGTTGCAAAAGGTCCTCAGGCACTTTGATAAGTCTTCAATTCCTTACGAATTCTATCTCGAGTGTTGAACATCCTTTTTACTAATTTTTCCAGGTTCAACTGATCAGGGCGTCTCCGGACCAGTTATCCTTTCTTCGTCTGCTCCTTTAGAGTAGTTGCTGAGAACTTTGGCAAGCATATCTGGCAGGTCGTTTCGTTGACGAGAACTGCGGAGAAGTTGGGTAAGTGTTTTGTCAAGATTAAGCTCTTCCCCAAGGGAAATGTGTCGTAAAATAAGCGAGATCAACCTGGTGATGGTTGTCAGATTGGATATGCGAGACTGGAGGTGTTGATCCCGGTCAAATGCAGTTGATGCAAAGATTTCCACAGGTGCACCCTCCATTTCACTGATAGAAACATACCAGCTGTTCTGCTCACGATCTCGGGTTCGATAGCGAACGGCATCAAGAACGTCCGGCAGGTCTTCAACAGCGTCTCTTTTTTGGGAGGCCATCAGTTCTTTTATTTTGGCAATTCGTTCCTGCTCTGTTACCAGAGTATCCGCCAGTTTACAGCAGTCTGAACAGATTTCGACTCCACCTCTGTCCTGGAGCTTCTTTTTTCTATCGCATGCAGGGCACTGTGCTGCTGTCTTTTTATTATCGCTCATTCTTCCACTTTCCGTCTGGTAGAGTTGATTGTATCAGTCTGTTAAGTAGCTGCTCAAACTGCTTCCCTGGTATTTCTCTTGCGCCAAAGCGGAGCAGGTGCTGAGTTGTCATTTGACAGTCAATTACCTCAACACCTTCTTGTTGTAAATGTTGAACCAGTGAAACGAAAGCGATTTTGGAAGCATCAGTGACGCTGGTAAACATGGATTCTCCAAAAAAGGCTTTGTCGATACGCAGGCCGTAGAGGCCTCCAGCCAGTGTTGAGCCTTGCCAACATTCAACACTATGGCCATAGCCCAATCGATGAAGCTTGAGGTAGGCCTCCTGCATTTCATCTAGAATCCAGGTGTCTTCACCTTTTTCTATTCTGTTACTTGCGCAATTGATAATAACCTGCTCAAAATCATGGTCAAAGGTAATTTCAAATGGTTGCTGACGAATGGTTCGGCCCAGCCTTTTTGGTATGATCAGCTCATTTGGAAAAAGTACTAGTCGCGGAGAAGTGAACCACCATAACAGCGGATCACCTTTACCGTACCAGGGGAATATTCCATTTTGGTAAGCAGCTATTAACCGTTCTGGACACAAATCCCCACCAACGGCAAGTAAACCGTTGTCTTCCGCAAGACTGGGGTGAGGGAAAAGTATCTGATCTGTGAGTTGAAATACAGGCATAAACGAAGTTAACCGTAGTTGTATGGTATGTCAATAATTGTGGATTACATATCCTATTCAATTAATACAATATACGATTGTTAGAAAAAAGTGTTAATAAGAGTGCGGAAGAAAACGGATAACCTTATGAGATTATGGATGTACGCAGTTACAATCCATTAAGGGACGTGTTTGTAATTGTTGATGCATCTTTGTGGTAATGGTAGGATTGCCAGCACTGAAAATGCATGTTGATTTGTAATCGCATGTATGAACTTTCCATCCTGTCGTCTATAAGGTCTGTCCTTACAGGTTTACGTTTATCCTATAACCCAATCGCTTGTAATTATATATTCTAATGAACAATAATGAGATAGAAGAAACGCCTGAAAAAGATATCACTCAATCCGTACGGTCTTTGCATCCGGAAGAATATTTCAAGGCAGTTGGGCATTTAAGTATACTCGACAATATCAAAAGGGATGTGGCAGAACGTGTCCCCGTGATAGTTGTCACTGGCGAAGATGGCTGTGGCAAATCAGTGCTTGGGGAAATGCTTACATCAGAGCCAGTGTCAGACTGTGTTCATGTCTATTTTGACAAGACGGTGGAATCATTTGAGGATGTCGTTGCCGTTATCGCCAGTAAAATTGATGTGGAAATTCTTGATATAACACGTTCCGGTATCACAACAGCAATAGGTGAAATTGCTGTTGGTATTGAACGGCGGGGGCTGAGACTACTTCTCGTCTGTGATGGTGCAGAGCGTATTTTCCTGGCAACTCTTGAGCGTATACGAAAAATGCTTGAGCGGGTGAATAGTGAAAATGTTTATATGCAGGTCGTTTTTATTGGTCGGAAAAGTTTACTCGATAATTTGCAACAATTGCGAATCTGCAATTTTAAGGAAGTTCCTGAAAAGAATTATATTCTTGAGCCACTGAGTTTTTCAGGGACATCATCGTATCTTGAGTTTCTTGGGGCTCAACTGCCAGAGGCTGATGCTGCTCTTTTGACTCCGGAATCAGTAGATAAGATATACCAGAGATCAAACGGGAATTTTAAAAAAATAGACAACCTTGTTCAGGAATTATGTAACCGGCATGGTACGGATGCGTCGTTCTGGGTTCTGCTGGAAAATGTAGAAGGTGGGATGGCAAAGGCAGGGTCGCAATTACAGCGCCATTGGCGATCACTCCTTGACCCCAAAAGTTACTCTCCACGTGTCCTTACAATCGGTACAATAGCAGTAGTTCTTTGTCTGCTCTTGTATCTTTTCTCTGGAGGAGACGAAAAAGGACCTGATGCTTCTGTTGAAATAGTTGAAAATGAGGTAGCAATAGAGCCGGGACTAAATGTTGTATCATCCTCTGAATCCGATGCTATATCCCAAACGGGCTTGAATAAGCTCGCCGACACTATTCCCGAGAAACAGTCAAACATTTCCGAGCTTCCCCCTGTGTCTGAACTGTTACCGTCGACAGAACCTTCTATAAGTAACTTTGAGTTGAGTGGAGGTGAAGGCCCCCTGGAATCATTGGGAGCTGAGCCTGCTTTGTCAGAAGAGACTGAGGATATGCGTGTCGAATTAATGGAGCAGGCAGAGGCTAATAAAGATCGCCTAAGGACAGAGGAGCTTCTAGCGGAAGCTCAAGAGGCTGTAGATGCGGTAAAGGCTGCGGAAGGGGAGACAGCTAAATCGTTAATAGCCAATGAGATCAATGAGAGTGTGAGTGGTGCCAGGTTGGTTCAGCCGATAATACAACCGGCAAATGTGAAAAAAAAGGTTATCCCACCCATTCCTGTTGAAAAGCATAATGTAGAAAATGCCGATTCAACGGCAGCAGTTGTGTCATCAGCAGTAGAGTCAGGGAGTGATGTTCACCGGATCCTTGGAGATGGTGAAAAGAAAAAAGTATTGGCTCCCCCTGTCTCACTCGTTCCTTCAATAAAGAGCAAGCAACCTGTAGGGACCCAGATGCAAGGGCATACTGCTCAGGTGGCACCTGCTCTTCAGCAAAAGAAACAAGGGCCGGCTGTAGTTCAGGCTAAAAGTAAAAAGATTCCGGTCTTAAATCAGGTTATATTACCAGAAAAAGCCGCTAGCGCTGATGCTGGAGGCTATGCTGAACGAGTTGCGGCGGGGCGTTCCTGGTTGACGGGGAGCAATAATGACACCAAATATACCATACAGTTAATGGCCCTTTCTTCAGAAAATGCAGCTCAAAATATAAGTGGGATTCTGGCTGGAGATGAATATGCTGGCAAGGTTCAAAATATATTTATTTTCGAAAAAAGTGGTGAACCATCTACTATATTTTTATTCTTAGGTGAATATACCTCTATGGAGAAAGCTCAGGAGGCAATGGGGAGGCTGCCAGAATCATTTCGTAGAAATGAGCCGTATATCCTGTCTGTCAAAAATGCTGTACAGAAAGTTCAATAAGCAGGTGGCTGGTAAAATGAAGAGAATGGGTTGACTGCTGCTGGCGTTGTTACTTCATCATGGCTCGCGGTACTATTTTAATTAAGTGAGTCGATGTTTTTAAAGAAAAAAGGGCATCTGTTGAAAATCAACAGATGCCCTTTTATATCTGTGGTGGAGCTAGGCGGGATCGAACCGCCGACCTCTTGAATGCCATTCAAGCGCTCTCCCAGCTGAGCTATAGCCCCACAAGTTTGTCATGAAAAAACGTGAAGCTTAATTAACAGGGTTTTAGAGTGCTGTCAACGAATTTTCACTTATTGAATCTATAGGCTTAAAAAAAATACGCGCTCCCATATTGAATAGGAAATCAATGTATTATGCTGATGCAAAGGATCCAATGATGGTTTTTTGCAGCGTGTAAGAGCTTACCAATACCATAATTCTTGCCAACCATGAAGAGGTTTGTTATTCTTCTATGTTTTGCATTGGCATCCTTCGAAGGCTTGAGTTTCGCGTTATTGAGTGGCGTGCTCAAAAGTACCTTTAGGCCAATAGTAATATGATTGCCAACTGTTCCGCCTTTGGATATTCAAAGGCCGTATAGCAATCCTTTTACGGAATAGTGTATGTCTGTTTTAGGCAATTTCATGCGATATGTAGTAAATAACTCCACTGCTAGTGGTTTTCTTACCTTGAGGTAGGTTGTATGTATTCTCCATTTAACTTTCTGTTTGGATGGCTTTCTAATGACTTGGCGATTGACCTTGGCACTGCTAATACCGTTTTATATGTTAAGGGCAAAGGGATTGTCTTACGAGAGCCCTCAGTTGTTGCTGTGCGTCAGGATGGTAGAATGAGTAAAGTCCTTGCCGTTGGACAGGAAGCAAAGATGATGCTTGGCAAAACACCTGGCAATATCACAGCAATTCGTCCAATTAAAGATGGCGTCATCGCGGATTTTGAAGTGACTGAGGCGATGCTTCGGTACTTTATCAATAAGGTTCATAATCGACGAACTCTTGTTCATCCACGTATTATGATATCCGTACCATCTGGAATAACCCAAGTGGAAAAACGCGCCGTTAAGGAGTCTGCTGAGTCTGCGGGAGCACGTGAAGTGTATCTGATTGAGGAGCCTATGGCAGCAGCTATAGGTGCAGATTTACCGATTACGGAACCTACCGCTAATATGATTATAGATATCGGTGGTGGTACGACTGAAGTCGCAGTTATTTCACTTGCTGGAATAGTTTATGCGAAATCAGTCCGAGTTGCTGGCGATAAAATGGATGAGGCAATTCTTCAATATATCAAGCGAAAGCATAACCTGGCTATTGGTGAACGTACTGCTGAATTGATTAAAACCACCATTGGTAATGTCATGCCTGAAGAGCCATATGAAACTATGGAAATAAAAGGACGTGACTTGGTTTCAGGTGTACCAAAAACAATGACTGTAACGGCTGATGAGATTCAATCGGCCATTGCTGAACAGATAGATGTAATTGTCGAGGCAGTAAGAGTGGCTCTGGAAGTGACCCCACCTGAGCTTGCAGCAGATATCGTTGATCAGGGTATTGTTCTTACCGGTGGTGGTGCGTTGTTGAAAAATCTCGATAAGTGCCTGAAAGAGGCAACCGGCATGCCGATTATTGTGGCTGACGATCCTCTCTCTTCTGTGGTTCTCGGATCCGGTAAGGCTTTGGATAATCTCGATATCCTACGTGAAGTGACCATTGAGTAGCTGGCTACCGATCCCATAGTATCAATAATAGATTTTCCCGGCTGACAGATCGTGATGTACGTATCGGACTGTAGAGCTGATGACTGTGAAGTGGGGATTCGTGAGAAATCGAGCAAAATCCAGAAAAAAACAGTCGGGCCCTTTTTCCATGAGACTACTGTTGTTTTTTGGAACTCTTCTTGTTGTAGGCCTCTTGTCACTTGCGTCCATGCTAGGTGGAGGTTTTGGTGCGTTGCACCAGATTACCCTTGATCTTGTGGCACCGATGCAGAGCGTGATCACCCGTTCTTTCTCTGGGGTTACGGCCTTAAAAGACGATTATATTGATCTTCTGGATGTGCGTGAAGACAATAAACGCCTCAATGCAATCATCGAAAAATACATGCAGGAATTAAGCGAACGACGGGAAGGGTATCAGAAATATAAACATTATGAAGAACTCCTGGACTTTAAGAGACAGGAAGGCTTCGGTCTTATTACAGGTCGGGTGGTAGGTAAAGATCCTGCATTGTGGTTTCAGACTATTATTGTTGACCGGGGATCGGAAGATGATGCAGTTGAGGGAATGGTTGTACTGAGTCCACGAGGGGTTGTCGGGCAGGTAATTCATACTTCAGATAAGTTCTCAAAGGTTCTTCTTGCAAATGCACCTAGCAGCGCCATTGATGCGATGGTTCAGAAAAACAGGGTTCGAGGTATATTGAAAGGTGCCGGAGCTGATGGCTATGTTTTTGAATATGTCCTGAAAAATGCTGATGTCCAAGTGGGCGACTATATAGTCACTGCTGGTATTGGTGGTATCTTCCAGTCTGGCATCCCGCTGGGTCGTGTTACAGCAGTCCGTGTTAAAGAGCGCGGAATGTTCCTTGAGATTGAAGTAGAGCCAAGTGTCGATTTTCAAAAACTTGAGGTGGTCTTTATCGACCTGACTGACAGAAAGAAGGTCTTAAGAGAAATGTATACGGGGGCTGACAGGTAGGTCCAATGCTGCTTACCGTGGTCTTTCTATCATTAGGGATTTTCCTTACTGTCCTGCAAACTACAGCATTGCAGATGGTGCCGGGGACGTTCTTTCGTCCCGATCTTGTATTCCTGCTGGTCGCTTTTGCCGCGTACAAATTGCCGTGGCTACAGGGTATTTTGCTGGCGTTCACTGTAGGCTGGGTTCTGGATGTCCTTGTTGGGATTAATTTAGGTTTTTATCCGCTCCAGTTTTTGTTTGTTTACATTTGCCTTAAGCTTGTAACACTTAATAGTCCTGTTAAGGAAAGTGCTTACCAGATTCCTATGGTTGGAGTGAGCTATTTCCTGCTGCAGATGACTGTCTATCTGTTTTCTTCATTAACGTTTCAGTATGGTTTGCCCGCCTGGTCGTGGGGACATATAGTTCAAGAAACTCTGCTACTGGTTGTTGCTGCTATTCCATGTTTTCTGTTATTCAACAGTTTATATGAATATCTTCTGAACAGGGCGGCACGTTCCCGGCCAGCTAGGCGGAGAGCAAGAAAACATCTCTAATGTTCCGGTGTAAGTTATGAAGTTGTTTTTTCAGGAAGTTGATGAAATCACCGAGAGGGATGATGAGTCCGTTGATCTGTTACGGCGAAGATTGCTTGGTGGTGTAGTTGTCATCATACTCTTTTTCTCTATCATAATCCTTCGTCTCTGGTCACTGCAAATTCATCATGGTGAGGATTATAAACAATATGCGTACAGTAACAGAGTTCGTATTCAGGAAGTTACAGCTCCGCGTGGGCATATTCTCGATCGAAAAGGACGGGAGATAGTAACGAATAGACCGTCGTTTAACGTCGTTATGATGAGAGAAGACTCTCATGACGTTGAAGATATATTAAAACGACTGGCTCCGGTTCTAAAGGTCGATATTTCTGAATTATGGGACCGTATTCGTGATGCCTCCGGAACGCCCAAATACCTTCCAATAATTCTGAAAGAAGATATCGATTGGGAAACACTCGCATATTTGGAAAACCATAATCAGAACTTTTCAGGAATTCGCATAGAAGTTCAGCCTGTACGAGTTTACTCTTATGGTGATCTGGCAGCAAATACTATGGGTTACCTTGGTATCATTAATAAAAAGGAATTGAAGAACTCCGATCCTGAGATATATAGCGGTACTGATCTTATCGGTAAACAAGGGTTAGAGAAGCTGCGAGAAGCTGATCTTCGTGGAGGAAAGGGGCACAGGTATACCGAAGTTGATGCAAAAGGGTTTGAACGGAAAGAGCTTAAACGAATAGCTCCATTGCCGGGTAGGGAAATTCACCTTACAATTGATGTCGACCTACAGAAGGTTGCCGAAGACTTGATGGGTGCAGAGGAAAAATCGGGAGCTGTTGTGGCCATGGAAGTCAAGACCGGTCGTCTCTTGACTCTGGTCTCCACACCTTCTATTCATCTCGAAGATTTTGTTGGTGGTATTTCACATAAGAACTGGAATGCATTAAGGGATAACCCTAAACATCCACTGTTGAATAAGGTTGTTCAAGGAGCATATCCACCCGGCTCTACTTATAAAATGGTAACGGCTATTGCTGGTCTGGCAATGGGCGTAATTACAAAAGACACTGTTATGTACTGCCCTGGACACTATTATTTTGGTAACCGTCTCTATCGTTGCTGGAAACATAGTGGTCATGGAAATGTTGACTTACGAAGAGCAATTGGTGAGTCATGTGATGTATATTTTTACCAGGTTGGGCAAATGGTTGGGGTTGATGCCCTTGCAGAGTTTGCGCAAAAATTCGGTTTAGGCCAGAAAACCGGTGTTGAGTTAGAGCATGAACAATCCGGATTAACTCCAACCAAGCAATGGAAGCAGGAGCGTTACAAAACGAAGTGGCATGAGGGTGAGACCCTTTCTGTCGCTATTGGGCAGGGATATAATCTGGTAACTCCGCTACAGATCAATGTGATGACGGCAGCATTAGCTAATTACGGAAAACGAATGCGGCCACAATTGGTGGAAAGGGTGGTTGATCCTGACGGGGAAATTATAGAATCGATGGTGCCGATAGTTGACAGCGAGCTGAAAATAGATAGTGCCCAGATGATTCAGATCCATAATGGGATGATGGATGTTGTGCAGGGCAAGAAAGGTACAGCCCGAAAAGTTGCAATTGATGGGATAACTATCGCCGGTAAGACGGGTACGGCACAGGTGGTGAAGCTAGCACAGTACAAAGGCTTAAAAGAAGAAGACATTCCATATAAATTTCGAGATCATGCCTGGTTTACCTGTTTTGCACCTGTAGAGGATCCTGAGATTGCAGTTACTGTATTAGTAGAACATGGTCTGCATGGCGGTTCAGGAGCTGGTCCAATTGCAAGGGCGATAATGGAAAAATATTTCGAAGAGAAGCTCGCTCTGCTCCACGCTGACGAAGCAGAGGCAGAACGATGATTGTCTCAGTTGATAGGTAGTGTGACTTGGTCAGTTGTGCAATGGCCATGAATTCGCCATCTGGAGCTATGTAAGAAATTCCTAAATGGCAAAACCTGTTTTAAAATAACATTATGATCCGAATAGATCGTCGACATTTCGCAAATTTTGATTTCGTACTGCTGCTTCTTATCCTTCTCGTTTGTGGAATGGCTTTGTTCAATCTGTACAGTGCTTCATATCCACCACGAGGTGCAGGTATGGCCCCGTATACGAAGCAGGCAGTATACTTTTTTATCGGATTTGCCTGCTGCCTAGTAATTATTAGTTTTGATTACCAGATCCTGCATACCTTAAATTATCCAATCTATTTTGGAGTAATATTGCTGCTGGTCTTGTCATATGTTATTGGGAGCAAGGTTGGAGGGGCTCAGCGCTGGATTGATCTTGGTTTTTTCAGATTGCAGCCCTCGGAACCGGCCAAGCTCATGCTTGTTATTTCACTGGCCAGTTATTACGCGAGGAAAGAGGTGATTGATGGGTATTCACTGACGCAGTTGATTATGCCAATCCTGCTGACAGGTATTCCTTTTGTGTTAATTTTATTGCAACCTGATCTGGGTACTGCTTTGATGCTTGGTATCATTTTTGTTTCAATGACACTCCTCGTTAAGCTGAAATTTTCAACAATTGCGACCCTAGGTGGAACAGGTTTGGCTGTGGTGGTTTTTGCCTGGGAACGATTGCTGAAACCATATCAGAAGCAGCGAATTCAGACCTTCTTAAATCCTGAAGATGATAAAATGGGGCATGGTTATCAGATCATGCAGTCAAAAATTGCCGTAGGCAGTGGAGGCCAATTTGGTAAAGGGTACATGGAAGGAACCCAGGGGCATCTCCATTTCCTGCCGGAACGACATACCGATTTCGCTTTTTCTGTATGGGGGGAAGAGTGGGGGTTTGTAGGATGCTTATTCTTCCTCGGTTGTTACTTCAGTATGCTGCTTTGGGGGCTGTATGTCGCAATGTATGCCAGGGACAGGTTTGGAGTGCTGCTGGCATTTGGCGCAGTAATGCTCATCTTCTGGCAGGCTGTAATTAATTTACTGATGATTTTAGGATTTCTTCCTGTGGTAGGTATTCCCCTGCCTCTTGTCTCGTATGGTGGTTCTTCACTCCTGACAACACTTTTGGCGTTGGGCATCTTAATGAATGTACGGATGCGGAAGTTTCAGCCTTCCAAGGGGCAAAAGGATATATAGTGTAAGAGGTAGTGTGAAAATCGTTTTCTGTTGCGTATTATAATCCGTCGGCCTTTAGTACCAGAGCTCGCAGACCCGCGATGAATTGTGGGTCGGAATTGAGTGCAGTTGTGGATTCCAGTCTCATGTGAAGTGCGTGGGCCTGTTCTCTGAAAAGCATATTAATTTCATATAGCGTTTCAACATGGTCAGATACAAAGCTTATCGGCATCATAAGCACATTATGACACCCTTCATCCGCCAGTGCCTGAAGCATTTCCGAAGTGGCTGGTGACATCCATTCTACCGGGCCGCTTCTGCTCTGGTAACAAAGCCTTCCCGTAATTCCAGTTTTTTCTTCCAGTGCTGTTATGGTTTTTTTGAGCTCATCGACATATGGATCACCTTCTTTAATAAATGAGACGGGAAGACTGTGGGCACTATAAACAAGCTGAAATGGTTCATTACTAAATAGCGCTGATCCTTGACTGATCTTTTCAGCCAATGCTGTAATGTAGTGTGCTTCATCAGGCCAGGAAGTTATCTTTTGAAGGGGAAGCTCCGGGCAGATCATTTGGTGTGCACGAGATAGGTCATCAAGTGAAGACCCGGAAGTTGCTCTGCAATAGTGAGGGTATAACGGCAGGGCGATGATTTTTTCCACTCCAGTGGAGATGAGCTCCTGGATTGCCTCTGTAGCCGAGGGCGGCCAATAGCGCATGGCAACCTTAACAATAAAGGTTCCGTCTCCTTCGAGAGCACGTTCTAATTCGGCAGCCTGTTGTTGTGTAATGTGTTTGAGTGGAGAACTACCACCGATTTTGCTGTAAATATCCTTGCTCTTAGGAGCGCGTCTCCTGGAAATAAGCCAGGCAAGAGGCTTTTGGAGTAATTTGGGACCGAGTTGAATAATATCTCGGTCTGAAAAGAGATTATACAAAAACGGGGCAACATCATCGAGGGAGTTCGGTCCGCCCATATTGAGCAACACGACCCCTATGCTTCTGTTTTTCATCAGATCTCCACTTGTGGAAGAGGCACAAAAAGAAAGGCGAAATTATTCTACTGTATTCCTAGGTGAAGTGCCAGTCCTTGCGACACATAGGTCACATTTTATTGACTGAAGCATCATTTTCCTAAATCAAAAGTATTTACTTGTATTGATTCTCTGTCTAACGGAAATATAATAGTAAGTAGAACGAATCCTGAACCGTTGGGTTTGGATGTTATGTTGCCTGTTATAACTCTTTCTAAAAGGCAGCTCAGGGATTCGTCAGGGAATGCGCCATATGGTGCATGCGGTAGGCAGTGGTTATCACCGTTGTCTGAGCATTAGACGGAGGAAATCTATGGAACTGAAGATCGAAGCCCGGAATGTTGAGTTACGCAAAGGATGGCAGACAAAGATCGAAGAAGAGAAGGCCAAGCTTACCAAGCATTACGCTGGTCTGGTTTTACACCTTCGTGTCTCCATTGAGGGTACTGCTCACCATAAGGAAGGAGGGTTTGAGATCAAATTGATTGCTACTATTCCAAATGATACAGTCGTCGTCGCGCGAAAAGGAGAAGCCGTTCGTCCTGTTCTTACGGAGGCATTCGATGTCCTTGCCCTGCAGCTAAAAGAGAAACTGAGGAAAAAACGAAAAAATATCAAAAGCCCAAGTGTAGAGGAGGCTGATAAGGTTGGGATAATACGAAAACTTTCACCATTTGAATCATATGGTTTTATAACCTCATTTGATAACAGAGATATTTATTTCCATGAAAATGCGTTAAAAAATGTAAACATGGAGCAACTTGTAGAAGGTGACAGTGTGTTATTCGGGGAGACAACTGGAGATAAAGGTCCTCAGGCTTCCTGGGTCAAGCCAGCCAGTTAAGTAATTAGTAGAAACGTTGGTGAAAGGCTGTAGACGCATTTAGCGTTTACAGCCTTTTTTTATACAGAATATACGCGGTAGAGGGTGCATGTAAGGTGCTTTGGTTCGTTATCTTTAAATTATTGATAAGAAATTCTCTATTTGCACATGCACTCGCAGTAATCATACGGTATAGATAGAGCACTTTTAAACATGTTTACCGAATCTTAGGGAATAGGGAGTACTATCTTGTGAAAGATGATGTCTATTTGATTGATGGCAGTGCCTATATATATCGCGCATATCACGCTGTGACACCGCTTTCCAACAGTAAAGGAATGCAAACGAATGCAGTGTTTGGCTTTATTAATATTCTGCGCCGGCTCATCCGGGAAAAGAACCCAAAGTACCTGGCAGTGGCCTTTGATAGTAGAGGTGATGTTTTCAGGCATAAACTTTATCCTGAATATAAAGCGAATAGGCCTCCGATGCCTGCAGATCTTGCAGAACAGATTCCATATATTCGGGATTATGTGTCCTCTTCTAATATTCTCTGTCTTGAAGAGTCTGGAATTGAAGCTGATGATCTTATAGCTTCCGCCGCAGTTTCCCTTAGTCGTCAGGGGCATAGTGTAGTTGTTGTATCCGGAGACAAAGACCTGCTGCAACTTGTGAGTGAGTCTGTAGTCATGTGGGATCCTATGAAGGATAAGGTGATGGATGTCGCCGCAGTAGAGGCAAAATATACAGTCACGCCTGACAGGCTTCTTGAGATGTTTGCCCTTATCGGTGACAGTGCCGATAATGTGCCTGGCATTCCGGGTGTCGGGCCTAAAACAGCTGAAAAGCTGATAGCAGAATATACATCGCTCGATGGCCTTTACGAAAAAATTGATGCGATGAAAGCATCAAAAATGAAAGATAAGATCATTCAAAACCGTGATCTTGCCTATCTTTCTAAAGAACTAATTACCCTGAAGGAGGATGTTTCTGTTCCAACGGATGTTGAGCAATATGTCCTGAGAGAAGGTAATGATGAGCGACTTGCAAAGCTGTATTCGGAGCTCGAGTTTTCATCCTTTTTAAAGGATATTGATACATCTGAAAAAGTTGCAACCGATGGTTTTCGGCTAATTGCAACTGAACAGGAGCTTCAGCAACTCGTGAAGCTTTTGTTGCAGAAGAAGCAGCTTGTTGTGGATACTGAAACCACTTCCCTTGAAGCACGTTCCGCATGTATTGTTGGAATTTCTTTGTGTGCAGATTTGGATACCGCCTGGTACATCCCCATTGGTCATCGTAACGATGTTGGTGAGCGTGTTGCAGGGCAGCTCGATGAGGAGTTGGTTAAGAAGCAGCTGGCTCCACTTCTTGGTTCTTCTGAAATCATGAAGATTGGTCATAATTTGAAATATGACTATACCGTTCTCCTTCAACAATGGCATCTGCCATTGTCTGGCCAGCTTGCAGATACAATGATTGCTGCGCATTTATTGGAAGTGCCTGGTCGCTCTTTAAAACTAGATGATTTATGCCTCGAACTAGGAACTCGACTTACTCCATTCAAGGAGGTCGTTGGCTCTGATACTCGCGAGGATTGTTTTGCCTATGTCGGACTGGAAGAAGCCTGCAACTATAGCTGTGAAGATGTCTATGGCACATTGCAACTCTGGCAAGATTATACAGTAAAGCTGAATGAGAAAAAATTAAATGAGTTGTTTTTTTCTCTTGAAATGCCACTGATACCGATTCTAACAGCAATGGAAGTTCGGGGAATCTGTGTTGATGAAGTCTTGTTAAAGGACTTGTCAGTGGAGTTTACAGATAAGATGAGGGATATTGAACAGCGCATTTACGTTTTATCTGGAAGACCTTTTAATATAAACTCCACACAGCAGCTAGGGAAGATTCTTTTTGAAGAACTGAGTCTTCCTCATGGTCGTAAGACCAAGACAGGTTATTCCACTGATGTAAAAGTTCTAGAGAGGCTTGCCTCAAAACATGAGTTGCCGGCATTGGTTCTGGAGTACAGAACTCTTGCCAAATTACAGTCTACCTATATTGATAAGCTGTCACTTTTGCAGGATAAGGAGAGTGGCAGGATACATACAAGCTTCAATCAGGCTGTGACTGCTACAGGACGATTATCCAGCAGTAATCCTAATCTTCAGAATATCCCAATCCGTAGTGAAGATGGGAATCGAATTCGTCAGGCATTTATCCCTGCCCCAGGACAGGTCTTTCTTGCAGCGGATTATTCGCAGATTGATCTCAGGGTTTTGGCACACTACTCAAAAGATCAGGCATTGCTTGATGCGTTTAATGGCGGTGATGATATCCATGCCAGGACCGCTGCCCAGATATTTGCTGTATCCCCTTTACTCGTCACATCTGACATGCGGCGGGTCGCTAAAAGTATTAACTTCGGTATCGTCTATGGTATGAGTAGTTTCGGACTCTCTGGTCAGTTGAATATTAGCAGGAAGGATGCTCAAACATTTATCGACAAATACTTTCTCCATTATTCAGGTGTCAAACAGTTTATGACTGATATTGTTGCTCAGGCTAGAGAGGATGGGTATGTGACTACCCTTATGAATCGTAGAAGGGCTGTTCCCGAAATTGACGCAAAAAACAAGACGCGACGTGAGTTTGCAGAAAGAATGGCAATTAATACTCCAATTCAGGGTACGGCAGCGGATATTATAAAACTTGCCATGCTGAGGGTTGACAGTGCTTTAAAGGTTTCTGGAAACCCAGCAAGTCTTTTGCTGCAGATTCATGATGAGCTTGTTTTTGAAGTACCTGAAGACAGTGTTGATGAGGCGATAGAAATAATACGATCTTCAATGGAGGGCGCAATGAAACTTGCTGTGCCATTGGTGGTGAATATAGAGAGAGGAAAGAGTTTAGCTAAATAAAAAAGAGAGGGGCCAATTACTGGTCCCTCTCTTCAGGTAAAAAATGCTATTTGTACCTGCAGTTATTTGCGTGCGTGCATTGGTACAAATGTCCGAAGTGTTTCTCCAGTGTAAACCTGGCGAGGTCTACCGATTCTGGCATTTTCCTTGTCTTCCTTCATCTCTGTCCATTGAGCTATCCACCCAGGAAGTCTCCCTAGTGCGAACATTACGGTAAACATATTTGTTGGGATACCGATAGCTCTGTAAATGATACCACTGTAAAAATCAACATTAGGATAGAGGTTTCTCTGCTGGAAATAGTCATCTTTTCTTACGCGCTCTTCAAGTTCGAGAGCCACGTCTAAAAGAGGATCCTGGATATCCAAAGAGCCGAGAACGTCATGACATGCGTCTTTAATAATCCGAGCTCGTGGGTCAAATGTTTTGTAAACCCGATGTCCGAATCCTGAAAGTCTGAACGAATCATCCTTGCTTTTAGCTTTCTCTATGTATTTCTCAAAGTTACAGTCATCTGCATAGATGAGTTCGAGCATTTCCACAACCGCCTGGTTTGCACCCCCATGGAGAGGGCCCCAGAGTGCGTTAATCCCCGCAGAAATAGAGGCATAGAGGTTCACGCCTGCACTTCCTACAAGTCGAACAGTGGATGTTGAACAGTTCTGCTCATGGTCCGCATGAAGAATGAGCAGTTTGTTGAGAGCCATTGCCACTTCAGGATTTATTACGTAGGGCATATTGGGACGGTCAAACATCATGTTCAGAAAATTTTGGACATAATTGAGCTTTGCATTGGGGTAGACCAGCGGATGCCCAATATTTTTCTTGTAGGAAAATGCTGCAATGGTCCGAATTTTCGAGAGCAGACGGGCAGTGGTGACAGTAATACCTCCGTATGGGTCTTCCTCCTCATCCATTTCCGGATAAAAGTTATGCAGTGAGCCGACCATAGTGGAGAGGATGGACATTGGCGAGGCATTCGGAGGGAAGTGATCAAAGAAATGGATCATATCTTCATGGAGCAGAGCGAATCTTCGCATATCTCGTTTGAACTGTTCAAGCTGCTCGAAGTTTGGGAGTTCCCCGTTGAGGATAAGGTAGGCAACTTCGATAAACTGGCAGTTTTCTGCGAGGTCCTCAATTGCATATCCACGATAATTGAGAACTCCCTGAGCACCGTCGAGATAGGTAATGGCACTGGTACAGGAGCCAGTATTCATATAGCCGCTGTCGAGAGTAATGTATCCTGTTTCTTTGAGCAGGCGTCTGATATCAATTGCCTTCTGCCCAGCAGTTCCTTCAATGATAGGAAGCTTGTAGGTTTGTCCTGCTATAGAGAGTTGCGCGAATTCTTGTGACATATGAGTTCCTCACGGTTATTGAAACGGTGACCAGGATGAGATGGCACGCACTTCAGTTGTTTTCCGGCAGGCCTGAGAGGGGTAACAAATGATGCACAGACGTTATGATTACACTACAATGGGCTAGTCTAGGTGCATGAAATGTGCTGCCGAAGGAGCAGTCCGGCGGGCGGGCATGGCTTGTGGGATGAGAGTTCCCAATGGTCCATGCATGGACTGTGGTTATCATCACTTTTGATGCAATATAGTATAAAAGAAATATTTAAGCAATTTTCTTTTTAAAGTTAAAGGCACTGGGATTATTGGTATTACCAATGTTGGATGGTGGTATGTTGCTCTTCTCGGTCAAGGAAGTAAAATGATATTGGTGTTACAATAAACATTTGGCACCAAGAAGCATGAGCTCTCGGCGGCCACGAAGCGGCAGTCATGAAGTGGGACATCCTAGTCAACTCTGCAAGACATGTAAAAAGTATTATATTCCTTTTGGGGGCTACAAGTAGTAAAGGAATTTATTCAGTATTGTCCTTTACCGGTTACTGAGAGAAGATTAGCAAGTGTACATATTTCGACCTATTTGTAATAGGTTGGTGATTTACGCTGTACAGTGTTTGTTGAAAGTGATCAATATCTTGATGTCACAATTAAAAAGCTGTAGTTACGGGAAAAAAATTAACAACAAATATATGAACTTAACAGGAGTTAGGGCATGATGTTGCCAGAGAGTGCACAGTCCAATATTATTGGGGAAATTGAGCTATTTATTGAATATGGGGTCGAGCAGGCAGAGAAAAGTGCGGCGAAGGTGCTTGTTGAGAAATATCGTAACAACCCCGTTGCTCTCACAGCATTGCTAAAATTTTACAAAGTCTTGCCTGAAGCTCGCGAGGAAGCTGTAGTCCGCATTGCTCAACTCGATGCACTCCAGGGAGTTATCCTTTTAGCCTTATCAACTCTTCAACATACATATATTGCTGCGGTATCGGAAGGAAAAGCGCATCTACTTGGAGAATATGGTGTGGAAGAACTGCCTGCAGAGATTCTGTCATACTTTGGCTACAAAGATATGGAGAGCTTCGACAAGAAGGTTGGCCAAATAGAGCAAATTGGCGAACTGGAAAATGGTGAAACGGTACAAGCCTGCCCGGTATGCCAGGTTGCTACCGGGGAGTTTCACATCCTAGGCTGCCCTGTAGAGGTCTGTCCTTGGTGCGAAGGCCAACTGAGTAACTGTAACTGTCGGTTTGAAAAGCTTGATGTTGAAAGTTTGGACAATGAGGAGCAGATCGAGTCGCTACAGGATCTGCTGGAAGAAAAAGGTAGAGTTCCGTACAAGGTTGAGCAGAAGCCTGCTTATCCTGGCACAAGTAAAGGATTGGACAGAAACAGCACGACGTGATTGATACGGTAAGGATAATAATAGAAAAGGGGCTCTGTAGTTACAGAGCCCCTTTTTTACTCTAAAAACTAACTCGCAATTAGACCGAGTCGAATATTACTCGCCTTGAACGTTTCGTAGATATTTATAGAGCTCAGAGTCAGAGGAAAGTATCAGTGAAGTGTTGCTACCAATAATTTTATCATAACTTTCAAGTGTTTTCAGGAAACCGTAAAAGTCAGGATCCTGGGAATATGCCTTACCATAAATCTTGGCGGCTTCGGCATCTGCCTTACCCTTAATCGTGACGGCTTCTTTATTAGCACCTGACATGATTTCCTTAAGCTCTTTCTCGACCGTACCAAGGATTTCAGCCTTCTGCCCCTCACCGAGAGAACGTTTCTCTGCTGCAATACGTTTACGTTCTGAAATCATTCTGTCATACACTTTGGTACGCACCGATTCGATGTAATTAACACGCTTTATCATAACATCGATGAGCTCTATACCGTATCCGGGGGTAGCTCTGCCTGCAATCACTTGAATAATGTCCTGAATTTTGTCTCTGCCCATATCTGGTTTTCTGCCCATTGATTCTGAACCAATAAGGGCCGTCATTGTATCTTTAGACCAGTCAGAGCTTCTAATAATTTCAATCAAATTGTTTTTGTTAACCATATCACGGACAGTACCGTCGATAATGTCATCGAGCAGTGACTGTGCCCTGGCTTCACTTCCACCAGTTGCCTGGAGATACCTGAGAGCATCGGATATTTTCCACCTGGCAGTGACGTCAAGAAAAACAAAAGTTTTATCATTGGTTGGAATCTGGTTAGGGTCACCATCCCAGATCTGAATTTTTTTCTCGAAGACGTTTACCGTCTGGAGAAAAGGCATTTTCAAATGTAAACCAGCATCAGTAATTGGTTCCCCAACAGGCGCACCAAACTGGGTAACGACTACCTGCTGGCCCTCTTCCAGAATATAAAAACCATCATATATGACCGCGGCAGCCAGAAGTACGAGACCGACGAGGAGAAATTGTAATATCTGTTTCATCTTATATTTCCCTTTTATCTCACTGTTTTTTCTGAGGAGCAATCATACTCTGGGCTCCGGTTACGTTAAGTAACGGAATCGGTGACTGCTGATCTTTGTCGATAACGTATACAGTCTGGACCTTTGGAAGAATATCCTGCATAGTTTCTATGTACATACGTTTACGTGTGACATCAGGGGCATTCCTGTATTCTTTTAGGATGTCAAGGAACCTGCCGCTTTGGCCGTTAGCGTCGTTAATACGCTCTGAAGAATAACCACGTGCCTCTTCTATGATCTGTTTTGCACTACCTCGTGCTTTAGGAATGACTCTATTATACGTTTCCTGTGCCTCGTTAACCAGTCGTTTCATATCCTGATCAGCTTCATTTACTTCATTAAACGCAGGTTTAACCTGCTCTGGTGGGTTAATATCCTGGAACTGCACAGTAATAAGAGCAACTCCTGACTCAAGCTCATTAAGTTGAGACTGGAGTTCTTGCTTGGTTGATGCCGCAAGCAGATCACGGTTACTCAGAACATAGTCAAAGTCCATGTTGCCGACAATACGCCTGGTAACGCTTTCAGAAGCATCGTGTACTGCCTGTTCAACATCTTTAATCTTGAAAAGGAAGAGGTACGGATCACTCACCTTGTACTGTACAATCCAGGCAACACTGATAACGTTTTTATCAGCAGTGAGCATCAATGACTCCATTTCATAATTCTTTCGGTCAAAAGAGCTTTGTTGACCTGGGAAACGGGTCCGAAAGCCAAACTCCTGTTTTCTGACTTTTTCTACGTTGACTTTATATAACTGATCTATAAAAGGAATTTTGAAATGCAAACCAGATTGGGTCGTTTTGGCGTATTTGCCAAGTCGCAGAATTACGCCGACTTCACCGGGAGCGATTTTGAAAACAGAGGCATAAACACCTTGCAAGAGAATGATCACAGCCACAAAGGCAAGTATCCGTGTGAGGCCGGCGAAAGGGTTGGAAGGTTTCTGGGGTGAAGGTTCTCCGCTACCCGGGCCAGGGCCTTGAGATTTGTTTTCCGAGAAGAAATCCTGTAGCTTTTTTATGAGTTGGGCTACCATTTCCTCTGGAGTCTGGGGCTTGTTCTTCCTACCCCAGGGAGGTTGTTGATCCTGCATGGACATAGATAATTCTCCTGAACGTGTTTGCCCTGTCTTCTGCTGTGCAAATGAAATCTCATTACACAGACCGGACTGGGATATGAACGAAAATATGGTTTAAAAAAATTTTTATACAATGGTAAGTATTTACTTGAGAGAATGCTACCAAATAGTATCAATATTTCAACTTGATTAAACAATTATCCGGCAGGAAGTCGTTTAAATCATGGCTAGGTACCATGCAAGAAAAGGTAATATCAGGAAAACAACAGAAAGTATAAACTGTAACCATCCGTGATGGCGCAAAGAAAAAATGCTGTCTATACCAAGTATCGTACCGACTACAAGGCCTGTTGTAAGACCAAAAAGATGAGCGCCAAGATCAGTGCGTACTCCACTGCTGCCAAGCATAGCCAACATAGCCGCACCTGCCATAATTGGTAATACAAGTCTTTCTGGCCGTGTAAGCTTGTAGTGCCGGTAATTTAATGCTGAAAGTATACCTATAACAGAAAACACCGCGGTGGAAAACCCAATGGAGTTATGACCAGCTCCGTGAATAAGGACATTAATATAATTGCCGAGTACTGAAGCGATAATAAGTGATGAGAGGCCAATGCCATTGCCAAGAAGCAGAAAGTAAAAATGAAGAAGAAAGCCTCCAAGAAAACAATTTCCGAGTAAATGTACCAGGTCAGAATGGAGGGTAAGCGCTGTTAGGAGTCTGTAATATTCACCGTGGTTTAGAATGCGGGAGGAGTTAATTGAACCTTCTGTAAACCAGGCAGAATGCTGGGACCAGGGGCCTGTGAAAGAAAAAAATAGAACAAGAGAAAGTACAATGAGAAAACTCTGTGCTCTGAAAAAAGGTGAAAAATTATCTACTTTCTGAGGTTGCAAGGGCCAGTTGCTATTTTCAGTGTTGTAGGCATAAATTTCGTATAAAGCCTTCTCGTGATCTCTTTCGGGAACATATACGCCCCAGTCTGTCCTGTTGGGCTTAGATATTTTATGGGTAATGCCTGCAGCGGAAAGAACAAGTGAGTAAAGATGTAATTCCTGAAGTTTTGTGGTGGTGAAAACAGGTTTGGCATCTTCGTCGTTATCATTAAATTGTAATGTACTGCTAGTATTTTCCACTGTTTTTTAGTTGCTGGGGCAAAGGATTATCGTTGTGATCTGCTTAGTAACAATGAGTAAGAATTAATAGTGGGAGGGGCAACCATGAAAGGTGTTGTATGGTGAGAATAAAAAAGGTCAGAAGGAAAACCCTCTGACCTTCATAGCAAGTGAACTTCTCTAATTAGATCAAGCTCTCGACAGAAATGGTGCTGCCTGATTTATCTTTTAATGCCAGTAGCTCCTTCTTCTGTTTTTCATAAATAGTATAGAGCTGGGCTGGAATGCCGACTTCTTTACTGTACGCTTCAGTCTGCAGGTCAATCCGGCTTATGATCTTATCCACATAGAGCGCAAACTGCATATCGTATAGCTCTTTTGGGTACTCTTTATTGATAGCAGTAAAGAGCTTTTTGAGGTCTTCATATTTTGGCAGCAGACCGATAGGTGTTTCTATTGCTTCTACGTCGCCATGGGCAAAGAGCTCCAACCAACCCAACCATACCCGTACATCTTTTTTCTCTCCAAGCAGACCACTGCCTGAGCTGCCTCGGTTTTCATGGGTGAGGAAATAGTTGAGTCCAGCCATCACAGGACGTCCCTTATCACTAAACTCTTGGGAGTTGAAGAAAGTAAATTGGGCATTCATATAATCGGCTAGGGCTCCAGGGATAAAAGGTGCGTTTGCCCACGGTTGCCTGTTCACGCCGGTTGCTCCTACTTCTGTAGCAGTTGCCTTGGAAACGATAGATGCTCCAATAACAACACCTTCATCCATTGAACGTGCGACCCAGACCGGAGGCATCGTATCAGAGTCACGACCAGAATAGGTAATCACCTTGACAGGTGCACCTGCAGGATCTTCTGCTACCTCTGTCGCATGATTTGCAATTGCTGAAGCAAGTAACGTGCAGCGTGAGTTTTTGTGAGACATTGGTACAGGATTGCCAGCAGTATCGGTTTTCCCTTTGTGCCAGGGGCCTTGGAAATTAACGCCGTTTTCAGGAGAAGGCTCACCATTGCCAACCCAGTGTGGAACGCCTGCTTCGTCTATCAGCACGTTAGACCATATCACCTCTGTATTGTCACCACGAAGACAATCCATGAGGTATGGGTCACCTTCACGGTTTACATCTTGAACGATACCAAAAATGCCTTTTTCTGGGTTTATGGCCCGCATTGTGCCATCGTCAGCGATCCACATCTGTGCTAGATCATCGCCAACAAAGTCTGTTCCGACCATCGCGGTGGTAGTCTTGCCACAGCCCGAAGGAGCCGCACCTGCAAAAAATGTTTTGCGTCCACCTGGACCGGTCATGCCGGTGATAAACATATGTTCAGACAACTGCTGGCCAAGTTTATAATAAGTGGCATAATCAACTGAAAATCTGTGATTACCTTTTTTCAGTAAAAGAGTATTGCCTGCATAGGTACAGAATGTTGAAAATGTAGTTTGCCAGCTTCTGTCCATGAGAATACGAGCATTAGGGACATCTTCGGAAGTGTTATTGCCCTCAGCATGCACGTTTGTGTAAAACAGCCCGGCGCGCTCGGCTTCATTGTCAAAATCGCTATAACAGTTTCTGTAAAGCAGCTCTGCAGAATGAAGGACATAAGATGATGATGAGATTTCTATTGCTGGTATTGCGGCTTTTGCACCTACCGGGCCACGAGTATAGAAGCCAACCATCATGACTTTTTCAGACATTATCCCAGGCATAAACTTGGTGATATAGTCGAGAGCCTCGTCGCGAGGTAATGATTTAGCTAGCGAGCTCATTTTCTCGCCTTCATTGATGATATAAAATGTCTGATTTACCAGGCGCGCCTGGTCCTGTGGAAGATCAAAATGAATGGTGTGTCCGTCTTTAGCCAGTTTTCTTTCCTCTCCCTTTTCAAGGGAATAGTCACGGATCCATTGCTGGTCCTCAGGACTACCGGTGTTGATGAAAACTGAGGAGGGAGTGCACATTTTAATGGCGTTCGCAACTTTTATAAGCGCTTCTTCGTTTGAAATCTTTGCTAGCTTCTTCTGATTTGCTGCATCCAGTTTTGCTGAAAAAACTGTCCTGGCATCATCAATGGTGGTGATACCGCCTGCAACTGCTAAGATATCAACACCTTTCTTCAGCTCAAGCATTCTAGACTCCTTCAAGTAAAATAATTGAATGTTGCTCCATCAATGGTTTCGTAATGAACATTTTTATCGGCGATGAGGCACGCATAATATGTTTTTTTATAATTGCAGTCAAGTGCTAGGTTGTTGTCTTTAATGAGATTTCAAGGTACGTAAAAGCTTATAGTTGCAGATGTATCTGGGAACTATGCTGCGTGTTGAGGCGTGAGTGGGCAACCTGAAAGGTTAACATCTATTGAATAAAACTATAAGAATTGCTGATGAGTCGGGCGGAAATGTTGTTAGGAAAAGTGGGGTGTTTTACTCATATACCATATGAGTAAAATTAACAATAATTTCTGATAATTCTTGTTGGGACGAAAGTGGAAAGCAAAGAGAAGAAAAAACACACAACTATTTACAGGAGAACATTGATCTGTTTATCGAGTTGATTACGTTATTGGTAAGCTGATTGCCAATTTATTTTGCAGTGAACGAGAGACTGGACGCCAGGTATGAAGATTGCGGGAAATGATTATTCGTGCTATACGGCATCCAGTTTTTTCTACCGGACAAAGGAGGGCTCGGGTATGATCAACAATAATAAAAAAAGGGCTGCAATCCTAAAGATTGCAGCCCTTACAAAATTTGGTGCCGAAGAGAAGACTCGAACTTCCACGAGGATACCCCCACTAGACCCTGAACCTAGCGCGTCTACCAATTCCGCCACTTCGGCAACGGGCTTGAATATGCTTTGTCAGAGGGTTTTTGTCAATACTTTCTTCTTATGGGAAGTTAAAAAAATAGAAAAGTTTTTAAAGTAAATGAAAATATATAAAAATATAGAAGATATAACTGAACCTTTTTCTCATGCTTGTGTGACCATTGGAAACTTTGATGGTGTCCATCTGGGGCATCAGCAACTTTTTGAACAGGTAGCTTCACGGGCAGTCCAACAAAAGGGAACCAGTGTAGCAATTACCTTTGAGCCGCATCCATTACAAGTGTTAAGGCCAGGAGGGATAAAACTTATCTCTACGTGTGACCAGAAAGTAGAACTTGTTGAAATGGCGGGTATTGATGTGCTTGTAGTTGTGCCATTTACCAAGTCCTTTGCAGCAACTACCGCTGAGTATTTTGTAGATGAGGTTCTACTGAAACGGATCGGTATGAAAGAGTTGGTAGTTGGTTACGATTATGCGTTTGGTAAAGGTCGCGCTGGTAATATCCCTTTTTTGGAAAAACAAGGGGAGTCTAAAGGATTTTCTGTCGCAGTTGTTAATGCATATTATACCCAAGGCATACTGGTAAGTTCAACACGGATTCGTCAGCTATTGGCAGGAGGTGATATGGGAGAGGCCCGGAGGTTACTCGGTCGCTATTATCAGATTCGTGGTGAAGTTCAGTTTGGAAAACAGCGGGGTGGTAAAGAAATTGGCTTTCCAACAGCAAACCTGAAATTTGCGGATGAGGATCTAGTGCCTCGATATGGAGTATATGTTTCGCAGGTTATTTGTGATGGGAAGTGTTATGGTGGCATAATAAATATAGGTTGTAACCCAACGTTTGGGGAGCAAGCACTGGTGGCAGAAACCCATATTTTTGACTTTAATCAGGACATCTATGGTAAACCCATTAAGGTCAATCTGCTAGAGTTTCTGCGTAGTGAACGGAAATTTGAGGGTATTAAAGAGCTTGCCTCACAAATCAGCAAAGATGTTATCCGTGCTAAACAGATACTCTCAATGCAAAGCAGGGAGTTGACGATTTCATGCGAAGATAAATACAATCACTAGCCCCTCCAGCCAAATGGTATGAAAGGTTCTTTTCTTCTTGCAAGTCAGTGGAAGGTGCCTATATTGTACACCGTTTTGAATACTCCTCCTGCTGGTGGCAGATTCATGCTACTACCGGCAACTATGTGATACGAACATGTCCATCAGGCGCAATACATTAAGTGTGCGGTATGGTGACCAATACAATTTTTATAGAAGGTGAGTTATGACTGAGCAGATACAAGAAGATCTCGAAAAGGTAATTGCAGAGCTTGAGAAGAAATGTGGAGAGCACCCTGATTCACTGATGGCCCATCATCATCTTGGCCTGGTGTATATGAAAGCTGGCAGGGTAGATGAGGCAGTTGCATCGTTGAACAGAGCTGTCGAGATAGACCCTCTCAACGGTGACAGTATGATCAATTTAGGTGCAATCTACTTTGGTCAGGGGGATCTTGAGAAGGCACTTGACTTGAACCAGCGGGCTGTGGCGGTGCAGCCAGAATCTGCTCAGGCTTATGCTAACATGGGTTTGATCTGGCAGCAGAACAACGATCTTGACAAGGCAATTGAAAATTACGAAAAAGCCCTCCAGTATAATCCTAAGCTTGTAACTGCATGGTTGAATCTCACCTCTGTGCTGACTATGAAGGGGGAAGATGACCGAGCAGTAACTGCAGCCAGGAAAGGGTTAGAAATTGAGCCAGACTCTCCTCTTGGTCATAACAACCTGGCGGTGGCCCTCTATTTTAAAGAAGAGTTTTCTGAAGCACATAAGCATATGCAAAAAGCAAAAGAACTCGGATATTCGGTGGATCCAAACTTCAGTGCAAAACTGCAGGAGCTTCTGTCCTAAGTAATTCGCTGAGATTCATCTTAACTACGAGTTTTTATGAGTACGAGAAAAATTAAAAATCCACCATGGTGTCCTTTTTGCGGACACAAAGTGGGACGACCTGGTGACGCGGCCCAGCGAAAACTTAATGAGTTTCCAGTTGGTGATTGCCAATGTGGTGCCATTTTTACTTGTGATGCTACCGGGCATAATGTCGGTGCGGCTATGGTTGAGGCTCTTGTTCATGCATGCAATGATAACTGGGATTTTGCCTGGGAGTTATTGCCTGAGGATGACTACCTTACCGGGCGCATTGAAAATTATGACGAGCAGTTGCACGAGGTTATGGATAAAGGCAACGTTGATGGGCGGCCTGTTCGTGGGGTACTCTATTTCGTTCGATTGCATACCGAGATAGCTGATATTGCCACGCGTTTTAAAGAGAAAACAGAAGGCTTGAATCTGCAGGCTGAGACACAGGAAGTGTTAAAGAAAGAGCGTCCTGTGGTTGAGCCTGCACCTGATAAGAAACGGCAAAAGCTTCGGGCAAATAAAAAACTTGTGAAAGAGATGGTCGAACAGTCGGATGTGGATGGACTGGTCGCACTCTGCTTTGATGACAGAAAAACTCTACGACTCATGCAGAGGTTGCTGTATGACCCAATTGATGAGAGACGATGGCATGTCAGCTGGATGATAGGGCAGGTAACTGCTCGGGTTGCAACACGTGAACCTGGACAGGTTTCTGAACTGCTTCACAGGTTATATGAGGCGTGCAATGACTCTGCTGCCACACATTGGGGGATGGTTGAAACTCTGGGTAGTGTAATTGCAGCTCGGCCTGATATTTTTGGTGCGTTTACACGTCATCTTTTAACGTTCATCAGTCAGGACACGACTAGAGTACAAGTTATCTGGGCGCTCGGAGAAATTGCTGAAACACGGCCGGACCTTATTCGGGATACTCCATTTTATAATCTTTTCCATTTCCTGCAGCATCCTGATGCTGCTGTCAGGGGGCACATTGCTCGTTTGCTTGGGCGAATTAGTGCAGCAGAAGCTTCGATGCAGATTATGGGACTGAGTAACGATGATGCAGAATTGGTAATTTTCGACAAGGGTCAGATGATTACCACAACTGTCGCAGGTGAAGCCGCTAAAGCGCTTACAGCAATACAGGGAGGAGTAAAGAAAAAATAATGAGCAATACCATTCAAAATATACAAGACATAGCGCCAATGGCCGGTGCTGATGTTGATAGCAAAGATCCAGTCAAGGCAGATTACGAGCAGGGGAAGCGATTTCTTGAGAATGGAAACCTAACTCAGGCCGCAATATCGTTACACAATGCTTTACTGGGGTATGAAGAAAAAGGAGATAAGACTGGAGTGGCAAATTCCAGTAATCAACTAGGCCATACCTGTTTTGCTAAAGGGGACTTTGTAGGGGCTGAGAGCCATTATCAGCGTACATGGGATCTGTGCGAAGAATTTGGTGATCCTATGAGTTTGTTTACACTTACCAAACGTTTTGTTGAGGTATATCGTGGGCAGAAAGAATATGATAAGGCAATCACAACATGCCTAGATATTCTTGACACCTATCAGCGAAACAATAATCCTGCAGGAACTGTAGAGTTGCTTGAAACTATGGCAGATATATATATTGAGTCAGGCGAGACCGGTAAAGCGGCTGATGCGTATAAGACGATTGCTAAAATACACCGCAATTTTAAACACAAGTCTATAGCAGAGACCTTTGAGCAGAAAGCAAAAGAGTTGGCAGCGGATAAGTAATTTCCACACAGGCCTAAATTATGTTTACAGGAATTATACAGGGAAAGGGAAAACTTCTGGCCAAGCGTAGTGCTGGTGGCGGACTCGTATTTGATATAGAGGCCGACTTCCCATTGGAACAGCCAGTTGAAGGTGAATCTATTGCATGCAGCGGGGTATGCCTTACAGCGTATAATATTACTGACAGGCGGTTTTCTGCAGATGTCTCACCTGAGACTCTTTCTCGTACAAAGCTCGGTCATTTGGTGGTTGGCGACATGCTCAACCTCGAACGTGCGCTGAAGCTATCTGATAGGCTTGGTGGACATCTTGTTTCCGGTCATGTTGATTGTATGGCAAAAGTTAAACGTCGGGAACCTGTTGGGGACTACACAGTTTTCACATTCTCTTTGCCGGAATCTCAGTCGCGATACATCATTGAGAAAGGCTCCATCACCATAGATGGTATAAGTCTCACTGTTAACAGTTGCAGTTCGGGTCACTTTTCTGTATCTATAATTCCCCATTCCCTGAAGATGACTACACTTGGCCTGCTGAAAATGGGCCATGAGGTGAATATCGAAGTAGATATCATCGGTAAGTATATAGAAAACCTGCTTCTTGCCGGAGGGAGACCTTCGAAAACCGAGAGCGCCAAGCAGGATATTACGCAGGGGTTCCTGGCTGAAAACGGGTTCCTTTAAAGAATGCCTTTTCGGGTGTTCAGTTAACTATTAGAATTGTGGATGCTATGGTAGCTGTAAGTCCTATTAAAGACGTAATTGAAGATATTAAAGCCGGCAAAATGGTCATTCTTGTTGATGATGAAGACCGTGAAAATGAGGGTGATCTCTGTATGGCAGCCGAAGCCTGCACCGCCGACCATATTAATTTCATGGCGAGGTACGGCAGGGGACTTATCTGCCTTACGCTGAGTCCTGATCTCGTTGATCAGCTCGAGTTGCCAATGATGGTGACGAATAATAAGTCTCCGTATGGCACAGGTTTCACGATCAGTATAGAAGCAAGAACAGGTGTCTCGACCGGTATTTCTGCAGCTGACAGAGCCCGTACAATTGAAGCTGCTGTTGCTCCTGATGCTACCGCTAGAGACCTTATCAGTCCAGGCCATATATTTCCCTTGCGTGCTAAAAAAGGCGGCGTGCTGGTTAGAACAGGTCAAACTGAAGGTTCAGTTGACTTGGCACGGCTTGCCGGGATGCGTACTGCCGGAGTGATCTGCGAGATCATGAACGACGATGGCACCATGTCACGTATGCCGGACCTTGTTGGATTTGCTAAAGAGCACGACCTGAAGATTGCTACCATAGCGGATCTTGTTGCCTATCGCCTTAAGCAGGACATTCTGGTTCATCGACAGGTTGAGGCAAGGATTCCTACTGAGCACGCTGGTGAGTTTCGCTCTATTGTCTATACCAATGATGTTGATGAGCTCGAGCATTTGGCGCTGGTAAAAGGTGATATCTCCAAGCAGGAAAAAGTGCTCGTCCGTGTTCATTCAGAGTGTCTGACTGGAGATGTCTTTGGCTCGTCTCGCTGTGATTGTGGTTTGCAGCTCTCTGCAGCCATGAAAATGATTGAACAGGAAGGGTCAGGGGTTATCCTCTATATGCGTCAGGAAGGGCGGGGGATTGGTCTTGTAAATAAACTGAAAGCCTATAACCTTCAGGATGAGGGAATGGACACAGTTGAGGCTAACTTGAGGCTTGGCTTTAAAGCTGATCTGCGAGATTATGGCATCGGGGCACAAATTCTGCGAGATCTCGGCATTACCAAAATGGCTTTGCTGACGAATAATCCTAAAAAAATTGTTGGCCTTGAGGCGTATGGTCTTGAGGTTGTTGCCCGGTATCCCATTGAGATGGCTGCGGGTGATGAAAGCAAAGAGTATCTGGTATGTAAACGTGACCGCATGGGTCACTTGATAGAAGTTGATGAATAGGTAGAAAACAGATTATTTTGTTTTGTACTTGTCACTGAATATACAAACCGCTGAGGAAACAGGATGGCAAATTATATTGAAGGTAACCTGAAGGCAGACGGAAAAAAATTCGCTATTGTCGTCGCAAGATTTAATTCGTTTGTTGCTGAGAAACTTCTTGAAGGATCTCTTGATACTCTTGTTCGTTCAGGTGCACTGGATTCTGATATAGATGTGGTGAGAGTACCGGGTGCCCTAGAAATTCCACTTGCAACTAAAAAACTTGCAGGTTTACAGAAATATGATGCCATTATCTGTCTGGGTGCTGTCATTAGAGGTGCAACGCCACATTTTGATGTTGTAGTTAATGAGGCTTCTAAAGGTACTGCCCAGGTTGGGCTCGAATTCGGAATTCCAGTATTATTTGGGGTGCTGACTACAGAGTCAATTGAGCAGGCCATAGAGCGTAGTGGTACAAAGGCTGGCAATAAAGGCTCAGAGGTTACAGTTGCTGCCATCGAAATGGCTAATCTTATGGGTCAATTGAATTAAGTGTAAATATTACGAGTTTGGCCTTTTAACTGCCAGCTCTCTCTGATCGGGAGGTATGGAAACCAACGGAAGTGTGCTCTGTGTTTTCAGCCTCCTGTTCTCGTCTTTAACCAGGAAGTAGATATTTATGGGAGTTCGCCGTAAATCCCGAGAGGCCGCTTTGCAGTTTTTGTTTCAGGAAGATTTTAAGCTGGAAAATGGTCATCTTGAAGAGAATATTGTTGAGCGATTTGATACCTTCTGCACCCTGTACCAGGTGAACAAGAAGGCTCGGCCATATGCCCAGGAGCTGCTGGACGGTATTGTGACTATGCGTGCCGATATTGATTCCAAGATTGGTAAGGCGGCAAGCAATTGGCGTCTCACCAGGATTGCTGCAACAGATAGAAATATTCTACGGCTTGCAGTGTATGAAATGATCTCGGAAAATGATGTACCGGATCAGGTCGCTATAAATGAAGCTGTGGAAGTTGCTAAGCGCTTCGCAGGTCCTGAATCTCCATCTTTTATAAACGGAGTGCTTGATGCGGTAAAATCTCTTCTTCGTGCATGAGTTCGCTTCTGATGTAGACTGCTCCACCTTGCAATAACTGTAATTTCCGATTAGATCTTGTAAGGTTGGATGGTACTTTTTACTAACATGCTATTTCAGGAGCGTTCTGCATATCATGAGTCAGAAGACAGAGCAGGCTCGGCCGGGTTTCAAACAGGAATTCGTTGCCGTTTTAGGTATTTTTGTTTCTCTTTTTCTTTTCTTAAGTCTTTTATCTGCAACTCTTGCAGTAACAAAAAACTGGTGTGGTGAGGTTGGCCAGCTTATAGCTCAGGTCCTTTTGGGTTTTGTTGGCTGGGGAGCCTACCTACTCGTCTTTTTGATGCTGGCATTCTCTTTTCTGTTTTTTAGTCCCCGTATGTCCTTTGAGCGATTACCTCAGGTGACACTTGGTCTTACCGGTGCCGTTATCTCGTTTTGTGGACTTCTTTCAGCAGCGGCATTAAAGCAGCCTGACCTGATTGAACTAGGTGGTTTTTTGGGCCGATCCTTCTTTTCGGTAACGAATTCACTCGTTGGTGACGGTGGAACATTGCTGTTGCTCGGTTTGATTTTTCTCATATCACTCATGTTGTCTATTCAGTTCTCGCCTTACCAGTTGATGGGGTTACTTGGCCGACTCGTCAAAAGTGTATTTGGTTTTATTCTGAGAAGCTGCAAAAGAGAAAAAAGTAAGCCGGAAGAACGTGTTAATAGTGGCCGAGCACTTAGAGAAGAAAAAGAGCCTAAGCCTGTTGTTGCGGGCCCCATATTACCGTCAACAGGAGTTCCTGTTGTGAAAGAGCTTCCCAAGAAAATTGCAGATGGGGCGGTTGATGAATCCTTTGCTACTACCCAAGTTGCCAGGGGAGACTGGAAGTTGCCGCCGCTGTCGTTACTGACCAGGAATAAGCAGGTTCAGGAACAAATAGATAAGGAAGTCTATTACAAAATATCTAAGCAGCTCGAACAAAAACTCAAAAATTTTGGTGTCTCGGGGAAAGTTGTTGGTATTTCACCGGGGCCAGTGGTTACTACCTACGAATTTGCTCCTGCTCCAGGTATTAAGATAAATAAGATCGTCGGTTTGGCAGATGACCTTGCTCTTGGCCTTAAAGCCAGGTCCGTGCGGGTGGTTGGTTCGATACCGGGTAAGGCCGCATTGGGCATCGAAATCCCAAATGAAAACAGACAGATTGTTTTTATTCGTGACCTGTTAAGTGCCGAGGAGTTTCGAAATAACGCGCCAAAATTGACGATTGCTTTAGGGCTTGATGTTGTAGGTAATTTGGCAATGGGCAATCTCGCAAAGATGCCACATCTACTGATTGCAGGGGCAACAGGTGCCGGTAAGAGTGTTGGAATAAATACAATCATCGCCTCCATTCTTTATAATGCAACTCCGGATGAGGTTCGATTTTTAATGGTTGACCCTAAACGAATTGAGTTGTCTGGATATGAAGGCATTCCACATCTTCTTCACCCTGTGGTCGTAGACCCTAAACTTGCTTCCCGTGCATTGAACTGGGCCGTTAGGGAAATGGAGAGACGTTATCGCGCACTTGAAGAAGCAAAGGTTAAGAGTTTTGATTCCTATAATGAATCGGCAGAAGAGAAGATGCCGTATATCGTCATTATTGTAGACGAGTTGGCTGATCTTATGATGGTTGCGTCAAAAGATGTTGAGGCTGCTATAGCTCGTCTGGCGCAAATGGCACGCGCTGCAGGCATACATCTTATTCTTGCTACACAAAGGCCTTCTGTGGATGTCCTGACTGGGCTGATTAAGGCGAATTTCCCTACTAGAATCTCTTTTAAAGTGTCTTCCAAGATCGACTCCCGAACAATTCTTGACACTGGTGGGGCCGAACACCTTCTTGGTGCAGGAGATATGTTGTATCTTGCTCCTGGTAGTTCTAATCTGTCACGTATACACGGCGCATATATATCGGAGAAGGAAACATCTGAAATTGTCGAATTCCTGAAAAGTCAGGGGGAATCTAGTTACGACACAACTATTGCCGAAGAAATAGAGAAAGAGAGTAATGGTGCAGATGCTGGGAATGGTGAAGATTATGATGAACGTTACGATGAGGCGGTACAATTTGTTACCGAGACTGGACAGGCATCTATTTCAAGCGTTCAACGACGTCTTAGGGTAGGGTATAATCGAGCTGCAAGAATCATTGAAACGATGGAGAAAGAAGGAATTGTCGGACCAGCGGATGGTTCCAAGCCTCGAGAAGTGCTGGTTAGAAACGACTATTGATACTGGTAAGGCAATTGTGGTGAATTGTCTTGACAATTATACGGCAACAAATTATAAGAAAAAGTCTTGAAATAAATGAGGAGTCATTCATTGATTTCTTCTTGGTTTTACACTGTGTTATAGTTGTCAGTATCAATTGATTATCTGGTAATTCAAAGGGTTGTGAGTTGTTGTCGGGTAATTGGTTTTATGAAGTATATAGCAGTACAAGAGTATAAGTTTAGCTGATCCTGAATGTGCAGGGTCGCAATAGTTAAAACAAACTGAGGAGGTAGTTTAATGCCAAGTTATGTAGATCCTTCCAAGTGTGATGGCTGCAAGGGTGGAGACAAAACCGCGTGCATGTACATCTGTCCGAATGACCTGATGGTATTAGAAAAAAGCGAAATGTTAGCTTACAATCAGGAACCGGATGCATGCTGGGAGTGCTACTCCTGTGTTAAAATTTGCCCGCAAGGTGCAATCTTCGTCCGTGGTTACGATGACTTCGTACCAATGGGCGGTCAGGTTCATCCGATGCGTAGTGCAGATTCCATTATGTGGACTGTTAAGTTCCGTAACGGTGCCATGAAGCGCTTCAAGTTCCCAGTACGTACTACCGCTGAGGGTGCTGCTAACGGTTATGTAGGCGAGACCGGTGCCAACCTCGATGATGAATGTCTGCTTCTTGAAAGTGACCTTCCTACACCTAAGTAATCGGGCGTTCGGAATCTGAAACGTGCAAGCAAAATCTTTAGCATTTAGTATATAAGGAGATTTCAATATGGCATTACCAAATAAACCCAAAGGTGAGTTAGACGCCGTTGTAAATCCTGAGGTTGTAGAGCATGATGTTGATGTTCTCATCGTCGGTGGCGGTATGGCTGCATGTGGAGCGGCTTTCGAGATTAAGAAGTGGGCTCCAGCTGATATGAAAATTGTTCTCGTAGACAAGGCGTCTCTTGAACGCTCTGGTGCAGTAGCCCAGGGTCTTTCCGCTATCAACACCTATATTGGTGAGAATCCGATCGAGAGCTATGTGAAAATGGTTCGTAACGATCTGATGGGCGTTGTTCGTGAAGATCTGATTTATGATTGTGGTCGTCACGTAGATGAGTCTGTTAAGTTGTTTGAAGAGTGGGGCCTGCCTGTCTGGAAGAAGGATGCAGATGGTGAGAATCTTGACGGCGCCAAGCCTGCACCAACCCTGCGTGAAGGCGGTACTCCAGTACGTACCGGTAAATGGCAGATCATGATCAACGGTGAGTCCTATAAGTGTATCGTTGCTGAGCCTGCTGCTACCGCTCTTGGTGCTGACAATATTCTTGAGCGTATTTTCATCGTGAAAATGTTGCTCGATAAGAATAAGCCAAACCAGATTGCTGGCGCGGTTGGTTTCTCCACCCGTGAGAACAAAGTACATGTTTTCCGTTGTAAAGCAGCTCTCGTTGCTTGTGGCGGTGCTGTTAATATCTTCCGTCCACGCTCTACCGGTGAAGGTAAAGGACGTGCATGGTATCCAGTATGGAATGCAGGTTCCACATACACCATGTGTGCTCAGGTTGGTGCTACTCTGACCATGATGGAAAATCGTTTCACCCCAGCCCGTTTCAAAGATGGTTACGGACCGGTTGGTGCATGGTTCCTTCTGTTCAAAGCTAAAGTTGCAAACGGCCTTGGCGAGTTTTATGCAAACGGTGATGCAGCTGCAGAAGAGCTTAAGAAGTTCATGCCTTATGGTGCTTCTCCAGTTACTCCGACCTGTCTGCGTAACCACTTGATGATCAACGAGCTGAAAGAAGGACGCGGACCAATTTACATGGCTACTGACGTTGCTCTGAACGCTTTCCTTGATGATCGTAAAGCGGCTGGTATGGATGAAAAATCCCTCAAGAAATTCTGGAAACATCTTGAGTCAGAGGCTTGGGAAGATTTCCTTGACATGTCCGTTGGTCAGGCAGGTCTCTGGGCAGGTATGAACATCGAGCCTGAGAAAGTGGGTTCTGAGATTATGCCTACAGAACCATACATGCTCGGTTCTCACTCTGGTTGTTGTGGTATCTGGACTTCCGGTCCGGACGAAGCTTGGGTACCTGATGTACAGAATGAGTCTAGATCTCATAAGTACAAATGGGGCTACAACCGCATGACTACCGTCGACGGTCTCTTCACCGCGGGTGATGGCGTTGGCGCATCTGGTCACAAGTTCTCTTCCGGTTCTCATGCTGAGGGACGTATTTGTGCTAAGCAGATGGTTAAATTCTGCCGTGATAACGACTTCACACCAGAGCTTAAGCAGACCGCTCAGGAACTTGCTGACGAGATCTATGCTCCAGTTAAGCGTTACCATGAGTTTGTTGGTGCATCAACCGCTTCTGATGTGAATCCTCATTACTGCAAGCCTGCAGGTATGATGATGCGTCTCATGAAGGCTACCGATGAGTATGGTGGTGGTGTTGCTACATACTACATGACTTCTGGTAAACTTCTGAACATCTGTCTTGATCTTCTTAAACTCCTCCGTGAGGATGCAGAGTTGATGGGTGCTGGTGATCTTCATGAGTTGATGAGAGCTTGGGAGAATTATCATCGTATCTGGTGTGTCGAGACTCATATCCGTCATATCGAGTTCCGTAAAGAATCCCGTTATCCAGGATTCTACTACAGATCTGACTTCCCAACCTGTGATGACGAGAACTGGAAGTGTTTCGTTAACTCCACCTTCGATCCTGAGACCAAGGAATGGAAGTGTGAGAAGGTAGAAGTAATCAATATCATTGAGACTGAGCCTTGGCTGTAATGAGGCAAGGGATCAACTCTTGATATGATGTAGTGAAAATCTCCAGGGATCTTTAAGATTCCTGGAGATTTTTTAGTATCAGGACCATTTTGGCTTATGCAGGACAGAGATAAACATACTGTGCTCTGCATAAGCTAAAAAAGTTTAATCGTACCATATGTATGGTAGCACAGTTTTATGTCCAATAGTTGGGGTCGTGGCAGGTTCTGTTTAGCTGCAGGTCATGTCTGGCGCCAATGGTCAATATTTTATTTTTAAAGTGTAATTATGGAGGAAAGTATGACTGACGAGCATGGCACCGCAGGTGCAGTATTGGTCGTAGGCGGAGGTATCAGTGGCCTGACAGCTGCCCTAGAGACCGCCGAAGTCGGAAACGACGTATTTCTGGTCGAAAAGAGCCCAACCTTTGGTGGCAGGGTAGCCCAGTTGAACGAATATTTTCCGAAAATGTGTCCGCCGAGTTGTGGACTTGAGATTAATTTCCGTCGTATCAGGGATAGCAGGAAGATTCGTACCTACTCCATGACAACGGTTAAAGCAGTTTCCGGAGGTCCGGGTGACTATGAGGTTACACTTGAGATTGCACCTAGATATGTGAATAGCAACTGCACCGCTTGTGGTGACTGCGCTGTTGCATGTCCGGATGAAATTGACAGTGAGTTCAATTTTGGATTAGGCAAAACCAAGGCTGCTTACCTGCCTCACGAAATGGCATTTCCTCGTCGATATGTCATCAATAAAGATGCTCTCACCCCTGAAGGGGCGGAGGCAGTCAAAGCTTCTTGTAAGTATAACGCCGTTGATCTGGAAATGAAGACTGAGACTGTCACCATTAAAGTTGGATCAATTATTTGGGCCACCGGTTGGGTTCCATATGATGCAACCAAGATGGAGAATCTGAAATTTGGTCAGTCTGATGCTATCATCACAAACATGATGATGGAGCGAATGGCTGCACCCAGCGGTCCAACTGGTGGAAAAATAGTTCGCCCTGGTGATAATAAGGAAATTGAGTCTATTGGATTTGTTCAGTGTGCGGGATCCCGAGATGAGAACCATCTTGAATATTGTTCGCACATCTGTTGTATGGCCACATTTAAACAGATGAGCTATGTACGTGAACAATACCCTGACGCTAAGATTTATGTTTTTTACATTGATCTTCGGACTCCTGGAAAGTATGAAAAATTCCGTGAAGTGCGCATGGCAGATGAGAATGCGAGTTTCATAAAAGGAAAAGTAGCTGAGATTATTCCTGAGGCTGATGGTGGTGTTACACTTGTCGCTGAGAACGCTGTTACTATGGAAAAAATTTCTCAGAAAGTAGATTTGGCTGTCCTGGCAACCGGTATGCAACCATCACTTGATGTCCAGGGTGCTCCTGTAGCGCTTGAGATGGATAGCAATGGTTTTGTAATTACCGATGCAGCGAAGGCAATGATCGCAGCTGGCTGTGCTAAGAAAGCTGCTGATGTTGTCACAACAACTCAGAATTCCACTGCAGCTGCCTTGAAGGCAATTCAGGTTTCCAGGAGGTAAGAAACAATGGATAAAAAGTATTGTGCATATATTTGTACGGGATGTGGCATCGGAGATGCTCTTGATATAGAGGCTCTTTCCGGAGTTGTTTCAGGGGAGATGTCCATGGAATGTAAATCCCATGCGTACCTCTGCGGCAAAGAAGGGCGTGCGTTGATCGAGGGTGATATTGCTGGCGGAATTAACACTGTTGTTGTTGGGGCGTGTTCCCCACGTGTAATGACAAATGAATTCAATTTTGGTGAGGACAAAATAACTGTCCGTGCTAATTTGCGTGAACAAGTGGTATGGGCTGAAGTTAAGCCTGCTGAGGGAGAAGAACCACACTCCGAAGCTGCAGAATTCCTGCAAGAGACCGCCTCTGATTACATGAGGATGGCCTGTACCCGAGCCAAGAAGACAGAACTTGCTGATCCGTTCCAGCTTGAGACGATCAACAAGACTATCATGGTCATGGGTGGAGGTATCTCAGGTCTTACTGCCGCCAAAGAAGCAGCCGCTGCTGGTTATTCAGTAATTGTCATTGAAAAAGAGGCTGAGGTTGGTGGAAAAGCTAAAGGATGGCGCAAGTCGTTCCCAAGCAAGTCTCCATGGACAGATCTTGAAGAGAATCCTGTTGAGGCACTTGTTGCTGAAATAGCTTCTAATCCCAACATTACTGTGAAAACCAGTTCTGAAGTTGCTCGAATTTCCGGAGCTCCTGGTGATTTCAATGTCACACTTAAGGCTGCTGGTGCAACCACTGAATGGGATGCTCCTGCTAAGGTGACAGTTGATGAACAGGATTTGATTGATAAGGGTGAAAAAGATGATCCAAACGCGGGTCTGAAAAAGTATACTGATATTGACCCTGATGCACTTAAAGTAGGTGCCGTTGTACTTGCAACTGGGTGGAAACCTGCTGATGTAAGTGAGTTCGAACACCTTGGTTACGGAAAAGTACCTAATGTTGTGACCAATGCAGAGTTTGAAAAACTCGCAAAAGAAGGCAAAGTACCAGCCAATGTCGCTTTCGTGCAAAGCCCAGGTGGTAAAGAGAATGATAAGGACTTCCCATATTGTAACTCTGTTACCAGTATGGTTGCTCTGAAACAGGCTCAGTATGTTTGCCAGGATAACTCTGAAGGGAAAGCGTATATTCTGTACCAGCATATGCGTACACCTGGTCATATGGAGTTGTTCTATAAAAATGCCCAGATGAATGACGGTATTTTTATGACTAAAGGTAATGTCATGCAAGTAACTGAAGCAGGCAGCAAAGTTGCTGTAGCTGTTGAAGATACCTTGCTTGGTGAGAACCTTGAGCTTGAGGTGGATATGGTTGTACTCGCTGCTGGTATGGAGCCAACTACACTTCATGAAAATACCATCAATTTAGCGTACCGTCAGGGTCCGACCTTTAATGATCTTGAGTTATTTGATGGTTATGCTGACTCCCACTTCATTTGTTTCCCTTACGAAACACGTAGAACCGGCGTATATGCCTGTGGTGGTGTTCGTAAAGCCGAAACAATGGATGAGGCAATTGATGATGCCACTGGAGCAGCATTAAAGGCAATTCAGTGTCTTGAGTCAACAGACCGTGGTGTCTCTGTTCATCCTCGTTCCGGTGATGCAACATACCCAGAATTCTTCATGCAACGTTGTACCCAGTGTAAGCGTTGTACAGAAGAGTGTCCTTTTGGCGCACTTGATGATGACGATAAAGGTACACCATTGCCTAACCCTACCAGGTGCCGTCGTTGTGGTACGTGTATGGGAGCCTGTCCTGAACGAATTATCGGTTTCAAGGATTACAACATTGATTTAATTGGCTCCATGGTCAAGGCTGTAGATGTACCAGAGGATGACGACGATCGTCTTCGTATAGTTGTTTTTGTCTGTGAAAATGATGCTTACCCTGCACTTGATATGGCAGGTATGAAGCGACACGGTATTAATCATATGCTCAGGTTTATTCCTGTTCGATGCCTTGGCTCTGTTAACATGGCATGGATCCGCGATGCACTTTCTGCAGGTATGGATGGAGCAATGCTTCTTGGTTGTACCTATGGTGATGACTATCAGTGTCACTTTGTTAAAGGTTCTGAGATTGCAAATAAGAGGATGGAAAATATTGGTGATACTCTCTCAACTCTAGGGCTCGAACCTGAGAGATGTGCAGCTGAGCAGGTAGCGATCACAGATTACGACAAAATTCCACAGATTCTTAACGATTTCGTTGAAGAGATCGTTGAAATGGGACCAAACCCCTTCAAGGGCTTCTAAAACCTGTTGTTTATCATGAATCGCAACCGCAGAGCATAGCCTCAGCGGTTGCGTTTTGTACGGTTTTCGGGTTATTAGATCCAGGAGATCATGATTCAACATGAATGATAATATAACAGGAGGACAACTATATGAATGTTAATCCAGATTTAGATTTTATTCGATCACTTAAAGAAGCAGGAGGCGATACACTCAAAAAGTGTTATCAATGTGCTACCTGCTCTGTAGCCTGCCCACTATCAACCGATCAGAAACCTTTCCCACGTAAAGAAATGATCTGGTCACAGTGGGGTATGAAAGAAAACCTTGTTGCAGATCCTGATGTTTTTCTGTGTCATCAGTGTGGTGACTGTTCAGAAATGTGTCCGCGTGGTGCTAAGCCTGGTGAGGTTCTTGGTGCTATCCGTTCTTATGCGTACACATTTTATGGTTGGCCAACTGGTCTTGCTAAGCTAGCGACGAGTGCTAAAAATCTTCCGATGCTGATTGGTATTCCTACAATTGTCATCTTGGTCATGTGGTTCCTTTCAGGCGCTATGCATGTTCCATCAGCGGAAGAATTTGCAAGCCATGGTTATCAGCAGTTTTTTGGCACGTGGGATTTCAGATGGTATGCAAAGAATATCTTTTTCATTGTTTTGTTTATGGTGCCTGCTGCCGGACTTGCCGCATTTTCAGTATTTAAAGGCGTAACGAAGATGTGGAAAGAGATGACTAAACGGGCAGATATTAATCCAGAATTCAGACCTTCTGTAGTCCAGTTCGTCCAGATGTTTCTGTGGCCTACCCTTGTGGAGACGATTCAGCACAACCGTTTTAAAGAGTGTACGGTAAACACTGATAGAGTGAAGGGGCATCTGCCGCTTCTTTTTGCTTTTATAGGACTATTCATAGTTACCTGCTGGTCACTGTTTAAAAATGATGTACTTGGTCTTTTCTGGACCTCACTACACGGCCCGATGGCCCTTATAGATCCATTTAAGATTCTGGCTAATATCTCAGCTGTTGCACTTCTTTATGGTATTTGGATTTTATGGTCTAACCGTAAAGAGCTTGAGAAGAATGGTAAGGCTAGCAAAACCTTCTATGACTGGTTCCTTATTTGGGAAATCCTTGCCGTAGGTGTAACTGGTCTTGGGGCAGAGTTGCTTCGTTGGGCAGGGTTGCCAACATTTGGTTACATTGTCTACTTTATGCACCTTGTTGCTGTAATGATGCTTTTCCTCTATATGCCATACACCAAGTTCGCACATATTGTGTACAGAACTACAGCTATGTGTTTTGAGAAATATCGTGAGAGTGGATTTGCAAAGAATGTGATGGAGTAATAGCGTTTCACAAACATTATTTTTGTTTAGATGAAGAAAGGTCGATTCTCCTAAAAGGGAATCGACCTTTCTTGTTTTGGGAATGATACTTCCTTAAGGTTACCATTAGGGAATTAGCTTAGTACCTAAACGTTGAGGTTGTTCGTATCTCTATTAATGAAAAGATTGATGATTTTATACTTTATTGAACGTTAACTATGCTTACGTTGTAATTAACTTGAAAAAAATATATTGACAGAGATACAATCTATATACTCTTCAACTACCCGATAAATCGCTTTTGTGTGGAGATCTTTTGTTTAAGTCATGCCGTTTGAGCAAAAAAAATACGTGGTCGTTAGAAAAAATGTGTTGAAGAAAAAAAGATGAGAGAGTATATTCCCGTGCTTTGTAAGCTGGCGTAGCTCAATTGGCAGAGCAGCTGATTTGTAATCAGCAGGTTGCGGGTTCAAGTCCCATCGCCAGCTCCAAAAAAAGAAAAAAGTACTTTACAAAGTAATGCTGAAAGTATAAAGAGTGTCAGTCCTTTTGTTCAGGCATTCAAGTGTAGGAGGGGTTCCCGAGTGGCCAAAGGGAACAGACTGTAAATCTGTCGGCGACGCCTTCGGAGGTTCGAATCCTCCCCCCTCCACCATCTTTTAGCAGTATGGGTAAAGTCTTTACAAGAGCGGGAATAGCTCAATTGGTAGAGCATCAGCCTTCCAAGCTGAGGGTTGCGAGTTCGAGTCTCGTTTCCCGCTCCATGCTGACCTCATAGAAGTAACTTTGGCGCCCACGTAGCTCAGTTGGTAGAGCGCATCCTTGGTAAGGATGAGGTCACCGGTTCAAATCCGGTCGTGGGCTCCAGTATAATTACGTTAATTCGAAAACAAACTTTTAACGGCCTGAGGAGACAAGGAAAATGTCAAAGGAAAAATTTCAAAGGACTAAACCGCATGTCAATGTAGGAACTGTTGGTCATATCGATCATGGTAAAACCACTTTGACTGCAGCTATTACCCGCGTTTTGTCTACTAAAGGTCAGGCCCAGTTTACTGACTTCAGCGATATTGATAAGGCGCCGGAAGAGAAAGAGCGTGGTATTACCATTGCAACAGCTCATGTTGAGTACGAGACCGAGAAGCGTCACTATGCTCACGTTGACTGTCCAGGTCACGCTGACTATATTAAAAATATGATCACTGGCGCTGCCCAGATGGATGGTGCTATCCTTGTCGTTGCTGCGACTGATGGTGCTATGCCGCAGACTCGTGAGCACATTCTGCTTGCACGTCAGGTTGGTGTTCCTGCTATCGTTGTTTTCCTTAACAAGTGCGACATGGTTGACGATGAGGAACTGATCGAGCTTGTAGAGATGGAACTTCGTGAGCTTCTTGATAAATATGAGTTTCCAGGTGATGATATTCCATTTGTTCAAGGGTCAGCACTTTTGGCGCTCGAAAATCCTGAAGATCCAGAGAAGAGTAAATGTATCTGGGATCTGATGGAGGCGGTTGACACATATATCCCTGAGCCAGAGCGTGATGTTGCAAAAGCATTCCTTATGCCTGTTGAGGATGTGTTCTCAATCTCAGGTCGTGGTACTGTTGCAACTGGTCGTGTAGAGCGTGGTATTGTCAAGGTTGGCGAAGAAGTTGAGATTGTAGGTGTTCGTGCTACCCAGAAGACCACCTGTACCGGCGTTGAAATGTTCCGCAAACTTCTTGATGAAGGTCAAGCAGGTGATAACATTGGTGCCTTGCTTCGTGGTGTTAAGCGTGATGATATTGAACGTGGCCAGGTTCTCGCTAAGCCAGGTTCCATTACTCCGCATACCCAGTTTCAGGCAGAGTGCTATATCCTCGGTAAAGATGAGGGTGGCCGTCACACTCCATTTTTTAACGGGTATCGTCCACAGTTCTATTTCAGAACAACAGACGTTACCGGTATTGTAACCCTTCCAGAGGGGACTGAGATGGTTATGCCTGGTGATAATGTTTCTGTTACCGCTGAGCTGATTACACCTATCGCCATGGACGAAGGTCTTCGCTTTGCAATTCGCGAAGGTGGTCGTACCGTAGGTGCCGGTGTTGTAGCCAAAATCATCAAGTAGTTACAGCACAAAAGATAGTACCCTGTCCTGTTAACTTCAGGGCAGGGTTACCTTTTTGCATAGGAAGATCAGAATGAGAGATATAGTAACTCTTGCATGTGGCACATGCAAACGTCGCAATTATACGACGACAAAGAATAAGAAAAACACTCCCAATAAATTGGAGTTTAACAAATATTGTCCTTTTTGTAGAGTTCATACTCCGCACAAGGAGACTAAGTAACGAAACACAGGCCAGTAGCTCTAATTGGTAGAGCACCGGACTCCAAATCCGGGGGTTGGGGGTTCGAATCCCTCCTGGCCTGCCATTTTTATGGCAGGTGTTTTTTTGTTCGGTTAAGGTAAATATTTGACCTTTTAAACCCAAAATATTGAGCAACTTCATCTCAGGCACAAGATATGGCAGGTAAGGTAAAGACCAAAAAAGGCAATGCGGTAGAGAAAGAACCTTCTCCATTTGCACCTGCTCAAGTCAAAAAGTTTATTGAGGAAGTCAAGGTCGAGTTTGGAAAGATAGTCTGGCCGGATAAGAAAATGACATTAGGGCTTACTGGTATCGTCATTGTCCTGACTGTCGTAGTGTCAGTGTATCTTGGGTCTGTTGATCTGCTGCTCGGTAAACTTGTATCGTCTTTCTTGCGTTAAGGCGACCTGTTTGATTGAACAAGCCAGGCTGATTATTCTGCACTAGCTTTACTACTCAAACACTCTAGGGATAAACGACACATGGCAAGACAATGGTACATACTTCAGGTCCATTCGGGTTTCGAAGATAAGGTAAAGGCATTACTTGAGGAGCGGATTCGCAAGGAAGGTCTTGAAGAGTCCTTTGGCGAGATCCTCGTGCCGACCGAGCAGGTAGTTGAGATGATAAAGGGTTCCAGGAAGACATCTTCCAGGAGATTCTTTCCCGGGTATATGCTTGTCAGTATGGAACTTAATGACCAGACTTGGCACACAATTCATTCAAATATGCCGCGTGTTGTTGGTTTTGTTGGCGACGATCGTAATCCCGTACCTCTATCTGATGAGGACGCTGGCAAAATTATTGGTCGTATCCAGGATGGTTCCGAAAGACCTCGTCCAAAAGTTATATTTGATGTTGGCGAAAACGTGCGAGTTATCGATGGACCTTTTGCCAATTTTCAGGGTGTTGTCGACGAAGTATTTCCAGAGAAAGGACGAGTACGGGTTATGGTGTCAATCTTTGGACGTGAAACTCCAGTCGAACTCGAATTTGTTCAGGTAACCAATACCTGATAAGCAGCAAACGAACACGTATGCTGCTCCTGCAATCTAAAGAAATTTAGATTTTAAAATACTAGATAAAAGTAAGTTAGTTGGAGTGTAAAAATGGCCAAAAAAATTACGGCATTCATCAAACTGCAAATTCCTGCAGGTAAAGCAAATCCTTCTCCACCAGTTGGGCCCGCTCTTGGTCAGCACGGTGTGAACATCATGGAATTTTGCAAAGCGTTTAATGCAAAGACCCAGAGTTTAGGGGATACAATTGTTCCAGTAGTGATCACTGTCTATCAGGACCGATCATTTAGCTATATCACCAAGACTCCGCCTGCATCGGTATTACTTTTGAAAGCTGCTAATCTCAAAAGTGGATCGAGCAATCCAAAAGCAGATCGTGTCGCAGAGCTTGGTCGTGATAAAATTCGCGAAATAGCTGAAATTAAAATGCCAGATCTGAATGCGTATGATGTCGAAAGCGCGATGCGTATTGTAGAGGGAACTGCGAGAAGTTGCGGTATAACCGTAGTAGATTGATTAGAAATTTAAAACACTGCAGGTAAAGACTTCGTGTGCTTTATCAAGGTAGGAGGCAAAATGCCGAAACGCGGAAAAAATTATAAAAATAAAATTGAAACATTAGATAAAGGTACTTTCTATTCTCTCGAAGAGGGGGTGGCTAAAGCACTTTCAATGAGCTACGCCAAATTTGATGAGACATTTGATATAGCCATGAAACTTGGGGTAGATCCAAGGCATGCTGATCAGATGATTCGTTCCTCAGTGGTTCTGCCTAACGGTACAGGTAAGGTTACCCGTGTTCTTGTATTCGCCAAGGGGCCCAAAGAGGCAGAAGCTAAAGAAGCTGGTGCTGATTATGTCGGAGCTGATGATCTTGTAGAGAAAATTAAAGAAGGGTGGCTTGATTTCGATAAGACTGTTGCAACCCCTGATATGATGGGTACAGTTGGTAAAATTGGACGTATCCTCGGACCACGTAACCTCATGCCTAACGCGAAACTTGGCACTGTTACGTTTGATGTTGCTAATGTTGTAAAAGAAATTAAAAGCGGTAAAGTGGATTTCAAGGTTGATAAAGCAGGTATCATTCATGCCGGTGTTGGTAAAACTTCATTCGGAGCTGAAAAGCTATGTGAAAACCTTACCACATTTATTGATAAAATTATTCAGCTGAAACCTTCAGCGAGTAAAGGCATTTATCTCAGATCGATTACGATCTCCTCCACCATGGGGCCCGGGATAAAGCTTGACCCTGTAGCTATAAGGGCGCTTATTAAATAGTAATAGTTAGGATAGAAGAGGGCATCTTGATAGAGATGCTCTTTCTGGTCGAAGACAGCAGGTACGGATTGTTTAATCATGCGTTGCATGACCTGCCGAGACGTGAGGTAACTCAAATTTTGGATTACCAGTATATATCTGGTCACCATGTGTTGCTTGTGCGAGCACTGTTAATGCTGTTTCGAAAATTATCAACTTCTAATCAGGGAGGAGCACTTTGAATCGTGATGAAAAAGCGACTATAGTATCGGAACTGAACGACTCGTTCACCCGTGCTAATTTCGCAGTTGTCGCTGACTATTGTGGTTTGAAAGTCTCTGAATTACAGCAATTACGTGTTGAACTGCGTAACTGTGATTCTGAGATTCGTATTGCAAAAAATACTCTCCTGAAAAGAGCAGCTGCCGATACAAGTAATGCAGTGCTAGGTGATCACTTCACCAGCACCACAGCTGTCATAACGTCATACTCTGATCCAGTAGCACCTGCAAAGGTTGTTGCAAAGTTCGCAGATGACCATGACAAATTTACGATCAGGTGTGCTGCCCTCGACGGAGAAAAACTTGAAGCGGCTGGGATTGTTGCCCTGTCTAAACTGCCGACCAAAGAAGTACTCCTTGGCCAACTCCTGTCCGTTCTCAATGGAGTTCCTACAGGACTTGTTCAGGTACTTTCCGGAGTTCCCCGTACCTTTGGTTATGTTCTTAATGCAGTCAAAGAGCAGAAAGAGCAGACGGTCGCGTAAATATTATACGCTTATACCAAGTGTTAACTACATTCATTAAGAGGTAATCCAAAATGTCCGTTACTAAAGAAGATGTAATTGATTTCATTGCTAATATGTCCGTACTCGAACTCTCTGAGCTGATTAAAGAGTTTGAGGAGAAATTTGGTGTTTCAGCTGCAGCTCCTGTAGCTGTTGCTGCTGCCGGTGCTGGTGCAGCTGATGCCGCTCCTGCAGAAGAGAAGACCGAATTTGACGCTATCTTGGCTGCAGCTGGTGACCAGAAGATTAAGGTAATTAAAGAGGTTCGCGCAATCACTGGTCTTGGCCTGAAAGAGGCAAAAGAGCTTGTAGAATCAGCTCCTCAGCCATTGAAAGAAGGCGTTACCAAAGAAGAGTGTGAAGAGATCAAAGCTAAGGTTGAAGCCGTTGGTGGTTCAGTAGAAGTTAAGTAAACTATCCGCGAGCAAGGCATCTCATTTTCGGATGCAATGAATAACACAACACGCTACGGGCTTTGCCACGTAGCGTGTTGTGTTTTTATCCGTTAAAAGCAATATAAGAAATATATAGAATAATATCAAGCGATTACCAGAATAGTTTTGTCGTTTCTCTGTTGCGAAAACTCAGATTAAAAGGAAAAAAGACATGCTAATAAACGCTATATCGCTATCTTTTGCCACATTTCTGCTTAGAATGAATACTACGCATTATCAAATTTCCATTTCACACAATTTTTACTCAAATCCTTAACTTTAACATATCCTTTCTATTCAGTGATATGCTGAGCTGATCAAATACCGGTATCTGATTGAGCTACGTAGTTTGTAACGATATACAGGCAACCTCGAGGACAATTTATGGAACGAGTTAGAAAGAATTTTGCTACGGCAAAAACTGTTATTGAGCCACCTCATCTCATCTCAATGCAGCGCATTTCTTATGAAGAGTTTTTGCAGATTGATAGTGATCCAGGAGAGAGAGAAGACCTCGGATTGGAAGCAATCTTCAAGAGCGTCTTCCCTATAAACGATTTTAATGGACTCTGTTCCCTCGAATATGTGCGATACAAATTCGGTGAGCCCAAGTATACAGTTGAAGAATGTCAGCAGAGGGGCATGACGTACGAAATCCCTCTAAAGATAGTTGTTCGTCTCATCACTTTTGATGTTGATGAAGAAACTGGGGTTCAGACAATAAGAGATATAAAGGAGCAGGAAGTATTCCTTGGTTCCTTGCCTATGATGACTGCTGATGGCGTTTTTGTTGTCAACGGCACAGAACGAGTCATTGTCTCACAGCTACAGCGTTCACCAGGTCTTTTCTATACACACGATAACGGAAAAACTCACGCTAGTGGTAAACTGCTGTATTCTGCTCGAATTATTCCTGTACGTGGCTCATGGATTGACCTCGAATTTGATATCAAGGATATACTTCACGTCCGTATCGATCGTAGACGTAAATTTCCGGTTACTACGCTTTTGAAAGCCATCGGTTACTCCTCAGAAGAATTACTTAGTGAATTCTATCCTGTTAATACTATTACTCAGCAGGGTGAGGAATTCTTCATTGATTTTGATGTTGATACCTTGGTTTCGCAGCGACTCGACTTTGATCTTGTATCACCAAGTACCGGTGAAGTTCTTGCTAAAAAAGGCCGTAAAGTTAGTAAGGCACTATGCAAGCGCATTGCTGCAGACGATATACAGAAGATTCAAATAACGCCTGAATCGGTAGTTGGCAAAGTGCTTTCTGAGACTATTGTTAATCCTGCTGATGGTGAAGTTATTGCACTATGCAATACAGAGGTTACTGAAACTATTCTTGAAACCTTACATGCCAATGGTATTACAGAATTCAAGGTCCTCTTTATTGACGGGGTTAAATACTCCGACTCATTTAGTAGAACTCTTACAGTTGATAAAGTAGCCTCCTCTGAAGAAGCTCTACTAGAAATATACAGAAGATTACGTCCGTCCAGCCCTCCGACTACTGAAATTGCACAAGGCTTTTTCGATAATCTCTTTTTCAATGCAGACCTGTATGACCTTTCTGAAGTTGGCCGTTATAAGATAAACGCTCGTCTAGGTCTTAATATAGACATCGAAAATAGAGCGCTGACCAAAGAAGATATTGTCCAGTCTATCAAGTATCTTGTTCGGCTAAAGGATTCACAGGGTGCTGTTGATGATATTGATCACCTAGGCAACAGGCGAGTCCGTACGGTCGGCGAGCTGGTTGAAAACCAATATCGCATGGGCCTGGTCAGGATGGAGCGAGCGATAAAAGAGAGAATGACATTACAGGATGTTGAAACCCTGATGCCTCATGATCTTGTCAATCCAAAGCCTATATCTGCAGCGATCAAAGAATTTTTTGGTACTTCACAACTCTCGCAGTTTATGGATCAGACTAATCCATTGTCAGAGGTTACACATAAACGTCGACTTTCTGCACTTGGGCCTGGAGGACTTTCCCGTGAGCGAGCAGGTTTTGAGGTTCGTGATGTTCACCCGACACATTACGGGCGTATTTGTCCAGTTGAGACACCTGAGGGACCAAATATTGGCCTGATTGTTTCACTTGCCACGTATGCCAGGGTTAATCCATATGGTTTTATTGAAACACCATATCGTAAGGTGGGTGAGCGAATTGTTCTTGATAAGATAAAGTATCTTAGTGCACTGCAGGAACAGAATCAAATAATTGCTCCTGCTCTCACGCCAATGAGCGACTTAAATGAGATTGCTGAAGGCAATATGATTGTCCGTGAAGATGGTGAAGTTGTAACGTCGACATCTGATCAGGTCACATACATGGATATTGCTCCGAATCAGCTTGTCAGTGTTGCGGCATCACTTATTCCATTTTTGGAAAATGATGATGCTAACAGGGCCCTTATGGGTTCCAACATGCAGCGCCAGGCTGTACCCCTACTTATAACCCGTTCACCTCTTGTCGGGACAGGCATGGAGCGATATGTCGCTAGGGATTCTGGTGCATGCTTGCTTGCTGCTGATGAAGGTGTAGTCGAAGAGTCCGATGCTAATCGTGTAGTTATTCGATATGATAAACCTGGTGTAGACGGTTTTGACACTGGTGTTGCTGTATACCGACTTGAAAAGTATAAGAAATCAAACCAGAACACCTGCTTTAATCAGCATCCTCTAGTACTTCCGGGACAAAAAGTTACAAAGGGAACTGTCTTGGCTGATGGACCATCTTGCCAGTTTGGTGAGTTGGCACTAGGCAAAAATGTTACCATCGCCTTTATGCCGTGGAGAGGATTCAATTTTGAGGACTCTATTCTGGTCAATGAGCGATTGTTGAAAGAAGACACCTTTACCTCCGTTCATATTGAAGTTTTCGAGACTATGGCTCGTGACACTAAGCTTGGTAAAGAAGAGATCACACGCGATATCCCTAATGTGAGTGAAGAGACCCTGAGGAATCTTGATGAATCAGGGATTGTCCGAATCGGTGCTGAAGTTAAAGCCGGGGATACACTTGTTGGTAAAGTTACTCCTAAGGGTGAGACAGTTCTATCTCCAGAAGAGAAACTGTTACGAGCCATCTTTGGAGAGAAGGCCCAGGATGTCAAGGATTCTTCCCTCCGTGTACCACCAGGCGTAAGCGGGGTTGTTATCGATGCCAAGGTATTTTCTAGAAAAGGTGTCGATAAGGATGAACGTTCTTTAATGATAGAAGACCTCGAAATTGAGAAACTCAATCAGGATAAAATTGATGAACTCAATAGTTTAAAACGAGGTGTCTGTCGTGAGATTGGCTTTATTATAGAAGGTCGTACAGCTAAGAGTGATATTTTTAACGCCAGCGGCGAAGTGGTTGTTGGCTTAGGTAAGAAGATTGATAGTGACTCAGCTATAGGAATCGGTTTTAACCAGCTCCGCCATATTGATTTCTCAGAACGAGCTAAATATGAGGATCAGATACAAGCAGCCTATCAGCGCTATGAGAAGCAAGCGCACCTGATTGCCGATAGGTATGACGGTATCATTGATAGGATGCGTAAAGGAGATGATCTTCCTCCTGGTGTTGTTAAGATGGTTAAGGTTTATGTTGCTACCAAACGTAAGTTATCGGTAGGTGACAAAATGGCTGGCCGTCATGGTAACAAAGGTGTCGTTTCACGGTTACTGCCTGAAGAGGATATGCCTTTCTTTGCTGATGGCAGCACGGTTGATATTGTTTTAAACCCACTTGGCGTACCATCGCGTATGAACGTTGGTCAGGTCCTTGAGGTTCACCTTGGCTATGCTGCACGAAAACTTGGTGAGCAGCTAGAGAATATGGTTCGTGAGCAAGCTGTTGAAATGATACAGGCAAAACTCAAAGCAATCTATTCCGACAATGAGTATGCAGCAATCACTGAAGGGAAAACTGATGAAGAGATCATCGAGTGGGCACATGCTCACCGTGAAGGCTTGCACATGGCAACACCAGTTTTTGATGGTGCAAAGGAAGAACAGATTCGCAGATTGCTTGTTGAAGCCGGTGTTGATGAGGTAGGACAGGCTCAACTGTATGATGGCCTTACCGGCGATCCTTTTGCCAACAAAGTTACAGTTGGTGCGATGTATATGGTTAAGCTTCACCATCTTGTAGATAATAAGATTCATGCCCGCTCCACAGGGCCATACTCCCTTGTCACTCAGCAGCCGCTTGGTGGTAAAGCACAGTTTGGTGGACAGCGTCTTGGTGAGATGGAAGTTTGGGCAATGGAAGCGTATGGTGCTGCTTATACCCTTAAAGAATTTCTTACGGCAAAGTCAGACGACGTGGAAGGTCGTACCACAATGTATGAGCGAATTGTCAAAGGAGACAACTTTCTCACCACAGGTTTACCAGAGTCTTTCCATGTCCTGGTGAAGGAACTGCAGGGGCTGTGTCTGAATATGGAATTGATGGAAGAGTAACTGATCATTTCCATCAACAGGTACAAAGGCTGTACTGCAATAGCAGATTGAAGGAAAATCTCTTCAAGGTCTGGTAGTTAGCACACCAGGCATATCCTATAATATGAGGGAGAGGTGATTTCGTGGAAGAATTATTTAATTTTTTTCAAAAACCGAAAGCCCCTACAAAGTTCAAAAGCGTCAGAATTTCGCTGGCCTCACCAGAGAAAATTATGGACTGGTCACACGGCGAGGTGAAAAAGCCGGAGACTATAAACTATAGAACGTTCAAGCCCGAGCGTGATGGACTTTTCTGTGCCAAGATATTTGGGCCGGTTAAGGATTTCGAATGTAACTGTGGCAAGTACAAGCGAATGAAACACCGTGGCGTCGTCTGTGAGAAGTGCGGCGTTGAGGTCATTCAGTCCAAGGTGCGTAGAGAGCGCTTAGGTCATATTCAGCTTGCGGCACCTGTTGCTCATATCTGGTTCTTGAAAAGCCTGCCCAGCAAGATTGGTGCAGTGCTTGACATGACGCTCAAACAACTTGAGAAGATACTCTATTTTGAGCAGTATGCGGTAGTTCAGTCCGAAACTGAAGCCGTACCGAAAGGGACGTTGCTTACTGAAGAGAAGTATCGTCAATTCCGTGAGGAATATCCTGCTCAATTTAAGGTTGGCATCGGTGCTGAAGCTATTCGAGAACTTCTTTCCGGCATTGAGTTAATATCTCTGGCGAAGGAACTTCGCGAAGAGATGGCTACCACCAATTCTCAGACGAAGCGCCAGAAACTCGGTAAACGTCTGTTTGTTGTTGAGGCATTCCGTGATTCTGGTAACCGACCGGAATGGATGATTCTTGAAGTTATTCCAGTGCTTCCACCAGATTTGCGACCACTTGTTCCACTTGAGGGTGGTCGATTCGCAACTTCTGACCTTAATGATCTCTACCGCCGGGTTATTAACCGTAATAATCGCTTAAAACGCCTGCTAGAACTCGATGCTCCAGATATTATTATCCGCAACGAGAAGCGTATGCTGCAGGAGGCTGTAGACGTACTGTTTGATAACGGTCGTAGGGGTAGGGTGATTACTGGGGCCAATAAGCGTCCGCTTAAATCTCTTGCGGATATGCTGAAAGGAAAACAGGGACGTTTCCGCCAGAACTTACTTGGCAAGCGTGTCGACTACTCTGGTCGTTCCGTTATCGTTGTGGGCCCACATCTTCGTCTGCATCAGTGTGGTATCCCTAAGAAAATGGCACTTGAGTTGTTTAAGCCATTTATCTACAATAAGCTCGAGAGTAGAGGATATGTAACCACCATTAAAAGTGCACGGAAAATGGTGGAGAAGGAAGCTCGTGAGGTTTGGGATGTATTGGAAGAGGTGGTTACTGAATACCCGGTTATCCTGAACAGGGCCCCTACTTTGCATCGTCTTGGTATGCAGGCTTTCGAGGCAGTGCTCATTGAAGGAAAAGCTATTCAATTACACCCGCTGGTCTGTGCAGCTTTTAACGCTGACTTTGATGGTGACCAGATGGCTGTGCATGTTCCATTATCTGTGGAGGCACAAGTCGAAGCGCGCGTTCTGATGATGTCGACCAACAACATCCTCTCACCCGCCAATGGTGAACCTATCATCATCCCATCGCAGGATATCGTTCTTGGTCTCTATTATATGACCCGTGATCGTATTAATGCTAAGGGTGAAGGAAAGGTCTTTTCCAATGAGACAGAAGCACGGATAGCGTACGACTATGGTGAAGTCGACCTGCAAGCACGAGTGAAGATTCGCAAAAAGGGTGAAATTGTCGACACCACCATGGGACGTATTGTTCTTGGCGAACTGATTCCGAAATCTGTACCTTTCCATGAAATTAACAAAGTCATGAGCAAGAAGGCATTGGCCAAACTCATCGACTATACTTATAGAAGTGCAGGTACAAAAGATACGGTCATTCTCGCTGACAGGCTCAAAGACACTGGTTATGAGTATGCAACCAGAGCTGGCATTTCCATTTCGATCAACGATATGAAAATTCCCCTTCGTAAGGAGGAGATGGTTGAAACTGCTGAGAATGACGTGCTTGATGTCGAGCAGCAGTACTCTGATGGTCTTATCACATCTGGTGAAAAATATAATAAGGTTGTTGATATCTGGTCGAAGGCGTCAGAAGATGTTGCCAACGAGATGATGGATGAAATTAAGGTCGAGTATTTTAAAAATAAAGATAATGAGATTGAAGAGGCGCCAAGTTTTAACTCTATCTTTATTATGGCCGACTCCGGTGCAAGGGGTTCTAGAGACCAGATACGTCAGTTAGCAGGTATGCGTGGTCTGATGGCAAAACCATCTGGCGCCATTATCGAGACACCTATTAAAGCGAATTTCCGAGAAGGTCTCGGTGTCCTTGAGTATTTCATTTCAACTCATGGTGCTCGTAAGGGTCTTGCGGATACTGCTCTGAAAACTGCTAACTCAGGTTATCTTACGCGTCGACTTGTAGACGTTGCTCAAGAAGTAACAATCGTTGAGCGTGACTGTTTTACTCTTGACGGTATTGTTGCAGAGCCCTTACTCGATGGTGGTGAAATTATCGTTCCGCTTGGAGATAGGATTCTTGGTCGGGTTGCTCTGGAAGATGTAGTTGATCCCTACAGCAATGATACCATCGTAGAAGCCGGAGAGGAGATTACTGAAGAGTTAATTTTAAAGATTGAGGAAGCTGGTATTGACCGGGTTATGATCCGCTCAGTTCTTAGTTGTCGGGCCCAGCGTGGTGTTTGTGCGCTCTGTTACGGTCGAGATCTTGGTCGTGGGCATATGGTTAACAAGGGTGAAGCCATTGGTGTCATTGCTGCACAGTCTATTGGTGAACCAGGAACTCAGCTGACAATGCGTACATTCCACATTGGTGGTACTGCAAGTCGTTCCGTCGAGCAGGCGGAGATCAGGACACAGCGTGGTGGTAAGGTTGGTTTTAAAAACCTCCATTCTGTTGACAATGCAGAAGGTGTTAAGATTGTCATGAACCGCAACGCCGAGGTCGTCATTATGGACGAGCTTGATCGTGAGCGTGAACGATTCAAGGTTAACTATGGTGCCCAACTGCTTGTTAAGGAAGGCTCTCAGGTTGAACCAGGTACAGTCCTGGCTGATTGGGATGCCTATACTATTCCAATTGTTTCGGAGGTCGGTGGTATTATCAAGTATGGAGATATCATAGAAGGTGTCTCTATGCAGGAGAAGGTCGACCCCGTTACTGGTAAAGCATCTAAAGTTATTACTCATTCAAGCAGCACCGCTCAATTGACCCCACGTGTTTCCGTCAAAAATGAGCGTGGTAAGACCCTCAAATTACCTGATTCAGAAGTACATGCCAGATATAGTCTGCCTGTTGGGTCTATTATCTCCGTAAGTGAAGGAGATGTGATTGAACCCGGTACAGTTGTAGGTAAGATTCCACGTGAATCTTCTAAAACAAAAGACATTACCGGTGGTTTGCCTCGAGTTGCTGAATTGTTTGAAGTGCGGAAACCAAAAGAACCCGCAATTATTTCTAAAATTGATGGCCGGGTGAGTTTTGGGAAGGAACTTAAAGGTAAACGCAGGGTAGTCGTAACGCCTGAATATGGTGAAGCAGAGGAGTACCTCGTACCAAAGTCTAAGCATATCATCGTTCACGAGGGTGATTATGTTCAGGCCGGTGAGCCGCTTATGGAAGGTACTGTAGTACCAAATGACATCCTGAGTGTACTCGGAGTCAAGGAGCTTGCAAAATTCCTTGTTAACGAAATCCAGGAAGTCTATCGTCTGCAGGGTGTTAAGATCAATGACAAGCATATTGAAGTCATTGTTCGCCAGATGCTGAAGCGCGTTATGATTACATCCGCTGGTGATTCAAAATTCATGATTGGCGAGCAGGTTGAATGGTGGAAGTTTGAGATAGAACGAGATCGGCTTATGGCAGAAGGTAAGATGCCTGCCGTGGCTGAGCCTCTTCTTCTTGGTGTAACTAAGGCTTCTTTATCAACAGAAAGCTTTATTTCTGCTGCTTCATTCCAGGAGACAACAAAAGTCCTTACCAATGCGGCGATGGCAGGGAAAGTTGATGAGCTCACTGGTTTAAAAGAAAACGTCATCATGGGTCGCCTTATTTCGGCAGGAACAGGGCTGGATGGAAAGTAATTGAAGGATGTTAATTTAGCTTGCAGGTCTTTTTAAACTTGACACTATGGTGGAGTTAGGGTAAATAGTTCCACTTTCGTGCAAAATTTAGTGGCAAGATCTGCAACTGAATTGCCAATATTTATATATTAAACTGTTATTCAAACAGGAGCAGTAGACGCAATGCCAACTATTAACCAACTCGTTAGAAGCGGCAGGAAAAAGAGTGTTAAGAAGACTAACACTCCCGCCTTGAAAGGGTGTCCGCAGAAAAGGGGTGTATGTGTAAGGGTTTACACCACTACACCAAAAAAGCCCAACTCTGCTCTTCGTAAAGTAGCCAGGGTGAGGCTGACCAACGGTATTGAGGTCACATCCTATATTCCAGGTATCGGTCACAATCTGCAGGAGCATTCTGTTGTGCTTATTCGCGGCGGAAGGGTGAAAGATCTTCCTGGTGTACGTTATCACATCGTTCGTGGTACTCTTGATTCCCTTGGTGTGTCTGATAGACGTCAGGGTCGTTCAAAGTATGGAGCCAAGCGTCCTTCCTAAGTGGAAGCCGACCTGATGGAGAAAAATAGATATGTCTCGAAGAAATGTAATTAGTCGGCGTCCTATTGACGCGGATCCACGTTTTAACAGTGTTCTCGTGAGTAAATTCACTAATGGCCTGATGGAGCGTGGTAAAAAGAGTACAGCGATGCGCATCTTTTATGATGCAATGGATATAGTCACAAGTCGTATTGCAGATGAAGATCCGATCAATGTATTTGAAGAGGCGATGGAGAATGTGCGCCCTAAGGTCGAGGTTAAGTCTCGTCGTGTGGGTGGTGCTACCTACCAGGTTCCTATGGAGGTTCGTCAGTCTCGCAGGAATGCGCTTGCGATACGTTGGATTATCAGTTTTGCAAAATCTCGTTCCGGTAAGTCTATGTCAGACAAGCTGGCTGCGGAATTGATGGATGCGTTTAATAATCGCGGCGCTGCCGTGAAGAAACGCGATGATACTCATCGTATGGCAGAAGCCAATAAGGCTTTTGCTCACTATCGCTGGTAGGGTTAAGAAAACCAGGCGATGTCATGGGTTGGCATCAGCACTTACTTAATGAAGACTTTGAGGGAGGGCGATGGCAACCCGTATTGAATTGACACACGTCCGTAATATTGGCATCATGGCTCACATTGATGCTGGTAAGACGACGACGACAGAGCGTATCCTGTATTACACAGGACGCTCGCATAAGATAGGCGAAGTTCATGAAGGTACTGCCGTCATGGACTGGATGGAGCAGGAACAGGAGCGAGGTATTACAATAACTTCAGCTGCTACAACCTGTTACTGGAAAGACAATAAGATAAATATTATTGATACTCCAGGACATGTTGATTTCACGGTTGAAGTGGAGCGTTCCTTAAGGGTACTTGATGGTGTGGTCGCGGTTTTCTGTGCTGTAGGTGGTGTTGAACCTCAGTCAGAGACTGTCTGGAGGCAGGCTAACAAGTACCGAATTCCTCGAATTGCGTTCATCAATAAGATGGACAGGGTTGGAGCGAATTTCTCTCGATGTATTACAATGATTAGGGAACGGCTCGGAGCTAATCCAGTTCCGATTCAGATCCCTGTCGGCAAAGAAGCCGAGTATGAAGGGGTTATTGACCTCATCAAAGAGAAGATGCTCACCTTTACGGAGCACACTCTTGGACAGGAAGTAGTTGAAGTAGACATTCCTGCCGAATACAACGATATATTCACGGCCGCACGTATGGCACTCCTGGAGAAGTTGGCCGACTTCGATGAGGGTGTCATGGAAAAATACTTGAGTGATACATCGGTATCTGCGACTGAGTTGTCTAGCGCTCTCAGAAACGCAACACTGGCTCTCGAAGTAGTGCCTGTTTTGTGTGGAAGTGCGTTTAAAAATAAAGGTGTACAGCCTCTGCTTAATGCTGTAATTGATTATCTACCTTCGCCCTTAGATGTACCGGCGATAGAAGGTCTAGATAAAGATGGCACAGTTGTTAAGCGTGAAACTGACCCGAAGGAGAAATTTGCTGGGCTTGTGTTTAAGCTCATGAGTGACTCCTTTGTTGAGAACCTTGCTTTTGTCAGAATTTACTCCGGACAACTATCCGTAGGTGACAAAGTGTTTAATCCTGCAAAACAAAAGCAGGAGAAGATAAGTAAGATTCTTAAGATGCACGCAAATAAGCGTGAAGAGGTTAGTCAGGTTGGCGCTGGTGATATATGCGCGATAGTTGGCCTTAAATTTACCACTACTGGCGATACTCTCTGCCAAAAAGGGGATTACGTCATGCTGGAAAGCATGGACTTCCCAGAGCCGGTAATTGGTGTAGCGATCGAGCCCCAGTCAAAGGCTGAAGAGAAAAAGCTCTCAGAAACCCTTGACAAAATTGCTCTAGAGGACCCATCCTTTACTATTAATACTGATAAGGATACGGGGCAGACTATTATTTCAGGTATGGGTGAACTTCACCTTGAGATAATTGTTCATCGGTTGCTTAATGAATTTAAAGTTGCTGCAAAAGTCGGAACCCCTCAAGTAGCCTATAAAGAGACTATTACTGTCAACTGTAAAGGTGAAGGGAAATTCGATCAGGCGACCGGTGCTAAAGGCTTGTACGGGCATGTGATCGTCGAGGTAGAGCCACTTACTCAAGGGGCGGGGGTTGATTTCATTAACGAAGTTGATGAAGCAACTATTCCACCTCAATGTATTGGGGCGATAGAAAAAGGAATCAAGGATAGTCTTGACTCCGGACCACTTATCGGTTATCCACTCACCGACATTAGAGTGAAGCTTGTAGGTGGGTCATATCATGAAGAGGAATCTACTGATATGGCGTTTGGTATAGCAGCCTCTATGGCAATCCGTAGGGTGACAGCTGATGCCAAGCCTGCTTTGTTAGAGCCTGTGATGGATTTACTTGTAGTAACACCTGAAGAGTATATCGGGGATGTCATAGGTGATCTAAACAGTAAGCGAGGAAAAATTGTTGGTGTAGAAGCAGATGGAGATTTACAGAATGTTAAGGCACATGTGCCACTTTCTGAAATGTTCGGTTATTCGACTTCATTGAGGTCTGCTACTCAGGGGCGAGCTAATTTTACCATGCAGTACCTTGAGTATAGCATAGTGCCTGCAGCTAAGGCAGAAAAAATATTAAAGAAAATCAGAGGGATCTAGTCCAGATACCTAAGGAAAATGTTATGGCTAAAGAAAAATTCTCAAGGACTAAGCCGCACGTAAATGTCGGTACTGTTGGACATATCGATCACGGAAAGACGACACTTACGGCTGCGATAACTCGAGTATTAGCTACTAAAGGTCAGGCCAAATTTACTGACTTTAGCGATATTGACAAGGCGCCTGAAGAAAAAGAGCGTGGTATTACCATTGCTACAGCGCACGTAGAGTATGAGACTGATAAGCGCCATTACGCTCACGTTGATTGCCCTGGCCATGCTGATTATATAAAAAATATGATCACAGGTGCTGCTCAGATGGACGGCGCAATTCTCGTTGTTGCCGCAACTGATGGAGCAATGCCTCAGACCCGTGAACATATTCTTCTTGCTCGTCAGGTTGGCGTTCCAGCAATTGTTGTCTTCCTTAATAAATGTGACATGGTAGACGATGAAGAATTGATTGAGCTAGTAGAGATGGAACTCCGTGAACTGCTTGATAAGTACGAGTTTCCTGGCGATGACATTCCTTTTATACCTGGTTCCGCTCTTCTTGCTCTTGAGAATCCAGAAGATGAAGAGAAGGCAAAATGTATCTGGGATCTCATGGAAGCAGTTGATAATTATATTCCTGAGCCAGAGCGTGATGTTGCTAAAGCATTCCTGATGCCTATTGAAGATGTTTTTTCAATCTCCGGTCGAGGGACTGTTGCTACCGGTCGTGTAGAAAGAGGTATTATTAAGGTTGGCGAGGAGATCGAAATCGTCGGAATTAAAGATACTCAGAAGACGACCTGTACCGGAGTAGAAATGTTTCGTAAACTGCTCGACGAAGGTCAGGCAGGTGACAACATCGGCGCATTATTACGTGGTGTTAAACGAGACGATATCGAGCGCGGTCAGGTGCTTGCTAAACCTGGTTCAATTACCCCTCATACACAGTTTGAAGCTGAGTGTTATATTCTTGGCAAAGATGAGGGTGGGCGGCATACACCATTTTTTAATGGCTACCGTCCGCAATTTTATTTTAGAACCACAGATGTTACAGGTATTGTTACCCTTCCTGAAGGTACGGAAATGGTTATGCCTGGAGATAATGTATCCGTTACAGCTGAATTGATCACTCCCATTGCTATGGACGAAGGACTCCGTTTCGCAATCCGCGAGGGTGGGAGAACAGTTGGTGCCGGTGTAGTAAGTAAAATTATTAAATAAGGGTGTACGATGATACCTACAGAAAAAATTCGTATTCGTCTGAAAGCTTACGATCATAAGCTGCTCGATCAGTCTACCACTGAGATCGTAGAGACGGCTAGAAGGACAGGCTCTGCAGTCGCAGGTCCAATTCCTCTTCCGACTACCGTGAACAAATTCTGTGTACTTCGTTCACCTCACGTAGATAAGAAGTCCAGAGAACAATTCGAAATGAGAACCCATCGCCGTCTATTAGATATTCTCGAGCCTACGCAGCAGACAATTGATCTGTTGATGAAACTTGAGCTTTCAGCTGGCGTCGATGTCGAGATTAAACTGCCTTAACGGGCTTGAATTGCAAAGTAAATTGAAGCATCGGGTGCAATTATGCCAAAGACTATGGGTATATTAGGTAAGAAAATAGGAATGACCCGCGTTTACAGCGAACTGGGTCAGGCGATACCTGTGACCGTCGTTGAAGCTGGACCTTGCAAAGTTCTTCAGGTTAAAACTGATGTAACTGACGGATACAATGCAATACAGGTCGGTTTCGCGAATAAGAGAGCACAAAGGGTCAATAAGCCTGAAGCAGGTCATTTAAAAAAATCAAATTCTGAAGGTTTCTACCACATTCGTGAATTTCGCGTCGCTAGCGACGCTCAATACGAAGTGGGACAGGAGATTAGCGCAACTGAAGTACTTAAAGTTGGCGATATTGTCCATGTTCAGGGAACCAGTAAAGGTATGGGTTTCCAGGGTGTAATCAAGCGTCACGGTTTTGCCGGCGGTGGTGATACTCATGGTTCCGGATTCCACAGAGCTCCTGGTTCAATTGGTACCAGTGCATGGCCTAGCCGGGTCGTTAAAGGTAAGAAAATGCCAGGCCGAATGGGCAACGCTACAGTTCTGAAAAAGAATGTTATTGTGATCGATATACGAGCAGAAGAGAATGTCGTTCTGCTGAAGGGACCTGTTCCTGGGGCTCAAAATGGCCTTTTGAAAATATTTTCCAAATAATTGAAGTCGGAACGAGATCAGGTTCGAGGAGATAATAATGTCAACTGTAAATGTAGTTAACACCATGAATGAGAACGTCGGTCAGATTGATCTGAACGACAGTGTTTTCAATCTTGAGGTGAAAGAATACATCCTGCACGATGTTGTCAGGATGCAGCGTGCCGCTCGTCGCGCCGGAACTGCCTGCACCAAGACACGCGTTGAAGTCAGCGGTGGTGGTGCTAAACCTTGGCGGCAGAAAGGCACAGGTAGAGCTAGAGCTGGTACCCGTACTTCCCCGATATGGAGGGGTGGTGGTGTTGTTTTTGGTCCAAAGCCTCGTGACTATAGCTTCAAGCTGAATAAGAAAGTGAAAAAGCTTGCCCTGTCCATGGCGATGAGTGCCAGGCTTCAGGAGGATAACCTTGTTGTTCTCAATGATTTCAACATGGAAGCGATTAAGACCAAAGATTTTGTTGGTGTAATGAAAGCGCTCAATATTGAAAACGGTCTTATAATTATAGACGGTGATGCAGACAACTTGAAGAAGTCTTCACGTAATGTGCACGGTTTCAAGGTGTTACCATCCGAGGGACTTAATGTGTATGATATTCTGTTACACAAGAAGCTTGTCCTTGTCAAACCTGTAATTGAGAGCCTTGAGAAGAGGTTGATGGCATGAAAAATATTTACGGCGTTTTGAAGGGGCCCCGCCTCACAGAGAAGGCTGCCTTGTTACAGGAAGAAGACGGAAAAATCGTTTTCAAAGTGCATCCCAAGGCGAACAAGATAGAAATCAAGAAAGCAGTGGAACTCATGTTCAACGTAAAAGTAAGAGACGTGAGAACTGCTAATATGCACGGTAAACAAAAGAGGGTTGGCCAGAAAATTGGTTTTACTAATGACTGGAAGAAAGCTTACGTAACCCTCTCTGAAGGTGAGATCAATTTCGCTGACGAACTTTAAGAGTTCTTCAGTAAATGATCTTTACGTGCTGTTAACTCTCTCATATTGAATGATTCTATCTAATTTTATCATGATGGAGCGATTGGGAAACCATGGCTATTAAGACATATAAACCAACATCAGCCGGTAAACGACACCAGGTATCAATAAAAAACCCTGAGCTGTCTAGCAAGCGTCCGGAAAAGAGTCTGGTGACAAGCCTGTCAAAGACCGGCGGAAGAAATAATTACGGACGCATTACATCCCGACATATTGGTGGTGGTCATAAGCGTAAGTACCGTATAATTGATTTTAAACGAGATAAAACTGACATTGACGCCAAAGTTGTTGCAATAGAATACGATCCCAACAGATCTGCTAATATTGCATTACTTTGCTACGTTGATGGTGAGAAAAGATATATCCTCTCCCCAGATGGTATTACTGTAGGCGACGTGATTGTTGCCGGAGAGACTGTTGATATTCAACCAGGCAATTGTCTGCCGATGATCAACATTCCTCTTGGTACAGTGATTCATAATATTGAGATGAAGATTGGCAAAGGTGCACAGCTTGTGCGCAGCGCTGGCGTGTCAGCACAGTTAATGGCTAAAGAGGGAGACTATGTTCTCGTTCGTTTGCCATCTGGTGAGGTAAGAAAATTTCATAAATTCTGCCGTGCCTGTATTGGATCCGTTGGTAACAGTGAGCATGACAGTCAGAAGCTTGGTAAGGCCGGACGAAACAGGTGGAAGGGTAACCGTCCTCATGTTCGTGGTGTAGCTATGAACCCTGTTGATCACCCAATGGGTGGTGGTGAGGGTAAAAGCTCAGGCGGTCGTCATCCTTGTACTCCATGGGGTTATCCGACAAAGGGTTACAAAACCCGGACGAACAAGGCTTCAGACAAGTACATTGTCAAGAAGAGATCATAACATTCAAGGAGTAAAGTATGTCCCGTTCAATTAAAAAGGGTCCCTTTATTGACGACCACCTGTTGAAAAAGGTTGAGCAGGCTATTGAAGCCGGGTCCAGGAAAGTTATTAAAACCTGGTCACGTAGGTCTGATATTAGCCCCGAAATGGTTGGGCTGACCTTTGCAGTACATAACGGAAAGAAATTCATACCTGTCTTTGTTTCAGAAAATATGGTAGGTCACAAACTCGGCGAATTTTCACCGACCCGTACCTACTATGGACACGCTGCAGATAAGAAAGGTAAAAAATAATTTAGAAACATATCAGTTTCTGGTACGACTCACTGGGAGTACATACTATGGAAGCACGAGCCGTAGGGAAATATATCAGAATATCCCCGCAGAAGGCACGACTGGTTGCAGATGTGGTCAGAGGTATGAATGTTGACCGTGCAATAACAACCCTTCGTTTTATGCCAAAAAAAGGTGCAGAAATTCTGCGTAAGGTCATAGAGTCAGCAGTTGCTAACGCGACCCAGGACGATCAGACTGACGTTGATAATCTGTACATTAAAATGATTACAATAGACGGTGGGCCTTCCCTGAAAAGAATTAGACCAAGGGCTCAGGGGCGCGCAACTGGAATCATCAAGAGAAGCAGTCATATTACTGTCGTTCTTGACGAGATTGAATAAGATTGGCATGGAAGTTTAACGTATGCCAATCAAACAGAATAAACTGTACTAAGCACTCTTTGGAGGTTGTTTTGGGCCAGAAGGTAAATCCACTAGGATTCAGACTGAATATTACCCGGACCTGGGACTCAATCTGGTATGCAGATAAAGAGTATGCGTCCTATCTGCTCGAAGATCAGAAGATCAGGAAGTTCCTGAAGAAGCGTCTTAACCACGCAGGATTGGCAAAAATAATTATTGAGCGTACAGGTGATAAGGTTCGCGCGAAATTATTTACTGCCAGACCAGGAATAGTCATCGGCAAAAAAGGCGCCGAGATTGAGATACTGAAAAAGGATCTTGAAAAACTTGTTGGACGTAAGGTGACACTGGACATTCAGGAGGTACGTAGACCTGAAGCTGATGCACAACTTGTTGCCGAGTCAATCGCTTCTCAGCTCGAGCGGCGTGTTGCTTTCCGTCGAGCGATGAAAAAGGCAGTTAACTCTGCACTAAGATTTGGTGTACAGGGAATTAAAATTTCTTGTTCAGGCCGACTTGGTGGCGCTGAGATGTCACGAACAGAGTGGGTACGTGAGGGCAGAGTACCGCTCCACACTCTTCGTGCTGACGTTGACTATGCCCTTGCTGAGGCGAATACCACATACGGTATCATTGGAGTCAAGGTCTGGATATTCAAAGGTGAGGTTCTGAACGAGAAAGAAGCACCCGCTGCTTGATTCGGGTATTCTTGTTTAGTCCACATATCCAAATTATTATCTGGAGTAGATGATGTTAAGTCCAAAAAAGGTTAAGCATAGAAAGGTGTTCAAAGGTCGGATGAAAGGTACCGCTTATCGCGGTTCTTCCATTTCCTTTGGAGAGTTCGCCTTGAAGGCTGTTAGTTGCGGAAAGATGACCGCCCAGCAGATTGAAGCTGCCCGTATTACCATCAACAGAACCTTAAAGCGTGGTGGTAAGGTTTGGATTCGGGTTTTCCCTGATAAGCCGATTACCAAGAAGCCTGCAGAAACACGTATGGGTAAAGGTAAAGGTAGTCCAGAGTATTGGGTTGCCCCGGTTAAGCCTGGCAGGATTCTGTACGAAATTGGCGGTGTCGAAGAGAAACTCGCCATGAGAGCACTTGAACTTGCTGGCAACAAACTGCCATTTGCGACCAAAGTGGTTGCAAGGAGGAACACTTTATGAAAGTAGTAGACATTCGTAAAATGTCCGAAGAAGACATGATAAAGAAAGAGAAAGAGCTTCGTGAAGAGTTAGGTAATCTATCTTTTCAGCATGGCATCAGACCTCTTGAAGACACTTCGCGTTTGACAAAAATTAGAAAAGATATTGCCAGGATCAAGACCATTAGAAATGAGGCCGCTGCTAACTAAGCGAGGCTCTATTAAAATTAAAGCAATGGCTACGTCCTCGCATTACTACATCACGAATTGATTAAATTATGAGTGAAAATACAAAGTCCAGAAAGACAAGAACCGGTTCTGTTGTAAGCAACAGAATGGAAAAGAGTGTTGTCGTCCGGGTCGAGCGCAGGGTTCGTCACAAACTGTATGGCAAATACGTAAAGACCAGCGTTAAATACCTGGCTGATGATCCTGAAAACAGCTGCAACATTGGTGACACTGTTCTTATTGAGGAATGCCGTCCACTGAGCAAGAGAAAAAGGTGGCGTGTTAAAACAATACTGGAGCAGGCCATTTAATCACTCTCAACTGTGAGAGATTCTTACGACTGTTACAGATGAGAAATCAGGTGAAGATATGATTCAAACAGAAACAATACTAAATGTCGCAGATAATTCAGGTGCCAAGAAAGTTTTATGTATCAAGGTACTCGGCGGATCTAAGAGACGCTATGCGGGCATTGGTGATGTAATTACAGTTGCTGTACAGGAAGCAATTCCGCATGCCAAAGTTAAAAAGGGCGATATTATGAAAGCCGTTATCGTTCGTACTGCTAAAGAAATGAAGCGTATGGATGATACCTGGGTTAAATTCGACGAGAATGCAGCCGTAATGCTTTCATCCTCCGGTGAACCGGTTGGTACACGTATCTTTGGGCCGGTTGCGCGAGAACTCAGAAATCAGGGATTCATGAAAATTATTTCATTGGCCCCGGAAGTTCTTTAAGCTATTCCAGATAGTTCTCGACATTGAGATACATTGACTGAATAAAGGTATTGAAAATGAGACAGGGTAGAACATACCTGAAAAAAGATGATCAGGTTGAAGTGACCGCTGGTAAAGATAAAGGTCGTGTAGGAAAAATCCTCAAGATCATGCCAGCGAAGAATAAGGCGATTGTTGAGCGTATTAATATGATCAAGCGCCATACCAAGCCGACCGATATGAACCAGCAAGGTCAGATTGTAGAAAGAGAGGCGGCGATTCATGTATCCAATCTTCAACTTATCTGTCCTGAATGTACCAAGACTGGTCGTATTGGGAAGAAGATGCTCGAAGATGGAACCAAGATTCGCGTCTGCAAAAGCTGCGGCGAGTCCATCGAGAAGAAATCATAGAAACGATAAGGCTTACGCTAGGAGTTATACATGGGTGCGCTGAAAGATTTATATATAAATGAGTGCGTTCCAGCGCTCAAAGAAGAGTTTGGCTATTCAAATGCCATGGAAATTCCTCATATTGAGAAAATTGTTCTTAATATGGGGCTTGGAGAAGCTGTTCAGAACCCGAAAATTGTGGAAGGTGCTGCTGAAGAGCTGACTAAAATTGCCGGCCAGCGGGCAGTTATTACAAAAGCAAAGAAATCTATCGCGACCTTCAAACTACGCGAAGGAATGCCTATTGGTTGCAGAGTTACTCTCCGCGGCGAAAGAATGTTCGATTTCTTTAGCAAACTCGTGAATATTGCTCTGCCTCGCGTTAGAGATTTCCGTGGTTTGTCCCAGAAGACATTTGACGGACGTGGCAACTTTTCCATGGGAGTGAAAGAGCAGATTATTTTCCCCGAGATTGATTACGATAAAATCGATAAGATCAAGGGATTGAATATCACGATCGTGACCTCAGCCAAGACTGACAAGGAGGCTTTCTACCTGCTTAATAAGCTGGGGATGCCTTTTAGAAAATAACCATCGGTATTTTTATTTATACTGAGGATTCATAAAAAGTAAAATCTGGAGGTCGTTTTGGCTAAGAAATCCATAATTGCTAAGGCACAAGGCAAACAAAAGTATAGTGTGCGAAAGTACAACAGGTGCCCATTATGCGGTCGTCCTCGCGCATTCATTAGAAAATTCGGCATCTGCAGAATTTGCTTCCGCAAATTAGCATCCAGTGGACAGATCACTGGCGTGACAAAGTCAAGTTGGTAGCCTGTTTGGAAGCTTTGTTAGATTTGTCGATTACTTATACAGAATAAGGAGTGTTCGCTATGTCAATGAGCGATCCCCTGGCAGACATGCTGACCAGGATACGAAACGCAGTAATGGCTAAATTTGATACCGTTGAAATGCCTGCATCCACCGTTAAAGCCAATGTGGCCAAAGTGTTAAAGGATGAAGGATTTATCAATGATTATCAGGTTTCAGATGCAGGAGTTCAGGGTACTCTTACAATAAACCTGAAGTATGGCCCTAATGGAGAACCTGTTATCAGGGGCATCAAGAGGGTAAGTAAACCAGGGCTTCGAAAATATTCTAAGGCTGGAGCTATACCTAAAGTCTTAAGTGGACTTGGGTTGTCTATAGTTTCCACGTCTAAAGGCGTCATCACTGATAAAACTGCAAGGGCCCTGAACACTGGCGGGGAGATCATTTGTGAGGTTTGGTAGTCTCGCAAATTACGGAGGGAATAATGTCTCGTATTGGTAAGGAACCGATTCCTGTACCCGCTGGAGTAAAAGTTGACATTGATGGTCAGCATATAGCGGTGACTGGAACCAAAGGAAAGCTTGAAATGGATCTTCGTCCTGAGATTGAAGCTGTTCTTCAGGATAATGTAATTTTAATCAATACTCGCGAAGAAAGCAGGAAAGTGAACGCTTTCAGAGGATTGTTTCGTAGTCTAGTCAACAACATGATTGTAGGGGTTGTTGACGGTTTCAAAAAGGTTCTTGTTATTGAAGGTGTTGGATATAAGGCTAGTGTTAGCGGATCAAATCTGACTCTCAATGTGGGTTACTCGAATCCTGTTGAATTTACATTACCAGCAGAGGTTCAGGCGCAGGTAGAGGGTGTAAATAAGATTACACTCCAATCAATTGACAAAGAACTTCTCGGTCTTACTGCAGCTCGAATTCGTAGCATTAAAAAACCTGAACCTTACAAAGGAAAAGGTATTCGCTACGAAGACGAACATATAGTGCGGAAAGTCGGTAAGGCTGGTGGTAAATAATAAATTCTCGTAACGTTCATCGTTACAGGTAAATTATATAACGGTAAAAATTATGGCTAAGACGAATCCCAGGACAGTAGCGAGAGCTAAGCGTGTCCGCCGAATTCGAAAGAAGATTACTGGAACAAGCGAGCGGCCCCGTCTTAGAGTCTTCAAGAGCAACAAGCACATCTATGCTCAGCTTATTGATGACGTAGCGGGTCATACCCTTACTACCATGTCAACTGTAGATAAGACATTTGATGTTGGTGACGAGAAGGGAAAACGTGGTGCTGCAAAAGTAGTCGGAATAAAGATCGCTGAAAGGGCAAAAGCAGCCGGTATTGAGCAGGTTGTTTTCGACCGTGGTGGGTATATTTACCATGGAAGAGTAAAATCACTTTCTGAAGGCGCCCGAGAAGGCGGTCTGAAATTTTAAAGATATTAAATATTATGGGGGTGTCCCTTGTCTGATTTCAAACGTTCCAAAGCTGAGAATACTGAGGAACTGATCGAGAAGATCGTATTTATCAACAGGGTAGCTAAAGTCGTCAAGGGCGGTAGACGTTTCAGTTTCAGTGCCATCATCGTAGTTGGAGATGGTAAAGGAAAAGTTGGCTACGGTCTTGGAAAGGCGAATCAGGTACCTGAGGCTATCCGCAAAGGTGTGGAAAAAGCACGTAAAAGTATGCGTTCTGTTCCACTGACCGATGTTTCAATTCCTCACGAAATCATAGGCCGCTATGGTGCTGGACGAGTTTTACTTAAGCCAGCTTCTGAAGGTACTGGTGTTATAGCTGGTGGCCCTGTTCGAGCGGTACTTGAAGCTGCAGGAATAAACAACGTGCTCACCAAATGTCTTGGATCTAATAATCCACACAACATGGTGAAAGCTACACTTGATGGACTCCACAGCCTTCGTTCTGCTCAGACTATTGCAGAACTTAGAGGCAAGACTGTTGAAGAAATTACAGCTTAAAAACAAGTTTTCTGTGAATTGCTAATATAATTATTACTACAGAACACTTTATAAATTTCCAAAAAGAAGGTAGTCAGATGGCCGAGACAATTACATTTACTCTGGTCAAAAGTGGAATAGGAAGCACAAAGAAAGTGCTTGCCACCTTGACCGGACTTGGGCTCACCAAAATGAATAAGACTATTACCCGGAAAGATACTCCCGAGATAAGAGGAATGCTCGGTAAAGTACAGCATCTTGTCCGGATTGAGGAGGCATAACATGTTGAATTTAGGAAATCTTTCTCCTCAGGAAGGTGCTACAAAACAGCGAAAGCGCCTTGGTCGAGGACCAGGAACCGGTCATGGTAAAACTGCCGGACGTGGTCATAAAGGATTTAAATCTCGTTCAGGCTCTGGTGTTAAACCTGGCTTTGAGGGCGGCCAGATGCCTCTTCAAAGACGTTTGCCGAAACGTGGATTTACTAATATATTTAGAAAAGAATACACTATTGTATCCCTTGACCAACTCGAAGCTTTTGAAGGCTCCGATGTGATCACCAGTGCGGCACTTGTAGATGCAGGTGTTGTGAAAAAGGGCTCTCTTGTCAAGATTCTTGCTAACGGTACTGTCACTAAACCTATCAAAGTACAGGTTGAAAAGATAAGTGGAAAAGCAAAGGAACTTATTGAGGCCGCCGGTGGTGAAGTACTAATCGCAGAATCTGTATCTGAATAAGATACAGATTCTGTGCAGTTACTTTTATGGTTTGTTTGGATTGTTCATAGGGATTTATAATGAGTGGATTGCAGAGTGCTGCTAACATTCCAGAATTGCGTAAGCGAATATTTTTTACGCTTATCATGCTCGCAGTTTACCGAATGGGTGTGCAGATACCTACTCCTGGTATAAATAGCGAAGCTCTGGCAAACTTCTTCGCACAGAATGCCGGGACGCTATTCGGAATGTTTAATATGTTTTCAGGTGGTGCACTTGAAAACTTCTCAATCTTTGCGCTTGGTATCATGCCGTATATCAGTGCCTCGATTATTATTCAGCTCCTTACAGTGGTTATCCCTCAGCTTGAGGCCATGAAAAAAGATGGTCAAGCAGGGCAGAGGAAAATAACTCAATATACCAGATACGGAACAGTTGTTCTGAGTATAATCCAGGGAACATTTATCGCTGTAGGACTTGAAGGAATGACTGGCCCTGGAGGAGAAGCTATTGTTCTTACTCCAGGTATCGAATTTAAGCTTATGACCATGCTCACGCTAACCTCCGGAACCGCATTTATTATGTGGTTGGGAGAGCAAATGACTGAGCGTGGAATTGGTAACGGAATATCTCTTATCATCTTTGCAGGCATAGTTGCACGAGTTCCAGCTGCAATTGTTAACTCTATACAACTTGTAAAAGCTGGTGAGATTGCTCTGTTTTTTGTACCGCTGCTGCTAGTTTTTATGTTTGGTGTTATAGCAGTTATTGTCTTTTGTGAGACCTCACAAAGGAGAATTCCAATACAGTATGCCAAGAGAGTGGTCGGCAGAAGGGTCTACGGTGGTCAGAGTTCGCATTTGCCACTTAAGATCAATGTTTCAGGAGTAATTCCGCCTATTTTTGCTTCCTCGATTATGATGTTTCCGGCTACCATTGGTAGTTTTATTCAGGTCGATTGGGTACAACAGGCATCTGCAGCTCTCCAACCTGGAACCGTTTATTATTATATTATTTACACGTTTATGATTGTGTTCTTCTGTTTCTTTTATACAGCGGTCACATTCAAGCCCGATGATGTTGCTGAAAACCTTAAGAAGAATGGTGGTTTTGTGCCTGGTATCAGGCCAGGTAAAAAAACTGCCGAATTTATAGATAAGGTGCTCACTAGACTGACTGTTGTCGGAGCTATTTATCTTAGTACAGTATGTATTTTACCAACCATAATGATCTCAAAGTTTAATATTCCATTTTACTTTGGAGGAACTGCCTTGCTCATCGTAGTTGGTGTTGGAATAGATACGATATCGCAAGTAGAGTCTCACCTGCACATGCGTAACTATGAAGGTTTTATGAAGCAGGGAAAAATTCGGGGAAGGAAGTAAGTTGTGAACTGTTCTGATCCGAGTTGTGGTAAATCCATTGTGGTTAAAAGCACTGATGAGATTGCCATCATGCACGATGCCAACATGATTGTTGCGGAAACATTGTGTATGTTACTGGATACTGTTCAACCTGGTATTACCACCCTTGAGCTTGACCAAATGGCAGAAGATTTTTGCCGCAAGCGTAAAGCTGTTCCAGCTTTCAAGGGGTATCGTGGCTTTCCCGGAAGTCTTTGTGTTTCTGTTAACGAGGAAGTGGTGCATGGCATTCCTTCCCGTAAGAGAAAACTAAGGAAGGGTGATATTCTTTCCGTAGATTTTGGTGTAAAGTTTAAGGGATATTATGGTGACTCAGCTGTCACTATACCTGTAGGAAAAATAGATTCTGAAAAACAGCGGCTTTTGGATGTAACAAAAGAGTCACTTGACAGGGCAATAGAGCAAGTACAGCCTGGAAACAGGATAGCTGATATCTCTAAGGCTGTTCAGCACTATGTGGAGAGTGAAGGTTTCTCCATTGTTCGTCAATTTGTTGGACATGGGATTGGTACAGCCCTACATGAAGGTCCCGAAATACCAAACTTTCATCAGGGCGAACGTTCACCACTGTTACTTACTGGAATGGTCCTGGCTATAGAACCTATGGTTAATATGGGGACATACAAGGTTAAAGTTTTACGGGATGGTTGGACTGTTATTACAGCTGATAAAAAATCATCAGCACATTTTGAACATTCCGTTGCTGTTACAGATGATGGACCGTTGGTTCTAAGTTCACGTGACAACTTTTGTTGATTCGGAAAAAATAACGCTTCTCTTTTGTGTTGAGCTGTGTTATATTTCCCGCTTTTGAGTTGAAATCTACTTTTTTCAGGAGCCTCCATGGCAAAAGAAGAAGCTATTGAAGTTGAAGGTACAATTATTGAGCCTCTACCAAACGCTATGTTTAGGGTGGAGCTTGATAACGGACATAAAGTTCTAGCCCATATTTCAGGCAAAATGAGAATGCATTTTATTAAGATATTGCCTGGCGACAGAGTTACAATTGAACTCTCACCTTATGACCTGAGCAGGGGTAGAGTTACATTCAGGGCAAAAAACGCCAAAAAGAAAAAATAGAGAGTTTGACTATTATGAAAGTGCGTACATCAGTTAAAAAAATATGCAGTGACTGTAAAGTGTTTAAGCGTAACGGTGTTGTGCGCGTATCCTGTAAGGTTAAAAAGCATAAGCAGCGGCAAGGATAATCAAACTTTTTACGCTAAATATTCACTTCCTTGAAGGAGATAGGTTTTGGCACGATTAGCTGGAGTTGACCTTCCTAAAAACAAACATTTAGATAGAGCGTTGACCTATATCCACGGTATAGGAATTACCTCTGCACGGAAGATACTTACAAAAGTAGACCTTCCCTTCACCATGAACAGTGACGATCTGGATGGTGATGATATTAATAGACTTAGAAAGGTCATTGAAGAAGAGTATGTGGTTGAGGGTGATCGCAGGCGTGAAGTTTCTATGGATATCAAACGCCTTACTGATCTTGGTTGTTATAGAGGTCGTCGTCACCGTATGGGGTTACCATGTCGTGGTCAAAGAACCAAGACAAATGCCCGAACTCGAAAGGGGCCTCGCCGCGGTGCAGCAGCACGCCGAAAATAAACGATCAATTAACAGGTGTAAGATATGGCTGGAGCTAAGCGTGCTGATGCACGAAGCAAAAAGAGAGTTAAAAAGAATGTGCATGAAGGCATTGTTTTTATCTACTCCACATTTAACAATACTATTGTAACCATCTCTGATAAGCAGGGTAACGTGGTGTCATGGTGTAGTGCTGGCGTTCTCGGATTTAAGGGTTCTCGTAAAAGTACTCCTTTTGCAGCTCAAAATGCTGTAGCTGACGCAGCCAAGAAAGCATCTGACTTCGGAATGCGTAAGGTTGAGGTCAAAGTTAAAGGACCTGGACCTGGTCGAGAAGCTGCTCTTCGGGCGCTTATTAATACCGGTTTTGAGGTGAGCAGAATTTATGATGTTACTCCTATCCCTCATAACGGCTGTAAACCTCCTAAGCGTCGACGCGTATAATAACGTTAAAGCGAATTTAGAAAATATTATTACATAATGGAGGCCAAAGTTGGCTAGAAATATAGGTGCTGCATGTCGTCGTTGCAGACGCGAAAATCTTAAACTGTATCTCAAGGGTGACAGATGTTACTCTGATAAGTGCTCCTTTGAGCGCAGAGCGTTTGGGCCTGGGCAGCACGGTCAGGCACGGTTCAAGAAACTTTCCGATTACGCAATTCAGTTACGCGAGAAACAGAAAGTAAAAGCAATGTATGGCATGCTGGAAGGTCAGTTCCGTTTGACCTTCGCTAAAGCTGAGATGCAGAAAGGGGTTACCGGTGAAAACTTGCTTGTCCTGCTTGAGAGACGTCTGGACAACGCAATTTTTCGTATCGGATTTGCATCCTCTCGTAATCAGGCCAGGCAGTTGGTTCGGCACAAGCACATTCTGGTCAATGGTCGCAAAGTGAATATCCCGTCTTTTCTCATCTCTGAAGGTGATGTTATCACTATAAAAGAGAAGAGCAGGGCTAATGCACTACTTAATGAAAATCTCGAAGCTGTAGCACGCAGGGGCGTCCCTTCCTGGGTTGAGCTCGATAAAGACAATTACAAAGCTACCGTTAAAGCCTTCCCTAACAGGGAAGAGTTGACCATGCCTGTTCAGGAGCAGCTCATCGTTGAGCTTTACTCTAAATAATAGCAGTTTTGTATGTGACAGATGGCTCCTTCTTATAGAGGGAGTTATCTGTTTATTATTTGTCAGCGTTCGGAAAAGCATCGCTGGGTTGAAGGTACACACTTCTAGAATATAAAATGTACCTCTAACATACGGCGAATACGAAAACAGCTAACAGCAACGCAAAGAAGGAACTTATGACGCAAGCTGCCGAAGAAAAAATACCATATTACCGTAACTGGCGCGAGCTAATCAAACCCGAGAAAATTGAGATTGACCGAGATAAGCATACCGAATCTTACGGTAAGTTTGTATGTCAGCCACTTGAAAGGGGATTCGCTTCCACTATCGGAAACTCATTGCGACGAGTACTTCTGTCATCTGTTCAGGGTGCGGCGATTACCACTGTTAAAATTGAAGGTGCGCTTCACGAGTTTACAACTCTGAAAGATGTGATGGAGGATGTCAGTGAGATAATTCTGAACATCAAGCAAGTACGTCTTAAGCTAAATTCAGAGGATTCGCAGGTTGTAATTATCGATACAAGCGGTCCTGGGAAAGTGACTGCTGCAGATATCCAGGGGTCTGGTTATGTCGAGGTCATGAATCCTGAGCAGGTCATTTGCACGTTGACCGGAGATATTAGCTTTCGCGCTGAACTTACTGTTGAGTGGGGAAAAGGATATCAACCTGCAGAAAGACAGAATAAAGATGATCTTTCGATTGGTCAGATACCAATTGACGCGATTTTTACTCCGATCAGGAAAATTCAGTATTACATGGCTCAGGCTCGTGTAGGTCAGCAAACTGATTATGATAAGTTGACGCTAGAGATTGAGACTGATGGTAGTGTTAAACCTGAAAATGCTTTGGCTTATGCTGCTAAGATTCTTAAGGATCAGATGTCGATCTTCATTAATTTTGATGAAGAAAAAGCTGAACCTGCTAAGGCAGAGGACGATTCACAAAGCAGTGAGCCCCTGAATCCGTACCTGGATAAACCAGTTGAGGATTTGGAGCTGTCAGTACGTTCTGCGAATTGTCTGAAAAATGCTGAGATCAATTATATTGGAGATCTAGCACAGAAGACTGATCAGGAAATGCTGAAAACAAAGAATTTTGGGCGTAAGTCCCTTAACGAGATTAAGGCTCTATTGTCAGAAATGGACCTTACACTCGGTATGAAATTTGAAAAGTGGGTTCGCCCGAGCGACCGCGAAAGAGAAGAAAATCTGGGGTAAGGCAGGAGCCTTTACTATAACTTTAGAACCCTGAGTCATTCTTGGATGGATCCTTCCATTCGGGTATGTTGAGGATAGGCACATGAGACATAAACATTCCGGTAGAAGACTAGGCCGAACTGGCTCACATCGCACAGCGATGTTCAGAAATATGGTTACCTCCCTCTTTGAACACGAGCGAATTGTAACCACGCATGAGAAAGCCAAAGAACTTCGTCCAATTGCAGAAAAAATGATTACTCTTGCAAAACGCGGAGACATGCACGCTCGTAGGCAGGCTCTTTCTTATATCCGCAGCAAAGATGTAGTTCATAAGCTTTTTAGCAGCATCAAAGATCAGTTTGCGGATCGTAATGGTGGATACACAAGAATCCTCCAGACTGGTATCCGTAAGGGTGATGCTGCTTCAATGGCAATTATTGAGCTTGTTGGATATGAAGAGACTATTGCCAGTTCAGAAGAGAACTGATCTCATAGTTTCCCAATAGGTAATTAAATAGGCTGATTAGAGTACATACTCTAATCAGCCTATTTTTGTTTAAGGCCGATCTTGTATTGGTATCGTAGGGTATGTATTATGACAGAAAAAAATAGTTTTGCAGAAAACATGGTCCCACTTGGCACAGATACTTTTCCGTTTAAATGTCACCCAGGGGTCTCATGTTTTACCGTTTGTTGTAAAAAAGTGGACTTGGTTCTTTATCCTTATGACGTAATTCAATTGAAAAATGCACTGCAAGTTTCATCTGAGCATTTTATGTACAATTATAGTCGTATTGTAAAAGGCGATAATCCGTTTTTTCCGACAGTGATGCTTGCTCTGACAGACGAGGGGCAAGGGGAATGCCCATTTCTCAAACCTGAAGGTTGTTCTGTTTATGAGAATCGTCCAACGGATTGCAGGACCTATCCCTTGGAACGTGCCGTAGCACGGCAGGTATCACGCAAAGGTCCACGAGAACATTACTTTTTAGCCCATCATGACTATTGCAAGGGACATGAAGAAAGTCAAAGATATACTGTAAAGGAGTATATCAGAGAACAGCGTCTTGAGCAGTATAATACATATAATGAAATGTGGACTGATCTTGACACTATCTTTCGATCTAATCCCTGGGAAGGTGAAGGTGCTGGAGGACCCAAGCAACAATTAGCATTCATGGTTTGTTATAATATCGATCGCTTCAGGGAACTTGTCATTGCCGAGAATCTTCTTGACCAATTTAAAATTGCGAGAGACAGGAAAAGAGCTATTGTACGAAGTGATGAAGAGCTGTTGAAGTTCGGTTTTGACTGGCTCAAACTGATTTTTACAGGAAGATCATCACTTACCAAGAAGTGAGAAAAATGAGTTTTGTTGCCTGATACTGATAGAGGGTCTTGCAAACTGTATATTCTCATGTTAAAAAGAGAAGTTGTTCTTTATAAATAAGTGATCCATGGTGGAGCGCTTAAAACACACACATCTTCGCACTACCTGGTGTTACCTTGATTAATAACTTAATCAGGTAATTATAGAAGATGGAGGCCTAACCAGAAAGGGGTAATTATGGCTAATGCTACAGTAAAAGACATGCTGCAGGCTGGACTACACTTTGGTCATCAGACCAGACGCTGGAATCCAAAGATGAAACCATATATTTATGGTCCGCGTAATGGCATTTATATTATCAATCTTGATCTGACTAAAAAACTTTTTGATAAAGCATGTGAATTCATAACCCAAGATGTTTTGAAGGGTGGTACTGTCCTGTTTGTAGGTACTAAACGTCAGGCACAGTCAATCATCAATGAGGAAGCACGTCGTTGTGGGATGTATTACATTGATCACCGCTGGCTTGGTGGAATGCTCACTAACTTTCAGACCATTAAAAAATCAATTGACCGTTTAAAATCAATTGAAGCAATGCAGGCTGATGGTTCAATTAATAGATTTCCAAAAAAAGAAATCCTACTTATGGAAAAAGAGCGTGTTAAGCTCGAGCGTAACGTTGGCGGTATCAAAGACATGCGCAATCTTCCATCTGTATTATTCATAGTTGATCCTAAAAAAGAAGCTATTGCAGTCAATGAGGCTCAGAAATTAGGAATACCCGTCGTTGCGATAGCAGATACCAACTGTGATCCTGACGGTATTGATTTCGTTATTCCTGGAAATGACGATGCAATCCGCTCGATTCGTCTGATCAGTCAGTATGTTGCTGAATCAATTTTGACAGGACAGGCTCAACGTGACGGTGATAATGCTTCTGATGAAGCGATGGCAGCCGCCATGGCCGATACAGGATCTGAAATGGCTGGAGAGGCTGAGAAGACTCAGGAGTAGTTTTTAAATATTCCTGATGCCTAGTTGCTTTCAGGAACTACAATGAAGGGGTTTGTCTCATGACTACCCCTTTTGTTGTGTTCAGTTAAAAATGATACATCTGTTAACTCTTTACTTGGTGAAGCTTAGAGTAAAGAGGAGCGCAGGATAGAAATCAATACGCTTTAGGCGTTACTTGTAAGGAGATATGCCATGAAAATTACAAGCCAGATGGTTAAAGAACTTAGAGATAAGACCGCTGCAGGCATGATGGACTGTAAAAAGGCTCTAGGAGAGACTGATGGAGATTTAGAAAAAGCAGTAGATCTTCTTCGTCAAAAAGGTCTAGCCGTTGCTGCTAAGAGGGCCGGTCGAGCTACCAGTGAAGGTACCATTGGTATTTACGTTCATGCAGGCGGTAAACTTGGAGTTATGGTCGAGTTAGGTTGTGAAACCGATTTTGTTGCTAAGACTGATGCTTTTATAGAGTTTGCTAAAGATGTTGCTATGCATGTTGCAGCAGTTAATCCTGTAGGCGTTTCTCGAGAGGAAATTCCTGCTGAGATTATTGCTCGTGAAAAAGAAATTTATGTGCAGCAAGCGCTTGACTCTGGAAAGCCGGAAGCCATTGTAGAAAAAATGGTAGGCGGGAAAGTTGAAAAGTTCATAGCAGAAATTACACTTCTTGAACAAAAATTTGTAAAAAACCCTGATCTTACAGTGCAGGACAAATTGAATGAAGTCGTTGCTACCATGGGAGAGAACATCTCCATTAAACGATTTGCTCGTTTCCAAGTTGGAGCCGAATAGGTTCTTTCTGGTAACCGGCCGACATTCTCCTCCTAGAGACTGTTGGTCGGGCGTATTTTGTGATCAACTCCCACCTTAACAAAAATCAGAGAGGCATACAGAATGCAGATAGAGTATAAGCGAATCCTTCTGAAGCTAAGTGGCGAAGCCTTGATGGGTAATGATTCTTATGGAATCAATACAGATGTTCTCGATTTTGTTGCAAATGAAATCAAAGAAATTGTTGAGTTGGGAGTTCAGCCCGGTCTTGTTATAGGCGCAGGTAATATTTTCAGAGGAGTTGCAGGTGCCAGTAAAGGTATGGACCGCGCCACTGCAGATAATATGGGAATGCTTGCTACAGTTATGAACAGTCTGGCAATGCAGGATGCACTTGAGAGAGAAGGTGTCATTACCAGGGTTATGTCCGCTATTCCAATGCAATCAGTCTGCGAACCGTATATCAGGCGCCGTGCAGTTCGACACCTTGAGAAGGGACGAGTAGTAATTTTTGCAGCTGGAACTGGAAATCCTTATTTTACTACTGATTCTGCTGGAGTCCTTAGGGCGTTAGAAATAGATGCTGACCTTGTGATTAAGGCAACCAAAGTAGATGGTGTGTATGATAAAGATCCGGTTATTTATCCAGATGCAGTTAAGTTTGATGATCTTTCCTACGACGAAGTCCTTCAGCGTGGTTTAAGGGTTATGGATGCTGCTGGAATTGCACTTGCCAAGGAAGATAATAAGCCTATAAAAGTTCTCAATATGGCTGTGAGTGGTAACATCAAAAAAGCAATATCAGGTGAAGCCGTAGGAACCCTGATCCATTCCTGAAATACTTCTTCATATAAATCAGAGGTGACAGCATGAGTGATGTGATATTTGAGATGGCGGAGAAAATGGAAAAGAGCGTTGAATCTTTCAAAAACGAGCTATCAAAAGTTCGTACTGGAAGAGCCTCTATTTCCCTTCTGGATGGGATCCAGGTAGATGCCTACGGCAGTTCTATGCCATTAAATCAGGTCGGTACATTGACTATTCCTGAAAGCCGAATGATTGCTATTCAGCCATGGGATGTTCAGATGGTTCCAGCTATTGAAAAGGCTATTCTTAAGTCTGATATTGGGCTGACTCCAATGAGTGATGGAAAAGTTATTCGTCTCAATATCCCGCAATTGACAGAAGAACGTCGTAAAGATCTCGTTAAGCAGGTTAAAAAAATTGCAGAAGAATTTCGAGTTGCAATTCGAAATGTTAGAAGAGATGCAATAGACACCCTGAAAAAGCAGAAAAAAGACAAGGAAATTTCTGAAGATGATTTGTTTAAGTTGCAGGATGAAGCTCAGAGTGAAACTGATAGCTATATCAAGCAGATTGACGAGGTTACCGCTTCGAAGGAAAAAGAGGTGATGGAAGTTTAGCGTTAGCTCCTTTATCGTCTTTTATAAAAAAAGAATTACTAACCTCTTGGAGGATCATGGTCATCGATGCTGATATAGACCAAACCCGCTTGCCACGTCATATCGCCATTATAATGGATGGTAATGGTCGTTGGGCTGTCAAACGCAATAAACCGCGGCTTTTCGGCCATAAAGCAGGCGCAGATTCTGTCAGGAACATTGTCGAAATAGCTCGTGAATTAGGGATTGAATTCCTGACGTTATATGCCTTCTCATCAGAAAACTGGAACCGACCCGAGCAGGAAGTGAGTGGACTAATGTCCATTCTTCGGAATTATCTTTCGGGCGAGCTCTCCAGGATGTTGAAAAACAATATTCGCCTGCGTTGTGTTGGTGATATTGATCGCCTCCCTGAAAGTACAAGGCTTCAATTGCAGGATACAATTTCCAGGACTGCCAATAATTCAGAGCTTACCTTGAACCTCGCATTAAGTTATGGTTCACGTGACGAATTAACCAGGGCTACCCAGCATTTAGCCAGAAGGTGCGCCCAGGGAGAGCTTAGGCCAGAAGACATTACAGCCAAGCATATTGAGGAACATCTCTACACTACTGGGACACCCGATCCGGATTTGCTGATCCGAACCGGAGGAGAATCGCGCCTCTCTAATTTTCTTCTTTGGCAGGCATCTTATTCTGAAATATATTTTACCGATATTATGTGGCCGGATTTTCGTCGTAAAGAGTTTATAGACGCAATTTCTGATTTTCAGCACCGGGAACGCCGTTTTGGAAAGACCAGTGCCCAGCTTACAGAAAGGTGATGTATGAAACGCACTCTCCCGGGAATTTTGCTTGCCGTTGCCTGGGTCATGTTATTGGTGAAAGGCCCCGCCATTTTTTTTTACCTTGTAATGCTAGGTGTTTCTGCTATTGGTGCCAATGAATATCTGCAAATGATTTGTAGAGGAAAAATCGGCGTTAGCTCTCGAATCTATCTCATCACAGCAATATGTTTGCCGGTTCTTTTTTCTCCTCCTGTAACAACGTTCATTCCCCTGCAGTTTGGCTTATTTCTCGCCTTTTTCATGGTTACCCTTTACTTCATTCTTCGTTATGCACATTTTGATAACACGTATGAGAGTTACAGTAGAATGGTATTTGGCGTGATATATATAGGAGTGCTCGCTGCGTATCTTGTGCAATTAAGATATCTTCCCAATGGTGGTAGTTGGCTTATTATTTTGACTGCTATTACTGCTGGTTCTGACTCTGGCGCCTATTATTTTGGATCAGCTTTTGGTCGTAGGAAGCTATGTCCATATATAAGCCCCAAGAAAACTGTTGAAGGTGCATTGGGTGGTCTAATTTCTGGTGTCTTCATGGCGGTAATTTGTGCCTCTTTTTTGCTTGAACAGGTACCGTGGCTGTTTATCATATCTTCTGCAATGCTGTTAACCGGTGTTGGTATTATTGGTGATTTGACTGAGTCTATAATTAAACGAGGGACAGGTACTAAAGACTCAGGCCGATTACTGGCCGGACATGGTGGGATTCTCGATAGAATCGACTCCCTGCTACTGGCTTCGCCAGTGTTGTATTATCTGCTGCTCTTTTTGGGGGTTACATGAAGTATATAGCACTTCTTGGTTCTACGGGTTCAATTGGCGTAAATGTTCTTGAAGTAGTTAGACAGTTTCCAGATCAATATAAGATCGTTAGTCTTGCTGCCGGACGTAATGTTGTCAAAATGGCTGAGCAGATCCTGGAGTTTGCACCAGAACTAGTTTCTGTACTTAATGAAAAATGTGCCGCCAAGCTTAAACAATTACTTCCCAAGGATTACCATGGAAGGATAATGTACGGTCCTGCCGGCAATATAGCTGTAGCATCTATTCCTAGTGCCGATATTACCGTTTCTGCTATTGTCGGTGCCGCCGGCTTGTTGCCAACCCTGGCTGCCATCGAAGCAGGTAAGCCTGTTGGACTTGCTAATAAAGAGACCCTGGTAATGGCTGGTAAGATTGTCATGGAGACTGCTGCGAAACACAATGTTCCGTTGCTGCCGGTTGACTCTGAGCATAGTGCCATTTTTCAGTCCTTAGAGGCAGGCCACCGTGAAGATGTGGCCAAGATTATCCTGACAGCATCAGGCGGACCTTTCAGAGGCCGAACAAAAGAGCAGCTGAAACATGTTACCAAGGCCCAGGCGCTTAATCATCCCAACTGGGATATGGGCCAGAAAATATCTATTGATTCAGCCACGCTCATGAATAAAGGTCTTGAAGTTATAGAGGCCCGGTGGCTCTTTGATATTGCAGTTGAAGATATCGAAGTGGTAGTTCATCCCCAGTCAGTTGTTCACTCCCTCGTTGAATATCAGGACGGGTCGGTAATGGCCCAGCTAGGAATCCCAGATATGCGTATCCCCATCGCATACGCCTTATCCTACCCCAAGCGTTTGCCCTTGAAATTGAAATCTTTGCAGCTATCACAGTGTTCGAATTTACAGTTTGAGGAACCAGATTACGGATGTTTTCCTGCGCTTGGATTTGCGTTTGAGGCTATCAGGACTGGTGGTGTTGCTCCGGCAGTTCTGAATGCTGCCAATGAGGTCGCGGTAGATGCCTTTCTCCATGAAAAAATTGGTTTTACGGATATTGCTGCTACCGTAGAACATACACTCAATACTGTACATCATGGTAGTGAAGATTCTCTTGATGACATACTGGCAGCCGATGCTGCTGCACGTCGTACGGCTGAGCATCGTATTGTAGCAATCGCCTGACGTTTAAGGCCTGCTGCTTTTGGATTTCAACTCAAATACAGGTATACCTGTTAGATTATTGTGGTGCTATGAATACTGTTTTTTCATTTATTCTTGTTCTCGGTCTTTTGATTTTTGTTCATGAGCTTGGCCATTTTCTTTTTGCTAAGCTTTTCGGTGTGAGAGTTCTCAAATTTTCTCTCGGTTTTGGGCCACGTCTTTGTGGTCGTGTCGTTGGGGACACGGAATATGTGATATCAGCCATCCCGCTTGGCGGTTATGTGAAAATGTTTGGGGAGAATCCTGATGAGCAGGATGTTTCCTCTGCAGACCGTGCCGTGTCATTTTCTCATAAAACTGTCTGGCAGAGATTTGGCATCGTGTTTGCTGGACCTGCTTTTAACTTTCTCTTCACGCTGCTGTTGTTTTTTGGACTGTTTCTGGTCAACGGTGTTCCAGAATCAGTGGATACAACGAAAATTGGTCATATTAATGAGGGATCACCTGCTGCAGTTGGTGGATTGCAGAAGAATGATGTCATTGTCAGCATAAATGGTAATGCAACCCAAGAGTGGCTTGATGTCCTTGAAGGTGTGAAAGGGAGTGGAGGAAATACGATTTCAATGATCGTTTTACGAGATGGTGAGGAAGTCCCACTTGAGATCACTCCGGAAAAAGATAGCGTGAAAAACATCTATGGAGAAGAGGTTGAAGAACGGTACATGATTGGTATTGTTCGTTTTGATGAGCTTCGCTATGTTAATACTGGCCTGGTGGGTGCTCTTGAAAGTGCTGCTTTGCAGACCTGGGGCTTTATCATGCTTACAGTCACTGGATTTATGAAGATAATTCAGCAGGTCATTCCTGCTTCTGAGCTTGGTGGACCGATTCTTATCGCCCAGATAGCCGGAAAGCAGATGGAAGCAGGGTGGGTTAATTTTATGTACTTCATGGGGCTGTTGAGTGTTAACCTCGGTGTGCTTAACCTTCTTCCAGTCCCTGTTCTTGATGGTGGTCACCTGATGTTTCTGACCATTGAGGCTATTCGCAGAAAACCAATGGAAGAGAGAGCTCAGATTATCGCCCAGCAGGTAGGTCTTGCTATGCTTGGCACTCTTATGGTCTTTGTCTTTTATAATGATATTCTCCGGTTGCTAAGCTGATGGTTGCTGAACCAAAATACATTCTGTCAGTCGACACCGCCACTCCATGTAGCACTGTTGCTCTGACAACAGGAACTCGTCTTGATGGGAGAGTGTTGGGATTACTTTCTATCTCAAGCAATGTCACGCACTCCCGGCGTCTCCTTGTCGCTATTGAGCGATTACTCGTTGACACTGGAATTTCAAAAGAAGAACTACACGGCTTTGCCGTTGGGCTTGGTCCTGGGAGTTTTACTGGTCTGCGTATAGGAATGGCAACGGTTAAAGGACTTGTCGCAGCCTCTGGTAAACCACTCTATGGAGTTTCAACACTGGATCTTGCTGTGGCAAATTGTACGGACTCTCGATTGATATGTTCGGTACTTGATGCCAGGAAAAAAGAAGTATATGCTGCATTTTATCGTTGTGATAAGACTGGTAGAGCTCAGCGAATTTCAGAAATTGTTGCTGTTTCCCCCGAGTCTCTGGCTGAACAAATAACGGAACCTGTGCTGATGGTAGGTGACGGCCTTATCACCTATCGTGAATATTGGCAATCTGAGCTTGGTGAAAGCCTTAGCCTTGCACCTGCACATTTCTGGAGTCCTTCAGCGGCGACCCTTGGTCTGCTTGCCGGAGAGCTGGATGAAACAGATGAAACTCTTGATGTTAATTCTGCAGTCCCTCTTTATGTACGAGCTTCGGATGCTGAGCTAAATCTGCAGATGAAGTCCTCGAAAAAGCAATAAAGCAAAAGCAGTCTTATCCTGAAAATAATTTGCCTTGTGTCAAGGCAATCAATGTTCAGAGCACTCTAACAACAGAATGTACAGAATATGATTATTCGACGACAGACACGCAGGATTGATCTTGGTGGAGTTGCAATTGGTGGTGGTAGTTCTATCTCCGTACAATCCATGACCAACACGGACACCAGAGATACTGAGAAGACGATTCAGCAAATTCTTGAACTGGAAAAGGCTGGATGCGAAATTATCCGTGCAGCAGTTTTAGATCAGGAGGCTGCTTCAGCATTTACGTCTATCAGGGATAAAATTCATATTCCGCTTATTGCAGATATTCACTTTGATTATCGACTGGCTATCGCTGCCATGGAAAATGGTGCACAGGGAATACGTATTAATCCCGGAAATCTTGGTGGCAGTGATAAACTTGCAAAAGTAGTCGATGCAGCAAGGCTGCATAAGGTGCCGATACGGGTTGGAGTAAACAGTGGTTCCATTGAAAAAGATCTACTCAAGCTATACGGATATCCCACGCCTGAAAATCCTCAAGCACTCATTGAAAGTGCTCTCCGTAATGTTCGGATGATAGAAGCGCTTGATTATCACGAGATGAAAATTTCTATAAAATCATCAGATGTGCTGACCACCGTTAGCGGATATCAGCAATTGTCAAAACTCACAGATTACCCTTTACACCTAGGAGTAACCGAAGCTGGAGGACTCATTGCGGGTACCGTAAAATCCAGCGTGGCCTTAGGTATCCTGCTAAGTCAGGGCATCGGTGATACGTTTAGAATATCGCTCACCCGTGATCCGGTTGAGGAAGTAAGGGTTGCGTTTGAACTTCTCAGGTCACTCAAGATCAGAGAACGAGGCCCTGAACTCATCTCTTGCCCGACTTGTGGCCGTACCCGAATCAATCTATTTGAACTTGCAGAAGAGGTCGAACGGTATGTGCAGACCATGCAAACACGAATTAAAGTAGCTGTTATGGGTTGTGTGGTCAATGGACCAGGGGAGGCCCGAGAGGCTGATATTGGTGTCACCGGCGGAAACGGAGTGGGGATTATATTTAAAAAGGGAGAGATCTTTAAAAAGGTCAGCGAGGATGAACTTCTTGATACATTCATGGCTGAGTTGAAAAAAATAGAAGAGGAAGGGCAAAAATCCCGAAAATCTGCTACATTCCCCCCCAACATATAATTCTTTGTCCGGTATCTCTTATGAGGTCTCGGCAAAGTAATACTATAACTCCCTAGCCAATTTACTATTACGGAAGATCTATGCGCTATTCTCAACTATTGTTGCCCACACTGAAGGAGAACCCAGCTGAGGCTGAGGTTGTTAGTCATCGATTGATGTTGCGTGCCGGTTTCATGCGTAAGCTCACCTCCGGTGTATATACCTATCTGCCCTATGGCCTGGCCGCTATTCGCCGGGTGGAAGCTATTGTACGTGAAGAAATGAATCGGGCAGGGGCTCAAGAGTTGATGATGCCTATGGTTCAGCCTGCAGATCTCTGGCGGGAGACCGGTCGATATGAGAAATATGGACCAGAGTTGCTTCGTTTTCATGATCGGCATGAGCGTGAGTCCTGTCTTGGACCTACTCACGAAGAGGTGATCACCGACATTATACGTCGTGAACTACATTCGTATCGAGATCTGCCAATTAATCTCTATCAGATTCAGACGAAATTCCGAGATGAGATTCGTCCACGATTTGGGCTGATGCGTGGACGGGAGTTCATCATGAAGGATGCGTACTCTTTTGATGTGGATGATGCCGGATCTGAAGTTGCTTACGGGAAAATGTATGAGGCCTATAAACAGGTGTTTACACGTTGTGGCCTTGATTTCAGGGCTGTTCAGGCGGATTCCGGCGCCATTGGCGGCAGCTTTTCCCATGAGTTCATGGTTTTGGCTGCCACTGGAGAAGATACCATTGTCATCTGTACGGATTGTGAATATGCCGCCAATATGGAAAAAGCCCAGGTGGCTGCGCCAAAAGTGGAAAATGCTGATCCTTTTGCAGAGCTGGTAAAAGTTGAAACTCCGGGTAAGCGTAAAGTTGATGCCGTCTGTGAATTTATGAGTATTGCTCCCTCGCAGCTTGTGAAAACCATGGTCTATATCGCTGACGGGAAACCAGTTGCAGTGTTATTGCGTGGTGATCGTGAGGTTGAAGAGGTAAAACTGAAAAACCTCATTGGTGCTGCTGATATTGAATTGGCAGATGATAAAGCGGTGTTTGATGCCACTGGAGTACCAACAGGTTATCTGGGTCCTATCAATATCACGATTCGCGTGTTTGCAGATCAAGAAGTTGCAGCAATGCGAAATTTTGTTGTCGGTGCCAATGAGAAAAATTTCCACCTCAAAAATGTTAATCTTGGACGGGATTTTGAGGTCGAGGCTGTCGCTGACCTACGGCAGATAACCACAGAGGACCCTTGTCCAGAGTGTGGTGGCAGGCTTGAACTAACCGAAGGGATCGAAGTTGGCCATATCTTTAAGCTTGGAACATCCTATTCCGAGTCGATGCAGGCTGTTTTTCAGGATAGTGAAGGCCAAGAAAAACCATTTGTTATGGGATGTTACGGGATTGGTGTAAGCCGAGTCGTTGCCGCAGCCATTGAACAGAATCATGATGATAACGGGATTATCTTTCCGTTGCCTCTGGCACCGTACCAGGTTGTAGTTTTAAATTTGGGTGGTAAGGATGAAGTGATCACCGCAGCCGCTGAAAAAGTGTACCGAGAACTTCAGGAAATTGGTGTCGATGTGTTGCTCGATGACAGGGATGAACGTCCTGGTTTTAAATTCAAGGATGCTGATCTTTTAGGTATGCCGTTTCGGGTCACGGTTGGAAAATCATTGACTAAAAGTGGCGTGATCGAAGTAAGACGTCGTCGTGACGGTTTTACCGAAGAAGCATCTCCTGAGAATGTTGTAGCTTTGCTGCAGTCCAGAATAAATGAGGAATTAGAGCGTTGATTAGAACGCTGGTTAAGCTATGTCGTATTCATCGATGCTGAATCCACGCGGGCTGAAAGTACTTACCGCGAACTATCTCCATGGAGTGGACCTTTCACGTATAGATAAAGCGTGGGAGGTTGTCACTCGTGTTCATAAGGGGAAACTGCACTTTTCCGGAGAGTCCTACCTTATTCACCTTTTGGAGGTTGCATCTACATTGGCCTCCATGCACCTCGACCTTGATACGGTTTTGGCAGGTCTTCTGCATGGCGTATTAAAAGAAGGTGTTGAGATAGAGGAGCTTGAGCGTGACTTTGGTAAAGATGTTGCCGCAATTGTTGCCGGTTCCACTAAGATCAATAAAGTTCAGTATAATAGTAAACTGGTAAACCACGCCGAAAATGTAAGAAAAATGCTGCTGGCGATCGCGGCAGATATTAGGGTTTTACTGGTAAAACTTATTGATCGTCTTCAGGATATGTTTGTTCTTGATCGGGTTGACCGTAATGTTCAGCTTGAAATTGCTCAAGAAACAATGGATCTCTATGCACCTCTGGCCAGCCGTTTAGGTATCGATTGGCTTAAACGTGAACTGGAAGATTACTCGTTTAAGTTCATCTACCCAGAGGAGTATAATGACCTCAACTCACGCCTGGAAAGTTCCCTGAAAGAGCGTCAGGAATATGTTGATGAGGTAATTGCAATTCTGCACAGGAAACTCGGTGAATCAGATATTACGCCGACCCGCATTATTGGCCGGCCAAAGCATACATATTCGATTTACAAAAAGCTCATAGCCCAGAAAATCCCTTTGGAGAGGGTCTACGATAAAGTTGCTTTCCGAATTATCGTTGATACACTGAAGGATTGCTATGAGGCGCTCGGGATTGTCCATTCAAACTGGTCACCGGTGCCTGGTAGAATAAAAGATTTTATTTCCGTTCCCAAGGCAAACAACTATCAGTCGATGCATACTACCGTTGTTGGGCCACGTGAACACTTTATCGAAATCCAGATCCGCACTGAGCAAATGGATCGAGTTGCCCAGGAGGGCGTTGCTGCTCATTGGGCGTATAAGGAAGGGCAGAAGGTTAGTGATCGAGATTCCAGATTGTTCAGTGAGCTGAAAAATCTGGTTAAGTCGTTACAGGAGGTTGAAGATCCTCGTGAATTCCTGGATAGTGTACGTGGCGAATTATATGACCCTGATGTGTATGCACTTACTCCGGCCGGTGATGTTAAAGAATTTCCGCAGGGAAGCTGCCCAATTGATTTTGCTTATGCCATCCACACACAGGTTGGTGATCGATGTGTTGGCGCCAAGGTAAATGGTCGGTTGGTACAGCTGAAATATCAGTTGCAGAATGGTGATATCATTGAAATCGTCACCTCACCAACGCAGACTCCGAGACGTGGCTGGTTGGATATTGTTAAGACCAGCAGGGCGAAGTCCAGGATTCGATCCTGGTTACGAAGGGAAGATAAAGAAAAAGCGTTAAAACTTGGCCGTGAAATATGTGATCGGGAAATCAAGGCGTACAATACGACCTTGAAGAAGATGATCAAGAGCGGCCATATTCGACGCCTCTTAAAAGAGCTTCGTTGCAATTCACTTGATGACATGCTTGTTAAGGTTGGCAACGGTGCCATCACTGTGCAGTCACTGGTTAGAGCATTGCAACCACCTGAGCTTGTTCAGGAACATGAGCAAAAAAAGGCAGATGCTTCTGCAGAAGAACTTGCCGCAACAATCCTTCAGCAGCACTCTCCAAAAGCTGAGGACGGCAGAGCCGGTATCTCTATTGATGGCGTGGATGGCATGCTGATAAAAATCAGCCGCTGCTGTAGCCCCTTGCCTGGTGATCCAATTGTTGGCTTTATTACACAAGGGCGAGGCGTTTCGATACACAAACGTGATTGCGCCAATCTGCAGACTACTGATCCGTATCGCTGGCTGGATGTTTCGTGGTCAGGCATCAAGGATCAACATTACAAAGTCAGTATCCATATACGGTCGGAGAATAAGAGAGGGATTTTTGCAGAGATCAGTGCTGTGATAAGTTCAGACAATGCCAATATCGTTGACCTGTCTGGGCATACAAGCATGGAAGATACTGCAGATTTGAACATAACTATGGAGGTGCAGGATCTCGATCATCTTCAAGTCATCCTGCAGCATATTCGACAGATGGAACATGTAATTTCAGTACGTAGAGTCTGATCTCAGCTAAGGAGTTTTTGTGTGCAGTTAGCAGTAGGTGAGGCCTTTCAATGAGCCTCTGTCAGATATGTGGAAATGACCTTGTTGGAGATTTTCCGAGATGTGGATTCTGCGGTAGCAGCCAAGGGGAGTCCGGTGTAGAGAGAAATAACAGGCCATTTGTCCATCGGACTGTGAATATTGAAAAGGGTATGCCTTTTGTCGAGCAGGCTATGAGTCATTTGGCTATGGCCATTAGTGATGCTCGGTTTCAGCAGGTTGTAGTCCTGACTATTATCCACGGTTATGGTTCTTCAGGGAAAGGTGGCGCTATCCGCAAAGAATGCCGGAAGGTTCTAGCGTATATGTGTAGCCGAGGGGAGCTGGATCGTTGTATTGCGGGTGAGGACTTTCACCGCAGGAATGGTCAGGTGAAAGATTTGCTGAATCGATTTCCACAGTTAAAGAACGATTCTAATCTCAACCGCCGTAATCAGGGTGTTACCCTTGTCGTCCTGTAGTTAGTGTTTGTAGTGCTTACATCGCTATTGCCAATATTGTAGAGAGAGTCTATTCGGCTGTCGAATGTGTAATGAGTTCGCAACAGCGAGGTATCCATCTCCCCTGATTATATAGATTGAGAAAGGTGCTGTCTTAGCCACCTTTCTCATGAGTATTTTGTCAATACTCTTTTGAACAATAGCAAAAATTCCTAATGATCCGGTGTTTTTTCGCCGGAGATAGGTTATAGAGTAGGGTTTAATATATGCCCATGCGCATATGAAAGTTTGCGAAGTGGTGTCCGATATTACCTGCAAGTTTGGGAATGTATGGACGCGTGAACAGGAATAACAAGAGTCAAACGCATTCACTTTTAAAAGGAGTTTTTGTATGAAGCGGATAGTAGCATTATTTGGTGTCTGGTTTTTAATGGTCCCTGGGTTATTAAGTGCTGAGGAGGCGGTTACGAAGCCAGCTCTTGAAAATTTCAACAAGAAACTGAGCTATGCCATGGGTGCTGACGTTGGTAAGTATTTTAAAGGGCTTGGCGAGGAAATTGACTTTGAGACATTGGTCTACGGTATGACTGATGGCTATACAGGTACTGAGTTGGCAATGAGCCAGGAAGATATCATTGCTGTTCAAAAAGAGTTTGGAATGCTGCTTCAGGCCCGTCAGGCTGCTGAATTGGAAGCGATGAAAGATAAAAACATGACTGCCGGAAATACCTTCCTTGAAGAGAATAAGAAAAAAGATAGTGTTGTGGTAACCGAGTCTGGCCTGCAGTATGAGTTCATTAAAAAAGGTGAGGGTGAAATTCCCAAGGCCACCGATCAGGTTAAGGTTGATTATGTTGGAACTCTCGTTGACGGCACCGAATTTGATAGCTCTATCAGTCGTGGAGAGCCTGTTGTTTTTGGTGTAGATCAGGTGATTCCAGGTTGGGGCGAAGCACTGCAGCTTATTCCTGTTGGTTCTAAAGTCCGTTTAGTTATCCCTTCAGATCTGGCCTACGGTGATCAGGGTGTGATGCCGAAAATTGAGCCTAATTCAGTACTAGTTTTCGAAGTAGATTTACTCGGGATAGAGAAAGCACAATAAATCCCACTACGTTTCCTCAAGTAAACATGAAAAAGGCCAGCAGGTTATTCTGCTGGCCTTTTTTGTTTGTGAACACTCCTGCATTTCTCATGAATATCTTGTGAGAAAAAAAGTAATGAAGGGTACTCTGTTCAAGTTGTGCTGCCTGGGAATTCGGGCTATGCGTGTTTCTCATACCTCCTGTACTTCCAAGGGTTCTGCAAAACCGAGGACTTCATGGGCCATATTAATATGGCCAACAGAGCGCCAGTTTCGGCTGAGTAATTTGCAGCCATAACTATCAATTGCCACAGGGTCGTACGAGGCTGCTAGCAACCCGACTGGTGGGTCGCAATGGGGCCCCCACAAGTGTGCCTGGCTCATTCCTATTGTTGCATCAAGCAATGTGAAATCAGGTGAACGATAGCGATTTAGATCAAATATCGCTTCATGGATGCGGTTGTGAAAAGCCGACTTTCCCCAGCTACCACCCTGCTGGTAATGAGAAGGTGGTGCGCATCCCATCATGTTTTTCATAGTAAGGGTCACTTTTGCAAGAGAATGTGCCTTGAGAACTGGTACTGAAATGAGAAAAACCTGATCAAGAAGATCAGGTAGGTATATTTCAGGCCATCTTTTGCACACTTGCCGCTTTAAATGCACAAGCTGCATGGTGTTGAGGTCAAGTAGTTCAGTATTCAGCCGTGCGGCCATTTCTGTGTACCCAAGTGCCTCAAAACAATGACTGGTCTCATAGTCTATTGACCCTGTACCTTCACCAATGAGTATTTCACCGTTTGGAAAAATCTTTCGAAGAAAGATAATGAGGTTTTCTACTAGGCTGACGGGAGTCGTTACAGGAGGATCAATAGCTTCTACCAGATTGGGTTTTATAAGAATCGTATTTTTCCCAGTGATCTGTTCCGACAGCTTTGCGGCATTAAGTAAACGCGTAATGCTTGTGGACCAGCTGTCCATAGTTGTTGAATATATGGTGCTCTGTAATTTATCTATATCGCTGACCATGATATAAGGCCTTTACTGGTCCTCTTTCCTGAGCAGTATGATGCCTGAAATGGAAAAAATAATATGGATAGCAGTGGCTGCAAGTAAAGGTGGTAAGTAGCCAGCGCCCGCAAGTGATTGTAATGCACCCCAAATTCCCCACGCAAGAAAAGCAATACCGCAGCTGGCAGGGATGGCTATGTAGAGATCACGCCCCCACTTTTTATAGCAATAAAGTAGCACAGGCAGGCCTAGAACCAGAAGTGGCAGACCGAGCAGGAGGTACGATAAACGACTCAGGAAATTGGTCCACGCACGGTTCTTTTGCCACTCGGTTTTAGCCTTTTTGATAGCCTTGTAAAGACCGGTAAGGGACTGTTCTGCAGATGCCTCATCGGGAACAACAAAGTCAGTAGGGGTTTCTGGAAGTGTGAATGTTTGCTTAGAGTAATTGTCAATCAGGTAGTGGCCATCATCCTGTAACTCTTGGGTTTGAACTCCAGTAAATATCCACTGATTGTTCTTTTTATTCCATTTGGCTTTTTGGGCCACAAGTAGTGATTTAGTATTATACATATCATCCCACCTGGAGTACGAAAAATTCTTAAAAATCATATTCTTGGGATTTGGTCGCTCAAAAGAATAAAAGCCTTCCGTACCTTTGTAATAGTAACGGCCATTACGATATATTCCGAGTGGCAATTTTCCTTTGACTTCTTCGTTCCAGATAGAGCTTGCTGTGGGGATTGTGTATGGTAAAAGCCATTGCGCGGCAGCGATGAATGTGCCGGTGAGCAGGAATGCGCCTATAAAAAGTGGCCTGATAATTTTACTTAAGGGTATACCGCCAGCTTTTAAGGCATTAAGCTCATGAGAATGATTAAGGATTCCTAGGCTGATGACGCCTGACAGAAGAATAAGAATTGGCCCCAGTTGGTCAATTATGAAGGGGACATTTAGCATAAAAAATTTCATGGCTAGCCCGAAAGATTTTCCTGCCCTGCTAAAGTTGTCGAATTTTTCAATAAAGTCGACCAATAGGTAAATGGCAGAAAATCCAACAGTAACTGTACAGAAATGCTTTATAAATTGTCCTAACAAATACTTGTCGAGTAGCTTCACATTATTCCTTACTAAAATCAGAGTGTCTATTTTCCAGAAACTATGCTAGAGGGTGGGCATTACATGCGGAAAAGGCGTTCAGCGAGGATGAATCCAGCAGCTACCACAGCAATACCCAGGATGTTGCTGGTCAGTATGTAGGCAAAGGCGTGGAGAGGTTCGCCAGACTTGAAAAATTGCATGCTCTCGCGGGCAAAAGTTGAAAAGGTAGTGAAACCGCCCAGGAAACCGGTAAAAAGAAAAAGTCTGAATTCATTGCTAATGTGTACCCTATCAAACCAGCTCCAGAAGAAACCGATCAGTAGACAACCTAAAAAATTGGCAATTAACGTCCCAAGGGGGAAGTTAGGATGGGCTATACGGCTGGCGACGAGGGCTATACCATACCTGCTCAGCGACCCAGCAGCTCCACCAAAAGCTATTGCAATTACCTTACCCATTGATATGTGATTGTTTTTAATGTGTCGGAGTTTTCAATGTAGCAGTTAATGAGTGTTACCATGCTATTTACGTTAGGTACCATTATCATGGTGTCTCGTCAAGGAGAAGGACTTGTACGGGTTGTTGCCTGTTTTGGTGATAGAGTTCAACGAGAACAAAGAACTGACTGGGAGGTCAGGTTCAAAGCCTTGATTTTTTTTTGCTTGGTGTGCTATATTGCAGATTTTCAGATATGCTGGATGAACGTAGAAATGTTTGTATTTACACGCTATCGTCAGTATTTACCCGCTTTAAAGACACTGTGTAACACGTGTCTTAGAGCTGAATTTTACAGGAGATGACTGGCATACCGTTTTTTGCTGTTCTATCTGTACATTCCACCATAGAGGTGGAGTGGAAGATGAGGAGCAGGCTACGGAGTTATTCTGGCTGGGCCAAAGGTCTTTTATAGGCTCTTGAGCGCTGATCTGTTGAATTAACTTGATCAGGACTTACACAGATACTCTGGTGAACATCGGCATGTCACAGTTACAGTGAATGGCTAAAAACCAACAAAACTCCAACGAAAATTCCAATATAATTCCAAATAGATGCTCGGCTAAAGACAGGCTACATGCATTTTGGGACATATTTACTAAAGATGATGATGTTCTGGTAATTATTAATGCAGACCCTGATGCTCTTGCCAGCGCTCTTGCAGTAAAGAGGCTTTTGAGATATCGGGTGAAAAATGTTGTCATTGCCCATCCGAACGAAATTCGGCGCATGAATAATGTTGCCATGGTGGAACGTCTTAAGATTCCTCTTGAAAGGTATGGCAATGTTAAAATAGGAGATTATTCTAAAATTGTAATGGTTGACTCCCAGCCCAGTCACTTGCCTTGCTTTGAGAAGATGAAGGTCGACGTCATTATTGATCATCACCCAGTAAGTGGTGCCTGGGATGCACCATTCATTGATATCCGATCTGATTATGGTTCAGCATCAACCATGATGGTTGAGTATCTTCGCGCTGCGAACATGAAACCGTCGGTATCTTTGGCAACGGCACTTTTTTATGCCATTAAAGTTGACACTCAGAATTTTGAAAAGAAGTCATTGCTTGCTGACGGTATTGCTTTTCGGTACCTTTTTAATATAGCCAACCGTGATCTCGTCCGTAAATTTGAGTTGACTGATCTCAGACGTTCCGAGTTAAAATATTTCAATATTGCTTTTCAGGAATTGAAGTATTCGAAGCGCCGGTACTATACACATGTAGGTAGGGTCAGAAGTCCAGATGTGCTAGTTATTATAGCAGATTTTCTTAATCATGTTGGCGAGATTGACTGGGTTTTTGTTTCCGGGATTCATGGCGAAAAACTGGTAGTTATTTTTCGTTGTGACGGCTATCGTAAAAGTGCTGGAAAGCTAGCCAGCAGAACTTTTGGCAGTGTTGGCTCTGCTGGTGGGCACAAAGAGGCTGCCCGTGCAGAAGTCCCTCTCAAAAATCTAGATTTGGGAGACAAAGAGTTCACGTCAGTCTACCTCAAACGACTCATTATGAGGCATATCTGAGTACTGGTTGTTAAACGCATCAGCAGGTTCAACCTGAACCTGCTGATGGTGCAATTGTTTAGGCTTTTGTAGTAATGAAGGCTGGTATTTCCCACAGGAGATCAGATGCTGAAACCTACCACGTTAGCAATGATTCTGGCTGGAGGACGGGTTGATGAACTTGACGTCCTGACCTATGGCCGCCCCAAATCTGCCCTGCCATTTGGTGGTTTTGGGCGAGTTATCGATTTTCCGTTAAGTAACCTTATGAATTCGGGGATCGAGCAGGTTGCAATTCTCAGCCAATATCGAAGTTATTCGTTAATTAATCATATAGGAACTGGTGCGGCTTGGGATATGTTGGGGCGTAATCGTGGTATTTCTATTCTGCCACCGTATATTGGCTCAAACCACAAAGATTGGTATCGAGGTTCTGCAGATGCTGTACATAAAAATCTCGATTTCGTCCAGTACCATGCTCCAGAGAATATCCTGATACTCTCTGGCGATCATATCTATCATATGGATTATTCTGAAATGATAGACTATCACATGGAAAAAGATGCTGACCTGACCATGGCATTTATCAAAGTGAATAAAGAAAATGTTCACCGCTTTGGTATAGCCGCTCTTGATGATGAAGATGGTGAGCGTGGTGGGCGGGTGACTAACTACTGGGAGAAGCCGGATAACCCACAATCTGATTGGATCTCTCTTACTGTGCTTTGCTTTAAACCAGAGGTTTTGTACACCATGCTTCGCCAAAACCAGGACGATAGCTCGTACGAGTTTGGTCGTGATATCGTTCCTGCGATGATGGAGGCCGGCTATAAAATCTACGGTTATAAATTCTGCGGTTACTGGGGTTACACTAAAACTATCAATGAATATTGGCAATCCAATATGGACCTCCTTGGTGATTCACCATTGATAGATCTTGAGAAGTGGGGATTTAGAACCAATCTTGATCACCGTGATATCCGTGATTTTCAGCCTAGCGTTGTTGGAGATTACAGTTCAGTGCAGAATAGTTTGATTTACAATGGTTGCCATATTGAGGGAACAGTCCGGAACTCTATACTTTTCCCAGGTGTGAAAGTCGGTAAAAACAGCGTTGTGGAAGATTCTGTTCTCTTTTTCAATAATGAAATAGGCTGCAATTGTCGTCTCAGTAAGGTTGTTGCTGATGTAAATACCGTTTATGGCGATGGAGTTATTATCGGTGCCGAGGCGGGTCATAAGGCTGAGAATATAAGTGTTATTGGTTGGAATAATAACATACCGGAGCAGACTGTTGTTGAGGAAGGTGCCACAATTTGGCCGGAACTCAAGGCAGGAAGTTGGATAAAGCATATTCTGGCAGGGGAGGTGCTGAGATGAAAAGCACAAAACAGACCTTGGTACTGCTGTTGGCCGGTGGCGTTGGCAGTAGGCTCAATCTTCTGGTCCAGAGCCGTGCCAAACCGGCAGTACCTTTTGGCGGAATATATCGTATTATTGATTTTAGCCTAAGTAATGTTACCAACTCAGGTCTGAAGAAGGTCGGTGTGTTAACCCAGTATAAGCCACTGTCCTTGATGGATCATCTTGGTTCGGGTACTGCATGGGACTTTACGGGAAGAAGCCGGGGAGTAAAAATACTTCCACCAAGGACAGGCAATAAAGAGTCTGACTGGTATAAGGGAACGGCTGATGCAGTACGCAGAAATATTGATTTTATTAAATCCAACCCCGCAGATGAGGTGTTGATTCTTTCCGGTGATCATATTTATCATATGGATTTCGATGTGATGCTGGAATATCACCGTAGTAAAAAAGCGGATGTTACTGTGGCTATGATGGTAGTCCCGAAAAGTGAGATTCACCAATTTGGTGCAGGTATTACCGATTCGAATAACCGCATTATAGAGTGGGAAGAAAAACCAGAAGTGGCACGGACAAATCTTGCCTCAATGGGTATTTATGTTTTTGACCGTCAGTACCTGCTTGATACGTTGGCCCGTGACAAGACAGAGATTGACTTTGGTATGCACCTGCTTCCATATGCTATAGAGAATAATAATGTGTTTGCCTATCCATTTTATGGATACTGGCGCGATGTTGGAACTATTCAGGCCTATTGGGAAGCTAATATGGATATCCTGAAATCTGACAGTGGACTTTCACCACAGCAATGGAAGATTATGACCAATGTCGAGTCTGATGGAAGGACTACTGACCGGCCACCCGCCAGGTTCGGTTCCCGAGCACAGATGCAGAATTCCCTGATTTCTGCAGGCTGTACTATTCACGGTACAGTTGTAAACTCAATACTTTCACCTGGAGTAGTTGTTGAATCAGGTGCGATAGTGAGAGATTCCATACTCTTCCAGGACTGTGTGGTACGAAAAGATGCGGTTGTTGATCTTGCCATTTTGGATAAGTATGTAGAAGTGGGAGAGGATGCCATTGTTGGCGCAGGTAATGGGCATAAAGTAATCAACAGGCAATATCCCAAACACCTGTATACAGGTATCACAGTAATTGGGAGAAGGGCGAAGATTCCTGCCGGTAAATCAATTGGACGTAACTGCGTTATTAACAGCCATTCAAAAAAGCAGGCTTTTCCAACAGAAGACATAAAAGACGGAGAAACCCTTTTCCCGAATGGTGAGGTTCTGTAGTACCACGGGGTTAAAATGTAATCTGCTCGAGGGGAAAGAGTGCTAAAGAGAGTGTGCTTGAAAAGATGTTGCGAAAATCAAAAACTTGAGTATTATTCCGTCCACTAAAAACGGATCAGAGTGGCCCCGTAGCTCAGGGGATAGAGCACAGGATTCCTAATCCTGGTGTCGCAGGTTCGATTCCTGCCGGGGTCACCATTGATATCAAAAGGACTAGTGAGCGATTTCAGCTTGTTAGTCCTTTTTCGTTTTTATAGTCTTTTCCATTGAACCATACCTTTTGCGGCATTTGTGTGTGATTTTGTGTGAGAGACTATTTTGTTTGTCTTAGATACCCTGCATCAGGGCAAAGTGTCTTTGTTTTTATATTTTCGATTGTCACGGTAAAGTACTTTCTGACCATTTGAGCCCTTCATTTTCATTTGCTTGATATCAAACAATCCGGTTTCTTCTATCACCTTGGAGAGTTTTTCATATCCATAATTGCGAGGATCAAAGTCAGGGTATTGTTTTTATATTAGTGATCCACTGATTGATAAAGTTGCCCATCCGTAATCATTCGAGCATTGTTCAGCAGCATTGCGAAGAATACTAATAAGCTTTGCATCCATACAAAGCTCTTGCCTAGTTTTTCTTTTGCGAGCGTTAGGTGCAGTAACTGTCTGGGAAGTTTTTTCTTTCTCATTAAAAGACTCTTCTGAATCAAGTGCTTTCAAAACATAAATGTACTTGAAATCGTCGCATGCATTACGAAATGCTATTGGTGTTTTCCTTTCACCGACTCCAAATACATAGACCTGAGACTCTTTTAGTCTTGTAGCAAGTTTTGTGAAGTCACTATCACTGGAAACTAGGGCAAACGCGTTAAAATTACCAGAATATAGAAGATCCATCGCATCGATAATCATAGCAGCATCTGATGAATTTTTGCCTTGGGTATAGGAAAACTGTTGAACAGCTTGTATTGCAAGTTCATTCATCGTGTCTTTCCAGTTTTTCAGGAAAGGAGAACTCCAATCGCCGTATGCCCTTTTTACAACCACAGGACCATGTTTTGAAATTTCAGTAAGAATGGCCTCTAGCGATTGCGATTGCGTGTTTTCTGCATCTATGAGAATTGTGATTTTCTTTCCTGTATTAGTCATTTTCATAAAACGAATTAGGTGTAAGGTTATATTGTATTTTTATTCCTAATACTTGTCTCACGTAGGCCAGCTATCCTGAATGCTCTAATTCAGTGGAGCTCTATTGCCAAATGTTTTAATGGTGTGAAAATCGATCGTTCCTGCTATGGCTCTAAGCATGTGCATGTCTTGCAGTAAGTCATTAAAACTGATTGCCACTTGTCCGTTCACTGCTTTTTTGGCCTAACCCATCGGATTGCGGTTGTCATCTGTTATCAACCCTCTATTATGCACTAAACAATTACGTTTTGCTCTGATATTAGTCCAACTCAATTCAAGATTGGTTTTCTTGGGGGAATTTTAAAGCTTTAGATTTGTTAAGGAATGAACGATAACCATCATAGTTACTGCTTATTCTCTATAGAGATTTATCTAATTCCTTTGGAGATAGCTCCGAGGACTTTTTCAACTTATTGTTTAAGTCCATAATTTCTTTATTAATATCATAAAGATAGTTTTCGAGCTTTGAATAACTTATCACATGGAGCATCTCATAGAAGCGACGTAGCATATAGGCCTATGGCATCTCTTTTGTCTTGTGAGATGCCATGGATAGTGGATTCAAGTTTGTTGAAAGTGTTGATTCAGCAAAGTGCTGGATCAGCGCTCTTGCTTAATGTACGTTTTCGTTCCCTTGGGCTTCAGCCTTAGCCATTCCCCGAGCTGTTCAGAGTATAGACCTTTACGGACAGGAAACTATCTATAACCTATCACTTCACCGGGACCCCGACATTTAGGCCTCGGTGAAGTCTCTTAAATATTTTCTAGAGATCAGCAGGGGTCATGGTGTAGCTGACGACATCAACCCAGATTGGGTTGGTCCAAGCCAGATTGTCCTTGGTGTCGGATATGACCAGGGCGTACCAGGTGTCTGCCTCTGGGTTTGCCTTGAAGTTTATAGCCTTCTCGGTCTCTTTTTCGGCGAAGGATAGGCTCTCAACGACCTCACCTCGACTGATTAACTTGACCTCCTTGAGGCCTTCAACCGCGCGCACTGTAAAGTTCAACGTGGCGGAATCACCCTTTGTGACCTTTATTTCCTGGCCGAACATGATTTCACTTTCCACCAGAGGACCAAAAGAGGCAAAGGCATGCCCTTCTAAGAGGGCGTTGATAAATTTCTCCTTCGTGACATCTCCTTCAACATGCCCATACATGCGGATCTTGCCCGAGACGTCTTTCCATACGTCATGAACATCTGTCCCTGCACTCAGGTAATATTTGGTATCTTCGTCCCACAGAGTCCAGAGCCGTTTCATTGTTTTTTCATATTTGGTGGCAGCGTTCAGCTCGATCAGATCAAACTTGGCGTTGAAATCGCCAGGTACCGTGCCATTATCCAGGCTGTGAAAGTAGCCATAGGAAATATATGGATGGTTGGCCGATAGGGCGATGGCACCCATGCGGCGGGCTGCTTCAAAAACCTCATCGACAGAGGCTGTTCCAGGGTTGATGTCAAGGGCTTGGCCTGGGGTGACTGGAAAGGCGTTAAAGTGTGCCCAGGAGGGTGAGATCTCAATGGAAGGGATGAACATAACGCCCCTTTTATCGGAGAGCTCCTGAACAACAGGATTGTTTGTCACTAGGTCATGATCGCTAAGCAAGGTGAAGTCTAGACGAGCAGCCAACTGAGAGCGGACCACGTATTCCGGGCTTGTCACTCCATCCAGCAGGTTGGAGTGGTGGTGCATGTCTGAGCTGTACCATCCACGCTGCTTCGGTTCGGTCATTGTTTTGAGTGAAACGGCGAGTTTTATGGTCTTCCCTGAGGCAACCTCAGCTTTTACCATGGAGGCTTTCGAAACAAATGACTCACCTGATGCTACTTTGAACGTGTAGTCGCCAGGGGCAATTGGAACGTCAACCTCGCCAACTTTCTCCAATTCGGTATAAAAGGTTTTTTTGCCCAGAAATCCGACCACCGGTGAGTGACCTTCCTCAATGGTAATTCGTGCATCGAGGGGCTGCAGATTCATCTCCTCGGTAACCGTAAAAGTGATTTTACCAGGATATTTTAAATCTTTGAAATCCTGCGTGAGTTCAGTATCACCCTTAACGCTGATACTGCCTTTACTGCTGTTTGCATAACTTTTACCCGCGGCATATAAGGAGTATTCACCTTCCGGTAGCTTGAAGGAGTATTTACCATCTTTGCCAATAGCCCATGCATAGGGTTGTCCATCTTTCTCGGCGACAACCACTGGTTCAGCAACAGGCTTTCCATCTTCGGTGCTGATTTTGCCGCTGACAGTGCCAAAAGCAAGGCCTTTGCGCTCGATTTCGGAAGCCAGCATTGAAGAGACATCACCACTATTATCAATTTGTAGCCATCCTTCAAAAACGCGCGTTTCTCCAGAATTCAGGGTGTGTTGCTGATACATGTCCCGGGCATAGTAATTAATATAATTAAAGTACGGAGCATGAATTCCTACTGCCCAGTCCTCGTCATAGTTAACAACCCAGTCGGCCAAGGCTTTTTCGGTGGTGCCTGTCTTGGTGTCTGCAAGGCCGGGTGTGGTGAAGAGGTAACCGCCATCCGTCCATAGGACATAACCTGAGAGAATGTCGGTATACGCAGCCTCGCCCGCGTTTTTCATGGTAGTGACAATGTGGATCTTGTTGTCATCGTTTTTGAGGGTGTAGATAGTCTCCAGCTGCACCTTTTCCCAGTCTCTTGTGGTTTTTATTACACCTTTTTCAGGTGTGTTTTTAATCACCTCAACTTTCTGGTAGGTTGTCGGCCAGCTCGACCAGTTGTTGGGAATGAAATCCACCAGGGTGACCCTGTCCATTTCGACCTTGCCGCCCCTGATTATTGCAGCATCTATAATGCCACCCTTGGCTACACCCCAGGGTGCAGGTGTGGCGACAGCAAAAGAGACTGCCAGTTTATCGTTTTTCAGGGTAACATCCTGCGGTGAGTTTGCATCTCCACCGGGAATGGGAGTGGGGCCAACGGTGATAGCCACCTCTGCATTTGCACTGGCAGCAACGGTACAGAGCAGCATACCCGCCAGCAAGGCTGGTTTGAAATTTAGTGTCTTTGTCATCTTGGTTCTACGTCCTCCTTGAATGTGAAAGAACTTAAATGGTCAGGTTTCCCTTGCCCGTGGCTGATGCTACTTCTTGTTAGAAAAACAATACGGTAAAAAGATTTAATCTTCCAAAGAAATAGCAAAAATTAAGCCAATATAGGAGACTCCGTGAAGGAAGCCGAGGCACTTCATCGAAGTGTAGTAAAGGAAGGGGGGAGGAGCGGTTGTCAAGGAGTTGTCAGTTTAATGCGTTGCGCATTAAAGTAAAATTGCGGCTTTTCAAATTCAGGTAAAACGGATTAACATTCGCAAATAATGAACGTTTTTTCGATGAAGCTGGATGGCTGTTGCTGAAGTCGAGCAAAAATGCGTTCTTGCATCATTAGAACCTCTTCAGGCAGTGAAATGTTCTCACATTTACTAAACATAGTAGTAGGATCTGTGTTCAATATGTCTGATCTGGCAAAAAGCCATGACGTTCCATTATGGCTGCAAGGGTGCCATCGCGCTTGATCTGGCTAAGCCCCTGATTAAATGCTAAAAGCTTTTCCTGGTAATTGGCGGCCTGTTTGGAAAAAGCGATATAAAGTTGTTTGTTTTCTAAGGGTGGTTCCATGAACTCAAGTTCCGTTGAAAATTCTGGAAATTTATGTGTGATCAGGTGCTCGGCGACGAATTTATCGATGAACATGAAGTCGATGCGTCTATTATAGAGCTTCTTGACATTGAGTTCGTCGCTGAAAACCTCATCTTTTTTGAGAAAATCAGCCGCATCAAATTCTGCGGTGTTGATATAACCGCGCACCACACCGAACCGGAAGGCTTGTAAGCCGCGAAGCGCCGCAGTTTGGTCCGTTTGTGGATCGACCGGGTAGCTGGCAATGGTATCTTTTCGTTTATAGAGCCCCACCGGTCCACCGGGGAATGGGTCTGAGAACACGAAGATTTCTTTTCGTCTCTCATCGTAATATTCAGGGAAAACGCCGTCTACATCACCATATTCAGTGGTCTTGATCGCTCTTGCCCAGGGGTAGAAAATTATTTCGGTAGTATATCCAGAGCGTTTGAAGGCCTCGACGACAATTTCCGTGACATAGCCTTTGTTGTCAAGGTGAGGCCCGACATAGGGTTCCCAGGAAAGGGTTGCTAGATGTACCGTTTTTTCCGCCGCCATGCTGGTGTTCATAGTCATGAGAAGAGCCAGCAGGACAAGTACAACTTTGAATTTCATGCTTTGTCTCCTCATGTACAAAGTGAAAACTGGTGCATTGGATACTTCTGCCGTTAAAAAAGGTACGGCCGATTGTTGAACAGTAAAGACATAATATCGACTTTTTGCAAGAGATCGTATATGTCAACTTTGAGATAACTGTAACATAATTCTGTAGGAATCAGAACGAGTTTTGGGACCAAGAGGTAACTTTAGAGAAAGAGGAGGAAGGGCAATTCATTGAGGGAATAGAGGTGACTTCATCATCAGCATAATATGTTTTTTGGGGGAATGGTACCAGACGCTTCAATTTTTAAGAACATTGAAGTGGCGCATCATGAAAGGTGTTACACATACTCTTGGAAAATTTCTCTACTGGCCGCGGGAATGACGACGCGGTTGACAAGCATACCCGTTTCTTTTACGCGTTCAACGGCGGCTTCAACGGCTGCTTTCACCGCACTGACATCTCCGTTGACGAGAAAATATCCTTTGCCGCCTATGGCCATGGATACATGCACCCGATAGAGCATCACATTGGCAGCTTTTACTGCCGCATCGGCGGCTTCAATGATTGGTGTTGCAGAAAACGTTTCAACGATGCCGACGGCCCGGCCGTGATTCTCCGGCAAGGTGACGGAACCAGTAAGGGCACTGAATACCTGCTTGTCGATATTGGGGATGTTTAGGCTTTCTATCACATAGCCACGTCCCGCTTCTTGCCCGGCATCGATGGCAGCGCTGACCGCTGACACAGTGCCGCCGACGATAACCAGAAATTTACCGGAGCAGATGGTCCGGGCAAGAAGAAGATTTACGGCTGCCGCTTTCAGCATGGCATCTTCTACCTGATAGCCTGCAGCAATACTCGACAGCTCAATAATTCCTATGGCGTTAGACATGATGAAGTCTCCTAGGGCCTACATTCAATGTAGGGAATATACTATGAGCATACTATTTCAGGAACAGGCCAGGCCGATCCACTGTTCTGTAATTTCCTTGACCGTGCCAGTTGTTGGTGCATGGATTTCAGAGCCAAGGTCCTGGCCAACAGTGGCGAGCTTCTGGCCGACTTTCACCTGTTCGCCGATCTCAATGATTGGAGTTGCCGGTTTACCGACATGCTGCCGGAGTAGGACTTTCAGGTGAGATGGGGTGTAGGTAAAATCAACCAACGGGCCGATATCGTTATAGCGGTTGAGATCGAGCATGGTTTTCAGTTTTTTCGACGGTGTTCGCCGGTAGGCGTGCAGCGGATGAACACCGTTATCGATTATTCCGCTATAACTGAACTGCTGGCTCCTGGCCTTGCGCTTGTTGTCGATACAGACCATGGATGGCGACAGTCCTTCTGGACAAGAGATGAAACTGCAGAGATTGCACTCACAGCAGTAGAGGGTATGGGGCTCTGGTTCCTTGCCCTCATCGGTGAAAAGCAGGGATCTCATTGCTTTGTGCGGTTGGATAGGGTGGCCAAGCAGGTAGCGTGGGCACAGTTCGGTACATATCATACATTGGTCACAGGCGGCTTTGCCTATGCGATCAACTTCTTTCTGACGTTGCAGGGCCGAGAGTCTTTTTATCAGGATATGATCTGTGGGAAGAACGATTAGGGCAGCAGTGGTTTTGCTAACCGGTTGTGACAAATCATGCACGATTCTGCCCATCATTGGCCCTCCTTCGACTACTACATAGTGTTCGAATTTGGGTCCAGAAAAATCAATTACTTCCTGAAAACTGATACCGATGGGCACTTCTACAGAGACAGGACGGGTAACTTCCCCTGTAATGGTGAGAAATTTGCTTATGACCGGATTGCCACAGCCGATGTTATAGAGTGTCTCCACATTGTTCACCACCACGCCCCGGCTACCAGGTAGTGCACCTGCCTGGACAACCCGACCGGTGGTTTCATAAATGAGGGTGATCTCGTCCCCGGCTGGGTAGAAATCCCGCACCGGAATAACCTCGATGTCGTCATCGATTTTTCCCCGTAAACCATCAATCAGTGCATGATGTTTTTCCTTGATGCCGATGATGCCTCGTTTTGCACCGACACTTGTCATTACGGTACGCAATCCACGCAGGACTTCCGGCAGCTGGTGATGCAGGAGTTCCTTATCCTTGTGCAGCAGCGGTTCACACTCGGCAGCATTCACCAGAACGATCTCAGCGACAGCCGATAACTTCACATGGGCAGGAAAACCGGCGCCGCCAGCGCCGACAATCCCCGCCTCTTTCATATGGGCCACAATTTCTTTCTGCATTGTCCCGTTACCTTCTCTCGGTGTATATGGTGCATCGTCTGTTACTGATCGGCCCAGTTTGCCGGATAGGTGACGTACATGAACCGTACCGAATCCGGGGTGGAGAAGGTGATGCTATTGTTTTTCGGGATGAAAATTATATCACCTTTATTGGCCCGTTTACATCTGCCGTCAACGATGATGTCGAGCGTCCCATCGATGATATAGTCGATCTCATCGTAGCGCAGGGTCCAGTCGAAGGCGGAGCCTGCTTTCATTTCCATGACGCCGAACATCATGCGGGGGCTTTCGTCAAGGGTGACGACATCTTTCAAGAAGACCTGGTTGCCTGGCTTTCCGGTGTCAAAGGGGTCGGGTGTGACCGATTCTGTCTTTATGGTAATAATGCCGCTTGGCTGATCGATCTCTTTGCCAAATGCCTCTGTCCGGGAAGTAAACTGTTCGCTGATCACCTTGCGGACAATATCTTCAAGTATTTTCTGATCGATATTCATAGATTACCCTTTGGGGGAATTATGGGAATTCCAAGGTACAGTAAAGATCCTATGCCGGTGAACAGGGAGTTCGGTCCTGTTCACCGGCACAGAGAGGTACTGATGCCGAAGTTGGTCGGAAGACGATTATTCGTTGCCTTCAAATTTTGGTAGGATGCATTCCACATCGCTGTGAGGACGTGGGATTACATGGACGCTGACCAGCTCGCCAACCCTGTCAGCGGCAGCTGCGCCTGCATCGGTGGCTGCTTTGACGGCACCGACATCACCTCTTACGATCACGGTGACCAGGCCGCTGCCGACCTTCTCTTTACCTACAAGTTTGACATTAGCCGCTTTAACCATCGCATCTGCCGCCTCGATTGCGCCAATCAAACCTTTTGTTTCGATCATTCCCAGTGCGTTCATAACGTACTCCTGAATTAAATGTTAATTTGCTTTACTACCTGCAGACATATATCATGCAGAGTTTCTTCGTCTTCGACCTGATACTCGTCCCGCAGAATGGCAACTATCCGCTTGGTCAGGGTGGTGATTTCCCCGGTGGCTGCCGGTTGTTCCACAGGCTCCTGGGCAGCTGCGGTCACGGGTTCGACCAGTACTTCCTGTTTGACAGGTTTCGGCCCGTAATTGATAGCTATCCCGATGGTCTGCAGATAATCCTTTATTCCCGGGGGGATGATCATATCTTTTTCCGCATAGAGCGAACAGGTTTCCTTACAGATATGATTTTCAACGTTTTTCTGTGTTAACAGTACTTTCGCCATAGTATTTACCTCCCGCCCGTGATGACTGCCGAGAGCACAGCCTGATCCGGGGATGGAATGATTGCTCTGTCGAGCAGAGATGTGCCCAATATATCTTCAGCGGCGGTGACACCTGCCTCAACCGAGGCCAGCTCTCCACCCAGAATGAAATAGGATTTGCCGTTTATGCCCTGGCCGAGAACCATTTTCACCAGCTTTACCCCTGATGCCTTGACCGCGGCATCTGCTGCACTGATTCCGGTCACCACGTTTTTACATTCAATGATGGCCATGGCATCATGGGGATTGAACGGTTCAAGCTCACGTCGGGTAAGGGCTGCCAGTACTGGTTCACTCACCTGGGAAAGCAGATACGAGGCGTGCAATTTTTCCACAGTTTCCCTGGCGACCTGAATGGCTTCGCCCACCGAGGCGCGATCACCCGCAACCAGAATCATGAAGCGGCCGGAACAGATGGTGTGAGCTTTCAACAGCGTCACCTGCGCTCGCTTGACCATGATATCTGCCAGATCGATACCTCCGGCGATAGTCCTGGTCTCTACAAGGCCGAGGCTCGTCATTGTTTACCCGCCAGTTCCACAGCGTCGACAATGCCAACGATGGTTGCGTCGATGGGTGCTGTTTTGTTATGACAGGCGATGCGTGCCGAACTGCCGGTGGCGACGATGACCTGTTCACCGATACCGGCGCCGACAAAATCGGCAGCCACAAAACTCCCGTCCTGCTCCTTGCCATCGGCGTCGAGACGCCGCACGATCATCAGTTTTACGCCGGTGAGGGCGTCATCCTTGCGAGTGGCCCATACGCTGCCGATCACCTTACAGAGAATCATGCGATGCCTCCTGTGTCTGTACTGATACGAATGCCGAGATTCCTTGCCGTCTCTCGCGCCAGCGGCGTGATGCGGCAGCTAGCGGCAACATCGAGTTGTATGGAGCCGTGTTCTTGCGCCCAAAGGATATCCGCTTCCGTAAGGACTTTTTTACCAAACCTGACCGGTGTTGCTTTTTGAGCACAGTTGGTCAGCCCAAACCCTCCAAGCTCTTTCCGATAGGCAGCATAGAGGTCGAGCATTGCCCTGGGGGCGGAGTGCATATATTTTTCATATTCCCATTGGAAAACCTCAACAGTTTTCCCGGTTAGCAATACCTGCCGAACCGCATACATCAGTTTGCTGCCGCCCTTGCCAAGAGCAAGATCGACCATCTGGTCGATATACAGGCAGGGCAGTATGTACCGGTCAACCCGTTCTGAATGGTATGGATCGCTGACATGGAGCACCCGTGATTCCGGGCCAAGCAGCTCTGCTAAACCTTCGGGCAGTTTTCGGTCCCTTTCGGCAAAGAGCACGATGGTCTGGCGCTTTTCAGCCTGGAGTTCTTTAAGGATAGACTGGGCCAGCTGGGTAACCAGCAGTTCGATGTCCATGATCAGCTATCCTTTTTGTAGAATTGTAGCCGGCGTGCCGTTGACGCAACCGCAGCCGTTACCTTCATCAAGATCGATATGCATGGCTAACCGGAAATCATCGCTGACCCGCACCAGTACATCTTCCATAATGACCGGCCTCTTGCCGTGCACCCGAACTGAAACCCTGTCCTTATCCTTTACCCCGAATCGCATAGCCGCAGATGTGGGCATATGGATATGCCGACCCGCCACAATGACACCCTGTTCCAGACTGACAATGCCTTTTGATGACGCGAGAATGATGCCGGGTGTGTCTTCAATATCACCGCTTTGTCTGAGCGGCGTCTCTATGCCAAGGGCGCGGGCGTCGGTAAGTGAAATCTCAACCTGCGAGGTTTTCCGTGCCGGTCCCAACACAGCCACTCTGTCGATCACCCCTTTGGGGCCGATCAAACGCACCTTTTCTTCACAGAGATACTGATTGGGTTGTGAAAGCTCCCGACCGGGAGTGAGTTTTCCGCCAAAGAGCCGGTCGATATTCTCTTCTGAGAGATGCACATGACGGGCTGAAAGCTCGACGGGGATGGTGTCATCCTGTGGTCCTTTCAGTTCGGCCAGAATGGCCTTCACCAGCTGCTGTACGAGTTTTTCGTCCGGTATGTGTATGTTGTTCGTATTCATGACTTTCGGGTAATGTACTTGAGCATGAGGACATAAATTCCGCTGCTCATGCGGTTCAATGTCTCAATGATCTGCTGACCACCGGGATGTTTGCCATCTGCCAGGGCGGCAACAGCAACGAGTTCTATTTCCCGCACCGTCGAGCGTAGCTTGTTCAGTTCAAGCACCTCAAGGCTCATATCTACATCAGGCAGGACATGGCCGATGTTATAGAATTTCCGCGGATTATGGGACCGTTCCCGGAGTTCTGCCTCAGTCATGCCCGAGAGGGTAAGCTTGGCAGGGGCTGTTTCTAGTACCTCGGCACGCAGGATCTCGCGTGCCCAGCCCAGGAGTTGGGTAAGATCGTGTGCCAGCTCTGGCACAGTCGAAACAGACCGCACGTGCAGCAGCAGGATGTCGGATTGCAGGCTGTCGAGTCGGCCTCGCAGCTGAATACGTGGATGATCCTTTCTCACCAGACTCTTGCCATGCAGTTGGGTCATGTCCTCAGGTTTGCGTTCATACTGCCGACCGCTTTCGAGAGCAGTATATGCCGTTTTAATCTGACCTTTTTTACTCCCTGGTGATGTTTTATTCATTGTATTCAAGGTGATACGGCGATCCTGTAGGAATTGTCTGGCCGCAGGTGTCAGGATCATCCCGGCTTCAAGGGTGAAGCTGGCAGGTGTTTCTTCTCGAAACTCCTTACGGAGGTATGCCTCAGTTACGGCCTTCATACGGTTTTGGTACCCACCGCCTGGAGTTCAGCCATGATCAACCGGGTCAGGTGGGCGATATCAATATCCTGACGTGGCTGTTCGCATTGGTCCGGGGTGCCGGCAATGCCGTAGGCGACTTTCCTGATATTGATCAGGTGACTTGAATCGACGTTGTCTGAGATCGAGCTTCCACCCACTGCGCCACAGCCAAGGGTGAGGGCCGGAGCGAGATTGGTGCTAAGGCCGACCGCGCCATGGGTGGCCGGGGTGTTGACCAATAGGCGGGAAACCGGCTTTTTCAGGGCGAACTCGCGAATGATGCTTTCATCATTACTGTGGATGGCAAGTGAATGACCGATACCGCCGTTTTTCAATAGGGCAAAGCAGAGTTCGCAGGCTTCGTGCCAGTCCTCGACTTCGTAGAAACCGATGAGTGCGGTGAGTTTTTCTTTGGAGAACGGGAAACGTGGGCCGACTCCCGGTTCATCGGAGATGAGTAGTTTCGTTGATTCCGGAATGGAGATACCGGCGAGTTTTGCTACGGTCTGGGCAGTTTGTCCGACGATGGCCGGGTTCATGGCACCGTTCGGTTTTTCCATGACGCGCTTGACGCGCTCAAGGTCTTCGCCTTTCAGGAAGTAACCGCCAAGATTTTCCAGTTTCTGCCGGACCTGGCGGGTGGTGGCATGTTCGACAATGATTGCCTGTTCGGAGGCACAGACAGTACCGTTGTCGAACAGCTTCGATTCAAGAATCATGCGAATGGCGGTGTCGATGTCGGCACTACGCTCGATGAAGACCGGCACGTTGCCAGCACCCACGCCAAGAGCAGGGGTACCTGAGCTGTAGGCAGCCTTGACCATCGCCGGTCCGCCGGTAGCTATGATAAGATCGGCCTGCTGCATCAGCTCTCGGGTACCTTCAATGGAGGGGTAGCGCATAACCGAGACCAGGTCTTTGCTGAGTCCCAGTTGCTCTAATATCTGTTGGATGATTTCAACGGTGGCGTGGATACACTCGAGGGCACTGGGATGGGGACTGAACACAACCGCATTGCCGGCCTTCAGCGAGATAATCGCTTTATAAATAGTGGTTGAGGTAGGGTTGGTAGAAGGAATGAGGGCAGCGATGACACCAACCGGTGCGGCCACTTCGATAATCCGTTTTTCCTTGTCTTCACGGATAATACCGATGGTTCTCATATCTTGTAGATGATTCCAAACCTTTGTGCTGGCAAGGAGGTTTTTCTGCATTTTATCTTGCCAGCGGCCGAAACCAGTTTCTTCCATGGCCATTCGGCCAAGACGCTCGGCTTCATGGGCGCACCTGTTGCTGATGTTTTCAACAAGGGTGTCTATTGCCTGTTGGTCGAGTTCTGCAAGACCGACAAGGGCCTCTTTGGCAGCTCTGACCAGGGTACGTGCCTCCTGGATGGATAAGAGATCGGTATCAATCATGGTGTAATCCTCTTTCGCGGTAATACTCTACAACTTTTGTCAGAAGGTCCTGCTTGCGGGCGGACCTGATCTCTTTCCTGGTCATCGGATAGTTATCCAACATCCTGACATAGGCTCGAAGTTTGACTACACTCATGGCCCTCAGTTGTTCGATATCCGCTATGTCGGTAAGAAGTTCTGGTATTGCTTCGGCCACCGGGGTAGTCGTCTGTTCCCGCTCGGATTCATGAGGCGACCGTGCAGGGAAATTACCGTTATCGGGCTGAACTATTGACTCAAGACCTTCCGCTGTGCGGGCGATGACTGTGGTTGAGATGACCGTCCCAAGCGTTCTGGCCGCAAGCGACCCTGCCTCTACTGCTGCCTTGACTGAGCTAACATCACCGCGCAACATGATGGCGACCAGACCAGCACCAACCATCTCTATGCCGTCAAGTACGACATCCGCAGTTTTCAGTCCGGTGTCTGCTGCCTCGATTGCTGGTACCAGCCCCATGGTTTCTATTATACCGAGGGCTTTTTCCGTCATCTCAGAACCTCATCGGGTTTTCTGCGACGAAGATTACAGCGTCAGCAAAGGCCTCGCAGGCCGCTTTGCAGGCTGACTGGCTGCCGGTCAGCAGGCCGCCGCCGAAATTGGTTTCAGAGGGAGGTCCGAAAAAAGCGGCCATTTTCACATCAGCGGCCTTCATCGCCGTGTCAAGGGCGTAAAGGGCTTCTATAGGTGGAGCAATCAGGTAAGCTAACGCCTCACCTTCTGCTATGCCTGCTGTCTTGGAGAGATAACTGCCGGTACGGGATACGCAGTGAGCATAGTAGGGAATGGATCCATCCTCATTGGCGCTGTAGAATGCTGCGTCGTTCGTGATATATTCGATAGCGGCATTTAGACCGCTTTGCACTTCAGCGGGGCTTGGCCCTGAAAGAATGCCGATGAACTCACCGGCGAGCTTTGAGTTGGCATTGGCTGCGCCGCCATAAAAAGACTTGGCATAAGCAACCTTCACCTCAGCTTTTTTGGTAGCCTCGTCGATAGCGGTGTAGGAAACATCATCGATGTCACTGGTGAAAATGCCTATGCTACGATGAGCCGGATCCAGATCAAGTTGCCTGGCCATTTCATCGTTGACGTTGGGGATCATTTTTACACTCAAAACCTTGGCTCGAATTGCATCACCCTTCATTGCCGTACGCCTCCCTTTCAACGGACCCAAAACGGGCCTGGATTAAATATCCTGTTATTTTCAGGACTGTTTTGTTTCAAAGACCAGTGACTTGATGATAACAGGTACCACTGCACCTCCGGCCATGGAGCGGCCAATGTCTATATAATCGCCTTCCTGCACCGAGAGTTGATCAATGCAGATGATGCCGACGTCGCGGGTGAGAGCCCTAAGGCTCTGGCCAAGGACCTTGCCGATATCCTGTTGCAGTACAATAATGAGCGGTTTGCCAGTCGCGATAATCTTGCTGGCACCGGCAATGATACCGGCAGCAAGTTGCTGGATGGCGGCAAATGAGAGATAACCGCTGCCCCGCAGGCCGATGGCCATGTTGTCGAGATTGTCCTGCTCGAAATATGTGTCAATGGAACGACTGATTGCCGAAGCGATACGTTCCTTGTCAAAGAGAGCAATGTCATGCGGGGTGAGAGCTACCGGGACATTTTTGAATGGTAGCAGGCCGTCATCGACCAGAATGGTTGAGCCGCTGACGTCGACGGTCTGGGATCCTGCGCCAATGACTGTGGCTCTGATGGTCTCAATGGGCGGGATCAAAGGCACGTTCTGATCGTGCCAGATTTGCTGCAGTCGATTGCCAAAGAGTGGGCCGATGTCACCAAACCTGGTAACGTCCATGATTCCGGTGCAGTTGTTGCTCCCGTAGACGTAATCGGCGACGCCGCCGGAAATCATGACCGCGTCGATGGTGTAATCAAGGCGGAGCGGATCGGTCATTAGCAGGTTGGCCGTGAGTCCAGAAGGATTCGGGCTTTGCAGACACTCGAGTATCACACTGCACATGGCATCACAAATCTGGCTGAGGGTGGCGATCGTCGGCCGGTCACCTTTTTGGGTCTGTACTCCCAATGCGGCAAGAATTTTGGCCATGGGCTGGGTGACCAGTCGGATTGTTCCCGATGTCGGGTCCATCTGCAGCAGCCGGCCACCAACATTGATACAGCAGCTGTCCTGCGGCTCACCGTTTTTAAATATGCCGATATTGGCAGTACCACCGCCAATATCGATATTGGCGATGGTAGAGTGGTTTCGGCGGGAATAGTCTGCTGCACCGGAACCTTTACCGGCAATGATCGACTCCAGCTTACCACCCGCCGTTGCTACGACAAAATCTCCGGCGAAGGTTGCAACCTTGTCGGAAATGGCCCGAGCGTTTTCTTTTTTGGCTGTTTCACCGGTGATAATGACAGCACCAGTGTCGATGTCTTTGGGAGACACCCCTGCGCTTTCGAATTCGCCAGCGATGAGAGAAAAAATCTTTTCGGTGTCCACCAGATCGTTACGGCCGATGGGAGTCATGTGGATGGTGCTCCGGTAAAGAACCTCCTTATCCGTGATCTCCATCCTGGGCACCAGCGAGCCGGGTGCGACATTTTTCACCGTGAGCATCGACAGAACAAATTGGGTTGTTGTTGTGCCAATATCAATGCCGACGCTCTTGACTTTTTCTATCACTGTCGGGAACCTTAAATTGTTGATCTATTTCAAGAGCTGTGACAACTGCACGCCGCTTGCCTTATGTGCAACCATTTTTTTAACCACAGTCGCCAGGTGTGCACCTGCTTCAGCGGGTGGGGTTCCGCCACGGTGGATGTTGGAGATTACTGTGCGCTCGGCCTCAACCGTCTTGTGATTGGGTCGGTAGGCCATGTAGGCGGACATACTCTCGGCGGTGATGAGCCCTGGTCGTTCGCCAATGAGTTCTACCAATACCTCACAGTCGACCAGTGGTGCGACATCATCCATAACACCCACCCGGCCATATTTAATGAAAAATGGGGTGCCGACAGAGAGGCCCTCGTTTCTCAACCCCTGGATGAGAGCGGGCATAATATCGCTTATATTGGCTTCTATGGAGGTGGAGCTGAGGCCGTCAACCACAATAATTTGGACCTGTTTTCCTTTTTCGACTTTGTCGGCGATGATGCGCTTGGATTCCTCAGAAAGTTTTTTGCCAAGATCAGGTTTCATCAGATATTCGTCTTTGTCCTGAACCACTGTCTGCAGCTGGACGAGACTGTTGGCATTGAGCACTTCTTCCGAAACATCCATGAAAACGGCGTCAATCGCGGCGGCATGGTCAGCCTGAAACCTGAGGTACGATGCGGTTTTTTGCCTCGCTCCTGCTCTGCCAAGAAGAATTCTGGCCGGAGTCGACTTCCGCATGACCTTCAATGCTTCGCTGTTTTTTGGGTTGTCGACACCAATGATGTCGGACGGACTGAGGGTGAGTGGGGCATTTTCAGTTTTGACGGTTATTGGTGTTGGGTTTGTTCTGTCAGCAACTCGCGTATCGACGATCGGGGGTGATCCAGCGTTAAGATAACCTTCTGCAGTAAGTCGCTTCAGTACGCCGGCGATGATATCCTTTTCTAACTGTGTATCCACGTTATTACTCCTCTTACCCGAATATTGAAGGGTCGCCTGCTGCTTCAGTGAGTTTGCCGTTTTCCATGATTCCCCATCTCTCAAGCCACTTTTCAAATTCAGGGGCCGGACGCAGACCGAGGATCTCTCTTGCACTGGCGTCATCGTGGAAGCTGGTGTCCTGATAGTTGAGCATGCAGTCATCTCCGCCGCTTACACCCATGAAGAAATTAGAGCCGGCCATCGCGCAGAGCATAGTGCCGATCTCCTGATCATCCTGATCCATTTTCATATGGTTGGTATAGCAGGGGGCAATACCCATTGGCAGGCCGTGCATTTTGCCCATAAACAGATCTTCGAGGTCGGCGCGAATGACCTCTTTACCAGTGTAGATGGTTTCCGGTCCGATGAAGCCGGAAACGTTGTTTAGCATGAACGGACTGAACTTTCTGGCAAGACCGTAGCAACGAGCCTCGAGAGTCATTTCATCCACGCCGTGATGGCAGCCCAATGAGACTTCTGAGCCTTGTCCAGTTTCAAAGTACATGACATTCGGACCAGTGGATGTAACGAGTTTGAGTGCCATTTTATGGGCTTCGTCCAACATGGAGATTGAGATACCAAAACCTGTATTGGCACTTTGGGTCCCTGCAATAGACTGGAAGACGAGATCGACAGGAATGCCTTTTTCAAGAGCCTGCATCTGGGTGGTAACGTGTGCCAGTACGCAACATTGGGTGGGAATTTCCATCTTCTTTCGCAGATCGACAACCGCGTTCATTACCCTGGAGAAATTGTCGATATTGTCTTCCACCGGGTTAATCCCTAAAACTGCATCGCCGCTACCGTAGCTCAAGCCCTCTTTAAGGGAGCTGAGAATGCCTTCAACCAGATCTGTAGGGTGATTGGGCTGGTTTCTAAAAGAGAGAGTACCAGGAAGGCCGATGGTGGTGTTGCAATGGGAACTGACTTTGACTTTTTTGGAGGCATAAACAAGATCCATGGTCGACATCAGCTTAGCTACTGCAGCAATCATCTCACTGGTCAGTCCCCGAGAGATGTTCAGAATTTCATTCTGGCCAGTTGAGGAGGCAAGGATGTATTCTCGCAGCTCCGAAACAGTCCAATTCTTAATGCGCTGGTAGATGGTGGTGTTCAACTCATCATAGATCAGGCGGGTAACGTCATCTTCTTCGTACGGGATAACCGGGTTTTCGTAAATATCTTGCAGCTGCAGGTTGGCCAGACATAATTTTGCTGCCACCCGCTCCGTTGCAGTTTTTGCTGCAAGTCCTACCAGGGCGTCGCCTGACTTTTCACTGTTGGCTTTTGCAAGCACATCAGTGACCGAGGTGAATGTGAAGACCTGGTTATGTATCATGCTTCGTAGGTTCACGTAATTCGCTCCTTCAAAAAAATGTTAACAACCAGCTGTCAATTACATGCGCTGGTGGTTGCTACCTGAGGCCTCAAACTGCCGGTACTTTGGACAGGAGGTCACGGCCGGTTAGCACGCTGTGTCGCGGTTTATTACAGTACAATTTGCGTACCAGTCTTTAAGTGAGAGACATTTTTGCATGTAGGTTGGGCTTGATGCAGTTTCAGGGATTATTGGGCGGTGTTAGGAGTGTGTCTATTCAAGGTCTTTATCTCAAAAACAGGATAAATGTTCACTAAAAGTGAACAAGTGTCCTCTGGGTAAACATGAAAGTGGTAGCAATACTAAGAGAAATGCAAAGGAGACTCTGATGGCAGTGGAGGGGGAACAAAGGGAGATGTTTTTTGCCTAGCTGAAATGCAAATGGTTCTGAAGTCTCATTCAGAAAGGTTGGTCAATGTTGGAGATATCCTTGCAGGTCATCGATACCGAGGCGAGTGAGTGAACTGGTGAGAATGATCTCCTCGACACCGGCCCAGCGCAAGAATTTCTCTGCTCTGGTTATGTTGCAATCAACATGTTCTGTCTTGGAAACGATGCCAATCACTTTTTTACTGAACATAGAAGCGAAATTTGGTGGAAACATGGAGTTATGAAGGGTTCCATCTTGGACCAGAGCCACCAGGTCGCAGCCGGTTGATGAGGCAAGCAGTGCAGAGTGGTAGCGTCTGTTTTCGAGAAATTCACCGGGTGTGTCGATAATGAAAGGGGAATAGCTGACAGCCTGAGTTTTTCGATACGTAATTTCAAGCCCTTGAATAGCTTGAGATAGCGAGGTCTTACCACTGCCTGTTTTACCGACGAGAAGTATCCGTTTCATTGGCAAAGAATCATGTTCGGGTGATATCCACGGTGGAAAAGCGAAGCACCGCCTCAAACTTGTGGATGACGTGGCCCAGAGCAGATTCAACGCTTGCCACATCGCCGGTAATGACCAGAGCACCGCCAAAACGGTCGAGAAAACCAATCTGGACATCTGCACCTTTGGTGGCGATATCGGCGGCGATGATGACTGCCTCGCCTGGCGTGATGGTAAGAATGCCAAGCGCATCTCCTTCTTCGTCGTCAATGCCAAGACTGCGATAAATCATGTGATCCGGGCTGGCAATGATATGCGCCAGGGTGAGTTGTTTTCCCGGTACATACTCCTGAATCATCCGCTGTTTTTCCTGCTGCACGGGATTTCTCCTCGAAAAAGAGTTGGTTAATGTTGCTCCGGTACGAACAATTTGCAGACCAAGTTGTTTGATGCCGTATTGAAAGTGAGGAACTGGTTTTATTCCCAACCCATCCGATCGACGTTATTTTCCTTAAGGAGAGTGTAGAGCCTTGTCCTGCCCAGCCCTGAAATGGCACATGATTTCTTGATGTTGCCATGGGTGGATTTCATGAGCCGCTTCAAATAGGCCCGCTCGGCCTGCTGCAGCACAGTGCGGCGATAATCCCTGAAGCTAGGTAACGTGGATTCTGGGTTCTTTTCAGTAGGAGGAGGCAGTATGACTTTAGGGATTTCTTCTTTTTGTGATCCCGGCTGATTGATTGTTGAGGTGACAGCCTTGATCCTGATTTCGTGGGGAAGATGTTTTGAGAAAAGAGTTGGTTCGTAAAATGCTTCGCTGACCGCGGCTTCAATTGTGTTGGCCAGCTGGCGAATGTTACCCGGCCAGTCATAGTTGTGTAATGTTGTAATAAATTCATGGGAGTAGTCTTTAGGTTCACAGGAAAGTGAAAGACATACCCGTTTGATGAACCGTGTTGTAAGTTCCTCGATGTCCTCAATCCTTTCTCGCAGCGGTGGGAGCTTGATGGGGATGGCATTGAGGCGGTAGAGGAGATCTTCTCGGAAAAGAATCTCTTTAACCATTGCGGCCGGGTTGCGATTGGTTGCAGCTATTAACCTGAAGTCACTGGATATTTCATTTTTGCTGCCTACAGGCCGAAACTTATGTTCTTGGAGAACCCGTAGGAATACCTTTTGAAGATTGAGGTTCATCTCACCGACCTCATCGAGGAAAAGTGTCCCGCCATCGGCCAGACTGATTAAGCCTCGGGCAGTACGGTCCGCGCCGGTAAAGGCACCTTTCTCATGGCCGAACAGGGCACTTTCTGCAAGGGTCTCAGGAAGGGCGGCACAGTCAATGACGATGAAGTTTTTGTCACGACGATCGCTGTTGTTGTGGATGGCACGGGCAAAGAGTTCTTTGCCTGTTCCCGTTTCACCGGTGATGAGAACGTTAGCGTTAGAATTGGCAGCCTTGGCGACCGCTGCCAGGCAATCTTTAATGGCGATACTGTTGCCGACAATTTCTTCGCGTTTCAGCTGTGTATCGGGTCTACTGATCGAACGGATACCGTCGCGGTATTCAAGAATCCGGTTGAGAGGCTGGATGATTCTCTTCGGTGATAGTGGTTTTTGAATGTAATCCCAGGCACCTTTCTTAATAGCCGTTTCTGCATCGGCAGAATCGCCTTGACCCGTAATGACGATGATTTCAGGAGGAAGCTCGACACTGATTATTTGAGGAATGACATCCAGGCCGCAGCCATCCGGCATTCGTACATCAAGGAAAACAACATCGAAATTACCTTCCTTTGCTCGTTCAACACCAGCTTTCAACGTGCTGACGTGTTCCGCGTGGTGATTGACACTGGTTACAAGATCAGTCAGCATGCTGCCGATTTCAATATCATCATCAATTATTAGTACATTCGCCATTTACCGAAATCCTTTTGTTGCGTAGTCTGAGGTCAGTATAGCTGTAATTACATCTTCTTAGTGGGTGGTTATATGTTAACTACCAGTTTACAGCTCGTATTGTTCCCTCCTCACTTAATATCCAGATCGTAAAAGTAAACCTGGTTTCTGTATGTTCACTTATAGTGAACATACAATCCGTACCAACAATGATAGCATGTTATCGTAAATGTTGTAGTGAGCCTAGCTCTTCTCGCACCATACGTGCCAATTGTCTGGCTCCAAATGGTTTTTTCACAAACCGATGGATGCCTAGAGCGTTTGCCTCCTGTTCGATGTTGGGTTGACTAAACCCCGTACAGAGAATGATACGTATATCTTCGCGCATATCGATAAACTGTCTTGCAAGATCCAGACCGGTAATGTTTGGCATTGTTTGGTCGGTGATGACCAGGTCAAAACGATCAGGATTCTCCATAAACGTTTTGCGGGCGTTGACACTACTTGTCTTGCTGACAACCTCGTAACCAAGATGTTCAAGGATTTCCTTACTGAAATTGACCAGTTCTTCCTCGTCATCGACGATGAGGATGCACCCTTTCCCATTCGGGATCTCGTCCTGGACGACCTGACCGTCATCTGCCTCCTTTTCACTGAAATCGAACTGAGGAAGGTAGACATTGAAGGTCGTTCCCACCCCCGGGCTGCTTTCAACGGTAACGGCACCACGTAGATTCTTGACGATGCCGTGAACCATGGCAAGGCCCATACCTGTGCCCTCTCCGGTTTTTTTGGTAGTATAGAACGGCTCGAAGATTCGGGTTATTTTCGCAGGGTCAATTCCCACACCAGTGTCGCGAACGGAGAGAACGACAAACGAGCCAGCCTCGGTGACATTCTTTTTTTCAATGTCTTCTATGCTGATGGTTTCGATGCCCAAAGAGACAAAAAGCTGCCCGCCGTCTTTTTGCATAGCGTGTGCTGCGTTGGTGCAAAGGTTCATCAGGATCTGGTGTATCGATGTTTCATCGGCCCAGACAACGGCCTTGGCGTGAAGTTCCTGTTTGACGATCTCAATGGTAGATGGAATCGAAGCGCGAAGGAACTGCATGGTGTCTTTTACTAATTCACCAAGATTTAATGGTTGTTTCTTTGAGTCGGAATTACGACTGAAGGTGAGAATCTGGTCAACCAGGTCTTTGGCACGATAGGCTCCTTTCAGTACATGTTGGATACGCGCCTCGATGCGGGGGCTGGTCTGGGCATCAAACATCTCGATCATCTCGGCGTAGCCTATTATGCCACCGATGATATTGTTGAAATCATGAGCAATTCCGCCAGCCAGGGTGCCGATTGCCTCCATTTTCTGGCTCTGGTGGAGCATGGCCTCAAGCTTTTTCTGCTCCGTGACATCCCGTTGGTGCATCATTACACCGGAGACCGAATTGTCTTGCTCAAGAATAGGGTAATAAGTGATGACCATATATTTGGCTTTACCTTCATTCCCCGTCATCAGTAGGTCATTTTTTACTGAAGTTCCCTCTAGGCAGGCTTCAAGAAAGGGCAAGAATTCTTCTTCGAAGACCTGGTCCTCATAAATGGTGCGGATGTGTGAGCCGATGAGATGCCGACGCTCTGTTTTTGCATTTTCCAGATATGCGTTGTTTACTGCCTGGATAGTGAGATCCCGGTCAATGAGCAGCATGTAGTCGGTAATGGATGCAACCATTTGCTCATATTTGCGGAGGTGCTCTTCGGCCTGTCGTCTGTTTGAGATATCTCGGGCTATGCCGATGACACCGATGGCCGCACCGGTACTATCATGCTGGGTAGAGAAATTAAGTTCGACCGGTATGGCGGTTCCGTCCTTTTTTCTGAGCTCTTCTTCGTAAAGTGCATCATTGTTGCTGTCGAGCTGGTTCCTATCAGCAAGTACATTTAACTCTTTGAAGGAAAAGAACAGTTCGGCGAATGGATGACCCAACAGTGATTTGGCTTTAATGCCCGTCCATTTCTCATAGTTGTTGTTAATGAATATCAGTTTACTTTCATTATCGGCGGTAAAAATGATGTCTGATGGGCTTTCAACAAGATTACGGTAGCCAACCTCGCTCTCCCTGAGTGCCATTTCACGCATTTCCACCTGGTCAACCATGGTGTTGAATTCTTTGGCGATGAAGGTCAGTTCGTTGTCGTTTTTCAGTTGAACACGTTGTGAATAGTCGCCCTCTGAAATACCATGAAAGCTGTCTCGCATAATTTTAAGCGGATGTAGAACATACCGCATGATCAATATCCAAGTGACTGTCCATACAGAGCAGAGTACAGCGAGAATCACGAGAATATCAGACATTATCATCTGGCCAGTGAGACGGCTGATTTCACTGTTGTTAAAATTTACTTGCAGCCTGCCAATGGTGACGCCTTCCAGTACAATGGGTTGTTCCATCTCCCAGTTGACACTTCGATCGATATTCTGCAGTGGTGATTTATCGACCTGGGCAACGGGTTTGTTGCGTTCATCAAATACGACAATGTGGGTAAGACTACTGTCGTCGGCAAGAATCTCAACATAGCTCTGGAGAAAGTCGGTATCGTAATGCCAGAGTGGTTTCTGAAGGGTATGAACTGCTTTAACCACCTTATTTTCAGAGACCTCTCGAAGTGTTTCCATGTTTTGGGTGTAGACGAAATAATAATCGAACGAGAGGGAGATAAGGAAAGCGGGAACCATGGCCAGCAGTAGCGAGAACATGAAGTCCGTGCGTAAAGACTTTCCTTTTTTGAGTTTGGCCAGAATGGATAGATTCATCATTAATTAGTTTGGCTGGACTGGTGGCTGATTTTCCCGTCCATCTAAGGCTTCACGCCAAAGGAGATGAAAAGAATTCCTGTCACCAAAAGGCACAGAAGCGTCCCAGGTCAGCATTCGCAGCGTCAATTGCTCGGTGGTGGCAGCTGTCCCCGGAAGGAAAATCGGAAAGAATGCTAGCAGACACTCCCGAACGATTCTCGTTGATTTCACGTCTATTGTCCCGTTTTCGTTTTGTGGACCCTGCAAGTGGTAGGAAAGAGGTCTTTAAGGGAATGGGCTACCCAGTTCTCTACTCTGCGAAACAAGCACATACATACGACAGATTGTGATCGAAAGTCAATGGTTGTCAATTGGCTGATACGAATTTACGCATCAGCCAACATTTTGCCAATAGTAGCGGGCATGTATTATTTTCTAAGTATATCTAGGTAATTATTAAATTGCTCGCTGTTCATCAGTTCAACAGCGCGGTTGAATCTGTCCTCTCCATATCCCCAGTAGAAATCAGCTGGTTTACCATTGAACATCTGGATAGGAGCCCAAAGATACCACAGGACATCGCAGATGAACTTATCGATGAGGATCATGGCAAATTCTTCTGGAGTTGCCTCTTTACCAAAATATTCACTGATAAGCAGTTGCTCCTGTTCTTCAGTCAGACCGACTTCCAGGGAAAAGGCGGCAACGTCCATGATTGGGTCACCAATACCACCGTATTCCCAGTCGATGAGGTATATTCTGTCATCCTTGACGAGCCAGTTCTCAGGCAGCGGATCGTTGTGGGTTGGGGTCTGACGGCGTGGGTTTTTGTCAAGGATAGCCTGGATGTCGCTCAACTTCGCCATCACCTTGTCATGACCTTCATACACCGTGATATTGTTTTTTTCGACAAGTTGGACGTAGCGGTAGATTTCTTCGATGAAGTCGAATTTCCCTTTGAAATCCTTTCCACTGTTGTGAACGTCGCGCAGAGTTTTGGCGATCAGCTTGATGTATTTCGGGGCTTCGTCCGTTTGGAAGTCGGGGACGTGCAGGGTCTTGCCGTCGATATACGCATCGATTTTATCTCCGGTTTCGGAATCATAGTAAAAGAGTTCCGGATTAATACCTGCCTCGGCCATAAGGCCAGCATTGTTTGCTTCTGCCGGTCGGTTTATCATCGCTGCGGTTCCTTTGCCAGCAACCCTGAGGGCATAGTCTGAGCCACCGACGGTAACCTTGAAATTTTCGTTGGTCAACCCTCCCGGCAACGTCTCTATATGCTCTAGGCGGTTGCCATTGTAGCGGTCTACTTTGCTCACCATAAGAAAGGCCTGTCCAACGTGCTCCAGTTTGATGTCGTTTTCAATAGAAATTGTTTCCATAATGTGCCAGTTTTCCTTGGTAAATACCAGTTGTGAAGGGCGATACACGTGATTTCGAAAGCTGGGAAAGGCCCAGGGTCATACATGGTGCATTGCACTTCTGTTAAAATCCAGATGATTGCCGTTTGTAATGATGGTGCTGTGGTCAGCTTTGCAGAAAGCGCACCAGGCGGAAAGGAAACACGATTCAACGTGAAATTTAGCAGTATATCGACTCTTTGATTAATCTTCAGCTCGACTGTTTTCTTTTGTGAGTAGATAAACATTCCATGGGAGATGACATCTGTCCGCAAAAAGTGAACAGATGTTCGCTGGGTGTGTTTGCCATCTAGGTGAAAGTTGGTAGGTCGAGTATGTCGAGACAGGGGTTGTGAATGTTCTTTCCTGATTTAGTCGAGCGGGAAGGACGCTGTGCAAAATTATATGAGGTAAGAATAAGGAATACTTTCTTAATGGTTGTAATGCATCTTTGGTGACAATATTATCAGGTATACCTGAATATTTGCTGTTATTTACCAATAACTAGGCATTCCTAGCAGGGGATACTTAGCATAATACAGTAGAGACTACTAACTACTCTGTGTGCTTGAAGAGGGAGAGTGGGGAAGGTTTTAAATGAGACACGACTCGCTCAAGACCTAAAATAATTAAAAACCTCCTGGAAATGGCTCCAGGAGGTTTCGTGTCTTTGCGTCGTATCACTGCCGATAAGTGATGGTCAGCCGTTTTATGCTTCTTGCTGGCGAAGGATGCCAGACTCGGAAAACGCCTGTTGACTAGGACGAGTAAATTAATCGGAGATATAGTTGTTTATCGTCGCCGCGCCTTCTTCGTGGGCTTGATAATAGATTCTCAGTTCACCTTTCCTGTCTAGGTCAAATCTCACTTCTTGAACAAGGCCGTTCTGTTCGGCGGTCATCAATGCTTCGAGAACACCATCCCTGCTCAAAGCCTTGAAGGAACCGTACTCTCCCTGAAGAGCGTTAATGACATCGTCAGCACAGGTTTCCTTCACTGTGGTCACATATTTAAGTATCGCAAAGTTCAATGGCTTCATAGTGTTACGCCTCCTTCTTTCTCAAGAGATCCTTGGGGTGCTTTTTTTCTTAAGAGATCCATTGGGTTCATAGCAATGACAAGAATCCCCAGTGCCATCAGCACGGCAGCAATCCAGCCGATGGCCGGAATCGGTGGACCAAGCTCTCCGAGGAAGATTCCCGGGATGAGCCAGCAGAATAGTGGTGTCCAAAAGGCGTACGCGCCGTTGCAGGCCATTCCGAGTGCAGCGCCGCACATACTGTTGCCCTTGTACCACAGACTAAATGCGAACATGGCAAAAAAACCACTGACGATGAACCAGGGCATCGCTTCCGAACTCATCACGGCACTGGTAAAATAATCAAGAGACATGCCGAACCCGCCGCCAGCAATGATTGCGAACAGGGGGATTAGGATGATGAGGTTTGACAGCCCGGAGGTGAACTGGCGGATGGTAATACCGATCTCATAATCGATCATTGCAGTTCCATAACCAGCAACACAGCCCTCAATACCCCAGCCTAGGGCCGCGAGCAAGGCTATGAGGATACCTAGAAGCAGCGTCGGACTGGCATCGACGTCAAAAGAAAGGCCGCCAATCATTATTGCGGAAACTAAACAGATACCTATGCCGAGAAGCATGCGAGGAGTTAATTGCTGTTTAAAGAAGATCCTGGCGAGTATTGCACCGATGGCCGGACAAAGTGCAGTGATCGGAGCGGCGAGGGAACCTGCGTAAAAAAAGGCCAGAACGTAAGCTGTACTGGCGATGGGTCCACCACAGAGAGCGGCGATAATCATCATTTTTCCAGGTTTGGTGGGAATACTCCTGAAAAAATCACCTAATTTGCCTTTGATGGCTGCAATGGCAATCGACCAGATAGCGCTTATGCTGTCATTAATCGCAGCACCAAGGGCGGAAATTAGACAGAGAAGTATCAATGAACTTCCTGCTGTCTCGTAAAATCCTGGCCATGGTCCTTTGGCCATGGCCACATAAAACAGGAAAGCTGTGAATAGGCCGTAACTCATTCCAGACAAAATGGCAACGGTGACGCCTTTTTTGAAAAAGCCCGTAGCTACTTTTTGTTTCGCAACAATTGCGCTCATGCTCGCTCCTTTTTTTGATTATTGTATAATGGATCATCGTAGATCCCGGCTGTCAGCATTTGCGTTCCGATAAAGCATTCGGTGAGATCCGACCCACTCTACCGTGTACATGTTCCACCGACTGGGTGATACATAGCCGCATTGTAAGGAAGACTACTTATGGTCGCGTTCATGAGCGTCACAAGTTATCCGAGATGACAACTATCAAGATTCGTACCAGTAGTGAGGGGAGGACTATTGTTTACTTATGTGATTTGAATAAGAAGAAAAATTATCCAGAGTGCTAGTTGGCTGCCAGGGAGGGTTCAAGTAAACAGGGCACCTGTACAGAAATAATGAACAATTGTACTTCTTTTCATATATCTGACGCTGTGCGGTGGTTTAAACATCGATGGGAATTGGCAGGAGTTGGCGCGAAGCAGCGAAGATGTGTTGCTGCTATAATGGAAAAAAAGATTCCCTGTGTGGCGATTGTGTAAAATTACATTCGAGAAAAATAGAACTGATAAGTTCATCCCTATCAATATGTAATGCATGCTCAAAAACAGGCGGGCTGCTAGGGTGATGAAACAAATTTAAGGCCGACGATCCCTGATAATATAAAGAGTAAGCATAGTATTCTCAGGGTGTTCCGAGCTTCACCGAAGAGAATCATACCACATACCGCAACCCCGACCGCACCAATACCCGTCCAGATGGCATAGGCGGTGCCTACCGGTATTGTTCTCATGGCAAGTGATAGCAACCATATGCTGAGCACCATGGAACCTGCGGTGAACAGGGAGGGGATAAGCCTGGTGAACCCCTCCGTATATTTAAGGCTAATGGCCCACCCGCATTCGAACAAGCCAGCAATAACCAGATAAATCCACGCCATGCCACATCTCCTCACTCTTGATTCTATAGCCCGAATACATCGACAATGTCATGAACACTTACAACAATCCTGTGTGCTGCACCCTTAAAAGCGGAGGAGCTGTCATCGGCTGCGGCAATGCCGACAAAATGGGCACCGGCATTTTCTGCAAACAGCATATCGTTTCGACTATCTCCTACAATCACTATTTCTTGGGCACTCAGGCCGAACTGGCGGCAAAACATTTCTGCCAGAAAAGGTTCCGGCTTCGGCGGAGCTTCATCGCTGGTACCCAGGTAGTCAAAATAATGAAAGATCGAGGTCTTTTTCAATCCGGCCATCGTTGCCGCATGGGTATCGGCAGTGGCAATACCAAGCTTATAGCCCGTACTCTTCAGATAATCGAGAGTTTTCGATACATCCGGCAAGGTGACATACGGCACATCACCGGCTGTGGACAGCTCTTCGATCAATTCCAGCAGTTCTTTTTTACTATACGACAGGTGCCATTGATGCTTACTGGCAAATTTTTCAGATAATTCAAGTAGAGCATCGGCAATCTGAGGATTGGTGGAGTGCTGAAGCAGACTGTCGGGTCCGAGCCGGTCCTCCAAATGTCCCAGGCCATTTTTCAATTGCTGTAGTAACAGGGTGGGGGCTTGGTACCTTTTCTTAAGGTGGCAGAATACATTGGCGTAAATGTGGTGCATTGTTGAGTTATATTCGAGCAGGGTTCCATCTTTGTCAAAAAGTATTCCTTTAATCATTTTAAAATCTCCTATTATAATTATGGAGTGTCCTTGCAGAGATCCTACGGCCTATTAAATCATTATTATAATCAATCGGACCAGATCGATAACCCTACGCCCTATCTCTATAAATCCCAGATGCAACATTCAACCCATGTTAATTATTGAGGTCATTTCGCAACCAGGAACGCGCAGCTCCCTGTCGTGGCATTGATTATAGAAAACCAGACTGTATGGTTGCCACACCCCCCTTGATATTACATTTGAATCTATCTACACACAGCCGCATAAATTATCTTACAGCGGTATTGATCCAAAAAAGAACAGATGTTCACCTTTCCTGGACAACTGCGCTTTTTCGTTGAACCTCTCTTGCACTTGTTGTCACAACTTTGTTCTCATTTCTCTTGATTCCAACATGATAGCAGGGAAACTGTCCATCTGCCGAAAATGGTATGAATCTTGATATATGTGCAGACAGGTGACTTACGAAACTCATGACCACGACCATGAGTGCTAGCAGAGGAGGGACTGGCAAAGACCTTCCACTGCACGCTCACGCAGATATCAACCCTGCTGCCCGTGTCAATACGTAGGTCACATATAATGATGCAACGAATCCTGCGACATAGGTACCTCTGACATCGCAGGCAGGCCAGCTCTTATAAGACGCTGGATAGCGTTTAACTCAACGATAAAGGTCAAATAGAACGATGAAGACAGAAGCGAGGGTAGTTGTTATTGGCGGCGGTATTGTGGGTTGCTCCATCCTGTACCACCTGGCCAAGGCCGGCTGGAAAGATGTGGTCATGGTTGAGAAAAATGAAATTACTAGCGGTGCAACTTGTATGGCTGCCGGGCTTCTCACCCAGTTCAACTCTTCTCCGACCTTGATGCGTATGAGAAAATACAGCTCCGAGCTCTATGAGTCTCTTGGCGTTTACGGCAAGGTGGGCAGCCTTCGTATGGCAGCCTCCAAGGAGCAGCACCTGACCCTGCAGCGAGCTGTCAGTACTGCTAAAGGTGTCGGCCTCGATGTTGAAATGATCACTGCTGAAGAGGCACTCAAAATCATGCCCTGGGCTAGCCCGGAAAAGCTCTTCAGCGCAGTTTACCTGCCCAATGATGGACATATTGATCCCCACGGTACCACCCATGCAGTTGCAAAAGCAGCCAAGGAACTCGGTGCGGAGATCTACCAGAACACCAGGGTTACCGGTATTGAGCTCACTCCAGATCGCGAAGTAAAAGCCGTCAAGACAAACAAGGGGGACATCAAGACCAGCATCATAGTCAACGCAGCCGGCCTTTGGGGCAAGCAGGTAGCAGCCATGGTCGGGGCCAAGGTTCCCTCTAGTCCGGTTGTTCATCAGCATTTGGCCTTGCAGGCCGTACCTGGCTCGGAAATACCTGATGGTGGCCCCTGTTTTCGTGACACTGATCGCCTTATTTACGGACGCCCTGAGCACGGCGGTATACTGTTCGGCGGCTGGGAACTGAATCCCCCCTCCATCTGGGAAGACGGCGTGCCTTGGAGTCATAGTGCCACTGAGGTACCTTCTGATTTCGACCGTTACGAGCACTTACTGGTTAACGCGATAGAGCGTTTCCCATTCCTTGAGAATGCCGGTATTGAGCGACTTGTTGCTCATCCCGACGCCTTCACTCCTGACTCCAAGCCGCTGGTTGGTCCGTGGCCGACCGTCAAAGGCTTCTGGATGGCCTGCAGTCTTTCCATGGAAGGTTTCGGAGCCGCTGGCGGTATCGGTAAGGCACTCTCCGAGTGGATCATCTATGGGCAACCGGAAGTCGACCTCTTCGGTTTCCATCCATGGCGCTTCGGCAAGAACTTCCAGGATCCTTACTACGCCGCTTCATGTGGCCGGGAGTGCTATCGCTATTACTATTACACCCGCTACCCACAGGACGAGGATACAGAAATGCGTCCACGCCGTATCACCTCATTCAATTACCGTCTGCAGGATATGGGTGCTGTATTCGGCAAGAAAAACGGCTGGGAACGCGTCAACTATTTCAACCCGGGCGAGCCGTGGCGTCGTGCCGGTGAAGACCAGCGCGCAGCTGGCGGGTGGGTCAAACCCCTGCATTTCAATCTCGTTGCCGAAGAGTGTAGGGCAATCAGGGAACGGGTGGGTATTGTCGACATGACCTCGTTCGGCAAAATCGATTTTAAAGGGCCTGGTGCCGTCACTCTGCTCAACCGGCTCTGCGTAACCGAGATGGGCAAGCCTGTTGGCTCCTGCATCTACACTCAGTTCTGTAACCATACCGGCGGTATTGCAGCCGACATCACCGTCACCCGCCTGGCCGATGATCATTACCGTCTGGTCACCGGTTCCGGATTCATCGACAACGACATGGGCCGCATCAAGTCCTTCATGCTTAAAGATGATCCTGCAGTCGAAGTCCGCGACGTAACCGAGGAGTTGACCGTTATCGGCCTCTGGGGACCGAATGCTCGTAAGGTGCTCAAGCAGATCACATCCGACGATGTCTCCAACGAGGCCCTGCCCTATATGATGTCCAAGACGCTCAACGTCAACGGTGTCAAGGCTCTTGCCCAGCGGGTGTCCTACGCAGGTGAGCTTGGCTGGGAGATCTACACTCATATCGACTGCGCCATCACTGTCTGGGATATGTTGTGGGAAGCAGGGCAGGAGTTCGGCATTGCCGGTGTGGGCTACTACGCCCTAAACTCTCTTCGCCTCGAAAAAGGATACCTTTATTACTCCGACGATATCACCAGCCTCGAAAATCCCTATGAGGCGGGCATCGGCTTCACTGTCTCCAAAAAGAAAGACTTCATAGGTTCCACAGCGTTGGCAAAGATCCGTGATGAGGGTGTTCAGGCAAAACGGCTTTGCACCGTCACAATTGGCAACGAAGAGTGGCTCGCGCTCTACGGCGGCGAGGCTGTTATTGTGGATGGCAAGGTCATTAGTCGACTGCGTGGCGCAGGTTACGGTCACACCGTCAAGCAGAATATTGGCAACGTTTACCTGCCTCTCGATCTGGCAGCACCCGGGACCAAGGTTGAAGTTGAGATTTTCGGCGAGATGATACCCGCCGTGGTCACCGACAGGGTGCTCTATGATCCTAAAGGAGAGAAACTCCGCCAGTAATACACTGATATTCGAGCAGGAACCTTACCCCACCCGGTGCTTCACTGTCCGGGTGGGGCAACACAGTCCACGTAAGAAGGGTATAAACGATGGAAATAACCGCAGAAACAAGAAAAATTAAACGCCTCGATAAGATGGATTCCCTAAAGAGCTACGAGCTTCTTCACATGGCCAAGGATTTGGCTCGGGCAGCCATGGAGGTTCAGGATACGCTGGAAAATTCGTTTTTGCGGGAACAGATCGTGGAAGTGATTGAGGGGTTTTACGATATCGGCAAGGTAATAGACGCCTTTGAAGTATTCGGCGGTTACATCAACCGCAGTTTCTGTGTGATCGTGGAGAAAAACGGGAAGAAAAAAGACTACTTTGTCCGAAAATACAAACTGGATATCACCGAAAAGGAGATTGAGTTTGAACATGCCCTGGTAGCTCATACTCTCGACAACGGTTTTCATCTCCTGGCCGGAATTATCAAAAACTCCGATGGAACCACCTTCGTCAGCCCAGAAATCAGTAGAAACAAGTTTGCTGTATACCAGTATCTCAAAGGTGAAGACAAATACACTTGGGACAATCCGATGATGCAGGAAAACGAATACATCAGTGCTGCCGAGGTGTTAGCAAAATTCCACAGTGCTGCCAGGGATTTCAAACCCGGCAACCTCGGTAGGATAGAACCTGGAATTATGGAATTGGTGGGTGGGCTAAGCCGGTCATTTACTCAATATGCCTCATTGAGCCGGCCCACCAAATTCCATGAATATTTCACGGACAAGCTGCCGACGATCCTCGCTACAATTGAGTTGAACAATATTACTCATGAGGACGCGGCCCGCATGCCTACCATTCCCATTCACTGCGATTATCATCCCGGCAACATGAAGTTTATCGATGAGAGAGTGGTGGGATTATTTGATTTCGATTGGTCAAAGATGGATCTGCGTCTGTTCGATGTCTGCCTCGCGCTTAATTACAACTCCGTCACATGGGGCGGTAGACAGGATGGCAGCATGCATCTTGACAAGTGTTCATTGTTTCTTGAATCTTATCAATCAACCCTGCAAAGCATGAATGCTCTTTCACCATTGAGCAACACAGAACTTGACAACTTCCCATCCATGATGGCACTGGCAAATTTCTACCTGCTCAACTGGGATATCTCTGCCTATTACAGTGGTGATGAGAAAAACTGCTACGAATATCTGGCATATCTCAAGCACAATGTCCGCCAGATGAACTGGATAGAAAAACATAAACGAGGATTTGCCGAATTGGCTGATTCCGTGCGGTTTTAATTACTTCAAGAGGAAAATCATGGGTGCAGCAGACGGAATAATTTGCACCCACTTAGTCGCCCCAAAGGGCAATGGAACCACCGACCCGGAGGAGATAGCCAGAGAGTAAATCTCGACTCAGGGGCGGCTGTAAAACTGAGCGTTGAAGATGGGAAGAGACATTCCCCAACAGCAAATATTGTTAAATAACGAAGTGGTGCATAATGAAAAATTTTAACATTGATGAAGAAATTGCTAAGGCTCCCGTAGAGTTCCAGGATGACCTTAAAAAGGAGCTACAACATTATCAACAGATTCAGGAGGCCACGAAGCAGGTTCTCTCTGAGGCTGGCATCGAAACGAAAAATCCGAGAGTCATTGAGCTACTCGAAGGTACCGGTCTTGCCGGATACGATGCCTCTACCAATCGGATTCATGTGCTACCGGAACTGGTCGACCAGGCTCTCGACTCCGCGCCAAAGACCTTTTCCGGCGACGAGGGCATGAATACCCTAGGTATCGGTGGCATTCCGCCGTTCCTCTATCGTAAGGACGATCAGTATCCGCTACCTGCAAGCTACAATGAGCTCGACCGAATTATCAAAATTGTTAATGAAAATCTCGACGTCGTCCGTTTCTTGAGTCAACCGGTCAAGGTTCATAAGGGTGACGCTCATGAATGCAACAAGATCATGGATCAGCTCGACAACTGCATCAAGGTAACCTGCAGCGCTTATATGAATGCTGAAGATTCCATTAAGTGGTTCTCCGGCAGGGATGACTGGCACGACTCGATCTGCGGATTGAAATCACCCCTCTCATGCATGGATGATATGATGGACAGTCTGATCTTGAGTGCCAGATCCGGCAACAATCTCCGGCTCACGACCATGCCATTGGCCGGTCGTACCGCACCTCAGACCCCGGAAGGTTGTATGATCATTAACCAGGCGGAGGTCATGTTTATGCTGGCAGTGGCGCAGACGGTAAATCCCGGCATGCTCTGCATGTTTGGTGGCATGCCCTGTCCGACCAAGCCCAGTGGTGACCTTGCTTATTCGAATCCCTCAATGGATATGCTGAACGTGGCGGTGAGCCGTGTCAACACCTGGGTAACCGGACTGCCCAGTGTTCAGTCTGGTGGTAGTACCGAAGAGAAAGAGCCAAATGAACAAGCACTTTCCGACGGCATGCGCGGCAAACGTATCCTCAGCCAGTTTGGCGTTCACAATGCACGCCACTGCTTTGGCGTTCTCGACAACCTCAACTTCTTCAGCGAAGAGGCCTTTGTCCGTGATTGTGATGCGTATCGGCAGTACCGCAAGGAACAGAACGGCTCATTCGTGCTGAAACCAATCTATACACCGGAAGACCCAAAAGCACTCGAGGTTATCATGAACGTCAAAAGTGGCGATTACCATGTTGATTATCATAGCACAGCTAACATCTCTGCCTTTGATGACTGGGTCAAGGCCGCCAGCGACAAAGGCGTTCTTCCCAGCTAAATGAAACCCATGCTATCTATAACAGAACTATTACCATACGGCAGGAGATGAGATTGATGTTGATCAATTTTGATTTCGACGGCGTCATTGCCGATACCTTTGAGCATCTGCTCAATCTCTGCATCACCGCCCAGGCCGAAATCGGTTCCGGGCGGTCTCCCGTAGCAGAAGATCTCCGCACAGTAGAGAACCTGACCTTTGCTGGCTTGGCCGAGCGATTAGAGATCGCTCCGGACCTGGTACCGCAGTTTGAGGAATTAACTTTCATCCTGCAGCGTAAGGTGGTGCCAGATGTTAGGTTCTTTGACGGCATGAAAGAGTTGTTGCTGAATTTGGATCATGACTATGACATTGCCATTATAACCTCAGGGGAGGCAGAGGTGGTGCGCGGCCACTTAAGGGGGCATGGTGTTGCCGGCGTCGTGGCCACAGTAGCTGGCGGTGAAACCAGGCGCTCAAAAGCCGCTTCCCTTCGTGTCAACATGGAGCGGTTCTCCACCACTCCTGATACAACATGGATGATTGGTGACGCGGTAAGCGACATCCGCCAGGGGAGAGAAGCTGGAGTTGGCACTATCGCCGTGAGCTGGGGTTTCCAGGCACGGTCACTCCTGGAGAAAGAGTCACCGGATTATCTGGCCGACAGCCCTCAAGAGCTCATGACGATATTGCGGAGTTTATAATTTGCCATCCAGGATACAGGCATAGACGGGACACTTTTCCCGATAATGCCTGCAAGCCGGAATGATAAAGCCTAATACACGTACCGAGAGGAAGTATTCATGAAAATATTTGTCTGTATCAAAAACGTGCCGGATACCGCGGCAAACATAAAGATCCTTGGGGGTAATAGCTTTGATGAAACTGTAAAATTCATCATCAACCCGTATGACGAGTTTGCCATAGAAGAGGCCGCCCGGCTTGTCGAAAAAGAAGGCGGCGAGGTAGTTCTGGTTACCATCGGCAAAGCATCGGCCATGCCCACGGTTCGCGCAGCACTGGCACTCGGTCCCCATCGGGCGATATTGGTAAACACCGACAAGCAGTTTATGGATAGCGACGATATTGCATCGATTCTTCAGAAAATCATGGAAGACGACGGCCCGGCCGATCTGATCTTCACTGGTAAGCAGGCTGTTGACAGTGAGGCCATGCAGACCAGCTACCGGCTCGCGGCAAAACTGGGCATTCCTGTTGCCAGCGAAATCACAAAATTCTCGGTCGCCGATGGTAAGGCTGTTGTTGAGCGGGAGATCGGCGGCGGTGAAAAGGAAGTAATCGAAATGACCATGCCTTGTATAATTGCGGCAACCAAAGGTCTGAACGTGCCGCGCTATCCAAAACTGCCGGACGTGATGAAAGCCAAGAAAAAAGAAGTCAAACAGATTGCTGTTGCCGACCTCGGATTGACGAAGAACAGTGGCACCGAGCTGGTATCCCTTGAGGCGGTGCCTGAACGGGACGGTGCAAAAATCATCGGCGGCAGTGTCAAGGAAGCAGTCACAGAACTGGTCCGCATCCTCCGGGAAGATGAAAAGGTTCTTGGCTGATACAACACGACTGATAGGTACTCTACCTCACCAACATAGAATGGAGAGTTGAACATGGCTCAAACAGCAGTACTCATAGAGACAACAGGAAACACGGTTAAAGCGGCAAACTTCGGGGTGATCACCGCAGCCAGAGGAGCAGCAGGTAACGAGATCTGCGCCCTTCTCATTAACGCCGACGCCAGCAGCTGCAGAAGCGAGCTGGAAAAGTACGGTGTGAACTGCATTGTTGCCATAGAGGCAGACGATGTGGGTTTTGCTGCCAGACCTGATGCGCAGGCCAAAGCCATTGTCGACGCGATGAAAGAATTTGGTCTCAGTGATCTCGTAGGATTAAGCAGCAGCAGCGGCAAGGATATCTTGGCGCGGGTGGCTGCTCAGCTCCAGGCACCTCTAGCACTCGACTGCCTGAATGTCGATATCGCCTCTCGCACAGTGCGAAAGCCCTATTTCGCAGGCAAAACCATTGCTACCCTGAAACTGAATGGAGATTTCTTCCTTGCAGCTGTCCGTCCCAATGCTGTCGAACCAGTAGAGGTAGCAGTTATTGCAGAGATCGTTTCGTTTGCGGTCACCGCTGCCGGTGACGACAAGATGGTTATCACGGAAGTGAAGAAAAGTGCTTCCGGTAAGGTTGATCTTACCGAAGCGAATATCATAATCTCCGGTGGTCGCGCCATGGGTTCCGCCGACAATTTCAAGCTTCTCGACACCTGTGCAGAAAAACTGAATGCAGCCGTAGGTGCATCAAGGGTTGCAGTCGATGAGGGATTTGCCTCTCACTCCATGCAGGTCGGCCAGACTGGCAAGATTGTCAATCCCCGCCTCTATATCGCCTGTGGCATTTCTGGTTCTGTACAACACTTTGCCGGCATGAAAACCTCAAAGGTTATTGTTGCCATCAATACGGACAAGGATGCACCTATCCTCGGTAAATGCGATTACGCAATCCTTGGGGATCTGTTCGAGATTATTCCCGCTCTTACAGAAGCCTTAGGTTAACCTGGGTTTACCATCGCAATTTCTCGGGCGCCAGCGATACAGGACTGTCTTGCGCCCGGGTACAAAAGAGAATTAAACGGAGTTTGATTGGAGAGTAGCATGGAATTTACCCGTGAAATATACTGGAATGTCGGCCACGGTGCCGGAACCTTAGTGCCGATGTATCTTCTGGTGATCGCAGCGATCGCTGTCGTGGTAAAGATGTTTCTTCAGCGCCGTGAGGTGTACCGGCAGGGCTTGCCGCTTGACCGGACCGACAATCTCGGCGGTCGGATAAGCGACATGCTGGCCAATGTGCTGCTACAGAAACGTGTAACGAGAGTGAAAATGCCGGGAATGTTTCATGGTCTGTTCTTCTGGGGATTTTTCATTCTCCTTATCGGCACCACCCTGATTGTCCTCCAGGCGGACTTTACCGATCTGCTCTTTGGTTATAAGTTTCTGACCGGCCCCTTCTACAAGCTCTTTTCCATCTCTCTTGATCTTGCCGGCCTGGTGTCACTGGTCATGCTCGGGGCACTCTTTGTCCGCCGTTACATTATAAAACCGGAAGGATTGGAAACCAAAAGAGATGACGCCATCATGCATGGTCTTATGACTGTCATCCTCCTGACCGGTTTTATAATTGAAGGCAGCCGCATGGCGGTGACCGAACTTGGATCGCAGGTTGCAGCCTGGTCACCGGTTGGCAATCTCATCGCCCAGATCATCGCTGGTATGGGAGAAGAGGGCTTGCGGATGGTTCATAAGTTGACATGGTGGTTCCATCTGCTGCTGGTAATGGGTTTCGTTGCCCTCATCCCCTTCACCAAGTTCCGCCATATCTTTACCACCAGTGCAAATTATCTCTTTGCAGACCAGGGGCCAAAGGGTCGGATACGCTCAATAGATCTTGAAAACGAAGATGCAGAGACATTTGGGGCAAATTCGATCAAGGAAATGACCTGGAAGGATATCTTTGATACCGATGCCTGCACACTCTGCAATCGTTGTCAGGATCGCTGCCCGGCCTGGAATACCGGCAAACCGCTCTCACCTCTGAAGGTGATCAGCCATATTGGAGAGGCTGCCTTCAACACTCCGGAGGCGAACCTGATTGAGACCATCGGCAGGGACGAACTCTGGTCGTGCACCACTTGCCGCAGCTGCCAGGAGGTCTGCCCGGCATCAATCGAGCATGTGGGCAAGATTATCGACATGAGGCGCTCCATGGTACTGATGGAGGCCGAATTTCCGCCTGAGTTAATGGAAACCTTCAACAACCTCGAAAATCAGGGAAATCCTTGGGGATTCAGCTATGACAGTCGCGGTGACTGGTGCAAAGATCTCGATGTGCCGCTGATTGCTGAAAATCCCGACGCCGACATTCTCTGGTTTGTGGGCTGCGCAGGTTCGTTCTCGGACCGTGGTATCGTCACCTCGAAAGCCATGGCCAGTATACTGAATAAGGCAGGGGTCAGCTTTGCCATCCTTGGTTCTGAAGAGCGATGCAACGGGGACATGGCCCGTCGATCCGGCAATGAATATTTGGCCCAGATGTTGATAGCCCAGAATGTTGAAACGCTGAATCAGTACGCGCCAAAACGCATTCTCACCAGCTGTCCACACTGCTACAACACCATCAAAAATGAATATCCTGAGTTTGGGGCGGAGTACGATGTCGTCTCCCATGTCGATTTCATTGCCGAACTGATTGCAGAAGGAAAATTGACAGTTACAAACGATCTTGCGAGCAAAATTACCTATCATGACTCCTGCTATCTAGGCCGCTGGAATGATATTTATGCATCCCCGCGTCAGGTACTGAGCGCAATCAACACCAAAGGCGAGCAGGTTGAGATGAGCAAAAACATGGACAATGCCATGTGCTGCGGCGCAGGCGGAGGTCGGATGTTCATGGAAGAGACGATCGGCGAGCGAATCAATAATGCTCGGGCCAAGCACGCCATCGCCACTGAGGCAGAAATTGTGTCCACCGCCTGTCCTTTCTGCCTTACCATGCTGAGCGACGGCATGCGTGATAACGATAGTTCTGCCAAGGTGATGGATATCGCTGAACTGGTGGACAGTGCAGCCTAACGGTCAGGGCTTGAAGAGACTCCGATAACTGTCGGAGTTTACACCCGAGTAAGTTTTGGCATATTGCCTAAAATACAACGAGAATGTCGAATTGATTGGGCGCGGGGCTGAATTATTTATGGGCGGTTATGTTTAGCAGTGAGAAGTCTCTTAAACAGTGAAAGGGTAAGAGACTGCTGGATGGTGTTGATAATTGATTAGCTCAAAATCATCAATTGTGACCCATGTCTCTAGATCATCCAGGGTCTTAATGTCCGGATTGATCTTTAAAACTGGAGAAGGGTATGGGGTGCGATTCAGTTACTCATTTTTTAAAATGTCCAGTTGGTCTTCATAAATATGAACATTTACTATTTTGTGGAATGCTTTTGATGGCTTAAGGCCTGTTGTTTGGGCCATGACCAATAATAACCAAGCAACTTGAATTTGATTAAAGCCGTGACCAAGAGGTAGATCGTCTGACCGTTGATATGAGGTTAAGAACAACTTGTCATCTAGAATGCTGAAGGTGTGCGTGTGCATACATGCATTCAAACATGCCCGATCTCTTTCGCCTGGGTTCATGAACGTAACAATTTCAATACGGTTATCGATCCCTGCGCATAAATCGTTATAAAAGTTCTTAAGTTGATCTGTGGTCTTGCCTTCTGGGGTTTGTCAATCGCGTCCTTGGGCTCCGTAGCAGCGGCCCATATCATCTTTGCCTTTTCGAAAGGGATTTATAAGCCAGTCAGTGTTATCATTTGCTTTTGCGTTCCAGGTGTTACACCCTATTTTCCTAAAGTCAGCCGCACTCGTGTAGCCTCTAAAATATCCAAGTATTTCGGCAATTGCAGCTTTCCAATGTAGTTTTTTGGTTGTTAATACCGGCAGTTTCCCATCTATGATATCATATTCTAAGTTAGCATCGATGACTGTTAGGCATCGTTTTCCAGTACGCCTGTGTATCTGCCAGACGCCTGTATCTATTACTCGTTGGCATAGTTCTAAGTATTGTTTTTCATACCTTTCTCCGAAGAAGCGGTGGTATGATTCAGCCTAATTGACTGTATGTACAGGACCTTTGCGATAGTTCTGTTTTCCAAGTGTGCTGTTTTGTTGACGAGATTAGTGCCGGTACCTGTGGAAAGTTAATATGTTAGATCTTTTAAAGGAGTGTGTCAAAAGTCATAGATATCAAATTCACTCTACGTGTTAGCAGGCGAGGAAAAATCCTGATATCATTCTGGCTAAAAACAATTTGACAACGGATATGTATGCTCACAAATCAATTTATTGCTTTTCTCGAACACAGAGGCAAAGCAATTGAGGAAACAGGTTCACCATACTGTCACTTTATTTCCAGCAAGGCAATCTGGTTTGTTCCGCTGGAAATTTTAATTAACTTGGTGCATCTGCAACATTAAGAATATTCCTGAGAAAGTAGATCATGTTATCATTAGATCGTGGACGATATAGTATTCTTCTGAGGAAAGTAAATAAGGCTGTAATTCAGTAGTTAAGTCTTAGCAATTAAATACTCAGAAACCTTCCTAGGTTGACTGTGCAATGGCCTGAAGGTAAACTTCCCAACATGATTAAATTACTTCCACTCGTACTGCTGCTACTCTTGTCTGTAACACTATCTGCTTTCTCCACAACTATAACGGGAAAAGTCATAAGTATTGTAGGCGGTGACGGCATCACCATTCTCGACAGCAATAAACACGAACACATAATACGCCTCTACGGGATAGACTGCCCTGAGAGTGGTCAAGCGTTCGGGAAGTCAGCAACGAAATACACAGCGTCCCTGATAGCTCAAAAAAAGGTAACTGTTAAACCATATGACACTGACCGATATGATCATATAGTTGGGGGCGTAATGGTTGAAGGTGTTAATGTTAACGAGAGCCTAATTAGAGCCGGTTATGCTTGGCAGTATAGGAAATATTGTAAAGCATCTTTCTGTAGGGATTGGCTGCAACTTGAAAGAGAAGCTAGAGTGTCTATGAGAGGGTTGTGGAACTTTGTAGACGACCCTGTTCCACCTTGGGAGTGGAGAAATGTGCACAAGAGTAACACCTTCAATAAAATTGCACTTTGACTAGGTCATGGCACTGATCAACATCGAAACAGCATTGAAAGATGCGATCCGCTATATTGGCAAGGCTCCGGTTGATGGCGGAATTGAAATCATGTCCTATAAGCGGAACAGGACCGTGGCTTTGATCCGCTTATCTGGCCACCGAGTGTTACTGCGCGAGCAGGGCTATGTTAATGATGATACTGAGGTCGACCTGGACGTACTGAGCAAAAAACTCAAACCGGCAATTAAGAGGGAGTTTCCTCGAAGCAGGAAAGTACGCTTTTTCAAATTCGCTACCGTTGCTGAACTTGATCGTATTCACCAGAAAATCTAAACCACTGGGGATGTATGCTCACAATACATTGTGCAGCTTGTAAGAAAAAGCTTTGGAAATACGAAAAAATCGGGCACGGCCATGTGGTGCGCTGCCACAAGGAGAGGATCAGTAAATGGTATGATATCAAGGCGGTTGACAATAAAGTTCACTGCAGTTGCGGTAAAGTGATAGGTATCGACAAAGGAAGTCATTACCGAATGATTTCAAACTCGTTTACACATACTGGGACCAAACGGAATAAATAGATACTTACGTGTGGAAGTTATCGGATAAATGGGCAAAAGGATGTTTTCTTTTACTATCTTTGATGGGGAAATATACATACGCACGGGGAGCTATATCCAGTGTGTATACACTGCGGTCAATTATATCAGCGGAAGCTAGTCTTGGGCAGGGGCACCTTACCTGCCACTTTGGTAGCAGTGTCCAGTGTCAACAACCACTTTATTTCTATGAGACTATCTACGCGACGCTTTCATGCAGCCCGTTCAAATAGACGTACCTTCCCTGATCCATGTCCATGACATAGCTGAGTAGTTTTCCTCTGTTGGCTCCAAGTGACGGTGGCATTAAAGAGACATGAACCCACCCTGAATTTGGTCCCTTTGCGGCATTATAACACTCACAGATAACCTGGTCATAGGTCAGGGTCTCTGAAACCCATTTAGCTAACTCAATTGTTGACACTCCGGGTATTTCAATGTCGCAGGCACAGCCCAACGTATGCTGGCTGTTGCTGGTCCAATCCTGAGGCTTATTCTTCAGCGCCCGTTCCAAAGCCTGCCCTCTGTACACGCTGTTGGGCGAAAAGCGTCCGAACTCGTCGCGAACTGACTGCAAAATATTACGGCACAGGTATACAGCTGATTGAAGTTGATCCAGGGTATCAAACATGTTGTTTATATTGAGGCGCTCGGCTTTATCGGAGCGGGTCAATTCATAAAACTTGAAATTAGGAGAAATTTGATCACTGGGCTCTGTATTAAGCGTAAATTGGTCCCAGGACAGATCGATTAAGTTTGTCATACCATATTCCCTTTATCATAGAATGAATGGTGCCTTGTCAGTGGCAGGTGTACGAGTCGACCAATCACACCAAGGACCTGTGTCGAGAATTTGATGTTAAACGGCAAGCTGCTACGAGTCGACTTTAAACTCCTTACAGCAAAACAACAAGCCGAACCACCTTTTGAAGGTAGCTGGGCTATCTGGTAAGACCCTTTGTTTTCTATACCTGGCATATGGCAAGTTTGACCTTACCTGTATCTATTGAAAAAAGATATATCATCCATTCTATTAATAGCACAGCCTAACAAAAGGAGTCAAGTTGGGATACTTTCGCAACAGACTATCGTTCTTTTCTCAAGCATTACATTGTAAAAAAGGTCGCAGGAGGATACAAAAAAGATATCAGTGACACATGCCCCAGCTACCAGTAACTCTTCATAGAACAATGCCACCGTTGAACGCATTCTGATTTTCAAATGTCTTTAGGAGGGCCCTATGGAAAAACTCACATCTCTATATTCCGACCAGGTTCAGGCTATCATTACAAATAGCTCTGAAGCTACCTATTACCCTTCACCTCTCGCCTGGGAGGACCAAGTACTCTATTTCCTGATGTTGGATAGATTTTCAGACGGCAATGAAGGTGGGAGTAGATCTATTAGTGGTGATCTGGTCACCGACGGAACAACTCCCCTGTTTAGTCCAGAAGATAACGGCAATGCAGTTACTTCTGGCTCAGATGCCAAACTCTGGAGAGATGCTGGTGCAAAATGGTGTGGAGGAACACTACAAGGCTTAAAGAGTAAAATCGGATATTTAAAGCGTCTTGGGGTTACGGCAGTTTGGCTCAGTCCTCTCTTAAAACAGGTATCGCCTCTCTCTAGGGAGGAAACTTACCATGGATACGGTATCCAGAACTTTCTGGACGTCGATCCCCATTTTGGAAGCCGGCAGGATCTTAAGGAGCTTGTGGAACTAGCTCATGCGAATGGTATCTATATCATCATGGATATAATCCTCAACCATGCAGGCAATGTCTTTGGGTATGATCATAGTGACAAGGAACCTCCCTGGCGGGATAATGCCTATCCTGTTAAGGGATATAATGATGAAACGGGGCGTCCTACTATTCCTTTTAACGATAAGGTCTCTGAGGATCTATTAAATACGTGTGCGATCTGGCCTCAGGAGTTCCAGGAACCGAAGAGCTTTACCCGGGAGGGGAAAATAATTCATTGGGATCATGACCCGGAATTCTACCGGGGGGACTTCTGTAACCTTAAAGATATCTCTCTAGGTCACGGGGAATTATCAAACTATAGGGCCAGCGAGGCCTTAACCAGTTTGGTGGAGGTATACAAATTCTGGATAGGTTATGCTGACCTTGACGGTTTCCGTATTGATACGGTCAAACATATGGATAAAGGGGCAACGAGGCTTTTTTCTTCAGCAATAGAGGAATATGCAGAAAGTATTGGTAAGGAGAACTTTTATCTCATAGGAGAAATCACCGGGGGACGGTGGAACGCCTTTACAACCATGGAAGAGACTGGCCTCAATGCTGCGCTTGGGATAAATGAGATCCCAGGAAAGATAGAGGGCGTTGCCAAGGGCTACATCTCTCCAGTTGAGTATTTCGAACTTTTCAGGCACTCGCTCAAGCTTGGAAAAGATTCCCACACTTGGTTTCGCAACAAAGTGGTAACCATGTTTGACGACCATGACCAGGTTCGAAAAGGCAATAATAAGGCGAGGTTTTGTGCTGATGGTGATGGTCAGACTCTTCTTCATTTAGCCATGGCCTTGAACCTTTTTAGCGAAGGAATTCCCTGTGTTTACTATGGAACTGAGCAGTACTTTGATGGCATGGGGGGAGACGACAGATATCTGCGGGAATGTATGTTTGGTGGCGATTTTGGTGCTTTTAGAAGTAGAGGTAGACATTTTTTCAATGAGGATACTGTAATCTACAGAGAAATTGCTGCAATGTCGAAAATTCGCCGGGAGCAACAGCCTCTTAGGCGGGGACGTCAGTATCTCCGTCAGATTTCCGGTAATGGAGTTGATTTCGGTTTTCCAAAGAGGATGGGGCAGAGGATGAGGAGCCTTGTGGCCTGGTCTCGAATCTTCAACAAGCGAGAGGTCCTGATAGTGGTCAATACGGATCCTTTAGAAGAAAAAAATGCTTGGGTGACAATCGATAACAGTCTTCACTCCGAAGGAGAGTATCTCCGAACTCTGTACGGGACAAATGGTTTTACGAGCAACTATAGGGTAGAAAAACGTAATGGTAAATCGATTTTAGTCAGCCTTCCTCCAGGGCATGTTATCGTGCTGGAAAAGGAGTAAGTTGCTCTGCATGTTATTTAGGGTAAAGCTGGTGAGATATGCCTGGTGTAAGATGTGTCGAAGCAATTGTTTGATTCGGGTGTATGTTGTTTAGGTCTCCAAGTTACTCAACGAAAAACATTACAACTGACATCATCTGAGCGGGTGAGAAATTCGGGCTATCCACATTAGAGCGCGCCATGCCTTTCTAACCTGGCAATTTGTTTATCGCTCAAACCTTGAAAATCTTTATTTAAGGTACATTGGGCTGTATCAGGGATTACTGGAGCAGTCTTAAAAGGATTATCGCCTATAATGTTTGCTATTCTGTACTGTAGCGTCTCAAATTGTTTAATTTTCTGGCGAACTGTTAATGGATTTTTACCATTCAAAAGCTGTTTAACGCCTGGGACAATATCCCCTACGACCCCAGTATTTTGAGGTACTATCAGTGGTAGGCCGTCATTGTTTCCAATAATAGAAAGGAGCCCTCTGTACAGGCTGAAGGGTTCATAATTAATTTTTTCAATTGTGTCTCCACTCCACTGCTCCACTACATCTGGTTTACTCGCTCTCACGATACCTGCGAGTACATGAGAAGACATACCCAGTTCAAAGGATAATAATCTGTTAAGCATAAATGTGGCAAAATCATTGTTGTAAATCCTATTAAGAGCATGTTCTTTGGGGTTGTAATAAATGATACTTAGCTCTTTTAAGAGGGTACCATTCTTTTTGACACTCACGTAAGACAACATTGGCACAATCGGTGTCTTCGTTTCAATCAGCTCATCAAAATATTGAAAGGTAGGCTCGGGGGTATAATCTATCATGAGAGTATACAATTCTATTAGTACATGCAGGTATGCGCAGGTACGTGTAGGTATTTGTAGGTACGTGTAAAATTTCCTGAAATCAAAAAGAAGGTCGCTTAAGGGAATTGCTGTTGCTCTTACTTTACCGCAATATAAGAAAAATGCAAATGTAAACAAAGAGATATCGTCACGAAAAGCTACTGGTAGTCATATCTGTTTGAGTAACGCTTTCAATTAAGACTTTCTGATACGTTAAATTGTGGTGATGTCTAATTAAGTCTTATTATTATAGGTGTTTAGGTTGATACGCATTCGCTATTCTATTTCCTGAAGTCATATTATACCACCCAAGGAACTCTACTCGGAAGTGGTTTGTGAGGATGTTCTCAACTATCCCTGTGACAGCGGGCCAATAATCTCTTTACCATAGAACACCTTTAATCGTTATTCTCAATGTTTTGGCTCTTACCCTCTAATAGCCACGCTGCGTCTTCATGTTAGACAAACAGTGGTAGTAATGAGTTGTTTTGGTCATTGTATGGTGGCGTGTTGAAAATTATCTAGTGGCTCTCGGCAACGATATGGATTGTTCCACTAATGGTTGGGATTTTTATGGAAATCCTTTAACTGGTGAGGACTTGGTTATGATATTATTGTAAAATATATGGCATTTAAGCGATCGCTGAATTATTTTTTCTTCTGGGAGTAGTTTGGCAGCGGTGACATCTTACAGATTTAACCGGAAAGTTGGAGTTTTGGATGAACCTTAAACTTGTAATTTACGCATTGGGTATCAGTTATTTCTTGCTGAATATTTTACTGCACCCTGTAGTTGTTGCTGAGACTACCCTTGGGGAAGGGATCGACTGCACAGCGGTTTCAGTAGACTACAAGGAGGATCCGAGCCTGACAAAGCAGGAGCGAATTCGCAAAATGGACGAGGCGTTTATTGAGTCACTCAACAAATTCGAATTGTGCCAGTCGATACAAAACCAGAAGAGTGGTAGTGCAGCTGGCGGGGCATCAGGCGGTGGAGGACAGAACTCTGATCTGCAGGGGGGAGCTGAAGGGGCAGATGGAGAGCTTGGAGAGTCAACTGCCAGTGCAACCATGAAAGGAACAGAACAAGCAGAAGCATCTGTTTCTGATGGCGGTGAAGAGGTAACTTCCACAGAAGTTGATAGTGGTTCAATGACGGCTCAGAATGACGGGATGGATGCGGGTAACATGGCAAGTTCCAATGGTAAATTGCCAGAGGATATCCCATCGGCCGAAAATGATGATATGCTAGCTGCACAAATACGTTATGCTGCTGAAAATGAGACTGATCCAGTGAAAAAGCAACAGCTTTGGAACGAGTATCGAAAATATAAAGGCTTAGCCCCTAAATAATAGAGAGTATAGATGGTATTCAAAAAACTATTTACAGTATTTGTTATTTTCACTTTTCTTCTCTCTGGCTGTGCCAGCTCGAATCGTACAGCAGTAGGCCCACCGACGTCCTCATCATATGAAGAGAATGAGCCCCAGCCTCAAGCCAGCCAAGTCTCCTCACCCATTATTGATGTGATCATTCCAGTTTTTGATCCCGGACTTCCGGAAGACCCGAATGATTATGATGATGAGAACATTTGGCCAGAGTTGCGCCGGGCAGAAGCAAACCGCTTTGCGTATAAAATGAAAGAAAAGCTTGATCAGACAGGTCAGTTTGGAGCCGTTCGTGTCACACCTGACAGCACCGCCACAGGGGATTTGTATATTCTTGGTCAGATTGAAGAATCAAATGGCGAAGAAGTTGAAATAAAAATTGATGTTGTAGATATAAGTGGTCGTGTTTGGTTGAGTAAATCTTTTGACCATGAGGTTGCTGAAACATTTCATAAAGATTTAAGAAATGAAGGGCTTGATCCTTATGATCCAGTATTTGAAGAAGCAACGTCGAGAATTGTCGAGGAACTGCAGGATCATAGCCGGGAGCAGCTGGCAGACCTACATTACCTTGCAGATCTCAGGTTTGGTGCAAATCTTTCAGCTGATTCATTTGAGCCCTATCTGGAGAGTGACGCTGGTCAGTATAAAGTAGTGAGCAAACCAAGTGACAGTGACCCTATGTTTCAACGAGTTCAGGCTGTTAGGGTGCGCGATCAGCTTTTTGTGGATGGTCTTCAGGAAAACTACGCAGCTTTTTATGAGCAGATGAATGACAGTTATTCTATGTGGCAGCAGGAGAGTCAATTCGAAATTCAGGCACAAAGAGAGGCCAACCGTAAAGCTTTAGGGCAGGCTGCTGGTGGTATACTGCTGGTAGGACTTGCCATACTGTCTGCATTTGCCGGGGCGGATTCGGACTCGACCGGTGGCAGCACCGCCGGAGCAACCGGTGCTGTTTTTGGTGGGATGGCTGGCACCACATTAATCAAAGAAAGTTTTAAAACGAGCGCTGAGGCAGAGGTACATCGTGATTCTCTTAACGAACTTGGGCAATCCGTGGATATGGAACTTGCTCCTAAAGTTATCGCCTTTCAAAAGGAAACCGTCGAATTAACAGGAGATGCTAAAGAGCAGTATACGCAATGGCGTGCATTTTTACAGAAGATCTACCTTGAAGAAAAGACCCCGGACGTCCAACTCTAACCTCAATTCTACCCTATTAGATAATTGTGCTTGAAGAGAAATTAAAAGAAGCGCGTCACCAGAGTGCAAAACGAAGGAAAGTTTTTTCAGCTGGCCTGTTTTTCGTTATGGTCCTCTGTGCACTGATAGTCATCGCCCCTACTTTCTATGATTTCTCAGAGAAAAAAGAGGAAATGGTAAGCAGCCCAGCAGTGGCAGAACTGGCAGTGAGTGGTACGGAAGATGACGAAGCTATTCGATTGGAGTTTAAGGAACTATTCAAGCAATATGCCAACGAGTTTGAGCCTGATCTGGGAAAATATAATCTCTTATTTGTTTCTGAAAGTGGCCTTGCAGAACTTACCTCCACAAGGGAGGCGATGAATCTCAGTGTGGCTCAAGGAAATTACCACACTGCTTTGAATCATCTTCAAAACCTGCAGAACCAAACAAAACTTCTCCTTGAACAAGCAGAACAATCCTATGCCAACACTCTGGATAAAGCTAAAAACTTTTACAGTGAAGATAAGTTTGATGAGGCAAAACAACAGATAGATTTTGCTTTACAGTTGATGCCCGAATCTGCGGAAGTGTTAGTGCTTCAGGAACAGAATGAAAAGCTTTCAACTCTTCTGCCATACCTTGAAAATATAGGTGTAGCCCGAGCGGAAAAAGACATGCAGAAGGAGTATGACCTTTTGCAGCAGCTCTTGTCTCTTGCACCAGAGCGAACAGAAGAACTTCAGCGTTCCAAAACTTTGGCACAGCTCATAAAGGAAAGCACCTTCAACGAGGAGGTCGGAGCAGGTTTTGCAGCATTTGATAAAGGTGACATACAAAAAGCAAAGGAACATTACAGGAAAGCAAAGCACGTCGCCCCTGAAAGAGATGAGCTTAAAGTACTTGGTGGGCGTATTGGTTCTTATGAAAGAACTGTTCGGGTGAGAAATAATATTTCGCTGGCCGAACAGGCAATTAGGCGCGATGACTGGAAGCAGGCGCAGAACTATTATTCCAAGGCAGCCAAAGATGATGGCGACAATCAGAAAATTGTAGAAGGGCAGAGGCAGGCTACTCGTGTGTTGACTATTGGGGAGCGGTTGCAGTTATACATGAATAACCCGTACCGGTTGACGAACCCGGCTGTTCACCAGGAGGCCGAGAGAGTTGTAGAAGAGGCCCAGTCTGTGACCTCTTTAAGTTTTAGTGTGAAACGCAAGGTAGATGAGTTGACAGGTTTACTGTTAGAAATAAACAGGCCGGTGTCCGTCACCATTGTCTCTGATAATAAAACCAATGTGTTGGTACGTGGAGTGGGCAAGGTAGGCCGGGTGCACCAGAAAACCATAGAGCTGAAACCTGGCAAATACACTCTTGAGGGGATACGGAAGGGATATAAATCAAAACTGGTTACGGTTCAGCTGCCGCTAACACAGAAGGATTATTCAGTGCGCATGATTTGCGATGAGCCAATTTAATAAAAAATTAGAAGAGGCACGAGCTCGACAGAAGCGGTTTTATCTGGCAGGTGGTTGCGTAGGAATTATTTTTCTGGCTCTAGTTATAATCTTTTTCGTTATTTCCAGAGGTACCAGGGTAGAGATATCGCCAGAAGAAGCACAAGGGATCTCTACGATTAGGGTGGCAGGCTGGAATGGATTCAGCATTGGCGAAACAGTTTATTCGCTTATGGGATATCCCCTGGTCATGGTGAGTGCGCCGGGATTCCAGGATGCTACTGAGCAAATCGATAGCCTGTCTTTAGGGAGGGTATTCCCCGTTATTTTAAAGGAATTACCGGGTCGGCTGATTATTGAGCTAACACATGTTGAAAGTGACCCGACTATGACTTCATGGTTAGTAAACGGCAGCTATGTGGGCCGTTCACCAACGCTTGATATCGAACGAAAAGCGGGTCTGTATGAGGTGACCATTGACCACCAGTTTTATCAACAGAAAAAACTCAATGTGGAGCTTCAACGGGGAGAAGAGACTAGGCTGGAAACCTCGCTGATACCCGTCGATGGCCTCTTGAAAATTCAATCTTACCCAACAGAATCAAGCATATATATTAATGGTAAGGAGGTTGGAAAGACACCTCTGAACTGGGTAGGGGGTGGTGGAAGATACTCGATAAGAGTCAGCAGTGAGAACTACAGTGATACGGTCGATGATGTAGAGATTACCAGGTCTGAATCTACTGTAGTCCGAAACTATAAACTTGCCCTGAAACAAGGAACAGTGGTCTTTGATCTTCGTCCTAAAGGGGGCAGGCTGCTTGTAGATGGTGTGATTGCTGAGCCAAGACTTGATCTTGATGCGGGTGTTCAGCATACGATCTCGTATGCGAAGGCTGGCTATTATCCCGAAAAGCAGATGGTTGAAGTCGCTGCAGATGAAGAAAAAGAAGTCGTTTTAACGTTAAAGGAAGAGGTGGGAGACGTTGTTATTCAGGCATCTCCTTCTGCAACAATCTGGATTGGTGCAAAGAATTATGGGCCCAGCCCGGTTACTGCTGAGCTCAGGGCAATTGAGCATACGATATCTTTTAAGAAAGATGGGTATCGCACTGTGGTGAAAAAAGTGCGGCCCAAAGGTGGCACTTCTAAAAATGTATCGGCCAAACTTTTGACTGAGTATCAGGCTCGCCTCAAGGAAGCCTTACCAGAGTACACCGCGTATGCTGGCATAAGGATGAAACTTTTCAGGGTGAATGATACGTTTACAATGGGGGCGCCCCGCTCTCAGAAAGGGCAGCGAGCAAATGAAATTTTGCGGGAAGTCCGATTGTCAAAGCCCTTTTATGTAAGTGCGTATGAAATAACTCAAGCGCAGTTTTCTAAGTTTCAAAAGAATAGATCCATAACTAACGCAAATGCACCAGCAACCTCGATCAGTTGGGAAGAGGCTGCTACATTCTGTAACTGGTTGAGTGCAAAGGAAGGGTTCAAGCCCTTTTATTCAATTGTTAATGGCCGGGTCGTACGGTTTGATGGGACAGCAGATGGGTACCGGATGCTGACTGAAGCAGAGTGGGAATGGCTGGCGAGGAAAGCTGGAAAAAGAAAACAGACAATTTTCAGCTGGGGTAATGAAACTACTGTACCCAAAAATGCTGCAAATATTGCCGACGAAAGCGCTAAAGGCCAGGTACGTTTCTATGTACCTCAGTACAATGACGGATATTCGGGAGAGGCACCCGTTGGCCGATTTACACAAGAGCCTTCTGGTCTTTACGATATGTCCGGTAATGTAAGTGAGTGGGTGCATGATACATATTCTATTGTGCCAGAAGGTGTCGGAAGTACGTTACGCAATCCCCTTGGATCTGCAAGAGGGCAATCCCATGTAGTCAAAGGGGCCAACTGGAGTTCTGGAACAATCACCAATCTGCGCCCGTCTTTCAGGGAAGGTATTACTGCCGGGCGAAGTGATGTTGGGTTTCGGATAGCCAGATATCTCTACGGTGGAGAAAAATGAGCAGATTATTCAAAAGCATTAAAAAACAATATGTGGTGTGGATTGGCGTTCTTTTTCTCGTGCTTGTTACGGTTTTTTCTGTCTATGCCATCAAGCCGACAATAAGCCTGAATAGTCCCACCTCTTTTCCTGTGGATATTTAATATGTCAGAATTAGTCAAAAGCACGATTGTCCTCCTCCTCTCTATTCTTACCGTGCACTTATTGTACATCGGTTATGTTCGCCCTGAGGCGAGCCAAATACTTGAGCAGGCAATGCTTGCTGGACAGTCAGCTCCTCGTGATGTTGTGATTTTGATCAAAGATTATGAGCAGGAGATCTGTTTCATTCTGATGTTATGGGGAGGGTATCTTATCCTCAGTAAATGTTGGGAAATAATACGTAATAATTACCTTTTTACCGTCGATCTTGTAGAAGCCAAGGAGATGAACAACTTTGCGCCGGAGACAGTGCTGCAAAAAATCGATACAGAACTCTCAGAGACACATAAGTCTGCACCACTTATCCAGACGCTGCGAACGGCCTTGTGGAGGTATGCTGGCACAGGCAATGTACAGAATCTTTCCGATGCAATTGAAAGTAGCGTCGATGCCCTTGCTGTCCGCCAGGAGGCAGAAAATTCCATGATTCGATACCTGATCTGGGCCATTCCATCAATCGGGTTTATTGGTACCGTCCGGGGTATAGGTAATGCTCTTTCTCTTGCAGATCAGGCACTCGCAGGTGATATTGCGGGGATGACAAACAGTCTGGGGGTGGCCTTTAACTCCACACTTGTTGCCCTGTTGATCAGTATACTTCTTATGTTTCTCTTTCATCAGCTGCAACGCCTACAGGATGGGCAACTTGTCGAAATACAGGGCTATTGCGACAGGTATCTTCTCGCTCACATCAAATAGCCGGAGAAATATTGCGATCTCACCGTAAAACTGAAGGGTTTAACCTCGCTTTTTTGGACATCATGGCTTGCGGGCTGGGGGCTGTAGTCCTGGTGTTCATGCTGGTGAAGCATAACGTGGTCACGCCTACCACAGAAGCTGTTTCATTGGAAAGTGACGTTCAGGTTCTGATGGAGAAAAAAGCAGAACTCGAAAACGATCTTGCTCAGTTGAAGTCTCTGTCCAGTGCCGACAAGAATACAGTAGCCGAGATGCAGGAAAAATTGGCTCAATTAGAGAAATTGGTTGCTAAGGAAGAGGCCCAAGTCTCGCAAAAAAAGAATCAACTCAAGACGCTCAAAAGTGATATAACATCGCGACCAGCTGCCGAGGCTGCCCAGCAGGCAGATAGTGTCAGCGATGACGGGGGCGGGGAAGAGGATTATCTCATAGGGCTCAAGGTAGAGGGGCGCCGGATAGTTGTTTTGGTTGATAGCAGTGCATCCATGACAGATGAAAAACTTCTGGCAATTATAAAACGTAAAATTGGCTCAGCTGGTCAGAAAATGAAGGGCCCCAAGTGGCTTCGTACAAAAAGGGTTGTTCGTTGGGTTGTTGGCAGAGCTCCAAAATCAAGTAAGATCTCTGTACTCTACTATAACGAGTCGGTACAACCTGCCGCTACCGGTCGTTGGGCGTCAGCTGGTGATTCTGCAGCTGTAAAAGGGATATTCAAAACATTAGATACGATTGTACCTGAGGGAGGAACCAATCTTCAAAAAGGGTTAAAGGCGGCTTCCAGGCAAGGAGCTACTGATATCTATGTCATTACAGACGGCCTGCCAACCCTTGGCGATTCACGCTACACCAGCCTCAACCCATTCGCAAATTGCAGCTCACTGTTGGGGCGGTCCAATACCATTTCCGGGGAATGCAGGGTGAAGTTGTTTCGGCAATCGGTCAAGGAGAGCAGTCCTCAAAAAGCGAAGGTTAATGTTATTCTGCTGCCAATTGAAGGTGACCCTGATGCTGCAAGTGAGTATTGGGGGTGGGCTGCTGTTACTGGCGGGTTAGTTATCAGTCCGGCGGTGAACTGGCCATGAAACGAAAAAATAAAGTCTTTGATATCTTCAACCTCTCTTTTCTCGATATTATTTCTTGTGGTTTTGGTGCAGTGGTGCTGTTGATTCTCATCTCTAATAACACGGATGCTCCCCCTGGAGGAGAGGTGGCAGATGTTGAGTCCCTGCTCAGCCAGATTGTTACACTTGAAAACAGTATAGCTTCTCTTTCGACAGAAATTGAAACAGAGAGAGCTGAAGAAAAAAGGCATAAAAGTAGAATCATAAACCTCACACAGGAACAACAGGAAAGGGAAGCGAAGCTAATCGCAATCAAAAGCGAAAGAGGTACTCTTGATAAAGACCTGAAAGGACTCTCCCTGGTAGCAGAAACTCTCGACAGAGTATCCATAACTCCGGCCACGACAAGGACCATGAGGGACGAGGAGGTTGGTGGTATACCCGTTGATAGTGATTATGTGATCTTCATCGTGGACACTTCCGGGAGTATGCAGGAAATATGGGGCCGGGTTTCTAAAGAGATCCTTAACGTGCTGCGCATCCACCCAGAGGTAAAAGGTTTTCAGATATTAAACGATCAGGGCAAATCACTTATTGCTGGTTATAGTGGTCGTTGGATCCCTGATAACCAACGAATGCGGAATAATGTGATGAGGGTGTTTGATGACTGGAGAGATGCCTCCAACAGCAGTCCAGTGGAGGGGATCGAAACAGCTCTTAAAATATACGCAAAACGTGGTCAATCAACAGCAATTTATGTCTTTGGTGATGACTATACCGGTTCCTCATATGATCAGGCGGTCAGACGTATAACTAGCCTGAACAGAGTACAGGACGGCGGACAGCGTCTTGCTAAAATCCACGCTGTCGGTTTTCTATCCCAGTACACCACAGGTCGCTTCGCTATTCTTATGAGAGAGATCGCGAAAAAGAACGGGGGAACTTTTCTTGCTCTGTCAAGATGAGAGGTAATTCAGACTATATATCATTATTATCCACCCACACATTATCGGACAATTTTTTGATAGATCTATCACACTGTTCCTTCAAAAATTTAGAGGAGAGAGTTCATGGAGAAATATGATGTAATAATTATTGGAACGGGTACAGCAGGGCAGACTGCTGCCTTTGATCTTGTAGCAGAAGAGTATAATGTTGCAATTATAGAAGATAGTGAGACGCCGGGTGGAGTCTGTGCCTTGCATGGTTGTCAGGCAAAAAAATGGTTCTATGAGGTCTCAGAAATTGTAGCTCGCAGTAGTCATTTACAAGATCTTGGAGTGACTGCTCCGCCGCAGGTAGACTGGCAACAAATCGTTAGAGAGAAAAACAAATTCACATCGACAGTTCCTGGAAATACGGTCCAGAATATACGGGGGAATGGCGTCACCTTCATTCAAGGCAAAGCTGAGTTTGTTGATCAGGGAACTGTTAAGGTCAATACGTCACACTATTCGGCATCTTCATTTATAATCGCTACTGGTGCCAAGCCACGAATTTTACCATTTGAAGGGAATGAATTTGCGATAACAAGTGATGACTTCCTGGCTCTTGAGGTATTGCCCAAGCGTATTGCCTTTATTGGTGGAGGTTTCATCTCTTTCGAGTTTGCCCACTTTGCTGCTCGCCTGGGAAGTCGCCGAGGAGAGATACATATTATAGAGGCCTCTGATAGAGTACTTTCCGGTTTTGATGCCGATATGGTTCAGCAACTCGTAGAAGCATCAGAGGCTGAAGGAATTCGAATTCGGACCAGTTCATTTGCCACGTCAATAATAAAAGGTGACGAGGGGTTCCTGGTTACCTTGAAATCTGGAGAAAAAGTCGAGGTGGATCTGGTTGTCAATGGGGCAGGTCGTGTTCCCAACATAGATTCATTACATCTCCAAAATGCAGGTGTCAAGTTTTCCCCAGGTGGCATAGATGTTGACCAGAATATGAAAACCACAGCTGATTCTATTTTTGCCATTGGTGATTGTGCAAAAAGCCTTATGCTCGCAAGGGTGGCAGATAAAGAGGCCCATGTTGCGGCCGAGAGAATCGTTGCCGTAAGAGATGGAGGGGAGGTTGCCGGAATTGAGTATGGTGCAACACCTGCCGTTCTTTTTACCTATCCACAACTGGGTATGGTGGGGAAAACTGAGGAGCAGCTCAAAGAAGAAAAGATCGCCTATTGGAAGAGTTACGACACCAACGTAAGCTGGCCTACATACCGCAGAATTGGTTTGAAATTTGCGGCCTATAAAATCCTGGTTGATGGTAATGACAGGATTCTCGGAGCGCATTTCGTATCAGATAACACAACTGGTTTGCTCAACACCTTTAAACAGGCCATGATAGACGGTACTTCTGTGAAAGAACTTCATGAAAGTAATATCATGGCGCCTTACCCATCGCGTGAAAGTGATATTGTTTATATGCTGAGCTCGCTCATTGAATGAAAGAGATTACTCTTTCTTTCTGGAGTTGCTATTGCAAACCAATGAAATGGCTGACAACATATTAGAATTATTTATGATGTTGTCAGCCATTTGAGACTCTATATAATGCTAGGATATCTACATCCAGCCTTTTCGCTTGAAGAAACGTACCATGAGACCAGCAACAGTAATCATAACTCCCCAAAAGATAAAATAACCATATTTAAAGCGGAGTTCCGGTACATATTCAAAGTTAGTACCATATATTCCGGCTATGAAGGTAAGAGGGATGAAGATAGCCGCAAATATAGTGAGTATTTTCATTATTTCATTCAACCTGTTGCTCACTGTTGTATTGTAGGTGTTGAGGTGGTCAGAGAGCATTTCCCGGTAACTTTCAAGCGATTCTGTTGCTTGCGTTACAAGACCTTGCAGATCCTGCCAGAAGGGGAGCGTCTGTTCATTAACATATTCTGAATCATGTTTGGTCAGTTGTGTTATGAGTTCACGAGCTGGTCGAATTGATTTACGCAAATAGTTTATCTCTTGCTTGTAACGGGTTATCTGACCTAAAACCTCCTGGCTGGGATTGGTGAGGACGGCTTCTTCAATATCTTCAATGCGAGATCCAATCTTTTCTATAGTAACCAGATAGTTGTCAATGACTGAGTCGAGAATGGCATATGCAAGATAGTCCGGTCCGTTACTACGTATCCGTCCTTTAGCTTTTCGGATACGTTCCCGTATGGAATGAAAAATTTCAATCGGTTTTTCATGGAACGAGATGAGGTAATCTCCGCCTATCACTAAAGACAGCTGGTCACCACGGATAATGCCCGATTCCTCGTCAAAGAAAAGCATTTTCAGGACGAGGTAGAGGGAGTCATCAAATGCTTCAAGTTTGGGGCGTTGTCCTGTATTGACAATATCTTCTCTAACGAGAGGGTGAATATTGTACATGTCTCCAATAGTCTCGATAGTTTTCAGATCGTGCACCCCGTAGATACTAATCCAGGTGATTGACCCGTCATTGGAGAGTTCAGTTTCTGATCCTAAAATGTGTGTTTCAAATTCCTCAAGATGGTCAGAAGAATAATTCATGACTCGCAAATATACATTTTCGACTTTCCTGCTACCGATAAAAACCAGGTCTCCAGGGGCTCTGCCGGCAATTGCCTCACTACTCTTTAAAAAACGTGCCATTATTGCTCCGATTGGAAGTTTAACAACGACTTAAGATAAAAAAATCAAATAGATTCAGACTTGCCATGCTTCGAGTCCATAACAACTCTTGCAGGAGGTGCCAGACCCTTTTTATCGATACCGAAATAGATGGTCTGATGTGGAAACGGTATTTCGATATCGAGTTCATCAAATTTATTTTTCATGAGGCGATTAAATTCACGCCCCACCCACCATTGTTTGGTTGGCACCGTTTTGATGCGTGCTTTTATGATCACCGCAGAATCTGCAAAAGCATCAACTCCTAAAATTTCAAGAGGCTCTAGAATTTTTGCACCATATTCAGGATTACCTTGAAGTTCAGCACCAATTTCCTTTAGTACAATCATTACATCATCTACACTTTCACGATAACCAATACCTATATCCATGACATAATAAGAAAAATCTTTAGTTTTATTACTGACAGTACTAATAGAGCTGAATGGAATTGTATGCACGGTACCTGTGACATCTCTAAGGCGAATAGTACGGATAGAGACTGCCTCGACGACACCGGCTGGTCCCCCTAGGTCTACAACATCTCCAACTGCAATTTGATCTTCAAGAAGAATGAAAACACCGGTGATGACATCTTGTACCAGTTTTTGAGACCCAAAACCTATGGCGAGACCCAGTACACCTGCACCGGCGAGGAGTGGACCTATATTTACACCTATTTCAGCCAGCACCATGAGGGTGGAGACCACTGTGAGTACAATAGCTAATGCCTTACGAGCAACAGTGAGGAGGGTCAAGGTTCGGGCATTTACTTCGGAATCTCTCTCATTAATTTTTCTTGGTGCCAGATTGTTTTCAATGAGGTTGTTGGAAATTTCCCAAATAATTAACGTAACAAGGAGAATTCCGATAACAGAACTAATTGTTGCACCTAAGACCTTACCCGGTTCACTTGAAAGTAAACTGAATGTGTTGAGCCCCCAAGCTTGCAGTATAATAAACAAACTAAGAAAATAGGTGGTTATGTTCAGAACTTTGTGAAGCGTTGAAAAATATTGATTGGCTCTTTTTTCAAGACTGGGAAAGCGAATTTTCAGGTCATCCTTTAATTGAAAACCTTTAGTGAAAATGGTGTTCAACAGGGTCAAAACGGCCCTGGTAGCCAGTAGCGTAGCACCGGTGAAAACTGTAGCTCGAAGGAGAAAGTAAAAACCACCGGGAATTCGCAGTGCCCAAACTCCATATAGCAAAATGACATAAACGAAGGTGAATAGATGCCACGTTTGGGCCAAGCGGCTCCGGAAACTTAACGATTGCTGATGTGCATTTGAATCGGGAAGATCAGAGGATCTGTCTTTTTCTTCACCTGTTGTTTTATGGAAAGAAAGTGATGTTATGTACTGGGCAACAGTTCTCTGGTTCTGAAGGATCATAATTATAATAAGTATGGTAAAACACAATCCTATAAGTCGAAGCATCGCGTCATATGGGCCAATCGGTAAACCTAACAGAAATGCTGCCTGCAGAGCAAAAAAGCCATATATCGTTGTGTAGCACAGGCGTTTCCCCCATATCATGAGATAATGGGTGTTTTCGTTAAGTAAGTGTAAAACCCGAAGGTTTGGAGACTGGGGAGCCAAGATGCAATTGAGTACTGCAATTACAGTGTGTGATATGATAAAAGCATTTACCCAGGCCAAAGAGACCAATCGTGTTTTCTCGCGGGGACTAACAATACCTAACGTAAGATAAGCAGCAACCGCAAAGGCAATAATTGGAAGTAAATCCAAAATGAAAATTACGAATAATCCCATTGGTTTGTGTAAAAAAGTTTTAGGCTGTTTCAGGTTCGCTGCACGCCGTATTCGGATAAGTGCCAGGTGGAATACATAGAATCCAACATACCCGAATCCGAGGGTAAATATGATGTTGATGCCAACTTCTATCCACATTTGACGTGATTCTGGTTCTGACAACTCAGTTGTCAGCCAGGCTGTAATGGCTGGAATTTCATTAATAGCGTCTGTAACTGATACCATCGATTCTGTGACTTTATCAACTTGGCCAGAAATGTCGCTTAGCATCTGAGCTGCTGCGCTTTTGAACTGATTATCAGAAGGAGCAGATTGTTTGGCTAGAGCCATTATTTTCAGTGCTTCGATCAATTTTTCTCGTTCAGCTGGTGTTTCGAGCGTTTTAATGACAGAATCAATTTCGCTGGACGAGGGTGCATTTTCAGCTTGAGGCCCATCAGCGCATAACCCTAAGCTTGTGCTCAGCAAGAGCAGGCTGGTTATCAAAATGAGAAGCTGTAACAACAAATTGTGTTTTGCTATCATTGGTGTTCTCCATGAATATATGCCTGCAGCAAAGGTGAAGAGGCGTTGTTTGTCGCAAGTATTTTTTTGTTGTAATGAAAGACAGTATGAAAAATAGAGTGGGTGAAACGTCTCAGCCAGGAGTTTAAATCGCCAGCCGATGATATTTGTTATATGTATGAGATATGTAAACTGCTGGCTCTTGCCAGGGCGTTTTATTTATTATCTATACAGTATAACGAGGAACTGTAAAAAAGAATACAAACGGAGAGAAGGAAATATAATAAAAACTCACTTGCCCAATGGCCAGCGGGCACATTTCCCCATTCTTTTTGTGTGGTCTCAGAGTTTAATCCTTTTACCTGTGTTGAGCTTCTCAAACTAGATTGTAATAGATAAATTATGATGAACGTAACTGACCTGCTTTTAGTGCTCCTGGTCAACTTTGCCTGGGCCTTTAATTTTATTGCAGGTAAAATCGGAGCAGAACAATTTCAACCACTTTTCTTTACGGGTATCCGTTTTCTTTTTCTGTTGCTGCTCATGCTCCCCTGGCTCAAGCCTGCAAAAGGGTCAATGCGGCCTCTTTTGCAGGTCTCTTTCCTGCTTGGTGTTGTCCATTTCGGTATGATGTTCATGGGGCTTCACGCTGGTGGGAACATAGCGTCTGTTGCTATTACGACACAACTCTACGTACCTTTTTCAGCACTCTTGGCTACCTTTTTTCTAAAAGAACGTATTTCATTTTTTAGAATATTAGCTGTGGGTGTGGCGTTGGCAGGAGTAATGGTGATTGGTTTTGATCCTGTAGTCTTTAATCACCTGGATGCAATAGTATGGGTTGCTGGAGCCGCTTTCGCTATGTCAGTTGCAACCATATTAATGCGTCAATGTCCAAATTTAGGAGTTTTCAGGCTCCAGGCATGGATCGCTCTCATTGCAACCCCTTCACTTTTTTTGTTGTCTGCTCTTTTTGAAGCAGATCATCAGAGGATTCTTGTTGAAGCTGGGTGGCTTGACTTCTGGACACCGCTCTATTCAGCAGTTGGGGCCTCTGTGATTGGGCACGGAACTGTGTACTATCTGGTGGGCAGGTACCCTGTATCAGTGGTTACGCCTCTTCTTTTGCTGGCTCCAATTCTTGCGTCAATTTTTGGTGTACTCTGCTTTGGTGAGGAACTGGGATGGAAGCTGATTGTAGGCGGTTCGATGACTATGTTTGGGATATTAATGGTTACAATACATCCGGGAACTGTCAAAGCGTTGGCTGGTACAGTTAAGTAGCTGCCGTCCTAAAATTATCTTGGCCATATCTAAGCGTTGCGTATCAGATTTACATTACATTTTGAGCCATCAGATAATCGGGTGGAACCGGTGACTCATCTGGTGCCGGGGCCCATATCTTTTCACACGCCTCTATCGCCTGTGGGTGACCGATCAGTGGGGCAAGGGGATCGCCAATGATTCTGTAATTGCTCCAGTGCCTGCGCTCCGGAGGGCATGCTCTGATTATGAGTTCGCCGATAGTGGTGCTGGGGTTTTCTGCAAAAGCATCACATAAGCTGTTTCCCCACCACCAGTTGTCTAATGTTGGGGTTGGGCGTACGCCTCCAAGGACTGCTGCGGCTATCCCCATAAGGGGAATGTGTTCAGCAAAAGATAATGAAACACGGTACCTGTTTGCGGTGTGGCACGTTAAGGAGAGAATGGCTCCGGAAGGGTTCCCTTGAGCGTGAATAAGGTGCCTGGAATGTAAACCATGATATCCCGCCCAGCCATATGGCCTGCCATGACCACTGTAGAGAACAAAACCTAGGCCGATGCGTAATGCACAGAGCAGATCCCGACGAATGATCCGATCGGCTGTCCACCAATAGACCGGTATGGTAGGGGACTCCTCTTTACTTGTAAGTAGTTTAATAGCCCTCTGTACGGTGCGTGTTACACTGTCATCCCATTGGCCAAGCAGGGCAACTGGTCCACCTGTTTCGGATCTTTGCTGCACTTCTGCGGCTGCATTGGAAAAACACTCAAGTTGAGTAGTGGTTGTGAAAGGTAGCCAGCCAACAGGCACCTGTCTCCCCTTAAAAGTGGTGATAAACGGGCCTGGAAGTGCTGTTCTTGGAGTATGGCGCCGATCACCTACCAGCAATGCACCTTGTACGTCATTGAGTGAGTCAATCCAGTTATCATCAGGCGTCAGGATGCGCACTGGTCTGCGCATCCTGTGGGCATCAATAAGGCTGGTCAGAGAGGGCACCGCCGATGGCGGTGCGACCAGAAGCCAGGTATCAGGCGAAGACAATGTTTGCATAAGGCTCATATGGTTTCCAGTCAGACTCTATGCTGCCTGAAGTATTGTAGCGGATTTTCCAATAGTCCTCAATTATATGAGCCTGTGCTTCACGGTTAAATGAATTGAACGCTTCCTGGTCCGAGGCTGCATTTTCCCGTACAGTTGTCAGGTTGGTCGTACCGCCATAATCATATGCTGAAGATCCGAATTCAATTTGGGCATGGAGCGCTTCAATCATGTACATAGGACCTGCGACCACACTTTGCCATACATGTGCGAGTTCATGGATAAGCGTTTGCCTTACAACTTTAGCCCAGGAAGCAAAGTTAATGACATACATAGTTGTAAACGCACGCTCACCGTTGACTAATTCGATTAGGTCTACCGGTGGACTGGCAACTGCCACCAGGACAGAATCAAGGTCAATTGAGGAGCCAAAGACTTTTGCAGCATCCGCTTTTTCGTCAGCAGTGAGTGGGCGATGTACACCGAACCAGGTGAGGACATAGGCAAAGACTAAAGCAAGTGCACTGGCGCTAAGGTCAATTGCTGCATCGACAATATCTCTTGCGCTTTCACCAAGGTCTCTCAGTGAATCTACAAGACGTTCCCAGCCATCTTGAGCCAGTGACGTTGCCGCATCAAGTATTGTGCTAAGTGAATGGCCAAGTGCTTGTGCCGCTGCTACTATATTTATGATCACATTCTGGGGGTGGATAATGGTGTCGGCAAAAAGAGTAACTAACGCCACACCTGTTTCCAGTATGCCTCGAACTATTTCAGTGGCTGCCTGGACGGTCCGTCCTGCGGTCCAAACTAGCAGATCTGCTATTGTCTGGCCGGCTGATAACAGAGCCTTTGCGATTTTTTTCAGGGCTGGCAGGGCGCTCTCCGAAGCCCAGCTAATGAGATACCTTACTGAGTTGTTGAGCTTGATAGTAGCATTGATGAGCTGCTCTATGGCAAAATCTCCAGCAGTAACAACCCATTCAAAAATTGAGGTGAGACGTTCACCTGCATCTTCCATCGCTTTAACTATAGCGGTAAAGACTTCTCCACTTTTTGTCAGAGCCCAATCCATTATTTCAATGATACCTTCTCGTGCATATCTAATTGCCTCAACAGCATGGCGCCAGAGATCGTCACCAAGAGATTCAACATTGGTGATCACCCATTCGAGCACATCACCTACCGGGCCAAGTGTTTCTAATATTCCAAATACAGCCCGCCTGAACAGATAGTAGCTTTGAGAAAGTGCGTTTTGCAGAAGTTGGCCAACAGCTACGCCAGCCTCAAGCATTGCCGCAACCAATCGTACACCTGTTCGGTAGGTGAACCTTGCCAGTGTAACGGCTACTTCAAGAACTGTTTTACCAAGTGCAAATAGTGCCTTTACAACATCTTTAAGCAATCCTAATGAAAGACGAATCGTATCTCGAATGATAGTAACAAGTGTGAGGCCCAAAGAGAATGCAGCATCAATAATTCGCCGAATGGCATCTAAACCGTGTGATGCAATACTTGTTATCAGGTCTGTAAGTGATTTTCCTATACTGATAAGGCCTTTAACGACCTGTCTCACTGTGGCAATAGCGGCTGTTGCCATATAGGCAGCAAGTTCAACCATGGTTCCGGCAATACGACCCAGTGATCCGGCAATTTCATCGACAAATTCCAGTGCAGAGTCTCTGAATTCATCGAGAATATTTGAAACACTGCGACCAAGGTCTATCAATGCTCGATTGACGGCGTCAAGAAGGCTTGCAGGACGGGTAATAACAGCAATAAGAATATCAACAGCAGCGTGTCCCAGCGCTGCCAGTACCTTGACAACACTGCCAAGCATTGCAGCTCCAAACTTGAACGTCTGGTTGATTATGTTACCTATTTCTTTTCCGATACTAAGCAGAGCTTCGACGAACTTGTGCACAACATTGTAAACCTGACTAGCCATCCAACTGAGCAGCTCCCCAAGCGTGCGACCAATCTGGTCTATAGCACGAAGTACATCTTTTAGTAGATTTCCGGTAAAATCAACTATTGATGTCAATACTTCATGCAGTGATCTACCTACTGCTTCCAGCCCTTTCAGGACTTTCTTTAAGATTTGCATTCCGGCATCTAAGGCACCAGCAACCAAATCAGCAATCACTGTGCCAGCTGACAGCACTGCTCGAACCATGTCCGCGACCTGCTCAGCCGTCCAGTCAACAATGTCTTTGACGGCATTTGCTATTGCCGATACCACATCGCCAACAGCATCAATAACTGCTTCGGCTACTGATTTCACTGCACTTACCAGTGTATCAACTGCCCCCTCAACCCATTCTACCACTGCTGAATCCATTCCTGGCATTGGTGGGGGGACGTGCTGTTCTCCTCTGCGTATAGCTCCACCCGCTTTTGCCAGCCACTGTGCCAGATCGCTGAATGCGTGTACATCTTTTTCCCCAGTGGAGGAGAAAAGGAAATCTTTCATTACAGCACGTCCCTGTGCAGCAGGCATGAACCCAATGGCATGAACTACAGCAGTACCAAGACCTCTATTCCTATACCCCTTAATTCCTATACGTCGCTCCTCCACAGGGGAGGCAGCAAGATGTTGAAAAAAGGCTCGATGATCACGTAGAGTTGGGAGGTTTTCTGCATATAATTCTGCCAGTTTAATAGCAAGTCCTTCCGATTTCATGCTATTACGAAACTTTGCACCTATTTCAGCGGTAGTAGGGGAACCGTTTTTGAAGGTCCGTAAAACATCATCTTCTAGATCAATTGCTTCATTTGACATTGGTTTTAAAGTATTTTCCATTTCAACTCTCCGAGTGTTGGATAAAAGCTATTAAAACAACTGTGGATGTACCTTTAGGCTCTGCTTTTCTTGTTGATGTTAGGTATTGGCAGATGGTTATAAACGTATAAACATATATGCGTTTATACGTAAATGTGTACTGTTTTTCTATCCGAGATGAGCGTAATTGAGATACATTATCCTGTCAGGCAATTGTCTGCAACAGTTAACTACTAAGCGTATTTTCATCGATAAAGGAATATCTGCCTGATAAAATGCAATGTACCGGCCCGGACAGATTGTCTTGTATTACCAGGACGCCTATCAATATGATAGTTCTGGTTTGGTGGTTATCAGGGAAGAATATCTGTGAGGCATATGTGCTGTAGTGTGCTGTCAATACAATGTTTGTCTGTCCGCCTAAGTTGCTCCATTTGGTAAAAGAGATGTTTTTTCTCTTGGAGATGATTAGCGTTCAATGGTAAAGTACATAGTACAATGTTCCCATCTGCTGAGCATATTTGCCTATCAGTTTTTCATAGAGTGAATTGTCGTATAGTATTTTGTGTCTTTGATTATGTTGAACGCTGCGTGCGGGTTGCATACATTACGAGATGAAAAGAATACTCTCCAATAAATAAAGCCACCCGGCTCTTTCAGTGTTTGAGTTCTACAGTTACTCATAGAGCTGTAGCGTTCTGGTTTTTGTCTGTATCCTGTTATTTCCTTTGATTACTGTTGCTGTCTGCTGTTGATGTACTCTGTACCAAAGCAGTGGAACTTAGAGATAGTTGGTTCTTTAATGAGCTGCATCCAAAAGACTAGAGCATGCTTATGGCCAATATTAAGAGTATTCATTCGGTTTGCAATTCTATCATTCAATTCCTGCATAATGCGTATGAAAGCACTCCTGTGCCTTTTGGTTCACCAGGAACTACTTTGCAAGATGAGTGGCCCTGCAATTTTCGGGTATTAGCCTCCGGTGAGTTGAAGGGTGGAACAGATTTTGGCACAGCACTGTCGATCTATCTGTATCGTGTAATGGTGAATGAACATGTGCCCCGGCAGCCGATTGATAATTCACGCTCTATGCCGCTTGCTGTTGACCTCCATTTTCTTATAACCGCCTGGTCTGAAAGTGCTGTCGCTGAACATACGCTCTGTGCCTGGGCTATGAGCCAGCTTTATCAGCACCCAATACTCGATGTTTCCAGTCTCACTGAAGAGGGAGGGTGGCGCAAAGATGATGTGGTTCAAATTATTCCTACCGAGCTGAGTAATGAAGATCTGATGAGAATATGGGATGCACTGGCACCAGATTACCGCTTGTCTGCATCGTATATTGCCCGTGTAATTCGAATCGATTCTGAAAAAATTCCTGCGGGGCAGCCGGTGGTGGCGACCAGATTTGAGTATGAAGAGAGGGACACCAATGATGATTGAGCGTATAGATCAGCGGATACTAGGGGCTTTGCGCATGGTTGATAATGTGACTGAGCAGCCTGTGGAACGCTTGATGTCTGTTCACGCCGGAAACGCAACACTGCTCCGTAATGGCAGCGGCTACTATGTGGTCACAGGTGGTGTTGGGCTGGAGCAATATGTTGCTTCTTTTTCCACACCCTCAGATACTCCATCTCTTCAACTCTATACCTTTGAAATTTCAGATCCGCTTGGTCATTACCTGCCACGTTTATTCGAGCTGAGTTTACCTCGCGACGCTGACTCTGAGCATGTAGGGAGTGATGATTCGATCTTTACTCCTGTTGATGTCGCTCTGTATCCGTCGTCCACCGCACCACTCTGGCATAACTGGAGTACACTGCGCATTTCGATTGCTCGTGAGTCTGACAACTCACAAGTTACAGGTGCTTTATTACGGGTGGTAAGTGTCGAAGACGATTCGTTGTTAGCCAGTGGCATTTCAGATAATCGTGGCGAGGCGCTGGTAATTGTGCCGGGTGTACCCATCACCAAATTTGCTGATGAACTTAGTGAGGGGGATGGTGACAGCCCCCCTGTGGTTGTAAATACTTTACCTGTGCGCCTGGAGGTGTCTCTGGGGGCCACAACACCATGGCCTGTCAATCCAGATGTACTGGAAAAAGACCATGTTGCAAATCGACGCATGAGTGTGGACGTAGCGCTCAGCACAGGACAAATGGAACGAGTAGTAATCAACCTCGAGTGATCTACTTCAAGGGAGACAAACCATGCCTGAATATCTAGCCCCCGGCGTCTATGTCGAAGAGACAAGTTTTCGCGCCAAATCGATTGAAGGTGTCAGTACCAGTACAGCCGCTTTTGCTGGCCCGACCAGAAAGGGACCCACTGGTGGTGCACCAATCTTGATCACAAGCTTTGGTGATTTTGAGCGAATTTACGGAGGATTTGGTGACCTGCAGTTTGGTGCTGGTGAAGTAACAAATTACATAGCCCATGCTGTGCATAGCTTTTTCTCTAATGGCGGTGCTCGTCTCTTTTTAGCGCGGGTCTATAACCCAACTGGAGGTGATGGGATAGCTCGCAGCGCGTTTGCCGGTGGTGATGCAGATGATGCGAATAATATACGGTTCGTTTCCCGTTCCCCAGGAAGAGTAGGTAACGGCTCTGGCACGGTACGGCTGGCACGTGTGCCAGTTACTCAGCTTTCCCTGGAAAGGGCCCCGGTAGGCACACTGATGGTTTCCGGTACCGATACTTATGTTCGTGGTGCGGGGGGATTCCAGCTGGCAGACAATACGGCCTTCGGTACACTTAGCGGAGGCGAGGAGTTTGTCCTGGCCAGTGTGTTGATTCGTGATACTGAAGGGGCAGAATTCTCCTATGAAAATCTTGGTCTGGCGCCTGGTCATCCACAATATATCGGAGCCATTCTTGATGAAACACCTGACCGGCTTGTGGATCAGCTTGAGCTACCCTTTGCAATTGATCTGGGCAGTGGTGTAACACCATATCGCCTATACGAAATTCTCAGTGGCATTGATGGGATTGGTCAAACCCTCACTGGCGGAACAGATGGTGCTGAACCAGTAACCGGCTCCTATACTGAACCGCTTGATGGCCTGGCGCGCATTGATGATATTTCAATTGTGGCGGCCCCGGGATATGCCTCATTTGTTCAACGTATCGGTATCCAGGATGCCCTGCGTACCCATGCCGAAATGCGTAAGGCGTATCGCTTTGCAGTACTTGACTGCCGTGAAGGAGTTCTTCCTGCTGAAGCACTTGTGGATAAAAGTGTGCTCGATTCGAGCTATGCAGCGATCTACTACCCCTGGGTTATGGTTTCTAACCCCCTGTCCCGTCCTGATGATGTGAGTATCCCACGTGAGATTGCATTACCGCCCTCAGGCTTTGTCTGCGGTATATTTGCCCGGAATGATATCAGCCGTAGCGTGAGCAAGTCTCCCGCCAATGAGATTGTCCGCGGGGCCATCAGGTTTGAGAGAAACATCAGCCACGCGGAACAGGAGCTGCTCAATCCACGTGGCGTTAACTGTCTTCGGTTTTTCCCCGGTCGCGGTTATCGCCTTTGGGGTGCCCGTACAGCCAGTTCCGATCCGGAATGGAAATACATCGGACCTCGTCGCTATTTCCTCTTTTTAGAACACTCGATCGATCGCTCCACACAATGGATTGTGTTTGAGAATAACGGGCAACAGCTGTGGGCAAATGTCCGCGAAACTGTCACCAGTTTTCTCTACAATGAATGGCGCTCGGGGAACCTTTTGGGCGCAACTCCCGAAGAAGCATTTTTTGTTCGCTGTGATCGCAGCACGATGACACAGAATGATCTCGATAATGGTCGACTTATATGTCTAATCGGAGTTGCCGTACTGAAACCTGCAGAGTTTGTGATCTTCAGGATTGGACAAAAGACAGCAGAGGCAAGGGCTTGACGGAAAATACTGGAAAACACTTTTGGATAGGAGAAAACAATCATGGCTGACCGTATAACACCTTATGGGGCCTTTAACTTTCTCGTCAACCTAAATGGCCCACAGGGACCTGAAACTCCACTGGGTGGCTTCTCTGATGTGAGCGGCCTTGGGGTCGAGATAACAATGGCCGAGTATCGTAATGGTAATGAGAAAGAAAACCACGTCCGCAAGATTGCCGGGATTCACAAGGTTTCCGATGTGACCCTGAAACGCGGTATCGTTAACTCAAAAGATCTCTGGGACTGGCTGAAAGAGACACAGCGCAATGGGCCTGCAGCAAAACGAACCGTTGTCATTACCCTGCTTGATGAGGCGGGTTCAAGTGTTGAGTCATGGACCCTTCGTAATGTTGTACCAATGAAATATACAGGGCCAACCCTTGCAGGTAAAGGCGGGGGCGATGTTGCCATGGAAGAGTTGGTATTGTCGTCCGAAGGGATGGACATGGAGGTTATGTAACGTTCTTTTTCTCACTGTACCTGTGATTGCAGTTGAAGAGAATGAGGGGTAAGGCTTGAGATGAAAGGATTGATATTCGAAACACCCATCTCCATGACCAATACGGCTTCAAACCGTACGGATCTGGTTTGCTTTATCGGTTTGGCCAAGGTGCGTGACGGCGCAATTCCTGATGATTTACGTAAGAGGTTACAGGACGAAGGGTGGTGGGCAAGGAGTGGTTCGGCAGGTTCCCAGTCGGGAGGTGATTCACTTTATGACGTACCGGTTTTCATCACCAGTTGGGAGCATTTTGATCAACTTTTCGCCTGGGAACAACGATCTTTTGCTCATCAGGTTATTGGTGCCACCTACCTTGGTGCAGCTGTGCGTTCTTTTTTTGCCCAAGGGGGACGACAGTGTTATGTAATCAGCTGTGGTGAGCCAGTTACGATTGATACTGGTCGCGTCATACGTGATGCCCTGTTGCTGAAACTGGTGCCGAAGTATACAGGCCAGCGCTCAAAACGTGAGCAATGGCAAGGCCTGCACCACATCTTCGGGTTACCAGATATCTCTTTTGTTGCCTTGCCTGACCTTGCTGAACTGGTTGGAACCTATCAGAAGGTGTCTGTAACTCAGGTTGCGTTACCGCCAACTTTACCCGAATTTGTTGAGTGTTCGGAACCGGCAGCGGAGGTGGAGCGGGAATCTCGGGTGGTTTTTCTTGCTGCCCCAGCCTGCGGAGATGAAGAGTATGACCGATGGTGTGATGTTGTTCATCGTGCTACGAGATGTATCGCTGAACATCGTCCTGATATGCAGCTTCTGGCTGCCATTCCCATGCCCTGCCGGGAAAGTGAAGCTGCCGCCGATTTACTGGGTTTCATGCATACACGCGGATGGTTAACTGGTTCTCTTTCTGCCAAAAGCTATTATGGAGTGGTAGCTGATCCCACTGGGACAGAAGATCGACGGTGCAGTATTGCCAGTGCATTCCTGCAACTGATCTACCCCTGGGTGCAGACCGGCTACGGAGGTGACCTTCCTGCAAACATTGAGCCTCCAGAAGGCGTAATAGCAGGCGTGCTGGCAGGTAATGGCCTGACCCGCGGTACTTTCCGTAATGCCACGAAACTGCTGCTTCACGAAGTGGAGCAGCTGGCACCAAGGCAGCATCCATCTGAACAGACTGGTATCAACCCTAAAGCACCGGTTCTGGCCTCACCCAACGCTCCTCTTATTGATAGGGTATCTATTTTAGGACAGACACCAGAGGGATACCGGATGTTGTCTGATGTGACCACCAGCAACAGTATCAGTTACCGACAGGCCAGTATCGGTCGTACTATCGGTCAGATAATGCGTTTGGCGCGAACAATAGGGGACGAGTATGTCTTTGAAGCCTCTGGTGAGCGCCTCTGGGGACAGATTCGAAGCCGAATGGAAGATGTTCTGGGGGCGATGCAACGGGTTGGTGCTTTGGCTGCCAGTAAGCCAGAAACACCATTTCAGGTGCGTTGTGATCGTTCAACAATGACACAACAGGATATAGATAACGGTCGTGTCGTTGTGCAGGTGTTGGTTCGCCCGGTGGCATGTATTGAAACCATGCGAATTCACCTCTCTTTTGGTGATAGTGGCCAGGTGGCCCTTTCATCGCTTGGTATGGAGGTGGCATGAGTAAAACGATGGATTACCCCCATAGCGGTTTTCGTTTTCAGGTCGATTTCAAAGAGCAGATGCTCACCAATGAGACCGAAGGTGGGGAGGTACTGCTCTGCAGTGGCGCTTTTTCTGAATGCAGTGGCCTGGAAGTAACCATGGAACCTAAAAGTATCAAAGAAGGCGGTCGTAATTGGGGGGCTGCTCAGCGTATGGGGGGGATAAACTTCAGTACGGTGATTTTAAAACGTGGCCTCACTAAAACGGCAGACCTCTGGTCCTGGTTTAACCTTGTTGGTGAAGGAGCATATGCTCAACGCTTAAATGTTACTATCACTATGTTTGATCAGGCTGGGGAAGGTCTTTTTTCATGGACCTTGTTAAAAGCAATGCCCATCAAATTTAAGGCGCCGGATCTTGTTGCCAGTAATAGTGAGGTGGCAATTGAGGAGTTACATCTGGTTCATGAGGGATTGAAGCGTACAGTTGCAGCAGTAAAGCAGTTATAGGAGTCTGAAATGCCAGAAACATCAATTGTGGAAAAAGCAACTTTTACGAATATTACCGAGAGTGGTGAACCGTTTGAGGTGCATTTCAACCCCCAGACTCTGCAGTACACCATCACTAACCAACTGGCAAACACCGGTTCCGGTAATTCTACCAAGCAGTATACAGGGGAGAGCACAGGGAAACTGACGTTTGATCTGATATTTGACACCACCGATACTGGTGAAGACGTACGACTCCATACTGTGCAGGTAGCTCGCTTGATGGAGCCTGGCGATAACCAGAACAAGACCCCACCCATAGTAGAATTTTCCTGGGGGCTTTACACTTTTTCAGGAATGGTAGAAAGCTATCGGGAATTACTGGATTTTTTCTCAGCAAACGGAGTGCCTCTCAGGGCATCAATTAACCTGACTATGTCAAGCCAGGATGAAGTGTTCGAAGGAGGATCAAGAGATGCAAATGCTGGTACGGGTGGTTCTTGGGCCGACCGTAACGGAGCAAATGACGTGGAAGTGGCCTCTCCGGGTCAAAGCGATGGTCGCGGCGTTACCCAGGTTGCCACGCAGGGAGGTGATCCCCATGCTGCCAGGAGCATAGCTGCCCAGAATGGAGTGGAAAATATGCGTTTTCCGGGTGGTCCACTTCAACTAAATGACTCAACCAGTGTCAAACGTGCTTCATCTTTAGCTGGTAACAGAGATAGCACCACTCAGGGTGGTAGATTTTCACGTTTGCATACAGGGCGAGAGGGGCAGGTCGGTGGAGGTTTACAGCTGAATAATTTTTTACGGCCATCATCCACTGCCAACCTTTGTACCGATGAGTCGTCAACCTTTGCTCCTGGTGGTCAGGCCCGCCTGCAAGGTTCTTCCAGCTTGAAGGCTGAGGTTGGTGCCTCTGGTTCCCTAAAAGATCGAATAGAATTTGATGGAGGTGAGTGATGGGTGTTGTTTTTGATGAAGTGGTAACTCAGGTAGAGGCTCCATCTGAACAGCGTCAACAGGAGCCACAACAGAGTCACGATAGTGACCGGCAATCAGCGCAAGAGGGTTTACGCTGCTGGCGGAACCATCAGGCAACGGATCGTCGCAGGGAACTGCGTAGAGAGGCGGATTGATGACTATCACTCCTCTTGCCCGCAGACCCGCCTATAATCCACACCCGGTCATTACGGTGGACGGCCAGCGTTTTGATAAGATTGATCAGCTGTTGCAGGAGTTGGACATGCGTGAGCAGGAGGGGGGGCTGTCTGCCCTTGAACTGAGATTTAGTAATGTTGCCAGCGATGCTGACGGTGGCGCAGACTACGCTTTTGAAAGTGAGAGAGAAATACGGCTTGGTTCAACCGTTACGGTTGCTGCGGGTGATGTTGCTGATCCGCAGGAGATTTTTCGGGGAATTGTTACCGGGCTTGAGGCTGAGTTTCAGGAATCTGCTCCACCTGAGTTGTTGGTGCTGGCCGAGGATAGATTGCAATTGGCACGCATGGCACGACGTACAGCACTCTATAGTGATATGTCTGTGGCAGATATAGCCTCTGACATAGCAGGGCGACTGAGTTTGCAACTGCAGGTGGATGGCCTGGACAGGGTAACTGGCAACTGGGTGCAGTTAAATGAGAGCGATCTTGCCTTTTTGCGGAGGCTGCTCAGAAAGTTTGATGCGGATGTGCAGGTCGTCGCTGATCGACTGGAGGTGGCACCAATTAGTGAGATACAGCGAGAGGTTATTTCATTAGAGCTGTTTCATGATTTACGTAGTGTGCGGTTTGTGGCTGACTTGGCCCATCAGGTCTCCGAAGTTACCAGTAATGGCTGGAATAGTATCACTGGTCGGGCTGTGAGTGGTCGAAGCCAGGGGTCGAATCTTGGGCCTGGTGTCGGTCGCCGTGGTGCAGAGTTGTTAGCCGAGGCAATTGGCGAGCGTAGTGAACATGTCGGGCAAATTGCTGTAACAAGTGACGCAGAGGCACAGGCGTTGGCTGATACAGTCTTTGATCAACGTGCCCGAAGTTTTGTTCTTGCTGAAGGCACTGCCACCGGTCATCCACAAATCAGGGTTGGCAGTCATGTGCAAATTCGAGGGGTAAGTAACCGTTTTGAAAATACCTATTACGTGGTCAGCGCCCATCACCGGTATGATCTTCAAGGAGGGTATATGACTGATTTTAAGGCAGAGTCCTCCGCGTTGGGGGATGCTCTATGAGTGACCAGCACCTGCTTAAACAACTTGCTCCCGGGAATTATGGGACTACCTACCTGGCCAGGGTCGTGGCTGTAAATGACCCGAGTGGGATCGGCAGGGTGCAGGTCAGGTTGCTTGGCTTTGATGGCCCTGATTCCCAGGATGCATCTTTGTGGGCCAGGGTTGCTGTACCTTTTGCGGGTGACAATCGCGGCAGCTTTTTTATCCCCGATGTTGATGATGAAGTGTTGATTACCTTCGTTAATGGAGATTCGCGTCAGCCCATCGTTATTGGCAGTCTCTGGAATGGAAGTGCTGCAGTGCCTGAGACGCTTGGGGGAGGTGGAGAGAGTATTGATCGCTGGACTATCACCGGTAAAGCCGGCACCCGTATTGCTATAGTTGAAGAACAACCGGCTGAGTCGACGATCAAATTTACCACTCCAGGCGGGGTGAGTGGTGAACTGACTGATGCTGGTGGGGGCAAGGTCGAATTTACCATTGGAGCCACTACTGTCACGTATGATATGGAAGGAGTTTCTATTAATACCAGTATGAACGTCAGGGTGGACGCCACAAGAGTTGAGGTGAATGCCCCAATGGTTACCGTCAATGCTGGCATGTCACGCTTTAACGGAGTGGTGCATGCTGACGCTATCATTACCAACAGCGTTATCAGCTCGTCTTACACTCCGGGGGCCGGAAACATATGGTAGAACGGAGAAAACAGCTTCAATCCGGGCGCAGCCCTGAAGACACAATCCGATGGCTCGGACCTTTGCCTATCTGGGCACGGCCCAGTCCGGCGGGGCTGCGTTTACATGGTAATCATCACTCCGGGCGACCCGCTCTGTTACGATTTGCAAATGATGATTTCATGGAGGAGTTTATCTCTACCCTGACCACAGAGCCACAACGTCTTGGAGAGTGGCAGGCACAACCTGAGACATGGCGCAGGCCGATGACTTCACCACGGCAAGAAAAGCCTGAGTCTCCTGAGGTCTCTAAAATAGCCTTTATTTACGATAAAACCCATAACTTGACTAAAGCCCGGAAATCGTTGCTGCCTACGGCGATCAATTTGCAGCCACTAAAAAAGCTTTTCCGTAAAGAAACTAAGCCAACCACAACGGTACCTGATGAGGAACAGTTACCGCTCAAGCTCTACCAGGTCAGTCAGAATCGTCATTATCTGGTTTCTGCTTCTTTGATCGTTGATGAGCCAGGTATGCCGGATTGTGTACCTGATCTGAGCCGAAAAGAGAAGGTCAGCTTTGTTATTCGTCGGCTGATTCCTAATGAAAATAGTTTGGTCGTGGACAGGAAAGGTGTCTCCATGGATCAGTGGGACGAATATGCTTTTGTGCCTGGAGAGAACGGGAAGGCTGGTAATAGCTGGCGACGCATTGGTGTTCATAATTCCGGCGGTTGCCGCAAGCTGATTGCGGGTGAAGAACAGTTGCCCATGTTTCCGGTAAGCTTTAGTGGAAGTTGCGGTGATCCCCGTCGATTATTAAGCGGTGTGATTCCGGTGAGTCGCCGGGAACAGTGGGTGGGGACAAGTGTGGGAGCTGATGTGGGCAGCAACATAGAGCCCGGTACTGTTGAAAGTACGGCCGAGAGGTTGTTTCAGGCAGATGTAGTTGCCCCCTGGTATGTGCTGCTGGAACAGGCAGAATCGAAAAAAAATGCGGCGGATGTAGATTTTACCAATTTTGGTACCAACGATAGTGCAAAAAAAGCTGAACGTAACAGGCTATTACAGACCTCGCGTGATGAAATTCAGACAGGATCCTGGTATGTGCTGCTTGATTTTGCTCGTTTTCTGGAACACCATCTACCTTCTCTCTGGAGGGTATTGAAGGGCGAAACGGGACCAGAAGTACTCGATAATGGTGAGCAGCAGCTGCTGAAAGTGCTCCAGAATACACGGCTTCCCTGGCAACTGGTATATAGCCTGATTCGTGGAAAAGATATGACTCCGCCTCTGGCAGATGATGAAGAGGCTCTGCAGGAAGTGCTGCAGTACCTGTCTCTTGCACCCGGATCATTAATGGAAGAACCTCCTGACTCTCTAGCGTTTGCACAAGCAGCAACTGTACCAGCTTCTGGAGCACCTTACCGCTACGAGCAGGTAGAATGGAGCCTTGCTGGTGCACTCGTAGCTGCTTTGGCTGCAGACAAGGGGTTGGAGACTGTCGATAGCACCCTGATTCGGTTTGCTGAGAATGGGTTACCTCTTGCAGTTGACAGTAACTGGCCAGACTTCCTTTTTCCTCTGGCTGACCCTGATTATGGCATGCTCCAGCCAGCAGTAGCAGCAGCTGAACTTTCTGGTTTAACAGGGGTTGAACGTCAACAGGCAGCAGTGGACGTACTGGCTCGGATGGTCTCGGCACTGCTTCCAGCAGATCAGTCAAATGGTGGGACACCGCTTATCGATAGTGTGCCAGTGGGGGACCCAAGGGATGTATGGTTTGTTGTGAGGTGTGTTTATGAGCGGCCAAACTGCGGTCCATTATTTACAACACTGTTAAGCGGGCCAACAGCGCAGTTCCAGATGGCACCTTTTTTTGACCCGGATGCGCCGGTGCGGCCAGTTCGTATCCCCATGCCCCTTGATATAACACCGGCAGGATTACGAAAATATCAGAAGAATACCGGATTTGTAATTTCCGATATGTTGTGTGGCAAGATCAAAGGTATCCGAAAAATGACGTTTGCTGATCTTGTACTTTCTGTATTGCCGTGGCCGTTTCATAAAGATCTATCAAATCCGGGCGGTGAGAAGTGTGAAAAGGGTGGTAACAGTTTTGGCATGATCTGTTCTTTGTCTATTCCTATTGTCACGCTTTGTGCCCTGATTCTGATGATGATCATGGTTGGTCTGTTCGATCTCATTTTTCGCTGGATTCCTTATCTCTTTGTCTGTCTGCCCATCCCGGGACTAAAGGGAAAGAAAAAGTAGAAGATCGTTGAAGATAGCCCGACCATGCAGCATGAACCTGGAATGTAAAGGTATTGTCTGAAGTCTTGTATAACTTGGATAGGAGACTACGACCTGAATGAAAAACAGTCCACAGCCCATACCGGTGAATTGGCCGCTTCTTGGGATTCCTGATAGTGCAGGGTGCTTGAGGTACCCAACCCTGGAAGAGAGTGTACGTCAGTCGATCAAAATTATTCTTCAGACCAGCCCGGGGGAGCGGTTAATGCGGCCAGGATTTGGGGGCGGACTAAAGCGTTATCTGCACGAGCCAAACACACTCACGACGCGTCGCCAGATCCGGGATCTGATAACTACCTCACTGGAACGCTGGGAGCGTCGTATTCTGTTGGATCGTGTTGATGTATGGGAAGTAGAAGCGCGCCCAGACACGGTGCGTATCGAAATAGTCTATCGTCTGCGTCGTACTAACAGAGCGCAGCAGATGGGCATCACTTTGGAACTTGAAGGGTAGGACTATGCCAATCATACCTCCACGTCTGGATGACAGAAGATATGCCGACCTGGTAGAGGAGCTACTTGCCCGGGTACCGGCCCACACGCCGGAGTGGGTGCCGCAGCAGGTTGGTGACCCTGGACGTACGTTGCTGGAACTGTTTGCCTGGCTGGCAGATTCTGTGCTTTATCGCGCAAATCTGGTACCGGAAAGGCAGAGACTGGCCTTTCTGCAGCTGCTCGGGATGCCCATGTATCCTGCACATGCTGCTAAAGGGGTGGTTTCGGTGCAATTCGATGAGAAAAATCCAGTAACAGCAGTGACTTTGGCCAGGGAAAGGAGCCTGGCTGGGCCGGTGAATTTCGAGACACTCTCAGAAGTGTCGGTGTTACCGGTAAGTGGCGAATGTTATTATAAACGGGCCCTTAGCAGCAGTGAACAAAAAGATATGGCTGAGGTTATTGAGGGATTACGCCAATTCCATAAAATTGCTGGAACGGTGGACGCCTATGTCACCACATCGGTTTTTACTGATGGCATGGCCGGTCAGGCAGGGCTGGATATTGTTCGGGATACTGCGGATAACAGTCTCTGGATTGCACTGTTTGCAGGGCGTTCACAAGATGTGGAACCCGTGAAGCTTGCCCTTGCAGGGGATGGTAAGGGGCGGCAGATTATGAACATAGGAATTGTTCCAGCCATAACTTTGCCGGAGAGCTTTGCTGAGATCAATCGGCCAGGCCAGTTGAACCATAGTTGGTGGATAAGTACTGCTGAAATGCTTGATGATCAGCCGGTTTATAGCTCAATGCGCCGTTTAGATGACACCACCTTGGGGTATACCAGACGGGGGGTGGAACGTTTGGTACTCCCTGGGGATGTGGCAGATTTTGGTGTTCTCGAAGGAGATGCCAGGAAGGAGGCCAATGCAGGTGTAGGTGACAGACCGCCGCGGCTTGATGACCCTGAACGCTTGTCCCGACTGGTTGCCTGGCTGCGGTTACGCTCAGATGACAAACTTGAGTCACTACCATTGAGCTGGGTTGGGATAAATGCAGTGGAGATTGATCAACGAAAGAGTCTGCATAACCGAATTATTGGACAGAGTGACGGCAGTGCTGACCAACTGCTTGAGTTGTCGTACCGTTCCATAGAAGCTTCCAGCTTTCAGTTACAGGTGAGGGAGACTGGTCGAGGGTATGTTGAATGGAAACAGGTCACCGATCTTGCTTTAAGTGGGCGTGATGATGCCGTGTTTGTACTTGACAGTGAGGCGGGGACGGTTCTTTTTGGTGACGGTATCCGTGGACGTATTCCTGAGGCCGGAGCGCCTGTTCGTGTCGTTTTGATGAGGGCGGGTGGCGGAGTTGCCGGAAATATTGCCGCTGGCACACTCAAGACTATTGAGGCAAAGGGTGTTGATGGCTCAGACATTGCTCGGAAATTAAAAGTTGTTCAGGGTGTTGCAACTGATGGTGGCGCAGATAGTGAGACCTTGGTTGAGGCTGAACGACGAATCCCCGCCACTTTTCGCCACTGCAATCGTGCTGTCACTGCAGACGATTATACCAGCCTCGTTGCCGAAACACCTGGTGTTACTATCGGCCGCGTTGAGGTGTTGCCACGGTTTTTACCGCGACAGCGTCGTTTAAACGTTCCTGGGGTGGTTTCGGTAATGGTGCTGCCACGAAAAGAGATTTATGAAGCGCCAAATCCACGACCCGACCAACCAACTATCCAGAAGGTATATGATTACCTCGAAGTAAGAAAGCCACTGGCAACAGAGCTCTATGTCATAGGGTGTGAATATGTCCAGATAGCGGTCAGTGTTGGTGTTACAGTGCGTCCCGGTTTTGGCGAAGATCAGCTCAATTATGATGTACGGCAGGCTGTCCAACACTATCTCTGGGCATTATCACCCCATGGACCTCAGGGTAATGGCTGGCCACTTGGCAGGCCAATCAAAGACAGGGAGCTTGAAGTTATCATATCTCAGGTCAAGGGAGTTAATACGGTGAGTGAGGTGAATCTCTTTCAACGTATCACCGTGAACCAGCAAAAATCCTGGAAACAAGTGGCCCGCCAGCAAGAATGTCAACCGATCGATATTCAACTGGAGCAGTGGCAGTTGCCTGAACTGCTGGCCGTGGTGGTCAGTACCGACGGCATTACACCTCAGAGTGTGATACCTCAGGGTATGACTGATATAAGCGGAAGCGATGATAGTGATAGTGGCAAAAGTGTGGCTCTACCTGTTGTGCCGGAGGTGTGCTGATGGATGCAAATGGTCTGAAATTCTGGCTTCTTTCTGAGGAGCACCATTGGCAGTTGCCTGGTGATCCGTCAAAGCTGGAGTATGATGCCCACCGTCGAAGTTTGCGTCTGGCCAGGCAACGGCGGGAGTTGCAGCTGAATGAAGACCGGAGCAGGGCGGAGGTGCGGCTGGAGCATGTTCCACAAGCTCGTGACAGTTTTGGTAATCGCGCCTGGTATGACCCTGGCTTACAGGCCATCATGTCAGCAGGGGCAGATGATACACCGGTGATGATTTACCGAATCGAAGGGACGGAAGAATTAACCGATATGGCCATGGGGGAGGATGGTGTGCTGTACCTGGCGTTGGGTGGCATGGTTATCATGCATGACCGGCGCCAGCGCTGGCGAGATGAAGTGGTTGGTGTAACAGGCTTCACAGCCTGGCGACTTTCTCCTGCACCGGGTGGTGGTGTCTGGGTGTTAGACTATGAGAACCGACAGCTGGCGGTTCTACGTGGATATCCCATTTCGGATCGTGCCCATAAACCTTATACACCAGAAACGGTTCGTCCCTGTAATGAAAATATTGATCCACCGCGCCTTGAGGTGTTGTCGCATCTATCCTGGCCAATCACAGAAACTCCGGTAGCTCTGGCCTGTAGTTTGAAGGGGGAGTTGGCGTTGCTCAGCTGGGTTGATGAGGGTGAAGCGGTTGTGCGGATGCTTACCGGAGAGTTTGGTCTGAGTGCTCCTGTAACCTTGCTCGGTACCAGTTTTCCATACTCGTTAGCCTGGGTGACCAGAGGGCGGATCGCATTTCTGGTCTGTGGTAATACCAGCAATGATATTCCCCCAGAACCAAAGAGCGAGGCCCGGGTCTATCCGTTTGGTGCCATTGATTTACAAAAGGAACCTTCCAGCAAGTTTCCTTCCGGTGATCTCTACCCTGTGAAAAATGATTACAGTCATGGACCCTTTCTTCATGGTCTTGATTATCCGGTACATTATCCTTCGTTTGACGGGAGTTATGGGCTGCACAGGCTGTCGTACCCTTTTTACACCCGTGAAGGAACGGGGTTTAACAGAAATACAGTAGCTCCGCTTGATAGCGGAAAGGTCGATACGTTCTGGCACCGTTTATACATCGAGGCGATAATCCCAAGAGGTTGCGGAATTCGTCTCAAGCTGGCGGCTACTGCTGTACGTGTTGACCCAGCTGAGATTGTTGAAGCAGATTGGTTTGAGCATCGTTTTGGTCCGCGATTTCAGGAGGGCGGCAGAGGGGACGTACCCGTAGGCTGCTGGAGCTCTTTGGCTTCGGAGTTGCCTCATCATCCTGGACTTTTGCCCTGTGAACGAGAGTCTGGTCATAACGGGCTGTTTACGGTCCTCATTCAGCGTGCGGGTCGAAAGGTAAGAGGACTGCGTGGCCGTTATCTCTATGTACGGGTCGAGCTGAGTGGACCTGGTAATGCTACACCAGAACTGTTTGCAGTGCGGGCCTATGCAGAACGTTTTTCCTATATAGATCACTATTTGCCTCAATTTTATCGGGAAACGGTGTTCTCACCGGAGGCGGATGACGAAGGCGGTGCAACTGAAGCGGACTTTCTTGAGAGGTTCATCAATAATTTTGAGGGGATTCTGACCAATATTGAAGATCGGGTTGCCATGAGTGATCTGGTGACACGTCCGCAAACGGTACCAGAAGAGGCCATCGAGTGGCTTGCAGACTGGATCGGGTTTCAATTCGAGGCGGGCTGGTCTATTGATCGGCGGCGAGCTTTTCTTGCTCATGCCCCTGAACTCTATCAAAAGCATGGCACCTTGCATGGTCTGCAACAGGCACTGGACCTGGTAACTGATGGGGCTGTCAGCGGTGGCGAGATTGTCGTAGTTGAAGATTATCGGCTCCGTCGCACATTTGCCACTATTCTGGGTGCTGACCTTGATGACCGGGATGATCCCCTGACTTTGGGAGGTATGGAGAATGGCAACTCCTTTGTCGGGGATACGCTATTTCTGGGTGATAAAGAGCGGCGGGAGTTTTTATCGTTCTTTGCTGCAGATCTTAAGGTGAGCAAAGGTGAGCAAGAGACGATGGATGTATTCTTCGATAGGCTTGCCTTCCGTGTTTCAATCCTTGTACGCCAGCATATAACGCAACAGGATATGGGGATGATACATTGTGTGGCCGAGCGTGAGGTGCCGGCACATGTGGAATATCGTATTCTGCCAACCAGTGCATCGTTGCTTGTTGGTATTTCTGCCCTGGTTGGTGTTGATACGTATCTTGCATCCAGGCCGTCACCCGGGCCGGCCCGGGTTGATAGCAGCAGGGTCGGACGTGGGGATTATGTAATGGGGCCGGCAACACTTGATCCGCGACTAGAGGGTATTGGTAACGGTGTTCCTGATTCGCAGGTTCTTAAGCCAGTAGCCCATGTGGATGATACCAATTCTCTTTATGGTACGGCTTTCACACTGGACGGTAGCCGGTCCGAGGCACCCCATGGCCGAACCCTTACCAGTTACCATTGGAGCTTTTTAGACACAGGCGAAGAGTGAGGAGACAATGCAATGACAACCGAAAAACTTGAAACTATCATAACCGGACCAATAAAAACTCAAGATGCAACTCTTACCATTGAAATGCCAGGGCAGAGACTTTCCATTGGCAGACACACCTTTCAGCTCCAAGTAGCCGATGATTCCGGCAACGTCTCAGCACCGGCAACGGTGATGGTGATTGTTGCTGATACCGAGGCACCTACAGCTATACTTGTAGCACGCGATGCCCAGGGGCAACTGCTGGATGCAAATACCCGTCTTTCTTTGGGCAGTGGCTTCATATTGGATGGCAGGAAATCTCTAGATATTGGTGGTGGTAAGATAGTCAGTTACACCTGGACACTGGCGGATTAAGGGCATGGCCGATTTTACAGAGAAACGTCAATTTACAACCCGCGAGGCTGTATTGCAGGTGGATAAAGGACTGCCGGCTGGCGTTCATACCTTCGAGCTGGTAGTTATGGATGACAGTGGCAACAGGAGCAAGGCCGCACAAGTACGTGTGAGCATCAGCAGGATAGCTGTTCCTGTCATTCCGCTGGGGCCTGTTGTGGTAGGTCCGGTAATCGACATTATTCGACCACCAATTCGGAGAAATCCCTAAGGGAGATTTACTATGGCAAAAGGCGACGATTCATTACTCCAACAGGAGGGGCCGGACCGGGTCCATTACGCCACCGGTATTCTCCTGGAAGCAGAGGACTTTCAAACCGAACAGAATTATCATCGAGGTCGTCTGGCAAAAGCGCTAGCCTATGCCACAGGCTATGGCACTCTTGCAGGACTAGAGGTGGTACATGAACCTGCGGAATCGGCAACGGAGGCAAGCCCCGCTCGTTCTGAGCGTTTGCTGGTGGCACCTGGGTTGGCAATAGACCGCATCGGCAGGCTTCTTGAAGTTATCAGCTCGCGGTGTCTTCAGCTTGATGAATGGTATGAAGCACATCCAGCACAATTGATACGACAGGCCTGGCACGATAGTGGTGCCCTCTGGACAGGTTCACCATCAGGGGTTGCTGTAGATCTTTTTATCCGCTTTGTTGTCTGCGAAAGTGGCAAAACGCCATCTTTTGCTCAGGGCCCTTGTTCCAGCTTTGATAGTGTTGCACCATCGCGTCTGCGTGATGGTGTTGAGATAAAACTCATCCTGCGACAAGAGAGCAGCCCGGCTCTGCCACAGTTGCAATGGCCTGACTTTGCCAGTAACCCGGAGACACTGCGAGAGGCAATATTTAACGGCTGGCGTGAGGGGAGTGCTTTCAGCAATGTACAGGGGCTTGATCCATTACCTGAGCATGTTGCCGGTCAGGATACCAGCTCGCTGTTCCTGGCCCGTATTCTTCTGCCGGCTGATCAAGGGCCCATTGGGCAACGCCCCAAACGGCGTATGGCTGAGACCGTACAGGTGAGAAACGATGTTCGCCCCTTTGTTCTTACCGCCAATGCATTAGCGCGGTGGCTGGGAATTCAAGTGATGTCAGAGCTATAGGATAATACAATTGTAGCCAAAGCAGCGACTCAGGTAGTGACGGATTTTTTACAAGGTCAGCAAGGAGAAACATATGAACAGCAAAACTGGACCGGCGCGTGAAATGATCGATCTTGCCGAGCTGCAGAAGTGGCAAAGTAAGGGCACCATCGTCACTGATGATCGTCGTCGCCGACCTTTGTGGTTCGACGGCCGATTTCTTGATGCACAGGCGTTAAAGGCTGAACAAAATTATTTTCTGGCTCGCCAGAGTGATATCGGTAGAGTAGCAGGTTTTGGTGTTATCAATGGTCTTGGCGTTACCTTCCATCAGACAAAATCCCGCACAATTTCCATTGAGGCCGGTCATGGCCTGACTCCTTCAGGGAGCTTGGTGGTGTTGTCTGAACCTCTGTCTGTTGATCTTGCGGCAGTGGCCGAGAGTCAGCTTCTTGATGTCAGTTTTGGTATCTCGGTAAAGCCAAGAGGTTCAGCCTTTAACCGGACTGGCCTTTATATAGTTGGCCTGCGTACAGTTGAGTATACAGGGAATCCGACGACATCATATCCAACCCATATCGATGCCGAACGAATGGTTCATGATGGAACGATAATTGAGGCAACAGCGGTGACAATGATCCCGTATCTTGATCCTGGCTCGAGCCAGGAGCTAACGCAACGACGAAAACACGTGGCACGGGAAATATTTCTTGAAGAAAGTCGTAAAGGGCAGCCTGAAGATGTGCTGCCCCTGGCAATGGTTGCACTGGATCATGGTATTATCAAATGGCTCGATATATTCATGGTGCGACGTGAGATCGGTCTGCGTGAGAGAAAAGTCTGGGGGCTGGGGTTATCGCCACGAGGGCTGCGAGCGGCACAATTACGTCAGTATGATGTTCATCTTCAGGAGTTGCAGGCAAGCCTTGGCTCGTCGGCGCGAATTACTGCAAGTGAACATTTCAGTGTACTGCCACCAGCAGGCCCGATGCCGACAAGCGGGGTAAATGGTGCAGATTTCAGCCAGAATTTTTTTCCTGCTGAGGTGGATGTCGAACTCTCAATTATCCCGGAAGATGAGCTACCAGTACTAATTGAAGATGCCATGCTGCTTCCCCCTCTGGACTTGACACTTACAGGTGAGGCACAGGAAGCGACCTCCGTCTTGGTAGTTATCCCGGTAGCTCGTAATCAATTTCGTAGATTGATTCATAGTCTGCCGAAACTCATTCGCAAACTACCTGCGGCTCAACCGGGCATGATTGCAAAACGAAAGCCGATTACAGCTCTGAATCAGCTACTTTTGCGGCGTACCTTACAACCTGTTCTTCCTGATTTGTTAACTACGGAAAGTCGTTGGCGAAATGTATTGAGCAACACTAAACAACTCTGGTATCTGCGCCGCCGTAACCTGCATTACAAGGCAGAGGTGACTTCATGGGGTGTAGATATGAAGAGCGAGGAAGCTGTAATGGATGGCCGAGTGAATGATCGTATTGCCGCACTCAGTCTTAAAACCCGCTACAGCGCATTGCTTTCAAAGGCTACCTCAAGCGGAGCTGCAGAATTAACTGCCTTCATGGCATCGCCGTTGCTTCTTAAAGGTTCTGATGCTGTGGCCAAGGCGGCAGTTGCTGAGCTGGAGAAATCCGAATCGCTGGATAGTGTGTCAGTGATGAAAGTTACAGAGCGGTTTTCTGATCCTACTTTTGGTGAAGGATTGTCACGTATTGAAAAAAGTGATGCGATTGCTGGGAATACTCGAGTGGTGGATAGCGTTGTTAAGTCAGGAATGTTGCCGGAGTTAGATACCCTTAGCCGAATCTTGCCTGAGAAAGAATTTGAAAAGCTCACGGTTGAACTTTCTGAAGCCGGGAGCGGCAGTGATGAGGCATCAATCGAAAAGGTTACCAAACTTATCAAAGAAAAAGCAGAAGCGAGCAGCGTTACAGGCAAACCTGACGGAGTGATTGTTTCCAGGCCATCAATCTCGACCTTGCGTATAAAGCGGAATAGCGCTGTAGCTGTACCAAAATGAAGAGGCAATCATGAAAATCTTCCCGATTGATGATCGAGTCACCGGTGAGCAAGTGTTGGCGGTTCAACCCCGAATTGCACGGTATCCTGATGCAGACTGGCGCCAAAGGCTTGAATATTTTACTGGCCGCGCCCTTACTCATACAGCATTGCGTCTTGAACAGACCGGAAGGTCGGGACAATTGGCAACACTGGGCCAGGCGTTTTCATCAGGTGTGGTCAGTGGCCTTGAAACGGTAGCACATGTACAGTCATCAGGTGTGGTACTTGAGGTCGCAGCGGGTATGGGTTTGACGGCTGGCGGAGAGCCAGTCAGCCTAAATCGTAACCACCAGGTGTTACTGGATGATATTCGCGTCTGTGCACCTGCCTCGCTTCTGTCCGGACAAACGGGTGGAAGTACGACAGAAGGTGCGTATGCCATAGGGGATACGCTGTCCGAATTACGCTCACAAGGGATAGACCTGCCATCTGCTATGGTTTTGCTATTGCAGCCAGTTTCTGTGGAATACTTCAGCCAGCCCGAATCCACTGATCCCTGTGACTATGATCCGAGTAAAGAGGCCTTTGAAAATTGGCAATGGGTTGATGGCTTCAGATTTATCCTCTACAGCTGGCCCGCTTCACTCGGAATATTACCGGCAGCAGGTGCTTGGAGACGCAATCGCATTGGTCATGCTATTTTTGAAGGTGAGCGATATCTCAAAGAAGGAGAGATCTTACCCTGGTATGAATTTGGTGTGCCCATTGGTTTAGTAGGGTTTAACGAAACACTGGGCTTTGAATTTCTGGACAATAATATGGTTGTGCGTCGGGGGGGAGAACCGCCAGGAGGTGGTTTGCCGGTTATTCCCTTAGGTAGTCGTTTCATGTGGCAGGCCCGATTTGAACAATTCCATGAACAGCTTGCGGATTGGCTGACCATGGACAGCAGTCTGGACCCGGCTAAGGTACAGGCTGGGATGGAGTTCCGTTATCTGCCGCCAGTTGGGGTTTTGCCAAAACAGTGTATATCGCCTCGGCAGCATGTTCAGCATTTTTTTCCAATGAGTTATTCAGTACGTGCCCTGGTCATTCCTTATGAGCAGTTGGATCTTGCAATTGAAGAGAGTATCAATCTGCTCTCCTATGATTTGAATACGTCCGATCGGGTGGAGGTGCTGGTGCCTGTAATGCAGGAACATTACGATCCCCAGCTACTGGTGGTGGAGAGTGTCGACCCGCTGTTTGCCCAGACTATAACACGCTATACGGGAGTTCGTGACCAGTGGCTTGGGCGACGTCACGTGGTACGTGCCAGGGCCTCAAATATTTATGAAGCACTGACAGGTTCGGCCTTAAATTATCTGGTAGATGATGCGGGTGCTGTCGACTCACTGGAAAAACCGGTGCAGTTTGAAATGTCATTGGTGAAAACTGGTGACAGGTGCAGATATTTCAAAGGGATAGCTGCACCGCCAAAAAACTGGATGCAGACAGGGCTAAATGACAGTGAATGGGCTACTGGTTCGACGGCCATCGGTTATGGGAAAGCTGCTCTGGCAACAACACTGGAGGATATGAAGGGTAAGTATGTAACGCTTTTTCTGCGTCATCATTTTACCCTTGATAGTGTAACCGAAGCTCACCGTTATACTATTGTAGTGACCACCAATGGCGGTTTTACAGCCTGGCTCAATGGGAGCAAGCTCACAACTGCTAATGTCCGCAGTTCTGGACATACTGTACCGGCAGAGAGTGAGCAATCTTTGGAGCCACGTCGATATGAGTTGGGTGAGTTGGTTGGTCGGTTACGAACTGGAGAAAATATATTGTCAATTCAGGCTCATAATTCTTCTCCTGCCCCGGAATTTTTCAGCATCAGTGTTGAGTTTTTCGATACTGAGGACGATTTTGGTACGACGAAAAAGGCCGATGGTGTGAAAGGTGATATTCCATTTGGTCTGGAGCAATACGATGTCACGGCTATTGAGGCATTGCAAAAAGACCTTGCTACTACAAAACTTTCAGAAAAGGAACGTGACCAACTCGAAACCTTAGGTGTTGAGAAATTTATTGAGTTTCTTAAACGGAAGATAAATAAGACCGATGACAAGGTGGAATTTGGTTTTCTGCGATTGCGTACAGATATATATCGCCTGCGTCAGATGATGCTAGGGAATGAAGCGGGAACCAAGCTGGCTACTTCGCCGGTGCTAGCCGAAATTGCCAAAGGTGAATCCGCCGTGGCGACAAAAGATGAGTTGACGAGTTATTATGAACGATTGAAACAAGCCCCTAATAGTGGTGGTGACAATCTACCACCAGTAGGCGCTACTAAGGCATCTGCAACCTCTGTCCGGCTGGATAGTCACGTATTTTTTGCCAGCGAACTTGCCGATTCTGGTCCTGCTCGTATTGGAGGCACTGTTGTGGATGTCAAGGGTGACAAGACTGAGTACTCCGCACTGGAAACAGATATCTCTACTATAAAATATGCACAGCTTGACCGCAGCAGTGGCGCATTATTTCAATCAGGCGCTGCTTCCATAAAGGATGTTGGCCTGCAGAATCCTGTAATTGGCAAGGTGCAAAGTTTTAATAATCCTACTGTTGGCGAGAGATTACAGGAAGCAAGTTCCAATGTAGCATATCAGGCAGGCTTGGCCGTAAATGGTGAGTTGATTACTGAGTTTATGGGGCCAGATTCTGGTACTGAAGAATCGGTGAATGATTTTATAAATATTGAGGATCTACCTGTCCCGGGTGTGGTTGAACAGGCTGGCGAGCTATTAAAACAATTCAGTTTTTCTGAAGTCCGTGAGAAGCCCGACGTAATGCAGAAAATACGTAATGGTGGATATTATCTGGTTGGGACCGATGATGAAGCTAGTCACTTTAATGCAGGGGTTCGGGCCCTGGAAAACGCAGTGGGTGTTTTAAGGCTGATTGAAGGGCGGGTTTACGACTACCGGCTGGCTGTTGAGCGGTGTGGTAAAACATTGTCGGCTCTGCGTTCAGATCTGGCACTGGCAGATATGCGTCTTAAAACGATAGGTATCGAGTTGGCTGAAGCGCGACATGATGTGACCGTGGCACGGTCGCTGAAAGCTGAAGAGCAAGCACGTATTACATCTCTTAATACACATCGTGATAAAGTGCTTGAGACTGAGGTACCATTCCTGGTTTTCCGCAGGCCAAGGACTTTAGACCCACGGCTTGATGCACCTGTGCACTCAATCAATCCTGATCTTTCAGAGCAGCCACTCCCATTATGTGATGTATCAGAAATAGAGATTCCGGAAGCGCTGGCCGCCATGGTTGATGTGGTGCGTGAAGCGCCACTGAAATGGTTTACTGCTGTTAAGCTCATTATGCCCCAGTTGAGTCGCCTGGCTGATCTTCATGTTACTCTTGCAGGGGCAAAAAAGCGTTCTACTTCAAAGGTTACTGTTCATCCGTACTTGAAGTTGGCCTTTGACGGTACAGACAAATTACTGCAAGGGCTCAGTACAGTGTTGAATGTATCACAGCAACGCATTCAGGTTGAGCGGGGAAAAGTCGCAGCAATTGATATGGCATCGTTTCAGCGTTTAGGGTGGCAGGAATCAATTACACGAGTGCCGGAGGTGGTTTCTCTTGGCGATGTGATAGATGGTAACCATGGACGCATGGCAGCAAGTAAGCGTGCGGCAGATGAACTGGCTATGTTTTCCAAAGTATCCAGCTGCCTCTACCTACGTTTTTCTGAGGTATCTGCCACTATTCGCCTGAGTTGGGCTGAGCAGTTCAGTCAGTATGATACGCCTGTCAACTTACGTAATCTTCACAGTTTGCCACGTTTTCATGAGATTGAGTATGTCGATCGGTATACCATGCAGCGACTGGTGGATTGGCTCTATAGCAGAATAACCACAGATTCCGGCGAACCGCAGGAAATGGTAAGTGACCTTATCCGGATTGCTCTGCTCTCGGCAAGTCATGCGCCGGCAAATGAACTCATTGCCGGTTATTTACCAGCCCCTGTAACTGTTTGGCCGGGAAGCCGAATCAATGTGTCTGTTGATCTAACCAGGGTCCGTGTTGGTATGGCCATTTCCATGGTCTCTGAGGGCGCCAGTCTGGTGAGAGGTCGTGTTGCTGATATCTCAGGTGGACAGGTGACTGCAGAGGTACATACTCTTGTCGGTTCCAGTGTTCAGCTTGGTGCCGGGACAAGAGTGCAGATTGGGGAGCGCTTAGGGATGATGCTCTGAGTGTGACTACCGTATTGTCATCAAGGAAAGGAGGCAGTATAGCGGCATGGAGCTTGGTGAACGACGAATTCGTAGCCTGAGACTTTCCGGGCCAGATGATACCCAGCTATTACAGGCACGTTATCGTCTTGAGGAAGCGTTTCGTACGGCTTCTTTTCCAGGTTTACCTCTAAACAGACAGCTACTGGTTCGACGTCTTGATTTGGGGACCCTCTACACCAATCAGCCACCGATAGTGCTTGCTGGTAAGATCACCGAATTAGTGAGAGGGTTAGCGGCCCAGGCGGTCCATATAGATAGTCTCTCAAATTCAGGTGCAAACGTCGTCTGGTTTAATGATTTGTTAGATGTCTATGGTGTGTTACTCCAACGTCTGTTGGATGGAGATAATACAAGTGAGTGGTATTGGCGCACGCTCTTTCCCAATCGTACCCTGAAACTGGATAGTGCAACTATCGAGATGATATTTACTCAAGCCGTTAACACTTCGGTGAAACGACTGGCACCGTCGTTACTTTTACAGGAAATAATTAGTGCTGGACGTATTAATCATCTCTTCTCACACCTCACTTCAGATCTGGTAGAACGTTTGTGTCACGCTCAGGGATTGTCTCCATATAGAACTCTACATTCGGTCAGTGAAAAGCGAGAAGTCAGTGCAGAATTAGCGCAGACTATAGCAACGCCCAATATGAGCCTGATATGGCGATACGCTATTCGTCAGGCACAGGAAAGGTGGGGAGAACAGGATATCCGTACCATCTGGGTTGCATGTAATGGCTTGTTTATTCATCGCCCCGCCTGGTTGGACCGACAGGATGTTATTCAACGAGTAGATGCCTGCATCTGGTTGCAATCTTGGGGCTCGGTCAGAAGAAAACCTGAGAGCAAGGACGTGGATGCAGAGCACCGGATACCAGTCAAAAATGAAGAGAAAAAACGAACGGCTCAAACGTTATCGCAAAATCTGAATTGGAAGGAGGGGATTACTGAGCCAGAGCTTTCTCAAAATATAGCTGCTAATCAGTTAAATGGCGGGCTCAACCCTACAAAGCCTCCGTTTCGGCGAGGAAAACCGACAATAGAGCATGCGGGAATTTTGACGGGAAGAGTACAAACGTCAGAATATGCGGGTGTTGCCTATCTTGTGCCCCTCTTACACCGGCTGAGTTTTGCAGATTTACTGGCAAAAAATGAACAGTTGGTGGAGCTTGATTTTCCACGGCAACTTATCTGGGCATTGATACAAAGACTGGAAATAGCACGATCAGACCCTCTTTTTATTCTTCTTAATGGCTTTGAACCGGCTGACAATGTGGAAATGAAAGGGGTTATCCTGCCTCATGACTGGTATCAGCTGACAACCAAATCTGGGCGACCTCTGAATGGCTGTGCTAAAAACTGCCGGCTGGATATTCGGCTCTTTGACTTGGTTACTCTTGTGCAGTTTCTGACCACACTCTATTTACGTCGCTTTTGCGGATTGTCATTACGCGGTCTCATAACGCGGCCGGGAGGAGTGTTGCTGACAGGAACACATTGGGATGTGTTTTTTCACATTGAGCAGGTTGATTTGCGTCTGCGCCGTGTCGCCCTTGACTGTGATCCTGGTTGGGTAAGCTGGTTAGGGCGTGTAGTGCAGTTTCACTTTGATGCGAAAAGAGAATGGCATGTATAACACCGATGGAACATGGTCAGGAAGTAAGCAGACAGAAAATACCCGTAATAGCGTTGCTACATTACGGGATGTGGCTTTTTCCTGCCTTGGTCGTCTGATTTTTTCCGAGAATGATGTAGCGCCTTTAGGTGTTGAGCAGATCTATCTCTATAACCGTTCTCAGAAACTTGATCATCGTACTGACATCGTTGCAGTAATTCACCAGGCTCTTGCACATTCAATGGAAGATGCCAGACTGGCTACGCTTGCCAATTGGCTGGGGATGAACGACGTGGAAGTAATGGCGGTGGTTTTTTCTCTGATGGTAGAAGAAGATCCTATGGTAGGACGCCTTTTGGCATACATCCAGGCTCCGCTTGGAAGTTCTCGTCCTGCACTTGGCATGCTTGAGACTGCTCTGGCTCCATTGTCCACTAGTTCTGAACATTGGTTGATGGGCGGGCTGTTGGCGGGACCGGCGCTGGCCAGTGGTGTGTTGCAACGAATCACTGAGGAGGCTCCTTTACCGGAACAGACCCTGAAGGTACCGTTGGGACTGGCATTGTTGCTGTGTAGGCAACCCTTTGTCTGGCCGGGAACCTCACCTTTGCAGGGTGAGATACATGTACCACCGTCAATCGGGAAGGTTGCCAGGCAACAGGCGGAGGTTTTAAAACGTAGTGAAAGCAGCATCCTTGTCATACGATCAGGTTCACGTCGTGAGGTACATGCTGTGGCTGGGGTTGTCGCGAAACAACTGGGTCTGGATGGGCTGCTTATTCGTTCAACAATTGCAGAATTTAAAGGCCTTGGGGCAGCATGTAAGCTGGGTGGGAAATTGCCGGTATTTGATTATGCTTCTGATGCTGGAAAAGCCGTCCAGTTGCCTGATCTGATGCCTTACATAGGGCCGCATCTTGTTCTTACCAGTCAGGATGAAGAGGTTAAGGTCGAGCGAGGAGCAGTTCTGGACTGGCCTCTGTCTATGCCGACAAGGGAAGAGCGGCAGCATCTTTGGGAAAGATATCTTGATGACAAACAATTGGCACAACAACTGGCCCGAGAGCATATGCATTCGGCTGGTCGCATAGCAGAACTGGCTGAACTCGCACAGTGTAAAGCACAGTTGAATAAACGCAGTCAACCTCATCTTACAGATATTCGAAGCGCAGCCTGGGAGGCAGAGGCAGGACTTCTTGGTAGCCTGGCTCATCCTTTGCCCGTTGCGATTCCGGACGAAGCCCTGGTCCTGTCTAAATCGGTAGACCAGGATCTCCAACAACTGCTTGCCCGTTGTCGGATGCGGGAAGAATTGGATGCGAAACTAGGTATAACGATTAAGGCTCGTTATCAAGAAGGCGTACGTTGTCTGTTGGTGGGACCTTCAGGTACAGGCAAGACACTGGTTGCGAGCTGGTTAGCGACACGGCTTGGCTTGCCACTCTATCGAGTCGATCTAGCATCAGTTGTCAGTAAATACATTGGTGAGACTGAAAAAAATCTGGCAACACTCCTCTCAAGGGCAGAACACAGTGAGATTGTGCTGCTTTTTGACGAAGCGGATTCGCTCTTTGGTAAACGTACAGACATCAAAGATTCCAATGATCGGTTTGCTAATTCGCAGACCAATTATCTTCTTCAGCGGATCGAGTTTTATCGTGGAATTGTATTGCTTACCAGTAACAGCCGTGATCGTTTTGATTCCGGTTTTACCCGTCGTCTTGACAAGGTTATTGACTTTCCGCTCCCTTCACCCCGGGAGCGTAGAGCATTATGGCAGAGCCATCTCGGAGACGAACATCAGGTAAGTGTTAAACAGATTAACCAACTGGCAGTTGGATGTGACCTGCCGGGTGGCCATATCCGTAATGCAGTACTTACGGCAGCGGTTGAGGCCCAGACTGAATCTCGTTCTATTACGTTTAATGACCTTCTTGTTGGGTTAGTTGGGGAATATCGTAAGCTTGGGCGACAATTTCCCACTGAGTTGAGGACTACTGAAACAGTTTATTCTGCTGTTCAAAAGCAGGTGAAACGTTGAGTACAGCTCATCTACAACAGCTTGAGAGTGAAAAGACTGCTCATTCGGCGTCCAGAGTAATAGCGGAGTCGCAGAGCCAGGATATAACCACTCAGGTCCCAGGTGTCCCGTTATTCCTGAAGGCGAGAACTCAGGCAGAAACGGACTCCTCTACACAAACACGTAGTACTGCCAGTGTAGAATCAGAAAGTGCAGGGCAGGTTAAAATTGTCAGAGAACAGGATCAGGGAGAAGAAGGCGATAGTTCCCGTAAGAAACAGCCCGTTAGTGATAAAGAGGCTAAACACGCTCATCCTGACGGTGGAACCGAAGAGGAACAAGCCGAATCAGGGGTGATAGAGGACAAGGAACCAGGTGTTGAGGGGCGAGCTGAGGAGCAGGAGAAAGAGCAAGGCGAAAATAGTGAGTTGCAACCATCACCTGAGACAGAAGACGGTGAGGGCAATGAAGCTACGGGGAATGAAACTCAGCCAATTGGGAATACTGAAGAGGGTGAGGCCCCCAAAGTCGCGGAGACCGAAAACCCTGAAGGTAACCAACAGGCTGAGGAGGATGGGCAGTCAGATACGGGAACAACCCAGTCAGCTGATGATACGAACGAGCTGGGCGGAGGATCAACAGGGGGAGCAGAGGGCGCCAATGTAGAACAAGAGGAGAGTCAGGGGAGTGAAGAAAGTGAGACAACGACTGAAGAAGGACAGTCAGCTACACAGTATCCGCTGGCAGGGTTAGCAGCAGATCATCTGGCTGAAATTGATAACAATGCAGCAGTAAACCAGGTTCTGCTACGAAGCGCAGCCCAGCAAAATCGCCAGCGTTTACGTGGATATTTTACCGCAAAACGTGCGGATGCTGCGGAGTACATAACAGGTCATATTCAGAAGGTGACAGGTGTAATTCATCAAAAACGTGCAGAGGTAAGTGGATGGCTGACATCCAGGATGACTGCGATTCAGTCAACCGTGTTCTTGGTGGTTACCCGTGCAGTATCGCTGGGTACACAGGTCACGGGAAGGATACAGAGCGGCGCTGCTTCGCTGGGTAGCCGTGTCTCAGGTGCTGTCAATGGAGTTATTGCACGTGTGTTGAGGGTAGCCAGATCTCTTCCAATTCCTTCTATTCCGGGTCTTGGCAGAATTCGTAATGCAGTGTTGGGAGCCGCAGAGCGGATTGCCGGCACTGTACGTCGTGTGCTGGACAATATCGTTGGCTTTATCCAGAGAGTTGTGAGCTCGGTGTTAGAATTGGTCCAGAGTTTGCTATCACGAATCAGCCAGCGGATAATGAATATCGCCATCCGAATTACAGCGATAATACTGCGTGCAATTGCAGTTATCAACAGTCGCTTCGGATGGTTGCTGCAACGTTTAGTGGCAGCTATTCGGGCCATAGCAAATCGGATTTATGCTGTGCTGGACAGGTTGGAGAGAATAGCTATTGGGCAATTCAACCGCCGTGAAGCGATTGCCCGAAGGGAGATTGAAGCGAACAGGAGGCGGGCACGCAGGACAATCATCCAGATCATTATGTTTTGTTATGAACGTGGAGACTATCCTGCTGATCGGGAAGTACATGGGCCACTTGAAACAGTGGATAACACTTCATCAAAAGAAGAGTTTGAATCGGCCGCTAGTGCGGCGATGATAATGGCCCTTCATCTGATGCGGGTGAAAAATGGAGATGCTGTGCTCATGTTTATCAATGATACGGCAAGCATGACAAGGTATTTTATAACGAGGATTAACACATTTCTTATCAGTATCTGGTTACGATTCAGCAGGTCATACGTGCAATTGACCCTCAGGGTGGTTCAGGTCGTCAATCAACTGAGGCAGGTTATTCTCTTAACTGTCCGGGCGATTATTAACAGTGTGAGTAGTATTCTGAGGATGTTGAGCAGCACCTTCAGCCGTGTGGTGCAAACCATTTATGCTATTATTCGTTCCCCCGTAGATAGAATGATCAATATAACAGGTAGAGTTCTCAGCCGAGTCAGACAACTGTTAGGTCAGATCATTTCACGGTTAATACGAGCTCTCACCACTGGATCAGGTGCTGATACAGACACCTCTTCTGTGATAAGATTCTTCGATAGTTTCCGACCTTCACGTCTGGCTGCTGCTGCACGGATGGCATCACCGCCTGCAGCAGCTGGTGCTATTGTCATTGGTGGAGGTCTGGCTGTGTCAGGGGCCGCTGCGGCTACTCTGGCACTGTTAGCTAAAATTTTGTTTTGGGTTGGTGTAGTACTGCTTATAATTATGGTTTTGTACCTTCTCTACAGGGCAATTGTCTGGTATATGAGCAGACCGCGAGCGGTGCCAAGGGCGCCTGCTAAGCCTCGTGCCAAACCTCGAGTACGGCGTAAACCGCGTCGGCGGCGTCAACCGAAAAAGCCACTTTTCTGGAATCCTTCGCTGACCTACGGTAACGTTGTCGCAACAGGTGGAATCCCCGGTACACTTGATACCACTGCTAAGTTACCATCAAGTGCACCTTTGCACGGGCATCATGTCTGGCCGAAATATGTCGGAGGACCATCAGCGCAGCCACTTATGTCAATACGGGACAGGGTGCATCTCGGTATTGTTCACCCCACTATATATCCACCTATTGCTGCTACAGCTGCAACTATGGGTTTTACTGTTCTTCCGAATAGTACAAACCATAATTTGATAGCGCATTTGCGGAGTAATATTGGTGACAGAACAGTGTTTATGACTATGCTCACTGGCTATTATGTTGGCTTGAACGCAATAACTCATCCAACTATTCCTCCTCCTGCATATACCACGGGGCTTGTCTCTTCGTTCCCGCGTATTTGAGAGCTTTCAAGATGAAACGAAGCTGGACCATCACATTCTTTCAGCATGAACAGGAGGGCACTGCTGGGTGGGGCGAGCTGCTTGCCTTTGTGAAACACTGGAATGAAAATGAAACACCTCTCTTCTACGAAGTGATGGGTTTTATGTGGCATATATGTTTTGAGGAGAGCAACTCCATTACAAAAGATAAGCTTCTTGGTGAACTTGACCAGCTTCGGGAAGAGGGTGGGGTTATTTACCATCTGGCATCACGCAATGTTCTCGAAGAGCAGGATTACTCCACAGCAGATTTCATCGAGCTTCTTGGTGTTGATCTTGGGAGTGAGTCACAATCGTTTGTTCTAAATGAGAGAGAGGCGCTGTCGCCGTTGGACCCTTGCCTAGAGTGCGGCTGGAATGATGTTTTTGATGTACATCAGGAACACCCCTTTGTCATTGATGAACGATTACTTGATCTTCCCTCGGAAGGGAGGCGGCCAGGGAGAGGTGGCTGGGATGTTGTGAACCTGCCCGGCGGTCATAAAGTAGTATCACAAAAGGTAGTGGCGCTGTTACGTGACAATTCTGTGGAGGGATATAAACTGCATCAGGTGATAGACGGTGCAAGTGGTGTAAAAAACCGTCAGATATCTTCCCGTATGTTTCAACTGCTGGCCGATACAAGTTTTCTGGCACCGTGTTTGGAGCATACACAAATTAATGGAAAACCTTTTTGTGCTGTCTGTGGAACGGGCCACGGGGAGGTTGAGGGTTTTTACTGGTTGCGAAATGATCTGGTTTCTGGAAAAGAGGTGATTTCCCGCCATCCAGCCGGTGGTGCCATGCTGTATGTGAGTCGTCACCTCTATGAATTGATGGTGTCTGCAGGCGTGCAGGGACTTAATCGAAATGAAGTACTTCTCATCTGCGACCATTTGGGGCGTGGGGTTGATTGATTTCAGATGTCTCCGCTATCCACTCCAGCCTCATCAAAGGATGCCATTTCCCGCATCATCTGACACGACAGATCAACAAGGTTCATGGTGATTGCTGCACCTGTTCCCTCCCCAAGCCTGAAGTCGAGATCAAGTACGGGTGAGAGTCCCATCAGCTCAAGGGCAGCCTGTTGCCCGGTTTCCACTGATTTATGGCCTGCGACCAGGTACCCCTGCACTGAAGGACAGAGCAGGTAGGCGAGTAAGCCTGCTGCAGTGGATATAATTCCGTCTAGTACTACACAGCAACCGGAGGCTGCAGCAGCAAGTACAGCGCCACAGATGCCAGCCAGTTCATAGCCTCCAACTTTTATCAGGAGGTCAAGCCCATCATCTGCTTTGGGCTGATGCAGGTGCAGTGCCTTTTCAAGGACTTCCCGTTTACGCTCTAGCCCTTTATCGTCAACCCCAGTACCTCGGCCGACCACTGTTGCAACATCAAGGCCGGTAGCTGCACAGATTATGGCGGTGGCACTGCTGGTATTGCCAATACCCATTTCACCCATGCCCACAAGCTGGCATGGCTTTTCTGCATGTTTCTCCAAAAAGGCGGTAGCACCATTTTGAATAGCGGTGAGTGCCTGTTTTCTGGTCATGGCGGGCTGAATTGCAAAATTTGCGGTGCCATGTGCAACTTTTTTATCGATCATCAGGGAATGGCTGGCCAGTTTACCATTTACACCCATATCAACCACATTGAGATCAATACCGTAATGCCTGCAGAAGACATTGATGGCGGCACCTCCCGTAAGAAAGTTTTCGACCATCTGGACGGTAACTTTTGCCGGGAATGCAGAAACACCTTCTTCAACAACACCGTGATCCCCTGCAAAAACGAAGAGCCGCCGACTCGTAACTTCAGGCGTAAGCGTTTTCTGAATAACACTGAGTTGAACAGCCAGTTGTTCAATCTTTCCCAGTGCCCCCAGAGGCTTGGTCTTCATGTCCACTTTGCGTTGGGCTGCCGGTTGAAGATCTCTATTTACAGGGTGAATTGCAGCGATAAGGTTTTGAATAAATGGCGAGGTGTCTGTTTTTGTCGGATTTTGAGTGCTCTTGTCTTGATTGGGTACGGCTAGTGTGGTGTTGCCCTTCACTTCTGCCGTGAAGTCAACTATGTACTTCAATGCTTCTCCTGAAAGAACATGAGGCAGTGCTGTAAGTATCTCATCTGGTGTGATGATTTTCTCCAACAGCATCGGGAGGCTCTTTTGACAGGCAGAAAGAACCTTAACAGCCTGTTTCATGTGAACCCGTCGTGGGCCATAACTGCCATAGAGCTCCAGCTCTTTATAATGGATCAGATTTATAAGGGTGGTCTCAAGTTCCTGGCGTTTTTTAAGACCACTGAAGAAACCGAGCTTACCACCTTTTCTCAGTTTAGTTACCGATAAGCTGAACGCTATGGGGCTGTCGCAGCAGTTGAGAGCCAGGTCAAAATCAGCAGCTACGGTATCTTTACATATCTTGATGTTATTCTGATTACAGACATCTGTCAGCCGGGAAATTTTCTCTGCGCTCTGCTCAATGACTGTAACCCTGCACCCCTTATGTCTGGCTGCAAGTGCGGCCAGCATGCCAACTACACCTCCCCCGTAGATCAGCAGGCTCTGATTTGCCTGTGGCTGAATTTTTTCAAAAGCATTGAGTACACAGGCCATCGGCTCAGCAAAGGTGAGCAGCTTTTCTTCAATATTTTCACTCACCAGAATGAGGCTGTCCAGGCCAACGGTTACGTAGTTGCTAAAGCCGCCGTCAGAGTGAAAGCCTTGGATTCTCATGGTTTCACAAAGGTTTTCTCTTCCTTCTATACAGTATCTACAGGTGTTGCAGACACCACCAGGCCAGGCAATATAAAGGTTGTTGTCGTCGAGGCCACGACCGACAAATTCATGTCCTAAGACTCGTGGGAGTACAAGGTCCCGGTGCCCTTCACTCCACATTTTGGCATCAGTTCTGCAAATTGCACAGTAGGAGACACGAAGAATCATTTCGTTGCTATCGCACAGAAGAGGAGGGTTCTCCTCCACCTTTTCCATGGCCTGACATTGTGTTAATACCATCTGCATTTACGCTTCCTCCGAAAACGGTTCTTCAACAATGACCAGTTTGCGTATTTCAGCATGAGGGACACCATTTTCAATGCTACTGCGATGGAGTTCACGAACATGGTCTATCTGGCTGAATGGAAAGACACTGGCTTTGCTCATGCCGCAGATCTGATACCCCTCGGGTTTGAAGCGAAGGTATGAGTCACCCGTTCTAATAATGAGAAGTTCAAGCATCACTGGACCCCGTCTTCGAGGAGAGTAAGACAGCGTAGCCCGGACTCTGGCTCTCGATTCTGTACAGCAACCCAACTTTTCAATGTTTCAAGGGCAGCCCCGCTAACGAGTAACTCTTTTGATATGGAAATACCTTCAGCCGGTGTATTAACCCTACCGCTTACCAACAAAAGCAGGGCACTGTTAAGAAGCACTGCATCGGTACGATCAACAGGACCATTGCCGGAAAGCAATTCATACATCCTTTTGGCACCGCTCTCCAGATCTGTGTCAGCAGCAAGCCCGCCGGGTGCATGAGATGGTAAACCAAAATCTTCTGGACGCCATTCGAAGGCTTCCGTATGACCATTTCTCAACCAGATTGCATAGGTTGTTCCACAGACAGACCCTTCATCCATCCCTTTGCTGCTGCCATCGATAGTACCGTGAACAACCAGAGCATCTGTATAGCCAATGGCCTGCATGACCTGGACTACCGGCTGGAGCAATGAGCGGTCATAAACCCCACGTAGCGCAATTCTTGGCATAGCCGGGTGGGCAAGGGAAGCAGCAATATTCAGAGGGGAGCCAAAGGCAATTTGAGAGAGGATTCGGCCAAGGGCTATGGGATGAACTTCAGGGCTCATGCCGTTAAAGAGGCCTAAACCGGTTTTACGTATACTCTCAGCAACTATATCGACAGGGCACTCAACATCTACGCCAAGTCGTTCAGCCATATCCACTGTACCGCATGAAGAGGTGATGGCCCTCGCCCCGTGCCGAGCAACTTTTAGACCTGCAGCAGCTGCTACTATTGAGGCCGCGGTGCTAATATTAAAGGTTTTGAAGCTGTCCATGCCGGTGCCACAATTGTCAACCAGAGTCAAGTCACTCAAATCGACCTTATTTGTATCAAGCTGATAGACAGCCTGCCATCCTCCTGCAACCTCATCAGCGGTTTCGCCTTTTGCGGTTAGAGCTGCGAGAAAAGCACCTTGCTGCATGTCGGATACGTTATTGTTTAAAACATCAGAAAAAGCACAATATGCCTCTTCTCTACTGAGATTTTCTTTAGTTATAAGACGACCGATGGTAGTGCCAAAATTTCTGTTGTTTTCCATATCCATAGTAATTCTCCAGCTGGCGCAGGTTCGCAAAGCATCATAGTGGCTATGCGAACAGAGTTTTCAAGTGGATACGATAAAACGACAGGGTGAAAATGACGCCTCTGTATCCACTCACTTACCACACGTTTAGACGGTGGAAACTGATAGATACAGAGAACCCCAGTGGTTGACTCTGGATGGTAACGCGGATTCGCGCACCTGCAGGCAGGCTTTCTGACTCTCGAATTAACCTGCACTACGGCAGCCTTCCCGGGTTTCCCCAGTGACTTACCCCTTTAGGGAAGGGATAAAGTAATCTATACCATGATTACTTGCCGCTGCAGCCTTCGAATACAGCAAGGACTGGCTTGTGACGGAGTCTCACCGTCTTTCCTTTTAACTCTATGGTGCACCTGCAGATGTTTTATACACAGTAACGGAATCAATCTCAAGATATGATCGTTTGAATGTGGTTCTTATTGACTCGTCAGTGGTAGTTGTAGGTAGGGGTACTTGTATTTACACATGGGTGATTTTCGAGTAATGGCCACCCTTCGGTGAGGGGTAAATAGTCTGTTTTAAGAGATAAATTAATGCTTTTGCCGAAGTAACCCTTGACATGGTGTATGCCTGAGGGCATAATTTTTATTATGCTTGTGATGATTTCTAGGTGATGAGTAGGTTGAGAACAGTCTCTGCACGTTTCATCGTAATCAAGCTGTCTGCTATAAATATTCCTTTTCTATGACTGATCAACCTGTCTTAAAAGGTTCCTTTTATATTTTGCACCGATGTTATGCAAAATGCGCGTGCTGTCAAGTCCACGTCTCGTCTTAACTGTTCGTATTTGCACGAGTATGAGATCTCTTTCTGAGTGTAACGTGTAACTATCTTCAGTTGCTCCGTACTATTGATGTATGTATGAGATTCTGTGGCAGATCGCATGGTGTTGAATTGTGACGAATAGGAGACATGCAACCATTGATTGACTCAGCAGTAAAAGAAATCGCCGGGCAGTTGAACCAATTTCTCATGGGTCGCTACGACTTGAATGAAGATATTGTTGTGGTATCAAATCTGCTTGAGCAGGATAGCAGCATTGATCCATATGTTCATAACAAAGTGGTGGTGTTTTTGGTGAACATAGAAAGGGACACGGGCGCTTTACGTCAAACAAAAACAGATAAAGGTTTTGAGAGGGATGTTAAAAGTAACCCCCCAATATATCTGAACCTCTATCTTATGTTTGCTGGGTGCTTTGGTGGGAAAAACTACCCTCAAGCTTTGAAGTTTATATCAGATACAATTAGTTATTATCAAAAAGTACCTGTTTTGGATCGTCATGTAACGCCCAGTTTAGATGATCGGATTGAGAAGCTGGTGTTGAATATCGAGAACCTGAATATACAGGACCTCAGTAATCTTTGGGGAATATTGAGCAATAGGTATTTGCCTTCAATATTGTACAAGGTGCGTCTGGTCGCATATGACCATGTCGATGTTCGCAGTCAGACTTTACCAATTATACAACAGAAGATAACACTCAATCCTTCATGAGAATATGAAGCTAATGGGACCGTATCAACCTTTTTTCAGCATTACTGCAGAACACACATACTTTGCTACAACACGCTGTAATACTCTACTGTTAAAGCCATGTCCTTCAACAAAACTGTTAATGAAAAATGTCGGTTTATTGTTGAAAGATCTAACAGGTGGAGTGAGGGGCTTTTATGATCAGGATAAGACGCAGGCGTTGAAAATGTATATTGAGGAAAATGAAGGTCAACTCAGCCTGGAGTTTAAAGTTACGAGCAGTGATCGTAACTTTCATAATTATACAGATTTTTGGGATAGTAGGCATGGGGGCATTGTCTATCTAGAAAATGAGAATTGTGAAGAGGACAATTCCGGAAGAGTGTGTTTGCACAAGGATGAATATATACCTGAACAATCGTACATTTCCGTAAAATCGCCATTGCTGGAAGGTGTACTTGGTCATGGTGAATACTTCCTGCCACCACTTTTAGTTATACGGGTAAATCTGGATGGCTGCCTGATAGAGGGAGCCAACCCTGAGAACAGACACAGTGAAAAGAAGTTCTTTTTTCGCTTAAGAGGAAGAAAAACTTATTGGAAATATTATGTTCTGGGACATCGGTCAAACAATACACTTCATGTTACAGATTCAAACGGGCAAGTAGAATTTGAGGCACTGGGTGATAAGCTATTGCCACATAACACGTGGGCAAAAATTTTCAGGTCTACAACAGCAATTAGTTTGTGTGATAGACCAGCACACTGTTTTCAGTTACACGAAAATATACCTGGTGCCGGTAGAGTTGTTGTAAAACGTATGCCTGGTCCTTCTGTGGAGCAGGTCGGTCGGGAAGATGTGCATGGTACGACAGCGGTTGTCTCGGAAATTTATGTTAATTGCTAACAGATGAGAGGATGAAACTATGGCACAGATGAAGACACCAGGTGTTTATATCGTCGAGAAAAACGCTTTTCCCAATTCTGTTGTAGAGGTGGCTACAGCCGTGCCAGCGTTTGTAGGGTACACACAAAAGGCTGATAATAAGGGTAAAACCTTGAGAGATAAACCATGGCGTATTTCGTCGATGGCTGAATTTCACAACTATTATGGTTTTCATCCTATACCAGTATTCTCAATAGTTGACAAGCCGGAAGGCTCTACTGAAGAGACTGCGTTTACCCAGGCGGAAAAAGAATATCTCCTCCTTCAGGCTGATGGTAAAGAAGGTGGAAAGTTTTATTTATATTACAACATGATGATGTTTTTCCAAAACGGTGGAGGCCCTTGCTACGTGGTTTCCGTGGGTGACTATGGGGCGGATATTGAGGCTGGTAAACTACGAGATGGTATAGATACTCTGATTAAAGAGCAGGAACCTACCATGGTGGTTATCCCAGATGCCATACTACTGAAAGAAGCTGACTGTATATCAGTGCAGCAGGCATGCCTGAAGCACTGTGGGGAAAAGATGAAAAATCGTGTTGCAATTCTTGATGTTTGGGGCGGTTATAAGGACCGGCAAGACCCCTCCGGAGATTGCATCGATAATTTTCGCTCTGCCCTAGGGATTAATTATCTTGACTATGCTGCCGCGTATTACCCCTGGGTGAATACCACTATCGTTCAGGACAATGACGTAAGTTTTGAAAATATAGGCAGCCTCGATAAACTTCAGGAGTTGATTCGAGTCGAACAGGACGTACCTGACACTCCTCCGGAAATTACAGACAATGATGACCCAGCAACCAAGAATGCTAAATTTAGATTAGCTCAGCGTATAGAAACAATAAATAGTCTAGGGAAGGATTGGTCTGTCGGAGATGAAGCGGAAATCGTGGGCCAAAAAACCTTAGTAAATAAGAGCCTGTTGGTGCTAAGCCCGCTCTTTAAAAATATTATGGCTGAGTGCAAGAATAAACTCAACTTACTGGGGCCTTCGGCAGCAATGGCCGGCATATACACCATGGTTGATAACTCACGTGGAGTATGGAAGGCCCCAGCTAATGTCAGCCTGAATGCTGTGGTTTCACCGGCAGTGAATATAACACGCGATGATCAAGAGGATCTGAATGTTACTACACAGGGGAAGTCAATTAATGCTATTCGTTCCTTTATTGGAGAGGGAACCCTTGTCTGGGGGGCACGCACCCTTGACGGAAACAGCCTCGATTGGCGTTATATTAACGTTCGCCGAACCATGATTATGCTTGAAGAATCTATCAAACTTGCCAGCAAAGCCTATGTGTTTGAGCCAAATGATGCAAATACGTGGATAACCATGAAAAGTATGATCAGAAATTTTCTAAACGGCATCTGGAAACGTGGTGGATTAGCGGGGGCAAGTCCTGACGATGCCTTTAGTGTCCATGTCGGTCTAGGAGAGACAATGACACCTGAGGATATCCTTGAAGGAATTTTACGAATAACCGTCTTGTTGGCGATTAGTCGGCCAGCGGAATTTATTGAAATCACTTTCCAGCAGCAGATGCAAAAGTCATAACTAAAAAAAGCAGTCGATTAGCTGTTGTACAACCATATTCGAATAAGGGAGGTTTTCCATGGCAGATGATGGCTCCAGCCAATCCACAAGTGTATGGCCGATCCCGAAATTTCATTTTCAGGTAAAATGGGATTCTGAGGTTATGTCTTTTCAGGAAATATCAGGTCTTGATACCGAAACCCAACCAATTGAATACCGCCATGGCGATAGCAAGGAATTCACCACTATCAAAATGCCTGGTATCAAGAAATTCGGTAACATAACAATGAAAAAGGGAGTGTTTAAGTCTGATAATAAATTTTGGGACTGGTATAACCAGATCAAAATGAACACGATTAAACGCATCCCTGTAACAATAAGTCTGTTAGATGAAACAGGAGCTCCGACGATGGTCTGGACGTTGGCAAATGCCTGGCCTACGAAGATTACCGGGACTGATCTTAAGTCGGATGGAAATGAGGTGGCGATAGAATCGATTGAGATTGCACATGAAGGGTTGACTATCATGAACTCTTAAGTGCGTGGTGTTGTTCACTCGGTAACGCCACCCTTTCTGTAGGATATCAAAATAGGAGAAATAATGCCTGCAAGTAACCTGAATCATTCGGGAGTGGATGAGTACCCACTGGTTGCCTTTCATTTTAAGGTTACTTTTTCGGATGTGGGAGGAGGGACGGACACCTCTTTTCAGGAGGTGACAGGGATTAGCTCAGAAATAGAAACTGAATCCTACGTGGAAGGGGGGGAAAACCGCTATGTACATCAATTACCTAAGGCTGTCAAACATCCAAACCTTGTAGTGAAACGTGGTATTGCCAAGATGAGTTCGCCCTTAGTCGAATGGTGTCGTTCTGTTCTGGAAATGGATTTCACTGAACCAATAGCACCTAAGTCAATACGGGTTGTTTTGCTCAATGAAAAAGGCGAACCGGCGCGTGCGTGGATTTTTGCAAATGCCTATCCAGTAAAATGGGAGGTAGAGAGTTTTCACTCTACCAAAAACGAAGTGGCGATTGAAAAAATCGAGTTCAGTTATAGCCACTCAAACCTGGAAGCATGAACGCTATGACAATTGAAGTTAAACAATTAGTTATCAAATCAACTGTGCAGGAAGAGAGGCCGAATCAAATGGCTGGGGACGAACCTGTTCCGTGTGCTCAAGATATTCAGGCGGAAATCATGGCTGAATGCCGACGGCTGATTATTGATATCCTGAATGAACAAAAGGAGCGGTAAGTGACAAGCTTACATTCAGGGCAAAAGAAGAAGTTGAGTATCGCCAGGTGTTCTGTCTCAAATGGCATCATTTCACCTTCAAGGGCTGAGACAGGCATATTTGAAGTTATGCTTAATCCATCTGACTTTAATCATCAACATTCGATCTCGTATACAGGCAATGATGGCAAAAGTGGATCCTTTGGGAAGAGTGCTCCTCAGGCTCTAGGAAGGCCATCTGTAGAATCAAAATTTAGCGTCTACAATCCTGAGAAAGTTACTTTCTCGTTGATGATTGATGGCACTGGGGTGGTAGATTTGTCTTCGAGGAGAGGCGGGTCTTCTGATGTAAAGGCTCAAATAGGTAAACTGAAAGATATCGTCTATAAGTATATTGGCAATGACCATCAACCGAGTGTCGTTCGTGTATTGTGGGGCGACTTTATCTTTTACGGCAGGTTAGATTCGCTCTCGGTAGATTACACGCTATTTAAGCCCAGTGGTGAACCTCTTCGGGCAAAGGTAACGTTATCTTTTACAAGTTATGTGAGTGATGCGGAAGGGGCGTTGAAGGCAAATCGATCTTCCCCTGATCTTACTCATGTGGTTGTTGTGAAATCGGGTGATACCTTGCCGCTGCTTTGCTATCGAATTTACAAGGATTGCTCCTATTATCTTGAAGTTGCCCGCGTTAATGGATTGACTAATTTTCGTGATATCAAACCAGGTAGTCGATTACACTTTCCTCCCTTGAGGTAGAAGATGCCGGAATCCCCACAATTGCATTCTGATGGAGTATTGAATCTCAGGGTTTTCAGTGATGGCACGCAGCTGCATGAGACCTGCAATATCGTTTCTGTCACAGTGAGCAAAGCTCTAAACCGCATACCTTCAGCCAGGATTATTCTACTGGACGGTGATATGCCTGATCAGGAGTTTCCACTCAGTAATGAAAACACCTTTAAGCCGGGTAATGCGATCATTATCAATGCGGGTTATGCGGACAACGACGAACCTATATTTCAGGGAATCATTGTTAAACACAGTATCAAGATCAGCGCGAATAACTACTCACGTTTGGTTATCGATTGCAGAGATAAGGCAATGTGTATGACAATTGGTAGAAAGAATGCCAATTTTACAGATACTACCGACAGTGATCTCATTACTGAGCTGATTGGTAGACATGATGGACTGGCCACTGATGTTGAAAGTACCTCTGTGAGCTATACGGAACTGGTGCAATATTATTGCAGTGATTGGGATTTTATGCTCTCTCGCGCAGAAGCCAATGGTCTGTTGGTGAACGTGGATGATGGCAAAGTGAGTGTTAAATCTCCAGAGACCAGCAGTTGTCCACTTTTGTGTGTGAGCTACGGAGTGGATCTCATGGAGTTCAGCGCTGAACTGGATGCAACCAATCAATTTGAAAAGGTTGAAAGTGTGGCATGGGATCTTCAAAAACAGTCTGTGGTTAAGGAACATGCCAGCCCGCAATCGCTTAATAAACAGGGTGATATAACATCTACCGATCTGTCTAAGGCCGTGCACTCTGCAACATTTAGTTTGCAGACACCGGTGCCGCTTGAAACCACCGCCCTGAAAAAATGGGCTGAGGCGCAACAGCTTAAGTCAGGTTTAGCACGGATACGTGGACATATGAAGTTCCAAGGCAATGCCAAAGCAAAGCCAGGAACGATGATTGAACTGGTCGGGGTTGGTAAGCGATTTAATGGCAGTGCCTTTATCAGCTCTGTTACCCATCATCTTGAAAATGGCAATTGGACTACCGAAGCTGAATTTGGTTTATCACCAGAGTGGTTTGCTGAGAGGCGAGATCTGGCTGCGCCAACAGCTTCAGGCTTGCTGCCTGGTGTTGAAGGGCTGCATATAGGTGTTGTTAAAAAGCTGGATCAGGATCCTGATGGTCAGTACAAAATTCAGGTGACGGTCCCGGTACTGCAGGCAGAAACCGAAGGTGTATGGGCACGTTTAGCTTCATATTATGCTTCGGATGGAATTGGGGTCTTTTTCATTCCGGAAATTGGCGATGAGGTTGTGCTTGGGTATTTCAATAATGATCCTGGCAATCCGGTGGTGCTTGGCAGCCTGTACAGTAGCAAAAGAACTCCCCCGTATGACCTGAGTGAAGACAATTTTACTAAGGCTATCGTTACCCGGTCAAAGCTTACGATCGAGTTTGACGAGGACAAAAAGAGTGTCACTATTGTGACACCAGGCCAGAATAAGATCACCCTGAGCGATGATGAACAATCCATCAAACTTAGAGATCAGAATGACAATAGTGTGGAGTTGACGCCTTCTGGGATCAGTCTGGACAGTCCAAAATCCATCAGTATTACTGCCATGGAGAATATTATCATGAAAGCTACACAAAGCGTGGAGATCATAGCGACTGCAGATACCACAATCAAAGGCCTCAATGTTACTGCCGATGCTCAGGTTGCCTTCACTGGTAAGGGAAGTGCCACGGCAGAGCTTTCAGCTGCAGGGCAGACCACGGTTAAAGGTGCCATGGTGATGATTAACTGATTACCCAAGCTACAGAGGAGAAAGTATTCATGCCCCCTGCTGCTCGAATTACTGACATGCATGTTTGTCCGATGCAGACTCCGGCCTTTCCATCTCCAATTCCCCATGTGGGTGGGCCGGTTATAGGCCCCTGTGTAGCTACGGTCCTGATTGGGAAATTGCCGGCAGCAGTAGTGGGCGATTCCTGCGCCTGCACCGGGCCTCCTGATAGTATCGCCATGGGCTCGGCAACTGTGATGATAGGTGGTAGGCCTGCCGCGCGGATTGGTGATTCAACCGCTCACGGTGGCAGCATTGTGGCGGGGTGCCCGACTGTTCTCATCGGAGGTTAAATCATCAAGATGAAAGAGTATGAATCTAGACCAGATTTTCTGGGTCATGGCTGGAGTTTTCCTCCTCAGTTTGACAGCTACGGCAAGAGGGTGAAAATGGTGTCGGCAGAAGAGGATATAGAGCAAAGTTTACAGATCCTTATCTCTACAATCCCCGGCGAACGGGTAATGCATCCGACGTATGGATGCAGGCTGAAAACAATGATTTTCGAAACTGTTGATGAGGGTGTGATTGCAGAGATAAAAGATGCAATCTCAAGAGCTGTGCTTTTTTTCGAACCACGGATCGAGTTGAATGACTTGAAGGTAGGCCTTGATGAGCTCTATGAGGGCCTGATTCAGATACAACTGTATTATACCATCAGGGCGACCAACTCACGCAGCAACATGGTGTATCCGTTTTATTTCCTTGAAGGAACAAATACCAGTAAGGGGTGAACACAACCTGAAATGACCACCATCTATGGGATTGACTGAATGACTGAACGGGCCGGAATCCACATCACAGACGGTACTGCTCAACAAGACCGTTTACCTGTTGCATTAGGTACCGGTTACTTCCGTGTGGATGAACTGTCGTTTGAAGACCTCCTGGCGATGAGTGCCAGATTTGCCTCAGTCTTGAACTATTTTGACTTGAGTAACAGGAGGTCAGGGACGTGGGCTGATTTATTCAGCACAAACGGGATTGCCATTATGGCAACCGTCCTGAGTACAGACACAAAGAAACTCGAGTCATCATTTCTTCAGGAGTACACTGTTCGACCGGTGAAGGCCGTATCCCAGGTGTACGACCTGGCGCGAAAATTTGATGAATGGTTTAAAGGATTGGTACGTTCAGACGCTCCTGAAGCCCTTCTGTTGGCGAACAAGATAGCCGGCCTGATAGATGAAAAACTGGCTGATGAACTACATAGTCTGGGAGATGTTATAGATCGATTACGCAGCAGTGATGAAAATGTATTGTTGTACGATTTTTGTGATTTTGACAGTTTGTGGGGGATTCGGTCTGGAGACAAAACGGTTTCTTTCCCTAGATCAAAAGTTGGACAATCTCAAGATATTGTTCACCTGAGAAGAGTTTTACGCACCATACAGTATAACTTCCTCCATGGTGTTTCATATCTGCAATCGATCACTGGTATGTACATGAAGGACGGTCTCGTCAGTCAGGGCAATACTCCTGCTGTTGGTCTCTTTATCAGTTTTTTGAAACTCTACGAACATGTTCAGAAACGTCTAAATCGCTTTACCGACCGACATCTGGATTTTTACTACAATGATGTCTTGAGAATACGACCACGAAAAGCTGAGCCGGATCATGTTTACCTATTGCTTGAGCCCGATGCTGGCGTTGGAGAATGTTTTATCCCAAGGGGGACAGTATTTCGTAGTGGTCAATATGACAAGGGTGAGGAGATAGTCTATGAAGCGGATCATGATCTGCTGTTGACCCATGGCAAGGTGGAATCGCTGCTTACGTTGTCTTTGCAAAAGAATATGCTGATATCTCCTGAGCGGGAATTGCATTACGTTTCAACAATAAAATCAGATACAGTGCCTTCACTGGCAGTTGGTTCTCTGGAATTACCAGATAGACCCTATCCTGTTTTTGGTACTGCAAAGGGAGCGGATGAGCAAGCTACTGCCAGAGATGCTGAAATAGGGTTTGCCATAGCCTCACCTCTGTTATTTCTTGATGAAGGCGTGCGTAGAATTGATGTTACGGTTGAGCTTACGCCAAAAGTGGTGCTCAGCTTGTCCGAACAGTTGGCCTGTTTAGTTGAAGTGGGCACCGAACAGGATTTCTATGTGTTCTTTGGCCGGATATTTGCGTGTTATCTCTTTTCGGACCAGGAAGCATTTGCCGCAGATGAACTTTGGCAAATTAAAAACAAGGCCAAAATAGTTCTTGATGATGTTTCATTTGCCACTGTCTGTGACCTCCTTGATGAGGATAGAGGACTCCTTTTTACAAAACTTCTCAAAAAAGCTTTCAACGTATCCCTGTCCACTCAGGGAGGCTGGTACCACAATGACGAGTACGTTGTATTACCACTAGCTACACTAGCTACAAAAGGGTTGGGTGTTGAGTACGGTTTCACCCTGACGCTGGAACTGGAGCCAGAAGTTGAGCCGATTGTTGCCTGCAATTCAGAGGTACATGGCGGAGACTGGGAGAGTGGTCTACCGATACTCAGATTTATCCTCAATCCACAGTCAAATTTTTACCCCTATTCCATACTTGAAGGGTTCAAGCTCAATAAAATCACTATAGAGTCTTCTGTCAAAGGAGCAAAAAACATTGTTGCCTATAATAATCATGGTCGGCTTGATCCGTCTAAACCATTCCACCCGTTTGGGCCTCTTCCAGCAAGAGAGTCCTATCTGATTGTAGGTCACCACGAAGCTGTCAGAAAGCGTTTGGTATCATTGAGATTACGGTTTTTTTGGAATGAGCTTCCTGATAATTATGGAGGATTTAAGGAATATTATAGTGGTTATGGTGACGCGTATCATAATGATGCATTTATGTTAAAGCAGCAGGTGTTGCAGGACTGTGAGTGGCAACCAGGAAAGGAGAGCATATCAGGCCATACGTGCCTGTTCGAGACTGGGCAACCCGGTGACATGATTAAGGAGGAAACAACTGTTGACTTGGGTATTCTTGGGCATTTTAAACCGATTCCGATGACGACTTCGGTGTCCGATTATGAATACGGGCTCAAAACGAGAAGAGGCTTTTTCCGGCTTATGTTGAATTGTCCTCCCGAAGCGTTTGGCCATCAACGTTACCCTGCACTGTTGACCAAGATCTTATCTCACAATAGTGCAATCAAAAAGAAATATATAGCTTTGCCAAACCAGCCATATACGCCGTTACTTGGTGGGATGTCACTTGACTATGTGGCGCGATGCGTAATTGACGTGCAAGAAAACGATGTTGCTTCTTTGGCAGATTCGCCTGACAGAATATTTCATATCCACCCATTCGGGGCCAGATGTGTATCAAAATCTGGATTGGATAGTTTTTCGCTTCTCCCTGAATACAAATATGCAGGTAATCTCTTTATCGGGTTGTCAGGAGTGCCAGGTGGTGGTGTCATCTCATTGTTTTTTCACTTGATAGAAGATGTGAGCCCCGATGTTTTCAGGGAGAAGGTTTATATCGAATGGTTTTTTCTGGGTAAGGATGGCTGGCATCTGTTAGAGCCTTCTCATGTAATCCTTGATAGTACTTCAGGGTTTCTGACTTCCGGGGTTGTTAAGCTGCACATACCAGATTCGATCGTTAACAGTAACAGCCTGATGCCTAAAGATTATTATTGGCTTAAGGGTTGTAGCAATAACGATCTGCAATCATATTGCAGCATCTATACAGTGCAGACCAATGGCATGATGCTTCGGAGGCGAGCTGCCAAAGAAGAATCGGTCCATTTTTCTCGTGTTATGCAAAAAGGCAAGGAGTGGAAACCGGTTACCCCAATAGCAGGCCTGAGCGGGATTATTCAACCAGTTAACAGTTTTGGTGGCAGGCCACGGGAGAATAGAGAGCAGCTGAAGATGCGAACCAGTGAGCGGCTTCGGCACAAGAACAGGGCTTCATCGTCTTGGGATTACGAGCGTTTGATCCTTGATCGCTTTCCCGGTTTGCTGAAGGTTAAGTGTTTCCCGCATTTAAAGAGTGATGCCATCGCTGTGGAGAGTCCGGGGCATGTCTGTATTGTAGTGGTCCCGTCACCCCAGGGTGCTGCTCAGGAGCCATGGTGTACTGCTATGGTCAATGGTTTCGAATTACGTCGCATTCGTGATTTTGTTCAATCCCTTACCTCTGATTTTATACAAGTAGAAGTACGTAACCCGACGTATGAGCAGGTACAGATACGTTGCACTGTCAAGTTGAAAAGCACTCGTGCAAGTGGGCGTTGCATCACACGTTTAAATCAGGATATCTCAAATTATATGAGTCCCTGGCGGCCAGGTGGTTACACTGCCCGGTTTGGCTGGAGTATCCGGCAGAAGGATATTGAGGCACATATTCGCTCACTGGAATATGTGGAGTTCGTTACCAACTTTTCCATGTTGCATATCTTTGGCCGGAATGAAGAGCGGTACGGTCTGTTTGATAGCGCATCATCTACCGTGAGTGGTAGAGCTGTTGTTTCCCCACAGTATCCCTGGAGTTTAGCAATACCTATGAGGCATCATTATATTGAAACTATGGACAATGTTAAACCGATTTCGGCTGAAATTACCGGGATAGGTGAATTAGAGATAGGCGGGACCCTCATTTTAGACGGAGGTCATAACGGTGCCTAAACGCAATAGAAATACGCTGAAAAATTACTTTCGTGAAGGTGCTCTTCCGACTGCGGATAACTTTGCGGACATGGTGGATTCAAATCTCAACCTGATAGATGAGGGTTTCGATAAGTCGAAGATCTATGGATTGGAGATTTCCCCATTGGGTGACTATGAAAGTTTGCTGAGTTTTTTCTGCAACAATGATCCTGAGCATGATCCTCAGTGGACAATCAGCTTTGACCGTGATCAGGGTAAGCTGCTGTTCCATCGATATGACCAGGAAAAAAAGCCACAAACAGTATTGACCCTCAATCAAAAGGGTGAGGTAGGTATAAATCGCAGGAATCCCCAGTGGGGGTTGGATGTTAACGGGGTAATACGGTCGGAAGGGCGAATTGGTATCAACCCCACCCAGGAGACAACCGTGCCAGCAGACGGGCAATGGCATGATATTACAGGGGAGCTGAATGGGTGTCAGGCGTTTGAGATAATGGCGGGTGCGGGTGACAAGGGGACCGGGAATTATGCTCTCATGCGCGCTATCGCAATGAATACGTTTAACCCAAGAGGTTGGATATTTAATTTCCTGAAACTGAAGAATCGGATCAAGTATCAGCAAGCGTATTACAATTCGCGGGCGAACAAATTGAAATTACGCTGGCTTGGAAAAGGCCGTCAATATCGGTTGCAGCTTCGATCAAATTGCGATTATGGAAATGACATCAGGATATTGTTTTCAATAACAAAATTGTGGTTTGACGAGGATATGCACCAAAGTTGGTCTGGGTCGGCAGCAAGCAAACATATTCAGAATGTCAGTGGTGAATAGAACCATGGCTGAAGCGCAGACTATATCCAGGAAAAAAGATCAAAACGATAATCTCGATTTTGATCGTCTGCGACGTGAGGGCATTCAATATGTTCAACAACTTTCAGGTAAGTTGTGGACTGACTTTAATATTCACGATCCCGGCGTTACTATTCTTGACCAACTGTGCTTTGCTCTTACGGATTTGCTTTATCGTTGTGATTTCAATGTGGAAGACGTCCTTTGTGGTGAGGATGGCAGAATCGATATGGAGGCTTTGGCGCTCTATGAGCCACACGATGTGTTTCCATGTCGTCCAACGACAGTCGATGATATACGGAAAGCGATTCTTGATGCCTTCGGTGATCTTGATAATGTCTGGGTACACCCATTGACCGTTACAGAACAGGAGGGTAACGGATATAGCGGGCTGTATCGAATTATCATCCGGACCATAGAGAAACTTGGCCAAGAGCAACAACAGGACATTATTGATGCGGTATCTCATGCCTATGTGCAAAAGCGAAACCTGTGTGAAGATGTTCAGGATGTCATTGTTGTAGAAGAGACAACTTGCCGGTTGCATGCAGAAATCGAAGTGAATAGCAGTCGCCATCCGACAGATATTTTAGCAGATATCTATTACCGATGTGCGAATCATATTGCAGGCGGTGTAGGTCTTTATCCATATGCAGAAGAGTATACTCAGGGGAAACCGCTGGATGAAATTTTAACTGGTCCCTTAACTCAACATGGGATTTTTAAGGATATTGAGCTGGAGAACCGTTCCGGAACCATTGCAATTGACGAGTTTTTCTCCCTCATCAATATGATTGAAGGTGTCAGCCATATCAAAACCCTGTGTATAGAAATCGAGGGAGACTTGTATTATGACAATCTGGAAATGCGACCTTTGGATGGGGTGTTGCGTCTGGAAATACCCGATACAAAAAATGATATCAGGGTTGTTTTAGTTGATACAAGTCGAGAACTGTCGGTCCCAGTCAGGGGATTAACGGTCAAACTCGACGAGTTACGTTTCAAATACCGCTCGCTCCGCCACTCCTGGCAGGATATACATCAGATCTATTCTCCACCAAGAGGCAAATACGGTAATCTCAGTCAATACTCTTCTATTCAAAACCAGTTTCCTCTGGCTTATGGCATAAACGCCTACGGTATTCCTGAATCAGAATCGCCTGATGTGAAGGGCCGGGTGGCTCAGTTGAAGGCATATCTGCTGCTTTTCGAACAGGTCATGTCGAATTCGCTGGCTAATCTTGGTGGTCTACGGCACCTCTTTTCGCTTTCAAATAACAGATCACGAACCTATCTTCACCAGGTTTTGAGCGGAGAAGAAATCCCAGGGGTTGATGCAATATATCCAGAAAACCCTGACCAGGTACTGACTGATATCTTGAACGATTTCGATGACATTAGTGACCGTAACAGTCGTCTCCTTGATTATGTGCTTGCACTCTACGGTGAATCATTTACGCAAAATTCATTACGAAATTTTAACTATTATTACTCTTCCCAAGAAATTGAAGAGGTGATAGTCCGTAATAAACTTGAGTATTTGAAAAGCGTTGTTCTTCTCAACAGAAACCGGGCAGCTGCGCCAGATTATTATCGGGAAATGTGGGATTCTGAAAATGTCTCAGGCCTGCACGCCAAGGCTTGCCGGTTGTTAGGTTTTAGACACTGTCACTGTAGATCATTGATTGAATCAATCCAGGCGCACAACCTCAAACTGGTATCGCATAGCCAGTTCAAGCGGCAACGAGAAGAGACAACCGGATTGGAATTCTTCACTCCTCCTGAGACGGTGGAGTGGATGGAGGATGTGTTTGAATCGGTACTCCATACAGATTTGCCGTCCAACGTTGCTATTGAGCAGTTACGACAGGATATTGATACTATTCTTCCCTTTGAAAGCGAGCTGTTCAGCGACGAATTACTGCGTGGTGGGATCTCTATTGATCGATATAAAATAGCGAGACCTGGCCCCGAAGATGAGTTTCAGCTTCTTTTCGAGTGTCTGCAGGAGCAACAGTGGTGGTGCCTAAGTCGATATCAAGATATTGAGCAAGCTGTAGTTGCAGCCAATAATCTGCGTTGTTTTCTGATTCATTTGAACAGTGGCAGTGAAGGTATGCATATCGTAGAGCATATCCTGTTGCGCCCTGTGGGGAAGGACGTGCATGAAGGTATTGATTTGCCAATAAATTACGATTTCTACTCTTTTCGTATCAGTGTGATTCTTCCCGCCTGGACTGCACGTTGTCATGACCTTCGGTTTCGTAATCTGGCGGAGGAGACTGTTCGCCTGAATTGCCCGGCACATATTTACCCGAATTTCTATTGGCTCGATTTTGCTGAGATGCATGAATTCGAAGGCATCTATGACCAGTGGTTGCGTATTAAGCAAGACAGGGATGTGGGGATGGACAAATGCAATGAAGCAGCGAAACGGCTGGTACACTTTCTTTTACATGGTGGAAATTTGATAGCAACGACTAATAACGTGTAATTGCAAACGGTGATCCAGAAATGGAGCAACACCACATCATAGAAACGGCACTTGTCGAAATCTCTTTTGCTTCTGAGGATGAAGCGTTTGAGGTGAATGGTGGTATTGAATCCTTTGTCAATGAGAGTTTGCTGCCGGTTGTTGAAGATGTTTTTAACGAGATGACCAGACCTGATACGGTTATTCGTATTGAACAGCTGGTGGTTGATCTGGGTCAAGTTGAGCATCGGGCCTATCGTGATGAGTTGCCCAGGAGGTTACGTGAGCGTTTGCGGAAAGTGTTGAAAGAGCAGATAGAAGCACACAATTCGCAGACATCATCCTCGTGTGTTTTTTTTAAAAAAGAACAGATGGAAATGGACATGGTTGAACACTGTTTGGTTCACGGCTGTTTGCCCTGGTATGCACCTGTCAAACAAAAGTTGAACCTTGAACAATTGTTGGGAAATCTCATTCGGACCAATGGTCGGCGAGTAGTAAACTTTCTTAAAAATTCCCCGCTAAGGGCCACTGTTGTTGAACGGCTTGTTCGCCAGTTTGATGGAGGGCGTTTTTACGAGATCCTTTCCCTGCTCACTCCACTTCATAAAAATGCTTTGTGTGGTCTTGCTCATGAACTGGACGCACGACCTTCAGGGTATACTCTTTGGCAGAGTGTGGATAGATTACAGAAATTGCGGATAAAACTGTTGAGTGCTTTGTTGGAAACAGACGGCGTTTTATTTGATCCAATAGCTTTTTGGACAAGAAGTCTGGAACAATCTTTACCGAGCAATAGTGCCAGTCGGCAACTGATGAAAGTTACCACCTCAAATCAAGAATTGAGCGAAAAGATCGAATATTGGCGTCTACTGCTGATGCGGGCATTTTCCATTGGAGACGCTGAATACGTAGAAAAAATCTGGTCGCTGCTGATCCGGAAATACCCAGCACTAGTCGCCGCTGTTCTACGTGAAAGCTACAGTGCTGTAAATGGAAACGGGCAATTGGCAAGGCGATTCCCGGAACGAATGCTCTGGGATCTTATCACCGTTTTGGAGCCAACCGAACACCGATTCATCGTTCGGCTGATCAGTCGGCCGAATTGGTATTATAAACAGGAGTGGGTAGGGGCTGATATAGGGGCAGAGAAAGCAAGAAGGACGTTGTGGCAATTTACACTGAGTTACCTGCTTGTCGAGCGAGGTGGACAATTTAATAAAAAAGCATATCTAGATAGCTTAATCACACAAATGGCCGCTAATGAGAACAGTACAGCTGATATATTATTGCACTCATTCAGAAGTTCATTGGAGTTAGTCGAGATGCCGAGTGACCTGAAGCGTGAATTGTTACAGTGGCTCAGGGAATTGACGACAGAACACAGCGCCTCAATGTGGGTAAAACAACCTCCTCCTGTATCTCCTGCAGATAGTAATATGCAGATGTCGCAGCATGACTGGTTGAATGAAGATGCGAAGGTAAAGGCATGGCTAACCAACGAACTGATGAGCGCTGTGACGATACGCATTGAGTTACTCTGGCCCCTGTTGGTTCAGGAACATGCTCAACTCCTCAAAGAATGTTTAAACCATTGCGGCCAGTACGCACGTATCCGGCATAACATAGCCGTTTCTTTCCCCAGGGCGATCGTTCGGGATATTTGCGGTTTGCTGGAATCTGACACCTGGCCTGTTACGACAATTGGTATCCTGAGCCGTCATCCCGACTGGTTTCAGTCCGGTATTGAAGTTGCAACTGTAGAGAATCTTGAGAGTACCTTTTACGAATTTACCCTTACCTACCTTTTGGTGGAAAGAGGGAGCCAGTTTAATCGAAAAGCGTATCTTGGTAGCCTGCTATTACAGATGTCTGCCCACAACAACTTACGATATGAAGATTTACTGAATTCGATGACCAGTGCAGTTGAAAAGGCGGGAGTTTCTGCTGAGGTAAAAGAGGGGCTCTTGCAGGTTTTGTACGACCTACAGGGAGAAGTTAATAGTGCTCAGTATGAGAACACAGGGGTAAGTGCTCCTGACAAACAAGTGGTTTCTTTAGGGGGGCTGCATGCAGATTTGAGTAATCTTTCCCCTGACGTTCCTGGACCTCCGGGAAAAGAGGTGGTGACGATCAGGAGGGAAAGGGAGAAGCAAGGTTCCGGTCAATTGCTTAGGGCTGCAGAGAAAGAAAGAGTGACGAAGGATCGGATGACGCCGGATGAGTCCTTAGTCAAAGTGTTGACAGACGATAATGAAAATCAGGAATATACTGAACAGGTCTATATCCAGAACGCGGGGCTGGTACTCACCTCGCCGTATCTACCACTGCTCTTTAGCCGCCTTGGGTTGATTGTAAACAATGATTTTATTGATAGAGAATCTGCTGAACGGGCTATACATGTATTGCAATACCTTGCTTATGGGCAAACAACCTCACCAGAATATCAGTTGGTATTAAATAAAGTCCTCTGTGGCGTACATACTGGTAAACCGATCATGAAGACTATGGTGATCAGTCGGGATCTGGAGGAGATTGTCGAAGGGATGTTACAAGCAATTATCACCAATTGGTCTGCAATTGGGAACACAACAATCACTGGTTTGAGAGAGTCCTTTCTACAACGTGAAGGTCGATTGGTACTCAAAGACAATGGTTGGCACTTGCTGGTGGAACAGCGAGCTTTCGATATGTTGCTTGACAGGCTTCCATGGAGTTATGGAACCATCCGTCACCCCTGGATGGAACGGGTCCTAAACGTGGAGTGGCGATGAATGAAATGAGTATAAGTGGAGCCAATGCAGTTAGCCTTGAGCGTGAAATCGAATGGTTCAGCAGGGTACTGGATGCACGTATAGCTGTCTACTTTCGGCACGATGATGCAGGTGAAAGGGTATGCCGTATACCTCCTCCTGGCTTGGGTGAAGATAGATCCGAGTTCGCGCAACTGGTCAAGGAGCTTACTCTGGGTTTTGATGAACGCATTGTGTTGATTTTAGCGTTATTGCCCCATATACGGCCGCAGACATTGGATACCTTCTTTATCCGTAATAAAAATGTAGATCGAGAATTTACAGAATTTGGTGGCTGGAAGGGCAAGGCCCATGGCGGTTTTCTGCCAACCTGTGAAACAGCTGTGTTTATCTTGGCCGGTGATGACCTGCAGAAGCGTTTTGAGATTATTAGACTGTTTGAACCAGATCATTCCTTTGCTCGGCGAGATATTCTGCGTATCGATCATTCGGGACCAGGTGAGCCATTTTTCAGTGGGGCATTGTGTATCAGTACCGAATATCTCAATCGTTTCACCTCCGGTGTTATTCATAAGCCGGATTACAGCATTACCTTTCCGGCAAAGCGTATCACTACTCAACTCAGCTGGGAAAATCTGGTTCTGGCTCCGTATGTAATGGAAGAAATAGAGCACATCAATGTCTGGATTCGTCATAATGCAACGATCCTCTATGAGTGGGGTCTTGATAAAGCGATCAAACCAGGTTACCGCAGTTTGTTCTATGGCCCACCAGGAACAGGGAAGACTCTTACGGCCACCCTTCTCGGTGCTGCTGCTGGTATCGATGTCTACCGTGTCGATTTGTCTATGGTGGTGTCCAAATATATTGGTGAGACCGAAAAGAACCTGGCCAACGTTTTTGACCAGGCACAACATAAAAACTGGATCCTGTTTTTCGATGAGGCGGATTCTCTCTTTGGTAAGAGAACCGGAACAACAAATTCCAACGATCGCCATGCTAATCAGGAGATCTCCTACCTGTTGCAGCGGGTTGAGGACTTTGCAGGTGTGGTGATTCTCGCCACAAACTTACAAGCCAACATAGATGATGCTTTTTCCCGACGTTTTCAGTCCATGGTGTACTTTCCCATGCCCGATGCCGGACAACGTCTGAGGCTCTGGAATATCACACTAAATGGGGGAACTAGATTGTCCCCTGATGTAGATCTGGAGTCCTTGTCTGAAGACTATGAACTTTCCGGCGGAGCCATTACCAATGTTGTGCTCTATGGCGCGATTAGTGCCTTGCAGAAGCATCAGAACACTATCCATCAGAACGACCTCATGCGAGGCATTACTCGGGAGCTGCGCAAAGAATGGAGGACTAACTGATCATGGCTCGTTATCCAGTCTCAATGATGACTATTTACGCGAGGAGCAAATGGCTATTTGTGATGCTGCCGTTGATGCTGGTGGTGCTTGTTAGTGCGTTTTCAGATTGTTACGCACTGACGCAATGTACAGCGAAGTCGGTAGGTGAAGTTTTTGATGATGCGCCAATGAATATCACATCGACTCAGAAGAGACTTAAGCGTATCGGTCACGAGAGTCTTGCCGTTGACGGCATAAGAGGCAAAGAGACTACCGCTGCGCTCGTGAGGTTTTGTGAGGATCTGGCTTCAGATGGAGTGCAAGGACTGCCTAAATCAATGATTACAGAACTCAATAAATATGCTGAACTTGCGTTGCATCAAGCGGACTGGCGTAAAGTTGTGGATAAACCAGATTTTCCAAGATGGCTAAGCTCGGAGGCTGCTGGCCGGCAAAAATATTTCCAAGCTATTCAGAAGAAAGGGGGAGTATTACCGATTACCATTCTTTCAGACTACAAGCCTGCACCAGTAGAAAAAGGACTTTGTGGAGAAGAACCAGAAGTAGATGCCGAACTATTAGATACATCAGCCGTGTACTATAGTTTGACCAGTCAGAATCTGGCGGAATTGCAGCAGAGGGGAACCATTCTTGAAAAGTTGCAGCCGTTGAAAGGGCAGGAGTATTTTGGTGAAAATGAGCTCAAAGCTGAGGTTGCAGAAATACTTAACGAGGTCGATCACCTGAATGTCGAATATTATAGTTCTACTGTAGTGGAAGTGGCAGAGGAGGTTGTCAGTTATCGGTTGACGAAACAATCTTTTGACAAGATGAGGCTGGCAGGTATTCCTGATGATGTACTGGCGAAATTACAGACTTTGCAGGACCTGGTCTCTCCCGGCCGGAAAGAGTTGCTTCTGACCATCGAATCTCGCCTTAAGCCAGAACCCCTAGAACCTCTGGAGGCTCCCCCAAATACCGATGAGACCACTGCTGATACAGAAGTCACTGAAATATCACCTGTGGCTGAGCTCGATAGTTCTATTTACCTGGAAAAGGTCAGTAGTCAGATTGAAAAAGTCATCGTTTATACATTGACGGACCAATCATTTTCAGATCTTAAACAGAACAACTGTTTTGCGGCTTTCCCAGATGACGTACAGAAGAAGATCAAACATTTAAAAGATATTGAATACCTTGACCGTGAACAATTCTTACAGGCCCTCAATCCTTTATGGGATACTACGTTGCCTTACTACAAACGAGTGGTTGGCAAGCTGGCTCAGAAAAGTGCGAAAGGGGTTCTTGAACCTATCAACTGGAGTGGTGGCTCATGTGGTTGTTCACCAGACTTGCCAGACAATAAGGTGATATATGGTCTATACCCGTTCTGGTGGGCAATGGAGAAGAAATACTCCGTTGATGGAGATCAGGATACGAAACCTAAAATTGGAGAGCAGCAGGATCTGGATTTCAGTGCCCTGACAAGAATTGGATATTATAATGTCTATCTTAATGAAAATGGAAAAATTACTTCTAACACTCTACGCCATTGGGCTGGAACGGACCTTAAAAGCACTGGATTTGTCAGAAGTGCCCGGAGGTACCGTACCAAACTTGATCTGGTGGTGTATACCAATGTTTGGCACAAATGGAAAGACAGTCAAATCCAGGAAGCCGCAAAGTCTGTGGCGAATAAAGCAGAACAGCAGTTGTCCACTGATATCACGGATACATTGAAACAACTTGTGCCTTTTGCTGGTAAAAGACACGCCTCCATTTTCGATGGCGTCACCATCTATTTTTCTGATTACGATAACTCACAAAAGAAGGGTGCAAGGCAAAATATAGCGAAATTTATTGAAGTATTACACCAAAATCTCGCGAGCAATTCAAAGGGTATCGATCTCAATATCATGATTCGAGTTGCCTGGGACGAGGAGCCGTTTATTTTTGAAGGCTTGCGAACTGATGGGTTACCAAATACTGAGGTCATAGGAGAGTATATCGACCTTATTTTGATACTGCTGGACGAGCCTACCAAAGACACAAAAAAGCAATTACGAAAAGCGATAGAGGATGAATTTACGGGCGACTATCGAAAAAACATACAGCGCAAAATCGTTCCTGTCATATCTTCTGTAATAGCTGAAGATACAGAGCTAAATGGTATATATAGTCAGTTGAAAGATGATCTGATTTATTTTGAAGATAACTTTAAAGGGGTCGGTCTCTGGCCTTTGCCCCTTACGAAGAATCCGGACTCTCCTGCGATCAATTCACTTCTTCGTCAATATTTCGAAAAAGGGATGGATGAAGATTCAGCTGATGAGGATTTCCTGGCCCGGGTGGCGGTGAAGTACTTTCCTCAGCTGTGTAATTATGTTTGTCCCAACCGCTGGCTGTTTCGTGTGGTATTCGATTTGTTAGCGTTACTGCTGGTCCTGTTACTGGTCCTTTCGTATATGATTTGTAGGCTTCGCAAGTTTTTGAGGGACAAACCATGGGTGGTGATTGCCTTGCTACTTTTCACTATAGCGGTATTCAGCGCATCGCTCGTCTGTGATCCGTTCTGGAAACAACGGACGGACGATGTCATAATTGGATTATTAGCGGCTGCTTTCGTATTTGCCTTGTGGCGCTATATACGAAAATTAGGTCAGGGCAGGTTGCCATGAATTATATAGTTTGATAGTTCAATTGAGAGGAATCCTATGAAAACTATGTCTATGCAGAAAAAGGCTGAAAACGAAATGATGCGGCATACGTTTCGTCGCTCACATTCGCAAGCAGAGTGTGCAACGCTTTCTGATAACCGGCCCTCAACACTGGTACAGCGTAAACAAGCCGAAGCGATGCAGCATCTTACCATGTCTGTCGATACTCTGCAGAGAACGCCGATAGAGGACGAAGAACTTCTGCAGGGTAAGTTCCAATCATTCCAGCTTCAGCCAGAAGATGAAGAGTTGCTGCAAGGAAAATTTAAGTCTTTCCAGCTGCAGGAAGATGAGGAGGAACTACAAGGTAAGTTTGAGCCGGCGCTTCGTCCTGAGAATAGAACAGGGTTGCCGGACAATCTCAAATCCGGCATTGAAAATCTTTCTGGCATGGATATGTCCGATGTTCATGTCCATTACAGCTCAGCACTACCAGCTCAGCTCAATGCCCTGGCATATGCGCAGGGGACTGAAATTCACCTTGGGAGCGGGCAGCAGCACTATTTACCCCACGAGGCATGGCATGTAGCACAGCAAAAGCAGGATAGGGTACAGCCCACGGTGCAGATAGAGGGATATGCGGTCAATAATGATGGTACACTTGAGCATGAGGCTGACATAATGGGTGAGAGGGCATCGCGATATTAGCCGTGAGAAGTTAAATCCCCATAGAAGAGGTGTCATCAGATTGTAAGGTGCGGAGATTGATATCTGGCCAGACAGGTTCACCTCTTGGGGCCTAATCAACTCTGAGGTCTTGACGTACGGTAGAGATTATTATCTCCATTTGAAAGTAATATTGTACAGGGAAGCAAAGCAGAATGTGATATTTACCGGTGAGCTTTAGTGAGTCTGAGCAGGACAAGGTGAAGTGGTGTTAAATGATTGGTTATTATTTGTAGAAATGTCATTACCAACAATGAATATTGCAGAAAGTGGTGTGTCTGGATGTTTTACTAAATGCTCGTGCAAAGACTGATATAAATAGCGTGTATTGTATAAGCCTGTGAGATCATCGAGTATGGATAAATTGCGGTAACGGACAACGCTTTCCTGCAATCTTTCCTGTACTTGACGCAGGGTCAAATGTGTCTTGACGCGTATCAACAGTTCTGCCGGTGTAAACGGCTTGACTATGTAATCCTGTCCACCTGACTCAAAACCTTCAATTATATCGCTACGCTCACCACGGGATGTAACAAAAAGTACCGGAATATCTCTGGTACGTGAATTTGTCTTAATCGCCTGGCAGGTAGTAAACCCAGATCCCCCGGGCATCTCAACATCAAGAAGCACAAGGTCGGGTTTAGCTTTATTCATTGCTTCTAAAGCTTCATCACCACTTGAAACAGTCTCAACCACATAGGAAGCCCGTGTCAATAGAGCCTCCAAAAGTCTGACAACAACCGGGTTATCATCAACAATCAAAATGGTCGATTCATTGTGCTCTTCACCAATTTCCATATAGTGTTCCTATCCCTATTTGAACAGCTGATATAGTATAATATAAATACAGAATTTCATTTGTTGACTAACTCCAGCTTATGTGAGTTGGCATCTTTCTTCCAGAAAAAATAAACTAATTCAATGCCAAAACAGCACTGTACGTTACTAAAACTGTATAATTTGGAGTTAAAAGAATAGAGACAAGGTCGGTCACGAGCACTTCCGATTGATGGCATATTACATTCGATTAAAAAACATGATTTTTCTACAATGAAGTCAATGGTTGATAGTACTGTTTGGGAGACATGAAACTATAAATACCGCGCGTTTATGATACACGTAACGTGGTATCAATCGTCATACCTGACAATGCTCTCGGACGAAGGAAGAAATATAATCTGTAAGCATCTCTTATAAGCGGCAGCTTGAAACGTGTTAGGTATTCGCCGTATGGAGAACCGATGATCGAAGGAAAGAAGCTTACCAATAAATATTTTGGTCTTTCTTTACCTTACCGCTGGTCGCCTATCTTCGACTAAGAATTTTTCAAAGATGCAATATTTAGTGGAGTTTAAAACAGATGTTAGAAAAATTGTTTTTGAAGTAACGCTTGCAGTAAAAACACAGTACCATTAAAGATCATATAGCTTTAATCCAATTACCAATGGCAATTTTCTTATCTTCCGGAAAATCGCTGTGTACTTGATCATACAGCCAACGTAGTGATTTTGACCGCAACCGATCTCTAAAGAGCTCTTCTGCTTCTTGTATAACCACTTTGATTAGACAAGGACACTTATCAGTAAAAACAGACGGGTCATCGACAAAAATATTCTTCTTACGAATTTCGGCACATTGAAAAAAAAAGGAAGGTCCTTCTATGGCCTCAATTATGTCCCAAAATGATATATCCTCAGCTGGTTTAGCTAACTCGTAACCACCTTTAACACCCGGTATTGATCGAACAATCCCTCCCTTTCTAAGCTTAGCGAAAGCTTTTGACAGATATGTTTCAGTGATTGCATTTAGTTCAGCTATTTGTTTGATACCAACGGTTTTACCATCTGGTAGATCAACCATATAAAACAACGAATGAAATGCATACTCTACTCCAACACTGAACTGCATCTAACTCTCCAATAAAAAATGAATAACTTCTATTCTCGTAACTTTTAAAAAAAAGCTTCCGTATAAATTTGTGATTTCAACATAATAACATGAATAAATACTTAGAACGACAACCTCCTAATACTTGCTTACCCGTATTCATAATCAGGAGGCGTCGCTCTGCATAGAGAAAAAGTAATATGAAAGTCTAAATTGTCTGCTTTACGGCTGAAACTGTTACCTCAAGAACACGATTAGCCCAAGAAAATTTTTGTTTCATCTTATCAAATTCTGGACCTGACTTCATAAACTTCGCAGTACCTTTGATGAGATATCCTGTACCAGGCCCCATCTTTCCTTCTATTTCTTTAGTTCCAAGGGTAAGCAGTACATTGTTGTTTTTCTCATTTTGTTTGGGTCTTTCTCATTCCGTGGAAATTCCAAGTAAGAGTTCCACGTATTAACTACATGAGCCTCCTCATCCGAACATGATACACTGGAAACAACACCTTCCCTGTTAACGACAGTCATACACCTCTCGTCACACCTCAGAACCTCCAAAATTATAAACAAACGACTTGTGTCCTATCGTGGTGTGAGATCTTTATGGTTACGAGGTAGGATAGTACAGCTTCATTGTCAAGACAAGATTTGTTTATTCCAACTACGCGCCCTTATTGTTTTGCTTTTCAGTGGCAAAACATTCTTAGAATCTACCTGTTGTTCTTCTAATACGTTGACTTTCACCGAGCTAATACGTTCTCTCGTCAATTGTAAACGTTTCGTATAGATTGAAATTTACACATTTCCAGATCAGGTAGGATGTGCGCAAAAAAACTAGTCGTAATGGAGCATTTTAAATTGTTGATAATTCCAAACCATCAGCCAGGAGATTTGCTCGATTTTCGAATTACCTATGTACTGATACTACTTTTCTTCACGGTTCATGAGGTAGTGCTAAACTTCATGGTGTCAGAAATGGTCAGAACTCAAAACAAATTCTGTTAGATCTGATCCCGACTTCTACAAGTTGACCTGTTAACACCAAGGGACTTTGTCGTACCTTAATTACCAAGCGATTTTGTCGCAATTCATTACCAGGGGAAGTTGACCTTGGCCTGACAAGGGCAGATAGTAAGCGGTTCGCTGGGACCACCTCGGAATCTGTTTTATAATTAAGTTCGCGAGACTTCTCTGATTACTCTATTGACGCTTCCGATTCTTGCTGTTGTCTTTGCTGGGCCTCGAGGTATCCTGTATACGGCGCCCATACCTCGACTGCGGTGTGATAACCTCCACCAAGGGCCCTTTTAGTTCCTTTCATCCAGAACTTAACCAGTGCCACCATCATTGCTTCGACTTCCAAATTAGAAAAGACACCCATGCTTGAAGCTACGTGTAAAAGTTGCGTTGTGGTAGACGAAGGTCCCGCATTACCTCTAATGCCACTTTGCGCGATATCATCGGCCCAGTCGCTTCTCAATGGACCTCTTTTTCTTACGTGGTTTGAACCTTTCTGCAAGTAGTTTTTGTTCATAATATCGGTAAAGTCGAGCCCGCCGGTAAATATGGCCAAATCCACATCCTTCAATGCCAGCCCGAGGTCCGCCAGCAGGCCGCCTGTTCTGGCAACCGACCAACCGGGTGCCCATCTCTCGAGATCTCCTAACAATCCGGTTCTATTTTTCCACCATAATCTCCGGTAGAAAAAAGCATCTCGACCATCTTCACTCAACTCACTCTCCAACTGTTTATAGCCTTCCGACCCGTCATTTTTGTCCAGTGCGGTTTTAATTGTCGTCCTGAATTTATTAATACATCCATCTAGGGAGGCTTTGAGTTTTTTCTTGTTTTTCTTAAACTCTTCTAAGGTGATGTCTGCTACCACATCTCCTTTGTTTTGCATTACCTCGGTCTTTATTTGAGTAAGGGGTGCTAGCCTCGTCTGGATTTGCTGGACTCCTGCTTTTAATTGGTTGGGCGAGCCCATACGGTTTTCTTTATTGTGGATGGATTGTTGCTGCCGTTTGGTATAATTGTCAGCTATTGACTGCGTATGGGTAGCATCTTTCACACGAGAACTGCTCTCAAACATATAGTGAAATGTTTTCAGCTGTTTTACTTGGCGGCTATTATTTACAATCTCGGGCAATTTATTTCGGCTCATGGTACTTGCCCTGTTATCCAGAAACTGGACAGCAGGCTCGTCAACGCGGTGCTGTCGATAGGTTTCGTTTACCACCGATTGACTCGTATTTCTCTGCTTTTTGTCAGCGTGAGTATTCATTGTTTTACAATCTCTCAGTTCGTTCTTAGTTTTAGATTGTCATACATCAAAAGGCATTTGAAGATCTCTCAACCCAAAATCAATCAATTACCGCTATCAACACTTTTGGGCAGATTGTATTCCGTGGGTGGCTCACATTGTCTTCCCCATAATTGACCCATCCATGAAATAATCTTGTAGCGGAATTCGTGAGTCCGGAGGAATTTGTTATTCACAAGCTGGTGTAACTCACTTATGGCGTGAGCTGCTCTCTTGGTGGCTAAAGTGCAAATATCCTCCAAGGACGGCTCACATATTTCACAATCAGCTATAGAGGGAATATCTGTTGATTCCTGATCATTTTGTGGTGGTGTGGATGCATTCAACTGCCACACCCGAGCTGTGCCATCCCTGCCGGCAGTAACGACAGACCGGCCGTCTCCACTGAAATGTGCTCTTACATCGAAGTTATGACCGAAAAGGTGGGAGGTAATGCCCCATTTTCCATTCTGCAGGTGTCCCCATACAAGTGCAGTTCCATCTCGGCTGGCAGTCACCGCCAGCTGCCCGTTCGGGCTGAACTCGGCAGTGTTGACCCAATCCCTGTGACCGCGAAGTTCACTCAGTTGTTGGCCTGTTTCCGTATCCCACACCTTGGCGGTATAGTCTTTGCTTGATGTAATGATGGATTTGCCATCAGCACTGAATATCGCTCCGGTAAGTTCCTCGCTATGTCCTTTCAGGAGATGCTGCAATTGACCGCTCCTTGCATCCCAAACTCTTGCTGTCTCATCGTTGCTTGCAGTGACGATGGATGTGCCATCAGGACTAAAACGAGCATCTATAACTTTTTGGGTATGTCCTTTGAGGGCGACGATGAATTGTCCAGTATGTGCCGCCCAGACCCGTGCCGTGTGATCGGCGCTTGCTGTGACCACAAACATGCCATCCGGGCTGAACCGTGCACTGTAAATACGTTTGCGATGGCCGTTCGGGTTGTCTTGATTGTTCCCGGGTATATGTCTGATTTTTTCACCACTTTCCAGGTCCCAAATGTAGGACGTGTTGTCTTCAATGGTGGTTAAAAGTGTTTTATTGGCAGCAAAGAAGGTTACTCCAGTGACAGACTGTTTATGCAGGATAGATCTAAGAAGCTTGCCTGAAGATGTCTCCCAAATCCGGGCGGTATGGTCAGTACTTCCCGTGGCTACCAATTGCCCGTCGGGGCTGAAGGCTGCTGCGATTACCCAATTGTCGTGCTGTAGTTGTTGTGGCAGGAATTTACCGGTGGCCAGCTCCCATATCCGTGCAGTGGAGTCGAGACTGGTAGTGATCAACCGTTCTCCGTTTGGGCTGAAGACGGCATCAGTTACCGCCTGATCATGTCCTTTCAGCTCAGCTAAGTGTTGGCCGGTTGTTGTGTCCCATACATGTACAGGCTTGTCATCGTCGATAAAGGCAACGAATACCTTGTCGTTGCTGAAGCTCGTTTTCCTTCGTATGAATTTTCCTGGTAGTTTAGGTGGTCGCGAACTTGATGCGCCAAGGACAGCAATTGATCTCCCGGTTTCTGTATCCCATATTCTTGCGGTCTTGTCATTGCTGGCAGTGATGACAAAGTTGCCATCCGGACTGAAGGTTGCCATCCTGACATCATCCGTATGACCTTCCAGGACAAGCTCCTCCGGGTGTGCTGGTGATTTGTTCGGATCTATACGCCATATCCGTGCGGTATTGTCATCGCTTGACGTAACCATGATGTTTTCGTCGGGGCCAAACGAGGCAGTTTGTACAGAGTCGGTATGTCCCTTCAAGTTATGGAGTTCCTGGCCGGAGACAGGGTCCCATATTCGTGCTGTATTGTCGCTTCCGGCGGTTATCACTTTGCTGCCATTCTTACTGAATTTAGCACTGTTCACAGTTCCGGAGTGGCCGTGCAGGGCGTGCTGTGTTTTCTGGCTCTCAGAGGTCCATATTCGTGCAGTGGTATCCCGGCTGGAAGTTATTACCCGAGATCCGTCAGAATTGAAGGCCGCATGTGTTATTACATCTGTATGTCCTCGCAGTTCAGACAAAGAGCGCCAGGTCTGCGTGTCCCATACCCGGGACGTCCTGTCATCGCTTGCTGTGACCATTTTTTTCCCATCAGAGCTGAAAACGATGCTGTTTAGTGAGTCTGAATGACCGGTCAGTATCTTTTCGCAAAACCATGTGCTATCCAACATCTTCCAGATACGAGCGGTGTTGTCAGCGCTTGCAGTTACAATAGTGTCCCCGTCAGGGCTGAAGATCGCTGCGGACAGAGGAGCCTGATGGCCACGCAATATGTCTATTTGCTTGCCGGTCTTCGTTGACCAGACTTGTGCCGAGTTATCGATACTTGATGTGATTATCAGGCCAGAATCTGGGCTGAAAGCAGCACTGGTGAGCGGTTCATCGTGCCTGAAGGTGCGAAGAAGTCGTCCGGTTTTTGTCTCCCATATCCTGATTGTTGCGTCATTACTCGAAGTAACTGTGAAAATCTCGTTATTGCTAAATGAGGCACTGTTTACCATATCCGTATGACCGAGCAGTACCGAACGGACCTGGCCGGTGGCTGCATCCCATATCCGTGCTGTTTTGTCTTCACTTGAGGTGACGATGAGAGAACCGGATGCATTGAATGCGACACCGGTAATCGGTGCGTTATGTCCTGTTAATTTGAGGGAGAGCAGAGGCCAGCCTTTGGATATATCCCATACTCGTGCAATGTTGTCATTGGATACTGTGACCACATGCGGTCGCTTTATTCGGCCAGATTTTTCCGGGCTGAATACTGCATCGTTGATAATTGAATCTTCCTTTATTGTCAGGCGGACATGGGACTCAATGAAAGACTGCCTGAGGATGTTTGTCGCTTCACTAGTTGCTTTGATGTTGACGGCATGTATTGCCAGAAGCAGGCTCAGTTCAGGGTCTACTGATAATTGTGCACGTGCTGCTGCTGAAAGCTCGCGAGAGAATGCTTCCAGAGATTCTATCAAGGCAAATGAGGCAAGAGCCAGAAAAATGACTGCCGAGCCAAGCGAGCTGAAGAGGACAAACTTTCTCCGTCGTTCGCGCCGAGTCCTTTCTCTCTGGTCCCGTTTTGAACTTTTAGTGATAAACTCATGTTCTTGAGTGTTTAGATCACTCACCCGTTCATTATGCCATCGCTCAGCTTCACGTAGTGGCATGCCCCGCAGCAGTGTACCCCTGTCTCGCCCAGTCCGTTCCCACTCAGAAAGGGCTGCAAGCAGTCTGCGTCGCCAGAGAAGAAATTCACGGTCCTCGTCGAGCCATCCCCGCAATCTTTCCCAATGACGGATGAGGGCCTCATGAGCAACTTCAGCGGTCTTTTCTCCATCGACGCCAAGTCTTCCCACAACCAGGAGGCGGGCGTCAGTCATTACCTTAAGAACCTCCTGGCATTCCTCTCCTAGCTCCGAAAGCTTCGTCCGTTTGCGGGTGGCATGTGTTATTTCAACTTGTTCACTCACTGTTACCAGGCGTGTCAGGATTCGGTGCGCCAGTTTCTGCTGGGCAGTTGGGAGTGCCATGAAAACTGCATCAGCTCGCTGGGCTATTGCCCCGGAAACTCCGCCGATATCTTCATAGGCGTGATGGGTCATGAGTTTCCCCTGGCGACGACTCCATAGCTCTGACAAAGCAAATTCAAGCAGGGGAAGGTTGCCTGGTTCATTGCCTACATCATCGAGAATCCGCTTGATTAACCCTGGCTCAAAGGTGAGGCCAACCCGTTTAGCTGGTTCAACTACCGCGCGCCGAAGTTCGTTTTGCGTCATGAGGCCTAAGTTAATGACCGCTTGCTCTAGCCTATCGCTTAAATCACGGCTGGCTGAAATGAGATTGTCATAAAATGAGCCGCGGACAGTAATCACTACGGTTAGTGGCAAAGAGCGGTCGAGAGCCTGGAGGAGAGCGTCTAGAAAGGCCTGGCGATCAGAGTTCGATGTCTGGGTGAATATTTCCTCGAACTGATCCGCCACCAACAATAGCCGGTCAGTACCCCCCGAAATTTTGAGAACACGGTCGATGACAGATTCAATTGTAACTTCTTTTTCTGCCAGCAGGTTACCAAGTTTCTTTGCTTTAGCGAGCAACTCAATCTCATCTAACTCAGGTTCGAGTAGGGGCATTAACGAAGCTGCCAGGTGATCGAAGGGGTGGGCTCCGGGGACAAAGGATATCGCATCCCAAGTGGAATCAGGAGGGTGATGGCTCCGGAGTTGATGAATTACTCCTGCCTGAACAACGGAAGACTTTCCGCTACCGGATGTGCCGACAACGGCCACCAGATTACGGTCTAGGATAGCCTCCAGAAGCCGCTGGGAAAAAGCTTCACGACCGTGGAAAATAGCAGCATCTTCTTCGCGGAAAGGGCGCAGTCCACGGTATGGGCAGAGGGACTCCTGTTCTATTGGTTCTAAAGGAATTGTGACGCCTTCTACGGATCGCGCCAGGTTATCCATATTTTCTGGGTCGGCCAGGTCAGCACGTAAGTCTACCCAGGTATTTAAAAAAAGAAATCCCGTGGTGATATCGGCACCTGGTAATAGAATGGGAATGACAGGAAAGGACTGTCCCGCTTTTTCTTCCTGCACCTGACGATCCAGAGCGTAGCCCATCTCTCGTTTTTGCCAGAGTCCCAATCCTCCTGGGCCGATAAAAATAGCAACTGCCCGTGTCTCGTGCAATGCCTGTTCTAGTGCCTGGGGCCAGGGGATTCCAGCAACAAGCTGATCGCGATCAAAGAAGGTGCTGATGCCGCGAGCTCGTAAGAGGTCCCTTACGGTGAGAACCGCATCGTTGTCTTCACGGTGATAGCTCAGAAAGAGGTCACCGGATGTGGTGCTTGATATGTTATCAGGCATGGAAACGCTCCGAATCAATAAAAGACATATACAGTAATGGCAAAAAGCAAACTCAGTATACTTGGCCAGTAAGCCACCTTAGATGCCAGGTTGTCACGATATTGTATGAATATCAGATTCTTGGCCATGGCAAAAAGTATGGACGCTATTGCTACGCCAAGGATCGCTGCGTAGATAACGAAATAGAAGTATTCCAGATAAAAGATGTCTTGTACCTGGATTCGCTGGCGTATACCTATGTGTGAGAAAATAACCACAAAGAAGAGAGCTGAGCTCATGCTGAGCGTATGCCCTGTCCCTGTTTTCATCTTTTCTTGTGTTTTTGAGTCAGAGGTAGTCGTTAAGAGGAGTAGAAACAGCATCATTGCAACGACAATGAGCGGTGTCAGATTTGAAATAAAAGCGTCTAAGAAGTTCCTCCGCACCACAATATTGTAGCGTAGCAGGGGGAAACTTTCTTGTAATACAGAGTGGGTGATGCCGAAATCGGCATTATATCCCTTTTCTGCCAAATCGAAAAATGTCTTCTCAATTGTCCATCCAGGGATCGCAGCCCCCTTTTCAAGGCCTGGCAATGACGTCTTATTCATCAACTTGTAAGCAGGGATGTCAGGGACAAGCACAACGTTGTGGTTAATGTCTTTGTGAATGAGTGGTAGAGTTAAAATTTCCCGATCTAGGGGATAACGTGTATAGCTCATCCGCTCTCTGGCCTTGGCCTGAAATTGCCACCGAATCACTTCTTGTTCATTTTCTAGCTGTTTATACGTTTCCGTTATTTTTACATCTTCTGCTGCGGGTATAGATATCGCACGAGAGAGGTCTTTGGGTACGGAAGGGCCATATTTTTGCCATATATAGCCTGTCATCAACACTGCGTTGTCATTAGTGAAACGAACGGAGGTGATGAAAATTCCTGTGGGCAAGAAGATTGGTGAAGGGGTGTGGCGGTTGGTAGAATACTCGGCATACTCGTTTTGCAACTTGCCGAGTGTAGCGTGGTTTAAGATGGTAGTATTTTTTCCTTCTCTGGGTGTTTCATAATTTAGGGCCAGATGCCAGATAAAGCTAACTCCACCAATAAATAGTACAGACGCCACAGCCGAGGTTAGCCAGAGCTTTCTGGATAGTTCTAGACTACAGAGGTGGAGAAGCAGGAGTGAGAGAGAAAAAATACAAAGCATAACCATACTGGCGATCCAGATGAGCTGGTGGCGGATGACTGTAAAGTTGAACGGCATATCGTTCTTAATGAATGTATTCTGGAGAGACCAGCCGGTGGCAGGGATTGGCTCAAAAGCTAACCAGGAGGAGAGGCCTGTGGTAGTGCTTATATGATCGATTATTCCATGACTTTCCATGTCCAATTCAAGCTGTTTGGCAAGTAACAGGCGATCTTCGTCACTGTGTTCATGGGCTACACTCCGAATACTCTTTTGTTCTACCACATACTTATTATTGGGATGGAAAAGGTAGACACCTTTTCTGGATGTTATAGCACCAAAACCGCTCGGCCCTAATTCAATGGACCCAACGATATTCCTCACCTGATCCAACGAGATAGCGATACTAACTATCCCGTCTGGAATCTTGAGGCTGGTTTTCTGTTCATAACGATAGAAAATTGTGCTGTAAATTGTCACTAGCGTATTACTTGCATTGCCAAAAAAAGGTTCACTCCATATGCTATGCCCTTGCTCAAGCGGGTCTCTGTACCAACTATGATTTGTATAGTCGTAATCAATTGGTTTGTAGAATATTTTGCCATCTTCACGCTTGTAATACGGTGAGAATAGACGTTGATTCTCACTGTATACATAAGGTTCGAATGAAATTGCTGCTCCATAAATATTAGTATTATTGTTAAAAGCTTTGCTTAAACGTAGCTTTAGAAGCTGTTCATCTTTTAGAAGCTTTCCGGAGGTGAGTTCATCCGCAATAGTGTCTGCAGCTACCATGATTTCACGAAGTGTCCTGTCGATGTTTCCAGCGGCCGATTGTGTCAGCACTTTGAGGTCTTCTTGTGCCTGCTTTGCTATGCTGTTTTTCAGGACGGTGTGCTGGTGCACTATATAGATGGCAGTGGAGAGACTTAAGGCACAGAGTAAGGCTAAAAGCCATGATATGAGGTTTTTCATTGCTTGTGTTGTTTCGTTATATACCTAAATGATTTCAATAACTCTATTCTCGGCCCAACATTTGAAACTACATGGGACGTGTTATCAGCATCGAGCTTTAATTCTATGAATATGTGGAAACCAAATACATCAAGTAAGACCTTGGTCCTGTGATGTGAAATTCTAGGTAAAAACTGAAAAATACTGCCATGGATCAATGGTAGAAACCCGGTAGTCAGTATCGCCGGGAGGTCTTTGAGGCTAGTGGGACTGTCGTAGCAGGCGGTAGCTTGATGCTAATATTATGCTGTTCGGAAAGAAGCGTAAAGATGTGTTTGTCATATTGTCCAACTAGCTTGCTCAAGCCTTATTGCAGGATATCTTTATTCTCCTCCTAAACACAAGTAAAATAAGGTCTTCATTGGTTATTTTTACTAAATATTGGGTTGAAATGGGTGGTTTGGGAGTGAGTGTTAATAGTCTTAATGGATATTGATAAAGATCTTGTAGGTTGTTAGGGCGCTTTTGCTCCAATTTTTTCGAAACAGACTAACACCAGCAGTGTTCGATTTAGTGAAAATAGTTAGGAGTAGTGACCGTAGAGTTTCAATAATGAGACGAGAATGGCGGAATAGAGCAAAGAACTCAGGCAAAAATACGATACCAATTGAAAGAAAATTAAAGTTGATGTGTCAGAGGCAGGGTGATATCGACTTTTACTCACTTTCAATTGGTATAGTTACATGATAATAGGTGAAACATATGTACTGTACCAATTGAAGAGCCATTATGAGGTGGTGTGAAATCAGATGTCTAAATTTTAACTGCTGCAACAACAGAAATCTCAACGAGTAACTCTTCTCTTGCCATACTTGCCTCTACACATGCACGAGCAGGGGCATGTCCTTCCGGTATCCAGTTGTCCCAAACATCATTCATTTGAGAGAACAGATTCATACTCTTTATATAAATTGTAGCAGAAAGAATATGCTCTCTGTCACTTCCAGCTTGATCCAGTAAGGAATCAACCTTGTCCAGCATTGACTGAGTCTGTTCTTGGATATCTCGAGTTGCATCTTCTGCAACTTGGCCACAAAGATAAATGGTACCATTATGGATAACAATTTTGCTCATTCGTTGTTTTGTTTCCATACGTATGATTGTCATACCGCTTTCTCTCACTTTAGATAAATAGTTTGTCCTTGGGATGTATACGCCGAAATTCAGTGGTGCTATGCGTTACGTTTCTTCACCTCTTCCATAAAGCGATGCTTGATGACCGGAGCATCAAGTTCAATTACAGGAACCGGAATATTGCCGCTCTCGCATTTACAAACGATGATAGTCATTTTGCTGGATGCGAGTGCATCTTTCATAACATCTGCAGCCTTTTCGCCCTGACACTGGATCACATTCTCGCAGCCACACGCCTCTGCTACTTTAGCTAATGATGTCTTCCCAGCGGCATACGTTGGCTGATCACCAGTAGAACCGTAACTTCCATTATCAACGATAAACAGGATATAGTTGTCAGTTACATTGTTTGCGATAGTGGACAACGTTCCCATGTTGGTCAAGACAGATCCGTCCCCATCAATTGCTATTACTGTTTTCTCTTGTGCCAGTGCCAGGCCAAAGCCGATTGATGAGGAAAGCCCCATGGTGCCAAGCATATAAAAGTTTGAAGGCTGGTCATCAAGCATGTGCAGTTCCTGGCTTGGCAGGCCAATGTTGCAAACGACTAATTCGCTTGAAATGACTGGAATCAGTGTTTTAAGAACTTCGCTTCGGATCATTTCAGTGCCCTCCCCAAAAAGTTGCATCAGTCAGAATAGCTGTTGGTTTTCTGCACATGAATGTATGAGTCAAAATTGCATCAAGCTCATCGACATCTTCTGGTTTATGGAAATGGTATGTTTGAATATTCAGCTGATTCAAAATCGCTTTAGTGTGTACAGCCATTTCAACCTGGCAGGCAACCCGTTCACCCACTTCTCCCCGGTAAGAAATCAACATGGGGAGTGGAATCTGGTAGAACTGGATTAACGTTGCCAGGGTATTTGCTGTTACCCCAAGTGCTGTGTTTTGCATAAAAATACATGGCCGTTTCCCACCCATGAAAGCACCGGCACAAAGCCCCATACCTTCGTCTTCTTTCGTTGAAGGTACATGCAGAATATCCGGATGATTTTGTACGCCTTCAATAACCCCGCCTAACTGTTTGCAGGGTACTGTCGTGACGAACTCAATCTTGTTGTTTACAAGACTGGCTATGATTTTGTCATGTACTGACACTGTTGGTCTCCTGTGAGAATGTTGTGAATCGTAAAAGTAGAAAAATGCTATAATGTATTGAAATTACCACCTTGTGGTGATGAGGAGTGCTGTGCTTGATTATAAACACCTTAGTCAAAGAGCACTATCTGCTGATGAATTGGGAAAACGTTCTCTCAACAACTTCAAGGCCGCTTTTAATGTTCTTACGCATTATTGTGTTTGCGAGCTCCTTATCCTTACTTTTTATAGCTTGTATAATAAGACCATGCTCTTCGGTAAAATGTTGACAGTCTGTCAATTGCTGCCTGCGCAGAGTGAGGAATGTTTCTACAGATTCAATGAGCTTATCCACTATAGCGATGATGTGTGGCATATCGGCTGTACGATAAATTATGTCATGGAAATCCCGATCAAGTTGGTAATAGTCCTTCTCCATGGCAACCATGCTGTCGTAAATACGATCCAACTCAGCAATACTTTCCGGTGTAAACTTATCCAGTGCTTCAAGAAGGAGTTGTGTTTCAAGCTCCATTCGCAAATCAAAGAGAATGTATATTTCTTTATGTGATGGTGGGCTGGCTACAAGAGCTCCTTTATACGGAACATTTTTCACAAGACCTGAGCGGTCCAAGCGCATGATAGCTTCTCGTATAGGCCCACGACCAATGCCAAGCTCGCTTTCAAGATCCTGAATAACAAGTCGTGTTTCGGGGAGTTTTTCACCGGTTAATATCATATCCCGTATCTTCTCGTAGGCGATGAGAGACTTCATTGAAGATGTAGTACCAGCCAAAAGAACACTCCTGTTGGACAAATCTGTTGTACGTTCATATTCTTCAATTATATAGAATATGTCTGCGATAAAAAACGTTCTATTCTCTGTATGGCCCTTTGTCAAGAACAGCTCAACTTACGTGAGGGGCCTTACCATTTTTTACTACTGCAACTATCTCTTGGGCTAGGAGCTCAGCTGCATCAAGAGTTTGTATCGGAGCATTTTCCGAAATTATCCCTAATTCTGTGCAACCAAGAACAGCAAGTTTCACGTTTTTCTGCTCCATATGTCGGCAAATTTCAGCAAAGTTTTTGCACACGTCTTTGTCCGTGTTTCCACTTTTGATACTCTTAATTACCTGAAACAGCGTGTTCTGCATCTGGTCGTCAGGGTAAACGACCGCAACTCCTCGTTTAGAAAATGCTTTTTTATACAGTTCTGTTTTGATAATTGTTGTTGAGCCCAGAATACCGATTTCAGTTATTCCCGGGTTTTCTGTGAGAACCTTCGCGACAACCAGTTCTATAAGGTTGATGACAGGAATAGAAACTGCTTCGGTAACAAATGAGTAGTAATGGTGAGCTGTGTTACACGGAATAACAAGAAAATCAGCTCCCCATTGCTCTAATCGTCTGGCCATTTCTGCCATATATGGACCAGGGTTTTCTCCGTCATCTGTCAAGATAGCCTTCATACGTGAAGGTATTTTAGGGTTGTTATCTACAAGGCAATGGATGTGGTCAACATCGTCTGCGGCAGGAGTATTATTGATTATACGTTGCATGAGATCAACAGTCGCCTCTGGTCCCATGCCTCCAATAATACCAGGTATTTTTTCATTTGTATGGTGAGTGTTTGCAGGCTGCATCATGAATCTTTTAAGGGAGGTCTTAAGAAAGTTACCTACGTGCTAAGTGTAGTATTCGATTAACCAGAAGAACTGATGTCCCCCTGGTTAATACGTCTGCCATTGCATGGAATTACTTTCTGAAAGTATCCATATATGCGTAGAGTGCAGGGGAACCACCTGTGTGAAGGAATACTACGTTAGATCCTTCAGGGAATGCACCTTTTCTTACGAGGTCAATAAGACCGGCTGCTGCTTTACCGGAATAGACTGGATCAAGCAGAATAGCTTCTTCAAGAGAGAAAAGCTTCACGGCTTCAACCATTGCATCAGTAGGAATGGAATATCCTGGTCCTACATACTGGTCGTAGCAAACAATAGCATCACGATCAACTCCGCCCTTAACCTTAGCAAGATCTGCGGTCTGAAGGGCAAGGTTATGAACGATGCCTTCCTGAACATCTTTTGGGCGGGAGACGTTAACGCCTGAAACCGGGATGTTTGCGTTGGTACCAGTAATGCCAACAACCATTCCGGCATGGGTTCCTGCAGAACCGGAAGGAACAACAATGTGGTCGACGTTAAGACCGGATACATTTATCTGGTTCATAAGTTCTTCAGCACAGGCAACATAACCAAGAGCGCCAGTAGGGTTGGAGGCTCCACCAGGAATGATATATGGCTTTTTACCACTTTTTTTGAGTTCCTCGGCAGTCTTTTCCATTTCTGCCATCATGTCAGAGCCAGCTTTTACAACGCGCTTTGTCTTAACACCAAGCATTTCGAAAAGGAAGTTGTTGCCACTGCCATCTTCCTTATAAGAACCTTCAACGCGCTCTTCAAGAACCAGGTGACAGTCGAGGCCTTCTTTTGCTGACCAGGAAGCGGTCAGGCGGCAATGGTTTGATTGGACAGCACCGCAGGTGATGATGGTATCCGCCCCTTTTTCAATGGCATCACCGATGCAGAATTCCAATTTACGGGTCTTATTACCACCGGCTGCGCCTGGAAGAAGGTCATCACGTTTAATGTACAGGTTTACTTTGCCACCAAGTGCCTTACTCAGTTTTGGCATAGCTTCGAGTGGGGTAGCGCCCTGTAAATATGCTCGTCGTGGGAATTGTGTAAAGTTCATGAGTTTATCTCCTTAGTGTTGGTCGAAAGTTGTTTCAACGATGATACGTTTATTTGTGACCGCATCTGAAATGAGTTATTTTTACAGGGCAATAATTGCCTCTACCTCTATGTTTGATCCCAGCGGTAGTGCAGCAACCTGAATGGCACTGCGGGCCGGAAACGGTTCTGAAAAGTATTGGGTGTAGACACTGTTTACGGCTTGAAAATCGGCCATGTCACTCAGAAAAACAGTGGTCTTGACAGTGTTCGCAAGAGAAGTACCCGCTTCCTCTGCAACTGCTGCAAGATTTTTAAAAACCATATGTGCACGATCTTCTATAGTACCTTCAACCATAGCCCCTGTTTTAGGATCTATGGGCAGGGCCCCAGAGGTGAAGAGGGTCTTGGAAAATATTACTGCTTGGGAGTAAGGACCGATGGCAGCAGGTGCCTTATCTGTACTGATTGACTGTCTAGACATAGCATTTTACCTAATTATCTGTACTTTATTAATAACAAAGGATTTAATAGCCCATCTCCGTTGGCAACCACATAACGATTCAGCAGAAATAGGCCATTAACAGTATACCCACCATAGTGATTGCATAAAATGGCAGCACTCGGAGTGAAATCACTGTTACCTCTTATTGGCCATTCGATTGGTCTCCAAATATTTCCTGAGCCACATTGGCCAGTATCTCGGCAATGAGTTTACAATCGTCGAGACTGAATGTGAGTGGTATTCGCATATCGCACATGCTGGCTAAAATGCGATTGGTGTTTGGTAAATCAGGCAAGTTATTCAGATATTGCCAACTTTGATATCCGCTGGTGAAACCAACTGGTTCAATGTTACCAAACCACTTTATCTCAACCCCACGTTCAAGTGCTGTTGCTAAAAAAATTGCAATATTCTCAGGTGATTGATCTACAATTGAAAACTGAATTGAACTTCCTACATAATATTCTTTTTCAGGACGGGGTGGGCAGGCGATGGCCACCATGCTATTGAGTTCATTCTCAAGTAATTTATAGCGTTCGTTCCAGCGGCTGCATTGCTCGTCGAGGTGACATAATTGAGTGCGCAGCAGGGTCGCTCGCAAGTTATCCATCCTGCATGAATAGTTGGCTGTAATCTTTTTGACAGATTCAAACTCTTCAACTGGCGGTCGGGAAATATGACGATCATAAAGCATATAAGAACCGGAGTGGATTATGGCTTGTGTAATCACAGCTGGGTCATCAGTGGTGAGCAACCCACCTTCACCTGAGTTCATATGTTTATATGTCTGGGTACTAAAGCATGCGACCTTTCCAAAAGAACCAGATTTTTTGCCATCCCACGATGCTCCCATGGTGTGAGCGCAGTCCTCAATGAGAATAAGGTTATATCTTTTGCAAATATCCATAAGGCGATCCATATCGGTCAGGTGGCCGCGCATGTGAGAGATAAGGAAAAATTTGGCTTCGCTGGTTTTTGCCTTATTTTCAAGGTCATCCAGGTCAATTGTGTAGTCGTCTGTAATTTCGACTAAAACAATTTCAGCACCTGCATGGTGGATGGCACCAGGAACAGGCGCCAAGGTGAAAGCGTTACAGAGAATTTTATCACCAGCTTTAACTCCGGCACTTTTTAGAGCCAGGAACATTGCCATACCGCAAGATGCACATGAAAGGCAATATTTAGCCCCCATATAATTGGCAAATTCCATTTCCAAAAGTGCCGTTTCACTCTCTTCATTTCCTAAAACGTTATATCGATGAAGGTTACCGTTTCGCATTATAGAAACAGCTCGTTCAATGGCTTCCTCAGGGATAGGTTCCTGCAGGGTAAAGTCTTTTGTAAATGTTTTAGTCAGTGTCTTTGGCATGTCAACCTCTCTGCAAGTCTATAATTTACACATGTTGATAAGATAATAGGAAGCAGAGAATTGGTCAGTTATTCTCTTCTGTAGCCTTTTTGATTGAATACTTCGGATGCTGGTACACTTTGAAATTCCATTGTTCTTGCGGGAAATATTTACGCAGGCGCCAGTCGCAGGCACGGGCGTGACCTTCCATTCCCTCAACCCGTGAGAGGCGTGAGGCTGCACCACTTATCTGGATATTGGCTTCCGGAGATATTTCCTGATAAGTGGTAATTTTCAGAAACTTATGGACATTGAGGCCACCGGAGATGTAGCCTGCTTTTTTAGTGGGGAGTATATGGTTGGTTCCGGAGCATTTATCACCCTGGGCGACAGTGCTGCCTTCGCCGAGGAAGAGAGAACCGTAATTCGTTAGCCGGTTCTGCCACCAGTTGAGATCTTCTGCAATAACTTGAACATGTTCAGAGGCATACTGATCACTGACCATAGCAACTTCTTCCCGATCTTTACAAAGTACGATTTCTCCATAATCACGCCATGATGCACCGGGAACTTCCGGATTAGGCATATCCGCTATTATTTGAGGGACAAGTGAATTCACCGCATGGGCCAGTTCAGCTGAATCGGTATGCAGCCACACTGGTGAATCTAAACCATGCTCTGCCTGGGAAACGAGATCGATAGCAACAGTCATTGGATCAGCTGTTTTATCCGCAATTACAGATGATTCTGTTGGCCCTGCAAAAACATCAATAGCGCACTGTCCGGAACCGACTAGAATTGCTTTAGCTTCCGCAACGAAAGCATTTCCGGGGCCAACAATAATGTTTGCACTTTTCCCTGTAAAAAGACCGTAGGCCATGCTTGCTATGGCCTGCACACCACCCATCTCTAAGATTATGTCTGCTCCGGCGATGTGCATAGCATAAGCCACGGCGGGTGCAATACTCTCACCCCGGGGAGGGGAGCAGGCGATAACTGTTTTTACTCCAGCAGCTTTTGCTGTTGCCACACTCATGATAGCAGAACAGGCATGGGAAAAACGTCCGCCAGGTACATAACAACCAGCAACTTCCATCGGGATTACCCGTTGACCGAGACGTACGCCCTGAATGGTATCTTTTTCGAATTCGACAATTGAGTTTCTTTGTGCTTTGGCAAAGCTATAAACCTGCTCATGGGCAAATTGAAGATCGTCTTTTACCTGCTGAGGGACTTGCTCGATAAGCTTTTGCTTTTTATCATCTGAGAGAATGAAATCACCCTCCCAATTATCAAACTTCTTTGCGAGTTCGCGGACAGCATTCTCACCGCCTTCCTGAATATTTTTAAGTAGCTCTTCGACGATAACACGTTTTTGACTGCTTGCTTCTTCAAAGCTAAGTGCTGCTTTTTTTATAAACTCCATATGAAAATCTCCTTAAATAGAAATCTTTCAATCTCGGTAGAACCGTAAGATACTTATCATCATCCTGTAAAGGAAACCAAGTTTTTGGAAGCGTGTCAATAATTTTATGTAATATTTTATAAAATCCTACATGAAATTATCTGGAGAGACTTGTTGAAAAAGAGTACAGTTCTGATTTTATATAGGAATCCGTTACTTCGATAGGAAGTGTAAGACGTATCCGGAGACAGATAACTGAGGGATATATGAAAGAGCTGTGCATAAGTGATTTTGAAAAATATCTTCAGTGTCTTAGAGAGCTTGCTGGCTTCCCTACAGTTTTCACTCAACCGGATCAGGTTGAAAACGCAATGCGTTGGTGTCAGTCGTATTTCAGCCAGCGTCTCAATGGCTATCGTATTTACCGGGATCAAAAACGAAATCTCATTGCCCGCCCTGAAGTGATTGACCTTGAGCGGGATATCATTTACCTCAGTGCCCATATCGATACGGTAAACGCGGATTTATCCGAATGGGATGAACCGTTTACCCCATTTTCATTATATGAAGATGATATTCAGATGGTTGCAAGGGGGGTCAGTGATTGTAAAGCAGGTGTTGCTTTTGAACTATTTTTGATTGAACTGGCACATATGCAGAAAATTTCACTTTCCAACATCATTTTTACAATCACATTTAAAGAGGAAGGTGCTGGAGAGAAAACCTCAATCCAGATAGGGGAAGAATTGGGGAGTAATCTCCCTATATCAAAAAGAGATACTATTTTTATTGTTTTGGAGAATACTGTAACTGTTACTGCTCCTCCTACCCTCAGTTTCTATACTTCTGAGCGTGGTAACTTTGTTATTCGGGTATCAGATACGTTGGGTCGGTTATGTGAACTACTTTCTCATTTGAAAGAGTGGAATCCGGTCAGTATTCATCCTGAAATTGAATTCTTGAGTAATCAAAAGGCTTCAATATTAAATCAGAAAGGCGGGCATGTTTGTTCGATTTCACGCGAGAATAACCTACTTACACAGATTATCGAGCAGTCTTCAGCCACAGATATTCTCTTGGCTGGTGACAAGTCAGGATTTTCAGTGATACCTTCAAAGATCTATAAACAAAGCGTTCTTGATTCAGAAGCTCCGCCTGTTGTTCATCATTTAATTCTCAGTAACCGCTCTTTTGATACCCTTGAAGATGTTCATGGCCAACTCAGAGGAATTCTGTATGAAGAGGTGAAGGACTTTTCCATCTCTCAAGGAATGAATTTTGATCTGAGATTCTTAAAACATCCACTGTCAACACTCTTGAAAACTTATCATGGGAAAAAAATAGTGGTTGAACAAACCTATAATATAGGTGTTTCCGATGCTACCATTGTAACTAACAGCATGGATGAAGAGTTTAGAAAGCGGTTCTACCCTCTTGTCATGGGGCCAGGGACACGTTCTCAGCGCCGGACGTTGCTTCCGCGTTTGACGCACGGTAAGAATGAAACCTTTGACAAACAGAGTGGTAAAGCTGCTGTTGAATGTATTCTTTCTGTTTTAATTCAACTAGGAGCAGTTACTCCTGGAAAACAACAACTGTAGTATGATTTGTTGAGCTAAGCCTTAGATTTAGTGTTGTTGTAACCTTTTCAAGTCTATTATCTGTTATGAGTTTTAAAAGCGTTCCTAAAAGATCAGCTGTAGTAGACAGCTGATACCGTAGAACTGTATTCAGCTCGTTCTACTGAATCATTATCGCCACTCCCTGTAAGCGACCTTAAGCTGTCAAGCATATAACCAAGATTTTCCCCCATCTCAGTAACTTCTCTTTGAATGGTTTGCTCTACAGTTAACGGCAGACCAATATAAGCGCATATATTCAAAGTCGACATCATTCCTGCAGCTTCTGGATCAGTTGTACTGAATTTTTGGAATGCTATGGCTAACCCTGCCAGAAGGGTAGGGCTCTACCACCCTGTTATGAATAATGTTGTCCGGATACCTTGAATGTGGCGATCTTCATCAACGCTTTGCTAAAACAAAATGTCCTGACTGTCAGCGAGAGTATCTTGTCCTTCAGCTGCACAAGGCGCTGGTTTTACCGATGTGCCACAACAAAAAGACGGTTCTTTATCCAATACCTCATTGATAGTATGTTTTTCCCATTCCAAAAATATTGAGAATTTTTTTTTATGATCACAGACTGCTGGGGAAACTCAATGAGTGTCAGCTTTTGCAGCCAATAGCCTGCGTCAGTTTTCAGGATATCTCTTGCAAAGCAATTCGGCATCCCTGGAATTGTCGTTGCTATTCAGACGTTTGGATACGATACGCCGGTGGCGTCCCCACCTTCACGCGCTGGTGTCGATGGCATGTTTTTGAAGTATCAAGACCAGTGGATTTGAGTGTTCGTCAAAAACAGGTTATTTTGTGGAAACAATAAGATGATTTTCAGCGCGCGGGGAGAGCTGAAAATCTGTTCTTGCAAATCGATGGAAAATAGGAAGTGTCTGGGGCAGGATTGTGCCAAATAAACGCCAGTAAACTGGAAGAGTGAGAAAAAGTTAGGTAGAGCCAATAGATAAATTTTTAGTCACTTATTTCTGTTTTACAGGGAGCTCGGACGGATTCCTATTCTTGCACTTACTTCCACAAAGTATCCATATATGCATCAGTGTTCAAGGATCTTCGACAGGAATAGTTGGGCACGGTCGCTGCGCGGCGTCCCAAAGAAGTCTTCTGTATTGGCGTCCTCAACGACTTCGCCCTCATCCATGAAAATTACACGGTCGGCTACGCGTCGCGCGAACCCCATTTCGTGAGTTACCACCATCATGGTCATGCCATCGTCGCGGGCCAGTTCCTGCATCACTTCCAGCACTTCGTTGATCATCTCAGGATCGAGCGCGGAGGTGGGCTCATCGAACAGCATGGCAATCGGGTCCATGGCCAACGCGCGGGCGATGGCCACACGCTGTTGCTGACCACCCGAAAGTTCGGACGGGTACTTGTAGTCCAAACCGCCAAGCCCGACGCGGTCAAGCAGCTTGTTGGCCCGTTCCTGGGCCTCCGACTGAGAGCGACCCAGCACTTTGAGCTGCGACAGACAGATGTTTTGCATCGCAGTCATGTGTGGGAATAACTCAAAGTTTTGGAACACCATACCTATTTGGGACCGCAACTCCGGCAGGTTGGTATCCGGCGCGCCGACGGAAACACCGTTCACAGTGATCGTGCCCTCTTGGAACGGCTCCAGGCCGTTGACGCACTTGATCAGCGTACTCTTGCCCGAGCCCGACGGCCCGCAGACGACGATGACTTCACCCTTCGCCACTCTTGTCGAAGCTTTCTTTAAGACATGGAAGTCGCCGAACCACTTGTTGAGGTTTTTAATATCAATCATCTGTGCATCTTTTTTTGGAGGTGTTTAACATAAAGCGACCCGAAATAGCACATCACGAAATAGACGAAGGCCGCGAAGACATAGAGTTCGATCAGACGCGAGTCACGCTGCGCCACGTTTACAGCCGAAGTCATGAAGTCGGCTAAGCCGACCACGAAAACCAGCGAGGTGTCCTGGAACAAAATGATTGTCTGCGTTAGCAAAATCGGCAGCACGTTACGGAAGGCCTGCGGCAGCACGATGTAGCGCATGGTCTGCGAATAGCGCAAACCCAGCGCGTAACCGGCCCACGCCTGCCCTCGCGAAATACTAAGGATGCCCGAGCGTATGATCTCACAGAAGTAGGCTGCTTCGAACAGAACGAAACCGATCAGCGCGGACTGGAAAGCGTCCACTTGCTGCTGAACCAGGACCGGGACCAGGAAATAAAACCAAAAGATCACGAGAAGTAGCGGCAGGGAACGAAAAAAGTTGACCCAGACTGCGCCTATCCACTGGAACAGCCCTATACCCGATAGCCGCATGAGGGCAAGAATGGTGCCGAGAATGATACTGCCGACGGCCGAAAGGACGGTCAGCAGAAGGCTGAGTTGCATGCCCTCCCAGAGATACGGAATGTTGCGCGCAATTACGCCGAAATCAAAATCCGTCAGCATCACGTTTTCCCCTGTACGCCGTATCCGGGAATGCGGGTCTTGGCTTCGACGCGGTCCATAATGACCACCACGATCATGGTGAGTACCAGATAGATCAGCGTTGCGGCCGTGAACGCCTCAAACCCCTGGAAGGTATAGTTTTCGATCTGGCGAGTCTGATAGAGCACCTCTGCGACACCAATGGTCAGCGCAAGCGAAGAATTCTTGAAGATGGTCAGGAATTCGGACGTCATCGGCGGTACGATGATCCGATAGCCCACCGGGACCAGCAGGTAGCGGTACACCTGCTTCGTGGTCAATCCCATGGCATAACCGGCCATGACCTGACCGCGTGGGATTGATTCGATGCCGGCACGAACCTGCTCGGCTACACGCGACGCGGTGTAGGTGCCCAGGCATAGAATCGCGCTGGTGGCTTCGGGGAACGGCATGTCCCGCTTCATCCAACGACCTAGATCCTCACCAACGAGCTCAGGAAGTACGTAGAACCAAATGAACATCTGCACCAGCAATGGAACATTGCGGAATAACTCCACGTAGGCCGTACCGAACAGGCGAAGATTTTTGCTGGGCAGTGTTCGGATGACACCAATCACCGAACCGAGGGAAAACGCGATGAGCCACCCCAGTGCGGAGACCAGCAGAGTCCAGCCAAGCCCGGACACCAGCCAGCCGAAATAGGGCTCTACGCTAAGGATTGTCCAATTCCAGTTGTAATTCATTAATAGCCTTTAAGTACGCCCACGAAAACTTCTCCGTGGACGACTTCTATGAGGGATGCGTTTACTTGGGAAAGGCTTGAACCGCAAAGTTCGTTTCCAACGTGTCGCCCATGGGAACCATAAGGGCTTGGCTGCCAGGAATATCGCTCATAAACCACTTGTTGTAAATGTCCTTGATTTCACCCGAGCGGAACAGGTCTGCGAGCGTGCGGTTTACGACCAGACGAATGGCCGAATCGTCACGCGGCAGCATTAGGGCATAAGGGTCGAATGACAGAAACCGGCCGACGACCTCGTAAGCGGCAGGGTCCTTGGATTTGGCGATCAGGCCGAACAACAGAATGTGGTCGGTGGAATACGCGTCGACGCGGTCAGTTTGCAGCGCCAGAAGTCCTTCAGCGTGATCCTTTACACTAGTTATTTTGACGTCCTTGACGCCGAGCTTTTCGATGTTTTCCTTGATAACTCGTTCGTTGGTAGTGCCCTGTGCTAAAGCGATAGCCTTTCCGGCAAGATCTTCGATTTCCTTTATGCCTGAGCCCTTTTTGGTAAGGATTTGGGTGCCGGTGATAAAGGTCGTGTAGGCGTAGTCAACCTGCTGCTGACGGGTCAGGTTGTTGGTGGTTGAGCCGCATTCGATGTTAATGTTGCCGTTGGCGATGAGCGGAATACGGGTTTGCGGTGTAACTGGAACGAGCTTGACCTGGAGATCCATACCGAGTTCCGCCTCAATGGCTTCCACGGCTTTCATGCAAAGATCCATGGAATAGCCGATCGGCTTGCCTTCTGGGCCGATGTAGGCGAACGGTACAGACGATTCGCGGTGACCGAGGACGATTGTACCGGTTTCTTTGATTTTGGCCAGCGTGCCGTACAAGTTAGCAGCATTGGCATTCGTGACAACGAGCATGGCCGCGGCTGCGGCAAAAATCATAAGCTTCTTGAACATTCAGATACCCCCTTTTTCCTTGTTGTTCAGGAAAGGATAGCGCAATAGAAAATCGGTTTTTGGAAACATCCTCCCCTCCCGTATTGTTCACTGTCGATTTATATGTCAACGATAGTAGCACCGGCCTGAATAGACTGAAAATATAACAACATAGTACTGACCGCGCACGGCCCTTGTCAAGTCGAAATACAGTAATCTCGGGGCACGGGTCGGGGGGCAGTAGTTTTCAGGGAAGCTGGGGGGGCTACGAACGTCCATTAAAAATAACTTTCTTACGTTCATCTATGATCACAATATTATAGCCGCCGTTAAGCGCTTCGATCTTGTCGACAAGGTGATAGTGCGAGTCGCGCTCCGATTGCAGTTCGCTTTCAAACTTTCCCAAGCTCAGATTCGTTGGGACGATGTTGGTATTTGGGTATCTCGTTGGTTGAATGACTTTTCCGGATGTGGCGATCAGCTTCGGAATATCGAGAAACTTGGCGAAAATATCACCACCGCCATCTCCTATATCCATAAAGCTCATACCAATGCAAAAACGAATTGAATGTCAGTGTCTAATCTTTGTGAGGGGCCCATCCTCAGAGCTGATTTCTGAGACAGCTCCATCTGATGTAAATCTTGACTTTTGAGGTATTGATAAGAGAAAATAGACTTAGGATAACCATCTAAAACAAATCGAAAAAATAGGTTTTGTTACGTATATCCAAAGACAATCTCAAGTTGGACTTCTGAGCCCCGGCATTGATCTGATTCCTGTCATAGTAACTACGAAGTGAATGAGGTCTATGGAGTCAGTACATTTGAGTTCGCTGACTGAATTTACGAAATCCAACATCGCAACTATTTTGTTTGGATAGTCAATTGAGATATTCTAAATTATTGATGAAAAGTTTGGTGAAAGTAGTGCAGTACATTCAGCGAGGAGCACTGACTATTGTGGCGTATGTTTCTTTGATGATTTCCAGTCCACTTCTAATATTCATTGCCAAGGTCACTTTTAGAGCTTCAAGGTCCTGATTTCTTAGAGCTTCAATGATTAAAACATGTTCCTTGTTGAATCTTATGCAGTGCTCTTCATTACGTCGATAGATGTTTATCACACTCTCCACTGCACCCCTCAATGTTCGTGCAACATTACAGAGGTGGGGAAGATTAGCAGCATCATAAATGAGAAAATGAAAATCGCTATCAGTATCGTGATGGTCCATTGGCATCTCCTGCATGGCAGCATGCAGTTCTTCAAGCTTGAGTATGTCAATCTCTTTTATGTTAGGCATTGCTTCGACGGCAAGCTTGACCTCTAATTCAACACGGAGATCATAGATATGAATAATCTCTTTTAGGGTAGGAGGTATTCCGACGATTGCTCCCTTGTAAGGGAAATTTTTCACTAGGCCGGTTTGCTCAAGACGCATTAGGGCCTCCCTGACAGGAACACGGCCGATTTTCAATTCTTTTTCAAGATCAGAAATAATCAAACGCGTGCCTGGCAATTTTTCTCCCTTTAATATCATGTCGCGTAAAATCTCATATGCCTGCAAAGATTTCATGGATTGTTTTATAGTTTCCAACGCCTTGCCCCTAAAAAAGAAGATATTTACACAGCATTATCGAACCTTTGAGTGTTGTGATCATTCCAAGGTCGTGTCAGTATCTTGAGAATTTCTTTTCATTCACATGCCTTACAATTTCTTAAGCAAGTACATGAACAGGTTCTACAGTTTCAATTGGCAGATCATTTTGTAGAGCACTTGGTTTAGTACACGCAGTGATGGCTGTTTTGACCCTTTCTGTTGAGATTATTAAAACTAACACATAGCGTGAAATATAGAGACTCTCCAGTGTTGCCTTTATTAACCTCTTTTATAACATCGAGCAACATTTTCTGATACTCTCGTTCGAGACAAAGGTCCTTGATTCCTGAGTATTGATTTCGCAGTAACATAAGACTGTTACGGCCATTGCGAAGATGCTTGTAGTGAGAGCACGATTGATTATCTTCACTTAAACAGGGGCAACACTCTTTGTCTCTTTGAGGTCAGCTGTTTGTTTTCTCATATGTAAGGATCATGAACGTAATCTGACGAGCACCGAAATCCACTGGGACGCGGTCGTCCTGCTGTTGGTGATTCAGCGCCATTAGTATTCTTTCTTTTCCGTTCATAATCCTAAGTGGTTTCCATTGATAAACTGATTGAGAGAGTATGGGCTGGTTATAATAAACAGCCCATAAACCTAGCTTGTAATGGAAGCTGTCTGACTTACTTAAAAATACTGTTAAGAAGATCGGGTAGCCACAATGTTAGTCCTGGTAAATATGCTATGAGAAAGACAACAAATACACTGATAAAGACAAACGGCAGGGCGTTGACGGAGATCTCTTCCAATGTGGCTCGTGCGACCCCAGATGCGATAAACATATTTTCACCAAGTGGTGGCGTGGCAAAACCAATTTCACAGCAGCAAACCAAAACAACCCCAAAATGAATGGGGTCTACTCCTAAAGTGACCATAACGGGCAAGAGAACAGGCGTTACCAACATTATGGTTGCCAGAGTCTCCATAAACATCCCCATAAACAAAAGAAAGAAAATAATTAATGCCCAGATCAAATAGAGGTTGTCTGTAAGATTCAAAAGTCCCTTGGCGATCACATCTGGAATATTGTTGAGAGTGAGAAGCTGTCCGAAGGCCAAAGCGGTGAACATGATGATGAGCACGCGGCCTGTTATCCATGTAGTACTCTGAAGAGCCTTCATTACTCCACTGAGTTCTATCTCTTTGTAGATAAAAGTACCGACAAAGAGGGTGTAGAAAATCGAAACAATGGCAGCTTCAGTGGGTGTGAAAAAGCCGGTGTAGATTCCACCTAGGATGATGACCGGAGTGAGAAGCGCCCAGAACCCCTCTTTCATAGTCACAACAACCATTTTGGCGGAAAGTTCTTTGCCGTCCCCTTGATATTGTTTGCGCCTGGATATGAAATAATTCATTCCCATGAGCCCCAAAGCCAACATTACACCGGGAATAAAACCAGCAATGAAAAGATCAGCAATGGATTCTGAGGCGGTTACGCCATAAATTACCATGGGGATACTTGGCGGAATAACAACACCCAATCCACCGGAAGATGAGGTAACGGCTCCAGCATATCCCCTGTCATAGCCGTGACGGACCATTGCCGGAATCATCAGCATACCCACCGCGGCGGTCGTAGCAGGTCCAGAACCTGAAATAGCACCAAAGAACAGACATGACAAAACCGTGGAAGTGGCCATACCTCCAGTAAAAGGGCCAGCCAATGCTTCGGCGACTGCAACAAGTCGTCTTGAAATTCCGGCTGACTCCATTAACGCTCCGGAAAGAATAAAAGCTGGAAGTGCCATGATGGGAAACGAATTCACAGATGTATAAGCAATCTCAACCAGGCCTTCAAGCGGTTTACCACTGACAAGCATGCCGCCCATTGCAGCGGCGCCTAGAGATAAGGTGATGGGAGCTCCGATGAGTAACAGCCCAATAAAGGTAACAAAAAGTACCACAGTTACACTCATAGCGTCACCTCATCCTCTGAATTTATGGTTTCCCTAACTTCTATTTTGTCAACATCGGCAATATCCATTTTCAATATATATTTCATAATATTGACTTGAATGATCCGTATGTTCATCAGAGTAAAGGCTATTGGGAATATCATGAAGACATAGGCCATAACCCAGTCTAAAGTTGGCGAATATTCAGGGTATTGAAACCCTTCCTTGATCACGTTAATACTGAAGAAAATCATTGTCGTGTTAAAGGCAATCCAGACAAGATCAGCGAGCAATGTTGAGATAGTCCCAACGATTGGAGGAAAAACTTTAAACTGAAAGGTAACCCGATTATGTGCCGCGAGTCGTGCTGCAAACGTTGCACCAAAATAGACAAACCATACAAAAGCGAATCGAGAAAGCTCTTCTCCCCAGGGCAGGGAAGCTGGCAGGTCATATTTTTCAAAAAAGACGATATAATGGGACAAGGTATCCATTAAACCGAAAACCAATCTGAGAACAATCTGCAAGAAGAGCAGACACACAAAAAAAACCAGTAGGATCTGACAGAGGTAGCTCTCTAAATTGTCCAATATTTTCAGTGCTGATTTGGCACGCATAAATGACTCCGATCTTTTAAAATAACCTGCCTGCTTAGAGCAGGCAGGTTAAACGGATTAACGTCCAAGTGCTTTCACAACGTCATCGACAGCAGGTTTTCCACCGACTGTTTCGTAAAATTTCGGCCAGACCTGGTCCATTGCAATCTTTGACCATTGATCTTCGTCTTCAATCTCGTTATATGCGACACCTTCTTTAATCATATTCTGTTTTGCGGTTTCAGCCTCGGTAACACTGAACAGGAGGTTATACTGCTGCGCTTCTATACCTGCCCGGGTAAACATGGCCTGATCTTCTGGGGAGAGAGAACTGAAGAATTTTTCACCAAAAACTAGAGGTTGCAGGGAGAAGAGATAGTGACACTCAGAAGTGTAATTCTGTACTTCATAAAACTTCATACTATAGTTGGCCACATGAGGATTATCCTGTCCGTCAACAACTTTCTGCTGCAGTGCTGTAAATGTCTCTGGCCATGCCATGGGTACAGGTTCAGCACCAAGAGCTTTCCAGGTCTCAATCATGATTGCGTTTTTAGGAACTCTGATTTTAAGCCCTTTGAGGTCGGCCAATGTAGCGATTGGTTTTTTGGAGTTTGTTAATACGCGAAAGTTGGAATATCCCCAGCCCATGACACGGACACCAGCTTCTTTAATAAGAATGTTTCTCCACTTATCTCCAAGATCGCCAGTTGTTGCTTTGACAGCATCATTGAAGCTCTGCATAAGGTACGGTAAGGTCAATACTCCGACGGATTTAGCGAAAGGGGTAATATTATTGATCGCCACAACTGCTCCATCAATGGAACCTCTTCTGGCATCTTTTACCATTTTCTGCTCATCACCCAGCTGCCCGGCAGGGAAAATGTCAACTTTGTATCTTCCGTCACTGTTTTTTTCCACGATCTCTTTAAAACGCAAGGCCAAAACACCTTGATCGGAGTCAATGGGGTCGCCCAGGCCTATTTTCAAAGTTTTTTCTGCAAATGCAGAACCAGGCACTGTAAATGCCATAACCAACAGACCCATCAAACCAAACATTGTAAATCGTTTCATACATCCTCCTTTTTCTAGTTAACAACTTCTTGCCCACAGCAGCGGACAACCACTTGATACTGAGTTAAATAAAACAAGCAGTTAGATGTTTCCCCCCCATTTCCATCAGGACTTCTCATGGGTGAGATGTTTTCTAACTATGTGATAGTAGGTAACTGAATAAATTCTATATGTCAACATTTTATAAAATATAATATAAAATGAGAATTTTGAAGGAAGACAAGAGTTAGCTAACCAAACAAGATGAAAACGCTAACCAAGAAATCGAGAAGAGTATCAGTCGAGGTACTATCTTTCTTTAGTCACTATGATGACCTGCTATGCTATACTATATTCTGAATTATTAGTTGGTTGAATTGATTTTGCGGTGAATTTCCGCTAAATGATAGATTTTGAGGAATGTCCTCGTGGATGTTAAAAGAAGGTAAAAAGACTATCATGAAAGATAAACTCAGCTCAATTGTGTATAGCAAAATATGGCTGCAAGGCCGTTTTGTGAGCTACAGAGAATAGTATTAATTATCACCCGATTTGTGATCCATTCAACAGAGTTCGTATTGTCGTTGAAGATAGGACACAAACCTGAAACCAAAGTGGAATTGAATGAATACTGCAAAAATAGAAGATATTTTGAATATTGAAAACCTGAAGCGGATTGCGGCCACAGTGGTTAAAACTTTTGGAAAAAGCTGTGAGGTAGTGATTCATGACTTTAGCCAGGACCCATATTCTATGGTCCACGTTGAAGGGATTGTCTACAAGCAAAATGTGGGAACTCCTGTGGCCAAGCATATTAAGAAGATACTGGAATCACAAGGAGATGACGCCAAAGATATCTGTAACCGCAAATATGTTACAGATTCCGGGAGAATTCTCAAATCATCAACCACCTTTCTCCGAAACGATGATGGAAAAATTGTCGGTGCCATGAGTGTTAACTTCGATATTACTGAGTTCTTAAACTATTCCTCTTTGATTGAGGATGTCATCCATATTGATACTCAGAAAATGGATGACCGGAAAAGCTCCTTTGGTACTTCTCTCAATGAAACTATAGAATCCATGATAGAACATGCAGTTCGAGGTGCAGGTAAACAGGCCTCATCAATGAGCAAGGAGGAAAAGATTCAGCTGGTCAAAAACCTAGAAACTCAGGGAGCTTTCCAGCTAAAGGGATCCGTGGATCATATTGCTCACGCGATGGGGATTTCCCGTTACACAGTTTACAACTACCTTAAGGAAGTCCGGTTAAAATAGGTTGCTGATTCGGCAGCGATCTTGTTCTCCATGCACACTCCCTCCTTACAAATTTGTTTAACGGTTTAAATAAATTTGTTGACACGTTCAACAAAATGTTGATAAAGGTTTTTTAGTTGGTAACACAATTCTCTCACAGCAGCCTGCATAACAGGTAGCATGTGGTCACCTTGGGTAGGAGTGTCAATCATGAATCACAAAGAACGTGTCATAACCGCATTGAATCACGAAGAACCAGACCGTGTCCCCGTAGACTGTGGCGGAAGAAATACCACCCTGATGCTTGAAGGGTATGAAAAACTCAAGGCCAAATTGGGCATGGAGCATCTGGAAACAGAGGTGATGTCCAAGGTGTGGCAGACCGCCCACATTCACGAGTCGATCCAAAAACATTTTCATGGTGACTGCCGTCATATCCGCCCGATTAACATGGCGGTTCCCCAGAGCGAGGCCTATGAGGTTACGGAAGGTGGAGCAGAGATTTTCGTGGACCAGTGGGGGGTCAAAAGGAAGGTAGAAAGTGGGTATGCCAGCATCTCCGAATATGTAATGCCCGAAGCTTCCATGGAAGTACTGAACAAGTATTCCTGGCCCGATCCTGCAAAGGATTATGATTTCAGCCAAGTCAAAAGCCAAGCGAAAAAACTCTATGACGAAGGCGAATATGCCATCGTAGGATGTATGGGAGCATCGGGCAATCTGTTTGAGCAGAGCTGGTACTTAAGGGGAATGCCCCAGTTTTTTATGGACTTGGCCGGGAATAAAGAGTTTGCCCATGCACTTCTCCGAATAATAGTGGACATACGAAAAGAAAATGCCCGGCTCTTCCTGGATGAAGTTGGGGCATACCTGGATGTGTTCCAGCTTGCAGACGACCTGGCCATGCAGAACGGTCCATTCATGTCACCTGCTATGTACAAGGAGATGATCAAACCCTACCAGGCGGAGTTATTCCAGTTTGTAAAAGAGAGAACCAAGGCCAAACTGTATTATCACAGTTGTGGGGCCGTTACCGGGCTTTTGGACGATCTAATAGAGATCGGGGTCGATATTCTTAATCCGGTCCAGGTATCTGCAACCGGTATGGAAACAGACCAGCTTAAGAAAAGGTTCGGTAAGAACCTAAGCTTTTGGGGCGCCATAGACACTTTTGAGGTCCTTCCCAACGGCTCTGTCCGGGATGTGGAAAAGGAAGTGGCCAAAAGGATTCGGGACCTGGCCCCCGGCGGCGGTTATATTCTCGGATCCGTCCACAACATGCAGTCAGACATCCCTCCGGAAAACGTTATCGCCATGTATGAGGCTGCACAGAAATTTGGTAAATATCCAATTAACTGCTAAGGCCAAAGTCAATAATACAATGTCAAGTACAGAGGGCTCTGGCAATTCCGAGCTCATACTCCATATACAAGAGGAGAAAACAATTATGTCAGAACAACACCCCATAGCCCAAGCCCTGATGGCAGGAGATGCCGCAACACTCACCACTCTGGTCCAGAGAGATCTAAAAGAAGGAATCCTAGCCTCTTTTATCCTTAATGATATCCTGATACCCGGAATGGATGCCGTAGGAGAGAAAATGGAAAGCGGGGAGATGTTTATCCCGGAAGTTCTCATGAGTGCTCAGGCTATGGGACAGGCCGTTGAAATTTTAAAACCCCTCCTGGGGAACGGTGAGGCCAGCTCTGCAGGTAAGGTGGTGATAGGAACTGTAAAAGGGGATCTCCATGATATTGGAAAAAATCTGGTATGTATGATGATGGAGAGTGCTGGTATGGAAGTTCATGATCTCGGGGTGGATATTCCTGCACAAAAATTTATTGCAGAAATTCAGGAAAAGAATGCCCAGATTGTTTGCCTGTCCGCTCTTTTGACCACTACAATGCCTGCTATGAAAGAGACCGTGGATGCTATTGTAGAATCGGGGCTAAGAGATAAGGTAAAGATTATGGTTGGAGGTGCACCTGTCACTCAGGCTTTTTCTGATGAAATCGGTGCAGATGGCTTTGCACCGGATGCTGGATCTGCCTCCAGAATGGCAAAATCATTTGTTAACTAAGGGGGACTGCTCATGTTTGAAGTCATAGGAGAGAGAATCAATACCTCCAGAAAAGTGGTTCAAGCTGCAGTTGCTGATCGGAACAGTGATTATATCATCGACGATGTTACAAAGCAGCAAACTGCAGGTGCAGCATTTATCGACGTGAATGCAGGCGCAAGAATTGGTCACGAAGAGGAAGACATGAAATGGCTGATCGACACCATCCAGCCTATTACAAATGTCCCCCTGGCTCTGGATAGCCCTGATCCCGCAATTTTGGAGATGGCATTTCAGATGGTGGAAAAGACTCCTATGATCAATTCCATTTCTTTGGAAAAAGAACGATTTGATGCAATGATGCCGGTTCTTTCCGGCAAGGATTGTAGAGTCATTGCCCTCTGTATGGATGATGCAGGAATGCCGAATTCAGCAGATGATATTGTCGAACGGGCAAGAAAACTCGTTGGAGAGCTTAACGATATCGGTATCGGAACCGGAAAAATCTACATAGATCCACTGATACAGCCTATTTCTACCGATACTACCAAGGGAACGATGGTCCTTGGTGCTGTCCGGGCAATCAAAGCGGAATTTCCGGAGGTTCACATCACCGGCGGTTTATCCAACATCTCCTATGGCCTGCCACAACGGCACATCATCAATCGCACTTTTGTGACCTTGATGATGGGTGCAGGCATGGATTCCGCCATACTGGATCCGCTGGACCAAAAGATCATGGCAACGATCCGAACTACCGATATGCTTCATGGAAAAGATCAATTCTGCATGAATTATCTCAAAGGGGTCCGAGCAGGGCAAATTGAAAGCTAACAAGCAATGTACTTTATTCAACCTCCCTCAAATATTGAATATTAGGTTAAGAGATAATTGAAAATATATGATAAGTGGCGAGGGAACACTAAGGGGTTGAGGGTTCAAAGAAGAATGATATTTCCTTGAACCCCTTTCTCTTTTGATCTATCTCACCTTTATATCCGGATGGTGGTTCTTTGCAGACGGGAATGGAGCAGGCCTTTTCGTTGGCCAGGAGGGTGATATTGAGATTGGTGGGAATGTTCCATCTTGTCTGAAATGGACTCTCATCGTAAATAGTATGTACTTCACCATTACAATTCCGGGAGACCTTAAAAACGATATCGGGAGTACAGTCTTTTGCCCTCAATGGCTAACAAGGTAGAACTGGCAGAAGGGGACGAATTTTATCGACAATGGTATCTGCTTTTATGTCTAAAGTGTCCAGGCTTTTTTTGAGAGGATGAGTATTGGGTGTAAATAGGGCCCTACGTGTGGGCGCACCGCTTCTACGACCTGTTGTAGTAGCTGAGGATTGATTACCCATCGGTTTTTTTATAGGAAGCTGAAGAAGGCAGCACCATCTAAAAGTTATCTCGAAAGTTCCATCCGGATGAGTTGTTGTGGAGGATGCCCGATTTTTCTTCATCCAGAACCACCAGCAATCGACGTCAAATGCTTCAACCTTTGCTCCGGGAACGGGCTCGTCACAGGGCAGATACATCTGTTCTGTAGGGTCCCACATTTGCACGCGTTTTACTACCCGCCCCGTTTGTATATTCTCGGCACAGGAAACGCCACCGTTTAAAGAGGTGTATGGGCAGGGTTATTCGCTCTCGTGTTATATCTGCAACACCATCTCTGAACGGTTCTGGGCCAATCAAGCACTTGAAAGGCTCAGCACGTAAAAAAATATCTTCTGGTTGATTTCTTCCAATAACAAGGTAGAGACCGGGAATGTCATCACAAGGGTAGTAGACAGAAACCGTAACTGCTATCTGAGCGAGGTCAACCTGTCGTTGTATAATGACATTTTCAAAAGCGAGAATGGTCTGATTACGAACTAATGCAGCCTTGAATGGTACTTTCTCTGCCAAGATTTCTTTGGCCACTGATCATACTTAAATCGAGAATACACTTCATAGTGAGTTTCACACGCAAAAAACCGTTTGCTGCCTCGCAAATTATTGCATCTAAAACTTGTGATGTTACCCCGGCAATCTTTCGATAAAATTTAGAAGACTTTGTAATATTCAAACATTTGAATTACTGTTGCCACTATAAAGATGCTTTAAAAAAGGAACATTGTGCCCCCTTTTTCTCTTTTTTATTATTTCAGAGTCAGGTTCTTTTCTGGGAAAAGCAGTACTAACTTTTACGTAACCAACATGTGTAAAATATGTTTCAGGATTCTATGAGAAATTGTGAGTCAATTTGAAAATACGTACCTTATTTTTTGACGACATTGAAATTACTGTCGTACGTAAACGTGTCAAAAATATTAACCTGGCTATTTACCCACCTTATGGTGAGGTATGGGTTTCTGCACCACAGCGCTCCAGTGATGAATTGATTCGTTCTGTTATCAGCAGCCGCCTGCAATGGATTCGAAAAAAGAGGGAAGCGTTACTCGCTAGAGCCTTACCTGCTCCTGTTCATATGGTGACTAATGAGCGACATCTTGTCTTTGGTCAGGAGTATCAATTACTCGTGATTGAGAGAACAGGTCCTTCCAAGGTATCGATAACATGTGATAATCAATTGCACCTCGTTGTGAAACCTGGCACGGAATCCGAAAAGAAGAAGGCAATACTTTACGAATGGTATCGTGCCCGCTTGAGAGAGCGTATCCCAAACCTGGTTGACAAGTGGCAGAGAATTGTCGGTGTAGAAATTAATGAGTGGCGAATACGGAGGATGAAAACCAGATGGGGAACATGCAATATTAGTGATAAGCGGATATGGCTAAATCTTGAGTTAGCCCGCCCCCCGTTACAATGTCTTGAATATGTCATCGTCCATGAACTTGTGCATCTTCTTGAACGCTATCATAATAGAAATTTCTGGTCATTAATGGATCGTTTTATGCCTGATTGGGAAAAGAGGCGAGCTGAGTTGCAGAAATTGCCGGTTTTATCTCATGTGTAAATACGTATAAATGTATTTACGTATTTGCGTTCGTGGTGCTTGGAAGAGCTGCGAACCTTTGACGTACGCCATTCGAGACTGGATTGATATGTGGCTCGGGAGGGTGGATAGTGCTCAATCATCATCTATCAATGCTCTCTCCATATCAATCATCTCTTTTGCTCGCTCCAGAGCCCGTTCTACACTATCTCCTCCCATGGTGACACGTTGGGTAATTCCATGGGGGCTCGTTATCTCAAAGCTGAAATTTGCGCACATTTTTTTTGCCTCATTAACGGTAATACTCCAGCCTTTGTGATAATCAATATGATGTTCGGACATTGTGACCTCCATTCTCTGCGGCTTATGTCTCACATTTATCAATTACACATTAATGCAGAATAGTGCTCATGTCATATCCTGCTTGACAGTAGTGAACAATTACAATAGATGAGTGAATTGCTGGAATGTAGAAACACCTTCCAGCAGTGTAAGTTACATAGAGCAAACTGGTGATCCTCAAATGGATCCGGGCAGACGCAATTGAGAAAGCCCAGCAGGGAATCCGGTGTGAATCCGGAACGGACCCGCCGCTGTAAGTGATGACGAAAGCCGCTTAATACCACTGTGCTGTAAACACTGCTAAGGCAGTGATAAAGACGAAACAGCATGGGAAGGTGTGGTAAGTAGGGTGATTCACGAGTCAGAATATCTGCCGGTTTTGCGTATTTCTCTCGAGGAAATGGTAAATCCCCGGGCTGACATCTGTCGGTTCGGTTCTTTTATTCCTGAGCCGACATAAGAACGAGCAATGCTCTGGGGCTGAATGTTCAGCCAAGGGCAGTGCTGGGAGGAATTATGGACGGTTATCCAATTTTTGTGGCTGCACTTTCAGGCTATGTCGTACTCCTTATAGCAACTGGCTATTATTTCAATAAGCGACAAACTTCTTTAAGAGAGTTTCTTTTAGCGGGAAAAAGAGCTGGGGCAATTTCAATCGGATTTTCAGCGGCAGCATCCTGGCTTACGGCTGGTGCAATGTTGGCGGTTATTGGCTTTTTCATGCTTCTTGGGATGGGGTCAATCTGGGGCTTTGTGGCTCCTAACATCCTGGCTCTTCTAATCATTGCTCTCTTGGTTAAAAAAATTAAATCTATTCCTGCAATGACCCAGCCAGAGCTTCTGGAAATTCGTTACGGTTCCTTTCTTAGAGCACCAGTTGCAATGATCATTATCGTGGTGATGATCCTGTTTGCAGTAGCGGATATCAAGGGTTTTGCAATGGTTTTGCAAATATTCTACGGAATCAGCAATGTACATGCCGCGTTGATTGTCGGACTCTCAGTTGCAGTTTATGTGACGCTTGGGGGATTGTCAGCAGTTATCGCGACAGACGTGATACAGTTTATATGTCTGAGTGCTTTTGTTCTACTTATGTCTGTGTTGGTTCTTGGCGGGGCCAGTGATGTGTCGGGGCTGAGCATTACTAATATGATAAACGTTGTGGATGGTAGCTGGTGGAATCCTTTATCTATCGGTTTACCGATGGTTCTTATTTTTAGTATAGCCATAATTCCGGGTTGGATTAGTGAGCAAGACCCATGGCAGAAAGTATGGGCAGCCCGTGATGTTAAATCGGCTAGAATTGGAATGGTATTAGGCTCGTTGCTTGTAGCAGTAGTTTTCGCGGGCTGTGCTCTAATAGCGCTAGGTTTACAAATAATCTACCCTGAAATTGCCAAAATTGGTTTTCCCATGGGCATGGCTAAGGCTGAACCTGCTTTACTTTCATTTATCATGAGTCAGGGCTTTTCGAATGTGTTCATAGCACTTTGTGCAGTAGCCCTTGCCACGGCAGCTATGTCATGCGCTGACACTTTTGCGGCTTCTGGTGCTTCCTGCGTGGCGAGAGATATCTACCAACGACATATCAACCCGGCAGCATCCATGAAGCAAATGCTCATGGTTAATCGTCTGAGTGTCCTTTTTATTATTGGATGTGCAACTGCTGGGTCATTCTTTATTCATTCGATTATTGACGCGATTCATATTGCGACGTTCATTGCCAGTGCGTCATATTTTTTCGTTTTGATGGGTGGAATGTACTGGAAGCGTGGTACAGCTGCAGGAGCGACAGCGTCTATGGTAACCGGATTTATAATCCAGTGTACAATGATTATTCTTGACCTGGTAAAGACCCAGCCAGGTGCGCCGCCATATCTTGAAACCCTGCATCCGGCACTTATGGGGCATGGTGTTATCGTAGCAATGGCTGTCAGCGGATTTGTTTATTTCTCAGTGTCACTGTTAACTGAAAGAGCAGCTACATTTAGGCTGGCACCGTTTTTCCCTGAGGAGGCTAAACTTCTTGTTTCCCAAAAGACGACGGGGAAGGTTGGTACTGGTTTGCCAGAAGATACTAAAGTAGTGACACTTACAAAAGGTGAAGCTGTTTTTCTCCAGGTAAGCGTTGATCTTCCAGTAAATATAGCATGGCAGGATTTTATACAACTCATGTCTTCATCGCATGGACATTGGATTTCTTTTTCAGGTAATGACTCCATACGCAGATGTACCCGTGACGATATAATTTCATGTGTCACGATGGTCAGGGGTGATGGCTCAGCAAATGCCTGGCTTGAAGTTGAAGGAATGGGCTCAATGGTGAAAGAATTGAAAGATGAAGTTGTTGAGGCGTATAATGAGGTTGTGATGACACTCTGCACCGAGCCTGCTCTGGTTACCAGAAAAAGGAAGTGAAACGAGTTTGGTCGAATCGGTTATCCCAAAATAGGCGGAGTATCTTTCGGTTTACAGCGTATGGGCTTCAGCTGTGATGAGCTACCAACGATCGCTATAGAAAGCAATCTGAAACAGTGCGTATAACGCGCATCTTGTTTCCTCGGAAAAAGCAGGTTACCAGTATGGTGATCTGCTTTTTTTTTACTCTATACTTAATTGCCAGCATGGAGTTGCAGGAGGACGTTTCTGCAATTTGGTCTCTAAAAAAAACTGTAGATTGCTTTGTGGTGAAAATTTTAATGATCCGGGCACACTTTAGTCATAAGAAATAATGGCGAATAATTTGAATCAACAGCCACAAAATAGCAAAAAAAATGAAATGTAGGGGAGCAGTGATATTGCAGAGTGCCACCTAATATTTAGAGCTTACACAAAAGTAAGATGTATCGATAGGCAGTTGCTGGTTGTTCTGGTGAATATCATTTTGTCTTAATTCAAGGAGGTGGGTTATTCTATTTTACAGGAAAGTCTTTTAACCTTTTATGGATTGATCGTGTTAGGTTAAGCTCTTTTAAAAATCTATAATCGATTTAGCTTAACGTTGATATTTTTAGCAAATCGTATTGGTGCTAGAGAGGTGGTAAGCGGAGGTAAGTTTGTTGATGATCTGTAAAGCTGAATAAGTTGCTTTGTATGCATATCATACATGAAAAGTCTGTATCTGGCGTTCGCTGGTTAACGTGTATGTACTGCTTCGCTTTATGTTTAATGGTCCATGAGTCCTGATATGCGTAGTGAGGTCAACTATAGAATAGTAGACCTCATCTTATACGCTGGTTTGGAACTTATTTAATCAGAAACGAATTAATCGACTCACCAGCTTGGACTCGCGCTTTGAAAACGTTAGGCATACGGCCCTGTCCCGTCCAGGTAATCGTGTTACCAGATTCATCTGTAATTTTGTACTTTGCAGGGCGAGGTGCTCGTTTTCCCTTTTTAGCAGGTAGCTCTGCTACCAATTCTCCAGGTGCTATACCATCAGCTGCGAGCATTTCGCGATATTTTTCGATCTTTTGTTCTTTCTCTGCATTACGTTGTTTTTCTTTTGCTTCTTCTGCGGTTCGCGCTTCAATAATTTTCTCTATCTTTGCTTTTACTTCAGAAAGTTCTTCAATAGTGAGTTCTTTTGTAGCAGTTTTAAAGCGGCGTACATGGCTTATGATCTTTAAGAAATCTTCCATTTAATTATCCTTATTTGGTGGGAGTGAAGTGGTACATTATCATTAAAATAAAATAATAATATAGATTTGAAAGTGTGCAACTTTTTATTTTTAATAGAAATGTATCATATAACTCAATTGCACGTAACAATATATTGTGTGGATATGTCTTTTCTTTATTGAAAGGTTAAGGTGTATAATTGAAATTAATGGGTAATTTGTAGTGCTCTTGTTATGAGATATATCCGTGTAGTCGCTGTATGGCTTTGTATTTGTTTGGCTAAAAGAGAAATTGTGTGCCTATATGGGAATGAGATTCAGCTGTTGAAAATGTGGCAAGTCATAAAAAAACTATAACGGTAGTCCATGAAAAGGTAGAAAAAATAATAGCTACGCTATTACGTAGTAACTTGTCCTTTTTTATGTATACGTTGGAGAATGATTCAAGAGGTATTGACATTTTCCTGAAACTTCCAAATTCATTGTGAGAACTTTTGACGCTAATTCGGGAGTGAGAGAACCCGTGCCGCAAGCAGGTGCAATAAGAGTCTGCTCCATAATTTGGTTTTTGGTTAACCCAAATGATTCCAGTATAGCTAATTGTTCGAGCCACTTGCTATAAAGGTTGTCACTGGTTTCTTTGGCAACAATAAGAGGATCACCGGTGGGAATTATACCCCAAGCTAATATTCCACCTCGTTCTAGAAACTTCATAAGCGGTTCTTTGAAAAGAATAAAATTGTCAAAAAACGAATAGGCATCAAAACTTAATATATCTGTTCCTGACTCAAGGGCAGGGCCCCAGTCGCCATTGGCGCATATATGTATGCCAGCAAGTCCACCAGCGTTTTGTATTGACCTGATGACATCACCAACACATTCAACGACCATCTCCCTGGAAATACCGGTAAAGGCACTTGAACCGAAACTCACCAGGCCGGGTTCATCTATAAAAAGGATAGGTGGAGTATCTCCTGTCTCTGTATAAAGTTCTAAGACTTGCCATCGCGCTTTTTGTGAAAGATGTTTGACGAGCATATCTCGAAGATTATCATCATATATGATAGACTTTTCATTTTGATCTCTGGTTCCAATACCCGTTGTTATGGGTCCGGTAATCTGACCCTTGATCGTTAGAGTTTCACGGGATCTATTCTTTAGAATTCCAAGTAAGGTAGAAAAACCAGCGGCGGTGGAATTATCAAGTTTGAATCGGGATGTTTTTAAAAAATCAACATCAGATTCCGCTTGCATGTAATCTTCATAAAATGCAGTCATTTCCTCAGGGAACCCCGGACTATCGGAGTCTATCCAGAATCGATTACCATCTTCTTGTAAGCCTGGAAAGCCTGTCAGAAATTGCCTGACCATGCCTTCACCAGGGTTCTTTGGTAATTGAGGCCATAATGGAATTTGTGGTGTGTGGTCAAGTATTAACTGGGTTGCTATTTCATGATTTTTGAGTGGAAGGCTTCCTATCAAAATAGGTAAACAACGGGGCTTAAACATGTTGAGGTAATCTCCTTATGGAATAGGTTGAAAGTGACAGTCAATGTTGACACAATTAAAAAGAATCTTGTATCATTTCATATCCACACCATATAATGATTACGTAACCGGAGACATTTTCTTAAGACAATGTTTTGTCATCTACTCAGGGAGGACTGCGTATGGTTCCAGATTTCTGGGATATGTATTTGCTCGCTTTTGTAGTCGTTTCTGTATGCTATGCATTTATTTCCAGTTGGACTTCACTGCTGTACAGGCGCAAATCATGGGGACAACTCACTGCGAGTGAACTTCGAGTAAAACAGGGAACAGCAACCCCAGAAATTAGAATGAACCTTTTTGTGCGAGCCTTCTTTGCCTGTTTTTTTACATACCAAGTTTATCTCCTGGCATTGCTTCTCAGCGGTGTCCTATTCCTTTTAGTTGGGAAAATGTAGTAATTTATCGATTCTTTAAAGAAGAATACCACATATCCATTGCGCAATATCATCTATTTGTTGTGGGCAGACGTTATGCTCCATAGGGTAGGTTTTGTATCCGGCCGCATAGCCATTTTGGGTAAGAAACATGTGTGCCTTTTTACCGAGTTGTTCAGGAACCACAGGATCAAAGCTACCATGTTGGATCTCTATGGGAATAGATTTGTTTTCCTGAGAAAGCGTTATCGAGTCACTAGTGGCAAAATATGTTGACATGGCAAGTAAGCCACCAAGGGGCAGGGTTGAACTGAGAGCAGTCTGATAGGCAACAGCACCTCCCTGAGAGAAGCCAGCCAGGATTATTCGTGGGCTGTCGATGCCACCTTCAATCTGAGTCTGAACATGGTTTAAAATGGCTTCTGAAGATGACATGAGTTGTGGAGTGTCAACCTTTCTATCTATATCCATTTCCAGAATGTCATACCAGGCAGGCATAACGAAACCGCCATTGACTGTAACCGGTATTTCAGGGGCATGTGGGAAAATAAAGCGTATCTTTAGGTTATCTGGCAATCTGAGCTGGGGAACTATTGGGGCAAAATCGTTTCCGTCTGCTCCGAGGCCATGTAGCCAGATGACAGCTGCATCTGGTGATGGTGCGGTGCAATGTTCAATGGCTGGTAAAAGTTCCATAGTAATACCTTTTCGAAAAGTAAATTTGTAGTGTTCTTTTATATATTACCAGCGAATGGTTAGCTGATATCTTTAAGCTTATCGTTTATAGCAATCATATTACATGTCGAAGGGTCGAAGGTGGTATCAAGTTGATTTTTTGCTAATATCTTAACGCGATCTTCCTGAGCGTTGCCCAGTTCGAAGAGCAGGTCTTGGTATTCATGAATATCTTCAATGTGTTCTGGTGGGTTTGCTCGATCAGCAGCGATTAGGACAGGCAGTGGAATATCACGCGTATCAGGAAATAGCTTTTCAAGTTCAACCTGACATTCCCAGCCACAGCCACCGTCATAGAGATAACTGAAAATAAACCCCATATCTTTTTCCAGCTCGTGAAGTTGAATATCAGCTTCACCACGAATCCCTCGTGCAGTATCCGTTTTGGCTGGGCTATAGAATACCTTGCCAATGAGAAAACGGTGAGTGGCGCTATCATCCCAACCAAAGCAGATCTGGATGATGCGATGAAAATCCGCAAGTGTCAGTGTTCCTGGTAGGTTAACAATGCGCCAGATGAGTGGGGAAGAGTAGCTGAGCTCAATACGTAATTGAAATCCTGGAATTTTCTTCTTTTCTTTATTGGTTGTACCATCCCGTTGTGTCTTTCCTTGAAAATCAGCTCTGATTATCGTCACTGTTTATCTCCATTGGAGTTTGGGTTGTCTCTTTTAGTCGTATTTTCTTAGTGGAATATCCTTATATAACCTAGGTAATCATTTATTTGCAGAATCGGAAAAAAAAAGAAGTGTTCGGCCGTTGCAGTGACAGCCAGTTATGTTCCTCTGGTAATAGTGTGCTGCAGTAATAATTTATTTGTTGAATCAGTATATTAAAAACCATTACTGTCCAGCCAACCACTGATCATCTCTTCAATAAAAAGTGATTTATCTAGTTTTAATCCAGCCTTACGTCGTTTATTTTGTTCTTTTGCATATGCCATGGTGAGCCGCTCTGCCGTTTGTTCACTAAGCAAAAGTGTCTGTCTAACTGCGTTGGCCGGACGGGGACTAGGGCGCCCCCCTTTGTTTTTATGTACTCTTTTGTCATTTTCTCTCTGCAATAAGGATGTAGAATCAGCTGTTTCTGCTGCACGTTTAACGGCACCACTGATATCAGGTACAATCCGTTTTTTTGTTTTCGGTAGGGCCATGGTTAATCCTCTATGAAAGCTATTGCTTCGCTTGCGATTGCTTCAATGTCCTTCAGTCCATTTTGGGCCTGCTTTCTGAGTCGGCTATTGGTCTTAACGCTTTCTGAATATTCCTTAAGGGTCATTCCTTCTCTATTATAGTTTTCAAAAACTGCACGGGTGGGAAAAATGCTTTGCAGGCAGCGTATTTGTTCAGGCATAATACTGTTAAAGTAACTGGTAACATTGCTCGGGTTAGTCTGTGGGTGAATGAATGTTGGTATCACTGCAAAGCGAGCATGGTTGATCTTTAAACCTTCCTGGATAACGGGCCAAAGGTTGCGGCCAAAACTGGCTTCATCGTTAGTAGAAGTTCTCATGGGAATGAGAACAAGGTCTGAGAGATTTAGCGCAAGTTTCGTGGAAAAACCACCAACAGATTCTCCTGGAACGTCTAGAATTACCGCATCATGCGATGAAATGATATTTTCAAGTTTTTCGGTAAGCGAGTCGAGAGGAAGGCCTGCTAGCTGGAAATAGGAGATATTTTTCATTTTCCGCTTATTGGCGATACGTTCACCTATCCAATCTGCGAGAGTACCCTGGCTGTCAAGTTCAACTAAAGCGACTTGCCCGAAATGTTTTTTAAACGTTTTAGAACTGGCTACACTAAGTGACAGTGTGGATTTCCCAGTACCACCTTTTGTTTGAACAAAGGAAAGTATCGACATGATAATAAATATACTAGAAGTAATGATGTAACGACATCTATTGGTAAATATGTATAAACGTACAAATGTTTATGTGTAAGTGAGTTACTACGCTTGATGTTGGGAGTATATTGATATTGTACTTTTAGTGCAAGTCTGAAAAAAGAGATAGGTGGGGAGGAGTAAACAGTTCCACGCTCATCTCCTGAAGAGAGCGTGGAGCATTGAAGATAGATTAAAAATTAAAAACTTTTGATTCAGCAGCCATATCAATGAGGTGAGGTCCGCCATCGAGGGCCATGTTAGTGTGGAACATGGCTTCGTCAATTTTACGGTTCTTGGCGCAGGGAGTGCAGATTCCAACAGCCACTTCATTTTCTATGAGGTAAGGGAGGTAATCATTAACACAGTCACCAGTATCTGTTTTGATGCTTCCGTCACGATCTTTAACTGCCCAGTCCACACCACTGTCTATAAAAAACAGGTTAACGTTATGCCCTTTTGAGTGGGCAATTTTAGCAAACTGAAAACATCTAGTGGCTTTTTCAAAATTGTTGTCACGTAATACAAACAGGAAATTTGCCATTGTGCTTCTCCTTAAGTAAAAGAAAATATGATGCAGTCCTCTGTTAGAATTACAACTGCTGTTTATAAATCGCAAGGGTAAATTACATTATAATGAGCGAGTGACAGTAGTAATATTCGTTGTAAATATAGGTTGATACGACAGGGTGGTTGTTATGAGGGGTTGAGGGGTAGGGGAGCTGTTATGTTATCTGTTGTTGCCTATAGAAAGCGTGGAACAATGAACTGATTGCTGGAAATACTATTCACAGTTATCACACTGAAAAGAGGAGGTCGAACCGAGGGAAATTATAGTAATTATATAGAGTGAATGGTAAGAATACCGGGAGATGAACAACCGAGCTGAATCTTGTTGGCATAAGAGAAGCGGCCTGGACGCCCTCAATAATACTATCTCTCAGTTAAGGGGTGTAGAATGAGTAAAAAACTCAAAGTAAAAGGCAAAAAGAAATCAGTACTGCGCGCAATGCGTGATAGATATTGGAAACAGGCCATGGTTTTTGCCGAGCAAAGAGAATGGCAGAAACTCTGTGAGTATGTTGATGTTAATCCGTGGCTGGCAACTGCCTATATGGGACCGACAATTTTACCTGACTATCTTGCCAGTGAAAAAGAGTACGGTCTTTTACGGTTGCTATGCAATGTTGAAGATGTGCCAGTATCAGTCATACGTCACCTCATCAATTTTGGCGCAAAGGATAGAAGTGGCAGAGCATATCTTGAACGTCTGCTCGTTGGAACAACAGCTACAGATAGTGATCCGGATAATGAGAAAATCGTAGCTGGGGATTCTCCATTTGTTGCAGCAGCGGTTTTGCGAACTTGCGATGACCCTGTAGGTGTGATCGATAAGATGCAGACTATTCTGGAGGAGGGATTACAAGACCAGGACAGCGCGCGAAAGTCTCTGGCCCGGAGATGTATCGATCGCTCTCAGTTATTTTTTGATTTGATGCTCATGCTTTATGAAAATGACGCAGCGGATAAGCTTTTGGAATGTCTTGGCAGAGACAAAATTTTGCAGTTAGCAGTGGATGGGAAATTGACTAAGTATACTGTTCTTGAGTCTGTTCTTATGGAACAGTGATGTTCCAATCTCTATTGGAGAAACATAGTATGGAAGCAGGGAAGGCCAAGCCTGTAGCAGTTTGTACAGATTGTATAACGTACTCGTATGATGAGCAAGATATAGGTAAAAGCTGCAGGTTTCAACGTGGGGCGCATAGTTGCGCGGGTAACTATGTTGATGCTTCTGACCCTGTAAACTGGAAGGAATGTACAGCGTGTAGCGGTACAGGTAATGCATGGGATGGTGAGCGTTGTTCAGCCTGCCAGGAAAGTGGCTGGTTGCTAACTAGAAGGCGATAGAAATGTATAAGAGAAGACGTAACCTGAGAAATGTTATTACGGTTATCCTGACAATTTCATTACTGGCAGCAAATGTGGCATTTGCAAAAAATGAACAGAGTTTTGTCAGTTGGCTTAACACCTTTGAAAATGAGGCAAAAGATCAGGGAATAACAGATAGAACCTGGAAAATCGCTTTTTCAGATATCAACACGCCTGATGAAACTGTACTTGAGAGGGCGGCCTATCAACCAGAATTTGTGCAGGAGATCTGGGAATACCTGGATACAAGGGTGAACCGTTTATCAGTAAAAAGAGGGTTAGAGGTTGAGCCGGAAGTGGAATCAACTTTGGAGTTGTTAAAGCAGCGTTTTGGAGTGGATCGCTCTATCCTTCTTGCTATCTGGTCAATGGAAACTAATTATGGAGCAGTATTACAGCGCAGGGATAGGCTTCATTATGTCCCTCAGGCGCTGGCGACTTTGGGGTGGGGGGATCGAAAGCGCAGTAAATTTGCTCGTAATCAGTTGATTGCAGCGCTACAGATTCTCCAGGCCGGTGATGTGAGACGAGAAAATCTGCTTGGCTCATGGGCAGGTGCCATGGGGCATACCCAGTTTATTCCAACAAGTTATCTTGCGTATGCTGTCGATATTGATGGTGACGGTCGTCGGGATATCTGGGACTCTGTGCCAGATGCGTTGGGGACCGCCGCAAATCTACTGGTTAAAAATGGTTGGCGCAGTGGCAAGGCATGGGGCTATGAAGTGGTGCTGCCTGCAGGGGTTGGCAAATATGCTGAAGAAACGAAGACGTTGAGTGAGTGGTCTCAACTTGGAATATATCGGACAGGTGGGAAGGCATTTCCGCGCCCAGATGATAAGGCAATATTAAAGGTTCTGGCTGGAGAAAATGGTCCTGGCTTTCTCATGCTGAAGAATTTCTTTGTTTTAAAGCGATATAATAATTCGGACAAATATGCTTTAGCAGTGGGACTTCTGGCAGACAGGCTTAAAGGTTTGAATGGTGTTGATCAGCCTTGGCCACGACCGGTTGATTCTCTCACCGCTGATGAAAAAATAGAGCTCCAGCAACTATTAAAGTTGAAGGGATTTTATGATGGAGAGATTGATGGTCAGCTCGGTTCTGGTTCGCGGGCAGGAATCAGGGAATTTGAGAAAAAGGCGGGTTTGCAGGTTAATGGGATGCCGACAAGGACTGTGCTTGAGTCTTTGAGAAAATAAACGTGCTGCCTGGTGGTGTTGTCTATGGAGTAAAAAAGAGCCCCCTACGGTTTTGTTTAAAACCGTAGGGGGCTCTTTTTTACTGGTTGCAACTGAAATGAATTTGTGGCTGGATTTATGCCTGATTTGGGACAATGATTACTTCTACACGACGATTCATGGCATCGCTGGAAGATATAGGCTGGGATTCTCCATAACCAATTGTTTGAATTCTTGCCGGGTCAACACTACGCTGGACGAGAGCATTCTTTACAGATTCCGCACGTCGTTGGGAAAGCTCAAGATTGTATTGCTCTGATCCTCTTGAGTCAGTATGGCCAGCAACTTGTATCCGGGTGTGCGGGTATTTATTTAAAACACCTGCGACCCTGTCGATTTCGTTGTATGCACCCGCTTTAAGAGTGGACGAATTTGTATCAAAAAAGGCTTCACTTTTGAATGTGGCTGTCAAGACATCCTCATCTCTTCTAATACTGGCAGCCTCAGATGCACCAATGGCGTTACGCAGATCCTGTTCCTGCTGGTCCATATATTTGCCTATCTGATTGCCTGCTACGCCACCAACGGCAGCTCCAATACCAGCTCCAAGCAGTGTGGCTTGGGTGTCTCCCCCAATTACTTGTCCAAGAATGGCCCCGAGTCCAGCGCCGACACCCGCGCCGACGGCAGTACCTTGCTGTTGATTGTTCTGAGCGGCACAACTGGCAAGACTGAGGGTCAGTGCAACTATTAAGATGCGTGATGCGTTTGATAAATACCTGTTCATACTGCTTTCTCCTTAAATTGTATAATGAGGTACCAGGGTGTGGTCCTGCATCTTCTGTAAACAGATTTTTGCAGGTTAATGTTATAAAATAAAATTATGATAAATTATCTGAAGTATCCCTTTCTCAAAACCCTGCTGGCATGGAGATGATAATAATCTACCTGCTATACAGGATTTTTGGACTTTTACTCATCTTGAATATAATAGAACCTATCTGTCAGGGAGGCAATTATATCCTTCTCGGGCTATAAGTTCAACTTTGTGAAGTGCAATTGCTGGTTTTTATTGCACGACAATTGTATGGCTTGCCCGAATTTTTACTAAAGTTCTACTGAGAAATACCCGTTTGTAGTTGTCAGATACGTATTTCCTTTACGGATATTCTATGTCATTACTTGAAGAATACCAGGTGACATCGGGCTATGTAAGGCAAATATGTCATGCATTATGTAACAATATCATTGGTGTCTCACAATTGTCTCAATAGAACAAGGTGTTAAAAAAAGAAATAGATCACGGATACTCTGAAAAGGTGAAATTCGTTTTTAGTGCAGGTCATGGGGGGGAATGATTAATAAAATAAGCCAGCCGATAATACCTCTTGGCTGGCTTGTTAAATATAGAAAGAGACTGTTGGCGGTTATGTAAATTGTGTTACATGCACAACGCAGCGTGCAGGGCTCTTTGGGATTGCGCAAATTGGTCACGCTGTACGATAAACTGCATGTTGGTCTGTCGTGAAGTCTGCGATACTGCCAGGATGTTGATACTGTCTTTCGCAAGTGCCTGGGCGGCCTTAGCCATAATTCCAGGTTGGGCAATATTTGATCCTATGGCGCAAACAATGGCCACAAGAGAGGTGGAGACATATTCGAAGGTATCGCTTAGTTCGGCTACCAGTCGTGGACTACAGTCTTTCTCAGCGATTATCATGTCGATGGTGTTGGCGTTGGTTACCTTACTTATATAGGAGACTTTATGGTGAGCAAAAATTTGCATGATACGAAGGTCAAATCCAACTTCACCTACCATGCGGGTATCGTGAATCTCAAGGCAGGCAACTGAGCTTGAGCCTGTAACTATCTCTACTTTGGAGGTGGGAGCAGTAAAATCTTTGGTGATCAGTGTCCCAGGGTGGTCAGGATCAAATGCATTCTTGACCCGAATTGGAATAGAATTTATTTCAAGCGGTTTAGAAGCTTTTGGGTGGATTGCTTCCATGCCAACGTCGGCTAATTGGTCTGCTACATCATAATTAGTGTTACAGACGGGGTGAGCATTAGATTCTCCGACTATAAGGGGGTCACCTGAACAGAGGTGATATTCTTTATGGATGATTGCTTCTGATGCACCAAGTAAAACGGCAACCTTGGAAAATGTTACTTCGGAGTAGCCACGATCAAATTCGCGCATAATCCCTTCTGTTCCTTTGGTGTAACCGGTGGCAAAGCAGATGGTGGAAAAGGGATCCAGTCCATCGAAACTGTCTTTAATTCTGTCATCAATAGTCAGTTGACGGCCATCTTCCCAACCGCTCAAGTCAACAAATGTGGTATCGTACCCTCTATTTTTTAAAATATTTGCTGAGTTAAATGCACTGTGCATTTCACCAAGTGACGCCAGGAGTTCACGGGCAGCAAGCAGTAACTCTTTACGTGTAACGTAGCCGGAGGCAAGTACATTGTCCATGCTACGTAAAATATTTATAGACAAATCAATACGATCACCAATGAAGTCGTTTGCCTCATTAAGGTCAAGGCCAACAGATGCAAGGGACTTGTTAATTGCGAACAGCTTATCCCTGAGTCCTAGTAATTTGATCGGGTAGTTCTCCTGGCTTTCGAAAAGCTTGTAGATGCCTGGTTTGCCAGTTTTTTTATGCTCCAAAAGTTCATTTGTCATGCCAGAGTAGGCAGAAACTACATAAATACGGCCAAATATGTCTGTTTCTGAACGAAGGATGATATTGTCGATAATCTCTGGGAATCGGGACATGGAGGTCCCGCCTATTTTTTCGATACGAAGGTTATAATTTTTCATATATGGCATCGCTCAGTGCGTATAATTTTTAAAAACCTGATATTCACGTCGGTTCTGTCGGATGGCACGATAATAATTACATGATCACCGACAGGTGTCCTGACTGAGTAGAGTGATTTTGCAGGGTGCTTTAACTGTAAGGAAAAAGTGTAGAAAATCAATGCAATGCTTAATTATCATATTTAAAAGCGACATTGCAAGCGGTTTTTGGCTCAGTGTTTTATCTGTAGCAACAATATAGCAATGAGTCTGGTGTCCTATGAGATGAATCAGTTTGAGGTCTCTTTGGTTGAAAACTGTTACTCATGTTTGAAACCATGACTAATAGGATTAGCTGGCTAATTGGTACATTGAATATACCACGAAGTGTTCAGAATTCCGTATATATTGGGTTGTGTGAGGGGAAATATCAAGAAAACATATAGTTAGGGTGCTAGTTGTGCGAATGTCTTGTGCGCTGAAGAGTCTTAAAATATAAGGTCTTTTTCAGGATAACATATGTATTTTTTATACAACATGTTTGTAAGGGGTGATGTGTGTGCGAATTATGCAGCGACGCCGATGGTGTGCAACTGTAACAAAATTATGCCTGACAAATAAAAACATTGCATAGTGAGGGGAAAGCTTGATAGGGTAGGGCCTGTAGTCGATTAGCAGGTTTTTCTGGTCACAGGTAGTTAGAGGGTGGGGGGGCGTGTTTAGCCTGTCAAATTACTGGACCAATCAATGCTGTGCACATGTTGCCCAACATTGTGGGATAGTTTGCACACCCTAAAATATTGACTGGAGTGTAAGTGTCTGAAAAGACATTTTGTTTTTCTTGACAATGATATGCTCTACTTGTTATTTGAAGACAGTCAGTCTCAATGTCCATTAAGCAGTTTAAATGAACCCTAAAATGTAGTTGAACGTCGGAGGGATGTGCTCAGATGTCGACAGAATTGGTTCTTTCCGCAGCGATTTTTTTTGGTCTGGCAGTAATCATACCAGTAATCATGTTACTCACCGCCTTCTTTGGGCCTAGCTCAGGAGGTGTTGCGAAAAATGATCCATACGAAAGTGGCATTAAAAATGTCGTTGGTATGGCAGACCAGAAATTCAGTGTCAAGTTTTACCTCCTCGCAATTCTCTTTCTGATCTTCGATATAGAAGCAGTTTTCATGTACCCGTGGGCGGTAAGTCTGCGAGAGCTCGGCATGTTCGGGTTTCTTGAGATGGTTGTGTTTATCCTGCTGTTACTTACCGGACTTATATACATCTTAAAGAAAGGGGTGCTCAATTGGCGTTAGGATTGGAAGCCGCTCTCGGCGAATCGGTTATCACCACCAGGTTGGATGAAGTTGTCAATTGGGGGCGTCAATACTCCCTATGGCCATTTATCTTTGGTACAGCCTGTTGCGCTATTGAGTTTATGAGCGCCGCAGCAAGTCAGCATGACATCTCCAGATTTGGTGCAGAGGTTGTTCGTTTTTCCCCGCGACAGGCAGATTTGTTGCTGGTCTGCGGTACCATCAGCTATAAACAGGCACCGATTCTAAAACGAATCTATGACCAGATGCCTGACCCAAAATGGGTGGTAGCAATGGGAGCCTGTGCTAGCTCTGGTGGCATTTATGACAACTACTGTACAGTTCAGGGGATCCACAACATCATTCCCGTCGATGTCTATATCTCCGGATGCCCACCACGACCAGAAGCTGTACTGGATGCGCTGATCAAGATCCAGGAACAGATTCAAACTGAAAGCGTTCTGGTTGACCGACATAAAGAATACAAAGGAATCCTTGACTGATCATGAAAGCGACCGCTATTGATAAAATCTGTGCCGCCTTTCCGGCCATTGATTGCAGGATGGGGTTGGATTGTGTGGAGATGACAGTTCTGCCAGAGCAACTGGAAGAGACTCTTTCGAAATTGAAACTCTACCCAGATCTCAAGTTCGAGTTGTTGTTGGATGTTACTGCAGTTGATTACAAGGACTATCCCACTCAACAGGACTGTCGTTTTTATGTAGTCTATACATTGCGCAACTGGGAAGAGAATCTGTTGGTTCAGGTGCGCACACCAGTAACCGATCCGGCAAAGGGTGTCCCTACCTGTTCACATATCTGGAGTTCTGCCAACTGGGCTGAGCGAGAGACCTTTGATCAGTATGGGATTAATTTTATCGGTCACCCTGATTTGCGAAGAATTTTGAATCATTGGCAGTTTGAAGGACACCCTTTACGAAAAGACTACGATATTACTGAAAGGCAGATCTGCTATGAATCCTACTCTATGGAGCAGGAAATCAAAGGACGTCTTCTGGATAAAGGTGTTGATGAGACGACAATGAAGGATATCAATACCGAGATCATGTTCTTAAATCTCGGACCTTCTCATCCTGCAACACATGGTGCCATTCGTATTTTCACTGCCCTGGATGGCGAGACTATTCTGGCAAACGTAAATGAAATTGGTTATCTGCATCGTGGATTTGAAAAAACTGCTGAGAACAGAACGTATAATCAGATCATTCCGATGACAGACAGGCTTAACTACTGCTCTGCAATGATGAATAATATTGCCTATGTGAAGGCAGTAGAATCCTGGCTAGGGGTAGAGATTACTGAGCGAACAAAGTTCATGCGGGTAATTCTTTCAGAGTTCTTCAGGGTAAATGATCATCTGGTCTGTATCGCGGCAAATCTTGTCGATATGGGTGGTTTGACCAATTACTGGTATCTCTATAATGAGAAAGAGTCATCGTATGATTTGATGAGTCGTCTCACCGGCGCACGCCTGACAAGTTCTTTCACTCGTATTGGTGGAATGTACAGGGACTTTTATGATGGCTGGGAAGGCGATATGGAGGCTCAGCTTAAAGCCATCGAGCAAGGCGTATCTGACTCTCTGGCGCTGGTACTGAAAAATAGAATTGTTCATGACCGGACGCAGGGCGTATGTGTGTTACCTGCAGATAAGGCGCTTTCTTACGGCTACACCGGACCGTGTCTGAGAGCTAGCGGTGTACCTTTTGACCTCCGTAAAGATAACCCGTATTACAACTATGATGCGTTTGATTTCAGTGTTCCTGTAGGCAGTACGGGAGACCTCTACGATCGTTTCATGGTCAGGTTCGAGGAGATTTTTGAGTCTATTAAGATAATTCGTCAGGCTATGAAACTTATCCCTGATGGCCCAATTTTTGTAGATGACCACAAAGCTGTGTTGCCACCAAAGTCGCAGGTTTATGGCAATATTGAAGGATTGGCCAACCACTTTAAGCTTATCTTTGAAGGTGTCAAAACTCCGGCTGGTGAATGGTACGATAGTTTTGAGGCTGCAAATGGTGAACTTGGCTTCCATTTTGTTTCAGACGGTTCAGGAACACCCTATAAATTAAAGGTACGTCCGCCATGTTTTTACATAATGGGTGGATTCCATGAGATGGTTGAAGGCGAGATGATCGCTGATGCTGTTATCAATCTTGGGAGTATCAACATTATCGGCGGGGAGTTGGACAGATGAGCGACCGATCAGATCTAATTGTTACGGGCAAACCGTTTACGTTTGATGCCGAAAGGGATGCTGAGTTTGAGCGGCTGGTAAAGCGCTATCCGATGAGAGAATCAATGATTCTTCCGGCACTCTGGCTAACCCAGGAGCAGGAAGGCTGGATTAGCGCTGAGGCAATGGGTTATATCGCCGACAGGATAGGCACCTTTGCAGCAAAGGTCTACGAAGCGGCAACATTTTATACGATGTTTAACCTCAAGCCCATGGGGGAATATCATATCTGTGTCTGCCGAACCTTGTCTTGCTGGCTCCGTGAAAAACAGGAGATTGTCGATTTTTTGGAAAATGAAATCGGTATTACTCCGGGGCGTGTCAGTGAAGACGGCAGATTCAGTCTGGAAGAGGTTGAATGTCTCGGACATTGTGGTACTGCGCCGGTAGTACAGGTAAATGGTGAGTTCTACGAAGAAATGAATGTTGACAAGATGAAAGCACTTCTGGCCACGCTGGAATAGGAGGCGTTAGGAAATGGAAGTTAAAATTCTCAGCGAAAAATTTGATATCGAAAATGCACATCTTTTAGAAGTTGCAAAAGAGCATGGTGCATATTCGACGCTGGACAAGCTCTTTTCCATGGAGCCGGTAGAGGTGATTGAGGAGGTAAAGAAATCAGGTCTACGCGGTCGAGGTGGAGCTGGTTTTCCGGCTGGTGTGAAATGGGGTTTTTTGCCAAAAGATACAGGGAAGCCGACATATCTTGCTGTCAACTCTGACGAGTCTGAACCTGCTACTTTTAAAGATAGGTATATTCTGGTACGCGATCCACACATGATGATTGAAGGGATTATCATTTGCTGTTGGGCAATTGCTTGCCATGATGTGTATATCTACATCCGGGGTGAATATACCAGTCAGGTTAAGGAACTCCAGCGAGCAATTGATGAGGCATATGCAGCCGGTTATCTAGGCGAGAATGTTGCTGGCCATGATTTTCGTGTTGATGTTACTGTACACCGTGGTGCGGGAGCGTATGTATGTGGTGAGGAAACAGCTCTGCTGGAATCTATCGAAGGGAAGAAGGGGCAACCTCGTTCAAAACCACCGTTCCCAGCTGTTGAAGGTCTTTATGGTTGTCCAACTATTATCAATAACGTCCAAACCATCGCTTCACTACCCTTCATTATGAAGAATGGTGCGGAAGCATATACTGCTCACGGAACTGAAAAAAGTCCGGGAACACATCTCTTTGGTATCTCAGGTCATGTCGAAAAACCCGGAATGTATGAGTTACCACTCGGGCTGCCGCTGATGGAGGTTATTGATAAGGTTGCTGGTGGAGTATGGAAAGGACGCGCACTAAAAGGTGTTATACCTGGCGGAAGCTCAACACCGGTTCTGACAGTTGAGGAAGCAAAAACAGTTACACTTGATTATGAGTCGATGGCGGCACATGGCACCATGTTTGGTTCCGGTGGAATTGTGGTACTTGATGAGACTGTAGATGCAGTGAAGCTCGTCGAAAATCTGATTCACTTTTATCATCACGAATCATGTGGACAATGTACGCCTTGTCGTGAAGGCTTAGGGTGGATGAAGAAGATCACCCAGAAGTTACTTGCCGGAGAAGGCACCTTGGCTGATATCGATTTACTGCGCGAACTTTGCGACAATATTGAAATGAAAACCGTTTGCGTACTATCGGCTGCATGCACAATGCCAGTACGTAGTTATCTGGACAAGTTCCGGCATGAATTTGAGGCATATGCCATTGACAATATTTCTGCAGATGTAGAGCTGCAACGGAATTAGGGGTTATCATGGCTGAAATGGTGAAACTGTTTGTAAACGGCGAGGAGGTTGAGGTTGAGTCCGGCAAAAACCTGATCGACGCCATCGGTGCAGTCGGTATTGAAATTCCGCACCTCTGCTATCACCCTGCTCTTGGGGCTGACGGAAATTGCAGGATGTGCCTTGTAGGGATTGAGGAAGGCAGGCCGCCTGTTGTCCCTGCCTGTAAAACACCTGCACGTGAAGGGATGCGGGTTCAGCTTGATACCGAAAATATACAAAAAATCCAAAAAGATATCATGGAGTTTGAGCTGATAAACCATCCTGTAGACTGCCCAGTCTGCGATCAGGCTGGGGAATGCAAACTGCAGGATTATTACATGGCTGTTGATCTGCAGGACAGCCGGATGAGGGTTGAGCAGGTCAAGAAAAGTAAGAATATGGATTTCGGTTGCGGCGTTGTCCACGATCAGGAACGGTGTGTTCTGTGCGGGAGATGCGTTCGTTTCACTAGGCAGATCACTAAAACCGGTGAGTTGGGAATCGTTAATCGTACTGATGCCGCAAGAGTAAATGTTTTTCCCGGCCGTCCTTTAAATAATCGTTATGCCCTGAACGTTGTTGACCTTTGCCCAGTTGGCGCAATGACCAGCAAAGACTTCAGGTTCAAGCAACGGGTATGGTTTCTGAAAAAGGACAAGGGAGTATGTCATGGTTGTGCCAGGGGATGCAATATCTACATCGATCATAATCGTGAGAAATATAAGGATGATGTGATCTATCGTTTTCGTCCTCGCCAGAACGATCAAGTTAACGGGTATTTTATCTGTGATGAAGGACGTCTCAGCTATAAGAACGAGAATGAGGGGAGACTATCTTCCACTCTGGTTGAAGGGAAGGAAGCAAGCTTTGAAGATGGTATTCAGCGTATCCTTGCAGAGTTAAAGCAGGCAACCAATATCGTAATGCTTGTCTCGCCTAACTCCAGCATTGAACAACAATGGGCAGTCAAGCAATTAGCTAAAGTACATGGTGCTGATTGTACTGGCTACTCAGATGCATATATCCAACCTGCGTCGGGGGATGATTATCTCATCTGTGATGACAAATCGGCTAATCGTACAGGTTTGACCCTGCTGCAAATCAATTCTGACAAAGAACATTTTGAGAGTGTGCTTCAGAAATGTGATGTGTTAGTCAGCTTTGACAATGATCTGTTTATGTTTGGAAATAACAGTGAATTGGAGCAAAAGGTGCTGCCGAAAAAAATCATCTCTATCTCGAGTCGAAACAATAGCATGACTGAAGGCAGCCTAGTTGCCCTACCTGTTGCTTCATATACTGAATATGATGGAACAATTGTTAATAGCAGTCTGGTCATGCAGGCTTTCACTAAAGCTGTGCGCAAGAATGAGGAACAAATCACTATCCTTGAAGTGACAAGATTGCTGGGTGGGGCTGCAGGCGACAACGAGCAGGCCTGGTCAGGCATAAAGTCTGCTGTGCCGGAGTTGGCTGATATCCAGCCAGATCAGATCCCGGCAGAGGGATTGCAACTCTCAAGAAGCGAGGAACCACATGTCAGCGCTTGATATCTTTCTAGTCATTATCCGTATTGCCTTCGGTGCTTTTGTGCCGCTCTCATTTGTGGCTGTACTGGTGTGGATGGAGCGACGTGGAGCTGGTTATTTCCAGGATCGTTCAGGACCTAACCGCTGTCATGTTATGGGATTCAGGGCGGCAGGCCTGATTCAGAACATTGCTGATGCTGTGAAACTAATTTTCAAAGAAGATGTTGTTCCAGGGCATATTAAGCATAAGTTTTACTTTATTCTGGCCCCATCTTTGGTCTTTATTACTGCAATTCTCTCCTTTGCGGTAGTGCCGTTTGCAGACACACTTTTGATAGGCGACAACAGCTATATCATGCAAGCCATTCCTATGGATCTTGGTATCCTCTGGTTTATGGCCGTAGTAGGTTTTGGTGTGTATGGCATAATTTTGGCGGGATGGTCTTCCCACAATAAGTACGGCGTTCTTGGTGGACTCCGAGCAGCTGCACAGGTTATCAGCTATGAGATCCCAATGGGACTAGCTATTGTTTCTCTGTTAACCGTGTACAGTACAGTAAATCTTAGCGAAATGGCAGAGTTCCAAGGGCAGCTCTTGTTCGGGTTCATACCAATGTGGGGCGTATTCCTGCAACCACTTGGAGTGATTATTTTCATTATTGCTGCGTTTGCTGAAACGAATAGAACTCCTTTTGACCTTGCAGAAGGTGAGAGTGAAATCGTTGCAGGCTTTCATGTAGAATACAGTTCTATGAAGTTTGCCCTGTTTTTCATGGGTGAATATGTTGCAATGTTTGCCTCTTCAGCTCTGATCGTCACGTTGTATTTCGGTAGTTATCAGATTCCTTGGTTTACCACTGAGACTTTGGTCAATCACTCCAAACCCGTAGTTTTTATGCTGATGCTCGCAATACCAGCTGCTGCCTATTACTTCGTGGCTTGGATGAAGAGAAGCAATCTGAGCCATTATGACCGACCAAATGATCCTCGAATTCGGGAAGCAAACGTATATGCAAAGCTGATCTGGAGTCTCGTTATAATTCTTGAGGTAATATTTGTCGGGTTTCTGATTTTCTCATCAGGCGGTGCTGGTAGTAGAATTCTGGTGGCGCTACTGCAAATGGGATGTTTTCTGTTCAAGACTTTCCTGATGTGTTTTGTCTACATCTGGGTTCGGTGGACCCTTCCCAGGTTCCGTTATGATCAGTTGCAGAAACTCGGGTGGCAGAAGCTTCTGCCTCTGGCTCTGTTAAATATTTTTATTACCAGTGCAGTCGTCGTGGCTCTGACCTAAGGGAATCTTTTATGAGTATTAAAGTAAAAGTAATTGAGCGGAAGGGTGGAACGTTTCTAGAACAGTTGTATCTGGTCGAGATAGTAAAAGGAATGCTGGTTACTTTCGGACACTTTTTCAGGAACTTGCTCGATAATAAAAAACTCTATGTCAGGCATTATCCTGAAGTTGAACCGGAAATTACCGCACGCTGGAGGGGACGTCATCGCTTGACTACCCATGAAGACGGCACTGTTAAATGTGTGGCGTGCTTCATGTGCCAGACTAATTGTCCATCGAACTGCATTATGATAGAGGCGGGTGAGAGGACTGATGGTATATCAGAGAAACTGCCCGTTCGCTTTGACATTGATCTGCTGGAATGTATTTACTGCGGCTACTGTGTTGAAGCATGTCCAATGGATGCTATCCGAATGGATACCGGGATTTATTCAGTTACAGGCCACTCTAAGGAGGAAATGCTTATCGGGCTTGATGAGCTATTGACAACTCCCGGTGCTTTTTCTGAAGAAGAATACAAGAAGGGAGGATGCTGATATCATGGTTTCAACGATACTCTTTTCCACATTTGCAGGTCTTGCTGTAGCTGGAGCTGCAGGGCTGGTATTGCTGAGGCATCCGATGAACGGAGCGATGAGTTTTATCATCACTCTTATAGCACTTGCCGGTCTCTTTGCCTTGCTTTCAGCGAAACTGATATTTGCTATTCAACTCATCGTGTATGCCGGGGCAATCATGTCGCTCATCCTCTTTATCATTATGTTTTTAAATATTGGTGAGAAAGATTTGCCGGATGAGTCAAACCGCTGGTTCTACTTAGGTGGTGGCGCAGTAGCAATTGCACCTCTGGCACTGTTTCTTTTACAAGTTGTAAAGAAGTTACCAGCTGCAGATGCACAAATCTTAGGTAACGGGTTCGGTGGAGTAAAGGAAGTTGGTATGGTCCTGTTTACTGATTGGCTGTTGCCATTTGAAATTGTCTCAATTCTATTGCTGGTTGCACTTGTAGGTGCAGTTGTGCTGGCAGGTAAAAGGGAGGGCAGAGCATGATTCTGAACTATCTCTCATTGAGTATCGTCCTCTTTTGCATCGGGTTACTAGGCGTTATATCTCGGCGTAATGTGTTCACTGTATTCATGTCTATCGAACTGATGCTTAACGCCGCCAACTTGGCTTTTGTAGCTCTGGCGAGGCTTCATGAAAATATGGACGGTCATGTTCTGGCACTTATGGTCATGGCGGTTGCTGCTGCAGAAGCGGCGCTGGCTTTGGCAGTCGTAATTCTCCTGCATAAGCATAAAGGCAACCTGGATACAAATGTGTTCAGCCTGTTAAGAGGATAATAAGATGGAACATAATGCCACATACCTTGTGTACATTCCTTTACTACCGTTGCTAGGCGCTCTGATCATGGGGCTTATGCACTTAGCTACGTGTAAGCTTAGGCCAATTTCTGAAAAAGTGTACGGTATCATTGCCTGTGTAGGACCTGCACTGGCATTCATTCTTGCCTTAAGAACATACTTTGGCTTGAAAGCACTGCCAGAAGAGGCTCGTTATCTTGTACAAGATGTTTATACCTGGATGCAGGTTGGCGAGTTTGAGGTTTCCATGGGTTTTTTTGCTGACCCTCTCAGTTCCCTGATGTTGATATTTGTCACGTTCATCGGAACATTGATTCATATCTATTCTGTTGGATATATGTCAAAGGACGAGAACTTCGGTAAATTTTTCGCTTATTTAAATCTCTTTCTCGGCTCAATGCTGATACTCGTACTTGGCAGCGGACCAGTGGTCATGTTTGTCGGATGGGAAGGTGTTGGTCTTTGCTCTTATCTTCTTATCAGCTACTATTCCACAGATACAGATAATGTGTTGGCTGGGAACAAAGCGTTTATCGTTAACAGGATTGGGGACCTCGGTTTTGTGCTGGGTATGTCCTTTCTTTTCTGGGCGATTGGTTCTGGTGGATTTGATTACATGTCCCTTAGGGCAAATGCACATCAAATTACTCCAGGCATAGGCCTAGCCATTTGTTTGCTCCTTTTTGTCGGCGCAACTGGTAAGTCTGCTCAGATACCTCTCTATGTCTGGTTACCAGATGCTATGGCTGGTCCTACCCCGGTTTCTGCACTTATACATGCCGCAACCATGGTCACAGCTGGTGTCTATATGGTTGCTCGGTTTAGTTTTCTTTATGTAGAAGTCCCGCTTGCAGGAAGTATTGTTGCCTGGATAGGGATTTTGACAGCACTACTGGCAGCGATATTTGGTTGTTTCCAGCGTGATATCAAAAAGATTCTGGCCTACTCAACTGTCAGCCAGTTAGGTTACATGTTTGCAGGTGTTGGTGTTGCAGCGTATTCAGCAGGTATCTTTCATGTCTTCACACATGCCTTTTTTAAAGCTCTGCTTTTTCTTGGCGCCGGTTCAGTTATATATGCTCTTCATCATCAGCAGGATATCTGGAAGATGGGTGGCTTGAAATCGAAAATGCCTATAACCTATTGGACCATGTTAATAGGCTGTCTTGCCCTTTCCGGTTGTCCTCCATTTTCAGGATTCTTTAGTAAAGATGAGATTCTTTTCTCAGCTTTAGCGTCAGGTCATAGCGGTATCTGGTTTGTCGGTGTGTTGGTTGCAGCAATGACTGCCTATTATACATTTAGAATGTTTTTTATTGTCTTCCATGGCAAACCAAGAGATGAGCACGCTTTTGAACACGCCCATGAGTCACCCAAGGTAATGACGGTACCTCTTATCATCTTGGCATTTGGCGCAATGTTTGCCGGTTACCTGAATATACCATCGATTTTTGGTGGCAACTTACAGGTGTCCCACTGGCTTGCTCCAAGTCTTGCCGAGCATCATCCGCATGTAAGTATCTGGGTTGAGATAGTGGCTGTAGGTACATCAATATTAGCCTTTGCCGCAGGTATTTTTGTAGCCTGGAAAAAATATGCAGAAAAAGAAGCTGCGGAGCCATTTTACTCAGGACTTGCAGACTTTGCCTACAATAAGTTCTTTGTTGATGAGGTTTATCATAAGCTCATCGTTGCTCCATACAAGTCGATTGGATCTGCAATTTCGAACAGATTGGATTCATCGGTTACTGATGCTCCAGTTAAAGCATTAGTCTGGCTCTATAATGCGCTGTCAAATGCGTTCAAGGTTGTTCAAGTTGGATTTGTACGGGTGTATGCAATTTACATGGTAATCGGGCTCAGTGTCTTGAGTATAATGATTTCCCGCTCCCTGAATTTGTAAAGGTGGAATAATGTTTGAGAATACTCTTTCAGTTATGATCTTTCTCCCTATTTTTGCAGGGTTAGGGTTATTGGTATTGCCTATCGGCAAGGAGGCTGCACGAGCTGGTGGTCTTGTGGCATCAGTTTTGGTTGTTATTCTCGGATTGAGGGTTTATTTCAATTTTTCAGGGAGCGGTGGCCTTGAATTTGTTGAGAAAACACAATGGTTCGAATATGTGGGAATAAATTACAGCCTGGGTGTTGATGGTATTTCCCTTTTAATCCTCATGGCCGGTGCCTGCCTTTTCCCCATGGTCTACCTGTTGTTGAAGACTAAAAGCAAAGGTTTTTATGCTAACTTACTGATCGCCCAAGGCGCTATGATTGGTGCTATTGCAGCAGCAGATATGATAGTATTCTATATCTTCTGGGAAGTTATGTTGCTGCCAATTTTCTTCATGATTGGTCTTTATGGAGGTCCTAACAGACTCTCGGCTACCCTGAAGATTACCCTGTATACTATTGCTGGGTCATTATTTATGTTGGCCGCGATTGTTTATGTGGGTGTAGCATATCATGCCCAGGCTGGTATCTGGAGCTTCGACATAGCTGAACTTACAGCTCTAAATCTTACAGGGCCTGCAGCAACAGCAGCATTTGTCTTCTTTATGCTTGCCTTTGCTATCAAAATTCCACTTTTTCCATTTCATACCTGGTTGCCAGATGCATATACAGAAGCACCAACAGCAGCAACCTTTCTTCTTTCAGCAATTATGGCAAAAATTGGTGTATATGCCGTAATTCGATTTGTGTTGCCGATCTTTGCTGAAGATTTTGCACGTTATGCACTGGTCTTAGCGTATTCTGGCGTTATTGGAATGATGTACTGTGGAATTGCTGCTATTGGCCAAAAAGATTTTAAACGCATGCTGGCTTTTTCATCTGCTTCGCATATGGGAGTAATTGCACTTGGTGTGTTCTGTATGAATCTTCAAGCGTTAACCGGCACCCTTTATCAAATCGTAGCTCATGCTACAAGTACCGGTGTTCTGTTCCTACTATTGGGCATCATAGAAGAACGTACGGAAACAAGAACCATTACAGATCTAGGTGGTATCGCCTACAAGGCACCTATTTTTGCAGTCTTCTTCGCTGTGGCAATGCTAGCTTCTGTTGGATTGCCTGGGACAAGTGGTTTTATTGGTGAATTTCTTATTATTCTCGGTGCGGTTAAGTTCAACGTAGCTATTGGCGTATTGGCTGGAACTACACTTATTATAGGCGTTTGTTATATGCTGTGGATGTTTCAGAGGGTGTTTTTTGAAAAGAATAATGAGCGAACAGAAGGGTTCAAGGATCTCTCAGCCATTGAAACCCTAACCATTTTGCCCATAATTCTTCTCATTGTATATATGGGAATATTCCCCCAACCGTTTCTTGCGAAGGTGACTCCCGCAGCACAGCTACAGATTGCATCAGTCAACGCCGTTCAGCAGCAGCTGGCGGATACCACAGTTCCGGTACTGGAACAAACACAGGAAAAGAATTGAGGCCGGGTGACAGATTATGCTGGATTTTATCGTAATACTTCCATTACTTGTGGTTGCAGCAGGAGCAATAACGCTCATGTTGATGGCTTCAATGGAAAACTTGAGTGAAGGGAATACTGCTCTGGTTGGAATGGGTGTGTTTGCTCTTGCATTCGCGGTACAACTCATGGTGAGCATTTCAGGTAATTCGCTACCGTATGAGTCTGTGTTCAATGGTATGCTTGTCGCAAATACTTTTACAAAAGTTGCAGGGCTTATCATTTTGGCCTGTGGTTTTTTCAGTTGCATAATAGCCCAAACCTATTTTACCAAGAATGAGCTTTGTTCACTTGAGTTTTACAGCCTTATGCTATTTGCTGCATGCGGCATGTTGTTACTGACTATGTCAGCAGAACTAATCACTTTGTTCATTGCATTAGAGATCATGTCTCTGGCGATATATGTACTTGTTGGATACGATCGTGCAAATGTTAAACGGTCTGAAGCTGTTCTTAAATATCTGATGCTTGGTGCATTTGCTGGAGCTTTTTTCACCATGGGTGCCGCACTGATCTATGGTGGTGCAGGCACTACCAAATTCGCTGGTATTACTCAGTACCTTTCGGAAAATAATTTTCTAGGTAGTCCAGTTCTGGCTGCAGGTACACTGCTAGTGGTGGCGTCATTTTTGTTCAAGATTGCAGCATTTCCTTTTCACGCATGGGTTGTAGACGTTTATGATGGCGCACCTCTGCCAGTGACTGGGTTTATGGCAACAGCTGTTAAAACAGCCATTTTTGCTGTCTTTGCCAATTTCCTGGTCCTTGATGGTGCTATGAAGGACGTCTGGATTGACTACTTGTTCTATGTTTCCGTGTTGACGATGTTTGCCGGTAATCTCATAGCGATTGCCCAGAACTCCTTGAAAAGAATGTTGGCAGCATCAGGAATTGTTCACAGTGGTTATTTACTCATTGCCTTAGTGGCAGTTGGTACAGAGCATTTTAACGGTGGTGTTATTCTTTTCTACCTGGCTGCCTATGCCGTAGCTACACTGGGTGTTTTTGCTGCTCTATCATATCTTGGTGGAGAAGGAGAGCGTCGAGACAGCTTTGATGATTTTAAGGGGCTGGCAAAGATACGGCCTTATTCTGCTGCAGCAATTACCATATTTATGCTTTCCATGGCTGGTATTCCACCAACAGCTGGATTTTTTGGTAAGTTTTACATCATTGCAGATGCCATAAGAGCTGATCAGATGTTGCTTGCGGTGCTAGGTATCGTATCAAGTATTCTTTCAATGTGGTACTACCTACGATTGATTATTATTATGTACTTCAAAGAGCCTGAGGATAATTTTGCAATAGAAGGTATGACCCTTGCGCCAGTTGGTACTATGATTTTGGCGGTTTGTGTTTTCGCAATCGGGTTTTTTCCTGTATTGCTATAATTTGAGAGAAATCAGGAAAAAATTCCATTACTCGCTGTGAAGTAAATCAGATAATGGGAATCAAAGGAGTGATATATAATGAAAGTTAAAGATATTTTACAGGTTAAAGGAACAAGAGTTGTCACCACTAATGAAAATAGTCTGTTGGTGGATGTAATGGCAATATTTTTCGCAAATAAAGTTGGTTCTTTGTTGGTTGTTGATAATTTTGACAACATTCTTGGTATCGTTGCACCAAATGATGTTCTGAACGCTGTTCATACGAATCTTGATAGAGTTCCGGAGATGCGTGTTAATGAGGTAATGATAAAAGAGCTTATCGTTGCTACACCAGAAGATGATGTAGACTATATCCAAAATATTATGACTGAAAATCGTGTCCGTCATATACCAATCCTTGATGATGGAGCACTTGTAGGCTTAGTTTCAATTGGTGATGTAGTCAAAGCACAAATGAAAGAAAAGCATGTAGAAAATAGATATTTGAAAGATTATATTGAGGGTAAATATCCAGCGTAATTAAACTGTTAAGGATTTACTCGTTCCCTGCCGCATTTTTCCTCCTTTGTGTTGCGGTAGGGAACAATCGCAGATACATATTTATTATTTCCCCTTCCTCCCTACTTAACCGCCTTCCTGGCCTTCTTCCACCATGTTTAGCTAATCATCATATTTTCAAGCTGTAAATTGTAATATCAAAATGCTCTGAACATGTCTTTTATGGAGTTCAAATCAATCCTTTTCATCATTCAGGAGTATGAATATGTAATAAAGGGATTATATTATTCTGTGCAATTTACAAACAGAAGAATTACTTGAAAGATATAAAGGAGAACTCTTTGATTTTTTTTAAAAAGAAAACACTTACCAGTCTTGCCAGAACTTGTGGTTGAGCAGCAAAAATTGGTCCGACGGACTTGTCGGATGCACTTGCTGGATTTTCAAAACCTGATGATAAAAATCTGCTGGTAGGAATAGAAACGTCTGACGATGCTGCTGTTTATCGAATCTCCGATGATGTGGCGATGATTAACACAGTAGATTTCATAACGCCACCAGTTGATGACCCATATTGGTTTGGGCAGATTTCTGCTGCCAATTCTATCTCCGACGTTTACTCCATGGGTGGAAAGCCTCTTACTGCGCTTAATCTCGTGATGTTTCCATCTAAAAAACTTGATATGGGGGTGTTACGAGAGATATTGCAGGGAGGGCACGATAAGGTGATGGAGGCGGGTGCTTGTCTTGTCGGAGGGCATTCTGTGGATGATAACGAACCCAAATATGGGTTATGTGTTAATGGTGTAGTACATCCAGAACGAATCATCACCAATGCAGGATCACAGCCTGGAGATGCATTGATCTTAACCAAACCTATCGGTTCAGGAGTGTTATTCAACGCCGTCAGGGCAGGGAAGTACACGTTTTCCGACCTTGCAACGGAGACTTTGCCGATTATTGCTTCTCTCAATGGTAAAGCCATGGAATTGGCTCTTCGGTATGATCTGCACAGTTGTACCGATGTGACTGGTTTTGGAATTCTTGGTCATTCTATAGAAATGGCTATAGGCAGTAACACACACATTTGTATTAATTACCAGGGATTGCCATTTTATGCCGGAGCCTCTGAAATGTACAAGCGTGGCCAAACAACAGGTAGTAATGCGGCAAACAGAGCATTGGTTGCCAGACATAGCTTTCGTATGTCACGAACACTAAGCAGTGACCAGGAGGAACTCTTGTATGATCCTCAAACATCAGGAGGATTACTTTTAGCCTTGCCAGCTGATCAGGCCGGACTCTTGTTAAAGGATTTACACTCTACCGGATTAGGATACGCGTCGTTGATTGGTGAAGTAACGAGTGAGAGAACTGGATTGACCTTACGATAAATAGATATCGACAAGGCACTAAGAGAAAAAGGCAGCTATGCCAGGATGGTGAACATGTTTATTCTCCTCCATTCTGGCTGTTTGTTGGCTTTTTCCCAAGATACTGTTTCACTCTCATATCCTCATGGAGGATATGGTCAATAAGCCATTTTCGCAGTAAATCCAATAACTCTGTGTTGGAGAACATTTTTCCCATCTCCATTTTACGCAAATAGGCAAAGATTTTGTAATCAAAATCTTTATGAAGTCTCCAATGCTGAGAGAGACCTGGGTACCCAGCGTTTGCCATAATATTTTCTTCATAACGAAAATGATAGAGGGTATATTCCTGCATGATTTGCAAAGCATCAATGTGCGTACCGGTTGTCGGAAGAACAATCTCATTTACTGACAAAAGTCCGTCCAGTGTATTATAGAGTTCAATCCATTTTCTGTGCTGTCGGTCGATAGCGTCATTACCTAACGTGAATGCATCATCCCACTCTATTTGTGCCATAAAGTAAACTCCTGCAGATCGTAATTGTATACCGAAATTTGCATCAGGTCAGATAGTGTTAGCTTAAAAGCATTTTGTCCACTTCTGCATACAGAATATCATGTACATGCTTTATGGTGAAATAGTTTTGTAGCTATTACAGTAGAATCAGTGCTAAATCCTTGTCAGGGCGGTTACGACTGCTCCTTTGATAGCATAATTTGTCTTATTGAGTGATTTGCTGTTTTGCTTTCTGTTTAAGTGAGTCATTAAGACGTATGAGTGAACTGTTTTTTCCAGCAAAAGTTTTAGATTTTGAACAGAGATGTACAGTTTGTGAATATTGCCCTTGTTTGTATTTTACTTGAGCCATGGTGTACCAGTAATGGGCATTTCGGGGTTCAATACGTAATGCGCGTTCCAACGTGATTTCAGCCTGCTGATAATTACCACGACTCATTGCATCTTGTGCTGAAGCGTAAAGTGAGCCAGCAGGGCCGGTTTTTGGGATGTATGATTCTGTGCTGGGTTTCTGAGGTTGCACAGAAGGTAATGGCTGAGAGATTTTGGGGGGCACAGAAGGTTGGGATGTTGCAGGTGGAGATGTTTTACTATCGGGTGGTTGCTGAACTGGGTGCTTTACGGCACAGCCATTGAGTGTGAAAAGAGTCAGAATGATAAAGGGGAGCAATCTGTAAAAAATTCTCAATCTATCTGCAGCTACAGTAGTCATGTTTTTTGTTTCCACGATATTTTAATTGATTAAGTCGTTCAGTGAATCCCAGAGGCTACGTGCTTTATGCTCTATGGTTTCTATATTTATAGTTGGTGCAGACCAAGTGGCCACTGGTTCAGTGCCACTAATAAATGGCAATACCGTACTGTTGCTGCCAGGGATGGAGGTTGCCTCTAACGTTTTAGTGTCAACGCGTACCCACTCAATTTGATCTGGCTCAGTCAGACCAAAGGAGGGATGGCTGGTGTGCTCCATGACATTGCCCCATACAGTTAGAGCACCACTTGAACCACTAAGTGACGTACTTTTGTTGTCATCGCGGCCAAGCCACACAGTTGCCATTAGCGTATCGGAGTAACCAGCAAACCAACTGTCTCGCAGGTCATTGGATGTTCCAGTTTTCCCTGCATAATGGTTTTTTCCTGAAAATTTATGTCGACTGGCAGTCCCTTCAGTTATAACCCGCTCAAGGGCATGATTTAGAAGGAAGATCTCTTCTGGTTGAAAGCGTTGTTCTACCTCAATACCATAACGAGTGAGCAATAGGCCATCCTGAGCCATTACACTGCGGATTGATCGAAGTGGGACATAAAAACCACCTGAAGCGATGGTCTGGTACATTTGATTAACCTGATAGGGAGACATTTCAGTAGAGCCAAGTAACATGGAAGGATAGGGCTGAATTGCTTTATCGTATCCCATCGTGTTCACAGTAGAAATCACATTCTCAAGGCCAATACCCATTCCAAGGTTAACCGTGGCTAGATTATATGATTTGGCGAGTGAGGTATAAAAAGCGACACGACCATGTTCTTTTCGGTCATAATTATCGGGTTTCCAGTTCTTGCCACCGCTTTTAAGATTAATTGCAGTATCCATGAGTGGTGAGGCCAATGTGTAACCGTGTTGAAGACCACTTAAATAAATGGCAGGCTTGATCAGGGAACCAATGGGCCGCTGTGCGTCAAGAGCTCTGTTAAACCCATTTTGTGTCGGATTATAATCGCCGGTAATTGCCTGGACTTCACCATCTTCTCTGCTGGTGATAACCATGGCAACCTGGAGATCTTTGTGGCCAGTACGTTTTCTTAGTGCTGATACGGAGCTTTTTATACGTGCTTCCATTTTCCATTGAATCTGTGGGTCGAGCGTTGTCAGAATCTTCAACCCATCACTTTTCAAATCTTCTTCTTTATACTCATTCGTTAGCTGTCGTCTGACCAGGTCCAGAAATGTTGGAAATCTGTTAAAACCATTTTTCTGAGTTACCACGTCGGTGAGCTGTTGAGATTTAGCTAGTATAAATGTCTCTTCGTTGATCAGTTTTTCAGACAGCATCAGCCCAAGCACAATTTTACGCCTGGCCAGACAGTTTTCAGGATTACGTCGTGGGTCATAGTAGGAAGGGCCTTTAACCATACCTACTAACGTAGCAATCTGGGCAGGAGAGAGGTCATTGATGTCCCGGCGGAAAAAAAACTGGCTTGCCAGGCCGAAGCCGTGTACTGCACGACCTCCATCCTGACCGAGAAACACCTCGTTGATGTAGGCCGTTAGAATTTCATCTTTTGTGTAGTAATGCTCAAGAATAATAGCCATAATCGCTTCCTGTAATTTACGAGAAAGTGTTCGGTCGCGAGTGAGGAAAAAGTTTTTTACGAGCTGTTGAGTGAGTGTAGAGCCGCCTTGAATCATTTTTCCGGCTTTGATGTTTGCAATCATAGCACGGATTATGCCGATAGCTGAAACCCCGTGATGATCATAGAAATGCTGATCTTCCACGCTGATGAGAGTCTGTTTAAGCAATTGTGGAATCTCATATGATTTCAGGACGATTCTGTCTTCATGAACAAGTGGATGAAAACTGCCAATTCTTGCAGGGTCGAGACGGACAGTAGGCAGTTGCTCACCACTAGGCATAGACTGCAATTTTTTAACTGTGGTTCCCGCAATGGAAACGCGAACCGCAGCGGATTTTTCAAGTCCTGAAGGGAACATGAAGTCTCTAGTGACCAGATGGAATGTCGTCCCTTTTCTGGTGTATCCACCAGGGCTCTTTATAGGGTTTTCTTTGCGGTATCCAGCGAGTTCTAACTCTTTCTCGAGCAGGTCCGGAGATAACTGTAATCCTGCGTACAACTCAAGGGGGCGGGCATAGATAGCCGCTGGAATTGCCCATCGTTCACCGTCAAATTTATCGCGTATTTCAACTTTGAGCCGATCGACATAGACAAAGGATAGAACGCAGGAAAAGGCAATGGCGATAACTGAAACGGTGAGAATAAACTGTTTGAAAGCAGATGTTTTTTTCATGGAATATCTGGCTGCGAGGATTCTGGTAGAAGGAAATCAAAGGTAGATTGTATGCTAATATAGCCGACATCTTACCCGAGATTTGAGGGAAGTGACTGTAAAAATGCATGGCAATATGAAAAAAATATTTTTCCTGATTACTGTTTCTGCTTAACTCGCTGTTTACTTCATTACATAACCGCTGAAAAAAAGAGAAGGTGAGGAAATGATAATTCAGGGGAATCGAAAATTACTGGCCGAGAAGGTTGCAGAGCTACTCTTTACTATCATTAACACTTGTATCAAGCAAAAAGGGCGGGCAGTTATCGCTGTTCCTGGTGGACGTAGTGTTTCAGAAATATTTAAGAATCTTAGGATGTTTGAATTGCCTTGGGAGCAGATTCATGTTTTTCTGCTTGATGAACGGCTGGTGCCGTCGGATCATCCTGAAAGTAACTATAAATTGATCCTCGAACACCTGGGAAGCAATGTGCCACATCCTACCTATCACCCGTTCAATTTCGATCCGAATGATTTGGAACAGAGTGTACAGAAATATAAAGAAGAGTTGGACTATCTGGGTGGATCTTTTGATCTCGTTCTTGCCAGTAGCGGCGAGGACGGTCATATAGCATCGCTTTTTCCGAATCATCATTCTGTTGAAAACTCATCAAGCGGCTTTCTTCTAATTGATGACGCGCCAAAACCCCCTGCTGGTAGGGTGTCTGCCAGCTACGAGTTGATTCGCCGGTCTGATACGGGAATACTTCTATTTATTGGACATTCCAAGACCAATGCGTTGCAGAATTTTTTCAATATCTATCTTTCAGATGTTGAATGTCCTGCTAAGGTCATGACCAAATTAAACCACCTTTATGTGTTAACTGACTTGGAGGTCCCAACCCCATGAAAATAGAATCTCAGATGATTCTTTTGTTCGGAGCAACCGGAGATCTTGCACGGCGAAAGCTCATCCCGTCTCTGTATCATCTGGTACAGAAAAAACGTCTTACGCAATGTACTCCTATTGTCTGTGTTGGTCGTAAAGATCTTACACAAGACGAATTTATTGATGTTCTCTCGCCAGAAAAATATATCTCAAAGGTGGATAGCGACGTACTGCAGGATCTCCTTCGACGAATAGAGTATTTTCAATATGATTCCGCTAAAAGCAGTGTTGATGATTTTGTTGAGGGTATTACCCGTGTGAGACAACGCTATGGTTGCACAGCTAACCTCCTTATATATCTCGCTCTTCCTACTACGGCATTTCAGCAGACTGCTCAGCTGATAGGTTCGTTGAAATTTGTTGATGGCTGGAGAAGAGTCGTGTTTGAAAAACCTTTTGGTGAAGATCTTAAGAGTGCCAGGCAGTTGAATGCCCATATCCAAAGTGTTCTGCATGAGGATGAGATTTACCGTGTAGATCATTATCTTGGCAAGGAGTTGGTTCAGAATATCCTGACGCTGAGGTTTGCTAATGAGATATTTTCAGGTTCATGGAGGAATAGGGCTATCGACCACATACAAATAACCGTTTCAGAAACTCTTGGTGTTGAGAAACGAGCTGGCTACTATGATAAGAGTGGGGCTGTACGGGATATGATTCAGAACCATTTGCTCCAGCTACTCTCTTTTATCGCTATGGAACCACCACCCGAAGGGGTCGCTGATGGTGTAAGGGAGGAGGCCGTAAATGTCTTGAGAAATCTTAGGCCACTTAAACACGATGATATCGTTCTCGGGCAGTATGGAGCTGGCGAGGTGTCTTCAGAAAAGGTTATAGCATATAGACAAGAAGATGGAGTTACTCATGATTCGATTACCGAAACATTTGCGGCTCTTCGACTCTATGTCGATACTGAACGCTGGCAGGGGGTACCTTTTTACCTGCGTACGGGGAAACGTCTTGCCGAGCGAAGGGCAGATATTAAAATTGTATTCAAACAGCGTCGTAGGCATATCATTCAGAATGCGATGGAACCTAATATGATTACTATTCGCATTCAACCCGACGAAGGAATTGCCCTTTCATTCAACGTACAGAAACCAGGAGGGCATAGCGGGACCGAGTCCGTGCTGATGGATTTTTGCCACAGCTGTCATTTTGGCCCCAACACCCCTGAGGCGTATGAATCGATTCTGTATAATGTTATGCAAGGTGAGCACAATCTTTTCCCGAGACATGACTGGATAGAGGCAAGTTGGGAATATATTGACCGGTTACGTGAAATTGCCTTGCCTCCGGTACTTTATGGTTCCGGTTCTACTGGCCCTGTTGAAGCAGATGAGTTGCTAGAAGCTGATGGACGGAAATGGCTCGAAGAACAACCCGGGCAGAACACCTTCGCAATCTCCAGCCTACATTAACGACGTCATTGTTATAGCTCGAATGGAGTCTTCTGTTCCAGCCATAAGAACTCGCAATGAACCGTACGGCAATGTGGTAGTTATGTGTAGCGTTCATATTTTGTCACTGGCAGGTATGCAGTGTACTCCTAAGGGGCGACTCTGCCTCCGTTTGTATAATACTGTATTTATTTAAAGTTTAGGTCGTTATGTCTTAGGATTCTTCTGACATTCAAATTTAGTTGAAAGAGTGCGTAAGGCTAAGGTTCTGTTGATATGCTTATGTGCGAAAAGTTTTTGGTACATGCACAGAATAAAAACTTGACGGCGTAGTATAAAGATGGAAGTAATGTCAGGTAAAGAAAACAGTTAAATAGATTTCTTAAGTACCACAGCGTGCACATTTTCAGTGTTGATGGACACTTGTGGTATATGCCACTTGCATGATTATTACGGATTATGTGCTTTTGGTGTTGAAATTAGGAGCAATTTTCAGGATAGAAGAGAGTCCTTCTTCACTGTGCATTTCAATAGAAAACTCGAGTGACAGGTAGGCTATTTCTCCGCCTTTGATAGACGGTTTATTTACGATACAGGTGGCTGAATGCTTTTATGCCATAACAGGTTCACTGTAGTGGTGCATCACTGGGAGCAGAAGGTTATTCAGTCTTTATTTGAAGCAGATGCATTTGGCTAGAAATGCAACAAGGAGCAGAGCGATGAACAGTTTGTTGGCAGCAGTCCTTCCACAGGAAGGTGGTTTGGAGGTCCCGGTATCCGGGAAATACAACCTGGCAATCGGCCTTATGGGGTTGCTGACCGTGCTTGGTGTGGCGGCGGGCATTCATTCAATTTACGTTGGCCATGAGCACACGTTTGGGGTTAGCCGTGAGGTACCGTGGGGAATCTTGATTGCTGCGTATGTCTTTTTCGTGGTCACCTCTACAGGCCTCTGTATTGTATCATCAATCGGACATGTTTTTGGTTTTGAGAACTTTAATCCGATAGCTAAACGGGCTGTTTTTATGTCAATTGCAACAATTGTTGCAGGGTTTCTTGTTATAGCGTTTGAGATTGAAAACTCCTGGCGAATGCCAGTGGGCAATGTGATAGGTGCTAATCCTACGTCAAACATCTGGTGGATGGGTACTTTATATGGCGCTTATCTGTTTTTCATGATGATTGAGTTTGTCATGCTGCAGCTTGAGAATCATAAAGTAGCCACAGCATTTGGACTTGCAGGACTTCTTACTGGTGTTGTTGCTCATTCTAATCTCGGCGCAGTCTTTGGTCTTTTGAATGGTCGTGAATTCTGGCACGGTCCGTATATGCCAATTTATTTTATTACCTCTGCTGCCATGTCTGGTTGCGTAGCCATTATCTTTTTTACATATCTTGCCTACAAGTTTAACGGCTGGAAGATGAGTGATTCAATGAAAGAGTCACTTGCAAGTGTGGCCAAGTTTGGGGCGTTGATGATGGCAGTAATTGTTTTCTTCACTAGCTGGAAAATGATTACGGGTATTACTGGTCATCCCCCAGGAAAGTATGCTGCCATGATGTCTCTTATTAGTGGTGAGTACAGCACAAATTTCTGGCTTGGAGAGGTAGCACTTGGTATGATAATTCCGTTTTGTATAATACTTGCAGTAAAGGGCCGTAATATGAACGCATTGTTTATTGCATCCCTTGCTGGTATGATAGGTATTTTCTTTATGCGTTATGATCTGGTAATAGTCGGGCAGATTGTACCCCATTTCCATGGGATGGGCTTGGTTGATTACCCCGAGCTTGTTACTTATGTACCTAGTCTGCATGAAAATCTCGTAGTTCTGGGAGGCATGGGTTTTTGCGGCCTGCTCTTTTTAATGGGTGAAAAAATGTTCCGCGGGCATATCTCTGAGAACCACTAAAAAATAAGGCGTATATCTAGCCGACTATATGAGACCTTTGGGCGGCTGGCAAGGTTTCACTAATTTGGGCCACCGTCTTAACAGGTGGAATAATACGGAGTACGAGAATGAAAATTGATGAGTTAGAGCAGCTCGAAAGTGAGGATATGTCTACCATAACTTCTGCCGAGCGACGAAAATTTCTGAAGCTTGGGTTAGCTGTTACGGGTGTATACCTTGGAGGTTCTGTTCTTTCCCTCACGTCAGTACGGAACGCGAATGCATCATCTGGCGTTGTACCTGAGCCGGGGAAATATCCTTATAATCCACACTATACTATGGTAATTCGCGAACGATTGTGCATAGATTGTGAGCGATGTAAGGAAGCTTGCGTCGAGACAAATAGCGTCCCTGAGTATGGATACCGAACAACTATTCTGGAAAGAAGACGTGCCCTGACAGGGGATGAGTATGAGACCATCTTTATGCCGGTCCTTTGTAATCACTGTAATCGGCCTCCTTGTGTTCGTGTCTGTCCGACTACTGCTACCTGGAAGGATGAAAAAACCGGGATCGTGGTAATGAAGCCGAGTCGGTGTATCGGTTGCAAAACATGTATGACTGCTTGTCCCTATAATGCGAGATACTTTAAAGAAGAGACCCGCGCTGTTGATAAGTGCAACTTCTGTTGGGATACCAGACTTTCAAAAGGTATGGAAACCACTGCCTGTTCTGAGGCCTGTCCTGCTGATGTAAGAGTTTTTGGTAATCTTGCTGACACTGATAGCAGGGTGTTCCAATTAGTCCATGCTCCGGAAACTATGGTTTGGGTACTGCGACCTGAAACTGGTGCCATTCCAAATATCTTTTATATAAACGCCTAAAGGACTGGCCCAGGCAGATAATTGGTCTGGGCATCTTTTTTGTTTTTAAGGAGAACACGATGAAGAAAATTCTGCTTTTTATGGTCCTGGGCGGTTTCCTGTTGACCGGTGCACTTATGAAAGCCGGAGGCGTTCAAGCGTCAGAGAGTGACTATGACGAGGATACCTACGGCCCTCTAGAGCCTATTATTTGGGTGAAGCCTGTTAAATCAGTAGTTTTTAATCACAAAACACATACGATGGATGCTGGCCTCGATTGTGATTCCTGCCATGACGATCTCTTTGAGATGGAGGCAGGGGTTGCAGAGGAGGCTGATGATTTTACTATGGCAGCACTTTACGAGGGTAGTTACTGTGGGGCCTGCCACGACGGCAGTACAGCATTTGCTTCCGATACTCGTTGCACTACCTGCCACATTGGTGTTCGTGGTCATGCTCGACTAGTTGGTGGTTCCGAAGACAAAGAGAATACGAGCGGGCATTGATTTTTTGTGTATGAGTTTGTGCATACTGTACCGGGTTGTGTCCTGCAGCCTGGTACAGTATGATCCTGTATTATCGCTCCTCCCTCCCTGGATTAAAAGGCTACATTATTAGGACGCAAAATATGTCCTTTGGGTAGCATCTTGTTGTATTTTCCTGAAAACACACAGTTATTTTGATTGTAATACATGACTCTGACTTAAGATTTTAGCTCCTGATTTCTTGCCCCTGCCTCACTGATAATATTCTACCCTGATTACAGCATGTTAACATGCTCCCCGAAGGACGCAAAATGCGCCTTGCATTTGTGGTACTTGGGGCGCATTTCTCTCCCTGAGCAATACTCCTGACGAATGATTTTGTGTGATACTGTCCTTTGTGTAGTGTCATATCTTTCTGTAATTGCGTCATATATTAATTAATGAACAATGTCATTTCCATGTAACAACAGGAGTGGCATGACCCTTGCTAATTAAGCTGTAAAGGAAATAGTAACACGTTAGCCATTTGGCAAGGAGGTTCATTATGATGACAGCTACTGAGTGTAGGAAAATGAGAATGTTTGGAGCGGAGGGAGTTCAGGACGTAAGAGATATGTTTCCCGCACTTTCCGAGGTGTTCTGGTTTGTCCTTTCGTTAGTCCTTTTTATAGTTCTTGGTCCTTTTTCCGCACCTATTGCGTTGATTGCGGTCTTTACTATCGATAGGGAGCATCGTGGCTTGTCAGAGCCTGAAGCAGCAGACACTGGAATCTGAGTATTGTTCACGGAACATTCTTTTTGAACCATACGTCCGGTATAACATTGGGAGATGTGTAGAATGAAACAGGATATTGCATTAGCAACGACAGTAGAGCAAGCACAATTAAGAGCACCTCGAATTGATGGATTGATGATCCTCGCATTACTCATGATAGCAGCAGGGGTTGGTGCAGGTATATATGGACAGGTGGTTGGTCATCACCATGCTTTCGCTAATACGCGAGAAATGCCGTGGGGTATGCTTATCGGAGTGTATGCGTACTTGGCGATTATTTCAACAGGCTTGTGCCTGATGGCAGCTATCAGTCATGTTTTTCATGTACAGCGACTACTTCCCCTGGCGAATCGTATGGTGTGGCTTTCTATTATCGTCTTGCTCGGAGCCTTCACTGTTATAGGACTTGAGATAGAGAATCCATGGAGGATGCCATTAAATATGATCCTTAGTCCCAATGTAACCTCCAATATCTGGTGGATGGGTACATTGTATGGCCTTGCAGTCGGGGTGATGGGTGTGGAATTCTATCTGCTCTATGCTGGTAAATTGAAAGCTGCGGTGTTTTTTGGCCTGGCTGCTGCTATGGCAGAGATGCTTGCCAATAGTAACCTTGGCTCTGTATTTGCCTCACTCAGTTCACGACCATTCTGGTACGGTTCGCAGTTGCCAATTTTCTTTTTAGCATGTGCTTTGTTGTCTGGCTCTGCTGCTGTGATTCTCTTTACGCACTACGCTCATCTCCTGAAAAGGCGACCAATGAGCCATGAAACATTTCAGGGGATTCGCACTGCAGGTAAAGTTATGGCAATCATGCTCTTCTTCGTAGCCTTAGCTACTGCCTGGAAATTTGCAAATGCATATTGCGGAACTGAAGAACTCGGAATATCGGCAGATGCATTGATCAAAGGACAGCTTGCAACAAGTTTTTGGATATTCGAAGTGGCAATTGGGCTGGTTATGCCGTTCTTGATTCTGGTCATGAGTCGGATGAACTCTCTTCAGGCCCTTTCGCTGGCAGCTCTCATGGTGCTGGTAGGCCAATTTTTCTCAAGATATAATTTGGTTGTAGCAGGTGTCATTGTTCCACAGTATTCGGGGTTTAATGATGTTCCAGCCTACTTCACCTATTCTCCTACAGTAGCAGAGTATCTCTTGGTAGTCGGTGGATTCGGTGTTGTCACTCTTGGCTTTCTGGTTGGAGAGAACGTCTTTGGGAGATTGTTTCGAACCGAAGAACAACAGGAGGGATAGGCCATGTTAGCAGATGATAAAGCGGTGTTTACCATTGGGATGGTGTCTGAAATGCTGAAGGTGCATCCAAGAACTATCAGAAACTATGAAGAAAAGGGGCTGTTGACACCGGTTCGGAAAGGGGCTTGGCGTTATTACACCATGCGTGATGTTCAATGGATCGCCTGTTTAAGAGAAATGATTCACAGTCATGGTATAAGTATCAATGCGGTGAAAAAGCTTCTTAAATTCACACCTTGCTGGAATATTATTAACTGTTCATTTGAAAAACGACAACGATGCTCGGCGTTTTTCTCCAATAGCCTGGTTCCGCGAAAGATCAAACGAATCGCTCCGACACATGATCCAGATGAAGTAGCAGTCTGACCTAGCAGGCTGTAGCTTCAGCAAATAGTCTATAAATCCATTCACACTTCTATTCTCTAACAAGGGAAGGGCTGCCAGTCAGTCCTTCCCTTTCTTCGTATTACGCATCTACCATTTATGCCCCCTTAATGTTGTCACCTGTATTTTGCTGAATTGCTTTGTCAAAATGGGCGCAAAATACTTCCTGCCGCTGTTGAAATGTAATAGGGCGCGAAATGCGCTATGTGGGGAGATTGTATGGTGTTCTCTTTATATTCAATAATAACAGAATATTGTAGGTGTTTTTTCGTGGTTTGTTGCAGGTTTATTTAAAAGGTAAGGTGTAAATAACTTGACAGTCGTAGTTGTCAACTATATTCTAGGTATAAGTTTACATTAGTAGGATGCTCGTAACAGCAATTCTTGTATGGCAAAAGGCAACAAACGATGGAGGGCTTATGGACGGTTTATTATTTCTTCTTTTTTGGATAGGCGGTGCCTCAATTCACACCTTGATTGAACTTCGATGGAAGTCAGCAGGGGGAGAGACTATTACGCCAATTGAACAACGTGTGGAAAGGCAAAGAAAGATATAAAGGAGACAGCTGTCACTCATTTGTTTTGATGGCTGTTATTCTATTCTTAGATAACGAAAAAATGTAAAAAGGAGCTGAGCACTATGAATAATTTACTAGCCGGGGTGCTTCCTCAGGAAGGTGGACTGGAGGTACAAGTTTCCAGCAAATACAACTTGGCCATTGGCTTGATGGGACTATTGACGCTGGCGGGGATTGCTGCTGGAGTCCACTCTCTTTATGCCGGACACGAGCACACCTTTGGTGTGAGCAGAGAGGTTCCATGGGGGATACTTATTGCTGCGTATGTGTTTTTTGTCGTTACGTCCACAGGGCTATGTATAGTGTCATCAGTAGGCCATGTCTTTGGTTTTAAAAATTTCAATCCAATTGCTAAGCGTGCGGTTTTTATGTCTATTGCAACTATTGTTGCCGGGTTTCTGGTTATTGCTTTTGAGATCGAAAACTCATGGCGAATGCCGGTTGGTAACGTGATAGGTGCCAACCCGACCTCCAATATCTGGTGGATGGGGACATTATATGGAGCCTATCTCTTTTTCATGGTGATAGAGTTTGTCATGCTGCAGCAGGAAAACCATAAAGTTGCTATGTCCTTTGGTTTGGCAGGACTTCTAACAGGCGTGGTAGCTCACTCAAATCTCGGTGCAGTTTTTGGATTGTTAAATGGTCGAGAGTTCTGGCATGGTCCATATATGCCGATCTATTTTATTACATCTGCGGCCATGTCCGGTTGTGTGGCAATAATTTTCTTTACCTGGTTGGCCTATAAGACAAATGGCTGGAAAATGAGTGATGCCATGCAGGGATCTATGGAAAGTGTTGCAAAAATGGGTGCATTAATGATGGCAATCATAATCTTTTTCACCAGCTGGAAAATGATTACCGGAATCACCGGCCATCCTCCTGGAAAATATGAGGCAATGGAATCGCTTATCAGTGGCGCATATGCCTCCAACTTCTGGTTGGGCGAAGTCGCCCTTGGAATGGTTGTTCCGTTTATAATTATTCTGGCGGTGAAGGGAAAGAATATGAACGCTCTGTTCGCCGCTTCACTGGCAGGAATGATAGGTATTTTCTTCATGCGATATGACTTAGTGATTGTTGGTCAGCTCGTTCCGCACTTTCACGGAATGGGGTTGGTCGATTATCCTGATCTCGTGACCTACGCTCCAACGATGCATGAAAATCTGGTTGTTCTGGGAGGCTTGGGTTTCTGTGGCATGATGTTCCTTATGGGGGAGAAAATGTTTCGGGGGCATTTGTCGGAAGACCATTAACATGTGATGAGAAGTGTCGTATACTACAGGCGCCGTTGTTTAGTTATGAAGAGGCGGTGCCTGTTACGACAATAAATCTATGAGGTAGGTATGGTCTCAAAGAAGCAAAAAAACATGGATCCCTTAAATAAAGAACTTCCTCTCTATTCCATTGGAGTGGCAGCAAGATTACTTGATGTGCATCCACGCACATTGCGTATATATGAAGATGAAGGGCTCATCAAGCCACAACGGCAGGGTGCTCGACGTATGTTTTCGCAAAATGACCTTCAGTGGATTGCGTGTCTGCGTTCCGCTATTCACGAACAGGGTATTTCAATTCCAGGCATTAAAAAATTGCTGAGATTTGCCACTTGCTATGAAATTGTAGAATGTCCTGAGCAGGTCTCCTGTGCATGTGATGCTGTGGTAGACAGGGTTATTCCTCGGAAGCTTCGTCTGGCAGGAGATCAGGAGACACAGGAACGTACCGCAAGAGAAGAGCGGGCCCAGCGAAAGGCGGAACGTGAGGCTCTTGCTGTAATGTTGAAGCTCTCGCAAAAAGTTGAATAGTTTTGAGGAGACCTCTATATAACACCTCTGCGATGCAGATGGATTATTTAGAGGTCGTAAACTCCGGCTCATAGCCAACCGTGTATTTCAGGACGCCAGGATTGCGGATACTTGAAAAATGTGAATTATTCGGATCAAACGGGCATATGGGTTGATGGCAATGTTCAAAACCAAATTTCTTGTAGAATCCTGTATCTCCTAACACAAATATCTGATGTTCCCGTATTTCTTTCTGCCTGAGAGAGAACCGGAGTAACTCTGAGCCAATTCCCTGATTCTGAAATTGAGGGTTCACTGCAAGTGGTGCCAGGTGAAGTCCGCAGGGTGTGTCGCCATTATATGCTTGGGTAAACGCGATATAGGCCACATACATATTAGTATGAATGCAAACCCATTCATACATTGTCCGGTTTCTTTTATGGAGGTTGGTGAATAATCGTTCTTCATAACGACTGTTTGGAAATGTCTGCCGCAGGAGCGCAGCAACTTTAGGGTGAGTCTCCAGCGTGAGTTGTCGGATTTTCATTGTTGATTCCTGGATAGAAAGGGGTGCAGCTTCAGGCTTTACTTGAATATAGCCTTTACCCTGCCGACCTCTCCACTGGTTAGTCGTACTTTGATCCCATGGGGATGGCTGGACGAATTGGTGAGAATGTCCTTGACAACACCTTCGGTGAGCTTGCCCGATCGTTGATCCTGTTTGCATACAATTTGTACAGTCAGCCCTTTGCTGATATCTGCCCGTGTTCTTCCTTCCATATAATCTGTAATTCCTTATGCGGAGTTATTGCGTTCGCATCCCAGCTAAATAAAATGTAAATGTGAGGTGGTAGCAATATGCTGGCATGGCTATACAATTACGCTGTTTCATGTATGCCATGTTCATCGAGCCCATAACTGCGCAGTTTCCTGCGAAGTGTATCTTTTGAAATCCCCAATTCACGGCATGTCTTCATCTTTTTCCACCCATTACGTTCTAACGAGAGCAGAATAGCCTGCTTTTCAATTTCGGCAAGAGACATTCCCTGAACTCCGGTAAATTTGTGCTGTCCGGATGCTTGTCCATCTGCTGATACACTTTCTGGCAGGTGGCTTACCTGGATATTTCCTCCGGGGCATAGAATGAAACCATACTCTATAATGTTTTCCAACTCTCTGATATTACCAGGATAGTCATGGTGCATCAGGATAGCCATAACTTCGTCACTGACTCCGACAATATCTTTTTGTTTCTCTGCCCTGAATGTGTCAACAAAGTGATCTATCAGTAAAGGGATGTCCTCAATTCGTTCACGAAGCGGTGGCAAAAGAATATTGACAACATTGAGGCGATAAAAGAGATCATCACGAAACTGGCCATTTTGTACATGCTGATGTAAATCGCGGTTTGTGGCCGCAAGGATTCGCACATTAGCTTTAACAGGAGCATTGCTTCCTAGTGGCTCATATACTTTATGCTGTAGTACACGCAGGAGTTTGACTTGAACCGATTGAGGGATATCACCAATTTCATCAAGGAAAAGTGTTCCGCCCTCGGCCGCTGCAAATCGGCCCTGTCTGTCTTTTTTTGCATCCGTAAACGCACCAGCTTTGTAACCAAACAGCTCAGACTCCAGCAGTGTTTCTGGCAGCGCCCCACAGTTTACAATGATAAATGGTTTATCACTTCGTGTGGAAGCATTAAAGACAGCTCTGGCAATAAGTTCTTTACCTGTGCCGCTTTCACCCAGAATGAGTACATTACTTTCACTGCGTGAAATATCTGGTAGAATTTGGAATAATCGTTGCATTGACGGACTTTTGCTGATGATGGCATCGAAAGTAAAGTTTTTCATCAATTGTTGGCGGAGGCTGATCTCAACACTGAGATCGCGAAATGTTTCCACACCGCCTACTACATTTCCGTCATGATCAAGCAGTGGTGCCGCGCAAATAGACACAGATGTGCAGTTGTTCTTAAAATCTTGAATTGTAATTGAGCGGCTCGACACAGGCATTCCTGTATAGAGGCTTTCGGCTATAGCGCAGTTCTTGCCACATATTGAAGAGTGAAAAACATCACTGCAGAATTGTCCAATAGCTTTTTCACGGCTCCAGCCGGTGATAAGTTCTGCGGCCATGTTAAATGAAGTAATTCTCCAGTTACGATCTACCGTAAAGACGCCATCAGCAACCGAGTCGAGGATAAGTGCGGTTTGCAGTCGGTTGGTGTTGTCTCGGAATGTTTCTACCCCGCCAAGAACTTTACCTTCAGGGTCAAGAAATGGTGCCGCACTGATACTTACCGGAATAGAGAAGCCATCTTTTCCGATAATAAATAGTTCGCGGTCAACTATGGTCCTCCGATCTCGCATACAAGTGGCGAGAGCACAGCTTTGTGTATTTGTGCTCGACAGAAGTACCTCGGCACAACTCTTTCCCATTACTTCCTCTTCAAGCCAGCCGGTAATTTTTTCAGCTGCCTGATTAAAAGAAGTGATTTTACCATGTTCATCAACGGTGAATATTCCATCTGCCACAGCGTCAAGAATAATTTCTTTTTGCAGAGAGGATGTTATGTCACGAAATGTTTCGACCCCGCCGATAATGTTGTTGTCGAGGTCGATGAGTGGAGCAGCACATATCTGCACTGGAATAGATCTGCCATCTTTGGAAGTTATGTATACTGAGCCATTAGTGACATTAGCACGTTCCTGGATGGAACGTGCCATTGCACAGTTTTTTTTGCAGATTGAGCTTCGGAATACATTTTTGCAAGGCCGTCCGAGAACTTCATGTTCTTTCCAGCCGGTGAGCTGTTCGGCTGCATTATTAAATGACGTGATTTTACAGTCATGATCGACGGTGAAAACACCTTCTGCGATGGAGTCTAAAGCGAGACGACTTGCTGCCAGAGGCGTGCTGACATCGGAAAATCCGAAAATTGCGCCTAAGAGCGAACCGTTATTTCCTGGAATGGTAACTACTTCCAGGTTAATAGGAGCGCTATTGCCAACAGCTGAAGTTGTGAGATTGAGTTGTACCGAACGTGCACTTCGTTTTTCGGTGAGGGGCTTTAGGTGGCTGCAGATATGGCGAAACCTGTCATCGGTACAGAAAATTTCACGACAATCTTTCCCTAGCAAAAAGTCTGCAGGGTGTTTTAAAAGTTGTGTTGCAGCATCGCTGCACGAAGTAATGCACCATCTGTTATCAACGGTAAAATAACCACTGTCATATAAGGTTTTCGACAGGTCAGTACGATAGGTCACGGCTAGTTTTCTCCTGTCTGGTATGGGGGTAAATAATTGTAATAATGTCCATTGTGATGCGAGAAGAGGCGGCCGTATGTGGGGCGCAACTTGTTTTAATTGTAACACAAGTAAGTTGCATATGCACGTAAAATCCTGACAATATCATGAAACCTTAAAGACTTGAACGGGCAGCACCATGGATATAGCCTTGAGTTTCTACAGATGATACAATAACATGAATACTACTTTGTAGAGTTGCACGGTTAAATGTTTTAAAAGCCAGATGTTTCTTTCTGTAACCGGGAGTTATTATGAAAGTTGATTGTCCACCGATGTCGGATAAAGTGATTATACCGGACTATGAACCTAGATACAGGAAGGTACCGGCTGGTGCTGGCATTGAGTTGTTCCATGCTATTCAGGATCCAGTTTTGGTGGTGACTCCGGAAGGGATTATCAGGGAAGTTAATGGGGCGCTGCTCAAAGCTGCCGGAAAGAAAAGGGAAGACGTTATTGGACGCGGAATCTGTGAGATAATTCATGGCGGTCGTTGGCCACATATAAAGTGTCCATTGGAAGAATTCCTCCTTACCTGTTCATCAAGGATAGAAGATACGCGTTTACCTGGTCTAGGAGGCCATTATTCTCTAACCGTTGTGCCTGTCCAAATGAGAGATGAAGGGGCCGAACAACAGATACTATTGATTGCCCGGTCGCTTACTAAGGATGAGGTCCGTAAGGTTGATTCAATTCGTACTGCTCAGCTCGCCGCAATAGGTGAACTGGCGGCGGGTGTGGCTCATGAAGTAAATAATCCGATAAACGGTATCATTAATTTTGCGCAGCTTCTCTTAGATGATTGCGAACAGGATAATGAACAGGCTACAATACTGGAGAAAATTGTCCAGGAAGGTGAGCGCATTGCATCAATCATTTACAACCTGCTTTCTTTTGCACGTGAACATAAAAATGATCGAAAACTGGTTGACCTCAATGAGGTGATTAGGGAGTGTATTGCTCTTGTTCAGCATCAACTCAAAAGAGATGGTATTCAGATCGTTACACGACATAAAGAACCTGTCCGCCTTATCGTTGGCAATTTTTCGCAACTGCAGCAGGTTGTGCTTAACCTCATAAGTAATAGCAGGTATGCATTGAATGAGCGCTACCACGATGCAGTTCCTGAAAAATGTATTGAAATTTCAAATGAGACTATAACTATTGATGATGAATGTTACTGTCGTCTTACTGTCCGTGACCAGGGTACTGGTATTCCTCAAGGCATTCTCGATAAACTGTTTGATCCATTTTTTACCTCAAAACCCGTTGGTAAAGGTTCCGGATTGGGGCTCAGTATCAGCTATGGGATTGTCTCTAACCATAAAGGATTTCTGCGGGTTGAATCTATGCTTAACCAATATACAGAAATGATGGTGGACATTCCTGCAGCGGAGAATGTATGAGACAAAAGCAGAATAATATTCATATTCTGATTGTTGATGACGAGGAAAGCATTCGTGATACCTTCAGAATATTTTTACAGCGTGAGGGGTATGGACGTATAACAGTAGCTGCCACTTTTGAAGAGGCGCTGACTGCGATACATGAAGAACAATTCGATCTTATTATAAGTGATATTGTACTTGAAAATGGTTCAGGTACGAAATTACTTAAAAACATCCGCAATTCAGGAATAGACTGTCCTGTAGTTATGATTACAGGCTTTCCTAACCTCGATACTGCGGCAGAAGCTGTTCGTTTTGGGGCTTTCGATTACATCCCTAAACCGGTGAATAAAGAGACGTTACTGCGGTTTGTGCGTCAGGCGCTTAAACACTGGGACCTTCAGCGAGAAAAGCAGGCACTGCAGCAAGAGAATGAAAAGTATCGTCGCTATCTTGAGGTAATTTTCAGCTCAGTTTCTGATGCCATTATCACGGTTGATGATGAGTTGAATATTACCCAACTTAATGAAACAGCCCGTAAGTGGCTTGCAGATCTGAGTGTAGGTGCTGTAAAAAACCTTTCGAATTTGCCTGAAGAAATTTCGTCAGCTTGCCTCCAGGATGCCAGAGCGGTAATTCGTAAAGGGCAGATAGTACGTGAGCATCAGGTAGAGTGTCATAAACGTACCGGTGAGAAACGAATGGTAAGTATTACTGCTGCACCGCTGCGCGATGAAATTAAAGAATTGACCGGTGCTGTCCTGGTTCTACGTGATATCACACTGGGTGTGCCGGTGGATGGGCTTGAAAGTGGCCGAACCGTTTTTCATGGGTTTATCGGTTGCAGCCAGGTCATGCAGAGTGTGTATAAGCTGATTGAAAACGTCGGTAAAGTTGATACTTCGGTGCTGGTCACCGGAGAGTCAGGAACGGGTAAAGAGGTTGCTGCTGAAGCTCTCCATAAGGAAAGCCTGAGAAGGGATATGGTTCTCGTTAAGGTCGATTGTGCATCAGTACCTGAGGACCTCCTTGAGAGTGAGCTTTTTGGTCATCGGAAAGGTGCATTTACCGGAGCTGATCGCGATAGGCCAGGGAGACTCCTTCAGGCAGATAAGGGGAGTCTTTTTCTTGATGAGATTGGGGATATCTCTCCACGTATGCAGCTTCGGTTGCTGCGATTCCTTCAGGAGCAGACCTTTACTCCTGTCGGCCAGGATTTACCTGTTCAGGTTGATGTACGGGTTATAGCTGCAACAAATGTCGATCTTCAGGAAAAAGTACGTAACGGGCAGTTCCGCGAGGATCTTTATTATAGGCTGAAAGTTGTTGAGATACATCTCCCCCCACTTCGGGAACGACCTGAATGCATTTCTTTGCTTGTTAATCATTTTTTAAGCCGTTATGCCGAAAAATTTCGCCGAAAGCTCTATTCTGTTTCGGATCAGGTCATGGAAGCGCTCACGAGATATTCATGGCCAGGTAATGTTCGGGAATTGAGTCATGTTATTGAACATGGCTGTGTGATGTGTAGTGGAACAGCTATGTTAATAGAGCATTTACCCGAAGAGATTCTTCACCGTAATACTGTTGTTTCAGATTTTGTTAGCCCCGAGCCGAAAACACAGGATTTATATACAAATCAAACGGCTCCTGTCTCTGAAAAAGATCACATTTTACAGGTTTTGCTTCAAGTTGGTGGCAACAAATCTAAAGCTGCCAGGATTCTTGGAATTGACAGGAGTACCCTGTATCGAAAAATCAAACGCTATAATCTCCCTGTTTCTACAATACCTTCTATTTGACATCGCATTTTGCCACAGTGACTGTTGCATAGCTGTCGCATAACTGTTGCATTTCAGGTTATGTGCCACAGTGTGACACATAACTGCAACAGTGGCTGTTCTGTGCACCACATAATAGAGAAAAGGCAAGCTGTTGTGGTATGTACATTTGTCGGGCTCATGTTCACTGCCTCATATATTCCATTAATACAGGAGTATAGCATTTGAAGGTGGGGTGGTGTTTGTAGTTCCTTCGGTTGAATCTCTCAAGGTGAAATGCAAATGTGACTTTTGTGGTATGGCTTTTGCAAAGTTGATAATACAGCGTAGTAGCTAAGCCCTTGTCACCTAACCCTTCAGCCAGAGGACGACTATGAAAGTGAAATCAGCAGTTAACAGATCATTATCGGGTGTTCAGTCAAACATCAGCGTCGAATCTCATATACATAAGGTAAGCTTGACGGTTGTCGGAGTTTCTGCCTGTGCTATCGGACTGTGGGCATTTGCCAGTCTAGTTGGTGGGCTGATAGCTAGTGGTGGACCATTGGCTCTGGCTGGTGATTGGATTAAGGCAGTATTTGGTGCTTAGTCATTAGGGATATACAGAATACTTATACGAGAGAGAAAAGATGAAAACAAACAGCGCAATAAAAGAAAGAAAGCATGCCATTTCCACTGAAAGAACAGATGCAACGACAGAAGTTTCAAAAGTATCGATAGCTGTTGTTGGTGTTTTTGCAACGATTGTAGGCTTGTGGAGCCTTGCCTGTATAGTGGGCGGGGTGCTGTCAAGCGGTGGTGTGACCAATCTTCTTTCTTCATGGTTTAAAGCAGTGACGGGTGGCTGATAAAGAGTTTACTGGGACCTCTTGAATGTGATTCCGAGATAATCCTTTTGCGCATGAATATGATGGCCGGGGTTAAGCATATTGCTTGATCCCGGCCTTTTTTTATTGGAGATAGATTTCTGTTGGCCGCACGCGTTTGACAGGTAATATGTTGCTTTTATCTTTACAAAAGTTACTGTATAAAAAGATGGGACAACGTGTTTTGTACAGTTTATCCCCTGATATTTAGGTTCAGGTCATACATTTGTTGCCCTGCTGTGATTCACTTGTCCTTTTGGTACGCATCTGTTGCAGAGTCAGGAATGTACATGTAACTGAATGAAGTTTATATATAAGAGAATGGTATGGCTATACTTGTAAGGAATATATTTATCTTTTGCATTGTTATTTTTTGTGTATCAGTTGGATGTCTTTTTTATTATCTCGATAACAGGTTACCTGAAAAAAGTTACAATGAGTTGATTCAGGATCTGGCATCAGGTGTAGTGAGTGAACTACATATCACTGATAAAAAGGTGGAAGTTATACCCAAAATTCAAGACCGATATCTTGCCAGAGTACCAGACACTCAGGCTCTGCTTGACAAAGTAGATACATCTGGTCTAGAGATTTTTATTTTACCCGATCATAGCCGTTACTATTTCCAGGGTTCCCTGGTCGTGGCAGTTATGTTTTTTTCCCTGATTATCGTTATTTCTTTTTTAAATCGCAAGGCTGATGGCGATGATCTGAAATTTGCAAGAGATCGCATGATAGTACCTGGAGCATCGCCAGATACTGTTCTCTTTAAAGATGTGGCTGGAATACCTGAAGCACTTGAAGAGTTGGAAGAAGTTGTCACATTTCTAAAGTATCCTGAACGATTCAGTTCCATTGGCGCGTATATTCCCAGGGGGATGTTGCTGCAGGGTCCTCCCGGCACAGGTAAAACACTACTTGCAAGGGCGATTGCTGGCGAGGCAGGGGTGCCATTTTACAGTTTCAGTGGTTCCGATTTTGTTGAAATGTTTGTCGGTGTAGGTGCTTCCCGAGTTCGTGATCTTTTTACTGAGGCGAAAAGGAATGCGCCATGCATTGTTTTTATAGATGAAATAGACGCAGTTGGTATTGCTCGCTCCGGTGCTGCAAATGATGGGAACGACGAACGGGGCCAGACCCTGAATGCGCTACTTGTAGAGATGGATGGTTTTGCATCAACTGATAGTATTCTGGTGTTGGGGGCAACCAACCGTCCAGATATTCTGGACCCAGCCCTAAGAAGGCCAGGTCGTTTTGATAGACAGATCACAATATTACCACCAGATGTTAAAGGGCGTATTGAGATTTTACAGACCCATGCAAAAAAGGTCAGTCTTGCTGCAGATATTGAGTTAAAGGACATCGCCCAAATTACCTCAGGATTTACCGGCGCAGAACTGGCGAGTTTAGTAAATGAAGCAGCATTACTCGCAGCAAGAAAAGGGAAAACTGAAATCGGGAAGATTAACTTTGACCAGGCCCGTGACCGTATTCTTTTAGGAGTTGAGCGGAAAGGCATGGTTTTGACTGAAAGTGACAAGAAGATCCTTGCACACCATGAGGCCGGACATGCCATTGTAGCCAAGATGTTGCCTGAATCTGATCCGATTCATAAAATAACTATCATACCCAGAGGAAGGGCAATGGGGCAAACCCAGCAGATGCCTTTGGGGGATCGCCATGCTTACGGCAAGCGCTACCTTATGAATCGTATAAGTATGCTTCTTGGCGGACGTGCAGCAGAAAAGCTTGTGTTTAATGAGTTTACCACCAGAGCCGAAAATGATCTGGTCCAGGCTACGGACATTGCAACGAATATGGTCTGCAAATGGGGTATGGGTGAATCCCTTGGCCCACAGGCTTATGCTATTGAGGATGGAGGATTCTTAAATAGCGGCGCGCAACGACTTACGGTGAGTAACGAGACAGCGAGTATGCTTGACCAGGAGGTCAAACAGTTACTTACATCCTGTTACAATCAAGCTATTGCAATATTGGAGCGCGAAAAATACTTTTTAAAAGTACTTTCTGAAATCCTTTTGCAGGTTGAGACACTGGATAGTGAGGAGTTTGAAATTATCTATCAATGTTCTTTAACAAAAAAAGCGCAGAAATATGGCCCAAAGGCGGAAGAATCTGAGTGTGCGATTTGTCCGGCCAAAGGACAATGTCTGCATTGTTAGCAATGTAATAATGTTATGTATTCATTGAAAAAACTTGTATGGTCTGCTTATGTTGTTGTCGGGACACTTCTGGCATTAATTATTTTATTAGGAGTTCGTCAATACACGCTCTCTGGGCAGTATAATCAAATCATCGAGCAGAGTGAGCGTGCGATATTCCATTTTGCGACTATTCGAGAGTCGATAACCGAGTCGTTGATTGACAAGAGTTGGAATCGGCTGGAGGGGGTTGTACCTGAAATAGAAAAACTAAATTCAGAACTTGTCCGTTTGCAGGAAAATGTGTTGATCCCAACCGAGTTTAAGCTGGCTATGGTGGACAAGGTTGACCTTGCCGGTATTATTATCTCAGTACGAAGGTTGCTGAATGGTGAGGGAGGTGTTCAGCAGAGCAAGTCACTTCAAGAGCAGATGCGGACAATCGCCGATCATCTTCTCCAATATGATCGAATAATCACCAGTCAGTCACGAGGGAGAATTCTTGATTTTCAGATGGTTATTATTGGTGCAATGGGGCTGATAATCAGTCTTGCCAGTTTCTCCTTGAATAAGCTTTACAAGAATACAGTGGTACCATTGCTGACGGTTTCAAGTCAGTTACAGTCTGCCGGGCAATTACCATCTGATGCAGATTATGGCCCGGATATCAGCCGAGAAGTTGCAAATCTGATTGTAGAAATACGACAATTATCGGTTCGTTCAGAGAGTGCAGAAAGTCCGGAAAGAGGTGAAAATGATTTACAACATTCTCTTTTCGCAGAAAAAGTGAATGAAACAACGAATCACTTGAACGGAATAATTAATTACGCACAAGTTCTGGTGGATAATGAAAGCGGATCACTTACTGAGCAGGAACGGGAAATGTTGCAGAAGATCATTGATAGCGGAGTGACTATTGCCGCTGCATGGAAATAAATGGTCTAGCCCGATTCTCTCACCAGCTGAGGTGAGAGAATCGGGCTAACTACTAAAAAGCAGTTGTACAATTTTTCGTTCCATAGATAATCCGTAAAAAGAATTTTCTATACACTTTATATGAAAACGAAAAACGGATCCTGTCAGCCGAAACGTCCGGTGATGTAATCCTCGGTCAACTGGTGTCGAGGATTAGTGAAGATCCGCTCCGTTGGTCCTACTTCAACCAGATCGCCAAGGTGAAAGTAAGCTGTCCGTTGGGAAACACGTGCAGCCTGTTGCATTGAGTGAGTAACAATCACAATGGAAAACTGCTCTCCCAGTTCAGCAATAAGCTCTTCAACCTTGGCAGTGGCGATTGGATCAAGAGCTGAGCATGGTTCATCCATTAAAATGACTTCTGGACTCACTGCAATGGCTCTGGCAATGCATAGTCGTTGTTGCTGACCACCGGAAAGACCGGTTCCCGGCTCATGTAGACGATCTTTTACCTCAGCCCACAAGCCTGCTTTTGTGAGTGAAGTTTCTACAATTTCAAGAAGTTCACTTTTGTTAGATGTCAGGCCATGAATTTTCGGGCCGTACGCCACATTGTCGAAAATAGATTTTGGAAACGGGTTCGGTTTCTGAAAGACCATACCGATACTTGCCCTCAGTGGAACAACATCGACACTTTTGTCATAGATATCCATGTCATCGAGCCGAATGTCTCCCTCAACTCTACACGAACTCACCGTATCATTCATTCTGTTCAGGCATCGTAGAAAGGTAGACTTTCCACAGCCGGATGGCCCTATCATTGAGAGGACTTCATTGCGATCCACATCAATGCTGACACTGTCTATAGCTTGCTTTTCGCCGTAGTAGACAGAGACGTCTCTGCATGTCATGCGAGGGTTGGTTACGAAAGGATCTCCAACAGTTGTTTTTGTTGAAGCTCCGGCAGCCTCATGAGTTAAGTCCAAAACATCATCTCCATTGATTAGAGTAGGAAATGGGTGAGTTTCAATATCTGCGGTGAGTTCCATAGCTGGTCTCGATCTGTTGTACTTCAAGGTGGCCTTGAGTCTTTTTTTAGTAGCAGATAGGAGCAATCAAGTGCTCCTATCTGTTTTGTCCGAAGATGCTCTTACAGTGATTTGAGAGCTTTCACGTTTGCGGCATATTCTTTACGCTCAGCATCTGGCATAGGAATCATGCCTTTGTCTGCAAGATATCCCTCTGGTCCCCATGCTTTTTCACTTGTGAACTCAGCAAGGTATCCTGACATACCAGGAATGACGTCTACATGTGCTTTTTTAACGTAGAAGAAGAGTGGGCGAGAAACTGGGTATTTACCGTCAGCAATGTTCTCGAAGGTTGGTTCCTCTGATTCGATTATGGATCCCTGAATTACGTCAGAGTTCTGATCAAGGAAAGAGAAGCCGAATATTCCTAACGCTGCAGGATTTGCCTGAAGCTTCTGTACGATCAGGTTGTCATTCTCACCAGCTTCAACATATGCACCGTCTTCACGAACGCTCATCGCAACTGTCTTGTACGCTGCTTTGTCGGTTTTTTTCATCGCTTTGATGAAATCGAAAGTTGCAGCGCCATGCTCAAGAACCAACTCCGCAAATGCGTCACGGGTTCCTGAGGTTGGAGGCGGACCCAGAACTTCAATCTTTGTATTTGGAAGTTCTGGGTTGATCTCATTCCATGTCTTGTATGGGTTAGAGATAAGTTTTCCAGGGTTTTTGGGATCAGGAACATCTTTGGCCAGAGCAAGGAAAAGTTCGGTACGGGTTAACTTCAATGGATCTGCTGTTTTTGCGTTAGCAATAACAATCCCGTCATACCCGATTTTCACTTCAACGATCTCTTTTACGCCGTTGGCGGCACATTTCTCAATTTCTGAAGATTTAATAGCGCGGGAAGCGTTGGTCATGTCCGGGTACTCTACGCCAACTCCACCACAGAACAGTTTGAAACCACCGCCTGATCCGGTGGATTCAATCTTAGGGGTTTTGAATCCTGAAGATTTACCAAATTGCTCAGCAACGACTGTAGCAAAAGGGTATACTGTAGACGAACCGACTATGGAAATATAGTCGCGAGCAGCCATTGCAGGAGCAGTGCTGAACATGGTCATGGTGAGTGCGCTTGCAAGTAAGAGGCTTCTGGTCTTCATCGTGTATTTCTCCTTGAAAATATAACGTTTTTTTACTGAAAAGTGGCTGACTGTTTTCAGCCAAAGTCTATTGTTTACTACCATTTAATTTCAAATTTTTTCCTGAGATATACTGCTAGTCCGTTCATGAGCATAAGAAAGCCGAGCAGTACCATTATCGCCGCAGAGGTTTTCTCAGTGAAAGCACGTTCGGGGCTATCTGCCCAAAGAAAAATCTGTACAGGAAGAACGGTTGAGGGGTCGGTAATACTGCCAGGAACGTCAACAATAAATGCCACCATACCAATCATGAGTAGTGGAGCGGTTTCGCCGAGGGCCTGTGCCATGCCGATGATTGTACCGGTAAGCATTCCCGGGAGAGCCAGGGGCAAAACGTGGTGGGTCACTGTTTGTATTCTTGACGCGCCAATTCCCAAAGCAGCCTCACGTATAGAAGGCGGTACCGATTTTAACGATGCACGTCCAGCAATAATGATTGTCGGAAGTGTCATCAGGGTGAGTACCAGGCCACCAACCAGAGGGGTCGATCTTGGCATTCCCCAAAAATTTATAAATATTGCCAAACCGAGAAGTCCAAAAATGATTGATGGTACAGCGGCTAGATTATTGATGTTGATCTCAATGAAATCAGTCCACTTATTATTGGGTGCAAACTCTTCGAGATAAATCGCTGCAGCGACTCCTATTGGAAAGGACAGTGTTAGGGTGATAATTAGCGTGTAGAATGAGCCCCTTGCGGCACCCCAGATTCCAGCCTGTTCAGGTTCTCTTGAGTCTCCTGCTGTAAAAAAGGTAGTGTTAAACCTTTTTTCAAGTTTTCCTGCTCCTGTAAGCGAATCGACCCAGGCGAGTTGTTTGTCATTTACCCGACGATCATCTTCGGGGACATTACGGTCATAGTGACCTTTTATTAGCATATCTATATCATCGTCAGCCAGTACCCAGACCTTTTGTTCTGTACCAATCAGTTTCGGATTGTCCCTGATCATGTCCATAAGTGTGAAAGAAGCTGAGGGGCTAACAAGCTTGTAGAGCTGTTTTTTCTCTTTTCTGTTTTTCACTTCAGGAAACATCCTGTAAAGAGACTTCTTTACCAAGCCAGGAAAGTCGGCCATCGCAATGTTTTCATCGGTGAAAAGTTCCTGATCAAACGTGACATCGATCTCAATAAAGGTCTGCTGGAAGGCAGTATATCCTTTGCCAATAATCGAAGAGAACAGGACGCAGAGAAAGGTAAGAGCAATAAGGATTGCGGAGACACCCATTCGACGGAAACGTTTTTCCGCACGGTAACGGCGACTCAAACCAGCGTTAATCTTTAGGGTTGTCGCGGAGGGTTGTTGTTTGTTCTGCATTGTATATTACTTATCTCGATGTACGTAGTTATCTTATTAGTTAGCCGGAATCCCTGTGTATGGGGTATCAGTCATACTGTTCCCGGTATTTGCGAACGACCTTGAGAGCTATGAAGTTGAGTAGTAGAGTGAATATAAAAAGCAGTAATCCAAGAGCGAATGCCGCGAGTGTTTTGGGACTGTCAAATTCCTGATCGCCAACCAGCAGGGTGACTATCTGCACTGTAACAGTGGTGACAGCCTGGAGTGGGTTGACGGTCAGATTTGCTGAGAGTCCGGCTGCCATTACGACGATCATGGTTTCTCCTATTGCCCTGGAAACAGCCAGGAGAACACCACCAACTATGCCTGGCAATGCGGCAGGAATGACAACATTTTTAACTGTTTCAAACTTTGTGGCCCCAAGTGCTAAAGAGCCATCTCTCAGCGACTGGGGGACAGCGTGGATAACATCATCAGAAAGAGAAGATATGAATGGGATGATCATGACACCCATGACGAGCCCGGCTGCAAGTGCGCTCTCTGAAGAAACGGCTATACCCAGACTGTTTCCCGCATCTCTGATGAGGGGCGCAACTGTAAGTGCTGCAAAAAATCCGTAGACAACTGTTGGAATACCTGCAAGAATTTCCAGCGCTGGCTTGGCAACCGTACGTATTGTTGGGCTTGCATACTCTGAGAGAAAAATTGCGGAAAAGAGGCCGATGGGAATTGCAACCATCATAGCTATAAATGAAATAAGAATGGTTCCAACAAAGACTGGAACAGCTCCGAAGGCCCCTGATGATCCGACTTGATCGGAGCGCATGGCAGTCTGAGGGCTCCAGTCGAGGCCAAAGAGAAAGTCACTTACTGGCACCGATTTGAAAAAGCGTAGTGCTTCGAAAAGCACAGAGAGAACTATTCCTATGGTTGTTAATATTGCTACTGCGGAGCAGCAGAATAACAGTACCATGGTTACCGACTCTACCAGGTTTCGCGCTCTTTTTTCAGCTTGTATCCAAAAGTAGATAAAGGCAGTAGTGGCGAGCATGGAAACTGTGACTAACATAAAAACCATGCTTCTTGCTGAACCCTGTATCTGGAGGTATTGTTCAGCCGCATGCTGAATGGCCGGATTTGCTGAATCTGAGACGATATTTCCAGTAACGATGTTTCTGATATCATTTAGGATAAGCGATAATTCACTCGTACTAAGTTGCTGAACATTTCCAGGCAGGGTCTTGACAATCATCGAGGTGATTATAGGGGTCTCAGCCATCTGCCATATGCTGAAAAGAAATAAGGCAGGAAGTGCACACGCTAGCGCTGCCAATGTTCCATAATGGTTGGGCAGTGAGTGTAATACCCGCACTCCACCTTCGGTACTGGCGATGGAATGTGCTTTACCTCTTCCTAACAGGAATGCTCCTGCTGAGAGGAGAAGTATAAATGGCAATAGATAGTTATAGAGCATCGAAGTTTGTTCAGGTCATTTGTAGTAGGCTATAAAATAATGTAAATATTCCAATTTCGTCGTTGCAGTGTAAAATTGTAATTGCGCTTCGAATTTGAACGTATTTTCTATTTTTCAAGGTACCCAGTAGTTGTGTAATGAATGTATCTCACTGACATATGTGGCAAACACTTACGTCGGGTTGCGGACAATTGTTCCTTCTACTAAGTGGATGACATCTTCGGCGATGTTTGTTGCACGATCGCCAATACGCTCAAGATGTCGTGCAAGTAGATAAATATTAATAAGGCAGCCGGGATGACCATAATTCTCCCGAAGCTTTTCCCGGACCTTGTCATATGCATCTCGCATTATCGCATCAACTTCATCATCGAGTAAAAAGACTTGACGCGCACACTCTGCATCACGATTAACTAAAGCATCAAGACTCATTTTCAGCATGGTGATGACCTTTTCTGACATTGTGCTGTAATCGTACATCCATCTATTTGTCTGAGGGAAGCTGGTGTCGTAACATTCTGAAATGGTCTGAACCCGAAGAGCAATGCTGACAGCCATATCACCAATACGCTCAATCTCGTTGTTGATCTTGATAACGGTAATGATAAAGCGAAGGTCACTGGCCACTGGTTGATGAAGAGCAAGAATTTTGAGGCAGTCTTCTTCTATTTCAACTTCCATGTCGTCGATTTCATAGTCAGTGAGCAGGATCTTATTGATGGTATCGTCATCGCGTGTGGCAATGACAGAAGCTGCGCTCCGAACACGCTCTTCCACCATGGTCCCGAGTTGCATGATTTTCTTTCGTAACTTCACAAGTTCATGGTGAAAGGTGTAATATGGTTCCATTGAAAAATATCCCCAAAAAACGTAGTAGCTTATGTTGATTAATGTGTTGTTATCTTGAAACTGACAACACAATACGTGGCTAATATTTTTAGTGGATTAAGAGAAAGTTAAGATTGCGTTAAGCTCAGGAAAAGCCCTTGCGGCCCAGTGTAAAATACTGAATGTATGTGTTGAAGCGAAGGATATGTCGGGGGTATGGTTTACGGACAGGCAATGAAAATAATTGCAACTACTGTTGGTTGAGTTTACTCCACAGCAGTTTTACCCTGCATGACACCAAAAAGGGCTACACCCACAGGAAATGAGGAAAATGGGAAAAGTACACATATTGATAGTCGAGGATGAGGCAGATATTCAACAACTCGTGAGTTACAACCTGATACGGGCAGGATTTCATGTGACCTGTGCAGATTCTGGAGAAGAGGCTTTACAGTGCCTGCGTTCCGAGCAGATAGACTGTATCCTCCTCGATCTCATGCTTCCAGGCTTGTCTGGCATAGAGATATGCACCGAGATTAAAAAAGGAAGGGTGAAAGAGCATAGCGCCATTCCCATTATAATGCTGACTGCCAAGGGTGAGGAAGAGGATGTGGTCAGCGGCCTGGAATGCGGTGCTGATGATTACATTACTAAACCGTTTAGCCCTAAGGTGATTATTGCCAGAATTAAAGCAGTCTTGCGTCGCAGTGCGGCCAATAGGGAAGAGAGCAATAGCGATAGTCCGGTTACAATTGTTGTAGGTAATTTATTGATTAATAAGGGGAAGCACGAAGTCCTTTTAGATAATCAGGAAGTTCTCCTTACTGCCACAGAATTTGGCATACTTGCTCTTTTGGCAGGTAAGCCTGGCTGGGTCTTTACCCGACAGCAGATAATAGATGCGGTACGTGGTTATGATTTCCTTATTACACCGCGGGCAATCGACGTGCAGATATTTGGCTTACGTAAAAAACTTGGCGATGCTGGGCAGATGATTGAGACAGTTCGTGGTATTGGCTATCGATACAAGAGTGCGGAGGAAGAGAACCTGGAACTATGAAACCTCAAAAATTGATATGGCAGATTTATCCTGCCACAGTCATTGTTGTGCTTGCTGTAATTGTGGCTGCAACCTGGTATGGATCTGTTATTTTTCAGGAGTTTTATCTGCAAGAATCTGAAGTGGATCTCGAGGCGCGAGCAAGTTTAATTAAATCGAGAGTGGATGATTACCTGAAAAATGACAACACGGAGGGGTTGAGGGCATTCTGTATCGAAGCTGGGCGCGAATCGGGTAGCCGAATTACAATTATCGATAGGAAAGGGAATGTCTTGGCAGATTCTAATGAGAATCCTGACGTTATGGATAATCATAAGGATCGTCCGGAAATTTCTACAGCGTATAGCGGAAAACGAGGTCGCACCTTGCGTTATAGCAAAACGCTTGGGCAAAAAATGTTATATATTGCCATCCCACTGAATAGAAAATCGGAGATGACTGGGAATAGTTCCGGAGTCGGTCCTGTACAAACGGTAATCCGAATGTCTGTTCCTCTTACTTCTCTGGACAAAACAATGCATGCGCTGTTGTTGCGTGTGATCTTAGGTTGCGTAATGATTGCTGCCGGTGCAGCAGTACTGACCCTGTTCGTCTCCCGCAATATCAGCCGCCCTCTTGAAGAAATGACCAGAACAGCTGAACGATTTGCCAAAGGTGACTTCCGTCAGCGTATGACGCCACGTCTTGCCAGAACAGCTTCTAAAGAGGTGAGCGCTTTAGCCATGTCTATGGACCAGATGGCAGAAATGCTTGATGAGAAGATTAAGGCTATTGTAACACATCGAAATCAGTTGGAAACTGTATTCTCTTCCATGGTTGAATCTGTCATTGCCATTGATCGCGATGAGCGGGTTATCAGCATTAATTCATCCGCAGCTGAATTACTTGGTATAAGCAGGGAATCTGCCGAAGGAAAAGTTGTACAGGAAATCGTTCGCCATTCCCACTTGCAGGAACAGATTAAGCATATACTGACCACCAAAGAGTCGTTGGAGGATGAAATTGTATTAAATGACCCCTCCGGAGACAGGTATCTGCAGACCAGTGTCGTCACCCTCTACGATGGTAAAGGGGAGAGTGTTGGTGTATTGATTGTTATGAACGATGTCACTAGACTGCGCAGACTGGAGAGAATTCGTCGGGATTTTGTAGCTAACGTCAGTCATGAATTACGTACACCTATTACATCTATCAGAGGCTATGTTGAAACATTACTTGATGGAGCAATCGAGAACAGAGAAGACAGTATACGGTTTCTCGAGGTTGTCTTACGACAGTCCCAGAGGTTGAATGCCATCATCGATGATCTTTTGGCATTATCCAGGATTGAACAGGAGTCTAGTGACGGTACAGTGCCTATGATGGAAGCCCCATTGTGTTGTGTATTAGAGACAGCAGTTCAAACCTGTCAGGTGAATGCGGATCAGCGTGGTGTGAAAATGGTCTTTGATTGTCCTGAAAATATAGTGGCTAGGATGAACGAAACGCTACTTGAGCAAGCAGTGGTGAACTTACTGGTGAATGCAATCAAATACAGTGGCGTTGGCGATACAGTCACAGTCAAGGCGTGTGTAATTGATGGAGCTGATGGTGACAGGATAGAGATCAGTGTGCATGATACCGGATGTGGAATTTCACCTGAGCACCTGCCTCGTCTTTTTGAACGTTTTTATCGCAGTGATAAAGCTCGTAGCAGAGAATTTGGCGGAACAGGGCTTGGGCTTGCCATTGTTAAGCACATTATACAGGCACATCAGGGTAAAGTTGATGTCTCGAGTCAGCTGGGTATAGGTTCTAAATTTTCCCTGACGCTTTCGGGTAAACTTTCCTGATTAAAACGCTTGTTTAGTTATTATCTGTAAAACCATATAAGGGCTCCATCAGTGTCTTGTGATGTTAAAAGGCTGATGGAGCCCCTTTATTCTGAAAGTGGAGCATTGGACTTTCATTTTTTATTTATGGTACTGTTAGTAGAGGTTGTGGAGGATTTTGCAGGAAGGTGTCCATCAGGTTCTATCTGGAATGTGTGAGGATTGGAATGGATAAAAGCAGGAAGTTGCAACCAGAAGGTTCAGGGACAGCCGTTGCGTCTTTCTCAGAAGAGCTGCTTGAAAGGGTACTCAACAGTCTTGATGGAATGGTCTATGTCGCCGATTTAGAGACCAATGAAATCTTCTTTGCCAACAATTACCTTAAAATGGCCTTTGGTTTTGACCCGACAGGGCGAAACTGCAAACAGCTTGTTCATCCTTATCACGGAAATGGTGGAGATTTCTGTGATAATTCAAAACTACTCGGTGCAGATGGCAACCCCTGTGAAGCAGTGTACCATGAGTATCAAAACCCGTTTAACAAGAGATGGTATTCAGGAAAAGCGCAGGCAATTGAATGGACAGACGGCCGATATGTTCGGTTGGAAGTCGCCCTGGACATTACTGAGCACAAACGACTGCAGAGCTTTTTGACAGAAGCAAGGCTCCAGGCAGAAAGTGCTGTCAGTACCAAGAACAGGTTTGTAGCGCTGGTCGCGCATGATCTGAAATCCCCATTTGTTTCCATTTTGGGAATGCTCAAACGTATATTGAGAAAAGAGACTTTTGAGCATGAGGTGCATCGAAAGTTTCTGGAAAATATCATCACTAATGGTCAGCGGATGCTGAAGATGATAGACAATTTACTGGCTATGGACAGATTGGAAACCGGGCAAATTAGGCCTGAGCCAAGCTATTTTGATCTCTCTCTGATGGTAAAAGAGGTCTTCGAAAATTTTTCTCATCTGGCCGAGAAAAAGAAACTTAACCTTACGAACAGCGTACCAATAGCAACAGAAATATATGCTGATAAGTACCTGTATTTTGTAGTGCTCAATAACCTTATTTCGAACGCGGTCAAATTCAGTTTTGCCGAGGGAAAGGTTGAAGTATCCTATGAAACTGGTGATGAGCGTACCTGCATGATAGTTCGTGATGAAGGAACGGGGGTACCTGTACAATATCTCAAGGATATTTTTCGGCCGGATGTAAAAACCACCACTGTAGGGACCAGAGGCGAAACCGGGTCAGGCTTAGGCTTGGTATTCTGTCAGCAGATTCTGAAAGCTCATGGTGGCTATATTACGATGGAGTCTGTTGAAGGAGTGGGGTCGACCTTCTATGTAGAGCTTGGTCCGTCTTGCAGGCTGCCAGAGCCAGAATCAGAAGCAGATCCTGCACCAGATAATCCGGAAGGAAACGAACCGGATTGAGCCGCTGCTGCTTGAATGGCCTCTTTACTTGCCTTTCCTCCTGGGGTGTCAGGTGTGCTGGCGCCGAGGATAATGCCAACGATAGTTTTATTCATAACAGTGCTGGCAGGTGCGGCTGGAAGCAGTTGAGCGTGCGTGGTGGAGAGATGCAGAACCTCTGAGGCAATGAGTCTTTCTGCAACATCCCGTACAAGTGTTGGGCTGTAGCTAGGTTGCTGCTCGATAAGCTCTTGCATGGTAATTGGAGTGTTACTGTTAAATGCCCTGTGTATTGAATCCATGATATCCAAAGCAGTACTCAACCTTCTGGAAGGTTCTGAATTTTCGTGTATCAGCCGGTATGTCGAAAGATGTTGACAGGCATAAGCGACCTGTGCACCACCTAAAACGAATAACCAGCCCAGATACATCCAGACGAGAAAGAGGGGCAGGGTTGCAAATGAGCCATAAATAGCGTTGTAGTTTGAAACGCCTACCTGAAGACTGATATAGACATTTTGCACTGCAAACCAGAATATAGCTGCGAGAACTGCGCCTGTGAGAGCAGGTACGGTGTGTACTTTGGTGTTGGGAAAGAAGATGTAGATCACGTAGAAGGTAATGGCAATAAAAAAAACTGGTATAAGTTTCAAAATAATGGTTTGCAGCCAGATGAACGGAAAGATCATCTGAAATTTTGCGGCTAGAGTTGGGTTTGCCAGGAAGGCACTGGCGGCAAAGGCAATATTGATAGAGATAGGCAGCAGGAAAATCAGTGTCAGGTAATCAGCAATTTTCCTGGTAATTGAGCGACTGTCTTTTATTTTCCAGATAGCATTCAATGCCAGTTCAATATTTCCGAACACGAGAATTACACTTAAAAGTATGCCTGCCACGCCAAAGGAGCCGAGGGTGGCGAAATTGGTTTTATCCACATAGTCAAAGAGTTTGTCAGCAGCATCACGAAGATGGACTGTGAGCCCGGAAGATTGCGGATCCTGGTCTGCAGCTTGAGCTGATGGATCATTGGGCTCAGATCCCGGTATGTGGAAACTGCTACTCTGGTCTAAAGTGTCTATGTATGTGTAGGCAACTTCCCGTAACTGATTACCTCCTCCAAGCCCCTTCACCACAGCGGTACTCATAGCCAGAATTGGCACTAAAGAAAGCAGGATTGTGTATGTTAGAGCGGCTGATCGGAGAGGGAGGTCATTTTTTCTGAACTCCTTATAAATGATAAGCAGAATTCTAACTAAAGAATGTAAGGCTGCACGAGGAAAATTTCTATCGTTTTTTGGAGCGTCTGCCCAGCGCAGCAAACCTTTGGACTGTAATTGGTGCTGCGGGAAATTGCCTTGCATTGCCTGACCTGATAACTAATTATTTTTATAGAGCCATTTTTCGAGAACCTCGAATACTAATTCTCGTTTAATCGGTTTTGAGATGTAATCTGTCATGCCGGCTTCTAAGCATATTTCTCGATCACCCTTCATGGCATTGGCGGTCATTGCAATGATAGGTATATCGGTATGACCTTGACTACGAATCTCACGAGTTGCTTCAAGGCCATCCATCTCCGGCATCTGGATATCCATCAGAATAGTATCAAACTGGTCCGGTGTCGAAGTATATGTGCTGACGGCAAGTTTTCCGTTCGGCACAATTGTAACATGATATCCTGCCTTTGTGAGCATAATTTTGGCCAGTTTCTGGTTTACCAGATTATCTTCGGCAACTAGCAGCCTGATCGACTGTTTCAGCTCTTCACGAACAGAATACTGGGTAACCAGTTCTGGAGTGCTTGCGCTCTGGCCGTTTTCTTTTTCAGGAGTGAGAATGCGGGAGATCGTCTTGTACAACATTCTTGGTCTGGCTGGTTTTGTAAGAAAGGCAGAAAACCCGGCGTCTTTGCAAAGCGTGGCAACTTTCTCTGTTGACGATGTGTAAGCCAGGAGAGGAAGTATTCCCAGAGGGGCGGCTAACTGACGGATCTGCTTGGCAAGTTCAAATCCTGACAGAGCTTCCATACGGAGGTCAAGGATTGCCAGATCAAAGGGCTTGCCTGACTGATGATGTTCGGTGAGTTTACCGATGGCCTCTGTGGGGTTAAGCAATGTAGTGACATTCATACAGCATTGTTCCAGGATCTTTTGCAGGATATCATTGTTGATCTGGTTATCATCAACAACGAGAACACGCTTGTCGCGAAGGTCATCGACCATAATGTGCTTTCGTTTTTTTATCTCGGAATTGCGCATACTCACGGTAAAATGAAAGGTGGTTCCAATACCTATTGTGCTTTCCACCCAGATTTTACCATGCATGAGGGCAACAATTTTTTTACTGATCGAAAGACCTAGTCCAGTTCCACCATACTTTCTGGTGGTGGAACCATCAGCTTGTTGAAATTCTTCAAATATCGTGGCGAATTTAGATTCATCAAGGCCTATACCGGTATCCCGTATTTTACAGTGCAGCGTGATTTCTGATTCGGTCTCTTTTTCAGTATCTATACTTAGTTCAATTTCACCGCTGTCGGTAAATTTTACGGCGTTACCCATCAAGTTTACCAAAATCTGGCGGAAACGGCCGGGGTCTCCCTTGATATTGGCAGGAACGGTATCTCCGATACGGCAAAGAATTTCAATAGGTTTTTCAGCTACACGGGGGCGTATCAGATCACAGACATCAAAAGCGGTTATCTCAGGATCAAAGTCAATATGCTCCAACGACATTTGCCCCGCTTCAACCTTAGAAAAATCGAGGATGTCATTTATGAGCGAAAGCAGCGCTTCACCACTTCGCTTAATAGTCATGGCACTGTCACGCTGTTCCTCGTCCAACCGTGTTGTGAGGATCATGTCGGTAAAACCAATTATACCATTCATCGGAGTGCGAATTTCGTGGCTCATTGAGGCAAGGAACTGACTCTTGGCAATATTGGCCGTTTCGGCTGCTGCTTTTGATTCTCTCAGCTCATGCGTTTGAGCCTCGATTTCAGATTTAAGTTTTTTAGAATAGTTTTCCTGTTGCTCCTGGATGATCTGATAACTTCGCTGAATTTCTTCCAGCATTTCCTGGTACCTGCTATCAAGGGCAGCAAATTTTCGTCTGAATTGATTTTTTTGAATCTCTAGCCTCTTCTCCGTCTTGGTGAGATTTTTATTGCTGAAAAAGAGTTCGAGAGCAAGGCGGGTGGTGTTGATAAAACATTCTGATCTACTTGGTGAACTGTCATGGAGCAAAACCGTTGCTTCAAGGCGAGGAATTTCGAGACCATAATAGTCGGGCTTTTCCAACTGTACAGGAATGTCAGCTTCGGCGCTGATAGCTTTAAGCTGGCCGAGACATTCAGGTGGAAAGCCGTCTGGAGATGAACAGGAAACTGTTTCACTTGCAGTGCTCATTACCAGAACTGCAGAGCCTTTAAGTTGTGTCAAAAGGAAATTATAAAGCTCTTCCCTGTTGCGCTCAGTTGCGATGTTACTGCCAAGGGGCGCTGGGGTTGGATTCATTAATTGCCACCTCCGCTATACAGGTCTTTTGCCTTAATCATTTCTTCAGGGAAGTCTTCAATAAGGACAGAATATTCATCGATATTCTCCTCTATATGATCTGTCAGGACTGGTGAAATCTGCATGTTGACGTTTTTCAGGGTAGTGTACCCCTGTTGCCCGGTCAGGTACTCAGAAATTTGCAGAATACCAGTGAGGCTTTGTGGATCAACATCATCGAGTGAGGTGTGGTGATCACGGATTGCCTCTTGAATAGGAGCTGGCATAGACCAGTCGAGGGTCATGAGGTAGCCTATTTCACAATGATCTGTCTTGAAGAGGTTTTGCTCCTGTTCAAGCATGGTTGAGGTAGATGTAGATTGTGTACACATTTGCAGAAAAGCTTCCCGCTCAACCTGCTCTTCCACGATAAGGCCAAAATCATGCAATATACCGGTAAGGTATGCATCATCACCATTGATACCGAAGATCCGCTCGGCTACCATTTTGCTGCAGATAGATACTGCAGCGCAATGGAGCCAGAGATTTTTACGTGAGAAAACAGAGGTTTCCTCCTTATCAGTGAAAATGGTTTTCAGTGCTTCAGTAACTGCAATGGTTTGCAGATTTTTCATACCTATATAGGCAATTGCCCGGCTGATAGAATCAACCTTCTGCACTAACCCATAGAATGGGCTATTGACAAGTTTCAGGAGCCTGACCACCAGGATCGGGTCCATTTTAATAACATCCTCAAACTGTTTCATGGTGGTGTTACTGTCTGCCATGAGTTTGGACAGCTGCGTCACGACGTGTGGCATTGTCTGGATGTCACTGAATCTGGTTATTAAGTTGGTGGCGGCGGACATGATTCTCCCGGGTTATTGAAATGTGGAGCTGCCTGGTTGCAGTTCTATGGGATTTCGCGTTTTGTAACGGCCTCAGCTTTTACCCTATCCAGCAGTTCGGCAAGGACCGGTTTAATATTTTCCCTTAAGTCACCGGCGACAATAATAAAGAGAAGATCATCGCCTGGTTGGAATTTGCCTTCATGTGCTTCAATTACTATATCAAAAATTCCATCATGCTGAAGGTATTCTTGCCGCAATTGTTCGATTTTTTGAAAATCAGGACGTACTTCAAGTAGGCTTACGGCCGACTTATCTTTACGTGACCAGTTACGCACGACCCCGTTGTGGATGAGAATCATGCCTACGTTATCTTTGAATCCAGGTTTGTTTTTCAAATCGGCTACTGCCTGTGTAATGTCCATAAACGTTTAATCCTGATGAAAGTAGAAGAATTTTGTTAAGTTTTTCTGGTGAGTATTGATCAGTGTGTTGCCATGCACGTCATCTCATTGGCTACTGAGGTGGCGAGCGATGAATTTTATTTTTCTCAGCGGTGAGTGTTTGTGGGGAATTTTTCTTGATGGTTAGAGTAACCCGACCATCTTTACCTGACGAGATGAGCTTACGACCGGCAGCAGTAAGGGAGGGCTTTTTCTGACCTGAGGAACTTCGGCTGGATACAGCCGGAATGCGCAGTCGCTGACCAACGAAGATTGTGGAATTATACTTAAGCTTGTTGGCTGCAAGTAACGCAGAAAGGCTTACACCATGTTTGGCAGCAATGCGGCTTAAATTCTCTCCCGCTCGTACCTTATGGATTTTTGCCTGCATCTGGTATGATGAAAAAGATGATCGTGGCAGACTGGCAATTAGAGCCTTGGTGTTTTTTTGATGTGGCAATCTTAGCCGATATCCTTTGGAGATAAACTTTTTGCCTGTAAAGACAGGGGGCCTGAGTGCTGGGTTTAGTCTTTTTAAGGTGCCTTCCGAAACACTGAAATGGCGTTTGATATTCTTGATGTGAATGTAGCCGGGTAATTTGTACTCAAGGTAGCTGGCAGGTTTATCCAGCCGTATACCAGGAGTCCTTTCAAGTTGCTGAGCTACATTGATTGCCGCAAGAAATTCTGAATAGAAGTTGCGAGAGGCAAATCCGAAATGACCTTGGTCGTATTCTCGAAAAATCTTTTCGTAGGAGCCTTTTGCATCACGAGCACGTACCATCCCCGCCGTTCCATAGTTGTACGCAGTGAGGGCAAGTGGCCAGCTTTTTAATTTCTGGTAACTGTCTTTTAAATATAGGGCTGCAGCTTCGGCAGCAATAAATGGATCACTGCGTTCATCAACAGCATCGTTGATGCGCATATATTGCTTACCGGTACCTCTGGTGAACTGCCACATCCCGGCAGCACCAGCTTTGCTGTAAGCGTAAGTGTTAAAGGAGGATTCAACATGGGGTAGATAGGCCAGTGTAACAGGAAGCCCCTCAGCACGAAATATTTGCCGAATCGTGCTCATGTATGCACCCGAACGTATGAATCCCTCATAAAAGCGCTCTTTCTGCCCAGTTTGGGAGCGGACAGAGTCAGCAGCAAGCGCCATTTGCTGGCGAGCCTGTGCCCCTCTGAAAAGGGCGGCTACCCGTCGTTCTGAATCAGATGAAGGTCTTTTGCCTTTAGAAAGAGCCCTCAGGATAGTTTTATATCGCTCAACGCTAAGCTTAATTAGTGCCTTATTTATTCGACTTGCAGCGGGTTGATTTTTATCCACTAATGAAACTACTTGGTAGATCTTGGATAAATCATTACTGTCATGTATAACTGCTGAGTTTATGGAGTAGGTTGAGTAAACTTTCTCCCAGAAACTGACATTTTTCCTGATTGCGGGATACAGGGGAAAGAGGTTGTCCGCAAGGCTGGTGCTGGCTATACAGAGCAGTACGACGTTTATGATCATGATATGCATGTGGAGCTTTATTGTAGCAGGAAAGTGTGCAATTTGATTTGGCCAGGCGTGTGAAAACATATGGCTACTTTGTTGCTCGTATAAGGGTGGGGTGAAAATTTTCATACCGTCGTTTCTGTTGTTATATCATACCCAGAACCGCATCGGAACTGTTTTCGCAGCTGACCTATAGGGAAAAGAAGTAGTGAACAATGAGAATAAGGAGCATTTTGTGTACACACCAATAGTTGCAACACTGGGCTATATACTTTCACCAGACAGAAAAAAAACACTGCTGGTTCACAGGAATAAACGAAAAGAAGACCAGCACCTTGGTAAATATAATGGTCTTGGTGGTAAAATGGAGCCCGATGAAGATACGTTTCAGTGCCTTTTTCGTGAAATTCAGGAAGAAGCCGGTATTACCTGCGTTGACACAATATTAAGGGGAATGATAAACTGGACCGGGTTTGGGCCTAACGGAGAAAACTGGCTGGGATTTATATATCGGGTGGATACGTTTGAAGGCGTACCGAAAACATCAAATGAGGAAGGTGATCTGGACTGGGTCGACGTGGATAGGCTGCTTGAACTGCCTATGTGGGAAGGAGATAAATACTTCCTACCCCTGGTTTTTGACGATGATCCGCGTATTTTTCATGGGTACATGCCATATGAAAACGCAAAGCCCTTAAGCTGGCGTTATACCAGGTTGTAAAAGAAGCGCATGAGGCGCACTGATTGCGCTTGCGGAAGATGTTTTGCATGGTATAGTCAGCGTAAATTAACCTAAATTAATCCTTATCCTAAGAGAAGGAGCAGAGATATGTCCAATGAGAATGAGTTGAAGCGTCTTGAGTCTTTTGTTAGCAAATTACTGAAAAGCTTTCAGGATTTGAAAGAAGAAAATGGCCGTTTGACCCAAACGTTACAGATGCGCGATGAGACTATTGTCAGTTTGAAAGATGAACTGGCTGCTAATGACACTGAGCGCAGTGAGATTGGTAGTCGTGTCGGTGAAATTATCGAGCAGATTGAGGAGTGGGAGATCAATTTGGGTGAAGAGGTTTTCGACGATGTTCCTTCAAGCGACGCTAGCCGCCAGGGAAGTCTCTTCAGTCCAGCAGCTGCCTCAGAAGATAACGAGGCTGATCAGAAGGACGAAAATTATAACGATTAACAATAATTGCAGGCGGGTTGGTGTTGAAGTGAAAAAGGAGTGTAATGTCAGAGTCTGAACGACTGATCAGGTTTGAGCTTCTCGGACAGGAATATCAGTTTTATACAGCTGCCAGTGAAGCAGAGATGGGTGACATCCTCTCTTTAGTGCGCGAACAGGTGGAGGGACATGCCGGATCACGACGTGGGAACCTGCCTGCTAGCAAGGTGGCAATTATGGCCTGTCTCAATGTAGCTTCGAAATATGTTCAGCTGAAACAAGAGTTTGACGATTACAAAGTTGACAGTGAAACACGAGTTGCCCAATTGAGTGAAGAGATTAAGAACAGTCTCTCTACCGGTTGAACCCGTTACGTATATTTTGTTTTAGTTTGTATGAAAGTCTGCTATACTAACTATGTAGTATAAAAAAATGAAAATAGCAGAAAAATAGAGTGATTCTACCGCTCACAGAAGTGGAATCGGCAGTTTTTCCCTGCGCTGTTGGTGATCAGTAGTGTGTGTTGAGCCAACTCCCAAAAAAAGGGTACCTCCACTGTTCGATTAAGGAAATCCCTAACGGAATTACCTGACGCGGATAAGATAGCTGCCCACCTAATTCATTAGGTTTAACTGACCTGCCGACACGGCAGTGCGGGGAAGTTAAGTTATCAAGACGGATACGCAGTCGTTCGTCTTGTTTATATATTCGGACTATGTGGCTTACCGAGCCCGTTAGCCGAGCTGAAATTAGAGAAGACTGGATACAGCAGGAATGCTGTCTGAAAGAGTTTAAGAACGATTAAGAATAAGAAGCAGGTTAGCTTTTTTTCAGATATCTGTTTTGAGTGTCTTTGCAATAAAGGACACTGAAAGAATATTTCTCCCGTGCAGTAAAGCAGAGTTTCAGGGGGGTCTTCTGTTACAAGCTGCGTCGCACCGCGATGCTGTTATGTATTTGGTACGATGGACATGGAGGAAGTTAATTCGTCGTCATTACAAGACCATGAATAATGATGCCATAGAGAACAGGTTCGATGTGCTTACTATAAAGAACTGCTGACTCTCCGAAGTGCTCTCTGACCTCTTGAATAAACCGGCTCATCATGCCGTGAACGTTTGCTCTATGGACCGGGTGAGTCCTACGTTTTGCGTATTATGATGTTATTTGCGCATCAAATACAGTAACAGTGGATTATTCATGCAATATCTGTCCAGGCTTGTCTTGGACCTGATGGTTCCATGGACTGGAATCGTGTTTCCTTCTTTGCTTTTCTCGTTTCTTCCTTTCCTATGATCATTCCTTAGATTGTTTTCAGTTACTGCATAACAGGAATGATTCCATGAGCGTAATAAACCATCCATCGCTGTTTATACTTCTTGGTTTGTCTGTTGGCGCTTTTATTGGTTACCTTTTGCGAAAGCAATTTGTTGAAGGGCACCAGCGAAATATCCAGGCGCAAAGCAAACAGATTATAGAAACTGCGATTGTTGAAGCAGAGCAGCTGAAAAAGGAAGGACTCCTTCAGAGTAAGGAGGAGGCGTATCAGATAAAGCAAGCTCTTGAGAAAGAGCTGAAAGCAGAAAGAGATGAATTAAAAGATGAGGAGCGTCAGCTCACACGTAAGCGGGAAAATCTGAAAAAAGAATGGGAAAGCCTGGATCGCAAGACTCGTGATCTGCAGACATCAGAAGAGAAATTACGTGACAAAGAACTCACTATTGAAGAGCAACATAAAGAAGTTGATAATCTGGTGGGTAAACAGCGTTACGAGTTGGCACGGATTGCAGGTATAAGCCAGGAAGAGGCCAAAAAAATCTTGATGGATTCGCTTGAGAGCGAGGCTCGGATGGAAGCTGCTAAGCGCCTTGCCCGCATCGAAAACGAAATGAAGATGGAGGCTGATAGAAAGGCCAAAAATGTTATTGCACTTGCTATTTCACGCTATGCGGGAGATTATGTAGCTGATAAAACCGTTTCCATGGTGCCACTGCCAAACGATGAGATGAAAGGCCGTATTATCGGCCGAGAAGGCAGAAATATTCGAGCAATAGAGGCTGCAACTGGTATTGATATCATTATTGACGATACACCTGAAGCTGTTATCCTTTCAGGGTTTAACCCTGTACGGCGGGAAGTCGCTCGTCTGGCCCTGTTGCAATTGATTAATGACGGACGTATTCATCCCGGGCGTATTGAGGAAGTCGTCTCCAAGGTTACCAATGAACTTGAGGTGACTATACGAGAGGCTGGAGAGCAGGCTACTTTTGATGTAGGTGCTCATGGCATGCATCTAGAGCTCATTAAGCTTCTTGGCCGATTACGATATCGTACAAGTTATGGTCAGAATGTATTGCAGCATTCCCTTGAAGTCGCATTTCTCTGTGGCATAATGGCTGCTGAGCTTGGTATTAATGTCAAGGTGGCCAAACGAGCAGGGCTTCTGCATGATATTGGCAAGGCAGTTGACCATGAGGTAGAAGGTTCTCATGCGGTTATAGGCAGGGATCTGGCAAAGAAGTATGGCGAGGCCGAGGATGTTGTATATGCAATAGGGGCTCACCATGAAGATCAGCCTCCTCAGAGCGTGCTTGATGTGCTTGTTCAATCTGCTGATGCCCTTTCAGGAGCACGACCTGGTGCTCGAAAAGAGATGCTACAAAGTTACGTTAAGCGACTTGAAGATTTGGAAAGCATTGCCAATTCCTGTCAAGGCGTTGAAAAATCTTATGCAATTCAGGCTGGTAGAGATTTACGAATTATTGTTGATGCCAATAAAATTAATGATGATCAGGCTATTTTGATGAGTCAGGATATTGCTCGTTCAGTTGAAGAAAAGTTGACCTATCCAGGCCAGATCCGGGTAACTGTTATTAGGGAAACACGGGCGGTTGAATTCGCCAAATAAAATCTGTAGGAAATGAGCAAGTGCTACCCGGAGAAACTAATGGGGAGTATAAACTCGTTGGAAAGTCTGTGTGTTGATTGAGCGAGGACCGGTAGTGCCGGTAGCAATAATAAGAAAGGGGCTGCTTCCTGTATTAAGGAAACAGCCCCTTTCTTATTGCATATAGTTAAGTAGTAGAAGTGGTAGTTTAATCAGGTTTTTTCTCACTACAGGCATGGCAAATTCCAGAAAACTCTATATGGTGGCCAAGGATTTGATAATTACTCGCCATCATTGCTGCCTCATTGATATGTTCCTGTACCGGAATTTCAATATCATCAACTTTGCCACAATGCGCACAGCGGATATGGTAATGAGGGTCAACTGTAGCGTCAAAACGTTTTTGGGTACCACCAACTTCAAGCTTTAAAATAACTCCACTGTCTGCAAGAAGTTCGAGATTTCGATAAACGGTCCCTAGCCCAATACGGGGCAATCTTTTTCGGACCATATCGTAAACCTCGTTGGCTGTCGGATGGCTGGTAACCTTTCCAAGTTCTTCGAGTATGATCTGTCGCTGGGTGGTGAGACGCATGTTTGGCAGTGATTCCATAATAATATACCTTAGTACACTTTGTTGAGTGGGAAAATTTATTATCTGATATGATATCTCATATGAAAAATAATTCAACGTAAATCTGCATATCTGCCACCACCAACAATCCTACTTTCATAGGAAGTGTCATGAAATTAATGAATCGAAAAGGTGGTTAAATGCAAGAAAGATCAAGGGATGGGTTAAAATAACCAAAACGAAGTTCTGGAAAATGATTTTGCAAGCGTTGGTACCATGCCCTTATTCCAAGGAGTGTATTTTTCTCAGGAAAAAATTGAATGGTTGATAGATACCACTCGGGATCCATGTTGAGATTACGCAGTTGGATAAAGTCTGGTGACAGCTCTTGTATAAAATCCAGAAGAGCGGTGAATTCCTGCTCTGAATCGGTAAAGCCGGGTAGGATGAAGTAGTTTAATGAAACAAATTTGCCCGCATCTTTCATGACCCGAATAGACTGCTTTACATCACTAAAGTTGTAGCCATTAGGGCGGTAATAGAGATTATGCCGTTCTTCTTGTGCAGAGTTTAGGCTCACCCTGATACTATCAAGTCCTGCCGCAGCGAGTTGAGCAACACTGTCTGGAAGGCTAGCGTTAGTGTTGATGTTGATAGTTCCACGACTGGTTTGCTTACGTATAAGACGGATAGCACGTTCGATGGTGCTTGCCTGTAACAGTGGCTCACCTTCGCAACCCTGGCCAAAGCTGACAATGGCTCGATCAGCCTGCTGAAGATGTGGTACTGCCAGCTGGCTAATTTCTTTGGGGGTAGGGACAAAGTTGATTCTGTCCTGCGTGGAGGGACAACACCCTGACTCTTGCAGGGAAATACAGCCAACACATCGTGCATTACAATGCGGTGACGTCGGAATAGGGGCTTCCCAGCGGCCAAGAAAGTAATTTCTGGCGGCAGGACACCCGTAGGTAAGACAACATTTACCAATATGCTGAATCAGCCTGTTGGAACCATTAGCTTTCAGTAGGGCTTTGGTCTTGCGAATCACTGTGCTCTGCTTGTACTGACTGCTATCTTGACGGAGGTCACTGTCACTGCGAAAAGCTGGTACCCAAAACCTGTTGTCATGCCAGCCGACAGCAGTATAAGCAAAAAGTGGCAGGGTTGGAGCATCTGGAAGAGTCTGGTAGGCACTACTTAAAATTGAGGTGTGGGCCGGAGCCATAAAGGCCGCAACTGCCTGAACCTGTTTTCCTGGTGAAAACGGGTTGTCTTCGAGCAGGAGTGGCTCACCAGTCTTTGGGTCACTGCCGATAGGTAGCCGCATGGGTAAGGCGAACAGCTCACTGCCCTCGGGAAGAGGGATAAGGTCGGCTGGTTCAGGGGATACAACTGTACCCGCCGCCATGCCGACCATAGACAACTCAGGGAAATCCGTAATATTTCCCTGGTCATCGGCAATAACCAGGGAAGGGATCTGCTCAGGATGGATCACTGCTCTCTCAAAACTCTTAAGACTGAATCGATAGCTCGATATACGTCGAGATCGTCACCAAATACGTCCTGAATGTCAGGATGATTTATTAGGTCTTCAACGATATATTGGGTCAGATAAAGGCTTACGATATTGGGGTCCTGCACCAGTGTTCGCACAGGAGCGATTTTCATCTGTAAATCGAAATCTTCGAGCTGCGAGAGTAAATTGAGTTGTGACTCAATGGACTTACGGATATTTGTTACAGATGTAGCTTCAATGATTTCCCGATCAAGTAGTCGCTGGACAAGCTTAGCCGCAAGAGGCTCGGCATGGTCCTTGGCTGTCCTGAACATTTTACGACGTTCGCGCTCCCGTTTACGGTCAATTGCGCGGATGGTTTTATCTGTAGTACGGTTAGCGCTAATACTTACTTTAGCCATAAAGGTCTCCCTGAAATTGTCACCCCGCAGGGCGGGTACTGACATGGTGTTCGGCTGAATAATTTATAAATCAACCTCGCTATATAAACTGAAATACTATTTATCACTACTGTAAAGTTTGGCATAGCTTGCCATTTCTGTCATTTGGTTATCTGGTAATTTTAAATTATAACGTTTTAGATATTCAGCGGCCATTCGATGGGTATTGAAAATCGGTACATTATGGCTGAGGTTACGGATACTTCTGTTGAGAAAGTCTTCACGTTGCCCAGATGAATAGAACTCTTCTAATATTTTTGGGAGCAGTCGGTAAAATGAACTGGAGTCCTCAAAATAAAGCAATTCCTCGCGAGACTCATTTAAGCTGGCGCTGTCGATTGGTCCTTCATGTCCAAATTTCCAGCCGGTAGTCCCGTCGTGGTAACCTTCAACCCACCAGCCGTCCATGATAGAGATATTAGGTACACCATTCATAGCAGCTTTCATGCCACTGGTACCGGAAGCCTCAAGAGGACGTTTTGGGCAATTTAGCCAGGCATGCACACCTGCAACAAGTATCTTAGCTATTTCCATATCATAGCCTGGAATAAAAATAAGACTGGCAAGTCCATTGCTTTTCGTATGGAGTTCTTCTTGGCGGCCAAGAAGCTCTTTAAGGACATTTTTACCTGGCTCATCGGCTGGGTGTGCTTTCCCGGCAAAAAGGAAGTTGATCGGTTTGCCGCAGTCAATAATGATTTTGCAAAGCATATCCATATCGTAAAAAATCAGATCCGCCCGTTTATACGTGGAAAATCTTCTAGCAAAGCCGACTGTAAATACATCACCATCCAGTTCCTTGCGATCTTCAGTAAGGGACGAGAAGTAATTGGGTGGATTGATCCAGGTTTTAGTCATCTGCTGGCGATGGTTCTGCAACATCGTATTAACATAGGTAATGAGAATACTGGTGTCACGTTTCCAGGCGGATTGTAAAGCTGTACGAAAAAGTGGCTGGTTAAGAAGCTGTTCTGCGTTTACGAAAACACCGGGATCTTTTCTCCAGTTGGTCAGCTGTGGGAAAGAATCAAAAACGACAGCTCTTTCATCACTTATCCACGTGAGATGGTGGACACCGTTAGTGATTGCAGAAATTTTGTCTGCGAACTGGGGAAATTGCCTATGAGTTACATCACGGTGCAGACGGCTTACACTATTTGCAGACCGGTTGACCCGCATAGCCATGTTTGTGAAATTGTATTCGTCAGGATATTCTTCGTCATACGCTAAGATATCCAAAACATGCTGGCAGGTTGAGCTGCATATTTCACGATAAAGTGTTTTGTTAAAACGATCGTGACCAGCCTTTACTGGAGTATGTATTGTGTATACAAGATTTTCCGCAACAGTTGTGGCTGCTTCCTGTATGAGTTCTGGGCCATGCTCATTGAGTTGGCTGTGAACCAGCTTGCTATGAAGCTCTTCAGCTATAAGCTGCATTGCCAGTACCACACCATGCTGCTCGTTAAGGTGGTAGGTTCTGGATGTTATGCCAAGTGCCCGAAGAGCAGGAAGAATACCAATTCCCAGCATTCTTCTCTGTATTGCTTTGGTTATGGACGACTCCGAATTGTACAGTTGAGAAGCGGAATTTTTAATGAAATCTGGTGAATCTGGAATAGCAAAATCCAGCAATATTTCGGGGATGAAATAGTCAAGTGTATGATTGACCTCCATCTTCATCCATACTTGCGCAGAAACGTGGAGTTCTCGATCGCCTTTAGTGAAGAACGGAATATCAAGGGTAAGTGGCAGGTTAGGTCTGTCGGGATCCTTCAGTAAGTAGAGTCCTGGGATTTTTTCAGGATGCCAGTTTACTCGTTGAGAAATCTGGCCAAGCTGTGAATCCACAACCTGTGAGAAATACCCTTCGCGATAAAGCAGGCTGACAGCTACAACAGGAAGTCGACAGTCTGCATAGCTTTTTAGAGTATCACCGGCAAGAATTCCAAGGCCACCGCTGTAGTTTGGTATTTTCTGCGGATAGTTTAAGTATTTTTTTACGAAAGGGTTTTCTCTTTCATAAGCAGCAGCTATCTGTGGGTCTTGGTACAACCGTTCACGTACTGGGTTATACACATCCGGGTCAGCACCAATTTCCATAGATATATAAGCAACTGAATTACCGTCGTTGTGGGTGAGTTTATTCCAGACCCTGTCAAAAACATCTTGGGATACTCCGAAAAAATTACCGAATTTGCTGGATGCTGTTAAACTGTTGGAAAGAGATGTGGGTGGTTTAATCATTGTCCTAACATTAAAAGTAGTTTAATGACGTTGTAGTGCTTCCGTGTATTGATCTGAAAATATAGTACCAAGTATGATGCTTTGCATACAGTAATAATTTGTAATCGATCGCGCTAATTTCTCTTTAGTTAAAAGGCAAAAAAACTTTAGAAATACCTTATCTAAAAAAAAATATTTGTTGAATTTGTGGGTTTTCATCTATATATAGCCTGATTAGAGTAAACGATAGGATAGTAAATTAAACCTGTCGTCAGGGCATTTTCCCAGGTGCCTGTCAGTTGTAACTTAATAACATTAAGAATTTCTAGGAGGTTCTGGTTATGTTCAAAAATGTACGGGTTGCATTACCCGCGTTGGTGTGTGTTTCACTTCTTGCATTATCTGGTTGCGGTACTAAAAAAACTGCCGATACCGATATGAAAGCGGATGGTGAGGCAATGGGCACCGAGGAGTCCTTAGATTCTAAATCTCTGGGAATTTTGGAAGGGCGGACATCAGGTCCAATGCTTCCAGTGTATTTCGATTTTGATTCTTCTGATATTCGTGGCGGTCAGGTGCCACGTATTGAAGTTAATGCTGATTTTCTGAAAAAGAATCAAAGTGTTAATATTAGTGTCGAAGGTAACTGCGATTCTCGTGGTACTAACGAATATAACATGGCTCTTGGCGAAAGACGTGCTCTTACAGCCAAGAAGTATCTTATGAATCTTGGGGTTATGGAGCAAAGACTTTCCACTGTAAGCTATGGTGAAGAACGTATTCTGCTTCAAGGTCACGATGAGCTTTCATGGGCTCAGAACCGTCGTGCTGATTTTGTAATTAAATAGTATCCCGAGCAAAAAAATGCTGGCATGATTAATGAGTTCATGCCGGTAAATCTGGAGAAGGTCATGATATTGAAAAAGTGGTTGGTAGCATTATCCCTGATAAGTGCATTATGTATTGCAGGGACTGGACAGGCTTTAGCAGATGTGAAGATTGGTGTGATGAATGTTCAGAAGATCATTACTCTTTGTGATGCAGGAAAAAAAGCCAAAGTTAAGTTTGAAGCAAGAATGAAGGATCTTCAGGGAAAGTTCAAGAAAGAACAGGATGAACTGGTTTCTCTTCAGAAAGAAATTGAGAAGAAGAGTTCTGCCTGGAGCGAAGAGAAGAAGACTGAGAAAGGTCGTGAATTCCAGAAACTTCGCCGTGAACTGCAGGCTAAGAACGAAGATGCCAACTTCGAATTGAAGCAGCTACAGGAAAAAGAACTCCAGCCAATTCTCAAAACTCTTGAAGACGTCGTTGGTAAATACGGTAAAAAGAATGGCTATACAGCCATATTTGATGTCAAAGCGGGAGTTATCTACTTTGATAAAGCCATTGATGTCAGCGACTCCCTTGTTAAGGATTTGAATGCTGCTATGAAGAAGTAAAGTCGAATTATTGTGGTAACCGACATGTTTGTCGGTATGTTGATAAACGATGCAGGAGGGATAGCCCTCTGCATCGTTTTATTATTTGAGCACAACAGAGAAGGTTGATTATGGCTGTACGAAGTATGACCGGTTTTGGCCGGGGTGAGAGGAATAGAGACGGAAGGGTCTGGACCGTTGAGGTGCGTTGTGTAAATAATCGGTTTCTTGACCTTAAATCAAAACTTCCCAGAGGCTATACCGTACTGGAAGAGCGAATTCGTAAGAAGGTGTCAGAATATCATCAACGTGGACGTGTTGATCTTGCTCTGACTGTTAGCGGTGATTTTTCTGATCTGCTGCATGTTAAGGTCAATCTAGGCCTAGCTGAGAATTATCGTCAGGCATTGACAAAGATTGCTGACAGCTTTGAGTTGCAGAATACTATCACAGCCACGCAGCTTGCCTCCTACCCAGAGGTTATGGTTCGGGAGCAGGAAGAAGAGGATGTTGATGCTATCTGGCCCTTTATCGAGCAGGCTGTTGATGATGCTCTTGCCAGCTGTGATGTCATGCGAAGCCAGGAAGGTGTCGCATTGGTTGACGATCTCAGTGCAAGGTTGAAAGGGTTCAGAGGGACTGTTGCAGCTATTGAAACATCAATTCCTGAGATTTTACAGTCACGTGAGAGAAATCTCAAAGAACGTTTGGAAAAGCTGCTTGGCAATACAGAAATGGATCCGATGCGTCTTGCTCAGGAAATTGCGATTTTAGCCGATAAAACTGATGTGACAGAAGAAATAGTACGTTTGAGGAGTCATATACAACAGTTTGAATCGTTTTTGCAGGAAGAGGTTGCTATTGGCAGGAAGCTTGATTTTCTTATTCAGGAATTTCTGCGTGAAGTAAACACCATGGCCTCAAAGATTAATGATGCGAATGTGGCACACCTGACGGTTGATCTGAAGAGTGAACTGGAAAAAATGCGTGAACAGGTGCAGAATATAGAATAGTTTTGTCAACTACATGACATGTGTTAATTGTACTTCAGACTTGACGAAGCGTGTTCGTCTGTGAGTTGATATACAGGTCCGGGAGAGAGCAATGAGACTCTTGAATGTGGGGTTTGGTAATACTGTTATGGCTGAGAGGATAATTGCCGTGATTAACACAGGCTCTTCTCCTGCCAGAAAGCTGAAAGAACTTGCGAAACAGGAAGGAAAGCTGATCGATGTTACGGAAGGGCGAAGAACCCGATCTATTTTAATCATGGATTCGAATCATGTGATACTTTCCTCGGTACAATCTGATACAATAACCCAGAGGATGCAGGCTCTGCAACCTGAACACCATCTCGCTGAACTGGAGCGGTAAAAGAAAAGGTCTTAAACAATAGGGCGACTATGCAAACAGGAATTTTGTTCGTCATTTCAGCACCATCCGGGACAGGGAAGACAACGCTTTTAAAGAAAGTCATGGCTCGGATACCGGGCCTCAACTTCTCGGTCTCCCACACGACTCGTATGCCCAGAAATGGTGAGCAGCATGGTCGAGATTATTATTTTGTCCAACGAGAAGAGTTTCAGCAGATGATCGACAAGAGTCAGTTCATTGAATGGGCACAGGTGCATGATAACTTTTATGGGACAAGCACTATGGCTGTATCTGGGCAACTTGCTCAGGGGCAGGATGTGGTTCTTGACATCGATGTGCAGGGTGCAGCTATTATTAGCAACTCCAAATCGCTCAATGCCGTTCAGATATTTATAGCTCCACCGGGACTGGCAACCCTTGAGGAACGTTTGCGTGGCCGTAATACCGAAGATGAAGAGACAATTCAGCTGAGACTGCAGAATGGACGACTGGAGATGGGGGCTGCAGACAACTATGATTATCTTATAGTGAATGACCAGCTTGATGAGGCGGTTGAAGGGCTGGTATCTATAATAATTGCAGAGCGATCACGAGCTCGCCGGAGACCCTCGGGGGAACCGGTTGAGATGGAATTGACAAAATGAAGAAAGTTAAGCAGGACCCTAAGAAGGGAAAGCCGGAACAGCGTCCCGGACATGAAAGGTCAGGAAACGAAAAGCGTATCAGGCTGAGTGATGATCTGTTATGGGGAACTCACCCGGTTGTTGAAGCACTGATCCATGAGGTGGACCGTGTAACAGAAGTTATTCTTGTTAAGGACCGGCATGGTAAGAAGCAGGAGGAAATTATTGAGCTTGCACGCAAGGCGGGGGTAAAGGTAACTTTTGTTTCGGCACTTCGTCTAACTGGTGATGGTGCCACTCAGGTTCGTCATCAGGGGGTAATTGCGCGTACCAGTGCTGCTTCGTTGATGGATTTTGATGAGATGGTTGCAAAGTTTGCAGCGCAGGTTCAGGCAGGTGAACAGCCTCGTCTTATTGTTTGCGACACATTGCAGGACCCACATAATCTTGGTGCAATTATCCGTTCAGCACTTGCGTCCGGGGCAGGTGGAGTTGTTCTGACCAGAGAGCGCTCAGCTCCTCTTGGAGGTACCGCAGCCAAGTCTTCTGCAGGTGCGATGTCCCATATCGATATATGCCAGGTGACCAATCTTGCTTCAGCATTGCAAAAGCTAAAAAATGCCGGAGCATGGATATTCGGTGCTGTAAAAGATGAAACTGCACAATCTCTTTATGCAACCGATCTGCAGGTGCCTGCCTGTATTGTAGTAGGAAGTGAAGGAAAAGGTATCCGACCACTTGTGAAAAAAGAGTGTGATATTCTTGTTGCCATCCCAATGGTTGGAACGCTGGACTCATTAAACAGTTCTGTTGCTGCCGCCGTTATCTTGTTTGAGGCCATGAGGCAGTCGTTGACTGCAGACCAATAGACTCGCTTCTAACCTGAGCTGGTGGGAACGTCATGCTATGTCGCATAGTGCAGTATATTTCATGGAGAACGAAAAGCTACTGCACTATGTGATTTTCTACACTTCAAGACGCGCTGGAAACTCTTTTATTTTTTCTCTTTCAACTTAGCCTTCAGCAGTGCTCCAAAACTGCCCATATCTTCTTTCTCTTTTTTCTTTGCCTTCTTTACATAGGTTGTGAAATCAGACTTTTCGGCAGATTCTTTACTCTCTTCAGATTGATAACCAACTGGTGCGAGACTGATACGCTTTTCTTCGATATCGACAGATTCCACCACTACTTCAAGTTCCTGGCCTTCTTCTACCACTTCACGCGGGTGGTTAATACGTCTTCCGCCACCTAGTTTTGAAATGTGGACAAGCCCATCAACACCGGCAGCCAAAGTGACAAAGGCACCGAATTGAGCTAGCCTGGATACTTTGCCAATATGGGTAGAACCTTCAGGGAAGCTGGTTATAGCTTCTGCCCATGGATCAGCCTGAGTCTCCTTGAAACTGAGTGAAATACGGTTGTTATCCCAGTCCAGCTTTTTAATAATGGCTTTCACCTGCTGGCCGACAGTGAAATACTCAGAGATGTTTTCGACTCGGGTCCAGCCGACTTCAGAGATTGGGATAAGACCATCTACGCCACCGATGTCGACAAAGGCACCGAAGTCTCTGATGGAGCTGATCTCGCCTTCAACCAGGTCACCTTCTGCGAGAGTGTTTTTTAACTCCTCACGTTTGGCTTCACGCTCTTCTTCCAGAATGGCACGGGCGGATACAACGATATTTTTACCATTTGACTCAAATTTGGTAATGCGGAAAGTCATCCTGGTATCGAGGTACGATGCAGCAGCATCATCAACTCGACGCAGGCCCATTTGAGAGAAAGGGCAAAAGGCCCGGACATTGCCACCTAGAGTGATCTCAAAACCACCTTTAATTTCGGCTTTGACAAGCCCTTCAACAGGGATACCATTACGCCAGGCTTCTTCTAGCTGGGCTGCGCCTGAGCCACCGCCAAGTTTTGCGGTAAAGATCATCTCTGAACCGGTTGAGCGGAGAAAATAGACCTCTATATGATCTCCTGCTGCGACAGTAAGCTCACCCGTTTCATCTTTAAGCTCAGCACTGTCGAGGATACCTTCACTTTTGCCTCCAACATCAAGAAAAATAGATTCACCGCTGACAGTGATGATGGTGGCTGTTACTTTCTGGCCGGGGGAAAAATGGCGAAGCTTTTTCGTTTCTTCCTGATTGAACAGATCTGCAAAGCTCTCGTTGTTTACGTCCATGGTTGTTTCCTGTGAAATACAATTGGTTCAATGAGTGGTTAACGGTTAATGACTTCCTGTAGCCCGTGAAGGGCAAACGGCTCGGGGCTCACCCTGACCGGTGTGTTGAACATACATTCACCTACTTTGATACGTTGGGTTATCATGGTGTTGCAGTCAAGAATCGTGAAGCCGGTCTCCTCATTTTCTCCAAGCATATGCCCAGGATTGATGAGGAGGGTATGATCGTAATAGCTGACATCACTTCTGTGATTGTGACCACAACAGACTATATCATACGTGGATTGCATTGCTAGCCCCATTGCAATTTCCGGATAGTGAACAAAGGCAATGCGCAGCTCGTTAAATGTAATGGTTCCAAGAATGCCATGATGATGAATAGTTGGGTAATCGTTTGTACAGCGGCTGGAAATGAGATGCTGATCCCCTGTATTGTTGCCATACACCAAATGGCTTACCCCTGTAAACACGGCGAGTTCGTTAAGCATGAACGGTGAGATAAGGTCGCCGCAGTGAATGATCAAATCAATTTGTTCGGCATTACAGTAGCGTACTGCAGCGCGAAGGTGTGCTATTTGGTCATGTGTGTCTGAGATAATGGCTATTTTGGGCATGAATCACTAATAAAAATCGTACTATAGTTTATGATGAATGGCTAATGAAATGAATCGGTTCTGTTGTCTGTACATCAGTCGTTTTTGACAGAGTTGTTGGAGAAATGCAAGAATTGCAGATTCTTTTAGGTTGTCAAATTGCAAACTGATCTCAGAAAGTGTGCGTACCTCGTTGCAAAAAAGATAAATAGCGCGGGACAAACCCTGTAGTCTATGGTGCAAGGTTGCCGAGGCTGGGCGCTCCTGGCGTATTATAAGGAACCTTTCACCATCACGATAGCTTAATGGTTGAAGCGTGATGTGAAGTACGTTGTTCGTGGAACCTCTGCCAGGCAGCTATTTTTTTTCTCACAGGCTGCCAGAGCTTTCGTTGCAGCTGCCTGTCCCCCCGGTACTCTTTTGCCAGCAGAGTAAGACTTGGAAGGTGAGGGAATAAACGACGATTCCGTCGGTGTTGGGTGACTGCTAAAATACCATAGTCACGGGGGCTTTTGTCTACAGGAGAACCGTGACCAAGAAAAAATGTTGCACTGGCAAGTGGCTTGAAAGGCCAGAGATATTCAAGGCATTCAAGAGTTTCTACTGTTTCCTCCCGGGTTGTTCCGGGAAATTCAACTATAAGGTTTCCCTCAAGCTGGATACCTGCCTGGGCAGCGTGCTTTAACATGGCAACGTTATCAATGACAGAAACGCCTTTTTGCATTTTTTTAAGAAGTGTTTCAGAGAGCGCTTCAATGCCTACTTGTATTGTTTCAAGCCCACCGTTGTGATAGGTGGTAAGAGCTTTTTGATGCATAACCGTCCGAATTTCTGCAAAGAAATGTATGTCTGCATGCTTTTCGGCTAGCGCAGTGAAAAACGAATCGGCTTCCCGTGGTGGAAGGGCATTGTCTGTAAAAGTAAAGTCAAGGCACTGGTGTCTGCCTATGAGTGTCTGAAGCTCTTCGGTCATTGTAAGAGCATTTTTCCAGCGATATCTGCACCATTGCAGGTTCAGATTGCAGAAGGTGCACTTATTCCACCAGCATCCCCTAGAGAATTCAATAGGTAATACCGGGATGAAGGGCGCATCCGGGAATACTATTTTTAACTGTTCAAAGTAGGGAGTGAAATCAGGGGTTGGTAAGGTGTTGAGGTCAGATATTTCCTGTAACGGGGATTCTCCTGTAGGGCGAGTCCGTGTATGCACACGTTCAGGAAAAAGGGTAGTTTCACCTTGAAGGTAAAGACACAACCCTGTTAATGGGATTTCTCCTTCACCATCAACAATATAGTCAATCTGGCTAAAATGTTTCAGTAACGAAATACCAAGCTCCCCACTGCAGGAACTTCCGCCGAAAGCAATCTTAGGAGAGTCTGGTAAGGCTTTTATACGTGAAGCTATATAGAGTGAGCCAAGCAGCTGGTTAAAGCAGAGTGAAAAACCTGTTAGTAGAAAAGATTGCCACTCAATAGATGCGAGCCATTCATCGCAGACTGTCTCAATGGTTTGAACCAGTTGCGTAAATTCTCTGATGTTTTTCGTTGTTTTGCCAAGACATTCTCTGAAATTTTTTTCCGCATGGTTTTGGTGTTCCGGAAAGAGCAATGCTGCAAAAAGAGACTCTCCCGCCCAACTGTTATCAGCTATTTTGGCGTACGTACCGGTGCCAAGTGCTTTGGCAATCTGCAAGAATGGGTGGAGAGTTGTAATCTGGCACTCAGTCTGACTCTCGATATAGCTTTTCAATGCACCCAGCTGAATTGATGGGCGATTGAATATGGCCCATGGCATAGAAACAAGTGCAATGGGGGATTGTTGGCCAGGAGGCTTAGACATGTGCTAATGTGATTATTGGTGTATTATTTCTGTGCCTTCAGGGGGCGTGAAGGAAAAGAGTTTCGTTATGTCTATCCCATCAGCGGCCAGTGGGTTGACTCTGATGTCGTTGAGATTCAGGACAGTTACAGTGTCAAAATGATCGAGAATTTCTATACGACGAATCAGTGACGCATCAGTAACCCAAAGGTGGATGGACTCTATCTGTGACTGGGTTTCTTTCGGGACCAGTTTGAACGCTTTTGGCTGATCATTATCGCCACTGCTCTGGCTATAGCCTTCATCTGGCGGCAGGACGTGAAACTTTTCGGTGATTTTTCCCTGACCACTGAAAAACGAATAGGTAAGATCATTGTCAAGGGTGTGGGCGGGGGTGACAATCATCTGCTGCAGGTCTGCAAAGTACATGGAAAAAGTTTCGCCATCACTGATAAGTACCTGCTGATCCGGAGTGTTATAATCCCAACGCATACGACTGGTTTTATCCTTTTTGTAAAACACTGCCGTGCCTCCACCCATACGCGGTCTGCCGCTCATCTGCCCTTTACTTTGCTGCTTAAATGAGAACGAGAGGCTGACCATCCGGTCATATTTGTTCTGAACTCTCGCAGCAATATTTGCAGGATCCTCAGCACCTGTTTCAGCCAATAAGGTGCTGGCAGCTGACAGGAACAGCATGAGCAAGGTAATACGTAGGATTGATGGTATCAATATGGATGATTTCATGCTGGTATGAGTTCTATTGTGCGTTGAAAGATGGAGTTGGCAGCATATTGTGCATTTGCCGTGAGATCAGAGACAAAATATCGGTGGTCAGGAATGTCCTTTTTTATATTAAGCAGCATAGGGTTGTCCTGCAGGAAATTTTTCAGCGTAACGGCTACCGCTTCTGAAGAATCTATTAGTCGAACACGTTTGCCTATACGTGGTTGAATAAGGTGTTTAAGTAACGGGTAATGGGTACACCCAAGGATCAACGTGTCTATCTGTTGTTCTTTCAATGGATGAAGGTAACGGCGAAGAACCATCTTTGTCTCACGGTGTTGAAGCCAACCTTCTTCCACAAGAGGAACCAATAGCGGACAGGCCTGAGAGTACACTTTGTAATCACTACGAAAACTATGAATCTGTTTCTCATACTGATTATTGCGTATGGTCGCACTGGTACCGATAATTCCTAGACGCCCGGTTTTACTTAACGAAACTGCCTGGTCGACCGCCGGGCTTATAACTTCAATGATAGGGACCGCGAACTCCTTACGCAGTTTTTCTGTAGCAACACTTGCTGCGGAATTACAGGCGATGACGATTATTCCAGCACCTTGTTTGATGAGAAATTCTGTGTTCTCATAAGAATAATCGAGTATTGCAGAATCACTTTTGGAGCCATATGGAGTTCTAGCCAGGTCGCCAAAATATCTAATTGGCAGGCCTGGAAGAAGAGTTTCAACGGCACGGGCAACGGTCATGCCGCCAATACCGGAATCAAATATACCTATCATAAAAATAGTGAAGATTATAACGTCAGGAAGGTTGATGGAAATAGGGAAACGTGTCGCCCCGGCTGCAAAGGCAATGTATACCAGATATGGTCTCGTGAGACAAGCTGCAGACGAATCTCATTCATGGTTTTGAGGCTGGTAAAGAAACAGATATAAATTTGATGGTGCATACGCGTAGATGTTGACAGAGAGATGCAGGAGAATTACTTTAGTGCCTGCTTTAGGAAAGAGGTTTATCGGTCTTGAATGGCCGTGATTGATATGTATGAATCCATTTGGAATAGAGGTTGGAGTAGAAATGCCTGTTTACGAGTACGAATGTAATGAATGTCACAAGGTTTTTGAGATTCAGCAAAAAATGGCTGACAAACCACTGACCAGCTGCCCAGAATGTGAGGGTGAGATAAAGAAGCTGATGTCCATGAGTTCGTTTCAGCTTAAAGGTGGCGGTTGGTATGCTGACGGATACGCCAGCTCTTCAGGTAAAGCCAATTCCAAACCGGCAGAAAGCGCGCCATGCGCAACGGGCGGCGGCTGTTCTGGATGCCCGGCTGCCTCTGCTTCCTCCTGATCGCTGCATAATATCTGATTACGTCATGGATGGTTTGGACATCACCACCATGGCGTCTCCGTAAGAATAGAACCGGTATCCTTCCTGGATTGCTTCCTGATAGCAGTGTAGTAGTGTTTCTCTGCCGCAGAGGGCTGATACAAGAAACATCAGTGATGAGCCTGGCAGGTGAAAGTTGGTTATCAGGTTGTTGACGACTTTAAAGGTGAATCCTGGATAGATATACAGGTCACACCAGTCTGCAATTGGCTGCAGGTTTCCTTTTCTTGCCGCAAATTCAAGTGCCCGTACGGTAGTTGTTCCTACTGCCCAGACTCTACCACCCCGTTTTCTGGCGGCTTCAATTTTTGTGACAGTTTCCTGGGGAACAACCACATACTCTTCATGAATCTGGTGTTCGAGAATTTTTTCTGCGCGTACCGGTGCAAAAGTGCCATATCCGACATGCAGGGTAATTGCCCCAAAGAGCACTCCGCGATTGGTCAGTTGATCGATAAGTTCGTCAGTAAAGTGCAGGCCTGCGGTGGGGGCTGCCACTGCACCAGGCTGATTGGCATACACTGTCTGATATCTCGTTATATCCTCAGGGGTTGTGCCTTTTTCCCGTGTAATATACGGTGGTAGAGGGACTTGCCCGCAAGTCGCCAGAATTTCAGACAGATCATGGTTGTGATCAAAGTGGAGCATAAGACGTGCTTTGCCGCCATCTAGTAATTCCAAAACGTTACAGGAAAGACTGTCGCTGATAAAAATAGAAGAGCCTGGTTTTGGCCGTTTTGAACTTTTTATCAGGGCTTCGACTTCTGCTTTCCCATTATTCCCAATCTGGCTGGGGAATCCCAAAAGGAAAACCTCGGCCTGGCCACCGGTTTCCTTTTTGCCATGCAGTCGGGCGGGGAAGACCTTGGTGTCATTGACAACAAGCATGTCTTCGTCTCGTATAACGGAAACAATATCAGAGAAACTCTTGTGTGTGATGTTTTTACTTGTATTGTCAAGAAGCAAAAGTCGAGATGTATCCCGTCTGTCTGCAGGTTTCTGGGCAATGTTTTCCTGAGGCAGGTGATAATTGTAGGCCTCGAGGGTGAAATCCTTATCCATGAGTTATGTATCGCTTGTAAAGGTGTATTTCTGTTTGCTGTACTGGGCAATATGGTATAGTTGCAAAGCCGAATGCCGGGACGTACTGCACACGTATTTTACAAATCTTTACCGTTTGGAGCTGATGTAGATACCATGTTATTGGCAGTTGCTGCAACTCAAATGGAGATGGAACCATTTCTGAAGCTGGTTCGTGAGCACGACATTGACTGTTTATCTCTTGTGGCCGGCGTCGGGCCGATGGAAACCGCTGTGACACTTGGCAGGTTCCTCGCCGAGTATCGATTCCAAGTGACAGGATTGGTGCAATTTGGAGTGGCAGGTGCCTATATTACACCCGAAGAAGATGGGCAATTACCGTTGTTGTCTGTTTGCCTCGCAGAGCATGAGGTAATGGGAGACCTCGGGATCTGCTTTCCTGAAAGCGTTGAATATTTACCTGAAGATCTTGTAGGCTCTATGACGTTTCCTTTACAGTCAGCCCTTCTTTCCAGGGCGGTGGAAGTGCTTCGGGTAAACCAGATCAGCTGCATTTTGGGAGCGTTTATTACAGTTAATAGTACGAGTGGTACGCTGGCACGTGGCGAGATGCTTCGTCAGCAGTGGGGTGGCTTGTGTGAGAACATGGAAGGTGCTGCTGTGGCGCGACTCTGCCGGGAATATGGGTTACCGCTTGTGGAAATACGGGTTATTTCCAACCTGGTTGAAGACAGAAATTTACAAAACTGGCAATTACATCAGGCATGCAGACGATCTGGTGAAATTGCCGCGCTTTTAGTGAAGGAATTGACATGACAAGACTCGCTTTCTCTTGGGTATTCTCCCTGCCCGAATGATACTTTCATATTTTATGCAATGATCCACGGTAAAGTTGATCTTGCAGGTCTTTTCTATGAAACGCCACTTCTAGAAGATGTTGAAACATTAAACATCTGGGCAATGCAGAAAAAACTTGATGTGACCAAGCTCAGCTGTCATGCCCTGGGCCATGTACTTGATGAGTATTGTGTACTTTCAGCCGGGAGTGCACTGGGTCGGGGGTGTGGGCCTCTGTTAGTGGCCAGAGAGAGAGTGGATGTTGAATCTCTACGGCATAAGCCTATTGCTATTCCTGGCCGCTATACTACCGCTGCGCTACTGCTACAGATGCTTCTTCCAGGCTGTACTAATCTGGTGGAGATGCGGTTTGACAACATCATGGAGGCGTTGCAGACGGGAGAGGTTGAAGCTGGTGTGATCATCCATGAAAGTAGGTTCACCTATCAGCAGTTCGGTCTTGTGTGTCTTCAGGATATGGGACAATGGTGGGAGGATGTTTCAGGGCTGCCTATTCCATTGGGAGCCATTGTAGCAAGACGAAGTCTGGGCGTTGAAAAAATCCGGCTGATTGAAAAGTCGATACAAAGCAGCGTGGCTTATGCGTTTGCCCATAAAAAATCCTGCTTACCGTATATCCATGCACATAGTCAGGAGATGGAGGACGAGGTGGTACAAAGCCACATTGGCCTGTATGTCAATGATTATTCTCTAAATCTAGGAGAAGAGGGCTTTGATGCTATTGAACGGTTTCTCGAACGTGGCGTGCAAGCAGGAGTATTACCGAAAACAAGGATGAAGTTGAGATGCTGAATTTTATAATTTCATGTTAAACCAAGAAGGAATACAGCTGTGCAGGATTTCCCCGGTCATCTTCCCGTCTATTGTCTCTTTGGTCTCAGTAAAACCAAATCACGTCTATTTTCTGAACTGATTATAACAGAGCTTCTCTCATATGATGTGCAGGCGGTCATAGTAAAGGCCAAGATAACTGTAGGGGATGAGCATTCAGCAGGTGACAGAGCTATCTCTACAATTCAACCTGATGGTATTTGCCAGTATAGTTATTACGGAACAGAAGAGGAGTTGGTCTGGCGTCTGGCTTCTATTGCAAGAACTGTCGATATTGTTTTGGTCGAATCTGATTGTGTGCTAAGAGGTCTGACACCGATAGTGTTGGATGAAAAACATGATCCAGCAGCAACGGCCGGTGTCGAGCTGCATGATTTTGAAAGCGACCCACAAGCTGCTGTTTGGCGTATCCTTCATCATTTACAGCGGAAATTGGCATCAACCCCCGTCTGGGCCTGTATTTTAATGGGTGGGAAAAGCTCTCGCATGGGGCAATCGAAACATCTGCTAAAGGATAAAAACGGTTTAACATGGCTGGAGAAAGCGGTACAGACTGTGAAGCCTCATGTGGCCGGGGTGGCATTGTCTGGGGCTGGAAAGGTGCCGGCTGAACTACACTCACTTGATCGGCTTCCAGATATTCCGCAAATTGCCGGACCATTGACCGGCATTATTTCGGCAATGCGCTGGCAGCCTGATGTGTCCTGGCTTCTTTTGGCTTGTGATATGCCTGAAGTGACTTCGGAGGCCGTCTCCTGGCTGCTGTCTGAAAGGAAAACTGGAGTCTGGGCAAGTGTCCCGGTCATTGCAGGAGGGAAGGGCGTGGAGCCACTCTTTGCCAGATATGATCCTCAAAGTGCTTCTTTTTTTGAACAGATGAACCTTGATGGGATTCGGCGAATAAGTGCTATCACTCGTTTTAAGAGGGTGAATGTGGTTACTGTTCCGAACCACCTGAAAAGCGCTTGGCGAAACATTAATACTCCTGATGAGTTACACAATTTAACTCTATAGCATAGCTCCATCGGACCATGATTAAAGAATTTCGACATCATATAGGCGTTAAGCTATTCATTCTACTCACGATGCTGGTTTTTCTTTCTATGGTGCCGTTAGCCTATGTTGTGTTTTCCACAGTTTCTTATTTTGGCAACTACACAGTCGATTTAAATCGTGATGAGATTAAAAGCCAGGCTGCTACGTTTCTGGCTACAATCGCTCGGGAACAGTCTCATAAGTATGATGCATTCTTCTCTCATGTAGAAGTAGCTGCTTCACTGATGGCCGCCCAGGCAGGAGAAATATATGATAACCTTGATCATTACGCAGGTTTTCCTGACGTTCGTCATCAACTTGCAACCAAGGAGCAGAGTGAGGAAGGGCAACTCGGGGATCCTCAGGTTTATACCACCTACCTTGAAGGAGAACAGCTTCCTGTAGTGGAAATGTCCGAAATGCAGGCATTGCTACGACTTGATCCTGTGTTTAAAGCTGTTCAGAAAGAGTTTCCTGAGAGCAGTGGTATTAATATGCTTACTGTAACTGGGATTTGCCGTTACTTGAATCGGAAAGAAAACGGTTGGGGGCCATATCCTGAGAGTATTGTGAAAAATACATATGGCCAACGTCTGAAGAACGCGCTGTCCTTTTTTTACAACGACCCAGGTGCTCTTGAAAGCGATACGATCAAGGTTCAGGTTTATCGTGATACTCAGAATAGTGACCTGTTTGTCTCTGTTTCATCGCCGATAATAGATAAGCATGAGCAATTGCGCGGCGTAATAAGTATAGATCTCCCCGTTCGTGAGATTATGGCAGAATCGTTTGGGGCCGAGGCGAACCGCTTACGCGGGCAGGTACGTGAGGTTTTGTTTTCATTCCTCATAGACAGCGGAGGACGAATAATTTCGTTCCCAACAGAATACTTTGACCTTTTTGGTATTTCAACTGTTGGAAATGAAACAGGCGATGACGTATATGATTTTCGCTTGACTGACTCGACAGTGGCGGCAATCCCCCCTGTGGTGGAAACAATATTGGAATCTGATTCAGAGTCCGTTGAGGTTGCATTGGAGAGTGGTACGTACAATTGTATCTCGCACACTTTACACAGGTTGAACTGGCACCTGGTGCTCGTGACCAGAGAAGCTGATACGATCGGCTCTGAGAAGAGTACTAAGGAGGCCCTCTCTGTAACAATAGAGCTTCTGATTCGTAAATTTGTGGTTAATGCTCTGGTTCTTACGTTTATCTTGCTGCTCGTTGTTTTTGTTGCTGTGGGGTATTTCGTTGCCCCATTAAAGAAATTATCAGATGCCGCTTTACGTGTTGGCAGAGGTGATTTGCAAACTCGTTGTGATTTGGATCGAGAGGATGAACTTGGAATTCTTGCAGAATCGTTTAACGATATGGTCCAGCAGCTTGAGAATGCGGAAAAGGTTACCAGGAATCAGGCTCAACAGCTTGAATTGACAGTTCAGGAACGAACGCGTGATTTACGCGAAAAGAATTTTGTTCTACGTGATGTTATCGGCGAACTTAACACGGAAAGTGAAAGACGGCGACGTGCAGTTGAGGCGATGAAGCGGAGCGAGCAACAAATTCATACTGTGATGGAAGCGTCTCTGGCTGGTCACGGTATTGTTCAGGAAGGCAAAATCAAATATGTCAACGCGATGGGTCTGCGTATTTTTGGTTATAGTCGTGAGGAGATGCTTAGTGGTAGTTTTGAGGTTGCAGACCTGATAGTTTCTGTCCCATATGAGCGTGCACAAAAAAAGTTGATGGAAGGATTTAGTGCTGATGTGCAAAAGCCATATGTGCTCGAATTCAAGAGAAAAGATGGCAGTTGCTTTGATGCATTGGTCGGTGGTGCCGTGACAACCTGGGAAGGGACAGCAGCCATAGTGGCCACGATTATGGATATTTCTGAGCAGAAGCAGGCCGAAGAAGAGCTATTGCAAAGCAAACATCTGCTTCAGGAGTCTTTGGTAGAGAAAGAAGTGTTATTGCGGGAAATATATCATCGAACAAAGAACAATATGTTGGTGATTATTTCCATGCTTCATCTTCAGGCTATGGATATCGAAGATGAAAAAGTGAAAACCTTATTTTGGGAAACAGAAAACCGTATCCGGGCTATGTCACTTGTACACGAAAAACTTTACCAGTCTCAGAATTTAGCGGAAATAGAACTAGGTTCATATTTACGCGATATGGTAACGGCGCTTATTGCCAGTATGGTGGTTGGTGATACTGTTAAATTCACATTAGAAAGTGAGCCGGTTACTATATCTATTGATAATATCGTCCCTCTTGGGCTCGCAATTAATGAGATCGTTACAAATTCTTTAAAACATGCTTTCCCAAATCAAAGTGATTGTCAGATTTACATTCATATTTCACCATTTGAGAATGGCACGGTCGAAGTGCTGGTTGGTGACAACGGGGTCGGTTTTCCTACAGGTATGGATCTCAATACAATTCGCTCTTTCGGTATGCAGATTACTGCCAGTCTGATTAGGCGTCAGTTGCACGGGTCAATGGCCATTGAGCGTGAAAATGGTACTGTTTATCGGATCAGGTTTTCAGAACCTGTACGACCTAAGAGGGTATAAGGCATATGGAAAAGATTGTGCTGATAGTTGAGGATGAAGTGTTGGTTGGTATGATGTTGTCAAGAAAATTGGAAGGCTATGGTTTTACAGTCTGTGATGTTGTTGGTACCGGAGAGGAAGCGGTCATCGCAGCTGAGCAGAGTTTACCTGGCGCAATCCTTATGGATGTGAGTCTGGGTGGTGGGATGGACGGGATCGAGGCTGCGGAAAAGATACAATCCAGCCGTGCTGTTCCAATTGTTTTTTTCACAGGCTACAATCAGGACCGGAACCTGATGGAGAGAATGCAAAAGCTTAATGTACTTGCCGTACTCGATAAACTTGGCCCCGTCGAAGGTTTACTTGCAGCCCTGGAAAGCGCATTTGAGTAGTGTATATCTTTCAAATAGCACAGGAGCACAGGGTGGTGACTTAGCTGGGCTTGTGTTGCTCAGCTAAGTCCTTTCATAACCCGACACTGCCGGCAAACAGTGATTTTTTCTTTCCATGTTGTTTGAATTCTTGAGTCACAGATTGTTCCGTTGATGAACCAGCACATCTGCCCTGCATCAAATTCCCAGGCCGGGCAGTTTTTACGTTTTCTTTCAGGGCATCGTTTTGTCTCCCAACAGTTCTTACGCGACTGTTGCTGGCGCATTTTCCGCGAAAGCAGAAAAAGAATCTGGCGTTCAACATGGGTAGGAATGCCTCGCCAACCTTGCTCGTAACTGCTCACAGCCTTCAATGATGTCCCAAGTAAAACGGCGAGCTCTTTTTGCGTTTTTCCGAGACGTTTTCTTATGTCAAAAAAATCTGTATTTTCCATACTTCTCCTCATCTTTTTCTGGCCGCTTCTGTTTGTCTTGTCAGCTGCGTCAGCTGTGTCAGCGGGAAGTGTATTGAATCTGGAGGTGGTAGAAGTGCAGCAGATCTGACTGGAAATGTACAGATAACTTCAGGGTAAAAGAGTCAGACAACAGATGGTGTCTGGACTGTAATACTGCTGCTACCCGTTGTGCAGTGTGCTAATCTATTGAATTTACTGCTACAGAGTGACATGCCTAGCAGAAAATCCTTAAGAAAACACTGGGCAACGTGTATACTTTCGGCATCCAGGTGTAATACGGAAATTATGATGCGGAATGTACCACGATTGCACACTCTGCACAACACTTGTCGTTTGGGAATGTGCAATGTCCTTTGCGTGAATCAATGAGGGGGATGAGATGGGTATACTTGCTATGGCTAAGGTTAAGCGGTTTGTTGTTGGCCTGGTGGCTTGTGGATTACTTTTTGCCGGATGTCAGCCGGAGCGCAAAGGTGGCCCACTTATGGCCGGGGATGCAGCACCAGATTTTGCTGCACGAGATCTAACTGGTGACGTGATCGTCCTTTCAAGTCTAGCTGGCAAGCCCGTAGTCGTACGCTTCTGGGAAACTGACTGCAGGTATTGCAAGGCTGACACTCCAATATTTAACAGCTATTATGAAAAGTACCGTGAGAAAGGGCTACAAGTTGTTTATGTGAGCAGTTTTTACGAAGACATTGCTGCTGTAAAACGTTTTGTGAACTTGATGGAAGTGCCCTTTCCTGTAGTGATGGATGAGGGGGCAAAGCTTGCAGACCTCTACAATGTGAAGTTGTATCCTCAGACCTTTATGATCGGGCCAGACAGGCAAATTCTGGCGAACATTTTTGGAGGTGTCGGTGAGGCTGAATTTCAGGAAATACTTGGTCCCTATCTACAGTAGAGTGTATCTAAGTAGCGGGTAAGATTTTTAAAAATTACTATAAGGAGGAGGTATGAAACGTATAGTTGTTACGGTGTTGTCCTGTTTGCTTCTCACTACTGCCTTGCTGGCTGAAGGAATTGCCGAGGATGCTGCAATGCTGGCACCGGTAACGGAAAAAGAGCGATGTCACGTTTGCGGCATGTTTGTGGGGAAATATCCTGCATGGGTGTCTCAGTTGCAGTTGTCTGACGATAGGGTGGTAATGTTCGATGGTCCAAAGGATATGCTGGTCTATTATTTCGAACCGGATGAATATGGGGCTGCAGGGGGCAAAGTTGTCGATATTGTAGTTAAAGATTATTACTCGCAGCAGTGGATTGATGGGCGTAAAGCACTCTATGTGACAGGGAGTGACGTGTACGGGCCAATGGGTGAAGAGTTTGTCCCTTTTGATAGTCGTAAAGCTGCCGAGAATTTTATGGAAGACCATCATGGCAAGCGTATCCTTGCCTTTGATGAGATAACCCCTGATCTTGTGCGGAGTATGCGAAAGGGGCACAAGATGAAAGGCCATATGAAGAAGTGAAAAATGAGACCATCCTCGTATCTTTGCCTCGTGGTTTTTGTGATATGCCTTGCCGGCGGATTACTCATTTTCGGCATGGTTGATAAGCGGACTGCGTATATGGAAAGCAAGGAGGTCTCACTACAAACCGTCATGGTTCTGGGGCTGTCTGATCTTGCCATTTCCACGGAGGCTCGCTATACCCGTCATCCAGCAGCAAGTGATAGAGTAGTACCGTTTATGGACCACCCCGGCGGGATGGAACATTTCCCTTCCGGCTCATTCTTCCAACCGGTGTATAAATGACAGCCATGGTCTGGTTTCAGAGACAGCTGAATCTGCTTGATTATGCATTGGCATCTCTTTATCGACGACGTTTGAAAAACATCGGTATATTTCTGATTTTTGGGGCCGTCATTTTTCTCTTTGCGTCGTTTCAGCTGATGACGCGTGGACTCACTGAGGCTGCCAGAGACATTCTTAAGGGGGCACCTGATATAACTGTGCAGCAGCTGGCTGCTGGCAGGCAGATCGCGATTGATTCAACTTATGTTGAAGATTTGCAAATGTTATTCGGAGTGACCAGGATAGTTCCACGGATTTGGGGGTACTACTTTGATGAAAGTAATGGTGCCAATTATACCGTTGTAGGTCTTGACAGAGGGCCGTTGTCTGGAGAGCAATACCCCGCCTTAAAAGAGGGGCGTTACCCCAATGATGACAGCAGTGGTGAAGTGGTTCTGAGTGATGCTGTTCGTGAAAGTTTGGGGCTTGGTTCGCGACGGAGTTTTTCACTTTTCTTACCCGACCTCAGTATGGCATCATTTACAACGGTCGGTACGTTCTCTCATACTGCATCTTTTGCTACCGCGGATATGATGCTCATGTCGCTTGAAGATAGCCGCAATCTGTTTCTTATCCCTGAACCGTTTGTTACGGATTTGATGGTGTATGTCGCCAACCCGAGGGAAGTTGATGCTATTGCAGGAAAAATAGCAGACCAAATTCCTGGTTCCCGGGTCCTTACGCGTAAACAAATTATGAAGACCTATCGTGTTGTTTTTAGTTGGCGGAGCGGATTTGGCGGGATTTGCCTAGTCGGTTCCCTTATGGCATTTGTTATTCTCGCGTACGATAAAGCTTCGGGGCTCAGTAGAGAAGATCTTCGCGAGGTGGGGATTTTAAAAGTTCTTGGCTGGCAGGCGACAGATGTTATGGCTATTCGTTTCTGGGAGTCGGCAATTGTTTCTATGCTGGCTATGGTACTTGGGTATATTTTGGCCTGGATCCACGTAGTCTGGTGGCAGGGAGCTCTTTTTAGACCTTTACTGCTGGGTTGGTCGGTATTGCGACCGGAGCTGCATATTGTACCCTCTTTTAATGCTGGTGATCTGCTGGTTATCTTTTCTATCTCTGTGCTTCCCTATCTCTGCGCAACGTTGGTGCCAGCCTGGCGCAGCGGCATGGTACGGCCTGATACGGTGGTCTAAATGCTCATTGAACTTTCTCATGTTGATAAGGTGTATAATCGTGGTGAGCTTAATGAGGTTCAGGCTCTTTGCGATGTGAGTTTAACTGTTGAAGAGGGCACGATGGTCTGCCTGCGTGGCCCATCCGGATCAGGAAAGACGACTATTCTTTCCATTGTTGGCTGCCTTTTCCCACCAAGCAGTGGCAGTGCCACAATTGCAGGCAAAAAAATTTCCAGGCTGCCAGATCATTTCCTCTGTAGTTACAGAAGAGAAATGATTGGTTTTATTTTCCAAAAATTTAATATATTTCCAGAACTAAGCGTTCTGGAGAATGTGACCTTGCCGCTCTATCCTGTAGGTATTCCACCTGGAAAACGAAAAAATATGGCTTATTCTCTGTTAGAAAAACTTGGCATACTGCACAGATCTAATTTTCCTGCCGCCAAAATATCTGGAGGAGAATTGCAAAGAGTCGCAATCTGTCGGGCTCTTATTCAAGATCCACCAATTCTTCTAGCTGATGAACCTACGGCCCATCTTGATTCTGAGCTTGCATCCCAGTTTATGGGCATCCTGGAAGGTCTGAAACGGCAAGGTAAAACAGTTGTTCTCACCTCGCATGATCCACGGGTTTTCCTTCATAATGCTATAGACCATATTAAGGACGTAAAGGACGGTCAGATTTCTAATCAGGGAGAAGTCTGAAACTATGCTGATCCACGGCTGGTCTATAGCTTTAAGCGTCTGTTTTGCTGGCATACTTTTCCTTGGAGTATATGCCGTTACCTGCGGTATACGGGTTTTGCGATTCTGGAATTATGGGGCAGACACACCTCTGCAGATTCGACTGGAGAGTGAGACGTGGCTCTCTTCTGCTTTAATGCAATATGCACTGGTTTTCCAGTTGCTCTCTTTGCTTCTACTGGTACTTGCTGCAGATAGCTTTTCGTCCATCCTGGTCGGTGCCATGTGTGCCACAGGTGCCTTTCTGGCAAATAGCTATGGTCTTCCCTCGTTGGTTACAAAGATTGTGCTGGTCTTCTTTTGTGGATACTGGCTTCTTCTGCATAGATTGGATCTGCAATCTGAAACCTATCCGTTGGTCCGTGTGAAAAATATCTACCTGCTTGTGCTGGTACCTCTTCTGCTGCTCGATGGTGGCATACAATCCGCATACCTCTACCTCCTGGAACCTGATGTTATAACTTCTTGCTGTGGAGTGGTTTTTAGATCTGCCGACTCGGATGGCTTTAACCTGTTTGATCCTTTTGCAACTCCTGTTCTTTTAGGCATTTTCTATGGTGTTGCTGCAGTGTTACTGCTTATCGGAATCTTCCTCCACATACAGATGAAGAAAAGCGGTTCCTGGCATGGTGGGTATGCTTTGTATTTGTACTCATCTCTCTGGACCGCCTTTTTTGTACTTGCACTTTGGGCGATCACTGTGGTTTTTTCCTCCTATATTTATGCGATGCCTTCTCATCGTTGCCCCTTTGACATATTGCAGCCTGAATATGGATATGTTGGATATCCCATATATTTCGTCCTCTTTCTTGCCTCATTCTTCGGTGGTGGCTGTGGGGTAGCCCAGCTTGTTCATGAGTACAGTGGCCTTGCTGGACCCGTTTTACGATTCCAACGCTTTGCACTGAAGGTAAGCCTGTTTCTGCTCCTCCTTTTCCTGGTGTTTACCGCTTATGCACCACTTACCTATTTACTTGGCGGTGGAGAGAGTTGATCCCTTGCAAATAAAGGTTTTATGAGAAATACTTCCTTAAGGAGAAAGATTACTTACAGTAATGTTAAAGGCTTTGTTTCCTGAAAAGGTAATCTCGTAAAAGGATCAGGTATGCTCATTGATTCAGGCAGGATAGTTTCAGATTTCGATCCCCATTTTAAAATTTTCCACGAACTGATGCAGTTCAAGGTTCAGGAAATTTTACTCGTTTCAAGTCTCTATGACGCCTTTATCATGGAGGAAGACGGTAGTCTGGCAACTCGTCTTATCAATGAGTACCATGGGCTCAACCTGTCTAAAGCTCCACGTATTACACGGGTTTCAACAGTAGAGGAGGCTCTTGAGATCCTCCGGCGGCGACCCTTTGATATGGTTATGACTATGCCATATCTTGGAAGCATGGATGCATTTGAGCTTGGGGCAGAGATAAAAAAGATTAGACCTGACATACCAGTAGTTTTAGTTGCACACAATTTGCGTTCAACGTTTGTAAATAAAATTGATGCGTATGGAGTGGATAAAGTTTTTCTCTGGTGCTGCGAGGCCGATCTGCTTTTGGCAATCATTAAAAACGTAGAAGATCACCGTAATGTGGATGCAGATATTGAGCGTGCAATGGTACGGGTGATTATTTATGTTGAAGATTCACCCGTATATCGTTCGCTTTTTTTACCCCTTATCTATCAGGAGGTTGTCCGGCAAACTCAGTCAGTACTAGATGAGAGTCTCAATGAAAGACACCGCCTGTTACGAATGCGTGCTCGGCCCAAAATCTTGATAGCCACCAACTATGAAGAGGCTATGAATCTTTATGAGCGTTATAAACCGTATGTCTTTGGCGTTATCTCTGATGCGCGGTTTCGTAAAGATGGTGAAATAGATGGTCTGGCTGGTTTTTCCTTTCTTCGTCATATACGAAACGAAACTCCAGATCTGCCCCTTTTGATGGTCAGCTCGGAACCGGAAAACAGCGCTCGATCTGAGCAGGTACCGGCGATTTTCATCAACAAAAATTCACCGCTTATCCGTGATGAATTACATGATTTTTTTCTGAAATACCTTGGTTTTGGTGATTTTATCTTTCGAATGCCGGATGAGGCAGCAATTGGAGCTGCTTCGAATTTACAGGAGTTTGAACAGAAGCTGCGGACAATTCCAGATGAATCTTTGATCTATCATGCTGGTCGAAACCATTTCTCCAACTGGGTTATGGCTCGTGCAGAGGTTGCGCTGGCCAGACGTTTACATAGCGACTACATCTCTAATATTGAGAATGTTTCTGATATGCGTGATGACCTGGTCTTTAAGGTTCATTCTCTTAGGAAACTTCGTCAGCAGGGTGTTGTTGTTAAATTCAGTCATGGCGACTATGACCCTGACATTATGGATTTTGTCAAAATCGGTAATGGATCTATGGGAGGAAAGGCGCGTGGTCAAGCATTTATGTGGGCCTGCATGCAGGGGGGCTATAAACAAGGCTCCGTGCTATCAGAATACTCGGTAATTATTCCGAAGACCTGTGTTATCACTGCCGATGGTTTTGATGCATTTATATCTGAAAACAATTTATATTATCAGAAGGATATGCCTGATGAAATGGTTGCAGATCTCTTCCTTGATGCAGCCCTGCCCGCATGGCTTCGTAAAGAGCTTGCAGCTTTCCTGAAAAAAGCCATAAAACCTCTCTCTGTTCGATCATCCAGCCTTCTTGAGGATGCCCAGTATAAACCCTACGCTGGTCTTTACTCCACCTACTTTCTGGCCAATAACCATGAGGAGTTTCAGGAACGTTTGAGCCAGCTTGAAAGTGCTGTCAAACTAGTGTATGCGTCAACCTGGTTCGCTAGTCCCAGAGCTTTTTCGCGAACTGCCAGTCATGGTCGAGATGATTCTATGGCAATTATTATTCAACAGGTGGTTGGCAGTGAACACGAGGGATTCTGGTACCCATCTGTTTCCGGGGTAGCCCAGTCTCATAACTACTATCCTGTGATGGGCATGAAAGCTGAAGAAGGTATTGCCCATATCGCTCTTGGATTGGGAAAAACAGTAGTAGAGGGCGAAAAGTCATTACGGTTTTCTCCAGCGCATCCGAAAAGGCTGCTCCAGTTCTCCTCTGTAGAGGATATCTTACAGAATTGTCAACGAAAATTCTATGCAATCGACATGTACAGTAACAGCTGTCTCCAGCGATATGGGTCTAATCTCCTTCAGCGAGAAGTTCAGGACGCGGAAAAAGAGCTTCCTGTTGCACTTCTTTCATCAACGTATATTGCAGAGGAACATAGGATTCGAGATGCTAACCTGGCTGGCTTGAAAATACTGACATTTGCTCAGATTCTAAAATATCAAGATTATCCACTTGCGCGAATTCTCTCTGAATTGATGGAGCTTGGTCGCCAGGGAATGGGTTGTGAAATCGAAATTGAATTTGCAGTAAACCTAAAACCGCAGATAGAGAAGAGTACGTTTTATTTCTTGCAGATCCGTCCTATGGTGACAGGAGGAGAACGGGCGGATGTGCAGATCTGTGATCATGAGATAAGTCAATCAGTTGGTTATTCACATAATGCGCTCGGGCACGGAAATTTTGATAATATAGCTGATATTGTATATGTGGATCCCGACAGATTTGATCCGGCAAAATCACAGTTAATAGCTTCTGAGATTGGAGTAATTAATAGAAAACTGGTCAGTGCGTCGCGCCCATTTCTTCTTGTTGGACCGGGAAGGTGGGGCTCTGCTGATCCATGGCTTGGTATACCTGTTCAATGGCATGATATTTCCGGAGTTGGTGCTATTATAGAATTGCGTAATAGAGCTTTTAATGCAGATCCATCCCAGGGGTCGCACTTTTTTCAAAATATTACCTCTCTTGGTATCCCATATCTTACCGTGACAGAGCAGCATGACTGGGAGCGTACCCGCGGAAATGAGTTCTTAGATTGGGAATGGCTTAGTACGCAGCAACATCTAGGGGAATATAGCTACGTTCGACATGTGCAACTTGCTGTACCGCTGCTTATGAAATGTGACGGAAAGAAATCTGAAAGTTGCGTGATTCCGGGCGAAACGTCAGAGCAGGGCGAGTGTGTAGTTGAAGGATTGAGAACATATAATGAAAAATACATATAAGAAAAAGGAGTAGCAGATGGAACAGATTATGAGCCTTGTTAAGGAACGTGACCCGGAGCAGCGTGAGTTCCATCAGGCCGTCCATGAAGTGGTGGAAACGGTAAAACCGGTGTTGGATCGTAACATGGAGTACCGGCAGCAGGCCGTGTTAAGGCGAATAACCGAGCCTGAGCGGGTTATCATGTTCCGGGTACCGTGGATGGATGATGACGGTCAGGTTCACGTTAACAGAGGCTTTCGGGTGGAGATGAACAGTGCGCTGGGCCCGTATAAAGGTGGTTTGCGTTTCCATCCCTCAGTCAATCTCGGAATTATTAAGTTTCTCGCCTTTGAACAGGTGTTTAAGAACTCACTGACCACACTTGCCATGGGGGGAGGTAAAGGCGGGTCTGACTTTAACCCTAAAGGTAAATCAGATGGTGAGGTAATGCGGTTCTGCCAGGCATTTATGGCTGAGTTGTATCGGCATATAGGCCCCAACACAGATGTGCCGGCTGGTGATATCGGGGTGGGTGCCCGGGAGATAGGTTACCTGTTTGGCATGTATAAAAAGCTTAAAAATGAATTTACCGGTGTTCTGACAGGAAAGAGTCTTGCCTGGGGTGGAAGCCTGATCAGGCCGGAGGCGACAGGTTATGGAACAGTGTATTTTGCAGCAGAAATGCTTAATACTCGCGACCAGACATTGGAAAATAGAATATGTCTCGTCTCGGGATCCGGTAATGTAGCTCAGTTTACCACGGAAAAAATTCTACAACTGGGTGGGAAGGTGGTGACTCTTTCGGACTCAACGGGGTATATTTATGATGAAGAAGGGATTGATGCTGAAAAGCTGGAATTTGTTAAGCAGTTGAAAAACATACGACGCGGACGAATACAGGAGTATGTTGAAGAGTACCGCAGTGCCGTCTATACACCGGTTGACCCAGCCCTTGACTACAATCCACTTTGGTCCCACAAGGCCGATTGTGTATTGCCGTGTGCTACCCAGAATGAAGTGAACCAACAGGATGCCCTTAATATTGTTGAGGGAGGTGTTTCACTTGTAAGTGAAGGGGCAAATATGCCTTGTACGCCGGATGCTGTTGATATCTTTATGGCCAACAATATACTTTATGCCCCTGGTAAAGCTGCAAATGCAGGTGGAGTGGCTGTCTCTGGCCTTGAGATGGCTCAGAATTCCATGCGGTTGTCATGGCCACGAGAAGAGGTGGACAACAGGCTTAAAGAGATCATGAAGTCTATTCACAGGACCTGTCTCGATGCTGCATCTGAATATGGAGAAGGACAAAATTATTTAGTGGGAGCCAATATTGCTGGTTTCACTAAAGTGGTCAATGCAATGCTTGATCAGGGGTTGGTGTAGACATAAACTGTGTCGTGGCAGGAAGCTAAAGTAATAATGTACTAACGTAAAATGTAAGGATGACTAAAAATTGTGACGACGGACTATGATCAACACTGTGCTGCCGATTTTGCTATGTTGCAGGCCCGTGTAGACAGATATTTTGTCGATCTAAAAACAGAGTGTCCTTACGGACTTCCGCAGATAGCCTGTTTCTATCAGGCGATGTTCGGACCTCTGACTGAGCGGGCAATGGAGTTGTTTCTGGCGGCAGGTTACAGGCGAAATGGCAACTGTCTCTATGGAATGCGTTGCAGGGAATGTTCAGCTTGCGTGCCAATCCGCCTCAGGCCTGAACGCTTCAGAGCGAGTCGAAGTCAGCGTAGGGTATGCAAAAAAAATGGTGATGTGGATATTAGTATTAGCAAAGTGATGATGGAGCCGGAGCATCTTGAGCTCTGTCAACGTTTTCTTGAGTCAAGGTATCCTCAGGAGCAAAATAGCGCTGAAGGGTATTATGGTGGCTTCTTTTGTAACGGTATTGTCGATTCTGTCCGAATTGATTTCCGCCTGAACGGCAAATTGATTGGTGGTTCAATTATCGACATGGGCGGCAACTGGATGAATGCCGTTTATTTTTATTTTGATCCGAATGAATCTCGCCGAAGCCTTGGTACACTTAATATCCTGACCCTTATCGATATGTGCCGTAAATTTAATATCGAATATCTATATCTTGGTTACTATATAAAAAAGGTCACAGCAATGAGCTATAAACAAAAATTTACTCCACACGAACTACTGTTAGACGGAAAATGGCAGGAGGAAAAGTAGCATTCCTCGAACCCCTATCAGCCAGGACGGTTATGACCTGACTTGACTATATGTTGTGACTGTTGTTTTCCCAAGTACGTATTCTCCATTTATCTTTTCCCATACCGTAATTGTGTAAAAAGCGGATGAACTCTTCGTGCCGGGGCCCCATTGCCATGTGGGATGCTTTGCTATGGATGAAAAGAGTTGGTAAATTATTTTTACTTCGAATATGTCCAGTATAATAAGGGTGATACGTGGTTAAAGGCCGTTGTGAGGTGGTCGGAGCCTGTTTGACGAATGGATTTTGTTTGTGATAGGCTAAAATAAAGTTGTTCTTTATGCACTTTTTTCGACATTAAATTCCAATTTTGAAGGGGGGAATATGAAAAAGTGGCATATGGAAGGTATTGTAAGTACCGGGCGTTCAGGTCATAAGCTTCAGATCCCTCATCCAGGTCAGCGGACATTATGGTCAACTGGCAGGAAAAGTAAAGATATGTCAGAATTTTTTCTGGTGAAGATGGTGAGGGTAGTACGGGAGCGTGTACAGCGTTCGTTCTGAATATCATTCTGTAAAAATCATAAAGGGTACACCTTAATTTTGAAACTTGTGTTGATCTTTCATGGTGACTCGAAACAATTCTTTTTAGTAATGCCTCATGCATGAAGCAAGGCTGTATACTAGCCATGGTACGTATGTGCAATGTGGACTTTGTGCTCATGCGTGTACTATACGTGAGGGGCAGAGTGGTATTTGCAGAGTACGTGTAAACCGCGGTGGTGTTCTCTATAGTTCAGTTTATGGAGAACTTGTCGCTGAGAATGTAGATCCAATTGAGAAAAAGCCGCTTTTTCATGTCCTGCCCGGTTCCCTCTCTTATTCAGTTTCCACCCGAGGTTGCAATTTTCACTGTTTGCATTGCCAGAATGCTTCTATTTCCCAGGTCGAAAAAATACATACATCTGTTGGCCGGCAATCTGTTAGTCGCACCCCTGAAGAAGTTGTCTCAGCTGCTATCGCGAATGGTTGTAAAACAATAAGTTACACGTATGTGGAACCAACTGTATTTTTTGAATTTGCTTACGATTGCTGTACACTTGCTGTGAAGAAAAACATAGGTAATGTTTTTGTCTCAAACGGGTATATGAGTGCTCAGGCCACACAGATGCTGGCACCGTTGCTCACCGGAATAAATATAGATATCAAGTCATTCAGAGAAGACTTCTATAAGAAGGTATGCGGTGCAAAGCTTCAGCCAGTTTTAGACACAGTAAAGCGGATGCGTGATTTAGGGGTGTGGGTTGAGGTTACGACACTCATCATACCAGGCATGAATGACTCGTCTCAGGAGTTACAAAATATAGCAACATGGCTGGTTAATGTAGATAAGAATATTCCATGGCACGTTACCGCATTTTACCCAACGTATAAAATGCTTACTCCTCCGCCAACACCAATTGCAACGTTGAAAAGGGCAAGAGATATTGGCCTGGATGCTGGTCTTCTCTATGTATATGAAGGGAATGTTCCTGGTCGAGGTGGCGAAAACAGTAGTTGCCCGGCCTGCGGTGCAGGCTTGGTTTTACGGCATGGCTTCTCTGTTATGGATAACCGGCTTGCTCACGGTCTATGTCCAGAATGTTCCCTGCCAATTGCTGGAGTATGGAGCTAATCTGCTGGTCCCTGCCTCTTTCCTTTTAAAGCTTCACATCAATTACCTCTTATTATCTTTGTAAAAAAGCAGACTGCTTGTCTGGGTAAGTAAAATTGCAAAAATTGCAGCGGCCAGGCCGAGCAGGACATTGTAAAAAGGTGGTGCCGCCAGTGCTATACGAATGATGAGCGTGGATAGGGCAAAACCTGAGTTTCTGAAAACTGCATAAAAGGAAGGCTGGAAACATTGGGAAATGAGTACTACCAGGATGTCTGTGAGTATGAGAACTGTATAGAATTGGTGAAGGACATCCGTATGCTCCTTACCTGAAATGGTATCAATAAGACTACTTACGCCCATAAAAGCGAAGAGGGCAAGTAACAATAAAGCAATTCCTTTCTTTGCAGCCACAAAGGCATAGAGATCTGTTGGCCGCATGGCTTTATCTGATGCCTTTGTCTGGACAATATAATAATAGCCGAGCAGACCAAAAACCAGCAATGCTCCAAACCCGTCAGATATAATATGAAGTATAGCTTGCTGGTTACCATCAAAAGAGAGTGGCTCTGGAAAGGTTGAAAGTTCTTTGAACGCATTACGCAACAGTATGAGAGAGAGAATTTCAAATTGCTTACCAACTGATCGGGAGAAAGAGCAGGGCAGCGTGAAAACCAGACTGATAACTTCCAGAATCAATACAACAGTAAATGCAGAGGAAATAGCATAAAAATGATTGGTCGGGACGAAACTAAAGAAGGAACCTGTCAAAAGGCCTGATCGTTTAAGCTCAATGGCTATGAGTATAAGAAGAAAATAGACAACCAGAGCTATTGAAATCTTTCTGGACATCTTTTCATGCTCCCACAGATGGTGGAGCGGGTCAAAAACGTATGTTATTTTTTCGTACAGATAGTTCATGCAGCCTCATTTTCTCTAATTGCAAGTTAGCCCAAGACCAGTTCATGCAATACCATCTTCGTCAGTGTATTACCAGTAAGTATAAGAGAATTATTGGTAAAAAACTTTGAAGCCGACATCACCTGAGCTGTTGTGGAGTATGGTTTAGATGGATCAGAATTTTTAATATTGATAATTGTTTGCAGTTTTTAGCATGTTCTATTTTTCTTGGCAATGGGAATAATGAGAGGTGCCGGGGTGAGGGTATATCCGCTATTTGGGAGGACTGTTTGATTCGAACAGGATGATTCACTGTGTTTGAAGAGGTTTGTTAGCATGGAATAATTTGTACTAACAGGTCAATAGAGGTATTGATTATATTTGTGTTTCTGCAAATGGTTTATCAAGTGGAGGTTCCTGGGCTATAACAAACTCGGCCCAACCCCAGGGAGCCCGTAAAATTTGCACCCCCAATTCCTTTCGTAGCCTTTTTTCTTGTGTCCAACGTGTCCGGGCTATCATTTTAAAGTATTTGCCGTCTCCCGAAACCACGATAGAAAGACGCCGTGCCCGGTGATCAATTCGTTTCGATACCTCTTTAATGCAGAGACCAAACCTTGAAAAGTTTTCGACAGTTCCATCAAAGAATCTTTGCCCGTCAGATATGTCAACCTGATAAGAGCTGCTGTGAATTCGTGGGTGTTTACGATTTTCCATATGTTCCTATAACTATCTGTTACAACTTCTATTCAACACGGCTGAGTTCGCTCTGTGCTATTTCACACAATAACCTATCATTATTCTAATCATTTTTTGTATTCTTGGGAAGAATTAATGGCTAAATAAAAGTGTTAGGAAATGGATTGGCTCAGGAGGTTGAAATTGAAAGATAATCTGTGAAAAAGAAGGTTGCTCTTCTCGTTGATATGTACATTTTGGGATGTTTCATAACAAACATCTGCTCTTCGCTGCATGAATGAATTGCTTGCGATACGGTCATCGACTGGATATAAGCGTGGTGTAAATATTCCAAAAAAAAATTGAATTACCACCTACGGAGTTTTTGAAGTGGCCTACGACATTAATATTTCATTGTTATCTCTTTTTATCCCCACATTTTTTGTCGTGTCCGCCACACCTGGAATGTGTATGACGCTATCATTGACGCTTGGCATGACTATAGGTGTCCGCAAAACGTTGTGGATGATGTTGGGTGAGCTTTTTGGGGTTGCGCTGGTTTCTATAGCGGCTGTGATCGGGGTAGCCTCTATCATGCTTAATCACCCTGTGATTTATCTAGCTCTTAAATATATTGGTGGTGGGTTTCTCCTGTATCTTGGAGCACAACTCTGGAGATCACGGGGGAAAATGGCTATTCACGATAATAATGTGAGTAACATAGCCGACGTGAAGCGATCTGTTCTGGTTGTTCAGGGATTTGTGACTGCTGTGGCAAACCCTAAAGGTTGGGCATTTATGGTCTCTTTACTTCCCCCCTTCATTGATGCAACTCTTCCTTTAAAACCTCAGCTTACGATACTGATTCTTCTCATTCTTATTCTGGAGTTTTGTTGTTTGCTTATTTACGCAAACGGTGGCAAGACCCTGGGCCGATTTTTGCAGCAACGTGGCAATGTTAAAAGGATGAACAGGTTTGCCGGATTGTTGATGATGGGTGTTGGTATCTGGCTTGCGATAGGCTAATCTCTGTTTCTCACCAGTTCTGGTGAGGTCAGCTTTAAGGTTTTCCCAATGGCTCATAGTGGCCTATATTTACAGGTAAAATACCGCCGATAATGGTTTCTCACTACAGTTGCGTATACGAATTGTGACAAAATGTTTATGAGAAACACGGTCTAAGTCCCTTACCTTATGTCACGAATATGTGGCACAATTATCTAATAATACTTATTATCAAAAAACAGCATTGAGTCTGAAAACTTTGAATAATGCTCAATGCTTGGCAAGTGCATTGTTGTTACCTTTGACAATAATGAGCTAGAAATACACAACTAATCCTATTGCGTTGATATAGTTATGCCGTGGTAGGGTGGATGAGTATGAGTGTGCAGCGAAGGGGAAATCGGCCCATTTTGAGGCTAATGGAGGATTTTGTATGAAAATGAATGGCGATCACATCCAATTGCCAGAAGAATACCAACAATTTCTTAAAAAAACTAAGGGGCATGTAGATGAGGATCGTATTATTACGGATCCGCTGTTGACTCTTGCCTATGGTACCGATGCATCGTTTTACAGGCTCATACCGAAGATTGTTGTAAAAGCTAGTAATGAATCGGAAGTTGTGCGACTGATGCAGGTTGCCGGTGAGTGCAGAATACCGGTTACCTTCCGAGCGGCGGGGACCAGTCTTTCAGGTCAGGCCATTTCCGATTCGGTCTTGATAGTGGCTGGAAAACACTGGCAGGACCGAGAGGTACTCGACGACGGGGAAAAGATCCGTTTGCAACCAGGAGTAATCGGCAGGCATGCCAACAACTGTCTGATATCTTACGGGAAAAAAATTGGTCCAGACCCGGCTTCGATAAATGCTGCCATGATTGGTGGCATTGCTGCAAATAACGCCAGTGGCATGTGTTGCGGTACATCACAAAACAGTTATAAGACCCTGGCCCGGATGCGGATCATTTTTCAAGATGGCACTTTGCTCGATACCGGAGATGTTGCCAGCCGTGAGGCGTTTCGAACAAAACGAGCTGATATGTATACAGCCGTCGAACAGTTGCTGGTGGAGGTGCGAAATAATCAGGTTCTGGCAGAGCGTATCCGCAATAAGTTCAAGATCAAAAATACCACGGGGTACAGTCTCAACGCTTTAGTTGACTATGAAGATCCTATCGATGTTATAAGTCACCTTCTCATTGGCTCCGAAGGTACTCTTGGGTTTATCTCAGAAATTACGTATGACACTGTCGAGGAACATGCCAATAAGGCTAGTAGTCTGATTCTGTTTAACTCAATCAAAGATGCCTGCGAGGCCACAGCTATCCTTAAACAGCAACCTGTTGCCGCTGTAGAGCTGATGGACCGGCCAGCCTTGCGCTCTGTTGAAAATAAGGCTGGAATGCCTGAGTTTTTAAAAACATTACCAGATGGGGTTGCCGCTCTTTTGGTCGAGACTCGAGCAGCAGAAAAAGAGCAGTTACAACAGCAGATTGTAACAGTTACAGACGCGCTTTCAGGTATATCTCTTGTACAGCCTCTTGAATTTACAGATCAGGTGCAGGAATACACCAAGTTATGGAATATTCGGAAAGGTCTCTTCCCTGCTGTGGGGGCTGTTCGGGAAACGGGTACCACGGTAATTATTGAAGATGTTGCATTCCCAATGGAAAGCCTTGCTGAAGCCACTGTTGAACTGCAGGAGCTTATGATCCGATATGACTATCATCAGGGCATCATTTTTGGTCATGCTCTGGAGGGAAACCTGCACTTTGTCTTCACTCAGGATTTTTCTACACCAGCCGAAATAGAGCGCTATGGGAATTTTATGCAGGATGTCTGCACCATGGTTGTCGAAAAGTATAATGGTTCTCTGAAGGCGGAACATGGAACCGGTCGTAATATGGCTCCTTTTGTCGAGTATGAGTGGGGACATGAAGCATATAACCTTATGGAAAGGATCAAAGATATTTTTGATCCGTACCATCTGCTTAATCCTGGCGTTATTCTTAACACTAATCCTAAAGCTCATCTGGAAAATCTTAAGCCGCTGGCGCCAACAAATCCACTTGTTGATAAATGTATTGAATGTGGATTTTGTGAGCCCGAATGCCCTTCACGCAATCTTACGCTTTCTCCGAGGCAGCGTATTGCCGTGCAGCGTGAGATCTCACGTCTGAAGGTGACTAAGAAGGATCCTGAAAGACTTGATGCACTAATAAAAGCCTATCAGTATGCCGGTGATGGCACCTGCGCAACTGATGGCTTGTGCAAAACTGCCTGCCCCGTCGAGATAAATACCGGTGATCTGACCAAAGAGCTACGGAGGCTACGGGTTTCAGGGACATATCGTGAGAGTCTTGCTCGGGTGGTAGCCAAAAATTACGCACCTGTGACGGCTATGGTCAGGTTGGGACTGCAGGGTGTGAACCTTGCTCATCGGCTGGTGGGTACGTCGTCTATGCAGAAGATGGGTGAAACCGTCAGACGGCTAAGTGGGAATCGTCTGCCGCTCTGGACTCCGGAAATGCCTCAGGGTGCAGCAAAGAGAACATACCAGAACGTAACAGTGGGGGGAGGGCGACAGGTTGTCTATTTTCCAAGTTGTATTTCCCGTACCATGGGGCCTTCACGTGGAGACACTGAACAACAACTGCTCTCTCAAGTTACTGAACAAGTTCTGGAAAGGGCAGGTTATAGCATAATTTACCCTGAAGGTATGGAAAAGCTCTGCTGTGGTGTTCCATTTCAGAGTAAAGGAGCCTTTCAACAAGCTGATGAGAAGGCAGCAGAGCTGGAACAGGTTCTGCTTGAGGTTACCGGGAATGGCCTTGTTCCAGTTATCTGTGATACCAGTCCATGTTTGCAGAGAATGCGTGATGTCATGGATGTACGCCTGAAAATGTATGAACCCGTTGAGTTTGTCCATGACTTTGTTTTGCCGCATCTTACCTTAAATAAATTGGATGAGACCATCACTATCCATACGACCTGTTCCCTGCAGAAAATGGGGTTAGCGGACACCTTTCTTAACGTAGCTAAGGCTTGTGCCAGAGAAGTAGTGGTTCCCGAGAAAATTGGCTGCTGTGGTTTTGCCGGTGACAGAGGGTTTACCTTCCCTGAACTCAATGCTTCTGCCCTTGAGGAGTTGCGCCCCGCAGTGCTGAAAGGAGGGGCCACCTCAGGGTACTCCAATAGCAGAACATGTGAAATTGGCCTGTCATTGCATTCCGGAATTCAATATCGGTCAATTATGTATCTTGTAGAGAAATGCAGTAGATGATGTGGATGGGGTAGCTTTCGTATTAATGAGATGCTACCCCTTTTGTTTTTTTCCTTGCTCTTGTTTTTCCCTCAATCCTTCCCACCACTCAAGACGTTTTTGGATTTCTTTTTCAAAACCAAATGCTGATGGCGTATAGTAGGTCTTTTCCTCCATGGTATCAGGAAAATATTTCTGATAACTATAATTGTTGGCAAATGCATGAGAATACTGATAGCCCTGATTGTAACCAAGATCCTTCATGAGTTTTGTCGGGGCATTACATATGTGTAGCGGTACTTTGTAATGACCGGTTGCCAAAGCATCGTCTCTGGCAGCAAAATAGGCAACTTCTGTTGCATTACTTTTAGGAGCTGTAGCGAGATAGATGGTGAGCTGGGTGAGTGCGGTTGAGGCTTCGGGCATACCGAGAAAATGCACAGCATCTTTTACTGCAATTGCCTGGATAATTGCCTGCGGGTCTGCGAGTCCTACATCTTCAGTGGCTATACGCACCAGACGCCGGGTAATGTACATCGGATCTTCACCCGACTCCACCATTCGTGCAAGCCAGTATAGTGCTGCCTGAGGGTCACTGCCGCGGATAGATTTCTGAAAGGCTGAAATGAGATTAAAGTGCTCTTCTCCTCTTTTGTCGTAAAAGAGGGAGCGTTGGGAAATCCCCTCCAGCACGCGCTCTGTAGTTATAGTTTCACCTCGGATCATCCGGCGAGCAACCATTTCCAGATTATTAAGGGCCTTTCTCCCATCTCCGCCGGATCTTTCAGCCAGAAGAGTGAGCGCATCATCTTCTGCATCAAGTTCTTTTGGGATTTCGGCGAGTGCTCGTCTGAGAATGAGGGCTATATCGGTTTCAGAAAGTGATTCCAGAACAAAAACATGACAACGGGAAAGCAAGGCGCTTATAACTTCAAATGATGGATTTTCGGTGGTGGCTCCAAGAAGGACAATGGCCCCGGACTCAACATACGGAAGAAAAGCATCTTGTTGGGATTTGTTAAAACGATGGATTTCGTCAACAAAGACAAGCGTTTTTCGATTTTCGGTATAGAGCCGCTGTTTCGCTTTTTCCATTAACGCTTTAACTTCACCTATCTTTGAAAGTACCGCACTAAGGGCGCAAAAATGATGTTTAGTAGTTTGCTCAATCAAACGTGCAATGGTCGTTTTCCCAGTGCCAGGAGGCCCCCAGAGAATAAATGAACTGAAATTGTCTGAATTTATCATGGATTCCAGCATTGAACCGTGCTGAAGAAGCTTGTGCTGGCCTACCATCTCGGCAAGTTGCTGAGGCCGGGCTCGTTCTGCCAATGGAATATCCAGGGGTTTCTTCATGGAGTCTAAAAATGATAACTGCTTATTCATTGTAATCAGTCCGGTGTTGCAAGAGATAACACAACTCCCATTTTAAAGTAGGAGCTGAGAAAGGAAGTACTATTGACAAGCTGTTACATTTTACCATGGCAGAAAAGGTATGCGAGCTCTTTTACACTATACATATTTTCATAACTGGCACCCTTTCGGTGGAGTTTCAGGTAACTTGATAAATGACTTGAGCTTATGGCGTGAGGGGTAGTCTGTACTGAAAAAATACTGTAGAATAGCGCTCCACTTATCATAATTATCCAGATAAACGGAACAATATCGAGTAATGGGCGGTGTCGGATGGGTATACTGAAATATCAGAGTGTAGTGCAAAATATTATATACGCTGGCTTTGTTGAAGAAAAGAGTGCTGACGTAAGGAAGCAGATACTCATCAGTTCCATGTTTAGTCTGGTGAGCATCATTCTATTATTTATTTTTGGCATGGACAATCTGCGAACCGGCAATAGTATGCTGGCAACAGTCGTTTTGATTCTTTCGGTTGTGAATGCCGCCAATTATATCTACTTACGATACAGCGGTAATTATTACATCTCATCAATGAACATCGTCCTTTTCATGATGCTTCTATCCCTTTATCTTCTTTGTACTGGAGGCAGTAACAATACCGGTCCACTCTGGTTTTACATTATGCCGAGTCTGATTTTTTATATTCTCGGGTTGAGAAGAGGCGTGATGATGCTAAGCCTGTTGCTAACATTCTCAGCTTTTTTATTGTATTTACCTGCTCATCCTCTCATGTTTACCTCGTATTCAATTGATTTTACCAATCGATTTATTGCCTCGCTCTTTTCTGTAAGTGTCATAGCCTGGGCATATGAATACTCTCGCGAAGATGGTCGTCGTGAGCTGCTCAATCTCAGCAAGAAACTCGATGAGTTATCCCGTCGTGATGAGTTGACCGGCCTGGCTAATCGCCGTGATATGTTGGAACGTCTGGACAGAGAGCACAACAGATTTGAGCGAAATAATCATCCATTTTCGGTGATTATGGCGGATCTCGATCATTTCAAGCAGGTCAACGATAACTTTGGTCATGAGTGTGGTGATAATGTTCTGCGGCTTGTGGCCAAGACACTCTCGGAAAATGTGCAGAAACGGGATAGCGTCGCTCGCTGGGGAGGGGAGGAGATACTCATTTTGCTTCCGGAAACAGATGTGCGGCAAGCGCATGGTATTGCAACACGTTTACGGCAGGAGGTCGAAAAGGTACATCTGGAGTGTAGCAATGAGTCAGTTGGCGTAACATTAAGCCTTGGTGTGGCTGAATATCAACAATCGTTGACCATAACTGGCCTCATTAACCAGGCTGACGAGCATCTTTACCGTGCGAAATACGATGGGCGTAACAGAGTACGCAGCCAACTTATCGATCAGCAGGGTAAGGATGAGGTCGGCGGGCACTGCTGATAGGCCGATTTCGTTTCAGAAATTTGGCGTCTTTGGATGGTCAGCCATAGAGAGTGTTTTGGCACGACGATAGCTCAAATACATCATGCCACCAATAATCGGAATGATGGTTATGGCAACGATATTTCCCTGAAACAGATAGAGTAGAAAAAAACGCGCATGGTTGCCACCGTCAGTGAAGGCTGTTATGAGTTGACCGTCGGCTACTACGATTCCAGAGTCCGCCGAGAGGTGTGTGATGAGTGGTGCCAGATTGCTTGAGATGAGCAGAAATGTGGCTACAATGGGAATTCCCGTCAGTACGCTTCTGATGACATTACCCTTGCTGACCATGACTGTCACAGCCATAACGGAGATAAGGTTTGGTAAATCACCCAATGGAAGGGTTCTGTTGCCCGGCAGAATTAGAGAGATAGCCAGGGCAATAGGCATTAAAATTAGTCCGGTGATCATCACAGATTTATTATGCATGAGCACACCGGTATCCACAGCCACAAAGAGTTTGCCCTTTTCCGGAAAGCGTCCCTGTATCCAACTTTTTAAGGCCTCAGAAACAGGACTAATGCCCTCTCCGATGAGTTGTCCGCATTTGGGCAGCAGAAACATCACCGCTGCCAGATGGATACTCAACTCCAGCACTGTCTTCAGGGGATAATCCGCGGCAACACCAAGTAACACTCCAATGATTACACCAATGATCATAGGCTCAGACAAGAGGCCGACCTTTGTGTTGCTCTCTTCAGGATTGAAATTCAATTTTTTGATGAGTGGCAGCCTGTCATAGAGATAATCCATGGTTACGGCAAACGGTAATAAGCCGATAACGGAAACAGGAGAAATGGTAACACCAGAAAGTTTGCCATGCTGTTCCACATGGGGAGCTGACCAGTCCGCCATTTTTATGGTGTAAATTGTGATCATTACAGTGGCGGTCAGGCCAAGTAACATGGAATCAGATACAGCCATAACAAATGCTCCGGCAAGTGCCATATGCCAGTAGTTCCAGATGTCTATATAGATTGTTCTGGTTGTGTTGGTTGCTATCATCAGGACATTAAGCGCAATGACCAGTGGGATGGAGATCGGGGCGATAGAGGAACTCCAGGTAATGGCGGCAAGCGGGGGCCAGCCAACATCAAGAACGGGGTAGTTAAGATTCCTGATCTGGATGATTGCCTCAACCGCAGGCCTTATATTATCAACAAAAAATGAGAAAATAATAAAAATTCCGGCAAAACCGACTCCCATCTTAAGGGAAGACATAAATGCTTTAGCCAGGTTCATCCGTACTGTAAGGGCAATGGCAAAGATGAAAAACGGCAGCATGACGTAGGCTTGAAAATCGAAGAATCCTTTGAGGATACTGTTGAAGAGGTCCATATACATTAATTACCGTTTAGAATTATTTAGCAGAGTTTAGATAGGAATATATGACCTTGGATTGGTTAGAGAGGCAATGTTTTTCGGGAAATTAAAGCAAAAAAAAGGATCTGAAGAAAATCTTCAGATCCTTTTTGGTGCAATTGGTACACCCGAAGGGATTCGAACCCCTGACACCCAGGTTCGAAGCCTGGTGCTCTATCCAGCTGAGCTACGGGTGCTTATGTATATGTTGCCTCTGATACCACGTCTTTAGCGTGACGTCAATAATTAAGGTAGATGCAGAGATATTGCGTCATGTGAATAGCAAAATCATGCCGGCTATTTACCACTCAAAAGTACTACTGTCAATACAACAGTATAAGTGAGCTATGTTATAAAAAAATTAAGGCCGAAGATAGAAACCAAGGTCCGTTTCATAGGCTTTATCTTTAACAAACTGACATCCTACCCTTTTACCGCTGATCGACATGACTATGAGCTGTTTAATGATTTCTGACTCTTTTCGATTATCCAATTTAAATCGTAGATCACCTCCGTCTCCCACCTTGAGGTTGTGCTTATTCAGAAATTCCAGGCAGACTCCACCAAGAGATAAATTGATAACTTTGACCATGCTTCCAGCACCGGCAGCAGAGTGACTTGTCTTGTAGAGAGCGTCCAGGTCTGTGTCTTTACGGAAGTATTGCCGGAATTCGATTTCTATTTTAAATCGGTACCCACAGCTACATTTGATCTTCAGCAATCGTTGCCGATGCCTGAATTGCCCAATGCTGACATCTTTGGAGTTGCCACAATCTGGACAAACAATAAGCGTCTGATCTTCAGACTTAATAAATACTTTCTGAATTGAACTCATAGTAATACTTTGGCCATTAGTTAATGTTTACATTAACTGATATTCTCATGTTTTAAGCATGTTTGTCAAATTGAAAGGCGAGACGATGGGAGTATGGAGTTTTTCTTCCTGTTCGATTATCTCATTACGTCAGGAACTGTTAGCAATTGGTATCTGCAGGATAACTTCATTACCAAAACCTGTGAGAAAGTTGCTGTGGTGTTAGTCTGGATTGGCGACCCGGATAGATGCGACTTTCTCGCTGATACCTTTCTTTAATACCTGACGGTTATAGGCAGCTATTACGTTGCGACGTTTGAGCATGCCAACAATCCACCTGTTTTCAAGTGTCTCGACAACAGGGATCTCTTCGATACCTTTAATGTCAAAGAGCTGCATGGCTTTGTAAAGGGTGTCGTCTGGAGTAAGGGTAATGACGTCACGATGACAGATGTCACCCACAAACTTTGTAATACGTACACTTGTATCGCGATGGATGATGTTTTTCACATCAGTCATGGAGACAACACCGGTCATCATTCCGCTATCGTCGACTACGGGGAAATAGAAGCTGTCCTTGGTTTGGCTGAAAATTATTAATAGTTGGTTGATGTTGGCGCGTTCACTAATAAAATCTACATCTTCAGTAATGGCTGATCCTACCTTCAGTGATTTCATTATTGCTACTTCACGACCTTCGTGAATGTTGATGCCTTCACGACTGAAATCAACGGTATCTATGGAGTCTTCATTGAATTTAGTAGCGACTACGGTACCAATTATAGACGCGAGCATTGCAGGTACTATAATCCGGTAATTTCCGGTCATCTCAAAAAGTAGGAAGATGGCTGTCATTGGTGCGTGGGTAGAAGCTGCCAGAAACGCGCCAATACCGACAGACGCATAGGCACCGGAATCTGCAGTTACAGTGGGAAACCAGCGGTGGACGAGGCCGCCAAATGTACCACCTATCATGCTGCCAATAAAAAGTGCTGGTGCAAAAACACCTCCGGCTCCTCCAGAGCCAAGAGTGATGGCGGTGGCGACAATTTTAAGGAAAATTAAAGCGAACATGACTCGAATCATACCGTCGCCATAGAGTACCTCCTCTATAGCCTCATAGCCGTGGCCCATAACTTCTGGAAAGCCAATGCCGATGACCCCTACCAGGAAAGCGCCAGTGATTGGTTTAAGTTGCGGATGAATTGGTAAAATTCGATATTTGTCTCGTATGTAATAAAACACTTTTATATGCAGAACAGCTATCAATCCGACAATCACTGCCAGTATGCAATAGAGTGGAATTTCGACAAAATGGTTGACAACATTGTATTGGGGAATGACAAAAACACTCAGCTCACCAAAATAGGCTCTGGTGACAACTGTGGAGATAGCTGAGGCTGTAACCAGTGCGGCGAAGGAGGAAACTTCATAGGTGCCGAGCAGAATAATTTCGGCCGCAAAAAAGATTCCGGCAATGGGTGCGTTAAACATGCCGGCAATGCCACCGGCACAGCCAGCGGCAATATACACCTTCATTCTGTTACCGGAAACTTTGAAGAACTGTCCTACCTGTGAGCCCATTGCGCCGCCAATCTGGGCTATCGGGCCTTCAACGCCGGCTGAGTTGCCAGTTCCTATTGTGAGGGCTGTGGAGATAATCTTTAAGAAAATGGATCGTGCTCTGATGTACCCACCCTCAAGGTTTACCTTGCGAAGGAATTTAGTGAAGCCATATCCATTTATTTCGCCGGGGAAGAGTAGAGAGAGAGGAATAAGCAATACCATGCCACACATTGGTATCAGTGGCAGGAGCAATATGTGCCAGTCTCCGTTATCAATCTTAAGCAGTTCTCTGCCTCCATCCATGAAGATGGTTTCAACAAAGTGAACAATTGTACGAAAAATGATGTTGAGTAGGCCGGCCATCAAGCCAATGAACGTGGCGATTGCCAGTAGGCGGGTGTTGTCTCCGGGGAGTAGTTTGCGAAGGTTACGTTTCATTTTTTGGTGGGGACCCTGCAGCCGATTTCTGCGGCTTGTCTCAGAAAATAATCGTCGGTCATGCCAGCAATGAAATCGCGGACCATGGCGGCTGGTTGTTCCTTATCGTAGCAGTTGTCCACATCGGTCATCAGGTCAACCTGAAGTTGTGTGTTGACAGGGTTGTCATTCAAGTGCCTAAGGTAGTGAAGAAAGAGGCTTCGATAACACTCACCAATGAGTGGGTAATCTTTCTTTGTCGAGGGAGCCAGGTAAATCCTTTCATAATTAAAGTGCTTTAATTCCCTGAGCGTTTCAGATACCTCCGGGCTGAAGCCGATGAAAGGAGGATTAGCTGAGATTGCCTGGTCAGGGGCTGGAACACGGCTATTGTTTATAAGATCGGTAACGAGCGAATAGACGATTGTGCCATTGGTGTCTCCAAGAATATCACGACATTTCTGCGGGATATCATTTCTGGAGATCAGGCCAAGAACAATAGCATCTTCAATGTCACGGCCAATATAGGCGATGGTGTCAGCTAGCCGTACTACGCAACCTTCGAGTGTCGCCGGGACTAAAGCATATTCTGGATCTAATTCTTTCATCGTTATTTTCTGATCAAAATGATGAAAAGTCAAGTCGCCCAGTGGCGCAAGTGTCTGAGAGTGTACTTCTCCATCATGACAAAGTATGCCATCGAGGGTCTGTAGTGTGAGGTTCCAGCCGCGGCCTTTGCGTTCTAGCTGATCCAGGAAACGTACAGACTGAATATTGTGTTGAAAGGGTGGTAAATCATGATCTTTACACAGTTGAGAGAGAAATTTTTCTCCATCATGACCAAAAGGTGGATGCCCTATATCGTGACCAAGAGCAATGGCTTCTATAAGGTCTTCATTGAGATGCAGAAAACGGCTTATAGTCCGGGCTACACGGGAAACAAGCTGAACATGGAGGACACGATGTGTAATATGATCATTTGCAACGAGACAGAATACCTGGGTTTTATCAATATAACGTGTGTATGCACGGGAATGTAAGATACGGTCAGCATCGAGGGCGAACTGCTGGCGATATCCTTCATGCTGCTCAAGCTGCCTGCGTAAGCCGGATGTGCTAAAGGTTGCCAGTGGTGACAGCCTGATCTCTTCTTCCTGGTTAAGTGATTCCAGGATTGAAAACAGTCTGTTCTGTGATATACGAGCCGCCATGTCTCCTTTCCTTATTCTTGCAAATATTTACAAAATGTATATTCTGAGCAAAAAGCTGGTTATTATACAGAGGGTGCGAGAAAATGCACGTTTTGCAACCAACTCTTTTATTACGTTTTTCGTTATTCTTCGGAGGTAGGACTTTGGTTCATGCTTATATTGAGCTGGAGCCGATTTGGAGTATCTGTAAATACTACTGGTTTAGTAGCATACTGTCTATAACATGGTGATCAAATGAAGATATCAATAGAGTATTGCACAAAGTGAAATTATGAGCCTCGTGCTTCCAGTCTGGGGGCCGAACTTACCGGTGAGTTTGATGCAGAGGTTGAATTGATTGCATCCTCAGGAGGTGTCTTTGAAGTCACTGTCGATGGGAAACACCTATTTTCTAAAAAATCACTCAATCGCTTTCCAGAGGATGGAGAAATTGTCGGTTTGATTAAAGGCTGATAGCAACACTAATGTTGTGGTTTGGGGAAATCCAGGCAGTGCGAGACACACTCGTCACAGTCCAGCCTGGTTTTTCCCTGCATGCAGTAATCATTGAACCCTTTGATCATGTCATCCCCGCCCCTTGGGCAGTGCTGCATGAACTCAATGAAACTGATCATACGGGCGATAATTTCAGGGGGGGCGGTGTGCTCAATTTTACAAGCACCTTCTTCTGCTATTCCTTCATCTAGTGCCAACACTTCAACAAAAAAACGTTTTAATGATTCATGACGAAAAATGACGTCTTCCGCTGCTTTTCGGCCCTTTTCTGTCATGGTTATTGCTTCGTAAGGGGCATAATTTATAAGCCCTTTTTTGGAGAGAGCACGTAGTGCCTCCGTTACTGAGGCACGGCTGACGTCAAGCCTGGCAGCTATCTCTTTACTTCGGGCAACGAGCTTTTCTTCTATGATGTGGTAGATTGCCTCGATATAATCTTCGAGGCTTGCACTGAGTGATGGTTTCTTTTTCATGTTGTAGTATTGCAAGGTAGTAAGTTTTGGAATTAAAGAGAGTTACTAAAGCCGGCTGCAAGGATGCTGCTCCCCTCGTATGGGGGTAACCTACCGCCCTTTATGGGTGGAGTCAAGCCGGATAGATGGAAATATGTTTATGTATGGTAAAAAACAATGCTTTGTGAATTGCGGATAGAAAACCTGGCCCTGATACGTTCCCTTGAGCTAAATTTCGAAGAGGAGGGCGGTGCTGGCCTGGTAGTCATGACTGGTGAAACCGGTGCGGGTAAGTCAATTATGTTGCGAGCTATACATCTGCTTACTGGCAGGAGAGCCTCAGCCGATTGGATTCGTAGCGGGGCAGACAGCTGTACTGTCGAGGCGCTTTTTGATATCAATCCGAACAATTGCTCTCTTGTGGAACGACTTGAAAATGGTGGATTTGGCCGTGATCAGACAGTCATAATCAAGCGCATAATTAGTAGCTCAGGGCGGTCAAGGCTCTATATAAACGGCTCTCTGGCAACCGCAAAACTTGTAGCGGAGCTTACCGTAGATATGTTGAGTGTGGCCAGCCAGCATGATCATCAACAGTTGCTGCAGGCCAGTCTACATCTTGATTTTCTCGACACCTATGGAGAGCTTTTGGAAGACCGGCAGGCTTTCGGTAAGTTATATTCACGTTGGCAGGAACGTCGAACAGCCTTCACTGATCTGCTAAAGAAAGAGCAGGATAAAGAGCAGCGCCGTGATTTTCTAACCTTTCAACTTGATGAAATTGATAAAGCCGATATCCATGTGGGCGAAGACGAGGAATTGTCTGCAGAAAAAAAGCGACTGAAAAGTGCAACTGCTCTCATTAAGCTCAGCCAGGAAAGTTACTATCTCCTTTCAAGTGAAATAATTGATGCGATGTCAACACTTCGTCGCAATATGGAGCAGCTGGTTGCTCTTGATCCTCAAGCGGAAAAAATGGCAGAGGATCTAGGTGGCTACACCTTTTTGGCAGAGGATTATGCAGCGGAACTGCGCCACTATCGTGATAATTTAGAGAGTAACCCCATACGCCTTGAACAGGTTAGTGAGCGATTAAATACTATTCACGGGCTTAAGCGGAAATATGGGGAAAATCTTGAGGACGTTCTTGGATTTGCTGAGCAGGCAAGGGCGGAATTGAAAAAAATTGAAAATATGGACAGAGAGATTGAGGCGATGGAGCAAGAAGTTGCTGCACTTGAAAAACGTCTCATGGCAGATGCTACATTATTGTCCAATAAGAGAAAAGATGTTGCTGTCAGTATGGAGCAAGCCATGAGTCGTGAGCTGTCGTCTTTGGCATTTAATCAGTCGGGATTTGAAGTGCATTGGCAGGACGTGGATTTTTCTGTTGAATCACTGCGGGTAACAGGTTGGGACCGGGTTGAGTTCTTCTTTTCCGCAAACCCTGGTGAGCCAGCAAGACCTCTGGTTAAGGTTGCATCAGGAGGTGAATTGTCACGACTTATGCTGGCCATGAAATGTCTGCTTGCACAGAAAGATATGGTGGATACTGTAATATTTGATGAGGTTGATTCTGGAATTGGTGGCGAGGCAGCAGAAGCTGTTGCTCGAAAGATAAAAGAGCTGGCCACCCATCATCAGGTGTTTTGTATTACTCATCTCCCCCAGATAGCTGCCCGGGGTAGTCTGCATTATCAGGTTTCAAAAATGATTGAAGAGGGCAGGACGCAATCATCGGTGATGAGGCTTTCTAATAGCTACAGGGTTGAGGAACTTGCGCGTATGCTGGCAGGTGATTCCGCAACCGAACAGACACACGCCTGGGCGCGTGAATTACTTGTAAAAGGAAGTGCAATAGAAGTGTAATTATGACAGAAATACGAGCTTTATCTCTTTTTTCCGGTGGACTTGATTCTATACTTGCGACGCGTGTGGTGATGGCCCAAGGAATTCCGGTTACCGCGGTCAAATTTGTTTCACCTTTTTTTAACTACGACGTTTTAGATGATATTGATGGATATACCAGAAAAATTCAGGAACTTTATGGCATTAGTGTGCTGGTAGAAGATATCAGCGCGCCCTATCTTGAGATGCTGCGTAATCCTAAATACGGTTTTGGTAAGAATTTCAACCCTTGTGTAGACTGTAAAATTTTTATGGTTTCCCGAGCGAAAGAGATGTTAACGGAACTTGGGGCTTCTTTTATTATATCAGGTGAAGTAATTGGCCAGCGACCGATGTCGCAGCGCCGTGATACCTTGAATGTCATATCTCGGGATTCCGAGAGTCGCTCGCTCTTAGTGCGTCCTCTGTGTGCCAAGTTGATGCAGCCTACACTGGCTGAAGAAAAAGGCTGGGTAGATCGGGAACAACTCCTTAACTTTAGTGGCCGTGGGCGTTCCCGCCAGATTGCTCTTGCCAAAGAGTTTGGAATTACTGATTACCCTGCTCCTGCAGGGGGCTGTATACTCGCGGATCCTATTCTCAGTCGTCGCATTAAAAATTTTTATGATGATACCTTTGTGGTCAGAAGTGCTGACATGACTGTGACAGATATTCTTTTGTTGCTGGTTGGCCGGCAATTTCAGCTTCCTGGAGGAGGCTGGCTCATGCTTGGTCGTGATGAAAAGGATAACACTAAGCTGCTGGCGTTGGCTGAAGATGGTGATGCGGTATTCACCATGGACGAGCGTCCCGGGCCCATTGCACTGTTACGAAGGGCGAGCACTTTTTATGCTGATGACACTGTTCAGAGAGAAGATCAACTTGCTGCAGCGGGCTTGGTGGTTCGCTATGGGAAGAAAGTGAAAGACGAACCAGCTACTGCAGAGGTTTTTTGTACTATCGGTGGTGCACGAGAGGCAATAGTGGTTGGGCCCCTGGCTGACGAAAAATCTCGGAAATGGATGATCTGAGAATGATTTTGGCTGCCAGGTTACCTGTAATGAGGTGGAGAGCCAAACATCTTGTTAAAGATTGAAAATTGAAAGCAGGTAAAGTGCAACAGTATATGTCAGAAGCGAGCAAAGGGTAGAGAGCATTATAATAGATGATGAAAGCTCTGCGTCTGCTTTTAATTGCTGGGCCATGATGTATGCTGCTGTGGCTGTAGGTGTTCCTGCGATGATCATACCAATACCAAGTTCTCTGCCACTTATACCAAGGGCAACAAGTGTCAGTACAGCGATGAGAGGCTGCACAACCACTTTAATTCCTGTAGCAACACCTGCAACCCGTATATCTCCCTGCAATTTTTTCGGTGAAAATGAGGCACCGATAGCAATCAATGCCAGCGGCAGTGACATGCCGGTGATGATGCCGAGAGCCCGGTCAATGACTGCTGGCAAGGGCAATTCATAATAACTCCAGAGAATTCCTGTAAATGAGGCAATAATTAAAGGGTTAAAGGCAAGCTGTTGCATCCAGAAAGTGGAAGATATCGACCTGTTCGTATTTTGCTGAGATAGTAGCAGGACAAGTACAGACAACAGGTTTACGAGGGGGATGAGTATGCCAAGCAGAACTCCAGCCGTTGCAAAGCCTTCCTCCCCATAAGCGTTAAAGACAACAGCCAGCCCCATAAAGGCCAAATTACCACGGGAGGAGGCCTGGCAGAAAGCGCCGAGCCGTGGTTTGGGGTAGTTGCGGAGAAGGCCGTATAGGTAACTCCCCACGAATGTCACAATTATAGTTCCGATTAAACCAAAAAGAAGCGTAGCGTTGAAGCTGGCTCGAAAATCAGCATGGGCAATTCGGTGAAACAGCAGGGCAGGCAGGGCGACAAAGAAGACCAGGCGGTTGAGTTGCAAAATAAACTTGCCATCGACAAGACCTGTTCGCTTTATACCGAAACCAAGGCCGATAACAAGAAATACGGGGAGTACGATAAGAAGAATCTGGTAAAAAAGTACCATGTCAGATGCCTGAATGTATTTCGGTTTGAGGTGTAGCTTATTGTGACTTCAGCGACTATGGCATATTTTAACCAGTGCGGAAATAGAAAAGTATTTCTCAGAAAGAAAAGAATAGGTGTCCTTCTGGTGAAAATCCTACCCAGAAAGTTCATGCTCTGACTTTTACTAAGAAGGAGCTACGAAGTGATCGGTACAAATGGCGTGTATGATCTTATTTGTAAGGAGCATTTCTGGCTAGATATTATAACTTTTATATGATGTTTTAAAGTGTTGATGCAGCGCAGTCTATAGGATAGGATTGCTTGAGGTAGGTGTAAAGTGAAAGGCAGATGGCTTGGCATAACCTTCAGCGAATATGATGAGTATATGTTTGGTGAACCAGAATATGATTTGACCCAGAGTCGCTCATTACTTCACGATTACGATGATCACCTTGCCTGGCTGGACGATTTGAAACAGTGGCAAAGGGATACACCGACCCAAGCACGTGTTTTTTGATGGAGATGTCGACATTGAAGGGGATATTGAAAAGGGACGGCATGTGATTACTGCCTTGTCCGAATTATCCGTTCTTTTCCTTTTATTTCACGTGAGGAATCTGCTTTGTGCAGAAATTAGACTATGGATAACATAGCCCGCTTCATTGCAAAAAATGCTATGATCCTCAGTCTCCTGTTGTTAGTTGCGGGTGTGTGGTCATTTACCCAGATCTCGAAAGTTCAGGTCAATAATGCTATTGAGGTCTGGTTTGATTATGGCAGCACTCAATATCTTGAATATCAGCAGTTTCAAAGCGAGTATGGAAGTGACGAGTGGCTTGTTGTTGCCTTTGGCCTGAACTCAGCTGCAGGCGAACCATCTGCTCAAGTGAAAGGTGTAACGAAGGCGCTGCGTCAGGTAGATGAAAGGATTCAGGTGTTGAGTATTGCTGATGCTGATCCCTGGACGAGAAGTCGCATGGGCCATTTGCTGCTTTCCCGAGATCGTCATGTTGCAGGAATATTACTGAATTTTACCAAAATGGGAGTGATAGAAGATCGCCAGTCCCTCGTTGGTGCTGTTAAGAATGCACTTGTACCTTTTGAGAAAGACTTTGTGTTTCATCTGGGTGGCCCACCAGTACTGAATGCTGAGTTGGACCGTATTTCTGAGGAACAATCACGTCTCTTTATTTCATTGGCTGCTGTTGCAGGTTTTCTTGTTTTATATTTTCTCTTTCGGTCCATCTTTTATGTGGCCACGATAATAACTGCTGCAGGATTAGCTGTAGGTTGGACCATGGGTACAGCTGCAGGTTGCGGCATGACTCTTAACATGATTTCTACTGTTCTACCCGTATTATTATGGGTTCTGTCGCTTGCTGGTGCTCTGCATATTATTTTTCATTTCCAAAAAGAGTATTGCGAGGGAGCCACTTCACACGAAGCTGTATATCGGTCTCTTGGGGCAGTACTGGTGCCTTATGCTATAGCTTCGTTTACGACCGGTGTTGGTTTTCTGTCGCTACTTTTAAGTCATATGGAGCCGGTTCGGAACCTTGGGCTTTGGGCTGCTATGGGGATTGCGATCGGCTTTCTTAGTAATATCGTAACAATACCGGCAATGTTGCAGCTTGGTGAGTACGTGCCATATCTGCGCAATACTTTACGCTCGCGACCGCTTTCCCTGCAGTGGGTCTCACCGGAATATATTAAAAATAATAGAAAAATTCTTGTGTTTGCCGGAATCACAGCGCTTGTAGTGCCGCTTTTTTTTATTCCTTTACTTCGTGCAGAATCGAATGTCCTGAGCTTTTTCAAGGACGACTCAAGGATCGTTGGTGATTATACATTTATAGCAAAACATCTGGCAGGGCTCTCTACCATCGAGCTTGACTTCCGGGGAGATCCAGCCGAAGTCAGAGCTTATGTGCGTCTGTTTTGGGAAAAGATAAAGGAATTTGAAGGCGTGCGACCAGTACAGTATAGTGCTGACAATGGTATGCGAATGACAATTTTTGTTGATGAGATGGATACCCTGGCTTTTAATGACATTGTAACGAGAGTCCGGGGAATTATAGCTGAACTTCCGTCAGGCATTCTTGATACCCGGCTGACCGGTACAATCGTACTGTTAAATAGTATTCAGGAAGAACTCGTTCACACTCAGGTGAAAAGCTTTTCCTTGGCTCTGGCAGTTATCATAGGTATTTTGACTATTATTTTTCGCTCATTGAAAATGGTTGTGATAGGGAGTCTTGCCAATCTTTTCCCCGTATTGATTCTTGCTGGGTTTGCTGCTGTACTCGGGATTCCCTTAAATGTTGCTACCATTATGATTGCCAGCGTAGCTATTGGAATTGCTGTAGATGACACTGTGTTTTTTCTGGTGCGTTTACGGTGTGAAGTTGACAAAGAAGGCTCTGGTGATGCTGCTGTCGATAGAACCTTTAACCATTTGATTGGCCCAATTAGTGCTACCACTCTGGTTGTAGCTAGTGGCTTTCTGGTACTGGCACTGGCGGAGTTTAAGCCTGTAGCCTACTTTGGCATGCTGGGCGGGATGACGATGATTCTCGCCTGGATTGGTGATATTGTCCTGCTGCCTGCTTTACTTTACTGTTGTCACCCATATTCCCGGGACTGATTCTGTACATCGCAACTCATTAACAATAAATGACTGATGGGAAGAAGCTGTAGAGAAGATTCATTTTGATCGTCAGTGGGGTCATCTTTAATCCTTTCAGGATGACTTAAGCTGAGGTACCGGGCATACAGCCCTAACACGATATCAGGACCATGAAAAATATCTATGGTTGCCTTCTCTGGTAAGGGAAAGGCGCCGAATAGATCTGAATAATAAAGCGGTTGAATAATGATGTGATATGTCTGCAATGAAATAGTCGTCAAAATTGAAACCCTCAATGCCTAGAGTTAATCATGGTACACACAGCTTTATATACCTGTAATATCATCTTGCTTCTCACAGGGCTTCTCATCTTTACCAAAGAACAGGGGGCGAGCCGTTTTTCCCTTGCACTTGTGCAGACGATGGCGTGTTTGCCACTTCTTGTTGGTGAATATTTTTTCCTTGCCGCTGATATGCGTGCTGACACTGCGCAACTTGTCCTCTTCTCTGAAATAATTTTTGGTCTTATCTGGCTTTCAATGACAATGAGTCTACATAGAGCAACAACGACCATGGCATCTGATTCCAGAGGAGAGCAACTTGGGGAGGTTGTTATTGGCGCTGTCACAGCGCTTTCTGCTGGATATTTTGTGTCTTATCAACCAGAAGTGTTTGGATCTCAATGGATTGTTCCGTTGTATAGTGCAGATTATTTTTCTGCTATCCTGATATTGCTCATAGTTCTCTATGGGGCTTGGCGTCTTGAGCAATTCTGGCGTTCACTAAGTGGTTCCCAGCGGTGGGAGTATAAATTTCTGATAGTTGGATGCTTTCTTGTTTGCGGTGTACTTGCCTGGAGTAGTTCCTATCGGCTTACCTATCTCAATATGGCTTCAAGGCATCTAAATCTACTTGCCTCATTACTGTTTTTGGGCTGGATAATGATTTCATATGCAGTGGTGAGTCATGGTCTGCTTAATCGCAGGATATTCGTCTCCAGAAAGATTGTTTATACTTCTGTTGTTCCAAGCTTGTTTGCTGCCTATCTGTTCGGTTTTGGCCTATTGGCGTTGCTTATGCGTAATTTTGGTATTGAACTCGAATATTTGAGTAAATGGTTACTGCTTGTTTCAGGGCTTGTTGTGATTGGAGTTTTTATCTGTTCAGAACCATTGCGCCGGCGGATAGAGTTTTATATCAGTACCCACTTCTATATCAATAAGTATGAGTATCGTGATGAATGGCTCGCTCTTTCAGAGCAGCTGCAGGGAGCATCGACTGAACAGGAAGTGGTTACTGCACTTCGCAAGGTACTTGAGAATAGCCTTTATACTAATAAGATTATTATATGGCTTGGTGATTCAGAAAATTCAGTTGCGTATAGAACTGTCGGTTTTTTTGACACTGAAAAAACGAACTTGGTAGAGTTTCCAATTGCACCAGATGATCACCTTGTTCACTACCTGAAAAGTCATAACCGTTTTACTCTTCAAGGGGAAGATACAGAACAATCCTGGAAGCAGGTTGTTAAAGAGAAAAAAAACCTATTTACGGCTTTAGGATTGAAACTGATGGCACCCATTGCAATTAATGACCAACTCGTTGGAATAATAGGATTAGGTCCAGAATTTACTGGAGGTGAATATGGAGACGACGATTTTGATTTGCTTACTGCTCTTGGCAGTCAGACAGCCTCAGCATTGTTGACAATACGTATGGCGGAACAATTGGCTCATATGAGAGAGCAGCAGGCTTGGGACAGGCTGTCAGCTTTTGTTCTGCATGATATTAAAAATGCTGCAACGATGCTTGGTCTGTTACGGGAAAATGCCCCAGATCATATCCATGAAGCTGAATTTCAACAAGATATGCTGGAGTTGGTCGATGATGCTCTTGACCGAATGAAAAAAGTAGAGCAGCGGTTACGGTCTTTGCAGGATGAAGTGAGTCCTGACTGGCACGAACTGGATGTGGGAAATTATTTGAGGGATGTAGCTCACCTGATCAAGAAAAAGCTGCCAGGACTAGAAGTCATGATTCAGTGTCCAGATATGTTGATAATGAAAAGCGACGGTACACTGCTCTTGTCCATTTTGGAAAATCTGTTACTGAACAGTTATGAGTCTGGCGGAGAAGATACTGCTGTGGAAATAAGGGTCAGGTTGAACGAGGATAGTTTGGTCGAGATACAGCTTACAGATAACGGACCTGGTATAGCTAAAGAGTTGTTACCAGATAAATTGTTTGACCCCTTTACGAGCAGTAAGGAAGGAGGTAGTGGTGTCGGTCTTTGGCAGGTGAAACGTTTGGTGAATAGTCTGCAGGGAGCGATATCTGTTAGAAATAACACAAACGGTGAAGCGTGTTTTACAATCAGGCTTCCTTTGTCGGATGTGTCGAAAAGTATCGAGTTATCAGATGATATGCTAAGAAATTATAATGAAAACAGCTAGGCGAGAAGAACCCCCCTCCTCCTCTCCCCCTGGGATTATGAGGGGGCTCTTCTCCTAACTGAAAAACCTTACAGGTCTTTAGCTTTTTGTGTTGCGTTTGCGAGTATATCCAGCAAGGCCGGCAAGGCCAATACCCAAAAGAAGCATAGTGGTTGGTTCAGGAACAGGTGTTTCCGCAATATATCCTGTGATATTGCCTAGATTTCTCTCATCGTTCCACTTCCACCCAAAGTTGCTCCACATGGCCAGGTACTGCTCAGAGCCTGCACCATAATTGTCGTTTGGTTCACCTGGTTGCCAGTTTGAGTAGCCCCATGTTTCATTTGTGACCCAGTTCCAATTAGCTGTTGCAACTTGTTCATTGCTTGGGTTCTGGTAGCCACCGAGCCAATATTGACCAGTTACATTACTTAGCAAGAATGTTTGGATAAAGTCTTGTTCTGCAAATGATGTTATTGTGGCAAGATAGTAGTTGCTACCATAAGTGGCTTGCATATCAGTGGTAGCTTCAGTCCAAGTTTTCCCGGAAAAAGTCTTGACCTCATAATTATGGCCTTGAAATATCAAGGCATTGGCATTTGCGGCAAGCAACAATGCTGAAACGACGAATGAGGCTACAATTAATTTTTTCATATTATATTCCTATCTAAATTTTAATAAGATTTTTTGGGTTTTAAGAAACATTGCAGTAATCGTACCAAAATGAAATCACTAAAGTGTGCTCATGTGGTCATTATTTGTTGGTTGAGAAATATCAGATATAAAATCAACTGTATAGCAGGTAGCAATTGCGAGAATAATATCAGATTAAAATGAGCTTTTTAAGGGGAGGTCTTGTTTTATTTCCTGATCTTTTAGCGTTTCTGTATCAGGTGTAAAGAAAATCGACATATAAAAGCAGCCTTGCTGATGCTTTATAGGATTAAATATTTGAAATTAATAGTTAATGTGCTGTTCTAGGTGGTGGTGTGGATATTGCGGGATATTGTCGTTGAAATGGTCAGGATTAATTACTATTATGTAGTGGTTGTCCCATACTGCTTATAGTAAATTGTTAGTTAGAAGGTGCAGTGAAAGAGTTGCAAGTGTTTATGGACTATTAAGCTATAAGGAAAACTGAGATGTCTGTCAGAAATAAGAACGTAACTGCTATAACAAAGGAGCGTCGCCGTTACCCTCGTGTCATGGCTCCAGATAGAGCTCTGGTAGCTGTAAGCGATGATTATCAAGGTTTTCCCTATAATATGATCGATATTAGCGAGGGCGGTCTGGCATTCATATATATTGGTGAAGATGCACTGACACTGACTGACAAGCAGTTGGATATTTATCTAGATACAGATCTGCAGGTTGGTCGGATATCAGTGATGGTGGTGGCTGACCGGCAACTTGAAGGTTTGTATATCCCCAAACGACAGTGCAGTCTCCGTTTTGGAGAGTTGAGTGAACCGCAACGAGAAAAATTACAAATGTTCATCAACCGTCATGCAAACGCTGCATAAGTAGTCTGTTGTACTTTTTCCTTCACGCATCTTTCTGCAGAAGCGGCTATTTTTTATCTACTTATTGCTATATCATGTTTTTTAAGGAGGTCGTGCAGGGTAGGGCGGCTTATAGCAAGCAGCTTGGCTGCCTGGCTGATATTATCACCGCACAGTGCCAGAGCCTGATGGATAGTTGTGTTTTCTGCAGCGTCACGGGCATCTTTCAGCGTGGGGAGTTTCTGATCTTCATGACCAGCAGCATTGTTTTCAAGTCCAAGGTCAGCGGGATATAAAGAGGTATCTATGCTGGTACCGAGGGCGCGTCGCACTCGGTTCTGTAACTCGCGAACATTGCCGGGCCAGTCATGGCTGGACATAGCGGCAATTGCAGCGGGTGAAAAGGATACTGCCGGTCGCTGCATCTGTTGTAATTCCTTCTTTAGGAAGTGATGAGCGAGTAGCAAGATATCCTCAGGACGTTCTTTCAAATCGGGAACCACCAGCGGGATGACGTTTATTCGATAATAAAGATCTTCGCGAAAGGTTCCCAGTTTTACTGCTTTTTCAAGATCAATGTTGGTGGCAGCAATAATCCGTACGTCAAGTGAAATTGTTTTTCCACTGCCTAATCGTTCAATGGTCGATTCTTGCAGAGTACGTAAGAGTTTTACCTGCATCTGTAGCGGGAGTTCGCCAATTTCATCAAGAAAAATTGTGCCATGATCTGCCTGCTCAAATTTACCGATTTGCCTGGATGTGGCCCCGGTAAAGGCACCTTTCTCATGGCCGAATAACTCACTTTCCAATAAATTTTCAGGAATTGCCCCACAGTTGACAATGACAAGAGGGTGCTTTGCCCTGGGGCTGAGATTGTGTACCGCTTGGGCCGCCACTTCCTTGCCTGTTCCGGTACTGCCGGTTATGAGTACGGAAAAATCAGTGGTACTGGCCTGAGTTAGACGTGAAAATAACGTTGTCATTGCAGGAGATATTCCGATCATTCCACAGAGTGATCCGCTCTGACTGTTCTGCATTTTCAGTCTACGATTTGCTTCAGCCAGCTCCTGCAATCTGAACGTTCGAGCGAGCATGATTTTTAACAAATTCAAGTCGATAGGTTTGGCATAAAAATCAGTGGCTCCGAGGGCTATGGCCTCTATCGCGTTTTCGTCTTCCGCATTGCCGGTTATGACAATTACTTGAGGGTGATTGTCTGTAGAGACAATTTCCTTTAGCAGCCGAAAGCCTTGTTGGGGGGTGTCCGGATTAGGTGGGAGTCCGAGGTCAAGAGTTGTAACCGCGAAAGCACCAGAAGCAAGCAGAGGCCGGGCTTCTTCTGTATTGGTAGCGATTGTTACATCATACTCTTCAGCCAAACCCCAACGAAGTTGTTTGGCTACGGATTTTTCATCTTCTATTATGAGGAGTTTTTTTTTCATGGTAAGCTAATTAAGTATTGTTATCTGCACAGCGTATTGAAAATTCTGGATACGTTTTTATATGTTAGGATGTCAAAGTCTCGATTGAAAGTCAATGGGGGAAACGTATCTTATTTCCTGGAAAGCTGAGTTTATATGAGAGGATGCTATGAACGAGACAATAAAGACAATTATGGAACGCAGATCGTTACGTGTCTACGCGGATAAGCCAGTTTCCGGAGAAGAAAAAGATCATATTATCCGTTGTGCCATGCGAGCACCAACTGCAGGCAATATGATGCTTTATTCTATTTTGGAAGTAGCTGATCAAGAGAAGAAGAACCAGCTTGTGGTGACGTGCGATAACCAACCTTTTATTGCAAAGGCTCCTCTCGTACTGGTCTTCCTGGCAGATATGCAGCGCTGGCATGATTATTACGTGTATTCTGATGTCAAAGAGTTGTGTCAGAGGAAAGGGTTGGAGTTTGAATCACCTGCAGAGGCTGATCTGATGTTGGCAAGTTGTGATGCATTGATCGCAGCTCAGACTGCAGCGCTTGGCGCAGAATCGATGGGGATAGGCTCCTGTTATATTGGAGACATCATGGAAAATTATGAAGTTCACCGGGATATGTTTGATTTACCTCCGTTGGTATTTCCGGTGACTATGCTCTGTTTTGGGCATTACAGAAAGGACAAAAAACAACCCGCCCGTACCCCGCGTTTCCCCGAAAACGCAATTCATTTCACCGATTGTTACCAACGCTTGGATGCAAAGAATCTTGAACAGGTGTATGCGAAACGTTTCAGCAAGCAGTTTGTAAATGAAAATTTCTTGAATAATGCTGAAAATGTTGGCCAGCATTTCTATTTAAAAAAGACTGGCTCAGACTTTTTTAAAGAAATGCGCAGATCAGTCAGGGTAGCGTTAGGGAATTGGCGGGGAGAAACTACTGATTAATTGGATTTAACTGGCAATCCATTCTGCATTTGAAAAAATGTTACAATAAACAGGTGTTTTCTAATTATGCAAAGTGCCCTTTAGTCAAACATCAGATTAATGGCTTCAAATAGTTGCTGCTCGGTACGTGCTTTCTTTATTTTTTTTAAAACCTTGTCCTTGCCGGGGAAAGAGATGACGAGATAGAGCCAGAGCTGTTTCATTTTACCAAGCAGGTGACCCGGACCAGACAGCTTTTGCCGATACGCTTCGGCCAGATCGTCGTGGAAGGCGCGTATCCGATTAATACGTTGTCTTGGATCGGTTTCAAACTTCCCTTTTATCTCTTCTGCTAAAAATGGGTTTCCCAGAACTCCTCGTCCAATCATCCATCTGGAGACTGTGGGGAACCGTTTGGCCAGATCAGTGTAGACTGCTGCAGAGGTAATGTCGCCGTTGTAGACCACATTGTGTTGAGTTATTGCCAGACATTCCGCAAAACCTTCAGGGTCAGTTTTACCCCTGTACATCTGTTTGCCAAGGCGGGGGTGGATAATTATTTCTTCAAGAGGGAAGTCGTTTAGTCGTGGAACGAGTGCTATGCTTTCCCTTTTTTCGTGAAAACCAAGGCGCATTTTGATAGAAAGTGTGGCGCTCAGTTTTGGGATAACCTCTTCGAGCAGTGCAATGATGTCGTCTGGGTAGGGGAGTAGCCCGGAACCACGGCCTTTGTTGGCAACCATTGGTGCTGGGCAGCCAAGATTCCAGTTGAGACTGGTATAACCGAAATCTTCCAACCGTTTCGACAGATACAGAAATTCTGTAGCACTGTTATTAAGTAGTTGCGGGATAACAGCAATGTGTTGATTACTTTCTGGTAGAATATCTGCCAGAGGTTTTATTTTATTGCTGGGGTCTTTTTGTGGGTTAATGAATGGGGCGATTGCAGCGTCGAATCCATCAAAATGACTGACTAATATGTTGCGAAACATCGCGTCAGTGATGCCGCGCAATGGGGCAAGGTACAAAAAAGGTGTTTGAATCATATCTGTATTGTCAGGATAAATGCTACCTGGGCACTATGTTATTGCCAGTGGCATGAGTAGAAGTATACGTTACCATGGTGAGAGCAACACCAACAAGGACCGTCAGCAGGCTGTCCTTGTTGGGCAATGTATGGTATGCTGAACGGTTAATCAAGCAGTCTTTGCGAGCCATATTTTCTGCGTCATGACCCGAGCGTATGGCTAATCTCATTAAGTATTCAATATTCTGATCATATCAGATACGCAAAATTGCGGGACAAAAAACGAAGTGGACGACAATGGCTAACGACATAACGGTTCAGAAACAGCTTACCGACTTACGCAGGCTGCTGAACTGTTTTCCGGTGGCGGTTGTTCAGGCTCTTGTGAGAGTTGCTTCCAGCCGAAATGTGGCTGTTTATATTGTTGGGGGTACCATACGTGATTGGCTTTTGGGCCGTATTCCTCACGATCTCGATTTGACTGTAGTTAGTGGTGCCGGAGAATTTTGTCGTAGTCTCATGCGTGAGCTTGGAGCTGGTACTTTCGTTCAGCTTGGAACCTCTGAAGAAGATGCTGCTCGTGTTGTCTGGAATGGACTGGATATTGATATCTCCTCTTTTAGAGGTGGTGCAACACAGCTTACAGAGGATTTGGAGTTAAGGGATTTCTCAATAAACAGTCTGGCTGTAGATCTGGTCGTCTTGGCCGATAGCGCGAAGCTATTTGAAATTATTGATCCCCTGTCCGGTCTCGCTGATCTGGAGTGTGAGATGCTGCGACATTGTCCTCGCGCATTTCAGGATGACCCTTTACGTTTGCTGCGCGCCTATCGTTTTATGGCGACCCTTGGCTTTGCGCTTGATAAAGGTACCCGGAACGAAATAGCAGAGCATGCAGATAAGATAGAGAGTGTCGCTGCTGAGCGGGTACTTTACGAACTCAATCTGATAATGCAGACGGGACAAAGTGCGGATGTGCTTTGGCAAATGCACGAGTCTGGCCTCTTACGGTATATTCTTCCAGAATTGTATGAGGGGATAGGAGTTGAACAGCCAAACTTCCACCACCTGGATGTTTTTCACCATAACTTTCAGGCATTACGTGAGTTGGAATGTTTGCTCACGAGGGCAGAAGATGTCTACCCGGAAGCTTCATCAGAAGTGGTGGCTTATCTTACCGATACCAACGTGCTCGTATGCTTAAAGTGGGCAGCACTATTCCATGATGTCGGCAAACCGGCTGTAGCTGGAATTGCAGAGACAGGTCCGCTGAGGGTTACTTTTCATGCGCATGATGAGGTTGGGAAAAGGCAATTTGAGGCGTTGGCCAAACGATTGAAGTGGAGCAATGAAGAAAGAGATCGAACTGCCAGTCTCATTGCGATGCACATGCATCCATTTCATCTTTGCAATATACTTCGTGAGGAAAAATTATCGGCAAGAGCAGCATTGAGACTCTGTCGCAGGGCTGGGGCGAATCTGCCGGGACTGTTTTTGCTTGCCATGTCTGATAGCCTGGCCAGTAAGGGTGAGTTGAAACCCGAAAAAATGGAAGATGAATTGATTCATCTTTACCGTGAGGTGGCAACGATCTACAGAGAGAACATTCAGCCAGCTCTTAGCGGGCCGCCGTTGCTTCGAGGTAGCGATCTTATTGAATGTTTTGGCCTGAAACCCGGCCCGATTTTTTCGATAATTCTGGAAGAATTACAGAATCTGCAGGTGGAAGGAAAGGTGGTGACGCAGGAAGATGCACTGGAGTGGGTAAGACATTTTGTCATTAAGCAGGAAGGCAAACAAGAGCTGAAACGAGGGTAAGCCAAGGCATTCCCTTTTCGTCTTGTCAAAGCATAGCAAATGGGCTAAAAAGTGCGTAAAGTTAGAGATTATTATGCCAAAAAGGCAAAAAAAGACAAATATCCGGCACGTTCCATCTATAAATTAGAAGAGGTGCAGCAAAAATATAAATTTTTGCGTCGGGGAGATAGTGTCCTGGATATTGGTTGTTTTCCCGGCAGTTGGTCGCTCTATGCTGGGGAGGTGGTTGGTCCTAAAGGGGTTGTGGTTGGTGTAGATCTTCAGCAGGCTGATCAGCAGCCACGTCCTGATAGTGCCCCGATCCATTGGTTATGTCAGGATATCCGTGAGCCGGACTTTATCATAAATGTTCGCAAGATCCGTCCGACATTTCGGGTGCTGATTTCAGACATCGCTCCCAAAACTACTGGTAATCGGTGGACCGACGCTCAACAGTCATTAAATCTGGTACGGGAGACTTTGAATATTGCTGAGATTTTGCTTTTGCCCAAGGGACACTATATTGTCAAAGTGTTTCAGGGGGAAGATTTCCCAGCTTTTGTTCAGGAGCTTAAGACTCGATTCGAGATGGTGAAGGTCTTGAAACCCCAAAGTTCACGGATTGAGAGCAGGGAAGTGTTTGTTCTGGGAATGGGGTTCAAAAAGTAGTTCACGTAAATTACGCTATCATGGCTTACGAATAGTAGAAACTGGGATATTCTGGAGCTTTCTTTCCAGCTATCACTTTATACATATCACGAGAATAATATATAGGAACGAACATGGCTGGACATTCTAAATGGGCTAATATTAAGCATAAAAAAGGAGCAGTAGATGCACGGAGGGGGAAGATATTCACCCGACTCATCAAAGAAATAACAGTTGCTGCCAGAATGGGTGGAGGAGATATTGATGGTAATCCGCGGCTGAGAAGTGCTGTTGCTGCGGCAAAGACCGAAAATATGCCTAAAGACAATATCACCCGTGCAATCAAAAAGGGTACCGGAGAGCTTGAGGGTGAAGTTTATGATGAGATCCTCTATGAAGGGTATGGCCCTGGTGGCGTGGCAGTTCTGGTTGAGTGCATGACCGATAATCGTAATCGCACTGTAGCTGATATCAGGCATTATTTTGCTAAAAGTAATGGTAACCTCGGTGAATCAGGCTGTGTTGCGTGGATGTTTGACAAGAAAGGTGTAATTGTCGTCGATAGTGGTAGCATCAGTGAAGACGAATTGATGGATGTAGCCCTCGAATCAGGTGCTGAAGATGTGGTTGAGGAGGAAAGTGAATTTCAGGTGTTGACTGCTGCAGATGAATTTGAGTCTGTGAGAGAAGCGCTTGAGTCGGCAGGTATTGTCATGACGAGTGCTGAGGTGACAATGGTCCCACAGAACACTGTTGAAGTGACAGAAGAGAATGTCGCCAAATCACTTATGAAGCTGCTCGATAACCTTGAAGATCACGATGATGTACAGAATGTACATGCGAATTTCGATATCGATGATGCTTTGGTAGAGAGCCTCTCATAAAGGTGGCCGGTCCACAAAAACAGCCAGTGGCCAGCCACTGGCAAGCCAGGCGATAAAATGGAACGAGTCATAGGTATAGACCCCGGTTCTCGTATTACTGGTTATGGGGTTCTCGATATAGCCCCTGGTTCGCTTAAATTTATCGCCTGTGGTACGGTGAAGACAAATCAGAAGGCACCTTTTGCATTCCGACTAAACGAGATTTTTGACGGTATCAATGAAGTTGTTCAGTTGCATCAACCAGTTGTTGCTGCGGTTGAAGATGTTTTTCTTGCCACTAACCCACGCTCTGCCTTAAAACTTGGCCATGCACGGGGAGCGGCTGTGGTTGCTGTTATGCAGAATGGCCTGACGGTACATGATTATAGCGCAAGAGCGGTTAAACAGGCTGTAGTAGGCTATGGGCAGGCCGAAAAAAGCCAGGTGCAGCACATGGTTCGGGTACTGCTTGGTTTATCTGCCTCGCCAAGTAGTGACGCGGCTGACGCACTTGCTGTGGCAATTTGCCATGCCAATCAATTTCGGGTTTAAGACGTAATGATAGCAACACTCTCAGGAAAGGTTCAGTCCATTCACCCCGATCGGGCGGTGATTGATGTCGGTGGTGTGGGGTACGAAGTATTTCTCTCTGCGGATGGTGTTTCGCGGCTTCCTGAGCGCGGTGAGCAGGCGTTTTTTTATATTCATACTCATGTTCGTGAAGATGCATTTGTCCTTTTCGCTTTCCCAGAAGAAGATGAAAAGGAGCTTTTCCTCATCCTTAAAACTGTGACGGGGATAGGGCCGAAACTGGCACTGGGTATGCTCTCAGGAATGCGGGTTGCTGATCTTTGTCAGGCTATAGGTGAAAGTGATGTGAAGCGCCTGATTACGCTGCAAGGTGTGGGGAAAAGAACTGCCGAGCGAGTCTGTGTCGAGTTAAAAGATAAGGTTTCGCACCTTGGGAGCGGTGCTGGTACGGTTAATAGGACTGTCCCTGTTGCTGCAGCTGGATCCAATGTTATGGATAGTATCTCAGCTCTCTGTAATCTTGGGTATAATGACCCTGTTGCCAGGGAGGCTCTCACAAAGGTGAAGCACCGGCTTGGTGATGAGGTCTTTGCTTCGTTATCTGTTGAAGAAATGATCAGGGAAAGTCTGAAGGCGCTGGCATGAACTTTGAGGAAGATATAACTGCTGGAGATGATCGTCTGGTAACCCCCGAACCTGTGGCGCGAGAAAATACCAACGATAATGCTCTTCGACCCAAAAGGCTGACCGAATATATTGGCCAGGAACAAGCTCGCAAGAGCCTGGATATCTTTGTTAAAGCTGCTCTAGGTCGAGGCGAACCGCTTGATCATGTTCTTTTTCATGGCTTTCCTGGCCTGGGCAAAACCACACTTTCATATATTATCGCTAACGAGATGGGGGCGGGAATTAAGACCACCTCCGGGCCTGTAATTGAAAAGCAGGGTGATCTGGCTGCAATCTTAACCAGCTTGCAGGAAGGTGATGTGCTTTTCATTGATGAAATTCATCGATTAAACCATGTGGTGGAAGAGGTGCTTTATCCGGCCATGGAAGATTTTCAGCTCGATCTTATCATTGGCCAGGGACCAGGTGCTCGTTCTATTAAAATGGATCTTCCACGTTTTACCCTCATTGGTGCTACCACCAGAACAGGCCTCTTGACACCGCCACTGAGAGATCGCTTTGGTGTTATTCTTCGTTTAGAATTTTACACCCCTGAGGAGCTGGTTTCCATCGTCCATCGTTCTGCAAGAATTCTTGGTATGCAGCTAGATGATTCTGGCGCCCTGGAGCTTGGCAGAAGATCACGGGGGACACCTCGTATAGCTAACCGGTTATTGAGACGAGTACGTGATTTTGCGGAAGTGGGGCAACATAATGTGGTCAATGCTTCCGTTGCTGATGATGCGTTGAACTTGCTTGGTGTTGACCGTTTTGGTCTCGATGATATGGATCGACGGATTATGCTGACCATCATCGATAAATTTCAGGGCGGTCCCATTGGTCTCGAGACTCTGGCTACAGTGGTCTGCGAAGAAAAAAACACCTTAGAAGATGTATACGAGCCATTTCTTATCCAGTCAGGATTTTTAAAGCGTACGCCCCGGGGCCGAATGGCCACTGTAATGGCCTATGAACATTTTGGTAGAAAAGCGCCGCGTCCTGGTGCTGTCCAGCCTGGTCTTTTTGGTAATGATGAGTAGCTGACAAGACCTTTGCTATGCTGTTCAAACTCCACCTAATGAGACAATAATGCGAAAGACTGTAAAAGATTTTCTAAAAATGAAATCTGCCGGTGAAAGGATTTCCATGTTAACCGCCTATGATGCGCCCATGGCCGGTCTGCTAAATGAGTGCGGTGTCGACATGCTGCTTGTCGGTGACTCTTTGGGTATGGTGGTGCTTGGGTATGATTCTACAGTACCTGTGACGATGGATCAGATGATCCATCACTCTGCCGCCGTGCGGAGAGGAGCTCCTGCAGCCTTTGTGATTGGAGATATGCCTTTTGGTGCCTATCAGACCGGTGTACGGGATGCTGTTATCAACGCGTTACGGTTTGTGAAGGAGGCCGGGTGCGATGCTGTTAAACTTGAGGGTGGCCGTGAAGTGTGCGATGTGGTTGAGGCACTTGTCAACTCGGGTGTTTCGGTTGTGGGGCATCTTGGTTTAACTCCTCAGACAGCCTCGCAGCTTGGTGGTTATAAGGTTCAGGGCCGGGATCTTGAAGGTGCACGCAAAATGCTTGAAGATGCCAGGGCGCTTCAGAATGCAGGTGTCTTTTCCATAGTACTTGAATGTGTCCCGGAAGGACTTGCAACACTTCTTTCCCGTGAACTTAAGATCCCAACCATTGGTATTGGTGCTGGTTCAGGCTGTGATGGGCAGGTACTTGTTATAAATGACATGCTTGGTATGTTTGAAAAATTTCTGCCAAAATTTGTAAAGCAATATAAGAATCTGGCCCCGGATATGCGAGAAGGGGTTAAGACTTATGTGGCAGAAGTAAAAGACGGTAGTTTCCCTGCAGAGGAGCAGAGCTTTTCTTGTGATACAGACTACTCTTTATTGGTGAAGTAATTATTTTCTTGCAAATGGGAAGTTTTTTTGTATCAGCTTATATCAATCGAGATTACCAGAACGTGCAGCTTTTTATTTTCTAGTCGTTGTATGTCTGGGTAGGATTTATTTCAAGTGCCAGTAAGTGCGATATTGCTGGTTATGTCTTGAAAGCTTAATAAAAACTGCATGTTGTCTGTTGTTGCAAAAAGCCGCCCTGGAGTTCTCCAGAGCGGCTTTTTGTATTCCTGTACTGCATTTTCACCCCACCTTATAGCCACCTCCAGGCCTAATCTCCTGTAATTTCTATAAATATCATTGTCACTGTATTCAGTTTGCCCGAAGAAAAGGGTAGAGGGATGAAAAGTGAGATCTGCAATAGAAATTATTCCAAAAAAACATCATTACACACATTATGTAGTATATCTGGTGTTCAGGTAGGCTCTATATTGTATGAATGCTGGCTGTTGTGCTTGCGCTAGGTGCGTGATCTTGCGACTGTTTTTCCTTGACATGGATAACCCTCCTGTTATAAAAGAAACAAAGTGGAGTAAAGTGGGTGATGAAGGTGTAAAGTGGTGTTTGGTGTCTGAGGGGGCGCGAAAATCAAGAATAGATTCCGTAGCAGATCTGATCACACGCTCGACGGCAAGGGTCGTTTAAACTTCCCAAGCCGGTTTCGTGACGTGTTGAGTCAGTATGAATCCGACGTGTTGATGGTAGCACCGTGGGGTAAGACACATCTGCGCGCGTTTCCTATCCCTGAGTGGGAAGAATTTGAAAATACTTTGATGACCGAAGGTCGCAAACAGAAAGGGTTGGCCCGTCTCATGCGATACGTGATTGGTAGTGTCGCTGAATGCCCATTGGATAAACAGGGACGAATACTTCTTCCCCAACATTTGCGGCTGGAGGCAAGTCTGCAGCGTGAAGTTGTGCTGGTTGGGATGCTCAGTCACGTGGAAATCTGGGATAAGGAAGTTTGGGATTCGGAACGTGAGGCTACAAGTGAACATTTTGAAGAGTTTGATGACCAATTTGCTGAAATGGGGATCTTTTGATGGATCCCATTCACGATATAGAACAGATCCACCAATCGGTTCTGCTTGCCGAGGTCTTGGAGTATTTACGTCCTGAGAGCAGCGGTATCTACATGGACGGGACCATGGGGCTTGGCGGACATACTCAAGCGATTTTGAGAACGTCTTCTCCTGGAGGGAGAGTCGTCGGTTTTGAGTGGGATGAAAATGCCATAGGTCGAAGTAGGGTAAGGCTGGCTGAGTTTGGCGATAGGTTGACTATCGTTCGACGAAATTTTGCGGAAATAGTTGAAGGGATTGCAGAAGCAAAGGTCGATGCTTTGGATGGTTTGCTTATCGATATTGGTCTTTCCTCGCTACAACTCGACATGGGGGAGAGGGGGTTTAGTTTCCAGCGAGACGAACCGCTTGATATGCGAATGGACAGTCGGCGAGAGGTAACGGCGGCATCAATTCTTGCCAATTGTACCGAAGAAGAACTGGCTGATATTTTTTTCTATTACGGTGAAGAACGACAGGCGCGAAGGATAGCCGAAGAGGTGGTTTCTAAACGCCGCAAAGAGAAGATCTGTACATCAAAACAGTTTGCGAGCCTTGTCGCTAAGGCCATACCGCGTCGCTTTCACCCGCAGAAAATTCATGTAGCAACGAAGGTCTTTCAGGCGCTTCGAATTGCGGTGAATACAGAATTGGAAAACCTGGCACGTATTCTTGACGAGGCTCCAGGTGTACTGAAACCGGGCGCAAGATTTTGTGTTATATCCTTCCATTCTCTTGAGGACCGGATAGTTAAGAGAAAATTTAAGGCTAACCCGGATCTGGAGGTCCTTACTCAGCGGCCAATAATGGCGGGTAATGAAGAGCTGGCAGCCAATCCGCGATCGCGAAGTGCACGGCTGAGAGTAGCACAGAGAAAATAATAGAGACAGTAGCGGAGGAAGTGATGATATTTCATGATTCAGTCCAGTCATATTCTCGACCCACGACAAATTTAGGTGTCAGGCAGCATCTTGCGCGGCGTAGTGCCTTAGAGTTGCCTGGCGGTGCACTTTTTTGGAAAACTGCCGGTAAAATAGTACTTGGTGTCTGTGCAGTTACCATTGCAATGAATATTATTTTGGGAGCGTATGTCAGGCACCTCGATTCTGTAGTGTCAATTGTGGAAGGGCAGCGACACGAGTTGATGGATAGGAATATTACCTTGCGTGCCAAAAGGGCAGGGTTGTTGACCCGGCAGGCTATCGAGGTCGCTGCCGGTAAGGCGCTTTCTTTGTACACCCCTGAGAAAGGACAGCGTTTTGTTTACAGCCGAGATAAGGGAAGGTTTGAAAGCCTTTAATCAATACGATGACAATCGGAACCGGTCTGCGACAAAAGCAGAAAAAGAAGCGTGGACTGGCTGTCATATTAACCATTCTTTTGCTGATAGGGCTCGCTGTAATGTGGCGGGTGTTCGATGTCGGTGGAGTGGTACAGAAATTCAGAGAATACTTTTCTAAAGTAACGCCAGTATCGCTTTCTGAAGCACATGTCCGTGGCACACTGTACGATAGAAACTATAAAGAACTTGCTGTTTCCTTGCCCCGTGTATCAGTTTTTGCGAGATCGAGAGAAATGCAGTCTATGGATCTGGTGGCAGAGTTACTGGCGCCAGTCCTGGAAGTGGATGCAGAAATTCTTCTAGCAAAGCTCAGGGGGACAGAGTTACGAATCTGGCTTGCCAAAGGGATCAGTCAAGAGCAGGAAGAAGCTGTAAAGCATCTGAATCTACCAGGAATTTATCTTAATAAGGAGCATTCAAGATACTATCCTCAGAAAACTGTAGCGGCACATTTACTTGGTTTTGTTGAAGATGATATCGGTTTGTCGGGAGCTGAGTATTATTATGACAAGCTGGTGCAGAGGATGCTTACCCAAAATGGTGGGGCCGATTATAGAGGTGGGGCAGGGCAGCATGTTGTACTGACAATAGATCTTAAGGTGCAGGAGATTCTGGAGAAAGTGGTCAAGGATCTTACTGCAGGGCGGTATAATGCACAAATTGGCGCTTATGCGATGGATGCAGGGACCGGGGCTCTGGTCGCAGCCGTGCAGTTTCCATCATTTGATCCAAATCGTTATAGGATCTATCCTCAGAGCCAACTTGAAAGTCTATTGCTCAAACCGATGTTGTTGCCAGCTACAATTCGGATGATATTCCGAGATGGTGCAGCAATACAAAGTCAATATGAAATGCGGGGCCAGGTACACCCTTGGAGTATCAGTTCCAGTCAGTTGAATCTGGGAGGAGAGCTTCGTTTATGGGAAAAACTAGGATTTACGGCCGGTACTCCCCTGGAATTTGGTAATAGTGATCGTCAACTGACACGATCCGCTAAACACTATACTGTTTCAGGGAATAGTAGTTATGATTTTGGTACGGTACCAGAATCGCTTTCGCCGCTAAATGTGCTGCGTGGGTTGAGCATTTTGCTCAACGGTGGAAAAAATGTTGAACCTCACATTGCCCAAGCCGTGATTGACGAGGCAGGTGAAGGTGAGTATCAGCTGAACCAGGAAAAGAGTAAGGAGTTTGCGCCAGAAATCGTTGACAAGAGTGTGTCTCGTGAAATATCCAGAATGTTATCAGGGATTGGTACCAAAGATCATGTGGGCGGGGTAACTATTCGGGGAATGGTAAAAGCAACTGTTGGCGGTGAAAATGGTTTTGAGTCAGTGAGAAATGAATTGTATGTAGCCGCTGTGCCGATTCAACGAGCAGAATTGAGTGTATTGCTGACAATCCAGGGAGGGCGTCGGAGCGTTCTAACAAAATCCGGCAAAAAAATGGCAGACCCAGGGCAGGCTCTAGCTGAAGTTTTGCCTCGAATAGCTGTTCTTCAGGAAGTGGGGAAAAGTATTGCAGAGGTGGCTGAACCATCTGACGGCATAAGTGGCAATTTCCCTACTCATATCGATAAGGTTCGAGAAGCTGTTCGGACAACAAAAAAACAGAATACTATTGAGGTTGTAAATCCTGGCAATATGCCGGGACTTGTCGGTTTAAGTTTGAGAAAGAGTTTACGACTTTTGCAGAACAGTCAGTGTAAAATACGGATATTTGGTACAGGCCGAGTTGTCGAGCAGGAGCCGAAAGCCGGTGTATCTCTTGTAGGAGTAAAAGAGTGTGTCATCAGAATGCAGCAGCAGGAAGATGTAACACTTGAAGCCCTTGAAGAAAAAATGTCGGAAAAGAAATGATCAACTACGACTCTGTATACGATAAAAAAATACCTCCTGGGGTTGGTGCGAATCTCGAAACCATTCTTGATGGTGTAGCTTATTCAGTAGTTCGAACTGGTCAAAAGGCTGCTGGTGTCACCATTGGTAAGGTGGTTTGTGACTCACGCGCTATTACCGATGACACACTTTTCATAGCTTTGCCAGGAACTGTCACTGATGGTCACCGGCATATACCAGAGGCTGTGGAAAAAGGATGTTCAGCTATCGTAGTTCAAAAAGGTGCAGAGTGGCACCTCCCAGAAGATACTCTGTGTACTGTGGTTGAGGTTGCAGACAGTCGTCTGGCTTATGCGAGAGCTGCTGAAAAATATTATGGTAGCCCTGCAGAAAAGCTTAAACTCATCGGACTTACCGGTACTAATGGGAAGACAACCATCACTTACCTTGTCGAAGATGTTTTGGAACGCATAGGGTACAGCGTAGGTGTTATTGGTACGGTAAATTATCGTTTTCAGACCAGAGATGGTAAAATGATTTTGCCATCCCCATTCACAACTCCAGAGGCCATGCAACTCCAGGCATTACTGTTTGAAATGGTAAGTTTTGGGGTGGAGTATGTGATAATGGAGGTCTCTTCCCACGCCCTGGCTCAGCAGCGTATTGGCAACTTGCTGTTTGATGTGGCCGCTTTTACCAATCTTTCACAGGATCATCTTGATTACCACAAGACAATGGAAGAGTATTTCGATGCTAAGAAGTTACTTTTTTCGCAACATTTGAAACGGAGTGGTAAAGCAGTTATCTCTAAACCCCAGCAACCTGGAGAGCAAATTGATTGGTCTGGGGAGATGGCGAAATATTGTGCGGACAGGGACTTGCCCATTAGTATTTGTGGATCTGAAGAAGGTGCTGCTGTAAGAATTACCGATTACAGGTCAACACTACAAGGGAGTTCTATACAGCTTAAGATTGAAGGGGAAGACGTACGTTTAAACACTCCGCTAGTTGGCCATTTTAATGTGGATAATCTGGCTACAGCGTTAGCAGTGGTTATGGCTCTTGGCGAAAAACCAGAGAGTATCGTGCTGCCATTATCACAGTCTGTAGGTGCTCCTGGCAGGTTGCAGCGTGTCCAGATTGGTGATTCCACCGGCCAAGACCGGCCAGCAGTTTTTGTGGATTATGCCCATACTCCTGATGCTCTTAAGCAAGTACTTGCGACACTATCAGCTATCCCCCACCGTGAGTTGTACTGTGTTTTTGGGTGCGGAGGTGACCGGGACACAAGTAAGCGACCATTAATGGGCTATTTTGCGGGATCATTTTCCGATGTGGCTGTTGTAACAGATGATAACCCAAGGTCAGAAGATCCTGATGTCATTCGCGACCAGGTAATACCAGGTGTAGTGGAGGCAGGTCTTGTTCAACAGGATGTCAGGTGGCTTCAAGAACGAGCAGTTGGAGAAAGCGGATTTACGGTTATAGGCAGTAGAGAAAAGGCGATAGCTGCAGCAATAAAAGCTGCAGGTTCCGATGATATTGTCTTAATTGCCGGGAAAGGACATGAGAAATATCAACTAAGCTTGCATGGTAAACGCTATTTTGATGATTACCTGGAGGCTCAAACTGCGCTGCTGGCATGGAACCTCGAGGCCATATCCCTGGCTACCGTCGGGAAACTTGTTATGACCTCTAAAGGAAGGCCCCTTTTAGGTAATGTTTCTACCGACAGCAGAACTATTGGGGCTGGAGATGTTTTTGTTGCACTGCAAGGTGATAGATTTGACGGTCACGCATTTCTGCATTCGGTGAGAGATAGCGGTGCAGGATGTCTGGTTATAGATAAAGAACGTGCTGATGCTGCACCTGCTGATACACCAAGGGTTGAGGTTGCCAATACCTTGACGGCGCTTGGTGACCTTGCAAGATTTAGACGACGCCTGATGAACACGATACAGGACCAGGTGGTTGTCGGTCTTACTGGAAGTTGTGGCAAGACGACGGTTAAGGAGATGACAGGTGCAATTTTTCGGCGCCAATGGCCAGCTGGCCCTGATTACCCTGAGAATGCGGTACTGCAGACAAAGGGTAATCTGAATAATCTTATAGGATTACCGCTTTCCCTGTTACCGATTACGCCTAGGCATCGAGCAGCAGTTTTGGAAATGGGTATGAACGCCCCTGGAGAAATCCGCACAATGGCACGAATCGCTGAGCCGGATATTTGCTGTATAACTAACGTGCATGGAGTCCATCTTGCTGGTCTTCACGATATTCATGGGGTGGCTGCCGCCAAAGGTGAGTTGTTTGCTGAAGCATCTGAAGATGCGGTGCTGGTAGTTAACCTTGACGATGAACATGTGCAGGGTATTGCAAACAACTATTCGCAGAAAAAGGTTACGTACTCAGTGTCAGTGAGCACGCACAACAGGCCAGTGGATGTCTATGCCTCCGACGTGGTGGCCGAGTCTGGAGGTGTAATAACTTTTACGCTGCACTATGCTGGAGAAAAGGAACAGATTCATCTATATACCGTTGGCGTACATAATGTGTCAAACGCCCTGTCTGCAGCGGCAATAGCCATTGCTGCAGGGGTAAAACTTGCAGAAATTGCGGCAGGTCTTGCAGATTTCCGACCCTCTGACAGGCGAATGGTGCAGGTGGAGACATCGTTTGGGGTGGGGGTTTTAAATGATACGTATAATGCTAATCCAGCCTCAATGGAAGCTGGTTTGAAAACATTGGTGCAGATGGGCGGGGCGAAAGTTGCGGCGCTTCTTGGCGACATGCTGGAGCTCGGTGAAAGTGCAAAAGGGGCACATAAAGACCTTGGCAGACAAGCGGCAAGTTTAGGTGTAAACTTTCTTGGGATTGTTGGTGAGTTTAGTGAAGAAGTCGCTCAGGGTGCAGTTGAGCAGGGACTGGATCCTGACAATGTTTTGACATTTGATGATAAAGAAAAAGCGGCTGAATGGGTTGAAAACCTACAGCAAACAAGGAAACTGGTTAAGGGTGACTGGCTTCTCGTCAAGGCCTCTCGCGGGCTGCAGATGGAAACAATAGTTGAAAGGTTGACAGGAAATACTTGAGGAATGATACGAGGCGGAGTACAAAGCCTCATCAAGGAAATCCTTTCAACCCGCAACAGATTACCAGAGATTAATACATGCTGTATCACTTATTGTATCCACTGCATACTACCTTTATCGGTTTTAACGTTTTTCGTTACATTACTTTCCGCTCGATAGGAGCTGCCGTTGTCGCCTTTATGATCATGCTGATATTTGGGCCGATGTTTATACGGGCAATAAAGCGACGGCAAATTGGTCAGGTTATTCGAGAGGATGGCCCTGAGAGCCACCTGAAAAAACAGGGTGTGCCAACGATGGGTGGTTTGCTGATACTTTGCTCCATCGCTGTATCAACGTTGCTTTGGGCAAGGCTTGATAATCCTTTGGTTTGGTTAATGCTCTTTGTAACGGTGTTTTTCGGAATGATTGGAGCCTTTGACGATTATCGAAAGGTTACCAGGAACAGTAGTGCTGGCCTGAGTGCTAAGGGAAAGCTGGGGTTACAGATTCTGGGGGCTATGGTTGTCGGTCTCTTTCTTTTGTCACACCCAGGATATGATGGGCAACTCAGCCTTCCTTTTTTGAAAAATGTTCAACCTGACTTGGGCTGGTTTTATGTGATTTTTGCAATTATGGTCATTGTTGGCTCTTCAAATGCGGTTAACCTTACAGACGGTCTTGATGGTCTGGCTGCAGGACCGACGGTTGTTTCGGCCGCAGTTTACCTGGTATTCAGCTACCTTGCCGGGCATGTAGTCTTAGCTGAATATCTGCAGATACCCTACGTAAAAGGAAGTAGTGAACTAGCTATTTTCTGTGGGGCGATTTTTGGAGGTTGTCTCGGATTCTTATGGTTCAATGCTTATCCAGCTCAGATATTTATGGGTGATACCGGTTCGCTTGCCTTGGGTGGAGCTTTGGGGGCTATTGCAATCATCATTAAACAAGAATTCCTATTGGCCATTGTCGGGGGGATATTTGTTATGGAGGCATTATCTGTGATTATGCAGGTGGGCTATTTCAAACTGACTAACGGCAAACGTATTTTTTTGATGGCCCCTTTTCATCATCATTTTGAAAAAAAGGGCTGGCATGAACCAAAAGTTGTAATTCGATTTTGGATTGTTTCAATCATTCTTGGACTCTTTGCCATTGCTACGTTGAAACTGCGCTAATGGAAGACAAAAAAAAGCTCATTGAAGAGGGAATGTGTGTAGCTGTTATGGGCTTGGGAATAACCGGGCAGGCAGCGGTGCACTATAGTCTTGCCTGTGGCGCTCAGGTAGTGGTTTCCGAGGATCGTGAGTTGGATCTGCTCAGTGATAAAGTTGTTACGTTCCTCAAGGCAAACAATGTGGAATTAGAAGCAGGTGGGCACACCTTTGACTTTCTTAGCCGGGCCGAGCTGGTAATAGTTAGCCCAGGTATTCGCCATGACCATGAGGTTATAAGATTGTTGCGTGATGCTGGCGTCAAGGTTGTTGGTGAACTCGCGGTGGTCGCACCGCATCTTGACATGCCTGTGATTGCTATCACAGGGACCAATGGTAAAACCACAGTCACCTCTTTGGTAGGTGAAATTTTACAAGAGGCGAGTAAAAAACCTTTTGTCGGCGGCAATATTGGCACACCTGTTTTAGAGTTTCTAGCTAGTGGGAAAAAAGCTGAAACGATGGTGCTAGAGGTTTCCAGTTTTCAATTACAGATGGCTGGAGATTTTACACCAGATGTGGGAGTTCTGTTAAATATCACTCCCGATCACATTGATCGTCATGGTTCTCTTGCAGATTACGCTGCGGCCAAAATGGAACTTTTTCGGCACCAGAATCCAGAGCAGACAGCTGTGGTGTCAGGTGAAGATAGGGAATGTAGGCTTCGCATGTGTGAGATGCCAGCACGCAAGGCAGTTTTTGGTCAAGATGCGGATTGTGACGCCGTTATCTCAGGATTACGGGTAAAGACGAGTGGAGAATGTGGGTGCTTCGAGTATGACTTGAGTTTCACTGCGCTAGGAAATGCGATCGGTGTGCGTAATGCTGCCGCTGCAATTCTTGCGAGCCGTGCGTTGGGGATTGATGCAGATGTTATTCAAAGGGTTTTGGCGAAATTTGAGCCGGGTCCGCATCGCTTGCAACAGATAGGCGAACTGGCAGGTGTTACATTTGTGAACGACTCAAAAGCGACGAACACTGGTGCTGTAATGGCAGCATTGAAGCAGACACACAATAAGGTTGTACTCATAGCCGGTGGTAGGGATAAGGGCGAAAAGTATCGTCTATTGCGAGAGTCGGTTCAGGATAAGGCGCGAGCGGTAATTGTTATTGGTGAAGCGAGTGATCAAATTGAAGCGGCATTAAAAGATTGTACTAAAATTTTGCGAACTGCTTCCCTTGAAGATGCTGTACGGCTTGGCTACGACCTGGCACAGCCAGGCGATACGGTACTGCTTTCACCAGCATGTGCAAGTTTTGATATGTTTAAAAGTTACGGGCATAGAGGGGAAATGTTCACCAAAGCTGTTCAGGCGCTAATAGCCGAGCAGGCAACTGTTGTCGGAGATGTGCAATGACAGGGCACGAGAAAAGACCGGTTCGGCTGTTGATTACAGGTGGTGGAACAGGGGGACATCTTTTTCCGGCCATTGCTACTGCTCAGGCTTTACGTTCTCGGCAGCCAGATAGTGAGGTGTTGTTTATTGGTACCAGGCGTAAGATTGATACAACCAGCCTTAATAGTTACGGTTTTAAAAGTAAGTCGATTATCAGCTATGGGCTCAAAGGGAAAAATTTAGCTGAGCTTATAAAAGCGCTGGTGATTTTGCCTGTGTCGATTATTCAGGCAGGACTCCATATCCTGAGGTTTCGACCGAATGTCGCTCTGGGAGTTGGTGGTTACGTAACAGGGCCGGTTATGCTGGCTGCAAAACTATTACGGGTTCCAACCATTATTCATGAACAAAATTCGATTCCCGGGTTGGCGAATAGAAAGCTTGGGAAATTTGTGGACCATATTTGCATATCACTTCCTGGCAGTGAGCAGTTTTTTAACAAGGGAAAGACACTGCTCACAGGCAACCCGGTGAGGGAGGACATTCTTGATTTGTCCAAATCTTCGTCTAAAGACTCAGGACCGTTGACTCTCTTGGTGCTGGGAGGCAGTCAGGGTGCAAATGCTCTGAATAGAATGGTTACAGAAGCATTCTGCGATTACGGGAAAGAGCACTTACGTGATATTACAGTAATTCATCAGACTGGGCAAAGTGATGCACATTGGGTTGAAGAGAGATATCAAAAAGCTGGGGTTTCGGCTAAAGTTGCTCCTTTTTTTACGGATATGAGTGCAGTATATAGAGAGGCCGATTTACTGATTTCCAGGGCTGGAGCTACTACACTTACCGAACTTGCCGTTCTTGGAAAACCTGCAGTTCTGGTCCCTTACCCACATGCTGCTGATGATCATCAAAAAAAGAATGCGGCATATTATGTTGATGGTGGGGGCGCAATGCAATATTCCGAAAATGATATAAACGGCAGGCTGTTATCTGATACTCTTTGTGGGCTATGCGCTGATCGTAGCACGCTCGAAAGTATGGGAGATGCTATGCGCTCACTTGCCATGCCTGAGGCTGCCGAAAAAATAGTTGATGTCTGCCTTATGGCTGCACGAGGTGGCAGGGCCACAGATAACAATAGCGTGCAGAGGGGATGAACGATGTACAGGAAAAGTAAACACATTCATTTTGTAGGGATTGGCGGTATAGGCATGAGTGGTATAGCCGAACTTTTGCTGAATCTCGGTTATGTTGTTTCCGGTTCAGACTTACATGGCTCTGCCATAACAGATCGCCTTGCAGAACTTGGGGGCAGAATCAGTACAGGGCATCAGGCAGAGAATATAGTTGGGGCAGATGTGGTAGTTACATCATCAGCTATATCATTGAGCAATCCAGAAGTGATCGAAGCCAGACGACTGCATATCCCTGTCATTCAGCGTGCGGAGATGTTGGCAGAGCTGATGCGATTAAAAAAATTTGGTATTGCCATTGCCGGTAGTCACGGTAAAACGTCAACGACATCTATGGTCAGTTGGGTGATGGCTTACGCAAAACTCGATCCAACCATTGTCGTAGGCGGCAAGGTCGACAGTCTTGGCGGGAACGCCAAACTGGGACAGGGTGAGTTTCTGGTAGCTGAGGCAGATGAGAGTGATGGCTCTTTTTTAAAGCTTTCACCGGTTGTGGAAGTTGTGACGAATATAGATCTTGAGCATCTCGATTATTATCGGGATATCGAGCATATAAAAGAGACATTTCTTGAGTTCATAGATAAGATTCCTTTCTATGGTGTGGCGATTCTCTGTCTTGATGATGCAAATGTGGTTGATATTCTCCCATCCATACGTCGAAGAATCATTACGTATGGCCTTACACCGCAAGCTGACCTTCATGCTGACAATATTTTCTTTAAAGATGGCAGGGTATTTTTCACAGTACACAGCCAGGATAAGTGTTTGGGTGAAATTAATCTGGCACCTCCAGGAAAGCATAATGTGTATAATGCACTTGCTGCAATCTGTGTTGGTCTTGAGCTGGAAATTCCTTTTTCCACTATCTCAGAAGGACTCAGAACTTTCCAAGGTGTACAGCGTCGTATGCAGAAAAAGGGTGAAGTTGGTGGGATCACGATTGTTGATGATTACGGACATCATCCCACAGAGATCAGGGCAACACTTTCAGCTATTAAGACCGCCTGGCCGGATAAGCGACTTGTCGTACTGTTTCAGCCACACCGCTACAGTAGAACTCAAGGACTTTTCAAAGATTTTCTTACGGCATTTCATGAAGCAGATTATCTTATTTTGACAGATATTTATGCTGCAAGCGAGGAGCCTATTGAAGGTGTAAACAGTGAGCGATTGCTAGCTGAGATAGAACTTCATGGGCAGCGATTTACCCATTATATGCCATCTGTAGACTCAATGGCTGAAGAAATTATGGGTATTGTACGGGAAAATGATCTGGTGCTTACACTTGGAGCAGGTAATATAGTACGTGTTGGTGAAGAGCTTTTAACGCTTCTTGAGAAGCAGGTATAGAATAGTAAAGAAAACTTTATTATAGTTAACTGGCATTAATCAGGACTTGATGGGAATGAGTGAACCGAATTATTGACGTGAGTAGGAGGGTGTTCTGAAACGAGGGGAGCTACAATTACGAGAGAGGATTCGTAAGATATCCGATTTCTTGCAGCAGTTTTATAATGAGACAACCTGCAGGAAAAAAGTGCGTAATAATCGCAACAGCGATTTACGACAGCATAGCTTCGCGACGATGCCTGAAACTAACGGTTCTAAGAAAAAAAGGTTCTCTCTGGAAAAGCTCAGGGGACATCTTCAGCAAAAACGAAGAGTCAAAAGCGAAATTTATGAAACCCATTCTCAACGAAAAACATTCCCATTGTTTTCTGTAGTGACTGTATTGATTGTGGTTGTACTCGTGGCCATTGGCGGTATTCGGCAGCTGGGAGGGCTATTCAGTGAAATTTCTCTTTTTAAGGTTAAGACGCTGGAGTTTGTGGGGTGTGAATCTACATCAGATGACAGATTACGCCTGCTGACCGGAGTGAATCTCTACCAGACCAGCCTGCTGGGAATTGATAAACATGCAGTGGCCAGCAGTGTTGAGCTTGATCCATGGGTAAGTAAAGCGAAAGTGACATTTAATTGGCCATCAGGAGTCGTCATCGAAGTGGTTGAGCATCAGCCGGTTGCGATGATAAATAAGAGTACCACCAGTGAACCGCGGCTTTTTTATGTCGATAAAGCAGGACGGGAATTTTTGGAAGTAGGTCTTGGGCAGGATGTTGATTATCCGGTTATTACGGGTCTAGACCGCTTTTCCGTTGAGGAAGAGAGAAAAAAAATATTTCATGATATTTATGCCTTTTTGAGGCTTGCAGGAAGGAATAATCCTAATCTACCCGCGCAGTCAGTTTCTGAAATTCATATAAATGAACATGGTGAAATGGTTGTTTACCTTGTTGATCATACATTTCCTATCTTCTTTGGTAAGGGAAGGGTTTCTGACAAGTACTGGCGATTGGTTAAAGTTCTGGATGTGCTATACAGAGAAAAGAAAAAAGGTATGTTAATTTCCGGGGTAGAGTATATCCGGATGGACTATTTGAATGACAAGGTGCTGGTTGCACAAAGTGAATCTGGTTGACAGGTATGGACGAAAATAAAGACATAGAACCGGTAACAGAACTGGAAATGATAGATCGCGAACCCGGTGAGCTTGTCGTGGGCCTAGATATAGGTACTACCAAGATTTGCTGTATTGTCGGAGAGGTTTTCGATGATCGGGTCGATGTGATTGGCACGGGAACTGTACCGTCAAATGGTCTCCGAAAAGGAGTGGTTGTAAATATTGAAAGCACAGTTAGCTCTATTAAGCAGGCTATCCGCCTGGCAGAAGAATCAGCTGGCTGTGATTTGCGTTCAAGCTATGTTTACGTAGGCATAGCAGGGAACCACATAAAAGGTTTTAACAGTCCAGGGATTGTTGCAGTTAATAATCGTGAGATAAAGCAGTCCGATATTGAGGATGTTATAAACGCTGCCCGAACTGTAAAAATTTCAGAAAACCAGCGAGTGATTCATGTGATGCCGCAGGAGTACATGGTAGATGATCATACCGGTATTCAGAATCCGTTGGGAATGACTGGTGTTCGGCTGGTTACAAATGTGCATATCGTCACGGCTGATATTGGTGCGGTACATAATCTGGTGACATGCTGTAACAAGGCGAATCTTGAAGTGGCAGAACTGGTGCTTGAGTCAATTGCTTCTGCCAATGCGGTGTTAAGCTCCGATGAAATGGAGCTCGGCGTAGCTCTCGTTGATATTGGAGGTGGTACGACAGATCTGGCTGTTTTTTGCGATGGTACTATTCGTCATACAAGAGAGATCGGTCTTGGTGGGCATAATTTGACAAATGATCTCTCTGTGGGTTTACGAACACCCCTCCAGGAAGCAGAGCGATTAAAAGAAGATTATGGCAGTGCTATTGCTTCAATTATCAAGCCTAATCTGGTGGTTGATGTTCCGACAGTGGGAGACCGTGAGCCAAGAAAGGTTACCCAGAAGATTCTGGTTGATATTATTGAAGCCAGGATGGTTGAAATTCTTGAGATGATTGACAGGGAGCTTGTTGCAAGCGGCCAGAAGAACAAGATCAACGGAGGTGTTGTCATTACTGGTGGTACAGCGCTGCTTGCAAATATCGTAGATCTTGCCGAGCAGATCTTTGATCTGCCTGTCAGGATAGGTTATCCTTCCGGTGTCGGTGGGAAGCTGGAAGAGATATATAGTCCACGCTGCACAACTGCAACTGGTCTTGTGCTGTTTGGTAGAAATAAGAGTAGAGAAATACAGAACCGTGAGCCGTCCGCAATGGATAAGTTAAAGGGATGGATCAAAAAAATTATGTAACGGTTAACGCTTTTTTTGTTTATTGCACTGGGCGCAAATGATATATTTAATGGGATCGAAGGTTATGATTACCAGCCTGTTCGGGGATGGTAGCTTAATATAGCAGCAGGGGGAATGGTATGCCGTTTAGAATGGCAGAATCAGAAGGCGTAGCAGTTGTCAAGGTGATTGGTGTAGGTGGTGGTGGCGGAAATGCCATTAATACCATGGTCGCCAACAGATTACAGGGTGTAGAGTTTATTGCAGCTAATACAGATAAACAGGCACTGTTGCAATCTCAGGCCGATATCTGTCTTCAGCTTGGCCCGGGTGTAACTAAAGGCCTGGGTGCAGGGGCTACTCCTGAAACTGGTGGGCAGGCCGCACTTGAATCTCTGGAAGATATCAAGGAAGCCCTGAAAGGCAGCGATATGGTATTTGTTACTGCCGGGCTTGGTGGCGGAACAGGTACCGGTGCTGCACCGATTGTGGCTAAGGCCAGTAAAGAGTTGGGCGCTCTGACCGTGGCTGTAGTAACTAAACCGTTTAGTTTTGAGGGTAAATTTCGGATGCGGAATGCCGAATACGGTTGGGATGAACTACAGAAATATGCTGATACCATAATCACTGTGCCAAACGACAGGCTACTTTCGCTCATGCAGAAGAACAGTAAGCTGGCTGATATGCTGACTATGGCCGATAATGTTCTGCTCCAGGCGGTTAAAGGTATTACAGACCTGATTAATGTTCCAGGACTTATAAACGCAGACTTTGCAGATCTTCGTACAGTCATGCGGGAGGTTGGACCGGCAATCATGGGATCTGGGGTTGCAGTAGGCGAAAATCGTGCTGTTGAGGCTGCCCGTAAGGCTATTGACAATCAGTTGCTTGAAGATTTTGGAATTGATGGCGCTCGTGGCCTGCTAATTAACATCTCAGCTTCGGAATCTACATTTGCCATGTCTGAATTTATGGAGGCATCTTCGCTTATTCAGGAACGTGTGGATGAAGATGCGAAGGTTGTCATTGGTGCACTTTATGATAATGATCTCGATGATGAACTGCATGTCACTGTAATTGCAACAGGTGTAGGTGATATGGCCGGTAAGAGGGAAGCCATTACTCAGGTAAATGATCTTCATAAGAAGAAACCGGAGCGAGAGGTCGAGAGGAGTCGTGAAAATGAACCTCTAGGTTCCGCAAAACCTGCACCAGTGAACAGACAACCACGAGTAACTCGGTTGCCAGGTTCCAATTTTGAGACTCTTGATCATTTTAACGGTAGCGCGTCCAATGAGAATGAAGGTCGAAGACACGATTTACCAACATGGCATGAGGATCAACTGGAGACTCCGGCATATCTGCGTAAAAAAGCCAACTAGTTTGAGGGTTAGGGGATCAGGAAGCAGCACAGGATAACAGAAGGATTTTCCAGCAGCCGTGAAGAGCGGTTAGCGGGTGAGAAGGGCAGTTATCTGAAGAAATGGACAGGTCGACTGCCTGTTGCTCTGATCTACCCTAATACGTACAGTGTTGGGATGTCCAGTTTGGGCTTTCAGCTGGTGTACTCAATCCTTGGTGAGCAGGACGATCTTGTCTGCGAACGCTTTTTCCTTCCGGAAAAAAACGAACCGTTGCGTTCAATCGAATCGCAGCGTCCCCTAACTCACTTTTCCATTATCTTTATCTCCATCAGTTTCGAGCATGATTACCTGCATCTCGTGCAGATGCTTCGTCTCGCTGGTATTCCCCCGTTTTCAAATGATCGGCATGATACCATTTCTCCAGAACAACCATTGGTTGTTTGCGGGGGGGTGGCCACGTTTATGAATCCTGAGCCGATTGCCCCGTTTGTTGATCTTTTCATACTTGGAGAGGCCGAGCCAGTTCTCTCCGATTTTATTTCCTGCGTAAGCCGTAGATATCAGGATGTCGGTCGGGAAGACTTATTGCTGGAACTCAGTAAAACTTTGCCAGGCTGTTATGCTCCAGGCTTCTACACTCCAGAGTATGATGAGCATGGTATTCTTCAAAGATACCATGCTCATCATGGGCTTCCTGAACGTGTCACGAAAACAATCCTTACCCACTCTCCTGTGGCTTCTCATTCACAACTCATGAGTCCGGAAGCAGAATTTTCGGAAATGCATTTGACTGAGTTGGGCCGTGGTTGTTCAAGAGGGTGCAGGTTTTGTGCTGCCGGCTTTATTTATCGTCCACCCCGCCTCTGGGATGGGGATGCAGTTGTGAAAGGGTTGCAGGCGAGATTTGATTCTATCGGTCGGGTGGGTTTACTCGGAATGGAGATGGCGGATACCAAGTCCCTTGAGATGATCAGCGATTATCTCAAAGAGAGTGGGTGCGCCTTATCATTCTCATCTCTTAGGGCGGACCGGTTGAATACTCCGCTTCTTGATTTACTCTCTGTCAGTGAATTGAAAAGTGTTGCCATAGCTCCTGATGGTGCTTCAGAGCGATTGCGTCGAGTGATCAACAAGGGCCTGGATGAAAAAGATTTGCTTCTGGCAGCAGAACGACTTGTTAGTGCTGGCATATTCAAATTGAAATTGTACCTCATGATCGGGTTGCCAACAGAAACAGATGAGGATCTTGCAGAAGCTATAGCCCTGGTTAAAAAAATAAAAGATCGAATTGACCCGATTGGACGGGAAAGGGGACGGCTAACAGAAATATCTATTTCTACAAACTGTTTTGCACCTAAGCCTTGGACTCCTTTTCAGTTTCATCCTTTTGGGCGAAGTTTTCCACTCAAGGCTGGAGAACACGTAAGTTCTCAGAAGGTGGTAGTTGAATTAAAACGCAGACAGAAGTATTTGCGTAAAGGGCTTTCCGATATCAACAACGTTCATATTCAATTTGACAAACCTGAGCATGTTCTCTTTCAGGCGGTCCTGGCACGCGGCGACAGGAAAATTGCTACAGTCCTTGATACTATGGCCGCCACAGGTTGTAATTGGAAGCAGGCCATGAAAATGAATGCTCTTACACCTGAAGAGTATACCTTGTGCAGCTTTGATGAAAGGAGCTGTTTTCCCTGGTATGTGATTGACCATGGAATAGATCGCAGTTATCTCTGGCAGGAATATCAGCGTGCTTTCGAGGAAAAGCTGACTGTGGCCTGTGATACTCGAATCTGCAGGAGATGCGGGGTCTGTCATGATTGAATTACGGCGTCGAAAGGGGCCGATGAACAGGGTTGATAAAGAGAAACTTGAGGCAGGGCTTCAGCCGTTTGTTCTGGTAAAATATTTTTCATTTTCTAGTCTTGCAGTTATTCTCATTTTTACTCTCTTCCTGTCCTGGGCTATTTCCAACAATGCACGAAAGGTGATGTTGAAGCAGAGTGAAGAATACTCTTTGGTGCTGGCAGAGAATCTCAATCAACAGGTGTTTAGACGATTCGTACTGCCCACGGTCGTTCGCTACGGTAACATTGCCCTGAGCAATCCTGAGCAATTTGATAATCTTGACATAATTGTGCGCAGTGTTATCCAGGGGATGAAGATTGAGTCTGTAACAATATATGACTCAAGTATAAATATTATCTCCTATTCGACCATTCCTGAGATGGTAGGTAAAAAGGATATGGGCGGGATAGAATATAAACTCTCTCTTGACGGTCTTGCAAATTCAAGACTGAACTACAGTGGCTCTGTACTCAATCTTCTACCTGAAACACGTGAGCTTAGCTGTCAGTTGCGCACATTTATCCCCTTTCGACAGGTTCGTGACACGGGTGAAGGTAATGAGGCGATTATGGGGGTTATCGAGATTGCAAAAGATCTTTCCAAGGAGTATGAGAATATAATCCGTCTTCAAGGGAGTATCATCCTTGTCTCAAGTACAGTGATGATGGTTCTTTTTCTCGTACTGCGTACCATAGTATCCCGTGCTGGCGAGATCATGGAGAGCAGAGCTCTTGAACGTTTGCGCTTGGAAGAACAGCTTAACCAGGCAGAGCGTCTTGCCCATCTTGGTACTATGGTCGCAACTGTTTCTCATGAGATAAAAAGTCCATTGGGTATTGTGCGCAGCACCGCTGAAATTCTGGAAAAGCGTATAGCTAAGGTGGCACCAGGCAGCGAGCACCTTGCTAGAATTATTGTAGATGAGACCAGTCGCCTTAACGACATTGTAATTGAGTTTCTCGATTTTGCCCGGCCACAGGAACCAAAGTTACGAGCAGGTAATGCCAATACTCTCATTACAAAGGCATTAGATTTTCTCACCCATAAGTTATCTGATCAGAAGATTACCCTGGTGAAAGAACTTGCAGATGACCTACCTGAAATACAGCTTGATCAGGACCAGTTTTACCGGGCATTATTAAATATTCTTATCAATGCTATACAGGCAATGCCCGATGGTGGCCGGCTTCAGGTTCGTACTTTGGTCGGGAAGAAAGGTCGGGTCGTCATTGCTATAGCAGATAATGGCATTGGTATGACAGAAGAGACGACAAAAAAGATATTTAAACCATTCTTTACCGATAAGCATAAAGGAACCGGCCTTGGGCTATCTATCACCAAAAACATTATTGATAGCCATCGTGGTGAAGTTCATATAGAGAGTATACCTAATGAAGGAACAACATTTTTCGTCAGTTTCCCTCCCGTGTGATGGGGTATCTCTTAATATTTCCGATGTTTCTTTTCTTTCCAATGGGCCATACAATGTTTCTGTAGCAGCCGGCGAGTGTCTTGGGCTGACTGGCCAATCAGGCATAGGGAAATCACAATTTCTTCGTGCCATTGCTGACCTTATTCCTCACTCCGGAGTGATCAGTCTGGATGGAATCCGATCAGATAAAATTCCAGCACCACAATGGCGGCAAATGGTAGGGTTGGTTCCTGCTGACCCTTGCTGGTGGTATGATCTCGTTGGCCAACATTTTACAAAGCAGACAGATTCTGATTTCTTCCATGGGACATGTACGCGACTTGGTTTTGATAGGAGTGTCTTAGGGTGGGAGACCAGTCGGTTATCAACAGGAGAGCGACAGCGTCTTGCATTACTCAGAGCGCTTGTACTAGAGCCGAAGGTGCTGCTGCTTGACGAGCCAACTTCCGGCCTCGACAGCCATTATGTCGATCAGGTTGAAACGCTAATAGCGGAGCAACAGCAAACACGTAATGTTGTCGTAGTCTTGGTCAGCCATGACCGGCAACAGCTGGAAAGGGTTGCAACTACAGTGCTGAAAGTGGAGCAGCTAAAACTGTCAGCACTATCCTGCTGAATGTGTTTATGGATGTTTTGTGGCAATAACTATTGCCTGTTCCTGACACAGTTTCGCAAAAGGTAGTCAAGTCATGAATGTAATTTCTCTTAATTCACTGGATCTCGGGTTAGCCTCACTGCTACTAGTCGCTGTGGCCATTACAAGTATGATGCTCAGCCTGGGCATTGAAAAAAAGATTATTCTGTTTAGCTGCAGGATGATAGCACAACTTCTCTTTATTGGTCTGGTATTACGGTATCTTTTTGCTCATGCCAGCGGTGTTCTGGTGATATCAATGTCACTGGTGATGCTGGCTGCAGCTGGTAGGGAGGTACAGGCTCGGCAAAAGCGAAAGGTGCGTGGGATTATTGGCTACCTGATTGGTACTGGAGCTATGTTTGTTTCCTCATTTTCGGTGACCCTGTTAGCGCTGATACTTATCATTCGAGTCGACCCGTGGTTCACACCTCAATATGCAATCCCGTTATTAGGAATGTTGCTTGGCAACACTATGAATGGTATTGCGCTTGCTCTTGATCGCCTTACCAGCCAGTTTTATGAGCAACGTAACGTGATTGAACAACGCTTGATGCTTGGTCAGAGCTCAATGGAGGCCAGTGAGGATATCCGTCGTGATTGTATGCGAACAGGGATGATGCCAATTATAAATTCTATGGCAGCGGCGGGGATCGTAAGCCTACCTGGCATGATGACAGGTCAGATCCTTGGTGGGACACCGCCAGTTGAAGCTGTTAAATATCAGATCTTGATCATTCTTCTCATAGCAGCTGGAACCGGCTTTGGAGTGATCAGTGCAATCTGGATGACCGGGCGACATCTTTTTGATGCACGACATCGCCTGCGTCTTGAATGTATTCACGGACGGCGCTAAGTTCGTTTTGGATAAATGAAATATCGTGCTGAAATTCGCTTGTTATTTTGGGCTGGTAGTGTTCATATGCACTGTTGTGTATAGGGCTGTCTTGCCCAGGAGTGATGGCCAAAAAGTCAAAAATTTCACATTAAAAAATAAGGCGCTATATGGAGGATTATCTCTCTCAGATAGTGGTTTTTCACATTAAAATATGTTCTGGAGGTCGACGTGAATAAGCGAATTGTTATCATTGGAGGTGTGGCGGCAGGACCAAAGGCTGCAGTTCGGGTAAAACGGTTGATGGCAGATGCGGATGTAACCATTGTTGATCAGGATAGTCTGATTTCTTACGGTGGCTGTGGAATACCGTACTACGTATCTGGTGATGTTGCAGATGAAAAGGAACTTCGTTCCACAAGTTTTCATATGGTTCGAGATGAGTTTTTCTTTGAAAAGGCCAAAGGAGTTAAGACCCTTACCTCTACTCGGGCACTGGCCATTGACAGGAAGAATAAAACGGTAACTATCGAAAATGTGAACAGTGGCGAACAGGGTGTGCTGGAGTATGACCTGCTTATGCTGGCAACAGGAAGTGAACCTGTTATCCTGCCAATCCCCGGCAATGATCTCGATGGAGTTTTTACAATTAGTGATCTGCATAAGGCTATTGAAATAAAGGATCGTCTTGCCAAAGGAAAGGTTGGTAAAGCAGTCGTAATTGGTGGTGGAGCTATAGGCCTTGAGATGGCTGAAGCATTCACCGATCTCTGGGGAGTGGAGACCGCTGTTGTTGAATATATGGACCAGCTTTTACCCAAAGCAATTGGCTGGCCAATGGCCACGATACTCGCTAAACATTTGCGTGATAAGGATGTTGAAATATTCCTGGAAGAGGCTGCTGTAGAGATTCTCGGCAATGATGGGCATGCTGTCGGACTTCGTACCAGTAAGCGGACAATAGATGCAGATATCGTCATTATGGCTGCAGGGGTTAGACCTCGTTCAAAGCTCGCCGTTGAAGCTGGTCTTCATGTATCACCACAGGGTGGGATTGTGGTTAATGAGCGAATGCAAACATCGGATCCTGCAATTTACGCGGCTGGAGATTGTGTGGAAATTCCACATCTGGTTACTGGAAAACGTTTCTGCGCACCTTTTGGAAGCCTTGCAAACAAAGAAGGTCGAATTGTCGCAGACAATATGGCTGGTATCCCATCTACCTTTAGAGGTGGTGTGGGAAGTTTTATTATGAAGGCATTTGATATTTCCGTAGGTTCAGTTGGATTAAGCCTAAGTGCTGCTTTGGCAGAAGGTTTTGACGCGGATACATCCCTTACTTCACCATCTGACAGGGCTCATTTTTTTCCAGGTCAGGATATTCTCTGCTTTGAATTAGTTTTTGATCGCAGGAGTCGTCGTGTTTTAGGTTTGGAAGGGGTGGGCCCAATGAATGATGCTCTTTCTGCACGACTTGACGCAGCCGCTGTGGCATTGGCCCAAGGTGCGACTATTGAAGATTTCTGTAATATTGAAATGTGCTACGCACCACCATTTTCTGCTGCAATAGATGCTATTAACGCAGCCGGTTATGTGGCAGATAATCTCTGTGACGGTCGGTTGAAACAGATTAGCATGACGGAGTTTTATAGCTGGATGGATGACTATTCGATCAGACCGGACTGGCAGGTTCTTGATGTTCGCCACCCACAGCAAGCAGAGCCCCTTGTCGAAAAGTTTGGGAAGAATATCTGGACATCACTGCCATATGAACAAGTTCGAGATCGATATGAAGAGCTTTCTGATGACAAGACCCTGATCATATTCTGTAATGCAGGTTCACGATCCTATGAAATTCAGGTTTTTCTCGAGTCGGTTGGTAAAAAGAATACCTTGGTACTTCCTGGTGGATTCAATGTGATCCGCCGAATGGGGGCTTCCTGGTTGCCATAATTTAGACAGTTTCAGGCCGTCAAGTGATCTCCCTTTTCCTTATCTTATTAAGTGGTGAGGGAGTTTTGATTAATATTCTCATTATTCCATGTCGTATTAGACAATATCTTTTATACTATGGTAACATGCATGTTGAAGTGATCTGTCTAAAGCGTAGTGTTTTTTGTAACTGTTATTTGGGGTTGATAAATGGTTGAGTTAAATCCGCAGCATATGATCGAAGAAATCCAGGCCAACGTTCAGACTGGAGATATCATGAAATCGAGGCTGGTTCTGTCACACATTGGTGATGTTGACGCCAAGACCCAGAATAGAATGATTTATGAGCTCTCCCGAGGGAAAGTGGAGTTTGCTGTGCCGCTTTTAATTTATCTCTTGTCAGAACATCCTGAGATTTCAGAGAAGATGCCAGTAATCCGGGAAACTCTTCTGTCAAGCCTTCTTGCATATCCGGAAATGCTTCCAAAATTTCTTGTTTCTGATGCGATTGAAAATAAAACCGAATTAATACGATTAGTGGGTGAACTCAGTTACGCTGAAGCAACTTCCGCATTATTAAGTATTGTTGCAACTTCGGAAGATGATGCAATGATATTACTGATCATTGAAACATTAGGTCAACTCGGTGATCCCAACGCAATAAATACTCTCACAGATTATCTCTATTCGGCAAATCGTGAACTGATCATGACGGCTGTTCATTCTCTTGGTCAACTGGGGACGCCGACTGCGATGCATCGACTGGCAGAACGGATGGGTACGGACAATGAGATAGATTTCATGATTCTGTCCATTTTTGCTGAGGTGCAGGATCAGATATCTCTGGAGAAGCTGAATGATACTCTGCGCTCTCATTATGCGCATATGCGGAGTTACGCTAAGAAAGAGCTAGTAAATATAGGACCGAAAGCAGTACCAATTCTCATTGAAAACCTCAATGCTCATGATCCTGATTTTCTGATTCACACGTTGAATGTGCTTGGCGATATTGGTGATGAGTCTGCAATAACTCCAATACGTAAGCTACTGGACAGTGTACCTAAAAGTGCAAATGTTCGTTTTGCAGCGTATGAAGCTTTAGCTCTACTGCCACTTAAAAAAGGAGCATATACTCTAACTGCAGGTCTTACAGATACTGAAGATCATGTCTGTATTGCTGCCGCGAGAGCAATTGATCGCAATTTTTCGACCATTCTAGGTGCAGGTATTCGAAATTTATTGCGCGGACCAGAAGAAGATGCCAAGCATATTGCCAAAATCATCGTCAATGCTCAGGTGGATAACGTGTTTCTCAACCTGGCCGAAGATGAAGTCTTTCAGGAAATGGCCTTGGTGTATCTACCTCATACGCACAAAGATATTAGAGATCATTATTATAACCTCCTTGTGAGTAAAGGTAATAAAGATTTTGCAGTGAAATTTGAGGGTGGCGAAGAGCAAATTGTTCGGCCGAAGGTTGTCGCTGTTGATGATTCGCGTATGATTTTAAATATCTACAAGGCGACGTTACATGAATTAGGTTATGAACCTGTCCTGTTTGAATTTCCAGCTTCTGCATTAGAGTGGTTGGCAACAGAAAAGCCTCTGATGGTGCTTACTGATCTTAACATGCCTGATATTACTGGTGTGCAGCTGACCCAGAAAATACGTGAGCGCTACTCAGCACATCTGCTTCCAGTTATTATGGTTACAACTCAGAATGAGGCTACTGACAATGAGGCTGCTAAGGCGGCAGGAGTAAGTGATATCCTGCATAAGCCATTTAATGCCAAATCGCTTGGCGCCGCTATGGACAAATTGCTGAAGTAATATAGCCTGGGAGAGTATTGAAAAATCTGCCAACATCTTGTGGTCGGTGGGCGTCGGAACCGGCCAGCAGGGGAATGTTATATGAAAGAGCAATGGCAAGCATTTTTTTGTTTGGGAATACCTCGTTACGCATTGGGATACCTGAGGTGTTCAGCTCCAGCGCCATGCCCTTATCTTTCACTGCAGCCATGAGTGTATCAACCTGTTGAAAATGGTTGGGAGCAAAAGTTATATCAGGCACATGGCGAAGTGCAGCATCAAGATGACAGAGCAGATCTCCGGGGATATTCTGTACTGCAGTAAGAAGTGTATCAAAGTAGAGCGTAAGAAGTTGTTGTGGACCAACCTTCCTTGCAATATCTATATTTTTACTATTACGACTTAAGAGATTGAGGTGAAGCCCAGTCTCCGGAATTTTCAGGAAGTGGCAGGAGATACCAATTCTGTCCCAGGGGCGAGCATTAACTTTTTCCAAAAGTTCATCTTTATATTCATTGTTGTAGCCAAGCTCTACCCCTGTACCTATTTTTATCCGGTCCGCGTAGGTTTTGCGTAACCGATCGCCCTCGGCAAAATAAAAGTCAAAATCGTCATCACTGAGCCAGGTTCTCTCAAGTGTGTTTATGCCAGCTTCAAGATGCTCAAGGAAAATTATTTCCTTAAGACCACAGGCAATTGCGGCAAGGACATACTCTTCCATTTCGCCAATAGCGTGATTGCAAAGGCGGGTGTGAACATGGCCGTCACTTGATAGATCTATCGGTATCTGAGGAGTATTCATCTCAACATCATTGCTAACGGGGAAAGTCTTTTTGCTAGCAGAAGACAACGAGCTTCTAAGGCAAGGAGGGCTCCTGCTATTGTTTAGGCATTGCCCCGCGGGAAAAAGTGAACAGTTCCATCAATGTCAGAGGTGTCGCATACGTGGCCAACCTCTAGCTCGAGGTCAATGTATTCTTCAAAACCTTCAAGATTTACAGTGAGCTTAGGGCCACCAGGGACGTGATAAATAATTGTGTTAGCTGCAGAAAAATCAATAGGGGAAAAAAAGAACTTCATGTAGTACCTAACCTCAATAAAAACTCGGAGTTCCAGATATGCAGAACAATGGGGGTGCATTACTTTCTGACAGTGAGATATACGATTAATCAAGAAAAACTGCAACAGCAAAGAAATGGTATTGGGTATAACCCTCTAAGGTAAAATAGTATATTATCTTTTGTGGTTCTAATAAGGCGTATTGCTCCTATTCATGACGAGGAATGGGTTTGACACATTGGAGGTAGCGGTTTATTATGCGAGGTTGCTGCACAGTTTGCAATTTAAGTGGAACTCCATAACCATTTTCAATATTAGGTGATGTAATGAGTAATGAACAAAATAGTGCTAAAGAGAAAACTCTTTTTGGTAAAAACAAAAATCCATCTAACATACTGCCGCAGAAACTCACTCTGGACAGTAAAATTAAATTTAGGTGTCATCCCGGTGTAAGTTGTTTTACTGCCTGTTGTGGAGGTATTAAAATTGTCCTGACTCCCTATGATATTTTGATACTTACCCAACGACTAGGGATTGAGGCTCCGGAATTCCTGCATCAGTATACTGTACCAACCTATCTTGAACAGACAGATATGCCAGGTGTTATGATCAAGATGCGTGAGGAAGATAACAAGTGTCCATTTGTTACACCAGAAGGATGTACAGTGTACTCAGATCGCCCATCAGCCTGTCGCTACTACCCGGTTGGCATGGCAGATTTCCATGAAGGTGGTCAGAAGGATGAGAGTGGTAACCAGATTGTAGGAACTGATGACAAATTCTACTTTGTGGTAAAAGAAGATTATTGCAAGGGCCATTACGAAGATAAAGAGTGGACTGTCGCAGAGTGGCGCGCAGATCAGGGTGTTGATGTGCGAGATGAAATGAATCGTGAGTGGTTGCGAATCGTTATGCGCCGTAAATCTCACGGTCACCAGGCTACGCTTTCAGATCAAGGCAAGCGAATGTTTTTTATGGCCTCTACTGACCTCCCACATTTTCGTCGTTTTATTTTCGAGAGCTCTTTTCTTGACACCTACATTGTAGATCCGGAGACGATCGAAAAAATCAAGGAAGATGATGTGGAGCTGATGCACTTCTCTTTTAAATATCTAGCTTCGAGTCTCTTCGGTGTTCAGGATCCAGGGTTGAAAATAAAAGATGAAAAGATTCAGGCAAAGGTCTCAACAATGAAGCAGGAGCAGGATGACTCTGTACTGCAGGCTATCCGTCAGTATGAAGCTCTGAAATCAGATATGGATGACCTGAAGCTTAAAAAATAGTATTCAGTGAGTTGTTGATGAGTTTTAGTGCTCGTCATGAAAATAAAAATGGCGGTGGAATTTATTTCCACCGCCATTTTTATTTGTAGGTAATGCAACTCTTACTTTCACCCCTCATCACAAGTGGATGAGAGGTGGCAAAGAGCAGAGGATGTTGTCTTATTCCTCTTCTTTCTCTGGCTCAAGTGCAGCATGGCGTCCTTTCAAGAATTTCCAGGACTTCATAGCATCTTTCTCCGCCTGGGCAATAAGTGCATCTGCTTCGGTAGGATTGATACGCTTGAGCATTTTATAGCGGTTTTCACTGAGGATATAATCAGTAAACTTTAATGTCGGCTCTTTGGAGTCGATGGTCAATGGGTTTTTACCCTGCTCTTCCAGATCAGGGTTATAGCGATACAACGGCCAGTGACCACAGGTGACAGCCTTCTTTTGTTGCTCAAGACCGTTAGCCATGTTGATACCATGGTTGATGCAGTGTGAATAAGCAATGATCAAAGATGGTCCATCATATGCCTCTGCTTCTGCAATTGCCTTGGCTGTCTGCGCTGGATTTGCACCCATAGCAATATGCGCAACATAGACGTTACCGTAGGTGGAGAAAATCATGCCGATATCTTTCTTCGGTGATTTTTTACCGCCAAAAGCAAACTGGGCTGTTGCAGCACGTGGGGTGGATTTAGACATCTGACCACCGGTATTGGAGTATACTTCGGTGTCAAGCAGCAGTACGTTGACGTTCTCGCCGGAAGCAAGGACGTGATCAAGACCACCGTAACCGATATCGTATGCCCAACCGTCACCACCGATTATCCATACAGATTTTTTCACAAGGTAATCAGCCATTGGCAGAAGACGCTTTGCGTGGATGTTGCTGCTGTCTTTCAGGATAGCTTTCAGTTCAGCAACATTGGCGCGCTGTACTTCAATATCCATCTGGGTAGCCTGAGGAGCTGTCTTAATCTTCTCTGCAAGATCAGCAGAAATGACTCCATCTGCGGCAAGTTTTGGCAGCAGCTCAAGACCTTGCTTGCCAAGCTTGTCAGCAGTGAAGCGCATGCCAAGGCCGAATTCTGCGTTGTCCTCAAAGAGGGAGTTAGCCCAGGCTGGACCACGACCATCAGTCCGCTTACAATATGGCGTAGTTGGCAGGTTACCGCCATAAATGGAGGAACAACCTGTTGCGTTAGCAACAACCATGCGATCGCCGAAAAGTTGAGAAACAAGTTTCACGTATGGAGTTTCACCGCAACCAGCACATGCGCCAGAGAACTCGAACAGCGGACGAAGCAGCTGGCTACCTTTAACGGTGCCTGGGCTGATCATTGCAGGATCAATCTCTGGCAGGCTGAGAAAGTACTCAACCTTAGGAGCGGTAGCAACACGAAGCTCCTCAGTATTCGGTGTCATTACGAGAGCTTTTGTCTTTGCAGGGCAAGCGCTTACGCAGAGGGTACAACCACAGCAGTCCTGACTGAATACTTGAAGGACAAATTTCTGACCTTTGAAGTTCTTACCAACTGCATTGAGTGCAACAACGTCATCTGCAACTTCTGGTACAATCTTGGTGCGAATTGCAGCATGAGGACAGACAAATGAACACTGGCCGCACTGGATACAGTTATCGGGCAACCAACTAGGTACATTAACAGCGATATTACGTTTCTCGTACTGAGTGGTAGCGGTAGGCCAGGTTCCATCATCTGGGAGCTCAGAAACTTTCAGCTTGTCGCCTTTACCTTCGATGATTTTAGCGGTAACGTTTTTAACGAAATCTGGAGCATCTTCAGGTACTGTCGGAGGCAGCTCGTGTCCGGTTACTGAGTCCTGAATCTGGACTTCAACAATGTTCTTAATTGCAGCATCGACGGCGTCGTAGTTCATCTGAACAATTTTGTCGCCTTTGTTACCATAGGTTTTCTTGATGGCAGTCTTGATAGAGCGAACAGCATCGTCAGGTGTGAGGATGCCGGAGATCATAAAGAATGCAGTCTGCATGATCATGTTGATACGGGCACCCAGGCCAAGAGCCTGGCCAAGAGCAATTGCATCAATGATATAGAATTTAGCTTTCTTCGCTATTAAGTCACGCTGAACACGGTCTGGCATTCTATCCCAGATCTCGTCTTTATTATAGCTCGTGGTGAGGAGGAAGGTGCCGCCTTCTTCAAGGTTGCAAAGCATATCGTAACTGTCAAGGAAGGTGAAGTTATGGCATGCGATGAAGTTAGCCTTGTTGATCAAATATGGAGCAGCGATTTTGTTGTCACCGAAGCGAACATGTGAGGTGGTGATAGAACCGGATTTTTTGGAATCGTAAACAAAATACCCCTGAGCGGAGTTCTCAGTTTCTGCACCAATAATTTTGATTGTATTTTTGTTTGCACCAACGGTACCATCTGCTCCAAGACCATAGAAAAGAGCACGGAAAACATCTTTGCTTTCAATGTTGAAGTCTGAATCGTAGTCGAGGCTTGAGAAGGTGACATCATCAATAGGTCCGACACAGAACTTGTTCTTCGGAGAAAGGTGAGCCATGTTGTCAAAAACAGCCTTAACCATTGCAGGAGTGAACTCTGCAGAACCAAGACCATAACGACCAGAATAAATGACTGGAGGAATGGCCGTTGGATTTGCTTCGACAGCCTCTCCAACTGCGGCACGAACGTCAAGATAGAGCGGTTCGCCAATGGAGCCAGGCTCTTTGGTACGATCAAGAACAGTTATACGTTCAACGGTGGTAGGCAGCGAGTTCACCATAGCACGTGCATCGAATGGACGATAGAGACGGACTATAACCATGCCGATGCTTTCACCCTGGGCAACAAGGTAGTCGATTGTAGCAGAAGCGGTCTCACATCCGGAACCCATCATGACGATAACATCAGTTGCATCTTCAGCGCCGTAGTAGTCAAATAAGTGATACTGGCGGCCGGTAAGAGTTGCGAGCTTGTCCATGGTCTCCTGTACAATTGCAGGAGTCGCATTGTAATACTTATTAACAGTTTCACGGCCGGTGAAGTTAACATCCGGGTTTTGAGCAGTACCACGGATAGACGGACAATCCGGGGTAAGGGCTCTGGCGCGGTGTTCTGCAATCAGATCCTCATCAATAACTGCACGCATGTCATCGAAAGTTAATTCTTCAATTTTCTGAACTTCATGAGAGGTTCGGAAACCATCAAAGAAATGCATAAAAGGAATTCTGGATTTCAGGGAAGACTGAGTGGCGATGAGTGCCATGTCCATACATTCCTGAACATTCTGAGCGCAAAGCATAGCCCAACCACACTGACGAGCTGAGTAAACGTCACTGTGATCGCCAAAAATGGAAAGACCCTGGTAGGCCAGTGCACGTGCAGAAATATGGAAAACTGTCGGGGTCAACTCACCGGCGATTTTGTACATGTTCGGGATCATCAGCAACAGACCTTGAGATGCTGTGAAGGTAGTACAGAGAGCACCTGTGGTCAGAGAGCCATGTACTGCTCCGGCAACGCCAGCTTCAGACTGCATTTGGGTGACGACTGGTACGGTGCCCCAGATGTTTTCCTGGCCACCTGCCGCTTTGGCATCAGAATCTGCTGCCATGGGCGAGGACGGAGTAATTGGGTAAATTGTAATAATTTCACTGGTGGCATAGGCGACATGAGTACATGCCTGGCAGCCATCTACTGTGACCATTTTACGCGACATTTGCTGTTCTCCTTTAAGATGTCTCTTGGTTTTGTAAGGTTCTATTCATCATATAGAAACTAACACGTGACTTTACCGCCACAAAAGCTGAACTTGCAATCATCTGGCTATTTAGTAAAGATTAACCAAATGATGAATTGTTGAACTGTTTAAACCCTGTGCGCGGCCGGTGGGGGATGCAGCGCCGAACGAGTATTGACTACATTCGGAAAAACGGGCAACGGGCAACTAGCTTAGATCATGCTGAGATGTCTTTCTTTGTCTACTGTTTTTACATGAAAAAGCCGTTGACAACTGCCTGTGAAGCGATGTTATTTACATTCTCTGGACAATGTGTTTTCTTGCCTAGGAATGTATATTTTTGGGCGATAACAATATTACTCCTCAATAACATGTTTTGCCCGATGACCATCCTACCGTATTTATGGTATGAAAGTCGCTGAAAAAATGCGTCGGGCTCGTTTAAACTGACCAGATAATATATGGTATTTATGTTGTCCATGCAATAACGGAATTGGTCTAAAGGCTGAGTTTTTGTGTATGTGGTTTTGCCCATCTACGCTTTTTCGCTGTAATTTCGCAATATAGGTATGTTGGTGGTACCAAGAAGGAAACATGGTTTCCGGAGAGGTTTATGTATACTGTTTCAAATAGACTGTTGGATGAGTTGCTGGGTCATTTTGCACAAACTGAACAATTTGCTTTTTTTGATACTGCAAAGCCGGGCGAAAAGAATGTAACCAGCTTACTTTTTGACAAACCAATTGCCCGTATACAGTGTGACATACGTGGTAATGGACCAGCTTTTTTGGACGAGGTGCAGGAGTGGTTGGATAAGGGCTATTATGTTGCCGGGTGGTTTGCATACGAGTTTGGAGTTCTTCTTCATGTTGATTGCCCTGGTCTGACCTTTAAACCAAGTGGGGCAAAAAAAGTAATTGCTGATCTTGGGGTTTATACAAAACCTCTCCAATTTGATCATGAAACCGGAAACCATAATTTCAGATTATCTTCTACTCCAGACCTTGTTGGGTATGAAGTAACAGGAATGCATCCTAATGTCGAAGAAGAGGAATACCTACAGGCGCTAGATGGCGTATTAGAATATATCAAGGCTGGTGACACCTACCAGGTTAATTATACCTTGAAGTTGTTATTCTCACTCATGGGCTCGCCGGAGGCGCTTTATCGAGATCTTCGAAGAAATCAATCCGTTTCCTATGGTGCATATATACGCTGGGGTGATGAGCGGGTTATGTCTTTTTCGCCAGAATTGTTTTTCCGGAAACATGCATCTGGGTTGACTGTACGCCCTATGAAGGGAACCCTTAAGCGTGGTAGAAATCCAGAGGAAGACGCATTAGCCAGAGAATTTCTTCATGCTGATGCTAAAAACCGAAGCGAAAACGTGATGATAGTGGATCTCCTTCGTAATGACCTCGGCAAGGTCCTGCATGAGGCAGGTGGAGGTGAAGTAAAGGTGAAATCACTCTTTGATGTAGAGACATACGAAAGTTTGCTGCAGATGACATCGACTATTGATGGTTCGCCAAATAGTGTCCCCATGAGCGATGTCTCACTTAGGGCTATCTTTCAGGCACTTTTTCCTTGCGGGTCGGTAACTGGTGCCCCCAAAATTCGAACAATGGAGATTATTGAAGAGTTGGAAAAGGATGATCGTGGAGTGTATACCGGTGCCATTGGTTTTTTAGCACCTGATGGAGATGCTGTTTTTAATGTACCGATACGTACATTGGTATTTGATGGGAATGCAGGCGAAATGGGCATCGGTTCCGGTATAACTCACGATTCAATTCCACGTGAAGAATGGAAAGAATGTCTTTTAAAGGGGCGCTTTCTTACTGTCCCGGACCCTGAGTTTGGACTTATAGAGACTATGCTTTGGAACCCAGATGAAGGTTTTCTGCTACTTAAGGAACATCTCACGCGCTTAGAAGACACAGCAAACTATTTTTACTTTCAGTGTGATATACAACAGATAGTGCAGGAAATGCAATTACAGGTAAAACAGGCAGAGGGTGCTCAGCGGGTACGACTTGTCCTTAGAAAAGATGGTGGTCTAAAGATAACCTCATCATCTTGTGATAACATGCAGGAGCGACGATTGCCTGAAACACCCGAACCCGTGCGACCTGGTTTGCCCATCGTGAAATTTTCCAGATTACCCGTTGACTCTAACAACACCTGGCTGATGCACAAGACAACACGGCGGGAAGTATACGATCAAGAGTTTTGCAGAGCTCAGGAATTAGGGCTGTTTGATATGTTGTTTATCAACGAAAAAGGTGAAGTGACAGAAGGTGCAATAACAAATGTCTGCGTCTATCTAGACGGCTGCTACATCACTCCACCACTCTCTTGTGGGCTGCTTGCTGGCACCATGCGCCAGAAGATCTTACAGGGTCAAGATGTGCGCGTGATTGAACGGGAGCTTTCAGAAGAGGATGTGTATGGAGCGGAGGCGGTGTTTATGATGAACTCAGTGCGCGGTATAGTTCAGGTGAAGGTTGAGCGAAACTAAAGCCTGTTTTACGTTTTATTATTTTAGTAATCAGGCTAATGCACCATTCCCTTGTCTTCATCTGGAGTGATTTGAACAGGGGGAATAATCAGGTCGTGTTGTTCACCCAGGTCACGAATAAAGGTCATAAACGTTGAAGGCAATGGAATGTCACGTTCTGTGATGAGTATACCAAGTTCATTGGCTCTGGTTAAAGTAGCAGAACTATCCATTCCTTCCTGATGGTCACAGAGAGATTGAATTCGCAGGGCATCTGTAAGCGCTGGTAAAATTCCTTTATGTTCATCTGGAATTGCCAGCAGCTCCTGCTCAATGAGGCCGCGATTCTGATTATGGAAGGCGACGAATTTCTCTTCAGGGTTGGCTGAACCGAAGACATCGTTAACAATGGCACCGGTGAGCATGGAAAGAAACCCTGCTTCTTTTTCAGGGAACTTGTTAGCTAGTCCGGTACGTACTTCTTTAAAGAGGATCATCTGCACAACGCTTACGCCTTCGCGTAGTGCCATAATAAGTTGTGATTGCTTCTCTGGTGTTTCGCTTTTCATAACCATTATAAAACTATTTTCACATCAGGATGATTTTTGAGGAGATCATAAATGTCGAGCCGCATTTTTTCATTCTCGACAACAAGTGTTGCATTGAAACTGTGATATTTCCCTCCTGAACTCGAATGGGAATGCGCAATTTCTACTTTCGCAGGTGCACAGGCGGTAACGATGACCTCCCGTAAAATATCACTATTTTCACCAATGACTTTATATACCCAGTTGCATGGGTAGTCAATCTCTGGTTTTTTCGCGGCTTTTACTGCTGAAATATCTACTGGTTTTTTCATGATGTACTTCATTTTGGATTATAATAGGCCACTGCCGACCGGGTCAGCAATTGAGTCGAAAAAAGTAATACAAGTTTCATTTGGAAGAGTCAAGAAAAAGGGCCGCTGTGCTGTTTGTGATATATTCCAGTTGTAATACACTACTTTTCTGGATAAATTCCAGTATTACCGACGATGGAGTCGGAGTGAATAAATTTTTATGCAGTTAATTCCATACGGTAATCATGACAAAAGAAATCGAGCAGAGCCCACCTATCAGAGAAGTATCTTCAGAACGTTTTTATCATAGTCAAGGTGACTTTTCAAACCTTGAGTTACCTGTGCACGGTATCATGGATGCTGTTCCGGTTCCCTGTTACCTGATTGATGACAAAGGTACTTTTCGTGCAGGTAATCAGGCGTTTTATCAGCTTGTTGGAGGGGAAATAACTCGCTTTGCAGGTCATGATCCATATACGATTCTTGCTAAAGAGCACCTCGTGCAGTTTCGAAAAATAGACACTAGACTGTATGATCGAGGAGGTGTTGTTTCCCATGAAGCTGAGATAGATGTAACAGGAGGAGAGTGCCGAGCGGTGGTGTTGAAGAAGTCTGTTGTGTTTGATAACCAAGGAGAGAAATATGGAATCCTTGTGGCAGTGATGGATCTCACAGAACTTGCTGCCGTAAAAAATGCCCTTCATGCCAGTGAATCTGAAAAGCAGGCGATCTTGGATGGATTTCCCGGTATCGTCTGCCTTTTTGATACAGAAGAGCGTGTGATCTGGGCCAACAGCAGAGTGCATGAGCTTCATGATGATCCTGTGGGTAAAACCTGTCATGAAATTTTCTGTCGTCGTGAGAAATCATGTAACTCCTGTGCTGTACCACGAAGTCTTGATACCGGGAGTGTTCAGTCAACTATTCAGCAGTTTGAACTGTTCACATCTGCAGGGGAAGAACAAATCTATGAATTGACCGGAACACCGGTGAAAGACAGTAGCGGTGATGTCATCTCTGTAGTGGTGATAGGTCGTGATGTGACAGATACCAATAGGTTGGAGAAGCAGTTACGTCATACCCAGAAAATGGAAGCAATAGGTACATTGGCTGGTGGCATTGCTCATGATTTCAACAACGTCCTGACGCCTATAATGGGATATTCAGAAATTATGCGCCTGAAGTTGATGCAGCAGGTCGGACGGGATAAGACCGATCTTGAGTTTATCGATGGTATATTGAAGGCGGCCAAACGTGCCAAGAATCTGGTGGAGCAGATACTAACCTTTTCTCGAAGCAGTGAGGATAAGGCAAGTCTGCAATATGTTCATCCCATTGTAAAAGAAGTAATGAAGTTAATGCGTGTCACCCTGCCAAGTACGATTACCATTAAAGAACAAATTGATGAGCAGTGTGGCATGATTTCGGTTGATCCTGTGCAGATTCATCATATTCTTATTAATCTGTGTACCAATAGTTCCCATGCAATGGCTGGTGGACACGGTACGCTTACGGTTTCTCTGGTATCTGCTGGTATGGATGAATCCGGGCAGGAGTGGCTAAAGCTTGGGGTTGCGGATACAGGATGTGGAATACGCCCAGAAATGCTGGATAGAATTTTTGAGCCATATTTCACGACCAAGGACAAAAGTCGAGGTACAGGGATGGGGCTGGCAATGGTGCATGGTATTATCAGCCGCCAGGGTGGAAGAGTTGACGTACGGAGCGAAATTGGTGTTGGTACTGAATTTGAGGTGTTTTTACCCATCTCTCGGGAAGCAACGCGGATAGACCAGGTTATTTCCACGTCTGATTTTCTTAGGGGGAGTGGTCGAATTCTTCTCATCGATGATGAGGTTCAGGTAGTGCAGGTAACCGGGGAACTTTTATCCAGTCTGGGGTATGAGGTGACAGCAAGGACATCTGCATTTTCAGCTCTTTCATTATTTGAAGAAAACCCTGATGGATTTGATCTTATCCTGACTGATTTAACTATGCCTGAACTGACCGGTGTGGAGTTGTCGAGAAAGATAAAAGCAATACGGAGTGATCTGCCGGTGGTGTTGTTTACCGGATACTCGGACCAGGTGTCACAGGACGATGCCGTTGCCTCAGGGATAGATCAGTTTTGCATGAAGCCTATATCTTTAAGGGAATTGTCCCGGGTGATCCATAAAACATTACAGCTTGATGGCTGATCAGGCATGTTGTGATGGGGGCTAACATGCCTGATCAAGAAAGCGTTGATATTGCTGTTTCAGCAATTATCCTCTGGATTTTTCACCATTTTGCAAGCTGATCTGGTCGTTTAGTGTCCAGAGATCATAAATCACACCAATTAGAAACAGACCACCCGTGAACAGGTAGATCAGGCCGCTGATCCATTTGCCCATATACATGCGGTGAACACCGAAGATGCCGAGAAAAGCAAGCAGCAGCCAGGCGATGTTATAATCTGTGTCGCCGTCAATAAAGCGGATATCCGCGTCCCTGTCCATTCCCGGAATAAGAAAGAGATCAACAATCCAGCCTATGAACAGCAGGCCAAGTGTAAAGAAGTAAATTGTTCCTGAAATTGGTCGGCCATAATAAAAACGGTGCATTCCTAGAAAACCGAAAATCCAGAGAAGATAGCCAAAAAGGACGGAGTGTGTCTGTTGTTTGCTCATATTAAAGTGTTCCAAGAGTTTTTTTAAGAAGTTGAACTCGTTTCCAGGCAGACTCTATGGTTGCCTCGGAGAGTACTCCACGTTTGACAGCATCTGTTACTGCACGAATTATTCGGATTGTTATATCTGGCTGGTAGTCAAGGTTATTACCAAATATAAGTAGATCAACCCCAGCTTCGATAGCTCTGCAGGATGCCTCTTCAAGGCCGTAATGATCTGCGATGGCACGCATTTGCATATCGTCAGAAATAACCGGGCCCTGATATTTCAGTTCCTCTCGCAAAAGTCCCTGCACTGTTTTTTTAGAAAGCGTTGCAGGATACTGAGAATCTACGACACTGTTATAAAGATGTCCAGTCATTACAGTATCAACGAGGTGATTCTTTATCAATTTTCGGTATGGTGTGAGCTCTTCCCGCTGCCAGTGGCTACTGATATCGACAAAACCAAGGTGGGAATCATCACGGGCGCTGCCATGACCTGGAAAATGCTTCAGGCAGGTTTTTACCCCATATGAACGATGTGCCTTAACCCAGGCAGCTGCGTGTTGCGCAACATTTTCCGGGCAACTCCCGAAACTACGCTGATATTTGCCTATTATAGGATTTTGAAGATAGCTATTGAGATCGACAACGGGTGCAAGATTGAGGTTGAACCCCAATTCTTTCAATAGAGAAGCTGTTCTGGTAGCTGCTGCTGTTGTTTGTTGTGTATCAGATGAATTTCCCAGTATGGCAGCTGGCTGAGTTTCGGGAAAGCCTCGCTCTTTCTTGAAACGGTTTACTCTTCCTCCTTCCTGGTCTACTGCTATAAGAAGCGGATCATGAGCAGCATCCTGCAGGGTTCGTGTAAGTTCTTTGGTCTGGTTAAATGAAACTATATTATTATCTGGTAGTTTTCCTGCCAGAAAACGGTCGAAAAGAATAACTCCACCAATAGAATACTTTTGAATATCCCTGATAATTTGGCTGCTTGGAGTTGCGGTCTGCCCAGTGAAGCCGACAATCAGCAACTGACCAATTTTTTGTTCCAGATTCATGCTCAAAACCATGGGAGAGGTTGAAAGTTCCTTCTCAGGCCAGATGGCACACACTGCTGAAGGTATACCCAACTTGCAGCATGAGAAATACTATAGAATGAAATGACAGGAAAGTTTTTTTACACGTTAAACAGTGAGAAACCCAATCTGACAATTGATGGTTTTTCGAACATATACTGCAAAGTATCACTTTTGCGCTCTGATAATTGTTGTCAAAATTCAATTTGATGCAAAAAAAGTATTAAGATTTCTGAGTGGCTGACCGATAAATAGATATGTCAATTGAATCACAGCAAACAGAATTGAAAGGATATACTATATGACCCGTTCAGCAAACGAAATATCGAACTTATTGCCTCAGTCAGAACTGGTTGAGATTGATAGGGTTTTGCTTGAGCTCGATCAGATAAAACGACAATCGCAGCGTCTGGGCCTTATTAATCAACTCCATGGCCGCATGTCTGGTGTTCTTAGTATCACTGGGATGATAGAGGCCTATTCTGTGTGGCTTATGCCGCTGGTTGAACATGAGCTCATCGGCTATAACAATAGTGTTCGCAACAAAAAACACCTGTTCTGTTCCGGTCACGGCCCAAGTCGCCGTAAAGCTATGGCCTTTGCCGAAGAATTGATTCAGAGTGAATCTCTTTCGGCTGGCGGCAGTGCCTGTAGTGATGGGCATTATGCCCATAAGTGGCTTTTTGAGACTGTTGATGATGCGGGTATCCTGCTCATTCTAAAAGAAGGCAGGCAGCTTACAGAGGAAGAACTTGCATTAATTAATGATTCTCTCGATGTTCTTGCGGATAGTTTGCAGCGTGGCTTGCAGTATGAAGAACTATTTGAACGCGCGAGTAATGATGCCTTGACAGGCCTGTATAACCGAAGGGTCTTTGAAGATCGTATTCATGGCATGATTGACAGTGCTCGTCGGTATAAGCGGCCATTGACCATGATCACCATGGACCTCGATCATTTTAAGCAGATTAATGACAACCTTGGTCATCAGATGGGTGATGAGGCGTTAAAAGCTGTTGCCGATGTATTTAGACATGGGGTGCGCTCGACGGATTTGTTGATTCGTATGGGTGGCGATGAATTTCTGGCAATTCTGGATGATACCGATCAGAAAAGTGCACGTTGTCTTGCAGAGCGCCTTTGCCAGGCAGTGGATGGTCTTGATATTTATGCTGATGAGCATATCAAGCTTGGGGTGAGTATCGGTCTGGCGGAACTTCAGGAAGGTGAGGACCTGAGTGACTGGCTTGAAAGAGCTGATGATATCCTCTACCATGCGAAAGCTCAGGGACGTTCAAGGGTGGCTGTGAAATAGATTAGCCATCCTCTACATAGAATACAAAAGAGCCGACTCCCTTAAAGGAGTCGGCTCTTTTATTTATAGCAGATTGCGTGAACTAGAATTGTTGTTCACTTTTGTTCCAGAGTGATTTTTATCGGGATAACATGGAGCGAGCGACTGCGTTGCTCGGTGTATCCAAGTGACCATTCTTTACAGGTAATTGTGTCACCAAGCAGGGTGTCAATTTCTTGTACCAGCCCAGAGACATTGATCACTGGATGGCGGGAAAAGACCTGCGGTAATCCTTGAGTCAGATTACAGGCAAGACAACAACCCGGACGTTCATGCAGGAGAAGGTCCATCACCAGAGTGTTGTTCTCTGTTCCGCGAAAGCCGAGCTGAATATCGTACGCTCCTTCGCTGGCATCGCCCAAAAGAGCCTCGAAAAATTCGTTAGAACGCTCTTTTGGAAAAAGATTGTGTAAAGAATCGGGAGTGAAGATGGTTTCAAAAGTGTCTGGTGCCATAATAGTGTCCAAAATATCATTTAAGAACTTGAAAACCCGATTGTATCGAGCCCTGATGCCTTGATGGAGCCTACTATACCTTCACCGCTCATTTTGTCAACCGGCGTTGCCAGTGTAATACCTCTGTGTTAAAGTGCCGTCATGAAAAATGAACTCTTACCAGGATTCCGGCAACCAGTTGTTACCGGTGTGGATTTACATGAATTGAACGAGGCGCAATACGAGGCGGTAACGGCCACTGACGGGCCGGTGCTGGTTATTGCCGGGGCAGGCAGTGGCAAGACAAGAACCCTTGTCTACCGGGTGGCGCATCTTATGGAAAACGGTGTGGCACCAGAGTCTATACTGCTGCTAACCTTTACCCGTAAAGCGAGTCAGGAGATGCTGTGGCGTGCCGGGCAACTGCTCAATGAATCATGCAGTCGCGTGGTTGGTGGAACATTCCATGGCATTGCTAACCTTCTACTCCGGCGTTACGGTTCCTATATCGGTTTTGGCTCCAGTTTTACTATAATCGATCGTGCAGATGCAGAAGGGATTATCAACCTGCTTAAGTCTTCTCTTGGCCTTACTGGCCGGGATAAGCAGTTTCCTTCCAAACGGGCCATTCTCAATATGATCAGCGGCTCAGTGAATAAGTCCCTAAAACTTGATGATCTGGTATACGAACAGTATGCCCATTTAAGCGATCATTTAGATGATATTCTGAAGTTGCAACAGCACTATCAGACCTTTAAGTACGATCATGGCCTGATGGACTACGATGATTTGCTGGTTAACTGGAAGCGATTACTGGAGGAGTCGGTGGAGGTGCGCGAAACGATCTCCCGGAGATTTTCTCATATCATGGTGGATGAGTATCAGGATACGAACCTCATCCAGGCGGATATTGTCCGTCTGGCAGCGTATACCCATGATAACGTGATGGTGGTGGGGGATGACTCTCAGTCGATTTATGCTTTTCGTGGAGCAGATTTCTACAATATCATGCGCTTTCCCAAGGTCTTTCCTGAGTGCAGGGTGGTAAAACTTGAAGAAAACTACCGATCAAGCCAGCCAATATTATCATTGACCAATGACATCATCAATAATGCCACTGAAAAATATACCAAGACCCTGTTTTCCAGGATAGAGGGAGATCTCAAACCACGAATTTATGGGGCTCGGGATGAGCGTGACGAGTCACGATTTATCTTGAGACAGATTAAAGAGTTGCGCCAGAGCGGTGTGCCAATTGAAGAAATCGCTGTGCTGTTTCGATCCGGGTTTCACTCCTATAAGCTTGAAATGGAACTGAATACCGAAGGGATAGATTTTGAAAAACGTGGTGGTCTAAAACTTACCGAGTCGGCACACATGAAAGATGTGCTTGCTTTTTTACGGCTATTGACTAATCAGCAGGACAATTTGAGCTGGAATCGTATTTTCCTGCAGCTTGATAAGGTTGGCCCGAAAACGGCCCAGAAGATTACGGCGACCATTGCTGCTGCCGACAATCCTTTTGAGGCTTTACGGAAATATCCGGGCGGGGCAACCTGGAAGCATGGTCTGGCGAAATTGAATCAACTGTTTTTCGATTTGCATGACAGTGATCAGCGGCCGGCGGGGCTTTTTGAAATTATCATGGAATACTATCTGCCGGTCTTTCAGCAGTTGTATGCCGATGATTTTCCGAAGCGTCAAAAGGATCTTGATCAACTCAAGGTCATCATGGCCGGATATGATGAATTACAATCGTTTATTGATGATACTGCCCTTGATCCACCAGACAATGCTTCTCGGGTCGAAAGTGGTGGTGAAAAGATGGTGCTTTCGACCATTCATTCATCAAAAGGTCTTGAGTTCGATGCGGTCTTTGTTCTAGGTCTTGCAGATGGCCGTTTCCCGCATGGATCTGCCGGGCAGGGTGAGCAGTGGGAGGAAGAACGTCGGCTGCTTTACGTGGCTGCCACGCGGGCCCGGAAATATCTCTATTTGACATACCCAAAAGAATTGATGACTCCGGACCGGCAATTTAGAAGAGTAGGAATGTCACCATTTCTGGCCGAGATCAGCTCATCCTTGTATGAGCGAGTGGAAAGCGGCTATGGTGGTAGTTTTGGGCGGCCCGAGTTCCGTTATGAATCGCCGTCAATACCAGCAGCTCCTAAAAAGAGGGAGAAAAAAATAAATATCAATGACTTGCCTGTGGGGACGAAGGTCCAACATCCATTCTTTGGTATTGGTACTGTGAAAAAGGTATCCAAACCCAGTTCCCTTGATGTTCTTTTTGACCGACACGGGATGAAGACGCTGCACCTCGATTACGCGAAACTTAAACTCTTATAACGACAATACTGAACATTCGGTGGTGCTATGTACGAATATTCGTAAGTGCATGTGCCATCTTTTGATTCCTTTATCAAACTCCACAATGCTTGAACTATGGAAATGACTTATCAGGAAGCACTGACCTTTTTAAATGATTTGCAGATGCACAAAATCAAGCTTGGTCTTGAGGCGATGCGTTCCTTTTTAACAGATATAGGTCAGCCTGAACAGCGACTGAAAATCGTACATGTAGCCGGGACAAATGGTAAGGGGTCTGTTAGTGCTTCTCTTATGAACGTTTTGCAGAAAGCCGGGTATCGGGTGGGACTCTTTACCTCACCGCATCTCAGTTCTGTACGTGAGCGTTTTCAGACCACTGACGGCTATATCAGTGAGGAGGATTTTGCTAGAATTTCGTCGCGTATTGTTGATGTGCTGGGTGAGGATACCATTACCTATTTTGAGTTCAATACAGCCCTTGCCTTGCTCTGGTTTGACCAGTGCGAACTTGATCTGGTGATTCTTGAGACAGGCCTCGGTGGGCGTCTTGATGCGACCAATGTGGTGACGCCGCTTGTCTCGGTTATAACCAGCATAAGCATGGATCATGAGGCGTATCTTGGCAATACGCTTAAAGCTGTAGCTGCAGAAAAGGCGGGCATTATTAAGCCGGGAGTACCTGTAGTGGCAACTGGCGGTGTGGGAGATGTCAGATCTGTACTCGAAAAGAGCGCTGCTGAGCAAAAGAGCTCTTTATATCTACTGGGGCAGGATTTTAGCTATTCCGGTACCAGCAATGATGACTGGAGCTGGCATGGTGACAACCTTATGCCTGGTCTGGTGATTACTGGCCTGCAATGTTCGATGCGAGGAGCGTATCAGCGTGAGAATGCTTCTCTGGTTATTGCTGTTTTACAAATTTTACAAAAATACGATTTTTCAGTACCTAAAATCGCACTGCGTGAAGGGTTGGCAACAGTGGTATGGCCAGGACGTCTGGAATATCTAGTGCTAGGTAAGGTGTCGCGAAAACAGTATCCATTGACAGAAACTGCAGGTGGTGATGTGGTGCGGTATCTGCTTGATGGCGCACACAACCCGGCAGGTGTGAAAAACCTGGCTATGACGCTGACTGAGGAGTACTCATATCAGAGGCTAATCCTTGTCTGGGGGGCAATGATCGATAAAGATATTTCCAGTGGTCTCGATAGTATGTTACCGCTCGTTGACACGTTTATCCTAACACGACCAGAAGGCGATCGTTCAGCTGAGCCGGAGCAGCTGGTAGCTTTTCTTCCCGATGACGTACGGGGGAAAGCACTGCTTGTTCGCGATGTTTCGGATGCACTTTGTGAAGCAGAGAAACTTGCCACATCAAAGGACATTATTATTGTAGCAGGCTCACTGTATCTTGTTGGCGCAGCACGAACAACTCTGGTTGGAGAACTGGTGGGATAATGGAGTATTCCGGTATTGATGGTGTAGATGACGTGATGATCCGAACAGAACGCGCTAAGGCACGTGAACTTCGGAAAAGTCGCTGGTGGCAACAGAAAACTGCCAATGGACTCTGCCATTATTGTGGGAAAAAATTTACCTACAAACAATTGACAATGGATCATCTGGTGCCGTTGGCTCGGGGTGGCCGAAGTACCCGAGACAATCTTGTGCCATCCTGTAAAAAGTGCAATACTAAAAAGAAAGTGATGTTACCTCTTGAATGGGAGGAACATCTGGAAATACAGAAAAGAAATCGGTTGTAAACGCTGTAGTAATTAATCATGATTTGGCACAATAGCGCGTATGTGAAAAAGACTAATCGGCTGCGAATTTCCCTTGCTAGTGGATTCTTTTGTGGTAAGTTGTTTTGCTCTTTACTTTTCACTATGACTGTTTCTGGATGGGTAGCTCAGCTGGATAGAGTGTTGGCCTCCGAAGCCAAAGGTCATGGGTTCGAATCCCATCCCGTCCACCAGATATATCAGGCACGAATCGATTTTCTCGATTCGTGCCTTTTTGTTTTTGGTATTTATAGATAGTAGCCATTAACCGATTGTTGTGCTGTGTTGTGTTATTGTCCTATGCTGCCAATGTGAGTTAGGGATGCTTTTGTTTGCATAGTAGCCTACTTCAGTGTTTTCTTTGTAACTGTTACTCCGGGGCCTTTTAGGATAATCGAATTTTCAAATTTACAAGGTGCAATCCCGGAAATACATATTATAATTATGTGGTATTAGATTGTTACATGGTAGTGATCACGGTAATTGTAATTGATGGTTAAGACTATCTTCTCGTAGCTATCCCGGGGGGGATTAAATGAGTGATGATAAACAAAAAGTACGCCCTGCACCGCCAGAAATAAGTCCTTTTCTTTTTCCTCTTATATTGGCTTTAATGGGTGTGTGGTGTTTTTACGATGGTTGGTTTTCCTCCAGTCCGGATATGCAGGAGCATCTGCTGTTCAATCGTGTGGCCAGTGGTATTCTCTTACCATGGGCACTGATAGACTTTATCCGCACCCGCAAACAGGTGAATGCTGAAAAGGCCAGGAAAGCAGAAGATGCCTCCTGAATCATTACGCATTCCCAATCGAAGGCTCCTCCTACCATACTCTGCACCCTTTCTTGCTTATGTGTTGATCGCTTCGGCTTTAGGGGATTTTACTTCTTTTGAAGTAAATTATATTCTTCGTCTGATAGCGACCCTTGGCCTGCTTATCTGGGCCTGGAAATGGTATTTCCCGATTAAAGGTCCAAGATCACCTTTTGTATCAGTTCTGTTTGGGGTGGGAGCAGGTTTTCTTGGATTGGTTATCTGGGTAGTTTTGCTGCAGCCCTTTGTCAGCCCTGAAGATTCAGAGCCATGGACTACAACCGGTTTCATGTTACGTTTGCTTGCTGCTGGTATGCTGGTCCCGGTATTTGAAGAGTTGTTAATGCGTGGTTTTATTTTTCGTCTTGCCCTCCAGTGGGACGAGGCTCGGAAAGCAAAAGAGGACGAGCCCCTGCAAGTCGCGCTGGATGAGAGATCCGTAAACGACGTTAAACCTGGAGCGTGGACATGGGCTGCCGTGATTATATCGACAGTAGTATTTGCTTCGGGACACAATGTCTATGAATGGCCTGCCTCAATAGGTTATGGGCTCCTTATGTCTTTTTTGTGGATTGTTCGAAAAGATCTGCTGTCCTGCATTGTTGCACATTCTGTTACAAATATTTGCCTGGCTCTATACGTGTTGCAAACAGAAAGCTGGCATTTATGGTAGGTCACCAATAGATAACGGTTACCGACGAGTAGAACAGATATGGTTAGTGGCCACAATGGCCCATCATGTAATTATTTGGCTTGATAGAGAATGTCTTAACTAACCTGATGCCTAAGGATAATTGCAGGAATTGAGAGATTACGTAAGGGACGTAAATATCTCTGTTTCATGCTTCAGTAAGGAAGTTGACAATGTTCTCGAGAAAGGGCTCTGGAGTGTCACTATGTACCCAGTGGCCTGCACCATCAAGGCCGACTACTTTAGAATCTGGGAAATAGGTGAGCCTGTCCGGTTCATGCCGGGGAAGGTAGTACTCCGATTCATTTCCTTTTATAAAAAGTGTACCAACCGGACAGGGTGCATAGATCTTCAACTCCTCAAAGCCAAGATAGATATGTTGCAGATATTTTTGTAGCACCGGCAGATTGAATTTCCACTTAAACTGTTTTGAATTATTTTCCCTACCAATATTTTTAGAAAGAAACATAGCAAGGGAGTCGTCATGTAGACGTGCTTCAAGCTCTTCTCTTATTTTCCCTCGCTCCTCATATGTGGTAAGATTTATTGCCTGCAAGGTACGTATAAGGTCGGAGTGAAAGGTATTCGCAGGATGGCGGTAATCTGAAGGTGCCATGTCAACGACCACAAGTTTGTTTACCTTTTCCGGGTGGAGCAGTGAAAAGATCATTCCAAGTTTGCCACCCATGGAATGCCCGATAATGTAGATTTTTTCTAACTCCTGTTCATTCATGAATTCCAGTAGATCGTCGCACATGTCTGTATATCTGTGGGTCTCCCCGTGTGGTGATCTGCCATGATTTCTCAGGTCTGGGATGTAACAACTAAAACCTTCTGAAACGAGTGCTTTCCCGATGGCGAGCCAGTTGTCAGACATGCCGAAAAGTCCATGAAGAATCAGAATTGGAGGTCCTTTACCGATTATTTTTGAATAGAGATTCATGCGATTATATGTATCAGCGTATATATTTTTTATACTTTGTAGAACTCAATTGGCTTGGTCGTCAGTGAGTCGTAGAGGTCGCTGAATGAGCCTTGCAGGGAAAGCTGAAAGCAGAGCAGAGCAAGTGCCGGAGCATGCTGTTTATCACTAATCCAAATTATACCAGAACTACACATTTCACAAAGAAAATTAACGAACAGGCAGTGTGATACAAAAGAGTGGTTCCTTTGAGAGGGAAAGCAACAGATGGAATGTTTGCCTCTGCCTGCTATTATGTTGAGAATATTGTAATGTCTGGATGGATGGCTTAACTCGGACGCACAGATTAATGTACAGATCTCTAGAGCACTTGAGGTTTGGTAGAGTAGTGTGTAGCACAAGCTAAGAAAACTGAAATGGATGTAAACTACTTCAGAATAACAAAGTAATGGTCATGGACTGTGCTCAGTTCTTTTTACGAAATACCTTTTGTGGCAAAGAAGTTTTTGTATTGCATATCTTCGTCTAAAATATGCCGGGTGAGCCAGGATTTCAGATATTCCAGTAATGCTTTTGAGAGAATATTCGGGCCGACTTCTGTGGCTGACATAAACTTCTGGGTCGTAGTGATAAAGGCCTCGTGTGATTGCACCTGCCTGTCTTTCAGCTCATACCCGTATTCGGCCATAAGGTACTCTTCTGCCCGGAAGTGAACAAGAGCATAATCAGTCATTTCGGTAAGCAGTTCAGCAATGGTTACAGGTTCTGTAAGTACATGCTGTTCCTCTATCAGGCGGTTAATCATGCCAATCAGCTTTTTGTGCTGGTTGTCCATTTCTTCAACACCGACACTGAAAGAATCAGTCCAATTGATGAGTTCCATAATGATCACTTGTTAAGTTGTCGATTTACAGGCAAATTTTGGTAATTATACCATAATTCCTTTCGCTGACAAGGTTGATTGTAACTTAAAATTTAATAGAGACGCTCTTATTATTCATAATGTATGAGAAAGTGGTGCTTCGGCTTCAGTGTATTTTTCAAGGAAATGTTAATAAACAACGTATTGTTGTTGCAAAATATCTGGTTTTAACAATATAGTTGTAGCGTAAGTACTGATCAGTATCGATAAGATACCATGTTCAGTGCCTTGTATACGTGATTCGTGTCAACACAGGTGTTGACATGTGAAAAGGGAATCCGGTGAGAGTCCGGAACTGTCGCGCAGCGGTGTACAGGAACGAAAGTTACCATAAAGCACTGGTTAATATCCGGGAAGCGGTAATGAGTAGGCTGTTTTTTTGCCTGTAAGTCCGAAGACCTGTCACGTTATTTTTGCCTTTAGAATTAACGTCTGAAGGCGTTCACATTAACTGGTCACCTCGCGTAAAGGAGACGGTCATGCTCACTACTATCCAGCCCATGTTGTATCCTGATGTTCAGTTCTTTTTGTCTGTAAAAATATTACTCATAGAAAAGCCATTTAGGTAAAGCGTTGCCTTGAGCTCTCGGAGCACTGTTGTGCTGGCCATTCTTGAAATAGGCTTAACGCCTAACTTGCACGTGGAGTTCTTCGGGGCTAGTCTCTAAGGCGACAGGTAAAACAATTGGAGGATTATTATGGTAAAGAATGAGGCAGCTTTTATTAAACAGGGCATACACCTAACAAGAGACTGGGATGATTTTCAGGCCTTATTAAGAAATTATAAAAAAATCCTTGCATCCGAGAGAAAAACGATAGTCTCTAAAGCATCATAATAAAGTAATACAGAACCCTTTAAAGGCATATGGACATCTGATCAGGGCATGGAGTCAGATGACCATATGTGGAATAGACTCCAGCAAATTTGAGGCCATTCATGTGGATGCAAAAATTCTTTTTCTGTTCTGACGTGGAATCAGATGGATGCATTGTTCAACCTGAAAATGTTGGAAATATAACTTGAAAAAAAACTGTTTGACTGGTTTTTTATCTATCGAACTTTGGAATTTACTGTAGTGCCCAATCTTTTGTATATTTCCCCGGGTATCCAACCTTGTTACAATCCGTTTTTTACAACTTTCCCACCATATGTTGTAGTTTGTTGTTGAGCATGCCATAAATGTAGGGTATAAGCTTGTGTGTGTTTGATGTCTGTCGAACACCACTAAATGTGTGAAGCTGACTCTGTCATTGAGGGGAATAGACAATTTCTGTGTGAAGGGAAGGGGCTATGTTTCACCACGCAATCATCACAATTTTGTTACGAGAAAAGAGGGGAGTATATGGCACCTGATTTGACCAAGCAGGCATTGACAACTACCGCCGAGACAGTTCTGGCTCGAAGATATTATATGAAAGATAGTGAAGGGAATCCGGTTGAGACTTGGGAATCCCTTTGTCGTCGGGTCGCGAATGCAGTGGCTGCTGTGGATAAGAATCTTCCTGATCATGAAACATTGAGAGAAGAGTTCTTTGAGATGATTTATCACATGGACTTTTTACCAAACTCTCCTTGTTTAATGAATGCAGGCACCGATATTGGTCAACTTTCAGCTTGTTTTGTTCTTCCTGTAGAAGATTCAATGGATGGCATTTTTACGGCCATTCGTAACGGGGCCTTGGTGCATAAAACCGGAGGTGGTACTGGCTACTCTTTTTCTCGTTTACGTTCCAGAAATGCTTCTGTGCGCTCTACTCAGGGTGTAGCTTCAGGGCCACTTTCTTTTGCTGCGGTTTTTGATGCTGCCACAGAGACCATAAAGCAGGGTGGAAAGCGGCGTGGTGCTAATATGGGTGTACTGCGTGTTGATCACCCTGATATCATGGATTTCATCACTGCTAAGCAGGATCAGGACAGGTTTAACAATTTCAATTTCAGCGTAGCGATCACTGACGCTTTCATGAGAGCAGTTGAGGAAGGTACAGAGTACGATCTGATTGAGCCTTCCAGTCAAACTGTGATACGAAGCCTTGAGGCTCGAGAAGTATTTGAAAAGATAATTGATCTTGCCTGGCACAACGGTGAGCCTGGTGTTCTTTTTATTGATACAGCCAACAAAGCAAATATGACTCCGCAACTTGGAGATTTTGAGGCTACCAACCCCTGTGGCGAGCAGTGGCTATTGCCATATGAAAGCTGTAATCTTGGTTCTATTAATCTGGCAAATTTTGTAGAGAAGGGCGCTGTAGATTATGATAGGTTGAAAGTAACCATTGAAAATGCAACTGTTTTTCTTGATAACGTTATTGACTGTAATCGTTTTCCGATTCCAGAAATTGAAGAGATGACGTTGAAGACCAGAAAGATTGGTATGGGGATCATGGGCCTTCATGACATGCTGATCCAATTGGAGGTACCCTACGCGAGTGAAGAAGGACGTGAAGTTTCTGGCGAGGTCATGAATTTCATCCGAACTACAGCAGGAGAAAAGTCAGAACAATTAGCTACCCAAAAAAGCGCCTTCCCTGCATATGATGCCAAAATAAATGACTACCCTGCTCGCAGGAACGCAGCTCTTACATCTATTCAGCCAACGGGCACCGTTTCAATGATTGCAGACTGTGCATCTGGCTGTGAGCCCTACTTTTCTATTGTTATGGTTAAGCATGTCATGGATGGTGACCGTTTGATCATGGTGAACAAACATTTTGAACGAATAGCACGCAGTGAGGGATTCTATTCAGAAGAGCTGATGAGCAAAGTAGCAGACTCGGGTACTGTAATCGGGCATGATGATATTCCTGAAAAATGGCAGATGATTTTTCGTACAGCTCAGGACATCAGACCTGAAGATCATATTGGCATGCAGGGAATGTTGCAGAGTAGTGGAGTAGACAGTTCAATCTCAAAAACCATTAATCTACCCAACAGTGCGACACGCGATGAGGTGAAACTTTCGTATATCACCGGCTATCAGCTTGGCTGTAAAGGCTTAACTGTTTATCGTGATGGATCTCGTGATTCGCAGGTCTTGAACATTAAAGACTCGGCTAAAGATGATAATACTGCCATTGTTTCTGAAAAGGGTCCAATTAAGAACAACCTGCCGGATACTCTTGATGCTAAACGATACCGAGTTAAGGATCAGGATCAGAAGTCGGTTTACATTATCGTCTGTTTTGATGAGAACGAGAAGCCTATGGAAGTGTTCGCCAAATTTCCATTCGATAACAGGGTTGATCTGAAAGATAAATCCACAATGTGGACTACAACCTGCCGACTGGTGTCGCTATTGCTGCGCTTTAATGTGCCAATGGATGAAATTATTAAACAACTTGACCGCTCGAGTGGACATATGCTTGATCTTCCAGCTCAATTGAGTAAGTTGTTCAAGTCGTTCCTGGCAGGAACTCAGCGCGGATTTTCCAGTATCTGTCCGGAGTGTTCTGGCACCCTTGTTTTTGAGGAAGGCTGTGAAACCTGTCACGACTGTGGATACAGCAAGTGTGCATGATGAAAGACCACCTGTGGTAATATTTGGCATATTGTTGCCTGTGAGATATTGCCTAAGTGCAGGCGGCTTCAGTGCTGAAAGTTTTGCTTGCTGAATGTAGATGGTTTGGAATCTTCACTGAGGATAAATTATATGGCTAAAATTGGCAGGAATGAGAAGTGTCCGTGTCAGAGCGGTAAAAAATATAAGCATTGCTGTGCGCGCAAGGTAAGAACTGCAGCCCCGCAGCAAATGAGCCCTGAGCAGGCTGCGAAAATCACCTTGATGAGTGGCGTGAACGTTATTCAGGAATTTGCTGAGAAAAAGCAGGCGGTAAGCCGCGAAATAGGGGTGTTTTTCTTCTATTCTACAGTAGCTGGTGATGCATGGTTACTGGAGATGACAGATTGTGATTGTGTTCAGGTCGCAAAAGATGGTGAACGTCTTGAAGCACCGATTGATGAGAATCCTGAAACTATCGAAGTGAACTGGAGCCACAGGTTTCGGATTGCAAACAAAAAGGTTGAATTTACGGCCTATTCTGACCGCAGTGTTACAGTAATGGAAGATGCTCCGGCGCAGTCTATTAATGCCCTGCTGCGTAGGATAAGGAAAAAATTTACTCCTGAGCAACTGCGACAGGTTCATGTTGATAGTGCGGAAGTGAGCTCGGATACCCCCGCCACAGATTAATGTCACAGCAGTTAGAAAAATATCGTATGGTCCCTATGATTCTTGTTATGGGGACCATTTTTTTTCTTTCACATCAGTCAGGTGATGTGGTCGATATCGGTTATTTCCCAGGAATTGACAAAGTTGCTCATTGCCTTGTATATGGACTTCTGGCGGCTACTGTAATCGTTGCTCATGGGCAAAAAGCGAGAAGCAATAAGCCGTTAATGGTGAGCATGTTGACCTGTGTCGTTTGCCTGCTGTATGGTCTCTCTGATGAATTCCACCAGTCGTTTATCCCTGGGCGTTTTGTGAGTGGTGGCGATATCCTTGCTGATATGGTTGGAGCTGTGGCTGTTAGTGCTGGGTGGTTTTGGGGATACCGTAAGTTGCTCGTAAGCTATAAGGACTGAGATCGATCAGACTCCAGTCTACTTTCCTTTTTACGTTTTCTCCTTGCTCTCGCTGGTCCTAGCCCTTATACTTCTAATAGTAAGAATAATTCTCGCTTAAAAGTATGTTGATAGAGGTATATAATGATAGATCAGACAAGTGGATTAAACTCAACTATTCAGAGTGATAGGCTCTACCGGGATAACAGTGTAGGTCAGACAGATCGGAGAGAACCTGCTCCTGAACAAGATGTAAACAGTGAACCACGCAATTCAGATACTGTTTCATTATCTGCTGAGGCTATAGCATTATTTCGAGATGTGCCTCCGACCAGCGCGGCTAGTGAGGTACAGGAAAGCCAGGCATCAGACACGGACAATGGAGAAGCCTCAGAGTTCGAACGAGCCGGGAGTATTGATATTCGGGTTTGATGATCTGCTAAAAGAGTGTTGTAGGAAAAGGGGCTGGGATCATGATTCCAAGCCCCTTTTTTATTGGTAGTAGAGCAACAAACTATTTTTTTAGTAACCTGGCCATATCTTTGGCAAAGTAGGTGATGATGATGTCAGCTCCTGCACGTTTGATGGAAAGCAGTGTCTCTTCCATAACTTTTTCACCATCTATCCATCCTTTTTCTGCAGCAGCCTTGATCATTGCATACTCACCGCTCACATGGTAGGCGGCAATAGGAAGGTCAAACTCATCACGCAGTTTAGAGATAATATCCAGGTAGGCAACAGCAGGTTTTACCATTAAGATATCGGCACCCTCGTCAACATCCAGTGTAGCCTCACGGAAGGCTTCGCGACTGTTTGCCGGATCCATCTGGTAGCTGCGCCGGTCGCCAAACTGTGGTGAGCAATCCGCTGCATCACGGAATGGTCCATAAAATGCTGAAGCATATTTCACTGCATAGGACATGATGGGAACAGATTCAAAATTGTTTTCATCAAGTGCGGCCCGAATTTCTGTAACTCTACCATCCATCATGTCAGACGGGGCAACCATGTCTGCACCTGCCTGGGCATGTGAAAGAGCTGTTTTGGCAAGTATTTCCAGAGTGGCATCATTGTCTACTTTTTTATCAATAAGGCAGCCACAATGACCATGGCTGGTATACTCGCACAAGCAGACATCTGTGACTACCATCATCTCAGGCACTTTATTTTTCAGCTCTCTGATGGCGCGCTGGATAATGCCATCTTTAATATGTGCACCTGTACCCATAGGGTCTTTCTTCTCTGGTAGACCAAATAGAATGACTGACTGAATACCCAGATCCAGGCACTCTCTGGCTTCAGCTGCCAGTTGGTCTACCGATAGCCGGAAAACCCCAGGCATTGAAGGGATCTCTTCACGAACATTTTTGCCAGGTTTCACAAAGAGAGGATAAATGAATTGATCAGCAGAGAGGTGTGTTTCCCGGATGAGGGATCTAAAAGCTGCGTTTTGCCGCATGCGCCGGGGACGATAGTCTGGAAAAACCATAATGGCTCCTGTTGTTTTCTATGAAAGAGCTGTCAGGCAGAGCATGGAGTGCTGGGCAGACAGTATTTCTTTTATGTATTGAGTACCTGACCCTGATATTTGCCAGTTAGTTGAGTATATCAAGGCTTTTAAGCTTTTTGTGGAGATGGCTGCGCTCGAGTCCTATCTGTTCTGCAGTTTTGGAAATATTATGGTCATTTTGCTGTAATTTCTGCAATAAATATTCTCGTTCAAAGAGCCTTTTTGCTTCTTTAAAATCTGCAGTGAGAAAAGTGCTAAGTGATGGTGCCCCATTGGTTGCAGCAGAACCATGACCAGGATTGAGAAAAATTCGTATCTGGTTCCCGGTTATGTGCTCGTCCTGACACATGATGGCGATACGCTCTATGAAGTTGCGTAACTCTCTTACGTTTCCAGGCCATGAGTGTTCACGTAACGCATCGAGGGCCTCTTCTGAAAAGGTTTTAGGTTTGATGCCCTTTCCAGACATGCTGGCCATGAGGCTTTCTACGAGTAAGGGAATATCCTCCAGTCTGTTTTTTAGTTTTGGAACGTGAATAGGGACAACATTGAGCCGCCAGAAAAGATCCGCTCGAAAATTTCCGCTCTCAATTTCCTCTTCCAGGTTTTTATTGGTGGCGGCCAGAACCCTGACGTTCACTTTTATAGTTTTGCTGCCTCCCACACGTTCAAATTTCTGTTCCTGAAGAATTCGCAGAATCTTAGCTTGAGTTTTCAGGGACATGTCCCCAATTTCATCAAGAAAAAGAATACCGCCATCCGCCTGGTCAAATTTGCCTTTTTTAGCAACATGTGCTCCGGTAAATGAGCCTTTTTCGTGACCAAACAGCTCAGACTCTATCAGCTCTTCGGGGATGGCTGCACAGTTTACTTCAATCATAGGTTTAGAGTTGGAGCTTGACAGACGATGGATAGACTGCGCTACCAGTTCCTTGCCAGTACCATGATCACCACGAATTAATACCCAGGCGTCAGTGGGCGCGACCATTTCAATCTGGTCGCGGATGGCACTAATAGCATTTGAGGTACCTGTTATCTGGGTAGCAGGTTTGGTTGTTTCACGTAGCAGTAGATTTTCTTGTTGCAGCTGAGCAAAGCGTAAACCGTTTCGTATGGCGAGAATTATTTTATCATAAGATAATGGTTTCTCGATGAAATCAAAGGCCCCGCTTCGTGTTGCCTGTACAGCTGTTTCAATAGTGCCGTGGCCTGAAATCATGATCACCGGAAGGTTGAAACGCTCCTTGATAATGCTGAGAGCGGTCATGCCATCCATTTTCTCACCGAGCCAGATGTCAAGGAGAACGAGGTCTATCTGCTCTTCTTCTAAAATAGTAATACCTTCTTCTGCTGAAGATGCAGAAACTGCCTCAAAATCCTCATCTTCTAGGATTCCACATAGGGATTGCTGGATACTGGTTTCGTCATCTATGATGAGTATGCGTCTGCTCATAAGGGGATGTCCTGAGGATGTCTAAAGGGCAGTAATGGAGACTAGCTGGTTCGTTCTCTTCGTTCCAGCATTGGCAGTTCAATTCTGAATACGGAACCTTCTGGTTCGTTATCGTAGACACGAATGTAGCCATTGTGATCCGAGATAATAGTTGAGACTATTGCCAGTCCCAACCCTGTGCCAGTTTTTTTCGTAGAAAAATAGGGTTCAAACAGTTTTAATTTGTTTTCTTTACTGATACCTGGACCGTTATCTGCAACTGTAATGAAAATGGAATTTGTTGTGTTATCTGGTTCAAGCACAATATCTATTTTACCGCCACCGGGTAAAACTGCAACAGCGTTGTCGAGCAGATTAATAATACAGCGCTTGATCTGTTCTGCATCAAAATGAAAAATCGGAACAGGTGAAAGTTCCTTGAGCGTAAAGGTGATGTTTTTATGGGCCTCACGGTAAAGGATCAATGTGTCATAGGCAAGACTGCTGAGATTGGCTGGTCCTTTCTGTACCTGAGGCATACGGGCAAACTGACTGAATTCACTGACCAGCCGTTTGAGCTCGTCGACCTGGCCGATAATCGTACTGGTGCATTGGTCAAAGACACGGTCCTCTTCCGCGAGGATTTTGGGATAACGGCGGCGGAGCCTTTGTGCAGACAGCTGGATCGGAGTGAGCGGGTTTTTGATCTCATGGGCAATACGTTTAGCTACTTCCCGCCATGCAGCCATTCGCTGCATTTTTTCGAGCTTGGTGAGATTATCAAAAACAAGTACATGACCAAGCGGAGTTCTTTCCTCATCTTCCAGGCGAGTAAAATGGACGAGAAGTGAAAAATTTTTGCCCATCACGTTAAGTTTGAGATGCTCCTCTACAGAATTTTTACCGGTTATTGCCAAGTCATCAATGAAACCCTGGATGATTGCGTACTGATTTTTTTGTAATACATCATGGAACGTTTTTCCTAAAAAGAGGTGTTTGTCTATATTTAAGAGTTTTTCAGCAAAACGATTAATGGTGGTGATACGATTCTGTTCATCAAGAGAAATCACACCTGCAGAGACATTTTGCAGAATGATTTCAGTGTAACGACGGCGTTGTTCTGACTCCTGGGAACTCTGTTGGAGAGCTGCATGTGTTTCTGCCAGTTGTTTGTTACTTGCGTTGAGATTCATCGTCATCTGGTTAAAAGAGTTCACGAGATGACCAATTTCATCGTTGGCATCGCTCTCCATCTCAAATTCGAGGTCACCTTCAGCAACACGACGGGTAGCTGTGACAAGCTTGCCGAGTGGATTGGTGATACCTCTTGAGATGTACAACCCGAACCAGATTGATGCAAAAATAATGAGCAGGGTGACAATAAGCAATATTATAAAAATCCAGAACTTGAATGGGTCTTTAAAATGTTTGAGTTGGCGGTATCCCTCTATTCCTTTTGAGATAAGTTCCATTCGTTCGAGTTGTTCTTTATTGACGAGAAGGGATGTGATCAGGATAGCGTCAGTGCCATTACTGAGGGTGATTTTAGAAAGACTGCGTACAAGATCACCCTGTTTGGTTCCTTGAATGATTGTGTCACTTTTGTTGGATGACTTAACGGCATGCAGGGTGTTGACCGGCACTCTGGGGAGAATGAGTGTGCGAAGATCTTGGCTGGAAATTGAGACCTTGAGGTCGGTGTTATCTGGAATTAAGGTAACTGAATATCGCTTGTAAATTGCCTTTTCTTCCACAATAGCCTTAAGCGTAGTTCTTAGGGAGGCTGAGGTTACGTTAGTGAGCTTTTGCTGCTGAAGAGTTTTTGCAACTCCTGTGTTCATCAGGGTGGCCTGCTCAGAGGTTTCATGAAGTATCGATTGAGCAAGTACCAGTGATTCCTGAAGGGAATCTTCTATGTTGGAATTGAACCAGTACTCCATGCTGGTGGAAACAAATTGTAAGGCCACGAAAAACAAAAGGATGGTAGGGATAAGTGTCAACGAAAGAAAGGAAGCGATCAGTTTTGTCTTGAGCCGGCTACCTGGTCGGTCTAATCTCCTTTCGAAGAGGAGTTCAGCAAGGCTACGCAAAACCAGAAAAAGAACAAAGAGAACGAGCAGCACATTGATGTTTATGAGAGCAAAAATCAGTATATTACTGCTGATTGGCAGTGTTTCATCATGACTGTAGAGAAAACCCTGGAGATAGATGAAAAATGGAATCAGAGAGAGGCAGATTGCAATGACCCAGCGTACGAGCCGCTTTTTCTGAAGCTTCTGCTCGGTGGTATAACTTTTAGTAGTTTGTCGGCTGGTCGTGCTATTTACCAGAGTAGGCTCCTGTTGTGGGTTGCTCTTTTTTTCCAAAACAGTCTTTAGAAGTTGAATTGAAGAGTGTGCCACTCAGTTTCCCTGTCCCACCAGGATACAAATGGCAGAATACGATGCAGACTTAATGGTAATGTCTTTTTAAAGAGATCTGCGCGTATTCGGAGGAGGTAGGTGCTTTCTGGTAGCAGTCTTGATAATTCGACAATCTTGAGGCCATTCACTTCACTCATACTCTTTTGAGCGTCAGCAACATCCTCAAACAGAAGGATTTTGTTGTTTAGCTCCTCAAACTCGACTCTGTAATTGTCTTTTAACGTGTCGTACGTAAGTGTATGTTTAAAGTGAATTTTGGCCAGAACATCATCTTCTCCTTCATGGTCTCGCTTGAAGAGTTCAATAAAAAACGAGAAGTCCACCGGAACACCACTTTCCAGCCCTGAGAGCATTTCTTCGCTGAAAGCATTATTTATAACACCAAAGAGTATCACATGGGTTTCTGAAGTTGTTGCGATAAGGTCAGTGAAACCGACAATCTCATCATCTTCGCTGGAAAAACAATATGGTATAGCAGCACCAGAGAGAAGGGCTAGCAAGGCGATTATGACGATAAATTTCTGCATAGTATATATTGAGTCAAACTGTAGGTAATTGTGCTATTGTAGTATGATAAGAAATAATTGATGTGTCCCGGGAGAGGTGATGGTTGACACAATTTCTGTATGAGGCATAATCTACTTGATATTAGTCCTGATGTCCAATGCTTGTTCATCGGATAACAAGGCAGAATGAGGCATTAGGTATGGATTACATTTGGGCGTTAAAATGAGTTGACGCTCTATTGTAAAGCGATTATTGTGTGCATATGTTCAAATTCGGTGCTTGCTTGCATCGTTATTATTATTTTTTTTGGAGAAAAGAGTGAGAATAGCAATTCCAACGAATAATCCCGGGGGGCTTGAGGCATCTCGGTCTGATCATTTCGGCCACTGTGATGTTTTTACCATAGTTGATCTGGATCAGGATAAAGGTGTCTCTGACTTAGAGACCATTGCCAATCACGGTCACCAGGCAGGTGGTTGTATGGTGCCGGTTAAAATTTTAAGTGATGCAAAGGTAGAAGCGATTGTTGTTGGAGGTATGGGGGCCAGACCAATGCAGGGATTTGCTCAGGCAGGAATCGAGGTTTATTTTGCTACCCAGGAAATCGCAACTGATGTACAGACTGTCGTGCGTCTTTTTGCTGATGGACAGTTGCCACGTATGCACACTGACCAGGTTTGCAAAGGGTCTGGCGATTGTCATCATTAGAGATTTGCATTTTTAGGCCATCGGTTGTATAAAGGCCAGGTACTACAAATGACCGCCGGTTCTTTTCGGGACCGGTTATCCTTTACGTTTCTAAAGTTACTATGTCGCCGAGACCAAAAAAAACACGAAATTGCGAGGGTGAATTCTGTGGCCATGCGTTTAAACCTACAGGCACCCCATTAAAAGAGTTAAAACAGATTGAACTTCACAGGGATGAGCTGGAAGCTCTCCGCTTATGTGATTCTGAGGGGTTAACTCAGGAAGAGGCTGGAGAACGGATGGGTGTTTCTCGAGGGACTATTCAACGCATATTGACAGTTGCCAGAAAAAAAACATCGACTTCGCTTGCCAGAGGGTATGCCATCGTCTTTGTGGACGACGAAGAGTAACAATTCGCGAAAGCTGCTGTGTACCAAATTCTGCAACGAACCTCTACACAACTAGCACCATTTTATATCATCTTAGCGTTTTCTCTCCTCTTCATACTCAGAGCATCTGAATGAGTGGGTATTTGTCAGAGCGCATGATGAAGTGCGCTCTAGCTTTTTAGGGAGCTGTATTGTGTAGTGATTATACGTTTTCACGTGTTTTCATGAACTCAATATCCGGCCATTTTTCCATGTGGAAATTCAACATCCATTCGCTTTGCGCAAGGAAGGTCAGGAAACCTTCTGAGTCGTGGGCCAGTGTACTCTGGTTTTTGCGCTCAAATTCTCCCAGCTTCTTCTTGTCTTCACATCGTATCCAGCGAGCGGCCTGAAAATCGATCGGCTCATAAATGGCGTCGACACCATACTCATTCTTCAGGCGAGCCATTGTCACCTCGAACTGCAGAACACCAACCGCTCCCATAACATAGTCGGCGCCTATCAATGGACGAAACACCTGAATAGCGCCTTCTTCTGCAAGCTGCACAAGACCTTTTTGCAATTGCTTCATTTTTAGGGGGTTTTTTAGCAATACACGTCTGAAATGCTCAGGTGCAAAGTTAGGGATACCTGTGAATTTCAACTCCTCTTTGGTTGTAAAAGTGTCTCCAATTTTAATGGTGCCATGGTTGTGAAGGCCGATGATGTCGCCAGGCCATGCTTCTTCCACATTAGCACGTTCCTGTGCCATGAAGATCGTGGCGTTAGCCAGAGATATATCTTTGCCAAGCCGATGATGTTTAACTTTCATACCTCGCTTGAATGTACCCGAACATATCCTGAAAAAGGCGATACGATCACGATGGGCTGGATTCATGTTGGCCTGAATTTTAAACACAAAACCTGAAAATGGCTCTTCTGTAGGGTCGACCATACGGGTCTGAGTCTCGCGTGGGCTTGGAGTGGGGGCCATCTCAACGAAGGCATCGAGCAGTTCCTGAACGCCAAAATTGTTGACGGCACTACCAAAAAAGACAGGAGTCTGACTTGCTTTTATATAGTGATCATACTCAAATGGATTGGCGGCTCCCTCGAGTAACTCAATGTCATCTCGTAATTCTTCAGCCTGTCTTCCGAGGAGTTCGTCAAGCTTTGGGTCGTCCAGATTCTCAATTGTTACGGTTTTAGCATCACGGGCCTCCTGCCCGGGCGTGAAAAGGAGAAGCTTTTTCTGGTAGATATTGTAGACGCCCTTAAAGCTTTTTCCCATACCAATGGGCCAGGAGAGTGGTGTACACTCAATCTGCAGTTTTTCTTCAATATCAGCCAGCAAGTCGAGTGGATTGAGTCCTTCACGGTCAAGCTTATTCACAAAAGTGATGATAGGGGTATTACGCATACGACAGACTTCCATTAACTTTTGCGTCTGCGCTTCAACACCTTTGGCGCTGTCGATTACCATTATGGCAGAGTCTACCGCAGTGAGAACCCGGTAGGTATCTTCAGAAAAGTCCTGATGGCCTGGAGTATCAAGAAGATTTACTTCATAACCTTGGTATGTAAACTTCATAACCGATGTTGTTACTGAGATACCACGTTCCTGCTCAATCGCCATCCAGTCACTAGTGGCATGGCGCTCGGCTTTACGGGATTTCACCGCACCTGCCATGTTGATTGCACCACCAAAAAGGAGGAGCTTCTCTGTTAGGGTAGTTTTACCCGCATCAGGGTGACTGATAATGCCGAAAGTGCGGCGCTTTTTCACTTCGTTCTGGAGCTGCTTACTCATAACTATATATCACAGGAAGAGATTATTCTTTTATTTACCGTTAGGTGTTATTATAAGAACATGCTGAAAAAATGCTGAAGAATAGGCTCTTTTTCCCATATTGCAATCAGAAAATACTAAAAATAGTGAGTAATGAAAAATAAACGAACAATTCTGGTCACTGGCGGCTGCGGATTTATAGGGGCTAATTTTGTAAGGTTACTGTATCGCGAGTATCCAGAGTATCGGATTGTGAACCTCGATAAACTTACCTATGCCGGTAACCTTAACAATCTGACTGGTATTGAAGAATGCGACAGATATCGTTTTGTCAAAGCTGATATCTGTGATGCGGCTGTTGTCGAAGCACTCTTTATTGAAGAGGAAATTGATACAGTGGTTCATTTCGCTGCGGAATCTCATGTTGATCGCTCCATAACCGGTCCTGCTGCTTTTATCCAGACCAATATCGTTGGAACCTTCACACTGCTTGAAGCGGCTCGAAAAACCTGGCTCACAGGCAACTGGCAGAAACTTGCACCATGTTTCCTGCATGTGAGTACAGATGAAGTTTATGGCTCTCTTGGTGATACAGGTTTTTTCAGTGAGACGACACCTTTTGATCCGCGTTCTCCCTATTCAGCTTCCAAGGCATCTTCAGATCATCTTGTTAGTGCCTATTTCCACACATATGACTTACCTGTTCGGATCACCAATTGTTCTAATAATTATGGCCCTTACCAGTTTCCCGAAAAGCTGATTCCTCTGATTTTCAATAACAGTATGAATGGCCGTGAGCTGCCTGTCTACGGTGACGGGAAAAACATCCGTGACTGGCTTTATGTCGAAGATCACTGTGAGGCCATCGTTGAGGTTTTGACTAAAGGTGAAAATGGCTCAAGCTACAATATAGGTGGCAACAATGAAAAGCAGAATATCGAGGTTGTAACACTTATCTGTGATATCTTAGACCGAAAGCTTGGTTTGCCAGAGTCTGGAAATCCTCGTAAATCTCTCATCACCTTTGTTCAGGATCGACTGGGGCATGATCGTCGTTACGCTATTGATGCCACTCGAATCCGAGAACAGTTAGGTTGGGAACCGAAGGTCTCTTTTGAGATAGGCATTGAGCAAACTATCGATTGGTATTTAGCTAACCAGGACTGGTTTAAAGCTGTTGTCGATGGGAGCTACCAGAAATATTATCAGCAGATGTATAAATAGCTCCAGCGTATCCGAGGTATGAAGTAACTATGAAGATAATTTCAACATCTCTCCCCGAAGTGCTCTGTATTGAGCCCCAGGTTTTTGGCGATGACCGAGGTTTCTTTCTGGAAAGCTTTAATCAGAAGGAATGGGAGGCCAAAACTGGTCTTGCTAGAACCTTTGTACAGGATAATCACTCACGTTCAAGTAGAGGAGTATTGCGTGGAATTCATTACCAGTTAACGAAGCCCCAGGGAAAACTGGTCAGAGTCGTTTCTGGTGAAGTTTTAGATGTTGCAGTTGATCTGAGACGATCCTCAAAGACGTTTGGTAAATGGGTGAGCAGAGTGTTGAGTGGTGAGAATAAAAAACAGCTCTGGGTTCCGGAAGGCTTCGGGCATGCGTTTATGGTTCTTTCGGAACGTGCTGATTTTCTGTATAAAACTACCGAGTATTATATTCCAGAAGATGAACATTGTATTCGCTGGGATGATCCGCAATTGGGGATTTTGTGGCCGTCTGGTATAATGCCAAGACTTTCAGTTAAAGATACCGCTGGACTGTTGTTTCAGCAGGCTGAGGTTTATACGTAATTTCTCTTAGAACCTATGAGGCTATCCTCATCAGGGGTGTACTCTTTAATCCTCCTTCTCGCGCCACGCCGTCATTCTTCTTTCTGAATTTCATCACGAAGCGCAAATGCGAGATTCTGGATACTGTACGGCTTGGTGAGTTGCCGTTGGATACCCAGTGAGCTGGCGGCATCACGATCTTCCTGGCGGAAGTAACCAGAAGCAAGGATGGCTTTCAGGGTGGGGTGTATTTCCAGCGCCTTACAGTATGTTTCGTAGCCATTAATTCCAGGATCCATCCATAAATCAAGGAGGAGCAAGTCGACAGGTTCTTTTTTTAAATACTCCAAAGCCGCTTCTCCGGTAGCGGCAGTCATGGGTGTATAGCCCAGACGTTTGAGCAGGGCAGCCGTTACATCTAGCTGACTGGTCTCATCATCTACAACGAGAATCTTTTCTCCATGTCCGGTAGGGGGAGGAACAAAGGCACAATGTGGGTGCATTTGGGCGGATTTTTTACAAACAGGGAAATAGAGTGCAAAACAGCTACCATTACTTCCACTCTGTATATCAATATAGCCATGATGGTCCCGGATGGTATTCCAGATGACAGTGAGACCGAGTCCTGTGCCACTTCGTCCCAACTTCTTTCTCGAAAAAAATGGTTCAAAAAGTCTTGGCAGATCATTCTTATCTATACCCGTACCGCTATCTTTCACTGAAAGTACAACGTAGGAACCTGCCGGAATATTCTCATAACAGCACTGCATCTTTTGTAAACAGCAATTTTCTGTTGAGACGGTGATTCTGCCATTCCTGCCAGACGCTTCGATACCGTTAACCAGCAAATTCATGAGTGTTTTGGTCAGGTGCACATGTGAGGCTTCAACACTGGCCAGGTGGGGTTCCAGCTGGAATTCAATTGAAGTTTGAGCGTGGCTCTGCTTAAGTTGAGTAAAATCAATTGAATCACGATATTCCTGGACAATATCGTTAAGGTTCTTCGGCTCTTTTTTAGAGGTTGCTCCACGTGCCACGGTAAGAAGATCAGCTACTACATCAGCTGCTTGTTTTCCAGCCTTTCGTATTCTGTCTATATCGTCACGATATTTTTCTCCACTCTCCATTTTCAACAGTAACAGCTCGGGAAATGTGACAATGGCAGTAAGGATATTGTTAAGGTCATGGGCAACGCTGCCAGCCATTAAGCCTATGGATTCCATGCGTTGAGCGTTGGTTAGCTCTTCCTGCATTTTCAAGCGCGACATCTCTTCATGTTTTCTGGCACTGATATCTCTAAAGGCTGCAACCCAGGTAATCTCAGGATTCGTATTGATCCTGCGGATACGCATTTCCAGAGGAAAAGAGGTACCATCCGAAAAGAGACCGGCCGTTTCGAAAACGAAGGGTTCACCTACCGGGACTTGTTCAAGAAGGCTATGGCATGTCTGCCAGTTTTTGAATATGTGAGAGAGGTTGATAGTGTCATCAGCAAATGGTTCAGGGAGGCCAAATAATTCACAGAATTGAAGGTTACATTGGGTTAAACGGTCTTCGCAGAAAAATGCTATACCTTCCCAGGTAGCAGCAGCCAGTTGCTCAAACTTGTGCTTGCTGCGAATCAGTTCTCTTTTTAACTGTTTACTCTCAATTCCTCTTGCCAGAATCTGGAGAACAAGTTCAGGTCTACAGGGTTTTTGCAGGTAATCTACAACTCCATATCGAATCGCGCGAATGGCGCTATCTATGCTGCCATTTCCGGTTAAAATAACAACAGCAGTGTCAGGATGATTGAGCGTTATGAATTCAGCGAGCTCCATGCCCTCGATATCTGGAAGTACAAGATCGAGGAGCACCGCTTGGTAGCTTGATGCTTTAAGGCGTAGAAGAGCTTCACTTCCAGTTGCGGCCAGATCCGTAGCGTAACCGTTTTCCTCTAAAAAAAACTGAATACCTGTACGGTAGTTTCGTTCGTCATCTACTACGAGTATTGCGTTTCCCATGTTGGCCTTTCGTCCTGATAAATCTGATTGCCGGTGACCATTGTTAATATGTAAATGAAGCTACGAGAAAAGATTGGGTATGTCAATTGAAATAGTAATATCAGTAGGTTCAGGGATGCTACGTAGTGTAGTAAAGCAAAAGTATGGAGTATAATGGATGAGTGAAGTTGAGCAGTATAAATAATGGAATGACAGAGAGTTGTGTCATGGATCAGGTTAGGGTAACTGCTGGCTTGTCAGGAAAAACGATATATATCGTGATAAAAAAGTTTTGCAGGGCTTATCTTTTAAGAAAGCCTGCAACCTGTTGCTCAGCTTTTAGTGACTGTTGTTGGACCCTGTTAAAAGCTATAGAGGTATTGGAATTGTCAAAATGAAAAGGGCGCCTCCTTCTTGAGTTGGTTCGCAGGTTATGCTCCCACTATTATCAATGAGTACTTTCCGAGCAATGCTTAAGCCAAGACCAAGGTGACCATCACTTTTGGTGGTAATCCCTGCATTGAATAAAGAGTTTGCGATGGTAGAATCAATCCCAGGTCCGTTATCCCTTATAGAGAGCTGCAGTATATCACCGTCAATAGCTTTAGTAGATTCTTCAAGCAGGGCACTATTAACCGTTATTTTTCCGCCATTGGGAAGGCTGTCCGCAGCATTGGTAAACAGTATTGTCAGCACCTGCCGGATGATGTCAGTTGGGACTGGGAGTGAACGAGTCTGAGGCTGGAGTTTTATGGAAACGTCGATTTTACGCTTTTGAAAAATGGACTCTCTGAAAAACGTTAAAACATCTCGTAAAAGATTGTCAAGGCGTGTTGTTTTAACAGGTTTGGGGCTGCTGAGAGTTGAGATGTTTTCGAGCTGCCGAACAATGGTGCTGATTCGTTCAATTTCATCACTGATGAGCTGAATGTCATGTGTGGTGTCTGTTTGTTTGGCTATTTTGCGTTCTATAACAGCAAGATAGCTTTGAATGATGCCAAGCGGGTTAGAGATCTCATGAGCAATAGAAGATGTTATGGTTTCTACCGCCTCTAGTTCTTTACGAGTAATGTCAGCTAATCGCTGCTGTTGAATCTGCTCAAGTTGGAACCGGGCACCACAGTGGTCTGCGAGTAATCGAAGTGATGTCACATCAGGTGCTAATCGCCCACATTGTTTATGAGATAGGCTGACGACCAGAACACCTCTGGCTGGACCCTGAATAGGTATTGGCAGGACCACTAATGCTTCACAGCCAAGAAAAGAGATAAGTGTGTGGTCGTCATCGCTCAATTGACTGGCTTTATCTTGGCTCGAGGCAAAGCAGACAGACCCTTCAGAACGACATTTTTCTAGAACAGATGAGCTACCCACTTCCGGTAGGGGAATGTCCAGGCTATGCGGTTGAAGCGGGTTAGCTGGAGACATGACAATTCTGCCTTGGTCAGATGATCCAACAGGTAGAATAATAAAGCTGTGGGAGACGCCAAAAAGGATTTGTAAGGTTTCTTCCATGACCCTGCAAATTCTATTTCGGTTATCTGCTTTGAGGAGGTTATCCAAAGCACCGTAAATTTGTGTTATTGAACCTACCTTCTCTTGCAGTGCCTGAGTTGCGGGATTTTCTTGTTGCGTCGGCTCAATTTCTTCCGGTCTCTTCACTGTTATTCCCATGGCTTGGGCAATATCCTCAACCGTCTGGAGAGTCTGTAGACGGCAATCCTCGATCGCTTCTGGGCTGAGTGACAGGATAAGAGAAGGTACACTGTCATTACTGTCTGGAAGAGTCTGGCCGAGGTCATTCGCAAGATGCACAATCTGAGTCAGCGGTAAAGCATTTTCCAAAGACTCCTGATCATGGTGGTGAGATTCAATAGCTTTAGCGATATTCTCCTGAAGGTTCCAGTGGCGAACAAGAAGTGCACCGGCTTCGGCATGGCTTACGCCGAGGTTATGACGTTCTCTTTCAGCCAGCTGCAGCGGATTTCCATGTGAAATGGTTGGGTATTTTTCAGGGAAATTTGAAGCGAGTAACAGTTTCCCGAGATCGTGGAGAAGCCCTGCAAGATATGCTTCAGCAGGGCTATCATACTCTGCTGCTTCAGCAAGTGTTTTGGCAAGCAGAGCTGTATATAGAGCATGGTACCAGAAATTGGGCATGTTCATGCATGCGGTACCTTTTTGGGTACTTAAAGCCTCGTGAACTGATACTGAAACTGCAAGATTTCGGACTGTATCTATGCCAAGGTAAATTACTGCCTGTTCGATATCATTAAACGCTGCCTTGGTACCCAGAAATGCAGAATTGGCCAGCTGAAGAATCCTGGCACTGATGGTTACATCTCTGGCCACAATCTCACCAACAGCAATGATATCTACATCACTACTGTTGCACGCTTCGATCAACTCAACAAGTGTTTGTGGCAAGGACGGCAGGTTATTAAGATTTGTGAATGATGGAGTTATCGTTGTTGAAAGAGTCATAAAATGATAGGTAACCGTTAAAGGAAAAATGTATTGATATTCAACAACTAGTAGCAGAGTTTGAATAAATAATCAAAATGAAATTTGAGCCGTCAGCATTGCGTGCTATGGAGCATTTTTATCTGCTAACCTACCAGTACCTGGGCCAGAAAGTGTACTGAAACCACCGGTTCCACGGCTTACTCGTATCTGAGTTGATATTCTTTCCCGCAGACCATTAACATGGGAGATGATTCCTATAATTTTGCCATCTTGTTGAAGACTTGCTAACGTGTCAAGAGCTATCTGGAGGGTATCTTCATCGAGTGTGCCAAACCCTTCATCGAGAAAAAGCGAGTCAACCTGGACATTATGACTGGCCATATTGGAAAGTCCAAGAGCCAGCGCCATGCTGACGATAAAACTTTCACCGCCGGAAAGATTTTTGGTAGAGCGAATTTCACCGGCCTGATAATTATCAATAACCTGCAACTCAAGTGGTTGGGATACATCTCGCATCAGCAGGTAGCGATCACTCATTTTCTGGAGGCTGCTGTTAGCATGGGTAATCATGATATCAAAAGTGAGACCCTGAGCAAAGTTACGGAATTTTTTACCATCACTTGAGCCGATGAGTTCATGGAGACGCTCCCAGCGCTCAAGTTCTGTTTTTCGGGTCGTAAGCTGTTTGAGTTTTACTGAGTGAAGTTTTTGCTGTTGCTCATTATTGAGGATTTGTTGATTGAGAGCCCCTGTTTCCTGCTGAACTACGGCAAAAAGATTCTGTTGATCAGTCAATAGGGTGAGAAGATCTGTTGGTGAAATTTCTGTCAGTTTCTTGTTCTTTTCTTCTGCAAGGGAAGTTGAAGAGGATTGTAACAACGCTTTCAGCTCATCTATAGTTTTCTTTTGTTCCTGTAGTGCAACTTCAATTTCAGAGTAGGTAGATGAGTTGAGGCGACTGGCAATAAAACCCTTTTCATCGCTAAATCCTGTTTCAATAAGAGCGGAATGAAAGTTTCTATTCATTTCCTGCAACAGTAAAGAACGCTCAGTAATGCGCTTTTTGAGCGTCTGCTCTCGTTCCTGAAGTGCAGCATGTTGCTGTTGGAGTTCGACAAGATGTTTTTGCAGTGCCGCTAGTCCATGATCAGATTTTTCCAGTTTTGCAAGAATTTGCTGTTCAACTTCATCGGCAATCTTGTCGCCAAACAGGAGATAGCGATCTTTGCTGATAGCATTAAGAGATGCTGCAAGTTGTGTTAAGTATGCCTGCTTCTCTTTATAAACGCCCTGCTGTTTTTTTAACTGCTCGAGATTACCTGTCTGTCTGGTACGTGTTTCCAGAAGTTGCCTGGTCGCCTGTTGGAATTTCTCTTCATTTTGCAGCCAAAGCGTTCGTTTTTTCTCTAATCGTACAACATCCGACTGAAAATTATTGCGAGAAAGCTCAATCTCTCCGTATGGTTTGAGAAGATGTACGAGCTGTTTCTGTTTGTTATCGAGTTGCTCTTCAAGTTCTGCTCGCTCTGTTTTCTGCCGTTGCACGTTCATTTGCAACTTATCAAGGTCATGGATCAGTTTCTGTAATTCTTGCTGGGCCTTGAGGGTGTTTTGTTCAAGCTTATTTTTTGTGGCACTGGTCTTGTCGAGTTTATCTTTAATGTTTTGTGCATCCCGAATGGTTTGCCGAAGACTCACCTGCTCTCGAAGTAGATGGTTTGTTTGATCAAGTATCTCGCCTTGAATTGCATCATTTGGCTGCAACGCTAACTGCTCGCAATACTTGCTAAGCGATAAGGTAATATTCTCTATTTCTAGTGTTTTGGAAGTTTTCTCTCTGGAGCATTGTGCCAGTTTTTCATGATAACTGGCTTCAGTTGCCTGGAGTGTCGCTAATTTCTGTTGTACTTCTTCCAGAAGGGCTAGGTCCTTTTTCAATTGCAACTCTTCTTCGGTGAGTACCGGACCGGTTGTATTTTTGAAAGGGTGAGTAAGAGATCCACAAAGAGGGCATGGTTGGCCGTCGTGGAGCATAGTACGCTGCTCGGTGTAATCACGAACTTTACTGGCCAGTAAGACAATTTGCTGCTGTTTTACTACACAATTTTTGCGAAGAGTAATTTCTTCCCGGGTACTGCGTAGAGTGTTTTGTGTTTTCTGCAAATCGCTATTTATACGTTTTTCTCTGTCATTACTGTCCTGCAGTTCCTGGGTTGTTTTTGCACGTTGGGTAGCAAGGCTGTCTGTCTGCTTAAGTTGGAAAAGTTTTTCCTGTAGAGCTGATGCTTTTTCATACAATTGATCGAGTAAAAGGTCGCCAAGAAGTAGTGTCAACTGTTGTTTCAGATCTTTTTCAACCGTCGCCATCTCTTGCTGCTCTATGATAAAGGCAGCTACTTTCTGTTTGTTCAACGTGATAATTACGGCACGTTGATCAACATCTTTTTGAAGAATGGATATCTGAGTTGCTGTGGATGAAGTTTGGGTGTGCAATTCATTTAAGAGTTCAAGTTGCTGACGAATGCCACTGAACTCCTCAACCAGTCGCTGGTCTGCAGAGTGTTGTTCTTTGTATTTTTTGAGCATGGTAATATCTGACTCTATCGATACTACCTGCTCTGACAGCTTTTGAAAAGAACACTCGAGTTCCTGCTTATTTTGAAAGATAACAGTAATTTCATTATCTCGTTCATTTTTCTGCTCGGTAAGGCTCTGAATCTTCTGATCGAGGATACGTACCTGGCGAAGTACAGTATCCAGATTCTTCACTTCAGCCTTTAGGGCAACTGTCTCTTTTTGGGCATACGATTCTGCGAGGGTTGTTTTTTGGAGTTCATTGGTGAGCTGCCCTAAACGTGCAAATGCTGTGGAGTGTTCTTTGTGTTCCTGCTGCTGATTTTTTTGCTGATCCTGCAGGCGACCATAGTCCGGTTCTAGCTTTTTAGCTTTTTCAGCCTGGGCAAGCTGAAGGCGCTGCGGTTCCATCGCCTCCCACCGAGTCTGCTGTTGTGAAAGTTCATGACTGCGCAGATCTATGTCTTTTTGGAGTTTTTCCTGAGCAGCGTACCATTCGATCATTGTCTGGAAGGTCGCCATAGTTTTCCTGGTGTCAGCGGCCTTTTGTGAGAGCATTGAAAGCTGTTCGTCTATCCCCGTTAGTTGTTTGTCATCGAGAGGTATAAACCCATCACATTCTGACTTCAATTGCTTATATTCGCTCTGTTTTTCACTTTTACGATCATGTACTTTTTTAGATATTTTACTGTAAATATCGGTCCCGGTAATTTGTTCAAGTATGGGAGCACGTTCATCAGGGTTGGCTTTTAAGAATGCGTTAAACTCACCCTGCGCAAGGAGAATTGATCTGGTGAACTGATTAAAATCCATTCCGGTCACGTCTACTACTTTTTGGGCGACCAGTTTCATTTTCGTTTCAAGCGGCTTTCCACTGATGCAGTCAACAATTTCATGACGTGGTTGTTGCAGCTCACCTTCTGGTTTTTTGCGGGCGCGATGCTGGCCCCAGTGACAACGGTACCTGCCCTTAGAGGTGTAGAACTCAACTTCTGACCAGCACTCGCCGGTCTGTCTGGTCATAAGCTCATTGGTTGACTTGGATATCACTTTTAGTCGCGGAGTCTGACCGTATAAAGCGAGGCAGATAGCGTCAAGAATTGTCGATTTACCGGCACCTGTTGGGCCGGTGATGGCAAATATACCATCAGAACTGTATTCCGGATCAGTGAGGTCAATACACCAATTACCAGCAAGTGAGTTGATGTTGCAGAAGCGTATGGTGAGTATTTTCATGATAATATAGTTGTGGGCTATTACTCCGCCAATGTATCCTCGTCTGCAAGTTCCTGCAGGGTTTGTTGAAAAATCTGAATCAGCTCTTCACGCTGGTTTTCCGGCACTTGGTGAGTTTCTAGACAACGAAGAAAAACGGCACTTTCTGACATTGTGTCCAAAGACTCCTGTGGGCTATTCTGTTGAAGAGCCCTGGCTATTAACCGGTTATTGACAATGCGAAGAATCTCTAGTGAGCTGTTGGTGACCGCTTTGTGTAAGGTCTCCTGAAGGTGTGTGACAATTTCCTCACCTTCATACTGGATTTCCAGCCAGATCGGCTCTTGTCGTTCCTTGAGCATTTCGATTTCTGCAAGGAGTTGCGGAAGATCACCACGGATACTTTCGAGTGCCTGCAATGTTGGAACAGATATATTTTCAATGGTAACCTTATCATTATCTATGCTGACGACCAGTACGAATTTTTCTTTCCCCCCTTCATTAAAGCTCATAGGCAGGGGTGAGCCGCAATAGCGAATAGTGTCACGATTTCCAACAGTCTGGGCACTGTGCAGATGCCCAAGAGCCAGATAGGAGAGGGTATCCGGAAAGATTGATGCATCCACATGGGCCAGAGAGCCTACGTAAAGATCGCGCGTACCGTCGCCCTCTACTTTTTTCCCTCCGGCGGCAAAAAGATGGCCAGTAGCAATGATGGGCGGAACGTTGTCTGCTGAATTTCTGATCTTTTCGGCAATTTCTATTACCTGTCGGTAGTGTGCACCAATGCCGTCTATGAGATTACGGCTTTTGTCATCAAGGGTTTCACCAGCCTGGGCTTTACGAATGTCACGATCACGGAGATATGGTACAGCACAGACGATAAGGTCAGTATTGCCATCAGCATTTGTAAGAGTAATAATCTCATCAGCTGGGTTTTCAGCAGCGCTTCCTATAACGTGTACTTGAAAGAAACGAAGCAGTTCCCGAGGAGCTTCAAGTAGGGAAGGAGAGTCATGGTTGCCGCCGATTATAATAACGTGTTGGCAGCACCCTGTTGAGACATCCTTTAAAAACTGAAAGTAAAGCTGTTGCGCCCTGTTGCTCGGAGTACTTGTATCAAAAATATCGCCTGCAATAATGAGTACATCGACCTGGTGTAACTCAATGGTGGTGAGGAGCCAATTGAGAAATGAGGCGAACTCGTCATAACGTTTCCGGCCAAAGAGAGAACGGCCTAAATGCCAGTCTGAAGTGTGCAGAATTTTCATGAAGATGTATCTGGTTTTAAAGTGAAGTGATAGAATTAATGAGACTAGCAGTATACTGGTTTGATTTTCACAAAGAAATCAAATAATCTCCACCATCTCTCTCCAGTGGATAGTATAGGGGGTAGCGATATGAGACAATGTAGAGATAGCAGGCTGTGGCTGGCGTTGATCTTGGAGTTGGAATGCTATAGTGTCTGCAATATTGCCTTAAGCGAAAACATGCTGCCAAACATAATGTTTTCATAGCAGGAGGGAAGTAGCTATGGCTCAAGAAGTCCCTGAAATTTTCGATTTGTGTGTATTAGGGTGTGGTCCGGCAGGTTTTTCCGGGGCAATGCGCGCTTTTGATTTTGGTAAACATATCTGCATTGTAGAGGGAGCTGAAATCGGAGGTGCCGGCATTATGTGGGGCGCAATGGCTTCTAAGACTATGTGGGAAATCTCAAAGGATTATTCCATTGCCAACAAACAAGATCGCGGATACAGAGCCAATGGTCTTTCGGTGGATTACTGTGCAGTACGGAGAACTGTTTTACAGGCAGCTAAAGAAAAGCAATATCAGATGCTTTCTCAGATCGAGACCTTTTCTCCACAGCGTTGGGATGGCCCCGGATCTTTGACTTTAAAGAATGGCTGGGGGAAGTTTCTCTCAAAAAATGAAGTGGAAATCACCTACCCAGATGGACGAACGGAAAGGATTCGAGCACAGTATTTTCTCATCGCCACTGGAACCAAACCACGAAGTTTCCCTAATATTCTGCTTGATCAGCAACGAGTTTTCAACTCAGATGGTATTTTGAACCTTCAGTGCTTCCCGGAGCGGCTGGTGATTATCGGCGCGGGTATTATCGGTTGTGAATATGCCAGTATTTTTTCTAATTTCAGCCAGACTGTCGTCTATCTGGTTGATCACGCCAACCGTGTTATCCCCTATGAAGATGAAGATGTTTCCGACTTTGTCAGTGAAAATCTGGTACGAAACGGGGTAAAGGTTATTCATTCTGCCCAGCTTCGTGATATTCTGAACAAGTCTGAGCATCTTCAGGTGACGTTAGATTTCAAAGATGGGCACTCTGAAGTCATCGAAGCAGATGCAGCGTTTATCTCTATCGGCCGATGTTTCGATCGTTCAAATATAGGCCTTGAAGTTCTTGGGATAAATACAGAGAACCCGGGAATATTGAAAACAGATGAAAACTGTTGTGTTATGGACAACATTTATGCTGCCGGTGATATTACCCACCATCCCGCGCTTGTCAATATTGCTGAGATGGAAGGGCGCTACGCAGTAAAACATATGTTTGGGCAGAAGCGCTGGCCTTTAAATTATGAAAATATGTCAACGGTGATGTTCTTTTCGCCGGCTGTTGCTGCCGTGGGTTTGAACGAAAAGGCCTGCCGACGCCAGAAAATTCCCTATAAGGTTGCGTATTATTCAAACGTGCTTTGTAACCGTGCTATAGCAATGCGGGCAACACACGGCTTTGTAAAAATAATAGTTACAGATGACGAACAGTTACGTATATTGGGGATGCGGGCTGCCGGGCCGCAGGTATCGAGCACAATAATGTCCATTGCCCATTTTATGGATCAGGGAAAGGGGGCTTTGGATGTGTTAAAAAGTATTTATCCTCACCCTACCATTGCGGAGGGAATTGAAGAGTGTTTACGGATGCTTATGGGTAAATCTGTTTTTAAGCCTTATGCATTTCCAGACCATTTGCGGATAGAGCGTTGGCATCCGGATACGGGACTGGTTCAGGAGAACAAACTGTAAAATTGTTCGTTGGTGTTATATCACAGCAGGTAATTATATTTACGAGGGAGTTATGCGAGTTAGTGTTGGTCCAATTGTTCTCATTGTTGTCGGAGCATTATTGTTGCTGTCCAATCTTGGTATGATACACATTGGTCAGTTAAAAGAGGTCTTGAAAGACTGGTGGCCGGCACTGTTGATTGTGCTTGGTATCTTACAGATGATGAAACGGTGATGGGATATTAGCACCGTTAACGTTTTGTCCTGAAAATGAAAAGGCTACTACCGGGAGGTGAGAACTCTCAGCTCCCGTGAAGTGATTAGGTAGTCTTATCCGTAAACAAGTTCTCCTCCAGAAAAACCAAGCCCACCGGCGCAAGCCATACAAAGCAGATAGATAATAAGAAGCGTTTTGGGCTCAGCTCCATTATGTTTGAATATCACTGCAACAGTAAGCAGTGCCGTGAGTACCACGCCAAGAATCATTTTAATGATGATCAGCATTTCCCACTCTCCACCAAGTTTTCCTTGCCAGTCCAGAATACCAGAAATGATAGTTGGAAGGATAAAAACAAGCGCTAAAACTGAGCAGTGATATGCTGTTTGGGCAAGATTATGTTTTTTCCATACGGTGCCTGCTAGGGAAAAAAGAACAGCACCAATAATCATACCCATTGGAATATGTACCATTATAGGGTGCAGTGGATGAGTGAAACCTACTGTCTCGAGAAATGTGTAAAGCCCTTCAATCATGGACGCCTCCTTTCTTCAATAGGGTCCCATTTTGGTAATGGGAATTAACCAGACAGTATGTCTGTAACGTGCTGTCTCCTAAAAGGATAATAAGCATTCTTGTCAGCTTGGCTTGCCCTTTTTTAAACTTGCGGAAAATAAGGTTACCTTTATTACAAGTTGGATGAGTATGTTACTGTGGCATGCTTTTAAGCCAGGCGTATATATCTGCAGCATCTTCCTCAGACACTTTTTCTTCTGTGAATTTTGGCATACTTGGAGAGTCAGGATTTCGTAAGTACTTGACGAAAGAGCCAAAACTCATATCTGTAGCGGATATTTGGGCAGCCCGACCGTTATTGCCGTTATCGCCATGGCAAGCGGAACAGTTATGCATTGCGAACCATCGTTTTCCCTCATCCACATTCCCATCAGGAGCGGTACAGGCTGTGAGTAACATAGAGGCGGAGGTGAAAAAGAAAATGAGTCCTGTTGTTCTGATTTTTTTTACCACTGTTCAGTTTCCCTTGTATGAAGTATGTGCTGAAAAGTTGATCAGACATGAATGGCCTTCCTTGAAGGCAGAATATGAGGTATAAACTTAAAATTTCAGATGAAAGGGTATAAAACTGATAGGGAAAAAGCAAGTGTAAAAAAATGTATTGGAGCGCCTCGAAGGCATCGCTTCCTGGAATGAAATCTGGTCAGGATGTTGAGATGGAATGAACTGTTATTGTCGCATCGGTGAGTTCGTTTTCCGGCGTGTGATTTTGGGTAGAAAACGTTGTCTGAGGCTTGCTAAAAGGTCTTTTCGTGTATTGAGAGGTTGGTTTAAAAGCATCACAAAGAGAACTGTTCCTTCCAGGCTATCAAGGTAACCGGCATAGCAATAGACGTTTTTCATGGTACCGGACTTGAGTTGAGTGCCCTGCTTCAGAGGGAGAAGGTCGCGATATCCCTCGAATACTCGTAGAAGTTTTAACATAGCGGCAGGAGTCGCCTTCGTGTCTCTGGAGAGCCCGGATCCTTCTACTACCTGTAGCTCTTTAGGCGAAATACCAATGACATGGGTGGCATAATCCTGGAGGAGTTTCCTGGTCTTACCCCAGGTTGCAGGGTATCCGTATTGTACGGCTCCAGCCGTGAGCGCCAGTTGGTTCGCCATGAAGTTGTTGGAAACATGTAAACAGGTTTTGACGATTTCTCTCACCGATTTTGTTGACGTATGCTGGTAGATCATTGTTGCTCTTTTGGTAGCAACTCCCTGACGCATAATTGCCTTTGAGTTGATACCCTCCTTTAGAACCAGGGCATGTAGCAATTCCGCACTGTACCTAAGTGGCAGAGGGAGTGTTTCTCGTAACTGAAACGCATTGATATTGACCCGGTGTTTTCCAGGAGATAGATGCTGGCCAATCTCTATACCAAGAGGAGTGATTGGAGTGAGTTCTTCAGATGACGAGACGGTACCATCTTTATGTTTTCTGAGGCCTATTGAGTTGAAGTTGACAGCCAGCCCACTGTTGGCTACATCATATGGATTTGTTGAGTTCTCAGAACCTTCGGGTAACTGCTGCTCAAGTTGAAATGCAGAGCCGTCAAGGACATAGCCTGAAATAGTAGTTACGCCTCTTTTTTTGAGCTCTTTTGCTATCTCAATAAGTGATTCAGTGGTGAGGGTAGGGTCACCACTTCCCTCAATATAAAGGGTGTGGTTGCTGTCGAGGTAAAACGAGGTGATAAATCTGAAATTGTCGCCAAGTGTTTTAAGTGCTGAAAAAGCTGTCAGAAGTTTAATGGTTGAGGCTGGGATAAAAAGTCTATCAGCTTGATACTTTTCCAGAATGTTCCCATTCCTGAAAAGGATATACCCTCCGTTCTGAATTTTATCATGCGGCAGAATGGCACTTAATACTGTACCTGGCAAAAACACGAGGAGCAGCAATAGTAATATGAGCAGGTTTGACAGGTTCGTTTTCATATAACGGGAATAAACCCTCTTTCCTATAAGAGGCAAGAGGGTTCTAAACTTTCAGATTTTTGGCAGGTTTGCCAGAGACTTTGCTATTTGCTCCTTCGGGTAATCGTAATTATGTAATTCCCCTGCAAAGTATTTGTCATAGCTGGCCATGTCGATCAGGCCATGCCCTGAAAAATTGAAAAGAATGGTCTGGGGCTTATCAGGCTCACGGGTTGCTTCGATAATGGCACCTCTGATCGCATGGCATGTTTCAGGGGCAGGAATAATGCCTTCTGCCCTGGCAAAAAGGACACCTGCCTCAAAACACTCAAGTTGGTGTACCTTAAGAGGCTCAATTATTTTTTCACGAACAAGAGCAGAAATTATCGGAGACATACCATGGTAGCGTAATCCACCGGCGTGAATTCCGGGAGGGATGAAGTCATGTCCCAGTGTATACATATAGAGTAGTGGGGTAGTCTGGGCCACATCACCAAAGTCATATGCCAACTTTCCCATGGTTAAAGAAGGGCATGATGCGGGTTCAACACCGAGGAAACGAATTTTTTTCCCATCAAGGCTGTCAGGGATGAATGGGGCAGCAATACCTGCAAAGTTAGATCCACCACCGCAGCAGCCAATAATAATATCCGGATATTCCCCTGCCAGTTCCATCTGTAATTTTGCTTCAAGCCCAATGATGGACTGATGGATACAGACATGGTTTAAGACTGAACCAAGAGCATATTTTGTATCCTCTCGACCTGCGGCATCCTCAAGCGCCTCTGATATGGCAATCCCTAATGAACCGGGTGTATCTGGAAATTCTGCGAGAATCTTCCTGCCGGTACGGGTTTCTTCGCTGGGACTGGGTATGATTTCTGCACCAAAGGTTTGCATCATGGATTTACGGTAAGGTTTTTGATCAAAAGAAACCCGCACCATATACACTTTACAGTCCAAACCAAATTTGGAGGTAGCAAAAGAGAGGGCACAGCCCCATTGGCCGGCTCCTGTTTCGGTAGCGAGTCTCTTTACCCCTTCCTTCATATTATAATATGCTTGCGGAACAGCGCTGTTTGCCTTGTGAGAACCTACAGGAGATACTCCTTCGTTCTTGAAAAAGATCTTGGATTTGGTACCGATAGCCTTTTCGAGGTTGTAAGCACGTACCAGCGGCGCAGGGCGCCAGATTTTATAAATATCTAGCACTTCCTGAGGAATATCGATGGTACGGTCACTGGACATTTCCTGCTCAAGCAGGCCCATGGGGAAGACAGCGCCAAGTTTCTCCGGACCCATCGGCTGTTTTGTTTCAGGGTCAAGTGGTGGCTGCAGACCGCCAGGAATATCCGGAATTACGTTGTACCACTCCTTGGGCATCTGGTCATCGCGAAGAACGATCTTTTTCTCCATGGAATCTCCTTGTCTGTATATACGGTTATAATGAGAGCAGTATACTGCTGTATTTCCAAGTATTACAGAAAACGTCCAAATATTTCATACCGTTTCCACAAGCCGAAATATCAAACATAGGTCGTACCATATAACTGTTTAAAAAGGCAAGTTTGATCAACTTTCCGGTAACTCCTCCCAGCCCGTTTTAGTTACAACTGCTGCTACAGCGATTGATTCCTCCAGGTGCAGTATATGCTGGAGTGCATCGCTGGGCTTGATTCCTGGAGCACCACTTTTACTGATAACTTTCATAAGTAAGGTATCATGGTTCAGACGGTCTAATGAGCTAATGAGAGGTCGGATATTAATATGTCGTTCTTTACCCTTTCGTACTCGGTGGATGACAAGTTCATCAGAATCCATGAAGGTGTTGATCAACCCGGCCTCATCTTCACTAATGTCATGTGGAAGCTTAAGGGTGTATGTGTTCTCAATAACCTGAGGGAGATTACCCGAATGGAGTTCAATTTTTGTGACCTCAAGGCCTGGTGGAAGTTTAGTACTTAAATGAACAGCGGTTTCTGCGGGATTTGCCAACAGTTCTGGAAGGTCCATTAAGAAGAATTCTGATGCACTACGGGTACCAACAGGAAGGGCGGGGGCGAAAGAAACTTTTGGAGAAGGGTTAAATCCTTTAGAAAAATTGGTAACGATTCCTGCCCGGCGAAGTGCCCTGAAAATCAATTGAAGAAATTCTAAATGTCCGAGATAACAAATGTTTCCTGATCTGCTATAATGGACAATATATTTAAAGTGATTTTCATCGTGGGCTGGAATAGAACGCTTATCGACTCGCTGCTGTGTTGCAGAAACTGGTTGTTGGTTATGGAGCCCTGGTTCAACCGGGTTGTGTACAATAGGTTGAATGGTATCAAAATCACAAAGACCGCATTGCTGGCAACCATGATAGCGGCAGTCAGGGGTGTAAACTTCATTGAGTGCCTTGTCTAGCTCATCAAGTAGGAAGTCACTGTCGACACCGGTCTGCAGGTGTTGCCACGGGAGAATTTCATTTCGCTCACGTTCGCGCAGGTAGAATTCAAGATTCAGATTACTGCTTGTAGCGGCTTCGCGCCATTTGGCCAGATTAAAATGATCTCCCCAGCCATCAAGGCGTGATCCTGCAAGCCATGCATTATGAATAAGTTTGGCAAGTCTACGATCCCCACGAGAAAAAACACCTTCAAGAAAGCTCTGTTCCGGGCTGTGCCATTTCATGTTACAGCCCTTTCGCGGCATATTCTTTTTAAGATGTGAAAGTCGGTCTCGGCTTTCTTCGATTGAGAGCTGGCGGTTCCATTGGAATGGTGTATGCGGTTTTGGAACAAAGGTGCCGACACTGACGTTGATCTGTTTTTTTCCTTTGGCTACCTTGCTGATTTCCCAGCTAGATTTCTTTACTAGCTGAATGATTTCATCCATATCTTCCATTGTTTCAGTAGGCAGACCGATCATGAAATAGAATTTCATGTGTTTCCAGCCTAAATTAAATGCTGCTCGACACGCTTCGAGTAGATCTTCTTCTGTAATACCTTTGTTGATAACTCTTCGTAAACGCTCACTGCCTGCCTCGGGAGCAAGGGTGAAACCAGTTTTTCTGACGCGCTTGATCTGGTCCATTATTTCGGGAGTAAGCGTACCAACACGCATAGATGGCACGGCAACGGAGACATACTCATCAGCAAACTGATCCATAAGCTGAGGTAGCACTTCTCCTAAGCAGGAATAATCACCAGTAGAAAGTGAGAGTAGTGCCATCTCCTCAAAACCTGAATTTTCAATACCTTTTTTAGACAATGAGACAATCTGTTCCGGAGTACGTTCGCGAACAGGCCTGTAGGTGATACCAGCCTGACAGAACCTGCAGCCCCGGGTACAGCCACGGGCAATTTCAACTCCAAGGCGGTCATGGACAATTTTGGCATTGGGTACAATGGGATGAAGTAAATGGTCAGTTTGACTGAGGTCGGGAAGAACACGCCTGGAGATCTCTGTATGCTTTCCTCTAACCATGCGGATACCGGAAATATGACCAGTTGTCTCATACTCAGGTTGGAAGAAAGATGGGATATAGACACCCTCTATTGCAGCTAGGCGATCAAGAAGAAGAGACTTATCGATTTTTTCCTGACGTGCTGTGGCAACTGTTTTGGCGATGTCGAGAATTGCCTCCTCACCATCGCCAAGCAGGATGGCATCAAAAAAATCAGCCACCGGCTCAGGGTTCATTGCGCAAGCGCCACCACCAAGCAGGATTGGGAATGTATCACTTCGATCCTTGGCGAAAAAAGGAATACCAGCCAAATCGAGAATAGTCAGAATGTTTGTGTAGCACAATTCATAGGGTAGAGTAATACCAAGAATATCAAAGTCTTTTAAGGGGTGGCCTGATTCTAGTGAGGTGAGGGGTTCTTTTCGGCTTCTGAGTAGTTTTTCAACATCCTTGTCAGGGCAGTAGCTCCGTTCGGCAATGATCTCCTGCTGGCTGTTCAACAAGTGGTAAAGAATTTGCAAACCCTGATGGGACATGCCGATTTCATAGAGGTCAGGGAAGAGTAGTGCGCAACGCACAAGTGCATGGTCCCACTCTTTTTGTATAGAATTATATTCACTGCCAAGGTAACGCCCAGGTTTTACTACCTGGGAGAAAATTGATGCATGGGTCATTGAGGTATCTCGTGTCTGAGGTGAGGATTGATTGGGAGGGAACAGCCAGGAAGTAAGAAGTCTTGCGTGTTCTCTGTCAACTCTACCATTTACTGGAATTTGATTGACTTTTCAAGCGATCATAAGTTAATGAAAAGTATATGTTATAGTCAATAAAGAAAATAGAGATAATTTTTATTTTCGAAACAAAAGGTTACTGGGTATGAAGTTTTTAGTCGCTATATTGACATGTATGAGTTTGCTTATAGGTATTGCTCAAACTGCATCTAGTCAGCAAGCAGGTTCAGTTGTCAAGAGTGTTTCCTATAAAAATGTGGGCAATGGAACTGAGCTTGTGCAATTCCTACTTAATGATGCCCAAATCCCTCACATTTTCATGCTTGATGGGGAAAAACCCCGACTTGTTCTCGACTTTGCCGAAACGACCTATGCCGGGAAATCCACTGTTCCTGTCGAAGGTGGGGCTCATGTACGTGGTATCAGAATAGGTTTCCATAATACACCAAAACGAAAAACACGTGTTGTTGTTGATCTGGTACAAGGTAGCAGCATACAGTGGAGTCAGGGTTTTGAGGTTACGAGCAATCTTCTCTCAATATCAATTTCAACTGCTGAAAAAACATCAAACGTCTCACTTTTACCGCCTAAGGCTCCAGATAAAGCCCCGGTTGTTCTTGCTTCGGAAAAGGGCAAGGTGAAAACATCACAATTAGAAATTTCTGAAAAAATCGGACAGGATCAATCTAGCACAGAGATCGTTAAAGAACCGGTAACAACTGAAGAAGATATCGCAGATACCAAAAAAAGAGAATTAGCAGATAATGAAGTAGATCAGAATGTTCCTGATGAATATTCTGCCCTTGTCGATGTTTCATTTGATAATGAGTTCAGCCAAAGTGGTGAGATGGTGCTTCTCAAGTTAAATGACTTTCATCCTCCCGAAATCTCTACAGAGGAAAAGGATCCACCTAAAATTTACTGTGATTTTGCCAATGCCCGTCTGGGAAAAGGGGTGAAAACAGATATGGAGACCAATGGCAACTACGTGAAAAGAGTCAGACTCATTGGAGATGAAAAACTGGCTGGAGTGCGCGTGGTGCTCGATTTGGTTGTCGGCAATAATTACGATCTACAGCAGGTGTTTTTCAAAGAAGACAATCTCTTTGTCTTGATTGTAAATACTCTTGAAGAATAGTTTGATGTAAGTACACTCGTTCTGTTAGAAGAGAGTGTATCGTTACTTGCCTTCTGAAAGTTGTTCATAGCGATACCCCGATGGGCGTTTAAGTGTGAAATCACTGTCTCTGCAGTAGGCCATTGCTTGTAAATCAGAAAACTTCAGTACAAGCTTGCCTCCGTAGTCAAGCTCTGTCACTGTGATCTGGCCCGGTTGTCTGGATAACGTTTCAGAGTCACTCTCTAGCCAGTCACTGTAGGCGATCCGAGCTTCTATTTTATCCGTGTTGTTAGTTACTACCCTGTCTGTAAGCTGTCTGTTTTTAAGATCTATTAAGAGGTGTTCAGACAGCGCATTTTTGATGTCCTTCTCCTGCTCATTTTCTATGCTGACCCAGACACCGCGTTGAGCCTTGTCTTCACGGATACGCGTAATCCTGCTGTTAAGAGGCAGACGTCCGGTCAGCCAGTTAACCCAGTCGCCTTTTCGGATTATGGGATGAAGGTCATAGTACGTTGCAAATGCAGCAAGATCTCCGTCAACAAAAAGCTGCTCAAACGTGTTGACCAGCTGGGCACTATTTCCGTCACTGACGAAAGCCAAAAGTGGCTGACCAAGCGGATTAGATGATATGAATTTAAGGAACTTAGGCTGCATAAGCTGGAGGTAGCCACCTATGGCCTGGTTCTTTACGTGAGAGGTGAAAAAGATATTTACATCTGAATCTATGCAGATGCTTCGCTGTCTCTCTGCCTGCTGTATTTCCTCCATCACCTTTATGACAATCTCTTTCCCATCTCCGGTGATGGGATCTCGCCATGGCTTTCTGGCACATCCGGTTATGGTGGTAAGAAGTGCAAGGGCAATGCAGAAAAGGGTAATACGCGGTTTTATGTACATATGAGATGTAATGAGAATGAGGCTAGAGTTCATCAAGCTTATTCTGTATAATTTTCAATGCTTTCTGGTCCTTGAGCATGTCGAGAGCTTTTTGATATGCTTTACGCGCATCAGCAGGTCGTTTGAGTGCAATGTACACATCTCCAAGGTGCTCATAAATGTTCGGGTCATTTGGTTCCAGTTCGAGAGCGTGTAGAAGTTCAGCAAGTGCTGTGCTGAAGTTACCCAGTCGGTACTCAACCCAGCCGAGGCTATCCCGGATAAAGCCATTTTCCGGCTTCATTTTAATGGCTCGGAGAATATATTGATAGGCCTGCTCCAGGTTGATATTCATATCAGCCCAAGTGTAACCAATATAATTCAATGCTTCAGGGTTTTCTGGGCTTATCTCAAGGACCCGCACCATAGAGGCAAGTGCTTGCTCTCGTAGCCCTGAGCGTTCAAGCAAGAGGGCATGTTCAAAATGGAGTTGCTCGCTTTCGGGAAAGGTTACAGCTCCGGCTGTTAAAATCGCCATTGCCTCGTCCATGCGATCTTGCTCCTGGTAGATTGACGAAAGCAGAGCGTAAAAAAGTGGATGTATTTTTTCGGGATCAGAAGTGACATCTTTAAGTAGTGACAGAGCCAGGTCATTTTCCCCCTGCGTACGAAAGATGCGTACCTGAAGATACACCGCATCGGCATACTCTTCACTACCAGCCGTGACCGCTTTAATGTATTCCAGAGATTTTGCCAGTTGCTTATCTTGAAAAGCAATCAGCCCAAGAAGATAGTTGGCTTCTGATGCTGCTTCCCCTTGTCTCAATCCCTCCAGGATAGTAGTGGCTTCACTGATCTTGCCGAGCCGAAGCAGAGTTTTTGATATGGCCATATCAAGCTTGTCCATATTTCCATTGGACTCACGAAGATTACGTAATTCAACAAGTGCATCTTCGTCCCTGCCCATGGCCAGTAGTGTTTGAATTCTCCCGATTAAGGCTCGCTCATTATTCGGGTTGTTGTCAAGAATTGAGTCGTAAAGTATTAAAATATCGTCATACTTTTCTTGTGAAAGGTAAAAGTCGATAATCTCATAGACAAGGTCAGGTGACCAATTTTGCTGCAGAGCTTTTTCATACGTTTCGGTTGCCAGGAGCGTATCACCTTTCATCTGCAAAAGACGTGCGAGGTATATTTTTGCAAGCGATAGCTCAGGATTATCAGCAAGGAGGCTGCGAAAGATCTTTTCAGCGTCTTCCAATTTATCCTGCTGAACAGAAAGAATGGCGAGGCGCAGACGGACACCTTCGTTAGTAGGTTCACGTTTTAGAACCTCGTTATACAGCGCAATCGCCTCATCGCGATTGTTTTGTTGAATTGCAAGGTGTGCAAGGAGGAGATATTGGTCAATGTCTTCAGGGTCTCTGGAGATTCCTGTTCTTAAAAGTTCTGCAGCAAGCTCATTTTTACCCTGGCGAAACAAAAGGACAGGGAGCTTTTTCTCAATGTACGTAGCCGTGGGGTCACAGCTTAGTGCCTTTTCAAAGGCTTCAAGAGCCTCGTCAAAACGCTGACTGTATTCTGCATGGGTACCCCATAGAAAGTAAAAGTAGGAACATGATAGCTCATTTGGGGTAGTATCTTTTACAGTATTGACAGCTGTTGCATGGCTAACATTGGCGCTGCCAGCAATTAGTAGGAACAGGAACATGAAGACGAGAAGGTGGCGGAGTCGTATCATAGTCAGGCCAGCGGCAACGTTTGTTGATGAGGAAGAAGGTGTTGTATTGCTAAAATGACATCCTGATGAACTTTAGCAATACTCTTTTCGGCATATATTCGATGAATATACGGAAGGTCGAGGTTGGTGAAGATTTTATTTACTCTTTCCAGGGCTTCGGCCTGTTCAAAAGCATTAAGCTTGTCACCGCGCCCCTCTGTGATACGGCGAAGACTTGTTTCAATGGGTATTTCAAATAGAAGAGCAATATCAGGTTGAGGAGCAAATTTGTTGAGACGAAGAATTTCTTCTGGATCAAAACCATTTGCACCCTGATAGGCGGCGGTAGACAAATAATACCTGTCGCATAAAACAATTTTTCCAGAAACTAGAGCAGGCAACAGGAGATTCTCTACATGTTCACGGCGATCATCAAGGAATAAGTTCAGCTCTTCCTGTTGGCTAACCTTGCCACGATTGACATATAGTTCGCGGATTTTTCTGCCAAAGATGCCGTCCGTTGGTTCCCTGGTTACTACAGTGGAGTACCCTTTTTCTGTAAGATACTCATTCAGTAAAGAGATCTGGGTGGATTTTCCGGTACCATCGATACCTTCAAACACTATAAGACGACCAGGCTGTGAACTGTTCATGGGGCAGTAGTTACTCTGTTATGGTGTTTACGGTTATTGCTTATATGTGTCGCTAATGTGACAGCAGCTGCCAGGCTTGAGGCATCAGCCTTACCTTTGCCGGCAATATCGTAGGCGGTGCCGTGGTCAACTGAAGTTCGCACAATCGGCAGACCAAGCGTAACATTGACGCCATCTTTGAAGTGTAAAAGTTTAAAGGGTATAAGGCCTTGATCATGATACATGCATATGACGGCATCAAACTGGCCTGCTGCTGCTTTAAAAAAGACTGTGTCTGGAGGGAATGGGCCCTGGATGTCAAAACCAAGGCTTTTGGCCTTATCTATTGCCGGAACAATAATTTGCTCTTCCTCGTTACCAAACAGGCCGTCTTCGCTGCTGTGTGGATTGAGACCTGCTACTGCAATACGTGGTTTACTAATGCCAAAATCGATCTGTAATGCAGTATAGGTGGTTAATATAAGGTCTGAAATGGTGGAAACCGTGAGAAGCTTAGGTACAGAGGCAAGAGAACAATGGATAGTTGCCAAGGTGACTTTCAAGGTTTTACCAGCCATCATCATGGTGTAGTGTGTAGAACCAGTGAGATCAACAAGCATTTCCGTATGGCCTGGATAGTCATAACCTGCCTTTTGAAGAGCACTTTTAGAGATCGGGCAGGTCACCATCCCATCTATAGCACCAGCTTTGAGTAATCGAACAGCCTCAAGAATATACTCAGCCATGGCAGAAGCAGAGGCTAAAGTTGGGGTACCCCATTGATGATCGCCTAAAGGTAATGTCGAAATATTATATATGGGGATACCTTGAGGTGGAACAGGTTTTCCTGGGTGCCAGGAAATACAATTGGCTGGTAACGCAAGATCATCGGCACATTTTTGTAGAATACCTGCGTCACCGAGAACTATTGGTTGAGTGTCTCCGGACCACGGCCTTTGATCAAAATATCGCAATATGATTTCTGGACCTATCCCGGCGGGGCAGCCCATGGTAATTCCTATTATGCTCATACAATCAGTGTAACGCCTCTCTGTAATAAGTCAAAGTATCTGTTAATAATTTTGGCAATGGAACAAGCTTGATAATTATCCGGAATGTTGAAGATCGAACGCATTGGTAATGATATCGATAATTGGCTCTCTGCCTCGAGGCATGAGAATCGTGACGACATCAAATCTTGCAGGTACGTCAAAGAGGTTTTTGATAGCTAGATATTCCAGGGCCACACGTGAAATCTGAGCCTGTTTACGAGCTGTGACGGCAGCAGCAGGGGAGCCGAATTTAGCTGTTCGACGTGTTTTCACTTCTATAAAAACCAGCGTCTTACCATCTTTGGCAATTATATCAATTTCCCCAGATCTAGATCTGAAGTTTCTGTGCAGAATGGAATAGCTTTTGTGGCTAAGGTATTCGGTGGCCAGTGATTCCCCTGCTAAACCAAGATTGGCTCGTTCATTTGACAAATTCTTTAACTCCTTTGAAAGATCGACGGTGAATCTCACAAGGACCGAATTGAGCAATGGCTGTTCGATGCTCCCGGGTTGGGTACCCTTTGTGCTTTTTGAAATTGTAAACTGGGTACTCATTATGAAGTTCTTCCATCAAGCGGTCACGGGTAACTTTGGCAACTATGGAGGCGGCTGCTATCGAGGCACTTTTACTTTCACCTTTGATCAAAGCTTGCTGGGGAGTACATAGTGGAATTTCAAATTTGCCATCTACCAGTATAAAATCTGGGGTGTGATTCAGGGAACAGAGTGCTTCAACCGATCTTTTCATCGCCAGTAGTGAGGCTTGAAGGATGTTAATCGTGTCTATCTTGGTTACGGATACGATACCAACACCGCTTATGGCCTTGATATCTTGGAGTAGTTGGTGAAGCTCCAATCGCTTGCGATGGCTGATCTTTTTGGAATCTATGAATAGAGAAGGGTTGCACCCGATGGGTAAAATAACACTTGCCGCTACAACGGGACCGGCAAGAGGACCACGTCCAACCTCATCTGATCCTGCCACACAGGTAAACCCGTGACTGGAAAGATACTGTTCATAGCCAAAATTCGTTTTGCTTAATGTCGTCGAATCAAACAAAAGATTATCTATAGCCATAGAAGGAACCAATCGTTTTCCACAAACACGTACACCCGCTTACCTGCAGGGCAGGTAAGCGGGTGAAAGACACGTCCCATGAGGTGCGGGTGTGTAAGCTCTACTTAATAAGTCCGCGTTCGCGAATACGTGCAGCTTTACCGCGACGGCTGCGCAGGTAAAAGAGACGGGCACGGCGGACACGACCACGTGTGACAACCTCAATTTTTTCAATACGCGGATTGTGGAGTGAGAAGGTTTTCTCAACACCGATACCGTGGGACATCTTACGAACGGTATAGGTTGCACCCATGGTACCACCTTTACGTTTGATGACGACACCCTGGAATATCTGAACGCGCTCTTTGTTTCCCTCAATGATGCGGATATGTACTTTCACGGAGTCGCCGGCGCGGAAATCCGGATGATCCTGGCGCATCTGCTCTTCGTTAATTCTTTCGATGATTGTGCTCATAACGTCTTGTATAGGTTGAAGTATAGGAAAATATTCCCGTATAAGCTGTATCTTTCTTTGCCTTCAGCTGCCCATAAGCCGATCAAGAATAATCGCTACGGCCGAACGAACTGACAGGTGATTATAATCTGTACTTCCTTTTATAGGAGGTAGTACAGCATCAGCTGCTTCCATGACCTCTGGGGCTAACCCATGTGCTGTACCAAAAAGGAGCAGAACAGGGGTTCCGGAGGCAATCTTTTTGTGAAGAATTGCATACGGCAATGTCTTCTCGTGCATTCTTGCGCTGGTGGTTACGATGAGTGGCTTTGTCCCGTAACGCGATGTCAGCTCTTCAACAGCTGCATCAAGTGATACGGCAAGTTGAACAATTGACAAGGCACTCTTGCGGGCTGGATTATACCCCGCTCCGTAACCAGTCTGCCAGTGGTCAATTATTTCCTTCACCAGCTGCTGCTGCTCTTCATATGGGGTGGTAATATAGTACTGGTCCACTCCAAATGTTTTTGCAGCCCTAGCTATATCATGCAGATCAAGATTTGTCACGGCTGAGCCGATGACTTCACCATTTTTATTGACTACCGGGTGGTGAACCAGGGCCAGACTCACTCTATTCATGTGTTCCCCTGGATGGTCTTTCTGCTTGTAGCTTTTCTATAGCGTCGTACAGGCTATGACGCCGTAATAACTTTCTTTCGTCTTTCGAAAACGTTTCACGTCTGAGCAGATCAGGCCTAAACTCAGCGGTCCGTTTTACTGATTCTATAAATCGAACAGTTGCTATTTCAGCATGGTTGCCGGAAAGCAATTCTGCTGGTACTTCGATATTGTTCCATACCCGTGGTCGAGTGTATTGCGAATGTTTCAGCAAGTTCCTGCTAAACGTATCCTTGTCTGCAGAATCGCTGCAACCTAAGACACCGGGTAATAATCTGGTAACTGCATCAATGATTACCATGGCTGCAAGCTCGCCGCCGGTAAGAATGAAGTCACCGATTGAAATTTCTTCATCCACATAACTGGTTCGGAAACGTTCGTCAACACCTTCGTAACGTCCGCATACAAGAATGAGATGTTTTTCGGTCGCAAGCTGTTCTACCTTTCGTTGGTTGAACTGAGACCCTTGAGGACTCATCAGTACAACCTTGCCGGCACCATTTCTGGCACGGACATGTTCAACAGCAGCAGCAAGCGGTTCGGGTTTCATGACCATACCTTCACCACCCCCGAATGGGCGGTCATCGGTCATAGCATGCTTATCAAAAGCAAAATCACGAATATTCGTTGTTTGAATATCAATGAACTTGTCTTGCCTGGCCCGACGAATTATACCTTCATTCAATGGTGATTCGAGCAGATCAGGGAATATTGTCAGTATATCAAAAATCATTCAAGGGTGTCTGTGCCATTTTCTTCAACATTAATTTCAAGCAGTCCAGGAGGTGGGTCTATCACTAGCTTTTCCTCATCCTGTTCTACTATAATGTCATCGGTCAGCGGCACAAGGTACTCGTTGTCGTCACCTTTGATAACCATAATTTCCTGAGCACCATTAGAAAAAACAGATTCCATAGTGCCTAGGTGACGCCCTTCAATGGTACTAACAATTAGACCTATGAGCTGGTACCAATAAAATTCATCATCAGCAAGCTGCGGTAAATCTTCTTTTGCCAGAAGAACACCCATGCCTGCCAGTTTTTCAGCATGGGTGCGGTCAGTAACCTGGTCAAACAGGACAATAGCTCTTTCTTTCTGGACCCGGAATTTTTTAATATCAAGTTCCGGAGAGAGATTCCCCTTTTTGTCCACAAGAGTCAGCTTCGAGTAGTCCTTGAGGTTTTCAGGCTCTCCGGAAAGCGCATAGATATTAACTTCTCCACGCAGACCCTGAGCCTTTGCCACAGTTCCAATCAGAATATATTGTTCTTCAGGATAGGAATAATGGTATTGCATAACCTTTGGAAATAACTACTCCACAATCTCGAGCCTGGATCGTTTATTCTCTTTAGCCGATGCGGCAGCGAGAATAGAACGCATAGCTCTTGCTGTCCTTCCCTGTTTACCTATGACCTTGCCAAGATCCTCCGGGGCAACAGCAAGTTCGACAGTATAGTTGTCGTCCTCATCGTTGACGGTGACCTTGACGTCGTCTGGCTGATCGACCAGCGATCTAGCGATAAAGGATATAAGTTCCTCCATGCCGGATTATTCAGTAACCGATGCTTTTTTGATCAGGCTTTTCACTGTGGTTGTGGGCAATGCGCCCTTGCCAATCCAGTTCTGCAATTTATCATTGTTAATTGTGATAGCTGCAGGGTTCTGGATCGGATCGTATGTGCCGACAATATCCAGGAACTTACCGTCACGTGGACACTCACTGTCGGCCACAACAATACGATAGAAAGGTTGTTTCTTTCTGCCAAGTCTGGTTAAACGAATACGAACTGCCATTCCAGGTTAATCCTCCGAATAGGTTTACAGGGCTATTTTACCCGATATAAAACCAGACCAATGAGTCTGGTATATATTTTATCTTCTAAGTCCTTTTGGTAACTTCCTGCGTTTCTGACCACTAAATGCACCTGGTTTTCCACGCATTTTCTGCATCATTTTCAGCATTGCTGAATAACTTTTCAACACCCTGTTCACATCGGTAACCGATGTACCTGAACCACTAGCGATGCGCTGGCGTCGGCTGTTGTTAATTATTTTATGATTTCTTCGCTCCTTAAGAGTCATTGAGCGAATAATAGCCTCCGTTTTAACAAGCTCTCGCTCGTCAGGCTTCGGGGCATCCTTTAATTGTTTGAGCTTGTTGATACCCGGAACCATGCTGAGTATCTGCTCTAGAGAGCCCATTTTCTTGATTTGTTGGATCTGATCAAGGAAATCTTCAAGCGTAAACTGGCTCTTCTGTAATTTTTTAGCAAGCTGGTCAGCTTGTTTTTTGTCTACAACAGCCTCTGCTTTTTCAATCAGGGTAAGGACGTCACCCATGCCAAGAATTCTAGAGGCAACACGGTCGGGATGGAAAACTTCCAAAGCGTCAAGCGCTTCACCAATACCAACAAATTTAATCGGTTTCCCTGTGACATTCTTGATAGAAAGTGCTGCTCCGCCTCGTGCATCACCTTCCATTTTGGTAAGAACGACACCCGATATTTCGAGAGTCTGATTAAACTTGTCTGCAACTGTTACTGCATCCTGACCGGTCATGGAGTCAGCTACAAAAAGAATTTCTGAAGGTACTACAGCTTTCTGAATGTTTTTGAGCTCATCCATCAGCAGCTCGTCAACATGAAGACGACCAGCTGTATCAATAATTAGTGTGTCATACCCTTTAACTGCGGCGGCATCTACGGCCTGACGGCAGATATCTACCGGGTTCATCTCTGTTGTAGACGGGTGCACAGGTACATTCAGACGACTACCCAGAACTTCTAACTGCTCAATAGCTGCAGGGCGATAAACATCTGCCGGAATAAGGTATGGTTTTCTGCCCTTTGCTTTGAGCATATGGGCGAGCTTACCGGAAGTTGTTGTCTTACCTGAGCCCTGTAAGCCTGCCATCATAATAATAACAGGTTGCTTACCATCCAGCTTTAATTGTTCTGTGTCCCCACCAAGAAGAGAAACGAGCTCTTCGTGAACAATTTTAATAACCTGCTGGCCAGGAGAGAGTTTTTTGGAAACTTCCCTACCTACGGCCTTTTCGGCAATGGTGGCAACAAAATTTTTGGCGACTTTGAAATTGACATCTGCATCAAGTAAAGCCATGCGTACTTCACGCATGGCTTCTTCAATGTTTTCTTCAGTCAGTATGCCGTGGCCGCGGAGTTTTTTAAAGACCCCCTCAAGCCGGTCTGTCAAATTTTCAAACATGGCGTATCGTCGCAGATATATCTATATGTCACTGACCCGATAAGGTTGGATCGTGTAACATGATGAAATTATAGTACTAATGCAAAAGAGCATATGCCGGCACAACATGTTACATTGCACTACGGTGAAAATATGCTCAAAGTTAGCCCAAAGAGAAACAAAATACTTTGTATGAAAACATATGTCAAGCCGTGAACGAAATGTATGCAAAAAAGTCATCGTGTCATGTTCATGCGGTGAGCTGGCATTTCTTTACGGCAAGCGTCGGCGAAAACCATGCATAGGCAGGTAAACGACAATAGCTGGCCAGAAAATTAGCAGCAGTGCCGTCCAGAAGACTCGATCTCGTTTCCCCGGGAATTGGCGGGAAAAAATATCCCGAAATACCATGAACATCAGAACTACATTTACGAAGAGACCAATGCTGCTGGCAGGGAGCAGTATTTTCAGTTGTCTCATTTCAGGTAGTATTATCAGCATAGATACCAGCCCGATACCAAAAAAAATGGCCAAAATAGAGTATGCTTTTTCCAGGTTATTCATACATGTACTTTTAGGTGTGTTAGATCACTTTGGATGTGTTTGTAATTCTGCGCTTTACAGGAGTGTCGGTAGCTGCGAGGCAGGAGGATATACTATTTCCTCTTCATGGTCAAGAATGCACATGTAGAGAATACGATACTCCCTTTGTAATGAAGCGTATCATTGCTTGCTCAATGGTGGAAAGTGTCTACTCTATTTATTAATAAATATTATTATAAAGGAGCAGATGTGAAGCACTATCAGCAGCGACTCGAAGAACATTATATTACCAAGCAGCCCTACTATGTAGCTCAAGGACGTGAAATTGAGCTAGCTTTGGCTGCATATAATAATAGCTTACCCCTTCTTCTTAAAGGTCCGACAGGATGTGGGAAAACACGTTTTATGCAGTATTTATCTTGGCGACTCAAGCGTCCACTTATTACTGTTTCATGTCATGATGATCTTTCGACTTCAGACCTGGTCGGTAGGTACCTGTTGCAGGGAAGTGAAGCCGTCTGGATTGATGGGCCTCTCACTATGGCTGTAAAAGCTGGTGGGATATGCTATCTGGATGAGATTGTAGAAGCAAGAAAAGATACAACAGTAGTTATTCATCCTCTTGCTGATGATCGAAGAGAACTGCCTGTTGAAAAACTTGGTAAGTTATTCAAAGCTGATCCTGCCTTTATGTTGGCTGTATCGTACAATCCCGGTTACCAGAGCGTATTGAAAGACCTCAAACCGTCCACTCGGCAGCGCTTTGTCTCATTGACCTTCAATTATCCTCCACCCGAGTTGGAAAGGGACATCATTATGCAGGAGAGTGGTGTTGATAGCACCCTTGCTGACAGGTTGGTCAGACTTGCATTAATGACTAGGGAACTTAAAGATTCCGGGTTGCCGGAAGGGGCTTCCACCAGATTACTGATTCAGGCCGCTCAACTCAATACGAGTGGAATACCTATCAATGAGGCTTGTCTGGCAGGAATTGTTCATAGTCTTACCGACGATGCTGACATGCTTGCTGCAATGAGTGAAATGGTAGAATCTATTTTTTAACTGTCACCTGCATCAGTCGACCAAATTAATGGAAATGTAATGGCCAGAAACTACAGGTTATCAGAATGGAACTACCTGAATTAAAGGACATGTTTGCCAAGGAGATTTTACCCTTACAGGCAAATGAATGGGAGCTGGATGATCTGCTGGAAAACTTACTCGAGCTCACCGAAGATAAACAATTAATGCTTATCTCGTATGTCCCAGTTATCTGGCCAGTCAGCCACAGTTTATGCTTTTCTTTTTTAGAGTATGGATCAAGATACATTGAACGGTATGGTAATGATTCGATAGCTGAGTGGGTCCGCCAACTTCTTGGCTGCTATGAAAAGGAAGGGCTTCGCACTGCCAGTTTATTTATGTTTGAAACGGCAGATGCCCAAAAGGAACGGCATTATAAAGATGCTGAGGTAGGGCTAGAAGATGTTCGTGGCAAATTAGTACCATTTATTCGTGGTGTTTCAGGTCGGCAATTAGAGATTAGCTCTTCAGATTATGCATGGACAGATACGGAGACTATTTTTTTACCGGAGTCAGTAACGTGTTTCTCTACTCGTGAGAACAATATACGGTTGTATACCTACCTTGCCTGCTGTCAATGGGGTTATATTACTCTTGGCTCCCTTAATACAGACGACATGGTGTGGCCTTTGTCCGGTAAACCTACGATAACTGTATCGAAGGGGCTCACTGCAAAACAGGTGAGCGTACACACGTTTCTCGCATCATTTCCCAATCCTGAGCTCTCGATGAGCATGTATCATTTTCTCGAATTTTCACGTGTTCATAGGATGCTGTGTGCGGAATTACCAGGACTCATACGCTCAATGCAGCCATTGCTTATCTCACTTCTTCAAGAGTGCAACGATAGTGGTGGGCAGTGCGGAGAACGCACATTTTACGCGCTGATGCTAGCACTTGTGGGAAAAAGTGGTCTGTCTCATTCCCCAGTCGGAAATATTGCTATAGGGGTTAGCACAAGTTTGCAAGAGAGGTGCCAGCAGGTTGAAGATTTTTATGCCACATATCCAACTACCGATTTGGATGACTGGCCATATTTTGAAAAAATTACCGGCAGGTTGCATTTCGACAAGGTAAGAGAGCGAGTTACAAAAAAACGTCTTGAGGAGAAGGAGGCGTTTATACATCAGCTTGCTCTACTGGTTGACCGTGCAGAGAGTGGTCAAGAGGATACTGATACCAATGGTAATGTCCCTCCGCCAGAAGCAGATCTTGCCATCCCTCCTGTAGTGAACCTTTCCAGGGTAAAAGATGATGCGTCCGTTAAGTATACACTTAATGTGAATTCTGAGGCGGTCAGTTTGCCGCAGGATTTTATCGATTTACTCTCTCAGGTAGAACGAGAGTTGGGTCATATACCGGAAGGTTATGTGCAAGCGGCGGCAGGAGTAGCTGGAAGGGGGAGGATATCTGGTCAGAACGGTGCTAAAAATGAAGCGCTGCTGGAGGTGTCTAAAGGGAAAACGCTTTATGATGAGTGGGATTATCGCCGTAAAGGTTACCGACGAAACTGGTGCGCAGTGATAGAAAAAGATATCCAGCCTGTACGTTCAAGTTTCGTGGAGAATACGCTCGATAGGTATCGAGGGATAATTGTGCGATTGCGCCGTCAGTTTGAGATGCTGCGAACCCAGCATAGATTCATCCGTCGCAGGAGGTATGGAGACGACATCGATTTTGATGCACTGGTTGAGGCGGTTGGCGACAGGGCGGCAGGGGTAGCACCCTCTGAGCGCCTTTTTATACGATTGTTACGAGATGAGCGCGATATCGCCGTCTTGTTCCTGGTCGACATGTCGAATTCAACCGAGGGGTGGGTAGGTAAAGCGATAAAGGAATCTCTGGTTCTTCTGGGTGATGTTATGGAAGTTGTTGGGGATCGTTATGGTATTTATGGCTTCTCAGGAATGCGCCGTTCCCGATGTGAACTTTACAGGATAAAAAAGTTTGAAGAGCCATATAGTGAAATTGTGCAGCAGCGGATATGTGCAATGTCACCAAAAGAGTATACTCGTATGGCTCCTCCCCTGAGGCACTTGACCCAGATGCTTGTTGGCACTGAGGCCCGTGTACGTTTACTTGTCACGATTTCAGATGGTAAGCCTGAAGATTATGATGATTATAATGGCGATTATGCCATAGAGGATACGAGACAGGCATTAATAGAAGCACGTGGATTGGGGATTATCCCTTTCTGTATAACCGTTGATCGTGAACCGCACTCGTATTTACCGCATATGTATGGTGAGGGTAATTATATATACGTGGACAGTGTTGAAAAGTTGCCGAGGCGTATGGCTGATATTTATCGATTACTGACAAGCTGACTGTTGGTGCAGCCGGTGCAGTCTATTACATAAAAAATGGTCTATCCAGAATTCGTTTTAGTCTGAATTTTAGTTTTAGCCTGTTCCAGTATGTTCGGGGTGGGACAATTCTAGTGGGTTGTATGTGTTCTGTGTCCTCTTCTGGGAAAAGCAGATCAACAATGTGAAATACAGGGCCCTTGTGTTGCAATGTTGAGGTGCAACCAGCGCAATAGGTTATGAGTGGTCTACCCATAGCTTCTTTATGCCGCTTTTCAATCCAGTCCCCGGCTTGACTCTCTTTCATACAACCAGAGGCTCCTCCCTCACCGCAGCAGAGTGTGGTTGCTCTACTGTGTTCCATTTCGACAACCTGCAGCTTAAGTCGTTCGGTGAGAGTACGCACGTCACAATGAAGTTTCTGCTCAAAACGTGTAGTGCAGGGATCTTGAATGGTGCAGTTCATGTCAGGAAATGTTGTTTCAGGGGTAAATCCATGGTCTGCGAGCAGATTGTAAGCGGTTGTAGTTTTCAGATAGGTACTGTTTTGGGAGAATGCCTGGTAACAGTTGGTGCATGCGGTGATGATGTTGGTGATCCCCTTTGAACGTAGCAGGCGTTCTCTTGCGAGGAAGCGATTTTGAAAAAACTGTTCTCTTCCCAGATCATGTGACGGTTTATTGCAACAGTCAAGCATGATGCCAAGGTCTGGGATATGTTTTTTTAACTGCAGGTAGAGTTGTATCGTTTGCTCAGGCCTGGCGCCGGGCAGGGCACAACCTGGGAAAAAAATGGAACGGCATTCTGAAGGCATATGGGCAAAATACAAAAGACTGCTTCCACCTAGTTTTTCATAATTCAGAAGTTTTCTATGCTGTTTGAAACTTCCAGATTTATTGCGAACAGCCTCTTTGCGTAGGTCAAGAAACATTCTACCAGGCTCAAGGTCGAGAGGGCAGGTCTGGGTGCAGAGATTACAAAGGCTGCAAGAATAGGCAATGAGCTGTAGCCACTCAGGGTCCTTCGAATAACCACGGGCAAGCTGACCCGGGGAACCATGTTGGGCGAGGAAGCTGCATTCTTTGATACATTTACGACAATGAAGGCATCTATCACCAATATCAGTTACTGATGGTGGTGATAAGATGCCTTCTTCATGTTGTGTCTGTGTAGTTGAAGTAGGGGCGGGGGCTACAGGTATGTTCAAAGCAGATAATTTAATTTGAGGCGAGTTCTTTTGCCAGTTCTTCAGGGCTCATTGTCCAGAATGGGGTGCCATCTTTGGTGAGGCGGACTTTAAACTCGAAATGCTCACCTTGTTTGGCCTTGGAAGCGAGGAAGACATCTTGATTGTCTATATACGCCCAGCTACCACGTATTTTTGTTGTTACGCCCTTTTGTAAGCCTGTTTTTTTCCTTTCTGCGTAGGCCACAGGACAGAGGTGAACCAGTATCTTTTCGCCGTCACCTTCATCTAAGAGCAAAGCTGTTCCTTTGGCCATACCGGGTAAAGGTGTAACCTCAATGAATTTGGTGATGACACCTTTTATGCGGTCGAGCTCTTTAGCGTTATATAGACTGTTATATTCAGAGCCCAATTCCCAGCCTTTCATGTCTTCGGCTGCAAGTGGTGATACGATCGAGAAAAATAAAAAAAATGTAACAAAACAGTTGAACAGGCGGAACACGATTCTCCTTGCCATAGGTATGCCTCATAGAAAAAATGAATTTTATAGTTGCGAATACAATATGCCTTTGTTTGAGAATAATTCCTTTTGTTATAAAGTGCAATGTGCACAGGTATACAGAAGTGTGAAGCTTTGGCCTAAAAGTGGCAGCTTCGCTACTTTAGATCGTATAAAGAAAATAGCCTGACTGGCTAAACTTTAAACGATATACAATTTATCATATCGGCAGTTTAGCGATTGTGGTGAAAGAATTCCTCTAGAAAGTTTTTTCTCCAGCCGTCGGTTTGTCGTAATTGGGGGAGGTTGCTGATTGTATTGTTCGCCAGGAGTTTTGCCAGCATTTTAAGTTCGCTGGAGTTGCCTACTAATGCTGAATCAATACCAAGCACCTCTGACTTGAGCTCAATTAAGCCATGTAATTTATCAAGGGTTTTCATGTCTCGATCAGATAACCGAACAGCCCGTTGGAGTGGTGGGTAGGACGATTCATCAGCATGGATAACAGACTGGGTAATGCCGAGTATTTTAGTACCATACTTTTTTTGTGCTTTAGGGGATAGTTCTCCTTTGCATTGAAGGTCATCCACTTCGATACATTTCTTTTTTGCAAGATTTAAAAGGGTTGTGTCTTTGACGATGTGGCCGCGAGGTTTATCCTGCTTTTTAGCCTCAGCTTCCCTCCAAAGGAAAAGATCTCTTAGGATGGCTAGTGACTGTTTGCTGAGAGTGCCGGTACCTCGGATCTTTCGGTATCGTTCACCGTTACCATTGTCCAGGTAGCTCTGTGGGTTATTCAGGAGGTTAAGTTCTTCCTGAAGCCAGGATTTAATCTTTGGCCCAATAATCCTGCTCAGCAGCAAGATGCGGATGGCACGGAGATAGCGGACGTCATCCAGGGCATAGTCAACCTGTTTTTCATCAAGAGGCCGTTGAAGCCAGTTGGTTCTGGTTTCTGTCTTGGGCAGGTCTATGTCCAGCAGCTCATGGATGAGGTTAGACAGTGACAACGTCGACGACATGCTGGCAAAGCCAGCAGCGAGACGGGTGTCAAAAACATTTTGGGCAGCTGTGCCAGTCGCCTGATACAAAATGGCAAGATCCTGAGGGGCGTCGTGGAGGATTTTTACAACACCTCTGTCTGACAGAAGCTCTCCAAGTGGACTGAGGTCTTCTATTGCTAGTGGGTCAATCAGAGCACAGTCTTCATCTGATAAGGCAATCTGAATAAGTCCGAGTTGAGGGTAATATGTCCTTTCCCAGACGAATTCTGTATCTAGTGCCACGGCATCTGTTTTGCGTGCTCTGGCAACGAGTTCAATAAGGTCACTGGTGGTTGCGATCATCATAGTTTGAAGGTCTCGGATAGAATTGGTGAATAGATTGTTCCTTCTTTAGTCAATCGGAGTAGCTGCGTCAAATTGTTTTATACTATTTTTATTGATAACTTTCTGTTGAGTAAAAATTAAGCATTGTACATTTTCCTCTGTTGTATAGGGTTAAATTGCGTATTATTACAACACAACTTCAATTTCAACTTGATCTCCCCGGTGCCTGTTGATGCTCTATTATATTGTTAAAAGGCTGTTGCTGATGATTCCCACACTTGTTGGGGTGATGTTGGTCACTTTTGTTGTAACACAGTTTGTCCCTGGTGGTCCTGTCGAAAAGATAATTGCCGAAATGGAGGGATATGGCTCTTCTGGTACTGAGGTGTCTTCTTCAGGAGAGTCTCTATACCAAGGGAACTCAGGTCTTGACGATGAGCGTATTGCTGCTCTGAAAAAGCTGTATGGTTTCGATAAGCCGCCTGCTGAGCGGTTTTTATCTATGCTGAAAAGCTATGTCGTTTTTGATTTTGGGGAGTCATATTATTATAGAACCAGTGTCGCTGATCTGGTTGTTTCTCGAATGCCGGTTTCAATGTCGCTTGGTCTCTGGAGCTTTCTTATAGTGTATGGTGTCTGCATTCCATTAGGTATTGCCAAGGCAGTGCGGGATGGCAGTAAATTTGATGTTGCAAGTTCGACAGCAATACTTGTTGGGTACGCTATTCCAGGATTTGTTTTGGGTATTGCACTGATTGTTCTTTTTGGCGGAGGAAGTTTCTGGAATATCTTTCCACTGCGCGGACTGGTATCTGATGACTGGACGTCTATGACTCTTGGGATGAAGATTCTCGATTACCTATGGCACATGGTTTTGCCGATTACAGCTAGTGCTGTAGGGAGTTTGGCCGTGATGACCATGTTGACAAAAAATTCGTTTTTAGAAGAGATTCGAAAACAATACGTACTCACTGCCCGTGCAAAAGGCTTAAGCGAGAAACAGGTTCTTTACAAACATGTATTCAGGAATGCTATTATCCCTATTATTACAGGATTCCCAGGATATTTTATTGCATCATTTTTCACCGGTAGCCTGCTTATTGAAACAATATTTTCTCTGGACGGGATGGGCTTGCTTGCCTACCAGTCTGTGTTGAATCGTGATTACCCTGTGGTTCTTGGAACACTCTATTTCTTCACATTGATAGGGCTGATTTCTCGTCTTCTGTCAGATCTAAGCTACGTGGTGGTCGACCCACGTATTAGCTTCGAGGATGTCGATGAGTAAAAAGGTCAATATAAGGCAGCGGGCGGTTAAACGCCAAAGTCCAGGCAGACGACGTTGGCGCCAATTTAAACAAAGCAGACGTGGTTATTGGAGCTTTCTGCTGTTTTCTGTCTTGTTCATACTTAGTCTTTTTGCAGAGGTGATCAGTAACGATAAGCCACTTGTGGTGATATATAAGGGTGAGTTCTGCTACCCTCTGTTTGTCAGTTACCCCGAGACCTTTTTTGGAGGTGATTTCGAAACTGAGACAGATTATCTGGACCCATATTTTTTGGAACTTATTCATGAGCAGGGTGGCCTTGCAATTTTTCCCATCAACAGACACCGTTATGATTCAATTAATCTGAACATCGAAGGTCCGGTTCCTTCCCCGCCCAGCAGGGAAAATCTGCTTGGTACTGATGATAGAGGCAGGGACGTTTTTGCGAGGCTACTCTATGGTTTCAGGTTGAGTGTGTTGTTTGGTCTGGCGTTAACCTTTGTCGGGACTTTGCTCGGTATAGTTGCAGGTGCGGTGCAGGGGTATTTCGGTGGAAGGGTAGATCTGTTTTTTCAGCGATTCATTGAAATATGGGGATCTATGCCGGAACTCTATTTGTTGATTATTTTTTCATCAATATTTCAACCGAGTATTGTTCTGTTGTTGTTGCTACTCTCTCTCTTTAGCTGGATGGGCTTGTCTGATTACGTGCGTGCAGAGTTCTTAAAAGGCAGGAATATGGAATATGTTAAGGCTGCAAGGGCGCTGGGGGTGAATAATGTAACTATCATGTATCGACACCTTCTGCCCAATGGGTTGGCACCGGTGGTCACCTTTTTGCCTTTTCGGATTTCATCTGCTATCCTAGCTCTTACCAGCCTCGATTTTCTCGGATTGGGGGTACCTCCATCGACACCTAGTCTTGGTGAACTTCTTGCCCAGGGAAAAGGCAATATTGAAGCCTGGTGGCTTTCACTCTCAGCATTTGTTGTTTTGGTTGGGACTCTTATGTTGTTGATATTTATTGGGGAATCGTTGCGTGATGCTTTTGACCCAAGAAAAAGTAATACGGGATAGTATGGATAGGTGTGTGGACGGCGGCATGCATGATTGATCGCGTTGGTACGTTGAATGTAAGCTTTGGCATGTATGATGTTGAGGATGTTGACAGAATGACCATATGCCTTTATTGTAGGCCGCTATATTTAGGCACTCTAGCCAAAATGGCGGTCTACATGTGTGTTTGCCTGATTCCGGTTATTGAACAGGAACTCTATTATAGGAACGTGTTGTTTATACAATGAAAAAAATGATTATACGTCCCCTGCAGAATATAGGGGAGTCCGGAATCTATATCCTGCAGGATCTTGGTCGCATGACCTTGTACCTTGTAAAGGCACTTCTGGCTGTTTTCAAACGTCCCTTTCGTTTCAGAGAATTCGTTCGCCAGATACGTTTTGTTGGTGCAGGCTCACTGGTGGTGATTTTTTTCACTGCAGCATCAACAGGAATGGTGCTGGGCCTTCAGGGGTATTATTCTTTAAATAAGTTTGGTGCAGATGGAATGCTTGGATCTGCAGTTTCACTTACGTTGATTATGGAGCTCGGGCCGGTTCTAACTGCGTTGATGGTTGCCGGCAGAGCGGGTTCGGCCATGTGTGCAGAACTTGGTATCATGCAGATATCTGACCAGATAGATGCACTTGAGTGCATGGCAGTTGACCCGTTTCGTTATTTAATAACACCAAAATTTTTAGCCACCCTGGTATCCGTTCCATTGCTTACTGCAGTTTTTGATGTAGTTGGTATTGCTGGGGGATATGTGGCGGGCGTTGGGTTGATGGGTGTAAACCCAGGTAGTTATATGGACGGTATGATTTCCAGTGTGACGAATCATGACATTAGGCTTGGAGTGATAAAATCAATTGTCTTTGCATTGCTGGTGGTATGGATATGTACAGGCCGCGGCTATTTTGTCAAAGATATTCGAGGTGCCGGGTTTGGGGCTGAAAGTGTCAGTCGAGTGACTACTCAGGCTGTTGTTTTATCCTCCATTTCTGTACTTGTGTTTGACTATTTGTTAACGGCGGTACTTCTCTGATGAGCACTCCGGTTATAGAGTTTATTGATGTCTCTAAGCACTTCCCAAAAAAGGATGGTGGTGTACAGCGAGTACTTGATCGGGTAAATTTCACCATCCCATTAGGGAAAACTACAGTTATCGCCGGAAGGTCAGGCCAGGGGAAAAGTGTCACACTGAAGTTGATACTTGGTTTAATGCGTGCTGATGGTGGTACTATCCAGGTAAATGGTCAGGACGTTACCCATAGTGGTGGTAAAGAGCTCGAAAAATTACGTACCAAGTTTGGTGTACTTTTTCAGGGAGCAGCACTTTTTGATTCGCTGACTGTTTTTGAAAATGTAGCGTTGCCTTTGCGAGAGAGGACGGCCAAAGATGAAGAGGAGATTAGTGCTCTGGTTTCCTCGACACTGAAACAGCTTGAGCTGCTCGGTCATGAAAACAAGTATCCAGCTCAACTCAGTGGTGGTATGCGCAAGCGGGTTGGCCTGGCAAGGGCATTGCAACTCAATCCTGAAATCATGCTGTTTGATGAGCCAACAACCGGGCTTGATCCTGTTATGACTCAGGAGATTTATCAACTCTTTGCTGAAACGCAGGCGAGGGTAGGATTTACTTCCATTATTGTCAGTCATGACATCCCAAAGGTTTTTAATCTTGCTGATCAGGTTATAGTTCTGCATCAGGGTGCTATGGATGTCTTTACCAATCCTGAAGAGATACAGTGGTCGAAAAAAGATCATATACAGGATTTTGTACGAACCACAATGGGCGAAATATATCAGAGTCAACTGGTGGAGAAATGAAAAAAGGAACACTTGAAGCTGTTGTTGGTCTGTTTATGCTTATCGGCTTTAGTGCGTTAATATATCTTGCGCTGCAACTTGGTGAAGTACAATGGCTCACAAGTAGCAGTACCTATAGCCTTAATGCAGAGTTTGATAATGTCTCAGGTATCAAAAAAGGTGCTTCTGTTCAAGTCGCTGGAGTTGTAGTGGGGAGCGTTGATGGTATAAGGCTAGGGAACGATCAGTTTGCTCTATTGAGTATGCGTATTGATAAATCACTTCAAGTGCCAATTGACTCAATTGTTTCTGTGAAATCGCAAGGAATTATTGGCGATAAGTTTATTCAGATAAGTCTTGGGGGAGATGAGGAGCTGTTTAAGGAAGGAGAGATAGTGACTGATACTGAATCTGCAATAGATATCGAGTCACTCATTAGTAAGTTTGCCTTTGGCAGTGCCGAATAGGGAGGTTGATTCCGTGAATTATTTATTGAGAGTTATACTGCCCGTTGTTTTGCTTTTAAGTATCTGTATACCCTCTAGTGGCTTTTCAGAAGAACGGTTTGGAGTGGGGGGAGATGATTATACTTTTGCAAATGGTGCCCCTGATCTCTTGGGTGATGAATATGATTATGAAGATGGTGACACTGAGATAGGGGTGTATGACCCGATAGAACCGCTTAACAGGGTGTTCTTCGTATTTAATGATAAGTTATATTTTTGGGTTCTTAAACCAGTAAAAGAGGGGTATTCAGCTGTAGTTCCCAATGACATCCGTACCGTCGTAGGTAATTTTTTTGATAATCTCGGAGCTCCTGTAGATTTTGTAAATACCCTTTTACAGGGACGGTTTAAGGATGCAGGCGTTGTTTTGAGCCGATTTATTATTAACAGCACCATTGGTGTTTATGGTTTTGGGGATATTGCAGCAGAAGAGTTTGATCTTGAACCTCAGCATGGTGATTTTGGACAAACTCTTGGCGTATACGGAATCGGTGAGGGGATATACCTGTGTTTGCCATTGTTCGGTCCTTCAAATATCCGGGATGGTGTTGGTCTTTTTGCTGATATGCAGGTTCATCCTTACTCATATATAGGCCTTAACAGTGAGGAGAAAATTGCTGTAAGAGCTTATGAATATGTAAATAGGTTGTCAATTACACCTGACGTTTATGAAGAGATAAAAAAAATTGCCCTTGACCCATATGTAGCTACACGGCAGGCTTATGTAGATTACCGACGAAATTTGATAATTTCATACGATAAATGACCAGCTCGACGAGGCTGTCTGAAGCTTTTACTATAATATGTGTACTCCTATGATAATAAAAAGAATCATAACAACTGGTGTTGTTAGCTTACTGCTTTTACTTATGGTGCAGGTTGCCTTTGCAGAGAATGGGCCAATGGAACAGCTTCGACCAACACTGTCTAAATTGACAAGTGTGCTTACAGACCCTGAACTGATGGGTGATGAAAAAAAGCTGGAGCGTCGTGCCAAGATAATGGATTCCATTAAAGCTGGTTTCGATTTCCGAGAGATGAGCAAGCGTATTCTTGGGCCTACCTGGAAATCTATTACTGTCGCCGAACAGGATTACTTTACGGAGCAGATGACCAAGTTGCTTGAAAACGTGTACCTCGGAAAGCTCGAAACATATTCGGGGCAGACAATTGGTTATGTCAGTGAGCGGGTGAAAGGCAAGCGGGCTCAGGTTTCGACGTTGATTGAGGATAATGGCATACAGATTCCGGTACACTACATCATGAGCCTGGATATGGGGAGATGGATGGTCTATGACATCAATATCGAAGGTGTAAGTCTTGTTCGGAATTATATGGAACAGTTCAAGTCAATTATTAGGACTGAACAGTTTGCCGGCCTGATTAAAGTGCTTGAAGACAAAAATAGATCTTTTGAAACAGGTACCGGGAATAGTTGAGCATGAATGATCATCTGCAAGCAGTTCTTTTGCAATATTTCCCCAAACTCGATCAAGACAAGTTTGAGTTGCTGATTGAGCAGTTTCATCAACGTGATATTGCGAAAGGGGAGATGTTATTCGTTGAAGGGGATTTGGCCGATTGCCTCTATTTTGTGATTGAAGGTCGATTCGCCGTGCATAAGGCAATTGGCATAGGCAAGAGAACACAGGCCGTCGCTTTGCTTGATGTCGGAACTGTCATAGGTGAAGGAGCCTTTACCCCTGGTCGATTACGGGGGGCTACGGTCCTGGCAGTTGAAGATTCCAAAGTGTTTCAGTTAACAGGTGAGGTTCTTGCGACGATTGAAAAGAACCTGCCGGAACAATATATTGGCTTGTTAAAGAAGATTTTTTCAATAACCTCACTTCGTTTACAGAAAAGCTCAGAACGATTAGCTCTTGTCTTGTAGCGTTTATTCCCCCTGTCTTTAGGCTTTTACGCCTGGAAAACACCTGTTAAATGATACTAGGATTATGCTCATTTAGAGAGATTTCGTTTCTTTGCTGTTTTTTTTGTGGCCATTATTGAGTAAATTGATTATTTTTGCTTCCTTTGTGTCCCCACGATAGTCGATTCAGGGGAGTTGAGGGTAATATGAAAATAGCATTTGGTGAGATCACTCGGGGAATATCCCGTTATACCATTCCGGGTGAAAGGTGGTTGCCGTCAATTACCGCTAAGGTTACTGAGCCGGTTACAGCTTCCATCACACTGCAAGCCACAGGTGAACAGACGGTTTCACTTGTGGGACAACTTAACGGGAGCTTCAGGCTGGATTGTGCCAGGTGTGGCGATTCGGTTGAATATGCGTTGAGTGAAGATTTTTTTTACCAGTTAACAACTCGCAAAGAAGAAATCTCGGAGCTGCAGGAGTACGAATGCAGTGATGAAGAGTGCGATACACTTTATCTTGAAGAACCGGTCATTGATGTTGCTGAAATCCTGCAGGAACAGTTTTATCTTTCCTTTCCAGGCAAGGTGATCTGCAGCGATGATTGCCGGGGGTTATGTCCGGAGTGTGGTGGTTCTCTGAACAAAAATGAATGTTCATGTAAAGAATTATTGCCGGACTCGCCCTTTGCTGTACTGAAAAAACTAAAGAAGGATTAACCAACATTTACTGATTGGAATTTATATACCAATTGGAGGATATTATGGCTCTGCCGAAAAGAAGACATTCCTATTCACGAACTCGTAAACGCCGCTCCCATGATGCATTAACCGCTCCAGGAATTTCTCTGTGTGCTGCATGTGGAGAACCGAAAGAACCTCATCGCCTTTGTGCAGCCTGCGGGAAATACAAAGGCCGGACTGTTTTTAGCCTTGACGTAGAAGTAGAATAGGAGAATTACCGTGCACATTGCCCTGGACGCCATGGGCGGAGACCATGGGCCGGAGGAGTTGATTGCCGGGGCATTATTAGCCGCTAAGCAGACTGATATTATTGTTAGCCTGGTAGGGGACGAAGTCCTTCTGCAGTCGCACCTCAAGAGCGCAGCTCCCGACTCCCAGACCGCATCTCGAATTCGGATTGTCCATTCATCTCAGGTTATTGAGATGAAGGATAATCCCGTTGATGCTATTCGAAAGAAAAAAGATTCTTCTATTGTGGTGGCATTTGGCCTTGTCAGTCAAGGTGAGGCTGATGCTGTTGTCAGTGCTGGGAATTCCGGAGCAACGCTGGCTGCTGCAGTTCGTAAGCTGGGGCGGCTGAAAGGGGTTTCTCGTCCTGGTATAGCGTCCTTTTTTCCCACCTTGAAAAAACCTGTAGTGTTGATGGATATTGGGGCTAACGTAGAATGCCGCGCGCAGCATCTTTTGCAATTTGCTGTTATGGCATCGGCTTTCTCTCGTATTCATGACAATGCTCGACCACGTGTTGGCCTCTTGACCATTGGTGAAGAGTCAGGCAAAGGTAACACTCTGGTTAAAGAATCGTATGACTTGCTCAAACAAAGTTCCCTTAATTTTATAGGTAACGTCGAAGGACGAGATGTGTATAAGGGCGATGTTGATGTTATAGTCTGTGACGGTTTTGTCGGTAATATTTGTTTGAAAATTAGTGAAGGTTTGGTCGATGCAGCTATGCGCATGCTAAGAGATGAGATTGTGAAATCGCTGCCTGCCAAAATTGGCTATCTCCTCGCTCGACCAGCATTCAGAGCGTTTAAGCGACGGGTAGACTATTCCGAGTATGGGGGAGCACCGTTACTTGGTGTTGCTGGTACTGGAATTGTTTGTCATGGTAAGTCCAACGCAATGACTATCAAGAATGCCATAATTGAAGCCGCAAGAATGGTTAAAAAAAATGTGAATCAGGAAATACTTAGTGGCATAGCTGCTGAGTCCGCTGCTGTTTCGCAATTGGAGGAATAATGGGAGCTGTTATTCTTGGCACAGGATCATGTTTGCCACGAAAGGTAGTTACGAACAGTGACCTGGAGAAAATTGTTGACACTACTGATGAATGGATTCGTTCACGTACAGGTATCCATACCCGTCATATAGCCGCTGGTGATGAGTACACGTTTATGCTTTCTGCCAGAGCCGCCCAAAAGGCACTGGAGGCTGCCAACGTTGATGCGAGTGAAATCAGTCTTATAGTAGTGGGTACAATCAGTTCTCATATGCTTATGCCCTCAACTGCCTGTTTTGTCCAGAATGAGATTGGAGCGGTAAACGCCTTTGCTTATGATCTGAACGCTGCTTGTTCTGGTTTTCTCTATGGTCTCGATCTTGCTGACAAATATGTCCGTGCAGATCATTCTCAAAAAATTCTTGTAATTGGTGCCGAGACCTTGTCTACCCGGCTTAATTGGGAAGATCGGAATACGTGTATCATTTTTGGTGATGGTGCAGGAGCTGCTGTCATTGGCTATGGTGAAGGACGTGGGTTAATTGGTTCTAATCTGTTCTCTGACGGATCACTTTCGGAGCTTCTGTATATGCATGCCCCTGAAAGTTTGAACCCAAACCTCAAGGTTCCAGGAAATGGTGGGCCGCATATTGTTATGGAAGGTCGCGAGGTGTTTAAGTATGCCGTTAAAGCAATGGCAGACGCTGTACGTGGCCTTCTTGAACGTGAACAACTTAGTCTGGATGATGTACAGCTCGTCATCCCCCATCAGGCAAATATCCGGATATTGAATAAATTGAAAGAACGTCTTCAATTACCTGATGACAAGGTATTTATTAACGTTTCTAAGTATGGTAATACCTCGGCCGCATCAATTCCAATTGCACTTGACGAAGCATGCCGAGGGAATCGTATTTCATCAGGTGATATAGTGTTGCTCTGTTCCTTTGGTGGCGGTTTTACCTGGGGTGCAGGACTGATTAAATGGTAGGGAGGATTGTACAATGGATTATTTTTTGACCGAAGAACAGCAGATGATTGTTGACATCGCTCGGCAGATTACAGAAGAGCGAATCGTTCCAGCCCGTGCTGAACTTGATGAAAAACATGAGTTTCCACGAGCTATACTCAATGATATGGCTCAGGCTGATCTCTTTGCGGTTCCTATCCCAGAAGAATTTGGTGGTTTTGGAGGTGGCTGTTTAGATATCGTGCTTGCTCTAGAGCAGATTGGTCGTGGCTGTGTAGGTATCGGTACCGCTTTTGCTGCAAGTTCTCTTGGTATTTACCCTATTCTCATTTCTGGATCTAAAGAGATGAAGGAGAAATATCTTCCTCCTGTTGCATCTGGTGAAAAATTTGCGGCATTTGGGCTCACTGAGGCCAATGCTGGTTCTGATGCTTCCGGTATTCAGACTACTGCCGTTCTTGATGGGGACGAGTGGGTTTTGAATGGAACAAAGCAGTGGATAACCAATGGCGGTGAAGCACAGATCTATACTGTTGTTGCTATAACAGATAGAAGCAAAGGGCCACGTGGTGCTTCCATGTTTGTTGTTGAAGAAGGCGATGCTGGATTTTCTTGTGGCCCAAAAGAAAAGAAAATGGGTATTCGTGCGTCATCTACCACTGAGTTGATATTTAAAGACTGCCGTATTCCGAAAGATCGGCTTATTGGTCGTCAAGGCACTGGTTTTATAACCGTGATGAAAACTCTCGACTCCTCCCGACCTGGTATAGCAGCTCTCGGTGTTGGTCTGGCGCAAGGTGCACTGGATATCGCAGCAAGCTACGCGAAGCAACGTGTACAGTTTGGCAAACCAATTATTGCTTTTCAGGCTGTTCAACATATGCTTGCTGATATGGCTATAGCAGTAGAGGCTTCCCGTGCACTTGTGTATCAGGCTGCTAAACACATCGATGCGCATCCTAAAGACATGTCCAAAGTTTCTTCCATGTGTAAAATATTTGCAACAGATTGTGCAATGAAAGTCTCCACTGACGCCGTACAAGTGCTTGGCGGTTATGGATTCATGTCAGAATATCCTGTTGAAAAAATGATGCGCGATGCAAAAATTCTGCAGATTTATGAGGGAACTAATCAGATTCAGCGTAATGTTGTTGGCCAGGAGCTGAACAAAGAATATTCCAAATAGCAGCTTTTGTACTATTTTCTCCTGCAGTTGAATGAAGACTGAAAACTGTAGGAGATATCGAATATACGTAATCAGGGTTGTGCAATGAAGATTATAGTTTGTGTTAAGCAGGTGCCAGATGCCAAGGAAGTGCGTCTTGATCCAGTAACAAATACTCTTGCCCGTGAGGGTGTCGAGTCGATCATGAATCCGTATGACCAGCATGCGCTTGAAGAAGCAGTACGCTTGAAAGAGGCGCATGGTGGTGAAGTTATTGCCATCACCATGGGTCCACCCCAGGCTGAGGACATTTTGCGCCTTTCAATTTCTTGTGGTGCAGACAGTGGGGTGCTCATTTCAGATAGATCATTTGCTGGAGCAGACACCTGGGCCACGGCCTATACTCTGGAGCAGGCTATTAAGGTACTTGGCGGTGCAGATCTTATACTTTGTGGGAAGCAGGCAATTGACGGAGATACTGCGCAGGTCGGTCCAGGCCTTGCATCAAGGATGCATATCCCATTTATGACCTGTGTGCAGAAAATTCGAGAAGCAAGTGATTCTGCAATTGTTGTGGAACGTATGATGGACGATGGATACGATGTCGTTCAGGCACCGTTACCTGCCTTGGTCTCAGTGGTGAAAAACATTAATGAGCCAAGAGTACCTTCTCTTAAAGGAAAAATGAAGGCCAAAAAGGCAACTATTCAGGTGCTGAGTGCAGCTGAGATCCATGCAGATCCTTCTTGCATAGGCTTGCCCGGCTCTCCTACCCAGGTTGCCAGGGTATTTCCACCCGAATCTCGGGGAGGGCGCTCTCTGCTTTCAGGTACGCTTGATGAGCAGATTGACCAGCTCGTTGAGAAACTTACCCCGTATTTATAGGCTCGGTAGAAGGAACGCAAAAATGTTAATAATTAATGAAGACATATGTATCGGCTGTGGAATCTGTGAATCGAGCTGCCCATTTGGCTCTATTGAAATGGCAGATGGAATTCCAGTCGTTGGTGATAGTTGTACCCTCTGTGGTGCCTGTGTTGAGAGTTGTGAAGTTGAGGCTATTACCCTGGAACTCACTGAAAAAAATACCCAGATTGATATCAATGACTGGAAGGGTGTTTTTGTTTATTGTGAGTACAGAGGGGGAAGCCTTGCTTCAGTCTCTCTAGAGTTACTTGGTATTGGCCGAAAATTAGCTGATATTCGTGGTGTAGCCCTTTCAGCAGTGTTGATAGGTCATGAAACAGGTGATACTGCTACTACATTGATTGCCCACGGTGCAGATAATGTATATCGTGCGGACTTACCTGAACTCGAGGCATTTTCAGAAGAAAGCTACACCGCAGTTTTGACTGATATTATAGAAGAGCACAAACCTGAAATTGTTCTAGCTGGGGCTACGGCTATTGGTCGTTCATTTATACCAGCAGTTGCTACTTTTCTGAATACAGGACTTACAGCCGATTGTACCAAACTTGAAATACGAAAAGAAGATGGTGTGCTTCTCCAGACACGACCGGCTTTTGGTGGCAATATTATGGCGACTATCGTGTGCCCGGATCATCGTCCACAGATGTCTACTGTACGCCCGAAGGTGATGAAAGCCTTAGATTTCGATAGTAGTAGAAACGGTATGATTATTGAAGTTACGCCAGTAGCCGAAAAACTTATCAGCAGGGTAACAGTACTTGAATCAGTTGTCTCTGAAGAATCCAATGTCAACATTCAGGAATCTGAGATTCTGATATCTGGCGGACGTGGACTTGAAAGTGATAAGGGGTTTAACTTGCTCAAGCAGCTGGCCGATGTAATGGATGCAAATGTTTCAGCATCCCGTGCGGTGGTTGATGCTGGATGGATTGGCTATCCACACCAGGTAGGCCAGACAGGAAAGACTGTTGCTCCAAAGCTGTATATAGCATGTGGTATTTCCGGCGCAGTTCAGCACGTCGCCGGAATGCAGTCTTCAGAAACCATTGTTGCCATTAACCGTGATGAAAATGCTCCAATTTTTAATGTGGCGGATTATGGCCTAGTGGGAGATCTTTTTGAGATCATACCAAAATTGATCAGAAAGATAGAAGTTAAGCGAGGTGCATGATGCTTGATGGAAAAATTGCTATCGTGACTGGTGGTAGCCGTGGAATTGGCAGGGCAATTAGTCAGCGCCTTGCAGCCATGGGCGCATTAGTATACATCAACTATGTGAGCAGACCTGATGCTGCCCAGGAAACGAAGAAGCTCATTGAGGAAAATGGTGGTAAGGCTGCCATACTTCAATTTAATGTAGCTGATAGTGAGCAGGTTCAGGTTGCATTTAAAACGATTCTTGCTGAGGCTGGTTCTATTGATATCCTTGTTAATAACGCGGGTATAACCAGAGATGGCTTGATGGCCAGAATGAAGGATGCTGATTGGGACGATGTGCTTACAACGAACCTGAAGGGAGCCTTCCTCTGTGCTAAAGCAGCATCAAAACCGATGATGAAAAAGAAATGGGGCAGAATTGTCAATATATCATCTGTCGTTGGTTTTTCAGGTAATGCTGGTCAGGTGAATTATGCTTCAGCCAAAGCTGGTTTGAGTGGGTTGACTAAGTCTGTTGCACGTGAATTTGCATCACGTAATATTACAGTTAATTCCGTTGCTCCAGGATATATCGTCACAGAAATGACTGAATCGATGACCGAGGATGCACAAGCCAAAATAAAAAGCGAAATACCTATGGGCTTATTGGGTACACCCGAGGACATCGCTGGCGCCGTTGCATACTTAGTGTCAGAAGAAGGTCGATATGTGACTGGCCAGACCTTGCATGTCAATGGCGGCATGTATATGTAGTGAAGTAGTAACCCGGAAATAGACCATTTTAGCGTGTAGATTAAAGAAAAACCATCACCTTTTCGGGCATACACTGGTAGAGATAAAAAAATTGTGGTAAATGTTTGCTCTTTGAGTAAAGCAAAATCACAGTAGGTTGCACCCCAATATAAATTTTGTGCATCTGATGAACACTAACATCTAGGGAGATTAGTAATGGCTATAGAACAAGAAATGATTGATATCATAGTAGAGCAGCTGAGTGTTGAGAAAGATAAAGTAGTGCCTAATGCATCGTTTGTTGATGATCTTGGTGCAGATTCTCTTGATCTGGTTGAGCTGATTATGGCTATGGAAGAAGGTTTCGATATCGAAATTCCTGATGAAGATGCCGAGAAAATCGGTACAGTTCAGGACGCAATCGATTACGTTAAAAAACTCAAGTAGGTTGTATTGTTGTCGGTTTTATTTTTATAAGACAACCTTTTCACGCAACTGGATAGATATACAAAGGAGTTTTCATAGTGAGTCGCAGAGTTGTAGTTACCGGCGTTGGCCTTGTAACACCACTAGGGACAGGAATTGACAAAACCTGGAATAATATTATTGCCGGGGTAAGCGGTATTGATACAATATCTCGCTTTGATGTGGGCAATTCTTCCGTTAAAATTGCAGCTGAAGTAAAGGATTTTGTTCCTTCCGATTTTTTTGAACCAAAGAAATCCAAACATTTGGATCTTTTTGTTCAATATGGTTTAGCTGCAGCGATGATGGCTGTGAAAGACAGCGGGTTCGTAGTCTCAGAAGAGAATTGTGAACGCGTCGGAGTTATCACTGGCTGCGGAATGGGTGGTTTGCCGACAATCGAGAAGTATCATCAGGTTATGATGGAGCGGGGTGCCAAAAAAATCACCCCGTTCTTCATACCGATGGTTATCCCGAATATGCCCTCCGGACACATTTCCATGGAGATTGGTTCAAAAGGGCCCAACCTTACTCTTACGACTGCTTGTGCTGCAGGTACGCATGCAGTGGGTGAAGCTTATCGTCACATAAAATATGGCATGTGCGATCTTGTTGTTTCAGGGGGTACAGAGGCTGTTGTATGTGAACTTGGTGTAGGAGGTTTCAGTTCCATGAAGGCTCTTTCAACAAGAAATGATGAACCAAAGGCTGCATCACGTCCTTTTGATAAAGATCGGGATGGATTTGTCATGTCAGAAGGTGCTGGTATGCTGATCCTTGAAGATCTCGAACATGCACAGGCTCGAGGTGCGAGGATTTATGCTGAGATAGTCGGTTATGGTCTCAGTAGCGATGCGTATCATATTGCTGCACCACCAGAAAATGGCGAAGGTGGGGCTAGGGCAATGAAAATGGCACTTGCTGACGCGGGCATGGAACCAGAAGAATTTGATTATATCAATGCACATGGTACATCAACACCGCTTAATGACAGATGTGAAACTCTGGCAATTAAGTCAGTTTTTGGTGAACACGCCTATAAACTTGCTGTTAGTTCTACCAAGTCCATGACTGGACATATGCTTGGTGCAGCTGGAGGAATAGAATCTGTTTTCACTGCATTAGCAGTGCATAACCAGATTGCTCCTCCAACGATTAACCACGTGGAACCTAGTGAGGAGTGTGATCTTGATTATGTTCCGAATGTTGCCAGGAAAATGGAAATTCGTGCCGCGATTTCGAATTCTTTTGGTTTTGGTGGCACTAATGCTGTAATAGCTGTGAAAAGGTTTGTAAGCTGAAATCTGCTTAAGAGGTGACGTAGTGAAAATTGCTTTAGGGGCAGATCATGGTGGGTTTGAACTAAAAGAAACAATAAGGGAAACCCTTATTGAACTTGGCCATGATGTCGAGGATGTTGGCTGTTACTCTCTTGAATCCGTTGATTATCCTGATATCGCAGTCGATATTTCTGCAAGGATTATTAATAAAAGCTGTGAAGCTGGGATACTTATCTGTGGGACCGGTATAGGCATGTCTATTGCCGTTAATCGTGACCATAAGATACGAGCCGCATTATGTCATGATGAATTTAGCGCGCGTATGAGCCGAGAGCATAATAATGCCAATGTCCTATGTCTTGGGGCACGTGTAACAGGTGTGGGTCTGGCAGATGCTATCGTCAGAGTATGGCTGGGAAGTAGCTTCACTGGTGGTCGACATCAGCGGCGGATTGACAAATATAGCTCAGAGTGAAGTCACACTTAGGATAATACCTGCATTTAATCATTCCAAAGCCGTCATTACACATCATGTGTAATGACGGCTTTTTTGTTGAGTACCATATTATTCGATAAGTGATTGTTGTTTTATCGTGAAAACAGTATTGAAACATCATAAACTACTGAGGATATACCTTTACTTTTAGATGATAGTATACCTTACCCGTTTTGTGTGTGTTCAGTCGTTTATTATTGTCGCCAATGATATACTAAATCATAAGGTTCATTGAAAAAAAATTAGAACCGCTAAAGCTCTAAGGAGAATATACTATGAAGTGTCCCTATTGTGGCGATTTAGATAATAAAGTCATTGACTCCAGGTTGAACAAGGAGGCTACGATTACTCGGCGAAGAAGGTCCTGTCTTGCCTGTGACCAGCGTTTCACTACGTATGAAAGATTAGAGGTCATGATGCCGATGCTTGTCAAAAAGGATGGCCGGCGCGAAGCTTGGGATAGGCAAAAAATGGCCTCCGGCTTGGAGAAGGCTTGTGAGAAAAGGCCCATAAGCCGAGATCGGATCGATGAGTTTGTTGATGAAATTGAGCACAGACTTCAGGATATAGGTTCTAAGGAAGTTTCATCTCAGGTTATTGGTGAATGGGTAATGGAAGATCTGTCTCAACTTGATGAAGTGGCCTATGTCCGTTTTGCGTCAGTTTATAGACAGTTTAAGGATGTTAACGAGTTTATGGATGAATTAAAATCATTGCTGGATTCAAGAAGAGATAATGACTATTGATCAGGATAGAACCTACATGAGACTGGCTTTACGTGAAGCCAGAAAAGGAATTGGGAGAACCTCACCAAATCCTTGTGTAGGTGCCGTAATTGTAAAACATGGTGTTGTTATTGCCACTGGGTATCATAAAAAAGCGGGAACACCGCACGCAGAGATTCATGCTTTGCACAAAGCCGGTGAAGATGCACGTGGTTCAACAATGTATGTTACTTTAGAGCCATGCAACCATACGGGGAAAACTCCTCCATGCAGCCATGCTGTTGCGGATGCTGGTGTGTCTAAAGTTGTCGTAGGAATGCGGGACCCGAATCCTCTTGTCGACGGGAGTGGAATAGATTATTTGCGTTCTCGTGGCATCGAAGTCTATTCAGGCATTCTTGAGGAACAATGTGTTTCAATTAACTTTCCCTTTATAAAACATATTACTACGGGTTTACCTTGGATTGTTATGAAGGCCGGGATGTCTCTCGATGGTAAATTGACGTATCAGCAAGGGAAGAGCGGATGGATCACCGGACCTGAGTCAGGAAAAATGGTTCACCGGCTACGCAATATTTATGATGCGATATTGGTTGGCAGTAATACCGTTAGAATTGATAATCCATCCTTAACCACTCGGTTGCCGAGAGGTAAGAAGGGTAAGGATCCGGTCCGTATTATATTGGATCATACCCTTTCACTTGCCTTAGATGCAAAGCCGTTCTCTGTGTCATCATCAGCAGATTGTTGGGTATTTTGTTCTGAATATGCTGAAGGAAAGCGTAGAGATGAGCTTGAAGCGAGAGGTGTGAGAGTTTTTCCGATACGATCTGGTAATGGTGTTCTTGATCTTCATCATGTTTTTGAAGTAGCAGGGGAACAAGGGCTGAATTCAGTATTAGTTGAAGGTGGGGCGACCATTCATGGAGCACTTTTACTGAAACGCCTCTATGACTATGCACATCTTTTTGTTGCACCAATTTTTGTAGGAGAAGAGGGTGTACCTCTTGTCACTGGATATTCAACATCTTCCAGAAATGATGCTGTTGCGCTTCAAGATGTTCAATATAAGCGATTTGGTGATGATGTGATGGTGGCTGGCAGGTTGTTGTATCCGGAAAATGTTGAGTGAGAAGAAATACTATGACTCCTCTGTTGGAAGGAAGGCTTTAATGCGTGGCCAGCAGTTTTCGAATCTATCTTTATTGTTAAATTGTACGGATAAGGTCACCGTATCTTGTTCAAATGCCTGGCTGTGCTGAACTGAACAGTTGGGTGGCAGGGACAATTCCTTTTGCCAATTTTTAAAACTATTTTCAGCATCTCTAAGAGCTGGTGAGTGTTGTAACTGCAAATATTGCATCAGTGACTGTGCTTTTTGGGGTGTGTTCATCTCTGGGTGATCGATGATATCCTGTAGAGGAGCCTGCTGCATATATTGGTCAATTGAAATGCCCGACCTTCCTGAAAGATCCCGCAACAGAGAAAACAGCCTTTTCTGCTTTCCTCCTCCCAGCTTGAGCTGAGTAAAAAGCGAGTATGTTGCCAACCTGTCTGCTTTGTGTATTTTTAGTAAATCCCGCGCTAAACTCTCCGTTATCGTTCCTTCCATGAGTCCATGTTGTAAAGGTAGTTCGAGAGAAATAAGCTCCAGTAAACGATTTGCAAAATGTTGTTTTTCTGGGAGGCCGAGGCTGGTGTAAAGAGAAGATTCATCAACTTTTGCAAGATGTGTACGGCAGAGCTCTAAAAAATACGCCAACTCAATCGGGCTCAGTTTCCCAAAGGCTAAGTGCTCTTCATAAAGAATTGCCAGCAGTTGCTTTACAGGAAGATCTTTGGACAGGACTCGACAGAATATCTCGTTCCCTGATGAATGATCATGTAGGCTGTTAACGCATCTTTTTCCTGTAATGAATTCATATGTTTCGTTACTGATCGAACGAACAATAGGTACATAAAGTAATCCAATTCGCCCAATAGACTCTGAAGTTTGAAACGTAGGAGACGTATCGGAGAGGAATGGATGCAAGTCCCATGATGCAGATGGTATGAGGGCAGATTTGGGCAGTGATTGACAGGAAATTAACTGGTCCATATTAGTACTTTGACAGGAAGATAATTTAGCTAAAATGACGTATCAAGCTATACTTTGATTCATAGTTTTAAAAAAAAGAATCCGGCCTGGTGTTATCAGGCCGGATTCTTTCGTATGAAGGCACAGCAGAAATATTGCAATACTACTGATGATAAAATCAATTCATAGAATTTATTTTATCTCGTAAAATTCCCGATGGCTTGAATGTGACAACCCTCCTCGCATCAAGTGTCAATTCATCACCGGTTTGGGGATTACGGCCACGACGAGAATTCTTATCTTTAACATTAAATTTACCGAATCCACTAAGTAAAAGATCAGAACCATCTATAAGCGCTGTTTTAGATATTTTCAAAAAAGCTTCTACAGAATCTGTTGCTTGTGCCTTAGTCAATCCTTCATGATTTTTGTATACTTGCTGAACAATATCTGCCTTGGTGAGAGTCATTTCCGCCTCCTTAAATTGCTGTAATATTTATGCATCTCAATATTATGATATACTTTTGGTTAGGAAAGTCAATGTTACTGCCAAAAATAATTAAAAAATATTGGAAAACATGATCATGCAAATAGTTGTCAATACGGGCCCTTGGCGCAACCGGAACGATTGACAAAATGACTAGTATATCTTCAGGTATCATAGTGCAAAATAAAAAAGAAGAGAAAAATGCAGTATGATGTTGTTTTGTGATGGTATTATAGAAAGAAATATGAAAATGTAACGTCTACATTAAATGATTGGAGTGGTGGTTTTTCTATTTGAGAAACATAGAGACACAAAGAGCATGAAGTTTAATACACGCTACTACTAAGTAATAACTTGCATGCTCTTTGTGTCTCTATTTCAGTTGTATCTTTATTCTACATCATTACACTTGAAAGTTTGAATATTGGTAAATACATCGCAACAACGATACCGCCAATCATTCCCCCAAGGAAAACCATCATAAACGGCTCGATCATTGATGTGAGATTTTCAACAGCCTGGTCAACCTCTTCATCATAAAAATCAGCTATTTTTTCAAGCATTGCATCAAGTGCACCTACCGACTCACCAACGTTGATCATTTGCACAACCATATTAGGGAAAACGCCACTTTCTTCAAGCGGTTCAGCAATGGGGCGACCTTCAGCAATGGAATCAGCAACCCGGAAGACAGCTTTTTCGATGACTTTATTACCTGCGGTTCGTGCAACGACCTGGAGAGCTTCAAGGATTGGCACGCCACTAGAGAGCATTGTACTAAGGGTACGTGTAAATTTTGCAACTGCAACTTTACGGAAAAGAATACCAAAGACAGGGGCTTTGAGCATTCCTCGATCTATATTAAGTCGCCCTTTTTCAGTATTGTATATTTTTTTAACAATAAAACTGACTATGAAAAATGCGATAAGGATATAAATAAAATAGTTTTGGACAACATAACTCATGTTGACAACGATCTGGGTTGGCAAGGGGAGGCTGTGTCCGAAACCTTCAAACATCGATTTGAATACAGGTACAACAAAAATAAGGATAACAACAAGGATGAGTAGTGATATGCCAAGACAGACAGTGGGGTAGGTCATAGCACCTTTAATCTTCTTCTTCAGTGCCATCGACTTTTCCATGAAGACGGCTAGCCGTGAAAGAATGGTGTCAAGAATACCACCCGTTTCCCCGGCTTCAATCATGTTGGTAAAAAGATTGTCGAAAACTTTTGGATGCTTACGCATAGAGTCAGCAAGGGTGGAGCCGGCCTCGACATCGTTTCTTATGGATGAGAGTACTTTTCTGAAAGTGGGGTTACTTTGCTGCTTTTCTAATATTTCCAGACCTTGGACAAGAGGAAGCCCAGCATCAATCATTGTTGATAGCTGTCGTGTGAAAATAACAATGTCTTTGACAGTCACTTTAGGTTTTAAAAAAGCAACATTCTCAAATATGTCTTTGGGCTTTTCCTTCAGGACAAGATCGCTTATGCGTAATCTTTTCACCTGAGCGAGTGCAGCAGCTTGATCTGGAGCCTCGATCTCGCCTTTTCGCTTTTCCCCTGCGGAATTCTTCCCTTTCCATATATAGACAGGCATGCGTGTCTCCTAGTGGAAATGATATGACAAACAAGCCGTAGAAACGGCTTCTATGCTAATAAAATCGAAATGATACACTATCAATGCGCATTATATAGTAAGTAATTCTAGATTACAAGTAAAGTAGCATGACTGTTATATTATTTTCATTTCAGATAGTTAGTAACCTGTTGTTATAGTATGAGCATAATACAAAAGAGCTGTCTATGCAAAATACAGTTAAAGTCGTAAACGGTGTTTCACCATTTTTTCAACTTTACTGTTATCCGATCTGTAGGTTCCACTGCTCAACCTATCGATATTACGAAGACTTACTCTATACATCTCTGGATAGATTTAAATTCAGCTTTTGAGAGGATTTGTGTTGTTAGATAGTGAAAGATTTGATAAGATGTAGTGCTTTGGAAGTGATTTGTGCTTATAAAAACTGTCGTACTTTGCGATTGTTCCTGCCTGTATTTCTCTGCTCAGGTGGCAGAAGGGTGTGGGTCTGTATATTGAATTCGGAGGGTTTTTACCATGCAGAAAGAAACTGCAGTGAGTTATAAAGAACGGAATTTCAAGCCTGTAATAGACAAATGTGAAGGCTGTGAAAGAATTGTTGAAGAGGAAGGGGCAAAGTTTTGTCATAGCTATCTCAAGCCTGATGCCAAATGGCGCATTGGTATCTGTAACTTTGCAACACACGCGAAGCCAGAAATCAACATTATCAAGGTTAGAGTGAACCCATTGAAAGCTGCCAAGAGAGCTTCAAAGGGTAAGTAAATTTCAGGATTGTTGCTTTAAAGAAGGTGGAAAGGGTTGTACCGTTTATCGGTATAACCCTTTTTTCTTTATGCATATGACAAGCGAAATAGCTATATAGTTTAAATGATTGTCACAGATATATTTACCTTTCAGGGTCTACCTACCCCAGTATAGGAAAATCCTTTTGTTCTCATCTGAGCAGGATCGTAAACATTCCTTAAATCGATAAACACGGCTCCCTTCATTGTCGCCTTGATTTTATCTAGGTCAAGTGCTCGATATTGGTTCCATTCAGTCATTAGAATTACAGCGTCAGCTTCAAGGCACGCTTCATATGCATCATTTGTATATTGTATTCCGCCGGGGAGGATGAGCTGAGCTTCATTCATACCCTGAGGGTCATGAGCTTTAATCTTTGCTCCTTTCTCCAAAAGTGCAGGAATAATAGTAATGGAAGGTGCATCCCGCATATCATCAGTTTCTGGCTTAAACGTTAGGCCTAAAACTGCTATAGTTTTACCAGCCTGATTGCCATTCATGGCATCCCGAATTTTCTTAACCATCATTGCTTTTTGGGCTGCGTTAACTTCTACTGTCGCCTCTACTACCCGTAAGCTCTGACCATGCTCCTGGGCGATTCGCATTAATGCCAGGGTGTCTTTCGGAAAGCAGGAGCCGCCATAACCTGGCCCTGGGTGAAGGAATTTACTGCCGATCCGACCATCCATACCAATACCTCTGGCTAAATCAGTAACATCTGCACCGATAGAGTCGCAAAGTAAGGCTATTTCATTGATAAAACTGATTTTAGTAGCCAGAAATGCGTTGGCGGCATATTTTGTCAATTCCGCAGTTTTGATATCTGTCCGCACGATGGGTGTTTCTCGCAAGTAGAGTGGCTTGTATATTTCACGTAAAAGTGCTTCAGCTCTCTCCGATTCAACACCAATAACAACTCTGTCTGGTCGCATAAAATCATTAATGGCAGCTCCTTCACGTAAAAATTCGGGATTAGAAGCCACATCAAATTGTGCTTTGGGATTTACTTCCCGGATTATTCTGGCAACCTGGTCTGCAGTTCCGACTGGTACGGTACTCTTGTCGACAATGACTGTGTAACCACGCAATGCAGGAGCAATCTCTCTTGTGGCTTCGTAGATATATGTCAGATCCGCATAACCGTCTCCACGTCTGCTGCTTGGAGTTCCAACCGCAATAAAAACGGCTTCAGCCCCTTCAACCGCCTCATTAATTTGGGTAGTGAACAGCAATCGACCTTCTTTACAATTTTTTTCAACGAGTTGATCTAGCCCAGGCTCGTATATCGGGATTTTGCCTTCGAGTAGTTTCTGTATTTTGTCTTGATCTTTGTCGACACAAGTGACGTGGTGCCCGAATTCTGCAAAGCAGGTGCCGGTAACAAGGCCTACATAGCCGGTGCCGATCATTGTGATTTTCACGATAAATGTTCCTTAACTGGTTTCTTGTATTTTAGGTGGTCGCTGCTGGATTAGGTTGCCGTTCCCCAAAAATAGCAGTTCCAACTCGAATTATGGTTGCTCCTTCCTGAATGGCAACGTGATAATCATTAGACATCCCCATAGAGAGTTCAATTTGGCGACCTTCGGTAAAGAGGCCTTTTTCTGCAAGTTGCTCAGCTAAAAGACGTAATTGCCTGAAATGGGGTCTGGCAAGTTCAGGGTCTTCAGTGAATGGAGGCATCGTCATGAGCCCAATGACGTTAATATTTGGGAGATTCCGGATTCCTGTTAATAATTGTTCGGTCTGATCGGCCGCCATGCCAGATTTATTGTCATCCTCTCCAATGTTTACCTGTAAAAGAATATCCATCGTACGGTTTAGTTCGACTAAATGCTTACTGAGGGCATTTGCAAGTTTTATGCTGTCCACAGTCTCAATGACATCAAATAGGCGCGCGGCGATTTTTGCCTTGTTACGTTGTAGGTGGCCAATATAATGAAAGCGGCTCCGATCTCCAATTTCGCGTATCTTGCTTTCAGCTTCCTGAATATAGTTTTCACCAAAGGTGTAATGGCCAGCTGCAATGGCGTCCTCTATCACATTTACGGGAAAGCGTTTAGAAACAGCAACCAGGAGTATCTTGTTTGGGTCTCTACCGCATTTATGTGCAATTGAGCTGATATTCTCTTTTATTATTTTAATGTTTTCGGCAATACTCATGACGGTTCTCCTGTTGAGATGGGAGGTAAGTTGAAGAGTTTGCACGCATTTGCTGTTGTTTGATGGGCTATAACATCAAGATCAATCTGGCGCAGTTGAGCAATGAAATCTGCGGTGTAGAGAACGTTGACGGGCTCATTTCGTTTACCCCTCAAGGGGTGTGGTGACAGAAATGGTCCATCAGTCTCAACGAGCATTGTTTCTAAAGGAATGGTGCGGGCAACCTCTTGGAGAGCCGATGCATTTTTAAACGTTACAACACCGGGTATTGAGATGTGAAATCCAAGGTCAATTACTGTCTTTGCCAGTTCCAGATCCCCTGAAAAGCAATGCATGACTCCGCCAGCGTCATTCTTGCCTGCTTCTTTGATAATGCGTAAGGTGTCTTCGTGGGCCTCGCGGTCATGGATAACAACTGGCAAGCTGAGACTTTTGGCAAGAGCGAGTTGGTTAGCGAAATGGCGTCGCTGATTGTCTGCAGCTGAATATTCTTTTACATAATCAAGGCCGATTTCCCCATATGCTACAATCTGCTGGCGATATTTATCTGCTATCTCCCCTAACGTATCATATGTGGTTGCAGACATGGTGTCTACGTCATGGGGATGGACGCCGATTGTTGCTGAAATGTTGTTATTGCTTGTGGCCAGAGCTATTGCTTTCTGTGAACTCTCAATATCAATACCTATTGATATAATATGATTAACTCGATTGTCACTGGCACGCTGCAGGACTTCGTCGAGGTCTTCTGCATATGCATCCATGTCAAGATGACAATGGGTATCGATGAGTGATACGTGTGAAGATAGTAGTGGTAAACTTTTATTTTTTTTTGTCACGTTATTTTCCTCCTGCACCTACTTAGCAGAAAAAAAAGAAGCTCGCAATCCTGCAAAGGAGTTGTACTTATAATCTATAAGAAATTATGGGCCAATTCACATGACCATATTCATTTAACCTCAGTACTGCTAATTAACACTATAATGTGGCATGGAGTGGTGATTCTGGAAAATGGTATATTTCTTGAACAAATACTGGGCTTGAGTGAAATGGATAGCAGTTATTCTTTTATACAAATTATAAAGGTGTTGACTTTCATTCTTGAAAAAAGCGATAAAATAGCTGTGAAGTTAGAAAAAAGAATGAGGTTTACTAATATGAGCATCTAACGGTTAAAAAAATACGGTAATATACTGGACCAGAAAATTAACAAGACTGTTCTGAAATATTTTAAGAAGAAGCCTGACGAATTGATAGGTCAAGCGTGGTGGTTTTAAATAAATTATAAAAAAAATCTTCATATAGCCATCAAACTATCGTATAGTGATTACAGTGTATTTTGTCTGCACGTCCATGCAGGCTCGTTCTATGTGGCGACAAAAAACTGCTTCGGTTCTTTAGGTGCCGACTAGCGATTTAGAGTTGCCGCAATCGAACTGGAAGTTCAGGACGTTTTCGACAACGAGGAAATACAGCACCCGCTACCATATGCCCACAACTTTGAAGAGGTAAGCAGCATGAATTATGGGATTGTAAGTCAGGAGCAACTTGAACAGATAGATACGATATTATCAGACAAGCTGATCACCCTTGGCGTCGATTGTGTCATTATTATAGACATGGCTGGAAATATTATTACAGCCAAGGATAATGGTGAAAGTAAATATGATGTCTACTCCTTTGCTGCGCTGGCTGCCGGTAATTTTGCTACGGTGGATGCCATGGCAAAGCTTGTAGGGGAGCAGGAATTTTCTCTACTTTTCCATAAAGGGCAGGATTCAAACATTCATTTCAGCAAAATAGATGATGAATTACTTCTCATTTCCATGTTTGGAAAAAGTATATCTCTGGGATTTCTACGGCTTAATGTTGTCGACGTCATAGAGAAAATTCGGAAGATATGGGCAAAAGAATAAAACTCTCCCTTTTAATTGGGTAAACATTTCGTAAGCAGGCATTTTCTCTGCTGCGTATGATACAACGGAGAATGTGGAGGGTGGAACCGTGAGTTTTATAAATCTCAAAGAAAAAGTTGTTCAAGTTAAAATTGTCTATTATGGCCCGGGAAGGTGCGGTAAGACAACAAATCTGGAGTATATAAACAGGACCTACCGAAAGCAGATCGTGTCGGAAATGGTCAGTTTGAAAACCCATGGTGACAGGACATTGTTTTTTGATTTTCTGCCTTTTGATATGGGCAAAATCAAAGGTTACGATATAAAAATTCAGTTATACACGGTTCCTGGGCAGGTTAAGTATAATGCAACCAGGAAATTAGTTCTGCGGGGAGTAGATGGCATTGTTTTTGTTGGTGATGCCATGGAGAAACAGCGTGAGAAAAATATCCGGTCACTAAACCAGCTGCATGAAAACCTTCAGTCCTATAAAGAATCAATTTTTAATATTCCACTTGTCATGCAATACAACAAAGTTGATCTCAAAGAGCATGGCATACCTATATTACCGATAGAGGTGCTGCAAAAGGATCTCAACAGTAGGTTGAAGGTTCCCTATTATGAAGCAAGTGCCATTACTGGGTATAATGTCGCCGAGACATTGAAGAAAATTATTTCTTCGACAGTTGTTTCGATTCAGAAAAAACTACTCTAGAGAGAATGTGCAGTGGAACAGTATACAGACAGCCAGTATGACGACGATCTCACAATTGGTACGGACGATTATGACGACAGTGATGTAGACTTGTTTGAGTTCGGTGGTGATGAGGATTCCGCTATTTCCAGGTTGAAGACTCTGGTGTTGTCTATTGACTGGGAGATAACAGATGAGGTCTTGATCCAGTTTAATGAAGAGATTCTTGACTTAAAGGATGTCTGGGCTGGTGAAAAAATCGAGATGGTTTATCTGCAGGCTCTCGAAAAGATCGGTAAATACATCTATCGGGAAAAAGCAGATTCCCATCCCAATGCCATACGTTTGCTTCTTTCAATGTATTACAATCTGGAGAGAATTGTTCTCTCTAATGAGTTGTCTGGCTCTGAAAAGAAAAAAATACTGATTGAAGATGTTCGCAGATTTGAAAAGCTGAAAAACCTTATAGGTAAAGAAAAGAAAACTGAACGACCAGTTGTTCCTGAACCTATTGATGTTGACCAAACTGATGAAGAAGTTGATGCACTCCGAGATTTAAAAGCAATCGTTCTTGGTATTGACTGGGAAATAACGGATGTAGATCTTCTCGCATTGAGAGAGGAGGTCGATCGTCTTGAAGAAATGTTTTCCGCAAGTAAACCGAAACTTGTTTTTCTTCAGGGTATTGGGACTGTTGGAGCATATATACGGAAGAAGAAAAGTAATGCTCATGCTGACGCATTTAAATTGCTACACTCATTTTACGAAGGTCTGGAAAAACTATTCCGATCTCCTGATTTGACGCTTGAGCAGGAAAAAGAGATCTTACGACCTGAAGTACAGAAATTCAATGCGTTCAAGGTTATTATCGCTGATACTCTGAGCAAGCCGGACATGGAGTCGGGTGAGTTTGAGGATGATGAAGGTGCAGGTCTTTCAGAGTCTGGATCTGTAGTCCCGGCATTTGCTGATTTGCCTGAAGAAGGCACGCAAGGATTCTTGGAGGAAGTTGAATCTAAGGCTCTAGATATTGAAACACCTGTTAATGTTGATGAGCATATAAATAAGTTTTTTGGAGACGATGAGCCTCTGCAATCTGCCATAAAGGTGGCGCCTAAGCAAGAAACAGTTGAAACGTTTGCCGCTACGTCTGATGCTGAGAAAGAGGCTGAAGAGTTTAGTGCAGCCTTTTTTGATGGTTCATTGACTGAGGAGTCTGCAGCTACTGTGGACCGTGAAGTAGCATTGCAGGGTGTGGATGTTGAAACTGAGGCTGATGATGATTCGGATGAAGATGCATTACCTGTACTCGGTGGTGAAATTGCACCCGCTCTTGTAGATCCTGATGACTTCGGCGAATTTAATGAAATTGACCTGAAGGAAGACGTTCCGGCTGAAGAATTAAGTGAGGAAATTACAGGCCGGTTGGATGATTTCTTTGGTGTTGATGAAGAAACAGAGAAGGCCGAAGAAGTAACGCCGGCCTTAGTGGTTCCTGCCGACGTGGCCCTTCAGGGGGTAAATGTTGAAACAGAAGCTGATGAGGAAGAGGTTGAGGAAGGAGCCCCGCCAGAAGATATTGTCGCCATGGCTTCGGATGAACTTGCCCCAGCGTTTGCAGACATAGAAGAGGAATCATCACAACCTGCTGAACTTCTGGCCGACGATTCTGGACCTGCAGTATTGGCCTTGGATGATCTTCCTGAAGAAACGTTTGAGGAAATTCCTGCCGCTCTCTATGATGAGGAAGTCAGCGACATCTCCACCGCAGACGTCGCTGAAGAGGCTGTAGAACAGAGATTTGATGAATTGTTTGGGGCAACAGAGGGTGAAGACTCTTCTGATCTCCAAGAGTCTGGAGTTGAAGAGTTACAGACAGCATTTGAGGTTCCTGCCGATGTGGCCCTTCAGGGGGTAAATGTTGAAACCGAAGATGATGAGGAAGTAATCCCGTCAGAAGATGTTGTTACATTGGCTTCAGAGGAACTCGCTCCGGCATTTGCAGAGATGGACGAGGACATACCAAAACCAGCAGAATCCCTGGCCGATGACTCTGAACCTGCAGTATTGGCGTTGGATGATTTTCCTGAAGAATCGTTTGAGGAAATCCCGGCCGCTCTCTTTGACGAGGAAGTCAGTGAAGTTGTTGAAGCAGATGTTGAAGAGGACATTGAAGCGTTCTTTAGTCTTGACGAGGAGGAGAGTTTAGAACCTGCTCCAGCGCTTGATGCCGATGATATTGATCAGGCATTTTTGGATATTGACGAACGTGATATTCAAACTATTACTCCAGAGCCAGCAGAAGAAGATATTATCTTTGAGCCGACAGAAGAAGTTGTAACGTCCGCTGAAGAACAACATCCGGCACTTGATGTAACATCAGAAGATTCTATTCTGGCTGATGAAGCAGCAATTCCTCCACTGGATTTAGGTGGGATGGAGGTTGCACCAGTTGCTGCGCTTGCTTCTTTGGGAGCTGCGGAAGTCACAGACGAGTCACCTGCTGAAAAAGTTGCTGAACCGCCTTCAGAGTCGTTAGACAATCTTCGAGGTTGTGTGCAGTCACTTAACTTAGAGTTAAGTGATGAAATCGTGCAGGGCCTCTTCACAGAAATAAACAGTCTACGGCAGTGCTGGGTTGATCGTCCGGTTGAGAAAACATTTCTACAGCTGATGTCCACCGTTGTCCAGCATATTGGGCAGTATCGCTATAATGCAAATGATGAATCAAGTGCTTTGCTTGCTTCCATTATGGAAGATCTGGATAGTTCGCAGGTAATGGAAGTATCTAAGAAACAGGAGATTCTGTTGGGTAATACCTGTAAGGTATTACAATGGCAACAGGGTATGCTTGATAGTCAGGCTGTCCGTGGAGACGATGGGCATCTAACATTTAGCGATGCCGATACTGCCATAACAGCTGAGTCACCTTTTGATGAAACTATGATTGAGAAGGAATCGTCTGAGGATATTCATGCTGCCCTGCTGGAAGAGGAAGCAAGTTTTGATATGGATCTTGAGGAAGCTCTGAATCGTGAAATTGAGGAAGAGAGCGAAAAGGTGATGGCTATAAGCCCAGATGATCCTGATTTTCCAGATGTTGTGCGCCGCGAAATAGACACACTTCGAGACACTTTGAAGAGAGAAATTGCTGAACTTCGTAAAGCTATGGATATCGAGAGTGGCGAGGGTAAATAGAAGCATTTCTAAGAATGTTTACTTGGATGAAGTCTAAACGCAATACGGCCCGCTCATCATTATGAGCGGGCCGTATTGCGTTTGCGCTAAGATAAGACTTTGTATGTATGATGAGGCAAACTGTTTTCTCTATCGTAACCATGCAACGGCGGTCAGGATAACGTAAAGAAAAAGCCAGAAATAAATAAACCAGAGTACATATTGAAAATACCTATGTTGTTTTCGTGCATAGAGCAGGGCGATGAGAAACGTTGCAGGCACAATTACCCCTGCAACGAGTGGATGGAGGTAGCGCAATAGTTCCTGTAACCCTAAAAAGAACCATGGTCCTGCAATATAGCTAATACCGAGTTTGTCAGGCTCTAGTGGAGCGGCAATGAGAAGTGTGAAAGCACAAGTGAGACAGATAAGTGGTATATGGTCTATTGCTTTTACCCGATAACGACGGAGATGGTCCCAGGCCAGTACTAACCACAAAATATCAAGGGTGATGACATGGTGTAAATATACGCGTTGCATTCCTCTTTCTGTAATAGCAAAAAATAGCGTGTTGAGTGTGTTGCCTAGTACAGGGATAGTTTGAATAATAGCTTCTGCAATCATACCTGCAGAATACCCGGTATTGTCGCCGCGTAAGACATAGCCGGTAAAGAGTAGCAATAGGGCTGTGACTAGTGAAAAGACTAGTGCTACCCATTGCGTGGTAGAATAATTTTCAGTTTTGTCAAAAACAGCAACAAAATGGATACAGCAAAAAAGAAAAAAGAACTGACTGGAATAAAAATGAGCAGAACGGAAGAAATCACCGTAGGGAACCAGCAGATCGAGGGCCGTGACTGAATAGTAGGGTGTTGTTAAATCATATTGTAGACCAACTATAATCCCTGAAACAATGGAAATGTATAGACTTATAAGGCCCCATGCCCCCCAACTATATTGCTGCATTTGCTCGATAAGTTGTTTGACACATCTGTTCATAACATCACGAATCAGACTGTTATGATGTAATACGGAGCTGTATCCCGCTTCTCCACGGAATAGACGGCCAGTTTGTCTTTAGCTGGCCCGCGTATGACATCGCCATTAGGGGAAAATCTGCTCTGATGGCAGGGACACTCAAGATAGTTACCCTGCTCATGAAAATTGACCTTACAACCCAGGTGAGTACATTTTCTTGAAACAGCCCAAAAACGATTACCCTGATCAAAAAGGATGAATTCGTTGTTAAGAATAATACCATTAACAGAAGGTTGACTGTTAATTTCTATTGTTCTGGGCTTGCGCGGGACGTTGTAGCCAATAAAGCGGAGGAATGGATAAACGAGGGCCAAAACCCCTATGGCAATGAGATTACGGCGTGTTTTTCCATGGTGTCGTATTCTTGAATTAGGAGATGGCCCAGAGCTTTTCATTCTGCAAATTTTTCTTTAAGCATACTCCCAACGTGGCTTGGAACCATGTCATCGACATTGCCACCATGGCGAGCTGCATCTCTAATTATTGATGAACTGATGAAAATCCACCTAAGGCCTGGCATCAAAAATATGGAGTCCACTTCACGCTCGAGCTTTCTATTCATAAGGGCAAGCTGGAACTCATAATCAAAATCAGAAACAGCTCGCAGTCCACGTATAATCGCGGTAGCGTTTCGTTTAACTGCATATTCTACCAGCAAGCCGGATGCTGATTCTACAGCTATCCTGTCACCTTCGTCAGCAAAGGATTGTCTTATCATTGTCATCCGCTCTTCAAGAGAAAAAAGAGGGCTTTTGGACGGGTTAATAGCCACGGTCACAATAACCTTGTCAAAAAGGTTAAGTCCTCGTTGGATGATATCTATGTGGCCATAGGTGATTGGGTCAAAGGTTCCAGGGTAAATAGCAATCGTGGGTCGTGCCGGTTCTGGTGTGCTCATTCACGCTCCTCAAAAGTGTTATTTGTAGAATGATATGGAGAGTAGATCCAGAATCCAGTATCACCGTAATTTCTCTGATCTGTCAGTGTTAAAACTCCACAGCGGTTTGGCAAGGTTTCAGAGGAACGTTCTTCTGCAACAACAATAGCGTTAGTCGTTAAGATTTTGCTATTAGCAAGACATTCCAAAGTTTTAAGACATAACCCCAGAGAATAGGGGGGGTCAAGGAAAATCAGGTCAAATTTCTGTTTTTCAGCTTGAACAATAAGATGAGGTGGTAATCCTTTACGTAAATCATAACGAATAATTGAGGTTCTGCCATGCTCATTTCCAGGCTGGCATATCTGTACATTCCGTTGGATAAGTTCAAGAGATTGTCGATGAAAATCAACGAAGATAAGCTCTTTAGCCCCACGGCTAAGAGCTTCCAGGCCGAGGGCACCGGTACCTGCGTAGAGATCAATTACACGGCTACCTTGAGTATGATTACCTAAAATACTGAACAATGCCTCTCGAGCACGGTCTGATGTGGGACGTATATTCTGGGTACGACCAGGAGGAGCTATAAGTTTACGACCTCTGGCAAATCCGCTGATGATTCTCAAAATAGGAATAGGTAGGTAAAGGTTGAGTTGATAATACTGATCTGCTGGGTGTAACTGAGAAGCATCTCTGGTAGAAATTATCCCAAACGACAAAATACTGTTATTGCCAAATTGATAACATATACATGATAAAACAAAAAAATACAGCTTTAGAGGTACTGGTATTGATGTAACTCTAAAGCTGTATGTCGCTATAGAATTGGAAATGTTACTGGTTAACTCAGTCTAGCCAGAGGAGTCTCTCCGGCACGCACTTTTTGACCTACCTGAATCAACAATTCAGACTCAAGTGGCAGGTAGAGATCAACGCGTGAACCGAACCGAATGAGACCAAATCTGCTTCCTTTTGTAATTATATCACCAGCTTCGAGCCAACAAACTATGCGTCTGGCAATAAGTCCGGCAATTTGCACGAAAGCCATCTTTTTACCAGACTTGGTACGAAGAACAGCAGCACAATATTCATTTTGCAGAGCACCACGTTCACTGTCTGCTGAATAGAATTTACCTGGTTTATAAATAATTTTCTCGATTGCACCAGCCATTGGAGCGCGATTAACATGGACGTTAAATACATTCATGAAGATTGAAACTTTATACGCTTGCCCTTCAGTGAAGGTGTCGTCAGTTACCGTTTCAACAATAATAACCTTTCCATCAGCCGGGGAAACCATGAGATCCTCATCCTGAGGAACGACGCGCTCAGGATCACGGAAAAAACTGAGCACGAAAGTGGTCAGCAGTAGACATATCCATGCGAGAAGGTCGTAGGACAGCATGGCAAATGTAAGGGTAATGAAGGCCATAAAGCCAATAAACGGGTATCCCTCTTTTGCAATTGGGATTTGTGGTGATAGCATAATAATCCTTTAAACAGGGAGCCCTGATGATTCTGTCGAAGTTATTTTTTCTTATCTGCCCGAGCCATGGCTATTGTGCCTGTGCGAATGATCTCTTTAATGCCAATGGGACGAAGAATATCTATTACTGCCTGTATTTTAGAGGTGGTCCCAGTGACTTCAACCGCATAGCTTTTTGCGCTGACATCGACAACCTTACCACGAAAAATGTCTATAACCCTTAAAACTTCAGCACGGGTGTGAGCTTCAGCATTGACTCGGATGAGAACCATCTCGCGCTCAACATATTCTTTTTCACTGATATCTGTAACTTTTATGACATCAATCAATTTGTGGAGATGCTTGGTAATCTGCTCGATACTTTGATCATCGCCTTTAGAAACTAAAGTAAGACAGGATATACCACGATCAAGAGTCTCTGCAACACAAAGGCTTTCAATATTATATCCCCGACCACTAAACAGGCCGGTTACCCGTGAGAGAACCCCTGGCTTGTTCTGCAGGAGAACGGAAATTGTATGATTTTTCATTTATTAATCCTATTCAGATCAAGAATACGTTCTACAACATTTCATAATGTAGGAACTCTTATCCAGTAACGCCCACCAGTGATTCACCTGCACAGAAGTCGAGTCCTGGGCAGGTGAAGTGCTGATTACCGTTACCTATACAAGCAACATTTCGGTGTTGGATTTCCCTGCGGGAACCATCGGATAAACACCTTCTTCTCGATTGATAGCGAAGTCCATAACGACAATATTATCTGTTGCCAGTGCTTTTTCAATAACTGGCTTAACTTCACTTTTCTTGCTTGCTCTAAGACCTAGAGCTCCATATGCTTCGGCCAGTGCGACAAAATCGGGAGTCACATCCATTACGGTAGAGGCGTACCGTTTGTTGTAGAAAAGTTCCTGCCATTGGCGAACCATGCCAAGATAGTTGTTGTTGAGTATAACTATTTTGATTGGCAATCCCTGCTGCTTGGCAGTGGCAAGTTCCTGGATGTTCATTTGTATGGAGCCATCGCCTGCCACGTCGACAACAGTCTTGTTCGGGAAGGCCATCTGGGCACCGATCGCAGCTGGAAGGCCGAAACCCATAGTGCCAAGGCCACCGGAAGTGACAAAATGGCGCGGTTTGTTGAAGCGATAGAACTGAGCTGCCCACATCTGATTTTGGCCTACTTCAGTGGTGATGATTGCATCACCGCCAGTAAGTTTGTCAAGCATCTCTATGACATATTGTGGCTTGATGATGACATCGTCGTCCTTATACGTCATGGGATGTTGTTGGGTCCACTCTGTAATGGCGTTGAACCAAGGTTCGTGTCTGGCAGCCTCTTCTTCAAGCTTGAAGCTGGTTTCTGTATCAAACCATTTATTCATCGCTTTAAGTGCATACTTGCAATCTGCAACAATAGGAATATCTACGCGAACATTCTTGCTTATTGACGTTGGGTCAATATCTATATGGATCGTTTTTGCATTGGAAGCAAATTCATCGAGTTTTCCTGTTACCCTATCATCAAATCGGGCTCCTACCGCAATGAGCAGGTCGCATTGGGCGACAGCCATATTGGCGGTGTAGGAGCCGTGCATGCCAAGCATACCCATCGATAATTCATGGGTTCCGGGAAAACCGCCAAGGCCCATGAGAGTCATGGTTACTGGAATGTTGAGCTTTTTGGCAAGTTCAGTCAATTCCGAACTGGCATCAGAGAGGATTACTCCACCACCTATATACAAAACAGGCTTACGGGCCTTCATGATCAACTTGCATGCCTTGGCAATCTGACCAATATGCGGCTCGTAGGTTGGCTGGTAATTCTGCATGCGGATCGGCTTTTTTTCAGGGTAGCTAATGAGACTTGCTACCAGGTCTTTGGGCAGGTCTACGAGAACAGGTCCGGGTCTCCCGGTGCGGGCAATGTAGAATGCTTCCCTGATAACAGAGACGATATCATCTTTTTCACTCACCAGATAATTGTGCTTAGTACAGGGGCGGGTTATGCCTACAATATCAACTTCCTGGAAAGCATCGTTGCCAATCAGGTGCCTGGGTACCTGGCCAGTCAGGACAACTAAAGGGATGGAGTCCATATACGCTGTGGCAATACCTGTAACCCCGTTTGTAGCACCTGGGCCAGAAGTAAGCAGAGCAACTCCGACTTCGCCAGTAGTTCGGCTGAATGCATCGGCTGCATGAACTGCTCCTTGTTCGTGGCGAACGAGTACATTGTTAATATCGGAGTCCATCAGCGCATCGTACAGATCGATAACAGCACCGCCAGGATAACCGAATATTGTTTTAACTCCCTCCTCCTGGAGGCATTTGACTATCGCTTGGGCGCCAGTAATTTTTCCCATTAATTCTTCCTTTTGCATAGATTTGTTTGACAGACTGATAGAGAAAAGCTGGAAAACCAGTAGAATACCATCGAGAGTGCGAAATATATATGCCAAACTCTTGGATGTCAACCATCAAGGTTAGGCGTTGAATTCGTGATATATTCTGGAACAGTCTATTCTACAGAGTGCTAAACAGTTGTAAGCAGGAGATACGTTGTACCATAACGTGTCATGTATTAAGACAGGAAATTGCAAGCATCAGCGATTTCTAAAAAAACCAGCTTGACAAGTCCCTGTATTCGCGTTTACCTTATCAATCTGTTAGATTGTTGTAAAGGATCAAGGTGAGTTGGTAAACTGACTTTTGTTATAACTTTATATTTACGATACATTTGAGACAAACATGAAAAATCTACTCCTCTCTCTACTACTCGGTCTATCTAGACGCACCGCGGCCAGTGCAGGGGAGTTATAGTACTGTTTTACTAAACGAATTTCCTAAAAGGCCGCGGTTGTTAAAACCGCGGCCTTTTTTTTTGCCCGTACATTCTGCACCTGTACGTAATACTACCCTGATATAAAACCCAGCATTGTGTTTGAGTATTTCTCATAAAATTCAAATACATCGCGAGTTTTAGCAGGGCTAGAACCCAGGAGAAGTTCATATGAACCCGGAAGCTGTTAAAAAATATCGCTCATTTCCAACTATTGATTTGCCAAATCGTACCTGGCCCAGCAAAAGCATAACCACAGCACCGACCTGGTGCAGTGTTGACCTGCGTGATGGCAACCAGGCGCTTATTCAGCCCATGAGCTTGCAGAAAAAGCTTGAAATGTTCAAGGTACTGACAGACATCGGTTTTAAAGAAATCGAAGTTGGTTTTCCCTCCGCCTCAGAGGTGGAGTTTGAATTTACCCGTACCCTGATCGAAAACAACCTGATCCCTGATGGTGTGGTGATTCAAGTGCTCACTCAGGCTCGGGACCACCTTATCCGTAAAACATATGAGTCTATTCGGGGAGCCAAGGAGGTTATTGTACACATTTATAACTCTACCTCGACCCTGCAGCGCAGAACTGTGTTTAAGATGAACCGTCAGGAAATTATCGGGCTCGCTGTAGAAGGTGCCAAGCTGCTGAAGGAAGAAGAACAGAAATATCCCGAAACCACTTTCCGCTACGAATATTCGCCAGAGAGCTTTACAGGCACGGAACTGGAATTCTCTCTGGAGATATGCGAAGCGGTTATGGATGTGCTGCAACCAACTCCAGAAAACAAAATCATAATCAACTTACCGGCAACCGTTGAACTATCTGGTCCTAATATTTATGCTGACCAGATAGAATGGTTCTGCAACCATATGTCTAATCGTAAAGCAGCCATAATCAGCCTGCATGCCCACAATGATCGGGGGTGTGCAGTTGCAGCCACTGAGCTTGCTCTGATGGCCGGTGGTGAAAGGGTTGAGGGAACTCTTTTTGGTAATGGCGAGCGTACCGGGAATGTTGATATCGTCACCGTGGCGCTGAATATGTTTACGCATGGTGTTGACCCAAAACTTGACCTTCAGGATGTGAATCATCTGGTCCATGTGTATGAACGTGTCTGCCGGCTGCCAATACATCCACGTCATCCATATGTTGGTGAATTGGTCTATACCGCATTCTCGGGGTCTCATCAGGATGCCATCAATAAGGGTATGACTGCTTATGATCTTACTGAGTCTGGCTTATGGGAGGTTCCGTATTTACCGATCGATCCTTCAGATGTTGGTAGGACATATGAATCAATTATTCGTATTAACAGTCAGTCTGGTAAGGGCGGTGTAGCCTACATTATGGATAAGGAGTTCGGCTTCAAGATGCCTAAGAAAATGCATCCCGAATTCGGTACCATTGTGCAGCAATTAACGGATAAGGAAGGTAGGGAGCTGCAGCAAAAAGAGATATGGGCGGCTTTTGAACAGGCGTATCTCTCTGCCAATACACCATATTCCTTGAAAGGTTTTAATGTTGTAAAGCGCCATCTTGACGATGTGGAAAAACTTTCATCAGCCGATGTTGAAGCACAGATTCGGATTAATGATGAGGAGCAAGCGATTAAAGCTACCGGTAACGGGCCACTTGATGCATTTTGCTCTGCCTTGAAAAAAGATGTCACTGGAGATTTCACCCTCTGCAGCTATCATGAACATGCTTTAAACGGCGGTTCCAGTGCAAGAGCGGCAGCATATATCGAGATTGAAAAGCCGGAAGGCAATAAAACATGGGGGGTAGGTGTCGATACCGATATTATTATTGCTTCAATCAAGGCTGTCCTGAGTGCGTTGAATCGTAAGCAATAACGGTTGAGATGGAAAGGCGTGAAGGTTAATAGTAATGTATAAGGAGTTGCATTGTAAGAGATTGGTTGCCACTCCTTATACATTCAATGTACAAAAAATGATTTGATCCTGGACAATGCTCTGCTTGATAACAGCGTCTTGATGGGACTTTTAATATACCTAAAATCTATATTGCCAGCTTAATTCTTTCACCTAATCTACCGGAAGAGATTATCTTACTCAGAGGTTCGCTTTTGGGGCGTATATTCTTTCAAAAAAACTGTAATAGTGTAGAGTTGCCATCTGTAGCTTGACTATCGAAAAAGGTAGTATACTGTCTTAAACGTCACCGCCGGTAGGCAGATTCATTCCCTGTAGGCCTTAAATTATATATCCTCTATACTACAAAAGAAACATGCCAAAAACATACACAACAGTACAAGCGGAACTGAAAGTCGCCCCTAAAACATGGCTTGTTACAGGGGTTGCCGGTTTTATCGGCTCAAATCTTCTGGAAACACTCTTAAAAATGGACCAGAAAGTTGTTGGTCTCGATAACTTCGCTACCGGATTTCAGCATAATCTGGATGAGGTCCAATCGTTGGTGAGTAAAGAGCAATGGCAGCGGTTCTCGTTTATAGAAGGTGACATCCGTAATCTTGAAGTATGTCATAAGGCGTGTAGCGGTGTCGATTATGTTTTGCATCAGGCGGCACTTGGGTCGGTTCCGAGGTCTATAGAAGACCCAATTATAACCAACGAAAACAATATTACTGGCTTTTTGAACATGTTGGTTGCAGCGCGGGATGCCAAGGTGCAACGATTTGTGTATGCGGCTTCTAGTTCCACTTATGGCGATCATCCAGATTTGCCGAAAGTGGAAGATAAGATAGGTAAGCCTCTATCTCCCTATGCTGTTACCAAATATGTTAATGAACTTTATACAGATGTTTTTGCTAAAACATACAATTTCAAGACTATTGGTTTACGATATTTTAATATTTTCGGTCAACGGCAAGATCCAAAGGGTGCTTATGCAGCGGTAATTCCAAAATGGTTTGCCGCACTTATTGCCAATGAAACTGTATATATCAATGGCGATGGGGAAACGAGCAGGGATTTCTGTTTTATCGACAATTGTGTTCAGGCTAATATCTTGTCCGCAACAGTAGAGGATGAGGCGGCAACAAACCAGGTCTATAATGTCGCTTTTGGAGAACGTACAACTCTCAACGATCTTTATCAGCTCATCAAAGAGAGAGTTGTTCCTGTCAATGATGCTGCAAAAGAGGCGCAACCGCAATACCGTGATTTTAGAGCGGGAGATGTGCGTCACTCGCTTGCAGATATTTCAAAAGGTGATGGACTTATTGGGTATAAACCGAACTTTTCAGTAAAGGAAGGGTTGGATAAAGCCGCGGAGTGGTATTTGGCGAATCTGGGGGGAAAGTAAGAGGTTGATGGGGTGAAATCCTCAACGCAATATGAGGAAATTAGCAAAAAATCTGGTCAAGGTAAAAATACTTGTTTGCAGCTATTTCACCTTGACCTTATTTTGTGTGGTTCTGTGTGCGTGCTACTAATTTTCTTTTTTACGCAGGCGACTTACTCCAGCTAAACCTGCAACCCCCGCGCCAAAGAGTAGCGCTGTGGCTGGCTCTGGAACTGGGTCAGATGGCGTGTGCCGTGCGACTATTCGTTCTTTTTTCCAACCCTTACGCTTCACCTTAAAAATGACATTCCCCTGATACATATCCCAATCGGCAATATCCGTATCCAGCGCGTCCTGAGTGTCTACGCCATAGGCCCCCCACCAGGCAAAACCAGCAGTGCCAATTACGCCACCCTCATATTCTTCCCAAAGAGTAGGCATAATCCATTTTTTCCCATACTCTTCCTTATAATAGTTGTATTTGTGGCCATCCCATTTGTAATCTATGGTAACTTTAAATTTATCTTTTGTTAGTGTTTGTATGGTCTCTTCAGGTACCCAGTAGATGAATTGCAGCCTGCTACCAAGATCACCAAAGCTATATACCACAGCATCTTCCATCTCGAATTTTCTTGTACCGCTGTTAAGAAGATTGGAGCTGTTAGCCATATTGACGAAACTTTCATTGACTACAGATTTTTTTGCCGATGTCCACCAGTCAGCGTAATCAGGGGATCCGTACATATTAGGAGCTGCATCGACATAGAGTGACGTTGCTTGTGCAAAGCTCAGAGCACTGAGGAAAAAGCAACTTGTTGCAAAAAAAGTAACCAGTCTTTTTTTCATTGTTGTACCTCTGTTTTGTGGTGTCTTGGTATGTTTAGGTGGTGGGAAGGTATATGGAGAATAAACTTTTGTTATAATTATGTTTTTTTTCCTAATATGTTTTGATTGTTATTGGAAAAAATTTTTTTTTGATATATATGTATTTTTTTTTTTATAAAGAAAAAATATTCTGGGAGTTTGTAGTGTAATTGTTTATAAAAAAAAATAATTTGTGGTGAGAAGAGAAGAAATATTTTTTTGTGGGGAGAGCATGAGAGTGGGGAGGGGGGGGGTTTTTGGTGTTTTTTTTTTTTTTTTTGTGATGAAACAAACCACTAATTTTTTTATTGTGTTTCTGGAGTCTTGTTTAACGATGGTCCGGCAAAATAACAAAAAACAACTGCCGACGTGTTCGTACCACGTTCAGGATATCGTGAAAGGCGTTTGAATTGCAAGAAGGAAAATATGCAAAGGTGCACCGGGCTATATTGGAGGGCAGCTGTTATGGAACCTTCTGTCTAGAGCTTTACAGGGTTATGATGTAAGTGGCAATCCCTGCTGCTGCAAGCCAGATGTTGGTGATATTTGAAACCGTAATATTTAATATCGCTGCAAGGTGTTTGCGGCGTGAGAGAAGTGAAATGCAGGATTTAAATTCAGGCCAGCTTGTTAGAGTTGCCAGAACAAGAAAACCTATTACCCCTTTGGGTGCGTGGGAGTGGGTAGCTGCGAAGGTGACGACACTGTCAAGGAAATACCCGGTTAAGATCAGGATAACAACAGCAGGTAACAACCAGACGCGGGGATTGATATGATGTGTTAGTTCACCGTCCTCACCAGACTCGGCTGGGCGTTTGAAAAACATGATAGTGCTAAAGAGTATGGCAACTGATATCCAGATGAGATACTGATCTGGGGTTAAAATGAAGAATAAACCGGCAAGTGTTGCGGTCCCTACGACAGTGATAGTGGTATATAATGGATTTGTCTTTGATGTTGGCAGCAGTTGGCCGCAGACCATAGCTGCGAAGAAGAGTAAAATCGGGTTCATATAATTGGAGCCCAGCGGCGTTGATGCTGCGAAGATGATATCCCCTACGAGTAGACCAACAACTAGACAGAGCGCTTCCGGACCGTTAGTTATAAAACCGGTGATGGTTCCGATACCCTTAGTATTTTTTAGGCACTCAATAATGAGTTCAATAGCCATTCCGATAAGCAGCATTTCAAGGATAATGCCAGCTGCCCCAATAAAAGAGTATTGCAGATTGCCATCAAAGATAAGGCTGCTGCCACAGAAAAATAGGATGACCAGTGTCCAGGCAAGTAAGTCGAGTAGTCCTATAGAGTCAATAAATATTTGTTTCACAATGGTATATGTAGGTCGTGATGGTTTTATACTTGAGTGTTTTTAGCAAGAAAAGTGGCTATTGCTTCTTTGTTTAGGTAGACCCCGCTCAATATCTGTTGTCCAGCTTTGATTGCCGGTATCATTTTAATACCATCCTGTAGGGTGCGTCGAGGGAAACTGAGGATGTCAACGATTTCCAGCTCTATATCCGGATAAGTGAGCATAAGTTGCTCGAGTGTTTTTCTCGCAAGATAGCAGCGTGGGCATAAACTGGATTTGTATAAAATGATTTTCGTTGTCATGTTTTCCCAAAAGTAATCATCAAATGCCCATATGGCCAATAGAGACGAGCAAAGTATACCATAGATAACAAGACTTCAACTGCAGTCTTACAACTTGAGTTGTTATCACATGTGGAGTTAGCTGGCTAAAAGAAAACACCCGATGAAAAAAGGAGAGTTCTATGGTATTGCCAATGGAATGTTAATCGTTAGTAATCCACGAATACAATGTAATACTTATCTACAATAAAGAGGTACAAATTTGTCTGGATATAAAACGATAGGGATGCGTCTGATAGCTTTAGGAGTGATGCTCTTTGCTGCCAGCATGACAGCTGTTCCAGTTTTGGGAGAGGAGGTCGGTTCTGTACGAACCAAGTTTAAGATGCTGGGAGCAAATGATAAAATAGTTGTTGAAGCATTTGATGACCCGGATATTCCCGGAGCAACATGTTACCTCAGTAGGGCCAAGACAGGTGGTATCAGTGGCTCAATAGGGCTTGCCGAAGATACATCAGATGCTTCGCTATCATGTCGTCAGATCGGGAAAATTGAATTGCCGGAGAGTGTTTCTTCTGGCAAAGATGATGGTGAACTGGTTTTTCGTAAATCAACCTCAATTATGTTTAAAACCTTACAGGTCGTACGATTTTACGATAAAAAACGTAACTGCCTTGTTTATTTGACCTATTCTAATAAGATTATTGACGGTTCGCCGAAAAACAGCATTTCGACTATTCCAATAATGGAATGGCGTTAGCTGGGGTGACTGGTTTTAAGAGCTATACCGATGAATAACGCTAAAGGAGGGGTTTTATCTGGAAGTTAAAGATAGATACAATAGATGACCAAAAAACAGACGAGTTGTAAGCGTTGTGGTAACTGCTGCAATGAAGGAGGGCCAGCCCTCCATGGACCGGACCGTGACACTGTCATGTCTGGAAAGATACCTCTGAGCGCGCTTATTACTCTCAGGAAAGGTGAACTTGCCTTGAACCCGGCAACCGGGAAATTGAAGGCAATCGCTGTTGAATTGGTCAAGCTGAAAGGGACCGGTAAAAATTGGAGTTGCTGCTATTTTGACGAGCAGGATAAACGTTGTACTATTTACGGACATAGACCGCAAACGTGCAATGTGCTGAAATGCTGGGAACCGGAACCACTTTTGGCAATGGTGGAAAAGGATACGCTAACGAGGCTCGATATCCTGCTGGATAACGACCCTATGAAGCATTTTATCCTGGAGCATGATCTGCTTCATCCCTGTCCTGATATGTTTGCTTTAATGGCAATTATTCCAAAGATTTCTCTTGTTGAAAAACGAGATATACAGCATCTGGTTGATGAGGATCTGCGTTTTCGGGTGAAAGTTATAGATAAGTTTCATCTGGAGCTGAACCATGAGCTGTTCTATTTCGGTCGGCCAGTGTTTCAGTTGATGCAGTCTCTGGGAGCCGGACTGATAGAATCAGGGGCCGGTGTTCAGCTGAAGTGGGCCTGAAAAACTAAAGGTCCCTAGCATAGTTCATACCGGGACCTTTAGTTTCAGACAAGATGTGAGATTCTACAGCTCAAGTATTACCACTCTTTACGTTCTACTTCCTCACCCCGGACAGAAAGTGTTACTTGCTCAACCGGCACATTCACCTTTGCTTTCTCTATTGCTCTTCGCAGGATAACGTTCATTGAAGAACAACATGGGACCTCCATGATGAGAATGGTGATGGAGTTCAAGTTGCAGTCACGCAGGATCTCCGCAAACCTGTCCACGTACATTTCCGCATCATCGAACTTGGGGCATCCCATCATTACCGCTTTTCCCTCAAGATATTTCTCCTGGAAGCTACGGGCGGCAACTGCTGTACAATCTGCCGCAATCAGCAGGTCTGCGTTTTGTAAAAAAGGTGCGGTTGGTGGTACCAGACGAATCTGTACCGGCCAGTGGTTGAGGGCTGATCCAGCAGTTCCACCTGTAGGGATGCTTTTCGGAACATTGGCAGACTGGCAGGGACTGGCAGGTTTGAACGACTGGATATGAGTAGAAGCGCAACCACAATCCATGGATTTCTGAACCGGAGGTGCCTCAGCATTCAGTTTTTCAGAAGCCAGATATTCTTCAACGGCTTCTTCGTCAAATTCATCAGCTTCACGCTCGATGACCTGCAATGCTCCCTGGGGGCACGCACCTAAACATGCGCCAAGACCATCGCAGAGCTTATCTGCAACAAGGCGAGCCTTGCCATCAATAATTTTCAGTGATCCTTCAGCACAATCAGGAACGCAGAGTCCACAACCGTCACAGAGCTCTTCGTCGATTTTAATTATTTTTCGTATACTTTTCATTGCTAACCTCCCAGGTCAAAACAGTATGGGCAGATGGTGTCTAGTTGAGTAGGGCAGCTACTAGGTGAGGCCCTTTGTAATCATGATGGTAGAATAGCAGAAAACATCAGAAAAACTTTGATCTGTGTCAAGTTTGCGATTGTTTTTATGCATTTGAACTTTTTTCTGTTCTTTCTGTTCCAGTGAGTGGCATTGTGCCTACTAAACGTGCAAATTGCTGTAGCCCAAATGATTCTATGAAACGTGCTGTTCGCATTTTTGATTCTGCATTTTCCTGATACACTGTAAGACAGTTACGAATCAGTTCAATGGCTTGTTTGTTGGTCAGCCCCCGCGCAATTATGTCACCAATTCTTGGTTTACCGCCACCATTGCCGCCAAAAGTGAGTGTCCAGCCTATTCTGTCAGGAACAACCCCTATATCTCGGATGTAAGGCTCTGTGCAGCATCTTTTGCATCCTGCAATACCAATTTTGATCCGTCCCTTTGGGGTGAAATCAAATTCAATGGACTCGACACGTTCGGCCAGAGCTGTTGAATCACGGATACCGTGTTTGCACCAACTTTTACCGGGGCATGCTTGGATAGAGGTGATCCAGTTGTTTTTCCGGGGAATGGAGATGTGCTGAAGTTCTGAGCTTATCTGCGCCCGTTCCTCTTTTGTTGGGCCTGCAAGAGCGAGACGTCTGGTAGAAGTGAACTTGACTCCGTGAACAGAAAATTTTTGCAGAACGTGTGTGAGGTTTTCTAGCTCATCAAGGGCAAAAGTATCAGCCTGGAAATTTGGAACCAGAGAAAAATTAGTCTTAGGCATACGATGTGAAATCAGTAGGAATAACAAAAAAGGTAAAGGCAGGGGGCTGCGTGGGCCCCCTGCCTCTAATTACAGCGAGAGTAAATGTAAACGATTAGCCGAGAATTGTCTTTAAATCTTCAGCTGCAGTTGCAGCTACCGGTTTAATATCAAAATTCTCTACAAGAACGTTGAGAACATTCGGAGTGATGAATGCTGGCAGGGAAGGTCCAAGGCGGATATCTTTAATGCCGAGACTCAACAGGCTGAGCAGAATGACACACGCTTTTTGCTCGTACCATGAGAGTATCATGGAGAGTGGCAGATCATTCACGCCACATTCGAATGCACCGGCCAGGGCCACCGCAATTTGGATTGCGGAATATGCATCGTTACACTGACCAACATCAAGCAGGCGAGGAATACCACCAATATCGCCAAGTTTTTTGTCGAAGAAACGGAATTTACCACAAGCCAGTGTCAGTATCATGCAGTCGGAAGGTACCTGTTCGACAAACTCTGTGTAGTAATTGCGGCCAGGTTTGGCACCGTCGCATCCGCCAACCAGAAAGAAGTGGCGTATGGCTTTAGCTTTTACAGCATCAATTACCTTATCTGCAACACCGAGAACTGTATTTCTACCAAAACCGGTAAGAACAGAATCTTTATCAGCATCTTCGGTGAACCCTTCAAGGGCAAGAGCGCGTTCGATTACAGGGGTGAAATCTTTGTCTTCTCCAATGTGAGAAATTTCTGGCCAACCAACCAAACCGGTAGTAAATACGTTGTCTTTATAAGAGTCTGCCGGCTTTTGGATACAGTTGGTGGTAAAAAGAATAGCACCCGGAAATCCTGGGAATTCTTTGGCTTGATTCTGCCAGGCTGTTCCGTAATGGCCATAAAAATGGTCATACTTCTTGAGCTCAGGGTAAGCGTGGCAAGGCAGCATTTCGCCATGAGTGTAAATGTTGATACCTTTGCCTTCAGTCTGCTTAAGTAGCAGTTCAAGGTCGCGCAGGTCATGGCCGGTAATCAGGATAGCCTTGCCTTTTTTATGGCCAAGAGGCACCTCGGTAGGGGTCGGGTGTCCGTAGGTACCGGTGTTTCCTGCATCAAGCAGTTCCATGGCTTTAAGGTTTACTTCACCACATTTCAGTGCAAGCGCTACGAGCTGGCTTAGGTCCTGTCCCTGATTACATAACTCAGCCATTGCCTCATGAATATAGGCATAAACACTATCGTCTTCCTGACCGAGAATGGCTGCGTGATCGGCATATGCAGCGAGACCGCGTACACCATAGACCGTGATTTGTTTTAAGGAACGAAGATCTTCGTTGGCATCGAGGCTGTTGATATAATCAAGTTTTCCTCCTTGCTCTTCAAGTTCGGCAAGTGTGGAACCAGGAGTGAATGTTGCCTGAGGAGCGGTGAACTCAACATTTCCACCAGCTGCTTTTACTTTGGCTTTAAGACCTTCACGAAGAGTGACCGCTGTATTAATCCAGTTCTGGAAACGGGTGGGGTCAAAATCAACATTGGTCAGACAGGCAAAGATTGCTTCTGCAGCAAAACGGTCAACGGCATTATCGGTCACCCCGATTTTTCTACCTTCTACTGCGACAAGAGAGAGACCTTGTACGGCATAGCTGAGCAAATCCTGCAGGCTGGCAACCTCTTCTTTCTTACCGCAAACACCGACTTTGGTACAGCCAGTTCCCTGTGCAGTCTGTTCGCATTGATTACAAAACATAATATCCTCCTGGTGCGAGTATGATCCGTCTGGGCGGACCGTTTGATTAAACTGTTCTGTCGATTTGAAATGCACGATGGAGGTCATGAGTGAATACTCTCTCATCGTTTAAAGATGATGTTACACAATGAGTGTCTCAGAATCTTTGATCTAGGTCAAGAGATGCAAAAAATAATCACTTCTACCTAGAAATGAAGGGATCTGAGGAGAAACAACAGGTGTACTTGCTATTCTCGTTTTTCTGCCTCTATGAGCAGAAGAGATGGGTGGTGTTCTGTACGGTAGTCATACTGAGTAGCCAGAGATGTAACGGCAAACCCTGCAGAATCTATAAGATTGAGCCATTCGTCCTGTGTGTTCGCATTCAAATAGAGTGTATGTTCGTAATTGCTATTCTGTTGATGAGAGGTCATAGGGCGAATTTTGTATCGTTCTATCATTTCCAGCTGGTTGTTGCTTTTATTATATCTTCGTAAAATTTCTTTGATGATCTTTCCACCTTTCGGTGTATCGAATAGCTGAAACTGGAAGGTTGTTTTTCCGGGTTGAGATCGGAAATCATCCGGTAAAATGTAGAGCTGAATGAGCAGTTTCCCATCTTTTTCAAGGTGCTCCCAGCAACCTCGTAAGCACATACGTACATCGTCATTATCAACCAACAGGTTAAGAGTGTTGTACGGAATAATTACAGCACCAGCTTTTTGGGAAAATGCAAGTCTACGCATATCCATACAGAGGTAATGGACATTGGGGGTAACTGTAGTATTGGCAGTTTGCAGCATGGGTAATGATAAATCAACCCCAACAACCTCGTGACCGGCCGAAGCTATACCGCGCGTGAGTCTACCTGTACCGCAGCCAAGTTCTAAGACGGTGCTCTCGCGTTGCAGTGCTGCTGTATAAAAAGGAATGTCCTGGGTGAATTCTGACATTTCCTGAGCATACAGCGCAGTGTACATGCTCTCTGGCAATGGAAGAAATTCAATTTCTGGCTCTTCGTCGTAACTTGAATAGACTTTCACGATAATTGTGGGAGATATCTGGCTGAATCAGCGTTGTTCAAAAGCGAATGGTGCTACGGTGTAGCAGCCATTCTAAGGTTTGCATAGTGTGGAATTCTATATACAAAGAGAAAAAAAATGTTGCAAAGAATAATCTGACTCGGTATTGTAGCAAACATTCAGACAGTAATGATTCTCAGTATTAATAATAATCCTTTTAGGAGGCAGTCCAATGCAGAAATATGTATGTACAGTATGTGGTTATACCCATGATGGTTCCGCTCCAGATCAGTGTCCTCAGTGTGGTGCAAGTGCTGCAAAATTTAATCTCCAGGCTGAAGGTGTTATGGGCTGGGCCGATGAGCATGTAATCGGTGTAGCTGAAGGTGTTGATGCCGAGATCGTTGAAGGCCTGCAGATGAACTTTACTGGTGAGTGTACAGAAGTTGGCATGTATCTGGCCATGGCTCGTCAGGCAGACCGTGAGGGATATCCTGAGGTTGCCGAAGCATACAAGCGTATTGCCTGGGAAGAAGCAGAGCATGCAGCCAAGTTTGCAGAGCTGCTTGGTGAAGTTGTAGTTGCTGATACCAAAGCAAATCTTGAAGCACGTGTGGCTGCAGAGAACGGAGCTTGCGCGGGTAAAAAAGCTTTAGCCACCCGCGCTAAAGAGTTAAACCTTGATGCTATTCATGACACTGTTCATGAGATGTGTAAGGATGAGGCTCGTCATGGGCAGGCGTTTGCGGGGCTCCTCAATCGTTATTTTAAGTGATCGCATGTTGATACGGCCCGATTTTCTTCGTCACTGTTCAGTTCGCATATGCAATATATAGTGAACTGAACAAGTCCTTGAATATCAGGCCGTCTGAACCTGCTTGCTTTACGGTGGGTGGATGCGTTCGCGTCGAGCCGTCCTATTCTGTTTATCGAATAGTTGTGAAGCATTAAAAAAGGTGGTCTGGATTTTCCAGACCACCTTTTTTATTGTGACTAATGTAGAGCACTAAAGAGCAAGCTACTACATGCTAAGCTGTTGCTTTAGCATGTGCTGATGCGGCGCATTCATTTTTGCCGAGATCAAGCTCCTCAGCTTTATCGTCATCAACCTGCTCAAGGTTGGCGTTGATTTTACGAATAACAGCATACTCTTTTGGTTGCTCACGCATATTGCTTTTGATAAACGCAAGGAAATCTTTAGTGTTGTCAATCGAGTAAATACCTTTGTTGTGGCCTATGGCTTCGCTGAGCGGTGCTGCAAAAGCCAAATTGTCATTAGCCTCTTTCCAGCTGATATAATGGCCAGGGAGAACAATGATGTTGGGATCAAGTTGTTGGATTTTCTGGAGAGTGGCAAAGAGCTTGTCAGACCATTCATCAACTTTGCCGCCGAGATCCGGGCGTCCTACAGACTGCAGGAATACTGTATCACCTGTAATGAAGAAACGGTTGTCGATCATATATGATGTCGATCCCGGAGTGTGTCCCGGGGTAAACATCACCTTTACTTCCGGACCACCTTGAGAAAATGGTAGCGTTTGTCCATCCTGCAATTTCGTGTAAGGAAACTGTGCACCGCTGAAGTCGTTTTCGTTGGCAGCTACTTCAACGCCTGTTGCAGCTTGAAGTAGCCGACTTCCGGCAATGTAATCAGCCTGGAGATGGGTTTCACAGGTTCTGAGCAGTGTGTAACCTTTTTCTTTTGCGAAGTTCTGATAGAAGGAGATATCGCGTGATGGATCAAAGAGCATCAGCTCGCCACCTGATGCCAAGCCATAGCTGCAGGAAGCTTTGCCAGGACGGATGAACTGGTATAATTCAAAATCTTCGCCCTTGTTTAACAGCACTGGAACAAGCAAGTTGCCCCATGACTTGATTCCACCTTCCAGGTATCCCACATCGTTAAAACCATTACTTTCCAGTATCTCCGCGACAAATTTAGCAGAACCTTCACTGGCGCAGATGACCCGTACTGCTTTATCTTTATTAAGTTTAGCGACACACTCTTCTTCAATTTCCATGAAATCAAAGTAGGATATATTCTGCATCTCAAAAGGGAAGGGGGCTTCAACTTGAAATCTTGTAAAATCTTTTGTGTTACGAACGTCAAGTACAACAAATTCCTGTTGAGTGGTTAGCCAGTTGTAAAGTTCTGCCGCAGTGTAAAGAAAAGCGCTCATAGGTTTCCTCGTAGGTCAGATGTAAAGAAGATTGAATGTGGTTTTCTGCGTATATTATTGTTCAAAACTCAAAAGCATATAAGTTAGTTGTTCTGTAACTTATTGTTGTGATTTACAACACTACTATTGTTTAGTTTAGGCGATGCTCAAGTTCTCGGGCAAGCCGATCCAGGTGTCGCTGCTCTTCACCTGCCATTTGCAGGTAAAACGTACGCAGGTCTGGATCATTTTCTTTTCTGGCAAGGCGGCTGTAAAGATCATAGGCTTGAGCTTCGAGCATCATTCCAGCCTGGAGGATCGACTCGACATCCTGCAGCTGGCTACCATATCGTGCAAGAAATATAGCGGTATCAAATCCACCTTCTGTTACATCTGAAAGGGGTACTTTATTATCTTTTAATCCTGGATACTGGGCGGAAAGCTTCGCCATGTGTCCATCTTCAAGCTTCGCCATATACTCAAGGAGTGTTCGGTTTTCAGAAGATTCTGATTGATCTGCCAGGATCTGGTAAAACTGCCCTAACCCCTTTTCCATAGCATAGGCCATAACTATCGCTGAGGAAAATGTTCCTGCAGTGAAATGTTCTAACCCCATGGTTTCAGAGCCAAGTGCATGTTGTCCACGCCAACCGTTGATTCCGCTGGTCATGTTGAGAACGCGAGCAAATCCAGCAGAATTGAGAATCTGGGCACCAGAGCGGCTACGCACGCCGCTGCGACAGTAAACAATAGTCTCTTTTGTCGGGTCCAACTCGTTAAGGCGATGAGGTAAATCACCCAGTGGAATCAGAGTGGCTCCAGGAATATGCTCCTGCTCGTATTCTTTCGGCTGGCGGACATCAACAAGTTGAAAAGAGTCGGATGAGTGCGAGTCGATGAATGTCCGGGTTTCATCCGGTGTAATATTGTCAGTGTTGCCAAAGAGTGACATTAAGTTCATGATCCGATATTCCCTGTTTACGAGTTCCAAAGTATCCTGGGTGATAACCAGGCAGATACAATAAAATGATCTGGAACGTCATTAAAAAGTCAGGCAATGGCCAGTGGATATCTCTACTTCTACATATGCAATAGCCCTGCCTCAACTGGTGATGCCGAGTAACAGTCAATGTGAATAAGCCAGAACATCTCCGGTTTTGCTTCAATATCCAATTGTAGATCTTTAGCCAGCCAGTGACTGTCAGCCAGCATATTATAAAAATGTGAATCAATACCAATAAAACCATCAAGTAGATGGCTGACTATATGTAGAACCTTGCTTGGGTATCCATGCTCGAGATGGCGTAAGTCGGAGATCCTGGTTGCGCCTGTTTGTTGAAGTTCATCTATTAGATTATTGACAGTTGTGTGATTTTTGGTTTCTGCAGTTGCAATTATATCAAAAAAGTCGCTGTCCAGGCCAGATCGACATTTGTCATCAATGACCTGGATACAGTCATACATAACCAGTGAGGTGAGATCGAAAAATTTATGAACCTGATCACAGCAATTGGAAAAAGATTCTCCTGCCACCAGGATCTTATGCTGGGCTATTTTTTCCATCGCACCTCCTGTATAGCCTTATTCAGCAGTTTTTGATTTTACTGCTTCACCGATTCTCCGACCCATGGCAACACACTCAGTCAGCACTTCACTATCCGGGACATATTTGTGTTTAAGCCCATCCTCAATGAGTTCAATCTTCATCTCTTCTAATGAGGCGTTAAGTAGTTTGACTGATTCACCACTCCAGCCAAATGAACCGAAAGAAGCACCGACCTTGTTAATAGGTTTCAGGCCACGCATATACATGAGGAAACCTGCAATGTTCGGTAGTAGGCCATTATTCAAGGTGGGGCTACCGACAATGATGGCCTTTGCCTCCAGAACCTTTGTCATGATGTCACTGCGGTGGTGAACTTTCAGGTTGATAAGATCAGTAGAAACACCGGTATCCTCAAGTCCCGCAGCGATGGATTTGGCCATCTTTTCTGTTGAATGCCACATGCTTTCGTAAATAACGAGTGCTTTTTCGCGGCACTGGCCATCACTCCATTTTTGGTAGGCCTCAAGAATTTCACCCATGTGACTACGCCAGATTACACCGTGGTCTGGTGCGATCATCTTGATGTCGAGGTTGAGGTCTGCAACACTCTTTAAAAGCTTTTTCACCAGTGGTGAGAAAAGATAGAGAATGTTGGCATAATATTTAGCGCTCTCCTGCATGACTACAGAAAGCGGCACTTCATCATCAAAGCGTTCGCTGGTAGCATAATGTTGGCCAAAAGCGTCACTGGAGAAAAGAATTCCATCCTCTTTAATAAAAGAAAACATGGAATCCGGCCAATGCAGCATCCGAGTTTCCAGAAACTGGATTGTGCGCTTTCCAAGGCTTAGTTCACTACCTGATTTAACAACTTCATAAGGCCAGTCTTCCCTGTGGAAGTGGTCCATTATAGCTTTTTTCCCCATTGGAGAACAGATCAGCTTTTCAGGCTTGATAATATCCATCAGTTCAGGCAGAGAACCTGAGTGATCCATTTCAACATGATTGACCACGAGATAATCAATTTTTTCAGGGTCGATTATTGCCCGGACATGCCGCAATAGGTCATCCATGTGCGAGCGTTTGACCGTATCAAAAAGAGTTACTTTTTCGTCAATAATTAAGAATGCGTTGTAGGTAGTTCCTCTGTAGGTGGAATACCCGTGGAAATCGCGCACATCCCAGTCTACGGCACCAACCCAGTAGATTCCTTTTGCCAGTTCAGTATTGTTCATGATTACTCCATTCTATGCAGTATAGATAACGTGGTGGGGCTATTTTTTAAAGATTCTATATGACAGGAGAGGCCACGTATGAACAGGTGTGATGTTTAATCTATACTGTATAAATGTGGTTCTTTCCTGCATGAAATTTGTATTATTTTCTACTACTCCATGAGATGTCTTCATATCTATGATCGCAACTGGAGTAATGCTGTGTTGGTCAAATTATGACAAAGTAGCCAGCATACTATCTATCTTAATTGAGTCCCACAATGATTACAAGAAGAGATAAAGTAGCCAGTAGCTTGAGTTGACACGATTATTTAAGTAGTAATAATTATCAAAAGCGTCAACAGTTTTCTGTGACTATTGCGAGAACTTTTGAGGCATGAAAAAAAGTCGGTAGGTGAGTTCAATTCTTTCCACTATGAGTAGTTACCTTTGCATGGTAATAGGTTGAAAATGAGGCGTATTCTTATAATAGATATCGGGCGTTGCAGTGAGTGTGAAGGGTGTATTGAAATTGCACCTGATGTATTCCGCTATAATGAAGCTACTGGATGTATGGAAGTGGTAGAGTTATCAGAGTATTCAGAATGTATCGTTTGGGAGGCAATAAAAAATTGTCCGAAAGATTGTATTTATTGGGAAGATATAGACGTTTAGAATACTCATATACCTAAAGCAGAAGGTAACGGACAGATTTAGCCGTACTGAAAGGGTAGACATACCACGCCAAATGGCCAGATTACAATACTATGAAAGGACAGAATGGTGAGCACGACATTAATTAAAAAATTATTTATACTGGCAGTCGCATCGTGTTTGGTTGGTATCTTTTTTTATTGGGATTTAGGTAATTATCTTACCCTTGAATATATAAAAAGTTCACAAGAGTTCTTTACAACCCTTTATGCCGAGCATCAACTGGCCGTGATAAGTGGTTTTATTGTTGTGTATATTGTGGTGACGGCATTGTCACTTCCTGGTGCTGTTGTGCTAACCTTGGCCGGTGGTGGATTTTTTGGTCTAACGATTGGCACTCTTGTGGTCTCAGTAGCCTCTACAACCGGTGCTACGCTGGCCTGTCTTGTTGCTCGAACCCTGCTCAGGGACTGGGTACAGAGACGGTTTGGTGAGAAACTTACAACTATCAATGAAGGGATGAGGCGGGAAGGTGGTTTTTATCTTTTCACTTTGCGTCTGATACCCGTTTTTCCATTTTTTGTAATTAATCTGGTCATGGGTTTGACTTCAATACGGCTTACAACCTTTTTCTGGGTTTCACAGCTTGGGATGTTGCCAGGAACCATTGTTTTTGTCAACGCAGGAAAGGAGTTGGCTAAAATCGATTCTCTTGCCGGTATTCTTTCGCCTACGCTGATTGGCTCGTTTGTTCTCTTGGGGTTGTTCCCAATTACTGTAAAGAAAATATTACAGTACATAAAACCACGTTTAGCACCAGAAATATCTGAAGAGGAAAAATAATGGCCAGATTTGAATTTGATATTGCCATCCTTGGTGGTGGGGCTGCTGGGTTGACTGTTGCCTCCGGTGCCTCTCAACTAGGGGCGAAAACACTGTTGATTGAAAATGAGCCAAGCTTGGGTGGCGACTGTCTACATTATGGCTGTGTACCAAGTAAAACACTCATCCAAAGTTCATCAGTGTATCATACAGTTCGTAATACATCGAAATATGGGCTCCCTGCAGTTACTCCCGATCCTGTAGACTTTTTTTATGTTGCAGAACGGATTCGGGGGGTAGTTAATCATATCCAGCATCACGATTCGGTCGAGCGTTTCAATGGTTTGGGAGTTGAAGTACTTTTTGGCGAAGGGCGGTTTACTGATGAGCACAGTATGATGGTAGGTAGTCGTACAGTAACGGCAAAAAAATGGCTGATTGCCACGGGGTCTTCCGCGGCCGTACCTGAACTCGACGGAATTTCGGAGGTGGGTTATCTTACTAACCGGGAAATATTTTCACTGGATACGCTGCCAAAATCCCTGACCGTTATAGGTGCAGGTGCTATAGCTATGGAGATGGCACAGGCCTTTTCACGGCTCGGTTCCCACGTAACGGTGCTGCAGCGGAGTGATCAGGTTCTGAGTAAAGAAGATAAGGATATGGCGGACTTGGTTATGTCGGTATTGATGGATGAGGGCGTCACCTTTTATCTCGGTTGCAGACTTCTTTCTGCGAGTGCCAATGGAGGAGGCAAAGAGGTACGATTTATCGATAGTAAAGAAGAGGAGCGATCAGTATGTTCAGAAGAAATTCTGGTGGCTCTTGGCCGAACAGTGAATATTGAAGGTTTTGACCTGGAAAAGACAGGTGTGAAATTCAGTCGCCGGGGAATAGAGGTCGACAGCAGGATGCGGACCAGTCAGAAACATATCTTTGCTGCGGGTGATGTAATCGGTGGCTATCAGTTTACCCATGCAGCTGGTTATGAGGGCGGAATCGTTCTCAGCAATGCGATTCTCCATTTCCCTAAAAAAGCAGATTATACCTGGATGCCGTGGTGTACATACACCAGTCCTGAATTGGCTTCCATTGGCTTGAATGAAAAGCGGGCCGAAGAGGCGGGGATTTCATATAGCGTTTATTCTGAACCGTTTAGCGATAATGATCGTGCCAATGCCGAAGGAGCAACATCTGGCAAGGTGAAATTGTTACTCAATGGTAAGGGAAAACCTTTAGGAGTACAGATCTGCGGACCACGGGCAGGTGACCTGCTTGGTGAGTGGGTGGCTGTGTTGAACGGCGGTGTGAAACCTGCCACGTTAGCAGGTTCTGTGCACCCATATCCTACTCTTGCGGAAATTAACAAACGCGTGGTTGGATCTATTTACTCTCCAAAGCTTTTTTCCGACAGGGTACGAAAGGCGCTAAAACTTATTTTTCAATATCAGGGAAGAGCGGTGGGATGATAGGTTTTTGCTTGAGGTAGGGAAAATGTTTTTAACGATTGATGAAGAGGAAAACGTGACGCTGAATAAACTTACCTTGCGAATACTGATAATTGCAATGCTGTTTGCACCTGTAAATCTTCAGGCCCAGGAGTTGCACACGACATGGAATGAGTTGTTGATCTTGCACGTTGTGGGTGGTGAGGTGGATTATCATGGATTCAAGGACGATGAGCGGAAACTGGCTGGCTATCTTGAGTTGTTGGACAGTACGAAACCTGGGGACCTTCCTGAACCAGACAGGCTCGCATTCTACATAAACGCTTACAATGCATATACTGTGAAACTTATTTTGGACAAGTTTAAACAGGGAAAACCGGTTACCTCAATAAAAGATATTGGAGGTTTATTTTCATCCCCCTGGTCTATTCGGTTTGTCAAGATTGGTGGTGAAACGGTAACGCTTGATACTATTGAGCATGATATCATCCGCCCTGAATTTAAAGACCCAAGGGTTCATTTTGCTATAAACTGTGCATCTCGAAGTTGTCCTCCTCTACGTAGTGAAGCGTATACTGGTGCAGAACTCGAGAGGCAACTAAATGAGAATGCCGCAGTTTTTCTCAACGACAAAAGATTTAATTATATTTCCGATAATGTTTTGTATGTTTCTAAAATATTTGATTGGTTTGGTGAGGATTTTCCCAATGATGTCGAAGATTTCGTGAAACAGTACGCTCGTGGTGAACTTCTGTCCGGGATCGAAAAGGCTGGTAAACGTCTGAATGTTAAATATCTAGACTATGATTGGTCTTTAAACAGTAAGTAACCGGAGTATTCGTTTGATGTCGTTTACAGAAAAAACAGTAGAGGAACGTGGAGCAGCAGGGATGTCAGACGAATTACCTCAAGTACAGGTGTATACAGACGGGTCGTGTAGCCCAAATCCTGGGCGGGGAGGTTGGGGCGTTGTAATCATTGATGCGGATGAGCAGACGCGAACGCTTAAGGGCAGCGAGGAGAATAGTACCAATAATCGCATGGAGCTGACGGCTGCTATCCATGCCCTGCAGGAGCTGACTGAGCCGCATTGTGTTGAACTGTTTACTGATTCCAAATATGTAAAGAACGGGATAAATGAATGGCTTGCAAACTGGAAACAGCGAGGATGGATAACCGCCGTAGGTGAGGAGGTACGGAATAGGGATCTCTGGCAAACGCTGGCAGAAGAAATTGAGCGGCATACTGTCTCGTGGAACTGGGTCAAGGGACATGGGTCAAACCGTTGGAATATCCTTGCTGATAAACTGGCAGGCAGTGTGCGACAACATACGCTACTGCCACTTGACGATGAAAATGCGGTACATATCTTTCTGGCAATAACCTGGCGGCAGAAAAAGCTCGCCGGTGCGTGGGCCGGGGTTATGCAGTATCGAAATCATTACAGGGTTATTGGAAGTGTTCGCAGGGAAGGGACCGGGAATAGCCTGCATATTTTTTCAGCTGCAACAGCTCTGCAGGAACTGAAAAGAAATATTCCTGTTCATGTTTATACTACTTCTGGTTATCTTAAGGATGGTGCAGGTTCTTGGTTGAATCAGTGGCGTAACCGTGACTGGCAGACCCGTGAGGGACTGGCAGTAAGTAACCGCGAAGAGTGGCAACGACTATCCGTGCTGCTTGATCGATGTAGGGTGACTTTTCATTTGATTGATAAGGAGCAGCCACCGTGTCATGTAGCATCGGCCAAGGAAATAGCCAAGGAAATTTTCTCTGATGAATTTTTGTTGTAAGGATTTCGGACCATGACCGTTTTGTTGTCCCCGTAAATAGTATTCATAATGATATGAAGAGTAAAGAATCACGCCTTTGAGGCTGACGAAAGTGGCAAATAGTCAATCCTTCTGTTACCATTGATTTTCTGATTTCTCAAATTCTCTTATAGAAAACAACTTTTTTACGTAATATGGATATTCCATTCCAGCTTGTAACACCCTTTACTCCGTCTGGGGATCAGCCTCAGGCCATTAAGTTGCTTGTAAAGGGAGTAGAGGAAGGGGTGGAAAGCCAGGTTCTGCTGGGCGTTACCGGTTCCGGTAAGACGTTCACTATGGCCTCTGTGGTAGAAAAGGTTCAGCGTCCCACCTTGGTTATTGCCCCCAATAAAACACTTGCAGCACAACTCTTTACCGAGTTCAAAGAATTGTTTCCGCATAATGCTGTGGAGTATTTTGTCTCATATTACGATTATTATCAGCCAGAAGCATATATTCCACAATCTGATACGTATATTGAGAAAGATTCAGCCATAAATGACGCTATTGATAAATTACGACACTCTGCCACCCGATCTTTACTCACCAGGCGGGATGTGCTGATCGTTGCGTCGGTTTCTTGTATATATGGTCTCGGTTCCCCCGAAGAATATCGTAATATGCACCTGTTTGTTCGAAGGGATGAGGACGTTCCCATGGAAGAGGTGCAGCGCCGTCTGGTCTACATGCTTTTTGAACGTAATGATATCTCATTTCATCGTGGTACCTTCAGGGTTCGCGGAGATGTGATAGATATCTTTCCCGTTCACGAAGAAGAACGTGCAATCAGGTTGGAATTTTTCGGTGATACTATTGATTCGATCACTGTGATTGACCCCCTGCGAGGAGTGGTGCTGGAGCAACTAGAAGAATATACTGTGTTTCCTGGGAGCCATTTTGTTACATCAAAAGACAGGCTGCAGATAGCTACCCGTACCATCAAAGAAGAATTAAGCGTGCGATTGGAAGAGTTTTATGGTGAAAACAGGCTGCTTGAAGCGCAGCGTTTGGATCAGCGCACACTCTTTGACCTGGAGATGATTCAGGAGCTTGGGTACTGTAACGGAATTGAAAATTACAGTCGTCATCTAACCGGCAAACCTGTTGGGGAACCACCCCCAACACTGCTTGACTATTTCCCTGAAGATTTTCTTTTGTTTATTGATGAAAGCCATATCGGTATTGGTCAGCTGAACGGTATGTATAATGGGGATAGGTCGCGGAAGACAACACTGGTCAATTTCGGGTTCCGTCTGCCCTCAGCACTAGATAACCGTCCACTGCGATTTGATGAATTCAAAAAACGGATTCACCAGGCCATTTATGTTTCGGCAACACCGGGCGACTATGAGCTTGAACAGGCAGAGGGAAAGGTGGTGGAGCAAGTGATCCGCCCAACTGGCCTTCTGGATCCTGTGGTCGAGGTGAGACCTGCAACCAATCAGGTAGATGATCTCCTGGAGGAGATACGACTTCGCACAGAACGTGATGAGGCGGTGCTGGTTACTACCCTCACTAAGCGTATGGCTGAAGATTTGACCGACTATTATGAGAAACTTGGTATCCGCGTTCGTTATCTCCACTCTGATATTAAAACACTTGAACGGATTGAGTTGATCAGGGATTTGCGAAATGGCGAATATAATGTACTTGTCGGGATCAATTTGTTGCGTGAAGGGTTAGATATTCCAGAAGTGTCCTTAGTCGCGATTCTTGATGCAGATAAAGAGGGTTTTCTTCGTTCAGTCCGTTCACTTATTCAGACATGTGGGCGTGCTGCCAGGAATGCCGACGGTAAGGTGATAATGTATGGTGACGATATAACCGGTTCCATGCGTTACACTATTGAAGAAACTGAACGACGCCGTCTTTTGCAGGAAGAATATAACCAGGAACATAATATTGTACCAAGTACCATAATATCCACCATAAAGAACTCCATGCAGCAGCATTTGCATGCTTCAGGTTATGTGATTGGTGACCGTCAGCAGGCTCTACTGGAAGCAGCTGAAGAGTTGCCTGAATATGGTTCTATTAAAGAGCTGGAAAAAGAAATTAAAAAGCTCGAAAAAGAGATGCAGACGGCAGCACAGGAGTTGGCTTTTGAAGAGGCCGCGCTTCTGCGTGATCGTATTAAGACTTTACGAAAACTGGAAATTGAACTCGGATGAAAGACGGATTATTGTATAAGATATCCCTGAAGGTTATTCCCCTGGCTATCCTGCTGATAACCAAGGTATGGTTTGCCACTTGCCGTGTCAGGGAGCATGGTAAAGAGCATTGCCAGAATACATTTGACAGCAATAAGCAGGTTATTGCCACCTTCTGGCACTATTCCTTACTGGTAGTTTTTCAACTGGCGCAGAAGTATTCAGCAGTTGTAATGGTAAGTTCCAGTAAAGATGGAGAATATGTTGCAAGATTTGCAGAACTCTGTGGTTTCCCGACTGTGCGGGGGTCACGTAATAAGCAAGGTATGCAGGCGTTGAAAGATTTACTCAAATATTGTAAGTCCGGTCATAATGCTGCACTGGTCGCAGATGGTTCTCAAGGGCCACCCCGAATCGCTCAGGCTGGTGCAATTCTGATGGCCTCCCGTACAGGAATACCAATTTTACCGGTAGTTTGGTCTGCATCACGATATCTTACTATTCGTTCATGGGACAAGACTGCGTTCCCAAAACCTTTTTCTACGGTTGATTTCGCTTATGGTGAACCAATAGAGGTGCCGCCGGGATTGAAGAGCGAAGGTATCGAAGAGTATCGGCTTTTATTGGAAAATCGTCTCAACACCCTCTATGAAGAGATGTGGGCCATTTATGGAAAAGAAGAACATTAAGATACTGATCTCGAACATGTTTTGTTGAAATAGTTCTTGATCACAATATATAACAACTATTAAAGAATGTTTTAAGAGATATGCAGAGTAAAGGAATAGTGGTTGCGGGCCTTGCTGGTGGCTCAGGTAAGAGTGTGGTTTCCGTAGGACTCACTGCAGCATTTGCTGCCAGAGGCAAGAGTGTGGTGCCCTTTAAAAAGGGGCCCGATTATATAGATGCTGGCTGGCTGCAACTTGCTTCAGGTCGGAAATGCTATAATCTTGACCCTTACCTGATGGAGGAAAAGGTTATTCAGCAGTCCTTTTATAGTCATTTGCAGGGTGTTGATATTGCCTTGATTGAAGGTAATCGTGGGCTCTATGATGGGGTGAATGCTGAAGGCGGCTACTCCACTGCTGAACTTGCAGTTTCTCTGAAGATGCCGATTTTACTTGTGGTCAACTGTACTAAAACAACACGTACTGTAGCAGCCATGGTACTTGGCTGTATGCATTTGGATGAGCGGATCGATATACGGGGAGTGGTGCTTAACCAGATTGCCACTGAGCGCCAACGTCGGCTCGTTACTGAGGCTGTTGAACGATACACAGGTGTCCCGGTTCTTGGAGTTATACCCAGGATGAGTCGGGATATCTTTCCTATGCGTCATCTTGGCATGGTTCCTTATCAAGAATATTCAGATAGCAACGGTGCACTCTCATTTCTGGTTGACACTGTGACGGAGAATCTTGATCTTGATCGTATTGAAGCAATTATGGAACCAATTCGACCTGAGAAAGGAGAGGTTGTAGAAAAAGTCGCTCTCACCTCTGCCTGTAAAAGGAGTGTGCGAATTGGTGTACTGCAGGATGCGGCTTTTCAGTTTTACTATTCGGAGAACCTTGAGGCTTTAGAACGAGCCGGAGCTGAACTTGTACCGCTTAATGCGCTGCACGACAAGGAGTTACCACCATTGGATGGCTTATATATTGGAGGTGGATTTCCGGAGACGAGTGCCAAGGCACTTGCCGCCAATGAGAGCTTCAGGCGCTCGGTAAAGGTGGCGGCCACTGATGGATTGCCAATCTATGCCGAATGTGGTGGCTTGATTTATCTTGGAGAGTCAATTCAACTCGATGGTAAGGAGTTTCCACTTGCAGGAGTCTTCCCTGCTCGATTTGGTATGTCAAAAAAACCGCAAGCCCATGGATATTCAGTGTTCACGGTGGAGTTGAAAAATCCTTTTTACCCGGTGGGGGCCAAGGTTAAGGGGCATGAATTTCGTTATTCGACTGTGCTGGAGTGGGGCTGGGACGGTGATAGCATGGCTGTAAAAATGGAACGAGGAAAAGGCTTTCAGGAGCAACGTGACGGTCTGATGTATAATAACGTACTTGCCATGTATACCCATGTTCATGCTGACGGAACCCCTGAATGGGCAGATGGTATGGTGCAGTCCTGCCGTCGTTTTCGGGACAGAACCTGACTAAAGTCGGAGACGACCACCCCGGATATTGCTGGAACCGGTGGTCGTCTCGTTAAAGTAAAACATTAATGTGATGGAGCATTTCCCAAAACTTTAGCTGTGATTTTAGATTGCTCTTCTTCAGATGGTGCTGGTTCTACCCAGTGAATAAACGATTCAGTTACTCGCATGAAGGCACCGTTATCTTCTTTGCATTTAGCGCAGATAGATTCGGCCATGTCCCGGTACATGATAATCTTTGAGGCCGGTTCTCCACTTATGTCGAGCGCTGCCATTTTACGGCAGCCACAATCAAGCCGAACAACTACTACGCCAATACCTTCCGGACTTCCTTCGAGGATTCCTTCGATCATTGCCAGTTCACGTTTTTCAGCTGTTACTTTCTTTTTTGTCATTTTCTTAGATACTTTTTTTGCCATGTCGATATCGAATGAGGGGTGAATTGTTATGGGAATATAGAGTTATATTTATGTTAATCTGTTTTTTTATGTCAGTTGTAACTGTGATAGTACTATTTCCGGTGGCAATACGCCGCACAGAAGACCCAACATAAAAGGAAAGCTACAGCCTGGTCAACTATTATCATTGCATTGCACTTTATAACGCTAAGACATCGGGTGATGCCTGCCATGTTTTAGTGGCTGGGACTATTGGCATATTGGTTCTTTATTAGTATTTTCTTGTTATTTAGCCTCAAGTATGCATGGCTCAGATGGAGCGTGTGTCCTTTTTTGTGAGGAAGAGATGAGAGCTGATATCAGCAGGATATTGATGTTATTCTCACTACTTGTAGTCAACATTCACTGACAGGACGGCTTGGTGATGTTACCGGAATTTATTGCTTGAAAGAACAATGCAAAAATGTATAACATACTGTAACCATAACAAAATATATCTTATCGTGGTGCTGATTGTTTTTTCTTGACAAATAACTGGTCGTACATTAATTGGAGTAGTACACGAAAACACAGATTCGTGAAGGTATTTTGATTACATGTCCTATGTGAGAAAAATGCTTCTCTCAATTATTCATTTCATGGAGGTGTATTATGTTTGAAGTAGTCGTAGATAAAGATAAGTGTTCTGGTGATGAAGAATGTGTAGCAGCATGTCCAGCTCAGGTATTCGAGATGGTAGACGGTAAAGCTGAAGTCGTTGAGCCGGATGAGTGTCTTGGTTGTGAGACCTGTGTAGAGGTTTGTCCTGAGGGTGCAATCACTGTTACCGAGATGTAATATCTCGTTTTTCTCAGTGTGACCTGACAAGCCCATCTCCACTCAGGAGATGGGCTTGTCTTATTTAATAAGGGAAGTTTTGCCAGATGTTATCAAAACTAGCCCGGTTCAAGCCGGGTGTGCAGAGAAAAACACACCTTTTGCTGGCAGCCTGTCTTTGGACCTGTATCGGGATTTTCCTGATGGGGCGTGGTACTCACTGGCTCTATACTGCTCATATGCTGTACCTTGTACTGCCAGCTCTTCTGCTGGGTTTTTTGAAATCGTATTTCATTCTCGACAAGACTGCAGTTAAAAGTATTGATCGTATCCTGCTACTTGAGGACGGAACCTGTCTCGGGGCTGTTTATTCTAAAAAAACCTGGCTGCTGGTTTTGGTGATGATGGCTATGGGGATTTTTCTCCGGAACTCTTCGTTTCCGAAACCTCTGCTCGGAATGTTGTATATAATGGTTGGTTGGGCGTTGCTCTGGTCAAGTCGAAATGGCTGGCGAGCCTGGCGGAAGACAAATAAAAACACTTTTAAGGCCTAATGAACTCGCACGTTTCTTCTTCAAATCGGATTTATATTGATACCGATGCGCTCAGCTATAATTACCGAATAATCTCTTCTGCCGTACCTGATGGCACCAATGTGCTTGCTATGGTAAAAGGGGATGGGTATGGGCATGGAATGGTTGAGTCTGCTAGAGCATTTGCCCGGGCAGGTTGTCAAATTTTCGGTGTTGCCGAATTGTGTGAAGGAGTGAAACTGCGACAGGCCGGTATTGAAGGTGAGATTTATGTCATGGTTGGTTTTCTCCCAGAACATGTGGAACATTATTTTACGTTTAATCTGACTCCGGTTGCTTTTTCCAAAGAAGCCATAAACCTTCTTTCCGAGACTGCAGTACGAAAGAATAGAGAGATAGGAGTGCACCTGAAGATCGATTGTGGAATGAGCCGCCTTGGAGTGATGCCACATGAAATTGAGGAGTTTGCAGACACCCTGCACGCTTTGCCGGGAGTTTTTCTTGCAGGTATTTTAAGCCATTTTCCAGAGGCTGATAACCCAGGCTCATCCGGGACGGCTAAAGCATTCTCAATATATTCAGATGCATGCAAGAGGATAGGAAAACGTTTTACAGGCGTTCAGCACATTGCCAATTCCGGAGCAGTGCTTAACTTTCCCGAGACTTTGTGTAATATGGTGAGGGCTGGAATCTCTCTTTATGGTTATTCGCCAGACGGTATACGTGATAATGGAAAAGTTGGTGAAAACTACCTTAAGCCTGCGATGACATTTTCCACCAGGATAGCAATGGTCAAAGAAGTACCCGCCGGTGCCGGGATCAGTTATGGTCATACCTATACCACTACCAGGGCCACAAGACTGGCCGTATTACCAGTAGGTTATGAGGACGGTTATCCGCGTTGTCTGTCCAGCATCGCTGAAGTATTAATACATGGGCATAAGGTTCCCGTTCTCGGACGGATATGTATGAACCTCTGTATGGCAGATATAACAGATATCGAAGGAGTTCAGGCTGGCGACGAGGCTGTACTTCTGGGAGAGCAATGTGGAAAGGTGATTACGGCAGATGATATCGCCGCAAAGGCCGGGACAATCAGCTATGAAATCCTCTGCATGCTTGGCAATAACAATGAACGAACACACATAGAGTAGAATTAATGATTCGAACACGACTGAAAGATGTTGTTGATAAATGTTTTCAGCAGGGCGTTGATGATGGCAAGTGGTCTGATGCCGGTGCCGGAAAATTTGCCGTTGAGCTGCCAAAACATAAAGGCCAAGGTGATTTTTCGACCAATATAGCCCTTGTGCTGGCAGGGATTGAAAAGCGAAAACCACGGGATATCGCAGCGATCATAGCTGAGATGCTGGCATCTGAAACGGAGTTAGTTGAGCGTGTCGAAATAGCTGGTCCGGGTTTTGTTAATGTGTTCATTCAGTCTGATGTCTGGCGCGGGATCATTGCCTCCGTAAATGAGGCAGGGGAACAGTTTGGGCTCAGCACAGTCGGTGACAGGCGAAAGGTCATGGTGGAGTTTGTCAGTGCCAACCCAACCGGACCGCTCAGCATCGGACATGGGCGTCAGGCGATTCTGGGTGACTCTATTGCCCGCTTGCTTGAAGCTACAGGCCATGATGTTTTTCGTGAGTATTATTATAACAACGCCGGCCGGCAGATGCGGGTGTTGGGTGAATCGACAAGATCGAGGTACCTGGAGAAGCTAGGTCTTCCTCATGAGTTCCCTGAAGATGGTTATCAAGGTGAATATATCACAGATATTGCTCAATCGCTGATCGATGAGCGTGGTGATAGCCTGAAAGATGAACCGGATGTGAGTCCTTTTAAAGAAAAGGCGGAGCAGTGTATCTTTCAGGATATTGCCTCAACCTTGTCTCGTATGGGTATTGTCTTTGATAACTATTTTAATGAACGTTCACTCTATGACGATGGCCATATTGAAGATGTCGTACAAAAATTGCGCGATATGGGGTATGTCTATGAAAAAGACGATGCAACCTGGTTTAAGACCACTGAATTAGGCCATGATCAGGATCGCGTAATTATCAAGAGTACAGGAGAACCGACATATCGTCTGCCGGATATTGCTTATCATCGTGAGAAATATCGCAGGAATTTTGACTGGATGATCGATATCTTCGGATCCGACCATATTGCTACCATTCCTGATGTTATGGCAGGTATGAAAGCGCTTGGCTATGATGAGTCTAAGGTGACAGTTGTTCTTCATCAGTTTGTGACCCTGACTCAGGATGGCAAGCAGGTAAAGATGTCGACCAGGAAGGCTAACTTCGTTACTGTTGATGAGCTGATTGATATGGTAGGTGTTGACGTTGTTCGGTTCTTCTTTATGATGAGAAAGGCGGACAGTCAACTGGAGTTCGACCTGGAGCTTGCAACCAAGGAAAGCCAAGAAAATCCGGTCTATTATGTACAATATGGGCATGCCAGAATGTGCTCTATTCTTGACCAGGCAGCTGGTAAAGGAGTCGAGCGAGTTGGCATTGAACAGGCTGATATGGGCTTATTGCGGGAGCTTGAAGAGCTTGAATTGCTAAAAACCATGTCACAATTTCCCTCAATGATCGAAGGGGCTGCACTGGATCTTGCCCCCCATAAAGTGATCTTCTATTTGTTGGATCTGGCAGGCCAGTTTCATAGCTATTACAACAAGCATAAGGTCATAACTGAGGATATTAAACTCAGCCAGGCCCGTCTCTGCCTGATTGCATCGTTGCGACAGGTATTTAGAAATGGGCTGGCTATTGTTGGACTGACTGCACCAGAAAAAATGTAAGCGGAGCCTGTTATGGCAGCACGGCGTAAGCCACCGGTAAAAAAAGTTAAGTTTGAACTGACCCACAGCGGCATTGCCGGTATCGGTATTGTCTGTTTCTGCATTTTCCTATGGATGTTTTTGTTAGGGGTCTGGACCGGGCAATCGCTGTTGTTGCCATCCAGCAGGTCAGATGTGAGTGTGGCGCAGAATTCAGATTCGGCACTTAGGCAGTCCGTTGATCTGCTGCATATTGAAGCAGAGTTGAGTAAGAAAGTGAGAAAAAAACAATAGGCTCTGTTGGTAGAATGTGGGGAAACAGGAACATACGGGAAGACGTGGATATGTTTCTTTCCGGTTTGGGTGCAGCTTTCCTTTGATATTTGCATCGTTATATGTAATTGTACACGATTTGCGTGCTCAAAATTGACATGGTTTCAAGCCGCTCAATTATGAAAAAAGAGAGTAACTACGTTGATGATATAAAACTGCATTTTTTGTCTTTCGATATATACGGATAGACAACATCAGCGAAACGGACATCTCCACTGTGACTGACAACATATTATCCACAAAGTGACCATATAAATTATGATTGGAAAATTACTTACCAAAGTATTCGGCAGTGCAAACGACAGGATCCTGAAAGAAATCAAGCCTCTGGTGAAAAAGATCAATGATCTAGAGAGTGAGATTGAACCATTGGACGATGCTGCTCTTGCAGCCAAAACAGTTGAATTCAGAGAGCGACTGGCCAATGGGGAAACCCTGGATGATCTTCTTCCTGAAGCATTTGCAGTAGTTCGTGAGGGAGCTCGGAGGGTACTTGGTGAGCGACATTATGATGTGCAGCTTGTTGGTGGTGTCATTCTCCATCAGGGCAAAATAGCCGAGATGAAAACTGGTGAGGGAAAAACTCTGACTTCTACTCTTGCTGTTTATCTCAATGCCCTTCCTGGTAAAGGGGCCCATGTTGTTACTGTCAATGATTATCTGGCAGCACGTGATGCTGAATGGATGGGGAAGGTTTACACTTTCTTGGGAATGACCGTGGGTAGAATCGTTCACGGTATGGATGATGCCGAGAGAAAGGAAGCCTACGCCGCTGATGTAACCTATGCCACCAATAATGAGCTTGGCTTTGATTATCTTCGGGACAATATGAAGTTTGAGCTGGCTGATTTCTGTCAGCGTGGGTTCAACTATGCCATTGTTGATGAGGTTGACTCTATTCTGATAGATGAGGCACGGACACCGCTTATCATCTCCGGTCCTGCTGATATCTCCACAGAGCTCTATTTCAAGGTAAACAGCATTATCTCTAAATTTAAGCGTGACGAACATTACGCTATTGATGAGAAAGCTCGCCAGGTCTCTCTTACTGAAGAGGGGATAGCTCTTGGTGAGAAGTTACTCGAGCTGGAAAATCTCTACGATCCAAATAATATTGAGCATCTTCATCATCTTAATCAAGCAATGAAGGCGCATACTTTGTTTAAGCGTGATGTTGACTATATTATCAATAATGACCAGGTCGTCATTGTTGATGAGTTCACTGGTCGTACTATGGAAGGACGACGATATAGTGATGGTCTTCACCAGGCGTTAGAGGCTAAGGAAGGGGTGAAGATTGAGCGAGAGAATCAGACCCTTGCCTCCATCACGTTCCAGAACTACTTCAGAATGTATGATAAGCTGGCCGGCATGACCGGTACCGCTGATACTGAAGCTCCTGAATTCAAGAAGATTTATGATCTTGACGTGGTGGTGATGCCTACCAACATGCCGATGGTCCGGGATGACTACGCAGATGTTATCTACAAAAATGAGAACGCGAAATACCGGGCAGTTGTTCAGGAAATAAAGATGATGCATGAGGCTGGCAGGCCAGTTCTTGTAGGTACTATCTCAATTGATGTTTCTGAGAAAATTGCCGGGATGCTTAAGAAGGAAAAAATTGAGCATGAGGTACTTAACGCGAAACATCATGCCCGTGAAGCGGACATTATCGCTCATGCTGGCCAGTATGGAAAGGTAACCATCGCAACTAACATGGCTGGTCGTGGTACTGACATCAAGCTCGGTGAGGGCGTGATTGAGGCTGGTGGTTTGCATATTCTGGGTACTTCCCGTCATGAATCCCGTCGTATTGATAATCAGTTACGTGGACGTGCGGGCCGTCAGGGTGACCCCGGTTCGTCTCGATTCTTTCTCTCTCTAGAAGATGATCTTCTGCGTATTTTTGGTTCTGACCGCATAACCGGTATTATGGATAAACTGGGTATGGAAGAGGACGAGCCTATTGAACATCGTATGATTACCAGAGCTATCGAGAATGCTCAACGCAAAGTGGAAGGGCATAACTTCGATATACGTAAGCACTTGCTCGAGTATGATGATGTTATGAATAAACAGCGAGAGATCATTTATCGTCAGCGTCGTGAAGTGCTGGAGGGTGAAGATGTCGCAACTGTTGTTCAGGATATGATCGGTGATGTGGTGGATGGTGTTGTTGAAGAGTTTGGTGTTGAGCGTGCCGATTCCATCGAGTGGGATTGGGATGGCTATCACGATCGTATGCTTGAGCTCTTTAATATTGGCTTCAAATGGAGTGAGGAGGAGCGAATAGATTTAACGCTTGAATCCTTCCGTGATAAGACCATGGATGTTGTTCAGAGAGCCTATGCTGCACAGGAAGAGACAAATACAACCGAGAGCATGCGCCAGCTTGAGAAGATTTTATTGCTCCAGATAGTCGACAGCCAGTGGAAAGACCACCTCCTCTCCATGGACCACCTGAAAGAAGGTATTGGTTTGCGTGGGTATGGACAAAAAAATCCTCTCAACGAGTACAAGAGAGAAGGGTTTGAACTGTTCAATCGTGTAATGGATGATGTACGTACTCAGACAGTCTCAAACCTGATGCGAGTTCGGGTGATGCGTCAGGAAGATGTTGACCGTCTTGAGGAAGAGCGTCGCCGGAAAAAAGAGCAGGAACTGCAGATGAGCAAAAATGCAGGTAGCGAGGATGAAGATAAAACTGTCAAGCGGGATGGCGATAAAGTTGGCAGGAATTCTCCATGCCCCTGTGGCTCTGGTCAGAAATATAAGAAATGCTGCGGTAAAGCAAACTGAATACACAAAAAATACTTCAGGGCTGAGAGGTTTTTATAATGCATAATACCTCACGGCCCTGATTTTACATTCTTGTACTCCGATTATATCTTTCTTAGTGCTTACCCATGCAGCTTATCGGGTTTCATCAACATTTCTTCCATGTGACGAATTTCATCAATGCCAGAGACTACTATCTCTGGGTCCGGGAATAGTTCTTTTTTACTCATTTTCTGCTCATATTCCATTGTATTCAAAATATGTTTCATGCAGTTAATTCGTGCCTTTTTCTTGACATCAGAGCGGATGATTGTCCAGGGTGTAAGAGTTCTGTTGGACTCTGTGAGCATCTGAAATTTTCGGATCGAATATTGATCCCAGTATTCCTGCGCCAGGTTATCCACCGGTGAGAGCTTGTATTGCTTTAGCGGGTCAGCTTTGCGGGAATCAAAACGCTCTTTCTGCACGGATTTCGAGACAGAAAAATAGAACTTGAAGAGTTTAACACCATCCTTAACCAGCATTTCCTCAAGCATTGATACATCCTTTAAGAACCGCTTATTCTGTTCATCAGTACAGAATCCCATGACTGGTTCAACCATGGCCCGGTTGTACCAGCTCCGGTCAAAGATGACGAATTCACCACCAGCAGGGAGGTGAGAAATGTAGCGCTGGAAATACCATTGGCTCACTTCAGTTTCATTTGGCTTTGTTAATGCTACAACACGGGTATTACGAGGATTGAGATGGGCAATGATCCGCTTGATTGTACCACCCTTACCGGCAGCATCACGTCCCTCAAAGATAGCCAGAATCCTCTGGCCTGTATCTTTCATGCTTAGTTGTAATTTCATGAGCTCAATTTGTAACTTTTTTAGCTCAATCTCGTACTCGAGATGCTCATTTTTTATCCAGATTGCAGTCTTATTGCTACCCTCATTGGAATCTTTGTTTTTTAGTGCTGTTCCTTCCAACAAACGGATTTTATCGGGTGAAGTCTCTTTTGAGTTACCATTTTTTGCGGCTTCGTTCTTTTTTCCCTTTTTAGCCATGGAGGCCTCCGTTTGACTTGAGTTTTTGTAGTTAGCGCAGAGCGGAACCAAACTTCTTTTTTTCTTCCAGCATGTTCTTTAACTCTATATTACCAGGAATCACTACTTTAGGATCTACCTTAAAGTTTAGACTTCTGCTACGCCCACGGTACTTTATGGAACTTAGAATCAGTTTCATGGTTTCCCTGCGAGCCAGATGCTTGTTATCTGAGCGGATAACCCACCATTTAGACTGTGATGTATGGGTTTTTTGCAACAGGATCCGTTTTTTGTCGGTAAATTCATCCCAGAGATCTTGTGCCTGCAGATCAACTTCGCTGAGTTTCCATTGACGAAGAGGGTCGTTACGACGGCGTTCAAATCTTCTTGCCTGCTCCTCTTTAGAAACGGAGAAATACAATTTCAGGAGAACGGTCTTGCCTGCATCAAGAATGAAATTTTCTTCGTAACTGTTTACTTTTTTTAAAAATCTTCTGTATTGGTCATCACTGCAAAAACCCATCACTGGTTCGACCATAGCTCTATTGTACCAACTGCGGTCAAACATAACAATCTCTCCAGCGTGAGGGAATTGTTCTATATATCGTTTTATGTGCAGCTCTGTTTGTTGTATTTCATTTGGTTTGCCAAGGGCAACTACACGGTAGCGTTTTTCATTCATGTAACGCGCTACACGTCGTATTGTACCACCTTTTCCTGATGCATCTCTACCGTCAAAGAGTATTATCATCTTTTTCTTGGAATTTTCTAGATGCATTTGCATTTTGATTAATTCAGCCTGGTATGGCTTGAGCTCTTCAGCGTAATAATACTTCAGGAGAGCTGCCTGAACAATTTCATCCTTATGGTGCTCACTCAGCAGTGTGGAAATAGCCTTGGTAATATCTGAAGGAGGTTGTTTGGTAAGATTACGGTCAAGATCTTTGACCAAATTCCGTATTATCGATGTTGCACTACGGTCATCAGCAAGGATTAGTTTTTGTTTCAATGAAGCGGTCTTGGAAGGCATTAAAAACTCCGGAGCTAATCTAAGGTCAATTGAGAGGGCATATAATATAAACCTACAAAATCTAACATAAAGTGCAAGTTCATTGTGTTAGGATTACGTTAAAACCAGCTTGCCTCAGTTGAGTTTTTTGCCAAGCTTGAACATAGCCAGGTAAATATTTGGTAGCCTCTGGAGTTTCAACTCTTCTGTTACTGTGTCTATATTATAATGAATGCGATGATGCGTTACTCTAATGTGGCCTTCAACATGGTCCAATACTGCGCAACTGGAAGCAGGGTTGCCATCAAACATTCGACCAACGGAACCTGGGTTGATAAAGTGGGTAGTGCCTGTTCTTATGTGATATGGCGTGTGAGAGTGCCCGGTAACGATAGCTTTATAAGGGAATTCAGCTGCCAGTTCCTCAAAACGAATTGCGGGGCTGGTATCAAATAGAAATTCGTGTGGTTTGGCAGGGCTACCGTGAAATATCCCTAGTAGTTCCTCAGTTCTCTGTCTAACAGAGGACTTTTCGCTAAGTGAAAGTTCTGCCTTAATACCTAATGACTGAAGGTATCTCCTGTTTTTTTTGGTAAGCTGCTCAGCTGTGTGCGTGTACATGATACGCTTTTCAGGTTTAGATGGTTTGGCAAATGATTTACCTCGCAATAATTTTATTACCTTTTTGTCGGTATTTCCAAGAATAGACACTGCATATTTAATGCGTAACCAGTCAATAACCTCGTTAGAAAATGGGGCATAAACGAGTGAGTCGCCACAATTGACTACATGATCAAATTGTGTACCGGCAAAATGGTGATCAATAGCTTGAAGGGCGGGATAGTTCCCATGAATATCGGAAATGAGTAGGATTTTCATTTAAAGTAGGGGGCCTATAAGTAGTACAATATTTTCAAGAAATCGTTCGAGATGCGAACGGTCTGCAAAGCTGACAAGGTCTAAATCCTTTGAGTTGCGGGCGTACCCGAGCTGAAGGGTCCGTAATTGCTGGCTGAAAGGTGAGTCGTAGATAAGCAGTGTGGCTTCAAAGTTGAGCCAGAAGCTCCGCATATCGAGGTTAACAGAACCAAAAAGGGCAAAATCACCATCTACCGTGATGGTTTTTGAATGAAGCAGCCCTCCTGTAAAAAGCTTCAACTTTACTCCGGCATGAGCCAGTTCTTCAAAGCGTGCCTTGGTTGCGTAAGCGGCTAACTTGGAGTCATTTTTCTCTGGAATAATGACTGTCACATTGACCCCTCTCAGTGCAGCAGATTTGAGAGCTGTGAGTAACGATTCGTCAGGGATAAAATAGGGGCTGGTCAGAATAAGCTCCTTCCGGGCAGCGTAGATTGTTGTAAGAAGTAAGTTGTGGATTGCATCAGCGTGGAAGCCAGGTCCTGACGGTGCAAGTTGTACTGCAGCCGTTCCAGCTGAGTCCTGGCTGTGGATATCAGCTAGTTGGCGGACAGTATCAATATCCTCATGCAGGGAGCGAAATTTGAAGGTACTGATATCTGCTTCAAGAAACCAGTCGCTGATAAACGTTCCAGCCAGACTTTCAACTACTGGCCCCTTGACGCGTACCATCACATCTACCCAGTTGCCAACACCACTGTCCTGCTTGAAGACATAAGGATCAGCCATGTTCTGGCTCCCAGTGTAGGCAATGCTGCCATCAATAACTATGAGTTTCCTATGGTTTCGAATATCGATTCTGGCAAACAAGGCTGTAAAAAGGCCAGCGGGAAGTGATTCGCGGATTCGTATGCCAGCCTTTTGCATGCGATCTGTTGTCGGACTTTTGAGAAACTCTCTGCTGCCGATGGCATCAAGTAACACTCGGCAGACAACACCTCTCTGCGCTGCCCGGATCAGGGCATCAATAACATCATTAACCAGGCCACCCTCTGTCCAGATATAGAACTGTAGATGGCAGGTCGAAGTAGCCTGTTCTATATCGCCTATAATCGAGCCGATAATTTTTTCAGGGCTATCAAGAAGTTCAAGATGATTACCAGACATCGCGGGAAGCCCAGTGTGCCGCTGTGCAAGATGGTGGAGAGGAAGGCATTCCTGGTTTAATTTGTCCCAATCTACTGGAGCGCGGTCACGGAGAGTCTGCAACCAGAGTTGAAAGTGCTCTGCCGAACGTTGTATCCGTTCCGTTCGTTTTTCAGATATTCTGTTTTCTCCAAACAGCAGGTAAAAAAATCCGCCAAATAATGGCACGAGCAAAATGATAACGAGCCATGCAATTGAAACGCCATATGGCCTTTGCCTCATGATTACCCGTATTGAAAGGCCTATCCTGATGGTGAGGTCAGCGAGAAGGAAAATCGTTGGAATAAGATGATAGCTCCAGTGTATTTCTTCTGGATTCATAAGCTTTGAAGATATAGTGTTAAAAGTGGATGTGTAATACGTATTATTAGTTGTGATACTGAAGCCAGGTCGTGAGACTCTGGGCAACTGGAATTTGTATAATTTTAGAGTAGCATATTGATAGAGATAAATGCTAGATTGTAGTGAACAATTTTGTGAGAAACAAGTTCAAAGGTTTGTGTGTCAAGTTGTACGTTGCTAGAGTTTTGGGCCCCTGTGAGTGCAGAAAAGGCCTGTTGAATTCTTGCAGCAGACACACTGCATATCTATTGTCTACAACGTAACAAACAATTAACAGGACTATGGTTATGGGCGTGAAGGGATTCTTGACCTCAGCGGTTGCCGCTGGCATCAAATATCAGGATAGACTCGACTTGGGTCTTATCTACAGCAAAACTCCGGCAGTGACAGCAGGAGTCTTTACCACCAGCCAGGTCAAAGCGGCACCGGTTGTATTGGATATTGAGCGCCTTAAGCATGAAGGAAAGGCGCAGGCAATTTTAGTTAACAGTGGTTGCGCCAACGCCTGTACCGGAAAAGAGGGGATGGCAGCGGCACTGAAGTCTAGCACTATGCTTTCAAATGTCTTGAATGTACCGGATAATATGGTGCAACTCGCTTCTACAGGAGTGATCGGGGCCCAGTTGAACATGGATGCATTTGAGCAGAATATGCAGAAATTGGTTGATGGTTTACATCCCGATTCTTTTGAAGATGTTGCCAAGGCAATCATGACCACGGATACTGTTTCTAAGACAGTGACTAAGACCGTGATGATTGGTGAGACAGAGGTGACACTAATGGGGATGGCTAAGGGGGCAGGGATGATTATGCCGAACATGGCCACAATGCTCGCATTTGTCCTGACTGATGTGCAGATCGGATTTCCAGAGCTTCATGGTGCCCTTGTACAAGGCGTTGAACGTACCTTCAACCGCATTACTGTTGATGGTGATACCAGCACCAATGATATGGTTCTGGTTATGGCAAATGGTGAGGCCAAAAACGACTGGATCGATGAAGATTCTGTAGCTGAGCAGGAGCTCTTCCAGGATGCCTTGGAATCTGTACTGAAGGATCTGGCGTTAATGATTGTTGCAGATGGTGAAGGTGCGAGTAAATGTATAACGATCAGAGTTTGTGGCGCACGCGAGGAACATGAGGCAGAGCGAATGGCGAGAACTGTTGCCAATTCAAGTCTTGTTAAGACTGCATTTTTTGGAGAAGATGCCAACTGGGGCAGGATCATTGCTGCCATGGGGCGTTCCGGTGTTCGTTTTAATCCTGATCAGGTCGATATTGCTTTTAATGATGTAGTTATTGTCCGCAACGGTTTGGCACTGGGTATGGAAGCGGAGGAAAAGGCTTCAAAGGTACTGAAAGAGAAAAACTTTGCTGTATGTATCGATCTGAAAGAAGGAAATGGCTGCGAAGAGATATATACCTGTGATTTCTCAATTGATTATGTGAAAATTAACGCAGACTATCGATCATAAAAGGAGAATTACCATGAGTGGAGGCCTGATTTTTCAGGTACCGCAGCAGGTTGATATGGCTGCGTTGTGGGAAGAAATCGGTAACCTACTCACTATCCGGGAAACTGGTGAAGAAGCTGTCAACACCCTCCATCTTGATACATTCGACTGGCGCCTGTTCAATGTAGGCATGATGTTGTCCTTAACGGATAAAAAGTATGTACTTAGACGTAGCTTCGGCGAGCTGATTTGCCAGGGTAAAGGAACTGGCCGAAAGCATAAGACGTTTGTTTGGAATTTTCAGGATGGAGATCTGCAAGACACGTTGAAACCAATTGTAGATGTGAGAGCCCTGCAGCAGAAGTTCGGCCTTGCCAGGACGATCAAACATTATGGCTTGCTTAACAGAGACGAGAAGACAGTACTGCGACTGACCTATATTGAGACTGTGGGGCAGTATGAGAACCAGCAGTTTGTCATTCAGCCTGTTCTGCAGGTTGAGGCGCTTCGAGGCTATTACAGGGAAAAACGGCGAATATCTGATCTGCTTGCAGCTTCCGACTTGACAATGTGTGGCGGTGGCTATGATCTCGTGGCTGATGTCCATGCAGTACTCTCCATTAACCCGGCTCTAACCGATTCTACATTCTCTGTCGAACTTGGTCGGGTTGAAACTGTTTCGGAAGTAGCACGGGATATCTGTCTGAAGCTCAGGAAGACCACTATGCTGAATCTTCCTGGGGTCGTGGACGATATTGACTCAGAGTTTCTTCACGATCTTCGGGTCAGCGTACGACGTACCCGATCGCTGATATCGCTACTGAAAAAATACTTACCAACTACTGATACTGCTCATTTTTCCAAAGAGTTCAAGTGGCTTGGGAATGTCACAGGCCCTGTTCGTGATCTTGATGTGTATCTTATAAAAGAGAGTGAATACCGGGCTATGTTGCCACCGGAGTTGCAAGGTGGGCTGGTTTGGTTTTTTGCGGGGCTCAGTCGCCAGCGAAAACGGGAACTTCGTCTGTTGCGACAACATCTCAGCTCATCAAGGTTCACTACGCTTATGGAAAAGTGGCAGGAATTTTTGATAGCATTACCTGATCGAGATGATTGCCCACGGGGGAAAAAGCTCTGTTATGGTGTTGCTGAGAAGATCATCAGGAAGCGTTTTACCCGAATTCTGAAAGATGGAACCGAGATAAACCGTATTTCCCCAGCAGAGAAATTACATGAGCTAAGAATAGAAGGAAAAAAATTCAGGTATACTCTGGAATTTTTCAGATCTATGTTCAACACTAATAGTGTTGGAGTGTTTTCTAAGCAAATGAAGAAATTCCAGAATAATCTAGGTGATTTTAACGACCTATCCGTTCAGAAGGAGCTACTTTTAAAAAAGCTTGGCAATTTACGGGGTGGTAATACGAGAACCGTAGAGACTGCAGCAGCACTTGGTGGGTTGATTGTGCATCTTGGTGATCAGCAGGGCCGGGTGAGAACCAGTTTTGAACGGATATTCAAGAGTTTTTCTGAAACGGAAAATATTGATCTGTTTGAGAGCATTTTTATAGATGCAGAAGTTGGCCATCCCGAGGAATGTGACGAGAAATGAAAATATTTGCTGTGTATAGTAGTAAAGGTGGTGTGGGGAAAACTGCAGGGGCGGTAAATCTTGCATACAGTGCTGCCCAGAGTGGCCAGAATGTGCTGCTTTGTGACCTTGATGCCCAAGGTGCTGCATCCTACTACTTCCGAGTGAAGGCGGACAATAAATTCAACGGTAAAAAATTTCTGAAAGGTGGTCTTGGGAAATTTATCCGTGCCTCAGATTACCCCAACCTTGACTTGCTTCCAGCCCATTTTTCCCTGAGAAATCTGGATTTGGCCTTGGCAAAACTGGATATCGGCAAGAGGCGAGACGCTCTGAGAAAGCTCCTGGCAGATTTTGGCGATGAATATGACGTGCTGATAATGGATTGTCCCCCTAATATTACACTACTTTCGGAAAATATTATTCTTGCAGCAGATAGTGTCGTCACCCCTGTCATTCCTACGACGCTTTCTTTGGTCGCGCTCCGGCAGTTGTTGAAAATATTTAAGAAAATTGGAGCAAAAGAGAAAAAAATTAATGCATTTTTTTCCATGGTAGAGCCAAGAAAGGTTATGCATAAAGATGTAATTTCCAGGTATGAGAAATATCCGATTTTCAGATCTGTACAGATTCCTTATCTTGCTGAAATAGAAAAGATGGGTATATACAGGCAACCAGTAGGGGCTGTGTCTCGTTCTTCAGTTGCAGCTCAGCAGTATACCAACCTTTGGCGGGAAATATGGAAAAGGAGCGGTGGAGTATGAAAAGGCTTTATCTTATACGTCATGCCAAATCTAGCTGGAACCATCCCGGTCTAGATGATATTGAACGCCCGCTGAACAAGCGTGGTAAACGTGATGCGCCCTTTATGGGATCCCGATTGAAAAAGTACAAAATTCAGCCAGATCTCATTTATGTCAGTCCGGCAAAGCGTGCCAGAAAAACCGCAAAATTCATCGCGGATTGTGTCGGTTATCCTGTAGACCGTATTGAGCAGCATGCTGGGATTTATACGTCCGAAATGAACCGGTTACTGATGGTAGTGCAAGAGACTGGAAAAAAAGTTAACCAGTTGTTTTTAGTTGGGCATAATTACGTGCTTACCGATTTTGCTGAATACCTTACCGGTGAGGACTTGGGTAACATCCCTACCTGCGGCATAGTTGGAGTGGAGTTCGGGGTGGAAACCTGGGGTGGAGTTACCGGTGGAATTGGAAAGATGCTTTTTTTTGACTATCCTAAAAAGCATGCAATACGTGAAGGTGAATGAATCTGCTGAGAGTACTTTTATAACAGGTGCAAATCCCTTCCAGGGGTGGGGGCTTGGTTCGGATGGACTCTACACTCCCTAACTTTCTTGTTGTATACTTTTAAGATATATTATCTCTGTGCTCGCTTATGACCTCTTTCCTCTGCGAGCCCCCTTTTATTTTCTGCAATGAGCCCCATATGGTTGATATCAGTTAATGGGCAGCCGTTTTGTCAGTATTTCTCCTGTAAATATGGCAACTATGATTTACTGGAATAAAGTTTTGAAGCTGACATCACCGGAACTAGTGAGCAAATCGGGATAGCGTGCAATATCTGTTGAAATCTATTGTGTATACTCCAGAAGATCTCGCTGAGAAGTAAATTGTAACTGTATCTGTCTGCATTCCTCTGGCGTTTTTAGTCGGCAGTGGTATTCTTGCTCTCGGTAAAGGGATGGGCAGTTGCTGTGATCCTGCACTGATAATCATAACTGTCGGGCTAATGGTTAAAGTACTTTGTTGGTTTGAAAATATCACTGTTCAATTTATTTACACGATATGGTGCCATGACAATCACACTTCCACAGTGTCGTAAATGTAAAAATTTTTTTATAACCTACGAGCCGGCTAAACCGTATGGCTGCAGGGCCATGGGGTTTAAGAGTAAACGTATTCCTGCAATGGTTGTATACGATACATCAGGAATAGTCTGTCAATTGTTCACGTCAAAAACTGAGCCGGGGAGCAAATCCGGTAGTGGTTCTTCATGGATTGCATAAGGCTAGCCCATTTGAGGGTGAGCAGGGGAGCAATAGTATGAATATGACAAGAGTGCAGAACGGTCTGCGAACTCTTGGTAAAGATACACTGCACACTAGCTGGGAACTCATACGAATCATGGTGCCGGTGATGATTGCAGTTCGTATTCTTGAAGAGATGGGTGCAATCAGCGTGTTAAGTTCATGGCTGGAGCCGATAATGGGGTTGATCGGTCTGCCTGGAGAACTTGGCTTAGTCTGGTCGACCGCTATATTTACCACAATCTATGGCGGAATGGCAGTATTTGCAGCTTTGGCACCCGGTCTTGAACTTACTGCGGCTCAGGTAACAGTGCTCTGTTCAGCTATGCTTATCGCCCATTCGCTCCCCATAGAACTGAGTATCAGTAAAAAAGCTGGGGCCCCGCTCGGCCCTATTGCCATGCTTCGTCTTGGTGGAGCTGTTGTCTATTGTTATCTTCTCAATCAATTTTGTATACAGTTCAATATCTGGCAAGAGCCTGCAGCAATGTTTTTTACTGTAACACCGGAGCATTTATCAACATTACAGTGGTCTCTGCAGCAGTTGCGTAATATCAGTCTGATTATTTTTGTTATTTTTTGTATCCTGCTTTTTATGCGCATACTACGCCTGATCGGCCTCCTGACCTTTATGGAGAAATCCTTGGCACCGGTATTACCATTTTTTGGTATGAGTCGTGAGGCTGCACCAATCACCGTTGTGGGAATGATTATGGGAATCGGCTATGGTGGAGCATTAATTATAATGGAGACCAGTAAAGGTCTAATGGACAAAAGGGAAACATTTAATTCTCTTGCGTTGATGGGGCTCTGCCATGGTCTGGTAGAGGATACTCTCCTTATGGTTGCGCTTGGTGGTAAGCTTGGAGGTATACTCTGGGGCCGTATTGCCTTTTCCCTTATTGTGATTTTTCTGCTGGTTAGAATGTTGAACATTTTGGATAGCAGGGTAAAATATTCTTCATAACCTTTTCATGTAACATCTCGTAGAGAGACTATATACTACCTATGAAATTTTCAGAATTTGGCGATCAGTTGACTTGCAACGCAGGAATCCTTTCTCTTATGGATGACCTTGGTGAGGCCAAGGCCGCTGGGGGGGATAGTCTTATCATGATGGGAGGCGGTAATCCCGGTGTTGTCGAAGAGTTTCAGGATATTCTCCGTAAGCGGTTGCAGCAGATATGTGAAGACAGAAGTGAATTTCACCGGCTGATTGGTGCCTATGACCCGCCACAGGGTGAAATAACATTTGTAGATAGTCTGGCAAGACTGCTGAGCAAAGAGTTTGGCTGGCAGATTGAGGCTGAGAATATCTGTCTTACCAACGGCAGTCAGACTGCCTTTTTTATGCTTTTTAATCTCTTCGCTGGGCGTTATGGAGATGGTAGCCGTAAAAAAATCTGTCTGCCTTTGGCGCCAGAATATATTGGGTACGCTGATCTGGGATTAAGTGATGATTTTTTCATCTCAACAAAGCCAAAGATAGAATATCTTGAGAACAATCTGTTTAAATATCGGGTCGATTTTGATAACTTGAAAATCGGCCCTGATATCGGGGCAATTTGTGTGTCCAGGCCTACTAATCCTACTGGGAATGTGGTGACTGATGAAGAGTTGGCGCGACTCGATAGCCTTGCCAAAAAACATAACATCCCACTTATCGTCGATAATGCATACGGAGTTCCTTTTCCCTCAATGGTCTATGGGGATGCAAGTCCTTCCTGGAACGAAAATATGGTTGTCTGCTTTTCCCTCTCTAAATTAGGGTTACCTGCAGTGCGCACAGGCATAATTGTTGCGCGTCCTGAAATTACGCGTGCACTGGCAAGTATCAACGCCATTATGTCGCTTACGCCGGGGAGCTTCGGGGCAGTGCTTACCCAGAGTCTTGTGGAAAGTGGTGAGATTATTGATATCAGCAAGAACGTGATCAGGCCTTTTTATAAAAACAAGATGGAGAGGGCACTAGAAGTAGCCAGACGGGAATTTGATGGGGTGCCTTGGAGGGTTCATAAGCCAGAGGGTGCCATGTTTCTCTGGTTCTGGTTTGAAAATATGCCCATCACCAGTCTCGAATTGTATGAGCGGCTCAAAGGGCGGGATGTACTGATTGTTTCTGGGCACTATTTTTTTCCAGGTATTCATGAGCAATGGCGTCATAGAGAAGAGTGTATCAGGGTTACGTATTCGCAAAACGATGAGGATGTGGCTCGGGGGCTTACTATAATTGCAGAAGAAGTAAAAAAAGCTTATGCCGGATTATAGACTGACTGCGTCAGTAACTGAATAGAGGGGGAAAGGTGGGTATTAAACGTGTTGTGCAGTTGGGGGTTGCTGGATGCTTTCTCTGGGGCAGTGTCTGCCTCGTTGGGGCTGAATGTATTGAAGGGGATTGTGTTAACGGCACCGGAACTTTTGGGGATCAGAAGGGGAGAACCTACAAAGGTGAATTTCAGAACGGGATGCTCGACGGCACAGGCAACCTGAAATACCCAGATGGCACACAATATACAGGACAATTTAAGGAAGGAAGGTTTCATGGGTCCGGTGTTCTGGTTTCAGGAGATGGCAGGCGCTACGAAGGTGAGTTCCGCGACAATGTTGTTCATGGAAGAGGTGACCTGGTCAACCCTGATGGCATGCATTATATAGGTGAATTCTATTTAGGCAAATATCACGGTGAAGGTGTTCTTGAATTTCCAGATGGAAGAAAGTATGTCGGTGAGTTCCGGGACAATATTATTCATGGAAAAGGTAAGCTGACCTATCCCGATAAGTCCTGGTATGAAGGGGATTTCGCCAATGGCAAACCAGATGGGCAGGGGACCTGGGACTCTGGAGATGGGAGTCAATATACTGGCAGTTTTGTAGCCGGAGAGTGGACAGGGAATGGACTGCTTATCCGACCAGATGGAAGTCGTTATGAAGGTGGATTTATAGCAGGGAAATTTAATGGCTTGGGGGATCGCCGTTATCAGGACGGGAGTCAGTATATTGGTGAGTTTGTAAACTATAACAGACATGGCAAAGGCGCTTTTATCTTCCTGGATGGCAGTGTTTATACCGGTGAGTTTGTTGATGACCAGCGAGAGGGCCAAGGCACATTGGACTATGCCGATGGCAGCCGTTATGTGGGCAGTTTTGTAGCAGGGAAAAGGCAGGGAAAAGGTACTTTCAGTTACCCGGACGGACGTGTATATAGTGGCCAATTTACCGATAATAAAATAGAAGGGGTTGGGGAGCTCGTTTATCCCGACGGTACCATAATCACTGGGACTTTTGCTAATGGGCAGCCGTTACCGACTAAGTCAGAGAGGATTCGGGTTGTTGAGGAATCGCCACTTGTCCCTGAAGAAACAGGTGCCACCACAGTTTCAGTTGCACCGGAAATAGCACCGGGCTACATTCTTCATGACGGGTTGATCTGTGTTGATAGTTCTGATCGGGAACCATTTACAGGGACAGTTGACCAGATTACTCTTTCTGATGGCGGAATTTATAGCGGAAATGTTGTCGAAGGAGTAGTGCAGGGAAAAGGAAAATACTCCTATAGTGACGATCGAGAATATGATGGCATGTTCGTGGATGGTGTAAAAGAGGGTGGTGGGGTGCTGTTGTACCCTGATTTCTCCAGCTACACCGGTGGTTTCAAAAATGACCTGTTCTCTGGACAAGGAACATATAATTTTGCTGATGGCAGTGTATATGTCGGCACTTTTTTGGAAGGCAGGTTTAATGGCGAAGGTACACTTACCTACAGCGATACGTCCATATATGAAGGTGAGTTCAAAGATGATCTTCCCCATGGGGAAGGGGTGTTGATCTCTGCTGACGGTACGAGGTTTGAGGGGGAATTCAAAGAAGGGCGTAGGAACGGGCAGGGAACGTTACAGCTTACAGACGGAAAGGTGTACTCAGGAATATTTGAGGCAGATCGTTTTGTGGAACGGCAGTAAAAGGAAGATAGTATTTTCCCTGGAGAAGTATCTATGTAGAGAGGGTAACTGTGCGCTGGAGTTATAAAACTGTACATTTTGAGTTAAAGAAAGATGGGCTTCTAGGTGGAGCTTTCCTGGATGATACTGAAATTGAAGAAACGCTAAATGAATTCGGTCGGGGCGGCTGGGAACTTGTTTCCATGTTTGAAACTAGAGACGGTGTGATTGCAGTTTTTAAGCAGCCTTTGGAGTTGAACTATTCCCGATCGCCCGTAGTTCAATCGGTTAAAGAAAAACATAAATCTGCAATCATAACTCATGACTCTATGGTGGATCAGGAGTCAGAGCCTGAACAAGAAGGGGGATTAGAAGCCGAGACTGAGCCAGAGCGGGAAGGATCATACCAGGAAGATGAAGAGTATTCGGTTATCAACAATCGTGATGAAGAGGATGAACCGATTATTGAAGAAGAGCCAGAGGACCAGGATAACGGGGTCGGCTCTATTCGTATTGAGTAATACTATCAGGATATCATTTTGAGTGTTATCACAATAGAAAAAAAACAGTCGTTTCAGGTTTCCAGTGAACTACTTGAGTGGATGCGTTCGATTCGTCGTTTTTTGCACAAGTATCCGGAGGTTGGTTTTAAAGAGGAGAAGGGTGCCAGGTATATTCAGGACCGTTTGACAGAATTAAACCTACCTTTTCAGACGGGTATTGCGGGTTTTGGGGTTGTTGCAAATCTTGGTAGTGGGAAGAACATTGATAAACGCATGGCTCTGCGGGCAGATATGGATGCATTACCTCTACAGGAAAAAACGGGGTTGCCATTTGCTTCGGTTAACAGTGGAGTGATGCATGCCTGTGGCCATGACGGACACGTAGCAATGCTACTTGGTGCAGCGGCGCTCTTGAAGACGGTTGATCTGAATGGACGGGTTGATCTGCTCTTTCAGCCCGCTGAAGAAACTGGCAAGGGTGCCTCAAGGATGATTCAGGATGGCTGTCTGAATGGGGTTCAGGCCATTTTTGCCGGTCATATCGATACGCATTTTGCAACCGGTCAGATCACTGTTGATGAGGGGATAATCTGTGCTTGGGCTGACCCATTCATTATTACAATACGAGGTCGGAGTGGGCATGCAGCCCGGCCACATGAAGCTGCAGATGCCGTAGTTGCATGTGCAAGTTTAATCTCAGCTTTGCAGACTCTGGTGTCACGAGAGACAAACCCTAATAGTTCTGCAGTGGTAACCGTTGGTCTGATCCGTGCAGGTGTTGCACACAATGTAATTGCTGATGAAGCAGTTCTTGAGGGAACTCTCAGGGCAACTGACGAGAAAAGCCGAGAGAACACTATTGCAGGAATTCAACGAATTGTTGCAGGTATAGGTGTTTTGCATGGCGTGGAAACAGAAGTTCACTTTATTGATAGCCTGCCAGCTGTACGGAATGATCCTGTCGCCACCATAGTGGCCAGAAATGCTGCACTGAAAGTTGTTGGACCGGAAAGAGTTATCTCACAAGGCTCACCAAGTCTAGGTGGTGAAGACTTTTCATTTTATCAGCAGAATGTGGAAGGTTGTATGGTGAGATTCGGGGCTGCCCTTCAAGGCAATAGCAGCCCTGCACACAGTGGTACGTTTGATTTTGATGAGGATGTACTGCCTATCGGTGCTTCTTGGCTTGCTACGGCAGCTCTGCAGTGGCTGCACTAACTAGCTACTTCTCACTGGAGATACCTTGCTGGCTAAGGGCTAGGCAAAACTTGGAAGATGATCTCGTATTGCTGTTGCTTTAAAAAATGACATTTCTTTATAAGAAATGCGGGCGAGGTATGTACCTATATAGGAGTCACATTGTGTGGCTCCTTTTTTTATGTTTTTGTATCAAGAAACTGCGGTTGCTGGTTAACGTAACTCTTAAAAGCATCGAAGAAAACTGTAAGATTCTTAAAAAAAATGGAATAGTAATGGCTCATCATCCCTCTTACACTTTACATTGAAGAAGCATTTTAACTGAAAGGTGTCTCGGTTTTGAGACGATATTGGTATCGATTACCTTATCAGTTGCAGAGTACGGAGATCCGCATGGGACTGTTACGACGAGTTGATCGAAAAAAATTTAAAGAACTTACTTACCCACATCTGGATTTTCTCTACAATATGGCCCTGAAGTATACACTGAAACCTTATGATGCCGAAGATCTTGTGCAGGAAACGATGTTTACGGCATACAGAAAGTTTCATCAGTTACGGGAAGTTGAGAAATGTAGAGCCTGGCTGTTCTCTATCCTTCGCAGTCACTTTTTGCGAGAACGCAGGCAGTTTGCTCGACGGCCGTTGTTGGATGATGGATCAGGTTACCTGAAGCATGTCGAGGACCTAGGTGCTGACGATTTTGTTGGAGTTTTGGACAGTAAGCTTGACAAGATAAAGGTTGAATCTGCACTGGCGCTGTTATCTGAAAAGTATCGAACAGTGGTTGTTCTCTATTACATGGAGGAGATGACGTATCAGGAGATTTCTGACTTCCTTGATATTCCGATTGGAACGGTAATGTCGAGGCTGGCCCGAGGAAAAAAACAGTTAAAGAGTGCGTTGTTAAAATCCACATTGTCTAGAAAAAATGGCGGCAGGATAATACATCTTGTCGGATTGCTGCTTTAGCAGGAGGAGGACCAACCATGAAATGTGAGGAATTTACAGCATGGCTGGAAAATAGAGATATCCATGATCTCTCAGAAGCTGACAGGGCACATAAACATGCTGCTGATTGTAGAAGTTGTTGTGTCTTACTGAAAAAAGAAGAAGTTCTTGATCAGTTTGTTGCTCGTTCATTGGCAGCTCAGCCTTTCCCTGATGGGCTCCTGGATCGTATCGATTTAAGCATTGATAACCCAAGGCAGAAACGTTCTGGCAGAGGTGCTATAGCTGCTATAGCAGCGATGTGTCTGGTCATTGCAACATTTTTTGTTTTTAACGCCCAGCAGCAGCGCTTTATTTCCATGGATGAGCTGGGAACATTTGCTCTTGCTGATCATAACGATCATTTTCAGTTACCTGCAGTATTTGAGCAGGTTACTGATGCGGGGGCCTGGCTGGTTGCTAATAATGAGCAGCATACTCTTCCGCCTGGGCAGCTGACTGAAGGCTATAGTGTGAAAGGTGCAAGGTTCTGTACGTTAGGCCACTGCCAGGCTGTTCATATGATCTACGAAAAAAATGGTAAACTGGTCTCTGTTTTTGTCGTAGACGATGCTGAGGTTGGCTTTCATCTTGACCCGGATCGGGTATATACCATTGCAATTGGTGGAAACAGTGTGAAAATGATACGGCAGAAAGATAGAGTGTATGCTCTCGTAACATGAAAAGCAGCAAAAAGTTCCCACCACACCTCAAAAGTGTGCATTTTTTGCACACTTTTGAGGTGTGGTGGGAACTTGAATTTTAGCTGAGTTATCTAAGTTACTGAATTAGTTATGTACTCGTCTTTTATATTCAACTGGCATTAAACGTGTAATATAGCAAGCAGTGAGAATGTATTTTCTCCTTTCCCCCCTAAAAAAGCGCCTGACTCTTAAGAGTTCGGCGCTTTTTGCTTTTCTGCATCACCATCCTTTGCTCTGTATGTTATCCAAGGTTGAGAAAGGTTCCAACCTGGTAGACAACTGTCGCCATTGTGAATGCGAAGATTGTGTTGAAAACCATGGAGAATATTGCCCAGTTCCAGGATGCCTCTTTAGCGATGCAAACAACTGTGACGAAACATGGTGCATAAAACATGATAAAAATAAGTGTTGCAACTGCTGTTACTTTGTTCCAGTTTTGATCTTTTTGCAGACGCAAACCGAGAGATTCCGATGCTTCAACATCAACCTCCCCCATAGAATAGGCTGTACCCAACGTGGAGACAATTACTTCTTTGGCAGCAACCCCTCCCACCAGGGCAATATTGGTGCGCCAGTCAAATCCGGCTACCCTGGTAATAGATTCCAGCCCTGTACCAATGCGTCCGGCAAAAGAGCTTCTTAAGGTTGCTTCAGCTTCGAGGCTATCGATATTTCTAAGCTTCTCCTGCAGTTGTAAGGCCAGTTGAGATCGACTTTCTTCAGATGATCCGAGTTCGTCGGCAATAGTTGAACCATAGGTGGCTATCAATCTGTCGCGGTCTGAAGCGTATGAAGCAATATCTTCTTCTGAAAGGCCTGGGAAGGTCATCATAGTCCATAGCAGAATAGATATACCAAGAATAACGGTTCCGGCCTTTTTTATATATTGCCATGTACGCTCCCAGGTGTGAATGAGCAGCCCCCTAAAAGTGGGGAAGCGATAAGGAGGCAACTCCATGACAAATGGAGTCGGAGCCCCACGAAGTATGGTTGAGCGGAGTAATTTTGCTGCCAGAAGGGCAACGACCCAGGAAAGTACTGTAAAGAGGAACATGTAGCGAGCCTGGTTTTCACTGAAAAATGCACCGATAAGAAGAGCGAGTACAGGAAGCTTTGCTCCGCAGTTCATAAACGGCACAGTAAGCAACGTGGCCATTCGCTCTTTTGGTGACCGAAGTGTTCTGGTTGCCATAACGCCAGGAACGGCACAACCGCCAGCAATACCGCCGGAAACTATAAAGGGCATCACAGATGAACCGTGTAACCCAAAGATGCGGAATATGCGATCCATCATAAATGCAACCCTGGCGAGGTATCCAGAGTCTTCAAGAACAGCAATCCCAAAGAACATGAACATGATGAGCGGTACAAAACCAAGCACGCCTCCCATTCCGTCAATGACCCCGGATATTATCATCGATTTCAGTAAGCCATCTGGTAGCCATCCATCTATGATGGAACTGAGCCAGGCGAAACCATTTTCAAGCCAGCTTACTGGTAATTCGCTCCAGGAAAAGGTGAATTGATAGAGACCAAAAATTACAGCAAACATAAAAAGAGGTCCAAGTAGCCTATTGGTGAGTACCTTGTCGATTTTGTCAGAAGTGTAGAGTCTGTCAGTGTCAAAGGTGTGTGTTGCAACTCCCTGGCGAACAATCGATTTAATATAGCCATACCTGTGATCAGCAATTATTGCTTCAGGATAAACTTCGAGAGTTTTAACTGTATGGTCACTGACACTGTTGACAATTTTTTCGATAACAGATGCAACATCTGGGGCAATTTCTTTACCTATCGCGTGGAACTGCTCATCGTTTTCAAGATATTTTATTGCTGTATATCTGGCCGGATATGTATTCGTGAGAAAAGAATTGTTTTCGATTATTTTAATAATATCTCGTATTGCCTGGTCAATATCATCACTATAGGTTATGTCGCGGGACAGCCACTGGTGTTCGTCTTCGGCAACAGTAAGCGCAGCATCGAGAAGCTCTTTCGTGCCAAAACCAGAGCGGGCGATAATTGGTACAACTGGTATGTCAAGAAGTTGTGATAACTTACTGGCCTTGATCTCAATTCCTCGATCGCGTGCAACATCTATCATATTCAACGCGATAACAACTGGAACTCCGAGCTCAAGTAGCTGGCAGGTCAGGTAGAGATTTCGTTCCAGGTTGGAGGCATCTACTATATTGATAACTACTCGGGGTCTTTCGTTCACCAGATGATCACGAGAGACTAGCTCTTCAGCTGAATACGCGGTCATGGAATAGGTACCAGGGAGATCTGTAATGATGATGTTATTTCCCTGGTGATTGGTGTTCCCTTCTTTGTGATCAACCGTAATGCCTGGATAATTGCCTACATGCTGACGTGCCCCGGTTAACATATTGAAAAGTGTGGTCTTGCCCGCATTCGGATTTCCGGCGAGGGCCATGGTGATTTGCATGGTCATAATGATGTCGTGGTATAAATAAATATGTTGTAAAAGAAAAAAGCTCTAACTTGCCGGCAGTTATTGAATCTCAACCTGAATAAAGTCGGCCTCGTTATTGCGTAGAGTGAGGGTGGTGTTTAAAACACGCAAGGCAACGGGATCTTGGAGTGGTGCCCTTCCGTAGATGGTAACCTTTGTTCCAGGGGTCAACCCCATTTCTCGAAGCCTTCTGCCGAGTTCACCTATTGCTTTAACAGTGCTGATAGATCCGCTTTGACCTTTTTTCATTTGACGTAGTGCGATAATGGCCATGTGTTGACTCTCCGGTTGATTTATTTGCTGTAATTTCTATTTCTTGTCATTGCAGGTTGTGGATGAACAACCAGTGCAACTACAGTCGCAGGACACGTTAGCTTTAGGATCAAGCGCAGCACGCCACTGTCTGTAAAATTTGCGACCAACAAAAAAAGTACAAAAGCCAATGATGGACCAGAGAATAATATTTTCAAACATAGAATTAATAACCTTATACTAAGTTAGACGGCCCTAAGATGTGGGGCAAAAAATAAGCCCGACAGTGTCGGACTGGTAAGCCTGTAATCAATTACTGGAAACTAGAATGTTCTCGGAAAGTGACCGGTCCAGGCACACCCTGCCACCAGAGATTTTCAGGATACACTGACCACCGCTTTCCGGGCAGAGTAATTCCACGTCACTTCCTGGATACACTCCCATTGCTGCCATTCTGGCACACAACCTTCTGTCACCGGTGACTTTGCATATCCGGATCTTACCAACCTGGCACAGCGTAGAGAGAGGTTGTGTCTGTTGTGAACAGGTAAGGGGAGTAAGCCATTCTTTTAGTAGATTCGTAAAACTGCAATATATTTGTCTTGTATCAATCAACGTAGTAGAGGTCCCTTGAAAATGTTGTTAGTTAGGTACAACAAACTATAACCTGTGTCAATGAATATTTCAATAGGTTCGAAGAGTGTTAGTTGCTGCTAATATATTGAAGTGAGTGGGAAAGTGGCATATGCCAACAACTGGGCATGTGGATATGTTGAGTAGGGATCTGTATACGTTGGATGTGTGTTAAGGAGGTGTTGCAGAGAACAGCCAATCAGATCAAAGTATGATCTGATTGGCTGTGTACATAAAAACTCAGATTGGAAAAAGGGGAAATAATTTACCCTTTTGATTGCACTTTGGCCCATGAGTCACGTAGAGTGACTATCCTGTTAAATGTTGGTTTCCCCGGCTTGGAATCTGCATGGTCAGCACAGAAATACCCGGTACGCTCAAATTGAACTTGGCTACCAGGCTCAATGTCTGCGAGGTAGGGTTCTGCTTTGGCATGCTCTATGACAATTTTAGAGTCTGGGTTGAGGTGGGTTTTAAAATCAACCTCTTTGTCGGCATCCGGGTGTTCTGCTACAAATAGCCGGTCGTAGAGGCGCACAGGGCAGTCGACCGCTTTTGTTGCGGATACCCAGTGTATGGTGCCTTTGACCTTACGCCCGTCAGGAGCAGATCCTCCTTTGGTTTCCGGGTCATAGGTGCAATGGATTGCAGTTATTTCCCCGGTTGTTTCGTCCCTGTCAAACGTTGTACACGTTACAAGATATCCGTACCGGAGGCGTACTTCCCGGCCTGGGCCAAGTCTATGAAATTTCTTAGGTGGTTCTTCCATGAAATCACTCCGTTCTATGTACAGCTCTTTAGTGAACGGTAGTTCCCTAGTTCCCATTTCTGGGTATTTGGGATGATTCTTGGCATCAACCATTTCTGTAAGATCATCGGGGTAATTATCGATGATCAGTTTTAATGGGTCAAGCACGCACATGACTCGTGGTGCTATGGGGTCTAAGTCGTCGCGGATAGATTTTTCCAGGACACCCATATCAATCCAACTCGATTTTTTCCCGATACCAATAGTATGGCAGAAGTTACGGATTGACTCTGGTGTATACCCACGCCTTCGAAGACCTGAGATTGTGAGCATGCGAGGGTCATCCCAGCCGTCGACATGCTTTTCGTTAACCAGTTGCAGGATCTTTCTCTTACTCATGACAGTATAGGTAAGATTGAGGCGGGCAAACTCGATCTGCCGTGGATGGCAGGGAGTCTGTAGTGTATCAAGTACCCAGTCGTAAAGTGGTCTGTGGTCCTCAAATTCAAGGGTACAGAGCGAATGAGTAATGCCCTCCAGCATATCGGAGAGGCAGTGGGTATAATCGTACATCGGATAGATGCACCATTTGTCGCCAGTTCGATGGTGATGTGCTTTGAGGATCCTGTAGATAACAGGGTCTCGCATGTTGAGATTTGGTGATTCCATGTCGATCTTAGCTCTCAATACATGGGAACCCTCTTGCAGCTCTCCTGCTTTCATCCGCTCAAAGAGATTGAGATTCTCTTCAATTGATCTGTTGCGATATGGACTTTCTTTTCCTGGTTCTGTTAGGGTTCCACGATATTCACGAATTTCCTCAGCGGTAAGATCGCAGACATATGCTTTACCTGATTGTATAAGCTGAACGGCAAAAGCATAGAGCTGATCAAAGTAATCAGAGGCAAAGAACAGCTTATCTTCCCAAGTGTAGCCAAGCCAGCTCACATCTTTTTGAATTGATTCAACGTAGGCAGTCTCTTCTTTGCTGGGATTCGTGTCGTCAAAGCGAAGATGACATGTGGCCTTATTTTCGGAGGCAACTCCAAAGTTCAGACAGATTGACTTGGCATGACCAATATGCAGAAAACCGTTGGGTTCTGGCGGAAAACGGGTGATTATTGTAGCGTGCTTGCCACTGTTCAAATCCTCCGCTATGATCTGCCGAATGAAGTCGAGAGGCTTGTTTTCAAGTATAGTATTTGGTTCCATATTATCTGGTTTTAGTAGAATTTACCGTGCAAGAGATCAGGCTTCTGATGGGTACAGTTTCTCAATATCACGCAGCCTGCTGACAACTCGTTCCTGGCCTATGGCGATGAGTATATCAAACATTGAAGGGCCTGCCAGCTGACCTGTCACTACGGTCCGCATACCATTGATGATTATACCCGGTTTGATTTCGTGCTCGTCAGCAAGCTCTCGAGCTACCCGTTCGGTCTCTTCCAGAGTGAAGTTTTCGAGTTTTTCATATCGATCGGCCAGAATTGGTAGCCATTGTTTAAGTCCCTCATGTTTGAGCACATTTTTTTTGAGGGGTTTTTCTTCGACTGCATAATCATCTGCAAAATAGGCACGACCAAGAGTGGTAAAGTCTTTCAAGGTATGGAACCGATCTCTAATCAAGTCCAGTGTGTCATGGTACCAGCCCTGTAGCTTCGCTTCATATGCCTCTTGCCAGAGCCCGTCATTAAGGAGTTCTGTTTTTACTAGTTTACCTAGTTCAGGAATGTCCATGGTGCGCAGGTAATGCTCATTGATCGATATTGCTTTGGGGTCGGTGAAGAATTTCGCATCGCCCTTATTGTAATTAAAAATTGAGCTCGATTTATTAATGCGTTCAAGAGTAAAAGCTTCGATGAGCTCTTCTTTAGAGTAGATTTCCTGATCGTTACCTTCAGACCAGCCAAGGAGTGCCAGGAAGTTATTTAACGCCCAGGGAAGGAAGCCATGTTCACGATAAAACTGTACGGCAACCACTTCACCATGACTTCGTTTGGAAATTTTTGCTTTCTTGGTGTCGAGGGTGAGAGGCATATGGGCAAAAACAGGAATCGGGGCACCAAGAGCCTCATAGAGCAGGACCTGGCGTATAGTATTCGTCATGTGGTCCTGTCCTCTGACTATGTGACTGATGCGATCTCGAATGTCATCCACAACATTACAAAGCAGGTATAATGGTTTGCCATTAGATCGGACAATGACAAAGTCATCAACCTCTTTGATGTTGCATTCAATACGCCCAAGAATTCGGTCATCATACCCCAGAATTCGCTCTCCTTCAGGCACCTTGAAGCGAAGAACATATGGAATCCCGGCCGCTTCTTTTTTTGCACATTCCTCGGCAGTGAGTGCCATGCAGGTTCTGTCATAACCGAGGCTTTGCTTGGCCGCAAGAGCAGCCTCACGTTTTGTATCAAGTTCCTCTTTGGTACAAAAACACTTGTACGCCTTTCCTTCAGCTAGCAGCTTATTAGCGGCAGCACAATGGTCATCGTTAAAGTCAGTTTGGAAATACGGGCCCTCGTCAAATTCAATACCAAGCCAGTCTAGTCCGTCAAGAATACCTTGGATCGATTCCTGAGTTGATCGTTCGGCGTCTGTATCTTCTATGCGTAAAATAAGTTTGCCACCTGTTTTTTTCGCATAAAGCCAATTGTACAGGGCGGTGCGTGCGCCACCTATGTGCAGGTAGCCAGTAGGGCTGGGTGGAAAACGTAATCGTGTCTCAGTCATGAGGTAACTCCTCTATAAAACGGTCAATTTCATGTTGGTCATATTGAATCTGTTAGATCACTGGTAAGCATTATTTCCTGCTGGTGCATCTGTTTTCCTACAGAATAGAAAAAAGCAGATCCGTATAGGAGTGGCTGTGATGTTGAAGAATGGTCATCAGATGACAATAGCAGGGGGTTGTGTAACATTAATACCAGTGAGCATGCTATATATACAGATTATGATCAATGTTCAATATCAATGATCCTTTTTTGGGGGTCAATAGGCAGTGACTCTAAACAGTAGACTTGATCTGAGCCTGAACGGAATGTTATTTTTGTTGTTCTCAGTCCTGGAAACCAGTATATTTCTGAAATTTAACGATAAAGAACAACCATTATCCCAAAGGGCGCGGCAGGCAAGATGGTGTCGCGTAATATTGCACGATGTGGCAGTCATTATATGGTAGCCGAAGGTGTTATGTTTACGTGCTAGTGAAATCAAAGGAGCTGAGATGAGAGTACTGGTCAGTGATAATTTATCTCCGGTTGGTGTAAAAGTTCTTGAAGATGCCGGTCTTGCTGTCGATGTAAATACTGGACTTGCTCCAGATGAGTTAAAAAAAATAATCGGTGAATATGACGGTCTGGTTATCCGTAGCGCCACTAAAGTGACAGCCGATCTGCTTGAGTCTGCTGGCAAATTGAAAGTGGTGGGCAGGGCAGGAATTGGACTGGATAATGTTGACATCCCTGCGGCTAGTGCAAGAGGTATTGTCGTTATGAATGCCCCGGATGGTAATGCAGTAACGACTGCTGAACATGCAATTTCCATGATGCTTGCGCTGTCACGAAACATTCCACAGGCAACCGCCTCCATGAAAGCAGGGAAGTGGGAAAAGAAAAAATTCATGGGTCGAGAGGTGACAGGCAAGACGCTTGGTATTATTGGTATAGGTCGTATCGGTTCGATAGCGGCAAGCAGGGCGCAAGGACTGAAGATGAAAACCATAGCTTTTGACCCACATATGCCACAAGAGATGGCAGAAAAAATAGGGGTTGAGCTGGTAAACCTGGAAGATCTGGCCAAAAGAGCTGACTATATTACAGTTCATGTTCCTAAAACCAAGGAGACTGCCAATCTGGTTTCCACAGAGTTTTTTAGTAATATGAAACCTGATGGTATGTTTATAGATTGTGCACGTGGTGGAGTCTGTGACGAAGAGGCATTATATCATGCACTGGCAGATAGGGTTATTGGCGGTGCGGCACTTGATGTTTTTGCAAATGAGCCAACAACACATGAAAATTGTCCTCTATTGAATCTTGATAATTTTATCTGTACTCCTCATCTTGGCGCTTCCACAAGTGAAGCACAGGAGAACGTGGCCCTTATTATCGCGGAACAGATTAGTGACTTTCTGCTAAAAGGGTCGGTAACCAACGCTGTAAATGTACCTTCAGTGAGTAGCGATGTACTCGCACAGGTTGGGCCATATATAACACTTGGTGAAATGCTCGGTTCCATGCATATGCAGATTTCTAAGGGAGGGGTGCAGGAGGTTAATGTCGAGTACAGTGGTGAGTTGGCGGATATGAATACAAGCCCGATCACCGTAGCATTTTTGAAAGGGTTGTTTACTCCTATTTTAAAGGATGCTGTTAATTATGTTAACGCTCCTATTGTAGCAAGAGATCGAGGAATACGGGTTGTAGAGTCAAAAACAGAAAAAGCTGGAGACTTTACCAATACACTCTCTGTAAAAGTTACATCAAGTGAGGGTGAGAATGTGCTTGTTGGCACTGTTTTCGGTAGAAATGAACCACGTTTAGTGCGCTTGAATTCGTTTCGTTTAGAGGCGTTACCGACAGGGCCTATGCTGTTAGTTTTTAACAAAAACGTACCCGGTGTGATTGGCGCTTTAGGCACCACTCTGGGTAATTCAGGGGTGAATATCTCAAGAATGACTGTTGGGCGTGAAGAAGAGAGCAATCAAAATATCATCTTGTTAAGTACCGATGAACTTATTTCCAAAGAACTTCTTCAGAATGTCCGGGCACTTCCACATATAGATGCGGCAGAAGGTCTGGACCTGAATGGGTTTTAAACCTGCAAACGCAGGGTGAGAAAAAGCTATATTAAAAGGGAACCGATATGGAAGAAAAGGATGCGGCAAAGAGTGAGTGTTCAGCGGAAGGCTGTGCTTGTGGAGAAGGAAAAGTCCCTGATAGAGATGGAAAATGTGTTATGCCAGAAGTGACATTTTCCGCTTTTGTTATGTCACTTAACACGTCAGTTTTATACCATCTTGGTGAAATTAGAGATCCTGAAACAGGTCAGACAAACGTAAACTATGACCTGGCACGCCATGCAATAGATACCCTTGTAATGTTACAGCAGAAAACAAAAGGGAATTTATCACAGGATGAAGAGGAGATGCTGAAAAATATAGTTTACGATGTCAAATTACGTTTTGTTAAGGCTAGGAAGTAGTAGTGGTTGTGAGAGAACATAACGCTCGGATGACTAACTCCATTGGGGGAGTTCACTGTGTTGACTGAAAGGGTACGGATTCTGGCTCCCTGTAAAATCAATCTGATGCTGCGTGTTACTGGCAGGCGTGCAGATGGTTATCACGAACTTGAAACCTGGATGCAGAAGCTTGATCTCTATGATGAAGTAACTTTGCAGATATTACCCGAACCTGGAATTTCACTTTCCTGTGATGACCCTACCTTGCCTTGTGACTCCTCCAATCTGGCCTGGAAAGCTGCAGCAAGTTTTTTTGCTGTAAGTGAAAATGCTCAAGGGGCAGGAGTGGAAATTCATCTCAAGAAGAAAATTCCATCTGGAGCCGGTCTTGGCGGGGGGAGCAGTGATGCCGGGTCTGTTCTGCTTGGATTGAATAGAGCTTTTGGTAATGAATTACGTGATGACGTGCTTATAAAGCTTGCGACTCCAATTGGTGCTGATGTTCCCTTTTTTACTGTTAAGCATAGCGCAGTGCTGGCAACTGGTATAGGTGAGGTAATGACGCCGGTAAAACCACTGGCCAAATGTACCTTTATATTAATCAACCCAGGGTTTTCAGTTTCCACGAAAGGTATTTTTGAAACTTTTGCGTTGACAAGAAGAAATGAAGATTCTATTATGTCTCTCTTTCGAAAACACGAAGTTGATACTCTGTCGCTTAGCGACATGTATAATGATCTGGAGTTGGTTACCAGTAAAAAGTTTTCGGAAATTGAGCGAATGAAAAAACAGTTGCTTGATGCCGGTGCTTATAAGGCTATGATGTCCGGGAGCGGGCCGACAGTGTTCGGTGTTTTTCCAGATGACAGATCCGATCAGGTAGCTGTACAGGGCGTTGCGAATAGTTTGCGCCTGGAATATAGAGATAGAGTGTTTGTCACACGTTGTTTATGTGCTGGGGCGTAGCCAAGTGGTTAAGGCACCGGGTTTTGATCCCGGCATTCGGAGGTTCGACCCCTCCCGCCCCAGCCATATTTTTTTTGTGACTCTCTCATCTCCCATTTAAGAGAAATGGAATCATGCCAAAAGTACTGAAGGTTGTCTCAGGCAACGCTCATCCGACATTGGCTCGCGAAATTTGCGGCCATTTGGGGCAACCTCTCACCGAATCTGAAGTTCGTCAGTTCAGTGATGGTGAAATCTTTGTAGAAATTAAAGAGAATGTCCGTGGTGCGGATGTGTTTGTCGTGCAGCCGACCTGTCGTCCGGTAAACGACCACCTTATGGAGCTGGTGATAATGGTAGACGCTTTGCGTCGTGCATCAGCAAGAAGGATAACTGCTGTAGTACCGTATTACGGCTATGCTCGGCAGGATAGAAAAAACGCTCCTCGTGTACCTATTTCTGCAAAAGTAGTCGCTGAGATGTTTATGGCGGTGGGTGTACGCAGAGTTCTTTGCATGGATCTTCATGCAGGTCAGATTCAAGGTTTTTTTAATATCCCTGTCGATCATCTTTACGCTGCTCCAGTTCTTCTTGATTACATAAAAGATCAATTTGGTGATGAAGTTATCATGGTTTCTCCCGACGCTGGCGGTGTCGAGAGAACACGTGCTTTTGCTAAAAGAATGAACGCCGGACTTGCAATCATCGACAAGCGACGTGATCGTCCGAACGAATGTGAGGCGATGCATGTTATTGGTGATGTGAAGGGCAAAGTTGCAATTCTGATGGATGACATGGTTGATACCGCTGGTACTTTGTGTAACGGTGCAGCTACGCTAATCGAGAATGGCGCTAAAGAGGTTCATGCTTGTTGCAGTCATCCTGTACTTTCAGGACCTGCGGTTGAGCGACTTTCTAACTCAGTTTTGAAATCTCTTGTCGTAACCAATTCAATTCCGCTACTGCCTGAAGCAGAGGCTTGTGATAAGATCAAGGTCTTGTCAGTTTCTGAGTTACTGGCAGATGCAATTCATAGAATACATAACGAAGATTCAGTCAGCTCTCTTTTTATATAGCTGTCGAGAATATATACATACAGTTTTTTATTATACACACTCGGTCGCTGCGAGTATCCATGAAGATGGAGATGGAAGGCGGGCGAAGGAGGAATTATGCTTCAGGTAGAAATGTCTGCTTCTTTGAGAACAACAACTGGTAAAGGTGCAATGCGCCGTCTTCGTAGTCAGGGTTTAACTCCTGCCGTAGTTTATGGTGCAGGTGCAGAAGCTATGACTGTGCAGATGGATACCAAAACCATGATGAGCACGCTTCTTGAAATCGTCAGACGCAATGCAGTAGTTACGCTGAAAATTGATGGTGCTGGAGACAAGAGTGTTGTCGTTAAGGAAATCCAGACCGATCCTATTCGTGATACCTTGCTGCATGCTGACTTTTGCGAGATTGATTTGCAGAAGCATGCAACTTTCACAGTGCCATTGAAATTTGAAGGTGTAGCTAAAGGTGTTGATCTTGGTGGAGCCCTTGAAACTTACGCGAATTCAGTGCTTCTTGAAGGTAGACCTCTTGATATTCCTAATGAGGTTATGCTGAATGTTGGACCTCTTGGTATCGGCGAGCAGCTTACGTTCTCAGCTGTTGAACTTCCTGAGAATGTAACGATGATTTCTAAAGCTGATGCCCCTTGTGTAGGTGTTGTTAAATAAACAACAGTTCTGGAGCAAAGCAGATAGAGTTTAGTGCTGCGGCTAATAGAGTTATTTAAGCTGCAACTGATTGAATCCGGGAAGAGTGTTCTCTTTCCGGATTTTCTTTTTTTCTAGTATATTTTCAGTTGTATCATGGCAGATCGAGATTACCTCATAGTAGGGCTGGGAAATCCAGGGAATAAGTACACCGGTACCAGGCACAACGTTGGTTTTGTTGCGCTTGATGAATTAGCCACCCGTTGGGGCGATTCCTTTACAACACAAAAGTGGGAAGCTTTTTCTTGTCGGATAACTCAATGGGGGGCTCGATTGACGTTGATAAAGCCGATGACCTTTATGAACCTCAGTGGTCGGGCAGTAGCTGAGTTCGCTCGTTTCTTTCAAATCCCTAGTGAAAACGTTATTGTAATCCATGATGACCTGGACATGCACCCTGGTCGCCTTAAGCTGGTACTTGGAGGCGGTGCGGGGGGGCACAACGGTATTCGTTCTATAGCTCAACATTTGGGGACAAATGTTTTCTATCGCCTTAAGATAGGTATTGGCCGACCAGGAAAAGGTGAGGTACATCAGGATTTTCCGGTGGACCAATACGTTTTATCTACTATGTCTCACGAGGAAAATGAACTTTTAGGTAGTCGTATCGATAGCATTGAAGATGGTCTCAGGTTGTTTGTCAATGAAGGACCTGCCCGGTCAATGAGCCTTATAAATAGTATTAAATAACCTCGTATAGAAGAAATTGTAATTTGAGGAGATTGACTTTTTTCTTACATCGTTTGGATGATAGGAATGTATGAAGACGGTGCTAAATAATTACGTTTTTCCTTCTTCCTTGAGTATTTCCACGTAAAAATAAGGGCATGTTTGTGCTAGATATGGTATAGTGTCTCATATCTTGTGGGAAATTGTTGTTAGTGTGATTAATTGCATGCTGAATCTCAATATATACCTGATCAATAGATGCGTGTTTTTTGTGATTAGGTTCTTATCTGAATGTCATATGGAAATGCTTCCATGTGCAGGGGTTAAAACTCCTATCTTGTACATAATGTTTTATTTTTCTGACAGAGGTGAAAGCAGTGTTTGCTGAAGGTGATATGGCTGTATATCCGGCCCATGGCGTAGGTGTTATTAAAGCGATTGAAACTCAAGCTGTTGCAGGTGTCGATCACACTTTTTATGTGTTGGAGATACTTGAGAACGGAATGACTATTATGATCCCAACTGCCAGCAGCGAGAACGTAGGTCTAAGAGCTATTGTCAGCCAGCAGCAGGTCGATGAAGTCATTGACATTCTTGAAGACAGAACCACTGAGCTTGGCACTCAAACCTGGAATAGACGCTATCGTGATTATATGGAAAAAATCAAAACAGGCTCTGTTCATGAGGTTGCTGAAGTTCTGAGGGATCTTTTCTTGCTCAGTGTTGATAAGGATCTTTCATATGGTGAAAAAAAGATGCTCGATACTGCTAAAAGTTTGCTTGTAAAGGAGCTGTCACTTGCAGAGAAAATCGAAGAGGCTTCTGTTTCAGAGCGTATAGAAACTATTTTCGCCTGATTGCGTTTAGTCCGGGTGCTGTCATAATTACGTATATTTTTTTTAACCAGCAAGTCGGCTATGCATACATCAGAATTTGACCAGCAGGAAGATGGAGCAGTTGTAGAGAATATATCTCTATCCATTGACTCGATACAGGCCGGAAACAGGCTTGACCTCCTGCTGGTTCAGCTGCTTCCTGAAAGCTCTAGATCCCGCATCACTTCTTCAATACGTTCAGGCCTAATTCGTGTTAATGGCGAGCAGAGTAAAGCTAGCTATAAGCTTAAAGCTGGTGAGCGTGTAAGCGGAACTCTTTTTGAGCCGCCCCCACTTTTAGTTGTCCCTGAGAAAATTGACTTTCCTATTGTGTTTGAAGATGATTATCTGATTATCCTCTCAAAACCTCCTGGTCTTGTGGTTCATCCAGGCAGCGGTAATAGTAGTGGTACCCTTGTTAACGGGTTGGTGCATTATTGTGATACTCTTGCTGAAGTTGGCGATTCAATACGTCCCGGCATTGTTCATAGATTAGATAAGGATACATCGGGAATTATGGTTGTAGCAAAGGATGACCATATACACCGGCAGTTGGTCGAAATATTCAAAGACCGTAAAGTTGAAAAAGAGTACATAGCTCTCGTCCATGGTATTCTTCCAAGACAGGAAGGACGGATTGTAGCTCCTATTGGGCGGCATCAGGTAAACCGGAAGAAAATGGCAGTTCAGGAGATATCCGGTAAATATGCAGCTAGCAGTTGGCATGTTATCGAGGAAATTGGGGCCAGGTATAGCAAAATCAGAGTAAAAATCGAGACAGGTCGAACTCACCAGATACGAGTTCATATGGCTCATCTTGGATATCCTGTAGCTGGTGACGCACTATACGGGCCAAATAAAAATAATAAACCCTTTCCACGTCAAATGCTCCATGCCAAGAAACTCTCTTTTGTTCACCCCATGACACAAAAAAAGAATACATTCCATGCGCCTATATGGGCTGATATGAAGGATATATGCGAACAGCTTAGCCATGACGGTTAAGTAGCATCCTCACTTACTCCCAGACAGAATCATTACCAATACATATTTTTACTGATCGATACGTCAAATGGATATAGCAATAACAGGTACCGTTGGTTCTGGAAAGAGCAGGGTTGCTGCAATGTTTCCTGCTGTGTTGCCTATAGAGTGTTTAGATACAGACGTTTTATGTCGGGAACTGCTGTTGCCAGGGCAACCCGGGTGGTATGAGTTGAAAGAGCGATGGGGGGATACATTTTTTCACTCAGATGGTATTCTTGATCGGACACTGTTACGTGAAGCTGTATTTGCTGATCCCAGCATCCGCGAAGGGCTAGAAGAAATCCTTCACTCCAGAGTGCGTGACACTGTTGCCAAGTGTAGTCTCCATGTAAGGAGACAGGGAAAGCATCTCCTTGTTGAGGTACCACTTCTTTTTGAGAAAGGGTGGAATACTGATTTTGATCATGTTATCTCAGTATATGCTCCGGCGTCATGTTGCATAGCTAGAACAATTGCACGAGATAATGTACCACACCATCAGGCGGAGTCGATTTTAGCCTTACAACTAACGGCCGAAGAAAAGGCGAATAGGGCTGATAGTGTGGTTAATAATTCTGGACTTTGGGGGGCAACGGTCCTCCAAGTATCCTATCTTGGACGTAATCTCCGGAATGTTAAATTAGATGGCAATCTGACTGCTTAATTTGCCCTTAAAAAGCTTGACAGCAAAAGAGTGAGCACGTATAAAAGAACGAGTGGTTAGAAAAAAAATCCTGCCTCTTGATGAGTCTTTTAAAATCAGAATTATAATCCAGCTTATCATAGATCACCCTCTTTCAGGTAGGTGTATTTCTAAGTCCTGTTTTCTTCTAAAATATGCGGATTCTTTGTGAATCTTGTCAGTTATCCACTCTATTGCTGATCTTAAACACAATTAAATAAAAAATACATCAATTGATATAGTGGCAGATTGAGTTCAAGACTGCCTGCCAAAAATAAAATCCAACCTTTTCCATTTTCAGATTCTGCTTTGCCAAGGCATGTTACTGTCTGCGAGAAAAGGTAGGTCTAATAGCATACTTAAATATATGATGATCCTGCCAAAAGGTCCTAAAGGAGATACGAATTAATGAATCTGGCGGAATTGAAACTAATGAAAATCGGTGAGCTGGTTAAGCTTGCTCGTGAATTTAACGTAGAAGGATTCAGCTCAATGCGTAAGCAGGAGTTGATCTTTGCCTTACTTCAAGCTCAGGCGGATAAGGACGGGAAGATGCGCGGAAGCGGTGTTCTTGAAATTCTGCCGGATGGCTTTGGGTTTTTGCGGGCCCCCGATTATAACTACCTGCCTGGTCCTGACGATATTTATGTATCACCTTCACAGATACGTCGACTTAACCTGCGAACAGGGGATGTTGTCGACGGTTTGGTCCGTGCACCCAAGGAAGGAGAAAGGTATTTCGCACTTTTGAAGGTAGAAAGTGTTAACTTTGATCCACCTGAGGCAGCAAAGCAGAAAACACTGTTTGGTAATCTTACGCCATTACATCCCAATGAGAAATTTCTCCTGGAGTGGCAACCTGATAACTATTCAACCCGTGTCATGGATATGTTTTCCCCCATTGGCAAGGGACAGCGTGGTCTTATTGTGGCTCCACCACGGACCGGTAAGACTGTACTGATGCAGAAAATTGCCAATTCTATAGTACGGAATCACAAGGAAGTTTATCTAATAGTGCTGCTCATTGATGAACGACCGGAAGAGGTTACAGAGATGACTCGTTCTGTAAAAACGGCAGAGGTGGTCAGCTCTACGTTTGATGAACCTCCTCAGCGGCATATTCAGGTTGCGGAAATGGTAATCGAAAAGGCAAAACGACTTGTGGAACACAAAAAGGATGTCGTTATTCTGCTCGATAGTATTACCCGTCTGGCTAGAGCATATAATACCGTAACACCTTCCAGCGGTAAAATTCTGTCCGGTGGTGTTGAAGCTAATGCTCTACATCGACCAAAGAGATTTTTTGGTGCCGCCAGGAATATTGAAGAGGGCGGCAGTCTGACGATTTTAGCAACCGCCCTGATCGAAACTGGTAGTAGAATGGATGAGGTAATCTTTGAGGAATTCAAAGGTACTGGTAATATGGAACTTATTCTTGATCGCAAAATGGCCGATAAACGAATATTTCCTGCCATTGACATTAAGCGATCGGGGACCAGGAAAGAAGATTTGTTGTTAAAGCCAGACGTGCTGAATCGAATTTGGATTCTCCGTAAGCTGCTTAATTCCATGAATCCCGCAGACTGTATGGACTTCCTCGTCGATAAATTGAAACATCAGAAGAGTAATAAAGATTTTCTTGACTCAATGAACGGCTAATTACATCGTGTAAGTACCCCTTATTGGTAGTGTTGCATATACCAGTGAGGGACGTTTGTATAATTTATATTGAAATATTGTTAAGCCTCGTTATAATGCACAACTTGTGTCTTTAAAATGACGGCTTTAATTGTAATCTGAATACCACATGTTTGATGTGTTGGAGGAATCGGGAATCATGAGAAACGATATACATCCGGAATATAACGTTATAAAAGCGACCTGTGCTTGTGGTGCAGAGTTTGAGATGGGTTCTGTACTGGACGAGATCAAGGTTGAGATCTGTTCTGACTGCCATCCGTTTTTTACCGGCAAGCAGAAACTTATTGATACTGCTGGACGTATCGAGAAGTACAAGCAGCGTTATGCCAAGCATTTTGCCAAAAAAGGATGAGATACATAAGCGTATCTTAACCTTAAACCGAGGGATTGTGTTTAGTCTCCGGCCATGGCTGAGTAGTTCAATGCGGTCCACAGTGATGTTAAAACATGGCTGTGGACTTTTTGCATTTAACCTAGGCGGTTGGCAATGAACGAAATTACGATCAGTTGCATTATGTTATAGTGTAGCTGATATCTTTATGCCACTCGTGCTTTGTAATGTAGTAAATATATGCAGGCCACAGTAGTTATTATTGGTTTTTTGCGAGGTTGTCATGTTTGGCAAGTTTGAAGAACTGCAAGATAAATTGTCTGAGCTTGAAGGCCAGCTATCTGATCCAGCATTGGTGAATAACCAAAAGGAATATCAGGCAGTTGTGCGTGAACATGCTCATTTAAGTAAATTAAACGTTCTTTACCTGGAATATAGGCAGGTACAACATGATATTGCTGATAATAAAGCACTGCTGAAAGACGAAGATGAAGATCCTGAGTTAAAAGAGCTCGCAAGGGCCGAACTAGATGAGCTTGCAGAGGCCGAACAGAGACTTGATAATGACATAAAACTGCTCCTTTTGCCCAAGGACCCTAACGACGAGAAAAATACTTTTCTTGAGATCCGTGCTGGAACAGGAGGAGATGAGGCAGCACTATTTGTTGCTGACCTTTTCAGGATGTACTCCAGATTTGCTGAGACTATGGGCTGGAGAATTGAGGTGATGAGCTCTAACCCATTGGGAATCGGTGGATTTAAAGAGATGATTGCTTTGATTAGTGGCGACCATGTGTATTCAAAGCTGAAATATGAAAGTGGCGTTCACAGAGTGCAACGTGTTCCAGAAACTGAGACGCAGGGGCGGATTCACACCTCAGCTGTAACTGTTGCCATTCTTCCCGAGGCTGAGGACGTTGAGCTTGACATCGATATGAACGAGTTGAAATTTGATGTCTTTCGCTCATCAGGACCTGGCGGCCAGAGTGTTAACACAACAGATTCTGCTGTTCGTATAACCCATTTACCTACTGGGCTGGTTGTAATCTGTCAGGATGAGAAATCTCAGCATAAAAACAAGGCGAAGGCTCTTACCGTTCTGCGTGCTCGCCTACTTGATAAAATGCAGCAGGAACAGCAGGACAAGATATCTAAAGATCGGAAGAGTCAGGTAGGCTCTGGTGACAGGAGTGAGCGAATTCGCACCTATAATTACCCTCAGGGCCGACTCACTGATCATAGAATCAATCTTACACTCTACAAACTTGAATCGATCATGAACGGTAAACTGGAAGAGGTTATTTACCCGTTGATTGCTGAAGATCAGGCCAAGAAGCTTAAAACAATTCAGTAAATAGCCACTTTATCGGTCATCCTCATTATACGTTTTTGAATGCAAATAACCGAACTTGTACATTACGGTTTGTCTGAGCTCACCGAAGCGGGTATACCCGATTGTACAAGCGATGTTTATCTGTTACTTGGGCACTGTCTGCACAAAAGCCGAACTCAACTTCTCATTGCTGCAAGAGAAAATGTGCCCCAAGCTGCTCAACAACAGTACCTGGAGCTAATTGGCAGACGTAAAAAACGTGAGCCGTTAGCGTATATCCTTGGGGAGCAGGAATTCTGGTCTCGTTCTTTTTATGTTAATCCATCAGTTCTCATTCCTCGCCCTGAAACGGAATTTCTTCTCGAATATGTTTTGAAAACTATTCGTAATGATCACGATTTACCAGAAGGAAATGTAGTCGACCTCTGTTGCGGCAGTGGTGTTATCGCAGTTATACTTGCACTTGAGTTGGGTCGCAAAGTTATTGCTGTCGATCTCTCAGCCAATGCGCTTAAGGTTGCACATACAAATTGTCTGCGTCATGGTGTTGAGTCATCTGTGCAAATGGTTCGCTCTGATCTTCTTACTGCTATTAGGCCCCAAGGGCTGGTTTCCTTTGTAGTTTCAAATCCGCCTTATGTGAGTAATTATTCTGTGTGCCATGAGGTTGAACCTGAAGTTCGGGATCACGAACCTCGGATGGCTCTTGATGGTGGTGAGCGTGGCCTGGACCTGATAGCTCAAATACGTGATGATTTACCTCGGATATTGGCGCCTGGTGGACACATTTTTATGGAGATAGGATACGATCAGGGGCGAGCTGTGACCGAGATGTTCAAGGAACATTATGAAGGTCTAAGAGATTTTCATTCAATCAGAATCCTGAAAGATTACGCAGGTCTCGACCGGGTACTGCATGCCAGGATATCTTAGATAACCGGTAAGAATAGGCAATATGGAAAAACTTGTTATAGAAGGTGGAAAAAAACTTCAAGGTGAGGTTCGTATCAGTGGTGCCAAAAATGCAGCGTTACCACTTATTGCTGCCACACTGCTTGCACCTGGTACGCACATACTTCGTAATGTTCCTGATCTTCGTGATACCAGGACTATGCTGAAACTTTTGGAAAGCCTCGGCGTTCGGCATTTTCGTGAAGATGATGTGTTAAGCATTGATACGACAGATCTGAGCTATTCTGAAGTTTCGTATGATCTTGTGAAGACTATGCGCGCTTCTGTTTTGGTACTTGGCCCACTGCTGGCTCGACTTGGTAAGGCCAGAGTCTCCCTGCCAGGAGGATGTGCCATCGGTGCTCGACCAATTAATTTTCATATTACAGGTCTTGAGCAACTCGGTGTCAGCTGTACGCTGGCTGGTGGTTATGTTGACGCCTCTATCGAAGGGCGAATGACCGGCAACGTTATCTATTTCGATATACCCTCTGTGACTGGTACAGAAAACTTGCTAATGGCAGCTGTACAGGCTGAGGGTACTACAGTTTTTAAAAATGCTGCACGAGAACCTGAGATTGGGAACCTTATCGATATGCTGGTTGCCATGGGGGCCCGGATAGAAGGGAAAGACACAGACAGGCTTACCGTTCATGGTGTTGAAAAGCTTTCTGCTGCTGACTGTGCTATCATTCCGGACCGAATTGAGGCAGGTACCTACCTTATAGCCATAGCCGCCACAGGTGGAGAGGGGACAATCACCCACTGCAATCCTTCTCATTTACCGTCTCTTCTTGAGAAATTACGAGCCACTGGGTTACGAATTGAAGAGACTGAGAATACCATTACTGTACGTCAAGCCAATGGCAATCATACTTTGGGTGAGGTGCAGAGTGTGGATATTACAACAATGCCTTACCCTGGCTACCCAACAGACCTGCAAGCCCAGTTTATGGCCCTTATGACTCTTAGTACAGGTGTTTCGGTTATACACGAAACTATTTTTGAAAACCGCTTCATGCATGTCGCAGAGTTACGGCGACTCGGTGCTGAGATCAAAATAGATGGTCATACTGCAATGGTGAAGGGTCGGACAATGGCTGGTTTAAGTGGAGCACGAGTAATGGCTACTGATCTACGGGCAAGTTCTTCTCTCGTTATTGCCGGCCTTGCCGCGAGCGGGCGCACTGATATATCTCGAATTTACCACCTCGAGCGCGGCTATGAAAAGCTGGTCGATAAATTGACTGGTCTTGGTGCTACTGTCTGGAAAGAGCAGGAGTAGCAGCCCATATTTGAATGAACAATAGCATCCCGTTTGTCTATATCTTTAACTGAGTGAGTCAGTGGCTGGGTACAGCCGGCTCACTGACTCACTCAGCTTGTCATATGCGCTGCCCTCCCCTTTTTGTCTCTGTTCCCCGTAAAGTGTTGTAACGACTTTTCTCTAAGTAATTGCCCCTAAAAGTAGAAAAAACGTAACGCTCCTTGGATGTTCATCAACAATTTGCAATAATAACTGGAATGAATTGAAATGGTGTAATCTGGTTTACAAAAAACTGAGGGAGGCCAGACATGCGAATGCTCGTCCTTGAAGATTCAAAGCCGGTTAAAGAGCTGTTAAAAAGGCGTTTTGAGAAAGCTGGGCATCAGGTTGATGTTGTTGATAACGGACATCAGGGGTTTGTCCTAGCCACGTCCTCGTCCTATGACGTGGTTATCAGTGATGTACAGATGCCCCACTGGGATGGGTTTAAGTTTGTTGAGGCAATGGGGGTCGTTTGTCCGCGAACACCAATTATAATAGTCACTTCAGCTTCCATTGATGATGGAATGAGGAGTCGTGTTTCTAGCTATTCCAATATCCTGGAGATTTTCCCAAAACCACTTAACTTTACAGATTGTTTTGAACTGCTTGATAAAATTAGCATACAGGAGAATGATCGTGTCAGTAAGAAAGCACGTATTGTTTGTACACTTGGGCCTGCCAGCTCTGATAGAGAAATAATTGGCAAGATGGTTCTGGTCGGAATGGACGTGGCTCGGTTGAATTTTTCCCATGGAAGCTATGAGCAACATGAGGCAACGCTCCAAGCAGTGAGGGAGGCAGAAGCTGATTGGGGCAAGCCTGTAGCTGTATTACAAGATCTTTGCGGCCCCAAAATTCGAACCGGTTTGATGACCAACGGTGCTGTTTCCCTTGTAAGTGGAGAGAAAATTATTATTCAAGCACAAAAGATTGAAGGAACCGCCGAGAGAATTTCATGCTCCCTCGCTGAAATCGTTCCTGATTTGAAAAAGGGTGACCCCATACTGCTTGATGATGGTTTACTTGAGCTACGGGTTGTTGCTGAAGGAGAAACAGAAGTTCTTTGTGAAATACTATCTGGTGGTAAATTAAAATCGAACAAAGGGATGAATCTTCCCGCAACAACGCTATCACTACCTTCTGTAACTGAAAAAGATTGGCAGGATCTTGACTGGGGACTCGACCACCCCATTGATTTTGTAGCACTTTCTTTTGTACGTTCTCCTGATGAGATTGTGAAGGTGAAAAATTATGTGAGGAACGCTGGTAAACGTGATCTTAAAGTTATAGCCAAGATTGAAAAGCCAGAAGCAGTAAAGCATATCAGAGAAATTATCGAGGTGGCAGATGGTATAATGATAGCGCGGGGTGATATGGGTGTGGAACTGCCAGCGGCAAGGGTACCACGGATACAGCAGCAAATTATACGGTTATGCTGGGAGATGAACAAACCTGTTATAACCGCAACCCAAATGCTTGATTCAATGACTAGTAATTCGCGACCAACCAGAGCCGAGGTGACCGATGTTAGCATGGCTATTAGGGAGGGAACAGATGCTGTGATGTTGTCACAGGAGACTGCAACTGGCGTGAATCCAGTTAATGTTATCCGTACTATGGCTTCCATTGTACGGGAGGAAGAACAGTACACGAGTCTGAGCAGTGAGCAGTATCAGCAATTACTTAGCGATGCCACCGCAAATCCTGCCCTGACTGCGGTGGCGGGTTTAAACGATATTGCTGCAGTTATCCTGCTGGATCTGGAAGGTAGCATGTATCCGCTTCTATCGAAATGGAACAGGAAAATACCTTCGCTTCTTGTGGCTGGGTCAGATGAAGTAGCCCGGCATGCAAGTATTTACTACAATGTCGTGCCTATGATTATACGAGAGACGCTTTCCAGTGATGCAATTATTAAAAAAGCTATGGATACTGCTCAGGAGTGGGGGCATATCAGGGTTGGAGACAGAATTGCTGTAGTTGAAGGGAGCAGGAAAACACGAGGAGGCTTACACCAGATTGGGTCGTTGCAGATAGTTGCCGTGTAGACGGCAAAAGAATGCGTGATAATTCAATATGTTTTGAATGACATTTGTTTTCCACAATTTTATTTAATAAGGGATTGTGAAGTATGAAGTACGACGAAGTACAGCAATGGTTACGCAAAAAACGCGATATGATAATTGTTGGTCTGATTATGTTTGCCGTACTTATATCTATTGTTATTGGTATGCGCATGCAGAAAAATTATTCTGCGCGGCAACAGACCGAGGAACAGGATCGAAATCCTGTGAAAGTGCGTCTTGTCTCAAGTGAGCAGATAAGTGGGGGAGATGGCAATACAGGGAAAAAGGCTCCTGCTTCCTTTTTCTTAAAGCCGTCACCAGATGAAGTTCTTTCACTTATTAACCAGATCGGAGCGGCAGAATTACCACCAGCAAATCAGGAATATACTGGGTTGCGGGTGATGTGGCCTGTATATTTTTTTCAAATACTGCAGCAGCAGGCAGACCGTGCTATGGTTTTGTTTGATGTCAGTGAGGATGGATTTGGGGTAACAATAGAAACAGAAATTGATACACTACTCTTTCCTGAAATTCTAACCGCAGAAGCGGGGACTAAAGTTTGGGTTGCTGGTGAAATCAAAGGTGTTGATGCCGCAGGGACTGGTACCATTCATATGCTGACAGAGGAGATCAGGTTTCAGGATGATCTCATGGAGGCGATAAAGGTGGCCAGTGAGCAGGAAAAAAGCTGAACCTGAATTATCTATCAGACCCGGACTCCCTAGCGAAGAGGTTACGACGGCAGGGGGAGGAAAATAGTAAATTTTGCCCCACCGCAACTGCTGCGTTCAACTCGGATAGTACCATCGTGCTCTTCAATGGTTTGTCGGATAATGGCGAGTCCTAAACCGGTGCCATCAGCTCGTGAGGTGAAAAAAGGTTCAAATATTTTATCAAGATTTTCATCAGTGACACCAGGGCCATTGTCGCTTACTGAAATAGTGATGTAATCGGTGACATCACCCTCTCGTATTTCATGAGCGTCAATTTGAATGTGTTCGTCTCCTTGAGGACAAAAAGCTAGAGCATTCTGGATCAGGTGATTGAATACAGTGAACATCAACCGTTGATCGGCCCAAATATCTATTGTTTCATCACACAATACGTCAAGTTTTGTAGACAGGGGCCATGATGGATCCGCTTTGCCTACCTGGATTACTTCCGCAAGGCAACTGTTGAGAGAAAACCATTCTCTGTTTGGGACTTCCGGTCTTGAAAATTTAAGGAAATCAGAAATGGTATCAATCATCCGGTTAGACTCGCGCAGGATGATATCCGTGAGTTCATAATTGATAAGATTTTCACTTTGGCTTAGCGAAAACTCATTTGCCAGAACCTGGGCTGAGCCAGAAATTGCCGCAAGTGGATTGCGAAAATCATGGGCGATACTGGCACTCATCATACCGATGGCTGCAAGTTTTTCCGCCTGGCGCATCTGTCTTTCCAATTGTTCTATTTCACTGATATCACGAAGGGTGATAATTTTATGATGTTCAAGGTCGTAGTCTTTACTGTCCTCTGATTGGTACAGGTCCACATGTGAGTATCCAAGCCGAATTGATTTGCCATCATGGCGGCTAAAGGTAGTTGACTGCCGCATGCGTGGTGCTGAAAGGTTTAAGTCAGGAAATTGTTCTGACAGTTGGAGGCCAATGAGCGAATCGGCTATGTACCCGGTAATTTCAGCAGTAGCATTGTTGGCAGAGGTGATAATGTTATGGCCATCTACGGTAATGATGCCAGTGGCTATATTGTCAAAGATCTGCTTGTAGAGTATCGCTAATCGGTCATAGTTTCTGAGTGAGTCAGACAGAGCGGTCTCTGTGGTTTTTACACGTAAGCTGAAGAGAGCACTAAGAATGGCGGCAAGAAAAAATGTGAGTCCTTGTACGGAAAAGTGGTTCAGATGCACTAATGGACTATCTGCCACCTGATAACCGAAATTTACGAGATAGCTTGGAAAAATCCCTAAAAATTCAAGGAATAAGATAGAACCATAAAGCAGAGTCGAGGCTGCTGCCGCAATGATGCCACCTTTTCGTGGCAAAATAAGGCCACCTGAAATTATGGGAAAGAAGTAAACTGAGTTGAAGATAGAGAGCGAAATTCCTGTGTAATAGACAAGTATAGTGGCAAAAACTGTGTCCAGGAGAGTTTGGATAAAACCGAATTTACGCAGATTGCCCCGGTATACGAGCAGGAAATATGCAGAACCAATCGAAATGATGTAGACCGTGACGAGAAGAAAGGTCATCAGTTCTGGAGGCATCAGGATTACATCAAAACTGGCACCACCCAGCAGATAACTTACGCCAAGCAGTAAAGTGTACAGGATTAATCGCAGAAGTATCATCCACAGCAACTGATTTCTCAGAATCTGGTTTGGGGTATCAGTTTGCCTGGAACGTTGAAGTAGCGTTTTGAAATTCATTGGCGCTTACTGGATCCCATATTTCTTAACTTTGTAGCGGAACGAACGAAAACTCATGCGAAGCAGTTCGGCGGCACGCATTTTAGAATTATTCGTTTTCTCTAATGCATGGCGGATGAGTTGTTTTTCCAGATTGGTGATGACATTCTCCAGGCCCAGCTCATAGAGCTCGTCTTCATTAGTGGCGATATGGAATATTCCAGAATCTTCATGAGTAGAACGTTCTGAAACGTTTTGTGATTCACCTGAGGATAGTCCACCTGGCAGAGTCAGGTTTTCCGGCAGAATAATATTTGAGCTTTCCAGGGCGACTCCGCGTTCAATTATGTTTTCTAACTCTCTGACATTTCCAGGGAAGTTGTAGTTCATCAATACCTGCAGGGCGTACGACGATATTTCTCTTACCTCTTTACCAAGCAATCGCGAATATTTCTCGAGAAAATGGCGGGCGAGTAGAGGCACATCGTTTTTTCGTTCCCGCAAGGGGGGGACCCTAATTGGCACAACGGCAAGTCGGTAATAGAGATCCTCTCTGAATCTTCCTGCAGCAATTTCTTCCTCAAGAATACGGTTCGTCGCAGCAATTATCCTGACCTGAATACGCTGGATTTTATTTCCGCCAACCGGTTTTACTTCGCGTTCCTGTAGAACTCGGAGAAGTTTGGTTTGAATGATTGGTGTTAGTTCACCTATTTCGTCAAGAAAAGCAGTACCCGTGTCCGCAAATTGGAAAAGGCCCAACTTGTCACTTATCGCTCCTGTGAACGAGCCTTTGACATGACCAAAAAGCTCACTTTCCATCAGTTCTTCGGGTATGGCGCTACAGGTGATTGGAACGAAAGGGTTGCTTGCTACGTTACTGTGAGCATGAATGGCTTGCGCCACAAGTTCTTTTCCCGTACCTGACTCGCCGTAGATCAGTACATTGGCCGGAGTGGGGGCAACTCTCCTGATCATGTCAAAAATCTTGATCATCTCCTTGCTCTGCCCAATAATTCCTGGGAAAGAATCAGCAACTTTACTGATGGCGGCTTCGTCACTTCCCTTGCGGATTGCAGAAGATACGACAGATTTTATTTCATCGACATTAAAAGGTTTGCTGATGTAATCGAACGCACCGTATTTCATGGCCTGCACGGCGTCGTTTGGAGAAGCAAAGGCTGTAATCATAATTACCGGAAGATCTGGAGACAACTCTTTGATTGCTTCAAGAAATTCCAAACCATTCATGCCGGGCATACGGATATCAGAAATAACCAGATCGCAACTGTTACTTTGCAGGTATTCTAGTCCAGCAGCGCCATTGGGCGCGGTGGCAACCTGATGGCCTTCCTTAGTCAGCAGGATTTTTAGAAAATCCCGCATGCTACGTTCATCGTCAACTATTAAAATCTGAAACATAGTACTCGATAGGTAATGGTGGTTCACCGCATTGCTTTAAGAACTGCGGAGTAGGTTGAGGCTTGTTACGTAACTTGAATCACAGGAGAAATGTAATGTTCTTTATAACTATATAATACGAGGCAGTAATAGACAAGAGGTTAAACTATATCGTTAAAATTGAGGTGGAAGGGCGGAGGGGAGGCTATGAGGCATTCTTTGGCTGTACGGTTCAATTGTTTGAGCTCATATTCGCGACGGCATGCAGTGCTACGGTTGGATGCAGGTTCTGCGTAGACCATTTGTACGGGGCGGCGCGCTCTCGTATATCGTGCGCCTCCTGCTACTGAGTTATGTTCTTTAAGGCGTCTTTGCAGGTTTGTGGTAACTCCGGTGTACAGAGTATTGTCTGCACACCTAAGAATATAAATAAACCAGTCTGTTTTATCTGTTTGTTGATCGATTTGCTGCTTCATGGTAGGTGAGATTTGTGAAAGTGCTTTGCGTTGCAAATTCTGTTAACAGATGGTATTGAATGAAAAGCTTTTTATCACCCTTTATTTGGGTTTTCTCTGTATATGGATACTATGAATCAGAACAATACACCAGACAGCTTTGAAAGTCAGGCTCTTACCGACCATCTTCGAGAATTGCGTTCTTGTCTTATCATCTCTTTTATTGCTGTATTTATAGGTTTTTGCCTGTCGTATGCCTTTATTAAACCTATTGGGATCTGGTTTTTTCAGCCACTTACCGATGTGTTACCAGAAGGCACTTCCCTTATTTTTACTTCATACCAGGAAGGGTTTTTTTTTACCTAAAACTCGCGCTTGTATGTGGCCTCCTGTTGGGGAGTCCTGTTATTTTTTCCCAACTCTGGCGGTTTATTGCTCCCGGATTATATAAGCATGAGCAGCGGGTCCTTATCCCGTTCAGCCTGCTCTCTACCATATGTTTTTTAGGGGGGGCTGCTTTTGGTTACTTTGTCGTTTTTCCGCCCGCATTTACATTTCTTGTTGGTTATAATAATGAGTTTCTTACGTCACTTCCGGCGGTTAGTGAATATTTCTCTCTTGCGTTGAGACTTCTTCTGGCTTTTGGTGCTATTTTTGAAATGCCTATCATGATGGTGTTTTTGGCCAAAGCAGGGATAGTTGACACGGCATTCTTAAATCGTAATCGTAAATATGCAATTCTCATTAATTTTATTATAGCTGCAATTCTTACTCCAACTCCTGATGTGGTGAACCAGATGATGATGGGAGTGCCCTTGCTTATACTTTATGAGATCAGTGTGGTTGCCGTCTGGATGTTCGGGCGGAAAAAATTTCTTGGATTTAAGGAAGACTAAAATAGGGTCTCTGTGGCTTCTGAAATAAAGCTAACATCATGAAATACTCTGGATATCTTGTTTTTTGTCTAGTATATATAGATATATGGGCTGCTGATTTCCTGGATACATATTTTGATTATTGCCGAACCGGGAGGTCCGGATATGCAGCCCGACAACTTTGTATAGACGGAGGATACTATGATTCTTTCGGAAGAATATGAAAAGGTTGTTACGATTGGCCGACCACCAAATATTACAAGACTCTTTCCTAACTCCAAAGCTCTGATCGTAAGTGGTAAGGTTATAGATCGTGCCATGTTTGCTAAAGGGCAGGCTATGACTATTGCTGCCAATGGGCGCAGTCATCTCATCATAAGGGGAGCTTTGCAGGCTGCCCAACGTGCTGATGCTGCCATAATTGTAGAGATAGCCAGATCGGAATGTGGTTATTGTGCGACAAATTTCTACAATATTGCCCGTCAGGTTGACGCATTGTGTAACGAGCTTCAGCTTACCATACCTGTAGCTATTCATGCTGATCATTATGGTATTAAACGTGAGGATGATATTCCTTATGCTAAGACGGAAATACCATCAATGTTTGATGCAGGTATAACCTCAATTGCGGTTGATGCTTCGCATATGCCTGACGATAAAAATTTGCTGGCAAATATCGAACTAAACACCATGATTCCTTCCTGGGCTGGACTGGAAACCGAGGTTGGCGAAATCAAGGGTGAGCATGGTCTTTCAACTGTGGATGATGCCTCTTTCCTGATAAAAGGATTGAATGCGTATGGCATTTCTGCTGACTGGATTGCTTTGAATAATGGTACAACCCACGGCCTAGAGGCAAGCGGACAGGGCATTCAAATTGAGCTAACCAGACAAATTCACAAAGCGCTTTCTCCATATAGGGTTTCAGGTGCACAGCATGGAACCTCTGGTAACAGTTCAGAGAAGTTGAAAGCTATTGCAGGGGAAACGCACACCACCAAGGCTAATGTTGCCACTGCTCTGCAGATGGTGAGCTGGGGGCTGGAGGTCAACGACTACGGTAATGCCATCCGTGACGAGGATGGTAATTTTATAAAAATTCAGGGCGAGGGTGTTGGTGAGGAGTTGTGGCAGCAAATGACTGAGTATGCCGCCGAAAAAGGGTGGAAGGGTGGTGATTTCAAGAAACTTAACCTTCCTTTTGAGACAAAGATTCTGGCCCAGGAAAAACTAATTCGTGATCGGATGGCCAAACGTGTTGAGGATTTTGTCTACTCCATTCTCGTAAATGTTTTTAACGCTGAAGGTACGGCAACAATTGCCAAGGATCTACTGCTTGCAGCTGGTAGCCATGACCTCGGAGCCAAGGCTGGTCGTATCGAAGATGTTGCCGAGTGGACCAGAGAGCGTATAGTTGAAAAAGCAAAGGATCTGGTAGTCAATGTGGGGCCAGAAGGGGATTTTGAGGATTAATGTAACGGTAATTTTTTTTCAAACATAGTATACGCGTGATCCTGCCTTGCTAGGGTGGCAAGGAGGCGGATAGCAGATAATTTCCCGGAGTCTTCAATGTTATGAGGACTCCGGTTTTTTAATATACATTTGGGGAGAATCATGAAGAAAATTCTTATTACAGGGGCTGCTGGTTTTATTGGCGCTCATCTGAGTCAGAAACTGGTCGGTAACGGTGCCGAAGTTTATGGTATCGATAATCTCAATGACTATTACGATCCGCAACTCAAACGTGATCGCATGTCGGCGCTTGCAGAAGGAGTCAACTTTACCCATCTTGATCTTGATATAGCCGACAGGTCAGCCATGGCTGCTCTGTTTCAAGAACATAAATTTGATGCAGTGGTCAATCTTGCCGCACAAGCAGGAGTTCGTTACTCGCTTATCAACCCGCACTCTTATGTGGATACAAATCTGGTTGGATTTGTAAATTTGCTGGAAGGGTGCAGGCACTCTGGAGTAAAACACTTTGTCTATGCCTCATCGAGTTCTGTCTATGGTGCAAATACCCGTATGCCTTTTTCCGTACATGACAACGTTGATCATCCAGTCTCACTATATGCTGCTTCCAAAAAAGCGAACGAATTAATGGCCCATACATATAGCCACCTTTTTGGGTTACCTACTACCGGGCTCAGGTTCTTTACGGTGTATGGCCCTTGGGGACGACCGGATATGGCACTTTTTCTTTTTACTCGGGCAATTTTAGCGGGTGAGCCAATAGATGTCTTTAATAACGGAAATATGGAGCGTGATTTTACTTACATAGATGATATCGTAGAGGGTGTTTTCCGTGTAATTTATAACGTTGCAGAACCTAATGACGATTGGAGTGGGGATACCCCCGATCCGGCAACATCGTATTGTCCGTGGAGAGTTTACAATATTGGTAACAATAATAAAGAGAAGTTGCTTAAGTATATCGAGGTGCTCGAGAACTGTTTAGGCAAGCGAGCTGATAAGAACTTTCTACCGATGCAGCCTGGTGATGTGCCCGCTACATATGCTGATGTTGATGATCTGGTACGAGATTTTGAATACAAGCCAGCAACAACTCTCGAACATGGTATCAGTAAGTTTGTCGAGTGGTATAAAAAATATTACAATATTACCTGAGTTGTAATATCCTGGTTCACCAGATAAGTGGGTGTTTAGCCCTGTGAAGGTGGTGTATTTGGTGGCACGTTAATCAGCCGACAGGGGCTATACTCTCTCCATGAAAGAAACTGATGGAGGAGAAAGTCGCAACTTTGGTGCAAATGTACATGGACGGCCTGAGAGAAAAAAGATGGTAACAAATGATCAGCTAATTGTTTTAGCGTCTTTATCTACCGCCATACCTGGCAAAAGTGTCTGTGTTGATCGAACTCCTCTCCATTGGCGAATAGTTGTAGAGAGAAATTGCGAAAGAAGCTCAGCGTCTGATGAGAGTAGGTCACGAGTAAGCACGACCTTGATGATAATGTCTATGGAGCCATGAACTGAGTGTACTTCCCGTACTTCTTCTAGGGCCACGAGCTTATCAAATATCCTCTGTTCGTGTTTTCCATCCACATTGAGCAGAATAAATGCCATGATTTCACGACGCATTTCGGGATATTCCTGCTCTTTGTGTTCTGCCATTTTGGCACGAAATGCTTCCATCTCCTTGGGGATTAACTTGTCTACACCAATGCCGTACTTTCTCTCTTTTCCTTTTTCCCACTGGTGTACGGAGATGTAAAGATAGAGATCATCTACTGTTCTGTTGTTAAACGATCTCACTAAACCGCTATTGTCAATAAGGGTCGCCAATGGTCGATAGATAGTTCTGTACCAGTCGGCGGCAGCTTTTTTGTAACCGATATCTTGCTGGGTCTCTTCAGACAGCCAGACTTGATGCTCACGAATTTGCCATTCAAGATGACCAAACTGCCCAAACTCTGTCAGATCAATAGTTCGTTGTAAACCCGCCTTGTCTCGGAATTCAGTTTTTTCAAGGTAAAGGCGATTTTCAAGAGTGTCTTTTGAGGGCATCAGCTCGAGTATGCAGGCACGAATATCAGAGTGACCGAGTTCCTTGGCGGCTGTGACGCGGTGATGCCCGTCAAGAATAAAAAAATCATCTTTTATCTGATAGAGCGAAACCGGAGGGAATGACCTGCCTTCACGCATACGTTGGACAATAGCTCGCAATCGTTCATCGCCACTATTGTCTCGCTTCGGATTAAATTGGCTATCGAAGTCACGATAGCGTCCGACGCTGCCGACTATTCTTTCGAGAGGAACGAGGGAAGTACCTCTATCCACTGAATCATATGCCTGTTCTTTTTCCTGTCGATCACCAAAACTCTGGAGTTGATCCTCATCGTCCTTTTGGGACCATGGGTTGAGTTTATTGAGAAAATTAAACGGACCCGGTTTCGAAGGTGTAATAGCCATAGCTGTTGATTACCTGAGTTGTGCCAAACGTTGTGACACGTTCTGCGTCATCGTTAAAAAGCTTGTGGATATGACCGTGAATCAGATAGCGTGGGTTGTGACGTTTAAGGAAATTACGAAAGACATGAAACCCCTTATGGCATGGGTCTTCTTCATCATTAATGTAGCGTGGTGGAGCATGCGTGATAACTATATCAACCCCTTTACGCCATAAGGTGAACCACATTCCTCGGATAAAACCAGCCATTTCCCTCTCGGTATACTGGTTCATACCACCATTATACCAGCGGCTGCCTGACAAACCGGCAATCCTGATGCCATTATGGACAATATGCCGTTTATGAATGCACGTGCAGCCAGTTGGGGGAGCAGAGTCGTAACGTAGATCATGGTTGCCCAGAACATAGTAGAGCGGCACATCATAAAGGGTACGTAAGGACGTGAGATATTCTGGTGGCAGATCTCCGCAGGCTATGATGAGATCAATGCCAGAAAGAAAAGATCTACCATCTCTGGTTTCCAGTAATTGGTTGGTGACGGTGTCTGAGACAGTGAGGATTTTCATGCAATAAGTAGTACCGCTTGTAGCAAGATAATAATCAGATCAACATGAGCCTTTCTTAGAGTAATTTGAGTGGATCTTTATTCATTATTCTAAGTGCCGCTCTCACAATAGCAGGGGTATCTATGCCCGAATTTTTCCATAAGGTCGTTTGTGGTCCATGCTCAACAAAAGAGTCAGCGTAGCCGAGTAGAGTCGTTTGTACATCATGCAATTGGCGGCCGCTCAATAGCTCAAGGATGGTGCTGCCGAATCCCCCTGCAATGGCGTTATCTTCAATAGTGATGATTTTTCCGGTTCGTTTAGCCCAGCGGCAGATCAGGTCAGCATCAAGAGGTTTTAAAAATCGTGGGTTGATAACTGCAGCCTGAAAACCGAGATCCTTCAATTTGTTTGCAGCTTCAATGGCTGGGCCTACACGGTTTCCTACCGGTAGAAGCAGTACGTCGTCGCCTTCTTTTAGCAATTCGCCACGACCAATTTCAAGTAGCTGTAGCTGGTCAGTTATTTCCACACCTTCACCTGAGCCACGTGGGTAGCGAACAGCAGTTGGACCATCATAGTTGATCGCAGTATAGAGCATCTGGCGTAATTCTTCCTCATCCTTTGGGGCCATCATTACCATATTAGGGATAAAGCGTAAAAACGAAATATCAAAGACCCCATGATGGGTTGGACCGTCATCGCCTACAACACCAGCTCGGTCAATGGCGAGGGTCACCGGAAGGTTTGGAATGCAGATGTCATGAATTATCTGATCCATGGCCCGTTGCAGAAAAGTAGAGTAGATTGCTATCACCGGGCGCAATCCTTCTGTGGCCATGCCGGCAGCGAACGTAACTGCATGTTGCTCGGCTATTCCTACATCAAAAAAACGATCCGGATACTTCTCTGCAAAACCTGAGAGCCCAGTACCTGTAACCATAGCGGCGGAGATGGCTGTGATACGATTGTCCTCTTTGGCCATTTCGCAGATCGTATTTCCAAATACCTCAGTATAGCTTATAGTTTTTTTAGACGAGAGAGGTTTTCCTGTCTCAATAGTAAATGGACCGATACCATGAAATGCACCTGGATTTTTCTCCGCCGGTTCATAGCCTTTTCCTTTGGTAGTGAGAACATGTATAAGGGTGGGACCATGGGAGTTGTCGCGGGCATTACGAAGAGCTGGTATCAGTTCTTCGTAGCTATGACCCATGATTGGGCCGATATAATCAAATTTGAATGCCTCAAAGAGCATGCCTGGAGTAAAGAAGGATTTAAATGATTCCTCACTTTTTTTCAGGACACTGAGGATGTTCTCACCCACGTTAGAGAGTGCAGTCAGTCGCTCCTCAAGGTGATTTTTGACACGACGCATGGTCTTGCCAGTGAGCTTCCTGCTTAAAAAACTGGACAGAGCTCCAACGTTTGGTGAAATCGACATTTCGTTATCATTTAGGATAACAATAAGATCTTTATTCAAGTGTCCCGCATGATTCAGTGCTTCAAAAGCCATTCCAGCAGTCATAGAGCCGTCACCGATGATTGCGATAGCCTTATTACCGTTTGTCCCTAGATTTTTGCCTACGGTCATGCCAAGTGCTGCAGAAATTGAAGTAGAACTATGACCTGTTTCAAAGGCGTCATACTCACTTTCTTTAAACTTTGGAAAACCGCTCATGCCTTTATATTGTCGAAGGCTGGAAAACAGTTCGCGGCGACCGGTAAGCAGCTTGTGGGTGTATGATTGATGGCCAACATCCCATATCAACTTGTCACTTGGGGTGTTGAAAATATAATGTAGAGCAATAGTTAGTTCTACAACGCCTAGGCTTGGTGCAAGATGCCCGCCGGTCTTGGAGACAGTGTGGATAATAGTATCACGGACTTCCTGAGCAAGCTGGGTCAGTTCGTCCAGAGAAAAATCACGAATATCCTCAGGTGATTCAATTTGTGGTAGCAGGAGGGTAGCCGGATCTTGAATGAGTGTTGTTGTTAACATAGTAATGTATAGTAAAAGTTAGCAAACTAAGATTTGCCAACAAGGGGTACGGAAAGTTGGTTTCCAAAAGTAATAATGTACTACACCTTGCACGATCTGCAAGCAGTTGAGGTATACGAATTGAAATATGCTCAACTGCTTCGAGTATAAATATAGGTTGCAAGCGCACGTAAAGGCTCTGCCTTGGAGTCAAAATCACTCAATGCCGAAAGTGCTCGTTGCACTGCTTCCTGAGCCAGTCTACGAGTCTCCTCAATACCAAAAAAACCAGGATATGTTGCCTTGCCACGTTCAGCATCACTACCAGCTGCTTTGCCCAGCTGCTCAGTGGTGGCTGTGACATTAAGCAGGTCATCAACTATCTGAAAAGCAAGCCCAACATTATCTCCATACGTTGTGAGGTTTATGAATTGTTCTTTGCTGGCAGATGCTGCTATTGCTCCTGCCTGCACTGAACAGGTAATTAATGCTCCGGTTTTATTGCGGTGAATAGTTTTAAGCGTTTCAAACGGGTATGTCCTGTTCTCATTGGCAATATCAAGCGCCTGGCCTCCAACCATACCGATAGATCCTGCAGCTTTTGCAATAACGCTGATTATGCGAAGTCGTTCTCCGGCTGCGAGAGTACTGTTTCCCTCATTGCTGAGCAGATCAAAGGCATAGGTAAGCAGACCATCTCCTGCGAGGATTGCTCCCGCTTCTCCATAGAGCATATGGTTGGTGGGCTTTCCCCTGCGGAGTTCGTCGTCATCCATGGCAGGAAGATCGTCATGGATAAGTGAGTAGGTATGAATGCATTCCAATGCGCAGCATATCGGTAACAGATTATCTCGAGTTATTTGGCTGTCATCGATTGCAGCACCTGCAGCAAGACAGAGGATCGGGCGGACACGTTTGCCCCCGGCAAAGAGGCTGTAGCGCATCGCTTCAATATGCTCCTGGAATGGTTCTTCCGTTTTTAGCATATACTGACTCATTGCATCTTCAACTACGGTGCGTTGTTCACTCAGGTAGGTCTTGATGTTCACTATTGCCCTCTGCAAATGGTACGGCTTCAATTTCTCCGTTTTTTTCAAGAAGCAGCTCTACTTTTTCCCGGGCATCGTCGAGTTGTTCGTTACAGAACCTCGCAAGTTGAATGCCTTCATCAAATTTCTTCAGGCTTTTGTCGAGGCTCAATTCACCATCCTCAAGCTCTCTGGTAATTTCTTCGAGGCGTGAAAGTGCTGTTTCAAATGTTTTTTTGGCCATAACGGTTTTCCGTAATTCGAGGGGAATGTATTGAATCTGCATATATTCCATTTAGGAATAGGCGAGATCTGTATCCCATGGTAGTTTTCATTGTGCTGACTCGGCAGTGAATATATCTATAGCATCTATTCGGTGCAAGGGTTGATTTCATTAATTTCCCCGCCATTTCCTTGACTGGATTCACTCATCCTGAAAAAGATTGGAGCAGCGAGGAGCTGGCTAATACGTATGTGGTGTAACATTATTCATATAACATGATACAAGCAATTACGTTGTTCGTGCGCTGGCTTAAGGTAGAGAAGGGCTATTCCGTTCATACAATAAGTGGCTATACCAGAGATCTACAAGAGTTTACAACGTTTATAGGGGATACGCTTAGGGTAACTGACATCAGCGTTGTAAACATCCGTGCTTTTGTTGTAAGTCTTCATAGTCATAATAGTGCAGCAACCGTGGCCAGAAAACTTTCGGCCTTACGCTCCTTTTTTCGCTATTTGCAACGGCAGAAGGTTATTGACGCTGATCCTTTATCGGGGATTACCGGTCCAAAGATAGGGCGAGCAATCCCTGTCTTTTTAACTGTCGATGAAACGTTTGCTCTTTTAGAAGAACCTGGGGAAAAGGACAGATTCAGGCTGCGGGATCAGGCTATGCTTGAGTTACTCTACTCAACAGGGATGCGGGTCTCTGAGCTGGTTTCCAGAGATATTCCTGACCTTGATTTCAGTGCGGAAGTGCTTAGGGTGAGGGGCAAAGGAAACAAGGAACGGATTGTTCCTGTCGGTCGACCTGCACTGGAAGCGCTGCACGCCTGGCTTCCTCAGCGACAACAGTTGCTTGTCGAGAGGGCGGGCAGGGGGAAAGCTACAACAACCCAGGCATTATTTCTCAATAATCGAGGAGGTCGCCTCACTGTACGTAGCGTAGAGCGGTTTGTTCGTATGTATGGTGAGAGGGCGGGCTTAACCCAGACTATTACTCCCCATGCACTACGTCACTCATTTGCCACCCATATGCTGGAAATGGGTGCGGATCTGCGTTCGGTGCAGGAATTGCTGGGACATGCCAGTTTGTCAACAACTCAGAGGTATACGCATCTGACCTTGGATCATCTGGCGGAGGTATACGACAGGGCACATCCGTTGTCATCCGGTGAAAAATGAATTGTATTGCAGACCATTAATCATTTTAACACTACATACATACGAAGAGGTAGGAAAGGCTTAGCATGAGAATACGATCAACAACAATATTGGCAGTTCGCCATAAAGGTGAGGCTGTCATAGCAGGTGATGGTCAGGTTTCATTAGGGAATACGGTAATGAAGCATGATGCACGAAAAGTTCGCAGACTTTATAAAGATCAAGTTATTGTCGGATTTGCAGGAGCTACTGCAGATGCCTTCACCCTTTTTGAAAAGCTTGAACAAAAACTTGAACAATATAATGGCAATTTGATGAGGGCTTCAGTGGAGCTTGCCAAAGACTGGCGGATGGATAAAATGCTCCGGCGTCTCGAAGCCATGATTATAGCTATAGATAAAGATCATTCTCTACTACTGAGCGGTACTGGAGATGTAATAGAGCCAGATCAGGGAATACTCGCAATTGGTTCTGGTGGGCCCTATGCACAGGCTGCAGCGCTGGCGCTGGTCCAAAAAAGTGATCTGGGCGCTGAAGAGATTGCCAGAACAGCTTTGGAAATTGCTGGCTCAATTTGCGTTTTTACTAATACTTCACTTGTTGTTGAGAAAATATGATAACGAACGACTCACTGACTCCAAAAGAAACCCTGGCTGAACTCGACAAATATATAATTGGTCAGGCAGCAGCCAAAAGGTCTGTTGCGATTGCACTCCGTAATAGATGGAGAAGACGACAGGTACCTTCACCATTGCGGGAAGAGATTGTACCCAAAAATATTATTATGATAGGGCCGACCGGTGTCGGTAAAACGGAGATTGCACGCAGACTGGCTTCACTTGCCCAGTCACCATTTATCAAGGTGGAAGCGTCTAAATTTACTGAAGTAGGTTACGTGGGCCGGGATGTAGAGTCCATGGTACGTGATCTGGTTGAGCTGGCAATCGCCATGGTTAAAGGTGAAGAAAAAGGACGTATTAAAGGCATCGCAGAAGCAAACGCAGAGGATCGTGTTCTTGATCTGTTACTGCCACCTGGGCCGGCTTCAGCAACACCAGAAGGGCCTGCAGGAGACACCTCCTTTACTGTACAAGACTATCAGGTTCCTGTAACTACTGAGAAGCAAAGCCAGGAAAACTCCACCCGTGAAAAGTTTCGGCAGATGCTTCGTGATGGCAAACTCGATGAACGAGACGTTGAGTTGTCCCTGCAGGATTCTCAGTCTATGCCGATGATTGAGATCATGACTACTAATTCGGGTATGGACGATATGCAGAACAATTTGCAGGATGCGTTTAGCAAGATGTTTCCCCGAAAGAAAAAAAACCGGAAAATGAAAATTCCGGATGCTCTTGATGCTCTCACTAAAGAGGAAACAGAGCGTTTGGTAGATATGGATAAGGTGGTTAAGGAAGCCCTGCGACGTACTGAAGAGTCGGGCATTATCTTCCTCGACGAGATTGACAAGATTGCCTCTCGGTCAGGAGGTGGTGGCGGGCATGGCCCGGAAGTTTCCAGGGAAGGTGTTCAGCGAGATCTGTTGCCGATTGTTGAGGGCTCAACTATCTCGACCAAATATGGAATGGTAAAGACTGATCATATCCTTTTTATTGCCAGCGGTGCATTCCATGTTGCTAAACCTTCAGATCTCATTCCTGAATTGCAGGGGCGCTTTCCTATTCGCGTGGAGCTGCATTCGCTAGGTAAGGAAGAATTTGTCCGGATTTTGACCGAGCCTGAGAATGCCCTTACCAAACAATATGTCGCCTTGATGGCCACTGAAGATATTGAACTGGTTTTTACTGATGATGGCATTGAGGCGCTTGCCGATATAGCAGTACAGGTTAACGAGAAAACTGAAGAGATAGGTGCACGCCGTTTGCATACAGTTGTTGAGCGGGTGCTTGATAAGCTGTCCTTTGATGCTTCAGAGCTCGGAAGCGAAAAATTCGAGGTCACGGGTGACTATGTACGTGAGCAATTAGATGATATTGTTCAGGATCAGGATCTAAGCAGATATATCCTGTAAAGTGCATTCGCGGATTGTGTGTTTTGATGTAATTGTTTTCACAGGATTATCACGTTTATGTTTAGAAAATTGTTTGGTTTAAATAAAGGTCCTGCCAAAAAAAAGGATCCTGAGGCAGCACGCCTTGGAATTGATCTTGAAATGATGTATTGCCCACGATGTGGAGATGAATATCGTGCAGGAATAACCCGCTGTGTGGGGTGTCAGGTCGACCTGATATCGGGGCCTGAAAAGCTTGAGCTGGGCAAGAAGAAAAGCCAGGAATTTCAGGCACGTTCAATGGATATTTCAGAAGAAGATCAACGAGTAGTGATTCGTGGTGGAAAGCTTCGAGACATAAAACCGTATCAGCTGCTGCTGGCTAAAGAGCGTATTCCAGCACTCATTACCGGTGAAAGCGGTGGCTGTGGTAAAGGTTGAGGCGGACCGGACCTCCAGTTGGAGGTCAAAGTAGCAGATGCTGAGGAGGCGGTGGCTATTCTTGAACAGGATTATCTGCGTTCAACAGGATTGAGTCATCACGAGCTCAGTAGTGCCGATGCTGTTTTTGATGAAAGTGCCCTGACGACTGTTTGCCCAGCCTGTAATACGAGCTTTGTGCCACAAGAGTCATCAGTATGTCCCGAATGTGGTCTAAGCTTTGGTGAAACTTTGGGGTAACGTGATTGTTAACTGTTAGAGCAGGCCAGATGAATTTCATTGGCCTGCTTTTTATTAGTGTGTTTTCCCATTGTTAGCCCCATTACCATTTCCCCACTTTTTCTTACGTGGAGTGATGACTATAGCTTTTTTCGTGAAACTTATTGCACTGTAGCTGAGTATTTCCTCCATCCTGTCAGTAAGTTCCCGGCAGGGCCGAATAGTAAGATCCTGGGTTACCTCTATATCAACCTCTCCCCTTCCTGGGTAGTAAAGTGTAAGAAGTAGCGGACAAGGACCGTGAAACTGGTACAGGGTCTTTTTCACCTGCTCTATCTGCTTCCTGGAAATTTTGTCTGCCTCCAGTCTTACCTTGACTTTCTCTGTGAATTTTTCCCTGGCTTCGGGCAGGCTGTCAATGGTCTCGGCGATAATCTTGGGACCGCGCTCATCCTGCTGAACTGTACCAACAATGATGACTGGGTCGGTGGAAGATAGCAGCTGTTCGCACTGAAGATAGGCACTGGGGAAAACAACAACTTCCACAGCTTCAAGTATATCTTCCACCGTAAGAAAGGCCATGGGGTCACCTTTTTTACTCTTATGGTATTTGCAGCTACGAATCAGTCCACCAAATCGTACGGGTTGTTCATCACTGATATTTGCCAGGTTCTGGATATCAGTGTCAGTAATACTACGAATTTCCTGCAGGGCGTCATCTAAAGGATGGCCGGTAATGTAGAAACCGACAGTCTCTTTTTCCCTGGCGAGACGAGTGCGCTCATCCCATTCATCAATATCAGGAACTGTAATTTCGTTAGCTTCATTGCTTTGTGACGTTTCTGGTGCCACAGCAAAAAGTGACATTTGACCGCTTTGTAAATCACGCTGCACTGCCTTGGCCTGTTCCATTGCTTTGTCAAGAATGGCCATATATTGTGCTCGTTTGCAACCCATGGAGTCCATTGAGCCCGATTTGATAAGTGCCTCAATAACCCGGGAGTTGACTCGACGTGAATCGACGCGGTTGCAGAAATTACTGAGTGAGGTGTAATGGCCATTCTCTTCGCGTTCCTCAATTATAGAGTCAAGAGCAGACTCACCTACATTCTTAACCGCAGCCATACCAAAGCGGATTCGGTCTTTGATAACCGTAAAGTCCTTAAAGCTCTCATTTATATCAGGTGGCAAAACCTCAATGTCATGTTCCCGGCACTCGTTGATATACATGACAACTTTATCAGTGTTGGTCATGTCACAGGAAAGCAAGGCGGCCATGAATTGTGCAGGATAGTGTGCTTTGAGATATGCAGTCTGATACGAGACGAGAGCGTAAGCGGCAGAGTGAGATTTATTAAAACCGTACCCGGCAAATTTTGCCATAAGGTCAAAAATAAACTCGGCTTTTTTTTCGTCAATGTTGTTGGCTAGGGCTCCTTTCATGAACTTTACCTTCTCCTGGTCCATGACTTCAGGGATTTTCTTCCCCATAGCACGTCGCAGAATATCCGCATCACCTAGTGAATAGCTGGCGAGGATATTGGCAATTTTCATGACCTGTTCCTGGTATACAATGACCCCGTAGGTTTCTTCCAGAACAGATTTAATTTGCGGTAGCGGATAGTTGGCGGCTGCTCTGCCGTGTTTTGTTTCAACAAAGTCATCCACCATGCCTGAATCGAGAGGTCCTGGACGATAGAGGGCAACCAGAGCGACGAGATCGCTGAACTGTTCTGGAGCAAGTTTCACCAAAAGTTCTCGCATTCCGGAGCTTTCCAGCTGGAAAACGCCAAGAGCGTCACCATCACAGAGGAGCTTATAGGTTTTAGGATCATCCAGTGGAATAGTGTCGATATCAAGATCAATACCGATATCAGCTTTTACATGTTTGACAGCCTTGTCGATAACTGTGAGCGTTTTTAGTCCGAGAAAGTCAAATTTTATAAGGCCCGTCATCTCTGTATGCTTCATATCATACTGGGTAACGGTTTCTTCGTTACTGCCTCTGCAGGTCGGAAGGAATTGGGTCATAGGGCCAGGTGAAACAACGACACCTGCAGCGTGGGTCCCTGTATGGCGGGCAAGTCCCTCAAGAGTTTTGGATACTGTGAGCAACTCCTGCATGCGTGGGTCTCTGTTCGCCGCTTCCTGCAGCCTAGGCTCTTCAACAAGCGCCTTCTTGATGGTCATCTTTAACTGGTCCGGAACCAGCTTGGCAATTTTATCTACTTCGCCAAACGGAACATCGAGGGCCCGTCCCACATCACGTATTACGCCTCGGGCCTTCATGGTGCCGTAGGTCACAATCTGGGCAACGTATTTGGCTCCGCCATATTTTTTGCGGACGTAATCGATAACTTCTCCGCGCCGGTCCATACAGAAGTCAATATCGAAGTCAGGCATTGACTTTCGTTCAATGTTTAAAAAGCGCTCGAAAATGAGACCATGGGGCAAAGGGTCGAGGTTGGTGATACCCATACAGTAAGCGGCGAGACTGCCTGCACCAGAACCGCGGCCAGGGCCGACTGGAATCTCCTGGTCAAGGGCCCAGTTGATAAAGTCCGCCACTATAAGGAAATAGCCAGGAAAGCCCATGGTGATGATAACATCGATTTCAACGTCTAGTCGATCACGGTATTGTTTTTCTTTTTCAGGTGTAAGATCCTCAAGCTCCCTCATCTTTGCAAAGCGGTTTTTCAGCCCTTCCTTGCAGGCTTTTACAAACATGGAGTCAAGGGTTTCTCCGTCGTCTACAGGGAAGTCGGGAAAATAATAATTACCGAAATCAATCTCTAAATTACAGCGATCAGCAACTTCCTGGGTGTTTGCAATAGATTCAGGGCAGTATGAGAAAGCTTTTTTCATCTCATCAGGTGATTTGAAATAAAATTCGTCTGTTGAGAATCTGAAACGTTTCGGATCGTTAATAGTCTTGCCTGTCTGGATGCAGAGTAGCACCTCATGGGCGTGGGCCTCTTCCTTGTTCAGGTAATGGCAGTCATTAGTGGCGACAAGCTTGATACCAAACTCTTTGCTGAGCTGTATCATGCCCTTGTTTACTGGAGTCTGCTCAGGAATACCGTTCTCCTGAATTTCGAAATAGAGTCTATCTCCGAATATATCGAGGAGTTCCTGGGTTTTTTTTCGGGCACCGGGCATGTCCTTTTTGCCAACAAGAAACGGGATATGGCCATGGAGGCAGGCTGTAAGGGCAATGATTCCTTCGTTATGCTCTTCCAGGGTGGCCATATCAATACGTGGCTTGTAGTAGAATCCCTCATGCTGGGCTATACTTGCCAGTTTCATCAGGTTCTGATAGCCGGTAATATTCATGGCTAAAAGAACAATATGGTAGGCTATCTGGCCATCAACCTGTTTTTTTTCCGTCCGGTCGTTCGGGGCAACATAGAGCTCGCAGCCTACTATCGGTTTGATATCAGCTTTTTTTGCTTTTGTGTAAAACTCCAGAGCTCCAAACATGGCACCGTGGTCTGTGATAGCCACACTTGTCATGCCATATTCCTTACATTTATTTAAGAGATCGGGTAGACGGATCGCGCCATCGAGGAGACTGTATTGAGTGTGAACGTGAAGATGAGTGAAACCAGCAGACATAAGCGTTATTTAATTCCTGTAGTGCTTTCCAGGAGAGCATCCTGAAGAATGATACCTTCGGTTGTAGAGCCTGTGAAATTTGCTTTTATGAGATTGGCTCCGGTGAAATCGGCATTTTGTAAATTACTTTTTGTGAGGTTAGCTCCGGTCAGATTCGCCCTTTGCAGGTTTGCACCTTTGAGGTTTATGCCAGAGAGGTTCGCTCGTCTGAGATTAGTACCGGTAAGATTTGCTCCCGAGAGGTTTGCACCTTGGAGATTAGCACCAATAAGATCTGTCTGACTCAATTCGACGCCCGAGAGGTTACATCCCGGGCAATTTCTGGCAGTGGTTGCCATGAGATGTTTCATCTCTTCACTACTTGGGGCTGGGGCCGGAACTGGTAACGGGGCTGCTGCATAGTTTGAAGAAGATTCAGGCTGAGTATTGCGATCTTTGAGATAGGAGGACCTTTTTTCTTTGGTGGTATTGGTTAACAGACTCTGTGGTATGGTAGTAAGTGGTATACCTGTGTAATAGCGAGCGCCATTTGACGTGAAAAATATATATTTTTCTGTGTCTGGCTCAGGAAAGACTGAGTAACACTTTTCATCACCAAAATACCATTTGGAAAATTCAAGGCAGAGCATCTTGTCAGAGGTTATATCCCAAGTTCCTGAATCTGTTTCGCCGGATATCGTTTTTGCGGACAGACGACCATTTTCCTGAAAGTATATCTGGGCATCAAAATCGATAGCGGTTAACTCAAGGCTGTTATCTGCAACCAGTGCATAGAGCGATTCAGCATCTAGAGGTGATTCACCTAGGTTTTGCATTTGATTTTGAGTACTGACTCCACAACCAACGGTGGTTGTGATTGTTATTATAAGTGACCCATATAAAAAGTATTTATTCGAGATAATCATTGGTCGTGATTCGGGTAAAGATTGAAGGGAACGGGATGGTTTTTCATTTCCAGTAAGTATTATCATACCCTTTGTTTTTTTGCACCCCAAAGAGGAATAGGAGATAGTAGGCAGGAAATGAAGCCTAACGTAAAAAAGGAATTTTGGGAAAGGCGTAAATTCTACTTTCAGATGTGCTATATTTCTGGTTGTGTTGAGTAGTGAAAATATCTATGATATGGAGTGTATTACGTAAAATGTATATTTCCCATTGAAATAATATCTGTAAATTTAAAACCATTTTTACCATTGCAATAAGGAATGTGTAATGAAAAAAAATCAGTCGTTTATTGTTCAGTTTTTCAACCTGGAGTCAGCCGGCGGCATATGTCTCATGTTTGCTGCGGTGGCTGCAGTTATAGCTGCGAACTCCCCGTTAAAACCGTTATATGACTATTTCTTAAACACACCGGTTGAGGTTAGAGTTGGTGCTCTCCAAATAGGAAAACCCCTGCTCCTTTGGATAAATGATGGGTTAATGGCGGTGTTCTTTTTTCTAGTTGGGCTAGAGCTAAAACGAGAAGTTGTTGAAGGAGAACTGTCTGATCCTCGAAATATTATTCTTCCTGGAGTCGGTGCAATTGGTGGGATGGCAATACCGGCATTGATTTACCTACTGTTCAACTATGGCGACCCTGTGGCTGAAAAAGGGTGGGCAGTACCAGCAGCGACGGACATAGCGTTTGCTCTCGGAATTCTCACCTTGCTTGGCCCCAAAGTACCTATTTCTCTTAAAATTTTTCTTACATCCCTGGCCATTTTTGATGATATGGGGGCAATTATTATTATTGCTATCTTTTATACATCGAACATATCAGTTACTGCACTGATCTTTGTTGCAGCCTGTATACCCGTTTTGTATTTCCTTAATAGGCGTGGGGTAGAATCGAAAAGCGCTTATATTTTTATAGGCATCATTATGTGGGTTGCCATGTTGAAGTCTGGTGTACATGCCACACTTGCCGGAGTAATTATGGCGATGTTTATTCCAATGCGATCTAAAAGAGATGCTAATTTTTCTCCGCTCAAAGACCTGGAGCATGATCTTCATTCTGTAGTTGCCTTTTTAATTCTGCCTGTTTTTGCTTTTGCTAATGCAGGAATAAGCTTTGCTGGAATGGAAGTTGAGCAGCTTTTTCATCCTGTACCGGTAGGTATCACTCTGGGACTGGTTGTAGGCAAGCAAATCGGTATCTTTGGTATTTGCTGGATGGCTGTGAAAATGGGTTTTACCAAGCTTCCTCAGGGAATGTCATGGCAAAGCCTGCATGGAGTTTCTGCGCTTTGTGGAGTCGGGTTCACTATGAGCTTCTTTATAGGTACCCTGGCATTTGAACAGATTTCTGGCGATATGGTTTTTGATGAACGGTTTGGAATCCTGCTTGGTTCCTGTTTATCCGGTCTTGCAGGATATCTGCTGCTAAAGAGGTCGCTAAAGAGATCTCTACAACATGGAGAGGCTAACTGACCGATTTTTACACATCAACAGTAGGTCCCATTGGTCCGTCTTCCTGCTCCTCCGATACATCCTCTTGCTGTTGCTGTTGCTGCGCGATCTTGAAACGTTCTCGTAGCTTCTGATAGGAGACCAGTTTTGTTTCCCTCTCAGATGGAGTAAGAAAAGATTCAAGTTTTGTTTTAAGGATGACAGGATTCATCTCTGACTCAATTGCGATAACACCTTCCATGATAATCTTTTGCAGCAGTAGCTCCTGATTTGTTCGTTCTTTAAGGTTTGCAGCAAAGGGAAGAAAGAAAAAGTTGGCAAAGATCAAGCCATACAATGTTGATGTAAGAGCTATAGGGATTGCCTTTAATATTACAGATGTATCTCCAATGCCTCCGAGCATGGTTATTAAACCGACGACAGAGCCGATGATACCAAAAGATGGGAAAAAATCGGCAATGGAGCGGAGAACTCGCTCGGAGTCCTCCCTGCGGAGTTTGAAAAAATACATTTCGGTATTTAAAATATCTCGAATCTGTTCGGCCCTATAACCATCCACCAGGCAACCAAGAGCGCGTCGTAGAAAGAGAATTGTTGTCTCATTTTCATGTTGCTGTAAAGATAGAATACCTTCAATACGTGAGCGGATGGATAGATCAATCAGTATATTGATGATCTCCGGTTCCTTTTTGATTGGCTTGTTGTAGGCAGACCACAGGACTCTGGTGACAATCTGTAGCTGCCCAATCTTAAAGCTTAAAAGGACAGCTGCGAGTGTACCGCCAAAAACGATAAGCAGTCCAGAAATATTGAAATATAGACCAAGATTACCATTAAGAATAAAGCCCAGACAGAAAAGACCTGTGCAGAAAATGAGTCCTGTAATGTTTTTTCGCATCATAGGTGATGTGGCCTCTAGTTCAGTATTTGTTGGTCAGCCGGTACCGGATTCGGCAGCCGCCTGCTGATGATAATTTCGACTCGGCGATTGATTTTACGATTTCCAGCAGTGGTGTTTTTGACGAGCGGTCGATATGAAGCATAGCCACTCACTACGAACTGATTTGGGTTCATACCCATATCCTCGATCAGGAATCGTGTAACAGTGCTGGCCCGGGCCACCGAGAGCTCCCAGTTGCTGGCATATCGTTCGGAATACATAGGGACATTATCCGTATGACCAACGACATTGATCATATACGGTGTAGTTTGTATGCTCGTTGCTAGCTGTTCGAGCCTCATCCGTGATTCTGCTGTAATAACAGCCTGACCAGTGCCAAAGAGCAGGTCCCCAGTTAGAATGATGCGCATGGTGTTATCCGGGATCAGGTCGATGGCAGCAAAGCTTTTGAGGTCGTTGGTTTCAAGCGCCTCTTTACTTAAACGGTAAATTTCTTGTATTTTGTCAGGCTTGCTCTGTGCGCCAGTTGTGAGTGGTCGTGGTTCAATTATCACACTATCATTTTGGGGACCCTGAGGTGCTTCTGTACTCTCCATGATCTCCGGTTCTGTTTGCTGTTCTGCCTGAAGCGCGATACTCCTGTCAGTGGGCACTTCAACTATTTCTTTTTCTACTCGGGTCTGTTCTGTTATGGTGGAAAAGGCGTTATCGATGTCTATATCCCTTAACCCAATTGATTCAGTTTTCCTTAAGGTACCGGCTGTCATTATCGGTAAACCTGGCGAGATTGGGGCAAAGGGCGCTCCTCCCTGACTAAATTTGTCCATCTCCAGAGCTTCAGCCGTATCTCCTCCAATTACTTCAAGTCCCTGTCTGTTGAGAAAATCCTGGTTTGCAGTTTTATAGACAAACATGGACAAAAAAAGAATGAACATGGTCATCATGAGATCAGACCAGGCGATAGACCAGTGAGTTGCTTTAGGCATGGAGGAACGAAAGGGAATGTCATCCACCATGAAAACTGTGTCACCAGATGAACGACGCTCTATAGAAACATATTTGGCACCAAGAAGCGGCTGGTGGAATTCCACTCCACTCTTTGCATTTTTATCGTGAGCGTCCATCATGTCCTCAATGAAAATTTGATGAAAACCAGAAAAACTTCCAGTCAGATCAGATTGATCTTTCTGTAGTATCGGCAGGTTCGCTATAAATCACAAGGGAGAATGTACGTTGGTGGTCAGAAAAATGAAAATCTGAAACAGAAGAACCTACTGCTAAAACTATTTTTCCAGAGTCGGTAGGTTGCAATTCATGTTCATACCGGCTCTGGAAATAGTAAAATTTACGATTTTACAGGACAGCTTTTTTAAACTCTTCAATACCCATGCGTTCTATAAAGGTACTTGTTCGCTCTCTTTTCCTTGCGTTTGCGGCGTAGTACTCAATACATTTTTTTGCCAGTGTAACAGCATCATCGTCGCTCAAGTCTTCAGCTAAAAGGTCCGCCTCTCGTACCCTACGGCCAGAATTGCCACCGAAAACAAGGGACCAGCCCTTTTTCTTACCGATAAGACCAAGGTCACGTACAAGGCTCTCTGCGCAGAGAAAAGGGCAACCGGAGACACCCGCCTTGAATTTGGCAGGCATTTCGATCCCGGAAAAGAGAGATTCTATTTTTAGGCCGAATCCGAGTGAATCTTGGATGCCGAATTTGCAGACGTCTGTTCCAGGGCAGGCCTGAACATAATGAAGGCAGAGTTCAACAGCCTTACCTTCTGTCATGCCAAGGTCTTCATAGATGGGTGAGATTTGCTCTTCTTTTATTCCTACAAGTGCAATACGGTGACCGGAAGTAATCTTGACAATGGGAATGTCGTATTTTTCTACAACCTGGGAGAGTGCTTTAAGGTCTTCACGTTTTATAAGCCCTGCCGGAATGCGTGGTACGATGGCATATGTTTCTTTGTCACGTTGGAGTATTGCCCCTTTTGGGCCTTCTGCTTTAGACATGAGTAATCTTCTCCTTACTACTTGTATTGAATATGTATAATGGGATTAGAACTGGCAGGTTTGCGTGACAATTATAATACTCTGTCCGCTAGTCCTTGCAAGGTATTCTCAACATCAAGAGGATATCTATCGTATCGAATTAACGATTAGAAACAGTGTTTCTGAGTCGATTTTCCTGGCGAATCAATACTTTTCCGTCGATGAGTTGTAATGATGAAGAAAAGTGCAGAAATACGCTTGTCAAAAGGGGGAAAAGGGGACAACAATCTTGTTTTCCCCTTTTTCTTGGAGCACACCGGAGCTGGATCGGTTCGCTAGAAGACAGGTTTGTAGTCGAAGAAATGTCTGGTTTCCAGTCTCCGGTAGGTATGTGTTTCGCCTCGGGCGACAAAAGAATAGGTGACCGCACCATTGGAGGTGAAACGCACTCCCTCTAAAAATTCACCATCCGTTACACCTGTGGCAGCAAAGGCAACCTCTTTTGTATCGATGAGATCCTGAGCTCTGAATGTCTTTTCAAAGTCCTTAATGCCGTGTTCGGCAGCGAGAGCTTTGTCCCTGTCATTTTCATAGAATATTTTACCTTCGAAATACCCACCAAGACAGCTGAGTGCTGCTGCTACCATAGTTCCTTCGGGTGCAAATCCATATCCCATGTAGATGTCTGCTTTGTCACCTGTGATGGCGGCCAGGCAGCCTGAAATCTCGCCTTCATCAATCAGTTTGATACGGGCTCCACAACTACGTACTTCACGGATAAGTTGATAGTGCCGGGCCTGATTGAGAATGCAGACAGTAACATTTTCAGTGTACTTTCTTAGTGCTCTGGCAGTTCGCTTAACATTGACCAACGGGGGCTGGTTGATGTCGATGACGTTGCCAACTTTAGGTCCGACAACAATTTTATACATGGAGAGGTTTGGAACGGACTGGATTGAACCTTCCCTGGCGATCGTTGCAAATGATGAGACGTTATTACGACCATCTGCGGCATTATGATAACCTTCAAGGGCTATTGCCATTACATCGGACTTTTCTCCACCCTGGCCAATGCGTTCAGGCAGTTTAACAATATCGTCACGATCATGAAAACGGTCATTGACCACGATGCCGTCTACATATATGCGGTCAAGGGTTTTGATGATTGCTGATCGGGTTGTGTTGAGGATAGCATCATGGTCACCGAGACCCTGCATCCTGGCGGCAGTGAGCGCTGCAATTTCTGTCGCTCGGACAATTTCCATGCCATAGTTGGTATTCATAGCTGTTACTTACCCAGTTTTGTTCTCGGTTTGGAGCCGTAGCCATTTGCTTCGGCCAGTTCATGGATTCTTTGCATAATTGCGTTTCGCCGCTCAAGCAATTCCTTGCCTTCGATAGTGTCCCGGATTTTCATAGGCTGACTGAATTCGTCTATTAATTCAATATCTAAGGGTGCAGATTCAAGCTTTTGCATCGCTTCTCTGATCTCTTCAGGTGTAGGAAGGATGATACCGTAAAGCTGGTGCGGGGTGTGCACAAGAGAATGTCCGCGGTTGTAATATGCCTCAGCAAATCCGCCATCCACATTAATGGCAACACCGTCTTCACTTGCCATCTTTGCACCTTTCATGTAGTTGACCGGAGTATGCCCGTAGACTACCCGTTGCACACCAAATTCATCCAGCATTTTCTTTTTGAATGCTTTGGTCTGCATATTATCCTTCCAGAAAAGGGTGCGTTCCACATGGCTTTCGGGATCGAGCAGGAAATAGCGTTCAAAGGTTTTCATGGCATGCTTGCCAAAAAAAGGAGATTTGGGGCCACACCAGAGATAGAAAAAGAGATCCTGGTCATGTTTCTTTTGTGGATGTCCTTCTATGTAATTAACTCCAACTCTGCGGATCATCTTCTGCATATAATCGAGAAGATTCTTACCTCTACGGTTCATGAACTCATCGAACTGACCGTCTGCGGTAGAAGGTACAAGAGCGTGGATGTTCAACGTATTACTATGGATGTGGTAGGTTTTTCCTCGAGTGAAGAAATATGCCAGTAATCGCTTCAGTTTTCTGTTGGTGGCAAACTGATTGGCCAGGTCGTCTATTATTTCCTGCTCTTCTGGAGAGAGGGCAAGGGGATTCTCAAGGTTAAGGGTCGGGAAATGGCTGTCATTGAGCCCGTCCGTCTCCCCGGCTTGCAACATTTTTGCGAGTTTTTCGAGCCAGAGTCGAGGTTGCATCTCATATTCAGGATTATCCTCTATCGTGCGTTCTTCTAGTTTGAACTGGATGATGGCCAAGGCCTTCTCCATGGAGAGACCACGAGCAGTCTTGGCTTTGAACTTTCCTTTAACCTTGTCTGCAGGGTAGGTTCTTGAGGCAAATTCGGCGAGTTTACTGGTGTCAAACTGCAGCCGATCCATCAATTCAAAATGGTCATAACGACAGGTAATACGCAGGGCTTCAGCTATAAGAGAAAGGTTGCCTGATGCCGCACCCATCCAGAGAATGTCATGGTTACCATAGACGTAGTCAATGATTTGGCTATAGGCAGGTGAGGAGAGGATACGAATGATTTTATCTGGCTGTGGGCCACGATCAAAAATGTCGCCTACCACCTGGATGCGATCAAGGAGAACTGACCGGATGGCTAGAGAGAGATGAGCAATAAGACGTCTGGAGATGATCTCCTCTTCAAAGATAGGGTCTGGTACAGGCAGGCCGGCAAGGAGTCGGCTTATCGTATCGCGAAATTCTGGTTTAAGAATCTCATGAACTTCGTACATTCGGTTGGAGATTTTATATTTCAGGACTTCAGTCAGGCAAAAGATAACGTCCTGGATATCCATGGAGATATCTGCGTCCTGAAAATACTCAGTTCGTCGTATAATCCGGACGAGGTATTGTATTTTTTCCGAACTGAAGGTGTTCGGTAGTGCTTCGCGACATGTCTGGTAGAGCATACCAAAGCGTCCACGCAATATGGATTTGAAACGGTCACCTTCACCATGGAGATCACTGATCCACAGGGTAGTTGGGATGTTAGCACCCAGGGCGCTTTCCAGCTGAAGGAGTTCGTTTGCAAGTTTGTCTATTTCACCAACCCGTACAGGTGAATGAGATGCCAAATGATCTGCATCGGATGTCGTGTTTTTGTGGTGAGACATTTCATGGCTCCAGGTATCCATGACCTTGCAATGACGTGATAGCAAAGTCAGGTGGCCAGGCAGGGCCTTTTTCTTCTTCCGCTATGATCTCAGGTTGTTAGCGTATTGTAGCATCTGCACATATAAGTGGCAAACTGTAAATTGTAAATATTTCAGTATACCATAATATTATCAGGTAAATAGATCAAGGTACTTGAATGTGTCAAGGAATGAGAATTGGCAGCTAAGAGTAGAGTTGGAGAGTGCTTTAAGGTGCCGGGAGGTTTTACTCGTAAGACTTTATTTTCCAGATGTCCTTTGCATATTCACGAATAGTTCTGTCAGAGGAAAATTTGCCGATCCGGGCGATGTTGAGAAGTGACTTCTTTCTCCAGATGGGAGGCTGAGTATACAGCTCCATAACCAGCGTCTGGGTATCGATATAGTCTTGTAGATCAGCCAGGTGGAAAAAAAAGTCTCCCTGGTACATGATGGCGTTAAATATTTCACGGAAAAGGCCGGGTTCTTCCTGGCAGAACATGTCTGAGTCAATGCAGTCAACAACTCGTCGGATGACTGGATTATTGGCATAATAATCCAGAGGGTTGTAGCTGTTTTCTGTGCGCATTTCATCTATTTCTGCTGCGGTGAGTCCGAACATGAAAATATTCTCCTGGCCAACTTCCTCCACCATTTCTATGGTGGCTCCATCTCGTGTGCCAATCGTCAAGGCTCCGTTAAGGGCAAGCTTCATGTTTCCGGTTCCAGAGGCTTCCATTCCAGCTGTGGAGATCTGCTCACTAAGGTCTGCGGCGGGGATGATTCTTTCGGCCAGAGAAACGTTAAAATCAGGAAGCATCACAACCTTGAGATGATCCTTGAGTCTACTGTCTCCGTTTATAACTGAAGCAACATTATGAATCAGTTTAATGATCAATTTAGCCATGGTGTAGCCAGGTGCAGCTTTCCCAGCAAAAATATGTGTTCGAGGCACGGGTGGGAATTCACCATCTTCAATAATTGTACGATAGAGATGGATAATGTGCAGAATATGTAGCAGCTGCCTTTTATATTCGTGAATACGTTTGATCTGGACATCAAACAGTGAAGCTGAGTCTATAGCTATACCTGTAGCCACATGGATCATGGACGAAAGCTGGTGTTTGTTGGCGTTTCGTGTGGCCTGGAATTGTTCTTGAAATACTGTATCGGTCGCGTACTCCTCGAGTTTTTTTATGTTGTCCAGATTGGTGATCCAGCTATCACCAATAGTTTTGGTAACCAGTGAAGCGAGGTGTGGATTAGCTTTCAGCAGCCAACGGCGTTGGGTGACTCCGTTTGTTTTGTTACTGAACTTACCTGGCCACATTTGTGCGAAGTCTGGGAAAAGTGTCGTTTTAAGTAGCTGGCTGTGTTGCTTGGCAACACCATTGACCGAATGGCTGCCAACTATGGCCAGGTGGGCCATGTCTATTTTTTTGCCTCCGGCTTCTTCAATAAGTGACATACGCGTCGGAGCATTTTCATCATCAGGGAAACTACGTCGTACTTCTTTTAAAAAACGATGGTTTATCTCAAAGATTATTTGCAAATGTCGTGGGAGTAGCTTTTCAAATAGGCTTACGGGCCATTTTTCGAGGGCCTCTGGGAGCAAAGTGTGGTTGGTATAAGCGCAGGTTTTTCTAGTAATATTCCAGGCGTCAGACCAGGAGAGATCATGCTCATCAATGAGGAGGCGCATGAGTTCTGCTATTGTCAGGGCTGGGTTGGTATCGTTTAGCTGGATAGCAACTTCATCGGGAAAGGATACAAAGTCTTTGTGTGTCTTGAGGAAAATACGGATAATATCCCGTATGGAGCAGGCGACAAGAAAGTATTCCTGCAACAGTCGTACCTCACGGCCCTGTATGTCTGAATCTGAAGGGTAGAGGATCTTGGAAATTGACTCAGAGGCTATTTTCTGTCGGATTGCCTGGAAGTAATCACTGTCGTCGAGTATGCGGGTATCAAATTCATCAGATGCCTGGGCCGAAAATAGACGAAGGTAATTGACAGTTTTTCCACCAAATCCAACAATTGGCATATCATGGGGAATACCGATTATATATTTTTGATCTACCCATGTGGGAGAGTAGCCTTTCCTTCGATCCCTAACATGCTCGATGCGGCCATAGATGGGGATTGTAAAAGAAACGCCAGGTCTGGTAATGAGCCACGGGCTATGTTCGCTATCCCAGCGAGCAGGTTTTTCAATCTGGTAGCCGTTCGAAAATTCCTGGCGGAACAGGCCAAATTCATAATTCAAGCCGTAGCCGAAACCAGGCATCCCCAAGCTTGCAAGGGAGTCAAGGAAGCAGGCTGCCAGTCTACCAAGACCTCCATTGCCAAGTCCTGCATCTTGCTCAGATTCCCGGATTTCTTCAAAGTTGGCCCCAAAAGAAGAGAATATTTCTTCTGCCTGGCTGTAGAGCCCTAAATTGATAAGCGAATTCCCAAGAGATCTTCCAATAAGAAACTCCATGGAGAGGAAGTAGAGCCTTTTGGCCTGTTGTTGAACATAACGTTCATTGGTGGCAAAGAGTACATTTACCAGGATTTCTCTAAGACCTAACGATATCGCTCTGTTTAAATCTATTGACGTTGCATCTGTTAGTAACCTAACACAAGAGTATTGCAGGTAATGAAGAATTCTATCCCGAAGCACGCCTGCATTTGGGCTTATTATATCAGATACCTGTGGCAGCTCTGGGGTTAGGTTCTTCATGAAGACTCCTGATCTTTGTGTGCAATCTGAGTAAGCCATGTTTCTGTCTCTCTCTATGGCCTATCATGTAAAAGGGATTCCTGCAATTTTTTTGACGAGAGCTTGTGGCGCTGACTGTAGGCTGTGAACACGTAGCTGTTGTAGTAGAGGGGCGGCAGCCTCGTCTTCATGAGAACATTGGGTAAAGGGTACACCTGCCGGTATGGAACTGAGATTGTCAATATATACAGTAGTAATTATAACCTTCCACATTAGAGATACTCCTGTGCGATGCTGAGCGATAAGGCACATGAGTTCATTTGGCACTTGGCATTGGGCTGGATGAAGAAACCGTGTAATGTGGTTTTGTCACACCATGTAGAGCCGTCTGAGGCGTAATGTTCCAGATTATGGACTCGAAGCGGTCAGTCGATATTCTTTGAAGAGATATCGGCCGTCAATCCAATATCAAAAGCATCATGACAGGATGGGCAGATAAGGAGCCATTTAATTGTCTCATCCTCTTTTTCAAACATGGAGTGAAAACCATCCCTGTAGCCGCAGGTAGGGCATGATCTGAACTGGTTCTGCATTTCAACTTTGATGACTTTATTTGGCATAGCTGGATCTCCACCGGTTGAGGTTGAAAAGGTGGGGGATGGAGCTGAAACGTCTTTTGTATGGTCAATTATATATACCATAGTATTCAGTCATTATTCCACAGTAATGAGAAAATGGCATAAAAGCCTAACTATTCCTTACTCTTTTCAGGAAAAGATCTATAATATATAAGTACCGATCTGTTATTTACATAATAACGAAAAGACAACCATGGTTTTATAGTATATGACGAGTTGATGGAGCTTACGAGCATGGACCAGACGAGTGACTCAAAAGGTAGATGTTCCAGGGATATGCGGCAGCGAGATCCATTTATGGACCGTAGATCAGGGGAGGACCGGAGGAAAATATATTCTCTGGAATATTTCCAGGATGGAAAGCCTGATCGTAGAAAACGGCATGAGCGTCGAACGAATATTGAGCGACGATCAGACTGTGTACGTATCAGTGAATGGTCAAGTGTTTGTCCTAATTATGAGGATGAAGATTATCAGGCAGGACGTATAGGTGTGAAGCGGGTTGAATAAAATTTATGGCTACTTTGGGAAAATAACAACTCTCCAAATTTGTCTCTGCAGTGCAAATTTTCTACGTTCTCAGTATCCTGTTAGACCTATTTTTTATATGCCTTGGCCTGTTTTCGTTTTTGTTTTCTGGAATTTAGGACGAAGCCGTTATACCTTACGCCAAACGTTACATCGATGATTCTGCGGCCTTACTTACCGAAAATTCTTTCTATTTTACCAGTATTGTGGCAGAGTGACTCTTCTGAATTAACGAGTATAAAATGGGTAAACCTCCATTGAAATCCGTTTGTATATTTGTGCATTAATGTCACAACCATTAATTGTTATCAGTGAACAGCCTAGGCTTATTCCATCAATCTAAGCCAGTATTGCGCATCTGGCGTTGCTGGTGCATGTTCATAAAAGTCTTTCCTTCTAGTGCTCTCCCAAGTCGATGAGAAAAATAAATATCCTTATCTGTATAGCTGTTGCAGCAGTTTGTATTAGTTGCTGGGCCATGTTGAACAAACCTGAACAGGAACCACACTGGCCGAAACGTATCCAGGGGTTCTCATTTTCGCCGATGCGTGTGGGGAATGATCCGGTGAAAAACAATCTGCCAACTGAAAGTGAGGTAGAATCCGATCTACGGTTACTTTCGGGTAAAACTAATGCGATCAGAACCTATTCAGTTGAGGGCGTTCAGGCAAAGATTCCTGAGCTTGCCAGAAAGTATGGGCTTAATGTCACCCTCGGAGCGTGGATTGGCTCTGATCTTGAGGAAAATGAGAGGCAGCTTGATACAGTTATTAAGCTTGCAAAAGAGAATTACGCCAATGTTATCCGGGTTATTATAGGTAATGAGGTTATTCTACGGGGTGAACTTACTGTCAAGCAGCTCGACGGGTATATTGAAAGAGCGCAGAATGCTCTGAATATTCCTGTAAGTACTGCTGAGCCTTGGCATGTCTGGATTCAGCACCCTGAACTTGCAGGTCATGTTGATTTTATTACCACACATATGCTGCCATATTGGGAAGGTGTCCATCTGGACGATGCGGTGAGCTATGTCATAGATCGCTATACTACACTTACCCGAAACTTTCCTGAGAAATTGGTCATTATAGGTGAAGTGGGCTGGCCAAGTAATGGGCGCAAGCGAGGGGAGGCTGTGGCTTCAGCCTCGAATCAGGCAACATTTCTTAGGCGCTTTCTGGCAAAGGCTGAGGAACTGAACTATGTCTATTACGTCATGGAGGCTTTTGACCAGGTATGGAAGCAAAAGAATACAGAAGGAGCGGTTGGTGCCTACTGGGGTGTGTATGACGCAGCACGTCAGCCTAAATTCCCATTTTCTTCTCCCATCGTCTCAATTCCTGAATGGCAAACCCTTGCAGGGCTTTCGGTGGCAATAGCTGTATTCTGTTTCATGCTTCTGGTGATTGACAGTAAAGCTCTGGGGCTGAAAGGGCGTAGCTTTCTTGCTTCTATCGCCTTTTTGTCAGCTACGGGAGTGGTGTGGGTTGTATATAGTTATTTCCTCCAATATCTTACAGTTTCTACCCTTCTTGTCGGGGTACTGATGGTTATCAGCCTTATCGGAGTGGTAGTAGTTCTGCTGGCAGAGGCTCATGAGTGGGCTGAGGCACTATGGGGGAGTATGAAGCGCAGGTCATTTATCCTGGAAAACGTGCCGGATGAAATGTTGCCTAAGGTTTCCATACATGTTCCAGCCTATAACGAACCGCCTGACATGATGATCGAAACCCTCAATGCTCTTGCACAGCTTGATTATCCTTGCTTTGAAGTCATAGTCATGGATAACAATACCAAGAATCCAGATGTCTGGCGCCCCGTTGAAAAGCATTGTGAGTTACTTGGGGCAAGCTTTAAATTTTTCCATGAAGACCAGTTGGCAGGATTTAAGGCAGGTGCCTTAAATTATGCTATGAAACAAACCGCGACTGATGTTTCAGTCATAGCGGTAATTGATAGTGACTATGTGGTAGATCGCAGGTGGCTTCGTGACCTTACCCCCAAGTTCCTGAAGGAAAACGTGGCGATTGTCCAGGCTCCCCAAGATTATAGGGATGACCATGGAAACCTGTTTAAGGCAATGTGTTACGCTGAATATCGAGGTTTCTTCAGCATCGGCATGGTAGTTCGCAATGAGCGTAATGCGATTATCCAGCACGGTACTATGACGATGGTGCGACGCAGGGTGCTCGAAGAAGTCGGTGGCTGGGCCGAGTGGTGTATAACTGAAGATGCTGAACTTGGGTTACGAATTTTCGAGAAAGGGTATGAGGCTTTTTACGTACCTACAAGTTACGGACGTGGGTTAATGCCTGATAATTTTATTGATTTTAAGAAGCAGCGCTTTCGTTGGGCCTACGGCTCTGTACAGATAATGCGATATCATTTATGGGCTCTTTTGCGAAAAAAAGAGAGTCGACTTACCTATGGTCAGAGGTATCATTTTGTAGCAGGATGGCTGCCCTGGATGGCTGACAGTATTAATCTCATTTTCACTGCGGGAGCCTTACTATGGTCAATGCTCATGATCTACCAGCCACTGACGGTTGATGCACCGATGATAATTCTTTCTTCCGTGCCGCTAATTTTTTTCTTCTTCAAAGTGGCCAAAATGATCTATTTGTATAACCGACAGCTTAATGCTTCCGCAACGCAGACACTTGCCTCCGCTGTGGCTGGTTTAGCCCTCACACATACGATTGCAAAAGCTATGCTCTATGGGCTGATCACCAAACATCTGCCTTTTTTCAGGACGCCGAAGAAGGTTGCTGGAAGTGCTTTTTGGTATGCTTTGCAGGATGCTCGTGAGGAAGGCTTGTTTGGTTTTGCTCTGTTGCTTGCGGCCTATTGCTTGTACAAACACCATGGTTTCTCTAATGCCGACCAGCTTGTCTGGATGATTGTCCTGCTGGTTCAATCTACCCCATATGTTGCAGCAGTGGTGATGTCATGTGTAAGTGCCTGTGCGCAATTGCCGGAGAAGCTGGTCGAGGGGATTACTTCTCCGCTTGCTGACGCAACACATACCGGAAAAGAGTAAATCGGTTGCCCGGACATGCGCGATAGACATTGGATACGTAGTGATTTTTAACGGGTGAATGAGGGCGAGAAAGGTATTTCTATGGTAACTGGACGAATTTCGCCATTTCTTCTTGTCGTGCCATGTTGCTTCCCGGCCGGCTGGAGACTGTTTACTCAATCACAAACCGAATTAACAGGGTTGTGTTCGGATTTAGGTATTGGGCTAGTTATCTTTGCGATTTGCTGGTTTGGGCCACGTTGGTTGCGGTCGATTCTTTTAGTTGGCTGGGCGTTTTTCCAGGCAATATCGATAGAGTTATTGGCAGCTGTTGGTCGCCTGCCATCCTGGCGGGATGTCCAGTATCTTTTCGATCCGTCATTTCTCAAAAACAGTGCGGCAGGCTTTCACCTGGCAGAACCACTCTTTGTGTTTATGCTTTGCACATCAACTGTTTTAGCCATATTTCTCCCATTACATCAACCGCGTAGAAGAAGTGTCTCAGGATTGATAATCACCGGTTTACTGTTGCTACTCTACGCCAGCTTCGCCACCGCAGGTGCCAACCAGAGTATTACTGCCAGATATAATCCGTTGCACTGGCTTGTTGTTGATGCTTTTTTCCAGCATCGGGTGTCTCCAGACAATGACCTGAAAAATGAAAACCTGCCTGGAAGCCTCAGAATTGCTGACCTTGACGGGGAAAGTTTTCTAGAAGGACCTCAAGCAAAAAATGTGCTGATCGTTGTGTTGGAGGGCATCTCTGGTATTTATCATCCTGAAATTCGTCAGGAGATGGGTGTTCAGGATGGTCCGTTTCAGATGGAGGCGTTGGCGGAGGCTACTCGTGGGGCAATGCTGATTCCTGATTTTGTTGTCCATAGCCACCAGACGATTCGGGGGCTGTATGCTATTCATTGTGGAGATTTAAGTAAACTCTCTTACGACACTCCTAAAGGGTTTGAATTGCAAGTTAATGCGCAACGGTCCAATGAGTGTTTACCTGCGCAAATGGTTGAAAATGGCTGGGATACCCATTTTCTTCAGGGAGCCTCATTGCAGTTTATGAATAAAGATAAGGTTATGCCAGCTATGGGATTTCAACAGGTTCATGGCTTGGAATGGTTTGGTGAGCGAACTGAAAATGAATTTATCTGGGGGGTAACGGATAAAGATTTTTTTATCGGAGCGCGTAAATACGTGCGTAATTTGCAGCAACAGAATCGGCCGTGGTTGCTCTCACTGCTCACTGTAGCTACACATCAACCGTTTGATGCACCTGAAGAGGTTGTTAAAAAATATGGGTCGCGCAAAATTGCGTCAGTTGCCAGACTGGACGAAGCTCTTGGAGCCTTTATCAGGGGGTTGCATGAGGACGGTGTTCTTGATGAGACCCTGGTCATTATAACGTCTGATGAATCTCATGGCCATGAAGGAGCTGACTGGTATGCGAGCTGGGGGATAGCGGGAATATTGGCACCAGAGCAGCAAAAGTTGCCACACTTAAAGACAGGAACTTTTGGCCTGATGGATATGGAAGTATCGATTTTGGATTATTTGGGTTTGCCCATACCATCTTCGGTTATTGGTAGAAGTTTTTTTCGTGACTACGCATCCACTCGGGATATGGTTTCCTATACTGCTGGAAAACTGCGGTGGCAGACTGCGGATAATGTACTCTTTGAATGCAGTGCAGATGGAAGGTGTTATAGGTCTGAAGATGCAAAAATTCTTAAGCCAAAACGAGAAAGCTCGATCATTTATGACGGGGAAAATACAGCTCGCCTGTTTGGCTTGGCTACCCTTGTAGATCATAAACTTACGTTGGGGACTGTTTCGCAAAAGCTGCAGTTTGGGCACGGGGAGATTAGGACACTTCCTGAAAAGATCAGAAATGAATGGACAGACAACCTTGTTGGAGCACAGTATCTGGCCTTTCCTGAAAATTCGAAAGTAGATGTTGATATTCGTTTGAAGGCGATACGGGCTGGAAAAGAAGGTATGCAGTTGAAACTGGTATTGCGCCAATTTGAGAAGGAAGTAGGGGAAATTGAATTCCCACCGTTTCCTGTATTGATAACAGGGCAGGAATGTCGAGTGCAGTTTACATTTAGAAACCCTGAAGCGCGTAAGGCCTTCTCTTTTCACCTGGTAGGGGAGGGAGTGAACAGCTCTATCCAGCTGCAGAAGTTTGAGGTTGCTATAAATCTAGACGGTTGAAGCAATATTGAATGACCGTTTACCTTGATTTGCGGAATTCTATTATATGGTTGAGATTTATCTTCGCTTTAAGCAGATTTTGAAGGACGTAAAATGTTCTTTACTGCAGATGATAGTGCAAAATGAAATAGTAGTGCACCAACCAGGCCGCCTGTTGTGTTTAAGGCGAGATCCAGCATGCTTGAGGTACGATAAGGGAGCCAGCCTTGGAGCAGTTCGATGCTTAGGCTGAGGAAGAAGCAGAGCAACCCGGTAACCATGATGGGGCGAATGTTCATGTCTGCATAGGAGAGGCGAAACCTGGCAAAAAGTGCAGCACCAAATGGAATAAAGCCGAGAAAATTAATGATGATATCGACAATGAGGTTTTGGTCCAGAATGAAACCTTGCCAGGGTACTGCCAAAAATGATGTCTTCAAAGCCAGTGGCCTTGAAGGTATACGTAGCGACGCGTTATTACCGGACAGGTCACGCATTGCGTCTTCTGAGTCTGCTTTAAACGCGTAATGTAGTAGAAGAGTATCTTTCGTGTCAGCTTCTATAGCTGTGTCGTCAGGGGCAACTGCACATCTCGTGTGCATCCTCTCAGGTGGAAGTTGGTTGTCGTACAGGGCCAATTCATAGAGTATACCTTCCCAGCTGTGATTCCCATATGCTGAGTTGCCAAGGACAAGGCGTAGCGGTTCACCATCTGTAGGTATTGTCAGATGGAGTTTATCACTTTTCTGAACAGTCAGGCCATTACTGAAAAGGTATGTTCCTGCAGAGCCTGTGGTAATGGTTATGCATGTTGGTATATCCTTTTCCAGGAAATTATCTGCGGATATCCTAGGTTCTCTGCGGCTATATGTGTAGTCATCTCCATTCATGACAATGATTGAACGTTCCCATTGGGAGATGGTCAGCTGGGTGCTATCATTACCATCATGGAGCACTACAAGAGGTTTGAAACCACGATTTTGAATGCTACCAACAGAAAATTTAAGAACGATAGAAAAACCGTTTTCTACTTTTTCCTTTTGAATGCTGGTCAGGCTGTCAACGTAAGAGAAACCTGGGTTGTGGAAATGGAGGCCGTCAGCATTGGGTAATAGTTGAGTTGTGTTTTTGTCAGGCCAGGTTGTCGGGTTTAAACCAAAAAAGAGAATTATTACCACCATCAGCAGATTAAGTATGGTGAGGAACAGGCGTGATTTGAGCAATATATTGATAGTATTAGAAAAACTCAAAGTTGATTGCTCAATTGAAAAGATTAATTAAGAGCCAGGACGTGCAGAGAAATTGTGATCACCTTGCTCAGTTAAGAATAGCTCGCCTTTTCATATCATAAACATCCAGAATTATCATGTTTATCCTTTAGAGTATTATACCTTTAAAGAAAGAGAATTCTTATGAGCTTCATAAACAAGATAGAGTTTATGGATATGTGTATTTTTGCATGTAATAGGTAAAAGAAATAATTACCACCATTTCGGATCTGCCTTATACTTTACATCGAAGGAAATGTAGTGTGTCAACCGGTTACTATGGATAGGTTTATGGATGCCCGTAAAGCTCAAACATTTTTGCGTATTGCTCTATTGTTCGTTTCAGTTCTTTCTGGTTGTGCTGAATTGCCAGAATATGCACGCCCACAGTTTTTTTCTGGAGCTGATGGTTCGGGATATGACCAGACGAGTTTTGGCTATCGTCAGCTGGAAATTGCTGATTTTCAGGCAGATTCGCTGCCTGCATCGTATTCAGAGTTTAATCATCGTATTCAAGCACGTTCCTGCATCAGCTTTAAGCCTTCTGATGATACAGTAATTCATATCGCACGCGGGAATGTAGCTGGGCAACAGCTGTATCTCGGCAGCTTTACAACGTTTGCATTCCAGGCAGTTTTTAATCCTGCATGTTCCTGGTGGAGCCCCGATGTTCCCAAACACGTTGAATCGTATGTTCTTCAACATGAGCAGATCCATTTTGCCCTGGCTGAGCTTGCAGCTCGTAAGTTAAACAGGGAGTCACAACAAAAAGTAACAGAACATTTGTCGTTTGGTGAGACTCCGGCAGACGTTCAGGCTGAACTGGTTGACCTGGCGCAACGTATATCGAGGGAGGCCGTGGAGGTTGAAATCAAGAACCATACCCGGTTTGATGAGGAAACCTCTCTTGTTTATGATCCGATAGCACAACAGAGATGGTACGATGATGTCAGCAGTCTCTTGAAAGAGAACGTATTGCAATGACCTGCATAAATAAAAAAATAAAGTCCCCCCTCATCATAGTGAGAAGAATACAGAGTTTGATGATACTTTCCGTGCTGTCTGTTTAATTTGCGCAAAATGGAGGAATAATATAGCTGCAGTAAGTGTCTTAGTAGACAAGTAGAAGATTTACTCATTATAAATACGGCTGTGGAGGATACATTTATGAAGAAATCTCTTTTGTCTCTATTGATCTTGCTGGCTGTGGGCCTCATATATACGGTTACAGTGCGTGAGGGGCGAGCAGATAAACGATCATCTTCAGATGCTGGTGAAACAGAAGTTGCTCTTTTTGCAGGTGGCTGCTTCTGGTGCATGGAAAAGCCGTTTGAATCAATGGATGGCGTGATATCTGTAGTTTCCGGTTATGCAGGTGGAACCACTGAATATCCAACGTACAACAATTATGGTTCTGGTGGGCATATTGAAGTTGTGCAGATCACTTTTAACCCACAGAAAGTAGAATATGAGCAGCTTTTGGATACCTTCTGGAAGCAGATAGATCCAACAGACTCGGGCGGACAGTTTGTTGATCGGGGAAGAGAATATACAAGTGGAATTTTTTACTATAATGAGAACCAGAAAAATCTGGCAATCCAGTCGAGAGAGCATCTCGGCAACAGTGGAATTTTTGAAAAACCTATAATCACGCCTCTCGTACCCGCACCGAGATTCTGGCCGGCTGAGGAATATCATCAGGACTATTACAAGAAAAATCCGGTACGGTATGGTTTTTATAGGTCACGATCCGGTCGAGACGCATTTTTAGAAAAAAACTGGGAAAATATAGATGTTAATGTCGCTGCGCCCTATGCGCAGGCTGATCTTCGCAAGCGTTTAACGCCATTACAGTACACGGTGACCCAGGAAGAGGATACCGAGCCACCATTCAATAATGAGTACTGGGATAATAAAAAGCCTGGCATATATGTTGATATCGTTTCAGGAGAACCTTTATTCAGTTCTCGTGATAAATATGACTCCGAAACCGGTTGGCCCAGTTTTACGCGACCACTGGTTAAAGATAATGTTGTTGAGCATTCTGATATTACCTGGCTGATGGTACGGACGGAAGTCCGGAGTAAAAAGGCGAATTCCCACCTGGGCCATGTCTTTAGTGATGGGCCACCACCATCCGGTTTACGATATTGTATAAATTCTGCCGCATTACGTTTTATCCCCGTCCAGTCATTTGCTGCTGAGGGGTATCAGGAGTTTCGGCATCTTTTTATGTGAGCATAACCTATATACTGATTTTCTCACCAGCTCAGCTGATGTTCGTTTTAAAATAATGTGTCAGTAAATTGTAGCAGAGTACATTTACTGGCACAATTTTGATAAAAATGGCTTTGCATGAGCTGCGTATAGTAGAGGGCGTATTTCGGTGAACTACTATTTCTAAAACCTGACTCATGCCTATAGTGTAATACACTTGGTGTAATGCAGTTGGCAGATTCATAAACACGAGCTGGTAAATCCGACCTAATTAAGATGTGTTACCCAAGGGATTTCAGCATTTTCTCATCGGAAGCTCATAGGTGGGATCTGTTCAGACACACGTTTTTCATTCACGCATAAACTCTGGGAGATATTTATGGCTATCACTTTACATACACCTCTTAAACTTGGCACTCTTAGGCTTCCCAATCGAATAATTATGGCTCCAATGACACGCGGAAGGTCCGGGAAAGAGCATATCCCCAATGCCTTGATGACGAAGTATTATCGTCAACGTGCTTCTGCCGGTTTGATTATCAGTGAAGCAACGGCTGTCAGCAAAGATGGCTTTGGCTGGGTCGGTGCCCCGGCCATCTATTCTGATGAGCAGCAGGAGGGATGGCGTGCTGTAACTGGGGAGGTGCATGATGCAGGAGGCAGAATATTTTTACAGCTTTGGCATATGGGAAGGGTATCACATCCCGATTTCCTTGGAGGTGATTTACCGGTTGCCCCCTCTGCTGTTAAAGCTGAAGGTGAGGCTGTAACCACGAATGGCAAGAAGCCATATGTAACACCAAGAGAACTGACTCAAGATGAGATGGCTGTATTGATTAAACAGTATGTCCAGGCTACAGAGCGAGCACTTGATGCAGGTTTTGATGGTGTGGAGATCCACTCAGCCAATGGTTATCTGCTCGATCAGTTTTTACGTGATTGTTCGAATCGGCGGGAGGATGAGTATGGAGGGTCTGTGGAGAACAGGTTGCGTTTCCCCTTGCAAGTCGTCGATGCTGTTGTTGCAGTTGCATCCAAAGAGCGGGTTGGCCTACGTATTTCGCCTGTAAATCCATTTAATGATATGCACGATAGTAACCCTACCGAACTGTTCCGCGCCTATGCATCAGAACTTGCCCGCCGTGACCTGGCTTACCTGCATGTGTTAGAGGCGCTGCCGGGACATTTCCTTTGGGCAGAAGGCTATGAACCTCTGCTTCCTGAAATCCGGAAGGTTTTTCCTGGAATACTGATTGCCAATGGCGGATATGGGAAAGACAGCGGAAATGAGCTTTTACAAAGTGGTGGAGCTGATGCTATCGCTTACGGTATACCTTTTCTGGCTAACCCTGATCTTGTAGAGCGATTCGAGCTTGGCGCTGATGTAAATATTCCAGACATGAACACATTTTATTCTAATGGTGAAAAAGGCTACACCGATTATCCTTACCTGAAAATGGAGTGAAGATAGCTTGAAGTTCGAAGATCGGGGCTGGATCAGTTGCTACTTTCTCGGTATTTCTGAGTTTTGCTGGGGTGTAGGTTTTGCTCTTCTGATGTAGATAGGGGTGTATCGGTTAGGCCGATACCCTTCTTGGTAGGAGAAAGAATAATTCTCTGTCTGGTACTGAACGCCCCATGACTCACATCCCAGGTAAAGACATCCTTTCTCTCTGTGCTCTTGTTGTCTTCTCTGAGTTTTCCTGTTTACTATTATGACTGTAGGCTGTGGCTGGTATGAGTTCCCATTCTGTAGTCTTAATTTCTGCAGGTATAGTTGGTTGTCAATGTGACTGTTCCATTTCTCATAGCCTTCCTCCAGACCTGTTTCTTCATTATACCGCACCTCAAGTTGTTCAGTGTGCCCAGGCTGTGAACAAAATATCACGAGAGAAAGTGTAATGATGATAGAGGGAAAGAACGTTGGCTTAAGCTGTATCATATCATTCTCCTTACGAGAGAAAGGAACACTTAATGGGAAGCAAAACAAATATAGGTATGTGAAAACCTGAGAGGACATGCCAATTTCACATGTTCTCTCAGGCTGGCAGTAACACGTTTCTGCAGTACAAATGTAGGCTGCAAAACAGCCATCATATTACTTTTTCTTCTGGAAATAGTTTGAGTTAAAGACCATTTCTCCAACGATAAATGCAGCAAAGAAAAAAGCAAGTGCTCCAGTTACCATCATATACTCGTGAAAGCTTGGGCTGTATGAGTAGAATTTTGGTGCATCAAACAGGTTGTATTGGTGGAAGTGAGGGATGAGCTGCCCGACAATCACCAAATTGTAAAACGTAATAAAAATACCTATAAGTGAGCTGACACTGGCAAGGGCAAAGAGTCCAACACGCTTCCCCCCTTTGCTGAATATGAGCAGAAAGACAGGTAAGACACAGGTGAGAATGATCTCTCCGAACCAGAAATTTAAAGCAAAATCTCCTTTTACAAGGAGCTGCATCGCCTCAGGGTTTTCTGTAAACTTTGTTGAAAATCCGCCAAGAGCCTTCATTGCTGCAAATGATATAGCACCTATCAATAACACTATTGTCAGTTTAAACAGCGCAGAAATAGAGTTGTGTGAGTCCGTATCGATTTTTCGTCCCTGCAGCCAACTGCTAAGCCATACAAAAAGAATGAGGGTACAACAGGCAGAGAGAGTGGACATTGTTAGAAAGAAGAGTGGCATATAGTTTTCCGCCCAGAAACCACGGGAACCTAAAAGAGCCATGTCCGAGTTCATGTTTAGGTTACCACATGTTATTACTATCAAAGCACCAAGTGCCAGGCCACGGGCAATACTATTTCTGTCCATCAGCAGGAACATAAAATTAAATGCCATCAACAGGAGAAAGAGGGTGTAAATAGAGCTTTTCCACCAGATGTTGGAGAGCGGGTTAGGGGTGAGAAATCCAAAAATGCCCATATTCCATGGATTCTCAATTTCAAGCCCAATAGCCATAAGACCTGTTGCCATGGCAATAATTGCCAGATAAACTGTGCGGTTTACAAGTGGTGCAAACGTTTTGATGGCGAATACCTGGCCCAGAGACGATATGATACAGATCCCTGTTGAAAGACAGGCGAAAAAAACATATGGAGTGATAAGAATTCCCCATGGTACTTCCCTGGAGGTTCCAAATACATGATCATGACCAACAATCATGGCATGAAGCCCAAAGGAAAGACCTATCGCAGTGATGGCTGCAAGAAATATCAGTAATGGCATGAAGTTTTTAGGGGGGGCCTCGTTGGGGCTTGCTTGCGTGAAGAATATCATATTCTACCTTTGTCATCCTTGTTTGCGTGTGGCTCTTTGGTAGCTATCCACACTTCACCCAAAAAAGGTGTTTTCTTAATGTTAACCTAAAAGTTATATACCTATCCGCTGAAAATCGATGAACCTATCGAATATTCTGGAAATAGTTCATCGGTTATCATTTAAAGTGAGTTCAGAAATGCTAAAAAGTCTGGCTCATTTCAACATAAAATATACTGCATTGTATCACATTTGTCCTGTGATGAAAGAGAGATCAGCAATTTTTCAAATTTTGGTGGTTGAAATGGAATTTGGAGTATTGTGATAGAATACCCGATACAATTCTTGATTTTGTTAAAGGAAAAGATGAAGAAGATGAAACTGTCTTTCTCCAGAATTTTCACAGCTCTGGTGAGAACGTTGAATACATTGAAGACACACAAAATGTGAACAGATGACCTTGTATTCCGGTTGTTTAAAGGAATTTGAACAAAATGTTCATGAGAAATGTGGGGTAATACCAAAGCAAGAAGTAATCTTTTGATGGGGAAATAGTCTTATGGCTGAAGATGTAAAGAGTGATTTACCTTACCAGTTGTCGATCGATTTTGAAGCGATTACAGAACTATTTACCGGAGCCAGTGCTCAGGGCCGTAATAGCCTGTTTGAACATGAAACATATGAATTGCTGGCGAAGAGTGGTGCTGAGACTCCCCCCAGGACTAACATTCTCCGAAAAGGCAGTCGCCCTTCGGATGAAGAGCTGATGGTCATGCCCGGCGAAAAGGTTGTGTTAAAGGTTATTTCTCCGACTATCATTCATAAGACTGAAGTTGGAGGAGTGAAAGTTGTCGAGAAGAGACCTGAGAAAATACGATCAGCCTGGCGCCGTATGATGTATGAGGTTCCGGAAACATATGCGGCGATAATAGAGAAGGATCAGTCTCATGGTCCTGAAAGTTATAGAGGATTAACCGGTGAGCGTCTGCAGCAGGCTATTGCACGAGATATCCGTGGTGCACTTGTGGTTCAGTATATGCCACCGGATTCCCAGGCATTTGGAAATGAATTAATTGTTGGTATTCGCAATACCAGAGAGTTTGGCATGATCATTAGTGCTGGGCTGGGAGGTACCGATACAGAACTGTATGCGGAACGATTCAGGAAAGGACAGGCCATTGTTGCTGCTTCTACTACAGAAACAGATGGCGGAGCTTTTTTTGAATTGTTCAAAAAAACCATCTGTTATAAAAAGCTTGCAGGTCTTAGCCGAGGTCAACAGCGAATAGTCACCGATGAGCAGGTTATTGAATGTTTCAGTTCAATGATTGCTTTGGCCAATTACTATTCACCCGTAAATAATGAAGCTCCTTATATTATTGATGAATTGGAGATTAACCCATTTGCATTTACTGATTTCCTGATGGTACCTCTGGACGGAATGTGCAGGTTTTCCAGGCCTGGTGCTGTGCCGGTGGCTCGACCGTATTGGAAAATAGAAAAGCTACTCAAACCTGAGTCTATTGGAATAATCGGAGTATCTATCTCACGGATGAATTTTGGCCGGATGATTTTAGAAAATGTTTTGGCCAACGGTTACAATCCTCAAAATATTCGTATCATCCGAGCTGGACTTGATAATTTTCAGGGTATCCCATGCGTACCAGATTTGGATTCACTCGACATTACGCTAGATCTCTTTGTTGTTGCCCTTGGCTCGGAGCAGGTACCTGAACTTGTTGATCAGGTTATCGATAAAAAAGCTGCTGAGACCGTTATGCTTATTGCCGGCGGTATGGGTGAAACCGGGGAAAGCGCTGGACGTGCATCACAGCTTATGGAGAACATAACAGCTGCTCATGAAAGTGAGGGCGGTGGACCGATTTTTCTCGGTGCCAATTGCTTAGGTGTGGTTTCCCATCCTGGTAGTTACGACACGCTCTTTATTCCTGAAGCTAAACTTCCAATACGTCGTGGGAATCATAGACGTAATGCTGCTTTTGTCAGCCAGAGCGGTGCATTTATGATAACGCGGCTGAGCAAATTACCGGAACTTGACCCGGCGTATATGATTTCTATCGGCAACCAGAATGATCTGACACTGGGTGATATGATCAGTCATTTGAAAAGTGACCCGGAAATTGAGGTGATAGGTGTTTATGCGGAAGGGTTTAAAGATCTGGATGGTCTCTCCTTTGTTCAAGCCGTACGTGAAGCTGTTATTGCTGGTCAAGAGGTGATTTTCTACAAGGCTGGGCGCACTCCTGAAGGGAAAACAGCCACCTCTGGCCATACGGCCTCACTGGCTGGCGATTATATGGTCTGTGAGTCCTGCGTGCGTCAGGCAGGAGGTATTGTTGCTCAGACATTTTCCCAATTTGAAGATTTGCTTATTCTGTCCCAACGTTTACATGGTAAGCAAGTTTTGGGGAACCGGTTAGCTGCGGTGAGTGGTGCCGGTTTTGAGGCGGTAGGTATAGCCGATAATATTCAGTCTGATGATTTTCAGATGAGTATGGCTGGTTTTACAGAAGTGACTATTGGGAAAATACGGCAAATCATCGAGGAAAAACACCTTGGTGGATTGGTGGAAGTGAAAAATCCCCTCGATATCAACCCAGGAGCAGACGATGAGGTGCATGTGCGGGTTGTAGAAGCGTTGGCCAATGATGTTAATGTTGACGCGGTAGTGGTTGGCTTGGATCCACTTTCTCCTGCCATGCGCACACTTCCTGAAGATGAATCAGAAAAGTATAACTTTGATGATCCACGAAGCATTGCCAAAGTAATGCCTGCACTTGTGAAAAATCTTACGAAACCGGTTATTGGCATTGTGGATGGTGGGCGTCTATATGATGCACTGGTTAACGAGCTGGTGGAGAATGGTATGGCAGTCTTTCGGTCCTCTGACCGGGCTGTTCAGGCCCTGGCCATGTATATGGAAGGTCGCCTCTATGCAGAAAAACTTAAAGAACGAGATGCCCTTTTTACTGATTAGAGAAATTTATCTGGAATGTATCGAGATTTGCGTTTGAGGCTCTGGATTCAGGAATCAGTAGGGTGTAGCACAGCGGTAGCTAAAACAGGACGTGCAGCCTACACTGCACGTCCTGTTTGATGTACTTCATGTGATGTGTGGCGAATTAAAAATCAACAAGCTCCACATCAAATACCATATAGGCGTTTGGTGGGATTGGACCACGTCCTGATGGGCCGTAACCAAGATCTGGTGGAATGATCAAAACGCGTTTCTCACCTTTCTTCATTCCAAGGAATGCTTCGTCCCATCCCTTGATCACGCGGCCTTCACCGACAGGGAAGTCGATTGGCTTACCTCGGTCATAGGAAGAATCAAACTTAGTTCCGTCAAGCAATTTGCCTGTGTAATGCGCTTTCACCACGGTACCTGAGGATGGGGTCCCATCACCGGCACCTTCAGCTACGACTACATACCTCAGGCCGGTCGGAGTAGTAATTGCGTTGGGCCAGTTTTTATCAATCAGGCCTTGTTCCGCTTCCATAGCAGCAAGTGCCTTTTCTTTCTGAATTTTTTCAAAATTATTGACTAGCTCATCAAAAGCAGCCTGGTCAGATTTGAAGGCTTCAGCTTTCTTACCGACTCGAATAATCTCAACCTTATTTATTTTATCACCTTGGGTGATGGCGTTTACCACATCCATTCCTGAAACTACATGCCCGAAAACGGTATGCTTACCGTCTAGCCAGGGCGTAGGGACATGGGTGATGAAAAACTGGCTGCCGTTGGTGCCAGGGCCAGCATTGGCCATGGAAAGGATCCCTGGGCCGGTGTGTTTAAGGCTCGGGTCAATTTCATCTGGGAAGGTATAACCAGGACCACCAGTTCCTGAACCGAGTGGGCAACCGCCCTGGACCATGAAGTCAGGGATAACTCTGTGGAATGTAAGACCATCATAGAAGTTTTCCCCCTTCATTTTGGCGCCACCACCAAGCTCCTTGGTGCCTTCTGCCAGACCGACAAAGTTTGTCACAGTCAAAGGGGTTTTTTCGAATTCAAGTGTACAAAGGATTTCACCTTTTGTGGTATCAAATTTGGCGTACATGCCGTCCTGAAGTTTTTCGTTTGCCATTACTGGTTCTCCGATAAAGATTAACATAAACAAGATTGGTACAAATAAAGGTGACACTCTACGCATGGTTACTCCATTTGGAAAGAGGGGATATGGAAAAAAGCAGCTCATTGACTAAACTCACGATTTAGGCCGATAAACAAAGCACTTTGTCATATATATAGGTGGGGTGCTTGATTTCTATGCCATGGGTCAATGTTCAGTTTCCTTCTTAAAAACTGAACACGGTCCAATATACATGTTTCATCCACGAAGAGGAACTATTTGGGTAGAAAATAGTATATTATGGATGTGGTTTTTTGGGTGATGCCTGCATGAGGGGAACTGAAACTTCTACATGTATCTTCTCACTGCCATCGAGTCTTTCCACCACCACCCTGACATTTTTGTTATTTTGAGAATCAAGCATGGCTATTCGGATGTCCTCCATTGCTGTAATTGGATAATCGGCCAGGAAGCGTATAATGTCCCCCTTTTGTAAGCCAGCTTCAGGGGCTTTGCTTTCCGGGCTGAAGTCGATGATCTCAATATAGCCATCAGTATTTTCTTTGCGCTCTTCCAGCATGACTCCTATTTTGGAGGATTGTGAAATGCTCATGGGCTCTGAGAAAAAGATGTAATCCGCGATTTCTTTTAGGTTATTTTGGGGGGCACCTTCTGCGATATTCAGTACAGTTGCCTGGTTTACTGCTGTCCTCCTGGCTACCCTTGGCGGAATCCCGGAATCTTTGCGTGTATGCTGATTGCCAGCAAGGACTATCATTTTACGTCCCGGATGGTTTTTAAGATAATGTGCAATGTTCTCAGCCATGGTTTCGTCCCAAATGGCTTGTGCCTGAATGAAACCACTGGCCTGTCCGCTACCATGGCCACCTTCTTCATGCAAGGCATGCATGGCGCGAAGTCGGTCTCCATAGCCTTCCATGTCGAGATTACGCTCTTGGGGAAGGCTATTCTGTATCTCTATAGGTAGATCATCTGTAGTGCCAGTTTTATACACTGTGGAAACGGTATTCCGTTCAAGGTTGAGACCGATGACAGGGATTTTCTTTTCCCGTGCGAGATGGAATATCTCACGAAAATACCTGAAATCGTATTGCCAGACTTTATAGTAGTGAGAGTCTTTAAGAAAATCTTTCTCAGTCATTCCTGTATCACTCATTACATATGTATCCAAGGCTTTTTGGCTTGATTCCGGGAACATTTCCATACCAATTGAAAGGTTGTGAATTTGTTCAGATAGAGCTTCCAGCAGCCGTAACTGCAATCTGTGATCGCTTACAGAGGTGTGGTTCTCTCCAATATATATAACATCGAATTCATGGAGTTCCTGCACGATGTTATCAAATGCCGACAAAGAGTGAGTTGGGGCTCCAGCAGGTAACTGTTCAAGCTGGTAACCTATTCCACTGTCGCTTTCTGGGATTGTCCGTTTGATTGCCCTTCCTTTTTCAAAAGAGAGAAAGCTGTATTTACCATAATGGCGGAGGCGTGAAGCGACCGAATCAGTTTCATTAGTACTGCTGCTGGAGACAAGCACTGCGACATGTTTCGGGTTCAGCGGGTTATGGCGAACATCAAGAGTGAATCCCTGTAAAGCGTGAGTTGTTGCGCCGAAAAGGTTACGACTTGCCTGTTGGTCTAGGCCAAGAATGAGCAGGTCTGCCTCACTGAGCTCGGTGTTGGTTATTTCATGATCAAATTTAATGACCCAGTTGTTTTCTGTAAATTGTTGCAGGAGGGGTTGATATATCTCTTGAGCTTTTTCAGATTCAAGGATGACAAGCTTGTTCTCGGAACCCATAAATTTTGACCAGATAGGTGGAGATTCATTAAATTCGAGTTGGCGCAGCAGGTCATTGTCAGGGTCTAGTGTAAACTCGAGTGGTCGACCGGGAAGTGGAAGAGTTACTTCTGTTTGCAGAGTATCTGTTTTAACAGTGAAATCATGGGTTTTACCAAAAGTTGAAACCCGTAAGGGTATTTGCAGGGTAAAAGGTGATGTTGTATCCTGTACGAGTTGAAATCGTAACAGGTCCACATTCTCATTTTCAATGACGGAGATATCCTGCGCATGAAATGCTGGAATGTCTCTACGTGAAAGTTGTTCGTCAAAAAAAACCTGGAGATCACTGTCAGGCGAGAGAGTAGTGAAAATATCTCGGATATCTTTCCATGAAGCAACGCGATTCTTGAATGTTTTATAGAAGTTGCGTATACCCTGATTGAATGTATCATGACCAATACGTTCGTGCAATTCATGAAAGAACATCATCGCTCTGGAGTAACCGACAGCACGCCTGGCCTGGGCAAGTGGCTGTGCATGACTACCACTGTGAAATTCAGAAAGCGGTATGGCTGTATTATCATTTACATAACTCAGATAGTTCAGGATAGATTCCTTACGATAAAGTGCACCTTCATTTGCATCCTGACGGTAGGCATGGTCAGCAAGATAAGCTGTTAATCCTTCACACCAGTTTCCGTGTTCCGGGTCAACATCTACACTGTTCCCGAACCAGGAATGCAGTACTTCATGGCCCAGTGAAGTATCTTTAATAAAGGGTAGACGGAGAACTGACTGGCCAAGTAGCGTAAAGGTGGGCATGCCTAAACCCGTCGGGTTTCGATTGGCCACGATGGCGTAATGTTGGTAGGGGAAAGGGCCGATTTCCTGCTCGTATCTGCGGATATACTCTCGTGCTTTTGTGAGGTACGCCTGGGCAAGAGCTGCATCTTCAGGAAAGAAGAGCGTATAGACTGACAAGTCATCGCGAACACTTATCTTTTTGATTTCATATGGGGCTGCTGCAAAGTGGATAGCTGTGACCGGTCTGGAAAAAGTGGCCGTTACACTATTTCCTTTACGGACAAGGGGGAACCTATCTGCTTCTGTGATACCGATAAAGCCATCAGGCAAGTTGGCTGAAAGCTGGTAGAACATCCGATTTTCTGGTAATGGATACCAAGCTTCGAGCAAAGCAATACCCTCTGAACTTATGAGGTTCATTCTGGTACTGGTTGTTGAGTAACTATACGTGATGAGAACCTCCTGAGGGAGATCATGAGCTTCTATTGCTAATGTGGATTCATCGGGGACTTTCACCTCATGGCTGCTGCCGTCTTGCCTTTTGAGCAGGATGGCTGTTATTTTAAGCGATCCGGTATGCAGGGTGAGCTTTTCTCCTGCGGCGATCGTGATTTTTGCAGTGCCGTTAAGTGTCTTCCGGGCAAGATCAAAAGAGATTGCCAGCTGATATGTTGATGTTGATAATTCAGGGGAAGCCATGGCGGATGTTGGTAGTGTGATGGCCATGAGCAGAGTCACTGTGCAAGAGAGAAAAGTTTTCAACATATAAAAGAACATAACACCTTTCCGTAACGATGAGTAATTGCCGACTATATATGGTCGGGATGATAATGAAATTTTTATATCAGGAAACAAATTAATGACAGAGACGTCTTCGCGCCAAGAAAAAAGGTCTTTAAACAGCTCAGGAAAGCAAAAAATAAAGCTGGTTGCTGTTAATGCCCGCTATGTGCACTCCTGTCTGGCTCTTTTTTATATACGTCATGAACTTGCCATCCATTACCCACAAGCTGATGTGGAAATCCTGCAGCTTACAATTAATGATAACAGCTATGAAAGCCTGCTTCAGATTACTGGAGACAAACCGTTCGCTGTCTTTTTTTCTGCAGCCATTTGGAATAGTGATCGTGTTGTGCAACTAGCGGGGGATGTGCATGGCTGTTTACCTGATTGCCGTATCGTTGTAGGTGGCCCACAGGCTGGGGTGCTAAGGGCGCAGTTACCAGATGATGTCTGTAGTGTGGTCAGAGGTGAGATTGAGGCAGTTGGGCTTGATTTTTATAGTGATCTGGTTTCTGGACATATGCAGCCACTGTATGAGGGGAAATTTTTCGGACTGAAAAACAGGCAATTGAGTTACCCATTTAGGGATGAAGATTTCAGCGCTGAATTGCAAAATAGGTATATTTATTATGAAACGTCACGTGGCTGTCCCCACGCCTGTACCTATTGCTTGTCAGCATCTGAAGCAGGTCTGTATCATAAAGAGCTTGACCAGGTTAAAAAAGAATTACGTCATATCCTGCAATACAACCCACGAGTGGTTCGGTTCGTTGATAGAACATTTAATGATAGGCCTTCAAGAGCTTTGACTATATGGGAATTCCTTATAGAGCAACAATGCGATACGCTCTTTCATTTTGAAATTGCGCCAGATCGTTTTACAGAAGAGATGTTTGTGCTTTTAGAAAAAATTGAGCATGGCCGTTTTCAGTTTGAGATTGGAATTCAATCAACCAATGATGAAACGCTCCGGGCCATTAACCGCCGTATGGATGCCGAGATGGTGCATCCAATTATCAAACGTTTGGCTGCCCTAGATACCATTCACCTGCATGTCGATCTTATCCTTGGCTTACCGCATGATACGAGCGAGAGTTTTGCTACCTCTTTTTCGGAGGTGTTTGCCATGGGTGCTCATTATATTCAGATGGGGTTGTTGAAAATTCTGCCTGATACACCGATTTGCCATAGTGCGGAAGACTACGGCTATGTGCACAGTGAACACCCTCCGTATAGCGTATTGGCAACTAATTGGCTGAGCCACGAACAGATACATGATTTGTACTGGTTTTGTGAATGTGTAGAAAAATTTTATAACAATCGATATTTTGTCTCGCTCTGGAGGTATCTGCGTGACAGGCGTGAGGATATGTTTGTTTTCTTTCAATTGCTGCTCCAGGAAGGCCAGAAAATTGGTTTTCTTCACCGGGCTGCAACCCAGCAACTTCTTTGTGAGATTCTGGTAAATGTCTGCAGAGAGCGCTTTGATTATACTCTTATTCAGGAACTGCTGAGATACGACTGGTTACGTTGTGGTTTCAGGAAGCTCCCGGATTGCCTCCTGCACGGTGAAGGTGAGGAAGATCTTACCGCAACTAAAGGGGCACTCTATGAAAGTCTTCCTGAGAATATTCCTGAAGTTTTCAACTCAGCTCAACGATCACAGCTTTTCAAACGTTCTGTTTTTCTTCATTTGACGGAGGCTGCAGCTGAAGTATTGGGTTTTTCCACGTCAGAGACGCGTATAGCGTTGCTTCAGGAGCGGGAGAAGACACTCTACGAGCATAACAGGGTAATTCCGTTTGAAAAATTTCCAGCGGAAACTGGTTGACCAGGAATTTCGAAGGCGTATAGTAACAACTGGTTTTTGTGGGTGCCAGGTGGCATTTGATGTGTATAAAAGTGCCATCTTATTGATATAATACGACACACTTAAGTGAGGAGAGCAAGATGTCCACGTTTCGGATAAGAAAAATGAACGCCATCGCTAACGAGGGGCTACGCCTTTTCAATGATGCATTTGCAGTTTCTGATAGTGAGCAGGATCCTCATGGAGTTCTGGTTCGAAGTTCACCAGTTCGTGTTGAGGAATACCCTTCATTGTATGCTGTTGCGCGTGCGGGAGCAGGTGTAAATAATATTAATGTCGATAAGGCAACAGAGAGAGGCATTTGTGTTTTCAACACTCCTGGTGCTAATGCTAATGCAGTCGTAGACCTTATTTTCCCTATGATCGGTGTATGGAAACGAAACATCTATAAAGGTATTCGTTTTTGTGAATCTCTTGCAGCTTTAGAAGCTGAAGATGTAGGCCCTGTTGTAGAAAAACGTAAGGCGGCGTTTAAGGGAGAGGAGATAGGCGGAAAAAATTTGGCGGTTGTGGGGTTGGGACAGATTGGAATGCGCCTTGCCAATGGTGGCATTCAGCGACTAATGAACGTTAAAGGGTATGATCCCTCACCTGCTATGGAGAATATCCATCAGCTTTCTCCTAAAGTGAAAATTTGTCGTTCCCTGCTGGATGCTGTTGGTGATGCAGATGTGGTCAGTATTCATTTGCCACTCAACGAGCGTACCAGAAACATGGTCAATGCAGATTTTATCAGTAAAATGAAGGTCGGGGCTATTCTGGTCAATTATTCACGTGAGCAGATAGTTGATGAGGAGGCGGTTATTGCTGCTTTGGATAGTGACAGACTAGAGGCTTACCTGACAGATTTTCCAACATCTGAAAATGTTGGTCACGATAAGGTGCTGACAACCCCCCACTTGGGAGCTTCCACTTCTGAATCTGAGGAAAACTGTGCTTGTATGGCCGTTAAAGAGCTCTCTGCATATCTGAAATACGGTAATGTTGTGCATAGCGTCAATTTCCCTAATGTGGAATCGACACCAGCTGATACGGTTCATAGCCGACTTATTGTCATCAATAAAGATGTACCAGGAATGATCGCTTTTATCTCAAATGTATTTGGTCACTTTAGTCTCAATATTGCCAGTTATCTGAACCGGTCGAATGGTACAGTGGGGTACAACATCATTGATGTTGAATCTGAGATAATGAAGGATCTTGTGTCTGAAATTGAACAAAATGAGGATGTTATCAGGACACGTGTCATTTCGTTTAGCTAATATGCTATCGACCTGTGCTGTCATCTGTGCAGGACTGGTAAAAAAAACACGACAGCTAGGTGGTTGTTTTTATGCAACGGTTTATTATTTTTACGAAAGAATCGGTGATTGTACAAAAAATTGTATGATTTGTACCCTTCTTCTTACTCTAAGAGGATAGGGATTTGGTTGTAAGAGCTTGAAAAAACGACGAATGACTAAAGTTGCGTAGGTGTGGCATGGGATATGCAATAAAAATTATGCTTTTATCTCTTCTCTCCTTTCTCCTGAGAAAAACCGACTCGGCTTCCCCGCCCAGTCGGTTTTTCTTTTTTCTGCAGCCTCTAAGGAAAACTGCTTTTGATGAATGATGAATTCCTCTTCTCGTAATGTAATACTCACCCGTTGTGCTGACTATTCGGCTCCTCTTCTCCAAAAGAGTGTCGATTGTATATTGTCTCATCTTGAGTTACCTGTATCACTCGCTGGCTCGACAGTACTTTTAAAGCCTAATCTGATAAGCAGTCGTGGCCCTGCGCTAGCGTGTACTCACCCAGAGCTTATTGCGGTTGTCGCCTGTTTGCTAAGAGATTGCGGTGCAAAAATTAAAATAGGTGATTCGCCTGCTTTTGGAACAACCACTTCAGTGATGGAGCGCCATGGTATGATGGAAAAGCTCGCAGGCCTACCTGTAGAGCTGGTACATTTACAAACACCGGTAGCACGAACAGTTTCCACTGGTCTGACAGTTCAGGTGGCAGCTGAAGCTCTGGAATGCGATCTGATGATCAATATGCCAAAGCTTAAAGCTCATAATCAGATGTATATGACTGGTGCTGTGAAGAATTTCTTTGGGGTAGTGGTCGGTGTGCGTAAAGCAATGCTTCATATGCGCTTTGGGTCGCACCGGGAATTTTCAAATATTATACTCGGCATTCCGGAGTTATTTCCATCAACTCTATCTATAGTTGATGGTGTAGAAGTTATGCACCGCTCCGGGCCGCTTGATGGTGAACCTCTGCAGTTACATCTGGTTGGTGGATCGAATTGCCCTGTAGCACTGGATACTTCACTGCTAACTTTGCTGGAGTTGCCTGTTCAGCAGAGTCCGCTCTGGCACGCTGCGGCTAGAAAACAGCACCCGGGGAGTAGTGCATCAACCATCAGGTACCCTGAGCTGATTCCCGATGATTTTTTCGGTTCCAGCTTTATTGCGCCGGAAAGCCTGAACCCCATTCGCTTTAACCCACTCAGGCTCATATCAAGTGCTATAAAAAGAATTAGGCTTGCTATTAGCCAGTAAATGTGCTGGAATGGGGCCATTTTATCGTGCTGTTTTAAGGAAATTACGTAAAATAGAAAACACATTTCTCTGCTATAATTAGTGGAAATAACATTTAAAATATTAAGGAAGTGCGAGTATATGTTTAATCTTGATGGAAAAGTGGCACTCATTACCGGTGGGTCACGGGGTATTGGTCGGGCAATCGCATTGCGTCTAGCTGAAAATGGTGTTGATGTGGTTGTGAATTATGTACGTCATAAAAAAGACGCCGAAGAAACTGCACATGAGGTTGAGGCGCGTGGTTGCAGGTGTCTGGTGGTCAAGGCCAACGTTGCAAAAGAAGCAGATGTGAAATCAATGTTTGAGGAGCTGGAAAACACTTTTGGTCGACTGGATTTTCTCGTGAGCAACGCTGCCTCCGGAGTACTGAAGCCAGCAATGGAACTAACAGAGAGGCATTGGAACTGGGCAATGGATATCAACGCCCGAGCCTTGTTAACACTGGTGCAGTATGGTGTGCGTATGATGCAGTCCGGCAGTAGAGTTATGGCGGTTTCGAGCCTTGGCTCTGTTCGAGCTATAGAAAATTATACCACTGTAGGGGCTTCAAAGGCCGCTCTTGAGTCATTGGTGCGGCATCTTGCTGTTGAGCTGGGGCCTCAAGGTATTAATATTAATACTATCAGTGCGGGAGCAGTCGATACAGATGCACTAAAGCATTTTCCCAACAGGGATCAGATATTAGGTACTGCACTTGAGCGAACACCATTGGGGAGACTGACTACACCTGATGATGTTGCTGATATAGCACTTTTCCTGGCCAGTGATCTCTCCTCCATGATTCAGGGACAAGTCATTACTGTTGATGGTGGATATGCAATACGTGGCTAACATCTGAGAAATACGAATTAAATTTACTCATTGTTAAATACACTAAACAACCTGGTCCAGAACGAGATATTCTTTACAATACCCGTTCTGGACCGCATTCATACGTAAACGGTGTATTTGCTGTTTATGGCTTTTTGGGACTCATGATCTACTCAACTGTTAAACCGCTTATCCTCGCTTCAAACTCTCCTCGAAGAAAAGATTTTTTGCATGATTTAGGTATTACTTTTTCTGTACATGCTGAAGAAATTGATGAAACTCCAGCTGATGGTGAGCAGCCAGCATCTTATGTTGAGCGGATGGCTCAGGAAAAAGCTCTGGTTGTTAGTAGGCAGTTTCCGGAAAGTTATGTTCTGGCTGCCGACACTGCAGTTTGCCTTGGCGATACTATTCTTGGCAAACCAACAAATAGCGATGATGCTGTAGAAATGTTACTTAGCCTTGCTGGGCAAATTCACATAGTACGTACGGGAATATGCATCATGGCGAGCTCAGTGAACGTTAAAATTGTTGCATCAGTTGCTACTGAGGTTGCATTTGTTGATTTTAATGAAGGCATAGCCAGGGCCTATGTTGCTGAAAATGAGTCGCTCGACAAAGCCGGTGCATATGGGATTCAGGGTAAAGGTGGTTTTTTAGTGGAGCGTGTCTCGGGTTCCTATTCAAATATTGTAGGTTTGCCTTTAGCAGAAGTCCTTGGAATCCTAGAGCAGCAGGGTGTTCTGCACGCTGCAGAGAAGTGACGAGCGTGTTATTGCGATTGCCGTCTGAACACAATAGGGAAATTACAGGTTTTGATAAGAAATGTTGTAACCGGACTTTCTTGACATTTAAAAGCGTCGAGTGTAACAATGTGTCACAAGCTATTTAAATGCTGGAATATTTTCTGACTTATTCGATTTTTTTCTCTATAGCAGTTATCAGAGATATATTACAGTCTGAGATTTTCCAGATAGCAGTAATCCGTGCGATGTAAAAAAAGTCAGATTTATATATAAGATGTGAAAATATTTGACATCCCTTGGAATTACGACAAATTTTCAGTAATATATATGGAGTCTGCCGTATGACGTATTGGGATAGGATATTAACGAAGATCGGTAGGAGTGACAGTCCTTCAGCAGGAGCCCGCTAAATGACAGAGGCAATCCGAGAGCAAGAGTGTCTTAATACTCTGAAAACATTTAATAATACCATCGTGACAATTCGCCTTTATCCGGCGAATGCACCGCAGATCACACATGCCATCGAGCGTGGCTATAAAGCTGTGAAAACCTATCTGCGCCAACATGGAAACTTCACCATTGGGCTATGCGGTAATGAGCCCGAGCTGTGTGGAGAAATTCTTGACACTCAGGTTGTCCAATCTATATCTAACTTAATCGTCTTTCGTCACCTGGGTCTGCTTGGAGTGGATAAGTTGTTGATTACACCAGGTATTGACCGTGTGCAATTTAAAAAAATTCTTGATATTTTTATTGCTAAGGTTGATGAGATAAAACGTGAGGGAGGAGGACAGGCGTTTGTTACAAGGCTGGGAGTCGAAAAGTTTTTCCCTGAAAATGTTGAATCCGACCCTGTCGGAGCGGATGAGCTTGATGGTGTGGCAGTAGAGGATGAGATTGCTGGTGATGTTGATGTCCGAAAGGAGTTTGTTGATGTTCTTTTAGGTCGAGAGCGCAGGGCCCAAATGATCTCAGAGCTGAGGGTAATGTTTGCTGCACCGGTTAATGGTGCGCCGATTCTTGTTGCTGCTATTTCTGGAGTCCTGGACGGGATGCTGCAGAAGAAATTGTATATAACCTCTTCAGCGCTGGAGCAGATATGTGAGAATGCCAATAATATCTTACCAGCAGGGCAGGAAGAAGATTTGGTCACAGAAGCAGCAACCCTTCTACTGCAAAAATTAGACTTGCAAGCAATTGTGATACTGATCAGTCAGAGTTTGCAGAGCAAAGTGGGTGTGCTTTTGGTGCATTCTCTTGGCCAGCAGATAGCTATAGATAAGTTCGGATCAGTCATACGGGAGTTACGTCAAATAGTAAAACAACTCAGGATTACCCAGACTAAGGAATCAAAAGAACTGCACTTCATTTCCGAGGCTCAGGAACGACTACTGGCCACTCCTAAGGGCAAACAGTTCCTCGGTCAGGAAAAAGCAAAGAGCATTATTGAGGCGGGTGAAAAAACTCGTCGTGCCCGTAGAGTGGAAACCGGAGTGAAAGCCCTTCTGAAAGGCAATGATGAAGTGCTGAAAAATGATGAGTTCAACGTGCACCTTCCTTTTGTCGTTCAAAAGATGGAAGCTGAGGGAATGGACCGGGAGGTTAGAGCTCTTCTTAGGACACTTTCCTCACATTTTTCAAATGGAGATGCTGATAGCAGAGAACGATTTCTCCGAATCCTGGCTCAGATTGCCGAAAATTTAGCATTAGCGAACCGTTGGAACTGTCTTAGTATTTTGTCAGGCCCGCTTTTATCATGGCTGAAAAAATCGGAGAATGGAGATTTTCTATACGAAAAAGTAGCTGTTTCTCTCCACGCCCTTATGCCACAATTGTGGAATTCTGATGCCCCACAGTTAGGTGATGAAATCCTTTCTGTTTTTTACCAGATTCGCTCTGGAGCGATTCGACGCTCTGCTGCTGTCCGGTCAATTATAGGGCGGGCCCAAGATAAGGGGTTGGATCGTAAAATGATGTCAAATCTTCTGCAGCAGTGTTTAGATTCCCCAGGAGATGAGGACCTTAGTCGCAGGCTTATCCTTCAGGGCCCTGTCGTGTCCAGTTTCCTTATAGACAGTCTCATCCGCACTGAAGAAAGTAAGGATCGTGTAAAGATAATTGATCTTCTTACCTATGGTGAGCAATTCCTGCCGCCGATACTGATAGAAAAACTCAAAGAGCCCATGCCCTGGTATGGTAAACGTAATCTTTTAAAACTGCTGTCTGATACTGGTTCTGTAGAAAATCTGGATGTTGTCTATCCGTTTTTGCAGCATGATGACCTCAGGGTACAGCGAGAAGCGTTTATATGTCTTTACAAGATTAGTGGTAAGAAACGAAAGGATGCATTGCTTCGGGCTCTAAACGAGTCTGGAGAAACTATGAAATTGCAGGTAATCCGGGCGCTTGTTCCATTTGGTGACGCAGATGTTGCTCAGGGGTTAGGACAGTTACTGGTTGAGTATCCGTTCTATTCAGAAGACTTCAGAGATACTTTGCTTTCTAATGTGTGCCTGGCTGTTGCCCGCTGTCCTTATCCTAATTCTGAAAAAATACTTCTCAATTTCCTTGATCAAAGGGGACAGAGGGGATCCCGAAAAATTGGCTCAAAAGTCTGGCAGACGGCAGAAGACGCACTGAAGCAGGTGCTTGAAAATCAGCAAGGGGAGCGTCAGCTGAAGGCCAAAGCAGGGCAATTACGGAAAAGTGCCTTGAGTAAAGTCGGTGGTTCTCAGAAAGCTGGAGCAGAAAAAAAATTAATTACCGGTCTTGCTGAAGAAAAGGCTATCCGTGACCTGGTAGATAATGACGAGAAGGATAAGGCAAGACTGCAACTTGTAGAACTCATTTCTAAAATATCACGTCTCAGACGTTTTTCGCAGGCCGAACAGCTTCGTGACTGGCTTATTGAAATAGATTCTCTGGCACTCACAGATATCATCAGAGCTGCAGAAATAATTGAGGAAGAAAAGCATGCAGCAGTTGATAAAGGCCATATGGAGATATGGTCAGGACTGTTTGATGTGCTTACGACTGAGGAGTTCAGCGCCTTTTATCATGCGTTACAGCATAAACGGTATAATAATGAAGAGATCATAATGAAGAAGGGTGCCACTCAGACTTCATTGTTTTTTATTAACTCTGGAAATGTGAAATTATTTTACCGAGCAAAAGATCAGGATATATTGGTAAAAAATCTACAAAGTGGTCAGGTTTTGGGGGTTGGATCATTTTTTGATGCATCAGTCTGGACACTTTCAGCAGCAGCTTTAGGGCAGGTTGATGTCTCAATTCTTCAGTTTAAAAAAATGCAGCAATGGCACAACGATTACCCGGCTCTTGAATCAAAACTACAGGATTTCTGTTTAAAATTTGAAAGTGTTGATGACTTTTTCCATAATTCAGAAAAAGACAGACGCAGGCACAAGCGTTACCAGGTAGCACCATTGCGGCTCTCGCTGACGCTACTTGATGAAGAGGGGCGGAGTACAGGGGTGAACTCCAAAGGTGAATTGTCAGATATCTCACGGGGTGGTGGTTCCTTTTCTATGCGTATTTCCAAAAAAGAGAATGCCAGATTGTTGCTGGGGAGAAATTTGAAGATTTCGTTGCCCGTAGAAGAGACAGCTGGCAAACCTATGAGTTTTGTAGGGGTAATTGTTGCTATACGAACGCTTCACTCAGTTGAATATGAGTATTCTGTTCATGTAGAGTTCAACTCCGCCTTGGACAGTTCAGAAATGCAGCAAATCCTGCGGAGTCATGTAGCATGAGTGGTTGCCTGGCGTTGATGCTCTGCTATAGGAAGGATTGGGAAATGCTTCAGAATATCTGGGCTATAAGAGGCTGCGATGACCCACCCCAATGATCCTGTCTCTACGTTTTACTTTGAGCACCTGAAAGGAAGCTGGCAGGAGCGTGGTGTTTTTGCGGCAGATTGCCCTTTTTGCAAGAAAAAGGGGTTGGAGGCCGTCGGGAAAATAATTGTAATTCTCAACCCTGCCGGTTTTTTTCATGGATATTTCCGTTGTCTCTCTCACTGCACTCCTGGAGGTTTTGCCGCCTGGTTCGCGACGTTAAACGGGATAAACCCAGAAGAGGTTCCCGGATATGACCCCGATTCCATTTCCTTGATGCAGCAGCCGGATTATCCGGTGGCAAACAGTAACGGAGAGATGCATGACTATCATCACCGACTTTCAGATGAAGTAATTGCGGGTTTTGAGGCCAAAGGGGTGGGGCGAACTGTTTTGCGTGAGCTGCAGATAGGTTATAACGGCCGTTACATTACATATCCATATGTACAAGCGGATGGCAACTGTTATTCGCTACGCTGTGTTTTTCCAGAAAGGGCTGAAGATTTCTTCTGGCATGGCGATAAACATTTCTCACAAGATCCGTTCAGAATTTTTAATGTGCAGGATATTGAGCGATGTTCTGGAGGCTCACTCTTTCTCTGTGAGGGTGAGACGAACCTTCTCACTTTAAGACAATTAGGGTATCCAGGAGTCGCCGTACCCTACCATCAGGCGTTCGAAGCTATTGACCCGGTACACTTTCAGTCCATTAGAACGTTATTTCTGGTGACCACCAACAGTGGGGAAGCAGAGACGAGTGCCAGAGGGCTGGCAGCCCGTATCGGTTACAAAGTACGAATGCTGCGATGGCCACCCGGTACGGCTCGGCATTACAGCATTTCCGATCTGGCCGAAGACGAAGGTAAGAACTTTCGGCAGACTGTTGCTGGGATGATCAGGAACTCCAATGCATTTTCTCCATTTTCTGCCCCCGAGCGAGAATACAGCCAATTCCTTCATCAGCTGGCAAGTCATGGAGAGTCAGCTTATACGTCATTACGTACAGGTTTTACCCGTCTTGATACGGCTCTTGAAGGCATCCACGGTTTAAATGTGATTGGTGGGGCTCCAAAGGTTGGCAAGTCTGCCTTTGTTATTCAGGCGGCAAGTCAGATGGCAGAGCGTGGAATTCCCGTGCTCTATTATGATTTTGAAAATGGTCGCCAACGTATATATCAACGTATTCTCAGCAGGCTGAGCCGTCTGGAAATTCGCCGCATGGCAGGTTCTTCACTGACTGATGAAGAGCGTAATCGTTATGATGATGCGTGTGCAGCACTGAGAAGGATGATGCACTATTTACGGGTTATTAATGATCGTAAAGTGACTCCTGAATTGATGCGCAGGCATATCGATTTTATTCGACATGAAACTCGCAGCGATTACACAGTTGTTGTTATTGACAGTTTACATAAATTGCCGTTTAAGGACTTTAGTGAACGTAGAACAGGAATTGATGCCTGGTTACGGCAACTGGAATCCATACGAGATGAATTACACGTTTCATTTCTGGTGATTTCAGAGTTGTCGCGTGGAACAGAACTGGCGTATTCTGAAAAGCCGCATCTTGGAGTTTTTAAAGGTTCTGGAGATATTGAGTATAGTGCGGATAATGCGATGGTACTCTATACCGCAAAGCCTGAGCAATCAGGAGTGGATGCATCTGAGAGATGTACAACACTCTGGGTGGTTGCTTCGCGGGAACATACTCCCGGGCCTGTTGCAGATTATGTCCTTGATTATCCCTATTGGGGATTTGTTGAGCAGGATACAGGAGCCGATAGTTAACCGTTTTGACCTGTATGCGCTAATCAAAGATATTGAAAGATACAATATATTTACATAATTCTACGCGGTAAAACGATTCATTATGAATGAAGAACATCAGAAGAAATATGGTCAGATAGTTTCCATCTTGCTTGCATCAGGTGTGGTCAAAGAAAAAGATATTCTGTATGCAGATCGCATCCGGGAAAAATTGTCAACCCCGCAGCCTCTTCTAAATATACTTAAAGATCTTAAGCTTATAACTGATGATACAGTACGAGAAACAATTCAGAAAACCAAAAGCAGCGTAAGGATTGGAGAGTTACTTGTGGAGCTTGGTTATCTTTCTCCTGATGACCTGCAAGCGGCGTTCAATATTCAGCAAGACACAGAAAAAAAGCTTAAGATCGGAGAGATACTTGTTAAGTTCAACTTCATCGAACCGCGACTCTTTAACCGTATTTTATCTATTCAGCTGGGTTTTCCCCTTGTACAACCCTCTTTGGCAGCGGTAGATCGTAGTTTAACCTCTAGAGTATCTTCCAAAATTCTGATCAAGCACGGTTTTCTCCCTCTTGTTAATAAAGAGGGGCCTACTATTGTGGCGTTCAATGACCCAACTGATCAAGAGAGCATAGCTGTTGCCAGGAAGCTGTTCGGGGCACAAGTCATTCCGGCAGTGAGTGATCAGAAAGCATTACTGGAAACCCTTAAGATTTTGGATAATGAAGGGGCGAAAGGAAGCGGAACACTCAATGTAGATAATAAGACAGTGGTTGGCCTGGTCAATTCAATTATTTTAGCAGCTATTCAGGCAGACGCCAGTGACATTCACATTGAACCCTTCAGCGATAAAGTGAAAGTCCGGTTTCGTCTTGATGGTGTGTTGACGGAACATCAGGATTTCCCAAAAGACGTTGCTTTGCCGCTTAGTAGCAGAATGAAAATTCTCTGTAAGGCTGATATTGCTGAGAAGCGTCGTCATCAGGGTGGCAGGATACTCTTTGATTATAAAGAGGGACAGGTAGACCTTCGAGTTTCTTTCTATGTCACTATCCATGGTGAAAAAATAGTTTTACGGCTCCTCAAGCAGAAGGCGGAGTTACTCGATATCCACTCAATAGGTATGTCCTCTCGCATGTTAAACCGCTTCCTTGATGAAGCGGTGTATCAGCCAAGCGGTGTTCTGCTTGTGACAGGGCCTACTGGGTCGGGGAAAACATCGACGGTATATAGTTGTATCCATCATATTAATAATCCACAAATTTCCATTATAACTGCTGAAGAGCCAGTGGAATATATAATGGAAGGGGTTGCGCAGTGCTCTATTGACCCGTCTATTGACCTCACTTTCGAGGAAACCCTGAGGCATATTGTTCGGCAGGATCCTGATATCATCATGATTGGTGAAATACGCGATAAATTTTCAGCTGACATGGCTATGCAGGCGGCTTTAACCGGACACAAGGTTTTGAGTACATTTCATACTGAAGATTCAATTGGCGGACTTATACGTCTTTTGAATATGGATATTGCTCCGTTTCTGGTGTCTTCAACGGTGGTCAGTGTTCTTGCCCAACGTTTACTGAGAAAAGTGTGCCCGTCATGTGCCGCGCCTGTAAAAATTACACCAGCACAACTGCAGCGGCTTGGTTGCGATTTCAGTGATATAGCCGATGGGAAATTTATGAAAGGGCGGGGATGTAACGAATGCAGGCAGACCGGCTATCGTGGCAGAGTGGGTGTGTTTGAGTTGTTGGTGCTGGACGAACTCGTCAGGGATGGTATCTTAGAGAAAAGAACCAGTCATGAGATCAGGAGCATCGGGGTACAGCACTCCGGACTTGTTACCCTTTTAGAGGATGGCCTGGTTAAAGCGGCAGCGGGAATTACAACTATTGATGAAATACTGAGATGCCTGCCAAAATTGATGAACCCCAGGCCATTGCATGTGATTCAGCGTTTGTGTGGAGATGTGAAATGAGTGATGTGAAGTCCTTTATTGAGGATATCGAAAAATATATTGCGTCAGGTAAATTAAACCTTCCGGTATTTAACCCGAATGCAATGCGTGTGCAGCAGGAACTGGTAAAGAAAGAACCTGATATGGATGTGGTAGAAAAACTGATTATCAGGGATCAGACGCTTGCCAGTGAGGTGTTGCGGATAGCAAACTCTTCATTTTATCGTGGACTGGTGGAGGTGAAGACAGTACGATCGGCTATAATGCGCCTGGGCATGCGTGAAGTTGGTAAAATAGTTCTGTTGGCTGCTTCTAAAACGCAGTTCCGTATTGTCGATAAGGAGTTGAACCTCTACTTTAAAAAGCTTTGGCAACATTCTGCTGGAAATGGCCTTGCTGCCAACTGGTTAGCCAGAAGGTGCAACTTTAGTGAGTTGGCTGGGCAGGCTTTTTTTGCTGGTTTACTGCATGATATTGGGAAGCTCTTCCTGGTAACTGCCATTGAACAGGCCAAGCTGAGAAAATCCGGCAAGATGACAAGTGCGTTGCTGATGGAAGTAGTTGACACCTTACATACAAAACAGGGTTACAACCTGATGAAGCACTGGAATATGCCAGAGCAGTATGCACTGGTTGTACGCGACCACCATGAACCGTCAGTGGATATTAAAAATACCCTTCTCATCCTTATCCGGTTAGCAGATATGGCTTGTCATAAACTGGGCATTGGATTACGGGCCATCCCTGAACTGAATCTTGCATCCACCCCTGAAGCAAATATGCTGGAATTGACGGAAGTGGACATAGCTGAGCTTGAAATAATGCTCGAAGACACAAAAGCGTTAACGAAATAGTCCTGTCCTTTTCTAGGAGTAACTCACTGCTCTTGTTATGTGTAGGTGATATTTACTTCGTAAATGAAACTGAAATGGAAAGTCATCTGTTCGAGTTTTAGTATCTTGCATTTCAACAAAATGTTCATCAAATGTCAGCCCATGCGAGGCCTTCTTCGTCAGTTTCTTACCAGTAAATCATAGTATCCTATATTTACTGGTAAGAAACTGACGAAGCTGACGTTACCTGTGTAGGTGAGAAATTTTGATAGAACCCCACAACGCCACCTCACGTGTCACGTATTCTCCTTTGAGATAGAACAAACTATTTCAGATTAGTTTAGTGTTGGCTTGGACATTCATCCGTGAAATCTGCTACAGTTACTTTGTCAGGGATAACAATTTCTTTGAACCGGAAAGGTTGTTACTATCTGTCATTTTAGGTGATTGTTTATACAGCGTGAACAATTGTATGAGTTGTTTTTGATTTTGAATGTGTTGAGAATGTAACATGGCAACTGATTGTTGCGATTCTGTTAGTCTATGAAGTGTTAAAGATAACTACTCAACTCATTGACAATATTTAATAAGGTAAGTCTTGAAATTCCAGTCACTCCCCATACGTAAGAAGCTCAACATAATCATCATTGCAGCATTCTCATTTACATTATTTCTGACCAGTACGGTAGCTCTTGTGAGCCAGTGGGTAATGGTTAGGAATCAGCTTGACAAGGAGTTGCTGACGCTGGTGGAGGTCATAAATCAGAATAGTATTGCAGGTCTTGCTTTTCAGGACAAAGCCGGTCTTAACCAAATGCTCAACTCTCTTCGTGCTAAACCGACAGTTATGTCGGCTGAGGTAGCTGATAGTAATGGGAGGGTATTGGCAAGCTTTAATAATCCGAAATATTCACAAAAAGCCTATACGCCAACACATACAGAAAAGGCAATACCCTCAGCACAGGGTGTAACACGGTCATTTAATTCTGTACGATATAATCAGCCAATATTTTTAGAAGAAAAACAGATTGGGACACTGACTGTTGAGGCAAGCAGCAGAGAATCTACATTGATTCTCATTCGTGTCAGTTTTGTAATTCTGGCAGTTAATGGCCTGGTTTTATTGGCTGTAGCCTTTTTTTCAGGACATATGCTGCGAGGTATTTTACTACCGATTGTAAAATTATCACAAGCTATGAAAAAGGTTTCTGAGGAGCGGGAGTATACTATTCGAGTCCCGGTTACTCATGAAGATGAGCTCGGCCTGCTGGCAGACGGGTTTAATAAGATGATTGCCCAGATAGAAGAGCGGGATGAGTATCTGGAGGAGCAGGTAACTAAGCGGACTGGTGATCTGCTCAGGGCAAAAGAATTAGCAGAAGAAGCGAGTCGAGTAAAATCTCAGTTTCTTGCAAACATGAGCCATGAAATCAGAACGCCGATGAATGGCGTTCTTGGTATGACTGAACTCCTTTTATGTACTGATTTAAATGCTGAGCAGACACATCTGGCCAAGACTATTCAGGGGTCAGGTGAATCGCTTTTGGAAATAATTAATGATATTCTTGATTTCTCGAAAATAGAGGCTGGTCGTCTTGAGATCGAATATATTGAATTTGATCTCAGGACGATGGTTGAGGAAGCTGTACAGCTACTTGCACCAAGGGCACATGCAAAACATCTTGAACTCGCAACCCTGTTTGAAGACCTAAAGTTAACCGAACTTCGGGGCGACCCAAGTCGATTGAGACAGGTCATTGTGAATCTTGTTGGTAATGCAATTAAATTTACCGAAAAAGGGGAAATTGTCGTACGGGTATCCAGTGCCTATAAAGGCAACAACAGAGCAATGCTTCAGATAGAAGTGAAGGATACGGGTATTGGAATCAGTGATGAAAGTAAACGGCGCCTGTTTACTCCATTCTCCCAGGCAGATGGTTCGACGACGCGAAGGTATGGTGGGACTGGTCTTGGTCTCGCGATCTCACGCCAGTTGGTAGAACTGATGGGTGGGGAGTTGCGATGTGAGAGTGAATTGGCACGTGGTTCTTCATTTTTCATCAATGTTGAATTGCCTACCAGTGATGCGGAGTCGGTAGGTACTGACAAGAAATATGATGCCTTACAGGGCTACCGGATGCTGGTAATCGATGATAATGCGACTAATCGAGCCATAGTTACCCATCAGACCAGGCGTTGGGGAATGATGAGTGATAGTTCTGCCAATGGAATTGATGGCCTGGATGAACTTAAACGTGCTGCCCTTGAAGCGAAACCATATGAATTTGTGGTGCTGGATATGCATATGCCAGACATGAACGGGCTGGAGGTGGCTCGTTCGATATGTAAGGAACCTGTTCTTGATAAACTGAAAATGATAATGCTTACCTCTGTCGGGCTTCGTGGAGATGCTAAAATGGCCCGTGACAGTGGTATTGCAGCTTACCTGACTAAACCTGTTCGTCAGTCTGAACTTTATGCAACTTTTCTCAAAGTGTTGAACTTTGAACGTAATGTGCCAGAAAAGCCGATCATCACCAAATATAACATTGTAGACAATATCCCAAGGTTGGATTTGTCAGTACTGGTCGTCGAGGATAATGAGACAAATCAGGAAGTCGCTGTAGGGATGTTGCGTCAGTTTGGCTGCAGGGTAGATGTTGTTGAGAATGGACTACGAGCTGTCGAAGAAGTTCAGCGGCATGAATATGACTTGATTCTCATGGACTGCCAGATGCCTATTATGGATGGCTATAAAGCAACCGAAGCTATTCGGGCCCATGAAAACAATATTGGTAAAGAGAAACAAACGACTATTGTCGCTCTGACAGCCCACGCCCTCGATGGAGATAGAGAACGATGCCTGGCCGTCGGCATGAACAGGTACATGAGCAAGCCGTTTAAGCAGGAGGAGCTTCAAGATTTGCTGCTTGAGATGTTTAAGGCCAAAGCTGTCTGGCCACGTCATATATCCAGTGCAGAATTACGTGATCCGTTACCTTCCCATGTGTTGTCATCCCCTGAGGATGAAGCAACCACTGGGGGTGTTTCCGGGAATGCACAAAAAGAATTCTCTGAAGGCAAGGAAGAACTTCTGGATACCCGAGTACTCGAAAATCTCAATGCTCTCCAGATTCCTGGGGAGCCTTCTGTTTTGTTGCAGGTTCTTAAAGCATATCTTAAAAATTCCGGCCCCTTGCTCATAACTCTAAGGGAGTACAAGGAAGGGGATAATCTGGATAGCTTGCGGATTGCTGCGCATACCTTAAAATCAAGCAGTGCCAATGTCGGCGCGATATCGCTTTCCTCCATGTGCCGGCGATTGGAGACGAGATGCAGCGAAGGCATAATGGAAAATGTTCATAGCCTCATTGAAGCGATCCTAAAAGAATATGAAAAGGTAGAATCGGTATTGCAAGTGGAGATAGTTACGTATGATCGATAATATACCAAAAGGGCAGGAAAAACCATTGGTCCTCATTATCGATGATGATCTTTCTATGCGACTGGCAATGAAAGCGGCTATGAGCAAATCTGGTTTTGAGACAGTACTTGCTGAAAATGGTTCGGCTGGAATTACTCTTTTTGGCCAGCGTATACCTAATCTTGTGCTGCTTGATGTAGTCATGCCTGAAATGGACGGCTTTCAAACCTGTGAAGCAATTCGTAAGCTTCCTGGTGGGAAGTTTACTCAGATTCTCATGGTTACAGGTCTTGATGATGTGGAGTCTACAGATAGAGCCTTCCAGGTCGGTGCCGATGGGTTTGTATCTAAACCAATCAATTGGGTGATGCTTGGTCATAGAGGGCGTTATATGCTACGTGCAGGCAGGGCATTTCAAGAGTTGAGTCGTGCGAGGTTTCGTCTTGAAAAGACACAGAAAATGGCAAAACTTGGTCATTGGGAAATTGATCTTGAGAACGGAGAGTTCAGCTGTTCTGAACAAGCGAAGCAACTACTGGGAATTGGCTATGATGATCAATTAGTGACCTATCAGGATTTTCTTGTTTCAGTGGCAGCTGCAGAGCGAAATGACATTAAACGTAAACTTGATCAGGCAATCAGTGAGCGAAGGTCATTCAGGATTCCTTATAAGGTGATTCACCCTGATGGTTCACATAGGTATATTCTGAACCAGGGCGAAGTTGTTTTAGATGAAAAGGATGAAGCTGTAACTCTGCTTGGTGCTGTTCAGGATGTGACACTCCAGAAACTTGCTGAAGAAGAAATCAAGCGTCTGGCTTTTTATGATGGACTAACCGGTCTTTCCAACCGTCTTCTTTTTATGAATAGGATGGAGCAGGAAATTATTGCTTCATCAAGAAATAAAAACACTTTTGCGTTGTTGTATCTTGATCTTGATCAGTTCAAACGTGTCAATGATACCTTTGGCCATTCTGTGGGCGACCAGCTTTTGAAAAAAGTGGCAGCTGCATTGCAAAAGTGCATTCGTTGTACTGATGTCGCCTCCAGGTTTGGTACCGCTGATCCTGAAAAAATGATTTCAAGGTTGGGTGGTGATGAATTCACTATTATTTTATCAGGTATAGTTGAGCCTGAGCATGTGGCAATGGTTGCCAGCAGGATACTAAAAGATATTCCAAGACCATACACCATTGAAGGAAATGAAATAATCATCACCACAAGCGTTGGGATTAGCATGTATCCGGCAGATGGGATGGATGCGAACATCTTGTTGAAGCATGCAGATACTGCAATGTATCAGGCCAAAAAGAATGGTCGGAACAACTACCAGTTTTTTAGAAAAGAATTAAATGCACAGGCGGTTGAGCGATTTTCACTGGAACGTGATATTACCAAAGCCTTGGAGCGGGATGAATTTAGACTTTACTATCAGCCTAAAATAAATTTGAAGTCAATGTCAATAGTAGGGGCAGAGGCGTTGATACGCTGGAACCATCCGGACCGCGGAATGGTTCCTCCTGGAAAATTTATAGCTATTGCTGAGGAGTCAGGTCAGATTGTCGCGATCAATCAATGGGTTGTTGAATCAGCAACCAGGCAATGGCAGCTTTGGAGAGAAGCTGGCCTTGAACCGGGCGCTGTAGCCGTAAACTTGTCAGGGTATCAGTTTGCCCAGCAGAAGGTGTTACAAACAGTTTCAATTGCTTTAGATAATGCTGGTCTGGATCCAAGCTATCTGGAAATTGAGATTACAGAAAACATACTCATGCAGAATATCAAGGAGACTGCGTCGATTCTTCAGCAACTTAAAGAGATGCGCGTCAAGATAAGTCTTGACGACTTTGGTACCGGATATTCCTCACTCAGCTATCTTACGTCGTTTCAGGTAGATACTATTAAGATTGACAGGTCATTTGTAAGGAGCTGTATAGAGCAGCCAAGTAATCTGGTAGTTATCAAGGCCATTATCGCCATGGGACAGAGCTTGGGCATAAAGGTAGTGGCTGAAGGTGTAGAAACTGTCGAACAGTTAGATATTGTGAAACAATATGGTGCTGATGAGGCTCAAGGCTATTACTTTTCCAGGCCAGTGGAACCAGAAAAATTTGTTGAAATGCTACGTGGGAAATTGCCAGGTTAGAATTGAAAAAAAGCGATAATTGAATACTACAACCCCTGAAGGAGATGTCTCTCTTCAGGGGTTTTGCTGTGCTTAAAGAATCTGTTCGTTTTCAAACCACTCTGTCAACGCGGCCAATGCCGTCTCTGCTCGTTTTTGACCTCGAAGCCGTTTCGGGACCTTTTTCTCCCATGCCGGGAATAGACCAAAATTCACATTTGAGGGCTGGAAATGTTTTGGATCACTACAGGTCAGGTGGTTTACCAGAGCACCGAGTGCTGTTGTGGCTGGTGGTACAACCGGGCTCAGCCCAAAACTTTTCCGTGCACCATTGATTCCTGCGAGCAGACCCATTGCTGCGGACTCGACATACCCCTCCACACCGGAAAGCTGTCCAGCTAACAGGATATCCGGACGTTCTTGAAATTGGAGGGTCGGTTGGAGAATCTCTGGAGCTGAAACGAAAGTATTACGATGAATTGAGCCAAGACGTACGAACTCTGCCAGCTCCATACCAGGAATCATTCGAAAGATACGTTTTTGTTCACTGTAGGTTAGCTTGGTTTGGAAGCCAACCATGTTGTAGGTTGTGCCTTCATTATTTTCCATTCGGAGCTGGACAACGGCATAAGGTTCCATACCAGTTCTGGGGTCCTGCAATCCAACTGGTTTCATTGGACCAAAACGTAGAGTATTTTCTCCCCGTGAACATATAACCTCAACGGGCAGACATCCCTCAAAGTACTTTGCATTCTCAAAGTCTTTAAGTGGAACGTATTGAGCACTAAGGAGCTCGGTAATAAATCGCTGATAGCATTCCTGGTCCATTGGGCAGTTAAGGTAGTCGCCAGGTCCGTCGTCATAGCGTGATTTCTGATAGATGATATCCATATTCAGAGAATCTGCACTGACAATGGGGGCAATAGCATCATAAAAGGCAAGACGCTCACGACCGGTGAGCTGGATTAGAGCATCTGTTAACCCCTTAGATGTGAGTGGTCCGGTTGCAAGAATTACCGGAGTTTCAGATGGTGAGGGAAGCTCTGTTATTTCCTCACGTATTATCTGTATATTGGGTTGCTCTGAGAGTGTTTTTGTAATTTGCGCAGCGAATTTTTCTCTATCTACCGCAAGGGCTTTTCCTGCTGGGACTCGGCATTCAAAAGCAGTCTGCATTATTAATGAATTGCAGCGACGCATTTCTTCTTTAAGCAAGCCCACAGCTGAGTACACATCATCTGAGCGAAACGAGTTGCTGCAGACGAGCTCTGCTAAATCCTGAGAGCTATGGGCAGGACTGAAGCTGTGAGGCTTCATGTCGTATAAAGTGACAGCGCAACCACGCCTTGAAGCTTGCCAGGCGGCCTCTGAGCCAGCAAGGCCACCACCAATGATCATTATTTTTTTCATAGGAATTATCTTAATAGAACCTGCATGATAGAGGTTTGTATATAGGTTAATTGATGCTTATCGGGGGTACTCGATTTGTACCCTGAGCTTTTTCCTGCCCCATTGGAGAGCCTCTTCATGGGAATCAAAATAGAGGTCAATCCTGTTTTTGCCTTTAATTGCTCCGCCACGATCTTCAACCTTTCCCCAGCCGTATCCAGGAACATACATCCTTGTACCGAAAGGGTAATAGCGTGTGTCAGCAGCTATGGTGCCATCTTCTGGTAGTAGATACCAGGGCAGAATCCGTATTGGTATCATTAATGGATTTGCTGCTGTATCTTGTGAAAAGAGTCCGGGTTGCGGTTCATGCGGATCTGTACCACTTGCAGTCTTACCGCTATAGGGGGAACCAGCCTGTGGACCGGCACTGACGTAACGGTTCCAGAAATCCAGTTTGAAGTATGTCCAGCTACCACGTTCCCAGCTGCAGCAGATTGAGCAGTCACAATAGGCAGTTGTTTCCATCACCTTGCCAACGGGCTTCTTGGCGCAACCAGTTGATAACAGGAGTACTGTTGCCAGAGTTACAACAACAGGGACTGAACGGTGTTTTAATTTTTTGGTATTTATGTTCTGTGAAACCATTTTTTTATTTCGTTCTGGCTGAATTGTTTTACTACTGGTCGACCATGAGGGCAGTGAGAAAACAGGTTTGCTTTGGCCATTCTACCTAAAAGCGCATCTATTTCTCTTGAGCTGAGTGCTGTACCTGCTTTTACTGCTGATTTGCAGGCCATGGTTGAGAGTATGGTGTCAATTTTATCACCGGTGTCACGGCGATTACTCTCACTCCCAAACTGTTCAAGAACATCTGTCAGTAGCTCAGACGGATTCATTTTACCTGCCAGAGCGGGGACGGCAGAGATGAGAAAGGAGTTGCCTCCGAATTCGCGGAGGCTAAAACCCATTTGATCCAGTTCATCGCTATGTTTTTCAATAAGTTGAGTTTGAAAAAGGGTAAGTTCAACAGTTACAGGGAACAGTAAATTTTGGCGAGCAACAACACCTCCAAGATATTGCTGCCGGAACTCTTCAAATAGCAATCTCTCATGAGCGGCATGTTGATCAATTACTAGAAGACCTTCACTGTTTCGGCAGAAGATGTACAGATCAAGAAACTGGCCAATAATCTGTAAACCATGACCGGATGGTGCAGTGGGAAGCAGTGAAGCTGGTTGAGGCGAATTTGGCCTGGGAGCTAGTGGAGATGAAAACCTAGGCACTGTGGGCTCTGGCTCAAATGTCGTGAGCGATGAAGTTTCAATCTCAAAGGGTGTTATTTGGCCTGGTTTATGTTCATTGGTTGCTGTGTTGGTACTAACCGGTGTAACCGGTACCGGTTCGAATTCTGAAGATTGTTCTGTTTGTAAATGTGAAATCTGATCAGACTGTTTTGGCAGTGTATCATCTTTTGGGATAGGAATTTCTGTTTCTTCAAACGGAGCAAAAGGGTTTTCGGTGGCTTGATCCCTTTCTAGAGGAACGGTTGTGGTCGAATGTTGTTGCGGAGTACCAAATATAGACGTCTGTAGTTTCAACTGCTCACCCTGCATGGCTGTGGCTACAGCTTTACTGATAAGAAAGTGAATATCTCGACTGTTACGAAAGCGTACCTCATGTTTGGCAGGGTGAACATTTACATCAACCTCTTCTGCAGGGACTATGAGATGGATGAGTCCAGCCGGGTTTTTCCCTTTCATGAGAAAGCCTCGTAAACCTTCTGATACGCCATGGACTATCATTCGATCTTTGACTGCTCTACCGTTGACAAAAAGTCTTAGTCGGGCTGGTCCTGTATGAAGCTTTTCCGGTGGTATCAAAAAACCGTAAACTCGACGTTCAGGAGTCACTACCTGTTCATCACCCACCTGAATATACCTTCCACTATAATTCATGATAGTGGCAAGACGTTGCTCTAGTGAAAGTGTATTTTCAAGATAGAGAGACCGTTTACCGTTCACTGTGAGGGAGAACGTGATATTCGGTTTGGCAAGGGCGTAATTCCGTATTACCTCGTCGATATGGTTGAGTTCTGTACGCACGGTACGCAGGAATTTCTTTCTAGCCGGTGTATTGCCAAAGAGATTTTTAATTTCGAAAACTGTACCTGTGCTGCAGCCGGCTTCATGTACTTTAATGAGTTTTCCAAAATGGATTTCTGCACGGGTTCCCAGTTCATGTTGAGAGCGGCGTGAAGTGATTATCATCTTCGATACCGAGCCAATTGAGGGTATAGCCTCGCCGCGAAAACCAAGAGTGGAAATGGCTGCAAGGTCTTCATCTTTGGAAATTTTGGAGGTACCATGGCGTTCAAGGCTAAGCAAGACATCATCTTCATCCATGCCTTCTCCGTTATCGATGATACGGATAAGCCTGGTTCCTCCGCCTTCAATTTCTATTTCGACTCGGGTTGCCTTGGCATCAAGGCTATTTTCAAGAAGTTCCTTTACAACAGAGGCAGGACGCTCTACAACTTCACCGGCAGCAATCTGATTGGCAAGTTGTTCTGGTAATATTCGGATTTTAGACATAAGAAAACGAATTAGATTTGCACGTACAAAGTGACGTGGTAGAGTAAATTGATATATAAATGATATAGAAACAACCAATTTTTACCATTATTATTCCCTCGTGTCAGACGAAAAGAAAACTCCAACTCCAAAGACGTCATCTCCTGCTACCAGAAAACGTAAAAAGCCACGAAATGAGAAGCACATAATAGGATTTCTCTTTTTTCTCTGTTTTATGCTTACTGTTTTTCTGGGAACTATGCTTTTCACGTTGAAAAGACTTGATATCCCAGATTTACGAAACGTGGCTAACTATAGGCCAGCTCAGGCATCTATAATTTATGATCGTTACGGTCAGGAAATTGATAGAATATTTATTGAGAACCGTACGGTAATTCCTCTCAGCGCCATGAATCCATTACTTGGGAAAGCGTTTGTTGCTGCTGAAGATGGACGTTTTTTTGAACATCCTGGTCTGGATCTTGTCTCTGTGTTTCGCGCTGTTTTTGTAAATATCAAAAGTGGCCGAAAAAGCCAGGGCGGATCAACCATAACACAGCAGGTGGCGCGAGCCCTTTTGCTCACACCTGAGAAGACATACATTCGTAAATTCAAGGAAGCAATCCTTGCCTGGCGTATTGATACGTTACTTACCAAGGAGGAGATTCTCTATATTTATCTGAATCAGATCTATCTTGGGGAAGGCACTCACGGTGTGGAAGCTGCCGCTCAGGTCTATTTTGATAAACCAGCATCACTTCTCAATCTTGCAGAAGTTGCTTTGCTTGCTGGTTTACCCCAGGCACCTTCGCGCTATTCCCCTTTGAGACACTTTGAGCGTGCACGCGCTCGGCAACGTTATGTGTTAAATCGCATGGCAGAAGACGGTTATGTTACCAATGAAGAGGCGCTGGCGTCTTATGAAGCTGGTATTACTTTTGGTAAATCAGAAAAGGGTAGAGCAGGCGTAAACGGTTATTATATAGATACAGTCAGAAAACAGGCAGCAGAAATTCTAGGCCAGCCTTTGCAGCAGGCTGGTGCTAAAATATATACATATCTGGATGCTAAACTTCAGAAAAACGCAGCAATAGCCGTTCAAAGTGGTCTGAAAGCAGCAAAATCACGTCAAGTGCTTCGAAATGATCGCTCCAAAGAGAAGCCACAGGGCGCTTTGGTCTGCCTGGAGAAGGATAGTGGGAAGGTGAGAGCACTCGTTGGCGGGGCAGACTATACTCTATCTCCGTTTAACCGAGCTATCCAGGCCAAAAGACCGGCCGGATCTACCTTCAAACCCTTCGTCTATGCTGCCGCTCTTGAGAGTGGGTGGAAGCCAAAATCAATTATCAGTGATGCTCCGCTGGCCATTGCCGGTGGGCGTGCTGGAACCTGGCAACCCAAAAACTACTCTGGTAAATATCATGGTGATACGACTCTGGAAGATGCGCTTGCACATTCCTACAACATCGCAACTGTCAGGTTGATGCAGAAAGTAGGTGTGAAGCGAGTACATGCTGTTGCTTCTGCGGCCGGGATTACTGCAAAAATGCCTCCTGACCTTTCTCTTGCCTTGGGAGCAGTTGATGTTTCTCTTTTGGAAATGACAGCTGCGTATGGAACGTTTGTGAATAATGGAACATATGTCGAACCGTCATTCATTGAAAACATAGTTGTAAATGGTAGCAAACACCGGCCATCGTCTCCCCAACGAATACAGAGTATACAGAAAGGTACAGCATTGCAGATGAACAGGATGCTTGAAGATGTAGTCAGGAAGGGTACCGGGCAGAGAGCTGGTGGTCTTCCAGGGAAAACAGGTGGTAAAACAGGTACATCAGACAATAACAGGGATGCCTGGTTCGTTGGTTTCAATGGGAATTATATTGCTGGTGTCTGGGTAGGGCATGACTTGAATCAGACGCTTGGCAGCAAGGAAAGTGGTGGACGAACAGCGGCTCCTATTTGGCGCGAGTTCATGGGTAAAACAAGAAATCTAGATTAGAGAATACAACGTCAAGCGGGTAGTGGGAACGTGAAACACGAAAGGGGTGCATTGAAAGACTCAATGCACCCCTTGGACTTCCAAGTAACCTTAAATCTTGGTTACGTTCTGCGCAGATGGTCCTTTCTGACCATCTGTTATCTCAAAACTGACACGTTCACCCTCAGCGAGAGATCTGAACCCATCGGTTTGAATAGATGAATGATGCACAAAAACGTCCTGGCCACCGTCCTGCTCGATAAAACCAAAACCTTTTGCATCGTTAAACCATTTTACTGTTCCTTCTGCCATTGCTGATACTCCTGTGAAATAATGGGGTCACCAGAACCTTTACAATTGTCTGGGTACTGGTGGGTTACTTGGGCATGTGCCCGTATAGATGAGTGGAGGTATTACCTGAAATAACCTTTTGAGGCAAGTAAGGAAATACTGCTGCGCTACTTTTTCATGTATAGTGATTGGGTAGTGCTCTTCTCAGTAGGATGTTCTTATCTGCGATTCTTACCTTTTTTTTGTGGTTTTGCTTCACGGCAGACAAGTTGACGGTGTTTGTATTCCTGCTTATTCAACGTTTCCATGGCGCGATGACCCTCAGTGCGGGTCGCCATTTCTATAAAAGCAAATCCTTTTGAGCGGCCAGAAAACTGGTCGATGACAAGATTTGCATTTACTACTTCTCCATATTGGTTGAAGAGTTCGAGGACTTCCGCCTCGTTAATATCATAAGGCAGGTTGCCAATAAAGAGTTTCACTCAGTTTCTCCTTGAAGCTGTGACCAGCACGGAACTTTGTCGGCAACGTAATGCAAGGAGAATGCAAGAATGGTGTCGAGAAACGCTATGCGTGATCTGAAATGTGTTAGGACAAACGCTACGCTACAATAGTTGAACCTCTATTACAAGAAAATAACACGTTGTGAGAATTCATGTATGTGTAGCCGTAAGGAACAATAAGACGATAAAAGGCCGTCACGCACAACGACGTGACGGCCTGTAATTTTGAGAATCTGGTCCGTGTTAATCAGCCAAAAATGCCCTTGAGGGTAAAGAAAAACAGCATGGACATAATGGCACCAGCAGGAAGAGTTACCAGCCATGAAATAACAATGTTCAGGACCACACGAAGATCAAGTGCACCGATACCCCTGGCAAGACCTACGCCAAGTACCGAGCCCACAAGGATATGGGTAGTCGAAACAGGCAGTCCTGTACGGGATGCCAGCACTACTGTGATTGCAGCAGCAAGTTCAGCGCAAAATCCTCGTGAAGGAGTGAGCTCTGTAATCTTTTTGCCGACAGTGAGCATGACCCGGTAACCAAGGGTGATAAGACCAAGAACTATACCGCCGCCGCCAAGGAGTAGAATCCAGACAGGAAGCTCAGAGCTTTGCATAACCTCACCCCCGGAACTGACGATACTGACAACGGCGGCGAGCGGCCCAATACCGTTTGCGACATCATTGGAGCCATGGGCAAAGGCCATCGAGCAGGCTGTAAACAGCATCATGGGAGTAAAGACTTTCTCAACGCTGGCAAAATGGAAATCTCTATTTGTGCCAATATCCTCTTTGATATTGCGAATGAAGAACCAGCCGAGGCCAGCAGTCATGAGGCCGATGCAGACGGCGACACCAATACTTTGTGCGGGGTTGAGATCAATGCTCAGATGTTTTAACCCTTTAAAGAGTGTAACCAGTGATATAATGAAACCAACTAGAAATATGTAGAAAGGTGCGTATTTCTTAGCATTTCTTAAGGGGTGTTCTGTGTCAAAAATAAGTTTTTTGGTACTCATGACCAGGAGGAAGGATATGGTACCTCCAACGGCAGGAGAAATTACCCAGCTGGCCACTACACTTCCGACTTTGCCCCACTTAACGGAATCCGGGCCTATTCCGACAATGGCAAAACCGATTAAAGCTCCAACAATAGAGTGAGTTGTTGATACCGGCCAGCCTCTTGTCGAGGCTATCATCAACCAGAAGGCGGCGGCCAAAAGAGAAGCCAGCATTCCATATACAAGGATTTCAGGATTGTTGATAATCGCAGAAGGATCTATGATGCCTTTACGAATAGTTTTGGTAACATGGCCACCAGCGATTACTGCACCAAGAAACTCAAAGATGATGGCAATACAGATTGCCTGTTTAACGGTAACCGCGCCTGCGCCAACCGAGGTACCCATTGCATTGGCTAGATCATTAGCACCAATACCCCATGTCATGTATAAGCCGAAAATCACCGCCAGAATAATCAAGACGGTTCCATACGTTGCAATAATTTCCATTTGATCCTCTTATTTTGACAGGAATAACAGGAGTCTGTCTGCTATATTTTCAGCCTGATTGGAGATGTTACCGATATGTTCCAAAATGGTATACCAGAACATAACGGAGACCGGATCAAGTTCATTTTCTATTGAAAAAAGTGCACGTCTGGCTCGATGAAGAATGTTGTCAATGTTGTGTTCGCTGCGCCGTACTCCGGCAATCATTCCGGAGATATTGTCTATCTCCCTTCCGCCAAATCCAACTTCCAGTAACTCATCAAGCCGCTCTATCATTTCTTTCGCGTCAGAAGTGATTTCCATTGTACCTTCAAGCAGCTCGTCGAGCAAAGCTTTGAGACCTTCAGGTACATCCATATCTCGGTAGGTAACGATCTGGCTGATGTTCTCGGCAGTGTCAGCAATGGCATCCTGGTCACTTATTAAGCCTAGAAGATCTTTCCTGTCGACAGGCATTAAAAGCGACGTTGGCATATTCAGCCTAAACGTAGATTTAATCTTATCGGCTTCAGTTTCAAGTTCACTGATCTGTTTAGCCATATCCTGAGTTTGATCAAAATTTTTGGCGTAAATTGCATCAAACAAAGGTGGTACCAGGCAAATACAGGAGAACACTACCCGCATGTGCTCTTGTATGGGCTTGAAAGGTGATCGTCGGAACAGGCCCGACAAAGCAGTGGTTGATCGTATAGGCATGGATCACAAACCTCTTAAAGGAAATGGGATATTGGTGCCTTGAAGTATTTCGAAAACACCATGGATATACATTTATTCGTCTAAAGATTTAAAGGTAACTCTGAAAAATTTAAAATATTCCCAACTTCGTCGTTGTAGTGCAAATTATATCCTCAAGATAGAATTTATATGCTTGTGGTAAAATATGCAATACGTCTCGATTTTGAACAAAATTCTAAATGTCAAGGTACATTTAAAGTAATGAAAACACCATAAGCCTGAATTTAGTCTCAGAAAATGAGTGGTGAAATTGAGAGAAAAACCCGTTTAAATTACTCAAATCATCTATGTTAAGATTATGTTCAGAGTCGGTTAATTTACTCTGAAGCAGGGACAAAAGCCACTATTAATGTTAATTTATCCGTCTCCTGAAATGAGAGAAAAGATTGTAAAAATAGGAGAATAACCAAAAGCTAACATAAATTTAATATTTCAATTTGATGAAATTTCTTCCTTTGGAATAAACTGTCATGGAATGAACATTATAAGGGATTGGATAGTAGGTTGTTACAGTTTGTTGATGACGGGGAATAGCCCAAACAGCCCATTGAGATAACAACGGCGGCTGAGTTTGCTGGGGCTCTGAGCCCACACCGGTGTTCTGGTTATTTAAGATTGTTGATGAGTTGGACCAGTGGCTCAGCAGGGTAGCTAAGAGGTATAAGTTCATCTTTGATACTCTGGAATATGGCCGGTCCATGCTGATGAGCACTAAAAATTATATGATGGTTTTTGATGGCACCGACATTTTTCCAAAAAGAACCAAATGGATCAAGAGGAGTATGTCCAACTACAAAAGGTGTTCCTTTGGGTACTTCTAATGTTTTTCTAAATTTTTTGATGTCCCTTTTATTATAGCCACCCAGATAATTGGGGCGTTGGAGTCTGTTTTTGGTGACCTCTCGGGTGAGTGCTTCATGATCATTAATATGTATCAGCTCCTCAAGAGTTGCAGACGAACGGGGTGGGCCTGCATGGGTGGCATAAAAATACGGAGATTTTACAATATAGGCGAGTCTGGTATAATATTGTTCCATTTCCTGTACATATTCCTCTCCTCGCAGCTCTAGGAGCCGTTCCCGCATTAAAACACCCTGTGAAATACCATTTTTACTAATATTGGCATCAAAGCTGTCATGGTTTCCCCTAATGTAGAAAAAATTTTCTGGAAACCTAAGCTTAAGCGTGAAAATTAGATCCATCATAAGTATGGAACTATCCATATCCTCCATTTCATCCATGTTCTCAGAATGGATTGCATCACCGAGGAGGACAAGAGTAGCTGACTTTGAGCGTAGACAGCCAAGAAGACAGTTTTCACTTAATATTTTCAAGAGATTGTCAACTTCCGCATGAAGGTCACCAGCGATTACGGGTATGGCCCGCTGCTGGAGGTCGATAATGCCACCGGGTTGTCCATCACGGGTAAGGGGACGTAATGGTTCGTGTTCCATAAGCTCATTGACACGCCGTATACGCTCTATAGCTACTTTTGGGGAGAGCATCTGAATTGGTTGGCCATAGAGCTGGCGGATGTACTGAAACGATTTGTAGCGCGTCGTTGCCAGACGTTCGCGATAATCGAGATCATCGAATCGTACAAGCTTTACACCGGCATTTTCATCTAGCGGGGTAATTGTGAGATCACCGCGTGTGTTGGTGATAGTGACATGTCGTTTGGCCACTTTGGGTGAAAAGTGAAGTATATCATCATATTCCTTGTTTGATCTTCCAATAATAACAGTTTCACCAACCTTTATTCGGACAAACCCTGCAGGGGCAATAGTAGAGCATGCATGTGGAGTGTTGATGATCCAGTTCTTTTTCATGGCATTACGTTTTACACCGAGGGGAATCTCGGGGTGAAAGCAGAGCCGCTGATCTCCAAGAAGCATTTCAAAGGTTTTTCCGTCATGGGCAATTCTGTTTACACCTTTTATCCTCAGCACGTCATTAGTAATAGTGAACCAACTACTTTGCCTAAAGCCTAGCAGCTGTTTCCAGCCAGCCAGGGTTCGAAGGCTTGGACGAGGAACTTTCCTGCTGATTGCCCATTTGGGAACAGCCGCCACCCCTTTTTCGGCAATACGCATGGGTGGACCTTCAAGTCCTTTTCGCAGATAGATGTTCATACCGGCTCGATGCATGTAGAGGGCAACTTCCTGATACGCCAGTATCTGGGCATGGACCATCTCTTCTGTGAGTGCAGCATCGACAGGAAAGTAGCCCTGGTTTTGGCGAGCTTTACGGCGTGAGAATATTGTTTCAGGGTCCGGTAGCAGGAATTCAAAAATATACCTGTCACGCCAGTTAGATTGAAACAACCGTTCACCATTGGGTGGTATCCGTATTCGTGTGGTTTCAAGAATAGGATGTGGTGATGAGTCTAGCCACTCTTTGTCAAAAACTGTTAGTGGCTCTTTGGTGCCTTTGAAGGGCATGCCGAGATGAACTTCTCGTGGTCGGTAAATGAGTGTCTGATCGCGCCACCATCCCTTACGGGTAAGATCGATATATCCTTCGTTAGGCCACCCACCTATCTGGTTGATATAGTATGATTTCCCTGCACCTGGAGGTCCAGTTATAACGAGCTGCAGATATTCCAGTCCGATTGGCATAGCAATGCCACGAATATCCTGAGTATTTTTGATTGGAACAAGAATTTTTTTTAGGATGTCATCCATTGGCAGCTCACTAATCACTATTAGAATTGCAAAATAGAATACCCATGCAACAATCATCCTGTCAAGAAAACGTGACGGAGTTGCTTGGATAAGGTAAATATATATCAAGAACAACTCGTTATATGCATAAATTATCGTCAATTAAAGAGCACACCTGTATGAAGTATTATTTTTCCATAACCCCTCACGTACATTGCCCGGTCCTGGGGTTTGTGCTTTCTGCTGATACAGATTTCCTCTACTCTGTTGATTTTGTTTTGAATAAGCAAAATGTCCATCTGGCACCATGTGATCCAACCATGGTACACCTGTCTACCCAGAAACAGATCGAATTATACCTGGCGGGGCAACTGAAAGTATTTGATTTGCCAGTCAAACCGTGTGGAACTGTATTTCAACAGCGTGTCTGGACTGAGATTGCTGCCATCAATTTTGGTCAAACAGTCACGTATGGTGATATTGCCATACGGCTTGGTGGTGTTCATCTTGCGAGGGCGGTAGGGCAGGCTGCAAATAAAAATCCAATACCGGTGATTATTCCCTGCCATCGAGTAGTTGGTAAGGGAGGGCAAATGACAGGATTTGCTTCCGGAATAGTAACAAAAAGGTTTCTGCTTGATTTGGAGAGGGGGAAGTCTTTCTGAGGACCTGAGTTATGCGTCGAAATGGGTGATGAACAAGGTGTCTATGTAAATTAAGGGCTTGAAAAATGGAAATAATAATCGGTGCAATGCCACCACTTGCTGCTCAGCCTGGTAAACCAGCCGAAAAAAATACCACTGTGGTTGAGGCACAGCTTCTACATGTTCGGCAACCACGTAAGGGCATCGCCGGGCCTTCAGGGATGGAAAGGCGGGGGCGCAAAGTAAAAGATCCGTTGAAGGGGCGGGTACTCACAATTATGGTTCCTGATGCCAGCATGTTACCGGCTGATATAGATCGTAGTAACTATAACGTCTATTTACGCTTCGCTCGTAAATAAATCTGTAGGCTGAAAAAAGTACACCCGCAGGTATCGAAATACGAGCGGGTGTGTTACGGCTGAGACGAACAGGCTGGTCTTTAATATGGATTCATGGTCCAGATACCGCATGGGCACGTATCCGCACAGAAGCCACAAGCTATACACTTCTTATCGTCAGAGACATACTCAAAACTTTCCTCCACAGCTCCACCAATACTGAGTGCGTTGGCTGTAAGTTCTTTACGGCTAATTGCCCCTGTGGGGCAGATAGTTTCACAAAGATGACAATCACGGCAGGATGCACAGGACAGACAACGGTCTGCCTGGTCAGATTCTGTTGTTCCACGATCAGTCGGAACATAGTGAGCGATGGTCAAAGCCTGTTGTAGAACGACGGGTTTCTCAAATGGCTTCCATTCGATTCCCTTACATTCTGCAATAATAAATTCAGCAGCTTCTTTGCCTGCGCCTAAAGCATTCGTTGCGAGACCGGGCTTTTCCACGTCGCCTACTGCAAGGACTTTGCTATTTGAGGTGACGTGGGCCTTATTGGTAGTTATCCAGTTTGCACCGCCCACCGTAAGTGTCTCGATTGAATCCGGCATAAAGGAGAGTGCAGGTACATCGCCAATAGAAATAAAGACTGTCTGTGCGCGAATGAGATCGCCATCTGTAGTGATAAGACCTTCTGCTGTAACTTCCTTGGTCAAGACCGGCCAACGAAATTTTGCACCTAGCGCTTCAGCAGCATCTTTTTCTTTACCAAAGGCCAGTGGCTTCTGAATATCGACAAGAGTCACTTTTTCAGCACCAAGTCGGTACGCTTCACAGGCTACATCGCAACCGACATTACCGGCACCGATGACAACAACCTCTTTCCCAACTTGCATTGGGGAAGGGCCTTTTGCGGATTTTAAGAAATCCAGAGCAGTGAAGACGCGTTCGTGGCCGGGGAACTGCAACCGGCGGGGTTCATGCGTTCCGATAGCAATGACAATATAGTCGAACTGATCGTGTAAATCGGCAAAAGCAGATTTAGTCATAGGTGTATTCAATGTCACTTCAATGTTTTCCATTTCAGTGAACCGCTTAATTTCCATGTCCCAGATAGCCTGAGGTAGTCTTTCCCAAGGGATAACCTGGGCAAGTTTTCCGCCCAGCTGATCACCTGCTTCAAATATGTGGGCTTTAATTCCGGCGAGAGCGAGTTGCCACGCAACGTTCATTCCTGCTGGTCCTCCACCAATAATTGCTACCTTTTTGCCAAGGGACTCTGGAGCTTTGGGCGCAGGGAAGTCGCTGACAGCACGGCCAAGTACTGAAACGTCTATGGAGTCATCTACGCCACCCCTGGAACAGTTTTCCATGCAGAGATTGGGGCAGACTGCACCACAAACTGATGCGGGTAAAGGGGTATATCGAAGAAGCAATTCATATGCTTCTTCGCCTTTACCTTCACGGATTAGCCTGAGTCTGTCTACCGTTGGGATGTGGACAGGGCAGTAGTAGGTGCATGGGGCTGCGGATTCACAGTTTGCCCACCAGGGTTTCTTACGTCGCAACTCATCTGTGACAATTGCAGGAATAGGACTTCTGTCCAGGCCAGGAGCGAGGTCGCGAAGAGGATCTCCACCGAGTGCACGGTTCCAGTGTTCATCTCTAAACTCAGCCATGGCCATGGGCCCTGACCACATGAGGGCACGTTCCTGCGGGGTAACAGCGATAAGTACCTGCCACTCTTCACGTATTGTGAGTGTTTCTAGCAGATCTTCACGTCTGATATTCTTGAGATATGCAGGCATTTGGCCGGAAAGCCATGCCCACTGCTCATCGTTAGGTTTGTCAAGGCGGGCATTGGTTTTCGAGAAAGAACCGTCGGTCTTACCGCGGAAGTAGATTGTACCACCAACCATACCAACGCAAGGACGATAACCAAGAATATTCTCGGGATTTTTTGCGTTAACTCCGCAGACAATTGCAATTCCGCCGCAATTGAATTCCGCAAAGGAATCGCCTGTTGAACCAAGAATCCACAGTTCCGGTTTATCATATTCCGGGTTCCACTTGGTCATTGTAAGCCCGCGAGCACCTATAGAGCCGCCAATGTATACTTTGCCTGCTGCCATGGCATTGCAGGCACCATTAGTGGCATCACCAAGTACTGATATTTCTGCGCCAATATTTAGATAGCCAACATCATCTGAAGTAGCACCTTCGCAGGTAATACGTGTGCCGGGCATGCCCATACAACCAAGACGCTGGCCAGAGGGTCCTTTTAATCGGATATTGAGCCCATTTTCCCGCCCAAGCCGAATACCTATATTATGTTGACCATAGGTTTCAAGAGAAAGAGATGCTGATTCGGCTGCTCCCTTACGTACCAATTTCTCAAAATCCATGGAACTGATTCGCTGGCCGTTATCATCAAGGCCTTTAATCACAGTCGTAGTCACTGGTAACTCCTCATGTCTGATACTAGAGCAACCACCGCCTGGCGGTGCTCTGTAATTTGCATTTTTCGTTGGCGTCCTTAACAGACATATTTAATCTGCAATCTTTCAGCAGCAGCCTTGTCAGCGATGCCAAGAGCGTCGGACATGCCTACCGGCAGACTCTGGGAACGACCGAGTGGAGCCATAATCTTTTTCACTTCAGTGTTTATTGCCATGAAAACATCAGCAACACGTTCGGCCACCTTATCCTGGTCAAGGCGTCGGTAGAGTTTCGGGCTTTGACTGGTGATACCTTTGGGGCAGATGCCAACATTACAGACGTTGCAGCGATTTTTCTCGTTACCGAGACAACCTGCGATTGCCTGCATGATATATTTACCTATATGGACACCGGAAGCACCAAGCATGACAAGGGCCATACCATTTTGGGCAACGTTACCGTTTTTACCAATACCGCCGGCAGCAAAGATAGGAATTTCGTTCTGCTTGCCCTGAACTGCTAGGTCAAGGTAGCATTCACGTACGCAGGAAGCTATCGGGTGACCGGTTGCATCCATTGATACGTTGTACGCAGCACCTGTTCCGCCATCGATACCATCAATCATAAGCCCTGCTGCGTATGGATTGCGCACGAGGTTGTTGAGAACTGATTTAGCCGAAGTAGAGGCAGAAATTTTAGGATACACAGGAACTTTATGCTCAAAGGCCATGGACATGGTCTGAATCATCTTCATGACACTCTCCTCAATGGAGTAGAGAGTCTGATGAACTGGCGGCGATGGAAGGTCTACGGCTTCAGGAACACCTCGCAGGCGAGCGATAAGTTTTGAAACCTTGTACCACATCAGCAATCCGCCATCACCGGGTTTGGCACCCTGGCCATATTTGATCTCTATTGCGGCAGGCATACATTGCATTTCCGGAATGGCACGAATGATTTCATCCCATCCAAAATAACCGGAAGCTATTTGCAGGATAATATATTTAAGATATGGGCTTTTGAGAACCCATGGCGGACAACCACCTTCGCCAGTACACATAACAACAGGAATGCCAAGGACCTCATTGCAATATGCAACGCCCTGAAGCAAACCAAGCCACATATTAGGCGAGAGTGCACCAAAGGACATGGAGCCGATAACGAACGGGAATATTTCCCTCGTCGGAGGAATCCAGCCACCATTAATGGTTTTTTCCAGGAAGTCTTCAGGTGAAAGTACCCGACCAAGAGTGGTGGTAACATTAAATTCATGTCTACCAGCGTCCAATGCCGGGTCTGTTAGCATGGAGATGCGATCAAACATGATGCGATCAAGAAGTGTTGGACCTTCAACATTCCGTCGGCCACCACGTTTACTGGGTTCACCTTTTTGGTTATTGAAAAAGACAGCCCTGTTTTCGTTGGTGTTAGCAACTGGCAGGATCGCCTCGTTGGGACAGACCATGGAACACATGCCGCAACCGATACAGGCATTGTTCATGGTTAATTTCTGTTTAATACCAACAGATGTCTTATAGTCACTGCCTCGCTTTTTGCTTAATATCTCAAGCTTTGGAACACGCTGGCGGCGATAGGTGAGCTGGATAGCTTCTTTCGGGCAGACGGCAGTGCATTGGCCACAAAATGTACAGCGATCCTCACGATGCTGGATGATCCATGGTACATCTGTATATGTCAGGCTACTTGGGGTAACTGAAACTGATCGTGTTGAGACCATATGTCTAATTCCTTTCTGTGAGGAGGGATAATCACTGTATGTTCACGCATAGGCTGAAAGTCGAGAGAGGGGTCCCGGTCGGGAACCATTGCGTCGACGCCGCATAGCTCAGAAGCTATTGCCCAGGCACCATCACGGCCGCCAACTGTTGCCGGACGCATCTTTTTCTGGTCCATAACCAGCATGCAGGTCTCATCAGGCAGGGTGCCGATAATAGCATTAGGGCCGTCAATGATCAAACGACGGCATGAATCTCTCAGCCCCTTCAAAAACGTTCCCTGAGGGTGAGCCTCAAGCTCTTTAGAGGTAAGGGGAGTAATTATGTGTTTATAAGCTTCAAGAGGGAGGTTGAGTTTTTTTAAAGTGTAATGAAGGATATGAGCAAAGACCTCTGAATCACTTTGATAACCTAAATAACCAGGTATGTTTTTCCCTATCAGCCAGTCACGAATTGGAACAAACGCTGTATTTTCACCATTGGTCATGGTGGCGATACCCTGAATAAAGAAGGGATGACATGCGTATAGGTTAATTCCATAATTAGTATTCTGCCTGCCCTGGGCCATACATACTCTGGACTTAATCTGACCATCCCAGAGAGAGAGTCCGTCTCCGATTTGTAAAGGCCAGCCGACTTCTTTAATCATGGCCACGTCGGGATAGAAGGAAAATACCGTTAGATCGTTATTGTTGTCTTCACCCAGCTTACGCAGTGCAAGGCGAGTCTGCAGTAACGCCTCTTCACGCTCCTCGGTGGGCCTGTCCTTGTACATGGGCGGCATCCGGTAGGCTCGTAAAAAATAGCGATAACGGGCTTTGTTTTCCATTTTTTCGGGGGCTATGGTGAAGCGGTGGTCATATTTTAACTCGTAACCACAATCATCCATATACTCATCCATACGCTGCTCAGCTTTTCTTGAATGAGCAATTCCTGAGAGAATTGGAAAGCGGGGATTGTATTTAAAGTCCTCAAATTCCATTCCACGAAGCAAAAGACCTAGCCCGGAGCCATCATAACCCTCCTTCATGGCCTCCATAGCTTGAAGTACTTCGTATGGAGAGAATGGTTCATTCGCTGTCTTTAATGCTAAACGACACATAGGTTCTCCTGATGATAAGAAAATATAAAATGCCCGAGAGGGCAAAATTAAAAACGTCTTAAGAGGTACAAGCCGGGATGGGGGTTCCTGCCGGATGAACAAAGACTAAGGATGGTGCAGTACTACTGAACACATATGTATAAAGAAACACCACGAGAAAGTCAAGAAAAATGCCAGTGACGGTTTGACCTGCAAAACAAGCCTATATTTTTAGTGTGTTCGTGCCGAAAAGAGAGGAATATAAACCGTTACTGTGATGAACCAGGAGGTATAGTCATGATTATCACATCTTCAACTCTTGGCATGGATGCGTCTACGGTTTACACGGAAGTAAACACAAAATACGGAGTACAGGCGATAATAAACGGATCGCCACAATCGAGAGATCGTTTTCAGTTTAACCCCACTATTTCAGATGCGGGATCTTCACGTACAGTTGCCAGCAAAGAGCAGAACAGCGCTTTATCCGTTTCTCGTGTTACAGGAGTGGGCAACACTCTTTCCCACAACTATTCAGAAGAGCAGTTTGTGGGAAAGATAGTTTCCCAGGTGCTTGACCAGCAGGTGGAAATAACGGAGTTTCGTGACGAATCAGAGGCAGGGCAGGTTTTACCAAACAACGGAGATCAACATGTGAGGCATCGGATTTCGTCTTCAGGAATGGAGGTAACTCTTGGTCTTGACCTATTCGAATATCGTCAGGAAAAACTTGAGGTTCGTACTTCAGGCACACTGAGAACAGCAGACGGAAGAGAGATTAATTTGAAGCTTGACCTGTTACTTGAGCGTGAGGAGGTCGTGCGGCAGAGTGGTTTGCGTATTCTCTCATCACGCTTCATTGACCCTCTTGTACTCAGTTTTAACGATGGACTGAGTGTCCTTGATAACAGTACATTCAGGTTTGATTTAAACTGTGATGGGAAAAAAGAAGAAATAAGTAGTTTGAAATCCGGGAGTGGATTTCTGGTGCTAGACAAAAACCGTGATGGTGTGGTGAATAATGGACTAGAGCTTTTTGGTCCAGAGAGTGGATACGGTTATGACGAGCTCAGCATTTATGATGTTGATGGCAATAATTGGATCGATGAAAATGATCCGGTTTTCGAACAACTGCAGCTTTGGATGGCAGGAGGCAGTGATTCAGGGAAACTGGTGAGCCTTGAAGAGGCAGGAGTGGGGGCTTTGTCCTTAGCAAGCGCAGAAGCCCATTTTAACTTAAAGGATTCTTCCGGCAGGGTAATTGGTCAAATTGCTCAATCAGGAATCTTTGTTACAGAAAATGGTGGTGTTCGCCCTTTGAGTGAGGTGAAACTTGGAACGGTTGAAGAAGATCAATCCACCATTACATTTGGTTTATCTACACAGTTACGGATGGCAATACTGGAGTTGCAGGAGATGCTTGCCAAGCATCGACGGCGTGTTGCGAATATTGCTGCGATGCAGCATAGAGAAGAGAAAATAGAAAAGCAACAGGACTGGCTGCTTCAGCGATTATTCAAACTGCAGGATGATAAAAGCAATTATCTTGGTTGATAACAAAGGCCGATTTTGAAAAGAGCTTAATAAAAGACTCTTATCCAATCGGCCTTTATGTCCGGGTCGAGGGAACGTAGTTTCAGAATATGGGAGCCATCATTTGATGATTTTTCCTATATTTTTAACCTGGGCCACTTTTTCCTTTATTTCTGCGGCCTCTTTTACCCCAGGGATGTCATCTACTAAAGATTTGGTGCTGTCTTCGACATCACTGACGCCTTTTTTAAAGGAAGAAATTGCCTTTCCAAGTCCTTCACCAATTTCCGGAAGCTTTTTGCTCCCGAAAATAAGTACGGCTATAGCTAAGATGACAATGAGTTCAGGGGTACCGAGTCCAAACATGAAGTGCTCCTGTTATTTAGTAATAGATGCTTGAAACTGGTTGTTATGCAGTTTTGTCATCATCCTTTTTTTCTTCGTCAAGCTTTTTGGCAGCATCATCCTGGCGGGTAGCCTCTTTGAAATTTTTAATGCCTTTACCAATTCCAGAACCTATTTCAGGGAGCTTTCCAGCTCCGAAAATAATTACAATAATTACCAGAATCACTATCAGTTCTGGCATACCAAGTCCAAACATAATTATACCTCAGCATAAAAAATAACTGTAAACCGGCCATTCTCCGGGCACGGCAGATGGTCAGGAAATCTACCACCGAGACTTTAGAGTAGTATGTTGAGAAAGTCAAGTATGTTGCTGAAACCGGAAATGTACTGACGATGTATACACCTGAGCAAATTTCTTAACAATTCTTGTGGGTTGATTGCTCACACGCCTGAAGGAAATTTAACATTATTACTCAATAAAGAGGCTGGGGTGATTCTGATTTATCTGGTTTTACCAAGATTCTTAGCCATAGATGTCATATGGGTGAGGATTTCTTTTTCGTCAATAGTCGTCAGTTCCCTGTTTTGCATTACTATCTGTCCATTAATGACTGAGTGGATAACATCACTTCCTCTTGCTGCGTATACCAGGTGGGAGGGAATATTGTAGCATGGAGTCAGGTGTGGTTGATTCATATCAAGCACGATGCAATCAGCTTTCATTCCTGGCTGAAGTGCGCCTATTAGCTTCTCAGCGCCAAGGGCTGTCGCTCCACCGAGAGTTGCGGCTTGTAAGGCGGTTTCTGCGTCCATGACAGTGGGGTCCAGGCGGTATGCCTTGTGGACCTTAGCGACACTGCTCATTTCTCCGAACATATCCACATCATTGTTACTGGCACTACCATCTGTTCCTATGGAAACGGTAGCTCCGGCAGTCTGCAGTTCGATAACCGGGGCCAGTCCAGAGGCGAGTTTCATGTTTGATTCTATGCAGTGACTTATTTTTACTTTACGCTCGGCAAGGAGTTGAATCTCTTCTGGTTGAAGTACAACACAGTGAGCAGCAAGAGTCTTACTATTTAATAAACCAAGGTTTTCAAGGTGCTGTGTTGGGGAGTAGCCGTATCTCTCCATGCATGTTGCCACCTCTGTCTGATTTTCAGAAAGGTGGATATGGTAAAGACAATTTTCGTCGGCGGAGATTTTTCCAAGCCGGACTAGCAGGTCGGGAGAACATGTATAAACACTGTGCGGGTCAGCAGTGATGTTTATATATGTATGGCTTCTGTAATGCTCAAAGAGTTCACGAATATAGCTGAACCCGTTTTCCAGCTCACCATAGCAGGGAGATGGGAAATCATAAATGACTTCACCGATCCATGCGCGTATCCCGGCATCATGAGCTGCTCGTGCAACATCACCCGCAAAGAGGTACATGTCACAAAAACTTGTTGTGCCTGACTTGATCATTTCTGCGATGGAAAGCAGTGTGGACTGGTAGACCATCTCTCCGGTGAGTTTTGATTCTACAGGGAAGATATGGTCTTCGAGCCAGGTCATTAGTGGCAGATCATCAGCAATACCACGAAAGCATGACATGGCGGCATGGGTATGGGTATTGATCATGCCCGGCATGATCAGACCATGTTCTGTGTGGAGTTGTTTGGTTTCCGGGTACTTTTGTAAAAGGTTATTTGTTGGTCCAATTTCTACTATGGTGTCTCTGCTGATATAAAGAGCGTGATCAGACAAAAGCCTGGCTTGAAAGGGGACAGGAAGAAGGTATTTGCCGCTGAGGATAAGATCTGATTGTGGCATGTCTGGCCTTGCAGGATGTCAGAATGGTAAGCATTTGTAAAACTAGCGAGTAACTGCAGGTATCTGGTTGAAGCAGAAAAATACCATGGAAAAGACTTGCAGGCAAGTGGCTGAATAGTGTCAGAGGGAGACTGACTCCAGCCGTTCCATAATAGTAATTATGAGCTGTTGAAGTTGAGGTGTGACTTGGGCCGCAGTTTCGAGAATATCTTCAAGAAGAATGGGTTTAAAGTTGTCAGGATCGTTAACATTTGAGACAACAGAAAGGCCCAGCACTTCCATGCCTGCGTGCTTTGCGACTACCACCTCAGGCACAGAGGACATACCCACTGCATCTGCACCGCTATCGCGTAGCCAGCGGGTTTCAGCCGGAGTCTCAAGACTCGGGCCAGGGATGCAGACGTACACTCCGGAGATTACATTTTTCAAGCCGCATTGGTGTGCTGCATCCAGTGAAGTTTTGATCAGTCCAGGATGGTACGGAATGGATAGATCTGGGAAACGTGGTCCCCATTCCTCTATATTTGGACCACGTAGAGGGTTTTCGCCAAGGAAGTTGAGGTGATCTCGAATTACCATGATCGATCCCGGGAGTATTAGTGGGTTTAGCCCACCGGCGGCATTTGTAAGGAGTAAAATTTTCGCACCAAGAAGAGACAGTACCCTGATGGGAAAGGTTACGGCACGTGTTGTATACCCTTCGTAAAAATGAAATCGACCCTGGAGGGCAGCTACTGGCTTGCCTTGAAGAAATCCGAGGATGAGATTTCCTTTATGGCTTTCGACCGTGGATTTCGGAAAGTGAGGAATGTCTGAATAGGGTATGACAAGTTGCGCGTCTATCTGGCTGGCAAACTCTCCAAGCCCAGTTCCCAGTTGGATAATGGTGTGTGGCAGAAAAGGGAGTGTGTCGCGTAGATATGCGACACACTCGTTAACATTAGCTACATGTGTAGAGAAATCCGTGTCAACCATTTCTAGCGTGAGTTTTTACATAGTCTCGGATCATGTTGGTATCTGCGTCCATCAGTTCACAACGAGATTCCTTGTCCATAAGACCAGCAAGGGATGGTGGTGAATCAGGATCTTGTCCGATAGCAGCATTTACAGCTTCACTAAATTTTGCAGGATGGGCAGTAGCCAGGCAGACAATGGGGACACCCTGTTTGTGATGGGTAAGAGCTGCTTTTACGCCAATTGCTGTATGTGGGTCGAGGACATAATTGAACTCCTTGTGGAATTCGTGGATGGTCTCTGTAACCTGTTCTTCTGTTACGGCTGACGCCATGAAATCGCGTCGAATCTGATCTTGATAGCTACTGAGATCAATTTTGCCACTGGTTGCAAATTCCTGCATGCAGTCACGAGTGCGGTCCGGTTCGCTATCCATGAGATAATACAAATAGCGCTCGAAGTTGGAGGCAGACTGAATATCCATAGATGGACTTGTGGTCTGCACCACTGAACTGAGTGAGTAGTCACCATCATTGACAAAACGGGTAAGAATGTCATTGGAATTTGTGGCGAGTACCAGGCGCCGAATGGTTCCTTCTGGTAACATTCTTTTGGCGATATAGCCTGCGAAAATGTCACCAAAGTTACCGGTCGGTACAGCAAAATCAAGAGTGGAGTTTTTCTCGTGTTTGCTGATGTGCATACAGCTATAGACGTAGTAAACAACCTGGGCAAGAACTCTGGCCCAGTTTATAGAATTAATAGCTCCAAGAGCGTATTGATTTTTGAATTCCACATCACCGAATATTTTTTTAACAATAGCTTGGCCATCGTCAAAAGAACCACGGATTGCAATGTTATACACATTGTCATCGAGAACCGTGGTCATCTGTTTCTCCTGAATAGGACTGACGCGCTGATGTGGATGCAGGATAAAGATGTTTACCCTTTCCTTGCCGCGGACTCCGTAGATGGCTGCACTGCCGGTGTCTCCGGAGGTTGCGCCAAGGATGTTCAGGACCGAATCATTTTGTTCCAAAAGATACTCAAAAAGGTTCCCGAGAAATTGCAGGGCAATATCTTTGAAAGCAAGAGTTGGCCCATGGAACAATTCAAGGATGTGCAAATCACCGCAATGAACTAATGGTGTCACATCCTTATGGTCAAATGTGGCATAGGATTTGTTAATAAGTGAGCGAAGGTCGCTGCTTGGAATGTCATCAATAAAGCGTGACATAATCTCAAACGCAAGCTCACTGTAGGTAAGATCTTGCCACGCAGACATGGTGTCTATACCAATGCGTGGGATTGTTCTTGGGAGAAGTAGGCCACCATCTTCGGCCAGCCCCATCAGTACGGCCCTGGTAAAGGGAATGTGGGCTATTCCGCCCCGTGTGCTTAAATATTGCATAATTGTGAGTTCGAAGTTGTGGAGACTATTGATAGAGAAAACAGCCTATTCTTCGTCTTCAAGCTGGACGCGCGCGGCATCATGCCATAGACCTTCCAGGTCATAAAACGCCCGTTGGTCATGATAAAATATATGGACTACAACATCGTCAAAGTCAAGGAGCACCCACATACCTTCTTGTAATCCTTCGGCTCTTGAGGTCTTAACCCTCTTAGAGCGCAAGGCACCTTCTAGGTTTTCTGCAAGCCCCTGAACGTGGCGGGTAGATCGTCCACTCATGATGACAAAATAGTCAGTGAATGAGGACATACCCTGGACATCAAGGACAACAATGTCTTCAGCTTTATGATCACGTGCAACCTGTGCACATACTTGAGCTATTTCAAATCCGCTCTTGTCACGGTATTCTTTTTTGATTTTTTTCATAATTACTTTTGCCCTTTTCTTTAAGGGCTGTCAAATTGTTTATGCCTTCTTGCGTTGCTTACGAGGAGGGAACTCAAAACGTATTTTCCCATTTTTCTCAAGTATCAGGTAAGCGTCAAATGGTCTTCTTTTTTTCGAAATAAAACCCTGTATTAGCTCAGTTTTGCCATCATTTAGGAGCTGTTGAATATGGATGGGCTGGATTTCTTTTGAGAGTATTATTTTGCCAATTTTAAGTCCTTTTTTATCATCTCCATCCAGCGTGGATTCTGACATGTATCCTGCTGGTGTATCATAGACAGGAGTTTGGTCAAGTGGTGAATTGCCAAGAGATGGTCCCTTTTTTATGGCCTCAATATCAAGATCATCGGTTGAACCAGCAAAAATGAAATCAACTTTCTTTGCAGTGAGGCGCACCGAAGCAGTAAATTGTTTACCGCGTTTTGACCGGAAATCACTGTACGGACCAAGAGTATCTCCTTTTAAAAGCCGAACAATCTCTTCTTCGGACATAATTCTGCCACCGAGTATTTTACGAATAGAAATTTTCTCGTCTTCAGATATCCAGGCAGTGGGGGTACTGAAAAAACGTACACCATCCACAGGACTGAACGGTGCTTCTGCCCGCACTTCTTCTTTGTCGAAGTTTTTAATCTGATTAATTATATGCTGGGTAAGATCACGAATCTCCTTCATGAATGTTTCTCTGGTCAACTGACCTCTCATTATCTGGTTCAGTTTGAACTCCCACTCGCCTGTCATTTCCGGAGATGCAAGAACTTCTATTTTCATAGCTTCAAGCAATGAAAGTAGTTCAAAAGCTTTACCGGTAGGGGTGAGATCTTTACCCTCACGGACAAGATATTTCTCATTAATAAGCTTTTCAATGATAGCAGCTCGGGTGGCAGGAGTACCCAAACCACGTTCTTTCATGGCGTCTGCTAATTCGTCGTCTTCAACAAGTTTGTCAGAGTTTTCCATGGCGGATAGCAGGGTCGCTTCCGTGAAACGTGGTGGCGGAGTAGTCTCCTTATCTTCTTTCTCGACAGACTTGCAAAGAACATCACTGTTTTTAGGCACAGGCTCTAAGAGTTGTTCTTCTTCTGTGGATTTGCCGCTACCGTAAATAGCCTTCCAGCCTGGCTCGAGAAGAATCTTGCCCTCCGTAAGGAAAGTCTCCTGGCATACGACAGAAAGTCTCTTGGTGTTTAAGTATACCGCAGCTGGGAAAAATACAGCAAGAAAGCGCTGAACGACCATTTGGTAAATCTTGGCTTCAGGCTCTGATAGCTCCGATGGCAGATTATTTGTGGGAATGATTGCGTGGTGATCTGAGACCTTGCTGTTATTGAATATTCTTTTATCAGGATGTATGTATTTTTTATCCAGGGCAATTTGAGCAAACTTTCCGAATTGCCAGTTTGTCTGTTTTTTGATCGTGTTCTTGACAGTCTGAACATAATCCTCTGGTAAAAATCTGCTATCAGTACGCGGATAGGTAAGTACTTTATGGCGTTCATAAAGTGACTGAGCAAGATTCAGTGTGTTCTTAGCGGAAAAACCGAAACGGGAATTCGCCTCTCGCTGTAATGAGGTGAGGTCATAAAGCTGGGGTGAGCGCTGAGTAGACTGTTTGCTGGACTCCTCGACCTCGGCTGGCTGGCCACTACATTTTTTTTGGATCTCAAACGCCTTTTCCGGCTCCCATATGCGATCGGCCTTGGCGTAAGCGTTGTCAGGGTCTTTCTTGAAACTCGTGTCAATCCACTTACCAATGTAATTGCTTCCCTGGGTAGTAAAGGTCGCCAGTAGTTGGCTGTACGGAACGGGTATAAAGCCTAAACGAAACTGTTCACGCTTCACAATAAGAGAGAGCGTAGGCGTTTGAACCCGGCCGCAGGGAGTAAGAAAAAAGCCACCTTTCCTTGAGTTGTAACCGGTGAGTGCTCGGGTTGCATTTATACCTATAAGCCAGTCTGACTCAGAACGGCACAGAGCAGTGTCTTCAAGGGTGGTCATCTCTTCATTGGGCCGCAGATTTTTAAAGCCCTGTTTGATCGCATCAGTTGTCATTGACTGGAGCCATAATCGCTTGAAGCTCTTTTGGGCAACGGTGCTGTTCCAGACAAAGTTGATGATATATTTGAAGATCAGTTCGCCTTCACGCCCCGCATCGCAGGCGTTAATGATTTCTCCGACATCTTTTCTACGAATGAGCTTTTGTAAAGCATTTAACTGTGATTTGGTACCATCTAGACCTTTTAAAGGAAATTTTTCCGGTAGAATTGGCAGTGTAGCCATATCCCACTTCTGGTATGCCGAATTAATTTCTTCGGGGTAGCAGATGGAAACAAGATGTCCTATAGCATAGGAGACGATGTAATCATCACTCTCAAAATGAGTTTTAGATCGTGTAAACTTGCCTGGCAAGACTTTGGCAAGGTCACCAGCGACACTTGGTTTTTCAGCTATTATAAGGGTTTTTAAAGTCATGTATTGAAAAGTGATGAAATATCTATGGAAGCGCCTTTGTTTTTATAGCTAAGGGCTTACCAAGAAAAAAATGCTAAACGCCAGCACTAATATATGAATGATAATACTAATTGACTAGCAGTGAATCGACGATATCGTCGAGAATGAAATAAAATAGTACTCACGTTCCTCAGAGAAGGCTTCCCTCTGGAAATAGACAGTTGTTGTATATATCTGTTTGCAGTTTGTCAATTGTATTTTCAAATATTTTAAAATTAGTTTATAACGGACTATATTGGTAAGGGACTAATAATAAAGGGTATAAATGCGTTTAGTAAAGGCAGTTTGGGTTGCGGTCTGTTAATTGCTGGGGTTGGCCGGGGATTGTACAGTGTGCCGCAAGCCGACATTTTAATAATATATAGGGAAACAGAACAAATAAGTTCTGGTCTTTCTGTAATTTGGCCAGATGTGATTAGTTGTTCCCGCTTGACAGCAGCCCTGAAGTGTGTTTAAATTACTTGACTAAAAGATTGGATCGTTGCTCCTTTTTAAGCTCCTTGAGCCTATCTTTTAATTCGAGTAGATGTGTTGTTGATGTTTGTCTCTCGATTTTGTCGGCATACCTCCTGTGTTTGTCTGCAGGCAGGCTTTGGAAAGTGGGCTTTGCCCGCTTTTTTTTATGCCTGGATACCGGAGTTACTTCACCTGTAATTACCGGAAAATACGTCGACAGTGAACTTGTACTTCAGGTGAGCAGGTTTTGTGCTGATGAGCGATTATGTAATAGAAAAAATAGAAGAATTTGCGAGTGCACTTTTGCCTTCGCTTGGGTTGGATCTTGTTGAGGTTCAGTTCCGACGTGAAGAGCACGGCTGGGTGCTCCGTGTCTTTATAGATAACGAAGAAGGTATCACTGTTGACCACTGTGCTGACGTTAGCCGTGAGGTAAGTGATTTTCTCGACGTGGAAGACCTGATTGACCATCAATATAGTCTGGAAGTGTCTTCTCCCGGGTTAGAGCGGCCACTGAGGTCGATGCATGACTTCAAAAGATTCGCTGGGAGAAAAGCACGCGTGAAATTGCGTGTAGAAATAAATGGCCAGAAAGTATTTGATGGAGTTATACAGCAGGTTGGAGAAGAGAGTATCGGGTTGGTTTTAACTGATCAGAGCATTGTTCAATTACCATTTGAGCACATCAGGAAGGCCAGGCTCACTTTATGAGAATTAGTGGCGGAGATTTTGTGATAACTGGCACGAGTGTTCATGTAGATAGGGTAGTTAGTACTAAGGATGGAGCAAGATAATGGTATCGGAGCTTAAACGCATAATTGACCAGATCAGCAGGGATCGTGGTATTGATAAACGATTGCTGGTTGAGGCCATTGAAGAAGCAGTGCAGTCTGCAGCTAGGAAAAAACTGGGTAGCAGGCGTGATATTGAAGTTCGTTATAATGATGAATTCGGTGAAGTAGAGGTGTTTCAGTTCCGTAGTGTCGTAGAAGATGCAGAGGATGAACAGACCGAAATCGAATATGCAGAGGCTAAAGCACTGGACCCTGACGTACAGCTCGGGGATGAGCTTGGCGAAAAGATGGAAGATATTACCGGTCTGGGCAGGATTGCTGCACAGTCTGCCAAACAGGTAATAATTCATAAAATGAAAGATGCTGAACGTGAAGTTATCTTTGAAATGTTTAAGGATCGCAAGGGCGAGGTAGTCAGCGGTATTGTTCAACGTTTCGAGCGTGGCAATATGGTGGTGAATCTTGGCCGGACTGATGCTATTTTGCCCAAAGATCAGCAGATTCCCAAGCGTTCTTTCAAGCAAGGGGATCGCATACGTGCATTTCTTATGGATGTCAGACAAACATCCCGTGATTCACAGTTAGTTCTGTCAAGAACCTGTGATGATTTCCTGGCCAAGTTGTTTCAAATGGAAGTTCCTGAGATATCAGAAGGTATCGTTCGTGTTATGGGCGTTAGCCGTGAACCTGGTTTTCGAGCAAAAATTGCTGTCAGTTCTTCTGAGAGCGATGTGGATCCAGTAGGCGCTTGTGTTGGTATGAAGGGTTCTCGGGTACAGAACGTTGTCCAGGAGTTGCAGGGAGAGCGAATCGATATTGTGACTTGGTCCCCTGATCCTGCCAAGTATGTATATAATGCGCTGGCGCCAGCTCATGTAAGTATGGTTCGTGTCGATGAAGATGCAAATTCTATGCTGGTAGTTGTTCCAAACGACCAATTATCACTTGCTATTGGCCGTCAGGGGCAGAATGTACGTTTAGCATCGCGACTGCTCGGATGGCGAATTGATGTTAAAAGTGAGCAGCGTTGGAACAACCTGCAAGATCCGGGATATCAGAGTATTCTTGCTTTAGCTGGTGTTGAGGAATCCCTGGCCGACCAAATATTTGGAAAGAATATTTATTCTGTTATTGATCTATCTCAGAAAAATGTTGAAGAGCTTCTGGTTATTAGGTCACTCGACACTGAGTCCGCTACCCGGTTAATAGATTCTGCTAAAGAGGCTGTCAGTATGATGTCTGAGCAGGAGCGTGAACTGATAAGTGGCAATGGAAGCAACACTGAACCTGATGAAGGTGAGGAAGCGGTAAGCGAGAGCCCGATAGAGGAAGTGTCGGATTCGCTGGCTGTTGAAAGTACAGAAAAGAGCGAAAGTGCCGGTGAGGACACTGATCCTGCTGACACTGAACCTGAAGAGCGGTAACGGGTTACTGAGTGGCAGAGCCGGTACGAACCTGTGTGGCCTGTGGCCATAAGAGTGTAAAAAAAGATCTGCATCGTTTCGTCTGGCGTGATGAGATGCCCATGCTGGATGATTCTGGCCTGGCATCAGGTCGAGGCGCGTACTGTTGTAAGGCTGAGAGTTGCATGCAGGGGTTCGTTAAGCAGAAAAAAAAATGGAAAAGAGTATTTCGCCTTTAAAGAAATAGTATCTATAATAGTTTTTACAGGTGAATGAACAGAGACGGCTTGTTCATTCGTTGAGTATAGATTGCTTGGTGAGAAGGAAATACGGGAGTTGAGGATGAGCAGGGTTAGGATTTATGAACTGGCAAAAGAGGCCGGTATGAGTAGTAAGGCGTTAGCCGATAAACTGGTGGATCGCGGATATGATATCAAGGGCCACAGTTCTACGGTGGACGATGAAACTGCTGCAAGGATCCGTAACGAAGTATTTAAGGATTCAGACACCGAAATGGTCGAAAAACGAATCAGTGGTAACCAGGGTTCGACAGTTATTCGCCGTAGAGCCACTGTCATTAGGCGTAAAGGTAAAACTGATTCAGAATCAGACGAAGTCCTGGAAGATGATGTAGTTGATCAGGAAATCCTGGTTTCTGATGGTGGATTGGATAGCGCCGAAGGTGAACTGGCTGCTCAATCAGACTCTGAAGAGTCACCTCCCCAAGAGCTTTCAGCTGCTGGTGAAGAAAAAGAAGAACCACAACCTGCATCATCGAAAGCGAAGGTTGTGTATCGCCCAGAGGTGAAAACTGCTCCTAAAGAGACAGTGAAAGTTGAGCCGTCTCAGCCAGAACAATCAGTGGAAGCAGAGACACCAGCTCCCCAAGCTGAACAAAATAAAGTTGAGGAACCTGTCGCTAAGGATGTAGAAGAGCCTGTAGCTGCAGACGAGCAAACAGTCGTGGAAGGGGATACTCCTGCTGAGCCTGAAGGTAAAGCCGTTACAGAAGAAAAAGTAAAAGTTCAGGCTACCCCGGAAAAAACCACAAAGTTTGAGAAGAGTAAGCCTAAAACTGCTGCAGCGCCACCACGTAAAGGTATGGCAAGAATTGTCGGTACCATTGAACTTCCCACTGCACCTGAAAAAGATACTTCTCCAGGTGCTCGTGCCAGGAAGAGACCTGTAAAGACTGGCGCTCCAGTCCGAAAACCTCGTCCTGTGGGTACTCCTGGTGGAACCGCTACGCCTGGGCCTGGGCCAGTCAATACAGATGACGCAAGTCGTGGTAAGAAGCGTGGGAAACGTGGAGCAGATACCGCCAGCGATGACAGAAATAAACGCTCAGGCAAAGCTGCCAAAAAGGGTGGGAAGAATGTGAAATTCACTCACTTTGGTGATGACTATCACCGGGGCGGCGGTAGAAGAGGTAAAAAGGGTCGCCAAAAGGAACGCCAGCAACAAAACGCTGTTGAAATGAAAGCCAGTAAACGCCGTATTGTCGTTTATGAGACAATCAGTGTAGCTGAGCTTGCCAGTCGTATGCGTATCAAAGCCAATGAAGTCATTGCCAAGCTCATGGGGCTGGGGGTGATGGCCACCATTAATCAGGCGGTCGACGTTGATACTGCAATGCTTATTGCTGCTGATTTTGGATATGAAATAGAGCAGGGCATCACCGAAGAAATTGGTATCCAGATGCTTCAAGAGGAGCAGGAAGGCGGTAAAGAAGAGGCTCGATCACCTGTCGTTACAGTCATGGGACATGTCGATCATGGTAAAACTTCTATCCTTGATGCTATTCGGAAAACGGACGTTGCTGAAGGGGAAGCTGGAGGTATTACTCAGCACATTGGAGCTTACAACGTCAGATCAAGTGCCGGCGATGTGACTTTTGTTGATACACCAGGTCATGCAGCCTTTACTGAAATGCGATCTCGTGGTGCTCAGGTCACTGACCTTGTTATACTTGTTGTCGCTGCTGACGATGGTGTAATGGATCAGACCCGTGAGGCAATTAACCACGCTCAGGCTGCTAATGTCCCTATACTTGTTGCGGTTAACAAGATTGATAAAGCCAATGCTGATATTGACCGGGTTAAGCGTGAATTGTCTGATTATGATCTGATCCCAGAGGACTGGGGCGGTCAGACAATGTACTGTGAGACCTCTGCCAAGCAAAATATCGGTATAGATGAACTTATGGAAGCCATCCAGCTTATGGCAGAAATGCTTGAGCTGAAAGCGGATAAAAACCGTAAGGCTAAAGGTCGTGTTGTTGAGGCCAAGCTGGACAAAGGACGAGGTCCTGTAGCGACTGTTCTTATCCAGGAAGGAACCTTAAAAGGTGGTGACAACTTTGTTGTAGGTCTCCATAGTGGTAAGGTTCGTGCGTTACTTGATTATCGTGGTCGGACATTGGATTCTGCAGGACCGGCTATCCCTGTTGAAGTACAGGGGCTATCAGGTGTTCCACAGGCTGGAGATGAATTCATAGTAGTAACAGATGAGAAGATGGCTAAAAATGTCAGCCAGGTACGGGCCATGAAAGCCCGTGAAGCTGAGCTTGGTGCCAATAGTAAAATTTCTCTTGATAAGCTGTTCGAACAGATGAGCGAGGGTGAGGTTCAGGAACTGCGCGTTATTCTTCGTGCCGACGTCCAGGGAACTCTCGAAGCGTTTGCCAAGGCTGCCGAAGAGTTGTCAACCAAGGATATCAAGGTAAGAGTGCTGCATGAAGGAACAGGTACTATTACCGAATCTGATATTCTTTTGGCCTCTGCATCAGAAGCGATTATCATCGGTTTTAATGTCAGACCGACGGTTAAAGTGAAAGAGCTGGCAGTGAAAGAGAATGTCGATATCCGCTCCTATGATGTTATTTATCACGCACTTGATGATATCAGAAAAGCTATGGTTGGTATGCTTGAACCGACCTTCAAAGAAGATGTCATCGGGACAGCTGAGGTTCGTGAAACATTTGGGGTGCCTAAGATTGGAACCATTGCAGGCTGTAGTGTTATGGACGGTAAAATCCAGAGAAATGCTGGAGTTCGTGTTCTTCGCGATGGTGTGGTTGTTTATACTGGCAAGATCAGTTCACTCAGACGCTTTAAAGACGATGTGAAAGAAGTCGCTTCTGGTTATGAGTGTGGAATTGGTGTTGAAAACTTTAATGATATAAAAGTTGGCGACCATCTCGAGGCGTTTGTAATGCTCGAGGTTGAAGCGACTTTAGAGTAGTTGGGAAGAGTGTGAGTACCTGGGATCCAAAACAGACACTAGACTCCATCGGCCTTGGCCGGCAGGAGCAGAAGCGATCGTCACGGGTGGCTGACGCCATCCGGATGGAATTAGCTGTACTACTGTTAAAGACAATCCGTGACCCTAAACTTTCAGAGATGAATATCTCGAGAGTTGAAGTCACGGATGATTTAAAGATAGCACGAATTTTCTTTACCTTGTTTAGTGGTAAGAAGAGAGCTCCTGCTGTCGAGAAGTCGCTAATTAAGGCCAAGGGCTTTATGCGCAGTCATATAGCTAAAACACTGAATTTGCGTTACACGCCTGATCTCCAGTTCAGATATGATGAAACTGCCGATAAGGTAGCGCAGGTGGAGTCGTTATTTCAGGAAATCGAAAATGAAAGAAAACAACAGGGTGAAGATTCCTGAGGATGTTGTCGAAGGTCTCCGGTCAGCAGATCATGTTGTTCTGCTGACTCATGTTCATCCTGACGGGGATGCGCTTGGCTCATCATTTGGGCTGGCTGATATTCTTGTTGGTCTTGGTAAGAGTGTCTGTGTCTTTCTTGAAGAGCCGGTATCGCATCTATATTCATTTTTACCGTGGAGTGATCAGGTTGTTACCAGCTTTGATGATGTCCTTTCTTTTACTCATGCTGCAGAAGGACAACTCATAATTGTAGCCCTTGATTCCGGAGATGACAGGCGTCTTGGGCAACATATTGAAGAGTTGCTTCAGTTTTCCCCTTTCTTTGTGATAGATCATCACAAATCCCATAAAGAGTATGGAGAATACCGCTGGGTAGATCCAACCATGTCGTCAACTGGTGAGATGATTTATGAGCTTGCCCAGGTGCTTCCGGCTTCGATTTCGTACTCTGCCGCACTAAATCTCTACGTTGCTATTTGTACAGATACTGGATCCTTTCGCTACGAGTCGACTCGTCCCCGTACCCACCAGATAGCTGCAGACCTGATCGAAAAAGGTGTGCATCCTGAGCAAGCCGCTCAGTGCCTTTATGACAACGTGAGTCTGCCACGTATGAAGCTTCTGCAATTGGTGCTCGGCACGCTCAAAGTCTATGAAAATGGTCAGCTGGCATTTGTGCATGTAACTAAAAAAATGATTGAAGAAAGCGGTGCTTCAAAGCATGATATTGAAGGTTTTGTTGATTATCCTAGATCTCTTGGAACCGTAAAAGTTGCTACCTTCATTAAAGAAGCGGAAAATGGTTTGGTTTCTGTTAGCCTCAGGGCTAAAGGTGAAATGGATGTAGCGGACGTTGCCGGTATCTTTGGTGGTGGTGGTCATAGTAATGCAGCTGGTTTTCGTGTTAGGAACCTTGGAATGGATACTGTACATAATCAGGTTCTTGATGTTTTGCGGAAGCGTCTTGGTCCTAGTGGCGAATAGTTCGAAAACCAGAGATAAGATAATAAAATGTCAGATTTTCATGCAGGAGTTTTCCTGATAGATAAGCCGGTTGGGCCTACTTCTTTTACAGTTGTCCGTTGGGTCAGAAAATTACTTGGAATTAAAAAAGTTGGCCATGCAGGGACACTCGATCCTTTTGCATCAGGATTGCTTATTGTTTGTGCAGGAAGACCTGCGACAAAGATGATTTCATCTTTTATGGATGGCGAAAAAGAATACCTGGCAACTCTTTGCCTTGGGAGACAAACGTCAACCTTGGACCCTGAGGGAGAAATTATTGCTGAATCCTGTGTGGGGCTACTCACATCTGAAGAGATTGAACAATGTCTTGAACGCTTCAGAGGCGAACAAATGCAAAAACCCCCTGCCTATTCAGCACTTAAGCATGAGGGTAAGCCACTCTACTACTATGCTCGAAAGGGTATAGCGGTTGAAAAAGAGCCACGTAAGGTGAATATTAAAGAGTTGGTTAGAATTGATGGTGATGATGATCTCCATGGAGATTTCCCGCAATTACGGCTGAGGGTTGTCTGTAGTAAAGGTACATATATCAGGAGTCTGGCAGCAGATATTGGCGATGCACTTGGATGTGGTGCCTATCTTACCGCATTACGAAGAACACGCAGCGGGCCATTTTCTATTGAGAATGCTATTGACGGTAGTGTGCTCGCAGGTTCAAAAGAACAAGAAATACTACTGAAACAGATGTTATCTGTCGAAGATGTCGCTAATCTGTTGCAATAATCTGTAGAGTTAGCTAATCTAAGAGATTAAGGATTTAACAGAGGTAACCGTGATCAGCTGGGGAACGCCACCTGTCCGCTGATTCACAAACCGGTTTGTTAATTAACCCGGATTTTTATCATAGAGTCCATCTAACTCTATGGAAAAAATGAAACTGAAATTTGATACTATTTTAACATATTGAGTATAGAGAGCTACAGGAGGAACGTTGTGGCACAAACAACTGAGAAGAAAAACGAGATTATAGAGAAGTTTAAAGTTCACTCTTCAGATACCGGTTCATCTGAGGTGCAGATTGCACTTTTGACTGACCGTATTAAATACCTGACCGAGCATTTCAAGACCCATAAAAAGGACCATCACTCTCGTCAGGGACTTTTGAAGTTAGTAGGACAACGTAGAAGTCTGCTTGACTACCTTAAAAACAAGGATGTCAACAAATATAGATCCCTCATTCAGGACCTCGGTATTCGTAAGTAGATTAAATGCCAGAACTTAGGTATTTCGTCACGTACGGTAGTGCCATTCGATACCTCAGGACGTTCCAGATGTACTGGAAACGACCTGAGGTTTTGTCGTTATAGGAATTCCGGAAAAAAAGAGCATACGGGGCTGGTGGATAATCCAGTCAATACAATGGCACTTAGCATTGCCCTGATGCTGAACAATTGGAGAATACATGTTTACAAAAGTCGAAACCGAAATCAGTGGAAAAAACATATCTATTGAAACCGGTAAAATTGCCAAACAGGCATCAGGATCAATCGTAGTTCGTTGCGGAGAAACTGTAGTTCTTGTGACTGTGGTTGGAGCAAAATCTGCCCGACCAGATCAAGGTTTCTTTCCTTTAACCATTGAATATCAGGAAAAACTGGCCTCTGTTGGCCGTATTCCCGGCAACTATTTTCGTCGAGAGATCGGTCGCCCAAGTGACCATGAGATCCTGACCTGCCGTATCATTGACAGACCACTTCGCCCACTGTTTCCTGAAGGATATATGTGTGAAACACAGGTAATTGCTACAGTTCTCTCTGCAGATCAGCAAAACAACCCTGATGTTCTGGCTTTGACGGGTGCCTCATGTGCTCTCACCCTTTCTGATATTCCTTTTAACGGTCCGGTAGCTGGTGGACGAGTGGCCTGTATTGATGGTCAGTATGTCCTGAATCCGACCGTGGATGAATTGGAAAATTCAACAATGGACATTGTCGTTGCCTGTACACGCAGTGCCGTTGTAATGGTGGAAGGTAAAGCCGATGAATTGACTGAAGATGAAGTTCTTTCCGGAATTTTCTACGCCTTTGAGCACTTACAGCCACTCATTGATTTGCAGGAGGAACTGCAGAAATCTAACGGTAAGGAAAAGCGTACGGTTGAGGCTCCTGAAATGGATGCCGAGTTACTTGCCAAGGTAAAAGAGATTGCTGCTGAGGGAATGAGCGGAGTTGTTTCTTGTATCGATAAGATGGAACGCTATAGCCTCTATGATCAATTGAAAGACCAGGTCGTAGCTGAGCTTGATGAGAGCGGCGAGAGAAAAGCAGAAATTTCTGAGTGCCTTTCTTTGTACAAGAAAACGTTAATGCGCTCAAACATTGTTGAGCAGGAAACTCGTATCGACGGCCGGAAATTTGATGAGATACGACCCATCAGCTGTGAAGTATCATACCTGCCGAAGACCCATGGTTCCGCTCTCTTTACCCGTGGTGAAACTCAGGCTCTTGTTTCTGCAACTCTTGGTAGTGAACGCGACAAACAGCGTGTTGAGACCCTGCTTGGAGAGAAAAATGTAGGCTTTATGATGCACTATAACTTTCCTCCATACTGTGTAGGTGAGGCTCGTATGTTGCGCGGACCTTCCCGTCGCGATATTGGACACGGAACTCTCGCAATGCGTGGTATTTCCGCTGTTCTGCCAAGTGAAGAGGACTTCCCTTATTCCATTCGTGTGGTATCGGAAATTCTTGAATCCAATGGTTCCTCGTCTATGGCAACAGTCTGTGGCGGGTCGATGGCGTTGATGGATGCAGGTGTACCTATTAAGAATCCGGTTTCTGGTATTGCCATGGGCCTGATTAAAGAAGGCGATAAAGTCGTTATCCTTTCCGATATCCTTGGTGATGAAGATCATCTTGGTGATATGGACTTCAAAGTTGTAGGAACCCGTGACGGTTTAACTTCTCTGCAGATGGATATTAAGATCGACGGTGTAGATCGTGATATCATGGGCCGTGCTCTTGAGCAGGCAAAGGCAGGCCGGGTTCATATCCTGAGTGAAATGACCAAAGGTATTTCGACAGCCCGTGAAGAGGTGGCAGAACATGCCCCTAAATATTTTGTCCACAAGATCAACCCGGATAAGATCCGTGACCTGATTGGTCCTGGAGGAAAGATTATCAAGGAGATCTCTGCAGAGTACGACGCGAAGATTGAGGTTGATGACACCGGTCTTGTGAAAATGTTTACGCTGAACGGCGCACTCGGTGATGCACTTGTTGCCAAAGTTAAGGAGATCACAGCAGAAGTTGAGATTGGCGCAAAATACACAGGTACAGTTAAAACGATCAAAGATTTCGGTGCTTTTGTTGAAATTTTGCCAGGAACTGATGGGCTTGTTCATATTTCTGAACTTGATACCAAGCGGGTTGCTAAGGTTTCAGACGTTGTCAATGAGGGTGATGAGATTGAGGTTATCGTTCTTGATGTAGATAACCGTGGTCGAATTCGCTTGAGTCGTAAGGCTCTGATGACCGATTGATGTTCACTGGATTGCAGATGTAGCTAGACAAAGCCGGCTCGGGGATTTCACCGTGTCGGCTTTTTTTTTGAGATTTTTTATACTGATATACTTATGACTTGCAAAACTACTGCACAAGAATGTGAGAAGCAGGTATGCATTACCTGGCTGATCCCAAAAGAACAACAGGATATTCCCCTGCCAAGTTACGAAACTTCAGGTTCGGCTGGAATGGATATTTGTGCTGCCCTGGAGAGTGACGTGATACTGTCGCCGGGAGAAATAGTGCTTATTCCAACTGGTCTGGCAGTGGCGATTCCCTTAGGGTTTGAAATTCAGGTTCGCCCACGTAGTGGCCTGGCCGTTAAACATGGTGTGACTCTTATTAATAGCCCTGGAACGATAGATTCAGATTATCGAGGTGAGGTTAAGATCGGTTTGATAAATCATGGTCGTGAAAATTTCGTCATACAACGAGGAGACCGAATTGCTCAACTGGTACTGGCCCCGATTGCGATAGCACGTTGGCAGGTAACTGACAGCCTCGATGATACAGAGCGCGGTAGTGGTGGTTTTGGGCATACCGGAGTACGCTGATGCGCTTTAGTGTTATTGGCAGCGGCAGTAAAGGTAACTGCGTATATATAGAGAGTGGCAATACCGGGATCTTGATTGACAATGGATTTTCAGGGAAAGAGGTAGAATCGCGGTTACGCAGTATTGGCCGTAGTCTCGACAATATTGCTGCAATATGTGTAACGCATGAGCATACTGATCATGTTGCCGGAGTTGGAGTGCTTTCCAGGCGGTGCAAAGTTCCTGTTTTCGCTAACATCGGAACCATACATGGTGCAGAAAAGAAAATGGGGAAACCTTTTGGCTTTGTGGAGTTTGAGACTGGAGGTGAATTTCAGATTGAGGATTTGCTGGTACGTTCTTTTCGAATATCCCACGATACGGCCGATCCCGTTGGGTTTGTTATCAGCAATGGTAGTGAATATCTTGGTTATTGTACCGACACGGGAAAGGTGTCTAAACTGATGGAGTTGCGCCTGGCCAGGTGTCATGGACTCATTCTGGAATTTAACCATAACCTGGAAATGTTGAAGAACGGTCCATATCCTCTGATGTTGCAACAACGCGTCCGATCAAGCCAGGGACATCTTGAGAATGAAGATGCAGCTCTTTTTTTAAAACATCTTATGCATCCGAGGTTGCGGTCTACTGTTATTGCACACATAAGTGAAACAAATAATACCCCTGAAATAGCTCATTCGGCAGCTAAGGCCTGTTTTGATCCTGATCATGAGGGGGAATTACTGGTTGCCGGACAGGATAAACCTACCAAGCTTATCTCACTTTCTCCTTCTGCGTAATTCCCAATACATTTCCGTTTATTCTAAATTATTAGTTACTACTGAACTTCACTGTGATCCTGTCAATAATAGATCCGTTTATATTTTTTGCAGGACAACGACGATAAGATCAATCCGCCGTTATTGTATCTATTAAGGTAGGTGGAATAATCGTGATGGGCGGGAGGTGAGCGTGGGACGCTGGTGGAGCGAGCGACACCTTACTGAGGCAGAATTCTCTGTAGTGTGCCGCTTATTTAACGATTGGCTTTAAAGAGCTTATCGCTGGGAGAAGAATATCTCAACCCTTGGGAAGGCGTATTCGTTCTTCCTTTTTTCTTTTTGGGTTCGGACGATAGAGTACAAGCATTTTACCTATAACCTGAACGAGAGTACTGTTGGTTGCTTCTGAAATTGCAATTCCTGCCTGATCTTTTTCTACTCCACTATTCTTGCCGAGTTTAACTTTAATCAACTCGCGGCGAGTGAGTTCCTGGTCAGTTGCTTCAATCAGTGAATCACTGATACCCTCCTTGCCGACCTGAATGAGTGCCGATAAATCGTGGGCAAGGCCTTTGAGAAACTTTTTTTGTTTACTTGTGAGGGCAACAAGCCCTTCCTGTTTGCTTTCTGTCATGATGTCCTTTTGTATACGATACAGATTGTTATTTGCTACGTGTTCTCTTTATAGGATGACTTGAAATATTGTGTTTCAAGGTACCATATTGTCTTTTCAACTAAAGAGATTTTTGAAAATCTCATATCCACCAACCCAGGTCCCTATCGCTGAACCGAGCCCTGTGAAGAAGAATACAAGAAATACTCGTAGGAGTTTATTTTTCCACCAGCCTGTAAATGAGGAGATATCATCTCCGACCGATTCAAACTCGCGTACAACTGGTGGTGTGGTCATTACCTGAATAAAGGCGGTGACGTAGCCTGCACCTATAACAGGTGTCAGGCTGGTTATCGGGGCTGCAGTAAAGGCCCCAATTGTTGTATATGGGTGAGCAAGAGCAAGCACGGCGCCACAGGCCGCAGGGATGCCGTTTGCCAGAATCCAGAATAACAGGTTTGCTCCTGCGACCCCCGCACCTTTTAATATACCGATTGCTGCCAGTGAAGAGAGAATAAGAACAGGTATAGCCCAACCCGCCACCTTCCAGCCTTTTGAAACCGGGGGAATGGTGGTGATTTCTGAAAATTTATGTTTCTGGTCAAGGTGAAGGGCTTTTTTTATGCCGGCAACGTGGCCAGCACCGACTACAGCTACCAGTCGCTCACCTGGTGTTTCTTTAATTTTTTCTGCAAGATAGATGTCTCTTTCATCAATCAAAACACGTTTTAATTCAGGAAAACTCTCTCCCATTTCGTCCATAAGGGTAGATAATACGTCTTTCTTCTTCATCTCCTCAAGTTTCTCGGAGCTTAATTCTTCTGAGTCAAAGACACTGGCGAGAAGAGAGCTAAGAAGGTAGCCCTTTCTGAGTATAGATGTGGACTTCCATGCCCTTCTTAAGGTGATTCGAACATCCCTGTCACAGAGTGAAATTGGTATGTCATGCTCTTTGGCTGTATTGGCGGCTGCCAGAAGCTCGGCTCCAGGGGTGACACCAAGCTGTCCACCAAGCTTTTTCTGGTACGAACTCATAAGCAGGCTTACCAGTAAGGTGGAAAGCTGTTTGTTACGAATAATCTGCTTCAGGTCGAGTGCCTGCCATTTTTCCTTGGACGACATAGCTGTATAGCGTTTATCATCGAGTTCAAGGCAGACTCTGTCAGGCTTTTCCTGATTAATGACCTTTTGTACAAGATCAACTGACTCCTGTGAAATATGCGCGGTACCGATAAGCAGGATGTGCTTACCCTCAAGTTCAATAGTGTGGACATCCGGACCGTAATCAGGAGTAGATAGTGAAAGTAGTGTCATCGGGTATCTATGGTTAAGTAAAAACGTTAGTAATGGGTTATTGCCATTGTAAGAGCAGCTGATAGAAAATGAGTTTGTCGTGGTGTGTTGATATAGGCAATTACACGATACGTCCTGTCAGAGGAAATACAAGTAGATGACTATTGCATATACCTCTGACAGGTCAATATCACACCTTTTTCATTTTGAGTTGACTACCGGGTTGGAGAAGATCAGAATCGAGGTTATTTAATTCTTTTATCTTTTTTGCAGATGTTTTGAATTTGCGTGAAATTTCCCAGAGCGAATCGCCACGTTGTACACTATACCAACTATATTGAGTAGAGATCTTGTCAGTATTTGTTGAGTTAGGCTCCTTTAGTAATTTCATGCTTACAGATTTGAGAGTCGGGATAGTTCCAGAAAGAGTGGCTACATTCTGAGATGCCGGAGCTTCTTTTTTTAACAGCTTAGATGTCGAAGCAACGATAAGCTTAGTAGCTGAACTTTTTTGAGTCTTCCCTGCATTTTCTATGAACAGTGCAATTTGTTGCCCGGTTCGTATTTTATTGACACTCTTTAAACCGTTCCAGTCAACAATCATCTTTGTTGGAACGCGATACTTTTTGGCAATTGTTGAAACAGTATCACCTTTCTTTATTTGATGAAGAATAAGGTGCTCCTGCTGTCGTGCAAGAAGAGGTTGCCCGCCTTGGGCTAACAGCTGGTATTTTACAGTACTGTATGGAATGCGTAGTTTTGTGCCTGACTTCAACCTGCTGGAGTGTATATTATTTACTTTAAGAAGGGTCGTTGTATTAAGGTTGTATTTTTTACAAATAGCAGCCAGCGTTTCACCTTTACGGGTGGTATGTGTTTTGTAACCTGTACTGACATAGGAGTGTAAGCGCCCCATATTCTTACTGGCGAGTTCTTTAGTCCCTTTTGGAATTTTCACTGCATAGTCAGCACGATTGGCGGGTGTTTGACCAAGGTGGAGTTCCTGATTGAGCTCTTTAATAGTCGCGGTATCGGTATCTGCTATTATGGAAATAGCATTGAGGCTCATACCTGGCTTGACTTTCAGTGTATCGTAAGCAATAGGCTTATCTAATGAGAATTTAGAAAAGCCATATTTCTCAGGTTGTCTGGCAATAATGATGGCAGCGACAAGTTTAGGCACATATCGTTTTGTCTCGAGGTGCAGGTAATCATACTTGGCCAGATCCCAGAAATTGTCGACGTTATATTTTTTCAAGCCTTTTCTGATTTTTCCAGGGCCAGCATTATATGCTGCTACGGCAAGGTGCCAATCACCAAAGTCCTGATAGAGATCATTAAGGAATTTGGTGGCAGCTTCAGTCGATTTGAGGGCATCTCGCCGTTCATCCACATATTTGTCGATGGTTAGATCGTATGCTCTAGCTGTAGGTAGCATGAACTGCCATAACCCAACGGCGCGGGCTCGAGAGTAGGCTCGCTGGCTGTAGCCGCTTTCGATCATAGGAAGATACATAAGGTCTGTCGGTAACCCGGATTTATCCAGTGTAGTCTCCATCAGCACCATATATTTACCTGAACGTGCCATCCAATCGCGAAATTGCTTATGTTGTTTATTTTGAAACAGATCAAGATACATGGCGACCTGTTTATTCATAACGATTGGAAAATTGTATGGAGAAGCTTTGTCTGTGCCATCTCCTTCGGATATAAAGGTTGTGGAGTCACCCCACTGTCCGGTCTGGCTGAGAGCTGCCAATTCCTGGTCGAGACCTGCCTCCTGCTCATTAGCGATCAGTTGCAATTCAGGGTCATTGGAGTTGTTTAATTCGTGGTCCTCAGAACCATACTGAGATGACATATTGGCGGAGCAGCCAAAGAGAAAAAGGGTGGAACCAACTATAACCGTAAAGGAAAATGATTTATAAAAATTTGGAAACATGTGTGTTTTCTTAATTCCTGTAAGGATAATACGGGGATGAGAAGAACTCAGGATTTCCCCGGAAAAGAATATTGAGATAAGTTATATAACCAAGTACATTCAATACCGTTTTCCTTAAGAAGTATTGATATTTGGTGTTTATTTAAAACCTAAGTAGTCGACAAATGCAACAATAATGCAACTTCCACGTCAGGCTGAAGCCTGTTCTGGCAGAATTCTATCTTAATCTGCTTGTCATGGCAGGTGAAAAAATTATGATCAAAAAGCTCTTCTTTTTTACTATTTTTCTCTTTTTTACAGCTTCCATCATAGGGGCTTATGGCCTGTACTACACTATTGTGCTTGACCCTGGAAGTGAGATCGACGCGAGCAATATTGAAGCTATTCTAGGGCAGGAAAGTCCAGTTTTTTATAGTGATAATATGACAAAGCTTGGTGTTTTCTTTGATGAAGCTCATCGGCAGTATGTAAAATATGAGGAGATACCTCATAACTTTGTTAATGCTCTGGTGGCAGCAGAAGATAACCGCTTCTTTGAACATTTTGGGTTTGATGCGATGGGCATTACCCGGGCTATGTTAAAAAACCTTGAAGCTGGCAGAGTTGTGCAGGGAGGCAGCACGCTTACACAGCAGACTGCAAAAAATCTGTTTAAGAGAACTGAGCGGTCATTTCAGGCAAAGCTGAAGGAACTGTTGTTTGCTTTGAGACTTGAATATCATTACCCAAAAGAAAAAATATTTGAGTTCTACGCCAATCAGTTCTATGTCAGCGGGAATGGTCATGGCCTGGCAGTTGCAGCCCGATACTATTTTGATAAAAAGACAGAAGAACTCGACCTGGCTGAATGTGCTTTTATAGCTGGTAGCGTTAAACGGCCTAACTATTACAATCCATTCATTAAAAAGACAGAAGAGGCAGCGGAACTTGCTCGAAGTCGAGCTAAGGACCGACAGGAATATGTTCTTGATAAGATGATCGAATTAGGAATGATTGATCAGGACACCTATGCCACTGCATTGCTTTCAGAAATTGAATTCAACAAGGGGCAGGTCGGTTATTCTCTCGATTATGTGATGGATTTAGTAAAGGATGCAATGGCATCCACAGAGGTTCTGACTGCGCTTGAAAAACATGGCATTGATAACGTCTCTACCTCAGGGATCCGGATAGTGACCACTGTGGACAAATATCTTCAGGACCGTGCCCTGTATGCTCTGCGTCATGACCTTTCACGGTTGGATGTTTTGCTTCGTGGGTATGAACGGGAAGAGGTCCAGGCTGAGTACCTTACGATAGAATATTCCGGAGATACAATGCTTGAAGAGGGGGCTTTTCTTTTTGGCACTGTGGAAAGTGTTTCCGGTTCGGGTGATAACGTATCTATTGTTGTTGATTTTGGTCATAAGCTCGGCTCGGGGGTTCTTGATGCTGAGGGCCTAAAAACGCTTGTGGAGGCGAGGACGAAGTGGAGCAAGGGGCGTTGGGCCAAGGTTAAATCAAAAGACCTGAAGAATCTGGTAGAACAGTTCCAGCCGGAAGACCGGATATGGGTCAGTGTCCGTGAAGTTGATGAACAAGAGGGAATTTTTCTTGATCTAGAGAAATTCCCTGAAGTGCAGGGTGGCAGCATAGTGTTACAAAACGGTGCTGTTCTTGCAATGGTTGGTGGAGTAGAAAACAGATTTTATAATCGTGCTGTTTATGCAAAACGAACAATGGGTTCGTCGTTTAAACCATTTGTGTATGCCGCAGCGATGCAGTTGGGGTGGAATAGTACCGATTTACTTAAAAATAGCCGTGACGTTTTTGTCTATCACAACCAGCCATATTTCCCTCGACCAGATCACACCAGTCCATTTGAACATGTCTCCATGAGTTGGGCTGGTACGAAGTCGGAGAACCTGGCATCTGTCTGGCTGCTTGCCCACCTCTGTGATTACTTAAATCCCATACAGTTCAAAGACCTTGCAGAACACCTGGATCTAACACCTCGTGTTACAGACGGGGATACTGAGCCGTATCGTGCATATCGCAGCAGAATTCGTGACGAGTACGGGATTGTCGTGACGACAGATACGCTCAATGAGGCAGCATTTAAAGCAGCTGTTAGGAATAGTGAGGCAGACTTTTTATTCGAAGATCTCGAGGACGATTATTCATATTTGAAGGGCCTGAACTATGGTCTTAATCATGACAGATTCAGAAAACAGCTGGACAGAACGATTAAAAAATCTAAAAAGGCATCTGATCGTAATGATTTACAGTTGAAGAAAAATTTGCTTTCTAAAAGCTATCTCGCTTTGAAGGCTATTCGTTCGAGATTAGATAACTACATAGAGCAGGTTGATGGAAATGGTGGTTTTTATGACTCCGCCTATCTTCCCAGTGGACAGAGTACTGATATACTTTTGTATGATTACGAGACGCGTCACTATCTTTTCCAGCCCCAACGTTCATCACGTGAGGATCTGGAGGTAGTTACTCAGGTTCAACTGCAAGCGGAGCTATATGGTCTTTCCTACCGCGAGCGTCAGAGATTTTGGGAGGGAGTTTATTTGTATGGGGAAGTGTCAGCAGGTGGCCTTGATCTGTTGAGTCAACAGGTTGAAGTTGAATATCAACGGCTTGAACGTGAGCTTCCATATAGTTTTGATGTCCTGGCGAATGTCGATGATTTTCGCATATTTGTTGGCCTTAAATATCTGATAGCCCTAGCTCGTGAGATGGGTATTAAGAGTAATTTGCAGCCAGTGCTTTCTTTTCCATTAGGTTCTAATGTTGTCAGCCTTCTTGAAACGACTCGTATGTATGAAGGACTCGTTACCGGGATGATTACCTCCTATGGAGAAGAGCATCTTGGTGAAAATAGTGAAAGCTTGCTTATCATTGACCGTATTGAATCACCTGACGGAGAAGTGCTTTACAGACCCGAGCCACATGTGAAAACGGTGCTTGGCGCAAAAGAACGCATGAGTGTAAGTCATATTCTTGAGAATGTGGTGAAATATGGGACAGGCCAACGAGCACAGCGAGGAGTTCATCTTAGCCTGGATCGAACCGGGAAGAAAGCTGCACTCGATTTCCCTATTCCGGTGATGGGGAAGACAGGTACAGCTAATGATTATACAAATGCCTCCTTTTTTGGTTATCTCCCGGCAGTTTCAGATGGTGGTGAAGGGCTCGTCCTGAAAAATGGCTTTGCTGTTGGCGCATATGTTGGGTTTGATGATAATGAGTCGATGAGGAAGGATAAAATCAGGATTAGCGGATCATCCGGAGCTTTGCCAACCTGGATAGATATTGTCAATACGCTTGTACACGTTCAGGGGTATGCAGATAATTTCGACCAGGAAGAGCTCTCTTTCAATGGTCTCCACCTTGTAAGAGAATCGGCTGGACAGATTAATCTGGCTGCTGACCCGGATGACGGGGGATCTGTTGCTAGCCCCATTCAGATAGTTAGTGATACGGATCAGAAACAACCTTCAATCTTGACGTTTGGCACAGTCTCAGGAGATAGTCGCTACATTCCTGCACGAAGATACAAACCGTTCTGGAGAGCAGGTGACGTGGTTCAGTAGTACTGGAGGTGAGGATGTCCTGATGTGATATGCTTTACCTTGGCCTGAATCAAAGCTTGTGGTAAGATGGTGCGATTGTTATTTCTCGTTGTGACTTAGTAGGTAAGATTTTGATTATTCTAGCTTATCAAGTGTTTTTCAGTAGGATCAAATATTGCCGACAGGCTTTCCTGAACTTCAACATGTTTTTAATATCATGAAAAAAATCATATATATAAGTGTCATTGCCTGCTCTATACTGACCCTGACAGGCTGCGTGCAGGGCCCAAAACGTGTTTCTCCGCCAGGCGCTGGGGAAGGGCTGGAACAATCTGCCACAACTGGCAGTACAGGAACAACAGGTCAGACTTCGCGATATCTTGATGTCTCTGATAATGATATCTCCCTTGACCAGGTGACGTCTGAAACGGTATCGCCTTCAATGGAGTATTTGAATAATCGTATTTTTGAGTATGGCAAAAAACTTGATCGGTGGAAAGAGCTGGATAAACAGTCGCTAATGGTCAATTTGAGCCAGGAAGATACTGAGCAGATGGTAAGTTGTTTTAGAAAGCTGCAAGGCGTGCTAGGCCGATATACCGCAATACAGGATACAGTTTTACAAGAGAGGAGCGCAGCCCGTAAGGGTGAGGTCAGCGCTGCCCAGATGGAGTCTTTGCAGAAATCTGATATTGAATTTCTTGAGAGCCCCTGTGGGCGATTGTTATCTACAACAGATGATCAAGGATCTGTTTGGGGCAAGCGTGAGAAAGGTGCAGACCTTGTCCAGATTGAAACACTTATAGACAGGTACTCAGGAAATAAAGAGTATGAAGAGGTGGTTCAGGTCTGGCTGCAGGTTCCTCCGTCTCAAATTGATAGAATAGACCTGAAAACCAAATTGAAGTATGGCAATGCCCTGATGTTTCTGCACCAGGAGGAACAGGCAGCTATGGTCTACCAGCAGGTAATAGATAAGATGTCTGCGTCTGGTGAACAGACTACCGATCTCATTTCGTTGCGAAAAATTCTGGCAGATCTCTATACCGCCAGTGGAAATTACTCTGCCGCAGAAATACAGTATAAAAAAATATCTCAGGATTATTTAACGCTTGGAGGTATAGATGAGTGGTCTAAACTACAACTATCCATCCTCGAGCGTAGTGTTGCAGGGAGCCCGGAGCTTACTGAATATTCAGGACTTCTTCGCAATTTCCTTGGCTTTATTCCGGAAAAAGATGGGTATAAAATTGTCTGGCAGGCCGAGGAGTTTCTGACCAATTATCCCTATTCTGCTGTTTCCTCCAACGTCGATATCATCAAAGCACGCGCACAGGAGAGGGCAGATGCCTGGATGAATGATTTTATGGCTGAGGTTGATCAATTGGTTGCCGATAAAAAATTCCAGGAAGCTATAGAGATGGTAGAAACTGCTCCTATCGACTTGATTGATGAGGAGAAAAGAAACTCATTAAAAGAAAAGAAAGATGATTTTGTTCTGGCAGAAGCTGTTGATCGTGAGACAGTAAAGCTTGCCAGCGTTCAAGAACTGCAGCGAAAATGGAACAGTGGCATGTTGCTTGTAAAAGCAGAGAGGTTTGATGAAGCAAATTCAATATTTACAGAAATGCTTGGTACTGAATATGACGCAAAAGCTAAAGAAAAAATCTCTGAAGTTTCACTGCTTGCTGCTAAGGAAGAACGCAGGAAGGCTGCAGATCTCTTTATTAGATTCACCAAGACCACAGATGTAGAAAGCCAGAAAAAACTGCTTATTGAGTCTCGCAAAGTTCTTCAGGATATCCTGGTTAATTACCCGGATGTTGAGATCGCCGATAAGGTACGTGGCAACATTAAGCGTGTGGAACAGGAAATGAATGCTATTGACCCTACGATGCTGCAAAGGCTCGATAATAATTACCTTGGCAGTACCCCGGTGGAAGTAGATGTTTTTGATACCAACACCACCAGGGATGTTCTTCCTGATGCACAATTACCTATTATCGTCTCACCGGCTACACAGTAATATAGCTACCATTTCAACCGATTATATTCAGCCCTGGAGGATTTCCTCCAGGGCTTTTTTTTTCAGTTCTTCCGTTTTGGCTGCATTCTGTCATATGCTTAAGTAACGAGCTTTGTGACGTGTTGGGTTAGCGATCATCTTGACCCCAATTCATAAAGGTTTATCTCTTCTTGCTAAATATATAGTTTCACAGGAAATGTAAAAAATCTTCAAATGCAATTATATTGGTGGTGATGTGAATGATAGAGAAAAATACTGCAGAGAAATCGGGCAAAGAGAAATCTTTTAGTGAGCTTTTCAGGAAATTGATGAATGAAATCCATTCAGCGTCAAGCCCGAATGCAATAATGGTAGGATTGCGAAACAAAATCCTGAAAGTGTATGACGTTGAAATGGCATCTATATTTCTGGTAGACGCCAAGAAAAATCAGCTCGTATCCTGGGTGCTTTTACCTGGGGACTCACTCAGTAAGATCAGGATGAAGATTAGTAGTGAGAGTATAGTCGGTTTCGTTGCAGAGACTAGAAGGACACTTAATATTGCCAACGTCTATGATACAGAGGAGCTTGAGCACGTTCATCCCGGGCTGGTATTTGATCGTTCATGGGACGAGAAGGGAGGCAGCCGTACTCGTCAGGTACTTTCCACACCAATTGTTCACCAAAAGAATCTTATGGGTGTGATTCAGCTCATCAATAAAACGAACGGAGCTGATTTTGAAACAGGAGATGAGCAACGTATCGGTGAACTGGCGGAGACTCTGGGGATAGCGCTGTATAATCATTATAAGACGGGGAAAAAGATACCTCTCAGGTATGAAGAGCTGGTGCGGCGTGAAATCATATCCGGACAGGAGATGGAGCGGGCTATGGTGATTGCAACTCAGCAGGAGAGAGAGGTCGAGGCTGTCTTAATGGATAACTTTATGGTCGGAAAAATAGAGCTTGGAGACGCTCTCGCCAGCGTCTATCAAACCCGTTTTGTCGACCTGAAAAAAAATATCTATTCTGCCGAGTCGCTTGTACAAAAGGGTGATATAGAAACGTTTAAACAAAATCTGATAATTCCCCTTGATAAAAAAAAGGACACACTTTTTCTGGCAGCCAAAGATCCAGTTAATCAGTCGGCGATTCCTGCTCTTAAAAAAGTATACGGCGTTCTTCACGCAAAAATATTTCTCGCCTTTTCAGATGATATCCGTGAATTTCTTCAACGCTACACTCCTGAAAATAGTGATAGCTCAGGTGCTGTTCAGAAACAGGATGACACTACGGAGATTGTTAAGACAGCAATTGAGACAGATTCGCGCCCGGCAATTCAACTGGTTAATACAATGATTGAAGAGGCCTTTTATGCTGGGGCTTCAGATATACACATAGAACCTTATGGCCTTCTTCAGGACTCGGAGGTCCGATACCGAATCGACGGGCAGTGCAGTCATGTCTTGCGTATTCCAAGGCACAATGTGATCTCTGTGATATCACGAATAAAGGTACTTGCTGATCTTGATATCTCTGTGAAAAGAAAACCTCAGGATGGCAAATTGAAATTTACGACAACACGAGGTGATAATATTGAGCTACGGGTAGCTACTATACCAACTGCTGGTGGTAACGAAGATGTAGTCTTACGAGTGCTTGCAGATTCTAAGCCGATTCCTCTGGAGGATATTACACCGGCCCGTGTGTATAATAGAATGGTGGACGTGATTGATAGACCTCATGGCCTTTTTCTGGTGGTTGGACCTACAGGTTCAGGAAAAACAACAACTCTGCATTCCGCTCTGAACTATATCAATACCCCGGAAAAGAAAATATGGACGGCAGAAGACCCTGTGGAAATAACCCAGTACAGATTACGACAGGTCCAGGTGAAGCCGAGTATCGGTTATACCTTTTCGACAGCTATGCGTGCTTTTTTACGCGCTGACCCGGATGTTATAATGATAGGCGAAATGCGTGATCAGGAAACAGCGGGAATGGCAATTGAGGCTTCGCTTACCGGTCATCTGGTGTTTAGTACTCTTCATACTAATTCGGCGTCTGAAACTATTGTCAGGTTGATAGATATGGGACTTGATCCTTTTAACTTTTCAGATTCTTTGCTGGGGATCTTGGCGCAGCGTCTGGTGCGTACGCTTTGCAATGAGTGCAAGGAGGCATACATGCCAAGTCAAAAGGAATACGACCACCTGGTGCAGAGCTATGGAATCCTTTTCTATGATCATATTCAGACGCATTATTCAGATGGATTGACCCTGTATAAGTCTAAAGGATGTAAAGTCTGTAATAATAGCGGCTATAAAGGACGTGCTGGACTCTTCGAGCTGCTTATCGCAAACCAGAAAATAAAAGACCTGATCATTGATCGTGCCCCTTCCGAAGATATTAAACAGGAGGCAATAAATAACGGAATGACGATATTGCTTCAGGAAGGTATTCAGTTGATTTTTGACGGCAGGGCAGATCTTAAACAGGTTATGAGTACTTGCAGTATCTGATCATAGATTTTTTGGGTAACCAGTTTTTTAAGGTGACTTTGTGTTATTTCAGTAGCTTCGGTGGTGCGGTGGGCAATGCTTTCAATGCTTCGATAAGCAGGTCAGGCACAAAATATTTCCCGATAAAGTCACGTTGTTGTTCAAGTACTTCCAAAGATTTCCCTGCCATTTTAGTAGCCTGGGGGAGGTATCCACACTCTAGTTTGACAAAGACACCAGCGGCCCTGATGAGTGCCTGCATTATTTTTTTTGTGTCGCCTTCGGCATGATACCAGGCATGCTCAAGAACTTCATGCATCTCAAAGAACAGTTCAAGGTCCCAGAGTACGAGACTTCGCCAAAACGGATCATTTGTCCCACCACGAATAGTATCTACAGCCTCCGCATATCTTCGAAGCCGCTCCTCTATGTATGTGGTATATTGTTCTTCCATATTTTCAGTAAGCAGGCTCTCTGCACTATTTCGGGCAGGTAGGATGGACCCGCTCTGGAGGCACTCTACCAGTGAGCTGGAAAGGCTATTACGGATATCACGGCTTTTTCTATCTGTAAATGGATTAAACTGTAGCGTTTCTGTCATTGTGGTAACCCTGTAGGGAAGATTGTTTAGAGCGTTCGATTTTTCAACATGAAATAGAGTACAGGTACGGCCATTCTGCTTATCAGCAATGATGCTATTTCGCCAAACATAAGTGAGATGGCAAGACCCTGAAAAATTGGATCAGCGAGAATTACCGATGCTCCAACAACTACGGCCAGAGCAGTGAGCAGCATAGGTCTAAACCGTATCGATCCCGCATCTACGACCGCCTTTGCCAACGGTTGTCCTTCTCGAACTCGGAGTTCAATAAAATCCACCAATATAATGGAGTTTCGAACAACGATGCCCGCACCAGCCATGAAGCCAATCATTGAGGTGGCAGTGAAAAATGCACCAAATCCCCAATGTGCTGGCAAAATGCCGATAAGGGAGAAGGGGATCGCTGCCATCACTACAAAAGGAGTGAGGTAGTTTTTAAACCAGCCAACCATCAACATATAGATAAGAATCATTACAACACAGAATGCAAGGCCAAGATCACGAAAAACTTCCAGAGTTATATGCCACTCGCCATCCCATTTTATTGCCGGATCATGCTCTACGAATGGCTGACTAAGGTTGTAAAGTTCAACCTTCTTTTTGCTTCCGTTGTAGTCACGGCCATCAAGTTTTTGTAACTGCCTGTTCATGTCAAAAATAGCATAGACCGGGCTTTCGACTGTCCCAGCAACATCTCCAGTGACGTAGATAACTGGTTTCAGATTTTTTCGGTAGATTGGCTGCTCGACGGGAATATCACTTATATGTACAAGCTCACGTAAAGGAACAAGCTGGTTCCCCTCCGTGTTTTCTGAACGAAGAGATATATTGAGGATATTTTCGATTCTGGCCCGGTAAGCAGGAGGCAGTTCTAGTACCATATTGATTTCCTCTTTTTCATATGGCTGGTGGAAGATATCAAATGAGAGACCGCCTACTGCAATTCCTATAGTGTTGGTGATCTGTTGTTCCGAAATGCCGTTTATTGCTGCTTTCTCCTTATCAACGGTTATAAGTTTTCGGGTTCTATCCTCTTCTCTGAACCAGTCGATATCCACAACACCTTCAGTGGAAGCAAAAATCTCTTTAACTCGTGTGGCCAGGCGCACTCTTGATGCATCATCTGGGCCGTAAATTTCGGCAACTAATGTCTGAAGAACTGGAGGACCAGGTGGAACTTCAGCTACCGCCACTGTGGCGTCATATTTTTCAGCTATTGCGGCAATGTTGGGGCGTATTCGCTGTGCAATGTCATGGCTTTGCAGTTTACGTTCGCTCTTCGGGAGAAGGTTAACCTGAATGTCAGCAACTGTCGGACCTGTTCGTAGAAAGTAGTGACGTACCAGTCCATTAAAATTGTAGGGAGATGCTGTTCCGGCATAAATCTGATAATTCACTACCGCAGGGTCTGTTTTAACAACTGCGCTCATCTCCATGGCCACCCTGGTCGTATGCTCCAGGGTAGAACCTTCCGGCATATTAAGAATGATCTGAAACTCGCTCTTATTATCAAAAGGCAACATTTTCACCTTGACAAGGCCAAAGTAGACCATGGTGCATGAACCAAGCAGCAGGAATATTATTGTAATAAAAAACAGCATCCTCCAGGCGGAATGCGCAAGGAGCGGCTCCATAATCAAATGATAGACCCGTGTGAACCAGTCATCAGGAGTTCTCTCGTCGTCGTGGACTTGTGTGTTTTTGTGGCTTTCTTTTCGCAGCAAACGTGTTGCAGCCCATGGAGTAACAGTGAAAGCAATAATGAGCGAGAAGACCATGGCGGCAGATGAACCAAGTGGGATTGGGCGCATATACGGGCCCATCAATCCTCCGACGAATGCCATTGGCAGAATAGCTGCGATAACTGCCCAGGTTGCAAGTATTGTGGGGTTGCCTACTTCTGTGACCGCATCAATGGCAATGGCTACTCGGGAACGATCTTTGTTTTCTGGTAAATGCAGGTGGCGGACTATGTTTTCAACCACGACAATGGCATCATCTACCAGAATACCTATGGAAAAGATAAGGGCAAAAAGTGTGATTCGATTGAGTGTGTAGCCGTACAGGTAGAAAACCAGAAGAGTCAAAGCAAGTGTTGAAGGGATGGCTAGCATAACGACCAGAGATTCGCGCCATCCAAGGAAAAGCAAGATGAGGATAGCAACACCGAAAACGGCAATAGCCATATGAAACAGTAACTCGTTGGATTTTTCAGCTGCTGTTTCACCATAATCGCGTGTTAGTGTAATCTGAAGATCATTGGGAATAAGGGTGCCTTTCAGGCTTTCAGTTTTGGCAAGCACTTCTTCAACGACTGTTACTGCATTGGCACCAGGGCGCTTTGCTATGGAAAGGGTTACAGCAGCCTCTACATCATCTTTATCTGTTGAGCCAAACAGGACATAATTGTCAGGATCGTCGGGGCCATCGTGAATTTCTGCTACTTCCTTCAGATACACCGGCAACCCACCATAAACGCCAACCACTATTAGGCCTATTTCTTTGACATCTTTTAGGAATGTTCCTGTCTGGAGGAGGAGTTCCTGGTCGAGAGCCTGCATGTTTCCCGAGAACGATTGACGATTCACCTGGCTTATTCGTGATGCCAAGTCTGTGACACTGAGGTTACGTGAAGCAAGGAGCAATGGGTCAAAGTGGATGGTTACCTGTCGTTTTGCACCTCCAATCAGCTTCGTTTCGGCAACATGAGCAATACTTTTAATGCTGTCATCAACCTGGGCCGCAAGGCGCCTTAGGGTCGCGTGGTCGTAGCCTTTGCCATGGAAGGTGAGAGCGAGGATAGGGACATCATCTATCGTATGTGGCTTGATGAGTGGTTTGGATACTGAATAGGGAATACGATCAAAATTCGTTGCAAGCTTCTGGTTTAAACGAACTATAGAAGTTTCTAAATCCTCTCCAACATAGAAACGTACCACCAGTAGGCTGTGTCCAGGCATGGAGGTTGAGTAAATATATTCAACGCCGGGAAGTTCATAGAGCAACTTTTCCATTGGAATAGTCAATCGCTGTTCAATTTCCTTAGGTGTTGCTCCAGGCATGGAGACCATGACATCTATCATTGGCACTTTTATCTGTGGCTCTTCTTCCCGGGGAAGCATGATGATTGCTAAACCACCGAGCAGGATAGAGGCAAAAATAAAGAGAACCGTTAGCTTTGAAGCAACAAAGACTGAGGCGAGGCGACCGGCAAAACCGGGTGAATGTGATTGATGTGTAGTCATAATGAGTAGATTGATGAGCCAGGTAGTATCATTAAATTCGATAATTGCCGTTATTGAATGATAACGGGTTGCCCGTCATGTATTGTGACCTGATCGGTCACAATCACTTGTTCGCCATCGCTGACACCTGAGAGAATTTCTATATCATTGCCGTAGCTGGCACCACTCCGTACCAGGCGTAGTCTGGCAATACCGTTATCAACGACAAAAACCCTTTCCATCTGGCCTATTTGGGTAAGTGCAGTTTTGGGGATGATGAGTGTTTTGGCTGTTGTTTGTGACAGGGCAACTCGTGCAAACTGACCCGGCCGGAGGTGCGGATGTGCGTCGATATTAAGTTTCACGGGAGCACTGCGGGTTGTGGGGTTGGCGGTAGGCGCAACTTCTGCGACTGTAGCTGGTACAGTTAGGCCTGCAGATGGCACTTTCACGGACAGTACATCTCCCTGTTTTACCTGCAGGATCATTGCTTCGGGAATATCGGTGATAATTTGTAGATGGAGTTCATCCTCAATGTGAATGAGAGGTTTACCCGGTGTGGCTAAATCTCCAACATTGGCCATTTTACGGGTTACTCTGCCGTGAAATGGTGACAAAATCCTGGTGTAGCCTTGATAAATACGAGCCTCCTCATAGGCTGCTTCAGCAATAGCAACCATTTCAGAAAGAGATTTAACTGTTTCAGGAGTTGCAGCATTTTTTCTCAGGAGTTTTTGCTCACGGTCAAGATTACGTTTGGCTTGATTAAGTTGGGCTCGTGACTGCTGGAGTTTGGCATCTATTTCTCCGGCACTTATTTCAATGAGCAGATCACCCGTATGCACTTCTGAGCCTAACACCACAGGGAGAGCGGAAATGGTTCCGCTCACCTTAGAGGATATCTCAGCACGGTATACCGATTCTACGGTGCCGAGTATTTCGATCTGATCAGAAACAGCCACTTCTTTTACTTCAGCAATGCTAACCTGTTGCTCTTGGAGTGTCTGAACGAATTTTTCAGGTTGTTGCTCTTCATTACAGCCAAACAGCAGCAGAGTTGTGATGGAAATGATGCCTGCAATACCCCGTAGAACGTTCATTATTTGTTCTCCTGCCAGAGTTAATTATTTTCTGTAAACTGCTCTGCACCTGTGACTCTTCGCAGGTTGGCAATTGCTATTCTATTTTCTGTCCTGGCAGCAGTCCGCCTGGCACGTGCATCGGTGAGACGCATTTCCATATCAATGAGGTCAGAAGCAAGGATAACCCCCTCCTGAAAACGGATGCGGCTAAGGGCTGCACTCTCTTTTGCTACCTCAACCATCTTGGCTGTGACGTGCAAGCGCTCTATTGATTGTTGGTAACTAATTTGAGCTCTTTGCAGTTCCAGGCTGAGTGCGAGCTCCACTTTTGCTTTTTGGGACTTTATCTCTGCCAGATGTGCCTTGGCTGCGGCAATTTCAGCTTCTGTACGGTTGCCATTGTACAGGCTATAATTCAAGCGAACTCCAGCAAGCCATGAATCTCCAGATTCTCCAAGTACTGTACCGTGTTCAAATTGGTAGTGAGCGAAGGTGTCAACAGCTGGTTTTTCACCACTACGGACAGCTTTAAGACCAGCCTCTGCAGATGAGATCTGTGCATCCAGGGTCTGTAGTTCTTTTCTGCCAGAATAATTTAGAGACTGAGGGATTTCCTGTTCCTGAACGAGGGTTGGAAGTGTGACCTGTTGATGAGGTGTAATGCCGAGTAAATTCCAGAAAATTCTTTGATTTAGCTCATACTGGTGGCGGGTGCGAATGCGGTTTTCTTCCTCACGAGCCTGTTGCAGTTCAAGATTGAGTAAATCCTCTTTCAAAAGAGATCCAGCGTCAAACTGGGCTTTGCCGACAGCTAAAGAGGCACTAATTGCCTTTACTGCAGCATCACGTACCTCCAACATTTCTTGAGCCTGAAGTATGGCGTGGTAAGATTGTACTACCTCAAATGCCAGCTGTTGATGGACAACATCAAGCTGGTTGGCAGAGGCTTTGATATCAGATTCGGCTTTGTCAACATTTGCCTGGATTTTACCACCATCATATAAACGATACTCAACTCTTGCCTGGAGCAATAGATCATCAGTTCGGCCGGGATCGTTGAAATCAATAGAGTTATCGAACGCTCCTTGATTAAGGATATTTCCAAACGAGTACATTGGATTGTTGGTCTGACTGTATTCTCCAACAAGTGACAGTGATGGCATCGTATAAGAGCGTGCAGATGCAACCATGGCTGTAGAAGAATCAAGTCGCTGCAAGGCTATGTGTATATCAGGATTGTTATCGATGGCATACAGAACAGCATCAGCGAGCGTCCAGTCTTCTGGAGGTATAGAGGGGACCCCGTCATTGAGACTGGGTGCAGCCTGCACATTAGCGGTTAGCAAAGTATAGAGGATCAGGTGCAAAAGCCATTTTTTCATATTATTAAAAAGAGTGTTATTTTAGTTGAATATGTAATTTAATAAATTTATTAAATAGAGTAGATTTTTTCTGATGTTTTGTCAAAGGAAAAGCAATAAGCAAAGCGACAGGTAGCATAATTAACTGAATTTTTACGATATGTATACTTCATCGTAGTATGGACGGGCTAAGCTTCTATGTATTATAGATTGTAATTTATGTTAGGCTCATGTGGTAGGGTTTTCTCTATATATAGGCAAATATTGGGTGAGGGAGAAGGTGGAGATATAAAGATGACCTGGGTTTAAAGGTTTGATTCAGGTTAGAGGTGTTTTTGCCATTGGGCAATTTTGTCGTTTAGAGAATATCTGGCGTTGGCAGGGCTGGTGGATGTTAGACGAAATAGTTCAATATCGTGCAATAGTTCTGAAATAGAGGGACGAACATATTTGGCGAATGTAGACTCAGCTTTTGTACCATTGAATATGATTTTTTTGATATTAGGATACGTAATGAGGAGATGTCTGAAGTCATTGGCAGCTATAGAACTTTCTTCAATATCAGTATCAAGGCTGGTCTCTCTTCGACAACTTCCAATGACATCCCAGAGTGCAAGGCCGTTATGTAGCAAAATATCAAGTCGATGCTCATATGGATTGTCCGAGCCTGCGCCAAATAACTTACCCATAATGTGCCAGAAAGCATTTCGAGGGTGAGCGTAATATTGTACCTCGGTTAGCGACCTTTTGCCGGGCATACTCCCAAGTATCAAGGTATGTGAGGCGTCTTGAATGACCGGGGGGAAACTTTGTGATATTTCCATTACTTTAAAATTATAGGGTAGTTTAGTTTTAATGTAATAAGAGTGACTAAGGAATTTTTATTGCAACAGCCAAGTCCAGTTTGGATGTGCTGTTACTCCTGTGGTTAATCGGTTTTAGTGTTTTTTTCTAGTAATTCTTGGAGATAACGTTAACATCGGCCATAAGGTTGAGGCGACCTTGACGACTATTTCGGTCGTTCCAGAATTATTCGTTTTCATAATAGATTGAATCTACATTACTTACTCTTCAGGGATACAAGTCATCATGGATTTGCGTGAAAAGATGTCTCAAGAAATGGCCCATAAAGAAATATTTGAACAGGTACACAAATACGCTCTTTCATATGCCGATAGCGTGAAGGACAGAAACGTATTTCCAACCGATAATGCGATTTCTGAGTTGAGGATTTTTACTGAGTCACTGCCTCAGGAAACAGGTGATGCTACTGAGATATTAGCGCTATTGGATCAGTATGGGTCTCCGGCAACAGTTGCCCAGACAGGAGGGCGATATTTTGGTTTTGTTGATGGTGGTGTTATACCTGTAGCTTTAGCAGCGCGCCTGTTGGCAGATTTCTGGGATCAAAATACTGCACTTTATGATATGTCCCCATTTGCTTCGAAGATGGAAGAAATATGTGAAATGTGGCTTAGAGAATTGCTTGGTTTGCCAGAGGAAATAGTTGCAGGGTTTGTTACGGGTTCCTCTCTTGCGATTTTCTGTGGACTTGCTGCTGCCAGATATCGAATATTTAAGAATAACAACTGGAATATAAATGAAAACGGTTTCTATGGTGCCCCTAAAATACGGATAGTTGCAGGACAACAGGCTCATGGGACTGTGGCTAAAGCTGTCGCTCTTTTGGGATTTGGACTTGAAAGCATCGAATGGATTGAGACAGATCAAGAGGGCAGGATGTTATCATCAAAATTACCTGAGCTTGATGAGCGAACCATACTTATTTTGCAAGCTGGAAACGTATGCTCCGGAGCATTTGATCCTTTCGAAGAAATATGTGAAAAAGCGCATGAAGCAAAAGCATGGATACACATTGATGGCGCGTTTGGTCTTTGGGCGGCGGCTTCCGACACATTGAAACATCTTACCAAGGGAATTGAAAAGGCGAATTCTTTCTCATTAGATGGGCATAAAACGCTGAATACGCCCTATGATAACGGTATTGTCCTCTGTAATGATAAGGAAGCATTGACAGAAGCTTTACACGCTTCAGGTTCATATATGAGCAATAGTGGAAACAGAGATGGAATGCTTTACACGCCTGAAATGTCAAGACGAGCTCGAGCTATTGAGCTTTGGGCAGCCTTAAAGTATATGGGGAAAAACGGTGTTGATGAATTAGTGTCGGGGCTTCACCAAAGGGCATTGCAATTTGGCGAAGAATTGAAAGATGAGGGATTTCGTATTCAGAATGATATTGTTTTTAATCAGGTTGTAGTAGCATGCGATACAGATGAGTTAACCTATGAGACTATGAAAATTATCCAACAATCCGGAGAATGCTGGGTTGGTGGCGCTACTTGGGCAGGTAAAACTGTTATCCGAATAAGTGTTTGTTCCTGGGTCACTACAGCTAGTGATATTACACGTTCTGTTAAAGCCTTTGTTGCCGCCAAACAAAAGGCTGCTGATGCATATGATGCACATGGGGATGTCTAACCAGTCGTTTCTGTTGATTGTCGTGATAGGCTGTGCTGAATGAACTGCAGTTTATGCCGGAGACGTGTATTTATGGACATAATTACCAAATCATATGATTCTGTTGCAGACCTTACTGTGTTCAATGTCAATGGTGAGGTGACATTTGAGGATATATGGACTCAGACGTGTAATTTTTTATGCGGTAGTCCTTCCCAATTGGTTCTATGGGATTTTACGTTTGGAACAGTAGCGCCCATTTCGAATCAAGAAGCTGAATCCATCGCAAAGCGAGGGTCGGAGATGGGAGCTACGATTGAGGGAGGAAAAGCAGCCATTCTAGCTCCAAAGAGTGTTGATTACGGTATGAGCCGCGTTTTTCAGACGTTTAGTGAAATGAAAAAAATTCCACTTGAAATTGAAGTGTTTCGAGACATGGAAACTGCCAGGAAGTGGCTAATACCCGACTGTTATACTATTTCGCTGTAGCTGAAATATCTTTCCAAAAAATATTACGGGTACATTACAAAACATCATGCTGAAAGTGTATATTGGCCAAAACCCCACAGAAACACACCTTGTTAAGGGTCTCCTTGAAACTCATGACATTGCATGCTGCGTCAAAGGTGAAACACTTTTCAGTGTACGAGGGGAGGTCCCTATAACAAGTGAAACTGCACCTTCTGTATGGATTTATGATGATGAGGATTTTGAGAAGGCTAAAGGGATAGTAAAAGAATACGAGAACACTATTACAACTGATTGTTCAACCGAAAGCATGTGGGAATGTAGTTCCTGCGGAGAAGAACTCGAAGGTCAGTTTACTGATTGCTGGAAGTGTGGAACGTCTAAAAAATAGTCTCCTTGTAGATCAATATTTGCAATATCAGTTGTTTGGATGTGCGTGAATTCTCAATAATGGTTTGATTGGGGAAAATATATTGCAGAGCGCTCTGATGCTACCTTGCAGGTAAACGTAAATGCGAGTGCTGATGAGGCAGAAATCTATACAATAGTCGGCAAATTACAGGACAGGATTTCAGCTAGTGAATGGGACCAGTGCCTAATATATAAGGAAAAAATACTTAGCTTCTATCGTTTAGTTGCTCACTTTTCAAGGATACCATTACTGATTTAGCTAGAGTTGTTTCTAACACTGCCATTTTTAATTTTCCGTAAAAGGTGTTTCCAAAAAAACAAAGGAGTGCATTGTTCGCCTTCTCGAAAACAACGTATCAAATTTTCTTTTAGGTACTCTTGAGAACACTTTTCAGGATTTTTTTAGCAGTGGTGAGGTGCTCCTCATTAATATTCCGGCCATTTCCGCATCGCTATCCTCTATCGCGGCCAGAATGCGTCGATGTTCTTCAAGGGCCTGTGCTCCACGGCCGGAGATATTTTGATGTTGTTTCCTGCAAATTCTTAGTCTTGGATAAAGCTCCTCGCATAAAATATTAAATAACAGTGGGTTACCAGATCCTTTCGCAATAACATAATGAAAATCAAGCTCTTGTGGAGATTGCATATATCTGCTTCCACTTTCACTTTGTACTGCTTTTCGGTGCTCTTTAAAGAGGTTTCGAAGTACAGTTTTTTCATTTTCTGTCATTCGTTCAGCGGCAATTGCACTGCAGTCACTTCCAGTGAGAGGCGCACTTCAAGGAGATCGAGCATATCATTTAAAGAGTGCTGTTTGACTCTGGCCCCAGCGCTTGGTGAAAAAAACACCAGATGTCGTTCCGACAATCTTCGAAGAGCCTCTCGAACAGGTCCTCGACCCACGTCATATCTTGATGCAATATTGCGGGACGGTGATCAAAACGATATTCTTGATAAAATGCAGCATCGAAAGGATCTGTATGAACTGCTTCGTTATGAGGAGTACAACAGTTTTGATCAGAGCCTGTTTAATTTTGAAGTTCATGACACACCGCAAACATAAGGGATCTTTTATACGGTATTGGCCTCTTAAACCAGCAGTGTGGGATAGTGCTCTATTCATTACTTAGCTGAAAGCACTTCAAGTGCTATCGCTATTGAAGTGCTTTCACAACTATAGAAAACCGGAAGCTTATAACGCTGCGCGAAGAATTTTCTTAGATATATCAAGTGTTACATCGCCATGTTCTGATAAGGCTGTCATGCCATGCTTTTCAAGAGATGCTACTACTTTTTCGATTAAGTCTTCACCCAAATCATAGCTTGAAAGATTGGTAGGAACATCGAGGCTATGAAAAAACTCTTCCGTTTTCAGGATTGCCTTTTCTATACGGGCATCCTCATCTCCCTCTGTAATCCCCCAAACCTTCTCAGCATATTGCAACAGCTTCTCTTTCTTTTTATCCTTTCTAATACGCCAATTCGCCGGCTGAACAACGGCTAGAGTTCTGGCATGGTCAATACCTGTTAAAGCGGTAATTTCATGGCCAAGCATATGTGTTGCCCAGTCCTGGGGAACACCAGCGCCAATCAAACCATTGAGCGCCATGGTTGAACACCAGACAAGGTTTGATCTGGAGTCATAATCTTCCGGGTTCTCATAGGTCTTCTTGCCAACTTCGATGAGTGTCTGGAGAATTCCCTCGGCAGTACGATCCTGGAAACGACCTTCAGCCGGAAAGGTAATATATTGCTCTACGGTATGAATAAAAGAGTCTACAATACCATTAGCTACCTGCTTTGCCGGCAAAGTGTAGGTTATCGTTGGATCCAATATAGAGAATTGAGGGAAAGTATGACCACTAAAAACAGGGAGCTTATCTTCGCCATCACTAATTACTGCACCATTATTCATTTCTGAGCCTGTTGCAGGTAGAGTTAAAACAGTACCAAAAGGCAATGCGCTCTCTACAGGAACGTAGTTGAAACCAAAATTCATCAACTCCCGCTCACGGCCAACGAAATCATCGGCATTGGCTGCAACACAGATAAACTTTGTCCCATCAATTACTGAACCTCCTCCTACTGCAAGAACAAAATCCACTTTCTCTGCACGAACGAGTTCAATCGCTCCCATGAGAACCTTGAATGTGGGGTTAGCTGGAATCCCACCAAACTCGACGATTTCGCGTTCAGACTTGGCCAATTCCTTTCTTACTTTACCAAGAAGTCCTGTTCTTTCAGCGCTCCCACCTCCATAAGTAATTAACACTTTCGAATTTTTGGGAACCAGATTATCGAGTTCAGCTAGTTGGCCTTTACCGAAAACAATGTTTGTTGGATTGTAAAAACTAAAATTTTGCATTTTAAACCTCTGAATGTTTTTTTATTACGTAGTCTTGCTTTCTGGCTGATTAATATATATCTCTTTTGGTAAAATAAAACACACAATCCTGTCTATATCTTGCCTATTCCTGTCATAGTGAATATTTTGGGTCGCAAGTTACGAATGGAAGGGTATGGCAGCTTTATTAAGAAAACATATTGAATACCGTAAAGAACTCATCACATTTTTCAGAAGGGATGGAAATGACCACAACTGTGCAACTCATGAGCAATCTCGCCACTGATGAAGGGGTAAACAATACGGACCTTCCAGGAGTGACTATTTTCAAGGCAAGTACCTACAGATCAAGAGAGCCTCTCTGTTACCAGAAAGGCTTACTGTTTGTCGGACAAGGATCTAAAAATGTATATTTAAACGGGCAAGTATACGAATATAATAAGGAAAATTATCTTGTTTCCTGCCTCCCTCTGCCAGCGGAATGTGAAACCAAAGCCCAGGAAGGCAAACCGGTGTTGATTATGGCTATTGCCTTGGATCTGGCTATTATCAGTGGACTGATTTCCCAGATAAACGAACATGAGACATTTCCTATCCGGCCGAAAAAAGAAAATCGCCTTGGATTATCCATTGCCCCTATGACTACAGATATAAAAGACTGTATTCATCGTTTGCTCATTTGCCTGCAATCTCCATTAGAAAGTAAGGTTATAGGTAGAAGTCTGCTAAAGGAATTAGTTTTCCGAGTTCTTTGCCAGGAGAGTGCAGCCCCTTTATACGAACTGATAACCCAGAACAGCAAGTTATCCCGGGTTGACAGAGCATTGAGATTAATCCACACCAATTACCATGAGACTATTAGCGTTGATAATCTTGCAAATTTGGTGAATATGAGTCCCTCAGTGTTCCATAGAACATTCAAAGAGGTGACGGCTTCATCTCCTATTCAATACATAAAAAAAATACGCCTCGATAAAGCGAAATCCCTGCTCATTAATGAAAATTTACAGATTTCAGAGGCGGCTGTAAAAGTTGGTTACGAGAGTTCTAGCCAATTTAGCAGGGAATTTAAGAGATATTTTGGTAACAGCCCTACAGAGTGCATTAGAGCCAATTCCATAAGCCAATAATAATGTAACCAAGAGTTGCACTGTTACCAAAATAATATCATAGGATATTGCCAATCTTAACCCGTAAATTAGAGTTTTTGGGCAATTTCCCTGGCACCCTGCACCAGATCATCTCTACTCTTCAATGCACCTAGTTCGTTTAATTCGCAACCGCGTAAAACATGTGTTTCATCAAAATAGTTCAGCAGTTTGAAAAACGAGTTATATCGATCAAAGAGATCAGTGTACATCTCTTGTGGTGCTCCCTGGGACTGGATAAAAACCAATTTTTTCCCAGCGGGAAGTCGATGCTTAATCTCCTTCTCCATAAAATTGGGCATAAGATATGAGTAGGTTCTGTCTATAAATGTTTTGAGCTGGGCCGAGATATCACCCCAGTAAACCGGGGTTGCCATAAGTATTACATCAGCCTTTTTAACTGCTTCCAGTACAGGGGCAAGGTCATCTTTGAGTATACAGATTTCGCTTTTTCCCTTACATGCTCCACAGGCTTGACAGCCTTTGAAATCTAATGTGTTCAGGAAATATCTGGTTACCCTGTTGCCTTTATCTTCAAGGGCAGAGGCTACAATCTCAGCCATTTGTGTGGAGTTTCCTTTTTTCCTCGGACTGCCCAAAAGTGATACTATTTCCATCTATTTTCTCCTTCCGTAATAATTACATCACAATGATACCGGAATGCATGAAACTGTTATCAGGTTGATGTGTTTCGCTGTAACCCACGCGAAAAACCTGACGCAGTATCATTTCCCTTGTTGTTTTTTGATAAAGCGAGCAATCGCCTCTTTTGTTTCCTCAGAAGTTGCAAGTTGATCAAAAGCGAGTTGATCGTTGTTAAGCGCGACACTAAAAGACTCGTTGTAAGATGCCGCCATGCGTGTTTTGAATACAGCCAGAGCATGCTTGTCAAGATTATCGCTTAAATTTTGGCCGAGTGTGATAGCTTCTCGGACCACCTCGGAGTCGGAGGTTACTGAAGTAATCAAACCGATAGAAAGGGCTTCTTCAGCATCTATGAAGCGACCAGTCAGCATCATTTCCATTGCACGGCTCAAGCCCACATGGCGCTGAAGTCGTTGCATACCGCCAAAGCCTGGGATTAATCCTGCCTGGAGCTCATGTTGACGGAACTTGGCGCTGTATCCTGCAATGCGAATGTCACAAGACATGGCAAGCTCGTTACCACCACCTGCACTTATACCAGCAATTGCGGCGATCATAGGTTTTGGAAACCCCTCAATGCGGCGGTACACTTCATGGGCGAGAAAAGAATGTGTCGGTTGACCTGCTGGTGTCTTCTGGAGGCTCTCACCACCAGCACCGGCTGAAAAAATGCTATCTGACCCTGTAATGACTATAGCTCCGATGGTCTCATCGCCAGCAGCTATATCGAGTCCTCCGTTGATTTCACCCAGTGTCGCCTTAGAAACAACATTACGAGGTGGAGTATTGATCCGAAGTACAAGTACAGCCTGATCCCTGAAGACTTCAATAGTATTGAATTCGGAATCAATGGTTACAATAGATTTGTCCTGCGCTGAGCACTTTCCGCTAACGAACATTGTAGTGGAGAGGGCTACAGCGGCAACTATCATGATGCCTTTCATAAAACGTTTCATTATTTTATCTCTTTTCTATTCAGAATGTGAGGTTATGCGTGTTTATTGAAGAAGATAGGTAGCCACTCTGCTACTGAATATAAAAGGGGCATAGAGAGTATCTCCATCCATAGTGATATCTGCCAGACCTTTGTTAAAGGTACTAACGAGGATGCGCTCTGTGCTTGTAATGGCGAACAGTTCTCCAGTTGGATTACTGCTGACCAACAGTCCATTGCTTATGCCAGCTATGCCATCCAGGCAGCCTAACTTGATGGCGTTTGGGATCCTGCTATAGGACTTGTCAAGCAAACGTATCTTATAGAGTGAACCATACTGCTCAGGAGTGAGTTCATGGGACAATTCACTTGCAAAATCAGCAACAAAAAGTTGGTTGTCCTGAATGAACAGGCCGTTCGGGTGAGCGATTTCCGGTGCTGTAAACCAAACTTTGAGTGAATCACCCTCAAGGGTGAAGATTTTCCCGCTGGCAATATCTGAAACAAACACCTGGCCACTATTGCTAATTGTTACGTCGTTGAGCGCCTTTGCCTCACTTGAGGAGATACTTTTCAGCAATTTTCCCTGTTGTACATCGATAGTGTGTAACTGGTTTCCATCCCCTACATATAATGTTTGCTTATAGAGACCAAGCCCGGCAGGATTACCCAGCCCCGTAACCCACTGAAGGTTATCAATCTTTCCACTTTTGGAAACCCTGCTGATATATCCACTTTTATCACCATTTACGTTTGAAACATAAATCCAATGATCCTTAGAGGAGACAGCTACAGATTCCGGCATGGAGAACCCTGTCACCTCCCAGATTTGTTCTATGCTTAAATCATCTGGTGAGTTCTTCGTGTTTGCTGCCTTACTAAATTGAGGAGCGTTGAACAAAGCCAAGAAAAACATGGTGACTGTGAAAACTGCTGCTGCGTGTTTCATTTCTTTCTCTCTTGTCATTGAGTTATCGTCTTGTGAGGAATTGGATCAATTACTCAAACCATCGATAATGAAGGCATTGATGTTATTGGTTGAGTTCAGACGAATGCTTTTGGCGGGAGCGTATTCCGGGTCTGCATGCCAGGCCTCAGCAGCCTCACTGTTTGGAAATTTGATGATAACTTTCATCTGCCTTTCAGTGCCGCTAATCCTTATGCAATCATTGCCTGCGGCAATAAGTTCTCCACCGTGTTTAGCGACGGTATTGCCGGTAATATGATTTGATCCGGGATTGTATTTTGCGTACTCCTGCTGGTCTGCGATGTCATAGGTTACAACAAAATATGCTGACATGGTTCTCTCCTTAGGCGATTTCTTTGGTGAAGTTCATATACTGCTCCATATCACCCACAACCGCCTCATGCATCAATGCACCTGTTATCTCTGAATAGGGTTGCTTGAAGTGAATGTCCCATACATCAGACTCTTTTCTCCAGTGCTCATAAACAGCAAGAGTATTGTCCTGACCGTCGATGGTATAGAGGTCAAAGAGAAGGTTTCCTTCCTCCTGGCGGGTATGTGTGATGTGTTCCTCAAAGCGGGCAAGGAGTTTATCGCGATATCCATCTTTGAATTTGAAGATGAAAAAGATTACAAAAACATCATCTTCCTGTATTTGTTGTTTCTGCTCACTTACTGCAACAGGTGCAGGGGCAGTGTCACTTAAATTTAAACATTCTGGTGGGTTTACCAGAGCTGTATCGAAAAGCCCAATCAGCTTTTGGGTATAGGACTGTTCTTTGTGTGTATTAAGTGCTGCTTCATCTGTAAAACTCTCATAGGAAAAGAAAAGATTGGGATTTTTTCTATCTACGAATATGTGCATTTCGACGCTGCCAGCTTCTTTTGCCGCACCTGTTTTGTTTTCACTAAGAACAATTTTAAAAGACTCTGAGGCCTCTGGTTTTACTTCAAATTTCACTATTTTAGTAATCATTGTCCTTTCCTTTGTTAAATGTGATCGCGTCGTAATACTTTTCACCTGCTTCGGTGCTGCAATGTTTTTCTATCATTACGACGTACCCTAGTAGACCGTAATAATAGAGAAACATTGCACCTCGCATCTGAATCTTTTTACTTAGCCATCAAAAATCGAAGTTTTTACGAGCTTGTAAAATGAAATTGAGTTGGGTTAATCAGAAATTATTTTGCAAATTCAATTTCTTTGTTGTCCTGCGCAAATACAGCTCCGGTATCAAAGGCCAGTATCGTTGTGAAAGTTAATAGTAATGTTATGATGGTGAGTTTCATTTTTCTTCGATTTCCTGTTGGCTGAATATCGGTAATAAAATGCATCTACTTTTCCATGGTGGAGGCCATGCCGTTTTGCATAACAGTGCACTTCTGTTCAGAGTAGGATTGTTTAGGGTGTATATAAAAAAGGGGCGTGGTTCAGACCCACAGATCGCGAGGATTTCTAAGGGCAATATTTAGCCATGAAACCCCAACGCAATCTGTGGATTATTAATGATGGTGAAGTATTACAGGGTAACCACCGCTTTACCCACGGTACGACCAGACTCGATTTGCTTATGAGCTTCGGCCATTTGTTCAAATGGGAAGGTTACTGAGACATGCGGCTTCAGTGTCCCAGCCTCGAGCATCTCTTTAAGTGTTTTCATGTCGCCACCGTTGGATGTAACCAGAACAAACTCAAGTTTGATATTGCGTGGCTCAGCAATGGCCTTCAGTTCTTCAGAGAACTCATGTGTTGGTAAAGAAACGATGGTACCGCCATCTTTGACCACCTTCAGGGAATTTTCAAGTACAGCACCGCCCATACCATCAAGAACAAAGTCGATACCCCTCAGCACTTCTTCAAATTTCTGTTCACGATAGTCAACATGTTCATCAGCGCCGAGTGAGAGAACGAAATCCCGGTTCTTTGCAGAGGAGGTAGTAACAACAGTTGCGCCGATGTTTTTGGCCATCTGGATCGCGAAATGTCCGACACCGCCGGAACCGGCATGAATAAGAACACGGTCGCCTGCTTTGACGCGTGATTGCAGTACCTGCAGTGCTGTAAGTGCGGCTAATGTGGTTGCTGCAGCTTCTTCAAACGTTGTATTTACTGGCATTTTTGCGAGGTGACTGGCAGGCGAGGCAACATATTCAGCATAGGCTTTTCCATGGCCAGGAAACCTAACCATACCAAAGACCTTGTCACCGATCTCAAACCCGGTAATGTCTGCACCTACTGCGGCTACCGTGCCGGCAATATCCCAACCGAGAATGATCGGGCGCACCTCACCAATGATCATATTGAGAACTTCCTCTGCTGGCCGTACTTTTACATCAACTGGGTTGATGCTGATCGCTTTGGTTGCCACCAGTACGTCGTTTACACCAAGCTCGGGTTTATCTATTTCGCTCAAGATGAGGTTTTCAACTCCGCCTGCTTCATTTAATACATATGCTTTCATTGGGTTATCTCCATTAAAAAGTTGAGAAGTGTATTCGAAGTCTTCACTTCTCTGTTTTTTGTGAATGCTCTTTCGTGAAAGTGTTTATCTCGTCTTTCAGGGTTAGATTTCGTAGCTCATAACCATAAGTTTGGAATAGACCGGTCGTCTAGAATAAAGGTTAAAAAAAAGCTACTATACTATCATGCTGCCGATTCGTGATTTAATGTGCTCGACGGCGTTACGTACAGGTTCTGAACTGCGATTGATGACTGCACGTTGTATGGCACCAGACATAAGGTCATGGATAAGCTGTGCTTCCGATGCACTGTTGAAGGTTGCCGAGAGTAGCTTCTTAGCAACAGCCTCATCAAGCAGCTCGCGAAAAATGGTGATCCAGTCATCAAAGCCCTGGGCAAGTTCTTGTCGCATATTTTCACTGAGATCAGACACTTCAGAGGCCAGCTTCAGTGCAAGGCAGGGGAATTTACCTGCAGTGGATTGAATAAAATCAATGCTTCCATCCAGATAGATAAATAGTCGCTTTAGGGGATCTAAATCATAACTTTTATCTAAAAGCATTCGCCGCTTATTTTCACCGGCCTGATCCATATAATGTTTGAGCATCTCAGCACCAAACTGCTCTTTAGATTCAAAGTAATGGTAAAATGATCCTTTCGGAACTTTGGCGACATTAAGGATCTGCTTCAGGCCGACGGAGTGGAAACTCTTCTCCAGCATGATCTCTTCAGCTGCATCTAAAATGCGATCTTTGGTTGTTTTATTTTCCATGATGAAGGTAATAATAGACCAGTCGTCTACAAACGCAAGCGAAAATTTGATGAGAAATTGTATATCCAAAAAAAAACAATAAGTTAATGTGTGAAAAAGTTGTTTGTTAACGTTCTGCAGCAGAGCCGAGTAACGATACGTACGCAATTCGAGCAGGAACTATTTGAAAAGGATATATTGGCCAAAATGTCAATCCTGATCTACTTAGCGGTTTGACCTGCTTTAAGTGAGCTGGTTGTATCAGTCATTATTAATATAATGAGCAAGTACACTGGCGGCCTGCAAATAATTATCGGTAAAGATGCCGTCTACACCAATATTGGCAAGCTCCAGCAACTCCTCGGGCACGTTTACGGTAAAAACCAGCACTGCTAGACCTTTATCATGGGCCTTATCAACAAACTGGGGTGTAACGGTGCGATGCCAAAGATTCACTGATTTGGCATTCATTTCGCAGGCTGTATCGAGCAATTCATCGGTATAATATTTTCCTTCGAGGCATGCCTTAATTTCAGCAGCCAGAATTGAATGTAACCGAGGGTCAGTGCACTCTTGGCCAAGTAGTTTGTTATTTTCGGAAAGAGAGATAAGGCGAGGCAACATATAGTCTTCGCAACCATAAAAAAAGATACGTTCAAAATGTTTTTCAGCCTCAGCGCCCACTTTTTTAAGGAGCATTTTACGTCGTATGCAGCCGTCAAGCAGAGCTATTTCTAAAGTTGGGCAGACCTTACGAATGTTTTTTAGTTCAGCCCAGTTGAAAGAACTTGCTAGAACATCGGAATAGTGCAGGCTACCAGATGCGACATATTTTGATAATAGTTCGCCCACCGGTTTCCCTGTGCCGTCACCTTTAAGTTCAAGATGAATTGCCGGCCGCATTCCATGGGCGAGAGATGCAAAAAAATCAAACACCTCCGGAAGAAAGGGAATGCGATCTTTACCCCGCTTTGGGTCACCGGCATAGAGAGTCTTCAGTGTTTGGGAATCTGTGGTAGACACTTTCCCTATTCCATTAGAGACTTCCTTAAGATCGAGGTTATGGACTATTACCAGCTGGCCGTCAGCAGATAACTGGACATCAAATTCAATGGCAGGAACCCCTTCGCCAGTAACTTTGTTAAAAGCGCGGATAGTGTTCTGATTGAAACCGGGATAGGAGCAACCACGGTGGCCTATAAGAATCATTAGCTCGTCCTTTTTTATAAGAGATTAGGAAGAAACATCACCACTGAAGGCATATAGGTTACGATAATAAGTACCACGAGCAATGCCAGTATAAATGGCCATATTTCCATAACAAACTCTCCCACAGTCACCCCTGTTATTGCACAGGTAGTGAACATCATTGATCCAAAAGGCGGTGTTATTCCACCGATCATTATATTAACAATCATGATCAAGCCAAAGTGAATCAAATCGACATTCATGGTGGTCATGAGCGGTACCAGAAGGGGAGCGACAATAATCAGCAGAGCGCCGCCTTCCAGAAACATACCAAGAACAAGGAGTAGAACATTAATTACTATAAGGATAATCCAGGGAGAATCTGAAATGGCCAGGATACTCTTTGTCAGTTGATGTGGGATGCGCTCCCAACTCATATATTGGCCGAAGACCGATGCCGCAATGATAATCAACATGACTGAACTTGTGCCCAGGACGGTATTCTTTAAAATGATGGGCACATGTTCCCATTTAAGTTCTTTGTAGAGGAAGACCCCAATAATGATGCAGAACAGTACCGCCATTGCACCTGCTTCAGTGGGAGTGAAAACACCAAACCGTATACCAAAGATAATGCCAAACGGGAGGAGCAGGCCCCAGATAGATTTTTTGAATTGTTTGAAGATTTCTCCTGCTGAAGCCATCTTTTCCCGACTCGGTTTATAGTCCCTTTTCTTGGCAATGAAATGCACGGTTAACATCAGGCCAAAACACATAAGAATCCCCGGTGTATAGCCGCCGATAAACATCTTTGCCACAGATACTTGGGCTATGAGTGCGTAGATGATGAGGTTGATTCCGGGCGGGATAACCGGTGCAATGGCTGAAGATGCGGCCGTGATGGCCGTCGAAAAGGAAGCGCTATAGCCACGTTTTGTCATTTGCGGGACCATAATTTTTGATTGCATGGCCGCATCAGCGTTGGCAGAACCAGAGATTCCCCCCATCAGTGTTGAGAGCAGGACATTGACCTGGGCCAGGCCACCCTGTAAATGACCGGTAAGCACATCGGCCATTTTCATGAGGTTTGAACTGATACCCGAGTAGTTCATAATCTCGCCCGCCATGATAAAAAATGGCACTGCCAGAAGTGGAAAAGAGGAGGCAGAGGTAATAAACTTCTGTAATATCAGATCCGGTGGCGTGCCCACATCACCGAAGGTGAAGTAGGACAGAGTTGCAGCCAAAAGGGCGAAAGCAATCGGAATACTGGTGAAATAAAGCACCATTACGATGATGACAGGGAATGTTGACATGACTTTATTTTGGCTGAGTTGTAGCGCCTTGCGGTAAAGCGCGGTCGAAGATAACGTGCACAGTCACTTCTCTTACGAGTTGGTTATACGTGGAATGCATCGCTCATTTGATACTGTCCGGTTCCTGGTCACTTTGTAAGCCCCAAAGGGTACGAACATCCCGGTAGAGAAAGTTCAGGGCATAAAGAACCATGAGGGAAAAACCGACAGTCAATGCCAGGTTGACATAGAGAGCGGGAATATCCAGAACCGGAGTTCGCTTTAGTTTATTTGCATTAATGAAAAGGATGCTGAGATAAACGATATATCCGTTGATTACTAGCATCATGCAGTCAATAACCACTGCAATAAACCGTCGTATTGGTAGTGGACCAAACCGTGAAACAAAATCGATTCCGATATGCATTTTATATCGGTAGGCTGCAGCGGAGCCAATAAATACACTCCAGATAAAAGAGGTTGTTGCCACTTCTTCAGCCCAGAAAATACCACCGAGAGAAAGATACCTGAGAGCGACATTGACGATAACGACCAGCACGGTGATGCAGAGGAAAAAACCGCTGAGGATCAGATCGAAGTTACAGAAAAGTTGTTTAGGTGTAGTAGACATTGTTCACAAATGAGGTGCACGGAGACGAAGCCCCATGCACCATTAGTTCAGTTTATCTCATTGAGTCGAGCTCTGAGAAAAGGGCCTTGAAAACGCCAGGAGTCATGCCTTCCTGCTCTTGGTAGAGAGGAGCCAGGGCAGCACGGAAGGCTTCACCATCCACGTCATTGAACTTCACACCGAAAGACTCAAGTTCCTTCACAACACCGCCGTGCTGAGACTTGAGGAGTTCCACCATGTGATTAGCCCCTTGGGTAAACTCTTCCTGAACAATTGCCTGGTATTTGGCAGGCATCTCGTTCCAGACTTTAAGGGAGATATAAACACCGCAGGTGCCAAGAATATGATGGGTATTGGCAACATTTTTGGTTGGGCCTTCATAGACCTTGGTTCCGATATTGGTGAATTCAGAGCCTTCAAGTCCATCCACAACACCTTGCTGAACGGCAGAGAGGGTTTCGCCCCATGGTAGCGGAGTTGCAACGGCACCCATAGCGGTCAGGGTATCGATATAGGATTTTGAGCCAGGAGTTCTGATCTTCATACCATTTAAGTCGGCAGGGGTGGTAATGACTTTTTGAGTGATCAGGTTCCTGAAACCGTAGATATAGTCAAGAGCAAGAATCTTTATACCCTGCTGTTCGGCCTTGGCTTTCATGTCAGCGACCATCTGGGTTTGGGTTAGCTTGACGTATTCATCAAAGCTGCGGTAGAGCATTGGTGCATAGAGCGCTTTGAAGTCGGGAACGTAGTCACCAATAAAAGAAGGATCTTCTACAGAGATGAAATTTGCTCCACGAACAACCTGCTCCACACCTTCCTTATAGGCTGGTAGCTGTGCTTGTGGGAATGTCTGGATGTTGATTGCTCCATCAGTCTTTTCTAAAATAGATGCAGCAACTAAATCCATGGATTTGGTCAGCTGCTCAGCAGGGCTGAAAACGTGGCTCAGTTTCAAGGTTAACTTGTAGTCGTCGGCTGCCATAGCCTGGGGGCCCATAGACAGGATTGCTCCTGCACAAAGGATGGAAAGAGTTCTTTTAATGTTCATAATGCTCTCCTTGTTATGTCGTTTTGTCTTTACGATGTGGTTGCTGCAACAACTGCAACAGCCATTTTGTCTAAATCATCCAAGCATACAGTCCGCTACATCTACACGAGGCAACGGGTTGTCGATTCCCTCACAATCAATGTTATATCCATCATGTCCTGTACTGGCTTTGACTGTTTTTCTATACGTTGTAACAACAATTCTGCAGCACGCTGGCCCATCTCATATGCCGGCTGGCGGATCGTTGTAAGTGCCGGAACCATATAGGAGGCCGTCTGCATATCGTCGAAGCCGACAATTGATAAATCTTTTGGCAGAGTAAGGCCCGCTTCCTTTGCCCCCTTAATCGCCCCGAGAGCGATATAGTCGTTGGAACAGAAAACTGCGGTAGGAGGAGAGGGCTGGTCAAGGAGCTTTTTAATCGAGTCCCTGCCATCGGAAAGCGAATATTCTGTCTGAACAAGTAACCGCTTGTCATATGCGATGTCATTGTCTCTCAGACATCTCTGATAACCGTGCCAGCGATGGAAGCTCCTGTCCGTCACGGAGAAATTACCCGCGACCATGCCGATGCGTTTATGTCCCAGGGATACGAGGTGCTCAGTAGCTAGATAGCCACCCCGGTAGTTGTCAATCCCAACGGCAGAAAATGGACCACTTTTGACTGTACTGAAGAGGAGGACAAACGGGAAGTTTTCGTCTACAAGGGATTTGAGGATATTCCCTTTGAGATTGGTGGTGGTGATTATGAGCCCGTCTATTTGGCTTTCCCGAAGGACCTTTATCAGGTTCTCCTCCTGGCTGTATTTATAGTAAGAGTTGCCAAGAATAACTTTGATGTTCTTTTGGTCGGCATACTCCTGGACACCTAAGGTGGATTCTGCGAAAACAGAGTTGCTGATGGTAGGGATTATGAGCCCGATGGTGTTCGATTTTTTTGTGACAAAACCGCGGGCGAGCGCATTGTATTTGTAGTTACACTTTTTCATTGCTTGGAGGACCTTTTCTCTGGTCAATTTGCGCACGGAATCTGGTGAATTGATAACTCTCGACACCGTGGCTGTTGATACTCCTGCAAGTCGTGCAACATCATGAACAGTGCTCATGGAAATCTCCAATAATGTAAACGCTTACATCCCTATAACAATGGATCTATAAACCTGTCAATATGTTTTTTTATATGTCCCTTAAGTGTTAATATAGCGTTAAAATATAATTATTTTGTTGTGGCGATTAAGATCTTGAAATGAGTGTTCTGTTCAGATAATATTGTCGCTAATGTAAACATATACATTTTAACCAAGGACGTATGAATGGGTCGCAGTCGCCTAACAACTCTAACGGAGCGAGTAAAACGGATCGATTATGGTGGAATGCATGTCGACCTTGTTGCCACTTCAAAAGGTACTGTCCGTGTTGGCAGTATGCCGGATATTATAAAATTTCTTTTGGAACATGGGTTTCGAGAGGAGATTGTTGTCGTACCAGATTGGGAAGTGTCTCTTGCAGGCGATAACCGCACCGGAGAGGAATTTGTCCTCTGGCACGCACAGATTCGAGGTGGTCTCCTAAAAGAGTATGTTGGCTCACCGGGCAACATAAAACAACTCCACCACCATTTGGGGCGAATATTTCCCTATTTCTTCGATGAAAAACGTCTATCTATTGTGAGAAAGAAGTGGCTCGACCAATGGTTTCACCCTAATCCCGTCGAATCGGCTTATAGCAGTGGAAACCTGAATATAATTTGTAGTGAAGATTTTGTTGTCATCTCTGATCAGGGGAGAGTTATTTACGACAGGGCAGAGTTTGCTTCTGCCGACAACCCCGATCAGGAAATCGAATCATTACTGCAAACCATTCCTAAGGATTTGGCTGTACGTGACTGTCTGGAAATCGTCCCCATCGGTTGTGGCAACGGCTTTAATGGGACTGTTGCGAGCACTCTGGTCCGGTTCGAGAACTTCGCTATCTGGATAGATCCGTGTGGCTACCCGGTACACACCCTAGCGCGTCATAATATTAACTTAGCTGACATCACTCATTTTCTTTTCACTCACAATCATGAGGACCATACTCAGGGGTTTACCGCCTGTCTGCAACATGCCCGGAAGTATCGGCGCAGGTTAAACCTGCTGGTTGCTGAGAGTGTATTCGGCCTTCTGCGGGAACTGTATTCTCCTCTGTTTCCTGACCTGATGAACCTTGTGAACGTCCAACTGTTGATGCCGGGAACCCCACTTGATCTTGGACCTGTAAAAATTGAAAGCCGCTGGAATCACCATATCCTACCCTACGGGACAGTCGGTCTCAGGATATCGGCGGGTGGTAAGTGCTTTGGTTATTCCGGTGATACCAAATATGATGAGACAATCAATTCAATCCTGAAACGTGAAGAACTGACTGCGGAATGGTTTGCTTCATGCGACCTCGTATTTCACGAGATTGAGTTTGACAACCCTTGTAGTGTACACACACACTGGAAACAGGTGGAGTCTTTACAGCGGGCTATACCTGGAAAAGTTCTAGGTTACCACACGGCTTACCTTGAAAATAGCCCATTTGAGCTGGCTAAAGAAGGGTGTTGTTACCTGCTAGAGGATAGCTTGAAAATCAAATAATTTGAAAGCTAGCATGTATCTGCTCGAATTTCGGTGGTATACGAAATTTTGCTAAAATGGTTTCATTTGTGTCGAAATTTACGGATATAATTAAGTGGAAAGAAAAAAACTATTTTAGTTATGACGTAATTTCCTCAACGTGCAACAACTTCTGTTGTTTCGATGCATACTTTTTTTCTACAATCACTGTTTTTAAAAGACTGCTGGTGAGGATGAGTATACACCCAACAATCTGTAGTGAACTCAATTTCTCTCCAAATAACGTCCAGCCAAAAATGACGACTGCAACAGCTTCCGTGTACGCAATGGTGCCAAACATTGCTGCTGGTAAACGACTCAGAGCTATCACTGCAAAAAGAATGGCTAAAAATCCAGGGAAAAAACCTACAGCAGCAAGCCAGGGTATTTGATCAATGGCAACGAGATGTATGGAGTGTGTAATGATGGGAATCATCACACACCCTCCGGTAAAAAGTTGCCAGAACGTTCTGGTATAGACATGCACTTCTTCTTTAATGACTCGGTTGATTAGAATAAATCCGGCGTAAGAGGTAAGGGCCAGAAGTCCGAAACAAAAACCAATAAAATCGTTGTTTCCTCGACGTATTTCAATTCTAAATTCCATCATCATCGCAAACCCAAACAAGGCGAGAGCTATTACCCCGAATGCAAAAAGGGTAAGTCGTTCATTGAGGAAAAAATGTGCAACGACAGATGCTGCCAGTGGTGCGAGATATACCAGCATTATTGAGTTGGCCATTGAGGTAAAGTTCATTGCCTGGATATAAAAGATAATAAAGCCAGCTAGAAACAAACCACTCAAAATGACAGGTATTGTTGGCCATTTCCAGATCATCCGGGTTTTACCTGTAGCAACAAGAAAAAGGGCCATAAACAAGGAACCTAGAAATAGCCTGAAAAATGTCAGAATTTCTGGTGGTAAGCCTAATTTTTTAGAAAAAACTCCAATTGTAGCCATTAAAACTGCTGATAAAAATGCGAAAAGTACTGCTACCTTATCCATGTGAAAAAATCCTGAAAATTGTTGTTTACCTGAGTCAATACGAAAATATGATCAATGATGAAAGCTTATTATTCAATCCCATCCTCTATACGTTGTCACCTGTCTTGACTGCTACAATATTAAAGCATATTCTATTTGTCCAATGAATTGATTTCATCAACATGATTCGAAAGTGTGATTATTATGTACTTGCAAACTGATTATCTAAAGACATTCATAAGCCTTACAGAAACGAAAGGATTTACAAAAACGGGAATATTTCTCAATAAGTCGCAATCGGCTGTAAGTATGCAGATTAAGAGACTTGAAGATGAAATAGGTAAAAAACTCTTTCTGAGGGTTGGCAAGAGTGTCAAATTGACAGCTGATGGTCGTATTTTACTTAAACACGCGCTCAGAATAGTGAAAGAACATGATGACGCTGTCCGGGCATTGAGCAAACCGGATTTGGAGGGCTCGATCAAATTCGGTTCGCCCGAACATTACACCGTCGGTATCTTGCCTGACTTATTGGTAAGATTTGCTGCCATCTATCCGGATGTAGTGGTTGAGATGCAGTGTAAAAACAGTAATGAGATAAAAAATGCAGTTGAGAGAGGTGAACTTGATATCGGAATCTCGTCTCAACTCAACGAGAGTGAACAGGTTCTGGCTCATGATCCCCTGGTTTGGATAGCAAATAACCAATTTTCGATTCAGGATCATCAACGCTTACCCATCGCGCTATTTGACGAAGGATGTATGTTTCGGACATGGGCATTAAAAGCACTAGGGATGAGAAATATCGACTACAGGGTTGTATATGTCAGCCAGAGTGTCTCTGGCCTTATAGATGCTGTGCGAGCAGGTTTGGCTATTGCTCCAATAATACGAAGTAACGTTCCTCTGGATTTGAATATCCTGGGGCTTGAGAAGGGCTTACCTGTACTACCTGTTACCAATATTGTACTTCATAAATCAAACAAAGCTTCTGAAATTGTAGAATGTTTCTCGGAGCATATTATCAGTACATTTAGTGAAAAGTCGTGAGCCGATACTTCTTTTTTACGCCACCTGAACGAGTATTATGCAAGTATTCTATAGCGTATCGTTTTAACTAACCCCAACCAGTAACGCGCAACTAAAAAAGAGATCTTTTAAAGCATTTGTTGTTTGATAGCCTGGGCCAACTCATGGACAGCCATAGCATAGAATATGCTACGGTTATAGCGAGTAATGGTATAAAAATTAGGGTATCCGAGGAGATACTGATCATGGCTGGAATGACGCAACAACAGAAGATAAAAGGGATTGTCTGCGTTCCATGGATTAGCGGGATGCAGCCCTGCCTGTTCAATTTCATCCATGGTGTACTGATTTTTAAGGCCAGGCTTTAGAGCGACTGGTCCGTTGGTTGTCAGGCGTGTAACTACTGGCTGTCCGGACATCCATCCATGCTGGGAAAAATAGTTGGCGACACTTCCAATGGCGTCTTCCGGATCCCAGAGGTCCCGTCGTCCATCTTGGTTGAAGTCGACCGAAAATCGTATAAAACTGCTGGGCATAAACTGCCCAATTCCCATAGCGCCGGCAAAAGATCCTATAGGTTCGGCCGGGTCTAGACCTTCATCTCTGGTCATCACCAAAAACTTTTCCAGTTCACTCCGGAAGTAATCGCCTCGGCGGGCGTAGTCGAAGCTAAGCGTAGTCAAGGCATCAAGAACCCTGTGGTTACCAACATTGCGACCAAATCTGGTCTCTACTGCAAGTATTGCGAGGATGTACTCCTCATCAACCCCGTACTGTTCTGAGGCACGTCGAAGATTTGCACGATGGCTGTTTGCAAATTCTACTCCTTGAGCAATATGGCGTTTATCTAAAAACTTGACTTGGTATCGGGTCCATCCACCAGCAACGGGCTTGACCTTCCTCGCTTTATCGGATTTTGCAAGATAATTGAGAGTCCAGTCCTTGCGTTGCGCCTGAGAAAAAAGTCCTCGCAGGTAGTCACGCTCAAAGCCGTGTTTCTGTACCATCTCTTCTATAAACTGTGCGAGGCTCCGATATCCGGCATAATCACCTGAGACCGATTGAGCCTTATACTTCCCCACCGGTAACCGCAGTGTTTCCCGAGTGCCTAAACTTTCTGTCTCCTGGCTGATCTTTGCTTCCTTGAGGTCCTGACGATCCGCACAGGCAGGCAAACATATGGAAACTGCTAGAGTGGTTCCAACGAGAAGCCGATAGAGGATAGGCGTGCGCTGGAAGGTATGTTTACGAGAAGATAGAAACGGGGCAAGAACGTGTGATGTTCTTATTATTGCGAGTAAAATGTGATATCTCCAAGTAGAGGTGAGTAGTTTTTTGATAGTGTTTTATGGAAATTGAATAGCATATTGATAGAAATAGCTAGGAAATTGTGGAAGTGTAGGAAATCGTAGAATGCGAAATTTGGTCTGAAAGTTGTCACCAACAAGTTCTGATTATACCTGACAGATAAATGCGAACGTTAGTAGAGCATGATGTGAAAACTGTTGTTCTATAGTGTACTGATCCTAACAATTTCGAAGCCAATTACAGTGTTAATTCTGAGTGTGAAATCTGGCCCAAGTCAGGTCGAGAGAAACTAGAACAAGGTCAACCCAGCATGATATTTTCACTCCGAGGATTGCCAATGTAAATCTAGTGGGGTTGAAGATCTTTTTTGAGTCATTTTTTCAGAAACCTTACTTACACCTCCAGTATCATCAATGTTTCCTTTTGTTAAACCAAAAGAGCTTTAATCAATTTAACACCTATAGTGTTAGTAGATGTGGGACAAGTCAGCAGGTGGAATCTGCACTTCTGCTAGAAACCGAAAGTCCATGCTTCTGTCAAAAGCCGGGAATTGCCAGTTAACCTAAATAACCGCCGGATTAAGGCTTCAGCCTGCTTGCCTATCTCGATAGTACAAGATGGAAGGCATGTAAATATCGGGGGAGGAGTAATTTTTCTTGTGCCGAATACCGTCCCTAACACTGGAGGATACTATAATGTCTAGCGAAATTATTTCTAAACTACCTCGACGACAACTACTCACAGCTATAATTGAATAACCTGACTTTGTTCAACTGACACAGGCTGTCTCTCCACCGATATTAAGCAAACTTATCAACCATATCGGCTTGGAAGACAATAGAGAATTATATCATGTGCTGTCGGCCGCTGAAACATTAGCTGTAGATGTCAGTGCGGAGAGAGATGAGCGAAGAGAACAGCAGGGTTTGTTCCTCGAGAGTCAGCCCACGAGTTTTTGGAGCTAGCGGTTATCGCACCACTCCAGGATATTAAAAGTACCACAACCCAAGACTTGATTACCAAAATGCATTTCCGCACTTTTAAGGCTGAACCTGACACATTGCTTCATTCGGCACATTCAGACGACACTTCTGGTTTCACTCTTCTGGAACTATAGAACAAACTCCAGAATTTTGAAAAATGGCTACAGGCGGAAGGGGCTCTTCCCTATCCTGAACTTCACCAGCTGAGTAGTCAAAAACAACCAAGAAAAAAAGAGTCGCTTTTTGTCCGTGCCATCCGCACTCTCTTTATTGAGAATAGAGAAACCTATGACTTTTGCCAGGTGGAATTGCAATATCTCGCCAATGGGTCTTGAAGCATTAGTGTCTCAGGAGAACCTTGATGATGATTGACGAATCAAGCAGGCTGAAAAGCTGATTGTATCGCTGGGAGCCATTAGATTGTTCCGAAACGGCTGGCATCATCGTCACAATGTCAATGACATCATGATACCAAACAATAGTGGATCCCAATTTTAAGACAACAGTGTAAGCTAGACATAATAAGAAGAACCTTAATAAAGATGAGTTTAGCAAAGAAGATAAAGCCACAGACTCCCGAAGTTAAGGAGCTGCCCACTATAGTTTTTGTCTGGTAGCCCGGATAACGGGTATGAAATAAGGTTCTGCCATGAGAAAAAACACCGCAAAGTAATGAGGTAGTCATAAAAGATGGAATATGAAATGAAACACCTTGGAGATGAGCAACTGACAAACGGCGTTGTGGTAAGGTTTTATGATGAATCCCGCAGGGTGGCCGGTGATCGCTGGCAAGTTACAGTGCGCTACGATGCTGTGGTCTCAGTCTCCGAAACTTTTTGGAGTCAAGTGAATGGAGAGCCGGAATTGATTGAGCAGATTCGTGCCGCCATAGGTACGGAGATGGTTCTTACCAATGTCAATGAGCGGAATTTTATCTCAGCGGAGGAAAAGGAGGTGTTGATTGCCGAAATAGTTAGCCGGGCGCGGGAAAATATTTTCGGTTATCTCGCTGATCCGGGATTTCCCCAGCGTTTTTTTAAACGCTGTTTTAAAGCAGCACGCGAGAAAATTGAGCGGAAAAAGAGAGAGGTGTACGTTCCGGTTGACGAAGATATTGAAGAACCCATTGATTTTTCATATCTTTTTTCAGATGGAGAAAAGAGCGAATAACGCAAACTTAAAGGGAAGAGCATGGTAATGCAGGAAGGCCAAAACAGAAATGTTATCCAGCAAATATCTGATAAGAGCTTAATTAGCGTCCTCTCGCCGGATAAAAAGTAAGATGTTTTGAGCATTTTTTTTGACGTACTAAACTCTGTTATAAGTGGTGTAATTATTACAGATTTAGAAGGGGGTATCTGTTTCGCTAATCCGTCATTTTGCAAAATGTTTGACTATATACAAGAAGATATTGTAGGCGAAAATGCGGTTGAACTCTTCACAACAAAGGAAGTGAGGAAACTTACAGATGTTATTTCAATAATAGATGTTAGCAGAGATGAAACAGAAGAATTTATTGTTCAGAAAAGTGATGGTTTAACTTTTGTTGTAGAGGTTGCAGCTTCTAACGTAACCTCTGGTGGCAACCAAATTTCAGGAAGGATGGTTTCTTTTGTTAACATCACTTCAAAGAAAGAAATTGAAAATGATAGTGAAAAATTAATCAGCAAACTACAGAATGCGTTAGATACCATCAAAACGTTAAGGGGGGTAATTCCCATCTGCTCATATTGTAAAAACATTCGCAATGATAAAGGAGCTTGGGACCAAATGGAATCCTATATATCTGAGCATTCGGAAGCTCAATTTAGCCATGGTGTTTGTCCTGAATGTTATAAAAAAGTCATGGAAGAAATGAATAACAGCAAATAACTGCTTCCGTGGTTACACTCTTCTGAAAATTTTCTGATCGACAGTTGTTTTATCGGCAATGTGCCATTGAATAGCATGAGGCCTTTTAAAATATTTTGATAGCCGAAGTGTTGCAGTGATAGGTAAGAGCAAGCAATACAATGTTGATATTAAAATTGTAAAAGGATGAAAGAACCGAATCGCGGTTTCGCTTGGTCAGCTGCATATTGTCTTTTGGCAAGGAAAGAAAATCCAACATCTCCTCATGTACAGTTCTCCTTATATCAGGAGGATTTTGCAGTACCAAAAATGAGCATTACATTTAAGTGAAGGTTCTACTCATAAAAGTCACAATAACTTGTGGTAAAAAACATAGGTGAATATGCTTACTCAAACTATGACTTTCATTTTGGCTGGAGGTGTGGGCACCCGATTATATCCCTTAACTTCAAAGCGTTCAAAACCAGCTGTTCCGTTTGGCGGCAAGTACCGAATTATTGATTTTACCCTGAGCAATTGTCTCCATTCCGGGCTTCGTAATATCCTTGTTCTAACCCAGTATAAATCGCATTCTCTGAATAAGCATCTTCGTGATGGATGGTCAATTTTCAACCCTGAACTTGGTGAGTATATAACGCCAGTTCCTGCTCAGATGAATTCTGGAGAAAATTGGTATAAAGGCACGGCGGATGCAATTTTCCAGAATCTTAACCTGCTTGAACGCAGTCAGAATAAATATGTACTGATCTTGTCCGGTGATCATATCTACAGAATGGATTATGAGGCAATGATTAGATCTCATCGAGATACAAATGCTGATATTACTATCGCTTGTATGGAGGTCGATGTTAAAGATGCGAGTGCATTTGGTGTAGTAGTTACCAAAGAGGACCGGCAGATCATTGCATTTGAAGAAAAGCCAGAGCAGCCTACGCCTATTGCCGGGAAACCTGGCAGAGCATTAGCATCTATGGGGTTATATGTTTTTTCGACTCAACTACTTACGAACGCGTTGTTAAAGGACCATGAAAACCCTTCGTCGAGGAATGATTTTGGCAAAGATATTCTTCCTCTGCTGGTTAAAGACAAAAAAGTGCAAGCGTATACTTTTGATGATAATCAGGGAAGAGTCAGTCAAGATAGATATTGGCGAGATGTCGGAACAATAGACGCCTATTACCAGGCGAATATGGACCTACTTGAGCCTCTACCTCCGCTGGATCTCTATCAACCTAATTGGCCTGTAAGGACATATCAGCCACAAACTCCTCCTGCACGAACTACTCCCGGTAACTCCGGATCGGAAGGAACCTTTATTAATTCAATACTGGCAAGTGGTGTAGTGATATCAGGAGGCCATGTTCGCCGCAGTGTTTTATTTCACAACATTTTAGTTGAGGACAGTGCAGTCATTGAAAACTCGATAATATTTGGAGGTGTCCAAGTAGGTGCTGGGGCTATGTTACAGAACTGCATAATCGATAAAAACGTACAAATCCCACCAGGAGAGAAAATCGGTCATGATTTAATTCAAGACCAACAACGATTTACGGTTTCTGAACATGGAGTTGTTGTTGTCCCTAAAGACTATAATTTTATTTGATAGGACGCGACAGATAGTATCAACGTATTACCTCATAACTGAAACAGTAAAAAGATATGATTGATTGTATCCAGCAAACATGAGACTTGAGATGAGACTGTAACGCTATGAAATATAAAGATTATTACAAGATACTCGGTGTTGCTAAAGATGCCTCCAAAGATGACATTCAGCGAGCATATAAAAAACTGGCCCGTAAGCATCATCCTGATGTTAATACGGCCTCTGGCGCGGAAGACAAGTTTAAAGAGATCAACGAAGCCAAAGAGGTGCTGAGGGATCCAGAGAAGCGAAAGCTCTACGACCTCTACGGAAAAGACTGGGAGAATGCCGCAAAGCAACCACCTCCCCATCGGGGCCAGGGGACCGGACAAAACAGAACTAGCAGCCCATTTTCTAAATCAAATAATTACGGTAGTGGGGAGAATTTCCGGAGCTCAGATGATTCTAGTGATTTCTTCAAACAATTTTTTGGTGATCGCTTTTCTGGGGCATCTGGACCAACCCAAAACCGTTATTATGATGCTCCTGGGCAATCACGTGAGGCTGAAATAAGTGTAGGGCTGGACGAGGTATTTCATGGCACTACACGAACTATCACATTTCAAATTTTTGAGGCTCGTCCTGATGGCCAGTTGAGGCCGAAGGAAAAAACACTCCAGGTAAAAATTCCACGAGGTGTGATTCACGGGTCCGTAATAAGATTGGCAGGGCAGGGAGAAAAAGGATTTGGCCATGGTGCCGATGGCGATCTACTACTCAGGGTGTTACTCTCACCTGACCCAAGATTTCATGTGGTTGAACATGATTTGCATACTTCTGTGCCAATTTCTCCATGGGAGGCGGCCCTGGGTGCCAAAATCCCCGTAAATACTATTGACGGAACAGTAAGCCTCTCTATTCCCGCCGGCACCCAGAATAGAAAACGGTTCCGACTGCGGGGTAAAGGAATACCTAAGAAAAAATCCGGCGCTGGAGATATCATTATTGAAGTCGAGATACGAGTTCCTGAATCATTAAGTGATAATGAAATGCGTCTCTTTCAGGAGTTGTCGAAAACTTCCCAATATAATCCGAGAGCGGAGAGGGGGCAAAGGGCAAAACATGATGAAAAGATATGATCTAATCATTTATGGACAGCACCTTGATAATGAACTGATCACTATTCGGGAGCTTGGTAGACTTGTTGGTTTGCATCCGGACAAATTGCGCAGATATATCGTCCTTGGTTTAATAGACCCTGAGGTAGAAGCACCGGAACCATTATTTGAAGACAGCATTGTTGCCCGAATACATAAAATTGAACGATTAAAAAAAGATCTCGGACTTAATCTTAATGGGTGTGGGCTTGTATTGGATCTACTTGAGAGGATTTCAGAACTTGAAGAACAATTGAAACGCACGCAGAGATACGGCGTGTAAAAGACCGGCAACGAACATCGAAAATATCAAAACAAACACTTAAAGACTAACATGTGAGAAGAGCACGTATCGGTGACGTAAGACCATCTTGGGACTGGCGTATCTCAGGGAATCGGTAGAATCAAAATTTTAACATAAAATTTGAATCAAGGTAAAATCGCCTTTAATTTAAAGACAACCATCTTTCCCAACTGTCAGCCAAGGAAACTTCTGCAATGTGCTTGAGTGCAAGTTCTCAGACAGTAAAGAATCCTTTACCTGAAAGTTCTGGTGCGCTGCTTTAGTTTTCATGTTTGCATACTTGCTTTTTGATTATTCACTGCTTTCTACTTCAGTTTTCAGATAACTGGATCGTTCAAGCCTCATAGCAGTTTCATATGAGTTTGTCTTGAAAGAGAACTGCCAAGCCCAAAAAAGCAAGAAAGCCCATAACATCAGTAACTGTAGTCAAGATAATGGAAGAGCTCTGTGCCGGGTCGATTCCCATTTTTTTCATGAGGATTGGAATAGAGCTGCCTGCTAAACCGGCCATTATAAGATTAAGAATCATACCTAATCCGATTACCAGTCCAAGCCATGTATTTCCATGCCACAATGAGGCTATAAGCGCAGTAACAATACCTATCACAACACCATTTATAGCACCCAGTTGAGTTTCCTTCCAGACGAGTTCCTTGACTCTTGAGGGAGGTATTTCACGCATAACGAGTCCTCGCATGACCACTGCAAGAGATTGTGCTCCAGCGTTTCCACCTTGCCCAGCAATAACCGGCAGAAATATCGCAAGAATGGTGATTTTCGCGATAATCCCTTCAAACATGGCAACAACTCCTGCTGCCAGAAATGCGGTAACCAGATTCACATTAAGCCAGAGCAACCGTTTCTTCATGGCAAAAAACAGAGGGGAGAACGTACGTTCATCACCGCCAGCGCCAACCATTTTGAGCAAATCACTTGAAAAATCTTCACGCAATCCAGTCAGCATATTCTCCGCTTTGATAACGCCAAGAAGCCTGTTTTCGCTATCAACTATTGGGGCCGCAAAGTACTTTCGTTTGGCCATGTCACGCGCTGCATCATTTCTGTCTGTAAAACAGTGAATGGTGAATACATTTGTTATCATGATGGAATTAAGAGTACTCTCTGACCTGGCCAGCATGAGATCTCTCATGTTTAAGACACCCTGCAGGATGCCTTCTTCATCTATCACATACGTGTATGATACCGGCATAGATCTTTTATTAGCCAGATTTCTGATTTTTTCTATCACATCGCCCGCTTCCTCCTGTTTTTCAAAAGTGAGGTAATCTGTGGACATATACCTGCCGACGCTACCTTCCGGATAGGTATACAGCTCCCGAATTTTGTTTGCGAGGTCACCAGAGATGTTAGGGAGAATCGAATCTCTTTTCTCCAGCGATAGGTGGGTGACGATTGAAGCTGCTTTGTTGGGTGGCATTGCGGCAAGAATTGAAACGGCAGATTCCGGCTCAATCTCCTCTAGAAGAGCCGCCGCAAAACTCGTTTGTAAACGTCTTACAATTTGTATTACTTTTTCAGGAGACAGGTGTGCCAGAATGAGTGAGGCATCACGTTTTGGAATTTCTTCGAGAATTTTAGTCGCCTCGCCGATGTCCTGTTCTATGAGTCGCTCTGTAAAGAATATAAGTGCCTGGGTATTTTCCATCATGCAATCCCTTGAAAAAACATTTTAGGTAACGTCCATGTCCATACCGAAAGACGAAAATGGCTGTTTTGAGATGGGAGTTATTTGCGGTTATGTCTTTGACGCCACCCCCCAAGAGGAGTCATTACAGGCTTTAATATCTTACTCACATCCCTGGCTTGTTCGATTACATAAAAGGCATTCTTGTCAATTTCATGCACTTGAGGAATCATCTATTTCAAATCGCGCCGAAGGCATGCCAGATACAACTCCAGAACAGGACCATCTTTCCCTTCACCGGCGAATGTAGTTACTGGCTGGCCCTTGTCACGAAAGGATTTAGCCATCTCTTTGCCACGGGCTAAAGAGAATACCTTGAGAATAATCATTCCGAAGGCCAACCGTTTTTCCACCATTATACCAACAACATTTCCGGTAGCATAGCCAAGGGAATAAAATACCACCAGAATGGGCACATCTTTTATTTAATGAAATATGTTCATTTGTATAAGTGGAGGCTTAAGAGCATAAATTTTACGTAAATCGTTTTCTTTGATAGTCTCTATACCTGCAGTTCGTGAGGCGATTACAACATCACTGCGACCTGCATCCAGCTTTAAAAACGCCTGTTCATAGGTTGTTACAGGTTCAGCCCTGATCTCCTCACTAAGATTCTGTTCTACTGCTTTTATACCACTTCTATATCCGACGAGGTAAGGACGAAGGGATTCCCAGCCAATAATTGGGAATTTCTTATCTTTTGTAAAAACAACTACATCAATAGTTGAGAGACTGAAAGGTACCTTCAAAAGGTTGTTGTATTTTTTTTTCAACATCAGCACCCCTGATGGTAATCTGACTTTAAGGAATATATTCGGTAATGGCTATAACGAGTACTTTGCTCGTAAAAGAAAAGTACTGCGAAGAAGGTGTCATCTTGATGAGTCATTTTGTCACACAACCTATCTCCTCAGGTTACCAGGCTCTGATGTGAAAAATCTTAAGTTCTATGCCAAAGAGAGGGTATGTTTTTCCCCAGATGCCACTTGATTAATTGCCATTTTATATCATCCGCTCAACACTCCGCCCCTTAAACGGTTAATTCTTAAAATTTCTAGAGCCTTATGCCTGCGTTGGATGAGTTTCGCCATACTATGAGTATACGTAGCAAAATTATTTCTGTATTTTGGCAGTTTTTCTTTCCTGAAGTCAAGGTTTTCTAAAAAAGGAACTGCAACAGGAAGCGGTTCAGAAAATGGGCTGCTCAAGAACGCTTGTCGGAAGAGACTGTCTTTGACGAAACGGATCACTAGTATCGAACTTTTCCAGCTGGATGGTAGTCCGTGTCGCCAATATTATCTCCGTTGCCAAAAAAAAAACTGCTATGCCTTTACCGAACTGCTTTTTAGTTTCCGATCCAGTTCATTCTCAACGTAAATGGCGATATCTGCACGCTGAATATCTGCCAAGTTTTTTGTGAAAAGAGAGAAAGGCATGCAGAGTTCCACCCTGACTAGCTTATAGAATTCATGGAGTGATTATGCCGATACTAATCGTAACAATAAGAAATCACATATTCAAAACCAGGTAACCGACTTGCCTCAATCTTAGCTACAGCTCGGTTTAAAGATCGCCGTCACTTACTTCGCAGGTAGAAAAAAATGCCCCAGCAGATGGTGCAAATAAGGTATGGGGCGATTTTGCACCTGGATTAAAACGATCTTCGAGGGGAACGATAAACGAATGACTAGTGGTGTAAACAGATTCAAGCCAATCTTTAGGATAAAAGCTTTCTGATATACTTGTTGCGACGGTCATAACTTCCTCCTTCTTCTTATGAATAAACAGGGTATTGATGACCTTGTTGTACCACTATTGTGGTCCTCGTGATATTGTGTATGTGCCAAATGTTCAATTCCTGGGTTTTTATAGATCAAGCCCGCGTTTTATCTGAATAGAAAGTATTAACAAAGGAGAAAAACGTGGAACTATTAGCTAAGAATTGGTGACTTTAATTATCTGAAGTTTTTGTGTCATCTATTTCGGCCGATCGCAATTATGGGAAATGGAGAAGATGTGGAGAGCGAGGTCTGTCCTCTTGGCCTCGCTCTTTCAAGAAATTTCAAAACTACCTTAAGCTGGCCAATTATCAAAAGGCTGTTTCTCCAGTTTCATGGAACCATCACTGCCCTTAAATATGTTGATCCAGGCATTCCAGTTTTTTGTGTCCACCTCTGGGTAATCAAGCCGGTAGTGACTGCATCGGCTCTCTTTACGCATGATTGATGCCTTGAGCTTCATCTCTGCACTGATAATCATGTTCCTGGTTTCAAAAGCCAACCGTAATTCATGCATATCTGCAGCTCTTAGCATTGGCATGTGATGATCCCGTAACTCTTCAACATAGGCGAGTGCGGCTTTTAATAGATTCTCTTTTTTTACGTATATTATAAAGTTGGGAATCATGATGCTCTGCAGGGTTTGCGTTACCCAGGCAGGACCATATCCGGCCTCTCTCTTTAACGGTGCAAGAATCTCATCCTCTACTTTCTTCATCGCTGCCTTTGACATTTGTGCTCTATCGATGTCCTGGCTATATTCGGAAGCCGCTTTTCCTGCAACTGCACCCTGTACGGCAGAACCGGCAAGCGAGGATCCGATCTGGGTATAGATTGCCCCAGCCATATATGAACCAAGTGCATCCCCGGCTGCGTATAATCCCGGGATGTTTGACTCACATTTATTGTTGATAGGAACCAAGCCCTCGGACTTATGGATTGACATTCCAGCCGATGCTCCTCCTACCGGACCTGTGCTAAATCCTGGAGGCGGGCCTCCATTTTTGCCATTGCCACCTGGAGGACCATTTGGAGGACCACCTTGTGCGCCATCGCCTGAAGGAGCGTCACCAGGGGGACCTCCTTTTTCAGCAAACTCAGCAGGCCGATAGGGGCCGCCTTCAACCGTTTGTTGTGGCCCTTGTGAGCCGGGACCGCCGGTTGCCGGGTTACCAAGTTTGTATGCCCGGTAATTTATGTCCACTCCAAGGTCGTGCCGGATTCCTACACCGGTGACGCCGGGTTTTTGATCAAACATACCTCCCACCCCACCCCACCCATCATAACACGACGCAGGGTTTTCTGATCTGCCTGGATGACCGTCATTCCATTCTTTTCCGGTAACCTTGGCTCCTATCTCATAGGCCATAACTGTACCATCATGGGTAAGGTCGCAGATAGGGAATCCATTAGGTTTAAAACCGCCCGCACCTGTGCACAGAATCACACTTTTTGCTTTGAAAAAATGTATCTTCTCATCACCCAGACTAAAGCCGGCAGCACCTGAAATCCGCCCATTTTCCTTAATGAGGTGGGTGATGACGATTCTCTCTTGGACAGGGATATTTCTCTCTTTTATGGGCTTGAGGAAGCTTTTGTTATAAATGGGAGAGTCAAAAAAACCCCATTCCTTGAGTTCCTTGACTCGGGCAAGGGAGTGCTCTGCCGTTTGCCGGGTGTAGACCGGGTTGTTGGTCCCTATTGCAGAGCGGGAGACCGTGGCAACATACTCATCAAGACTCATTTGCGCGGTACTGGGATCAAAGGCAAAAATCCCTTTTGCAAAAGGAGTCTGCCCAGACGCTCCCAACCGCCCCTTGGAGACAAGCATCACACTGGAACCAGCATCATGTGCCTTGACTGCTGCAAACAACCCTGCCATTCCACCGCCGATGACAAGCACATCCGACTCATTTTCAGTAGATGTTATTTTACTCACATCAATTTTAGCAATATTAGGACTACACTCGCCATCGCTTGGTGATAATCCCATGGCAGCCATTGCGGCCAGTCCTGCTGCTCCACCGGCCACTGCCATGAATTTGCGCCGTGAGATGTCTGTTGGATTTTCAGTTATCTTCATTTCTATTTCATTGGTTTTGTTTTTTTAGTTTTAAAAAAATAGTTCTTGAGGAGGTGTAAGATTCCTCCTGCAGTCAGTACGCAAAAAAGGATAGACATCGAAAGACTTGCGTGACGGCCAAGATCAATTGCGTGCCAAACAGCAGCTGACAGAAAGAATATTGCCAGGATTCCGTGTAATACCCTCCAATTCCTGTAGTTCATCGGTAATTTGTTGCGCATAAAGGATGTGATCCCCAGCGCAAGCATCAGACACCAGGCAATGATTCCAAGCACGATTCCTATATTCATGGTGGTAATCATGGTGATAAATGCATCAACAGGTGACACACCTGCCTCAAAGAACCTAGGGGTCACCACATACAGGGGGTGAAAAAACATTATGACTACAAACGTATAGCCGATAAATATATGATATTTCAATACCCGTGACATCGTGAGTTGCTTGACGGCAGGCCTGTTGGTTCGTGCCCAGAAGAACTGCCCGATCAACTGGAAAAACGTCAGGATGGTAACGATGGAAAGGACCTCTTTCAAAATAGACCTTTCCATGAAATTACTTGTCATTCCAAAAACGAGCATGGGAATGATGATAAGGAACAGCAGTGACAGTCTGAATGAATTGTTCTGTGTGTATACGCGCATTTTTACCCCCAGGAAACTACTACCGGAATGGATTTCTCCGGCGAAATGGTTATTGCATCAACAGGGCAATACATCCTGCATAGATGACATATCTGGCAGTCCGCCGGATATGCAATGAACGCTTTCTTCGTCTTCGGGTCTGTTCGGATTACGTCGGTTGGGCACGTCTCTACACATTCTCCGCACCCGATACACCCTTGTATCTTTTCTATAGCCATAGTTTACCTGCAATTGTTTACGCTTCTCATTGTTTGATATTCTAACGTCTTAAGCGCGTTTAGTTAGAATGTCATCCTCTTCAATACTTCTCTAATATCAGAAAATTGGACCTCGTCCTCCAAGTGTGCGATGAATTTTCTCTAGAGGTTTACGCAATGCTTCAACTTCCTTCCTACTGAATTCTGCGCGGATATCAGCTTCAATTTGCTCTATCATTTGATCGGTAAAACGCGCGGCCTCTTTTCCTTTTTCAGTTAACGTGACGTTGATGACTCTATCATCGTTTTTGTCTCGGTTACGATTTATAAACTTCGATAATTCCATCCTTTTCACCATATTTGTAACTGTTGAGGGTTTGATATGAAGCCCAATGGCAATTTCTCTCTGAGTCAATTTTTCATGATCAAGTAAAGCTGAAAAGATTTTTGCCTGTCCAATATGAATTCCTTTCTCACCTAGAACACTTCTAAATCTATCTTCGAGCAATTTGCCTATATGCACGAAAAGGTGCATTAACGGCCTGTCCAACTCTTTATGTTCCACGTTTCTCTCCCTTGTCTGTTAGCTTGGTAATATTCACCGAGCTAATATTTAGCATGCTAACTATCAATATGGTTTTATCTATTTCTCAAGATTTTATGCGTTTCGTCTTGCTAATCAGACAACATGGAACTTGGTTCTTTTGTGGGATAATAGGGGGATAGGTGGCCTGAGAACCGAGGTGTTTTCAGATTTGACTCCCTCCATAACATAATCAACACCAGTATCTCTGCTCCGGCCTTCTCGGTCCCGACCGAAACAGAGACACTGGTAAGATCTCCACCATCGCAGTTGAGAAGCCTGGTGGTGATAATTTTGAGTTCATATTTCGACCAACTCTATATAAACAGGGTTTGACAGTTATAGATTAACGCTGTTTAGGCCTTTCGGGTACTGCTGCCAATTTACCGTTGATCATTGTGCAGGTTGCGTTGAGTGTCTCACCTTTAGGGCTCTTAATGGAGACGATGGATCCCTCCTCCTGTCCTTCACAGGCGGTATAGGCTTCGGCTGGTGGTCCTCCTTGCTGTCCACCTTGCTGTCGTCCGCCGCCACGCCGCTGGCTATTATCAGCACAGGCAGTGAGTGTGGTAAGAGCTGTCAGCAGGATAATCATAGTTGCGCGTTGGCGAAGTTTCTCTAAAGTCATTGTTCCCTCCTTTTGGGATTGTTTTCGAATGCTCTCTTAAACGTGTGTTGCTTGGGGTGATTGGAAAGAAAATAACTGCAAATTGAGTAATAAATGTGGACGAATTGTGAAAATGTCGCCAGCCTTATTAGGGAAATCATGGTAAACAGCCTCCGGAACGATATTCAGAGTTTCCGACTGTTAATCAGGAGGGATGCATTGTACATAGATTTTTTCATCAGGTTGTAATGTGAAGAGGATAAAACATTTCCGTCATGAAGCTGGGTTGCTTGTTACATTGACAGGCCCCATACTGCTTGCTCAATTGTCCCAAACCAGTATGGGCTTTGTTGATACAGTGATGGCCGGCCGAGTTGGTCCTGTGGACCTGGCCGCTGTTGCCGTTGGCTCGAGCCTTTTCTTTCCTGTATTTCTCTTTATGGTCGGTCTCCTCAGTGCCGTGACTCCACTCGCTGCCCAAGCTCATGGGCGGAGAGATTCCGCGGATGTTTGTCGATCTCTGCAACAGGGCATTGTCGCAGGTTTTCTCTGCGGGGTCGTTTCCATGCTTCTTCTCTGGCAACTGTCGCCTGTTTTTCAAATATTGCAAGTATCTCAAGAGGTTGCCGCTCCCGCTAAACAGTATCTTTTTGCTGTCTCTTGGGGGATGCCTTTTGCCGGAGTTTTTCTTGCTCTGAGAAGTGGTGGTGAAGGCGTTGCCTTAACCCGGCTTTCGATGTTGGCAGGCTTTTGTGGGTTAGCTGTTAATATTGTTGCTAACTACGTTCTTATTTTTGGGAAATTAGGACTACCTGCCATGGGCGGAGTTGGGTGTGGATGGGCGACGGCCATTTCCATGTTTTCGATGATGATAGCAATGGCTTTGCTTCTACAGAAAAGCAGAGTTGCGGGAGTAAGCAATGTGTTTCGCCGGCTAGATCGAACCATTTTATTGTCAATGGGGCAGTTTCTTGCGTTAGGATTGCCCATAGGGCTTTCGCTTTTTGTAGAATGTTCTATCTTTGCCATAATTTCATTGCTTATTGCCAGATTCGGGGCAGAGGTGGTTTCCGCACACCAGATAGCTCTAAATTTCACATCATTACTCTTCATGATCCCTCTCAGCCTTTCCATGGCTCTCAGTATTAGAGTCGGTTTTGCCATAGGTAGGAAGCAGTATGCGAGAATGAGAAGGATCGTACAGGCGGGCCTTTTTATTGCTCTCTGCTGCGCTTGTATTACCTGCATTTTCATCGTTACCTGCGCAGATTCAATTGCTCTTTTGTATACAAAGGAAATCGTGGTGAGAGAAGCGGCAGTCCATCTACTGTTATTTGCAGCCCTATTTCAACTATCAGATGCCATACAGGTAAACTGCTGTGGTGCCTTGCGTGGATGCAAAGATACCAAAATACCCATGTTCCTGATGATCTTCGCCTACTGGGGAATAGGCCTTCCTGTGGGCTACGGAATCGGGATTATGGGATTTGGATCCATTGAGCCTGGCGCCGAAGGCTTCTGGATAGGGCTGATCTTTGGATTGACCGTTTCGGCTATCCTTCAAGGACGGAGGCTCTATAAAATGGTTGGTCGTTTTCAAGAGCTTTAGCAACTGAGGTAGGTTGAGTCTTGATTTCTACATTTGAGCCGGGTGCTGCGCCGCTCATGCTGGAGAACTTCTCTGTAGACGAGGAAGCTACTCGTATTCGCGATACGTGTTGTTTAATTTGTTGAGATTTGAATCAGCATCAATAAATGTGTCCCTGAGATTGTCGTAATCTTCACTGAGGTAATAGTGATCTTCTTTTAGCTCGTTGATCTTTCTGTATATCCTTTTTTTCTGTTCTTTTGAGGATGTCCCTGAGAAAAGCTCGTTTTCATATTCTGAGATCTGCTTTTGTAGATTTATCTGCTTTTTTTCAATCTGCTCTAGTTCTGACAGCAGTTCGCCACGTTTGTTGGAGGCAAGATATACATCCTTGCCAGCATCATATCCTTGCCGAAAGGAGCTTTCCACCTCGTCAGGGCAAAAGGTGAGGTACTCATAACCCTGTTTACCGCGTTTATAGCCATTGTGGGCAGTGCAAAAGAGCACGACTCCCTGAGCAAATCCCTGTTGGTAGGCATGAAGATCAGGGCTGATGCCATAATCAGCACAGGCCTTACGATGTTGTCCGATTCTTTCAGGGGACTGTCCGCGTATACCATCCTCATAGCCAATAGTTATCCAGTCAGCTGTGAGGCATTCATTTTTATTTAAAGTCGCACAACCAGAAAGCATGAGTGGTATAAGAAGGAGAAGTGATAAGCGTTTCAAATGTGTGTCCCGTGTAAAGAGGTAATGAGGTAGTTGTAACTTAAGGAGTGAGATAGCTGATGATTTTATGAAACTGCTAAACAAAAGAGTATTTTTAGCAGTTTCCGTGATGATGGAGTATTTTCTGAAGTGCAGAAACATCAACTGGTTTTGAAAGATAATCATTCATACCAGCCTTGAGACATTTCTCTTTATCCCCTGTCATGGCAAAGGCGGTGAGAGCAACAATAGGGATATTGGCAACATTACTGTACTGACTATCAGTGCGGATACGTCGCGTGGCTTCTAGGCCGTCCATTTCAGGCATTTGAATATCCATCAGAACAAAATCGTATACATTATCAACAACGGCCTGCAGTGCCAGTTTACCATTATGGACAATTGTCACCTGGTGGCCCAGTTTCTCTAATACCGACCGCAGAATCTGCTGATTTATAAGATCATCCTCCACCAACAGTATATTCTGTTGTATAGATTTTGTAATTTTGATTACAGATTGGGATTTGTTCTCTACTCTGGTTGCCTGTTGCTCTGTAAGGCTTGCTTCAATTTCAAATATGACGCGAGTACCTTGGTTTTCACGGCCTGCTATTGTAACCGTACCTCCCATTAGGGTAACCAATTGCTTTACTATGCTTAGCCCCAGTCCAGTTCCTTTGTATTTTTTTCGGATACTCTCTTCAACCTGAGAAAAGGGATCAAATAGATCCAGACCATAATGATCGGGTAGGCCAATGCCCGTATCGTTGACAGTGCATTCGAGAAGAATCTTCTTTTCTGTTAATTTTTTGGAAACCCTAAGGCTAGTCGTTATTTTGCCCTTCTCTGTGAATTTCAGGGAGTTACCTATCAGGTTTGAAAGAATCTGGCGAAATCTAGTATGGTCAGCCACTATCATTTCCGGGACATCCGGATCTACTTGACAGGTTAAGGTGATGTTTGGGCTTTTGGCGATAACCTGAAATGAAGCGATAAGAGACGTTATTACGTCTCGGGGAGAGAATGCTTCACTTCGAATTTCAATTTTTCCAGCCTCAATCTTCGAAAAATCGAGGATGTCATTCATAATTGTCAACAGACTCTGTCCTGATTTGAGCGCCGTTTCAACGTATTGGCGTTGTTCAGTAGAGAGGTCTGTCAGGCCAAGGAGCTGCAGGGTTCCCAAAACACCATTCATTGGTGTGCGAATTTCATGGCTCATATTGGCAAGAAATTCAGACTTGGCGTTGTTGGCATTATTGGCCTGCTCCCGGGCGGTCTCAAGCTCTATCATGATTGTTTTTCTAGGGGTTATATCCCGTGTCACACCAATAATTCCAGTGAATGTGCCTGAAACATCCCAAATCGGAGCTGCTATACTTTCAACCCAGATATTTGAGCCGTCTTTTTTGGTAAGCTCAATTTCCCAGTGGATAGGAGTGTATTTTGTCTTATATGGCTTTCGTCGGAAATACTCAAAGAGTGGTGATTCAAGAATGATTGAGCGATAGAGAATGGGCAAAGCCTCAGCAGGCTCATGGCTGCTCAGGCTAGTAATCGAAGGGCTTATAAATATGGGTTTTAGTGTGGTGTCAGTAGTCCAGATAACGTCATGGACATTGTCTGCAAGCAGCCGGTAGAGGCGCTCACTTTCCATAAGGTTTCTTTCCGCAATTTTTCTTTCTGTTATGTCTCTGGCGCCAGCAAGTATCAGCTCTTCTCCATTTACATGAAGTAGCAGGGTATTAATCTCAACCGGGATCTGCTTGCCACTTTTGCTTACATGTAAAGATTCAAAGATAGCATTGCCATCACGGTAGAGTTTTTTAAATCGACTGCTGAGTGAGCTCACCTGGTCGGGTAAGTTGATATCCTGGGGACACATGTTGAAAAATTCATCCCTACTATACCCAAGCCTTCTTGTTGCCTCCTTGTTGACATCAATAAATTTACCGAAGTTCATCTCACCCTTGTCAGGTAGAATGACAAACATAGCGTCGGTGGCATAGTTGAAGTATTTGCGGTACCGGTTTTTGCTTCTACGTAAAAAATCAGCAGATTCCTGTGGGGCATCAGAGGATATCTTTGTGGCTTGGTATTGTGATCGGGTATTTACGGTAAGTTGCTGCAGCTTTTTTTCGAGGTCGGCAATGCGCGCATTGGCTTCTGCTAACTGCTTTCGGAGTTCATTTTGTTCTTGTGCAGATAGTGAAGACATAGGCTATTGAGAGAAGTGGACCTGTTGTATACATCAGTAGTGCAGCCATTAAAATTGCGCCGTTGTGGCTCAGTTTTGGAGCACGAGCAACGAATGTTAACGTATCATGTGCTTAGTCGTCAAACGAAAAAATGCAACGATGGCTTAGAAGTGTGGGAATATCAGGTGGTTCATTTGATTTTTTGCTCTGTACTGGCTTGGAAAACTTCAGGTACGGTTCGTAATAGATGAGTACCTGCTGCAAAAGAGAGGAGAAATAAGCCAAACCCTGTAATAATCAATGTTAAAGAGAGAGTACTATGGCGTGCGCCATAACCGATAAGGGGGCCGAGGATGGTGAAGCCAGTTCGTATAATAAGGCTACGAATTGAGAGAACAGTGGCTCGTATGTTGGAGGTGCAGTAGTGATTAGTAAAGTCTTTAAGCACTGGTGTTGCGTACCCTCTTACTGCGTAGAAAACAAAGAGTGATAGCAGGGCAGGTATTAGGGGTAAAGCTCCGAGCAGAATGTACCCTGCCGGGATGAAGAAGATTATGATAAGAAAACTCGTTCGTGCACCTATAAGTTCGCGAACCTTATGGGGCGCAGCCGAAACGAGAGCTACAGTGAGATTTAAAACCACCCAGATTGGGGTTATGGACATTTCAGTCAAACCCATGGTTACAAAATAGACCTGACAGGTCCAGGCCATGCAAAGGGTAGAGGTACCAATGATTGCTGAAACCAGAAGAGTGGCGCTGAGTTTTGTATTAATAAAGAGGGAATGGTGACAGATGGACACTATCTGCTGGAGAGAAGGACGCTGACTGAACTTTTCACGTGCTGGCTCTACAAGCATGATGGAAGCTGGAATGGCAATTGCCGCAATCATCGCCTGGCCAACATAAACTGCACGATAACTAAGGAATGCTGCAATAAGCCCACCGCAGACTGCTGCAATTGTTTCGGCAAGGTTACCTAAAGAGGTTATCCTGCCTTCATACTGAAGGTAGCGATGCTCATCACCGGATTCGGCAAGGCTGTCATACAAGAGGGCTGAGTCTGATCCGGAAATAAAACTACCGCCGAGGCCAAGAATGATCTCGGCTGTTAGAAAGTGCCCAAAACTGCTGGATAACGAGTAGAGAATAAAACCAATTGTACCAAGTATTGAACCGAGAATGAGTGATTTTTTCCGGCCAATGACATCTGCCATATAACCAGAAGGAATCTCCATGCAGGCAACACTAAAAGAATAGATAGCCTGCAGCAGATAAATGTCAAATTCGTCAAGGCCGTTCTGGTTGTAAAACAGGGCAACGACTGGCATGATCAACATAAGCCATTTAGAAAGCTTGATGAGGTAGAGGTAATAAATATTTGGATGGATAGCGGGACGCATCAAGCACCGTATGATTCAATAGATATGTAATGTGTACGTACTGATAACCAGGAGATAAACGGTATAGGTAATCAGGTTCCTTTTACAAAAAGAGGGTTGCTTTCAAGAAGAAAGCAACCCTCAGGGTACCACGATAATCGTTTGGGCGGATAATCAGGAAATGTGCTCAAGGCCTGGAGCCGGAAACTGGGAACAGAGCTTTTTTATCTCTAGAGCAATTTCGGCATGTAATTCTACGTTTTCCGCATTATTTATCACTGTATCGATTTTATTTCCGATGAAAACCATTTCTTTTTCAGTAAAACCACGGGATGTGACGGCGCAAGTGCCGATACGGATTCCGCTGGGGTCGAATGGTTTTCGCAGGTCAAACGGCACAGCGTTGTAGTTCAGTACCAGGCCTGCTGCGTCAAGTGCTTTTGCAGCTCTCTTGCCGGGGATGCCTTTGTTGGTCAGATCAACAAGCATGAGATGGTTGTCAGTACCACCGGTAACAAGATTGAACCCTTTAGCAATTAAAGTATCAGCCAGTGTACTGGCATTTTTAATGACCTGGCTGGCATATGCTTTGAACGAATCAGAAGAGGCTTCTTTCATGGCAACAGCAATTGCTGCCGTAGTACTGTCATGTGGCCCACCCTGTATTCCTGGGAATACGGCTTTGTCGATGGCGGCGGCATGCTTGGCCTTGCAGAGAATCATTGCCCCGCGTGGACCGCGAAGTGATTTGTGGGTTGTAGTGGTTACAACATCAGCATAGGGGACTGGAGATGGGTGGACCCCACCAGCAACGAGACCTGCAAAATGAGCCATGTCAACCATCAGGATGGCGCCAACTTCATCGGCAATTTCACGAAAGATCTTGAAGTCCGGAATCCGTGGATAGGCTGAATGACCTGCAATGATGAGTTTTGGCTTGCAGGCAATCGCTGTTTTGCGGATTGTCTCGTAATTTAACAGTCCGGTGGTTTTGTCCAGACTGTAGGACTGAGCATCAAAATATCTGCCTGAAATACTCACATGGGAGCCGTGGGTCAGGTGTCCTCCATGTGGCAGAGCCATACCGAGAATGGTGTCTCCGGGATTGAGAAAAGCCAGATAGACTGCAAGATTTGCAGGAGAACCTGAGTAGGGCTGGACATTTGCATGTTCAGCGCCAAAAAGGTCTTTGGCCCGTTCAATGGCAAGGTTCTCCACTTGGTCGATAACCTGCTGACCTTCATAGTATCGTTTGCCTGCATAACCTTCAGAATATTTATTGGTCAGCACAGATCCGCTTGCCTGTAATACCGGAACTGAAACGTAATTTTCAGAGGCTATGAGGCGTATCTTATCAGCCTGGCGCTGCTCCTCCTGTTGAATCAGGGAGAAAATTTCCAGGTCTGAATCGTGTAGTTCTTGCATTGTAACTCCTACAGGCTGACTGCTACAGTATGTCTTTGCGTTTACATACTTATCGTCAAAAGCCATGAATAAAAAGTAATAGGTTCAAGTTGAGAAACGATGATGCCGGTCAGGGAATACCATCAGGTTCATCGAGCACAAAGCGGCAATATATACCAATATATACTACAGCCACAATGTGGAATTTTTATGTTGCCAATCGACTACTGCAGCTTCAGCCGATAAGCTGCCAAATATACCTAAAAATGACACAATTGAACAGAAAAAATTCTGGTGATACGAAAAACGTAAAAATATTGAATTGCTAGAGCATGAAGTGGTATCTGTCATTGGATTATGTCACTGTTATACATGGGAAATGGCAAGAATTAGTGATGTGGGTAATCCGTAAAGAGAGATACGTGAACCCTTTTGTAGTGAGCTTAAACTGTTCTCCTAATCGCTGTTGAAAGGAAACATACAGAGATAAAAACGATTAAAGCTGTAAAGAGTTGAAACAGGTCTGACCATGTGAGCGGTGTAACATGAAAGAGTATGTGGGCAGGAGTGTACATTATAGCTGCCTGCAGGGAAATCGATAATGTCACTGCACCCCAGAGCCATATATTAGAGAAAATAGTGACCTGGTAATTGTGTCGGATAACGAAAACCAGTACCATTTCATAGAGAACGATAAAGTTAAAGGTAATTGTCTGGGCCCGTTGAATAATTACATTATCGGTACTATTGCCGCCGGAGATGTGAAAAAGGATCAACCCAATAACAGAGCCGGTAACACCCAGAGTAATGAGTAGTTGCAATCTGTGAGTGGGGAGGATTCCTTCACTTATCGGTATGGGTGGTCTCTCCATGATATTTTTGCCATACGGATCAACACTGTAGGCAAGCGCAGGCGCTCCGTCAGTTATGAGGTTGATCCACAACAGGAGTAAGGCCGTGAGAGGCAGGTTGAACCCTAAAAGTACTGCCAGAAAAATGACCAGTACTTCCATGAGGTTTCCTGAAAGGAGGAGCATGATCGATTTCTGGATATTTTCGTAGATCCCCCGGCCCTCCTCAACCGCATCGACAATTGAGGTGAATGAGTCGTCCAGCAGGACAAAATCTGAAGCTTCTTTTGCCACGTCCGTGCCGCTTCCAACTGCAATACCTATATCCGATTTTTTCAAAGCTGGTGCATCATTTACTCCGTCACCGGTCATCGCGACAGTGTGTCCACTTTTCTGTAATGCCCGAACAATGCGTTGTTTATGTTCCGGAATTACTCTGGCAAAAATGTTTGTGCTGCAGAGGGCTGCAGTGAGATGCTGATCGTTCATTGAATCAATTTCAGGGCCGGTGAGGGTTTCCCCGGTTATCCCAATTTCTCTGGCTATAGCTCCGGCAGTTTCCCTATGATCACCAGTGATCATGATTACGCGGATGTGTGCTCTGGCAGCCCTGTAAATTGATGTAATTACGTCATCCCGAGGGGGGTCTATCATTGCCTGTAACCCGACAAAGGTGAGATCCTGCTCTTTATGCTCTTCAGAAGTTTTGACTGCTTTGCAGGCAAAGGCCATTACTCTCATAGCCTGACTACCAAAATGATGGTTCGCTTCGAGAATGGTTTTTTTATATTCCCCTGTAAGATGTTGTGTTTCTGACCCGACTAAAACGCTGCTGCAGTGTTCGAGCACATGGTCCGGCGCTCCTTTAGTGTAAAGCATACACGTATGCTCCTTCTGAACAACGACACTCATACATTTACGAGTCGAGTCAAATGGATATTCAGAAATTCGCTTAGAATTACAGGAGACTCTTGCCAGACTGGCCGCGGACAGTAGCGCCAATTCCGTCGGGTTACCACCAGCGCCTATGGCATATTCCTCATTACTGTTGTTGCATAGAAGACCTATGGTAAACAGTTCACGAAAGCTATGGTTTTCTTCGGTCTTTTTGGCAATTTCATCATGGTTGAAATCAATTTCGCCGGTGAGTGTCCATGCCTGTTTCACGGTCATCTGATTTTTGGTGAGGGTGCCTGTCTTGTCTGAGCAGATAACATCGCAACTTCCAAGTGTCTCCACAGAGGTGAGGCGTCGTACCAGCATGTTTTTGGTAAGGAGTCTCCGGGTACCAATAGAGAGAGCTATAGTTACGACCGCTGGTAAGGCTGTTGGCACTGCGGCAACGGCGAGACTTATTGCGATAAAGGCAAAATCAATAAAGACAAAACGTGTTATTATACCATCTTGTAACCAGAGCCGGCCAAGACAGAGTGTGAATACAAGTATGCATATAGCAATTATAACGAATCCAAGATTTTTACCAAAACGGTCAAGGCGACGTTGCAAGGGGGTTTTTTCTTCTTCTGCTTCAGCTACCATTTGTGAGATTTTACCAATCTCTGTTTTCATTCCGCAGGCGGTTACCACTGCTTTGCCTCTGCCTCCGATGACCGAAGTCCCCGCGAATATCATGTTGATTTGATCAGCCACCCCTCGTTTACCTGTTAGAGGCTCGGCAACTTTGCGCACAGGCTCACTCTCACCAGTAAGTGCGGATTCTTCAATCTGAAGCTCGATTGAGTGAATAATCCTTGCATCTGCTGGTACTTTATCACCATTCTCCAGATGAATGATGTCTCCATAGACAAGGTCAGCTGCATCAATTGTGATGGCTTTGCCATTTCGGTATACCATGGTTTCTACTCTCACCATTCGCTGCAAAGCATCCAGAGACCTGCTGGCCCGCAATTCCTGAAAAAAACCTATAAGGCTGTTCATGATGAGAATGGCCAGGATCACAAGTGAGTCTGTATATTCACCGATGATGATTGAGAAGAATACGGCAAACAGGAGGAGATATATGATGAAATTGTTAAATTGAGCCAGGAGGATTCGCCAGGCAGAAGCCTGAGGGCGAGTTGCAAGTTGATTGAGGCCGTGAGTCGTACGTCGTGCCCGCACCTCTGCATCGCTGAGGCCATTCATCCGTGTGTTCAGCGCATTGAATATCTCATCTAAGGACAACCCATAGTATCTGGCCATATGTTTCCTCCATGAAAACCAGGGAAGGACAGTAGCTCTTATAATAGTAGCCGAAGGTTCATCCAGGATGCAAAGAATTATCTGATACGGACTTGGGCAGTAGTAAGAGTAAAACGTTTAGTGGTTTCTTATCTGTTGTTTCGGGATGATGATATATTGAAGATGTTGCTGGAGTAAGAAAACGGAATCAGATGGTAGTAACTAAGTTAATTTATTAACAATTTTAAATATGAGAAACAAAAGACCAAAGAAGGAACCTAAGCGAAGAAATGTAATATTTCCTTTTGACAGTTGGTGCCATGACTTGGGTGTGAATAAGCCTGATGAGAGTGCTAGAAAAATGACGGCAAGCACAGAATAGGCGACAATAATTCCCATGTGAGGTATTCTCCCGAGCTGATGATGAACGTTTCCAAGTCAGCCATTGATTGATCGACGGCTTGAATCTATGGTAAAAACATGTACCATGTTATAGCTACTCTATTGGTTTGGGTCGCTAAGTTTTTTCTTATGCAATAATTATTATTCACTGCATCCTGAAAACACGAAACTGGTTGAGTATGGTTTTCAGAGGTGAAATGGAGAAGAAAAATATGCACGTGATACTTGATCTTTGTGTCGTCCCATTGGGCGTTGGGGTGTCTGTGTCTCAGTATGTGGTTGCCTGTGAAGAAGTTATCAAAGCTGCTGGCTTGAAGCAGAGTCTTCATGCCTATGGAACCAATATTGAAGGAGAATGGGATGAGGTTATGGCTGCAGTGAAACGTTGTCATGAGCGTGTACATGAAATGGGCGCCCCGCGTATCACTTCCACCATTAAGCTCGGGACGCGCACAGACAGGCTTCAGACAATGTCTGATAAAGTAAAAAGTGTTGAAGAGAAGATGTGCCGTTAGAAGGCTGAAGGGTTTCATCCTTCAGGCTATTCCTATCTTTTAATATTCGTAAGGAGCTTCGATAAACTGCTTTGGATGCGTGGCTGAATAGATGCCATCAGATCGATCCTTTCCAGATAAGGGCATGGGTCATCATACGGAAATTCCCGGCATTGACGAGGTCGAGCCTCATGGACAGAGCATCTACCACACATTGCATCAGTACGTAAAAAAATACAGGAGCCGTCTTCCCGTACTTTAAACGTGTTATTCCCTTCAATGTATCTTTTGCGCACCTCGCCATCGGTGAGCTGGAAGTGGCGGGCAAGCCTGTTTATATCAAGATTGTCAAGATAAAGTGTTGAGCCTTCAATTCGATAGCAGCAGTATCCCGGACAGTAATTACAGAACATTTTGTTTCCCGAAAGGATGTAAGGTGCAGTCTTTTGGATCATATTTTACCTTGTGCGGGCAATACAAATGTGAACAGGTGGAAATGCGGTAAAATCCTGCCAGGAAATACATCTCTACTCCTCTTTGCTGGTAACCACAATGCCTCATTTACAGCTAGTATTGCCTCCAGTGATTTATCGCTGATAATAAACGGTAGTGAAACGGTTTTGGCAAAGAGCATATAGGGAAAGATATTTATGGGGAGATGTACATGGCGGTGGATTTTTCTGGGGTAACAGTGGGCAGTTTATATATTAAGATGAAAAAGTATGGCTTACGAAAAGAGACATTCCGGTCGTGATGACATGGGGAGTATCATGACTGAAAACACAAGGTACCAATCAGGATCAGGTAAGGGGTTGTTTGATACGCATTGTCATCTGGATATTGAGCGCCACTTTCCGAATTTTGAAGCAGAGCTTAAAGAAACCAGAAGGGCTGGTGTGAGCAATCTTGTTCTTGCCGGGGTGGTTCGTGACAATTGGCAGCGCATAATTGAACTAAGTACAAAGTTCCATGGGGTCCACGCTGCACCTGGTTTGCACCCCATGTACCTCAAATATCATCAATCCAAGGACCTTGATGAACTTGATGCACTTTCTCAGAGCGAGGGGATTGTGGCAATCGGTGAGGTCGGTCTTGATTATTTTATTCCAGATGTGGATCGTGTCGAGCAGCAGATACTTTTTGAATCACAGATTGATATTGCCAGCCGAGCATCTCTTCCATTATTGCTCCATGTGAGAAAGGCCCATGATCAGGTTCTGTCCACGCTGCGCCGTAAAAAATTTCATAACGGGGGGATTGTTCACGCTTTCAATGGGAGTTATCAGCAAGCTTCACATTTTATAAATCTTGGTTTTATGATCGGTATTTGCGGCACAGTAACCTACGAGCGTTCAAGGAAAATACGTAATGTTGCAGCAATGCTGCCTCTGGAGTCTCTGGTTCTGGAAACGGATGCGCCGGATATTCCACCCGTAACCCATTGGAAAGAGAAAAACCGGTCGGCATACTTGCCTGAGGTGCTCAACGCCCTGACGCAAATACGTAGTGACTCCAGAAATGATATTGAAATACATACAACTCAAAATGCTCTTCGAGTGCTGCGTTTGCTCTGAGTTTTATGAGTTACCGTGATAGAGTGTCAGACAAACATCAGTTTCAGCTGAACGCCCTGTGTATAAAAGTGAATTCTGTTGTCATTCCTACTTCTCTAAGGTAAAAAAAGAGTGGGCTTGCAAAACATTTAGAATATCATGCACCCGAGCGTGATAATTAAGAGAATTGTCAGTAACGGGTTGTATGATTAAGGTTTTATCGTTAGAGAGATGACAAGAAATATCGTAAACGCAGTTTTCCTGCTAGAGTTAATACTCTCGTATATTGGTCCGCATTGCAGTGCTGCATATACATTTCTAGTATGATCGTGAGAACTTTTATGAATAATGAACAAGTAATACCAGAGCCTGATGCGCGTGAACGTCTGCGGGTCAAATATACTGCAGATGTATACCTTGAAACCCAAGATCATCGCACAAGTAAAGGCCAGTTGCGTGACATCGGCTTGAACAGCCTCTACCTTATTGCCGATACACAAGACGTCGATACGCTTATTTCCGGTGAGGAGGTAAATGTTAAAGTAACTTTACAAGCAGACGGCAGTTCGCTTACCATAGAATTAGATGGGAGCATTGGCCGAATGGATGAAGCAGGCTTTGTGATACAGTTTTCCAATCCACTGAGATGGTGGCCAATTTTTGTGATGTTTCCGGATCTCAGTGAAGAGTAAATTCATTTCTAAGGCTTGGCTTACTCTGTATGACTGAAAGCAAACCTCCAACAGGTATGAAGATGCTGGGCGACAGGAAGTCTTTTCTTCGCTTGCAGAAGTGTCTTATTCATCTGGAACAGGGGCGTTACGACGTACTTGAGGAGGATCGTATGGTTACAGAGTTGGCTAGCTACCTCTTTGACCTTTACCGTTCCAGGTATTTTGATTTCACTCATAACATATTGAATATACTGGGCGAGTGTTGTGTGTGTCCTTCTGCTATCTATCGAGAAAAGGCACTCTTCGTACTTTCGCTGTTTGCAGAGCGTACCGCCCAAGACACGAATGATGAGTCCATGCAGGCTCTGTCCTGGATTTTTTCCAGATGGCTAAAACAGGAGCAGGAGTTTCTTGGATGCTTTGAGTTTGTCTGCCGGCAGATACAAACTTTGCTTGAAAGAATGCTGTCGCGAGGCAAATATTGTCAGCTGACCCCCTGGCTGATGCTGTTAGGCAAAATCTCCAGTGGAGAGATGCAGAGAACAGGCGCCATTCAGGCACTCATTAGTCGTCTTCACTCATCTCTGATTGGCTCATTGGTGTTTCAGGAAGCGGGTTTTGGAAGAGAGGTCGCAGCGGCCTGGCCAGAAGAAACTGCTTGTTTGTATCGCTACTATTCGGAAGGTGGTGTAGTTGCCCTGGTAAAAGAACTGTACGCATGCCCAGATAAGGATCGCCGTCTTGCTCTGATAGCAACCCTCTCAAGTCTTGATGACGATACCGCCTATGTACTTATCGAGAATCTCGAAGCGGACTCGCCCTGGTATATGATCAGGAATGCGATACAGATAATATCGCGTCTTGGCAATGTTAGCCATTTTGATCTTGTCCAACCATTTCTTGGTTACCCTGATGTAAGGGTTCAGCAGCAGGTTGTTGCGTTTATATCACGACTTGATGGAAAGAACGCACTGGAACAACGGTTGCGTGCTCTTGAGGTCTGCGATGATTCATTGAAGTTTCAGCTTATCCCAAAATTGTCTGAAACTGGGTCAAAGATCGCAGAACTGGCTCTGTTGCGAATGCTGGAGAATTATACAGCTTTTGACTCTGCAATCCGAGACGAATTAGTAATGTTGCTTTGCAGTGAATTAAGCCATTTTCCTACAATCCGCGCTCTTAAAAGTCTTCAGGAACTTGTTGAAAAACGAAAGCGTGAAGATGTGCCGGAAGATCCCATCATAGTTGTTGCTGAACAGACAATAGGTTTTTTAAGCTCAGTCTGAGTAGCATTGTCCCGAAGCATCAGCTTGTTCTAGCCTAAAGTTTCTATACATTTCCTGTTTCTGAGTGTACATTTTGTAGTTGATAAGCTAAGCGACTCAGTGCGAGCAGAGTGTCCTTCATTATTCTTTTAAATTGCTCTACCTCACCGCATCATATGTCGTACACGTTTTGATGAAATGATAGCTCATAGCTGGTTGGGCTATGAGTGAATATTCCAAAGTAGATAACATAGAAAATGGTAAGTAAATATGGAGCAATTCCCACATATAGAGTATCGCAAAACGGTGTGTCCACTTGACTGCCCTGATAGTTGTGGGATGATTGCCACAGTTGAAAATGGCGTGATTACATCTCTTTCCGGTGACCCTGGCCATCCTTACACAAGAGGATATATTTGCCGAAAAATGAGAAGTTACACTAAGCGTTTGTATGGCGAGGAACGTATTCTATATCCCATGGTACGGGTTGGCAAAAAGGGGGAGGGTGCATTTAAGCGTATTGGTTGGGATGAGGCACTGCAAATCTTTGCTGATAAGATAAACGAGGTGCGTTCCAACCATGGTGGTGAGGCTATCCTGCCATACCAGTATGCCGGTAATATGGGCGCTATCAACAGGACTGCTGGGTATGCTCTGTACCATAAACTTGGTGCTAGCAGATTAAAAGAAACAATCTGTTCTGCAGCTGCAGGTGCCGGCTGGGATATGCATCTGGCAGGGGTGCCGGGGAGCCCACCGGAGGTTGCGGAAGATGCAGATCTGATTGTAGCCTGGGGGATCAATATCCGGGTAACCAATATTCACTTCTGGCAATATATTGTAGCAGCGAGGAAGCGAGGAGCTAAGCTGCTGGTAATTGACCCTTACTATAACGAGACTGCCAGATCTGCAGATTTGTTTATACAGGTAGCTCCTGGTGGTGATGGTGCACTGGCATTGGGTGCCGTGAAGGCATTACTGGAGCAAGGGGCGGTCGACAGGGAAATGCTGGGGATGGAGACCTCTGGTTTTGAGGAGCTTGAAAGCTATCTGCAAAGTAAGCCTTGGCAGGAGTTTACCCGTTTGAGCGGAGTGTCCTATGATGAGATTGTTACCTTTGCTCAAGAACTTTGTGCTCACCCTAAAACGTTCATTCGCATTGGAATTGGCCTGAGTCGTAACAGCCGTGGCGGAATGAGTGTCCGCTCCATTTTATCGTTGTCCGCCGTCTGTGGATTGTTCAATGGAGGGCTGGGACGTGGTGTGCTGCTCTCAACACGGGCATTTTCCGGTGATACGGCTCGATTACGGTTCCCAGAGTTGATGAGTGAGCCTAGTCGTGAAATAAATATGGCGCATCTGGGCCACGCTCTTACGGTACTACAACCACCAGTAAAGCTTTTTATTGTATATAGTTGCAACCCTTTAAGTGTTGCGCCAGACAGCTCTATGGTAAGGAGTGGGCTTTCGCGTGAAGACCTTTTTACTGTAGTTCATGAGCAGGTGATGACTCCCACAGCACGATATGCTGATTTGCTGTTACCAGCTACCACATTTTTAGAAAATATGGACCTGAATACCGCTTATGGTCATTTTGAATTAGCTGTTGTAAAGCAGGTTGTAGAGCCGCGGGGTGAGGCAAAGAGTAATTTTCAGCTTTTTCAGGACTTGGCTCGTGTTCTTGGGTATACCGAATTGCCATTTCAGCAAAATGAAGAAGAGCGTATCGCATCTTATCTGGAAAGTGTTTCTGGTTTGCCCACAACATTTACCTATAATCCGGGTGAAGCAACTGACTGGCTTACTTCAGACCGCAAACGGGTGGACGAGTCAATTCGGGAGCGTTGGAATGTCCTGTTTCCTTTTGTTAGTGATGCTGGGGTGAATGCACCACTCATTCCAGCTCTTCCTTGCCTTCTTGAGGCCAATGAATTTGATGATAGAGATCTTTGTGCTAGACTGCCTTTGCAGCTGATAACACCTCCCCATAAGGATCTTCTTAATTCAACGTTTGGTGAACGTTACCCTGGTGTAACCGGAACAGTATTGATTCATCCTGATGATGCTGCAGAGTATGATATCAGCGATGGTGTTAAGGTTAAGATCAGCAACTTAAGAGGCTGGGCAGTGCGAATTTCCAGAATAACAACTGATACACAGAAAGGGCTCGTGGTTGCAGAGGGGATTTTCTGGCAGACTGACGAATTTGCAGTCGGCATCAACGACCTCGTGTCACAAAAAACAACAGATATCGGAGAGGGGCCAACGTTTCATGAGTCACGAGTTACGCTGTCACTCGTCTGATATCGCCAAATCGCTCTTTTGATTGCTGGCATGTTCATTGAGAGGAGATGGCAGAATATTGAATCTGCGAAGCATGCTGTCTTGAAGCATCGACTTCTTAATATGTGCATGGAAGGTTTTTTCGGTGATAGTTGGTACTTTATCCTGCAATTCCACGAGCGAGATGGTGTTGATGGCATTGGGGGTGATGGTGGTAACAGGTACGATGCTGCCAGCTACAATTTCCCTCCATACCATGTGCGAAGAGGTAGTTGTAAGTCCCATCCCCAGTTTAACGCATCGTAGACATGCTTGATGGCTTTCAACTGTAAGCACAACGTTAGGCTGAACATTGCTTCTCTTAAAGTGATGAGAAAACCAATGTTTTAAAAACATATCATCATGTTCATCGGAGATATATTCTTTTTCGATGAGTTTTTCGTAGGAATGATCTCCTGCGATTTCCCTGTCATAATAAGCTTCTGAACAAATCAATGCCAGTTCCTCATCAATAAGTGGATCAATACTGTATAAATCAGTACTGCCTCCCATCAACTGTATGGTTGCGAGCACAAGATCAATAACGGCAAAGTCGATATCGCCTTTTCTGAGTAATTTCAACAGAGGGAGTGGCTCGCCAAGCCTGATACTGAAACGTACTCCGGGGTAGTGTTGCCTGAACGCATGACATATTTCGGGGAGATAGGCCCTGCCAAATTCATAGGGTACTCCAATTCGAATCAGCCCATATGGAACATCAGCCGGATGTCGTAATCCATGGAGAATTTCGGGAAGACCCGAAAGAAACGGACTTATGGCTTCATGGAGAAGTTGTCCTGCGCTGGTTGGGATAAGCTTTTTGTGGATCCTGGTGAAGAGCTGAACTTTTAACTCTTTTTCCAGTTTGGCCAGATGTTGGCTCGCGGCGGGCTGGGAGAGGTTGAGCTCGCGTGCTGCATCACTTACACTGTTGCAGTTGTATATGTGAAAGAACACTCGTAGGCGATTTAGATCATGTTGCATAATTTAAACTTATAATGTGGATTGTTTATATATATTTTACTTATTAGCTGCATTTTTGTAAGTTGGCAACTTCAAAAACTAAAGAAGGTATCATCTATATAAAATTATTTTTAAAATAGTGAATAATCATGAACCCGATACGTATAAGAAGAGTGGAGCGCAGCGATCTTAATGGGTGTTTTGCATTGGAGAAGTGCTGTTACCGGGGAGGTGAGGTGGCTCCTGTTGACTTTATTGAAAAACGCATCGAAATTTATCCGGATGGCTTTTTTGTTGCTGAGGCAGACGGCAAGATTGTTGGAATGGTAAATGGTGGGGCGACCCATAAAGATGATATCACTGATGAAGAGTTGAAGTACCTCATTGGCCATGTGCGAAATGGAAGAAACAGTGTCATTTTCTCTTTGGCTGTGCATCCAGAGTATCGAGGCCGGGGGATTGCCCGGATACTTATGCAGAAAATGTTTGAAATCTCAGCAAAGAAAGAAAAACAGAGAATTCTTCTGCTTTGCTGTGAAGAGTTGATGGGATTTTACCGGTCACTCGGGTTTACTTACGGAGGACCTTCTAATTCGTATTTAGACGGGAGTGTTATGCACCAGATGCAATATGACTTACCGATTCCCGCCTGGATAGTAGCAAGCCACCACAACTCTGCACCACTCTCCATACAGTGAGGCAGAGGCCGATTGCCATGCTGGCTGTATGGGTTTATTATGAATTTGCTGAAAAATGCAAACTCTTCTCTTCACTCATCGGCTGGCTGGTAGTTGGTGCTGGCTTGCTGCAATAGTCTCCTTGGTCATCTGTTAGTCTCTATTCCTATTTTGTAGTTCTTTCTCAATTTTCTCATTACGTTGTTCTTTCCATTGCCTTTACACACTGGGCTATTATACTCTTATATCTACGTGAATGAGAAAACAGAGTCTTCTGATTATATAGTCATTATATTAGGCAGTGTACCAACTGATAACTACTCGAGTTTAGGTCTGTCGGTTACTCATAGTCTGGTCAGGAAAATCAGTGCTCATGTTGTTTATTAAATTACAGATATACGAAGAGATTAGACCTTTCTCTCGAATGCCTGTCTCCTCTAGAGGTTAACAGTGAAAGACTGTACTGGATATAGAGATGCCGGCTGGGAGGTTGCTCCCGGCAAAGTTGTATTAAAAACACCTGTTGTGACTATCTCCTCCGGTCCAGTTATCTGTAAAAGAAGTGGCAGGGAAAAGGAATTCTATCTGTTTGATTTCCCCGATTGGGTAAATATCATAGCCCTCACTCCAGATCGTAAATTGGTTCTGATAAAGCAGTTTAGATACGGCTCAAGTCGACATGAATTAGAGATCCCTGGGGGCATGATAGATGAAGGCGAACATCCGGTAGAAGCTGGATGTCGGGAACTCCTGGAAGAGACAGGATATGCCGGAGGAAATGCCAGAATTATAGGAAAGGTCTGCCCAAACCCGGCAATTCAACGAAATTCCTGTCATACCGTATTGGTTGAAGACGTAATAAAGGTTTCAGAGCCATGCTTCGATGATATGGAAGATATTGAATGTCTTATTGTATCGGAACAGGAGGTCTGGCAGATGCTGGAATCAGGTAAGATTGATCATGGGCTGGTGCTGAATGCAATGATGTTTTACCGGTTGTTTAAGCAAAAGCAGTAATGACATCTTGTGCAATAAAAAGGGTGATTTGAACACCCAACGGATACGTCTTTCCAGCAAATTTTAATGTTCTAACATTTCTATTAAGAAAAACATATGTCCCATCAAGCGTATGATTTAAGTGCTGACTTTATTGAAGAACTGTGGCAACGGATGAATACTCTGGTTGAGAGTTCAGCCTCCTCCGAAATCATCGGTGATCTGCTGCGAGCTATTAAAGCTGTCCCGACGCGGGAGCAGCTGGCTGCAATTATGAATGGTGCCTTCTGGACAAGTTATTCTCTTGATGAAGGCAATATGGTAACCGTTTCGATTCTTTTCGATCAGGCAGAAGAGTCCTTTGATACGTTTTTATTCGATGAACCAATATCTTTCGATGTTAAAACCATTGTCAAACTTGGTGCCGCGCTCCAGAATCCCAGAGCTGATATTGGTGTCTGGCCGGATGATGAGGGGGAACTCAAGATATGGGGATTTAAAAATCGATCTGAAAATGTAATCATCGCCAATCTATGGATTCAGGCGATGGGGCCAGGTAGGGTCCTTGTCACATTCGGTGGGAAAGGCCTGGGTGCATTGATCAATCAGAAAGCCGTTTTCGTAGATCACACAAATCTCATGCGGCTGGTTATTCCCAAGCTTGTAATGGAAAAGGCTGAAGAGCCTGACAGGATGCTGATGATGCTTCGCTATACCTCACTTCTCACAACTGCGAGAGCTATGCGTGCCCATGGGAGGGGTGGAACGCTTCTTGTAGTTCCCGACTCTCAGGATTGGCGTTCTTCTGTTGATTCGCCTGTTCCGTATACGGGGGGCGCCAGTTTTTTGGAAAGTGATTATGATGTTACACTTAAGCCCACTTTGCTTGCTCCTGTTGCAGAGTTTTTTTCAGCGTTAATTAAGAAAAAAGAGAGCAATCAGCGGGAAAAGCTTTCTCGGATGAAAGCGCAGGTCGATCAGCAGTGCCGCCATATTGCTCGGCTGACAGCAGTGGATGGAGCGCTGGCAATGAATTTTGATCGTTTTGTTTTCTGTTTTGGTGCGAAAATTGTTGTAGCGGAAGGACAGAAGGTACCAACATCTCTGAGAGTATATAAATCCATTGAAGGTGATATCGGTTCGATAGTCAATGTAAGTGATCTTGGTGGCACCCGGCATCAATCAGCGGCTCTTTTTGCGCATGCACAACCTGGCTCTGTGGTGATTGTTGTTTCACAGGATGGTGACGTAACGTTCTTTACCACTGACACAAACAGCAATGAACTCGTTGCTGTCAAACAGGCAGAGCTGGCGGTATTGCATGAAGGGCTGGGAGCTGCTTTTTGGAATTACTCACGTGTCGCAGAAATGGAACTATTATGAAGTTGTCTATCTCCGGTGTATGTCATTTCGTTGAAAGAGTGGTGCCTGACAGGTTGTTTCTTCTCTTGGGGAGCTAATATGAAATATATGAAGTGCATGATTGCCGTTATATTGTTGTGCTGTTCTTCTTGCTCGTCTAATGAGTCAGAGGAGAAAAATAGAACTGAAACAAGTCAGGAGAGACTAGGCCGAGAAGCTACAGAGCAAATCAAAGCGACGATTAACAGTGCTGAAATGGCCCGTCAAATTCAGGATAACCATACCGCTGAGATGGAACGTTTGATAGAGTAGGAAGGGAGTAGTCAGTAAGAACGCAACGGCAGTGCTCCTTAATTCTATAGGAATAAAATTTTGATTACCCATAAAGCTCAGCAATAAATAAATGATGGGGAAATCACGATATGGCATTCCTGGTAAGTATATTATATTCCTGCCCAAAAGGTACACAATCAATTCCGAAATGTGGTTAAGGGTTAAGTGAATTACTTAACATGCCATTTTATTTGTGTGACAAACTCTTAAATCTTCTACGACATGACTCCTCTTTGTTGATACTTTCTTGGGTCAACATCCAGTAATTATATCCTTTTATCCCATGAGTTTCTTGTAAGACGTCTTCACTTGCACCTTCTATGTTCCTTAGGAAATTTCTTGGTATAAGCATAATGGAATCTGGTGATCATGCATAAAATATATTGACAAGAGCATTGTGTCGGTATAATGGTACGGTATCAATTCAGTATAAATATGGTGGTTACTATGTATAAAATAGATCGAGATGTTGACATTCCTCTCTATATCCAGATACGAGAAAGCATTACCAAAGCTATTGATGAGGGAGGTTTGCAGCCAGGCGACAGGTTGCCTCCGGTTTCAGCATTGGCTAAAGAGATTGGAGTGACACAGGCTACTATCCGCAGAGCACTAAAGGACCTCGGTAATGCGGGGCACATATACTCACATGTAGGTCGTGGTACGTTTATTTGCGATGCAAATGCTATTGAGGCGGGTGCTGCTGTTGAGGGAGATGGCAATTTTTCAAATAGCACAGCAATGGATAGAGGTAATCAGTCAGGTAGCCAATATCGATCACGTGAACAGGCTGCAAGAAGGTTACGTACCGGAGTAAGTAAGGCGTTGCATGACATTATTCCACTTGCCCATAAACCTGGTATTATTGCCCTTACTAAGGGAACACCCGATGAGAAAATGATACCAGAGAGCTTTCTTGAAGAATCGTGTCAACAAACCCTTCTCGGGAATTCGGCAAAATATATCCAGGCTACAGACTCAGCAGGTATGTATGAGTTACGCGAAGAGATTGCAAGAAGAGCTAGTCAGGACGGAAGCAAGATTTCTCCGGATATGGTGATGATTACTAATGGAGTCATGCAGGCTATTTCCCTTATCGGTCAATACATGATGGAACAGCAGCCTGAAATTATCTGCGAAACACCATGTTTCCAGGGTATACCAAACTCATTCGCCAGTATGGGGCATTGGGTGGAGACTGTACAGCGTGATGAGCAGGGGCCTGTGATATCACAAATGGAACGATATACCGGAAAAGTTCAGAGATTATTATATCTATGCCCTTATGCCCACAATCCGATGGGTACGGATCTGAGCCCTGAAAGGTATAACTACTTGATGGAGTGGGCTAGAGAAACTGGAGCCGTTGTTGTTGCAGACGAAATATTTAAAGACTTGCATTATGGTAGTACAAGCCACCCAAGCCTTATAAAAGAGCTGGGTGGTGAGCAGACGATCGTGGTCAGTTCACTTTCAAAGTCTATCATGACTGGAATGCGGATAGGCTGGATCATTACTTCTCCCCAAAGAATCCAAGAACTTGTTCAACTGAAACGATTGATGGATCACTCTAGTCCGGCCCTTATGCAGGGAATAGCACTTTCTATTTTCAAGTCAGGAAAATATGATTCGTATACTAAAAGCATGCGGCTAGTCTACAGGAACAGAATGGATATCATGCAGAAGTCGTTGAAAAAAATGATGCCCAAAGGGGTCAGGTGGTCACAACCGGATGGAGGATTCTCAATGCTATTGGAGTTGCCGAGTGGATACTCCAGTGTGGCTTTATTACTGACAGCAATCGACATGGGAGTGTCGTTCCTTCCAGGGCCACTATTTGATATCGATCAACGTTACGTCCATGGATTGCGCCTCTCCACGGCATGGTCGGATGAGAATGAAATCAAGGAAGGGGTTGAACTTTTGGCTCAGGCAATAGAAGACTTCATAGGGAGTCCTCCCTGCGACACAGGGTTAAGTGGCCTCGGTGGGTTTCAGTAACCATCAGGAAAGAGGGTAGAAATGAAATATTCCATATCTCCAATGGGAGTTGAAGAACGTGTGTCAGTGATGGATATTTTTAACCATTATGTAGAGAATTCATTTGCGGCATATAGGCAAGATAGACTGCCAAATGAGGCATTTGATGACATTCTTGCATCTGCAAAGAGTTTTCCTACCGGCATAATCAGGAATGAAACTGGAAAGGTTCTGGGTTTTGGATTATTGCGTGCACACAAGGATAATCCCGGTTTTGCCCACACTGGTGAGGCTATGTATTTCCTCCATCCTGATTACTGTGGTGCGGGTTTGGGGAAATTATTGCTGAACTATCTTGAGGAGGAAGGAAAAAAGAGGGCAATTACTACCTTACTGGTAAATATCTCATCAAAAAATAAACAGAGTCTTCAATTCCATTCTCGAAATGGATTCAAGCAATGCGGTTGCTTTGAGGGAATTGGGAAGAAAAACGGCGAGACATTTGATGTGATTTGGATGCAGAAAATGCTCTGAGAAGATTAAATTCCGACATCTTTTTAAATTTGCCGGAAGTAAATAAGGTATGTGGCTATGAACCCATATATGATTGAATTAGTGATTAAGGAAAAGCGAGAGGAAATGCTAAAAGAAGCTGAGAGGCGACGGATGATCTCTCTATATGACGCCGCACAGCGGAGTAACCAAAAGAAACTAGCTGTTATTCTTGGCGATTTCCTTATTCGATTAGGTGAGAAACTTAAAAAAAGATACAGTTCTCAACTGGAGTTACCTGCAAGCTGATCAGATCAGCGGAGAGTCGATTGCGTCAATTTCTTCACCATCTCCACTCTGTTTCCTCAGAGGTTGTAAAAGGTTACAGTTTCCATCCCCAATATGTGAGAAAAGAGGAGAAATCCCGCAAATCGGATGTTTTTCGTGCCCATGGCTTCAGACTGGTGTAAAAAACTACCCCGTCGCTTGTGTTACGCCCAAGTCGTTTATCCTCGCCAACACGCCAGTCAAAAGCCCACCAGCTAATGAAGAGTCTTTCCAGTATCTTTTGGCTATCTATTACGTATTCTTTTCGTGATCCATCCGTTTCGTAAAAGGAAAACGTCTCCCCAGTAGAGGTTAATAGTTGTGTCAGGTCAGAGAGGGGGGAAATTGTAAACTTATTTTTAAGGAGAGTAGGAGGAGTCTCGTCACCTATAAAAATATTCTTCACTCGATGAGTACTTTCTCGTAAAAGAAGTGTTATCTTCTCACTTGATTGATTGTTCTGAAATTTCAGAAATGCTGGTAAATCCTCACCATAAATATATTGCCGATCTATTGACCAGTTGTCGGGGAAATATTTAGGATCGAGATATGAGGTTGGGGTAAAAGAAAGATAACATCCGCAGGTATGAAGAGTTGTGATGAGAAGTGGTTGATTATTGTCGTTGATTGTAATTATGACAAACAGACCAATGTTTTTACCTGCACCAAGGTGCAGTGGCCATAATCGGAAAGGGATCTCAGAGAAATGAATACGATAGATCAGGTTGGTGTAATTACCACTGTTTCCTTCCCACACCCGTTCTTCAGCAAATACCGTTGCCGACTCTGTATCCATTGAAATAGTGGGTTTATCTTTCCCGTTGAGTACCGGTACAGGAGTAGCGATGCGGTTATAATCATGTTCGGGTTTCTCAATAATAAAAACAGGACTATGCTGATGCAAAGGCTCTTCTAAAGAGCCGCCACGATAGCTGAGACTACCATCCTGAGGTGACTGATTACTTACAGGCGCACAAGCTGACAGAATTGATATAGAAATGAAAAGGACTATCAGGTTGGTAAAAGCATGTATTTTAGCCATGAAATGCTCAAAAAGTATGAAATGAGTAAAACCCAATGTTGTAAGACAGCGTGATCCTGAAGTTCCAAATATTACTGGTAATAGCCTAATTAAAAAAGGAAAAACTTGGAGTAAACAGACTTATACCGTTAATCGTGGTTTCAACTTGTTTTTAATAACCGCTAATACCCTTTGGGTGGTTGTAATGTGGGGAATTTTAAAACAGCTTATTCTTGATGTAACTCATGTCAATGTTAGACCAGGGTACAGATAGAACAAGCAGATCCTGTTATAAAAGTTGTAGGGTCTACAGACAGGTAATGGAGAAAATGTTTGCTCGCAGCAACAGGAAAGGGTATTACCAAATGATGAGGTGCTGTATAGCCACTTGGAAACATGGCACATCTTACTGTCGATGCCATAATGGTAAGTAATGTTAGGAACTCTACATCTATAACGGAGCAGTGAGAGAACATGATCAATCGAGCAGCAGTTATAGTCCGACTGAAGGAACCATTTGTTTCGTGGATAAATGAAGTAGATCCTCTTGATAACCGTTCTAAAATCACTATTGCAGAAGCCAATGAAGACAGAACTGTATATTTAATTGACGATGCTGAAGCAGAGTTCGTAGATGAATGGATTGATTTGAATTTTGGTCAGATCTTTGAAAGTGAACTCGAAGATTGGTATGCTGACCCAGCTCTCTGGCCTAAAGATAGAGATAAAAATCTGTTCAGAAAATGGTGCGGTGTGGAATGTCACACAGTTATTGTTGATACTGTAGGGAGTGAAATTACAGAATCAGAGTTGTGATATATAAGTAGACTCAACATGAGGACCGCTCTGCAGTTCAGGCTGTGATGGTACGTGTTGATTCATCTTTAAAACTTAAAGCTCTCAATACGTTCCAATGCTAGTTAGAGCTTTCTTCTCTTCGTAAATGAGCAAGACATCTATATTCAACCTTTTTAAGGACGAATACCATAACAAAGGTGATGACCGCATAAAAGGCTGCAGCAGTGAGAAAGGCTTCATAAGGGCTATAGAAGCGGGAGTTGATAATACGTGCGGCACCAGTTATATCGACTATGGTGATGACACTTGCCAGAGCAGTACCATGTAGCATGAAGATCATTTCGTTTCCGTAAGCTGGTATGGCGCGTCGGAAAGCACTGGGGAGGATAATTCGTCTAAGCTGTAACAGTTGTGACATGCCTGCAGCTTTGGCGGCCTCAATTTCCCCAAGGGGTGTGTTTGCTATTGAGCCTCTGAATATTTCGGCAGTGTAGGCACCAGTATTCAGCGCAAACGTCAAAAGTGCGCAGAAGTGAGCTTCTTTGAAGTAATCCCAGAGAAAAGTTTCCTTGATTAAATCGAACTGCCCAACCCCGTAATAGACAAGAAACATCTGAATCAACAGAGGAGTTCCTCTGAAAAAATAGATAAAGGCACGGATAGGGAAAGTGATGAAATGATTCTTACTTGTAGAAAGCAATACCGCCATAGGGACGGCTAAAAGAAATCCCAAAAGAAGGGCTAATGCTACAAGTTCAAGAGTGACCCACAAGCCGCCAAGATAAACATCAATGTTTTCAATGATTATAGAAAAATCCATATCAGTCCTTTTTCACCCCCAGACTATATTTTTTCTCAAGCCACTGGAGCAGGTAGACTGAAACAGTTGTTATGATAAGGTAAATAGCTGCTATAACGGCATAGAATGTAAATGGCATTCTGGTTGAACCAGCTGCAAGCGATGCCTTTCGGACCATATCATCTAGTCCAATAATAGAAACAAGTGCTGTTGCTTTTGTGAGAACGAGCCAGTTGTTACCAAAACCGGGCATGGCATGTCGTACCATTTGGGGGAGTAATATCCGGATGATAACCTGCATTCGATTCATGCCGTAAGCAACTCCAGCTTCGAGTTGCCCTTCGGGTACAGCTAGTATGGCTCCACGAAAAGTCTCAGCCATGTAGGCACCGAATATAAAGCCTATGGTAAGTACTCCGGCAATATAAGGGTTAATATCGATATACTCTTCGTAGCCGACGGCAAGAGCGAGCTGGTTAACCAGCATTTGCCCGCCATAAAAGACCAGTAACATCAAAACAAGATCAGGTACACCTCGTATAAGGGTTGTATATATTTCAGCAACAAACTTGAGAGGTCTGGATCCGGAGAGTTTAGCAAGTGCGCCTAAAATCCCAAGTAAGGCGGCGATTGCCAGAGAGGTTAATGATACATTAATGGTCAGTAATGTGCCCTGAATTATACTGGGGCCATATCCTTGCAGGTCAATCATGAAAACCTCGTGGTACACTCAAGACAGCTAAAACTGTTGGCGAAAATTTCAGGTGAAGCAAAGGTCGGAAAACGAGGGAAGAAGCAGTACGAATAGCGACAATATGCGCATAAGATACTACCGGAGAACTAGAAAGCTTCTCCGGCAGATGGCACTCGCTAATGTTGTGTGGCAGTTTATTCGCCGTAAACATTGAAGTTAAAGTACTTGTTTTGGATTTTCTCGTAGGTGCCATTGGCTCGTATTGTATCGATAGCCTGATTGAGTTTTTGTTTGAGATCGCCATCCTGTTTCCGGACAGCAGCTCCAATACCTGGTCCAAAAAACTTCGGATCGACCATATCTGGACCGACAAACTCATATTCCTGGCCTTTATCCTGACTGAGGAAACCTTCCATAAGGGCAACGCTGTCAGCCATGACGATATCAACACGGCCAGCCTCAACATCAAGGTATGCTTCATCAAGCGAACCATAACGTTTTATTTCGACAGCTTTACCATAAATATCAGTAAGATATTTGTCATGAACGGTTTCACGCTGAACGGCAACTACTTTGCCTTTTAATGCATCAAGAGAGAAGTCAGGGATAAGACCCTTCTTAACCATAAACTTGGCAGGTGTCTGGTAATATTTTTTACTAAAATCTACCTTTTGAAGACGCTCTTGGGTAATAGACATGGAAGCAATTATTGTATCATATTTACGAGCCAGTAAGCCAGGAATCATACCATCCCAATCTTGTGCAACAAGTACTGGTTCAGCACCCATTGCTTCGCAAAGAGCAACCGCAATATCTACATCAAAACCAGTAAGCTTTCCATCAGGGTCGACTTGGCTGAATGGAGGGTAGGCGCCTTCAATGGCTACGCGAACTTTTTGCCATTCTTGTGCTTGTACTGCGCCAGCGCAAAGTAGAAACATGATAGCAAATAATGTCAAAAACTTTTTCATGGTATTCTCCATTAAATCAGTAGAGTATATTTTCGTGCCGGGTTAGAGCACTGTGTTCAAAAACTGAGCAAATCGCTCAGAATTCGGATGTAAAAAAACTTCCTGCGGTGGACCTTGTTCTGCAACTAGTCCTTCTGAGAGATACATGACTTCAGTTGAGACCTCTCGGGCAAACCCCATTTCATGAGTTACAACCACCATAGTTCGCCCTTCTTCAGCAAGTTTCTGCATAACCTGTAAAACTTCGCCTACAAGCTCAGGGTCAAGTGCGGAAGTAGGTTCATCAAAAAGCATTACCTCTGGTTCCATGGCTAACGCGCGAGCAATTGCAGCTCGCTGCTGTTGTCCACCTGAAAGGTGGGCGGGATAAGCATCGGCTTTTTCATGAATGCCTACTTTATTCAGATAGTGTCGAGCTTGTTCAATTGCTTCTTTCTTAGGTACTTTCAACACATGAACTGGTGCTTCTATGATATTTTGTAGAATTGTCATGTGCGACCAGAGGTTGAATTGTTGAAATACCATTGTGAGCTTGGAACGAATACGTTCGACCTGTTTACGATCGACAGGCACAGTTTCGCCTCGTCGGTTTTTTTTCATACGAATTGGTTCACCGCTAACAGTTATAAGGCCACTGTCCGGGGTTTCCAAAAGATTCACACATCGTAACATTGTACTTTTACCGGAACCGCTGGAGCCCAGCACAGCAATAACATTGCCTTTATTTGCAGTGAGTGAAACTCCTTTGAGTACCTTGTTGTCACCAAAACTTTTGTGGAGATCGTTTACTGTAAGTGCAGTAGTTTCAACAGAATTCAAACTATAACTCCCGGACAAAGCGAATATCTGAAAAAGAAAACAGGTTTCATAGAGGTAAGCCTAATGTGGGAAACCCATGAATATAATCAACATGGAGGGTTGTATAAAGAATTAGTGCCGCAAATGCAAGGTCATAATACGTAAGGTGTAAAAAAGAAACAGCCCTTACAAACGCGGCCTAAAATAATGGAGTACCGGTTATAAGGGCTGAATTGTTTAACAGATATAATGCTATTAAACTGAGCTATCTATTATTTATTACCAAAGTATTTCTTGGTCTCAGAAATAATAACTGGGGTTAATAATAACAGACCGATAAGGTTGGGTACAGCCATAAGGCCATTTAAGGTATCGGAAAGGTTCCAGACAAAGCTCAATTTAGAAACGGCACCAACACCGATGAAGCAAATAAACACTATACGGTAAGGAAGAATTGACTTAACACCAAACAGGTACTCAATTGATTTCTCACCATAATAGCACCAGCCGAGAATGGTAGAGTATGCAAATAAAATAATACCTAATGTGACAATATACGCACCACCAGGCATACCCGCAGCAAACGCTTTGGTTGTTAGCTCAGCACCAGT
>CALNZA010000001.1:1927500-2422029 GCA_942490935.1 Desulfocapsaceae bacterium
TTTGCTTTGTGCTTATTCCTTCAATTTATAAAAAGTTGAAAAGATAAAAAGGTTTTCATGGAAAAACAACAAGGACTACTTCGATCGCTACCTAAGGTAGATGAGTGCCTTCTCTGGCTAGAATCTGAGCTTACTGAGGATGTACCTTTACGTATTGCCAAAGAATGTGTTCAGCATGTTATCGAAACTGAGCGTTCAAATATTCTAAAAGGTAGAGGGTACGAGGCTAAAAGTCGGCATGATTGGGTAAAACTGTTTGCTGATTCAATCCGGGAAAAGCTTTCCTTTAATTTCCGTCGTGTAATCAATGGAACTGGTGTTGTAATACATACTAATCTTGGCCGGTCTCTTCTGCCTCCAGATGCAAATGTAGCTCTCGGTACTGCCGGCCGTTATTACTCAAATCTTGAATTTGACCTTAAGTCCGGGAAAAGAGGAAGTCGATATAGCCTTGTCGAAGACCTCATTTGTGAATTAACTGGGGCAGAAGCTGCGCTGGTTGTCAATAATAATGCTGCAGCTGTGTTACTCGTTCTTGATTCCTTAGCTAAAGGCAATGAGGTCATAGTTTCAAGGGGGCAGCTCGTTGAAATAGGAGGTTCCTTCCGCATTCCTGATGTTATGGCCAAAAGTGGAGCTGATCTTGTAGAGGTTGGCGCGACTAATCGTACGCATACACATGATTATGAAAATGCTATTACCGAAAAAACCTCCATGCTCCTCAGGGTTCATTGCTCGAATTTCCGAATTATCGGCTTCACATCGGAAGTATCTGCTGAGGAACTTAGTTGTTTAGGGCGGAAGCATGGACTGGTAACCATGGAAGACCTTGGAAGCGGCAGTCTTCTTGATCTATCTGGATACGGTTTGATGAAAGAACCGACAGTTCAGGAGGTAGTTAAGGCTGGTATTGATGTAGTGACTTTTAGTGGTGATAAACTTTTAGGAGGTCCGCAAGCAGGTATAATTGTTGGGAGTAAAGAAATTGTTGGGAAAGTTAAGAAGAACCCCCTGAATCGTGCCCTCCGTATCGATAAGTTTACCCTGGCATCGCTTGAGATGATTTTACGTTATTACTACGATAGCGGGTCAGCCTTGAAAAACATACCGACACTCGCAATGCTCACAGAGCAGTCTGACGTGATACGTAAAAGAGCACAAAGGATAGTAAGAAGAATACGAACTCATATTTCCCCTTACTGCAATTGTGAGATTGTGGAAACAGTATCGCGAGTTGGGGGGGGAGCTATGCCTGATTGTAACCTTGAAAGCTGGGCTATAGCCCTGCGTCCAGAAAAGGTCACAATCAGTAGGCTCGAAAAAGGCTTCAGGCAATTATCCTTGCCAATTATTGGCAGGGTAGAAGATGAGAAGTTTTTGCTCGATGCCAGGACTATTCAGGATGGTGAAATTAGGCAATTATGTGACCTCATTGTTTCGTTTTTCGTGAAGGGTGGCGTTGATCATGGTTGAATGTTTTCCTTTTAAACAGGTTGGCGGGTCTCTGGAAGAGAATGATTTTACTCTATTTGCAAATAGTTACAGAAGGTTAGTGCGATCCAGGGTCCCGTCGGCTGGCGAAATTTATTTCGTTACAGTTCCTGGGCAAACACCGAAGCTTTTTAGCGATCCTCGAAAAGGGGTTGAATTAGCCGGATCAGTAGAGCGTATGTTAAGTGGTGAGGTTGCGTCCCTGATCGTTGGTAATACAATTTTATTCGCATTCCAGTTGTATGATTCCAGCTATGTCGTAACTGTTGTAGGTGGGATTGATTCGTATATTGTTGAGCGGGCAACTGTTGACTGGCTTGATGAGTGTCGTGAGGCGATACTTCACGAGTTCCTGGTTGTCAAGCGAGCGTACCGGGACCCCGAAACAGGGTTGTTGAATAGTGACCATCTATTTACATTTCTCGGTTCCTTCTGGGAGGATCAGGATATTGAGCTTTTGCTGGTGGAAGTTCCTCCTCGAGGCAGAAATCTGAAAGCTACGTTCAGAAATGGTCAAAAAGCAGCTGCTGCACTGAGAGTGTATGCTGAAGGCCGATTTCTTCTCCATCATTTAGGGCAATCTGTTTTTGCCCTTGTTGGTGCGGGAGGCGGTACCACTTCCGTGGAACACTTCAGTTCCCATCTCGTACAATTTCTAAAGAAGGAAGGCTTCTATAAGGTTCATATTGGTAGAAGTTGTAATCGTGTAATAAGTACTCCGGTTGATGGTGATTTTAGTATTCTCGATGAGGCTTGGACTGCACTGCAGGCTGCCGGGCGGAGAGGGCCATTCAGCTTTTGTGACTTTCAGCTCTTCGTTGATACTACTGTGCATCCATTGTGCTCTCCCTCTGAAAGTGTGACTAAAATCTACCGGAAGCTAAATCGTAAAGATGAGAAATTTTGTTTGGTAAAGCTGAATATACCGTATGAAACAGAAATGCTCTCTGTTGTTGATGCTCTTAGGTTGTCTGATTCTTCTACTGTGTTGGGGAATGAGGGTGGATGTCTCATATACCTATCTGGGGTTGATGTAGAGGAAGGTCTGGAGTTTGCAAAGAAAACAATAGCTACAATTTGTAAAAACAACGATGGGTTAGAGTCTTACGCTGGGGTGAGCTCTTTTCCTTCTGATGGGTTTTCTCGGTTAGAAGCTTTAGAGAATGTGCAGAAGGCCTTATTACATGCTGCTTTTTTTGGTGATGGGCATGTAGCTCAGTTTGATGCGGTAAGCCTCAATGTTAGCGGAGATATTTATTTTGGTGATGGTGATCTGCCTCGAGCTGTAAAAGAATATAAGCGTGGTCTTGTCTGTAATCCTCAGGATGTGAATCTACTGAACAGTCTTGGTGTCACGTATGCTCTGCTTAATAAAAACAGTCTGGCCAGGGACGCTTTCCTTGAAGTAATTAGGCTTGATGAGGCTAATTACATGGCTTGGTATAATCTCGGCCTTGGGGCGCAAGCGCAAGGGAGTCTGCTTGATGCTGTTGGTTATCTCGAGAAATCACATGAATATTGCTTGTTAAGTGGCGAGAATATCGAAATACATGGTGACTTGGAACTACAGCTAGGTACCCTTCATTGCCAACTTGGGAATTATCAAACCAGCTTGAACTATTTTGAGAAATGGCAGAAAGGGGCAACAGAGATTCAAATAGAGCGAATTCAGAAGCCTTTGGGGGAGGCCTATTTAGGGATAGGTCAAGCTGGGATGGCTATGGGTTTCCTCCAACGTGCTCACAGAGCGAATGAATTTGACTTTGATACACTTAGTCTTCTGGGGGTTGCTATTTGGGAGGCGGAAGAGGGGGGCGAAATCGCACTTTCCCTTTGTCGTAAGAGTGTTGATCTTGCGCCAGACAATCCGAAGCTGCGGTTGAGGTTGGCGAGGGTGCTGATTGGTGTTGGACAATATGAGGAAGCCCTTGTTAGTCTTGCTAAATGTAGAGGTAAAAGCATTGATATTACACAGGTTCAATTACTGAAGGCCGAAGCATATTTAAACTTAAATAATACCAGTAGAGTCAGGTTCTGGGTAAATAAAGTTCAGAAACGAACTGAAGAAGGCAGCGAACCATATTGCGCGGCAAATGCGTTACTCGAATCCATCCAGTAAAAGGGGAAGTTGATATGGCATTGAATGAACGACGTAGAATTCGGAGAGAGCCTAAATATGTTTTAGATAACTCAGTGGTAGGTGATTCATGGCGGATGTTCAGGATAATGTCAGAGTTTGTCGATGGCTTTGATGCTATGTCTGCCGTGGACGTACCAGCTGTAACAATCTATGGTTCGGCAAGGACTCCTGCCACGGGTGAGTATTATATGCTGGCAGAGCGGATTGCAAGCGAACTCGCAAGAGCTGGTTATGGTGTTATTACCGGTGGAGGCCCTGGCATTATGGAGGCAGCAAATAAAGGGGCAATGGAGGCTGGGGGTGTTTCTATTGGCTTGAATATCAGTTTGCCTCACGAGCAAACGCCTAATCCTTACAGCAATTTCCCTTTGCATTTCAAATACTTTTTCGTCAGGAAAGTGATGTTTATGAAATATTCTATGGCGTTTATCTGTATGCCGGGTGGCTATGGATCGCTGGATGAACTGTTCGAAGCGTTAACCCTTATTCAGACACAAAGGATCAAGCCTTTTCCAATTGTTTTGGTCGGAAGTGACTTTTGGGCTGGACTTGTGGACTGGATAAAAGATAAACTTCTGGCAAGTGGCAATATTAATCCGGAAGATGTATTATTGTTCCAGGTACTTGATGACGCGGATGCTGTCGTGAACTATATCAGAAAAACAGTCATCTCCTGATGGCTTATTGGCTGACCTGAAATTGAACTGCCGAACTTGTTAGATCCTGGCGGCATAGTTGACGGCCACTGGTATTTATTTCAGAATTACTGTTGAGGACGAAAGCGAATTATGGCTCAGATTGATGCGTTTTTTAAGCTGATGAACGATGAAGGTGCTTCGGATTTACATATGGTCGCCGGGCAGCAACCGCTACTCCGTATTCGAGGAGATATGGAGCGGGTGAAGTTTAAAAAAATGGAGAATGATGAACTTCGTGGCATGCTCTATGAGATCTGTCCTGAAGAAAAAATAAAGGATTTCGAAGAGCAAGGGGATATTGATTTTGGTTACGAAATCCCTGGGCTGGCGCGTTATCGTTGTAACTTTTTTCAGCAAAAATATGGTGTCGGTGCTGTTTTCCGTGAAATTCCAAGTGAAATTATGACGTGTGAGCAGCTGGGTTTGCCAAAAGTGATTGGCAGACTTGCTCAATTGCCCAAAGGGCTGGTTCTGGTAACTGGCCCCACTGGTTCAGGTAAATCAACTACTCTTGCGGCTATTGTTGATGAAGCTAATAAGACCAGGAAAGATCACATTTTAACTGTTGAAGATCCCATAGAATTTGTTCATCGCAGTCAGAAAGCGCTTATAAATCATCGAGAGGTAGGAACGCATACCAAGAGTTTCGCCGCTGCACTTCGTGGTGCGTTACGTGAGGATCCTGATATTATCATGGTTGGTGAGATGCGTGACCTGGAAACAATATCGCTGGCGATGGAAGCTGCAATGACAGGTCACCTTGTTTTTGGTACGTTGCATACCATTAATGCAATGAAAACGGTTGACCGCATCATAGAAATTTTCCCGGCAAGCCAGCAAGGCCAGGTGCGTTCAACCCTTGCGGATGCCTTGCGCGCTGTTATTTCTCAGACGCTCTTTAAGAGGACTGACGTTAAAGGGCGATGTGCTGCCCTGGAGATAATGATTGCCACACCTGCGGTGCGTAACCTTATACGTGAAGGGAAAACCTTCCAGTTGCTCTCTGTAATGCAGACAGGGAAGAAGTTTGGTATGCAGACTCTCGATGATGCAATTTTGGCGTATCTTGATAAAAAGATGATAAGCCCAGACGATGCATATTCAAACTGTGTGGAGAAAGCCAAGTTCGCCAAATATCTTAGAAAGCCTCCGACTGATTTTACCGAAGTGTAGCGAGTTTTCTGTTTCACTTGCCTGATTATAAAGACTGAGCAGGGAGCCATTTATGCTGCTCTCTGCTCAGTGGATTTCCGCTGCCCCTGTCAAATAGCAGCACTTCTGTAGTGTTTCCTCTCAACTCAATTTTCACTGTACCGGTTTCTGATGTGGCCAGAAGCGGCAATTGCTGCTGCTCACAGTAATTCCGTAATTTTTTTGAAGGGAAAAGGTGTGAACGTGTTTTGCCAGCTGAAGCAATAATTGTTTTAGGTTTAATGTGGTTTAGGAATATAGGCGAATTTGAGGATGAGGAACCGTGATGAGCGGCCAGCAGGATGTCTGCGGAGAGGTCGGGGTAGATTTCGACGAGCTGTTTCTCCGTATGGCTGTCAATGTCACCTGGGAAAAGTGCACGACTGTGGTTGTTTTTTACTTCTATCACAAGTCCGGTGTTTCTGGTGTTTGTCTTTTTGTTGTCGATGCTAGTGTTGGCGATACACTTAACGATGACGTTGCTATTGTGGATAATATCTCCGGTTTTGGCCTGAATCACATCTATACCTTTCCTCTTTGCAAGTGATAGCGTCTCTTGAAAATCCTGATTGCCATCGTGGAGTGTGTTGGTCCAGATCTGGCTAGGATCAAAATGTTCAACAAGAAAGGGAATGCCGTTGTAATGATCTGCGTCGGGATGTGTCACAATTATTGAATCTATCGTTGTTATTCCTTTACTCCAGAGAAATGGGGCAATGACACGCTGGCCGACACTTTCTTTGCTGTAGGTTGAACCACCTCCGTCGATGAGAATGTTTTTGCCGTCGCTTAGTTGCAGCAGTGTTGCGCTACCCTGGCCTACATCGAGTATGTAAATAGATGCCGTTTCCGATTGGTTTGGCCAGTAGCTCTCCAATGGAGTGAGTAGAAGCGTGAGACATATGGCGAATGGCAGTGAGATGAGCAACTTTTCCCGTACAGCAATTCGTGTGGTGATTTTGCTCAGGGTGAAGATAAATGTACAATAATACAAAATGATTAGGAGGATATTGGTTTTTGGTAGCCAGAGCGTAGTGTGAGGTATGTTGCTGAAAATACCAGAAAGGTCAATTGCGAGTTGTAATCCCGGGCTGCCAAGTTGCAGAAGGAATGTGGCGACAGGGGGAAGGAAAAAAATACAAGGCAGGGCGAGAAAGCCAAGGGGTAAAGCCCATAAACATATTAGCGGTTCAAGAAATAGGTTGGCTACTGGACCTGTAAGGGGAAGCCGGTTGAAAAAAAAGAGGGTAAGGGGTGCTGTGCCAAGGGAGGCGACCACTGAGACCACGAGGCTGGCAGTGATCCACTTGATGGCACGCATGGCAAGTTTTTCACGTTTTACTGTGTGAGCGAGTGAAGTGTCGGTGAGTAGCTGCCGTAGTAAAGGGATCACTAGCATAATTGAGCAGAACGCAGCAAATGATAGCTGAAAAGAGACGGTATAGAGTGACTGCGGGGAGAGGGTGAGGATGACGATAGCTCCCAGAGCGATGAGTGAAGAAACTGTCTTAGGCCTGTCTATGCAAAATGCCAGAATAAGAATAGAACTCATGATGCCTGCCCTGAGAACAGGAGCATTGCCACCGGCGAGTAGAGTATAGCCTGCTATGAGAGGAAGGCAGATTGCCCCTGAAAGCTTTTTGGCATTGCAATTAAGCATTAGCCAGCTGGAGCGCCGAAGAAACCAGTAGGTACAGCAAAAAAGCAATGAGCCGATAAGTGTCATGTGGAGACCAGATATCGCGAGAATATGCATTGTGCCGCTTGCCTTGAATTTATCAAGCGTTTCGCCTGGGATGCGGGAGCGGTCACCGAGAAGTATTGCACGATAGATGGCAGCTATTTGTGAAGATGATGTGTGTTGGTCGATGAAATTGCCAATTGTGTTACGTAATTGTTCGACAACGAATTGTCCTGTATTGGAGGAGGTCGATACGCTGTGCAGTTGTGCTGGAGAGCGAGAAAATCCTGTGATCCAGATATCTTTTCTAGCCAGATATGCCGGGTAGTCAAATGTGCCTGGGACCAAAAAACGGGTAGGTCGCTGAAGTGTGGCGCGAATTGCAAGCAGTGTCCCAGGAGGGTAGTTGTCCGGCCAGGGAGTTGAGAGCTTGAGCAGTATTCTTCCATGGGCAGGGGTGAAGGATTTGGAGGGGGCTATAGTAATAGATTGGGTTTCAATCAGTGCCTGGCTGCTGAAGGAGTCGAAGGCTGGCATTTTCGCAAGGTGGCCTACAATGACAGCATCTGTCGGCTTATCAATGAGGTTGAAAATATGATTGGGTGATTGTGGAGTCCTGCTGCTGATGTTCCCATGAATGATTCCGGCCAGGAAAAAAAGGAAAAACGAGAGTATAAAAGTGGAAGTTGATGTTTTTTGTAAGCGAGAAGATATCTGAAATATTGCACAGGATATGGCAAAGATAATCACGCCTGTATGTGTTATCGGCAGGTGATAATGAGCGGAGCAGATTATTCCTGAAATATAGGTGAGCGTGAGGGCGGCGAACAGGTGGGCATCAATCAGGTTCAGGATAGTTTTCACAGAAGTGATGCTATCAGGTCTGTATGGCGAGTAATGATACCTTGCTGTGATGCTATGCAGTTGTTTGCGTCAAGGCCCATTTTATGACGTTTTTCTTCATTGTCTATGAGATCTTTTATCGCTTCAAGGAGAAGCTGTTCTTCTGGGAGCTGCAGAGCCCCACCTGCAGCGACGAGATCAGCGGCGATCTCCTGGAAATCCTCCATATGTGGGCCAAAAAGTACAGGAAGGGACATGATCGCTGGTTCGATTGGGTTGTGTCCGCCAGCATTTACAAAGCTACCGCCCACAAAAGAGATATGACAGTTCTGGTAGAGCGGAACGAGTTCTCCAATGGTGTCAACTACGAGAAAGTCCTCATGTGTGTTTGGGACGTCTGTCCGCTTAACACCTTGCAGCTGAAGATCCTTGCCGATTTTCAAAATTTCATCTGCCCGCTTGGGGTTTCTCGGAGCAACTACTAGATAAATATCTGGGTACGTGTTGCGCAGTGCACTATACGCCTGAAGAACAATTTGTTCTTCACCGGGGTGGGTCGATCCCGCGACAATAATTAACCGATGAGCAGGAAGAAGCTTGCCAATCTCCGAAGAGGTTGAAGTTGCTACCGATGGCGTGTCATACTTGAGGTTACCCAGTGTGTGTATATTGGCAGTCTCTTGCAAAAGTTCACACATTTTCCCTTTATCCGCTTCTGTTTGCATGGAAATGTGCTGAAATCGCTTAAAAAGGGGAATAAAGAACCATGAAAACTTTCTATAGGCCTTGAATGACTTTTCTGAAATTCGACCATTTACAAGGCATAAAGAGCTGTTGTGCAAGGTGAGTGACGTCAGGATGTTGGGCCAGAAGTCGGTTTCGATGAGAATGTATACATCGGGTTGGATCTGGTTGCAAAAGTGATTTGTGACGGGGAGAGCGTCAAGTGGTGCACTGATTATGTGGTCAACTGAGTCGGCAAGGATTTTATGGGCCACTGCTTCCCCTGTTTCTGTGGCGGCTGAAATGACTATGCAGCTGTTTGGAAATGAATTTCGTAACCCGGTTACAAGAGGTGCTGCTGAGGTTATTTCCCCAACAGAGAGGCCATGGATCCAGAAGGTTGTTTGGTTACTGTGTTTACTTTGTAGTTTTTTTCTAAGTCCAAAACCTAGTCGGGATGGTATTCTTTTACGGTACTTCGCTTTCGCCAGCACGAGGAGAAGCAGAGCCGGCCAGAAAAGGGCGAGAACTGTGAGTTGAATGATGTTATAACCGAATGTGAGCAAGCAGATATCCTCCAAATATGATTGGCCGACCATACCATATGCATATCGTTTTCGAAAGAGCAACTCCACGAAGAACATGTTACTCTATAACGTAGAGATCTTACCTATATCATACAGTTATTTCACCTGACGTGTCGTAAATGAATATCGTACTTGCAGAGCATGAAGAGATAATAAATCAACGCCTTACTTTGACAGATTACAGGGCAACGCATATCGTCAAAGTGCTGCGCGCTGCTGTGGGTGATACCCTTCGGATCGGTGTGATTAATGGCCCGAGAGGTACAGGGATCGTCGAGAGCATAGCACCAAAACATCCCAGATCGGTCACCCTGGCAGTGCACCTTGTCGATTCGATACAATGTCTGCCAGCCATTGATCTGGTTTTGGCCGTGGCCCGACCCATCATGATGCGTCGAATCTTGAGCCAGGCGACAGCACTTGGAGTTGGCAGGTTTTTCTTTATCCATGCAAATCGGGTTGAAAAGAGTTTCTGGGAGGCTTCTTTGCTTGAGCCGGAAGGCTATACGGACCATTTGCGGCAGGGGCTGGAACAGGCCGTCGATACACGGTTGCCACAGGTTTCTTTTCATAGAAAATTCAAGCCGTTTGTTGAGGATGTGATACCGGAAATCTCAAAAGGATATTCACATCGCCTGATTGCTCATCCGTCTGGAACTCGTAGTCTGCAGGAGGGGCTCGTTGGTGAGCGAGGTCGTGTGCTCCTGGCAATTGGCCCAGAGGGCGGGTGGGTAGATTACGAAGTTGAAAAATTTGCCGAGGCAGGTTTCGTAAGTTGTACTCTTGGGGAGAGAATCCTTAAAGTTGATACGGCTGTTGTTGCACTGCACTCCAGGGTGAGCCAGATCCTGGAGGCTTGATGGCCTGATGGGGGTAAGGTGTTCATAACAACTTCGGGCTGGAACTTATGCCTCCCCTTCATCTTTTTGATTAAAGTGAGCAAATATCTGTTGTGCCATATCGGAGCCGATACCCTCTACTTGCATGAGTTCGGCAACTGTTGCCTGTTTAACCTGTTTAAGGCTTCCGAAATGTTTAAGAAGTCGTTTCTTTCGCTCATTGCCAATGCCGTTTATATGGTCAAGTTCAGAGCGGAACGCAGAGGTTTTCCTGAGGCGACGGTGAAATGTGACACCGTAACGGTGCGATTCATCGCGTATGCGCATGAGATACAGCAGAACAGGGTTGTGCCCTGGAAGAACGATCGGGTTCTTTCGTCCAGGTTTGTAAAGTTTTTCCCCTTCTTCCTGCTTTTCCTTGGCTATACCTATCCAGTCAAGGTCATCACGTATACCAAGTTCATCGGCGACCCCGAGAGCCATGTTTAACTGTCCCTTGCCGCCATCTACCACAAAAAGATCGGGGAGGTCATCTTCGTCCAGGCCACGGCTGAGGCGGCGTTGCAATACCTCCCGCATCATTCCATAATCGTCCGGACCGTCAATTGTACGTATTTTATAGTGCCTGAATCTGGACGTGGCTGGTTCACCATGTGCAAAACAGACTAGTGAACCCACTGCCTGCTTGCCACTGATATTGGAAATGTCGAGGCACTCAACTCGCTCAGGTGGTCTGCGCAGATGAAGTTTCAGCTGAATCGCACGGCAAAGCGAGTCCCATGATTTTTCTTTCTTCTCTCGCTCCTCGAAAACCTGGTTACTGTTGGCTGCGGCCATATCAATAAGCTTAAGCTTATCTCCACGCTGCGGAATAGTGAAGAGAACCTTGCTGCCTTTAATGTCGGAGAGGTTTTCCGCCAGAAGTTCAGCATCTTCTGGTTCAAAGGGGAGCATGAGTTCTTTTGGTAGATAACTATCCCGATCGTAAAATTGATTAATTACCTGGGCAAGAATGATGGAGTCTTCACCGTACGGATCATCGAGGAAAAAGGTTCGGCTGCCGCTGATCAGACCATTCCTGATAAAGAGCAGAGCAATGGCAACGGCAGTTCCTTTGCGGCTGAAACCAACAACATCCTGGTCATTTGCAAGGCTGCCTGCGACAACCTGTTTTTCCAGTGTGCGATTCAATGCATTTATCTGGTCGCGGAGAGACGCTGCAAGTTCAAAGTCGAGATTAGTCGCGGCTTCCTGCATTTGGGAGGTGAGCCGGTTGATCAGGTCTTTGTTGCGCCCCTCAAGAATCATGATGACACTGTCAACATGTTCTTTGTACTGCCGTGGGTCGGCATCACCGGTACACGGGGCCAGGCACTTGCCCATCTGGTGGTTCAGGCATGGCCGTTTTCTTGGTCTGAGCTCACCTCCTTTGCATTTTCGTAAAGGAAAAAGGTTGGCGATTAGCTTAAGGGTAGCCCACATTGCAGAGGAGGATGAGTAGGGGCCAAAATAACGAGCACCATCTTTTTTCCTCTTCCTGGCCATCATGACGCGAGGCCACTCTTCCTGGGTGGATATCTTAATGAGTGGGTAATTTTTGTCATCGCGCAGGATGATATTGTATTTAGGCTTATGCTTTTTAATAAGTGAAGCTTCAAGGATCAGCGCTTCCTTTTCAGTTCTGGTGAGAATAGTGTCAACTTTTTCAACATGGGTAAGCATCACGCGGGTTTTGCTGTATTCTGAACCTTTATGTCTGGCATATGAGGCTAGGCGCTTGAAAAGATCTTTTGCCTTGCCGACATAAAGAACAGCTGACTTCTTGTCCAGCATGAGGTAGACGCCGGGAGAGTGAGGTACTGAACTGAGAAAATCCTGAGGAAACATAGTGTTCAAGCTTGAGGTGAAAGCGAACTGAAGAAATAAATATTTCCTCGTAAGCAGTTAACAGTTTTACACTCTGTTTCGCTAAAAAAACAGGGTGAGGATAAAAGGGCGGCCAGAAAGTAGTGTGAATACCTACTGTAAATACTGTTTGGTGTCACGACAATCTGAAACAGATGGGTGGGGCAGCCTCTTTACAGGATGAGCAAATTCGGCTAATCTCTTGGCCGCTACATAATTAACTCCTCGTTCAGGTGCTTTTGTCGTTTTGTTAAACGATGAGAGTGAAAAGGGAATACGGTGTGAATCCGTAACGTTGGGCCGGCGCTGTATGTGGGGACAACGGCTGCAGTATGCCACTGCCTGTGATCTGAATGGAGCACAGCTGGGAAGGCGCAGTCTGAGAGTGATCCGCGAGTCAGAAGACCTGCCTGGGTGAGATAAATAACGACTTGATTGTCCAAAAAAAGTCCGTGCTGTCGGTTTTTACCGGAGCACGGACTTTTTTTATGCCCGGGGGCAATATCGACTTTCATTACAGGAGCAGATATGAAAACGCAGTTAGAACTTGCACGTGAAGGAATTGTTACTCCCCAGATGAAAAAAGCGGCAATGGATGAAGGTGTTTCTGAGTCTTCAATCCGTGAAGGGTTGGCTTATGGCCATATAGTCCTGCCGTGCAATCCTAACCGACCGAATCAGAATGTGGTGGCAATAGGTAAAGGGTTACGAACAAAGGTCAATGCTTCTATTGGCACATCTTCGGATATTGCGTCAGTTGAGCTGGAAATACAAAAGGCAAGGGCTGCAGAAGAAGAGCAAGCGGATACGCTCATGGAGCTCTCTACTGGCGGAGACCTGGATGGCATTCGTCGTGCGGTATTGGCAGAGTGTAATTTACCCATCGGAAACGTTCCGCTGTATCAGGCATTTGCCGAAGCGGCAAAGAAATATCGTAACCCCAATAAGTTGGATAGTGAGTACCTTTTTGAGTTGATAGAACGACAGCTTGAGGATGGACTTTCGTTTATGGCCATTCACTGCGGTATTAATCAGTTTTCAATAGAGCGTCTTCGGAAACAGGGGTTCAGGTATGGTGGGCTGGTGTCTAAAGGTGGAACATTCATGGTCTCATGGATGGACTACAACAAGCGGGAAAATCCACTATATGAACAGTTTGATCGCGTTTGTGCATTGATGAAGAAGCATGATGCCGTGTTGTCTCTCGGTAATGGAATTCGCGCCGGCGCAATTCATGACAGCCATGACCGTGCACAGATGGCAGAAATGATAATCAACTGTGAACTTGCTGAGCTAGGCAGGGAAATGGGTTGCCAGATGATGGTCGAAGGTCCAGGTCATGTGCCGCTTGACGAAATAGCAGGCAACATCATGCTAGAGAAGGCCATGAGCGGTGGTGCTCCATATTATGTTCTTGGTCCATTGCCCGCAGATACCGGTGCTGGTTATGATCATATTACAGCAGCTATCGGTGCAGCTAATTCTGCTCGTCATGGGGCGGATCTCATCTGTTACATAACTCCTGCCGAACATCTGGCTCTGCCAAATGAACAAGATGTTCGTGAAGGCGTGCGTGCTACTCGTCTGGCTGCCAGAATAGGTGATATTGCAAAATACCCTGAGAAAAGAGATGCCGAGAAGCGCGTGGCCCTGGCCAGGCGGGATAGTGCCTGGGAGGACCATTTCAAACTGTTGATGTTCCCGGAACAGGCCAAGGAAATACGTAAGAGCCGGACTCCGGAAAATGAAAAGACCTGCACCATGTGTGGGGACTTTTGCGCTATGGAACGAGGCTATGAGCTTTTTAAAGATGATATTAGCGGAGATCGATGTCGTAAAGTTGACACTGTGCCTGAAGTGTAGTGTCTAAGTTATCAAAGAAGCGGTGAAAAGATCTTTGGTGTAACCTTGAGTGGGGGCTGAGAAAATCTCTTGAGCGGGACCGGATTCAACTATTTTACCATGCTGCATCACCGCGATATGATCAGAAAGAGCACGAACTACTCGCAGGTCATGGGAGATAAACAGGTAACTCATGTTGTAACGATTTTGCAGATCAATGAGTAAGCTGATAATCTGGGCCTGAATGGTTACATCAAGTGCTGAAGTTGGTTCGTCAAGAATCAGCAGCCGTGGCTGTAGGGCAACAACTCTGGCAATTGCAATGCGCTGGCGCTGTCCACCTGAAAATTCATGTGGGTAGCGCCAGGCCATATCCGCTTCGAGGCCAACTTCTTCAAGGACCTCGTAGATCTTGTCATCTCTTTTATGGGTGCCAGTTTTCGGAAAGTGAATCTTTAAACCTTCCTCTATTATTTCATATACCGTAAGTCGCGGAGAGAGTGAGGAGAATGGGTCTTGAAAAACGACTTGGATATCACTTCGCAGTGGACGCATTTGCCTGTTTGACAGGGGTTGCAGATCTCTTCCTTTGAAAAAAATTTCACCTGTGCTGTGCACAAGTTTTAACAGAGCCATGGCAAGTGTTGTTTTGCCCGAACCTGATTCACCTACAACACCACAGGTCATACCCTCATGCAGGGTAAGGTTGACGTCATCTACAGCTGTAATGAAACGTTTTCTCCTTTTGAACGGATGGACCCAGCCAGTTGCAAGCTTAAACTTGCAACTAAGATTTTTTGTTTCTAAAAGAATTGAGGATACTGGTTTCAGCTCTGCAGTGCTTGATGGGATCGAAGACATAAGGTGACGTGTATATGGTTTCTGGGGGTGGTTGAGAATGTTGTCACAGTGGCCTGATTCGATTATCACGCCATCCTTCATTATGTAGACTCGGTCGGCGACTTTGCGTACAAGTGTAAGGTCGTGTGTAATGAGTAGAACTGCCATCCCAAATTCTTCCCGAAGATCTTGTATGAGCTCAAGAATCTGTGACTGAATAGTAACATCAAGTGCAGTGGTTGGCTCATCAGCAATGAGCAATTTCGGTCTACAGGCGAGAGCCATGGCAATCATCACCCGTTGCCTCTGTCCGCCAGAAAGTTGATGAGGGTAGACTTGCAGACGGGCAGCAGCTTCTGTTATGCCGGTTCGAGTCAACAGGCGGATGGCCTCGTGTTCGGCCTCTGCTCTGGTCATGGCCTGATGCAGCATCAGTGGCTCTACCATCTGATTGCCCACAGTAAACACCGGGTTTAACGATGTCATCGGTTCCTGGAAAATCATAGCTATACGGTTGCCACGAATAGACCGTAAATCCTCTGCAGCAAGAGATAGTACCTCCTCCCCTTCAAACCGGATAGACCCTTCCGTATGGATAGTACTGGTCTCCTCCAGTAATCGTAATATTGAAAGGGCAGTAACAGATTTCCCGGAACCTGACTCTCCGACGAGGGCTACTGTCTCGTGCCTGTCTGCCTGGAGGGAGATGTTACGAAGCACCTGATTGCGTCCGTCAGTATCTCCTTTGCTTCCAAACCAGAGATTGAAGTTGGTAATATTGAGCAACATTGGCAGTAGTTTAATATCTTATTTCGAATCTGGAGAGTTTTTCGATGGGGAGAATCTCTTCAACCTGGACAGCAGATACCGTTGACAAGGGAGAGCCTTCGTGGAGCCACTCTATCATGGCCTTGATGTGTTTCTTGTGGCCAGAAATAACCACTTCAACAGTGCCATCAGGTCGATTACTCGCCCAGCCTTTCAAGTTGAGTTGACCTGCGTGACGTTGCGTGTAATCGCGAAAAAAGACACCTTGAACCCGTCCTTCTACAATAACATGTACAGTTTTCATGGAGCAGCCCGGTATTGGGAATTGTATAGTAAAAAATCTGTAGGGTTCTGCAGGCTAAGAGTGCGCCACTAGAGCTGGAGAGTGTATATTGGAATTTTCTGTTTTGTCAAACTAACGCACAGGCAGAAGTTCTTTTGAGGTCAGTGAGAAAGTGCAGGGGAATCCGGGAAATGCGGTTCCGGAATGTAGTTGCACTTTAAAAAGCCAGATATTCTGTGACTGGCCTCTTTTTCCATTTCCTTGAAAGAAAAGCTCAAGCCTATATTGAAACACTCTTCTCCACACTGCTCAACCCGCAGCACCTTGCCAATTAGCAACAGTCGCTCATTACTTTCATTTACCACTACACTCATTTCCTGCATACTGCCTAGGGGGAGATTTTTGCTGTTCTCCAAGAGAATTCCACCCATGCCAATGTCTTTACTGGTACCTGCGTAGATATCATTTCCATCAAACCCCAGTTCTTTTATAAGGATAGGTTTGTTGATTTTAATTCGTAGATAGCGGCGCTGTTCGTCTTTGAATTGAGATATGGTGTTTTTCCCCGAACCTTTAGCAAGATAAACAGCGCTATCTGCCATAAAGAGCAAGTCTTTAGGCTCCATTGAATTGAGAGGAAATGAGGCCAGCCCGCCACTGATGGTCAGATTGAACGAGATACCTTTGAAAAACAACACTGTTAACTCTATTTCTTTTCTAATACGTTCAGCTAAAATGCATGCTTCAATATTTGAAGTGTGAGGCATGAGAAGAACGAATTCTTCACCACCATAGCGTGCAGCAATGTCACTTTCGCGCTTACTCTTGGTGATGATCCTGGCCACTTCCTGGAGTGCAAAGTCTCCAGCAAAATGACCATAACTGTCATTTACATCTTTAAAGTCATCAATGTCCAAAAAGAGTATGGACATGTCAGTGTTATAGCGCTTAGCCAGGGAAATCTGTTGTTCGTACGTCTCATCAAAATAGGTCCGGTTGTACAAGCCGGTAAGGTTATCGTGGGTAGTTCCGCTGATGACTCGTTCGAACATTCCGGCATCGACCAGACATGAACTGGTGAGGAATTTGGTGAACGACTGCAGGTAGTCGCTCATTGCTGTAATTAAAGATATTTTGCGATTGAGCTGGCGCATAAGTTCTGTTCGATGGTTCAATACATCCACCCAGTAACTTGTTGCTGTTTTTACAGGAAGGTCAACATTTGCCAGAGCACTGAAAATTACAGGACAGACATGATCTCCATGATCTTTGATTAGAGCATTGAGCTGAGAGATAAATTCATCATCATCTCTTGCATTAGATCTCCGATCTATTATGGCCGCTCGAATTGTTTCCATATGGGTTGGTCCTTCGTATTGTCCACATGCAGAATACAAATGAACTATTTGATTTTAGCAGAAGATGTATGCCTCATGCAATGAATTGTTTAGCAGCGTGGGTATAAAATGAACAGAACACCTTTATGGAGAATGCTTGAGTTTCCAGTGACTACAGAAAATAAAACCCCGGCAAATCAACAGATGTGATTAGTGCCAGGGTTTTTGTGAAGTAATAATAAGGCGATGGGGGATGTCTTACGTTTGTCAGCCCCCACCAATGACCGGGAAGATTGCCAGTACGTCATTCTCCTTGAGTTCAGTCTCAAACGAGCAATGTCGTGAATTAATCATCAGCACTCCAACTTCTTCCCTATCAATACCCAGGTCATCGACTATGTCCATGACCTGGGTATGTGCTGCAAGGTCCCTTACTTCTTCCATGAATCTGTTATCACGGAAATATGCGAAAAGTTTAACTTTTACCTGCATTAAAAATTCCAGAAGGTATCGATTTCTTCACCGGAGAAGTCAAAAACCACATTATGTGGTGGAACAGGCTCGGTGTAGAAAAATTCTGGAAGGCGATCATCGAGATTGGTAAATCCTGCTTTCTCGTTGAATGCTCTCTCAGTTTTCAGGATATGCATGCCGAGGTTGGTCACATCGTCAGCTGTGAGTGCAATGCCAAAACGTGCATTGATCAGGTCGATGAGTGAAGGCAGACAGGTTTCATTGTCGAGGGCGGCAAAGGCTATAAACAGGCACATGCCGGTTGAGTCGATGGCTGCAGTAGCAATTTGCAGATTACGAGACAACTCTACCTGACCTTCTTTGCTCAACGGATCACAGGCACCACCAACATTTAAGATATTGGTTGCAATGGTGTAGCCCATTGTGTGGTCAGCTCCCTGAGTGGAGGTCGCATACGTGATACCGATACCCTTGATGGCACGAGGATCGTAGGCAGGGATAGCCTGATTTTTCACCACGGGGACTCTGGTAATACCGTAGGTGCGTCCAACGGAGCCTGCGCCATTGCCTAAAATACGACCAAGGCCTGTACCTTTGGCAACTTCTTCTTTCAATATACGGCAAATACCTGCACCGTCGCCAAATTCAAGGACGCCTGCTTCCATGGCAACACCGAAGGCAACAGAGGTCTCGATGGTGTCGATACCAATATCATCCATCAGCTGGTCTGCTTCGGCAATCTGGTCAAGATTCTCTACACAACAGTCAGCGCCCATTGCCCAAATGGACTCATACTCAAAGCCGGAAGTGAGCTTCTCGCCTTTCAAGTCGTTGTATACCTGAGAGCACTGAATAACACAGCCAGCATGACAGTTATGCTTAACTCTGCCGCCACGTTCCTTGATGGTGTCATGCATGGTCTCACCGGAGATCTTTTCATGACCATCAAATTGACCAAGGGTGAAGTTTTTGGTTGGCAGGCCACCAGACTCGTTGATGATGTTGACGAGAACGTTGGTGCCATACTGGCCCAGGGCTTGACTTACCGGATGGTCTACGAGTGCTTTGGCGAAAGCTCTGTTTGCTTCTTTGAACTTGTCTGGGTTGGCGATTTCAACCTTGCCATCACCAGGGGCAATAGAGATGAACTTCAACTTTTTTGACCCCATAACTGCACCGAGTCCACCGCGACCACTTGAGCGAATGCCTCCATCAGGATCTTTCACAGAAATATTGGCAGAACTCATCTTCATTTCACCAGCAGGGCCGATGGCAATGATGGCAGGTTTGCCTTCAAGGCGACCACTCAGGGTGTCAAGGATGGCAAAGTTACCTTTGCCAATGAGTTCGCTTTCTTCACTGATGGTCACTCCTTCAGGAGTAACTGCCAGGCTGTACCATTTGTCATCTTTTGGAAAGCCTTCAACAATAAGGGCTTTGCAGCCACAGCGAGCGAGGAACTGAGCAGAGGTGCCGCCAGCATTGGACTCTTTGATCGTTCCTGTCAATGGGCTTTTGGAACCGATGGACAAACGGCCTGAGTTTGCGGCCACAGTACCGGAAAGGAGACCGGGGGCAAATACCAGTTTGTTTTTAGGTCCGAGTGGGTGGCAGGTGGGATCAACTTCTGCTGCGACGATAGTTGAAGTAAGCCCTCGTCCGCCATGTCCGGCCCAATCTGCGGGAACGTCTTCAACGCTGGTTGTCAGGTCTGTGAGATTAACCCTGAAAATTCTGTCTTGCATGATAAAACTACCTCCTATGTGTTGGGTGAGAATAAAATACCCTGTTCAGGTCATTTATATATCGTGTTTACGTTTGTTTCTAAAACTTCAGTTATCCCTGTTCGTACATGACTTTTCCAGTATCTTGCAGGCTGTAGCCACCCAAGGTCAGGACCTTCTGGTGGAACTCCTTGCTATTTGTGATGAGATCGAGAACTTTCTGAATTTTTGTGTCATCCAGAAAGGCTTTGGGAATAATCAGGTCATATCGTTCTTGTGTGACAGGCACGAAGTCAAGATCTAAGGCAACTGCCGCCGCTCGAATACCCATTCCCGCATCAACACTTCCACTTGCAACAGCGGCTGCTACACTCATGTGGGTGTACTCTTCATGGTCATAGCCTAAGAGCTGCTCCGGTGAGATGCCGAGATCATTTATTACCTTATCTGTTAATAATCGCGTGCCAGCCCCACCCTGACGATTTATAAAGTTCAGTCTCCTCTCTGCCATATCGCTAAAGCCCTTGATCTTCAACGGATTTCCTTTAGCCACGATCAAGCCCTGATCACGGTGGCAAAGGTTGATTAACTGCAGAGGAGTGCTTGGTAGTAATCGTTTGATAAAGGGAACGTTGTACTCTCCACTCTGCTCATCCAGCAAGTGGCAGCCAGCAATATGTGCTTCATTGCGCCGAATCGCCATCAGGCCACCCATTGAACCAACGTGAGCCGAAGAGACACGAGTTAAGGGTCGTTCTTTGTGGAGGTGGTTGGCTAGAAGGTCGATGATGTTATCATGGCTACCAATGCATACCAGGGTAGCGTCAACTTCAGCTTTGGACCGAAGCAACTCGATCTCAACCTTTTCCCCGGCACCTACTCCTTCGTTGCCGACCGGAATGGTGAGTAATCCATCTGCTCTAACCAATGACATCACTGCCCCGGCACCTTTGCCGGCGGGTGTTGCCATAAGGGTTGTTCCGACTCTGCCCAGGGTTATGCGAACAAACTCATCAACACCCATTGCTGAGTGAACTGGGCGGGACATTGTGGCTTCAGTAGAACCAAAATCGTCGAAATCGTGTCCAAGCAGGGTGGCAAGCATCTCTTTGGCAAAGAGTCGCATGGTGAGTACGGCGGATACCGGATAACCCGGTAAACCGATCACTGGCGTGTTGTTTATGGTCGCCAGAATGACGGGTTTCCCTGGTTTTATGGCAACACCATGAACTATTACTTCACCTATCTCTGCAAGAACAGTTGAGCTGAAATCGCGGGTTCCGGCAGACGCACCAGCATTTAAGATAACCAGATCATTTTCAGATGCTGCTTTCAACAATGCTGCACGCAGAAGTTCAGGATCGTCTTGGACTGGTGTAGACCTGGAGGCGTCTGCCCCCCATTCCTGAAGGTATCCGGCCAGGATGCGCGAGTTAAATTCGATGATTTCCCCTGGTTTCGGAGCAGCATCGGGCTCAATGAGTTCGCTGCCTGTGGGTATTACGGTTGCTTTCGGTCGACGCTGAACGTTGATTGCTGTAACACCAGTGGCCAGCATGGCTCCCTGGTCAATAGGGCGAATCTGGTGCCCTTCTGGTAAAATGAGTTCAGTGGCGACAATATCCTCGCCTATAGTTCTGATGTGTTGCCAGGGTGTGGCCGGGATATGAAGTTGGGCCTCACCCGATTCCAGGAAATGTACATCCTCAATCATGACAACTGCGTTGAAGTTTGCTGGAATAGCGTTTCCGGTGTTAACCTGAATGAACTGGTCTGTAGAGAGTATTACCGGAACTGCCTCACTGGCCGATGCGAGAGCAGAAAAATGAACAGCAATGCCATCCATGGCAGCGGCGTTATGGGCAGGGGATGACCGATGCGCAAATACTGGTGCTGCGGTTATGTGGCCAAGGCATTGGTCAACAGGGATCTGCTCTGACAGTGATTTGTTGAAAAAACCACATTCTGCAAGCGCAGAGAGCCACTTACTTTTTGCTTCAGGCAGTGGTGTATTTTTAACGTATATATTTCGTTTACTCATCTGTATAAAAAAACCTCTATGGTAGAGCCCTGGGTGAGCCCCTGGCTGTCTTCATCTATTAAAAAATATCCGTGCGCTTTAGAGAGTGTTGAGATTGCGCCAGACCTACCCATGACCGGATCTGCAATTACCTGGGAGCCTTCTCTGCGCAACTGGACACGGACAAGGTCTAACCGGCCTGCTGCAGAATTGAGATTACGTCCCAGAGTGGCAGTTACTGAGGGTTGAAATTCCTGAGCAGCGATAGATTTTCCCGACAGTTTATCTATGGCTGGTTTGACGAAAAGATCAAAGCAGACCATGGCAGATACCGGATGGCCCGGAAGTCCAAAAACTGGGGTTGTGCCACTCATCCCGATCAATACCGGTTTTCCAGGCTTGAGCTTCACTCCATGTACAAGAATGCCTGGAGGACCAAGCGATTCGACCGCCTGTTCACCAAGATCGCGCACCCCGACCGAGCTGCCGCCAGAGAAAAGAACGATGTCATTTTCTTCTACTGCCTGCTGCATGGCGGGGAAAAATATCTCTTTTTTGTCAGAAACAATACCGTAATTTTTGACGACAGCACCGGCCTGTTGCGCCAGGCCAGTTATAGCAATGCTGTTGATGTCTCGAATTTTTCCAGGTGCCGGGATGTCCGTGTGTGGGATGATTTCATCTCCGGTTGAGAGGATACCAACACGCACCTTTTTAAACACCTTCAACTGAGCAAGACCCAATCCGGCCAAAAGACCGAGATCCTGAGGCCGTAAAAGCTGACCGGCAGTAATGGCGGTTTCTTGTTCCCGAATATCTTCACCAACCCCAATGATGTTGGTGCCGGTTCCGCCGCCTTTTACTATTTCTATCATGGTGTCATCCACCGGCACGGTGTGCTCATGCATTATGACACTATCTGCCCCATGAGGCATGAAGCCACCGGTAGCAATCCGGTAGCAGCATCCTCTGGCAACGGTACCTTCTGGCATTTCACCCATGGCGACATTGCCTGTAATCTGTAGATAACAGGGCATGGATTCGGTAGCACCAAAGGTGTCTTTCGCGTGTACCGCAAACCCGTCCATGACTGAGCGGGGATGAGATGGAAGGTTTTCCCCGGAGTAGATAGTGTCTGCAAGAACCCGATCGTGTGATTCGATGAGCGAGACAGTTTCTGTCGCCGTGGTGATATCAGCAATACTTTTCAGAAGGCATTGTTTTGCCTCTGCCACAGGAGTGAGGGCACTTCGCCCCAACATGTCCTTTGTCTTTTCTGTTGTATTCATTTTAATCAGCTAAAGAGATTTGAACCATTTCCATTGATGAAAGCGTGGTGAGCAATTCATCTTTTGATATTTGTTTGTTCTCTAAACTGACTAAGGTAATCATTGGTAACAGAGTTGCTCGGGAGGTGAGAAAATTTATAAGATTCACCGATGTGATCGTTATTCCTTGGCGAAGCAATTCTGTTCCACGGTCTCGGGCAATGGCGTTGAATAGTTTTAGCTTGACTGTTACGGTGTTTTCAATGGGGTCACTTACCTGATTGTTTTTCGTTGTTCTCAGGGCAGCATGAAGGCTGTTCTTCCTGAAGATTGCTCCAGCCAGCCCAGGCATAGCTGCCGATATAGCAAGCACAGGGGTTTTTCCTTCCAAAGGCGTTTCCAGGTCATCAGTTGCTGTACCATTTAGGAAAATGGTTTGCACCTCTTCTGTAATATACTCCAAGGAAAAGCCGGGAAGTGACTGCAGAAATAGACCTATTGTGGTACCGTAACTGACGGGAATCAATATACCAGCCTGGAGCAGGGTGGAAAACATTTCGATCTTATCTGGAGCAAGCGTAAGGGACAGATGTGGTATTTTTGTAAACTGTGTTTCCATTTATACAGACTATAAGCGCAGAGGCTGGACGACTTGAGTAAACATCACGCATCGTGATGATAGTTTATTGTTGTGCTAATGGTTGAGACTATATCCCAGTAAAGATAGCAGAATTAGATGTATTGATAAATGAAAAAAGACATCTTGAAAAACTTAGGATTACAATAATGGAGCGTAAATGACAGTTGCCTCTCTGTGGTACTTTGTAGTTAAAAGGTAATTATATAAAGGTTTTATCTCTAGCTCTTTGCGTAGCGGACTGATGTTTGCCCTTAATTGGCTTGTAGGGAACTGACTGTATTTGGGTTGAAATATTTCAAGGGCCTTATATCAGTGATTGATGGAAAAAAGACGTCATGTGCTTATAGTAGAACGCAGCTATGGAAAAATACGGTCTTTCTGGTTCAGAAGGCTTCTAGCAATTATTGGATAAATTGTCGATGTTATGGTAATTGTGACACCCTTTACAAAACTGATCACTATCTGCTTGTTATAGATACGCAAAGGTATTCAGCCTTCTGGCATTAAAGACCGGTCCGTCCATCTTAATAAAAAAACAGAACAGAAATATGGAGTGGAAATGACATCATTAGGTTTGCAGCCTCTAGACGGTTTTACAGCTTTTTCTGGACCAGTTGTCTTGGTTATTATGGATGGTGTCGGTATCGGAGGCAAGGATGACCGAGATGGCATCCATGTAGCATATACCCCGGTTCTTGACGAGCTTATGAAGGAGCCATTGATGGTTACATTACAAGCCCATGGTACAGCGGTTGGGCTTCCTTCTGATGGTGATATGGGCAACTCAGAGGTTGGGCATAACGCCTTGGGGGCGGGTCGTGTGTTTGCCCAGGGGGCCCAGCTTGTTAATGATGCGCTGGAGTCTGGCGGAGCATTTAAAGGCAAGGCGTGGAGTGAGTTAATGAGCAGGGCGGAGAGTGGTGGAACCCTGCATTTTATTGGTCTCGTGTCTGATGGTAATGTTCACAGTCATATCCGGCAACTGTATGCGCTGCTTGATGGTTGCGCCGCTGGTGGAGTGAAGAGCGTGCGTGTCCACGCCCTTTTGGATGGGCGTGATGTGGGGCCTAAAAGTGGCCTGGAGTATATTAAGCCACTCGAAGAGAAGCTGGCAGCACTCTCTATCGACGGTCGGGATTATCGAATCGCCTCTGGTGGGGGGCGGATGATAACTACCATGGATCGCTATAATGCAAACTGGGATGTGGTTGAGTATGGCTGGAAAGCTCACGTGCTTGGCGAAGGCAGATACTTTAACAGCGCAAGTGAAGCTGTTCAAACCTATTATGATGAAGATCCAGATATTACAGATCAAAACATGGAAAGCTTTGTCATTGTAGACGATGGCAAACCGGTCGGTACTATTGAAGATGGTGATGGGGTTGTTTTCTTTAATTTTCGGGGGGACAGGGCAATTGAGATTTCCAAGGCGTTCGAAGAAGAGCATTTAACTGAATTTGACCGTGTGCGTAAGCCTGATGTTTTCTATGCAGGAATGATGCAGTATGATGGTGATGCACATATACCTGCAAATTATCTTGTAGAACCACCAGCTATTGATAATACCCTTAGTGAGTATCTCTGTGCGGCTAAGGTGACATCGTATGCCGTTTCAGAAACGCAGAAGTTTGGTCATGTTACATATTTCTGGAACGGTAACCGGTCTGGCTATATTGATGAGAAGCTCGAAAAGTATGAAGAGATACTCTCGGATAAAGTCTCCTTTGATCAACGTCCATGGATGAAAGCGGCGGACATTACAGACAAGGTTATTGCCCAGATCAAAGAAGGCCAGTCACAGTTTATTAGGTTAAACTTTGCCAATTGCGATATGGTCGGTCATACTGGTGTTCCTGAGGCGATACGAATTGCAGTAGAGACTGTGGACATTTGTCTGGCAAGGTTGGTTAAAGAAATTAAGAAGGCCGGTGGTATAGCAATTATTACTGCTGATCATGGTAATGCTGACTGCATGTGGACAGAGAAAAATGGAAAGAAGACACCAATGGTAGCGCATACTCTTAACCCTGTTCCGTTTATCATTAAAGATTACAATGGGGTAAACGGGTTCTCGCTGTCATCAGTTGATGCGCCGGGTCTTGCGAATGTGGCGGCGACCATTTGTATGCTGCTTGGATTTGAAGCTCCCAAGGACTATGAGCCGGCATTGCTCACCTTGTGAAGAGGGAGTAATACAACGTAATTTTCTACACATAACTTATTAAATTTCACCTACAAAAAGGTACCCAGGGTTTCTGTAATTATGACAGATAATATCAGTAGATCAGAAGTGAAACGACAGTTTAAGCAGGTTGAGCAGGTGGCAGCAGAACTCGCCGACTTCACGGATAATGATCTGAAAAAGTTGCCTTGCGATGATGAACTCAAAGAGGCGATCCGGGCAACTCGTGGGCTGAAAGGCGGTTCGCGTAAGCGGCAGGTGAAATATCTGGCTAAAGTGATACGACAGCAACCACTTACAGAGATTTATGATTATCTCGAAGAACGGAAAGGATCTGATCTTAAATCGAAAAAGAAATTCCATGAGGCGGAGCGGGTTCGTGATGCCATCATTAATGAGGCTGTAGGCAGTCAGGACAAACACAGGAAGGTGCATCAAGCCTGGGAAATGAACTGGCAAAGTGAGGAGATTGCGATAGTGGTTAAGCGATATCCTGATTTGAGTGAGGGTGATATTCGGAAAGTAGTATACAGTTATGTGAAAACCAGAAATAGAATGCATTACAGGGAGTTGTTTCGGATGGTCAAGGCGGCAATTGATCAGGATAATCTGAGAAAGCGACTGGTTTAATTGGAACTGTGAAATATAACGTGACGGGGTACGCGTGTTTTGCCTGTGATGACAGCAGTGCGGGTGGATGCTATCTGTAGGTGTTGATTCGTGAGGCTTTCCAGAAGGCATCCTGCCAATATGGATTGTTCAGGTGTGAAATCATCACCCCCTTGCTGGTAGATGCATGGATAAAGCGGTCTTTTTCAAGAATAATACCAACATGTCTCTGGAATAATCCGGTTTTAAAAAATACCAGATCACCAGGCAATAGCGATTTTCTTGAAATATCTTTACCAAAATGGGCTTGCGCTTTAGTTGTTCGCGGCAGCTGTATCCCGAAGATATCCTTATAGGCGAGAAGGGTGAGGCCTGAGCAATCAATTGCAGAATGTGTCATGCCACCCGTTTTGTGTGGAACACCTTTCCAGTCGTTGTAAAAGATATTCAGAGCATTCTGGGCAGAATTAGGGTCGACAGGCTGTTGGACATGGTGGGCTGACGATAAAGGGTGCGTGACTCGGGTTTGTGTGCAGCCTGAAACAAGAAAAAGCAGAAGCCCTGCGACGAGAGAACAAAGGAGCATGAATGTGGGCATGGTAAAGTTTTTGTTGCCTGTTAACATGTGCTGAAAAATGCCCCCGACTTTAATGTATTACAACGCCTCTTCTGTCCCAGACCTTTTTTCTTTGATACCCTAAACAAGAATATTTATCAACTTACGAATATGGTGGAATGCCCTCCAATAACTGAATTCACGGAGTGTAGATACGATGAGTGGCCTCAATATTTTAGCATACGGAACACTGATGGCATCAGATATCATGCGGGATGTATCAGGTGGCACCTGGGAGTCAACTGTGGCAGTTTTAGAAGGATATCAACGTCGAGGGGTACGCGATGAGAAGTATCCAGGGATAGTCAGAAGTGACGAGGGGAGGGTGGAAGGTGTGCTTTATCTTAATATTTCTGAACATGCCATTCACCGACTGGATCTTTTTGAAGGGGAAATGTATAGTCGCCAGCAAGTCAGTGTGAGGCGTAAAATAGAAGGGGGGCTTGTGGAAGCAATGACGTATGTGGTCAAGCCTGAATATGCTCATCTTCTCACTGAACGAAGCTGGGATTTTCAAGATTTTGTGAAAAGTGGCAAGAAGCAATTTCAGGAGCTCTATAAAGGCTACGACTCTCTAAACCACGAGTAAGTAATACATTTTACAACCATTGTATTAAAATATATGAGGCAGGTTCTGGGCCAAGTTCTGGACCAAGGTTTACACTACCTGCAAGTGGAGAATAATAATGCAGTCAGTTTTTCTTGATGCCGAAGGCCTTGAAGAGTGCAACCTTGATGCGCTTAAAGCTGTTTGTGGCGATCTACAGATATATCAAGCGACCAATCCCGAGGATGTGGCAGCCAGAATCGCTGGAGCCGAATTGGTTATTGTCAATAAAGTTCAGCTTGGGCAGGAAATCCTTCTGGAAGCGTCGTCAGTGAAACTGATTTGCGTCGTGGCAACCGGTACGGATATTGTTGATCTCAAAACAGCTGAAAATCAAGGTGTTACCGTCTGTAACTGCCAGGCTTATGGTATTGATTCAGTGGTTCAGTATGTGTTTTCTACCATACTTTCCTTGCATACAAACATGATGAAATATCATCAGGCAGTAAGAAGTGGGCGATGGCACAAGGCAAACCAGTTCTGCTTTCTTGATTACCCTATCATTGAACTCAAGGGTAAAACTCTCGGGATTGTTGGGTATGGTAACCTGGGTAAAGGCGTGGCAACTGTAGCTGAGGCTTTTGGTATGAAAGTGGTTGTTGCTGCAAGGCCGGGACGTACAGACGATGAAAGGCCATCACTTAGTGAGATCCTTCCGGAAGTCGATGTGCTCACTTTACATTGCCCATTAACTGAAGAGACCCGTGGTCTTATTGATAGTGCAGCACTTAGTAAAATGAAACCTACAGCTTTTCTCATTAATGCAGCCCGTGGCGGTATTGTTAATGAAAAGGCTCTTGCCGATGCTCTGAAAGAAGGTGTTATAGGAGGTGCCGCTGTTGACGTACTCAGCGTTGAACCTCCAGTAGATGGCAATCCACTGCTTGACAATGACCTGCACAACATAATTATTACCCCCCATGTGGCCTGGGCAAGCGAGGAGGCGCGGCAACGTATTATAGACCAGACGGTCGAAAATATAACCGCCTGGCGTTCAGCTCAGCCGATACGTGTTGTGAATTGATAGGCAGAGTAACAAAAGTACTATGCTATTTTTTGCAAATGCGTGCTCGTCGTCATTAATTGCCATAGCTTGCAGGCAACGGTGCAACGGTGCAACGGTATCGAATGACGGCACGGCGGTCAACGTATCTCATAATCAACTGTGACGTCACCTCGAACAGTAACCGAGCCTGTGGTGCTGACCTCTTCTGGCCGGCCTCCAGGAGCACGATCTGTAAATTGTGCTACCTGTCTGCCTACCGGTGCAACTGTGGTCCCAGACTCTCTTATATTGACGACTGGGCCAAGTGTGGAGCCAAGAGCTTCTGTCATCGCCTTGGCTTTTTCCTGAGAAGCCAGCAAGGCTTCCTGCAGTGCTTCTATACGCAGGGTCGATTCATCATTTCGGCCGTATGTTGTCATATTTATTTTAATTTCCGGGTATTTGGCCAGCTCTTCGTGAATACGATATATCGTCTCTATGCTTTCTATCTTCATTCGTAAAGAGCATGCTGAGAAATAACCTTTAATAGTTCTGGTATTGTTTGCCCATGCATACTCAGCACCTTGAGTAATTATGGAGACTGTCAGGTCCTCTTTGGTGAGATTCAATTCCTGGAGTTTTATAGCAAGTTCAGATATGACTGCGGTTACTGACTGGTAGCTTTCATTTACCGAACTCGTGACAACTTTGAGCTCACTGTGAATTTCAGCATATTCTGCAGGTAGCGTCTTGATGGCATAGCCATTGACTGAAATCGTGCGAAGCAACTCTGCAGAAATGGATAGTTGGGGTAGCAATAGCAGCATTGCAAGAATGAATATGGTTTTTTTCATGAACGTTCTCCTGTTAAGCGTGAAGTGCGTGTTGTGTGATTAGCTGATAGTTCTTGAAAACTCATTTAGCCAGTGAACTACTGTTGCGGTTCTTGAATGTGGTAAAGGTAATGATTTTAAAATGTGTTGATAAGTTGGTATGGTGATATCTGAAAAAGATGAGTGCAATGATTAGAAATAATTCGAGTGTCGTCATCCTATCTTTACGCCCAAGGTGCTAATGGTTAGGGTGAATGGAAATAAGGGTGCGGTAAATGATTGTCAGCGGCATACTTTGCAAAGAATTATACCATTAATGATAAAAGGAATAGAACTGAAATGTCAATTCGAGCGATTGCCCGTGATCTTTATCGGGCTCAACAGAACATAACCAGGATCGAGCAGGTGCTTGAGGAGGCTGGCCCTGGTGAACAGGATGTGCTCCATGGAGAGTTGCGTCAGGCCAGGAATGAATATGAACTGATAAGAAGAATGCTGGATGGCGAAAAAGAGACGTCCTCCTTCAGGAAAAAATTTCAAGGATTCTGAACATGATACCTTGCAATATTGGGGATGTTTATGGAAATAACCAAACTTGAACCGAAGAAAAAACAGGGTCTTGTCGTGGTCATAACCGGCAATGGGAAGGGTAAAACAACAAGTGCTATGGGTATGGCCCTGCGTTCGGCAGGACACGGCTTAAACGTCTGCATAATTCAGTTTATGAAGGGGGATATTTACTCGGGCGAATGGGATGGAGTGAAGCTTCTCGGCGAGTTGGTTGAGCTGATCCCGACAGGGAAGGGGTTCTGTGGTATTCAGGGTAACCCGTACCCCTTTTCCGAACACCGGCAAAATGCTCAAGATGCATTGATTCTGGTAGAGGAAAAAATGAGGTCAGGTCGTTATCAAGTACTAATTCTCGATGAAATAAATAACGCTCTTGATTTGCAATTAATAGATCTTGAACAGGTACTGCAAATCCTTAACAACAGGCCACCAGAGCTGCATCTGATAATGACGGGTCGCAATGCACATACAGAGATCATAGACGCCGCAGACACTGTCAGTGAAGTGTGTGAAATAAAACACGCGTATAGAAAAGATATCGAACCACAGCCAGGGGTGGATTATTGATCGAACAACAACACCTGTGATCTTCCAGATCGTAATGTGACAATTTAGCTGAGATGCTTTTTGGCCATCTTAACCTCGAAATTTTCCTGATAAATTGATTTCATTTTTCTTCTGGATAGTGTTTGTCCAGGCAAACATCACAGATGCCATGGCTAAACTGTGCATTAGAATGCTTGCTGATAAACGCTTCTAGCTGGTTCCAGTATCCCTTGTCATCGCGAATTTGTTTACAGTGCATGCAGATCGGTATTATTCCGCTTAACACCTTGATTTGCTCTATGGCCTGTTCGAGCTCGGATATATATGTGTCGTTTTTGCGTTCAGCCCTGATAAGCCGAACCATCAATTTTACCCGAGACAGGAGCTCACGGTTTGAAACCGGACGGGCAATATATCCATCGGCACCAGCTTCAAGGCCATCAGCCTGGTCAGCGGATGCTGTCCTTCTCCCGGATAGCATCATAATATATCTGTTCTGATGATCCGGATCGTTTTTAAGTCGAGCACAGATCTCTGTACCCAGAATATCAGGAAGCTCAACATCAAGTAGGATAAGATCTGGAGCTTCTGCCGTTACCTTTTCCAAAGCCTCGGTACCTGTCTCCGCACCAATAAGTTGATACCCTTCCTTTTTTAGGATACGTACAGTTGCAAAAAGAATGTCGGGATCATCGTCTACAACTAATATGCGAATATCGCTGTTATCCATTATTGCTCTTTGTATTTAGGGTAATTGTAAATGTTGTTCCGGAGCCTTCTTTGCTTTCGGCGGTAATTTTGCCTTGGTGTGCCTCAACTATTTTACGGGTTATAACTAACCCAATGCCCGTACTCTTTTCTCCACCTGTCTTGACTGCGCCGGTCTTGGAGAAAGGGGTATAGAGTTGTTTCATAGCTTCCGGACTCATGCCAACGCCTTTATCACATACTGAGAAGATAACCATATTATCGACTTTTTTCAGGGTGACAGATACGCATGTATCAACTAAAGAATGTTCAATAGCGTTCCCAAGTACATTACTCATTGCTTGCTCGATCTTATCACCATCTACATACATTGCAGAAATATCTGGCTCAACATTCACGTCTAAACCAATCTTTTTTTTGTCAGCCTGAATTCGTGCAAGGACAAGACTTCTCTCCAGGATATCGGCAGGATGCACTAGGTTGAGGTTGAGTTGAAAGCGGCCAGCTTCAATAGCACTGACATCTAGAAAATCATCAACCAACCGTTTCATAAAAAATGCAGAATTTTCAATTCTTGTCAGAAAACCTGTATGTTCCTTATCAAGTTGCTCTCCGGTCTCATCGAGTAGAAACTCGGCATAATTGAGAATAACTGAAATTGGTTTACGTAGGTCATGAGCTGCCATCCCTAGAAACTGATTTTTGATGGTGTTGAGATGTGCAAGCTGAGCGTTTTTTTTATGAAGCGTGCGCGTCAAATTGCTTAAATCCTGATTGGCATGCAGTAATTCGGAACGGAGTAGTTCCAGTTCTTCAGCGTCACTTTTTCCAAACACCAGGACAGAATCGTTAACAGTTCGAAAAGTAAAACGATATGATCGTGGTAGAGAATTGGGTATACTGAGGCTAAGAAGAGAGTGGCTGTCTTTCTGAATATGCTCTTCTAATCGAAATGACTGCTGAAAATCAACCAAAAGCTCGCCAAAACTCTGACCAACAATGGACGCACCTAAGACTTTCTGGCAATACGTATTGACTGTCAGCACTATCCCGTCACTATTCAGTAAAAAAAAGAGAACCGGTACATCATCTTGAAAATATTCGAGGATAACCTTTGATTGTGTGGGTGATAGGAGCATATATGAGGTTATAAATTTGCTTCTAATTGAGCAAGTGACTCGAGGTAACTGGTTCCAGGATACCCCTTCAATATCCCAGTTCCACCCCAGATGAAAGCGTGCCCGCCAACAAGGATATCTAGGTTTTTGAAATGGGTATGTACAGCTTCAAGTGTTGCTTTGAGAGCGCCTATATTAAAGTAAACGGCAAGTGACAAGCCAATGAGATCTGGTTGAGTTTCGTCGATAAACTTCAATAACTCATTAACCGGGGTATTGGCACCGAGAAAGTGTGCATCCCAGCCATGCAGTTCAAAGATATCAGCAACCATCTTCCCACCGAGTTGGTGATACTCGTTGGCTGTGCAGGAGATGATGGCCTTCTTATCCGATTGTATGCCTGTAAAGAGATGTGGATATACAACACTCAGCATACTTTCAGTTATCGCTGTTGCCAGATGTTCCCTTGCGACGCTGATTTCATTCTTTTCCCACAGTTCACCCACACTGTACAGACTTTTCTGAAAGAGATCGGTGTAGAGCTCTCGGATTGCTATTTTGTTATCCAAAAGAGTTGTGACAATGTTGAGACATGCTACCTTGTCACCACGTAGCAGCGAGGAGAGGTAGTTTTCGTAGAGATTGGTTTGAATCATCGGGGGCCAACAATGTTATTTCGCCGTATCATCAATAGTCCCGCATGGGATTTTTTTGGATAGGGATTCGTCAGTGAGTTTGACAAAGATTGGGATGTTGATGATAAGCCAGTTGTAAAAGGGGGAGATTGTTGTAAACGATTCTTCTGACAATTCTTTTTCAAGCATCTTCAACCAGATATCGAGATTGGCTGCCCAGTATGTTGTAAGAAAACCGTGGGATCTATATGCCCTGAATACCCAGAGCACCGTTTCCACCAACGTTGCTGGATCATACTCAACAAACATTGAGTCCATAAAACGGGCAAAATTACCATTATTGTTTTCTGCCATCTCATGGTTTTCAGCACCAATTAATTTATCAAGATCTGGACGGGCGGCTATCTGTTTGTTGCCAGTCGCCACTAATATGTCAATTTTAGCACTGAATTCTTCACGTGCTTTTTTTGAAGGGGAAGTCAGCTTTTGTGCACTTGCTAAGAGTTTATCTTTCATCTTTACCTTAGAACCTAAAAGTATACGTAAATCCTCAATTCCCTGTAGTATATGATTTTAAGAGACAGAATAAAAGGAGCAATCAGGAATTATGAATTCACAACCTTTTGACACTGCCTCTGTAGGTGGCATCCTTGGCCCTGTTCATCCAGCATTTTGTCAATTGGTTGACTACAGTAAATACGAACTGCGTGATTGAAGTAGAGTACTGAGCTGACTCCATCGGCATCACGGCTTCGTTTTCGTATCGTTTCTCAGTACCTCAGCCACTTTTAGGCCTAAATCCCTTGATGAAAATGGTTTTTGAATGAAATGAGTTCCCTCTTCCAAAACACCCCTCTCTGCTATGACGGTTGAAGTATACCCAGACATAAACAAACATTTGAGTTGCGGATGCTGGGCTTGAAGAACATTTGCCAGGTCACGGCCATTCATTTCCGGCATGATGACATCTGTAATCAAGAGGTCAACTGTCACGTCAGATTCATCAATCAGTTTGATAGCCTCCTGCGGGCTGTTGGCAGTGAGAACGACATAACCAAGCTTCGTCAGCATTCTTGATGCGAGTTTGAGAATAGATGCTTCATCCTCAACAACGAGAATAGCTTCTCCCTGGCCATGTGAGATAACATCCACGTGTTTTTCCTCTTCAGTAGCGATCTGTTCTGTATGCCTCGGCAGATAGATGCGTAGGGTTGTCCCTTGGTCAGGTTCACTGTAGACGTTGATAAAACCATTATTCTGTTTTACTATGCCATAAACCATGGCAAGTCCAAGCCCAGTACCCTTGTCTAATTCCTTGGTGGTAAAAAATGGGTCAAAGATCTTGCGGACTGTATTAGAATCCATGCCAATACCATCATCACTAACGGACAGGAGAACAAACTCCCCAGGAATAAACCCAGGATGTACAGAGCAATATTTATCATCGAAGGCTGATTTCTCAGTTTCAATGGTAATCTTGCCCACTCCTTGTATTGCATCCCGGGCATTGACACATAAATTCGCAAGGATCTGATCGAGCTGTGATGGGTCTATGTAGACTGGCCAAACGGAAGAGGGGTGCCAGTTGAGTACAATATCCTCACCGATAAGACGCCTGAGCATCTTGAGAACTTCCTCCACGGTTTCGTTCAGATCTATCACTTGGGGGTCTATAGCCTGTTTACGGGCAAAAGCAAGAAGTTGTCGGGTAATTGTGGATGAACGAATACCGGCATTGACAATTTCCTGTGCGCATTCATGCATCGGATCATCCTTCGGAATTTCTTCAAGCATTATATTGCCGTAACCGAGGATAATGTTCAGCATATTGTTGAAATCATGGGCCACGCCACCAGCCAAAAAGCCTACCGATTCCATTTTCTGTGCCTGCAGAAGGCTTTCCTCTAGCAGCTTTTGTTTGGAAATGTCACGCCCAACGACTACAGAACCTACAATGGCACCTTCTTCAGCGCGAATGGGCGCGAAGTTGTAGCTGCCAAACCATTTTACACCTGTATCTTTGCGATATAGGATATACTCCTCGTTTATACCAGTTTCTCCTCGCAGGGCCCTGGGAATCGCCCACATTTCAAGAGGAACTAATTGGCCGTTTGGCCGATAAACATCCAGTAGCGTATGCCATTCAGGGAGGGAGGAATAACACTCTTCTTTGCTTGTAAGCTTATGAAAAGTTGCGAAGGCGCTGTTAAATTCTATGAATCGTCCCTCGGCATCAGAAATGAATACCGCGTCAGACATGCTCTCCAAAGCTGCCTTTAAGATTGTCTCTATTTTTTGCTTCTCTTCTTCAGCCTGTTTGCGCTCGTCTATTTCTTTCTTTAGTCTTTGGTTCCAGCGAACAAAAAACAACAGAATAATTATGCAGATGCCAATAACAAGACTAATCCATTTTAGGAAATCAGTTGTGGAAATCCCGTATTCAAACTGCATGTTGAACCATTTATTACGGAGTTCTGTAAGCTTACTGGCTGGTATCCCTTGAATGGCTTTATTTAAAATGCTCACCAACTCTGGCCAGTCCTTTCGAACGACAAATGCTTGATTATGGTTACCAAGTGGAGCAGGGCAGGCCACCTTCAGGTTAGCCAGATTATGTTTATTAATAATATACGTTGAGGTAGCAAGGTTGCCGATATATGCGTCTGCTTCACCAGAAGCCACTGCCTGAAGTGATTCAAGGGAATGATTTCTCTCAAGGAGGTTGATGTCGGGAAATCCAGCCATCAACAGCTTTTGGATAGCGAAACTTTTTTCTACAGCTACAGTCTTACCGATCAGGTCGTTAATTGAACTGACAAAGCCGCTTTCTGTGCGAGTGAAGACCACCCACGGCATCAAGAGGTAGTCATCAGTAAACCGCATAAACTGCTGACGTTCCTTGGTGTTCTTGGCTGTAAGCAGGATGTCGAAATTTTCGTGCTTCTTGATATCTTCTATCGCCTTGCTCCAGGGTATACCATGTACATACTCTACCTGAAAGCCAACGATCTCAGCTATCAGGTTAAGATAGTCAACGGAAATGCCGCGGTATTGCCCATCGAAGAAATGTAGCGGAGGCATTGTGCCGACACGGGCCCGCACCACCGGGTTTTGTTCAAGCCAGCCCTTTTCCTCCGCTGTTAAACTAATTTCATAGGAGAAAGAGTTTTCGCCTGTACTCCGGGATGCATTCTCGCTGGAGTTTCCGTCGCAAGGAAAAAGCGCTAGGAAAACAAAGAAATAATAAAGGAAAGGGACTGTTTTTAGCATATTATAGTATCGCTTCATAAGGGCTCCAGGTAAATAGCTATCCCTTACCAAGAGGGGTATGTGAAATGCTCAACGTGCTAATATTTTATTTTATGTCAAAAAGCATATGCATTTATACCTCAGATTCAGCATCAAGATACTGACCGTATTTTTTATCGCAATGCTGGATGTGGTCAACAAGCCAATTTCTTAGGAAGTGATAAAAATTGGCTGTGCCTTCAGGGAAACTGTTACTGATAGTTTTCTGGAGCTCTAAAGCCTCTTCCTTTAATCGAAGATGCTCAGCAATATGCTCGTCTAACTCAGGATAATTCGCCGCTTTCATTGCTTGCTCTTCATTTGTGAAATGGTAATCGGTGTACGAAAGGACATTCTCACACGCTTCCACGACCACCTGTTTGCTACTTTGATCACGAATGGCCACATACATAATGTCAATTAACTCAACGATCTTGTGATGTTCCATGTCGAATTGCTCAACACCAGTGTTATATGCATCCCGCCATTTGATAATAGTCATAAAAGATTCCTCTTCAGGTCAAAATGAGTATTGCACATCAAAAGTGTAAAATTTGCGCGACAGCTTCTATTCTTGTCGTAAACCGCCAGGTGTTGATCATTACCTGTTTGGGGAGAGTTACTATCTAAAAGGAGCCTTTTCATTATACTGTAAGTAAGACAAAAATAACGTTCTCAAGTGCTCAAATAGGCACTCGTTAACTCAGTGGTAAAATTATCGTAAATTCGGTGCCTTTTCCCTCGACAGAAGAAACAGTGATGGACCCTCCATGGTTTTCTACAATAAGGCTATGGGCTGCTGACAATCCCTGGCCGCTACCCTGTCCTACCTGTTTGGTAGTAAAGAACGGATCAAAGACTTTATCGATGATATCCTTTGGAATACCTATACCTGTGTCAGTCAGACATAACTCAACCTGATCGTCCTGGTTTTTGGTTGTAATGGTTATTCGACCCTTTTCTTGTGAACCTGAATTCTGCTTTTCCTTTAAGGCATGGGTTGAATTGAAAATCATATCCAAAAAAATGAGTTTAAACCGATCAGCCAGTAGTGGAACAGGGGGGAGGGATGTATCAAGGTCCAGTTCCAGTTCAGCCAGGTCTTTCCACTGCCCACGGGAAATCTCTACTGTATTTCGTAAAAGATCATTGAGATTTTCTTGCCTCTTATCTGCATTTCCGGGGGTTGCATAATCTTTCATAGCTGAAACAATGGCGGAAATCCGGTTTAGCCCCTCTAGAGCCTGACTGATAGCATCATCCGCTTCTTCTTTAAGACCTTCCATGCCGAGTTTATCCACAGTTCGGGTAATCGCAGCCAGTTGTTCAGTAAAAAGACCGGACTCTGCAACAACGTTGCCAAGGTCATCATAACATCCCTGCAATTCGACGAAGTCACTTAGGACATCCTTTAAAAAGGTAGTGTTACTCATCACGTACTGGATGGGTGTGTTGAGCTCATGCGCCATGCCTGCAGCAAGAACGTTGAGCGATTCCAGCTTTTGTGACTGGTGAAGCTGCCTTTCAAGATCAAGCTCTTTGGTAATATCTTTTTTTACAGCGACAAAGTTCAATATTTTACCGTGAACATCCTTCACGGGTGAAATGGTCGATTCTTCCTGATAGAGGGAACCATCTTTTTTCTTGTTAGTAAAGCGACCAATCCACGCTTCTCCGGCCAGAATTGTCTGCCAGAGCTGCTGGTAGAACGTGTCATCGTGGGCACCGCTTTTTAATAGAGCAGGAGTTTTCCCCACGACCTCTTGAAGACTATAGCCCGTGAGTTTTTCGAATGCGGGATTAACGTAAATGATCTCGCCGTTAATATTTGTAATAACGATAGACTCAATAGCGCTCTCTATGGCAGTAATAAGACGTTTCTGCTTCTTTTGCATCTTTGTTGATTGAGCGATCTCAGCTGCCAATTTTGTGTTGGCCTGCTGTAATAAAGCGGTTCGTTCATCAACCAGTTTTTCAAGATGAGACTTATGTATCTCTAGTTCTTTTCTGATTTGGTTGAGCTCTTCATTCTGCTGCTGTTGAATCAAGCGCTGGTAACCCACCAGTGAAAGCTCTCTTGCCATTATCTCAAGAAAATGAAGCTTTTTTTCAAACTCCTGTATGCTCATTTTGGGCATACGTTCAAATTCCTGGAACATTTCCTCTGGATTACAACCGATTTCCAGAGCAAATTCCCGAATCCGCTTCCCGTCCACATCACCCACGTGATACTGACCGATAAGCCAGTTAGCGATATGCTTACCGTTAACGATAATCGGCGCAGCAGCATCAGTAAAACCAACACTGCAGCATTGCTTGTGTACCGCGTGCTTTTCGTCCATAGCTCTTTGGCCAAGCAGCTGCCCGGAAAGAATACATTTTTCAAGTCCTTTCTCTGTAGCCCGAATGAGTTGACAGACCTTAGAGTGATTGCTCGGTTTTGTCAGTGGATTACCATCTATATCAGTCAAGGTCGCGGCAACACCGTTTGCTTCGGCAAAGCTATCCTGTATTTCCTGGAGTTTTTTTTCATCTATAAGATCGGTAATTGTATACAAGTGATCAGCTGGATTTTGTTGTTTGGGCATACGCGCAATTACTCCAGATAAAAGATAGTTCTACAAAAATGTTTGAAACAAGATGAGGCGTTGTTTTTCATAACTGATCATCACGTGAAAGCTGTTATCGATTTTCATCATACTCAATCATGGCTACTCATAAGAACTCGGAGTACGTTTGGAAGATGGATTGTTATCCAGAACATTCCGTATAATTTTAGCCAGTTGATTCTTCTTTATCGGTTTATTGACAATTTTGTTCACATTTTGTTTCAATGCCTGCTCGTCAGTTATCTTTTTAGTGTAACCTGTACAAATGATGATTGGAATGTCAGCTCGTATTGCTCGTATCTTATTGGCTAAAACTTCGCCGTTCATTATTGGCATGGTTAAATCAGTTACAACCAGATCTATATCCTCGGGATTCGCCTGAAATAGTTCTAAGGCTTCCGGGCTCTTGTTACTCGCTATAACGTTATATCCGAGTTTAATGAGGATTCTCTGGGCAAGTTTGGTGATGTGCATTTCGTCATCAACGAAGAGTATATTCTCTGTCCCTGTTGGCAGGTTTTCAGACACATACTTATCAGGCGTATTATCTTTATCGGTTACTGGAAGGTATATGGAAAACGTTGTTCCTTCGCCCACTGTACTATTCACCCTGACTATCCCTTTGAAGCTGTCAATAATGCCGTGCACAACGGCAAGTCCCATGCCGGTGCCCTCACCAACTGATTTGGTTGTGAAATATGGGTCGAAAATTGAATCGATCTTGTCAGAGGCAATACCTGAACCATTATCCTGAACTATAATTTCCAGAAAATCACCGTCCTTTTGCTTAGAAGGGAGGAGCTGTTGTATCTCATCGTGAGGTAGGTCTCGTACTGAGAGTCGGATTACACCAGCATTGCCTATTGCATGGCTTGCATTGGTACAAAGATTCATTATGACCTGATGAAGCTGGGTAGCATTGCCAAGTATTTGAGAAGTGCTCTGTATGTCTGTGTGGATAGTTACAGTTGTCGGTAGAGATGATCGGAGAAACTTAATGGCTTCTTTTACTATCAGATCAACTCGAATCGGCTGCAATGTGTTGTCAGATTTGCGTGCATAGGTGAGAATTTGCTGAACCAGCTCTATAGCTCTTTTACTCCCGGAATATACTTCCTGCAGATCGTCTCGAAGGGGGCTTCCTTTCGTAACCTGCTCAAGTGCCAATTCGGTATAACCAATAATAGCTGAAAGAATATTATTAAAATCATGCGCTATACCTCCGGCTAACGTACCAATTGCCTCCATCTTATGTGCCTGACGAAGTTTTTCTTCAAGACTACTTTTTTCCTGAGCTGCATTGTGACGTTCGGTGATGTCTCTCCCTACCCCCAATATACCAATCAACTCTCCGTAAGGGTCTCTCATAGGAGTTTTAACTGTTTCAAAGAGGCCACGATAGCCATTACTGGCAAAGGTTAACCATTCTTCATTAACACTCGCACCTCCAGTTTTCATCGCCTTCCGGTCGTAAGTTTGGAAAAATTCAGCAAGGCTTTGCTCAACAAAATCAAAATCTGTCTTACCTACTATTTCCGATTCCTTTGCACCAAAGAACTGTTCAAATTTATTATTACAGCTCAAATAAACGCCGTTCTGGTCTTTTATCCACACTAAATCAGGAATTGTATTTAATACTTTTTGTAAAAAACTTTGAGATTTAGCGAGGGCATTCTCAGCGTGTTTTTGTTCAGTGATATCGAGAAAAATGACAATTCCAGACACAATTGCACCACAGTCATCATAAATTGGGGCACCATTCACCCAGATAACCTTATTTTCTCCCTCTTCAGTCCTCAAGAGTATTTGCTCGCTATTTTTTTCTCCTTGCAGAATTGCTTTTGTTAGAGGAAGATCTTCTGTTTTGTAAGGTGTTCCATTAAGCTGGAAAAACTGCCATGTATTTGTGTATTCTTCAATAGTAACGTCATGAAGTTTTTTATTTGTCGTATTTCCTAAAATTTCACGTGCAGCACTATTTATGTAGCTCAGTTCACCTTTTGGGGCACTGGCAATAAGAATGCCGGCATGACTGTGATCCATTGCAGCCTGGAACAATGCTTTGCTTTGATAGAGTTCCTTTTCGCTTTGCTTCCGATCCGTAATATCATTCATTATGATGAGCGATATGTCTTCTAAGGGTACCATGTAGAATTCACATCGTCTTTTCGTGCCATCTTTTATCGTCAAGTCCCATTCCTGGACTTCAATATCTGTACCCAAGGTGGTGGCTTTATCTATTGCTACCATCCAGGAGTTTTGAACTCTTTGTCGATAGTCAGTGTCAGGATAAGCTGTTTCCCACCACTCTTTGGCAGTAGAAACATCGTCTAGTGTATAACCAAATAATTCAGTGAACTTATCATTAAACGAAGCAATGTCTTGATTCTTATCTGTTATCACCATTGGCAGTGGCGATTTTTTGATCATGGTTCTAAATTTAGATTCACTGGTGATAAGTGCCTTTTTCGCCTGATTAAGATTTGCGACAATGATAGCTAATGCAATAATGAGTAGGCAGAGTAGAGCTAGAACTACCAGGGAACTCTTTACGATTGTCGCATTTTCAGCATAGAATGATACTGGGCGATTGATAATATACGTATCCTGTGGAAGATCATCGGGAGAAATATCAAAACGTTCTAGCTGATTCCAGTCAAACTGGTATTGATTTGGGCTTGTTGTGATCACAGGAAGATCACTGACGGGAACTTCTCGCAATATCTGGAGCGCAAGTTTTGCTGCCTCTTGGCCCTGCAGCTTGCCACTGACCACCTTACCGCCAACAATACCGTGACCCAGAGCAATATCCCACAAGGCATAAACCCGGATATGTGTTGGTTTTAGCCAGGTGAGCTACAAACTTATCAAAAGGCATATAGGTGTGGTTATCATGTATGACACTGTTCAATGGAATAACAGCAATGTTGTTTCCAAGATTGTCAAGTTCACGATCGATATCTGCCAGTCTCTCTTCGGTAATATTGATGAGCTCTGCCCGTCCCTTGTATCGTTCCGGCAGGCCCTCTAACCAAACCATACGAAAAGGAGGCGCGCCAGGAGCCACAAACACAATTTTTTCGAGATGTGGTTGAAGTTCGAGCGCTATGTCAATAGTCGCCTCTATATCGATTTTTTCAGTTACCCCTGTTATGAGATGTTTATTGTTTAACATGGCTGGATCAAACTGATTGTAACCTGTAAAGACCAAAGGAATATTTCTGAATATCGTTTCTCGATCCTTCATGATAAGGTCATATGCCTCGTTGTCACAGGCAATAATCACGTCAATTTGTTGTTCGTGATATTTGATTTTCCAGAGTTTTCGCAATGCATCAAAATATGACGCATCGCGGTATCGTTTTGTGTCAATATACTCGTAGAGTAACTCGATTGATTCAGGTCCAGATGAAAAAACTGAGTCAAGGCCGAGATCCAGAGAATCGGTCCACGGGTACCCTTTATATGCTGAATGAACAATAAGAACTTGAGCTGTAGAGCTCTGTTTGTCTGGAGACACAGCAAATGCATGGTTATTGGAGAAACAGCAGACCAGCAAGACTAAAAGCATGTACTGGCAATGAAAAGAAGAGGTTCTAAAAAAGTTTTTTTGTACAACTAAATCCAAAATCGCTCTCCTCATCAAAACCGGGTTGTCTTGTGACATGGTGCAGTAGGCTTATAATTGAAGCGTATCGTATCATCTTGCTAAAATCCAATATAAAAATGTACTTTCTTGGGAATGCACTTCGAGCCCAGGGGAATAGACAACAGATAATTCAAAATACGATTTATTCTTGGTCTACGGGCCTGGGTTGCTACTTTGAAAAGGGCCAATCTACAGGCAGAAACCTTTACCTTGGTGACCTTGACATCGCTTATTTGTTGTGATTTACTTTAGCTAACTATACACAACTAACCTCAACTAAACGCAACACGAGGGCCAGTTTCACTGGCTGTATATTTTACGATGAAAGATACGATGATGAGAACAGATCATACGATTTTAAATACTCAGGAAGCAGCTGAGTTGCTCGGAGTGCACGTTGAAACCATCCGCAGAATGGCCCGCAAAGGAGAACTCCCTTCCTTTAAAATAGGCAAAGACTGGCGTTACCAAAAAGATGCCTTGTTGAGTTGGATGGAAGCCTTTTCCCAAGACAAACATTCAGCAGGAATACTGGTAATTGATGATGATCCGAGTATACGCAAACTAATACGTATTAATCTTGAGCGGGAGGGCTATAGGGTTTACACGGCTTCAAGCGGTCAGGAAGGGATGGCGAGAGTTCAAGATAGCACTATACATCTCGTTTTACTTGATTTGAAAATGCCAGGCATGGCAGGACCGGAAATAGTAACCGAGTTGAGAAAAATAGACTCTGATTTACCCATAATAATTGTAACCGGTTATCCCGACAGTCATATGATGATGGAAGTAAACTCACAGTGTCCGGTCATGTTAGTGGCAAAACCGATCAATAAAAATATTTTATTGAGAGCTGTGCACACAACCCTGGAGGGGACATTGTCCCAGAAAGAACACGTTCGGCACTAACGTGTAGCCAATACTTATCTGTTTTATTGCTGTTCGATGGTTGGGGAGCTTGGAGTGACGTATGAAACATAATCGTGAAGTAGCGCAATTACGGCCAGACATGTCGGAGTTACGGATCCTGCAGTCGACAATAGATGCCCTTACTACGGCTGTGGCGATTATCGATACCAATGGAGAAATTCTGCTCGCCAACCGCATCTGGATGGAATCCGTTAAGAGTATATTCAGTGGCCTGCAGGATAGTTCAGCCAGGCTAAATTACCTGGGAATTTGTGATAAAGCATCTGGCCCGGAAGCCAATGCGGCCTTTTCCATTGCCAGAGCGATACGATCTGTCACCGAGGGCAGAAACGAAAGTTGTGAGATCGAATATTCCTGGCAGACCTCTGATCACCCCCGCTGGTTTACATGTAGGGTGGCTACCTGTTCAGAAAGCCCCAAACGACTCATCGTAATACATGAAGATATTAGCGATCGGAAACTCTTAGAAGAGGATGCAGTAGCGAGTAAAAGCTGGCCTCAGGCCCTGGTTGATGGCTCCCCAAATTGTATTTACATAACTGACAGTAAGGGGAGATACGTTTTTGCCAACAAGGCGCTGGTTGACCTGTACGGTATTGAAAAATCACAGATAATAGGGAAGGACAACTCTGAACTCTCCTGCAACTACCTGACAAAAAACAAGGCTCATTCTGAGCTTATGGTTGAAACCGATAAAGCGAACAACCACAGGAACACCTCTCTTGAAGTCAATGCGTCATTTGTTTTGCCAGACAGGGCTGTGCGTTGGTACTCCATTATCACTAAGCCTCTGCCATTACCAGGGGTGGCCGATGCTGTACTTACTATTGCCATAGATTTAACCACGCTTTGCAAAGCACAAGATGAGATTCGGAACTCAGAGCTTCGCTTACAGGCCACCCTCGATGCGCAGGCAAGCAGGGTGGTACTTTTAGATTCAAACCGACACGTTTTGTGGCCAAATGATAAAGCATGTAAAAGTGCCGGACTCTCCAGGCAAAAAGTGATTGGCCGAAAGTGTAACCAGGTATGGGGTGGTCAGCTTGCTGATTGTGAGTCGTGCCCTGTTGAAGAGGCACTAAGGACAGGTAAATCCAGTTCGATACAGAAAACTACGATTAATGGTCACATTTGGCGAATTCACGGTTTCCCGGTTCGAGATGACATGGGTCGGGTTGTAAGTGCGGTGGAGGTTGTCGAAGATATAACCAAGTATGTTTCTCTTGAAGGTCAGCTTCGGCAGGCACAAAAAATGGAATCTCTGGGGACATTAGCTGGCGGTATCGCACATGACTTTAATAATATTTTAACAGGAATTTTAGGTTATACCGAGTTGGCTCAGGAAAGAGCCAAAGGATTGGACCCATTACCCGAATACTTGCATGAGGTGTACAGTGCCGGCCTTCGGGCAACCGAGTTAACACGACAAATCCTCACATTCAGTCGTCGTACGAACATTGAACTGTTCCCATTGCAGATTAAGCCTGTTGTGGAAGAGGCGATAAAACTCCTCCGACCTACTCTGCCTACGACCATTGAATTCAATATCCACCTTGAGCCTAATCTCAAGCAGATCCTTGCCGACCCGACACAAATACATCAGATCATCATTAATTTGTGTACCAACGCCAGTCATGCCATGGAACCCTATGGTGGCGTTCTCGGAATAGAATTAGTTCAGGTTGAACTAGATTCCGGAAGCATCGAGCAAATGCATAGTCTCAGGCCTGGGAAATATTTGAAGCTTTCCATCAGTGATACCGGATGTGGGATGTCACCGGAAATCGTCTCCTCTGTATTTGACCCCTACTTTACAACCAAAGATCTCGGTGAAGGAACAGGTCTGGGGCTTTCTGTCGTTCATGGCATCGTCAATGAGTATGGAGGGGATATCCAGATTGACTCTACACCGGGCGAAGGAACAACGTTTACGCTCTTTTTTCCAATTGTTGACAAAAGTACAGCTGACAGTGCCGCAGCTATCCAGGAATATCTGCCAACCGGTACTGAGCGCATTCTTATTGTTGATGATGAACCAATCATCCTTAAGCTTTGCACCCGTATCTTGTCCAAGCAGGGGTATCAGGTAATCGGGGAAACTGACAGCCTGAAAGCACTCGCCAGTTTTAAGGAAAATCCTCATGCCTTTGACCTGGTAATAACGGATGTAACCATGCCGAAAATGACCGGTGATGTATTAGCTACCAAAATACTTGCATTACGACCTGAAATACCGGTGATTTTGTGTACCGGGTATAGCCGTGTTGTTTCCGAGGAATCTGTGAAAAAAATAGGGGCTCATTCACTGCTGATCAAACCTGTTGTCAAGCAGCTGATGATCTCCGAGGTGAGAAAGGCACTGGACAATGAGGTTGGCTAAGATGAAGACGGCAACCTTCAGTTTGAGGAGAAATTACGTCGAGATTTGTACGGATTGAAACTAATAAGCATACATGCCAAAGGGGCATCGGAGAAGGCATCATGAGTGACATACTGATCGTGGATGACGAAAGAAGTATCAGAAAACTTCTTAGCAGGTATTTGGAAGATGCTGGTCATGCATGCTGGACTGCAGAAAATGTCGCTGAAGCCAAAGAGATACTTAACAACAGATCTTTTGACCTGCTGTTAAGTGACATCAACATGCCAGGTGAAACAGGTATCGCTCTTACACGATATGTAAATGATACATACCCCAATCTTCCAATTGTTATTGTATCAATCATAGACAATCCTACTGCAGCAAAAGAAGCACTGGAGTTGGATATTTATGGATATATCGTCAAACCTTTTACCCGAAGACTGGTGCTTATCAGTGTGGATAATGCCTTGATTCGACACCAACTGGAACTGCAGAGCAGAGCATACCAGGGAGAACTGGAAAGGAAGGTGTTAGAGCAGACCAAGACAATCAAAGCTTCTGAGGAAAAGTACCGCCAGATTGTCGACAATATTGGTATAGGAGTAGCCCTTCTCAGCCCAGAGTTCGAAATACTTCAAATGAATGGGCAAATGCATCAGTGGTTCTCTGATATCGAACCAAACAACGGACATCTTTGCCATCGTTCTTTTTTCGCTTCACCTCGAGAAACGCCTTGTGATAATTGCCCTGTTGAAAAAACATTTGCCCAAGGGAAAAGTTTTGAAGCCACAATTAAAGTAGAAGGGAAAAAAGGAGATCGATATTTCAGGGATCAGTCTTTCCCAATACGTGATGAAAATGGAAAAATCACCTCTGCAGTCATCCTGATTGAGGAGGTGACAGAGAAATTGAGCTTGGAACGAGAGTTACGCCAGGCGCAAAAGCTAGAAGCTATTGGGCAGCTAGCGGCAGGGATTGCTCATGAAATAAATACACCTATCCAATATGTAGGTGACAATACACGATTTCTGCAAGATTCGTTCGGAGACATGGTAACGGCATTTTCCGCTTATGACAGTTTGTTGCAGGCGGTTAAGGATAAAACTGTAAATGATGAACTCGTTACCACGGTGGAAGAGCGGGTTCTGGAGGCAGACCTTCTCTATCTCAATGAGGAAATTCCCCAAGCCATAGAACACAGCCTGGAAGGGGTGAAAAGGGTGACTGAAATTGTGCGGGCAATGCGTGAATTTTCCCACCCGGGGAGTGATCAGAAGGAGATGGTCGACATCAATCATGCAATTAAGAACACCGTCACAGTTGCGCGTAATGAATGGAAGTATGTTGCGGAAATGAAGCTCGACCTCGACAGCTCGATTCCGGAAGTACTTTGCCTCCCTGGAGAAATAAATCAGGTATTTCTCAACATAATTGTCAATGCCGCCCACGCCATTACTGCCACCATGGCTGACAACAGTCATCAAAAGGGTACAATTTCGATATCAACAGAAAAGAGGGACCACTCAGTAGCTATCCGTATCAGCGACACTGGAGGGGGAATTCCAAAAGATATCCAACACCGTATTTTTGACCCATTTTTCACCACCAAAGATATAGGTAAGGGAACAGGACAGGGGCTCGCCATTGCCCATAGTGTAGTTTCAGATAAACACAAAGGGTCTTTGGCTTTTGAGACACGGGAGAAAGAAGGTACCACATTTATTATTGAATTACCCCTGAACAATGAACCATCTGAATTGCTCCAAGAGAGGTAAGTATATGAGGGCAGGCAGATCGATACTCTTCGTTATAACTATAGTTTGTATGACAGCCGCTATTGCTGCCAGTGCAGCTCATGGCTCGTCTACGGGTAGCGTATCGTCTCTTAATATAGGAGTTCTTGCGGATTATGGCAAAGACGATTGCCTCCAGAAGTGGACTCCAACATCCATCTATCTGGAAAAACAACTTCCCGAATATGATATTCATATAGTTTGTTTGGGATTTGATGAGATTGAGGACGCTGTTGTAAATAAACTGGTTGATTTCACCATCACCAATCCTTCAGTCTACGTGAATCTTGAGTATAACTACGGTGTAACGCGGATAGCTACGATCAAAAATAGAAGGGGACGAGATGCATACACCGAATCTGGTGGTGTAATTTTTTACAAGACTGACAGGGAAGATATTACGAGTATAGAGGATCTAAAGGGCAAGAAATTTATGGCAGTCTCTGAAAACTCTTTTGGTGGTTGGCTGGTTAGCTGGAACTACTTAAAAGACAGAGGTCTTGACCCATATACTGATTTTCAGGACCTTCGATTTTCAGGTAGTCACGATGCCGTGGTTATGTCGGTACTTAATGGAGTAGTGGACGTTGGGTGTATTAGAACTGATACGCTTGAGCGTATGGCCTGGGAAGGACGAATTGATATAGATGATTTTGACGTATTTGATCTACAGGACGTGAATTCTGCGTTTGATTTTCTTCGCACTACCCGATTGTATCCGGAATGGCCGTTAGCAAAGGCACAGCACACCCCTCAAGAGCAGGCAAAGCAGGTTCTCGTTGCCATGATGCAGATGCCGCCAGATAGTCAGGCTGCAAGGTCCTCACGCTCTCGCGGATGGACTATACCTATGGAATATCATGATGTTCATGGAATATTGCAGGCTTTGCAAGTCGCTCCATATGAGGATTTTGGTACCATAACGTATTGGCAACTTTATCAACAGTACAAACTCTGGATCTACATCACTGCACTCTTTCTCATTTGCTCGCTTTGTGGGCTCACTATAGTATTTTTACTTAACAGAAGGCTGAATTCAGCGCTTGTAGATCTTGACTCAGAACATCAGGAACGGGAACTTCTCCTCGATGATCTTAATGAATTTAAGCTGACACTGGACCAAACCCTGGATTGTGTATTCATGTTTTCTGCCGATACCCTGCAGTATATTTACGTCAATCAGGGCGCTCTCAAACATATAGGTTATAGCAGGTCTGAACTACTCAGCATGACTCCGCTTGATATTAAACCTAATGATACTAAAGCTCAGTTCAAGGCATTGATAAAGCCGTTAGAGGATAATACTGAGACATCATTGACGTATATCTCCAGTCATCAAAGAAAAGATGGAACAATTGTTCCTGTTGAAGTGTTTTTACAACTTATACGATCGCCCCGTAAGAAGGGCCGTTTTGTCGCAATAGTCAGAGACATAACCATACGGCTTGAAAGGGAAGAGGAAAGAAAACAGTTGCAGACAAAATTGCTGCATGAACAAAAACTGGCGTCTGTTGGACAGCTTGCTGCTGGCATTGCCCATGAAATCAATACTCCGGCACAATATCTTGGCTCAAATGTCGATTTCCTTAATGACGCATTTTCAGACGTTGCCGATCTTATCACACACTATGACCAGTTGTTGAGCGCTGTGAAAACAGATGCAGTTTCTCCAGAACTGTTAGCTACTGTTGAGGACAGTTGTGAAGAGGTGGATTGGCCATACTTAAAAGAGGAAATCCCAGAGGCTATACATCAGTCTATTGATGGCCTGAAGCAGATAAGTTCAATCGTTTTGGCTATGAAGAACTTCTCTCATCCAGGAAGCTCTGAAAAAGAGATGACAAATCTCAATGAACTTATCGAAACTACACTCACCGTCTGCCGCAGTGAGTGGAAGTTGCTGCTGGAGCCTGTTCTTCACCTTGACCATGAAGTACCGACAGTTCTCTGTATGCGTAATGAAATTGGCCAGGTATTTCTGAATATGATCATAAATGGGGCACATTCTATACAAGAGAAACTCGGTGAGAATTCTCCGGCCGAAAAAGGGCAGATTACTATCTCGTCAAAACAACAAAATAACACTGTCATTCTTACCTTTACTGACTCTGGATGCGGGATAAGTGGTGAGAATATTACTAAAATATTCGATCCATTCTTTACCACGAAATCCGTTGGCAAAGGTACTGGGCAGGGGCTGACCATATCATACGACATCATCGTCAATAAACATGGGGGGTCTCTTGATGTGGCAAGTGAGGAAGGGGTGGGCACAACATTTACGATAGTATTGCCTATTAATTCGTCCGAACCAAATGGAGCTGAGAATAATGACAATGACTAAAACAATTCTTTTTGTGGATGATGAACCGAACATCCTCCTTGGCTTAAAAAGAATGTTGCGTTCAATGAGACATGAAATGGATTTTCTCTTTGCCGAGAGTGGTCTAGAAGCCCTCGATCTTTTGGCAGAACATGAGGTCAACGTTATTGTCTCAGATATGCGTATGCCAGGGATGGATGGCGCTGTTCTTTTGAATACAGTGATGGAGCAATATCCACACATCATACGCATCATGCTGACAGGTCATGCTGAAGATAAATCAATACTGCAAACTATCCCGGTAGTGCATCAGTTTTTGGCAAAACCTTCCGATCCGCAAACGTTAAAAGACATCCTTAGCCGTGCCTGTGCTCTTCAGCAGCTTGTTAACAGTGAAGAGCTTAAAACACTTGTTGCAGGCCTTGGTGCATTGCCAAGTTTACCTGAGGTGTATGCCGAACTGCAGGAAAAAATAAAAGATCCAGAGTGTGCTATCAGTGACATCGGTGAGATTATTGAAAAAGATCTTGCCATGAGTACAAAGGTGCTCCAACTGGTCAATTCGGCTTTTTATGGAATTTTTAAAAGCATCGCCAGTCCAGCCCGTGCAGTCAGCCTACTTGGGTTGGATACCATTAAAGCCCTGGTGCTCGGGATAGGGATTTTTACTGAGATGGCACCTGCTTCAGTAAAGACCTTTTCTGCACCTGCCCTTTGGGCACACAGTTATACTGTAGCCATGTTTGCAAAAGTTATTGCCCTTGCTGAGTCTCCTAATCGCTCAATCGCTGACGATGCCTTTATTGCCGGAATAGTACATGATGTTGGCAAACTTCTCCTTTTTTCAAGTCTTGAATCCCAATACCTCGAGGCTCTGGAAAAGGCCACGTCGGAATCGATCTCATTAAGTGAAGCAGAAAATCAAGTCCTTGGAGGGGATCATGGAGCAGTAGGCGGTTATTTACTCGGTTTGTGGGGATTACCCGGCTCTGTGGTGGAAGCAGCTACCTTTCACCATAAACTGGATAACTATCCTGAGGATTCTTTTTCTCCGGCCCTTGCTGTCCATATTGCTAATGTCTTGTATTACACGTTAAACCCCAATCAATGTAAGGGAGAGTTGCCAACAGTCAATCAAGCATATCTGGAACGAGTTGGCTTAAGTGACAGGTTAGAGCATTGGTTGGAACTTTGCAAAAATGCCCAGTCAAAAGAGGACGAGGATGACTGATAAGATATTATTTGTAGATGACGAACCTCACATTCTTCAATCCATCAAACGGCAGTTTCGTAAAAGATTTCCTATAGAAACAGCGTCAAGTGGTGATGAAGCTCTGGAGGTCTTAAAAAAAGACGGTCCGTTTGCGGTTATTGTTTCGGATATGCGTATGCCCGGAATGAGTGGAGTTGAGTTGCTTGCCCAGGTAAAGGATATCTACCCGGAAACTGTGAGAATGATGCTTACAGGAAATGCGGATCAGGAAACCGCAGCTGAGGCTGTTAACACTGGTCATGTATTTCGGTTTTTAACTAAGCCCTGTCCGCCATCAACATTTATAACAGCCCTGGTTTTGGCACAGAGACAATATCGACTCATAACTGCTGAAAAAGAGCTTTTACAAAAAACACTTAATGGAAGTGTGAATGTCCTTTCAGAACTCCTCAGTCTGGCAAACCCGATGGCCTTTAGTTCAGGTGTTCGTTTTAAGACCTATGTCGTTCAGATTGCGAAAAAATTAGATTTGCCCAATCTATGGCAATATGAAATAAGCGCTCTTATGTCACAGATTGGTTGCATGACCTTGCCTGGGGATGTCTTGAGTAAAGTCTATGCGGGCGTTGAGCTTAATGATGATGAGTTGAGTATGTATGCAAAACACCCGGCTGTTGGCGCAAAATTACTCGAACAAATTCCGCGTCTGGAAAATGTAGTGAAAATTATCGCCTTGCAACAAATGCGTTTTGATGAATATGACGAAAAAATTGCAAATGAAGAGCTGGAAGAAGTCATGCTTGGCGCTCAGGTCTTGAAAACAGTAGCTGATTTTGACCGCCTTTTATTCCAGGGGAAAAAACGAAGCGAAGCCCTTCAGACTTTACAGCAGGAAAAAGGTGCCCATAACCCGAAGGTACTACAGGCATTAAACGGCATCAAAATTGATAAACAACGAATAGTGGTATCTATACGTGTTGCGGATATTGGCATTGGAATGATTGCAGCAGAGGATATTGTTGCCAGTAATGGTAGCCTGGTTGCTCCAAAGGGTCAGGCCATCACTTGGCCTATCATGCAGGGGGTGAAAAATTTTGCTAAACAGATCGGGATTGTTGAGCCAATCCAGATGTCGATTGAACAAGCCGTATCGGAGGAAAAGGAGTGAACTCCATAGTTAGATTCTGTGGATCCTAATAGTATAGGGATAATTATGGGTACATTGAGAATGTTTACAGTAGTGTTTTTTGTAACACTGGGTCTTGCAGGCTGTAATGACGCTGTACCAACTAAAACTCCTGATAAAGTCACTGTGCAGTTAAAGTACAAACACCAGGCGCAGTTTGCCGGAATATACGTTGCTCTGGATAAAGGATACTACAAAGAAGAAAACTTAGAGGTCCAGCTAAAGGAAGGTGGTAGTGGGATTGATTTGATTGCTCCGGTGGTTGAGGGAGATGCCCAGTTTGGGATAGCGTCTTCGGATCTTATCCTTGCTAAAAGAGCCGAGGGCATGAAGATAAAGGCAATTGCAGCGATCTACCGGCGATCAGCTGCTATTTTTGTGAGCAAAGCAGGGTCAGGAATAAAACGCCCACATGATATGGTTGGTAAACGGATAGCAGTCTTTTCCAAGAATGCTAAGGAATATGAGTTTCAACTCCGGGCCATGCTTAACAAGCTCAATCTCGATATCTCTGAAATGGAGTTGTTACCGCTCGATCATAACTACGAAGGGTTTCTTGGTGGAGACGTAGACGTTACCGGCGCCTACCTCACTGGCGGTGTCCTGCGGCTCAAATCCCAAGGGGCAGAACTTAATTATATCTTCCCAAGCGACTACGGTATTGATTTTTACTCCGATACAATTTTTGTAAATGAGTCCCTACTTGAACACGACAGCGATCTTGCACTCAGGTTTTTACGTGCCACCCTTAAAGGCTGGAATGATGCAATTAAGGATATGAAAAACGCTGTTGATATATCGGTTCGTTATTCCCAAAAGGGGGATAAACATCTGGAAACAGTGATGATGGACACCCAGCTTCCTCTCATCTACACAGGGGATGACCATATCGGCTGGATGAGTGAAAAAGTATGGTCTGGAATGAATAGAATCTTGTTCGAACAAGAGGTGATTGAGAAACCGCTAGATGATATCAACTCGGTCTACACAATGGAACTGTTACGCACCATTTATACCGCCGAATAATAGAGGGTACTCAGGTGAAATCGATCCGTACAAGTTTGAGCAGTCAAATGATAGTGGCTTTATTGCTCCTATCTGTGATCCCTCTCGCCATTATCGGCTCAATTTCTTTTGAATCTGGTCGTCAGATAATTATTGAAAATGTGCAGACCCACCTGAAAACTGTCGGAATTCTCAAAAGGCAAGCCATTGAAAAGTGGGTGGAGAACCTCCAATACTCAACCTTGTATCTTGCAAATGATTTTCATGTAGGTCGTGACATCTCCCTGCTCTACTCGAAAGAGATAACAGAGGATGAACGAACTTTAGCGTACAATTCGCTTGTACGACGCTTCCAGCAAACTGTAGGTCCCGGGGAAATATCTGTAGTTTCACTTATTAATCCTAACAACTGGCCAGATCCTCGTGTCATCAAGCACCACTCTGGGTTGGGAAATTCAGAGAATCATCGTTGTATTTTCGTCATGGCCAAGTGGGCATCTTTGTCTCAGATATTTTTCTTAAGCCTCCCCATGGGAAAGCCCACTATGGTTATCTCTTGTCCAGTGTTAGACAGCAAAGGTTCATTGCTGGGCGTTCTTGCGATACATGCAAACTTTGAAAATCTCAGCAAAATAATGCTGGAGCGGACGGGCTTAAGTGAAACTACAGAGACTTTTTTGGTAAATAAAAACAATCTGCTTGTGACTAACACTGTATTTGCTCCTGACGGAGCCTTTAAAAAATGGATCTTTGGCGAAGGTGCTGTCAGGGCATTATCCGGGGAAAGTGATGTGGACCTCTTTATGGATTATCGAGACAAGGAGGTAATCGGTGCCTATTTCTGGTTGCCCGATCGAAAACTCGCATTAATTGCTAAACAAGATGTAGCAGAAGCTTTTGCACCGATCGTTGATCTAAAGAGAAAAATCATATTTATGGGGTTAGCCATAATTGCCCTGGTTATATGCGTTGCACTCCTCTTTGGAAAGCAAATCATCACGCCGATCAAGACACTGGTGGCTGGAACAGTGGCCGTTGGTAAAGGTGATCTTGATTATCGCATAAACAGTAGTGCCACAAATGAGATTGGGATTCTGGCTAAAGCATTTGACCAGATGGCAGAAAGCTTAAAGCACATAACAATATCTCTTGATGAAAAAGAGATACTACTGCGCGAAGTTCATCACAGAGTTAAGAACAATCTCCAAATGGTTCAGAGCCTTCTGAACCTTCAACTTTCTCAACTGACTGACGAAACTGTCGTTGCTCCTTTAAGAGATAGTATGAACAGGATCACGTCCATCGCCATGGTTCATGAAACGCTTTACAAATCAGACGACTTGTCCACCATTGATCTTGATTCATACTTTCAAGACCTTGTGAAGTATTTGATGAAATCAATCCGTGCCAGTAAAGATACTATAGATATTACATGTCATATCGAGCAGGTGCCAGTAAAGTTGGACAGTGTAATATCTTGTGGCCTGATCATAAATGAGCTGGTTACTAATGCCATGAAATACGCTTTTGTCGAAACTGAATTTGGTGAGATCTCTATTAAACTCCATACCATTGATACTGGTGAAATAGAACTCATCATCTCTGATAACGGTATTGGCATTGCTGATTTCGATGAAGTCTCTGGCAGGAAAACCTTAGGTGTAGACCTCGTCAACATATTGGTAGAAAACCAGCTGGATGGCACGGTCAAAAGGATAAGTGATCACGGGTTGAGATATATAATCAGATTTCCTGCGTAATTCATTATGTAAAGGACTTGTCTTATGGATATGACTCCGAAAATTCTCATTGTTGAAGATAATGCCATTGTCGCTGCGGATATGAAGGAGCGTATCCAGAAAATGGGGTACCGGGTTATAGGGTGCCTGGCCAGGGGCGAGAGAGCCATCGATAGCCTCAAAACGGAGCTACCGGATTTGATTTTGATGGATATCAAACTCAAAGGTGAGCTAAGTGGCATCGAAACAGCCGCTGCCATACGGGCAGAGCACGATATCCCCGTAATTTATATTACATCCTATTCTGATGAGAAAACGCTGGAGCTTGCCAAAGCTACCGACCCTTTCGGGTATATTGTTAAACCATTTGAGGATAGAGAACTCCGCATCGTCATTGAACTGGCCATTCACAAACATACGATGGGAAGGCGATTAAAAGAAAATGAGCAGTGGTTCAAAACAACGCTTTCAAGTATTGGTGACGGGGTCATTACCACTGACATGCAGGGATGTGTAACCTTTATGAACCCGGTCGCTGAAACGCTCACCGGTTGGAATATTGCAGAGGCTAAAGGTTTGCCCATTACCGATGTTTTCCATATTGTTAATGAGGAGAGTCGTGAGATAGTCAAGAATCCGGTAACAAAAGTTATTGAGACTGGGCGAACAGTAGGGCTTGCTAATCATACGTTACTTATTTCAAAGAATGGACGGGAATTACCCATCAAAGATAGCAGTGCCCCGATTTTACTTGATAATGAACAACCCGTAGGCATTGTTCTTGTTTTCCAGGACAATGAAAAAGACCGGGAAGCGGAGAAAAAGCTACAGGCAAGTGAAGAAAAGTTCAGAGTCCTTTTTGACTATGCTCCGCTACCTTACCAGTCACTCAATAAAGATGGATACATCCTCCACGTGAACCAAACCTGGCTGAGGACTCTAGGATATGAAAAGGAAGAAGTCGAAGGGCAATTTTTTGGTGATTTCTTAAAGCCGGAGTGGAGAGGTCATTTCGAGGAGAACTTTCCCAAATTCAAATCGATAGGTGAGGTTCTGGGGGTACAGTTTGAAATGGTGAGGAAGGATGGGACATACCTTACCGTTCAATTTGATGGGAAGATCAGCTCAGATGCACATGGTGATTTCCTTAGAACACATTGCGTTTTCAGAGATATTACTCAGGAGGTGAAGCTTTCTAAACAACTTCAGGAGCAGGAAAAGGAACTCAGACAACATCAGAAGCTAGAGGCTATAGGTACTTTGGCAGGTGGTATAGCGCATAATTTCAATAACATTTTGTCAGCTATTATCGGTTTTACGGAGCTTTCCATAGAAGATGTTACGGCAGGAACGGAACTCCACGATAATTTGGAGGAGGTCTATTCGGCCAGCATCAGGGCCAAAACCTTGGTAGATCAGATACTTGCCTTCAGCAGAGAAGAAGATGATAAAAAACAGATCATTGAAGTTCAGTCCCTCGTCCATGATGCTCTCGGAATATTACGGGAAACAGTTCCAGCATCAATAGAGATCACGGAAACAACCAATAATGAATGTATAAAAATCAAGGCAAACATAACCCAGCTACAACAGGTTTTTATGAATATCGTAACAAACAGTGTGTATGCGATGGGTTCTGAAGGTACCGTTTCAGTTAAAGTCGACAAAGTACATATCGATGAAAGTAGATCGATTTCTGGTGTAACATTGCCATCTGGCGAATATGCGAAAATAGTTTTCCGTGACACTGGCTCCGGCATTGCCAATGAACATATCGATAGAATTTTCGACCCATATTTCACCACTAAGCCGCAAGGCAAGGGAAGCGGCCTGGGCTTATCAGTTGCACATGGGATCGTATCTTCCCATGGAGGACAAATAATAGCCACAAGTGAGGTCGGATTAGGAACAGATTTCACCGTGTATTTACCGTTCTATAGCGAAACTGTTGAAGCGCAAACTGCGCAATTATTAGACCGTAATTATAGTGGCTCAGAACGGGTACTGGTTGTGGACGATGAAATAAAGCTCACAAAAATTTATGAGCGACATCTTGTTCGATCAGGGTATGACGTTACGATAGCGCTTGGCAGCACTGATGCCTTGGAACGATTTCGTGAAAAGCCGGATGATTTTGATCTTGTAATAACAGATATGGCTATGCCGTGGATGACTGGCCTACAGTTGGCTAAAGAAATCAAGGTGATACGACCCGGTATCCCAGTATTGTTGTGCACTGGCTACAGTGAAGAGATCGATCAGAAGGAGCCATTACCTGTTCAATTAAACGGGCTGATTATGAAGCCGGTAGAAAGGGGGCAGCTGCTTAAGAAAATACGAGAAATACTTGATGATGTATGAACTTTACGGGAAACGAGAGTGATATGAAAACACTCAGAGTATCCACCTTGTGGTGATTGTGACAGATATGAATAAAGCGTAACAGCTTAAACATTTTACTTTGGGTAATCCTTTTTGGGAGAAATGGATTCCTGATGAGGAAACGTTTGGTAATGGAAGAGAAGGAAGTCTTTAAAGTATGTCCAATGTGCTCAACTGAATGGGTAACGCGTGATGAATTTCTTAACGACCTATCGCTTGAAATTAATGGCTATGGTGCGGATTTTGAAAGGCTTGATTGGAGTCTTTTTTATTTTACGCACAAAAAAGAAGGTTGTTTCTCAACAATGGTCGTAGAAGCGAAGGATTTTTTGGATCTTTATTCTGGGAAAAAATATACTGAACGAAGAACTGGCCTGGAAGATTGTCCTGGATATTGCCTTGATAAAGAACAGCTAAATCGTTGCGAAGCCCTCTGCGAGTGCGCGTTCAATAGAGAAATTATTAATTTAATAAAAATAAGACAAAGCAAGTAGAGAGATTAATCGATCCCGGAAAAAGATATCTTTCAGAAGAGTTGTCGGCTCGACGATTCAACCTGAGTTATTTACTGGCAAGCTACGGTTAAGTTAACCAAAGTTTTTCTTTTTTTTTGCTAAGAAACCGCCGGTGCTTCCTTGCAAAAGATACATTGAGGGAGTAGGTGTTAAACGTAGATTGACTACCTTAACGCTTCTATCTTTGCGCTGAGAAGAGCATAAAGGGTTGCTCTGACTTCCACTGCCCCACCAGTAAATAAAAGATCACCGTCGATGATATTTGCAAAACAGCACACCTATGGACCTGTAAAAGGCTTTGAGGTAGGTATTGCACCTATGGGAAAGCCAATAAAATCAGTCTATCTTTATCATATAGATTCTATATTGATAGACACCGGCCCCCACCACTTCCGCAAAGAAGTCGGTTCGATGATCAGTTGCAACAATGTCACCTCAATACTGCTGACACACCATCATGAAGACCATAGCGGCAACGCCAGTTTCCTGAAAAATCAATACAATGCATCAGTATACCTGCATCCTTATGGGGTATCAAAGTTATCAAAAGGATTTAGAATCCTTCCTTATCAGCACATTCTGTTTGGCAAGGCTCCACGGTTGCAAGCAGAAACCTGTCCCAAGATAATCGAAACTGAAAATATCACCCTCAAGGCCCTGCACACCCCGGGGCATAGTAAAGATCATACTGTTTACCATTCAGAGCAAGAGGGGTGGCTTTTCTCCGGAGACCTCTACGTAGGTGAAAAAATACAGTTTTTCAGGGTTGATGAAAGGATTGATCAGCAGATAGACTCTTTAAGGAAAATCGCAGAATTGGATTTTGACGTACTTTTCTGTTCGCACCGCCCCTGCATGAAAGATGGCCGCACCAGAATAAAACGAAAACTCGATTATCTTGAAAGCTTTAACCAGCAGGTCCTCGAACTTCACAAAAGCGGAATGGAAGAGAAAGAGATCATAACACGACTGCGGGTAAAAAATGATCTAGCGGTCAAACTATTTACTATGGGTAATGCCTGTTTTTCTCATATGGTCAGATCTTCACTCAACACGCTTTAAAACTCCAAAAAGTGATGATTGCTACTGCCAATATAATACAGGCACAACAGTAATTCACGTCCATTCACTCCATTAGCTACTCCATCTTGAAGCCCAGACTTGTTAGTAGCTTTGAGGCCGGTATGGTTCTTCACGCACACCATGGGATAAAACTAACTTTATCATATATACAGGTGCCAGCCACTCGAGTCCAACTGGTGGTACAAATGCCAACGGGCCGATCATCACCGACAGTATAACAATGAGAAGAGCTATACTGCGCGATGCAAATACAAAGGAAGAAAATGAATGAAAAGTATTGATACCATCAGAAAGCCATACCAGAAAAATGCGTATCCCCATGTAACATCAAACCAATAAGGCGCAGCGAATATCTGAGCATGTATGAGAGGAAACAGAAATTTACTTCCAACAAGTTTACCGAACCACGAAAGATCTAATGTTTAATCAGTGTGAAGGAAACGCTTCATAGACCCAAGCGAATTGGTGAGCACTCCGCCAACCATATCAAGCGCTAATCAGCTGGCAACTACCAGTTGAGTTGTACTCCACCCTAAACTTTTCCATGAAACAAAATACATAACTACTGGTGCAAGCAATGCTGCATAGTTAGCTATAGCACTTTCAGCTTTTGTTGCTCCGAATCCTGTTGTGAACTTGAATTTTCTTGGATACTCCCAGTCAATTTGGGCTTCATTAATGGTGAACTTATCCACAGACATTATTTACCTCTGAGTATGTTTTAAATGTATTACCGTGCTCAACTCCTGACGGAGTTGCACTTCCCCAACAGGCAGGTAGATTTTTTCCCTTTCTTACTCATCGTTAACCAGTTTTTATCAGTTGATATCCCTCAGCATTTTGTTTAAGAATTGTGAGGTTAGATCACGGTACCTCTGTTGCTCTTTGAAAATGATAGTATGAACAAGAAGTCCAGCCATATACACGTCTATTATCCGCACGAGGTCATCTAACCTCTCTGTCGAAATATCTTTCTTAAGTTTCTGAGTCACCAATACCCCCCACTGGTCCATCATGGCGTCGAACATACTTTTCAACTTTAAACGGTATCTTTCATTGTATTCCGCGCCCCCGATAAAACTGAAAAGAGCAGCGTAAACTCAACTGTATAGCTCTATATTTCCGAATGTTATATTGACCACCGTATTCACAAATTCTTCAGTGGATGCATACTCAACGGCATCGATTTCTTTGGTCATTGAGTCAATGACTTGATCAAGCACGGCGACATGCACCTCTTCCATGTTTTCAAAATGGTGAAAGAGGGTTCCTTTGCTCATCTCTAGCTTTTTCGCAAGCTTTCCGCTTGTCAGGCCATTTATCCCCTCGGTGGTGAATATTTCAATGGCAGCTACAATTATTTTTGATTTCGTTTCCAGGGCCTGGTCTGCTCGTGTTTTTTTCACCGTCCCTCCTGACTGTCGGTTTTATTTTTCACATGATGGTGTTAAACGATCGATCGGTCAATGAAGTTGTTAGCAAGGGCAAAACATACGTCAAGATGCTTACCTACACTGTTTTCGAATTAATATTTGGTCGAAATAACCCTATCACAGTACTCTTTCCAAAATGAGACAGTAGGTCGTAAGGTGTTCGACTGTTCAGAAAACTCACATCATCACACTGATAATATCAACCTCAAGTCTATTGCTCGAAACTTTAATACTTTGGGGTAGGCTTCAGTCACCCTGGAATATAACGAACAGCAATAGCCCGGTCATTATTAGGGCGAGGCCAATTATTGATGTGACATTTGGAAGACTTCCTCCCAAAAACACAATTCCCCCTAAAAGAGCAAATACAACCTCGCTGGCCTGGGTGGCATCAACCCCAGCGAGTTCACCTGATGTTGATGCCAAATTCCTGGCGAAAAGAAAAATACTGGTGGCAAAAACCCCAGAGAGGAGTGCAACCAACAACGTATTGCCTATCTGTCCTGTATCGGGGGCAGGAGGTTGAATCAGCAGAATAAGTACAATCCAGAGTGGGAAGGAACCGACCGTCATCAGAAGGACTTTATTGAAGGTGTTTTCCAGCAAAGGAGAGGAAATAAATGGAATCATGCTGTTACCTGCATGCTTTGCCTCCCATATCAATTGATTTCCTAAAGGGTAGCAGAAGGCGGCAAGTAAAACAGGGAGACCACCAAGCGAAAGAGCTTTCAGATCAAACTCCTGAATGTGAGATATATTTACCAGGAGTACTCCTGAAAAAATGATTAACGAAAAGAGCCAGACACGCTTTTTGAACTTACGTCCGAATAACATTAATATAAATAAACTTGCTATAACAGTGGACTGCCATGTAGAGGCAATGACCCAACCAGGTGAAAAATCGGCGCTAAAACAGATGAGTGAGTAGAAACCACCGAAGCCGATAGAGCCGGTGACTACCCAAAATTTCCAGTATGAGATGAAAAGGTGGGCAATGGCTGAAAGTTGTTTTCTGCCACCATTGAATAACGTGATAACAGTGAGCAATAAAAACATAAAGAGGTAGCGAAGTGAGGCGGACCAGATCCAATGCCCCCCCTCTACGCTCATTAACTCATTGAGTATGAATGTTGAACTAAAAAAGGCACCGGCCAAGGTTCCCAACACTATTAATTTAATCAATTACTTGTTTCCTCTATGGTTTTTAGCCATCATGAGATGGTCCTGCAGTTGTTACATTTATATATAGTTATAAGGTTTCTTTCTGAAGACTACATAGGCACCTGCTTGCCAGGTGGTTCGTATCACTTCTTATGATATCGCTTTTTACTCGACATACATGTTGAGGAGGTATAAAATCACAACGTGCGTGATAACGCACGTTTCAATGTTAACATCGTGCGCTATTGCGCACAAGGGGAAAGTCAATTAATGTCAGATCAGTGTAAAAAACAAATTGCTCAGAGATTAAAAAATATCAGAGAACAACGAAATCTTAGCCTGGATGCTACTGCAAAATTGACAGGTGTTTCAAAAGCTATGCTCGGGCAAATTGAACGCAAAGAGTCTAGCCCCACAATTAGCAAGCTATGGCAAATCGCAACAGGTTTGGAGGTTTCGTTTTCATCCTTTTTTTTAAATTCTAGCTCATTGTTAGCCAACGAGCACAATGTTTTCTCCGATGAATCGGGTATGAAAATTATTACGGTGTTCCCTTTTCAGGAGGATACAAATATAGAGGTCTTAGATGTGTATCTAACTGACCATCATGAACAACTATCTGTCCCACATTCCATAGGAGTTATTGAGCATGTTATTTTGCTGGAGGGTGAACTGGAACTATTCTTCGGCGGGGAATGGTTCCTGTTGAAGGAAGGAGAACGCATACGCTTTTACGCAGATCAAAAGCATATTTATAAAGCAAAATCAGCTAATGTCAGGTTTCAAAACATTATTTGCTACCCCCTAAAATAAAACATTTTGACTGCCAATATCAATAAATCGATATGCTCAACTAGTTACAGTGTTCCCTGAATATTTCCGAATAAATACTCTTTTCCAAAGCATCAATGAGATTATCTGTACAACGTCTTCGACGTGGGTGAACAGGAACTATCCCCATCTTCGGCAGGGGGGCGTACTTTGTCCAGATTGAAGCTACCACAGTAGGTGTAATACAGCCGGGTGGTATTGATACCCTTCAGGTCTTCGAGATGACTATATTAACGGCAGGATGCCTATGTGATGAAATATTTGTCACATAACTGAGGGGATAGATTGTTTCTCTGCTTGTAGAATGTTACGATTGCAGAACCGACCCATGAAACGGTTGGTCAGGCATGTTTTGTCGCAGTACGTGTGGAAAACTTGCAGAAATATAAATGGTCAGAGGAGGGCAGGCTATGAAGGTTTTTGATGCTGGCGGAATTAAAGAACTTATCTATGGCGGTACTGTTGCTGCAGTATGTTTTAGTGCTCCCACATTAATAAAAAATCTGTTTCCTGAACCTACCGCAATACACGGGGTGGTTAATGAAATGCCGTTTCTCGGTGGTTTGATTATAGGTTTAACAATTGTCAGGCTATTACAGCGTAAGAAGAATCTCGAAAAAGATGTGTAAAATAAAGAGTGGGACTACTTGTAGCAACGCCACATTATGTGTGAATAACTGGCACTTTTAAAAGGATAGAAGAGGCTTTTGTAGTTGTCATAAAAGCTGTAACAAATTTCAGTGTGCCATAATTGATTGAAACTTTAAAATAGAACCTGTCAGGTCGAGTCTCGAACTTTGCACATTCAGGGAAGTTCTGTTTTTTTTGTGTTGTGTTAGTAGTTCAGGTCGATCATCGTCCTGCAGACAACCCGCGTGGAAGATATCTTTTTAGAGAATCGATGTAGGTTACGCTATACCCAGACATCGTTTTCCGCCTGGAGTGTACTTTCAGCTTCTCCTGTGTTTACAACACCACAAGGTTCGATAATAAGAATTTTACACTCATTTTGTGCAAAAGGTTTATGCTCAATACCTTTTTTAACAACGTACATTTCACCTTCTGAAATATTAACCTTACCGTCGCGGAACGCAATTTCCATCTCACCCGACAACACCATAAAGACCTCATCAGTATCTTTATGATCATGCCAAGTGAAATCCCCCTTTATTTTTACCAGTTTGAACTGGTAATTGTTCATTTCTGCAATGACTCTTGGTGACCAATGTTCAGAGAATTTTGTCAATTTGTTATCAAAGTTTATTGATTCATATTTCATTTAAATCTCCTTTACATTCAGTTACTGCAAACACGGGGATAGTTGAATTTTTCTACCATTATTAAAAAAGCTACAAGGCTCGCGTACTACTATTATAATGTGTTAAATGTTTACCTGATAGCAGTTACCCTCCAGTACCTTATAGTTAATTAAATATTGATTGAGATGGACAAAAACCAACAGGCATACGACAAATATGCACAGTTATACCACGAGAAACGCAAGTGCGAAGAAGAGAACCTGTGGAACCTTTATCTCGACCGGGCCACGATAGAGAGGCTCATCGGTGAGCCATCTCCAGGCACGAAGGTTCTTGACTTGGGTTGTGGCAATGGTCTGCTTACCAGATGGCTAAAGGATAAAGGGCTTGATGCAAGGGGTGTCGATTTCTCACGCAGTCTTCTTGATATAGCTAAAAAAGAAAATCCGGATATTGACTTCGCTACATCTGATATCACCTCAACACCGTATCCCCGTGGGTCATTTGATATTATTGTCAGTGGTTTGGTATTGCATTATGTTCAGGACGTATGCACCGTTTTTAGTGAGGTAGCACGTATTCTTGCCACCAATGGCATATTTATCTTTACTATGCACCACCCATTTGGTGAGGTATTAAAGGTAAGCCGCACTGACACAGGATATCAGGCGACAGCTAAACCATATTTTCACAATGACCAGTATACATGGAAAATGCTTAAAGGAATGCAGCTTGTCTCATATCATCATACATTTGAAACTATTTCTGAGGGCCTGTGCAAACATGGTTTTGTAATTGAACGAATAGCTGAACCACGAGCGAAAGAAGAGCTGAGAGAAATGTATCCGGACTTCTATGCGAGAACAAACACATATCCTTCTTTTTGTGGATTTAGAGCCAGAAAGATCTAATGTGTTGTTTTGCCAGACACGGAGAACTGGATCTTGAGTAGCTTATGTCAACTTTTTCAACGTAATGCTATGACTACCATAACGTGATCTACTACCTGGTATGGTTTTGAGCATGATATGAGAGTATGAGTGGAATCTATATTCCTTCTTCAGAAACCTCTGTTTACGAGGAAGGGGCTATAATAAAATAATTTATGAGATTTTTACGATGAGGTTAGACGGATGAATGATTGGAGTATAGAAACGAAGGCAGTTCAGAGCGGTTATTCACCTAAAAACGGAGAACCGCGTGTGACCCCGATAGTACAGAGTACCACGTATAAATATGATAGCTGCCAGTCCATTGCAGACCTTTTTGATTTGAAGGTAGCGGGGCATATGTATTCAAGGATCAGCAATCCTACTGTCGAGGTCTTTGAGAATAAGATGGCAGCACTTGAAGGTGGTATCGGTGGCCTTGCCCTCTCTTCCGGACAGACTGCGTCCACAATTTCTGTTCTTAATATTTGTGAAGCAGGTGATCATTTTGTTGCTCTCTCCACGCTCTATGGTGGGACATTTAACCTTTTTAAGCATACGTTGAAGAAGCTGGGGATTGAGGTGAGCTTTGTTTCTCCTGAAGCTTCGCCTGAAGAGGTTAAGCAGTTTTTTAAGTCAAATACCAAGCTTCTTTTTGGTGAGACTCTATCAAATCCGGGTACCGATATGCTGAATTTTGAAAAATTTTCGGCAATCGCAAAGGAAATGGATGTGCCATTTATCGTAGATAACACTTTTCCTACACCGTACCTCTGTAATCCTCTAAAGCATGGCGCAGATATTGTTATTCATTCGACAACAAAGTATGTCGATGGTCATGCTACGAGTGTCGGTGGGATGATTGTGGATGGTGGGACATTTAACTGGGCTAACGGCAAGTTCCCGGGCATGACCGAGCCGGACGAGTCCTACCATGGCTTGAGTTATGTGGATACCTTTGGGGAGAGTGCCTATATCGTCAAGGCAAGGGTACAATGGGTCCGTGATGTTGGCTGTTACATGAGCCCGCAGAATGCGTTTCTTTCAAACAAAGGTTTGGAGACTCTGCATCTTCGAATGGACAGGCATAGTGAGAATGCTCTGAGCTTGGCTGAATATCTGGAAAAGCATAAAAAGGTTACCTGGGTTAAATATCCTCGTCTTAAAAGCGACCCTAACCATGACCTGTGTGTGAAATATATGAAAGCTGGTAGTGGTGTTCTGACTTTTGGTGTGCAGGGCGGTAGCGCTGCTGCTGAGCGTGTGATGGATGCGTTACAGCTTGCCGAGCGGGTTGTTCATGTTGCAGATGTGAGAACAGGAGTTCTTCATCCCGCCAGTATGACTCATCGTCAGCTAAGCGAAGAGGACCAGATTCAGGCCGGAATCTTGCCTGAGTTAATCAGGGTCTCCGTAGGGATTGAGGGAATCAATGATATTATAGCCGATTTTTCCCAAGCGCTGGAGTGCCTATAGTTTATAGCCCATAGCTTCCTTATAGCTTACAGGCTGGTTGTGTAGTATTAGGGGTAGGGGGAATCATTAAGGTAGATCAAACGTCCTTTTGTAGCGAGCGCTGCAAAAGGACGTTTGATTCAGCAAACAGTCATGTCAGCTTAATGCTTTCATAAGATCTACAATTTCAGTCGGCTCAGGCCTGATGGTGTGATCGGGATGTACATCAGTGTTTCTGACAATACCGTTGCTATCAATTATAAACCTACCGGACATAGGCAGTACCCAGGAGTCATTCCCATTGAATCGTTGAAGGTCAATCCCAAAACCTGTGTAAATCTCTTGGAGCTTCTCAGGAAGGATGAAGTCCAGACCCAACTTTTTTGCATATCCATTATCCTCATCGTTTAGCACCGGAAAGGTAAGTTTATGCTTATTGGCAACCTGTTTGGAATATTTACTCAACTGTGGGGAAATAGCGATAATGGAGCCACCCAGTTCTTGTACCTGACCGTAGACTTCCTGTAGAGCTTCCAGCTCTACGTTGCAATAAGGTCACCAGACACCACGGTAAAAGCTTAGGGAAAGAGGTCCTTTGGCGAGCAGATCCTTTGAACTTACTAAATTGCCTTTAACATCGGGAAGGGTAAATTCGGGGAGAGTCTCACCAACTTTAATCGCATTGTCAGCAATTCCAGATTCGATCAGCTCTTTGGTTGCCTGAAGCATGGTTGCTATTACTTCCGGTGGCTTAGAAGCCATGGAGTCGTTCTTCATTGCATTAAGTTTTTCTTGTAATTTCATCATAATCTCCAATTTATGTATTTGAAGTTTCGTGCCTATTGCGGTTGCTATATGGTTGGCAGTTTCTCATCGTTTTTGAGTGTTTTTGTGAAAGGGTCAGCCTGATGGATGACTTCAATATCAAGACCTGCCAGTATCGCTGTGACGCCAAATAATCAGCGCATGCTCTGCAAGCCGTCATGTGTGCGCTTACCGTCTGTAATAAATATATGTTGAACGTGTATTCAAGATATTCTTCGGGGAGACCTTTGTCAAGGTGCTTCTTGAGCGATTGTTCAAAATGTGTCGTCTGGCGTATGAGCAGTACTCGAAATTATTATGGTTGAGGCAGTGAGCTTCTATCAAAGATTAGATCGTTGAGTTTTCAGGCAGATGGTTCTTTTGGCAGGGTGAGGCGGTGAAAATAGAGATGCATTAGACCGAATGAGGGAGTGTTACAAAGAACCCTCTTTATCTGTTGAACCTGGAATTTTAGAAAAGGTTCAACAGAGTCAGGTGGTTGTGAATCCATCTCTGTATATAGAATCAGGTGCGTACACCCACACCATTTTTTAGTAGATAGAGGTTCGCTGAAAAGAGTAGCACCGCGAAAAAAATCAGCATAGCCAGGCCTGTGCCAACGCTGAAATCGGAAATTCCAAGGAAACCATAGCGAAATCCGTTGATCATATAGACGATCGGGTTGGCTTTTGATGCAACCTGCCAGAAGCTGGGAAGAAGGCTTAAAGAATAAAAAACTCCACCCAGGTAGGTAAGCGGAGTGATGACAAATGTGGGGATAATGGAGATATCATCAAATTTTTTGGCGAACACGCCGTTAATCATCCCAGCCAGAGAAAATACAAAGCTCGTCAACAGGGCGAAAACCACCGTATAGAAGATATTGTGGATCGGTAGCCTGATAAAAATGAGACTGACCAGAGAGACCAAAGCTCCAACGCTTAAACCCCTCACCATTCCGCCTGCAACATAGCCGAGAATTATCGCCCAGTCTGGGGTCGGGCTCACCAGTAGTTCCTCAATATTTCGCTGAAATTTGGCACTAAAGAATGATGAAACGGTGTTAGTGTATGAGTTGGTGATAATCGACATCATGATAAGGCCCGGCGCGATAAAAGCCATGTAACTGTACCCTTCTATCTCTTGCAGTTGGGAGCCGATGAAGCTGCCGAATATTATGAAATAGAGGCTTATGGTGATTACAGGGGGCACCAGGGTTTGTACCCAGATACGAAAAATCCGAATGATTTCTTTTCTGGCAATTGCGCCACATGATATAAGGTTTTCTTTCATTTTTCCACTAGCTCTATAAACAGCTTCTCAAGCCTGTTTGATTTATTGCGCATTGATTCAACGATAACGTTGCATGAGGAAAGGTGGTCGAGAATCCTGGTCATGGATTGGTCTTTTGACTTGGTTACTTCCAGGGTCGTCTCATCTATTCGGGTGAAACTGGCTCCAGCAAGAAATGGAAACGACTTGTCGGTCAAAGGGTCTGTTTCAAAGATAAAGGTTTCCTGATCTAATTTCTTCAAAAGTGACTTTTTACTGGTGTTCTCAATTATCATACCATCACGTATTATGGCAATGGAGTTGCAAAGTTGCTCAGCTTCTTCGAGGTAATGCGTGGTGAGGATGATTGTTTTCCCGCGGTTGTTAAGCTCCACAAGAAAATCCCACATTCCACGGCGTAATTCGACATCAACACCGGCCGTAGGTTCATCAAGGATTAGAAGATCCGGCTCATGTACGAGCCCCCGTGCAATCATGAGTCTACGTTTCATACCGCCGGACAGCTCCCTGGCTGGACTGTTTCGTTTCTCCCAGAGCCCGAGCTGCCTGAGATATCGTTCTGCGTTTACCAGGGCTTCAGCCCTTGGCATACCGTAATAACCGGCTTGTTGTGTAACGATATCCAGAACTTTTTCAAAGATGGAGAAGTTATACTCTTGAGGAACAACACCAATACGTTTCTTGGCCTGGGGGAAATCCTGGTCAATATTAATACCGAAAATCTCAACAGTTCCGCCGCTTTTCGTAACCAGAGAAGTGATAATGCCAATGGTGGTACTTTTTCCTGCTCCATTTGGGCCGAGCAGGCCAAAAAAGTCACCCTCTGAAACTGTAAGGTCGACACCTTTTAGTGCGTGGAATCCACTTGCATAGGTTTTCTGCAGGCTGGTGATAGTGAGAGCGTTCATTACGTGTTAATTACCTGTAAAGTCATAAAATAATCGACAGTTTGCCGTGGGAGGTCGGTGTTTTCAAGTTGGGATATCTGAATAATCCCAGTGGGGCAGGTGATATTGATCTCGGTTAGATATTCACCGATAAAATCGAGACCTGAAAAATGTATACCATGCTTGACCATCCATGGACCAATCTCGTCAACAATTCTTTGTTCACGAGGGGTGAGGACTGTTTGCAATGCATCGCTACTGGCAAAATTCGCATGAAAACCGCTCCTCGGTTTACGTAATGCTGCTCCTAGAACCTTGTTCCCCAACATTATTACTCGTTTATCACCCTCATACACCTGCTCTAGAAATTTCTGAACCATAACCGGGGACTTATCATTGTCTATAAAATCCCTTATCAGGTGATCCTGGCCTGCCTCTATGCGACGGACTGACTTTCCTTGAAAACTGTCCAGGGATTTGATCACGCAACTGGAATGTTTTTCGATAAAATCCCCAATCAATTGTGGGTTTGCGCTGACCAGAGTAGGAGGCATGTCGGCTGAAAAAGGCAGAGCGATCAACTTTTCGTTGAAATTACGCAGAGACTCCGGGCTGTTTACGACAGGGGTGTCAGTCAGTGAGAGAAGCTGAGTGGCATAATGAAAAGCAAGGTCGTAGGGAGGCTCCTTTCTCATGAAAATGAGATCATATCCGTTAAGTTCCCTGTGGCTCCTTTCTCCATCTTGATCAGACGCAACCACGAGTGACTGCTCGTTAAAATAGAGCAGGTCTATGGTGGTAGTATCGACTTCTATTTCCTGAATCCTTGCCTGTTTGATAAGGGCAAGTGAAGTATCTGTTTTTTCCTGAAGCCCCTCTATGGGGTCTAATATTACGAGCCATTTCACGGTTTATGTCCTTTTATGGTGTAATGTTTTTGATCGTTATCTGTTGAATAAGACAACAACATTGATAGTGATGGATTCTATCATTGTCAAAAAGAAAGGCCCATTATGGCAATGCCCCAATACGCTCTGCAGCGAGGTAGATAGGGTCAATGTGATCAATATCAGCCCCTGCCTGTCTAGGTATCTCTTAAAACACTTGAAGTATAATTTTTTGTTGCCTGTTGGATTTCAATGTGAAAATGTTACTGTCCATCAGAGGTTCCAGGAATGCGATACAGAGAAATGGCAATGAGGCGGTATTGTATGATTGTGAAGTAACTCTATTGCGTAAATTTCGTTAAGTTTTCCATGATACAACAAATCAATCACTAAAAAACGGTTAGATAAATGCATTATCCTTTTGAACTTGGCCCGATACGACCGGTCGACGAGGCAGACAGTCTGTTGATACGAACAACCCGTAATTGCCCATGGAACAGGTGTGAATTTTGTGTCAATTACCATGGCGAACGCTTTTCAATACGCTCTGTAGATGAAATCAAAAGCGATATCGATAAAGCTGAAGAATATTTCAATGGGCACCCGTTTACCCGTTGTTTCCTGCAGGACGGTGACAGTCTCATAATGCCAAGCGCAGACCTGCTTGAGATCCTGGATCACCTGAAAAAGCGTTTTCCCACACTCCAAACGATCTCAAGTTATGGTAGAGCCTGGTCCATGAGCAGAAAGAGCCGAGATGAATTACAGGAAATATGCAGTGCTGGTTTGAATCTCTTGTATTGCGGCATGGAGTCAGGCTCCGATACTGTATTAACGATGGTAAATAAAGGTGTAACAGCAAAAGAAATCATCAGTGCCGGCAGGCATGCAAAGCAGGCTGGAATATTCCTTTCAGAATTTGTTATTTCTGGTCTTGGTGGAACGCGCCACTGGAGAGATCATGCTATCAGCACGGCTTTAGCATTAAACGAAATAAATCCAGATAAGATCAGGGTTCTTACGATTGGTGTCAAAAAGGGTTCCGGTTTAGAGCAAAAACTTCTTGCCGGAGATTTTTGTCTACAGACAGAAGAAAATATTATTGAAGAACAAAAACTTATGATCGAAAGTCTTGAGGGTATAACCAGCCATTACGCAAATCACCATGGAGTTGATTTGCTTATTGAGGCCAGAGGCCAGCTTCCTGAAGATAAGGGTCGGCTTCTATCTATTATGGAACGATTCCTCAAGTTAGCGAGCAAAGAAAAATTGAATTTCATTCTTGGACGGCGGCTTGGCGTATACACTCGTTTGGATGACCTAAGTGATACACGTCTATACAACGAAGTTGAAGCTCATTTACAAAAGATCGATCTCAATGCTCGTGAAGATTTGGAAATCCTTTTCCATTCATTGAGATCAAAGGTTGTATAAGTAAACCTGACAAGCTTTCTGGGAGGGCTTGTTATTTAATAAAATGAGAAAGGAAATTGTCAGACACTTTCAGATGTGACGGGGGCATCATTAATTGTACAACCTGAGTCGAAGCATTTGTCAATAATGACGCTAGCATTTTCCTTAGTTTCGTATGCACCTAACTGAAAACATATAATTTTTTGATATAGTAGTACGGCGTATTTCACCCTTATGTAAATTCCAGCACGAGTAGGCAAACGTTCGGTTATATGCATCTTTGGCTGTTGCATCACTACTTGTCCAAAATTCGCCATACATTCCCTGTGTTATATACCATCGACTCAACTTTACCCCAGCGGGCCTTGCAAAGAAGCTATACTTATTTACTTGTGACTGATCGAATTTCTTAAGCAATGTGTCCGGTTGAGATTCTTTGAGCGTGATGGCAATATCATTATCACCTCTCCACCCTTTCTTGTTTAAATCCGCTTCAGACATTCCGATTGTTTTTTCTAGTTCTTTCCAATCGTCATCTGACGCTACTCTCCACCCAATCGGACAAATGTTTCTTTCATCCGTCACATCGTGCCAGTCATATAGTCTCCCGTATTTAAGGAGATTTTGCTTGTCATCATCTGGAATAAATGCAGTCTTTATCTTCGAGCCATTTTGAAATTTTGTACTCCGAAGACTTTCTGCAAGCCAAACTTGTTTTCCAATTTTTACTGTACGATATGTGTTTCCTTCCACATCGTGAACAGTACCCTCTAATACGTTTATGTCATTAGCAGACAGCATGGCAGGAATAGACATAAATGCTCCTATAAATAACAGTAATTTTTTCATTACTTTTTCTTGTCTCTATTTGAATCGAACTACAGCAACCAGCTCAAAGATCTATTTTGCTCGGAGAGCGGCCATAAATTATGCTGCAACTCCACGGAGGATACATTAACGATGGTGCTGCTTCTTTCCCGTCAAGTTATAAGCCCAAGCTAACCCCGATTGCTTTTTCTGACACATCCCACAATTTTTTTGATACTGCTTTATCCACAGCATGCTGCTTTAATTCACATTCACCAACGGGGCCGGTCCAATTACTTCGCCCTGTAGGACCATAGAAACCAGTCTGCTCCAAGTCCATTTTGGTGGCACACATGAGTTCGGGATAAGAACCTTTTTCAGCCGATTGAACAAAAGGAGACAAGGTCATCAGAAACCATATGGATCGCATCAATAAACCACCGCTGGTTGTGATCAGAGACGTTTTGGAAGCACCCGGATGGCAGGCATAAACCTTTACATCTGTCTTGTTTGATTTTTTCAGTCGGGCCTGTAATTCATAGACAGACATGATCTGTGCCAATTTGCTCTGGCTATAGGCATTATTAGCGGTGTAATCCTTATCCCAGTTCATATCGTCAAATTTAATTGTTTTAATTCCCATTTTATAACCTTCACTACCTACAACCACGATACGTCCTTTAGATTTTTCAATCAGTGGGAAGAGCAAACTCTGAAGCAAGAAATGGCCGTAATGGTTCACGCCCAGCTGCCTTTCAAACCCGTCCACAGTAAACTCCCGCTTAGGAAGCTGCGCGATAGCACCATTACACATCAGCGCATCGATACGGGCCACTTTTTCAATCACATTTTCTGCTGCTCTTCGTACTGAAGCCTGTTCAGCCAAGTCCATCTGTATGTAGGATAGATCCGCATTACTACCAAGCTCCTTTTTAATAATTCCAATGACATCTTCAGATTTTTGGGAGTTACGGTTCAGCATCACCACTTTTGCTCCTTTGGAGAGAAGTATTTTGGATGCCTCGAAACCTGTACCACTGGTTGCACCTGTAATAAGGAATGTCTTTCCTTTAAGGGAGCCGATTCGCTCCGGTGTCCAGCCCTTCTTGCCAAATAGTATTGTATTGCCCATTTTTCATATTCCTTAGTTTCTATATAAATTTTGGTTATTTATTGTTTTGATCTATGCTCATGTCTGGGAAACACTATAACTTTCAGCAATGGTTAAAACTAGGCGATATACTCTCGAAAACATGCCTAATTGTATCACTTGCTTGATTTGGTTGTTTTGCAGTGCTACAGTGATCGCATGAACAAGGAACAGATAAAACAACTTATTGAAAACAGGATCAGCCAGGATGGCATGTTTGAAACCGGAGTAAAAGGAGTTCAACTTTTTCGTGTTACCGAGCCCATACGCTGTACCCCTGCGGTGTATGAACCCACGGTGATTGCCATAGTGAACGGGGCTAAGGAAGCCATTCTAGATGGTGAGAGATATGTATATGACAGCAGCAGGTACATGTGTTGCTCTATGTCGATGCCAGTAGAGGCAGGGACGCCTACAGCTTCGCCAGATAATCCCCTCCTTGGAGTGTATATCTCCCTGGATACGAGCGTGATGACCAAGTTGGCGATTGAGATGGAAAGCGCTACTGGTGCCATCCGAAAACCTAAGAGTGGTGGACTTCCGCAGGGACTGGCACTCGCTCAATGGGACGAGACATTCACTGACGCGCTCTTGCGACTTCTGCAATTAATTAATAGTCCGAGAGATACGAAACATGCACTGGCCGCACACTTCGGAGAACCACGGCCGCCGTCCTAAAGGGGGAAGCTTGTGATCCCGCAAGACCCGCATTTGGTGTTGGTCATCGTAAAATCGCTCATTCAAGCAGTATCTGGTCCTCCCGCTTAAGCGAACGCACCACGGAGATAGCCGGCTAGGCTGGATGGCCAGCCGTAAAGTAATCAACCAGTTGTGAAATGCTACCTAGGCTGAACCTATTAGCAGTGCACCCTGCGGTGCTTGAAACAGTGCTGCCAGTAGCATTGCCGGAGGTAGATGCAATGTTAACGGCATGCGAATTCTTCTCAAGCTATTTCAGTCCGTCGAATTTCAGCGCATGAATTTTGACGAGGAGTCTCCGTTGGTGGTCCAACACTCCCCGAGGAATGGCAAGGAGCCCCGTTTTTTGATCACTTCAGGCAGTCTCCCACACCAGTCCCATACACCCCGATGAATGAACAAAGGATACAGCTCCTGTTTTTTGATCAACTGTTGATCTGTGGTGATTAGGTTTCCTGAGTATGCATAGTGTGTCAGGGATTGCAAAAAAATGGAGCAACTGCTGACTATATCTTACCAAAGATAGTCGTAAAATAAGAAGAGTGGCAATGGCATCACTTTATTCTTGAGAATTTGAGCTAAAAACACCTTTTATATATATCGTAGAAAATGGAGCATCTTGAACAAACTGAATTGCATAGGAAATAACGAGCGATAAACGGCTCCATTTTCGAGTAGACTAAGCGTTGATACTTTCTTGTCAAATATAAGAGGTACGTCTCGACTTAATGGTGTGATGGTCAACTCACTTTAGCTGGTCTCGTTCTACGATTCCTGACGCCCATAGTATAAAGTATCGGAATTGTGGAATCTATTATTGTGGATTCAGGGAGGTCATGTTCTGGCGCCATTCAGTTTTGATAACCTGCTTTCGTCTACCTTCTGCGTTTTGAAAGCGTATCCATCTCGTGTTTCATCTTACGATAACTTTCAAGCCGGTCTGCTTTGAGTTTGCCGGTTTTAACGGCATGTGAGACAGCGCAATTCGGCTCATGCACATGGGTGCAATCAGAAAAATGACACATTTTAGCAAAAGTCTCTATTTCGGGAAATGCGTTTTCAACGCCGTAACCATCTTTAAAAAAAGCAATCTCGCGAATACCGGGGCTGTCCATGAGCAAGCCGCCCTGGGGCATATGGATCATTTCCCGTCTTGTCGTTGTATGACGTCCTTTGCCAACACTACTACTTACTGCACTGGTACGTTGAATATCACTACCATACAGCATATTAGCCAGCGTGGATTTTCCTGCTCCGGATGTACCAAACATGGCAACGGTTCGACCGGTGCCAAGATAGCTTGCTAGTTCGCTCCGACTTCTGTCGTCATACATGGATGACAGTACGACTGGCACATCGAAAGCTATTTTCTCAATCTCTTGGGCAAATCCTTCAGGTTTCTCATGTAAATCAGCTTTTGTTAAAATGATTACGGGTGTAAGGCTGCAATTAAAAATCAGTGTCAGCGTTCGTTCGATACGTCGGACGTTAAAATCTCCATCTAGTCCGCACACAATGAAGACCGTATCAAGGTTGGCTGCAATAGCCTGCTCCTGGGCAGGTTGTCCTGATTGACGACTATGCGAGCCTGCTGCACCGCGAGACAGCGTGTTTCTTCTTGGAATAATATCGGTAATAACTGTATCGTTGACCAGTGCCCAATCGCCGGTGACTGGAAATATGCCGTCTTCAGCACGTTTAATTTTGCCAGCTACGGTACAAAACCATTCTTTTTCACCGTTACCAACAAGAAATGACTTACGTCGAACACTGAGAACACGGACAACACTACCTTTTGTTGTTGGCATTGTTGCCAGCAGGTCAATATACACATCACTCCAGCCCAATTTCTGTAGTGATTCATATATTGTTACTGTGGATCGTTCATTGCTGTCGGTCATTTATACTCCATGTGTCCTGGCCAATTTTTCCAACATATTGGCTAGCCCCGTAATAAGAATATAAATATCTTCAACAGGTAGATTTTTATCTGCTGTGGTATCGAAAAAGAGATTTAAATCCGATTCCAGGCCATCTTCAGGTTGATTGTAGCAGATGAGTATAGGCAAAAGCGGTAGCGGGTTCAAGATAAGGGAAATGTCAGCGTCGTAATGATTTTCAACTGGTCTAGCATTAAAAAGTGCAATGATATCTTCAAAAAAAGACGGACTAGAATCTGCAACTTTTTTCAAAAGTCCAACAGCTTGGTGCTCAAAAAAGCGAGCCCAATCTTTAGATGTCTCAAGTTCTCGGAACGGCACCCAGCTCCCAGTCAATGCCAGTCCTTTTCCTGAAAGAATATAACTTAACACCGGCAGTGTCATCCAGCGGTTGACATGAAGATCTGTGAAAATATTGCCTTGTTCGTCAACACTGAAATCTTTTCCCAGGATCTTCAGGGTGAGTTTACTATTAGAAAAAGGAGCACCAAGAATAGCAGCTCTTGACTCAAGGTTTGCATGCTTGATCTTTTCTTTGAGATGATCCAATGCTTCGAGATACCCCTGGTCGGGCTTGGACTCATATTTCTCTTGCTTATTGCCGTAATGTTCAAGCGTATTTTTATCAATAAAAGGACATTCTCCTAAAGAAGCCTGGCCTTGGAAAACTGCTGCGGCAAAGGCGAGACAGGTGGGCTTGTTGCATTTGCGGCAGTTGTCTTTTTTTAATAATATGAATACTTCCATTGCGTTGCTAAATTTAGCCATGTCAATAGATACCCCTTCTTTTAATGCTACATCTTTTGTCCGAGTTGTCTCATGAGGAAAACATTTGCTGTGCTGCGTTCTGTTGCAAAAAAAAACATTAACTTCAGGCAAGCATGATGAGTCCCGCAACCCAACTCGTGGCATCGTTGTCATATATTGCTGAGTTGTCCGCTATTGGTGCTGCCCATCCGGAAGACTTCATTAATTGTGTAACATCGATGCCAAATCCTGACATAGATGGGCGAGCTGATTCGATATGCCGACAAGGTTTATTCTCTGATAAAACGAGACATTCTTTCCGATCTTCACAAAATAATTCTTTACATGAGCCACCAGCAAAACCTTTTGCGTTGTTGAACCCTATTTCAATGGCTTTTTGCTCTACTCCTGCCACAATCTGATGAAGCAGCCGCATTACATCATTTCGCTCGTCGGAAAACATTACTGATGTTGGCAACTCTATTTTGACAGTAATAGAATATTTAGACTCTTCCTGCCACTTTCTAAATTGGACAGGGCCTTCAACATGGGGAGGGCAGCTTGCAGCAAGACCATAATTGGGACATGTGAATTCACCGTTACATAAAGCCGCCAGATGATCTTTTATCTGAATTTCTTTGGACGATATAATGGCAGCAGAAGTTGCTCCAAGACGTGTAGCTTTTAGAGTTAAGGGTGCAAGGCTTTGTTTTGATATGCTATGCTTTTTGTTTTCCATGTTGGGAGTATAGGTATCTCATGCATGATTAAAATCCCCCAGACAGAGTTGTCTGTATGGAGCGTTAATAAATACGGAGTATATAATTTTTTCTCAAATCTATCAAAACTCTCACCATAAGATTCATTGTGAGAACGTCATTGTAACGCATTATTTACGTAGATCAATCAGCTTTGTTAGGAAGTGATCGATACCTATCTTCTGTATATATTCGGCAGGCAGTTATTTTTCTCTTGGTCAGAGGCGCTATTTATTAAACCCATGCCATGTTGTTACTGTGTCAACTGATTCGCGGGAAGTTTCAAGTTGGTTTGCCGGGAAATCCCAATTAGGATAGCCAATTGCAATAGCGATAATGATTTGCTTATTGTTAGGAATATTGCAAAACTTCCGTAATACCTCCGGATACATTACCCCTTGATTTTCAATGCAGGTTCCAAGGCCATAATGTAAGGCGGTGAGGCAGATAGTTTGAGTAACTGCACCAATATCAAATATTGGTGTTCCCTCAGTAAGCATTCGGTCAACACAGACGATTATTGCGGCAGGTGCATTAAAATAACGAAAACCTCTCTCCATCCATTGTGATCGCTTCTCCGCATCATCTTTTTTAATATCCAGGATCTGAAAAAGCTCCTTACCGAGTTTAACCTGGCGCTCACGGTAGATACCTTTTGAAGGCCAACCCGCGACGGAATGTTCTGATCGAGGTTTTTCACCGGCGTTGAGCTTTTCAACAGCGGCTTGTTTGATAGAGTCTAAGGCCTCTTTGGCTACAACAGTGAATTCCCACGGTTGAGTATTCATTGCTGATGGGGCATGGCAGGAAGTTTCAAGGATTTCACGAATCACAGCCTGTGGAACTGGATCATGTTTGAAGTCTCTGATACTTTTTCTTGTTCTTATCGCTTCGATAATATCCATATCAACTCCCTTCTTTTTTCTATAATTTCAAGGTGGCCTCAGGTTGTACGGGCTTCATCCTGGCTATTGTATTCAGTATGAGATGCCCACTGTAAATTGCAAAACTCATGGGAGTAACTTGCTCTTTAGTTGTAATAGTGTTGTCTCTGACCGGCAGCCGTTTAGAAAACCGTAGCTCGATACGCAAAAAGGTATCATTAAATTCACGCCTACTTTTAGCCAGGTACAGGTATCATATGATCATGTCATGTAACCTTTAACCTTTTGGCCAGGTCCAAAAGATTAGATGCGGTAAGTGTGGGATCTATCCCCCAGGGGTCAAAGATTGCTTCAGGTGAGCGTTGAATCCAGGCAGCCTGCATTCCAGCAGAAATTGCTCCAATGACATCAAAAGGATTACTTGAAATGAGCATTGCACTGCTGCCTGTAGCCTCGGCTTGGCGCAAAAAATGGCAATAGGTTCCAGGGGAGGGTTTAAACGTCTTAATGTCGTCGACACTCACAACACCGAGAAACAAATCCCGGATGCCTGCATTGGTCAACAGCATTTCAAGGGCATCAGCTTTGCCATTTGAAAACGCATAGAGGCGAAAGCCGGCATCCTTTAACTGGCTTAACCCCTCTTTAACGTCGTCAAATGCTGGGAGTACACGGTAAATGGCTAAGAGATCAGCCTTCTGTTCATCGGTAAAAGATGCGTTATGTAAGGCACATGTATAGTCTAGTGCCTGACTTGTACAAACAGCAAAATTCTCGTAGTTTTGCATAAGCCCTCGCCGAAAAGAATATTCCAGCTGTTTATTACGCCAGATCTCCGAGAACTTCTTCGCATCATCATGTATAAGCTGTTGTAGTGCCGCAACGACGCCGTTGGTATCTATCAGGGTTCCATACACATCAAAAGCAAGAGTGGTTTGCATGAGGTTTTCCTCCTGGTGGTTGGCCTTTTGGTAAACAACAACGCCGTATTATGTCAATGTTACATCATGTGTGTTTTTTTCAGTCTTTCAGCTATTTCTTTTCCAAGGTTTTCGGCCTGCTGCCATATCTCTTTTTGCTCTTCGACCTGGCAGAATTTTTCAGGGGTAACTTCAGTGTCGTCACCAAAGACCCATGGCAAGGCACTCATCGGGCAGGTCTGACCATAGCCACAAACCATACATTCTGCATTACCAACAACTTTAAGTTGGCCCAGTACCTCCATTCCTTCCATCGTTAGCGCCTGAGCAATTTGACCGCTCGCCTCATCTGTCCCTGGAGCTCCTCTGCCGATGCCAGTGACAACGGTCACTGCGAGTTTTCCACGGTTGAGGCCATTTTGATGCCGAAGGGAAAAGAGTCTTTCAAGAAAAGCTTTGGTGAAAGCATCGACGGTACCATACGGAGGATACCCTCCAACCACTATTGCACCTGCATGTTTTACCTTTTCAGCTATTTCCTGAAAGTCATCTTTCACTTTACACACATTGTCTTTGGCACAACCCAGGCAGGCGATACATGGTTGAACCTTGCGCTTAGATAACTTGATAAATTCTGTTTCAAGGCCTGTGCTTTTCAGTACTGCCTGAACAGCTCGGTCTGTATTTGAGTTTTTGATAGGGCTTCCTGAAAGTCCAATTACTTGTGGTCTCATTGTCTACTCCATTGTTGAAATTGATGGTAAATTCTTCAAGAGACTTTACTCCGTCACCAATATCTATGTTGTAGCATCTGCTACACTCCTTGAAAAATGCTCTTTCAAATTGAACATCCGGTAACCTGTTTTGTTCTTCGAGTGAAACTGTTACTGATTAGTACCTGACATCATAACGTTAAACAAACTTCCCTATCTACTGCGTTTTGTGTCCTTGCATGGAATGATTGAACGGCTCTGCCTGTTATTTCATTCTTTGGCTGAGTCAGTGTAACAGATGCTACAGAAATTTTTCTACAATGTATATACTTTGAAAAGAATATCATCATAGGTGAAATGATGGTGGTAAACCTTTTACGAGGAGGGAAGAGTATGGATATCAAATTTTTAAAGAGAAATATTTTCCAGAGGATATTTGGTATTTCGCAGACACAAAAGCCGACAGGGGAAAACTGCTGGGAGTATAAAAATGGTAAACTCATCATCAATCTCGATGAAGCCTCTGAATTAAGACGCTCTGGTGGGGCAATACGCCTGGAAGGGAAAAATCTTCCCGTACGGGTTCTCGTTGTTTGTGGTGAAGACGGTGTATATCGCGCGTATCGTAATAAGTGTACACATTTCGGGCATCGTCGTTTAGACCCTGTGCCAGGGACAAATACCGTGCAGTGTTGCAGCATTAACAAATCAACCTATGATTCTAATGGGGATAAAGTTTTTGGACCAGCCCCTCACTCGATTCATTGTTATCCGGTAGAGAAGTATGAGGAAAAGCTAACGGTTCTTATTTCTGAATAACAACCACACGACTCTATTGAAGGTTGTATCGTGAGGCATCAGGGAAATCTGCTATATGGCAAACTGGTTGCTACAGTCCTGACCGGAATTTTACCTGAAATGCTATTTTCTGTCATGGACTTGCACACCAGGTTTTCCATGAGTTTAAGGTTCTTTGCATGATACTCTTCCGCCAGGTTTTCACGTTCAATTTGATAAACTGTTGAGTCCCATATTTTTCTCTCTTCGACTCATGGTGCAGCTTTATCTGCCTTGACATAGACGTGTTGCTGCAATATCATGCAATATAATGCATGAAGTCGCATGAAGATGCATGAGAGTGCAGTTGAGCCAGTAGGCAGTGAAAGTTAGAACTCAAAAAGAAGCTCAAGGAAAGTGATGAAAATTCATGTATTACCAGAAGAGAGACGACATGAAATCCTCAACATTCTTGCCAAGGAAGGGAAACTGACAGTTCCTGAGCTCAGCAGAGTGTTGAATGTATCTGTAGACACAATCAGACGCGATTTAAAGGAGCTTGAACAGGCTGGGCATCTGGCAAGAGTCCATGGCGGAGCATTGCCCAAATCCCCGTCCACTCCACCATATATCTCCAGAAAAGCACATAATAAATCCGCCAGGGAAGAGGTTGCGAGAGAAACCGCGAAACTTATTCAACCAGGACAGGTCGTCATCTTTGACAGTGGAACCACTGCATTAGAAATTGCCAGGTGCGTATCACCAGACTTGACTGCTACCGTGATTACAGTCAGCCCTCCTGTTGCCTTGGCATTATCAACTCATATACATATACAAATTATCATGTTACCTGGCACATTAGATAAATCTTCAATGTCTGTAACAGGTAGCAGTACCCTGGAGGGTTTACGGCGTATTCGTGCAGATATCTGCATACCTGGTGTTTGTAGCATTCACCCTGAAATAGGAGTTACATCCACAAGCTACGAAGAAGCAGAAATCAAGCGACAAATGATTAACAATGCAAGTGAAGTCATCGTTGCTGCGACAGCAGATAAATTAGGCACAGCAGTTCCATTTGAAGTTGTTGGAATCGGCAGTATTAACCAGTTGGTCACGGAATCATCAGTAGCGTCTGTGACCCTTATTCCATATGAAAATGCAGGTGTCAATGTGATTAGGGCAAACAAAATATGATACCTTCGCTATCTTTATCGCGAAAAGCCGTGCTCGGCATTTTCCTTGTTAACGGATTTTTGCTTTCAAGCTGGATTCCACATATTCCATTACTTCAGGAGCGGTTTGGTCTAAGCGAAGGCCTTCTAGGGGTGGCACTGTTCGGCATGGCCATCGGCGCAATTATAGCTATGTGGATAAGTGGAAATTTAAGCAGTCGCTTTGGGAGTGGAAAAGTTACACTATTTTCGGCTTTTGCATTTTGTTTTTCGCTACCACTGCCAATTATAGCACCATCATTTCTAACATTTGCCATTGCTCTATTTATCTTTGGAGCCTGCAATGGGGCAATGGACGTGGCAATGAATGCCCAAGCTGTTGCTGTTGAGAAAAAATACAGCAGGCCAATAATGTCGGCCTTTCACGGTTTTTTCAGTATTGGTGGACTGCTCGGGGTTACCATTGGTGGTATAGCTCTCGCGAGTGGAGTAAAGCCATCTGTCCATGTAGTAACTGTTAGTGGCTTGATGTTTCCGGCTATTATCTTTGCAACACGAAACCTTCTTCCAGGGCAGGCTGATACAATACCCCAGAGTAAATCAAGAGCCACACAACTGAACGGTAGATTGGCAGGGCTTGGATCACTAGCATTTCTTGTTCTTGTAGCCGAAGGTTCGGTGGCTGACTGGAGTTCTGTATACATTAAACACGTTTTGCAGACAGGTCCGGGATTTGTCGCAGCGGGTTATGCTGCTTTCTCCCTGATGATGGCTATTGGCAGGCTTTCAGGAGATAGGTTTGTAGCGAACATAGGGCCTGTCGTACTTACCCGTACAGCATCCCTCTTTGCGGCATTCGGTTTAGGAATTGTTTTGCTGGTTCCACATCCCTTCACTATTATTTTGGGTTTTGGTTGTGTAGGTTTAGGACTCTCAAATCTTATCCCCGTACTTTTCAGTTCTGCGGGGTGTATTCCTGGAATATCTTCGAGCAAGGGAATTGCTGCAGTGGCAACTGCCGGTTATTTTGGTTTTCTTGCAGGTCCTCCACTCATTGGCTGTATAGCAGAATTATCAACACTTCACCTGGCTTTGGGCATGGTGGTTTTTGCAATACTTATTGTATCAATATTTGCATATTTAACTGATCATCCTGGGAATAATGATACGGTTCATCCAGAAGATATAGCTGAGAAAGAAAGAGTATGTTTTCCTCCGATGCCATGAGTAAACTCCATTTTATCTTATCTGCACAACACTCTGCCCCCTCAAACGTCTAATTCTGAAAGTTTCTCAAGAGCCGAATGTCCTTCGGAGGATGAGTTTGGCCATACGATGAGTATACGTAACAAAACCTGTTTTTCTTCTATTTTGTCAATTTTCTTTTCATGAAGTCAAGGTTTTCTCCAAAAGGAGCTGCAACAGGAAACAGTTCTGAGGGTGGGCTCTTCAAGAGCGCTCGTCGGAAGAGACTGTCTTTAGCGAAGCTGATCACTGGCATCGAACTTTTTCCAGCTAGATGGTCGCCAGTTTCGCCAATAATTATCTCCATTGCAATAAAAGAATCTCACCCTGAACGACGGGGTTTTACGGTTTAGATTGATAATGCTGTTTAAAGATCCACGATCTGGAGAACTTCCTGCACTATGCACTTCAAACACATTAGCAGATCAGGCCATTGTTGCTTCCAAGTCAGATATTTAATTGATGGATTCATTCAGCAAGCTAGCGTAAATACCGTTATGAGCAACCAGCTCATCGTGATTACCCTGTTCGACAATTTCACCTTTTTCCAGTACCAAAATTGTATCCGAGTGGCGTATGGTACTCAGGCGATGAGCAATGGCAATGACGGTCTTTTCTTTAAACAGGCGCTGCATTGCTTTCTGAATCAGGCTCTCTGTAATGGAATCAACCGAGCTTGTGGCTTCATCTAGAATCATCACCTGTCCGCCTTGCGCAACTGCGCGAGCAAAAGAAATCAACTGAGTCTGGCCGACTGAAAGATTCGTACCGTTTCTATCCAAACGGAAATCATAATCTCCGGGCAGTTGTGCAATAAAGCTATCGGCATATACATAGCGTGCTGCCTCTTCAACCTGCGCAGGTGTAATTTCCGGCTTGCCCAGAGCAATATTGAACTGTACACTTTCTTCAAACAAGTAAACATCCTGCATCATCAGTGAAAACAGATGGCTGGAGTCCTCAATCGAAATTTTAGAAAGTTCTATACCATTTAAAAGAATACTCCCTTCGTAATCCTGATATGTTTTTGAGATCAAACGCGCAATAGTCGATTTTCCTGAACCCGTTGAACCAACCAGAGCGATCTGGTGACCTTTTTTGAGCATAAATGAAACGTTTTTCAGCACATAGGGTAAGCCAGCGTTGTAACGAAAGCTGACATTTTCAAACTCCAGACTGATAAATTCTTTTAACTGCGGCGCAACTTTGTGTGTTGGTAGTACGTCTCGGCCATCTTCTTCCATAGGCTCAACAAAGAGTTCTTCAATATGCTCAAAAGCGGCAAATGAACTCTGAATAGCAGCAATTTGCGATGTGAAATCTCGGATCGGAACAAAGACTTTTTCCAATGTATTGATAAAAGCAATCAACACGCCCAGTGTTAATGCGTGTTGTATAACCTGGCCGGAACCATACCAGATCATCAGCGCAATGGTTATAGATGTCACACCGGAAATAAATGCAAACAGAATAGCATCGTATTTGTTTGCCTTCATCTGGGCTTTCAAAAAATCATCAGTAAAGACTTTATATTTACGTTCAACCTGTTCTTCGGCACAGTATAGCTGCACCGTTTTCACACCGAGCAAAGCTTCCTGTAAAAAACCGCTACCGCGGGCCAAAGTAGAGCGCGTAATCCGATACATCGCCCGGAGGCGATTACGAATATGCACCGTCAGATACATAACCGGCGGCATAACGACCAATACGATCATCGTCAGCTTCCAATTTATAAACAGCATCATCGTCAGTAGAGCGATAGTATTAATTGAGTCTTTCACCAGGCCGACAATCGACTGAATAAAAGTCTCACCAATGGTTTCCAGATCGCTCGTTAAGCGAGAGAGCGTGACACCCGTTGGAGTGTTATCAAAATAACTGCGCGGCAACTTCAACACACGGGCAAATAACGCCGACCGCATATCAGTAACGGTATACTGACCGGTTTTTCGTAAGCTGTACGAGTATGTTGCATCAACGATATAGTTTATTACCAACACGACGACCAGATAGAAAATATACAACCACAGTTCGTTCATGTTCCCCTGCACCAGATGAACATCAATCACCTGAATAATCAGCCAGGGAAACAAGAGGGTGGTGATAACAGAAAGCGGTAACATGGCGATGCCCAGTATTGCAGAGGCACTGTATTTTCTGGCGAAACTGAAAAAGTGTTTGAGGTAATGAACATCAACCGATTTTAACATGCTTCGACCTCCGTTTCATTCTGCTGCAGCTGCCAGGTTTCATAATAATAAGGGCAGGTTTTGAGCAGAGTTTCATGGCTGCCTTGAGCGATGAGCTTACCCTCATTGAGCACGATAATCTCATCCATATATTCAAGCGCACTGACACGATGGGATACCACCAGAACAGACTGCTTTTTCAATCGTGCAAATAATCCCTGCAGAATTTTACGTTCGGTTTCATAATCTACAGCCGAAAGCACATCATCCATAATGATCACATCACTCGGTTTGAGCAGAGCACGCGCAATGCTTAACCGCTGCTTTTGACCACCGGAAAGCATGATACCCTTTTCTCCCACAAGCGTCTGGTCACCTTTTTCAAAACGGGAAACATCGCCGGCCAGCTGACTCAGCTCAAGAACCTCATCAACCTGAGCTTTAGCCGTGTCTGCATCAGCATTGCCAAAACAAATATTCTCCTCAACAGTTGCTGAGAATAAATAAGGATCCTGTGTCACCGTCTTTATGTAGCGACGTAAGTCCTTACGAGCAAAAGTTGTCACATCTTTATCGCCAAGAGAAATAGTACCCGCTGGAACATCAAGATGATGGTTCAGGCAATTAACCAGCGTTGTTTTACCCGCACCGATACTGCCCAGCACACCAACTTTTTTACCAGCAGGAATATCAAAGCTGATGTTATTCAGAATTAATCGCTCATCACCTTTATAGCTGAAGCTCAGGTTTCGTACAGAAAGTGTCCTGCCTTTCAACTCATCAGCCTCTGATCTGGAAAGATGTGCACAATCCTGTTGTGGAATTTCTGCGTTCAGAATTGTCTGCACACTGTCAATACTGACCATTCCACGCTGATAAATAGTTGCTACCCGACCTAACTGCATGAGCGGCGTTGCCAGTAATACCGAATACGAAAGAAAGGCGGTAATTTCGCCAAGCGTCAGCTGCTGCTTCAGCAGCATGTATCCACCGAGTCCAAGAATCAGAATTTTCATCAGATTATTGGCGTAGTCCAGAACTGGTATAATAAATGTCTGAATACGGGTAATCTGCATTCTGCAACGCAGCAAAAGTTGATTCAGTTTTTCAGCTTCAGCCATTACCCAGGGCGACATCTGCTGGTTTTTAATCATGTCGATACCGGATAAAAAACTCATCAATTGAGCAGAAAGATCCTGTAAACGAAGTAAATGCTCTGTATGAAGTTTTTTCATACGCTTAAAGCCTATACGAAAAATCACAAACGCAACTGCAATGGGGATAGCCGAATAGAGCGTCAGCTTGGGTGAAATACGCCACATCCATAACGGCGTAAGTGAAAGCGCAAAAACCGCATTAATAAGCTGAAGAAAACCTGCGCCAAAGAGCAGTCGGACGCCGGTCAGATCATTATTGATAATTGAAATGAGTTTTCCAGAGGCGAACTTTTCATGAAAGCTGTTTGGCAGACGATTCAGCTTTTGTAACAGATCACTTTTTAACGCGGCTTCAGTTATTCGCCCGGGATTAAGCGCATAGATACGCGAGAAAATACGAACCACAACCATGGAAGTGGCCATCACCATAACCACCCAAACATAGGTTGTGAGCTGTTCATGGCCAACCGTTGAAGCATCATCAATTAAGTCAATCGCAAGCTGGATATAATGCGGGATTTCTACCTGAAGCCAGTTCACGATAAAAATGAGTACAACTGCAAGTATGTATGACTTGTGATTCAAGCGCAGGCAATGCGCGATAAACTGCCTTTTATTCATTCGATTCCTTCTTTGGTGCATGACCCAATGGTGTAGACGGCTCTGAGATATCCTATATATCCTCTTACTAATACAGGTTGTAACTCTCAGTCTTGTTCACATACAACAAAAACTCCGATATCCTTTCTAGTCAACTAAAAGATAGTCCTTCCTCGATTGTGAATGGCATTGCAGTTGAACCAGAGGATTTTACATGGGGTAATCTTTCATTTTCCAAACAAAGGGAAATGTGAAGATTATGCCTGTGAGGAAAGGGTTGTGATTATGAGGGGAAGAGCTGTTTAAAGAGTTGTTTTTTGCAGATCCTCCACTCATTAACTAGTTATTTCTAATCCGGTGTATAGGGGAGGGCGCTGATTACCATTGTGTTTAGACAGCTACTTAGATTTTCTGTTCGATTTTCCGATAGCACGGTATGCACAGAGTCTTACTTGCAAAGCGGCGAGTTCTTGACTCCATGGTTTCTTCACCACATTTCTCGCAGGTCATAGATTGCAGTATGCGTGCGGGGCGGGGTGGTCTGGCTTGTAATTGTTCAAGAGAAAACATATCGTTTAGCGATAGTGACATGAACCTGCTTTCCAGCATGGTCCGGAGATCAGTCAATTTCTGGTTATCCTCTTCCGACAGGGTTCCGGCAATTTTTTCTGCCATAAGGTTAGCCATTTTCTGATAATTCTCACCTCGGCAATTCGGCCTCAAGAGCAACCGAATACCTCTGGAATTTTCTCTATCATAAAAAGAAAAGGCTGTTTTGCCGTAATCATGGTGAATCAGGTTACCTTTGCCATAGGTACAGTCAGTAAGGTACTGGATCGCATCCACACCGCACATATCGGTTTCAGTAACACAAACAAGGGCTGCCGGTGGAGTGTCTGGAAATTCGTTTTTAACATATTCCGCAACCCGAATACCGATGGCGAGCCCCGGGCAGTTATGCCCGTGGAATGCTATTGTGTCTTCGATTGTCTGTTTAGAGTAGGTACATGCCATTTTCAGCTCCTTTTAGTTGTAATGATCTTCCGGGACGATGATTGGACAATTGTCGATATGATGAATTGAGACAGGAAGTCCATACACATCCTCAATTATTTCGGCGGATATAGTAGAACGGTCACATGCTGCGTGAACAACGCCATCCCGTAGAAAGCAGTAGCGATCGGCATACCGCAGGGCACTATTGAGATCGTGCATGGTCATAACTGCAGCAATCCGGTGGTTATCCACAATGTGTCTAATGACCGATAATATATTAATCTGGTTTCGCAAATCGAGTGAACTGGTTGGCTCATCAAGTAGCAGCAATTGTGGTTCTTGAACGAGCGCACGGGCAATAGCCACCTTTTGCAATTCACCCCCGCTCAGTTCATCGATATAGCGTAAAGAGAGTCGAGCAAGGTCAAGTTGCTGGAGTGCCGCATCGACCACCTTCATGTCACGCTCGGCGACCCGCCACCTGATATGCGGTTTTCTTCCCATCAGCACCGCATCAAAAACTGTCAACCGGCTTGTCTCGTTACGCTGGGCAACATAGCCAATACCAAGGGCAATCTCGTCAGGGCTCATTTTCAGGACGTTGCGATCCTCCACCAGAACAGTTCCCGCAACTGGATTATGTATCCCGTTAATGCACTTGAGTAGAGTTGTTTTGCCTACGCCATTTGGTCCAAGTATTGCCAGTAATTCTCCAGGTTCCGCATGAAGATCGATGTCGGTAAGTATGCGGTGACCGTTGTAGCCGAATGCGAGCTGTTGGATGTCCAGAATCATCGACGTCCTCCTCGTATGATTAACCAGAAAAAAGCCGGCGCGCCAAGGAAGGCAGTTAGAACGGACACCGGTAGAATATGGGGTGCGAGTATCAGCCTTGCAACTGTATCGGATACGAGCAGCAAGGCGCCTCCGACTATAAGGCAAGCTGGCAGCAAAAACCTGTGATCTGATCCAATAACCCGGCGAACCATGTGTGGCACAATCAGGCCCACAAAACCGATGATTCCGAGGAATGCAATTATAACCGCCGTCAACATCGATGCGAGTAACATTCCTGTCAGCCGGACACGACCAACCTGAACTCCAAGGCCCTTGGCTGTCTCGTCACCCGCTTCTATGGCATTATAGTTCCAGCTATTCCCGAAAAAGTAGAGCACACAGACAACAGTAACTGTTGTGATAAAACCCAGCTCGGTCCAGGTTGCCCTGGCTGTATCGCCAAAGGTCCAAAACACCATGGCCGCCAGTTGCATATCATCAGCAAAGAACTGTAGGAGCATGGTTCCAGCTGTGAAAAAAGCTCCCAGGGCCACGCCGGTGAGCACCATTACTTCCGGTGTGGCTCCTCGCGTTCGAGTAACGCCTATAATCAATAACGAAGCACCGATACTGAAAAGAAAGGCCGATGCGGTTGTAACATAGGGGTTGGTGATTGAAACGGCACCCACATTGCTGGAGGTCATAACCCCTCCTCCAAGCACCATTACAGATAATGCAGCACCGAAGGCTGCCGCATGGGAAATTCCAAGGGTAAATGGTGAACCGAGTGGGTTACGTAATATCGATTGCATAACAGCACCGGCAACAGCCAGGCCAGCTCCGGCAACGATGGAAGCTAGTGCCTGGGGTAACCTTATATTCCAGACAATCATCTCAATCTGTTTGGAAGTTACCAGGCCTGTCAGACTTTTGGCCACTGAAGATATTGATATATTGGCGGCGCCAAGAGATATAGCCACAACCAGTGCTGTCGTAAGGCTAATAGTTGCAATCATAATAAACAGTGTTTTCCTGCCTATATATTGCCGATATTCCGCAGGTACCTGACCGTGATTAAAGTGCATAGCTATTGTACCGGAACCTTTTTGAAAACCAGATTACTGAACAATCCGTTCATGGTTGTAAAGAGTGGTTTGTCTACCAGAAAGCTATAAATTTCATCTGCTTTCTCGCCTGGATTGATATCGTTAAATCGGTCAGGATAGAGCAGTTTGCCGATATAGTAGGCGTTAGCCAGTATAGAACCGTAATTTTGCGTATAGGAGTTATAGGGAAGCAAGCCGTATACCCGGTTATTTTTCACTGAACTGAGAGACTGATATGCCGGGTCCGTTTTCAGTTCGTGCAGACCACCGGCCTCATCTCCTAACTGAAGAGTTGCAAGATCGAGAAAAATAAAATCGGGATCCCAGGCAACAATCTTTTCTTTGGCAATGCTGGAGTTGCTCAACTCCTTTTTGGTCATTGCAATATCATACGCAAGGTTAGATGCGTGAACAAATTTGAAAGGGGGATATGTGGGCTCTGTTGATTGAAATCCATGGGGCCCCTTAAAAGCCACACCACCTAAATATACTTCGGGATGCTTTTTAGTCGAAATATTTTTGGTACGTTGCTCAAGATCTGATATGGTCTCCTCAAAAAAAGAAATAAGCTGTTCTGCACGTTCTTCTTTTCCGAGTACCGTGCCCATGAGACGAAGAGACGTATACAGTTCGGGGCGAAAGTGAGTTAGGTTGCCGTAATTGAGTACAACAACCGGGATACCAGTTTTTTGCTGAAGTTCTGATGGGTCATAGCCCATCTGGGAGTAGGTTTTGAAAATCACCTGGGGTTGTGGGGTAAGAATTAAAATCTGTTCAGGATTATCACGTCCCCGAAACTCCCCAAAAATCGGCATTTTCTTAAACTGTGGGTTTGCAAGCGCATACGGCCGAGCATCAAACGTACTTCGCCGGTTTTCGATGCTGTCAACTCCCACTATCATATCCTGGCCCTGAAGGTAGGTGAGTAAGCGAAGACAACCCGAACCAGAACAGATAACATGGTCGATGGAATCAGGAAGCTCAACTGTTTTACCGGTGACATCTGTTACATTTCGTGCAGAGATTCCGCTGGAGAATATGATAGAGATAAAAATAACAAGAACCAATCGTAGAAACATATTGAACCCCTTAAAACCATGAAGTGTGAAGAAAATCAATATCGTATTACGTGTATACGTTCTTAACAGGTAGAGGGTGTCAGGTCAAGCGGAATAATACATATTCGGTAAACGTGTGATTATAGTCTTGGCTATAGTACAAAACTCTTCTTCATTACATATCATTCCTGATGTGGACTAAATGAAACATCGATGAAAAAAATTGAAGCAGACAAAGGGAAAAAGCTGCAAGTTATTCGATTTTAAGGTTAAGGTGTGCAGTCAACCTGTTATCCATCGGTAACCAAAATGGCAGTTGGCTTGATGTCGCTGGCCCCTCGTATATCACTCTTTTTGCAGTGACCTACGTCACCCCAACGGTGTGAAAAAGTTATCGAAAGACTCCTGTGCAGAGGGCAACTGGGTTAAGAGCTATGGGTGATAATCGTCAACAGGCAGAACGCATCTTATCTGAGAAATCGCTTGATCTGGAACGCTATTCGTCAGTGGAGATGCAACGCCTGATACATGAGCTTCAAGTTCACCAACTTGAATTAGAGATGCAAAATCAGGAACTCCGATTTATTCAAGGTGAACTGGAGGACTCAAATCAACGCTACAGCGAGTTGTACGATTTTGCACCTGTAGGCTATCTCACCATAGATTACCGCGGCTTGATAACACAGGTCAATATTACGTATGCTGATATGGTGGGTATCGAACGTACATCCCTGCTCGCACGGTCCCCCGTACATTGTATTATGCATGATGATCGCGATACCTACCACGTCTGTCATCAGAAAATGCTTAAGACCATCACGGACATTACCACTCGAAAACGTGCGGAGGACCATATCAAGTCAGCACTTGAGGACAAAAACACTCTGTTACGTGAACTCTATCATCGCACAAAAAATAACATGGCTGTCATTTCCTCCATGCTTGCTCTGCAGTCAGATCAACTCGAGAATGAGCAGATGCGACACATTCTGCAAGCCATGGAATACCGTATCCGGTCTATGGCTTTGGTCCATCAGCACCTGTATCAGACTGACAATCTTTCTCGAATTGACCTGCATGACTACATTCATAGCCTGACCCATCTATTGGTCGAGAGTTATGAAGTGCGATCCGGGGAAATCTCGCTAGTTTTTGATCTCGATAATGTATGTGTGCTCATTGATACGGCAATACCGTGTGGTCTGATATTGAATGAATTGATCTCCAATGCGTTGAAACATGGCTTTCCTGAAAAACGGGATGGAGAAATTCGTATCCGGCTTCATCGCTTAACATCCGGGGAAATTGAGCTTCTTGTCTCAGACAATGGCGTCGGTATTCCCCATGACATTGATGTCAGAAACACAGAGACTTTTGGCTTGCGGAGTCTGTTTTTGCTTACAGAGTCACAACTTCATGGAACCATTGAATGTGAGTTTAATCATGGTTTTACGTGTTTAATCCGTTTTCGAGATACCTTCTATGTGGATCGTATCTAGTACACATCACAGCATCAATAGTGTTCATATGAATCTGATCTGAAAACTTGGTTTGGCCCTCGTCAATAATCTATCTACATACACTGTATATTTCCAACGAGGCGGGATTATTCCCTCCTCGTTTTCAGGGTACGCTGAATAGTGTCTTTTAGGGCATCCATGCTATACGGTTTACCTAAAAAGGCCTGTGGGTGTTCAGGGTGAATTCCCTGCATAACCTGATTCTCACCATAACCACTAGCGAGAATTACAGGAATATCAGGTACAATTTTCCTTAAAGCATGCAGTGTTTCCCATCCATCCATCCGCGGCATGGCCACATCGCAGAGTACCAGACGGATCTCCTCCCTATGCTGTTGAAACAGATCCACCGCTTGGCACCCATCTAGAGCTGTCAGTACAGTAAAGCCCAGGGTTGATAGCATAAGAGTAGAAATTTCCAGAACGACTTCGTCATCATCCACCAGTAATATCGTGCCACTCTCTTGATTTCCCTTTGTAGGTACAATAGTCGTCGGTTGCTGATCTATTGTTTCCACAGCTATCGGTAAGAAGACATTGAAACCACTCCCGTGATCTCGGGAACTGTCTAGTGTGATAACGCCACCGTGCGCAGTTACAATTCCAAGAACAACAGATAAACCCAAGCCACGACCGGTAAACTTTGTGGAGAAAAAGGGCGAAAATACTTCATCAATGTCGTTTTCTGCAATTCCACAGCCTTGATCCCGTATTTCCAAATGAGCATATGAGGTGTTATCGGACTGCCAGTCAATGGGGAACCTCTGTGAAGTGGGAATATCAACCTGAGCCGCCTTCTTGACACTAAGCTGAATAGAACCTGGAGAATCTCCAACTGCCTCCCAGGCATTGGTGACAAGATTTACAAGGACCTGCCTGATCTGATCTGCGTTCGCTTTTATGATTGGTCCAGGGCTTTGCAGATCTGTCTCCAGAATCACATTATCTGGCAGAGAAAACTCAAGCAATGGTTTCAGTTCACAGCAAAGTTCAGATAGATCCAGTGATTTTTTCTTACCAGTTGCCTGACCAAGATACGTGAGCATCAGTTTGCTTACTTCAGCAGCTTTAGCAGCTTCCTCCCTGGCGATGATGAGATTCTCTTTAGATATCTCGCCTTGGGTTAAGCCGTCAATTGCCAGGTCCAGATAACCCATAACCACAAAGAGTTTGTTGTTGAAATGGTGGGCGATTGCACCAGCCATACGTCCAAGACTTTTGGCCTTCTGACGCTGCTGTTTAACCGATTCACTTTTCGACTTTTTTTCTTTCGCACGTACCTGCTCTGTAATGACTTGAATACAAATTGTTATCCCTTCTGGTTTGGGGTAAACACGGACGTCATACCAATTTGCGTAAGGCGGCACGGTGAATTCAGTTTGAAAAAAAATTACAGATTTTGTTTGAATTGCCTGGGAGTATTTTTCTTCAAAAATTGTTCCTCTGGCTTCAGGGAAGACATCGAACAATTTCTGTCCGATCACGTCGATACGTGCCATGTTGAACATTCGCTCTGCCGCCGAGTTGACGTAAGTGATAATCATCTCATCGGTCAGGGATATGAACCCATCAGTACTGCTCTCGAGAATTTCCCGATTCTCACGATGAATGTCTCTGAGCGCTTCTTCAATTTTCTTTTGGTCACTGATGTCATTCAATACGAGGCGACATACTGTCATTCCGTTTTCATCTTGTGCAATTGTGGTTTCCAGATGCGCCCAGAATGGCCCCCCATCGAATCGGATGAGCCGTAGATTGCATGATTGTGGATTACCCTCCTCAAAGAGCCTTTTTTTACAGAGATAGAAGGTGTCTTGATCTTCTTTTGGAATGAACCGAGAGAGAGGCTGCTGAATAAGTTCCCCTCGGGGGACCTCCAGGAGATCGGCTGCTGTTAGATTGGCCTCTTTAATCAGCCCTTCTTCGCTTATAACACAGTAGCCAACCGGGGCAAAATCATAGAGGTCGACAAGACGCTCCTGGGATGCTTCCAAATCGGCTTTAGAACGACGGAGTTCATCGTTCTGCATCTCCAGCTCGATCTGGTGGATTTCCAGTTCGTGCAGTAGTCGCCGCACTTCGTGAGCAGATAGTGGTTCAGTAACTGAAGATGTCTGTTTATCCAGTTGTTCCTGAGCGCGCTTACGTAGTTCAGTGGCATCGTTTGGTTTATAGGGCTTTATCATTTATCATCAAGTCCTCTTTTAAGTCGCCTACATATCCCCCTGTGCATGGCGCAATTCAAGCGCCTGCTCCTTCAAACGTCTTTCCAGCAGTATCTGTGTCTTCTGCAAAACTTCTGTTAATTCCTCAGCTGATTTCAGCTTAACTGTCTGATTTGAACTGCGTGTTTGTAAAACTGACAATGCGTCGATCATTGTAGCTTCCAGCTCTTTAGGCTCACTGATGTCAACAAAGGTTATAACCACGCCATCAATGCGATTATCCTGAGTACGGTATGGCATGATACGTACAGAATACCAACGTCCATCGCGTGTTGCGACTTGTCGCTCGAAGGCGATCAGTGAATTTAACACCTCCCGCGCATCCTTTGCCAGGTCTGGATAGTCAAGTTCACTGACCAGATCGGTAATGGGCCGACCTGCATCGCCGGGAATCAGCTTAAAGAGCGTAACTGTCGAAGTGGTAAAACGACGCACTTTCAACTGATCATCAAGAAATAGTGTTGCAATTTCAGTGCTGTTGAGCAGGTTCTTCATGTCATCGCTGGCTCGCGACAACTCGTCAACCTTCGCCGTCAGTTCATGGTTAACCGTCTGCAACTCTTCATTCATAGACTGCATTTCTTCCTTAGAGGTGGTCAGCTCCTCGTTGGTGCTCTGTAGCTCTTCGTTGGTACTTTGTAACTCTTCATTGGCTGACTTAAGCTCCTCCTGAGAGCTCTGCATCTCTTCGCGAATGATTTGTACTTCCTCACGGGAATGTCGCAGCTCCTTGGACAACGTGTCAATACGAAGATCGGGGGCATCGTCCTTTTGAGTTTTTCTACCCGTTTTCGTGGTCAATTGTATGGGCACATCCTGGAAAACGATCAGGACCATTCCCTGCATTGTCGAGGGCTCTGACAGTGGCTGGACAATAACGTCAACAACCAGAGTACCGCCATTGGTTCCTATCTTCACACTTTTCAACGTCACAACGGTTTTATCCCGGACCGCCCTGGAAAAGCCTTCGTTCAATGTGCCAGCAAGTCCCTCGCGGGCCATGGCGAAGATATTGAGGTTAGCTTTACCGACGGTAGGTTCCAGGTACTTCCCGGTCTTTGCACTGATATAGACAATGTCTCCTCGTTGCGTAGCCAGTACTGCTGCCGGTGAATAACGCCGCAGAAGCAACTCATCAGTTAACGCTTGCAGGTTGGGTGCTGTAGGTATTGTCTGTTCTGGAGGCGTCTCGGCTATTATGTCAACCCGAGAACGAGCAAAAGCGGGGGGGAAATCAATCTTATCCATTTTCATATTGTTTTGTTCACGACGATAAATCCTCGTCTTGCCAGGGAGGGATACAAAAAGGTCTTTAGACTGACCGATGGATTCCGAGGTTCCAAGCACCAGAATTCCACCTGGATTGAGGCTGTAGTGAAATAGTGGTAGGAGTTTCTTTTGAAGGTCAGATTCAAGATAGATAAGCAGGTTCCTGCAGGTTAGCAGGTCAAGTTTGGTGAAGGGTGGGTCCATAACCAGATTTTGCGGGGCAAAAATCACCATTTCACGGATAGCCTTACTGATGCGGTAACCGCGTTCTTCCTGAATAAAAAAGCGTTGCAACCGTTCCTTGGAAACATCCCCTGCGACATTTGGAGGAAAAACACCAAGCCGGGCTTTTTCAATAGCATCTTGATCAAGATCGGTGGCGAAAATTTGTAAGGCAAAATGACCGGTAGGTTGTATTTTTTCTAGTACCTCACGGAAAACCATGGCGAGTGAGTAGGCTTCCTCGCCTGTCGAACATGCTGGAGTCCAGGCTCTCAGGGTGACTCCCTGCGGGTAGGCATTAAACAAAGCTGGAATAACTTCATTTCGTAATTGTTCCCATACTTCTGGATCGCGAAAAAAACCAGTGACACCGATCAGCAGTTCCTTAAACAGTAGTTCGGTTTCCTGAGAATTGGTTTGGAGATATCGGAAATACTCTGTGATTTTGTTCAACTGGTGCAGCCCCATGCGCCTTTCAATACGACGGTATAGCGTATTCTTTTTATAGAGTGAAAAATCATGACCTGTAGTAGTACGGAGCAGCAGGATGATTTTCTCGAGATTACTCAAATTCGTATCTTTAAGGGTTATATTCTTCTGAGTTGTCAGGAGTGGAACATGCTGTAAATAGGTTATAATTCTGCCAGCAAGCTCTTCTGCCGGGGCAACTATGTCGGCAAGGCCCGCTTCAATAGCACTACGTGGCATACCGTCAAACTTGGCTGATGCCATAGACTGCACAAAAACTGCCCCTGCGTTTTCTTTAATGACACGTAGGCCAAGAGTGCCGTCTGACCCCATACCGGAAAGGATAACACCAATACTGCGTTCATGCTGGTCTTCAGCCAAGGCACGGAAAAAGAAATCAATCGGCAGGCGCAGACCGCGGGGGGATGCCGGTTCGAGCAGGTGCAGCACCCCATGAAGAATGGATAAGTCGCTGTTCGGCGGGATAATATAGACATGATCCGGCTCAACTAACATCCGGTCCGTTATCTGAGCAACCGGCATAGTTGTGGAGCGCTGGAGTAACTCGCCCATTATGCCCTTGTGGGTTGGGTCTAAATGCTGAACGATGACAAAAGAGAGACCACTCTCGGGGGGAACATTTTTCAAAAACAACTCAAGTGCCTCTAGCCCTCCAGCGGAAGCACCAATTCCGACGATGGTGGGCACAACCTGTGTCGTAACCATAGATGTTTTGGTAGTCTCTAAATCATTGACCGGTACAGGATGCTTTTCAACAGCTGTCTTTTTCTGTTTTTTTACTGTCATGGTACAACTGCCTCGTCATAAAGATTACTTCTTAATGTCATTTTATAAGCTATTGATGACACAACTAAAGGTGGCCTTAACGTAAGCCAATACGGGAGGAGGCAGTAGTCTGCTCGTAGAGATTCTAGAACCATGAATCAGTTTATCATTGTTGGGTGAATTCTTCAATAATGTATAGAATATTCGTATATTCTGTGACTAATCTTCTTCTTACTTTTTTGTTTTTTTAAAAATCTACACGTAACAATATATTGAGGTCAGCTATGATCTGCTCGTTTTTTTAAGATGCAGCTGTTCGGTTCACTGAGCCAACACTTATTGCAAGACACACACTTGGGCTTGTAACCTGGTGTCTCTTCCCATTTTTTGATCAGGTTCGGTTCACTAAGCAACGGACGGGCAATTGAAAAGTATTTGATATTGGTTGTATCCAATATGTCCTGCATCAATTCCGTGCTCCTGTTTCCTCCCATAAGCACCACCGGGCAATCTACAGCAGCAGCGATCACTGCTGTTGCCTCACGAAAATAGGACTCTTTGTCTCTAGATGTGAGTTTTGTCCTGGCGGGTGCTAACCCTTTGCCAGAAGACTCATTGGTTCCACTCACTTCCATCAAGTCTACACCCAATTCAGCAAGCCGTTTAAACACCTCAATGGCATCTTCCAGGATCAAGCCTTCACCATCATCCATAAAATCATCACAGTTCAACTTGATCATGACGGGGAAATCTGCTCCAACCCGACTGTGTATCTCCTTAAATACTTCATAGATGATTCGTGCCCGATTGTGGATATCACCGTTAAATTCATCACTTCGCCTGTTATAATAGGGCGTGAGGAACATTGAGAGAAAATATCCATGGGCCGCATGGATCTGTACACCATCAAAACCTGCTCTTTTCGCTCGTTCCGCCGCATCGCCAAACAGGGTGACGATACGTTTGATATCTTCCTTGGTTGCTTCTTTCGGCATCAGACCAGTCACCCTGTTTTCAACGGCTGACGGTGCGAGTATGTTCATAGAACCCGCACGAGGGTGTTGTGACTGCGATCCTCCGAAGACAATCTGCAATGCAATTTTGGAATCTTGGCTGTGTACCTTGTCTGTCAATTGCCTGTATTCATCGATGAAAGAATCATCGTAAATTCCTTTCATTCTGCTATTCGGCTGCTCTTCAGCAGAAATGTTAGCATATCCAGTCAGAATCAGGCCGACGCCTCCTTTGGCAAGATTCTCATAGGAATTGAGGATGAACTCAGTAATATGGCCGTCTTCTTCAGCCCCTTTTAGCCATAGTGCTGAACGTATGAAACGGTTTTTTACGCTCATGTTACCGATTTTTGTTTCTTCAAAGAGTTGCATGGCACTATTCCTCTGTTGTTTTTGTTTGGTTGCTCATCTGTTGCGCTTCTAATTCTGTCTACAGTATCAGGTTCCCTTCGCGCCCCTTTTTCAGATTACGGGAGTCGAGTAACCGTTCGTCCATTGCTTCCAATCCATTTACAAGCCTTTTCAGCATGGTTTCTTTGGCGAGTGGTAACATACCCTGTACCGGCACAGTGTTGGACGTGTGCATCCCGTAGAAGAAGCAGTTATTAACTGTGAGGCTTTGTAAAAGTTCGATCTCTTCTTCAAGGTTTTGTCGCAAGGTATTTTCTACAAACTCACCGCGCTGCATCTCATCAAACAGCTCACTACCTGGATCAACGTGAAGATTGGCTATAAAAATAAGTGTAGGCTCTGTCTCGTTGATCAGAGTGCCGTTGGCGCGTGCATTTTCGAGATGATGCTCAGTACCGGCCCCGCCGATTATAATGTTCAGGCTAAAGTCGATCCCAGCTTTTTGTAACCGTGCAAGTTGGGTTTTAGCAGTCACAAGATCATACCCCTTGTTGAAACGTTCCATCATTCCCGGAAGACCCGATTCCACACCGATATTAAGATCGTTGAACTTCAGGGCACGCAGTTCTTTCAATTCGTCATCTGTTTTGCTCATCACATTAAGAATGGATGCGTACATGGCGATCGTCTGAACTTCAGGTAGTATCTCATTAATCTTCTGACCAATGGCTTTTAATCTTTCAGCGCTAAGGGCAAAGGGGTCGGCATTTACGAGGAATATGCGCTCCACATTTGGAATAGCTTCCCGTGCTTCGCGCAAATCTTTTTCGATTTGCTCAATGCTTTCCATACTGAAGCCGACCTCACGGTACATTGTACAGAAACTGCACTTGTTGTGACTGCATCCCACAGTAACCTGCAGTAAAAGTGACTCTGCCTCAAAGGGTGGGCGAAAAACTGGCTCTGTATATTTCATTGTGTCTCGTTTATGTTTCTTGAATAGTAGTGAAGAGTCTCAAGGTTCAAAATGAGTTAGCCTTGCTTTGTATTGACATAATGCACCAGATTGTGCAATTACTCAAATAAGACAAATCATGGTAATGGATTATAATTATGATAGGTATCGGTATGCTTAATCTCGAATGGCTCAGAACCTTCAAAACAATTTATGAAAAAGGCAGCCTCACAGCTGCTGCCGAAGTGTTGTTCATCTCGCAACCGGGAGCGAGTCTGCACTTAAGCTCTTTGGAGAGTTATGTGGGATTTAAATTATTTGAGCGTCAGCCACGTAAGCTCATTCCGACGGAAAGAGGAAAGCTCTTATACAATTCTGTAGTTGATCCTTTGAAGCAGTTGCACGAAGTAGAAACGCATTTCCAGAAGTCGACCCGTGAAGATATCACGACGATTACAACCGGTATGTGTTTTGAAACGTTTCAGATAAGTCTTGAGAAGCATCTGCCCGAATTGAATTTCAATCTTATAGCAGAATTTGGAGAATACCGGGAACTTTTGAAAAAACTTGCCCAAGGTATTATCGATATAGTTGTTACCCCTCACAAAATAGAGAACACCAACTTGATTTTCCATCCTTTTTCTCAAGAACACATAATACTTATTGCCGGCAAAGGAACAGATATCAGTCAATTCAAGCCTGCGTTCAAAGCAAACAACAAGCTAGAGGTTCTCAATTGGATGTCAACACAGACCTGGTATGGTATTGCTGGAGATAATGAGCATCTTCACCGCTTTTGGCAGACAAATTTCGATACCCGCCCCGACTTCAGACCAAATTTCATTGTTCCAAACATCCATTCAATAATCAGAAATCTCTCTACCTCGCCCGGCTTGGCAGTTATACCTGACTTTCTATGTGTAAAGGATATTCAAGCGGGAAACATTACCTTGCTATGGGAGGGCTATAAACCGATAAAAAACATACTATATTTTGCGAGCCAAAAACATTCTCTTTATCCCGATCAAATAGAAGCTATTAAGAAACTACTCGAAAAAGAGATGCCTGATCTGGAAGTATAGTTGGATTCTGATATGTTTCCTTAAGTAATTTACATGTCTTGGTGTTAGAAAATACCAAAGTCGATTCCTGCTGCGAGGGTTTGGCCAAGTTCCTCCAGCGCTTTATCGTCTTGATTGGTGGGTGACCCGACAACCCTCAAGTGTTCCTGCACCTTTTTCCATTTATAACCGGCTGCAAGTCGTTCAATCTGGGTAATTGCTCCTCTGCCATCATTTCCAGCACAGACAAAAATCACATATGGCAGCCCAATCGTTTTCTCATGTGCAACCGTATAAGTGCGATCAAAAAAATCCTTGATCATGCCTGCCATTGTTCCGAAATATTCAGGCGAACCAATTGCAATTCCGTGACAATTAAGCAGGTCTTCTACAGTTGCTTCGGCTGCTTTTCTGAAGATCACCTTAATGTTCTCCTCTTTTGCCGCCCCTGCTGCGAACCGTGTCGCCATACCCTTCATGGTGCCACCCTGGGAATGATACACCACCAAGATGTTTTTCTTTACGGTTTCCAATAGGAACTCCTTAGAGGTTTACTTTACAGTCTCGTCATGATTTGCCGATATCGTATTAGGTTAAGATACTTCCCCGACAGTATAACAGGAAGCAGTAGTGGCAGATAGAGGAATATGTGTAGTGGTCCGCAATGCTAAACCCTCAAACCTGACGTTTAATATGGGTCAGCGAGAACAAATTATATCAATAGCAGTTTTTTACATCTGGCTGGAAAGAGTTTGAAAAGCATTTGGAACTGTACATCTATGGTGTCCTTCCGTCTTCTTTTTATGCAGGGTGGCACAGATCACAACAGGTGGCATTTATGGATGTGACCTGTTGTGACCTGTGGTTTATATTGATTATTCTGCAGATATTTGAGCTCTCATTTCGGCTGCGTATTGGTCCGCATTTAAGCCGGCAAGGAGGTGAAGCAATTCGTCATTAATTTTGACAACAGCTTTGATACCACCTTTTCGTAAGGCCTCTTCGTTAATGAGTTGATGATTTTTCACCTTAAGCCGTAGACGCGTATAGGCACAGGACTCGGCATTTGAAATGTTATCTTTACCGCCAAGTGCTTCAAGCCAACTGGCAACCTTCTGCGGAGCTTCGGGATCTCGTAACTTGGGTTTTGTTGTATCAGCTTTGTAATGGATCTGGGAGGGGAGGTCTTGCTCTGAGAGTTCGGCATCGTCACCGGCTTGCTCCATATACAGTTTCATTTCGGTCATGAGGTTTTCCGAACGAGTGCCAAATATCGCCTGCAGGCCGGAACCGACAGTGACTACTCCTGCTGCCCCGAGAGCCTTTAACCGTTCGGGATTTGCTTTACCCATTTCGTTTACCTCCACACGAAGACGGGTAATACAGGCATCTAGGCTTTTTATATTTGAGCGGCCTCCAAAGGCAAGAACAAGCTGTTTGGCCATGGCATCGGCGGTGACATTTCTCGCATCTTCGCTTTCGTGCTCCACATCTTCACGGCCTGGTGTTTTAAGGTCAAAAAAATTGATGGCAAATCGGAATACTGTGTAATAGATGGTCGCAAATATTGGCCCGATGATCAAGATCAGCCAGGGCTTGATGTCGATTGCAAAGAAGAGCAGGTAATCAATCAGCCCTTGAGAAAACGAGTAGCCCATTCGTGCTCCAACGATATAGGTTACAAAAAAGGCGAGTGAGGCCAACACTGCATGGGAAAGATAGAGAAGCGGTGCGAGAAATAAGAATGAAAACTCCAGCGGTTCAGTAATGCCTGTCAGGAAAGAGGTCAGGGCGGCGGACATCATAATGCCGCCAACCTTTACTCTGTTCTCCGGCTTGGCGGTGTGGTAGATGGCAAGGGCTGCTGCAGGCAAACCGAACATCTTGAAAATAAAACCGCCTCCCAGTATACCGGCGTTATAATCACCGGCGAAAAAGCGATTTAGCACTCCTCGTACAACTTCGCCACTAGGTGTAGTATAGCTGCCTAATTCAAAGAAGAAGGGAACATTCCATATGTGATGGAGACCAAAGGGAAGTAGCATCCTCTCGACAAATCCGTACATTGCCACTGCCAATGCAGTATTCCCGGTGGTGGCGTAATGAGAAAAGGCGTTAATCGCTGACTGTACAGGTGGCCAAATAACAGACAGTACACAAGCCAGGGCAATAGCAACAAATGAAGTGATGATTGGAACAAAGCGTTTTCCAGCGAAAAAGCCAAGATACTGCGGTAGACTGATGCGATAAAACCTATTGAAAAGTGCCGCCGCAACGCCACCCACAAAAATACCACCAAAGACGCCGGTATCAATGGAATCCATACCCATAACCGTACTGGTCGCAAGGTCAAAAAACTTTGCAATAACCCCCAGAGTTGCCACAAGTACGGCATAACCTACAGTGGCAGAAAGGGCAGCAACTCCGTCATTTTTGGTTAGTCCTAAAGCTACACCGATGGAAAATAGCAGAGCGAGGTTACCAAATATCGCCCCACCTGCAGCCTTCATGGTATTGTTGACAATGTCAGGAAATATGGCAAACTCGGCACTACCAACACCGAGCAAGATACCGGCAGCGGGAAGTATGGCCACCGGTAGCATAAGCGCTTTACCAATTTTCTGTAGGAAGGCAAAGGAGCTGTTCCAGAGCTTTTTCATGATCGCTCTCCTGATATGTTTTGTTCTACGAGTTCACGCACCTCTTTACCGGAAGAGCATCTTAAGGCCTGATCTGCCAGGGTCTGACAATGGCTGGCTGCCCATCTGCGAACTTCTGCCTTGATAGTTGGCAAAGATGGTACAGAGACAGAAAATTCATCTACACCGAGGCCAATCAGTACAGGTATGGCCTGTGGGTCTGAGGCAATTCCCCCGCAAACACCAAGCCATTTCCCTTGGCTATGTGCACCATCAGCAGCCTGTTTAATGAGCATCAGGACTGCTGGATTAAGTCCATCGACCATTGCCGCGAGTTTAGGGTGACCACGATCCATTGCCAGGGTGTATTGTGTCAGGTCGTTTGTACCAACAGAGAAGAAATCAACTTCTTTTGCAAACTGCTCGGCCATGACAGCGGTTGATGGGACTTCAACCATGATGCCAATCTCAATCGGTTCAGTTTGAAGTGTAGTGCGCTCTTCCTCCAGCATTACCTTGGCAGCATGTAGTTCGGCTATCGTTGCAATCATTGGGAACATTATACGAATCTTTCCGTGGCTGGCAGCGCGAAGGATGGCGCGGGCCTGGACTCGAAAAATATCGGGCCGTTCAAGGCCAATACGAATACCACGTTGGCCAAGAAACGGATTTTCTTCAGCTGGCAATGGTAAATATGGTAGTGGCTTATCACCACCAACATCAAGGGTTCTTATAATCAGAGGCCTGCCTTGCAGGGCTTCAACAATTTCTCGATAGGCTTGGTACTGCTCCTCTTCTGTTGGTGGTGTCATGCGACCCATGAAGAGGAACTCAGAGCGCAGCAAGCCAACTCCCTCTCCGCCGAGTCTGATTGAGTCAGGGACATCTTTGACGCCACCAATATTGGCCACTACTTCGAGTGTCTTGCCGTCGCTGGTGACGGCTGGTTCCATTGCTTTTGCAAGATCGCTTTTCTGCTGTTCTAGAAGGTCGGCCTGCCTCTTTGCGATCTCTTCACTATATTCTTTGGTTGGGTTGATCTTCAGAGAGCCTTTGTTGGCATCCAGGATAAGCGGTGTTCCGTTTGTTATATCGAGTGCTGCAGCCTCAATGCCTGCTATTGCGGCGAGGTTAAGGGAGCGGGCCAATATAGCAACGTGTGAGGTAGAACCACCGGTGGTGGTGCAGAATCCTTTAACCAGTGATGTGTCGATGGTTGCTGTAAAAGAGGGCGTCAGTTCCTCCGCTATGAGAATAGAACCTTCGGGGATGTGTTGTTCATCAGATTTTTTGCCAGTCAGTATTCGCAGCACTCTTTTACCAACATCTTTAACATCGTTGGCACGAGCCGCAAGAATTTCATTATTCAACTGGCTGAGCTGATCAGCAATGGATGTGTAACCGTTTTCCCATGCATATTCTGCACTCTTACCTTTTGAAGTAAGGCTACGTGCCATATCTATAAGATCTGGGTCATCAAGTATTTCGCGGTGGGCTGCAAAGATGGCTGCCTTCCCCGGAGAGGCCTGTTTATGAAGATTGTTTTGGAGCGCTTCTAAATGGTTTTTTGCTTCCTCAATCGCCTTGTCTAATCGTACATTTTCTCGGTGGCTGTCTTCGGCCTCTTCTGCGAACTCAAATGTCTCTTCTTTTATCTGGAAGGCTTTGCCTATTGCAAGTCCGGGGGCAGCAACAACACCTAGAAGTAGTGACGGGTCGCCCGATTGTGGTCGGGTCGGTTGGGCCTGGTCTGGTGTTTTTTCCATGGTGGCAGGAGATGTGATGGGGGTGGTGCCCTCATCACCAAGGCCGCTTTTCAGATGTGGCAGCAATTCATCAAGAGCCTCCTGTGCGTCTGAACCAGTGGCAGCAAGTTGTACCTTGTCGAGATGGGAGATGTTGAGCTTCATAATAGAAACTACGCTCTTTGCATTGGCGTGCTGGTCTCCTTTTAGCAACTCAATTCGTGCGTCAAATTTTTTGGCAAAACCGGCGAGGACTGCAGCTGGTCGTGCATGCAGGCCGGTAGTGTTGGGAATGATAACGGCCTCAGAGATAATCTGGTGACCGTTAGTCGTTGTGTCGGAAACTAATTGCTGTTTAAGACTCACCGTCAAGAGGTCGGTCTCGCCAGCAACGGCATAGCCCTCTGCCTTGCTGACGGTCTCCACAATTTCACCGTTGGTAAGTATGATCTGGGTGAGGAGGCTTTTTGCATTGGTGGCGATATAATCACTATCAAATGTGACGAGGATATCACCCATCTTTACTCGTTCGCCTTCCTTGGTATCAACTTTGAATCCCATGGACTTTAAGGATACGGTGTCGATGCCTATGTGCATCATCACTTCAAGTCCGGAGTCGTGGGTGATGGTCACGGCATGAAGTGCGTTGTGTATTTGAGCGACAACGCCATCACACGGAGCTGTCAAGCGATGATTGGCAGGGTCGATTGAGATGCCGTCTCCGACCATTTTCTGTGAAAAAACAGGGTCTGGAACCTGTTCTATTGGGAAGATGACGCCTGTTAGTGGCGCCTTGATGATTACATTTTCCATTACAGCCTCTTCGCTTGCTGGTTATATACTCACGCTACATTTGAGTCCGACAACAGTAGCGTCATCTAAGTCTCTAGAACCATTTGGGTTCACAATATATTGCACTGAGGGCATGATCTGGATGCCATAGTCGAAGACGAAGTTATAGGTTAGCTCAAACACCGTCTCGCTGTCTCGTTTTTTGTCCGACACATAGTCATCTGTATAGGTATTATATTTAGAATGTTCTGCATAGGTGACCATGAAGCCAAGTTTGTCGCGGTTTCGATCGGGGATAATGCCCTGATAGACAGTGCCCAGAGTGAACGAGTTGGTCAGCGCGGCGATCTTTTTGTCTGTATTGTGTACGACCGATCCAAATATTGATAAACCCTGTGTAGGGTCAATAGCCTCATGTGTCAGCCACCAGTCTGCCAGCATATAGAGGGATGTCTGTCCTTTGGATTCGTTTCCGGTTTTGAGATTGGTGAAATCGCCAGAGTGGTAGTTTGCTCCAAATTTCAGTACCCGCTGTGCTCCACCTTTTGGGGCTCTGTCAAAAAAGAGTTGTATCTCACCAGTGTAGGCTGCCCCATTTCTGCCCATTTGCCAGTCCCAGCCATCTTTATACTGTTTAGTCCAACCACCATCAAAGACGCCAAGCTTTAAGTCCAGCATTTCATTTGCGGTGTATTGGGCGTGGATACCAAGTGTGGCGTCCGGGTAGGCGTTCAGAGCGTAGGGGGTAAAAACTCCTTTGGGGCTACCACAGATAGCGTTGTTCATGAAGTTGCAATAGAGATCAGAGCGAAGAAAGAGGTCGTTCATGACAAGACGACCATAGTCAACACTCATATCATCTGTTACTTGGGTCGTTAACTGGAAGTTGACCACCTTGGTGGTTTGACCACCATACGCCTCTTGGCTCTTGTTGAAATATTCACCATATGCGTAGCGGCCATTTTCTGCGTAACCCGGAGCTACATGATCCTCTGAAAGGTTGTCACCGCTTCTGCTGGAGTATTTTACCAGAAAGGTGGTTTTGGGGAATCCGATGAGCTTATCAAGATTGAGTTTTAGCTCTGCGTTTATGTTATGCAAATATGTACTGTCTTCCTCATATCCTCCGGATATTGATCGTGCAGGTTCTGCTGTATAGTTTAAGTTGAAAACAGCTCCTGCATCTTCCATCTTTGTTCGCCAGCCGCCCCAGTCACCTGTTAATCTGTCTCTGAATGGATCGCTATCTGCTGCCTTTACCAATGTTGATGTAAATGTGAGCGTAAGCAAAAGCATGAAGATAAAAGGATATGGTAAGTGAAAGCGCATGCTTTTCATGATAATTCTCCTTACTGTTGACAGAACATGGTTAGAAACACTATGAGGTGAATTCCGTATACAGAATGAAAAAACTACAACCAATATCAGATTATTTAAGAAAGAGGGGTGAAGCAGTTTGCAAAAGGTAAATAAGTATGTCATTTAGGTTAACGGATCGAACTCGATTTATCCAGAATTAGTTGACATTACAGATGAAAAAAGCTTCGAGACTACGCCTTTGTGGTAGATACGATATGTGGCTAAGGCCAAGAACGGTCTCTTAGCAGTGAAAGCAGTTACTGCTGCAACAGAGAGTGAGGTTTTGTCAATTGTGTTATAATGTCGAACTTGTTGACAGGTAGAAATCTGTTAGTGTCAACGACAGTAAAACTGCTGCGATAAAGGTTTTTATCAAGCCGTACGTCTAACAGTCGACATTCGACTTGAGTGAAAGCGTGACACTTACGGTAAGTAGATACAGGTTTAGTTGGCAGGAATCATAAAAAATCCAGTTGTCCTGAACTAGTTACCCTGTTGCTGGTGGAGTTGAGCCATTAGTGCATCTTTCTCATGCCACAGCTGTGTAACCCATTGCTGGAACTCGTATCGAAAAGTTTCATCTTCATGGTAATTGCGATTTAAAAACTGCTTAGGTATTGGTTTTTGTTGTACACGAACATAAACCTTATTCACCCTGCCACACATAAAGTCTAGAAAAGAAGGCTGCTTGTGCCCCGGGTACGCTATGGTAACATCAAGTAAGGTATTGAGATTATCGCCCAATGCACCAACAACAAAAGCGATACCACCAGCCTTGGGTTTTAATAACCACTGATAAGGGGATTGCTGCGCCTGATGCTTAGGCGGTGTGAAGCGTGTTCCTTCGAGGAAGTTAATAACTGCGACCGGCAGATATTTGAACTTCTCACAGGCACGGCGGGTACTTTCAAGATCCTGCCCTCGTTTGTGAGGATTTTTTTGGAGGTACTCTTTGCTATACCGTTTCATAAAGGGGAAGTCTAAGGCCCACCAGCAGAGCCCTATCACAGGCACCCAAATCAATTGTCGCTTGAGAAAGAACTTGAGCATTGGAATTTTACGGTTAAGTAAATGCTGAAGGATAAAAATGTCAGCCCAGGATTGATGATTAGATGTTACCAGGTACCATTGTTTTTTGTCGAGCTGTTCAATTCCCTCTACATCCCACTGCATATGCTGGGTCAGCTTCATCCAAAAAGAATTACATGTAATCCATGCCTCAGCAATCGTAATAGCCGCCGCAGTACAACCGCGTTGCCAGCCATGCAAAGGAACAAAAAATCGGAGCAAGGAAACTCCAATTAAGAGTGGCCCCAGCAACAAGGTGTTAATGACAAGCATACACGCGGCAATAATGCCCAGCATTGGTGATGGTAAAAAAGATAACATCTATCAACCCCCTCCAGAACACGATAATATTTACCCTGCAGGCCTTCTTAACTGTCCCCAGATCCTCAGAACGTCTCACACTGAAGTCATTGGATATTAACAGAAGAGGAGAGAACCTGCTACTGACCCCGTTTAAATTTTTTATTATTTGTAACTTCCTACAGTTAACGGTAAGCACACGGTACTTTCAGGAGTGTACCGATGAAAAATTTTATGAGAGGCCTCTATGTTGTGAGAGACTCCTTTTGCATACTACAGCGAAACCGTCTGGTATGCCAACTCGGATCAGGTCCTGGTTCCAATTGCATCCTTACCCTGTGATTTGATATGGAACATTGCTTCATCGGCCAATGCAAGAAGACCTTCTCGATCAACCGCATCATCTGGAAATGTGGCTATTCCAAAACTGGCAGACATATGCACTTCCAGCCCCTTACTTTTCAGGTAAGTCGTTTCTTTCATACGAGTACGTACTTCCTGAATCTGGTTGAGTGCTTCCTCTTTTCCTTTTTCGGGCAGAACAAGAACAAATTCATCCCCACCATAGGCGACGCCAAAAGCCGGTTCCTTCAAGCTTTCATTCAGGGTTTTGCCAACTTCTTTCAAAGCCTGGCTTCCATTCAGATGACCATATGTGTCAACAACGCGCTTGAAATTATCCATATCAAGGAAGACCAGAGAAAACGTTTGACCGGTTTCCTGGCATTTTATTATTAGGTCATCCAGAGCTTTGTAGAGATACCGGGTGTTGTATAATTTTGTCAGGTTGTCGTGGTTTGCAAGATATCGGAATCGCTCTCTACTCAATCGTAGTTTTTCTTCAGCCAATTTTTTTTCTGTGTTGTCAATCAGGATCCCTTCAATAATGGTATTGCCATGTTCGCCTTCTGCAAGTCTGGCGTTGATGAGACCCCAGACAGCTGTACCATCAGGTCTTACCATTTCTGTTTCAAAATTTTTAACAACCTGTTTTTCCATTAATACAGAAAGCATAGCCTGGCGATCGTCGGGGTTTTTGTAGAGACGTGTAACACCCCCTGGGTAGTTTAGAAGGTCAGTTGTCTTTTTAAAGCCAAAAGCCTTGGCAAGAGCAGGGTTAACGCTTATGAAATATCCTTCAAGAGTGCATTGATACATTCCCTGAGCGGCATTTTCATACATTGTTTGATAGCGATTTTGTGCCGCTTGTAAATTCTCCTGTGTTTTCTTTAATTCAGTTAAATCAGTCAGAAGAACAAGATAACCACGAGGTTTTCTTTGGGAATCGTGGATGATGCTACGTTTACAAAGGAGAGGAATTGTTTCCTCAGTTGCGCTCTTGAAGTTTGCCTCAAAACTTAGGTGATTCCTGCTTGCAAAATGTGCGATAACACCACTTTTATCGTAAAAGGTGTCAATGGCCTTACCCAACATTCCTGCTTTATCCTTGCCAAGCAGTGTCAAAATAGTTTCGTTACAATCGGTAATGATTAATTCAAGATCGAGTTCCAGGTAGCCTTCAGAGGTGGAATCTATAACCCTTTTATATTTAGATAAATTTTCTATAAGCTGTTTCTCACAGAAAGCTCTCAAATCCTTTAATTCTTTCTCTAGTTCCTTGACCCTGTCAGTGCGGTCTTTTGAACCATCTTGCACCATATTCTCCTCCTGCCAAAGAATGCATTTTCATATGTAAGGGGTAGTAAAGCCGTTTTTTGTATGGATGGCAATTTATCTGTTTAACCATCTCATGATTTATCAGATAACTGAAGTTATTATTGTCTTATTCATAGATTAATCCATATGTTAGTGACAGGTGAAACATTCTTGGTAATCCATAGAGAATGGACTCCATTGATTCAGTAGAAACAGATACTAGCTGAGCTGGTAAGAATTTCTGGCTAGAGAATGGATTGGTTTTCTAATATTTATTATACTGTTCGAAAGGTTGCTGCTATCTTTGAAGTTCACTGCAGCAACTTGAGCATCGACTTCTGATATTCATCGGGTATTTCAGCTAGATGTTCTTTAAGTGCGGGTAAATATTTTGAATTTTTCGGTATGGTGCGTTCGACCATTTTATTACCAGGGGAGCCAGGGTAAACCTTCCCGCAACCCTTGACGCATACGGTCAGCGGAGCCCCTTTGATAACCATAAACTCTCACACCAAAAATGTGTAACATGAGGCTAACTGCACGCTGTTGGCCCACCGTTTTACCGAATTCTTTTTCAAGATAACTCTGGAGCAGTGCTTCTACCTCACCTAATTTAGCAGATGCAAAATCATGAAGTTCGCCTCCTTCAGCCGCTAGTTCAAGTTGGGTTTTGATGAGGAAACAGCTGCAATAATTTTCCTTTGTGGATTCTTGAATAATTGACTCCAGGAGTGTACAAATGCCTTCACCGACACTTGGTGCCACATCAAGTAAACTGCGCATTTGGGCCGATCGTTTTTTTGCATAACTCTCCAATGATTCACGGAACAGGGCTTCTTTATTACCAAAGGCAAGATAGATAGAACCTGGCTTGAGGCCGGTAGTTTTAACTACTTGCTGCATTGAAGACGCACTGAATCCATTTTGCCAAAAGAGTTCAATCGATTTATCTATAACTTCACTTCTGTCAAACTGGGCTCTTGCCATTTGGTTACCTCCTTTTCTTGTGTCGGGATTATGAGAAATACAGGAATATTATACAATATAATATTGAATAGTCATTCAAGATGTTGTTGACAAGGGGGGTTCCACGTTATATTTTGAATGAGTATTCAAGGTTTGGTGTGCTTCTAACAGGGAACATTCAATAGGTTCCACTGATTCAGCTGCTCTGCTTGAATGGGTAGTTGGAAAAAGTAGACAATGAGTAATGAATGATGAGGTAGGAGGAGGGGAATTATGAGTTGTCTTTGTCAGCAAATTGCCGGACCGGATGTTGAACTGTCATCAACCTGTCTGGGCCATCTGTGGATGTTTGAGAATCTTTCACCAGCAGAATTAACAGAATTGACTCAGGGTGCAAATCGCAACAAGATGGTGAAGGGAGAGCAGCTCTTCATGCAGTCTGATCCGGCGGAAGAACTATTTCTTATAAAAGGTGGCCGCGTTAAGCTGGTAAAAGTCTTTGAAGATGGCATTGAACTGACTCTGGATATTCGAAAGGATGGAGATTTTGTAGGTGAAAATGTTTTTTCAGACCAGGGACTATATCCAGTGAGTGCCATTTGTCTCGAGGACACACTGACCTGCGGGTTCAGCCGAAGTCAGTTTGAAGACCTCGTTCTCAAAAATCCGAATATAGGGCTTCAGGTAATTAAAAATTTGAGTGATAGAGTTTCATGGCTTACCAGTCAGGTAGGTAGCCTGGCTGTTACGAATATTGAAGAGCGACTCTACAGAGTTCTATGCAATGTTGCCAAAGAACATGGCACGACCAGTTCACGAGGAGTTGTTATTCAATTTCCCCTCACTCATGAAGACCTGGGTTTTTTAACTGGTGCGCATCGAGTCAGTATAACCAGGGCAATGAGTGCTCTTAAACGTGCTGGGAAAATTATTTTTGAGGATAAAAGACTCATCCTGACAGCCTTGAGTTTGTAATTACCAAGGCTCTCCCTGTTTTCTTACAGGTCTTCTGTATAGATAACTACCTATGCCAATTTTTGCGGTCACCTCGAATACGTTCATGTAGTGGTGAAGGTTTTACTCACGCATGAAGGGGGATTGGTTATAATTCTGCAATGTCAGATGGTATTCAATGATTTCTCTTATAATGATTTGAAAAAACTATGATATTCTGGAAAACAGTTTTAGAATATTGTCCAATTATGTTGGCCACATTATTCCATTCACTCATAGGGTAACTCATGTTCAAGCACTGTTTTGTCGCACTTCTTGTCGTTGTATCTCTTGCAGCCGTTTCCACTAAACTGTGCGGAGAAGAATATGATCCTGATAATCTGGTGCGGGCAGTGTTGTTGGCTTCTCCTGAGGGGCGGAAGGAACCTCTTGCTAAACTTTCCGAGCGTAACAAACAAGATATAATTTCTTCACTTATTCTGGTTATGCGTTTTCGAGGAAATGACCCGGCAATTCTGGAGGTGATAAGCAAACTGACCGGAGAGAGGATCGACAGTTGGTTCGAGGCTATGGTGTGGCAACAGGATCACCCGGAAGTCACTCCACACAATAGCTATAGGCCGTTAAAGATTTTCCTATACAGCCAACTCGATATCCAGTTTCTCAGATTTATAGGTGACGATCGTGCACAACCTGAAAACCTGAATATTCGCTTGGAAGAGATCACCTGGGGTGGTGTGAAGGTTGGTGGTATCCCGGCGCTGGAGTATTCTCCAACTATTTCTGCTGACAAGGCGGATTATCTGCTCGACAGTGATCTGGTTTTTGGGGCGGTAATCAATAATGAGGCGCGTGCTTACCCTTTACGTATTCTCGGTTGGCATGAGATGGCTAATGATATTCTAGGCGGAATTCCTGTCTCGCTCGCCTATTGTACACTCTGTGGAACAGGGATATTATATGAAGGGCAAGTGGAAGGTAGGGCGAAACCGTTCACCTTTGACTCCAGCGGTTTGCTCTACAGATCGAACAAGCTGATGTTTGACCACCAGACGGACAGTCTCTGGAACCAGTTCACAGGTCGCCCGGTGAGTGGCAAATTACAAAAAAATGATATACAGCTCCATGTCAGGCCTTTAGTGACAACCTCCTGGGGGAAATGGAAACTCGATCACCCCTCGACCACTGTGCTTAGCCAGGATACCGGGTATGAGAGAGATTACAGTTCAGGTGGTCCATATAAAAAATACTTTGCCAGTCCGGACCTTATGTTTCCTGTTCAGGTAGAAGAGAGGGGCAATCTCAAACCTAAGGATCTGGTCTTTGGCATAGTTCAGCCTGGTGGGATGAAAGCATGGCCACTGGATACGTTTACCTCTGCGAAGATCATAAACGATCAGGTTGGCAATGTAGCAATCGTTTTGCTGGGCGATCCTGGTACAAGGACTGTTCAAGCCTATCTTCGTGGAGAAGAACATTTCAGTGCTGGCGGTGACAGTAAACAGCTCCTGAGTGAGAAGGGTGTGTGGACTGTTCAAGAGGATTTCCTGTTAGGGCCAGCCGGTGAGACGCTTGCTCGAATTCCTGGACGAGTGAGTTACTGGTTTGCCTGGAACAGTTTCATGGGGGCAGAGAGTGAGGTCTATACCAAAGAGTAAGGGCTGCAGGAGTGTCAACTGATAAGGGATGGTGCTCCATGCGTGCACTGAGGTCAGCTCTGCCAGGCCAGGGGACTCAGGGGACTGGAGAGATGATAGTGCAAATGCGCTCTTGTAAACGTGGTATTATTTCACTCACGAACCATGGATTCTTCTTAAACCAGATGTTGTTCCTCGGGCTTGGGTGAGGTAAAGGAATAATAGAGGACCGTGTTGTCTGATATGCCCGAACAATCTCTGTCAAATTACCTTTTGCTTCAGGAAGGTGGTACTTAAGTGCATATTGCCCAATGACAAGGGTGAGTTGAATGTTGGTAAGTTCGTCGAGTAGTTGCCTGTGCCAGGTAGCAACACATTCTTTGCGGGGTGGGAGATCGCCTGATTTTCCGCTTCCCGGATAACAAAAACCCATAGGCAGGAGTGCTACTACTCTGGCATCATAGAAAGTCTCCCGTTCAATCCCCATCCATTTTCGTAAGCGGTCCCCACTTGCATCATCGAAGGGTATTCCCGATGCATGTACTTTTCGACCAGGCGCTTGCCCTGCGATCAGAATTCTAGCTTGCGAATCCGCTTGTAATACAGGGCGAACACCCTGAGGCAGATGGTCAGAGCAGAGAGTGCAATTCTGAACCCTGGTGATGAGTTTCTTCATGTATTTGAGCAGTAAAGGAATTTTTTACCAGTCCGTTCAATTGGTTCTGTCAGAATAAGCCTGACATGTTTGCGGCGCAATAAATGAGAAGTGTAACTAAGATAAAATTAACCCATTTCCGTATGTGTGCCAAGTGGAGATGTTCACCAATTCGGACACCGCTAAATGCCCAGAGTGAAACTGAACAAAACGTCACAGCTGCCAAAAATAGAGTGGAAATGCTGAGTAATAATGGACTACTGGAGATGTTTGATAGAAACGTTGTGTAAAGAGTTATGCCAAATATTATTGCCTTAGGGTTAAGGGATTGCAGTAAAAAACCATGTTTGAACAACATTGGTGGTTTTTCCTTTGAAGAAAAGCTATAGCTTGAACAAGCGGTACCGTAGGCCAGCCAAAGGATATAACCAGCACCAAATAAACGAAGCGCAGGCTCAAGAGTAGGAATGATCCGTAAGAGTGCACTGGATAGAAAAGCACATACCAGCATAACCAGAAGATAGCCTGTGACGATTCCGGACAAGAATTGCAATGTACGCCTGTAGCCGTATAACATTCCCATAGCCGCACTCGCTATATTGCCCGGCCCTGGGGTGAATGTTGTTACCAGGACGAAAACAGCTAATGGCATAATATCAAAATGCATTACATCTGTACCTTATCTGTTGTGTGAAAATATAAATGACTGGCTACTCTGTTCATATGATTACTCATAGCTCATTATTAAGGGCAGCGCGTTGAGTTAGAACAACGTGGGGTTGTATCAGTTTAGCTGCCCAATGGCCAGGGAGATGACTATAGAACCAATTGTCCAGAACACGCCTTTGATCATGGCGCGGGTATTATTTGATGTATATCCTGTTGATTCACTTTGTCTGCCCACTATTCCCTCAGTAGTATCTTCAGGTAAAAGTAGATAAAAAAGCTCATCTCTGCAGTTGGAAAGGAGCCTGTGTATAAAACTGAGGGTTGGAATGTAAGCATAATACCAGCTGCCTATGTAATTGTTCAATTCCGACATACGTACCTCTCGCTGACATGGGTTAAGGATCTCATATTGCAATTATAAAGGGCGTGGAGTAATAATTATAATTATATAAAATAAACCTTAGGTTAAGAATTACTTATGCTTGAGAATCTGGATCGATTAAAAGTTTTTTATCATGTGTTTGCGCAGGGGAGTATTGTTGCTGCCGCAACAGTTCTGCATGTAAGCCAATCAGCAGTAAGCCAGACCATCCAGAAACTTGAACGGGAAACGAACAGCCCTTTGTTTACTCGGCTACACAAACAATTGGTGCCGACGGCGGCCGGGGAACGGCTGTATGGAATTGTCCTGCCATTCATGACAGCGTTGGATGTATATCTTAAAGACTTGGGCCAGGCAAAAGATCACCCTGCTGGCGAGATTCGTTTTGGAGCTCCAACAGAATTTGGAAAAACCTATCTACCTTCAATCATCGCAGGCTTCAGGGAGAAGTATCCAGCAGTAACCTTCACCCTGACATTTGGAACCCCTGAGACGCTTTTGCCGATGTTGAGGAAGGGGCGTGTTGATTTTGCTTTAGCTGATCTGTTTCTAACGAAGAGTACACATATTGGCAGTCTGGACATGTACCATTTTTCCCCTGTCGTTGAAGAGGTGGTCATACTCGCTTGCTCTAGGCAATATTATGATCATTCCATAAAAGATGATCTCTCCTTTGTTTCATTGTCAAAACAAGATTTCATTAGTTACAATAAGGATATACAGACTATTAAGCAGTGGTTTAAACATCATTTTTCAAAACCAAACGTCAGCGTTCGTGACGTGCTGACAGTCGATAGTCACGACGCAGTTATTTCGGCTATAAAAAACAATATTGGCATGGGTGTTGTGGCATCGCACCTTATTAAACGCGAGCTTTATGGCGATCGGATTGTTCATATCAAGACTTCAAGCCCAGAGATAATTAATTCAATATCTCTCGTTCATTTGCAGGAAAAAATACCCACCTTTACAGAAAAAATATTTGAGAAGTATTTATTGAACAGAATCAAAAACTATGATTTCCAAAGCCAGTGAAGGGGTTGTCTTGTGATACCTTATCAGGAGATCTCTCAGCAGCTTAAAAGGTTTTGTGTTAATTGAAATTTAACCCAGCTCCTGAGCAGGTAGGATGTTTGCAAAGAACTAGTTGTACCGGAGCGTAATGATAAACACTCAGACCTGCAATACTGTTTAATTTGGACCATAATATATGAAAATAAGAATAGGCGCAGGTCCACTTTAGCGGCCAATGGAGCCAAGTTAGTGAGAATGAGGCCCGCAATAATGACTTCGGGCCCACATTAAACGAGAATAAATGTAAGTGCTAGATCGTCCGGCTTAACGAAAGTAGTACCAGTCATTTATTCTAATGCAGAATAGTAACGTTTTTTAATCGAATGTAAGAATAGGTTTTATCAATTGTTGCGACCATCTCTGCGTGAAAGGAAAATGCTATCAATCTTTTTGTTTCTTCGAAAGGGAGCAATTTTTTTCTCATGAGCGACAATGTCTCTTCCACACGATTTCTTGTTTCTCAGGGCCTCTTTTGATATCCTCTAACTAAGAGCACTCCATTCCAGTCCCTGATTGCTTTTCAATTCCATAATGATTCTTTAACGTCTACGGAATTCTTGGGAGAACAATGACCTTCAAAGCTTATAGCTTCCTGGGGGAATATCATGCCAAAAAACATCTTTGTTGCGGGTCTTGATGAGTTTCATCTACAGCAGCTGACGTCATTGAAACATGCCGAGCAGTACCGGTTCCACCCACTAATGTCTTATGAAGAAATCAAATGTGGTGAGACCTTTCCAATTCGCGAGTTCCTTGAGTTGGCACATCAAACACTACTATCTTTTGAAGAAAGGATAGATGCTGTTGTTGGGTTCTGGGATTTCCCTGTAAGCACAGTCTTGCCAATCATCAGGCAGGATGTCGGTTTGGAAGGGCCGACACTTGAATCGGTTCTGAAGTGTGAGCACAAATATTGGAGCCGCCTGCTGCAGGCAAAGGTTGTACCAGAGCATATTCCCCAATTCGTCAGGATCGATCCGTTTCAGGATAATGTGATTGAACAGTGCACCTTGCCATATCCTTTCTGGCTCAAACCAGTAAAATCAGTTCTTTCTCATCTGGGCTTTCTTATTCAGGATCGTGATGCGTTCAAAGCCTGTCTTTCAGTGATACGAGAGCAAATCGAGCGTTACGCCGCTCCTTTCAATTTTATTCTAAACAGGGCCGATCTTCCTCCTGAGATCAGAGAGGTGGACGGTTACCACTGTATTGCTGAGAGTTTAATCTCAAAAGGGCGTCAATGTACCCTTGAAGGGTATGTCTATTCTGGTGAGGTTCATGTTTACGGGGCTGTCGATTCCATCCGCGGGGGGCGTTTACAGACAAGTTTTACACGGTATCAGTATCCCTCTACGTTACCACCCCAAGTTCTTGATCGCATGACAGAAGCAACGACAAAGACGCTGATCTGCATGGGGTATGATAATGCCCCATTCAATATTGAGTTTTACTGGGACGAGAAGGCGGATACCATATCCTTGCTCGAAATAAATACCCGCATATCAAAATCGCACAGCCCTTTGTTTAAGATGGTGGATGGGGAATATCATCATGCCGTCATGATAGATATCGCTTTGGGCAGGAGACCGGATTTTCCTTCAAGGCAGGGACCGTTTGAGGTAGCAGCAAAGTTCATGTTGCGGCGTTATGAGGATGGATACGTACGAAGTGTGCCTAATCAGGAGGCCATTGACAAGGTGAAACATACCTTTCCTGGTACGGAAGTGTTGATCAGTATCCGGGAGGATATGCTCTTGTCAGACCTCCGTGATCAGGATAGCTACAGTTACGAAATCGCAGACCTTTTTATGGGAGCAGCAAGTGGAAAAGAATTGTTGTTAAATTACCAGGTTGCCTTGTCTCTTCTACCATTTAACATTGAGCCCAGTGAGAGTGGCAAATGAAAATAATTAGGGAGTTTGCACATAAGGTAGTACAGCAGGAAAATCTCTGGATTCCGATGCCGGATGGAGTGCGGCTGGCAGCTCGACTGTGGTTGCCCGAAAGTGCTATGTTTGAGCCCGTGCCGGCTATTTTTGAATATATCCCGTACAGGAAAAGAGACTCCGTGCGTAGTCGTGATAGCCAGATATATACCTATTTTGCCGGACACGGTTATGCTGGAATACGTGTCGATCTGCGCGGGAGTGGTGATTCCGAAGGGATTTTGGAAGATGAATACCTCCAGCAGGAACTTGATGACGGTATTGCTGTAATCCAGTGGCTTGAACAGCAGCCCTGGTGTAGTGGAAAGGTCGGTATGATGGGGATATCCTGGGGGGGGATTTAATGGCTTACAGCTGGCGGCAATGCAGCCACCGCAACTCGGCGCAATCATAACCGCCTCCTCGACAGATGATCGTTTTGCTGATGATGTGCACCAGATGGGCGGTTGTCTGCTGGGTGATAATCTATCCTGGGCATCCACTATGTTCGGGTATAATTCCTGCCCGCCTGATCCCGAAATAGTAGGCGAAAAGTGGCGGGACATGTGGCTCGAGCGATTGCGAGGCAGCGGTTTGTGGCTGGAAAAATGGCTTCGTCATCAGCGACGTGACGATTATTGGAAACATGGTTCTGTTTGCGAGAATTTTGATGCCATAAAGTGCCCTGTAATGGCGGTTAGCGGTTGGGCGGATGGGTATTCAAACGCTGTCTTTCGCCTGCTGGCGGGACTTAATGTTCCCCGTAAAGGGCTTATTGGCCCTTGGGGGCATAAGTATCCACACGTAGGTAAACCTGGACCAGCCATTGGCTTTTTACAGGAGGCCGTACGCTGGTGGGATACCTGGCTTAAAGATATCGACACGGGGGTGATGGATGAACCCATGCTACGGGTCTGGATGCAGGATAGTGTTCCGCCAACGACGAGTTACGATTGCCGCCCGGGACGCTGGGTTGCTGAATCCTCCTGGCCATCTGAACGGATCCAGCAGAAAGAATTTTTGCTTGGCAAAGACCGGATGCTGATAAACCCTGGTGAGGATGCAGGGACTGAATGCTGCCGGCTGCAATCTCCCCTCGGTCTTGGGCTCTTTGCCGGCAAGTGGTGTTCATATGCTTCAGCACCTGACATGCCGTACGATCAACGGATGGAGGATGGTGGTGCCAGATTTTACGACAGTACGCCATTGTCTGAACCGCTGGAGATTTTTGGTGCACCTGAAGTGGAGCTGGACATAGAAGCCGACAAGCCTGTTGCGATGCTGGCTGTGCGGCTTTCAGACATTGGGCAGGACAACAAAGTGACTCGATTTACTTACGGTTTACTGAATCTGACCCATCGCGACAGCCATGAGCACCCTGAACCTCTTGTGCCGGGTAAACGATATAAGATCAGGATAAAACTTAATTATGTTGCGCAGGTTATACCTGCAGGCAACCGTTTACGAGTTGCTGTGTCGACATCGTATTGGCCTATGGCCTGGCCGGCTCCGGAATCCACTGCTGTTATGCTGTATACGGGCGAAAGCCGTCTGTTTCTGCCGGTGCGTAACCCGCAGGTCACGGACAGACTCTTAAGAAAATTTGAACATGCAGAGGCGGCACCACCTCTCAGGGTGACTGTTGTTCGTCCAGAGTATCATAACTGGCAGGTTACCCGTGATCTGGCCGCGGATATATCCCGACTGGAGGTGATAAGTGATTCAGGATCTCAGTATATCAAGGAGATAGACCTCACCATGAGCCGCCTGGCAAAAGAGTGGTATAGCTACCAGGGAGACGATTTCGATTCGGTAAAAGGTGAAACACTCTGGGAGCGGGAGTTCAGTAGGGGGGGCTGGTTGGTGCGTACCGTCACACGAACAGTCCTGACTTCTTCTGCCAGTGACTTTTTTCTTCGGGCAGAACTTGACGCATATGAAGGTGACAAGAGAGTCTATTCCCAGAATTGGGATTACAAGATCAAACGAGACCTGGTGTAGCTACGTTGATATCCGGGCAGGATGAACGTGTATACGCTATTTACCATGATTGTAACTGTATAAAGTTCACCTAATGGCAGTAATGTCGAGCCACTATCAGCAATTGTACAAAGCGAAGAGACGAAAATAGGGGGCATTTCTTTGGCTATAGTTTGTTCACCCTTTACCAGCCACATTTCCCATGAGTAACTTCGTTTGGTCAAGTGTAGGTGCTGAAGAGGATGCTCCAGCTTTGGTTGTTGACAGAGCTCCACAGGCAGAGGCAAATCGAACAGCTTCGACCATATCCTGTCCACCTGACAGGGCATAAGCCAACCCACCATTGAAACAGTCGCCCGCCGCCACCGTATCGATGGCTTCAACCTGGTAAGGAGGAATGGCAATAACCTTTTCAGAAGTACAATAACAGGCACCCTTTGACCCCATCTTGACAATAACAGATAGTACCCCTTGGTCAAGCAACACCTTGGCGGCCTTCCAGGCTTCCTTTTTGTTATGAGGATATATGCCGGTTAGAAGTTCCGTTTCAGTTTCATTGGGAGTGATTATGTCTATCCGCTTCAAGATCTCTTTCGCAATTCCCGCTTGGGGAACAGGAGCGGGATCAAAAATGACTCTACCTCCTCCTTGTCTAACTAAATCAGCTGCCATCATGGCCGGTTCCAGAGGGATTTCCATTTGCAGCAGCAACAGCTCGGCCTTAGTGAAAAGGTCACGGTTCCGCTCTACATCATCTGAATTTATCGCCATATTAGCACCACCTATCACTGTGATGAAGTTCTCTCCGGCACTGTCAACACTGATCACGGCTAAGCCGGTATCGCTACCTTGATCGGTGGCTATGTGTGTAGTGGGGACGCCATTTTCCCGAAGAAGAGTAGTTGCTGATCGTGCGAAATCGTCGGTACCAATTCTGCCGACCAATTGCACCTCACCGCCCAGTTTGGCAACAGCAGCTGCCTGGTTGCAACCTTTGCCTCCGAGGCCAATGACATAACGATGTCCATGAAGTGTTTCACCGGGACGTGGTAATTTATGGCTGTAGGTGACCAAGTCAATGTTAATGGAACCAAATACAACAATAGCCATAGTTTACTCCTTTTTTCTTTCCGCAACCGAATCCCGAACCACCAACTGAGGTTCAAGGGACAAGGTGGCAGGCAATGTGGTTTTATTCTCAAGGTGTTCAAAAAGAATCTCGGCCGCTTTGGCGCCTAGACCAAAGCTTGGTTGTCGGATGGTAGTGAGAGCAGGGGTCAAATAGGAAGCAATTTCCAAGTCATCATATCCAATTACAGAAAGATCACGGGGAATTGCCAAACCTGCCTCCACAGCCGCCCGGTAGGCCCCTATAGCCATGAGATCGTTAAAGGCGAAGAGGGCGTCAGGGCGTCCTTTCTGCAGAAGTTCCTGCATGGCCTTATAGCCACCTGATATTGTAAGTTCACCCGGTACTTTTAAAATGGAATCCGAAGCGATTCCTGCATTCTTCAGAGCCTGGAGCGACCCTTTCCATCGATCCCGAGACCTGGGATGGTTTTCAGGCCCAGTAAGGAAACCGATGCGCCGGAACCCACGATTAGTAAGAAATTCTGCTGCTAGTCTGCCACCAAACACGGAATCGTCACCTACCACGCAGGCCTCTATCTCTGCATCAGAATCTAACACTACTTTGGGCAGATAATCTAAATCTCGCAGTTCCCGGTAGAATTCCGGGTCAGTATTGTTTGTCATGACCACTAAGGCGTCAATTTGTTTGATCACCAAGGTCTTGAGGTAGGCCAGTTGTCGCTCGGTGCCTTCCCCTGTATTACATAAAATCAGGCTGTAACCGTGTTGGAAACATTTATCCTCCAGCCCGTGAACAACCTCTGCAAAAAAAGGGTTGGTGGAGTTTGTCACCAGCATACCGATGGTCATGGTCCGATTACTTTTCAAGGCTCTCGCCAGAAAAGAGGGGCGGTATCTGAGGCTACCCATCGCAGCATTCACCCGGTCCCTGGTTTCCGGCTTAACAAAACGAGTGTCATTCATAACGTGGGAAACTGTAGAGACTGAAACTCCAGCTTGCAACGCGACATCTTTAATACTGATTTTTCTACTCATAAGAACAAAGGGGAGGTTGATGCCTCCCCGTGTAAACCATATTTTTATTTTGTGATCAGCTTCAAGTCGACTGGAGTATATTCGTCAACTTTCTCGCCTTTGATGATTTTATCTGCGGCTTCAATGCCAACGGCCCCTATCTTGCCAGCTTGCTGGGCGACAGTTGCCAGCATGGAACCATCTTGAACAGCCTTTACACCATCATCGGTGCCGTCAAAACCAACTACCAGTATATCACGTTTTGATGCCTGAATGGCCTTGATAGCACCAAGTGCCATCTCATCGTTATGGGCAAAGACTACGTCTATTTCTGGCTGAGCCTGAAGAATGTTCTCCATGACATTCAACCCTTTTGTGCGGTCAAAATCAGCAGGTTGGCTTGCTACAACCTCCATGCCAGCAGCAGCCTTGATTGCCTTATTGAACCCTTCCCCGCGATCACGAGCTGCTGAGGTGCCTGGGACACCCTGTAACTCTACAACCTTACCTTTACCTTTTAACGTGTCGACAATCAATTTCCCGGCCATCTCTCCACCGAGTACGTTGTCTGAAGCCACATGAGAAACGACCTTGCCACCGTTGGCACCACGATCCAGGGTTACAACAGGTATATCTTTTCTATTGGCCGCTTTAATAGCGCTTTTCACTGCGTCTGAATCGGTCGGGTTAATCAATAGCAAGGCGATTTTTTTATTAAGGACATCCTCAACGTTGGCTAATTCTTTTGCCGGATCGTTCTGAGAGTCCAGCACGAGAAGTTTGTAATCTAACTCTTGGGCTTTGGCTTCAGCGCCTTCTTTCAGGCTGACGAAGAACGGGTTATTCAAGGTCGAGACTACAAGTGCCAGGGTATCCTGGGCCTGGGCTGCCATTGTCGTCACTGCAAACACTGCAGTTGCAGTAATCAGTTGTATTACCTTTTTCATAGGGTACTCCTCCTTCTTTAGCGTTAATGCGTTGATTTACCGCGACTGTCAACAATCACGGCTAAAAGGATGACCGATCCTTTGGCGATCATCTGGAAATACGATGAGACATCCATAAGGTTGAGCGCATTGTTAAGCACCCCAATGATCAGGGCACCGACAATGGTTCCAAAAATACGCCCTTTACCGCCCATAAGGCTGGTACCCCCAAGGACAACAGCGGCAATGGCATCGAGTTCATATGCCAACCCGGCCGTGGGTTGGGCCGATTCCAGGCGGGCTGTCAATATAATCCCTGCCAGTGCTGAGAGCACACCGGAAATCATATAGACTGTCATCTTGATCCGATTAACATTTACACCTGACAGCCTGGCCACCTGTTCGTTGCCACCTAAGGCATAGACGTACCTTCCTGTACGAGTATGGTTGAGCACATACCAGCAAATTGCGAAAACGACAAAAGCGATAATAACAGGGTTGGGAATGCCAAGAGTATAACCGGCCCCAAGATTGTAGAATGATTCAGCAACAGGAAAGTCACCAGTAGAGATGGGACGCCCATCGCAATAGACCAGAGTTGCTCCTCGAACCATGGTCATGCCGACAAGGGTGGCAATGAAAGGTTGCACTCCAAAAAAGCTGATAATTGCCCCATTGGCCGCCCCCAATAGTGCACCTGCGCCCAAAGTTGCGGCCAGTGCAAGGGGAAGGCTGACATCCGCTGCGATCATGCTTGCACAGATAGCACCGGTTAAGGCCAGCACCGAGCCAACTGAAAGATCAATCCCAGCAGTGAGGATGACAAAGGTCATGCCCATAGCAATGATGCCGTTGATCGAAGTTTGTCGTAAAATGTTGAACAGATTATCGATGCTGAAAAAACTCGGACTGACCAGAGAGACCAGCAGCATGAGTAATAGGAGCCCGATCAGGGATTTGTTATCGGAGGCAAACTGTTTTATATTCATAATGGTGACTCCTTAGGCAACGGCGCAACGCATGATATCTTCTTGCGTGGCCTGACTGCGAGTAAATTCGCCGGTAATCCGTCCCCGTGATAATACCAGGATACGATCAGAGATACCCAGCAGTTCGGGCATATCCGAAGACATTAATAAGATGCAGAGTCCTTTGTCCTTGAGTTCATTGATCAGTGTGTAGATTTCTCTCTTTGCGCCCACATCTACACCACGGGTAGGCTCATCAAGGATCAGTATACGTGGTTCAGGCAGGAGGGCTTTGGCTATGGATACCTTCTGCTGGTTCCCACCGCTGAGCGTTGCAATTGAGGTATCGACGGAGCGGGCCTTGATGGAAAAAGTTTGGATATACTCGTCGATGATTCTGCGCTCTTTCTTTCCGTCAAGATGTCCAGTTGGGCCAACAAATCTTGAAAGCCCAGTAAGGGACATATTATGGCGGAGTCCCTGTGACTGGATTAGACCTTCGTGCTTACGGTCTTCAGTCACATAGCCTATGCCTGCCCGTACCCCTTGTTGTGGCGTTCGGATTCGAACTACTTCACCATCAATCTGCACACTGCCTGTAGTTGCCAGTTGGGCACCGAACAGTGTTTTGGCCAACTCGGTCCGTCCGGCTCCAACCAGTCCGGCAAAGCCTACAACCTCGCCTGCTCTGGCAGAAAACGATATGCCTTTGTGGCCCTCAGACGAAAGGTCTTGCACCTTGAGTCGTATCTCACCTTCTTTTGCAGGACTATAGGGATACTGGCTGGATAATTCCCGTCCGACCATGTAGTGAATAAGCTTGTCCTCGTCAATTTCTGAAACTGGTCCCTGGTGTACCATGGCTCCGTCTCGCAAAACTGCGACATCATCGCAAATTCTGAAAATCTCGCCCAGACGATGGGAAATAAATACCAGTCCCTTGCCTTGTGATCGTAAATCGTCTACCACGCCAAACAGGATCTCGGTCTCTACTTCCGTGAGGGCATCTGTTGGCTCATCCATAATGATCACGCGGGCATTGAGGGAAAGGGCACGGGCGATCTCCACCATCTGCTGCTGAGCTATGCTCAATGAGCCGACCAGGGCACCGGGGTCGATATCCTGTTTGAGTTCAGTCAGCCATCGAAGTGACTCGCTGCGAACCTTTTTCCAGTCTACTTTGCCAACGCGGTTAACCGGTTCACGACCGAGAAAGATATTCTCACCGACGCTCATTCCGGGCAACAAGTTTAATTCTTGATGGATGATGGCGATTCCGGCGCCCATAGCCTGGCGTGGGTTTTTGAACACCACATTCTGCCCTAAATACTTCATGACCCCAGCATTACGTTGATAGATGCCGGAGATGATTTTCATCAGGGTTGATTTTCCTGCACCGTTTTCCCCGGCTAGAGCAGTTACCTGACCGGCCGTCACTGTGAAGTTCACTCCGGTAAGGACACTGACTGAGCCAAAGGACTTATCAACACCTTGCAATTCAAGTAGTGCTGACATAGTTACCTCCCTAGAAAGTTACACCTGCATAGAAAATCACATTGGCATAAGGGGTACATTCCCCCGTACGGATAATGGCGCGACAGTCTTTGGTGAGTTGTTTGAAATGGTCATGGGGGCAGTCTGCAATTGTAATGTCGGAGCCTTGTAAGGAACTCAAATCTGAGAGTTGGGAGAGTAATCTATTATGTAGATCGTTTGTTTCAGTGGAGAGCTCGGTAGCAATAACCGCTTTTTCCACACAGAGCTCAGCGACAATGGCCTCCACGGTCTTGAGGAATGATGGAATACCGTGCGTGACAGCAAGGTCTATACGCTCTACACCTTTAGGGATAGGTAAGCCGGCATCAGCTATACAGATAGAATCACCATGGCCAAGTAGTGAGATTACCCTGGATATAGGTCCATTCAAAAGAATTCCTTTTTTCACTGTATTTCCTCCGATTAGTTATGTATTTCCTCATACTCTAACCAAAAAGCAAACGATTGCGCAAACGTTTTCTTTTGAATTTTAATTGAGATCTTTTGCAGGCAAAAAGAGGTTTATGTAAGGGAATTGATGAGCTTCCAAGAAGATTTGAAACACATACATGTATAGTGGATCTGGACGTGACGGGTTTTCTTCACGTTGCAGCCTTTGAGGTAGCCTGTGAAAAGCTAAACGTCTGGCAGGCAGATAAGTATTGTCTTTCTAAGGTGGGACGTTGACATCTTTGTCCTGAACCTATAACGTGGAATGTAGAAGCATCATTGGAAAATATGACATTAATTGTAGAGGAATATATGACACTTACAAAAGCAGATTTGGCCCAGGAATTATACAAGAAGCATGACGAACTAACGAAGGCAGAAGCATCAGCAGCTATAGAGAGTATTCTCAAAATTTCCAAGGACTGCCTGAGCGGTGGTTCCGATCTGTTACTGAGTGGGTTCGGGAAATTTAACATTAAAGAGAAGCGTGAGCGGAAAGGACGTAATCCGCAAACTGGTGAAGAACTCATGCTTGATTCGAGGCGTGTCGTGACTTTTTCCCCTTCGAATATTTTGAAAAATCGGGTTAACGGTAGATAGGCAGAGGAAAGTTCTGTTTCTTATTCCAATCAGCCGTAAAACTCCTTCCTTCAGGGTAGGGAGGATGTTAAGGAGCTCCACATATGCACGACAATAAATTTGACCCTAAGAAGCTTAACAAACTTAACAATCCTAAACGATTGCTAGATATCCCTGTCAATGTAATCTGGGATAAACTGGGTTTGTCAGGAAAAGAGGTGTTTGTTGAGATCGGTGCGGGAACTGCTTTTTTCAGTATCGCTTTTCTTGAACATGGCGGGGCGGAAAAGCTCTATGCCTGCGATGTCTCAGAAGTCATGATCGACTGGATGAGTAAGAACGTTGTGCCGCAGCACCCTGCGATAGTTCCCATACAGACGACGGAGGATTCGGTTCCGCTCAAAAACGGAATTGCCAACCTTGTTTTCATGATCAATCTGCACCACGAACTCAGCGATCCGGTCCAGACCTTACATGAAGCCTTCAGGTTGACTAAAGTAGGAGGTCAGGTACTGGTGATCGATTGGAAAAAGAAAGAGATGACTGAAGGCCCGCCAACCCATATCCGCTGTTTGAACGATCAGGTGGAGGAGCAATTGGCAGCAGCGGGGTTTCACGATATCTACAGTTTCAATGAGTTCGAAAAGCATTTCGTTGTCATCGGAACAAAAGGCTGAACACAATGAAGTTTTCCTTCAAAATATAACAGTCGGTTGAGCATTCGGCTGCGGTGTTCAGATTTCATTCGTGTCCACTGCGCCGAGTACTACTGCGTTACCGGGTACCCTTTTCGGGCCCAATCAAATATTCCGTAACGCAGGTTGTGGATACGAGTGAAGCCGTTATCTATAAGAATTTTGGCTGCAACAGTACTCCTGTTTCCGGTCGCACAATAGATGAACACGTCCTCGTCTTTATACTGAAGTAAGTCAGTGTATCGTTGTTGAAGATTCTGGACCGGTATGTTGATGGAGTTCTCTAAATGGCCAGACTTGTACTCCTCGACGGTTCGTACATCGAGCACAACCGGAGAGATGTTCTGAATAAGTTGGGCAGCTTCATCTGCTGTCAATACAGCATATTGGGGCCTGTCGAACTCTACGACTTTAATCTCCCCGCTGATATGCCCAATAGTGAAGGGGTAGCTTCCAACTTCTTTCATCTTGAAATAAGGGGTATCGCGATAATCTGAATTCAGGCTTTGCTGGATCGACAGTGATGGAATTGCAAGCACTGGTTGGTCAGTCGCTCCACCTAGATCAAATTTTATGTAGTCCCCTCGGTAAACGGTGAACTGGATCTCTGTACCATTCACTGGTACAGTTAGCAACCGGTACCCGCTTTGCAATCGGCCTGAGATCTGCAAATTTTCTGATTCTGTTGCAAAAAGGCTATAAGCGCCTTTAACAAAAAACAACGCGAAGAAAATCGCACAGATTATGTAGTTCTGAGTTTTCATTTTGCCTCATGATAGAATATATTGATTGTTGCAGCAGCAATTATAAGGTGAGAGAAAACAGTGTCAATGTTTAATTGATTGCTTAATCTGGTCAGATATGGCTTTCCCCTGAAGCTGCATCCCTATCTCGAAAATGTGGAGGCACAGTTAAGCGACAGTTATCCCTTTTGACAAATAGAGAGCATTGATGATTCTTACAGAGTGGTTAGATAATTTTTGATCGCTCGTTAGCTTCAATCGTCGAAGGGTAAAGGAGTAGCGTCGCGGTGCTAAGCAGCAGGCTTTGGGAAGTCAGTGTGGAGTATTTAGTTTTACGTAGCTAACTATTTGCAAATTCTTCAATAGCGTTCCCTTCCATCCTGTAGCCCACCCACTCGCTGAGTGGTTTTGCCCCAATTGATTCGTAGAAATTTATTGCTGGTGCATTCCATTCAAGAACGCTCCATTCAAAACGACCACATTTATTGGCAACTGCTATTTTAGCAAGATGTTGCAATAATGCTTTTCCAGCACCACTTCCTCTACTTTCGGGGGTTACGTAAAGATCTTCAAGGTATAAACCATTTTTACCAAGCCAGGTTGAGTAATTAAAGAAATAAACTGCAAACCCTATCGGTATATTTGCTTCTTCACATACTATAGCTTTAGCTGTGGATTTCTCACCAAAGATTGAGTTTTGAATATCTAATTCTGTTGCCAAGACTGCGTTGTGTGCCTTCTCATAAATAGCAAGTTCTGTAACGAATTTTAAAATTAATGCTGCATCATCTTTTGTTGCAGTACGTATTGCTAAATTATTCATTAAATCTCCAGTTGTTAGCGCTGACGTGTTTTACGTACGGATAATCAAAAGATAATACAAGAACGGCCCATCTTATACATTTGCAATGTCATGCAAATAGAATTTATGCCAGGCAAGATCCAGGAAATCACAATAATTGGCATATCACCGAGCAGTGTTGCATATTTCAGCGAATCTTATGGGCTAGAATCACTTTTTATATTCTCCCCGTCTTGATGCTTCAAGATACTCATCAAGTTTCCCGGTTTTTTTTAGACGTTCCAGTCCCTTGTTGAACAATTGGAGAAAATGTTTGTTTTTGTCGACATTTTTAGAAAATATGAGGTGATGTGTTGTTTCTATAAGAGGTTTCGGATGGTAGGTAAACAGGGCTGCCTCCTTTGCGGGGAATTGATCTATATAGCTGTAACCGACTTCAAGTTCTTGTGGAAAAATGTCGAATCGGCGTACCAGTAATTTTCTAAAATTCTGTGAATCGGTCGAACCCCAATCAACCTCCAATATGCCCTCTTTCACCGCTTTATCGAATTCGTCACCATAGGTGTATCCGAGTGTACCCCCGATATTAATATTTTTCAGATCATCCAAACTGTTCCAGTCAAAAGAATAGCTTTTCAAATGAAAAAAAACTTTTTTATTAACCAGAATAGTATCACTGTAATAAAATAGCTTTTCCCTTTCCTGATTAGGAACCCAGGTAGCTGTTGCATCATATTCTCCCGCAAGAGTATTGATGTAAGCACGCTTCCAGGGGACCCATTCGTATATGACAGTGACACCTTCAGATGCAAATGCCTCTGTAATGATATGACAGAAAACCCCATGATGCTTCAGGTCTTTAGAGAGAAAAGGAAGCCATTCTCCGTTTGCTATAACAATCGTATTCTCATCATCCGCCAGAGCGACTCCACTAAAACTGAAACCGAATACTGTAAGTAGTACGTAAACAGAAATGAAACAGTTTCTGACAGTTGTTCGAAACGTACCTTTTCCCATGCTGTTTCTCTGTATTTATACGTTGTCTTTATAACGTGAATTAAACCGGTGTTAAACGCTTGGTTATCTATTTAATATGTATATACTTAAGGTATATTGCAGCAGCACCTGATGCTGTTAGAAGTATAGGCATTGGCCATAAAAAGAACCAATGATGAAGTCTTGAGTTATTAGGATTCGACTTGTCATATATTACTTCCACGGACTCACCAACATTAAACGACAAAAAACGACCGCCTTGACCAACAATACATGTGTATTTTACACCGTCATCATCTTCAAACTTCAGTACAGGGTGATAAATTACTCTCACATGACCTGTCCCCATTTTTGTGTTTTGGCGCTCTTGAATTTCTGTTACTTCGGCTAAAGTTGTTTGGCCATTTTTCACAAAAAAACTTCTTTTTATTAAAAAGAGTACCCCACAACCGAATAGTATTTCAGGTGAATATAAAAGAATTTGTATGATCAGATTTTCCATTTTCTAGATGACAAGCAATTATGTGGAAACTTTATTACGCCTCTTGTCTAAAATTATACAAAAAAAGAGCCTGTTAGGCAACTTGCATGGTACCACACGTTCAATCCGGAACATGCTTCTTCTATGCTGATGTCGAGCCGGGTGCGACTTTCTGAGGATGTACGGACGTTTTCTGTACCGATCAGTGAGGTGAAAGGTGTTGTGGGGGCTTCCATGTTGCCTATCATAGCCCAAATTTGTATAACAGTACGAAATGAACGTTATACAGTTTCTATATTACTCAAACAATATTATGGCTAATGACTCAGAATCCTTTCATGTTCTTCAACGCTCACTTGAGCTGCCCTGTGGTGTAATTCTTAAGAATAGACTTGCGAAATCACCAATGTCAGATTCACTCGCTGATGGTGAGTGTGATCCAACCGAGGCGCAAATTAGACTATACGAACGATGGGCAGAAGGTGGAGTCGCTTTATCCTTTATCGGCGAAGTTCAAGGTGACCCTCGCTTCCCGGAAAAGCCAGGAAATTTAGTGCTTGGGCCACACTCTAATGAAAGTTTACTTCGGTTATTTGCCAGTAGAGCATTGATTGATGGTGCTCACCTGTGGCCACAGATCGGTCATGCAGGAGCTCTTTCGTACATGCCGATTAGCCAGCCAAAGGGGCCGTCGGCTCTTGATATTGAAGGTCTTCAATGTACAGGCATGTCTCTTGATGAGGTTCATGAACTACCCATCATGTATGCAAGAACGGCATTACATGCTAAAACTGTGGGCTTTAGCGGTGTTCATATTCATGCAGGTCATGGCTTTTTGCTCAGTCAATTTCTTTCCCCCTTGTTTAACCATCGAAAGGATGGTTACGGTGGATCAATCGAAGCACGATGTCGCGTAGTACTTGAAATAATACGTGAAGTAAGGCGCGCTGTTGGTCCGTTGTTTCCGGTCGGGATCAGAATCAACTCGACGGATCAACTGGATGGGGGCTTGACAGAGGTCGATTCTTTGGAGGTGATACGCCTTCTCGATAAGACCTCGATCGATCTGATTGATATTAGTGGGGGAACATATTTCCCTGGAGCAAAGGCAAGCTCCGATGGTACACGCCGAGGACCATACTTTCTTGACTTTGCCAGACTCGCAAGAGGGGTGACGAAGGTGCCTTTGCTGTTGACGGGTGGATTCAAAAGTCGTCAGCAGGCAGTCGATGCGGTAGAAAGTGGTACTGTCGACATGGTGGGACTGGGACGTGCCATGGCTCTTAATCCACGGCTTGGGGATACCTGGTTAAGTGAGGGAGGAGGGGATCCTCATTTCCCAAAATTTGAATCGGCACCTCCTGGTGGAATAACGGCATGGTACACCATGCGACTAACAGCTTTGGGCGAGGATCGGGAGAAAATGTTTAAGCTAGATCTTCCCTCTGCCATTCGTATGTATGAGAAGCGTGATGCAGAACGTTTCACTAAATGGAAAGAGAAGTTTTCTCATTTGTAGAAATTGCGCTGAGTATCGTTCAGCAGAATCGGCAAAAAATCAGTTGCGGACGAATGCGTTACTTCATTTGTAGCGTAAGTGTTGAGCGATAGTTCTTTCTTTTTCTGGTACAAAAAGCAGTGCTGAACGTAATGATTTTCCTTTTACTTTTTAGAGCCACTATATGTGATAACTTAATTGCAGTATTGCAGTGGCCATTTTCTCACCTACACATTTGTAGTCATGGTCACTGTCAGCAAGAAATCGTAAAAACTCTCCTTTGCAAACCTCATAATCATTCCCCTTCGTGCTGATACAGATCTTACCGCTCTGAACAAAGAGATATTCATAGACATTTCCGGCGTGTGGGTCACCATGAAATACTGTTTGCGGGTCTATTTCGAAATAATAGGTCTCAAATGATTGCTGTGGCTCAAATGGGATAAGTGGGAATAGTCGAAAATGGCCATCCTCTGCTATGAGTGGTTTTTCTGCCTTAACTGATTTTACCTCAGCTTCTATGGTCTGCTGGCAGAGCAAAGAACTAAAAGAGAGTCTCAAGCCATTGGCAATTTTCCATATGGTAGCAATGGTGGGGCTTGATTTTCCGGTTTCAATTTGGCGGAGCATACTTTTACTGACACCAGTGAGGGCGGATAACTGGTCAAAGCTTAGTCCACGACTTTCTCGGTAACAGCGAAGATTATGCGAAATTGTTTCAGTTTGGTGTTTCATATAACGAGTATGTTGACAATATAGCAATCAAGGTGTACTTCATAACAATCAAACGATTGTCTTAGTGTACAGCAGGTGGTTGAATTTTGCAACTAAGCAACTGAGGCGTTAGCTAGAGTACCGAAGCTAAGCGAGTCCTCATCTATCGATTTTCTATAAAATGCTCGATAACTTCTTCATTGAATGGGTGAGTTGCATGAATGATTTGTTTGCCAAAAGGATCACAGCGGTACCACGATCATTTATTCGCGAAATACTAAAAGTGTCTCTTGATCCTGACATTATTTCTTTTGCTGGTGGATTGCCAAATAAACGATATTTTCCGGTAGCAGAGATTCAGGCTGCAGCAAACCAGGTATTTGCAGAAATAGGCGCAACAGCTTTACAATATAGTAATTCAGAAGGGCTGTTGGAGTTACGGGAACTGATTGCAAAGCGATACCGTGAAAAGAAGGGGATAGCTGTTGAAGCTGATTCCATTATAATCACAAACGGGTCACAACAGGGGCTCGACCTTTTAGGAAAAGTTCTTGTAAATACTGGTGATAATATCCTGATTGAAGAGCCGGGGTATCTTGGTGCTATTCAGGCGCTATCCGTGTATCAGCCGAATTTTCACACTGTTGAAGTTGGACCAGGCGGTATGAATACTTCTATGTTGGCTGAAAAGTGTGTAAACCTTAATGCCAAATTATTATATACCGTCCCCAATTTCCAGAATCCCTCCGGTGTAACATATAGTGAGCATTCCAGGCAGCAGGTTGCTGAGATAGCGGGGAAAAATAATTTTCTGCTGATTGAGGATGATCCATATGGCGAGTTGCGATTTACAGGTGAGGCGAAAAAGAATTTCTACTCATATGCGCCAGAGCAGACAGTGTTGCTGGGCTCTTTCTCAAAAATTGTGGCTCCGGGGTTTCGCATCGGCTGGATGGTCGCGCCAAAGCCATTATTAGAGAAATTACTTGTAGTAAAGCAGGCCGCAGACCTCCATACTGCTAGTGTAAGTCAATACATTTTGTGTCGTTATCTTAAAGAGAATGACCTGGATGAGCATGTGGAAACAATAATTCATGCCTATGGTAACCAATGTCGAGTTATGCTCGATGCTGTACGACGATACTTACCTCAAGGCATAAACTGGTGGGAGCCTGAGGGTGGTATGTTTCTTTGGGGAGAGTTGCCCAAAGGGTATGATTCCATGACCTTATTTGATTTTGCTGTGCGTGAAAAAGTGGTTTTTGTTCCGGGTAAACCCTTTTTTATCGGCAATAAAGGGGAGAATACCTTTCGTCTGAATTTTTCCTGCTCTGAGCCTGAAGAAATTGAAATGGGAATACAACGGCTTTCAAGAGCTTTTTCTGCTTATGCTGCACATTTGGCAAATGAAAGATAACAGAAAAAAAAGTCCGAAATTTTACCAGCTCAGGTTATGTCTGTTTGAAGGGTTTCTCAAGTGAATCATAGTGGTATGTATTTACAGATGATTTTCTGTCGGAAATGGCTTTATATGGGTTAGGGTATGGATAACATTATATAAATACTGAAGAAAAAAAGCTGAACAGGTAATTTTGTATTATAGTTGCTAAAAATACTTTTGATAAAATATTCATCTGAATTCAGGTTAGAGGTGATCTTATGGGCAAGAACCTCATTATCTTCGGAATACTGTTAATCGCAATAGGGCTACTCTGGCCATGGCTTCAAAAAATCCCTTTGGGGCGTTTACCCGGTGATATTCTGATCAAACGGGAAGGGTTTCGTCTTTTTATGCCTATCACCTCTTGTCTGCTGGTGAGTGGAATACTCTCGTTGATTTTCTGGTGGTTTAAAAAATAGTATTCGCTCACCAGTATAAATCTCCTATTACATATCTTTTTTCTATTTGCAGGTTGTTTTCCTTTATCTTGATGCTTTAAACCATGCGATGGTGCATTTTCTTTAAATATCAGATGAATATCTCCTTGTGGCAGTCGTTGCTATGTGATATTGTGGGTGGTATTGAGTGTTAGGTATGGTGTCCTTTTTCATCTGTTGGTGTGAATGAGATGTGGGAAAATCAGGGGGATAATTTGTTTTGCAGATACTGAAAAGGGAAGATCGGCGACAATCTCCGCGATATCGTGCCTGCCAGGATACATTGCTCTACAATCAGGATAGTTTCGCTGAAATAATCGATATCAGCTCAGGAGGTGTGGCCTGTAAGAGCCATGTAGGCCTGGGAGAAGATATTGAGGTGATTTCAGGGGTAGAACTGCTCAACTGTAATATGGGAATGGCCGTGGAAGGGTTGAGTTGCCGCAGGGTTCGTCAGTGTTCTCTACTGAGTGGTCAGTCGATGTCCTCGGGTACAGAAGTGGTATGCTATTATGCATTTGTTGACTTGAACACCAGTCAGGCCACTGAGCTTCACACATTTATAGAGATCTGTGCAGAGCAACAGCGACCTGATGTGTTTTTTTCCTGAGCAAACAGAAGGGTAATTGGTTGTAGAGCAGACTGTTCAACGAATTTCGTCACTGTCTACATACGCATAGGCACTATGTTTATGAATAGACTCAAAACTCTCAACACTTGCTGAAAACCAACCTATATCCGGGTGCTCCAAAGCTAATACTGCGACTTTACGCACAACATCTTCTACGAACATTGGATTGTTGAAAGCTCGTTCTGTCACATACTTTTCGTCTGGACGTTTGAGCAGAGCGTATAGTTCACATGATGCAGATTGTTCAATCATTGTGATGAGATCTTCAATCCAGACAAACTTTTTCATTTCTACATTTAATGTTACTTCCGCACGCTGATTGTGAGCGCCATCCTGGCTGATCTCTTTTGAGCAGGGGCAGAGTGTTGTCACTGGCACAGACACCGTGAGGATGAGGTCCTGTTTCTCGCCAATTCCACCTGAAAAAGTACAATTGTATTCCATAAGGCTACGAGTACCGGTTACTGGAGCCTTTTTCTCAATGAAATAGGGAAAGGTCATTTCCAGTCTGGCGCTTTGAGAATTGAGAGATTCCTGAACGTCAGAAAGAATTTTGTGGAAGCTTTCTACACTCAGTTTGCCGAGTGATTTGTTTAAAATGCTGGTGAACGTTTCTACGCAGCTTTCCCGATTCGCTTTAGGCAAGCTTGCCTGCATGCTGATGGTGGCAATAGTATTTTGCAGACCACCACCCTTTTCGAGAACTTTTACTGGGGTATGAATGTTCTTTATGCCAACGACGTTAATATGCATAACCGTCACATTTCAGAGGTTATTGAATTGCGTTTCCATGGAGTATTGCCCATTTAATGTGGCCGGAAATCGCAAGGCTGTCTGGTTGAAACTAGAATAAAACCAATGCTACAGGTACTGGTGATTCCTGTAAGAAGTCTACATACCCTTTTTCCGATACATCGACAATAATCTTTTCTGGTGAATATGTTGCAGAAATAAATTTTCAAGCGTTTATACCTGAATCAGTGTAACCTGCATAGTTCATGGATAGAGCTGCAGTTATCATCCCACCTCGATAGGTCGATGTATGAAAGAACCAGTAAATGCTATTCGTCTGGACAAATGGCTCTGGGCCGCGCGTTTTTTCAAAACACGATCCATTGCCGCAAAAGCTGTTAACGGCGGTAAGGTGCATCTTAACGGTGCCCGTATTAAAGCTGCAAAAAATGTGCAGGATGGAGATGAGCTGGTCGTAAGCAAAGGACCATATGAATTCCGAATAACCGTGCTGGCAGTGTCACCATATCGACGACCTGCGGTTGAGGCCAGATTGCTCTATGAAGAATCCGAAGAGAGTATTCGGGAACGTGAAAAACAAAGGGATCTTAAACGGATGATGAATGCAGGACATTCACCACCTTCCGGTAAACCTGGCAAACGTGACCGACGTAAAATAAAAGAATTTATTCGTAAAGATTGATTGGAGGAGAAGATGGCTAAAATTGAACGTGCATTGATCAGCTTGACAGATAAGGCCGGTATTGAAGGTTTTGCCCGTGAACTTGCTGATCTCGGGGTCGAGATTCTTTCAACTGGTGGAACTGCCAAGAAAATACGTGAGTCTGGTATTGAGGTTATGGATGTTTCAGATTTCACTGGGTTTCCTGAAATGCTTGATGGCCGGGTAAAGACTCTTCATCCGAAAGTACATGGTGGTATACTTAATCAGCGAGCAAATGAGAGTCACCGTAAACAGTGTGCTGAGCATGGTCTGAAGAATATTGACCTGATAGCTGTTAATCTTTACGCATTTGAAAAAACTGTGGCTGATCCAAGTTGTTCTTTGGGTGACGCGATAGAGAATATTGATATTGGTGGGCCTACAATGTTGCGCTCATCTGCTAAAAACTTTCATGATGTAACCGTTATTGTTGACCCTGCTGATTATCCTCAGGTGCTCACAGAGATAAAGGCTACAGGAAATACTACACTCAAAACCCGTTTTAAGCTGGCGAGGAAAGTCTTTGCACTCACGGCGAAATATGATTCTGTTATTTCCGCCTGGCTCGAGAATGTCGATGTAGAGAATAACGACTACTTTGCCGGAGAATAATCATGCTAAAGATGGCCGTTTTGCTTTCAGGCAGTGGTAGAACCCTCGATAATTTTCATGAGCGGATAGAGGCAGGAACCCTGGCAGCCGAGATTCAGGTTGTTATTTCCAATGTTGCCGGAGTGCTTGGACTTGAGAAAGCGAAAAAGTATGGTTATCCAGCGTTCCATGCCAATACAAATAGTGAAGTGAATGCTATTTTGGAAGATTACTCCATAGATATTATATCACTTGCCGGGTACCTTAAACTGTATACCCCGCCTCAACATCTTGCCCGATCAGTAATCAACATTCATCCCTCTCTGATACCGTCGTTCTGTGGTGACGGAATGTATGGTCATCATGTCCATGAGGCTGTTAAACAGCGAGGATGTACTGTGAGCGGATGTACTGTCCATTTTGCTAACGAGAAGTATGACGAAGGCCCAATTATACTTCAGAAGTGTGTATCTCTCGACTATGAGGATGATGAGGATACTATTGCTTCCAAGGTGTTTGAGATAGAGTGTGAGGCATTTCCGGAGGCGATTAATCGTGTCGACGAGAAAGGGATCGAGTTCTTTTGGAAACGGGTGAGATCGTGAGCAAGCAACAGCGTACCATTATGAATTCTCAGGACATTGACCTTGCGTTGAAACGGGTTGGCCTGCAGATTTTAGAAAGAAACCAGAATGCAGAGAGCCTGGCCATTGTGGGTATTCATACCTGTGGCGTTTTTCTGGCGAAAAGGCTTCGTGAAATATTACACGGCCAGGGGGCATTAAACCTCCAATATGGCAGCCTTGATATCAATCTTTACAGGGATGACTGGAGTCTTACCTCCCAGAACCCTGTAGTGAAAACGACGGATATTCCTTTTGAAGTGAATAATGCTCACCTCGTGCTGGTTGATGACGTCATTTTCACAGGCCGGACCATCCGTGCTGCCATGGATGCAATCATGGATTATGGCCGACCCAACACCATTCAGCTGGCAGCCTTGGTTGACAGGGGTGGAAGAGAATTACCTATTCAGCCTGACTATGTCGGTATGCAGGCTACAATTTTGCCACAGGAGCGTATTCAGGTATTGCTTGAAGAAAACTCCAGTAGCAACAACGTTGTTGTAGAGAGTTGAATCGCTGTATGGAATTATTGGCTCCCGCCGGGAATATTGAGAATTTTTTTGCAGCTCTGGATGCCGGAGCTGATGCTGTCTATGTCGGTGCTCCCGGCTTTAATGCCAGAAATCTGGCCCGTGACCTGCGTTTAGAAGAGGTCGGGGCAATGATTGCCTACTGTCATGAGCATGACAAACGGCTTTATGTGGCGGCAAACAGTCTGCTTCTTGAAAAAGAATTACCTGAGGTTATAGAAGCGCTCGGAGTACTTGAAATGCTTCAGCCCGATGCGTTGATCGTTCAAGACCTGGGCCTGATAAATCTCATTCGCAGGTTTTTTCCTAATTTGAAAATGCACGCCTCAACACTTATGGCGGCGCACAACCTTCAAGGGGTAGAGCTTTTTTCCAAGCTTGGTTGTGAGCGTGTGGTGCTGGCACGGGAGTTAACCCTTGCTGAAATTCAGGCGATATCTGCTAGAAGCAAGGTTGAGCTTGAGGTGTTTGTTCATGGTGCCATGTGTTTTTCCTATTCAGGACTCTGTCTCTTCTCCTCGTATCTTGGTGGAAAGAGTGGTTTGCGTGGCCGCTGTGTACAGCCCTGTCGTCGCTCGTATAGTGCTCAGAGTTCTGGCCGAAAGGGTACTAAAGGCGGAGGGAAGGGGAACTATCTCTTTTCAATGAATGACCTAGATGGTCTTGAAATACTGCGTGAATTGCGTGATGCAGGAGTTTCCTCCTTTAAAATAGAAGGGCGATTACGTTCAGCTCACTACGTAGAGAAGGTTGTCGGGGCCTATCGGTTGGTGCTGGATGCTAAACCTTCGGAATATGAGGATGCACTGGAAGAGGGACGTCATCTGGTTGAGCAGGCGATGAGTCGGAAGATGAGCCCAGGCTATTTTCGTTCTCCTCAACCTGCAGAAGCTATCTCGCCTTTTCATTCTGGCAATATGGGGCTGCATCTTGGCAGAGCCGGAAACCCGGTTAAAAAGAGTGGCGAAGAGTGGTTGCGCATCACATTGAAAGAGCCTTTAGCTCTAGGTGACAGATTGCGTCTGCATCTGGAGCCTTCCGGCACACGTATTGCCTATTCGCTAAAAACACTGCTGGTTAAAGGTCAGGCTGTAGAGCGCAGTGTGAGTGGTGAGAAGGTGGAAATCGTACTTCCATCAGATACTGCTGGAAAAAGCTGGAAGCATGTCGATGTCTATAAAGTTGATGTGGCACGTAGCGCTGGGGGGGCAAGACAACGCTCCTTGCCTGTTGAGTCTGTAAGAAAGCGAATTGCAGACGCGCAAAAACAGCTTACCAGAAACTTGTATGATGTGAAATGGAAAGCATGGGAGTCCTGTCATGATGTAAGTGCGGAAGCTCGTAGTTCAGCACCCAGGCAGGGTGGCAGGCCCTTTGCCGGGAAAAAACGTGGTGCCCCCGTTAAGGTCCCTCTGGAGTGGTGGTTAAAAATTGATTCGGTAAAGCCGCTTCTGGGCTCAATACCGTTAAGGCCAGACAGGTATGTGATAACTCTTGACAGACATACAATTAATCAAGCTGGTGACTTAAAAAGGGTACTTGGAAAGCAGTCCAGAAATGTGACCTGGGCCTTGCCGCCAATCATGCTTGATCGTGAAATATTGCGAATGAAAAAGCATATCTCAACTTTGATCAGGACTGGTTTTCGTTGTTTTCAGCTCGGGCATCTTAGTCAGATAAGCTTTTTCCGTGGAGAAAAAGTGTTTCTGTCTGCCGATTATACGTTGAACCTCCTGAACAACCAGTCTTTGCTGCTAGCGGCAGAAGCTGGGTTCGAGTGTGGGCAGTTAGCCATTGAAGCTGATCGTGAAAGTTTGGGTGATGCTATTCAGGGCTACAAACAGACCGGTGTTCCTGCTTCAAAGCGAAGTGGTGGTAAGCGGGGGATGCGACTTGGGCTCACCGCTTATGGTACGCCATCACTTTTTACTTCCAGAATAGCTGCGCCATTTTTCCAGTATGATCGGACTGTCCTCAGCCCTAAAAATGAACCTTTTATTATTGTTAAAAAAGATAGTTTTACTCAGACCCACGCACAGAGACCGTTTTCCCTTTTGCCCTATCTCCATGAATTGAAAGGGTTAGGGCTTGATTATGTTGTTGTGGATCTTTCGGGTGGACATTCCGGCAAGAAAGACATGCTGGAACTAGAGGAACGATTATCTGGTGTCGGCAGGCAGTCAAAATTGTCAACGTTTAACTATCTGGGAAAATTGGAATAGCCAGCAGTATATTCATCGTATTGCATTCCCTGTTGAATACTCTTTGTGTTCAACAGGGAACATATCAATTGATTTTGCGGCCTCGACCTTCATCGAGTTGACGCATACCTTCCATCAACAGTTTCATGAAAAAACCTATTTCAGGGACTTCAAAATCTTCAGGTGGTATTCCTGGCGTAAACCGAAATCTGCCGGTATCTTCCTTTAGGACCTGATAGAACGCGTTGTCACCAGTAAAAGTGTCATACTTAGCTTTAATGAGTGACCCCTGTCGAAATGAAAATCTGGCTGTACCGTGGCTTAATCCAGTGATAGTCAGGATTCCGGTTTTGCTATTGACATTCAGTGTCTGGAAAAGTGCTTCTGGTGGTATTTCAGCCAGGTTACCAATCATTCCTGAGGAGAGGTCTTCTGCTCGGATCTTATTGGATGCTTTAAGGCGTTCAGCCATGAGTCGTGAGAAAAAGAGCTGAATAGATGGGTAGCGGTCAATGATCTTTTTAAAGTTCTGTTGATCAATATGAAGGATAGATGTCGGTTCTACAACTTGAATAGTGGCGTTTACTGTATCGTTACAAATGAGGCTCATCTCGCCAAATACATCGCCACGACTGAGGGTAGAAATAATAATGCCGGCACTGTTTAAAACATTTACGGTACCAGAGACTATGATATAGAAATGACCACCCGGATCGCCCTTACGGATGATAATGTCTCCTTGTCGGTGTTTAATCAGTTTGAAAAAGCCAACGACGCTGTTGAGGTTGTTTTCATCGATATGCTTAAAAAAGGCGAAATCAGTGAGAACATGCATCAGTGAACCAATCTCGTTGGAAAGCTGCTGGTCACCTCCTGTAATCTGAACTCTGTCATTCTGTGAATGTTCGAGTTTGATAGAGCCGGTACAGCCACTGCAGCTGATCATGCAGACAGGGATTTTATCTCCACGTTCATATTGGATTATTATCTTGGTGAGGTCGCCGTTTAAAATCTTGCATATATTTTTTGTAGATGGATAGTCAACGATGGCTGTCGTTACAAAAGTATTTTCTGCATTATTAGCAATAGGTATGGAAATTCCTGTAAGGTTAAACGAATCCCCGTATTCATACAGTGGGCAACTTCTGTTTTCTACGATGCGAAAAACAATTTTTGGAAATCCCATTTTGCAATAAGACCTTGGTATTAGGTGGTGTTGTATGGAAAATAGACAGGGCTCTGTAGATTACGAGTGCATTATATATAGCCTATCGTAATGTAGCTTGTTCTGTCAAATAAGGATATGGACGGATGTCATAAGCTTATGTTAGTATAAAGCGATAGCTGTTGACTTACCAATGTTTCTATATTATAAACCATTGTTTTGTGAAAATTAGATCGTGCCAGGTAGCCGACTGCAAAAGCAGGGTTACTTGCGTATACTAGATGAAACCGGGAAGCCGGTCGGAATATATGAGTGTCAATCACAGGAGGAATTAATTCGTGGCTAATCATAAATCAGCTGAAAAGAGAAATCGTCAGGCTCTGCAGGCTCGTCTGCGTAATAGAATCAACAAATCGCAGATGAAGACTGAAGTACGTAAAGTGAATGAGGCTATTGTCGCCGGTGAAGAGGATGTGGCAAAAACCAACCTTCAGGCTGCTATTTCAGTTATTGCAAAGACTGCATCTAAGGGAACCATTCACAAGAAGACTGCGTCCCGCAAGATTTCTCGTCTCACCAAGCGTGTAAACAAGATGGAACCGCTTGTGTAAGACTGTTAGAGACTCTCCTTAGCCAGGTTGATGGCTTGTGGTACGAGATTGTATAAAGCCGTGAAATCATCAGATTTCACGGCTTTTTTTTATCCATTGTACCAAGTTACTGGACAATTATTATAAATAATTGGTATGTTGACAGTTTTACTGGTAGAAACTTTCCTTCATCTGATGACGAATCAACTCACTTCGTATTCCAATGCCACCAAAAGATTATTATCCTGACCGTACCAGGTTTTCCAGCCTGCTGGAAACATCCCGGTTCATCCCGGTCTATACTGAAATTGTCGCTGATCTCGATACTCCGCTGACGCTATTTGCCAAAGTTGCAGAGAATCATGAACATATTTTTCTTTTCGAGAGTATGGAGGGCGGTGAAAAATGGGGCCGATATTCATTTATTGGTTTTGACCCACTGATTACCTTTGTATCGAAAGGTGATAGTGTCACCATAACAGAGGTGACAAGAGGTGGTCCGGTTAGTCGTCAAAGTACCGAGGATCCGCTTGTCGCATTACGCACCCTTGTTTCAGAGATAGACGCTGCAGAATATGACGAGCTTCCAAGGTTTTCAGGGGGCGCTGTCGGTTTTCTTGGATACGATATGGTTCGTTTTATGGAGGAGTTGCCTGATGACAGGCCACTTCTTGATCTCCCGGATTCTTCCTTTATCATTCCCCGTATTGTTTTGGTCTATGACAGCTTAAAGCAGAAGGTGACTGTTGTCTGCTGGGTTAAAAAAGAGGATGGAGATACCGCTGAAGAGTTATATACTAGAGCTAAAGGAGATATTGATCTGGTTGTCGAACGGTTGCGCAGCCCTGTTCCCCGATCCTTTATAACTGATGCCGGTCAAGGTTCTGACAGGGCACATGTTTTTTCCTCTAACATGGAGGAAGTGCAGTTTCGTGAAATGGTAGAACAGGCAAAAGAGTATATTCGAGCCGGAGATATCATTCAGGTCGTTCTTTCACAACGTTTTCATACAAAAACAGACCTTTCACCAACACTGCTGTATCGTGCTCTGCGACATATTAATCCGAGTCCATATCTCTTTTTCCTTAAACTCGGTGATGTTATTCAGATTGGATCTTCTCCTGAGATACTCGTGAGAAAGGATGGCGAACACATAGAGTTAAGGCCTATCGCCGGTACACGAAAACGAGGGGCAACTGAAGAGGAAGATCTCGCTCTGGAAAAGGAACTGCTTGCAGATCCCAAAGAACGCGCTGAACATCTTATGCTTGTTGATCTTGGGCGTAACGATGTGGGGCGCGTGGCGAAGGGAGGTGCGGTCGAGGTTCGTGATCTGCTGGTCATAGAACGTTACAGTCATGTGATGCATATTGTTTCAGGTGTTCACGGGATAATCGCTGAAGGTAGGGATCAGTTTGACGTGATGTCTGCGTGTTTTCCTGCTGGAACTGTAAGTGGTGCCCCTAAGATAAGGGCTATGGAAATTATTGATGAGCTGGAACCGGAGAGGCGCGGGCCGTATGCCGGTTCTGTAGGCTATTTTGGGTTTTCTGGGAATATGGATTTTTGTATTACGATTCGTACATTTATAATGCAGGGGGACAACCTCTGGGTTCAGGCGGGAGCTGGAATTGTTGCTGATTCTGATCCGCAAAAAGAATACGAGGAAACTATTAACAAGTCCATGGGATTGCGAAGAGCCCTGGAATTAGCTGAGAAAGGATTCTAAACCATGCTTGTAATAATAGATAACTACGACTCCTTTACCTATAATATTGTTCAGACCATTGCGGGCAATATGCGCGCCGATAACATCGATGAAGAGATAAGGGTCTATCGTAACGATAAGATAAGTGTGAAGGAAATTGCCGATATGAATCCCCGGAGATTGCTGGTTTCTCCTGGCCCCTGCACGCCGAAAGAGGCTGGAATCTCTATTGAGGCGATTGTTACATTTGCTGGAAAAATTCCGATTCTCGGGGTTTGTCTTGGTCATCAGTCAATGGGTGAAGCTTTTGGTGGTAAAACTATCCGCGCTTCCAGGATTATGCATGGTAAAACCAGTCCTATGCATCATGATGGAAGAGGTGTTTTTACCGGTTTACCGGATCCGTTTGACGGCATGAGGTACCATTCATTAGTGGTGGATGACATCACCTTGCCAGATTGTTTTGAGGTGAGTTGTCGTACGGATGAAGGTGAGCTTATGGGTATTCGCCATAAGACGCTAACGTTGGAAGGCGTTCAATTTCATCCTGAATCGATAATGACGCCTGCAGGAATTCAATTGCTGAAAAATTTCATGGATCCCGGCTATCCGGAACTGCTGAAATAAGCGAGTAAATATAGAACGACAAAGAGGGCAGAATACGATGGATATACGCGAAGCAATTAATAGAGTAGTGCGCCGAGAAAATTTGAATGAGTCGGAAATGCAGGATGTTATGAACATCATCATGGAGGGGGAGGCAACACCCGCTCAGATTGGTGCCTTCATTACCGGTTTGCGCATGAAAGGGGAAACTATTGATGAGATTGTCGGGGCTGTCCGGGTTATGCGTGAAAAGGCAACATTTGTCGATACCGGTGTTAAAACCGCTGTTGGCGATACGCTCATGGACATTGTTGGTACTGGTGGTGATGGGTCAGGCACGTTTAATGTCTCCACAACAACCTCGTTTGTGGTCGCGGCTGCTGGTATTCCTGTTGCCAAGCACGGAAACAGGGCGGTGTCGTCAAAGTGCGGCAGTGCAGATGTGCTGGAGGCTCTTGGCGTAAATCTCAGCCTTTCTGCCGAAAAAGTTGGCCAATGCGTAAAAGATGTTGGTATTGGGTTTCTCTTTGCTCCAATGTTGCATGGTGCTATGAAGCATGCGATAGGTCCTCGCCGCGAAATAGGTATACGAACTATCTTTAATATTCTTGGGCCGATGACCAATCCTGCCGGTGCGAATGTGCAACTGACCGGAGTATTTGATAAAGATCTTACCAAAGTACTTGCAGAGGTCCTGGTTCGTCTGGGTATGAAAAGAACGTTAGTTGTCTGGGGCGAGGGGAATCTTGATGAAATGACCATTACCGGAACAACACATATAGCTGAAGGGTGTGATGGTAAGGTTAGTACATATACTGTTACTCCTGAGGAGCTAGGACTGAAAAGAGCGACAATAGAGGATATCCGCGGTGGTGAAACGGCTGAAGAGGCTGCGGGCCAGGTCAGGTCTGTCCTTGGAGGGGAATCAGGGGCTAAGCGGGATATGGTACTATTAAATGCTTCCGGTGCTTTTCTTGCTGCAGGAAAAGTGGAAAATTTACAGCAGGGCCTGGATATGGCCAGGGAACTTATTGATTCGGGTAAGGCACTTGAGAGGCTTGATCGCTTAGTTGATTTCTGTAAAGAATAGTAAAACTTTCTCTGTAGGAGTTGTGCCCACATGGCTGGGCTTGAATATACTGAATGATTTTAGATACAATAGTTGAAAGAAAGAAAGAAGAAGTTGCGCTGTTGCGCAAAAATGGCATCGCGATTCCACCTGAGTTTGCAGAAAAACCTGTAGCTGCTCCGCGAGGTTTTACAAAAGCGCTTCTCGAATACGAGGGAGTTTCTATTATTGCAGAGGTGAAGAAGGCTTCTCCTTCAAAAGGTGTTATTAGTCATGATTTTGACCCTGTCAGAATTGCTACCAATTATCAGAATCTTGGAGCTCAGGCCATATCTGTGCTTACGGATGTTGATTTTTTTCAGGGGAGTCTCCGTTACCTGATGCAGGTTCGAGAGGCGGTTACCCTTCCAGTTATCCGGAAGGATTTCATGATTGATCCGCTACAGATTGAAGAAGCAAGGGCACATGGCGCAGATGCTATATTACTTATTGCCGCCATTCTTGATGAATCTCAGCTGCGGGATTATCGTCAACAGGCCGAGGAGTATAATATTGACAGCCTGGTAGAAGTCCATGATGAACAGGAGCTTGAGGTGGCGCTTAACGCTGGCAGCTTACTGATTGGTGTTAATAATAGAAATTTAAAAGATTTCAGTATGGATCTGGGCACAAGCTTGCGCCTGAAAAAGCTCATGCCTGATACTGTTCCAATGGTCAGTGAATCTGGCCTTAAGACACGTGCTGATATACAGATGATTGCCGATGCCGGGATAAAAGCAGCTCTTATTGGAGAGTCCCTTATGCGGGCTGGGAGTTCAGGAAGTCTTTTGCAAGAGTTGAGATAACGACGTATTCATATAACGTAGAGGAGTAAAGATGCACAGCAGAACGCGGATTAAGGTGTGTGGTATAACCAGCGCCGAAGACGCAAAAGAAGCTATTCGAGTTGGCGTAGATGCTATTGGCTTTATATTTGCCGAGAAAAGTCCACGATATATCACTCCTGAGAAAGCCAAGGAAATCGTAACAGAGCTTCCGCCATTTGTTCATTTCGTGGGAGTTTTTGTTGATAAAGACCCTGTTGAGATTGAAGAAATTATTGAATATTGTGATCTCTCATATGTGCAGTTACATGGCAATGAAGATCCAGAGTATTGCCATAAGCTCAGTCAGGCAGCTACTCCTTGCCGGGTAATAAAAGCATTTCGTGTCAGTTCAGCTACAGAAGCCGAAGAGTTCGCTGCGTACGAAGATTCGGTAACGGGTTTTATTCTTGATACCTACGTAAAAGGGCAGGAAGGTGGAACAGGTCAACCTTTTGATTGGTCGATTATAGAATCCCTGAACTTGAAACTCCCGGTAATTCTGGCCGGAGGTCTCGGGCCAGAAAATATCGCAGAGGCTATTAAGCGTGTTAAACCATTTGCCGTGGACGTAAACTCAGGTGTTGAGGAGAGCCCCGGGAAAAAAGATTTTGAGAAGCTGAACGCAGTTGTAGCTCGTGTTGTAGCAGCAGATAACGAATCGTAGTAACGGGTAATGCTGTATATCAATTCCTGATTACGCTGCTGGAGTTTCACCTGGCAACCAGGAAGGCCCCGGCATATCCATGTTCTACCAGTGCAGCCTCAGCTCTTCTCGCGGTAGTCAGTTCTTTACCTGCATAGACATGGACTCGATAGTAGGTCTGTTCAGGTGAGTAGTATTTCTGAATTACCGTGGTGTGGCCTGCATTCGTAAATCGTTTTTGAAGGTGAGCAGCATTTTCTTTCTGATGAAATGACCCTATCTGGACGTAGTATTCACCCTGATTCAGGTCGGGTAGTTTTGTCCTGCCGGTTGCTGCATCAGCAATAAGTGATTTCTCTGCAAGGGCAACAACTTTCACCCGGGAGGTTCCGGGTTTGACAATTTTGAGCTGCTGAGCTGCTTTATAGCTCAGATCAATAATCCGGCCTTGCACAAAAGGTCCTCTATCATTTACCCGCACAATAGTTTCCTTGCCATTGTCAAGATTCCTTACCAATAGCATCGTGTCCATAGGTAGTGTTTTATGGGCAGCCGTCATTGCGTACATGTCATATCGCTCACCATTTGAGGTAGGGCGACCATGGAAATCAGCACCATACCAGGAAGCAAGTCCCTTCTCACTGTAACCGGATGCATCCGGTATCGGGTAGTAGGTTATACTGTTGATGACATACGGAACCTGGGTAGGAGCAAGGCCTGGATCTTTAACGATCTTTGCATTATCGGCCTTAGCTGCACACCCCGTCATGAGCAGGCATAAAATGCAGGTATATAGCGGTTTTATTATAATTTTCGGGAATTTAGTGGAGGTGGTAGTCATCATGGAAGGTTATGTATAAAAGTTGCCCAGCGCTATCCCAGTTCGCGAAAGTTGAATCCTGGCCTATACTGGACCTGAACTGGGGACTGAGGCAGTGTGTATCAAGGCTTTACCGACGGTTTAGTAGTGTGAAAATGTCGTAAGCGTTCTTCATAAAAAATACCTGCTGGACCAGTGGTATGTGGAGTATAGGGTGTCATCCCTTGGTTTTTTGCCTGAACTGAATACCCATCAAACATAACATTTTCTTCTTCATCTATCCACGACAGGGTGAGATTTAGCAATGGCCGCATAACAGAAACCATACCTTCTTGGTTGTAGCCTAGAGTTACTGTCTCCCATCGTCTCATTGTGAAACCTTTATACCATACACCGCTTCGTATATCGCCGGTTATTTTATCCGTAGTTGCGGGGGGCAGTTCTTCATTGTCATAATCAAGATTGTGTTCCAGTAAACCCTCAACTTCAGAACTTCCCTGGACCGTTAGACGAGACCACGAATCGTATTCATCAAGATCTGAGCGTAGCAGGTGAGTGGCAGTGTCATTGTAGCTCCATTGCGCATGACAGGCCTGGCAGGTGACCGACTCGTTAAGAGCATGTGCCTGGTGCTTAAGAAGAGGTAATTCATGCCGCTTCTTTGAGTGCTTGGAAATTAAGTAATACCCGCGATCATCTTTTTTCACACCCTCCGGTAACTTCGTACTGAGTAAGGCCGGGTTATGGCAGGCTGCGCAGCTGGTTTTTCCTGCAACAGACTCGGGTTTCATGAGCTCGTTGCGGCCGTGACAATCTATACAGGCTAGTCCACGCTGCTGATGAACATCGGCTGACAATTGGTGATAATCTACTCCGTAAGGTCGGTACGTTGTTTCGTCAGTTGTGTAAGGTGTGCGGTATTCCTGGTTGAAATCATGTTCAAAATACCCGAAGTAATCAAAGCCAACTCTGTTTCCATAGTGACAGGAAAGGCACTGAGCGTCCTTGGGTGTTGAGTTGAAATGATGATCGACGAGTTTACCCTCTGAGTATTCGAGATGGCAGGCACCACAGCCTGTTGCATGAACAGTGGCTGCATAGGTGTCGCCAGAACTGAAAAGATGACAACGAAGGCAGCGACGTCTTAACATATCATCGGCAAGTTCAGAGGGAGTTTCCGGATTTTCAACTATGGGAATTTCGGCAAGTGAAGTGAGGGAATCGTTTTCTTCGAAAAGAGTCCGGACAAGGTTGACAAAGTTGTTGAGCGTAAAATGAAGGGTGTCGGGAAAGTTCTTTGTTTCATTAGAATGACAACTGCCGCAGGAGGCAACGAAATGATCCGGGTGTGCAGGTTGAGAAAGCATATCTGCATGGGCGAGAGCTGCTGTAGTGGCCGTGCTGTTACCTCTGTGGCAGACTGTGCATTCGAATTGATGTGCATTGTCAAGTATCATTGTGTGGCATGAACCACAGTTGCCGGCGAGAGGGTTCTCGTTGCTATTGCAGCCCGAGAGGGCAAGTAACGTGATAATTAAGCTGGAAATAGAAAAAAGAAATGCTGGGAAGGCTTTTGAAGATTCACTCATGTCGTGGAAACAATAATCTGCATAAAGATTTGAAATTGTATGATAAAGTATGGAGAGTAAATTCCTCGTAGTTGTCTCTTTTATATTTCATAATAGTTGAATTTTCAATGATTACCTGCTATATAGGCTCAACAATCATCATGCCAGCATAGCTCAGTTGGTAGAGCGGCGCTCTCGTAAAGCGCAGGCCAGCAGTTCGATCCTGCTTGCTGGCTCCAGTAAACAAAGGCCCTCAGGAGAATTTCTCTTGAGGGCTTTTTGTGTTTCCGGTCATTCTCCGGTATTTTGAATTTCGTTGCTTGATGTCATTAGGCTTTTGCCGATTCGAATCTGAGTTGAGTTGCAGCAATCCGCGACACCCTGCATACCTACCTGAAATAATCCCCCAGTGAAGCTCTTATGGGAAAACGTGACCACGAACGAGTTAGCCTCGTAAAGCTATGAAATTTTCATTGTAGCTATGTTATGAGCGTCTCTGCGTAATGAGTACCAGTAAACTGCAACAATCGGTGACGTCTTCAACATGCAAAAACGATTTCACTGTAACTAGTTAGTCCTTAAATAGTAAGTGGAAAATATCGGTAGTGTCGACGATACCAACGGTAATTATCGGAATGTCTGCATTTTTATAAGGACACACTTATGAATGGTTTATATATATTAAACCGCTTGATCACCCACCTATTGTGATGTCGATTATCTGGGGGGCGTCTTTGGTTGTTTGTGCCTACAAAATGTACAAGCACATTAGGAAAGTGAAGAGCCTCAAGCAGGGTAGGGATGGAGAACGTGCAGTTGGCTAGTACCTAGAACTGTTCAGGCAGACGGGTTGCAGCATCTATCATGACATTCTAGGCAAAGGGTTTAATGTCGATCACGTTGTTATCTCAGACAAAGGGATCTTTGTTGTTGAGACAAAAACCTACAGCAAACCTGAAAACGGAGATGCAAGGATCACCTTCGATGGTAATAGAATCCTTGTCAGCAGATGTTGAGAAAAGTTAGAGTTTAGGTTCAGGGAAAATATGTGGACTTTGGAGCTACCATAAATATAACAAAGGAGGATAACTATGGGCATTCTATCTTGGATCGTAATGGGGCTAATCGTAGGTGTGCTAGCAAAATTTATCATGCCAGGCAAAGACCCTGGGGGGCTTATCGTTACTATCTTGATAGGAATAGCGGGTGCTTTTGTGGGTGGCTATATTGGTTCCTTCTTAGGACTGGGTGCAGTAACAGGATTTAATCTTGGTAGTCTCTTGCTTGCTGTCGGTGGTGCCATCATCCTTTTGATTCTTTATCGTGTGGTAAAAAGATAGTCTCCTTTTTAGCTCATCGAACACCATACCGAATTTCAGCAAGAAAATGCACTGGGTACATATTGCTCCAATAGGCCAATCCAAACAGAAGGGCTATGGCTGATTATTTTGAAAAGATCAGCCATAGTCAGTATCCTGCTGATTACGTATATAGTGTGAGAGCCTTAACAGTAAAAAACCTTAATTCGGGGGTTGCCTGAAAAATAAAAAATTGGATTTGACAATCTCTATTACTGATTGAGCAATAATGAAATAGGGTGGGAGTTTTATCATCACCTGAGTATTATTGCCTGAGCTTTGCGCTCCAATTCGAGAGCTTTTGATCTATTGCTGCCAACAGAATCACGAGCTATGCCTTAAACTTTTACTCTCACACTTGGTAGAAAGCCATCGCATTTCTTCCGAAGGGAACCCCCAACTTTCTCATACGACACCGAAGAGTACGCGGATTTATTCCTAGCAACTCTGCAGCACCTGATTTCCCCTCGACCCTTCCTTTTGCAGATGTCATCGCCTTTTTGATATGTTGAGCCATAGCCAGGTCCAGGTTGAGTGACTCCGGTTGCGATTTACTCGCGTTATTGATATTTCCTGCAGATAGAGGATTGGCGAGATCAGGATGGGAAAATTCAACAAACGAGAGCGGCTGATTGTTTGATAAAATTAATGCCCGTTCAATAGCATTTTCAAGCTCCCGCACATTGCCGGGCCAATCGTACGCTATCAGGCGATCCATTCCTTCTGCAGTTATTTGCGGGGTGTTGACCAGCTTCATCTGCATAGCCTTTTTCTCAATAAAATGATGGGCAAGAGATGGGATATCCGATCTCCGTTGACTGAGGGTTGGAATAATTATAGGGAAGACCTTTAACCGATAATAGAGATCCTCTCTAAATAACCCTTGTTGCATCATTTCTTCCAAATTTCGGTGTGTCGCTGCTATTACCCGAATATCAAGATCTATTGTTTCGGTACCACCGACCCTGTCAATTGTCTTTTCCTGCAAAACCCTCAATAACCGGATTTGTGCCTCCGGTGTTAATTCCCCTATTTCATCAAGAAAAATAGTACCTCCCCGGGCACGCTCAAAACGGCCTCTTTTTAGAGATATTGCGCCGGTAAATGAACCTTTCTCATGGCCGAACAATTCACTATCCATCAAGGAATTCTGTATTGCGCCACAGTTAACAGCAATAAAAGGACCATTAAATCGAGGAGACATCTTATGGATGGTGCTGGCCAGGAGTTCTTTGCCTACCCCGGTTGGACCGAGAAATAAAACCGGACTGTCTGTGGGGGCAACCTGACGAACCATAGACATGACATTGTGCAGCCCGACTTCGGCACCTATAACTTTATCTCCCCAGGCACGCCATAATTCGCCTTGTAGGAACTGGTTATCATCCTCGAGTAATTCTTTATAACGTCTTACTTCGCGATACTGAAGGCTGTTGGATACGGCTATCGCAAAAGGTTCATTGAGTTGGGCTATAAGTTTTTCATGGTCAAGACTGAACTCTTCGCCCGGTTCTCCAAAAAAGGCGACAACCCCCAGGAAGTTATGCTCGATAACAAGATCCAGGATCATACAAGCGCGTTCAAGACAGCCAAAATCCTGGCAAAACGGTTCGGCAATCGGATCTAGACTGGTATTTTTGATGCGCCGAACGCGTAAGAATCGCTGGTCTTCAACTTGCTGCCTTCCTTTAGCAGGGAGGTGAACCTTGATAGAAGCTGCACGGTAGTAGTTCGCTGTGGAGTGAGCAACTGTCTCAACAGTCCCCGATTCCCTGTCGTAGTGAGCAATAAACATTTGCCAGACAGGTATGAATTCCCTGATGTAGAGGAGAAATTGCCAGAGCGCTCTTTCAATCTCAAGGCTACCGCTGATCCTCAAGGTTGATTCTCGAAAAAACTCATTATTATCGACCATATCAGTTCACGTAGGTTCGTTTATTCTGCTTTAGCATCTGGGGCTTTGCTCGGGTCTCAAGGGCCTGAAGTAAGAAATCCGAACCTACCCGCTTTCACTATTAAATATAATAGAATATTCTCGTTTCTATTTCTACTTTTATCATCCATTTTCCTTTATCGTCTGTTGAATGAGAGAAGAACAATAGAATGATATATAATATAATATCAATGCTATAATGATATTTATTCGCATTAATATTGTCTTGTGATGCGTATAGTGAGAACATAAAAAAACTCTGCTCTCACAAATATAGATAAAATCTACAAGCAATCTATTAAAAATAATAGATTTAACTATTATATAAAATAGTTTCTTCTGTAGTTGGCAACTGTTTCTCCATCCCTCTCTCCTCTATCCAAGTGGCAGCAGCACATTCTTTGTGATTTCATTTCTGGCATGCATATTGCCTTTCCTTCTTTAATGCATGGCTAATTCGAAGAATCCGCAACAGAACTGAAAATCGAGTCACAAATCGACCCCGAAAGGATATGAAATCATGCCTAAAAGAATCTTTAACAGTGGCGAATACCTTATCAAAACCATTGCCTGTGAAGATGTTTTTACTCCGGAAGACTTCACTGACGAGCATAAGCAAATAGCTGAAACTTCCATGCAATTTATTGCTAATGAAATCTGGCCGATTAACGATCAGATCGAGGCAAAGGATTTTGATCTTGTTCGTGCAAACCTGCAAAAATGCGGTGAACTTGGTCTCATGATGATTGATGCCCCTGAAGAATTTGGAGGTCTTGAACTCGATAAAGTCACCAGTATGGTGGTGAGTGAATCCTTTGCCTATGGTAAGAGTTTTGGCCTGACATATATGTGCCACACAGGTATCGGCATGCTGCCGCTCCTCTATTATGGGACGCGTGAGCAAAAAGAAAAATATCTGGGCAATCTCATGTCTGGCAAGTGGGTCGCAGCGTATTGCCTTACCGAGCCAGGCTCAGGTTCCGATGCTCTTGGGGCAAAATCAACAGCGTTTCTTTCCGAAGACGGAACCCATTACATCCTTAACGGTACCAAACAATTCATCACCAATAGTGGATTCGCAGATTTGTACACCGTTTTTGCTCAGGTTGATGCCAAACATTTTACAGGTTTTCTAGTCGAGCGTTGTTCTGCAGGCCTGGAGATTGGCCCTGAAGAAAAAAAGATGGGTAATCATGGCACCTCAACCTGCCAGGTGATCATGAATAACGTGAAGGTGCCGGTCGAAAATATTTTGGGTGAGATCGGCAAGGGGCATAAAATTGCCTTCAATGTCTTGAATGTTGGTCGCTTCAAACTTGGAGCAGCGTGCACCGGTCAGATAAAGTATGCACTTGCAGAAGGTGCCCGTTACGCCAATGAGCGTAAACAGTTTAATACCGTTATCGCCAATTTTGGCGCGATAAAGGAGAAGCTTGCCGATGTAACCGCCATGGCCTTTGCAAGTGAATCTGTAGTCTACCGGCTGGCCGGTATGATTGATGACAGGCATGCAGTAATCGCCAGGGATTCCGCCGATTATTATGTAGAATACCAGTGTGGCATAGAAGAATACGCGGCTGAATGCGCTATTGTCAAAGTTCTCTGTACTGAATGTGCGGCGAAATCCATCGATACAATGCTCCAGGTTCACGGTGGCTACGGTTACATAGCCGAGTATGCAATCGAGCAATTATATCGGGACGAAAGGGTCCAGAGGATATGGGAAGGCACGAATGAGGTCAATCGATTATTGATTCCGGGGACGTATTTGAGAAAAGGCCTGAACAACAATCTTTTATCCCTGGATCCCGAATCAGGGAATGCAAGCTACCTCGTTCCCGAAAAGAAACTGCTGGCGGGGATGAAAATCGTCTACTCAGAACTTGTTGACAGTGCACTTGGTATCTTTAGGGAGAAAATCTCTGATCAGCAAGAAGTATTGTTGACCCTGGCAGATATGGCAATTCAGATATTTACACTTGAGAGTGTGTTGCTCCGCGTCGGAAAATCCATGAAAACAGTAAGCGATAATAAAGCAGTTCTGTACCTTGCCGTGGCCAGGGTCTCTGCTTTTGCAATGCGGCAGAAGTTTGTAGGCGCTGCTGAAAAATGTACTGCTTTCATGGACCAGGAAACAGACGGTTCTATCAGTTCCCACATGGCATACTCCTCATCGGGATTGCTGAGGGCCAAACAGCAACTGGCGGAGGCAACAAGCCTTGCCGAAAAATACATTTTCTAGTCGGTAGCGTAATCGCCTGTATGTACAAGGAGACGTTTATGAAAGAAGTTGTCATTGCCTCTGCCTGCAGAACGGCCATAGGGGCTTTCGGGGGCAGCCTGCGGGATATGAGTACCGCAACACTGGCCAGTGTAACAATGAAAGAAGCCATTGCACGTGCGAATATTCCAGCGGAAATGATTGATGATGTCCGTTATGGTTGCTGTATGGAACCCGCAGATACCCTGAATGTGGCAAGGGTTGCTTCATTGATGGCTGGAGTTCCTGAATCCTCTACCGCTGCGACAATTAACAGGGTCTGCATCTCTGGGATGGAAGCCGTCATCTCAGGTATGGCGATGATTCAGGCAGGGATGGCAGACATCATCCTGGCAGGTGGGGCTGAGCATATGTCTGGCGTCCCATACATAGTACCTGCAGCGAGATGGGGCTGCCGATTGCAGGACCAAACCTTTGTCGATGCCCTGATTAGGGCGTTGCACTGCGGCTCCTATGTTATGCCTGATGCAGCAGAGGGCCCTGTCGACCCGGAGAAAGCACCGTTATGCTATTTTAAAGGGAAACCATACATAATGGGACATACAGCTGAGTTCATAGCTCAACATCTCGATATATCGAGAGAAGATATGGATGAGGTCGCATTGCGAAGCCACAATGAAGCGGAACGTGCGACACAAGACGGCTCTTTTGCTGAAGAGATCGTTCCGGTTGAAGTTCCAAGACGAAAGAAAGATTCCCTCGTATTTGACAAGGACGAACATTTCAAACCAGGTTTAAAACTGCACGATTTATCCAAACTGCCCCCTGCATTCGTTCCAAAAACCGGGAAAGTGACGGCTGGCAATTCCAGCGGCTTGAATGATGGCTCCTCAGGTTTAATCATAATGTCCGCCGATAAGGCTAAAGAACTGAACATTTCGCCCCTTGCCAAGATAAAAGCAACCGGTCGAGGTGGATGCCATCCATCCGTTATGGGTTTATCGCCAGTTCCGGCTGTTCATGACTTACAAAAGAGAAGTGGCTACAAGGTAGCCGACTTTGAACTTGTAGAGTTGAACGAGGCCTTTGCCGCTCAATACCTCGGTTGCGAAAGAGAACTTGGCCTCAAGAGGGAAATTACCAATGTAAATGGTTCCGGAATAGGGCTTGGACATCCGGTCGGTTCTACCGGGGCAAGGGTTATCGTCACGCTGATCTACGCAATGAAAAAGAGAAATAAATCAATGGGCTTGGCTACTCTTTGCGGAGGCGGTGGTGTTTCAATGGCATGCGCTATTGAAATGATGTAACGGAAACCATGCGATAAGGCAGTTAATGAGTATTTCTCCTTAGTGCAGGCATCGAGACAGGAAATATATCCTTCGAATACCATAACGTTTCTTTGAGGTATTCGCTCATATAGAGAAAAAGCTCATGGAGAAATCGGGCTCAACTGGAACATTAATTTTTGCAGGAGGTTTATGTGACAACACAGTCGACGTTTCAGAAAAAACCTTGGTTAAAGCATTGTCAGAATGGTGTGCCAGAAATGCTATCCTATAAAAATACCTGTCTGCCTGAGATGCTGAAAGAATCAACCAGGCGTTTTCCAGACAAAATGGCACTGAACTTCCAAGGCTACGAAATGTCTTTTGGCCAACTGCTGGAGATGGTCGATAGATTTATGTCGCATTTGCAGCACCTAGGCGTTCGACAAGGAGATACTGTCGCGATACTGTTGCCAAATGTCATCCCGTGTGTTGTTGCGTATTATGCCAGTTTGAAACTGGGTGCCATTGTTGTAATGAACAACCCGCTGTATTCCGATCGCGAGTTGCTCCATCAGTTTAACGACTCTGAGGCGACAATCCTCATCACTCTTGATTTGTTGACCAATAGGATGGTTGGGCTACGCTCTCAGACGAAGATCAAGCAGATCATTTATACCAGTATCGGAGACTATTTACCTTTCCCAAAAAGTCTTATGTTCCACCTGTTTGCAAAGAAAAAAGGGCTAAAAGCTGCTGTTTCTCCTGCAAAAGATATTTACCCATGGAAAGAGCTCCTCTCCAAAAGCGTGCCCGACCTGGGAAAAGCTGACCTCAATTTTGATGATATTGCCCAGTATCAATATACCGGGGGAACAACAGGAACCAGCAAGGGTGTTATCCTGACTCACGGTAACCTGAGTAAGCAAGTGCAGCAGTTGGCAGCCTGGTTTCCCGGCTGGGACGAGAACAATATAATGCTTGGTGCATTACCGTTTTTTCATGTATTCGGGCTGACGACATCCATGAACCTGGCGATCTATTTTGGTGTAGGCAATGTCCTTGTACCCAAACCCCAACCTGCGCAACTGCTCCAGGCTATCACAAAGTACAAGGTGACGTTCGCCCCGCTGGTGCCGACGATGTTTATCGGCATGCTTCAGCATCCGAATATCGATAAGATCAATCTCACTTCTATCCGAGGGTGTTTTTCCGGCAGTGCACCTTTACCTGTGGAAGTTATCAAAGAATTCGAATCAAGAACCGGGGCGATCATCGTCGAAGGCTACGGCCTTACCGAAACAAGCCCGGTAACTCATATCAACCCGTTCGGGACAGGAAGCAAGCGTAAAATTGGTAGTATCGGGGTACCCATCAGCGATACAGTTTGCAAAATTGTCAATATAGCAGATAGTTCTTTGGAGGTGCCAACAGGTGAACCTGGTGAATTGCTTATTAAAGGCCCGCAGGTCATGGAGGGTTACCTTAAAAGGCCTGATGATACAGCAGATACCCTATCCGATGGTTGGCTTAAAACGGGTGACATAGCAATAATGGATGAGGAAGGATATTTCAAGATTGTTGACAGAATGAAGGATATGATCATATCAGGAGGTTACAATATTTACCCGCGGGATATTGAGGAAATTTATTTCGAGCACCCTGATATTCATGAAGCAGCGGCAATAGGTATCCCGCATGAAACACGGGGGGAAGCAATCAAAGTCTTCATCGTTATGAAAGAGGGGAAAAACGCTACAGAGGAAGAAATGATATTATTTTGCAAAAACAAGATTGCAAAGTACAAATGGCCTACAAAAATCGAATTTCGTCTTGAGTTACCTAAAAGCAATGTAGGAAAAGTACTCAAAAAAGTGCTCAAAGAAGAACTGCATTATGAGCAGCCGGCTTGCTCGGCTTCTGTTCCGAATTGACAAGGCATCATCAAATCGGCGGCAGGTCGAAAGCCCCAAGTTATAATCGCATGTGATAGCGTTGAATTCTGAGCACCTGGACTCTGAGAGATAGTGGATCATAAGGAAAGATGACACAGAAGCCTGAACACACCCTCATTCAGACTCTGTCGTTTCAGACTTGAATGAGGCTTGTATCGATTGTGCCTGTCGAAATAAGCCATAATACGTCTGCGTGCTTTAAAAAAAACGAGTCATATGCGGAGATACACCTGATCATATCTCACTCACTAAAAGAACACTTTATTCGAATATTGAGATGCTTTCTGATGCTCTCCAGAGGGCGGACTCGTTATTCTTTTCTACGTTGCAGGTGTTTTTTTAAGAATGGCGCATACGCTTTATCTGTTACCATGATGTGATTTTTTAACCAATCTGTCAAAAATATCATAAGATCCATGTTCAACGTGGCGTGTCCACCGTCAAGCTGAATTTGTAACTCTTTAACTTGATCCACAAGGTTCTGGTGACTGCGTATATGCTCAGCCTTTTCCTGATATCCAAATTGTTCAAACAGTTTCTCTTCAAAGTCAAAGTGGTATTCTGTATACTGAACAAGTTCTTTTAATATCTCAGAAGCTTTCAGACCTCCCTTTTGCTGCTTCATACATTTGTGCTGTTTGTTCACCAGAGCTACCAGTTTTTTATGCTGTTCATCGATTTCATCGATCCCAAGCATAAATTGCTGTCCCCAAGGCATAAGGTCCGGGATAGTTTTTTCTGATAAACCAGGACTGTTACTTTGTTGGCCATCTTCTACAGAGACTTTAAAAATGCTAATCATATCTCGTAAATTTGTGGATAAGCCAGAAAGGTCTGTGGCACTTTGTGTCAATTGCGTACTTGTTTGAGACATGTTTCCTGCAACTGAATTTACTCCGGCAATATCTTGTGCAATATCAGAAGACACATGGGAGCTATGGGATACATTTTCATTGACCTCAACTATTCCCGCCGAAGCCTGTTCTATATTGAGTGCTACTTCCCTGGCATTTGTAGATTGTTCGTCTACAGATTCAGCTATAGTTAATACAATACCGTTAACATTAGAAATAACTTCAGAAATTTTTGTAACGTCAAGAACGGTATCTTCCGTATAGTTTTGTATTTTTAATACTCTCTCCTTGATATCTTTGGTAGCGTTTGCCGTTTGTCCTGCAAGATCTTTAATTTCACTTGCAACAACGGCAAACCCTTTTCCTGCGTCACCAGCCCTGGCAGCCTCTATTGTTGCATTGAGAGCCAGAAGGTTGGTCTGGTCAGCAATATCTGTAATAGCTTCTGTAACTTTTGATATTTCCTGCGCCGCATCACCCAAGAAGGTAACACGCTCCGTTGCACTGTTAACCTGAACAGTAGCATTGCCGGAAATAGTTCTTGCCTGTTCGCAGTTTGCAGCAACTTCTCCAAGTGTATGTTGCATACGTGATGCGGAATCTGAGACGATGCTGATATTGGTTGCCGCCTGTTCACTGGCTGCGGCCACCGAATTCATATTCGCACTCATTTCTTCTGATGCAGCAGCCACGGCGTTTGCTTTATGAGAAAGCTCTTCTGTGCCACCGGATACCTGTTCTGCTGCAATTAGGAGTTCTCTTGAGGCAGCTGACACTGTTTCTGCATTGGAGGTGATATTTACAATGATATCATTCAACCTCTTAATGAAGGTGTTGAGCCACGAAGAGAGCTCACCGAGCTCATCTTTTCTTGTCGCATCAAGTCTCTTTGTTAAGTCCCCATCTCCTTGCGCTATATCCTTTACCATGTCGACGACTTTCCGTAGCGGAATAGTGATGGATCGTGAGATAACAAAACTGACAACGATCGCACCTGCTGCAAAAAAGAGAATCAGGATCGTTAAAAATATTCTATTTTTTTCGATGGATTGAGCAAACAGAGACGAGATAGAGAGAATTTCATTACTTTCTTTAGTGACGTTAATGCCATTCTCTTTGAGCTGATCAAGGTTCTGTGAGATAAAATTTATATTCTCAAGTTGCTCACCAACTCGTTGGGTAGACTCATTCATACTTTTAACAGAAGACTGCAAACTAATAAGGGCCTCCCTTTTCATTATCTCCTGAAGGTTTCCAACCCCGTCAGCCATATCAAAAAGGAGATCCTGGGTAGACTCATCCTCTATACTGTCAAGCACATTTTCTATTGTTTCAGAACTGTAAACAATCTTCTTTTCAGTCGCTTCTGATTGAGCGACAATAGTATTGAGGGAAGCCTAAAATGCGAGCTTATAGCTGCCTTGGCGTAATGCACAGCGCAGGGGGCTTAAGCTAACTAACTGGCTCAATGAAAATGACAAAAGCCCTGTTCCATATTGGAAAAAGGCTTTTTTGTCTGGTGGGTTGGTCGTAAACGAAATGCAGTTATTAATTAAAAACTGGTAGGTCAGCTTTTGTCGTAACTGTATCAAACTGATCATCTTCCCAGAGGTTTCGTCTAGTGCGGGTTACAATCATGCGCATATCAGCGGTAAAAGCGTCTGCGTGGCTTGAACTCTGATCAGGAGTCCCTTTTTTGGGATGCGGCTTTTTTTTCGAGTTCGTGGTGCGATCCATTTTTATCCTCATCTAATGGTAAGTGGACAACGGGTTGCCTCTCCTCCCTTGAGACGCCATACTATAGCCTTTATCTATAGATGTAAACGGAAATCTTCATGGTAGTGTAATGAATTATCATTAGTTATCGTCTTGATAGTTGGCTTGGCTCTAGGTGCAGTAGCGGGTTCGGCTGGTGGTTATTTATACGATCATCACGAAAAGGCTGAACAAAAGGCCCACGATGAAGCCTACAATCAAGGTTACGAAGCCGCCCAGCAAAACCAATAGATAGGTAATTGTGAAGTCTGAGGGTGTGTGAAATAATGGAAACCAGCATGTACCGCAACGTTGTATAGCTTGGCAGGCTGATTTTCATTACATGATGATTCATCGATTTTTGTGTTACGTCAGCTGATTCTCTGCCTGTCAGTTACATGTACTTATACCAGGCAGATTGAATTTGTGGTAAAATCTCCACCACCCTGTTCTCAAGGGGCTATAGTTAATTAATTTTTTGAATTTGATTACCATGAATACGTATTGTTGGATAGACGCTCTATTAGCAAAATAAACTGAAACAGAGATTTTGAAGACAGGCAAAGAACATTCAATACATGTGGCGGCAGAAATAGCAGTCCAACAGGTTTCTGACGACACGTTACTCGTAACTCTTTCGGGCTCCTGGAAGCTGAACCTTTCAAGGCCTTCGGATCAAGCTGTTCGCAATCTTCTGGAAGCATCTCCTGCGCTAAAGACAATACAATTTAATACTCAGAACCTAACGGAATGGGATTCTGGGTTATTGATCTTTGTTAAGCGGCTGCGTGCCCTAGCTGCGGCTGCAGAGATCGTAATTGACGTCAGTGGTCTACCCTCTGGTGCCCAGCAGTTAATTGCATTAGCCGCCGCCGTTCCAGACAAGGCAGACGCACATACTGAGCCGAAGCGACCGTCCTTTCTCATGCTTGTCGGTAAGGATACTGTCGAGTTTTTTCACTCGCTCGGTATGATGCTCGCGTTTATTGGAGATACCTCAATAGCATTCATGAAGCTATTGAGAGGGCAGGCACGGCTTCGGCGTTCCGATCTGCTGCTGATTATGGAAGATTGTGGAGGGCGAGCCCTGCCAATTGTCTCCCTGATTAGTTTTCTTGTCGGGCTGATCCTGGCTTTTGTTGGTGCTATCCAATTAGAATTGTTTGGGGCACAACTTTATGTTGCTGACCTTGTGGGTATTGGTACCGTTCGGCTTATGGGTGCTATTATGACTGGTATTGTGATGGCCGGGCGTACCGGTGGGGCTTTTGCCGCCCAAATTGGTACTATGCAGGTCAACCAGGAAATTGATGCTCTGAAAACCATGGGTATTTCTCCTATGGAGTTTTTGGTGTTACCACGAATGCTTGCACTATCTCTTATGATGCCTTTACTGTGTTTATATGCCAATATCATGGGAATACTTGGGGGCATGGTGGTAGGTGTTGGCATGCTGGATATCGGCTTTGTCCAATACTACAATGAGACAGTTAAGGCGATTGGGCTCTGGGATCTGGGAATAGGGCTTTTTAACAGTTTTGTTTTTGGCATAATTGTCGCACTGTCTGGCTGTATGAGAGGAATGGAATGTGCGAGGAGTGCGTCTGCGGTAGGTGATGCTGCAACATCGGCAGTCGTAACAGCGATAGTTGGAATTATAGTTTCGACAGCGTTAATCACGGTAATCTGCAATATGATCGGGATCTGATAGGCCGGGTTGTACTGCTGAATCTGTTTGTTTTGGAATGATGACTGATAAAAAGGCACATATTGTTGTACAGGATCTGACAATGGGATATGGAGATTTTATCCTGATGCAAGATCTGTCTTTTACCATAGGTCATGGTGATATATTTATTGTCATGGGTGGTAGTGGGTGCGGAAAAAGTACCATGATGACCATTCTCATCGGTTTAAAACGTCCAACAAAAGGTCGCGTATTCTATGAAGAACTGGACTTCTGGGGGGCAGATTCTCTTACTCGTGATCAAATGATTCGACGTACTGGGGTGATGTATCAGAGTGGGGCATTATGGAGTTCGATGACACTTGCAGAGAATATCTCTTTACCGTTAGAGACGTATACAAAACTCAGTGTTGCCGAAATACAAGATGTGGTTGAATTGAAACTCGAACTGGTTGGTCTTGCAGGGTTTCAGGAATTTTATCCTTCGGAGATAAGTGGAGGTATGCAAAAGCGTGCCGGAATTGCCCGCGCTATGGCATTAGATCCAGAGATACTTTTTTTTGATGAACCGTCTGCCGGATTGGATCCCGTATCGGCTCGTCGCCTTGACGATATGATTTTAGAGCTTCGTGACAGCCTTGGCACTACCATGGTTGTGGTTACGCATGACCTGGCAAGTATCTTCGCGATCGGTAGTAACTCAGTGTTTCTGGATGTGTCAAAGCGTACAATGACAGCAACGGGAAATCCGAACACACTGCTTGCCGAGAGCCAGGATCCCACACTGCATATGTTTTTAACTCGAGGCGAAAAGCTGTAGAATTTAAGGGGAAAAGACGTGGCAAAACAAGCTAACAATACAGTGATCGGTGGATTTGTTGTCCTTGCAGTTTTTCTGCTTATTGCAAGTGTCGTTATTTTTGGATCAGGCAATTTATTTAAGCATGTCGATAAATATATACTGAATTTTGATGGCTCCATAAAAGGGCTGAATGTTGGTGCACCGGTGTTGTATGAAGGAGTAAAAATTGGGACAGTAACGGATATTACAGTAATTCTAGATGAAACCAGCCTGGAGACGAATATACAGGTGTTTGCTGAAGTTGACCCGGACAGGTTTAAGATCATTCATAGTGTAAGCACACAGGCTACTGTACCAAAGCTCATAGACAAGGGGTTACGAGGTGTATTGAAAATACAGAGTTTAGTTACTGGCCAATTACTGGTTCAACTTGAATATCACCCTGGAACACCGAAAAAAATGAAAGGCGGAGATTCTGCCTATATGGAGATACCAACAACAGCATCTGGTACGAGAAAAATTTTAAATTCTCTACAAAATCTCGATATTGACGGGTTGGTTAAAAAACTTGAGGGTGTTTTAAGTAGCTTGGATGGTTTGCTCAGTAGTCCTGCAATTGTTTCAGGCATCACTTCTCTGGATGCAACTGTTGCTGATTTTAACAAATTGATCAGCCATATCGATGTACATGTAGATCCACTGGCTACGTCATTACAGGGGGCCATTGGCGATACAAGTCAGCTGCTCAGTTCTATAGATAAACAGGTTGTTCCGGTGGCTACCGATTTACAAAAGACCATGGTGGATATTGATAAACTGGTCAAGAACACTGATATCCGATTGAAAAGGATAACAACTAATCTCGATACTACACTTAGTAAAATGAGTGGAACAGTTTCGGAAGACAGTCTGTTGGTCATAAAATTAGAAGACACTTTGTCTGACATTTCGGCCATGGCTGCTTCTATTCGGCAGTTGGCTGACTATCTGGAGCGGCATCCTGAGGCGTTGTTAAAAGGGAAATCTCGGCAATGAGAGGGAAGTTAATGGGAAAGAGTAACCTTTTTTATCAACTTGTAATTATTACAATCCTGCTACCTTTTGTTCTCGGAGGTTGTGTTGGTAAAAGTCCTCCGCCGCAGTTCTATACCCTTACTCCGTTAACCGGAAAACAATATAATAATATACAAACAACGCAGATAGACGATATTGCAGTAGGTGTTGGGCCAGTAACAATTGCCGATTATCTAGATCAGGGAAAAATTGTCACGCGCAACGGTGAAAATGAGATTGTACGAGCTGAATTTAATCAATGGGCCGGTTCGTTCAAGAATAATATAATGGAAGTGTTAGCTAATAATTTTGGGAACCTTCTGGGATCTGAAAGGATTTCTACCTACCCATGGCGATCTTATGTTTCTGTTGACTATCAGGTTCTTATAGATATTAGTCGATGTGATGGCCGCCTTGGAAAGAATGCTGAGCTGGTTGCTCGCTGGCGGGTATTTAAAGGCCAAGAAAAACAATTGGTTGCCATGAAGCGAAGTACCATTACTGAAATTGTTTCTTCTGGCGGTTATGCTGCTCTGGTGGCCGCTTATAGTAATGCTCTGGGTGAACTCAGTCGTGAGATAACAGAAACCATTCGGAATGAGAGTGGGATGATGGAATAAGTAATCGTTGAGAGCTCTACTCATACTATCCCCCAAAAAAACTATCTCATATTGCCATTGTTTCCCTAACGCCGTCCTAAAAATACCCTAACATTTCTATGGTCCTCTAAATGAGAGTTGTTCATTTCTCATTTAGAGGACCATAGAAAGGGTTGTGATAACTGTTATTGAATGGTATTTTGTATGGTATTCTATCGAATACCTTGATGATTGGTGTCTGTGAGCGCACGATTCCAGGCTGGCATTGTTGGATATTCAATATCTGCAGTAAATAATTAAGAAACGAGACCACAAGTTTGATGTTGGTACGACGCTTTAATCACCTCAAAATCATAGCATTTGACTCAGATCTCGTTGGTTATTGTGCCAGGCTAGAGGCTGTTTATGTGGTTTGTAGAGGAATCTCCAGTCACCATTGAGCAAGAGCATTAACACGTAGGCTGATCTCCGGTTCATTGAGATCAGGTCTAGTACAAGTAATTTTTTACTAAGGAGAATAACGATGGCAATCCATGAGAAAGACACTGTACGCGCTGATCTATTAGATGATGTGTATTCATCTTCAGACCTTTCTGTTGTAATGCCCAAATATAAATTTCCTAAAAAAGAACATGCAGCTGAACACGCCTATCAGGTAGTGCATGATGAGTTGATGCTTGACGGTAACTCCAGGCAGAATCTGGCAACCTTCTGTCAGACCTGGATAGAGCCAGAAGTTCATAAGCTGATGGACGAGTGTATTGATAAAAACATGATTGATAAGGATGAATATCCACAGTCGGCTGAAATTGAGAACCGCTGTGTCCATATGTTGGCAGATTTGTGGAATTCGCCTGATGCTGCCAACACCATGGGATGTTCGACCACAGGATCGAGCGAAGCTGCCATGCTTGGCGGTATGGCCATGAAATGGCGTTGGCGTGCAAAGATGAAGGCAGCAGGGAAATCCACCGAAAAGCCAAACATGATCTGTGGCCCGGTTCAGGTCTGCTGGCACAAATTTGCTCGTTATTGGGATGTTGAACTGCGTGAAATCCCAATGGAAGGTGATCGACTGATAATGAGCCCGGAAGAGGTGATCAAGCGCTGTGACGAAAACACAATAGGTGTGGTTCCTACACTTGGCGTGACCTTTACCTGCCAATATGAACCGGTTAAAGCGGTTAGTGAGGCTCTTGACAAGCTGCAGAAAGATACAGGTCTTGATATTCCTATCCATGTTGACGGTGCTAGTGGCGCCTTCCTTGCCCCATTCGTCGAGCCTGAGCTGGAATGGGATTTCCGTTTGCCACGTGTTAAATCGGTCAATGCCTCCGGACACAAGTTTGGTCTGGCTCCATTAGGTGTAGGTTGGGTTGTCTGGCGTGACAAAGAAGATCTGCCTGATGATCTTATTTTCTGGGTAAATTACCTGGGTGGCAACATGGCGACTTTTGCCCTTAACTTCTCTCGACCTGGTGGGCAAATTGTGGCGCAATATTACAATTTTCTGCGACTGGGTATCGAGGGCTACAGGAAAATTCATCAATCCTGCTACGACACTGCCCATTACCTCTCTGATGAGATAGAAAAACTTGGTCTTTTTGATATTATCTATAACGGTCGCGGTGGTATTCCAGCCATGAGCTGGTCTCTGAAAGAAGGTGTTGATCCTGGTTTTAATCTTTTTGACCTGTCCGACAGAATTCGCAGTCGTGGCTGGCAGATTGCTGCATACAGCATGCCGCCTAAACGTGAAGATCTGGTAATTATGCGAATTCTTGTTCGCCACGGTTTTAGTCGTGACCTGGCAGATCTGTTGATCGAAGACCTGAAACGCTGCATTGATTATTACAAGCGTAACCCTATTACCAATAAAGGTAATGAGGAAGATTCCGGTAGTTTTAACCACTCCTGATATTGTGTTGAGACGATTCGAATGAAATGTGCTGCGGCTACTGCAACATAAGCCGCAGCTCTTGAATTACATAATTAATGGAGAATCTTTCATGAAACCGATTAAGTCTTCTCAGATCGTTAGGGGCCGATTGTCACCTAACCGATTATGGCGACTTCCATCCATCATTGTAACGATAGGCATCATGGTATTGGTGGCAGGCAGTTCATTTGCTGCCGAAGCCGCGGCTCAACCTTCCTTTGGTCCGTTTGGTTGGGTGCTGAATTATTTAGCGCAAAACCCCTTTGCCTATCTGTTTCTTGCTCTGGCTCTTGGGTATCCACTTGGTCGTATAACTGTTGGTGGAATCAATCTTGGTGCCACCGCAGGTACGTTGGTTGTCGGCATAGCCATCGCTTTAGCAGCCAGTGCCTTATTTGGAATCAAGTATGAAATTCCTGGACTGGTTGAAGATATTTTCCTCATGCTCTTTATGTATGCCCTTGGTATGAAGGTCGGCCCACAATTTTTTTCAGGGTTGGCAAGGGGAGGGTTAGACTTCATTGTCATTGCGCTCATTGTCGTTTTCAGCAATTTTGTAATTGTCTTTTTCGGTGTTAAGCTTGTTGGACTCGGGCCTGGCTATGCGGCAGGTATTATGTCTGGAAGCTATACAGTTACAGCTGTAATGGGTGTTGCTCAATCTGCTGTAAGCAGTGGGGCTTTTAAACTGCCTGAAGGAATCACCGCAGATATGGTAGGAGCAAATATGGCTGCCGGCTATGCGATCAGCTATGTACTCTCCTCCGTTTTCATTATTCTGTTGATTAAATACCTGCCAGGAATGTTCGGAAAAGATCCGGTACAGTGTGCTAAAGACGCAGAAGCTGCGTTTAGTGGTGGTGAAGATGGTGGTGCCTTACCTGGTACTGCTGGGGCTTCAATTCTTGGGTTTACTGATAAACAGATTCGTACGTATACGATCGAGCATGAGGAATTAGCAGGGAAATCAGTACACGATCTTTTTGCAAAATTTCCGCATGCTGCGATATTAAAAGTGGTACGTGGCGACGACGTTCTTGATGCCCATGATAATCCCGTACTGCATATGGGAGACGTCATCGGCGTAATGGGATTTTATGGAGATCTCATGCATGGCTCGGAAGTCGTAGGTACAGAAGTTGACGAGCCGCGAGCGAGAATGGTCGATATAGAGGTTGCTGATATTCATGTCGGTAAATCAGAATATGCCGGGAAGACATTGGAAGAACTTGGTCGTGAAATCGGCTTTGGAATTCATCTCAAGTCAATGTTCCGTGCTGGTGTTGCTATTCCACATCTGCCCAAAACCATCGTTGAAAAAGGTGACGTGTTGCGCCTTGCTGGACCACCCTGGTGTGTGAATCAAGCTGCTAAAGCGATGAAGAGTGTACCTATCATTGAAAGTGCCTACACCGAGGTTTCTTTTATGTCGGCAGCGTTGGTTGTTGGATTTATCATCGGTCATGCAAGTGTCAAAATCAGTGGAATTCCCTTTGCGTTAGGCACTTCGGCTGGTTGCATGCTGATGGGTATTTTTGTCTCGTGGCTGCGAACCCGTAACCCAGACTTTGGTGGACCGACAAGTGAAGGTGCACGTGCATTCTTAAACGATATAGGTCTTAGCATGTTCGTTGCTGCACTTGCAGCAGGTGTAGGGCCAAAGATCATGTCTTCATTCCAGGGCACTGTAGTTATCTGGATTGCAATAATTGGTCTGCTCGGTGCACTGGTACCTCCTTTCCTCGCCTGGCTTTACGGATATTACATTCGTAAAATGAATCCAATCGTCCTTGCAGGTGCCTGTGCTGGTGGTCGTAACAGCACTCCGGCGCTCAATGGTGTGCAGGATATTTCGGGTAGTGCTATTGCTGCAGTGGCGTACCCTGTTCCTTACGCATTAACCTCGGCTATTATTCTTATACTGGGTTACATCGCGATGGTTTTTTCATAAGTATGAAACGAATTCATAGGTAATTCTTGTATGAGGATTTGCTTCATATGCTAAAGAGCACCCAACCCGATTGGCTATAGTGGCCAGCCGGGTTGGAGTTTTTTGTGACCGTACCCGCTAAATCTTTCATGGTGATCAACTGAAACAGCATGAATAAACTCTAAATTTTATACAGTAGACAATGCCTGAAAATCATACATCGGTACGAATTGCTGTAAACATTATGCGGTCGCGCCTGACTGTAATTGGCTTTAATATTGCAATCGTATCTTTTCAGATCGCACAACTGTATAAAATATCAGGTGGCATTTCTGTCCCTGGCGTAAATCACTCAGTTCATGTCACAGCAGATGTCGATCTGTATATGGCCCTGGCGTTATCCCTTATCTCAATGATCGCCTTTATTATGAGCTGCGAGCTTGATGAAGTTGGAATATGCTCTCACTGGACACTCTTGGCAGGTGACCTGTTGATGTATATGGCTCTGGCTTATACTGTAGCAGGTTTTTTTGCACCTCTCGGAGAGTCTATCAGGAGCGTCGGTGTCAACCTTCCTTCTAAAACCGCTGAAACCATGATTGTTGAAAAAACAATATTGGTTACAAGCGGTATTGCATGGTTTCTGGCCATGTATATCGGTCCGCTCGTTTCATTACTCCGATCTCCTTTTTCAAAGGCAGCTAATTGGAGTCTTGGCCTGATATACCTTTTTCTGGTACTAACACTTGCCTGGGTGAATGTTCAGGCAGCATTCATTGAGTTCGAGCATGCAGCTACAGGATTTAGCTTGGCGGGCCATTTTCTGTTAGAACTATTACAACCGTTACAGTGGTAAGCTCACGCACTTATCTTCTTAATAGAATCAAGTAACTTTTGAGTCTCTGAGCTGTTACAACTTCTACATCTCATACCTTGTCCAGAATATTTCGAACAGTTTTTGCAAGGTCTGCTTTTGCAATTGGCTTATATATAAAGGCCTTAATTCCTAATTCTTCGATATTTTCCTCTGATACAGCCTTGCTGTACCCCGTGCATAGAATCACGGGGATATCTGGCCTGATTGCCATAAGTTCGACAGCCAGTTTGTCCCCAGTCATATTCGGCATAGTCATATCGGTTATAACCAGGTCAAAATCTTTCGGATTTGATTTGAACAGCTCTAAAGCCTCGACACTGCTTGTTCTGACTGTCACATGATACCCCAGCTTTTCTAGAGTCCGACTTCCCATTTTAGCGAGAGCTGCTTCATCATCAACAAACAGGATCTGTTCATGGCCAGATGGAAAAACTATTTTTTCAGAGTTACCATGTTGCTTTCGCTTTTTCGTAATGGGGAGATAAACAGAAAAAGTAGAGCCATTACTTATCGAGCTGTTAACTGTTATCCTGCCACCGTAGCTTTCAACAATACCATGCACTACAGCAAGACCCATTCCTGTTCCATCTCCTACCTTTTTAGTCGTAAAATAAGGTTCAAAAATGGTGGTGATATTCATGGCAGAGATGCCAATACCTGTATCTTTTACAGTAATTTTGATATATTCTCCTGAATTCAGACCAGAAATTTGTGTAGATTTCTTTATTGTAACATCTTCTAAACTGACCTCAAGTATACCGCCATCTGCTTCCATTGCCTGTGAAGCATTTGTGCAAAGATTCATCATTATCTGATGGACTTGCGTGGGGGAACCCATGATGAATGAATCACTGTTAATTTTATTCTCAATCTGGATGTTTGCAGGGATTGACGATTTGAGAAACTTGAGAGCTTCTTGAACGATTGTTCTGACTTGTATAGGTTTTACAGTTTCATCAGACTGCCTTGCAAAAGTTAATATCTGCTTAACAAGATCTTTTGCACGGATCCCTGCTGTAATGACTTCTTGCAGGTCATCTTCAACTTCCGACCCTTTTTCGACCCCGCTGAGAGCAAGTTCACTAAAACCAAGTATGGAGGATAAAATATTATTAAAATCATGGGCAATCCCTCCAGCAAGGGTGCCAATGGATTCCATTTTCTGGGCCTGTTGAAGTTTTGAGCGCAGTTGTTTTTTCTCAGTAATATCATCCCCTGAGCCCAATAATCCTATTATGTTGCCATCCACGTCTTTTAAGGCAGTATTGTGCCAGGCGATATGTTTTTCTTTACCAGTTTTTGAAACAACTGAATTCTCATAATATTCAAACGGTTGAATATTACCACTAATAATTTGCTGGAAAACTGAGTGAACGTCATCTCTTTTGTCTTGGGAGATGTAATTGTCAAACCAGTTTTGACCAAGCACATCTTTCTGATGAACTTCTAATATTTGGCAGGCTTTTTTGTTGGCTAAATTAATATGTCCTTCTTTATCTAGTCCGATAAACATGACACCTGCCAAATTCAAATACCGCTCGGCCTTCTCACGCTGACGTTTTATTGTTTTTTCATCTTTTAACTTCTGGGTGACATCAGTCGTTGCCAGCAACAGGTGTTGTTTATCACTAAAAGAAAATTGGGTAAAATAACAATCAATTGCTATGGCTTTTCCAAAGCTTGATGTGATCTCAATTGTTCTCCGTTGACTTATATTACTTTTAAGTACTTCTTGTGCCAGCGCTAAGAGTTCAGATGTTTTCCATGATTCGAGTTCATAGAAATTCTGACGACGCACTTCTTCTTTAGTTCCACCAAGGAGTTGTGCTACGGAATCGTTTGCAGCTATACAGTTCCCTGAATCTGATTCATAAATGGCTAACCCAATCGGAGATTCGGAAATTATCTTTTTATTGAAATGTAACAGATCACTATGTCTTTTTTCTGCCTGTTTAAGTTCGGTGATATCCACATGGGTACCGACTATCCTGACGGCCGTCCCCATATCATCAAAGATAGCAGTTGCCCTTGACAGGATATCTACCCAATGGCCGTCTTTATGTCGCATTTTGAATTCTATTTCAAATCGATCCCGTTGTTGAGTGATGAGCTCGTTCTGCATTTGCCACGCTCGCTCCACATCTATTGGATCCGTCAATTTCTCCCATATAGAGAAATCATTGGGAAGTTCTGAATCTTTATATCCCAGCATACGTTTCCAACCAGGCGAGTAGTAAATTGTATTTTTTATAAGGTTCCAGTCATACATACCGTCCTGAGCTGCGTCCATGGCCAGGGAGAACCGGTCTTCACTTTCGTTGAGTGTTTGTTTTGTTCTATTATAATTGACCCAACTACCGATCTGACTGGCAATGGTTTCTATTGCAACACGTGAAAAGTCAGGCACCTTCCGGACGATGGAAGAGGTAAGGTTGATGCACCCTATAAGATAATCTTGAAATAATATTGGGATAATACAAATTGCTTTAAGGTCGGCTGATTGTTCAGCCTCAGTTTGGGGAATAGCCAAATGCTTGTATTGAGTGTAAAAGGCTGTCTTTTTTTTCAGGATGTTAACATGTTCAGAATCAGGACCAAAGTATTGAACATTTTTAATAAAATCCGTAGGCAGCCCTTTGTGATAAACCAAATCTATACCGCCTGTTTCTTTATTGAGTAAATAGATGCCACCAGCCTCCATGTTTGAGGCATTGAGGCAAGAGTTAAGACATATTCCAAGCCCTTTCTCAAAACTTTCAACATCACTTAATTGATAGGATAGGTCGTGTTGAATACGCAGTAAATCTTCAGATTGTTTACGAGCTGTGATATCATGCATTGTTACAAATACTTGATACGGCTTGCTCTCATTCTCTTTGAACTGGGGGACAGCATTGATGGTCACCCAGTTATATGAGTTTTCAACACTGTAGATGCCTGCAACGACATCCTTGCAAGGCTTGCCTGTTTTTAATGCGACCATTGATGGATGTTCTTCTCCTGGGAAGTCGGAGCCATCTTCTCGGATCACATTCCACTGAGGGTCTTTGGACGTTTTTCCAACAAATTGATCATATGTAAGACCAAACATTTCAAGCGCGGCGTAATTGACATTCAACAATCTGCCATCGCTTGATTGATAGAATGCACCTTGAGCCATGTTTTCAAACAAATTTCTATAATTTTCTTCGCTTTTCCTTAAATCATCTTCTGCCAATCTTCGATCAGTGATATCTTGTGTCGTTCCGATAAGTTGTATGACTTCTCCCAGCGTATTTTTCTCTGCGTCACATCTGGCGTTGAGATAAGCAAGTTCTCCACTGGGACGTGTGATTTTCAATTCTATATCATAGCCAATGCCGGCAGAAACAGCTCTATTCACAGCTGTATCAAAGCGGTCCCAATCATCAGGATGTATAATTTTTCGGTGTTCTTCGTATGGAAGTGCTTCCGCTTGTGGTTTGAGACCAAAAATATGAAACATTTCGTCTGTCCAGGTCGACATTTTGGTCGCCGGGTCATACCGCCAGCTCCCAATTTTAGCAAATCGTTGTGCCTCATGGAGAATTTCAGTGGTATCAATTAAAGCCTTTTGCGTTACTTTTTGTTCTGTAATATCCTGTGCGGTTCCAAAAAAGATGCTGTTTCCACTTTCCTCTATGAAGGTTGCCTTGTTTTTTATCCAAATTATGTTGCCATTTTCTCCTATGACCCGATATTCAAGTTCAAATGGCTTACTTTCTTTGATCGCTTTTTCAAGGCTATTCACCCATAAATCCACATCATCATGGTGAACGATTGTTTTAAAGAGGTTAATACTGGGTTTTTGACTATTGCACTGGAAGACTTGGAATAATGCATCTGACCATGTCATTTCTTCAGTATCGATATTCCAGGACCAATTTCCGATTTTTGCTATGCTTTGGGTATTTCGTAAAATATTCTCACTGTACTCTAATGCTTTTTGTATTTTCCTTTCCTCTGTCTGATCTCGAAAAACCAGAACGACACCAATAATTTTACCTTCATCGTTTGTAATTGGTGCTGCGGAATCGGTAATTGGGACCTTAAATCCAGCTGTGTTTAGGAGAAGGGTCTGATGTGAGAATTCGACGATAATACCGTCTTTAAGTACACGCGACACAGGATCTTCTTTTACCTTACCTGTATCCTCGCTAACAATCTGAAACACTTCGTGCACTGGCTTTCCAACGGCCGTATTTGTATCCCAACCAGTCAATCGCCTTGCGACTGGGTTTATAAATGTCACTGTACCTTCAGTGTCGGAGGCAATCACCGCATCACCAATACTTCCCAAAATGGTTTCCAGCCAGCGGTGACTTTCAGCCCGAAAGAGTTCTGATTGTTTTTTGTAGATCGCGATGTCCATGGTTGATTTTAATTCTTTTATTCAAATGGATTGACAGTGAGTGACTCAGTTTCTTTCAGTGTTTTCTTACCATCTTTTGCAACTGCTATAACAGGCAACCGATCTCAGAGCACTGACTGCAGCTTACTGAGAATTGGTGGCTACCAGATTACTATATCATAGGCTGTGGGTAACACCAAACCAGGGCTGGAGTTGATCGTTTGAGCCAGCTGATATGGCCGATTCTGCTGTTATTCAATCTTTAAAACTTTGGGAATATCAATTCATTCCACCAATTGGGGATTTATTGGTTGATCCATTGGGGAAGGGGGCGACTTTTTCGAATGATATAGATCGCTATATGTCATCACCTACCTTGAGCATTGTGATATGGTTTCCAGTTAACTTGGCAACGTAGCTACTAGCCCATTAAGCGACGTGCTATGGTTCTGGAATGGGCAACAAATGAGGCGGTTGGGAATGGTGCGATTCAGACTGTGTGGTGCTGGGGCGGCGTAAGGGGGGTGGGGGAGTCGATTTTGTAGCGGTTATAGTGGTTTCCTGATGGGAGTTCCTCTGAAGTAATACACGTAGCGTGTGGGACGAAAATGGTATAGAGGGTTCAGAAAGTCCTCGGCGTCTGCAATTTGGTGAAGAAGTATAAAAATGGGGCAAAATATCCCCTGCATTAACCAAAAAAAAAAGGAGTTAACTCACTTGTGAGCTAACTCCTTAATTTTTGGTGCCTAGGGCGAGAATCGAACTCGCACGGGCGCAAGGCCCACGAGATTTTAAGTCTCGGGTGTCTACCAGTTCCACCACCCAGGCAGGTTGTCCTTTTTAACACAACAGTTTGAAATTTGTCAATTAACAAACGACTGTTTTGTACGAGTTTTCTACACTTTTTGTGGAAAGCTTGTTTGAACAGTAGTTTCGAAAATCGAAAAAACATTTCAACTTAAAAATAAATATAAAAAAATCAAATAGAAAGCTGCGCCTGCTGGATAATGTTCAGCATTTCACGAACCGCTTGATCAATACCAACAAAGACACTGCGACTGATGATTGCATGTCCAATTGAGAGCTCATCTATGGTGTCCAGAGCTGCGATACTGGCAGTGTTCTGGTAGTTGAGGCCATGACCGGCATTAACCCGAAGTCCCATTTGATATGCTTCCTGGGCACTTTCACGTAGTAATAGAAACTCTTGATGTCGAATTTCATCCGATATCGCATCAGCATAACGACCGGTATGGAGTTCAACATAGGTAGCACCAACATCCAGACTGGCTTTGACCTGTTCGAAATCAGGGTCGACAAAAAGTGAAACCGGGATGTTCTTACGAGTTAATTTTTCAATGGCCTTGGCGATTTTCTTTTTTTGGCTGAGTACATCTAGCCCACCTTCGGTCGTTAGCTCTTCGCGTTTTTCCGGGACAAGGGTTACCATGTCTGGGACGACTTCAAGAGCTATATTAATCATTTCTTTGGTGGCACCCATTTCCAGGTTCATTCTGGTCTTGATAGTCTGGCGAAGCAGATGGATATCACGGTCCTGCATGTGACGCCTGTCTTCTCTCAGATGTACAACAATACCAGATGCGCCAGCGAGTTCACATATTGCGGCGGCGGTGACAGGATCTGGTTCGTTTGTTCCTCGAGCTTGTCTAATGGTGGCGACATGATCGACATTGATCGCGAGATGAGGCATGAGTGTTCTCCTGTGATGTTCAAGTCGTTGTAAGATTTCCTGTTCTTTGTTGTACATCTGAATAGCCTCTTCTTCAGAGCGCTCATGGTCGAAACCAAGCAGATGCAACATTCCATGTATTATGAGCCAACTCAGTCGGTATTGAAATGTCTGGTTAAGCTCTTTTGCCTCGCGTAGCGCAGTATCAAGGGAAATAATGATATCTCCAAGTTCCTTGATTTGGAGGCTCGTGAAATTTTGGTCTGCACCTTCAGCTAAAGGGAAAGAGAGTACATTGGTAGGTCCATCTTTACCTCTGTAATGACTGTTGAGCCAGCTCATCTCCTCGTCGTTTACCAGGAGGAGTGATACGTTCTGATCCGGTATGTTGAGTAGCTTGAGTAACCATTGTATTTGTCGCTGAAGTCGTGCAGTATCTACTGGGTGGCTGGGGAGCGAATATTGGATAGAAATATCTGAGGGCATGATGAAATGGCCTGTTTTAAAAAGACGGTATGATGTTATTCAACGATGTTATACAACTATTGGTTAATACGTATAGAACACGAAAATAGTGATTGTAATTAACCGTCAGTTCCCTCGTATGCTTGAATTATTTTTTGAACGAGTGGATGACGAACAACATCAGCCTTTGAAAAATTGCAGAATTCAATACCTTCTATGGATTTTAACAATTTTTGCGCCTCAAGCAGGCCGGAGTGTTGCTTGACCGGGAGATCTACCTGAGTTATGTCTCCTGTGATTACTGCCCGGGAGTCAAAACCGACTCTTGTGAGAAACATTTTCATCTGCTCACGAGTCGTGTTCTGGGCCTCATCCAGAATAATAAAGGCGTTGCTCAGTGTTCTACCGCGCATGAAGGCCAGGGGGGCGATTTCAATTATGCCACGTTCAACCAGATCCTGACATTTATCGGGCCCTACCATATCGTTTAATGCATCATGCAGAGGGCGAAGGTATGGGTTAACCTTCTGGGCGAGATCTCCGGGCAGGAAGCCTAGCTTTTCCCCTGCCTCAACTGCCGGCCGTGTAAGGATGATGGATCGAATCTGCCCGCTAACTAATGCGGAGGCTGCCATGGCGACCGCCAGATAAGTTTTTCCAGTCCCTGCAGGACCTATACCAAATACTACATCGTTATTACGGATGGCATCGATATATTTTTTCTGGTTAGGCGTTTTCGGTGAAATGACTCGATTCTGAGTCGTAACATACACCTTGTCGAGAAAAATTTTGTCCAGGCGGGCCTTTGGTGTAGATTCGAGAATCTTAATCCCAAAGGCGACATCTGAGCTGTAGACTGGATAACCTTTACCAATAAGTTCATAGAGCTGTGATAGCAGTTCAGACGCAATTTCAACATCATGATGAAACCCGGAAACGTTGAGATTGTTGCCTCGGACACGTATTTTTACTCCTGAGCTTTTTTCGATAATCTGGAGATTTCGATTTAAATCTCCAAAGAGGCTCATTGCCGTTTGATTATCTTCAAAGCTCAGATCATAGCTAGTTTGTTGGTTGCTCATTAAGCCTCTATTTGCCAGCGTTGGCAACTTCTTCGTCTATTAATTTCTGAAAGCTCTGCAATGAACGTTCAGTTAGCTTGCGGCCATTAATAAAGACCGTGGGGGTTCCTGTTACTCCAGCATTCTGGGCATCTACCATATCTTTCCTGATTTTCTGCAGAACAACTGGAGAATTCAAGTCCTTGTGGAATTTGTCAAGGTCCAGATTAAGCTCTTTGGCTGTACTTTCTATGAGTTCGTTTGTGAGTTTTTTGGCTGAGAATAATTTGTCATGAAACTCCCAGAACTTTCCTTGCAGATCGGCAGCCATAGCTGCTTTGTGTGCTGGTTCAGCCATCTTATGGAACTGGAGTGGCATGTTTTTGAAAACTAACTTTACATTTTCCTGGTTGTTCTCGAACACCTGCTCGAGTAGTGGCGCTAATTTGCCACAGTAAGGTCATTCAAAGTCAGTAAATACTGCAAGAGTAACAGGTGCGTCCTGTTTTCCTTTAAATGGAGATCCGGTAACGTCAATATCATGCAAATAGCTCATGGAAACACTGGTAAAAGTTTTATTCTGTGAATCGATGAGATAAAGTAGTTCGCCCTGAGGGGCAATATCTATGGCGGAGACTCCCTGACCGACGGGAATTCGTCCTTGAAGTTGTCCTTTAGTGTCATACACAAGCACACGATGCTGGTTGTCTAATACAAAGACCAGCTTGCCATCAAGAGAGTGGACAAGATCGACAGGAGTACTTTCGAGCTGCCAATTAGTAAGTACCTGCCATTCAATTCTGTTGTCCTGGCCAGTAGCAGGGACGGTCTCTGCCTGAAGCACTGTGCTTGGAAGCAGCAGTAGGGCACAGGCCAGTATGGATGATTTATAATTCATGTGATATACGCCTCTGTAATGCAGATTGTTTGGTTAATACTGGTCGAGTTTTCGACTTGTGACATTATCTAATGTTATTCGTTTTGACAAGAAAGCAAATGTTGACAGTAAAGTAAACGTTTTGTAGCGCTATTTAATAGTACTGGTCAGTAGCAAAAAAGTTATTTTTTCGGCAAAGAATGATGTGAGAGTTTAAATAATAGTGGAAACTGGTTGACTGAAATGGTATTTATAGCAACTTTTTCTATCCTTATCCCTATAAAGGTTTAATCGGGCCTTGACGGGGTGTCGGATGTGAATTATTTAAATCACACTAAATATTTTGTGTTTTCTTCATTTCTTTTGTATTCGATTTGAAGGACTCAGGTTTTCACTACATATTCGTACCGTGGTCATAGTCGAACACGGTCTGGGATTGCGAGGGTGGCGGAATTGGTAGACGCACCAGACTTAGGATCTGGCGCCTTACGGTGTGGGGGTTCGACTCCCCCCTCTCGCACCAACCCCATAATTACATGCGGTGCACAGCTTAGTCTCTCACCCGGTACGACGTAAATCCATGCAGTCGGATCAGCTGATGCGCAAAATCGTGTTTCCTTGATAAACAGCAGGAAACATTGCAGCGTGGCTTAAAGATAAAGACTCCAGGGAACTAAACAGAAAGGATGATTCAGATGGAAGTAAATATTGAAGCAATCGGTACTCTTACAAAAAAAGTAACCGTTACCCTCCCGGAAAGCGATGTTCAGCCGCGTTTAAATGCAGAATATGATAAGCTTAAAAAAGATGCAAAAATGCGTGGTTTTAGACGTGGCAAGGTGCCTCGGACGGTTATTGTAAAAAACTACAAGCAGCAGGTAGAAGGTGAAATCGGTGAGAAACTGGTTCAGGAGACCTACTTCGATGTTATTGAGAAACAAGATATTGACGCTGTAACTCATCCTGAAATCAGTAGTGTAAAGTACAACGAAGATGGTTCCTTCACCTATGTGGCCAATGTAGATACCCGTCCTGTTTTTGAGCTTGGTGAATATAAAGGTCTTGAGGTTGAGAAGCCTGTAAACCTTGTAACTGACGAAGAAGTCCAGCTTGAACTCGAATCTTTGCGAAAAGAAATGGCAGTTCTCCAATCTGTTGAGGACAGAGCTGTTGAGCAGGATGATGTAGTTGTTGTAGATTTCCAGGGTTACCATAAAGGTAACGCAATGAAGCAGGTTAAAAATGAAGACTACACTGTTGATGTCGGTTCAGGACGAATGGGCAGTGAGTTTGAGGCCAAGCTTGTTGGCATGAAAAAAGGAGAAGAGGCTTCTCACGAAGTCGATTTCCCCGAGTCTCATCCAAACCCGATTTTGAAAGGGAAGACCGTAGAATTTAAGATTCATGTCAAAGATGTGAAAGAGCGTGTTTACGCAGAGCTCAATGACGATTTTGCTAAAGAAGTCAGTGAAGCCTTTGAAACTTTAGACGCATTGAAAGCCTCCGTTCTTGAGCGTAAGACCAAAGAGCGTGATGAAAGTGCAGAGGGTGTGATTACTGACCGCTTAATGGTAAAAATTCTTGAAGCACATGATTTTGATGTGCCAGATAGACTGGTTGCTTTTGAGATTGAGCAGATGATCAAGCAGACTGAGGAGCAATTGAAACAGGCTGGTTTGACTCTGGAAGCTGCTGGAATGAGCAAAGAGAAACTGGTTGAGGAAAATAAAGATGTTGCTACCAAGCGTGTACGTGGTGACTTTATCCTCAAGAAAATCGGTGATGTTGAAGAGATCAAAATCGAAGATGAAGATCTTGAGCGTGGCTTTAAGCGTATTGGCGATCAGTACAATATGCCTGTTGCCAAGGTTAAAGAATACTTCAAAAGCCGTGACGATCTGCTACCATTCATGAATGAATTGCTGAATGAGAAAATTCTCCAGTTCTTGAAAGAGAATGCAAAAATGGTGGACGAAAAGCCGGTTCCTGTAGAAGAAAGCGAGAAAAAAGCTGAAGAAACTGAAGAAAGTTGACACCATCCTGGCATTCTGCCAGGAACGGATATATATTTGACCTGCGTTGCAGCTGAAAGAGCGTTAGGTCTTATACATAATATAGACGACTGCAACCGGCGTGAGCCCGTTGCAGTCGTCCCATTTTAGGAGTGTGAAGATGAATCTTGTACCTATGGTAGTTGAGCAGAGCCCAAGAGGTGAGCGAGCATATGATATATATTCCCGTCTTCTGAAAGAGCGAATTGTATTCCTTGGATCAGGGGTTAATGATGATGTGTCCAATGTCATTATTGCTCAGTTGCTTTTCCTTGAGGCAGAGGATCCTGAAAAGGATATTACGTTTTATATCAACTCTCCTGGTGGTTCCGTTACCGCAGGCATGGCGATTTATGATACGATGCAATATATCAAGTGTGATATTGCAACTCTCTGTATGGGGCAGGCTGCATCAATGGGAGCACTCTTACTCGCTGCCGGTACCAGTGGTAAAAGGTACTCACTGCCAAATTCCAGGATAATGATTCATCAGCCGATGGGTGGTTTCCAGGGGCAGGCTACCGATATAGATATTCATGCCCGTGAAATCCTTAGGATGCGTGAAGACTTGAATCGAATTTTGTCTAACCATACTGGTCATGATATGGAAAAAATCGCCAAGGATACAGAGCGCGATAACTTTATGAGCGCTGAAGAAGCAAGTACCTATGGTATAATAGATAAAGTTATCGTGAACCGTGAAGTGATAGCAGAGGAAAAATAAAATGGGTGATATGGATAACAACGGATCTGAATGCCATTGTTCTTTCTGTGGAAAAAGTCAGGATGATGTTGAAAAGCTCATTGCCGGGCCAGATGTATTTATTTGTGATGAGTGTATAGAGCTCTGTAATGAAATTGTAAATGAAGAGAGCGTCTCTGAAGAGGAAGAGCAGGCACCACCGCCAGCCTCCCTCAAACCTAAGGAGATTCATGCCTATCTCAATGATTATGTAATAGGTCAGGAGTTTGCAAAGAAAGTTCTGTCTGTTGCTGTTCATAATCATTATAAAAGAATTGATGCACCGACTGGTGATGATATAGTCGAACTCCAGAAGTCGAACATCATCCTCATAGGTCCAACCGGTTCTGGTAAAACACTGGTAGCGCAGACGCTGGCAAGGATATTGAACGTACCATTCTGCATGGCGGATGCGACCACACTTACTGAGGCGGGTTATGTTGGTGACGATGTTGAAAACATTCTGGTTAACCTGTTGCAGTCAGCAGATTACGACATTGAGAAAGCTGAACGTGGAATTATCTATATTGATGAGATAGATAAGATAGCTCGAAAATCAGATAGTCCCTCACTGACCCGTGATGTATCTGGTGAAGGTGTTCAACAGGCACTGCTGAAGATAATTGAAGGTACAGTCGCATCTATTCCACCTAAGGGTGGGCGCAAGCATCCTCAACAGGAACTGGTGAAGATAGATACGACGAATATTCTCTTTATTTGTGGTGGAGCATTTGTAGGGCTTGACTCTGTTGTTAAACGACGGGAAGGTAAGAAATCCATTGGATTTGGTGCCAATGTCATGGGGGAATCTAAAAAGAAGCTTGGAGAACTCCTGGCCTCGGTTCAGCCTGAAGATCTTTTGAAATTTGGTTTGATTCCTGAACTTGTCGGACGTTTACCTGTAATTGCTACGATGAAAGAGCTCCATGAAGATGATCTGGTTCGGATTCTGCGTGAACCGAAAAATGCTCTTACCAAGCAATATAAGAAACTCTTTGAATTTGAAAATGTCCAGCTTCGGTTTACTGAAGGCGCCTTACTTGCCATTGCCAAAAAGGCGCTTGAAAGAAAATCCGGTGCCAGGGGATTACGTTCTGTAATGGAAGAGGCAATGCTTGAGGTCATGTATGATCTGCCATCTAAAGAAAATGTCCAGGAATGTGTTATATCTGAACAGGTCATTATGGACGGAGAGTATCCAGTCGTTCTCTATCAGAATAAACCTGAAGAAACATTAAAAACTGCTTAATTATAATCGGACTTACCGGTTTTCTATAAAAAGGAGAATTCGTGACGAAGCTCTATCCACTGATGCCGTTGCGCGATATTGTAATATTTCCGCATATGGTTGCTCCGCTTGTTGTGGGCAGGAAAAAATCGATCCTCGCTCTTGAGGATGCGATGGAAAAACGTACTGAGATTCTTCTGGTGACACAGAAAGATTCAACAATAGATGATCCGGAAGAGGATGGTATCTACCAGTACGGTACTCTTGCCTCCGTTATGCAGTTACTCCGCCTGCCCGATGGGACGATCAAGGCTTTGGTAGAAGGAAGCTCCCGGGCCAGAATTGTTTCGTATGTACCTCATGATGATTTTTTGCAGGCTGAGGTCGAAAATTTGCCAGATGCTGTGGAGCAAACCGGAGAAATTATTGCTTACGAACGTGAGCTTCGTAAATTCTTTGAAGAATATGCTGCCTCCAATAAAAAAATAGCCAAGGAGGTTGTTAAGTCTGTTGGTACCATCGAAGACCCGGTAAAACTCCTGGATATTATCTGTTCACATCTCCCTCTAAAGACCAGTGAAAAACAGGAAATTCTCGAATGTAATGAATTTCAGGTTCGGATAGAAAAGGTCTTGGAGGTAATTCACCGTGAAATTGAACTGGCCGAACTTGAAAAAGATATTAATGCCAAGGTGAAAATGCGCATGGGGAAGACCCAGCGTAATTATTACTTGAGTGAAAAGGTCCGGGAAATTCAAACCGAGATGGGCCAGAACGAAGACGGTCTTGATGAATTAGGTGAACTTGAAGAGATCATCAATAAGAAGAAAATGCCGCAATTGGCCAGAGATAAGGCGATCAAGGAATTAAAAAAATTGAAGAACATGCCGCCTATGTCTGCCGAGACAACGGTTGTTCGAAACTATATAGATTGCATTGTTAATTTGCCCTGGCAAAAGAAATCCAAATCACAGCTGGATATCAACGAGGCAGAAATAATACTCGATGAAGACCATTACGGTTTGACCAAAACTAAAGAGCGTATTCTCGAATATCTTGCTGTGCAGACTCAGGTAAAAAAGATCAGGGGGCCTATCCTTTGCCTTGTTGGCCCTCCAGGTGTTGGTAAGACATCGATATGTCGATCTATTGCCAGAGCAATGGGCCGGAAATTTTCCCGCCTATCACTTGGTGGTGTTCGAGACGAAGCTGAAATTCGTGGTCACCGTAGAACATATATTGGCGCAATGCCTGGTAAAATTATCCAGTCAATGCAGAAGGTTAACGTGGCAAATCCTGTTTTTTGTCTAGATGAAGTGGATAAAATGTCCATGGATTTTCGTGGTGACCCGTCTTCTGCCTTGCTCGAAGTTTTAGACCCTGAGCAGAATGTTGCCTTTAACGATCATTATCTCGATATTGATTATGATCTTTCCGAAGTGTTTTTTATAACAACCGCAAACAATCTTCACGGTATACCGGTGCCACTGCAGGACAGGATGGAGATTATCCAGATCCGTGGCTATACCGAGCAGGAAAAGCTCAAAATTGCTGAAGGGTATCTGGTCCCTAAACAACTTGAGGCGAATGGCTTTAAAGAAGGTGACATTGCAATGACTGATGGTGCCATTCTTGAGATTGTAAGGCGATATACCAGAGAAGCTGGTGTGAGAAACCTTGAGCGGACTATTGCCTCACTGTTTCGAAAAATAGCAAGAGACCGTTTGAAAAAGAACGTTAAGGATAAAAAATATCGTTTAAGTTCCCAATCTGTTCTTAAATTTTTAGGAACACCAAAGTACAGGTTTGGTTTAGCAGAAGAACAGGATGAGATAGGTCTTACTACCGGGCTGGCCTGGACAGAGGTTGGCGGTGAGTTGTTGCAGATTGAGGCTACTCTCATGCCAGGAGCTGGAAAGCTGACGATTACCGGTAAACTTGGGGATGTCATGCAGGAATCTGCACAGGCAGCTCTCAGCTATGTCCGTTCACGAGCAGATATGCTTGGGCTTGATAATGATTTCTATCAAAAGCTCGATATGCATATTCATGTTCCTGAAGGAGCTATTCCAAAGGATGGTCCTTCTGCTGGTATAACCATAGCTACCACTATAGTCTCAGCTCTTTTAAAGGCACCAGTTCGCCATGAATTGGCAATGACTGGTGAGATAACCCTACGGGGTAGGGTGTTGCCTATTGGTGGCCTGACAGAGAAGCTACTGGCTGCTAAGAGGGGAAATATCACCCATGTACTCATTCCGAAGGAAAATGAGCGGGATTTAGATGACGTGCCATTAAAAATTCGCAAAAGTCTCTCTATCACGCTTGTTGATCATATGGATCAGGTCCTCGACCATGCTATTGTACTTAAAGAAGGTGACACTGTATTGAATAAAGGTGGACAGGCCGGAGGCGCAGTAGGGCAGGTTGCACTTGAGCATAATTCAGCACATTGATTTTTTTACTTGACGCGTAAGGGGGAACTTGGTAAAAACCCTTCACGCTTAACGAGGGGCGAATAGCTCAGCTGGGAGAGCATCGGCCTTACAAGCCGAGGGTCACAGGTTCGAGCCCTGTTTCGCCCACCATGTTAAAGCGTCATTACTGGGGTCGTAGTTCAGTTGGTTAGAATGCCGGCCTGTCACGCCGGAGGTCGCGAGTTCGAGTCTCGTCGGCCCCGCCAGTAAACTCAAGGGTTACAGTCTTAGACTGTAACCCTTTTTTTTTGTTCTTGTGGATCGACACTCTTCTTGAAGACAGTTAGGAAAATAAGAAAAATCATTCCAATTCGAAGAGAAAGAATGTGGCGGGAAATGTCTGTTCGAGTAGGGAAAATAGTAGATTTGATAGGGCATTCAGGGTGGAATAGAGCTATTTACGTTTTTTTTAAAACAACCATCTAAATTGCTTGACGCCGTGAGGTGAAGTTGGTAAATACACCTTCACGCTTAGCGAGGGGCGAATAGCTCAGCTGGGAGAGCATCGGCCTTACAAGCCGAGGGTCACAGGTTCGAGCCCTGTTTCGCCCACCACGCTAAAGCGTCATTACTGGGGTCGTAGTTCAGTTGGTTAGAATGCCGGCCTGTCACGCCGGAGGTCGCGAGTTCGAGTCTCGTCGGCCCCGCCAGTAAACTCAAGGGTTACAGTCTTAGACTGTAACCCTTTTTTTTTGAATTATACGTCAGTAAAGCCAGTCAGTGTCTTTACCTCTACGCTTCCTGGTATCAGAAACGCTTCCAGCGTATATATGATCTGGAATCAGGTCTGGGTGTTCGTTAGTTTGTGTTTGAACTTTTCGTTTACCTGATAGACAAAGGCCAGAACTTCTGCAACTGTCTGATAGAGTTCCACCGGAATGTCGTCACCAACCGGAACCTTGGCAAGGAGTTCGACAAGGTTCGGATCTTCGTGAATATGGACTCCGGCCTTTTTGGCTGTAGCCACAATCTGTTCGGCCAGGAACCCTTTACCGCTGGCTAGTACTTTTGGGGCTCTGCCGGATCCTTCTTCATCATAAATTATCGCTACTGCCTGCTTGGGTTTGGTTTTTTCTTCCATATATCAGGCTCTGGTATCAAGAACAGGTTTACCCTCGGGTACCATGAGGCGGATGAGTTCCAATGCAGGATCTTCGGCGCCTGTTGCAAAGGAGAGTCCGAGGATAGGGGTGTCTGAGATTGTCTTTTTCAGTTCTTCGCTAAAACTCTCAATGAACTGGGCCTTTTCATGAGAATCCGTATAAAAGCGAATGAATAACCCTTCTGCACTATGGAAAAAGTCTATTCTCAAATTACCGATATCAGTCATTTTCAGATGGAGTGAAAAACGATATTCCTGGTCGTCGTATGAGCCACTACCCTGCTGCTCATCCTGGCGCTGTTCAATAAGCAGGAAGCCTTGCTCAACAAACGATAACGGTATTGGGAAAATAAGTTGCTGGCTAAGATCAGCATGCAGCTGGGAAAGTTGAAAGAACTCCAGGGTGGTAAGAGTCTTGGTGGCAGTCTCTGTTACAGCGTTTCCTCCTTTAATGTTCTGAAGAATTTCCATTAATGCAGCTTTAAGCGTTGATGACGCCTTGTTTGCGTCACCACGAGATAAGAACGATTCAAATGAAAGGCCGAGTCCGTCGATGAGTTGTTTAATAGCAGCTCCGCCGGAATCACTGTTTAGCGTGCCTAGTTGAAGTGAAAAAAGTGTGTCGAGTGTTTGTTTACTATTACTGCTTAACGTACCGAGTAGCGTTGAATCCTGTTTAAGCAATTTGTAAAGTGAGGAGATGTCTATGGTGTTACCAAGAAGTGTTAACGGACGACCCAGAAATTGCTGAAGTGTGTCACCTACAATTTTGAATTCAAGTTGTGGTGAGGTGGATGTGAGTTGAAGCTGCAGTGTTTGGCCTGCCTTTACAGGCACCTCAGAGCGTGCAGAAAACTGACTGTCACCAATTTGCAGGAGGATGCGATTGTCTGGAAATGAATCCACCACTGTGGCCTTCAGAAGTTGCCCGGCCTCCGGCTGAACAGGAGAGGAAGGTGTATTCTGACCTGGCAGTGGTTGAGATTGTTTTCCGTAGGATAGTGCCGATTGCAGGGGGGCAATAATATTCATGCATTCCTTTCGACAGAAAAAGTTGAGTTCGTAATTCCCGGAAGCGAAGCTATAAAAGAATATATATACCGGCCTGGCTTGGCGAGGTGAACTTACCAGCCAGGTCAGAGAGTTTGTACCTTTTCCCTCAGTTGCCTGCGTTGCTCCCAGAGACAATTCGTGATGACTGCATCTCTGTCTTTACTTGAAATGTTATCATAATGAAGTGCAATCTGCCAACGGCCACCTCGTAATCGGTTGGTGCGTACTACATGGCCAATGCAAAGAATCTTTTTTTGCGGATGTGTGAGGTGAATTTCAAGAAATACATTATGCTTATTTTTGGGCTCATCGGCGAATAGACCTAAAACACCGGACGCAGATATATCAAGCGTCTGACCATGAAGTGTCCAACTTCGTGTCGCACTCGAATCAGAAGATTCATAGTTGATGGTTATGGCTGTTCGAAGATCTACTCGAAAGTATTCCCTGAGGCTAGTGGGGTCTATGGTGGTGGTAGCTGTAAGTTCAAGAGACCGATCGCTTGCTACTTCATGGATTTTTGCTGTGAGCGCAATAGGCTTACCTGAATCATCCGGAAGTGAAATAGAGCAGATGCTTTTAGGGTCCAGTGTTTCAGGTATGGTAGCGGGAGGAAAAATAACGAAAAAATTGGGCGCTACGGATTCTTTATATATACAGTCGAGGTGTAATTCCTCGCCGCTTACAGTCTGCATTTTTATTTTTGCTGACTGACTGTCTTTAATCGATTTAATCAGGTTGATAAGTGACGTGGAATCAGACATAAGATGCTTTCGTTAGACGGTTAATTATTTTGCAGCATCCTTGACCTGCACTTTTAAGCGGAGCATTTTACGCTGAATTATCAGGCAGCATCCGATTATCTTATCTCTATCTTCTGCGTCTATATCGTCAAAGTGGTAGGCGACTTCAAAATTGTTGTCACTTATCTCTTCTATCCGGACGGGATGAGCAAAAATAGAGATAACCTCATGTTCGTTTGTGGGCAAGGTGATTTCAAGTTTCACTTGTTTATCTGCAGGAGGTTTCTCTGAAAAAGAGGCAAGGATACCACTGCCGCTTATGTCAATTGTCTTGCCTTTAGCGCTCCATGGTTCACCCGTGTTATCAAAAAATTCAGGGTGAAATGATTTGCTGATTACACCAGTAGTTGCATCAACCCGGAAAAATTCCCGCATTTGTTCATGACTTATGGTTTTTTCCAAAATCATATCGAGGATCTGAGGACTTGCAATATTCTGTATTCGGGCTTCAATGGAATGGGTTGGCCCCCCCATATCAACTATGATGATACAGGTATTTGAGGTGTCAACAGCATGGGACGGTAACGTGCCAGGTTTAAAGAGCAATTTGAACTTACCTGAGGATGCTTTTTCAAGTACACACGTTGTGCGATAACGCTCCTTTTTGTCAAGTATCGGCAGAAAAACACGGACTGGTTTCGTGTCTGGAATCGATTCTAAAAGCTGTTTGTCAGAAGTCATAATGAATGGATAATGTAGGAAGTTGGCAGCCCGTATCGGCAATATACTAAACGCATCAATCCCAAAGTGTGTAAACCCATACTATCATTTAATTACGGCAGAGGCAATAACCCTTTGTACCAAGGCGTTGATATTACAGATGAGTTTGTTAGGAAATGGAGTTCAGCACTTATGGTGCTACGATAAATTGCAGTGCGGTATTGTAAGTGGTAGGGCAGCTAATTTGTAACCAGTAGAAAATTACGTGCTGACAACGCTATCAATGATGTGTAACCGTTTCCAGTGCGTCTTTGGCGATTTGGAGTTGTTTTTGAATGTCGTCAATTGCGTTAGTGGCAGAAGAAAATGCATTCCGATATTGTGCTATATATCTGCTGGTTACTAAATCTTCATGTGCAATATTGATGATATCCAGTAACTGCTCATCTAGCTGGGATAAAAGCTTTCTCTCACAGTTAAGTTCTTGACATCTATTCTGAATCCTGTCTGGAGATAAGGAAGGAATTTCACTTGCTAAATCCGATGCGGACTGTGCGAAGCGGGTATATCCTTTTATTATTTTGTCAAAAAAATCAGTGACATCTATGATCGATAGATTTTCCACAGAATATATAGGCTACTTGATCCCTATAAGGAAAAAGCAGGTGGAGGATGTGAACTGAGTAGCCACAGGTGTGCTCACATTGCTCTTTTGAACGTTCCACTGCTTTGGTAAGATTCAGATTGGCGGTAACCTTGTAGTGCGGTGTGTCCTTTTTTAGATTTTTTGATTTCGTCATTGAGTAATGATCGTATAGCCTGAGCCTGTAGTTTCACCTTTTTGTTGTTTGCAAAAACCAGCTCAAGTATTTGTCGGCGCTGTTCAAGCAATTTTCTGGTCAGAGGATTCTCTTCCGGCTGAACAGTAAGTAGAGGCGTAAGTTTCGAATCATTCTCTGCGATTTGTTGCTGAAGCTCATGAAATTGAGCTAATCTATTCTGAAATAGTGTTACTGAAACGGTCTCCGGGGATTCACCTAACGTGTTTAACACCTGCAGCATAGAGCTATAGAGCGTATTGGATACTTCCAGAAGTGTAGTATATTCTGTCGATTGAGCACTGTATTGAGTTTCGGTGACCATGTGTTTATCCCTATTTAGTCATTATACACGTTGAAAATCAACCAGATACGACTAAAGATTTATACGGCTTGTCGATATCATCAGAGCTTTGTGATGTTCTAGCATGGGTTTCGCTGATAATTGCCAGATCCTGCCTGTTGATTTCAACGGCCTGTCCCCATGTGTCACGAAGATCCAATAATAAGCTCTCGACGACCTTCAGATGTTTACCGGTTGGTTCATTTCGTGCCGCATTAAGTTCTCGGATCATGAACTGGTAGAGGCCATCAAGATCTGCAGCAATCTCTCCACCAATCTCGTGGTTCAGGGAATTAGAGAACTCAGTAACAATTGCCATGCATTTACTTATGCCCTGGAGCTTATCGACATTTTTCCCTTCTTCATTGGCAGCAATGGCTCCCTTGATAAAGCGAATTGCGCCATCATAGAGCATGAGCAGTATCTGTTCTGGTGAAGCGGTAGAAACCTGATTCTGCTGGTATTGGTTCGTATAGGGATTCATGATTAATCCTTGTTATTCAAGTTCGCGATTTGTTGAGAAAGAAAATCACCCTGAGCATTAAGTGCGCTGACCAGCTGTTCCATTGCTGAGAATTGGTTTCGAAGGGTCAGTTCGCGCTTAGACATCCGGGACTCCATCACCTCAATCTGGCTATCAATCTTGCTGATTGAGGACTGGTATGCATTTTTCTGAGTAGCGTACATTCCTGAAGAGGCACTGTTGATACCGAGAAGTACAGAGTTGAACTTCTTCATTACTCCATCGACTTCTCCCTCGCCGGAGAGCAAGGCCACCATATCATCGAAATTATTAGAAACTGCTTTGTCCAATTTGCTGTTGTCCTGCTTCAGGCTACCGTCACGCTGGGTAGAAATGCCGATTTCAGAAAGAATTCGAAATGCACCATTGTTCTCAATGCTATCTGAAAAAACAGACTGCAATTGACGCTTCATATTGTTGACAGTTGCATCGCCACGCAGGACAGAGCCTAAAAGTTCTTCAGTGTCGGATGTTTCGTCATCAGTAGTTGTTTGAGCAGTTGTGCCACCGCCAAACTCTTCATATCCGGAATTGATAAATTCAATAACAGCATTGTAGCTGGTGACAAAAGTGGTAACCTTTTCCTTCAGCGCATCTGTATCAGCAGTTATATTCATCTGGGCAGCTGTGTAAACTGGAGGATCTGCCCATTCCCATGGGTCAACTCCTGTCTCTGCTGTTCCAGCACTGGAAGTATCACTTACACTCTTCAGGTTTAAGGTCACTCCACTTATGGCGTTGGTGATAGTGTTAGAATCACTGACAACCTTGATACCATCTATAAATGCGACTGCCTGTTGTGCTGCTCTGGCGGTTGTGGTGTTAAAGGCGACAGGAGCACTTTGTGCATCCTGGAGGTTGGCGGTTATTTCGAACGATGTGTTTGCATCTTTTCCCGTAAAGACAAGATTGTAAGGGTTAGACCCACTTCCATCGTCAATGATACTGACACTGACGCCTGTCTCTGAAGACCTGGCATTGAGGCTTTCTGCAAAGGTAAGAAGCGAGTTGTTTTCTTCACCTATTGTAATTTCCACTCCATTAACGGTGACAGATCCTGTTCCAAGAACTGGGTCGGTATTGGAGGAAAAGCCGCTGGTAACACTTTTCTGTACCTGGGCGAGCTGGGCAATGGAAATGTCATAATTACCCAATGCTGCACTATCAGTATTGGCGGTAAATGCACTATCGGAGCTAAGATTAGCTTTTGTGGTTCGAACCTGACTGGTCAAAGACATTGAGCTTGCCGCAGTTTTTAAGTCGTCAAGTCTGCCTTTTAACTGAAAGAACGCATTTAGTCGTTCGGTTTCATTGTCTCTTTGTGTTGTCAATCGATCGATAGGTGCACGTTCTAATTCCATTATCTGAGTGACGATGGAGTCCGTGTCCAGTCCGGTCGCAAGACCACTGAATGTGATAGCCATAACTGCGCCTCGTAGTAGGTACTATTTCTGCCTGTTTGGGTTACGCTTCAGTATTAACCAAATTGCCGCGCAACTCCTCGAAGGTGAGTTTTAATTCCATCAACTCTTCTGCTGGAATCTGTCGGATCACCTCATTTGTTTTATTGTCAAAAATCTGCACAATAAGATCGGAAGAGTCTTTAAATTGCTCAAATCTCACACTGTACTGACCAGCCTGAGTGATAGACTTAATAGTTTCAAGTAGCTCTTCCGGTTGAACTTTTACCTCACTGTCAGAAGCCTGAGGAGTATCAGCTTTGACCTCTTCTTTCTGAGATTTACGCTGACTGTCCACTTGCTCTGCAGGAGCAGCCTTTTGGCTGGCTGGGTTGACTCCGGTTCCTGCTAATGCATCAATATTCATTGGTGCCTCCTTAACAATTCTTCAGATGATAAATTCCCTTTGGAGCCGATAGCCTGGCTCCAAAGGGAGGGGTTAAGGATAATTATCCGAGCAGTGACAGAGCAAGCTGAGGAGCCTGGTTTGCCTGTGCCAGAATAGAAACACCGGCCTGCTGCAGAATGTTATTCTTCGTCATAGCAGAGGTTTCCTGGGCAATATCCGCATCAAGGATACGGCTACGGGCTGCAGAAAGGTTCTCAGAGACGTTTGAAAGGTTAGAGATCGTTGATTCAAAACGGTTCTGGATGGCACCAAGATCACCACGAATTTCATCAATCTGGGCAATCGCGCCATCGATGGTCTGAATGGCGTCCGCTGAACCGGTTACGGTTGTAATGTCGACGTTATCTACTGAGCTAAGCGCACTTACGTTAGCGGTATTGGCAGCACCAGAGAATATGGAACCACCTGCACCTGTTGCAGCGATATTACTGGTGATATTGAAATCACCATTACTGTTAAAGGTTACCTCACCACCAACTACAGTGGAATCCAGTGCACCGTTTGCACCACCATCGGTAAGCTGGGTTCTGAAACCACTATTACCTTGAACAGTAAGAGCTACTGAGGTCTGGCCTGCAACATCGGTCCCTGCGGAGCCATGCTCGAAATCAGAGATTTCAATGTTAGCGCCGTCAGATTGTACTAATTCAATACTGTCACCTGAACCAGTCAGGGTTGCACTGATACCGGTACGACCTGCTTCACTGTTGATTGCCTGAGCAAGTGAAGAAAGGTCACTTGAAGTAACCGTTGCGTTTACAGATATAGCGGCTTGATTACTTCCTTTAAGGTTAAAGGATACACTACCATCAGCAGAGAGATTAGACAGCGTTGCGACTGTTCTCGCTTCTGCAGTTACTCCGGTAGTTGCGGATTCGGCGTTAACTGCTGTTGCAATACCAGCAGCAGTAGAGTTGCCCTGAACGTCTGCAGTACTTGAGCCGTTCGGACCTACGATGGTAAGTTGTTGCTGATCAACGGCATTACCACCAGTAGCATCCAGGTTACCAAGAGCAGAGAGTCCTTCTGCATTGGCTGCAACACCAAGAGCTGTGCCTGAAGAGGTTGCTGAAGTTACACTATCGGCTGGATCAAAGGAATAGGTGGCAGTACCACGCTGGACAAATGCAGTGGCGTTAGCACCGGTTGTCAAACTACCAGTAGCGTTATTAGCACCGGCATAAGTGGTAGTAACGGCTGCTGTACCAGTTACAGCTGCGTCGTGAAGTTCAATGTTGGAACCGATGTTTGTAGTTCCATCATTTTGAACAGAAGTAATGGTAAGCTCATTGCCATTTGCAACTGAGAGCTTAACACCTAAAGTATCAGCATTTGTTGTGTTCCAAGCACCAATTGCCGAAGCAAGATCAGCTTCAAAACCGGCTTGGTCAGCAGTACCTGCACCACCATCAGCAACAGTAAACGCTACATTGTTGACTTCGAGTGTAAAAGAACTTGAACCATCGTTTGTCCATGTTCCCGCAGTGAGTGTAGTAGTTACGGCGTGATCATTATACGTTGCAGTTGAAGTGATTGGAGCGCCTGTTCCGGTAGCCGCGGTATCAATTGCTGTTTTAACACCAGCAGCACTTGCACCATCTGCAATGGTCGCAGTAGTTGCATTTAAATCACCAGTTTTGGTGATTGAAACATCCTGGGTAGTAAAAGCACCGGCTTGAGCTGCAGTCAGGTTAGCGGCTGCATTACCGGCCGTTCCTGCACCACTTGAGCCCTGGATATTGACTGCTGTGGTTGAGTAGGTTGCTGACTCAATACCGTATTCATTGTCAGTTTCCAGGCTGTTATTACCAAGCGCGCTGGCCTGGGCAGAACTAATGCTGAACGAAATCGTTTCATTAGCATTGGCGCCAACCTGGAACTGAGCATTGCTCAGACTACCGTCCAGTACATTCTTACCGTTAAACTGGGTGGTTTCTGCAATACGGCTGATTTCCTGCTTCAGCTGGTTTACCTCAGCTTGAAGAGACTGTCGGTCAGAGGAGCTGTTAGTATCGTTTGCTGACTGAACAGCCAACTCACGCATACGCTGCAGGATGTTAGTAGTTTCCTGGAGCGCACCTTCAGCGGTTTGAGAAAGAGAAATACCGTCGTTGGCATTTCGTACTGCCTGGTTCAGACCGCGGATCTGCGAGGTCATACGATCTGAAATACCAAGTCCAGCCGCATCGTCCTTGGCGGAGTTGATGCGAAGACCTGAAGAAAGACGCTGCATTGATTTGGACAGCGCATTCTGTGATTGCCCAAGGTTACGTTGGGCGTTAAGAGACATTACGTTTGTGTTAATTGAAAGTCCCATTTTATTCCTCCATGAATAATTTTAGGGGTTACTGGCGGGCATCCTTGCCCTGATACTACTCTTCTTACGTGTACTTCGTTCAGTTACTGTCGAAATCTTCCTTAAGTTCGCACCTCCTTACCGTAGTGATTCTTTCTTATCTTAGGCTTTATCGACCACGTTTACAAAAAGCTTAAGAGAAAAAATCTGTGGAACATCATTTTTTCTTAATTCCTCTATCGGAAGAACAAAAAAAAAGATTTAGGTGAAAAAGCACTTTTTCTAAAAAATTAATAAAAAAAATGGGTCAGCCTAAAAGGCTGACCCATAACTTACTGTAAATATGTACTTGTTTAGCCCTGTAATAATTGTAAGGCTAACTGCGGAGTAGTGTTCGCCTGGGCAAGAATCGAAACTCCAGCTTGCTGTAGGATATTATTTTTTGTCATGGCCGAAGTTTCCATGGCGATATCGGCATCCAGAATACGAGATCTTGCAGCTGAGAGGTTCTCTGAAACATTCTGCAGGTTCGATATGGTAGATTCAAATCTGTTCTGGATTGCACCCATGTTACCACGCAGGCTGTCGATTTGGCCAATGGCTCCATCGACGATCTGAATTGCCCTGTTAGCTCCTTGCACGGAAGAAATGTCAATTGTGTCGACTGAATTCAGTGAAGAGGGATTTACGGAATCTGCAACACCAGTAAAGAGTGAACCAGCTGAGTCGGCAACATTACTGCTCACGTTATATGTACCTGAACTAGAAAAAGTTACCTCTCCACCAATGACTGTGGAGTCACCCAGGGTGCCTACAAGTGGTGCAGCTGCAGTTGCTGCTACTGTACCACCCTCTGTCAAGGTTACACTAGCTACGGCTCCTATTAAGCCGCCGTCACCAGCTTGAACATCAATGGTCTCATTGGTGGCACCAGATACGGCAAAGGCAGCCATGACAATAGAATCAGCATTTGCTGAAGTTAAGGTGATCTGGCTTTTGTCATCCTCGTTGACATCAGTGAAAGAAGCGCTGACGCCTGAACTTGCCGTAGATGCATTGATTGCATCGACTAGTGCAGTCAGGTCGCTTGTATCTATAATGTCAGCGCTAATGTTCTGGGCAGATGCCAGGGTGCTATTGGTAAGTGTGAAGGTAACCGTACCTGGTGCAGAAAGATTGGAGAGTGCTGCTGTAGAAGCTGCTTCCCCAACTGCTGACTCAACCAGATTGGTGCCAATCCCTTCAGATCCAGTTACACGAAACGACTGAATGTCACCATCGGCAGCACTATGTGCATAATTACTAATCTGGATATCGTATCCAGCACTTTGGGTAAGCGTAATACTATCTTTGTCTGGAGAAAGAGATGCTGAAACGCCAGTACTTCCAAGTTGAGTATTAATTGCAAGCACCAGAGGACTGAGGTCATTGGTAGTTACAGATGCACTTATGGCAATTGGTGCTGCGTTAATGCCCTGAAGTTCAAAGCTTACTGTACCATCAGCAGCAAGATGACTCAGTGTGGCGGTAGTCCGGGCGTCTGCAGAAACACCTGTAACCTCTGATGCTATGTTTACAAGCTCGGCAACACGATTGGCTGTGTTGTTGTTTTCAATTTTTACGACTTCCGTTCCTCGAGCACCAACTATGGTTAAATCCTGGGCTGTAACATTATTGCCGGCAGAAGTATCTGCGCCGCGAGTGGTTGCAGCTTCAATACCTGCAGGATTATTGCTCGTCAGAGCGTTATCACCAAGATCTGCCGCTTTTGCGGAAGATATGGAAAAAGAAATCGTTTCATTTGCACTGGCACCAACCTGAAACTGTGCATCACTCAGAGAACCGTCAAGTACGTTTCGTTCATTAAATGTTGTGGTTTCGGCAATACGTGTCATCTCCTGCTTGAGCTGGTTGACCTCAGCTTGCAGGGAGGCACGATCAGATGCGCTATTCGTATCATTGGCTGACTGAATAGCCAGTTCACGCATACGCTGAAGAATGTTAGTTGTTTCTGTAAGCGCGCCCTCTGCTGTCTGGGCCATGGAGATGCCATCATTTGCATTACGGGCAGCCTGATTGAGACCACGAATTTGGGAGGTCATACGATCGGAAATCGCAAGTCCAGCTGCGTCGTCTTTAGCTGAATTGATTCGAAGACCAGATGAGAGCCGCTGCATGGAGCGGTTAAGGGCGGTTTGGCTTTTTCCTAAATTTCTCTGGGCGTTCAGTGAAGCAATGTTTGTATTGATTGTCAGTGCCATGTGTAAATCCTCCTTGAACAGGTAAATTGGCGTCGTTGCAATCGATACAAACGTAATATCTCTTTGGTGTTCCTCGCAGTGATTATGTCTCGTCAGCTTTTTTCTAATTCTTTAATTGAAAATACGAAAATATAACGAGTGGATTAAATAAAAAACATATTGAGTAGAAAATAAAAAAATATCTAAACTTTTTCAGATCTCTAATTCTGGATATAGGCAAGGGAAAATAGAAAATACCAGATGCCATATCAACTTGGTGAGTAAAATAATTGTAATTATAAACTGTTGAAGTGTAGGCTGGATGTGGAGAGGGTAGCGGACGTAATGAGATGATTAAAGATCTGACAATGAAGGACAGGCTCCCGGTAGGTAAAAACAGAAAAGCCAGAATTGCAAAATATGCATTTCTGGCTTAAAAAACTGCGGAGCAAAATATATAACTATTTTATTTCGGCAGTGGTGTCTTCGTTTTATATTTCGGGTCATCAAGAATAACCTGAATAGCCCTGTTAGTTTTTGGAGCGAAAATGATGGGAGCTGAAAGGTTCACAGTTATATTTTGGTCAGGTGGGACAGTAACAACTGTGAGAATAAAGAACTCATCCTCCTCTCCAATTTCTAATTTTTCCCGTTCAGCTTCATCAGGTACGACGCCATAATCAAGAAAAAAATTGCTGGGGTCGGTTAGAACGAAAGCGATATCAGGATCATCAACGCTCTGAACCCAGAAAAGAGGTCCCTGCTTCTTATTTGGCATGACAATGAAGCGATGAAGCTGTGGGAACCCAACCATACCACCCGGAAAGTTCAGCAGGTTGTCTGGATCATATTCTATTTGGCCAAAACGAGTAGTAATAGTTTTCATTTCTTACGTGTCTTTTCCTGAAGGTTGTCATCCAGAGAATCGAGATCAGCAATATTCCAGTTTGCGGCCTCAAGGTTTTCCTGGCAGATTTTATCGTAGACTTCCTGTCGATATATTTTTCTGTCCCGAGGAGCCTCTATCCCAATACGGACAGATCCTCCTTTCATTTCAATTATTTTAATACTTATATCATCCCCGATAAGTATCCCTTCACCGAGTTTCCTGGTGAGAACCAGCATGTTGTTCTCCGTTCCTGAGAGGTGGTAAGTAAAGCATGATGCAGTAGTTACAGGACTGAACCGACAGTTGGTTCAGTCCTAGTATACTATTGAATTTAGTAATGGATGTCAAAGGTTAGATTCCCTAACTAAAAATAGTCGAGGATGCTGACTTCAGATACCCGTGAAGTTACGTTGAGGGCAGCCTGGAATGCCGTTTCCTGTTTGACGATGTCATTGAATGTTTGGATAGCATCTGCGTCCTGATAACGCGATAGAATTTGTTCGAGGTCAACTTTAACAAGCTCTTGGTGTTGGATAGCCGTTTCAACCCGCGCTGCACGGGCTCCAAGTCGACTGCGAACACGGCGATTCTGATTAGCAGCAGTTTCCAGGTTGTCGATTTGGGCCTGGATACCTCCACCTGCTCCCAGAGGGTCGTCAAAATTGCCGGCTCTGATGGCCTCTTCTGTTCGTTTAAGAACACTGAAGATATCAATTCTGTTAGCTTCAGGCTGGTTTAGTGCTGGTGTGGTCGAGTCAACCCAGTTGCTGTTGGAGATACCCATAAAGATATCACTGCCTGTAACATTGACCTCAACATATTCACCGGGAGTAAATTCAAGATTCGTCGGGTTTGCATCTCCCTGATAGATGTAGGGCCAGGTTGTGGAATCGGTCTCATCGTATAATGCGGGGTCATAGGCAGGATTATCAATAAACGGTTTCGTATTTTCTTCAAACCCTGAAAAAATATACTTACCATCAATAGTCGCATTGGCTGAATCGAGAAGCTGCTGCCTTACTTCAGAAACTTCGTCAGCAATAGTTGACAGGTCGTCAAGGTTCATTGATGAATTAACTGCGCTGACAGCAAGTTCTTTGGCTCTTTGCAGGATATTTTCCACGCTGGCCATATGTCCATCAGTTGCCTGCATTTTATCTAGACTGACGCCCATGGTCTCAATATACCGGTCTGTACGGCTTATTTGGGTACGAGTAGTAAGAACCGGGCGAATAGCACTGGGGTCATCCGATGCCTTATTGAATTTGAGCCCTGTTGCACCCTGATATCTCAGATCGAGCAGCTTGTTTGTAACACGATCAAGGTTGGTCTGCATTAACCGGTAGGTCGAGTTATCTGTTACTTTCATGATAGTTTCCTCACAGGGGACATTGCTCTACTGTGCGTAGATTACGCGTGGTGTGTTATAAAGAAGTGTCTAGCGTTTGATAGAGAGCACGGTGTCCATCATTTCATCAATCGTAGTCAGGAATTTGGCAGATGACTCAAAGCCTCGCTGGAATTGAATTAAATCTATCATTTCCTCTTCAAGGGAAACACCGACAAGACTGTCTCGCAAATTTTCCAGTTGTACTACGGCGTCTTCAGCGCCTTGCATAGAAAGGGCATTTTGATTTGTCTCAATTCCAACTCGAGATGTCATTTTTCCATAGAACGAATTGAAATTGTCAATTCCGCCTATGAGGTACGATTCATCAAGGTCTGCTAAAATCAATGCATTACGATTATCGCCAGGGGCAATCAGAGTAGTTGGAGGGCCTGGTGCCGCCGGGGCACTTGCTGCAGCAATTTCTTCAGCAAGAGTAACTTGAACCGCAATCCCTCGCGCAGCATCAAGCCACGGGTCAGTTGGTGGGGCAGCGCCAAGGTTAGGTGGGTCGACAAAAAAGTTCCGTCCTGAGACAGAATCAAGGCCAGCACCGGCAGAATGTTGGGTATTTACCTGAACGCTTATTTCATAAGCAAGTTTGTCTAAGTCAGTTTCAAGGTCAGGGATAAAACTGTCTCTCAGGTAAAGAAGCCCTTCAAACTCACCACCAAGGCTTTTTTCACTCAGCGTTCTGGTAGTACCACCTGCAACAAGTTCAATATTAACCTGTGCGCCAACCGTGTTGGTTACAAGGCTCATTGCCGAATTGCTCTGGACAAGCGGAAGGCCACCAGGCAACTGGACAGTTAACATTCCGTTGTTCGCATAATAGGACTGGGCACCGATGGAAATAGCAAGTTCTCTGGCAAGAGTTTCTCTTCTGTCTCTGGCTGTGTTTGCGCTTTGGCCATTAACCTCAATATTATTGATTCGTTCGTTGAGGTCAGCTATCTCTGTAAGTTTTGAGTTGACGTCTCCAACTTTTGAAATAAGCGAGTCATTGATGTTGTCTTGAACCGTGTTCAGGTCATTAACGATGCCGTTAAAATTGGTTGATAGCAGGTCGCCGCGTTGAATGACAATATCGCGTAGAACGAGATCACTTGGGCTGGCAGATAGCTCTTGCCAGGAGTCAAAAAACTGATCGATATCGGTGGCTAGGTTATCTTCAGTTACAGTGAGGATTCTTTCTAGTTCCGCAAGCGGGCGGGATTGGGCGCTTTGGAAACCTAAATCTGAAGATTTGTCTACGAGCTGATTTTGGATAAAGACGTCATGGTCACGGCTTACATCAGAAACCTTAACTCCCTGGCCAACAAAAAAGTCTCCAAAATTCATCGAAGGGTACGGAGTCAGCTCGGTGTACTGGCGGGAATATCCTTCAGTATTGACATTGGATATATTATTACCGACAACCTCAATAGATTTCTGGTTGACCTCAAGAGAAGTTCGCGCGGCATTTAAGGAGTTGAACAAGCCAGCCATATCACACCTTACCTGAAAGTAATCTGCCACTCACCTGGGCAGCAACTGAACCAGCTGAACTTGAGTATGTAGACGCTACAGTTCGTCGGCCGAAAAACTCCATAGTTTCACGAATCCAGCCAAGTGCTGATTTGAACAGGAATGCGTTTCTCCTGTTTTCATGGCGGATATCTGCTGCAATTGGCTTGTCTTCTTCAGCAATAACCGTTATGTGGGCCAGGACCTGGAGTAGTTGCTCTTTCTCATTCATTGCTGCAACCATACCATCCATGTCGAGTCTTTTGGCGCACTCACGCTCCTGGATGATGACGTCTCTTAAATGGACAAGATACTCATGTGTAGTTCTGGCATTCATAATGTTATTTTCCTTGCATCAGGAATTCAACCAGTGAGGATGCTACTTTCTCAAGATCTGGTTTGTATGAACCACCGGCGATCTGAGCTTTCAGTTCCGCTATCCTGTCAGCACGTTCAGAACTAGCGGCCTCTTGGGCGGCTTGAGCTTTATGAACATTTTGCAGTACGGAGGAAAACTCGACCTTATCAGTCGTGGCCCCTTCAGTTGTTTTGCCGGTCGTGACCTTAGGTGTCTTTTGCAGATTACCTATCTGGTTTGGTCCTCCGACTCCTAGAAATTTAACGCTCATGATATCACCTGTTTGTTTTATGCCTGCACTGTAGTGCTGTCGCTAACCCAGGCATCCAGTTTTTCCATAACTGTGTCATAGGTATTGTAGGAAATGTCAGGGAGCCAGCCTCCAAATGCTTCCAGTGCCTCATTAAACCCCTGTTCCACTCCTGCTCGTATGGCATCGATTCTGTTTGGATCGTTACCTGCAATGCCAATTGCAAAGTCTACAATACGATCGGAAGTCTGTTCAACCCCAAAATAGCCATCTTCTGATATAAGTTCTTCGGCCTTTTCTGGAGTTATCTCTTTCAGGCTGATTTCTTCGACGCCACTTTCACCTTGTGTAATTTGGATATTTGGTGAAAGTCCCTGCTCCTTGAAAATATTTAGAACCAGACCACGAAGAAGGTCAAAACCATCATTTTGTACACCCTGCAGGCTCATTGAACCGTCATACGTTACTATAGATTCAGAGCTGTATGAGAGTGAGACCTTGTCAGTAGAGAAGCTGAATTCTTCTTTGGTTATCTGTTGTTCGTGCCTCTTTGCTGACAGTGTGTCTGGTGCCTGGTATTGCTTAAATATCTGAGGGTTAAGGGTTGTCTGAGCCGTTGTGTTTGCAATCATTTCTAAGCCTCCATGCCTTGTGAGATATGCATCCTTGCATTGCTCATCGAAGATGATGTGTATCTTCGCTTACTTTTCTTATCGGAGGAGAATGTCAGGAACTTTAGAAAAAAAACAGTAGGAAAAGGAGTTGTAAGAGATTGGGTAGTGGAAGGGGAGGGGAAGGTACAAATAAGGGAGGTGAAGCTACCTCCCTTAAGAGGAACTCTACTCATATTTTTTGTTTTCTATCATCCCAGCCATCTGGCGGTACATAGATTCACCTAGACCTATACCTTCACCACTGGCGGTCTGTTTAGCCATTTCCATATCAAACATCTCTTTGTAGAGGTCAGTAGCCATACTTTTCTCAAAAAGGCCACTCTCAGGAACTGCTTTTCTCATAGCCTTATACATCTCCATTACCAGCATTGCTTCAAATTCACGGCTGGCTTCACGCAGCGACTCTAGGTCATGCTCCTTCTTTTCCTGAGGAGTTGACGGTGTCAGAGCGTGGCTGAGAACTGTTCGGGGATCAATTGTTGAGTTCATAATATATCAGAGAATAACGAGTTCGCCGTGCATGGAGCCAGCGGCTTTGATTGCCTGGAAAATTGCGATAAGGTCTCGTGGAGTGGCGCCAATAGCGTTAAGTGCTGAGGCTATTTCTCCTATTGTTACACCTTCATTCAAGTCGAGAACTACGAGTTCGCCAGCCTCTTCAGTGACCGCAATATCGGTATCTGGTGCAGCAACTGTTTGGCCATCTGCAAAAGCATTAGGTTGTGTTACATCGATATTTTCTTTGATGATGAGGCTGAGGTTACCATGGGACACTGCTACTGTGGAAAGTTTAACATCCTTGCCCATTACAATTGTGCCTGTCCGTTCATTGACAACAACTCGAGCAATGGAATCCGCTTTAACATCGAGATTTTCAATGGTCGAAATGAATTGTACAGTGTTATTTCGAAGTACTTCAGGGATGGTGATATGGACTGCGCCGGAATCAAGCGGGAAGGCTGTATCAGGTCCAAAATTCGTATTGATGGTTTCAGCCATATTGTTTGCGGTTGTAAAATCAGCGTTACCCAGCTGATACAGAAGAGTACCATTCTCACCAAGTGGTACTGGCACGGTACCTTCAACAATTGCCCCACCAGGGATATTTCCAGCATTAGGGTGATTTTTTTGTGCCTGTGCCGCCTTGCCGCCAAAAGAAAATGCGCCAATGGCAAGTGGACCCTGAGCAACGGCGTAGACCTTGTTGTCAGCACCATGCAAAGGGGTCATAAGCAGTGTACCACCGGCAAGACTTTTCGCGTCACCCACTGATGAAACATGTACATCCACAGTAGAACCTGGTCGTGCAAATGCTGGAAGCTGTGCTGTTACCATTACTGCCGCAACATTCTTTAGCTTGATGTCATCAATATTATCAGGATTAATGGTGACACCATTTCGGACAATCATATTATAGATAGCCTGGAGCGTAAACCGGGACTTTTTCATATCATCACCGGTACCATTCAGGCCGGTAACAAGCCCGTAGCCAAGAAGCTGATTGTTACGTACACCCTGCAGGGCTGCAAGGTCTTTTACACGCACAGCCTGGGCCTCGGTGTGGATGAGGCAAAGCGTAAAGATGACAAATAAAAGTGAAGTTGTCAGGTTTCGGAATATCACGTGAAATGTATCTGTGTGGTTACGGTTTATCATCAACATTCTCTTAGGCTAAAATGGCCAGACATTATCAAGCGTTCTCATCAGCCAGCCAGGTTTCTGCTTATCACCGATAGCGCCCTGACCAGTGTAGGTGATCCGAGCATTGAGAATTTTTGTCGAAGGCACTGTGTTCGCGGCGGTGATATCAACCGTCCGAATAATGCCGGTCAGGTAAATAATCTGCACTTCGTTATTAACCATGACCTCTTTGCCGCCCCGGATTTTAAGATTACCGTTAGGATAGCGGTCTACGACTTGAGCTGAGAGGTAAGCAGAAAGAGAACCCTTCCTGGTGGTGGTGCCTGTGCCTTCGAATTCATTACTGAAATTCGAGCTGACAAGGTTGTTTAAATCCAGGTTAGAATCGGTGATGAGGCTTGAGTTTTCCAGTCCGAACAGGTTCGGAATTCCTGCGCTCATCCCGGTATCACGCCCGGTAGTTGTTGTGGCCTGTTTTGATGCGCTGGAGGTCTCACTGATAATAATGGTGACAAGATCCCCAACATTTCGTGCTTTCTGGTCAGAAAACATTGAGGTGGCATCACTGTTCCAAAGCGACCCTGGTGTTCGTTGGCTTACCTCCGGAGTTTTGATGTCTTCAAGTGGTTCAGGAATTTCGACAAGTCGCGGTTGTTGGCTTGCACATGACGCAAGTAACAGAGCTGTGCTAAGTGTGAGTAATATATTTCGCATATTAAAGTGTAACCTCCACAACTCCCGGACCAGTTACCCGGCAGTATACTAATTTCTTAGAGCCGGTATTTTGTACCCGGATAGTTTCATTTACTGCCCCATCGCTTCGTGCTATACCACGGGCTGTAATGTGCAGGCTACCTCGCTTAACGATCATATGCACGAGCTCTCCTTTTTTCACAAGCGGTGGAAGTTCTACATCATGTACTGAAACTACTTCCCCTGCCTTTATTGAACTAGTGATTTTCTTTCCAAGAATTTGGCGAGGGTTCAGGCATGGTGCCTGGACTGCACTTATATCCTGAAGAGACATTGCCAGATCTTGTGGTCGCAAGATAGAACCTCTGCGGATATCCTTACCGGCAATCACAGCTTGAGCCAAGACTTCTAATTTGCCACGGACGGACATATTCTTCCGAACTCGGCCATCAACACTGAAGATAATAGAAAATCGCGAGCTACCAATAAGATCAGGATCAGATGGAATAACTTCCCAACTTAATTGACCGGCAGGCACAACGATTGGCATGGGTTGAGCCACTGGAGTAAAGCGAAACTGTACCTGTGGGAAATCATTTTTTCTCTGCTCAAGATAGCCGTCAATGATGGTGAGGATATCAGCAGAGCTGATCTGCTCGGCGCTACGTGTTACATGAACTGTTTTGGAGCCACGCCAACTCAAAGGTTCGGTAACATTGAGGTTATTTGTGAAATGATTGATAACCGGCTGCGTCTTGAGTTTCAGCTCACGACCAATTGATGGTGCCTGAGTAACGTGTTGGCTGGCAAGGGCCCTGCTCAGATCCGTATCCTGGTCAAAATCGGCAATATCGCCGAGCGTAACCGTGACATTTCCTACATCTGCAGTCTTTTTAAACTCAATGACGAGCGCAAAAGCTGGAGTAGAAGTAGAAAGTATCAGTATGATGAGGATAAGTCGGATCATGGAGTTATCGACGTTAAATCAGATTGTTGGTTGTTTGCATCATTTCGTCTGAGGTTTGAACTGTCTTTGAGTTAATCTCGTAGGCCCTTTGGGTAGTAATCATCAGGGCCAACTCTTCGACAATGTTGACATTGGATCCTTCAAGAAACGTCTGGAGCAGTAAGCCGAAACCGTCATCCCCAGGATTGCCTACGGTTGCTGTACCTGAGGCATCTGATTCTGTGAAAAGGTTTTGTCCTATAGCCAATAGGCCGGAGTTGTTGGTGAAAGAGGCAAGTTCGAAAGTGCCGAGTTCGGTGCTTTCAGTGTCGTCACCAAGGATTGCACTGACAATTCCTGTTCTGCTTATTGATATTTGCCTTGCACCATCAGGGACAGTTATTGCCGGGATAATCGGATAGCCGTCAGAAGATGTTATTCTACCATCGCTGTCGAGCTTGAAGGCGCCAGCTCGTGTATAGGTTGTATCACCATTTGGTATTTCTACCTGAAAAAAGCCATTTCCTTCTATGGCAACATCCAGTTCGTTTTCAGTTTGAATGAGATCTCCCTGGGTAAACACTTTGGTTACTGCGGCAGGCTTTACACCAAGACCTACGGATATTCCTGTGGGTGACTGGGTATCGACAGAGGTCTGACTACCCGGAACTTTCATATACTGGTAAAGAAGGTCCTGGAAGTCAGTATTGCTTTTCTTGAAGCCAGTGGTCGAGACGTTGGCGAGGTTATTGGCAATGACGTCAATGTTGAGCTGTTGAGCGTTCATGCCATTAGTTCCTGTCCAGAGTGAACGAATCATATATGTATCCTTTAAATAATTAAAAAAGTTTCGTTAATTGCCACTAACCAATGGTACCAAGTTCATCTTGTTGCTGGCCGAGAGTGGAGTAACTTTCCAGAACTTTGTGGTATGTTTCAAAGGTCCGCATACTGTTGATCATGCGGGTCATCTCTGCACTCATATTGACGTTGGATAGTTCAAGATACCCCTGGACGACTCTTGGTGTTTCAATAGCTGTTTCGGTTCCTCCGACTGCAAGTGAAAAGGCAGTGTTTTCTGCACGTTTCAGAAAAGATCTGTCGTTTATGTCAACAATTGCGAGCTGAGCGGCGTCTGTGGAAATACCATCTCTATCTATCAGTGAAATAGAGCCATCCTGGGCTATAACGACTTTACTTATATCTGTGTCGGGAATACTGATTTCTCCGTTGGCATCATCTAAAACAGCCTGTCCTGACGAGGTTCTAAGTATACTGTCCTGGTCTATGACAAAGTCTCCACGCCGTGTGTAGAGTGGACCGTCTGGTCCCTGGATTTTGAAAAAACCATCACCTTCAATTGCAACATGGTACGGGTTTGCGGTTTCCCGCATGGGGCCGGGTGTGAAATCGCTCACGTTGTGTTTTACTCGGCTGTAATTGATACCATTGGCGTCCTGTCGTTGTTTTGCACCGCGAAGCAGAGATTCGAAACTGACACTGTTTCGCCTATACCCTGAGGTGTTAACATTGGCTAAGTTGGCACTTATGTTGGCGATAGATTGTTCCCGGGCAACTGCTCCGGCAACTGCGCTATATTTTCCTGAAACCATATGATGTCCTTTAAAGGTTATCCTGCCATTTTATCGCTAGAGTTATATCGGCAGATAAGGGGCTTTTCTTAAAGGAAAAGTGTTGGAGAATCCCTTACGAGGAACTGTTGGCCAACTTGGAGAGATTAACCAGTTGCTCCGCCTCTTGTGTAGAAATTGAAAGGATAGATGATATCTCTTCAGCGCTCATGCCATTCTGGGCTAAAGAGCGCACATAGAGATATCGTTCCGGTGGTCCACTGCGACTGTAGCCTTGTTGTGCAGATAGCCGGGGCTGCTGGAGGCGAGTGGTAATCTCTGCTTCATTTAAGCTTTTTTGAAATTCAAGACTGTCTTGATAGCGTTGTTGTAATGCTTGCATTTCCGCATGGGCTATAGCCAGTTTCTCAAGCATAATTGAAAGCTCTTTAGCCTTCTTACTCGCGTTTCTGCGATAATATATCGCGAGGGATATTGCGATAGCAGTGAGCAGTAGAGCCATAAGCGTAATGAATATGTTTATAGAAAAATATTCCATGATTCCAACAGATTCCTTGGGAGATTAATGACCTGATACGGAAATCCCGTGTTTACTGCTTATCTCAATCAAGGCGTGACTGTACTTTTGTCTTGAGTTTTATCAGTGCCTGGCTGTGGAGTTGGGATACGCGCCCCTCAGAAAGTGAAAGAACGTCGGCAATTTCTTTCTGAGTGAGTTCTTCGTAATAATACAATGAGATGACAAGGCGTTCCTTTTCCGATAGTTGCTCTAGTACCTTAGCAATAACTTTTGTAAGTTGAGCGGCCTCAAGACGAGAGCCCGGTTGCATCTTTGTATTGGAGTCCATGAGGGAATCAAGAAAGGACTGACCCTCGTCAGAGTGATCCAAGGTTTCATTTAAGCTGACACAACCGAGATGACTTACTTCGCCAAGAAGTATTTGATATTGTTCAAGGCTAAGGTTCATGGCTTGAGCGACTTCCTGTTCTTCGGGGTCACGGCCAAGTTTAAACTCGAGGTCATTTATTGTTCTGGCGATTCTGTTATGCTTATCGCGTAATGAGCGAGAGAACCAGTCGAGCTTTCGCATTTCATCAAGAATGGCGCCACGGATACGATGTTCGGCAAAGGTTTTGAAAAGAATATTCTTAGATGGGTCAAATTTGTTGGTTGCATCAAGTAATCCCATCATGCCTGCACTTCGCATATCGTCTCTGTTCATAAATGACGGGACTTGAGTGACCATCCTGCCAACGAGAATATCAACAAGATACAGGTTTTCCTGTATCATCTTTGAGCGGTCATCTACGATAGGAGGCTGATTGTAGAGCATTGTTACCCTTTGCTGCCGAAGTTAAGGAGTTTATTCCAGAAGAATTGAAGATTTCCTTTAGGTTCGGAATTGGATGGTTCCATGCAAATTCTGCCAGCAATTTGTTGAAAGGCCGCAGTGATCTTTGAATTTGGGTAGAGGTCAATAATGACCCTCTGTTTGCGAATAGAGTCTATCATTTGCCTGTCTTCAGGAACTGATCCGAGATAATCGATGGAGATGTCCAGATACCTGTTAGACACCATAGTGAGTTTTCTGAAAACGTCGAGGGCTTCATCCTCATTCTGTATCTGATTTACAACGAGGTTAAAGTGCTTCTCATGATATTTGGTTGAAAGTAGTTTCATGAGAGCATAAGCGTCAGTGATTGCGGTGGGCTCCGGTGTGGTGACTACGAGTATCTCTTGGGCGGCGGTATTGAAATATGTTACGTTTTCAGATATTCCAGCCTCAGTATCAATCAGGACGTAATCAAAGCTGTTATGCATGGAGTCGAGGCCGTCCAGTAATCTCATTTTCTGGTGAGAATCAAGACGGATAAAATTCTGGATTCCAGAACCAGCGGGGAGGATCTTTATGCCCATGGGGCCATCAACCAGGATGTTGTCGAGATCCTGTTCACCTGAAAAAAAATGGTTGAGATTGTAAACCGGGGTTATGCCAAATACCACATCAATATTGGCAAGTCCCAAATCGGCATCAAGAATTAGTACACGCTTCCCGATTTTTGCAAGAGAGTAGGCGAGGTTTGCAGTTACTGCAGTTTTTCCTACCCCGCCCTTGCCGCTGGTGATGGCATAGACACTGGTTACCTGGTCGGAGTCTGTGTCAATAAGTGAATTATCCGGTTGTTTGGCATTCAGGGCTCGCAGGGTCGTTGCCTGGTCAGAAGCCACGTGTGTTGAATTAGTCATTCGTAATTCCTTCCTGATGTGACATTATGAGCTCCGCAACCGAACGCCTGTTAATCTGCAGGAGATCTTCAGGAACCCTCTGGCCGTTAGTTATATAGGAGAGCGGTGCGTCATGTTGTAGCTGGACATTCAATATAACTCCAGTTCTGGTACACTCATCAACTTTAGTGAAAATTGTTCGGTCAATGCCAACAGCATCAAAGTGCTGTATAGCATCAAGGAGTTCTACTTCACGTGTAGCAGCCGACAGAACGAGATGCTTTTCAATATTGAGATGAGGCTTGAGAAATGAGGTTAATTCCTGGATGCAGAGCGTGTCCCTTGGACTTCTCCCAGCAGTATCAATGAGTACAAGTGATTTATCGGCGTGACGCTCCAGAGCCTCCTCAAGTTGCTCTGGGGAGATAACAACATCAACTGGCAGGTGCATAATTTCTCCATAGACTTTGAGTTGTTCAACGGCTGCAATCCTATATGTGTCGATGGTAATTAAGGCAACTGAACTGGAATGGTTGCTCAGGTAATGAGCAGCCAGCTTGGCCAGGGTAGTTGTTTTGCCAACTCCAGTAGGCCCGATGAGTGCAATGCGTACCTGGCCCTCAGATTTTTTAAACGTTGGTGGTTTTACTTCAATAAGGCTCTCAATTGCCTGGATAACGAATCGCCTGACTTTTCCATTGTCTGTAATGTCTTCAGGCTGGAGTTGTTCGCTGGCAACGCTGGAGATTGTTCGAGCAGTGTCTTCATCAACTCCATGATTGTGAAGCAGTTCTGAAATCGGGTCTCTCACCGGTTTCATCGTACTCAGCCTGTCTCGTAAGGCTGTATTGAGTTCGCCTTCTGGTGTAGGAGGAGCGCCTGCAAGCTGGTCTGCAAACTGATGGACAAGATTTTTCAACTCGTCAATTTCGCCTCGAAGTGCTGTATCAGAAACGTTCGAAGTGCTAGGAGAGGACGTGAGCATCGTTCTGGCCTCCTTGCTGTCAAAGGTGTTATCAGCATCGGCACCGTAATCAAGAGTGATATCTTCTCCACCGACGGTGGTGTTGATACGCTTCTTCTTAGGTGATTTCGCACGACCAAACAGTCTTGATTGAGGTTTGGCTTCTCTGACAGCAGGAGCTGGTGCGGGTAACTCCTCATCTTTTGGCCAGTTGTTGTCGATAGCAGCAGTAATTTCTATTGTTGGCTTACCGAGAAGGCCGAGTTTGCCATTACGTACAGTTTTAGTCGAGAGGATGAGGGCATCCGGCCCGAGTTCCCTGCGAACGCGCTTGAGGCCAGAGGCCATATCTGTTGATTCAAATACTCTAACTTGCATTTAAGGTTACCGTGCCAAGTGATTGTACTTTCAGGTTAGGTGTTATTTCATTATGTGAAATAACCGCCAGGGCTGGATAATAGCGTTCAGTCAAACTGCGTACATGGGGGCGAATCTGTGGCCCAGCAAGCAGGGTAGGTCGGCTACCACCTTCAAAGAGCGGAATCGCCTGACCAATGGAATCGAGAATTTTTTGGGCAGTCTGGGGGTTGATACCCAAATAACTGCCTCCTTCGCGGTGTTGTATTGAGCTTTGTATTGCATCCTCAACCTCTTTTGCGAGAGTGATCAGGGGGATAACGCCATCCATCGCGAGCTGGGAACTTATGGAACGGGCCAGTGCATGGCGTACATATTCTGTTAGCACATTTGTATCTTGGGTGACTGGAGCCCAGTCGGCCATAGTTTCAAGTATAGAGCGGAGGTCGCGGATGGAGACACTTTCTTTTAAAAGGTTTTGAATAACACGCATGATTGTGCCAAGAGAGAGAACTGTTGGAATGAGTTCTTCAACGAGCTTTGGATAGTGTTTGGCCAGGTTGTCGAGCAGCCCCTGAACTTCTTGGCGACCAATAAGTTCATGTGCATGCTGCTTAATAACCTCACTGATGTGTGTTGCCATTACTGTGGTACAGTCAACAACTGTATAACCCGCAAGTTGGGCCCTATCTTTTTTATCTGCAGTAATCCATATGGCTGGCAGTCCAAAGGCGGGTTCTGTTGTGGCGATACCTTTAATTGTTTCTGTAACCATACCGGGGTCCATAGCCATGAAATGGCCGGGGAGTATTTCTGCATCGGCAACAACAACCCCCTTAAGAGAGAAGGTATATCGATTAGGTGAGAGTTGCAGATTATCTTTGATATGGACCGGAGGTACTATAAAGCCATTGTTGACGGCAAACTGTTTACGTATCGACTGAATGCGCGTGAGTAGTTCGCCATCCTGGGAGGAGTCAACGAAAGGAATGAGGCCGTAGCCAACCTCAAGTTGTAAAAGGTCGACGTGGAGCATTTCTTCATAGTTTTCTTCTCTTTTAACAGGTGCTTCAGGCAATGCTGCTTCCTGTTCGGCTTCAATGCTTTCAGCTTCACGAGTTTTTTTGTCGAGCGTAAAGGCAAAAAAACCAAGAGAGATTGCAAGTAACAGGAACGGGAAGAAGGGCAGGCCGGGGATGAATGCGAAAACGAGTAAAATGCCCATTACTACCCAGATCGCGACTGAATTCCTTGAGAATTGCTCCTTTATGTCACTGCCAAAATCTTTATCGCCAGCAGAACGTGTGACAAGCATACCAGCGGCTGTGGAAATAATCAGCGCAGGAATCTGACCAACAAGACCATCACCAACTGTAAGTATGGTGTAGTTTTGGGCAGCTTCAGCCATGGGCATACCTTTTTGTAGAACGCCAATGACAAAACCTGCACCGATATTAATAAGAGTGATGATAATACCGGCGATTGCATCACCCTTAACAAATTTCGATGCACCATCCATTGCGCCGTGAAAGGCAGACTCCGCGGATATTTCCTGTCTACGCGCACGGGCTTCATTTTCATCAATGAGCCCTGCGTTCAGGTCAGCATCGATAGCCATCTGCTTACCCGGCATGGCATCAAGAGTGAAACGGGCGGCAACTTCAGCGACACGGCCGGCACCTTTTGTGATGACCATGAAATTAATGAGGACAAGGATTGCAAAAATTACAATTCCTACAACATAGTTGCCACCTACAACAAATTGCCCAAAAGACTGGATTACTGAACCAGCCGCAGAGGGGCCTTCATCTCCGTGGAGGAGGATGAGACGTGTTGAGGCAACGTTTAGGGCCAGACGAAAGAGTGTTGTTGTCAGCAGAATGGACGGAAAAATTGAGAAATCAACGGCTTTAACTGCATAAAGACTAATAATAAGAATCAGCAGGGCGATGGTGATGTTTGATGCAAGAAAGATGTCAAGAATTATGGACGGGAGCGGAATAATCATGATCATCAGGATAGAGACCAGTCCTAGCGCTGCGATTACATCGCTTCTGGCGGTCCAGTCCTGTATCCGTATTTTACTGAGTATGTTTTGAGCTCCTGCAAATTCCATCAGTGCTTGTTACCTTTTTAGTGAGTACACGTGAGCAAGTATTTCTGCCACTGCCCGGAACATCTCTTCCGGGACAGGGTCTCCCAGATCTAACTTATGCAATAAACGCGCCACTGGAGGGTTTTCGATGATAGGAACTTTGTGTTCCCTCGCTATTTCACGTATTTTCATGGCAATAAAATCTGAGCCTTTGGCGAGTATTACCGGGGCAGCCATTTCATCCGGTGAATATTTAAGGGCAACAGAGATGTGTGTCGGATTGGTGACAACAACATCTGCAGTAGGTACTTCGGCCATCATTCGTTTTCGTGCCATTTCCTGCTGAATTGAGCGAATTTGAGCTTTAACGTGCGGATCACCTTCCATTTCCTTGTATTCTTCCTTCTGTTCCTGTTTGGTCATCTTCATTTTTTCCTCCATCTCCCAGCGTACAAAAAGAAAATCAATAAAGGCAATCAGGATCAAAATGGCGCATATTTTAGCGAGAATGAGGGCTGCTGTTTTGGCAAGAAATGTTGCTGTCATGACGATAGTGGTGTCCGCAAGAAGCAGAGCTTCACTAAATTTACCCAAAATGGTCGAGTATCCAACCCAGGCAATGAGGGCAACTTTTGTTAGAGATTTCAGGAGCTCTACAAAAGATTTACGGGAGACAAAACGTCCCATTCCTTTGATGGGGTCGAGTTTTGAGAAATCTGGGGTAAGTGGTTTTGCGGTAAGAAGCCAACCTATCTGTAAAAAAGAAGAAAAGAAGCCAATGAGAAGAACGAGAATAAAGAGTGGTGCAAGAAGGATAATGGATTTTTGAGTTATGAACCATGCAAGGGCTATGGTCGAAGCATCGGTAGCTTCAAAATTACTGATTCCCTGAAAAAAAGCCTTAATGAGATTCATAAGACCTCGCCAGAAAACGGGCATATAAAAAATCCAGAACAGCAGAACAATGGTGAAAAGGGCTGCAGTCTGTACTTCTTTACTTTGAGCGACTTGGCCTTTTTTTCGAAAATCTTCCCGCCGTTTCGCCGACGGCGCTTCTGTACGTTCTCCACCTGTTGGGCCTTCTTCAGCCATCTATGTGTCTCCTGCCGCTTTTCTTTTGGGCCTGTATTCTTTTGGGATGTATAATATTCAAGTCATTTGCTTGAAACTGAACATGCAATTAACAGGCCCATGGTGATGCACGATTGAGGCCATGTTAAGGAGTCAAAAGTTTAAATAATTCAGAAGGGTAACGAGGGTTTCGCCAAGAGAGTCAAATTCCCGTCGCAACAGTGCCGTTGCAAGATCGAGTGTCAAAGCTATGACAATGAAGGCTGTGGCGATGTTTAATGGAAAGGAGAGCAGGAAAACATTTAGCTGAGGGAAGACTCTGGCTAGAACACCGAGGATAAGTCCGGAGAGAAGAAGAAGGGCAAGGACCGGTGCGCTAAACTGGACACCGAGGGCAAACATACGAGAACCAAGCTCCATTAAAAAGGGTACAGCATCACCACTAAGATTTAAATGTCCTGGGGGGAGCATTTCATATGACCTGATTGCGAGCCGGAAAAACAGGTGATGGCCATCAACTGCCAGAAAAATTAAAATAGCAAAAACATTTTGAAACTGTGAAAGCAGGGCAATCTGTCTCTCACTTGTAGGGTCAAAGACATTTGCTGCAGCAAAACCCATTTGAAATCCGATAACTGTGGCACCATATTCGACTGCAGTAAAAATAAGTCTGGCAACCAGTCCAATAAGTACTCCAAGCAAGACCTCATTCACAACAAAAAGAAGAAAAGGCAGTGGTAAAAAGCTCACTTGCGGAAGCTTTTGTGACATTATAGGAAAAAGAACCAGTGCAACAGTTACAGTGAGGCTGATCTTAATTGTGGCAGGAGCCTGGGCAGAGGAAAATACTGGGATAGCTCCTATAAACCCTGCAATTCTGGCAAGAACGACAAGGAATAGCTGGAACTGTTCTACAGGTAAGAGTTGAAGATCCACAGGAAATGCTACAAGATTACCATGGTCTCAAAGAGACCTGTGGTGAAAGTGATCATGACACGAATGATCCAGGGGGCAAAAAAGAGCAGGGTCAGGAATACAGCCACAATCTTAGGAATAAAAGACAGTGTCTGTTCATTGATTTGGGTAGCTGCCTGGAAGGTTGAAACAAGAAGACCAATCAGCATGCCAGCCAATAGCATGGGCGCAGATACCATTAGAATAGTTTGTATTGCTTTGCGGCAGATGTTGATGGCCATATCCGGTGTCATTGTATGTCCTCCCCTTGGTAGTTACACGCCAAAGCTTTTGATCAACGAGCCGACAATAAGGTTCCAGCCATCCACAAGTACGAATAGCAGAAGCTTGAAGGGCATAGATATTATGACCGGCGGCAACATCATCATACCCATAGACATGAGTATGGAGGCAACGATCATATCAATTACCAGAAAGGGGATATAAATCATAAAACCCATCTGGAATGCGCGTTTTAATTCAGATAGCATAAATGCCGGTATGAGTGTCATGGTCGGGACGTCGTTCTCATTGACAGGCTCACTGTCGAGTGTAAGTTCAATCAGGAGCCCAAGTTCCTGTTCTCGAACCTGACTGAACATGAATTTCCTAACAGGTACAATAGCCTTTTCCAGTGCTTCTCCCTGGGTAATCTGGTCAGCCATATACGGTTGTAGTGCCTGCTGGTTAATCTCAATCAGGGTTGGGGACATGATGAAAAATGAGAGGAAAAGTGAGAGGCCAAGGATTATCTGGGTGGGTGGCATATTTTGCGTACCCATGGCTTGGCGTAGGAAACCAAGGACTATGACAATCCTGGTAAAGCAGGTTGTCATAAGGAGAATGCTTGGTGTTACTGAAAGGATTGTGAGAACAAATAAAACTTGAAGTGCTGTGGAAACCTGTTGAGGGTTGTCAGCTTCTTCGATGCCAAAAGTTACAGTGGGCAGGCCGACTGCGCTAGCCAGCGAGGGCAGTGCGAGCAGCAGGAGGATTGCCAAAATCGAGATTCTGTGGCCAGGGAGCAGTGAAACCGGACCTGGAATCCTCATGACTGCCTCCTGGCCTGTGAATCATCTAGCGCTTCCTGAAAAGAGATCTCTTCAGAATCTAAAGCTGCCAGCAAGGTTATCGTTTCGTTACCTACTCCCAGAAGATACTCTTTACCTTTCACTTCCACAAGGCAGAGGGCTTTTCTAGGCATGAGTGGCTGTATCTCCAGAACATGAATAGACTTTCCGCTTCTTCGTGGATTGATAATGGAAAAACGTTTCCTGAAAAGAGCATAGAGCACAAGGATAATGGCAAGAACAATGAGAAGCCCCCACATAACTCTAAAGTATGCTGCAATGTCTTCTGTAGCAGACTCAGCTGCCTGTACTTTACTTGCAGGAAACACAAGCAGGAAAAGGATCAGCGTACGTGTAATGTGAACCATAGGCGGGTGCATGTTGAAAGCCTTAGCCAAGTTTTTCAATGCGATCTGTTGTGCTGACCACGTCAGTGAGGCGTATACCAAATTTCTCGCCAACCATTACAGCCTCTCCTCGAGCAATAAGTCGTGAGTTAACATAAAGATCAAGTGGTTCACCGGCCATCTTATCTAACTCGATGACATACCCTTCGCCCATTCTCAGCAGGTCTTTTAGAAGAATCCGGCTGCGACCGACTTCAACGGAAACCTGCAAGGGTACATCATAGAGAAAATCAAGGCTTCTACCTTCCGAGCTCATGGGATTTTTGGATGGCTTTGAGGTCTGGTGGCTCTCGTCATTGTCCAGGAGCTCTTTTAATTCCTCGGGTGCCGGTCGTGTACTGTTGACATGCTGGTTATCGGGTGCCATATTACATTCCTTCGTGGTTTATGCCTGTGATACTGATTGCTTTCCGACCATTGCTTGTTCCAGGTCTGGCATTGAATTTCAACTGGTCTTCGACAAGGATCCGGAGTGGCGAGTTTGGATCATAGTCGATCTGGATGATATCACCCGTCTGCATACGTAAAATATTTTCAATAGTCATCGTGATTGCACCTGACTGGGCAACAATATCTACTGAGGTTTTTTGTAGAGCATATTCAAGTTCTGTTCGCCATGTATCTCGTGTGGAAACATCGACCATCAGCAAATCGCAAAGCTTTTTACGCAATGGGTCAAGAGTTACTGCAGGAAAAACAATATCTATTTCTCCTGAGAGATCATCTACCTTGACATGAAAGGTTCCAACTAACACCTCAGACTCGGGTGAGGTGATGGAGACAAGTCGAGTGTTATTCTCAATTTTTATGAGATTTGCACTGAGTGTAGTAATTTGTCTGAATGCTTTTTCGATGTCAAGACAGGCGTCTCTCATCGCAGTTTTTAAAATTGATAACTCTATGGTGGTCAGCGAACGGTCAAGTTGTAGTGGATCAAGTTCCGTGGAGGCTCCAAGCATGACTTCAATCATGGAGTACGAAAGCTGCCTGTCAAAAACAAGGAGCGCGTTGTGCTGAAGGGGCAGAAGACTTAACATTCCAATGGATCCGGGATTTTTCCGTTTTGCCAGATACTCCTGATATTCGCAGTTCTCCATAGAGGTGCGGGTAATGTTGAACGTTCTCTGAAGCTGATTGGTGAGCGAAATGGAATAATTTCTGCAAAAATTATCGAGGATGATATCAAAGTTAGGAATACGAACATGATCTTCTTTTTTTTGATGGCTTATCTGAAAAAGGTCGACAGGTTCACAATCCAGGAACTTTTCCGAGCGATCATCGTCATCCAGGTCAAGGGGAACCTTCCCTGACCTGATAGCAGACAGTAAGTCGGCAATTTGCTGTTTTGAAAGAATGGGTTCCACAGTATTCCTTTTGATTGTCCTATTGTACTACGAAATCGGTGAAGTAGATCGCCTTTACCTTACCAGACTGTAAGATTCCGTTGATTTTACTTGTCAGCTCAGCTTTTAGTTGTTTCTTGCCCTGCAGGTCCTGTAACTCTTCATACGTTTTATTACCAACAAGCAGTAAGATGGAATCACGAATCTGAGGCATGCGCTTGGTAACTTCTTCTTGAACCAATTCGTTGGTGAGTTCGATTGTCAGCGAGGCCTTGACGTAGTGATTTACATCGTCACTGATGATATTGACGATAAATTCGGAGATATCTACCATGGGACCTATGGTGGAACTCTGGGTCAGCTCTGGAACAGGTACTTCCAGGCCCGGGTCTGTTTCTTCTTCAGCCGATTTCTTTTTCTTCAAATAGAAAAATCCAGCGACACCACCAATAATAAGTAGTAGAATCAGTCCTGCAGCAATGATGATGATCAGTTTCTTTTTCCCGCCGCCAGATTCGGCTTCATCTTTTTGGGGAACCTTTTTTTCTGCCATGACGTCCTTGACAATAGAGTTTATTGCATAGATTGTGTACCGAGTTTACAGTGGCACATTTCCTTTTCTGCTGACTGGTTGTTCTTCATCCGGCAGTTTTTCTAATCGTAGCACAAAATCAACACGCCGGTTTTTGGCACGTGAGGCACTATCCGTATTTGGAACCAGAGGCCTTTCTGAACCATATCCAATAGCTGCCATTCTCGGCAGGCTAAGTAGTTCACCCTGCTTGAAAAAGCGCATCACAGAAACTGCCCTGGCCATTGAGAGATCCCAGTTACCAATAGGGTTTTGCGCGACCATGACGTCATCTGTATGTCCCTCTACCAGCAGTTTCATGGGTAAGGGGCGGATGATGTCTGCAATGTTACGTAACGTTGGGTACGATGTTGGTGGTACTTGGGCCTGGCCTGAGTTGAAGAGTACTGAATCGTTAACTCTGAGTATGATAGTTTCACTGTCTTTCTGAACGAGGTCAATCTCCTCATTTAGTTGTTTAAGCTCTATCATAGACTTAATTCGCTCATACACCTTGGTGGTCATTGAATCCTGTATCGGTGTAAATTTTGTTTTTGGAGGTGAGGGCAAAATAGGTATAGCGAAGTTCACACTCTGAGGTGATGAGTGCATGCCAAAAGCATCTTTGATTGAACTTGAAGCCTCGGTGAAACGGACGGGATCGAGGCTTGCCATGGATAATAAAAGCACGAAGAAGGTGAGCAGCAGGGTTACAAGATCAGAATATGTAACCATCCATGCCGGTGCACCAGCTGGGCCTTTTTTGGGCTTATCTTTTTTTTGTTCAGGAGCAGGAGCCTGTTCTTCAGTCATGGCCAGGTACCTTTGTTACTTGAACGTTGATTCGCGCATTTTTGGTGCAATAAAGGAATGAAGTTTCTGTTCCATAATACGCGGGTTTTCACCTGAAAGAATGGACTGCATTCCCTCTATAATGAGTGTTTTCTGTAATACCTCAGCTTGTGATCGCATTTTGAGCTTACCTGCCATTGGGGAGCAAACAATATTTGCAATAACAGCGCCATAAAACGTGGTGAGCAGGGCAACCGCCATCGCTGGTCCAATTGATGCAGGATCATCCATGGTTTGAAGCATTTGTACCAGGCCTATCAAGGTACCAACCATTCCCATGGCGGGAGCATACGCTGCAAGAGACGTGAAAATTTCCGCTCCTTTTTCATGCCGCATTTCAATATATTCAATTTCGGTAGAAAGCATCGAACGAAGAGTTTCAGGTTCCTGCCCGTCTACTGCCATCTGCATTGCCTTAACCAAAAATGTATCTTCTACACTCTCCATAGCCCCTTGAAGTGACAGGATACCTTCCTTACGGGCTTTGTTCGCAAACTCCATGAGTTGAACGATCATGTCATTTATTGGAGTTTCCTTATGGAGAAAGGTTTTTTTGGCTACATTAAACGCGTCAAACACATCACTGAATGGGTAGTGAACAAGTGCGTTACCAGCTGTACCCCCAAAAACAATCAGGAGTGACGGAACATTAATAAATATCGAAAGAGGCCCGCCCTGGAGAATAGCCATGAGCATAAGCCCGAATGCTGCACAAATACCTAAAATTGTTGAAAGGTCCAAAAAGCAATCCTCCTGAAAAATCGTACTTCTGTCGAGTGGGTCTGAAAGTATGTTAGCTGTCGGAGTCGTTTAGACGAATTTCCGGATATGTAAATACTTTCGGCTTGATACTATTCGTTCATCATAGACCTTTGTTTTTCAAAACTCAAGTCTGCAAAAAACATTCCATAGTGAAGAAAGGACTGAATGTTAAGCGAATTCTGCCTAAAAACGAGTGGGTAAGAAAAGGAAATACAAAAAGGGGCAGAATCCCAAATGGATTCTGCCCCTTTTAAAAGAGGTTTTTGTCAAAAAAATGACAGCTTATCGTTTGAGATTGATAAGCTCTCCAAGGAGTTCGTCAACCGTAGTAATAATCTTTGAGTTTGCCTGAAACCCGCGTTGTACAGTAATCATACGGACGAACTCTGCTCCCATGTCAACATTGGATTGTTCTAATGAGTTGGTGAAAACTTTACCAAGCTCCGGTCCGGGCAGACCCGTGCGAGGTACGCCAGAGCCACCAGTTTCACGATAGAGGTTGTTTCCTGCCAGCTCAAGACCGCCGGGATTAGTGAATTTACCGAGAACCAGGTTGGCGATGAGTGTTTGCTCACCATTGGCGTAGGAAGCAACGACGGCACCATCTTCATTGATGCTGACATCGGTCAGTTCCCCAGGGCCATAACCATTCTGGTTCTGTGATATAACGATAGAATCAGAATTGAATTGAGTGAGATCAAAGGTGAACGTTATATTTTGAGGAGTTGTACCGTTAAGCCAGCTTAAATTTGCTGCAGTAATGGTGTCTGTAATGTCAAACGTGGCAGCAGTTCCTGGATTGGCAGGGTCTTCGAGAACACCATCTGTTGTGAAGGAGAGAAGATTAGCTGCGCCTGCACCCTGGGCGATGGTTCCGTCGTCACGGGTGGCACTCCAGTTCCAATCCCAGACATTGTTTGCTGTCTTGTTGAAGTAAGTTGTTATAAGGTGGGGGTTGCCCAAGGTATCATATATCTGAGTTGAGCTGGAGTAGTTAAAGGTACTTGGGTCGGTCATGTCAAACCCGGCAAGCGGGATTATAGGTTCACTGGAATCAAGGTTTGCTGACAGAACTATCTCTGTTGAAGCATTTGCGCCTGTAAGACCTTGATCGGATATCTGAATATCCGAGGGGTCACCTGGTGCTAAATTACCATCTAGAGAATAAGGTTGCCCTTGGACACGAAACCCTTCAGGATTGACAAGGTAGCCATCACTATTAAACCTGAAAGCACCTGCCCTGGAGTAATATGTTGTGATGTCATCCGGCTGAGCAAGTAGGAAAAAACCTTCCCCCTCAATAGCGACATCGAGTGAGGACTCTGTAGATTCAAATGTACCTTGGCTGAAAATGCTATCAACTCTCGACATACCGACACCACGGCCAACCTGAGAAGATCCACCTGAGCCATTTATTGAGCTTGAGAGGAGATCTGAAAATACAGTACGCGAGCCTTTGAACCCAAGCGTATTCGTGTTTGCCAGGTTGTTACCAATGACGCTCATAGCCTGTGAATTTGTGTTGAGTCCACTGACGCCACTGTATAATGCACTCGATATACCCATTATTACTCCTCCGTCTGCAGGCCGTTATTCCAATTGGGCAAGCAGCTTGAAAAAATGTAGATCATGCGGTAATTGGCGGCGGCGTCCTTGCCTGTCCGAGAGAATGAAGTGTAATTCCGCATCGTAGAATTGTATCTATTAGTGTATCGGCTGTTGCTCAGCTGTTGTTTACTACTTCTTCACTCTTTTCTTCAGTAGAGTCACTTTTTACAAGATTAGTGGGTTCAAATACTGAGATAATAGAGTTAAATGAAATTTCCCCACTTCGAGTGATGAGTGTCCCACCATTTTCACCTTCAAGATCAACTCCTGTGACCTGGGAGCGAACAACAGGCGTAATTACAACAGCGCTCTCATCTTTGGTTCCAGCTTGGGCAACAATTCTGTAATCTCCGGCAGGGGCTGCTACGCCACCTCCGGTAAGACCATCCCACGTGATATAATGTGTACCCTTTGACAGCTCAGTCCCTTCGAGAAAAGCTATAGTTTTCCCATCTTTTTGTAGAGAAAGTGTAACGTCTGAGGCTTGGCCATCTAACTCGTAACCAATGACAACAGGTTCTTCATCGAATCGGAAAGAGCTGCTTTTGTAGGCGACGTCTCTGCCAATGGTGTTTAGGGAACCCAGTCTGTCTGAATTCTTATAGGCGCCAGCGAGGCCTTCCATGCTGTCATTGAGGTTGAAAAGTTGCTCAAGAGAGCTGAACTGGGCAAGTTGCGCCGTGAATTCAGTAGGGTCGTCAGGGTTAAGCGGGTCTTGATTTTGTAGTTGGGCAACCAGAAGTGATAAAAAATCCTGTTTGCCTAGTACATCATCATTTTTGCTGGCAGCAGAAGCACTTGTACTGGTAGTTGAGGCGGTGGACCCCTGAATGATACTGTCAAGGTATGAGCTCATAATATCCTCTAAGCCGTAATATTGACACCTTCCACAGGTGCTTCAACTGCTGTTACAAGATTTTCAAAAGTTTCATTGAAGTTCGAAGCAGCAGTCTGAGATTTATGTTCTGTATCTGGATGTTGTTGTTGGTTTTGGTCATGCAACAGGTCAAAGTCTCCGACGTTTTCAGATTTTGCGGAGACAAGAAGTTCCTCAATTGTAAAGCCTTGCCCTTCAAGCATTCCCTTTAGCCGATCCATGTTTTTTTCTAGTATTTGCTGGACTTGTCCACTTTGCGCTACAACATGGGCCCGGATAGAGCCTTCTTTCATGCTCAATTCAATTTTGAGTTCACCCAGTTCAGCTGGGTGGAGTTTGATATTCAGCAGCGTTTCCTGGTTTCGGGTGTGAAAGTGAAAACGGTCCATTACCTGATTAACAACAGATTCCTCAAAAACATGAGGGCTTTGTGTCATGGGTACAGAAGGCGCTGCCGGGGTCAATGAGTTTTGAGGGGCTGCCTGTGTTAACATACCCTGGCTGATTTGGGAAAAAGACAATGTTTGTTCAGAAAGGGTTGTTGACGAAATCTGACTGGAGACCAATTGCGGAGCCGTTGTCATTTCCTGCTGTCCGGATTGTTGATTCTTGGCGAAGCTGTCTTGAGAACTCTGTGAATCAATTTTAGTTTGTAAGAATTGCCCTTTCATATCCTGGCGAAGTTGTTCAGGCTGAGTGGGCAAAGGTTTTTCAGAACCACTGTTCTCTAATGGCTTCACATTGGTTAATTGAGAAAAAGAAGCAACGAGTTGCGTCAACTCACTGGAAGCTGGCGCTGTTTGTGATTGAATTGTCGAATTCGCAGTGATGATGGAGGACTGAAAGCTAGTATTGAATATCGTACTATTTGTAATGGTAGTGGCGCCTGAGCGTGTTTGGCTGATTTCAATCACACCTTTTTCATTGGCGGTTATGAGGCTGTTCAACTGACTTGAAATAACGGATTGACCGTCAGAACCGGTAGGTATATTGGTGACTTTTGGTATTGCAGAATAGTCCGATACTCCATCCTGTTTTTCATAAGATAGGGCTGCTGTTGCAGTCCATTTATTTAAAAAGGCTGGGGTTTCTTTTGGCGATACTGGTAAAAGGCTCGCCTGGCCATTAGCTGAAGTGAAATGCGTTAGAGTAGACGGATCAGTAGTGGCAGCAGGAGTTGATGATATTGTTGAGGCTAGGGTGTTACTAGAGCTTTCTAGAATATTTGTATTGGAAGCTTTATCCTGAATTGGTAGTTTCTCGGCTGTCTCATTTGCTACAGGTTGAATTGGTTGTTTACTCGTCGCCGCTATTGATTCGAAATCCTGGCTGATTCCAGGTCCAATCTGCGAGAGATTGCCTGTAGTGGCTGATTCATTTGAAATACTGGGTACAGTCGTCGGGTTTTCACTCTTTAGCTGATTTGTCCTGCTAAGCAAATCAGCAATGTCGTTGTTGTCATGTTCGGTGATAAGTGGACTCTTGCCCAGGGACGTATCAACAACTTCGTTCTCTATCGCAAATGCCTGGTTCCCATTGCCAGTTTCAGAAAACAGCTGGGAAGCTGGTGGGTTGCTTGGTATAACTGAGGGTGACGTGGCTTTTGTTTCACGCGGGATATCTGTTGTTTTTTCTACAATTCCAATAAGTGATGAAATATCACCATCTCTATTTCCAGAGAGAACGCCAGAGGCTCTGTTATGTGTTGTTAAAGTGGCCTGGGTGTCACTGGTTATGGGTGTAGTAGTATTATCTTGAGACTGGGTAAGTTCTTTTGTTGCCGAGGAAGTGTTCTTGTCTTCAGAAATAGTATCTTTGGCAGGTGTCTTTTGGGGTAAGTTGTTATTTTCAGCAACTTTCTGGTCAAGTATTGAACCAAATGTTGATTCGTTCCCTGTTGCCAATGCTGTATCTGGCGAAGATTGCGTTGTTGTATTGGGTGTTGCAATGATGGGAACGATATTAGCCATGGAATCACTCAAGTTGAATAGTTGAGAATGTTGTGCTCAGTTCAGTAGCTTTTTGCTGGTTACTTTGATCCAGTATCTTGGCAGCAGCTTTAACCTTCATGCTTGCCAAAAGGTCGGCTGCAAGGCCTGGCTCGAGTCCGGAAATTGCGAGTGCAGCCTTAACCGGGCTCATTTTTTCATAAATTTTTGCCAAATCCTGAGTCCGTTTGAGCTCTTCCTCAGATTTTGCAGCAAGCAGAGTCTCGATTTGTTTACGGAGAGCCTTCATTTCATCCAGCTTCGTATCTATCTCGACGAGTTTCTTATCGACACTTTCCTCAATGCTCTTTAGCTCCTTTTTACGTAGCTCAATTTCCTTTTTTTGCTCATGTATGCTGGCTCGCTCCTTCTGTATAGCATCGAAAAGACGGCGTTCTTCGACTGAGGAAAACTCTGTGGTATTGTCCTCAGCGGTTTGTGAATAGCTGGGCGTAGGGCAACTTGCTAAGAGGAAAAGAGAAAAAACAGCTGTGGCTAATACGTAGGCAAGTAGCTGTAATGGCATAGTGTATGAGTGGTTTTCTAAGGAGAAGACATGCATGGCAGTTTGTTTATTTATTGTGATAGATGATGGCAATTTCATCAAGCATTGCCGCTTCTTTTTTATTTAAATAGTGCTTCCAGTCTGCGTTCTGACGCTCTTTCAATTTTTCCAATACCTGCCTTTCCCGAGCTTTTTTCAGAAGTTCTTTACGGGTTCTGGCAACATGATCTTTTTTCTGCTCTAGTTCCTTTTCGAGTTCGACTACTCTCATTTTTACAAATTCCAGATGTTCTTCATGAGTTATGAGATCGATAATACTCACTCCTTGTTGCTGAACGCGTTCGATCATTTTAACCAGTGAAAGATAACTCTCTTGTTCCTCAGCCAGCTTTAAGGCAGTTTCATTTTCTACTATACGAGCTTGGGCAAGATTATTCTTAGCTATATCTTCAAGTCGCTGTCTGTAGCTGAGCACTGTATCTAATGCGAAAGGCTTCATGTATCATCTGCCAGTGGTGGAGTAATAAAATTATAGATCAGTCTCACGACGATTCTTCTGAAGCTCCTTTTCGTCCTTTCTTTCGCTGAGAATTCCTCCTAATTGCTCAAGTGTTGTCTTAAATGGAGTGGATTCATCGAAGCGTTGTTGTAAAAACTCGTTAATTCCATCTATCTTGCCAAGGGCATAATCAATTTTAGGATTAGAACCGCTGGCATACGCGCCAATATTTATAAGATCTTCGGCTTCGGCGTAGGTTGCAAGGACGTTACGTGCCTTTCCTGAGAGTTCAAGATGTCTTGGCGAAATAATATCACGCATGACCCTGCTGGCTGAATTAAGGATATCTATAGCAGGATAATGGTTGCGTGCTGCTATAGAGCGGGAGAGGACAATGTGCCCGTCAAGGATGGAGCGAACAGAGTCCGCAACAGGTTCTGTCATGTCATCCCCATCTACAAGAACAGTATAAATTCCAGTAATAGAGCCCTGTTCTCGAAATCTACCAGCACGTTCCAGTAATTTTGGAAGAGTAGCAAAAACAGACGGAGTGTACCCTTTCGTGGTAGGAGGTTCACCGACTGCCAGGCCAATTTCCCTCATGGCCATGGCGAAACGGGTAACTGAATCCATCATCAACAGAACATTTTTCCCCTGTTGGCAGAAATATTCAGCTATCGTGGTAGCAACAAATGCACCCCTCATCCGGAGTAAGGGGGATTGATCTGAAGTGACTACAACAAGCACAGAGCGGGCAAGCCCTTCTTTTCCCAGATCACGTTCGATAAATTCACGAACTTCTCTACCTCGCTCACCAATAAGAGCAATGACATTGATGTCAGCTTTCGCGTATCTGGACATCATGCCAAGTAAAACACTCTTACCTACTCCTGAGCCGGCCATGATTCCCATACGCTGGCCCATTCCACATGTCGTCATGCCATTTATGGCTCGTACTCCAAGGTCCAGGACGTCGGTAATATTCTGGCGCTGCATAGGGCCTGGGGGGGCAGCGTAAAGAGGGAACTCTTCGTCAAGCACAGGCGGTGGTTGGCCGTCATGGGGGTTTTCCATGCCATCGATGACCCGGCCAAGGAGATTTGGTCCGACCTTTATTGTGGCACTGTCACGAATGACACGAATTCTACTTCCAGGGCCGAGTCCACGAAGATCACCCAGAGGCATCAGGAGGGCGTGCTGGTCTTTAAAACCTACAATTTCGGCATAAACCGGATCTCCACCGTCGTCTCGAGGAATGATCTCACAAAGAGAACCTATGGATGAATGTGGGCAATATCCCTCAACCACAAGACCAACTATTCGCGTTACTTTTCCCCAGACCTTTATCGTGTTGAGATTATGTATACGTGCGGCTTGGAGAGGCATGATTTTATTGGCACCTGAGGGTAAAAGTATCGTGTAGTAGTTACAGAACAGTAAAAACTGCAGTAAGAGGTGATTAATCCTGCTGTTTCAGATTGTCGCGAATAATATCTAACTGACTGATGATCGTGGCATCGACAATGCAATTGTCGGACTCTATTCGGCATCCTCCACGATCGAGCGAGCTGTCTTTTTTTACTAAAACGGAGTGTAGACCATTCAAAGAGGCAACGAGTTCTTCCGATTTCGAAGCCACTATTTGATAATCATCAGGATGGACATAAATATCAAATTCATCTGACTTAACAGCTTTTTGAATGGCCTCTTCAATTGTGCTCATAATTGTGGTGTGCTGATCCTGGACAGAATGACGGATAACTTTCTCAGCGATGGCGAGCACCAGCTCCTGTATTTCGCTGACACTGTTTTTTAGTATAGTCTCTCGTAAGGTGTCGAGTTGCTGGCATACTAATAGAAGCGATGAGGTTGCAGCACCGTAGTCTTCTTCAGCTTGATTCAGGCCAGCCTGTATTCCTTTCTCATATGATTCGGCTAAAAGCTGGTCAACTTGATCCGCTGGCATTCCTTGAGGCTCAGGTGGAGGAGGAGGCGGGTCAGCAGCTGGAGGAGTCGGTTCGGGGATCTGGTCAGGTTCGGGCGTAGCTGTAGATGATGCTACATCTTTGGCGGCAAGAGTATCATCTTGCTGTGAGTGCTCACCAGTCTGTTCCTCTTCTTGCTGGAAGGCATCTGTCGAAGTGTGTTCTGGCTTCTCTGATGTGGGCTCTGAGGGCGGCTCCGGAAGTCTTTCTGCCAAAATACTGCCAAAGACCATTGGTTCGTTTACCTTTGCACGAATAATATCTTCCGGCTCGAATGTATCCTGTGTACTGTAAACTTTAGACAAGTTCATCTCCGCCTCCGGAACTAATGACCAGTTTGCCTTCTTCTTCAAGTTTCATAGCTATCTTAACGATCGACTGCTGCATCAGTTCAACTTCTGACAAACGCACGGGACCCATGGCATCAAGGTCGTCACGGATCATGTCTGCAGCGCGTGCTGACATATTGGCAAAGATCTTTTCACGCATTTCGTCGGAGGCGGTTTTCAGTGCCAGGGTAAGGGAGTCATTATTGACTTCACGTAGGATCAGCTGCAGTGAACGACCATCCAGGGCAACAAGATTTTCAAAGGTGAACATCTTTTTACGTATTTCTTCTGCCATATCTGGATCAGTCTCTTCCATTGACTCGAGAATTTCTGCGTCAATATTATCTTTTAAGTGATCCAGAAGGTCAACAACCTTGTCAAGTCCACCTACCTGGCGATGTTCAGCACCAGCAACCAGGCCTATTTCCCTGTTGAGAGCATCATCGATTCTTGAAATAACCTCTGGAGATACTTTTTCGATTTTTGCTATACGGTAAACAACGTCAGCTCGCTGCTCCTCTGGGAGACATGCAAGGATTTCACTGGCATGTTCAATATGCTGAGTGGCCAATACGAGCGCAACAGTCTGAGGGTGTTCTTTTTCAAGCAATCCTGCAACCATTCTAGGGTGCATGAGGGCTATAGTTTCAAGAGATTTAGTTTCGGTACCGGATATAAACTGTTCAAGTAGATGTCGGCCTCTTGAATCTGTGGAGATAGATTCAAGAGATTTACGGGCGAAGTCTCTGCCTTTAACAAAAAGTCCAGCATAGTCCTCCTGTGACTTGGTATAACTTTGAAGAACCTTTTCCTTGATATCTGCAGGGATGTGGTCGATGGTTGCCATGGTACGCGTAACCTGGCGGATTTCATCGTCTGACAGTTCTGAAAATATTTTTGCTGTAGCTTCTTCGCCAAGGCAAATTAGGAGAACGGCTGCCTTGTTCAGGCCGGTGAGTGTTTCGATTGCCATGCTATCCTTCCTGTATCCAGTTCTTGACTATATAGGAGGCGGGGACCTGGTTATGCATTACTTCTTTTCTGATTCTTACAATATCTTCATCTATGGTTGGTAGAGGCTCCAGAGACTCCATTTCTTGGGCTGCAATTCGTGCTGCCTGTTCTTTTTCAAGTTCATCTACAGTTTTGAAGTGTTCTGTAACTTCACCACGCATAGTTTTTATAACTGGGCGTATGAGTAGAAAATAAAGCAGAATTGCTCCTAATGAAACAAGGCCTATCTTTATAAATGGCAAATACTGGTACAGAGAAGTAGACGCCAGACCCTCTTCTCCAAGAGTTTCAGGAGAATCAATAAAGGGCATGGAGAGTACGTTAATCTGGTCACCCCGCTGGGGGATCAGGCCAAGGGCTGCTGATATCATACCTTCAATAGAGGTTAACTCCTCTGACGTTCGGCTGGCTGGAGTTTCATTACCCTCACCATCTTTGAGCTGTTTATCGGCAACAAGTACTGATACTGAAAGCTTGGTTATCGTGCCGACTGGATTAATAATCTTACTTATGGTCTTGCTGATTTCATAATTTGTGGTACGTGAGCTACTGTTAGAGGGTGGCGAGCCAGTGGTTGCCCCGGCCGTATTGCCCTGCAGATTAGATTCAACCCCAGGGATACCACCAGTTGCTTGGGTTCCGCTACTTTCTTGGTTTACCTGCTCGCTACGTATAACCGGTTCTTCAGCGTCAAACAGTTCTTCAGTTTTTTCTACCTTGGAAAAGTCAATTGTTGCGGTAACCCGAACCATTGCTTTGTTTTCGCCCATGGTTTTGTCGAGTAGATCCTGAGCGCGCATCTCCATACGGTGTTCCACTTCTTGCTGGAAAGCGAGCCTGTCCACTGACAAGAGCTGGTCTTTTTCAGAGGTTTCATTTGATTCCAATACCATCCCTCTGGAATCAAATACTTTTACGTTCTGTGGGTCAAGACCTGAGATAGAACCGGCGACAAGATGGATAATGCCTTTTACCTGATCACCGCCTAGGGTGCGGCCTGGTGTAAGGGTGACAATTACAGAGGCCGTGGCCAGTTTCTGTTGATCTTTGAATAATCGTTTTTCAGGTATGGCCAGGTGAACCCGTGTCTGCTCAACCGGTTCAAGTGAGGTGATTGTACGTGCCAGTTCGCCTTGCAGTGCTCTGTTGTAGTTAACTTTTTGGACATAGTCCGTTAGGGCAAAGCTCTGGTTGTCAAAGACCTCGAAACCGACACTGCCGCCACGGGGAAGGTCGTTCGCTGCCAGGTTAAGTCTGGTCTCATAAATTTGGTCTGCTGGAATCCAGATATTCTTGCCACCGTTTTTCAGTGTATAGGGAATACGCTGTGCTTTGAGCCAGGTAACCACGGAACCTGCATCAGCCTCTGCGAGGTTGGCGTATAGCAGTTGCTGGTCAGCAACTCTGGCCTGGATGATAAGGACTGCAAACAGTACGATACTGAGAAGTAATACGGCACCGGTTGCTATTTTCCTTGGCATCGGCCAGTCTCGTACCAACTGGATTAAGTTTTTCCTGGCAGGCGGCTGAGTTGCCTCTACGCTGGCATCTGCAGTTGGTTGTAATTCTGCTTCCATATGATTCGTCCCTTAAGTAGGCGCCTGGTGACCGGTTCAGTTAAGATTATTTATATGCACAACATGGGGTGATATCAGACCTGCATTCGCATGATTTCTTCGTAGGCCTGTAATGCTTTGTTTCTCATTTGCACAAGCATGCGAAGAGAGATGTCTGCCTGCTCAACGGCAATCATTACCTCATGCAGATGTTTAGCCTCTCCGGTCTGGAGTTTGGTGGTTGCTGTGTCACCATCTACCTGCTTCTGGTTGACTTCACCAATCGTCTGGCTGAGTAGCTCACCAAAATCCTCTTTGGCTTTTGTGACATTACTCGTATCGGGCTGTTTTATCGGCAGGGGATTTGATGGGGTAATTAACATATTGGAATTCATTGCCTATTATCCTCCAATCTCAAGAGCCTTCAGGGCCATACGTTTGGCAGATTTGATGGTGGTTGCATTTGCCTGGTAGGCTCGGGTGGCTGACATCATGTCTACCATCTCCTTCATTACGCTGACGTTAGGGAGTTCTACATATCCATCGTCATTGGCATCAGGGTGAGATGGGTCATAAACTATTTGGGGTGGGTCTTGATCTTCCAGTATTTTTGTAACTTCAACGCCTTGGCTGGTATTTCGGAGTTTACCTTCAAGTTGTTCCTGAAATGAAAGAGGTTTGCTCTCAAAATAGACAGATTTTTTCTTGTATGGTCCACCTTCAGGAGTGGAGGTTGTCTCAACGTTGGCAAGATTGGAGCTGATAGTGTTGAGACGTATACGGTTGGCCTTGAGGGCTGATCCGCTTATTTTGAATGTGGTAAATATATCCATAAAGTTCTCCGTTCTGTGATGATGTTACTGCGTTTTTTACTGACCACCAGATACTACATATTTGATCATCCCAAGCTTTTTCTTCAAAAGTTGAGCTGCAGCCTCATAGAGCAATTCATTTTCTGAAAGGGCCATCATTTCTTCATCGACGCTTACTCCGTTTTCATCGCCAATACCTGTCTGGTCGGGCTTAACCGTAATAGAACCTTGAACTGATTCGATATCTTTTGAGCCAACAGGCATATGGTTGGGATGAGAGTTGGTCATGGTGAATTCAGAGCTTTTGCCGACAGCATTGCGAAGCTCATCCTCAAAATGCAGTTTAGAGGGCGAGAATCCAGGTGTTTCCGCATTAGCGATGTTTGATGCTATCACCTGCTGGTTCATGGCACGCAGGTCAAGTGTCTTGGAAAGCAGTTGAATACTTGAGTCAAATGGCATTTTGTGGTTCATATGCAATTCCTGTGTCTGGTCTGTATGGCCAAAATAGTCACTGACGATGACAAATTCATCTCAGTGAGCTTCAGCCGTCAATTAATGCGTTTACAGATTTTGTCAGTTGTGAATATTGCAGTTCTTTTTCTGCGTATCGTTTCCAGAGGCTCTCTTTATCTTTTTCGACAATTCTCTCCAGGAATTTAAGTGCGTTCTCTTCATTTCCTCTGCTTCGTTCTATTTGTGCCATTCTGTATAGGGCCTGTTGGCCAAATTGATCATTGTCAACAAGTGTTGGAAAAATTGCTTCGGCACCAAAGTGGTCACCGTTTTGGAATCTGCTTTCTGCAAAGATGAATTTACCATCGATGGGTAGATCTGTGTCGCCTGAATCCAAAGGGGTCAAGGTGTCAATCACTGCTGTATAATCCTCATCATGAAAATATATATCCCCTGCAAGGAGTCGAATCTCACGGCTACTAGGTAGTGGATTTGGCAGCAGTTCTCTTGCACTGGTATAATTACCTGTGGCGATGAGGGCACGAATACGAGTGTTCCGTATTATTTCAACATCAAACCCTTCTGGATAATTATAGCTATACTGTGAGGCAAAGTCTTCAACCAGGCCGTATTCTCCCTGGTTAAATGCTGATTGAATAATTGGCAGAAAAAATTGCTCGCGTGTTTCAACGTCTGCTATTTCCAACAAATAGAGATACACTCGCTGTGATTCGCTAAAAATGCCAACCCTCTGATAAGCGTTTCCTATGTCAGAGAGAAGGCTCACATCCAACCAGTTGTTTTGGAATAGTTCTCGATTTTTCTTGGCGAGGACAAGTGCGTCCATGAATTTTCCATCTTTGATAAGTTGCTTCATTTCTCCTGGAAGAATGTCAATCAGTAGAGCATAAGCTGTGTCTCTAAGCTCGGCGATCTGGAAGTCTCTCAAGAAAACCAGTAAAAGCTCAATGCTCTTCTTTTGGTCACCAAGCAATGAGTAGGTGAGGGCTTCCTTAAAAGCAGCTTCGGCAGCTGTTGGTCTAAGGGTGGAGGCTTCAGCTAATTGGCTATATTGATTAGCCGCTTGCCTTGACCAGCCTCCGTTGGTCATATATTTAAGGTCTACATTTTTTATTGCAGCCCTGGAAGCAGCTTCGCTATGAGGAAAGGCATCCTCTATTCTGGCAAAGCTGTTCATGAGCTCAGTTTCAGGTGCAAAATGTAGCTCAGCCATATTTGCTCTAAACGTTATCAGCCCAAGTGTTGAGCTCAAGCTTACCTGTGGAGCAAGCTCGCGATAGCATTCTGTAGCTTGATTGTATTTTTTCTGGCGATAGAGGGTGTCGCAATAGCCATTAAGTGAATATGGATGTGATTTGAGTAGGGGTGTATCATGAATCAACTGGTAGGTAACATATGATTTAACCAGTTGATTAGTCGCACTGTAATAATCTCCTAGCCGCAATTCACGCAGTTTCTGAGTTATACCCGGGAACGCTATATCTTCCTGGTTGAGAAGTTGAAAAGCTCTGTCGTATTGATTGGTTGCTAGCGCAGTTTCAATACGCGACAGTAAGAAATAGGGTGCCAGAGGGTGGAGTGGGGTTATGCTACTTTCTAGCGTTCTAAATTCAGTATCAGCCAGATAAGGGTCTCGCTGCTGTGCCTCCAGCAGGGTGAGTAAATATCCGGCAATAATGCCTGTATGTTCTTGTGGGTACTCTTTTTGAAGGAGATACAGCTGCTTGTATGCCCCAGTATAGTTGCCACTTCGTAATAATGCCTCACCGTAGCTGAGGGCTAGCATTTTTTGCGTGATGAGGCTTTCAGCAGTTTGCAGTTGTTCCAGGATGAGTGGTGCTATTTCATTATAGAGCTGCTGCTGTGCAAGCTCGATTATTTCCGGTGAAAGAAGCTCGATGTTTGCTTCAAGTCCCGGGGGGATTAACGCTATTACTGGAAAAGGAGGGCGTGTAAATGTAATCGGAACATCTATGCGTAGCTTTGCCTCGTAGTTATTGAAAAAGCGACTCCAGTTGTGCGCATAAGGTGACAAACTCAGTGGGTTGGCGACATCAATTTGCTTTTCCTCAACTACAGTGATCCCTTTAAGTCTTTCAGAAAGGTCCTGGTACGATCTGCTGTATCGATTGCCTAAGAGCACATCCATCACAAGTTTACCATCGGGGGAGCTTTCGACTTTTACTCGTTGCGGCTGGTAGCGAAAAAAGAATGAAATAATAGTATTTCCTTCTTTGGATGAGGAAAGTGTCTTTATAACCCGATCATCAGGATCAAAAAAAATTAAAGAAGTTGAGGAGGTAGTATCCTCAAGGATAATATCAACACGTTTAGTGCTAACTTTATGGGAGTATTTGGGTAGAGAATCAAACGAGAAAAATACCTGAACAATATCCTTGCTGTCCGCTTTTGCTATTTTCACAAGAGTCGACTCTGCTACCGCGAAATGGCAGCTGATCAGCGTATGAAAAAGGCATGTAAGGATGAGAAGGTATCGTTTCATTGTAATAATTAGAGTTAGAAGTTTATACAGTTCTTGCAAATTTCGTACCAGTGGGAAATTATGGCAGTTATTGTATAACTGCATGATATGTTATGGTTAGTGCAGATAGCTTGTTCTGCAGTTTGAGTTTTTTGGTGAGTCAAAAATATGACTTTTGTGAGGTGCTGGATGCTGGCAGGTGAGAAGATGTGTGGGGAATTTCGATAGCAGTAACACTGCATTGGAAAACTGTAGTTGCCGACTTAGCTTGCTGGAAAGGTATGCTGGTCTCAATTCATTTTATATAATAGACGATCACGCTAAAGTGATGCAATTTATGCTGTTGGAATTATATCTACATATAACGATACTCGTTTGAATTTGGTTGAATATTTAGAGATATGAATATTTGTTGAATGATGCATATGTCTTATGGGTGTTTGTGCTAATATTTTACCTGTTAAAACAGGTGTATAGTTTGTTTTCGTGCTAATGATCAGTCCTCTTTTTCTTTAAATTGTGCCATTAAAGTGGGATTTTTATTATTTTTTTTCTATCCACATTTGATTTTTGACAATTTTAACTGCTATTATTCGGCAGTAGAGAGGTGTGTGTAGTACGTGATAGAATCAGTTGTAAAATTGAATAGACGTATGGGTTAACAGGCCAGGTCGGCATTGTCGCTGGAATTGAGACAGGTGTTGTATGGCATCATTATTATAGGAGAACAGAATGGGAAAGAATGTATTGCTGGTTGATGACTCAAGCACTATGCGCAAGATCATTGGCAGATCTCTGCGTCAGGCAGGAATTGATTTTGACAATATTTATGAAGCCAGTGATGGATTGGAAGCTCTTGAGGTACTGGAAAAAGAGACAGTTGATATCGTACTGAGTGATATTAATATGCCAAATATGGATGGTATATCTTTTTTGCGTGAAAAAGCAGGACGTGCAAACATGAAAGACATACCTGTGCTGATGATTTCAACAGAAACTGGAGATGATATCATAGGCGAGGCCAAATCTCTTGGTGCTGTTGGAGCAATCAAAAAACCGTTTACACCAGACAAGGTAAACGAAGTACTTGGACCGCTTCTCTAATACAGATCAAGGGGGATTTAATGGATCTTGATGGAAAAATCATTGAGTCGGCTAAAGAAATATTTTCGACCATGATTATGATGGAAATAGAGGTCTCCAAAGAAGAATCTGGTGACCAGCTGGGCCTGACGGACAGTATCTCCGGAATCATTGGCCTTGCGGGCATGCGTAAGGGTGTTTTAGCTATCCATCTTCCCAAAGAAGTGGCAATGGCGATAACTGGTAATTTCCTTGGAATGGAAGTCACTGAAGTGAATGAAGATGTTGAGGATGCTGTTGGTGAGTTGGCAAATATGCTTGGTGGGAATGTTAAGACCATCCTCTCAGAGAAAGGGAGAGACATTGAACTCTCTATGCCTTCAACAATTTCAGGGCGACATTATGACTTTCAGTCAACTAAAGAGGCTGAACGCATAGCAATTCCGTTTGATTGTGAGGCTGGAAAGTTCAGTGTAGAACTCCAACTTGAAAAATAGCAGGATATTGCGTTATAGAGACAGGACCCGTTAGTGGGTTCTGTCTTTTTTTTTAGGAAAAGGAAATTACATGACCGAAATAGAAAAGCGATTAGATTTGAGTAAGGAAATTGTCGCTGCAACACAAGATGTTTTCTCAACTATGCTCATGTTGGATGTTGAGGGAGAGGATGTCTCCGCTTTAGGGAAGAGTAGTATTCAGTCTAATATTACCAGTATGATCGGATTAGGTAGTGGTATACGTGGCATGTTAGCCGTTCATTGTCCGGCAGTGGTTGCAAAGGCTATTACCGGTTCTTTTCTGGGGATGGAGGTTGAAGAACTTGATGAGGATGTAAAAGATGCCATTGGTGAAATAGCTAATATGGTGGCAGGAAATCTTAAAATAGCTTATGGCAATGCCGGTGTAAATGTTGAACTGGCTATCCCTACAACTGTTATTGGGGACTCTTTTCGCATTAGTGGTATAGCTGGTGCAAAACGCCATTATATTTCTTTCCAGCTTGATAGTGGCACGTTCTGGGTCGAGCTACTATATGTATTGAGTTGATTTCATCTGAAAGATAAGTAAAGTTTCCTGCATCTAAGTCCGATAAGTGTATATCGACAAAGGCCATTTACGTGAATTAATCAACACTTTATCTTACCTTGCATGGACGCAAAAAAACGAATTGATAAAATCCTTACTGCAGCACATGAGCAGGTTAAGGAAGAGATTGGAGTTTTACTGGGAGTAGAATTTTCTCTCAGTGATGAACGCAACACTCTTGCGAGCAAGGAAGAATTCCTTGATGGCTTGATCGGTAAGCAGATACTTGCCAGAGTAGATCTTGCCGGAGATCTTGAAGGACAGGGTTGTCTGGTAATTGGTATTAAGGATGCTATTCGGCTCGGTGGAACACTGATCATGCTTCCTGACGCTGAGCTCGAAGAAGTTGTCGGACGTGAGGAGTACGCCGGGGAAACTGAGGATTCTTACGGTGAGATAGCTAATATCATAGCTGGCTCGTACACAAAAGTGTTCGAAGAGTCATACAGTAAAAGTTTCCGATTCATTCGTAAAGAACAGCAGGTACTCGTGCCGGCGAATGTCGACATTGCCAGCGATGACCCATTCCCAGATCAGCAATATTACCAGGTCAGTTGTTCCATGAAAATGGAGGGACGACAACTTGGTGACATCCATATGCTCCTGCCAGCTGTTGCCTTTGGTCTGCAAACTGAAGCTTCGGCAGATCCCGTCGCTCAACCTGAAACTGCTGAGCAATCTATCACAGAAAATGTTGAAGAAAAAGCAGATGAATCCGCGCCGCAGGATACCCAGGAAAAAACATCTGCCGCACAGGACAGTATTCCTGTAAAAGCTGTTGATCCAGAAAAACAGAAAAAGCGAATCGATAAACTGCTTGATCTTTGTGAGGGCAAGCTTACCGAAGAACTGTCAGCACTGTTAGGTGTTGAGGTGAAGTTTTCTGGCATAACCAATCGCCTGGTTTCTAAAGAAGATCTCTTTTTTGATGAGCTTGAAGGGAGACAGATAATTGCTGATATGGAGCTTACCGGTGAGCTTCAGGGTAAAAGTTACTTCTTTGCCGGTTTGAAAGATTCAATACGTCTTGGCGGTATTCTCATAATGCTGCCCCCAGCAGAACTCGATAACGTCATAAATGATGAAGAATTTGGGGATGATGTCAAAGACGCCTATGGTGAAGTTGCCAATATCGTCTCTGGCGTTTACACATCTGTTTTTGAGGAGCAGTTTACCCAAAAGGTTCGATTTGTAAAAAATGAGTTGCAGCAAGTAGTACCGATGAAAGTAGATATTGCGTCCGATGAGCCAATTCCGGATATGCAATATTACATGAGCACGTTGTCGTTGCAGGCTGAAGGTACGGCACTTGGAAACGTCCGTATGCTTCTTCCTGCCAAATTGTTTGGCTTAATTCAAGATGAATCATTTGCTGAAGATGCAGAAACCGCAAAGCCCCAGCAGGATGCCTCACCAATAACATCTGCTGCTACACCCGACCAAGCGACAGTTCCTGAAACAGTTGACAATGAGTCTGAGGTGAAAGACGCAGCACCTGTTCGTGAGCCAGGGTTTAATGTGGAGCAGCATCGAAAGCGTGTCGATAAGCTTTTAAAAGAATGTTCCAAGAAGACTCAGGAAGAAGTTGGTGCACTTCTGGGAACTGAAATACGGCTTGATATCTCAGAGAATCGTCTCATCACCAAGGAGGATTTCTTTTTTGATGAAGCTAATGGCAAGCAGGTCGTCGCCGATCTTGAGGTTGTTGGTGAGCTGGAAGATGAAAGTTACCTTTTTGTCAGTTTGAAAGATGCGATTCATATGGGTGGTGTATTGATCATGCTGCCTCCATCTGAGCTGGAGATTGTCATCGCAGATGAAGAGTTCAGCGAAGATACCCGTGATGCATATGGCGAAATAGCAAATATCATTTCCGGGGTGTATACCGCGGTTTTTGAAGAGCAGTACAGCAGCAAAATTCGTTTTGTACGAAAGGATATCGACCTGGTAGTACCAATGAAGGTTGATATAGATTCTGAAGAGCCTATTCCTGATGTTGAATATTATATGAGCTCAATGTCTCTTTCCATAGAAGGAGAGGCTCAGGGGAATATTAGTGTACTGTTTCCTGCAAAAATGCTGAAACTAGATACCATTGATGAACCCCAGGCTGTTGCTGTAGCTGATTCCTCACAAGGAGATGGACCTGGCAGCCAGTCCGCTGAAGGTGGAATGGCAGGTCCACAACGGGTTGCGAACGAAGAGTACAGTGCTGTAGATATCCTTGTTATTAGCGATGATGAGTCTGAATCGTCGAAATTGGCAGAGGTAGCTGAAAAGCGGGGGTTCAGTACCCGTCAATTATCTTTCAAAGATAACATTAAAGGCGCTATTACTGAAGAGTTGAAGGCTGTCTATATTGTTATGCAAGATGTTAATGAACAGGCCTTTGGTATGGCGATAAAAGTGAGCTCATCCTGTTCTTTGCCCGTAATAGCAGCAGGGCCGGACTGGACAAGGAGTAAAGTTATCAAAGCGGTAAAATATGGCGTGAGTGATATTTTGCTTACTCCAGCAACACCAGAGGATATTCAGGAAAATCTCGAAAATAACCTGGTACAGATGGCTGCCTGATAAAGGTGGACATTGCTAGTGTTTTAAGATGGCGTATTAGTCCTCCCAGAGATTGTTTAATTCTTTTTTCTTAATTTTTTCTAGTAATGTAGTGCGTTTCAGGTTGAGAAGACGTGCTGCCTCTTTCTTGTTCCCTTCTGTCAGTTTCATTGCGTGCACGATCAGTTCAGTTTCAAAACTATTGATCAGTTCTCTGAAATCAACCTGGCCTTCATGCCAGGGGATATCCGTTATGGCGTGGGTGGCTGGTGGCATGTCTGGAGATGCTTCCTCGGGCTGGGATGTTTGCCTGAGCATATCTTGAGTTGAGCTTTCGACTATTTCACGCAAATCATGAAACTTGTCTGGTAAGTCATCAAAGGCAACGTTTTTTCCGCTGAAGAGGATGGACATATGCTGAATGAGGTTTTCCAATTCACGAACATTGCCACGCCAGTCAAAATGTACCAGTGCAAGAAGAGCTGTCTGGGAGAACGTAAATGGTACCCTGTTGCGTTTTTTTGTAAAATTTTCTATGAAATTTTGAATAAGAAATGGGATATCCTCTCTTCTTTCCCTTAAGGGAGGGATGTTGAGGGGGATGACACTGAGGCGATAGTAGAGATCTTCTCTGAATGTCCCTTCGCTAACCAGTTGTTCAAGGTCACAATGCGTGGCAGCAAGAACGCGGGTATCAACCGGGATTGATTTTAAGGCGCCAACAGGTTCAAATTCTTTTTCTTGCAGGACTCTCAAGAGTTTGGCCTGCAGGGTTGGTTTCATATCTCCAATCTCATCAAGAAAGAGCGTACCGCCATCAGCATATTGAATTCGACCAATTTTGTTGCTGGTTGCTCCAGTGAAAGCACCTTTGCTATAACCAAACAATTCACTTTCGAGTAACTCGTCCGGGATTGCCGCACAGTTTACCGGCACAAAGTTTTTGGTACATCTCTCACTTTGATTATGAATGGCTTTTGCAACCATTTCTTTTCCTGTGCCAGATTCACCACGGATAAGGATTGTGGAGTCATCATCTTCGGCAACTATCGAAATGATATCAAAAAGTTTTTGCATAAGAGGACTGTTGCCAATCATGCCATGGAAACTGGTAGACTTTTGCGCAGGCGATGGTGATGACTTTGTGGTGCGGTGCTGATGGATGTATTCGGCAGCTCGGGTTATCGCAATAGTGGTTTCAGCTGGTTCTATCGGGGTGTGAATATAGAGAAGAATATCCAGAGATACAAGCTGCTGTACAAGTTCTCTACGAGTGGTTGGGATAAGTGGCAGCAGCAGAAGACTTGGGTACGAAACTCGCAGATTCCGAATCAGATTGATTCCTTCATCTGGCGATTGAGCGGATGAATCCACAATAAGAATATCGGGGCAGGATTGCTTAAGAGATGTGTGAAGTTCTGCAATACTGTGTGCCTGGTCAACCTTAGCGCCAAATTCGTTTTGAATGTGGGTGCTGAGCGCCTGACTGTCAGAAGCTGAAGATGCGGCTATGAGAATTGAAAGTATTGATGGCATGGAGCTTTCAGATAGGTCGTGTAATATTATTAGTTAAAAAGGCGTGGCCGTAGCTGGTATGCATGTCGGTTATGTCTTCTAGTTTCTGTTAATACATGAGATGATTTTCAGGAATCCTTACTGTTCTGCATAAGGTCGGCTAGTCTGCTTGATGTCCTGCGCATATACAAACTAAGCAGTCTCGCAACTTTCTGTATGATTTTCACACCAAGTATTGGTGACTTATCGGTAAGTAAGTCAAACCCTTTATCGGTAAGAGTGACCATGGTTGTTGGCTGTTTGGCAACCACAGTAGCAGATCTTGGAGACTTGTCGATTAATGCCATTTCCCCAATAGAGTTTCCTTTGGTGAGTCTTGCTATAACTATGTTCTGACCTGAATCGGACGTTTTTATAACTTCCAGCAGCCCATGTACTACAAATCCCATAAAATTACCCTTGTCACCCTCAATAAAAAGATATTCCCCTCGCTGGAGGTGAACGTAACTCATATGTTTAGCCAACATGGTAAGTTCGTCTGTGTTAAGACTATCGAAGATAGCGAGATTGAGTAAGAAACTTCGGGTATCTTCTTCTGTTTCAGAGAGTTTATGAGATGACATGAGTATATTAGTGTAAAAAGTTACAATTATTCTTGTTTATAGTTCATATTCTGATAAGGACTATATATGATCATTTGTAACTGTAAAATTAGTATTAATTATGGTATGTTATGGTCATTGTGACTGTTTTTTGACACTTGCTACTATTTGAACGATATCACAATGCAGCCAGAAATAACAATAGTGTTTTTACAGTTCTGGTGAAACATGGATAAAGGTGTCAGAAATAATTGCCGTTACTAAGTATTGCTTGAGTAGAGCTGGATCTCTTAATGAATTACTACAGGCCTTGGTTGGTGGCAGAATATTGACTCCAATTTCAATCATGATCAAATTGTTTCTACCAATTTTGCTCTGTTGGTATCTACTAGCAGGTGAACAATACGCGCAATCTTCTCAATCTGTCCTTGTTGGTAAAGTAACGAGAGTGATTGATGGTGACTCGGTAATTGTACGACAAAATGGTCGTAATTATGAGATACGGCTCTGGGGGATAGATTGCCCTGAGTACAACCAGCCCTTTGCAACTGCTGCCCGAAAAATATCTAAGCGGCTTATCGGAAATAAAACGGTAAGAGTAGTTATTAAGGATACTGACAGTTATGGCCGGCTGGTGGGAGTGATAACTCGTGACTCTATTAATATTAATGAACAGTTGGTAAGCGAAGGTGCTGCCTGGGTATACGGTCGTTATTGTCGTGAATATGTATGCCGTAAATGGCAGAAACTTGAAGCTAAAGCAAAGTATCAAGGTGATGGCTTGTGGCAGGATAAAAGAGCAATACCACCCTGGACGTGGAGAAAACGAAAGTGACAGTTTCACTTTTTCCTAAAATTATTCTGGGCTGGCGACTGACGAGGATAAGTTGACATGATTTGCCACACTGTTATATTGATATTTCATTTTTATACGCAATATTTCTCCCTTCAAGAGAGTGATACTAACCCGTTACAGAAGTTTTACGTAATTTATTGAGGAATTATGAAAAGACGTGTTGGATTTGCCACGGCCATACTGGCTGGCACTATTTTTTGTTCACCCTGTGTTGTTGTAGGAAATCCTTCTGATACCGCTGCTGATGCCAGTACAAACCTTGGGATATTGATTAAGACGAAAAGTTGCAGAGAATGTAATTTACGTGGAGTAAATCTTAACCGGGCAGACTTGGCAGGCGCAGACCTTGAGGGTGCTGATCTTGCGGGTGCAAAATTGTATTTGGCTGATCTTTCAGAGGCAAATCTGAAAAACTCTAATTTAGAGGGAGCCGGTCTTGGGGGGGCTGATCTTAGTGGTGCGGATCTTCGAGGAGCGACACTGGGCAAGACATCTTTAGATGGAGCCTACATTGAAGATGCGATACTTGGTGACGATACTGCCGTTGGTGGCCAAGAGAATGTTGAAAATCAGGATAGTGCTAACACCGAAGCAATTGACGACAAGAGTATAAAAGATAGTATTGAGTCATTACCGGCGGAAACAGCTGTAGAGGTTACAGCAGAGCCGGACGTTGATACTGAAGATCAAATGGTATCCGAGAATGAGGATGCAGAAGAAATTGTGGTCGAAAAAGTTGCTGTTGCAGCGGTAGTTGTCGAGGAATCTGTAGTTGAGGATTCCACCGAGGATGTGGCCGTGACAGAGACTGAAACTGTTGTTGAGGAGCAAGTTGTAGTTGCAGAGGTTACAGAAACTACACAGGAGCCAGCCTCTGACACACCTAAAGCTAAGACTGTTCCTCAGATCCAAACAGCTACTGTAGAAGAGGCAATTGTAGAAGAGGTTACTGTTGAGCCGGCAGTTGAACCAGATGTGTCCCCAGATACAGCTGAAGCTGTAGCAGTAGCCTCAGAATCGGAGTCTTTACCAGACCAGGAAGTGGTCGAAAGTACGGTAATGTCAGAAAGCGAGGAACTATCAGTTGTCGAGAAGGATGCAATTATTGGCGCTGTAGTGGACGCAGCAGAGCAGGCAGTTAGTGATGTACCTGTTGTCGATGTAAAGATTGTCGCAAAAGAGAGATTGCTTGATAGTAAAAAATGTTACGAATGTGATTTGTCAGATCTGGATCTTTCGGGCGTGAATCTCAAAGGTGCTGATCTTGAGAAAGCTGATTTGACAGGCTGTGATCTTTCCGGGGCCACACTGAAAAATGCTAATCTCAAAGGGGCAATACTCGTCAATGTGGATTTGCGAAACGCGGACCTACGTGATGCAGATCTGTATAGGGCGAATTTGTCTGGCAGCGACCTGACCGGTGCAAAAGTGGAAGGAACTATCTTTGAAGATACCTACCTGTCAGGTGTTACTGGAATGGTTCAGGAATCCCTCATGTATGGTCCGGAAAATAAATGACAGGTATTGTTTCGTTGTTTTCCGTTTTCCCTTGAATGAATAAAAAGAGCCGCAACCCTGTTCAGGATTGCGGCTCTTTTTATTAGCTTTCAGATAATAACTCGATGGCTTCAGCTATTCTTTCGTCCTCATTTATGTCAAAATTTCGGAGGATCGTCTCAACTTTATCAAGCGTTTCACGTAAACGCACCACCGTAATTTCAAGATTCTGAATAGTTGTCGCTGCCTCTGTTTCTGTCACAGTCATTGCCTGCTCAATATCTTGAGCACTGCGCAAGATGGTTTTAAGGTTGGCGATTTTATCCAGGCGAAGAAAAAGTTCATCAAAATTGATTGGCTTTTCCAGATAGTCCGTGGCGCCTTTTTTCATGGCTGCTACGGCAGTGTCAACCGATGAGTGTGCAGTAATCAGAACAACTTCGGTGTCTGGAGACAACTCTTTTGTTATTTCCAAGACCTCAATGCCACCAATATCTCCTGGCATGACAAGGTCTGTTAGAACAACGTCAAAACGTTGTTTTCTCAGCAGCCGTTCGGCCTGGTATCCATCATCTGCAACTAAGACCTTGTAGTGGGCTACTTTTAATCTTTGTTGTAAGAGCCGTCGGATAACAGGATCGTCATCTACAACCAGGATGGAGAGGTTTTCCATAACAGATCTCCTCTTTTACTTCTTTTGATAAAATAACGAGCGCAAGTGTCGCTTAGGAACAAAGCGACTACATACGCCAGTCAAGGACTCTGTTGAGCCAATGATGAGGTAGCCATCATCAGCCAGGCTGTCTGCTATTTTGTTAAAGAGCTTTGTGCGATCTTGCAGAGTAAAATAAATAGCGACATTCCTGCAAAGTATGATGTCGAATTTTCCTAGTGCAGTAAATGGCTGCATTAAGTTGAGCTTTCTATAGTTCACCATTGATCGGATCTCATCCTTGATTTTCCAGGAATCGCCAAAAAGTGTGAAATATTTTTGAAGCATTGCCCTGTCAAGACCTCGCTCAATTTCAAACTTGTTATATTTACCATAACTGGCCTGAGCTACAGCACTATCAGAGATGTCAGTACCAAGTAGTGAAATATTATAGCGGGAGAGATCTTTTAAGAGTTCTTTTAGGACGATAGCAACGGAATAGAGTTCCTGTCCTGTAGATGACGCTGCACTCCATATTCGTAAATTGGTCTTCATCAGACCTGATTTTGGGGCGCGGGCATCAATTACTTCGGGTAAAATTTTGTGCTGTAAAAGCTCAAATGGCCCTTTGTCACGAAAGAAAAGTGTTTCATTGGTGGTTATTGCATCAACTATAGCACGTTCAAGTTTTTTACTTACATCACGTTTTGCTTTTTGTTGAAGTTCTCGGTAAGAAGTACAGCCAAATTCTTCCGCAACTGAACTCAGGCGTGTCTCAAAAAGGTATGATTTGCTCTGATCAAGATGTATCCCAGATATTTCCTTGATATATTGAGCAACTACCTTGAGTTCGTCGGGCGATATCTTTATCATATTTGTACAATATCCGTATCATCAGAAAAAGCCTCCAGTTCTAGGCTTTTACAGATTACTTCACACTTTTCAGTATTTCTTCCGCAATCTTACCAAGTGGTACAACCACGTCTGCATAACCCTTTTCAGCTGGTGCTTTGGGCATGCCGTAAACAACACATGTCGCCTCGTTCTGAGCGATGATGTGCGCGCCTTTGTTGTTTAAAATCTCAAGACCTTTAGTTCCATCAGACCCCATGCCAGTCATTATCACTGCTGTCGTCCGACCAACATAATAATCGCCAATTGATCGGAAAAGATAATCTACAGATGGCTTGCAGGAGTTCTCAGGCGGATCATCGGTAATCTTTATAAGTCTATTGCGTCCATCGGCAGCGGCTACCAGTTTCATCTGTTTGCCACCTGGAGCTATATAGACAACGTTTGGCTCAATAGCTTCTCTGTCCTCTGCTTCTTTGACCTTAAGTTTACACTTTTTGTCAAGGCTGGTTGCAAGTGACTTGGTGAAAACCGGTGGCATATGTTGAACAATAAGAACAGGAACGTTGATATCCGCGGGGAGCATCGGTAACATTTGATTTAACGCATTCGGGCCGCCCGTGGAAATGCCAATAGTTATTATCTCGGATTTGCCTTTCCGTTTAGTCGCGATCTTAGGCTTTACCAGGTTACTTCTGGCTATGGACGCGCCAGCGCCATTCGTGCTGCCGCCCGTTAAGGTGGACCTTGTGGTGGCTCCAGTTCCAACCTTACTCTGCAATAAATGACGAGCACTCCTTGATTTTGCATACGCATCAAGGATTGGCTGAAGTAAACGTTTTATTTCACGTTTACCTTCTACGAGGTTTTTGCTCTGTGGTTTCAAAATAAAATCGAATGCACCTAGCTCCAGGGCTTTCAATGTCATTTCACTACCATCAGCTGTTAACGTTGACAACATCACAGCCCCGACGTTCGGGAAGCGCTTTTTCAGTTCAGCAAGCACCTCAAGCCCATTCATGACTGGCATCTCAATGTCGAGAGTCAGAAGGTCTGGCTTGAGCATTGCAATTTTATCAAGTGCTATTTTCCCGTTATGAGCAACACCTGCCAACTCGACACCAGGAATTTCCTCGATAATATCTGAGACAGATTTGCGATATACTATCGTGTCATCAACAACAAGAACACGTAACTTTCTGGAAGTGATCATCAGGTTTTATTCTTCAAGGCTGAGTACTTTGTCAATATCAAGAATGCCTATGAGGTTAGCCTTCATCTTATAGACACCTTTGAAAAACTCACCCTGTATGCCCCGCATGTTAGCCGGAGCAGTTTCAAGTTTATCAAGATCGGCTTCAACCACATCACCAATTTTCATGACGAGCAATCCGACATGTCCGCCGGCGGAGTTGACGATTATGTTTCGTGGGTCTAGGCTGACATCAGTTTCACCTAAGCCCAATTTTTTCCCGAGATCAATAATGGTTACAATTTGTCCGCGTAAATTCAGGATGCCGAGGACATAATCAGGTGCCTGAGGCACTTTTGTCATCTGCGTAAGCTTATTAATTTCCTGAATTTTGAGGATATCCATGCCACAAAGCGCGTCGCCTATATAAAACGTCGCCAACTCAATGGTTTTCTTACTTGTGGTCTGCTGTGAGTCGTTAGCCATAATTCACTAATGGGGTTGGTGTAATCTTATGAGTGGGAGTCCCTAATGCTGGCAGACTCCCCCGGGGCAGTTCTAAGAATATGAAAAAGATTAATGTCGCTGTTTCATATAGTGGTGAACTGAGGTCATCAATCTTTCTTTGTCGAGTTTAATGTGGTACTCGTCAACTCCAACTTCCATACCTTTGGCAACATCTTCTTCAGCTGCCAATGTAGTCAGAGCTATAACCGGGATACCTGTAAATCTGGGGTCACTTCGAATGGTCTTCGTCAGTTGAAATCCATCCATATTTGGCATTTCAATATCTGTTATGACCATGGAGATAATATCTCGATTCTCTTGGAGTAACTCCCATGCAATCTGTCCATCCTCGCCTTCGATGACCTCGTATCCGGCCTCTGTCATGTAGCCTCTTACCTGATTACGGAAAAAATTTGAATCTTCCGCAAGCAAAATAGTCGGGACTGGACCTTCAGCATCAGCTTCGACATTGAAGACCTCCATATCTTCAAACCATTCAGGCATAATTGTTTGAACCATCTCAAAAATATTGACCAGCAGTGTGGTTTGCTTATCAATAATGGCGGAACCCATGATGCCTGGTTGCTTGAGAGTTACGTCGTCAATGTCTGCGGTGATTTCCATGGCGTCGATAGGGCCAATTGCAAGCAGACCGACGTTTCGTTTAGCGACGTTGAAAACTATAACCAGCAGGTTCTCCGATTCAGCTAGTGGTTCAACCATGGCAACATCATCTACGCGGATGAGTGAGAGGCTGCCATCGCGATATTTCATTACACGTTTACCACCAAGATGCTCTATATCACTCGCTTTAATTTTCTCAATACGTTCTACTTGGTTAAGCGGAACAGCGAACTGTTCGTTTTCCGAACTCCTGAAAATCAGCAAAGCCTGCTTATCTTTATTGGCATTTTGAGTGTCTTCGAGTGAAGATGCGAGCTGTGCTGCACGGTCAGTGCCATCAAGTGAGGTGAGGTAGGCCATACGAGCCAGATTAGCTACATCGAGAATGAGCGCTATTCGTCCATCTCCCATGATGGTCGCACCAGCATACCCCTTACATTGCTGAAGGTGTCGGCCTAATGGCTTAATAACAATTTCCTCAGAGTCAAGGAGACGGTCAACTACCAAACCATATTTCATCGAACCTGTTGAGACAACGACAATATTTAAGGCACTGGAGGCGGTATAGCGCCTGTCAATTACAGATCGTTGAGAACTCGATTCAGTTGAAGAATCTTGCGAATCAGTGCTTTCACCAAAAAGTGGAGATTCCTTACTTCTGCGATCAGAGATGAGCTCCCGGCGATCACCTTTGAAATCCTGATCGGTTTCATCCCAGTATGTTCTGTCGAGGCCGATAACGTCAGAGAGGCGAATGAGCGGCAACAGGTTGCCTCTTAAACGCACAACTTCAGCATCTCCAACACGTTCAATTCGGTCTTTGACCTGACTGGCTGGTATTCGTAGCAGTTCTTCAAGATTGACTTGTGGAATCGCGTAGCGCTCCCCACCAGTCATGATAATCTGACAAGGTATAATGGCCAGAGTCAGCGGCAGCTTAATGGATATTGTGGTGCCATTTCCAACTTCGGATACGATGTCAACATGGCCGCCTAATTGGTCGAGATTGGTTTTAACAACATCCATTCCAACCCCACGTCCTGAGACATCAGTCACTTCTGCAGCTGTGGAAAATCCAGGTAGAAAGATGAGGTTGACCTTCTCTTTCTCAGACATAACCTTGATCTGGTCCGCTGTTAAAAGACCTTTGTTCACAGCACTTGCTGCGAGGGCGTCACCATCAAGCCCCTTGCCATCGTCTCGTATTTCAATTACCACCTGCCCAGCTTCATGGTAGGCTTTCAGGATGACGAGTCCGTTTTCTGATTTTCCGATACGTTTTCTGTCTGCTGGCATTTCAATGCCGTGATCGACAGAATTTCTAACCAAATGTGTCAGAGGGTCATTGATCGACTCAATGATGGTCTTATCAAGTTCAACATCCTTGCCAACAATGGTAAGGTCTATCTTTTTGCCTAGCTTTTTGGACAGATCTCGGACAACACGGGGGAATTTGTTGAAGACATTGCCTATAGGTTGCATCCGGGTAAGCATGATGGCTTCCTGGAGTTCCGAGGTGATGAGGTCAATGCGCTGGCCAACTGTTTCAGCATTTCTGTAGTCATCAGATCCAATGGTCTGAAGGAGTTGATTACGGCTCAGGACCAACTCGCCAGCCAAGGTCATAAGTGAGTCTAAAAGGCTTACGTTGACGCGGATTGATGTCTCGGCTTTTGCAATGGTTTTCTTTGCTACATTAATCTTGTCTGCAGTTCGAGGTGCAGATACCGGTGCTGACACAACTGGCAACGGGTCGTCCATAAGTGTTGTTTCGGAGTCACTCTCCTCGATATTCTCAAGAATATGTGGCTCTGGATCAAAGTCAGGCTCCTGGGGAGGCAAAGATTCAACCTCTGGAGAAATCGACAGTTCTTCTTCCATATCGATTTCCAATGGAGGCGGATCAAGCTCTGGTTCAACTTTTTCTGGGGAAGCAATTGTTTCAGCTTGTGCAGAAGACTGACTGAAGGTGCCTTCAGCTATGGCATTTAACGGGTCGAGATGTGCTGTGATGTCAACATCATTGCTATTTTGAACATCTTCAATCATGCGCTGAAGCTGATCTGAGGCAAGAAGTAGAATGTTGACAATCTCAGGGTTGGGCACAAGTTTTTTACTACGGATCATGCCAAGCACATTTTCAGAAGCATGTGAAAGCTCCTGAATAGCCTGTAGACCCATGAATCCTGCACCTCCTTTTATTGAGTGTGCGGCACGAAACACCTTATTGACGAGCTCCTCGTCAATGTTTGCTCCGCCTTCTTCAATGGCCAGAAGGTCATTTTCGATATCAGCAAGATGCTCTAGAGATTCTTCTATAAAGCCCTGCAGTATTTCATCATCTTCAAATTCCATATGGTAACTCCCTACAATCAGTATTATTGACAGCCAACTTATCTAATTAATACATACCGATTTGGGAATGTACAGGGCTTTTTCGAAAAGAGTTTACTCAAGGACTTTCTTTTAATGAAATGTCCCGGGTACGAAGAGATACTACCGGCTGTACCCGGGAAAAAACGAATGGCTATTCTTTTCTGGAGTTCATGAACTCTTCTGGATATCAAGAATCAGTATGTCATAGGTAAGATTATGCCCTGCAAGAGGGTGGTTGTAGTCTACCAGCACAGAATTTTCATTTACCTCTATTACTGTGGCAGGCACCTGGTGATCTTGCCCTTCACGTTGAATTTTTAATGAAAGTATCATGCCTGGTTTTGGTTCTATTTTGTTAATGAATTCGCTGTTACTAATGGTCTGAAGTAAATCTTTCTGCCTGGGACCGTAGCCTTCATCAGGAGAAACTTTAACCTGTCGGGTTTGCCCAATTTCCATACCTACGAGAGCTGACTCAACAGTTGGCGGCATTTCGCTTGCACCAATATGAACCTGGAGGGGTTGTTCCTTCGATATTGTCATGAATTCCTGACCATTGTCGAGTTTTCCGATGAAGGAAAGGGTGACGATGTCGTTTTGTTCTACCTTTTTCATGTATAATGTAGCTCCTGCTATTAATGTGATGATGTTAAATATACAAATACAATCTGCGAAGTCTAAGAACTGCTATTAGCAGTTTGGGTCGGTAATATTACCTTTGTCAGCTCATATTTCGCAAGTGTAATACTTAGATCAAAAAAATCCAGTTCTAATGCTTGACAAAGGCAAGCCAGGCACGTATGGTGCAAGATTCCCAATTTTTGATGTGATTTAGCATCAGACCACGTATTCAGAAAATAATATGTGACCTATGGCATGTTCCTGATCTCATGCCGGAAGTTACAATCAGTTTTCTGTCGAGAATAGTTGAACAACTACCCCTACCTATAAATACTCACATGTTCTTAAGAGGATGAGTAGCGTTATGTTGAATTTTAAAAAATCTTCAGATGGCCTTTTACCAGCGATAGCACAGGACCATAATACGGGTGAAGTATTAATGCTTGCCTATATTAATGAACTCGCCTGGCAAAAAACCCTTGAAACAGGCAAGGCGCATTACTGGAGTCGTTCTAGAAAGTCCTTATGGCTTAAGGGCGAGTCCTCTGGTAACGTCCAACAGATTCGTGATATATTAGTTGATTGTGACAGTGATACTGTTATTTATCGTGTCGAACAGCTTGGGGGGGCCGCCTGTCATACGGGCCATAGATCCTGTTTTTACAGAAGAATCGTTGGTACAGAACTTGTGATCGAAGGGGAGAGGTTGTTTGACCCTGAAGTTGTATATAAAAAGAAATAATCGGTATTGCTGCCCGATTTTGCCAAAGAGATGGAGATTGTAATGACACAGCTTAAGCTAGGACTTCCAAAAGGAAGCCTGGAGAATGCAACCATAGAACTTTTTGAGAAGGCTGGCTGGATGATTAAACCGGCTGCCAGAAATTATTTTCCAAAAATTGACGATGCAGAGCTTTCCTGCTCTATCTGTCGTCCGCAGGAAATGTCCCGATATGTAGAGAGTGGTATGCTTGATGCCGGCATTACTGGTAAAGATTGGACTATGGAAAACCAGTCGGATACGGTGCTTGTCGGTGATCTGGTCTATTCCAAAGTCAGCCGTAAGCCAACACGATGGGTCATAGCCGTAGCTGGTGATTCCGACATTAAATCCCTTGAAGATCTTGAAGGCAAAAAGGTTTCTACTGAACTGGTCAATGTAACAAAGCGCTTTTTTGAAGAACAAAAGATTAATGTGGAGATTGAGTTCAGTTGGGGAGCCACCGAGGCCAAAGTTGTTTCCGGACTTGTTGACGCAGTTGTTGAGGTAACTGAGACCGAGAGTACAATCCGTGCTCATGGCCTCCGCATTATTTACGAGTTGATGGAATCCAATACTCAATTTTTAGCAAACAAAGAAGCTTGGCAGGATCCTTGGAAGCGTAAGAAAATTGAGAATATTTTCATGCTGCTGCAGGGCGCTTTGAATGCAGATCGGATTGTGGGCCTGAAGATGAATATTTCAGAGGAAAAGCTGAAAGACATTGTAGATATTTTGCCCAGTTTGAATGGACCAACTATCGCCAATTTGTATAATAAAAAATGGTTTTCGGTTGAGACTGTAGTCAGTGAAGATGTTGTTCGAGATTTAATTCCTGCACTTAAGAGTAAAGGTGCTGAAGGTATAATAGAATATCCCCTGAATAAAGTTATTTGATAGATAGTGTTGAGGCCTGTCCAGTTTTGCTGGCGGGCCTTTTCATGACGGGGATAACATATTTCGCATTTACTTCGTTTGGGTGAATGCGATAAGGGGGACAAATGGACTTTCATGATGTCAAATTTCTGCTCAGTGTTCACAGCGATAAGCAATTGCCGCCAGAGGAACTCCCGGAGATAGCCTTTGCCGGTCGCTCTAATGTCGGTAAATCAAGCTTGATGAACACTCTGCTTGGGCGGAAGGCTATGGTGAAAGTCAGTGGCCGGCCTGGTAAAACCCAGGGTTTGAACTACTTTCTTGTGAGTGAAGCATTTCATCTCGTCGATTTGCCCGGCTATGGTTTTGCTAAGGTGTCTAAGGATATGCAGAACAGCTGGCAGGGCCTGATTACCAGATATCTTGAATCCAGGAAAACGCTGAAATGTGTCGTTGTGATACTTGACATCAGACACGCTCCCAAACCCGCTGACACGCAGCTGTTGACGTGGCTTTCTCAGCAGGGGATACCCTTCCTTCCTGTGTATACTAAGGTAGATAAGATATCGGGAAACGAAAGAGTTAAGAATTCGAAATTGTTAGATGCAGGACATGGCATATCTGCTTCGGATCGCATACTTTTCTCTGCCAAAACTGGGCTGGGACGTGAAGAGTTGATTGCTGCGCTAGGCGAGTACGTGTAACGCAGTTCTATATTTTATCTTTATACTTCGTTTTGTTTCCGTCGAAAATGTTCTGGTTTTGGCTTCTCATCCAATATGTAAATAGAGGGTGAGTTTCGCCGGCCAGGGTGTCTATCCGTAGTACCTCTTTTTTGATTACTCTCATTTCAATCTTCCCTTATAGCCCTGTTAGCCTTTATCTGGGATGCATTTCCTGTTTTCTCTTTTTTTAAAAAAAATCAGCATATATAGATGAAACTGGTATTATAGTTGAGGGGTAACCTAGTAAAAAGCCCAAACAATATCTGCTACCAGCCCTTGGAACACCTAACGAGGGGAGCTACTATTTTTTATCAACAGGACTGAATATGCAGGAGCTATCAAAATCCCAGAAAGCAAGAACGGCCATTCGCACCTTTAAGACCATTGCTGATGCATTGACATTGCAAGGTTCATATACTCCTTCCGGAACTACAGGAGAGAAGTTAGCAGAGGCACTAAAGATGCTTAGCCCTGAAATCTATGGGTCTATGGCTGATGCCAGAATTGTTGAACTGAAAGGATTGGAATATGTCATTGACCGGATGCCTTGTGGTATTGAGAAATGTACTCGCCTTATTTTAACTGCCCAGGAAGATTTTCAGGATACATCTTTTGAAAAAATTGTTCCTCTAAAGCGACGAAGAGTATCTTACGCCGTATCCTCAAAGGAAATGTGTTTTGTAATAACACATGGCTTGAGTGAAATTTATGATATTCTTACGCACATAACATTTCTTAATATTGAAGCACACAAAATATATCATCAAGCCTGCAATAGAATTGAAGGGACAACTCCTGAGTGGAGGGAATTGGAACGCATTGTTCTAGAGGGAAAACAACTTGAAGATGGTGAACTTGATCAGGCTATCTGGAATTTGTCTATTATACTTGGCAGGACCTATAAGGAGACCCGTGAAACATACGAGTATCTTAATGAGGGACATATCAACCATTGCAGCAACAACGGCCTGTTTCAGATAGTTTATACTATTGGCAAGCGGGTCATTGATGAGCAGGTTGAGGGAAGGGATGAACTGACTGTCTATTTCACGCCATCACTTAGGGAGATGATTGGTCAACATACCTATGCAACTTTATGGGCTCAGTCCTTAAAAGAGAAGTTGTATGATCTGGGATTCAAAGATCGGCCGATACACGTCATTAGTGCCAATATGCATTCAATCAGAAACACTCTGTATGGTGCAGGGACGCTGCTATCAGCAAAAATTGATGTACCTGATGATCTGTATGAAATGGTTCGGCTTATACGGGACAGAGAACATGAAATAAATGTTTACGCCAAAGAGCACGGATTTGTGATGCACAAAGACAGGTCAGGTTCGAATATTGAGGTACATATTATCGATACGTCTAAGCTTGAAACATCATCGTTACATCCGTCATTATCGATAGATATGCAATTGGTTGAGGAATACAAACCTGTTGTTGTTGTCATGGATTACGCGTTTGGAACTCAGGCATTTGAAGTTATGGATGAGCTTCTTTGCCCATGCTATTTTACTGACAAAGTGGTCTCCTTTCAGATAGAATCCATTTCTGTAATGGGAAAGGCAGGGATTCTTCCCGGTAAAAAAGGTGATATCATGCTTGCCACTGCCCATGTTATGGAGGGTACACCACATAATTATATAGTTATGAATGATCTGGATGAGAATGATTTTGAAAATGGGGTTGATGTGTACAGTGGCCCGATGGTGACTGTACTTGGTACTTCTCTGCAGAATCGTGATGTTCTGGAGCGATTTCACACGTCAAGCTGGAAGGCAGTAGGTCTGGAGATGGAAGGTGGTCATTATCAGCGAGCGATAAATGCCGCTATTATCCAGGGCCACATAACACCTGAACTGAAAACCAGATATGCCTATTATGCCTCAGATAATCCGTTGTTGAGTGGGCAGACGCTTGCTTCTGGACCCATGGGTGAAGAGGGAATTGTGCCGACCTATATGATCTCTAAAGTTATTTTACAGAAGATTCTCAATCCTACTGATAAAAACTAACATTGATACCGGAGTAATTGGTCAATTACAGGCTATAATGTGAACCTGCAAGAAAACTCTACTGAAAAGCACCTCGGGTGTGTTGAAAGATGAAAGGTCGGCTTGCTTCCGTAAGTCCGCTGATGTTGGCTGCTGCCAGCACCCTTCTTACCTTTATTATAGGGGTATTTGCGCTAAGCAATTACAGCCGGGAAAAGGAACTCATGACAGAGGCCCTTTTACAGAAAGGGCTTGGTGTTATGCGTTTTTTAGACACAGGCGTACGAGTATCCATGCGAGCAAGTTGGCAAAGTCGGCAGGATGCTGGGGCAGAATGGAGAGAGCATTTGCAAGGTGTTATTGATCAACTACACGAGGATACGGATATACATTTTGTAGAAATAACAAATACTGAAGGTATTATTCTTGCTGGCAGTGTTCTCGATAGAGTGGGTCGTGCTGTTACCCCTGAGACCTTCACTTTCATACAGAGCGCAAGAGGTGATGACCCGATAACTAGGGTTCATGCAGATATTGATACTGGTCGTAACGGTTATCAGGTGGCACGTATTTTCAAGCCGAGGGTACGTGGCACAATGCTTCAGAACAACCAGCGCGGAAGAAACATGATGGAGGGTATGAGGCGGAAACAGCCTGGCTACGAACGCTTGCAAAAGGATCTGGAGTTGTTGGAGAAAGAGGGGATGTCTATCCTCGTTCAGTTAGATATGGCTCAGTACAATAGTGCAGTACGAAGCCAGTTGTGGCAGATAGTTATCCTCTCTGTTGTACTCCTGCTTGTTGGTTCTGGCGGCTGGATTTCCTTAATGACTCTTCAGGGATTCAGAGGTACAGAAAGTAGACTTAAACGTATTCGTGCCTTCAATGACATGCTGGTCGAATCGTTACCAGTTGGGCTTGTTGCCACCGATGATAAAGGAACTATTCAGGTAGTGAACAGTTCTGCAGAGATAATTGTTGGTGTAGCTGCAAAAAAGCTGATTGGCAAGCAACCTCATATGGTTTTGCCGGTCGAACTAGCCCGTCCATTTACTGATAGAGAAAAAGATGTAGAAGTACCAGATTTCATTGAGTGTGAACTTTCCTCAGAGAAGGGTTCGGTTCGTTCACTCTTTATGACAATGGTAGCAGTAACTGATGACGAAAATATGTTTACCGGTGCTGTGCTGCTCATCCAGGATGTCAGTAATATTCGCAAATTGGAAAAAGAGCTACGGCGTAGCGAGCGACTAGCAGCTCTGGGCCGGATGGCTGCAGGAGTGGCCCATGAATTACGGAACCCATTGAGTTCGATAAAAGGGTTAGCTGTTTTACTTAAAAATAAAGTAATTGACGATAGAGAAGGAGTGCAGACTGCTGAGGTATTGGTTGGGGAGGTGGAGCGGCTTAATCGGAGTATTAGTGAACTGCTGGATTATGCAAGACCGGAAACCCTCCAGTTGAATATTGTCAGCCTGCAAAAAATTTTGGAAAAAGCGATTGCGTTGGTCACTATAGATGCTGAAGCTTTAAATATTGCCGTAGATAAAGAGTACGATATGAAGAAGGACCTGGTTCTGGTTGACGAGGATAAGATGAACCAGGTTTTTCTGAACCTCATGCTGAACGCAATTCAGGCGATGGCAGACGGTGGAACATTAACCCTTAGAACCGAATGCGAAGATGGTTGGGTTTGCAGCACCATAGAAGATACGGGTAGTGGCGTTGCAGAGGAACACTTAGCAAGAGTTTTTGATCCCTACTTTACTACCAAAAACAATGGGACCGGACTTGGCCTTGCTCTCTCGGCAAAGATTGTTGAGGAACATGGAGGGTATATTAGTCTGAAGAGTAATCAAGGTTTGGGGGCAAGTGCTGTCGTAAAGCTCCCCTTGTCAGGTGTCAGGTAGTATAGAATCAATATCTGGAGCAAGGGGAGAGTCGTCGTGATTTCTAGAGAGACTTAGGTTTAACGCAATACCCGTATGTTTTTTTATTTATACTGCATATTGTAGAGGAGTTCGTACTCTCCTTTCTTCGCCAACAAGTGCTCGTGGGTGCCTTCCTCAACAATACTACCTTCCTTTATAACGATAATCCTGTCGCAGTTGACTATGGTCGAAAGCCTGTGAGCAATAACGAAAGTTGTTTTGTCTTTCATAAGATTTTCCAGAGCTTTCTGAACTTCTCGTTCGGACTCTGTGTCAAGTGCAGAGGTTGCTTCGTCAAGGATAAGAATTGGTGCATTTTTAAGGATAGCCCTGGCAATGGAAATTCTTTGGCGTTCACCACCGGAAAGACGAGCCCCGCCTTCGCCAATAACGGTTTCAAAACCATCGGGTAATTTTTCAATGAATCCTAGAGCGTGAGCGGCTTCCGCAGCTTTTCGTATCTCCTCCGTAGTAGCATTAAGATCCCCATAAGCAATATTGCTGAGCACTGTATCGTTAAAAAGGATGGTCTGTTGAGTGACTATGGCAATCTGTTCGCGAAGTGATGCCATGGTAACGTCTCGTATGTCACTACCATCGATACGAATAGAGCCAGACTGGATGTCGAGAAAGCGAGGTATAAGATTGGTCAGCGTCGTTTTCCCACCTCCACTGGACCCTACTATGGCAAGAGCTTCTCCTCGTGGAACCGTGAGGTTAAGGTTCGTTATTACCTTGGTTTCATCTTCGTAGCTAAAGTTGACATCTATAAAGTCAATCTTTTGTTGGAAAGGTTGCAGAGTTCCTGCTTCTGGCTTGTCGGCAATTTCCGGTTTTATATCAAGCAAAGTGAAAACTCGATTTGCAGCTGCCATGCCTTGCTGGATAGCAGGGTTGATTTTGCTGACTCCTTTGACAGGTTCGTAGGCAGCAATAAGTGCTGTGAGAAACGAAAAAAACGTACCTGGAGTGGCGGTACCCTGAATGACTTCTTTACCGCCAAACCAGATAATGGCTGCAATAGCAACGCCACCAATGAGTTCCATCAGTGGGTGCTGTAGTGAGCGTAATTTTGCGTCTTGTATGATCACGGTGAAAAGTCTATGTATTTGCTCTCCGAATCGTTCATCTTCATACTTTTCCCGGGAAAACGCTTTGACAATACGGTTACCGGTTATCGTCTCGTAGAGGCCATCAGACACATTCGCTGTTTCTTCCTGAGTTTTTGTGCTTAATTTTCTAAACTTTTTGCCAAACGTAATAATCGGATATGCAGCTATAGGTAAGATAACAAAGGTGAACATCGCGAGTTTCCAGTTCAGGTAAAATACCAGGCCAAGAAGGAAAATAATCTGGAAAAAGTCACGAAGGCAACCGACTAGCGCGTTGGAAACCGCCTGTTGCATCAGATTGACATCAGAAATAACACGCGATATCAAGGTACCGGTTGGGAACGCATGAAAAAATGAAAGTGGCTGTGTATGGATGTGGTGAAAGATACGTATACGCATGTCCCGGATTACAGATTGACCAACAAACATCAGCAGGAAGGTGTACACATAATAACTGACAGCCTTCATTAAAAAAATCATGATTATACCAAATGGCAAAAGTGCCAGGACGGTAATGTCTTTTTTTACAAATATGTCGTCAATTACGGGTTTTAATATCCAGGCCTGGGCTGCTGTAAAACCAGAGAAGAATACCATGGTTAGCATGGCCACGATGAGCTTTGACTTATATGGTTGTATTATCTGGTACAGTCGCCTGAGGATTTCTTTGTTGTTCATTTTGTCCAATAAAAAGCTGAAAGGTAATGCCTTAATAGGCTGTATTATTGTGATTAATTTATGAAGAGCCTGAAGTTGCAGTAGTTGTACACCACAAGGGACGAATGCTAAAGTAATATTTTTCTGGAAGAACGGGTAGAAAAACTACGCAGTTCGCATATGCCAGCACTGGGAGCAAGGTTGTAGTTTATCAGGTTCTGGTATGGATGAAAATGTCCCGCAGGTTCCTTCGGACTTTGGTGTAACCGTGTTTGTCCCAGAGTCTGTGAAAGAGGCTGAACCATTGTTCAGGATACTGGCGGATATGAGGTTCATACATGCTGATACTTCGAGTACAAATATCCTGGATACTGCCTTCACTGATCTCATCGTATTCTGGAAGTTTAACAGTGTCAAAGTCAATATGAAGTTTTTCGTCTTTCATATAATAAACGCTGGTCAGCACTGGTGCACCTGTTCGCAGGTGAAGAACAGCGCTACCTTTTGCACACCTCAAAGGCTTATTGAAAAAAGTAATATCAGTACCTTTTCCACTGTAACGCTGGTCAAGACTTATAATAAGTAATCTGTTTCGAGTAAGTGCTTCCTCAAAAGCTTTCATACCTGAACCACTGGTAAGATGCTCCAGACTGGTTCCGTGACGACGGCGTTGGCGAACGAAGTAGGCATCTGAGCGTGGATTAGCTTGACGTTGGTAGATGAGACTGGTAGGCAAGCCAGAAATGTTAAACCAGGCAAAATACGCTTCAAACCAGCAACCATGATATGTGGTGAGAATAACTCCTTTACCCTGCTCAAGAGCGTGCTCAAGTTTTTCTAGACCGGTGATGATTGTACCCTTAACCAGGTCATGTAATTCTTTCCTGTGGAGGATGAAGATGAGACTAAATGTTTTGGTAAATTGCAAGTAGGTTTTTTTCAGTATGCGCATCTTTTCCCGGTGGCTCATGTCAGGAAAGACTGTGCTGATATTTTTATATGCAACTGGCAAGCGAAAAGGAAAGGCTACCCATGCCAGATGTCCAAGTAGTGCTGATAACCTCAGAATAACGGGTACTGGCAAAAGGTTTATGAAAAATATAATTGAGCGAAGTGCTCCGTATTCAAGGGCATGTTTGGTGGCCATGTTTGATCGTTTGCGTGATGATAAATTTAAGTATGTAAGTAGATCCTGGAAAATACAGGGCTGCTGAAAAGTTAGAGGAGGCAGTATAGTGCCATGGTCTGAAAGGGCAAGAATAAATCACTCCCTATAGTTTGACTTGCTCAACAAAAATAGAGAAATTGGTTGAATGGTAGAATAAGGAGAACTTTTCCCGTATTCAAATAGTGATTTTCGGTAAGGTCAGAATTATACGTCTCCTTTTTTAGCATTTGTGAAAGGAAGTAATGTTATAAAATGAGTTATGTGTTTGAATATAAATAAGAAAGATGTCAAGACGGGCCAGGGGTAAGGCTGTTTACACTTGCATGAATAACGAGTATTAGCTACCTTGCGTACACTTTTAGTGTGTCAGGAATGTTAGACTTGTTCTAGTATAACGACCTGTCGGGATAGGGGGTTCAGGATATGGATATTCTGAATACTTCTCACCTAATCTCAGGAAGGTAGAAGTGCCTGGGAATGTTTATGATATTTGAGAAGCCATCTGAAAGGGAGGTACCATTATGCCACTCACTCTGTCGAGCATTGCTTTTGATGATATGCTACTGATTCCGGAAAAATATACCTGTGATGGTAATGACATATCGCCACCTCTTGCCTGGAGTGGGATACCTTCGCATTGTCAGAGTGTTGTGTTGATATGTGAAGATCCCGATACTCCTGTAGGTGTGTGGGTACATTGGGTCTGTTATGATATACCCGCCTCACAATCTGGTTTGAGGGAGGGGATTCCAAAAACTGATTTGATCAAATCTGGTGGTAAGCAGGGGATAAATGACTTCAGCAAAGTAGGTTATGGAGGCCCATGCCCTCCAAGTGGTAAACATCGCTACATTTTCAAACTTTATGCCCTTGACTGTTTACTTGAGTGTAGTGCAGGTAAATCAAAGAAAGAAATTGAACAGCTTATGGGCGGGCATATTCTTGACGAAGTTCAACTGATTGGCATATATACACGGACGAAAAATGCTTGATACTAATTGTAGAACCAACTGTAAAAATAGAAAGGTGGCAGCATGAAGGAGAGAACACAGATCATTCACACTTCAGATGAAGAGACATCCAGGGAGCTGAGAAAGATTCGAATGGTTAACTCTCCGATTTATTCAGGGTCAACGGTTCTATTAGAGAATTACGAGGACCTCATGCGGGCCAATGCTGGTACGTATGCAGGGGTTGTTTATGGTACAGATCGCCTTCCTAATCAACGTGAGTTGGAAGAAGCTCTGAGGTCGCTTGAGGGTGGACATCTGACAAGAGCTTTCCAGTCTGGCTTGAGCGCTATAACCAATACGTTGTTGGCGTTCACAAAAAGTGGCGATCATATTCTTGTGTGCGATAATGTGTATGGTCCCAATGCTAAATTCTGCAAAAAGATATTGGCGAAATACAATGTTGAAGTGACTTTTCTTCCTTCGGATATAGGGCATGAAGTCGAGTTGTATATACGTCCGGAAACGAGGCTCATTTTTCTTGAATCACCTGGGTCAAACACTTTCGAAATTCAGGATATTAGTGCAATAACGTCTATAGCTGAGAAGAAGGGTATCATTACAGTGCTGGACAACACCTGGGCCACACCTCTTTACCTGAACCCATTTAGCTTAGGGGTTGATGTCTCTATCCAATCGGTGACAAAATACATATCCGGTCATTCAGACGTACTGCTGGGGACGGTGACTGTCAATGAAAAATGGGCAGAAGAGTTCTCGGACTATTATAAAACTATGGAGATATTTGCCTCTTCCCAGGAGTGCTATCTGGCGCTACGTGGCTTGAAAACGCTTCCTGTGAGGTTGCGCCAGCATGAAAAATCTGCTCTGCACATTGCAAAGTGGCTCGAGAGTATTGATGTGGTGGAGAAGGTCATCCATCCTGCGTTGACTTCCCATCCGCAGCACCACCTGTGGCAAAAATATTTTACAGGTTCTACAGGGCTATTTGCTTTTACATTTAAAGAAAATATTACGGATAAGCATGTCGCCAGGTGGATTAATAGTCTTACACTTTTTGGTATTGGCTATAGCTGGGGAGGCTATGAAAGTCTTGTCACTGCCGGAAAATATCCACGATATTCTGAGTCAGAATATGATGAGAAGACTATTATTCGTTTAAATATAGGCCTGGAGGATAAGGTTGATTTGCAAATGGATCTGGAAAAGGCCTTTGCTGTTTTATCAGATTGACGTAACAACGGATTTTATGGGTAAGTGGTGTGTGGGGACTATAAAAGCAAAAAGCCGTTCAGGGTAATCCTGAACGGCTTTTTAGTCACTTGGTGACCCCAAGGGGACTCGAACCCCTGTTACCGGCGTGAGAGGCCAGTGTCCTAGGCCACTAGACGATGGGGCCAAATTATGCGATGTTTATAACTGACACTCATAACCTTGTCAACAATTTGTTCAACAGCAGAAGTCATTCACGTGCTATTTTTGCAGTAGGCTGTCCGGAGTAGTGTTGGTGTCGATACTGGAATTTATATACGTGAATGTTTTTTTATCTTCACTGCCGGTGTGTTGTACAAACCAATCTCGTATAAGCGCCATGAGTTCAGAGTTAAGAACTACTTCTTCTGCCATTACCGCTCTGTACTTTTCATACATTCGGGCTTCAAAATCCTTGTGCATTCTGCGATGCTGAACAATATTTGGGTAATCATACTGGTCCATCAATTGCTCTTCAGTTGTAAAGTGATCTGTCATAAAGTCGAGAAGTTCCTTAAGTAACGACAACTTAAACTGTTTGGGCTGGACAGATTGCTTTGACAGCATATTTTCCTCGAGCCGGTTAAACAGTCTAATCCACTCTTTATGCTGGTCGTCGATAAGTCTATTGCCGACGTTGTTACTGCTATTCCAGTAGATAGGTGACATGGCTTAATATATGAGTATGAGAGATGAATGTATGATCTGCCCGAATAAAAAGTACAGATAGTCTTATTTGAAATTGTACGTATATAGAGCCATGAAAGCAAGGATGTATGATAAACTCGGAATGGTGAAGTTGAAAGAAGGGATGTTGGGGCGGGACTGCTGCACCCTTTACACGAAAGAACAAGGACCTGCTGCCGTGTAAAGGGTAGATACGTCGTCTTGCAAGGGTGTTAAGCGATTTTCACCAGTTCGAGTTCAAAAGTCAATGTCTCTCCAGCAAGCGGTGCATTACCGTCTAGTGTAACTGTGTCCTCTGAGAGGTCACTGACAAGAACTAATATGGGTTCTCCGTCTTCGTCGGTAATTTCTAGTTCATCACCAACCTGTAATTCGAGATCGCCAGGCATGTCGGAAAGTGGTACCTCGATAATCATTTCGTCATACCGCTGCCCGTAAGCTTTTTCAGGGTCAAGGGTTACAGTTTTCTTGTCACCAACAGACATGCTGAGAATGCCTTCTTCAAAGCCGTCTATTACAGCGTCCTCTCCCAGGGTAAAGACAAGAGGCTCCTCTCCAATGGAAGAATCAAAAATACTGCCATCAGCAAGTTTTCCAGTATAATGAACGGATACAGTATCTCCGCTTTTTGCTTGAGTCATGGTTTGCTCCTGTAATATGAAAACAGATTGTGTTGGATGTAAGCATCCATCATTTTTTAATACATATCTCAACTTCCCACTGTGCGCTAAAGGGGGTGAGTTATTGTGCCAAAAAAAAAGCACTTAACGACGAGATCGTTAAGTGCTTGAATTTCTTGGTGACCCCAAGGGGACTCGAACCCCTGTTACCGGCGTGAGAGGCCAGTGTCCTAGGCCGCTAGACGATGGGGCCGCGTAGTCCGGTGTTTATACTTGACGATATGTTCCTTGTCAACACATAGTATAAGGCTACAAGTAGATTTCCTGGAATTGGTCCTATTTTTTACTAATTTCAGTGCCACCCGGCCCAGGCTCGCGGTAACGGCCGAATATCTCAGTTTGTGATCTGAGATAAGAAGAGATTTCGGTGGTAAGAAATTCCGGAGCACAACGCCAACGCCAGTTACCCTTCGGTACTCCGGGACTGTTCATACGGCAATCGTTGCCAAACCCCAATACATCTTGAAGTGGTAATATCGCTAGATTGCTGGTTGACGATAGTGCTAAGTGTATAAGATCATGATGAATAGGTGAATGGTCATGAAGGTGGCGGTTTGCAGTACGTTTTATGGCATTACGTATGCCATCACTTAGGCGATCACTGAGAAACCAGCCAACAGTCGTGTCATTGTCATGTGTTCCGGTATAAACGACACAATTCTGCGTCTCAAAATTATATGGAAGGAAACTGTTGTTTTGGTTGCCATCAAAAGCGAACTGTAACACCTTCATTCCTGGAAAACCTAGATTGTCACGGAGTTTCAATACTTCATCTGTAATAATGCCGAGGTCTTCAGCAACTATATCTAGAGGACCCAGCTGTTCACTCACTTTTTTGAAAAAAGAAACTCCAGGGCCTGGGAGCCATTCCCCTTCGATTGCTGTATCATTCTCAGCTGGGATAGCCCAGTAGGATTCAAAACCTCGAAAATGATCAATACGGGCAACATCGACCAACTCAAACATTGATGAGAAACGGCCCACCCACCAGTCTACGAGTTGGGTCTGAACTGTCTCAGATGTACTGCTCCACTGGTAGAGAGGATTGCCCCACCGTTGCCCGGTTTCGCTGAAATAATCAGGAGGGACACCTGAGACTAACGTTGGTAAAGAGGTTGATGAGTCAAGCACAAAGATATCCTGATGGGCCCACACGTCTACGCTATCTAATCCGACATAAATAGGAATATCCCCGAAAAGAAGAATGTCGAGTTTGCGGGCATGGTTACGTAATTCAGCCCATTGACGGTAAAAAATGTACTGTTCGAACATGTAATAATTGACTTTCTCAGCATGTTGTTCGAGATAACTATTAAGGCTGTCTGTTTGCCGAGCTCTGATATCTTCGGGCCACTCAAACCAGCCTTTGTCTTCAAAATGTTCTTTCAAAGCCATGAAAAGTGCATAATCGGTGAGCCAGGAGTGGGAGTTGACGAAAAGAGAATACTCACTGTCGGCTGTGAAATCATAATTCTGAAATGCTTCTTGCAGAAGGCGAGTCTTGAACTGGTTAACTGCGTTATAATCCGTATTGTACGGCGAAAAAATGGGATGTTCTTCCAACGCAGACTGGCTGATAAGGTTATCCCTATACAGTAAGTCTGGTGAAATGAGTAACCGTGAACCGGCAAATGCTGCATTGCTCATGTAGGGTGAATTGTCAAATAAACTATTTGTCGGATTTACAGGGAGAAATTGCCAACAACTCTGGCCTGATTCAGAAAGAAATTCGAGAAAGTTATGGCTGGCAATACCAATATCACCAATTCCATAAGGAGATGGAAGGGACGATATATGAGCTAAAATTCCACTTCTTCGTCTTGTGGATAGCAAGCTTTTCATGATGTGCCTTAATTATTGAAGTTTAAAAAACCTTTAGTTTGCAAAGGTCTATACATACCGCTGATTGCGCTGTAGAAAAAACGAAATTCATAGCCTTGTATCCGGGGCAATGAGTGCTATTATATTTAATGGTAAGTCAAATTCATAGCGGCTGTCTTTACATTTTATGCACGAAAGGGAAAGGTGTACTCGATTATTGTACCCGTAACTGATCTGCAGTTCATGCAATATTACTATTAGGGATTGCATTTTTTGCGGATACGAGTTAATGTTACGTCTTTACATTTTTTAGCTAGCGAGATTATTTTCGCCGGCCTTTTTTTTTGTAATAAATCGAGTGATCCCAATAATAGGTGCTTGATCAGTACTTTATATGACGAGTCCTTCCCTCACGTACTCAGTGTACAGTAATCCGTCTTTTAAATTCAAGTTAATGGAGTGGTAGCCCTGTGCTGTCTGAAATAAAAGAAAATCTACTAAAGGCCGGTAAATCTGAAGGTTGTATCAGCTTTAGTGATCTTAACGAGCTGCTGCCCGATGAGATTAAAGATCCTAATGCAATTGAATCAATTTTCAATTTTCTCGGTGCCCACGACATTGAAATAGTTACCGTTGAGAAATCCGGTGAAAAGAGAACCCTTTCCGGTGAGGTCTGGGAGAAAAAAGATGACACCGGTGATGATGGTTTTGACGACTTGGAGCTTGTTGGCGCTGTTTCTGATGAAGAGTCTCATGAGGCAGAGGAGACAACAACGACGTATCTTCGTGAGATGGGTAGGTTTGACCTGCTGACTCCTGAGGAAGAAGCCAAATACAGTAAAACTATCAGGCAGGGATTCGAAGCTATTATTCAGGCTGTTCGTGAAGAAAATTCCGGGACTAAAGAGCTGTCTTTGCTGCGTGAACGCATAGATCTCTGGGAAAGACGAGATCCGACGTTAAAGCCTAAGAAGCAACAGCTTAACTTGATGCGTTATAGTGTCAGCAGTGCTGCACAGAAGTACACAGATGTTCGTGATCTGTTTGAGCTGCAGGCCAAAATTGAAGCGTACAGTCGCTCCATAGAAGTTGCCAAGGATACTATGATCCGTGCCAACCTGCGACTCGTTGTCTCAATTGCTAAAAGGTATATGCATCAGGGTCTTACTTTAGCTGATCTTATACAGGAGGGGAATCTTGGTCTAATGCGTGCGGTTTTCCGTTTCGATTACACGAAAGGAAACAAATTCTCTACCTATGCCAGCTGGTGGATTCGTCAGGCCATTACCCGGGCTATTCTCGATAAAACCCGTACCATTCGTCTGCCGGTTCACTTTCTTGAACTTCGTAGCCAATTTTTCAAAGCATTTTATGCATTGTATAAAGAATTGGGCCGAGAACCTACACCGCTTGAAATATCTAAAGCTACCAGTTTGCCGATGGATAAGATTCTCTCCATTCTGGAGGCATCAAGAGAACCAATTTCACTTGAGACTCCAGTCGGCGATGATGACTCAACGTTAGGCGATTTCCTTGAGAATCAGGAATCACAATCTCCTTATGACGCAGTGCAGAATCGTGAGCTTGCTGGTCGCGTTACAGAGATACTCTCAACTTTAAGCGAGCGTGAAGAAAAAATTATTCGACTGCGTTTTGGTATAGGGGAAAAGGCTGAATACACTCTTGAAGAGATCGGTAAACGGTTTAATGTTTCCCGTGAGCGTATTCGTCAGATCGAGAAGAAGGCCTTAAACCGACTACGCCATTCAAGTCGGAGGGATAAACTCAAATTTTTCATAGATTGATTAGATAATCACTTAAACCAAAGCCGGGGTTTTATATCCCGGCTTTTTTTATTGCCATGAGAAAATATATTGAACAGGCTGGGTTTGGTTCGATCCTCGATAAAGTTGAGAGTGAAGAACGACTAACAGCTGAAGATGGTTTAGCGCTCTATAAAAGTTCTGATATCCTCGCTCTTGGGTATCTTGCAAATATAGTCAGAAATCGTATCAACGGTGATAATACGTACTATATTTACAACCAGCATATCAATTACTCCAACATTTGCACAAACCTCTGTAAATTTTGTGCATTTGGTAAAGAGAAAGACGCTGAAAAAGCCTACGAGATGTCTGTTGAAGATGTCAAAGAGAAAGTGAGATCCAGGCTTAGTGAACCAATTACTGAAATTCATATGGTTGGGGGCATTCATCCCGATCTCCCTTTTGAATATTACCTGGAAATCTTACGTGGTATAAAAGAAGTAAAGCCCGATGTGCATATTCAGGCATTTACCTGCGTGGAAATTGCTCATCTCGCTCAACTTGCCGGGAAACCTGTCACTGAAACACTTAATACTCTCCGCGATGCTGGCCTTGGTTCTATTCCTGGTGGAGGTGCAGAGGTATTCAGTACGCGAATTCGCAATCTGACCTGTGCTGATAAGCTTCCTGGAAAAGATTGGATTGATGTCGCAAAAATCGCACATAGGGAGGGCTTGAAAAGCAACGCCACCATGCTTTATGGTCATATCGAGACCATGGATGAGCGAATCGAACATCTCTCAGCACTTCGTGATGCTCAGGATGAGACAAACGGATTTCTTGCGTTTATACCTCTTTCATTCCATCCAAAAAATACTGAGCTGGCTCATCTTTCCAGAACTACAGGTATTGACGATCTGAAAAATATTGCAGTTGCTCGACTCTTTCTTGATAATTTCCCTCATATAAAGGCTTACTGGGTTATGGTTGGTCCTAAGATTGCTCAGATTGCGCTTTCTTTTGGTGCAGATGATATGGATGGTACTGTAAAGGAAGAAATTATTACTCATATGGCAGGAGCTGAGACCGATCAGGCTATTGGCAGTACAACTTTGGTAAAACTGATAGAAGAAGCTGGTCGTACAGCAATTGAACGAGATACTCTTTATAATGTCATCCATGTTCACGAGTAAAAACGGGAACTGATATGAACAGACAACACATAGATCGTATCATTGAGAGTGTTTCGGCAGGTGAAAGGCTAGTAGATGAGGATTATCTACTTCTCGAGAATGAGGCGGACTTCCACCAGCTTGGCTTTTTGGCCAATAGTATTCGCGAGAAATTGCATCCTGAAAAAAACGTTACGTATGTTATAGATCGTAATATCAACTATACGGATATTTGCGTATCTGCATGTAAATTTTGTGCTTTTTTTAAGGCTCCGGAAGATGAGGGCGGGTATTTACTCACATTTGACGAACTTGCCGAAAAAATCAGAGAGACCCAGGAGCTTGGCGGTACACAGATTCTTTTGCAGGGTGGCCTGCATCCAGACCTGACTCTTGAGTATTACGAGGATATGCTTCGGTTTATGAAAAAGACCGGTATCCACGTCCATGGTTTTTCCCCACCTGAAATCTACCATTTCTCTCAAATATCTGGTTTACCCATGCCTCAGGTGCTGAAAAGACTGGTAGCTGCAGGCCTGGATTCCATTCCCGGTGGTGGTGCAGAGATTTTAAATGATAGAGTTCGCCAGTCTACTGCACCACGAAAGTGTTCGGCTGATGAGTGGATTGCTGTCATGGAAGAGGCGCACAGGCAAGGTTTGCGTACTACTGCCACCATGATGTTTGGCCATATAGAAACTCAGGTAGAACGTCTTGAGCATCTGAGAAGATTGCGTGATTTGCAAGATCGAACAGATGGTTTTACTGCATTTATTCCCTGGTCATTTCAGCCAGACAATACGATATTAGCCGATGTAACTAAGGTAACCTCTTTTGGTTATTTGAAAATGTTGGCTCTAAGCAGAATATATCTTGATAATTTTCAAAATATTCAAGCTTCATGGGTAACCCAGGGGCCAAAGATTGCCCAGCTATCACTCTTTTTTGGTGCAAATGATTTTGGCAGTACCATGATAGAAGAAAATGTGGTTGCGGCTGCAGGGGTCAGTTTTCGCCTCTCAGAACAGGAGATTCGCCGCCTGGTGAGTGATGCAGGATTTGTCCCTACTCAACGAACGATGGATTATTCAGTTGTTTGCAGGCAGCAGTGATGTTTACGTTGATAATGTTCTCCGCTTGCTGATCTTTGAATTCTGTGTCAGGCCACTGAGATAAAAACTATTTACTATGGCGAAAGTTGTACGTCAGTTTATGAAAAAAAATCATGAAAAAGAGGCAGTACGTATTGGTATGGTAAATTATATCAATACTGCACCTATATATGAACCGTGGAAAAGGCGAGGAAGTGAACCTGAATGGCAGGTGAAGGAGGCAACTCCATCGGTACTTAACAAAATGCTTGCTGCTGGAGAGCTTGACCTGGGTTTTGTCTCGTGTCTTGAATATGCCATTCATTCAGAGCTGTATAGGGTTCTTCCCGATCTATCTATAAGTGCAAACGGACCTGTCGGATCTGTTTTTCTGTTTTCAAGGGTTCCCGTTGAGCAACTCAATGACCAACTTGTTCTTTTGAGCAGTCAATCGGATACCTCAGTGTTACTCGCTAAAGTTGTACTCGAAAAGTTTTATGGGGTATGTCCTGAATATGTGCGTGGAGAAGTAAATGGACAGTACCGTGATTCATGTTCGGCACTTCTTGCAATAGGCGATGATGCTTTGCGTTTGTTAGACGAGCCGACATTTGAATGTAAGCTTGATCTGGGCGAGATATGGAAAAAACATACTGGGCTGCCATTTGTGTTTGCTGTATGTGCTGTCAGGGAAGATTTTTGTACTGCTCACCCTGAGCTTCTTCAGTCTGTTCATCAGCGTTTTATTGAATGTAGGGAAGAGGGCAGTGGAAGGTTAAACGATATTTGTAAAATTGCCGCACCCCGTATTCCTATGGAAGTATGCAAGTGCTTTGACTACCTTAAAGCTATTGAGTATGACCTGGGCGAGAAAAAGTGTGAGGCACTTGAAACATTTTTTCATTACCTTATTGAACGAGGTGATGTTCCGTCAGCCGCATTACCTTTGAAAATTCATTCTTTTACCTGAAAGAAGTTTAAAGAATTTTCCAATTAGGAACAGCTGATACAAACGATGAACACTATGGAAGCAAGACCTCCCAAGCTGCTGTTAGCAATTACTGGTGCCAGCGGTATGCTTTTTGTCCGCTCTTTTCTCAATGAACTAGCGCTACTTGATGTGACGATTCATGGAATTTGTTCTTCTTCAGGACGTAAGGTACTGATGATGGAGCAGCAGCATACACCTGAACAGCTTCCAGTCGTAAGCCAGTGGTTTAATGAAGATGATTTTGCCGCACCTCCGGCTTCTGGTTCAAGCCTCTACGATGCAATGGTTGTGCTTCCATGCACGATGGGTACCCTTGGTGCAATTGCCGGAGGGCTGTCTATTAACCTCATCCACCGTGCTGCCGATGTCATGCTAAAAGAGCGTCGCAGGCTGGTGCTTGCGGTACGGGAAACTCCTTTTAACAGGACACACCTTCAAAACATGCTGCAGGTTCATGATGCTGGCGGGATTATTTGCCCACCCATGCCGGGGTTTTACATGAATCCTCAAACCCTTGAGGAAGCTGCCAAGACCTATTCATGGCGACTTGCTGACCAGCTTGGAATTGACATTCCAAATAGAAAACGATGGGGAGAACCATCATCATGATGAATAAAATTGGCGTTTTGTTGGAGATGATCAAGTTTAAGTTGACCATCTTTGCCATGCCATTTGCTTTAACAGGAGCTTTTCTTGCCTCCCGTGGGGTACCTGACTTTAAGGTTTTCTTCTGGCTGATAGTTGCCATGGTAGGTGCTCGGACCTGTGCGATGGGATTCAATCGAGTAGTGGATAAAAAATTTGATGGTGCAAACCCAAGAACTATGAGCAGAGCCTTGCCTTCAGGTGAGGTGAGTAGCCTTGAGGCCTGGTCGATGGTAATCATTGCTGGAGCGCTCTTTTTTATTGCTTGTTACAATCTTAATGGGTTAACGCTTAAACTATCACCTGTTGCGATCATACTCACACTATTCTATTCTTATACGAAACGTTTCACCTCCTTGTGTCACATTATTCTGGGCGTGGCCTTAGCATTTTCTCCACTTGGCGGCTGGGTTGCTGTTACCGGATCGCTTGCTGGTTTCCCTTGGGTGCTGTCTCTTGGAGTGCTTTTCTGGGTAGCCGGCTTTGATACTATTTATGCATGTCTGGATGCTGATTTTGACCGAAAAGCAGGGCTACATTCACTGCCATCCCGGCTTGGAAGCTTACCAGCATTTCGTCTGGCAGGCCTTTTTCATGTGCTGGCATTTGTTTTTTTTACACTTACAGGAATAGTCGCAGAGTTGAATGCGTTCTATTTTGTAGGAATTCTGCTGACTGCCGGTGCACTTTTCTATCAGCACAAGCTTGTTAAACCCGAAGATTTATCAAAAATACACATTTCCTTCTTCTCGATGAATGGTTTTATCAGTGTAGCACTTTTCTTTGCGACATGGCTGGCCTTACTTACCCAATAAACTCCCGGTAATGAGATGACCCTATCATTTTTTGCCCTTTTGTTTTCTCTAGTGTTGAGTACGTTGACCTTTACGTCCTTCTGTAATGCAGCTGAAGGAGAACAGAAGAATTCTGAATTACCATATGGAGTGATAGATCAGACAATATTGAGTTTTGCCTATGTGGGCTCCGAGAATTTTCTGTACAAAATAGCTTATACTGGTGGTATAAAACTTGGCGAACTCCATCTCGAAGTTCGGAAAGTTGCCGGAGCTAAAGATGCATTTGAATTGTACACATTGGTCTCGACAGAAGGGAGTATTTTCAATACCATATACCCCGTTCGAGATATTCATATCACGCAGGTAGTAGGTAAGGACAGATATCCTTTTTCTTATGAAGTATGGCAGAAAGAAGGGTACAATTACCAGGCACATAAACTGACCAAATATCATCAGGAAGATGGGAAAATTAGTTACCGGCGTAATGATGGTGAGGCGATGGTTTATGAGGTTGTTACTCCAGTCCATAATGAGTTCAGCTCCTTTTTTGCCAGTCGCGTTATGGCATTTGGCGTCGGTAGCTCGTTTATCGTTCCGACATTTGCAGATAAAAAACGGGCTGAGGTAGAGGTACAGGTTCTGGAAAAGGTACATTTTAAAGACACGGTTCTGGGACCGGTTGATACATTGAAAATCTCACCAATACTGACCTTCAAAGGACTTTATGATAAGCGTGGCGATACTACTATCTGGTATACAGATGACAACTGCCGTGTACCTGTGAAAATCACCTCGAAGCTTGCAATTGGATCAATTACAGCAACGTTGTTGTCGTATGAAAACCCTGCTTGCAGTTACAATACTGGTAAACAGGGAAAATGAGGTGCTCCACTGAGAATGTCATAGCGCCTGTCGCTATTTCTCATTGGAACAAAATGATTACTGTTAAAAACCACTATGCTTTTAAGGAGTAAGAGAGAATGGCTAAGCCAATAGTAACTACTGATTTTACAGGCCTTAATCTGGTGCACAGAGGTAAAGTACGTGATATGTACAGTATACCCGGGCACGATGATAAATTGCTCATGGTGGCAACAGACCGGATTTCGGCTTACGATGTTGTGATGGATAGCCCTATTCCCGGTAAAGGTGCTGTCTTGACCAACCTTTCCCTGTTCTGGTTTGACCTTTTTGCTGATATTGTTGAAAATCACCTGATCACCGCAGATGTCGATGAATATCCCGAAGCGTGTAAATCATATACTGAGCAGCTGCGCGGTAGATCCATGTTGGTTAAGAAAAGTAAGCCGCTCCCCATTGAATGTATTGTCCGTGGCTATATTTCCGGGTCATTTTGGAGTGCATACCAAAAAAATACAGTTGTTTGCGGGTTTGAGCTACCTGAAGGACTGAAAGAGTCAGATAAATTTCCTGAGCCTCTTTTTACCCCTTCAACCAAAGCTGAGCTTGGCGATCATGATGAAAACATATCGATAGAGCAAATGGAGAAAATCGTCGGGACAGAACGTGCAAAGGAAATTGCTGATATCTCAATTCGCTTGTATCAGCGAGCTGCTGATTATGCACGAGAACGAGGTATAATCATTGCGGACACCAAATTTGAGCTTGGTGTTTATGAGGATCGACTGATTTTAATCGATGAGGTTCTCACTCCTGATTCTTCACGTTTCTGGCCAGAAGATAAATATACACCAGGAAAGAGCCAGCCAAGTTATGACAAGCAGTACTTGCGCGATTATCTTTCTTCTCTTGATTGGGATAAGACACCACCTGCACCAGAACTGCCTGAGGAGATAATAGCTAAGACTAAATCTCGATATGAAGAGGCCGTGAGCCGGATAACTGGGAAATAATCATACGGATGAATAGTGTAATATCTCAGTAACGATAGTTAAAAAGCCGAGATGAATATCCTGATAAGGTTCTTCATCTCGGCTTTTATCATTTTAGAGCGGTTTTCTTTATTGAACTGACCGGGGTTAAGAGCCTCGTACACAGAACTGCAGGGTCTCGAAAAGATCTGTATCTTGAAAACAATATCCGGATTCGAGTAGTTTTTCTGGTTTGACTCTACTACTTGCAAGTAGCATTTCATCAGCCATTTCCCCAAAAAGAAGGCGTAGGATGAATGGAGGGGTAGGTAGGATTGCAGGTCTGTCGACTACCTTGGCGAGTTGTTTTGTGAATTCATTATTGGTCACAGCTTCTGGAGATACAACGTTTACAGGGCCTGAGATAGAATCTGTGATAATGGAAAAATCTACGATTTCCACAAGGTCACGTATGCTTATCCAGCTCATGAGCTGGTTTCCCTTGCCAATAGGGCCACCGATTCCTGTCTTGAACGGTAGCAGCATTTTATGCAGCGCTCCTCCACTTGGACTTAAGACCATACCAAACCGAAGATGTACAACTCTAGCACCGAATAGTTCAGCTCTCTTGGCTTCAACTTCCCATTTCTTACATACATCTGCCAAAAATCCGGTACCGGCAACACTCGTTTCTGTTAACAGTTCGTCGTCTCTACTGCCATAAAAACCAATTGCAGAGGCACAGATAAAGTTTTTTGGGGGGGTGGGCAACGAACTCAGATAGTCGATCAACTCTTTGGTACCGTATACACGGCTATCCATGATGTTTTTTTTTCGCGTATCAGACCAGCGTCCCTGAGCTACATTTTCTCCGGCAAGGTGAATTACTGTTTCAAAGGGAGTGTCTGTATCTGTGTCAGTGAACAATTCTTCAGTTTTCCAAATGTCACGACTGTCAGAAGAGTTTTTTCTCTGCAGGCAACGAATGTCGTGCCCTTTGGTATGGAGTGATTCTATAAGGGCACTACCTATGAGTCCTGTTGCACCGGTTATGAGCGTTCTCATATGCTGGATCTCCTTTATGTTACTCGTCTGATGTATTACTAAACGTACCAGTTTTTTTCTTGGATGTAATGGCAAGTGGCTTTCTAAAGCCATCAAGTATATGGCGAATGGCCATTATGGGATGGTGGTAAATCATACGAGGGCCAGAATAGCGCATCACCTTACGAATTTTTTCTTTCATCGCAGACTTGTAGCAATGAACTGTACATTTTCCACAGGTCGGCTTGTTTTCCTGGAAAGGGCAATGGGATAGCCTTTTCTCCGCATAACAAAGAAGCTGACTACACTCCTGGCATTGTTCGATTTGAGAAGTATGATGTGCACGACAATATATTGTGATCATAGCCTCAATGGTTTTTAGCTCGTATGCTATTTTCCTGGAGTATTTTTTCATCGCATCCACAGCATGTCATGCTGCATCAAGATTTGTCAGAAACTGCTTGGGTAATATCTCTGCACACCTCTTCCTGAGAAAGTTGGGAGCAGTCTATCGTGATATCCGCATATTGAGTATAAAGTGCATTTCGTTCAGTGAAAAGATCCTGAAAACTTTGATCAGGTCGTTTAGCAAGACCTCTGGTTTCGTAATTTTGGATTCGAGAGCACAAACAAGGGAGGTCAGCGTTTAGAAAAATGATAATACCATTTTTCTGAAGGTGGGTCATGGCTGCATGACTATAGGCAGCACTGCCGCCTGTAGCAATAATATGGTTAGTGTGCATTACGCTGAGCAAAACTCGCTCCTCAATCTTGCGTAATTCCATATGACCTCGTTTGTCAACGATGTCCTGCAGTGTGCATTTTTCTTCTAACTGAATAAGTACATCCGTATCTACAAAATTTTTAGCCATTATTTTAGCAAGGATGACACCTACAGTAGATTTGCCGGATCCTGGCATTCCAATAAGTACGATATTTGATTTCGGTTGCTTAGGCTTCATTGTATAAAAGAAAGAATAGTATGTTGAGTTGATAAAATAAGTCAGACTAATGTTTTCGCAAGTTCTCGGGCACAAACTGAAAGCCAACTATAATTACTCAGAATAATATTTAAATTGAGATATATCAGGGAGCCTTTTCTATATTTTCTATAGGAACTTGGGCGAGCTGCCAGGAGATAAATTGTACAAGTATAAGAGACACTGCACTGAGAAATGCCCCGGCAATAAAAGGTATTCGATAATCCACAACCCAGAGAAGCCCCCCAACCACCGGTAATACAACAGCTGCAATATGATTGATGGTGAAACCAACAGCCATACTTGGTGCAATATCAGCTGGTTCAGCGATTTTTTGAAAGAAGGTACGTATAGCTATGGCAAAGTTGAAAAAGATGTGATCAGCAACATAGAGACACCCTGCCAGCACCTTACTATCGACTATTGCATAGGCTATAAACACAAAAATCAAAGCCCCATATTCAAGAGTAAGAACCTTACGTTCACCGAATCTGTTTATACATTTACCAATAAACGGAGCCAGAAAGTAGTTAACAGCATTGTTGATCAGAAACAATATCGCAATTTGTGATAAGGAATAGTCGAATTTTTTAACCAATAAAAAGACAGCAAAAGCAATGAAAATCTGACGACGGGCCCCGGCCATGAAGGTCAGGGCGTAATAGAGCCAATATTTCTTCCTGATAATCATATGTTTATGTTGAGGAGGAAGAAAGTGATTAACAGGATTTTTGGTAAATGACCAGAGTCCGGCGATGATGATTGCCCCTCCAAACAAAACATAAAGCTGGGTGTAGCTGAGGAATGGTGCGAGCAGGAATACCAATACGCTTACAATAATAGAGCTGGCCGATGCAATACTGCGTAGTTTTCCAAACACAAGTGGGGCTTGTTGTTTGTCAAAATACTGTAGGGTAAGTGACTGGTTCGTCGTCTCAAAATAGTGGAAGCCGAAGCTCATGATGGTGGTGGTACAGATAATACCAGTGAAGCTTGGGAAAAAGCCAGTGCTCGCAACGCCAGCACCCAGGAAAAGTACTGAGAGAGCAGCCAACCTATGTTCACGTATGAATAGCAGAACGTATACAACAAGCAGACAGAGAAAACCTGGTATTTCTCGTATCGACTGGAGAATACCAATATGATACCCATCAAGTCCAATGACATGCACTGAAAAATTGTCAAAGAGGGTTCTCCAAAGGTGCAGACCTGAGGTCGCACAGATGGTGAGCACAAGCAGGTAGAGATACATCGGTTGTTTTTTTATAGAAATCATAACAACATGTGTGAAGTAAAATAAAGGGTACCAAGCATAGGCTTTATCAAAGAGTCTGGGATAATACTGTGTGTATCGCCAGATAACAATATGGAAGCATGAAGTTTGTTGTTTAAACCTGTAAACAGATTAATCCGAAGCTGATTTGGTTTAGTGAAATATGAAGTTTATGGAAAATAGGTGGAAATTAATTTGCAATTTGTGAGACAATAGGCCGACAACCTGAATTTCTTAGGAGCTCAGGTGTTGTCGTTCAACGTTCTGGCGATACATCGTAGTAGGCTATATTTACAGCCAAAATGCTGACAAAGGTCGTTTTGTGCGGTGTGACCTCAGGTGAACATTTTGTTGAAATTCAAAGATTAAAAGCTGAATGGATTGCCTTCTATTACTGTTGTTTAAACGAATTTTGACAAAATGTTCATGAAAAATGTGGGTTAGTTAATAGGTTGTGCAGAATTTAGGTGTTATGGTATATGAAGACTGAATACAAATGGTCGCTTCCGTATATACCATAGGGGTGAGCCCAATATGGTATCGAGGCATTAGCCCTTAATTGGCGTGAAGTGAATTGGTGAATACTAATTTTACGTGGGATCTGTACGAGTATGTTTTCAGGAATTATTGAGTGGTTTGAATCGACTCACCTTGACCAGCAGATAGTGGATGTTGACTTCGTTGGACTTTTTACTAACCCTTGGTTTATGGTGCCTTTTGTAGCTTTGATGGTTTATCTGCTGTATAAGCAAAGCTTTAAGGATATTATACTTATTGGTCTACTTATTGGTGTCTGGTGGGTTTCTGGCACAGACTATATGGGTACTCTTATCGTAAATGGTGAATTGCAAATGGAAAAAGTTCTGCCGGTAGTTTTTGGGGGAGCCATAGCACTCGGGTTTGCCATTTATATCTTATTTGGCAGGTCTGACTGATAAGGCTCGTAATGCGTTTTCGAAACGGCATATTTATCATTACTGAAGATAATCATTGTCCTTTATACAATGTAGGCGAGGACCTAAAGGTTGAAGAGGGGATTCTGACTTTGCCTGTGGCTAAACCCACATGTATGACTCTTGCTTCTGTTCTTGTGCGTATTGCCTCAGAAGATGAATCCTATGAGAGCCTCAAAGATGGTGAGCGTCGCTTGACAAAATTTGATTGTGGCGGCTGTACCGGGCTTATACGATTTGAGTTTAAGAAAAAGAAGGGATTCGAAACACTGCAGATGAAATTGCTGGCGGCATCTGACAGGAAAGAAAAAATCAAAAATGTTGCTAAATTTGCAGGTTTACTTAGAACAATAGAGATTTTCGAGCCACTTCAAGATGATGATCTTCTTGATTTGGCGACGCTTCTTAAACTTAGTGATTACCCGTGGGGCTTCCCTATTGTTCAGAAAGGGGATCCTGGCATAAACCTCTTTATCATTGTCCAAGGTAAGGTTGAGGTTCTTGATGCCGAGGGTATCACCTTGGCTGAACTTGTTCGAGGTGATGTTTTTGGTGAAATGAGTTTGCTGTCGGGTGACCCTGTAACCACTACGATTATAGCAGCAGAGCCTACTCAGCTGGCGGTGATGAACCAGAAAGATTTTCGTCATATACTTACGCGTTTCCCGGCTCTACAGGTGTTCTTTTATAAACTCCTGGTTAATCGTATCACCGCAATAAATGAGCAGCGTGCAGAAGAACTTGCCTCAGGAATGGTTGGTCAGATTGCTGACATGCCGGTTGTAGAACTCTGCCAAATGGTTAACTCTAATCAAAAAACAGGTGTCTTGAAGCTTGAAGAAGAAGAGATTCGTGCCACGTTAATGTTTAATGAGGGTGAACTCATTCATGCTGACATTCAAAATCTTTTCGGAAAAGAAGCATTTTTCAAGGCTCTGGGTATGAAAAATGGCAGATTTAAATTTACTCAGGGAATCCCTTCATCCCGTCGTCAGAATGATGTAATTGGCGGTTTTATGGCGCTGATCATGGAGGGGATGAAACGTATTGACGATTTTGATGCCTGAAATATAAATTACCATTCTCGGGCTGACTTTCCGCTAAATTAGTCGCTACCTCTCATGTTATCTCCTGAGCCACCTCCCCAATTTCCATTTTCCAGGTAGAAAAATATTGTGTAATTGACTTTGTTATCGTGTTTTATTTGTAAATATCAGGGGAATTATAAACAATGAGCAGGCGAACAATAAAAAAAGAAATCTTACAGATATTAGCTTTAGAAGATCTAGTATCTGTTAAAGAAGTTTTGGTTTCATTTCAGCCAGCAGAAATAATTAATCCTCTTTTTTCTGCATTGTGTTCGACTTCCCTGCAAGTTAAGTGGCATGCTGTAAGTGCTTTTGGCTGGTTTGTTCCTGCAATTGCTGAGAGTAATATAGAGGCCGCAAGAGTAATCATGCGCCGTTTTCTCTGGAGTTTAAATGATGAGTCAGGAGGAATCGGCTGGGGTGCACCAGAAGCCATGGCTGAAATAATGACTATGGATGTTCGGTTGGCAGAGGAGTATCTCCATATGCTCATTTCCTATACGCGTGAAGATGGGCCTGAACTCTTTCAGGATGGTAATTTTCTTGAATTGCCAATGCTTCAACGTGGCTTGCTTTGGGGTGTTGGCAGGCTTTGCCAGGCTTGCAAGAAGCAGATGGTGGAGACCGGCGTGGGAGAAGATTTGCGAGCGTATCTTACTTCAGATGATGCAGAGGTTCCGGGCCTTGCGGTATGGTGCCTGAGCTTGCTTGGTGATACATCTGCAAAATCAGACGTTCTAACCCTTCAACACGATTATAGAGAGGTTCCGATTTACCAGGATGGTGTTTTTTCAACCTACACAATCAGTGAATTGGTTGACCTGTATTTGCTCCAGTACAATAGAGGAAAAAACTAGCACGCATAAATATTGGCTCTGACTGGTTGAATATTATAAAATACCAGGTGGAAGTGTAGGCACAATGTCCTGACCAAGTGTATATCCTCCATCCATTTTCAGCACTGTGCCGGTGACAAATGTTGCATGGACAGCCAGGAAATAGATAGCTTCGGCAACCTCCTCCGGAGTACCAAGGCGATGTTCAAGTGTATGATCTATAAGATCCTGGCGTTCTTTTTCTGATAGTGCTGACCAGCCACGGGTGTTATCTCCATGCCTGCTACTGATAAGACCAAGCATGAGTTCGTTTACCCGAATGTTTGGAGCACCCTCACGGGCCCATTGTCTGGTAAATGATTGAACGGCGGAGTTGGCAGCACTGTACCCATCATTGAAAAAATTCGCTACCGGGCCACTTCGACCACAGATTCCTGCAATTGAAGAAACGTTTACTACTGCACATTCTCCTTGCATTAATGGTCGTACAGTTTGGAAAAGGTTCCATTTAGCCTTGAGGGTGGTATCCATTTCGATGTTCCACTGGTCCGTATTATGTTCATGCTCGTAAGATCCATGAACTACAGGCATACCTCCGCGCTCTATATTATTTATCAGGTAATCTATGGTGGGAAATTGAGTTTTGAGCCGGTTGATAAACTCTTTTACTGCAGCAAGATCCCGTAAGTCACAATGACCTGAAAATATCTCTATGCCTGCACTGGAAAATTCTGCCTCCATCTCGCTTACAGATTCGGGCCAGTCATACCAAGGTAAAATGAGATTGGCACCATCTCTTGCAAATCGGCGGGCAACTTGACGACCGATTGGACGGGAGGCTCCGGGAATGAGAGCAGTTTTTCCTTTAAGGTTCATATGTCGTTATCCATTGTTTAATACATTGTAATAGTAAAGGATTTGAAGGGAAGGCGGCATTTGGGTATTTGGAGCAGAATGGAATTGTATTGTGCAAAATATTGATTATCCCAATTGTAATTATAAATCAGACATCCCTTAACTTTCTCGGTCTGTTCGTCGTAAGCACAAGTTTTATATGACATCTTGTCTATATACTCTCCGCAGTCATGTAGCACAAACGTAAAATGTATTTTGCGATGTCATTTTCTTTTAGAGAAAAGATCTTGTATTTCAGGCGTTACGGCATATTTTTATTTAACTATTATATCCCTGTTGTACTACCCGACAGGCCCTTTTTATTATGAAGATGACATGAATATATCTCAACGTTTCTTAAACGCATTTCTTTTCCTGGCTGTATTCTTTGCCCTTGCTATTAGTGCTGATCTAACTTGGGCAACCAAAAAGTCTAATGAATGTGTCATTTCTGGATGGCCATCAGAGTATAGTGATTTAAAACCTGACCCATCCCTTATTCGAGGCGAATTAGAAAACGGAATGCGCTATGTGGTCATGGAAAACCATGAGCCTAAAGACCGTGTTGCTCTTTATCTGTATATCAAAGCCGGTTCCCTCAATGAAAATGAGGATCAGCGAGGAGTTGCACATTTTCTAGAGCATATGTTGTTTAACGGGACGACAAATTTTCCACCAGGAGAACTGGTGCATTTTTTTCAGGATATTGGCATGAGTTTTGGCGGTGATACTAATGCTCATACCAGCTACGACGAGACAGTATATAATATTATGCTACCGGTTGGTACCATGGATGTCCTGCGAAAAGGGCTAACCGTTATGGCTGATTATGCTCGAGGTGCACTGTTGCTGGAAGAGGAGGTTGATAGAGAACGTGAAGTGATCCTAGCGGAAAAACGAAGTCGTGATTCGGCCTCATACAGAGCTTTTGTTGCAGCCAGCACGTTTAAATATCGAGGAACATTACTGCCTGAGCGGCAGGTTATTGGTAAAAAGTCTGTACTACAGACAGCAGATCGAAACGTATTGAAAAACTATTATGATACCTGGTATCGCCCGGAGAATATGATACTGGTTCTTGTTGGAGACATACAAGGAGAAGAGGTTTTACCTGTGATTACAGAATTGTTTTCGCCACTGGTTGGTGACGGAGGTGAAGCAACATGTCCTGATATCGGTGAATTGGAAACGTATGGTGAAGAGGTGTTTTATCATTATGAAAAAGAGCTGGGCAGAACAAAAGTTGCCATAGAGTCCTTATGGAACAATACACCGGAAAATGACTCAAGATTGCTTGAAATGGAAGAGCTCCAACGGTACGCGTCCATACTAGCCATGGCCAATCGACTTCAGAAACTTGAGGAGCAGAAAGGTGATCTGGTTGCTGGGCTCGGATATTACTCTGGTGGTCTGCTGCAACGCATACGATATTCGACAATAGTAGCAGAGACGAGTGGTGAGAGGTGGCCGGAAACTCTTGAGCTTCTGGATTCTGCTCTTCGCCAGACAATTCTTTTTGGGTTTCAGCAGGAAGAGGTAGAGCGTGTAAAAAAAGATATTTTGACCGGGTTGGAATCAGCTGTTTTGACTAAAAAAAGTCGAGACTCTGAAATGCTGGCCAGGGCCATTATTCATCAATTCAGTGAAAATCGTGTTTTTCAATCCCCTGAGCAGGAACTTGAATTGTATTCAACTCTTCTTGCAACAATGACAGTAGACGATGTGAATAAAATATTTCGAAAAGACTGGTCATCTGTAAACAGGATAGTGTCTGTTTATGGAGATGCTGAAATTGAAGGAGATGATGCGGAAAAGACGATAGCTTCTCAATATACCAAGTTTCAGGATGTAGAGCCCGCTCCGTACAGTGAAAATGTTACAGGTGAATTCCCATACCTTTACCCGGAAAGAGTTGCTCAGGACAGTATTGTCACAAGCGAAAAAGATGCGATACTTGATGTCGACAGAATTACTTTTGCCAATAATGTTGTTGTTAATTTGAAGAGAACAGACTTTGAGCCTAATACAGTCAAAGTAGTAGTAGATGTAGGAAAAGGTAAGCTGTCTGAACCTCTTCCAGGCCTTACCCTGATGGCAAATGAAGTACTTAATGACTCAGGAACTGGAACGCTCCAACGATCGGCACTTGCAGACCTTATGTCAGGAACCACAGTAAATGTACATTTTTCGATTGGTGAAGAAAGTTTGCGTTGGCATGGAAGTGCTGTAAACGATGATTCTGAACTGTTGTTGCAGTTATTGTATAGTTTAATTTCTGATCCCGGCTTACGTCAACAGGCGTATGTTAAGGCCCAGAATACAGTGCGCCAGTTTTACGAAAGTATGGAGACTACTCTTCAGGGAGCTATTCAGACAGAAGTTGAACCATTTTTTGCGAGTGGCGACATGAGAGCGGGTTTGCCACCACTCAAGCAGGTTGAAGCATTACAGCTTAAACAGATTCAGGACTGGTTATTGCCTCAAATTTCACATGGGAGCATGGAAGTTGCTATTGTTGGCGATTTTGATCCGGAACAGATGAAGCAATTGGTTTTGAACTACTTTGGATCACTGCCACAGCGTGAGCAAATTGCTGTAGAATCATCGCAACGTACCTTTCCTGTTGGCGAAAATCTTGTGGTAGATGTTACATCATCCATTGAAAAATCGATTATTCTTGTTGCCTGGCCGACTTCAGGATTTTGGGATATACAAAGAACAAGAAGGCTTCATGTACTTGCTGAATTGCTCCGTGAACGTTTACGTCTGGTTATCCGTGAAAAACTTGGTGCGAGTTATGCACCAACTGTAAGTAGCTCTCCGAGTAGAGTATATGAAGAGTATGGGATATTTTTGGCCCAGGTAGTTGTGGCCCCTGGGAGAGAGCAGGAAATTGTTTCTGAGATACAAAAGATTGCAGAACAATTGCGAAAAGAGGGTGTGTCCAGCGAAGAGTTGGAGCGTATTAAGGGGCCGCTCATGACCGGGCTTAAAGATAGCGTGAGGAAAAACGACTATTGGTTGTACTCAGTATTGGCAAACTCAACAAGGTATCCGCAATTGTTGACCTGGCCAGCGACCTTGTTTGCAGATATTGACTCCATTACAGCATCGGAAATTACAAAACTGGCCCAGCAATATCTAGTACCAGGCAAGGAGGCTATGGCTATAGTGCGTCCTAAAGGTAAAATGTAAAAGGGTAGAGATCTTAACTGCGTTTATGTGTGCTTGGACCCTAGGGTAGATGAGCTGTATTTTACCCTACCACCCACAAAGCAAGATTTTCTGTCTGAAGTATTGTCCGTTTGGAAACTCCACCGAGAATCCCTTTGACTTTATGTAGTGGTCGTCTACCAATCACAATAGTACCGCAATTGTTTTTACGTGCACTGCTAATAATGGCGGTACTTTCTTCCAAGGCGGAGGTTTCCGGTAGAGTTCTAATGCATTGCTTATCAATACCGGCATCAGTGAGCAATTCTGTTGGGCCTGTAAACATACAGCCATTTCCTGAGAGGTGCGTATCGCACCAATCCTTCCCCCACTTATTGTAAAAATCTTCAGGTTTACATGAAGGTGGTGGTGATAAAAAACCTCTGGCATGGAAAAGATAAAACTTTATATCGTTTCGGCCAGCAAAGACATGAGCCAGGTGATCGATAGCCATCAGTGAAGGCGGGGTGCCATCAACAGGTATCAGAAATTTATCGGATTGAATGCTGCCATCTATTATCCAGAGCGGGATGGCACGACACTTGTCGAATAGTGCTGAAGAAACCGAGCCTAAAAGTAGTTCTCCTACAATGCCAACACCTCTCCGGGCGACCACCAGTGAGTCGACAAGATGTTTCCCTGCATGCATATGAATGGTGTCTGCAATATGGCTTGCCGGTTTACAGACGGTAGTGATCCTGCTGCTGGCTATATTATGTGACTCAAGCTTGAGTCTTGCCTTTTGCAGCAGTCTGTGTCCTTTCTGGGCCCCTTTGCTTGAAAGATTATCTGGCGTCAGGCTGTTTCGCGAGTCTTCCGGTTCGGGGAAGGATGATGCTGTATGGCTATGACAGTTAAGCAGAAGAAAATCGACATCATAGTGATGGGCAAATAGATGGGCTACGTAGTCTAATGATTGAGAGCTGGTTGGTGAGTCGTCTACACCTATGAGAATCTGTTTTTTCATCTTCGCGTTTCCCGTTATGTTGCGTCAGTTTGAACTTCTAACCTGACTTGATCTATGGTGAACATGGTGTAGAAATTCATAATGGTAAAACCAGAACAGAGGGCCTTACATAACTGTTGCGTAAAAGAATTGTGACAAAATGTTCATGAGAAATGCGGGTAGTATATTTATATAATATGCAATGGAGTTAGGGCAGGTCAATGAAAAAGCGTACTGGTTTTAGGAGATGATGTGCGGGACAGTGAAAGATTGGGCGGGGGAAACACTGTCGCAGAGCGATAGATACTCTGCGACAGTGAGCTGTGTTTGGTATATGGTGGCGCGAAATCAGTGAATTCCTGCTACCGGCCCTGTTCCTCGTTTACGGACGATGATGGTAGAAAAATAATGTGGGTTTTCCGGTACCGTAGAAAGGTCACTGATAATTCGTTGATCATGCATTCCTGCTTTTTCAACATAGATTGCATTCTCAAGCAGACCAGCATCACGTAACAGGTTGCAGATGCGGTCCATAACGCGATACACTTTCATGAGGACGACAGCATCAAAGTCCTCAAGTGCTTTACGGATTTTATCTTCACAGAACGTTGCAGGAATTACTGCGAGCATATCATCACCCAGGCATACTGGTGTGAGTGTTGAGGCAGAACAACTACTCATGGCCGAAATTCCTGAGATGAATTGTATCTGCGTGTCAGGACGAATGGCGAGCAAGGTGTCATACAGGTAGTAGCCGGTAGAATAGATGGCAGGATCACCGAGGGTTGGGAATGCAACATCATTTCCGGAGTCAAGTAATTCGAGAACCTTCATGGCCGTATCGTTCCAGGCGGCTTCAACCTCTGGGTGAAGCTTCTCTTCGAGTTTAACTTTCTTCATTGGAAAATAGACTTCCTGGACGTTTTTCTCCGAGAGGTCAACAGCCTGCTCTACAATCGACAGAGCCGTTGACTTACCACTTTTGGCTCCCTTTGGCGCGACGACGACAGGACAGTGGCGTAAGGTGTTGAATGCCTTGAGTGTGAGAAGATCCGGATCGCCTGGGCCAGTTCCGATTATGTAAAGAATTGATTGCATCGCTATTACCATTTGAGCTGAGGGTTGTCATGTGATTCATGCCTGGCCAGTTCCTGTTGTTTTAATCCCAGGTCAGGATACAGAATGTTTTGTATTTTTCTGATTCCTGTAAGTAGCCGCATGGTGGGTCTTGAAACGATTTCTTCTTCTATTAAAAAAACGGATTTAGTCCGCACAGCCTTGATAAGTTGAAATCCAGGTTCGTTATAAATATCTGCAAGAGTAACTCTGTTCATTCTGCCTACCTGGCTCAGAAAAACATCTATCTTTTCAGCCTTTGCGAGAAGTCGTTCTTTACCGTATGGAGCAATGTTGCTGTTATTACGCCCTGAGGCTTCTGCGGCAATATTTATACCTCCTCCTGCATCAAGAGCAAACATGGTAATTGCCAAAGGAGCAAATGTTTTCATCTTACTATGTATAGACTCAAAGTAGACGTGGGGACGTTTTTCAGTCTCTTGCGGATTGCGTGATTGCAGTACTGTAAGTGATTTCTTAAAGTCTTGAATCATTTTCTCTGCCTGAGGCGCCTTTCCTGAGAGCTTCCCAAGAGCTTGCCAGTAGGAGAACATCTGCTCAATGCTAGTGGGTTGCAAAGAGACAATAGTGATGCCGGATTTGCGAAGCTTTTCAATGAGTGCGGGTTGGGACCGCGAAATCATTGGCCGAATGAGTATAAGGTCAGGATGTACAGCCAGGAATTTCTCTATATTGTCACGATAACTGAAGAGGGGCTTTCCTGTAATACTTTGCGGATAGATATCAGATGAGCCTATTCCTATGAGCTCGTCGTCGCACCCTAAATACGCGAGGTTTTCAGTATGCGCAGGGTAGAGTGAGATAATTCTGCGAAAGGGTTGTGTGAAAGTTATAGATTGTCCTTCATCATCAATGAAGGTTTCTGCATGCAGACTTGCAGGAAAGAAATAAACCATGCTGAGAAAAAGAAGCAGGATAAAATTGTATATGCGATATTTTCTAATGCGCATTGGTATACCTGTAATGAATATGGGTAGCACTATTTTCCTGGTGGATGATTTCCGCCTTAACTGTAAATATTTCTTGTAGCAATTCTGGCGTAAGAATGGTTTTAACCGGCCCGGCGTTATGGATAATACCATCATTCATGACAATAAGTTCATCACAGAACGCAGCAGCAAGATCGAGGTCATGAATTGCTGCAATTATTGTTTTACCACCTTCATCAACCCTGGCGCGCAATGTTTTCATGATGTCGATGGAATGACGAATATCAAGACTTGCGGTGGCTTCATCGAGAATAAGTACTTCCGTGTTCTGAGCGAGAGCCCGAGCGACCAGAACACGCTGTCGCTCTCCGCCAGAGAGCCGTGTTACATAGCGATCCTTCAGATGTTGAATATCAAGTGTTTTAAGTGATGAATTGACCAGTTCAACATCTTCTTCAGAGGGTGAACCGAAGCGGCCAATAAATGGGTGGCGACCCATCATGACCACTTCAAAAACTGTGTATTCAAACTCCATGGAAAAGCTTTGGGGAACAAGCGACAGTAATTGTGCAAGTTCAGGTTTTCCATATGTGTGGAGCTGTTTTCCGTGGAACTCAAGACGACCTGATGAGGGGTTGGTTGTACCGGTGAGCAAACTGATAAGAGTCGTCTTGCCACTGCCGTTTGGCCCAATGAGCCCATAGAAACGGTTAGAATCCAGAGAAAGGGAGATCTGGTCAAGACAGGGATAACCACGGTATGAGAAGCTGCAATTGCTTAGCGTATAGAGTGATTTGAAATCAGCGGCCATAACCTGCACCCAATTGTCTTTGACGGAAAATATAGCAAAAACAGGGGCCTCCGATAAGTGCGGTGAGGATGCCTATTGGTATTTCGTGGGGGAGTATGGCACGAGTAATAGTATCAGCAGCGAGCAACAGAATAGCTCCGGAAATAAATGTTGCTGGCAGCAATATTCTGTTATCTGGGCCTGTTAACATCCTGAGCATATGAGGTACGATAAGGCCGATAAAACCAATTACACCTGAGACCGCAACACAGATGGCTGTAATGAGTGATGCACTAATTAAAAGCTGTCTGCGGAGCCTGGCACTGTCTACACCCAGAGTATCAGCTGTAGTGGTTCCAAGTGCCATGATATTGAGATCGCGGGCAAAGTAGCAGGAGAATAGTAGACAGGGGCTGATAATGCCGAGTAAAAGCAAAACATCTTGCCAGGATTTGCCTATAAAGCTACCCATAAGCCAGAATATAATAATGTTGACCTCTTCGTCGGCCATATATTTTATAAAACCTATTCCTGCAGAAAGTATGGCAGCTACAATAACACCTGAAAGGATCAATGTGTTTGATGAAAGACGTGCGTCTCCAGCAGAAAGATAAAAAACGGCAGCTAGAGTTGCAATAGCACCAATAAAGGCGAACAGTGGCACTGAAAATGACATCGGTATTGCAATGCCAACAATAGATAGAATGAAAGCGGTTGAGGCACCAAATGCAGCTCCTGAGGAAATTCCAAGGGTGTAAGGATCTGCAAGTGGGTTGAGCAGAATGGCCTGAAAAACTCCGCCAGCAATGGCAAGACCACCGCCAACAAGTGCTGCTGAAATAATTCGTGGAAGCCGTACATCCATGACGATGGTGGAAAAGGTTTGATTAACATCTGCACCGTCAGGAGCAATATGAAAAACGCTAACCAGCACTGTCTTTATAACCTGCAACGGGGGGATCGAGATAAATCCCATTCCTGTGGCCATAATTATAGTGCCGATTAGGAAGAGGGTAAGCGATCCAAATAATAGCTGGTTATTACTTCGCATCAGTATCCTGACTCAATATACATTTCGGACAGTAAGTATGAACACCCAGAGGTGGCTATAGTGCATGTCAAGGCTGGTAAATGACATATACACTGCACATAAAAAAACCCGGATCAGCTATAAAGCGATCCGGGATATCCCTGGTTATCCGAAATCATTAGGCCAAACGAATCTGTCCGCGATTCGAATTGGTTAAAATTCAGGCAGGTCTTCTGACTCCCGGGTCTTCCTCTTCCTGAGCCTTCCCATCTTTTTTGGACAGTGGCTTATGTTCAGGAGTTGTCTCCGGTTACAGCGGCGGGCCCGTCTTCGAATTTCACGAAGTTCCCTTTTATGCTCAACAGCCAAAAGCAAGGCGTATTTAGAGCACCTGAATGCTATGTACTCGTTACCCAGAACCTGTAGGAATGTCAAGTGGCAAAAAAATCCAGGGTATTGATAAGGTATACTATCTGTTTATTTTTAATGACATGATTGTGTCATTTCATGGTATACTATCTGTAGTACTGTGTTTGGTGTAACGTATTGAATCTGTACGAGATGCTTGCCTTAACCCAAAAGTGGAGCTGTATTATGGATCGTATGAAGTTGAACAGGTATGCGGAAACAGAATCTCGCATCGGTGGTTTAAATAGACGCTATGATCGCGGTGAAGTTGCCGGTTTTTCTTGTGATATTGCTGATGGTCATCGTCTTATAGCTGGTAGTGTAGATAACGTTTCCACAAATGGATTTAAGATGTCCTGCGCCGGGGATACGTTTAAAGCCGGCAAGTATTACTATCAGGCGGTATTATCAGGTAATGGTCGGCATTACAAAATAGTAGCCAAACCCTGTTGGATGCGGAAGACAGACAATGGGCTTGAGGTTGGATTCAAAATAATTGATGTATCCTGGGAATGGACCGAGCTTGTTTTGGAAACTGTCTCTCAAGGGGACAGGTATGCCAGTTTGCAAGGCAATGCCTAGGTACTACAAATAAAAGTTTGAATCTTTGCTGCGCTTTTTTATCTTCATACCGCTATACTATTGTGGTGTTTGTAGCAGTTTTGTGTTGAAAGTCGCTGCTGGCACCAGTATTTTTTTATTATTTAAACGGGCCATCTCGTAAGTTATCTTATCGTATCTCACCTTCTCAATTTCTATCTGGTGTCTACCCCTCCCTGGCCTAAATTTCCTACCAACCGAGACAAGCTTGTATTGCAGTTATTTAAAAGAATATTAATGACATGATCATGAGAAATCTGGGCTAAAGAGTCAGGTGGTAATAAACAACCCCAACTAGAATCAGGCTGAGTATTCGAAATGATTGACTGTAGAAAATCAATTGAGCAGCGATGGCCGGCTTGAATATTCCAGCATAATACGGAAACTGATGTCGTATAGCGCGCAGAGGCGAAGAGAGCACATTTCCGACCAGTAAGGCCAGAATAATCTCCCGCTGAGGAAGTGCACCTTCTTGTAAAAGTGCACCTGCGGCAGCAAGACCAGCCGTGAGTTCTGCCGCAAGGTGTAGCGTGATAATACCCATTGCCTGTGGAGACAGCCAAGGTATCAGTGTGAGATACTGTGAAGCAAAGATTTCCAATTCTCTAAAATAGCCCACCCTGTGCATGATGAAAATAATAGTATAAATCGGAACGGTAAAGGTAATGATTTTTTTAATGCGTCGCCTAAAACGTTTCCAACTTTTCGTCATAGCTGCCTGCCAGTCTATTGCTCCTTTTTGGGGTTGTGTATCTTGTGTCGAAGTGGCTCGCTCAGGTTTAGGTTGAATAATTCTGCTGATGATAACAATTGATGTGGTACGAAGAATTGCAGCTGCTAGCGTCATTCCAATGTAGATGAATGCCGCGCCATGTATAAGTGGCACAGTTATGAAAAACATCGTGGGTAAATGAATAAAATATGTAGGCAAGCTATTAAAAAGGTTTGCAATAATGAGTTCTCGTTTCGTGAGCTGCTGTTTGTCATAGGCTTCGGCAAGAATGGTGTTTGCAGCAACTCCTGAAAAGATCGCAGTAGAGAATGACGCACCGGAAGTGTCGGACATATGTCCCAATTTAGTCAATGGCCGGGCGAGCAGACCGATCCAGCGTGTCCAGTTCAGGGCTTCGATAAAGTTAGCTAGCAGTAATCCTGCTGAAATGAAAATAATGAGGCGAATAAGAGGCCAGATAAGGCGCTCCCAAAGCATCATGATGAATTCTGGTGTGAGAAAGTCCATAACGTATTACATGCTAGAAAAGAGAAGAAAGGGATAACTGATCTTCAAGCCGACAGGCTCCCGTTCGTGTTGTTTAAGTCGATACCTGTTGCTGATATCATTTGATTTATATTATTGCTATGGCCTGAATTTCAAAGCATCTCAATGTGGGAGTTGTAGCATTGCATGGGCATATATGCCATTCGGGTCATCCATAAGGATGAAATCCGTAAATCCCCTTCGCAACTGCTGATAGAGTGTTTGCAATTGTGAGGATACTGAAGCATCTGGGAAAAGTGTTACAGCCGCAGTAGATAGTAGTTGCAGAACCTGCTCTCGTGCTGAAGTCTTCCTTTTTATATATACTGGATCATAGTCGTCTATACCGGCAAGGGCAGCGGTCGCTTTGACTGCGTCAGCGAGAGTGCCCAGATTATCTACCAGTTGTAGTTCCTTGGCATGCTCTCCCGCAAAGACACGGCCCTCCGCAATGCTTGGTAGCTCGTGTCTGGGAATATGTCGGCCATTCTCCACTATGTCAAGAAAGCGGTCATAACCGTTATTAACAGTCAACTGTATAGATTCTTTTAAGCGAGGGTTTAACGGTTGAGCCAAGTTGAGACCGGCCGAGAGGTCAGTAGTACCAACACCATCACTGTAAATGCCAAGACGGGCGAGTGAGTGCTCAAATGTCGGGATTGCCCCAAAAATTCCAATGGAACCGGTAAGTGTTGAGGGTGAGGCCCATATCTGATCAGCGTCAGCGGAAATCCAGTAGCCACCGGATGCCGCCATGGTCCCCATGGAAACAACAAAAGGTTTACCAGCTTTTTTCAGTTCTAATATCTCCTGGCGAATCAGCTCGGAGGCAAAGGCGGAACCGCCTCCGGAATTGAGACGTAACACAACTCCTTTAACCGTTTTGTTCTCTCGGGCACTACGTAAGCTTTCACCTAGTGATTCACTGCCAATAATACCGGCAGGTTGTTTGCCTCCGATAATGTTACCCTCAGCAACGATTATTCCGATTTTCAGATCGTTTTCTGAATTGGTAAGGGTATATGATCTGTCGATAGTTTCGAGATAGTCGCTTAGAGAAACTGTTGCCAGACTGTTAGTGCCAACAGCTGACTGCAAATGGTCGTTCAACTCTTCTCTGGTAAGAAGAAAATCAACGAGTTTGCTGTCAAGTGCTGCCTGCGCAGTGTTTCCGCGAGTTATAGTAAGATGTTTGTCGATGTTTTCTACATATTCGTTTAGGGCCGACGGTGAGAGACCGCGTTGTGCTGTAACATCTTTAGTATAATTAGCCCATAGGACGCTTAACCATTCAGCATTCTGTATACGCGCATAATCTGACATGGAGTTTCTGATTAGAGGCTCAATTGCAGATTTATAGGTCCCAACTCGAAAAACGTGATAGTTGATCTGTAGTTTGTCTAAAGCGTCTTTAAAATACAAAGGATACATACCAAAACCGTGAATATCTACTCCACCCATAGGGTTCAAAATCACTGTGTCAGCATAAGAGGCCAGGTAATATTGCTTCTGGGTATAAAAATCCTCAGCAGCATAGACTTTTTTTCCGTGCTCCTTAAAAGTATTTAATGCACTTCCAATGGTTTGCATCTGGTTCAGGCCAATCTTGTCTAACCCTTTAAGATCAAGGAGTATGGCTAGGATAGCAGAGTCTGCGCTGGCAGCGTTGATGACATCAAGCACATCCTGCAAGACAATCTGCTGTGGTTCATCTTCAGTGCCGAGTGCTTCAGAAATCATAGCGTTAAAAGGCGATGTTGGCCTCTGTTCTTCAACTATATTTCCGTTCAAAGAAAGCTTTAAGATACTGCCTGGGACAATATTAGGAGATGATGAGCTGAAATAGCTGATAAGGACAATGACTATAAGCACCAAAAAAAGCGTGTTGAAAAATGCATTTCGAATAAGACTTATAATTCTCCCAGCATAACGGAAGATGTTAAATATAGAGCAGAGCAGATCTTTCATGATAAGTAGTATGATTTGGCGGTTGAGTTTTTGTAAAAGGGCACATCATAAACCTTTTCCCAAAGTGAGACAAGCGTCGGATATTAATCATTTCAATCCGACTTGAAATGAGTAGTCATTGAAGAGTGTAACACCTAACCCTTTCTCATTCTGAAGTCAGATGGGAATGGTAAGCGTAACTGAACAGGGACTGAGTTTTTCACAAACAGACCAGACACTGTCACACCAAGAAGTCTCACTTTTTTTCGACCGGCCTCTGTGTTTTCAAGTAACCTTGGCAGGAAGAGCATGATATCTTCAGTGGTAAAGATTGGAGATCTTACAGTTGTGGAACGAGTAACTGTAAGGAAGTCATGGTAACGTACTTTCAAGGTCAGAGTATATCCACCAAAATCTCGTTTATGAAGACTGTTAGCAACAGATCTTGCCTGTTCATGTAAAATTTGTTGAATCTGGTTTATCTCGATGATGTCTTCGGCCAAGGTTGTTTCACTGCCAATGGATTTACGGGTAGAAGAGTTTTTAACCGGACGTGGGTCTTCACCTCTGCAGATGTCATAAAAATACCCGCCAGATTTCCCAAAATGAAAGGAAAGTTCTTCTCTTGAAAACCTTCTGAGGTCTGCTCCTGTTTTAACACCAATACGTTCCATTTTCTTCTCAGTAGCGGTACCTACACCATAAAATTTCCCTATAGGTAACTGGGCAAGGAAATCGAGTACCTGGGATGGTGGAATTATTGTCATCCCGTTGGGTTTGTTAATGTCTGTAGCAACTTTTGCCAGGAATTTATTACAGGAAATACCTGCAGAGGCGGTTAATCCGGTGTTGTGATGGATTTGTTGGCGTATGCGTTCAGCGAGCACACTGGCAGAAGGTTCCTGGAACCTGTTTGCTGTAAGATCAAGAAAGGCTTCGTCAACAGATAGTTGTTCTACTTGGTCAGTATATTCATAGAATATTTCCATGATCTGTGCTGAAATTTCACGATATCGTGACATGCGTGGTCGTGTAAAAACAGCATGTGGACAGAGTCGTACAGCTTTGGCTGATGACATTGCGGATCGAATGCCGAATTTTCGTGCCTCATATGAGCAGGCAGCAACAACCCCTCTGCTGTCCGGGTTACCGCCAACGATGACGGGTCTTCCTTTGAGTGCAGGATTGTCAAGTTGTTCCACGGAAGCAAAAAAAGCATCCATATCAATGTGGACAATCTTTCTGTTACTGTTCATGGTTGGTAGTCAGAGAGGCACACTACGGATATCCTCAACAAATGGTTATGTATAGAACAATTGAGGGAAGTATCCGACAACAGAGGTTACTTGTAATAGAATTTTTTACAGTGGTACTGTAAGCTGGTATAAATAACATCACATCTTACTATAAATACTACTATTGATAAAAGCGTTTCTTTTCTCATCTTCACAGGATTAATTATGGACAAGCACAGCACCCTGGCTTCTAACAGACTCTTTCACGGATTACCTGAAGAAGAGCTTGCAGAAATTGGTAAGATTGTTGTTGAGAAGCGGTATGGCCGTGGAGAGACAATTTTTTTTGAAGGTGATGATGGCAATGGATTCTATATTGTGGCTGAAGGCAAGGTGAAAATATTTAAAATGTCATTGCAGGGCAAAGAACAGATTTTACATATTTTTGGTGAAGGGGAACCATTTGGTGAGGTTCCGGTGTTTCATGGCCAGCCCTTTCCTGCAAATGCTGAAGCATTATTGGCAACACGTGTTCTGTTTTTCCCACGCAAAGGTTTTATTCATATTGTCAGCCAGTCACCTTCAATTGCATTGAATATGCTGGCTATGCTCTCTATGCGATTGAGGAGATTTACAAGCCAAATTGAATCATTATCTTTAAAAGAAGTACCGGCAAGGCTTGCTGCTTACCTTCTTTACCTCTCTGAAGAGCAGGGTGGGGACAGTGTTCAGTTGGAGATATCTAAAGGACAGCTTGCAAGTTTACTCGGAACCATTCCAGAGACATTGTCACGAATACTTGGCAAGATGTCAGAGGAAGGATTGATAGAGGTGCAGGGAAGAACTATACAACTCCTTGATCGTACGGGACTTGAGGAACGTTGAGATAGCGAGGGTTATGATTGTTCAGGGGCCCGCTGGTAATGTACGATGTTCTTTAAATGCATATAGGTGTCTATATCTAATTCAGTGAATTTCACCGCAGTGGAGTGTGTATCCTGACGAAGTATTCTACCTTTAGCGCAGAGCTGTAGAATGCTTGATGGGCCGCTTATTGTAATTTCCAGATCGCAGATCTGATTTACTGGCAGTGTGTTAGTTGTGTCGATTTTGATCCCATCCAGACTGATGTCTTTTAGCGTGGTACCAGCTGCAAGGAGTTGTTTCTCTATTATTACATTCACTGTAGCGTGAAGCTGCACCCGTTGCGCTGTTCTTCGTTCCTGACTTTTCATTGTCTGTTTTGTTCTCAGTACACGTTGTATGGTAGGTAGTGATAAGACGTTGTTATCGTACAAGCATAATCAATTTATTACGTTATGACATGTAGAAAAGCGATTATGTTGCAATAAAGTATAGGTCACCTGTATTCAGTAGAGGATGGAGTTGAGTTTAGGGCGAGGTGGCTCTTTTATCTCATTGGATACGTTTTCCGGTTGCAGGTTGAACATGGCTGTGATGGTATCATCCATGCAGAGTTTATAGTCCATTGATGAAATAACAGAGCTGGTGATAGGGTTTATGAATCGTGCTGAAACATAAAGTGTTCGCTGAGCTCTGGAAACTGTCCCAACTAGAACTGCCTGGCTTTTTACTGAGGGTGAAATTTTTGCGAGATCTCTTGATAAAATAGACTCTCCAGAGCCGGGTTCAATAAGTATATTTTCAGTCAATTTGATTTCTTTAACTGAGTAGCCAAGTTGAACCAGCCGTGAGCTGATGTGCTCTTGTAGAACGCGGCCAAATTTAGAGGTTTTTTCAAGAGCGTTGTTATCAACGAATGTGGTGACCAGTAATGGCATTTCAGGCTGCATTGGTACAAGTGGTGGTTGCGCGGATGAGGTCAGGTCATCCGCAATGGTGTAGGAAAAAGCAATAAGGTCTGTATTGCTTCCAGCAAACCGCTCTAACGGGGTACAGTTAAACTTCGAGCAACCAGGCAAAAGAAACAAAAGAAGAATAATAGGTGGTGCAATTGATTTCAGCATAATAGAGCGAAGATAATCAGTCATAGTCATATTTTGAAGTGTAGGTTTAAATATCAGGTGTGATCATTTCTTCGTCAATCGGGACAGGATATTCGATCACCTTGTCGGGTAGGGTTACCGTATCAATTACATTGTCCTGAGGGCTATCAGGCGCTACAAGTTGTATTTCTGCTCCTTGCTGCATTGCATTCTCTTTGTACTGGTTGAAGTCTTTGTCATTAATGTAGTAGATATCAGAAGTTCTAAACAAGTAGCGATCGTTGGTGACCATGGAGGTTGTTATAAGCACCTCATGATCAGAACTATTAACTGCCGTTGTGTTTAGATAGTCGAGTATCCCGGCGGCAGCAATAGCTTGAAATTCAACAGGTGCATTTCGGAATACCATAATTCCTGTAGTCAGTGCAGTTAAGAGGCCCGGTCGAATTGTCCGCACTCGTGAGCTGTTATGATAGATAAGTTGAACCTTGTAATGGACGGTAATAGCTTCTTCATCGTATTGCTGACGAACGGGTACGCCAAATCTAACAAGCTCAGTTATAAGCAGGTCTCGAAAAGCTTCGTTGAAGGTGCTGGTCTCATGGGGCTTACAGGGGGTATCCTCATTGCCGCAGGTGGTTTTTACGAAGACCGGAGTCTGGGCGTAATCGTGGATGATAAGTTCGTTGTTGATTCTGTTGGCCACATCACTTGCCAGTACGTCCCAGTGGTACGCCGCCTGCATTTTTGGTTGTACTGTGTGCTCATATCCTATGGGCTCAGGAACCCGGGCACAACTTGTAACAAGAAATAGGGCGAGGCCGATAACAATTGCTGTTCGCATCAGGTGTCTCCGTAGATGCAGAGTCTGGTCGCGTGCAACTCGTGTACTCTGGCACCTGTGAAGGTGCAGACGTTGCTCGCAACCATACATGAATTTCTTCCATTTTCGAGGTGCCGGGTCAGTATCCAGAGGTCAATTAATAAAAAGGTGTTCAGACTGTATCGGACAACAACCGGAAAAGTAAAGGGAAAATTCAATTCATATGAGCTAATATCTCTTCTAAAGGTATCTGTCTCTCTTGGGCAATAGCTTGCTCTTCGCCTTTCAGGTGTATACTGTTTTGACCTGCTTTGGCCTATTCTCAATCATTCTCAAACTGGACAAAAGTTATGTCTATAGACTTACATGTGCATTCAACATTCTCTGATGGCACTCTTACACCGGCAGCTCTTGTAGAACTTGCAGTGGCCAGGGACCTGAAAGCTATCTCAATTACCGATCATGACACTATGGAGGGAACCTCTGAAGCCGTTGAAAGAGGTGAGCAGATTGGCCTGGAAGTAGTGCCTGGAATTGAGTTAAGCGTTGTTCACAACGACCAACACCTTCATTTGCTAGGGTATTTTGTTGACTCCAAGAATAAGGAGCTAAACATGGCTTTGCATGAGATCCAGGCCGCACGTATAGAGAGGAATGAGAAAATTATTGAAAAACTTTGTTCACATGGGTTGTCCTTAACCATCGAAGATGTACAGCAAAAATCTAAGGTTGGGCAGATGGGCAGGCCTCACATTGCACAGGTACTTGTTGAGAAACAGTATGTGCGATCCCTTGATGAGGCTTTTACGCGCCTTTTAAAAAGGGGAGCAATTGCGTATGTACCACGCAAGATAATGGATGCAGCAAAAGCAATACGATGCATTCATACAGCTGGGGGGCTTGCAGTTCTTGCTCATCCTGCAACAATCGACAATTCGCTCAGAAAAATACCAGAACTTGTGAAGCAACTCGTGCAACATGAATTAGATGGGATCGAGGTGTATTATCCCGTGCACTCAACGAAAAATAGGAAGCAATTAAGTGCTCTTGCATCAAGGTATGGTCTTGTGGTTACCGGCGGGAGCGACTATCATGGAGATATTCGTCCAGGAACTATGCTTGCTGGAGGAAAAAATGTTTATGTACCTGTTGAGGTTCTTCAGCAGATGAAAAATACTCTGAACCATTAAACTGCTATTTACCAATTGATTGTAATTCTCCCAATCCAAGATAAGGAAGAGGAAATATGTACTCTATTTTGATTGTTGATGATGAGCCCAATTATCTTGTTGTTCTTTCCGAATTGCTTCGGGATGAGGGGTATGAGGTGTTTACTGCTCCGGGGGGCGCCGAAGGTTATGAAATGGTCAAACAACTTGACCTCGATCTGGTTATCACTGATATGCAGATGCCAGAAGTAGACGGTATTCAGTTGCTTCACAAGATTAAAGACGTAAATGATGAGCTTCCGGTAATTATGATCACGGCCTATGCGGAAGTGGAAAAAGCCGTAGCAGCCATGCAAGCCGGTGCATTCAGTTATCTTGCAAAACCGTTTTCAAATGATGAGCTGCTTGTTAATACCCAAAAAGCAGTTCAGCTCCACTCACTGGTTCTGGAAAACACCAGGTTGCGTAGTGAGATTAAAGGCAAGAGTGGCTTTAGCGGTATGGTTGGCAAGAACCCACGAATGAAGCAGGTATATGAGTTGATAGAGAAGGTAGCGCCAACTCCAGCTTCTGTTCTCATATCAGGAGAAAGCGGTACTGGCAAGGAACTTGTAGCCAAGGCAATTCATATGAACAGTCCACGAGAGAAGGAGGCTTTCATTACAGTGAACTGTGCCGCGTTATCTGAAAACCTTCTAGAAAGTGAATTGTTTGGGCATGAAAAAGGTGCTTTTACAGGGGCTGTGGCTATGCGCAAAGGGAGATTTGAGCTGGCAGACAAAGGGACAATATTTCTTGATGAAATCGGAGAGATACCGTTGGCATTACAGTCAAAACTTTTGCGTGTGTTACAAGAAAAGAATTTTGAACGGGTGGGAGGCAGTAAAACCTTTGAGGTGGATGTTCGAATTATCAGTGCATCTAACCGTGATTTAAAAGAAGAGGTTGCTGGTGGCCGATTTCGGGAAGATCTCTTTTACAGATTGAATGTTATTCATGTTGCATTGCCTGCACTCAGGGAGCGCATGGATGATATGCACCTTCTTGTTGACTATTTCATTGCAAAATTCAGTAAACAGTTGGGTAAACCTGAACTGGCAATCTCACCTGACGCTATGAGGTTGCTGATGAAATTACCGTGGGAAGGCAATATTCGAGAACTGGAGAATACTATAGAAAGGGCAGGTATACTTTGTAATAACAGCGTTATAGAGTCTGACGATGTGCAGCCTGACTCTCTACAGCCACTTGAGGAAAACAGTTGGAGTGAGGGGCTTGATCTTAAACAGATGCTGCCTGATACCGTAAGTCTTAATGATGTGCTGTATACTATAGAAGAAAAGATGCTTATTCAGGCACTTGATGAGACGAATCATGTGCAGGCCCGGGCTGCAGAAAAACTAGGAATAACAAAAAGTCTTTTGCAGTACAAAATGAAAAAATACAGAATTAAAAAGAAAAAATAGTACATATCTAAGGCAAGCGAGTCACTCACCTGTCAAGGTTACCCCAGTGCAGCTTGTTACGTAAAATGGTGAAGTAGTCTCTGGCTGGGGAAGCGATGAGATGTAGACGATGCTCTGCAGGTTCGACTTCAAGTCTATCTCCATCGTGCATTTCCCAGCATGGTTGTCCGTCCACAATAACCTGAGCTGACTCAGCATTACCCCGGCTTTCAAATTCAGTACTAATTGGTGTTGTTGCTGGAAGTATGATGGGACGGCTGCTGAGCATGAATGGGCAAATGGGAGTGACCAGAATTGTATCAAGGCCGGGGTAAACCAGAGGCCCGCCAGCAGACAAGTTATAGGCTGTAGAGCCTGTTGGCGTAGAAAAAATCAGTCCGTCTGCCTTGTACGTGGTGATGTAGTCATCTCCAGCCCTGGTGGCAAGGTGGAGCAGCCTATCCAATGTGTATTTATTGATGACTATGTCGTTGAGTGCATAACGATAAGATTCAGCGTGGTCTACCCGTAGCACCCGTGTTTTGAGCATCAGGCGGTTTTCTATAACAACCTTGCCTGCGAGTATCCGCTCCAGGGCATGTTCAGTTTCATTTTCTGCAAATTCAGTGAGAAAACCCAGATTACCAAGGTTGATACCCGTAACCGGTATGGAATATCTTGCAGCTTGCTCCGCTATGTGCAGAAGCGTGCCATCACCACCAAGAACGACAAGTAGGTCCAACTCAGGGTGAATTGTGTTGAACTGGGCTGCAATTTTACGGCCCTCTAACCATTTGGCAATTTTTTCTGCGTGTTCCAGGGCGTGGGCGTCATCTTTTTTGGTAATGATCCCAACAGATGCTACCTGGATATCACACTCGGTCTTGAAAGGTTTGCTGAGGTTGTCCATATATGATCAGTTCCTGCTGAGCCGTAATTGCTGAAGCCTAATGGGTAGCTTTTTAGATGTGCGGTGGCCATGATGAGCGTCGGTTAGTGCTCGGCATGTTCTAATGCAGATATGGTTGAAATTCAATTGCTAATTGGTATAGAACAAGTATCCTTGGATCAGGTTTTTGTGAGTTCGCCATAAAACTGGATGGATACACAGTACGTTCTTGTATTCTCGTATTATAGTAGACGTAATCATTTTTCAAATAAGAATGTTTTGAGAGGAGGGATATTGTGATAGATCAGGATCTTCTTGCTATTCTTGCATGTCCAAAATGTAAAGGACCTGTAAAGTATCTGGAGAAGCCGGATGGACTGGCTTGTGAAGCGTGTATGTTAATGTATGAAATCCGGGATAATATTCCGGTGATGCTTATAGATGAGGCAAAAGAGTTATCTGCGGATGATTTATTATAGAGATGGCCTGAGCAGTTGAATTCAAAAAACGGCCAGAGAGTTTCTACTCTTTCTGGCCGTTTTTTTGAGTATTACAAATTCATTTTAGTCATTTATTAATCCAAGCTCTTTTTCCCTTTCACAGACGAGAAGTTTCGTTTTTACCGCAGTATCAGGGATAAGGCTCATTGAATCGATACCACAATCCACAAGATACAGGGCAAATTCTGGGTAGTCGGATGGTGCCTGCCCGCAGATCCCTATTTTTCTTCCTCGTCGCTTGGCAGTGTCTATAACCATCTTAACAAGTGTTTTTACTGCTTCGTTGCGCTCATCAAAGATGTGTGCCACTAGATCAGAATCACGATCAAGACCAAGAGTGAGTTGGGTGAGATCGTTGGAGCCGATTGAAAAACCGTCAAAGATATCTGAAAAGGCATCAGCTGAAATGACGTTAGACGGTATTTCACACATAACATACACTTCCAGGCCATTTTCACCCTGTACCAGACCAAATTGCTGCATGGTTTGAATAACTTTTCGGCCTTCATCAGGTGTCCGGCAGAACGGTACCATAAGTTTGATATTTGTGAGTCCCATGTCGTTACGTGCTTTAAGTAACCCTTTACACTCAAGCTCGAAAGCATCTATGTATTTATCATCATAGTAGCGTGATGCACCTCGCCAGCCTATCATGGGATTTGATTCAACAGGTTCGTAAAGTTTACCACCAATGAGGTTGGCATATTCATTTGATTTAAAGTCGGAAAGACGAACAATGACATCTTTAGGATAGAATGCAGCGGCAATACGACCAACTCCTTCTGCTATTTTATCAATGAAGAACTGACGCTTATCACGTGGGTAAGCAGTTGTTTTCTCTTCAATCTGGTGGACAATCTCGCTGGCCTGTTCATCACCTGATGCAGCTTGTTGAATAAGTTCTTCAAAATGATAGAGAGCCAATGGATGAATGCCTATATGAGCATTGATAATGAATTCTTCGCGTGCGAGACCGACTCCGTCGTTGGGGACCTGGCATTCAAAAAAGGCCTTTTCCGGAATACCCACATTGAGCATTATTTTTGTTCGAGTGTCCGGTATACTGTCAAGGTTTGTCGTGTTTATCGAATAATTTAGAAGCCCTTCCCAGGCATGCCCAGTTTCGCCGTCGGCACAAGAGACAGTGATGGGTTGTCCCTGTACGATGTTTTCCGTACCGTTTTCAGTGCCGATAAGACAAGGGATACCAAGTTCTCTGGAGATAATAGCAGCATGGCAGGTCCGGCCACCGCGGTTAGTAACGATGCCGCTAGCCTTTTTCATGACAGGTTCCCAGTCTGGGTCAGTCATGTCTGTAACGAGCACTTCACCCTCCTGGAAGTCATGGATACCAGCCACTGTTTTTATTACTCGGGCAGGCCCCTGGCCAATTTTGGCTCCAACAGCCTGACCTGAAGCAAGGACGGTACTGTGCTCTTTTAATATATATGTTTCGGTGATGTTACGAGAAGTCTGCGAATGGACAGTTTCAGGCCGTGCTTGAACAACAAAAAGATTTCCGGTACCAACAGATTCGCCGTTGCCATCTTTTGCCCATTCGATATCCATATTTCGACCATAGTGGTCTTGAATGTGCAGCGCCCATTCGGCGAGTTGTAAAATATCGTCATCTTCAAGGATGTACATGCCGCGTTCAGCTTTGGTAGTTTGTATATTTACAACAGTTTCTTCTCCATCCGGAGAATCGTTATAAATCATTTTGATCTCTTTTGTACCAACACGTTTAGAAACAATCGGGCGTTTCCCTTCTCTCAATGTTGGTTTAAAAACATAAAATTCATCTGGAGAAACTGCGCCCTGGACAATGTTTTCTCCAAGGCCCCATGAGCCGGTAATGTAGACCACATTCTCATAGCCGGATTCTGTATCAAGTGTAAAGAGAACACCTGAGCAGGCGGCGTCAGAACGGACCATTTTCTGGACGACTATTGAAAGATAAACATCAAATTGGCTGAATCCTTTGTCGTGTCTGTAGGAAATTGCCCTGTCTGTAAAAAGACTGGCAAAACACTGGCTGCAATAATCAAGAACAGCCTCAGGGCCACGAATATTCAGGTAGGTGTCCTGCTGTCCTGCAAAAGATGCATCTGGCAGGTCTTCCGCAGTAGCAGAAGACCGAACCGCAACGTCAACATTTTTACCGTATTCGTCTTCCATTTTTGCGTATGCTGATACAATAGCGTCACGGAGTTCAGCTGGAAATACGGCATCACGGATGACCTGCCGTACTTTGCGACCACGCTCCTGCAGATTGCGTAGGTCGTGAGTGTCGAGATCAGCCAGGATATCTGAAACAGTTTTATCTATCCCTGTGGATTCGATTAAGTGTTTATAGGCATAGGCAGTGATTGCAAATCCATGGGGAATGTTGACCCCTTTTGCTGTAAGGTGCTGGTACATTTCACCAAGTGATGCATTTTTTCCGCCAACAAGCGGGACATCGTCAATGGAAATATCATCAAACCAGAGTATGAACTCTGTAGCATGTTGACTGCTCATTGTTGCAATTCTCCTGAACTATTTGGGTGGTGAGGCACAGAAATGTGTACTCTTGAAAAGGATTGACTATTGTAATCGCTGTTTTATAACAGACTTCCAGCAGGTAGTGTTGGGAAGGTGTTAATACAATCAGTAATATTGTAGAATGGTACAAATGATATTGATGTATGTCAAGATTGGTGAGTGCTGAGCGTTAAAAATCAAACTGATGTCCGGGAGGGAGGTCATGTCATATAGGGCTGAAGCTGAGCAGTTGGTGGACCAATATACTATGAAAGATGATCATACACAAAGTGATTATTTCACTCTTATTCAGGAAATGGTGCGTCGTAGAGAAGAATCTCCAGAAAATCGCTGGCAGCAGGAAATAGATAAAGTTTATAGCCTGGTTAGAGATGAAATATGTACCAATGCGAACTCTCCAACTGAATCTATCAAGTTCGGTACCTCAGGTTGGCGCGGTATTTTGGGAAAGGATGTGAATGTGCGGACAGTTGCCTGCGTGACAGCTGCAATTGTAGAGATGTACAACAAAGCATCTTCAGACACAAAGTTACTAGGTCTTCTTGGTGTTTTAAGCTTGGAAGAGGCGCAAAAACGCGGCTGTGTCGTCGGGTATGACAATAGGTTTTCAGGGGAACTTTTTGCAAGTGTTGTCAGTAAAGTACTTATTGATGATGGATTTACAGTACATTATGCAGGTGAATCTACAACAGGCGTACTATCTGCTGCTGTACTTGAGTTGCAGGCAGCATTCTCTATCAATCTTACGCCGTCACATAATCCGTTGCAATATGGTGGCTATAAATTTAATGCTGCCGACGCCGGGCCAGCAGCTGCAGAAGTTACTGAGCGAATTACCCGTTTAGCTTGTGACTTAGAGCGAACTGGCTATAGCTACAGCTTTGCCTCGCTTAAAGATTTTGATATCACACAATATACTGGTGCACATGTGTTTGACTCTCTTGCCTGTTGGAAAAACCTTGTCAGAAAAAACAGTTCGGTACATGGGCTGGATTTTGAACAGATAATTGAGCGATTTATATCTTCTAAAGATATGGTAGTAGCTGTTGACTCTGTACACGGCGCTTCTCGGATTCACCTTCCGCAAATATTCCCTAAAGAAGCAGGAGACCGGTTGATTAATCTGCGAGATAATGGTGATGTTACATTTGGGGGTATTGCTCCAGAACCTTCCTCGGTAAACATGCAGGCCGTAACGGAAACACTGTTTAAGTGTAAAGAGAAGTTGAAGCTTGGGGCTATTATCGACCCTGATGGAGACAGGATTCGTTTTACTGATGGAATAACTGAAATAAGCATGAACCAGTTCGGAGCAATGGCGTATCATTTTCTGGTGAAATACAGAGGGAAAAAGGGCATGGTTGCTAAAACTGTTGCCACCTCCAATATGGCCAATGCACTTGCAAAAGCTTTTGGTGAAGAATTATTTGAACCGAGGGTAGGCTTTAAAGAGTTCAAACCGGTTATGGGTAAGGCTGTTGTCTTTTTTGAGGAGTCTGATGGGATATCTATTATTGGCCATACACCAGAAAAAGATGCGTATATTGGGCTTTTGCTTGCGCTGGACATGGTTTTGACTACAGGTATAAACCTTGGTCAGTATAAAGACGAAATTGAAAAAGAATATGGTGCCTACTTCCCTGATAGAGATGGAGTCGTTGTCAGTCAAAAAGGTGCAGAACTGACACGAACGCTTTCCAAATTGGAAAAATATGGAGTAGGTGTATCAGTAGTCGTTGGCGGTAAAGAAAACAGTATCGTTGAGGTCATCACTCTAGATGGAAGGAAAATGATATTTGAGGATGGGTCGTGGTTAATGATCCGACCTTCAGGTACGGAACCAAAGGTACGATTCTATGTCGAGTCTCGCACTGAAAGTGGCACGGCAGACCTTGTTGCCGCTGCCCGGAACTTACTGCAGGAGATTGGTCTTCTTTGCTGAGAGAGTGAGGTGACTACGATTTTCGTATTGCTTAGCTGGTTAAAAACCCAGTTGCTTTTTGGGTTTCACGTATTATTGTCAGCTAGTAACCAATAATTATTAAGCAATTGTTTCTTCTTAGGAGCTATCAATGTGGGAATATACAGATAAGGTTCAGGAGCATTTTCTGAATCCGAGAAATGTTGGAGAAGTTGCGAAGGTGAGCGGAACTGGTGATGTGGGGTCTCTTGCTTGCGGTGATGCGCTTAAATTGACGATCGAGGTAGACGACAGCGGTATTATTACGGATGCCAAATTTAAAACATTTGGCTGCGCGAGTGCGATTGCCTCTTCTTCAGCGCTGACTGAAATGGTGAAAGGTAAGCCTATTGAGGAAGCTGAGAAAATTACCAACGAAGATATTGCTGATTTTCTTGGTGGTCTACCAAAAGAAAAAATGCACTGTTCAGTTATGGGGCGTGAAGCATTAGAAGCTGCCATAGCTGATTATAGAGGTTTAGTACTGCCAATGGCCTCTGGCGAGATAGTGTGTGAATGTTTTGGTGTCACGGATCTTGATGTACGAAGAGCGGTTCAGGAATCAAATCTTCGATCTCTTGAGGAAATTACCAATTTTACCAAAGCAGGTGGTGGTTGCGGAAAGTGTGAAGATAAGTTGGTTGCAATTTTGCGTGAAGCTGTCACTGGCTCAACTGAAGCTACCGCAGAGGCTTCAAAGCCCCGCCGCATGACTACACTTCAGAAAATTAAGAAAATTGAAGAAGTACTCGAGAAAGAGGTCCGGCCAGGTTTGAGGAAGGATGGCGGGGACATCGAATTGATAGATGTCGATGGCGATTTCGTCATGGTTTCTCTCCGTGGTGCCTGTAAAAGCTGTAACAAATCACAGACGACCATAAAAGAATATGTGGAAGCCAAACTTCGGGAATTGGTGCTGGATACGCTTATTGTGGAGGAAGCTAATTCATGAGCATGGTAAATGAAAAGATTGTCTATATGGACAATAATGCTACAACCTGTGTGGCACCTGAGGTTGTAAAAGAGATGCTTCCCTATCTTACAGACTTTTATGGTAACCCCTCCAGTATGCACACCTTTGGCGGACAGGTCGGTGATTCGATTAAGTTAGCTCGCCAACGTGTAGCTGATTTGTTAGGTGCAGAGCCAGAGGAGATTACTTTCAACAGTTGCGGCACAGAAAGTGATTCCACTGCAATCCTGTCGGCATTACAGACGTACCCGGAGAAACGTCATATTGTTACCACTAGGGTGGAACATCCCGCGGTAAAAAACCTGTGTGATACCCTTGATACCCTTACCGGGCACAAACATAGGGTTACCCGTCTGAAGGTCGATTCCGAAGGCATGCTTAATCTTGATGATTATCAGGAGGCATTAACTGACGATACAGCCATAGTCAGTATCATGTGGGCGAATAATGAAACAGGTGTTATTTTCCCCATTGCTGAAATGGCCAAAATGGCAAAAGAACGAGGCATTCTTTTTCACACTGATGCAGTTCAGGCGGTAGGGAAGATACCTATCAATCTCAAAGAGCTTGATATCGATTTTCTGTCAATTTCAGGCCATAAACTGCATGCACCAAAAGGTGTGGGAGTCCTTTATGTAAAGAGGGGCACACTTTTTAGTCCTTTCCTTGCCGGTGGTCATCAAGAACGTGGTCGTCGAGGAGGTACCGAGAACGTTGCCTCTATCATTGGACTTGGCAAAGCGTGTCAGCTGGCCCAGGAGAATATGAGTGATGAGAATGAGCGTGTAAAAAAACTGCGCGACAAACTTGAAAAAGGGTTGCTTGCTTCTGTTCCAAAATCCTTGTTGAATGGTCATAAAACCGACCGTTTACCAAATACAGCTAATATCAGTTTTGAATATGTAGAAGGTGAGGCGATACTGCTTCATATGAATCGCTATAATATATGTGCATCATCAGGGTCGGCCTGTACCTCAGGTTCCCTTGAACCTTCGCACGTACTACGAGCAATGGGTGTTCCATTTACCGCTGCACATGGATCTATCCGGTTTTCATTAAGTGTGTATAATACAGAGGAAGAGGTCGATTTTGTGTTGGAAAAAATGCCCGCCATCATAGAATCGTTACGGAAGATGTCTCCATTCTGGCCAGGTGAATAAATATGATAATAGTTGACCCGTCATTTGAAATTCAAGACGAACTAGACAGGCAGGCCATAGCTGTTCGCCTCGAGTCATGCGGTCGAATATGCTATAAAAGTGAAGATATGATCACAGAGGAATCGGCGATTCCATTTGTGAAAAAAATTGCTATTCATGGGCACAACTCTGTGCTGGAGATGGCTGTTGCAACATACAGGGTTAGCTGCCATGCCGACGAGGTTCTTGAGTTTCATGCCTGTCAGCCCAAGTATTTCATAACAGACAGGATAGATTCTGGGCTGTTGCTGACCGGGTCTATTCGTGCATTCCGGGAAATGTACACCCTGCATTCTGATAATAGCATTGTAAGTGGGCTTGTGACAGACCTTGCTGGGCGATATCCGTACCTGTTTGAAGGTATTTATAATGCTGACGAAGCGTTGGAGCGCAATCCGGAAGTACAGGTGAGCAAGTTGAGTCTTGATGAGGTTGAAGACCTTCCTGGAGAGTTCCTTGCTCAGCATCGTTATGTGGGCGTGAAATTTATCGTTAACAGGGCCGTAACTCATGAACTCGTCCGGCATCGTCCCTGCTCTTTCCTTCAGGAGAGCCAGAGATACTGTCGCTACAGTCATGATAAATTTGGCAATCAGGTTACTTTTGTTAAGCCGGTCTTTTTTACTGCAGACTCAAATGAGTTCATACTATGGAAACAGGCTATGGAGGAAACCGAGAAGCTCTACCTGAAGTTGCTTGAGACCTCTACTCCTCAGGCGGCTCGGACTGTATTACCTAATTCCTGTAAAACAGAAATAATTACCTACTGCAATTTAGCGGAATGGAAGCATATATTTTCTCTTCGGACCTCGCCCGCAGCGGAACCATCCATGCGTGAAATCATGATTCCACTGGAGAACGAGATGAAAAAGAGATATCCAGTCCTTTGATTTTGCAGTAATTTACCTGAAAAGTATTAAAAAAACTTCCATTCATACCGGATATGATTGGAAGTTTTTTTTATTATTCGCATTTTGCTGCATGTGAATTGTTGTTAATATGTAGTATTGTTTCTTATGTTCTATTGAGATTCGTTTCAAAATGTGATTATTGGTGTGATTCTTTTAATATCTATTTCAGGTAGCACAACTTATGGCAGCTCAGTCAAAAACTCTTTCACGAAATGCTTCGACACGTAAGACTGTTAAAGACCAGTCCGGTGCCGGTAAGATAAAGATTGGAGAATTATTAAGTAAAGCTGGTTATATAACACCATCTCAGCTCGAAACAGCTAAGAGAGATCTCCAAAAGAGTGGTGGGCGTCTGAGTACAATTTTACGTCGACTTGAGTTTATTGATGATGATACGGTTTTTAATTTTCTTAGCCGGCAGCACAATTATACCCCTGTAATAATAAAAAATGAGCCGCCATCCAGAGATGTCCTGAAGCTTGTAAAATATGAGACGGCCAAAAAGTATATGGCCTTTCCGCTGAGGATGGCTGGTAACACTTTGCAAATTACCATGGCAGAACCTTCTGATTCCATGGCGGTCGAATCTCTTCAGGACGAATTAGGTAAAGAGTTATCTGTTTGTGTTTCTACAGAAAAGGATATAATTGAAGCATATCTGACGCATTATCATATTTCTGAAGAAGAGCATAAAACGTTTTTCACCGACAGAGATGAAGCTGATGAAGAGCTTGACGTAACTCAAGTTGATGACTTTGGTTCCATAGTGGCCGAGGCTGCCGACGATTTTGAAATTGAGCAGGATGATGAGGAAAGTTACGGCGATCAATTTGCAGCCTCGGATGCGCCAATTATCAAACTGGTGAACGGTATCCTCATTAAGGCCGTACAGGACGGTGTTTCTGATATTCATGTAGAGCCATACGAAAAAAATATGCAGGTTCGCTATCGTAAAGATGGCTCGTTGTTCAAATCGATGAACCTTCCACTCAATATTAAAAATGCGCTTGTTGCTCGCTTGAAAATCCTCTCTGGCCTGGACATTACCGAGAGGCGAGTTCCGCAGGATGGGCGTATTAAAATGAGGATGGGACGTAACAGATCGGTCGACTTCCGTGTTTCATCGTTACCAACCCTTTTTGGTGAGTCTGTAGTTCTGCGTATACTTGATAAAGGGTCGTTGAACGTAGACCTTACTCAGCTCGGTTTTGAAACGCATACCTTTGATATGCTGAAGAGATGTTTAAACCGGCCGCAGGGACTTTTACTTGTAACAGGACCAACTGGTTCAGGCAAGACAGTTACCCTCTACTCTGCTCTTAACTCGCTCAATAGTGAAGATATAAAAATTCTAACAGCTGAAGATCCAGTTGAATTTAACTTCAAGGGTATAAATCAGGTTAACGTCAATACTGATGTGGGAATGACCTTTGCGGCTGCGTTAAAAGCCTTTCTACGTCAGGATCCTGATATTATCATGGTTGGTGAGATTCGAGATATGGACACCGCGGAAATTGCAATAAAAGCAGCAATGACGGGCCATCTCGTTTTTTCTACTCTGCATACCAACGATAGTGCTGCAACTATAGGCCGTCTTATTGATATTGGTATTCCACCTTTCATGGTGGCCTCATCTGTGACCATGGTTCTAGCCCAGCGACTTGGTCGGCGACTCTGTAAAGCTTGCAAGAAAGTAGTAACCTACGAACCTGATGAACTTATTTCTTTTGGCTTTAGAGAAGATGAGTTGGACGCTCTTACCATTTATGGTCCTGCTGGATGCCAGGAATGTAATGGTTTGGGGTATAAAGGGCGTGTCGGTTTCTTTGAGTTGATGGAAGTTACAGATGAAGTAGGTAAGGCTATAAGTGCTGAAGTCCCAGAAGACCAACTTCGGAAGATAGCTGTTCAGGAAGGCATGACGCCATTACGGGAGGCTGCGTTACTCAAGGTGCGTCAGGGAATAACAAGCATCGATGAAGCACTCAGGAGAACTGTAGCCCACAAGGAGAGTCTTCCAGCATATCTATTGAATCCTGATGTGGAAAATTATGAGGATGGTGATGTTGTAATACGGGAAGGCAATACTGATAAAGATTTTTTCAAGCTTATCCGTGGTGCGTTGACAGTTATAAAGGGCGGTAAGAAAATTGCTGAATTAACAGAGCCTGGCGAATATTTCGGTGAAATGGCAGCCATTTCAGGTGAACAGCGGACTGCAACGCTTGTATCGCAAGGCCGCTCTACGGTTAAACGCTTTCCTGGTGATAAAATTGAGGAAGTTATTGATAAATATCCTGAAGTTACAGCCCATCTGTTTAAGACAATCACAGGGCGGCTGAAGAAATCGAACCAGATTATTGTTAAGCTTGCTGGTGGAGGGGCGAACAAAAAACCGCCTGGACCTCCTATCCCTCCAAGAAGACCTTAAATCCTTGTAAATTTACGCTGACGTTCCCGCAGGTTGTCAAGGTTACGCCGTTGGACGTCTACGAAAATTTACAGATTTGACTACCCATTCTTATTTCCCTACCAAAGATAATAATTACTCATGAAAGTGACGGTATTTCTTGATGGACGACCAGGGCACGAAAAACAGAGTCTGGCAATTATTATGGCCCTTAAAGAGTTCGTGGAGGTCGAGGTCAATCAGATAACTCTTAATCCGAAATCAGCATTACAACGAATTATTGATTCGTTTCTCCTCATTATACGACCTGACGGTGGATGTGAATTTGAACTGCTTGATACCGACCTTGTTATTGGCTCCGGAACTGCTACACATGCTCCTCTGCTGGCCTCTAAAAAGCGTTATGCAATTCCAGCTGTAACCTGTATGGGGCCTAATCCGATATTTCGCAGAAAATTTGATTTGTGCTGTGTTCCTCGCCATGACCGGATAGGTGAAGAAAAAAATATCTTTTTTACTGACGGACCTCCTGTTTTGCCAGTTCCTCAACTACCTCGGCAGAGTAATGGTGGTTTAATACTGATTGGTGGTGAGGACCGTAGAAGCCATTACTGGAGCAACGCTGAAATATCTTCATATGTTGAGTCCGTTGTGAAAGAACAACCTGATATAGATTGGCGAGTATCATCTTCGCCGCGTACACCTGCTGCATGCGTAGCTTTAATGAGGCAATTAGAAAAAGAAATGGCTAATGTCACGTTCTTTAATTTTAAGGATACTCCTCGTGGCTGGGTTGAAGAACAGTATGCCTGGGCCAGCACGGTGTGGGTAACGGCAGATTCTATGTCAATGATTTACGAATCTCTCACCGCAGGATGTAACGTTGGGATTTTTCCTGTGAAATGGAAAACAGACAATAATAAATTTCAGGCCAGCATTGACTATTTATTAGGGAAAGAGCTCATAATATCTTATCAGGAAAACGCTACCAATCGCCCTCCTCACCATCTCGGAACGTTCAATGAGGCAAAGAGGTGTGCTATTGAAATCCTCCAGAGATTTTTTGAAAGACAGACGCATGAATAGTAAATCGATACCTAAGCTGAGAGCATAGTGTAATGTGCTTAATATAGCACTGATGCCGTTTGCATGCACAATCAGCAGTATAAATATAACTGAGGCGGTTAGAGATGGAAACCCAAAGGTCACTGGAGGATAATCCGAATACTTTTACGGTACTGCAACTTTTACCTGAACTTGAAGGTGGCGGTGTAGAGCGTGGTACTTTAGAGCTGGGTAGATATCTTGTCCGTCATGGTCACCGTTCTATTGTCGGGTCAGGTGGGGGGAGACTGGTTCCTCAGCTTGAACGTGAAGGGAGTATTCATGTAACCATGCCGGTTGGAGCCAAATCGCCTTCTTGCCTCCAATGTATCCTGAAATTACGCAATCTGATGCTGCAGGAGAGGGTTACGGTTTTGCATCTTCGTTCACGTTTGCCTGCCTGGCTTGGCTATCTTGCCTGGAAAAGTTTACCCCGAGCGAAAAGGCCGTTACTGATTACCACCTTCCATGGATTCTACTCGGTAAGCGGGTATAGCGCAATAATGGCAAAGGGAGATGCTGTTATTGCCGTTTCAGATTCGATAAAGGATCATATTAAAAAGGCGTATGGGCGGCACGAAGGGGTAATTACAATTTTCAGAGGGGTTGATGGAGAAAGCTTTAATCCCGACATCGTTGACCCAAAACGACTGGAGAGCCTGCGTTCCCAATGGAATGTCGATAAAGGCAGCCCTGTCGTAATGTTACCAGGTCGGTTTTCACGCCTGAAAGGTCAGGATGTCTTTATAAAAAGTCTTGCAGCGTTAGCCGATTGTACATTCCAGGCAATTCTTGTTGGAGACACTCAGGATAACCCCAGAATTACTTCAGATTTACAGGAGATTATTCGCCAGAACAATCTTAATGATTGCATTAAAATGGTAGGCCATTGTCAGGATATGCCTGCGGCATATCTTGTAGCAGATATTGTTGTTTCCTCTTCAAACGTGCCTGAGGCATTTGGGCGGGTGTCCATAGAAGGCATGGCAATGGGTAAACCTGTTATAGCTACTGCTCATGGTGGCAGCCTTGAGACTGTTGTTCCTCAAGAAACAGGTTGGCTCGTTCGTCCTGCAGATGAGGATGATATGGCGAGGGCCATGAAAGAAGCATTATCGATGCCTGAGGAAAGTCTGAAGCGAATTGGGGGAAATGGGCGATCCCGCGTTTTGAGCAAATTCACTACTGAAGCTATGTGTGAGCAGACATTGGCCGTGTACAGTCAATGTCTGCAAAACAGGTAAAAACTTGCTTTTAAGGTGTTTATTAAAGTAATTTCTTTATTTGTTATCTATTTGTGGGAACGGTGGCTGAGGCATATTAGGCGGTGGAGAATTCTTCTGAAAAATGTTGCGGATCTTCATGATGAGAAGTTGAATACCACGCCAGATTTTTGGTAAGAGAAAGATTGCTAGCGCGCAAAATAGTATTAAACCTAAAAGAAAGACCAACGGATAGTGCAGTGCCGCCCACAATCCTCCAAAAACTGCAGCATCCTCAACTACAGATGCAGTCCAGTTGGTGAATGGTTCCGGTGATGTGTTGATGAGTACCCTGGAACCCGCTTTAATGACGTGGCTGGTTGCTGTAACCGTACCTCCAAGGATACCAGCTGCAACTGCCAGCGCCGGGCTGACTTCGCCCACTGCTCCAGCAGCAAGTATTACACCTGCCGGTATTCGAATAAATGAATGTATGGCATCCCACCCGGTATCTACCCCAGGTGTCTTGTCTGCTATAAACTCAACACAATACATTATGCAGGCAGCAACAATTACTAACGGATCCTGTAGGACCATAAGGCTTTCAGGCAGAACTATATTTCCGGAGCTGCCAAGAATGCCGAGCATTGCGATGGTGGCATAGAGGTTAATGCCACTTGCCCATGCAACACCCATGCTTAGTGCTATTGTAGTAATTATGTGTTGATATGCGTCCATGTTTGTTACCCTCTCCCTCTTTTATGTCTTTAATACTGGTATTCTATGTGCTGTGCATCCCGGCTGGTTAACAGTTACCAAGCTGACGGATAAGAAATTCGTTCTCCAGCGGGGAGAGGTCAAATTTCTGTGACACTATCGCAATGAGCTCAGTTTTAGATTCTGTCAGGTTTTTTTTGCGTAATTCACTATATTCGTCAATAGCCCTGCGCAATTTATCTCCAGGCAGTGTTGTTGGCTGTGCAGTTTTCATAATTACACCTAATCGAAGTAAGCTGTTTTTTACAAGCCAGCCGGTTTAAGGAATAAACCGGCAAGCGGAGGTATTGTGACTTTTGCCTGAAAATCGGCGTTTGCATATGGTTTGGCTATTGGGTGAATAGTATTTCTTTCACTGGCATCTCCGCCACCGTAAAGTGAGTAATCAGAAGAAAAAATTTCCACATATTGCTGATCGGTTGGCAAGCCTATTGTGTAATCATCGTAGGTTTGTGGGGTAAAATTCAAGACACATATGATATGATCCTCTCTGTTTTTTGCATACCTGGCAAACGTTATGACGGAGTTTGACCGATCTTCAAAGTCAATCCATTCAAAGCCTTCCTGGTTGAAATCCTGTTCCCATAATGATGGATTAGCAGTGTATATTTGGTTGAGGTCTTTAATAAATTTAAGCATTTTCCTATGCATGTCATTGTCATCGAGTAGATGCCAATCCATACTCTGTTTACAGTTCCACTCATTCCAATGACCAAACTCACCTCCCATAAAGAGTAATTTCTTGCCTGGGTGCGCCCACATCAGAAAGAAAAGTAGACGCAGGTTTGCAAATTTTTGCCAGTTATCACCAGGCATTTTATCAAGTAGGGAATGCTTTCCATGAACAACCTCATCGTGTGAGAGAGGAAGTATGAAATTCTCTGAAAAAGCATACATTATCGAAAATGTTAAGGTGTTATGATGATACTTTCTAAACAGAGGATCTTTTGAGAAAAAACTTAAAATATCATTCATCCACCCCATATTCCATTTAAAGCCAAATCCCAGACCACCATCACTGGTAGGTTTAGATACACCATAAAAGCTTGTTGACTCTTCTGCTATCATCAGAGTACTGGGGTAGAGATCATAGATCACGGAATTGGCATGACGTATAAATTCTATGGCTTCCAGATTTTCTCTTCCGCCGTAGCAGTTAGGTATCCATTCTCCTTCCTTTCGGGAATAATCCAGATACAGCATAGATGCTACGGCGTCAACTCTAAGCCCATCAATGTGATACTTGTCGAGCCAGAATAATGCACTGGCGATAAGGTAATTACTGACCTCGCGACGCCCATAGTTGTAAATGAATGTACCCCAATCTGGATGTGCTCCTTTAAAAGGGTTTTCGTGTTCAAACAGAGCGGTACCATCAAAGCGGGCAAGGCTGTGGCTGTCCTTAGGGAAATGCGCAGGAACCCAATCGAGTATAACGCCTATGGAATGCTGATGGCACATATCCACAAAATACATGAACTCCTGAGGTGTACCATAGCGGCTGGTTACACTAAAAGGTCCGGTTACCTGGTATCCCCATGATTCATCAAGAGGATGCTCCATTACCGGCATTAGTTCAATATGAGTAAATCCTAGTTCTTTGATGTAAGGGATAAGCTGGTCGGCAAGTTCAACATATGTCAGAAACCTGTCCGGATCAGCGGGATCACGTTTCCATGATCCCGGATGCAATTCATAAATGGAAATAGGTTGTTCATATGGGGTTACTTTTTCTTTTTCTTCCTGCCAGAGTTCGTCTTGCCATTCATAATTGTCGAGGTAGTTTACAACGGATGCTGTTTGAGGGCGAAGTTCAGCTTGGAACTGAAATGGATCAGATTTTTGTAAAAAATCACCATGAGCTGTACGAATCTGGAATTTATATAACTCTCCTTCGTCAATGCCGGGAAGGAATAATTCCCATATGCCTGAGTTTCCTAAAGAGCGCATAGGATGAACTCTATTATCCCAGCCATTAAAATTGCCTAAAATAGATACACTGGTTGCACTTGGAGCCCATACACGAAAGATGGTACCTGAAATATTAGATAATATTGCCTTGTGGGCACCAAGATGGTCATAGAGCCTGTAGTTTGTACCAAAGTTAAAGAGATAACGATCACTCTCCTGCAATTGTGGCAAGAAGCGATACGGGTCGTTTATTGTGTGACTAAAACCACTATGATAGACAATTTCGAACTGATAGGTGTACGGATCAAGATGGGGATCTGGAAACCATGTCTTTTCTAACTTGAGCTGAAAAAGGCCAGATGGATGAACCTGTTGCATTGGCTGGTGTTTACCACCGCTTATAAAATTGACTGTCGATGCATGAGGTTGAAAGGTCCGAATAGTAACAAGGTTGCTTTTGTCGTTGGCAAAATGGACACCAAGATATTCAAAAGGGTCATGATGTTCTGCACGAATAATTCTTTCGATATGTTCATTCATGGTATGAGTTTCTTAGAAGAAAAAGGAGCCAGCGCTGTAGAACGATGTCTGTAATGGATCATTACAGGTACGCGTAAGGCTTTTGCCAGGCCTGGTGCATGAAAAAGAGCCTAACTCTTTGAAAATATATTTCTTCTATATTAGATGCTCCTGATGATTTTGTCATGTTTATCTGCACGTTTTATTTTAACTCTCTGAAACAATATGATATTTACTTAAGGTTCAGCAGTCCTTGACTGCGATGAGATTCCTTTGATAGACTGTATTTAAGTACATAGGTACATATGTTGTTAAACCTCTGGTGTACTGGCGAATGTACTCAAATTGTTTATGGAGAGACAATTATGCTTGATGGAAAAGCTCCTGTTATAGAAAGCCTTACCGGCTCATTTCTGGTTTCAACCCCTCAAATGCCTGATCCTCGATTTGAGGAGCAGGTTATTTATATCTGTGCCCATAGTCACGAGGGGGCTATGGGGCTCGCAATCAATAAGCCCAATCCTCTTTTTTCCATGGCTGAGGTTCTAAAAGGTGCTGATCTGCCGATACCGTCTGCTGAGTTGCCAGCAATTTATATCGGAGGTCCGGTAGAGTTAGAGTCTGCTTTTATCTTGTATCGATCTGATTATCATACTGAATTTCAACTTGAGGTGAGTTCGACAGTGTCTCTTTCCAGGGAAACAAAAGTGTTACAGGATATAGCTAAAGAATGTGGACCAGAACATTATCTATTCCTGCTTGGGTATACTGGCTGGGGACCTGGACAGCTTGAGCGGGAATTGGTAGATGACGGCTGGTTGACAGTTCCCGCTGATGACAATATTATCTTTGAACTGTCTGATGACCTTAAATGGAAGGCAGCGGCTATGCAATATGGCATAGATATCAGTACATTTGGTGATGTCATAGGTTACGCATAACCATAAAAGAATTACGGTATTATCAAGAAAGGCGCAATCCTGAACATACAGGATTGCGCCTTATTCTGTAGAGAGGTGCGATTTACTGAAAAGTCTTGTATGATGCATCGTGTTTTTTACCTGTTAAAGAGATGTCTATCTGGAGCAAAGAATGTTTGATTTACATAAAATATTTAGCTGTACCCGTTGTGGATATTGTTGCCATGGTGAGACAACAGTATCTCTCGATGCAAACGATCAGGATCGAATGTGTCATGCATTAAATATGGAGAGGGAACAAGTATCTGCAAAGTATTGGCGAATCACCGGTGATGTGGTTCAGATGAAAATTGAGAATAGTCACTGTATCTTTTATGATGAAGGGTGCTGTGTTCATGAGGGACGTCCCTGGAGATGTGCTGAGTGGCCATTACATCCTTCTATACTTGAGGACCAGAGTAATTTTTCGGCAATTTCCGAATCCTGTCCAGGTATCAATAAAGAGCTCAGTTATGAAGAGTTCTGTGAAATCCTAAAAAAGATCCTATCTGAAAGCCAAAGAATTCATTGCTGAAAAGTGGTGCATTATCTCAAGTAAGCCTCTCTTACTACATATAATATATCCCTCTGGTTACAGTTTGTTGATATGAAACATGAACTCATTTTTCTTGGAAAGACTAAAGATTCGTTTATTTCCCAAGGAATTAACGATTACGCATCACGATTGAAGCATTATGCTCAGGTTACGACACGAACCCTCAAGGAAAAAAAGTCTGGCGGTAGAGCGGACATTAATGTGGAAGGGCGGCAGTTATTGGAAGCAGTTGCCAGTGGGTGGCTGATAGTAGCGCTCGATTCCCGTGGTAAACAGTATAGTTCTGAAAACTTTGCTGACGTGATTAGCGGCTGGGAACAGCGAGGTGTTAAAGGAGCGTGCTATTTGATTGGAGGGCCAACTGGTTTATCTCAAGAAGTTGTAAAGAGCGCTGATGTGTGTCTCTCACTGTCTAAAATGACTTTCACTCACGACATGATAAGAATGTTACTTATGGAACAACTTTATCGAGCATATACAATCAAAGGAGGGGAGAAGTATCATAAATGATGCGTGAGGTACACATCGAACCTGCTATTTTTCATGAGAATAGAATGTGAAGGTTGCAGGCTAGAGAGTTTCTCTGCACCTTTGGGGCGTTTAACCACCACTCTGTTGGCAGCATGTGCCAATGCTGTTTCGAGTAAATTAGAAGCATCTGTATCATCTCCTACAATCTCTCTTATCATGCGCATTTCTTTCTTATTAAGTGCCGATTTGGGAGAGTGTGGATACATGGGATCGAGATAAACAGTATAAGGGTGTTGATCAAGATGTTTAAGGTTCTCTTGTGAATCCCCCTTCAGTAGCTCTATTTTAGAGCTGATGATTTCTGCTGTCAGCGGATCAGACTCAGCTCGTGCTAACCCATCTTCCAGCAGAGCGGCTATTATAGGAGATCGTTCGTTTAATGTAACTTTACAGCCAAGGCAGGCAAGAACAAAACCATCCCCACCTAAACCAGCAGTTGCATCAAAAATATCAGGCCTAAAGCCAGGTTTTATCCCAACCGCTCTGGCGAGTGGTTGTCTAGTCGTACAATTGCGGGCATGCCGATAGGCTACACTTCCCTTAAGAAAATCGACATACATCGGTGAGAAAGGGGGAGCTTCGGCTATTCCAGAGTTGAAAGTCAACTCCAGCCGATCATCAGTAAAGGTTAGAATATACTTGGTATCACAGAGGTCGTATTGGCAATAAAGAAAATTTAACTTTTTTGCCAGCATCTGTGCTTTTAGTAGTATTGTATCTGAAAGTGAGGTACATGAAACTGAGATTGGTATAATATTTGTCATACAGCTATTTTGTAACATTGTATTAGAAACTGTTTATACAGATTATTCTTTTTAATAATTTTACTACTGTACAGGAAAAATGCAAAAAGAGAAGGTCGATGTTGTTGCCATTATTCCGGCAAGGTATGAATCTAACCGATTCAGAGGAAAACCACTGGCACTGATAGCCGGTAAACCGATGATTCAGCACGTTGTTGAGCGGGCACAGAGCGTTGAGCTACTCTCCCGGGTCATTGTTGCTACAGATGATAAACGAATAGCCGAATGTGTTGAATCTTTTGGTGGCGAATATGTCATAACCCGTTCGGATCATGTGTCGGGTTCGGATCGGTTGGCTGAAGCTGCAGAACTGGTTGGTATATCAGAGCATGATGTGGTTGTTAATATCCAGGGTGACCAGCCACTCTTCCCGGCAGAAATTGTAGAACAGGTCGCACGGCCATTGCTGGATGATCCAGCACTTCCAATGTCTACACTTATCTATAAAATTGTTCGTAAGGAAGAAATTGCCGATCCTAACCACGTAAAGACCGTATTTGATCGAAATGATTATGCGCTCTATTTTTCCAGATCGCCCATTCCTTTTCAGAGAAATCCGGAAGAGGGCCTTGCGCCGACCTACTATAAACATCTTGGATTTTACGCATATCGCAAAGGGTTTCTTCTTACCTTTGTTGCCTTGCCTGAGGGGGAATGGGAGAGGTTTGAAAAACTCGAACAATTGCGTGCTCTTGAATATGGGTATAAAATAAAAGTTACTCTTACGGAACATGATTCCATTGAAGTTGATACACCTGAAGATCTATTACGCGTTGAAGAGTATCTGCTTGAACAGCAGGGTAAATAGATTGCTGGCAGGGATGTACGAACTGATGACTTGTTTTTGCAGTGCAATTAAGGAACGGTATCAGTCAGTATAACATTATAGTAAAAGGCTGGATTTGCAGGATAATAATAAAAAAAAGATAGAAGATAATGTTGCAGGAAGATTGGCTGCTTTGTTAGCAAAGCAGGTTTCCCCACTTGACCTGCTGCCCCATGATGATATCCGTGAAAAATTTATTGATCTTGTTCTCAATGGTGAGCCTCGACATCACGATAAAGAAATAGCTCGGCTTTTCTCAAGTCTTGAGGAGGCCATCGGTGGGAGGCGGATTGATCAGGCCAAAGTAATTGTTTTTGGGGGAGGGACAGGCTTATCAAACATCATAGGTGGTGATTGCCGTTCAGACGGATGGACCCGTGCTCCGTTCAGTGGTCTGAAAGAAATATTTCCTAGAACTCGGTCTGTGGTCTGTGTGACAGATGATGGTGGTTCTACAGGTGAAATGCTAAAAGATCTCCCACTCATTGCTTTAGGTGATATTCGTCACGTTCTTCTCTCATCGATCCAACTTGCAGCAATACAGCGTACCTATCAGGTGTCTGTAGCGAAAGCGCGGGAAGTCGCAGCTGAGCTAGCTAAAATTTTAAATTTTCGCTTTGCCATTTGCCCTCAAAATGCAGATCAGCTGCTCCAAGCGACTGGAGCGATTATGGATCGTGTGCCGAGGGGGTTACGTGAGGCGTTACGAGATCTTACCGAACGCCTGTTTGATGATTCTCGACTCTCTCCAACACTAAAGCGACCTCAGTGCCTTGGTAACCTGATTATTGCAGCGGCCATTTACCGATTTTTGGACCCAGAGATTACCTCTGAGGATCTCACTGCTGATCCCCAACTACTTCATGACCCAGTTTTTTCAGGCCTGCAGTATATTTCACTTATTCTGGGAACAGTACCACGGGCTGTTCTGCCTTGTACGACGACCCCTAGTCAGTTACGGCTGGTTTATACTAACGGTGTTCAGACCACTGGTGAGTCAAAGTCCAGTTCGGTACGAAGAGGTGTTCCTGTCGAATCAGCCCATGTCGATTTTTGTGGTGAAGTTCTCATTCATCCAGAGATTATCAGAGATATAGAGGAAGCTGATATTCTGATACTTGCCCCAGGTAGCCTTTACAGTTCTATAATTCCTGTTTTTAAAGTACCTGGTTTTGCAGATGCAGTACGGAAAAACACCAGTGCCCTCAAAATTCTTGTTTCAAACCTTTGGGTGCAGGCAGGGGAGACTGACTTGAGTATGTCTGATCCTGAGAGAAAATTCCGTGTTTCTGATATGATCAGGGCCTATGAACGGAATATTCCCGGAGGGACACAAGGTCTGTTTGATGAGGTTCTCTGTCTCTCTTTAAGAGATGTTCCTGCGTCTGTGATTCAGAGTTACGCCGTTGAGGGGAAAATTCCTATTTACCTTGATCGCGATATTGTTCACGAACAGGGCTTTACCCCGGTTGAGTGTGGAATATACTCCAAACAGGCTCTGGCCGAACGCGGGGTAATTCAACATGATCCCAGCATGTTAGCTACAGCTGTAAAGGTGCTGTATAGCGGAGCTGAATGCTTTAAAGAGGCAGATGGCCAGAAGCGGTATCGTGGGAAATTATCTACAATTCGTTGTGCAGAAGGCCCGAGCCGTATTAATATGCTGCCTAGCTTGAAATATCAGCGAATAGTGGAAAAAGTATCTGCACTAGACATTGACTGTGAACAGCGATGTCCTGAAAATTGTTATAATGGCATTGAGGGACTTCGAAAGAATATTTGTGAAATATTATGGAAACATCATGATATACCATTATCACATCTAGAATATGTTTCTGGTATACGATGTGTTGCTAGTCATAACTGGCATAGAGATCAGCAATGGGATAATGTTTATTCATTCTTTGATCCGGATGATCGATTCATAAAAATTCGAAAAGATCAGTTTGGAGATATTACCAAACTTGAAGTAGCGCTACTTATAGCCCTTGGAGAGTCACTTCTTGGTAACTATGCCTTAGAAAAGAAAATGAGTGACATTGAACAGGGGGGGGTAGCCGTTGGAAAAGTGTATGATTTGCAAATACGGGATGAACGTGAACGGATATGCTACTTTACAACTGAACAGTTAGACGAATATTTGAAATTATCGAGAATGTATCGGGCCACTTCACATTGTAATTATACTCGTCTTATAAATGGGGAGGAGGGCTTTACACCACCTGGCTTGTTGATGGGCTTGATGTATACATGGTATTTGGAAAACAGACTGGCAACGCATATCGAATACAAAATGACGGTAATGAAGATACCTCAGACTGATCTGATACCTGAGCAAAAGAAAATGGTAAACCGACGGGAGAGGATAATTTCCTTTTTCAGAGATGTTGTGTTTAAATAATACAAGAGATGTTAGCGAACCTGTTTTTTATGTGGCTTCTTTAAGAGTCCGTTACTGCTGGTAACGTAATAATATGGCAACAAAAGCTTTAGTAGTCGATAATAACCCAGTTGTGCTGAGAGCAATTTCTGCAATCCTAGAGCAAGAAGGATGTGATGTTAAGAGTGCGCCAAATGGTCTCGAAGCACTTAATTTACTAAAGTCCTATACACCGGATGTCGTCTTTACAGATCTTGTAATGCCGCATGTTGATGGCGAGCAACTGTGTAAAATAATACGTAATAATAAAAAACTATGTGGCATTTTTCTTGTGGTTGTTTCTGGTATTGCTCTTGATGATTTCACTACAATTTTGGAAGAAAAATATTATGACCTGTGTATAACTAAAGGCAATCTCAAAGAGATGCGCCTGCATATACGAGAAGCACTGCGCAATATGGGAGGGCTTGAAGTAACAGGTGGAAGGATACTAACCAGTGCAGATAGCAGTACAACAGACGAGCAGTTGCCTTCAACTCTGACCGAAGAGCTGCTGACTGAAAAGAGACATCTCAATTGTATATTGGAGAATCTTGCGGAAGGCATTGCCGAACTGAATACCGGGGGAGTTGTTGTTTCGATAAATAATGCTGCAAAACGTATCCTGGAGGTCAAAGAGGGACAGATAATTGGCACGCACCTTTCTGAATACCCCTGGGGAGATAAACAGAAGATTGTTGAAGAGTGGCTGGAAAAGAGCCTACCTGATCCTGACGGGGATACTCTTGAGGTCCATGAAGATTTTCCCATTAAGGTTGGGGGAAATGTTGTTACGGCCTCCTTTATTCCTGTTCGCCACGAAAATGCATCTTTTGGTCTATGTATTTTCCGTGATATTACCAGGCAATATCGTGCTGAAGAACATGAACGGGAACTTGATAATGCCATCAAACTTGTAACAAAAATGGAAGCCATGAGTTGCATGGCCGGTGGTATAGCACACGATTTTAATAATATGCTTACGGTCATCTGTGGCAACCTTGATATCTTGACCCACGTTGGCAGCGCCAACATTTCTGAAGACCATACTCAACTTATACAACATGCCAGGTCAGCAGCCTATATGGCGGTTGATTTAACCAGAAAAATCTCACACTCTTCTCCATTTGGTATCGTTACCAGACAAAAGCATGTTTTTGAGCAGATTGTCAAAGACACTGTGGCTCGGTTTGTTATTGAAAACAGGGAAAGCATATCGTTGGATTGCCCTGTCGATGGTTCAATTGTCAGTGTCAACCCAGATCAAATTGCTGCGGCACTTAGCAATATCCTAACGAATGCCATTGAGGCTGGGGGGAGAGATGAGGTTCAAGTTGTAACCCGAAATGTTGTTTTCCAGAGACCAGTTATCTTTTCAGGGCAGTATGTCCCGGCTGGTACGTATGTTTGCCTCACGGTAAGAGATTTTGGAAATGGTATTGAACCAGTAAACTTACTGAAAGTGTTTGACCCATATTTTTCCACAAAAGCACGAGGTGCCTCCAAAGGAATAGGCCTGGGCCTGACTGTTGTTTACGCAACTATGAGAAACCATGGCGGTTATGTTGTTGTAGAATCGGAAATTGATGTAGGGACTACCGTCTCCTGCTACCTCCCATGTTATGGAAACACAGAAACAGGACAACCCAAAAGTACGTTGGCAAGCGAGCGTAAAAAATCGGTGTTATTTATTGAAAATGATTTCCAATCGCAGGAAGTTGGCAGAATTATGCTGGAATATATTGGGCATGAAGTAGTTATTGCCGATAACTTTCAGCATGGTCTCGCAACACTCGACAAAAGAATTTGTGATAGTGAAAACAGCCTACAGGTTGTGATGATTGACGTGTCTCAGGAGAGTGCGGGTGACCATAGAACGATCTGCAACTCATTTCATGAACGTGATCACTCACTAAAGATTATAATCACTGGAGGTTCAATGTTGGATCCGGTGATGAGTGATTGTAAAAAATATGGGTATGCAGCAGCTTTACCAAAACCTTTTACACTCGATAGCCTTAAACATGTGTTGATGACGGTACACAGTTAACCAGAATTTCTCATGAACATTTTGTAGTATTTCACCAGATGCCCATGAATTAACGTTTCTTGAAAGAATTCTCACAAAAAAGTCATAAGAAATGGGGTTAGATAGTATTGCAACCCTACATTACTTTGTTCTGTTGTTATTTTTTGTTCATGAGAAGGAAGCCAACTACAAATAAGATAAAGCCTAAAATTGGCTGGTGCCTGTTGAGTAGGATTAGGCCTGTCATACATAAAAGTACGCCCGCAGTAACCTTATTCATTGTCTATCGTGGGTAATTTTAGCATTTTGCCAGAACCATTTTACGGTGCTGCTGCAGTTTTTTAGCGGATACGGAGATTTTTGTTTTGATTTCTGGAGAGAAAATGGAAATGCGGTATTCTCCAATTAGCAACCTATATTGAGCCAGTAACTCTAAATCTTCATCGCTAAGTTCAATTTTTTTCTGTTCAATTTGTTTCAGGCTTTCAAGATGTGGACGCAACAGTTTCAACTTCTCAAGGTCTTTTGCTGGATTTGCATAAAAACGTTCGATCCTGATTGCCAGACATTGCAGTTGACGCATAGTGAAATCAAGATCATTGTGGCTATGTGTTGAAAAAAAGTCTGCCGGTACTATTTCCAAAAGCTGCTCCAGAAATGCTTCCGATCGTTCGGTGGTAAATATCAGCTTTCTTTTATCAATTTTAAGGAAGTGATTGAGCTTCTCCTGGACCTCACGCCGCTTTTTCAGCACCATAAAAGCTTCCTCTGCTATACGGCAACCTTCTTTGTAAAAACCGTTTCGTTTAACAGCGCTAACTTGTTCGTAGAAGAGTGCTTCTGATGGGATATTTCCGTTAATACTGGAGAAAAGCCCTCGCATGATAAAAAGTAGGATTTGCTCAATTGTACTTTTTTTACCAGCCCCAGTGTCGAGCAGGAATCTCGCTGAAGGACCAGTGATCATAGATTCACAGTGTTTTTTTAAAGACTTGTATCCATCAGAAAATTGGAGCTTGAAGAGATGTGCTACACCAGAACTGTTCAGAGATGAAGCCTTTTGCTGGTCTCTCTCAAAAGAAACGCCAACGCCGCCTCGTTCTTGCTGCCCCACAATAACGGGATAAAGAAATCCCGCAATTTCCTGCTGTGGTGTTATAAGGGGAATATTTTCTGGCAGGTCAGTGAAATCCCAGGTGCGGGTAGAAAAGTTCTCCCATTTAGTGACAATGTCTTTATATGAGCTTTCGAGATTAGACGCTATTATTGTGGTTGGTTGATGGGTGAAAATTTCTTGCTTAAGGAGTCTTGAATATTCACGGCCAGTGGCGACTTCTGTACCATTCAAGTCAAAAAGGAGATACCTTGCCTTGAGGTGGGTTGGTAATGCTGTGGGCCAGTCTGAACGCTGAATAGCTATCCTGAACATCTTATGGATTGAGGATTCCAGTGCACCATAGAGTGAGCCTTTATAGAGAGAAAGATCATCCATTACTCTGTCAACAGTGAGGTTTACAGGGACGAGATGTCGTCGAAGACTCTTCGGTAGTCCTTTTAAAAGAAAGAGTATTTTTTCTTTAAGTAGTCCTGGGACAAGCCACTCAAAAATGGAAGCTTTGATGCTGGGGGCCACCGAAAGTGGAATTCGGACAGTAACCCCATCTGCATCGGTCCCGGGGGCGAACGTATAATCAAGCTGTAATTCCAGAGTGCCAACATGGAGTGTCTGAGGGAAATTCGCCAAGGTATGTTTGTCAGGAAGATTTTTAACAATATCTTCATCTGTCATTCGTAAAAAATTCTGTCCTCGCCTTTTCAGGCATTTGTTGAGGGTAGATTTATCGAAAACATCTGTTGGTAATCTATTAGCATAAAAAGAGACCAGGTTGCTGTCATCCTGAACAATTGCAGTTGTTCGCAGTTTGTCCTCAGCCTTTCTCCATTTTTCAATGAGATTTTCGTTATGGTCGAGAAATGAGTATTGGCCATTGAGGTTTCCTTCTATAAGGGCTGCCTGGATAAAAATCTCTCTCGCCTCACTAACGTTTTTAGGGCTCCTTTTAGGGAAATTCACAGTTCTGCCAGCTACTAATATAAGGCCAAACAGGCTCACTTTCTCGTCGGCGATAACCTGTCCCGTCTTTTTCTGCCATCGAGGATTTGACCAAGAATATTTGACGAGGTGGGAACCAAGTTGTTCAAGCCAATCAGGTTCAATGGAAGCAACGGTCAAAGCAAATAGCCTGGTAGTTTCAAGGAAGGATGCTGCAATAATCCATTGTCCGGCAGTAAGGAACTGATGTGACCCAGGGAATATCATCAACTCTCTATTGGAAGCTCCTTGATAAATTTTCGGTTGTTTTTTAACAGCAATGTTTCGTAAAAAACCGGAGGCGAGAGATTTATGAATCTGCTCATACGTCGCAGGTTGTCTGTTCTCAACGAAGTCTTTTTGTCTAAGAAGAATTCGGCTGAGCTGTTCATGTAGATCCATCCATTCACGCATTCGCTGAAAGGAGAGATAATGTTTTTTGCAATATTTCTTTAATCGTGACCAGGAACGGTTAGCACCCTGATCATCCTGGAAATGATTCCATATATTAAGAAGCGTTATAAAGTCTGAGTGCTTATGGGCAAATTGACGATGGGCTAGATCCGCTTCTTTTTCTTTTTCTGCAGGTCGTATTCTCGGGTCCTGGATAGCAAGTGCTGAAGCAATAATTTTGACTTCAGTAAGGCAATTTTCGGTACGGCCCTCCAGAAGAATCCTTGAAATACATGGATCTATTGGGAGGTGGGCCATTATTTTTCCTGAAGCAGTAAGAGTATTTCCGTCAGAAATTGCACCAAGTTCCTGTAGGAGCTTATATCCATCTCTTATAGCGTTACGGTGCGGGGGGTCGATAAATGGGAATTCATCAGGCCTGCCCAGTTTTAGAGAAACCATTTGAAGAATTACTTCTGCAAGATTTGCTCGAGTTATCTCAGGTGAAGTGAATTCGTCTCGATTGTTGTAATCTTCTTCTGAAAATAGTCGAACACAGATGCCAGGTCCTATTCGACCACATCGCCCTTTACGCTGGTCGCAACTAGCACGGGAAATTCGATGAATCGGTAAACTGGTTGTTTTGGCCCGAGCATTGTAAAATGACATTCTCGCCAGCCCACTGTCGACAACATAGCGAATACCCGGTACCGTAATTGAGGTTTCAGCGACATTGGTTGCAATGACAATTTTAGGAGACGGGTGGTGTTGGAAGATACGGCGCTGGTCTGCTGACTGGAGTCTGCCGAACATTGGAAGAACTATTGCACCTTGAGCCTTTTTGGCTACAAGTGAGCAGCATGCACGGATATCCTTTTCTGTGGGAAGAAATGCCAGAATGTCACCTGGTGATTCGTAATCGAAAATTTTTAGTATGGCTTCTGCGCAGCGTTCCACGTAATTTTCGTCATCCTGGATTTCGTCGTCCATTACAGGGGAGTAACGAACGCTTACCGGGTAGGTACGACCTGAAACAGATACAACAGGGGCATTGTCAAAGTGTTTTGCGAAGGCTTCAGTATCAATGGTTGCTGAAGTGACAATGAGCTTTAAATCAGGTCTTTTGGGCAGAATTTTTTTGAGGTATCCGAGTAGGAAGTCGATGTTCAGGCTGCGCTCATGAGCTTCATCGAGTACGATTACATTATACTTTTTAAGGAGGGGATCATTACGCGATTCGGCAAGCAGTACACCGTCGGTCATGAATTTGATACGGGTATTCTCGTTTGTATAATCATGAAATCGAATTTTATAGCCAACTATGTCACCAAGTGATCCAAGTTCCTCGCTAACTCGTCCGGAAACAGAGGAGGCAGCAATTCTGCGGGGCTGAGTGCAGCCAATGAGGAGTGTGGAGTCAGGGAATAGTTCAAGACAGATTTTTGGGATCTGGGTAGTTTTTCCTGAGCCAGTATCTCCAGCAACAATTACTACCTGATGGCGGATTATCGCCTCGCGTATTTCATCTTTACTGGCGGCAACGGGTAAGTCTTTTGGGTATTCAATAAACATTAATAGATAGCTGGTGAAAATAAATTATGGTAACTGTCTTCTGCAAAGTTCGGGTAATTTTTACCACAGCTTTACCGTTTCTGTTACCTAAAAAGAGTTTGAGTTCGATTATCGAAGACTGCGGTGGGTAAATTCCCTGTTTCTCGTTTCTTTATGACGGGTATCAGATGTAATTAGAAAACTATTTTAATCGCTGGTTAGGTGGACAGATTAGTTTGATGTTTGAAAAGGTACTAGTGCTAAAGTGCACGGGGCATATGGTATTTAAAATGAGTGATGTCGTATTATGAATCTGTTGGAAATAGCCGTTTCAGCACCAATTAGACAAACACTTACATATGGCCTGCCTGAAACACTTGCCGAAAAAGATAGTGATAATGTTGAACGGTCTTTAATTGGCAGAAGGGTCCTTGTGCCGCTTAGTGGCCGTAAGGTTACAGGCTATGTTCTGTCGGAAAATGCAGAAGGGTCTACTGATTTTAAAATCCGCAATATAATTAAAGTCCTCGATTCAAGCCCACTTTTCCCTGTAAATCTCATTCCTTTATTTCAGTGGATTTCAAACTATTATCACTACCCGCTCGGTGAAGTTATTAAAGCTGCTTTGCCAAGTGGGCTATCACCTAAAAGTGTGCGTTATCTCGAGCTTATGGAGGCCGGGAGGCCACTGTTAACAACAGAAAATACTTCACTTCCCGAAGAGGTGGTTAGTACTTTACTGAATGCCGGTAGATTGACAGTGACAGCAACACGAGATTTGCTCAGTTCCGAACTACACAAGACGTACACTCAGAAGCTTATAAAGAAAGGGGCATTGTCATTGTGTGAGTCTGTCAAAGGAGACAGCGTTCGAGAAAAACTCGAAACATGTTATCGTCTTGGCCAAAACCTCCCTGATTCATTGGACGCAGAGGAGTCAGAGCAGGATAAGTTTACGTTATATAGAAAACAGCTGAGTGTGCAAACTGGTTTTGAAATCAAGTTGTCCGAAGCCAAAACGTTGTATTATATGCGTTCTCTAAATAATAAAAACGTAAATGGAAAAATCCCCAGAAAAGAGCTGACTACCCTCTATTCAGGAGCTGCTCAGGCGGTACGATCTTTAAAGGAAAAGGGCCTTATAGAGGAAGAGAAAGACAGGGTCTTTAGAAGTCCTTTAGGTGAACAGCTTGAGTTTTTCCCTGCGCCACTTGCATTGACTGAAGAACAGGAAAAAGTACTTGCTGAAATATTGCCAGCCATCGAAAGCAGGTGTTATTCACCGTTTCTTCTGCATGGGGTTACTGGTGCTGGCAAAACAGAAGTGTATCTACAGGCGGCTGCAGCAACACTTTCTGTGGGCAGGAGCGTTTTAGTTATTGTCCCAGAGATTGCTCTTGCCACCCAATTGGAAGCACATTTTGTCTCACGGTTTAGTGATCAGGTTGTACTTTTACATTCTGGCCTGAGTGCTGCTGAAAAATTTGATCAATGGTCTCTTGCCTTAAATGGACAAGCTAAAATTGTTATCGGGGCAAGGTCGGCTATATTTGCTCCTCTTGTCGACCCAGGTCTGATAGTTGTTGATGAGGAGCATGACGGCGGGCTGAAACAAGACGACAATCTACGTTATAATGGTAGAGACCTCGCAGTTGTAAGGGCCAGGCAGCAGGGGGCTGTAGTACTTTTATCCTCAGCAACGCCCTCTGTTGTAAGTTATCACAATGCTCTCAACGGGAAATACCGGCTACTTACTATGGAAAAACGGGTGGGTGACAGATCTCTTCCCCACGTTACGCTCATTGATTTGCGCAACAAAATTCCCGGAAGGAAAAAAAGTCTTTTCCGCCCCCCGCTTGAACAGGCACTTAAGCAAAATCTTGAAGAAGGGCACCAGAGTGTGATCCTTATCAATCGGCGCGGATTTTCATCAAATGTTATCTGTCAGGAATGTGGTACGCCGGTACAATGTAAAGATTGCCATGTTGCTCTCACTCTACACAAAACGCGGCAACAGCTACTTTGTCACTATTGTGGTTATGCGGTTCATGAAAAAATAGTATGCGAGCAGTGTAACTCCACATCCATGGTACCCATTGGGTTTGGTACTGAAAGGGTTGAGGAAGAGTTACGAGCAATGTTACCTCAGGCACGTATTGCACGGCTTGATACCGATACTGCCAGAGATCGTAAAGCATTCCTTACTACCTTGAAGCAGATGCGTGGTGGTGAAATAGATGTTCTGGTTGGAACCCAGATGGTTGCCAAGGGGCATCACTTTCCAGGAGTCACTGTTGTTGGCGTTGTCTGGGCTGATGGAGGCCTAAGTATTCCTGATTATAGAGCTGCTGAAAAGACGTTTCAGCTTATTACTCAAGTGACCGGTAGAGCCGGTAGAGGCGAGAGCAGTGGCAGAGTTTACATTCAAACCATGCGTCCGGAACATTATGCAATCGCATTTGCAAGAAGTCACAGCTATCAAAAAATGGTTGAAAAAGAACTGGAGCTACGGAAGAATCCTTGTTTTCCTCCTTATGTCAGACTAGTGGCGATCCATATTCAAGGTGAGTCAGAGCATGATGTGCAACAAAGTGCGACCAGTATTGCGGCCGCATGCCGGGCGGTAACCCGTGAGAGGAAAAGCGGTGTTGAAATACTAGGTCCTGCACCGGCACCAATTGACAGACTGAGAAAGAATTTTCGATGGCAGGTTATGATCAAATCCTCATATCCTGATATTCTTGACGGTATCTGTAACTATGTTCAGGTAAATCAGAGAGAGATTGTCTCTGGTAGATGCAGGGTTATCTTAGATAAAGATCCGGAAAATATGATGTGAGGGCGCGCAGGTTGCAAAGTGTTGTTGGTATTACCGGCATTACCTATGACACTGTGCAACCTGAGGAACGTCCGTTATGTCAGGAAAAAGAGTACCAGCGTTTCTTCGGGGCGTATGAAGAAACACGATTTCGACCTTTATCCTTTGCATCATAGAGGGCCTCATCTGCATAGCCAATGAAGGTTGATTTTGAAAAGTCGTCCTCCACTCCTGGCCTGCAGGTAGCCAAACCAAAACTTGCTGTAACCTGATAGTCGTCGCGAGAATCTGAAAAGGTTTTGTCTGCAATCATCTGTCGGAGTTTTTCCGCTACTACAAGTGCATCCTCTTCTGTTGTCTCTGGCAAAATAACAACAAACTCTTCACCACCGTAGCGTGCCAGTGTATCATAATTCCTGAGGTGCATCTTAAGTGTAGCAGCAAATTCCTGGAGTATGAAATCACCGGTCTGGTGGCCGTAGGTGTCATTGAATTTCTTGAAGTGATCAATATCTACCAGCACGAGAGATAGTGTCGATTCATGCCGCGTTGCTCTGCCGATCTCCTGATCAAGTGTGTTTTGGAAATAACGGTGATTGTAGACTCCCGTCAGTCCGTCGAGATTGGCCAGATTGTCCAAGACCTTATTTTTTTCCTCTAATTCACGAGTCAGGTTCTCAAGGGCGATTTTAGCTTGAATAAGTTGCTTGTTCATCTGGTCATAATCGAGATTCATCAGGCTTAGACGAATGTTTGCTTCTTGCAGGATTTCCTGTACAGATTTGGTGTTTTTTATTTTCAGTTCAAAAAAATCACCTGCCTGTTCAACTTTATGATGAAACTCTGAAAGAATGGCTTCGATGTCTTCATTACTTAAATCCAGTAACTCTCGAGCTTCTTTCCTGAATGCTTTATGAAAGGATTCAGGGGTGTCAGAGAATAAAATCTTTGTCAGCAGGTCTGAGAGGTAAACAGCCTGTATGGTCTGTTGTATTTTCTTATTCTCGCCTGAATAACCTTCCGGGTTATGGTGGTATACTATAGGTAATAACAGCACTTCCGGAAAACCCCAGTGTTTAGCCACTTCATAGCCAACATATGTATGGTCTACGCCGAGGGTATCACGCTCTGCAGTGGTATTACTCACACTCTGATCTTCTGTTAGACGGATAACTTCGTCATACTTCTCTGGCAGGGTCCTGGCAAAAATCAGCTCACCGAGATTTTGGAGTAGTCCAGAAATGAAAATTTCTTCCGTATCTGCTTCTTTTACTTTCTCAAGGATCAATTTTGCTGCAACGCCAGAAGCAAGTGAACGTTCCCAGAATTTCTCAAAGTTAAAGGAAGTCTTGTTCTTACCACGCTTCATTGTCAGAAAGGAAAATGAAAGAACAAGGCTTCTAACTGCGTTGGTTCCAAGTATGGATACAGCTTGTTTAATCGAACCTATTTGCTGGGGGAAACTATAAAACGCTGAGTTTGCGACTTTGAGAATTTTTGCAGATAGGGATATATCCTGAGAAACAAGATCTGCAATATCTGCAAGAGTTGTATCCTCACGGGCGGTCAGGGTAATAAGCTTTGACGCCACGTTTGGAAGTGTTGGAAGTTCAGTGGAATTAATTACTGTTTGTAAAATTTCTTCTTTTTTCATAAGCACACAGTGGGAAGAGTTATATGAAGTGAGGATAGCGAATAGATAATACAACTGATTATAGCTTGAAATTTGTTAGAGAATCAAGAAGTCTGTGCTAAATCATAAAGGATCCCCTGATTCGGGATAGGTGCATGTTTCACCTTTGAAGTTTTGAAATATCAGCGCATCCCCCTGTTCGACTATATATTGTGGGGTGAGGGGGATTTTTCCTTTACCGTCGGGTGCGTCCAGAGCAAGAGTCGGAATGGCCATGCCGGAGATGTGTCCGTAAAGCTTTCGCATGATTTGAATACCAGTGGAACTGTGGGTACGAAGATGATTAGTGCCACGAGTGAAATCAGTTTGGAAGAGGTAGTATGGTTTGACCCTTATACGGAGAAGCTCAGTGAAAAGTTTTTTCAGGACTGTAGCTGAATCATTGACCCCTCGAAGCAGTACCGTCTGGCAGCCTAAAGGAATCCCACCATCAGCAAGACGAGTACATGCCAGCCGTGACTCTTCTGTCAATTCATTGGGGTGATTGAAATGTGTGTTGATATACAGAGGGTGGTGTGCTTGTAGGATCTTAACAAGATTAGGTGTTATTCGCATGGGTAGGGTGGAGGGCACTCTGCTACCAATTCTGATTACCTCGATACTCGGAATAGCACAGAGTTGGGAGAGAATCTCTCCGATCACTTCATCTGGTAATAGTAGCGGATCGCCTCCGGAAATAAGCACCTCGCGGATCTGAGGCGTGTTGCGAAGATAGGTATAGGCGGTTTGCAGAGATTTTTCCGAAATCACCATTTTTGAGGTACCGACTTTCCGTTTTCTTGTACAAAACCTGCAATACATGGCGCATTGGCCAGTGACAAGCAACAATGCGCGATCAGGGTATTTGTGTACAAGATTCGGTACAGCACTCAGATCCTCCTCACCCAGAGGATCAATCTGGCATACACTGTCCAGTAACTCTTCTGGATCAGGTACCGCCTGAAGCCATAACGGATCACCAGGTCGGTGAATCTGTTTAAGGAAATAGGGGTTGATTCTTAAAGGATATGAGTCGATAACATCTTGAATTGCAGAATTATCGCAACCAAGATGTTTCTTCAAATCTGCATAAGTGGTAATACTATTCTGCAGTATGTTTTGCCATGTTTCCATGGCGGCTATTATGGGTGAAAGCTGTGGTCTTGTCAATGTGTCTATTCGCTATTGAAGGAGTTGGTAAAAAGCCATGTCGAAAATTCAATATAAGTTCAAATATGACGAGTATGGAAATACTCGGGAGATTATTGTTTACGGAAGTGGAACTGCAGCAAGTTCTATAAGTTTTGTTAATAAAGGTACTGCATTTAGTGAAGAAGAACGTATACAGCTTGGACTGCAAGGCTCTCTCCCCCCTGGAATAAGAGACCTTGACGACCAGATAGAAAATTGCTGGCGTATTGTCGATGGGAAGGTGGATGAAATTGAACGATTCATTTTCGTTCGAGCTCTTTTTGATAGAAACGTTACCCTTGCTCATGCATTGATTCGCAGCAATCTAGAAAAATATATGGGCCTTGTTTACACACCGACCCTAAACCTCGCTGTTCAAAAATATTCTACGCTTTACAGGCAGGCCAGTGGGTTGCATTTTTACCCTGGCAATATCGATATGGCGGAAGATATCCTCCGGCGCTATCTCCATCGTGATATCAGGGTTGCAGTCGTCACAGATAACCATGGTATTCCTGGAATGGGGGATCAGGGTGCAGGTGGTATTGCTGTCTGCCTCGGTAAATTGATGCTGTATACTCAGGGAGGTGGAATTGCACCCTGGCATTGTCTCCCTATTTCTTTGGACGTTGGTACTGATAATACTGAGCTGCTTAACGATAAACGCTATCTTGGCTGGCGTAACAGACGGCTGAAAGGTGAGGAGTACCTCTCGTTTGTGGGCAGGTTTGTACGAGCATTCCGAAATGTTTTTCCTGATGCGCTTTGTCAGTGGGAAAATTTATCTCGACCTAATGCATTTGGTATAAGAGACGCGTTTGCCGATGAGATGATCACCTTTAACGATAATATCCAAGGGAAAGGTGCAATAGCACTAGCCGCAATTCTGTCAGCAATGCGAGTGAAGAACGAATCGCTTACCAATCAGAAATTTATGGTATTCGGTTCTAATAGTGGCAGTGTCGGAATTTGTGAGCAACTGGAAACAGCATTGAAAGAGGAAGGTGTCAGCGAACAGGATGCACGGGGCGCTATTTTTCTAGCGGATGAAAACGGCATCATTACAACCAAACGGGCCAGTGAATATTATCTTAAAAAATATGCTAAGGATCCAGGTGGTCATTCATGGATGAAAGACACTAATATATCATTACCATCGGCCATTACCGAAAGTGGCGCGACTGTTTTTGTCAGTTCTTCGTGGGGAGAGGGGTGCATTAGTCCTGAACTGGTAAACGCTATGATGAATAATACCGACAGGCCTGTAATATTGCCGCTATTCAGAGATACTGAAAGATCAGAACAATGTGTTCGAATGATAGTAGAACAGGGGGATGGGAAAGTACTTGTCGCCAGTGGCAGTCCATTGGGAAATGCAGATGTCAATGGCAACACCTGTAATGTAAGTCAAGGTAGCAATACATTAGTTTTCCCTGGTGTTGGGTTGGGTGTGCTTGCCTCTGGGGCAAGGGAGGTTTTGCCTGAATTTTTCACAGCTGCAGCCAGGGCAGTTTCTATTCAGGTTTGTAAAGAAGAGTTGGAAAACGGGCAATTATTACCTGCCATCACTGATTTGGAGAAGGTGAGTAACAAAGTCGCTTTGGCTGTTGGAATGTGCGCTATTCGTCAGGGGGTGAGCCGCCCGTGTGTATTTAGCAGTTTTCAACATGGGGGAGAGGAATCGCGGCTTCGTGAACTGATAATGAGAATGCGTTGGAATCCTCGATATTTGCCAATTGTCCCAATGTAGTACTTTGCAGAGTTTCCTGTTGAAGTTGAGCAATAAAAAAAGGCCCTGCTAAAAAGCAGGGCCTTTTTTATTGAATCGTATTGTTAATGGCTTATTAGGCCTTTGTAACATTGTCTGCGGCAGGTCCTTTAGGGCCATCGATAATTTCAAAATTGACACGAGAACCTTCTTCGAGGGACTTGAATCCTTCTGACTTGATAGCGGAGTAATGCACGAACACATCTGGTCCACCGTCCTGCTCGATAAAACCAAAACCTTTAGCGTCATTAAACCACTTCACTGTACCTTCTGCCATTGTAACTACTCCTTTTCTACTCGGGGCCCCTGGGAACCTTATGATGATTTTCCAGCGTGTAATGCTGGCTAACTGTTCGCTGTAACTTGAAACATGAAACAACATCATGCTGGTATTACCACCAAACCAATTTTCAGTATCACCAAAAATAGTATCCAAACCACAACAATAATAGCCGTTTAGCACATAAAACATTTTAGCGCAACATTTTTGTTAGATATAATACAGTTTTCGTGAGAGTGTTAGGCTTGTTGGGAAAATATATTGTCTAGGGCTGTAATTACGGCTCATTCGGCTTGAATGCTTTCCCAAGAGATGGAGTTGGCGTATAGCCGATATTTATAGGTGTTGGTGTATTGGCTGGATTTTTATAGAACCGTAGGAAGGTAAAGTCCGAGCCGGTCAGTTTAAGCAAAATTGTTGACACGAAATGGTCCCTCCGTTAACCTTGGCAGCCAATGTAAAACTTTGGTAAAATTGTTGTATTCTTCTACTCACCAGCCATACTTAACTCAATCAGGAATGTGATCTCATTGTTTCCCGAATATCCTTTTAAGTCGCACTATATAAATGTTGGAAGTTATCGTATGCACTATATTGATGAGGGCGAAGGTCCTGTCATTGTGATGGTGCATGGTAATCCCACCTGGTCGTATTATTTCAGGAACATTGTTACGCTGCTTTCAGCCAATTATCGAGTCATCGCTCTAGACCATATAGGCTGCGGCCTTTCTGATAAGCCACAAGACTCTCAATACTATACTCTTAGACAGCATATTGAAAATCTTGGAGTATTAATAAATGAGCTGGATATTTTGAGCTATTCACTCATTGTGCATGATTGGGGTGGTGCTATTGGTATGGGACTAGCTGTAAAGTACCCCGAGAGAATAGAGAAAATTGTTGTTCTAAATACAGCGGCTTTCAGGTCGACGAGAATTCCTTTTAGAATTCGTCTGTGTAAATTGCCTTTTATTGGCCCATTTATCGTGCGTGCACTCAATGGATTCGCATGGCCAGCTACCTTTATGGCTGTAACACAGTCATTAAGTAAAGATGTTGCAGCAAGTTACCTGTATCCCTATAACAGCTGGAAGAACAGGGTTGCTGTAGCTGCCTTTGTACAGGACATTCCTATGTCATCAGGTCATACCAGCTATTCAGAACTTATGAATATTGAAAATGGGCTGGAGTTGCTGAGCGATTGTAAGATTCCAATGCTTATCCTCTGGGGTGGAAAAGATTTTTGTTTCAATAAAGAGTTTTACGATGAGTGGTGCAGGCGTTTCCCGGCAGCGGAGCGACACTATTTTGAGGATGGTGGACACTATATTTTAGAGGATAAGCTCTATGAAATTACACCGCTTCTTCTTAGTTTCCTTTCCTGACAGCTATAACTGTACTCCTTGGTGGAAGCATTGAGAATCAAACCGAAGTTATATATATAAGTGGAGAAGTTGAAATGACAGTGAATATAGCGGAAACCCTCAATCACGTTGCCGCAGTTCACGGAGATAAGACCGGTTTAATTGAAGCTAAAACTGGCAGAAAGATGAGCTTTGCTGAATTAAACAGCCTTTCCGATGCTTATGCGGCCTATCTTAACGGTAATGGTGTTAAGCCTGGCGAGAGGGTGATGTTAATGGTCAAGCCATCTGCCGATTTCATCTGTCTTACTTTTGCTCTTTTCAAGCTTGGTGCGACTATTATCCTTGTTGATCCAGGGATGGGATACAGGAACCTGCTCCGCTGTATCGAAGGTGTTAAACCCACAATCTTTATTGGCATTCCTCAAGCTCGGCTTTTTTCAGCTCTATTTCCGCGTCCATTCAAAACGGTTACCCGTTCATTTTGCTGCGGTAACTCTTTTGGTCTATTCGGTAAAGATATTAGAAAAGAGGTGGTGGCAGGTGGTACGCCTTACCCTGTGTATTCTCCAGGGAACGAGGATCTTGCAGCGATTATATTTACAACAGGTTCTACGGGGCCACCCAAAGGTGTTCGCTATGAGCATACTATTTTCGCAGCTCAACTAGAACGAATACGCGACTATTATGGTATTGATCACACCCATGTGGATCAACCGGCCTTTCCGCTATTTGCACTTTTTTCAGCATCTCTTGGGGCCTGCTCGGTGATCCCTGACATGGATCCAACCAGGCCAGCGCAGGTTGATCCTGCCAAATTCATATCATCCATTGAGCGATATGGTGTCACCTACTCATTTGGTTCGCCTGCCATATGGAATGTCGTTAGCAAATATTGTATTGAGCATGATATTAAACTGAAAACACTTCGTAAAGTTCTAATGGCTGGGGCACCTGTTCCTGGTGATCTTCTGCAACGAGTTCAAGCTATTTTGCCAGATGACGCACAAATATTCACTCCCTATGGGGCAACTGAAAGTTTGCCAATTGTTTCTATAGAGGGGAAAGAAGTTCTGGCAGAAACGTGGTCTGAAAGTCAAATCGGAAAAGGTGTATGTGTAGGTAGACCATTACCGGATACTGACGTTCGGGTTATAGCCATAGAAGATCGCCCTATACCTTCCTACGATACGAGCCTTGAACTCGCTCCAGATGAAATTGGCGAGATTATAGTTCGTGGCAATGTTGTTACTCGAGCTTATGAAAATAACATCCGAGAGACTGAGATGGCCAAAATTTACGACAAGGAACAAGGAAGCCTCTGGCATCGTATGGGTGACACAGGCTATCTTGATGCTAAAGGGCGGCTTTGGTTCTGTGGCCGCAAGGCGCATAGGGTGATTACCTCGAAAGGTACCTTGTTCACCATCCCCTGCGAAGCAATTGTGAATGAGCATCCATGTGTTTATCGTTCTGCCTTGGTCGGAGTCCCTGAGGGTGGAGGGGCTTTCTGCAAACCTGTACTCATTCTTGAACCTGTGAAAGAATATACAGGAACTGATTCGAAGCTCATCAAGGAGGCATCGGAACTTGCGTCAACAAGCTCAGTGACAGCAGAAATCACAACATTTCTTGTTCATAAAGGGTTTCCTGTTGATATTCGGCATAATGCTAAAATATTTCGTGAAAAACTTGCTTTGTGGGCAGGAAAACAACTGCGGTAGAAGAATGAAAAAAATAGCAGTTACAGGTGGCGGTGGTTTTGTTGGAAAGGCGATTGTTAAAATGGCAGTCGCACAGGGGGCAGAATGCATTGTTATAGGTCGCAATCATTATCCAGATGTTGAAGATCTTGGGGCTCGGTGTGTTCTCGGTGATATTCGTGATACAGGCTTCATGAGCAAAGCTGTCAATAATGTTGATACGGTATTTCATGTGGCCGCGCTTGCGGGGATATGGGGATCGTGGTCTGAATACTACGGTATAAACGTGCAAGGTACTGAGAATGTTATCGCAGCATGCAGAAAAAACAAAATTCCTCATCTTGTTTATACTTCTACACCTTCTGTTGTTTTTAATCGTGATGACATAAAAGGTGGCGACGAGAGTTTACCATACCCTGAGTCCTTTCTTTGCAATTATGCTAAAAGTAAGGTTATGGCAGAAAAAATGGTGTTATCAGCACAAAGTGAAAGTCTATCTACATGTGCTATACGGCCTCACCTTATTTGGGGACCCGGTGATCCTCACCTCATTCCACGTCTTCTGCAGAAAGGTATACGTGGAGAGTTGAAACGTGTGGGAAATGGCGACAATATGGTTGATATCTCTTATGTAGATAATGTCGCTCATGCTCATATTCTAGCAGCTAAAAGCCTGGAGAGTGATAAGCGTGCTGCGGGTAAAGCATACTTTGTCAGTCAAGCTGATCCAGTGAATCTCTGGCAATGGATTAATGATCTCTTTGTAAGGGTTGGTATTACTCCAGTCACAAAATCAGTTCCTTTTGCTGTAGCTTATGGTGTAGGGGCGGCACTAGAAACTTTGTATAACTTGTTCAAGAATGAAAAAGAACCACGGATGACCAGGTTTTTGGCCGAACAACTGGCTAAGTCTCATTATTTTTCATGTTCTGCGATTGAGCGTGATCTTGGATATTCGCCTATCGTTACAACCGTTGATGGGATGGATTACCTTGTAAAATGGATTAAACAGAATGAAACGACTCTTCTCTAAAAGTCTGTCTCTGATACTGATAGCAATTTTTCTCCAATGTTCATGTTGGAATAGTGCTCTTGCTTTTAATATCTCAGAAGAACGTGAGGTTGGAGAGAAGTTGCTCTATTCTGTTCGAAGAGCATTCCCTCTTTTGGACGATCCAGATCTTGTTCAGTATCTTAACTCTTTGGGGAAGGAGGTGCTGGACGTCGCTGGTATCCAATACTTTGACTATCGATTCTATATCATCAAAGACGTAGAGTTTAACGCATTTGCTGCTCCTTCCGGCTTGGTCTTTTTTTACACCGGTCTTATTGGAGCAATGAATTCTGAAGACGAGCTCATTTCGGTTCTCGCTCATGAAATAGGTCATGTCGTTAAGAGACACCTGGCCAGTCGAGTTGACAAAGGTAAAGTTATAGGTGCTGCTTCAATTGCTGTCGCGCTTGCAGCTCTTGCTCTTGGTGGTGGAGCTGCGACACAGGCATTGCTTACCGGTTCAATGGCTGCCAGTCAGACTGCTACACTACACTATAGCCGTAAAGATGAGGAAGAGGCCGATCTGCTCGCGTATGGCTGGATGAAAAAATTACATAGAAATCCGATTGGGCAGAAAAAAATGCTCGATACCATGAGACGTGTTAGCCGGTACCGCAGTGAAAAGTTGCCACAATATCTGTTGACACACCCGAACCCGGAAGCACGACTAGATTACGTGCAGGCGTTGATAAAGATGGATGAAGGGCAGCTAACTGAATTAACAGGAACTGACCAGTTTGAGTTTATGCGATTTAAATATAGGATAATGGCTGAATCTTCAGATGGACGCGGCTTTAAAGAATATCTCAGCAATGTGCTGAGTGATGGGCATATTTCTGAATTCAAAAAATATATGGCAATGTACGGTCTTGCACAACATGAGCGGACGGCTAATAATTATAAGCGAGGATTAGATCTGCTCGATCAGGTTATCGAGGTTATGCCTGACAGGAAAATACTGTTATCAGACAAAGGTGTAATGCAATATGCCTCGGGGGATTATGAAAACGCGCGTATATCTCTTGAAAAAGCTTACAGGGATAATGCTAAAGACTTATATGCCGCTTTTTATCTTGCTAAGACATATCAGATGCTGGGTGATAATACCCGAGCAGAACAACTTTATACAGTGGTTTCCTACAACTTGCCTGAATACTCGAAGGTATATTTTGAGCTAGGTAAAATAGCCTCTCAAAAAGGCAGGAATGCTACTGCCTCATTGTTTCTTGGGAAATATTATCTTTATGAGGGGAAACTTAAACTGGCCCGTGGGACGTTAGGCTCTGTTGGTAGAGACAAGAACGCCACTGCAAAAGAAAAAGAGCAGAGTGAAGCGCTGTTGGAGACAATAGAACGACTTGAAGATAATTAGCCAAGGCCTTTATCTTCAGGTAACATTTTACGAGTTTATCTTGTCAGCTGTCAGATAGGTAAGAAATTCGGTGTTACCTTTTGGCCCCAGGATGGGTGATTTGACTGTACCATGAAACGTCAAACCTGATGAAACTGCAAAGTGCGCAATTTTGTCGATGGCCTCCTGATGAAGTGCCGGCTCTCTGACGACACCACCTTTTCCAACTTTCCCTTTAGGCAGCTCAAACTGGGGTTTGATAAGGGCCAATATTTTAATACCCTTGTCGGAAAAGAGCGAAAGGAGATTGGGGATAATTCGTGTTATAGAGATAAAAGACGTGTCCATCACTGCAAGGTCTATTGGCTGTCTGAAGGTGTCTTTCTTAAGGTTCTTTGCGTTGAATCTTTCAAATACAACTACTCGTTTATCCTGTCGAATTTTCCAGTCGAGTTGGCCGTAGGCAACATCTACAGCAAATACTGTTGGGGCACCATTTTGGAGGAGGCAGTCTGTGAAACCACCGGAGGAGGCTCCCACGTCCAGGCATATGGCGTTTTCCACCTCTACCTGAAAGTATTCCAAGCCTTTTTCAAGCTTTAGTCCACCTCTGGAAACGTAGCGGCATTTTTCTTTTACCCGCAGGCAAACGTCGCTTACATATTCAATTCCAGCCTTATCCGCTACCGTTTCATTAACAAACACCTCACCTGCTCCAATCATGGCCTGTGCCTTTTCTAGAGTTTGAGCAAGGCCACGTTGAACAAGTATTTCGTCAAGACGTATTTTCACAGCTGGTAACAAATTGAAAAATTGTAACAATTACAGATTGCCAAGTTTTTCCTTAGCAACAGCAGCTTCCGGAGATGAGCCATAATGATTGATAATTTTTTTGTAAATCATCCTGGCTGTTTCATTATCGGCAAGCAGTTCAAAGGCCATTGCCTGTTTAAGAGTGGCACTGGCAGCTTTCGGATGTGTACCATTTTGAGAAATGATCTTTTGGTACTGAAGAATTGCTTTGTCATACTCTTTTTGTGCATAAAGGCACTCGCCCATCATGAAACCGGCAGTAACACCATCATCGCTGGCAGGATTGGCGGAGGCAATTTTGTCAAATTCAGCATATGCCTTGGGGTAATTCTTCTGGCTGTAGAGTTGATTTGCTGCAGCCATAGGTGAAGGAGTTGCCGGAGCCGGAGCCTGAACGGTTTGTTGCTGATCTGAGGTGGCAGTAACCGGTTTTGAAGTTGATTTTGATATCGCAGGAGCAGTGGTAACTTTATTAGGTGTTGCAGCGGGTGTTGTTACTTTTGGTGCAGGTGTAGCCGTTGTTTTGGTAGCAACAGGTTTCTCAGTTACAGCTTTATCTGAGTCTGACGAGACTATACGTTTACTTTTAACAGGAGCGATATGGCGTGTACCACTCGAGGTACCAGTAGCGGAGCTGGCGGCAAGGGCCTTGGCACGAGCAGAGTCAGCCTTTGTTCTCGCATCCTTGGCACGCCGTTCGGCTTCACGTACTCTGGAGTCCTGGATAGCTTGCAGGCTCTCCTGCTGTGCTGTTAGCTTTTCTGTAAGCTCAGCAATGCGTGCCTCTTTTTCCGCCTGTTCCAGCTCAATTTGCTTCAGGGCTTCATTGCGACGTTCAGCCTCTTCCTTAGCAACCGTGCCAATGCTGGTTGCGAGCTCTTTATTTTGTTCTTTCAGGCTGCGATTGAGATGGTTAGTCTCTTCAAGTTGACTTCTGAGAACAAGTATTTCATTCTCAAGTTGATCAATCTGGTTAGAAGATGCTGCTTGACGTTTCTGGATATCGCCAACAGTATTACTCTGCATATCTTCCAGTTTCTTGTTGACGACATGGAGTTGGTACTGCAGTCTCTGTACCTCATCTTGTGTAGCACACTGTGTGAGAAACGGGGAAAGAGCAGCAACTAGAAATATATTTCGTAATGTTTTTTTCATCGGTATAAAGGCGCAATAAGGTTCGTGTATTGGATTTAATAGCGTGACCATTGAGGATAGGTATGACTACCCGGAAAGGCAAAAAGTCTTCTTTGTTCTGAGCCGTTTTTCATGATAGCGTAAATCTGGTGTAATTTCCCGTCTCTTTTTGAAAAGATGATTTGATTTCCATCAGGAGACCATTGGGGAGACTCATGATGACTTAAATCTTTGGTCACAGGAGTTGGTGTCGCACCAGCCTCAGGCTTAACTGTGTAAAGCTGGTAAACACCGCCGCGAAGGCTCGAATAGACAAGTAAATCCTCGGTTGGTGACCATGAAGGTTCCGCATTTTCAGACCCTTCAAAGGTTATTCGTTGTGTCTTGCGTGTCCGAAGATCCATGACGTAAAGTTGAGGTTTTGCTCTTCCGGCACGGTCTGACACAAAGGCAATTCTTGAGCCATCAGGAGACCACGTTGGCGAAACATTAATTCCTGACTTATTTGTGAGTTTATCTATTATCTCTCCTCGTTTATCCAGCAGGTACAGGTCTGGATTGCCATCCATGGAGAGTGTCAGTATCATCTTGCTGCCATCGGGTGACCAGGCGGGAGCAAAGTTCATACCCTTTCTACGGGAAAGGGCTCTGGTTACCTTATTTTGATTAAGTTTGGTAATGTAAAGATTAGGGTTACCGGAATGGTATGATGTATAGCTCAGTGATTTACCATCAGGTGTAAATCTTGGTGAGACTATAAGGTTTTGGTGTCTGGTAACCTGTCTCCTTTTTTTTCCTAAAATATCAGTTATATATACTTCTTTTGTATTGCCTTCATGAGAAACAAAGGCAATTTGGGAGGAGGCAATTCCTGGTTTGCCTGTCAACTCCTTAATTATATTGTCACAAAATGTAAAAAGCATTCGGTTAGACTGCTCCATGGTGCCACTGAATGTTTTTCCCATCATCACTTCATTTCCCGCAACATCGAAAAGGCGCAGCTCATAAGCAATTCCACCAGATGAAACCGAATATTGACCAAGAATAACAAAATCTGTACCAAAATTTCGCCAGTTAGCGTTTTGAATTCCGCCATAATCTGCAGTGGGAATGATGGATATAATGCCATGAAATTTTAGGGCTTTTGCTAAAATATCGGCAGCATCCATGCCAAATTTCTGCCGTTGTCCTGGGAGAGCCTTATTGGTAAACCATGGCACAGCAAAGCTGATTTTTCTAGCCTCAGCAGAACTGATATCTAGATAAACACGCTCAGCATGGGCAAGACTGGAAAAGAGCAATCCTGTTATAAAAAACAACAAGAGTTGAAATTTGCAAAAATGTTTGATTGTCATAACCGTCATCTATACGTTAAGTTCAGTGATTATTCAGTTAATTCCGCCAGGTTTGAAGCGTAATCCTATCTCCATGCGCTGCTTTTTCATTGCCGCAGGTATGGGGGGAAGCTGTCCTACATCTTGAAGCGCTTTGGTAACAAAGCGATCGAATATTTTGTCACCTGAATGGTTTTCAAAATAACTGTCAGCTATTTGTCCATCTTGAGTAACAGTTATAATGACTGATGCTATCAATGAAGGGTCCCAGGCTTTATACTCTGGTAAGCTCCAGATAGATTGTATTCGAGCAATGATTGCAACGTAATATTGGTTCTCGAGAGCTGTGAGCTTGTTAGAAGACTGCGCTGTTGAGCCTGATCTCGAAGTGGATGAGGATTTACTCTTGGCAGCCGCTTGTTTCATTCTATTAAGATTTGCTTCGGCAAGTCGTTTCTCAATTTCCGCTTCTTCGGCTAGAATGCGTGCCTCCTCGGCAGCTTGCTGTTCTGCTCGAATCATTTCTGCCAGCTGCTGGCGACGAGATTGACTGAAGTCTCTTTCTACCTTCTTAGGAGCCGCCGGTGCAGGTGGCGGGGGAGTGATTTCAGTCTTAACCTTTCGTTTTGAGGGTTTGATGGAAATTGCTTTAGCAGGGGATGGTTGTACAACTGGAGGTGGTTCCGTAATGGTCGGCTCTGCGAGTGCAATAGGTTTTTCTGTTATCTTTTCGGGAGGAGGCGGAGCTTTAATCTCTTTTGGTTGCGGCGGGTTTTCTGGTTGAGCTGGTGTTTCCGACGGTGGTGAATCTGCTGGCAAGATATCTGCGATGTTGATGAGGTTTACAGTATAAATATCTTCAAATCGTGGTTTTGAATCAAGAAGGTTTGGCAGATACACTACTGCAAGTGCCAGCAGTACATGAGCAGCGATGGCTACGTTGAGTGGTAGTTTCCACTCTTTAGAAGACATGTATGTAACCTGGTAATTTTGGAACACGTTGTTAATTTGTTTTGTCTTCTGGTTGAGTTACCATGCCGAGCTTATCAAAACCGGCGGCTTTGATGTCGGCCATCAGTACAACTACATTACCATACGGCACATTTTTATCTGCCTTGAGGTAGATGGGCTGATCTTTCATCTCATTGGGCATGTTATCGAGTTGTTGAAAAACCATTGCTTTTGGTATTTCAGTTCCGTTGAGGCTTATTTTGCCATCTTTATCAAGAATGATCACCTGCGGATCTTCTTTCTGTCGTAACGACTTAGATGTAGTTTCAGGCAGGTCAACATCAAGTCCTTGGGTCATCATAGGCGCGGTTACCATAAAAATGATAAGTAACACCAGCATGACATCAACCAGAGGTGTGACATTTATTTCTGAAACAAGCCTTTTACGGCCATTATTACGTGTTGGACCCATATGGATGCCTCTATGGCAGCTTTATCATACCCGGCTGAGCAGATCACGCTCAACCAGATTTAAGAAATCCGTACTGAAGTTTTCCACTTCGCTGTCGACCCAGTCAAGTTTATTGGAGAAATGATTGTAGGCAATAACAGCCGGAATAGCAACAGCCAGGCCAGCAGCTGTCGCAACCAGTGCTTCAGAGATTCCAGGAGCTACTACAGCAAGGGAGGCGGACCCTCTCTGGCCAATATCGTGGAAAGAGGCCATGATACCCCATACAGTGCCAAAAAGACCAATGAACGGAGCAGAGCTTCCTGTGGTTGCCAGGAATGGAAGGGAAGATCCAATCTGGTTTATGTGCTGAAACTGTGCTTTACGCATGGACCGCTTAAGGTTGTCCATAGTTGCAAGCTGCATCTCAAGAGAATCTGTATTTTCCTGGCCTTCTTTCCTGTTACGCATTTTGTTGATTTTCTGGAGTTCACTATAGCCGGCATAAAAAACGGCAGCTTCAGGACTGTATTCATAGTCCTGAGCAGATCTGTGTGCCGCGCTCAAATTGGTTGAAGACCAGAAGGTTTCAAGAAAATCTTCACTGTCTAATTTAATTTTTCTAAATAACCTGGCTTTCATAAAAACGATAGACCAGGAGATAATTGAAAAAAACAGGAGAGTCAACATGACAAGCTGACCAACGGGTCCTGCATGGAGAATCATATCGGTGATGGACAGTTGCACTCTATTAGTCCTTTGTGAAGTTTTTTTAATGCTCATTTGCAGATTATATTACTCAGTAGCAAATGCATCGCTGAACGTTGTGGAATCTATGTATAACAGGAGAGCTATTTTACCTGTTTCCCTAAAAACTTCAACAGAGCAGTTGAATCGGCACAAACAGAATTAGCAAGATAGGGTAAGCGTACGTGTGATAAACACCTACTTAGGAGAAGCTAAAGCGCATGAAAATTCAACTTGTACGGCAACTTTTCCATCTACTTTCATGGTACCTTTTAAAAAACTAACGGAAGCAAGAGTTTCCTTGAGTTGTACATGCATTACTACGGTATCACCGGGGTGAACTGTGCGCTTGAATTTTGCATTGGAAATTCGTGTCAGGACAGGTACCTTTCCTGTAAAATCATCATCACTGGATTCCAGTAAATAGCTCATAAGCAACGCGCCAGACTGAAAAATTGCCTCACAAAGAAGTACACCTGGCATAATGGGATGGTCAGGGTAGTGGCCTTGGAAAACGTCAAGGTCTTCTGGGATATACTTTTTGGTGATTATTGATTGCTCATTCTGCTCTTCAATGGAGTCTATCCACAGGAAAGGTGGGCGATGAGGGATACGTGCAAGAATGTCTTGAGGTATCTGCAAGCTATAGTCCTCCATTTACGTCGAGAACCGTGCCAGTTATATAGGATGCGTTCTTTGAAGCGAGGAAAAGGACAGCATCTGCTACTTCTGCAGTAGTACCAAATCTTCGCATAGGAACCATCTTTTTATAGGAACTCAGTTGGTCGGCAGGGAGGTCGTCTATGAAATCTGTGGCAATAAAGCCGGGTGATACACAATTGACGGTTATCTTTTTCTTGGCGGTTTCTTTAGCAAGTGATTTTGTAAGTCCAATCTGGCCGGCCTTGGAAGCCGCATAATTGGATTGACCAGCAAAACCAAGATATGAAACAGGAGAGGTGATATTAATTATCCGGCCATATTTGTTTTTCATCATCAGCATGACGGCCGGTTTAGACATCAGATATGTACCGTTCAGGTTGGTATCAATTACGCTGTTCCAGTCACTACTGCTCATGAGAGCAAGTACAGCATCGCGGCGAATACCTGCGTTGTTGATAAGTATCTCTACAGAGGGAACACTTTCTTCTACCTCTTTGTAAAATGCTGATACCTGATCTTCGTCAGAAATGTCACACTTGTAAAGCCGGAGTTTGTTACCAAATTGTTTACATTCGGAGGTAAATGCTTCGGCCGCTTTAGTATTGCCTCCATAGAGCCCAAGAACAGTCGCACCTTGATCAAGAAATGCTCTGGTAATAGCTTTTCCGATACCCCGGGTGGCTCCGGTCACTATAGCTGTTTGTCCAGAAAAATTATGCATATCCATTATCCTTATAAACTGCGAATGTAGCCATCTACATCATTGGAGACGATGACACCGTAATTAATGGCTCCGAGCCAGCCAGACATGATAATACCGACTGAGCCTACATGGAAGAGGCCAGGAACTTCTTTGAAAATCTTTCTTGATATATCAAGACCTTCAAACTTTGTTCCAAATGAGGTGCCATGAGTGTGAAGTGTATACCTGTTGAACGTTCTCGGAGTTGCTGCCTCAAGCCAGTCAATCTTTCCAGAGACACCAGGAAGGTAGCGCTCAAGATCAGCTACAGCTCGAGCTATCATGGCCTCTTTTTCATTGTCATAGTCAATATCCGAAAGAGACGTCCAATCTGCGTATCTACCATTCATTGACGCGACCACAGTATATCTGTCATGGCCTGGTCTTGTTTTTGGGTAGTAAATGGAGAATGTTTTGGAATTTGTATGGATATCCAGTAGTTCTGTAGAATCAAATTCAGGATCAGTAGAGGTGAAGAGCAAGTCACCTACATCATCGATAGTTTCTTCCTCTTTAATTCCCATGTAGACCTGGCAGCTGGAATTATTGACTCGTATAGCATCAGCGCTGGCCAGAAACTCATCTGTAAAATTTGAACGATCCGTCAGGTTATGTATGGTGTTGGTGATGCCGCTATTGGAGACAACTGCCCCGGCTGTGATGGTTTTCCCCTTAACTTCAACACCTCGGACTTTACCATGTTCGACTATGATTCGATCAACCTTTGCTTTAGTACATATGGTCACACCATTTTTTTCAAGTTCGTCGGACATCATGTTGATTAGCTTGTCGGTACCACCTTCGAAGGTGAAAACGCCGCGATTCATGAAATTTGAGAAAACTATACCATAGGTGATTGCAGGGTCATCAAGGGTAGAACCGTTAGCGTAAGTAATGGGCTCCATGAGGAGGCGGTGGACATCAGTTCTACCGGGAAAGAACTGTTCAAAAAGTTCTCGAGTACTCATGGACTGGTCATCATAAAAATTCATTCCGGCAACAGTGTTGAAGAAGTTGGTAACCGTCTGCCGAGGAATTTTAAAGGTATTGATGAGGATGGCAGTGAAATCATCCTTGTCAAACGTTGTGCGCAATGAGAATTGGGGATTGTCAAAAACAATATTTTTCAACTGGACAATGGATTTCATTATATCTTTGTTCCAGTATTTCTTACAGGTTTTGATCATTCCGTAGGGGAAACCATGGAGAGAAATATCGAAAATATGTCCTTTCCGTTTAAACCATGTCGCAAGTCCACCAAGTCGATGATGATGTTCCAGGAGGAGAACTTTATGGCCACAGTAGGCCAGACGATTTGCAGAGGTAAGACCTCCAAGCCCTGAGCCGATAACAATAACATCATAGTGGTCTGAAGTCTGAGAAAACGGTACTGGCATATTACATGAGTTGATTGAGTTTGTAGTAATAGAAAACTATAGAACGGTAACTTTGAGTTACAAATCTTATAGCTTAGGCAAAATGTGTTGGTTCACTATAGAAACACCGCTCAGCATTGATCCAATAATTCCGAGAAACCCCTGATCGGTGCCGGCAAGAAACAGGTTTTCAAAACCTAAATCGCCGTCTTTGATTTTCACAGGGCTACCGTATATTGCCCCATATCTTTTAGCTGTATATCTTTCGATGGTAATCGGAGTAAAAGTATCTTGATATACAATATTGTCTCTGAATTTACCAACGTATTTCTCGATAACGTCCAAGGAGTTTTGCCGTACACGTTGCTTAGCCTCATCATATTGACTGAGGTCACCTCTAGCTGTATGCCATTTCTGGTAGGAGGCAAGATGTGTCGATCTGACCTCTATAGTATCATTTGGAGCAATATTGTTAAAATTAAAAGGGAGACAGATGACTCCACTCTGATAGTCTGCATAGTCAGTAGGTTGCTGATAGGTGAATGGTTCCTTCTCACTATAGAAGATGACAGTTTTATTGTTTGGCAGCGTTGGTTTGCATGATGTTGGTAGTTGAAAAATAGATTCTATGAAGCCAAGGCGCTTGGGTTCGTCTTCTGGAGACCTGTTGTCGAGTAGGGTTTGAGTCTCAAGGTGGCCGACAGTGGAGAGTATGTTATCGCACTCGATGAGTTCTCCTGATTGGAGTAGAACGCCATAAACTTTTTTCTTCGTATAAAGGATCTTGTCAACCTTCTGGCTTCGTCGAATAGTTCCCCCAAGAGCCAGGAGATGATTTGATAATATTTTGAGAAAATCCTTAATTGTCCCTCCTGGCCTGAAAAAACCTTCTCGATAGATAGCTTGAAACATGATGGCAAACTGGGACAGGTCCATATCGTTTTCTATGCTGGAACCATAATACATAAGAGGGCACATTAGCATTTCAACAAGTAGAGGATCGTTTACCATCTTTTGTAAAAAGTCTCTGGCGGAGCGATATGGTGTCAGACGAAATGGGTCAAACTCATCTAAAAACTTGCAGAGTTGGGCAAACCCGGAGGCGCAATGTGGGAATTGTAAAAGAATGTCCTCTTGCAATACGGAAAAGTCATTTGTAAAGGTAAGTGCGGCACGATTAGAAAAATGAATTTCGCTACCAAGCTGTTGATGAAAATCGAGGTTTTTTCTGTTGATTTTCAGTTGCCGGAATAATCGATTAAGGGGGGCTTTTTTGTTGCCTGGTTCTGCATAGTTTGTAATAGCATGCAAGCCGGTTTCAAAGAGCGTCTTGTTACGGTAGTAGTAGGAATTTAACCCACCAAGTCGTGAATGTTGCTCAAGAAGAATAATTCCGGGAGAGAAACGTGCTAAACGGATAGCGGCGGCAAGCCCGGAGAGGCCGCCGCCGATGACAACGCAAGGAGCTTTCACCAGATCAGGCGTCTTTGAGAAGCGGTTCCAGATAGGTGACACAACTGTTTAAGGTGGCAAGTTGTGGGTAGTCTTCCTCTGGAATCTGCAACTGGTGGCGCTTTCGTAACTCCATGACTATATCGAGAAAGTCCATAGAATCAAGGTCAAGCTGATCCCGAAGCGGTTCGTCAGGGTTGAGGCTATTGAAATCAGCTTCGTCATCTATGTCTTCGATGATTTCTAATACAAGATCTTTTATTTCTACACTGGTCATGGGTTTCTCCAAAAGAATCTACGTTAAAGCAAACAGTATGTTTAGTGCCACCATGAAGTAGTGGCATAAAAAGTTTCGGCGAAAATCGAAAACCTTTTCTATACCACACCCTGTCATTCTTTTTAAGGTTTTTTTACTGTTTGGAATATCAGTGTGTGGAAAGTAATGGTTTTTAAACTTTTTTAATAATAACTGTCGAGTTGATTCCTACCATGCCAAATGAGTTGTTGAGTATGGTGTTTACGGCATCAACTTGCACTGCATTGTTTAAAACAAGATTGTCCAATGCACAGTCGGGGTCGAGGTTATCTACATTAATGGTTGGATGTATCATGTTGTCACTGAAACTTGGAAGGTTGCCTGCGAGTTCCAGAACGCCTGCTGCTCCCATGGCGTGGCCAATGATGCTTTTGGTGTTATTGACATATGTTGAATCACATCCAGAAAAAACTTCACGTATTGCCTTGCACTCCTCTATGTCACCCTGTTTGGTGCCAGTTGCATGGGTGTTAATAAGGTCAATATCATCAGGTTTGAGCCCAGCTCGATCAAGTGCAAGACGCATGCATTCGGCCTGACGTGGGCCGTAAGGTAGCACAAAATCACGTGCATCTGAATTCATGGCATATCCTGCGACCTCACCATATATTCTTGCACCACGCTCAAGGGCCTTGTCGAGGAATTCCAATACATAGATACAGCCACCTTCTGAGATGACAATACCATTTCTATCATTATCAAAAGGTCTTGATGCTTTGGTTGGTTCATCTGCTTCCGCAAGTGCATTCTGAGCTTTGAAACTGGCGAATATACCAAATGACCCTGTTGATTCGGAAATACCTCCTGCAAGTGCCATGTCTACTTCACCCAGTCGCAGCATTTGTACCGCTTGAATGATAGAAGCATTACCTGCAGCGCATGCTGCACCGATGGAATAATGTGGCCCAGTGATACCGAGACTTAAGGTTATTTCGCCTGCGGGGTTATTCAGAACAGTTCGTGGATTATGATGATGGGTCCAGTAATCGGTGTTGTAGTCGTATTTACTGATACTGTAGACTTCATTTTCAGTTTCAACAGTACCGTGTTCAGTCAGGCCAATATATACGCCCACTTTTGCTTTATCGTAGGTGTTGATGTCGAGATCAGCGTCAGCCAGTGCTTCATGTGCGCAATACACGCTAATGCAGCCAGCTCGGGTTCCTCGTTTGTTTTCCTTTTTCTTCCGATATTTTGTTTCTGGAAAAGAGCAGAGCCCAGCTATGGCTTTGCCGAAATAACGGAAATCAACCTCGGCAATCTCGCTTTCACCATTAAGCAGTTTCTCACGAAATTCTGTAATATTGGCTGCATTGGGTGCAGCAAGGCCTATTCCGGTTATGACGATTCTACGGTTATCAATCTGCATATGCTTTAATGTAATATGATAGGATAATTTGAGAAAATTCTACGTATTGGTAATATCGCTTCAAACAACTCGTACTGTCCTGTTTAACAACAACTGAACCTGCCGACTCTATGATATATTGAGGTAACTTTCAAGTAGTATGCAGAAAAATTCAGTTACTTGGCAAAAATCCATAAAATGATTGATAGTTATAATACCGAAGCATATAGAGTTAGGCCTTCTCCCTGAAGCTTGATTGTATTGTCATGTTTTTTCGATCAGCCAAGAGCATAAGCGTTTTCTTTATCTTGTTGCAATCAGTTATTAAAATGTAATTATGTGAAAACTCTGATATACTCCATATTTATTTACGTCTTAGATGAAAGCTGGTATGAAGATTCGTTTTCACACATATCGCTATGTTTCAGGGTTAACTGCATGAATATCGGTAAAGAACAGCAATCAGAAGCAAAAAAGAAAGTCCAGGCTCTTCTTCGTGATGCAGAAGAAGCGAGAAGAAAAAAGAGAATTGACCATGGTATCACTCAACTGATCCAAGGAAAGCTTGCACTTTTACATAATGATGAGCTTCATTCGGCATTACCAGACTATTTGGCTGGTTCTGCAGGAGAATTATCAACAGATAACGTGCAGCAGTTAATTGGCAGAATCAATGAGGCTGCAGAGTCTAACGACACAGATTTGTGTTCAAGGGCTGCCGCGTTGCTTTCATTTGCTTCCATGCCCCATGATGCCCGCAGCAATAAAAAACAGCGGCAGGCAGAGGCCCAGAAAAAAATTCAAGATCTTCTTGAAAATGCTGAAGCTGGTAGGAAAAAACAGAGGATATCGCAGGGAATTGGTGAACTGGTTCAGGGTAATCTGGAGCTTCTTCACAATGAAGAGCTTACCGGCTTACTTCCTGGTTATTTGGCAGGTACCTCTGAAGACGTTCCCGCTGGTACTATTCAGTCTTTGATGGAGAGAGTTGCAGAAGCAGTTGCTTCTGATGATGATTTTCTGCGAGCAAGAGCTGTCATGATCCTTTCCTTATCTGCCGACAAGGTATTGGCCGCAGATAACATGCCTTTAGTACAACAATTTTATAAGGTGTTGACGACGTGGCTTTTTGCTGAAACTGATTTTGTGGCAGGGTATGAAGTTATCTGCCGCCAATTACAGGATATCAGCACTTTGCTCCTGAAATTAGGGTATTGGCAGGATGCGGACAAGCTGCTTGCAGCAATGCATGATATTGTCTCTGGGAAGGTGAAGAAAAAGAATTCTATGCAAAGTGTTGTCAGACGATCGGTGGAAAATGTTGCGAGTGTAAAGACACTTGATATCCTTTTCGAGAATCTGGTTAGTGAGTATGGCGAATCTGTTGAGCATATTGAGAATATACTCATCTCGCTCGGTAAACCATCTGTTTATCATGCCTTACAGTTACTTGAAGTGGTAGAGGAAACAGATTCCCTTCAGATTGTTAGCAATTATCTTGTTAGAGCCGGAAGAGTTTCAGCGAGAGTCTTTGAAGACAAAATGAAGGACGAAGCGAGCTGGGATATCGTCTGTGATATGCTGCGTATTCTTTGTGATATGAAGGATGATTATGTCTATCCGCTTATACAGCAAAACTTACACCATCCAGACTTGAGGGTTCAGCGAGAGACTCTGGATTGTATCTTACGCATGGAAGGAGATAGCATGGTTTCTCGTTTGGTAGAAGCTATGAGTTATCTTGATGATTCTTTGAAAAATGTTGTAGTAAAGCGACTTGCAAAAATTCAAAATGACAACGTATGTGTAGCTCTTCTTGCCTTACTTGATGATAAAATAGCTCATAATGATTTTTCAGATGAACTCTTACTATCCTCAGTTATTGTGGCTTTACGACCATATCCAGAGACACAAACGTTAATTCAATTGCGTGAATTACAAAAATATATTGTTGAACAAGGGGGAGCCCGGAAACTGCAACATTTGCTTGACGATACTTTACTCATTCTTGAATCAGAATTACGTCACAGGCGTCATCGCAAAAAAGAAGTTGAAAATATAGAATACTCTGATGACCCTGTAGTAACGAGGCTAGCGAAGAAGAAAGCGATGGAAACTGAGCGATTGGTTATTTCTTTACTGGAAGACGGACAACCTGAGCTCGCTGCAGAAAAATTGTTCGAGAGATGTGTTGAGGCGGCAAGGGATAAGGACTTTGCTACTGCAGAAAGATTACGTGACAGAATTTTGAGTGTACATCCTGAAAGTATGAGTCTGCTCTTTCAGGCTGAAGATATAATTGTCAGGGAGCGGGACTCTCAGATACCTTCGAGTCATGTTGAGCTTTGGGGAGAACTTCGAAGGGCAGTTGGAATGAAGGAATTTGAACAGATGTATATAGCTTCTGAGCTTGAACATTTCCAGGCAGATGAGATAATTGCAAGAGAGGGTGAGCGGGACGACCGGCTGTACTTCATCAGTGAAGGGACAGTATCTCTTGTGTGTACCACAGGCGGGTCAAAGACCTTCTTGAAGCGTTTGCAGGCAGGCTCAATAGTTGGTGCGGATCAATTCTTTTCCATATCTGTCTGGACGGTAACTGCCAGAGCAAGAACACCCGTTGAATTGTATTCTTTGAAAAGAACCGCGCTTAAAAAAATAGAAGAACTACATCCTGGAATAGAGAAAAACCTGCAGGAGTATTGCATTGGTAGCAACTCTGTTCCTGAGTTGTTGAGAATGTCAGGTGGTGACCGGAGAAGTTGTCCTCGTTATTCTGTAGAAGCTATCATTAGGACCTCAATAAAGGATAGCTATGGAGAGGCTGGGCAACGTACATTTGTCGGCCAGTTACAGGACATTTCCCAGGGAGGATTCTGCTACACAATTGGTATCGCTAACAGTGAAAGTGCACGGCAACTCCTCGGGCGTCAGGTACAGTTTGATCTGGAGCTTCTTGGGGAAACTCATTTTCAGATTGAGGGTGTTATTGTTGGTATCGATCCGTCTACAGCAAAGAGAGAACTTTTCATGGTGCATGTCAGACTACTAGAGTTCTTATCTCCTGCTGAAGTAACGCAGATAGTTGAAATGTTAAGCTCCTCGTGACTGTAGTTTTCAGACATGTGTGAGTGAGCAGATGCTTAATATGAACAAACATTCTGCTAGATAACTTAGCCCGGCAGGGATGTTACGAATCAGGGTACGTTATTTTAGGAACGTGTCAGTAGAGAGTGTTGTTATGAGTATGAAAAGTATTGTGCAAACAGGAGGAATCAATATTGGTTCCCTTCCAGTTTCTTTGCCGTTGGCCTTGGCTCCGATGGTTGGTCTATCCCATTCGGCCTTTCGTTCCCTTTTGTTGGAGATAGGTAGTGTTGGGCTGTTATTTACAGAAATGTTGGCAGCGAAGCGACTGCCTCATGAAAATGAAAATGTATCACCTATGCTTGTGCGATCAGTAAAAGAAACACCTCTTATCTACCAGATTTTTCTTCACGCAGAAGAACATGTCGAGCCAGCCGTGAGAAAGCTTGAATCAATTGGTGCAGACGGTATAGATCTGAATTTAGGATGCCCTGCGCCGCAACTCAGGCGTACCGGTTCCGGTGGTTTTCTTGCAGAAGATACGGCACTGGTAGAAAAAATAGTTCGTAGTCTACGACGGGCAACTGCACTGCCTTTGAGCGCAAAAATTCGTCTTGGCCAGTCCCTGGATAAAAAAAGACTCGTCGATTTTACAAAAATGCTCGAAAATTCAGGAGTAGACATGCTTACTGTCCATGGTCGACTTCATGGAGAGAAATTTTGCCGACAACCAAGATGGGACTGGATAGGTATGGTGAAACGGGAGATAGGTATACCTGTACTTGCTAATGGGGGAATTTTTACCGTTGAAGATGCGCGGAAATGTCTTGAGATATCAGGTGCTGACGGTTTGATGATAGGTCGAGGTGGGATTGAGCGACCGTGGCTTTTTGCAGACATTAGCACTGCACTGTACGGGCAAACAAAAGACGCCCAGGTAGCTACCCGGCAGGAGGTGTTTTATCTGTTTGTACGGCTGCTTGAAGATCGTTTTCGAGTTGAACGCCGGTTAGGACGGCTAAAACAGTTTACTCATTACTTTGCAAAATGTTTTTCATTTGGTCATCAACTGGCTTCCTCAGTCCAGACAAGCAAGAGTATGGAAGAAGCCATCGAGAGGGCTGGTTTGTTTTTTAACCAGGCCTGTGCACAAGAATTACACTATTAGAGAGGTTACCATGATCGAACTTATCAAAAAAGCGATGTTTACAGGGATTGGATTTGCAGCACTGACAAAAGAGAAAGTTGAGGAACTTGCCCAAGATTTCACTGAACAGGGAAAACTGTCCAAGAAAGAGGGCGAGAAACTCGTTGATGATATTATGCAGCGCTCAAAACAGTCACAGGAAGAGTTGACTAAAAAGGTAGAAGAATTGGTTGAGGGGGGGCTTGAAAAGATGAATCTTGCTAAAATGAGTGATGTGGAAAATCTACAGAATCAGATTACTGAATTAAAAAAACAGATCCAGGAGATGGAGGAGAAAAAGGCGTAACGTTTACCTGCCAAATCGCAATCTGACTTTATGTATTATCTCAGTTAGCTCAGAAATTTTAAGTATCATGAGAGCAACAATATACACAGAAGCGGCTGTTCCGATTATGAGGAATACGGAACAAAGTTGTTGGAGTATAGTTCCGCTCAACCACACTGAGAGAAAAGATTTTCCGGTTATTACCACTACAGACATAATTATTGAAGCCGTGACTATTTTAAGGCAGCCGTTTAAGAGATATTTCAATGGTAAGCCATTCATCTTCATATAGAGTATTGTAATTAGAAACAGAAAATTGAGCAGCATGGTTACTGATGTGGAAAGCGCTATGGCCATATGCTGAAATCGGTCTATCGTGAGGTTTATGAAAATCAGGTTTGTGGCGATCGCTATGAAGCTGGCAATGACAGGATAGCGTGTTTTGTCAAGCGCGTAGAAAGCTGGTACCAGAATTTTGTTTGACGAATAAGCAAAGAGGCCGACTGCGTAAAGAGATAAGGCCTGGGCTGTAGCAAGCGTATCTGCGGTGGTGAATGCACCATGTTCGAAAATGAGCCGGATTATTGGTTCTGCTAAGAGAATAAGACCGGCTGTGGCCGGAATGGTCAATGCCAGGACCATCACGAGTGACGAGACAAGGGTTGACCGCATTTCGTCAATATTTTTGTTAGCGGCCTGTTTTGCTAAAAGAGGCATCATTGCAATAGAAAGGGTAACACCAAAGATGCCTATTGGGAGTTGAACTAATCGGAAAGCATAATTTAGCCAGGACACAGACCCCTCAACACAGGATGCTGCAAAATTTGTGTTAATAAATATGTTTATTTGTGTAGCGGATAATCCTATGGTTGCTGGGATCATCAACTTAAGAATCCTGACTAGACCGGGATCTGTGAAATTGAGTTGTGGGCGAAATGTAAAGCCTACAGCCTTAAGAGAGGGAAGTTGAATCAGTAGCTGGAGTATCCCCCCAATGAGGGTACCTATTGCCATGCCAACTATTGCAGGTTGGCCATATTTAGGAAGAATTATCGCCAGGCTTGCACCACCAACAATGGAGCCCAGATTAAAAAAACTTGATGCCATTGCAGGAACGAAAAAGTGACCTTTAGTGTTGAGCATTCCCATTACAACGGCTGAGAGGGAAATTACAACCAGAAAGGGTAGCATAATTCTGGTGAGTGTAGCTGTTAGCGCAGTTTTACCTTCCACCAGACCATAGTCTGGGGCAAGAAGGTGCACTAGAGGGTCTGCGAGGTAAATGCCGAGAAGAGAAATTAGGCTGAGGGCTATAGCAAAAAACGTCAAGACGTTGGACGCGAGTCGCCACGTGTCTTCTTTACTGCGGTTCGTATCATAATCTGAGAAGACTGTTACAAAGGCTGCTGAAAGAGCACCTTCACCAAAAAGGTCGCGGAGCAGGTTGGGAATCCTAAAGGCTACGACGAAAGCGTCGTAGGCGTAGCCAGCTCCAAAGAGAGTGGCAAAAACTTGTTCACGCACAAGGCCTAAAATTCGGCTGCACATGACAGCTATCCCAACGACCCCTGCTGAGCGGGCAATGGTGCCGCTGTTAACTGATGACTTTTTCAATGCAAATAACCTTCAGGAACTCTTGACAGAATTTTTCCTCGAGAAACATACTCCGTCTCCTTTAAATTTACCAGACATTGCTGCGAAAAAGATACAATCATTTTCTAATGAAACCTAATTTCTATTCATTAAGCTAGTGGTTGTCGAACATGCTTGACTTTGTGTTTTGAAATTGAATATATGATTTGAGTTCCAACATTATCAACAAGATAGTATATGTTTAATTGTGAGTTTTGGGTGTTTTGGTGATAGCATTGAATAACCTTTGATTTTTAAGGAGATACATATGCAGGACACAAGCAAGATCAGAAATATTGCACTGATTGGTCATGGCAATTGTGGAAAAACTTCACTGGCTGAGGCAATGTTGTTTACAGCCGGGAAAATCAATCGACTTGGTAAGGTTGATGAGGGTTCCTCCGCCATGGATTATGAAGATGAGGAAATTAGCCGTAACATTTCCATAAACTCCAGTTTTCATAATCTTAGCTGGAACAAGCACGACGTGTTCATTATAGATACTCCTGGTGATGACAATTTTTTAAACGAGACTATTTTTGCGTCTAATGTTTGTGACGGTGTTGTGTTCACTATAGGTGCTGTACTTGGGGTGAAAGGGCAAACTATTAAATTTGCCGATATCGTAAAAGAAAAAAACATTCCTGCGGTTATAGCAGTGAACAAGATGGATCGTGAGCGAGCCAATTTCACGAAAACTCTTGATGAAATGAGCGAGTCTCTTCCGTTCACTTCCGCGGTATTGCAAATGCCGATTGGCGCTGAGGAAAATTTTAAGGGACTTGTTGATGTTATAAGTGGAAAGGCATTTCTCTTTGACGGTGATAAAGGGACAATGACAGAAACCGAAGTGCCTGCAGATCTCGCCGATGAGCTAGCAGTTTATCGTGAATCGTTGATGGAGAATATTGCAGAGACTGACGATGATTTACTGGAGAAGTTTTTAGAAGAAGGTGAGTTAACCTCAGAAGAGATGTTAGCCGGACTGCGACCTGCTGTGTTGAAAGGCGAAATTGTCCCAATTTGTGTCTGTTCAGCCACCAAGAATTTTGGTACATCGGCTCTGCTTGACAGTATTGCCACCTACTTACCATCACCTGCCGAACGGCCAACAATGATAGGCAGCAACAAAGCTGGTGATATTGTTGAGCGTAAACCAGGAGAAGATGAACCATTTTCTGCGCTGGTATTCAAAACCATGGCGGATCCTTATGCTGGTCGCTTAACTATTTTCAGAGTTTTTAGTGGTGTTCTCCAAGGGGATAGTTTTTATAATTCCAGTAAAGATGTCTCTGAACGTTTTGGTCAGTTGTATGTGCTTGAGGGTAAAGATCAGAAACCAGTTGATAAGGCTGGACCTGGAATGATCGTTGCCGTTGCGAAATTAAAGGAAACCACTACTGGTGATACGCTTTGTGAATCTTCCTCTCCTATTATTATTGATGCACCTACACCACTTTCACCGGTAATATCCTTTGCCGTCTCAGCTAAGAAAGGGGATGAAGAGAAGGTGTTCAGTTCAATCACTCGAATGCTTGATGAAGATCTTACCCTGAAAATGGTCAGGCAGCAACAGACTATGCAGACATTACTCTCAGGTATGGGGCAGACGCATCTTGAGGTTGTTGGCTCGAGGATCAAACGTAAATTTGGCGTTGAAATGGAATTGGCTAAGCCAAAAATTCCATACATGGAGACAATCCGTGGTAGTGCTAGAGTACAAGGTAAGCATAAGAAACAGAGTGGTGGGCGCGGACAATTTGGAGACTGTTGGATTGAAATTGCTCCATTTCCCGGTGGAGGCTATGAATTTGTAGACAGTATTGTTGGTGGTGTTATCCCGCAGCAGTATAGACCAGCAGTAGATAAGGGTATTCAGGAAGCCATGGAACGAGGTGTTCTTGCCGGTTATCCCGTTATTGATGTGAAAATTACCCTGGTCGACGGTTCATTTCATAACGTAGATTCGTCCGAGATGGCTTTCAAAATTGCTGGCTCGCTCGCATTCAAGAAGGGTGCGCAGGAGGCAGGGCTGGTTTTACTCGAACCACATGTGAACATGGAAATTCGGGTAGGGAAAGACCATGTTGGTGACATCATGGGTGATCTAAACTCTAGAAGAGGTAAGGTGATGGGTATGGATTCAGATGGTAAATCTGAAATCATTAATGCTCAGGTACCTCAATCAGAAATCCTGTCATATGCAACTGAGCTCACATCTATGACCGGTGGACTTGGATCATTTACTATGCAATTCTCTCACTACGATGAAGTACCTTCTCATATAGCAGACAAGATTATTGCTGAGCGGGAAACCGAAGAGTAGAACGGGTAGAGTTTAAGAATTGATATGTCGAATATAAACAGAAAAGACTTCACGTTTGCTGTCGTGACTATGAGCGATAAGGGCTCACGTGGTGAACGTGAAGATACTAGTGGAGCCTATATTCAGGAGAAGCTTGGTCAAGAGGGATATACACCTTCTTTTTATACGGTTATACCTGACAACATTCCTGTTATTGTTAGCACGTTAAAAGATCTGGCTGATGTCAAAAAGATATCGCTTGTGGTAACAACAGGTGGAACAGGGGTGGCACCAACAGATGTAACTCCGGAAGCAATGCTTGAGGTTATTGAAAAAGAGATCCCGGGAATGGCGGAACTGATGCGTTTTGAGAGTTTAAAGAAAACCAGGAACGCCGTGCTGTCTAGAGGCAGAGTCGGTATTCGTGAAACGTCGTTGATTATCAATCTTCCGGGAAGCTTGAAAGCTGTTAAAGAAAATCTTGAGGTGCTGCTTTCAGTACTGCCCCACGCACTTGAGAAGATTCGAGGAGATGATAGTGATTGTGGCCAAGAGTCGTGAGGACTTTTTATAAAAGGTTTTTATAGAAAGAGGTACACTTCACGACATTGCCTATCTATAAAAAAAGCCCCCTCAGGAGCATATCCTGAGGGGGCTTTTTTTATAGATACGATTTAACGCTCAGCTTTAGAAAAGCAACTCAACTTCTGGATCATTTTCATTTTGTGCTGAAATTTCACCAATGATGAATGGTTTTTCCCCAACGGCAGCAAAATGGTGCAGGATGTCATTTGCTTCGGCGTCATCAACGATAGCCATCAAGCCAATACCCATATTGAATGTACGATACATTTCATCCGCCGGGACTTCGCCCTTGGTCATAAGAAAATCGAATATAGGTGGTCGTTCCCATGATTTGGTGTCGATTATTGCTTTATAACCTTTGGGAAGGACACGTGGAATGTTATCTATGAAACCACCGCCAGTATTGTGGATCATTCCATTGATTTTGTAATTTTTCAAGACGTTCAATACGGATTGAACATAAATCCTGGTGGGTTTAATAAGTTCTTCACCTAGGGTGCAACCTAACTCCTCAATAGCCTGATCAACGGAAAGTTGGAGTTCTTCAAAGCAGATTTTTCGGACAAGTGAGAATCCGTTAGAGTGCAATCCACTTGAAGCAAGACCAATAATACGATTACCCAGTCGGATATCAGAGCCATCGATTATTGCATCGCGTTCAACTATACCTGTGACGAAACCTGCAAGGTCATAATCGTCATTTCGGTACAACCCTGGCATTTCGGCAGTTTCACCACCGACTAGCGAGCATTTGGCCTGTCGGCAACCTTCGGCAATGCCTTTAACTACTTCTGTGGCGATTTTGAGGTCAAGACGTCCAACAGCAAAGTAGTCAAGAAAGCAGAGTGGTGTTGCTCCTCCGACGATAATATCATTAACGCACATGGCAACGAGATCAATACCTATCGTGTCATGCTTTCCGCACATGTGGGCAACAGCGAGTTTGGTACCGACTCCATCTGTGGAGTTAACGAGTACCGGCTGTTGGTATTTGTTGGTGTCAATGGCAATCAGTGATGAAAAGCCACCAATGTCATTTAGGACACCGGGACGATGCGTAGAGGCAACCACATCTTTGATTTCTTTGACAAAGGTGTTTCCTTTGTCGATATCTACTCCGGCCTCACTGTATCTGGACGTGTTGGATTGTGTCATATTAATCTAAAGTTGTGTAAGTGCGTTGAAAACGAAAAATAGTCTGAGATTACATAGGAAGAACGTTGAATTGTATTCATTCGAGCGATAAAAAGCAATTGAATTACTTTGTTTGGTGTAAACTGAAAAGCAAGATTTTGATCCATCAACGTGACAGTCTTGAATTAATCTCTTTTCTCTGGTAGAGACTTGCCTATGAAATTATTTGTTCTACTCATTGGAATGATTCTGATCCTTGAAGGTATGCCGTATGTTGCTGCTCCAGAGGCAATGCGTGAATGGCTCGAAAAATTGAGCCAGATGCCAGCCGGACAATTGCGTCTGTTCGGTCTGTTTGCTATGGGGCTCGGCCTGCTGATCTGCTTTCTTGTGCAGAAAACTTCGCTTTTCAGTTAGCCTCTGTTTACTTTCCGCATTATCCATAGATCTCCACTAATCCAATCATCTTTTTCCATCCTGAGATCAGTCGGTTCTTGCGAAACGATTTCCCAGTGAAACTCTTCTGCAAGTTGTCTAATATACGAATCAGCATGTGCGTATCTGCCCGTAGAACGAAGTGAATAGTTCGCCTTGCTTTGGGATTCTGTAGAAAATAAAAAATACGCATCTGGCAAGGTACATCTTGCGATTAACTGGAAGGTCTCTCTAAGGTTTCCAAGATACGAAAAAACATCAGCAGCTAGAATAAAATCGTATTTAATTGGAGTCTGACGAAGAATTGTGGCTATAGACCCTACAGAAAAGGAATGATAGAAGGTTTTCATTTTCGCTAGGGCAATCATTTTTTCAGATATATCAACACCATCCAGTACTGTGATAATGTCTTTGAAAGCGCTACCGCTTAATCCTGTACCGCAACCAAGATCGATACCATGTGTGAATGTTTCTGGTCGTCCTGGCAACTGGTTCAGCTGTTTCCGGAGCTGCAGAGGGACATTGTAGCGCAGGTTTTGAACAAGGCTTTCTTCGTAATGGTCTGAGTAACTATCAAATAGGTGACGAATATATTCTTCTGGTGGAGCGTCTGGTGTTGTACCGCTAAGTGATGAAAGCATATGAATTGCAGCTTCATCACCAGGTGCAAGTGCTAGAAGCTTGTGGTAATGGAAGATAGCCTGCTTAGTATTACCTGTGAGCTGGTACATATACGCAAGGTTACTGGTAGCTGACTGATGATTTGGTTCTAGTTCCAAAACTTTCGTATAGAATGCTATTGCCTGATCATCGCATCGCTGTTCACGGTAACAACCTGCAAGATTATACAGTGCATCTATATTATTGCTTTCTAGATCAAGGAGTTTCAGGTAAGACTCAATGGCATCTTCAACTCTACCGCACTGTTTCTGGCTTAGTGCAAGGTTAAAGATGGTGTCCTGATCCTGTGGGTTATTATCATGCGCGTTTTTAAAAGAGCCGTAGGCAAGTTCAAAATGATCTGATGAATAATAGACCAGTCCCAGGTTATAGTGTAGTAGTGGGGCATCAATGCATTCAAGTAATTGAATATAAAGTGATTTGGCTTCTTTTAATTTCCCTTCTTGATGAAATTCACATGCTGATTGGAATAAGCTGTTGATCACTTCAGGAGTGAGTGATGTAGATTTGTCCATGGTATCTAATGCTGTGCTGAGGATGAATATTTAGGAGTAAAGCAGATGATAGAAAAAGATTTGACCTGTCGGGTTGAATAATTGTACGATGTAAAATTTGTGCCAATATACCTCGAATTCATCAGAAAACAAGGTAGGATTTTTGATCCTCCCGTTGACCGTTGGTTGTACATATGGAAGATAAAAGCAAAAGGGAATTGATAGGGAATGAGGGTCAGGTAATCCTTGATATGGTTCGTCGGCTCAATCGCAGGGGCGCGAATGAGCACCTGATGCGACTTATCTCCAAAACTCATCCGGCCGACATGGCTTGGGTCTTTCGACATCTGAACGATGAAGAGAGAACTAAAGTTTTCAATCTTGTTGCCCGTACAGAATCGGTTGGTGAATTTTTAAGTGAATTGGATTCAGCACTTGTCGTTGATCTTGTCCGAGAGATGAGCGGACAGGCTATGGCGGATATTATATCGGATATGCCCGCCGATGATGCTGTTGACCTTCTTGAAATCCTTCCAGAGGAAGTCGCGGAGGATATCCGTGAGCATATGGGCAAGAAGGATCGTGAAGAGGTTGAAGAACTACTTCAGTACCACCCGGAAACTGCCGGTGGTCTGATGTCTACCGACTTCATGTGGCTTGATGAAGAACTCAGTGCCGGAGAAGCAATTGCATCAATTCAGAAGCGTAGCGAAGAAAAGGAGATGGTGTTTTACCTGTACATAACCTACGGTGAGGAAAAACTTGCAGGTGTAGTGTCGCTGCGTGAATTACTGATGCATCCACCCCATCGTCAGTTAAAGAATATTATGAACCCGAACGTCATTTCGGTTACAACTGATACTGACCAGGGAGAGGTGGCTCATGTTGTTTCACAGTACAACATTCTTGCTGTACCAGTAGTTGACTCAAGCTATAAGCTTGTTGGTATTGTCACTGTTGATGATATCATTGATGTTATCCGAGAGGAGGCTACCGAAGATTTCTTGCAGATGGCAGGTGCTGGTAAAGACCGGGAGATCTTGCTGAAATCTACAAAGGATAATGCCATGTTGCGTGCACCGTGGCTTTTCGCATCCTGGATCGGTGGAGTTATGGCAATCTTTATTATTGGCGCCTTCGAAGATGAGCTGACCCAGGTCCTGGCGCTGGCCTCTTTTATTCCGATCGTTATGGGTATGGGTGGAAATATTGCTACTCAGTCATCAACTATTGTTGTTCGGGGTATCGCTACAGGTCGTGTCAACATTAATGATTTTATCCGTCTGGTTTTTAAAGAGATGCGAGTTGGGATGATACTTGGTGTCGTATATGGAGTGTTTCTCGGCGTAGTTGCATATTTCGGTTTTCCCGATCCAGCAATGTTGGGTCTTGTAGTAGGGATTTCTATCTTCTTTTGTATGACTATGGCAGCTACACTTGGTACACTTATACCACTAGTCTTAAAGAGGTTTGATATAGATGCTGCTATTGCTACAGGTCCTTTTGTGACCACTTCTATAGATATACTCGGTGTCCTTATGTATTTTTACGTAGCTAAATTATTTCTTAACTTATAGTGCCGTAACGTAAATCCGGTTATCGCATTAGATCCGCTTCATTTCTGGAATGTTTACATGCGTGGATTGTCCGTTCGTAAAATATCACCCCTGATAATTGTCCTGCTCATATGTATGGGGTTATGGCTTATTTTAAACCCATTGCAACGATCACAGCGCAATACTGATGCTGAACCTCGAGCAATAACAGCCAGAGGCGATCTGGCAGCAGATGAACTCAATACCATCGATATATTCAGAGCAAATTCCCAATCAGTTGTCTATGTGACCAGTATTGCCTTACGGCGAGGTTTTTTCTCTTTGAATGCTGTGGAAATACCTCAGGGAACCGGAAGTGGGTTCGTCTGGGATAGAGACGGCCGGATTGTCACAAACTATCATGTCATTAGCGATGCGAGTCGCATCCAGGTCACAATGGCAGATCAGACGACATGGAAAGCCGTCATGGTTGGAACTGCTCCAGATAAAGACCTTGCTGTTTTGCAGATTTCTGCTCCAGCGGAAATGCTGCGACCTATAACTATCGGCCGTTCAGAAAACCTTTTGGTAGGGCAGAAAGTGTTTGCGATTGGAAATCCATTCGGCCTGGATCAAACTATTACTTCCGGTATTATTTCTGCATTAAATCGTGAGATAGACGGAATTACCGGCCGATTAATTCACGGAGTAATTCAAACAGATGCGGCTATTAACCCGGGTAACTCTGGCGGCCCCCTTCTTGACAGTGCAGGACGATTGATTGGTGTAAATACAGCCATATATAGCCCGTCTGGTGCTTATGCCGGGATAGGTTTTGCTGTGCCAGTTGATGAAGTTAATCGTGTTGTTCCAGCCCTTATACGACATGGGCGTCTCATTCGGCCAGGGCTTGGGGTGAGTCTGGCTGATGAGCGAATTGCCCGAAGGATTGGAATAGAGGGCGTCTTGGTTTTGCAGGTCGAGCCAGATAGTGCTGCTCACCAGGCCGGACTCAGATCAACCAGACAATACCGTGGAGATATTGTTTTAGGAGATATCATAGTCGCAGTTGCTGGTGAGAAAGTAGCGAACTACAATGATATCCGCGATGTGCTGGAACGTTTTAGTATTGGCGATGAGGTAGTGATTACAGTGAACCGCGAAGGACAACTACATAATATCTCAATTCGCTTAGTGCCTGTATCGTGATTTGCCTCCTTTTGATGCTGAATTATTATTCTGACGTAGATCCTAGAGTATTAACCTCATAGAATCTACTTGTTCTTACCATGCTTAAGTGATGCCAGGTTACGTCTACGGGCAAGTTCTCTCATATCCTGAGCCTTATCTGATTCATCAATGATTTCTCTTCCCACTATTTCCTCTATAACGTCCTCCATTGATATTATTCCTGTCATAGAACCATATTCATCGACAACAACAAAGAGATGTTGCTGCCTGTCAAAAAAATCTACAAGTATACGGTTGAGCGGTGCAGTTTCAGGGACAAAATGGGCGGGCTGTACGAAACGCGATAAAGGTATGTCGAGGTTGCCCTCTGCTGCAGCCTGCAGGATATCCTTACGCATAATAATTCCTGTAACATTGTTGGGCTCATTGTCGTAGGTTGGAATCCGACTGTGGGCGCTCAGCCTGCTAATCATCTTCATTGAATCTCGCACCGTTAACTTTTCTTCAATGGAAAATGTAACTGTGCGAGGAGTCATAGCGTTCCGGACCATCTTGTCTTTGAGTTGGAGAATATTGGCTATGACCTTTTCCTCCTCCTCTTCTATTTGCCCGGACCTTCGAGAAAGAGCGGCAATAGTTTGTAGTTCTTCAGATGAAATATGTTCGTCGTCAGTTCGGTCAGGCAGTAGACGAGTGATTGATCTGCACATCCAGACTATCGGCTTAAGAACTGTAACCATCCAGGATAAAGGATAGGCAATAATCGGTGCCAATCTATAGGCAAAGGTGACGCCAATTGTCTTAGGCAATATCTCAGAAAAAATAAGAATGCATAGGGTGAAAATTGCCGAGAACCAGATAACATTTTCATCCCCAAAGAGTTTCGCAGCAGAAGCACCTGCAACTGCAGCACCAACAGTGTTGGCGATAGTGTTGAGTGTGAGAATAGCCGTTATTGGTTCATCAATATCAGCACGTAGATTTTGTAGATGAGTGGCGGAAGAGTAACCTGAACGTTTCAGCATTTCCACTTGGCTGGCAGAAAGTGAATAAAGAACAGCTTCACAGACCGAACAAAGGGCTGAAACACAGATTGCCAGAGTGACAGCAAGTATAAGAGTGTTAAGCACTACGATAACTCCTTAGTTGTTTTGTACCGAATGTCTAACCGAAAACTAATAGTAAAGAGTTGCAAGCAGTTGAGCAAGCATTACTGTAAGCAGGAGGCATGTTTAAAGTAAACAGATTTCCAGGGCAATATTTAAATGCCAAAAAAGAGAGATGACACTCAATAATTTGAAGGATAAGGACCATTATGCATAATACCAAAGTAACTGTTTCTGAGCAGGAAATACAGAAATATGCTGGAGATTTACTCGTTGTCTTCGCGTCACAGAATGAGGATGAGTCAATTGATTGTGATAATCGTATACTAAGCACTATTCAGCCATTGATCGACTGTAAAGATTATGCTGCAAATGAAAATGAAACTACTGTTATTTATCCTGATAAAGATCGAGAAAATGTACAGTTCTCGGCTCAGCGGATTGTTGTTATTGGCCTTGGAAAGAAAGAACAGCAGCGAAACGAGTATGAGCTTCGTGAACTTTTCAGGAGTGTTGGTGGAACGTTGAGTAGACTATGTGAAAAGTACAAAGTTTATGAGGTTATGATAGGTGGTGGTCAGGATCTTGGACTTGGAAACCCGTTAGTAGCTGAAAGTGTGACAGAAGGTATTTTGCTTGGTGATTATCGTTTTGTGAAATACAAAAAAGAAGATAATGAAAAGCCGGTTTATTCAGGGTTGAAAAAGCTGATTTTTTCTGCGATGGAAAAAACAGGAGCTATTCGTAAGGCGGCAAGGAGAGGTGCCCATTCAGCCCTGGCAGCATGTAGTGCCAGAGATATGGCCAATGAACCTGGTAATGGCTGGACCGCAAGCCACTTCGCGAAACATGCAGAAAGGCTTGCTGCGAAATATGAGATGAATTGCAAAATAATAGATAAGGCGAAGATGAAGCGTCTAGGTCTTAGGGGAATTCTTGCAGTAAATCAAGGATCAACGGAACCCCCAAAACTTGTAATTCTTGAATATATACCGGAAAAGAAAGGTGAGACTGTTATGCTGGTTGGCAAAGGGTTGACCTTTGATTCCGGTGGTATCAGCATAAAGCCATCCGCGGGTATGGAGGATATGAAATATGATATGTGCGGTGGTGCTGCTGTTTTGGCTGCCATGCAGGCTATTGCAGAGATTAAACCTGCTGTACATGTAGTAGCTTTGATTCCTGCAACGGATAATATGTTGGGAAGTGCTGCCTTAAAACCAGGTGATATTGTCACGCACTATAACGGCGTTACTTCAGAGATTATCAGTACAGATGCCGAAGGACGTTTAATTCTTGCAGATGCCATCGCGTATGGTTGTAAACAGTACAAACCAAACTGTATTGTTGACGTGGCAACACTTACTGGTGCTGTAATAATGGGATTAGGTCATCACTACACAGGTATCCTCGGTAATAATGATGATCTAGTCGAACAGTTGATTGAGGCAGGGCGGGTAAGTGGTGAACCCCTTTGGCGGCTGCCTTTGGGTAAGGAATACAGTAAGCAGATTGAGTCTAAAGTGGCGGACATTAAGAACACGGGAGGACGGCCAGCAGGAACGATAACTGCGGCGGCATATCTTGAAAATTTCGTAGGTGATACGCCATGGGCCCACCTCGATATCGCAGGAACAGCATGGGGGTTTACAGAGAAGAGTTATATTCCAAAAGGTCCATCAGGAATTGCTGTACGAACCCTGGTCAACTTTATTCGAAATAGGGAGAAATGCTAAGGAATTGGTTTATACCAACCTTCACACCAGTTAGGGAAACAATAGTGCTATTTTTCAGCAAAAGAAAGCAGCAGGCTCTTTAAGTCATCGAAGGAACGGCTAGCATAAACGGCTGTACGCATTTTCGAACTTCCATGAAGGCCTTTAAAATAACGACCGACATGATTTTTAATACAGCCTATCATTCTCTCAACAGGTAGAAACTTTTCCATTAGTTCCATATGCCGCAAGACTCCTGTCAGGATATCTTCCTGGCAGGTTGGTCTGCCATCTGGCGAGAATACCCAAGGGTTCCCCAACGCTCCACGGCCGACCATTACCCCGTCACAGCCCGTTTCCGACATCATTGATATACCATCGTGATAGTCAAGGATGTCTCCATTGCCAATTACCGGAATGTTTACGCTATCTTTTACCTGTGCAATGATCTCTCTATCAGCGCTTCCTGTAAATCCCTGGGCCCAGGTACGACCATGGACAACCAACGCGGATGCGCCAGCTTCCTGAGCCATGAGCGCAAATTCAATAGCATTGATTTGTTCAGCTCGAGGCCCTGATCGAAACTTTACGGTTACTGGAACGGTTGTATTATCTTTAACGGCTAGAATAATCTCTTCAGCAATTTTGATGGTGCTCATTAATGCTGCACCGGCACCTCTTTTGGTAACTTTCTTTACCGGGCATCCCATGTTAATATCTATGATATTGGGGTGATGTTTACTGACAATGGCAGCGGCCTGTCCCATAAGCTCTGGCTCTGCACCGAAAATCTGGAAGGCAACAGGCTTTTCTTCGTTGACAGATTGTAGCATTTCCAGTGTTTTTGATTGACCAAAGGTAAGGCCATGACAGCTTACCATTTCAGATACACAGTACCCTGCACCAAATTCTCGGCAGAGAAGTCGAAAAGGGAGGTCGGAATAACCAGCAAGCGGAGCAAGGATAAACGGTGAGTTGAACGTGAGGTTGTCAATAGAAAGCATAAAAGTGATGGCAACTAGTGCAGCTGAGAGTTTGGTATATCGTTAAATAGGAGAATATATGGTGGGTCTACTCTACGGACCAGGAGGTGAGAACCTTGCTTGCAGAGTGAGCCGACCAGTGTTAGTGGTTAATAGTCGGCTAGTAAGTAATACGCTGCTTACAGCTTTTGTAGTTTAACAATGGTCTTTTGATAAATTTTTTGTGAAAGATCATCAACAATTGTAAGTAGAGCCTGATTCTGATTAATTCGGGTTTCTGAGGTAGAACTACCAACCAGGTAGCTCTCGCTCCAGGTCTCTCCAGGTTCTTCAAGGAGGATTTCACCTGTTTCCAAATCTTTCATAACATAACGAACCTTGAGTCTGATCTTTACTTCAGATGCAACATTGTCTGAGTTATAAGAGAGGCTTGGGAGACTTATAGAGATTATTTCTCCAGCCAGTACGAGGTGAGATGTCTCTTTGTCTTTGGTGATGGAGATAGATCCTGAATTCTGATACCACCGAACCAGAGTCTGGTAAATGGTTGCATCAAGTCCGAGTTTACTTGTTCTGTTTTTCCAGTTCTGTAGATAAATAGCTTTATCTGGGCCTGTGTAAACATTGGGATTGTGATATCCACATGAGACGATGGCAAATACGAGTATGAACCACAATGGTACATAGTGGAGGTAAGTTTTCAAAGGAAATCTCCAAAAGGCTTGTTATATGAATGGTGTCGTAGTTTCCGTTGCTCCAAACGGTGTTATACGGTGCCGGGAGCAACGGAAGGACTCATACTAAACAACAATGTTTACAAGTTTCTTCTTCACAACAATGGTTTTTTTAACAGTTGCACCACCAAGGAACCGGATAACGTTTTCATCCGTCAATGCGATTTCTTTGAGCTCGTCATCAGTTATGTCTGTAGGTACTTGCAGGCGAGAGCGGACTTTTCCCTGAACTTGCACCACAATGGTGAGAAGATCTTCTTTTGCGGCTTCAGCATCGAATTGTGGCCAGCTTTGATCTTCTATAGAGTCAGTATTACCGAGCTGTTCCCACATCTCTGCGCAAAAATGGGGTACCATCGGTGATAACAGTATAAGCAGAGTCTGAACAGCTTCAAGAACGACCGCAGCTTCTGCCTGTTCTTTCTTTTCGCTGTCTGTGAGGCTGCTCATGGTATTAAACAGTTCCATACCGGCACTGATGGCAGTATTAAAATGAAAATTATTTTCAATATTTTCAGTGAAACGCTTAATTGTTTGATGTGTTTTGCGATGAACATCCCTTCCTGATCCGCTCAGTTTCTCAGGAAACGAGAGTTTTGTACTCAGTTCAGGTTTAGAATTGATAAAACGGTATACCCTGTTAAGAAACCTAGAGCAGCCTTCAACGCCTTGGGCATTCCATTCAAGATCTTTTTCAGGAGGAGCTGCAAAAAGGCTGAACAGCCTGACCGTATCTGCGCCATAATCAGTGATAAGATCATGCGGGTCAACAACATTCCCTTTAGATTTAGACATCTTTGCACCATCTTTAATTACCATACCTTGGGTAAGCAGATTGGTGAATGGTTCGTCAATATCTAGGTAGCCAAGATCGCGAAGTACTTTGGTGAAAAATCTGGAGTAGAGCAAATGAAGAATTGCGTGCTCCACACCACCAATATATTGGTCTACAGGCAGCCAGTATGACGCTTTTTTCTTGTCAAGTGGCGCATCGGTAAAGCGTGGGCTGGCATAGCGGGCGAAATACCATGAAGATTCGACAAAGGTATCCATTGTGTCGGTCTCTCTACGGGCTGCCTGACCACAGGTCGGACAGGTAGTTTCGATGAAGGTATCGCGCTGGTGGAGTGGTTTACAGGTAGTACCTGAAGCATCTGTATCATCTGGCAGCACAACCGGCAACTGGTCTTTTGGTACTGGTACAATTCCACAACTGTCACAGTGGATAACAGGAATTGGGGCCCCCCAATAGCGCTGTCTGGAAATTCCCCAGTCACGTAGGCGATAGGTTACATGAGATTTGCCAAAATCATTATCGTTGGCATATCGCATTAGAGCTTCTTTAGCTTCTTCTGAATCCATACCATCAAACTGACCAGAGTTGCAAAGGACGCCAGGGCTAGTAGATGCATTTTCCATGGTGGCTGCATCCAGTTCTTCTCCTGTTGGTATAACTACAGGAGTAATTGGCAGATTGTATTTACGCGCAAACTCAAAATCACGTTCATCATGGGCAGGAACTGCCATAACAGCACCAGTACCATATTCTGCCAAAACGAAATTTGCTATGTAGACCGGGACTTTATCGCCGTTATAAGGGTTAATGCAATAACGACCGGTAAATATACCTTTTTTTACAAGTTCGTCCTCAGGCCCCTGTTGTTGCTTTTCAGCAAGAATCTGGTCTATAAAAGCTCGTATTTCTGGCTCATTGTCTGCGCCTGAGATAAGTGTATCAATGAGTGAATGTTCGGCTGCAATGGACATGAACGTAACGCCAAAAATGGTGTCAGGTCGAGTGGTAAAAATGGAAATATTCTCTTCCATACCATCTACCTTGAAATCACAATTGAGACCGGTTGATTTACCAATCCAGTTACGCTGCATGGTAACTACCTTTTCAGGCCAGCCGCTGAGCTTGTCAAGATCAGTCAATAACTCTTCTGCGTAGTCTGTAATTTTAAAAAACCAGCCATTCATTTTGCGAGGACGAATGGTGTCATCACATCTCCAGCATAAACCTTCAATGACCTGCTCATTTGCCAGCACTGTCTGGCAGGATTCGCACCAGTTGACAGTAGTAGTTTTTTGGTAAATAATTCCTCGCTTGTACATCTCGAGAAAAATAATCTGCTCCCAAATGTAGTACTTCGGATTGCACGTGGCGATTTCTCTCCCCCAGTCATACGATAGACCGAGTTGTCGGAGTTGATTACGCATGTAATCAATATTTGAATAGGTCCAGGTGGCAGGGTGGCTGTTGTTTTTCTGGGCTGCATTTTCTGCAGGTAAACCAAATGCATCCCAGCCCATCGGATGAAGGACATTAAAGCCACGCATACGCTTGTAACGGGCGACGACATCTCCGATAGAATAGTTGCGGACGTGCCCCATATGAATCCTACCGGAAGGATATGGAAACATCTCCAGAACATAGTATTTCTCTTTGGAGTCGTCTTCTGTCGCCTTATATTTTTCTGTGTCCGCCCAGCATTTCTGCCATTTTTCCTCTATGGCCTTAAAGTCGTATCTGTTGCTGTTCGTCAGAATGGTTGTCATAACTGTTCCTCAGTTAGAAAGTAGTATCAGTAAGAATTTAGTCGTAGGATGAAGTCGGGCAGCTGGTGTTGAGGTCTTACTCGAAAGGACCATTATCATCATACATGCTCAAGTTTTCAAACATAGTGATTTCTTTAATAAATGTCAATTTCGCTGTTCCTGTTGGACCATTACGCTGCTTGCCGATAATTATTTCTGCAATTCCGCGATTGGGATTGTCTTCAGCCTTATTGTATACCTCATCGCGATAGATAAAGGCAATGATGTCTGCATCCTGCTCAATTGCTCCAGATTCGCGAAGATCTGACATCATAGGACGCTTGTCTGTACGACTTTCTAATCCGCGATTGAGCTGTGAAAGGGCAATGACAGGAATAGTGTGTTCTTTAGCCAGGGCTTTTAAGGACCTTGAAATTTCACTGATCTCTTGTGTTCTGTTCTCTGTACCATCACGGCCACGCATGAGCTGAAGGTAATCAACAACAATCAGACCGATATCATGCTGAGCGGCAAGGCGCCGAACTTTTGCTCTCATCTCAAGTACGGAAACTGCGGGTTGGTCATCTATGTAGATCGGGGCTTCTGAGAGCTGCCCAACTGCACGGGTCAGTTTTGGCCAATCTTCGTCTAATAATTTACCAGTACGTACACGCTGAGAGTCAATGCGCCCAACTGAGCTGAGAAGACGCATAACTAATTGCTCTTTTGACATCTCGAGGCTGAACACGGCGACACCAATGCGTTCGATAAGTGCAGCGTGCTGAGCAATGTTCATGGCAAAAGAAGTTTTACCCATTGACGGTCTGGCAGCCAGAATAATAAGGTCAGAAGGTTGAAGACCGGCAGTCATCTTGTCAATTTCGTGGTAGCCGGTGGGGACGCCGGTTATGAGTTCCTTGCGCTTGAAAAGTTGTTCAACCATCTGGAATGCGCCGGGAACAATATTCTTTATAGGAGTAAACTTTTGTCCGCTTTTAGACCCTGCAATTTCAAAAATTGCCTGCTCAGCCTGATCAACTAGCCCGTCAATTTCCCCTTGTTCTTCATAACAACGAGAAGCTATGTCTGTATTTACTTCTATAAGTCTACGAAGAATAGACTTCTGACGAACAATTTTAGCATAGGAACCGATGTTTGCTGTAACAGGTACAATGGATGTTAATGAGGCCAGATAGCCGGCACCTCCAACCTGTTCAAGTTGATTCCGGTCATTGAGCATACTGGTAATGGTAAGAAGGTCTTGGGGTTCATTTGCTTCAAACAGGTCGATCATCGTTTCGTAAATGATCTTATGGGCACTTCGATAAAAATCATCTGGTTTTAGTATCTCAAGTACAGTACCAAATGACTTATCTTTTAAAAGGATAGAGCCGAGGACTGATTGTTCGGCTTCAAGATTTTGAGGCGGGATTTTAGCTGCAGGCTGTTGAGCTGTCTGGTGCGAGTGTGGGTCATAGTCATTCATAAAAATCCGGCCATTGGAAATCTTAGATAATGCCATAGCTTAAACGAAAAACACACCATAAAGGGGCTACCCCCCAAATGGTGTGTTTCGAAACGGCTGAACTTGGCACGGCATTAAATGTCGTGCCGGAACAGAACTGTGTATTGCAACTGCTGTGCAAGTGACAGTAACAGGATACTGTGCCAGAGGTGTTATGCTTCCAGGGATGGGCGCACAACCTTAACTGTAATCTCTGTAGCCATCTGGAAACCAATCTTTACCTGAACATTGGTTTCGCCAATGGTCTTGATAGGATCAGTCAAAAGAATCTGCCTTTTATCAAGTTCTATGCCTTTATCAGCAAGTACCTGGCAAATGTCAGAACTGGTAACTGAACCAAAGAGTCGGTCATCTGTACCTGCAAGTTGTTCTATGATAACCTCAGAACCGGAAATCTTCTTGGAAAGTGCTTCAGCGTGCTTACGCTGTTCTTCCAGACGTGCTGCAATTTCAGCCTGGTTTTGCTCAAGGATTTCAAGATTTTCCTTGGTTGCAATAACAGCCTTTCCTTGAGGAAGCAAATAGTTGCGACCATAACCTGGCTTGACAGTGACGACACTGCCTTCCTGGCCAAGAGTGCTAATTGTTTCTTTCAAAACGAGTTTCATTTTTAACTCCTTCGTGTTGTGTATGTAAAATCTATCCAGATTAATGGCTGAACAGATTTTATTCGTCTGTGTTGTTCTCTTCGGACTTAATTGTAACCGGATTTAACTTGCGAAAATCGAACCAGGTATCAACAACTCCAGCTATGAGCAGCAGCAACGTTCCAAAAGACTGGAAAACGATCATCACATATATAAATGATCGAAAAAGAAATGGAACATTCCATTTGTTCATGAAAAAAACGCAAATTGCAAAGCCCTGAAAACAATAAATAACGCTTAAAATAATCAGTAGATTAACTGCAATTTCCCGCATCATACCGGAGAGCAAAAAGGTAAATAATGCTGAGCCAATTCCAAGCCAAATCAGTCTGTCTGGTAATTGCCAGAAACGAAACTGGGGCCATAAGTGGCGATTGCAAAACCTGAAAACAATCCTGTTGCTTAAAACCATGGATAACCATGTTGAAAACAACGCGCAGCTGATAAATATTGCTGGCATGATGATTGGCAGGACAACCTTCATTTGATTGAGGGTTGTCTCAAGCATCATCATTGCATCAGGTGCAAGAGACTCACTTTGCTGGTAATGACGTAATGCCTCATCAATTCCTGTATTCAGTGAGTTAACCAGAGAACTGTATGGTGATACTCCTGAGGTTAACCCAAAACCGCCGATAAGCAGTATCCAGCATAATGTGAGTGTTGCAGCTCCTTTCAAACCCGAATAGGCAGGTTTGTCTCCCTGCAATCCTGATCTGGATAACACATAGCCAGCAGGTATCATGGAGCAAGAAAAAAGCAATATGTCGATAGATTGGGATATTAATCCGACAAAAAAAGCTAGTCCAGCTCCGGCAAGGATGAATCGATTACCGATGTTAAAGCCATACTTGTTGAGAAAAACGATTACAAGTACAGGCAGAAAAATATGCAACCATCCGAACAAAGTCCATGCTACGCCGGGCAGAGTAAGTGCAATGAAAACAATAAGTATATTGCCAAAAATACGTTTTACTTCCGGCTGATGGTTAACCTGGTCCACCGTATAAATCCTTTAGACCTTTACCCCTGAGACGAGCCTGAATAGGGTAGCAGAGCAATATGACGAGCCTGCTTGATTGCCTCACAGAGTTGACGCTGATGAGTAGCACAAGTGCCAAGGATCCGACGAGGAATGATTTTACCTCTTTCGGAAACGTAATTTCTAAGAGTTTTGACGTCTTTGTAATTTATGTCCATCTCTTTATCTGCGCAAAAACGACAAACCTTTTTGCGTGAAAAGAGCTTCTTTTGTGGTCTGGCAGCCATAATATATGTCTCCTGTAATACAGATAATGTTGTAGGAAATTTACTCTTCGTCAGCTTTTGCTACTTCAGCAGTTTCCTTAGATTCCACTTTTTCTTTAGACTCTGCTGCTTCTTTAGGCTCTGTCGCTTCAGCATCTTCAGATTCAACTTCAACCTCTGCTGCTGCTTTTCTGGCCTCGGTCTCACCAATAGCTACCTGAACACCTTCTGCAGTGATTGCATCGGCAGTTTTGATAGTAAGATATTTAAGAACAGCATCATCAATGCGGAATTTACGCTCGATTTCAGCTACGGCTGCGGGAGTTCCTGCGAATTCGCAGTAGACATAATATCCCTGGATCTCTTTTTTGATTGCGTATGCCAGCTTTTTCATTCCCCATTTATTGAGATCGATGATGGTGCCGTTCTCATTGGAGATGATCTGATTGGTGTACTCGACAACAGTGGTGATCTCCTCTTCTCCCAAACCGGGTCGAAGAATGTAGATCAGTTCGTACCTTCGCATGTGTTCCTCCTCGTGGACTCATGGATATGGGCAAATGCCCTGATTGCGGCCCTCGCTTGCTGTACCTCAGTGCAGAGAGCGAAGAGGTGCGGGCTTGCACAACAGAGTGAAGCCCAGCAGTTTTTTGTGCACTCACATCACCAGATGAATATAAAATGTAGCTCTCATGATGTGAAAACAGCATATATTACTTTTGTCAAAGGTTACTGTCAAACTTATTTTTTAGACTTTTCCTCTGCCTTAATCCTCTCCCACTGTTCACGTAGTTGTTGTTCGTCAGTAATTTTCTTGCCGGCAAATACATGTGGATGTCTTCGGATGAGTTTTTCTGTTACACCAACTATGACATCATCAATAGAGAAATCATCTTTTTCGTAGTGTATTTGAGAGATCATGACAATCAAATAAAGAAGGTCTCCTAGTTCTTCGCAAATATTCTCATTATCAGAAATATCAATAGCATCAAGTAATTCCTGAAATTCAGACTTTAGGTGCTTGACAAGTGATTCGGTTGACTGGCGTTTATCCCAGGGGCAGCCGTTTTTACCGCGCAGTAATAAAACAGTTTCTTTAAGACGAGAAAACGTTGCATTTGTATGTGACATTGTGGTTGTTCTGTAATTTCCTAAGTTAATGGAATATTTTCAAGTAACACTATTTTGTTTATCATCTAACACAGTGATTTTTTAAAAAAGCTCGAAGGAAAATAGTTGACATTGTAGTCCTGACCAACTAATTAATTTGCTGATAGAAACTGGAAGCTGCCTTTTTCTAATATGGTGGCAAAGTTTCCAAGAGTGAGCAAAAGCGTACCCCACCACAATTATATTGTCATCACTTTTGCCTGGAGACTTCTTTATGGATTAACGAAGAAGAGGATTAACATGGACGAAGATAAGAAGCAAAAACTCCTTCTGGAAAAGCACAAGGACATTGCGCGCATTGATCAGGAATCTAAGCGCACACATGGGTGGTATGTACGGGTACGATTTCTTGGGAAAACACATTCTAAGTTTTTTTCCGACAAGAAATGTGGTGGACGATATTCAAGTTTGCTTTCAGCAATTTCATGGCGTGATAAAGTTGAGAAGAAACTCGGTAAAATTCGTACAAACAAACATATGGTCACTGTCAGCAACTCAAGTACAGGTGTTGTTGGTGTTCGGCTAAATGAAAAACTGAACAGATATGAAGTAAGCTGGGTCACGCATCAAGGGAAACAGGGTAAAACCTCTGTATCTATAAAAAAGCATGGTAAAAAATCTGCTTTTGTTAAAGCCTGCTCAATTCGTCAGGATAAAGAGAAATCCCGGCTCGAGTATTCCCTGTAGAAAATACAGATAGATTGTTAAAATACACCTTTGGGGTGCCAGTCTCAAAAGGTTCTGAAAAATCAAAATCCCGACTCGTTGCGGTTATTACTCTTCAACGTGTCGGGATTTTTTTTATTTTGGAATTATTTAAAGATTACCTGCTAATTACCACTGGCAATTCAAATCACGAAGAGTTTACAGAATTCAGTTGACATTTCCGGCGAAAAAGATTTTTATTTAGCGTTTCGGATTTATATATCGCAGAGTTTTAAAGATAACGAAGTTTCCATGTAAAGAGGTTCATATAATGTATGCAATAGTTCGCACCGGCGGAAAACAATATCAGGTTGCTTGCGGCGACATTCTGCGTGTTGAAAAACTGGTCGGTAATGTCGGTGACACTGTAGATTTGACTGATGTCTTGATGATCGTTGAAGGTGAGGAAGTAAAGATCGGTCAACCACAGCTTGAGAATGCCAAGGTTGTTGCAAAAATTGCCGAACAGGGCAAAGCAAAGAAAGTAATTGTTTTCAAGAAAAAGCGCCGTAAAGGGTATCGTCTGAAGCGTGGTCACAGACAATCTTTTACCGGTCTCCAGATTGAAACCATCCAGGCGTAATCGATCGGATCTGTAATGACTTAGGTTTTATTTGATGATATAATCCGGCAACACAAGCAGGTATGCCGGTAGAAGGAGTTATACAATGGCACATAAAAAAGCTGGTGGTAGTTCGAGAAACGGTCGTGATAGCGCAGGGCAAAGACGTGGAGTAAAACGCTTTGGTGGGCAAGTTGTAAAAGCAGGAAGCATTCTTGTTCGTCAGCTCGGTACTAAAATCCATCCTGGTACTAATGTAGGCTGTGGTCGAGATTATACTCTCTTTGCCAAGATTGACGGTGTGGTGACATATGAGGATTTTGGTAAGGATAAAAAACGCGTAAGTGTTTATCAAGCCGCTTAAGACCACCTGACAAATCTGTTTACTGCTGGTATATTTTATATATACCTTTGAGGCAGACGAGATACTCGACCTCCATATTTATGAAGGTCGAGTTTTTTTTTTGTATTGTTCGCACACTACACATTTGGAACTGCTATGTTTTATCAGAGAAAAATAGGTTAGACCATTACGAAACCTTTCAATTATTCATTGCTACCTTGATTCTGGTTGGGTAGTTAAGCATCGCTCGACTTTTTTTGGCCCAGTCTTCTCGCTGATGTAGTGAATAATGTTGAAAACCGACGAGTCGATTTGCATATCGTCGCGTCATATTGAAAATGCAGGAGCCAGAGACGAGTTATCTGTTATGTCTTTTGTTGATGAAGCAAAATTTTTTGTAAAAGCTGGTGATGGCGGTAACGGTTGTGTCAGTTTCCGACGTGAAAAATATGTACCCAAAGGTGGGCCTGATGGAGGTGATGGTGGTCGCGGAGGTAGCGTAATCATCAAGGCAACACCTAAGTTACACTCTCTTATTGATTTTCGCTATAAATCCCATTTTAAAGCTGAACGTGGTACTCACGGAGTAGGTAAAGATTGTTATGGTGCCAAGGGAAGTGATTGCATTGTTGAAGTGCCTATCGGATCAATCATCAAAGATGATCAAACAGACGAGGTGCTTGCAGATCTTTCCGAAGATGGTGATGTCTTCATTGCCGCGAAAGGCGGTGATGGAGGAATGGGTAACAGCCATTTTGCCAGTGGTGCAAATCGAACACCGCGATTCGCAACAAAAGGGATTCCTGGTGAAGAGGGCTGGTTGCGCATTGAATTAAAACTGATCGCTGATGTTGGACTGATAGGTTTACCTAACGCTGGCAAGTCTACATTGTTGTCAAAGATGTCTGGTGCTAACCCGAAGATTGCCAGTTATCCCTTTACCACGTTAGAGCCTCAACTTGGAGTTTTGCATCATAGTTATTTTGAACCTTGTATAATTGCAGATATACCAGGGTTAATCGAAGGGGCTCACGAAGGGCTTGGTCTTGGTCACAAGTTTTTGAAACATGTAGAGCGTACAACTATTTTATTGCACGTGGTGGATTGTTCAGATGACAATTACAAGGAAAACTTTAAAATCATCGAGAATGAACTTATTTCATACAAAGAAGAACTGGCAGATCGTACTCATTTCATTATACTGAATAAGATTGATCTTGTAGATCCTGAGATGGTTCAGGAGATATTGCAAGAATTTGCCCCTTCTGGCCTTAAAGTCCTCTCTATTTCTGCAGAAACTGAACAGGGTATAAAGGAGTTGAAGGATATTTTACTTGAGACTCTTGAAACCATTAAGCTGCAAAATAGTAAAAGTGAAAGTGAGTCAGGAGACGATACATTCATGATATCCTAGTGTTGTAATCAGATTTTCCTCTTGTTACTGATATCCTAACATCTAAATTTCGAGCCGGTTAACTACGTCAGTCCACCCTATGACCATTCAGATAGATAGAGATGAGGGGCTTTTTTATCGTCAGACTCTCTTCGATAAAGCTAAGCGAGTTGTGATTAAAGTAGGAAGTGCCATACTTACTACTGATAAAGGCATGAACCTTGATGTTATAGACAATCTCGCAAGGGAAATTGCCTTCCTTCATGATAGTGGGCGTGAGGTCATTCTGGTCAGTTCCGGTGCAGTTGCCGCTGGCAGGAAAAAAATTTCATACACGCCGCACGGAGAGATGGGTATGCGAGAAAAACAGGCATTGGCAGCAATAGGCCAGTCTGTACTGATGCATACGTATGATGAAGCATTTGGTAAATATGATCAAAATATTGCGCAGGTGCTTCTTACACATTCTGATTTATCCCATAGAAATCGTTATTTAAATGTCCGAAATACCATTAACACCCTCTTCCAATTTGGTATTATCCCGATCATAAATGAAAATGATACGGTTTCAGTCGAAGAGTTACGTTTTGGTGATAACGACACGCTCGGAGCTCTTGTAGCTAAACTCATTGAAGCGGATATGTTTATCTGTTTAACAGATGTGGTTGGGCTATATAATGGTAACCCTCACAATGATCCAGACGCTCGTCCAATCTATACTGTTACCGAAGTTACCGCTGAAATTGAAGCGATGGCCGGTAACGTGAAGAGTGCCCTTGGAACAGGAGGAATGCAGAGTAAAATTCGTGCAGCAAAGATGGTCGCTGCAGGAGGCGGGAGTTCCTTTATTGGGCCAGGAAGGGAAAAAAATGTTTTACAACAGCTTTTCAGTGGGGAAATGATTGGAACATTCTTTCTGCCACGAGCTAGTAAATTGCCAAGCCGAAAGCATTGGATTGGCTATGTCCTGAAACCTAAAGGTACAGTGGTCCTTGATAAAGGCGCGTGTATTGCTCTTTGTCAAAAGGGTAAAAGCTTGCTTCCTTCTGGCATTCTTCATGTTCATGGCGTCTTCGGCTTAGGTGAATCGGTCGAGTGTTGTAACGAGGATGGTGAAGTTATTGCTGTTGGTCTCATAAACTATTCTTCTACAGATGTTGAAAAAATCCGTGGACATAAGACTGGTGAGATTGCTACTATACTGGGTTACAAAGATCATGACGAAGTAATGCATCGCGACAACCTGGTACTTTTTTGATGCTATTCACATGTACCATGATGGTTGTGGCCATTTTCTTAACTGATAATCCTCCACTCCCTTATTGACAGGATTCCGATATGACTAATGAGAGAACTGCAGAACAGATCATAGTGGATATGTCTATGGCTGCCCACGCTGCATCTGCTGAGCTGATGTCTTTTTCAAGTAGAGAAAAAAACAACGCGTTACAAAATGTTGCTGCTCTTCTTGATAAAAAAAGGAATTTTATTCAATCCGCGAACAGGAAAGACCTTGAAGCTGGAAAAAATAAAGGTCTGTCAGTAGCCATGCTTGATAGGCTTGAGCTATCGAATGAGGTTATTGACTCTATGATTCGAGGGCTTGAAGAAGTATGTGCACTTCCTGACCCGATAGGCTCGGTTGATAACCTGACACTCAGACCTAACGGACTGCAGGTTGGCCGCATGAGAGTTCCGCTTGGTGTTATCGCTATGATTTTTGAATCAAGACCTAATGTAACAATAGATGCCGCTGCTCTGTGTTTGAAAACAGGAAATAGTGTCATTTTACGAGGCGGTTCAGAGGCAATTCATTCCAACATCGCACTTGCTCAACTATTACAGGAAGGATTAGCTGAAGCAGGAATTCCGAATAATGCAGTTCAGGTTGTTCCAGTAACCGATCGGAAGGCGGTGCAGTACCTACTGCAACAGGATGAGTTTATCGATCTTGTCATTCCGCGAGGGGGAGAAGGACTCATACGCTACGTTACTGAAACTTCAAGGATTCCTGTGCTCAAACATTACAAGGGTGTTTGTCATATTTATATTGATAAGGATGGGGACTTAGATAAGGCCACACCAATTATTATAAATGCAAAAACTCACCGCCCAGGAGTATGCAATGCTCTAGAGGGTATACTTGTGCATGAAAAGGTTGCTCAAGAATACGTGCCGACAATTGTTGAAGCTTTACAGGGACGTGGGGTTGAAGTACGTGGGTGTGAACAAACTATAGCATTAAGTCCACTAGCTAAAGCGGCTAGTGATGATGATTGGGGAAAAGAGTTTCTGGACCTTATTCTTGTGCTAAAAATAGTTAAAGATATGGATGAAGCAAAAAAATACATCCTAAAGTATGGGTCCAAGCATACAGAAGTAATATTAACTGAAAATTATACAACTGCCCGCGAGTTTGTTTCAACGGTGGATGCATCTGCGGTAATGGTTAATGCATCCACAAGATTCAATGATGGCGGTCAGCTTGGTCTTGGAGCAGAGATAGGTATTAGTACGACTAAACTTCATGCTTATGGCCCTATGGGCCTGGAAGAACTGACAACACGGAAATTCGTTGTTTATGGACAGGGACAGGTCCGTGACTGATGCAGAAAATTGGATTACTCGGAGGAACTTTTGACCCTGTTCATGATGGCCATCTACAACTAGCAACGCTAGCCCGAAATGAACTATCATTAGATAAAGTGTTGCTCATTCCAGCTGCAGAACCACCGCATAAAAAGAGTAAAGATATTTCACCTTTTACTCACCGCTGTGAGATGCTGCGTAAAGCATTAAAGGACCTTAAAGGGCTTGAGGCAAGTTTTATAGAGGGTGATTTAGAAAAACCATCTTTTACAATAGATACCGTCAGAGTGCTTCAAGAAAAAACTTGCGGAAGTTGTGAATATTATTTCATTATTGGCGTCGATGCATTTTCTGATCTGTTAAGTTGGAAGGCATATGTAGAACTTTTGCAGCAGGTATCAATGGTTGTAGCCTACCGAAAAGGTTTCACTGAAAATATCAAGCTACATACTATTGCTCAAACCTTGGGCTACAATGAGACCTTACACTTGTGGCAAAGCACTGGAAGTCTACGACCTATTTATTTCCTTGATGCATCTCCAATTGAAATTTCCTCATCTCATATACGTAGTCTTCTGAGAGAGGGCCATGGACAAAACGTACAAGGTATACATCCAGAGGTATTGCAGTATGCCCGCCAGAACAACCTTTACCATACTCGCTTGAAATTAAACTGATAACCGCTATTTGCCGGGTATTGCTCTGTGAATAACCTGAAGATTGATATCTGAGTTTGAATTTTTTTAAAATTATTACTAAGATGATGTGATTTCAGGAATTAACATAACGTTCATATTTAACCACGGTCGAGTCTATGGTCGCCAGTGCGCCATCTCTTCAATCTAAACCCATCTCTGTGCTTGTTGCGGATGATTCTGTTGTTTTCCGCCGTTTTTTGCGCGACATCCTAGCTGATAATGACTCTATCACTATTAGTGGTGAGGCCAAGAATGGTATCGAAGCCCTTGATCTCGTTTTAAAGGTGAGGCCTCATGTAATTTTGATGGATATGGAAATGCCTCTCATGGATGGAATGACGGCATTGCAGCATTTGATGATTCATTGCCCAACGCCTACTATAATGTTTTCAAGTCTCACAGGCGAAGGTACAGTCAGAGCATTTGATGCCTTAAAAAATGGTGCTGTTGATTTTTTCAGTAAAGATCTGCTCTTTGATGAAGACAAACAGGACGTCTTCAGGCGAATGTTTACTCATAAAATTGAGAGTGCTGCTCAAATGCAGGTTCACACGATTGAACCCGTCTTTGACATGTCAAAAGGGACGGAAGCGGCGACTCCTGTCAGCAGAGTGATATTTTGTGAAGATTGTGGAGCTCGGAATATAATCATCGAGAATCAGGAAGAGGGTGATATTCGTTGCCAGGAATGCGGTGATATACTCGAACATTATGATGTTCAACGGTATCGTCGCAATTCATTTGTAACAGTGTTTGGCGGTGGTGGTGACTGTTTTCGGAGTCTTCTCAATATAATACCAAAACTCGACTCAGATCTTGGTGGCTCCATCATTAGCATTATCAAGGCAGACCCCCATCATGTAGATACGTTCTCAGAGTATCTTGATTCTATCAGCTCTATGAAAGTGTTACGTGCCCGTGAAGGAATGAGCCTTGAGGGTGGCTTTTGTTATGTTGCCAGTACAAGAGACCTGTTGAATTTACAACAGTTTAGTGCTCAACAGACGCTGTGTAAAATGAAAACCCTTGAGAAAGGGTTGGGTCCCATCGATCTGGCGATGATGTCGGTTTCCTCTGTGTTTAAGAAAAACTGTGCCGGAGTTTTGCTTTCATCGAGTGAAGCAGATGGCATGCGAGGTTTGGCAAGTGTAGACGAAAATGGAGGGGCTACTCTTGTTTTGAATCCATCTGAGTGCCTTTCATCGCGCTTGTCTCGAATGGCAATAGAAAAATTAAAGAGTGTAAAGATAGCAAGTGATGATGTGGCTCTTGCCAGAAAGGTGGTCCAGCTTTATTACCATGCGAGAAGCGGCGGAACCATCGTGTAATTCCTTCGTGAGCATAGCCCTGTTGCTCGTACCTGGGATGTTGCATATACTATTATTATTTACCTATTAATTAAAATGCTTTGGGAAGATCAGGTGCCCCTGCTAAAACAGGGTTACCATAAAGAACTGCTTGAGAAGGCTTTTGATCCCACAGTAACGGGAGTGAAAGTATATCCACCTCGCGAATTGGTTTTTCAATCTATGCGGGTGACATCCTTTACGTCTGTAAAGGTCGTAATAATAGGGCAGGACCCCTATTTTAACGAACATAAAATGGGCCCAGAAGCGCATGGGCTGTGTTTTTCCGTCAGAGATGGGATGCCCATGCCGCCATCCCTCAGAAATATTTTGCAAGAAATCAACACCACGATTTACGCAAATGAGCCGGGTCGAACCCGAACTGACCTTACAGATTGGGCTGAGCAGGGGGTGCTGTTATTAAATGCGAGTCTTACTGTCATTGCCAAAAGACCAAATTCTCATGCAAATATTGGCTGGCATAAACTGACCGACAATATAATAGAAACAGTATCGGCAAAAAAAGAGCATATTGTATTTATGCTCTGGGGAGCGTTTGCCCAGAAAAAAGAGACACTCATCGATTCGAAAAAGCATCTTATCTTAAAAACAAGCCACCCTTCACCACTATCGGCTCATCGGGGATTTCTTGGTTCACAAGTATTTGTTAGATGTAACGATTACCTGAAACAGCATGGACGCGAACCAATCACCTGGTAGGTTGAGAAGTAGCCTGTTACTCATCAGGTAATAATTGTTTTGATGATGTCTTTTTTACCAATGACACCGATCAGTTTGCCATTACGCACTACTGGGAGCGTATGGATGCTTTTTTCAGACATGATAGTTGCCAGTTCATTCACAGGAGTATCTTCTGTCACTGTTACCATTTGAGTTGTATATATGTCTGCCACAGTGGCACCGGCAATTTTCCGCATTTCTTTATCAAGCCTGTCCGGGCTTTCCAGATAGATAAATGAGTCCAGTATTGATACCACTGTTGGTATGTGGATTTTTTTATTCTGATCTATCAAATCACTTTCAGTTACGATACCAATTAGATCTCCTGAGTCGTTAACGACTGGTACACCACTAATAGTATTTTCTGTCAGAATCCTGGCTAGTTCTTTGACACTTGTTTCTGGTGTTACGGTGATAACTTCGCTGGTCATTATTTCAGTAGCTGTCTTCATAGTGAATTCCTCAGGAAAGTAAAGATTTTAAAAAATGTGGAATTTCATCGGCCACTTCACTTGCAGTATATCCTGCCCCGATTTTTTCGTAAAGAAGATCAGCAGCAGCACCATGAAGGTAGACAGCCGCGGAAGTTGCAGCTAGCGGTTCAACTCCCTGGCAGAGTAGAGCCCCGATTATCCCACTCAGAACATCTCCCATCCCACCAGTAGCCATTCCGGGATTACCAGAGGTGTTGATAAGAGTTAGTGTCGAGGGGGCTGAAATTATGGTACCAGCTCCTTTTAATACTACAATATTTTGAGAGGTTTCATTGTTAAACAGCCTACAAGCATACCGAGCCGCTTCAAGCCTGTTCTGTTGAATTTCGGGTATTGACCAGCCAATAAGCCTGCTTAACTCTCCAGGGTGTGGAGTGAAAATTCGTAAACCTGCGGTTTCTTTTATAGACTCTGGTTCTGTTGCTAAAATATTCAGCGCATCTGCGTCAATAACAAGTGGGATTGTGAGATTACGATAAAGTTCACGAACCAACCTGGCAGTTTCTGGAGATGTTCCTATACCTGGGCCAATTATACCGGCTTGTTTCCCCTCAGCACTTTCCTCGATCTCTTTTAAATCACGAAAAGAGAGAAAAGATGACGAATGTACCAATGGTATAGTCATTGCCTCAACAAGGCATGTTTCAAAAACGGTGTTGAGATTATGAGGAGAACAAAGACTGATAAGCCCACATCCACTTCGAAGAGCACCTTTGGTACTTAAAATTGCGGCACCTGTTTTTCCTGCAGAACCAGCAAGTACAAGGAGATGACCATGATCACCTTTGTGAGACGAGTTTTTCCGGGTTAAAGAAGGTGCTATGGTTGAAATAATATTGTGGTCGATCAGTTTGTTGGAAATATGTGTTATATCAGTTGCTTCAGGAGGGATGCCAATGTCAATTATTTCAAGTTTTCCTGTAAGTTCGCGACTGTCATGAATAAAATGTCCAGGTTTGGCACATCCATAAGTAGCTGTATAATTTGCACGAATACAGTTCCCCATTATTTTGCCACTGTCGGCATCCATTCCAGATGGACAATCAACAGCAACAACAGGAGTGCCATGTGCAAAGGTATTATCGTTAATTAAATCAATGGTAGAAGCAAAATGTCCAGAAACTTCCCTTTGAAGACCGATGCCGAATATGGCATCAACTATCGCATAGCAAGGAAACCCTCTGGACTCAATCTGTTTGTATAGGACGGGTATGGTTAGTACACGGGACTCAGTATCTATGACATGAAAAGGTAATTTAAGTTTTTTGACAATTTCCATGTTGATTTTGGAATCGCCCTTGGCATTATCTGGATTCATCAGGAAAAAGAAGACCGGTTTGCACCCCAGTTGATGGAGATGCCTGCCTATAACGAGACCGTCCCCTCCATTGTTGCCAGGCCCAACAAGGATACAGGCAAAGGTGTCTTTGCTTGGTCCGAGAACGCGCTCCATCATACGGACTGTACCCAATCCAGCATTTTCCATGAGCACAACTCCAGGAATTCCGAACTCTTCAATGGCGCATTTGTCTAAGGCCTGCATTTCCATTGCTGTAGGTAATTTCATGACAACTCCTTAAGTAAAGATGCACTCACTACACCAGGTATAGGCCACGAAGATAATAACTACTTCTTCCAATTTCGTTGTTTGAGTGCAATTTCTCCAGAGATATATCGTTATTCCTGTAAGTACTAAATAATAAGCATATTCTAGCAAAAAAAAAATTAGTGTACTGATATATCGTCTTCTTTTTCAAGCAGTGTACGGCAATAATTGCATGGTTGAAACCCAGCCTTAGTCGCGAGCTCGATCGATTCAAATTTTATTGTGCAGTTTGCACACATATATTGCTCACATTGTGGTAGATGGAACTCAAAATTAGTACTGTTGGCAACAATGATTCCAGATGTATCGTTGTTGTTAAATGGTGTAGTTTCACCGTTGGGTTTAAAAGAGAATACGCCTGTGAGCGAAGCAAAAAAACGGTAAATTATACTAATGACAGGCTGTAAAATAATTGTATGAATTTGTTTTAGTTTTCCCTGAAGATTTTCCGAAAGCAGGGGGAGCTCCTGGGATACCCTCTTTACAGAGTAAAATGCTACTGCAAAAAAGATGGTATTAGGTAACCACATTAGCAGAAAGGCGGGTGCTACACCATCTTCTGAAAGTGTTTTCACCGTAGAGTATAAAATGTAATAGGAGATGAAAACCAGGAGACCTAGTGGGATACCTATGGTTTTTTTCCCAGGTCCTGCAAGTAGACCAAGGGGGAGCCCTAGAATAGAAAGGACAAGGCAGCCTACAGGTAAGACGAGACGTTTGTGGTATTCAACAAGCATGTCACGGCCGGCCTCAGTGTCGAGGCCATATTCCTCTGAAGCGGCAATAAGTTCAGAAAGATTCAGCGTATTCCTTTTTTTAGTAAGTACATTATTGGGAAAATGTAGTGGAATGTTGATGACATATTTTTCAAAATTGACTATTTGGGCATTTAGCCTATCTGGTCGGTGAAGACTGCCGTTTCTTAAGATAATGGTAACATTCATCTGCTTCATGTCACTTATCATACGGCCGGTAGAAGCCATGGTAATTGCAGGGTTAACTTGGCCCCGCATGTCTGAAACCCAGACATCTTTCCATTCTCCTGTTTCGTAATCGATTTGATCGACATGAATGACCAAGTCACCTAGAGCCTCTGTGAACTGATTTTCTTTTATGCCTTTGTCGACCTTTTCTTTAAGAAGCTGGTAGGTGAGCTGTTTCATCGACAGATCGCTCGCGGGCATCAGCTTAACCGAGATGTAACAGGTAGCAATGGCAATGACCGCTGAGATTGCAAGGACTGGTGGTAGAAGACGATAGATACTTATTCCACTAGCTTTTAATGCAAGGATTTCAGTATCATTTGAAAGTCTTGAAAAACAGATAATAACTCCCATCATCGAAGACATTGGGATGGTGTAAAGGAGCATGTTGGGCAGCATATAGGAAAAAAGCCGGACAAAGTCGGCAAAACCTATGCCTAGATCAAGGGCAAAATTGAGAAACGGAATGAGCTTAACGAGAAAAAACACACCATTCATGACAAGAAAGCTGGCAAAAAATGGAGCTAGCATCTCTGTAGCGAGGTAACTGTAAAGGAGGTATGGGTTACGTGAAAGAAATTTCATGAACGTTCTCAGAATGCATAGGTAAGAAAATCGCAAATGATGCTTTGCCGTCTGGTTGAATAGGTTTTGATCATTGCTGGTAACATACAGGAACACTAAATGAAAAGAATAGAACTTTATGCGACCGGTGCAACTGTATTTTCACGTGAGATTGGCCTGAAATTTCGTCATATGTACACATTTAGACAGTGAAACAGTATATCCAAGCTTCGCCTTAACTGATATAGCAGGGATGTCTATTTATAGGTTCAATGTGGCGAGTGGTTTGGTAATAGTAACGTCAATCCAGTGTGGATCCCACCACTCTAATGGGGTGACAAAAATGCCATTAACAAGCATGGAGAAATGAAGATGATCTCCACCAGCCATTCCTGTGGTTCCGGTAAGGCCAATAGAGTCATCTTTTGATACAAGGCTTCCTACAGCTGTATTGATTTGACTCAGATGAGAATAGAGACTGAATACCCCCTGGCCATGGTCAATCAGTACCATATTTCCATAAATGCCAAGATAGTCGGCAAAGACAATTTTTCCTTTGTTGCCGGCAGTGACATTTGCATGCTGTGTGGAGGCAATATCCATCCCAAGATGTACCTGGTTGTCAATGGGTTGGTCATTGTAGTAATAGGTCCGGTGATCAGCATAACCGGCACGATTACTCCCTGACATTCGATTGAACGGGCCAGCCCAGAATCGATTCTCATCAGGATCAGCACAAAGTTCAGCTATTTCTTTATTGTTTTCTTGCCTGATGGTCTGGTTTGTATAGAGATATTTTTCTACAAGATTACCAGGAAGCTCAGGGTAAAATTGTTCGAATTCGGGGATTTTTTTGGAAAGGAAACCATCGGAAATGTTAATACGGTCCTGTTTTTGTTTTCTGGCTTTGAACTTGGTAGAGAATGGCAATATTGCAGTGTTACCGGCAATATCAGTTGCCATAATGTGAGACTCATCTAACGATACTGCATTATAGGGTAAGGCAAAGTATGCAATATACGTATCCTGGGTGGTATTACCTACAGGATGGCCACCGTTGAAGTAACCATTGATAACAGCTCCATGGTTGCTGTCCGAATCTGAGACGGTGTAAACAACTATGCCTGCTCCTCCAGGTGAAATATATAATTCGTTATGGAGGATTTTAATTATAGGCGGCTTAGTGTCAAGGGTAACAGTTGCAGTTGCAGTGGTTGAATTCCCTTGAAGCATGCCTCGAAGCGAGAAGTCATGGGCTGTAACCGAGAGAGTGATGGGACCGTCAGTAAAGCCTAGCTTTTTGGCGTCAAATTTCAAAGATTGTTTGTCTGTGAGAGGGCCAATTTGTCCGGTGTAGGTAAGGCGTGGATTTGTTACTGAATAAAGAGGCTTAACATTTTCTCCCTGAGCCGCGGTAACTTCGATATGGCGGAGGCCACTATCGGTGTCTTCAACTTCTATATCGAGTATCTGATCTGTACCAATGTATGTTGGAATTGCGGTGAGATTAATGGTTGGTTGGCTCCCTTCAAAAAACAGAAAAAAAGATGCGCCACCTCCGGCAATAATAAGAAGAAGCAAAAATTTACCAACAATGCGACCAGGTCTTCGTGCTCTTTTCCGTTTAAATGTAACCATAATTGGATTATTTGTTATTTTGATAGGCAGAAGCGTTCTGAACTAGCGCTGCCAGATAATTTCGTATTTTTCAAGATGCATGTCTTTTGCAGGGGCAATGACAATCCTTTTGCCGGTATCATGCTCCAGTTGAGCCGTGGTGAGCTCTTCTTCTTTGGACAGCATGTCAGCAATTCGAGGATGTACCCTGAGGGTGACAGTGTTACCACCAGCCATTTGTGCATTGCGATGAATTTTCCTGAATATATCATAACAAATAGTACGGCGAGATTTAAGCATTCCTTCACCAGTGCAATACTGGCAGGGTTCACACATTAACTGGTAGAGGCTTTCGCTGTTTCTTTTTCTGGTCATCTGGACGAGACCAAATTCGGAAAGTTTGAGAATATTTATCCTGCTTTTATCATTCTTTACAGCAGCCTTAAACGTGCCAAAGAGCGTTTCTCGATGTATCTCATCTTCCATATCAATGAAATCTATGATGATGATTCCACCAATGTTTCGCAGTCGAAGCTGATAGGCTATTTCTACCGCAGCCTCCATATTGGTTTTGAAAATGGTCTCATTGAGATTATTTTTACCTACAAATCGACCGGTGTTAACATCAATAACTGAAAGCGCTTCCGTGCTTTCTATGATGATATAGCCTCCCGATCGAAGCCACACCTTTTTCTCAATTGCCCTATTTATTTCAACCTCAATACCATGAGCTTCAAAAAGTGGTGTTTCCCCTTGATAGAGTGTGAGCTTATTTTTGAGTTCAGGAGCAAAAGTCTCGACGAAACTTTCTATTTTCTTATACGAAGTTTCTTCATCAATTACTAATCGATCTACATCGCTGGTAAAGAGATCCCTAACAGCGCGTAACGTGATATCAAGGTCTTCGTATACAAGAGCAGGAACACCGGCTACTTTAGACTTATCCTGAATTTCTTCCCAAAGATGAAGCAGGAATTCCATATCTGCCTCAAGCTCTTCAAGACGGGCATTTTCCGCAACAGTTCGTACTATGAAACCAGCTCCTTGCGGACGAATCTGTTCTATTTTTTCTTTCAGTTTATTTCGTATTTCTTCATCTTCAATTTTTCTGGAGATGCCAATGTGATCGGTAAGAGGAATGAATACGAGATTGCGACATGGGAGGGTAACATGACAGGTGAGTCTGGCACCTTTGGTTCCAATCGGATCTTTACTAACCTGTACTAATATAGTCTGACCTTCCTTTAAAAGATCTTCTATCTGGAAATTATGGTTACGTCTGGAGCTTTTTTCACTTATTTGCTTTTCAGGTTCACACGATTGGACAGGTGGGGACTCCTCAGAAGTGTCAACATCAGGAAAAGATTCTTCAATATAAATATCATCTACATAAAGAAACCCGGTTCGTTCCAAACCTATATCGACAAAAGCTGCCTGCATACCGGGCAAAACTCGCACGACTTTTCCCTTGTAAATATTTCCCATGAGCCCTTTTTCAGTGGGCCGCTGGAGGTGGAATTCACTAAGGACTCCAGTCTCCACAAGCGCAAGACGCACCTCGTAACTCCTGGAATTGATAAGAATTTCAGTAGACATAATGTAGCCGTAAATCAAATATTTAGACTTCTCGTATATGAGAAGGAGATTGTTGCTGAATTGCTGAGTATACAGTAACTATACGGTAAAAAGCCATATGTAATAAAAGATTTCCAAATATTATTGAGTACCCGTTTATGATTATACATCCGATTTCTGTAATTATTCCCACATATAATAGAAAGCAGTTCGTAGCAACGGCCATATATTCTGTTCTTTCACAGACCTGCAAGTGCAGTCAGATAATTGTTGTTGATGACGGTTCAACAGATGGCACCGATGAACTTATTCGTTCAATACAGAGTGGATGTCAACAGGAAATTATGTATATTCAACAAGATAATAAAGGCCCGGCTGCCGCGCGAAATCTCGGAATTTGCAATGCGAGGTATGAATATATCGCATTTCTTGATTCCGATGATCATTGGCTCTCCAATAAAATCACAAAACAGTTTGAATATATGAGGGCAAATCCAGAATTTCTTATCAGCTATACGAAAGAGCAATGGTTGAGAAACGGACTACATCTCAACCAAAAAAAAAGACATGCACCGAAACATGGAACTATTTTCAGCCATTGTCTTGATATCTGTATGGTAGGGATGTCTACAGTAATGATACATGGGGAATTGTTTCGTCGCATTGGAATGTTTGATACATCCTTTCGATGTTGTGAGGACTATGAGTTCTGGTTGCGGGCTAGCTGTAGGTATCCTTTTCTGCTTGTTGATGATGTTTTGACTGTTAAAGAAGGTGGACGCGAAGATCAGGTCTCTTTTCAATATAGAATAGGAATGGATAAACTTCGTATTGCAGCAATTGAAAAAGTGCTGGAGTGCGGAACTCTAGATGAAAATCAGAAAAACTTAGCTTTAAAAGAGCTAAAGAAAAAAACTACCATCTATGGTAAGGGCTGTGTCCGGCATGGAAGGAGCGAAGAGGGGCAACGTTATCTTGATCGAGCCGCCTCTATTCAAGAATCAGTAGCAGAGAGACTTTTATGAAAATATCATCGTGGCGCGATCCATCACGATATATCAAGCAGATTCATGTTGATGAGACCTGCCTTGATATTCCGTATACCCAAGATATCCTCGATCGTGCTCAATTGCCGTGGAATGTTATACCTGAAGGGGAGGTTCCAGGGCCTTTCGACAAGCCGTATCCGGAAAACCTCACCGAAGGTAAAAAACATCTATTTATCACCAGGAATTTAGGTCATTTTTTTAAGCCATGTCCAGCTACCAGAGAGTATAGGTGTTGTGATTACCATGTACTCAATACTGGCATGAATTGCCCTATAGATTGTGTCTATTGTATTTTGCAAGCTTACCTAAATAATCCATGGCTATCTTTCTATGTTAACGTGGATGATCTTCTATCGGAGGTAGACACAGTTCTTGATGATAATCCCGATAAGGTATACCGAATCGGTACCGGCGAATTTACTGATTCTCTGGCCATAGATAGATTAACTAATCTTAGTTCTATTCTCGTTCAGCATATAGCTCAGAAAGAGAATGCCATGCTCGAACTGAAAACTAAATCTGCTGTGATTGAAAATCTGGAGCATCTGCACCATAATGGCAGGACTGTTATAGCCTGGTCTCTCAACAGTAGCCAGGTCCTTCAGAAAGAGGAGATACGGGCAGCTACGCTTGGTGAACGATTGGAGGCTGCTGTGCAATGTGCTCAGTGGGGATATAAGCTTGCCTTTCATTTTGATCCTATCATCGACCATGTTGGCTGGGAAGAGGGCTATTTTCAGACCATAGATCAACTCTACAGGACTGTTCCCGCTGAGGCTATTGCCTGGATTTCTATGGGAGGACTCCGATATTTGCCAAAGCTGAAAGATTATGGTACACGCAGGTTTCCTGGAAGTAGAATGTATTTTCAGGAATTCATTGAGGGACTTGACGGAAAGGCCCGATATTTTAGAGATAATCGCGTGAGATTGTACAAGGCCATTTATAACAGACTGAAAAGCTATGCAGCCGACTCAACATGTATATATTTCTGCATGGAGAGTGATGAAATATGGGAAGAAGTTATGGGGTATAAACCTGCGGAGAAAGGTGGAGTACCTGCGATGCTCGATGGATCCTTTTTTCATAAACCATGATTTGATAAACTTCTGGTTGATAACTGTTTTGATTGGCTCAAAAGAGGTTGATGATATATTCCTTGTCCTTTCATTTTTCTATCGTATACTTGTGAGTTCAAAATTTGCATAGTGTATGCTATACCCCGTTTTACTATTCTGGAGAACATTATCATGATAAATAAAGCAATACTTATTGGAAACTTAGGCGCAGACCCCGAAATTCGTTACACCCAGAGCGGAACGCAGGTCGCAACGTTCAATGTGGCTACGACAGAGCGTCGAAAGGGCCAGGACGGTCAGGTACAGGAAAGCACCGAATGGCATAGAATAGTTGCATGGCAGCGACTTGCTGAAATTTGCGGTGAATACCTGCACAAAGGTTCAAGAGTATATATAGAAGGTAAAATACAGACCAGAAAATGGCAGGATCAGAGTGGTAATGACAGGTATACCACCGAGATCGTGGCTAGAGAGATGAAGATGTTGTCTCCGCGTGGCGGAGATGGTGGCTCAGCAGGTTCTTCCTTTGGTGGAGGACGTGAAGAGGCCTTTCCTGAGCCTCCTGCCGGTTTTATGGGTGGTACAGGTGATGATGTTCCGTTCTAAGGCGGATCATGTACTGTAGAAAAAAGGGTTGTCCCACATTGTGTGGAGACGCCCTTTTTTCTTTTAAACGTTCTTTAGAACAACTGATTTGAGACAGTATGGCATCTTGACGATTAGCCTATGCGTCCATATTATGATGGTAATGAAATAGAGGCATATGCAGCACGTCTGTGTTAGACGAATTCTAGAAATGTGAAGAAGGAATGGAATACTACGATATTTTAGGTGTGACCAAAGGTGCATCACCAGCTGAAATTAAAAAAGCTTACCGCAAGCTTGCTCTAAAGTACCATCCTGATAAAAATAAGGGTGATAAGGCTGCTGAAGAGAAATTTAAAGAAATCAGCGAAGCATATGCTGTTTTATCTGATGCTGAGAAAAAACAACAATATGATACATATGGTTCAACAAATTTTCATCAGCGTTATTCCCAGGAAGATATTTTCAGGAATTTCGATCTAAACGATATACTGAAACAATTTGGTTTTGGAGGAACCAGCGGAGGTGGTGGGGGAGGTAACGCCCATTTTAACTTTTTTAATCAGGGTGGCATGCACGGTGGAGGCTGCGGAGGTGGTTGTCATCAGCCGGAAAAAGGTCAGGATATGACCTACCAGATAACCGTGACCCTGGAAGAAGTACTTAATGGTGCGGATCGTTCCATTTCCCTGAGGAAAAATGGACAGCCCCAGCAGGTCAGTGTGAAAATCCCTAAAGGGATTGAGCAGGGGAAAAAACTACGCTTGAAAGGTAAAGGTGGTGCTTCGAGAAACGGAGGTGTTCCAGGCGATCTTTATCTGAAGGTTGATATTGCCGAGCATCATGAATTTCATCGGGAAGGTGATAATGTTGTGCTGAAGAAATTTATGAAATTCAGTGATGCATGCATGGGTGGCAAGATCGAAGTGGAAACTCTCGAAGGAAAGAAATTTTCTGTAACAGTGCCAAGTGGCTCAGTCAATGGATCCAGACTTCGGATTAGAGGACATGGTTTACCAGCAGGACCTTTAGGTGAAAGAGGTGATCTGTACGTTAAATTAGCAGTAAAGGTTCCAGAAGAATTGAGTGAGGAGCAACTTGAAGCAATTTCAAAACTTCGGGAATTAGGTTTGTAACGAGTTTCCTTAATCGAGGTACATCTTCTAAAGAATTAAAACAATTAAGGGATGCGCATAAAGTGCATCCCTTAATTGTTTTAATATGGTCTGGCACTGTTTATGTGAGGACAGGAGATCTGGTATTGCTATTATTGCTTTTGACATTTCCAGCCGGCACAATTAGTATAAGCCCTTCATTTCCGCTTGAATCAAAAAAACATCTATACTCTTGGTAATATATTGAAAATGTTACAAATTGGCCTTGAATCCTTAATGGTCAAGAAACCGTCATGGCTTAAAAGCAGTCGATTAGCTCTGTTGTCGAATCAGGCTTCCACTGCATCTGATTTGGTTCATTCCCGGATTCATTTGCAGAAACAGTTTCCGGGACAGCTTGCCTGCCTGTTTTCACCACAGCACGGTTTTTTTGCAGAAAAGCAGGACAACATGGTTGAATCTGACCACCGGCGGGATCCGGAAACAGGGTTGATGGTATATAGCCTTTATGGTGACTCAAGACGACCTGATCCAGCAGCTTACGATCAATTCGATGTACTTCTTATAGATATAGTAGATGTAGGTACCAGAGTTTATACATTCCTGTATACCATGGCATATTGTCTTGAGTTAGCTGCAGAGCTTGGGAAAAAAGTGGTGGTATTGGATCGTCCCAATCCTGTTGGTGGAAACAGGGTTGAAGGTAATATACTGGAGCCAGAGTGGGCATCATTTGTTGGTCTTTATCCGTTACCCATGAGGCACGGGTTAACCTTTGGTGAACTGGCTCTTTATATAAATCAGGAATTTGACATAGGTGCCGAACTCGAAGTTATTCCAATGAAAGGCTGGCAGCGTCATATGTTGTTTCGAGACACAGGGTATCCTTGGGTTTTTCCATCACCAAATATGCCTACGCCTGAAACTGCACTTGTTTACCCAGGCCAGGTCATATGGGAGGGAACGAATATCTCGGAAGGAAGAGGGACAACATTGCCCTTTGAGCTGGTCGGAGCGCCATTCTTTGATTGTCAGGAAATCCTACGTTATGTTGAAGAGACACCGTTACCAGGTTGTTACCTGCGCACCTTGGCCTTTGAACCAACTTCTGGGAAATTCGCTGGAGTTACATGCAATGGTTTCCAGCTTCATGTTACAGCTCCTGATACATTTCTTCCATATAGATCAAGCCTTGCCCTGTTGCAGGCTGTAATGCACATACATCCGGAAGAATTTAGGTACAAGACAACGCCATATGAGTATGAGTTTGAGAGGTTACCTATGGATCTGATAATTGGAAGCCAGGCAGTTAGAATGCAATTAGAGAGTTCCAGATCTATTTTCGAAATTGAAGCTGAATGGTTACCTGATCTCGAGGATTTTAAGAAAAAGCGTTTGAATTACCTCCTTTATCAATAGTTTCTGGTTACTAGTTTTTTATAAAATATTAGGGAAATAACGAATGCATACCCGATCAATACAATTGGCTAAAGTGGCGGAGTTAGTCGGAGGCGAGCTTTGTGGGGATGGTGATACGGTGATCAGCAACTTCACCTCACTGGAGTCTTCCGGCCCAGGTGATATGACTTTTCTTGTAAAAGCAGGAGAGCTAGACCGGCTGGAAAAAAGTCAGGCTGCAGCAGCATTGGTTCCTCTGACAGTGGAAAAGAAACTTCATATTCCTGTCATACGTGTAAAAGATCCATATCTCGCCTCAGCTATACTGCATAACTATATCCTGAAAAAACCGTTTGAGGCAGGTGGTGTACATCCCAGGGCTTTTATTGGTGTAGATTGTTCTATTTCCGATGAGGTGACCATTGGTCCATTGGTGGCTATTGGTGATAGGGTATCGATTGGTAAACGTGTGAGAATTGAGCCCGGAACTGTTGTTGGCAATGATGTAGTTCTTGGTGATGATGTTACACTGAAGGCAAATGTGACAATCTGCGAAAAATGTAAATTAGCCAATCGGATTATCATTCATTCAGGAACAGTTATTGGCAGTGATGGATATGGATATGCAACCGATAGTATGGGAAATCATGTGAAACGACCTCAGGTCGGGTGTGTACGAATAGATGATGATGTGGAAATCGGTTCAAATGTTTCTGTGGACCGTGGTGCATTTGGGGACACCTGGATTCAATCTGGAGCAAAGATTGATAATCAGGTACAGATTGCGCATAACGTTGTTATTGGCCCAAATTCTCTCATTGTTGCACAGGTTGGTATAGCGGGTTCAACAGTTCTTGGCCGTAATGTAGTGCTTGGTGGCAAGGCTGCTATAAATGGTCATATCCATCTGGATGACCAGGTGATGGTTGCAGCCAGCAGTGGTGTTCATGGTTCACTTCCCAAAGGTGCCAAGGTTGGCGGTAGCCCAGCATTCGCCGTGAAGAAGTGGGCTAAAGCAACGGCAGTCTATTCGAAGTTGCCAGAATTTTATAGCGAGTTTAGAAAAATTAAAAAAATTGTTGCCAGCTTACAGGACAAGCTAGAAAACAAAAACAATACAGGAGAGTAGTATGACTGACGCACCAGCTCCGGAAAATATTGATGTTGTTGGAATAATGAATCTATTACCTCACAGATATCCCTTTGTGATGGTAGACCGGATATTGAGTATAGAGGTAGGAAAAGAAATTACGGGTCTAAAAAATGTGACCTATAATGAGCAGTTTTTTCAAGGGCACTTTCCCGGAAAGCCAGTCATGCCTGGGGTTCTTATTTTAGAGGGACTTGCTCAGGTTGGTGCAGTTATGGCCTACTATGACAATCAGGATGCAGTGGGTGAAAAGATAATGTTTTTCGCTGGAATTGATAAAGCACGTTTTCGTAAACCCGTTGTTCCTGGAGACCAGCTTATATATAAGTTAGAACTTTTAAAACAGAAAAGGACCATCTGGATGATGGCTGCAAAAGCCTATGTGGATGACGTTCTTGTTGCTGAAGCTGAATTAATGGCCTCATTTTCGTAGAAATAATCTATGTGTAAATGAGAATATGCAGTTACATGCCTTTGCTGGTCATGAATTATGATTGACTTAATTGCATTAAAATCAACCAGCTAAGAAGCGAAAGTACTGCAAAAGCTCATATAATCATCGCGGCGGTTCAGGCACCTTGTTGCATACTAGTAGGCTATTCCCAGTCGTGAAATAATAAACTTTGTAATATTGGCGGTATACCCCCTATGTCCATACATCCAACAGCAGTTGTTGATTCCAAGGCCGAACTTGACAGTTCTGTGACTATTGGTCCATATGCAGTAATTGAGGCAGGAGTCTGTATTGATGCTGACACCCGTGTTGAGCCTCATGCAGTTATTTCTGGACCTACCAGAATTGGTAAACGTAATCTAATTGGCTCTTTTGCCACCATTGGTGGTGCCCCACAGGATCTAAGCTATAAAGGCGAGCCGACTGAACTCATCATTGGTGATGATAACCAGATTCGTGAATATGCATCAATTCACCGTGGAACACCGCATGGACCAGGAAAGACAATAATTGGAAACTCCAACCTGCTTATGGCATATACCCATGTGGCACATGATTGTAAGATTGGCAACCATGTCATTATGGCCAACGTAGCGACTCTAGCAGGACATGTTGAGGTGGGCGATCGTGCTTCGATAGGTGGCCTTGTAGCTGTTCATCAGTTTGTCCGCATTGGCTCCTTGAGCTATATTGGTGGACTGTCAGGAATTGGTCTTGATGTGCCTCCTTTTGTTTTACTTGAAGGAACACGTAAGCGTACTCGCATTGCTGGTCTTAATAAAATTGGGTTGAAGCGAAACGGTATCAGTCGGGAGAGTATTTTAAAGTTGGATACAGCATTCAAGATTATCTTCAGGTCTCCAAACCTGCTTTTAAAAGATGCATTGGAACAGGCAAAGGCTGAGGTTGGAGATTGCCCCGAAGTTGAAACACTTATTACATTCTTTGAAAACTCCAAACGTGGTGTTATCAAAAGGACTTTTGAAGACTAATTCTATGTCCACTGATCCCGAGAATATAGGCGTTATTGCTGGCGGCGGACAGTTCCCGCTTCTTTTTATTGAAGCTGCCCAGAAGGCCGGTAGGAAAGTGAAGGTTATCGCCCATAAAAGTGAAACTGATGAGCGTGTTGCTCAGGCTGCTGATGCAGTTTGCTGGGTTAAGCTGGGTCAGTTGGGTAAGGTTATATCGTGGTTCAAGAAAGAAGGAGTAAGTGAGACCGTCTTTCTTGGTACGATAACCAAAACCAAAATATTTCGTGATGTAATGCCGGACCTGAAGGCTCTCAGCCTATGGAACAAGATTGACTCCAAACAGGACGACGCTATTTTACGGGCAATTGCCGGAGCACTGGAGCGCGAGGGTATTGCTGTTCTTGAGTCGACTATGTATCTACAACATCTCCTCTTTCCTAAAGGAGTCTTAACTCAATCGAAACCCTCGGGAAAGCAGCGCCGCGATATTGAGTTCGGTTGGAAACATGCCAGGGCAATTGGTAGTCTTGATATAGGGCAGTGTGTTGTGGTTAGGGACTGCACAGTGGTAGCCGTAGAAGCCATTGAAGGAACTGATGCTACCATTAAACGAGGTGGTGCGTTGGCTCGCGAAAAAGCTGTAGTGGTTAAAGTGAAAAAACCTGGTCAGGATTTTCGTTTTGATCTCCCGGCCACTGGGATTGCTACAATTCATACACTTGCTGGCGTTAAAGGCGCAGTTCTTGCTGTTGAAGCCGGGCAGGCTCTTTTGTTTGATCGCGAGGAAATGGTTAAAACTGCCAATGCTGCAGGAATTGTCGTTGTTGGTATTGTCGAGGAGTCCGACGGTAAGTTGAGCTTTTAGCTGACGGATCTCCAAATCGTATAAGGCTCCATTGGTATCTGCTCAGAGCTAAAGGCACAGACAGAGGTAATACATACGTTGCAGGCGATGATATTGGCGGCTGGGTTTGGTACCCGGTTGCTACCCCATACAGAACTGAAGCCGAAGCCTCTTTTCCCAATCCTGAATAAACCGCTGCTGCTTCTTACTATCAAACGGTTGCAGAATTTTGGTTTTGATCGGATTATTGTTAACTGTCATCACCTGAAAGAACAAATAGTTGACCAGTTACAAGGGATTGAAGGAGTCATTATCCAAGAGGAGGATATCATCCTGGGAACCGGTGGAGGTTTGCGGAGAGCTTTGGGTGAAATGAAGGATGAGCCACTTCTGGTCACCAATGGCGATATTTATCACACCATAGACTATGGGAAGTTATACATAGCCCATCAGCAGAATCAATGTCCTGCGACGTTAGCAATGCACCACTATCCCCGTTTTAATTCGGTTGACGTTTTTAGAGATCGCATTATGAGTTTCAGCAATGAAAAGCATTCTGCTGAAAAACTTGCATTTACAGGTCTTTATGTTATTGATCCTGCTATCTTACAGGGTATTAAGGATGGTGTAACCTCCTGTATTGTCGACAGCTATAGGAACCTTATCCAGGAAGGTGAAACTCTCGGGGTATATCGTGTTGATGACTGTTATTGGACAGATATGGGAACTCCTGAAGACTATCTTGCTCTTCATGAAGGGCTGCTTACCCAAACTATTCCCTGTTGGCCTGAGCTAGACTATTTTACATGTGATCCTATACTTGTGAGTGATGATGCGTGTCTCACTGGTAATTATACACTTGCAAATTGGGCCTCAATTGGACGAATTATTGGAAGGAATGTCAATTTATCCCAGGTTGTGGTTTGGGATGATGTTGAATTATATGATGGCTTCAGTGCAGATAATGTACTCATTTCCAGTTCACCAAAGAATGGTGAAGAAAAAAATGACGAAGACGGAGATGTGAAGGAATGATTCTATCTCCTACTGAAGAAATGATTTCTCGTGTCATTTCTCTTTTGAAAAAAGAGAAAACTAAAGCACATTCGGCAGATATTTCTCGAGAGAGGCTTTCATTTGAACTATTAAAGGGTGATGGGTCAAATAGAAAGTTTTTACGTGTTATTTTACCGGATAGTTTTCGTGTCATAGCTATTGCTCCAGAAAAAGAAGAAGAACAGTTTTTACGTGAAGCTTCTTCTGTTTGGACGATTGGTTCACATTTAAGATATGTTGGAGTTCCGGTTCCTGCAATTTATGGTTTTGATCAGCTTACTGGTTTGATTATTTGCGAAGATCTTGGTGATAGACAACTGCATGGCTACGCCTGTGATACAGATTACTCGGATCCTGTTGCAGTTGCCCAACTTCGTGGGCTCTATAGAAAAACACTGGATGTACTTATTGCAATGCAGTTTCGCGGTGCCGAATCTTTTGACACTATGTGGTGTTGGGATACGCCAGTGTATGATAAAGGACTTATGCTTGAACGGGAATCAGGCTATTTTATAAAAGCATTCTGGCAGGGTATCATACAACAGGAAACTCCCACCGGTTTGCATGCTGAATTTCGTGCGCTCGCAGAGGCAGCGTCAATGGTGTCTTCACAATTTTTCCTGCATCGGGATTTTCAGTCACGTAATGTGATGATCAAAGACCAGCAAATCCGGGTAATTGATTTCCAAGGGGGCAGACTCGGGCCTTTAGCATATGATCTGGCTTCTCTGCTTCTTGATCCATACGCAGGGTTGCCCATCTGGTTTCAGGATGAGATGTATGAGTATTACATTCAACAGGTTAGTGGTATTGCTGAAATCGATACAGAACAGTTTCAACATGATTACCTGCTACTTGGGCTGCAACGAAATTTACAAATAATTGGTGCTTTTTCACACTTAAGTACTGTCTGTGGTAAGGTGTTTTTCAATAAATATATTGCTCCATCTGTAGCATCTCTTCTGCGACTGGCTCAGGCAAGCTCAAAACCTCATCTGCCAGTCCTGATCTCTGCCGTTAAATACGCTCAAGAAAAAATCACTGTATAATTTTATCAATTCGCAACGGGCTGAAGCATTCATATTTTCAAGCATCTTCTTGCAGTTCTGTAAAAACTTAGAGATAATGCAACTAGCAGTGATGCTTCTACGAGTTGGCAGTAAATAACGAGTTTTTACAACGACCTGTTTGTAACCTTACAGGTCATCTTGAATTCGCATTTATCCTCAATCATCTGCAAAACGAGATCTAATCGTAACTATAGAGTGTGAAAAGAATGCAAAGTTTCTCACTATCGGTTACATACAGCCTTTGTGAAATCAAAGGAATACTATTATGACAAATACATCATGTCCTATCGTGGCCCTCATTGGTCGACCCAATGTGGGAAAATCCACGCTGTTTAACCGTATAACAAAATCACGAAATGCTCTTGTAGATCCAACTCCAGGTGTTACCCGTGACCGCCACTATGAACGTGTTGAGTGGGGTGAGAGGGTGTTTATGCTTGTCGATACTGGCGGCATTGATGACAATCCTGAAGATCTGCTGGTAAATCATATCCGTGAGCAGGCCATGGCAGCAATAGAAGAGGCAGACATTATTCTGTTTCTTTTGGATGGCCGTCAGGGAGTGACTCCTGCTGATTATCAGGTGGTTGAGATATTGCGTCGTACTCAAAAACCGATATTCTATGTTGTGAATAAAATAGACAGCCCGCAGCAGGAGGTTGAACGATTATCACAGTTCTATGAGTTAGGTGTAGAAAAGCTTTGGGCTCTCTCCGCTGAACATAACTATGGTTTTACTACCCTGATGGAGGGTCTCATAGAGACAATCCACAGTGAAGATACCGGCCCTGCCTTGCCGGATGGTACAGTGAAAGTTGCGTTCTTCGGCCGGCCTAATGTTGGGAAATCGTCAATGATTAACCATATTCTTGGTGAAGAGCGTATGGTTGTCTCTGAGATTTCCGGTACGACCCGGGATTCTGTTGATACACTGCTTACCCATGGCAAGTTCAGCTATCTACTGATTGATACAGCAGGTATCAGGCGTAAAGGTAAGACGACGGATAAACTGGAAAAATTCAGCATACTTAAGTCTTTGGCATCTCTTGAAAAATGTGATGTTGCTGTGATACTTCTTGACGCTTCAGAAGGACTTACTGAGCAGGACACTAAGGTTATCGGTTATGCGCTTGATCACGGCAGGGGACTTATTATTGCCATTAATAAGTGGGATCTTTTGCTTGATGATAAAAAGGCCCAGGAGCATGTGCTGGCTGAAATAGGAAGGCAATTACCATTTGTTGGTTTTGCCCCGCTGATAAAGGCGTCTGCCAAGACTGGGTACGGGGTAAAAAAACTATTTCCAATTATAGGATCCGTTTATCGCCAGTACAAGGCATCCTTTTCAACAGCTGCACTTAATCGGCTGTTACAGGAAGCTACTGAAGAGCATCACCCACCAATCTATAAAAATAAACGACTGAAATTCTATTACACTTCCCAGATAGGAACATGTCCACCATTATTTGTTGTAATGACAAATAGTGCTAAAGGTGTTCATTTTTCTTATGAGCGATATCTGTCAAATAGATACCGTGAAGGTCTCGGACTGGATAAAGTGCCAATTAAGCTGATATTTAAGGAAAAGTCTGGCGGGAAAAAGAAATAAAAAAAAGGGAGCTGTAAAATGCTCCCTTTTTTTATTGTATGTTGTATCTTAGCCTAGCATTTTGGCTTTGTTCATGGCGCGCACGAAGGCTTCTGCAGAATTGCTGATTACAGAATCAGGGACACAGAAGGCCAGGCGTATGTAGCCTGGAGCTCCGAACCCACGCCCGGGAACTGCGAGAATTTTCTCTTCCTGAAGGATCGCGCAGAATGCCACTTCATCTTCAATGGGGGTCTTGGGGAAGATATAGAATGCACCTTTAGGTGGAATAAAGGAGAAACCGGCTTTCTCAAGAATATCGCAGAATATTTTGCGTCGTTTCTCATAAATAGAATTATCTACCGATGCATTTTGTAATTCTGCAACAACACGTTGCATAAGGGCAGGGGCGTTAACAAAGCCAAGTATTCTGTTCGCAAGATTCATGGCACCCAGTAATATGCTCTTATCTTCAATTTCCGGGTGAACTGCAAGGTAACCAATTCGTTCACCGGGAAGAGAGAGGTCTTTCGAGTAGCTCGAGACTATTATACTGTTTGGGTAGGCCGTAAAAATTGAAGGAACGGTCAAGCCATCAAAAATTATTTTCCGATATGGCTCATCCGATATCAGGTAGATGGTCGTACCGAGTTTTTTTCCCGCATCTGCCAGCAAATTACCAAGAGTTATTAGTGCTTCCTGTGAGTAGACTTGACCGGTCGGGTTATTCGGGCTGTTGACGATAATTGCTTTTGTTTTGTTGGTTAAAGCAGATGATATTGCATCGAAATCAAGATTAAATTCATTGTCGGTATTAACAATTTTTGATACTCCACCGTGATTATCAACGTAAAAATTATACTCGACGAAGTACGGTGCAAGTAAAATCACCTCATCGCCGGGGTTGAGTAGTGCTTTCATTACAACGTTAAGACCACCAGCTGCCCCGCATGTCATCAGCATGTCATCAGGGTTAATCTTTACATGCTGCTCTGAACTCATCTTTTGTGCAATTGCCTCACGGACAAACACGTAACCATTATTAGGCATGTAGGAGTGGACACCTGGGCTGCGGTCTATGGCATGCTTTTGTATAACATCGTAAAACTCCTCAGGTGGTGGTGCATCGGGATTGCCGAGGCTGAAGTCGAAGACATTCTCCGCACCGAATTCGGCTTTGAGTTTGGCTCCTTCCTCAAACATTTTACGAATCCATGAAGATTTTTCAGCAAATGTCATCATCTTTAAGGAAATAGACATGATGTAATTCTCCCTCTAATGGTGCCGACAAGGTTCTGGCCGTGTAGTATTATGATTATGCTTACAAGGCAAACCAGCTGCACACTATGTGGTCACTTATTTATTGTTTCTTAAAGAAATCATATGCAACGTTGATTTCTTTCATTTTTTCCTCTGCGATTTTTCTGAACTCCTCACCAAGGTGACGAACCTTATCTGGATGATATTTCATGCTGAGCTTTCGGTAGGCTTTTTTCAGCTCATCATCAGTTGCTCCTGCCTCTAAACCTAGAACAGCATAGTATTGAGCTGCTCTGTCTGCCGATTGAGCAGTAGACTGTCGGCTTCTATACTGATATTTTGCTTCAACAGTACGTTGGTCATAAACAGAAATATCAAGATAATTGGCTATCTGTCGTGCAATTTTCAGTTCATCTTCAGGTACTACAGTTTTGGTATAAAGAATCTGGTATACGAGTTCCAGCAGAATAAGACGTGGTTCATATGCAAAAGTATTCTTGAATTCGAGCAAAAGGGATTCTAGGGTAACAGTGGAGCCTGTAGCTTCTTTGATCAACTCTTTAACCCAAAGCATTTGAGTCTGGGAATAACGGAGATTGTGTTGAAAGAAACGCTGGATGGTCTGCACTTCATCACGTGTGACTTCACCATCAATTTTGGCTATGTGCATCAGGATCTGAACGAGTAACCAGACAAAACGATTATGACTTTCGGATTGAGATTGTTCGTAAAGCGCAACTTTTTTCCTGATCCAATAGGAGAAACCAAAGAACAGGGCAATCAGTATTAGTACACCTGCCATTCCTGAGAAGATAAGTGCGCCCATAAAGTTAATAAGGGCGGGAGCACCACCTGTGACGAAAACAATCAGCAGGAGTACGAGTAGACATCCCCCACAACCTGGCTGGTTATGACGTTGATATTGCATGAATCAGGTCCTTTATTCTTGTGTTTCTGCAGAACTTTTGAATAGTGCATCGATAAACTCTTCCGGGTCAAAATCGCGCAGATCTTCGAGTTGCTCACCTACCCCGATGAAGCGAATCGGTGTTTTGAGTTCTTTACATATATTTGCTACGATACCACCTTTGGCGGTTCCGTCGAGTTTGGTCAGAGTGATACCAGTCAGAGCCACGGCTTCATTGAAAAGTTTGGCTTGAGAAATGCCATTTTGACCTGTGGTTGCGTCAATTACGAGCATTATTTCATGGGGTGCGCCATCAAGCTGTTTGGCCATGACTCGTTTAATTTTTTTAAGTTCTTCCATCAGATTGGCCTGAGTATGAAGTCGGCCTGCTGTATCGACTAATACTACGTCAAATCCTTTAGCTTTGGCATGGGCAAGGCCATCGTAAACCACGGCGGATGGGTCAGATCCTTCGGCTTTAGTAATGACAGGTATATTGTTGCGTTCACCCCAGATTTTCAACTGAGAGATTGCTGCTGCTCGGAATGTATCTGCTGCCACAAGCACAACAGACTGGTCTGATTGGAGAAACTTATGGGCTATTTTGCCAATAGTTGTCGTTTTACCAACACCGTTAACACCTACAACCATTATGACGAATGGGCCCTCTTTGGGCATTACTAATGTGGCATCTTGCTGGTAGTCAACAATAAACGATTTGAGTTTTTCTTTTAAAATCTGCTTGAGCGAGTTGGGGTCAGAAAGTTCATTACGCTTTACTTTTCTCCTGGCATGATCAAGAATTTCTTCTGTAATATTAACACCTAGATCAGCCGTTATGAGAAGCTCTTCGAGGTCGTCGAGTAACTTGGCATCTATAACCTTTTTTCCAAGGAAAAGTGTGTCGAGCTGATATGTAAATGTTTCCCTGGTGCGTGCAAGGCGTTCGCTTAACCTGGATAGAAATGGTTTTGTGGATGTTGATGGCTTCTGTTCAGTAGACGTAACAGGGGTGATTCTTGGGGCGACAGGGATTTTCTGAGAGGCAACTTCCGGAGGAGTTATTGGTATCTTTACAGGAGATTCTGGTTCAGGTTCAGGTTCTAGCTCAGGTTCCTGCTCCTGCTCAGGCTCTGGTTCTGGCTCAGGAAGGGTGACATCTTCTACGGAAGTGTCTTCTATTTGCTGTGAGGGTGCAGGTTCATCGAGTAATTCATCAATCTCAAGAGGTTCTTTAGGGATTTCGGAAACTCTAGAAGATTTGGTTTGCTCTTCTACTTTTTCTACCTCTGGGGTAGCAAGTTGAGGGTCAATGTCAACATGGTCGTCAACGCTTTCTAATTCCGTTGCTACGAATTGCGTGTCGGTGTCAAAGAGTGGATCGCTGGCGATATCTTCAGTGATTATCGACTTATCGTCTTTTATTTTATCTAGAACATTATCATCCTGAGCCGAGTCTAGTGTTTCAGGAACTATAGGTGTCACCTGTTCCTGAAGTACATCTTCTTTTACTGTCGAAGTAGGCTTTTGCTCTACTTGTGGCGTGGGGGCAGGGAAATGTTCTGTTGCCTCAGTACCAAAAGTTCGAGGGGCTACCGGTATTTTTAGATCTGCCGCGGAAACTGCGGTGTCATCTTCTTTTTTCTTAAATTTCTTTTTAAACCAACCAAGCATGAGTACTCCTGAGATAAGTATAAGATGGAGCCCGTAAAAGTTACTGATTTACTCAATGTAAAACAACTCTCCATAATACGGAGTGAGTTCGAATTGCGCAACAAAAAGCGCAGGAATTACACGTTCAACTCTGGTAGGTAGTTTGAAGGTTATAATTAGCGGCTCGATGAAGACAGGAATTCATTTGCAATTCCCTACAACAGCATTACTTTAGATATGCCCATGAAAGCCTGCTGACAGTTACAGGTTTAATGGCGTTTTCACTATATATTACTGTCTTTTACATTCTTTGAAAGGTGCCATGAGATTGGATAACCTGTCAACAGAAACAACTATACACAATGTCACAAGTAAATATCAGGAGGAAATCGGATGTCAGAGTCATGTGGAAGTTCCTGCTCAAGTAGTGGGTGTGATAGCCAAGAATCACAACAGGCAGCTGCAGCACAACAAGAAAACGCCATCACCAGGTCATTAGGTAAGATTAAGAACAAGATTCTTGTCATGAGCGGTAAGGGCGGAGTAGGCAAGTCAACCGTTTCTGTGAATCTAGCGCTCGCATTGGCCAAAAGAGGACACAAAGTGGGGTTGATGGATGTCGATCTGCATGGTCCTGATGTTATACGTATGCTGGATCTGAAAGGTACCATTCAGCCTCCAAAATCAAAAACTGACCTCATACCTCCACTTGAGTATAACGATAACTTGAAGGTAGTTTCCCTTGAATACATGATGCAAGACAGGGATGAAGCCATTATCTGGAGAGGGCCGTTAAAGATTCAGGCAATTCGTCAGTTCGTTTCTGATATGGATTGGGGTGAGCTTGATTACCTCGTTATTGATGCCCCTCCAGGGACAGGAGATGAGCCGCTTTCTGTCGCCCAAACTATCCCGAATGTTAAGGCAGTTGTTGTCACTACCCCTCAGAAAGTTGCTTTGGCTGATGTTCGTAAATCGATCAACTTCTGTAAAGTGGTCAAGGTTGAGATTGCAGGTGTAGTAGAAAATATGGCAGGTTTCGTGTGTCCGAATTGTAATGAAACTGTTGATATCTTCAAATCAGGTGGAGGGGAAGAGGTTGCAAGGGAATTTGATCTTCCATTCCTCGGTCGCGTCCCCATGGACCCTAAAGTTGTTATGGCTGGTGACGATGGTGTGCCATACCTCTCATCTGAAGGCGATAGCCCTGCAATTACAGCCTTTACCGGTGTGGTAACTGCAATAGAAAATCGTTTGCCACCAGTGGCTGCTCCGATTACATTACCTATGGCTGGAACCACCGGAGGGTGTGCCTGCTCTTCCAAATAGTTTTTACATATTATTTGGTAGCAGTAGTTAGGTTCAGCATTTGTTTAGAATCTAATGGCAGTTGATATTGGGTTGTCCTGCTTTAAAAAGCATATGGACAACCCATTAAAGTATAAATGATCTACCGAACAGAGATGGGAGAGGACAAAGTGATAAACGTTCAGCAGATTACAGTTGGTTCAATGGGTGTATGCTGTTACATCGTCAGTTGCCCTGAAACTAAAAATGCGGGTGTTATTGATCCTGGTGGTGATGTTCCGCAGATCTTGGCAGAAATTGAAAGATCTGGATTGAAGGTGCAGGCTATCATTGCAACCCATGCCCATCCTGATCACGTTTGCGGTAACAGGGCGATGAAAGAGGCAACGGGAGCAGATATTATTATGCACAGGGCAGATGCTGAATTTTTTGGAAAACCTGAGGTAAGCAGCTATTTTTCTATGCTCGGCCTTGAAGCATCTCCTGCTCCTGATGTTCTTGTTGAAGATGGGGATTCCATATCAATCGGCAACGAAGAACTTCAGGTGATTCATACCCCGGGGCACACACCCGGAGGGATTTGCCTCTTAAATGGGAAACATCTCATTACTGGCGACACCCTCTTTGTTGGAGGGCTGGGCCGAACAGATTTCATGGGTGGTTCTCAGCGTGAATTAATGGATTCTATTAATCAGCGGCTACTTGTCTTGTCAGATGATACTGTTGTCTGGCCAGGACATGGATACGGAGGTAGCCAGTCCACAATCGGTGAAGAGAAACGAAGTAATCCATTTCTGTAAAATCTTTTTTAGCTAAAACCCTATTACTCTATGCGTGAAATAGTACTCGGTACCGCCGGCCATGTAGACCATGGAAAAACTAGTTTGATTCGTGCTCTAACCGGCATTGAGACTGATCGTCTCAAAGAAGAGAAAAAGCGAGGTATTACAATAGAACTCGGTTTTGCGTATCTCGATTTGCCATGTGGTCACCGGCTTGGAATTATTGATGTTCCTGGTCATGAGAAATTTGTTAAAAACATGGTTGCCGGCGTTACGGGGATGGATCTTGTTGCCTTCATCATTGCAGCAGATGAAGGAATAATGCCCCAGACTGTTGAACATTTCGAAATCTGCAGACTTCTTGGTGTAAGAAAAGGAATGATCGTCTTAACCAAAACCGACATGGTTGACGATGACTGGCTAGAAATGGTTCAGGATGAGATTAGTGAGTTTTGTGAAGGCTCTTTTTTGGAAGATGCTCCAATACTTCCAGTTTCATCTATCACTGGTGAAGGTGTTGACAAGGTTCTTGCCACGTTAGACGAATTTGTCAAACAACACAATTTCCAGGAGGTGTTTGGTCCTTTTCGTCTACCGGTAGACAGGATATTCGCTATGAAAGGATTTGGGGCGGTGGTAACCGGAACCTCAATATCTGGTAGAATCAATATTGGCGAAGAATTACGGGTATATCCTTCTGAGAATATAGCGAAAGTCCGAGGAATACAGGTTCACTCGGAATCTGTAGAAACTGTTGAAGCTGGTCACCGAACGGCCATCAACTTGCAAGGTGTTGATACTGCAACAATTGAGCGCGGAATGGTTCTCGCTACACCTGGCTCTCTGCAGGCAAATTATATGCTGGATTGTCAATTCCTCTATCTAGGCTCAAATGCAAAAGCGTTAAAACACAGGAAACGGGTACGAGTCCATCTTGGTACTGCAGAAATAATTGGTCGAGTTTCCCTTATTGACAGGGATGAACTGGAACCAGGTGCAGAGGCAGGTGTTCAGTTGCTCCTTGAAAGTCCGGTGGCAGTCTGGCCAGATGATCATTTTGTTATTCGAAGCTATTCTCCAGTGGCAACGATTGGTGGTGGCAGAGTGCTCGGTAATGTGTCTCCTCGAAAAAGAAAGCGACTTACCGAGGCAGACCGTGGCTATAATCAAGGAATATTCCAGGCTTTAACTGAAGGCTCATTCGAGGAGCGGACACTGACACTTCTTCGTGAGAGTGGAGCAAAAGGGTTAACTTTTGATGATCTTGCAATTCGATTAGGGCTGTTTGGAAAGCACCTTAAAAAGGCTTTAAACGAGCCAATATCAACGAAAAAAATGGTTGTTGTTGACTCTGCTTCTCAACGATATGTCGATGTCGGAATAGCAGAAAAAACCAAAACGGATATGTTGGGATCTCTTACAAGATATCATAAGATTAACCCTCTGCTTACTGGTTTAGTGAAAGAGGAATTGCGTTTGTCTATTGGTAAAGTGATTGATCAAAAGGTCTTTACCTACTGTCTTAATGAACTGTTACGAAAAGGTGATGTTGTTCAGGAAGAGTCTATGCTCCGTCTTGCGAATCATGAAGTTGCTCTGAAGGCTGATGAGGAAGAGTTGCAACGTGATCTGCTCAAGTGGTATACAAGCAAAGGCCTATCAACTCCTACTATTCGGGACACTATGAATCAATTTTCAGAGTATTCCGAGAAGATGATGAAAGGAGTGCTGGATCTACTTCTACGAGAAGGCAAACTGGTAAAAATAAGTGAAACCCTTTACTATGAGCGGGCACTGATAGATGAGCTTGTTGAAAAAGTTATTGCGGAAATTGGGAGTAAGGGTGAAATTGACGCCCCTGGGTTTAAAAACCTGACAGGTCTTACGCGAAAATTTTCAATTCCAATTCTGGAGTATCTTGATCGAATCAAAATCACCATTAGGGTAGGTGACGCCAGAATATTGAGGAAAAAGGTCTAACCTGAGTTTCTTTTTAGCTCAGGTGGTGTCAGCATTAAAGTTTCACCAAAATAATAATAGCATGCAATATTGATCGGTAAAATTCTAGCGAATTCGACATTGCATGTTCTGCCCTTTGATGAACGGATTCTATCCGTTGATTGTCTCCCACTTCAGCGTGATGCACGTAGTGTTCTTGGGTTCACATTTATAGTGATCCGCAATTCTTACTCCAAGAATTGCGGCAACTTTACCATCTACGATAAGAAGTGGATGGCGGGAGCGTTCGTCTGCTGGTATCTTCAAGTCGTTAAAGATCCGCGATATCTTTTTTTGTCCAGGTGCGCCTAATGGGCGCATTTTCTCTCCGGGTAAAGCCGGGCGGACTGTAAGCGGAAATGTAATCTGGTTGTCGCTGATGATAAGCGTATCAGGCGGTAGGTTCATGATCTCCTTGCAAGCAGTCCGCAGGATTGTTAATTGTTTGGAAATTTCCCTAAAGTAATAGGTGCCAGGAAGGGAAATTTCACGTGACACTGCTGCCGGTATGGCCCCATCTCCGCGAAGCTGTTGTTTGCCAGCTGGATATGCAAAGACGACCGTTTCTTTAGTCAAACGTACTCTAAGTCCATTCGCCAGATGCATTTTGGAACCGTTTTTCCCTTGGGTTGCAAGTGTTTGAAGTTGATGAAGTTGACGGAAAGCTGGACGATTTTCCATTTTCCAGCAAATTTTTTCCAATACTCTCCTTTGCAGCGATGAATGAGTATGTATAAATTCTTCGCGATTAAGAAGTATAGAAAAAGGCCGGTGATCTTCACCTCCGTGGGCTTCAGTTATAGTACAAATTTTACTGAAGAGGTTAGTGGTGATTTCTTCAAGTAGATTGTCTTCCTGTCGCAGAATTTCGGTGGTTTGGAGAATAGTAGTTCGAATGGCCGGGTTATATGATTTTTCCAGCTCTGGCAATAAATCCAGGCGAATCCGATTTCGCAAAAATGACCGGCTGTCATTAGATGAGTCATAACAATAATCAATCTGGTTTTGTTTGAGGTAGTCGAGTAGATTGTTTTTAGGTAGGCTGAGTAATGGTCGTATGATGTTGCTGGTTTTATATAGCATGCCACTGAGGCCTTTGCAGCCTGTGCCCCGAATTAAACGGATAAAAAACTCTTCAACCTGATCATCAGCTGTATGGGCTACTGCAATTGCCTGGGCATTATGTTGAGCACAAATTGTTTGAAGAGCATTATACCGCATTATACGGGCTGCTTCTTCAAGGGAGTGGCCGTAGCCTTTTTTAAAGGCTCTGACATCAACTTCTTGGCTGACATATTCAACGCCAAGCTTAGCGGCAAAATTCTTAGTAAAACGCAGCTCATTAACAGTTTCCTCTGGACGTAGGCCGTGATCAATATATACTGCTTTCAGGTCTAAATTCAGACTACATGCTTTAAGTAGATGGAGAAGTGCTGTTGAATCAGGACCACCAGAAAAACCAACAATTACAGTATCACCTAAACGACAAAGATGATGATCAATTATGATTTGAGTGACCTTTTGGGTTAACATGATGAATCATACCTCAAGCGGGATTATAACAACTAGAATACGCTTTTTCTTTGAATCTGTTTAAATGATTGGTATATCTTATAAGCGGTGCGACGTCTAATTACAACTGTCGTATAGTTTCAACAATTGAAGGATTATTGTGGTGAAAAAATTGAGAGCGCTAATCGTTGAAGATGATTTTCTTAGCCGTAACCTCCTGGCTGAATTTCTCGATCCGTATGCTACCAGTGATATTGCTGAAAATGGTAGAGAGGCTATGGAAATCTTGGCGGAGGCGTACGTCAAAAATGATTTTTATGACCTTGTATGTCTTGATATTATGATGCCAGAGGCAGACGGCCATAAGGTGCTGAATTATTTGCGACGGCTAGAGCATGACAATAATATACCTAAAGATAAAATAACGACAGTCTTCATGACGACTGCTCTAGATGATGCTCAAAATATTATGAATGCTTTTACAATGGGGCAATGCCAGGCATATCTTATCAAACCAATTCTTCGTGAAAGAGTCGAAGCGCATATTAGAGAATTTCTTCTGCCCAATTGAGTATTGATAGTCCAGCCAAGTACAATCATCAACCTGAATAACAGAAAATGAATAGTGGTGTGGAAATGTCGAAGCAACAGCGAATTGAGCAAATACAGAGCTTTTTGTGTGAACGATTTCATCTGCCTCGTGAACAGGTGACTGAGATGCTGCCCAACTTTATATCTGCATTATCTTCACATATGAATAATCTGGATGGTGCTTTGCAATCAGGTGATCTTGTGCAGCTCGGTAGAGCAGGGCATACGTTGAAGGGGGCTCTACTTAATTTAGGGCTGGATGACTGTGTAGATATTGCTCTTCAGATTGAGCAGAAGGGTAAAGCGCAGGATAATTCTGCCGATTATCAGTCCATGCTTAATGAGTTAAAACAAAATCTGCAGGTATTGATAGCCTGACATCAAAGCATCTATATTTCTGGTAACACAACAAGGGACATTCTTTGCTGAATTGTCCCTTGTTACGTTTAAAGGTAAAGGAATATGAGAAGGATGGCTTTTAGCAGATGTCCTTTATACCTCTCTTAATCTATTGAGTAGCCTGTCATGTATATTGTCGAACCCGCCATTTGAAAGAATAGCAACTATGTCTCCCGTATGAAGTTCAGTCTGTAAGTAGTTGAGTATAGCCTCTGTATCGGGAAAAGATAGAGCATTGAGCTCCCGTCTATTCTTGAGATCCTGAGCAAGCTGTTTTGAGGAAAAGTGTTCTTCCTGTTTTACATTTGCAAGAGGAATTGGTTCACGGATACAGATTAAATCGCTATTATCGAAAGCTGACACATATTCCTGTTGAAAAAAGGCTCTTCTGGAAGTGTTAGTACGCGGTTCGAAGACTACAATTAATCGCTCTGAAGGGTAGGCCATTCGTAATGCTGAAAGAGTTTCACGAACTGCTGTAGGGTGGTGAGCGAAATCGTCTATTACCGTTATTCCCCGTTCTATACCACGAACTTCCTGTCGACGTTTTACTCCACCAAAAGTAGATAAGCCTTCGTGAATTGTTTCCGGCTTTACGCCAAGATGATGCATAATGGCGGTAACTGCCAGACTGTTGAGGCAGTTATGCCGGCCAGGAAGCTTCACCGCTAGCTCACCGAAGCGTTTGTTTTGATGTAAAGCAGTGAATGTAGTCAAGCCATTTGTAGTGTTGAGCTGAGATAGTGTCCAGTCGTGATCTGAATGGAGCCCATAGCTTTGCACAGGGCATTGAGCTTCACATGCGATTTCCCTGACATTTGGATCGTCAAAATTGGCTATGAGTAGACCGTTCGCTGGTATGAGTTTTACAAAGCGTCTAAAAGATTTTTTTATGTCTTCAATATTGTCAAAAATATCTGCGTGATCAAACTCAATAGAAGTTATTACAGCAACATCTGGCCTGTAGTGGAGGAACTTAGAGGCTTTGTCGAAGAAGGCAGTATCATATTCGTCGCCTTCACTAACAAAATATTTTCCCTCACCTAACCTAAAATTCCCATCAAATTCGGGGATAATTCCTCCAATCATAAATGATGGGTCAAGTTGTGCTCTATGAAGTGCTGTGGCCAGCAAAGAGCACGTTGTAGTCTTCCCATGGGTTCCTGCTATGACAAGAGAGGTCTTACCTTTAATGAAAAAGTGAGCAAGCGCCTGTGGGAAAGACATATATGGAATATCTGTCTGGGCAAGTTGCTGTGCTTCTATGTTTTTCTGAGTGATAACATTGCCGACTATTACGAGATCAGGTTTAGGGGTAAGATTTTGTTCTGCGTACCCATTGTAGATCTCAATGCCAAGTTGCTGCAGAAAGGTAGACATGGGTGGGTAAACATGACTGTCACTACCTGTAATTGTATAACCACATTCCTGAAGCATACCTGCGAGTGCTGCCATCCCTGTCCCACACACACCCATGATGTGGATGTGTTTGAGATTGGTCGGAGCGAAATTGCGTGTTGGGTCGAGTGCTCTCATTTTTGATTATTCCTGACTGTTTCTTCTATAGACGTAAAGATTGCTTTGAAATCATGATTGAACGTTGCAGGAGTGATCCTGCCCATTTCGATAAATTTTACGGTAATCTCTTTAGATATTTTGAGGATCGATTCATCTGAAACGGATTGTGCCATGGGTGCAGTCATTGTATTTGTATTTTGAGCGGACATGCCAATTACCTCGGAACAGTATATAGTTAGTCAGGTATACGCCTCTGCCGAGTGAAGAAGGCCAATTCGTCATAAGAGCGGCAGAGGCGCAGGGTGTCAAGAAATAACCGGCCAAGCCATTTCTCTAGCGGCATACTATAACGATAATTAGCTGAGTATTGCCATAATTTGTTATTTTTTTACTCTTATATAGAGGGGAGTGGTACGAGAAGTTCATGCAAAGCAATGTTAATGTGTGTAACACGTACATGCTAAAAATGAACAAGTGTTTTCCTTAGCATAGGGTGTCATGGTGAGAGATGGGTTTAAACAATTACGAGGATCGGTCTATTTGGTGGGGAGGTGGTGCGCATAATATGATTGACGTTCCTAGGGCAACGAATGAAGAGGTTCCATTTGGAACCCCATCTATATAAAAAGCTATTTCTTTTTATTCGCTTTCTTAATCTTCTTCATCTCTTTCTCCCACTTCTTTTCTTCCTTCTTCTGTTCTTTCTCCCATGCTTTCTGTTCTTTCCAGTACTCATTCCGCTTCTTTGGGTCATTCTTCCACTTTTTGAGTTCTTTCAGTTCTTCCAGAATTTCTTTCTCAAATCTCTCTCGTTTCTTGGATATCTTCTTAGTCATAGTCATTTCCTCTGTAACTTTTAGTGTTAAGTATAAATACGCGCCAGATTTCTATTATATGTACTATTTGATCATTTACTAATAAATGATGAAGAAAAAAGTATGGACGAGGGGCGGTGTGAAGTCTTATAAGAAAAAAGATGAACAATTATGCCTTGTGGGAGAGAGTTCGTCTTAAAAGGAAACAGCCACCTAATCTTGTAGATTCGGTGGCTGCGATTACTGCGTTATTTGTGGCTGGGGGACAAGGATTCGAACCTTGATAAGCGGAGTCAGAGTCCGCTGTCTTGCCATTAGACCATCCCCCAGTCTTTATGTTCCATTGAGGTGCCGAGATATATAGATGAAATCAATTTTGGTGTCAAGAAAAAAGGCAGAAAATATTGGCATTTTCAAGAAATAATGACCCCAGCATACCCTACAACCTGGTCAGTGTCTCCCGATACCTCTCCAGAGTCTGTGTAGCGAATCAAACTGGCAGTTTTTGCTCCGAGAATCTTGGCTGCTATTAAAGCACATGTTACAGGGATAAAACCACACATGGAAATTTTTCTTTCACTCACAACATCATACAGAGCTTTTGGGTTAAGCTTGTTAATCTGTTCCAGTGCCTGGGCATCTTTTACGGAAGCATTTTTTCTCGTTTCATAATGCGTCATGTCAGTTGAGGCCAGTATCAGAACTTGCCCTTGAAATGAGGTGATAGCGTTAGCAATAGCTACTCCTGCTTCTTGGCACATGAGATAAGATATATGTGAGAAGACAATAGGCACAATGGATAATTCTGGCTGAAGTAGTTGGAGAAAGGGGATCTGAACTTCAACGGAATGTTCATAGCGATGGGCTGTTTCATCATGAACAATAGGGGATTCCTGTGAGAGTAAAAGTTCTGATAATTTCTGATTACTAGATACTTGCCCCAAAGGTGTTTGCCAAATATCTCGGGATAAAGCGATGGGAGAACCTTGGCCATGATGATTGAGGCCCAGTACCAGTATAGTCTCTGGAATAATAATAGAACATAAGGTCTCTGCGGCCACATCCCCCGAGTACATATATCCAGCGTGGGGAGATATGGCGGCAATAGCTGACAGTTTGTTCTTTGTAGAATAGGGCTCGAAAAGTGCCTGTATGTTAGATGTCAGATTTTTCTTATTACCAGGGTAGAAACGATCAGCGACTGCAGGTTGCCGAACCATGGTATCCCCCTAATGTGGTTTGATTGAGTGGGAAATTATTGTCTTTTTACACTCCACTTTGTGCCATCTGGCCCATCTTTTAATTCAATATTCTGTCCGAGCAGTTCATCTCTAATCTCATCACTTCGAGACCAGTTTTTATCTTCCCTTGCTTGACGTCGCTCTTCAATGAGGGCAGTAATCGCAACCTCATCAATTGTAATACCTGACAGCATCTTCTGCTTCTGGTGCCTTAAGAACTCTGTAGGTTCTTCCTGCAGAATCCCCATAATTTTACCAAGTTTTCTAATTTGGTCTCTACCAGCTTCGAGAAGAACAATATCTTGTTTTGCAGGTATTGCGGGGAGAGACTGTAGTATTCTGTTAATACTTTTGGCTCCGTCAAAAAGTACGCTTTGTGCCTGAGCGGTGTTGAAATCGTTATCCATAGCCTGCTGAAAGCGTTCTTCCATGCCTTCAAATATCGCAAGGTCTTTTGAGGTGATGACCGGCTGTTTGTTATCAATATCGCCTGGAGGCAAATCTCCCACTGCTGCTAATGAGGTATATAATCGCTCAAGCCCGACAGTCGCATCTTGCATTGCTGTTTCGGAAAAGTCTAAGGGATTGCGATAATGGGTAGAGAAAATGAAAAATCTTAGTATTTCTGTGTGGTAATGATCGAGTAAATCACGAATCGTCAAGAAATTGTTTAAAGATTTGGACATCTTCTCATCACGGATGGTGACAAAGCCGTGGTGAATCCACGTCTTAACAAAAGAACAACAGTTGGCACCTTCGCTCTGGGCTATTTCATTTTCATGGTGGGGGAAAATCAGATCCTTTCCTCCGCCATGTATGTCAAAGGTTTTACCAAGATACTTTCGACTCATGGCTGAACATTCAATATGCCACCCAGGTCGTCCTTCACCCCAGGGGCTATCCCATTTTGGCTCTCCTGGTTTGGAGCCTTTCCACAGAACAAAATCCATGGGGTTATTTTTCATCTCATTTACTGAAATTCTCGCCCCAGCTTGCATATCATCGAGATTTCTATGTGATAATTTCCCGTATTCAGGAAAAGAATCAACGGCATAATAGACATCATTGCCGGATTGATATGCCATCTTTTTATCAATGAGTTCCGAGATGATTTGAACCATCTCGGGTATATGCTCAGTTGCCTTGGGTTCTATATTAGGGCGATCAATGCCAAGCTTGTCCATATCAGTATAAAACTCATCAATAAACCTGTTGGCTAACTCTGTCGAAGTGGTGTGTTGTTCCGCGGCTCTGGCTATGATTTTATCATCAATGTCTGTGAAATTTCTAACATATGTGACGTTGTACCCCTTGTAACGCAGATACTTAACAATCATGTCAAAAGCAAGAGAAGAACGCGCATGTCCTATATGACAGAAATCGTATGACGTGATACCGCAAACATAAAGTTTGACATGATTGGGTTCAATAGGCTCAAGAATTTCTTTTTTTCCAGTGAGTGTATTATAAATTCGTATAGTCATTGTATCGGAGCTAACTATGAGTAGTTAATAAAATTTTTATAAAGAAACCAGGCTATGCACCTGTAATAGTAATTATATTGCAGTGAGCGCAAGATGCAAGAAGCCTTCGGTAGGAGAGTTATGTTATATTCCTTTGCAGGTAGGAAAATATTGAAATAATTAAGATCTCCCTGTGCGACTTCTCTACATCTGTAAAGAGTTGACACCATAATCGTAATATTAGGAAAAGACAAGAATGAGCCAAGAAAATGGTGAAAAACGAAGTTGGAAAAAAACATTGCGGTCGTGGAGCGAACCAAAAGCAATTGCTATGCTATTTCTTGGGTTTTCAGCTGGTATTCCTATTCTGCTCATTTTTTCTACCTTGTCAGTGTGGTTACGTGAGGCAGGTGTGAGCCGATCAGCAGTTACATTTTTTAGTTGGGCGGCACTTGGGTACTCGTTTAAATTTATTTGGGCACCTTTAATTGATTTGCTCCCACTGCCTGTGTTGACAAAGATGCTGGGTAGGCGGCGTGGCTGGTTGTTGCTCTCACAAGTGCTCCTGATTGGTGCAATCTGCTGGATGGCTATGGTTAATCCGGTAGAATCTGTCAACAGTCTGGTAGTTATGGGACTCGCTGCAGTGATGGTTGGTTTTTCATCTGCGACACAAGATACAGTAATTGATGCGTATAGAATTGAAAGTGCAGAACAATCGATGCAGGCATTGCTTGCATCAATGTATATTGCAGGATATCGGATAGGAATGCTTGTGGCTGGCGCAGGCTCTCTCTATATAGCATCGTGGTTTGGAACGAGCAGTGAAGTGTATCTGTACTCATCATGGCGTAGTACATATTTTTGTATGGCTGGTACCATGGTTATTGGCATGATTACAACACTAGTTATCTCAGAGCCTGAACGGCCTGGAGGTAATATTGTACATGAATATACGACCCTGCAGTATGCGAAAATAGTACTGCTTTTTATAGTAACTGCGACGGTATTTGCGTTTACTTTTTTCTATTGTGGTTTTTTTATCAGCGAATTCAAGAAAATACTTATTAATTCTTTTCCACTATCTGGAACTGTCCTGAGTTTTCTCGTAGAGGCCACTCGTTTCTTTCTAGCTATCAGTATCGCAGCTGTTGTTTCTATGGTTTTGGTTGGAGCAGGCTTGGCCGATCGTGATATGGTTTATAATTCATATGTGCTACCAGTTAAGGATTTTTTTCTGCGCTATGGGTGGAAAACAGCTTTGCTTTTGCTTGCTGTTGTTGGGAGTTACCGAATTTCAGATATAGTACTTGGTGTAGTGTCTAACGTTTTTTATGTCGATTTGGGCTTTTCAAAAAATGAAATTGCAGCTATCAGTAAAACCTTTGGCCTGGGTATGACTCTGCTTGGTGGGTTTCTTGGTGGGATACTCTCTATACGTTTTGGTGTATACAAAATATTGTTTCTAGGTGCAGTTCTCTCCTCTGCTACGAACTTACTATTTATGGTTCTTGCTGAATCTGGTGCTGATGTTTCATTACTTACTGTGGTTATAAGTGCAGATAATTTAAGTGGCGGCTTAGCAACAACAGCTTTTGTTGCATTTCTTTCATCGCTTACAAATGTATCATTTACCGCGGTACAGTATGCAATTTTCTCATCAATGATGACACTTTTTCCCAAATTGCTTGGAGGGTACTCAGGTACAATGGTTTCTGCCGTCGGCTATGATATTTTTTTCTTGATTACAGCGTGTATAGGTTTACCGGTACTACTCTTGATATGGATGGTGAGGGGAGTAACTCAAATTAAAGAAACACCAAATAATCGGTGATACCGATCTGGTTTGTGCAGAAGATTGCATAACGCCATGTGAAGAGCATTGTTTGGATGAAAGATAGTGTGTGAAATAGAACCTGTTTATTTCTTAAATTTTTGTAGCGTTGTGGTGCGGATTATGAGTTTTTAAGTGAGTGAAGCCTTGGAGATAAGGCGATGATCTCATCTGTTGTTATATGAGTGTTCTCTGGCCAATTTAACAGCGAACATTCCGTATAATCGACCGACTTGCAATAGAATATCGCATATGACTCAAGAGGGATATATAGGCCATCCGAATGAATTCTGCATCTCATGTTCCGAGAGGACCAATAGGGACAAGCGAGAGAAGTATTTTGAGCTGTGATCATAATTTTTGCATCCCTGAGTGGAGTGAGACCTGCTATATTACATAGAAATCTCTGATGCAAAAACTATTCCTCTTGGTTATTGGTTGTCTTTTGGTGATAATTTATATCGTTTTATTTTGTCGTAAAATGCAGTTTTCCCGACTTTCAATTGTTTTATAGTGGTAGCTACATTGCCGTTATTTTTCCGTAAAACTTTGGCTATGAGCTCTTTTTCAACTTCGGCCATCATGTCTTTTAAAGGCATTCCATCAAGCGTATCAAGAAGAGAAACTGTCTGAACAGGTGCTTCTGCATCGTGTTGTCTGTCGAAAAAAAGTTCGTTATTCGTAATAACATTACTTTTTGCCATGAGAACCGCGCGCTGAATCACATTTTCAAGCTCTCTAACGTTCCCAGGCCAATGGTGCTCAAGTAACCGGTTCATTATTGACTTTGGAAGAAACGTTATCTCCTTCTTAAAAGCACGCCGATACCTACGTACAAAATGCGTTACCAAGTCGACAATATCATCTTTTCTCTCACGTAACGGCGGAATAGAAATGTTAATAATATTAAGCCGATAAAAAAGGTCTAAACGGAAAGTTCCTTCATGCACTGCGGCGGCAAGGTCGACATTTGTAGCAGCTATGATACGTACATCAACTTTTATAGGAGAATTTCCGCCTACGCGGATAATTTCTCCGTCCTGCAGGACTCTAAGGAGCGCGGCTTGCATTCGAGGGCTAATATCTCCGATTTCGTCAAGAAATATAGTTCCTCCATCAACGACCTCAAATTTACCTTTTCGTTTGGTGTCAGCACCTGTAAAAGCTCCTTTTTCGTAACCGAAGAGATCACTTTCAAGAAGAGAGTCGTTTATAGTATTGCAGTTGATTTTAAGGAATGGCTTGTTACTTCGATTGCTTGTTTCACGTATCAGGTTCGCTACGAGTTCCTTACCTGTTCCCGATTCTCCAGTGATGAGAATTGTTGCATCTGATTTGGCAACTTGATGTACCATATCCCGCAAGTCGCGTAGTGACTTGCTTGAACCGACCATTGTACCTTCTTCATGCTGAGTATTGAAATGGTCTTTGAGATAATTCCTTTCTCGGGAGAGTGCCTGGCGGATTCGGTCCCGATCTTTTATTTCTTTTATTTCATTAACGAGTATTGTTTCAATACTATCCTGAATGTTCGAGATATCACTCGTCTGCGATTTATTGTTTGTGATATCTCGAAGAAAAAGCCAATGGAGGAGGTCGCCTCTGTAGCCTTCAAATGGAGCTAAAATACATTCAAGAGCTTTGTCGTTAAGGTTTATTTCTTGTTGAATACCGGTTTGATTGCGCTCAAGTGATTGTTTTATAATTTCAAAAAGCATGCTCGCAGTTTCTGAATTAAGGTCCTCATGTGAGGGCTCTGAGTACCTGCGAAGGTCGCCAAAGAAGGTAATAGCACTAGGGTTCATATACTCTACAGAGCTTCCACCATGTACGAGCAGCACCATCTCTGGCATTATATCCAGGAGATTTCGCTGGTTGTGGAGAAGTCTCTGTATATTTTGTTGGATTTCGTCCATTTCTAAAGAAACCTCTTGAGATAACGGCATAACGTATAGGAAATGTAAAAAATATAAATTAGAGTATGTTTTTGTCAGTATATCGCAACGGGGAAAAAAAAAAGAGATTTTTTGATAGCAACACAACAATCCTTACTATTAAACCATGAATATAACATGAATTAGCTATAATATGATACAAAAATGTTTAACAATAATTCTTTCAGTACTTTTTGTAATGATGAGTTGGGTGGGGCGTAGTGTGATTGCTGCCGGTCCAGATGAGGTTCTGGTCGTAGTCAATAAGCGTATGTCCGGTGCTATTGATATTGCTGAATATTATATGGAAAAGCGCAAAATCCCAAAAGATCATTTACTGCTGACCTCATTGTCTCTGAAAGAGGTAATGGAGCGTGATGAATATAATAACAGACTCATGATCCCAGTTAGAGACAAAATCAAACAACTGGAACCGTCGTCAAAAATCTATGCAATTGTCTTGATTTATGGCGTTCCACTTAAGGTGTTACCACCAGCTCTCGATTGGGATACCGAGGAGCTGTTACAAAACCTGAAAAGAGAAAAGAACCAACTGCAAAAAACAAAAAAACAATCGTTAACAGATACTTCTCGAATTAAAGAGTTAGGAGAGAAAATTCATTCTATAGCTGGTAGCAATAAAAAAGCTGCAGTTGATTCAGAATTGATGCTTGTTAAAGTTGAAGATTATCCACTTTTGAACTGGATTGAAAATCCATATTTTATAGGCTTTCAGGGCAAAAAAAATATATTAGCAAAAGATGACATTTTGTTAGTGAGTCGTCTTGACGGGCCTGACAAAAAGACTGTGTATAGGCTTATCGATGATGCGGTTACAGCTGAAAAAAGCGGTCTTAAAGGGATAGGCTACTTCGATGCGCGCTGGCCTTTGCCAAAAAATACAAAAGGCCTAAGTGGCTATGCACAGTGGGATGCTTCGCTACATAAAGCGGCTGATGTGGTAAAGAAGCGAATGAAGGTGAAGTTAGATGACAATACCGCACTTTTTGCGGAAAATTCTGCACCTGGAGCTGCTTTGTATTCTGGTTGGTATTCACTAGGTAAATACGTGGATAGTTTTGATTGGGTGCAGGGTGCAGTTGGATATCATATTGCTTCTGCGGAATGTGCAACACTGAAAAAAAAGGAGAGCACAGTCTGGTGCTTGCAGATGTTGAAGCATGGTGTTGCCGCTACAATAGGACCAGTATATGAACCATATGTACAGGGCTTTCCTTTACCTGAACTGTTTTTTGGTGCGTTAACCGAAGGATATATGAATCTTGGGGAGAGTTATCTTATTTCATTGCCATACATTTCATGGCAAATGGTTTTGATTGGAGACCCCTTATACAGGCCATTTAAACCCTGATTTGGAATAGGTTTCGGATATCGTCACCAATAAAATGACTCTTTTTTCATTTTTTTACGAATCCAATCGAGACTTTTTTGGACTGAATCATGACGGGTTAATTTGTGTAGCACTACCTTTTTGTAAGGCAAGGTCATCATGGCAAAGGCAATGATAATGGTAATAACTCCCTGGCCAGGTAGAAACAACATGGCGATTCCCGCTAAAAACAGGAATGCTCCTGCAATATTACGAAGCAATAATATGAATATATATGATGGCGTTAGCCTCCTGTTGTCACCTCGTATATTATGTTTAGGGAGTTGGAAATAATTCCGTGGTAAGCGAGCTACCAAGAGCGGGATACAGATAATACTGATAACAAAGGTTAGCATTGAGATAGTTGCCAATACTTGCAGCGATGTTGAAATCTGATCTATGCTGAACATGAATACTTTTGTAATAATTATATTTTAGAGTTGTGACTTTTTAGCTCGACTAGAACATCATTCAGTGCTCGTTTTGGCACATGATGTATTCTATTATCATCACGCCAGTACTTTGTATCACCGCTTTCGGTGACTTCTTCAATGCAAATTTGTTCATTTGGAGTGCCAAGGGCTATGATGAGTTCTAGAGTAAGGTGGTCTGGTAAATAAAACAGACCTTCTTTTGTTTGAAAATGAACCTATCCTGCATCCCATAGTATTCTCAATGCTTGCACCCAGCAGCATATTCTGGCTACTGCTCCCTAAATCGAAAATGGCGTGTTGAGTCCGTCGTGATTCAACAGACATCCCGACAAACGGGCCAAATCAATTAAACCATGGAGTTTCCCCATTGTAATTGGAAATTGTTCATCGAATCGACGGCATGTTCTGGTATTGCTTATAAATGAAGTTATGTCCATAATTGCTGAGCCTAGGGTTGATCATATGATCCAATAGTAAAAAAAACGCGATTTCCAGGATTGGCGATGTCGCTTGTGATGACAGGCTCTTTGGCAAGTGAAATACGCTCTGGAGCAAGTTGAAGGTTTTCGATAAGAAAATTGATAATTACTTTTTCTCGCATACTGGCAAGGTTTTTTAACATCGTGTTGTCAATTACCACCTGTTGAGGAGTAATGGGCGCATAACGACTGTAAATTTCATTTGGGATTTGCAGCTCGACTATGGCTGAGGTAGTATCCGTTACTTGATGTTTCTCAGCTGCCTGTCGCAAGTATTCAGCAGTAGCTTGTTCCAATTCTGCTGTTCGATTGAGATTCTCCGCAGTTACTCTGAGTTCCTCAGCATTTTCCAATTCGATCTTCATAGCTTCAGCGTCGATCACGGTGTCAGCACTTCCGGTGATGGTCATTCCAATGTTTGGATATGCAGACATCAAATTACTAAATCTGGCTAAAGACTGCTGGCCTTCTTCTGTGAGTAGGATCTGACCTGGATGGAATTCTGCATACTCACGACCAATGAGGTCAGAAAAATTGTCACTGGCAAGTAGTAGGGGAGAAACAGCTACCTTAAGGTTTTTTTTCTTAAATGCAGAGATTCCTTGTGTTGTAAGGGCAGGGAGGACCTTGCCAGGCTTTTCCTCACTTTCCAAGGAAAGTGAGAATGAATTGGTGTGGTCTGCAAGGAGAGCAAGTACAAGGGCAGAGCCTGATGTTGCAGTGAGTGGTCGCAAATTTTGCAAATATAATGTTGCCGTCTGGACTGTTCTATCTTTATTCCAATCGCGATTTAGTTCTAACGAGAGGTCGCCATGATTAGAGTTAAGTTCAAGTTGTTTGGCAACAGATTCATGCAAAGATGCTAATGGGAAATCATTCATTACGAATTGGGCCGTTCCGTTTTCGCGGAGGTTGAAGAGGTTCGCTTCTCCTGAAAGTGTAAAAGGGGAGGAGGATAACTGTCCGGTAAAAGAATATGGGGAAGCCTTGGTGGTAGCATTTGAGGATATCTGTTCTATTGTTCCGCTTAAGTTGGTAACGGTGTTCTGCCATGATGGTGTAAGTCTACTATCCGTTATATTGATGCTGGCTAGTGTCACAGTGGTTTGGCCTAACTCAAGCAATGGTAGTTTGGAGTAGTCTCGTGAGGGATCATCCGGTTGGGGGAAATATTTATTTAGTGAATTACTGAGTGCAGAAATGATCTGTGGTCCATCATTGGTGTATTCCCAACTTGTTTTTGGAGCAACCCATGTGCATTCGGTTGCTCCAAGGTGTATGGGTTCTCTATTATATCGAAAATTTTTCAACTCAATCGTCTTCCATGAAAGATATGGCCTCTCCTTTTCTGAGAGAGTGCCATCTTCTAGAAGTAGGTGACCTTGAAAGCTCACATATGGAAAGCTGAACGCGCCTTTACCTGCCAAGGTGGTTTTGATATCAGCATTCAAGGCACTTTTGCCAAACCAGGGGAGTACGACCGAACTATCGATCCCTGAGAATCCAGTTGTCAGAGTAGTTATGAATGAATTGAGGCGTACTTTCCCTTTGGCTTGTATTATTCCATTTTCACCTAATTTTGCAGTAAAGGTCAGGTTGTCTCGCTCAGAGGAACTTTCTAACCGGGAGAGATTGATTGCCTGTAGTGACACATCGTTAAACTCAAGATTTGGTAGTTTTCCTGGACCATTAGAAAATACGAGTGATCCTGAATAATCCAAAGCTTCAATGCCAATATTTCCATTTTCACCACCAATTCTTCGAATGAGAGTAGGGAGTGCATCCGTTTGAATCTGTAATGTGCTTTTTTTGAGATATAAGCTGCCTAGCGAAACCTTTTTGCCTTCCTTAGAGAGACCTGTGATTTTGGCGATAGGAGTCGAGTACCAGGTGTGGTTGTTTTCGGTAAGAATAAGGTCTTTAATAGCTAAATTCCCTTCAGCTATACATATGCGATCACTAAGCGAGATATTCGGGTAATCTGTAAAACTGAGATACGCCTGTGCGTCAACAACACCCTCTTTTATCCCAAGTTTATCTAGTCCTAAGAAAGGCAATAGATTGGTCGCTGGGATTTCTCTAAGTAACAGGTCACCTGCTGGCAGCAAATGCTTGTCTAGATGGCCTTGCCAACTCAAGGTGGCGTTGGAGTCGTTTAGCTTACCGCTAAGTTGGAATGTGGTCTTAGGCGTTGATAAGGAGTTTCTTTCCCCGGTATTGGAATAGTTGCTCAGGCTAAATCGGATAGACTGCCAGCGATCACGTTCTGATGTTAGGGTCTCATCCGTAAATACAATTCTACCTTTGTCAGCTACAAGGTGATCAATGATAATTGTCGCTTCAGTTGGATTGTTGTTAGAGGGGCTAGTTGTATTTTCTGTAAGGTTGATCAGGGAATGGAAGTCTGTAAAGGAGAATTTGCTGGATACATAAAAAGTTGGCTCTTGCAATTCAATATTACGTAATTGGGTGGTAGCGGTCAGCGGTTGAATAAATCCTTCAAGTTTGGCAGAGGGAGCATGAATTTTAAAGTTTTCATAGTTTGAACTAATTAACATGTCTGTTGTGTGCAGGGAAAAAGCAACAGAGAGTGGGGTGTTGTTATCTGATTGGGAGAACTTTAATTTTAGCGCCCCTGCTGCCTTGCCATGAGTGATGTTAAAAGGAAGATTCAGCGGGAGGTATTCAAAATAACGATTGAGCTCTATGTTTTTAAAATCACAGGAAAGTTCTGTGTGTAGTTGTATGTCACTGCCTTTGCCGTTACCTGTAAGATCCGCCTGGCCTGTCAATTGAAAAGGGCTGCCATTTATTACAGCTGAAAAACTTGGATGGATATACTCTTTAGCCTGAAACGAAAAGTTTGACAGATTAGGCAGGGTCAGACTTATATCCTCAATCAGGTGTATGTTGTCACTGGGTTTATCCGTAAAGGTGATTTTGCCATCATTGAGGGAGATATTACTTAAAGAAAAACGAAAAGGCAGGTTTGAAAAGTTTAGAATATTTGAGAGAGAATGTGACTGTTTATCCTGAATAGAATTTCTAAAATTGTAGTTCCCATCGTTGTTGCGAGTGATATTTATATCAAAGGTGTCAACTGTTAAATGTGTTGCTACAATTTCACCTTTAAACAGGGGAAGAGCCATTATCTTTGTGTTAAATGATGCAAGAGATAATAGGGGGGGCTCATGATTACTCCTTTCGTAAATATTTATACCCTCAAGAGTGAGCTCAAGGGACAAAGGATTTAACCTGGCTTGATCTAGGGTAAAGACCATTCCCGTCCGTTGATGTAACGTATCTGGTAGTGAGGTTCGTAAATAGTGAGGAATTGCCCAGATGCTAAGGATAGTGTACGAGCCAACGAAAAAGAACAGAAGGACTAATAGAATCAAAACGTATGAAGAGCTGGTGTCCTTACGCTGTTTTTTAGCCTTTCGTGGTCTCTTAGATTTCGGGCGATTTACCTTGTGTTTTGAAGATTGAGGATCCGGGGAGACTGGTTCAATAGATATGTTGCCAAAATGATCAGACATAGAAAGGTAAGTGCCAAAGTAGTGTTGATAAAAGTAATGATTTTAGCAAGAAGGCCAAGGCGATTTGGTCTTCATGAGATTGTTTGTGTATAGTTGAGTTATAACAAACTGGGCTTAATTATTTTAACGGCTATTAAGGGGTCGATTCCTGCCCTGCTGAGGTGGGTGAGCGTTTAGTAATCGACGTCGCGATTGTGTGGATCATCAACGAGTTCTCGACTACTCTCGACACAGCATCACACGATTGCGACCACAATGATGTCATGATGTCCCAGGTTGCTTTCCGGTGGCGCCTTGAGTTAACCGTCACTCTATAGGTTGTAGAAGAGTGCTGAGGCACGTGAGTATTGTCTGAAGAGATGACTTGAAGAGGAAATAGCGTCTTTCTCAATGGCGGAAGTTATTTTTCGTTTTCGCAGTTTTTACCTTGCACAGATTACGCATTCACGCAGGTTAAGCTGTCGACGTCCTCTACAGATGCCATGATATTATTGGATTTTGATGTATTTTACTCTCTTGTTGCTCATTGTCATCTTGCAGAGTGACGCAGTACTATCTGTCATTACTGTTACGTCGTTTGGTTGCATGACACCGTACGTGCGGTGCAATTGTCCAGCGTGGCGGGGCTGCAAGGATAGATCCTGTCATCATCAAGGTTTAAGGAATGATTATATTGCGATTTCCTGAGGTGTGTACAGTCAATCATGGACGATTTACATGCAGCTCAGTTTGTCAGAAACTACAATCTGCCTTCGTCTTGGATTCTTGGAGCACATCAAATGTCCAATTCCTTGCACTGCCTGCAAAAGGTTTCGTCAGTCCAAAGAAAGACACTCGTTAGCTTAATAGCAGTGGTAGAATAGTGTTCTAAGGTGAGTTTCGCCGGCATGTTGGTCCATGCGTTTTGAGACTGTCGTTTGTGAGTTGTCTGTTTGTGCAACATGATCATCACCCTAAAATGCTGGTACTTTTTAACGTCTAGACTATTATGAGGCAGTGGGTATTGAAATTTCCCGAGGATGGGTACCCTTGCCAGATACAGTAGATAGAGTTTATTGGTATGTCGTGCTGTACAAAGAGGGTGGATCGCTTTTCATGTTTTCGTTGCAGGAAGGCGTTGAGGTCGTACTTGTATTACATCAGTACTATGCAGGTTTAAGTGTTAGGAATCATTTTATGTTTGCTACATGAACTACCAGTAGTTCGTTGTTTCAGCTGTAGTCATAACATCTATCATAGAATTACTTCGCAGCAAATGCAACAGCAGAAAATGTACACAGAGCGTTTGTAATTATATCAGCTATTGTGTTGTAATGCCGCCCCGCCGCAACTTTGTAAAAAGTCCTGTGTTTGTATTATTAAGTGTATTGTTTTTGCCCATATGAATTACTAACTAGGCACATAAGCATTAGAGTTCTCTCTCGAAAAGTTGTCCTCGGGGCCTATTTGTACAGGATGACAACGCATCTACTACAATTGACTATTACAGATGATTCACATTTTCAACTTATTATACTCTATTTTAAGTTTAATCGACTCTCTATCGTCCTCCATTTGGTTTACAGGTCTTGAGTACGGTACCTTGGTTACTTCGTCGAGGCATCGAAGTACTCCGGGTATGTTGTTGTCCCCATAACAGCGCCAATCTCATGTCTCCATTGCCCAGTCTCAGCTTTCGATTAACCGTGAACAGCGATCAATGATATCACTAATGGGATCTTTACTTGAAAGCACCTGCAGATTGCGACAAGTAAATGTGTGAGTCGGTCGATATTCTGAAGAAGGTAAGTCGAAAATTCACACGAAGACATACCACTTGTTTCTAATTTTCAATGTAGCTCGTACATCATTAGTTTCGCATTCAAGCGTAATTCATGCATCATTGATCATTTTCTATGTTGTGTCATCCTTTATTGATGCTGTTGTAAGGCAAAATAACCCCGTCTTTGGCGCCGCCGTACGTGTAATTTGTCGTTGCGAAAAGCTTAATAATCAGAATTATCGTATAATGACGTGAATATTGTTCTTTGCCATTGTAAATCATCTGTCAATGCCGGACGATACGCATAATGGCCGCTGATGTTTCGCATTGCCAAGATGATGTGATGCAGACACATCATCACGCCCGCCATCATGATTGACCTCGCATAGAGGAGTGCTTCAAATTTCGAATAGGAGTGAGCTGCTTCCGACAGCCCGATGCATCAGAGCTCTCAGGATAGGATGAATCGAATGAATGGCCATGAGAATCGCCTCGCCTCTATGGGACCCCAATTGTAATAATCTGCACAGCGAGGGATGCTCCAGTGGAGCAGACAGTAAGGGGTTGTGATGATAGTTTCTGCCGAGCGATTTGTCCCGCCCGCCTGTTTGACACTCACCGTCGACCACTTGGATAGTTTGACATAGCGTTTGCACACTGTGGCACGACAATCGCCATTTATTCGCAATAGGTGGTATTATGCTCTAACCATCCATAAGATAATGGTCACGTGTTACATGCCAACGAGAAGTTGACGGCGCGCATGCAACGGTGTTGCACAAAACTTGCCGCTTACTTACTACACGTCAGAATATCCCTGCATTTAGAGGCTCATGAGATGTAACGACTAAACAGAGAAACGATTTGAGGCAGGTGGATGGTGCCCCTAGGTGAGTTGGGGCGACGATTTGTTGGGCAACTTTTCCGCGCATTGCTTGTGGTTGCAGCTACCTGAATGGGCCTGACATCATGCGTGCACAGTCCAATCCTCACTTCCACCTCTTTATTCACTAAACCATAGTGGGATTCAATGATGATTAGATGGCTTGCAGAGTCTCATTTTGCCAGAACAGTTGTAGGAACTACGGTACACAGAAGAATCATCCTTGGTTGTTAATGAGTATCGAGCTGAATGCGTACCCTAGAGTTTCGAGAAGTCTTGGCTTCTCACCAGCTTGCTAGCCCCGAATCGTGAAAGGAGCCAAACCAACATGACTACAGAAATCAAGCAAGAGGCAGTAGCTAGATAGCTTGTAACTCTATAATGGAATCTACGACTGTCTTTCTAGTCTTTCGAGCAATGTAGAGATGTATCGAATAGAGTAGGTGAGATTTAATCCTCATTGCTCGGTGGCACAGACGCTGCTGAGCTGATTGCCATCTGAGGTCCACATGCAGATTCAGGTTCCGCGTTGTCTACGCCAACGTGCACGTTGTCGGGCGTGCAACATCTAGCAGAGACACAATGTGGAGTATTTCTAAAGAGAGTGACCGATTTTGGAGCGATGGCTGGCAGGTTGCCTGGAAAGAAGCATCCAGAGGCATTTTTGGCTTCCTCTTTGCTTTGTACCGGCATGCATTCCATTCAGCAGTTTTCCTCTGCATTTTGCTAATTCTCGTCGTACGCAAGTATGGACCGGCCTGGACCGGCCGCGTGTGACGATATATGTGCTACAACACATGTCATTAGCAGATTCAAACGAAATCGCCTGAGAGGGTTACACCTGTCAAACGAGTCTTCAGCTTTCCAAGGCGACGCAACTTCGAGGAATATTCATTTAGGAACATCTACGAACATCTCAGTCGTTCATTCAGAACAATCTCACTTTAAAACTACAGTAGCTCACGATTACTGTCGCTGTGCTGTACCAACGTGCTTCTATATTATTACTAGTTGGGTCCGAACGAGATTTGACTTGATCGAGTGTTACTACTAACGTTAGTAAAGCTACGATCCCTGCCTCACGCTTCCTCTGCGCAAACGACGCAAAGCTCTGAATCTCAACTGATTCATATCAAGACAAGACTGTTGAAACTAAGGACAACGAGAAAGACAAGCAGCAGAACCACAAACGATGAATGCTGCTCAGTTTGCTTCAACAACTACTTACCCAGATGCAAGTTGGATTAGTGGCACGCATTTGCTCTGACTCCAGGTCAAGCGAATCCAAACCAACCAATTGACTACACGACTTCAAGCGGAATCGAGATTTGGAACGAAGCGACCACTCCGCTTCCATTCAAGTTCAACATCGAAGAAAAGAAGTGAACTCTTTCTGTGAGAAACTCATGGAACGAGCAGTCAAGTCAGGTTGGGACCTTACCGGTGGCGACGTAATTGACATTCCAGACAGAAACCAAGTCAACCGCAATGTCATCAACGAGTACGGACGTCTCACTACAGAACAGATTCGCACAAACGTTGCAGCCTACATTGCGGGAGAGACGCGTCAGGCTCAGAACAATGTGCAAATGTGCTATTGCATTTCTGCATCACTTACCAAAGAAGGGCATCTCAAGATGTCGGAGCTGGAAACGATGGTCGCCCATGCAGATCCCTTCTATTTATTCAAGCTACTAATGCAAAAGGCAGTCATCGATACTCAAGCCACTGCATCCCTCCTTTGCGAGGCAGAACCTCTCCAGTCTGGATGCTTGCATGTCTACCATCACGAGTAACATCGAAGAATTCAACAAGTACGTCAAGATGAACGACGAAGGATTGAAAGCTCGTGATCAACCTGTTCAAAGGATATCAAAATGCAAGCGAAATGAGCTCGTGCGTTAGGCAAACAAAAGGCAGAAAGATGCTTTCGACGACGGCGATGACATGACTCCCGAATCGATCACGACGCTCGCACCCAACTAGTACGAAACACTTACCAAACGCAAGTAGACTTGTGGATGCCAAGACAGCCGAACAGGAATAGCTCGTGGCACTTACTGCCGAATTTGGCAAGATCAAGGGCGTGAATCTCAAACTCGCGCAATCTATCAAGTCCGGAAAGCCGTCCAACAAAACCAAAGCTAAAGGCAAAGATGGTAAAGGCAAAGGAAATGGCAAGGGGAAGCAAGACAAGTGGACATGGAAGAAAGTGGCACCAAAAGACAATGAGTCGAAAACGAAACAGTTTGGCGACAGGACGCACCATTGTGTGGCTGGCACTCACCAGGCTTGGACCGAGCATCCTGCCGACGAGTACAAATTGAAGAAGAAACTCCAAGCGGAACAGCAAACGAGCAATTCGAACAATACAGACAATGGTCATCAAGCCAACACAGCTTCCTACGCCAACACACTTACCGCAATCATCTCTCGGACTCCGCCCTTGTTTGTTCGGCCTTTTGGCTACGATGCCTGTCATCATTGCAAACACACTATGGGCAATGCCTTTCGTCCTCAGTCACTTCCTTATCGATATGTGTCTCGTTGCAGTTCTCACGACAGTAATGATGGTACATCACAAGGCGGATCCTACGAGTCAACACAAAGTTCAAAGCTAGGCGACGCTTCCAACAGGCAGTAATGACGCTTTTCACTTCGATCAAATCCTATATCAAAGCCGACAAGCGAAATATGGCGAGCAAAGCCACAAAAGAACTCACCAACGACGAACGCAGTCTCGATATTGCAAGCGGTATTGCATATGCACGAGCAAAACACGACCTGCGAGAATCGCAACAAAAACAGCAAGACACATCGTCAGACCAAGGCTGTTCGCCAATAGCTCCCAAAACGTACTTGGTAAACGTTGGAACAGGATTCAGGATGCAATCTTTGATTCCGACTATTTTCTGATTCAAGTGGATAGCCTCACGCAGCATCTCCAACAACAAGGAACAATTCGAATCGATCGAGCCGAGCAACGACCCTAATATAGGTATGCACGGACCGACAGGAGAGGAATCACCTATCAAAGGAAAAATGACGCTCAATTGGAAGATTAAGGATGACGATGACATTGTACACACACGGCACTGGAGCCAAGTCGCGAACGATCATTTTTCTCAACGAAATGGAACTTGGCAAACATCCTATTCCGACTCGATAATCCTGCATTGGAATCAACGTTGATTCAAGAGGACCATTTCATCGGATCCGAGGACCAACACAGGTTTCATCAGGTCAGCAGCAGGTGCAACCTACTGTCGAGTCTACGTGGCGGCAATCGACGCAGTTAATGAGGTAGAGACGAACGAACATGTTTGCCATCAATCTCATTTAGACTATGCGCACCTTGTCTCTGAGACAAACGGGAAGACACAACAACATCAACCTTGGTGCCAACAAGTCAAACTTCACAACAAGAAGCAGATGCAGAGCACAACAACGACGGAACGAAGGAGGAGAATCTTACCGATACTTCGCCGAAGAATCAAGCAGAACTACTACGTTGGCACTACCGATTGGGGCACTTACCTTTCGTATGCCTTCGCATCCTCGCTCTGCTGGGCACAATCCCAAGACGACTAATCACAGTCAAATCTCCAAAATATGCTGGTTGCATGTATGGAGCCATGACCAAGCGACCCTGGAGAACGAAAGGAACTCAGAACAAGAGCAACATTCAGTCAGTAACAAGTCTAGGTGATTGTGTATCGGTAGACCAATTGGAATCACCTGCACCAGGATTCACTGCACAGCTCAAAGGGAAACTTACCAAAAGACGATACGGAGCCGCGACTATCTTTGTCGATCTCAAGCAATCTCACGGGTACATGTCCCAGTTGATTGTTTTAAGGTTCCCAAGTCAAAGCGTCCGATACTCATTCACATGCGGTACGAGTATTGTGGCCTCCTGAAATCTTGGCTCAAGCCATTATGGAATCAAGAGATGACTGCGGAGACAAGCATATCTCAACAAGGATTCGACTGGACTTCTTGTATTCGTCAGAAGACAAGCAATCATACAAATGCTTTGTCGAACAAGTCTACAAGAGAGATAGCAGAGCAGCAATGCTCATCGGAATCAATGTGTCGAGCAATGTATAGCTAGACGCAGCAACGAATCCAGTTACCAGCTTCGCGACCTCCTCACACGTCAGCACCAGTACCAAACAAGAGTAAGCGACAGCAGCAATCAAATGATAACGAAACAAAATGACGGAGTTCGGTTTAATACTGAATGCAAGTCAACACAACAAAGCTATCAGTCACGACAGTCGACGGCTCAAAGAATCGGCTGGAGAAACACCGACGACAAACAACAAGGCAGGAGATAAGATTCTTCAAGCCGCAACAATACATTATCAGCAATATCAACAACAAAGTTGAAGTAGCAATTACGTACCGACATGTCGCAATACAAATTCGATGGGAAAGAAAAGTCGCAAGACGACAAGATGACAGCAAGTACAACATCCAGCATCAAGTCAAACAATGACATCCGACAAGGAGAGCAGATCAATCTACAGATCAAAGAGTCGAAATGATATCATCAGTAGAACAATGGATCATACTTCAAACGACAAATAGAAAAGATATGGGTCGATGAGGACAAAGTCTTGCAATAAGAGGACAGACAACAACCGCAACCTGTGCCGATTGACCAAACACATCAAACACTATCCACTTCAACGGACAACCGAAACGGAACAGAGATCATTGAAGTGCAGAATTCGAAAACGAAGGAATCCCGACCTTCACGTCTCATCGATGCAATGTCGATGAAAGCGCTCGAAGAGCTCAGTTTCACGCATGCAACCGACCAACAGTTACGCCTCTAACAACAACAGCAATAACTGGTCAACACGAAACTGAGACAACAAATGCTCCGCAATGGAGATGAGACAGTCCATACTTCTCGAACGAGCAGGACCCAAACGCAAAGTTAGAGATCCAGTGCACAAGCGCAGCTTCAGTGCCAGACACGAAGAACAGGCCCATAGCGACAAGGTTGCAGCGACAAGACTCGCAAAAGAAATGTACGAAAATACATGTCAGACAACAACACAAGAGTGGACGACTCTCACGAGAAAACATTACTTCACTTACCGATCGGGACACAAGGCACAGGTATCAATTACCAGATCCACATGGACAAACACAACAGACGAGTAGCAACACAAATCATGGACACAAAGAATCGGCCGGAGCAATAACAATAGCAACAATGCGGCAGGTAACGAGCAAACGAACAAAGCAACAATAAAGATTCTTCGAGTCATGATTCGTCAAAACAAAATGATGGCCACGCACATCGACAACAAACAATACTCTTTGCAAGTGAATAAGGCAGAATCAGGCAACAATGACAAGAACGAAACGATTCTCCAAAGTCAACAATGAGCAAAGCTCGCACGCAATGTATGAGACCTACAACTGGCCAATATTCGAAGAAGCAGAAACAGTATTCCGCCAGAGGGAGATGTAGCTGCAGCAACAATGGACCAAGAGGGAGGTTTGCAAGCACAGACAACAAAAGCGAGAGTCCGGTTCCATTCAGCCACGAAACGGCACCAAGCCACAAAGCTGGTTCTTACCAGCTCTTACCGATACAATATCAAAAGGCCATTCGAGATACAACCACAGCAAAGGTGACGAACGATCCAAGTGGACGATTCGACTCAAGCAACAAACTCGACAGGGGTCGTAACAGCCTGCACACAAACACAACACGTACAGACTAGGCCGGAGCCATTCAGCATGAGTTCTGTAAAGAGCACAAGCAAGACAACAAACTCGACAAGCTCAGCATTTCACTTGCAATACAACATCAAGTGACATTCAGTTTCACAACATTGACAATACGAAACAACAACAAGCGAAAGCAGCACGATCACGCTCGACAACAAGGTTCGAATAGACAGAGGAACGCAGCTCCAAGAGTACAACATGAACAACAATATCGATTGCATCAGTCGACGTCACCAGATTCGCAGCAATAACAACAACACAGGATATGTGGCGCGCAACAAATGGCACAAAACAACATCAGTTCACAAAAATCCTTCCAACGCAATCAGCGGGACGAAACGTTCGCTTCCAACCTATCAAATTGAAAACATGCTACAGGTATATTTCCTACAATGGGAAGACAATAATACATATCAGTGCCAGAAGCGGATTCGACATTTCCAAGTCGATCGAGAAATCGATACGAGCACAACAAGTAAACAAAAGTGAGTGCAACATTCACAGCTCCAGTATACAGTAGCAAAAGATCGATGGCAATACGCAACAAACAGTTTCATATTGGTAGTGATCATATTATCTATCTGTAAGTCAAGCTTCAGAGGGAGGTTCTGTGAAAGACAACAAAAATGTGAGCAAATCACGCGCCTTGCTGCTTATTGGCGATTTTTTGCTTCCAATGACCGCGGCATCTCAACGAACGGTCACATGACCACGAAATGAGACTTCACGTTTTGTCTTGACATTTTCTAAAGCGAAAATCTCCAAATCAACTTTCTTTAGCATACAACACTCACAAATCTCAACCCGAACATGATTTCATCGTAATGAATTCGTACAAACTGTGAAGGATGCGAGAGGGAGTGTAAGAATACAGGCATTCCTTCGGTCTCAATAATACACTAACCTTCTCCTCTACGTGTATGACCCAATGACCCTTGATGACCGAAACTAGCTAGCTACGAATAAGCCGGCTAGAAATTGCTTGTACACTCGAACGACTAGTGAAACAAAGGAGGTATAATTAATACAAGCCCTAGGGGTTACATAGGGAATGAATTGGGGACAGCAGTTTGGGATTGGCAGCCACGAAGGCAGCTCGAAAACGAGTCAGTCACAGATTGTGCTCACAAGGCAGCCAGCAGCAGCAACAAGCAACTACTACTGGCTCGCTCGCTCGCTCCAGGTCATCCTCAATGGCATCCAATCCAAATACAATTCAAGCAATACTGGATTAATTCAGGGATTATCACCGTACAATTTATAGGATCGTATATTTTGAAACTTTTAGATTGTGCCCTTTAGTCGTTTAGCCAGTCTGCGCCTGATGCAAGGGGAGCCGAGCAGCTCAGCCACCTAGCTAGGTAGGCAGCCAAGCCAGCAGGCCGCCTCGCGGATTCGAGGCCAGCGAGCAAGTGGTTCTTTACAAGCATTGATTCAAAGCGAAGATACGTGCGATGCATGACGACTGGAGAAACTTGGCACCATTTCAATTCGGGGCTTCGCTTTGCAGCAAGACAACCTCTTGGGCTTCCTGACGAGGCTGCGCTCCGGCCACGAAGTGAGCCGGAGCGCCCCCGCCCCCTCCCCACGCACGCCCCGGTGCTCTCTATATGAACAACACTATTGCAGTAAATGGTTATCTGCATGCATACTGTCGTTTTAGCTTCCTAGTGCTGCAGTATCATACTAGCAGGTGCACACTGATGGAGTTAAAAAATACACCTTGCCATGCGCTCTAATGCATCGCCGTGTTGTGCGAGAGTCTTGAATCTTTCGTCAATTGCTTCGTCAAGACGAAACGCAATTCGTTCGAAATGGCGTCATGACACAATGACCGCCCATTATCCATCACTAGGGGTTGTCTCAGGCACTGATCGACGATTTAAATATTGAAATATGTCACGATGTACCTAGTGATGACAAGAACCAGCTCAGATCCAACATTGTTTGCCCAATTCTTGCTTATTTCCAAAGACGCATGATTTGTCATTTCGCATAATTTTGGCTACCATGTTATATGCACAATTCTCATGTCTGAGAGGACATGAAGCTAACAATCAACTTTTATTGAATACTATCAAATATTATTGGGGAAAATATGACAAGTGAATCCATCTACGTGTATCTGTGAGTCCAAAAATAAATGACAATGCGCCATTGCTTGTTTCGAAAGTCCAAAAATTCGTATGATTGATTGTTGAATCCACTATAATGAAGCACCATCACACATACTATGATAACACTATCATGATCAAAGAGTATCATGGGTCTTGAGGGCGCTGAAGATGCGATGGCCGCCGTCGTGGCGTCGCGTTCATGATGTGTTTTGCGTGTTCAGCAGTGTTGCGAGCAAGTCGCGCCAAAATGTCGGATCAATAATATCAAAGTATTGGAGTAAATTTTTAGATTTCTGTTTACGCGCCGGGGCCTCGGTCACTCCCGCCGCCATTGCGAGCATGTTCAAACGTCACCATGATGATGAATGGTCTGCAGCGCTTCCGATTATCCTCTCAACTGGTGCTTTCCATAGTCACACCGTTTCATCGTTTTCACTATATGACAGTAGATTACAATGGTTTGTCTTAAAAAAATCGAATATTCAAGCGTCCCTCCAACGTGTCGTCGCCCGTCTTTAGGAAAGGAATGAAGAGCAGTCGGATCGTTTAACTGGATTCTTTGGCTTGTATGGTGATGTTTTTCTTTTGAAGATTATTGGGAAAGGCTTTATTTCTATCCCCTTTAGGGACAATGAAAACGACTGCTTCATGAGAACAGATATTTTGAGAGGAAAGAGGGAAAGGAATTGTCATGGTTAAGAATACTGTAAAGCAAACACCAGAAGATCGGCTGATGCCCCCCGCTTCGTTGAGAGGCGACGACCACCATAATACGCCTCAGAATCCCATTGAAACAAGTCAAGCCGGGATTATTAGTGGTAATTTGATCAATGGTGAATGAGCGAGGAAGAGTTGGAAGATGTAGGCTTTTGATTTCCCTCTGACTTCCGCTGGGTGCACTCCTGTTCCGGCAAGTGGCCTTCCCACTCACGAGATCGTCCAAGCATCTTTTAGTGGCATCAGGTTTGGAAGCACCTTGGAAAAAGCTTGCCATGAGTATGATCCATCCAGGTGGGGATTGTGAGAGGACATGGCGCCCTTTTTGTTTGACTTTGACTTACAGTAGTGCTTGAGGACTTTGTAGCCATCAAAATCCGAAATTTCGGATGATAAATAACTACCAATATAAAATTAGCATGTCCCTAGAGCGAATACAGTGTGTTCCAACAGTCTTAATTACTTTAATGCCCTTATGCATCTCTTAGACCTGCCTTTCAATCAAGAAGGCCATTTGACTGTCGATCCGGTAGCTAGTCAAGCCTACCGAATAGAGCAAAAGATTACTGAATTACAGCCACTATGCCTATCCTATTTGAAAATTACGAGGGAAGGCTAGAAAGACATCTGAAGAGGGTATGGGATAGTTACTTATCATATTAGTCATGTCTTCCCCTTCATTTTCGACAGAAATTTGTTCAGGTGCTCCTAATTCGGCTGTTCAAAGTCCACAAAGTAGCTGATATCTCAGAAATTTAAGATGCACAGCCTACGATAGTAATGAACTTCACTTTCATCTGATTCTTAATGGCATAATCGCAATATAGACTCCAAAAAAGGTGCCTTGAGCCGAACCCCGAGGATGCATGCCTCCTGCATTGCTTTAGCCAACATTTACGATATAAACATGTAAGTCCGACCACTTTTGCACATATGTAGAAGAAGCAGCAATGGCACCCATGGAAATACTGGAACACGCACCATAAAGCCCAAAAAGGTCACTTCGAATTGAGCCGACGCACATTCTAACGACAATAACGCACTTCCGAACCATGCTTTTTCAGAACAGCTACGGGATCCTCTTTCTTCCAAACCTTCATTGTTTAGTGCATTCGTCTTTGCTGTTGTGATGGCGATTTCGGCGTCACAAATTCTCTCTCTTGCCTATTGCTTTCTTCGTTCCCTTCTTCCACGCACTGCCACTGCTGCTAACACCCAGCGCTTGCTGTTTCTACACTTTTCTCTCTCACCTGTCACTTTCCTTTTACTCTTAAGGGCTCACTCTCTCCTTATTTCCCACTCGCTTGCTTCCACCAGTCTATCATACATAAAGGAGTAAGATATTAAAATTCAAAATATGGCTGCGCGCTGCTGCCAATGACATGCTGCCTGGCGTGTTGACACTTTTTGGGTCAGATGACTTTGCTGTGACGTCATCCGATGTTTTCCCGGCATTATTGGCACGCGCGGCTGTGGCAAACACAAGCAAGAGCGAAGCATCAATACAGCGAAAAGAGCGAAATGGCGACAGAAAAGACTTGTGGTGAAACCAGCATGTCTCTCATGTCAAGAGGAGGCAGAGTATTTGTTGTTTTGAGTTTCCTCGTCCTTATTGGCGTCGCATCATGTGTTGACGCCTTTTCTGCGGCGGCGCCGCGTCATCCATCATGAGTCGAAAGGAGCAACAGAGCATCATGAATTCGATATGGCACTATACTCAGAAAGACCATCTTAATCCAGAAAAGGCTTTAAGACTCATGGAGAAACTATTGCAAGAAGAACGAGACAATGGCGATACGATGCTCAAACAAGGTGTTGTTTGGAATGTGCTGCGATCCTGCCGCCGCTTCCATCAAGAACCACTCTCGGATTCAAGTGTGGCAAGCTTATAGTCGACCTTGGCTCTACTACAAGAAAATTCTCGCTTATATCATTACAGCATGACGGAATATTCAGTCACGCTTCTTTCGGATCGACCGGACCGCGCCCAAGCACTCATGAATCGATACTCTTACTCCTTACTCAACACTACGACATGGAATGACTCGTTACTCGTTTCTGCAAAGAATACAATTTGGTTTCATATTCACAAGAGTAGAAATAAGCAAGAGGGAGCTGAAATGGCTCTGTTGCTCTTGGAGCGATTACTAGAACAAGACGACAAACTGAAAGTTGTTGCGAAAGGAATGATTTTCAATGTCCTTCGAAACTGTCAAGAGCATCCCTCCTTTTCGTTGCATATTCTAGAGCGATTATTGGCTCTTTTACAACAATGCCAGCTTTTGGATGCCAAAAATTTCAATGAAGTCTTGCTGGCAATGACGAGGTGTCGAAACGATAATGCCGTGGCTCGTGCCGAAGCCATTCTCAAGGGATTGTTCATCCATGCCGCCAAATACATTTCACTATTGTACAGTCTTGAATGGACATGCCAAGAGAGGGGATGCGAAAAAGGCCGAAGCTCTGTTGCAATCCATGACGGATCGAAATGTTCCACTCAATACAGTGGCATTCAGCTGCGTGCTCGATGCACTTTCCAAATCCAAGGAAACCAAAGTGGTGGAGCGCGCGGAGCAGGTACTGAAGAGAATGAATGACCATACGCCACCAGACATGGTATCCTATACCAACATGTTGAATCTTTACTCCAAGCATGCCATGGGAATCAAGGCCGTAGAGCTTCTTGAGCATGTCTTGCAGCTCGAGGACAATGGCAAGCTGAAGCGAGGACCGAATGATCTCAACTTTCGTTGTGTGATTGACGCCTTGGCCAAGAGTGGACATGCTGATCGAGCGGAACGTCTCTTGCGTAAAATGATTGAACGAAACGTCGTTCCAAACAAGTTTCATTATTGCGGCGTTTTGAATGGATACGCTCGCCAAGGCCAGCCACTGGAAGCAGAACGCTTGCTGACTGAAATGCAAACACATGGCAATATCACACCAAATACTGTTGCGTATAGTTGTGTCATGTATGCATGGACAAAAAGTGGTCACGTGGATGCACCGTTTCGAGCAAAGGCCCTTGTCGACCGAATGGTTGAGGCGGGCCTCGAACCAGATGTCATTACGTACAACTGCCTTCTTGGTGCGTGTGCCAATCGCTCCATGGTAAACGAATCGGAAAAACTACTGAAAAAGATGCATGATCTGTATGAGGCTGGAAAGCTTTGTGATTCTCCAAACAAGATTTCGTACAACTACGTTCTTGATGCGTGACTTGTTCAGTATCTGATTTTCAATGTCATGTTGGCAAAAGCAAACTGACTCTGCCTTCACTGCCTCGCCTTTTCATTTTTGCAGATTCTCTTGCACGTAGTGGAGATCGAGTATGGACCGTCTTGCGCGCTGAAACACTCGTGAATCGAATGAAGGAAATGGATGATGCGGGAGTCCCAGACATTAAGCCAAACATGATTTCCTATCGCAGTCTCTTACGATGCTATGCCAACTGGAACCTCTCACACAATGCAGAACGGCTGCTTCGTCGAATGCAAGAGCTACATGACAACGGCGACCTTGAGTATGGTCCGGATCGCGTCTCATATCGTGTAGTGATTGACGCTTTGGGAAAAGCGGAAGACGAAGACGCAAGGAATCGAGCGAGTGAATTAAAGAAGCAAGTAGAAGATAAGTACGGGGAACATTCCTGGAAAAGTGAGACTGTGATTGATGTCGATGGCCAGCTGGATGCTCTTTTGGAATACATGAGTACATGAAAGACTGGTGATTTCAAGTCGTCATTCGAGACCGAGATTCAGCCACAACGAGCCAATGGATATCCTGTGATACATCTGTTGATAGCTGCGTCCAGCTCAGATCATTCTATCCTGATGTGACACGACAGCCATTGGGTCATTTTACCATACAGTACGCTAGGGCCAAACGAGTGGGATTAGATGAGAAGTCATTGGTGAAGCAGCTCTGGTTAGTTGGCTGTGCTTCGTTTACTACCATTCACCTCTTCTTTCGAGATGCCTACGTGTAAGACGACTGCTTGCCGATCGGACAAGTTGGGCGTGTAGAGTATCATTTGTGGATTGCTACTGTATGGCTGCTGCTGGACTGGATTCGGTATTTGGTTCTGGCGATGGTCTAAACGCGATAGTGACCTCGAGTAGCGTGTAATCAAATCAGAGGCCAAGAATACTGCTGGATGCATCAGAGCTGGACCGGATCGAGGGCGTACAGTCTAGCATTCGCTCGCTTTCTCAAGTCTTCCAAGCACATGCTATAAGCAATCGGTATACGTATGTACTATATATATCAATTATTTCAAGTCTATGCTTTGAACCCTTTCCTTACACTCTGTTGTCTACTTGGTCAGCGATTGCAGGCGAGAAGAATCATGGTGACTGGATCGACACCTTAGCACTTGTTTGCAGCAAGTGCGAGTTTCCAGGTCCATATCGCGTCGACGCTACACGTTTGCTATGCTCCTTAATCACGTGCTTGTTGTAAAAAGTGCGATTCGCAACATTCTGGACGTTATGGATAGTGTATGTTGGCTCATCATTGGATGCCAAGACAACTTGAAGCACATTTCCGACTCGCTCGACCGTGGAGTGAACAAAAAGCGGTCGAGCATGGACAAGGTTTACTGACGACTGAGTTGGATAGCTTGGCCGAGAAGAGTAGATGGTAAACTTGTGGTTGAAGGATTGGGTAACAGCCGTTTCTAGGATGATTCCATCGAGAATCCTTCGGACCTGCAAGTCTTCGAACGTTTCGCCGGAGATAGCAGACACGATGGGGGTGACATCATCAATATTAGAAAAAAGCTTCTTTGCGACTCCTAAGCAAGTCTGAGATTTGGAAGAAGACTCGCCAAGAACGATGGAACGACGGTAGAGGCGGTTGCTTTGGTGCTGGCGGTCTTCTTTCAAGATTTCTTCCGGGGCGAGATCGACCTTACGGTTGAACAAAAGTTGAGGATGGGGAGGATCATGTTGTATAGGTTTGTAGTTTGTTGCTGGTCCGAGTTTCAATTTGTGAGGAAAGACGCAAAATTTTGTGCGAGCTGGGCAGGGGTGCGCTGATGATCGCGCGCCGGCAGCCCAAGACTGTCAAAACTGCAAAGCCAGCACAAATGATTCCAGATTCCGTTGACTATCTACCTTGCTTGCTTTTCACTAGTCTTGGGGCCTCTGATCGCACCTAGCCACGTAAGGATGCTCTACTGAGCTGGCATCAGACTCCAGCAAAGTAGTTAGGTAGCTAGCTAGTTTATACTGGATGTATCACCTCTTATCTGATGAGGAGCAGAGGAAGGCAGGAACACTGCTGCTTTCCTTTGCTATGTTGAAAAGCATGCACAGTGCAATAGCGCGGCTGTGACCAGATAAACACTTGGTGTTGTCGATAACTACAATGCATCTATTACGACGGTTACATTTTATGAACTGAACCTTCTCCATCCGCCACTCTTCTTCTGTTTTCTACTCACTTTATCAGTGATTGCCGATAGTATAATCATCATTAATCGGATCGGAGCCATTAACAGACTCCAACGTATAAGATTTTTCGGTATAATGGTCCTTCTCCTTAAGCTACTCTCCTCGTGTTGCCCACTCACATCATCACCGATTGCCGAGAGTAAAATCATCATTACCACATCGGCACCAGCTACAGACTCCAACGTATAAGATCTTTCAGGCCCATGTCGTGACGATGCCACAAGCTCACCATGCTTTTTAATCACGTGTTTGGTGTAAAAGTCACGATTCGTCTCGTTTTGAACTTTATGGATAGTGTACGTTGGTTCACAATTGCCTTCCAAAACAACCTCGAGGACCTTTCCCACTCGTTCGACAGTTGCATGAGTGTGAAGCTTCCGGTAAACCTCTTTGTAATGCACAAGATTCACTTGTGCCTGTCCGAAATTGTTTGGTAGGCAAGAGTAAATGGTAAACTTGTTGTCTCTGGACTTGATCACTGCTGCAATTGCACTTTCTTCCCTTGTGCTATCAACCAAGACGATCCCATCGGGCGAGCTCTTGATATACAAGTCTTGAAATGGTTGATCTGATAGTGCAGAGACAATGGGCGCACTGGCAACAGAAGGAAAAGAGATTCGATGCGATTCGTGCAAGCCGGTCCGACCAGATGAGTTCCCGAGGGAGACCGAACGGCAGCTGAGAAGTTGGGGCTTCTCCCGATCTTTCAAGACTTCAGAAAGAGGATAACGATCAGCATTCCGGTTGAACCTGTTGCGGACGAGCGTAGAAAGGATCATTCTCTCTTTGCGTGGAGTTGTGGGTGAAAATTGTGAGACACGAGGACTTGAACGGCAGCTGAGAAATTGGGGCTTCTCCCGATCTTTCCCGACTTCAGAAAGAGGATCACGATCGACATTTCGGTTGAACCTGTTGCGAATGAGCGTAGAAAGGAACATTCTCTCTTTCCGTGGAGTTGTGAGTGAATCATGAGTGTTTTGGTCGCGCTCCAAACTGCTGAGCTCAGCGGCCGCTTTGATCGAATCGTTATTAAATCCATCACTGTCGATGTGGAAGCTCTTTCTCTTTTGGCGGTAGATGGTCATGATGTTGTTTTCTTGAACAATTTGTGACTGTGTGAGATGCCGATGAAAGCGAAAGGGCGGTGTGCATACGCAAGTTTTGCAACGTAAGTAGGTGTTTTTCCAGCTGTTAGTGGGATTCAGGTGTTTTACCGCTGGAAATCGGCCCATTGCGTTATTTCTCCAGAAAATATCGGACCAATAAAGGATTTGTCCGTCCAGTCTTATGTTGAAGAACACATCAGAAAGTGCACAGCGTTAAGAGATAGGAGAGCGTGGATCGATATGAAGAACAAACAAAAGTGCAGAGCGTTAAGTAAGAGAGCGTGGATGCAGTAGCGATGTGAACACTAGGTAAGTGTCCCAAAACCGGATAGAGCACAATAAGTTCCAGGATTCCACCTGGAGCTTAAGGACGAATGCCTGCTTGTCATGTTGGCAACTAGACTAGCCCTAATAATAAGTTCCTCTGTACTACTAGTAGCCAATGATACAGTAATATGTGCGCACCATGGTTCCGGCTCGACACTCTCGCAGACGGACTCATGCTGCAAGCTGCGGCCGACTTCTAAGCAGTGTCAGAATCGACTCTTACCCCAACCTGATGCACTCCTTAGATACTTCTGTGACAAACATTGCTAAGTTTGCTATCCCCACGTACAAACATGAATACATGTTTCTAGCGCTACGAGCCAGAGTCATGAATCTGCCTGGTTGAAAAAGTACAGACGGACTCATGCCGAAGTACTTCTAAGTAGAGTAAGAATGACTATATTCCCAAACTGATGCAATCTAGATACGTTTGACACCTAATTTCTATGTTTGCCGTCCCCACGTACAAATACGAACTTTCGTCACTATCGCTTCGAGCCAGAGTATTGAATGTGCTTGGTTGGCTTACCAAGCTCAACTTGATTGACTCGTTGTGCGAATCGTAATGAGCACAGACTCTCATTGCTACTGGCAAAAGTCGGACTGAGATTGACAAACATTAGTGCCTTGCCGTCTCCACTCAAACAATCCTGCAACAAGTATGTGAGCTTCGAGTTGCGATACGGTATATGTGAGGCTCCGGTAGACAGAGCATTGAAGACATCGCCCAAGCAACTGAGACTCTTGTTAATCGCTTGAGTCTCCTTCAATCGTTTGGCATCGGCACCAGCTCCGCTGCGGTCGAGACGTTCACTGCCAGCAAGATCACACAAGTTGAGAGCACCTTGGACTGTGGCTCCGCTGTCTTCATTGTAGCCATGAAGATGAAGCATGAATACAGAGTGACTGCGAGAACTTTGAGCATTCATCTTGGTGCTTGCAACCGAACGAGCTCGAGCTGCCGCAGACATGAGTGATTCAAGCTGTTGCATCCCGGTCGATGAGTCGGTGGTGTCAATGGGAATCTGGGAGAGGCCGTCAACAAAACTCTTTCCTTCACGATTGCGCTTGATTCCCAACTTGACAGGATTTCTCGGTTTTCCACCAGGAGCCATACCAACAAGCAAGTCCTTGAGATCTTCATTGTAAATCTCCAAGAAGCTTGCACTGATACGGAACTCCCATTTTTGACTCTCCATCAATTTGGCTTGAGAAAGAATCTGCGCAACAGCACGTGGAATGATTCCTCTCATGGCACCGTTGCCACTTCCCTGCATCGTATGCGTCTTGCCCGAACCAGTCTGTCCGTACGAGAACAAGCAAACATGGTAGCCGTCGAGAGCACTCTGCACAAAGTCAGACACTTCTGTAAAGACATTGTCTTGACCAGCTGATGGAGGAAACACTTTATCGAATTTGAAGCCATGTGGAGCCATGGTTCGATTGTCGGTAATGGAGAGACTTTCACCGTCGGGACAAACGTCAATGGAGGATTCTTGCGCCTCGCCATCGCCAGGAAGGAATGGACGCGTTCGAACGTAGACACGAATGTTGCCACGGAGCTCTTGAATACGATTGTGCATGGCTCTTCGAAGCTGCTCCCCATTCAGTACTTGTGCCTCCAACTCTGCAATGCGTCGGTCACGTTCTTCGATTCGAGCACGGAGAACCGCTTCGTCTTCGTCGTCACCCTCAAGAGTAGTTTCTGGATTTTCGTCTACTTTTGCCGCTCTCGTCTTGAGTACGCTCATGTCGAACAAGAGTTGTTCCACCTCCTTCTTGTGTTCTTCCTCCTTTGCTTCAATCGTTGCCTCGGCCCTTGCTTTCGTTGCGGCAAGATCAGAACAAACAGCATTCAACTGTGCAGACGTGGCAATGTGTTCGGTAGACAAGACTTCGAGCTTGATCTCGGCTTCACGATTATCAGAGCTAGACGCCGCAAGCTCCTCGTATTCGGCTTGCAATTCATCGTACGAGCGAATGATGGACTCCAGCTCCATCTTGGTGGCATTCACTTCCTTTTCTACTGATACCTTTTCGAGACGAAGTGACTTGATTTCTTCTTCGGCGTGACGAAGCTTGTCCTTGACCTCGTCGATTTCGCGATCATTCTGCAGCTGTCGGGTCCAAATGTTCGTGTCACCTTGATTCGTATTGGCAGAGAAGGCAGCCTTTCTAGCAGAGAGTCGAAGATTCTTGAGTTCTTCAGTCACTGCATCATACTTGACAGCCAAGTCACGGTACCGCTCGTCAGCTTCTCTTGATGCCTGCATGAGCGAGTCAATCTCTAGGAGTAAGCGATTCTGTTCCTTCAACCACGCGTCCTCTTTTTGGCGAAATCGAGCTTCAAGTGGAGCCTTTGACATGGAGAGTACCATCTTTTCTCGTTCTAGCTGTTCCACACGTTGCTGCATTTCCAATACACGTGAACGTAACCCAGCACCTTCGACAGAATCAATCTCATCACCGCCGCGATTTGTTGGAGTGGGAGCCGAGGCTGTCGTTAGCTGACTCAATGGCTGAGAGGCTGTGTGATAGAGATGAGAATATAATGGTTACGTTAGTCGATGGATACCAGTATAATCTACTATATATCAAGTACAATAACACTGGTACGTACCTTCACTTTCTTGCGACAAGTTCATGCTATTGCGACCACGAGCACCGACCGAGTAACTACGTCTTCGTGCCTTGGATGCCGATCCACCCAATCTTCTACTAAAGGAAGGAGTACCCGATGAAACAAAACCACCTGTACCACCACCACCACCACGTCCATAGTCTTCCTCGTCATCATAACAAATTGTGGAACGATTCGCAGTAGCTGTCGGATGAGTAGGCGGGAGAACATAATCTTGCTGCCGTTCCTTTCGTTTCCGATCACGGAATCGTTCCAACGCCGATCTCGATTCTGTATTACTAGAAAGAAGAGGTACTGGAGCATGTTCTACTTCAGTAGGCATTCTCACCGTGGTAACATCCTCTCGTTCGCGTCTCCACTTGTCGAGCATGGCGCGTCGATCCGGTTTTGCAAGTTCTCCATCCGACTGGTAATCAATCTGCCTTCCACCAAACGACTGTCTCCTCGAAGGAGTAGACGAAGCACGAATGTTGTGACGAGAAGATGACTCTCGAAGAGCACCACCGCCGCCACTACTAAAAGACATGCGCCTGCTCATGCTAAATTTCGAACTTTGTCGGTCACTTATTTCCAACCAAATCGAATTGCGCTGCTGATACAATACAGCTCCAATTCAGCAAGTTCCTTTCAATCTACTTGCCACTAGTCTTGCCACCAAAGAAGTATGTGACAAGCTGAGAATTGTCTTTATTATTGTTGCAACAGAGCGATGAAAGAAAGATGAGACGACGACGAGCAACGGCTTTCTCGCGCCAAAATGTCAACACGTAGAATTTTACGTGAAAGTATTCGTTGGGTCATTTTGGTCATTTCGAGTTCGGCACACGCGGTCACATGACTCTCACGGTCAGTTTTGGCGCGCACTTCCCACCACCAGCCGGCGTCAGCTCATGAATCAATCGATGATCAACAAAGAAGTCTATATCATCTTGTCACAACAACAAAACAGCAAACATCTATTAAACTGACTAGAAGCTTCTCATCTGGTCGAGAAGTCCTTGTTGAATCACAATTGTTCATTTCAGCAAATTCGTGTGTTTGGCGCTCGCACTTTTGCCCGCGACAAGTTGCTTTCAGACTTTCATCTCTTCACACCTCCTTCATCGGCCACACGAAACAAAACAACGTTTCAAAATAATGACTTCTTCTTCCAAAGAATCCATTGATGATATCTATGCTCTCATGGATAGCCAGGGAAAGGTCGTTCCTCCGGTTCCGACTCCTGCCTTTCTTGGACTCGCCTTGGTGGGAGTTCCATTCTGGCTGACAGTGTTGGTTCCACTATCCGTCGCGACTCAAGTGGGAAAAGCTCTCGTCAAGCCATTCATGTCGAAACCAGAAGTTAACATTGATACTGGAACTGTAGTGAATGATTCTGATATTCTGCCACGCAAGGATCGAAAGTACGATGTCGTCGTCTTGGGCGCCACTGGATTCACGGGCAAGCTGGTTGTTGAACATGTCTGTCGAACGTACGGAGGTAAGTTTTTGTCACAACTGTTTTCTGTGCATCTAGGGACTACACCATTCTCATCATGAGTTGATCATTATTGTAGTTGGAAAAAAGGTCAAGTGGGCCATTGCCGGGAGATCTCAGACGAAGCTCGACCAGGTCAAGAAGGACTTGTCGGAGCTCCTGGGAAATAACGAAGCACTCTCGATTGATACACTTGTCGTAGATACATCGTACGTACTGTATATCTATGGCGTTATTCGTATATTTATGCATTGGAGATGCTCATACTTATCATTTCCCTCCTCTCGATTGTGTTCCGTTCGTAGAGTCATCTCCACATTACCGACTCTTGTAAAGGATACTCGCGCAGTCATTACTACCGCAGGTCCTTTTCAGAAATATGGATCCAATGTGGTTGAATTTTGTGCCAAGTATGGTACTCACTATGTCGACATTACGGGTGAATCGGGCTGGGTTCAAAACATGATTGTCCAGTGGCACGAGACGGCTCAAAAGACGGGTGCCAAGATTGTATCCATGTGCGGCCATGACTGTGTGCCGTGGGACCTCACCGTTATGAAACTTGAAGAAGCCTTGCCGGAAGGAGAAGAACTCATTTCGGTCGAATGCTTGAATGACATGGTGGGAGACTTGTCAGGAGGAACTGCCGAGACAATGATGATGGGCACGAGTGGCCAGGCAATGCCAGCACCTGACTGCAAGTTCAACCCACTTCGAATGTTGTCTGACGGCACAAAGAGTCCATGTACCGCCACATATAAGCCTTCTTTCTTGGTAAAGAAGAGTCCACCAATCAATGGTCGAATGGCTTCGACGTATACTTCCTTTTTCGTCATGGCCATTGTGAATGCAGATATTGTCAAACGGAGCACGGCTCTGCGTCAGACTTCCAAGAATGTGCTCTATCACGAATGTGCCGTTCTCCCTGACTTCAAGTCTGCCTTTTGTATGCACTTTGGCATGATTGCATTTTTTACTGCACTCTTGAATCCCATCACTGCGACGCTCTTGCAAAAATTTGTCTTGCCGGCACCAGGGCAAGGCCCATCGAGAGATGCCATGGAAAACAAGCATTTTCTTGCCATTACTGCGCAAGGAGTAGGTAGCAAGGGGACCAAGGTTGAATCTGTAATGTATTTTCCACGTGATGCTGGATATATGGATACAGCTCGTATGGTTGCCGAATCCGGTCTAACGTTGGCGCTGGATGCGCCCGCCCTGTCCCGCGACGGTGGCTTCTTCACGCCATCCACTGGAATGGGCAATGTTCTCCTGGGGCGTTTGTGTCGCACAGGTACCAAGTTTGCCCTGAAAGTCCACGACTAAGAGCAGTTAAGCTAATAGATACTTACATGTACTTGCATATATTACTTCACTTGCATCCCATTCGCTAGCTACCTATTTCCAGGAACCTTCTAGCTAGAACTCGCTTACAAACAAGGAGGAATGAACTAGTGCACAATGTTTGTGTGAATGCCCCTGTGACTAGCTAGCTTTGCTTTGGTAGTCACTCTTCTTCTACTCTAGTTTTAGTCTCACGGTCGCCTTGCACTCTTCTCACCACCACTGCCAAATTTACACATTGTACACTCCTCCCGTAGAAGCGATGCCATTGTAAATGTACGTATTGTTCAAGGGCACGTATTGTCCAGTAATAATCTTGACTGCTTCCTGCGAGGCAACTCCACCCAAGACACTGGCAATATTGTGCACTTCGGCATTTGCTTCGCGTGCCATTTCCGTCGCATACTTCTTCTCTGCGCCCAACAATGTTTGTTGTACAAGTTCATTTTCCTCCAACTGCATTTCCTTGACGACCTTGACAATGCATTCTTGTAGAGGCTCGACATCTTGTAGATACTTTTCAATGGTTCCAGGATAACGATTGTACTTGTCGCAAAACACGTTGGCAGCCTTGAGAGCAATGTACCAAAGAAAGGGCGTTTGCTCGGGCACTTCATAAGGATCCATAAGAATCATGTTCCATTCGTCCAATACATTAGAATCGTTAACGGTACTATATTCTTGTTCCAGAGTACGAGTCGTCAATAGATCGAGCGAATAGACGTTGCGGCAAAACGATTGCACCTCGTCGGGTGCAAAACCGGAATCATTGCCGAGCAAGGATGCAAAATCTTGAATGTCCTGCACAGCTTGATCGTGATAGAGTTTCTGTAGCTGAACATAGAGATTCGTCGACGCCGTCATGTCGGGAATGGTTCCATGAAGTGGTGCACGATTGTTCTTTTCCATAAAGGCTTGCAAAGCATTCAGTAGAGCATACATTTTGGGCGCCACGCCACCATTGCACTGTTGTTTCAAGGATTCAATAAAGTCCAAATCCACCTCGCGTTCGGTATAAGCCAAGTAGGCATTTTGCAAAGCTTCTTGAAAGTTTAGTTCGTTATCCCAGTTGCGACTCTTGGCGCGGATACACTGACGAAACTCTTCCTTTTCTTGAAACGAACTTGGCAACGCACCACCATGACTAGCTTTCCATTCACATGCAACATTCCAAAGTATCAGTGGATATGGAACATGTCCATGTTGAGCATTATCAAGCTTGTTCCAGTCGATGGATTGCGCCAGTTGCACAAACGAATCAAACGGTTGGACCAACGACAAGACGGGAGGTTCATTTTCAGGCTTGGGTTCGAGAATGGGCAAGGGCGGCGATTGAAGACGAACACTACCAATCAAACCATAGGATTGAACAATGATGAGTGGGATTTTTCGAGAGGTGCACTCCTTTGCCACTCCATGAAGCAGCGGTGGTTCCAAGTCTGCCGCCACCACAAGAGTCTTTCCGATGCCGCCGTCAAGAGAGAGTACACTCGTCCATTCCGTAATCGAATTCACCTTTTTCCATTCTCCATGGACGTCAGGATTCAATTCTTGAAGCGTTTCCAGAGCAACTTGCGCCCGTGGTTGCTCTTGTTTGGAAGCGGGCGTGAAGAAATTGCTTGCCGCCGAAGTGGTGGGCGCGTCGTCATCGACAACGACAATGCGACCAATACCTGGCAAAACGAGGTTCTTTAGCGTTTCCGTTCCAGCTGCTGAAGCTCTCAAAAGAACAACAGTAGTCTCACCCAAGGCGCGTTGGCCATTGGCGCCCCACAAGCGCAATTGACGGTCGTACTTGTCCGAAGTCGCCATGGTGAAAGTGGCTCTGATATGATGTGGCGCGCGTCGGAGGGAGGTCGAGAAAAAGCTAGGTTATCACACGTTTGCAAAGCAGGCAGGCGTCACTCAGTCGTGACACGACATCAACCACGATCGGAAAATGTCAAAAGCCGCTCACGCCATTTTCAATTTGCTCACAAAATCTAAATTCTGAAGAATAAAAAAGCCAACCATCCCTGTGCCACTATAACAACACAATTCATGATTCACTCAAATCTTAACGTATACAATCACCATCAGAGTAAAGAAGACAATCCAAAAGAAGAAGTAGCCAAGAATCAGGTGCATCCTTTGAAGCGCCGCCTCTTTCGTCGCTCGTCCGTCAGCTTTTACGACAATGGCGAAGTCAAGGAGAGCCGTTTTCACTCGAAACGTGTCCGAAATTCCCTTGATGCATACATGTACAAAGAATCAGTCGGAGACGCAACACCGATTTATGAAGCGCCTCAAGTCGGCGAGGAGGAGAACGACAAACAAGCCCGCCGCCACTGGTTTTACCAAGGACGCATGATTCGAAACGTGTTAAATGCTTTCTTTCGTCACTCTAATGACAATGATTCTACCGATACTATATCCAGTACTAGGAGCAGTAGAACAAGCTGGGAGAAGGAAAGCCTCAAAGATGCGCGATCGTTTCTTGCACACATGCCATGATGCAGTAGCCTCACATACACATACAAATTATATCTAGATATATAGTCTTTAATGTTACATCAGTGAAATATATTCCAATTCTTCCTTGCAAGTCGTACTTTATCGGTCTCAACTCCTCGATCGAGCTACTTCGCTCAGAGTGCACGATGCTGTCAGATCTCACTGATTTGAGATTCATTCCGAGTCCTCACATGCCACGGCTATTTCATCGACTACAGAAATCAAAGTTCTAACACTTTCCTTATTAGAACTACCTCCAACACTTTATAAGCGTCTGCTCACTCAATTTTCTTTCGCCTCACTCATGAGGGTTCGAGATGAGCTATGCAAGTTTGCTTGCTTGTTGCTCGTGGTTGACCTGGCGGCGCCACGAGGCAAGATATCAAAACTGCATGATGGCTGATGAGATGATGGCATCACTGCGTTGCGCCAAAGAAACATATTATCATATCTTTTGCTCACAAATCCAAACTAGGACAAGCAACACAAAGTACGAACGACATCATTCCATGAGTCTCTCTACACGCGCTCTCAATCGTAGCATCAAGATGCTCAATAGCACGCTCGCGACCGAAGATTTCTCCGCCGACGTCAGGGACCCGCGATCAGTAATGCCATGCGCCATTCAACTAGCCCTGCTCTCCTTGGCCACACTGCTACTCCCAATCTTGAGTGCAGTTATGATCCTCGCAAACTTGACCATGGATATATCTTTCAACGACGTATCGAGGAGATGCATGCTTTGGATCCTCGTCCCGTTGGCGGCAGCAATAATGTTGCGGTTGCGACGTATGCTTCCCTTTGTAAAGTCAATGGTGACGAAATCGAAGAAGACCATGTCAGAAATACCCCTTCTCTCTACAATTGCTCCTCCACTTTTGGTATTGGCGTTGCTTCCGGTGGCTCTTAGCAAGCTCGAACCAAACTACCAGTGAAAGGATGACGATCTGGCATGATCATCTGTCTCCATGCAACCGCGTGCAGAGGTGACACCCAATGATTTTGGTGTATATTAAGAACTGTTAACTTCATATTAGATGTATTCTTTTATCGACAAGACCAAGTAATAATCTGATAGCTATTGCCCAGTGTTCTCTCCTTCTCTCCTCCTCTCCTTCTTAACTAATACGTAGCTAGGTAACTTTTTCGTTCCTACTTCGGCTTGGGTTAACGCCATCCCAGGCGAGGTATCCATACGCAAAGGACAAACAGCAGACGTGCGATCAAAAGACAAGAGAAGAATGGAATCTGGAATCATCTTTTTGTTCTATGCAGTTTTGGCAGTCTTGGGCCGGCCGGCGCGCGCGATCAGCTCAAGACTGCAAGCTCTTTTGCGCTCTTTCACTCACTTCTCTCTCACAAATTCAAACTCGGACCAGCAACAACAAGCAACCAAACCAATACATCATGAGCCTCTCCACCCTCAACTTCAACCTGTTCAACCGTAAGGTCGACTTCGCTCCCGAAGAAAGCTTGAACAAAGAAGACAGCAGCAAGCAAATCAGCACCAGCCTCTACCGTCGTTCCATCGTTCTTGGCGAGTCTCCTTCCAGACCTCAGGCTTGCTTGGGAGTCGCAAAGAATCTCTTTTCCAACAGTGACGATGCCATCCCCATTGTGACTGCTCTCTCCGGTGAAACATTCCGAGACTTGCAAGTCCGTAAGATTCTTGATGGAATCGTCTTGGAAGACAACGTGATTGGCACACCTGTCGCAGCTGTTATCCAATCCTTCAACCACAAGTTTACCATCTACTCTTCTCGACCAAGCTATCCAACTCAGTCGTCAGTAAACATTGTCCATACTCGGCCACTTTTTGTTCATTCCACGGTCGAGCGAGTCGGAAATGTGCTTCAAGTTGTCTTGGCATGTAATGATGAGCCAACATACACCATCCATAATGTCCAGAATGTTGCAAATCGCACATTTTACAACAAGCATGTGATTAAGGAGCATGGTGAACCCGTAGCGTCGACGCGATATGGACCGGGAAACTCGTACTTGCTTCAGACAAGTGCTGGTGTCGATCCAATCACCATGATTCTTCTCGCCGCAATCGCTGACCAATCGGACAACCGAGAGTAAGGGACGAAGGATTCAAGGCTTATATTTGTAACTACTTAGAGAATGCATATACTACGTACATGTTCATGTATGCAATATGTGCCGGTCTGGAGCAAAGTCGGTGTCTTCTTTCGATTCTAGAATAGAAAGAAGATACAAGCCAAATTCGTACCTTCGGACACCTTCCAACTTGACCAAGCAAGAAGAGCAACCAAAAATAACCAATACAGCATGATTCTCTTCACCCATAACCTTAACTTTTTTGAACCGTAAGGTCGATCTCGCCCCCAAGAAATCTCGGGAGACGACCCTAGCAAGGAGCGAACAAACCAAACATGACGTCTCTTCTAAATGTGCCCTGCTGGGCCCCAGGTTTGTCTGGGTATTATTTAGAAGCGCGTCCTTTAGCGTCCTCTAGATTAAATAAATCCAATCGGTCCCTTCGCATCAGGTGATGCGCATAAGCATCTCGCTAGCAAGAGGTTGGTATTACTGGAAGCCCAGTGGCTGTCGTCGTCCGTATCAGCTTCGAACAAGGACTTACAAACCACGTTTGTGGGCGTTGTAAACGATAAACCATCGCAACAGCCAGTCTTTCATGTGCTCATATATTCCAAAAGAGCATCCAATTGGTCGACGACATCAATCACAGTCTCATGTTTCCAGGTATTTTCGCCGTACTTGTCCTCTACTTGCTTCTTCAGTTCACTCGCTCGATTCCTAGAGTCATCCTCTTCGGCTTTTCCCAAAGCATCAATCACCACACGATATGAGACACGATCTGGACCATACTCAAGGTCGCCCTTGTCATGCAGCTCTTGCATTCGACGAAGCAGCCGTTCCGCATCCTGCGGGAGATTCCAGTTGGCATAGCATCGTAAGAGACTGCGATAGGAAATCATGTTTGGCTTGATGTCTGGCACTCCCGCTTCACCCAAGTCCTTCATTTTATTCACGAGTGCTTCAGCACGCAAAGCAGTCCATACTCGATCTCCACTACGCGCAAGACAATCTGAAATGAAAAGGTGAGGCACAGAAGGCGGCGTCAGTTTCCTTCCGCCAACAAGATGAGCACATCAGATACTGAACAAGTCACGTACCAAGAACGTAGTTGTACGAAATCGTGTTTGGAGAATCACAAAGCTTTCCAGCCTCGTGTAGCTCATGCATCTTTTTCAGTAGCTTCTCCGACTCGTTTACCATGGAACGGTTGGCACACGCACCAAGAAGGCAGTTGTACGTAATGACATTTGGTTCGACGCCCGCCTGAATCATTCGGTCGACAAGAGCCTTTGCTTGAAAGGGGGCATCCACTTGACCACTTTTGGTCCATGCATACATGGCACAGTTGTATGCAACAGTGTTTGGTGCAATATTGTCTTGCCCTTGCATTTCAGTCAGCAAGCGTTCTGCTTCAAGTGGTTTGCCTTCGCGAGCATATCCATTCAATACGCCGCAATAATGAAACTTGTTTGGAACGACATTTCGTCCAGTCATTCTCCTCAAGAGTCGTTCCGCTCGATCTGCATGTCCACTCTTGGCCAAGGCATCAATCACACAACGAAAGTTGAGATCACTCGGTCCTCGTTTCAGCTTGCCATTGTCCTCGAGCTGCAAAACGTGCTCGAAAAGTTCTTCAGCCTTGATTCCCATGGAATGCTTGGAGTACAGATTCAACATGTTTGTATAGGATACCATGTCTGGCCGCGTACGACCATTCATTCTCGTTAGTACCTGCTCCGCACGCTCCACCACTTTGGTTTCTTTCGATTTGGAGAAGGCATCTAGCACACAGTTGAATACGACTGTATTGAGTGGAACATTTCGATCCGTCATGGATTGCAATAGAGCTTCAGCCTTTTTCGCATCCCCTCTCTTGGCGTGTCCATTCAAAACTGTACAATAGTGAAAGGTATTTGGTGGTATACACGAGGATCCCTGATGTTTGAGAATGGCTTCGGCACGAGCCACGGCATTTTCATTTCGACACTTTGTCATTGCCAGCAAGACTTCATTGAAATTTTTGGCATCGAGAAGCTTGCATTGTTCTAGCAGAGGTAATAGTCTCTCTAGGATGTGTAACGAAAAGGAGGGATGCTCTTGACAGTTTCGAAGGACGTTGAATACCATTCCTTTCGAAACAATTTGCTGCTTGTCATCTTGTTCTAGTAATCGCTCCAAGAGCAATAGAGCCATTTCAGCCCCCTCTTGCTTATTCTCATTTTTGTGAATGTGAAACCATATTGTATTCTTTGCCGACAAGAGTAACGAATCATTCCATGTCGTAGAATTGAGCAAGGAGTGTGTGTGTCGATTCATGAGTGCTTGGGCTCGCTCCGGTCGACCCGAAAGAATCATAACTGAATATTCCGTCATGTTGTATTGATACAAGCGAGAATTCTCTTCCAGTAGAGCTAATGACGACTCCAAGCTGGCCACAAATGAATCCGTTAGTGGTTCTCGGCGGCGTCGGCAGGATCGCAGCACCTTCCAAACAGCACCTTGCTTCAACATTTTGCCGCCATAATCTCGTTCTTCTTGCAGCAGTTTCTCTACGAGCTTTAAAGCCTTTTCTGGATTTTCATATTCTCGCTGAGTATAGTGCCATATCGAATTCATGTTGCGCCGTTGCTCCTTTCGACTCGTGATGGATGGTGGCGCCGCCGCAGAAAAGGCGTCGACACATGTTGCGACGCCAATTACGACGAGAAAACTCCAAACTAGAGAAAGTCTGCCTCTGCTTAACATGAGAGACGTGCTGGTTTCACCACAACTAGTCTTTTCTGACGCCATGCTTTTCATTTTACTGTAACTTTGATTGCCCGCGCCATGGCGGGAAACACGTGACGCCACGAAAGTCATGTGACCCAAAAAGTGGCAACACGCTGTCATTGGCAGCACTTTTGATCCGCGCGAAGAGCGATGACGCACGCGTCCCTTATTTATGATCCTCCCACGCAGTCGAGACTGCTGTATTGCGTTTGTATCTATCTGTGCAGGTGTTGGGTTCTGCTTTCGATATCACAGAAGCTGAGGGCCAGCTGATCTGAATCGCTGCTTTTTCTTTCAAAGCACAGCGACGGACGCTTGGTGCGACCATAATGTCGGCGCTTCCTCCTGCCAAGAAGCAAAAGACTCTGCACGCCGTCCCCGGTACAGCACGAACGTGTGCTGGGTGCCATCAAGTGAAAGCTATTCAAAGCTTTTCCAAGAAGCAACGTAAAAAGGGCGCAGACGCAAAGTGTACCGACTGCACTAATACCGGTCCATCATTACTTCCCAAGAAAGAATGCAGTTGCTGCAGCAAGCCAAAGACTCGCGGCGCATACGGAAAGGCCCAATGGAAACTGCAAGAGGGCGCAACATGCACGGAATGCATTCAAGCCAAGAAAGAATGCAGTGACTGCAAGAGGCCAAAGACCCTCCACGCGTACGAACAAGACCAATGGAAGCTGCAAGAGGGCGCGATATGCAAGGAATGTATTCAATATCCCCCAAAGGAATGCAGTGACTGCAAACGCAAAAGGAGCCAGCGCGAATATTCCGGCAGCCAATACAAGTTGCAAGAAGATGCTGTGTGCATTGAATGCCATGGTGCTGCCTTGGAGAAAAAGAGAGTGGAAGAGTTAGAACACAGGGAACGTCTTGCAAAGGAACCTCGACAATGTGTGTTGTGCAATCAGAAAAAGACCAAGGAGGCATTTTCGACTCACCAGTGGGGTCCGTACATTGAATCTGAAACGAGTGAGCATCGCAAGTGTCTCGAGTGCTTTCCAAAGGAGCAAGAGGACGAAATTCAACGACTGGAACAACTGGAACGCGAGAGGCGGGAGAAAGAAGAATTTGAGAAGGAGTCCATCCATAAAGCACTGGAGCTGAAAAACGAATCGGGTTGTGTTTGTTACAAATTTCCGGATCACCCTAATTCGGAGCTTTCATTCCTAGAGTCCCTGCCGCGCGATATTTGTGGCGACTACGACGTGATCTTTCAATCCACCTATTTCTGTGAAGGTGCCGAAGAACGAACCACTCGTGGAAAGCTGGTTCTTAAGGAACAAGATGGATTGCTTCATGGTCGTGTCGATATTGACGAAGATATCCCTCTCGGTGCAGGCGTCCACTTTAATGCAAATTTTAACTTTGACGAAACGCCAACAAAAAATGCCCAGGACTCCAAAAGGATCGGGAGTACTGAATTTGTGGTGACTGGTCTAGATTCTCATGTTGAAGATGGTTTTAGACCACAAGGAGATGAAGTAATCCCCGCAACTCTCAAGATGCTTGACAAACGCTTTGGATTGCCTTGGCTTATGGACGAGTATTACCTTGAAAAGTGTGTGACGCTCGAGTTTGAAACGTTAGAAGAAGCAGAGTTAATTGCAAAGAAGGCAAAAGATCACAGTGATTCGTGGTTGTGCAATCACTTGGGTATGGATGCCTACGTAGCAAAACACATTCTCGAATTTGTCGCCTGGAGGCCCGATCCCGTGTTATTCTTGGAGCCTGGTGACTTATTACTAAACGTGGAGTGGTCTAATGATTATCATGAAGAAGCAGGATCATGGCTGGTTGCAAGGAAAGCTAGCAAAGACCAACGTAAATAAAATTGTTAGCCAACGTGCTATTTCTACTGCTAGCTAAATCTATATCGTAGCCAACTACATGCCGTAAGCCATTCCATTGTAGTAAAAGGTCGACACGTCTTCGATTCCTTTTGGTACAACTTCGAATCGTCTCTTTTGTTGATATCCCATCTTTTTGTAAAACGAAACGTTGCCGTCGTGACATTCGAGATACAGAGGCGTCTCTCCTGCGACAGCAATCGCGGCATTCATGAGCTTTCGTCCTACTCCCTTTCCTTGTGCATCATTTGCTATTCCAAGGACTTGTACATACCAATGAGAAGTACCCTTCATGAACTCCTTGTGTTGAGTTCCCATTTCCATGAATGCGTCGAATCGAGCCGCCACGTCTTTTCCCATTTTCATCGGAACTGGAATACCCAATGCAATCGCAGAACGGTAAAAGTGCAACGTGAATAGACGGTGACTTGAATAGGGAGGAATCAGTGCAATGGCTCCTTGAAACTTTCCGTCGCCATCTCGAGACACGAGAATATGACCAAAGCGTTCCGCAAACGTCAAGACACATTCCAGCATGTAAAATGTAGCCTCAGCATGCTGTTTTTCATCAAGATTTGTCTTGAAATGTTCTCCTCCCACCATCCAAGCAAAGTCATCGCCAGAGAGAAAGGCAGTCTTGACGGCAGTGCGTTCCTCTTGCGACAGTTGTGAAACGACTTGGATACCATCGAAAACAGCGTTGGAAAGCAAGTCTTGTGTCGTCAATATGGGAGCTTGTCGTCGAAAGAGATACCATAGACCGCCTCCTGTAAGAGCCAGGGCGGATGATACAAGAAGCGTTGTCATGTTATGTTGTGTATGAAAGAGTGTTTTCGTTGAAATTTGCAAATTGTGAGACGCGCTTCGCATTATTGCTTTCCCATGAAAAGGTTATGAGCGTTGTTCCTCGATGTTCTATTCCCTCTAGGATGTTCTTGATGTTAATCATACATGGACAGCAGGTCCTACCTAACTCGACTGTCCCGGTTAGGTAAAACCTCTAGTCACGTACAGCTTGCAAATATTTTTTACCGCCGACGTAATGTACTCCAAGTCACTAGATTCTGACAATCGATGATTCCCATTCTCAATGATGGTTACTTGTACATTCGTGCTTTCAAGAAGCTCCGCAAGTTTCACAGACTGTTCAAACGATACATCCGTGTCGTCTCGCCCGTGAATCAAGTGTACACGGCACTTTATCGGGATACTTGGCTTGTCCATCACGTACCACGTTTCGGCGTCATTCAACAGTTTCTTTGTGATTGGATATGGCTCGTCGGAATACAACGAAGGCCGAAACATTACTCCTTCACGCTGCAAGGCTACCTTTTCTTCTTTGGACAGTTTGTCATGAAAATCTCGAGTAAAATCAGGAGCAGCACCGATACCCACAATGCCAACTACCCGATTGGGTCGATGAAGCGTCACATGCAGTGCAATCCAAGCTCCCATGGAAGAGCCAACGAGAATCTGTGGCCCACTCGTGACAGTATCCAATACATGTAAAGCATCTTGAATCCAGTCAGTCAGTGCAAGATTCATGAAGTTTCCTGTAGATTTGCCGTGTCCTCGATAATCCAACGTGACAAACGATTGATTCGCTTGGCGGCAATACTGCTCCAGTGCCGTGGCCTTGCGACCAGACATGCTGGACCGGAAACCATTGAAACAGACAATACCGGGAGATATATCGCCACTAAGTGAATGATATGCGATTCTATCGCCATTGGAAAGCTCAAGGTGTCTCGGAGGCATCATCAACGAGGACGACGTGGTCAATGATTGAGCGCGGGGCCCAAAAGAAACAAGGGTTGCGCCGGCAAAAAGTCTCAACCATTGAAGCAAAGTTCTCATTCATCACTTCTTTCTGTCATGATCGTAGAGCGACTTGCACAGTTAAGATATGATAGTGATGGATGGCCGGAAGGAGGCGCGCGGACCGCCATTGCGCGCTAACAAGAAGAATGGAATCTGGAATCTTTTGTTCTATGCAGTTTTCGCAGTCTTGGTCCGGCCGGCGTCCCGCGCGATCATCAGCTCCCCAGCAAGACTGCAAAGATCTCTTGGCTTCACTTCTTCTCTCTCACAAATTCAAAACAAACAACAAGCAACCATACCAATACAACATGAGCCTCTCCAGCCTCAACCTCAACCTGTTCAACCGTAAGGTCGACTTCGCTCCCGAAGAAAGCTTGAACGAAGAAGACAGCAGCAAGCAAATCAGCACCAGCCTCTACCGTCGTTCCATCGTTCTTGGCGAGTCTCCTTCCAGACCTCAGGCTTGCTTGGGAGTCGCAAAGAATCTCTTTTCCAACAGTGACGATGCCATCCCCATTGTGACTGCTCTCTCCGGTGAAACATTCCGAGACTTGCAAGTCCGTAAGATTCTCGATGGAATCGTCTTGGAAGACAGCGTGATTGGAACACCTGTCGCGGCTGTTACCCAATCCTTCAACCACAAGTTTACCATCTACTCTTCTCGCCCAAGCTATTCAACTCAGCCGTCAGTAAATATTGTCCATACTCGGCCGCTGTTTGTTCATTCCACGGTCGAGCGAGTCGGAAATGTGCTTCAAGTTGTCTTGGCATGTAATGATGAGCCAACATACACTATCCATAATGTCCAGAATGTTGCAAATCGCACATTTTACAACAAGCATGTGATTAAGGAGCATGGTGAACCTGTAGCGTCGACGCGATATGGACCGGGAAACTCGTACTTGCTTCAGACAAGTGCTGGTGTCGATCCAATCACCATGATTCTTCTCGCCGCAATCGCTGACCAATTGGACAACCGAGAGTAAGGGACGAAGGATTCAAGGCATATATTTGTAACTACTTTAAGCATACATATACTACATACAAATGATTAAGACTCTTCTTGACCTCTGTTGTGGTAACAGCTAGCTAGTTGTTAGCTTGCTCTATAAACGCAGGCTACAATCGCCGGTTCAAGAGTGCCTTGATTCGCTTGCTTACATGCAAGATTACTTCTTCGATCGCATCCATGACATCTCCTGCTAAACCCACCTGGAAATCGACAATGGTGCTTGCAAAAACCAAGAGAATGCCCAACTTTGATCCTCCAAACTGTAATCCAAATATGAAACTTACTACTCCAGCACTGATGGTTCGCTTTGCACCCTTCGATAAAGGATTCCTGACTGTTTCCTCCACTTTACTTTTCGATTGAACCAGTAAAGTCTTGCTCCGTTTCGATAAATTGTGTTTTGTATCCAACTCTCTCGCCTTATCGCCTACAAGACAGGCAACGTCTACTGCTGCATGAGCGACATCGCTTGAGACTTGATCAGTGACAACCAGAAACATGCCCGTAAGCGAGATGACAGCTGCAATTATGATGAATCGTAAAATGCCCATTCTCAACGAAGGACCAGCAGTGAAGAGGGAACGTGATGACAATGGTACCAACAGAAGATTCTATCCTCGCCTGTATATCGTACCCGACCAAAACAGTAGCAACTCCACGATTGGCATCTCCAAATGATCATCCCTGACAGTCGTCGACCAGCGTGGAAACTCCGGGAGAGAGCGATGAAGGTGCAGCCAGCCACGCGCGCTTGTAGTCACAGGTGTCTGTTCGCCTTCAATCCCATGTGCTGGTCGCCCCCTTAGTGTATGAATCTGACTCTCGTCAAGCTATGGTCCCTGACTGATTGTACGACCGCTTCATCACCTGAATGATTATTCGACGGCACAAGATGGTTTGTGAGCGTGACATATGCATGAAAGAAATCACGTCACACGATTTAGTACTATCATGTTTGTGAACCAAAAGTGCCCGACGAAGCTCATAGAATTTCCGTTGATTTGCCGCGATTGATCGGCGCTCATCAAAGAGAACTGTGAAAGACTCCTTCATTAGCACCATTCGTGGCAATCTCAGGCGACGTTAAACATCTATTGCATTGCTTCACAAGGTATGTGACTGATGAAGGGGTTGAAAGGAGTGTGGCGCTCGTCGGCGCGTGACATTTCGTTTTTTCGTGATGTGCGGCTTGAACTTCGCGGATTTTCTACGTGATGGGCTCATTACCAATCTATCTTTGTGATTTTCTTGTGCATTTTCTCTCCTTCGCATTTGCATCACTATTCTCGTTCAATTTCAGTTGCTGGGATCCTTTGAAACTACTTAGGTGTGTCATCTTCATGCTTGTGATTCATTGGAGGTGAAGCGAGGTTTTCAACTGAAACGAACTGAGAAAAGCTCGGATACACGTAGCCATCACTCGGCACTTTGCCTCCGAACTCGTTAAGAAATGGCCGCTTCGCTCTCAAGTGTCCTCTTTCTACTCCGTATTACTTGTCTTAACGCCCTCATGAGCTTGGAGTAGCGACAATCGCTGTTTATAGCGCACAAACACACCATTTCCGTCTCGCAGAACAGACATCACGGGATGTCGCAGTTTTACTTTTTTAGCCGTCAAATTCGCAGAGTGATTCCTTCTTTCACTGTCATCATCGTTCTTCACGTTTCCCAAAAATCTTGTTTCACGCACACTCACACGACCTGATGCTTGTTTGCTTTCTCATGTGTCTAGAAATGTCCACTGTTTTTGATATGGCTCCTTCCGTCACTCTTCCTCGCTTTGCGCCATCTTCCAAGTCTTCGGCACCGCAATCTGGAGCCGGAACGGCTTTGTTTCCTGATGGCGATTTGGATTTTGACCTCTTGGCCGAATATCTCTTGGACGACAATGCTTCTATCGACGGAGATGATACTTTGGGAATGTCGGCCTTTGATTTCAGGTACGTGAATGATGAATGCGTATCGGAGTGATTTTGGATGACGTAACCACTCAATACCTTCTCAACGTTGCCACGATTCTCAGTATCGTGTCTCCGGAGCAAAGTGATGAAGGAGGTACACCTGAATTTGGTAGCACGCCAGCTCCAAAACAAAACAGTACCGTGATGCAGGTACAGAATATCATTACTGCACATGCTGCTGCTCAGCAAAAGGCTCCGGCTCCTCCTGCTGCCTACGCTCAGACGGGAATGCCAATGGCTCCAGCTCCTCCGTCGGCTCCTGTTCGTGCTCCGATGGCAGCTGCTCCTACATCGGGTGTAGTTCTCCACCACCACGGTGCTCCGGCTCCTGCTGCGACAGCAGGCGGTGCAAAGCGAAGGCGTATGGGCCAACATCAACAACCCATGATGGCAGTAAGTGGTGGATCCGTGAATATGAAAGGTTACGCGCCACCTCAAGTTCCTCCTCATGGTTCTGCTGGCAGTGCACGACAAAAGTCTCAAGCTCAGATTGAGCGTCGACGTGAACGAAACCGAATCTTGGCTCGTCGTACTCGTCTTCGTAAAAAGTTTTTCTTTGAATCCCTCCAAAAGGATGTCATGGACCTGCAAAAGGAAAATGCTGCTCTCAAGGAGATTGCCAAGACCAAGTTGAATGCTACCGTTGCCAAGAAACTCTTGGCAGACTGTAACGCCATGGAGAAGCTCCCCAGTAGTGTCTTGGAAGCATGCGGTGAACTCTCTGGCGATATTGATCAACAAGATCAAAATCTTGTCAAGAGTATTCAGTCGTCACAGCAGAGTTTCATCATTACCGATCCAAGTCTGCAAGACAATCCGATTGTCTACGCATCGGACGACTTTTTGAAGCTCACTGGTTATTCCAAGGAGGAGGTTCTTGGTCGCAACTGTCGATTTCTACAAGGGACAGAAACGTTGGCAAGCAAGGTGGAACAAGTTCGCAAAGCCGTTGTACATGGCCAAGATTGCTCCGTCACCATGGTCAACTACATGGCAGATGGGACTGCCTTTTGGAACAAGTTGTTTATTGCGCCCTTGCGTGATGCTCAAAACAATATTGTCAATTTCATTGGAGTGATTGTCAAGGTTGCTGCTCCGGAGCCTGGTGACGTCGAAGCGGGAAAGTTATTGCCCGGTCAAAAGACAAAGGAAGCCAGTGTGGACAATATGAAGAGCGATCATGTCGAACAGACGGTAAAGGCGATTGATGGAGCCATGAGCAAGGCAGTGGCGAATGCTCCAGCAGCTCCTGGTCCATTCTTTTCGTCTTGAGGGATTACACCAATGTTCACTACAACGCACCCGCTAATACACACAAGGACGGTACATACAACAGCGACCACACGTACTATATATACACTAAGCACTCTAAACACTTGTTTGTCAACTGATTACTTGTAGACATTACCGCGAGCCGCCTGCATGAGCATGTATTGCTTAGCAGATGCGATGCTATCTACTCGCGCACAAAACGAGACGTTGTTTTCGAGCTCCTTTCTCGCAGCAAAATGTAGTTTGGCATGGTCGGCTTGTATAAAAGAAGAGAGAAGTGGTCCCGAACGAAATCAGTATGCATACACGTACAACGTAGTCCTACGGTCATCTATCTTTTGTCGCTTCTCTCTCTTGCAGGAATGTATGTACGTGCGGAGTCGTTAGTAATTTGCTACTGTATTGCTCGTTCTGTAATTATTGACATAAATATCTGGTCCCTTTGACAATAGTACCACTATCGAGAAGGTGAACGAAGTATTCCTTAGAATGCACGTGGAAGGCGATTGACAAACGACGCCTTGATCAGTTGAAGAGAGATCTTGCGACGAGCAGAGGGTTGAGAGAGCTTTTTCTTTGTAGTCTACTCAGTATCAACGGCACTCTTGGTGTTCAAGTCTTTCTTGAGAATGCGACTATTCTCATTGTGCTCTCTGGTGGCTATTATTGGATTCGTCAGAGCGCAGAACAACGAAACAGATGCATTTTCTTACGAATATGGATTGCGTGATCTTGACAATGGATTGACTGTCCTTGCTGTCCGAACGGACTTTCCAAATGTCGTGTCGCTCAGCATTCCAGTTCAGGTTGGCTCACGGAATGAGGTGGAGCAAGGAAAGAGTGGCTTTGCTCACTTTTTTGAGCACATGATGTTTCGCGGTACAGAAAATGTTACCGCGGAAGAATTTTCGGGATTCTACAAAAGTATAGGGGCAAATATAAACGCATACACCACGCAGGATTACACCGTTTACTATGCACTGCTTCCGTCCAGAGACAATCTTGAGACTGCATTGAGCATCGAGGCGGACAGGTTCAAGTACATCAGTTATTCTGAACAAGATTTCAAGACTGAAGCTGGAGCCATCCTCGGTGCGTTCAATAAATCTCGTTTCATTCCGCATATATGTATTTCTTTCTAATACTCTCCTTTTCCATGTTGTAGGAGAGTACAATCTTCGTTGTGCCAGCAACCCTTTGTGCCAGTTCTCAGTTTCTTTGAGAAATGCAACTTTTCGTACTCATCCTTACAAGCATGAAGTCATTGGCTTTCTAGATGACATTAAGGATATGCCCAACCAATTTGAGCACAGCAAAGTCTTCTTCGACCGATACTACCGCCCTGAAAGGACCAGTCTTGTTGTTGTCGGTAACATAGATATCAATGAGACAATTGCCTTGGTCAAGAAGTACTGGGGAGACTGGGATCGTGGAAACTATACTGTCAACATCCCTCAAGAGCCACCGGGACAGGGACCTGTTTATGAACACGTTGATTGGCAAGCTCCTACCTTGCCGATTGTCTCTGTTGGCTTTCGTGGTCCGGCTTATTCTGACACTGTCAATGACATGGCTACAATGGATGTTACATTCTTCTTGGCTTTCTCGTCCAGGTCGCCTCTCTATCAGAAGTTAGTTCTTAATGAACAAAAACTTGCCTCGTTGGAAACCAACAATCCGGATGCGAAAGACCCCTACATCCTCACCGTGTATGCTTCTCTCTATGACGCTCAAGATATTTGGTACGTGCGCGATGAAATCCTCAAGACGTTCGCCGACTTACGCATCAACCAAGTTCCGTCGGAGAGTGCTGCCGGTGCGGTATCCTTCCTCCGATATGCCACTGTGAATGGCATGGACAGCTCCTTCAACATCGCAAGCAAGTTGAATCATCAGTTGGCCCACACACGCGATCCTGAATCACTGAATCGACTTCACCGTCTCTATGGAAGTGTTACAGTTGAAGACATCATTTCGAAAGCAAACACATACTTCACTGACAATAATCTCGTAGTTGGGACCTTGACAGGTGTCGGTGATGTACTTCCTGACATATCTGATCCGACCGGTTCCATTGACAGCCTTGTCAATGCCACCGAGCCAGGGACTACGGCCCCCGTTCCAACACCACCGCCAACTGTTGCTCCACCACAATCTCCACCGACTGCTCAACAAGATGTAGAGACGATTCCTTCCATTCTTCGACAAACGAGTTCAAATCTCGTAAATTTCAATTTCCGCTTCCGAGCTGGCGCAATGGATGATCCCGTCGGAAAGGAGGGGCTTGCGTTGCTCACTGCTGCTATGATTACCCAAGGAGGAAGCTCAACCATGTCCTACGAAGAAATTCGAGAAGCTCTCTTTCCCATGGCAGCCGAATTCTCTAGCGTGGTCGACAAAGAGTTAACTTCGTTCAAGGGGCAGGTTCATGTCGATAGCTTGGATGAATATTTTGAAATCATATCGAGTCAGCTTCTAGACCCAGCATGGAACGAGGATGACTTTAGTCGACTCAAAACGCTCAGTATTGCTGGCATTGCCGACGGTATCCGGGAGACCGCAGAGACTCTCGGTTTGGAACTATTGAACGAAATAGTCTTTGAGGGCCACCCGTACGGCCACCTCAATCAGGGTCATATCTCGTCGCTCAAGAGCATCACTTTGCAAGACGTTCAGGTATGATTATTTCCGGGAATGTTTAGCAGCCACGATGCAAATTTGTATTCTAATCTTCTCATTTCCCGTTTATTTCTGCAGAACTTCTATCAAGCCAATTACATTCGCGCGAACCTAGTCATTGGCATGGCAGGTGGCTTCTCTGACGATTTTAGTGACAAGGTCAATGCCGATATGAACAGTCTTCCGCCCGGCACCGCGAATGAACATGTCGTTCCTCGTCAAGGCACGCCACCCGGTGCCCGGGCTGTGCTTGTGGAGAGACCAAGCGGAGCGACAACGATTCAGTTTGGCTTTCCAATTGCAGTCACTCGTTCGCATCCTGACTATGCTGCTCTATTGGTTATCAACTCTTATTTTGGCGTAGGATTAACGTCGCGGCTTTTCCTTAGTCTTCGTGAATCACGTGGACTGACCTACTCGCCTCGTTCGTTTCCTCGATACTATGGCGGCAGTGTCCTTCGCGGGCGCCAAGAACAAATCTTTCAAGTGTACATTTCCGAGGTCGACTCAATCGAGTCTGCTCATTTTGCCACTAGGGTCGCAATGTATGAATTCAACAAGTTAATGATGAATGGCCTGAGCGAGGAATCATTTGACATTCAGCGTGGTTCCTTTATTAATTCCCTCAATCTCCTCGCCCAAACACAGAGTAGTTTACTCGACGACGCTATGGACGATGAGTACCACGGAATGGAAGAAGGCTTTGTTGCCTATATGACAACCGAGTTGGAAAGCTTGACTGTTGACAAAGTCAACGAGGTCATTCCAATGCATCTGCAGGACCAAAATGTCTCGTTCGTATTTGTAACGTCGGATGCGACGGACTTGCGTAATCGTCTGATAGACGAAACGATCTCAACTGTTACGTATCCATCTGATCCGCCTTTTGCTTTGATAGAGGAGGACAGCATCATATCGAATTGGACTTTGGGTTTTGACGCCGAGAACGTGCAAATCATTCCTGTCGCTCAAGTGTTCGAAACAATGTTGGGAAATGAGGTGAACAACACGGCAACAACTGGCGGAGGCGCAGCTTTGTCATCCAGCAGTGCCCAGTGCGATGCAAAATTTTCAAGTCTCGCGACATTTATCGGGTTCCTTGCGGGAGTCTTGTTGAATCTTTTCTAAATGGTCCAAGATGCACTAACAGACTCTGGCACAATATCTAGAGTATTATATGGAGTCTTATTGTTGATTCCACGGCCTTATCTTTTGTAGACGAAAGGATTTTGAATGTATTCTTTTTGACACGGCTGGGTCGCCATGTTCCTCTCTGTTGCCGAGATGGAGGCCATGGAGGCTCTTATCAACAGGCCGGACTGCAACTTGTCGGAGTTGCTAAATGTTGTGATATAAAACGAATCTTTCCTTATGGAAGCGCAACCCCGCACCCAGGAAAATTAAATTCCCCGCCAACCATTACCAAGCCCCGCCCTAGCTAGGAGAGGGAATCATTCTAAAGATACTCTTTATACAACGAATTACACATTACCACTAGTAGCTAGTGGATGACGACGACGACAGTATGCTTTCCAAGTCTGCTTTGCTCCATTCGCCATTCCAGTGTTGCATCATGGCTTGTGCTTGCTCGAGTGACACGGGTTCGCCCACGTCCCTGGAGAGTTTTACCAAATCATGAGGAGTAATCTTGTTGTCATTGTTGTTGGATGAAATGAGCTGAAAGCACTTGTCGAGTTCGTCTCGTTCGTCTCGTTCCAACTATGGCATTCAAGTGAATTAGTAATCATGCATGCGTGAGTGTGGAGACACACGATGCTGCCTTATTATTCCCACCTCTTACTATAAAAAAGACTTGTGTGTTACTCACCATTTCCAATAGTTTTAGTACCACGTCTACAGTTATATTATGATTTCCCTTGTCGTCGTCGTCGTTGCATTGCAAAATGAGCGCGTTGAGGTCGGCGCGCCGCACATTCATGCCCATTCCCAAACATAGTGTGTAGCACTGTTGCGCCGTAATTTCTCCAGTCTTTTCTTGATCCATGGCATGAAACGACTCGACTACATCATTTGGATTCATTCTGCTTGTTCCGTGTGTTTTTGTTTGGTGATGATGTCGCCGGTTTTTTGTTTTGTTTTGTTTACCGTTTTAGCGTGGACGCATTTCCTACGGAGTGGCTACCTACGGCGCGAGCCACAGTACGCAGCCGACCACTTAAGATGTAACTCAGGTGAACGGCACGCATCGTTCTACCTGGCGGTCTTCACGCGACTCAACGGGACTACCTGGTGCCTGGAAGCGAGGTACGAGCCGGCCGTTTTATGACTCCTCACAAGTAGCCAAGCAGGTGAGCTTTCCTCTAAGGAGCGCCCGCCCGAGCGAGGCGCTGGAGGCTGTGACGCCGGGTCGCAATGCCCGGGCACGACACACCAGCACCTGTCTGCACCGCCAAGCGGCGTTGTTGTGCTTGTTGTGAAGAAGGAGGCAGGAGTTTAGGAGCTTGGGAGACGGGCCTTGGGCTGGGGAGCTCGCGACAAGCGCTCAGAGCAGCAAAAGGAGTCAAAGTGACTACGACGACATGATTGGAACAAGGAGAAGCATCTGACATGATTGGAACGGCCGACATGATTGGAACAAGGAGAGACAAAGCAACGTGATTGGAGCAACCGGCGTGATTGGCGCGGCCGACGCGACTGGAGCGAGCGAGGGCGGCAGGCAGCAAGAGCTTGGCGTTGACCCTTGAAAGCAGCGTCGCAGCAATCCAACGCATCGCGCAGCGCCAGTCCGAGAAGAGCGCAGCCTTTTTGAGCCTTGAGTGAAGCAGCGCGCTAAGGGCGCCTTGCAACGCTGCCCTGGAAGCCCGCGCGCCCAGCAGTCACTCGCCCAAGCAAGTCGACTCGCGCCCCAGTCAATAATTCTCCGCCGCGCGCCTTTCACCGCCATCGCCGCCGTCATCATCTTCACCGCCCTCATCGGATTCTATGGTCGAGCAAGTGGATCAGGCCCAACTGGGCGTGGCGTCGGCGCATCCGCTTTTGGCGGCGGGGGAAGCTTCATCGAGTGACCCGGCAGCGCTGACTGTGCTTTTCCAGCCGCCGCGGCGCCATTTCCTTCTCGCACTTGCTCCGACGCTCCGCTCCAACTGATTCGTCTTGTTCTTGATGTGATTGTGAACCGATAACCCTGAGTTGCTGAGTGTTGTCCCTGAGGTAGTCGTCCTTTCGTTACAGCCTCTCGCACAAAGCTTCTCGTCGCCTTTCCAAGTTCGGTTGGGTCTCTGCTGTTCGTGAGTGAAAGGTCACTCGAATTGAGACGCTCGTGACTCTTCAACTTTGAAGACCAACGCGCGCAAGAAACAGCGATGGCGCCCGCCACGGCGCCGCAGTCGTCCTTGCGTTGTTGAGGCGCGTCGACAGTCTCCCAAGTTTGCCCTTCCTTCCACAGTGGGGATTGCATGATTGTATCCTGGGCCCATTTCAGCCTCGCCTCCGCAGCCTTCGCGCCAAAGCGCCGCCACCGCGCCTTCTCGGCCCCAACGCCGCGCCCATCACGAGTCAAAGGGTTCCAGCGCAGACTACCGCGTGCCGGAATCACAAGAACAGGGGCATCAAGACTTGCATTCGTAGTGCCTTGTTGGAGAGCTTACCCGCCGCTTCGTCGCTTCTGTTGCGAAAGAATTGCTTGCTCGTCCCAGCCTCGAGCTCGAACTTTTCCAGGAATGAGAGGATGCGACACGCGCGCTCGGGAAGTCAACGCAGATGGCTCGAAGCATTGCGGTAGCGACACAGTCGTTGACATGGTTGTGACCGTCGAGTGTTGCCAGGTCTCTCTGTCTAATCTCGTTGACTGCCTTTTGCTGCGGTTGACCTGACGCGAGCCTGGCGTCGGTTCCTGCTGCTCACCTGGCGCTGGAGCGGCTTGAAGTCCGAGATTGGTTGCCCGAGTGAGAGCCATGCTTTGCTTGATTGCTTCTTCTCTTGGTGCCTTCTTTGTTAGTGGCTTGGACTGTTTCAATTCATCCACAATGCTGCTCACTCGGCTTCGCTTGAGTGCTGTCACTTCACGGTCGTCTCGGGCAGGATTCTCTCTCTTGAGTCTTTCCTTGACCTCGCTGGGACTGGCTTTTGGGGGCAGTCCAACCTTGCGACAGGTTCTATTCCGTTGCTGCGTCGCCGTGAGCTTCTTTCCTGCTGGCTTTGTGAGTGCGCTCGCGCAAGCAGCTTCATGAGGCGTTGAGTTGAGGGTCATCGGACTTGCGCTCTCATCGTTTCCACTCTCTTCAGTCCTCTGTCTCTTTTCAGGTCGGCGTTCCTCTTGTGCGCTCTTCTTGGCTTGCTCCAGTCGTGTCGTTGCGCTGTTGCTCTCGAGTAGCCAAATAGTTTTGCATCTGCGACAGGGATTGCATTCATCCTTTCCAAGTCGTTCACCGCGGGATTGGCAGCTCTCTGGGCTCAGGCAGCTTCGCCTGAGGTGAGTGCAAGTCGGACGCGCAATGCTGAGCTCGTCGCTCCACCATCCGCGTTGTCTGACGCCAAGCACTCGCGATCCCCACTGCACGCTCGTCGAGACTTTGTTTCAAGTGCGGTCAGCTGCGCCTTTCCCGTTGCCTTGTCGAGCCCATCATTTTCGCCGCTTGGCTCGGCTAAGAGAGTGCTGGCGAGTCTTCTTGCTGCGTCTCGTTTCACTTGTGACACAGGCTTGCTCCCTCGCTTTGTCTTCGCCCACAATGTTTCATCATTGGCAGCTTTTGCCCCAAGAAGAGTCAAGCTATTGAGTCGGCGCCCTTGCGGCTCCAGGCGGGCCTCCTCAACCTGCTTGAAAGCGCTACCCGGTGAGCGCCGAGTGCCATTTTCCGCTGCTGTGGCCATTCGCAAGACTTTTTTGAAATCGACACATTGTTTGCAGGTTCCGCTTAGAGTCTGTGCCCATTTGGCTTTTGCCTCTTGCCCACTGCCCCTGCAGCGCTGGCACTTGACTCCCTCACGCTGAGCTGGGAGTTTCTCGCTTTGTCATGGTGGATCTTGGTTGGTTCGGTCTCTTCCGTTTGCTGACCTGTTCCTCCTGTTCTTCTTCCTCCTCTTGCCTCTCCAGCTCTTTCGCTTCCTCCTCGAGCTTCCGGCGCCTCTTCGCCCGCTCCGCAAAAGCTGCCCGAGTGACTTTTTGGAGGCAGCGTGCTTTCATGAAGATCAGGGCTGTGACACGTTGCCATTTGGCTTTTAGCTTCTCGATTGCACTGCAGTTCGTCGCTCTTGGGGCACCTCTCGCCTCGACCGCGCGCTTACTCGCTCGACCCGCCCAGAGCCGCGGGGCGCCCGGCGCGACTCCAAGGTGAGTGAGGTCGACAGCGCTTGACGTTGCATCCTTGAAGTCGCTCTCTTTTCTTGCCGTTACTAGTCCGAAAGCGACACACAGTGGCCATTTTCGTTGCGCCGCCCAGCGCGCCGCCGCCGATGATGGGGAGGCTGGCGCCCCTTGGTGGCTCCTTCGCACATTGCTTGCTCATTTGGTTTGCCGATTCCAATTCGAGGACCTGAAGCACTTCAGTAAGTTCATTGAGTAGTCGACTTGCTGCTTCCCCGACCTCCGCGACTGCCTCCCAAAGTCGCTGAGCCCTCGCTCGCTAGGCCCAAGAGTTGCTCCCTGCAAGCTTGACGCGTGGCTCGCAGCAACATCGGTGCAGATGGTGAGTGTTTCCGTTGCCGCCCTTGTCGCTATCGCCAATGATTTCAATGCAGAAGGGGCATTTGAGGTGTGTCGCCGGTGCTTGTAAAAATGATGTTGCGCCATTGCGGGAAGACGATCGGTTAGTGTCGGAGGGAGAGTGTGGTTAGTCCGTACGTGGTTAGTGAATCTGCATCAAAATCTCGCCTCATCAATCATGCCATCATTTTTTGTTCTCTTCTCATCATCATCGTCTCTGCTGCTTTTCCATTCAAAAAGCAACCCTTCTTCTCTTCTGCTTTTTGTAAAGACGACAGAAAACAACAAGACCATGGTGATTGCCGTGGAAAATCCAGAACCATCCAGCAGCAGCAGCAGCAATGCGGATGCGCCGCCCAAAAATGTCCACGAGCACGACGACACTCTTTTACTTCCAGCGGCGGCATCGCCCGTTCCAAGCGAGGCTTCTTCTTGCGACGACAATGACGTACAACCACACCAACAAACTATGGAAAAGGAAAATCGCAGTCGATCCATTGCCACTTGTTGGAATGATGGCATGATGGTGGTAGATCCATCAGCGTCGTCGTCCTTGTCGTCTCCCACCAAGAAGCGTCGTGTCCACTCATGAAAATCAACAGTGGAATGCCTTTGTTCGCCAGGGAACCAGTCTCAAGGGCTTGCTCGGTGATGTGTTGCAGCTTGCCACTACCAACACTACTACTTTGGAGGAGGAGGAGGAGGATACTGCCATGGAAATGCGTCCATTGGTGCCACCATCATCCGCACAAGAACATTTACATGCAGCCGACGTGGCTCGAGAAAAGACGCGCGAATGCATGATTCTCGAAAAGGTACGAGAGTGCGATATAGTCTATACTGTGCTATATCCATATTTTATATATTCTCACTCTATATTCTTATAGAAACTCAAAGAGGCCGAGGCCCATGCGGCCGCCATGACGGCGGCCAATGTGTCGTTGCGCGAATCGGCCACCTCGACGAATGAACGCATGGAACGTACCGTCCAAGCTCTGCACATTGCCAGTCAAGGAGCCGCCAATGCCCGTGCCGATGCCGATGCCGCCGAAGCGTGTGCTGCCAGCATGGCGACGCAGTTGCAAGCATTGCGACAGGTTGTGGAGGAAACCAAGCGTGCGGCTCATGTATTGGTAAAGGAACAGGAACAAGTGGCGGCAGGAGCACGATCCATGGAGGCCAATTTGTTGCAACGGGAAACGGAACTGGCGCGTGCCAAGAAGCAAGAGCGTCAATGGAAATTGGAAAAGGAGGACATGAAACGGGCAGCTACGAAATTGCAAGACGAAATCAAAACGTTGCAACACGAATTGCAACACGTGACGCAAGAATTACAGCAACTTGAGCATACCGCCGACCAGCATCATGCTGTCGAACAAGCTCGCAAGGATCGTGCCGCCATGGTGGAACAGGAATTACGTCAAGCTCGTACCATGTTGCAAGATGCCACGTCCACGGCGGCCGAGACGGAAACTACAGCCCAAGTCTTGCAAGATGCCATTCACCAAGTGGAACATGCCAACAAGACTCTTTCGGAAGCAATGGAACAGCTTCAAGCCAAGGCTCGTCACGACAATGAACGCTTGCAAGAATCCTTGGGCAAGGCGGAACAGGAAGCTCAAAGTCTACGTGTCCAGGCGGCGTCGCATCAAGACGACGTGCAACGGATTCGCATGGACCGTGCCGCGAGTGAAAAGCAAGTTTCCAAGCTCAAGACCAAGGTGGCCTTGTTGGAACGTCGACTCAAGGATGCGACTGCGACAAGCTCGGCGTATACATGTACGACTACGACGACTACTAATATGGAAGATGCTGCTGGCGACACTCGCATCGGCGAATCGACTAGTACTGCTACAATGTCGCGAGGATCCGTCTCCTTTTCCATTCCACCCTTGACTGCCAATACTCCTGCCACGAGTGCTGGCAAATCCAACAACCACAAGGACCGCACCACGATCAATCGTGTCACGCCAGGAGCGACTACCAAATCGGCGACTTGTGCCATTTGTGCTCAAGCTGCCGTTGGACTCATGAAATCGTGTCAATGTGGAAAGTTTTCCTGTCGTCTTCGAGCTCATTTGTCGTGCCTTGCAAAACAGTCTGCTCGTACGACGGGACCCAGTGTCATCAGTCATCCGGGTAGCACGCCTGCTCCTCCCACTCTTCTTTGCTCGACAAGCAGTACTACCAAGTAAGCCACTTGTCGCCATGATGGTGCAAACTATAACAACACTGTGTGAAAATGAAATGATTGATGGTATGAAAGAGTAAATGTTGTTGGGGAAAACAACAAAAAGTAGAGTAGTAGAATCATATCTATGTAGAATCACGTTTACAAACTGAACCAATCGACCTTGTTGTTGTTATCAAGTACATTGCCTTTTCATGTTTCTGTTTCATTCATTTTGAATCTGGAATCTGCATGCATGCATTGCATATGTTTTGCTAATACTTTGGTCCCAAACCAAGCCAATGAACGACAGGTTTCGTCGTCATGACTACAATAGGCAGTCGAACAGGTTCCAGTACTTCATTCAGAACCACGGCAAGTCCAATCGCACCCAGTGTCGGATCGACATGGGACGCAATGTTGTATCCAGTCCATTCGTCCACTTGGTGGAGAATGGAAGCGGCATCAATGAGTCCCATTTGAATCGATCCATAACACAATGCAAACGACGCACTCCAACAACACCAATACCATCCCATGAATGGAAATCCATAGTCTCGTGCCAACGCCTTGTACTTTCCTCGAAACGTATACAGTTCGCCATTGTTAATGCCACGCAACATGCTCAATTTGGCAATTTGGCGGTCAATGTCTCGCAGCTCCATTTCCTTTTGATAATCCGACAATGTTGCGACTCGAGCCTTTTCGGCTTCTTCTTCCTGTTTTGTCATTGGAGTATAGGATGATGCGGAAAAGGAAACGTACAGTGGGCGTGATGGATGCCACAGTGACAATGGCAGTCTGGATGGGGACAAAAGTCGTTTGGCCATTCCGGAATGGCGCCCGGCGTCATGACGAGCAAATCTCAGGCACAACATTCTACAAGTTAGAGCTATTCCGTATACACACAATGTTCCTTTCCTTGACAACCAACAAGAAATGGCAATGGCGTTACGGCGTTTGGACCTTCCACTTACAGTTAAAACGAGTCATGCGGCGCTCAGGTGATGATGACGATGGCGCCGCCGGCAGGATGATGATGCGCGATGCTCGCGAAACTCCTTCCAAGCTCATAACCTCTTTATTACGATGCAGCTAATACGAGAAGGAACGTAAGACATCTGCATCATATTGAAGGTGATGTAGCCTATTGCATACTCTACGGCATCATCATGCAGCTAGCACAAAGATGAATGCACTGTGCGTATTGTAGCTAGTGGATCTACATGTGTCTAAAGATGTATTATGCAATGATCTAAAATGTACAGCCACGTCAGCATCATTCTTTAGTGACGGGTCTCCAACTTTGTAATCATCAATGCCATGATATGTCCACTTGATCAGCAATGGCAGCGAGTAGAATCATGAGGATTGGATCGGCACTGCCATTGCGTGTTGCCAACATGTAGGAATTCGGCAGGTGCGACGACGTTGGCATTCTGTATCGAGTAAATGCCACGGGGGTTTCTTCCTGGTTCTTAATGACGTGTTGGATGCAATCATAGGGACAGTGTGCAACATTTTGGAAGGAATGAATTGTCCATGTTGGCGTATTAGTAATATGGTTTGTCGTCGTGTTGTTCTTGTTGCTAGTCACGGTGTGCACGCCAAGGACCTTCTTGTCAACCACTCGTCGGACAGTTGCATATTCATAAAACTCTTGATGAGAAAACAGATGCACCGACTCTTGGCCTGCAAACGACGGTCGAGGAGCATAGATTGCAAAGTTGTAAATTGAGGAGGGAACAACGACTGCCACGGCCTTTTCAGAGATGCAGTCTTTCAAGACTACAATGCCATTGAGCTCGCTAGTGACTTGCAAGTCTGGAAAAGCTTTGCCTGAACGAGCGAAAAGGACGGAGGACGTTGTATCACCAGGACGGAAAAAGAGGTTTCGTTGAATACCAAGACGAATCTGACATCTCGGAGTCGTGTCACCAAGCTCAAGAGAAACATGACGGGAAAGAGGATGGATAGTCTCGTCGTCTTTGAAGATTTCTTCCGGAGCAACATCAACCTTGCGTCTACGACGGTTGAACAACGTTTCAAGGCTGTAGGGAGAGAGAATCATGCTTTGTAGTCTACTTGCTTTTTGCTCGTGTGAATTTGGATTTGTGAGCGCAAACGAGAATGAAAAAGATACGGTTGTGGAATCTTATCTTGTTCGCCACGACTCGAGCGACTCCACCTACTACCTGGTCGCGCGCGACCACCATCATCGACAAACTGCATAGCGCAAGAATAACATGTACCAAACCCTCTCCATGGATTTCTACCAAAGCAAATGCTGAATCCAGATTGCTTGTTTCAGCTCTTCGTAAGCTGCTCATCCTGCTCGCCCATCTGCTGGGCTGGCCGAGGAGGCTCCAGAGGCGCGGCACTCGACACAGCAGCAAGTCCACATCGTTTGTGCCCAACGTCGAGCACAGGATAATAGTTGTGACGGCGTCCAAGCTAAGGTGCAGTCTCACCCATTCCTGTAGCCCGTTTGACACCAACGCAACCATGCCTCGCTACAAGCAATTCGTTCCAACTCTCACCGCGGCAGCCACACATCACGCACTCGGCGTGTAGAACGGCTTTGCACTCTTGATTGTCCGCAACGAAAATCATTGTTTCGACATTGGTAAAACACGCTAATTATATAGCAAGTCGTCAAGACTTGCATTCCTCGAGCAAGTCCATTATGATGTCATCACACGACAGCTCCAGTCGTCGCTCTCATCGTCGTTGGGAAGCAAAAATGGATATGAAATATCGAGTCCACCACCACAATACTCCTTGCTCTTTGGTGTTGTGTAACAGTGTTTTGTCTTATCGTCGCTGCACAAAGGCATTCCCGACCGAGGGTGCGGCGCCATTTAATGTCCGGGCGTCGATCGCGTCGCGCGGCGTTGGAGGGAGGACTCATGACTCGCTTTTTTCTCTTGAATCCCGAGTTTCTCCGCAAAAGCACGACCCAACACCAAAACACGACTAAATTCAGCACTCATTTCACTGCGTTTCATCATTGCAAACATCATAAGCAACGCTTCTTTCTTTTCCTTTGCTCAAAACACTACTACTGCTTGTATATTTCACAGCAAATGGGAACTATATTTGGAAAAGAAAAGCCACTCAAGGAAGTGTTGCGAGAAAATAAGCGAATGGTGTGTACACATACCATTGTCATTGTGCCGCTTTTATTTCCATTCTTTGTTTTTCTCAAGCTCAACATTCTTTATATAGATTAACAGGGCGGTTCGAGAATTGGATCGTGAAAAGGTGGCTCTGGAACGAGAAGAAAAGCGCCTGACCATGGAGATTAAAAAGGCGGCAAAGGCACAACAAATGTCATCTGTCAAAATCATGGCCAAGGTATGTACTGTAGTACTAATAGTACTACTATTCTTATTATATACATGTCATGGTATTCTCAATCTATCATTATATAATATATAACAATGATTAGGACTTGGTGAGAACACGACAGTACATTACGAAATTTATTGAAATGCGAAGTCATTTGCAGGGCTGTGCCCTCAAACTGCAAACGGTAAAGAGTCATCAAGCCATGGCCGAAGCCATGTCCAATACTGCAAAGGCAATGGTAAGATATATATATATATATATGTATATATTACTACTATAGAGTATATATTTTACTCACATTCTATTTCACATAGCACAAGATGAACAAGGCGGTCGATGTTCCAGCAATCAACAAAATGATGGCGGATTTTGAACGAGAAAATGCAAAGAGTGAAATGATGCAAGAAATCATGGGCGATGCACTCGATGATGCACTGGCGGAAGAAGGAACGGAAGAAGAAGAAGACCGCATTGTCGCACAAGTTTTGGATGAAATTGGAGTATCGTTTGGAGAAGAAATTCCCGATGCGCCACTGGGTGTAGCGACAAACATGACTGCCACCACAGCAGCAACGGGAGCATCGCAAAAGGTGGCACAGCCCGCAGGCAGTGCCGAGGATCCCGCCTTGAATGAATTAGAGGCGCGACTCAATAATTTAAAGCGATAGAAATCAACATTATAATTAGGATTCTCTCGTCATGTAAAAGAGCATTTCATCGTCTTGTCGTCCCGTTCGTCCGGCTCGTACAATGCGAGTATCGTCATCGCAATAAGTGGTTCGCCATATTCGCTCGGTATTTTGAAATTTCTGAGAAACGAGTGGTATTCGCCCAAAGAGACGAATCGTTAAACGTTGAAACGTGACTTTCCAACACGAACCACCGATATTGGGTGTCGTACATGTATTTTGTTTTAGAGAATCCTTGTTATTATCCAAATAGACTCCATCCCATTCTTGCCATGTGGCATCGAGGCTGGCCGTTAACCAGTCATGCGGTGGGACCGACAAGAGATTGCGATAGGTTCCATCTTGGAGCGAAACCACCTGTTTTGCCGTTCCGACAAGGGGACCCAGCTGACCATTCGAGGGTGGTGGTGCAGTGGTGTAATCCACAATCCACGAACCATCCACAAGAGGACTATTGGCGGGTGCTTCGAGCGTGCAGAGGGATTCGAGTTTTTGAACATGAGTGTCAATGTCGTCTTGTAATGTGAGAGACGTGGTTCGACCACGGTTTGTGGGTGCCATGAGCTTGTGAAGTATCTTCTTGAGGGAATGTATGTTGGTATCAGTAGTCGTATCATTGTTTGTGGAAGAAATGGTGGACAAAGACGATGCATCCGCACTTATTTGATGGAGTAATGATGATGAGATTGATGTTCTTGGCGCGCCGCGAAATGACGGCTGAAATGCAAATGCTGACTCAAATGATAGTAGCAGTAGTACTAAAACACATAGGAACATGTGAAACAGTGATGAAGATGCCATGGTTGTCGCCATTTTGGTCGATACTTTCAGTATCTCTGATGCTCTCTCGTCTCGGCATCAGTTTTATCATTGTTGAAGAAAATCTTCTTTTGTGACTTTGATACTTTTATGAAACGTCAAAGTCACTTCAAGTTGCCGATGGATGAGTTTCGGCGAGAGATGCTGATTTGATGATGACACCTCAATGACACCTCGCTGTTGGTACGCCTCTGCTAAGCAATAGACGTCATGATGAGAGCATTCACTTGCTTGTCGAGTTGGACATGGCTTGTAGTTTGGTTTTGTTGTTTGCTCCATTCGGTTTTCAGTTATCCAGTTCGCGTCCAAGTCGACCAAACAATACCGGACATTACTCCTCGTCAAGCCAAGAATGCATGGCTGTCCTATCAATGGGAACAAGGCGGTGGACTCTTACTCCGAGTCAAGCAAGAATCGGAATTAGAACGGACTCTCCAACCCTTTGGAATCCAAGAAACATTACTCTCCAGTCGAGTCGATGAAGTGAGATATCGCATGACGGAATTGGGTGCATTGCAAAACTATCTCATTTCCAATTCTCATCAAGCCAGTGTCGAATTCATCGAAGAAGAGGATTATTCCACAACACTCGTGTGGATTGTGGAATTTGAAGCGAAAACAAGTGTGGACGCGCAATTTTGGGCATTTGTGACGGAAGTCAATTTGAAAACTATTCTCGGAAATTTAGACACGTACCTCGGTACGCCCCAACTCTACCGACAAACGACACGACTGTCACCACGAATTGCAGTAGATGAACTTGCGCAAGAATGGATTGACTTTGTGTGGAAACAAGGAGGAGGACTGCCGCTGCCATCGCCTCAAGAGCTAGACGACGAACGGCGCATGACTGTACCACCCTTTTTGGTCGAACGCCTTGTGGATGTGGAACCGGATGAAGTCTGTTATACAGTCGATAATCCGGGATTGTTTACTTATCAAGTCCTTACTCATAAAGGGCGAGTAAGGTTTGAACAAGATGCAACTACTGGTAGAGACGTGCAAATGGTATGGGAAGTCGAAATCCGACCGTTTCGTGGGTGGGCGTGGATTGTCGAGCCCTTTACAGCTTCGGTAATTACCACGTTGGCACGAAATTTTAAAGTACACGTCAATGAGCCGGGTGCGACAGTCAAGCTGTCGACGTCATCCGGTGGGAATAGTAAGCAGGGGAAGAATCGACAGGGGACGAGTGCTCGTCCATCATCATTTGCTGGCGGAGAGACGGATGATACTGGAAACGGACAAGAAGAAAAAGAAGAAAAAGGGAATATCCATTGGCGATGCAGGGAAAGCCTTTCAAGGCGTGGGCAAGATCTTTGGGGGAGGAAAAGACGGGGAAAGAACAGAAAGGTCTTTTGGAGTCGGAGAGATCCCAAAGGATACATGGCTTGGAGGCGTGCTAGATGCTCGACAAAAGAAGAGTTCAAAACAGGGATCACCACGAAATGAAAACACGAGCAGTGAAGAAGGAGAGTGGGTGACGGGGTACATGTTGGACTACTATGGGGAAGATGATGAAGAATTGGGTTTCGAGCTTTGAGTCAGATGGCGACCGACGTTGAATTTGCTGCTAGAAAAGGGTGCTTGCTGCTACTATAGACACACACCATGCACTGCGTGTACACCTGAACTGAAACAAACATTTTACAAGAATCTGACATGAGACCTGACATGACATTCAACGTAGAAAAGCTTATGTACGAGCTACCTCCCGAGCTATTCTTTCGTATCTACATTGTAAAGACTTGTCGCCCGCACAGCCTGGCAAGACACATCACCTGATATGAACGTACCCGAACACTCAAGGGGTCAACCAAGAATGCTGACGTGACTGCAATATGTGCCTAAACGAAACAAAGCTGTTGGGTCACGACTGATGGAGCATCCGCCTCGACGAGAATCCAGAGAGAGCAGGCATGATGCGATAGCTATTCAAGAAGCACACTACTGTTTGCTTGTGTACTATTTAGAGACCAAAACTCGATTGTAATAAACAAAACTTCATATTATATATGTATACATATGTACTATACAACCAAAATTGATATTACACCGAACTCGCTCGAGCTTGTGTCTCACATTATTGCTTTCACGATTTCAAAAACTTTGCAGCTGCTCACTGAACCTCCGCTCTCCAACTTATCTACCATCTCCGGCGAGCATAGAAGCTGAAACCTCTTGTTTCCTAGAGGTCCTCGTTTGAAGAAATGGGGAACTTTAAAGGGCTTCTTGGTCGCTCTTGGGCTTGATGGTGTCCTAGCGATTGCGGCGGCAACCTTGGCATCGTTCATGCCACGTTCGCGTGCCTCCAGCTGGCAGATGAGAGCAAACTCTCGATAAATAAGAGATGTAGCTTCAACATCAGTCACGGACTCTTTAAACTGACGATCCTGTTCCTCCATCACAGCCGCGAAAGCGATTCTTCTGTTTGACTTTCGCTCCTTGAACCTGTCCGGATGCCTGTGCTCTAGACCTCGAGCACAAAGATCTTCGCTACTTGTAAGCGAAGGATGATCTACCGCGATAAGACGGGCTGTCTCATTGTTGGAACCTCGGATTACGTCAACTTCGTATCTCTGTGAGGGAAGAGCGAACGAGTAGAAGGAGCGAGTGAGAAAAGCAGAATAGCAGAGTTGTCAGTAGCACAAGTCGTAGACACAACTAACTTACCGTTAACCATGTAAGACCGACCTCTTCTTGAGTCTTATCAGATTCACGAGACTCAACGACATCTGCGAAACGTACCGACTTGCTGCTTTTGTTCTGACTGACATTTAGAAATTTTGCATTTTCCATCAAGGTGCCAAGCTCAGCAGCTTCGTTCGAATCGTCAAAGCCATCATTGTCGAGGTGGAAGCTCTTTCTCTTTTGGCGGTGGGTAGTCATAATGTTTGAGCTGATTTGGTTGTTACTCTTGTACCGGTATGAATACAACAGTATAGATGGCTTGACAATAGTGTTCGATGAATGGCGCCAAAGATTCGGAAAGTCATCGTATCCCACTCCCGCAAAATAAATCGCTTCAAGTTTTGCAACGTAGGTGTTTTTCCCAGGCTGTATATACGATTGCTGACAGGCGCGGACCGCCAGAAATTGGTCCTTTGTGTGAATGAGAGATATCAGATACTACAACTCCTCATCGTATTATAAATGGACCAAATTCGGACTTGTCTGTCCGTCTTTTCCAACCGAAGAACAAGTCATAATGCACAGCGTTAAGTAAAAGAGCGTGGATGGGGCAAGAGCGAGTTATGCATAATATGGAGTATGATACAGTACTATTCACTGGGGACCCAATAAAGATGCATCTACAACTCTTTTTGGGGATCTTGACTGTGAATAAATCGAGCGATTGAAATCTGTAACATGCTCGAATGTATGGCTTGGATATCGCGATTGTCAGCTATGCCAGTAGAGAAGGAGTTCTCAACGAGAGAATGCAATGATATACATTACTTTACAATGATACTTGCACGACGTTAGCTACAATTATATACAGCAGACAGTACATACAATGGGCAAACTAGCACAGCCACCAGTAGCTAATGCGCCCCTCCTCCTCTACCCGCCTTTTCCACAGTTGGATATACGACTGCCAGCGTTCCAGTCGCCACCAAGACATTACCAATCCATCCCATGGTTCCAGGAAGAGTACCGACACCAAGTCCAAAGGCGATAAAGGTCGCCACGACGGGCTCCATCAAGGCTGCCACGGAAATGACGAGATTATCAAAGTACTGAAAGGCTCGTACATAACCAAGCGCTCCCATAAAGTTACACACCACCACCATTGCCACCTCGAGTGGAAATCGATCGGCCCTAGTCAGAGTCATCCATCCAAACATTCCAATATTTTCGTCGCGTGAAAACTTGACCTCTTGTCCCGTCACTACCATGTACAACAAGGTCAAGGTGGATCCCAAAATCATGATGAAAAACATGAATACATAGACATCATGAATATGCGATCTCAGCGACTTTCCAAAGACGAGATAGAAAACACCACCGACGGCAGAAATCATGGCCAGACAGTCCCCATACAGAGTCGACAATCCTGCCGTATCCTCGGGAGACGCCGACATGCTCGAGTGATCTCTGGAACACAAGACGGCACCAGCAAATGCCACGAGCGCACCCACTCCTTCCATACATAAGAGCCGAGCACCGACCAGCAGTTTGCCCGCCAAGAGAATGAGCGATTGGGAATTGGCAAGAATGACGGCATTTCCGACAGACGTATAATCCAAGGCCAGGACAAAGGCAAGACACATGATGGCATAGGACGCGGCGGCCATACCAAAGGTACACCACTGAGTCATGGTCAAATGGGGAATGCCATCCACAATCATGGATCGAATGGCCAGAGGCGCCAAGAGCATGGCAGTACCCGTCATGCGCCAATAAATTTTCATGCAGGGCGCCACACCCACTTGAAGATCTAAAAAGGGACCAATGGACGAGAGTGCAATGACGGCACTCATTAATAGTAAATAGGCACTCAATGATGTCGTCGTCGTTGTTGTTTGTCGTTTCATGCTTTTGTTTTTCCAACCCATCTTGTTCTTCCGCCGTGGCAAGGTGCAATTCGTCGGCATGAGGATAATCGGATATTGGATGATGCACTACCAATTCCGCCACTTCATCGACTGCCTCGGTTAAATTACGATCTCCGGGTAAAATGGACAAGTTTCTGGTTAACGACATTTCCAGAAAAAAGACGTCTCCCTCGTCCGCCTCGTGCAATTCTTCCAACAGGGCTTCTTCGCAAACGTGAATTTCTTCGACAATGGCCTCTTGAACGTCGTGTGCGACATGTTCCGTTGTTTCCACAAAACTATCCATGCGTTGCAAGACGCCTTCGGTAATGGTGGCCAAGACGTGAATGCCAGTATTATCGTGGTGTTCATAATGTGTGTCGTCGTCATGTGTATTATTGACAGTGGTAGTTGGAAGGAGCGAGTCAGACTCGAGCGCTTCTCTCCTTGCGGCTGGTTCGCTGTCGACGGAATGGCGACGGCGGGTCTCGTCCGTCATGATTTATAGAGTAGGGAGAGAGTAGAGTAGTGAGGCGTTATTGAATTGTTTTTGGTGCATGCTGTCTGACGTTTCTTTGGTGTGACTCTTTGTTGCATTATTCGCGCAACTCGAGATGACTGATGGATGGCTTGGCGCCATGGCGCGCGCGCACTCCCTATCCTTCTCCCTAAGTACAACTCGTAATTTGTAATCAACATTTGAATGAAACATCAAAGAATCAGAACGCTAGAAAGTGGCGCGCGAAAAATTCAAAATAAGACGTGACTCGATTGATACACGAGTTCAACTGCCTCCGACAGCGTTACAAAAGTTTGCTCGTCAACATGGCGGCGGCGCCCTCGGATGACGACGACGACGACTGCTGGGGTGCCTTTGGCAGTGACGATGAACAAGATCAAGACACTACATCATTGCACCATATAGAAGAGCAAGGAGTCTTGTGGTTGACGCAGTACTTTTTATCTTGGAATCCATCCATTTTTGCTTCCCAACGACGCGTCTATTGTCGTCATGACCAATGGACGGCTGCCCTCCAAGCAAGAGGAATGCAAGTCGTGACCACATCTACAGAATTAGTGGATGCAGCAATCGTCTCTACTGAGTGTGAGGATATACATGATTTCAGTTTAGTGAAACAAAACGTCGTGCCCAACGGTGTCATTATGATTGTTGTCGGCATGAAGGAGAACGATACTGATACCTTTGACGACCGAGTATGGTCCGAGGTACAAAGGGTTGACGATACTACTACTACAACTGCATCATTTACGGCCCGCATCAAACACCCATGTCCCATTAATCAAACTTCCTGTCCATGGCTACCCTCGACACATTCTCTCGCAAAGGAACGACAATTGCTGGCAAGCGCCACAATCACGCCCTCGGCCATGGAACTACGCTCGTGCCACCCCCTCCAACTGACGCCACATGACATTCACCGTGCTTCTTCTCTCCTCACACTCTTTGGATATTGCATTGTTCGAAATTTGTTACATCCCAACCAGTGTCTCGAGTGGGGACGTGCCGTTTTGCAAGACTTGCAACAAGCCTCTGACATTTTAAACGAGAGGAATGGAATTCAAATCAAGAGGGCAGGTGTGCACACGACCAATTATCGAGAATTGGCCATGCGGGAAGACTTGCGCATGGATTTGCGCGATGGACCGCACTTGAGAGCCATGCGACGACACGAAGCACAGTCAAGAAAAACAACAACAACAACAACAAACAAGGAAAACAACAACAAAATGACTCGTTATCCGCACATGTTCTTGCATCCTATTCAGACGGCAATATTCATTCATGTTTGCAATTTCATCCCACTGTATTGGAAATTGTCCAACGCACCATGAATCCTCGAAACGAAGATTTGTATAAAGGAAATGTGGCCAGGTACAATTTCAATGGATCCGGTCCCGATGGATCTCCTCAACCCTTGCGAATTGGACCCATGGGAGGTATTGTTAGTTTGCCGGGTTCTGCCGATCAAGCACTTCATGCCGATACACCGCACTTGTTTGAACATGTCGACTGTTTACCAGCACACTACATCAATGCCTTTTGTCTGGGAATTGAAAAGGTGGAAATGGAAGTGGATCGTGATGGCTGTGCGACTGGATCAACGCCAGTCGGTGGAACTGCCTTTATTCACAACTCTCATCAGCTTTCCTTTACGGCCACTACGGAATTGAGTCTGGTGGAAAACGAACAAATGCTGCAACACTTGGTGCGTCCGTCACTGCAGCTTGGGGATGTGGTGCTCTTTGATTGTCGTATTCTTCACTTTGGACTCGCCAACAATTCTCAAGACATTGAACGACCACTCTTGTATACAAACATGACGCATGCGTGGTTTCTCGATCCAAAGAATTGGAATGACCAACAGAGTATCTTTAATCTAGATGCTCAAGAATAGAAGAGAGGATGCAATAAAATACCGTATTAGTTTTATTAATGGTATGTGCTACATTCTATCATCTGCGTTTAACTACATTTGGTATCTACTGTATTATTAGGTGGTACTGTTGCTGTGAACGAATGAAAATGGCAGCTCGGAAGCAACAACGAGGAAGGAATATGTGAGACAATCTTTAGTTCAACAACAGGACAACAACCAACACCTTTAAGAGCGTACCTGTTTTTATTTGGGTGGGTTTTGGTGGGAGCGAGTAAAGAGGAAGAAACGAGAAAGTCAAGACAAAAGAGGGCGAATACAGGACAGGACAGAACAAAAATTTCAAGACAGGAAGATACAACAAATGCCACTATTAGTCTCCATCAGTTTCGTATTCTTCTCTCGTAATGCAGCTCTCTGTTTAACGAAGTTCCATTGTGCGACTCAACTTCATGGAGGCGAAATCCATACCTCCACTGGCTGCAGCTCGTTTGCGTCCCTTGGTCTTGCTCTTTGCAGGCGGAGCGAAAACGTCCCAGAATCGCAAAGTCTCGTCGGCAGCGGCAGAAACGACGGTGCCTCCATTGCACGCCATGTGCAAGACACGAGCAGTGTGGCCTTCCAGCTCCTTAATCTTGGCCATGGACGGGTACTTCCACAAGCACAATTGGTTGCGGGCGAAGCCATGAGACGAAAGAATCTCCTTCTCGTACGGATTCCACTGCAGGGCACAGACTTGAGACTCGGTATCGATTGAGTTCAAGAGTGCACCAGTGCGAGTATTCCAAAACTTGATGGTACGGTCGGCAGTACCACCTCCCGTTGCTAGCAAGTTGCGTTCGTGAGGAGACCAAGCAAGAGCCTTTACCGCTGCCTGATGATCCGTCAATTCAAAACGAGGCGAAGCAGTCGACGAAGTAGCGACATCCCACAAGCAAAGCTTATTGTCGTTACCTCCACTGGCAAGAGTGTCTCCTTCCTTATTCCATTCGAGACCGCAGACTTCTTGAGAGTGGCTGCGCATGGTTGCGATATTGTGTCGGGAGACGCGAACGTCATGGTTCACAATGCACGTATCGCGGCTACCAGTCGAGAGAATGTGCTTGTTCCAGGCAAGAGCACCGACACGTTCCGTGTGGCCATCCATGGATCGTACTTGCTTGGATGCATGCACGTCCCATAGCTGGGTCGTGCCGTGCGAGGTACCGACGGCCAAATGAGTTCCGCCTTGTTGCACCCACGAGACGCTGGAAATGTGTGCGTCATTGTCGCCTTCGACCGAGCACAGCTCTTGAATATCACCTGTTCCAGCATTCCAAAGATAGACGGTCTGGGAAAGTGCCACTGCAAGAATGTTTGTGTCACTCCAAGACAAGAGGTTCAGGTAATAGTCATCCAAGAGATCGGGTGCATCGAGGATACGAGAGGGCGCAGAGGGAATTTGACGGCTGGCTAGCTGTTTGCTGCTACTACTCTTGACACGAGACGAGGATCCGGCCGTGGCAGAGTAGAGAATGTTGAGATTGTTGATGGTATCACCACGAGGGGTTGGAGCCTTGTCCTTGAAACTGAGGATGCGAGACGACGACTTGTCAGGGTCAATGCCAAGCAAAGTTTCTCCCAAGGCCGAACGGTATTCATCCTTGGTAGCTTCGGAAACGCTGCTCAAGGAGCTCATGCTGTAACGTAATAAAGGAAGGAATAGTATTGTGAGAATGGAAAACTAGGATTTTCACGTTTTCGAGGCAAAACGCACGACTCACTCACCTTGCATTATTGCTAGAGTTTCGACTATTCTCGTTGTTGTTGCGAAGCATGTGTGCGGAGACATCCATGTCCATGGCACCTCGATTGGGAATAAAGCGATCAGCAGCTTGCTGTTTGCGTTCCCAACGAGGACGGACACTGGAACGGACAGTTCGATTCGTGTCGCTAAACGAAGTCGTGACCAAGTCTTCGTAGTCTACGACCGAGCTTGTCATTTTAAAAGGTGGATGATTCTGATATTCTCTATTGAGTAATGATGTGTTGTTGAGTGAAGAGCGGTGTTGTTGTTGATGATGATGATATGATGATTGATGATGTTTCTGATTGTGGCTTTTTGCTGACTTGATTTTTTGCGATTTTCGGAAAATACAACGGCTAGTTCATGAGGTAGAGAAATTTGATACTATTGTTCCGTAGACATTTTTGATACCGACAAAATCGATAGTCCGATTCAAAGCGCGCCAGGCGGGCAACTTGACTCACCATCATTAAAAAGCACTTTCGCGTGCTGCCCGTGACGTACTTGTAACACATCTTTAGACACATTGAAGTGGAAGCTAGGCTCGTTGCGATGAAGAGGTTGAAGTAATACAAGCGCATGACGCAATAATGATGCGTGATCAATAACCTCATCTCTGTTGATCGAAAGGATTCGTCCGCTTCGCGTTTTCGACCTCATGACACGATGATGTCAC
>CALNZA010000002.1:0-64169 GCA_942490935.1 Desulfocapsaceae bacterium
CCCGGTGCTGACCTGCGCCGCAATGAATCGTACACGGCACTTGAATCGGCACCGGGATTGTAAACTCTTAATAAGTCTGAAGGCAACATATGAAAAATAGACTAAAAACAAAGTCTCAAAGACATATAGACAAACTGAATGGTTTCGGAGATGGCGCCTTGGGCAAATGAGAACCTATTATCTGTCAGTTAGAAAAACCTTTACCACATCCAGATCATCCCCTCACCAAAGATCTCTATGATTTTTCGGGGAGTTAATTTTAAGAAAAGAAAAATTAAGAAAAATAAATCTAAGTAATTGTTATTTGCTTAGACGAAGCTAGGATTTAACATCAGCCTTTTTATAGATAAAGCTCATTTTCAAATTCCCATTTTTGTAACGCATTTTCAAGGGACTAAATTATTCGGTACAGATTTCTCAGACTCTTTGATTGTCAATTCCAAATTTGATGGAGCTGATTTAGAAAAGCGAATTTTGCTAATTCAAATGAGGATCTTCCTTTGGAAATGCTAATATGGAAAACGCAATTCTGGGGTGCCGATATAGCAGGTGCAATTTTCAAAATGTTCATTAACTTAAAACAGATCTCTGGACAGCCAAAAGCAGTTGATGGATTGTTCTTGTTTTATAGTGATTTAATGGGTGCTGAAAATGGCGAGATAGGAAAATTTTTAGAGGAAAATATAAATGTAATTCAATTAGGTCTTGATTTGACATTGCAATATCATTTGCTGGAAAAGATAGAGAAATAGCAGAAGTATTGCCGAAAGTATCAAAAAAAGTAGGAGGGGTGTTCTTTGATGAATATGTTAAAGCGGATTATGGGAAAAGATGCTATATCCATCTAACGAATGTCTATGGAAGATGCAGTATTGCGTTATGTTAATTTCAGAAGATTACCAAGAAAAACTGGACAAATCATGAGCGAAAGGCTGCTCAAGCAAGAGTTTTTGAAGAAAGTGATGAATACATATTTGCCTTTAAGGCTTGATAACACACCAATACCTGGCTATTTACCAACTACTGGGTATTTAAATTGGCATGATACATCTGTTAAGGAAATTACAAGAAATATTATTACAAAAACTGAAACCACAGAAAATAGTTTTTAATCATACGTTTCAAGCGGACTTAAGCTTGCCGGTTATGGCAAAGTTAGTGTCGGTTACGTCACTGTGAATCGCGGTGCCTCCTTACGTTGGACATTTTATTGTTGTTATTACACTACGGGACACAGGACAAGGAGATTGGCCGAACTCTACGCACACAACCATTAATCAGTTTTTAATCACAAGGTGTTCATTTTCGCGGCGGAGATCAATATGAATAAAAAACCTAAAATTTTTTGTTAGTTACTATCTTGAAGAGGATAGAAAATACAAAAATGAATTAGTGTGAAATTTTGTTGAAAAACACTGTGTTTTTGATGACGTTTCTGTGCAAGGTGGAGATATAAAGCCTGGAACACAAAGGGGCAAAGTTAATAGTGAGATATCTGATAAATATATGTTAGGTGTTGATTTGATAATTGTTCTTATAGGGAATAATACATTTAAAAGATATTATGTAGATAATGAAATATACAGTGGAATTAGAGATAAACACAACCCAAAAGCATTGTTGGGAATTATATTGCCAACTAGAGTTGATTTTTAAATGTGAAATAAAAAACACAAAAACATTCCCAGGAAGGTTTTTTGATAATGTTAAACGAGGCTTTGCGTTCTATTGTGATTGGACTAACGACCCGCTCCTTATGATTTCCATATTTTTAGGAATCCTTTCGCAAAGCCTAATATATTTACACCTGATAACAGAAGGTCTCTTCTTCAAAAAAACCAAAGGAGTGAACTTCAGAGATACGGAAATCATCAACGCTATTTGGTAAAGTAAATGGTAAAAAGATATGGTAAGCAAAAGACAAAAGCTGTACGGAACAGAAAGAAACATCGTCTCTTAACTAAAAATATAAGAGACGATGTTTCTATTATTGCTATCGCTAAAAAGGTACTTAATAATGAAAGTACGGTACAGGAAGAGGCTAGAAATGGTGTAAATGTTGAACTGAGAATAAAGACTTGGAAAACCACTACAATAAAATCATAATATAAAAGAAAGTATTATAATAACAAAGCAAACAAGCAAAATGTATTTGAAACAGAAAAATTATTACGATGTTCCTCGCTTTGCACCTTTCTGCTTTTTGTGATTTGTGGTGTTCATTCAACTGCGTCGTTATGAATCCCTCCAGTGGTCAGCATTGCGATTAGATAAATATAATGAAAAAGACAAACCTACTCTCTACATCACTTGGAGTCTACCCGGGACAGGAAAAACCACTCTTTCCCAAATGCTAGCTGAACACCTCAGGATTACACACTTGCGAATTGATACAATTGAGCAAGCTTTGAATCTATGTTCTGTAAGTTGTAGGCGAGGGATATCGTCTTTCTTATAGAATTGCTTCAGACAATCTGCTTTTGGGTAACAGTGTAATCGCAATTCATGTAATCCAATAAAGTTATCTCGAGATGAGATGGGAACAAGTCGCAGCACAAAGTAACGCAAGATACATAAATATTGAAATGATATGTTCTGATAAAACGGAACATAAAAATAGAATAAACAAAGAACGTCCAATATTACTGGCCTTCGCTTCTATTTTGGGAAAATTGCTAAACGAGATATGACAAATAAATAGACACAAAGAATAATAATTGATACAGCGGGGAAAAACGAAAGAGAAAGTTTAAAGAGTTACTGTTCCAGAAATTAAATATAAAAATTAATGTCTATCGGTTTCTTAACACTCTCTCGCTACGTTTCGTTCCGATACGCTGAAGCGTGCCGATTAATTAAACGTTAGTCTTTTCTATCAAGCAAGGTGTGGGTAATGAAAAACAAAAAACCTCGTGTATTGTTTTTGTCTCATGGTGGAGGACCAATGCCACTTTTTGGGGAGGAAAGTCACCAGGGAATGGTGGAAAATTTGAAGGTTATTGTAACCAAAATAAAGAAACCATCCGCCATTGTTGTTATAAGTGCTCACTGGGAAGAAAAACTACCCACCATTACTTCTGGTGCAAATCCTTCACTTATTTTCGATTATTACGGGTTTCCAGAAGAATCGTACAATATTAAATATCCTTGTCCGGGTGAACCGTTTCTGGCTGACCAGATTCAACAATTACTGAGTAACGCAGGTATCGAAAGCAAGCTGGATAAGACAAGAGGCTTTGATCACGGTTTATTTGTTCCGCTAAAAATAATGTATCCAGAGGCTGATATACCTTGTATCCAGTTATCTCTGGCTCAAAGCCTTAATCCTGCTGAACACATAAAAATAGGTAAAGCTCTTTCAGGTGTGCAGTATGATGAGCTGCTTATCGTTGGTTCGGGATTTTCTTTCCATAATATGAAAGCTTTTTTTGCTCCCGAAACCAGCGAATCAAAATCCATGAACGAGACTTTCGAAGAATGGTTAATTGCCACCTGTTCCAGCCCCCATATTAGCGAAGAAGAAAGGACCCAAAGGTTAGAAAATTGGGAACAGGCTCCATTTGCGCGATATTGTCATCCAAGAGAGGAGCATTTGTTACCACTGCATGTATGTTGTGGCGTTGCCCAATCGGCATGTAGCGAATATTTTGAATTGAGTATTATGCATAAAAAATCGAGTGTATATCTCTGGTAAATACATGCTAACCATCACATGAACGTGTACAGCATAAAGCGGTGTTCATTCATCTCTCTCGGCCTTTTACGGTCGGTGATGTGAGGCGTTTTAGTTCAAAACTCAAAAGTAGGTAATCATATAAATGACCTTTGAATTTGATGGAGAAAAATACCAAAAAGCGTCAGGCCACCAAAAAGAATGGGGGGCAAAACTAATAGCCGAATTTGATTTTCATGGCTCTGAACACATTCTTGACCTTGGTTGTGGTGATGGTGCAATTACCTCTAACTTAGCAAGTAAAGTTCCTGATGGGTTTGTCCTTGGTGTTGATGCTTCCCAGGGGATGATTACAACGGCTAAAGAGACCCATAAGAAAAATAATCTCAAATTTGAACTCCTTGATATCGACGTAATGCGGTTCAAGAATGAATTTGAGATAATTCTTTCAAACGCCACTCTCCATTGGGTGAAAGATCATAAAAAACTGTTGAGTAATGTTCATGATGCTCTAAAAAATAATGGTACTGTTCGCTTCAACTTTGCAGCCGATGGCAATTGCTCATTTTTTTACAAAGTTATTAAAGAAGTTATGCTACAGACCAAATTCGCTGAGTATTTCAATGATTTTGTCTGGCCCTGGTACATGCCTGATATTGAAGAATACAAGGCATTAATTGAGCAATTCGCTTTTTCAGAAATAACAGTTTGGGGCGAAAACGCAGACAGAAATTTCCCCAATGCGGAGGCGATGGTTAAGTGGATAGACCAACCCAGTATTGTCCCTTTTCTCAAATGCATAACCTCAGAAGAAGACGCCAAAGCCTTTAGGGACACTGTAGTTAAAAAAATGGTGCTAGAAACGACTCAAGAAGATGGAACGTGTTTTGAAACGTTTCGCAGAGTGAATGTGATGGCAAGAAAAGAAACAACAACCTGAAATCAGCAAATTTAACAATATGATTCAGCGGAAAGTGGTAATGTTTGCGGCACACGGTGTACGTAGGCACTGCGGTTAGGGCTCAAAAAATACTAGGACACCGGAGAGATCTCTAAATGAATAAGATTATCTTTTTGTCGTTAGTTATTGTTGCAACCACACTCCTTGGCTGTGCATTTGATCTTGTCCATATTGATCAAGTTCCAGTTCAATATGAAAATGAAAGCACTCCCCAATCTGGTTTTGAGTTAACTGATGACGTGCATATTGATTTAGGAACCGGATACAGTAGGAAATTAAGAAAAGGAACAAAATGGTATTACGTCAATACCATCACTCAAGGAGATATCTTTAGAACAAATGATCAAATTTTAACCATTGAAGGTTCAAATATCTTTGAGGCTTTCATCGTTGTGTCTAATAAACACCTGGTTGGTTTCTTCTTACCTGTAGAAGAGACATTCTCTCCACTGGCCAGTCCAAAATCCTTACCAATTGGAAACATTAATCAATAAAATTAAAGGAGAATTCATGAGATCGTTGGCTAACATTATATTTTTATTGATTTTTGTCTCGTTTATGGGTGGCTGTGCAAGCGGCCCTACTTATCAGGAAATGGCACCATCGATCAGTGAGTTGCCTGATGATTTCGGAAGGGTTTATTTTTACAGAACAACTGCCTTAGGCGCTGCCCTGCAGCCAGAAGTTAAAATGAATAATGAAGTCGTTGGTGAAGCTATTGCCCAAGGTTTTTTCTATGTAGACAAAGAACCTGGTAAGTACGAAATAATGACTTCTACTGAAGTTGATCGTACACTTTCCCTTATTTTAGATGCCGGACAAACCCGGTATGTCCGTTTCGAGGTATCCATAGGTTTTTTTGTGGGACATGTTTACCCTGAATTAGCCAGTGTTGAAGAAGGGCGAGAGGGAATTACGTCATGTAAATATACTGGTGAAGTTGGGAATAAATAATCATCGCCAGCAACTGTATTTATCGGACTGGCGATGCACAAAGTTCATGTAGACTATGCCGCTATGCAATTGCGGAGCAGATTAGATACCCCGTCATAGCCAAAAGACACGTGCTAGCGGCGCTGGTTCGCGCCACGATTAGCTCTCTTTCCGTCATGACCCGATGCTAAATGAGCAATGTCTTAAGGAGTACCGACATGTATAACCTTTTTTGTATGCTTCTGTTTGTTGTCGTTTCGGTGTGTGCAATTCCGGTACAAGCAGAAGAGAGCATAAATCCATATAAGGTTGAGAGTATTGATCAATTTGTCGGTAATACGATTGTTGGTGTAACCCGGAATAGCTCTATCTGGTCTGCCTATTTCGACCGAAATGGTTACCTTGATTTTTTGTATTCATCTGGAGAACGTCGACAGGGTAGGTGGTATAAAAAGAGTGATGATACGCTCTGTTTTTCAATTAACCAGAACAGTGGAGAACAAGTACAGGTCTGCAAAGTAATATCATCAGCTGGGCAGGGCTTGTATTGGCGAACGGATACTGATCAGATTGCGTCTTCTCAAATAATCTTGATTCTTCCTGGGAAGTCATTTGCAGATCAAGCTTCCTACCGTTCAAACCTAAAGGATTGGGTTGGAAAGGTTATCGTTGGCAGATTGTATAATGATAGCAAGAAAGTCTGGCAGGCAGTTTTCAAACATGATGGGTTCATCGATTTCTACTATAGCTCTGGTCAATATCGGAGTGGCGTGTATTTCTTATACGATGATACACTCTGTATTCGCTTTACAACAGATGACTTGACCCATTGCCGTAAACCTCAAGTCATTGATCGAAAGATTGCCTGGGTTAACCCAGAAGCTCAGGGTGACCCTCCTATTTCTGAAATAGTTTATCTGCATGAAATTCAACCACCAGTGAAACAATATGTTCAGGAACCGACCTCGGTGCCTGAACGGAGAGTGCAGCCGAGAGTGCAGCCGGAGCATACTTCGCCGACAACACGAACCGTGCCGACCAGACGAGCCTATACCAGAAATGGATATTGCTCAGCAGAGCGTCAAAATATGTTGAAGGTAGCGTGTGTTGTTGTTGCCGTTGGTGAATATGCGTGTGCCGATTTTCTTTCAGATAATGTAAATGCCAGCGCTCTTAGTGGTGGTAGCGCAGCAGCGTTTTGTAATGCAGCAGCGCAGAGCCTGCTGGATGGTGAGATAGATCCTGATATTCTTGGACTTGCAGCGCTTGCTGGTGCAGCTATTGGTACGGGAGATGCAATGCTGAAAGAAAATCAAGACTCTGTATGGGGAGCGTTGTTTAAGCTTGGAGGATACGCTGGCTCCGGATATCTGATTGCACAATGCATGGAGAGCGTGGAAGAGAATTGTTACTAAAGCCTGGAATAGGTTCTGCAATTTAGAGCTTGGTGTGTTCATTTATATGGAGAGGCCACTCTTCGAGACAACCGTAGAGTATCAAAGTTCAAGTTAAGAACGATCGTGTGTTACGTTGATTGTTCAATCCGACAATTCCCTAGCCGGTGGAGGCGACATAATCGATGTTGTTATAAAAGGTTGTACGGCAGAAGGTGCAAGTACTGAATAATTGTCGTAACTAGTGTTCGCCATCAGGGAGGTATCTATTCGATATGATACTGCTATTTTCCTAGTGAGATCTACAGGGAAATCAAACTGCAATGTCAAAATAATACACAGTATCTGCCGGTGATTATCAAGACAATAATTGGTTTTTGGGAGGGCTTTAATATGAGTCAGAGAGATATGTGGAAAATGCTCCATCTTATATACAACCATGGGCGCCCAGGTCTGAGCGGCAAAGCACTTCGAAAGGCCGGAATTACCTGCCTACCTGATACAATAGATCCGCTTGTATATGCAAATACAGTGGAAATGCGTCAGGTTTCTGGAAGACGTTCACCCGAATACTATTTGTCAAAATCTGCCAATGCAATCATGCAAAATTGTATCGTGGCTAACAAACGGAACATTGGTGAAGATTTGCGCGTTGATGAACCACATGCGTTTGTAATAATGCCATTTAGCGAGAAATGGTCATCTAAGGTTTTTTCTCAACTTATTAGGCCTGCAACTAAAGAAGCAGGTCTGAAATGTACTCGAGGCGATACATTGGTTCGTGTAGGAGATTTGACTTCTAATATTTGGCGAGAAATTCTTCGGGTTGGCGTCATTATTGCTGATATATCTTCACCAAACGTTAACGTCTTTTACGAACTAGGCCTTGTTCACGCTATCGGAAAAGACGTGATTCTTCTAAAGAGAAAGGATGCAGAACTACCTGCAGATTTTGGTGGAGCTCATTATTACGAGTATTCTTTAGAGAGTTTACCCGAAGGTAAGAGGCTCCTTTTGGGGGAGCTTAAGAAATGGAAAAAAGAGACAAGATCGATACAAGTCAAAGCTCTAGGGAAAGTGACTATCGCACCAAGGAGAAAGAGACGCGAGCCGATGTAGCCCTGTGGACCAAGTAGAACCGGGGAATGGGGGGGAAAGGGGGAATCGGGGGGCGGGGAAATCCAAAGGGAGCTATATAGGGGAAAAAAAAGTGGGCCTGAAACCATAGTGGGCCTGCTATCGGACTCAGGAAGTCCCACGTTGCCTGGAAGATAGCAGCTGGTTTTCTTTCGTTATTAGCCGCGGTACTCTCAGCATTGCAGACATCACTCAAATATTCGGAGCTTTCTGAGAAGCATAAAGTAGCAGGGGCAAAGTATGCTTCAATGCGAAGGCGTTTAGATGTTTTTATCCTTACGTATCGTAATGAGTCAAATGGGGATAGGGAAAAAGCTTTGAAGGAATTTGAAGAGATAGCGCCCAGTTTGGAACGAGCCCAAAAGGAAAATTTGAAAAAAACAAGAAATATGAAATTGAAGAAAAAAGGGACTGATGTAATTGTCATCATCTCGATTATGTGAGGAAATTGAAAGATACTAAATGAAAAAACTCTACTACGTAAATACTATAAAACAATTTTTCCATGACTCTACAGTAACATCTTAGGAGAGCTTGATAAATACTACGCCTGCTCCACTCTTTGGTCCTAATCATTTGCTCTAACAAAGAGTTATGACACGTTAACCCTTCAACGATACAATGAAAAATGTTTTGCATTTACAAAATATTACTGTACATATGTATTTCGTATACGAAATACGGTATTCTTGTTTTCCTTATAACGTTGTTCAGACACATTGTATTCAAGGAGAGAATCATGGCGCAATATCAGATCGATAATGAGAACAGTCTGTTCTATAACTACCATCCTCCTGTAGATTCCTCAGGGATTACATGGGTCTTTTTTAACGCTCTTACCGGTGATACACAGATGTGGGAGAGTAAAATAGCACCTCTCCTGCGTGCGGAAGGGATTGGAACTCTCAGTTTTAATTATCGGGGACAGGCGGAAAGCTTTTTCTCGCCAGAGAAAAAACTTGATTCAACTCTTATTGTAGAAGATTCCATGAGGCTTCTCGCGGAGCTGAAACCGCAGCGTATAGTTCTTTGTGGGCTTTCGATCGGCGGTCTCTTTGCTGCTCAGAGCTGGTTGGCAGGACTTCCAAACACTGAAACAGCAGGTTTGGTTCTGATTAATACATTGAGAAAACAGGGGAATAGACTGCGATGGATTAATGATGCTTTGGTTCGCTGTGTAGAAGTCGGCGGCTTGCAGCTTTTTAGAGATCTCTTTGTCCCTTTATTATTCAATGAAGAATGGCAGGGGGAAAATCGTCAAAACTTTCTTAAACCTGATGGGTATCAGCCAATAGATGCAGGTGACGGCCACTATAATCTTCTGAAAAACGGTGGTTCTGCAGACTGGGATCAGCCATATGAAGATTTGAAACTTCCAGTCCTCGTCATCACCGGTTTACAGGATCAGGTTTTTCTTAATGAAGAAGATGTTGAACAGCTCTATGGCCGCCTGCCAGATGCCCGGCATATTACGTTTAGCGATGCGGGACATATGATACCTGCGGAACGTCCTAGAGAGCTTGTCGAAAAGCTACTATCGTTTTCACGGGAGGTTTCATGATGAGTTTGTGGAAAAAATATAGCTGGCTTGCCTATACAGCAGTCTTCATAGGAGTGCTCGGTCATGCTTCCACGGAGTTTGTTGCAATTTTGTCAGGTGTCAGCGGTCCGGAACTCTCTGTCTGGCGGTTTCTTTTAGGAAGTTTGGGTCTTATAGGTGTGTCCCTGGCGTTGCCTGGTAGTAGAAACCTTCTCGAACCTTTACGTAACCACTTTCTGCGTATTATAGGCCTTTCTTTTCTTGGGGTGACAGGGGGGTACCTGTTGTTTCACAGGTCGCTGGATTTTGCTTCAGTTCCCCAGGTGGCAACACTTGTGACAACGATTCCGATATTTGTTGCATTCACAAACCTGATCATAAACAAACAGCCGATAACCATGCCAAAGATTGCAAGCAGCACCTGTGCCCTGATTGGAATCGCTCTATTAATTACAGATGGGTATCTAGCTAAATTGGCAGGATCTGCTGACAGTCTTCTGGGAATCATGATGGCACTTGGCTGTGCAGCGGCAGTTGCAGCATATTCCGTTATGATAAAGCCCACCATTGTGCAATATGGAGCACTCAGGATCACAGCATTAACAATGTTTATAGGCTCCCTTGGCCTATGGCTTGTTGTTGGGCTATTTTTTGATGTATGGGTCTCCTTTGACAGGCTTTCTTCCATGCCAACCAGCGCCCTTAGCGCATTACTGGTAATTGCTCTGTGGAATACTACGATAACACAGTTTCTCTGGATAGGTGGCCTGGCCGCTGTGCCCGATATGACGAGGGGTAGTTATCTCTTTTTTCTAAAACCTGTAATTGCATCTTTGCTTGCTGTCCTTATCCTGAAGCAAACATTGACCAGTACCCAGCTTATTGCTATTTTGGTGATCACAGGTTCGGTGGCCTTTGAGGTGTTAATACCTCGTTTCAAACGAAATAAAACTGACCTTGATGAGGGGAGAAAGTTGAAAGCATAACATTGGCCATAGCGTGTTCACATTATATTGTATAATTTTGATAACTACTCGCCCAGCCAAGGAGTGTGAAGAATAGTTAGCAGGGACCTTTTCAGAAAGAAGAAACGAGTAGTGTAAACAGTACAATTATTTATGAAGTATAAGGCCAGGAGGAAGCTGGTCAGAGAGCAGGAAGACAAATGGTTAAACCAGTACCACAACATCTTGACCTTGTTAATCAGGTCTATCTTTCTCTTCGGGATGCTATCTGCGAGGGTAAACTTGTACCAGGAGAAAGACTCAATCAGGATCAACTGGCAAAAGAACTCTGTGTCTCTCGTCAGCCAGTTGGTCAGGCAATTCAACTTTTGAAAAGTCAGGGATTTGTCCGTGACACAGGAAGACGGGGAGTTGAAATAGCCTCGCTTAGTGCTGAGCTGATTGCCGGGCTCTACCAGATACGAACTGCCCTGGACGCACTTGCTGCACGAGAGGCGGCACTGAATAACCCGATAGCTGCATCTGATGAAGGCGTTCAGTATATTGTTAAAGGCAGGCGTTACTGCAAGTCCGGTTCAATTATGAAAATGATCCACGCCGATATGGAGTTTCATCGTTTCATTTATCGACTTTCCAATAATCCTGCAATTGATAAAACCGTTGCTCCTCACTGGTATCATCTCATCCGTATTATGGGACAGGTTTTGCAATCACAGCCACCACGATTAATTGTCTGGGATGAACATGAAGCAATACTTGACCCAACATCCAAAGGAGACGCCAGGACGGCAGAGCATCTGGCGTGCACTCATGGATAGCAGGCAGTAGCAGAATTGATTGTCCTGGCAGAAGATGACTCCCGGCCATTGTAGATAGTAGTGGTCGTGTCGTCGAATGAGTATTGGTCACGTAAAAATAACTACTCAACATATCCCTGATTCTTCCCAGTCATTAGCGTTCTTTGATGTATACCTGTCGCTCAGTATTTCTACTGCCAAAGAACTTTCCTTTTTTACATTGACAAACATGATGATAAATGTGGAGATAGTTGATAACTATTCTCATCAGTGTAGGTCTATATAAAAAGCTGATACGTAAAGTTACCTATTCAAAAAATGAGGTACGTTGTTGAGACTGGATTTCTTTTGGTTTCTGAAACTCAATGGTGCATAACTGTTTGGAGGAAAAAAAATGTTCAAAATAGTGAGACGCGAAGAAATAGCCGGAGGAACAGTAATTCTTAACGAGATCGAGGCACCTCTGATTGCCAAGAAGACCCGCCCAGGTCAGTTTGTTATTCTCAAGGCTTACGAGGAAGGGGAACGGATTCCTCTCACCATGGCGGATGTCGATCCGGTTAAAGGTACCATTACCATAATTTATATGGTTGTTGGTAAGTCGACAGAAATATTCAAAGAGCTTAAGGTAGGCGATTCTTTTCAGGACGTGATTGGGCCACTTGGCAAGCCAACACACCTTGAGAAGGTTGGTAAAGTTATCTGTGTGGGTGGTGGTACCGGAATCGCCGTTTTACATCCAATTACCAGGGGTCTCAAAGAAGTTGGCAATGACGTTACGTGTATTATTGGTGCTCGGAACAAAGAGTTGCTGATCCTGGAGGAGCAGATGCAGTCAGCTTCTCACGACCTCCGCATCTGTACTGACGATGGCTCCTATGGGCACCATGGCTTTGTAACTGAGGTGATGACAGAATTACTCGAAGGTGGAGATATCAAACTCGTGGTTGCTATTGGCCCCGTTCCAATGATGAAGGCTGTAAGCAATATTACCAAGGAATTTAATGTCGATACATTGGTAAGCCTTAACCCAGTTATGGTTGATGGAACAGGAATGTGCGGTTGTTGCCGGGTGACAGTTGGCGGAGAAACCAAATTCGCTTGTGTTGACGGTCCAGAGTTTGATGCCCACCAAGTAGATTACGATGAACTGATCCTGAGACTTAGATCTTATGAGAAAGAAGAGCGAGAGTGCCACAATGATTATTGCACTATTCGTGATGCCAGTTAAACTGGCCATTAATGAAAAAAGAGAACAATGTGCGGGAGGGAGATCTTACACCCTCGTCCGTAGTATATGTGTCGCCATATCCTCATAACCGGGAAATGGATCAGAATATGTAATGTTACGAACGAACTTTCAGCTCGGACAGTACCAGTTGATTCAGAGATATTAAAGAGTACCTTGGGAAATTTCTCATTTATCAAGGTACTCTCAACACTACGAGTAACGTATTTAATCACGTATGTAACCATATTAGGAGAGTTTATTATGTTGAAACTTGGAGAGAAAGGGGCGATCCCACAGAATCAGGAAGATTGCTATACCATTGCACCACATATTCCTGGTGGTTTTGTTACACCAGAATTGCTGAGAAAGATTGCAGATGTTTCTGAGAAATATAATGCAAAAGCCCTGAAAATTACTGGTGCGACGCGTATTGCTATTGTTGGTCTTAAAGAAGCAGATATTGATGGGGCATGGGAAGAACTTGGTCTGGAAGAAGGTGCTGCTGTAGGTTTGTGCGTAAGGAGTATTCGAACTTGCCCGGGAACGACATTTTGCAGGCTTGGGAAGCAGGATGCCGTAGAGGTTGGGATGAAACTTGATAAAAAATACCATGCTTTTAAGCTGCCTGGCAAATTCAAGATGGCTGTCTCCGGATGCAAGCTGAGTTGTTCTGAATCGTGGGTAAGAGATGTCGGCTTGATTGGAGATAAAGATGGCTGGATAGTGACCATCGGGGGTAATGTTGGATCTCAGCCACGTATCGGTAAAGAATTGATTAACGGTCTTGACGACGAAGCCGCCCTGAAGGTGGTTGACACTGTTGTGATGTACTATAAGGAAAATGCCAAGCCAGGTGAGCGTTTAGGGAAAATGCTTGAGCGCGTTGGGATGGAGCCATTCAAAGAAGCACTTGAAGGGTAATCTTTCGGGCAAATTTTCTGTAACCAGCACCGTCTGGGCATGTCATTTACACGGCAAGGAAAAGCGTGAAAGAATCGGATCTCTATCTTCCCCTGAAGCGGTTTCTGGAATCTCAGAATTATGAGGTGAAGGGGGAGGTGCAGGACTGCGATGTCCTCGCAGTACGAGGTGAGGAGGTTCCGGTTGTAGTTGAACTTAAACTATCCTTAAACATCAACGTGGTTCTTCAAGCCGTTGACCGGCTTTCACTGAGCCCGAAAGTGTATATTGGTGTCCCTAAACAGTGTGGGATTCTGAAAAGAAGGCGAAAGCAGATCGTTAAATTGCTCAGAATGCTCGGTATAGGGTTGATCGCCATCAATACGGAATTGGTGGCGAATAATATAGAGGTACTGATCGATCCCGGTGAGTATAAACCTCGCAAATTAATGCATCTGCAGGAGCGTCTGCTTGGTGAGTTCATGAGACGAGTGGGCGACCCGAACCTTGGTGGAACGGAGAAGCGGAAAGGTATCATGACCGCTTACCGCCAGCGGGCATTGGCTATTGGTCAATTTCTTCAGGAACACGGCCCGACCAAAGCTTCACTGGTAGGCAAAACACTTCAGGAACCGAAAGCCAGGGATATAATGTACAGAGATGTGTATGGCTGGTTTGACAGGGAATCACGTGGTGTGTACACACTTTCTCCTCGAGGTAAGAAGGAGATTCACAATTGGGGTGGTGGACAAGATAAGGGCTGATATTGGGACGCCCTGAGGACTGAGGGTGGAGCAACAGGAAGAATGTACGCTAATTTTCTCAATTGCTCACAATAGCACGATTGACGAAATATCTTAGGTGATTTAACTATTTACAATGCTTATGGAACTTTACTCAAGGTGAATTGCTATGTCCTTTCGAGTTTCACCGTTGTGGTGGCCAATTATAGCTTTATCCTCACCCCTTCTTTTTCCACTACTATTTTTTAGAAACCGTCAGTTTAAGCAGTACGCCGAGAGCGCGCAGGCGTTAAATGAAGAACGCATTAAGAAAGCAGGAAAGCTGGAGTTGCCTGAGCTCACCCATTTTGCGTTGAGTGTTCTTGTTGAACATAAAGCAGAGCAAGGTTTTTTGCATTCACCCGGTGTCTCCTATCTCATTAACACAGATCAGGGGGCCCTGCTTTTCGATGTAGGTTATGGTCCGGAAAACTCCGTTTTAGCTTCAAACGCCAAGCATATGCATTTTACAATGGATCAGGTTGATGGTGTGGTGATATCTCATCTCCATCCTGACCACATGGGTGGGGTTAAAGCGGCCCGGGAAAACCAGGTCATCCTGCCCCAGGAACTTGAGCCGCCTGCCGGTATGACATGCTTCTTACCTGCCAAATCTCGTGCAAATGGGTTCAAGGTAAAGCTGGTTGAAGCTCCTGGGATGCTATCTGCCGGGGTGGCATCAACCGGGCCATTAGCGAGGAGCCTGTTTCTCATGGGATGGACTGAAGAGCAGGCAATTGTGGCTCGAATTAAGGATAAGGGACTGGTTATATTTACCGGGTGTGGACATCCGACTATTGAAACTATTATCAGGATGGTCAGAAAACTCTCCGATGAGCCAATATATGCTGTTGGGGGTGGGCTTCACTTTCCCGTAACTGATAGTCCGTTTCAGAAAGCAGGTGTGAAGGTGCAGATGATTTTGGGCACCGGTAAGCCTCCATGGCAGAAAATCACAGTGGAAGATTTGGAACAAACAATCGCTTTCCTAAATGAAGTGAAGCCTAAACATGTATTCCTCTCTGCCCATGACACATGCGATTACTCAATAGATCGTTTTAAAAATGATCTATCAGCTGAAACTACAGTACTTAGAGCAGGAGCAACCTACACAATATAAGTGCATAGCCTTGTAAGAGCTTATGGGTGGACTCGGGTTGTGCCTGACTATGAGTTTCGCTGAATTCTTCCTTAAGCTATGCCCATCTCTGTTACCAGTTTCTATCCCTCTTTCAACTTTAAAAATTACATAGCAAGAATCAGAACGATTTCCCAATCTATGGATGATATGGTGTGTTCATATACACTAAAGATTGACGGGAGAATATATGAACACTGAAATACAATCGATGACGCCATATGAGTGGGTACTTCTCATCATTTTATCAATTTTATGGTGAGGAGCGTTCTTTGTTGTAGGGGTAGCGGCCGGGTTTGCTGGCCTTCTTCTGATCGATGGTAGAATTTTTCAGTGATCATTTATTTCGTGAACCTGGCCTATATGGCATATATTGATGACTCTTATCGGATACCGACCACTATGACGAACGAATTTGGACAACATACCGAAGATAGTTATTGGAAAGCGGTAGCTGAAAAAGATCGGAGTGCTGATGGCCTTTTTTTCTATGCAGTGAAAACAACAGGGGTGTTTTGTCGGCCCGGTTGTTCATCGAGGTTGCCAAAGCGGGATAATGTCGAATTTTATACAAGTTGTGATAGTGCTAAAGCCGCAGGATACAGGCCATGCTTGAAGTGCAGGCCCGATACTCAATCAAAAGAAACCGAAATTGAGCAGAAAATTGTTCGTGCATGCAGGATGATTGAAACATCCGAATCTCAGTTAACCCTAAAAGACCTTGCCGAAGATGTGAAGTTGAGCACGTATCATTTTCATCGTCTTTTTAAGAGAATCATAGGTGTTACCCCCAAACAGTATGCAATCAACCATAGGGCAGGTAAATTCGCAGAAAAATTACCCGATAGTCCGTCTATTACAGATGCAATCTATGATTCGGGCTACAGCTCAAGCAGTGGAGCATATACGCAGCAGAAGAAGCGTCTTTCTATGATGCCGAAAGTGTATAAACAAGGGGCAGCAGGTATGACTATCACGTACGGGCTGGCAGAGTGTTTTCTGGGCTGGGTTATCGTAGCTGCTACGGATCTGGGCGTCTGCTCTATTGAGATTGGCGAAGATCCCATTGCACTTCCTAAGCTGCTCCAAAAAAGATTCCCCAAAGCGCAGCTGGTACAGGCTGGTGAAGGATTCACAGCGTTATTGGCTGAAGTAATAGACTATATAGCTTCACCAGCAAGAGAGCATACTATTCCGCTAGATATTCAGGGCACCGCTTTTCAGCAACAGGTTTGGGCTATTCTGCAGCAAATTGAACCTGGTGAAACCGTGAGCTATACAGAGGTCGCAGAAAGGATGGGCAGGCCAAGTGCTGTACGTGCGGTTGCGACGGCTTGTGCTGCAAATAAAATTGCTGTGATAATTCCATGCCACAGAGTCATCACTAAAGAGGGTAAGATCAGTGGTTATCGCTGGGGTGTTGAGAGGAAAAAACAGCTGCTGGATATGGAAAGAAGAACTCATGGAGGAGAGACAGACGTGACTGGTGTAACTAAATAATACTGGCTGAGATATAGGGGAAAGGTGGTAATTTTAGCGGCCATAACCTTGCTTTGTGCAAAATATTTTCGCACCACCCATCATCGTGCATTACGTTTACCATATTCACATACACGTAAATAGTGTGCAGACCAGGTGTGCGAAGAAGAGTGCTGAGGCGAAGCTAATGACCGCTGGAAGCCAACCTAAAGGGGTATGACCGGCATGACCTGGAGTTGTCAGTCGTAAAAGGAAAGCCATAATGATTCTCTATGATCAGCAAATTCCGGCAAGTATAGTCGAATTTGGTATACAGATTCCCATTCGTGATAGTCGTGCCCTGAACACCTTCCAAGCGCTTCTGGATGATCCCCACCTCGGCCCCAGGCAAAAGCAATGGCATCAAAATGCCATTATCGAAACCCTTTCACGGGAAGATCTCTTACGGGCCCATTCACTCGAATATATTGATCGCCTCTATTCTGATGCCCTCGAACAGGAGATTATCTCGACCTTTGAACTGATAGATAAACAGGGTAACTATCACCGTTACGCACCTGAGACTGCAACTCGTCCATTAACAGATCTTTTTCATCGTCTTTTACTGAAAGCTGCTGGTACGGCTCAAGCATCGCGGCTTGCACTGGAGCATGGATTCTGTTTTTCCTTCACCGGTGGCGCTCATCATGCTCAGCACAATTATGGTAATGGCTTCTGTGTGATAAATGATATTGTCATTGCAGCTCGAAAACTGCAGTTCGAACAGAAGGTTGAGAAGGTCTGGGTTATTGATGTAGATGCTCACAAAGGTGACGGAACTGCAGCTCTTACTGCAGATGACGATACTATCCGTACTCTTAGTGTACATATGGCAAGCGGCTGGCCGTTGGATGAGCAACCCATTCATTCCGATGGCAGCCCCAATCTTTCTTTTGTCCCGAGCGATATTGATATACCCATTGAGCATGGAGAGGAAGGTGAATACTTAGCCAGGTTGCACTCTGGTCTGGTGCAGTTGGAAGCTGAGGGAACTGCAGACCTGGCTATTGTTGTGTGCGGGGCCGATCCATATGAGCATGATGAATTACCATCTACGGCGCCACTTCAACTTTCACTGGAGCAGATGTTTGAGCGGGATAAACTGCTCTATACCTGGTTGAGTAAGCGTAACATTCCTGCTGCTTTCCTGATGGCGGGTGGATATGGTGATAGCGTCTGGAAAGTATACGCGCAGTTTCTGCTTTGGGTGCTTCGTCAGCGCTATGAAAAAGAGAGATAGCAACAGTCAACGGTTATGTCCCAGAGCGGGTCGAACGATGGAAATATTTAGAAAATAAGGACAACTGTATATTGATGGGAACTGGAAAATTATCAAAAATCACCCTGCTGGATGGTGGCATGGGCAGGCAACTTCTGCGCATGGGTGCACCATTTCGTCAACCCGAATGGTCGGCACTGGCACTCATGGAAGCACCTGAACTTGTGAGGAAAGCCCATGAACTCTTTGCTGAAGCAGGCAGTGATATTCTAACGACGAACAACTATGCTGTAGTACCATTTCATATTGGCGAAAAGCGTTTTCTAGATGATGGGGCGGCGTTGACACAACTTGCCGGGCAGCTGGCTCGTGATGCTGCTGCTGTTTTTGGTTGTCGTGTGGCTGGTAATTTGCCACCACTTTTTGGTTCATATCGACCTGATCTGTTTATTCCGGAACAGGCTCCAGCCTTGTTGAAGGTGATGATTGAATCGCTGGAGCCTTATGTAGATCTCTGGCTTGCCGAGACGTTGAGCTCAATAGGAGAAGGCAGGGCAGTGGCCACTGCTCTTCAGGGAGACAAGAGGCCACTATGGCTTGGGTATACATTGGCAGATGACGTGAGCGAGCCAGGTGCTGCCGCTCGTCTTCGCTCTGGTGAGACTGTTGCAGAGGCTGTCAGATCTACAGTGGATTATGGTGCTGCGGCCATACTGTTTAATTGCAGCCAGCCTGAGGTTATGGCTCCTGCAGTTGATGTCGCGTGTGGCGAAATAGATCGCCAGGGTGTCGAAATGCAGGTTGGTGTATATGCCAACGCCTTTCCTCCTCAGCGTAAAGAGGCTCTGGCTAATTCAGACCTCCTTGAAATACGGAATGATCTTGACCCTGCTGGCTACCTGGCCTTTGCAGAGCAGTGGCATGCGCGTGGGGTTACGATCATCGGAGGTTGTTGTGGTATCGGTCCGGAGCATATAGCAGCTCTGCGCAGAAGATTTATGTGAGATCTTTTGAATATTGGGTGCAAATGTTTTTTCCACCCACTTTAGATTTATACATAGCTTTATCAGCTCTTCGTACAAGCTCCTCTGGCTCTGTACCATGATCCGGGTACACAGCAACTCCGACACTAGCACTGACTGTAACTGTCTTACCCTGAATCTTTATTGGATCGCGTAAAGCCTCAACTATTTTTTGGCCGGCCTGCACAGCCCCTTCAATAGAATCAACTTCAAAGAGGATACATGCAAACTCATCGCCACCGAGGCGGGCTATTGTGTCAGAACTGCGCGAGAGGGATTGTAATGTCTTACCTACACTTATCAAAAGATCATCGCCTGCCTCATGGCCATATTGATCATTGACCTCTTTAAAGCCATCAAGGTCAATATAGAGCAGGCCAAGCTTGCGCTCGAACCGCTTATCATGATCGACTCCTTTTCGGAGGTTTTCAAAAAACAATCTTCTGTTTGCTAAACCAGTGAGTGTGTCATGCAGGGCCATACCGATTAGCTCTGCCTGATAAATGCGTCTTTTGGTTATAGCGAGAGCCGTAAACCATGAGCCAAGGACAATGATGAGAAAAAGTCCGCTGCCAATCATGAACATTTTCACCAGCAGCTCATTTTTGTATTCTTTAAGATGTTCGGGGGGGATATACGAGACGAGAACCCAGAAGTATTTATTTAAAGACTCATAGCTTGTAGTAGCCAAGGTTTCGCCATTGTTGGCCGCAAAAGTCTCCATGAGAGGATAGATTGTAGTAAAGGTGAACATGCCATTTTGTGTTTCGAACTGGCCATGTTGCTGGCTGAGGATCTCTGACCATTCCTCCGGGAAGCTCGTAGTGAACTTTCGCTCTACTTTCTCAGGGAACATAAAAATCCATTCATCTTCTTTGTGTTCCTGATTGAGTAGCCAGTCGCCTTCACTGTTAACAAGCATGGCCTCACCATGGCCGAGATTACCAGATTGTTGAATGTCTTTTAAAAGTGTTTCCGCCAGGTAATTAATAAGAACAATTCCTCGTTTGCTGCCGGAGTCATCAAAGACTGGGGTTGCCAGTCGAATCATCGGTTTCAGAGGCAGCTCAACAGCTCCATTTTCTATGTTGAGATCAAGGGGAGAGACAAAGACCTGATTGTTATTTAATACGATGGAATCTGTGAAATAATAACGCTGGGATTTATCTTGCAACTGGTCAGTGGCTACTGCCTGAGGAGTGCCGCTATTATAATTTACCCTGACTTTCTCAATGCCATTATGGTCTAAATATCGTAGTTGGTCATAGACCTTTTTGTGCTCGGCCATGGCTATGTACTCAGATTCGACTGACTGCGTCCAGGTAGCATCATCTGTATTCAACAATGCACGTAACTCGTTTTGATAGGCTAAGAATAACAAATCGCTCACGATGTATTTAAACGCATCGCCAATGACTTTACCTTGCAGGGAAACGGTATGTGTTTCCTGGATTTTGATTCTGCTGAGAAAAGAATCAATTTCGGTTCTATAGAAAACACCGACTAAACCACTGGCTATTGCTCCTATAATGAGGAACAACAGGAGAAAAAGGTTGAGCGTTTTTTTGAATGTTTTGGTCTTTGTGTGAACCATGTACTTCCTCAAAAGTTCTGCTGTACAAGGTATATGGTTATGAGTAGCGGGAATAATTGCTACTAACAGCGTATCTTGTAAATAAAGGGATTTCAATACTTTCACTGAAAAAAACACTGTAAGAGCAATCGAATAGTTTGGGTTATCTATCTCACGTACTTACGTGGTTACGTGGCAATCCTCTCAGTGTGCATTGAACGGGCGGGTCAGATTTCGTAATCAATCATTCTTCGTTCACATGTTCTTGGGCCGACAATTTTACCAGCAGCAACATGGGCTGGATGGTTCTGGTAGGATTGCAGTGCTTCTTTTGATTCAAATTCAGTATACAAAACAATATCACCGGATGACTCTTTACAGCTAAAATCGAGACCGAGCTCAAGGTGCAGAAGTCCTGGAATTTTATTCCGGAGTCCTTCAAGCGCTTCTCGTATTGCCATGGCATCAGCATTCTTTTCGAGTGGAGTTGTCTTGTTTACGAGTTTCCAGCATACAATATGCTTAATCATCATTCTCTCTCCGATAAGGTAGTGTGGTTGGGTGAGGTGTAAAATTGATTCTGCAGAGGTTCAGTTTTTCCTGGAAAAAGGGAGTTTGGTGTTCAGGGTACGGATATTTGCCCGTTCCATACTATTTACTTCTGGAATAAGCTTTTTGAACATGTCATTCATGTGTTGATTGTAGAAACTATGCAGGCTGGTATTTGCAACTGCTTCAAAGCCGCGCAGAATTTTGTGAGGCGACCCTGCTCCAGGGTCAAATGTTTGGATACCATTTTCAATAGCCCACTTGATAGGGGCATAATAACACATGTTGAAATGAAGGTCCTTGCGGGGGGTGTCACATCCCCAATAGCGACCGATCAGATGTCTTCCTTTGGTTAGCAGCATGGACATGGCTATAGGGGTTGCTGATTGGCTGGTATAGGCGCAAATAATTAACAGGCGGTGCCGATAGTGGAGGAAAAGCCGTTCGAAAAAATCGCCATTTACAAATCTGGCCGCCCAAGGACCAAACTTCTCATTGGTGTTCAGGTAATATCTATACATGATTTGGGCCAGGTCGATTGGGATTGCATCACCTGTGAGGGCACGGATCTCAATTCCAAGTTTTTTCATACTGTTGCATTCTCGTTTGATATTACGCCGCTGAGAGGAATTGAATGCGAGCAAATAGTCATTGAAATCGTTGAAATCAGCATTCTGCCAGAGGTATGACTGGTGCTGCCAACCAGTGAAACCATGTTGTGAATATCGATTGAACCACTCGGTATCAACAAAATTAAACTGACAAGCCGCTATGCTTAACTTTTGGCACTGTTGATCTATAGCACCCAGCATGGCATGCACCACTTGTGATTCATCTCTACCTTTGGCAGTAAGGAAACGATAGCCTACAGACGGTGTCGCAGGGCTCATACCAACCATCTTGGGATAGTAACTGCTTCCTTGTTCCTCTGCCAGCTGGTGCCACCAGTGGTCAAATACAAACTCACCACCACTATGGTTTTTAATATAGAGGGGTGCCGCTCCAATAAGCTCCTGTCCGTCCCAGAGGGTGAGGTGGTGGGGTTGCCAGCCGTAGCGTGGGGATATGCTTCCTGATGCTTCAAGCTGATGCAGCCATTGCCACTCCAGTAATGGGGTGGCGAGTGGAAGCGCCAGCTTGTCCCATTGGGCTGGGTCTATCTCTGAAATGGAACGTAGCCATCTGGTGGTCCAAAGCGTTTCGTGTTTCATGACGGAGGTTTTTGTGCAATTATCTGGACTACTGCACCGATTCCGTTATGCAATGTTCCTTCAACTACTTCCCGTTCCAGCTCTTGGGCTTGCAAGAAAACGAGTCCTTCAAGTTCTGATGTCAGAGTATCCAGTGTCATCATCAATTCAATGCTGGGAGGGCCACCGGTTTTGTATTCAAGTTGTTTTGGTGTGTACGCCTCAAGAAGGAGGGTTCCGCCAGGTTTCAACCCCTTTACTACCTGTTTATGGACAACTTTTCTGATTGCTGGTGGAATATGACAGAAAATAGAGATGACTGAATCAAAGCTATTATGGGGAATTGGATAATCTGCCAGGTCGGCAACGATTGTTTTCAGCTCAGTCCCATGTTTTTTTGCAAGCGATTCGGCTTTTTGCAACCCGACAGCTGAAGAGTCTACTGCTGTTACGGAAAAACCATTTCTGGCCAGAAAAACCCCGTTACGCCCCTCTCCATCTGCAAGGCAGAGAACGGAACCACTGGTTAACCGTTGTACATTCTGGGCAAGAAAGAGATTGGGCTTCTCTCCATAAACGAACTCTGGTGTGTCATAACGCTGATCCCACATGATAACCCCTGCTATAGTATTTATAGTATTGTCCTGGAATATGCTGACCTTAAAAGGGAATATAAGATTCAATGTTGTGGAAACAACTATGAAATAGAATAGGCTCCCTATTCCCGTGATGCGCATTTTAGCGGTTGGCTGCTCTCTTCTGACGGATATGCAGCTTTGCGCATAGATGATGAGCCTCGATATCCCAGGTAGAGAAGCGCTGTTGCTCCAGCCAGCCAGTAGCTTTTTTCCATAAACGGTTGAATGTCAGTCACCTTGGCAGCTGTGGTCGCTAGTGCGCAAAAGAAGAGGCCAATAAAGAGCTGAGACACATAACTTTTGTAGAAAATATAGCCGTAACCTGTCGTTGCCCGGGCATTATCAAAGAAGCGTTTGTTAAAGGTCAGCCTGAAATAGGAAGTGGCGAAGGTAACCAGGATGAGCAGTACGTAGAGTTCTGCACCTGTGGACTGTATGGTGATCCGGCTGCGCAAGAGCCAGGAAAACGCATAGAGTACTACGCCGGTAATGTATGCGTGTTGTATGTTGATTGTATCGATTCTGTTTTTAATAGCATAGAAGATCAGACTGAATGTCACCGCGAGCACTATAACCAGAATACTCAGCTGAGCGAAATTTTGATGGACCAGGAAAAACATGGAAATCAGCCAGAAATAGCTCTCGAAATAGAGGAAAACGCCATCTATAACGAAAATAGGACGTGAGCGAAGAGAATCGGAAAAAACAGCTAATTCTCTGAGCTGCCACGGGGCAGTCTGCTGGAGGTCGGAAGGTAGTTCTGGCAAATCGTTGATACGTTGAAGCAAATAGATTGCTGTGGCAAAAGAGATAAGCGAGAGAAGTACGATTCCTGCTACTCCGGTATGCTCAAGCAGTAGGCCACCGATAAAAATTCCAGCTTTGAGAAGAACCATGACAACTATCTGAAAGTCACCAAACTTTCTACCACTGTTCCCCGAATCAGTTGTCATGAAAAAGAGAATTCGTTGTGTCATCCAGAACAAGCAGTTATATGCCCCGTTGATAAGAGCCAGCAGAATCAGAAAGGATGAGCTGAGGCCCGCGGCCATGCAGCTGATAAGGGTTATCTCAAGAATAAAGGAGAGTATCAGGGAAAAACGAAAAGAATACTGCCTGCCCACCCGTTCCCACACTGCCAGGGAGCAACAAAAACCAACACCGGTAAACCCTATAAACCAGCACACCTCTGCAATGGTGCTGCCTGATTTAACGAGATAGACTGGCAGGAAAAAGGGGAAAAGGCCAATCAGAAATGAGTGAAAGCCCAGATAGGTATAGTAGGTACGTCGGTGCATGTTAAAAAATATCAGCCTCCGCGATGTTGAGTTGATTTAAGCGGGCATAATAGAGGCTCAAATCCTCTTTTATTCCAAATCGGGGAGTGTCGTGCATTTTCAAATATGGGCGTGAGTTGACCTCAAGCAGTATACAGTCCTGCCCTTTGTAGCTTTTCTCAATGCCTTCTGAAAAGATGACATCTATACCAAGGATGTTTGCGTTAAAGAGGTTTAGAATTTTAAGAAACATAGCCCGATTGTCCGGATGCATGCTTTCTTTATCTACGATTTCGATAATACCCCCAGGTGCCAGGGCAACCCTGTGGAATGTGTAGACTCGCTCTCCGTCAGTCGGAACAGTAGAGAGTGATTTGCCATGTTTTTTGAGGTAGCGAAGGGTCTTGCCATCTTTGGCAATGGGGTGGATGGTCGGGTAAAGTTTCATTCGCTCGCGCTCAGCATTTTCCATATCGATGAGTTCATTGATGGTGTGCACTCCGTCACCATCAACAAAGGGGGGATAGCGGCGAATGAGAGACATGATATCGCCTTCCACCGTAGCTACTCGATAGTTCTTGCCGAGCAGGTATTCTTCAACCACGGATACAGGCCACCATATTTTCACCAGCAGGCTGGCAATAAGCAGTTCGCGAAAATTGGTGATAGGGAAGTGGCTGCCCCGTGAAAAACCACTGACATTGGGTTTGATCACTAGCGGGAAACCATGCTCCCTGGCAAAACTAAAGGCTTTCTGAGGCCAGAAAAAGGTTGTTCCTTTTGCATGGGGGATACCATGTTCAGCAAACATTTTTCGGCCCTGAAGCTTGGATCGACAGCTCTTACGGACTGCAAGTGAATTATAGCTGGAGCAGCCGTTGAGAAATTTTTTATCTATCCAGGCATAAATATACTGTTTTACTGTTCTCATGCTTTTACCCTGTAGTGTGCGCGGAGTTTTCTTAAAAATATATTTCGCCCATGTTGGGCTGTAGGAACAGTACCAACAATCTTAGCAGCCGCATTCATGCTGTTTGTGATGAAATGATGTTTATCACGCCAGTTTTTCGATCTATCAAGAAGGGAGAGAGGCATAGGCAGGAAAATATTAATCTCGATGATCTGAAAAGCACCCTCTGTTACGTCATGCAGGCTGTTTGCCCGTAAACCGACCCTGGCCATGCGAAATCTGCCAATGTTCCCTATAATATTCCATATCTGGTCACGCTCCTGGGTGGAGAACTCAGTGGTACGTTCCCTGTATTCTGAATGGGGATTGAGCACGGAATTAATGGGTAAGATTTCTCCGCTGTGGTTAAGCGTTTCGGTGATGGAGAGTATTTCAGGGTGGGCTGGAGAGGCTGTCGAGCGAATGTAAAAAATTTCAAACTCCCGTTTCCCAAGCGCCGCCTGTTGCAACATAAACGGTACGTTTATTGATCTATTCTTTCGACGTATCTCACGAAGCATACCGGAGGAATCTGCGCGAAATACAGCGTGGGAATTTTGCCCCCACTCCGGCTTTACAAAACAAGGGAAAGGAAAAGGTTGTGATATCCCGTCATCAAGCTGCTGGGGTAGTCGCCAGCGTGAAGGGATGACCCTATCAATATCGAGTTTTGAAAAAAGCCCTTTCTCCTCATTAAAATACTCGCAATTGAGTTGGAAAAAGCGCCAGGGAACAACCCTGTGCCGAATGGATGCAGCTATAAAATAGATGATGAGGAGAAATCGAAGCATAGTAATATATGAGATATAGGGTGAAAGCTAGTTGTTTTCTACGTCGTAATAGCATTCGCCTTTTAACGCATTGTCTGAGTAAATATGGAAGCTTAAGCTCTCTTCCAATACGTTTATTCTATGGATACCGTTATCAAAACGTTCAGAGGTACCCTTGACAGTAAAACACTCGCCAGCTTGCCAGATTGTAGTGGAAACTCTGTGTATCGTGTTTTCTCGTTTTTCAAAGTTCTCTACCCGCCACTGGCCCTGAAGCAAATGGTAATATCCAAATGCAGGATGTCCGTGAGCGACTGTACGGGCACCAGGGCTCCAGCGGGCAACCATCGCTTCAAAACCATTCTCGAGCCTGTAGAGAATCGTACGTGAATACCCATTAGCTATTTTAGGGAATTCATAAAGATTACATGGGCAGTGCTTAATGTAATCGGCTGCATGCTTGGCCAGTTTGTCGAGGTCCTGGATGTGCAAGAGATGATCGCAAAATATATCAATTGCTTCATTTGCCGGTTCTCTGAAAAATGTTTGGAGCTTTTTTCCTTCAACAAGTTGCATGACTAATCTCCTCTAAAGCCAGTTCTCTACCTGTAGACACCAGCTCTTCAAAAAAACGGTCAATGCTGCTCTTATCTACATTGGTATTGGCAATGAGCAGGCGAAGAGTACGCCTGCTTCCCACATCAGCCAGCCCTATAAGAGTGATTCCACGGTGGTAAAGACAGGTTCTGAGCTTTTCGTTGAAGTCACTTGCCAAGTTTTGGGGAACAACATACTGAAAACAGATGTTAAAGGACGTTCGTGGGGTAACCATTTCAAGCTCGGGAATTTCATCTATCCGTTGTTCCGCGTATTTGCAGAGTTCCAGGTAGTTCTCGATCCGACGGCCAAGCCCGGCTTTCCCGTAATACTTCCAATCTAAAAACCACTTCAGGCTGTCCACCCTTCGCCCACACTGCAAAGAGACAGACCCCAGATTGTCAACGTCATTGTCGTCGGAACCTCTGAAAAGGTAGGTACCATCCCCGGCAGTCAATGCCGTACCAAAGGTCTGGTTTGAATTGTTGATAAGCAGCACGTTGCACATTAGTGAAGATCCTAGCATTTTATGGAAATCGCAGGTGAAAGAGTCGATTTCGTGCAGGCCAGGCATAAATTGCTCACGTAGCCTGTCACTCATCATTGCCGCTCCACCCCAGGCACCGTCGCCATGGAGCCAGAAGCCATACTCTTTTCGCATCTTAAGAATGGGTAAAAGTGGGTCATAGGCGCCACGAACCGTTGTACCAAGAGTGGCAGCCACGAAAAAGGGCAGACCATCATTTGCTAGAACAGTAATTATTGCTTGCTCAAGCAGTTCAGGAATCATCTCTCCCCTGCTGTTGGTGCCTATTTTGATAAGATTGTCTGTTCCTATGCCAAGGATATTTGCCGCCTTATCCATCGAGTAGTGTGCTTCTGCCTGGACGAAGCCATAGAGCTGTCTGTTACTGCCGAGCAGACCGCTCTTCTTTACCTGTCCAGCCAGCATATTCCTTGCGCACATCATGGCGATCATGTTTGCGTTTGAGGAGCCGGTGGTCATCTGTCCCTCACCATGGGTAAACCCGATCAGGTCAAGCATCTGCTGAATCATGTACTTTTCCAGCAAGGTTGAGACAGGTGCCGATTCATAGGTGCAGGATGATGTGTTAGAGGCAGCCACAACAATCTCACCCAGCATTGAAGGGAGGTTGGCCCCGGCCCACATTCGGTTGACAAAAGCTGGGTGGGAAGATTTGACTCCATACTGCAGGTATTGTTCAATCCAGGTGAATATTTTCTCCCAGTCACCCTCGCTATTTGGGCTGTCGAGATCCAGCAAATTTTGCAATTCCTCAGGAGAGGTGTATTCAACAAACTTTCCTTGATCTTTCTGAGCTGTATACTTTTGCAAAACGGAAAATAACCGTTGCAGAAGAATTTCTGTAAGCATCCTGGTAATATCCTTTTTCTACTCGTTTTCAGGAAAGACCTGGTTTATGTGTGAAATATATTTACACTAGGGCTGCAAATCACTCAGGTGTCAGTTCTTTCCATCCTTATTTCAGCATCTGTGACGTTTTTTGACTTACATAATTTCGTACAAGAGGTAACAGAGTTCTTGAATTTTAGAGAAGCAAGATGCCAATCCTATTCCATTTATTTCCAGTTGGTCTCTGGGCGGTTAAAATGAGGAGAGGACTGAAAGGCATTAAGCCTGACGGCGTTGGTGCAGGATGTGTCGCAGGACTTAGCAGATGTAGGTAGTTGCTGCAGGGTAAGGCGACCTTGCCCTGCAACGGAAAGAGTTGAGAAGTGACAAATGCTGTCATGCCACTTCTCAGATGAGCCTGTAATGTTATGGGTGTTATTTTTTTCTTGGGATAGCAGTAGCTTCAAATCCGTATTCTTTTAAGATCTTCTGTCCTTCCGGTGAGAGAATATACATTGCCAGTCGGGACGCTTCGGCTGGTGCACCATCTCGTACAATAAGTCCGTAATCAGCACCAACAGAAAGATTTTCTGGTATTCCAATAATTTTTAAGGAAGGGACTTCTTTTTGTGCCAGAACCGCATTGGTGCAGTATGTGAGAAACACGTCCGCCTTTTTCTCATCCATTACCCAACCATACTGATTACGACCCTCAGGAGCTTTCTCGCTGTCAGGTCCACCAGTCAGCTGCAAAGCCTTGGTGGAAAGTGTTGTAAAACTTCCCTTTTGAATATCGTCTGCTCTTTGGAAAAGCTTCCAGGCATAGTCGCCGCTAGGGTCAGCTTTTGGGGTGGAGGTTCCAACCCTGACCTTATCATCCATCAGGGTAGAAAATACACTATCGGTGGCAACATCCACGTTCGGTTGGGCTATTGCGCATAACTGGTTTCGGGAAAACAGAACAACCGGACTACCCCATCCGTTTGTTGCAAGTTTTTGAGGGTGAGCCATATTTGCAGAGGCAAATACATCCGGATTCTCTCCACCTTCTATTGCTTTTCTTAAAAGGCCACTTGGGCCAAATTTTGTGGTTACATCCGTTCCATAGGTTTTCTCATAGGATTTTACCACATCGCCCATAGCGGTTTTAAGGCTACCTGCTGCATACAGTGTTAAAGACTCAGCCGAGGCTGTAAGCGGTGTTACCATGCTCAAGAGAACAGCAGAAGTAAGCAGTTTTTTCCAGCTTTTCATAATGGGACCCTTTTTTGTTAGATGGAGGTTTATATAGTATGGCAGTCTAAAGCCATTGCCTGATTGTCGTCAGTGATATTAAATTTTACGTGTTGTTGTCAGGGCCATAAAGACCGATCCTCCAAGGGAGGGAAGCGAGATGTCTCACATGGAGTGCAAAGATCCTATTCTCGTTTTTGGTGGAGTGATAGGTTGGCCACTCGTGTAAATTTTTGAGTCGTTGCAGTTCTCCGAAGAGATAAACTCCAATATTGCACATTTTTTATTTTAACTATGCGAAATATAAGCTCATTGGCGATGATATATCTCATGTCATGTGGTAGGGCAAGAGAAAATAGCTAAGGGATAGCATTTAAGATGAAATATATAAATATCAAATGGTTAATATGTCATTCGTGGTACTTGATGGGGAAGGATGCTTACTTTAGGTATCACTAACACCGTATTGACTCTTTCTTGTATGTCGTTTCTGCCAAGAGGTATGAAATACATGAAAAACGCCTACTAAAGTTGAAACTATCGACAATCATTATTATAAGGTTTTATGTGTTAGGGATTATCCTTCTTAGGATTCCTTTGGAAAAGACCACTGAGCGTTGTACAGACCTATTACCTTGCACTGATGGGTTATAGCAAATAACAATAGTAACAACGGAGAAAATGATGTCATTCACTATTAAATCAATGTGTTGTATCGTTGCCATACTCTCTATGGCTGTCTCCAGCTTTGCAGCTGGAGGAGGAAAGATCGTTACGGCTGACCCTGACAAACATTTCGATGCAAAAGGGAAGATGCCGTCAGAATTCACAAAAAAATTGCAAACCAGTTTAAGGGTAAATTTACCTTTTGAAGATAAACGTGATTTCGAAGAAGCAAAGAAAGGTTTTATCGCGGCACCGGATTACAAGCAGATTATGGCTGAAGCCGGCAATGTCGCCTGGGATATGGGGAGTTATGAGTTTCTCCTTAAGGACACAGAATACGACACTATCCACCCCTCACTACAACGTCAAGCTGTGTTAAACATGGCCTATGGTCTATATGAAGTTGTTCCTGATCACATCTACCAAATACGTGGTTACGACCTTGCTAACATTACCTTTATAAAAGGGGAAACCGGCTGGATAATTTTTGATCCGCTCACCGCCAAGGAAACCGCTGCCGCTGCGTTAAAATTCATCAACGAACAGCTTGGTGAACGCCCAGTAGTGGCTGTCGTTTATTCACATTCGCATGCCGACCACTTTGGTGGAGTACGCGGTGTTGTGGATGAGGCAGATGTGCGTAGTGGTAAGGTTCCGTTGATTGCACCAGTTGGCTTTATGGATCATGCAGTATCGGAAAATGTATATGCTGGAAACGCCATGTCGCGTCGTCTGTTCTATCAGTACGGTGTACTCCTGCCTCGGAGCCCTTTTGGTCATGTCGATCAATCGATCGGTAAGAATACTGCAGCGGGTAATCTTGGGTTGATCCCACCGAATACGATTGTTGAGAAGGACTTCGAGGAGATGACCGTTGATGGCGTGAAGATGATTTTCCAGAATACACCGGGGACCGAGGCTCCTGCAGAGATGAACACGTATTTCCCAGAATTGAAAGCTTTCTGGGCTGCAGAGAACATCACTGGTACCGTACACAATATCTACACCTTGCGTGGTGCTCTGGTTCGCGATGCTCTTGAGTGGTCTAAACAGATCAACGCCGCGCTCTACAAGTTTGGCCAGGATGCACGAGTCATGTTCGCCTCACACAGCTGGCCTCGCTGGGGTAATGAACGTATTCAGGAAGTCATGCGGGCACAGAGGGACATCTACGCCAACTTGAATAATGAGGTACTACATCTGGCAAATCAGGGTGTTACCGTCAACGAGATTCACAATGTCTACCATCCACCCAAGAGCCTGCAAAATCAGTGGGCAGCTCACAGCTATCACGGTTCTGAAGAACATAACAGCCGTGCAGTTGTTAATCGCTACCTCGGCTACTGGGACGCCAATCCGGCGACGCTGATCCCGCTTTCTCCTCGAGATTCTGCTCCACTGTACGTGGAAATGATGGGGGGATCTTCTAAAATCATTGCCAAAGGTAAAGAGCTCTATGAAGACGGTAAATACCGTCATGCTATGGAAATTCTCAATAAACTCGTCTTTGCCGAACCGGAAAATCAACCGGCTAAAGATCTGCTGGCCGATGTCTACGAGCAGATAGGGTATCAGAAAGAGAGCCCAAGTGTCCGAAACAGTTTTCTTGCTGGTGCCTACGAGTTACGAAATGGCATTCCCACAGGTGCTTCTCCGAAAACTGCAGGTCCTGATATGATTCGTGCAATGACGACAGAATTGTGGCTTGATTTTCTTGCTATCCGTCTCGACAGTAAAAAAGCAGAAGGGATTGATTTCACCATCAACCTGATAACCCCTGATAATGGTGAGAAGTATGTGGTTGAGTTAAGTAATGCCACTCTTACGAACATCGAGGGTGTTGAAGCTAAGGATGCCGATCTGACTGTCACAATAGACCGTGCTGATCTTGAGCAGACCATGATGGGTGTGGTAAGTTTTGATGATCAAATTAAAGCAGGGAAGGCCAAATTGGATGGCGACCCTAAGCCCTATGAACAACTGAAGAACATGCTGGTTCAGTTCGACCTCGGTTTTGAGATCTTGCCAGGAACAGGAGCAAAGGACCTTACTGAGCAAAAGCCGCCTTTTGCACATCAACCGCCTTCGGTTGATGCTATTACTGATTAATTCTGGAATGTTTTTCGATGGTGTGAAGGAGGCTCCTGCATGCCATCGGTTTACTGAGTAAGTTTAGGGGAGAGATTATTTCACAATGAACATTTTGCGTCCTGCAGTTTTCTCAATTTTGACTGTCTGTACTGTTCCACTCTCTTCTATGGCTGCAGGGCTCTGGCTATACGAGCAGGCTACCCCGGACATGGGATCTGCATCTGCAGGACGAGTTGCCCTTGCTATGGATGCCTCTACTGCATCTGTCAACCCGGCTGGAATGACTCGCCTCGACCGCTCTCAGATGCTGGCAGGGTTCCAGGCGCTCTATGTGGACACCCGATTCGATACTGATTCGGCTGAGTTTGGTGGTGGGGATGGTGGCAATGCAGGTGGATGGGTGCCAGCCGCATCTTTTTCCTATGTGCATGTTGTCTCACCAGATTTTCGACTTGGCGTCACTGTCGGATCTTTCTTTGGCCTGGGACTAGACTATGAGAATAGCTGGGCTGGTCGTTATTATGTCAAAGAAGCGGAGTTTATGACTATTGGCATTAACCCAGGATTAGGTTACAGGGTAAATGAACAGTGGTCGGTCGGAACTGGATTCAGTCTTGTCAATTCAAATCTTGAGCAGAAGACATCTATACGCAATCTTGGAGCAAATCAATCTGATGGTCAATTAAAACTAGAAGATGACGATTGGGGCATTGGATATAACCTGGGAGTTCTCTATGAATTGGATGCAGGAACACGCTTCGGGCTTACCTATCGATCGGAAATCGAATTCCAGTACAAAGATACAGCATCATTACGGGGGTTGCAGCCTCCTTTAAGTGGCATTGCCAATATCGTTGGGTTGGCCGGGAGTAAGGTAGATTTGGAAATGAATCTGCCCCAGGCTGTCATGTTCAGTGCTTACCATAAAGTGACTGAGAAACTAGCGCTATTAGGAAATATTGGTTGGCAGGAGTGGAGTTCCTTCGGTGAATCATCGATCTCACTATCATCTGAAACGACAAGAGATCTGACCCAAGACCGAAATTTTGATGATACCTGGCACTTTGCCCTAGGTTTTCAATATGAACTTGATGTGCCTCTACTCCTTTCTATGGGCATTGGCTATGACGAATCACCTGTGAGTGATGCTGATCGGACACCCGATATGCCACTGGACAGACAGTGGCGCTATGCCGCAGGTCTTCAATACGAACTCAGTGAAGACATTACACTGGGATGTGCATACGAGTTGCTTGATGCCGGTGATGCCGCTATTGATCTGGACCGGGGGGCACTGGCTGGTGAGTTTTCGGGAGATTATTCTTCGAACTACATCCATTTTTTCAATGTCAACATTATCAGACGTTTCTAGTTTATTTCCTTAATTACGACTTTTCTAGGCCACTGGGGATCACTTAAAAAAAGATAGTGATCGTAAATGGAAGCTGTAATTTAAGCAGAATAGCAGGTCTCCGGGAATGTGAAATTTCAGGTGTACATCGCAATGTATGTTTACCGCTGCTTGAAATGGCTCTGAAAGGTTGAACCGTGCTGAACCATGCAATGAGTGCATGGTTCAGCCCTATTGTTATTTTTCCATTGCTGAAACACCGGTACGGGCAATTTCAATAATGAATTCTCTGCCTACTTCATCTAAGAAGGTGTCAATCGTGTTGGTTGCTCCCGCAATCTGGATAATATGCACATCATCACTTTTATGATCCAGGATTTCAAAATTATACTTGTTCTGGAAAGTTTTGAGGTGTTCATCATCCACTTCCAGTTTTACAATAGCAACTTCCCGCCAGTAACTGTTGTTGGTATCGAGTTCTTTGACTGATATAACTTCTGTAAAACGTTCCAGCTGCCGGATTACCTGCTCGACCTTACGTTCATCATCTTCCTGCAGGGTGATAGTCATTCGGCTGATGCCTTCAACTCGTGAAGAGCATACGGTCAAGGTATCTACGTTGTACATTTTTTTTCTGATCAGCATGGAGACCTTGTTGAGGACACCGGGCCGATCAAGCATAAATGCCAGGATTGCTCGTCGCTTCATTCTTCTTCTCCATTGCTTTCAGTATTCTCTGTTGTTTGTGGGAGGTTTTGTCCCGGTCGGGTGACAATCATATCCCCGAAGCCGCCTTCCGCCGGAATCATTGGCAGGATAACCTCGCTCGGGTCGCAGATAAATTCGAGTACGATTGCGCCATCATGATCTATTGCCTGTTGCAGGGCAGGTGCAACATCTTCAAGCTGTTCCACCTTACGATACGGAATGCCATATGCTTCTGCAATAAGACCGTAATTAGGGCTGCGCATTGGTGTTCCGGCGTAGCGACCGTCAAAAAACAGTGTCTGCCACTGGCGCACCATACCCAGGTAGCCATTATTGAGGATGATGATCTTCAGATCTATCCCCTGTTCCATGACGGTTCCAAGCTCCTGGATATTCATCTGGAAACCACCATCACCACTGATTGACCAGACACGCTCATCCGGTCGGACAAATTTGACTCCAATAGCCATGGGGAGAGATGCACCCATGGTGCCGGCACCACCAGAGGCAAACCAGCTGTTTTCAGTTTGGAAATTGTAAAACCGTGCAGACATCATCTGATGTTGGCCTACATCAGGCACGATAAGATCTTTACCCTCAGTGAGTCTGGAGAGGGTGTCGATGATAGTTTTCATCAGCAGCGCACCACCACTTCCGACTCCACCTTCAATTTCATCGTGCAGGTCCTGAGCCATAACCTGCCTGAACTGGTCTATTTTGGCAAACCAGCGTCTACGTGGTTTAAAAGTAAGCATGGGGTCACCAAGGAGCACATGCAGGGTGCGGTAGACATCAGCATTAATAGCGACAGAGGTGGTGACATTTTTTTCAATTTCAGAGGCATCAATTTCCACGTGAATAACATCCGCCTCACTTGCATACTCGCTAAGCTTGCCTGTAACCCTGTCGTCGAAACGCATCCCAAAAGAGATGAGCAGATCAGCTTCCATAATGGCACGGTTCGCTTCAACGGTGCCATGCATGCCCATCATGCCAAGGCTCAAAGGATGATCAGCGGGTAGGGCTGAAAGGCCATGCAAAGTAAAGGCAATGGGAATATTGACCTTTTCAGCGAGTTGCTGCAGCAGTTTTCCTGCATTGCTGTTTATGACACCATGACCGCAGAATATTACCGGCCTCTCACTCTGATTAATAAGACGGATTGCACGGTGTACGGGTTCTCTCTCTGGCGTTGGGTGGTAGAAAAAACCGGGAAGGGTTGGCCTGAAAGTATTGGCGTCAAAATTGTAATCTTCCGGCAGCTGCTGATTTTGCACGTCTTTAGGGATGTCCACGACAACTGGGCCTCCACGGCCGGTAGTTGCAACATATACAGCCTCAAGCAGGGTAGGCTCAACTTCCATGGCAGAAAGTGGCATATAGGTCTGCTTGCAGATCGGCATCATAACTCCGACTACATCACTTTCCTGAAAAGCATCTGTGGCGATAACTCCGGTTGCTACCTGGCCGGTGATGGCCAGCATAGGAACAGAGTCCATATAGGCATCGGCAATACCTGTAGTCAGGTTCATTGCTCCCGGCCCGGAAGTTGCCATACAGACGCCAAGCTGTGGAGTGCCTGTTGAGAGTGACCCTCGTGATACCCCCTGAGCCATAAATGCAGCACCCTGTTCGTGACGTGACATAACGAAATGGAAGTTGCCAAGCTTATCCATTTCATCAAATATTGGCATAATCGCACCACCAGTGTAGCCGAAAATATACTTGACACCCTTTTGTTGCAGGGTACGCATTACCAGGTTTTTTCCAGTCATCAGGCCCCCTTGATGAAAAATGAGTAATTAATCTTCTGCTTATACTATAGGACAGAATCGACAAATGCAATGTGATCAATTGGCTAGGCAATTTTTTTATTTCCATGTTGTCTGTTTTTTTTGAAACAAACAGAAACTTTTTACAAATCCAAAGTTGTGATTATGGTTCTGGAAGAGTTTGTTATCTGAAGTTTTCCACATTCTTTTCAGCAAGGTAGGAACGAGCAATGGATAAAGTTATCCTCAAAGCAAGAGAGCTTTCGAAAACCTATACAATTGGTGAGCGGCAGGAGTCTGTCCTTGAAGCGGTCACCATGGAGGTGGAAAGTGGTGAATTTGTGGTGATCTCTGGCAGCAGTGGTAGTGGTAAAACCACCTTGCTCAGTATTCTATCCGGTTTGGACCGGCCGACCAGTGGCCGGGTTGTAATGGCTGGCAGAGATATCACCGATCTGAGTGAGGATCAGCTTGCACCGGTAAGAAATGAACTGACAGGTTTTGTTTTTCAGGCCTTTCATCTGGTGCCTTCATTGAATGCACTTGAAAATGTGATGTTCCCAGCAGAATTGAAAAAAGATCCTGCAGCGGAGGAGAAGGGTTCCGCTCTCCTGAAACGGGTTGGCCTTTGGAATCGCAGACACAACTATCCGCAGCAGCTATCAGGAGGGGAGAAACAACGTGTAGCGATCTGCCGAGCCTTGATAAATAACCCGCAAATCATCTTTGCCGATGAGCCCACGGGCAATCTCGATTCAGAGAACTCCCGGGCGATTATCGAATTACTGTTGGAGCTGCACCGTGAACATGCAACTACTCTGGTAATGGCCACCCATAGTAGGGAGGTAACCGCCCAGGCTGATAGGATCATTCGTCTGCACGATGGCAGGCTGCTATCGAGTGACGGGGAACTCTGATGCTAAATGTCAGATTTCTCATACGGGAGATGTTAGAGGCCCGCAATCAGGCAGGGATCTTTATTCTCTGTGTAGCACTGTCCATAACAAGCCTGGTGGCTCTAAACAGTTTTAAAGGTGATGTGCATCAATCTATCACCGGTGATGCCAGAGCGCTCCATGGGGGGGATGTTATTATTCATTCTCACTATGATTTTTCACCAGCTCTCTTGGCGGCAGTTAATACTCATCAGCAGGTACTGTTAGACCGTGTTCGCACCTGGTCGTTTTACTCTGTGGTCCGCAATGGTGCCGATGAATCGACACTTTTTTCAAATATAAAAGCAGTTGGGCCGAGTTATCCGTTGTATGGTGAGGTTGTCTTAGCCTCCGGTGAGAGTTTTGGTAAACAGCTTGAACCAGGTGCGGTTATCGTTGGCCAGGAACTTTTGGAGAAACTTGATCTGCAGGTCGGTTCTTTTCTTAATGTGGGAAATGCACGATTGAGGATTGTCGATGTGATAGTGCGTGAATCGACTCGTCCGGTAGATATTTTAAGCTTTGGTCCCCGTGTCTTTGTTGCGGCAGCAGATCTTGTTCAAATGGATCTGGTCAAAAAAGGCAGTCGTGTGGAATATGAAATGTTGTTGAAGGTAAAAGATGAAGCAGCTATTTCATCTCTGACAACGGAGCTGAAGAAATCAGCACTTCCTGATCAGGAGAGGGTTTCCAGCTATAAAACTGCCAGATCGGGTCTGAAGCGTTTTTTTGATAATCTGCTTTTTTTCCTTTCACTCATCTCCATTTTCACCCTTCTGCTGGCCGGAATTGGTATGCAGAGTTCACTTTCTGCCCTGTTACGGCAAAAGGAAAAAACTTTGGCTATTACCAAAGCTCTTGGTGCTACGCAAAAATTTCTCTTCACGCATTATCTGCTACTAGTCATGCTGTACGGGTTTATAGGGAGTTGCCTCGGCATAGCTGTGGCTATGGGCCTGAAGTACTGGTTCCCTGTATTGTTTTCCGGCCTTATTGCACCTGAACACATTGGTAGTCTGGGACTCAATGATATTTCTGAAGGAATGGTGCTTGGTTTTCTGGTGGTCTGTTTTTTTACTTTTCTACCGCTCTATAGGCTGCGTGAGGTAAAACCGAATGTGATCTTTCGCAGTGAAACTGCAGGTGTTGGCAAAGGGCTGGTGTACTATCTGGCAATTGTTATCGGTTTTATTCTGTTGACCCTGCTTGTTATCCGTCAGCTTGATGATGTAAAGACCGGTGTCTATTTTATGCTGGGTATAAGCGTGTTGATTCTGCTGATTGCAGGTTTAGCTCGACTGCTGCTTATGGTTCTGCGTCGCCTGGTAATAGGGGCATTGCCGCTTCGTCAGGCGCTGCGCAGTTTGCTACGGCCGGGAAACAGCACCCAGTCTGTCATTGTTACTCTTGCTTCGTCTCTTTCGGTGTTGCTGGCTATTTTTCTGGTGGAATACAATCTTCACCTCACGTACGTGGAGTCTTACCCTGAAGATGCACCCAACCTCTTTCTGGTGGACATTCAGCCAAGTCAGCGCGAGGGGTTCGTCAGTCTGGTTGGCGGTGATGTGCAGTTGCATCCGATTATTCGGGCCCGGCTGAAGGCTATAAATGATCAGTCTATTCGTCGGGGTGAAAAGCGTAAACGCTGGAGTGACAGCTTAACACGAGAGTTTAACCTGACCTACAGGGACGAGCTGCTACCCGACGAGCAGGTGATTGCCGGTGATACGTTATTTACATCGGATGCAAGTGGGGCAACTCATATGCAGGTCTCAATTCTCGACAGTGTTGCGGAAATGGGGAATATGCAGGTGGGTGACATGCTCTATTTTAATATCCAGGGTGTGCCATTACAGGCGGAGGTGACGAGTATTCGCAGCCGCAACAAATCAATGCTCTATCCGTTTTTTTATTTTGTTTTTCCAACTGAGTATCTGGTAAAAGCACCGCAAACCCTTTTCGCTGCAGTGCATGTGGAAAAAAAGACCATTCCGCAACTCGAAAAAAAGGTGGTTGCTGCATACCCCAATATCAGTGTTATTAACATGGCTGAAACTGCTGCTGAACTGGGCGGTGTTATGAAACGATTGTCTGGAATTGTGAATTTTTTTGCACTCTTTTCCATCCTGGCCGGGGCTTTGATTATTATTAGTTCAATTTTGGCTACACGCTTGGCCCGGGTGAGGGAAGCTGTCTATTATAAGGTACTTGGCAGTAGGTCCAGTTTTGTGTTTTCAGTCTTTTTCTATGAAAATATCGTGTTGAGCCTTGTCAGCTCATTGCTGGGTGTAGTTCTGGCGCAGACCGGGAGTTGGGCTCTTTGCCATTATCTTTTCGATATCGGTTATAATCCAAATTGGGGAGCATCTCTCGTGCTTGTAGCGTTGACCCTGATGTTGGTGGTCGGTGTCGGTATGACGAGTTCAATGTCCATCATGCGGCAGAAACCGATGATTTTCTTAAGGGAGCAGGCAATTGAGTAATACATACGGGTTGTTACGATTCATTTTCTTTTCTTGCTTTATGCTTACGGGAGTATTGACCGGTTGCACAGAGGAGACTGAGGCACCGGTTGAGATCAGCTCAGCAGAGGAGATACAGACTGAATTTGTCGGTACCATTGTGGCTGTAGGCGATAGCTTGACTGCCGGGCTTGGTGTTGATGAAGAATTTGCTTACCCTGCTCAGTTACAGCAAAAATTGAAAGCTGACGGGCACCACTATCAGGTTATTAATGCAGGTGTGAGTGGAGAAACAACCAGTGGAACGTTATCGAGATTAGAGTGGGTGTTGACGATGCAGCCCGATATCGTGATTCTTGAGATTGGCGCTAACGACGGTCTACGCGGTATCGACCCATCGGTGCCCGAGAAAAATCTCAGGGAAATAGTTCGAATCCTCACTGAGAACAACATTGTAACACTGTTCACCGGGATGAAAATGGTGTGGAATCTTGGACCTGCGTATACGCTTAAGTTTAACGCAATATATCCGGAGATTGCTGATGATAATGACCTGATTTTCATGCCATTTTTCCTGCAGGATGTGGCAACGAAACGGGATTTTAACATCGAGGATGGTCTGCACCCAAATGAGAAAGGCTACGAGGTGGTAGTGGAAAATATCTATCCGTATGTTATTGAGGCAATAGAGCGCTTTCAAAAAAGCGGGTCGTAATACACAGTAGTTTTCACCTTGAAACGTAATAGCGTTGAAGGACTGGCAGTATGGCACCAGCATCAGAAAAACCTCTCGCCGATTCAGCCCAACAAGTCATTCTGGAATCCATTTCAGATGGCGTGTTTACTGTGGACCATCATTGGCGGATTATGTCGTTTAACCGAGCGGCTGAAGAGATTACCGGTATTGCCCGTGGGGAAGCCATAGGCCGATATTGCTGGGAGGTTTTTCGCTCAAACATGTGTGAGGTAGACTGTGCTCTGAAGCGGACCATGCAGGAAGGGAAATCCTTTATCAGCTCCTCAACCTATATAATCAATGGTCGTAAAGAACGAATCCCCATCACAGTCTCTACCGCACCGCTTGTGAATGAGCAGGGGGATATCCTTGGTGGGGTCGAAACCTTTCGTGATCATAGCCTTGTTGAGGAGTTGAGGCGTGAGCTTTCGGGTCAATATCAGGTGGGAGATATGGTCAGTCGCTCAAAAGCAATGACCAAGATATTAAGTATTCTTCCTCAGGTCGCCAAAAGCGACTCCACGGTGCTTGTCGAAGGCGAAACAGGAACGGGTAAGGAACTACTTGCACGAGCTCTTCATTCTCTTTCTGGAAGAAAGGAGAAGATGTTCACCGCCATTAACTGTGGAGCTCTTCCTGATACGCTTTTAGAATCAGAGCTTTTTGGCTACAAAGCCGGTGCTTTTACTGGAGCGGATAAGGATAAGCCCGGCCTCTTTACTGCGGCTGCGGATGGCACAATTTTGCTTGATGAGATTGGTGATACCAGCTCCGCTTTTCAGGTGCGTCTGCTGCGTGTCCTGGAAGAACGGGAATTCCAGCCCCTTGGGAGTGTGGAAAAATTACAGACCACTGCCAGAGTAATTGCCGCCACCAACCGCAACCTGGGTGAGATGATAGAATCGGGAGAGTTCAGGCGGGACCTCTATTACCGCATCAACATTGTACGGCTGCAGTTACCGCCATTACGAGAAAGGATGGAAGACCTGCCTCTTCTGGTTGAACGTTTTATCGAGCGGATGAATACCCGTAAAGGCAGGGCAGTGAGTGGCGTTGGCGTGAAAGCCATGGCAAGACTGTTGGCCCATGATTACCCCGGTAATATCCGGGAACTGGAAAACATTATCGAACACGCCTTTGTGCTCTGTAATCAAGGTGAAATAGAATTAGATCACCTCCCTGCCTATCTGCTTGAAACGGGAGGAGTTAGCCGCAAGACGACACCAACAGCGGAGAATGAAGTTTCATTGAATCACGCAGTGAAGTCGGCTGAAGAAACGGCGATTCTGGCGGCTCTTGAAAAGCATGGCTATAATCGTACTGCTGCTGCGGCAGCACTTGGTATGCACAAATCCACCCTGCATCGGAAACTGAAAAAATTGGGTATATCTCTTCCTCATATTGATGGTCGCTCCGGTCGTTAGTTTGGGGGGGAGAATGACGCCTGTTTACAACCCTCAGTAACAGGACCGCTCTTGGAGCATCATGCCTGAGATTGTTGCTCTGACGGAATAGCGCTGTATTACTTGTTGCCGCCCTTACTGCCACTACCACTGCCTGAAGCTTCACTTCCCTGGTTTCCCTGGTCGGAGTCACTACCACCTCCATCTCCCTGGTTTCCCTGGTCGGAGTCACTACCACCTCCATCTCCCTGGTTTCCCTGGTCAGAGTCACTACCACCTCCATCTCCCTGGTTTCCCTGGTCAGAGTCACTACCACCTCCATCTCCCTGGTTTCCCTGGCCGGAGTCACTACCACCTCCATCTCCCTGGTTTCTCTGGTCGGAGTCATTACCACCTCCATTCATATTGCCAGACTGTGATCCTGATCCAGTAGAATCTGAATTTCCAGTATCCCGGTTGCGGGACATATTCTGTTGGCGGAGAGCATCTGCAATATTTGACAGTGACTGATCAGTTTCAATGAGTTGCAGGCAGATTCGAATCTGTTTGTTGATCATACTGCGAGTTCCGTTTGCGGCAAGGGCGTTCCTGGTTTCCTTTATTTCTACGCTGCTTGCTCCAGTGGTAACCATTTCAGAGACAAGGGCAGATGTGAGTTCTTTTTCTGCGCCGAGGCGAGAAAGGTCACGTGCGGTTAAAAGTGCTTCCTCTATAAGCCTGTTGCGTTCATGCGTCTGTTCCATACTCCTGATGCGAGTTTGAATCGCGTCCACGAGATGTTCAAGATTTTCTCCGTCGAGGCCAGCTGCCTGTATGCTCACCAGGACCTGCTCTGTTGAGTCTCTTTGCTGTGTATCCTGACTAAGTATTTCAGTATATCGGCGGCCTTCCCGATAGCGATGCTGGACCTGCTCCATCGCACCTAAAAGAAGAGAGGTCGGGACGTTCTTGGCAAGCCCCTCGTAAGCTTTATTAAAGAGAGGTGCTGATGGTAGACCCTCTTCTGTGGCCTCTGAGAGTATTCTTTGAATATGGATTATCTCCACTTCTGTACATCCAGACTCTTCCATCTTTGTCGTCAATTCTATGGTTTCTTCTGAATCAATCCCAAGCGTGATCAGTTGCTCTGTACTGGATTTCAGTGCGGGAGACCAGCTGGTTGGGAAAGCGGGTGCGGAACAAGCTGCCCAGGCCCAGAAGGTTATGGATAATCCCACAAGTAAAAATGTTGTGTACCGCATAGTTAACCTCATTGTGTTAATGATAAGTGCTTTACTCATTAACGATTTTCGTAATGGTTCGTTACAGTTTATTCGTGTAAAGACAATTTGTACCACCGAAATCATCCAACTCTTTTATCTGACAATCTGGGACATACACAATATTGTCCACCATATAAAAATATGAAAAATGGTCCTCATTAGTAATGGTAACAGACCAGTATCCCGTTTTCTTTTTAACGGCCACCAGTGGAGTGAAATTATTTGAGGAGGGGAAAAGTAGAACTTGCCTGGCGAATGGTTTGGATAAAAGGAGCTCCACACTGTCTTTTGTGGGTGTGGACGTGAAATGACTGGCACACCCACCAGCGGTAAACAGCACAAGGGTTGTTACCAGTTGGATTGCAGGTTTCATATGGACGTGGCGATGTTAAGTATTGTGTTTTTTCCACCAAAATCATCAAACTCCGTTTTTTCGATAGTGGGATCGGTAATACGGGTGCTGTTCTCCACCAAATAATTATAACGGTACTCTCCAGCTTTGAGCTTGAGATCGAGTGACCAGTAACCTGAATCGCCTATTTTTTTCATTGGAATTGGTGACCAGTCTGAAAAACTTCCGATTAGCTGGGTTTCCTGGGCGTCAGGTAAGTACAGAACGAAACGATGAGAGGTTTCTGCAACATCGTTTACATGGACAGGTTGTTGCTGCAATCTGTAAACAGCTAACACCACCACAATTGCGATGGCAAATCCTGCAAAAGCAGGACGTAGTGTAGGAAACCACATGCTGACGCGTTTGCTCATTGGTACTTTCATGATAGTGGCAGGAGCTTGGACCATATTAGACCTGAGTGTTTTCTCCTGGCCCAGAAAGCTCATCGTCTCTTTATAGAATTCGTGATCTGTTCCGACGGCCTCAACAAATTCATGTTTTTCTTCGAGGTCCATCTCATCATCAAGGAAGAGGCTTATCAGATAATCTTTCATCTTATGTTTGCTCCAAAATCTTTTTCAATTTGATTCTTGAACGGTGAATCCTGACTTTGACATTTGTTTCAGTGAGCTGAGTTATTTGACTTATTTCCTGATAGGAAAAGTTACCTGCCACTGCAAGCGCCAAAATGTCCGCGTCGAGTTTTGCAAGTTGCTGAATTGCATTGAGGACGCGCCGGGATTCCTCTTTAAGCACGTATTCTCCCTCCAGGTCACTGGAGTGTGAATGATTGTTCTCATCATATAGGAGTTCAGGTCGTTGCTTGCGAAACTGATCGGTCAGCAAATTACGACTAATAGTAAAGAGCAGGGCAGGGTTTTGGTTAGCCAGTTGGTAGGACTCCAGGTATTTGGTAAAAGTTTCCTGCATGATGTCTTCAGAAAGGTGATAGTTCCCCGTTCGGCGCAGAAGATAGCCAAAGAGTCGCTCTTTCTGGTTGAGATAGAATTCCTTGAATTTATTCATTCAGCTCTATTCTCATGGCAGGAGTAAAGGACGGGATAGGTAATAATTTTGTATTCCAGCATAGTTATTTTTATCTTCAAGATGCAACTCTTATCTGACTCTGGAACCTGAAACCGCATTTTATATAGAATGAGAGTGCATGGTAATTGGAGAGTAATGTCTTCTTTGTAATCTTTGCTGAGAAATTTGGGTTAGAGTTGGACCTCCAAAATAACAAGAGAAGGCCGGAGTAATCGGTCTTCTCTTGTTTAGGCAGAGTGGCCAGTTAGATCAGAAAGCGTTTAATTTATCATCTCACGACGTAAGGCAAGATTCATCTTTCTTTTTCAATCGGTCCTGGTCGGGGGTGCCGTCTCTGTCGCCAGCACCCTTACCGTTTTTGGCAACTGTATTGTTTAGGCATGAATCATCCTGTTTTTTATCACGAACTTGATCTGGTGTACCATCCTGAGCACCATCACCCGTACCGTTCATAGTGGTAGCATTTTGGTCAGTCATGGATGCATTTGGGCAGTCCCCATCCTTGGTCTGCTTTTTCTCCTGATTTTGCTGTCGTTCTACGGCTCCTTTTTGCGCGCCATTCTGTTTTGCTATGCTAATCGCGGGTATGACACTCATCGTAAATAAGCCAATAATTATAGCCGTAAAAAATTTTCTCATTGTAATGTCTCCGTAGTTTTTGCGAGGTTTACGTGTTACGTGTTGCGTAAGTGTGAAATCAGTTTCGAACTGAATCCAAAGCTGTCAATAACTGCGTTTTACATCTTTCTCTATAGAACATTTCGACCTGCCAGCATGCCTGTTGCTTCTCAAGGAAAATAACCTGTTAAAATTACTGCCTGTAGATACTCTCACCGGTTAAGAGTTATTGAGCTTGTCAATCTCTTGAGGGATAACGGGAGTGGTTGAGAATCGTTACAGGACAGAGGTAAAAAAAGTGAATTAACTCTAGCGACAATAGTCGCATAATTGCGTCTGTGTGCGACTATATCCTGCGAGCTATGGTCGCGTTGTTGCGTCTCTAGCAGGTTTCATTGTTTGTCATTCCTTTCTGTAGTCTCGCTAATGTGCTGATATCATATGGAGTGTTTTGATATTGTGCATATGCGTAATTGTGGCATGCTGCTTGCTTTATCTTATGTAGAACGCAAGCGGAGGCAAAGCTATGAAGGTTGGAATAACTGTCTGGGGGAAACGAATATCCCCCGTGTTTGATGCAGCCAGGACTCTTCTGATTGTTGATATCGAAGGAAATGCGATCACTGGCAGGCGGTTTCTACAAATACGGTCAGAGCAGATAGATGATGTACGTCATCATTTACGTGAATCTGGAGTTGATGTGCTTATTTGTGGAGCAATTTCACGGGAGCCTGCCGCACAAATAGAGACTCTTGGTATAGAACTCATTCCGTTCATTGCTGGAAGAGCTGAACAGGTTCTGGAGTGGTATGCCAAAGGGTCACCAATTACAGGATATCAGATGCCCGGTTGTCATGGCAATGGGCCTGGCGGAGGGCGGAGATGTGGCTGGTCCAGGAAAAGTGGGGCAGAAAGCTGCAGTGATAGTCTGAAGAAAAAATGATGGAGGGACATGTTATGCCAGGATTTGATGCAACAGGACCTCAAGGCAAAGGAACTGGAACAGGTGGAAAACGAGGCATATGCCAGCAAAATAACGTCACCGAGCAAGGGCAGCCCAGCGTTGGAAGTGTGGGCGGAGGTCGTTGCAGAAACATGGGCGGTGGAGGCCGTGGAGTGGGTGGCGGTGGAGGCCGTGGAGTAGGTGGCGGTGGAGGCCGTGGAGTAGGTGGTGGTGGAGGCCGTGGAATGGGCGGCGGTGGAGGCCGTGGAATAGGTGGTGGCCGAGGCGCAGGACAAGGACAGGGGCCTCAACAACCAGCAGGAGCCGAAGCAAAAGAAGAGAGCGAGAAGAATGTTGTTGATGAGGTTCGTGAGTCACGCAGAGAAAAACACGATGTAACTCCGGGTACTCCGTTGGCAGGTAATGAAACGGATGGCAAAAATGAACAGGAAAAGGAGTGAAATGACGGTGCTGAATACAATGAAAACTTTGCCGGAACCGGGTGATGGAGAGTCTATGAAAATTGTTTTGGCCAGTAGCATGGCCCAGCGACTTGCGCCACTGGCTGAAGGGTTATGGACACTTGCCAAAGCTGAGCTTTATCAGGCGGGGTCAGTAATAGAAGTTATGGAGTTGCTCAAAACTAAACCGATGGAACTGGTAGTGATAGATGAGCGGCTCAATGATGGAAAGGGCCTTGACCTGGCCAAAAGGATCGCCCAGGAGCAACCCTTTGTGAACTGTGTTCTGGTGAGCGAGTCAGCCGCAGAAGACTTTCATGAAGAAACCGAAGGGCTTGGTGTGTTGATGCAGTTAAACAGCCCACCAGATATTGGAGATTCTCAGTTGATAGTGACACATTTGGAAGCAATCAGGGCTTCCCAGTTTGTCTCCTGAAGGGGAGAGGAGAGTTGAGATGATAATTAGTGTGGCCAGTGGTAAAGGCGGTACCGGTAAAACAACAGTTGCTACCAATCTGGCAAGTGCTTTGTCAGGAGCTGTGCAGCTTCTGGATTGTGATGTGGAAGAACCCAATGCCCATCTGTTTATGAAACCGGAAATAGATAAAACGGAAACGGTTTATGCAATTGTTCCAGAGATCGATATGGATCTTTGCACGGGTTGTCGGAGCTGTGCTGAAATTTGCAGATACAGTGCGATCACGGTAGTCGGCGATACAGTGTTGACATTTCCTGAGATGTGTCATGGGTGCGGTGGGTGCATGGAAGTCTGCCCGGAAGGGGCGATAACTGAAGGTGGCCGGGAGTTGGGTGTTGTCGAGTCTGGGCTGAGTGGTCGAGTGAATTTTGTTCATGGCCTGATGCGAGTGGGGGAGGCGATGTCACCCCCGTTGATCAATAAGGTTCGGGAGCGTGAGGACTCTAAGATCACAACTATTATTGATGCTCCTCCAGGAACGTCCTGCCCGGTTATTACAGCCATGCGCGGTGTGGATTTTGTGTTGATGGTGACAGAGCCAACACCTTTTGGTTTGCATGATCTGAAGCTAGCTGTGGAGGCAGTAAGAGTAATGGGGCTTCCCTGTGGGCTGGTTATCAATCGTGCTGATCTTGGTGATCGTGGTGTTCACGATTATGCCTCACGGGAAGGTATTCCTATTTTGCTGGAAATTCCTTTCGACAAAGATATCGCTACCGCATACTCGCAGGGAAAAATGTTGATTGATGTACAACCGGAATGGCGACAGAAGTTCGGCAGTCTGTTTGACAAAATTCAGATCTGTGCAGCCTGCTGAGATTAGGAGAAGGATATGAGAGAGATTGTAGTAGTCAGTGGCAAAGGTGGAACAGGTAAAACCAGTCTGGCCGCATCTTTTGCCATGCTTGCCAAGAATAGTGTGATCTGCGATGCGGATGTGGATGCGGCGGATATGCATCTGCTTTTGCAGCCAAAGGTTGAGAAGACTACGGATTTTATGGGTGGTGGTTTGGCGGTAATCAATAAAAGCCGCTGTACAGAGTGCGGCAGATGTCTTGAGCTGTGCCGATTTCATGCTATTTCAGAGAAATATGTGGTTGACCCCATCAGCTGCGAAGGATGTGGGGTTTGTGTTGATCTGTGTCCTGAAAAAGCTGTGGACTTTCCGATTCAGAAGTGTGGTGAGTGGTACATTTCTTCTACGAGAAGTGGCCCAATGGTCCATGCCAGGCTAGGAATTGCTCAGGAAAATTCCGGAAAGCTGGTGAGTCTTGTACGAAAAGAGGCAAAGGCACTCGCTGAGGAACGTGGCTTTGACCTTATCGTCACCGATGGCCCCCCAGGAATTGGTTGCCCGGTAATTGCGGCAATAGGTGGGGCCACAGTGTTGGTTGTGATTGTTGAGCCTACCATGTCGGGTTTGCATGATATGGACAGAGTCGTAGATCTTGCAGCACATTTTCGTGTTCCTGGCATGGTCTGTATTAATAAATATGACCTGAATCTGACCATGACAGAAACTATTGAAGAACGGGCCAGAGCGCGAAATATGATGCTGCTCGGGCGCATACCTTTTGATCCGCTGGTAGTAGAAGCCATGGTTGAAGGGAAAAATATTTTGGAATTCCGCAAGGAGTCAACAACAGCCGGTGTTATTCGTGAAGTCTGGAAAAACATCATTGGTTCACCGGTTATGAACATGGCGGGAATACGGGACTTTTCCGCCGCAATCCAGTAACAGCAGGAGATTTACGTATTATGTCTAAACAGCGAATTGCAATACCATCCGAAGGTAATGGTGGCTTGGACGGGATGAGAGCAGGTCATTTCGGACACTGTGATGTTTTTACCTTTGTTGATCTAGAAAATGGTGAAATTAAGGAAGTATCTACGGTTCAAAACGTCTCTCATGTACAGGGAGGCTGCATGGTTCCGGTCAATCTTCTGGCCAGTCATAATGTTGATGCGCTCATCGTTGGTGGAATTGGTATGCGGCCATTAATGGGCTTCAGGCAAGTCGGGATTGATGTCTATCATGAAGGAGAACGCCAGGAAATCCGCCCGGTTGTTGAAGATCTCATTGCTGGGAAAATAGCTCTGATCTCTGACAACGAGGTCTGCGGTGGTGGTGGCGGTCAATAAAGAATGACAGTGTGAGCACCCTGAGTGCGCTAGTACTAGGCTATCTGGGTGTTCAGATTTGTGTAGGTTAAGGCCAGTTGGAAAGGGAGGTACGTCAAGATGAAAATTGCAGTTACAGCATCAGGCCAGGATCTGGATTCTCCGGTTGATCCACGATTTGGCAGAGCGCCATTTATACTGATTGTCGATAGTGAAAGTATGGACGTTGAAGTGATTGACAACAATAAAAATGTGCAGGCCTTTAAAGGTGCGGGGATACAGGCAGCGACGACGGTAAGTGACAAAAGTGCAGAGGTTTTGCTGACGGGTTATTGCGGACCGAATGCTTTCAAGACGCTAAAAGCCGGAGGCGTTAAGGTCGTTCAGGATGTTACTGGTACAATCGGGAAGGCGGTGGAAACGTACATGAGTGGCAACATGGCGTACAGTGAGGAGCCAAACGCCGAAGGGCACTGGTGATATAGAGGACAAACCGGGATAGGGAAACGATCATGACAGACGATGAGTTTGATGAATTTATCAATTCACTGCAGGGAAAGGTGTTTGCTGAAGCATTCAATGCTTATGGCGAAAAGGGTTTTGATCGCTGGCGGAATCCACGATTTCATGGCCGGCTAGATAATGCGGATGGCTATGGCAGAATTACCGGTGTCTGTGGTGATACTATCGAGATGTTTATACGAGTAGATCATGGGAAACTGGTAGATGCCTCCTACACAACAACAGGCTGTGGTTCAAGTGGCATCTGCGGTTCCTTTGCAGTTGAGTTAGCTATAGGTAAGGAATTGGAAGAGGTTTTTGAGTTGAAAGGTGAAGATATACTCGATCATATCGGAACCTTTCCTGAAAATGAAACCCACTGTGCTTTTTTGGCTGTGAATACTCTCCATGAAGCTATAAACAGTTACCTTGTAAAAAGTGTACAAAAAGAGAAGGAAGGGCATTAGCCTGAATTTCTCACCAGCTCAGCTGTTGTCAGTTTCAATGATTTTGCCAAAATGATCATGAGAAATTTGGGTTACAGAATCAAGTGGTAGGCGAGAGAGGTGGCTTAGCTTTTAATCGCACTGTAAAAGGGCAGAAATAGGTTATGTTTCTGCCCTTTTACGTAGAGAAATTATGACCCGATCTGCCGGTTTTCGCTGACAGGCCTTAATTGCATTACACTAATGTTCATCCGGCTCTTCCCTTATGCAAGTCGTGGCGATTATGTGAGCAAACTCGTTATAATATAGTACCCCTAGGTTGACAGGAATCATTCTTGTTTCTTGACATTGAGTTGAATTTCTAGCACGATAGAAAGTGACGTTTTGTGTATATGGACAAAACGTCACTTTGTAGCACTAACACTTTCAGGAGGTTTCTATGACAGAAGATGCTGAAGTAGGATGTGCCCGCCCCACCGGTGGACCTGTAGGAGAAGAACCGCAAGAAGAACAACAATCACCACGATCGGTTAAGGAGGAACGTTCTATGATTATGGTTGGCCAAAAGGCCCCGGATTTTTCGGCGCCGGGGTATCAAAAGGGAAAATTCGTCAACGTCAAACTTTCTGATTATTTAGGTAAATGGGTAATACTTTGCTTTTACCCCGGCGACTTCACCTTTGTCTGAGCTACAGAAATTTCAGCGGTCGCTGAAAAATACCCTGAGTTTCAAGAGCTTGGAGTTGAAATCCTCTCCATGTCCATCGACTCCATGTTTGTTCATAAGATGTGGGATGACGATGAACTCAAGAAAATGGTCGACGGTGGTGTTCCGTTCCCAATGCTTTCCGATGCAGGCGGTAAGGTTGGGAAAGCCTTCGGTGTATTCGATGAAAATGCTGGAGTTGAAGCTCGTGGCCGTTTTATTATCGACCCCGATGGTCTGGTTCAAGGCTATGAGGTCCTGACTCCACCTGTGGGACGAAATGTTAATGAGACGATTCGTCAAGTGCAGGCATTCCAGCTTATTCGTGAGACGGAAGGGGCAGAGGCAACTCCTTCTGGCTGGCGCCCTGGCAAACAGACTCTGAAGCCAGGTATTGACTTGGTTGGCAAGGTCTGGGAAGTATGGAAAACCGAACAAGCCTTTGAATAATCTGCAGATTGAGAACTTATATTGTTGATTCAGGGAGCAACGACTGATTGTTGCTCCCAAACTTGAGGAGTATCGCCGAACGATCTACTGTTTAAGGTGGGTTACGCAAACATCCTGTCAGGAAAAATCTCAATAGAGTGTGCATTAAACAGACTCTATCTTGCCAGTAACAATCCTCTGCTCTATGAAAGTGATCGAACGTGTTGTGTGGTATCAACACCCAACCCTGACAACATTTTCCGCATACGAGAAGATGAATCTGAGGGCCTTATTTAATGCAGCCCAAGTTCATAGATACAGGAATAGTGTAAAGTTGATGGACGCTCTAGCAAGTCAGATCTTCGATGTGGCAATCATAATGACCAACATCACTAAACATCCAAAACTTTTCGCATCAATTTAGCCATATCCTTTTTAGCAAGTGGTTTTAATGCAAACTCTTTTATACCCATAGATTTTGCTTTTTCCTCCGAAATAATAGTGGAGTAACCAGTGCAAAGGATAATGGGAATATCAGGACGAATCTGTAACATTCTCCTACTCATGTCGCTACCCGTCATACCGGGCATAGTCTGGTCAGTTATAACAATATCAAACTCGTCGGGCTGATTCTGAAAAGTTTCTAAAGCCTCAAAACTACTATTCCTTACGGTTACATGGTAACCAAGCCTTTCGAGCATTGTTTTGCCCATTTTGGAAAGTATTTCTTCATCGTCAACAAAAAGAACCCTTTCTCTGCCAATTGGAATTGGGTCATTAGTTTCATTTTCTGTTAATGCCTCCTTCTCTGTGGTAGGCAAAAACACGTGAAAAACAGTTCCTTCACCAAGTTCACTGTAAAGTGAGATAAACCCACCATATTGTTTCACTATTCCATAAACCATTGCAAGGCCCATCCCGGTGCCTTTACCGGTCTCTTTGGTTGTGAAAAATGGGTCAAAAATTTTATCTTTGATAGCTGGTGCTATCCCCTTGCCTGAGTCACCAATTGATAATTGAATAAAAGTACCCGCTGTTACATCTGGTTCGTGTACAAGATCTTCATTGCTGAGGGTCACCTCTTTTAATGAAATATCAAGTTTGCCTCCAGTATCTTCCATGGCATGGAAGGCATTGGTACAGAGGTTCATCAATATTTGATTGAGTTGTGTCGGGTCAACAAAAACAAGACCAGTTGCGGCATCAATATCTTGAGTAATCTCAATGGTTGTTGGTAATGACGGGCGCAGCATTGTTATAGTTTCTTTTACAATACTGGCAGGTTGTAAGATTATACGCTCCATATCATCTTGGCGACTGAAAGCCAGTATTTGGCGAACAAGACCCTTGGCACGATTGCCGGCCTCTAACACCTCATTTAAATCGTTATGAATGGTTGATCCTGGTAGGCAATCTTCCCTTGCCATTTCAGCATAACCAAGTATTGAAGCAAGAATATTATTAAAGTCATGAGCGATGCCACCTGCTAATGTGCCTATTGATTCCATTTTCTGTGCTTGCCGAAGTTGCATTTCAAGTTTGGATTTTTGCGTATCGGCTAGCGTTTTTTCAGTGATGTCGACAAGGGTTACTAAAACTTTAGCAAGAGATTCTTCATGGCCTGGAGCAACCTTATAGCTTACTGTCACATATCGTACTTCATCACCAAATGTCCGGACGACACTATCATATGTGGCTTGGGTTTTTCCATTCCAAACATCTACCATCTCTTTTTTGAAAACAACCAATGATTCAGGTGTGAATGTTGCGTCCAGGTCTTGAAGCAGTTGCTCCTTATTTTTGGCTTGATGAAGCTCTAAAGTTGCTTGATTCACATCTTTAATTTTAATGCCTTGCACGCATCGTTCTAGCCCTTCCGGATGTTCTCGAAAATACGTTTCGATATCTGAAATTCCTTCCTCGCGCAGAGCATCAAAATGTTTTTTCACTCCAGAAAAATCCTCAAGCCAGGATGAAACGGGGGTGTTTTCAAATAAATTTCTGAACTCTTCCTCGCTTTCCCGTAGATTCTCTTCTACCCGCTTTCTCTCAGTGATATTTCTAGCGGTACTGGCCAATCCGCTGATTTGGCCGTTTTCATCATATTCTGCACGTATTACCCACGTCATGTAATGTGCCAAATCATGGTTGCTCACCAGTCGGTTTTCAAGGGTAAATGTATTGCCATCACCCTCAAAAGCCCCCTGGAAAGCATCACGTGTTGCAGGCAGGTCTTGGGGATGTATGAAGTCGAAGATCAAACGGCCAATACACTCTTCTACCGGGATCCCAAAAATCTCCAATGCTGAATGATTCACAAACAGGATGCGGCCTGTTTTATCGACCCTAGCGATGAGATCTGGAGTTGATTCCACCAGATTGAGGTATTGCTTTCGACTCTCTTCCAACTCTATATTAGTGAGTTTTTGTCGGCGGTTCATCAGTGCCATTAAAAGTATAAAAACGACCAACCCGAAAGATAAAACAGTCCAAATAATAACCTCGATTTTGTACTGTCCCCATAAGGTCAATGGGCGATTTTTAAATATCGTGTTGGGGGGAAGATCTTTGATATTCGCACCCCAACGCTCAAGTTGCTGCCAGTCAAAAATTGGCACTTTTATGCCAGAAATGGAGGTGATCTGTTCGGTCAATTGTATCGATCCGCTCAGGATATCGACCCCCATCGTCGAAAGTGCAAGAGCTTCCTCTTCAAATCTGGACACTGACCCACCGATAGTTCCGTAACCAATATTATTATTGGTGAGTACAAAAATTGGCGCATTGGCAGTTTTTGCTATTCTCCGCATAAACTCATCAGGCACAAATACTTGTCCCTTAGAGTCCCGAATGAGACCGGCACCGATGATGATCGTGTCTTTAGAGGCTGAGGCAAATTTGGCTTCGATTTCATCAGCACTCAAAGCTTGAGTATCTTCTATCTGAAGTTTTCCCTGCCAAGGTGCCAATTGCCGACGCTTAATATCCCGATTAGCAAGTTCAATCTCACTATTCCCCTGGATAACGAAGACATGCTCGGTGTGGGGGAAAAGCCTAAGTGCAAGCTGCATGGTACCGCTAAAGTCCCAACTGGATGTCTGAAAAACAAACCTCCGTGTACCAGGATTGAAGCCAGCGGGTATTACTGCGAAGCTGCATAAAACAGGAGCCTGTGGTGCCAATTCTTCAATCTCATTCAGAAAGAAATTCAGAGCCGGCTCCATGATACAAAAAAGCAGATCGATCTCGGTACCACCATATTTATCCTGCAACGTTGTAACAAGTCGCTGTCGGTCAGCTTTTTCAGAGCGCCTATTTAGGTCCAGAAATTCAACATGGATGTCATTTAACAAGAAGCCGCTACTATTTAGCTTCTTTAACAACGTGGACACATACAGGTCGACACCCGGCACGCCGTAGCCAGGTGAAACAAGTATCAAGGCATTCTTACCCCGCGGGATCTGGGGGAGAGTGGATGTCGACACCAGGGCGGCAGGAGTTAATGATTGAATGAACAATATGAATAGGATAACGGTAATACAATACAGCATGAAATTAATCGACAACTCAAGTAGCTTCTTTATGGGATGATCGAATGTTCGATGAAGCCAAATACCCACTCTCAAGGTTTACTCCCTCTTCTCTGAATTCCTCTGAATACTGTTATCTCTTTCTCCTGGTCATTGGACACCTCCGCTGAGCAGTCTAACTGCTCTTAGTTTTGTGTCCACTTATTCGATACCACCTCATTTTCAAGGTTACTCGCTGAATGCATGAGTGTTCAAATGTATATCAATTATCATGATTATTCCTTACTCCTAGGATAGCACTTAATATATAATAATTGCAAAGAGTCTGATGGCTATTCAAAAGGGCAAAGCATGGCGATGTACATAGATTATAGCAACCTAGAGTCCATCTTAATGGTAAATGGAGTTATTTGACATGGTAGTAGATTAAGCGCAAACAATTAGTAGCTGGTCCTTGATCGCCTTCTGAGAAATCTTTAGGTACAATTCCCGAGGCTAGTATCGGCAATGTTAACCATTTAAGTGATTCTGCAAGTTTACACTATTCCTGATATGTCTGACATTGTCAAATAGATCAAACCACCCCATTTCCTAACAACATTTCAGGAATCTGATATCATAACTTGTCCATGATTAGTTGCAGGAGCACATTTGATCACGATCGCAGAGGCTCGCATTGGCAATGTTAAATTCAATGGCCGGTTGATATATCGCTATCAGCGAATGATGTTAATTTGAAGAGGTTGGGATATGAGTGTTGGTTTTTACTCTTAAATAATAGCGCAACAATCAAGAGGGCGAAAAATACTTGAAAGGATAACTTAAGGAAGATAGGTTCTCTAACGTGAACCCATCATTGAAGGTAAAATACGAAGCGACTGATAATCACCCCACATATCACTTTTTGCCCATCAAGCAGGAATGCTAGTTTACAGCAATCAAATTCAAGAAGACAGGTTTCAAATGACGAAAGATAATTTCCCATACATTGCAGCAATACTTGGTTTATTTTTAACCGTTATTGTCTATAAGGGCAGCGGTTTGAGAGATGATGGTAAAACCTTGATTCCACTTTTGACCCTCCTTTTAATTAGTGAATTTGGCACTATCGTGACGGCAATTGGTGCATACTTTGGAGGTAAGCATTTTTTAGCTACAAGGGAAATATCGGGTCACACGGCTGTTACTATTTTGTGTGTATTGTTACTTGTTCGGTTTGTAGTACAAGGTTTTCATCTTTGGCCTCATTGATAATGAAGAACCATCGTTGAGTTCTAGTCCCAAGTGCACCACGAGTTTTTCAGAATATTGTATTGGAGCAGGTGGTTAGACTACTCACCTTCGAAGTGGCAATGTTAAATCCGGCGATCTATTACTGACGTGGACTGCTCTTTGGTAAGCTACTGTCTGCTGTTACTCCATTTTCGGCCAATTCCAAGGAAATGCCGGGAACTGCCCTCTCAGGAATAATGTTTTGTTTCCCAATTCCAATCGTAATTCACCCTACCAAGATAAATCTCATTATGAAGTTCTGCCTAAGTATGAGGATTTTGCCGATATAGTAACCAGAACGAAACTTACACATTTGTTCCAAAATTATGATACATTAGGGGTTAGGTCTTGATTGATTTTTCTTGGAGTTGTTTGATTGGACACCATACATTTTTTTGGCAAACCAGATCATTAGAAAGATAATTTGATGAAAAAATATGTACGGAACTTACCTATTCGTTATAAGATTTTCTTCTGCGTGTTTATTGTCATTACTGTTACAACTCTCAGCGGTGGTTTTTTTCTGGAACTTAGGGTGAGAGAGATCATTGAAGCAAACATTACAAGTGAGCTTGATAACACCTCCAGTTCCATACTCGATTCAATTCGTACCACCGCATCTGCATCAATAAATAACCGCCTGCGAGGCATTGCTGAGAAAAATTTTGACATCACATCTTACTTTTTCAACCAGCAGACGAAAGGTCATCTCTCAGAGAAAGAAGCAAAAGCACAGGCTGCTGCTGTTCTCCTATCACAGACCATAGGAAGAACTGGATATATCTACTGTGTCAACAGTAATGGAGTCATTAAGGCCCATCCTGAACCTTCGCTGCAGAATAAGGACATATCGAGTTTTGGTTTTATCAAGCGGCAAATGGTAACAAAAGAAGGTTATCTTGAATATGAGTGGAAAAACCCGAGCGACCCGGAAGAACGCTCAAAAGCACTCTACATGGTTTATTTTGAACCATGGGACTGGATAATTTCTGTTTCTTCATACCGGGACGAATTTAAAGACCTGATTAATGTTGCCGATTTCCGCGATAGCGTACTTAATCGTCGTTTTGGCGCCACTGGTTACTCCTACCTCATCGACCTCCAAGGTAACCTTATTCTGCATCCTAAACTTGAAGGAACTAACATTTACGATTCTATCGATGCCAATGGCCGAATGTTTATTCAGGAACTGTGTCGGCAGAAGAACGGCAGCATTATATATCCATGGAAGAATCCTGATGAGGCGATCGCCCGGGATAAGCTGGTTATCTTTAACCATATTCCAGAATATGACTGGATCATTGCTTCTTCCAGCTATCTTGAAGAGTTCTATCAGCCAATCTTAACTATCCGAACGATAATTCTCAGTACTATCTTTCTCACCCTGATGATCTCTCTGCTGTTTACCTTCTGGATTAGCTCGCTCATTACTGAACCACTTAACCATCTGATGGCAAAACTTGATCTTGGTGCGAATGGAGACCTGTCTGTGCGAATGGGGGTAAATACTACAGAAGAGATTGGTAAACTCGCTGGATATTTCAATGAGTTCATGGAAAGACTTGAACTTCATCACCGTGAACTTGAGAAACTCGTGAAAGAACGTACAAGAGATCTCGAAGATGAAATGTCGGAACGTATTAAAGTTGCCGAGAAACTTAAAAGCCATATGGAACTGCTGGAGACCTTTCGTAATACGATTCCCAATCCGGTGTTTTACAAGGACAGTGAAGGCGTTTACCTCGGCTGCAATACCGCTTTCTCATCGTTGATACTCGGTGTGAAAAATGATGAAGTCATTGGAAAGAGTTTGGTCGATATGGAAAATGTCATTGCATACGAAAAACTATCTGCTCTCCATGCCCGTGACATGGAACGGATACAATTAGGGGGGAGTGAAAAATATGAAGACAGGGTTCGATGTGCTGCTGACGAGGTCGAGAGGGATTTTCAATTCAGTGTAGCTACCTTTGCCGATCATAGAGGGAACACTGCCGGGCTTGCCGGTGTGATGACGGACCTGACCCAAATTAACAAAGCCCTGCAAAAGATCCAGGAGCAGGCCGACAAAATTAATGAGACGAATAAAAAACTGGCCCAGCTGGCAGCATTAGATGGATTGACAGGGATCAATAACAGAAGGACCTTTCAGGAGCAGCTGGATATGCAAATCAGGCTCTCAAGCAGAAATGGCAGCACAATTTCACTATTGATGATAGATGTCGATCACTTCAAGAGCTATAACGACACCTTTGGACATACTGCCGGAGACGAAATATTGAAGCAGCTGGCCAGAATCCTCAACGAAATGGCAAGAAGTACTGATGTTACAGCACGTTACGGCGGTGAAGAATTTACTATCATTCTCCCCAATACTGAAAAAGAAGGTGCACTTCACATGGGTAAAAAATTCCAGGAAGCCCTTGCCTCTGCGACCTGGTTTCATCGTGATATAACTGTCAGTATAGGCATTGCATCAGATAGCTTCTCCGCATCAGCGGGCAGCCAATCGGCAGGGCAGATGGTCCTTTTTATAAATAAAGCCGATAAGGCCCTCTATCATTCCAAAAACACTGGTCGCAATCGCATGACCCACTACGATGAAATGCCACTTGGATGAAGGGAACGTTATACTGCGCAACAGTATCCTTTCCGACCTCCCTAAATTGCCTCTAATGATTTTAATTGCCAAGTCGAATGTCTACCTGGTGAGCACTTGGTGTTTACTAACCGTTCTACTGTATCTCTTCAGAATCATGTCAGCACTTCACTCACTTCCGTCAAACGTTAGACTCACAGGAAGAAGGCGGCATCTTGAAACTCGGCAAAAGATTGAAGCAAATTGAATCGATGGTTACATCTGACTATACCCACATCTGGGATTGTTGCTGTGACCATGGCTTATTAGGAGCAGCTTTACTAAAAAGGCATGTCGCACCACACATTCACTTTGTTGATGTTGTTCCGCAGCTTATGAGCGAGCTAGAAAAAAAACTGCAACGCTTTTACTTAAATTCACCTTCAAGCTGGCAAATTCATTGCCTTGATGTGGAAGCATTGCCACTGGAACAATATGATGGAAAAAGCATAGTCATTATCGCGGGAGTGGGTGGTGATTTAATAACTCAGTTTGTCACTGCTATTCATCAGAGCCACTCCAAAATACCCATTGATTTCCTGTTATGCCCTGTTTATCAACAGTTTACACTACGGCAGCGACTGATTGAGCTTGATTTCAGTCTTAAAGATGAAGTGTTAATCGAAGATAATCGACGATTATATGAAATTTTACTGGTTTCTTCGCCTGCAAAAACAAACGATAAACTTGCTAAAGTCAGCCCGGTTGGGGAGTTGATTTGGCAAACCAATACCGATGAACAATCAAAAGTCGCCACCGACTATCTAAAACAAACCCTCAATCATTTTCAGAGAATACAACGAGGAGGCGACTATGATGTTCAGCACATTATTGATGCCTATCGCTCTGTTACTCATAATCATAACATTTACATCGGTTAGCGAAATGACTGCAACGATGGCCAATTAATTAATTATTGATGAAGATTGCCAATACGAAATATACCAAATGCTTTTGCGAGGAAAATATCTGGCATTTGTGTCAACATGCAGATCTGGTAGAGTTTCCCAAATATGTTCTTTTCATCTCAAACGTCATAAAGCAATGTCCCTTCTGGTTTCAAAAAACTGCACATGCACAGGAATTCATCTGTTGGGACTATCATGTAGTTTTAGCCATTAACATGGAAGGTTGGCAAATATTTGATCTAGATACAACTCTGTCTTTTCCAATCGGTTTGAAAGAGTATATTTCTTCCACTTTTAAAGGCAAGACAGGTGTTTATCCAGCTTATTTTCCCAATTTTAAGATTATTGGTGCCGAAAGATATGTAAGAGAATTTTATTCTGATCGGAAGCACATGAAGGATGAGGTCGGCAAATGGCTATGTCCGGCTCCAGATTGGCCGTTGATCCTCGGTAACAAACAGTTATCTATTGATGGATTGTTTGATTTTACCGGTTCGAGCAAGCAGGAAATATATAGCTTGTCTGAGATGGTTGAATATCTGGATTAACAGGCGTAGTGAAGCGCGCCACTTAACTTTGACGTTGAGCCTGCCACATTCAATCTCAAGAAATTCATAATCTCCTTAAACGTTATATGCTTCCTGTATCTAAAAAACTTCGATTTTCACATAGCCTAACAAAAGACAAGCAACTTGCGATTTGACCTTATCCATGAATCCCCACACCTCAATCACGTGAGGGAATACCTGAGCCTTTTATGATAGGCCTGTGAGTAGACGATGGTCATTATGACGAGGCAACAAAATGATTGATAGCGTTTTGCTTTCGCGCAGAGATGGTCGGACAGGCAATGTGAAATATAGCACAACACTATATCGAGCAATCTAAAATTGGAATTAGCACTAACAATCCGAAGTGTTTTGTAGATTGGTCCAGTGAAGCTGCTTCCTGGGTATGCGTAACAACGTGAAGAAAAAGAAACCACCCTTCAATCCGCTGTAAGACAAAAGTCATGGAGCTACGCGTCGCAGGCCTCAGCTCCTAAATATCATACATCTGGTTAGTTTTTATCAGCCGAGTTACTGTTTTGAACCCGTCAGTTTTGAAGCCGTTAGCAACTCCAGTAACCTTGGCAGAAGAGCAACCGAACAGCCACCCTTGCACCCGTCACAGCTGATACCCCAAAGTTCCAACTCCGCCCTAACTGCCCTTACCATCAATTGTAAAAGGAATTTCCCTGTCTTCAATAAAGCTCAAAAGTGCCTCAGTCTTAGCGTTCTAGCTACCGTGAGAAAGACACTACTGCTGGAAACCGTTGATGTAAAAGTTACGAGTTGAATCTCCAGGAGCCTCTAACTCTAGCTGATTTTCACCCTATGAATTCAAAAATATTTATTATACCCTTAGATACACGTTAAGTGAATTCTTGAGTTCGGGTAACTGTAAACTCCACACAACCGTAGACCCAGTGGCGCAAAACAGGTTGGATTCAGGACCGCAAACTAAAGGAGGTGAAACAGTTGATTCGGAAAATACTCCTTATGTTATTTATGGTGTTCGTTCTTTTGCCTGATTTTTCCAGAGCAAGGGATACTCTCTACTGGCAGAAAGTGAACTGGCCCCCCTATCAGATTCTTCAAGGAGAAGATGCAGGGAAAGGAAGGTTTGATATATATATCAACCTTTTCCAGGAGCAGCTTCCACAGTATGATCATCAAAATGTCGAGATGAACTGGTCCCGTTTCTGGCTAGATGTCAAAGCGGGCAAGCATGTTCTGAACAGCATGGCTATCCAAACCGATGAACGGTCCCAAATTGCCTATTTTTCACAAGTCATATCTTTTGCCTTGCCCCACCGTATTATAATGAAACGCTCAACACTTGAAAAAATGGGAAATCCTGAGTCAGTCGCATTGGCCGATATTATCAACAACGCCAGCATCCACGGTATATTGGAACAGAAAAGATCGTACTCCACACAGCTGGATGACATCCTTAACAAAGGCGGCACCGAGACTAATTTTGACCGGAAAGCTATTGATGTTGAACATATTTTCAAGATGATTTTAGCTGGCCGTGCCGACTATACAATCGAATACCCTATTGTAGTGGACTACCTGTTACATAAACTCCAAATGGGAAAAGACATCCCTCTGAGCAGTGTTCGCATTGAAGAATTGCCACGGTACATCCCGGCACGCATCGCCGCCCCTAAAACTCCTTGGGGCCGCGCAGTTATTGACGATATTGACAAAATGATTGATGGTTTAAAAACCACAAAGCGGTATCTGGAAATTTCAAAGATGTACCATTCCGATCCAAGAGAACTGAATGAAATTGACAATATTCATGAGGAGCTTTTTCTTGGCAAGCGTCCGACTGTAGTAATTTCAGGGATTAGTGAAACTAAAACACATAGCTTTGCACAAAAGGTTCTACAGGAGGCGTACAAACGAATCGGCTACGATGTACAGTTTAGGATGCTTCCTGCCAAGCGCTCATTAGACTTAGCTAACCAGGGAAAGACCGACGGAGATGTTGCGCGGATTGAGGGGACTGAAAAGACTTTTCCAAACTTGATCGCCGTACCTACACCGGTAATTGACTTTCAAGGCATCGCTTTCACAATATCGGTAACAAAAGACATCAAGGATTGGAGTGACCTCAAAGGGTTGAGGATTGGAGTGGTTCGCGGGGTCCGCTACGCAACGATCGGGACGAAAGGATTGAATCCTTTTTTTGCTGAGAATGTGCCCCACCTGTTCAGACTACTGGCAGACGGTCGCATTGATATAGCAATAGGAGGATTGAGACCGGGACAAATAGAAATTCAAAAAAACTTTAAGAACAGTGGTATTCATGCAGTAGGTAAACCGTTGTTCTCGGCTCCGCTGTACCATTATGTCCACAAAAAGAACAAGGAACTTGCTGCACGGTTAGGTCAGGTTCTTGCAGATATGGCCGCTCAAGGGGAAATCGATTTCATTATCGACCAGACCTTTCAAAAGCTGCTGAGCGACGAGCAGGCTGATTTGTAATTTTCTTGAACTATGGGGGAGCAATTGTACTCAGTACCCAAGCCTACAAGCATCAGACAGCGCTTTACATACAGCCTCGCTGCGGTAGTTGGCGGAACCTTTGTCATTTTATCCATCATCTTTATTGTCTATAACAGCAGATCGCTTGAAAAAGATTTGCAATTACGATTGGACAATCTCACTCGGCTGACCGTCAATGGACTCTCCAGCGCCCTGTGGCAATACAACTACGATTATATCGATGATTATTTAGACTCCCTGTTTCATTATGAAGGTGTTGTATCTGTAAGTGTCTATTCAGGGGGGGATTGGTCAGGAAAAAAGCAAGACCTGGTTTGGAAGATAAAGACCTTGACCATTTCACAGCCTCTACATCATTTCTCACAAAGCAGGCCGAGATTCAATACCAGGGTGCCATAATTGGTAAACTCCATCTTATACTATCCCGTGATCATGTCAATCGTATGGTGATGAGAAATAGTGGAATGGCAGCTCTCGTCCTTTGTCTCATTATTTCAGGAATATTTGCCACCATGTTTGTCCTGTCCAGAAAATATCTATTTCACCCATTGGCTCAACTGGAAAGTTCTGCACGATCGATATCCAAGGGGCGCCTTGATACGGAAATTGACACCAGCAGTGAAGACGAGATTGGTAATTTGGCACGTGTTCTTGACCAGATGATGAAAGAACTGACAATTACCATGGCATCCCGTGATGAGTTAGAAGCTGAAATAGCCGAGCGAAAACAGGCTGAAGAAGAAAACAAAAAGCTAACAGCCCAACTGTTGCAAGCTCAAAAAATGGAATCCATAGGCAATTTGGCTGGCGGAATTGCTCATGACTTTAACAACATCCTATCATCAATTATTGGTTTTACAGAACTTGCGCTTGAAGCAGCCCCAAAAGGTTCATCTCAGAGAGATGATTTAGAAGAGGTATACATAGCCGGCAATAGAGCAAAAGAACTTGTCCAACAGATTTTGGCTTTTGCCCGCAAGTCTGAAGAAAAAACAGAGCCTGTCAAGTTAAGTGATATTGTCACTGAAGCACTCAAATTACTTCGGCCATCAACACCAACAACTATTCAAATAAAACCAATCATCAATAGCACAGCAAAGGTAATGGGAAACGCCTCACAATTGAATCAGGTTGTCATGAATCTTTGTACCAATGCAGTTCATTCGTTACAAAAAACAGGTGGAACTCTGGAAATCGGTCTGAGAAATACATTCATTGCAAATGATTCTGAACGTAAAACTTCAGAGTTACCCTTAGGAGAGTATGTTGAACTCACTGTTACTGATGATGGTTCCGGAATAGATCCGGCAATTATAAAGAATATTTTCGAACCATATTTCACGACAAAAGGAGATGTCGAAGGTACCGGAATGGGGTTGGCAATGGTAAAAGGGATAATTGAAAGCTACCGTGGTGATATTCAGGTAAAAAGCGAGCCAGGAGAGAACACTTCCTTTGTTATCAGATTGCCTGTAGCAACAGGTAAAAGCTTTGATGTAATCGGTCAAGCCGAATCAGCTGTTTCCGGGACTGAACATATCCTGTTTGTCGATGATGAACCTCCAATAGCCCGGATGGGATGCCGCATGCTTGAGAGTCTTGGATATACGGTGGCAATGCGAACAAGCAGCTTTGAGGCCCTTGAGTTATTTAGGGAAAAGCCAAATATCTTCGATCTGGTTATCACCGACATGACGATGCCTTCAATGACTGGCGACGTGCTTTCAATGGAAATACGGAAAATCAGACACGACATCCCTATTATTCTTTGTACTGGATATAGCAATAAAATTAATGCAGAGGGAGCAAAAGATATTGGGATAGATGCTTATGCTTATAAACCATTTACAAAGACTGATTTGGCCAAAAGC
>CALNZA010000003.1:0-29260 GCA_942490935.1 Desulfocapsaceae bacterium
GCTCTCTAGTTTTATAAATCGCTACACCATTACCTTATTCCTGTACATCCTGAGAGTCGCGAAGCACAATTTCAAAGCATAAAATGTTGCTCTATTTCCGAACAGTCCAGGTGTTGATACTTTCATAGTTGAACTAGAGGCCTGAGATTGACAGAAAAGTCTCTGAGCAGCCTGCCTTTCCCTCAGGTTTCTGTCGTTTTATACGAAACGCCCCAACCTTAATATCTACCTGTGGTGGCTTTCGATCTATCTAATAGCTTCATGATCAGACACCTTACCAAGATACCTTTGTGTTGTGGATAGATCAGCATGTCTAAGGATCACTTTACTTACAATCTCGATAGGAACTCCTGATCTTGAGGCAAAGGTTGCAGCATGACGTCGAAGATCATGTGGATGTAGCTTTATGCCAACCATATATCCAACTTTCACTACTATTTTTCTGGCACCAGCATATGTGATAGGAAAAATGAGCTGTTCAGAAGTAATGAATTTATCTCGAACATAGTTTTGCAGGCGACTACTTAATTTCTTTGGAATAAAGACAATCTCCTGTTCCCCCAAACTTTTCGGTGTGTGAAGTAGGAGTTTCTGTCCATCCATATCCTTAACTTTAAGTCCAAGCACTTCTCTTATCCTCATGCCACTTCTTGCCATCAGTTCAAGGATCAACAGGTTGCGGGTATTCAGTGTTCTGAAAATCGCTTCATCTATGGTTTCTTTGTCAAAGGTCGCCCAATGAGATATCTTTGGCTTCTGTAGTGTTAGAACAACTGAGATCACTACGATAAGTCCTTGAACTACGCTTACTTCTCAGGAAGTGATTCAACCACTTTCAGCATCTCTTTTCTAAGCCATTTATGTTGTTCATCTTCTTGGTAAGATTGATGCCAGATCATATTCATTTTTCCTGGTGAAAACTGGAAGGGCAGTGAGGACGAGGCAAAGTCTCTCATCTCGGTAAATCGCATCAGCAGTGGCAGAGTTGCCAGTAGTTCAGTTCCTCTTAGGTAGCTTGGTACACTAGAGAAATTTGGGACGGACATCTCTACCCTGCGAGGTTGCCCTTTGGCAATCAAAAAGTCATCTACTCCACCCTTAAAGTTCTGCAAAAATGAGAGCCCGATATGTCCAGAGTTTAAGTAATCCTCCATGTCTTTTGGTGCTTCCCTTCTAGATGGATCATAGAAAACACCGGTGTGCATGGAGAATAGTTGCTTTTGTATGATATCAGCTGTGTCCGGGCTGGTCCCAACAATAGCCAGGTCGCACTTTTTTTCACGCAATAGCTCCACTGTGGGTATCTGGGGGGAAACAACCTGGATAGTGAAACGCTTCAGCTTCACTTTAGCTTGATTATAGAAGCGGGGGATGAGCAAGCTGCTTTGAAAATCGTTAGCAGCAATGACGAGATCTATTTCACTTTCAGCAGGCAAAAAAGAGGAAGTTTGAACGAGGTTTTTTAGCTCGTCCAGAATGCTCTCGACCTTTTTAGCCATTTGATCTGCATAAACCGTCGGGGATATGGTTCTCCCTGCCCTTATAAATAAGGGGTCGCCAACAATTTCACGTAGCTTCTCTACCGTATGACTCACAGCAGATTGAGTTATTCCCAGCTTATCAGCAGCACCCGTTATGGTGCCGACCTCCATTATCGTGAGAAATACCCGTAGACTTTTAGCATCAAGAGACAACCAATCGATTTTGTTCATGTGTATCATGAAAACACACCTGTTGATTAGATGCAATAAAGTTTACATAATGACGCTGTAACAAAGGGAAACCAACCCATAAAGGAATAGAGAGGTATATAAAAATGCTTAGACAACTTACATCAATCACACTTGTGATATCTTTTATTGCTCTGGGTGTTTCAGGGCTAATGATGATTATCTTGGACAGTTTCGCCTTTCAACTGCAGATGCACCCTGTACATAAGGTGTTTGGAATAATCATGGTCCTCGCAGGTAGCCTTCATGTCTACCTGAATATCACTCCCATCAAGAACTACCTAAAAAATAAACAACCACTTGTCCTGGGTGTAGCAATGTCATGTCTTCTCATTTTTCTCTTTGTTGTTGGTGTTAACAAGCCTATGGATCAGCCAAGTATAGAAAAGGTTGAACAGCTGATGTCAGAGATGGAGACAAAACAATAGGCCTGGCAAGGTCCAGCCTATTTAAATTTAGCGAACAGAAAGGAAAAGGAGATAAAAATGAAAGGTAATTTGTATAGATGTACCCTTGAGCAACTGGAAGATTCAAATGGAAAAGCTGTTGAAGCAAGCCCACTCGTGTTTGAGGCAAGTAGTCATGAAGATATTTTTAAAATTGCACAAGTGATGCAGAGCAAAATTGATCTTTCCGGGGCAGATACCACCGCCTTTGCCGTCGGATTGAAATTGTTCAGCGGTGTTATGATCAAAAATAAAGATCATGAACGTATCAAACAGCTTATGCCTGATTTCAAAGATTTTATGAAGACGCTCAAAAGCAACTGATTACAAGGGGAAAATAAAATGAAATTGCAAAAAGCTAACATAGCCACCCGTATGATTAAGGTATTGGCGGTGTGCTTCATCATGAGTCTTTCTGCATTTGGTGGAACAGCCGCAGCTGATGATGCTTCATTTGATGCGGAAGTTGTGAAAGCCAAATATTCCATAAGGGACTATGTTTACCAGCCCTTGCCTGAAAGTGGATACAATTACTTTAAAATCGCCGAAAATGCCTATTTCGTTCATGACGATTTCGAGAACATGGTCTTTTTTGTCACAGAAGAGGGGGTTGTCGTCTACGATGCCAAGCCAGATGTGACTCCATTTTTGTTAAAAGTGATCGCCGAAGTTACAGATAAACCTATCACCCATGTAATCTACTCCCATCATCATCGTGATCATGCAGAGGGCATGTATCTATTTCCAGAGTCAGCCACAATCATTGGTAATGATGAAACTGCAAGATTCCTGAAAATTGCAAATGATCCAAAACGACCTATACCTGATATCGTCTGGAAAGGCAGTTATGTTCTAGAGACTGGCGGCCTGAGACTTGAGTTAAAAGATCTGGAGCGAAACTGGCATTCACAGTCGGATACGATAGCCTATGCGCCTCAACAGAAAATTCTATTGGCAATTGATACATTTCATGCCGATGCTGCCCCATGGATTCACTTTGGTGAATCTTCAGATCCAATGTTTGCATTCCAACTGCCACAAATCCTGCTTGATAGCTATAATTTTGAGTTCATGGTCACCGGTCATGAGCGGATTGTTGCAACCCGTGCTCATCTGGAGCTTTACAAAGAGCTTGTTGAGGACATGAAAAAGATTGTGATTGAAGTTGCACAATCGCGACCTTTCCATGCCATGGTCAAAGAGACCCAGGCCCGCTATTCTGATGGTGCTGAACATTGGGTCTATAAAGAAACAATCATGAATGCTGCTGAAATGTGTGCCGCCAAATTCAATGAACGATGGGCAGGTCGTGTCCGAAATGTTCAGTTGAATTCAGTGGAAAATTTTCAGATGATGTTCATGCAGCTGGCGATTCTAAATCCGTAATCAGATAAAACATATTTTGACTATTCTAGGTGGGACCATGATGTTGCAGGAGATAGATTCAGCAATAGTAAAGGTTGGCAGTATGACGATTACAACCCTTGATGGCAATGCTATGCACAGTCGGATAATCAGTATATGCGGCAGTGATGAAGATGGGATATACTTTCTGACAATGAACGTGAAACCCTTTTATCGCCAGCTCAAGAGTAACCCGCAGATTTCCATGTGCGGTATATATCCGTCTGGCAGAAAAGAAGGGAAAAACAAAGATGGACAACCCTTTTGGCCTCCAGGGTTCTTTTTACGTATCACTGGGGAAACTCGGGAAGTTTCTGATGGTGAAATAAGAGAGAAAACAGAGGCAGGCAGTGAGATACATCGCTATGCCCTGGAAGAAGCAGAACGTTATCCGGCAATGAAGCTCTTTTGTGTATTCAAGGGTAAGGGCGAGCTATTTGACTATGACTTTGAGTTGGAGAACCGTGATCATAAATTGCTCCGCAAACGATTAGCGTTCGGTGGTGAGACTGTCAACGAAGCTGGAGCCCGTATTGATCCTGATAAATGCATTGCTTGTGGAGAGTGTTATGACGCTTGCACCTTCAAAGCTATTATGGAAGGTGAACCTTATAAAGTAGACAGTGAGCGATGCGATGAATGTGGTAGCTGCATTATGGCATGCCCTATAGAAGCTATTGAGTGTTCAAAGACAATGTGATTTTGTTCTCTTACTGTTCTGAACGATCATTGTTTTCTCGCAAATGGCAACTTAGGGCCACTGGTTTTTTGCCTAATCCACTGAAGCTGATTAGACGATTATTAGACGTTCTCGGAGTCTATGCTTACCTATCGAATTAGATCCATATAAAACGAAATAGGTAGGGGGGAAACGAAATCGCTGTTTTGGTACCTCATCAATATCATTTGATAACGGTAGGTTACGGCAATCCCTGTTGTTAAGGTCACACGCCCTGGGAGCAGGAGGTTTGGACTAAAAAAATTACGATATCTCCTATTAGTTTTGACCCGGTGAAAAGCCAACATATCTATTAACTATGACTGACTGAAGGGCTAAAATCCAGACCTTCAACCGAGAGAATTAGTCTATTCAGATATGCCAACAGGATTGAAAATCCTTTTTTATTCTTGTTAACATTATTTTAGTCCCAGTTTAATTCCTTAAGATCCCAGTATAATAATATTTACTCGTAAACATTGCCTGACTGGTATACCTTTCGTCTTCTCTAATTTGGTTGATGTGGAGACTTTCAAATTTCAACCTGTATATTTTTCACGATCATTTTTCTCTGGGAGAATTTCGATGGATAGCAATTCGAAGTCATACACTGGCATCATCAGCCAGAAAGATCAAAATGCTCTTACAACAATGGACAAGCTTGCTGCTACGCTCAAGATTAAGGGCGATCATAATGCCGCACGTGAGCTTGAGGAGCAGATTCTCAAAAAAAGAACAGAGATGCTCGGCCCTGAACATCAGGATACCCTCACATCAATGGCTAATCTTGCAGTTACGTTAGCAAATATTGGAGAATTGGAACAAGCTGACCATCATGCAAGTATCGCCTGGGAAAGAAGAAGCAATTTGCTCGGCAAACAACATCCCGATACGGCCCTCTCAGCCTGGATATATTTTAACTGCCTGCATCAACTCGAACGTCACCAAGAGGCTCATAAGATTATCCGGTCACTTGAGTGGTTATGTGAAGTTGAGGAAAATTCACTCTCCCCTGATCTTCGTGAGCTACGCAAACATCTAACCCCCCTATTCAAGCCAGAAGAAGAAAACGGTCAATCTGTGCCCACCGAAATTCAACTAAAAGCAGCAATAGCGCAAAAGCTCATGCAACAGGAAGAATGGGGAGAGGCCGAAGAGATCTGGCGACAGCTATACAGTGAACACCTGAAGAACGATGGTGAACAGCATCCGCACACAGCCCGGACTGCGTTTATGCTCTACCAATGCCTTTATCGTCAGGAAAAAACTGACTTGTCCCAGGATATGCTACAGAGTCTGCTCTGGATTATTGAAAAAGATGAAGCTCAAATACCCAATGAACTCAGAGATCTTAGAAAGATACTTCATCAAATTACTGGATCAGGTTCTTCCAATGAAGATGAGAAAACTCCCGACGAAATGTTCCAAATACTCTCGGAACTGGTAGAAGAACATGGCGATAATGCTCCACCTGTGCTTAAGACAAAAGCCACAACAGCCCTTCATTTTGCCAACAGAGGAGAATGGGTGCATGCAGAGGCTCTTTTTGCTTCACTTTATGACTATCATTTAGAACAGGATGGTGAGCGACATCCCAATACTGCCTTTATTGCCTGGAACTATTTCCATTGTCTTCAGAATCAGGACAAACATGATGATGCGAGGGCAATTTTTGAAACCCTCAGCTGGTTACGAGAACCTGCTAATAACGAGTTGCCGGAAGAGCTTCTCGGCCTTCGAAGGCAGATAGATCATTACATTGAAAATGAGGATACCGAAAATTTGCTTAAGAGGTAATCCTGAATGAATTAGAGTCCAGTGATTGATTTTTTCACACGAAAGCGCCGTACCAGGCTATCAAAATGACAACGTGGGAAAGAGTTGGGTTGGTTGTTTCTGGTGTTGTAAGAAATAGAAATAACAAAGGTTTATGTCGATAAACCGGTTGTCGTCATGTTATCCTAACGGAATATAGAGTATACCTTTTTATGGAAAACCCATTAGTACAGCTATTTTTTGAAAAGCTTGTATGTCACAATGAAGCCAAAAATGATTTATCTTCGACAAAATCTCCAGCAACCTCTTGTCGTGAGGCTATAGTTTTAGCGAGAAGTGGATATTTGGAGCATGCTATAAATTATTATAAAGGAACTACAGGGGGTAAATTAGAAGAACTCCGAAAACGTTGGCTAATGGCAGAAATTGTAAACTATAAGCTGTCAAGAATGAGGGTGGAAAGCATTCTCGGGAGTGCTTTGCATCTTCACCAGGCCCTATGTAGTCACTTTGGCGTTTCTATTCGTAACGATTATTTTGAATTGGCGGTGTTCGATAATGTAAGGGATTATGATCGAAATGCTCTTAAGAAGCACTTACAAAAACAAATAAGATACGAGAAGATATTTCATCGAAAATGGAATTGTGCAATTACTGGCAATACAAGCATCCCTACTCCTGGAGTTAGGTACGTTAACTTGCTGGCTGAACAAGGTGAGTTTGCTGTTGCTCATTCGCTGGCTAAACAGTTGAAAATAAATTTCCCGGATAACCTGAATGTTGGTCTATTGAGAGAGAAGATATGGCTGAAGCAGGGGTATGTAATGGATACCATATTTTCTTTGGAACAGCAGGATTTGCAGTCTTCAGATCATATTGTCGCTATCAAATTGTTATTTTCAGCGTATTCCCAAGCGAAATCTGTTGGTCATCTTTTAACTTTAAAGAAGCAATATGCAGACATTTATGATGGCAATTTTTCATGGACAGGCATGCTTTTACAAAGCTTCTTTTGGGAAAATCGTCTCGATGAAGCCGAGGAAATTCTTTTTCAATATATGAACGGCAATTTGGATGTTGCCGATTCTTTTCTGCTCATTTGGAGATATCTAAATCATAAAGAAGGAAATCAATCAGCTTTAGAATTTATTGATACTCTTTTGGCTACTTCACAATATCAGTCAATTCTCCGAAGTAAAATCGCAATACCTCTCTTGTTTTTACGGCAAACAACACCCGAGCACTCACTCTTGGGTGCGAAGATACTCTCAGATCATTTTCTCCCAAACGAAGTTCATCTGAACAGTGTAAAAGAATTGGTACGATGTGCACTACAAGATTCTTTGTTTAAAATTAGCCAAAGATGTGATGTTTTTCAGTTATTAAATCATTTTAGTGGAATAATGAGAGATGGGTATGAGGAAAAATGGTTATCTCCAGAACTTTTTCAGAAGAGGGAGACAATCGAGATTTCTGAATCAGGAACTTCTCCTACTGTTGATTCGCAACTAGTTGAAGCAGTAAACAAAATATTCTACTCTCAATTTTGGAGTGGTAAAAGCGTCATCCCAAAAGAAATCCTGACCGATTGGGCTAAAAAAATATCTCAAACAAGCGAGGTTGCGAATCGGGACAGGGATTGTGATGGTCTGCTTATATTTTCCACCCATATTAATCAGTCCTATCCTATTAGTATAGGTGCTGCTGCTTCTGGGGAATTTGTAATAACACTAACTGCGACACCTTCTACACTGCGTAATAATGCAAATCTGAATGAAAATGATCAGCTGATTAATTATTCAAGAAGTAATGATTTTGGCCCCAAATATTTGTTTGAAATGTATAATGCACTGCTTGCAGGGAAATTAGTGCATTTGACCGCAGATAGGGAAATGCCATTCGGGCAAAACTGTTTGGTTGTGTGGTACGATGGAGTACGCTTTATACCTGTTACTCCATCCTATTTATGGTGCAATTCAAATTGTAGACTGATATTCTCTGATGTTATTACTCAATTTGATGGGCAACTAAATTTTGTTACTTTTCCAATCGAACTACCAAGTACTTCCTTGTCTATTACCAATAGGATTAACTTAGGTATGCAGAAAATAAGTGGTGCGGTTCGTTCTCATATTGCTCGTCACGCAGGCCAACTGCTATGCGAGAGAGTCGGAGGAAGATTCAGAAAATTTTTAGAGCGTGAAACAATCCCTGTTACGGAATACGTCTCAAGCCAAGATCCGGGTATGGAAAGTAGCCATACTGCACTGTTAAGCAAGGTACACCCAACTGAAGACATTGCTTTTGTAAAGGGAAGTCTGGAAACACGATTTGGGGAACTTGCCTCTCTATCTCTTCGTGTTGCCCGATTCGGTATGTCACTTGCGCAGAGTAAAGTTCAGTCACGAAACCCGACTACTATCGATGATTATTTTAGAATAGCTATTTGTTTACCTCCAAGTGCTCAATTGAGTGCTTTAATTATGGGATTTCTTGGTGCAGGAGTTGTAGTGACATGTTTTGATGAAAAGCATCCTCCTAAACAGCTCTTCAAGTTTCTCGATAATTTTCAACCAGATGTTTTCATAGCAAGTCCCTGTATATTAGATAATTTAAGGAAAGAGCGCGAATTACACTTTGAATATTTTGTAATTGAAAATAGAGCAGGTATTCCATGTTTAGAAACACTGCTTGAAGGAATTAGTGAAGCAACGGAGTTGCCACCCTACAATCCGGAGGCACCTGGTCTTGTGGCATACACTTCTGGCTCCACCGGAGTTCCCAAAGGAATCGTGTTGACTCATGATAACATGGCAAAATCTTCGGGATCATTTGACTTAGCCCATAGTCTTTCATCAAGGGATAATGTGTTAACAATTGCATCATGGAGCCATGTTGCCCTAGTATGCATACTTGCAATAATTCGATCGGGGGCTACCTATTTTTGTTTGCCAAGTTCCGTGTCAAAGTTTCCTTCTTCTGTTGTTTCTTTTTTGTACGACCAGAAAATAACTATTTTTTCTGCTCCAGTTTCCTATATTTCAATGATTAGCCGATTTGGTGGGTTATCAATAAAAAGTGCCCCTCATATTCGTATTACCGAGCTTTGGGGGGAACCATTATTAAAAGGGTTTGCTAAAGAGATATTCGAAGCCATGTCACCTTCGGATATAGTGTTTGTTTATGATTCTTCTGAGGCTGCTTATGCTACTGCACGAAAATTAGAAAAAGCTGATTTTGCCGAGGTAAGAGAGGAGACCACTCCTGTATCGGAAATTTCATGGGCAAAGGTTTCTTGCAATAGAGAAGCTATTTTGGGGCAAGATTTTCATGAAGGGCTACTGTGTGTTACTGGTCGGAATGTGATGCTAGGCTACTGGGATAACATTAGAAACCAACATATTAATTCTTTATCGAATTCTCCACGAACTGTTGTTTTTCAGGATTTGGTTCGATTATATAGAGATGGGCGAATATATGTGCAGGGGAGAATAGATGATATTGTGAAAATAAATGGGACCAGAGTAAGCTTGAAAAAAGTTGAGTCTGTCCTGAATGATTTTCCAAATGTTGAGCAAGCTGTTGCCGTTCGTACCACCAATTCGTTGGGGCAGCCAATCGTAAAGGCGGCAGTGAGCAGTAAAATGAATGTTGATATTTTCGAGTTGAAGCGATTTTGTGCCAGCTATCTTCCAAGTGTTGCTATTCCTGTGAGTATTGAGCCCTTAGGAGAATTTCCAATGACCATTTCTGGTAAACTGGATTTGGTAAAAATAAAATCTCTGATCTGTGAAAAACGACAACTACTATGAGGTTGATAAGATTGGAGTTTACATGCTGAATGATGAAATATCAGAGAGAATTAAAGCTTGGATGAATTGTAATATATCTTTACTTAAGGAAATCGATCTTTCATTCAATACTGATCTAAATGAACTTGCGTTAATGGATTCTTTGACTTTTGTTGAGTTTTTGTTTTTTTGTCAAAATGAATTCTCAGTCAAATTCAATCCTATCGAAATCACTCAAGAAAACTTTCAAACTATAGATAATATTTCAGGGTTAATTCAGCTTCATAAAAAGCAAGAGATACAATGAACATTGGCCTTTATTGGATTCAATATTCATGAAATATCAGTATTGCTGGCAAGGTGAAGAGAGTTTTAATACACACTGTTGAGATTTATTTTGGGCATTTTTGATGATGAACGTACTGTGGTCGCACAATGGTTCTACGGATTTAAAATCATAATATCGCAGAGAAAAATAACCGAATGGAAGTAGATCATGGAGCTGAGACCTGTGGTGCTCAGCTCCATGATCTTTGATCTTACAGCGGTTTGTGTGGTACGACCTCTCCCCTCACTTAGTTACGTATATCAGGAAGTGCTATAACCAGGCGGTTATGAGTCATGGTATAAACTGCAATCTGACACTTTTCTGTACAGGGGTAAAATAAACAATCCCTAGTGTTTAATGGGTATTAGTCAGCGCCAAAATAGCACCGATTAAAGTTCTGCGAGTTTTTCTTTGAGACCCATAACACCAAGTCTTGGGCTAGACAGAACTGGTTTGCCTGTCTTTTCCGCCAAGGTACTTTCCATTCTCGACATTGAAGCCTGTGCTAAAACGAAAACATCTGCCTTATCTGCCAACTTTACAGCAGTATCAAGAATCATTTGATCGTGAGTTTCTGTATCACCAGCGAGGAATTTGTCAAATGCACCTTCTGCCAATCCCTCCAAAACTTCTACGTGTTTGTTGATTTCAACAGCACGACTCTTAACTAGCCTGACTGTAGGACCAAGGGTTGTTGGTAATGTTGCCAGAACACAGACCGTGTTAGCCATTTCTACAGCTTTCGTAGCCATGGGAATATCGATTTTGAACAAGGGGACACTGAGCTGTTTTGCACCTAAATCAGCGACCTCACCTACAGAAGAGCATGTATTAAAAACAATATCAGCACCGGAATCAACTCCTGCATGATAGTAATTGATCAAACGTCTGGTAATAGCAGGTGTTACCCCACCGGCAGCAACTGCCTCAGCTACAATACTATCATCAACCACTGAGATTACCCGAACATCATCGGGGAGAATTTCTGCACATAGTTCTTTGATAAGGTCCACCATAAAAACACCAGTATGAACCGCAGCTACAGTTTTCATCTACATGATCTCCTTTTTTGAAAAGCGTCATCAAACGCGTTTATAATTATCACTTACTTTTTCAGTAATCATTACCTGATTAAATCGCCAATAATTCTGTTTTGGCTATGCTGTCAACTCACATTTAGATGTAAGTTGTTGCCATTTTGAAAATCTTGCTATTTTAAATCAGCCCAAGTTGTCAACTGATGATGTAAGTGTTTAGGATAACGCAAATATTGGGGAGTTAATCGTTCATTCTTTTGTCGCATGTTAACACGTATCAATATTTCTGATCGATGCAGTATCATGGAAGATAACGTTCAAATAGCTTTGGTTCATTTTGTATCCTCAATCGTTGGTTACACAATTTGAGGGAAGGGATAATAGATCAATTAGTACTTGCTCAAGCTGATTAGGTTTTGGAGTTTTAAATATGATCATTGCACAATTGCCCTGCGAGTTGGAGGCGCCAAAAGTGTGCCCGAGGTGTAGTCGTGGCCATCTGACTCATATGCTCCCTGAGAAGATTGGCGCGATCGCAGTACTCAGACCTGCTGAGAGGTAAGGGGGGGGACTTACTGGGGACATCGCACTTTAGACTATCTGTTGAGCTTGTTGAAAAAGACAAAGATGAGTTGAGCTGTCCTTTTTGAGTTTGTAGACGGTGATCTTCTTGTAGAGGACGACACACGGTTACCGCTACAATCTGTTGAAGTTGTCACATTATGACTACCGCTTTGCTACACACTTTAGCCTCTAGATTGTGTAGTCATTGCACGAAACTCCCAACTGAGGTAAAAAATGTACAGGAGATTGTGTTGAACTATTTGTTTCAAAAGAACAATCTGTTACCTGGTACGGATGTTATCTATTTGTATCTATTTACAAATTAAGCTATGCAGTGAGCAATAATGGTAGAATCACAATCTGTTACCACTGTTTTCAGCAGTAGTCCGGAGCGACTCACCTCGGTAGCCGTTTTTATAGCAGGCTTTGGGCTCTCTGTTCTTATTTGGTTGTCGGTCACAACTGGAAACAGGAATATCAAAACTTTGTTAACTTTTGCTCATCACAACCGATCGATGCTGATGAAAAGCCTTTTCACAGATGGACCCGGTTACCTGATTCTTCCTCTTTGGCTCATTCTTGCTGAATTCGTTGGTCCTATTCTGGTCGCAGCAATTTAGGGTTAAACTGTTTCTTTCCCAAAATCGTTAGTTCACAAATAGGTGGCGTCAAGATAAGGAAAGGAGATGATCTGGAGATGAGTCCAAACAGCAACCAGAAAAAGCCTCCTGCCAGCTAAGATCAGGAGGCTTTTTAATGTATTACTTTGGCGGTTGCAGAACGCCTTTTGCCATCTCTTCCATATTGTCACTTTCAAGTTCGTCAACAACCTGCTTTAATGCTTCGGGGATATCAATATTCTGGGGGCATTTTTCCACGCATTCGCCACATTCCACACATTGTGAAGCATAGCCGGACTCGCCTCCCATAAAATTGCTCAGGAGCACAGCATACTGATATCTGGCGCTCATCTCATCCTTGAACATATGCAAGTGGTTGAGCTTTTCAAAACAGAACGGAATTTTCACAGCCGCTGGACAGGGGACACAGTAGCCACAGCCAGTGCAACCTACCTCCATGAGTTCAGCATATTTGGCCGCGACGTTGTCCACTAGGGCCAGTTCTGCCTCGGTGAGTGAGTTGACTGCAGCTTGATCCGCGATGGCCAGGTTCTGCTCGATGTGTGCCTCCTCATTCATACCAGAAAGCACAAGAGTAACCTCAGGAGCGTTCCAGACCCACCGCAGTGCCCACTCTACCGGGCTACGTTTGACTTCTGCTGTATCCCATATTTTCTGCACCTCAGGTGGCGCAACCGGCAGGCTGATATTACCGCCGCGAAGAGGTTCCATAATGATCACGCCGATATCTTTTGAGGCAGCATATTTGAGACCGCGGGTTCCGGCCTGGTTTTCGGTATCAAGGAAATTGTACTGTATCTGACAGAAAACCCAGGGGTAGGCGTCCACTATACGGGTAAAGTCTTCACCGACACCATGAAATGAAAAACCAGCATTGATTATTCTACCATCGGCAATAGCCTTATCAAGAAAGTCACCAATGCCAAGTTCAACCATTATATCCCAGGATTTGCCATCAAGGGCGTGCACCAGATAGTAATCGATAGTATCCACATCGAGCTTTTTCAGCTGCTCATCGAGAAACCGATCCATGTCCTCGCGTTTTTCTACCAGCCAGCGAGGCAGCTTGGTGGCGATTTTTACTTTCTCTCGATAGCCGTCTTTTAATGCTCTGCCAACAATATATTCGCTTTGACCTCCAAGATAGGGATAGGCGGTATCGACATAATTAACTCCTTGATCAATGGCGCTGCGCAACTGGGCAATGGCACGAGGTTCGTCAACGGTACCGTTTTCGAGAAGCTGGAATCTCATGGCACCGAAACCAAGGGCAGAGAGGACGTCCCCGTTTTTTGGCATTGTTCTGTAGAGCATCACATTCTCCTTTTGCGAAGGGTGTTGTTCTGAAGGTTAAAAAATGAGTAGAATAATTCGCTGCAATATTACGTTATGATAACAGCTGTTCAACAGGATTCAAAGAGAACTTGACGCGGATTGAATGTGGTCTAATTAACGGTAAAGTGAGAGGCCCAAGTCTTTGTCGATAGGGGGGAACAAACGTTGATAAAATGTATGGGTATTATCAAGGATTTTTTGTTTGTATTCAAAACAGCATAAAAGTGAGGGGAGCATGAGTTTAAAGAAAAAAGCATGTGATTATCCGATTGGGATCGGTTGTCTTAAAGTGCACGTAATGGATATGTTCTCCAAGTAGTCCGCAAAACAAATCATGATTATCGATAACGAAGTTAACTTGGGTCGTCAACACTGGAAATATCAATGAATTAAAGGATCAGGCAACATTTTCGTTAGGAACAATAACGTTAATCAGTCGAGGAGACTTAAGTTGGTATTTTGGGCTCCCTGATGATGGAAGGCTTCTGGCTGGGGGGATGCTGCCTTATGCAATTGAATGGCAGACAGACAAGCATCCATCAGCAAATATGCCAGATTTAGACTGTAGTCTTAACAGCTTGGAAATATATCATCCCTATCCCAAATGGATTCAATCTCATCTAGAGTCTATAGGAGCGATAAGGCTTGTGAAAATAAACTCTTTACCAAAAAATGAAGCCCCATACTTGATAGCTTCCATCCAAACGCCTTCTGGAGTAAAAGAACTAAGCAGCTGTACGGTGGTTAACAGGTGAGTGCATCGAGCAGCTCTCTACGTGCGTCTGGTTATATAATATCTGATTATTCTATCAACGTTTCAATTTGAGGTGCTGACTATTCACTTCTGATTCTGATTTTGTAGTCAAGCCAAGTTAGAGTTGCTCCGTTCGGTATTCATGATGGGGTAGTCTCTGAGATGAAAAAGAAGAGTTGAAGTGGAGTGGAAGTGTACCCATTTTCCTGAAAATACAAATATATATCACTTCCGGTACTCCAGCAAGTGATAGGAACTAAATTAATGGATGTAACATGACAGCTATTATAGGTATTGATGTAGGCACTGCCAGTGCACGGGCTGGCATTTTCGACCTTTCAGGAAAGATGCTCGGAGTGGCCAGCCGAAATATTCAAACATGGAAAACCGGGGCTGATTTTGTTGAGCAATCTTCAGAGAATATATGGCTCGCAATCTGTGAGTCAGTAAAGGCTGCGATGTCTTCTGCAAGTCTTAATGCGATTGATATCAAGGGGTTGGGGTTTGATGCGACCTGTTCGCTGGTGGCTATAGATGCAGATGGACAACCCGTGACTGTAAGTCCTAGCGGAGACGATTCTCGCAATATCATAGTCTGGATGGATCACCGTGCAACGCCCCAAGCAGCGAGGATTAACAGCTCCGATCATAGGGTACTTGATTATGTTGGCGGTACAATTTCTCCAGAAATGGAGACTCCTAAACTGCTTTGGCTTAAAGAAAACCTTCCAGATACCTGGTCACGAACAGCGCATTTCTTCGATCTGCCGGACTTTCTAACTTGGCGGGCGAGTGGTAAAACATCTCGTTCTCTCTGCTCCACAGTCTGCAAATGGACCTATCTTGGGCACGAACAAAAATGGGACAGAGAATATTTTGAGTCTATTGGGCTCGGCGATTTAGCACAAGAAAATTATTCTCGTATTGGTACTGATATTCGTCCTATGGGAAGTCCCGTGACAGATGGACTTTCCGCGAGGGCTGCAGTAGAACTTGGTCTCTTACAAGGTACCCCTGTAGCCACTTCCATTATTGATGCCCATGCAGGCGCTTTAGGTATTATTGGTGCGTCTCTTGATAATCAGCCAGTAACAAAAGAAGACCTCGAAACACGCCTGGCCCTCATCTGTGGTACTTCCAGTTGTCACATGGCAGTTTCCAAGGAGGCCCATAGTATATCTGGAGTGTGGGGGCCATATTTTTCGGCCATGGTTCCAGGGATGTGGCTTAATGAAGGAGGTCAATCCACCACTGGCGCCCTTATTGATCACATTATTTGTAGTCATGCTAAGGGACAGGAGGCGAAAAAGCAGGCTGAGTCTGAAGGGAAATCTATCTATCAATTTCTTAATGAACGGCTGGATATTCTTGCTGCAGGGGCAGCTTTTCCTGCACTATTAACCAAAAATCGCCATATACTTCCTTACTTTCATGGCAACCGATCCCCGCGAGCAAACCCACTGCTCCGTGGTGCTGTGGCAGGTCTCTGTATGGAAAATACCATCGACGACCTCGCCCTTACATACCTGGCAACAATCCAGGCAATTGCCTATGGCACAAGACATATTATCGAGAGTTTGAACCAATCGGGATATGAAATAAAGACCATCTTTGCCTGCGGAGGAGACTGTAAGAATCCTGTCTTTCTTCGTGAGCATGCAGATATTCTTGGCTGTGAGATTGTACTTGCCCAAGAGCCAGAGGCCGTTCTTCTGGGTGCAGCAACCCTGGCAACAGTTGCAGCCGAAATTCAGCCAACTGTTTTTGCGGCTATGTCAGCTATGAACCATGCGGGAATGGTTATCAAGCCTTCCACGAAAGCACAGCGTTTTCACGAGCAAAAGTATATTGTCTTCAAACGTATGCACGATGACCTCGTTGCCTATCAAGACATTATGGCAATTGCAGAATAATTTTCATTTTGAGCTAGCTTTTGATATATTTGCAACAAATAGCTTGGAGGATGCTTAAAAGTGTGTCATTTTAAACAAAACATCCTGGTTATTATATCTGCGAGGAAAATTTGTCACAAACAAAAGAGAAGCGTAAAAACAACCTAGTCGACCTCCTTAATCATGAAGACATGATTCATCTCGCTGAATTGTCGCGTCTTTTGGGCGTGTCTGAAATGACATGTAGGCGTTATATTGCAGAACTGGGCCCTACCGTACGTCTTATTGGTTCTCATGCCATGCTCCAGCGGGACTCCACAACTCAAGAGCAAAGCACCTATCTTGTCGATATCGAGACAGATCGCAATAGAGATATGAAACAACAGATAGGCAGAGCCGCCGCCGCTCTTATCGAGGAAAATGATGTTGTTTTTATCGATTGCGGGACCACTACCCCTTTTATAGCCCACTACATTGACAACAACATTCACTTCAAGGGGATTTGCTGTTCTCTTAATATTTTCACCCTGCTTAATACGAAGAAAAAAGGGAAAATACTCCTGACTGGTGGAGCTTTTTACGAGGAGACTCAAGTCTTCACGTGTCCTCAAGCAATTGATATGATACGGCAAATCCGTATAACTAAGGCATTTATTTCTGCTGCAGGTATTAGCAGGCAGCTCGGACTTACCTGCTTTAATCAATATGAAATCGAGCTCAAACGTGAGGTGATGAAGGTCTCACAGCATGTGTATCTCGTAGCAGACAGCAGCAAATTTGATCAAGTGAAAATGGCATATTTCGCTGATGTAGATCAAGTCGATACTGTTATTACCAATGAAGATTTACCCATTGCCGATGAATCATGGTTGCGTCAGTTGGAGATTAATTTGATTACAGTTTAATCAAAACTCAGATTCACTATTGACAGTTAACACCCTGTTTTGATATCCAGTCACATGTAAATGTTAAAAAAATAACAAAATGTATCTTGATTGTTTCAAAGGAAAGTATATGAACTCAACAATTAGCCCAAAAGAAGTTGCCTCGTACATCGACCACACTCTTCTTAAACCCGAGGCCAGCCCTGAGGCAATTCGTACTCTGTGTAATGAAGCAAGAGAATACTCTTTTAAGACTGTCTGTGTTAATTCCAGCTATGTGCCTCTTTGCGTAGAAGAACTACAAGGTTCTGCTGTTGGTGTTTGCTCTGTGATAGGATTTCCGCTTGGAGCAATGCTTAGTCAAGCGAAGGCCTACGAAGCCAAACTTGCGGTGGACTCCGGTGCTACTGAAATTGACATGGTCATAAACATAGGCCTTTTGAAAGCAGGAGAGATCGATGCCGTCCGAGCAGATATTGAAACAGTATTTACTGCCTGTGGCAAGGTACCTCTCAAGGTGATCATCGAAACAGGCCTTCTCACCGATGATGAAAAAAAGAGTGTTTGTCAGATATGTAAAGAAGTTGGTGTTGCCTTTGTTAAAACCTCCACGGGTTTTGGCCATGGTGGTGCAACTGTTGCCGACATAAAACTTATGCGATCAGTTGTCGGTACCAGCTGCAGCATCAAAGCCTCTGGAGGGGTAAGAAATCTTGATGATGCACGTGCAGTAATAGCAGCAGGCGCAGACAGGATTGGGGCAAGCTCTGGTATTGCAATTGTCCGTGGAGAAGAGGTGTCTTCTTCATATTAGTACCGATAAACAGTAGAGGAAACAAAAAGCTCTTTTCTACTCAACGAGTTGAGATGGACTTTTTACAACCGAACGTCATGGACGTTTATTCTTAACAGGACCATACAAGGAGTAATCATGAAAAAGCTTCTCATTAGTCTCATAACATTATTTTTCGCATCAAGTGCATATGCGGAACCTGTTGTTAACACTGAAAATCTCATCAAGGGGATCAACAAGGCTGAAACAAAAAAAGAATTTGTTATTGCTACAGTTGTTAAAGTTGATGGCATTGCATGGTTTGATCGTATGCGCGATGGTATCGAACAGTTTAAAAAAGATACTGGCCACGATACCTGGATGCTTGGACCCAGTCAGGCTGATGCAGCTTCTCAGGTCCAGATCGTAGAGAACCTCATTGCCCAGGGTGTTGATGCTATCTGTGTTGTTCCTTTTTCAGTAGAGGCTTTAGAGCCTGTTTTGAAAAAAGCACGAGAGCGTGGCATTATCGTTATTGCTCATGAAGCTTCTAACCTTATGAACGTTGATTACACCATTGAAGCCTTTGATAACTTTGCCTACGGCGAAGAGCTCATGCGTCATCTTGGCAAATCTATGGACGGAACCGGAAGCTACGTTGCAACCGTTGGCAGCCTTACCTCTAAGTCTCAAAATGAGTGGATTGACGGTGCAGAGTCTTACCAAAAAGAACACTTCCCCAACATGAAGCTTGTAACCAATCGTCTTGAAACCTATGACGATGCCAACACCGATTACAATAAACTCAAAGAAACTCTGCTCACCTACCCTGACCTCAAAGGTATCGTTGGTGGTCCAATGCCTACCTCTGCTGGAGCTGGTAAACTCATTCTTGAAAAAGGTCTGAAAGGAAAGCTCTTTTTTGCAGGAACAGGCCTTGTTTCTGTTGCAGGTGAGTACTTGAAAGAAGATGCTATTGAGTACATTCAATTTTGGGATCCAGCTGTTGCCGGGTATGCCATGAACACCCTTGCTGTTATGGTTCTCGCCCAACGATCTGATGAAATCAAGGCTGGTCTTAACCTTGGTATTGACGGATACACCGACTTACTTGCTCCGAATGCAGACAGACCAAACCTTCTCTACGGAGCTGGCTGGGTAGGTGTGACCAAGGATAATATGGACAAGTATAACTTCTAACCCCAATAAACGGGAATAAAGCCTGAACTTTTTATAAGTGCCCCCTCGGAATTTATCATTCACCCGAGGGGGTATACGTCTCTTGGAGATTATTTGAAACTTCTCATTTCAACGTAATCTCCATATTTCTTATTTTACGACAGGCTTTCAGGAGTAAGGCACTACGAGTGCCACAAGGTCATTGGCATGAATAAAAAAGAAGATTTTATCTCTCTTGAGCATGTACATAAGAATTTCAGTGGTGTACATGCCCTCAAAGATCTCTCCCTCTCTATAAAAAAAGGGGAGATCCACTGTCTCGCTGGGGAAAATGGCTCTGGTAAATCGACCCTTATCAAGGTCATCTCCGGCATCCATGTCCCAAGTGAAGGTGTGATTAGGATCGGTGATAAACGTCTTGATCGCCTCACTCCCAAGCAGGCAATTGCCTTGGGAGTACAGGTGATTTATCAGGATTTTTCCCTTTTTGCCAACCTCACGGTTGCAGAAAATTTAGCACTCAATACCAACCTTGCCCAAAATAAAAAATTTGTCAGTTGGAAAAAAGTCTACAAACTTGCCCGAGCGGCAATGGATAGATTGCAAATTGATATCGATCTCAAGCAAGAAGTCGGAACTCTTCCTGTAGCCCAAAAACAACTTATTGCTATCGCCAGGGCCTTAATGTTTAACGCTCGCCTGATTATTATGGATGAGCCGACGACAGCTCTCACAGGCAAAGAAGTCCAAGTGCTCTTTGATATTGTTCGCCAGATTCAAAAAGAAGGGATTGCCGTTCTTTTTGTGAGTCATAAAATGCGAGAGATGCTTGAAATTAGTGAAAAAATAACAGTCATTAGAAACGGGAGTAAGGTAGCTGAAGGTCCCACCACCGATTTTGATGAAAAACTCCTGACCTATCATATGACTGGACAGGAGCTTACAGATGAAAAATACATATTAACGACCGATAGCAGTACGACGCCACGTCTCCAGATAGAAAATTATTGCGGAAAGGGGTTTCGAAATATCGACCTCTGTCTGCACAAAAAAGAGGTGATTGGGATCACAGGTCTGCTTGGTTCCGGCCGTACAGAACTTGCCAAAGCGCTCTTTGGTATGCAAGCGGATACCAGCGGGGAATTACGTATTGACGGCGAGCAGGTAAAGCTTTCATCTATCACAGACGCCATTAAGCATGGTATTGCCTATGTTCCGGAAGACCGTCTCAGTGAAGGGCTTTTTCTCTCCCAATCCATCAAAAGAAATATTCTTGCTACCACCCTTGATTCCATGGGGAACACGTTCTTTCTAGATAAAAAAATTGCTGCAGAGCGTGCTGCCCAGACCGTGGATGACATCGGAATTAAAACCGACAATACGGACAATGCGGTGAATACCCTCTCCGGCGGTAACCAGCAAAAGGTTGTTCTTGGCAAATGGTTACTCACCCATGCAAAAATTCTTATATTAAACGGGCCTACCGTAGGGGTTGATATTGGATCCAAGGCTGAGATCCATAGACGAATCAGAAAGATCGCCCAGGAAGGTGACCTCGCTGTTATTATGTTTTCCGATGATATTCATGAACTCGTCCATAACTGTAATCGCATTGTTATTATGCATAAGAACGAATTTGTAGACGAAATTCCTGCAAGCGATGCAGAGGAAAATGACATCAATAACCGCCTGAAGGAGCTCGCATAAGATTATGAAGTTTTATCTCCGATCAGAATTTATCATCGGCTCAGTGCTGCTCATGGCAATGTTGATTATTGGCACAATAAACCCAGCATTCTGGAACCTTGACAACATATTCAATCTCCTGCGCAATAATATTGTTATTGGCATCATGGCAATGGGAGTACTGCTGATTCTCATCTCAGGCGGGATTGATGTATCTTTTCCAGCTTTTGCCGTGGCGAGTGCCTATATCACGGTTAAACTCGTTGTTCTCTGGCAGCTGCCTGGTGTACTTCTGCCTATCCTGATGTCCATCTTTTGTGGTGCTCTTTTTGGCCTCATAAATGCGTTTTTTGTCGCCAAATTTAAAATGATTCCTCTGATTGTCACCCTGGGAACAGGCGGAATGGTACGAGGGTTTCTTCTTGGCTTTGTTGGTACCAGCATGATTAATATTAACAAAATGCCAAGACCTCTTATCGAACTGTCCAAGTTTGAAATATTCAGCGGTGTCAATGCTGATGGAACCCAATATGGCCTGACTGTATTGGTATTGTTTTATGTTTTTACCGCTCTTGCCATTCACTTCCTCTTAAAATACACCATGCTGGGGCGAAGTATTTATGCACTTGGAGGTGATCCGGTCTCTACAGAACGGGCAGGTTTTAATATTCCTGGTATCCAAACGTTCATCTACTGTTTGGCTGGAGCTCTCGCCGGTTTTGCGGGAATTCTCCACAATTCACTGATCTGGCTATCGAATCCACGGGACATGATGGGCTTTGAGTTGGATGTTATCGCAGCGGTGGTACTCGGTGGAGCCAGCATCTTTGGGGGGAAGGGCACTGTACTGGGGACAGTGCTTGGGGTTTTCATGCTGGTTTTGGTCAAAAACAGCCTCATTATAATGAAGGTTGATACCACCTGGCAAAGGGTAGTTGTCGGCGTTATCATCATCGCGGCTACGGCAATAACAGCATATAGGGATAAAAAAACCAATGCTTAGTAACTCACAACCTAACATTCGAGATTTTATTAACAAGAACAGTAATCTTCTCCAACTTATTGCGATTACGGTACTTATCTTTATTGTGATGAGTGCACTAAACCCAGTTAAGTTTTTGAGATATTATAACTTTGACTCAATTGCCTTTTCTTTCCCTGAGCTGGGCCTTCTTTCCATCGCCATGATGATTGCCATGCTCACAGGCGGTATTGATCTCTCAGTTGTGGGCATTGCCAACTTTACTGCAATCCTTGCCGGGAAGCTTTTCCAGGCTGCTCTTGTGGGAAAAGATCTTACGCCGTCTGCCACCCTGATGTATGTCGTCTTGGGGATTGTCATTGTTCTTGTGGTTGGAACGTTGGCCGGCATGTTTAATGGTTTTCTCATAACAAGAGTTGGAATTACCCCTATCCTGGCAACCATGGGGACGGGGCAACTTTTTGTCGGCCTCTCCCTCGTGATTACCGGAGGACCTGCCATTGTAGGCTTTCCCGAGATGTGGTCCATGATAGGTAACGAAAAAGTTTTGGGAGTAGCCGTTCCCTGCTGGATCTTTCTCATAATTGCCACCTCCATTGCTTACATACTTAACAAAACAAGCTTTGGTATCAAACTGATGCTCATTGGTACCAATGCCAAAGCAGCTGTCTATTCGGGGATTGATAAAAATAGTATTATCCTGAAGAGTTACATGCTTACAGGCGTTCTTTCAGCGATTACCGGCATTATCATGTCCGGACGTACCAATGCCGCAAAGTCAGACTATGGCTCATCCTATGTACTGCAGGCTGTGCTTGTGGCAGTACTTGCTGGTACCAATCCTGCCGGTGGCTACGGAACTGTTTTGGGTGTTTTTATTGCCGTTATTGGCCTTATGTTTCTCTCCAGCGGTCTGATGATCATGCGTTTCAGCAATTTCTTAGTGGACTTTATCTGGGGCGCATTCCTTCTCGTCATCATGGTGGTCAACTACTATAACAATAAACGACGAGCTGCTCGCAAATAACTCTTTCGTACCGGAGCCCACTATGCACGGAAAAATTGTTCTCAAAAAAGGATATTTTACAGGAGTGCGCCATCGAATCTATGAATCGGGTGAATTTTTTGCCGAAACATGGCGCTACCCCAGCGGAGTTGAAGCACTTACCCTCGGTAACTCCCGAGGCTATATCACTGTATTGCCGTATATGGGACAGATGGTTTGGGATGCAGTCTTTGATGGTGTTGATCTCACCATGAAGAATATGTTCAGCCAGCCCCTGCCTGCTTCAACCATCATTGGTACCTATGGATGCTATCTCTATCACAGCGGTCTTCTCCGCAATGGCTGCCCGGGCCCTGATGACGATCATTCTCTCCATGGTGAGATGCCTTGCGCATCTATGGACAGTGCAGAGATTGTTTTTGGTAGCGATGAAGAAGGTCTCTATTGTGGTATTACAGGCAGCTTTGAGTATGTGATGGGGTTTGGCGATCATTATCGTGCCGAGCCCTCTCTTCGTCTTCGAGCAGGCAGTGGACTCTTTGATGTACGTATGGCGGTGACCAATTTAGGTGGTGCTGAAATGGAACTGATGTATATGTGCCATATGAACCCACTCTTTCAAAGAGATGCAGAAATAATTCAACCGATGGCCTATACAGCAGAGAATGTTATCACCAGGACGTCAATCCCTGATCACGTTAAGCCCACCCCTGAGTGGCTCGAATTTTTGGAGCAGGTGGCAACCAGCCCTGCCAAAATGGCACGGCTCTCTGAAGAGGAAAAATACAATCCGGAATTTGTCTTTTTTCTGCGTAATCCTGGTATTGACTCAGCGGGGCAGACACACTTTATGCTAAAGCTTGAGAATGGCAGTAGCTGTTATTGTGGATATTCTCCCGAGGAATTTGACCACGCTGTTCGTTGGGTATTGGCAAATTTTGACCAGCAGGTTGCCGCATTTGTCTTGCCTGGCACTTGTGAACCAGAGGGCTACAGTGCAGAAAAAGCCAAGGGAAATGTCAAGATCCTGCAATCCGGCCAATGCCGAGTATTCCATGTGCGTACCGGTCTTTTGGCCCCGGCCGAGAGCCTTGCCATGGAAGAGATTATTCAATCACTATCATAGGTAACGATATGAAAAAAATAGCAGTTATAGGCAGTAATATGGTCGATCTTGTCACCTATACCGACCGCATGCCCATTCAAGGAGAAACCCTTGAGGCTGGTAACTTTGACCTCGGTTTTGGTGGTAAGGGTGCAAATCAGGCCATTGCCGCCGCAAAACTTGGGGCTGAGGTGCTGATGATGTCGAAGGTAGGTGACGATATGTTTGGTCCTAATACCAAAGAAAACTTTATCAACAACGGTATTGATGCACGTTACGTAGAGACAGCAGTGGGGATTTCTAGCGGCGTTGCCCCCATCTTTGTTGACTCAAATGGGCAAAACAGTATCCTCATTATCAAAGGAGCAAATAACCACCTCAGTTGCGCAGATGTTGACCGTGCCATTGACGATATCCGTGCGTGCGATCTTATTGTCATGCAGCTAGAGATCTCCCTTGAGACTGTGTACCATGTCATCGACCTTGGTGTTCGGGAGAACATTCCTGTGCTTCTCAATCCTGCCCCTGCGGTTGCGGGACTCGATATGGATAAGATATGTCTGCTTGATATGCTCGTGCCCAACGAGACCGAGCTTGCGATCCTCACTGGCCTTTCTGTGGATACACAAGATCAGATTGAAGCGGCAGCCAAATCCCTGGTTGCCCAAGGGGTCAAAAAAGTTATCGTTACCATGGGCAGTAAAGGTGCACTTCTTATTACAGCAGAGGAAAAGGTCCTTGTGCCTTGCCCTCAGGTTAATACGAAAGATACCAGTGGTGCTGGAGATGCTTTTATCGGTTGTTTTGCCAAGCACTATGTGGAAAGTGGAAACCTCATTTCCTCGGTGAAGCAGGCCGTCATTTATGCCTCACTTTCAACTACCAAACCCGGTACCCAAAAGTCCTATTCCGATATCGACCAGTTCGAGGCATACAAGAGTACTCTCTAACTTCTTAGCTTTCTCTCTTCAGGTCAACCATTCGACCTGAAGAGCCCTCAGGGCAATAAGATGAAAAAAGTCGGGGGCCTTACTTGATGATCCACCTAATATGCGAACTGTCATATAGCTAGGACCTTGAACTGTGGATTTAAAATGCTCTTCTGCGCATCACCGCCCCAATCATAACCGTAGCTGCCAACTATTTCGGATTCTTGTTATAACTCTATCATAGTATTTGGTTATAAGGCTAGATTGTATGGCGTTTTGACATACCATTGTATTGCTAGTATCGTGCAGTATGATCGTAAGGTCTACTGATCAGGAATAAGGCTGGCATTGTCAAGCTTTTAGATATACTCCTGTGCATGTCAAAATTGGAGGAGGCGATGAGATGACTCTTGAAATTGATATTACTCGGCATTCAGATTTTTTTGAAGTAGTTGTCACTGGGACTTACAATTTGCAAGAGGCCATCGATAAATTCAACTATGTTCTCATGCCCAGTAGTCTGACTGGTATATGGAAAATTCTTATCGATTTTCGCAAATTATCTGGTGATAGATCGGCGGTAGAAAAAATTATATATGCACTTGAAATTAAGGAGAGATATTTTGAGCATCTTGCTACAGGTGGTCCAAAACTTCAGGTAGCATATGTTGGTAGCCCCTCTCAGGTGAGTACATACCAGCCAGGATTAGATATTGCCCGAAAAAGTGACATGCCTTTTATGCTCTTTACACGGATTGAGGATGCTCATGAATGGCTTGATGTCCACACTACTTAGGATTTACCAGGTGATATTTAATAATTACAGTCAATCTTCTTTTCTACGCTGATTATTCACCTGTTCCCTTAAAAGGCTTGTATTTCTACCAATACAGGGCCGGATGTAGATGCAGCTGACTCCAATACACGTTTTATTGCGGTGATGTCGTTAGCACATGAGTGAAAAGGCATTGCACAGGCCTTAGCAATTGCCGAAAAATCAGGCGGATTGGGATCACAACCAATAATCTCAACGCCTGCTTCCTTCATCGATTTTTCAATTTCCAGATAACCATGGTTGCCGAACTATTTCGGTTTCTGGGCCTATCAAGTGTGTAGAGAAACAACTGAATAAGAAACAGTTTCTCGCAAAGACCATACCGCAATGCTTCTGAATTAAGGAATTTCTTACTCTTTATTATATTTAGGAGAGTAAGAAAGATCATACTCAATGATTACAGCTATCGTGCATCCGGGTTTATGATTTTAATGTTACCGCTTTTTCCTCGGGACACTTTAAGACCGCTCTGCACACGAAATGAATCAAGGTAGTTTCCGTTGTAGTTCCTCGAAGTTTCTATCGCTTTATTATTTGGATATCACCTCTATCTTCTCTTTTGATCTATTGTTATAACTGACTCCGTATTTTTTACAAAAACCAAATAATTTCGGATCTAGGGGAGAAGGGTTGCCATGTAAATCGTAACCCTGTGAATGTCTGGTCAAAGGTTGATGACACCAATAAGGATAAATTTATAGTAAGAGGGGCATCACTGTTCAAACCGTTCCCGAATAGACCCACGATGCTGTCATTTTATGAGGTGCCTGAAGATATTCTGGAAAGCCAGGATGAATTGATTGAGTGGGCAGAAGAGTTGCTTTCCGTTCAAAAGAGGCGGAAATAAGATTACCTGTATGAGTACATGAAAACGATGACCGAATCAAACTTGAAATACATAGTCACGGCTGATGATGGAATCTCTCGGTGTTGGTGGGGGCATGAGCCCCTTGATTACCGTAAGTATCATGATGAAGAGTGGGGGAGGCCAGTTGCTGATGACATCAGGCTTTTTGAGAAAATATGTTTAGAGGGGTTTCAGGCAGGCCTTTCCTGGCTGACTATCCTTCGTAAACGAGAAAATTTTCGAGAAGCGTTTGCTGGTTTCGACTTTAACAAAATCGCAGAATTCAATGATAACGATGTTGCCTGCCTTCTCCAAAATACAGGTATTATTCGGCACCGTGGTAAAATTGAGGCGACTATTAATAATGCCCATCGGGCTCTTGAGATCGTAGATGAATTTGGCAGTCTTGCACGTTATATATGGCGATGGGAACCTGAAACCCGTGAACCAGGTATCGGCAAAAACGACAACAATGTTCTGATTCCGAGTGTCACAAAGACATCACAATCCTTAAGCAAAGATTTGAAAAAACGTGGGTGGAAGTTTTTTGGGCCAACGACCGCATATGCTTTCATGCAGGCTATGGGTCTGGTGAATGATCATGTGGAGGGGTGTGCAAATCGGGCAATCGTGGAACAGGCGCGAAAAGAATTTACTCCACCTCGTTAGAGAGCTAAAGAGTATCTGTCTTTTCTCATTTGTGCTAATCCATAGGCAACGGGTAGATAATTAGTCAAATGATAGAATCACTCTCCATTCAACAAGCCCGAAAGCTGGTGTTGCTGTCACAACGGCTTCCGTCGACAAAGCAAAACGGGAAAGCTATTGCTGCCACATTGTCAGCGATTGAACATCTGGGGTATATCCAGATCGATACGATTTCGGCTATCCAGCGCGCCCATCACCATACCCTTTGGAACCGAAACCCTCGCTACAAAACCTCCCATCTTGATCAGCTGATTGCTGATCAGCAGGTTTTTGAATACTGGTCTCACGCTGCCTCCTACCTTCCGATGCGTGACTATCGCTACAGCTTACCTCGCAAGCAAGCGATAGCCAGCGGGGATCAGAATCATTGGTATGAAAGAGATAAGCGGCTGATGGCATCGGTGCTGCGGCGTATTTCGACTGAAGGGCCGCTTATGGCCAAAGATTTTGAGCAGACTGCTGAAAAGAAAAAGAGTGGCGAATGGAAGAGCAAACCTGCCAAGCGCGCTCTGGAGTACCTGTTTATGCAGGGTGACCTTATGGTTCCTCACAGGGTTAATTTCCATAAGGTTTATGATCTCACTGAACGGGTTTTGCCAGCAAGTATTGATACCTCTATGCCTGACTCAGAGGAGTATGCCCGTTTTTTGATTACCAGGTATTTGCTGGCCAATGGGCTGGGGCAGGCTGCAGAAATCGCCTATTTACAAAAGAACACTAAGGCACGTATTACAGCTACGTTAAAGGAGATGGTCTTAAGTGGGGAGTTGCTTCAGATTAGTGTCTGCGCAACAGGTTATTATGTGTTACCGGCATCTTTGGAATTGCTGCGGAAACCGTTTGCACATAATAAACTTAAAATACTCTCACCATTTGACAACCTGGTCATCCAGCGAAAACGTATGCAAGCACTGTTCGACTTTGACTACTCGCTTGAATGTTATCTTCCCAGGGAAAAACGCCAATACGGATATTTCTCTCTGCCAATTTTGTGGGATGGGAAGCTGGTTGCACGAATGGATTGTAAAGCTGAGAGGCAAAATTCACTACTGCATATCCAGCATCTTGCATTGGAACCCTGGCTGGTAAAAACTTCCGCTTATTTCAAGGCTCTAAGCAAAGAACTTGTGAGCTTTATGCAATTTAATAATTGCAGTACTTTGCGTTTACACCGGACAACCCCTGCAAACGTAAAGCCTATGTTGCAAAGTGAATTAGACAGGTTCACGAGGTAGGAGCAGGGAATTTACCGCTCCAAAGCAGATCGATCCCCACTGACACGATATACTATCTTGCAATAGGTAGTGGGCTCTGTCGCAGATGACCGTAGTGGCCCAAAGAGTGTGGTAGACGAGATCTTAGCGAATTGGTTTTAAACAACATTTTAATACCAGGTAAAAGGGGCTTCATGCTTAACGGTATGGAGCCTTTTTGCGTTTCAGATCTTTTTTGTAACAGAACACTTAACAAGGGGCAACCTCATGGGTACAGCAAAAGATGCAGATGTGTCGATCAATCACACCTTTTGGATAATACGTGTAAAGTCTTTATCTTATGCTGGGTGTTCATTTGCCGGATGAACCATAAATGAACAGTGAAAAAACTGGAAAAAGAGGGTAGTAGTTGATAGGATGTCTGGTGGTAATGGAGTCCTAAAGAAGAGGGGAAGGTGTTTTTCCACCTTCTCATTAAACTTGTTTTGTAATGAGGCTTTTTGGCTAAGAACAGATGAAAAAGAGTACATCATGAAGAAATTGGTGATAGTTTCTGTATGTCTCGTTTTATTATCGAGTAAGTCAATGATGGCGACTGAGTTTTTACTCATGACACCTGGTGAATATGCGGCGTATAGCTTTGGCAGGCAGATTGGCAATGCAGTTGATTTAGCGCGGCAGGCTAAACAGATACAAG
>CALNZA010000004.1:0-246330 GCA_942490935.1 Desulfocapsaceae bacterium
TATAATAAGTTGCAAATTTCCGCGAAAGCCGTGCTATCAGATAGTGGTACCATCAGTGAGGAGTCTTCAGTTCTTAATTTCCCTGCGTTGAATATCCGTGAAGCGCATGAGCGCCCAGAAGGTATGGAGGAAGCTTCGGTGATGATGGTGGGGTTGGAGGTTGAGCGAGTCATCCAGGGGCTACAGATTTTAGACAGCCAAGATCGCGGGGATAAACGTAATTTACGTTTAGTTGAAGATTACAGTATGCCCAATGTAGCTGATAAGGTTGTCCGTATAATACACAGTTATCGTGATTACGTAATGCGTTCTGTCTGGAAACAGTATTAGGCCATTTTTTACAATGATAAAGCATTTAAAGATTCTTGTTGTCAGTCAATATTTTTGGCCTGAGAACATGCGAATTAATGACTTGGTTCAGGGCTTTGTTGAAAAAGGCCATGAGGTGACAGTTCTTACAGGACTGCCCAATTACCCTGAAGGCAAAGTTTTTACCGATTACCGTAGTAAGCCCAAAGAATATACCGTCTTCAAGAATGCAACTGTCGTTCGTGTTCCAGTGAGGCCAAGTGGTAATCATAATATTTCACTGGCTTTCAATTATCTGACATTCTTCACTAGTGCATCCATCATAGGACCATTTAAATTACGTAAACGAAAATTTGACGCAATTTTCGTTTACGCAGTTTCACCTATTACTGCTGCTATCCCGGCAATAGTGATCGGAAAGATGAAAAAGGTCCCCGTTTTTTTATGGATACTGGATTTATGGCCGGAAACGTTACGTGCAGTTGGTGTGGTTAAGCGTCAGAAACTCTTGAATGTGGTGGGCAAGCTTGTTTCGTGGATCTATAATCGAGTGGATTATCTTCTAATGCAATCAGAAAAGTTTGAAGATAGCGTGAACTTGTATTGTACGAAAAGCATTAACCCGAGCCGGATTAGATATTTCCCCAGCTGGGCTGAGGATATTTTTTCGTATTCCCCCAAAGAAAAATCTGAATTAGCAGCTCGTGACGATGATTTCTTTACTATTGTTTTTGCGGGGAATATCGGAGAATCTCAAAATTTTCCTGCAATCCTAGAGGCTGTTGAACAACTTTCTGAATATTTACGAGTCCGGTGGATTATTGTTGGAGATGGCCGTGCAAGTACTTGGTTAAGTGATGAGGTCAAAAAGAAAAAGTTGGACAATGTGATTCTGCTTGGAAGACATCCCCTTGAAAAGATGCCAGCTCTTTTTGCAGTAGCCGATGCACTATTAGTCTCTCTTAAAACGAACGAAGTATTTACAAAGACGATTCCCGGTAAAGTTCAAGCATATTTTGCATCTGGGCGGCCAATAATTGCAGCAATTGATGGGGAGGCAGCCAGAATTATAACTGAGTCTGGAGCCGGAATGGCATGTGCCTCTGGCGACAGTGTTGCTTTGGCTAAGCTTGTTAAAATAATGGCCGAAATGCCAAAAGAACAACTGGTAGCCATGGGTGAGTTGGGACGGCAATTTTATCTTGAGAATTTTGCAAAGGATAAATTGTTTGATCAGCTCGAATCCTATTTTTTACAATCAAGTTTGAGAGCTGAGGAGTATGAATGAAGCGTATTTTGCTAACAGGCTGCTCAGGTTTTGTTGGACGGGCTATTCATGACGCTTTATCTCATCGAGAAAATGTGGATTTGGTATCTGTCGGACGTACGTTGCAGCTTACTCTTCCTGCTACTACTTTTCAGCTTGAGATTAGAGGTATTAATCGTGATACAGATTGGTCGGTTGCCCTAGGTGAGGTCGATACTGTAATTCATGCTGCAGCGCGTGTTCATGTTATGGATGATCGTGCAAAAGATCCATTAGTCGAATTTCGAAAAGTGAACGTGGAGGGGACACTGAACCTGGCACGGCAAGCAGCAATATCGGGAGTGAGGCGATTCCTGTTTTTCAGTTCTGTCAAAGTTAATGGTGAACAGACTATGCCCGGTATTCCGTTCACTGAGCAAAGTATACCACAGCCTAATGATCCCTATGCTATATCTAAGTATGAAGCGGAGCAGGCACTACAACATCTTTCGAAAGAGACTGGGATGGAAGTTGTTATTATAAGGCCTCCTCTCGTTTATGGGCCTGGTGTCAAAGCTAATTTTCATAACATGATGAGGTGGCTATTAAAAAATTTTCCGCTTCCTTTAGGGGCCATTCATAACAAACGTAGCTTGGTTGGATTGGATAATTTAGTAGATTTTACTTTACTCTGTATTGACCATCCGGATGCTGCAAACGAAATATTTTTAGTGGCCGACGGAGAGGATCTCTCAACTACTGAATTGTTGGGAGCTGTTAAAAGATTAATTGGATCCAAAACGTTGTTGATACCTGTTCCAGTGCTCATGTTGCGTTTAGGAGCAAGGCTGCTTGGGAAATATGATTTTGCCCAACGTTTGTGTGGATCTTTACAGGTTGATATTTCAAAGGCTCGGATATTGTTGGGTTGGGCGCCACCTATTTCTGTAGCCGAGGGTTTGCATAGAACCACTAAACCTTTTGTGACTTTAACATCATCTCATCTAGTGGGAAGCAATACTGTAGGTAAGTAGGGAGCTGATATTTCTTATGAAAAGACTATTTGATGTGGTTTTATCTGTTTTTGCTATTGTTGTCTTGATGCTACCGACTATCTTGATAGCATTTTGGGTCAAATTGAATTCGAAAGGGCCAGTTTTTTACTGGTCCGACCGGGTTGGCCGAAACAATATACTTTTTAGTATGCCAAAGTTCCGAACAATGCATACTGATTCACCGGTAGTTGCTACCCACCTGCTGGATGACCCAGATAAATATGTTACCAGTGTCGGAAAAGTTCTAAGGAAAACCAGCTTAGATGAACTTCCTCAGCTTTACAGTATCCTTAAAGGAGACATGAGCTTTGTAGGTCCTCGACCTGCGTTGTTTAATCAGGATGACTTGGTTGCTCTTAGGACAGAGAAGGGAGTACACCAGTTAATTCCTGGCTTAACAGGGTGGGCACAAATTAATGGCCGTGATGATTTGCCTATTCCTGTAAAAGTGAATTATGACCACTATTATCTTTTACATCAGTCGTTTGTCATGGATGTGAAAATCATCTTTCAAACTTTTTTGAGAGTGGTTGAGCGTGATGGGGTCAATCACTAAAATCTCAGCTATTGTAAATTATGGCAAAATAGTGGGCTGAAAAGAATAACATACGGCTGAATTTTATCCAGCCAGGTAAGCCACAGCAGAATGCGTACATTGAGCGATACAATAGAACTGTCAGGTATGATTGGTTAGGTCAGTATATGTTCGGCTCACTTGGTGAATTACAGGATTTTGCTACCGAATGGCTATGGTTTTGCAATAATGAACGGCCCAATATGGGTATAGGGGGAATAACCCCAAAACAAATACTTGTTTTAGCGGCATAGGTTCTACTTTTTGATGCTACCCAAAATGGGAGGATTACCAATCCACGCCGCATTGGGACATAAGTGATATCAGCGGACCACACCTGGTTCGGTTTATTTATTGCCAGTCCTCGCAGCCGGTAGGGAAATATACCAGCAGGGCCACCGGGTATGGTTGTTCGCTTCTGAGGGTAGATCGCCTCGATCCCTATTAGGCGCATTAGGCGACGAACTCGCTGACGTCCTACTTGTAGACTCGTGGCACGACATAAGTATGTGCTCATTCGACGAGTCCCTGCTGCAGGATCTTCCAGGTGGAACGGTCGATTAACACCATCAGTTTTTGATTCTCAGCAGATTCACCAGAGGGCTGATAGTATAGAGTTGACCGGTGTATATGAAGTAACTCGCATTGCCGCCCAATACTGAGTTGGGAGTCCCACTCTACGTGTTTTGCCTTTTCACGGGTATTCCCAACTGCCTGCACTTTTTTTCAAGAAAATCCACCTCCATGGTAAGCTGACCGACTTTACGCTGCAAACTCTCTTTCTCATGTTCAGAGTTATGTTCTTTCATTTACCGACCATTTTCGGGTGGATCTCATAATCCTTGGTAATTTCGCTCTGGGTCTTCAATCTTTGGATTGCCTCAAATGCCACTCTGGCCTTGAACTCGGGTGTGTGTTTTCGTCTTTGTCGTTTCATAAGTCCTCAAGTTAGCATGATTGAGGAACTGTCAAAACATAAACTTAACTGGTGGTCTTAAATGCTGGGACCGTCTCTAAACTCTGCTCGCGCGATGAGCTAGTACGAAAAATAAGAAAATTGTTAAGACGGATAGGTAGATTTTATTGCTGATTATACTCAGATTGAATTGAGAGATGAGGAGTAATCCCGCAAAAGATGCAAAATAGTCATAACGTTTACATGTGAAAATTTCCTTGGCTGTGAGTGAAAATGTGATAAAAAAAGCAATAAAACCAAGGGCTCCCGTATGGAGTAAAATGTCTAATATGCTATTGTGTGTTCCGGCGAATTTCGTTATCCCAATTGATTGGTATTCAATTAGGCCATACCCTATAAAAGGCTTGTCAGCAATCAAAGTTAAAGCTTGACCCCAAATTTCATAACGGTGTGCATCATTTAGGTTGATTAGTTGCAACATTCTTGTGGCTAAGTCTTGATTTGTAAAAATAAGTAATGGTAGTAGAAGTAAAATCAGAGCAAACCATTTTTTGTGTCCCAACATAAATTTAACATTAACTATTCCAAATATGCATAAGAATAAGCTTGTACTTATCCAGGCTGATCTTGACTGTGAAAATAGGATGGAAGTTAGAAAAATAAAAATAAGACTCCACAGTAAAGTGTTGTCAAACGTATTTTTTCCCCTTTCGTTAATATATTTTAAGGAAAAAAAGCTTGTCATCAACCCTGTAAACATAACCAGCCCATAAGGGTTTCTACTGTAAAGGATGCTTTTTATGGATTCACCTTCTTCTGCTATGAAAATTACTTGGTAAACTCCATGTAGAGCATATAATGCCAAAGCAGTTAGGATGAATATGGTGAGTGTTTTAAGAGTGAAAACCTTTGATTCGTAAAGGAAAAGTAATGAAAACAGTACAATAATATATCGGTATAGAAAGTTTATAACAATGAGGTATGCATCGATAGTGGCCCTGTCACTTAGTGCATTAGAGAGTAACATCGTAGACAAAATCAAAACAAATGATGCAATGAAATCTCTATATTTTCGTTTAAATTCAACAAGTTGGACGTCGGATTCGTTTATGAAGATAGCATGGTATACAGAGAATAATGGGATGATGATAGTGCAAATCTGATAAACAGAATTTTTAACAGGTATTGCAACTATCCAAGAAAGAAGAATAAAGAAGAAGAATTTACTTGAATTACTACTTTTTGCTATGAATTTTAACTCAGTTTTAAATATTTCCGTGACAGTCATGAGGTGCTTTGGATGATTAGTAAATAATTCATTTTATTTGTGCCTTTTCACTTATGATAAAGGAAAAGTAAATAGCTGATATTCGGTCCAAGACGGCTTCATATACCACGCTTACCTTTCCCTGTAAATATGGAAAGCTGAAGTGGTCCCGTCTTTAGGACCACCACTTGTTGTTTCCTGTCTTATTCTATGCAGTTCCATGGGTAGCCTCCTTCTCCCCGCGGGGAGAAGGAGGTTTGGATTTCAAACCGCTTTTTTTAGCTCTTTGTAGTCAACCTCATTTGGTGTTGAAACTGCCAAGCTCTCATGAGGTCTTCTGGTATTATCTCGATTTATATAAGACCTGATTCCTTTCCCAAGTTCTCTGGGATATTGATACTGTTTCAGGTAAATGTTTTCGTATTTTATAGACCGCCAGGTACGCTCGATAATCACATTGTCTATCCATCGACATTGGTCATTCATGCTGTTAGCTATTACATTTTCCTTGAGTAAAGTTTCCCATTTTACTGAGGTGAACTGACAACCTTGGTCTGTATTGAAAACCTCAGGCACGGTATTATTCAGTAATACCTTTTTCAAACAACGTCTACAGAACTCTGTGTCAAGAGTATTTGCTAGTTCCCTATCTACTATTATTCTTGCATACTAATCAATTATACCAAACAGATACACCAATACACGTTTCATCGGGACATACGTGATATTTGCTGCCAAGACGAGGTCTGGGTGATTAATAGTTACTTACTATAGAAGATACGGTTAAATTTCAGATGTTCTATCTGGAATTGTTGTTTCTTTACGGGGAACAATTTCCTCGATTTCAATCTGACCCATTAAAAGACGAACCGGTTTCCGACCAACATTCATGCAGGTTTCCCGACGGAGGTGTTTACCCATACACCGAGTACCGGTCGCTTGGTCTTCAATATGGTATTTGTCGATTAGCCTCAGAAGGTTGTGATTAATTAGAGGCTCACTAACTGGTCTGTAATAGAGTGTAGATCGATGCTTATGAATAAGCTCACATTGTTGGCGAATATTCAGCTGAGGATCCAACTCCATTAGTTTCTTTCAGCTTAATCTCAAGTGTTTACACTTGTTATCGAGGAACTCCACCTCCATTGTCGGCTGGCCAACCTTTCTCTCGAGTTCATCAGTTGCTTGGTTGGCTTTATGTGGATCCTTATCCGACTTGCTTTCGAAAAGCTCTGGCGTGCGCTCAATGAGTTCGGTCTGCCATTTTCACACCATTACTGGGTGGATGGAGCTCGAACTCTTTTGCTACTTCACTCTACGCCTTAAGTCCTTGAACCGCTTCAAATGCAACTCGAACCTTAAACTATGCGGTGTGTTTTCGTCGTTTTCTTTTCATAATTCCTTAATGTAGTATGGATGAGGATCTGCTGGAATGTAAACTTGAGAAGTGGTCCGAAATGTTGGACTGTCTGTCTACCTGTATGGATTCATGATCAGCACCGGGCAGTGAGCATTTTTTAACACTCTTTCCGCAACGCTTCCGAGCAGAATCTTCTCAAGGCCACGTTTGCCGTGGCTGCCCATGATAATCAGGTTTCCATTTTCTGCTTGAGCCAGATCAAGAATTTCATCGACGATGTCACCGATAATAACTTTGCAGGTGTATCTTTCACATTTACCTACAGCTTTGTCACTGATCTCTGTTAGTGCCGTATTGGCATGATCTTTTCTCTTGGTGTTAAAATCATCATAGGATGGGTTGCCCAGAGCCATCTCTCCCATCACAATGAACTCAACTACATGAACCAGCAGTACTTCTGCATCAAGTTTTTTTGCCATGTAAAAAGCGTAGTCGACCAGTTTGTCGGTATGTTTATCCAGATCTATCGGCACAATAATTTTCGTAATATTCGGCATGACTCCCCCTATCTTTAATAGAACTTTATAGCAGCTTGAGATGTCCTTTTTCAGGAAGTTCTTACTTGAAGCCTATCAAAGTATACCCTCTCAATCAAAGTTTTTTTATACAGCCACAGTACAGTGTACGTTGTGATTGAGTATTCTTTTTGACGATCAAACTATTGATATTTACCTGTTTTTAAGACGTATAGAGTTGGGTGGCCCGCAGCAAAAAGATATACGGTTGAAAAGAGGTTTTATATTTTTGTGAAAGAGTTATGGGTAAAACACCTGTTATATTCTACTCAAGTAAAAACTTGATCATTGCAGAAAACAATGTGTAGCTGTGTGCTGCAAACTTTTTGGTTTCAGGGAAGACCATCCCTCAACGTTACCAACTCCTGATAAACAAAATCGTTAAAGCAGGAGAACACTACTTTTCTAATGTCAGTATGCATCGCTATAAAGCTCTGTACCTCAGTAAACGCAATCCTGCAGGCCTGGGGGATAGGAAAACCATAGACTCCACAACTAATCGCCGGAAAGGCAATGGTCTGGACAGTATGAGCCAGAGCTAATTTCAGGCAACTGGTGTAGCAAGAGGCAAGCAAAGCTCCTTCATTATTATTGCCGCCACCCCATATTGGCCCGACTGTATGAATGACATATTTTGCTGGCAGTTGATAGCCACTGGTAATTTTTGCTGACCCGGTGGGGCAGCCGTTCAAGGTTCGGCATTCCGCCAATAGCTCCGGACCGGCAGCTCGGTGGATTGCACCATCAACTCCACCGCCTCCAAGAAGTGAGTTGTTGGCGGCATTGACAATAGCATCAACCTGCAGCTGGGTGATATCTGTTTTAGATATTGCGATTTTGTCCATTTTGACCCTTCTGGGTGAATAAAGGTGATAGGTTTTGGCAAAAAATAGATGTACTTTTGTAACCGGTTAAACAGGTTCAGTTGCATAGAGTGCCTAAAGTATATCACATTACCAGCTATGTTTCATACAGAGAACGGCAGGATGAAAACCAATCAGTGGCCCTCCGGGTTGCTACCTATCTGCGGCATCGCCCAAATTTGGTGATGCCCGATCAATACGGATCACCCACCACCGTTTAGTCACCCCAAAAGATGAAAATGCATGGTGAAGGCCCAAAAAAAAGGATAGGCTAAAAGATAGAAGAGAGACTACTGGCGATCTCTTAATTGAAGATTACAGTTAGACTAAGCACAGATTCAGTAACGACACGTTAAAAAAATGTCAGCAAACAAATCTAATACAAAAAATAATGTCATGAAAACAGAGGTCACAGCTTTGCCCAGCTATAGCATCCGTGAAGAGATCGCCAATAGCATAACACATGGAATCGGAATTCTGCTGGCCATAGCGGGTCTCGCCGTTCTGACGGCCTTTGCGAGTCTTTATGGAACGGCCTGGCATATTGTTGCCTGCAGTATTTTTGGCGGAACAATGATTCTTCTTTATACCGCATCTACCCTCTATCACAGTATTCAGGGGGAGAAGGCAAGGCCTGTATTGCGTGTTCTGGATCATGCGGCAATATTTTTATTGATAGCAGGGACATACACTCCATTTACACTTGTCAATTTGCGCGGACCCTGGGGCTGGTCGCTTTTTGGTATCATTTGGGGATTGGCTGTGACGGGGATTGTGCTTGAGATTTGTTTAAATCCAAAATTTCGCTATATCATAGTCGGGCTTTATATCGCTATGGGCTGGGCAATAGTGGTAGCAATAAAACCAATGCTCGCGGCTGTAGCGCCGGGGGGGCTGTGGCTGCTTCTGGCTGGTGGTCTCTGTTATACTTTTGGGGTCATTTTTTATATAAAGAAGAGTATTCCGTTTAATCATGCCATTTGGCATCTTTTCGTTCTGGCGGGAACTGTTCTTCATTTTTTTGCTATTCTTTTCTATGTTATTCCTGTTTTTAGTACGTGATATAATCACTGGACGGAACTGAGAGGTAGCTCTATGTGGTATAGTTAAAAAATGGCCGAAGAGATGATGCATTATGTGGGGTAATATGAAGAATATATATATTCTTGGAGATACTTTAAGATACTTGGTTGTTACTGTCCTCATTAGCCTTTTACTGTTACTTAATGGCTGTTCAGGAGTACAGGTGAGCCAGGATTACAGGCCGGGTAATGATTTCTCGCGTCTCCAGAGTTACCGTTGGAAGCCAATGTCCACTTTGGAGTCCAAAGACCCGCGGGTCGATAATCCCATGTTGCAGGAGAGGTTTCGTCAGGCTATCGACGGTACCTTGGCTGTGCGAGGCTATGTTCAGGCTGCCTCTGCTGATTTTGTGGTTGGTTATGAGTATTCAGTTCAAAGCAGACTGGAATCGGATAACTTCAGCACTGGATTGGGTTATGGTTGGGGGAGTTATGACAGTTTTGGTGGAGTCGGAATCAGAACTGGCGGAGGTGTGCGTCAGTATGATGTGGGGGTTCTGGTTATTAACTTTTCTGATGCCAGAACAGGTGAACCACTCTGGCGTGGTACTGGTACAGAAATGGTAACACTGCACTCTACACCTGAAGACACGACTACTTTTGTCTACAGAATGGTGGACTCGGTTCTGTCCCAGTTCCCTCCTCGTTGATTCTTGAAAGAGCAATTCCATTTGTTGAAAAGAAGACTTCTGTCTGTTATTCTGGTAAGCCAGTCTGACAATATACCGTGTAACAAACTCAATATACAGTAGATTCATCCCGCTACCTGGTTGGATGAATTATTTTACTGCATTACAGATATTACGGAGATTTTCAAGGATGATGTTAACCACAGAAAACACAACAGTCGGTTTTATCGGAATTGGGGTTATGGGCAAAAGCATGGCTCGCAACCTAATGAATGGTGGCTACCGGATGCATATTTACACCCGGACGAAAGCATCAGCTTCAGAGCTGATAGAAGAAGGCGCTATCTGGGAGGATACGGTGGCGGCTCTTGCTGCTAAATGTGATGTGATATTTACAATTGTAGGCTTTCCACCAGATGTTGAAGAAGTGTATTTAGGTGGGCAGGGTATCTTGGAAAACGCCAAATCCGGAGCCTGTGTGGTGGATATGACCACATCACGTCCGGACCTGGCAGTACGAATTGCAGAAAAAGCCGCTGAAAAAGGTGTTCACGCCCTGGATGCTCCAGTTTCCGGTGGAGATATTGGCGCCCGTGATGCACGACTTTCCATCATGGTTGGTGGAGAAAAAGGCGATTTTGATACGGTGTTGCCATTGTTCAAATTAATGGGGCAGAATATCGTATATCAGGGCAAACCTGGCAGTGGGCAGCATACAAAAATGTGTAACCAGATCTGTATTGCGGCTAACATGATGGGTATCTGCGAATCTCTTGCCTATGCCACTCGGTCTGGCCTTGATCCGGCAACGGTTCTGAAAAGCATAGAAAGTGGAGCGGCTGGTAGCTGGAGTCTCTCCAACCTGGCACCGCGGATAATTAAGCGAGATTTTTCGCCGGGATTTTATGTGAAACATTTTATTAAAGATATGGGTATTGCTCTTGATGCGGCTGAGGCAATGGGTGCAACCCTTCCAGGGTTGGCATTGGCCAGACAGCTGTATGAAAAACTGGCTGCTGAAGGTGGTGGAGATGATGGTACCCAGGCTCTTTTCAAACTCTATGACTGATGGTCACTTTGAATAATTGCGAATTGTCCCAATTATCTCATTTTCCAAGGCACCCTGGTGAGCCCCCTGTTTTACTGGATTACGTATGAAAACACTCTATATAGGTAGTGACAATACGGTGATGCTGACCTGTCCCGGGTGCGATAAGGCCAAGATGATTGATGTCAGTAATTTTCTTGTCTCTGATGGCCCAGTTACGCTCACGTATAGATTCCAGTGTGACACATGTAACTGTGGCCATGATAACTGTCGGGAATGTATTCGTGAGAACTGCACATTGGGTCAGGTAAACACCATTAATTTGGAGCGACGCAAAAATGCGCGCCGAGCCCTTCTTTTACCGGGAATGTTTCTTCTTGGTGGTACTGACCCCTTGAAGGTGAAAATTCTGGATATCTCCCGAAAAGGGGTCCGTGTGGAATCTTTTTCCCATTCCCTGCTACATCCCGGAAGTAGTGGCTTGATAGAGTTCCAGCTTAATGACCGTAATCAGACCCATATCCGAAAAGAAGTTCTGGTAAAACGGGTGGCTGGAAATATTGCTGTTCTGATGTTTCAGGAGGGGAATACCTATTCGGTAATGGACAAGGCAATTGGTTTCTATCTTATGAGCAGCAAATAGCATTGATATACATGTAAGAAAAACCTGCCGTACTGGTCTCTGGCAAGCAGATGCCTGTACGGCAGGGCTTGAGTGCATCTATACAGAGTGAATAGTGTGAGCTTTCATTTTTTCCCAGAGGTTTTTTCTGCTGATACCAAGCAACTCTGCGGCATTCTGTTTTACTCCGCCAGCCTTGTTTAAAGCTTTTAAGATGACTTCCTTTTCTGTTCTGGCCAGAGCTTCGCTGAGGACCAGAGACTGAGGAGTATCCTGAGCAGTTGATTTCTGACGAAGATCCGCAGGCAGATCCTCTGGAGTGACAGTTGGCTCAGGTGCCAGTACCGAGGCACGTTCGAGGATATTTTTCATTTCACGAATATTACCGGGGAAATCATACTCCAATAGTTTTTCCATGGCTTCTGGTGAGAGGTTCATAGCAACCCCTCGTTTTAAACTGAAACGATGAAGAAAATGTTGGGTGAGTTCGGGGATATCTTCTTTTCTTTGACGGAGTGGTGGCAGCTTGATGGGAATGACCCGCAAACGGTAATACAAATCCTGACGGAAGTTACCTTTTTCAACTTCTTCGTTCAAATTTTTTGAAGTGGCGCAAATGATCCGTACATCAATTTTTACTGTACGGGTACCACCCACTCGATCCAGCTCCTGCTCCTGCAAAACCCTTAACAGCTTTGGCTGCAGGGAAAGCGGAAGATCTGCTATTTCGTCAAGGAGCAGGGTACCACCATTGGCCATCTCAAATTTACCGATTTTTTGTTTTACAGCACCGGTAAAGGCACCTTTTTCATGGCCAAACATTTCTGACTCCATGAGCCCTTCAGGGATAGCTGCGCAATTCATCCTGATATATGGCTGGTTGTGGCGTTTACTTGAGGAGTGGATAGCTTCCGCCACCAGCTCCTTACCAGTACCGGACTCTCCCGTGATAAGGATTGAGGCATCACTGGGAGCGGCCTGCTCGATCAGTTTGTAAATATCCTGCATGGCAGGGCCTGAACCAATAAGGTGCTGCTGCTGTTGACGGCAATGGTCTTCAAGGGAAATATTACGGGCTTTTAAATTCTGAACAGCCAGGATGCGATTAATGCGAATGACCAGATCATCCATATCAAAAGGTTTGAGCAGGTAGTCTGCTGCCCCCTGCTGCAGGCAGGCGACACCACTTTCCACACTACCATAACCTGTCATCATAATGATGTCTGTGTAGGGCGCTACCTCGCGTACATGCTCGAGAAGCTCCATGCCATCAAGGTTGGGCATCCTGACATCGGAGATGATAATCCGGTAACTATGGTAATCGAGCATTTCGATGGCTTTTCTGCCGTCGGTCGCTACATCTACGTTCCATTCGTATTTTTGCAGACGATCCTGGATCGTGATACGCATTATTTCATCATCTTCAGCAAGCAGAATTCGTGTCATGTTCTGGGTCCTTCCTGTGACGTTATGGTGCTTTGGTGATGCAGGTTCGAGCCACAATCCTGCTCAATCGGCAGTGTAACCCTGAATGTAGTACCTATCCCCGGAGCTGATTGAACACTGATGGTTCCGCCCATTTTCTGAACAAGCGAGTAGGTGACAGCGAGTCCGAGCCCAGTGCCTTCGCCGACCTGTTTGGTGGTAAAAAACGGGTCAAAAATTTTATCTTTAATTTCAGGGGGTATGCCGTCGCCGGTATCGCCTATGATTATAAGCAGATATTGATTCTCTTTACTGGAATGAACCCTGAGCAGGCCCCCATTTGGCATGGCTTGAATGGCATTTAATCCGATGTTGACTACGATCTGTTTGATGGCCTCGGTGTCCATGCAATAGGCGCCTCCAATCTCCAGCTGTAGTGAGAATTCGATCTTTTTCATTTTGTATTCCAGCAAGGCGAAACACTCTCGTATTTCTGCATCAACATCGACTTTACGGAGTTGCAGTGGATTATCACGACCAAAATTAAGTAGCTGGCGCATAGTTTGTTCGATACGTTGTAACCCTTTGTCTAAGAGGGGTAGATAGCGGGCATGGAGTTCCAGGTCATCCGGAGAGTCTTTCATGTTTTTCACGCAGTTTCGGAGTCCTCCAAGTGGATTATTGACCTCGTGAGCAATTCCTGCGGTGATCTGACCCAGAGCGGCCATCTTCTCATTGTAAAAAGATTGTTCCGCCGCCTGACGTAATTCATCCCTTGAGGCTTCAAGACGAGTGCAGAGCGAGGAAAAACCTTGGGCAAGGTGACCAATCTCATCGTTACCCGCTGGTAGCGGATCTTTTAAGTCTGTTGTTTCAGGGTAATTGTCCATGGCAGTTTTTAATCGACTCAGTCGATTGGCTACAAGTACGTTGAAAAGAAAGAATATCACCCCGGCAATGGAGACAATCGACAGAGAACCATAAAGAATAATGGTACGATTATTCCGTTTTATCACTTTTCCGGCCCAGTCGATGGGGATTGTAATGCTGAGAGCGCCACGAATGTCACCCAGCGTATATCCATGCTGGGCATGGCAGCTGAGGCAGTTCTCTTTCACAACGAGAGGGGCGATATAACGTAGCACTTTGCTGTCATGACTGGTGGTTATTTCCATATACTCATCAAGTTGTTCTTTCTCGAATAGAGTAAGGCTTGCCTGCTCGAACTCGTCCGGAACATTTTGAGGGTTTACCGGTTTAAGGCTGGTTACCCTGAACCAGCCAAAGCCTGCGTTTTTCGCATATTCAGAGAGCTCGCGAGTGACCATAGCCGGATTACGCATGACAAGTGTTATGCCGTCTTTGGTTTCAATGTTTGGATAATCAAGAAATGGATTTTCCTTGACCGTGTCAGTCTTGACAACAAAAAGGCCATGGTGGTCCGATACCCACTCTCTGGTGAGAATCAATTGGTGGTGCAGCATGCGAGCCTGGTGTCTTGCCTGACCAATTACTAGATCATTCTGTAGATCGGATGTATAATAGAGGATGGCAGCGTAGGTGAGGGTCAATACGCTACCAATAATGAATATAAATTTATACTGCAGCTTCATGAGGACTCCATTAGTGAAGAAATTTTCAATTGCTGCATGCATATGGCATTCCCGAGCGGAGAGTTTTTCTAAGGTTCCTGATATTGCATAGGAAGGTACGGAATAATCAGATATGGCGTTCTTGTGATGTTACTCAATGGTAACGTACCTTGTCAAGTGGTGTTACCGCTAGGTAACTCTTGGGTGGTTGGTAGTGGTAAGTACTCTATTTTTAATGAAAAAAATAATGGAACATTGTTTGCAGTTTAATAGGGATCATAGCTTTAAGAGAGAGGTTGCGTCGACTCAATGTAAAAATCTATATCGTTTGATCATGTTGGCGCGTAAGAAAGGATTGGTAGGATATCAGAAGGGGAGGTTGATGGTGAGCATATATTTACAGGTGAAAAATGGGGCAATGATACTTGTCGCTCTGGGGTTGGTGCTGTTTTCAGTATCAGTAGTGACTGCCAGTGGAGAGAAGGTCAGTCATCCGGAGTTGTCTGAGCAGGAGCAGCTCATCGATTGTGCAGAGTGCCACAAAAGTACTACGCCTGAGATCGAGAAAGAGTGGTATGACTCGGTACACGGAATAGCTATGGTGAAATGCTATCAATGTCACGGAACCTTCGGTGAGTTTGTGGTAACACCGTCCAAAGACAACTGCGCTGTCTGCCACGCAGATATGCTGGACAAAGAGCCGAATACGCCATGCTGGGAATGTCACGTTCCCCATTCGTTCAAGGCAAAAAAATAACCTGGCAAGGCTGGATACGTGTTTTAGCAGGTCAGAAATTTACGTGAAAAATAGAATTTTATCTGTAAAGCACGAACATTGCGTATTCGACGTACAGTGAGGAGATCAGAAAATGGCACAAACACGAAGAGATTTTATTAAAAAGGCTGCAGCACTTTCCGCTGCTTCCTATGTAAGTATGAACTTGCCGATAGATAAGGCCAACACTGCAAAAGCTGAAGAGGGTGTTGAGTGGCATCGCGGAAGCTGTCGCTTATGTGGCGTAGGTTGCAGGGTTGAGCTTGGTGTAAAAGGTGATACTCCTATTGGGTTGCGTGGTGTGAGCGAATCCCGTACCAATTTTGGCTATGTCTGCATGAAGGGCATGCATTTCTGGAAATGCATGCGTCATCCAGATCGTCTTGTAAAGCCACTTTATCGTGAAAAGAAGACAGACAAATTTAAGGAGATTTCCTGGGATAAGGCGCTCGATATCGCCGCCTCAAAATTTGCAGAGGCCCATAAGGCTGGTGGCGGAAAGGCTGTAGCCTATTATGGCTCCGGGCAGGCCCTGACTGAAGAGACCTATTTTTTCCAGAAAATCATGCGTGGTGGCCTGCAATCCAATAATGTGGAGGGAAATCCTCGTCTCTGTATGGCCAGTGCTGTTGGAGGTTACCTTACCTCCTTTGGTGCGGATGAACCGATCGGCGGTTACTCTGATCTGGAGAAGGCGCATTGTTTCTTTATCGTTGGTTCAAATACCGCAGAGGCACATCCTGTCTTATTTAGACGCATCATGCGCCGTAAACTTGATAATCCAAATGATGTTAAGGTTATTAATGTTGATCCACGGATTTCTCAAACATCACGTATCGCTGACAAGCATCTACAGTTTAAACCAGGAACAGATCTGGCGTTGTTAAACAGTATGGCCCACGTCATTATCGAGGAAAAACTCTATGACGAGGAGTTCATAAATAACTACACCACGTTTAAAGTGGGTAAAGGTGAAAATTCCACGTTTGCTGCGTATGCTGCCCAGGTTGCAAAATATACTCCGGAAGAGGTAGTAAAGACCTGCGGTGATGCTTTTACCGCTGATGATGTGCGTGAGGTTGCTCGCTGGTTTGCTACCTCAAAAGGTACAGTCAGTCTCTGGACCATGGGGCTCAATCAGCGGAAGCAGGGTGTTTGGGCTAACAATTTGATGCATAACCTGCATATTCTTACCGGCCAGCTTATGACGGACGGGGCAGACAGTCTTTCACTTACTGGTCAGCCCAATGCCTGTGGTGGCGTGCGAGAGGGTGGCGGGCTTTGCCACATACTTCCCGGCCATCGGCCGGTTGTGAAAGAGAAATTACGTAATCAGGTTGAAAACGCATGGGGGATACCTGCAGGACGTATACCCGATAAGCCTGGTCTGCATACCATGGCCATGTTTTCAGCAGTGAATGAAGGTGCTATCAAAGCCATCTGGATTAACTGCACCAGCCCGGTTCAGAGTTTGCCAAACTGTAACCTGTATAATAAGGGTATGGATCGAGAAGACGTATTCATCGTCTGTACCGATATTTTCCATACGCTGACCACTCAGAAAGCAAATCTGGTGCTGCCTGCCTCTTTCCATTTTGAGAAAACTGGTGTTTACGGCTGTACCGAGCGCCGTTCTCAGATAACTAAAAAAGCGATAGACTCTCCAGGTGATGCTAAACCTGAAGTCTGGATTATCCGTGAGTGGGCCAGAAAGCTTGCAGAAAAGATGAATGATCCGGTTATTTCTCAGTGCATCAAACCATTTGAGGGACTAGAGGAAGGCTATGAATTGCCGAAGGCTATCTGGGATGAGTATAGCCAGAAACTGACAGCCCATCGCGATAATGATCTTCGCGGTGCTACATATAATGTCCTTGAGCAGATGGCAGACGGTGTGCAGTGGCCAGCTCTCACAGAAGAATATGCTCTTACCGGTGGAACGGTGAAGAAGTTTGTGAAAGGGCGTGATCCTATGGCTGACAGCGAGTCGAAAAATGATTTGCCGTACCAGTTCTATGGACCGGCACATCCAGACAGAAAATTATGGATATGGCAGCGGGAACAGGCTGACCCTGAGGAGATTCCGGATGCGGATTACCCATTCTACCTCTCTACCGGGCGTATTGTCGATCATTGGCATACAATGTCGATGACAGGTCGTATTCCTGAGTTGCTGCGCGCCAACCCGTATGCGTATGTGGAGATTAATCCAAAAGATGCAGAACGGCTTGGTATTAAGCCTGGTGATATGGTTGAGGTGAAGTCACGACGTGGCGTAAACTTCTTGCCAGCTAAGGTGTATGAGGGGCCGATCGAAGGAATGGTTTTTGCTTACTGGCATGATCAGCATGAAGACAGGATGATCAACAAGGTGACCAAGGATGCCTATGATCCCGGCTCAAAAGAGCCGGAGTTTAAAATCTGTGCAGTTCAGGTCAAACGAGTTTCAGGGCCAGTTGCGCTTAAGCCTTTCATTGTATAATCTACAAGGCGATATCGCTTGATATCCGGTGGTACCAGACGTTTCGTGTATTTTTCTCATTTAGCGAAACGTCTGGTTTGCGCGATGTTGATTTATAGAAATTCTTGAGTTTCAAGGCAGAAGCATAGTCGTTTAATTACTAAAGAAGACGAGGGATACATGCCCATTGGTGGAGTAGTTATAACCAGCAAACCGGATCAGGTTGAGTTGGTTTTAAGGGCGTTGAGCCAGATTGAGGATGTTGAAGTTCATGGTCACGATGAGGCGGGAAATATAGTGGCTGTTCTTGACACTGTAACCTCAGAAGAGATGGAGACCATTGTTGATCGCATCAATAAAGATGAAAATGTCTTAGGCGTCGGTATGACCTACCTTAATACCGAAGATGAGGCTGAACTGCTCGCTAAAGGTGAAATGTTGGCAAAGCCGTTCGGTTTCAAAAAAGCCCTGTCAAAAGATTTGTGAAACGTCGTTCTTTTCTTAAGCTGCTAAGTATTGGCCTGTCTGGCCTTACGCTGGCACCCAAAAAGGCTGGGGCGCAGATGTTGAAAAGTCCGGTGAAGACGAACCGGTTGCGTCCACCTGGAGCAGTTCCTGAAGAGATTTTCCCGGCTAAATGCATTCGCTGTGGCCGCTGTGTAGAAGTTTGTCCGTATCGTTCGATTGTCATGTTGGATATCCGTTATGGTATTCACGCTGGGACGCCCCTTGTGGAAGTGGAAAAAATCCCCTGCTATTTGTGCATGAAATGTGTGGATGTCTGCCCGACAGGAAGTCTGGAACGTGTCCGGCAGGAAGAGACACGTATGGGGCTTGCTATAATCAATACCTTCAGCTGTCATGCCTATGAAGGTATAACCCTTTGCCGTACCTGCTATGATAAATGTCCTTTTATGGAAAAGGCTATCCGTCTTGAGCAGTTACGGCCGGTTATTGATGCGGAGCATTGTACGGGTTGTGGCTTGTGTACCAATGCCTGTCCTGTGACAAATAAAGATGGCAGCAAGGCGATTAATATTGAACCGATCTTTGCCCGCGATAAGGTGACCGTATGAGTAGGGGAAATAACGTTCCTGAGCACGGTGCATCCGGTCTCTCTTGGCCATGGTCCCGAAGGAGGTTTGTTATCCTTACTGGGGCCTTTCTTTTGATATTGATTAATCCACTACTGAATTATTATTTACAAATTGATTTTATTCAGGGTTGGTATCAATCTTTTGGTTTTGGCAGTCTCTGGTTCGTTTCACCGCTTGAAGGTTTGGAGAGTCTTCTCATCACCAAATCAATATATATGCCGGCTCTTGTCGGCATGCTCATTCCGGTAATCATTGCACTGCTGCTTGGGCGGGTTTTTTGCTCGTGGATATGTCCGATCAGCTTTATATTGGAGTTGGTGGACAGGCTTCGTCGTGTCATTGCCAGGAAGCGTTATTTGCATAATCGCCTTGTTGTTGCCAAAAAGGTGCTCTGGTTCACCCTCATTGCTGAGTTATTGTTGAGTTTGGTGTTGGGGGTCCCTCTATTTGTTTTTCTCTCTCCTCCTGGCCTGGTAGGTCGGGAGATCATGATGCTTGTCTTTTTTCATACTCTTGCCTTAGAGGGGTGTATCGTATTGCTCGTGGTCGTTTTGGAGCTTGTGACCCGTCGTCTGTTTTGCCGTTCATTTTGCCCTTTGGGTGGTCTTCTGGCACTTTTGGGTCATAAACGGAGGCTTGTCGTGGATCACAACCAGCATGCATGTACAGCCTGTGGTCGCTGTAGTCGAAGTTGTCCTATGGGGTTGAAGCCGGAGCAAGGTGAAGGCCGGAGCCCTTACTGCTGGAACTGTGGTGAGTGTCTTGACAGCTGCCAAGATGGTGCGCTGGCGTTTTTCTGGCGGAAAAGTTGAAATCATCCGATACAGGGCTCACAGGGGAGGAATGTTCGCCCTGTACCGAATGTGGACAGAATGATAATTACCTAGAACTAATGCCCTTTGCGAGCATTGCTGCCTGACCAATGGGGCTTTCTCTTTCCTATACTCTAAAACAGGTGGCCATTTATGAGGAAATGGACGTAAATACTCGCAACGTACCCCAGGGCAATTACCGGTGACCATTTAAGATGGCCGAAGAAGGTATACTTGCCTCTTGCCTGGCCCATGAGAGCAACACCTGCAGCTGAGCCAATAGAGAGCATACTGCCACCAACACCTGCAGTCAGCGTAACTAGCAACCACTGACCGTGAGACATGTCGGGCATCATAGTTAGAACGGCAAACATTACAGGAATATTATCTACGATGGCAGAGAGAATACCTACCATGATGTTTGCGGTAGTCGGGCCCCAGTCGAGATACATCACCTTGGATGCCATGGCCAGGTAACCCATAAAGCCCAGACCGCCTACACAGAGGATAATTCCATAGAAGAAGAGCAGAGTATCCCATTCTGCCCTGGCGACCTTCGAGAATATATCGAATGGAACAATCTGGCCAATGCGTTCTTCCGCCTTTTTAGGGTCATATGTGGCGCTGTTACGTACATGGGTTTTATTCAGATAAAAACCGAAGAGTTTCAACAGGGAGAGACCTGCCATCATGCCAACCATAGGTGGCATCTTTAGGAAATTATGAAAACTTACGGCTGTAGCTATGGTCCAGAGAAAGAGACCGATTATGACGAATGCACCGCGTTTTAATTTCAGATCCTCTACACCGGCTTCAGGCTGAGCGTTGGGGACCGCAAAACTCATTATTGCTGCTGGAACCACCCAGTTAACCACTGACGGAACAAAGAGTACTAAAAACTCCTGGAACTGGACGATTCCCTTTTGCCATACCATCAGGGTTGTAATGTCGCCAAAAGGGCTGAAGGCGCCACCGGCATTGGCCGCAACAACAATATTGATACAGGCAAGGCCAACAAACTTTTTGTTTTCTTTGCCGATTGCCATAACAACGGCACACATCAGCAGGGCGGTTGTAAGGTTGTCGGCTACCGGTGAAATGAAGAAAGCCAGCACACCGGTAATCCAGAAGAGTTTCTTCAGTGAATATCCGGCATTGACCAGCTTGACTCTGAGAACCTCAAACACCAGTCGTTCATCCATGGCATTGATAAAGGTCATGGCAACCAGAAGAAAGAGAAAAAGTTCGGCGTATTCGAGAATGTTATGGCGTACAGCGACCTCTGCGGCATGATCTATTCCGTTCATGGCGTAGATCATGCCAATAAGACCCCAGATGAGACCAGCGGCCAGTAGAACAGGCTTTGATTTTCGCATGTGGGTGACTTCTTCCAGCATAACAAACGCATAGGCAATCACAAAAATAACTATCCCGACGTACCCAACCCAGTGACTGGTGAGGTTGAGATTCTCGTGAACGGCTCCGGATGAAGCGGCAAACGCAGCTCCACCAAGACCGAGCACGGCCATGAGCGTTGTGGCAAGGTAAAATAAACTCATCTTACGCATTACATAACTCCTTAGTATCTAAAATTATGCTGCCGGCAGTCTTCTGCCGGCAGTGTTTGATGGTGAGTATTAGGATAGGGGTACTGTAGTTACCATACCCATGAGTGGCCAGATAACAGATACGGCCAGCCAGGTGACAAGCATAAGCAGTATTGAAGCTGGAATCCCATACATGGCAAACTCGCCAGTGGTGAACTGCTTAGAATTGTAGGCAATGGCGTTTGGTGCTGCTCCTACAAGAAGTAGAAATGGCATACCTGCAACGACGAGTGAGGAGAATAATATTACCTCACCGGTGACGCCAAGGTATGGCGCAATTACAAGGGCTACTGGAAGAGAGATGGCGATGGCAGCAACGTTCATAATGAAGTTGGTCATCATCATGACAAAGAAGGCCATGCCCAAGACGAATACTATACCTGGGGCATCTTTAAACAGTAGCAGCCAGTTTACCGCCAGCCATTTTGCGGCACCGGTTTCCCAGAGACAGAAGCCGATAGACATGGCACCAGCAAAGAGCAGGATGATGTTCCAAGGGATTTCTTCAAGGTCTTCGATGTTGAGGATCTTCAGCATAAAGAAGGCGATAGTGGAACAGAGCATGATACCGGTCTTATCGAGTGATGCAAGTGCCGGGATAAAATTCTTAAGGGCTATGATCAGGATGGTTGCCAGTACGATAGATACCGTGGCGATCTCTTTGTAGCTCCAGGCACCAAGCTCATTATACATCCGTTTTGAGCGCTCTTTGAGGCCTTCGATACGTGCCCTCTCAGGCTTAAAGAATATCATGAAAAAGCCCCAGAGCAGGAAAACCATCAACCAGCCGATGGGAAACATATACATGGTCAACTCAAAAAAGCTGATATCCACATTCATTATGTCTTTGTAAAAACCTAGTGCTACAGCGCCGCGAGCAGCTCCCAGGAGAGTGATAATGCTGCCCGCGCCGGCCACATAGGCCATGCCGATAAAGAGTCCCTTGCCGAATTTGGTGGGATTGTCACTGTCAGAATAGAGAGCATGAATCGCCATCAGCAGCGGAAACATGGTAGCGGCAACCGCTGTATGGGCCATTACGTGAGTGAGGGCAGCGGTCATAACAAAGCAACCCAGATATATCATACTGGTTCGCTCGCCGACTATGGAAAGCATTTTATAGGCGAGTCGCTTCGTGAGGCCGGTTTTAGTGAAAACCATACCGATAACGATTGAACCAAAAATAAAGAGAACCGAAGGGTCCATGAAATCTTTGAAGGCAACGCTGGGCGATCGTATTAAAAACAGTGCTTGAAGGGTACCGATGGCAATGCTGGTGACACCAATGGGTACTACCTCGAAGACCCACCAGGTGGCCGCAAGGACAAATACTGCCAGTGCTCCCTTGGCTTCTTTGGTCAGTACAAAATGTTCACCGAGCGGGTCAATGGCGTCCGGCCAGGGTGGACACCAGTAGATAAAGGCAAAAAGACCGATTCCTAAGAGCATGAAAAACATGCGTCTGAGGTCCATTGGCTGCTTTTCGATTGGCAATTGTGCCACTAAGGTTTTGCTCATATCCGTAATCCTATATGGTTATATCGTAGTTATCCTGTTGCTCAGATAGTGCAGTACGTTCCGAGAACTCTGAAAATATCTTCCATCCGAACTGCGCCTGTCAGCACATTCTTTTCTGTGACAGGCAATGTTGTCACATCGTCCTTGATCATAATTTCAAGGGCATGGAGCAGATGCATGGAACCCTCGACAGACTGATGGGTTTTGGCCATGTGCTGCCCAACAGTATGGGCTGCCTGACGGCGGCACTCCCTGCGGAAACTGTCTTCGAGGAGTATGGACAGATCGGTGAAGTTTTCTTTCTTTCCTGCGAATATTCCGGCTGTCGAAGTTGAAAGGATAGAGGGGAAAAAACTTGTCAGTATGTCAATTACAGAGATACGGCCGAGCAATCTGCCGGCTTCGTCGACAACAAATACCTGGTCATAGTGGAGATGCCTGCCATCGGCTGATCTGTGTTCCAAGAGCTTGGCGACAGCATTACCAATGGGTTCATCTTGTAGCAGGTGAGGGTATGAGTCGAGCGTAATAAGTATCTCGTTCACATGTGAAATGTCGTTATTCATTGTGAGCTCCTTTGGGTGACATCTGTTTCTGTGCGCTGCCTACCAGCCTCGGCTTTTCAGAATGAGATCCAGTTCTTCTTCAGTTTTCTTTTCCAGAACCAGCATGCGTCTGTTTTTTGCCTCACCAATTTTTTCCAGAAGGGTTGACATTTCGACCGGTTTTTGGAGGAAGTCTCCTGCGCCTGTCTTTATGGCCTTGACGCCGCTTTCTACCGAGGCGTGACCGGTCAGCATGATAAGCTCTGCAACTGGGTTGATCTCTTTAATTTTTTCCATTGTCTCTATGCCATCAATACCAGGCATGGACAGATCCATGACGATCACGTCGAATTCTTGTTGCTTAATTTTGTCAATGGCTGCTTCACCACTGGTTGCAGTGTCTACAGTCAGGCCTCGCAATTCAAGGCGGCTTGAGAGCGTTTGTAAAAACTCGATTTCATCATCCACCAGCAAGACTTTAGTTTTCAATTTTAGATCCATGTTTTCTCCTTTCCGACGAATATCTAGAACAGGACCGGTTCCTGTTTTTGTGCTGTGATATGAGCGTTACAAAAGGTCTTTTTAAAAACGCTGCCAATAGGTACTAAGCAACTGGTGTGCCATGCGGAGTTTTACTGTTAAGTAGTTTGTAAATATATAGTATTATTATTTTTAAATTATTTAGCTAGCGTTGCTGTGCTAAAGAGTAGCAATGGTGAGGAGCGAGACGTATAGTTACAAATAGATACTATTAAGGTTGTAAAGTTACATTATGTTACATTGTGCTGTCGGGAGTTTACACGAAGACAGGGTGGCGAGTGCTAATGTGAGGTGTGTTTCCTGTCAGCATGAATATCAAGGCACCTGTCTTGCCTTTTGTGGATGATTGAATGTTTCGGCTTGTATTGTTCGAGCTGTTAAGGCAAGTGCTTAACAAAACGTTACATTTTGATAAAAATGATGTGGGGTTAATGATAACCCGGGATGTCGAATAGTGATGAAAGAAAAATAAGCCTATCTGGTTATGCGAAAATTTACGAAAAGTGTTGAGTGGGCATGGGATGTGCAAGTAGGAGGTTGAAGTAGAGCAGGAAAAGGTTGCAGTATGTGGTAAATCACTTTTACATCAAGAGGTTTAATTATGTCATCAATAGCTATTTTCCAATGTACGTACACTCCGGCAGCCGGTGTTATTAATGAACTGGCAAAACAACTTGAAATTAAGCTCTATGGCGACGAGGATCTATTTAATGAGGCATCCCGTGAATATGGTTTAAATAGTGAGAAACTTAAAACTGTTATGTATGGAAAAACTTCAGTATTTAATCAGTTTACTCTTGAAAAAGAGAAAACAGTAAACCTGTTCAAAGCTGTATTGGCTGAAAAATTGAAAGGAGCGGACGATTACCTCTATCATGGTATGCTTACCTCTCTTATACCTGCTCGTGTTGGTCATGTACTAAAAGTGCTGATAGTTGATAGTCGCCAGGCAAGAATCTCTAACGCTATGGAGTCTGGTCTTTCTGAAAAAGGGGCAAGAAAGGCAGTGAAATTAGATGATGTCAGCGCGTATAATTGGACAGATTTTCTCTTTAAGAAAGAGGCGTACGATAGCTCACTCTATGACCTGGTGTTACCTGTTGAGGGTAAGTCTAATGCTGAACTGAGCGATGCTATTGTCAAGTGCCTGCGCATGACATCAGTATTGAGAACTGCTGAATCTGCCCAGGCAGCTCAGGATATGGTGATTGAAGTTGAGGTGGAGAAGCTTCTCTTGAATTCAGGGCATAAAGTCGCAATAAAATATGCAAATAATCAGGTGACATTGACGGTAGAGAAAAGTGTTTTGAATTTTTCAAAACTGGTCAATGAACTCACTGAGCTTGCAACAAAGGTTGGTGGGGTGAAGCAGGTGAAAGTTGAAAAAAGCGTGCACTATGATGAGTCAATCTACCGCCAACAGAAATTCGAGTTGCCATCAAAGGTGCTTTTTGTCGACGATGAAAAAGAATTTGTGCAGACTGTTTCGGAGCGGTTGATCAGTCGTGATGTTGGTACGTATGGAGTGTATAATGGTGAAGACGCCTTAGAACTCATAAGCGAAGATCGTCCAGATGTGATGGTTCTGGATCTGAAGATGCCAGGAATGTATGGGGTGGAGGTGCTGCGTAGAACCAAAGAGATGGATCCTGGTATTGAGGTTATAATCTTGACTGGACATGGTACCAATGAGGATATGAAGCAGTGTATGGAGCTTGGGGCTTTCGCCTATATGCATAAGCCTGTAGATATAGAGGAGTTGTCAGCGGCTATCAAGGCTGCGCATGAGAAGGTTCAGGTGCGAAACTGATAGTTGAAATGTCAGTTCAAAAGTTACACGGGAGACAAGATGGAAGCATCTCTGAAAACCAAAGTCCTGTTAGTGGATGACGAGGAGGAGTTCATCGCAACCCTGGGTCAGAGGCTAGAGGCCCGAAACCTTAAGGTGACGACAACGACAACGGGAGCTAGGGCTATTGAACTTATTGACTGCCAAGACTTTGATGTAATTATCCTTGACTTAGCTATGCCAGGGATGGATGGATTAGAGGTCTTAAATAGGGTTAAGTCTGAACACCCCGATGCTGAAATTATCATGCTGACAGGCCATGCTACTATTGAGTCAGGAATTGAGGCCATGAAGCAGGGGGCTGAGGACTTTCTGGAAAAGCCTGTGGATATCCAGAAACTTCTCGGTAGGATAGAAGACGCAAAGAAAAAGAGAGTCTTGCTGTTGCAGGAAAAGTCGAAAGCGGAGATAGAGAAAATCCTGAGAAGTAAGGCTTGGTAACTGCAGGAGGTGTCTTAAGAAAATTTGCTGGCTGTTTCTACCAAGTGCTGCAGAGGTATGCATTATGCTAATTAATATAGCTTAAGGTTGTTGTAAATGTCATGACTCGCGAATTTATCCCCGATACTACTTCTCTCTTGGAGGGTATTCCTTATCCTGCCATGATTCTTAGCAGCACCTTCAAGGTTGTTGGCATGAATCGCCTTATGGAGGCCATGACCGGTTATGCTGTGGACAGGGTCAGAGGGGTTCATGGGGAACTGGTTGTGCGCAGTAATACCGGTAACTCCAGGGGACAGAGCTACAGCAAGGTGCTGCATACAGGGGAGGCACGTTCTGTGACCGGCGATATCATAAACTGCTATCGTCGTAAGATTCCTATTCAGTATACTATATCTCCGCTTCAAGATGCGAAGGGTATTGGCTCTGGTTTGCTCGTTATTGCTGAAGACATTTCTTTCCGAAGTGATGTGAGCAAGAGCACAGTTGATAGCTCTGCACCAAAAGATCTGATTGGCTACAGTGTTAAAATGCAGAAAGTGTTCGACATGATTCCTCTGATGTCGCACACTGATGCGTCGGTTCTGATAACCGGGGAAACTGGAACTGGTAAGGATAAGGTGGCAGAGCTCATCCATCGGGAATCAGACAGAGCGAGATTTCCATTTATTAAAATAAATTGTGGCGCTTTACCTCTTGGGTTGCTGGAATCGGAGCTGTTTGGCCATGTTAAGGGATCCTTTACCGGGGCTACTCGTAATAAGCCGGGTATGTTTAAGCTGGCGGACCGTGGTACCCTTTTTCTTACTGAAATAGGTGACATGCCGTTGCCTCTTCAGGTGAAGCTGCTCTCAGTGCTGGATGACCGCCAATTTGTTCCCGTTGGTGGTGAGAAAAGTATAAGTGTTGACGTGAGAATTATTGCTGCAACTCACAGGCCGCTTCGGGAGCAGGTGCGGAAAAATACATTTCGTGAGGATCTCTTTTATCGCTTAAATGTTCTGCATATACATATGCCTCCTCTTCGAGAACGAGATGGTGATATTCGATTTCTGCTCGATCATTTCCTGGAAAAATACACAGGTGCTCTGGGGAAAACTATTGTTGGCTTTACCCCAGGTGTAATGCAGATATTGCTTGAATATCCATATCCCGGCAACATCAGAGAGTTGAGTAATATCGTTGAGTATGCGGCGAACATATGCAAACGAAAAAAAATAAACAAAGAGCAACTACCTCCTTACATGTTTGAAAAGCAGGAAGTTGCAGTATCTGAGGAGTTACCAGAACCTGAACACTATCAGGAAACACCTGAGAAGAGCAGGGAGAAGACCTCTGAAGAAGCTGATGAGAGCTGGGGAGATATTGAACGTCAAATGATAATCGATGCCTTGAAAGCACACGGTGGTAACAGGAACAAGGCTGCCGATAGTCTCGGTTGGGGCAGAATGAAACTGTGGCGGAAAATGAAAAAATATAAATTACTGCAGTAAAGAGGTCATCCTGTGCGAAAATTACTGGTACCCATTCAGGGGGACTTTGTAGCCCCGCGCTTTGATCTGGCTACAGAGATACTTATTGCCCGTTTTGAGCATGGTGATATGGTGGGTGAGCCGAGAAATATCATTATGGAGCGTCCGTCGGATGAGGGCCTCTGTCAGATGATTGTTGAGGAGAATGTGACTGATGTGGTTTGTGGAGGGATAGAGGAGCTGCATTACAATTTCCTGATATGGAAGAAACTGAATGTCATCGATGGGGTTATCGGCGACTGGAAATCTGCTCTGAAAAGTGCAGTGACCGGAAAATTGCAGCAAGGAGATATCATAATCAATCAGCATGATGAGCATTTGAGCTTATGAAGAAGCCGGTGACCATTTTTGAAAAGATCGTCCCGGCTGCAGTGACAAATCCTGTAAATGGCGACTTTCAGGGGAGGAATTATCTGCAGCTGCGTATGATCCTCTATACCACTATGCTGCTCATTGCCATGATTCCTGTTCTCATCGTGGCATGGCTAGGGTATCAGAATTACAACAGGCTTTCCCAAAAATCAGAACGCGAGCAACTTGAGTGGAAGCTTGATGGTAAGATGAAATCCATCGAACATATGATCGACAGCCTAACATCTGTGGTCCAGTTTGCGGCGCGAAGGGATCGCTATACTGAACTGACAGAAGGGAGTAACCTTGAAGATCTCTTTGTTCGATTACAGAGACAGTATAGCTTTTTTGCAGATCTGGGTGTTATCGATCAGTTCGGTGTGCAGCGTGCCTACTTTGGCCCTTACGATTTACAGGGGACAGATTACTCAAGAGAAGAGTGGTTTAAAGAGGTGTTTGATAGCGGAGTGTATATTAGCAGAGTCTATACCGGTTATCGTAAAGTTCCACATTTTGCCATCGCTATCAGCAATCTGGACCCGAAAACTCGAAAGCTTTGGGTGCTGAGAGCGACTATTGATGCCTCTACTCTACAGGCCTTCGTTGATGCTATAAAAACAAATGCCACAGATGATCTCTTCTTGGTCGATGATGAAGGTGTTCTCCAGACTAAATCAGGATATTTCGGTAAAACCCTTTCGAAGATGGCTTCAAATGTTGAGAGAGGTATGGATCGCCAATTATCTGCACATGAAGGGGATAGCTTTCAGGCCGTAAGAGTGATAGCCGATACCCCATGGTCACTGGTACTGTTGAAAAAACGCTACATTTACCAAGATGATTGGAAAAAATTTCGTGCAAGGCTCTTTTTCATCGTGTTGGCCTGTCTGGTGACTATTCTTGTTGTTGTCCAGAATCTTGTGAGAATGCTGACAGAGCTCATTCGCAAAACTGATGAAATGCAGATGGTGATGCTGAAAGAGGCTGAGCATACTGACAAACTTGCCTCTATCGGGCGGCTGGCCGCCGGTGTGGGGCATGAAATTAATAATCCCCTGGCAATTATTAGCCAGAATGCTGGCTTAATAGATGATCTCTTAGAGATGACACCTGATTTCGAGTATAAAGAAACCATTAAAAAGAATTTGGTAGGGGTGAATAAAAGCGTTGATAGGTGCAAGGCTATAACTCACCGGTTGCTTGGTTTTGCAAGGAGGACAGACGTCAAGGAAGAGCCACTGCAGGTGAACGAGATTATAGAGGAAGTTCTGCAGTTTCTCGGAAACTCCATGATTAATAATCGGATCAAGTTGGAACTGCAGCTTCAGGAGAATCTGCCACAGGCCATTAGTGACCGACTGCAATTACAGCAGATCTTTTTGAATATCATAAATAATGCTATTGATGCCATTGGTAAGGGTGGTGTCATATCTATCACTACACACCTTGTGGTTGGTGAAATCAGAGTAGTTATACAAGATGACGGGCCGGGCATTGATAAGGATATCCTGCCTCATATTTTTGAACCATTTTACACCACCAAAGAGACAGGTAAAGGGACAGGGCTGGGGCTATCTATTACTTATGGGTTGATTAAAAAAATGGGTGGAGACATTACCGTCAGATCGGCTGTTGAACAGGGAACGGCATTCACTATAACATTACCAATACAGAGCGAGCATGCTGATGCGAAAGAATGATGAAAACATTAAGATACTTATAGCAGATGATGAGGTGGAGTTTGCCTCGACGCTGGTGACCAGACTCCTGCTCCGTAAGTTTCAGGCCAGTATGGTCAATTCGGGACAGGAAGCGATCGAGGCTATTGAGAAAGAGTGTCCAGATATATTGCTTCTCGATTTAAAAATGCCTGATCTGGATGGATTGGAAGTGTTGGCAAAACTCAGGGAAAAGCATCCGGATCTCAAAGTGGTTATTCTCACCGGCCATGGTTCTTTTGAGGCTGGCAGTGAGGGAATGGCGCTTGGTGCCTATGATTATATCATGAAACCTGTTGATCTCAGCCGTCTAATTGACATTATCCGTGAAGCTTGTCTGGGTAGCTGAAAATCTTCTGGGGACTTTGCAGTGCTGGCTGATTCCGATGGATTCTTTATTAAAATTTCCCCCTGTGTGGTTTTGATGGACGAAAAATATGAAGTACATGGTCTTTGTCTTGAGGCGTTTGCCGGGATTTCAGCAATTGCTACTCACGATCTTAAGAATACCCTGGCCATAATTAATGAGAATGCGGGGCTTCTTGACGATCTGGTAGGCATGGTCGATGAAAGTGAGGGAGTGCCGACTGATCGGGTAAAAAATGCTGCCGAGAAGGTCGCTCTACAAGTAACCAGGTCGAACACCATTATTAAGAACCTTAACCGTTTCGCTCACAGCGGTGACATGCCGGTAGTCTCGGCGGCAATCGCTGATATTCTGAACCTGATGGTCGCCCTGACTGGTCGTAAGGCTGCCATGAACTCTATTTCAGTAACAGTTGAAGGGAGTGCCGAGCTTCAGGTTGAGACTTTTCTTTTTCCTTTTGAGTCCTTGCTCTATCGTATTTTTATTTACATTTACAGTAATAGTATGGCTGGGAGCAGTCTTGTGCTATCGTATGAGCAAGATGATAGTGGTCTGGCAATTCGCTTTGCTGTGGACCTGCAGAGTGGTGACACTCCGGTCGCATTTCCTGGCAGGAAAGAGGAGGTACTGCTTAATTATCTAAAAGGAAGTCTGGAGGTGGTTGAAGGGGCAATCATTCTTACGGTGCAGCAGTGAATGGTTTGATGTAAAATTCCTCGTTTGTTCTTTTCAAGCAATGGAGAGCAACCGCTTACGGCAGCAATGAGAAAGTTGTAATATACGGGGAGTGTCTACTGTGATTCCGACTATGGCCAGGCTGAATTTCAACCTCATTGCGCTATTTTATACCTGAATACCAGGAGAAGTTTTATGGCAGGTGATATGAAAGATGAGCTGGCGTCCCTCGATATTGGCAATCAGATTAGGAAACTGCGCAATCGGCGGGAGCTGACACTGCAGGATCTGGCTGAGTTGACCGGTCTTTCCAAGCCGAATTTGTCCCAGATTGAAAATAACCTGGTAACTCCTCCCATTGCTACCCTTCTTCGAATAGCCACAGCACTTGGTGTTGCCATTGGCTATTTTTTTCAGGAAACCAATCAGGCAAGCAATGTCGTTGTTGTACGCAAGGCGGATCGTTACGGGGTGGCTAAAGGTCCTCATATTTCACATATTGGTTATCAGTATGAGCCACTTGCCTACCCAAAAGTTGATAAATGCATGGAGCCGTTTATCGTTCATATGGAGGAACGGGACGCTGATGCAATCGTTTATAATAACCATCGTGGTGAGGAGTTTCTTTTTGTTTTAGAAGGTAAACTCGAGTTTCACTGTGGTAGTAGTATTGTTCTTCTTGAGGAAGGTGACAGTCTCTATTTTGACTCGGTTGTGCCCCACGGTTACCGAGGCATTGGTGGAACAGCTAAAACCCTTGTCGTAATTTATAAGCCTACCTGATTTTTTTGTCCTTACGTTGTCCTCGTTACCCTCTTTTGATCTTGCCAGCAGCATATCAGATAAAATGAATGCCTTCTGTGATGTGGTTGTCACGTTGTTTGGTATTGGTAAACTAAATTGTGTATATGCTAACTGTTTGAAAATATTAAATTCACCATTGTTTGCCAGGTGAATTTGATATTATACCATTAAATTAAAATTATATGCGACATGTTGCTTCTTGGTTAATGTTTGACTAAAAGGAATAATATTTGTTATAAGTAAACATAACTATCCAGGCATGGTAACCGGGAGGCTGTATATGGCTGAACCAAAAGGCAGGGTAATTATTGCTACTGATCAATGTAAAGGGTGTGGATTATGCGTCAGCACCTGTCCTCTTGAACTCATTGCCATAAATAGTAGTGTGATGAATGTTAAAGGGTATGCGCCAGCGGTGCTCCAGGATCAATCGCGTTGCATTGGTTGTGGTAATTGCGGCATCATCTGTCCCGATTCAGTAATAACCGTTGAACGTTTTGCCAGAAAAAGGAGGGGGAACGATGAGTAAAACCCTCATGAAAGGCAATGTTGCTCTGGCCATGGCAGCTATCAAAGGTGGTTGCAGTCATTTCTTTGGCTATCCAATTACTCCACAGAATGAAATTCCAGAGTACCTGGCCCGCGAATTACCAAAAGCTGGCGGACTCTTCTTGCAGGCAGAAAGCGAAATTGCCTCCATCAACATGATATATGGGGCAGCGGCCTGCGGTGGTCGGCCAATGACGTCTTCGTCATCACCCGGTATTGCATTGATGCAGGAAGGAATGTCGATGCTGGCGGCGGCTGAATTGCCCGCAGTAATTGTTAATGTGCAGCGGGGAGGTCCTGGAATCGGCACAATTCAACCTTCCCAGGCTGATTATTTCCAGATGACCCGTGGCGGAGGAAATGGTGACTATCGCATTCTTTCTCTTGCTCCAGCCACCGTTCAGGAGGGCGCTGAAATGATGATGGATGCCTTTGACCTGGCTGAGGTCTACCGCATGCCGGTCTTTATCGTCAGCGACGGTATGCTGGGACAGATGATGGAGCCGGTTGAATTACCGGAACAAAAACAGCGTATTTTGCCTGATAAGCCGTGGGCTGCAGTTGGGCACGGCAATAGAAGAGCCCCTTTAGTTGTAAAAACCTTAGCACTTGAGCCGGCAGTACTTGAAGCTCGTAATCTTGATTTGCAGGCCAAGTATGCCCTGCTTGAAGAAAAAGAGGTACGTTTTGAAACCATCGGCACTGAAGATGCGGAAATAGTTCTCTGTGCCTACGGTTCTACAGCTCGCATAGCCAGAAATGCTATCGAGATGTTGCGACAGCAAAATATTGCTGCAGGCCTCATCAGGCCGCAAACACTCTGGCCTTTCCCTGTACAACCATTTAGAGAGCTTTCTACGAATTGCAAAAAAATTTTGGCGGTAGAGATGAGCTGTGGTCAGATGGTCGATGATGTCAGGCTGGCCGTAGAAGGTCGCCTGCCAGTCAGTTTTTATGGTCGTACAGGTGGTGTTATCCCAGTTCCCGAAGAAATCGTCAGCGAAGTAAAGAAATTACTTGGGAGGGCATGAGCTATGACGGTAATTGTAGCACGATCCAAAGGGCTGACAGACAGGGAGACGCACTATTGTCCAGGATGTACTCATGGCATAGTACATAAGCTGGTTGCTGAAGCCATGGTTGATCTGGATATTCTCGGAACCACCATTGGCTGCGCCGCGGTGGGTTGCTCAATTCTCTCATATAATTATCTCAATGTTGATATGGTCGAATGTGCTCATGGCAGGGCACCTGCAGTGGCAACGGGTATTAAACGTGTTCACCCTGATAAGACAGTATTTACCTACCAGGGAGATGGTGATCTTGCTTCCATTGGTACTGCAGAGATTGTTCATGCCGCCCATAGAGGTGAAAAGATCACAGTCATTTTTGTAAATAATGCAATCTACGGTATGACTGGTGGCCAGATGGCACCGACGACCCTGCCCAATCAGAAGGTGACAACTGCACCCGAGGGGCGTGATGTCTCGCACTGTGGTATGCCACTGAAAGTTGCTGAAATGATTGCCCAGATACCTGGCGCTACGTATGTCGAGCGAGTTGCAGTGCATAATCCTAAAGCTGTCCGTAATGCGGGGCGTGCTATCAGAAGAGGTTTTGAGTACCAGCTAGAGGGGTGTGGTTTTTCTATAATCGAAGTCCTTTCAACCTGTCCGACAGGATGGCATCTCTCGCCAGTTGACTCTATGAAATGGCTTGGTGAAAATATGATTCCCTATTTTCCGCTCGGTGTTTTACGAACGCCGAAAGGAGGCAGCAATGTGTAACGAACGAGTACTCTGTGCAGGTTTTGGAGGTCAGGGAGTAATGACGCTTGGTCAATTACTTGCCCATGCGGGAATGATTGAAAATAAATATGTAACCTGGATGCCATCATATGGGCCGGAAATGCGAGGTGGAACGGCATATTGTAGTGTGATGGTTTCTGATACCCCGGTTGGCTCACCGATAGCAACAGGAAATGCTACGAGTGCCATTGTCATGAATCTGCCTTCGCTGCTGAAGTTTGAGAAAAGTGTCATCCCAGGTGGCTGCCTTTTCATAAATAGCTCGCTGATAGAGAGAGCAGTACGGCGCAACGATATTGAAGTGTACTATATTCCAGCCAATGATCTGGCTGATGAATGTGGTAATGCGAAGGCTGCTAACATTGTAATGTTGGGCGCGTATCTTGCCGTTGCAAAATCTGTACAACTAGCAAGTATCATTGAAGCATGTAAATCTGTGTTCGGCGACAAGGCACAGCAGTTTGCAGAGCTTAACGTCAGGGCGTTGCAGAAGGGAATTGCGGCAGCCTGTGGCAAGAGGAAAAGCATTCCTGTCGCTGCCTGAAACGATTGCACAGAGAAAAGATAAAGTGGTCGAATCTGCTGAGGCAGAGAATAGTCACAGGAGCACACCATGAACAGGTATACCGCACTTGATATACCAGGGTATGAGGAAGTCGTCAGATGCGATAATTCCGAAGTAGGTTTTACTGCATGGATTGCTATACATAACTCGTTTCGAGGTCCTGCCCTTGGTGGTTGCAGAGTGTGGAGTTACCCAAAAGAGCAGGAAGGGTTGACGGATGTACTTCGCTTGAGCAAAGGGATGACCTATAAAAATGCTCTTGCTCGATTACCTTTGGGTGGTGGTAAGAGTGTGGTGCATGCAGACCTTGATTTAGTTGACAGGAAGGCACTGTTTACAGAACTCGGGAAGTTTGTTGAGCATCTCGATGGCAGATATATCACAGCAGAAGATGTGAATTCCACACTTGAAGACATGGCAGTAGTAAAGGAGCAGACCCGTCATGTCGTAACTGTTGGGGCCAGCGGTAACCCTAGCCCTTTCACAGCTTATGGCGTTTATTGCGCAATCAGGGCCAGTGTTCGTCATCAACTCCGACGGGAGCGGTTGGACGGGCTTACTGTCGCCATTCAGGGGGTGGGTGAAACCGGAGGCCGCCTTGCCGAACTACTGAAAAATGACAATTGCCGTTTGGTGGTCTCAGATATTAATCCCAGGAATGTCAGTAAACTTCGTGAAAAAATTGACGTTGAAGAAGTGATGCCTGAAGCAATATATGATATCGGCTGTGATATTTTCTCTCCATGTGCTCTGGGTGGCATACTCAACAGTAAGACCATTCCCCGTTTGCTTTGCCAGATTGTTGCAGGCAGTGCGAATAATCAGCTGCTGAATGAGGAGGATGGCTGGTATTTGCATAAAAGAGGGATACTTTATGCACCAGATTATGCTGCTAATGCCGGTGGGGTAATCAATATCAGCTGTGAGATTGGATGTACCTATAATCGCCAAAAGGCAATGAGGTTGACGGCGCGTATTGAAAAGACATTACAGGATATTTACAATCTGTCTAAAGAGCAAAACCAGCCGACAAGCCTTGTCGCTAACACGATTGCAGAGAAGCTGTTTAGCTCCAAGGCAATGGTTATGTAATTATTATGCTTACAGGTGGCTCATGTCTGACCCTGGCCACTTCTATGAATATTCCTTCACCATCTGGTGCAGTAGAAAAAGTTTCTTAGCGCTGGAAAAGATAGCGATCTGGGCAAATATCAAATAGGATGAACGGAGAAATACAAGTTACGATCAGCGAAAGAACTGGTTACCATGTCCATATAATTAAAAAAGCAGGTATATATGCATTTGTTTGAAACTGAAAAAGGTGACAGGTGGATTTGCATCCACTGCGGTGTTGAAGAGCGTGAAATGATTGAAGAGAAAAAATGGGAATACATCTTTGATAGAGATGACCAGACGATACGCTGCTCTATCTGTGGCAAAGGCGATTTCGATGTAGATGACTAAGTCATGAACAGCTGTTTTGAGCGGGGCAGATACTTTCTGACCCCGCTGATATTGGCCTACTGATTAAAACCACCAGATCATTCGTTTAGCTGGGTTACCAAACGATTCAAACGAATCTCCTGATTCACGCAGCACGTCCTGCAGGTCCTCTGAACTAAATTCGTAGCCTTCCTCACCAGCAAGAGCAACAAAGTCATCCATGCTTTTTATAGCATCGTACTTGCTGCGAATTTTCTCATTCTCACCACCAGCAATAAGCAGTTCTTCAACTTTTTTTTTCGACATGGTATTCTCCCTTGGTTAGGTAATCTTCGTCATAGAGACAACGTTGCATTTTGTATAATGTACTGTTAGCAACAGCTGTGCCATGAGTCGAAGCAACCTGTTACCATTGCTGAAATAGTCAATATATTCTGATTGTTATCTCTATGATGTGGGTGCTGGTTATCGCGGTAGGCGTGCCGGTGTTTGCGATCAGGTAAGCTCTGGTGTGTGATGTGTTGCACAAAAAGGTTATAATGCTACAAAAATGAATGTGTCGTGCAAAGCGTTTTACCGTGGTTGTAACTTCTTCTAGCAGGTTTCATTGAAACGATATCATTGCAGCTTTGAATACTATTATACTGTTAAAAAAGGAATTTACGATGCTCTGAAGACCACTGCAAAGAAAAGGACGATTTCGAAACGAAATATCTTGTGAGTAGATACAGGATGGTTATCTTGGATACTGATATAAAAAAAGGCTGTACAGCCCCAGATTGATGGCATGTGCAGAAACTATGATTTTGAAAAAGGAGGTACCTTGTGTTACGGATAGGTCTTTTTTTAGCAACCAACCTGGCAATACTTGTTCTGCTTGGTATTGTAATGAGTATTCTGGGCGTTGACTCCCGCAGCACATCCGGCCTTCTGGTAATGGCCGGTATGTTTGGCATGGGTGGTTCGTTAATTTCCCTGGCAATGTCGAAATGGATCGCCAAGAAGTCAACTGGTGCGCATGTTATTGAGCAGCCGTCAAATCCTACAGAGCAGTGGCTGTATGATACCGTTGCCAGAATGGCAAAAGAGGCTGAGATTGGCATGCCAGAAGTGGCAATTTACGATTCTCCTGATATGAACGCTTTTGCTACAGGCATGAAGAAAAATGACGCGCTGGTGGCGGTGTCAACCGGTCTTTTGAAAGGCATGTCAAAAGATGAGGTTGAGGGGGTTCTGGCCCATGAAATTACTCATGTAGCCTGTGGTGATATGGTCACACTTTCGCTTATTCAGGGCGTGGTGAATACATTTGTTATTTTCCTTTCCCGGATGGCGGCTAATGTGATCAATAATTTCCTGAGCAGTGACGATGATGGCGAAGGGCTGGGCTTTTTCGGGTATATGGCAGTGACTATTGTACTTGAAATTGTACTTGGATTTTTTGCCTCAATGATTGTTATGTGGTTCTCGCGGAGAAGGGAATTTGTCGCAGATCGTGGAGCGGCCTACCTTGTTGGCAAAGAGAAAATGGTAAGTGCACTTAAGCGGTTGCAGATAAGCCATGAGCCATCACATCTGCCAGAGCAGGTTGCAGCTTTTGGAATTCGGCCTAAAAAAGGCGGTATGGCGGAATTATTTCGCAGTCACCCGCCGCTTGAACAGCGAATTGAAGCCCTGCAGAATATGCAGTAAAGATAGTGTGATACGATGAGGTGGGTTGTGTTCCTCCTCATCTTTTGTTTGTTGTAAATATGGTCACACCTTGAAACGGATGTTTAAGATATCACCATCCAGAACAATATAGTCTTTACCCTGCAAGTGATACTTGCCCAGCTTTTTCAATTCGGCTTCACTACCATGCTCGATCAGTTCATCATATTTACAGACTTCAGCCCGGATAAAACCTCTCTGCAGGTCTGAGTGGATAGCTCCGGCGGCAACTGGTGCAGGTGAGTCCACCCGGACAAGCCACTGATGTACTTCATCAGGGCCTACTGTGAAAAAAGTTATACGACCCAGTGCCTTAAGGCAGAGCCGGGTGAGAACTTCCAGTGCCGGCTCTTTGATACCCAGATCTTCTAAAAATTCCTTTTTTTCTTCTTCGCTGTCCAACTCAACGATTTCAGATTCAACCTGAGCCGAAACCAGCATTGCTTCGAACTTATCTTTGTTCGAGAGGTGTTCTATCTGTGAGAGAAGTTTTGAATCACTCAGCTGATCTTCTGAAACATTGAAAACCAGAATAAGCTCTTTACGGGTAATCAGCGGATAACTACGAATAAGCAGGTCTTCCTCTTCTGTGAACTCCATGAGGCGCAGAGGGCTTTCCGATTCGAGATGTTCCTGCATCTTTTTAATGAGTTCAAGCTCTTTCACCTGCTTGTCGTCCCGAATTTTTTTGATACTGATTTCCAGCCGTTCAATTCGTTTTTCTACGAAAATCTGATCATGCATGAGCAGTTCGGAGTTGACCATTTCCGCATCACGAAGTGGGTCGACGGAGCCATCTTCGTGGTAGATAGCATCATCCTCAAAGGCACGTACAACGTGGCATAGTGCATCAACATCGTTGATGTCGCGGAAGATGTCTCCTTTGGCAATGGTCTCTTTTTCGATTTTTGGCAGTAATACCAACTCCAATCGAGCTCTGGTTTCCTTTTTTGGGGTATACATGGCAACCAGCCTATCGAAGCGCTGATCACGAATGTCGGCGGTTCCAGGTATCGGCTTGGCTGAGCCGCTTTGCTCACGTAGTTTTGTTCCGGTAAGTACCTGAAACAACGTTTTCTTTCCTGTCTGGGGTAAACCTATGATTCCAACCTTCATAATGTCCTCAATCGCACTGCAAAATGATGGATTTTTTTAAGAATGTAAAGTAACCGCATGGCCTGTAATTTTTTCGGAATAAAAGCCACACCTGCTTGGCAGAAGTGTTTGTAACTTTTTCCAAGTCTCAGATGCTGGCTGATCTATCCATTAAACCTGTAAACGCTTCAGGCAACAAGTAATATTGTGTTCAATGGCAATGGACTTTAATAAAAATTGGAGATGGTCTTTATTCTTAAGAAGAATTTGAAATGAGATAGCCACTATCAGTGGTTTATTGACTGCACGGGATGCATTTGATACCGATTTCTCATGTTTTTTTAATAAAGTCCCTTGCTTTTCCCTGTACAAAATTGATATCCGTACAATAGAGGCTTGGTGAAAGACGTCGTAATTCCCCAAAGAGCGTCATAGAATTAAATGCTTATGCTGATTATCGACTGATGGGGTGTTTGTGTCAGTTGCGCGAATAGAAGGAGTGATGTGTCATGACTACAGATTCAGCAGGATCAAATGCGGAAAGACCTAAATTATTTGAGCCAACGCTTTATGTTAAGACACAGCGTATGCAGATAGGGGAAGATGATACCGGGGATAAGGTTTTGGTATCAGAACTTGTGCGAAAAGAGGGCCTATTGCTGGCATTCGAGAATTTTGAAAAATTCCAGGAAAGAGGGTTTGAAAAACAACCTGTGCAGGCTGGCGAAAATGTCTATTTTTCCGAGGATCAGAATTCACTGCATGCGGAAGTCGCAGGTTACCCAAGGCTTGATCGTTTTGCTCCAGAGGAAAATGGCGTGGAGACACTGAAGGTTTCTGTGGAACCTCTTTTCCGTATCTCCCCTGATGGGATGAAGGCCAGTCTGGCAATTCATCCTCCTCTGCCTGACTGCCGTTCTGTTATGAGTGAGGATCTTGATGAGTTGCTAGCTGAAGCTGGTCTCACATTTGGTCTGGATATGGAAAAGGTTGCCTCCGCAAAAGAGTATGTTCAGCAGGGCTTGGCAGAATTTAATACTATTCCTGTAGCGGTAGGGCGTGAGTGTGGTCTGAGCGAAGATGCATTTCTGAAATTTGAAATTGAAATCGGTCCCATTGCCGGCAAATTGTTAAAGGATGGTTCAATTGATTTCCGGGAACGACGAGTGATGGTTCCTGTAAGTGAAGGTGACGTTCTGGCTCGAAAAATACCGCCTAAGCCAGGGACATCCGGGATTAATGTATTTGGTGATGAAATTGAAGCTCGGCCAGGCAAGGATATAGTTGTTAAAACCAGTGGTGATGCAAGTTATTCCCCTGAGACCATGGAGGTTGTAGCAACCAGCGGTGGAGTGCTTTCCGTTGTCCAGGGAAATTCCATCAAGGTGAGTTCCCGCCAGAAAATTGATGGCGATATTGATTTTGCAATTGGAAATGTTGAGTCCGGGAATTGTCTCGTTATTCGTGGCTCTATTCAGCCAGGTTTTAAGGTCAAGGCGGATGGCGATATTGAAATTGGTGGAACGGTGAGTTCTGCAATTGTCGATTGCCAGGCTAACGTTGTTGTCAAGGGCGGTATAACCGGACAAAAGACCAAAATATCCGGTGGTGGGGATGTGGACCTCCTCTTTGTCGAGCAAGGTGAGGTCATAGCAGGGGGCATATGTGTCGTCAGAAAGCAGAGTTACTATAGCTCAATCCATGCGGGTGGCGACATCCGTTGTAGGCGGGACAGTGTGGTTGTGGGTGGTGAGCTAGTGGCAGCCGGGAGCATAAGCCTTGGCGATGTGGGCTCTGACAAGGCCACTCCGTGTCTGGTGGCAGCCGGAGTGGTTCCGGAGCGGCTGGACCTTCACAGGCAGCAAAAGGTTCAGCTTGTAGAACTCCAGGAGAATATAATCCAACAAATGCAGATTGGTCGTTCAAGAAAGCTTCGTCAGATGGAGAGAGAGGCCGATGAGCTCAAGCAACAACAGCAACGGATGAATATGATACCTGGTTCCGGCCTCTATTCTCGGGCGGGGGAGGGAGATGATCCACGTTTCACCGCAGAAGAGTATTCAACAGAAAATAGCATAGATCTGCGCAAAATAACCATTGAAGTATTTGGCAGTATCCAAGCTGGGACCACTATTCAGATAGGCAATAGAACCCTGGTGCTTGATAAAACGATAAGCAGCCGAATGTTTAAACTAAACGATAATCTCAAACGTATTCTCGCTGTACCTATAAGGCGTAAACGCTCCTGAGATTTTGCCTGACTTTTTATGTAGCTCATCGCCTGGAGATGTTCATAGCAGAGTGTATGGGCAACACTCTCTCTGATTTTCAATTTCATAGCGTATTTTCTTCCAGTAGTTTTTCACGACACGTTTGATAAGCCCGAATTTCTCATCAGTCCTGATGAACATTCTGAAAAAATCAAGATAGCAAAACTTGAGCAGATGACTTTGCGTTACAGGTGCTTAAAAGAATTTTGAGAAACTGTTCAAGAAAAATGCGGGCGAGATGGCTTTCTCCTTTAATGTGCGTGTTTATGTAGAGTCTTCTTGACAATATATTGTGCAAGCTATTAGGGTCACTATTTTTTAACGAAAGATTACTTATTATTGCGGGGGGGCCTCATGGCAGTTGATCCTAAGAAACAGTTAAAAGATCCAAATTATTTTCCACCATTACACCAGTCTATACCCCTGGGTATTCAGCATGTGTTGGCCATGTTTGCCAGTAATGTCACTCCGGCCATAATCATTGCACTTGCTGCAGGTTTTAGCTTTGGTTCTGTCGAAATGGTCTACATGATCCAGATAGTAATGGTATTTGCCGGTATATCGACGCTCCTGCAGACTATCGGCCTGGGACCTGTCGGTGCGAGACTACCTATTGTGCAGGGAACCAGCTTTGCCTTTATTCCTATCATGATCCCAATTGTTAAAACAGCAGGTATGGCTGCTCTTTTTGGCGGGGTGATGATTGGTGGTATCTTCCATTTCATCTTGGGGACATTTATTGGTAGAATTCGTAACCTTCTACCACCGCTGGTCACCGGGATCGTGGTGCTTACCATTGGCCTTTCGCTTATTCCCGTAGGTATTAAATATGCTGCAGGTGGTGTGCCATTGATGGGTAAACCTGAGTTTGGTTCATTGATACATTGGTCACTGGCTCTAATTGTTATTTTTGTAACCATGGGGTTGAAGTTTTTCACACGGGGAATATTGTCGACCGCTGCAGTGCTTATAGCACTTATGGTGGGCTATGTTGCAGCTATTCCTATGGGCCTGGTTAATTTCGGCAAAGTGAGTGGGGCAGCCTGGTTTGCTGTACCGTCTCCATTGCAGTTTGGTTTCGAGTTCAACATAGCGGCTGTTATTGGTATGTGCCTCATGTCCTTTGTTTCAGCTATTGAAACTGTTGGAGATATTTCAGGTATTACAAAGGGCGGAGCTGGCCGTGAGGCCACCGATCGCGAGATCAGTGGTGGGACCATGGCAGATGGCCTGGGAACGTTTGTTTCTGGTCTGTTTGGTGGTCTTCCGAACACCTCTTTTAGCCAAAATGTGGGGCTTATCAGCATGACAGGAGTGATGAGCAGACATGTTGTTACTTTTGGTGCAATTTTTCTAGTCCTGGCAGGTCTTGTACCTAAAGTTGGGGCTATTATTGCAGCTATGCCGATAGCTGTGCTTGGTGGTGGTGTTATTGTCATGTTCGGTATGGTTGTCTCTGCTGGTGTGACGATGTTAAGTGATGTTGTCTGGAATCGTCGTAATATGCTGATTCTTGCAATCTCTCTCTCCATTGGTCTTGGTCTCCAGGCTGTGCCGGAAGCGTTGCAGCATGTTCCAGGAACACTGAAGATTCTCCTCACATCAGGTATCCTGCCAGCAGCAATTCTGGCTATCAGTCTTAATATGATATTGCCTGAGTCGCTTGACGATTAGCTTCTCTTTAGCAGAAAGGCAAGCGAGTAGAGAAAAGCCCCTGTGCTCAGCGCAGGGGCTTTTCTGTTACAGCTGTTCGATACCTTGACTAAAGAGAAAAGAGACGGGATGCTTCTATAGCCTCGCTCACTGGCGATGAGTATTGCGAAACAGCAGATAAGTAACTACTCTATTCAGCCTGGCCGGATGAGTCCTAGGTGAGTTCAAGGTCAGGATTAGAGGTAAGTTGTGATATTTACAACACGCGTTCAGGCAATATAAAAAAGTGAGCCAGATCCATCATGAAGACTATTATCGCCTTACTTGCCCTTCTGGCAGCATTTCCTCCATTATCAACTGATATGTACCTGGCTGCGATTCCGCTGCTAGTCACCTCCTGGCAACAACCGCTGGCGATTGTAAATTTTACACTGGTTGGCTTTTTTATAACTTATTGTGGCTTTTTACTGATTTATGGCCCACTTTCAGACCGTTATGGGCGTAAACCTCCTCTGCTATTGGGACTGGCGCTTTATTGTGTTGCCAGCCTGTTGTGTGCTGTGGCTGACAATGTGCATCAGATGATAGTAGCCAGAATTTTACAGGGAGCAGGAGCGGCCAGTGCCTCTTCGATCGCCTTTGCTATCTGCAAGGATCGTTTTGACGGCAACCTGAGACAACGTATTTTCCTGCAGTTGGGCGTGATAGTAGCAGCTGCACCAATGATTGCACCTGTTATTGGTGGTTGGATTATCGGAACGTTTTCCTGGCGCTGGGTATTTGTTCTGCAGGCCCTGTTAGGGGGCATTGCTGCTGCTGGGGTCTGGCGGATGGATGAGTCCTTGCAACAGGTAAATACGGAAAAGCTGAGTCGAGTTTTTGCCAGCTATTTGCGGCTTATTCGTAATCTTCGATTTTTTTTGCTGGCTCTGGCTTTAGCTTGTCTTGGCATACCATTTTTTGCCTTTATTGCCGTCTCTTCAGATGTGTATATCAACACCTTAGGTTATTCTGAGCAGGAATACGGGTATTTCTTTGCCTGCAATGCTTCCGCATTCATGTTAGCACCATTGCTCTTTTCAAGGTTTGCCCGCCATTTCAAACTGACCAGCTTGTTGCCGGTAAGTTATCTGGGTGTTCTTCTTGCGTCTGTGCCAATGATATTTTCGTCTATTCCTCAACCTTTCAGGTTGGCAATTCCCATGTGGTTCCTCACCTTTTTCTTTGCCTTTGGCAGACCTCCTGGTAATAACCTTATCCTTGAACAGGTAGATCAGGATGTGGGTGCAGCATCGTCACTCATGGTGTTTGTCTTCTTTCTGACTGGAGCATGTTCGATGTGGTTCATCTCTCTGGGTTGGGAAGATGCTACCGGGCTGCTTGGTATATTGGGGCTGGTTTCGGCAACAATTACACTGGTTGCATGGCTCAGTATAGATCGATTCTTGAACCTGAAAATGCCTTCATAGTAAAACCCCTTTAAAACTGAATATCCTTGATGCTCCGCATATGATGTAATGAACCACTGTTTTTCACCAGCAGAATTTCACTTATGATACTCATTGCGATTTCTTTTGGTTGCACGGAGGCAATATTCAATCCCATTGGCGCATAGACAGCTTCCAGCTTTTTCCGGTTGATGCCTTGTTCCAGAAGGTTCTGCATAATATTTCGAATTTTGTTACGGCTGCCGATCATACCAATATATGCTGCTTCAGATTGGATAACTGCCTGAAGGGCCAGGCGGTCAGTATCGTGCGATCTGCTGGTGATGGTTATGTAACTGTTTGAGTCCAGCGACAGGCTTGTGAGGTACTCTGCCAGGTCACTGCTGTGGATTCGTTCAGCAAGTGGATATCGTTCAGCACTTACCATGTCCAGCCGGTCATCAATTACGGATACCCGAAAGCCCTGATGTACACCAAGCGTATAGAGCTCCTGACCGATATGACCTGCTCCGACCACGATAAGGTGAGGCTTTGGCTGAAAGACTTTGATGAACAGGCGTAGCTCTCCACCACAACTCATACCAAGTTCACTGCTCTGATTAAGGGTATGGCGCACTTCTTTGTTTTCACCAGTTGTCAGGCAGCGTCTGGCCTCATCTATAATCTGATGCTCCAGGTTACCGCCGCCCACTGTACCACTGATTTTACCATTATCCTGAACTGTCATAATGGCTCCGGTTTTTCCTGGTGATGAACCGCTGCTGGCTATAACACTGACCAGCGCAACCGGTATGTTTTTCTGTAAACACTCTGCAAGTATTTGAATTGTTTGGGATTCCATGGTTATTCTTTTTTTTGATGTGATAAGTAGAGAAGAGCCTCAAGTACTCCACCACTGATGCAGCGCGATTTGTCGGAAATGGTATAGCAATTCTGCTGCTCTGATAAACGGGGGTCAATGTCCGCTATTTTCAAACCTTTGCGTACTGTTGAGTTGTTCCGTATCATTCCACGTACTATTCCGGAAAACGGTGCCGCAACGGGTGTGTTGTCAATGGTTGCCAGGGGTTCACCACATATAACCTGGCTGCCAATGTCACGTATCTGATTGAGTGTACCTGACTGTGGAGCATAGATGACACGTTCTGTGGTGTATCCTTCAACCAGACCCGGAATACCGGTGTTGGCCATGGCACTTCCAGTAAAGAGAATCCGGCCAAGATCATGACCTCGTGCTGTTTCAATCACCGCGTTAACATCTATACCTGCTGTAAAACCGGGGCCAAGTCCAATGGTAATTAGGGCCATTTCGCGATGCGTGCCGCAGTTCCGTTTGGCGAGTATGGCATCGATCAGCGCATGTGGCTGTAACTGGCGAAGGGACTCTGCCAGTGGATCGACCAGAACTGGGATAACACCTCCCTGCCAGGCATCGTTACATGCGTTAATCGTGGTAATATGTACAGCGGTGATATCCTCCACTGTATGAGAGCCCTCGTAGACGGCCTCAGCCAGAGATACCGCCCTGCGGATCGCCAGGGGAAACTGTGCCTCAAGTACCACTACTCTGAAGCCACAGCGGTGAAGGCGACAGATAGTGCCTGTGGCAATATCTCCGCCACCCCTGACAGCAACTACTTTACCTGATTCCATTGTCTCACTACTTCTTCATACATGGCTGGCGTGTCAACATCATAAAATTCCTGTCGGGAGGCACATGGTACTGCCAGAATCAGTTCTGGATGTAATCGTATAACTTCACGGCCACCCGTGTCTCCTTTCAATAGAAGCAATTCCTGCCGTAGTTCTGGAGGGAATATCACTGGATTGGCCGGAGCTGAATTCACCTCTGGGAGAACAATCTGATGGCTGGATAAATGATAGGTAGCTACAAGCTGGCAAAGTGTCGTACTTGTCAGTAACGGCTGGTCTGCTGCTGCAAATAATACTGCATTTGTAGGGGAAGAGGCGGCAAGGCCGAGAGCTATTGAGTAACTTTTTCCATGTTCAGGGCGGTCATTGTGGCACAGAGTTACTGGATATGGTGTACAAACACTTGCTACATCGTGACTGTGATAGACAACAATGACGCGCTCAAAGAGTGAAAAAAGAAAATTGCTCAGAAACTGACCGAAAACAGTTGAGTCACCAAGAGGCAGCAGCAGCTTGTTACGGCCCATCCGTTTCGAGAGTCCTGAGGCTAGTATGATTGCATCAATTGTACTCATTAATGGTTCCGTTTTGGACACTACCAGCCACAATTTCCAGATTTTCTAATTGGCGACATAAGGTTTGGGTATGGCGGATATCCTGAGCAGATTCCACCTTATTTATATAGAGAAGCTCCTTGCCTCCAGATTGTGAAAATAGTCCGTCATCATGGATGATGAGCCTTAGCAGATGGCCGATAGCGAGTGGCTCTCCTGTTCTGGCTCCACTCAGTTCAGTAAAGATCTCAAGGCGGTGCACAAGCGTTTCATCAACAGTTTTTCCCAGGGTCTGGATATCGAGCACTCCAATTGTTTTCGTAGTGCAATCTGGGATCACGGGCTCAGTACTTTTCCAGCCTTTCAACGGTTTACATGCTGCACCGTCCGCCTCGATAAGCGTGAGATCAAAATGTTTCTTCTGCCAGGCCAGCAGGTCCTCGCGTACTCCGGTCATTTTTCCGGGACTGGTGTCCGGGAGTCCACCTACGTAGATACCAGATTTGGCTGGTTGAAGTTCTGAAAAGAGTTTGCCACTCAGGTCAATGACATCACATTCTGTTGTATCAGGAATACGGATTCTGGTTGATGTTGTGACCAGAACCTTCCAGCCTTGAGCCCGTCCCTCCTGTGCAAGTCGAAGCATCAATGAGGTTTTACCGCCTGCACCAGTGAGGCAGATTACATCTCCTTGTTTAATCCCAAATGCGTGAAGGAAAGGCTGGCCGGTGGTTGTCATTTTTCCTTCACCATAGCCAACAGTACGTTTTCAGCAGTGATCGGCAATTTTCGAAAGTGTGCGCCGGTGGCATTCGCTATGGCATGGGCTATGGCAGGGGCGGGAGTATTACATACCACCTCGCCAATGGATTTAGCCCCATATGGACCAGTTGGCTCATAGCTCTCTACAAATTCAACCCGGATATCATGGATATCCTGTCGGCTTGGAATTTTATATTCCATAAAGGAATTGGTAGCCAGACGCCCCTTGGAGCTATAGCGGACCTCCTCATAGAGACCAAGACCAATGCCCATGACTATACCACCTTCAACCTGAATACGGGCCAGGTTGCTGTTTAAAACCGTACCACAGTCTGCAACAGCGACGTAATCGGTAACCCGCGACTCTCCGGTTTCAAGATCAATTTCTACTTCAGCAAAACCGGCAATAAATGGTGGTGGTGAGGTCTCACCACCAAAGGTTCCTTTGGCAATCAGTTGATCCATACCCGCGTAAGAACAGAGATGTTGAGCCAGGGCCGAGAGTGTTATCGTTTTTTCACCAGGGGCAGTGAATATTCCTGAATTGTAGCTGATATCCTCGGCATTAACCTGAAAAATCCCGGCCACACTGGAGCGCATCTGCTGCAACATGTTTTCTGCAGCAATGGTTGTGGCTTTACCTGTCACATATGCACCACTGGAAGCATAGGCGCCAGGGTCGTAGGGCAGTGTATCAAGATCAAAACTGCTGACCACAAGTTGTTCCATTTCCACCTCAAGAATTTCGGAGGCGATCTGACAAAGAATTGTATCAGACCCCTGACCCATGTCTGAGGCGGAATGACTTAAGGAAAAAAAACCATCTTCGTTCAGCTTGATGAGTACTGATCCTGTATCAATCTTCGAAATTCCTGAACCCTGCATGGTCACAGCCATACCGTAACCACGGACTTTATTCTCGCTGATCTGTACTCTTGGGTATTTATTATCCCAGCCGATAAGATCCTTTCCCCGTTCTATGCATCTGTGCAGACTGCTGCTCTGTAGGGTGGCAGGTTTTTCTGGTACAGAACCGGATAGTTCCGGGTGTGCTTCGCCTTCCTCTATAAGATTCTTTAATCGTATTTCGGCGGGATCCATTCCCAGCTTTTTTGCCAGTTCATTAACTGCCGATTCAAGGGCAAATGTCCCTTGTGTAGCACCGTATCCGCGTAAAGCACCGGCTGGTGACTTGTTGGTATAAAGAGCGTGGCCGTGATATCTGCAGGCTTTTGCTTTGCTGTAGAGCGGCAGGGTTTTCTGACCAACAACCCAGAAGACGGTTGGGGCATGCTCACCGTAGGCACCGGTATCTGAAAGACAGTAGATATCTACAGCCTTGATAAGTCCCTCTTTGTTGGCACCAAGGCGAACGTTTAACTGCATAGCATGACGGCTGGTGGTGCAGGAAAATGCTTCCTGTCGGGTGTAGACAATCTTTGCCGGTTTACCGGTTTTCATGGTGACGATGGCTGGAAATATCTCCACAGAAGCGGTCTGTTTACCACCAAAACCGCCACCTACCCTTGGCTTTAAAACCTTAATTTTGCTTCTCGGTATATCCAGCACCCGAGAGAGATGTCGCCGCACATGGTACGGGATCTGGGTGGAAGTCATAACCTGGAGGCGGCCGTTGACATCTAATGAGGTGGTGGCGCGGTAGGTTTCCATCATGGCATGGGCCTGGGCCTGAGTGGTGTAGGTCTGTTCTATCACCACATCGCATTGGGCCAGCTCAGCTTCAACATCGCCCTGTTCTGTTGCATGACTGGCCGCAATATTCCTGGCCGCATCATTACCTATTGGGAAATTCGTATGTGGTTGATAGTCATGGACCAAAAGAGGGTTGTCGAGGGCACTTTCAAGGTCTAAAACTGGCTGAAACACCTCATACTGAACCTGAATTTTGGCAAGAGCCTGCAGGGCGGTGGCCTCATCTGTTGCTGCTACGATTGCTACCTCATCGCCCACGTAGCGCATCTGGTTATCTAGAACTCTGCGGTCGTAAGGTGATGGTTCCGGAAAGGATTGGCCAGCCAGAGTGAAGCGTGTTTCAGGTACATCTTCGTGGGTGAGAATGCATTCCACACCGGGGATGGCACGGGCAGCACTTGTATCGATAGAGACTATCCGGGCAGAAGCGTGAGGGCTCCGTAGTATTTTGACTATCAGAGCATTGTCATTTAAATCCAGATCACTGGTATAGACAGGCTTTCCTTTGACAAGCGCCAGGCCATCAACTTTTGGGATACCCTTCCCTATAAACCGCATTACTTGACCCCCATGAATTTTTTAATTGCCCGCATTTGCCCTTTATAACCTGAACAGCGGCAGAGATTGCCGGAAAGATAGTGATTGATACTTTCCTCATTTGGGGTTGTCAGTTCACGTTTCATGGCCAGTACTGTCATGGTGAAGCCGGGTGCACAGAAGCCGCACTGCTCTGCACCTTCTTCAACCATAAACCGACCAAACTTTTCGGCTTCAACCTGCAGGGCTTCAATGGTGGTTATCTTCCTGTTGGCCATTCGGGCGGTAAGAGTGGAGCAAGAGAGTGTCGGGCTGCCATCAAGCCAAACAGTACAGAGCCCGCATGAGCCAGTATCGCACCCTTCTTTAACACTCAGATAGCCATAACGGCGAAGGGTTTCAGATAAAAATTCACCTGCTGGAAAGTCAAGGGTGACCATACGGCCGTTTATATTGGTGCTAAGCTGCATGCATCACCTCTATAAGCGCACGTTTGACAAGAACTGGGCAGATGGTTTTACGATACTCTCCACTGCCTCTGGGGTTGTCTCCAAATTGTAATTCCTGGGTGGCGAGTTTACCCGCTTCTGATGCCGTTGCTGCATTCAGATTATTTTGTAAGAGATAGTCTGCTGCATTCGAAGCATACTTGGCTCGTCCTGGGCGGCTACCCACAACAATGCGGAAGCCGTTAACACTTTTCGCCACTGCAACGTTTAATACAGCATAATCTGTCGCCGATTTTCTCATGCTGGTAAAGGCTGCATGGGTGTTGTCTTTTTGGATAATTATCTTCTCTAAAATATCTTTTAAACCTTTTCCTTCCATATACTGTGCCAGGGAGATACGACCATGATTGTGAAATTGTAAATGCGTATCAAGTGCCATGAGGGCCGTGAGTGGATCGGAAAACGGATAACGACCAGCAACGGTTCCTCCCAGAGTCACGCAGTTACGGAGCTGAATCCCGACGATATCTTTTACCGCATTGCTAAGTATTCCACTGAAAAGGTTGGTAGTCAGCAGGTGTGTTTCGATGGAGCGCAATGATGTCATTGCACCTATCTCGATTGTATCATCAGTTTCTCGAATATAATCAAGTCCCAGTCTTGAGAGGTCTATGGCCGTGCCGATTTTCCTTGCACCAAGGCGAAGATAGCCACATCCGCCGAGTACCATACTTCCTGATACTGAGTTTAGAGTCTGGTACGCTTCTGCAAGGTCGGAAGCATGGAGGTAATTCTCGATTTGCAACATGGTAAACTATCCTTGTGACGAAGTTCTCGCCAACTTTCGCGTTGTGTAATTGTATATGGCAGACTCAGCCAGCGTACAATGCGGTGCTGGTTAGCTGCTTTTGCAATGCTCTGTATAGTAAACAGTATATAGAGTTAAGAACCGAACTGCATCAATTAATGTCAGTAGCAAGATATGGTTTATCACCTGTTTATGCAGGTTGTTATAATGGTTGACTCAATTTGGTTGTGAGGGCTATTGCATCGATTTTATTTGTAAAAAAGTCATAAATAACGTTACTATTAGGGGTAATGTCAGGAGTTGTTTCAAAATGGCAATGTATAAGGATAGCATCATGTAGCTTTTACAGGAACAGGAAAAGGAAACGGATACTACCAGTTATGGCGGCGTTGCAGACTTTAAAAAAATATTCGCTCACCGATATCATAGATATTGAGGATCTTCAGAAGCTCCAGGATTCTTTTGCCAGGGCTAATGGTGTTGCCTCTTCCATTGTAGACCCAGATGGCATGCCCATAACCAAGTTCAGCAACTATTGTAAGGTGTGTGAACTGATACGGGAAACCGAAAAGGGGCTTCAGAACTGTATACGTTCGGGTAAAACTTTGGGGGAAATGTCCCTTAAGACTCAGCAACCATATTGCCATTGCTGCAAGAGCATAGGGTTTATGGATGCTGCTGCCCCAATTGTTATTGAAGATACACATGTGGCCAACTGGCTGATAGGCCAGAATGCAATAGGCGATGTAGACGAAAAGAGAATAATTTCCTATGCTGAGGAGATAGGGGCTGATGCCAGCAAGATGCTGGATGCTTACCGAGGGATGACTAAAATCTCAGAGGATCAGTTCAGGCAAAAATTGGACTTTCTCTGGTTGATGGCAAACAGGCTGTCAAATCAGGCATATCAGCATCTCAGGTATCAGACAATGGTTGCTACCCTTGAGAAATCTCAAAAAGAGTTGAGTGAGTACAGGGATAACCTGGAAACACTGGTAAGTAAAAGAACAACAGACCTGGAAAAGGCTCTTGAAAAAATACAGGAAATTTCTATACGTGATGTTCTCACAGGATGTTTTAACCGGGGAGGCATAAATGAATATCTTCCCAAAGAGATGAAAAGGGCCAGGCGATATCTGAACCCTATTTCAATTCTTATCTGTGATCTCGACCATTTTAAAAAAATCAATGACAATTATGGCCACCAGGCTGGAGATCTCGTGCTGCAGCAGGTTGTAGCCAAAATGCAGGGTCTGATTCGTGAGGATGTAGACTGGCTGGCACGTTTTGGTGGTGAAGAGTTTATTCTGATCATGCCACTTACTGATGTAGCCGAAGGAGAAAAAACTGCCGAGCGTCTGAGGCAGTCTATTTCAGAGATACCGTTTAATTTCTCTGGGGAAACGATCCATGTTACAGCCAGTTTTGGGGTGAGTGGCATCGAAGATTGGGAACTTCACCATGATGTTTCACATGAAATCCTAATAAACAGCGCAGACATCTATCTGTATCAGGCAAAAAAGGGAGGTCGTAATCTCGTCGTTTCCGGCTTTCCAGTGACAGTTACGGAGTAACTGGATAACTCAATCTGCGCATCCCTACCTGCCATCCTCCTTGGCCTTCACCACCAGGGTGTACATCTCTCACCCTAAATCACACTCTGCAATTTTTTGTTATATTTACAGTTTCCTACCAATATCTTGAATTCTTCATGTCGATAATTAAATCGACAGCAGACTTAATTGTGGTGACGCCTGCCCACTTCGCATCAGGGATTTCAATATCGAAATATTCTTCGACAGCCATACATAACTCTGCCATGTCAGTGTTGTCAGCACCGAAGTCCTCTCGCAAGTTTGTATCATCATAAAGGTTTTCCAATTTAACGCCAAATTGGTCAATCAATACACCGACAAATTTCTCTTCTACATCAATTCGGCTGTTCGTTGAATCATCGCTATTACCACAAAAAACTGTTGTGGGTAGGAAAACGAGTAGAATGAGCATCAGCATGAATCGAATTGTTTTCATTTGACCTCCATAATCGTGGCTTGATCCCTCAATCTTTCCATGAGCTCATACTCAAAGACCAGAGCGCGACCAGAATATTCATTAAAGACAATAGAATTTGATGTGTGAACTAGTTTTAGTAAGTACTTTATCTGGTAAAGAAATTTTGTCCAACAGTGCTGGAAGGATGTCAAGAAACCATTCTGTTTTGGCCAACTAATACTTACACCTGAAATTTGACAAGTTTGTAATCCGCATTAGCTTCTTTTTCAAGTTATTATGAGGCCTATTAGAGGGCCACGCAAGAAACGTTTATTCGTTTTATTACTGCACAATAATAGGGAGTATTCTATGCGATATACGGGATTGTATGCCCCACTTGTCACTCCGCTTGATGAAAATGGAAATATCAATTTTCCTGTTTTGGCACAGCTCATTGAATTCTTACTGGCAGAAGGTGTAGCCGGCTTTGTTCCTGGTGGTACAACGGGTGAAGTGTATGCGCTAAGTGAAACAGAACGTATGGACATATTCCGTTTCGTAAAGGAAAGAACCCAAAACCGTGCAATACTCATTGCCGGGACTAACAGTGGCGCCACCCGTGATGTCATCCGCTATAGTCAGGCAGCTGAAGAGATGGGCTATGATGGTTTGATGGCTGCAGTACCGCCATATTCTCGGCCGAACCAGCAGGAGTTGCTTGCTCATTACCGGGCGGTGGCCGAATCGGTTTCCATCCCAATCATCCTCTATAATTTTCCTTGGCGTGCCGGTACTGAAATTGGCTACGAAGTAATGGATGAACTTACAACCTGTAAGAACATCGTCGGAATTAAAGAGGCGAGTAGTGATATGTCCCGAGTCTACGAGTTCCACCTCCGCTATAAAGATCGATATCAGATGATCTGTGGTAGTGATGATCAGGCCCTGGACTATTTTCTATGGGGTTCAACCTGCTGGATTGGAGGTGGTATTTCCTGTGCTCCCCGTCTGCACCGTCAAGTGCTGGAGGCTGCACTTGACCATGATTTTCTTGCCGCCAGGGAGAAAATGTCTGTTTTGATGGTATTGTTACGCAGCCTTGAAAGCGGCAGTTACACCCAGAAGGTTAAATACGGCTGCGAACTGGCGGGTATTCCAGTTGGACGCCCTAGAAGACCTTTGTTGCCACTTGAAAACACTGAAAAGTTAGCCTTTAAGGAACTCTTTACTCGGCTCCCTTTTGTGAACACAATATGAAATCAATATCATACATTGACTCTCACACTGGGGGGGAGCCAACGCGATTGATAGCTGAGCTTCATATTCCAGATCTGCAAGGTTCGGTGGCCGAGCAATTGGTATTTCTGCAACAGCATCACGACTCCCTGCGGACAACCATCCTGCACGAACCCCGGGGCGCTGATGTTCTGGTTGGAGCCTATCTGGTTAAAGCAGCGCAGGTAGATTGCCAGTTCGGAATTATATTTTTTAACAATGCTGGCTATCTCGGAATGTGCGGCCATGGCATGATCGGGGTAATTACCACGCTTTCTTTTCTTGGCAGGATTCAACCTGGAACCGTAAAGGTTGAAACCCCAGTTGGGGTAATAGAAGCTACTTTGCATCCTGCTGCCCAGGGTTATCCCAACCGTGTTTCGATTAAAAATGTTCCCGCTTTTCGTTTCCGTTCCCATGTTTCTCTCGAAATTGGCGGCATAACAATCCATGGCGATGTCGCCTGGGGAGGCAACTGGTTCTTTCTCGTTCATGATCATGGTCTTAGTATCGAGGCTACAAATCTGGAACAGCTTACTTCGTTTTGCTGGGAGATACGTAAGCAATTGGCAGCTCAGGGAATACATGGAAGTGAAGGTGAGGAAATTGACCATATCGAGCTCTTTGGTGAAAGCTGTGAGGTCGACAGCAGGAGCTTTGTACTCTGTCCCGGCAAGGCGTATGATCGTTCTCCCTGTGGTACGGGGACCAGTGCAAAGCTGGCCTGCCTCTATAGCGATGGTAAACTTGCCCAAGGTCAGGTGTGGCGGCAGCAAAGTGTCATCGGTTCTATTTTTGAAGGCTATATTGAACGAGTAGGCGAGCAACTCATCCCAACAATTACCGGTGAGGCATGGGTTATGGGTAAAGGGGAACTGCTGATTGACCCGCGAGATCCTTTCGCCTACGGTATTTCCGGATCATCAATGTAAAAGAAGACCAAAACATGAAAGGGGGACTATGAGCAATAGCAGAGATCTGCTCATCATTGGAGGCGGTTCTATAGGTCTGAACTGTGCCTACTATCTGTTGAAATCCGGGCGGAATGTGACTCTGGTTGATAGTGGTAACATCGCTGACGGGAGTTCAACCGGCAATGCTGGCCATATTGTTCCGAGTCATATCATTCCTTTGGCTGCACCTGGTGTTATCTTAAACACTATTAAATGGCTGCTTCGTCCATCAACCAGTCCCTTTAGTATGAAGTTCAGCCTTGATCCTGACTATCTGAAATGGCTTCTCAGCTTTGCCGAAAGTTGTAACAAAAGCAATGTCGATAGGGCCCTCTCGCCACTTAAAGCCCTTGGGGAGTTAAGTGCGCAAAATTATGCCCGGTTGATCCATGAAGAGGGTATCGTCTGTGATTACCAGCAAAAGGGGTTGCTCTTCCTCTATAACAGTGCTGCTGGCCTGCATGAAGGACGAAAAGAGGCGGAGCTGCTCAACAAGCATGGTGTGGACATAACCATGCTCGACCAGACAGAACTTCGTGGTCTTGAGCCTGGGGTGAATGATGCAGTTTTAGGAGGAATACTCTATCCTGGGGACTCAAACCTCAATCCCGGCCTCTTTCTGCGGCAACTTGCAGAGCGGGTGAGAGCCTTAGGGGGACAAATTCATGAGCACTGTCAGGTTCAACAGTTGCGGGTAAATAACAACCGCGTGACGAGTGTAGTAACAGAAAAAGGTGAGTTCTGCCCAGAAGAGGTCATTCTGGCCGCTGGCTCATGGTCACCTGAAGTCGTCCAGGGATTGAAAATGAATCTCCCGGTGCAGGCAGCTAAAGGGTATAGTCTCACTATGGCTGCCCCGCCGGATACGTTTCGTCATGCCCTTTTACTTGGGGAACGTAAGATTGCTGTTTCCTCCATGGGTGACTTGCTGCGCGTTACCGGTCGTCTTGAGTTGAGTAACCGCGACATGTCTATCAGTAAGCGTCAAATAGATGCTATCATGGCTGGTGCTCGCTGCTACCTCAACGTTCCTCCTAAAACGACGACTCTCGCTACCTGGGCAGGGCTTAGACCAACGACACCTGATGGTCTACCAATTATTGGTCGCTCACACATCTACCCCAATCTCATTTTGGCAACCGGGCATGCCATGCTTGGTCTCTCTTTAGGCCCTGGAACCGGTCAGCTCGTGGCTGAAATTGTCTCCGGTGAAAGTACGGTTGTGGAAAAAGAGTGCTTTGCTCCATCCAGATTTTAATTCATCTAATCGCTTCTTGATCATTTACTTTACTACGATACGTGTAATACAAAACGGTCAAGCTGTATTGTTGACGAAGCATATTTTTTGACCGAGTCTGTCCTGCTTTCAATCATCAGCCTGGCAAAAAAATTGTAAGTCACAGAGAACAATTAGAGTTGGAAATCCGGTCAGGTCCAAGTTGCAGCATCTCTTGAAATTGTCAGCAGGTCCGCAACAACCCTTGCAGCTCTTTTCCCTGAGTCCTGGATTTCTGCGATAAATTTTCTTTCAGGATTGTCTTGCGGAAGTTTGTGCAATACGAGATCGGAATAGCCTACCACACCAGACAAAATATTGTTTAAATCATGGGCAACCCCTCCAGCCAGCAAGCCAAGCGCCTCCATTTTTCGCGCCCTGTGCATTTGCTGTTGCAATCGAGCTTTTTCCTGTTCAACCTGTAACCTCTCGTTGAGCTCAATTTTAAGGTCTGCTGTTTTTTCGCTCACGGCAGCCATAGCCTTGTCTAAAATAGAAGCCAATGGCCAGTCATTTTTTGCAGCAAAGGACAGGTCAAAAACGAAGCTGGTATCCTCGGTTACCATGAGATTGGTGATACCGTCTTTTTGGATATAGTAGGAAGCAGAAGCAATGTTCAATGACTTGGCTCCAGTTTTCAAGATGAATGACTTCAAACTTGATGTGCAGTTTTTTCTCAACCAGAGTTAGAAAGTCAGCAGCAATACCGTAATATATGCCTTTATCATCAAAAAAATCAATCGGGGGGAAATCTGGGTCTGCTCCAACTTTTATGATTCTGTTACTATCAAGCCATGCGATTTTATTGATGGATAGCCCCATTTCTTTCAAGTGATCTGAATGAACTGGGCCGGGAAAAAAGAAGATTGTCAACAGTGCCACGGAATGTACGAAAAACAATCCAACTGTTCTGTGTATCACTCTTAAGTAATTGACAAGACAAATTATAACTTCGAAAGTATAGATTTGTGGTGAGGTGGTTTGCCAGTATGTCCAATTATATTCATTATTCTAGCCTACCTGCGCCTTATAGGGAACTTTAACTTCTGGTATCCAGCTGCCAGGAACTGTTATCGTAAAAGGCTATAAATGGATATATTGGGAATGAGTTACTAACTTGAACGAGAGATTCCTGATGGTTCTCCGAGCAAAAGATGGCCATTCTGGTGGAACATGTTTTTAAAAGAGGCACTCCATTTTGAAGCGACTAGGTGATTGATAGCGTTTTCCTTTCGTATAAAGATGGGCAGCCAGGAAAATGCAAAAAAACCACAATGCATTCGGTCAAAAAACATGCTTCTTCGGTACTGAAGTAGATGACGGATAATACTTTCCTCCAGACGCTGAAAAGCGTTATTGAACTTCTGTATGTGAGGATTAATTAGAACTCAAAAAGCGCAATTTGTCAGATAGGGCAGAGACTGCTACCCTTCAGGCAACTTTTATCGAAAATCCTTGATCTTGTTTAGCTGTGTACATCGCTTCATCCGCTTGTTTTACCAAACTTGATGCATCAAGTATGTTGTCTGGTGTTGATATCGCAATTCCCATGCTGCAGGAGATTCCCAACCCTTTGGTATGCGTTTCAATAAGGTTACAGATTCGTTTACAGAGAAAATTGGCATCTTTGGTAGTACTCTCCGGCATGATTACACAAAATTCATCCCCCCCGTAGCGTGCCAGAATTTCCCCTTCTCTGATAGATTCCTTCATTGCATTTGCTACACTCACTAAAACCCGGTCACCCTCCCGGTGGCCCTTGGTATCATTAAGCTGTTTGAAACCATCAAGATCGAAGTAGATCAGGCATGTCGAGTGGCCACGCCGCTGATTGCGGGATAACTCTCGCCGAAGTTCTTCATAAAAGTAGTGTTGATTCAAAAGGCCTGTCAGCCCGTCGTGGCGCGCTTGTTCTTTGAGTAGTTTCGTTCTCTCACTGATAATACCTTCTAAGGATTCGGTATAATTTTCGAGTTCAATCTGGCTACGTTTGAGCTCGTCCATCAGGCTGTGAATATAGGTATCAAAAATCAGTGAGAGGTCAAACATGAGAATTTTATCAATGAGCTCCAGGTGGTCGACACAGAGCTGGCAATGGTTTTCGTTCATGCCTGTTACAGTTTTTCGCAGGATACTGGCGAGGTGAAACACTGCTGATACATAATATTTAGGAGCAACACCAATGCGCTTATGAACGACACCAATGCGCAGTCTTGAGTGGACATAATCCTCATCGTAGTGTCCTTCAAAGAGAGAGAGGATGTAGGCTCGTTGATAGTTTTTAAGCTTTTCCAGGGTGTCTGAGTCACCGATCAGCAGATCCATCTCACTAAAAGGGGTGATATGCTGATAAAAATCTTCAACGATAGCGTCTATGTTATCTGCTATAATCTCACGTAATGAGCGCAGGGCGCTAAGATCTTTCTCTGAAAAGTTGAAGTACTCTTTCCGTCTGGTAATCTCTTTTCGAGTGAGCTTGAGTTGCTCTAAGAGGGTTTGATCTGTGGTGCCCATGATAAACCTGCGTTGAATTAATAGTATTTGTTATGTTATTTGATGGATCTTGCTCGTAAAACATATGCAACGTGATGTGCAAGTGAATACAGATAACATTGTATGCCGTCATGGGGGGATTGTAAATGTTCGGTCAGGTTTTGAGGTAGCTTGTTAAAAATGGCAATGAAACTTTTTTGTCTTAAACTTGTGCATATTAAAACATTCCTTTCTGTTCAAGACCTCAGTGGTGACGGAGAATCGTGAGAAACTTTCAGTTCAGACTGACAAGAGATGTTTATAGCTAAGCAGTTTGAAGGGACATTGCTGTTATCGTGTATCTCTGCTCATAATGGCTTTCGGGCAATCCAGATAGTGTGTTTGCCTCCTTTCCCACGTTTCCGAGCCCTTACAGTAATGACTTCTATCGAAAAACCACATTTCACTAATCGCCGACTAAACACCTGGTCAGGTCCATACGACCATACGGACAGAATTCCTCCGGGGCGAAGAGCTGAATAAGAATTTTTCAATCCACTCATATTATAGAGTTGATTATTGTCTTGCCGGGTAAGTCCTTCCGGCCCATTATCTACATCGAGAACTATTGCATCCCAAAACGATTTTTTACTACAGATAGATGCTATTACATCGCGAACATGAACGGAAACTCGAGGATCATTTAAGGGGGTATTGGCTAAATGACCAAGATACTCAATGTTCCAGCGTACAACGGCTGGAATAAGCTCACATACTGAAATAGAACTATCTGGTTTGAGGTGGGTAAGAGCAGCTGCCAGGGTGTATCCCATACCAAGTCCGCCTATAAGTATCTGAAGGCCGGAATGATCAGGTAAACGATTACAGGTTAGTTCAGCAAGAGCTTCTTCAGAGCCATGCAACCGGCTGTTCATGAGTTCTGTGGTTTCTGTTCGGATAGAAAATTCAGTGTCACGTCTGCGCAGTATGAGTTCTCCGGTTTCACCAGGTATCGCAGTTCGGTCCAGCTCTTTCCAGGGAATCATGTCGATCTCCTATACTGCCTGAATAAATGCGTAGACTTGTTAATATCTGTCATGATCTGCGATTTCGTTTAGAGCTGTTTCTGCGAGATAGTTTTGTAGTAGAAGCTGTTGTTGTCGTTTTGCTCAAGCTGCTTTTTTGTCTTCTCCCTCCTGAGTTCTCTTTTGATTTCACATTTTCTTGAATTGTAGTGCTCTTGCGAGGTTTCCGATGGATACGTTTTGCATCGTTGCGTGAGTCAGTGGTGGGTTGCACTTGGGGTGTTTTTTCAGTGGCTGACAGACGACTGTTCGTTTTTTTTACTTTTTTGGGTTTCTTTGCACGTGGTGGTTTGAGGTGGGTCAGGGGCACACTGTGCGTGGGGATAAATCCTGTAGCAACTTCGCGTACCAGAAGATGGCGAAGTAATGTCTCGATGGCCGTGAGGAGTTGCACTTCATCAGCACTGACCAGAGATATCGCCACACCTCCATGACCGGCACGACCAGTGCGGCCGATACGATGAATATAATCTTCGGCTACTTTAGGCAGGTCCAGATTGATTACATGTGAGAGTGCATGAATATCGAGCCCCCGGGATGCGATGTCCGTTGCCACCAGAACACGAATCTTCCCGGCTGTGAAGTCAGAGAGGGCCGCAGTGCGCGCGCCCTGGCTTTTATCACCATGGAAGGCGAGAGCGGAGACGTTTGCTCCTGCAAGAACCTTTACCAGTTGGTCGGCACCTTTTTTCGTGCGGGTGAATACGAGCACCTGCTGCCAGTCGTTGTGTTTCAGGAGATGACAAAGAAGCGATGGCTTTTTACTCTTATCAACTTCGTAAAGATAGTGTTTCAGGCTGGCTGGGGTAGAGTTCCGCGGGCTGACTTCTATCTGTACTGGTTTGAAAAGGATTTTGTGACCAAGTGTCCGGATGTCACTGGACAGTGTTGCAGAAAAAAGCAGGTTTTGTCTTTTGGGAGGCAGCAGGGAAAGGATCATGCGGATGTCATCCTTAAAACCGAGATCAAGCATCTTATCCGCTTCATCAAGCACCAGTGCTTCGACCTGCGAAAATTTCACCGCATTTTGCTGGTAGAGATCGAGTAAACGTCCTGGTGTTGCAACAAGTATATCAATTCCACCACGTAAAGACATCATTTGGGGGTTGATCTTAACACCACCATAGACAGCATTTGCTTTGAGAGGTAAGTACTTCCCATACTGTTGAATAGCTTCTGCGATTTGTACTGCAAGTTCGCGGGTGGGGGCCAGGATGAGGGTGCGAATATGGTTTGATTTGACTTGAGGTCTGCCGGCAAAGCGTTGTAATAGCGGCAAAATAAAGCTTGCTGTTTTGCCAGTACCTGTCTGTGCTGCTGCTTGTATATCTTTCCCAGAGAGAATTGTCGGGATAGCTTTGAGCTGAATCGGAGTAGGGGTGGAATATCCCGAGTCGGCAATGGCGCGAAGGAGAGGCTCGGACAAGCCGAGAGTAGTAAAGGACATAAATCGTTGTACCTGAGGTTTTATAAAGGTGGATAGTTGCAAAAATTGAATCAGCAGCATGATCAAGTATGAATGATTCATTGCAACACCTGTTATGCTTGACTATACCAGCCTTAAAGAGAGACTCAATAGAGAATAGTATGACAATGAATAGTGTTGACCTGTCATGACGGTTTGTTACTAGAAATATTGTTGAATCCCGATCAGTCATGAACAAGATGGATTATCTCTTTTTTATCTCGTACTTCTGGGGGAATTGCGTAAAAGCAATTGACTTCGTAAATACCATTATGTAGCGTTCGCTGAAGAGGCTAGAACGTGAATGCTCCAGTTTGGCGAAGGTGAAAAGTAATGGTGCGCAAGGTCCTGTTTGTAGAAGACGATGAGATTTTAAATCTAGTAGTTGAGAAAAGTCTGGCATCATATAATGAACATTTTTCCATGGTGATGGCTTCAGATGGCTTTGAAGCTTTGAAGATGCTGGAGACGGTATCTGTATCACTGGTTATTCTCGACCTCATTATGCCACGAATGGATGGCATGACCTTCTTGTCTCATATTAAGGAAACCTATTCTGATATTCCGGTTATTCTGATCTCGGCAATATCCACAGAAGAGATGCCGCATCTTGCAGAGGTTGAAGGCATAGTCACCTTTCTTAACAAGCCTCTTAATATTGATGAGGTCGGCAGACATATTCTCCGCGTCTTACAAAACGAGGCTGCTGGCGGAATTATGCTCAATGTTTCCCCCACCATGTTTCTGCAGCTCATGGAAATGGAATGTAAAACCTGTACTATCCGAGTCGTTGACCGTAATTCTGGCGATGGCGGTATTCTTTACCTCTCCAATGGCGAGTTATTGGATGCCAGAATCGGTACTCTGCATGGAGTGGAGGCAGCATGTAAGCTTTTCAGCTGGGATGAGGTGACTGTTTATGTCAGAAATACCTGTGAGCCACGTGAGAATCGTATAAATAGTGCGCTTCAGCCCATTATCATGAGAGCTCTCGCCGAAAAAGATGAGGCTGATGAATCCTCTCTTGGAGAATCTGAAGGTGTGGTGACTGGCCCATTTTTTATGGATAACGCTGGAGCTGGAGCTGTGAATGGTGCCCTGGGTGAAGATCCGGGTATGGAAGGGGGAGGGGCAGGTGGTGACATTACTCATAACAGTACTACAACTCCTTTTGATGATTTAATAAAAAAGCTGATACATCAGGAGGCTGGAGAGTCCTGTGGCGTGCTGGACATCTATTTTGACCCAGGCCTTGATGATGTGATTGGAACTCTATCTACACTGGGAAAGACTACGGGATTTGGTGATTTTCGTGTTGGTTATGTTGATAACGGAGAAGCTGAGAGCCGGTTCCTGGTGGCAGACCCGAATCATAAGGCTACGGTCATAAAGGTTAATGCGGATTCTCCACTGAATACCATTATGGATGCACTGCGTTATCGGGACTGAGCTTTCTGTTATTTTTGTTTTGAGATAGTAAGTATTTGTCGTAATTCTGCGCTGGTTAGGGGGGCATTAAATTCTACATGCATTGAATAGCGGTTACCTATAGGATCATGTCCACCAATGGCTCTCACTATGCTGTTGCGGCTGATGGCTGCAGCAGATATTTCACACCGGATAGTAATACAGACATTTTTTGACAACAAAGCTGTGGCTGCTTTCTTTTGCGAAGCGTGAAAACTTAGAGATAAGCCTCCTGATGAAATGTCTAAGAGGTCACCCTTGGTACTTTTGCCTGCACCATTGCTGTTGTCTTTCTGGAGAGTAAACGACACCCTGTTGGAACTTTTCTTTCTTTCATATTTCCTCCGAGTTTTACGGGTTCTGTCGAAAAAAGCTCTGGTCGTTTTGAATCTTCCGCAATATTCCAGCAGTTTGGCTTCCAGCGCAGGATAGTTATCTTTAAGTGTATTAAATGGCGAGTAGGAGAGTTCAAAGAGCTCGGCACCGAGACTTCTGGCCGAAACTGTCCAAACTGAAACCTCAAAAAACGTCTCTGCGCCAAAAACGGCTCCCTCTTCCAGTACTGTGATCGACTCACTTCTGTTCCGACACTCTGCATGTATTTGGACTTTTCCGCTGTTTACCAGAAAGAGCGTAGATTGAATTTCCCCCTGTTGTACTATTTCTTTACCATTGTCATATTTTTTAATAACAGAAGAATGGTAAAGAGCTGAAAAGGCTTCTGCTGAAATAGTACTGATCAGCTCTTTCCAGGTTGTGAGGTGTTGTTTGCTGATTGATGCCTTTTTCTCCTCCTCTATGATGTCGGCAGCACGAATGATCTGGCTCAGTGCCATGGCATCTATATCTATCAGCCAGTCACGTAATTGTTCTGCTTTCTGGAATTCTCTTTTTTTTGCGAAAGTATCGATGAGTTGCAGCAGAGCAGAGAGGGCCTGATCTTTTTTATTCTGCTTTAAAAGTTCTACGACCTGTCGACATTCTGGAAAATTGGGTGTAGTGGGAGGTTTCTCTGGTTGCTCAGGTTGCGAGATGTTACTCACTTTTTGAGGGCGCGGCGTCTGTTGTGCGACTGGCGGTTGTTCAATGGTGGTCGTTGGCTTACTCTGTTCAAGCTGTTGGATTGAAATGCGTGCCGACTGTTCTATAGTAGGATTTGCAGGCGTTGGTCCGGAAGTGTAGGTCGAAAGAAAAGACTGCAACGCTGTTAATGCTTCATGGGAGGAGCAGTAACCAAGGGCCTGGCATACTATAAGTAACAGCCTGCTTTCGGTTGGTGTCTTAGCTTGTGCGTGTTTATTTAAAAGAGTGATCAGGCTATTGGCGATATCCCTGTCGGGGGTGGTCATGAGTCCTTTGACGACATGCGGCTTATATTCGTCACTCACTTCCATCAACATTTTAAGCAATGTCTGTTTGCGAACGGAGTGATTCTCCAGTTTTTCTCTTACGTTAGTGCAGGCAATTTTAAGCTTGTTCAGGTCGGATTCATTGCGCATGCCGATAATCAGGTAGCCGATTTCGGTACGCTGCAGGTAGTAGCGGCCTTGGGTAAAAATAAACTCAGCGCTCTGTGGGTGGCTAAGCTTGGATATAAAATCATTCCAGACCACGGGCTTGCTACCGGAGAACAATGGCGTTGCATATTTCTGGGAATAGAAGATGATTTCCCCGTTTGAAGAGAGGAGAGTTACATCACAAACGGAAGAAAGCTGTGATATTTTATGTAGAAATGAGTTCATGAAGCTGTATATAATTCAGTAAAAGCCGATTGTCTCTCTAAAGAAAAGCATTGCATCAAAAATGCATGGCCCATAATGAGTGTGTCAGTTTTGGGCGGGCATGATCCTGAGTATATGTTCACATATGTGGCCCATATTATACCGAAAGGATGACTCTTGCAATGTATAGCAGTTGTGCTGTCGCTGCATCATTGAAGAATGCCCAACTTTCTTGGTGTTAAATGGATAGGGATAAGAGAAAAAGGAAGTTGGATAAACTGGTGCTACTGATGTGCCGGGAAAGGAGTTCCCGGCACATCACTATCAGAGCATGGAGTTAGCCTGACCGGTGGAAGCTAAAACGCTGGCCCAGAGTTTGCCGCGCGGATCGACTTTCTTTCTTGATTGTACTGCCATAGGAATAGGTACGTGGGTGAACTGGTTGTTCCAGTGCCCTACCAGCATGTTGGTACGTCCGGACATGCCAGCATGTACAGCATACTGTCCAAGCTGCAGGCAGAACGCTGAATCAGACGCAGAGGCTGCAGTGGAGCGAATCATATAGCTTGGGTCGATATACTTTAAGGAAATGTCCAATGCCTGGGCTTTAAAGTGCTGGCGGATGGAATTTTTCAGCAACGGGCCGATATCTCCAAGCTTTTTGTTTCCGGAGGCATCTTCGCCGAGATTATCATCGAACAGGTTCTGACCGGCGCCTTCTCCGACAACAATTACGGCGTGGCCTCGTAATCGTAACCGTTTTTCTAAGGCTTTCATGAGATTGTCCAGTGAAAACGGAACTTCCGGAATCAGGCAAAAGTTTACTTCGTTATTGGCTAGCGTAGCAGCAGCAGCTATGAAACCGGATTCTCGGCCCATGAGTTTAACCAGGCCGATGCCATTACGTGCTCCTGTCGCCTCTACATGGGCTGTTGAGGTGGAACGACGGGATTCCGCAACAGCTGTCTCATAGCCAAAGCTGATGTCAACATTGCAAATATCATTATCAATGGTCTTGGGAATACTGATCACACTGATTTTTAGTCCACGCTTTTCAATCTCCTTGCTAAGAGCTTCTGCCCCCCGGAGAGTGCCGTCACCACCAATAACGAAAAGGATGCCAATGCCCAGATGAACAAGGGTGTCAATCATGATTTTAGGGTCCTGCGGTCCTCTCGAACTACCGAGTACGCTTCCGCCTTTCTGATGGATTCCACCTACGAGATCAGGGGTCAGATCAAGAGGGCTGTGGTAGTATGATGGATTCAATCCTTCAAATCCGTAACGGAAGCCATGCACTTTTTTTACCCCATAGTGGTGGTGCAGGCAGAGGACGATGGCACGAATGACATCATTAAGGCCAGGGCAGAGACCACCACAGGTAACGATGCCGCAACTGAGCACGTCGGGCTCGAAAAAAATAGTTTTTCTGGGGCCAGCCATTTCAAATGTGGGAAGTTGTTTGCCTTCCTGAATGTACGGCTGCACCTCTTTATGCAAGGTGTGGTAGAGCACTGCATCATCATCCTGGGTGAATGAGACTCCTTGCATGGGGGAGGGTAGAGTACACTCACCTAGTTTTGTTACAAGAAAATCCTTATAATCCATCAACACGTCATTTTCGCTCATGGCTGTTTAATCCTAAAAGATTAATAGCGACCTGCACTGCCAAGGACGCTGGTGTTTTTATGAATGATCATTTTTACAAGCTCTTCACGGGCCGGTCCCAGATATTTTCGCGGATCAAATTCAGCCGGTTTCTTAGCAAATATTTCCCTTATCGTTGCAGTCATTGCCAGACGGCCATCACTGTCTATGTTGACTTTGCATACTGCTGAGGCAGCGGCGCGACGCAGTTGCTCTTCAGGGATACCTGCGGTGTTTTCCATATTTCCGCCAAAAGCATTTATTTTTTCAATATGTTCTGGCATTACTGAACTGGCACCGTGCAGAACAATCGGAAAACCGGGAACCCGGTGTTCAATCTCTTCTAAAATGTCAAATTTCAGTGGAGGCGGTTCTTCGCCAGGCTTGAGCTTGAATTTATGGGCTCCATGAGAGGTGCCGATGGAGATTGCCAGACTGTCTACCCCTGTCAATTCTAGAAACCGTTCAACTTCTTCGGGCCGTGTGTAACTGCTTTCTTCTGCAACAACTTCATCCTCTATTCCGGCAAGCACTCCAAGTTCTGCTTCTACAGTAACATCATGGTCATGGGCATAATCAACCACCTCTTTGGAAAGCTTGGCATTCTCTTCAAAGCTGTGATGTGATGCATCTATCATAACTGAAGAAAAGCCAGAATCAATACAATCCTTGGCAAGTTCAAAGGAGTTTCCATGGTCGAGGTGGAGAGCGACAGGGATAGAAGAACCAAGTTCTTCCACCATTGCTCTGGCCCCGGCAACCAGGTGTGGGAGAAAAGGAGCACCTATATATTTTCGAGCACTTCCTGAGACTTGAATAATTACAGGAGAACCAGATTGGATGCAGCCGGTAATTATGGCCTGTAACTGTTCCATATTATTAAAATTATATGCAGGAACTGCGAACTTGTCAGCCATTGCGCGGGCAAACATCTCTTTGGTATTTGTCAGGCCAAGTGTGGAGTAATGGAGTTTTTTCATTGAGATCACCTTGTGTGTGTTGTTTTCAATACGGATGAAAGGTGCTTTGGAACTATTTGATGATAAAAAGAAAATAATATATGGCACATTGCAGCTGTGCGCAAGGGTTGTAGCGAAAATGGTAATGCATGGGAGCTGAGGTGGTGTTAGGCTCTGAAGAGTTGCTAGTAAAGAGCTTGTTCGTGACGATGTCAGGTAACTGACGACCGGTTTCCGTTTAAAATGACCGGAGTCCGCCAGACTCGTAGTTGAATAAACGTGTTGGAGTTCGGGATGTTGTGAGGTAGTATCTTGAGTGTAGGGTAAGAGTTTGCCAGGCGTTGGACTGCTTGTGCTCAAGATAATCCAGACTCACTATATATTATGACGAAGTATCTCGTCCGAAGGATAAATACGTTGAATCTCTCTCGACCTTTTAATAAGAGCTTCTTGGCAATAGTTATTTTGCTACTGCTGGTTACGGGTTGCACCTCAATGAAAAATGCTGAGTTGCAAGCGTTGCACGCAACGGAGCAGAACAATCTTCTACAACAAGAAAATGATCGTCTCAATGCTTTGCTGGCTGAGCGTAGTATTAATAACGCCAGTCTACAGATGGAGCTTGCCAAACAACAGGAAGAAATTGCTCGACTCAAGTCAGGGCGTCAACCAAGCCTTGCCAAAGAAATTGCGACTAATACAATCCGGACACCTGCGGCAAGCACAAAAGTAGAAACTGTGGCCTATCTTGCAGAGATTGAAACAGAGATCGAGACATTCAGCGAAACAAGCTCTCCCGGGCAGCAGGAAGCAGTTGAAAAAGCGGGAACGTTGATACTGGAAAGTAATCTTGAACTAGAGAATGGAAATTTTGAGAAAGCATCACTTCTTGCTGCCCAGGCGATGGAACTTATTAACACGGAGCGTGTTGATACCTCTTCCGTTAAAAAAAGGTATTCTCGGCATTATACTGACTTTGTAAGTCCGTTAACGTTGAAGCTTGCAAAACAAAGCAATATACGTGCTGCTCCGGGAAAAAGAAGCAAGCGTGTAACAATAGTTGAGAAGGGGAGCAGTGTTACAGCTAAAGGGCATCAGGGAAATTGGATAAAAGTTGTTTTGCCCGATGGGAAGTCTGGTTGGGTGTATTACTCTTTGCTTTCAATTCCCGCAAACTAATCCGTCCATAAATGTAGGTAAAACCGGCTAGTTTATCTCAATGATACTGGCCGAGTCTTCAAAATGAGGAAGAGATAACGGCGAGTCGAACACGATCCTGTTGCGTCCTTTTGCTTTTGCCTCGTATAGTGCTTTATCTACTCTGTTGATCAAATTGGATAACGATTGATCATCAATTGTGATAGCTGCCACACCAATGCTGACAGTTATCTTGATCAGCTGATCTTTCCACTTGAAATGGTGTTGTTCCACCGCGAGTCGAATGCGCTCAGCGGTTTGTGCCGCTTGATGTAAATCCGTAGTGTCGAGAATAACGATAAACTCCTCTCCACCATAGCGGCCGGCCGTATCCAGGGTCCGCAGCATTTGGCGTAAGATAGTAGATATTTCTACCAGAACACTGTCTCCTGCCGGGTGGCTATATGTATCATTAACCATCTTGAAAAAATCGATATCAAGCAGTAGCACTGCAAAATTGGTGGCGTGGCGGCAGTACCCTTCCATTTGCATGTCAAGGCTCTCCATAATCTGTTTACGATTTGCAAGACCGGTTAATGGGTCAGTTGTGGCCATTTCTTCCAGCTTTGATTGTGTCTCACAGAGCTGACTGACCATCTCGTTGAACATCTCGGTAACGATACCCAACTCATCTTTACGCCGCACGGGGACAGTAACGCGTAAGTTGCCTTTGGCTACTTCTAAAACACCTTTGGTCAGGGCCTGGAGTGGGATGATTATTTGTCTGGAGATGAGTATAGCTGCTCCACCGATGACAACCGTCATGAGTATGGCAATGAGCAAAATTCTGTTTCGGGCCTCCATAATGCTTGCAAATATAGCGTCTTTATTTTCTGTGATAAGAAGTGACCAGGGGATATCGTTGAACGTGAATGCCATGCTCAGGACTTGGACCTGATTTTCATTTATGTATTCATGGAGTACTCCAGGGTGATTGAATAGCTCCTGTATGGTCTCTGCGACGGCGTCATGCTCTTCTAACGCTACGCTCTTGTGGGTGTCAAAGAGTATCCTGCCACTTGCTTCCAGCAGAGTCATTTGGCAATGCCCGATTTTTGCCTCATTGCCCGGAAGTGAAGAAAAGAGGAGGGATCGAATAGTGTCAAGGTGAACGTGAAGAATGAAATAGCCAATGATGGTATTATCTTCATTGCTTAAGAGGGGGATTCCAACCAGGGCAAGTGGTGAGCCCTCGCCGTTAGTGAAAAAATGATCACCGATAAAAAAATGACTACGGGTTATCTGTTGTTTCCAGCTTTCCGCGATTGGGATAAATGCCTCCTGCTGAATTGGAGTCGAGGCAGCGAGAACCCTGCCTTCGGCATCAAGCACAGACAGGCTGTGGTAGGAATTGAAATTTCGAATTATTATTCCCAGGTAAGTGCTGATCTTTCGTAAAGCTGTTTCTGTATCATTCGTTATCTCCTTGCTCTCTTGTTGATTGTGTTGATAGATGGCGAGATTTTCAGCAACTACAAAAGAATTGGAGAAAACCCGTAGGTCATAGTTTCGCTCTTTCAGCCAGAGTCCTATTTCACGTTCTATAATATCCGCGGAAGCCATGAACTTCTGTTGAACTTTGGCAGTTGTGGTTTTTCGCGAGATATCGTACCAGAACCAGCCCATACCAATAGAAGGGACGAGGGTAACCAGAATCGAGAATACAAGAATCCGGTAGCGGATTGATCCTGGGAGGTGACGGCTTGTGTTTACGCTCATTAGGATTGGTTGTCCCTGGGTATTTAGTACGTGGAAAAACAGCGATAAGGGAATCTGTTATGATGATATTATTTGTTATATCAGATTTCTATGGCCAACTCAAGACGATGCTAGTGGTGAGTTGTCAGATGTGTCACAAGAGAAATGGTTTACTTTGTCTGCAAATCATTATCTTTGAGTAATATTGCTGAAAACCCAATAGAGATTGTTATAGATGGCACTACACGATAGTCTTGATGTATAGTTATAGTATTAGGATTTGGCAGCTATTTTGGTGTTAATTGTACGAAAGTGATTTGCTCTTATGTCTGAAAAAAGTGATTTCCCAAGCAGTGCTCATAATAATAAAGAGTTAAAGGCCCTCATTGACAGAAGCAGGCTGCTGGAAAGAATTGTAAACCAGAGTCCTGCTGTAGCCATCTCATGGCTGGCGAAAGAGGGATGGCCGGTTGAATTTGTTACCAGCAATGTGAGCCAGTTCGGCTATACACCCGCCGATCTGTATTCAGGCCGAATTTCTTATGCAGATATTATCCATCCTGATGACCTGCAAAGGGTTGCCAACGAGGTAACTCGCCACAGTCAGCCCCTTCAGAATACAAGTTTCACTCAGGAATACAGGCTGATTGCTGCAGATGGCAGTGTTGTCTGGGTAGATGATCGCACCCTCATTATACGGGATAGTGCAGGTAATATTACTCATTATCAGGGGGTGATAGTCGATATTAGTGACCGCAAACAGGCTGAAGAGATTATGCGGGCATCTCAGGAGATGCTGCAACTTGTCATGGATAATATTCCTCTCCTGGTATTCTGGAAAGATCGAAATTGCAACTATCTTGGCTGTAACCAACTGTTTAGTGAGGCAGCAGGGATGGCCGTTGAGGAAATTGTTGGTAAATCAGACTATGAATTGCCTTGGACAGAAGCGGAAACAGAGTGGTTTCGCCTTTGTGACCAGCAGGTGATGGACAGCAATAAAGCGAACCTACATATTCAGGAGACTCTTGTTCGTTCAGATAAACAGAAATGTTGGATTGATACCTGCAAGGTACCACTTCATGATGCAAGGGGGGAGGTAATCGGGATCCTTGGGACCATTGAGGACATCACTCAGCGTAAACTTGCAAATGATGAACTTACCCAACATCGTGACCATCTTGAAGAACTGGTCAGGGAGCGTACAACGGAGCTTACAGCTGCTAAAGAGCAGGCCGAAGTGGCAAACCAGGCGAAAAGTGTATTTTTGGCTCATATGAGTCATGAAATTCGTACTCCGCTAAATGGTGTAGTGGGCATGACCAGCCTGCTGTATGACACCCCGCTCAATGAAAAGCAAATGAGTTATGTTGAGAGTATCCAGGCAAGTTCGGATGCTCTGTTGACGATTATCAACGATATCCTCGATTATTCAAGAATTGAGGCTGGCAAACTGCAGTTTGAAACAATTGATTTTAATTTGCAGGCTACTTTACAAAATATTCTTGATCTATTGGCCTTTAAGGCCAGGGAGAAAAGCCTGGAATTAAAAGCCACCATGGATACGGCAATTCCGACAACCTTGAAAGGTGATCCTGATAGAATTCGCCAGGTACTGCTTAATCTGGTCAGCAATGCTATTAAATTTACTGCCAAGGGTTCTGTGACTCTTCGGGTTGAGACACAAGAGATAACTTCAGATAGTGCAACACTCTATTTTGAGGTGAGTGATACCGGTATTGGAATTCCGCTAGACAGGCAGGAACGGCTGTTTAAATCGTTTTCCCAGATAGACAGCTCGATGACACGTAAATACGGGGGGACCGGGCTTGGTCTGGTTATTTCCAAGCGTTTGGTGGAGATGATGCATGGTCAAATTGGTGTTCGCAGTGAACCGGATCAGGGCTCACAATTCTGGTTTACAATCCGGCTTGCAACTGCATATGAAAAACGATTTTCCAATAAAAATGTGCTGGTAGATATGGCTGAAAGGCGCGCCATGGTTGCTAATGAGGCTGAGCAGATTCTCCTAAAACCGGAATTGTTTACTGGTGTAGGTACCGATACTCTATGTAATAAGCACGTGGGAGTGACACGAACTGGTTTCAGTGTTGAAGCAGCCAATCAGCATATTCATATTCTGGTGGCTGATGATTGCCCGACAAACCAGAAGGTAGCCATTTGTCTGTTAGAAAAATTTGGTTATCAGGCCCAGGCCGTTGGTAATGGAAAGGAAGTTCTCGATATGCTGAAGACAAAACACTACGATCTTGTGCTGATGGATGTGCAGATGCCGGAGCTGGATGGCCTTGTAGCCACGTGTAAAATTCGAGAAAGCACTCATGAATACAGTGGTGTCCCGATTATCGCTATGACAGCCAATGCCATGAAAGGTGATCGTGAAAAATGCCTTGAACATGGCATGAACGATTATATTTCCAAGCCGATTAATCCCGATGAGTTACGTGAGAAAATTGCAAACTGGCTAACCTGGTGCTCGACATAACGTGGCCAGTAATGTTACCCCCTCCCTGATTTTTTCACCTGCTTAGGTGGTGCCAGCTTCAACGTTTTGCCAGTAAACCAGAGTAGTCTATATTTACTGGCAAAACAGTGATGAAGATGGCTTCGCATGGACGGGCCTCTGGTGAACATTTTGTGAAATAGAAGATGATAACGCTTAAACAGGTGGTTTTTCATTACAATTAGCTAAAAGAATTTTTACAAAATGTTCATGAGCACTGCGGGTTAGCTCTGCTCTTCAATAAAGGATTGTATAGCTTTGCTGAGCCCAAGTTCACTTGCCAGTTCATCAAACCAGCGCCGTTCAAGTTCCGTGTCGATGTCGACAGCACTTACTGCCAGTATATACATTGCCTTGGCGGTGGACGGGTCGCCAACACCTTCTGTTAGCTCTTTAATTGATTTTGGCGTGTGAAGTTCCGTGAGGAGGAATATCCGCTCCTCCTGACTAAGATCTTCACCTTTTAAGCGGTCAAGCACAGCCTGCTCTTCCTCTTCATCCACGGTTCCGTCTGCATGGGCTGCAGCAATCATAACCTGAATCATACGACGAGCCAGATCCTGAGTGTTTGTGGCAGCGGGTGAAGTTGTTGGTGGTGTTGGAGCACTTGGCTGCAGCGGGGGAGGTACCGGTGGTGGCATATGGGGGGCGGCTTGTGAAGTGGGTCCTGGTGTTGGTGGTGTTGGCGGCATAGTCGATTGTTGTCCGGGTTGCCACGTTGTCTGGGGCTGTTGTGTCTTAGTACGGAGTATTTCGTAGGCTCCGACTCCAAGTCCTATAGCTGTCATGAGTCCAACTCCGGATTTTAGCTGGCTTACCAATGCGTTACCCTTTTTTTTCTTTTTCTTTTTCTTGCCGACAGAACCTGAACCTGCAACTTCACGCATAATTGAACCAAGCAGTTTTTCTGCATTGAACATGGTAGCACCCAGGGATTGTAAAAGTTATCGTGTAAGCGATGACAGGTGCGAATATCGGTATGTTCTTACAACCGGACAATGACGCTGCCAACGCTTGCTCTTAACCCGTATACAGGGTAATCAATATCGGTAAGACTATAATGTCATACGAAGAAAATACAAAACGAAACTGTAACCATAATTTCAGGCTATATCTACAGCAGAAGAGCAGTATTGGTTTTGGCCCCGAGGTGAGTTTATGCGTAAATCAGGTTTGTTACCTGCGTCAGATAGTCAATCATACTGTTGGGTAATTGTATTTGCTGGAATTTTGGGCCTCTTTGCCTGCCTTGGCATAGGAAGATTTTCTTTTGGTATGATGTTGCCGGCGATGGGGGCTGGACTGCAGCTCAGTTATGTGCAAATGGGTTTAGTATCCACCGTAAATTTTTGTGGATACCTGGGGGCAGTGCTGCTGTGTGGGCGATTGAGTAGGATTTTGGGATCGAGGATACTGATTTTTCTGGCCCTTGTTTTGGTTGGTCTGTCAATGGTGCTTGTTGGTTGCACAGGTGAATTTTGGTGGATAGTGGTTCTCTATTGTCTGACAGGTATCGGTAGCGCTCTTGCCAATGTGCCGATCATGGCACTCATCTCCATGTGGTTTGAACCTGGCAGGAGAGGTCGTGCTGCTGGCTTGTGTGTAATGGGCAATGGGTTTGGACTTCTTTTTTCCGGTAAAGCTGTGCCTGCTTTAAACGCTTTTGGTGATGGCTGGAGCGTAAGCTGGTTGGTACTTGGTGGGGTGGTTCTGATTATTGCTCTGCTCTGTTTGGTACTAATCAGGAATCGTCCGTCAACCGAACCTGTACCAGAGACAACGCCAACTCAGAAATGCGAATCGCCTGATACTGGGGCAGGATCAGCTCTGACTATTGATAGACGTATTTTACATTGTGCTGTGATCTATTTTCTTTTTGGTTTCAGTTATGTCATCTACATTACCTTCATGGTGACATCGCTAGTGCAGGACAGGGGTATGAGTGAGGTTGCGGCCGGTAACTTATGGTCGTGGGTTGGGTTGTTAAGTCTTGGTTCCGGGCCGCTTTTAGGTTACCTGTCAGATCGCTACAGCCGAAAGAGCGCTCTGATGTGGGTTTTTACTATTCAGGCAGTAGCTTACGTCTTGGTAGCACTGAAACTGCCAACGGCTTCGGTCTATGTATCGATATTTTGCTTTGCCATAGTTGCCTGGTCGGTGCCCTCGATTATGGCCGCTCTGGTAGGGGATTGCGCCGGACCACAGAGTGCGGCCGCAGCCTTTGGCTTTGTCACCTTTGCCTTTGGTATTGGCCAGATTGCAGGTCCTGCAATTGCCGGTATGCTGGCAGAGTCGACCATGAGCTTTTCAATGAGTTTTTTTATGGCAGCAGTCTTGGCAATAATTGCTGTGGGATTCAGCAGTATGTTGCCGGGTAAAAAGATCAGTTGATAGCTGCCATTACCGTTACTCGACGATGCGGGCAAGGCTGAGTAGTTTGGAACTCATGGAGAGCCCGGCCTGTTGGGCGGCATTGAGGTTAATTTCCACTTGGATTTTCTTCCCGGTTTTCAGAAGATTAACCATCCCACCCTGTTCAGGGAAGCCGGCAACATCAGCTACGGTGAGTATTGGGAATCCTGAGATATGCTGTTGGATGTCCTGCCAATCATCCATTTTTGAGGAATGGATGAAAAGGATATTAATTTTTCTCGGATCGAGTTCACTGAACTGCGTATAACGCTCAACTTCCACCTGTTTTTTATCCTTTTTTTCACCACTGACTACTTTATCAAGGATAGATTTAAAAGGATCCGGTCCGTAAATGCCTATCACAAAAGACTCATTTTCTAGTTGAGTACTGGCTGGCCAATTGACAAATGGCGTGAGGTTGCACAAGAATACTGCTTTGATATGGTACTCTCCTACCTGCTTTGCTAAAGCCGTAAAAGGCATAGTCAGCAGCGCAATGAAGAGCAGGGCTGTAAGTGCAGATATACCCCTCCCGTCATGAGAGCTTAAATATTTCAAGGCAGTTGCCATCTGTTAAAAGTAGTATCCGCTTTAAAATGAATAGGTAGCTTTTACCCAGAACTGTTGAGGAATTTCTGAAGGAACTATGTCCTGGCGTTCCGGGAATTCCTGATGATCCGAGTCGAACAGATTTTCAGCTGCAATACTTAACTTCAGATGATCATTGGCCTGCCAGCTCAACTGCATGTCAAATCGTACGTAATCATCAATGCCCCTGTCTTCCAGCTCATCAACGTAATATAACTCGGCATCCAGGGAGATGTTGTGGCTCAGATCCAGATAGGAGCGGACTTGGAATTGTTGCTGAGGTGTCAAATTTTCTTCGCTGATATTGTTTCCTGCCAGTGATGGGCTTTTATAATGTAGGTCGAAATCGATATAGGTGTAGGCCGCAAAGATCTTGAGGTTGTCGGTGGCCTGCCAGGTCCCCTGAAGTTCAAAACCATATGTCTCCCCTTCCAGACCGTTTTCTATATCAGTAGGGTAAACCGGGGATGGAGGGAATGTTGACATGTCGAGGTATGGCGTGCCTGGTTCTAGTGCACGCAGGTCGTTGTATTCATTGTAAAAGGTGGCAAGGTCTAGAGAAAACGTATCACTTGCCTGCCAGCGATATCCCAGCTCGTAAGCAATAAGTTCTTCAGAATCAAAGTCATCATTACCTTCGAGACGAAGGTTTACTGGAATGCCGGGGGGAACTGTTGCAGTACCCAGATTAGCCATGATGTCTTGATCTGAGCGGGAAGGAGTTCGAACAGCCCGGGATACCGCTGCCCATATAATTTGCCTTTCTGTCGGTTTATAGCGGAATCTGGCACTTGGTTGCACTTCAAACCCTGAGTAGTCGTTATGTTCAAACTTGGAACCAAGGGTTATCCATGCTGTGTTTGGGATAATGTTGATATCATCCTGCAGAAACACACTCCAAAGATTGTCATGTTTACTGCTCGGGTCAAACGAAATATAGTCAGTTCCGTCAATATCATCCTCGGTCCACCGATAATTGCCACCCCAGACGATATCATGTGCACCGGCCGGATCCCAGTGATGTTTAAATTCGATGTCTATTGTGTCTCTGGTCTCCTCTGCAACGACCTGGTCACGTTTCGTATGGTCATAGTAGAGTTGAAAATCCAGAGTGGACTGCTCTGTAAAGCGGTGTTCCCACGTTGCCAGGAGATGTCCGCCGCTATAATCTTCTGTACCTTCTGTGTTGGTAATAAGAGTAGTTCCGGAAGTGGGAATGTCAAAAGTTCCATCTGCCTCATTGTCATATAATTCACCCTGCAGGGAGATGGTGTCCTTGCTGGTGTGGAGACGATCTGCACGAAATCCGGCCCGTAACGATTCCCACGCATCATGGGCGTCTCCACCAGAGGTGCTGTCATAATCATCCCGTTTAAACCCTTTGGCGTATGTTCTGAAAGTCGTATTGTCGTCAAGCCGACTACCGTAGCGGGCTGAAACCATAGGTTGAATGTGGCTGCCGACAACAGTGGACACAAGCCCTCCCTGAGTGTCAGCACTATTCTTCGTAATAATATTGATAACGCCGTTAACGGCATTTGCACCCCACACTGTTGCGCCAGGTCCACGGATAACTTCTATGCGCTCGATATCTTCCATCATGGTGTCCTGGGCATTCCAGTAAACGCCGGAGAACAGTGGAGTGTATACCGACCTGCCATCAATTAACACTAACAGCTTATTGGCGAAGTATTCATTGAAACCTCGTGAACTGACTGCATAGCGGGATCCGTCGAGCTGGGCCACTTGCAGGCCAGGTACAAGCCGCAGAGCTTCAGGGATGCTGAGCGCACCTGCGCGTTCGATGTCTTCCTGCGTTATGACCGTTACAGCTGCTGCAACGTCGAAGAGTGACTCAGATTTTTTAGAGACAGAAGTGATCTGTGTCTGCAGCAATTCTTCAATTGAAAGACTTTTAAGGTACTGCAGTGTTTCATCTTCCGGAGGTTGCACTGCACTAGCCATAGCACTATTTACCGTGCAGAATGGGAGAAGAACTGAAATGAGTGAACTGTAGAGGAGTGAATGTCTGTACGTGAGAGTCGTGGCCATGTGGTCGCGTCTTAGTTTGAGGTTAATGATAATGTTATTGTTATCGGGCAGTTTCCATCTAGTGTGGTCGAATGGATTCTGTTCTTACCTATTATGACAACGATTATATCGTAAAACGGTATGTTAAAGCCAGAACTAAAATAGTGGAAAAAACCTTTGTGTATTAGGGTCTTGCCGGATAATGCCTGGAGTTGTTAGGGGAATGAAGAGATGTGTTAAACGAAAGGTTGACGTATTGGCGTTGTTGGTAAAACTAACTGATTTTACCTATAAACCATAACGCTTCCGAACAGGTTTCAGTTGAAAAAGCAGTGCTGATAGAATGGTAAACAGTGCAACCAGGGAGAGGATGAGAGAGAGCCGGGTCCAGGGCAATCCAATTTCCTGCCGTACTTGAACGAGGTGTAATAATGTCATTAACCATTCTATAGAAGCGAAAACAAGCATTGATTGCAAGATGCGGACACTCCACGGTCGGGTAAAATAGAGCAGACCTGGAGCGAGTAGGCAGGAAATAGCGAGTAGCGTTTCATCTGCACGCTGAAAGTGGGCAGCGATCAGGAAAAAGCTGAAGAAGACAGGGAGTAGTCGAAGAAAATTCATGTTCGTTCTCGTTACAAGAGGTTATGGGTATTGTGATTAGCGTGTATAGTCAGAGTACCTACTCCTGTCAGGAACAGCATTGATTAGAGTCAAAAAAAATCACCAACCCAGACGAATTGATGGCTGAGTTGGTGAAGGAGAATCGACTTAAGCAGGTTAACGTTATCTGCTATTTATCATCTATTGGCCCGGGTGCGCATAGGGCTCCAATGTCGTTTGCTTCCGTGGCACAGTTGCCACAGACGAATTTTGGGTTTTGCTGGTATTTTAATAGTTCTTTGGTTCGGCCGGCAAGGCGCAGTTCACACATGTGTGCTTTATGGTTATCCGGATTGGTGCAGAGGTTGTCAACCTTCGGCAATCTTTCGCTCATTTGCAACTCCTTAGTAAATCTGAGAGATATGGACCCGGAAGTGCTGGTAACAACACTGCCGGGTGGGTCCATGGACGATTACTTCGTTTTATTCTCAAGGGCTTCAGCCATGAGCTCAACTGTGTGTGCACAGCGAATATTGGGGTTCGCTTTACCCATGGCACCTTTTAACATAATCATGCAGCCGGGACAGTCCATGGCCACAGTTTTAACATTGGCATCCTTGATGGCTTCAACCTTGTCCTGGGTGATCTGTTTGGAGATCTGTGGGTGGCTGAGAAACGAATAGGTTCCACCAAATCCGCAGCAACGGTCACTGTTTTTCATTTCTGTTATTTCAAAACCGGATGCACCTAAAAGAGCACGAGGCTCTTTATGTACATTATTCCCCCGTTTAAGATGGCAGGAATCGTGATATGAAACTGACCCTTGGGATTGAATATCGCCCAACTTCTCTGAAGCTCCCAGCACGTTCTCTAGAAAGGCCGCTGCATCCATGGTCTTATCGCTTAGTGCAAGTGCCTTGGCAGACCAGTCGGGATGATCAGCGAGGCGTTCGACAAAATCTCGCTTTATTCCCATAGTGCATGTCGGGCAGATGCTGATGATGTAATCAACATTGGCTTCTGTAAATGCCTCCACGTTCTGTTTTGCCAGATAGACGCCAGTTTCGGTATCACCAGAGTAGAGGGCTGGAATGCCACAACAATTCTGCTTCTGCGGGAAGACAACATCTACATCAAGGGCGTTCAATACCTTAATCAGGCTGGTTCCTACTTCAGGATAGACAAAATCCGCACCGCAGCCCACAAAGAACCCAACAGTGTATTTTGGGTTAGTCACCTTCTGTCTGATATGCGGAAAGGTGTCACGGAATGAGGTTTCAGCAACAGAAGGAAGATCGCGCCATTCAGTAAAATCTCTATCCATAAAATGCATGGGGAGATGTCTGATTACACGTTTTTCTTCTGTAGTGCGGCTTTTGTGAGTGACCGGGCGCTGCAGTTTAGAGGCGGCGCGTACCATGGAATGGAAGAGACCACGGTTTTTCATGACCGCTTTGAACGCCACATTCTTAATTACACCCATGCCGTACTCTTTGGTTACCTGGGTACGCAGATGTAATATGATCTCTTCGAGGTCGATATTGGATGGGCAGACAGCAGTACACGAACGACAGCCGATACAGGCACGTGTAAGTTCTCTGGCTTTGTCCAGACCTTCGTAAAAGGCGGTGAGTATTATGCCGATGGCAGAGATGTAGATAGAGCCAAAAACATGCCCACCAACAGTTTGATATACCGGGCAGACGTTGGCACAGGCACCGCATTGGATACAGCGCAGAGCATCCTGGCAGGCCTTTGATTCATAGAGTGCTTCACGGCCGCCGTCTATCAGGACAATGTGCTGTTCCTTGGGTTTACCCTCACATGGCACAGTTCCGCGGATCCAGGTCACATAGGAGGTAAGTAACTGGCCAGTAGCGTTACGTGGCAGTAGTCTTGTGATTTTAATGGCATCTTCGACGTTTCGAACCAGCTTGTGGATACTCGCGAATACTACATGAGTGTCTGGAATGGTCGCACAGAGGCGGGCATTGCCCTCGTTGGTAACAAGTCCGATACCGCCAGTGTTGGCTACCAGGAAGTTTGCACCTGTAAGCCCGATGTCTGCATCAAAATATTCCTGGCGCAATCGCTCTCTGGCAACGTCAACAAGAGGTTTGATCTCCGGAGCTACTTCCTTGCCGGTCTCTTTGCTGAACAGTTTTGCCACTTCTTCTTTGAACATATGGATAGCGGGCATAACCATATGGCTTGGCCGCTGGCCAGCAAGCTGGACAATCCATTCTCCAAGGTCAGTTTCAGAGGCGCGGATGCCTGCTGCTTCCATGGCTTTGTTGAAATGGGCCTCCTCGGAAACCATGGATTTAGACTTTGCAATCAGTTTAGCGTCTTTCGTCTTTGCCAGATTAATTACGTAATCATTGGCTTCTTTTACGTTTTTGGCAACAAAGACTGTAGAACCGGCTGCTTCCGCGTTTTTGATAAATTCAGCAAGTAATTCCTTTCTGCGGAGACGAACATCATCTTTGATGGCCGCCAGCTCCTGACGCATGGCGTCAAAATCAAGGCCTCGGTAGGCGTTTTCCCTGGCAATGAGGTACGCATCACCAAAAAGATGTAATGCTTTGCTGAGCTTAGGGTTATTGATGGCAGTTTCAATGCTCTTTTTATATGATTGGTCAGTGGCCATTGTAGTTCTCCGTTGTATATCCTGTATTAAATTTCCATAAGGTCGCTGGAGATTCCCTCAACCACTATAATGTGCAGCTCCCTGGGGCCATGACACCCGATGGTCAGTACTCGCTCAATGTCAGCAGTTCGGCTTGGGCCGGTGATGTATGCGACAAAGCGCGGCTCATGTCCGTTGTGCATCGTGGTCATGGGCCCGATGGCGGCTAAATTGTCCTCAAGAATGGTTTCAGGATCAACTATCACAAAATGCTTTTCAGGAAGGGTGGTGGCCAGGCGTATATTCTCAATGGTGCTTTCAAGAACTACAGTGCCTGTATCGGCCATGGCAAAATTACTAAAAGTTATACCTAAACCCGGGAAGTTTCCGGCATTACGGAAGTCACCTTCATATACGTCTATACCTGCCTCGGAGAGCAGTGTCTTCAGGTTAAGTTTTCCAGAAAGTGTGGTTTCTGGGACCAGAGCTTGACCACTAGAATGTTCAGCAATATAGGAAGCTGCATCCTGTAAATTATCAAGTTGAGTGACTTCTGCACCGACACGGCGTGCTGCTTCCATGAAGCGTGAGAGTTGAGCGTTAGTGGGCATGAACATACTCCATTGTTCGTGGTTACCAGGTAGTGTTTCCATGTATGCTGAAAACAGTGAGTATCAAAACGTTGAACAGCAGCAGACGGCTGCTGCGTAATATTTTTTCTTTGCTCTGGAGCCAGTACTTTGCCTGTTATAATGGCTCAGGACATATGACTGCTCAGAGCAGTATGTCATTTTATGTATCTCAATGGGAAAGCATATTTCATGCCATAGTGAGAAAGTTGTGTGGAAAGCTTTTGGGTTCAGTGCCTTATGGTGCTCATTAGCCTGCTTACCCGTGATGTGGGAAGTGCCGTATTGGTAAAATACAGATACTGACGACACGGATCAATAGTGCAAAGAGAGAGGGCGATATACAATAACGTATTTAACCCAATGAAAGTAAATAGAAAATGAAAACGTGTTATGGCATTGAGCATGTCAAAGCGCGGTCTGATTTTCAGACACTAGTCCGAAAAAACAGACAACATGTTGCTGGTAGAACCAGTTCTGTAGCGGGGCTTGTTTGGCCTCATGCAAACGTCGTTTCTAAAGCGACAGGCCGTATTTTTTTAAAAGAGAATAAAAGTGTGATCGAGATAGCTCGGTTTTTTTCAGAATTGCAGCAATATCACCGTTACACTGCCTGATTATTTCGCTCAAATAGATCTTTTCTGTCATTCCCTTGAACTCTTTCAGGGGTGGTAAGGAGCGGTCAAAAATATCTTTGAATATCTCTTGTCCGATTTTTAGGACACCTTCGCCTGCAGGAGAATCATCGTCACTGGTTACTTCTGAACCAGTCATTTGCTTGATCTGGGCTTTAGCTACCTGTATTCGCAACTCTCTGGAGAGGTGAACACTATAGAGTGTGTTCTCATCCTCGGCATTAACCATAGCCCTTTCCAGTATGTTAAAAAGCTCTCTGACATTTCCTGGCCACCCATAGCTCAGCAGGGTTTTCAAGAAGTCATCAGCAAGCTTCTTGGGAGCCATGCCATAGTTATCTTTGAGATATTTCATTCTTGCAAGGATCAATGGCTTGATGTCCTCGGCACGCTTTCTGAGCGCAGGCAGGCGGATATGCATGGTGTTAACTCGAAAGAGCAGATCACTTCGAAAATCGCTCTGCTCAACCATCATGTCCAGGTCCCGATTTGTGGCGGCAATGAGGCGAAAATTGCTGGTGTCTTCCTGAGATGCTCCGACAGGGCGAAAGTGGCGTTCCTGCAGGACACGCAGAAATACCTTTTGTAATGATAGTGGCATTTCACCAACTTCATCGAGAAAAAGCGTGCCCCCATCCGCAAGTTTGACGAGACCGAGTTGATCTGACTGGGCACCGGTGAATGAGCCTTTTTTGTGGCCAAAAAGTGTAGATTCTACCAGTGACTCAGTAAGTGAAGCGCAGTCGATGACAATAAATTTCTGGGCTGAGCGCCGACTGTTCTGGTGGATGGTTCTCGCAAAAAGCTCTTTGCCTGTTCCTGTTTCGCCGGTGATCAGCACGTTTGCGTCAGACCTGGCAGCTCTGGACGTAAGCTGGAGACTGGTTTTGATACCTGGGCTGATACCGACAACAGAACTGAGATCCATGCTTTGCTGTTCTGTGCGGGCAGTCTTTTCCTGTCGATACTTGAGAGCACGATTAAGGGTGAGAGTGATTTCCCTTACACTTGAAGGTTTAAGGATATAGTCCCACACCCCACCCTTTATAGCCAGTTCTGCGCCATCCGGGTCTCCTTTTCCTGTAAGAATGATAACCTCGGGTGGGTCGGGTAGCTCCATGATTTTGGGGAGGATTTCCAGCCCATTGCCATCTGGCAGGTGAACGTCGAGAAATACAACGTCATAGCTTTTACTTTTTAGATGCTCCAGACCAAGTTTTAGTGTATGGGCCATATCGCATGCATGAGATTGCCTGGTAATAAGGCTCTCAATGGTTTCACATGCTTCGATATTGTCATCTATAATCAACATCTTGTTCATGGGCTATCTACTCCTTGTCATACTTGGTGCTGAGGGCAATTTTTAAGTCATGACGGTCATATGGCTTTATAAGGATCTTGACAATGTTTGGATACGGTTTGGCAGCTGTAATGGCATCTTCTCTACCGGAAACAAGAATGACAGGATATTCTGGCAGTCTTTCAGCAAGTTGTGTTCCATTGAGTGAAGGCATATCGTAGTCGGTAATTATGATATCTATGTCATGCGGTTCAATACGCGCGCGCTGGATAGCTGTCAGAGGGTCCTGCAGTGCGACAACTCTGTGCCCCATATCTCTCAGGATTCGTGGTACGCTGTTGAGTTGATCTTCATCATCTTCAACAAAGAGGATGGAGAGACAACCTGATGGCAGCATAATAGTTGCCTGATCAGAAAGTATATCGGTGTGACTACTCTTTGGGAGAAAAATCTCAAAAGTAGTTCCTTCACCGAGGGTACTATGTACCTGAATGCCACCTTTATGCCCCTTGATTATACCATGGACAACAGCAAGTCCAAGGCCAGTTCCTTCTGTGATATCTTTCGTTGAGAAAAAAGGATCAAAAATATTATCGATTATGTTGGCATCGATACCATGGCCTGTGTCCGATATTACAATTTTAATGTAATTTCCAGGTGGTACGTTCATGGCGGTGGCTCTTTCGTGATCAAGGGGTGCTTCAATAAGCTGAACACGGAGCTTCCCACCTTTATCGCGCAGGGCATGGAACGAGTTGGTGCAGAGGTTCAGGATGACCTGGTGTATCTGGGTGGGGTCACTGTCAACGATCATATTACTTCTGTTGATATCGACATCAACGTTAATATTTGCTGGAAGCGATGCATCGACGAGACTAAGTACTTCCTGAATAACGAGTGAGATATCGGTGGGTTGAAATCCTTCACTGGATGGGCGACTAAAGGACAATATTTGTTTTACTACCCGACCACCACGTCGAGCGGCTTTCAGAACCCGTAACAGGTCTTTTGCAGTCTGGGATTGAGCTTCGACATCACCTAATGCCAGCTCTGTGGAGTTGATGATAGAGGTTAGTATATTGTTGAAATCATGGGCAATGCCTCCGGCGAGGGTGCCGATAGCCTCCATCTTCTGGGACTGGATGAGTTGTTTTTCAAGATTCTGCTCTTTAGTGATATTCTCCGCTGTGCTGAGAATACCGACAATTTTTCCTGCCTGATCAAGAAGAGGCACCTTGTTGACTTCAAGCCATCCTTTAGCGCCATTATGGTCGATAATTTTTCGCCGAACCTTCCTGAACGCCCTATGCTGATTGACAACAGCGTTATCTGTACCTGTGGACCAACGACAATATTCCGGGTCTGAAATGACGTCTTCGGTTGTATTCATGACCATTTTATCAGGGCTTCCTACCCCAAAGAATTCTGCAAATGAGCGGTTGGCGCCAAGATAACGTCCCTCGTTGTTTTTCCAGGAGACGAGCTGTGGGATGGTGTCCATGAGTGTTTCGAGAAATGATAGCTGTTCCAGTGCTTTACGTTCAACTTTTCGACGCTCTGTCATGGCGATTAGCAGTGATAAGAGGGCTGTAAGCAACAGCAACAAACTGACCATTATTGTCCAGAACAACTCTTTTGATAACTCATAGAAAATTGTAGGACTGTTGATAATGGTTGAATTTTCAGGGAGCAGTGTCTGATCGATATTTAACCGCTTCATCACCTCATAGTCGAACATGTAGACACCGGTCGGTTCCAGCTCAATAGGAATTGCATCAGCTGACTCTCCATTGAGTATGCGTAGCGCCATTTCGGCCGCAAACTCTCCATGCTGCTGCCCGGAGAGCAGGCGCCCCCCCACAACTCCATGACCTAGCAGGAATTCCCAGGCAGTGTACATAGGTACGGAAGAGTTGGCGTAGATCTCTTTCATCACTTCTTCAGTTGTAAAAAACCTGCCCTTGATTGTCTGATACCAGGGGATGAAGAATAAAAACGTATCATCAGAGAGTTGTTGTACACGCTGCGTCGTTTCCTCGAGGGAAAGGCTGAACCAGATATCAACTACCAGATCAGGGTCCGAGATGGAAACCTGCTGTGCGACCTGACGGGCAATTGCATGGCCGGTAACAGAGTCGTCACCAAATACAATCATCCGTTTTTTATTCGGGTGAAGTCGTCTGGTTATTTTCAGTGTTTTGGAAAGGTCAAAGTTTTCGATGACACCGGTGATACCGCTTTGTGAGAGGTCTACCGTGTCTATACCGTTAATACCGAGGAACACAACTGGTACATTTGGAAAGAGGTCGTCTCGGTATTCCTGGATAAAATTTAAGGCATCATTATCTGAAATAAGCACAACATCAAAGACTTCATCCTGGAATTTTTCTTTATACAGGGTGTAAAGGCGGGGTTTGATGTAGTCGTAGTTGTATTTCTTGGCGTCAAGATATTCAATCTGGAGATCTATTTTGTATTTGCTTTCATTGAGAATTTTGCGGACGCCTTGGAGTTCCTGGTCTGACCACTGATAGCCGTCGTGATAGGAGTTGAGATAAAGCACATTTTTTTTCTCTTTCTGGGCTACAGCAAAACCTGGCAGGAGAAAGAGGAGGAGTGCGACGAGAATGACGTTGAAAATCCGCATATAAATCTACCGTATTCATCTGTTGAAGCTGTTTGCATGACGCAGGCTGGAATTGCCCCTGGTAAGGGGGGAATAGCAATTACCTATTCTACTACGGATGAACATATCAGATATCCAAAGAAGATGGTAACATATGTTTCAAATTATTAACTTAGTCCGAACTTCTCGCCAGCTCAGGTGGTGTCAGCTTCAAAGCCTTACCAGCAAATACAGTCAAAGCAGTTTTTAACTGATGAGAAGGTAAGGTTACCCGCTGCCATTGTGCAATGCATGAGCTAGAATGGTAGAAACGTATTTCCTGGAGAATGATGTTGAGAAAAAATGGGGAGAGTACCGGTAGATTGTGCGTAGTCACCTTTGCTGCTGAGCATTCTCTAGCAGCGCATCAAGGCTCGAGTAGCTGGCGGATAATTCATGATTTGCTCGAACGTGCTCTGCCGCTTGGAGACCAAGCCGTCTCCGCAGTACGTTATCCTGAATAAGTTTGTCGATGTTTGCGGTGAACTGTTCCGGTTCTGCGGCCGGTGACAGAAGGCCGGTGTGGCCATCAATGATTGCTTCTCCGCCTCCCCAGTCCTTATAGGCAACCACTGGCAGCCCACAAGACTGAGCTTCCAGGTAGACCATGCCAAGGGATTCCTCGATTCCGGGAAAGGCAAAAATGTCGGCACCACTGTAGAGTGTGTAAAGCTCATGACGTGGTATCTTGCCACAAAAAATCACGTTTGCTCCCTGTGTATCACAGAGCTGCTGTAACTCTTCACGGGTCTTACCATCTCCAGCAATGACAAGCCTGATCTCTCGACCTTGCTTCTTGAGTTCAGCACAGGCAGTAATAAGGATTTTGAGGCCTGCAGTTTTTACTCCGGGCCTGAACATGGCAGCGGCCATGATGACCACTTCGTTATCGATATTCCACTGCTCTCGAACTATTTTCCGTGATTCGCTATTAAAGGTGAAGTTTTCCGTGTGGATACCTGGGGGGATGTAGCAGACGCAGTTTCGGGGGAGCAGGCGAAGCAGATTATGTTCGTCACGTCTCTTGTTTGTGATAACCAGTTTGGCTGTCTGCAGAACAGACCTGTTGAGATAGAATCCTGGCCAGGTTTTCAATGTACGCCGGCGCTTGGTAGAGTAGATTCCTTGAAAAATCACATAGGGAATCTTAAGTTTTCTTGCGCAATACGTACCAAGGAGATCTGGAGCTTTATAGTAACAGTGATAACTGAGCCAGATATCAGGAGGGTTTTTCCGTAGCTTCGCTACGACTCGACGTCGTTCAATAAGTAACCGTAACAGTTTCACTGGTTGCAGAAAAATCCAGCGACAACGTAACCGGCTGACAAGGTAACACGTATTTCCAGCCTGGTTGAGGTGGTCATGGATCTCTGTGCCGAAGACCAGATCGCCGGACGGGTTGGCATGGCCAAGTGGTTTGAACGGCATGTAATAGGCAATCTTCATGAAATAGGATCCGGGGATAAACTGGGCACTGTTGTCGGCTTCGTGAAACTCTCTGGTAAGAAAACAGATATAGCATGAATATGCATGGGAAAAAAAGTACGGAGTAGGGTACTTTGGGAAATTATGGAACTTCCACGTCTCGATATACTTATCTATGCCCATGATGGTCGCGGGCTTGGTCATGCCAGTCGCAGTATTACGATCGGTATGGCTTTGCGCCGCATGTACCCTGAGCTGCGTGTGCTCTTTGTGTCCGGCTGTAAAGTGAGTCAGGATCTGATTGGCACTGTCCCCCTCGACTGGTTAAAACTGCCGTCTTATGAAACGGAGGTTGTGCAAGGGAAATCACGCGGGATTATAGGCAATGCCATGTTCAGCGATAATGATCTGGGTGAATTGCGTGCCGCTCAGATTACACAGATTGTGAGCTTGTACCGGCCCCGACTGGTACTTTGTGACCACACTCCACAGGGCAAGCACCGTGAGCTAATCCCGGCAATTAAATCCACTGATTTGGCAGATACTCTGTGGGTTCTTGGTGTTCGCGGTGTAGTCGGTGCAGTCAGCCAGGCAAGGTCCGAAATGGCACGTAATCTGTTTAGAGATCATTACACGTCGCTGCTATGGTATGGAGATTCTTCTGTACTTGGGGGTGAACATCTTCTGCAGTTGGAGACGCAGTATGGGGTCCGGCCTGCAGAGTGCGGGTATGTCTCGCGGATACGTGAGCTGAGCTATGCACAGGAAAATGATACAAAGAGATCAAAAAAATATGCAGGAACCATTGCTGTTCCGTGGCTCGGTGAGCGATCTCTTTTTTTTCTCTCTGTGCTGGCTGGAGCTTTGAAGAAATTAGGCCCAGAACCAGGCATGTGGCGCATATTTATGGACATTGAGAGTTCTGTTGCTGTCTATCAAGAGGTGCAGAATCTTTTCGGTGATCTCTCCTACTGCCTGTTTGAACCGCCATCTGGCAGACGATATGTTGAATCCCTGCTAGCTTCCCGTTCTACTGTTATCTACGGGGGCTATAACAGTGTCATGGATATCCTGGCTCTAAAACTTCCGTCAGTGGTTGTTTTACGGGAAATGCAGGACAATGAACAACAGGTACATCTGGAAAAACTTTGTCAGGGAGCTGCCGGGTTGTTCCATACTGTTAAGGAATCAGAAGCTGAAATAGAAGAGCTTGTTGCCTGCCTCACTGATAACCTGCAAAAAACGAATCGTAGTGATTACCAGATTGACCTTGATGGTGCCGAGAACACTGCCCGGGAATTGTGGCAGATGCTATCTGGCAATACAGAGTCATGATGTCGTATCTGCTACTGTTTGGGGCATCATTTCTGGCTGCGACCATCATGCCGTTTTCATCCGAGGTTATTCTTTATGGATTACTTCGCCAAGGGGAGCCTTCCTGGATTCTTGTTGCTGTGGCGACCTGCGGCAATACTTTAGGTGCTGCAGTTAATTGGGTTCTGGGCCGCTATCTTCTACACTATCAGGATCGACGCTGGTTTTATTTTAAGCCCGATCAACTGGGGAAGATGCAACATTGGTTTCAGCGGTTCGGGGTCTGGAGTCTGCTCTTTTCCTGGTTACCTCTGGGAGGCGACGTTCTTACCTGCATTGCTGGTGTCATGCGGGTAGATTTCCGGATATTTCTGCCTTTGGTGGCAACAGGGAAAGCCCTTCGCTATATAGCGGTTTTTTATCTCTCTACCTGGCCGCTCCTATGATCTGTTACCTATCCTTATACCATCTATTTGGATCATACTGCATTCCATTCCTTTCTGGTGGTGGTACAGTGATGACTGTGCTTTCTGGTTCTGCAAACCAGGCAGTCACCCAATAAAATCTGGTAGTGATATAACCGATAATCTCTGACGTTGAAGAACGTATTTCACTGGCACGATAGTTGTCGTATTCGCCAAAAATGTCTTTTCTTTCCTTCAACGTTGCTGTCCAAATTGCCTTGTTCATTTCAGCCGAATACCAGAACTGGCTTTGCAAGGTATATTTTTTATCAAGGGCAAGGTATGCGACGGGCGTAGAGCCATCAGAATATGAATAAAAATTATAGTCGTCAGTGTTTCCGGATTGAAAAAAAGCTCCTTGCGCGTCTTGGCTGGGTTTGATTGTGGCCATGTCTCGCGTGGAGGCACAACCTGTTATTATGAAGAGCAATAGAGCCGTAAGTATGGGTAAAAAGTATTTTTGCATATTGTCTCACCGTAAAGTAGTGCAATCATTGTCAAGTCGTATTCTACATTCTGATAATCATACATTTAAACAATACACATTCGTAGCCTTTGTGCAATCAGCCAATATTTAACAAAGGTCTGAAGCATGGGTTTATCTGGTTCCCCAGATGGTATAGCCCTGCTGCTCATAGGATTTCACGCATTCCTCGTTTTCTTTTAACGCCTCTTTGCTCCCCCAGTCAGCAACCCTGCATTCTTCAAAATCCATGGTTTCTGGATGCTGTAAAATGATGAGTTCTTGTTTTTTAGGTATGCAGGAGCAGAGAAGAGCAACGAGAATGGGAAGGTACAAGAGCTTTTTCATAATTGTCGTGTTTCAGTTTGTTAAATGTTTGGTTTGGGGTAAGTAAAACTAGTTGCTTAGCAGTCTTTTATACTGATCTTTTCTATCTGCACGACATTACAGTAACTGCATACAACTGTCAAAAAAAGCTATGCTCCTAGTTGAGAAATTTGAGCATGGGCTGTTTCGGCATGACTGACACTAATAAAAACGAGATGTGTTGAAATGAGATAGGTAAAGATAAAGAAATGATGGAGCGGTAAACAAAAACGCAGAATAAGAGGTGAAAAGATATAGAATAATAACAACTTGATTACTCTTGAGTTAATTTTGTGTTAGGATCGTAGGTGTAGAGTGATATTCGTTGATTGTAGCAGTTTGAAGGGCTAGGGTGTTTGTTTGCTATGACAGGTTAACTATTTTAAAAGAAACAATATTCACATAATGCCAAATGATATTGTGGGAGTTTATTTCAGCATGCAGAGTGCTGTGCAAAGTAGTATCTCAAGAGAGTAATCAACCCACCAAGACAAAGGAGACCCGCCATGAAAAAATTGTTTACGATTGCAACACTTGCCGTGATGGGATTTGCTGCCAATGCCCAGGCTGCAGATACCCTCAAAATTCTTACCTGGAAGGGCTATGCCCCTCAGCCACTGATCGAGAAGTTTGAGAAAGAGACCGGAATGCAAGTTGAGGTGACATTTACTAACAATGAAGAGATGATCGCAAAGCTGAGGGCAACACGTGGGGCTGGTTTCGATCTTGCTCAACCAAGTCAGGACCGTATCTCATCCGTGCAGGCCGAATATAAAATTTATCAACCCATGGACTATGCCAAGATTCAACATGAGCAGATAATCACCTCCATGCTCGATGCGGTGAAAAAGAATACCAACGTGGGTGATGACTCCTATGGTGTGCCATTCTGCTATGGAACCTCTGGGCTGATAGTTAATACTAAACTGGCTCCAGATGCCAAAGACTATAGTGCCCTTCTCGATAAAGCGTATGATGGTCGTATCAGTTATCGCCTAAAGCGCCCTACGTTGATAGGCTTGGCCTTTGCTCGTGGAGATGATCCTTTTGCAAAGTATGGTGATGCGACAGCGTATAAAACCCTCATGGATGCTGTTTCCAAGGATATGATTGCTGCCAAACCATATGTTAAAAATTACTGGTCAAATGGTGACGCTTTGCTGGAAATGGTGCGTAGTGGAGAGGTGAGCGTGGCGATGGGTTGGGATAACGGTGGCTGGAAGCTCCATGGCGAAAACCCGGATATCGACTTTGTTGCTCCCAAAAGTGGTGCTCTGGGTTGGATAGATACTTTTGCTATACCAGCCAAGGCGAAGAATGTTGATGGGGCTTATGCGTGGATAAACTTCATGCTACGCCCTGAAAATGCGGCGGTTTTCTCCAATCAGGAGAAATATGCGACAGCTTCCAGAGAGGCTGGTCAGTTTCTTGAAGCTGAGGTTCGAGATAATATCAATCGCTCTTTTACAGATGCTGATATTGACAACATTAAATGGTATCCGCCGGTGTCTGCTGAAATCGAGCAGATTGAGGGTAAAATCCTTGATATGGTGAAAGCCGCTCAGTAGCCAGAGTAGCCAGGCTTCGTGTAAATAACATAATTGGATGCCGATTCTTTTCAGGAATCGGCATCGCTATGTGCTTTTTTTCAATCTCCAGTAAATGTGGAAAATGTAATGGCACCAGTTTTAGATATTCAGCAGATGAAAAAGCAGTTTGGTGAGTTTTTAGCTGTCGATACGCTTAACTTTCAGGTTGAGGATGGCAGTTTTTTCTCAATCCTTGGACCATCTGGCTGTGGAAAGACAACCCTGCTAAGGATGATAGCTGGCTTTCTACAACCGTCGGAAGGCAAACTCTATATTCGTGGCAAAGATATGACCACGGTGCCTCCAAACAAACGACCTGTTAATCTGGTTTTTCAGAACCTGGCTCTTTTCCCGATGATGAATGTTTTTGAGAATATCGCTTTTGGGTTAAAGCGGAAGAAACTGTCTTCAAAAGAAATCGAAAAACGGGTTGAGGCCCTTCTGGAACGTGTGCATCTTGATGGTTACGGTCAAAAAGATATAGCACAGCTTTCCGGTGGACAAAAACAGCGAGTTGCCATTGCCAGATCATTGGTGCTTGAACCATCACTTCTTTTATTGGATGAACCTCTTGGTGCTCTTGATCTGAAGTTACGTGAGCAGATGAAGATAGAGTTGAAAAAACTGCAGGCTGATGTCGGGACCACATTTATGTATATCACCCACGATCAGTCAGAAGCTCTGGTCATGTCAGACAGGGTTGCTGTGATGAATAACGGCCGATTTGAACAGATAGATACTCCCAGAAATCTTTATAGCAACCCTGCAACCCGCTTTGTGGCGGGGTTTGTCGGTGAAGCGAATATCCTGCCGGTGACGGTGCTCTCGAGCTCACCGCTTAGAGTGAAAACATCCTTTGGCCTGGAATTCAGCGCCATGGCTGGCACTGAGATCCAGGGTGATTCGCTGGATCTCTTTATCCGCCCTGAATCTATCATTTTGAATCCTGCAGAGGAAATGGCAGATATCAACCGTTTCCCGCTTAAGGTGCGCACTATCCTTTTTGATGGTTCCAATACCAAACTACTCGCGACTATAGAACAAAGTAATTGCGAACTCACTGTTGCTTTGCCGCAAAACCAGCAGTTTGCCCATATTGGTGAAGGGGATGTTATTGCAGCTGGTATCCATGTTGACAGTTGCCGCTGCTATCCAGGAGGAGTGGCATGAGAAATCATCTTCGCCTGGGGTTGCTCATTTTTCTTACGCCGGTACTGCTCTGGCTGGTGCTGTTGATTGTTATTCCACATATTGAATTGCTGTTGATGTCTCTGCAGGGTAAAGATGATACAGGAAATATGGTCTGGACCTTTGCAAATTATAACAACTTTTTCACAGAAAAAATCTACTGGTACACCTTTGTCCGTACGGCACTTTATGCCGTTACAGTAACTGTCCTCACCTTTCTCGTGACCTTTCCTGTGGCTTTTTATATCACGAAGGTTGTGTCTCCCCGATTTACAGGATTTCTGACCATTTTGTTGCTCATGCCTTTCTGGGTAAGTGAACTGGTAAGGGTTTACGGTTGGATGATTTTGCTGCGTGAGAGTGGGGTTATCAATCACCTGCTCATTCGGGCTGGCATTATTGGTGTTCCGGTTGAAATGCTCTATAACGATGTTAGCATGTTGATGGGTTTGGTCTATACATCTATGCTATTTATGGTGGTGCCGTTAATTTCTTCTCTGGAGGGGATGGATGACAGCCTTATTGAAGCGGCCCATGACCTGGGGGCATCTCCTGTAACAATTTTTTTCCGTATTATTATTCCCTATGCGGCGCCGGGAATTACTTCTGGGAGTATTGTGGTATTTATGCTGGCGCTAGGTAATTACCTGACGCCTAAATTAATGGGTGGCAAAAACTCACTCTGGTTTACGGAACAGATCTACAATGAATTTATCGCCAGCTTTAATTGGAATCAGGGAGCGGCTTTTGGTTTTCTTCTTCTGATTCTCAGTTCGCTGATCATCTGGGTTGGACTAAAATTGAGCAGGCAAGAGTTAGGGAGGGCCTTATCATGATACGGACACTTCCCCGGCAGAGAAGTTATACGGCAATGTTTAATATCTATATTGTCCTTTTTTATATCTTCCTTTTTGCACCGCTGGTTATCACCTGTATCCTTGCCTTTAACGATTCAAACTTTCCGGCTCTGCCCTGGAAAGGATTCAGTCTGGACTGGTTTCTTGCTGAAGGTCCAGAGCGTATAGGCCTCTGGCATGACCGTTCTAATATTCGGTCAATCTGGGTCAGCAGTCAAACTGCATTCTGGGTATCCATACTCTCTGTGATAGTTGGTACCATGGGGGCTTTTCTTTTTGAGCAGGAGACGTTCTGGGGTAAGCAGGGACTCTATTTCCTGGCGCTGACTCCGCTGGTGATTCCAGGTGTTATACTGGGGATTTCCTTGTTACTTACGGCTAACAGTCTCGGAATTTTTTTTGAAGACACGTTTGGTATTGATATTCCTCTTTTGCGTCCGAGTTTCTGGCTGGTGGTGCTGGGGCAGTTTTCATTTATTGCAACCTTTGTGCTGCTTGTTGTATCGGCACGGTTGAAAAAATTTGACCATACCCTTGAGGAAGCGGCGCTTAATCTAGGGGCAAGCAGATTTGAGGTTATACGTTATATCACTTTGCCATTTTTACGGCCTGCTCTTTTCGGTAGTGGAGCTGTAGCCTTTCTCATGAGTTTTGAAAATTTTAACACTACGCTATTTCTGGTTGGCTCAGAAACAACACTACCTATTAACCTCTACCTTCAGGTGCGGGACGGCTCAACTCCGATTATAAACGCGGTGTCATTTTTTCTAATTGTGTCAACTTCTACTCTTGCTGTTATTAACCTGATGTTGAGTAAACGTGATGCGGTGGTGTAAAAAATGCTTACTGGTTTACTGCTTGGAACCTCTGGAAGAAAAAACTGTTCGTGAGCTATTGATCAAAATCTGAATACAAGGGATTAGCATAATGAAGACCTCTATACAAACCCACTGGAAAACACATATGGCCTTTGAGTCTCAGGTCGGGTCACATCGTGTAGTAACTGATGCACCGGCAGAAGTGGGTGGGGACGACTCGGGTGCGAGCCCTAAAAAACTGATGATGGTAGCACTTGCTGGGTGTACAGGTGTTGATGTGGTTGAGATAGTAAAGAAAATGAGGATGGAAATTGATGATTTGTTAATTACTGTTGAAGCTGAACTGACTGAAGACGTGCCCTCTGTTTATTCCAGCATGCATATCATTTACACCTTCAAAGGTACAGATCTTGATGTGGATAAACTGCAGCGTGCAGTTGAGTTATCCCAGGAAAAATATTGCGGAGTATCCATGATGTATAAAAAGGTAATGGATATAAGCTGGGAAGTCCGGTACGACCAGTAGTCTAAGGATTTATGAAAAGTGATATGAAATTATAAAGTTCTATTGATCCTGTAACCCCTTTTTTCAAAAGCCTATGACTCCAGAGCAGTGTGAACTACTTGAAGCTGCAGATAAGGCGGCAGAAAGTGCCTACGCCCCTTACTCAAAATTCAGTGTTGGTGCAGCAGTTCTAACCGATAAGGGAATCTTTGTCGGTGCAAATATTGAAAACGCCAGTACCAATCTTGGCATCTGCGCGGAGCGGGTTGCTCTCGCCCATGCGCGTATGCATGGGGCAACACTCATTATCGGTATTGCTGTAAGTTGCATGGATGCTGTCCATAATAAAAAGGATGACGTTGAACTCACTTCAATCATGCCTTGTGGTGGTTGTCGCCAGTGGATGGCGGAGCTTGCGCCCAAAAGTTGGCTGGTAACAAGGGGCTCAGAGCGGGTGTTTAGTATGGAAGAACTGCTCCCCGTTCCTTTTGCCATGCAGCCGTAATTGAGTAATTAGGGAGAGAAAGGTGTTTTTAAAGTGTGCTACAGATATTGATATAGGAATCATCGGCGGTAGTGGAATATATGAGATAGATGGATTCCACAAAGAGCAGGAATTTCACATAACGACTCCTTTTGGTGAACCTTCGGATTCGTATATTATCGGTGAAATGAATGGCGTGCGGGTGGCTTTTCTTCCGCGACATGGACGCAATCATGTACTACTGCCGTCGGAGCTGAATTATCGGGCAAATATCTATGGATTTAAAGCGCTTGGTATCTCGAAATTGGTGGCAATTACTGCTGTGGGGAGCTTGCAGGAGAGGATTGTACCCATTGATCTGGTTGTCCCGGATCAACTCATTGACCGGACAACACAACGGACCTCAACGTTTTTCGGTCAGGGCATTGCTACCCATATCCCTTTTGCTCTGCCGTTTTGCCCTGCTTTAGGTGCACTACTTTATGAGGCGGCTCTTTCGGTGACTCCTAGAGTTCATAAAGGTGGTACCCTTGTTACCATAGAAGGGCCTGCGTTTTCCACTAAAGCAGAGTCACACCTTTATCGGCATTGGGGTTGTGATATTATCGGTATGACGACGTACCAGGAGGCTAAACTTGCCCGGGAGGCAGAGCTCTGCTATGCCGCATTGGCGATGGTTACTGACTACGATTGCTGGAAGGACGAGACTGCAGATGAGGTGACTGTTGAGACAGTGGTGGCAAATATGCAGAAAAACAGGACCAATGCCCAGAAAATTCTTACTACACTATTGCCGCGGGTGACACAGAGGCGTAGCTGCCTTTGTCCTGAAAGTCTTCAAGGGGCAATTATGACTGCACCCGCTGCAATCACAAAAGAGGTGAGGGAGAGACTCTCTCTGCTACTTGGTGATCGACTTGCACCGCTACACTCAGGTGAAAAATAAAAACTAGTACAGTACGAATACTCTTATGAGAACCGTTGATATCGAAAACTGGCAAAGAAAAAATTCCCATGATTTTTTCAAGAGCTATCAGCAACCAACATTTAGTGTCTGTGCAAACGTTACCATTACAGACATATATAACGTTCTTGAATCCGGTAAACTGTCTAAATTTACCGCTATGCTTTGGCTTATTTCTCTGGCAGCGAATGAGGTTACTGAGTTTCGGTATCGAATTCGGGGTGAGAGCGTTGTTGAACATCAGTGGGTACACCCATCTTTTGCCTGGCTAAATGATGACAAAACTATAACATTTTGCAGGGCTGATTATACATCAGATGTTTCCCGGTTTTTCAAAACGGTTAAAGATAATCTCAGGGAGGTGGAGTCTAATCCCCTCGTGGCCGATGGGAAAATGAATGATGATGTGCTCTATGTCTCCTGCTTGCCGTGGCTGGATTTTACTTCACTTACCCACCCGATTCAGACGGATGATACGGCCTCCATTCCACGAATTGCCTGGGGGAAATTTACCAGGCGGGATAGCCAGTGGCAGATGCCGGTTTCCGTCCAACTCCATCATGGACTGGCCGACGGCTATCATGCGTCACGTTTTTTTCAGATCCTGCAAGAACAACTCGATGCTGCAGGTTCAATAGCGTGGCCACTATAGCTCGCTTAGCTTACTCCACCTGGCAATAATCGCTTGCAGCAGGGCAATAAATTTCTCTTGCGCCTGCTCACTCTTGTTGATCACATCTTCATGGGACATGATCTGATCGAGCAGTCCAGTTCCCATATTGGTTATGCATGAAAGGCCAAGCACCTTCATGCCACCATGGGCGGCAACTATCACTTCAGGGGCTGTGGACATCCCAACTGCGTGGGCACCAAGGATGTTGATAGCTTTTACTTCGCTGGCTGTCTCATAACTTGGTCCGGGCATATAAAAATACACACCTTCTTTCAGCGAGATTTCAAGCTCACTAGCGCACGCTATGGCAAGTTCCCGAATCTCCTTGGTGTAAGGGTTGGACATATCGTTAAACCTGGGACCAAAATCATCGATATTGGCGCCCCGCAGGGGGCTGTCACCGTGGAGTTTGATATGGTCACGGATGAGCATCAGGTCTCCAGGTATATACTCGGTATCGACACTTCCTGCGGCATTGGTAACGATGAGGCTGGGGACATTAAGATAGAGCATACATCTGAGCGGAAAAACCACCTGGTCCATGCTGTAGCCTTCATAGTAGTGAAACCTCCCTTGCAGTGCGATAACAGGCACTGTGCCTAGATGACCTATTACCAGTTGCCCTTTATGGCCGGGAACGGTCGACTCTGGAAAATGAGGGATGTCCCTAAACTCAATGATAGTCTGCCCGGTAATCTGATCGGCAAAAGCACCCAGTCCGGAACCGAGGATAATGCAGAATTGTGGTGTTTCATCGAGCCTTGCGCCAATATAGGCAGCGGCCTCAACAACGGTATTCATATCGAGGATCACGAGTGCTCACCTTTATCAAATATTTTTCCAATAGCTGCCGGTGCGGTGGTTTTACCAACAAAACCGACAAGAATGACAACCGTTAATATATAGGGCAGCATCGCCAGCAGGTCCCCTGGCACCGGTACACCTTTCGAGCCAAGATAAATCTCGAAACCTTTGGCAAGGCCAAAAATAAGGCAAGCTACAAGAGCCCCCTGCGGTTTCCACTTGCCAAATATCATAGCAGCAAGAGCGATGAAACCGTGACCGGAGATAAGGGTGTTAGAGAATCTCGAGACGACAGCAATACTCATGGCAGCTCCGCCGAGCCCGGCAAAAAAACCGGACATAATGACTGCTCCATAGCGAATTCTGGTAACATTTATTCCAAGGGTGTTTGCAGCTTCCGGGTTCTCCCCGACAGCTCGTAACCTCATGCCTGTCCGGGTTTTATACAGGACAAACCAGACCACTGCCACCAGCAAAAACGCAAGATAGACAGTTGCGAAACGATTAAAAACCAGATCCATAAATCCAGAAGATGGAAACAGTTTTCCTTCACCAAAAAGAAAATTTAGAGGTTGGGGGATTTTATTGGGTACAGTGAGGGTCTGGGTTGCGCCATCGAACAGCAGCCGGCTGATAAAGAGTGCAGACCCTGCCCCTAAAAAGTTAATAGCGATACCTGAAACGATCTGCTCCGCAGCAAATGAAACGCAAGCAATTGCATGAATCAATCCCCAGAAGGCACCTCCCAGTGCAGCACAGAGAAGGCCAATCCAAGGGTCCTGGAAGAAGTAGGCAGTTGCTGCCCCAGTAAAGGCCCCAAAGTACATCATCCCTTCCAAACCGATATTTACCACGCCTGATCGTTCAGTAATAACTCCACCCAGTGAGGTAAAGATCAATGGGGTAGAGTACATCAGGGTGGTACCAATAAGAAAGCCGATATCCTGAATAATGGCGTCCATGGTGTTAACTCTTTTTAAAGGAAAGCAGCAGTTGAATAAGCCGCGGCATGGCGATGAACAAGATAATGGTGCCCACCACAATGTTAATCACTTCAGTGGGTGCGCCCACTGCATCCTGAATTTTGGAACCACCATATTTCAGACCGCCAAATAACAGTCCGGCAAAGACAGAGCCGGGCCCACTGTTATTACCAATCAGCGAAACTGCAATACCATCAAATCCATAACCCTCCATGATTGCCAGTTTTGCAATTTTATGACTGACACCCATGACCTGAAGCGCACCAGCAATACCAGCCAGGCCACCGGCAATGGACATGGAGGTGACTATGCTCCGCTTTACATTAATTCCGCCATATTCAGCAGCATGCGGGTTGAAACCCACTGCGCGCAGTTCATAGCCGAGAGTGGTTTTATTCAGGATATACCAGACGAGAACGGCCAGCAGCAGCGCGACAATGATACCCACATTGACAGGAGATTTCAGTACGTCTCCCAGGATTTTATGCGAGCGTATAAAATCGATTCCTGCTTCTGAGATTTTCCACTGACTCCAGAGATCAATACGGGCACTTTCCTGTATGGTAAAAGACTTACCGGTACCCTGCTTGCCAAAAGCGTTGAGTGATAGTGACCAGTTGGAAAGGTAGAGGGCAATCCAGTTGAGCATTATGGTAGATATGACCTCATGAACCCCGAACCGAGCCTTGATATAGCCGGCAAGGCCTCCCCACATTGCAGCTGCTGTCATTGCGAGGAAGATACATAAAGGAACATGAATGAACATGGGGAGCTGGATGAAATAGCCAGCCATGGCGGCAACCATGGCGCCAACTATAAACTGCCCTTCTGCACCAATGTTAAAGAGCCCGGTACGCAGGGCAAAGGCTACTGAAAGTCCGGTGATAATGAGAGGGGTGGCATAAATAATCACATAGGATATATATTTTGGCTTTGCAAAAATACCACGTAGAATCGCCCAATATGCCTCGATGGGGTTAAATCCGGCAAGAAGCAGGACAACGGCACCAACGCTGAACCCTAAGATGATGGAGATGAGAGTCAGCCCCAAAGGTCCTTTGGCAAATGCTTTCATGCCGTACCTCCCGCCATAAGTAAGCCAATCTGATTTTCATCCACACCTTCAGCGTCAACAAGGCCGACAATCTTCCCTTCATAGATAACGGCAATCCTGTCTGAAACATTGATTATTTCATCGAGCTCAAACGAAATGAGCATCACTCCCTTGCCATTATTTCGCTGCGCAACCAGCGTTTCATGCACATATTCGATCGCTCCAACGTCGAGGCCTCTGGTCGGTTGCGCGGCAATTAAGAATTCTGGGTCATTGGCGACCTCACGGGCAATAATCATCTTCTGCTGATTTCCCCCGGAGAGGGAACGGGCTAGAGTGGTTGGTTCAGTCGGACGGATATCAAATTTCTTTATAAGGTTTTCAGCGTTGGTATAGATTTTTTGTGGGAGCAAGGTGAAACCCTTCGAAAATGAGGGTTTGAAATAGGTTTCGAGGATCATGTTTTCCGCAATGTCAAACTCAAAAACAAGGCCCCGTTTCTGCCTGTCTTCAGGGATATGGCTTACCCTGTGGTCGTTGATAATTTTAGCAGGGGGGAGATTGGTGATATCTTTACCCTGAACCTCTATATGACCACTTTTCACCTTCCGTAAACCAGTGAGAGCCTCTATCAGCTCACTTTGCCCATTGCCATCTACTCCTGCGATACCGAGAATCTCTCCTTTATGAAGCTGCAGGTTCAGACCGTCAACAGCCATGACTCCTCTACTATCTTCAACATAGAGGTCGCTGATATCGAGAATCTTTTCACCACGCTCCTGTTGTTTTTTGGCTACCTTGAAGCTGACGTTGCGTCCCACCATTTTCGATGCAAGATCCTCTTCCGTGACCTGGCTGACTTCAACAGTATCGATATGCTGCCCTCTTCTGATGATGGTGCAATAGTCGGCAATCTGCTTAATCTCACCTAGTTTATGCGTAATAATGATTATGGCTTTACCGGCTTTGGTCAGATTATGAATTATGGTTGCCAGTTCCTGTATTTCCAAGGGTGTAAGTACGGCAGTTGGTTCGTCTAAAATGAGGATTTCGGCCCCTCGATAGAGGGTTTTCAGGATTTCGACCCGCTGCTGACTACCGACAGAAAGATCTTCAATCAAGGCTTTTGGGTCTACGCTCAACCCATACTGAGCGGAGAGTGACCTGACCTCTTCTTCAGCCTTTTCAAGGTCAAGAACACCGAAACCCCTGGTAGGTTCATTACCAAGCACTATATTCTCAGTTACTGAGAACGATTCTACCAGCATAAAATGCTGATGAACCATGCCTACTCCATTGGCAATGGCAATTTTTGGATCGGATATCTGACGTTCTTGGCCATGAATTTTGATGACCCCTGCGGTTGGCTTGAGCAGACCGTAGAGGACATTCATCAGGGTGGTCTTGCCTGCGCCATTTTCGCCAAGCAGGGCATGAACCTCTCCTTTGCGGACGGTGAGGTTGATATTGTAATTTGCTACGAAATCACCAAATTTCTTGGTGATGCCGATCATCTCAACCGCTTTGGGTGATACGGTAAGAGCTTTCAAGTCGGTCCCTGTGGTTAGCGTCATCGTGCCAGTCTACAGGCTGGCACGATGAACAGTTACTCAATTACTTTACGAAGTCAGTATAGGCTTTTTCGGTAGCTGGAACGACTATTTCACCAGCTTTGATTTTTGCAATAAGCTCGTCAACCTCGGCAAGTATTTCTTGAGGGACATGTTTGCTGGTGGTTGGCGCAATACCGACACCATCATTGGCGAGACTGTATACGACTGCTTCGCCTCCTTTGAACTCGCCATTCTTTAGCTGCAGAACCATGCCAAACATTGCATTGTCAACCCGCTTCATAGCAGAGGTGAGAACATTATCCGGGGCGAGGTAGTTCTGATCTTTATCAACACCAATTGCCCACTCTCCTTTTTCTTTTGCGGCCTCGATAACTCCGTCGCCCACACCACCGGCAGCGTGGAATACCACATCTGCACCTTGCTGATACATATTGTTGGCGATGGCTTTACCTTTTGCTGCATCGGTAAAGGATTCTGCATACTGACGAAGAATCTCCACATCTGGATTAGCGAGCTTCAAGCCTGCCATATAGCCATATTCAAATTTTTCGATTACCGGGAACTTGATGCCACCTACAAAGCCAACCTTATTGGTTTTTGTCATTTTACCGGCTATATAACCAACAAGAAAAGATGGCTGTTCTTCCTGAAAAATGGCACAGGCCACGTTTTTTGGAGTCTCAGGGCCATAAAAATAGTCGACGATGGCATATTTCTGATCCGGGTTCACCTGGGCTGTTGATAGTACGGCATCTCCCATCAGAAAACCGATACCCCAGATTAGATCAAATCCTGCATCGGTGAGTGTTTCAAGGTTGGGAGCATAATCGCCATCTTGACGGGATTCTTTGTAGGAAACAGTGGCGCCAAGTTCACCTTTTGCGCGTTGTAAACCTTCCCAGGCTGATTGATTAAACGACTGGTCATTTACCCCGCCCACATCTGTAACCATGCCAACTTTCATCGCCTTAGCACTGGCTATACTTGTTAAGCCTAATGTTACTGCAAATACAAGTGTGGTTGCTGCCACCGCAATTTTCTTCATTTCCATTCTCCTTTTTTGTTATGAGTGAATGATATGATTTGAATAAAATGTTTTTCCGTGTCGCGGCCTGGTTACTTCAAAGTATGAACCCAGACTCTGGGCGACATCGGAAAAAGAGTTCCTTATGCCAAGATTGACAGCATTATGCTGCTTTGAATAGACCAGAAGAGGTATATGTTCCCGGGTATGATCGGTGCCTGGAAAGGCAGGATCACAGCCATGATCTGCGCTTATGATAAGAATATCCTCATTGTTCATTAGATCGAGTATTTGGGGAAGTCTGTCATCAATTTGTTGTACAGCGTTATGATAACCACGTATGTCACGCCTATGGCCATATAACATATCGGTATCCACAAGATTTATAAACAGAAATTGGTTGCGCTTCTCGTGAATCTGCAAACATGAGATAACTCGATCAAGACATGCCGTGTTGCCATGGTCGTGATAACTCGTATCAATGCCACGCTCAGAAAAAATGTCTCCTATCTTGCCGATTGCCACCGTCTCTATGGCGTTGTTCTGTAAAATGTCCAGAATGGTATCTTCTTCTGGGAGCATGGAGAAGTCTTTTCTGTCCGCTGTTCGCGTAAACTGACCTAAGGAACCTGTGAATGGTCTGGCGATAACCCTGCCAATGCGATAGGGATCTGCAAGTTTCCTGGCAATAGCACAGATTGTGTAGAGTTTCTCTAAAGGCACAATGTCTTCATGGGCAGCGATTTGTAGTACAGAGTCCGCCGAGGTGTAGAGGATTACCCCTTGGCCCTCAAGATGCGCTTCACCCAGTTCTTCAATTATTGCCATGCCAGAACCACCTTTATTGCCAAGCACCTCATAGCCGGTCTCTCTCGTGAAATGCTGAATAAGCTTTTCAGGAAACGAAGGGAAGGAGAGGGGGAATGTCCGGAATGGTTCGGCGAGCTCAATGCCAGTTAATTCCCAGTGGCCGGTGGTGGTATCCTTAGCCTTGGAAGCTTCTTTCATTACACCAAAGCTTGCCTCCGGCTCGGGCACAGGTCCACAGCCAGGAAGCTGGTATCCAAGAATTGAAGCACAATTACCAAGGCCAAGTCGCTGCAGGGTGGGCCATTGTACTTTTCCTGTTTTACTTATCGCCTGGCATATGTGCAGTGCGGTGTTGGCACCTGTATCTCCAAACTCTGCCGCATCTGGCAGTTCGCCTATTCCAAAACTGTCTATAACCAGCAGCAGCGCCCTCATCTACTTTTCCGTGTGCTGGAGTTCTTGTCCTTTAATGCACCGATATTCATTACCATATCTATTTCGTCTGCACCATCTGCAATGGCCTGACGGGTTTCTTCAGCTTTAAGAGAGCTGGAATTTGCCCCCAGTGGAAAGCCGATCACAGAACAGATCTTCACTGGTGCCCCGGCAAGAAGTTCTGCAACCATTTTAACATGGCAGGGATTAATACAGACACTGAAAAAACTGTATTCCAAAGCTTCTTGACAGAGGCGTTCAACTTCAATGGTAGTTGCTGCCGGTTTCAAAATTGTATGATCAACGTATGATGCAAGTGATGCTCTGCTCATTGTTCGTCCTTGTCGTATCAAGATATCGTTTCATGAATAAGTGGTAAGGTCGCAGGGGGAGTGGGACCTATCTGCAGTGCATGTAAAAAACGTGATTTCGCCTGTTCCAGATTTGTAGAATCATTTACATGAAAAACTGCCAGTTCATCTCCCTCCTTAACGGGTTCTCCATGACGTTTTTTCATCCAGATACCGACTGCAGGGTCGATGATATCGCTCTTCGTGGCCCTGCCCGCACCAAGCAGTAACGCTGCCATCCCAAGCTCATTGGTGGCGATATCTGTAATGTAGCCTGTTGCTGGGGAGCGGACGGAGAGTTGCTGTCGCGATGTTGGCAGCAGGTCAGTTTCTTCACACACTCTGGAATTGCCCCCTTGGGCCTCTATCATTTCAGCAAGTTGCTTCAGGGCCTTGCCAGAGGTCAGAGCATCTGTCGCTTGTGTTAGTGCTCCAGCTTCTGTTGTGGCCTCTCCAGCCAGCAGCAGCATCCGGGAAGCAAGGGCAAGAGCCACGTCTCGTAGAGCACCATGATGTCTACCCTGAAGTAATTCTATAGCTTCTTGAACTTCTAGACTGTTACCAATAGCGTTTCCAAGGGGCTGATTCATGTCAGTGACGAGGGCTGTCGTTTTTTTCCCAGCTATTTTACCAATGCCGACCATGGCTTTTGCGAGTGCAACGGCTTCAGATTGCTCTTTCATAAAGGCACCATTTCCTGTCTTTACATCAAGCACAATGGCGTCTGCACCGCAGGCAAGTTTTTTGCTCATGATACTGGCAGAGATAAGTGAAATGTTATCAATAGTTCCGGTTACATCACGGAGGGCGTAGAGGAGTTTGTCAGCTGGGACCAGGGATTTTGTCTGACCAATTATAGCCATTCCACAATGTTGCACAATCTCTTTGAACCGGTCCATTTCTATGGATGTGTTAAGGCCGGGAATGGATTCAAGTTTGTCCAGTGTGCCTCCGGTATGACCAAGACCGCGACCAGACATCTTGGCTACTTGTAAGCCGCAGGCCGCAGCTATCGGGGCTGTGATAAGGGTTGTGGTATCTGCGACACCGCCGGTTGAATGCTTATCAACAATCTTCCCTCCCAGGTCTGAGAGGTCCACGGTTTCACCGGAGTCCCGCATGGCGAAGGTAAGATCCGCTGTTTCCCGTTCATCCATTTTGTTAAACCAGACTGCCATTAACAGTGCTGCAACCTGATAGTCGGGTATCTTCCCTTGTACGTACCCGGTTATAACATACTGAATTTCTTCTGTTGACAGTGGATGGCCACTTCTCTTTTTGAGAATAATGTCGAGAAAATGCATATGATTTGTCAGTACGATAGAGTGATGAATGCACTATTGTGCTTTCTGACCAGTAAAAGCAGCTTCGAAAAAATCAGATTCGAGGCCCAGTCTCCAAATAGTCTTGTCAGAATCTCAAACAGTTACCATTTAAACTTATCTCATTGCTTATGGAATATCTACGCCTTATTAGGGCTTTCTTCGGTGAGTGTGTTTTTTCTGTTTCATCTTATCGCAATAAATAGTTGCAAGATGCGGTCGCGGGTGATGAAGAATTGCGTGGGAAACGTTGATTGACTGGCGTGTATATAAACTTCCTGGACAAGGTAGCAGCAGAGAAAACTCTTCGTGGGCGGGTGATAGCGGGGCCAGTACGTTTAAGCGAGAGTATTGCGCTTTCGCTTAAACGTACTGGATATGTCGGTTCTATTCTCCATCAAAGCTGCAAAATGCCTGAACGGTAATACCAGCTTCTTTTAATTTCTTACTGCCACCAAGATCGGGTAGGTCAATGATGGCTGCGGCTTCAATAATCTGCACACCAAGTCTCTCAAGCAGTTTGGCTGCTGCCAGCATAGTCCCGCCGGTGGCGATCAGATCATCAACAAGTATCACCTTGTCACCTTTTTTTAGCCAGTCAACTTGAATTTCCACCTCTGCTTCTCCATACTCAAGGCTGTAAGCCTCAGAAATAGTCTCTCCTGGCAGCTTACCTTTTTTACGTACAGGAATGAAACCGGCGTTTAATTCGTATGCAAGTGGTGCTCCAATAATAAAGCCACGGGCGTCAATACCCACCACAGCATCAATTCTGGTCATGAAATATCTGTGTACAAAGAGATCTATGGTTTTACGGAACACCAGTCGGTTCTCAAGAAGAGAACTGATGTCTCTGAACATGACACCTTTTTTCGGCCAGTCTGGAATAGTACGGATATGTTGGGTCAGGTCAAATGGGGTTTCTGTCATGGTTTTCTCTGCGATAAATTATTATGCCGTAAGTTACACGTTGTTGTGATTATCCTGTAGCTTACGGCAAGTTGACAATTATAAAACAAAATATTTCAATATGGCCAAGGCGGTTATGACATACACACTAATATTGATTTCCAAGGCCTTTCCTGCCAGAAGTTTAATGCAGGCGTAGCTAATAAAACCGATGGCGATACCATCTGCTATAGAGTAGGTAAGCGGCATCATAACAGCAGTGACCACTACGGGTGCTGATTCTGTCAGATCCTTCCAGTCTACATTGGCGATAGTACTGATCATCAGTACAGCGACGAAGAGCAGCGCCGATGCTGTGGAATATGGTGGAATCATCTGAGCCAGTGGAGAGAAGAACAGCGCCAGCAAAAATAACACAGCAACCGTCAGAGCTGTAAGGCCTGTTCGGCCACCGGAGGCAATGCCTGCACCACTTTCGATATAGGATGTCGTGGTAGAGGTACCGAGTATAGCACCTGCAACAGAAGCACTACTGTCTGCCATCAGTGCTTTACCGAGGCGTGGTAGATTACCATTTTTATCAAGCAGCTTTCCTTCGGATGCAACAGCAATAAGGGTACCTGAGGTGTCAAAGAGATCGACAAAAAGGAAGGCGAAAATAACGGCAAATAGACCTGCGTCTATGGCACCCATGATATCAAGCTGAAGAAAGGTGGGGCTGATACTGGGAGGAGCGGAAATGATACCCTTGTATTCAACAAGTCCAAGCAAAGCACCACTGATGGTTGTAAGCAGAATGCCGATAATAACAGCACCTGGTACTTTTCTGAAATGAAGAGCAGTAATAATAATAAAGCCTGCAAAAAAGAGCAGTACGGGTGCACTGGTAATATCGCCTCGGGTAACAAGGGTGGCCGGGTGATCAACAATGACCCCACCCCCTTGCAGGGCAATAATAGCGAGGAATAGCCCAATTCCAACGGCAATACCGGTTTTCAGCGAGCTGGGGATAGCGTTGATAATCCACTCACGTACTTTGAAAAGACTGAGCAAAAAGAAAATAACGCCGGACCAGAACACACACCCCAGAGCTATTTGCCAGGTTTGTCCCATGCCAAGGACAACACCAAAAGTAAAGAAGGCGTTGAGCCCCATGCCTGGCGCAAGTGCAACCGGATAATTGGCGAGTAGCCCCATGATGGCAGTTCCAAACGCTGCGGCGATACAGGTGGCCACGAAAACCGAGCCAAAATCCATGCCAGCATTTGAAAGAATTCCCGGGTTAACGGCAATAATATATGCCATTGTCAGAAATGTAGATATGCCGGCAATGATTTCTGTTCGAACATTGGTGCCGTGTTCCTGTAATTTGAAAAATGAGTTAAGCATAGGGTCTCTCCTAATGAAAATACACATGAAAAGCACGAAACTGCAACCGGTTACCCATGTTGAGCTGGATAGTTGTATGTTTGGAAAAGGCATCATCTTACCCAGCAGGGAGTTGATGTGCAACTGTTTCCAGAGCATGTGAAATGGCTTTTTATGTTGTTGACTGATAATACTGAACCATTTCCGAATATGATGATAGGCGGGACTTCTTTTAAAAACAGGCCATTTGGTAAAACGTTGGCGGGGGCCTGACGTATTGTTGCTGTAGTGTGGTGTGTCCAGGCACTGATATGTGTTTGAGGTCGCACACATATTTGGTGAAGAAATTTGGGCAAAACCTTGTATGATGAGGTATAGTTCCTCAGTGCATTTAACGAATCAGAGTACTGTTAGCAATTCCAAGATAAAATAAGGAGGGCTTTAAATGAACGTGTTCGAATTTGCAATGCAGATGGAAAAAGACGGTGAGGCGTTTTACCGGGAAATCGCTCAAAATACCCAAGATGCAGGGTTGCAGAAAATTTTCAATACCTTGGCCGATGAAGAAGTTATTCATTACAATACGTTTAAAAACCTCTATGAAAAGACTTCTGCTGAGGCGGTTGAAAGTAATGTTCTTCAGAAGGCAAAAAATATTTTCACAGAGATGAAGGCAAAAGGTGATGTCAATGTCACAGCCGACACTTCTCAGATTGATGCCTATAAAAAGGCCATGAAAGCTGAAGAAGAAGCATTCCTTTTTTATGAAAAGAAAGCTGCAGAGGTCACAGATCCAGCCGAAGAAAAAGTTCTTCTCACTTTTGCCCGTGAAGAGCGTCGTCATTACAGGCTTCTTGAAAATGTGATTGAATTTGTATCACGACCAGATGAGTGGCTTGAGAGTGCTGAGTTCGCTCATATGGATGAGTACTAATAGCTCATACTGTCCATAGAATAAAAAAGCCCCCGTTCAGTGTTACTGAACGGGGGCTTTTTTATTAAGATGCAGAGTTGAGAAGCGAGAACTATTTCTTGTTCATTTTCTCGGCCTGGGCCTGTACTGCAGTTATGGCGACGGTATTGACAATATCGGGAACTAGGCAACCACGACTGAGATCATTTACCGGCTTGTTCAGTCCCTGTAAAATAGGACCAACGGCTACGGCATTTGCAGAACGCTGTACAGCCTTGTAGGTGTTGTTACCGGTGTTGAGATCCGGGAATACAAAGACAGTTGCCTTCCCGGCCACCTTACTTTCTGGCATTTTTGTCTTGGCAACCTCGGGATCAACGGCTGCGTCATACTGGATAGGTCCTTCAATTTCAAGACCAGGGAAAAGTTTTTCAGCACGCTCCTGGGCAATTTCTGTTGCCTTTCGTACCTTCTCCACCTGCACACCTTTTCCAGATTTACCAGAAGAGTAGGAGAGCATGGCCACCAGAGGATTAATGCCGAAAAGCGCTGCAGTCTTGGCTGAGGAGATGGCAATTTCTGCAAGTTCCTCGGCAGTAGGATTAGGGTTTACAGCACAGTCACCATAAGCAAGCACGCGATCATTGAGGCACATTAAGAAGACACTGGAAACGATGGAGCAATCAGGCTGTGTTTTGATAAATTGAAAAGCTGGGCGAATGGTGTCTGCAGTAGTGTGCATTGCCCCTGATACCATGCCATCACAGTGGCCTTTGTAGATCATCATGGTACCGAAATAGTTCAGGTCACCCATGATATCGTGGGCATTATCCTGGGTGATACCCTTGTTCTTCCTTAGCTGGTAGTAGGTTTCGGCATACTCCTCAAAGAATGGAGATTTTCTCGGTTCGACAATGGCAGCATTGTCAAGGTGGAGGCCAAGGCTGCTGATACGTTCCTTGATTTTATCTTCATTGCCTAGGAGAGTAAGATCTACCACTTCGCGACGAAGCAGAACTTCTGCCGCCTGCAAAATTCTGTCTGTTTCACCTTCTGGCAGAACGATGTGTTGTCTGCTGGATTTGGCTCGCTGCAGAAGTTGCGACTCGAACATTTTGGGGGTGACGATGGTGGTTTTGGTCTTGATGATCTTGTCACTGAGCTCTTCCATGTCGATGCTTCGTTCGAACACGGCAAGTGCCTGGGTGATTTTTCTCGTGTTATCTGGAGTGATAGCGGCGTGGATGTTTTCAACACGGATAGCAGCCTGGAATGTGTTCTCGTTAACAGCAATGATAGGAACAAGATCCTGAAAACCCTCTATGACGGTCTGTACTGCGCGTTCCGGGACAAGTCCACCGGTAAGCATAATGCCTGAGATGTTTGGCATGGTCATGGAATGGACCGCAGCCAGGCAGGCGAGGATGACATCAGAGCGGTCGCCTGGAGTAATGATGAGGGTACCGTAATCTATACGCTCAAGCAGGTTTCTCAGCTGCATGGCAGCAATAGTGAAACTACGCACATGGCGAGTAAGGTTTTCCTCACCGTACAGAATCTCAGCGTTAAGGAGCCTTGCAACTTCGCCGACAGAAGGATTGCCAAGGTTTTCGTCATTTGGAATGACATAGCCAAGGCCCATTGGAGATTCTTTTTTCAGGAGTTCCTGTACCTGCCCCACATAACTTGGGTCGACCCGGTTGAGAATAGTTGCCACCAGGTCACAACTTCGGCTTTCCAGTGACTCATGATAAACCCTGACAGACCGGATCAGCTCGTCGGGGGTCTTCATTTTTGCCCCAGCCACCAGAATGACAGGGCAGCCGAGATTGTTTGCGATATCTACGTTGATGTCAAAATCAAAGGAGGCTGTCGCACCTTCAAGTTCGACACCTTCACAGAGAACAAAATCAACCTTGGCAACGAGATTGTTATACTTGGTCATGATGCCTTCCATCAGCTCTTCCTGCTTACCCATGGAAATGAGCTGACTGGCCTCAACTACGGTAAAACCATACATCTCTTCATATGTAGCACAGAGATTGTACTGACTTTTAATCAGGTTGATCGTGTTGTCGCGTTCGCCCCGACTGTGGTTGCTTTGAACAAGTGGTTTGAAAAATGCCACTTTTTTAATGTTGCGTGTTAGTAATTCCATCAGTCCGAGACTGATAGCGGATTTGCCGCTTCGTGGCTCTGTTCCGGCCACGTACAGATTGTTTGCCATGATACCCTCTTGAACAACGTTCCAACTGTGATCAACGACAATGTTATGTTATCATTGGTCAATTCTATGTTATGGTGGGAGTTTACTCGAGTCCTTCTTTTAATTCGTCAAATTTGCAGAGCAGCTTAATACTGTTGTCTTCGAAATGTGTTCGCGTTTTATACGGAAGAGATTTGAAAAGGTTTATCATTGCCTTGTTTGTCGGTACCGTATATGCGAGCAAGCCAGCAATACCATTGTCTCTGGCAGCTACTGCAAGTTTCTTCAAAAGTGCTTTTCCAAGCCCAAGGCCCTGGTATTCAGTGTCTACGGAGAAGGCGACTTCCGCCATATTGGTATCAGCTTCAAGGAGGTACTCACCGATGGCAATAACTTTCTCAAAGCCCGTCTCACCTACCAGGGCGATAAGAGTAAGCTCCCTTATATAATCAATTTGCGATTTTGTTTCTACATCAGAGCGAATGAAACTCGTCTTTTCGTGAAAAAACCTGCTGAGGACATCGTCTTTGTCCAGATTGTAGTAGTGTTCCTGAATTCTTCTTTCGTCAACAGGCTTAGCCGGCCGTAAACTAATCTTAATATTATCACGAGAGATAAATTCTTCCAGGTGTACGGGATAAATACCTTTTTCACCCATACCTAACTTCCGGTCTTTGGCTATCAGGCCTTCATCTTTTGCCATATCAAGCAGCTCATCCCGAAAATCCGGATGTGAGATGCTTATCAGTGCCATTGCTCGCTCTTGCAGGCTCTTCCCGAACAGGTTGATGACGCCAAATTCTGTTGCCACAAAATGAACATCTCCACGAGGTACAACGACATTTTCGCCGCCAAGGTTAGGGACGATGTTTGATTTTTTGCCATCACGGGTTGTTGATGGGAGGAAGATAATAGATTTGCCACCTTTGGAGCCGCGTGCACCGCGCACAAAATCAGGTATGCCACTGATACCTGCATAGAGCGTCTGAGCCATGGCTTCCGCCAGAACCTGACCTGTAAGGTCCAGTGCAAGTGCTCTGTTCATGGTGACCATGCGGTTATGGCGGGCAATGATGAATGGGTCGTTGACGTAATCTGATGGGTAAAATTCGATTCCAGGATTGTCATGAAGAAATTCATAGAGATTATGGCTACCTAAAGCTGCTGATGCAACCATTTTACCATCGTTATAGCCCTTACAGCGATTGGTGATTACGCCCTGGGAATAGAGGTGCATGGCATCTTCGGTAAGATACTGAGAGTGAAAACCAAGGTCGTTTTTCCCTTCAAGAGCCTGAACAGTAGCCTGTGAGGCGGCATCCAGGCCAACCTGGAGTGTGGAACCATCTTCTATCAGCCTGGAAATCTGTTTTCCGATGCGTACTGATGTCTCAGATCGTTCAAGGGGAGCGATAGTCAGCAATTCCTCATCGTGTTCGACAATAAGGTCTACCTGGTTGACATGAATGAAGCTATGGCCCATGACCCGTGGCATATTGCTGTTCACTTGAGCTATAACAAAATCAGCTGCATTTGCGGCTGCCAGAGTGACATCAACTGATACACCCAGGCTCATCCAGCCAAAATCGTCGGGTGGTGATAACTGAATCAGGGCTACATTGATTGGTAATCTGCGACTGGAGAACAGTTTAGGGACATCAGACATGTTCATTGGAGTAATGAATCGTTTGTTGCGAGAAAGTGATTCAGAACATGTTGAGCCGAGATAGATGGTTCGTATGTTGAGACTGGCATCGTGGGTTCGATTGGCTATCTCAGTGAGCGAAGATGTCTCAAGGCTCATCATCCTGACTATCTCAAGGCCACTGAATTCCATAGAATGCTCAGCGAGAGCTCGTACAAGCTGCTGTGGCTCACCGCAGGCAGAACCTATAAATACGCGTTGGCCGTGCCTGATTTTTTCAATGGCGGTTAAGGCTTTGCAAGTTTTGGTTACATATGTATCAGCCCAGTAGATATTTTCTGCCATGTTACAGTCTCCGTAGAAGATTTATACTGAAAAAGCTATGGGTGAGCGAATCGTGCAAAGTATATGCGTCCATCTGAAGTAGAGCTACTGCAAAATCATTGTATCATATTTCAACGATCACTGAAGAGTTAAAGCTTCGGTTTTGAACTTGAATATATGATTGGGCTGCAGGTGAAGGTTTTAGATAAACAGTGATCATTTAAAAATGCCATGTTAAAGCAGCCCATAGATTACAAAAGCCTAACAAATTTTACTTGCTGATTTTGTTTTGACTATCTACAGTGCTATGTACTGTTTATAAGGGCAATCACCATGGTGGATGGTGTTTGGAATGAGTAATCAGAACACCCGACGGAGAGAAACCTGATTTGTTTTTACCCTAATAAACAGCACGCTGAACGTCGTGCCTTAGACTTCGGGGTGAGGCGGAAGAGATCTATTACAAAGGAGAGCAGATGAAAACCCTGTGGATAACACTCGTCCTGTTACTGCTGGTACCGACATCAATCCTACATGCCACGGATAATATGAAAGCTTTTCCAGAAGCAGGAAAGGGGATGGTCCGTCATGTTTTACAGCTTCCAGTTCAGGAAGATGAGTCGCTCTTTCGTGTGGAATTGATAGTTGGGGAGACAGTGCTGATTGATGAGCAGAATCGCTATTTTTTTGGTGGCTGGATCGAAAGTGAGGTTGTTTCTGGATGGGGTTTTACGCGCTATATAGTGAAAGAACTTGGGCCGATGGCGGGAACGCTGATGGCTGTGGACCCCAATGCTCCCAAAGTTAAGCGGTTTGTGCCCCTTGGTGGTGAACCGTACCTTATTCGTTATAACAGTCGCCTTCCTGTTGTAATTTACGTCCCGGAGAGCGCTGAAGTACGCTATAGAATCTGGAGTGCAGATGCTGAGATCATGACGATAAACAAAGGCTGATAGCAACCGTTGTCTTAAAGGGGTACAGGCTGTAAAAAAGTTTGAAGAACTTTTCACAGCCTGTTTGTTGCATTGCCACTACGATACTCTTTAAAGTTCTGTCAGTTTTTCAAAGAGTGCTTTATCTGCTTCTATTTTCTTTCTGTTACCAATAGCTACCCTGCGACTTTCTGGCATCATATTGGCGAAAGCTTGTCCAAAACTGCGTAAATCTGCAACTGTGGTGGAAAGAATTTCATCCAACCGTTTATGTTTGTAGCTGGAATCCATACCGCTGAGATATTCATTTCTGGCCGTGGCACCTCTTGCTGCTGCACTCTGGTGCGGGTCAAAATTGCCATAAGTACCTATGACTAACTGCTGTAGTACTTTTTCCGGAATATCGAGATCTGCAACGACCAGCGGCACTTTATTGTACGCATCGTATGTTTTCATAACCTGCGGGTCGCGGTAACTGATAAAGCCTATATTTCCGGTGATTTGACTGAACTGAATGAAGCAGCCGTAAGCACCTCCCATCTGGCGCACAGTGTTCCAGAGGAAATCCCTTGAGAGGTATGTTTTCAGTACCTCAAAATGGCCATTATATCCTTCTCCCTCTGGCAGGAGATTTGCTCCCTGCACATTAAACACAACTTCAGCTGAGGTGATGAAAGCCTCGTGCTTTGGTATGTCAAGTGGTGGCAGTGGCTGGTGGGTAACAGGGGTGTCGGAAAGAGCTTCCGTCAGGCAGCTACCAATTTTGGCGAGGTGGCTCACCTCCTTTCCATCCGCGGTTACTGATAGTATCAGGTTATTACGATTGAATAGGCCAGTGGCAATTTGCTTAAGTGAGAGTAGGAACTGCTCTTCCTGTTCCTGATAATTCAGCGCCAGTTCTTTCAGGGTCATATAGGCTGTCATGCCACTGAACAGCTCATTGTAATGCCCAGCACGACTGAGATGTGCAAAAACTCTGGATGAGGCAAGAGCGTAGCCCTCACTCTGGGCGGAGTGCTCAGCCCAGGCGAACTCCCGGCCAACTATTTCTCTGATACGGTCTCGGTCTTCAAGTGAGAGGTCTGTAAATATTTCTGCAACGAGCTGCAGAGCTCTTTCCAGATAATCAGGTAGACATTTAAAGTGCAGCCAGAATATTGGACGGAGGTTTTCGGCCACCGGCTTTTTCGAATAGGTGCTCAGAGAGTGGGAGAAATTGCCGGTGCAGGTGGCAATTTCTTTAGCAAATTTACGGTAATCAAGGCGTTTGGTACCAATTTCTGTGGCAATGGTTCCAAATATGTCAAGAAGAGGGAGTAGTTCCACGGGCAGCCCGCTCACATCAAAGCCAATATCGAGATAAGAGATATGGTTTGTTTCAAGCTCACTGACCAGTACTTGCTGGCCGAACATCTCAGTGGGAGATACCGTATGGAAATTGATGTCACTGGTCAGGTCACTTTGGGTGAGCTGTGGCAGTAATGACAGTCTTTCCAGGTCATTTGGCTGCTGCTGTGCCTCCATCAGTTCCTGTGTACGGGCTACGAGCTCATTTCGTTCTTCCGTTGTGAGTGTCGCAGCATATTCACCTAGTCGCTTTTCTTCTGCCTGCAAAGTTTCAGCCTGCTTACCCGGGTCGGGAACCAGGGTGACTGTTACAGTGGACTGATTGTCCAGAAGATACTTTTTTATGAGTTCTTCAAAATAGTTCTCCTGCAATGCTCTTCTGCGCAGGTTGCTGATAAGTTCGTCACTTTCCAGGTTGACAAAAGGATCAGTCCCATATTTCAGTGCCACCATGGCCTTGCCGATAAGATCAAGCCCTCTCTGGGCCTTACTCGCTTCTTCGCGAAGGTTGAATTCATATTTATTTAATTCAGCAAGGACGAGATCTTGATCTAGCCCGTTAGCAACCATCTCGTTTAATGTGGACGTATAGAGCTCGATAAAGGTATCCCTGTGCTCGGGTTCACTTCCGACCAGGTAACTGACCATAAACGTTTTAAAACAGGACGAAGCGACATAGAATCCCCCGAAGTCCTTACACATTCCACTGGAAACAATGGCATTTTTCAACGGGGAACCATCGGAATTGAATAAAATGTTGGCGATAACCTGAAAGGCTGCACTCTCCTCACGGTCCAGTACTGTGGAGACATGGGTGCCAACGGCCAGGAATGTTTTCTCCTTGGTGTCTGGAGAGTCTACCGCATATCTGTCAGTAACAAATGTTGGCTCTGTGGGTTCGCTTCCACTTTCAATTGTCGACCGGTGACCTTTTTCTGGAAAAGTTGACAGGAATTTTTCCTCTAAATACGCAAGTTCATCTGCAAGTGGTGCATCTCCATAAACGAAGAAGGTACCGTTTGATGGGTGATAATGCTGTTTGTGAAAATCACAGAATTGTTCATAGCTCAGGTCTGGAATATTCTGCGGGTCTCCTCCAGACTCATGGGCATAGGTTGACCCCGGCATTAGTCCACCGAAGATGTGGTGAAATATGAGTCGTATCGGGTCAGAGAAGGCGCCCTTCATTTCATTATATACAACACCCTGATACTGGAGTGGCGAATCTGGGCTTTCCTGATGATAATGCCAGCCTTCCTGCTCAAAGGTGGATCGCTCGAGCAGTGGGTTGAACACCACATCGCAGTAGACATCCATAATGCTGAAATATTCTTTCAGGTTGCGGGTGGCAAAGGGGTAATAGGTGACGTCTGAACCGGTCATGGCGTTAAGAAACGTCATCAATCCGCCTTTGTTAATTTCACCAAAGACATCCTTTACAGGATATTTCTTAGAACCCATCAATACGGAATGCTCTAAAATATGAGCAACACCAGTAGAGTCAGTTGGAATAGTATTAAATGCTACGGAAAAAGTCTTATTATTATCAGAATTCTTTATGGCCAGCAGGGGGCAACCGAGCACTTCATGTTCAAAGAGATAAACGTCTGAATTAATCTCCTCGATAGTTGCATGTTTCTGGAGAATGAAGCCTGAATAGGTGTTCCCTGTGAGAAAGTTCATAAGCATGTCCTGGTTGGAGGCGGTTGTAGAGCGTATTTATTATTTGATTGTTTAAGGTATATTAAAAGTTCTTTTCTGAATCGAGCAGCAGTGTTACGGGACCATCATTAACAAGCTCCACCTGCATGGATGCCTGGAAGGTTCCAGTGGCTGTGCGGACACCTTGGGTTGCCACTTCCTGAATGAAGCGTTGGTACAGTGGTTCGGCGATGGTCGGTGGTGCTGCCGTGGAATAACCTGGCCTTCGCCCTTTTCGGCAATCACCATAGAGTGTGAACTGAGAGACAATAAGCATTTCTCCGTCAGTGTCTGCCAGAGAACGATTCATTTTACCCTCATTATCCTCAAAAATTCGCAGATTAATGATCTTTTCTGCCATCCATCGAATTTCTTTCGGGCCGTCGTCTGCATGGATGCCAAGGAACACCACCAGGCCGGGACCAATGGCTCCTGTTACCATGCTATCAACGGTGACGCTGGCTTTTGTTGTTCGTTGAACTACTGCTCGCATGTCTATCCGTAAATAGTGTACTGATTTCTATATATAGAGAAGCCAGTCGCGATAGCATGGTGACTTCTCTATGTACTGTTACAATGATTGAATCTGTAGAAGTATAAGGATGATGAGCGTATGCGCAAGCTTGCATAAAAGTATAACTGAGGTTGAATGGAATGGTACGAACCATATGCAATGTATAAGGAAAAGGCAAACATGAACATCATTGGTGGCTGTAGCTGAAAATATGGCAAAGGCGGCCCCAGAGACTGTGTAAAACTCCTGTTCACTTAGACCCGATTGAATGGTATAGTATAATCCATAAGAGAAAAAAGAAATTGTGCAGTATTATATGTTTATCTTGCAGGGGTAGCTATGATTGATCAACTTCAGAGTTTAATAGAGAGAATGTGCGGAGAGCTTCCAGGAGTTCTTGCTATTGCTGTGGTAACAATTGACGATGGTATGTCGATTGCCGAGGCAAATACTCGAGAGGATATTGAAACTGCGGCAGCTTCAGCGTATCTTGCGTCAATAGTAAAGTCGAACGCCAAGGCAATAAAATTACTTGCAGACGATGAAGAGATTGATGACATTCTGGTGACTACCAGCAGGTATCACTTCATTATCCGCCATAAGCCGGAACACCCGTTTTTCATCTTTCTTATGACGTCAAAAGAGACTTGGCTGGGGAAAGCCAAGATGCTGATTGCTAAATATGAGGACCAATTTTCAGAGTTTGCCGATTTTCTACATGAGCAGTATCAGCCATAAAACGTAAAAAAATGTAACAATTGAAACAATGGCCTGGGCTTTTACCTGAAAGCCCAGGCCATGTTCTTTATATACCTGCAGCCTCGGCAATTTTCTTTGCATTGTTTTTGATTGCGATTCTAATCCAACCAAGGTTGGTACCCTTGTCAGCAACAATCAGGAGAAATGCTTCTTTACCTACCGGAGCAAACATTACTGGTCCATTAACATATTCGAAGATGGTCATGGACAGTTCACCTTGACCCAACTGATCCCCCATTGATTCCGCAGATCCAAAACCCGATGAGGCGATAGCGCTGATCATTTCGGCGTCGATCCCAGGGCGTACAAGGCTGTCAAGCAGAAAGCCATCACGACCAACCAGACATGCTGAATGGACACCTTCGATGTTGGTGAACTCTGCCAGAATTTGCTGAATATTCGTCATTTCAAAATCCTCTTGTTCTGTAATTGATGAGGTATCAGTTGTCTTTTCAGATTCGATAGTTTTTACAGGGGGCTCAGGTGAAGCAAATGTCTGTTCTTCCTGAAGAGTTGTGGCGGTTCCTGACTCTAAAAAATCAAAATCAAAATCAGTAAGTTCGGCTTTCTCTCCAGTTTGAGATGTGTTGGGATCGTAATTCTCGTCTGAGCGGTTGGCGGCTTCAAGGAGAAGCGACTCAAGCCCTTTTCGTATGCTCATCACCGGAGGTTCTACACCCCGGATATTCTGCAATGATCCTCCCTGGAAGGAGAGCATTTTGAAAAAGGCATTTTCTCCGCTTTCTGAGTCACACATGGCATGAACTACATTGCCATTTTTAAAGAAAATCATACCTTCATGATCATCGGTTTTAATCTTGAGCGCGGAGGTGGCCCTGGCGAGGCCGTTAAACTGGACAATGTCCATGAGCTCAATGCCATCCACTGTTCCCTGAAAGCCCTCGCCGGACTTGAGCGTATCCTGAACGATTTTCCGCATAACATTTATATCGAAAGGTTTTTCGATAAATCTGAGAGAGCCGCTCAGCATGGCCTGATTTTCATAGGTGTTTGAAGGATATGCTGTCATGATAATCACACCCGTATGGGGATACCTGTTGGTGATTTCAACCAGCAGGTCAAGTCCATTCATGCCGGGCATGTTGATATCAGTGACAACAAGATTGACCTCTTTATCGCTTAGAATTGCCAGGGCTTCTTCTCCCGACTCCGCTGCGAGAATCTCGACGTTGTCCATTCCCTTGTTAAGATTGCGCTGGAGCATCCAGAGCATATCGGCTTCATCGTCAACAACTAGAACTCGTTTCATGCCTTACCTCATCGTGTGATTGTTCCCAATTGATTTTCATCGGGAGAAATGCGGATTAAAGATGTTATTGCTATAAGCAAATATATGGCCAATGACAGGTAAAGTGGTAGGTTTTTATTAACTTGCTAATATCTGGTGGTTATTTCGTGTGGGCGGTGGGCGTATCTTGAGGAGCGGGTTGTGCGGGGAGTGATCAAAATGTGGGCAGCTGGTCAGATAATGACCAGCTAATCCAGTTTCTCGCGTAAAGTTGTACGGGAGATATTCAGGATACGTGCAGCTTGGGATTTATTATTATTTGTGTAATCCAGGATTTTTTTGACGTACTGTTTTTCGTTTTCTCGTAAAGTGACCAACTCGTCTCTCCGTAGAGACGATGAGGATTGATGGGGGCGGAGACCGGTAGGCGCAAGTCTGCCACTTTTGCAAAATATCACTTCTCGCTCAATAAGGTTGCGCAATTCCCGAATATTCCCTGGCCAGTCGTATCTCAGCATCGCCTCTAGAGCTGAAGGGGCAATTCCCCGGATATCCTTTTTGAGATCAGAGCTTAACCTTTTCATAAAAGCATCTGCCAGCAGAGTTATATCGTTGCCTCTCTCACGTAATGGAGGTAAAGGCAGCGGGATGACATTGAGGCGATAGTATAAGTCTTCCCTGAAATTTCCTTTGTCGATTTCTAATTCTATATCGGCATTGGTGGCAGCAATTATTCGGACATTTACTCGGATATCTTTGATGCCGCCGACTTTACGAAAGATTGACTCTTCTATAAGACGTAGCAGTTTTGGTTGCAAAGAGGTGGGCAGGTTGCCTATCTCATCAAGAAAGAGTGTTCCTTCGTTTGCAAGTTCGACCAGTCCTTTTTTTTCATTGAGAGCATCTGTAAAGGCCCCCCTGTCATGACCAAAAAGCTCAGATTCCACGAGATTGACCGAGAGAGTACCACAGTCAACTTTTACGAAAACTCCGTTCTTTTTGGAACGTGATTCGTGGATGGCACGGGCGACAAGCTCTTTGCCGGTACCGGTCTCGCCGGTAATAAGTACAGGTGAGTCAACTTCGGCAGCCATACCAATAGTTGATTTAACCTGTAACATTGATTCGCAATTGCCAATGAGAGTGTTAACAGATTTGGATGCCTCAGCCAGTTGGGACTTCTTGGTCAGTAGCCTGGCCTGCATGATGCGGTGCAATACAGATTTGAACTCAACAAGGTCAAAAGGTTTGACGATATAGTCAAGAGCTCCTTCATGTAAGGATTGCACAGCAGATTTCGCATCGTTGAGCCCGGAGAGCATTACGATATCAACATCAGGTGCCAGTTCGTGAATCCTGGAAATAAGCTCAATTCCGTTGCCATCTGGTAAGCCTATATCAAGAAAGATCAGTTCAACAATTGAAGAGCGAAGTATTTCGATGGCCTCCTTGCCGTTTGAGGCCACAGAAACACTGTATCCCTCACGGCGTACACTTGTTGACAGCGAAAATCTCAGATCTTCAACATCATCGACAATTAATACTGCGCCCATTATTCACCTGCCTGGAAAAACATATTAAAGGTGGTTCCTTTACCTGGCTGCGTCTCAAGAGAAATGACTGCACCATTTTCGTGAAGGGTTCGATAGACGATTGAAAGTCCAAGGCCGGTGCCGGAGGCTCTGGTTGTAAAAAAGGGTTCAAAAGCTTTATCCGCCACTTCTGCTGACATTCCAGCGCCATTATCTGAAAAATTAACAACTACGTAGCTGTTTTCAGCAAGTAGGCCGGGATATCGTTTCTTCAATGAACTGAGTTTGTCTTTTGTAAGAAAACGGGCGTTTATGGTGATCATGCCGTTCTGGCGGATGGCGGCGATACTGTTAAGCATCAGGTTGAGAAAAACCTGCTGCATCTGGTTGGGATCCGCAATGATATTTGGCAGGTCAGGTGAGATGTCCTCAATCAGTTCAATAGCATTGGTCATCAGGCGGTTGTTGATAAGTGGCTTGGTCTCCGCGAGTATGGTACTGATGGACGTTGGCCTCTTGTTTGGTACAACGGGGCGAGCGTAATTGAAAAATTCACTAAGCAGTTCATTGAGTCGGTCTACCTGGCGGATGATCCTGCGGGAACATTCCAGTTGCTGTTCGCTTTCCACAGCGTCTTCTTCAATTGCCTGAGCCATGATTTTGATACCCGCTAAAGGGTTACGGACCTCGTGTGCAACAGCTGAGGCAATCTCTGCAACGGTAGAGAGCCTGTTCATTTTTTCCATCTCTTTACGTACATATCGTATTTCAGTGATATCCGTCAGCGAAATAATAAATCCAGCCCGATTGCCGTGTGCATCGTTTCGAGGGCCACTTACAAAGCTGAGAGTTTTCTCTTCACCATCTTCGTCTTCGGCGGGAAGGACAACTTCCTTAACTGGAGCATCTGGTTTTGCTGCGAGTAGAGACAAAAGCTCTTTGGTATGGCGGCTGCCAATAATAAATTGGATATTCTTACCATACAGAGATGTAGTGAAAGGCTGTAGGATTTGCTCCGCAACATGGTTACTTTTAATGATATTTCCTTTTAGGTCTGTGACCAGTAGGCCATGGCTTAAGCTCTGAATGACCGATTCTGAAAACAGTTTTTCTTCTCTAAGACTGACGATGGATACCCGAAGATCATTTACCAACTCAATCAACTGCTGATCCATTTTCTGGTTTTCGATAACAGTAGCCAGAATGTTTGCAACAGATTCGAGCAGATATTCCATCTCCCAAGAAAGTTTATGGTCTTGGTTGGTATAGAGAGCAAGAACGCCTATGGGTTGCTTATCCCGTAGAATTGGAACGCAGTAATGCCCTGCATGGGCAGGAAATTGATCGCGGTCATCTGATAGTGGCGGCGGTGACGAGAGAAAATGTGTTTTGCTTTTGAGAGCGGCAAGGCCACAATGGCAGGTGCCCAGTTGGTTCCTTGAGCAGCGTGATTGTTCGTCTGCTGTAAAACCACAACTCGCTTTCAGGTTGAGACACTGAGATTCGGGATCAAAAATGAAAATTGCAGCCTTGGGAGCAAGAGAGAGATGTTGCTGGGAAACAAGATATTGCAGAAATTGTTCAAGCAGTTCTTTGAAGAGGTATGGTTCCAGTGAAAGACGAAGCAGGTCATTAATAACTTGCTGATGAAAATATTGACCTGTGTCTTTTGGCTGTGGCGGTCTTCTCTCAAAATCTTTTTCATACTCCATGCGTATCTATCCGGTGGAGGTGATATTTATGAATAACTGTTTCCGTTAATGTTTACACTTGATCAAATATTTTGTCGGTATCTTTGAAATGATAACTTAATATGACTAAAATTTTCGATGGGTTAAGTGAACATACTATTTTCGTAGAGATGTTGTCAACTGTATCTCGGCAGGAGGAATTGGGACAATTCTCTCAGGTTCATGGTCAATGGAGAAAACGTGCCCTGTCTGCAATATGGTATGCATAATTACACGTTGTTATGCATGGTGTTGGTGGGTGAATTGTGTGCTGGATTTCATCTTATGTCGATGGTGTAAAGAAGTACGAATCTGAAACCCTTCTTGTCCCGGCTTTTAAAGCCAGTAATTGGAAGTAACTACCACTGCAATTTGTCATGTACAAACTGGTAGTTGAAATGGGCCGGAGAGAGGCCTCAATGCGCAAAGGTACAGACCCTTGCGCATTGAAATAGAATCTTACGTGCAGTTTTACTGTTTATAGATGAACGTTCCAACGTGCTCTCCATTGAGCGCTTTGGTAATGTTTCCTTCTACTAGTCCATTAACTACTTGTATTTTCTCTATAACTTCACTGTTCTGAATGATTTCGAGACAAGGGCGTTCTATTACCAGATCATCCTGGCCACTTTCCAGCAGATCTCGGGCACCAATTTCGGCGATAAAATCGACATCCGAATTTTTCTTCGGGTCATCAGTGTAGAGACCATTTTCATCTTTTATGAACAGTACAGTCTTTGAGCCAATAAGATCAGCAAGAATAACAAGGCCTACATCTGTGCGATGAACTGGAATTCTGCCAACTTTTGGTTTGATTGCAAAATAATCATACGGTGGCATTCCGTGCATTACCGGAATTATGTTCTCAGCAAAATAGGTAGGTAGCTTAACAATGTCAGCATGTGAAATTTTCACTCCACCCCAAGGAGAAAGCAACGTGGCAATCATCAGGGCATTCTGCTCTGAAACCATACTGCCAAATTTGGCAATAACCCCTGTTGGCATACCCATCTCCAACCCGATGGTATAGATATGTCGACTGCGAGTGCCTCCACCCGTCGTGAGGAGTATTTTGTGATCAACCCTGTTCCTCACGATTTCCTTGAGGATCTTGGGTAGTGCTTTAGCACCCCGATCACAAATAGACTGGCCGCCTATTTTCATTACCTTTACATCTGGATAGAGTCTCTCTTGCGGGGCAATATCGAGTTTCTCAATGAAATCTTTACTGACAAGGCTTTCACCCATAAGTGAACTTTTTACATGCAGCCTTTTTCCGTCTTTTTCACGAACCAGTGCCATATGACTTTTCCCCTTTCAACTGTAACTGTTCAAATGGTGATTACTTGTTGTTTTTGGCATTTGCGTCACGCTCCAATGCCACGAGTTCTGCGTTTGTTGCTTTGGCTATCTGCTCAATCTCTTTTTTGCGAAAATGATTGCCATATACTTTCAAATCAATGCCGCTGACGGCAATTACCCTAAAACGTGGTGTGCGTGACTTCTCTTTTGTTTTTACACGTTCACGATAAAATATTTTTCCAGCCATTGTTATCCTCCATAGATATAGTGTTACTGCGTACAAGGAAAGCAGTAACACTATCATATATACTCAAACCAGACTTGGCAAGAAGTGGTATGTTATATTAGTCTGGAGTGAGCGAGAGGTAATGTTATTATTGGTTAATATTGGTCGGTATGTGTAATTTTTTTTTACCGTGTTGTATGCATTTGATGTCAGCCGATGTCGAACATGTAATGCATGTTGTCAATATTTTGTGATATAGGTCGTTTAGCTGGTTTTTTCCCTTTTCCAAAACATTAAGAATGTTCTCGACTTAGCTCCTCAATTTTATCTATTTTTGCAATAACTTGCAATCTGGAAATCCTTTTTCTGTATGCCTTGGTATTTCTTTTCAGATCTACATGATAAATCACCAAGATTTAGAGTAAGTATCAGTCATTGTTGGTGCATATTGGTGAAACTCGTTGACCTCCCACTTGAGTCCTCTATAGTTCTGACCATCCTGGTAAAATGATGAAGCTGATTTCTTTCTGATTTGCGTCCCGCTCTAAACGGGGCTATCGAGTGTTTTTGCAGGGAATAGGCTTCATACTACCGCTATTTAACAATTTTCCGCTGGAGATCAGATCGCATGAGTGTGCAAGGTAATGTGACTGTTAATGGGAGGGAACTTTCGTTCCGTCAGGGACAGACACTTCTGGAAGTGTGTACTGAGGCTGGGATCTTTATACCAACATTATGCCATGATGATCGGCTGAAACCATTTGGTGGCTGCCGGCTCTGTCTTGTCGAGGTGGAAGGTATACCCAAGCCTCTTAGTTCATGTACAACCCCGGCAACAGATGGCATGGTTATTCAGACAGAATCGCAGCGACTTTCTCGGTTGCGTAAAACGGTCATTGAACTTCTGCTTTCAAATCATCCAAATGATTGCATGTGCTGTGAAGCTGCAGGCGATTGTACTTTGCAGGAACTTGCCTACCAGTATGATGCCAGTCTAGATAAATATCCGGGGGAGATGCTTGATCTGCCCATTCGTCAGGATAATCCGTTTATCACCTATGAGCCTAACAAGTGTATTGCCTGTGGTCGATGTGTACGCATTTGCAGTGACGTAGTCATGGCCAATACGTTAGAGTTTACCCACCGTGGGTTTGAATCAATCCCTGATACAGCTTACAGTAAGCCTCGCACTCTTGATAATTGCGAGTTTTGTGGCCAGTGTGTTTCAACCTGCCCCACTGGGGCCCTCACCGATACCAAAGGCCGTGGACTTGGCCGGAAAACGGAAATTAAAAAGGTCAAAACGACCTGTTCTTATTGCGGAACTGGTTGTGGTTTTTTCCTTAATGTAAAAGATAATAAAATCATACGTGTCTCGTCAGACATGGATGCCCCTGTGAATAAGGGGAATTTATGTATCAAGGGACGGTATGGATATGATTTTATCCATAGCGAAGAACGGTTGAAGACACCGCTGATCAGAGAAGGGGAAACCTTCCGTGAGGCAAGCTGGGATGAAGCGCTCGATCTTATCGCTGATCGTTTTAACGCTACAATAGCAGAATATGGGCCGGAAGCAGCCGGTGGATTTTCATCTAGTCGCTGTTCGAATGAAGAAAACTTTCTTTTGCAAAAGTGGGTGCGCACAGCTATTGGAACAAATAATGTTGATAACTGCGCACGAGTCTGACACGCTCCAACTGTGGCCGGTCTGGCCACAAGCCTCGGGGCAGGTGCAGCGACAAACTCACTTGCACAAATGCCTGAAATTGACACACTGTTTCTTTTCGGCTCAAACCCGACTGAAGCGCATCCCATTGTTTCTCTGTATTTGAAGGAGGCGTTGTCCAATGGTGCTCGGCTGGTCGTAGCTGACCCTCGGAAAACATGGATGGCAGAACGGTCTGATGTCTGGTTAAACCTGAAGCCTGGCAGTAACATTGCTCTCTTGAATTGCATCGTTCGAGTAATTCTGGAAAACGGCTGGGAAAATAATGAGTTCATTACCAAACGCACCGAATGTCTCGATGAACTGCGAGAAAAGGTTAATGAGTACGATTTTGATCGGGTAGAGCAACTGACCGGCGTCTCACGGGACAAAATCATCGAAGCCGCGCGTCTTTATTCCCATGCTGATAAAGCGATGATCGTATATGGCCTTGGGGTTACCGAACACCAGACCGGTACTGAGAATGCCATGGCAATCGCTAATCTGGCGTTGGTATGTGGTCACATAGGTCGTCCTTCCACAGGTATCATGGCGTTGCGTGGTCAGAATAATGTGCAGGGAGCATCTGATCTAGGACCAATGCCTGCGACACTTCCAGGCTATCAACCCGTGACAGACAAGGCGGTACGGGACAAGTTCGAGAAAGAGTGGGGTGTCACTTTAAACAGCACGCCAGGATTGAAGTCAGTCGAAATGTTGGATGAATGTGCCCGTGGCAAATTTAAGGCACTTTTTATTCTTGGAGAAGATCCCGGCCAGACTGACCCGGATGTTCATCATATAAGAAAGGCGTTGAAAAGTGTCGATTTCCTCGTCGTTCAGGACATTTTTCCAACAGAAACCACTCGTTTTGCAGATGTTATCCTGCCTGGTGCTTCCTTTGCAGAAAAGGATGGAACCTTCACCAATGGTGAGCGAAGAGTGCAGCGAATCCGTAAAGCAATTGAGCCTATTGCCGGTATGGCAGAGTGGGAAGTGCTCTGTGATCTTTCTAGACGGATGGGATATCCAATGTCTTATGAGAGCCCTGCCCAGATTATGGATGAAATTGCACGACTTGTGCCTGCTTATGGCGGAATCAGTTATGACCGTATTGAAGAGCGTGGTATCCAGTGGCCATGTCCGACTAAGGATCATCCCGGAACTACTACGCTCTATACAGACCTATTTTCACGGCCAGGTGGGCTTGCCCAGTTCATGGCGCTTGATCATAAAGGTTCAGGGGAAGTCCCTGATGCAGAATATCCCTTGGTGCTTATTACAGGCCGTATCCGTGAACACTATAACAATGGCTCCATGACCAGACGGGCGAAAGGTATTTCTGAGCTGGTGCCGGAAGAGCTTGTTGAAATCAGTCCGGAGGATAGCGTTTCTTTGGGGGTTGCCCATATGGATTGGGTAATGGTTTCATCACGGCGAGGTGAGGTGAAAGTTCGGGCCAAAGTGACCGAGCGCAGTCAGGCAGGTAATGTTTTCATGACATTTCATCATGAGGATGCAATCACAAATATCCTGACCTCTGAGCATCGTGACCCAATAACAGGAACACCTGAATATAAGTCATGTGCGGTGAAGATTGAGAAACTATAGTTTCTCAATCTTCGTAAGGTAGTTTTTCACCGTTTCGCTCTTGATCTGGCCAAAACGGTGAAAGGCACGGACATGCGGATGCAGAACTCTCCTCCTGCTGCATCCGCATGTCGTTTGTTCAGTTAATGTAGAGAGTTGCAGCATTTCATCATTACTCAGATCGGCAGAGATGTCTTCAGTAAAATCCTGGTGGAAGCGACCGTGCTGGGCAAATACTATCTCACCTTTTTCTGTCAGTGCAACAAGCAGGGAACGCCGATCGTGCCTGTGCTGTTTCCTGACTACGAGACCTTTCTTTTTCAGTTTACCGACGGCAACAGTGAGGGTTCCTGTTGTAACTCCATGACGTTCGGCAAATTCCTTTATTTGCATATTCTGCTGATGGCCAGCCATTTCTTTGTCATCGAGGTTCTGGTTATGAAGGTACCAGAACTGCACTGCCAATGATGATGGTATTCACTATGGCCTGCTTGATGCTCGTGATTATGATGATGAGCATTATTTGAGTGATGATCACAGGCTGTTAGGGAATACGGGTGTTGGTCTGGGTTACTTATGGTTATTTATGGTTTGAAACGTTAGCTTGTGTTGACAAAAAAAGTGAGCACCGATAGATCTGCACGGTCAAAGTTAGTTATTGAAAAGAAAGGGAAAAAAAGATGAACAATGTGGCAGGTAATAAGTTTTTGACAACCCGTGAAGTTGCAGACTTGCTTAAGGTCAACGAGAAGATGGTCTATTCTCTGGTCAATGATAAAGGGCTGCCAGCAACAAAGGTTACCGGTAAGTGGCTATTTCCTCGACGTTTAGTTGAGGAGTGGCTCGATGCACACATTCTGAATTATCGTAGGGATTATGCAGGCCTTTCCTCTGAAGACGGAGTGCTTCTGCTGGCAGGCAGTGATGATCCGTTATTTCAGCGAACGCTCTCCCTTTTTCATGCGGTCAGGCAGGATACAATAGCCTTCTTCTCCAATCAGGGCAGTATGGGAGGGCTGACGAGTTTGAGACGTGGACTTTGTCATATCGGAGTTTGTCACCTGCTGCAGGATGATAATCAGGAGTACAACTTTGATTTTGCGGAGCAGGAATTGGACAGAGCCCCTGTTTTTGTAAACTTTAGCCAACGTGAGCAGGGGCTTCTACTCGCACCGGGTAACCCTAAGAATATAAAAAACATTGCTGACCTGGCCCGAAAAGATGTACAGATAGTGAACCGTCATCTGGGCACCGGGACACGGCTTTTGTTTGATTATGAGATAGCCCGATCGGATATCTCTCACAATGATATCCGTGGATATCATAATGAAGTGTCCAGGCATCTGGATGCAGGGCTTGAGGTTCTTGGCGGAAATGCAGATGCCGCTCCAGCCATACGCGCCGTAGCAGGTATGCTGGGGCTGGATTTCCTGCCGCTGAGATGGGAGCGATTTGATCTGCTAATAGGCCGTGAACGGTTTTTTGAAAAAGGAATTCAAAGCTTTTTAACATTGCTGCTAGAGAAGGAGTTTCGACAACTTGCAGACTCCCTGCAAGGGTATGACGTTTCTCTTTGTGGTAAAATGATGTTTCCAAATAATTTCAACATGGAGGAGTAAACTATGATACGCAGAATATGTGCTGCTGTCACAATGGTACTTGTCAGCCTCGCGTTTGCCGGAAACGGTATCTGTGAAGAGAAAGTATTGAAGATGTCCACAACTACCAGTACCCAATCATCCGGGCTTCTGGATATTCTTCTTCCCGCATTGGAGAAGGATACCGGAATCAAGGTGAAGGTCATTGCAAAAGGTACCGGTGCTGCTATTCGTGATGGCGAAGATGGTAACGTTGATGTGATTTTCGTGCATGCCAAAGGTCGCGAAATGGAATTTGTTGAGAATGGATTTGGCACCGAGCGTTATCCGGTAATGCATAATGATTTTGTTGTTCTCGGACCTGCAGCGGATAAAGCTGGCGTTAAAAGTGCTGCCACTGCTGCCGAGGCACTTAATAAGATTGCCGGAGCATCAGCAATGTTTATCTCTCGTGGAGATGACAGTGGTACCCACACCAAAGAGCAGCAGCTTTGGGCCGCTTGCGGCGTGCCGATGGAAGAGCAGACAATTACCATCGTAAAAGGTGGCAAGGATGCCAAAATCTCTTTCAAGCGTCCAGCAAATTCTGATGCATGGTACCAGTCCATTGGTCAGGGAATGGGTAAGACCATAACCTTCGCAGATGAAAAGCAGGCGTATACTATGAGTGATCGTGGAACCTATATTAAATATAAGTTCGGCAAGACTCCGGCTATTGAACTTGATATCGTTAGCGAAGGCGATGCAGAACTGGCAAATCCATATGGCGTTATTCCGGTTAATCCGAAGAAGCACGCTCATGTTCAGTACGACATGACCATGGAGTTTGTAAACTGGCTTATTGGTCCTGCTGGTCAGAAAATCATTGCTGACTACCGCCTTGAAGGAAAGCAGCTGTTTTTCCCGGATGTGATTAAATAAGCATCAGTCAAACCAGTATCTGAAGTGTGAAAGGAGAAGTTCATTGTCGGCTTCTCCTTTTTTTATTATTGCTTAGAGGTAGATTCAGATGAGGTGAATGATCATCTTTATCAACTGAACGCATGTAGAATAGTTACCACCCGCGAACTATAAGAGTAATAATGAGGCTATGGGATTACTTTTCGACAGTTTACAATCAGCTCTTCGGCTGCTCGCTTCAGGTGACCCTGAGCTGCTGTTGATCGTTTGGGTTTCCTTGAAAGTTAGTGGGGTTTCCACTCTGATTGCCTCACTGGCCGGTATTCCAGCTGGCTTCTTTATTGCTCATAAGCGTTTTTGGGGCAAACGCTTTGTCTTAACCTGTCTCAATACCCTTCTTGCCTTGCCTACTGTAGTTATCGGGCTTGTGGTCTACTCGTTTATATCGAGAAGAGGCATTTTGGGGTCATTTGATCTACTCTATACTCAGGAGGCGATGATAATCGGTCAGGTTATCCTCATAGTACCGCTTATTACCTCGCTGACCATTGCCGCCATTAGCCGAATTGACAATCGTTATCGAAAAACAGCACTGACTCTTGGTGCGACTAATCTACAGATGGCTCTGGTTATTGTCAGAGAGGCAAGGTTTGGTATCTGCGCGGCAATTATTGCAGCATTTGGCCGGGTTATTGCCGAAGTTGGTATTTCTATGATGCTTGGTGGAAATGCCAAAGGATTTACCCGGACGATGACGACAGCAATGGCTCTTGAATATGATAAGGGGGAGTTCGTGCTGGCTGTAGCTCTTGGGCTTACTCTGATGACGATTGCCTTTGTGTTGAATATGTTGTTTCACTTTTTCCAGGGCAGGACAAAAGTCGATGCTGTATGAGTTGAAAAATATCCAGCAGGTATTTGCGGGGCGTACCGCTCTCAATATTGTGCAGCTTGCAATTGAGGCTGGGAAAATCTACACCCTCATTGGCCCTAATGGTGCTGGTAAGACTACGCTCTTAAACCTGCTGGCTTTTCTTGAAGAACCAAGTAGTGGAGAACTCTACTTTCATGATGAGCGGGTAGCATACTCTTCAGGTTCGCTTCTTGGTCTTCGCCGCCGGGTTGTGTTACTTGATCAGTATCCTATACTGTTTACCGGTCCTGTGTGGAAGAATGTGGAGTATGGTCTGAAGGTTCGTGGTGTGGCCGCAAGTGAGCGTCGCACTCGAGTAATTGAGATGCTAGACTTGGTTGGTATGCAGCATTTCATCGAGGCGGAGGCGCATAAACTTTCCGGTGGTGAAACCAAGCGTGTGGCTCTGGCCAGAGCCTTGGCTCTTCGTCCGGATGTTCTGCTCTGCGATGAGCCTGGAGCCAATGTCGACCAGGAGAACCAGGAGATTATTCTTTCTATCTTGAGTAAAATTAACCAGACAGAACAGACATCTATCATCTTCTCAACACACTATCTGTCGCAGGGACGAAGTCTTGCTGACCATACCCTGATGCTCGAGCACGGATCGCTTTCAGATATGGTGCATGAAAATGTGTACAGGGTGCGGGTCGTACGACATGAAAACGGGCGAGTGTTCTTTCAGCTGACCGGAGGACTATTGCTGTCGCTACCCGATGACCGTGTACCATCTTCTGCTGAAAATATTAAATTGCAGATAGATCCTGATGCTATCTTTGTGGTTGCCAGCGGAGATGGAAATGTAGAGGAACAGAGGTTGTCAGGACATGTAGTACAGGTAAACCAGGACAGGGGCAGAATACGTATCTGTATTGATGTCGGTGTCAAACTCTATATTTTTCTGGCTATGACTGAATATCTGAAAAATCCTCCTGCCATTGGTGGAAAGATTACTGTGGCCCTACCAGACAGCAGCATGCGTTGCGGCTCAAGCTGGTAATGTTCAGCCCAGAGCAAACATTAGCAGTCGCAGTCGAATTTACTGCACGCAATACAATAGACAGTTAAGCGTATTGCTTCGGTGAACATTTCTGTACCATGTTCATTGTCATACTCTTTGGCTAAGGCCATCACTTCTTTATCGTCTCCAGCTTTGGATATAATCTCGATAAGTGGAGCAAACTGCTGTTGATACATCGCGTTTTCCTCCTCTCTGCTGTTTTTCATGTAATCTTCATAGCAATACCTGATTTTGTTTCGTTTTCTGGCCACAGTTTACCTCGTAACTATAAAGAACGTAGCGGTACGCGTAGACGTTATAAGGTAAAGTCTGCGCACATATTTAGAACTATATTTTTTATTGAAGAGACTCATGGATAATCTGGCTAAAAGAGTTGCTGAGGTAGGGTTTGCGGATAAAACCTCGCAGGCCTTGTGCTTTCATCTCCTGGAGGCTTTCTTCACGTGTAAAGCCTGATGAGAGTATAACCCGTACCTCCGGGTCATGCCGTTTCAATGCGGCAAAGCAGTCACGGCCGTTCATCAGCGGCATCACCATATCCAAAATAACCAGATCGATATGTCCAGGGTTATCTGTATATATTTTTAGTGCTTCCCTCCCATTTTCGGCAAGGAGCACTTCATACCCGAGCTCTTCTAAAATCGCCTTTGCGGTAATACGCATAACCTCTTCGTCGTCCACAACAAGGATACGGCCACTGCCTTTCTGGGTAAGCTGGATGGCTGGCTGTACTGCTTCATCTTGATCTGAGATCGGCAGGAGCAGCTGGAACGTGGTTCCTTCTTCCTGCTCGCTGTAAGCAGTAATAGCACCATGATGTTGTTGAATGGTTCCATAGACAGCTGCAAGACCAAGACCGGTTCCATGCCCCTGCTCTTTTGTCGTAAAAAACGGGTCAAATATCCGTTTGAGATTCTCTGGAGCAATGCCGAGACCAGTATCCCGTACTTCAATTTCGATATACTCCCCTGGCTGGAGGTCAAATGGTGATGCCTGGCAATAGGGCAGATCGAGTATCAGCGTGCTGGTAGAAATGTGAACTGTCCCACCTTCAGGCATGGCGTGGGAAGCATTAATGCCCATGTTTAAAAAAGCACTCTGCAACTGGGTTGGATCACCAACAATTGTGCTTTTTTCGGCTGTTAAATTCAGGTTAAGGCTTATGCGACGATCCAGGCTGTTTTCCAACAATATGTTCGCGCCTTTAATCACCTCATGGATATCAATGGTGGTTGATAATTTTGGACTGTTGCGGGAAAAAGCGAGCAATTTGGCAATGAGCTCTGCCGACCGGCCAGCTGCTTCCAGAATAATAGTATGAAACCTTTTGGCTTTAGGATCATCCGGTAAATAGAAGGCTAACATCTCCGCTGCTCCGGTAATGCCGCCAAGCATATTGTTGAAGTCATGGGCAATGCCACCGGCAAGTTGGCCAATGGCATCCATTTTATAACTTTGTCGCAGTTGCTCCTGCAGGAGATTCTCTTCAGTAATATCCCTGAATACCAGAACCACACCGAATGTCTCTCCAGATTCTGAGCGAATTGGTGCTCCGGAATTGGCTATAAGATATTCGCTACCATCTTTGGATATAAGCAGTGTTCGTTCTGCAATGACCTCGATATTGTCACTGGCGATAACTTTCTCAAAAGGATTCTCGGCTTCATAGCCAGTATCAGGGTGGACAATGTGCAATACTTCACAAAGAGGGGTTCCAATTGCTTCATTATTTTCCCATCCAGTCAAATGCTCAGCAATGGGATTCATCCGTGTAATATGTCCCGTCATATCAGTGGTTATTACACCATCGCCGATGGAATCAAGTGTTATTTTGAGATTGTGTTCGGCAAGTTTTCGTTCCTCTATTTCAATATTGAGCTGGGTAATCTGTTCCTTGATGGCATCACGCATTTTATTGAAACTTCCGGCTAAGCTCCCCAGCTCATCTTTTCGGGGCATTATGATATCTTTATCAAGATTGCCCTGAACGATAAACTGCGTTGCGTCACGTAGATACATGATGGGGTTCAGTATTGATTGAGAGAGGATTAGGTTGAGTGACGCCAGCATGGCTATGAGGATAGTCACTAACAACGCACCAAAGATTAAAAAGGAATTTTTTTGATCTTCTTCGACACGCTTCAAGGAATAGTGGAGGCGGATAAAGCCAAGCCTTTCCCCAAGAAAACTGAGTTCTTTTGAATAGCGTATCCCTTTTTGGTCTTGCCACTCTATCTTCTCGAGCTGTGCATGCTGACTGATTTTCTCAAGCTCGTCTGAAGCTATGTCCCTGTCGGTGACCCAGTTACCACTTGTTGCTAGAACTTTTCCTGAAGTGTTAAATACACTGATGCCCAGAATTCCCTCAACTTTGCGCATGTCTTCTATACGTATTGTTATGGCAGCAACACGATCGTCGAATATTTCATTTGCGAGTTGTTCTGTGTCTCTTTCAACAAGAGTCTGGAGTAATATTTCTATATTATCAATACTTCGTTGCAACTGATGCCTTTGAAACGGCAGTTGGATCAGAATAAACAAAAGAGCAATAAAGAGAAAAGTGATAATGATTGCGCTGTTGACCTTATGTCTCAGGGTCAGTTGCATAGTAGACTACTCCACAATAAGTGTGTTCATACAACTCAAGAATGAATACTGTACGGATTAAATAATCTTGGCCTAAGTTATGGCTCGACAGTTTTTACATATACGATATTTCCCTTATCAAATTTGAGGATTACAGCTGATTTGATAGGGTCTCCAAATTCGTTGAAAGAGATATTTCCTGTTACACCGATAAACGTCTCAGTGGTTGCCAGCGCATCTCGTATTTTTGTTGGTTCTAGTGAGCCAGCCCGGTGTACCGCATCAGCGAACAGGAAAACGGCATCATAGGCGAGGGTTGTTCCCATGTCAGCAACTTTTCCATCGTTAGCTTGGTATTTTTCTATAAATTGCAGGCTTTTTTTATGTGTAATTCCTTCATGCCAGTGGCTGGAAAAGAAATTGCCATGAAGTGCTGAGCCACCATGATCATACATTGAATCACCCCAGCCATCTCCACCTAAAATGGGTAGAGTCAGTCCCATTTCTCTTGCCTGCTTTATAATTCGCCCAGAATCGACAATATGGCCGGGGAGAAAAAGTACATCCGGCTGGAGAGATATAATTTCTTTCAGATAAGTCGTGAAATCTTCTGTATCTTCCAGGTACTTATCTTCAAAGAGAATTTTCCCGGATTGAGCTGTGAAGTATTTACGAAAATAGTCTGCAAGGCCTTCACTGTATCGGCTACTTGAATTAATCAGCATGGCAGCTTTTTTAGCATGAAGGTCCTGCATTGCAAAACTTGCCATGATTTGTCCCTGAAACGAATCAACAAAACATACACGGAAAATATAGTCTCCAACCTGGGTGACATTAGGATTTGTTGAGAAAGTTGAAATCATGGGGATACGTGCCTGCTGCAACACCTTTGCCATGGCCAGGGAATGGGAACTCCAATTGGCACCAAAAACTGCTATAACCCCTTCCTGTACAGCTTTCTCTGCAGCTTGTTTAGAGTGGAGTGGTGTACTGTGATTGTCAAATTCAACTATCTCAATCTGCTTACCCAAAAGTCCACCCTGCTGATTCAGCTCATCGACAGCAAACCTTACCCCTTCTATGGCCGTTAGATTTCCGGCTGCGGCTATACCGGTTTTAGCGAAAATAGAAGCAACTTTGATCGTTTCGGAGGCGCTTGCCACCATTGTTGTCAAAATCAGGAAAACCATTGTGAATGAGAAGACATATGTTTTCATCTGTTATGTTCCTTTGTAAAAAAAACCAGTATAAACAGTAATATTAGCGATTTAAGGTTCTATGGTTTTAACATAAACTGACTTCTGCATACCAAATTTCATGATCACTGCAGATTTGATCGGGTCACCATTTTCATCAAAGCGTATATTGCCCGTGACACCTTGAAAGTTTTCTGTTTCGGCAATAGCATCTCGTATTTTTTCAGGTTGTAAAGATCTGGCCCGGCGTACAGCATTAGCAAAGAGAAAGACACAATCTTCACTTAAAGCGTGTCCAGGAGTGAATTCTCGGGACTGCCCTGTGTACCTTTCCACAAACCTGCGGCTTTCATCATTCGGGCTTTTCTGGTGCCAATGATTTGAGTAATAGCTTCCTGTTAGTGCATTTCCTGCAATATCGTACATGGAGTCGTTCCAGCCATCTCCACCGAGAAAGGGGGGTGTAATGCCAGCAGAATGTGCCTGCTTTAGTACAAAAGCAGAAACCTGAGTATGTCCTGGATGGAAAACAACATCGGGTTGTAATGTTTGAATACTCTCCAGAAAGTTTGTGAAATCTGCTGTTTTCTCAAGGTAGTTATGTGTTAAGACTATTGTCCCCCCCAGTTCTTGGAAGATTTTGATGAAGTAGTTGGCTAACCCTTCACTATACTGGCTGTCAGCGTTGATCAAAACTGCGGCTGTTTGGGCACCTAAATCCTTGAAGGAAAAATTTGCCAGAATCTTTCCCTGGAAAAGGTCTGTATAGCAGATACGGAAGATGTAATCACCGACCAGTGTTACCTGCGGGTTGGTGGAATACGGGGATAGCATAGGAATTTTGGCAGCCTGGAGAACGGGAGCCATCGCCAGAGAATGAGAACTCCAGCTGGCACCAAATACTGCCAGAACTCCAGCATCAACAGCGTGCTTTGCAGCAATCTTTGAACCAATGGCGGTACTTTTATTGTCAAATTCCAGCAACTCCAGTTGCTGACCCAGGACACCCCCTTGCCTGTTTACTTCATCTATTGCAAAACGTACTCCATTCAGTGGGTTTTGGTTTTCTGTAGCGACTTTTCCAGTTTTGGCAAAGATCGCAGCGACTTTGATTGTTTCTGCAGCCTCAAGGAAAACCGGACGTGATAGAGCGATTAGTACATAAAAAAGTATTGATAAGGACTTCAGCATGCCCTCCTATTCATCACTATGAAAGTTTATCTTGTTCGTCTTTTAGAATCTCTCAGGCTTCACACTACTGGACTATTCTTTGATCCTATCACAATTGATTAATGATGAGAACAGCGACAGTAGCATAGATGACCCGTATTTGTATGAATGGCTGCGATAACACTAGCGTATTTTGGCTACTTTCTTAGAGCTAAAGGAGACACAGTCTTAGACTGTGGAAAGACGAATGATAGAGCACCTATGAAACACTCTCCTCAACATAGAGTTGTGAGGGGTGCATTTCATGATGATGAAGAGGAAACTGCTCTAACCAAAAAGATCTGATAACTGACAGGGGAATGGAAGCCATACAGTAACATACTCATTATGCTCTCTATTAAATGTGTTACTGTGTTTCAGTGATCACATTTTGTCAAAGACCGATCGTTGGGAAACGTTTTCTACGCGTTCTTGCAGATCGTTTTCTCAGAATGGCAAAAGCGAGAAATGCAGAGATTACAATTCCTGCAACTATTCCCCAAAAGAACATCCCCCAGTCTCTGCCTTGGGAGGAACTGTTCAGGTTATGCTCCTTGGTTGGCACTGTGGGTGCCGGAACCACTATGGTTTCAGTCTTTTCTTCCAATGCCGGTGCTGCTGGAGCAGGAGCAATTTCAGGGGTTACAGATTTGGGCGGTAATAGCGTAAATCCTCTAGCCAGAAGTTCTGTTGCTTTAGCATCACGAACTTTACGATTTTTGCTCCCCATAACTACGGCGATTACTCTTCTTCCACCTCTTTTAGCGGTGGCGGCAATGGAAAATCCTGCAGCTCCGAAGTAACCGGTTTTAAGCCCATCACAGCCTTCCACATTTTCTAATAAATGATTGTGATTACGCATAATGAACTTGCCATCCCGAAAGCCCCGCTCCCTTGTGCTGGTATACTGCAGTGCATCTGAGCGATTGACAAGAGCGCGGCTTAACAGAGCGATATCACCTGCTGTTGTTTCGTCCGGTTTTTGACCATCCCCGGGGGGGAGACCATGTACGGAATGGAAGCGTGTTCTCGTCATGCCGAGTTCGGCAGCTTTCTGATTCATCAGCTCAACAAAGCCTTCCTTAGATCCGGCAACGTGGATTGCCAGGGCCACAGCAGCATCATTGGCTGATTGTACAGCCAGAGCGTATAAAAGGTCTTCAATGGGAAATTGCTCCCTGGAGTCAAGATAGACCTGTGACCCACCAGTCTTTGCTGCCTGGGTTGTGATCTGAACCATCTCAGTCAGCGTGTTCTTTCCTTGCTCGATGCGCTCTAGAAGTATCAAAAGGTCCATCAGTTTGACAACAGATGCAGGGTACACAACCTTGTCCGCATTTTCGGCAAAAAGAATCTGACCTGATTCACTGTCCATGATCAGAGCAGATGCATAAGGATCTTCGGCAAGGGTGGTAATTGGAGCCCGACCGGCCACAACCCAGGAGGGTTGACCAATGAGGGTGAACGTACAAAGAACCCAGAGGATATGTTTCATGACTACCTGTATATGTTGAACAGAACGTGAGAGAACGGAAACATCAACTAATGATTTGGTCGAAAAGCTGATTGTAACCAATGTGCCTGGTATAAATTAGCCTGAAGCAATGATTCGCTTCAGGCTACCGGTTAGCGTGACCAAAAGTAACGATTTTTACATACTGAAGCAAGAGTTATTGCTCTCCTGAAAACCTTTCATGCAATGCCTGGAACTGTTTTGCGTTATTTCGTTAGTATTGCACGGGCATGTCAGGATAATGTGTCTTCAGAAATCACAGAAATAGTTCAGGTTCTTTTCGTTTCTGGCATGTTTCGAACAGCCACTGCTGTTTTTGTTTGAGGGGCTCGGCATCAAGTATTAGAGCGTTTTCCAGACAAGTTTTGATGCAGGCACAGCAAAAAATGCAGCGGTTGGGATCTATCTCAATTTCTTTCTCCAAAGATATTGCGCCAGTGGGGCAGGCGGAGAGGCAGGATTCACATGCAGTGCAGTTTGATACAACTATTGTGGGGGTAAACGGCAGTTGACCCATTCCTTCCTTATAAGGCCGATTGCCTGGAACTTCCGGGCAGTGGATTTGGTCCTGACGAGTTGTAGCGTTAAGCTTTTCACTGATTGTAGTGCCGAAACTTTTGGCAGTTGCCAGATCTGCAGTGTCAGGCCTGTTGGCAGCAATTGGAGTTTCGGTGTTAGAAAATGAGTGTTCTCCGATAAATGCACCGGCGGCGATGGGTTTGAATGCTGCATTTTCGACAATATCTTTTAATTCAATCAAGGCATCCTCAAATTCTCTGTTGCCATATGTAACAACAATAACAGCTGGTGTGTCTGTACCGACTAAGGTTTTCATTCGCTCCACAGCGAGGTTGGCGACTCGTCCGGCATAGACTGGAACTCCGAGAATAACAAGATCAGTGGGGGCAAATTTTTCAGGCAAATCAAGCAATCTGTCGGAGTAGGTGAGCTCAATTTGCTCAACAGGTGCGTTGTGTATTCCGGAGGCGATACCGTTGATAACACGTTTTGAGGTACCGGTTGGCGAGAACGATATAGCCCAGATTTTTTGTATGTTCATGGCTCTCCTGTAATTGATCGTTGAATGTTCTCAAATGAAGATGTGCGTGAAGCTTCTATAATATCTCTATCCTTTTCTTGAGGCCATGAAAAAACAGTGCTAAACTCTGTTTTCACCTTTTCTTTGCCTAGCCAACCATAACAGGAGCAAATATGTACATTCCAGAATCTGTCCAGTTGCAAAAAGACTATATGGCCTGTGTTGATTTTCACGGCCATACCTGTATGGGAGTGACAATAGGTTATCAAGCTGCAAAACTTGGATTGAAACTGCTTGGCGAGATGCGCGCGGTTGATGAAGAGTTGATAGCAATAGTCGAAACTGATGCCTGTTGCTGCGATGCAATTCAGGTCCTGACAGGCTGCACCTTTGGCAAAGGGAATTTTTTCTATCTCGATTATGGCAAGATGGCCTTTACATTTGCCAGCAGAACTGCAGGGAAGGGCGTACGGTTGTGTCTGAAACCGGACATTTTTCAAATCCCGGAGCGAGAAAAAGTGCTTGCTGAGAAAATAGCATCCTATAATTGTTCTACAGAAGAACAAAAAGAGTATGAAACACTCTATCAGCAGAGAGGAGAACAGCTCTTCGCTGGTGGCCCTGAGGCTTTTTTTGATATCGAGAGGTTCGATACCATACATCTGCCGGAAAAAGCTCCAATGGCGCCATCAGTAGCATGTGATGTTTGTAAAGAGATGGTCATGGAGACCAAACTTACAGAAAGTGGTGGGCATCAAGTTTGTAGGGCCTGTCAGGATTGATATTGGATGATTGTTTCATAGGCCCAGTATGGTCGGGCCTATGAAACAAAAAGAACCAAGATGGAATTTTCAGGGAATCAGGCACCACGTCATGTATCTGATACGACATATCATTTCATGAAGTGGTACAGGGACGCGTGCTAGGCCCCTTTCTGGGGTGTCCCAGGAGAAGGTTCCCTGTGTTGCTGGAGCGGTGAGTGAGTGGCCGGAACCGGTTGCTGCCCTGATGCTTCTTGCAGATAGACCCGGATTCTTTCAATTATCAGGTAAAGGCAGGGCACCAGAACCAGAGTGATTACAGTGGCGAACAGGATGCCGAAACCGAGTGAAATGGCCATGGGGATCATGAACCGGGCTTGTCTGGATGTTTCAAATATCATTGGAGCCAGCCCGAAGAAGGTCGTGAGTGTGGTTAACAGTACAGGCCTGAAACGGCGCATTGCAGCCATGCTGATTGCGGTAATAGGGGGGAACCCCTCAATGCGACGTTTGTTAGCGTAATCAACTAAAACCAGCGAGTCGTTTACTACGATACCGGACAGGGCAACAATGCCCATCATACTCATTACACTGAGATTGTAACCCATCAGGAGATGACCGAGAACAGCACCAACTACCCCGAAGGGGATTGCGACCATGACGATTATCGGCTGACTATAGCTGCGAAAAGGAATGGCCAGCAAAAAGTAGATGGTGATAAGAGAAAAGACGAATCCCTGCAAAAGACTTTTCATGCTATCTTTTCTGTCAGCCTGCCGTCCTTCGTAACTATAGCTCAGCCCCGGGAACGCCTCGGCAATTTCCGGGAGAGTGGTTGTATCGAGTGTAGCGGTGATGATGGCAGTTTCACCAATGGGGTCTACATCTGCTTTTACTACGACAGTTCTGCGGCCGTCACGGCGGGTGATGCTGGTATAGGCACGGTTTCGCTCAATGGAGGCAATATCGGAGAGCGGTACAAAGGTCCCTGCAGGTGTGGTAATGAGCATGGTTTCTATATCAAACTCACTGACTCGCTGCCGCTCAGGAAGCTGTACCCGCAGGGTAACCTCGTTTGAACCACGCTGTTGCCTCATGGCAATAGCACCCTGGAACGCGTCGCGAACCTGGCGGCCCACTGACGTTGGAGTGAGGCCAAGACTATGGCCACGCTCGTTTATGGTGAAGTTAAATTGGGGCTTTCCTGGGGTGTAGCCGGAATCAATATCTTTGACATTGGGGAAATCATCGAGTTTAGCCGCCAGCACGGTGCTTGCTTGATCCAGAATGTCGATATCCCTGTGGCTCAGCTCAATGGATAGAGAAGAGCCGCTGCCCGGTCCACCTCTATCTGATTCAAATACAGATGACTGTTGGCCGACGATGGTCCCAACCTCTTTTCGCCAGAGTTTGGTGACATCTCTGGTGCTGAGTGGGCGAATGTCAGGTGCTGTGAGGTAGGCATTTACTTCCACACTGTTTTCGTCAATAAGAGAGGATACCCCTTCAACCAGAAGATCTCCTCCATGTTGGTCACGTACACGGTCCATTGCGTTGACTATCTGGTCCCGGGCCTGCTCCATCTGCCAGAATGGACTGCCGTACGGCAGGGTTGCAGTGACCACGGCCCTGTCAGACTCAACTCTGGGCATTAGAATCATGCTTATCCTGCCGCTCAAGACATAACCGAAGGTGACAATAAGGATGGCTAAAAGTACTGCAACAGTGAGCAGCTTTGTCCGTAAAAATGTATGGAGGATTTTGCCGTAGACATTTTCAACAAACCAGTTGAACTTTCTGCCAAAAGCTTGCTGAAAGCGGCCAAGCATCCTGTAAAGCGGGTTGCTGGTGCTGGTATTGCTGTGGGCAAGATGGCTTGGGAGGATGAGCAGTGATTCGAGCCAGGAGATAAGAAAAACGGTTATGACCACAAGCGGGATAACTTTCCACACCTTGCCCATAGTACCGGGAACAAAGAGCATCGGCATAAAGGCAATAACATTGGTTATGATGGAAAAGGCGATGGGGGTCGCTACGTCCTTGGCACCGGCAATGGCTGCTTCTATAGGGCTTAGGCCCCGTTGCCGGTATTCATAGATGTTTTCCCCGGCGATGATCGCATCGTCAACCACTATACCCAGGGCGATTATGAATGCAAACAGCGAGATCATATTGATTGAGACATCTATCAGTGGGAGAAAAAGTAACCCACCAAGAAAGGAAATGGGGATTCCCATGGTGACCCAGAATGCAAGCTTCAACTCAAGAAACAGACCGAGAAGAACGAGTACCAGTGCAAGGCCGATGAAAGCATTTTTTAAGAGAAGATCCAGACGCTGCTTGTAGATTTCGGAACGGTCACTGGTTATTTTCCAGTGTACTCCCGGGGGAAGATCGGCGGCGATATCATCCATGGCCTCACGGGTAACATCAGAAACGCCAATAGGGGTTTGTTTTCCAACCCGGTAAACTTGAAGGGTTAGGGATCTTTGCTTCTCGTAGGAGGCTTCCTTGCTAGAACTTTCAAACCCTTCCTTCACCTCTGCTAAATCTTCAAGATAGACAGTGGTGCCGCTACTGCTGGTAACAATGGGAATACGTGCAAATTCTGTGGCCCAGTCATTTCTATTATTAATCCGCAGTAGAATTTCCCCCCCAGTCGTCTCAAGCTTGCCGCCTGGGACTTCTACAGAAGACTGACGAATGGTGGTCGCAACCTCGGAGAGTGTGAGCCCGTACATTCGCAGTTTTTCAAGAGGGATCTCAACCTGTACTTCAAAATCCCTGGCCCCGCGGATACCGACCTGGGTAATGCCTTTGGATTGTAGCAATCTATCCTTGGCTTGCTCAACCACCTCTCGCAAAGACCGCTCAGAAACGTTGCCAAAGAAATTGATCCGTAATACTTCATGCTGCCTCGAAGCCATGGCGACGACCGGGTCCTCTGCATCATCCGGAAAGGTTGTTATGCGGTCAACTTCCTGCTGAATATCCTGCAACACGGTCTGGCTATTTGCATCGTCAAGGAGCTCTGCGCGTACACTGGCACTGCCTTCCGATGCAGTTGAGCTTATTTCCTTTATCCCCTCAATGCCTTCGATTGCATCTTCAATGGCCAGGACTATGCCCTGTTCCACTTCTTCCGGGCTTGAACCAGGATAGGAAACACTGATGTTCACACGATCCAGCTCAAACTCAGGGAAGACTTCCTGCTTAATTTTTGTGGTCATGAACAGCCCACCCATAATGAGGAAAATCATCAACAAGTTGGGTGTTACACGGTTGTTGACCATCCAGCTGATGGGCCCTCGTTCAGCTGTGGGAGTGGTAAGTTTATTCAGCACCTTTCTGTCCTCCTGCGCCTTTACCTTTACCTTTGCCTCGCTGGCCAGCCATACCATCCTTTTGATCAGGAGTTTCCTCTCCGGCCAGTCTCAAAGGGATTCCGGCTATGGGTGAGGCGAGTGGGGAAATTATCAACCGCTCACCATCAGTAATACCTTCATCCACAATCACCTGGTCCCTGTTGCGGAAGGCTATCTGTATCGTACGGATATCAAGATGCCCTTCTTTATCCATGAGCCAGATAGTGTTGCCGTCGTGGATATTGGAACGGTTTATGGCTATGGCTGAATTTATGGTGTTACCCTCTATCTCAGCCTGCACGTACGAACCTAGAAGTAGTCTTGGCTTGCCGTGGTTTTCGGGTTTCAGCGAGAGCGGGTCATCAACCTCTACGAGCAGTTGGGCCATCCGCCCTTGGGGTTCTAAAGATGCCGCAAGCCTGATTACGTGTCCGGTGCGAAACAGATCTGGTTCAGAATCCCCTCGGGGGTACACTTTAACAGTAGCTCCGGTACTACTGCTGTTAACAGGAATCTGCATCCAGGCAAGCTGCTCTACCGGTACAGTGAGGCGAAGCCAGAATGTATCTGTGCCAACCAGCTTGGCCATGACAGTCGATTCCATTACCCTGGTTCCCTTGTCGACGTTTCTGGTTTCAACGACGCTGTTGAACGGGGCTTTTACTTCAGTGCGTTCAAGGTTGAGGCGGGCCTGAGCCAGTTGAGCCTCATTGGCTGCATGAGTTGCCTGCAGTTTTGCAAGTTGCGGTTTTCGCAAAATGAGGGCACGCTCTTCAGTACTTACCGATTCATTGAGTAGGATGAACTCTTTTTCTGCAATACGCTGGTTACCCATTTCAAGGGCAATGTCACTCTCTATTTGAGCTGACTCGCTTTCCAGTCGCTTTTCCACAAGCGTATAATCAAGGGGGTCGATATTCAGTATGCTTTCGCCCTCATTGAAGCGCCCACCAGGCAGGAATTCCGGGCTGATCTTAAGTATTTCACCGCTAACTCGCGCTCTCAGCTCTATTGATTGTGCGGCGATGACTTCTCCCATGCCGTGAATTCTCGCTTGCTGAGTAGCTGCCTGGACACTCTGTACTTCAACCAGAGTTGCCGTTGGCGGTCGTTTCCGCGGCTGTGCATCCGGGGAGGTTTTCATCAGGTAGATGGTAATGGCTATACCACAGGCCAGTGCTGCCAGCGGTAACATAAAGTGCAGGAAAAAACTGACAATGCGGTTTGGTGATCGTGTAATTTCACCAGGTGTTGTTGTCTGATCCTCTGGTCGTATCATATTCATGGTGTCTGCTCTAGATGCGTATTTTGAAGTGTTCAGCTCTTGTTAGGTGTGGCAATGGATTCATAAGGCACATGCCCGCCAAGTGATCGGTAAAGGCTGATTCTGTAGTTTATGAGTTGCTGTCTAGCAGTTAATACATTTCGTTGCAGGCTCTGTTGTGAAAGGAGTGCGGTAAGGACCCGTTGATAGTCCACTCCGCCAAGTTTGTATCGATCGCGGATATTCAGAAGGGTCTTAGTTGCCAGCTCAAGCTGAATGTTAAGGCTGTCTATCAGTTTTCGCTGTTCCGCTTCCAGGACCAGGGCATCCTCTACTTCTTGTATGGCATTAAGAATTGTTTCCCCGTAGGTGTACAACCTTTCCCGGGTTACAGCCTTTGTTCGGTCAACTTCAGCCTCTCTGTATCCACCGTCAAAAATTGGGCCGATAAGATTCCCGGCAAGACTTGCCAGCCAGTTATCAAAGAGTTGGCTGGCTGTACCGGAGGTGTTCAGGTCTCCGGAGATGCTTAAACGTGGGTATTTATCTGCGATGGCTGCAGCAACCCTGCGATCTGCGGCCAGAACGTTGAAAAAGTCACTTCTGATATCAGGGCGGCTATTCAGGAGATCAAGAGGAACACCGGTTTCTGGCAGAGGAGGCAGCTCAATAAGTGTTGGTTGTGCTGGCAGGGTCAGTAGGCCTGGAGCAACACCAGCCAGTACTGAGAGCTGGTTGGTAAGTTGACTGTTCAAGGCACGCTGTTCAGCCATTTCACCGGATTTTGACTCGATAATCTGCTCTTGCTGAAGAATATCGGCAATGCCAACCTGTCCTGCATAGAAACGGAGCTTGATCAGGTCCAGCCCAAGGGTATTGACTTTTTGTTGCTGCTTGAGCAACTCAAGCTGGCTGTAACTTGCGGCGAGCTGATACCAGGTGGTCGCAACCTGCGAAGCAATAGAGAGTGCTGCGGTCTGCAGATCGTCAATTGAACCTCGCACGTCAAGCAGTGCAGCATCCTCTTTGGATTGTAGCCTGCCCCAGAGGTCGACTTCATAGCTGGCTGCCAGGCCGAGCAGGAGGTTGCTGGTTGAACTGTCAGTATTACCGATACGCGTTCTCGTCTCAGAGCCATAGGCCCGCCCATCCAGTGTCGGCGAGAGAGCTGCCCCGCTCTGGCGAGCAATGGCCTCGGCCTGCAGCAGACGCTCACGGGTACTAAAGAGACTCAGGTTTCCCGACAATGCCTGGGAAATGAGATTATCTAAAGCGGGGTCATGAAGATCGAGCCACCATTGATCGGAGATGGACTGTGTTCCCTGCCCGGAGAAGCTTGTTGGCAGGGCAACTGGAGGCGTATCAATATGCATTTTAGTGGCAGGTGTGCAGCCGGCAAGTCCTGTCAGCAGGACAAAGATGGCATAAAGCAGTAATAGTGGTTGGGCGATTAATGATTGCATTGCTTTGTGCTCACCAGATAGGATGTTGAGTGTTGAGATGTTTTTCATTTCCAGTTTGTATATGCTATCAGAAGGATTTACATGGCGACAAAATTACCATACTAAAGAAGTAAGGACGAATTGTGACAGGAATGTGAAAAGAATGTGAAAATAGGTGCCGATGATCTGTTATTTTCAGGAAATAGGGTATATCAGGAGCAGAATGATAAACATAACGGAATCTCTATCACAATGAAAATTAAACTGCACTACAAGCTTTTCGGGGCAATTTTCGCCGCTATCTTAGTCATAGTTTTTTATATGACCCTCGTAGTTCAATGGAGTTTTGATCGGGGCTTTTTAAACTACGTAAGTAGTGTCGAGCATGAGCAGTTACTTAAAATCGGAAAAGATCTTGAAGAGAAGTTTACACGGCATGCAAGCTGGCAATGGCTTAGAGATGAGCCTGAACAGTTTGCTCGTGTAATTGTAGACAGCTTTCCGGATGGGAAGCAGAAAAAGAGGTTTCAACGAGTACTGCAAAAGTTCAAGGATGAAGACCATTTTATTTCATCCGGCCCTCTCCCGAAGGATATTGCTCTTCCTTTTCCGCCAAGGGTTTTTCTGCTCGATGAAAACCGGCATGTTGTTTTCGGATTTGACCCGGGTGGAGTAACACATGATCCGATTGAAATACGATATGAAAACAGTACAGTAGGGTTCCTTGATGTTCATCCTCCCAAACATCTCTCTGACAGCCATCATCTTATCTTTGCACGTCAACAAAAGTTTACGCTGATTCTGGTTGCCGTAGCTTCCATGCTGATAGCGGCAGGTCTGGCACTGCCCATAACCTTTATGTTGACCAGGCCTATACGAAAAATGGCTGCTGCTACAAGAAATCTGGCTTCTGGGAAATATCATTTGAGAGTTAAGGTAGACTCGGCAGATGAGCTTGGGCAACTCGGCCAGGACCTGAATGATCTGGCCACTATTCTTGAGAAAAACAGGATGGCAAGAAGTCAGTGGATCGCTGACATTTCTCATGAACTACGCACGCCACTATCAATTTTACGTGGTAAAATTGAGGCGTTGCAGGATGGTGTTTATGAGCCGACAGATGAGGTTTTTAAAAGCCTGCACAGGGAAGTGATGCATCTTGGTGTTCTGGTTGAAGACCTCTATCAATTATCCCTTTCTGATATGGGAGCTATGTCGTATCGTAAAACGGAAGTCCAGCCATGCTGGGCTCTGGAGCAGGCTGTTGCTATGCTTGAACCGGAATTCACTGAAAAGAAACTGAAGCTTGAAACATCTGTCGATATTGAGGATGGCGTGGCACTTTTTGCTGATAATGAACGGCTAAAGCAGTTGTTCACCAATCTTGTGTCAAATTCCCTTCGCTATACAGATAGTGGAGGGAGTATTCGTATAGGAGTTGTGCAGGATGGGGACTTCCTGATTTATAGTATTGAAGATACTGCGCCTGGTGTTTCAGAGGAGCACCTGGGGAAGCTGTTTGATCGACTCTATCGGGTTGATGTTTCTAGAAGCCGCGACCTTGGAGGTGCCGGGCTCGGCTTGTCCATCTGTGCAAATATAGTCAAAGGGCATAACGGTACCATCAATGCTACACATTCTGTGCTTGGTGGCCTTAAGATCGTGGTTCGTTTGCCTCTCCTGGATAGCTGAAAATGATGCAGAAAATTCTCATAATAGAAGATGCCAGAGAGCTGGCACAGCTGGTAAGTGATTACCTTAGTGCTGCAGGTTATGAAACCCATTGCCTGTATACGGGTGAAGGAGCGGTTGACTGGGTGCGGCAAAACTCTCCCCGGCTAATTCTTCTCGATCTAATGCTGCCGGGTAGAGATGGAGTGGAAATATGTCGTGAGATCCGTTCATTTTCCATAGTGCCGATAATAATGGTCACGGCAAAAGTTGAAGAGCAGGACAGGTTGACAGGTCTTGATGTGGGGGCTGATGATTACATCTGTAAACCGTTCAGCCCACGTGAGGTGGTGGCCAGAGTGAAAGCGGTTCTGCGACGAAGCCAGAATGGATTGCTACAGGAAAGCCAGGCTGAACCCGATATCTTGCAACTGGATCAGCAAAAGTTCCAGGCCAGAATCAACAACAGGCTGCTTACCCTTACTGTGGTTGAATATCAACTCCTTGCATTACTGGCAGGCCAGCCTGGCCGGGTTTTTTCACGTAGTCTACTGATTGAAAAAATTTATCCTGATCAGCGGGTGGTCAGTGATCGCACCATTGACAGCCACGTGAAAAAGCTACGAAAAAAGATCAGCCAAGTGTGTGAGCGGGAGCTGATTCATTCTGTCTACAGTGCGGGATATAAATTTGAAGACAGATGAGAGGTAGTTGTTAAACTATATCGCAAGTATGTATTGGTATTGATATTTGTTGCTGTTTCCATTGTAAAACTTCCAGTTTAATGCTATTGGAAGTTGGTCCGTATGTTCAAATAATCAGCCGTGATTGCAGATGCGATTACCTGGATGCTCCCTCCTGTTTAACCGTAAAAAAATGTGTACGTTATATGTGTGCTTGAATCTTCCACTATGGAGTGAATATGAAAAAAGGTATTATTGCTGTTGTGGTTATCCTGGTACTCGTGGTCTTGGGGATGCCGGTTGTTAATGGGATATTGATGGAGAAAGGGTTCAGGAAGTTGGTTGAGAATGCCAACACAATGTATGTCGATGCCGGGTCTGACACCAAACTTGAAATTATCCGTTATGACCGTGGCCTGCTTTCCACAGAGGTTGAATGGAAAATTGATCTTGGCAGTCTGAAGTCTGTTTACAGTATCGATGAGATCGTTTTCCTGGATCGTGCCAAACACGGCTACAGGGGTGTAGTTTCCCAAACGAGCCTTGAAAAAAATAGCTGGTACACAGATTTTGTAGATGACACGCTTGGCGGACAGGATCCCGTTAGCATGAGTACGGCCTATATGCTTTCAGGTGATATAGAGATGCTCCTGTCACTACACCCAGTCACTCTTATGGTCGAAGGTGAGACCATAACATCAAAACCAGGGGAGCTCTTCATAGGCTCAGACTGGGATCTGGAAACATTTACAGCAAATGGAACCTGGCAAGGGTTTGCTGTCGCAGACCAGCTTGAGCTGGCTGATGTTGCATTCAGTTCGAACCTGAAGGTTGTATCAACATACATTTGGGAAGGTAACGGCTCGGTAGAATTTGCGAAAATGAGTGCCACGGATCAAGATGTCAACCTTACTATGGAAAAACTGAAAATAGAGCAGAGTCTGAAGTTTGATGAGGTGAAAAATACTCTGGCTGTAGACGTTTCCTATGGGGTCGGAAGTATTTCAGATGGTATGGAGAAAGTTGAAGACGGCTTTGTGACTTTAGGGCTGCGGGGTATTGATGCTGTCGCGTACGAAGAAGCGATGAAGATCTACACAGACCTTGTAAGCGATATCCTTGATGAGATTGGGGACGTTGCTGGCAACGAGGACAAACTGATTGAACTGCTGAGTGAGCAGATGGATATAGCCAGTTTACAGATGATGACTCTTGCTGAAAAGTTTTTGAAAGGTGGTCTGGAAATTTATATGCATAACCTGCATGCAAAATTTGCTCAGGGGGAAGTAGATGGCAATGTGCTGGTGCGTCTGGAAAAGGATATAACACTTGGCCAGATGATCCCGATGCTGAATAGTCCTGAAATGATTTTTGAGTACCTTTCTTTTGCTTCAGATGTGCAGCTACCCATAGCGTTGGTGGGTGATGACCCTATGTTAACGAGCCCAATATATCCTGGAATGAAAACTGGCGTGTTTGTGGTGGATGGACCTAACCTGATGCACAAAGCGGAAACGAAGGATAAAAAGCTCTATATTAACGGTGAAGAGTTGCAGTTTAACTGATTTCGGTAAACCATAAATCCGGGCAGCAGTTCCTGTTTAATGGGTTGCTTTTACCTGCAGTTGATCGAATTATGTACCAGGGATATTATGAGGACGGTAAATGTACAGCTTTAAAAATGATTATGGTGAAGGAGCTCATCCTGATATCCTTAACGCATTAGTACGCAATAACAACCAGCAAGAGGAGGGGTACGGTTTAGATCAGCATACCCTGAATGCAACGTTGCTGCTTAAAGAATTGATAGGAGCACCAGAGGCTGCTGTGCACCTGATTTCAGGCGGGACCCAGACTAACCTTATTGCTATCAGTACCTTTTTGCGGCCACATGAGGCGTGCATAACAGCAAAGACCGGGCATATAGCAACACATGAAGCTGGTGCGATTGAGGCTACTGGTCATAAATTGCTTACGGTCGAAACAGACGATGGCAAGCTTACCCCGAAGTTGATTGCTCCTGTGCTGGTAGAGCACCATTTTGAGCATATGGTGAAACCTCGATTGGTTTACATCTCGAACCCTACAGAGCTAGGAACTATCTATTCTAAAGATGAGCTGACTGTCTTGAGTGACTACTGCAAAGAGAACGATCTTTTTTTGTATCTCGATGGTGCAAGGCTGGGGGCTGCGCTTGCATGTAAGAAGTCTGGATTAACTCTAAAATATGTGTATTCACTGACAGATGCCTTTTTCATCGGCGGTACAAAGAGCGGTGCTTTACTTGGTGAGGCATTAATTGTCAGAAACCAGCTATTCCAGAAAGATCTACGATACCTTATCAAGCAAAGAGGTGCGTTGCTTGCGAAAGGGCGAGTTTTGGGCGTCCAGTTTGAAGAGTTCTTTAGAGATAATCTTTACTTTAAACTTGCAGAACATGCGAATTCTATGGCCCAGTTTATGGCTAAAGAGCTGGCAGCTACAGGTTGCACTTTTTTGATAGAATCTCCAACAAACCAGATATTCCCTGTCATGGAGGACCAGGTGATAGAGGAGCTATCTCGTCAGTTTGGGTTTTATGTCTGGGCAAAAGCGGGTGAAAACACTTCTGCCATTCGCCTAGTCACCTCCTGGGCAACGTCTCAAGAGGGAGTGGAACGTTTCATCAATGCCTACAGGACGATAAGCAAGAATACTGTTGTGGCTGCTGGAAGGTAAGATCTTGAGTAACAGCTTCTCGCTATGCACTCTTCACTTTTTCTTCTTTAAAGCCGTATAGACAGCTGTCAGCTCGACAAACCGATCATGGTCACCGCCTTGATCGGGATGGAGCTCCAGCGCCTTTTGTCGGTATAATCTGTTTAATTCCTTGCTGTTGAGTTCCTTCAACTCAGTGAGAGGTTGCCCGAATATTTCACATATTCTTTCCTCGCTGACATTTGGTTGTGACTCTGGCCAATGAAATGTGCGATGGCTATTGATAAACTGTCGGATGTATTCGTTATCGAAGGTATTATTACGCGGGGTAAAGTCAAAGAACATTAAAAGGTAACGAATCAGATGAGGGCGCAGGGAAGGTACAGCAACCTGTTCGCACCAGAACGAAGGGCTCTCATTGAGACGGCAAAGCGCGTCCAGGAAATAATCTGCAACCTCATCTTGAGGCAGCACTTCAGGCATAAAGGTAGAGAGCGAAGTGGTGAAGTGTTTTTGCAGGTTGAAAATGGCGTACAGATAGTTTCTGTATTCGCCTGGCTCCAGTGTTTTTTCTTTCTCAATGAATACATACTCCCGCTCATCTCTCGATTGATTGAGCAGAGGGCGCAAGGCGCGGTCACGCATCGTATAGAGTCGGGATTGGTCAATAGCGCGATAATGCAGGTAATATACTCTTCTTCTGTCGAAAAGGTGAATCTGCTTGTCGATTTCTCCTTTATCCTGTGCTGTAATTGGCCCGGGGACATACCGGTCACTCCGGTCAAATCGTGCAAGTCGTTCGCGAGTCTGACGTGGCAAAAAATCCCAGAGCAGTTTTTCAAGTAGAGAGTCTGTATCAGCCGAGGTGTGAGCTTCTACGGCTCGTTCTAGTGCGCTATCAAAAAAGACTACAGCTTCACCCATAAATTCCATATGGCTGACTGGCTTGTCTCCGAGGTCAAATACACACTTGTGCTGAAAACAACCCGCTGCCGGATCAAAGTAGGATTGCCGGATCTGATAGCTGACAAGAGGACCTTGTTGTATGGTGGCAAGATACATACTACGTCTTCCTTAAAAAACTCTTGTACGAATTCAATTTCTTTGTCTGGACTGTCGGGTGAACTCATCACGAAATTGACTAACACGACAGTATACAGCCTGTTTCGCTAATAAACGATAAGAGAAGATATACTGGAATTCAATGCTTGAGATTCTTCTTTGGGTACATGGCAAATACCTCTCTACTGTTTGCGCTTTTTTATGTGGCTAGAAATTCGTTGATTATTGAAGAGTTCCATAATAGTTTCTGTCAGTTCGTTTAGGCCTAAAAATGTAGTTATCTCAGATCGTATTATTACGAGTGTGAATAAACAGTGAATTTATGAAATATATACCTTCTCAATTACTTTATTTTTTTCAAAATAAAACAACGAAGCGCAATCTTGTCCTGCTGACAAAATTTATAGGCTTTCTGGTCGGAGTCATCTTACTCTTCAGTGTGCTGTTTCACGTTTTGATGGTTTATGAGGGCAGGGAGTTCAGTTGGGTGACAGGATTTTACTGGGCACTCACCGTTATGTCCACCCTGGGGTTTGGGGATATAACCTTTCAAAGCGACTTGGGCCTTATGTTTACCATTGTTGTCCTTGTCACTGGTGTTATCTGTATGCTGATAATGCTACCTTTTACCTTCATCCAGTTTTTTTATGAGCCCTGGCTGGAAGCCCAGATGAAAAGTCGTACTCCACGGGAACTTCCGGAAGGAACAAAGGGACATGTCATTCTCACCAATCTTGACCCTATCACCCACAAGCTTATCGAAAAGATGCGGCGGCGCAATATCGAGTATGTTCTGGTGGCCGCAGATCAGCAGCAGGGAAGTGAACTTTTCGATGCCGGATACAAAGTTGTGATTGGCGAACCTGATGATCCGGAAACGTTCAAAAGGCTGAGAATTAAAGATGCTGCCCTTGTGGTGGCAACAAATGACGACCTGATGAATACCAACATTGCTTTTACAGTGCGGGAAATTTCCGAGAGTGTCAGCATTGTTACTTCAGCTGATAATCAGCACTCACTTGATATCCTGAACTTTCCAGGCAATACGCATGTATTTGAATTTATGAAAATGCTTGGTCATTCTCTCGCTGAGCGTACCATCGGGCTGGGTAGTGAAACGACCATTATAAGCCACTTTGATGCGTTGAAGATTGCTGAAATATCGGCCAAAATGACAACCCTTGTCGGGAAGACTGTTATTGAGGCAGATTTGCGGCAACGCTCGGGAACTACTATCATTGGGCTTTGGGATAAGGGGAGGTTTGACGCTCCCAAACCGAACACAGTAATAGGTGCGGAAACCTTGTTGTTGCTGGCGGGTACTGCTGAACAACTCTGCCTTTTTGAGGATACTTTTGCAACTGTCGAAGCGGGTTTTTCCCCTGATGCCCCTGTCTTAATTCTTGGGGGTGGCCGGGTAGGGCTTGCTGCTGCCGAGCAACTTGAATATCACGGCATCGCATATAGGATCATCGAGAAAAGATCAGTGGTGGCTACGGCCAATAATTCTGATAGTGATAACTTTATTATTGGGGATGCAGCAGACCTTAATGTGTTAAAAGCTGCAGGAATTGAGGAAGCAAGATCAATCATTGTAACTACCCATAACGATGCCATGAATATCTATCTGGCATTTTACTGCCGACAGTTGCGGCCGGATATTCAGCTCATTTGCCGTGCTACGAATGAGCGAAACGTGGCAAAGCTGCATATGGCTGGCGCAGACCTGGTGCTGTCTTATGCCTCTATGGGGGCCAATTCGATAATTAATCTTTTGAAGCCGGATGAGATATCCATGTTCACTGAAGGACTGAATATTTTTAGCGTGGAAGTACCACGTAAATTGGTGGAAAGAACATTGATTGATAGTAAGATTCGTCCGCAAACCGGCTGTAGTGTTGTAGCCATCAAGTCATCCGGGCAATTGACTGTTGGTCCGGACCCGACGCTGCCGCTTAAGCGTGGAGATGAGTTGATTCTCATCGGTACAACAGAGGCGGAGAAAAAGTTTGCAGAATCATTTTAAGCTAACCCTGCTGCTCCCTATAGACCAAACCTTTAGCCACTGCCCACTGACACAGAAATACAAAGGAGATTAAGGTGATACGGATTACGTGGAACAACCTGTTACTTTCCCTGATATTACTACTGTTGGCACAGCCTGTTGTAGGTAGTGAAGCATCAGTGGAGTGGCAGGCTGTAGTCAAGAAGGCCCAGGGGCAAACCGTATATTTCAATGGTTGGGGCGGTTCAGATGTGATCAATGATTATATTCGCTGGGCGGCAAAACAGGTGGCTGACAGGTATGGGGTAGAGGTAAAGCATGTCAAGGTGACCGATATCGGTGACGTGGTTGGCCGCATCCTGGCAGAGAAAAGTTCGGGAAGAACCCGTGGTGGAACCGTTGACCTGATGTGGATTAATGGCGAAAACTTTAGGGCAATGAAAGAACAGGGATTACTATCTCCCCCTTACACACAAATAATGCCAAATTACCGGTTTGTTGATACTGAGAATAAACCGACAACACGGTTTGATTTCACTGTCCCTGTTGAGAATATGGAAGCTCCATGGGGGATGGCGCAGTTGGTCTTCATGTATGATAGTGCAAAGCTTTCAGCACCTCCCGAGAGTATGCTTGAGTTACTTGATTTTGCCAGAAAAAAACCTGGCCGTGTTACCTATCCTGCCCCTCCGAATTTTCATGGGACGACCTTTGTCAAACAGGCCTTAATAGAGCTGATCGAAGACCCTGAGCTGCTTTTACTACCGGTTGACAATGCAGATTTTGAAGCAGTGACTGCACCACTTTGGGCGTTCCTTGATGAACTCCACCCTCTTATGTGGAGAGATGGCCGCAGTTTTACCAGCAGTGGCTCTGAGATGAAGCAGCTTTTAGCGGACGGTGAGATTGAGATCTCACTCAGTTTCAATCCCAATGAAGCCAGTAATGCAATAGCGAACGAAGAATTGCAGGGTAGTGTGCGGACGTATGTGCATAAAGGAGGAACCATTGGTAATACTCATTTTCTTGGGGTTGTCTTTAATTCTTCCGTAAAGGAAGGTGCCATGGTTTTTGCTGACTTTCTTATGTCTCCGGAAGCTCAGGCGAGAAAGGCTGACCCAGCCATATGGGGCGACCCCACTGTGCTTGCGATGGAGAAATTGAGTGATGAACAGAAAAAACTGTTTTCTGATATTCAACAAGGGGTGGCGACGCTCTCTCCGGAAGAGCTTGGAAAGGTGCGCCTGGAACCACACCCATCCTGGGTTGAGTTTTTGGAAAAAGCCTGGACTGTTCGTTACAGCAAGTAAATGATTGATCAGCAACTCCGGCAGAGAGCGAAGAGTCGACTGCGGATATTCCCACTGCTGACCCTGTCGACGTTTTGTATCCCTATTCTGTTAGGGCTTGCAGGTACATGGTTGCCAGCTTTTGGCTATTTACCTGCTGTTGGTGCTGATGAACTCAGTCTAGATAACTTCCGTCAATTATTCCAGAATCCGGCCTATCCCGGAGCGCTTAGATCAAGTCTGGTTTCTGGTGTCGGGGCCACTGCTCTTGCTGTAATCTGTTCTTTCTGGATTTGTCTTGCGACGTATGGCTCATGGCTTTGGCGTCTGCTTGTTCGTACCTTATCTCCACTGCTTGCCGCTCCCCATGCCGCTTTTGCCATTGGTTTTGGTTTTCTGATCGCACCCAGCGGGTGGCTGATTCGTCTTATTTCCCCGGAGCTCACCGGCTTTACCGTGCCACCCAACTGGCTGACTGTAAAAGACCCCTACGCTCTAAGCCTTACTCTGGCTTTGGCCATAAAGGAAATACCGTTTTTGTTGTTAATGTGTATCAGCGGACTTAATCAGTTGGATATGCGCCGAACAAGCTGGGTTGGCAGAAGTCTCGGCTACTCCCGGGTGCGTATTTGGACACGGCTGGTGCTGCCACAGCTTTATCCACAGCTTCGCTTGCCGGTGCTAGCGGTGCTGGCCTACTCACTTAGCGTGGTTGATGTGGCGATGATACTTGGGCCATCCTTGCCACCGACACTGGCCGTGCTGATTAACCGCCTGTTTAATGATCCTGATGTGCAGCTGAGACTTGTCGGGGCGGCTGGTGCCACATGGTTGTTCGCTGTTGTTGCGGTGTCCATCGGCCTCTGTCTGTTTGCTGAATTGCTGATCAGAAAATCGACAGCCAGACGATTAACTAATGGTGGTCGTGGAACTGTGCTGGAGTATTTTCGATGGGTCGGCAGCGTGATAGCCGTTATATTTTTAACGCTTAGTGTTCTCAGCCAGTTCACATTGATTATCTGGTCTTTTGCCAGGCGCTGGACTTTCCCGGATTATTTACCGGCTGTCTATAGCTTGAAATCTTGGGTTAAAGGATTGGAGCAGGCGATAGACCCGCTATACATTACCTTTGTGGTTGGTTTACTCGCCACGTTAGTGGGAATATTTCTGGTAATCGGTTGTCTCGAATATGAGGTGCGGCTACAACAGCAGGGAAGGCGTGCCAATAATCAGCTGATAATGTGGGTCATCTACCTGCCGCTTCTGGTTCCTCAGATTGCTTTTCTATTTGGCATACAGACTGCTGCAGTATTCTTTCATCTCGAGGGGACATGGTTGAGTCTGATTGGGGTTCATCTTATTTTTGTTCTCCCATACATTTTTTTAACCCTGTCGAGCGTCTATCGCAGGTATGATAAACGTTTTATGGACGTGGCCCTGAGCTTAAGCGGTGCACCCCTACGCAGTTTTGTTATGGTGAAGTTGCCAATGCTGGCGAAACCTGTCGCATTTGCAATGGCCGTCGGTTTTGCTGTAAGTGTGGCTCAATATCTGCCAACCATGTATCTTGGGGCTGGTCGTTTTATGACGATCACCACAGAAACGGTTAGCCTGGCTAGTGGTTCAGATCGCAGGGTGTTGGCAGTATATGCACTATGCCAGTTGCTTCTTCCAGTACTGGTTTATGGTGTTGCCATATTCACGCCAACGTGGTTTTTTCGAAACAGAAGGGCAATGCAGAATTAAGGTAGGATAATTAAGGAATAGTGTGGCACTTGAACTGGTGAATATACGCGTGAGTTATCGTCGGAGAATTTTGTTTAACCCGGTTACGCTCACGATCTCAAATGGGCAGATTGCAACGGTAATGGGGCCAAGTGGTTGCGGCAAATCTACGCTGCTTGCTGCAATTGCCGGAAATCTTGACTACGGTTTTAGAGTGGATGGGAGAATCCTGTTAAATGGCAGGGATATCAGTTCCACCATTATGGAAAGGCGACGGGTTGGAATCCTTTTTCAGGATGACCTGCTATTCCCACATTTTGATGTGTTTGGGAATCTCGCCTTTGGTTTAGCGAGACGGCTGCCCGTTAATGAAAAAGAATATAGAATCACCCAAGCTCTGGAGCGTGCTGATCTTGCGGGCTTTGCTAAGCGCGACGTGGCGACACTCTCAGGTGGGCAGAAGGCGCGGGTGAGTCTTTTGCGAACACTGCTGGCCGAACCTGAGGCTGTGCTGCTCGATGAACCGTTTTCAAGGCTCGACAAGCCGCTTAGAGCCAGTTTTCGAGACTTTGTTCATGAGCAGATTACCGAACTTGATATTCCCGCACTTCTGGTAACCCATGATGAGGAAGATAGTTGTGGTGGCAGCGTTGTTAGGCTGCAAGGAGGAATGGACTGATGCTTGATCGTTGGACTATCTCCTGGTTACGGCCGCCATTACGATGTGTGGCTTACTGGTTAAGAGGTCGCGGAGTTTCAGCCGACCAGGTGACAATCTGTAGTTTTTTTCTTGGCCTGCTTGCGATCCCGGCAATTGCAATGCACTGGTATATTGCTGGTCTTGTCTGTATTCTTGTAAACAGGATTGGCGATGGTGTGGATGGTGCCTTGGCCCGGATTACTGGTGGTACAGATGCCGGTGGCTTTCTTGATATCGTACTTGATTTTATTTTCTATTCCGGGGTGATTTTTGGTTTTGCCCTGGCAGACCCAGACGCAAATGGTGTACCGGCTGTTGCCCTTATGTTTTCATTTGTTGGCACAGGCAGTAGCTTTCTTGCGTATGCAATAATGGCCGAGAAACGACGGCTCGTGAATATCGTTTATCCCCATAAAGGGTTCTATTATCTTGGAGGCTTGGCTGAAGGGACTGAAACGATTTTGTTCTTTGTTGCCATTTGTCTCCTGCCCTCAGCTTTCCCCACTTTCGCCTGGTGCTTTGCCTCAGTCTGTGTTGTGACCACAGTTACAAGGGTTTGGGGTGGTTACCGCATTCTTGCCGAAGATGAACGACGTGAAGCTGCTACTCCATAAGCATGATGAAACGGAGACATTCCTACTGTGACAGGCAGGAAATAGCCTCACACCTCACGCTATGCCTGACATGTATGTTTATCATCCCAAGTTTTCTTATAGTTAAGAAGTAGCAGAAGGTCTTTCGCTTCATTCATATTGTAATTGATACAATAATAAGTTAGGTTTGTGGTAGTGTTGAATAGCTCTTGGTACAAATATTCTTTCAGTTATTGACTAGGATTTATGGTTCAACGCTCGCTTATATCCGTGTACAAGGCATGCGTTGTTGTATTATCTAGTGCTTCCTCAATAAAAATATAGGGTCATCAGCTACCGAAGAGTTAATTCTTTGGCAATGTGTTTGTTCTTTTGAAGAGAAGAGTTTTTGTGAAGGTACGTATAGCCCTCAAAGAGAGCCGACAATGGTCTTATCTCTTGGGGCTAGAAAAAACGTAACAACCAGGAGGGAAAACTATGAAATTGGGTGTGCTAAAGAAGGCTCTGTTACTGGTCATCGTTTGCGTTTATTCCGTAATTACTACGGCTGTTGCTGGCGAATTGGTTGAGATGGGTATGGTTACAGGAGGATCGAAGGGGACCTACTATCAGTTTGGACTCAACCTTGAGCAGTTGATGGAATCCAACGGAATTCGTTTGAACGTCAATACTTCTGATGGTTCGGTGGAAAACATTTATGCTGTATTTAAACGGCCTAAAACCCAATTAGGCATTGTTCAGTCAGATGTTCTGGCTTTTGTAGCTAAAGTGCAAACAGATCCGGTATTACAGAAAATCGCCAAAAAAATCAAAATGGTATATCCGCTTTATGACGAAGAGGTGCATCTGGTTGGCCGTGCAGATATAGAAGGTTTTGATGATCTTGGGGGGAAGAGGGTGGCCATTGGTCAGGAAGGGAGCGGTAGCTATCTTACGGCTAAATTGTTTTTCAAGGTGTCAGGAATTGCCCCGGCAGAGATGGTAATCATAGGTGCAGATGAGGCATTGTCCCAGTTGAAGGAGGGTGAGATTGACGCCATGTTCTATGTGGCCGGTTATCCGGTTAAGCTCTTTAGTGAGCAGGTTTCCAGTGAAGATGGCCTGGCTATCCTGCCAATTGTCAATACCAAGATCACTGACTTTTATGCAAAGACCACTATTCCCGGCGGCACCTATGACTGGCAGGCAGAAACAGTGGAGTCTGTTGCCGTTAAATCAGTTCTGGTTTCTTTCAATTTCCGTATGGCGCATTGCCAGAATGTGGGGAAAGTTGCTGAAACTATACAGACCAATATTGATTGGCTGAGGCAAAATGGCCACCCAAAATGGAATGCAGTGGATCTTGATTATCCACTACAAGGGTGGGAACAGTATGATTGTGTAAAGAAAAAAATCACCAAAAAAACAGCACCTCCACCAGAGAGCATTAATCCGGTAATGGAGGCGATTAAAAGTTTTCTTTAAGTGGCAGAGCAGGGCTTTTTTCCGATATTTCTCTATAGACTGTTTACATGACTGGTTGCGCCGACAACTAAGAGTATGGTTGACGAAGTAGTAACTTGAGCAGTGTTCCGATGGCATGAAAGGCAGGCGGACGAAGGAGCATTGGTTATGTATCTTTCCTTTTATAATCTTGATAAGCAACCTTTTCAAATAAGCACTGATCCTGAATTTCTTTGGCTCGGGACAAAGCACAAGGAAGCCTTATCCGTCCTGAAGTATGGAATTCGGGACAATAAAGGCTTTCTTTTGCTGACCGGTGATGTGGGTACTGGGAAAACCACGTTAATAAATGGCCTTGTAAGTGATCTTGGGGATGAAGTGATTGTTGCAAGAGTGCCCGACCCAGGGATGACTGGCATTGATTTTATGAACTTTCTGTCCCATGTCTTTGCTATGGGTAGGAGGTTTAAACATAAGGATACATTTCTTGCTCATTTCAGTGATTTCCTCAACACATCGCATGATCAGCAGAAAAAAGTAGTACTGATTATTGATGAGTCACAGCGGCTGAGCCCTGGATTGCTTGAGGAAGTGAGGCAACTTTCCAACATAGAAAGGCCGGAAACCAAACTACTCAATATTTTCCTGATAGGTCAAAATGAGTTTAACGATTTATTGGAAGAACCACGAAACAGAGCATTACGTCAACGAATCGCCATAAATTATAGTCTGAGTCCTCTTGATTTACATGAAACCGGAGAATTGATTGTGCATCGCCTGAAAGTTGCGGGCGCCAAAACACAAATTTTCAATTCAGAAGCAATTTGTAGGATATTTGACTTTACAGGGGGGATACCCCGTAAGATCAACATACTCTGTGATCACTGTTTAATTGCTGGATATGTGGCGAATAAGCACATAATCACTGCCAATATGGTGAGAACGTGCATAAAAGAGTTTAATCTGTCAACAACGCAACAAATACCTGACAGAAAAACCCTCTGCACGCATGTAAAGGATGCACCTTTCCCAAACATAGCTCATGTACCTGAAGTAGAGGTGATACCGGTTGAGCAGGGACTTGTCAGTGAACCTGGCGGCAGCAGCGAGCGCTATGCACATCAACGATTTGGCCGGGTGTTTGCCCTTGCTCTGGTGCTTGCGGCTATCGGCTATGGATTGTCGCAACCTGGCAGTAAGGAAACTGTCTTCCGGCTTGCAGGATCTGGCGTACAGGTTGCACATGTTGCGTATTTGAGCAGTCTCGATTTTATCAGGAAAAGCCGCGTCGGATCGAGCATGGATGTTTCAGCTCTAGTTGAAGAGGATGTTGCCGTGATCCCTTCTTCCGTGGAGGTTAAATCTGTCAATCAGGGTGCGCCTGCTTTCTCTGTCTCCTTAGCTTCATTTTCCACAATAGACAACGTTCCAGAACAATTGCCTGAAGAAGTGAAGGTCATGGCCACTATATCTCTTGAAGAATCCGTTCTGCCAACCCAAAAAGAAGAATACAGCCCACCGGTAACGAACGCTGTTTGGGTCACGTTGCCAGAACACTTTGTTGCTACAGGGAATGTAGCCGGTGGGATGCCGTTTTGGGGGAAGGTCACAGGTATTCATGACATGTCTGATCTGCCGGTTATATTCACCTCAACTTCTGAAACACCCGTTGAAGCTGTGTACTATTATATAAAAGCAGATACTGTAAGCCCGGAACCCATTGTGAGAATCGTGCAGCCAACGGCAGATGAAGAACATGGCTTATCAGTAGCAATTGATCAACAGGTTGAGCTGACACGGGAATCATCCCTTAACGAGGATATTGTAACACCCAGCAGGCCAATTGTAGCTGAGGGTACGACCTTGACACTATTATCACAGGAAAAACCTGAAGAAGATGTGGCGGAAGTTTTTCAGCGCATGGATGAGCACTTTTCTGAACTCGATATGAAAAATGAAGAGAAAGAAGATATGCAAGCCAGGAACGAAAAGGTGGAGCCAATTGACTCCGGCAAGGTTATTGACTGGCTGCTCAGCACCCACTAACAATGATGCATGAGAGAGGTGGTATGTTGGAAGTGCCTCATCCCCGGCCAGTTTTGGTCAGGGATGAGGTTCTATTACTTACTTGTAAGCGTTGTTGAAAATACCTATGACATCATCCATACTTAATGGAGCTGGGTCAACCTGAAAGAGGGCTCCCATTGTGTCAAACGCATTGCTTGCAAATTTTGGAATATCTTCGCGTTTGATACCATAGTCAGACATTTTCAAGTTTCCTACTCCACATTTTTCCTGCAACTCAACCAGAGCTTCAATAAACAGATAGGGTTGTTTTGCGGCGTCAACACCGTCTGTAGATTTACCCATGGCCTTGGCCATAAGGATCAGTCGCTCAGGCACTTTATCTGCAAAATATGAGAAGTATGATTCTGAGAGCATTATAAGACCAGCTCCGTGGGGAAGTTCAGGATAATAGGCACTTAGTGCGTGCTCCAGCGAATGCTCTGATGTACATGACGAGGTAGACTCGACAAAACCGGAAAGCGTGTTGGCCAGAGCTACATTGGTGCGGGCTTCCAGATCGCTGCCGTTTGCCACAGCTGTTGGCAGGTATGCGTTGATAAGTTCTATAGATTTCAAGGCATAGATATCACTTACCGGTGTGGCGATGTTTGCAATTACTCCTTCCGCTGCATGAAAAAACGCATCAAATCCCTGATAGGCGGTGAGCTTTGGAGGAACGGTTAACATAAGTTCCGGGTCTACTATTGATAAGACTGGGAACGTTTCTGCTGTTCCAAAACCAATCTTTTCATTGCGCCCTTCATGGGTGATAACTGTCCACGGGTCCGCTTCGGTACCTGTACCAGCAGTGGTAGTGATAGCCACAATAGGCAGCACGCCGTTTTTCACAGGCTGTCCTTTGCCAGTTCCACCACCGATGTAATCCCAATAATCACCGTCATTTTTTGCCATTACTGCAATCGACTTGGCACTGTCAATGCTGGAGCCGCCACCAAGTCCAATGATGAAGTCACATCCCTCTTCTCGAGCTACTTTGGCGCCGTCCATCACGTGCTGACGAATTGGGTTAGGCAGGATCTTGTCAAACACCACGGACTGTACATCGTTTTTAGTGAGTAGTTCAGTAACCTGTTCCAAATAGCCGTTGGCTTTCATGGCTGTACCACCAGAAATGACAATGAGCGCTTTTTTCCCTGGCAACGGTTCGCTGGCCAGGTCTTTAAGTTTGCCGGGGCCAAAGAGTATACGTGTAGGAATATGATAATTGAATTTCATTCTGTTCTCCTTTAGGTGGGAAGTTGTAAGGAATCGAATTCTCAGGCAAGTATGTATTGATAAATTAGAAGAGACAATGGATTCTCTGCTATCACCTGTCAAGTTTATATTTGATGCCGGCGGTATCAGAATATACTGGAAACGGTTTGCTAAGCTGGATGTTTCCTGACGATTTGATGCTTTAAGTCCTGGTGTTTTTTTGAGGTCAATACTATTGGAAGGTGTCGCGGTTTCATTTTGTTAGAGGGAATTTGGAATACGAGGCCACGGAATGTTAATCACGTAATTATAGGAAGATATTAATTAAAATTGCGGCCGAGGTGTCGATATCGTCAGAAAGTGGTGATGAAATGTGCGAAATTCGCAGTTAACTGCACTTTAAGTTGACAGTTTCGCCAGTTTGTCGTAAAATTTTTATGAATTTACTATGAACATTTAAAAATATGAGCAAGATTTGTGTGAGGCTGTCATGAATATCGATGAAATAAATCTGGCCATAATCCGCCACCTGAAAGATGGACGAGTACCATTTAAAAAAATTGCCGATGAACTTGGTGTTTCAGAAGGAACTGTCCGTACCCGTGTCCGTAAGTTAACTGATGAGGGTGTGCTTGATATTGCAGGTCTTGTGGACCCTGAAGCGATACCAGATTTGGGAGTGGTGCTTGTCGGCGTGAAAGTGAAAGACATGGATCTTGTGAAAAAAGGTGAAGAGTTCAGCAAATTAAAGGGTGTTACGTCTGTCTGTGTAGTGACAGGCAGGTATGACCTGATTGTTACTGTTTTGCTAACCAAGGATTTCACCATGCTGCGTTTTTATACCGAGGAAGTTTCCAACATCGAAAAGGTTCAATCGGTTGAAAGTTTTGTCGTTTACAAGAGTTTTAACCTAAAGCTGCCAATGCCCATGGCCTGATCTCCAGGGTAATTTCACTTGTCATCTGAATGAGGACTCCACTATGGAAGGATTAAAGAGAACAGCACTGTATTCCTGGCATGTTGAGAATGGGGCGAACATCGCTCCGTTTGGTCAGTACGAGATGCCGCTCTGGTATGCTGAAGGCGTTAAAGCGGAACATATGGCCGTAATTGAAAGAGCAGGGGTTTTTGACACCAGCCATATGGCCGTTGTGACTGTAGCTGGTGAAAAAGCAAGAAAGCTGTTGCAGCATGTTTTCAGTAAAGATCTGGATCGTTGTGTTGGCTTGAGTAAAAAACCTTTGGAAACAGGTCGTTGTGTCTATGGCGTCTTCATGAATGTTGATGGAACGGTACTGGATGATGCTATCGTCTACCAGACCGCAGATGCCGACTATATGGTTGTGGTAAACGCGGGTATGGGGGCAGATATCGCGGCCCGGCTACTCGAATATAACAGTGAATACGGCGCGGATATTACTGATCTTACCGATCAGGTTGGCAAGATGGATATCCAGGGCCCGTTGGCAGCCAAGGTATTGAAAAAACTGATCCGTGACCCGGAAAAGGTGTTTGATAAACTGGCCTATTTCTCCTTTAAGGGTGGTTTTGACGGTACTGACTCCCATGCACCTGTCGCCCTGGCTGATGGCACCCCGTTTATGCTGTCACGTACCGGATATACAGGCGAGTTTGGTTTTGAGATCTTTATTGCAAAAGATCATTTTGTACAACTTTGGCAGGATGTCATTGAGGCTGGCAGTGAATTTTCCGTTCTGCCCTGTGGTCTTGCCGCCCGTGATTCCTTAAGAGCTGGGGCTGTTCTGCCGCTTTCTCACCAGGATGTCGGAGCCTGGCCTTTTGCCGGTAACCCTTGGCCGTTTGCATTGGCCTGGAACGAAGAACAGGATGGATTTACCAAGACTTTTGTCGGTAGCGAGGCTATCGCGGCGCTTGAGAAAATCGAATACACCCTGCCATTTGCAGGATACAACCCACGTAAAATTACTGGCGATGAGGCGTTTGTCACAGATTTGGAAGGAAACAGAATCGGCCGTATCCTGACCTGTGCAACAGATATGGCTATAGGGCGGGTGGATAATGTCATTTACTCCATTGCAAGCAGTGTAGCAGATGGCAGGCCGGAAGACTTTAGCCCCAAGGGGTTAAGTTGTGGATTTGTTCAGGTGGAAAAGGACTTTGCTCCGGGCTCGGAGGTGGTTCTGACTGATGGGAAGAAAAAGAAAATCAAGGTTGAGATAAGGGCAGACGTTCGGCCTGGAAGAACTGCGCGTAAGCCGATGAAAGAGATGGTTTAATACCACGAAAAGAGGAGGATGATTATGAAAGAGTTGAGTGAATTAAATTTACCGGCAGATCTCCGTTACACTGATGACCATGAATGGGCGAAAAGTACTGGTGAAACTATCAGGATTGGTGTGAGTGATTATGCTCAGGATCAGTTGGGTGATATCGTTTTTGTAGAATTACCGGAAGTGGGTGATAGTTTCGATAAAGGAGATGAGTTTGGCTCGCTGGAGTCAGTAAAAGCCGTCTCAGAACTGTACCTGCCAATTGGCGGAGAGATAGTTGCTGTCAACGAAGATCTTTCAGATTCTCCAGAGCTGATCAATGCAGATCCATATGCAAACTGGATAGTAGAAGTCAAGCCTGCGGACCCGGGTGGGATCGATGAACTCATGACCGCAGAAAAGTATCTTGATATGTTAAAGGGATAACCGCTATGCGCTACTTACCCCACACTGAAGAAGAAATTGCCGAAATGCTGACTACGGTCGGCTCCAAGAGTCTTGAGGACCTGTTTAGCACTATTCCTGATGATTGCCGTATGCAGGGTGATATCGAGCTTCCGCCGTCAATGACGGAGTGGGAGCTTGATGCCCATATGGGTCAGATCGGTGCACAGATAAAGGTCACACCATGCCATAAGGTGTTGGTCGGAGCTGGTATGTATCACCATTATGTACCGGAAACGATTCGCACTCTGGCCAGCAGATCTGAGTTCCTGACAGCATATACGCCGTATCAGCCAGAGATGGCTCAAGGGACACTGCAGGGTATTTACGAATACCAGACCCTCACCGCCAGACTTCTTGGAATGGATGTGGCGAATGCCTCCATCTATGATGGTGGTGCCGCACTTGCTGAAGCCTTGCTTATGGGGCTAAGGATCAAGAAAAAGAGAAAAAAAGTGGCGGTGTCTAAAGGTATTCACCCCCACTACCGCCAGGTGGTACGCACGTATCTGCAGGCCACTGATTTTGAAATAGTCGATTTGCCTCTTGGTGATGATGGCCGTACTGATCTCTCAAATCTTGCTGATAAAGGTGAGTTTGCCGCAGTGGCCCTCCAGTCTCCAAATTTTCTTGGCGTTATAGAGGATCTTGAGAAAGCAGGTGAAATTATCCACGATGCAGGTGGTATTTTTATCACATCGTTTACTGAGCCATTGGCTTACGGGCTGGTGAAAAACCCTGGTGAATGCGGTGCGGACATCGTTTGTGGCGAAGGGCAGAGCCTTGGTTTGGCTCGTTCATTTGGTGGCCCTGGTCTTGGCATGTTCGCCTGTAAAGACGCTTTTACCAGAAATATGCCGGGACGGCTGGTCGGAGAAACTGTTGATCGGGATGGTCGACGCGGTTTTGTGCTGACACTTTCCACCCGTGAGCAGCATATCAGAAGGGAAAAGGCGACGTCCAATATCTGTTCTAATCAAGGAATCTGTGCCATGATGGCGGGTATGTATATGGCATCACTTGGTGGTACCGGGCTCCGTGAGCTGGCACAACTCAATTTCAGCAAAGCAGAGTATTTAAAGAGTGAGCTGAAAAAGGCAGGAGCAGAGATCGTTTTTGAGACCCCGAGCTTTAACGAGTTCCTGGTTCGCTTCCCGACTGATTTTAAACCAGTTTATAAAAAACTATTTGATAAGGGTATAGTTGCCGGTCTGGAAGTTGGCAAGTATTACCCGCAATATGCTGATTGCTATCTTTTCTGTGCTACCGAAACGGTGGAGAAAGCAGATATCGACGCGGTTGTGAAGGAGGTGTCACGATGAAACAAGCACCCGGAGCTTCCGGTCTTATAATGAATGAAGCACTCTTGTGGGAGAAAGGCAAAAAGGGCAGAAAAGGGATGTCTATCCCTAATGCCGATGTACCGCAGGCAGTGCTTGACCCTGCACTTGCTGGTGCAGGACCTGATTTCCCGGACTTGAGTGAAGTGGATGTGGTTCGCCATTATACCAGGCTTTCCCAATGGAACTTTGGTGTGGACACGGGTATGTATCCACTTGGTTCCTGTACCATGAAATATAACCCGAAAACCAACGAGAAGCAGGCGGCCACTCCGGCCATTGCCTGTGCGCATCCAATGCTGGATGATGAGTATGTGCAGGGTACCCTGAAGATCATGTACGACCTGCAGGAATATCTGGTGAATATAACCGGAATGGCGGCTGCGACGTTGCAGCCTTCCGCAGGTGCACAGGGTGAACTCACAGGGATGTTGATCTTTGATGCGTATCATCGCAGCAGGGGCTCTAAGCGTACCAAGATTCTTATCCCGGATACTGCTCATGGTACCAATCCGGCTAGTGCCGCACTCTGTGGGTACAAACCTGTGCCGGTGGCCTCTAATGCTGATGGTCAGCTTGATGTGGAGACCGTTGCTGCGTTGATGGATGAAGAGACGGCAGGCATCATGGTTACCAACCCCAATACACTTGGGCTTTTTGAAGGTAACATCCGTGCAGTGGCTGAAGTTGTTCACGCCAAGGGCGGTCTGGTGTATGGTGATGGTGCCAATATGAACGCCATTATGGGTGTTGTTGACTTGAGCAAGTGTGGTGTGGATGTTATGCATCTTAACCTGCACAAGACATTTTCTACACCCCATGGCGGTGGTGGTCCCGGTGCCGGTCCGGTCTGTGTGGTAAAGGAGCTGGAAAAATTCCTGCCCATTCCTCATGTCCTTAAAGATGGGGAAACGTACCGTTTGGACTGGGATAATCCTGACAGCATTGGCCGTGTTCATGGTTACCATGGTAATTATGGCGTACTGGTCAAAGCGTACAGCTATATTCTCAGCATGGGTGCAGACAACTTGAAGAAAGCAAGCCAACTTGCCGTGTTGAATGCAAATTACATAAAAGAGAAGCTGAAAGACGCACTGGAACTGCCGTATGATCAGCCATGCATGCACGAGTGTGTGTTCTCTGATGAGAAACAGCATGAGCTGAAAATCACCACGCTGGATATTGCCAAACGGTTGATCGACTATGGTTACCACCCACCCACGGTATATTTCCCACTGGTAGTGGCGGGTGCCATTATGATTGAGCCGACAGAGACAGAGTGCAAAGAGGATATAGATCAATTTATTGAGACGATCCTGCACATCTTGGAAGAGGCTAAAACTGATGGCCAGCTCCTTCGGGATGCACCGGTCAAATCCAAGCTCAAGCGTCTCGATGAGACACTTGCTGCCAGAAAGCCTTGCCTTTGCGGGTGAGAATAAAACGAAGATAAGAAGAAATATGCACGCTTCTCTTTGCAACCTGGGACTCATGGAGTACCAGGTTGCCTATGATCTCCAAACAACGCTGGTCGACCGCCGACGAAATCTACCTGAGGGTAACGATACGTTCCTGGTGGTCGAGCATCCAAGTGTCTATACTCTCGGTCGTCGTGGCGGCCGGGAGTTCCTGATGGTTTCTGAAGCATTTTTAGAAGAGAAAAATATAGCCATAGTCCCAATTGAGCGGGGTGGTGTTATCACCTACCATGGGCCGGGACAACTGGTCATTTATCCCATCATTCATCTCAAGCAGGCCGGGCTGTCTGTGGCCGATTATGTTGCCAGGCTCGAAGACCTGATGATCGCGCTTGCCGCTGATGTAGGGGTGGTTGCCGGGCGGGACGAGCGAAATCATGGGGTGTGGGTTGGAGATAATAAGCTTGGTAGTATTGGTATCGCCATTCGCCATGGTGTAAGTTTCCATGGGTTGGCGCTCAACGTGAACCTGTCACTGGAGCCTTTTGGGTGGATTAATCCCTGCGGTTTAACAGGGGTGCGCATGACTTCACTTGCAGCAGAGCGTGGAGAAGATATTTCGCTTGCAGCAATAATAGATAATGTACAACAACATCTCGAGACGATTTTCCCTCATTCGTTTACAGAAATCACACCCGGACATTTGCCTGGGGCAGAAGAGGTACGAAACTGATGGCTGGATGTAATCACGGAAATATCACAGTGGGTAAGCCACGCTGGCTGAGGCGTAGTCTGCCTTCAGGGCCCGAATATGAGAAGATGCGGCAGCTCCTGAAAAACAATCAGCTGACCACTGTCTGCCAGGAGGCACAGTGCCCGAATCAGTTTGAGTGCTACTCAGAAGGTACTGCCACATTTATGATACTGGGGGAGCGATGCACGAGAAACTGCCGGTTTTGCGCGGTGGAGAACAAGCCTCTCGGTTTGCCTGATCCTGAGGAGCCGGAGCGGGTGGCAGAAGCCGTGGATATTCTGAAGTTGCGTTATGCGGTGATTACCTCAGTAACACGGGACGATCTGGATGATGGTGGTGCATCACTTTTTGCAGAGACAATTCTGGCTGTGCGTAAACAGAGGCCGGAAACACTCATTGAAGTGCTAATCCCAGATCTGCAGGGCAACTGGCAGGCGCTGAAAACCATTATTGATGCCAGTCCAGATGTGCTCAATCATAATATGGAAACTGTTGCAGGGTTATACGGAAAAGTGCGGCCGGAGGCCATTTATGAGCGCTCACTTACACTTTTTCACGAGGCAAAAAAATATAAGCCGCTTCTCCCCACAAAATCAGGTATTATGCTCGGCCTTGGAGAGAGCAGGGATGAGTTGTTGAAAGTCTGGGATGATCTTCTTAAGGCTGGGTGCGATATTCTTACTCTGGGGCAATATTTGCAGCCTTCCCGTGCTCATCTGCCGGTGGAACGTTTTGTTGAACCTGAAGAATTTTCAGAACTAAAAGATTTAGCCTTACAGCGAGGTTTTGCAGGTGTTGCGTCTGGTCCTTTTGTGCGAAGCTCTTATCAGGCAGAGGCGCTATATCGTCGGGTACGGCGAAAGCTCGATACATAACGTTGTTGTCTGGCAACGATTTCTTTTTTACTAAACAGCTATGCTTATCACTTCACGTGACAATAAAACCGTAAAAAGCTTGTTGAAGCTCCATGCTGCTAAACGGCGGCGAGAACGTGGCGAGTATCTTGTTTACGGCAAGACGTTGTGTGATCAGGCTCTCCTGGCCCAAGTGGTAACAACCCAGATCTTTTCAGATGAAGAGCTGTTTGCGGTCAGCATGTTTCCGAATAAGTTGCTGGTTACCGAAAAGATAATGAATGCACTGACGGAGAATGCTAACGTAAAAAACTGCGCAGTGTGCAAGATGCAGTCACAGGATTTTATAGAAGAGAAACATGTAGTTGTGTTGGACAGCATCCAGGACCCTGGCAATCTCGGTACGATTTTACGGAGTGCTAAGGCGTTTGGTTTCACCAATGTTTTTTTAAGCGAAAACAGTGTCGACCTCTATAACTTGAAAGTGTTACGTGCAGCCCACGGTGCCCATTTTTCCCTTCATATCCAAAGTGGTAATCTTGATAGTTACCTGCAGAATTCAAAAAACTCGCTGGTAACAACTTTTGTTGACGAAAAGAGCGGGTTTAGCCACAATCCGGCCAAAGTGTATGATATTGTTTTTGGCAATGAGGGTAATGGTATCCGTCCATCAGTCAGGCCACTTCCACGGGAAAACCTGAAAATCGATATTGAGTTTGAATCGCTCAATGTGGCAATTGCAGCATCCATTATCCTGTATAATAATTTCCGTTAAATCAGCTGATGAACTTTGGGACAATTTGCTCCCAGATAGGCGGGTACTCTGCTACCAGGTCGAGCAGTTCCTGCCTGACCGGGTGGGGAAACCTGCAGTTTCGTGAATGGAGGCCAATGGCGGATCCTGGGCCGAAAGTCATTGTGGAACCATATCGTTTATCACCACATATCGGATGCCCGGCAAAGGCGAGCTGGGCACGAATCTGGTGATAGCGCCCGGTATCAAGATGTATTTCCAGAAGACTCAAGCCTTTACCGTGCTTCAAAACGGAATAGGACAGTGCTGCTTCCAGGCTACCCGCTTTCTTCGTTGTGCTTATCTCTGCAAAATGATCCATGTGACAGATGTAGTTACGTAACTGCACAACGCTGTCTGCAGAAGCCTGTATTTCTCCTTCAACCAGGGCGTGATAGATTTTCGTTATGCGCTTCTCACGCATTGCCTTATTCAGGCGTGAAAGTCCCTTATCCGTCCTGGCAAAAATCACCAGTCCGCTTACCTGCCGGTCAATACGATGCACTGCGTGCAGGAACACCTTGCCCGGTTTGTTGTATGCTTCCTTGATGTAGGCCTTGGCCATATCCTCTAAACTGTCTCGGCTATCAGAAGGGGCCGGTTGCGTGAGTAGGCCTGGCTCCTTGGCAAGAACAAGCAGGTGGTTGTCTTCGTAGATAATATCTTTATTCTGCAGTGCTTTCATTTTGATCAGAAATTCTGGCTAGCTCCGGCAGAAAGCCATCGCGCCCAAGTACCATTTGGCAGATCAAATGTAGACCCGTTGCCCCGCAAAAACATTTCCCCAGAAGTTATGGTGCCTGGCTGATCGGCAAGCAACTGGCTCAGTAGATTTTCCATGACCTGAGGAGAAAAACCGGCGGTGTGGCAGGAAAAAAGCATGAAGAGTGGATCGTCACTTAACAGGCTTTTACAGAGATCGAGAGTTTGCAGGATATCTTTTTCGATTTTGAAAATTTCATTCTTTTTGCCACGGCCAAAAGATGGCGGATCGAGAATAATAGCGTCATAAGTGTTACCTCGTCGAACTTCACGACTAAGAAACTTAATAGCATCGTCCACCAGCCATTTGATGGGGGCCTTGGTAAGGCCATTTAAGGCACTGTTTTCTTTTGCCCAGTCGACCATGCCTCTGGATGCATCCAGGTGGCATACCGAGGCACCTTCCAGAGCGGAGGCCATCGTGGAGCCTCCTGAATACGCAAACAGGTTCAGCACAGAGAATTTACGAGATTCACGCTTTCGTGCTTCGCGGAGTGTTTGTCTAATCCATTTCCAGCTGGCTGCTTGTTCTGGAAAAATACCAAGGTGGCCGAAATCGGTGCTTGAGAGCTTGAAGGTGATGCCTTCAACCTCTATATGCCATTGATTGGGGAGTGATTGTCGGTTTTTCCAGCTGTTGCCTTTTTCACGGTCAAAAGTCGCTGTAGCTTTGTTCCAGAACGTGGCTTGTTGTTGTTTTCTCCAGACGGCCTGCGCTGCAGGACGGCTGAGTATGATATCGCCAAAGGCTTCAAGTTTTTCGCCTTCACCACTGTCTAGAAGAGTGTATCCGTTATTTTTCATAAAACCTGCTGGTATTCATATGGGTGACGAGAGTAATCATTGCGAGTGCCGAGGCGAATCGCAGTAAAGGCCTCGGACAAGCGCAATCCTAGCAGGACTATGTCTGCAATGCAATTTGTTTTGAGTCGCTTCAGGTCTCGCGATACCAAGGAGTAGCATTTAGTGCGAAATACGAACTGTTTTTAATTTCCTTAAAAAATAAATGTCCACTCTTGTCGAGTGTTAATTGAAGAGCCTTGTACTTGCGCTTTGCTCTTTGAAAGCAATATGGAACGCGGTTTTAATTACCTGCATAGGAGTGACAATTTCAGGTAAAGCTGCTTTGAAAGCAAAAGAAAAGGTAAAGGTCTGATGTTAGGATGTATTTAGTCAGGTAAGCGATAGTGATTCCTGAAGGAGAATAGTCACTACTATTAGAATTGGTTTTTTGCAAGATTACAGGTAATGGGGTGAGGTTAAAACGAAGGAAAAAACTTGACAGTAAGTGTGAAATACGAGTTATATCAGTGCGATCTGACATATAATTCTACGTTGCCAATGCGTAATCCCGTTGATTCAACAATATGAATTCCAAAGAGTAATGCTCTGGCAAGATTATTGCTTTATAGCTACGGAGAAATTGGACAAAAGGGTGACTAAACAGTGTTCTGTATAATAGTCGCTGCCAGTATATGTTAGTGAGTAGCCTGTAGTATTTAGTGAATCGTATAGAACTATGGGCGGATAGGAGAAAGTGTATGTGTGTTTTAGGTGATGTTATGCCTGAGGAAGCTATTTGCAGGTATAGAGCAGGGCAGGCGAGACATATTGAAGCAAAATTTGCACAGTGGGCAAATTATGCATTTCATATTAACAGTTATGTGGGTTGGTCAGACAAGAGTAAGTCGTGGCTGTATATTTCAGACAACGATTTTCTTTTTGATGTTACCGGTGGCGGGAGATGCTTCAACCTGGCAGGTGGAGAGAAAAAGTATAAAAGGCCTAGGGGAGAGCGAAACGTAATTGCCGAGCTTCATGAAGCTATAAGAAAAACAAACAATGTTTCGGATTCATATTCAACAGAATTGAAGACAGATCGTCTTTATATGGAGGGGAGATGAAGACCAGAGAGTTTGAAGAATACGCAAGGAATCAGTTAATCATCAATCTCAGTATGCTAGCCATTGTTGTTGCCTGTGCAGCCTCCGTTTTTGTTATGTTACGATCAGTTTTCTAACGCATTCATTTTCACACCTAAATAGACGAATAGCGTGTGTGTCAGTTGTAAAAGAATATATCCTTTGCTCTAGCTATCATAGGAGAAACCGGCAGCTCACGTTACGTTTGTGCCGGTTTCTCCGTTTGTGTTTACGCTTTGAATGTCTCTGTTTGTATCTTTTATTCATTTCGAATATAATTTAACTGAACTAAATATTTTGCGGTTTCTGCCGATAAAGAACTATCAGATGCAGAAATGACTATAATAGTAGCGCATGACTATATGGAGTTCAATATGACTTTGTCCGCAATTTCAAATCCAACATTGGCAAAAAATCAGGTAGCTCAACAGAAAACAGGAGCTGCTCCTGAGCAACTTGAGAGCAAGAACGCATCAGCGTCTAATGGTAGTGCTGCTAAGGACACTGTTGGCGATAATGTATCCCTCAGCCAGTCTGAAAAAACATCTTTTTCTGGGAAGGTTATCACTGAGGAAACTGCCAAAACACTATTGCCCCAAACCTTGAAAGCGATAATTGGGGACAGTAAAACAGCTTTAGCAACTCAGGCAAATACAACCTCTCAGGTAGCACAAGAAATTTTGACAAACGGCTAGTAAATGTTTCCCCCCCTCCAATTATAACAACGCAGCGGGCTAATCCTCCAGTGACCTGTTGCGTTGTTTTTTCCAAACCTTTCTCCTGTTTTTAGACGTAGAGATGTCGAGTTGTGATCCGTCTAAATTCCATGAAAATCACTGTTTATTATCTTTGGCCCGAATTTCAAGCGGGGTATGTCTGAAAAAAATAATAGGAAAATGCGCGTGAAATACCGGCTGGTATAAACGGTCAGGGTTGATACTGGTATCATTTGTTTAACATTCTGAGAATACAAATGTAATAGCTGTCCTATTTTTAGGATGAAAAACAGACCTTCTCAAAACATTGATAACTCCATATTCTTCCACAACATTATTGACATAAAAAGTTTCGTTGCACTTGCAGAAACCATTTGGTATACAACCGGTTTTCATTCGGATGTGGATGGTTTACCACGTTATGTGATTTGTATGCTGGATTGTTGTTAGAAATATTGTTGATTGAAGGTTTAGGTGAAATGGATTTTGATACTGCAATTATATTAGTCATGACCGCATGTGCGTACTGCTGGTTTATTTCGTTTGGTATTCTTGAAGAAAGAAGAGCAATCAAAGCGCGTGAACGAGAAGAAGTTGTTCGCTTACAAAGAGCTGAGCGTGTGAAAAAGCTATTTGGCAGGTGATTGAAACGTATGCAGGATGCTAATATTACTTAATAAACAGTTTTGATATGTGTCTTTTGCAGACAAAACAGGGTGTTAAGCTAATTACGATAAATCTGAAAATCCTACAGGCTCCTAGGATTTGATATTTAATCTTGGTGCCTTTATTATCTGGCCGATACCTTTTTTCAAGTCAGTTTGATCGATATTTTCGGGGCTCATCTCCATAAGTTTGGCATATAGAGCTTCCTGTTCAATGGGATGAGTATACTTCTCATGTGGTCCATCCTTAAGTTGGACATGAGCGGCCCATGGAACGAAGTAATTCATCACTGGTAAATTTTCACTTTCAGAAATATCAATATTAAGTCCTGCAATGTAGAGCAAATTTCTATTTTTGTAGTCCTCACTTCTTCGGATAGACTCAACAACTCTGGCAAATTCGAGCTGGATATTTGTTTTGGCAGCACGCAGGGGCGGATGCGTTGCGCTAACAATATCAGGCATAAATTCTATCAGATTTCTTTCCAGTAAAATAAAATCATCTTTTTCGTGAAAATCTTCTCTAAAGAAAAAAAGATCGGCCGATAAAAGCTTACCAATGCTTTTTCCAGCACCGGAGTGCCATTCGTAATCAATCTTTTCAAGGCGCTTCCGAAACGTATCCGATACGACATAGGTCTGAGTTGTAGACGTAGATTTGAAGGGCCTGATTATCCCCATATTGTCTTGGTCAACGATATTGCTCAGTCTAAGCACAAGTCCCTGGGTAACCGGGTGAGATCCAAAGTCAATGAATGAATTTTTTACTGTGATTAAGCAGTGACCACTGTCATCTTTGTGTAGAAAGATACGATTTTGAGCAAAATGATATTGCTCAAGATAAGGTGTGATAACATGGATGAGTTTACCGCAAGAATCGGATGTGCAATGGTCCATCATCTGGGGGCGATTATATTTACCATATACGCCTGAATCAGGATCATAGCCAACATGACTGGCCTGCAATATCATAAGGTCTTCACCATGGTGTGAGTGAGGTCCATGACGGTCAACTGCCAAAATGCCTCCAACTCTCCCATGATTAAAAGGAAATGTCCCAAAGTGTTTGGTTAACAAAATAATAGGCAAACCCTGATTCTCATCTGAACAGAATGCTCTGGAGGGCATAATGAAGCCTTTGCGAAAACCAAATTCCATACAAAGATTATACAGCCGGGCGACGAACTCCGGATAAGGTATGGCCAAACCAGCAACCTTAAATGGTGCAATTCCCCTGACAACATAGGCCTCTCTATATTTATTAAACATTGCTATTTGAATCTCCGTTGATTTACTCGTGCTACCGTAGTGAGGCACAATAGATAAGAATAAGGTGTTTATTCCCTTTTACAGAAGGACTCCTGAAGCAAGTTCTTCCTCCTGAATCTCACGGTTTTGTCGGGGAGTCAACTTTTGCTCAAGGCCGTCTATATCTTTTGCTAACAGCGACGCAACTACTGTTTCTATAACTGTCGATTCACCAGTCAATACAGGGTAGTTGTGGGGTAGTAAGTGTTACGCTGGACAGAGTATCTTTCCAGCGTATGTGCTTAATAATGAACAGTGAAATGTGGTCGGGACGAGAGGATTCGAACCTCCGACCCCAGCGTCCCGAACGCTGTGCTCTACCAGACTGAGCCACGTCCCGACCGGTTCTTGATGATCGGAAGATACCGATCGAAGAGAGAACCGACATTAGCACGCTGAAAATGATAAATCAAGTGATTGGGCAGGCTCAATTTTATTTTTTATATCGCTATTACATCAGCCCGTTGGCATATTTAAGTGCGCTATAATAAAGCTCTGGAACAAGGTTGCCATCAATGCCAATTTCAGTAAAAGACTCATCAAGGTCTTGTAGCTGCTGACGTTCGTAAAATGTCATGATGTCGAGAAATATGGCAAGTTTTCCTGTGTGATCAGTCAGGGCAGATTTGACAGATTCGGATAGGGGCAGTTTACCCATGATCTGACCCATTGAGGTGTCGAGCATGACATCAATAAATGAGAACAGCCCCATTAAGAACAGCTCTGCTGAGTCGTAACTTCGCTCGGAGGCCAGCGCCAGTTGCTCGCAAAACTTGGCCCTTACAAGAGCGAGCCGAATAAGCTCGTCTGGTTTTTCGGAGGAGAGCTCAGATATCAGAACCAATATGATAAATCTGCGCAGTTCTTTTTCTCCTAAATAGGCAATGGCATGTTTAACTGTTTTCACCTTCTCCAGGCGATAGAAGTAGGCGGAATTAAGAAAACGTAAAAGCTTATAGCTGATAGATATGTCTACAGAAATAATTTTATGTAGTCGTTCGAGCGTTGTACTCTTTTTGCTCACCTCAGCTAAAAGGTGGAACATGTTGACCTTCGCCGGGGCAATTTCCTTAATGCGAATATTTTCTGGTTTACTAAAGAAGTAACCCTGAAAATAGGAAAAGCCCAATTTGAGGGCCATGGAAAACTCCTCAATCGTCTCTACCTTTTCAGCAAGTAACTTGAGCTTGAAATGTCTCAACTTATAGAGCGTCTTGTGGATGGTATTTACAGGCGTGAGCCGAAAATCAATCTTGATTATGTCTGCCAATTCAATAAGCGGATCAAAGCTTTTGTCGTAGATGAAATCATCTAGTGCCAGAGTATACCCTTGATTCTTCAGGTAGCGGCAAGCTTCTATGATTTGGGGTGTTGGTCGCACATCTTCAAGAACTTCAATAACGATTTTGTTTTTAGGAAAGGAGAGTGGGATTTTTTTTAGTAAAAGATCCTCTGTGAAATTGACAAAGCAGGGTCGTGTACCTGATATGATCTCGACACCTTCAGTTACAAAAGCCGTGGAGAGAAGGCTAGTTGTAGCACGTTCACCATTGACACTGGTAAGTGTAGCTTGTTTGGTGCCACGATAAAGGAGTTCGTATGCGTACAGTTTCCTATGGGCGTTGAAAATTGGTTGTCGTGCGATATAAAAATCCATGCCTTGTGATTTCTTTCTAAGTGGAGGTAGTTTTTTGTCGCCTGTTCTCTTGGGCAAGGTACCTAAACAGCTGCTGTTTTGCATCTTCATCAAGGAGCAGGAACTGCAGACCGAATTCTTTACCTTCTTCGCGGATAACCCTGGCCTGAGTCTGAACCTGCTGTTCTGGAGTATCCAGTGAGATGGTTATCAGAATTTTCTGGTCAATATGGAGTTCTGTTGTGACGCTCCTGATTGCACACCCGCTGGTTGAGATGTTGACAAGTTGTGCTTCCCCATCATCATAATCCGTTTTGTATGTCAGTGGTTTATTGAAACCTGACCAGCGAAGAGCTGTACGTTTTGAGCTGGATGTATTGTTGTCAGAGCCTGCCATGAAACTGCCTTTCTGTAGCTCGCGAGCTGCGATGCTGTGTTAGATACCCAACAAGTATTATTACGATTGTGTTTACTCGCCTATTGTGACTGCTGTGAGATGCAGATCCAGCACGTGTCCAGTACTGACTCTAGAGAAGAATATGGCATTCCAGTAGGAAATGCAAATTTGATTGATACCGGAAGAGGGATTTATTTCACGAATAATCAATGGTAATTGATTACCTGTCAGGAGGAGCAATAAACTCTGCTGTTGTCAGGCCGGGACCCGTGGTATATCCTGTATGCCATCATGTAAGAAAAAGCGATGTTTAGCTGCTACATGGGGTTGCTGCATGTATAACTATTGCGTTGTGTGATATGACTTGTCGGTATAGCAAACTTACTATGAGGTGAACAATGGAGTTGAATCGTTTCAGTGGTGCGAAGAATTATGTGCTGGATGAAGAGCTCGCTAAGATCGTCAATATATCTATAGCGCTGGAGATGCCGCTGTTGCTTAAAGGTGAGCCTGGTACAGGTAAGACCATGCTGGCCCATGCAATAGCCGGCTCACTCGATATGGAATTGATCATCTTGAACGTTAAATCAAGTATGAAGCTTATCGAGGCACTGTATCAATATGATACCTTGACGCGTTTAAATGACAGCCGGTTTGGGGACTCCAGCAGGGATGTCAGTACTATCAGTGATTACATCAAAATGGGCAAAATAGGTCAGTCGTTTACTGCCGACAGCCGCTGTGTTCTCCTGATCGATGAGATAGATAAGGCCGAGACAGAATTCCAGGATGATATGCTCGATGTGCTGGACCAGATGCAGTTCGATATTATGGAGACAGATGAGGTGGTGCGGGCACAACAGCGGCCTGTGGTGATTATCACCTCCAACGCTAAAAAAGATCTTTCTGACCCGTTCCTTGGCCGTTGCAACTTCCACCATATTGCGTTTCCAGAGCCTAAGATGATGCGGAAAATTCTTAGCGCCCACTTTCCTGAGCTAAACCGTAAACTGGCCGACAGCGCAATCCAAACCTTTTATGACCTGAGAAACATTGATGGTATTGAGAAAAAACCCGCGACACGGGAGCTAATCAACTGGCTGCGAGCTCTTCAGGCTGACCCGGACTTTGCACATGGAGACCGGCTGCACAAGGAGATCCCTTACCTTGGGGTGCTTTTCAAAAAGAGCGGGGATTATGAACGAACAGCCAACACAGTTCTGAAAAAGCGTTTCTTCCGCTAGAGGGGGAAAAGGTGTTTATTCAATTTTTCTATACGCTCCGTGAAGTGGGTATACCTGTAAGCCCGACTGCATTTCTGCTCTTTCATCGGGCCATGCAGAGTGGACTTGTCAATTCTGTTAATGACTTCTATACGACTGCCCGTACGATACTTGTTAAGAGCGAGAAGTATTTCGATCTCTATGATCGGGTTTTCGCCCACACGTTTGAAGGCGCAGAATTGCAGGTGCCAGATGACGAGGAATTCGACCTGCTTGCCTCCGGGCTTTTGCAGCAATGGCTTCAAAACCCGAAAGAATTGGCCAATGCTCTTGGAGTTGATGAAAAGAAACTCGCCGGCATGACGCCTGAAGAGTTGCTTGAGTATTTCAAGAAACGCCTTAAAGATCAGGATGGAAGACACGACGGAGGGTCAAAATGGATCGGTACCGGTGGTACGTCACCTGTAGGTCATTCAGGCTATCATCCTGGTGGCTTACGTGTAGGTGGTGTTTCAGGTAATAAATCGGCAATCAAAGTCGCCGGCGAGAGGCGTTATCGTGAATATGCAACTGATGGACCTCTTACCAGACATAGCATTGGTGAGGCGTTAAAGCGGCTTCGCCATCTTGTCCCGCAGGGTGCAAAGAATTGCCTCAATGTGGACGATACCATTTATCGAACGGTAAAAAATGGCGGGGAGATTGAGCTGGTTTTTGAGCGCGGAGTTGTGGATCGGCTAAAAATTATACTGGCCATAGATAATGGTGGCTGGTCTATGGAGCCGTATGTGGAAATTGTTCAGACTCTTTTTATGTATTCCAGAGCACAGTTTAAAGATGTACAGACCTATTATTTTCACAATACCATTTATGATTCCCTCTGGCTGGATGCTACCAGGAGGCAACAACCTGTGTCGCTTGACAGTTTTACCCGGCTTGATGACGATACCCGGCTTATCATTGTTGGTGATGCCTCTATGGCACCGTACGAACTCATGGCAGCGGATGGCTCTATCTACGCTTTTGAGCGCAGTGGTCAGCCCAGCGTGGAGCGATTGAGGCTCCTTGCGGCCACATTCCCTCATGTGATCTGGCTTAATCCGATACCGGAGAGGAACTGGCAATATACCCAGACCATAAATGTGATACGCAATATCTTCCCGATGTATGAGCTTTCCCTCGAAGGGCTTGAGCAGGGTGTCATGCATCTTATGCGGAATTGATCTCCCCATCAGGGGGAAAAGGGCAGACAATGGCTGACATTGAACAACTGATTGAGCAGGTAGTACCTGCAATCCGGCAATTTCGCAGAGAACTGCATATGAACCCAGAGCCTGCATTTGAAGAGGTTGGTACCGCAGCCAGGGTGGTCAGCCAACTTCAGTCGATTGCCAATATCGAAATTCGTCCAAATGTGGCCAGAACTGGTGTGGTGGCAACTATCGGGGCAGAAAAAACCGGGCGATGTGTAGGGTTGCGGGCAGATATGGATTGCCTCAGAATGCAGGAGCATAATAGCTTTGCTCATACATCTACAAAAGAAGGATTGATGCACGCCTGTGGTCATGATGGTCATACTGCTTGCCTGGTGGGTGCGGCTCTGGTGCTGGGTGAGATGCAGGATGAATTGCAGGGGCCTGTGAAGTTTATCTTTCAGCCTGCCGAGGAAAATCATGGCGGAGCCAAAGTGATGATAGACGAAGGAGCCCTCGAGAACCCACGGGTGGATGCAATTTTTGGCTTGCATGGCACCACCGGTTTACCACTTGATACTATTGGCTTACGCCGTGGACCGATGATGGCAGCCAGTAAGTATTTCACTATCACCATTCATGGTAAAGGTTGTCATGCTGCATCACCCCATCGGGGAATTGATCCGGTACTTATCGGCAGCCAGATTATCTGCTCAGCTCAGTCAATTGTGGCAAGAAATATCAGCCCTCTTGAGCCGGGGTTGATTTCTATACCTAAATTCAGTGGTAGTACGGCACCTAATGTGATACCGGAGACAGTGATTCTTGAGGGAACTTTACGGGCACTATCTACTGAGAGTCGTAAACTTTTAGAAAAGCGACTGAAGGAACTGGTTGAGCAGACTGCAGAAGCTTATGGTGGTAAAGCTGAGATTGATTTCCATGGCGGCTACCCGCTTCTGGAAAATCATCTTGAAGCTGTTGACTATGTGCAAGGTGTTGTGGCTGGATTCATGTCAAAAGAAACGATCGACTCGAGCTATCCGCCATCCATGGGAGCCGAAGATTTTGCCTTTTATCTTGAAAAAATACCGGGCGCATTTTTCTGGCTCGGGCTACAGCCAGAGGGAGAAGATTTCCCATCGCTGCATCATCCCCGATTTGATTTTAATGATGATGTCATCCCAAGGGCTATTAGACTGCACTGTGAGATTGCCAGACAATATGCAATTGGCTAAGATGCCGGTTCTAAAACCATAAAACTCCCATTCGTATGATGCTCTAATGGGTGCATGATTCTATAAAGGAAAAAAGTATGAGTACCGAAATAAACGTTACCTTTCCCGGCAACCTGAAAGTTGAGGCAACTATAGGGGAATTTGTTATTCCCACGGATCAGCCGGAAGCATCGGGTGGTGACGGTTCCGCACCTTCACCGTTTGTGCTGTTTGCCAGTTCTATTGCTACGTGTGCGGGCTATTTTGCCTTGAAATTCTGTCGTGCCCGAAAGCTGGATACTACTGGCATGAAAGTCAGCATGAAGTATGACTGGGATAAGGAGCAGAAACGCTATCCCAAATTTTCCATCGAGTTAACATTGCCCGAGGGTTTTCCGGAAAAATATCATTCTGCTATATTGCGATCAATGGACCAGTGTGTAGTTAAACAGCACATTCTGAACAACCCGCCTGATTTTGAGATATCCGTGGTCTGATCTGAAATGTTGTAGATAGCGCTGCCTTTTTCTATGCCTGGCAGTTTTTACTGGGATTTTCCGTATAAAGGGCGATCATGCCATATTTGTTACTGATACTGACGACGTTGTTCTGGTCGGGTAATTTTGTCATAAGCCGGGGAATGCATGCTGAGATACCACCGTTCACCCTCTCTTTCTGGCGCTGGCTCGTTGCTTTTCTTATTCTTTCAGTTTTTGCGGTAAAGCACCTCTGGCGGCAACGGGAGCTTGCCCGTAGCCACTATCGTTTTATCTGTATCCAGGGGCTTGTTGGTGTGGCCGGTTTTAACACCCTGATTTATCTGGCAATGCAGTCCACGACAGCAATAAATGCCGTACTGGTTAACTCCTGTATTCCGGTACTGATTGCTGTCTGCTCCTGGATTTTTTATCGGGAGGTGATGACGCCAAGACAGTGCCTTGGGGTGTTTGTGTCTCTTTGTGGCGTATTGTTGATCATAAGCAGGGGTGAGCTGGCCCACCTGTTGGACGTGAGTTTTAACCGGGGCGATCTGCTGGTACTTGCAGCGGCAGTACTGTGGGCAATTTACTCTGCTAACCTGAAACGGTATCCCAAAGAGCTTCATCCCCTGGCGTATCAGTCTGGTATTGTTGTGTCGGGATTGCTGGTCCTCTTCCCCCTCTACCTGCTGGAGTTCTTTAGTGGTAACGTGATGATTGTCACTACCGCTTCAATATCGACCATTCTCTATGTTGCACTTTTTGCATCGGTTCTCGCCTTCATCTTCTGGAACAGGGCAGTTCGAACCGTAGGTGCCAATAAAGCAGGCCCATTTATTCACCTGATGCCGGTCTTTTCTACTGTGCTGGCTGTGATCTTCCTGGGAGAGCGTATCCAGTCCTATCATCTGCAAGGGATAGTTATGATTTTTATAGGCATTGCAATGACAACCTTTCGCGTACAGAAAGCGGAGGCGCGCAGCTGATGGTGCTGCTTTCGCAGCCGGATTATTTACCGCCTCGTTTTTTTCGTTGTGGTCATGTTCAGACGCTCTATCCAACGCTATTTCGACCAAAGCCGATACTCATTCCACGCCGGGAGCGTATAGCTACCCCGGATGGTGATTTTATTGACATAGACTGGCATCATTGCCCCGGTGACCACTCTTCGAAACTGGCCGTTGTCAGCCATGGCCTGGAGGGCAATTCCCAGAAAAAATATCCACTTGGTATGGCCCGCCACTTAAACGATCTTGGCTGGGATGTTATCTGCTGGAATTTTCGCGGCTGCTCTGGTGAACCAAACAGGCTGCCACGTTTTTATCATTCCGGAGTAACTGATGACCTGCATACTGTGGTCAGCCACGGCCTGAAGGTCGAAGGGTATAAGATTGCCGCGCTGGTTGGCTTCAGCATGGGTGGGAATCAGACCCTGAAATATCTCGGAGAGGACCCAGATAAGGTTCCTGCCGAAGTGGCAGGAGCAGTTGCCTTCTCTGTGCCCTGTGACCTTGCTGCTTCTTCGCGGCAGCTCGAGAAAAGGGCAAATAGCATCTATATGCACTACTTTATGCGAGGTCTGAAAAAGAAGATCCGGGATAAGGCTGAAATGTTTCCAAACCTTTTGGATATCAAAGACCTCCCCGCGATGCACACGTTCTTTCCTTTCGACGATAAGTACACAGCACCACTTCACGGCTTTGATGATGCTATGGACTACTATACCAGCTGCTCGTCAAAACAGTTTCTTCGGGATATCCGTATACCCACACTGCTGGTACAGGCAGCGGATGATCCTTTTCTCGATATTTCCTGCTTTCCGTTAAGGGAGGCACAGGGTAACAACCTGCTGCAGCTTGAGATTCCAAGGTTTGGTGGGCATGTTGGTTTTATTCAGCAAAATGCGGAAAATCGCTACTGGTCGGAGGAGCGTGCCGGGCATTTTTTGGAAAACCTCACTTCTCAATGATTTCTTTGCCTGGAAACTTTGTAAAGCAGGTGAAATGCTGTTAATATTCGATGAACTCCTCTATAACAAGACACAAACGTTTTTAATTTCATTACTCATCGGAGGTGAATATGAAGCTGAAATATTTTTCGCATTCCTCATTCCAGATAACAACTGATGCCGGTAAAGTGATTCTCATTGATCCCTTTCTTGATGATAATCCGACTTCCCCCGTGAAAGCGGATGAGTTGAGCTGCGACTTTATAGTGCTTACCCATGCCCACGGAGATCATGTCGGTGATGCCTTTAAAATTGCTGAGCGATGTAATCCACTATTTATTTGTGTGAATGAGCTGGCAAATTATTGCAGTGAGAAAGGTTTTCAGGCGCATAACATGCACATCGGTGGGGCATATAACTTTGATTTTGGGAAATTGAAATTTACGATTGCCCACCATGGTTCCATGACACCTGATGGCACCTATGGTGGCGAACCCGCCGGGGTGATATTTACCATTGATGGCAAAACAGTTTATCACACTGGCGATACCGGGCTATTTTACGATATGAAACTGATCGGTGAAATGACACCGATTGATTACATGCTACTCCCTATCGGTGACAACTTTACAATGGGAATAACAGATGCGGTGAAGGCCGTCGAGCTTGTCGGCCCCGGAACAGCTATCCCCATGCACTATAATACGTTCCCTGTCATTGCAGCAGACCCGTTTGAGTTTGTAAAACAACTTGAGGCCATTAGTAAGAAGGGAAGAGTAATGGAGTACGGTGAAGAGATAGAATTGTAAGGACGTGTAGTAGAGTAATCCCCCCTGTGCTTGCCAATACTCCCACGTGTTGCCAGAAGAGTCCTGTTGATAACTCTGGTGACACGTGCTGTTCCCTTAACGAGTAGATCTGATTTTTTATCATTATACTTGATCGTTACGTTGTACTGCCCTTTTTATGCTACATTTTTGTATGCTGAACCCTGTCGAAACAGATGGTAATGGTTCTTGATTCAATGTAAAGTATATCTTGCAACATATTGATACTGCATTGGTTTGTCATGTTTTGTGGTGCAAGTTTGTACCACAAAAATTCCACTTTGATGTTGTCAGATTCGCGATGAGCATATGAGTTTTTCTTTCGATACAGACAGTAGTAAGATACAGCGTACTCAACTTGCGCTCCTGGAAGAGGAGTTGAGGAATGCACGGAGGGAGAACAGTATTCTTTTAGAAAAGGTTGGAGAGCTCAGTAGCAAAGCTGAATTGTACCACCAAGCAGTTGATAATTCACCAAATCCTATTTTCTCCATAGATGCTGAAGGCATTATTCAAACATGGAATCCAGCCTGTAAAGTGATTTTTCTGTACGACACTGAGATGGTTGGAAGCCATTACAAGGTGTTACTTGACACTTCTGAACAACGAGAATTTATAGCACGAAAATTGTCAGATATTTCTTTACATCAGAGACTGACAAATGTTGATTTGTCCTATAGATGCCAGGATGGGACTGTGCGCGAGATGGTTTCCCGTATATACCCTCTCCATGAGAGTAGTGGTCATGTGAATGGCTACGTTTTTGCTAATACAGATGTGACTGAGCGCAATAAATTCTTACGGGAACTTGAACTTTATAAACACAATCTGGAGAAAATAGTAGACGAGAGGACGGCTAAACTCAGCAGGGAAATCGAGACACGGCAGCAGATGCAGGAAGCGCTCAAATCTTCTAATGATGCTCTGATTACAATTCTAAACAGTATTGAAGTTGAAATAAGTGTTACAGACTTTCGGAAAAGGGATGTCATATTTATTAATAAACTGCTTCAGACAAGAATTGAAAACGGTGAATATAAGACTGTTCAACCGGTTAATCTTTTTTGTCATGACTACCAAGGCGGAATGCTTGACTCATCAGGAGCACCTGATGTAGTGCAAGAGTCAATCTCTGGGAAGTCCTGGGCCTATTTTAATACAGATGTGGAACGGTGGTACCTGGTACATGAACAGGCCATTAAGTGGATTGATGGCCGAATAGTTCGCCTTCAGGTGGCGAGTGACATTACCGAACGTCAGCGTATTGAGTCTGAACAGCAGCGTGTTGCCAAACTGGAATCGATCGGTATGCTAGCCGGAGGTATAGCCCATGATTTTAACAACCTTCTGACGGGGATAATGGGCAGCATGTCATTGCTGCGGGTGCAAACTCCGGGACTGCAGGATTCAAAATTACTGAACAACATTGAAAAAGCAACCTCCCGTGCTTCAGAGCTCACCAATCAGCTTCTAACCTTTTCTAAGGGGGGGGCTCCCATCCGCAAGCCAACCTCGATAGTTGAGCTGATTAATGAGTCCATTGAGTTTGCTATACACGGCTCATCAATCACCTATGACATGACTGTGGAAGATGACCTTAAAACTGCTGATGTAGACGCTGGACAGATAACTCAGGTGTTTCACAATCTCGTACTTAATGCTGTGCAGGCAATGCCCCATGGTGGCAAATTAACGGTCTCTGCTCAGAATGTGGAAGTTACAGATGTGGAAGATAATCCGCTTGTTCCTGGGGACTATATTCAGCTGACATTCAGGGATTGCGGGCCAGGTATATCCCGTGAAAATCTTTCCAAGATCTTTGATCCATACTTCAGTACGAAAAATAGCGGTAGTGGCCTTGGTCTGGCTACGACACATACCATTATTAAGCGACATGGAGGCCATATCTCCGCCCATAGCGATAATGGTGCAGTTTTCACACTGTTTTTACCGGCTGTGGATGGAGAGGTAGCCCCGGCCGTAAAAGTAGCGGAAGTGTCTTCTGCACTATCTGGCTACATACTGGTGATGGATGATGAGGAGTTAATTCGAGATGTCATAGCGTCTATTATACGTCAGGCAGGTTGTGATGTTGTTACAGCACCGAATGGCGAAAAGGCTATCGAACTGTATCAGTATGCTTTGGAAAGTGATAGGCCATTTGATGCTGTAATTCTTGACCTGACCATTCGAGGGGGAATGGGAGGGCTGGAAACCTTTGAAAGTTTGCGTAAACTTAATCCCGATATCAAGGCAATTGTCTCCAGCGGCTATTCCAATAACCCTATTATGGCGAAGTACAAAGAATACGGTTTTATTGATGTTGTAACAAAACCCTATCGCCTGGAAGAAATCCATGAGGTACTCAGGCGAATAGGGTCTCTGTAAGCTACATTGTTGGCAGGTGTCCGTACGAAGTTGCCGGAACGATCTCCATGCTATCCATTCCCGGTTGTTTCCAGAAGAGCTTTAACGCCGCAGTACCTTTTCTCTGAAAATAATCTATTCTCACAGGATACCAGCCTGCCTGCGGAATGTTTATGGAGCCTTCATCTGAGAGTTGGTCTGAATGCTGAACCGGGTCGTTTACCACAAGGTGTTCACCAAAGAACATTTTTATCCCATCATTTGAGAGTGCCTGAAAATTATAGTTACCCGACTCGGGGAAGTAGAAGGCACCACGCATACGAATACCTATCCCACGATTTGTGCCGCTGTCAAAGACTTCGCCTCTCCCGAATTGATTATTGAGTTGAAGTATTGGCTCACCCTGCCAGTTTTTATATCGGGAGGTATCATCATCAGGAAGCTCACTCACATTACGGGAAAAGAATTTTTCAAAATAACGGGGCTGAAGGCCGGGTTTGAGAGCGTTAATTTCTGTTTTTGCGAGAGGGCTAAACGGGTCATTCGGCATCATTGAGCACGATGCTGTTACAAAAACTGTAATAAAAAGAAAAATGGTCAGAAGTGGGTGTCGCATTGCTGTTATATCCTTGTCGTTAGATGTCATTAACTGGTACTTCTGTTCTCGTAAATATGTTACGTCACGTTTTCTCGAACTTTTCCTACAACATACGGCCCTTCCGGAATTACCACAACACTGGAGTGAGTCTCCTTTAAAGACTCGAACTAGGGGAATAAGTTTAATTATCAGACAATTATATTCATCATAGCGCAAAACTAAAAGGGAAGTGACAGGAAATATTTTCCTGGCTGTGCCAACTCCATGACACTGTTCCCAGAGGCAATGCGGTAATACAAATTGCTGGAATGTCCGGAATACACTATACAGTCATGTTTGAGTTATGCGGGACCTGTTCTGATACTAGACATTTGCGCAATATCAGGACGAAAAGAAAAGGAGGTGTTGGCATGGCACGTGACATTAAATTTGAGGTAGCGAAATGGTCTATTTTTTCCATCCTCATTCTTACGTATATTCTCGTCTATTTCCATAGAATGGCACCAGGTGTGGTTTCAGAATACCTCATGGCAGATTTTCATATAACCGGCACCCGGCTCGGTGCCCTGTCGGCCATCTATTTTTTTGTCTATGCTGCAATGCAACTTCCTTCAGGTGTCCTTGCCGATACCCTGGGGACACGAACCTCAATAATTGGTGGAAATATTACCGCAGGTTTTGGTTCTATTCTCTTTGGAATGGCTCCTTCATTTGAAATGGCTTGCGCAGGAAGGTTTTTGGTTGGTCTCGGAGTTTCTGTAGTTTTTATCAGTATCATGAAAAACAATGCCGTATGGTTTCATGCTCGGGTGTTTGGCCTGATGAGCGGCGTGACACTTCTTATAGGAAATCTCGGTTCTGTAACTGCTGCAGGGCCACTCTCTGCACTGTTGTCGATATTTGCCTGGCGTTCAATATTTATATCCATCGGTCTATTTTCACTGATCCTTTCCGTGGCAGGCTTTTTTATTGTTCGGAACAGACCGGAAGATTTAGGTTTTACGTCACCGAACCCACGGGTTTCTGTTGATAGTGGTCCGGTCATGCATGACAGCTGGTTGAAAAATCTATGGAGTGTAATTACGACTGCTCGGGTATGGCCCGGTTTTTTTGTGCAATTTGGTATAATTGGTGGGCTTTATGCGTTTATGGGACTTTGGGGAGTGCCATATCTCCGTGATGTATATGGTTTGTCCCGGGCCGATGCTGCCGGTTATATGACCGTCATGTTGCTCACTTTTGCCGTAGGGGCGCTGTTCTTTGGCTGGTTTTCAGATAGAATTGGCAGACGAAAATCGGTGCTTGTGACCGGAATGGCACTCTATATCTGCTCATGGCTTCTACTCATCTACAGTGGCTGGGCTCCCGGACTTTCCGGTAAAATCATCTTTGGCTTGATGGGCTTTGCCGGCTCGTCATTTGTCATTACTTTTGCTTGTGCCAAAGAGGTGATTAATCCAGAACTTTCGGGGATGGCTGTGAGTATTGTTAATACCGGTTGCTTTATCGGAACGGCATTGATGCAGCCCCTCTTTGGCTGGATCGCAGATAGAACCTGGGACGGATCAATTCAGGATGGGATACGTGTCTACAGCAGTGCTGACTATCACAATGGCTTGCTGCTCATGCTCTGTTTTGGGGTAATCGGTTTTTTAGCTACATTACTGGTGCGTGAGACGTATTGTCACAATATCACTGTAACCGAACCTTCACCTGCCTAACGGATGGTCGTAACGGATGGCCCTGAAGGTGGGTTGGGACGCACTGTATTAAAATCGCAGTGAAAGACACGTGAGCCCACCATCTATTTTTGCATATTCCGAGATATTAACTTCGATAATCTGCTTGAAGAATTCACGGAGACGTTCTCGCACTTCTGGAAAACCTGCAGGCATAATGATGTTGTCATTGATTCGTATGCAGTTTGCAGCCTGTGCCGCATGGTCGGGAACATCGATTATGGTAAAATCAGAGAACTCTGGGCGTTGAATAAAGTTGCCAGTTGCGACCATAATCTTTTCGTTTAAACAGGTCACTCCTGTCTTCAGGTGAAGAACTCCCGTGACCGGGATTGTCGAACCAGTCATCCCATAACGTTCTACCCATGCAATAAACTGCTTTGCTCCTTCGGCATTGGTGCGGGCAGACTGACCAATAAAGAAGTGATTACCTACCTGCATAACATCTCCACCATCCAGTGTTCCCGGAGCAGTGATCTCATCTATCTGTTGATAATAGCGAGGCAGAATATTGCGCATGCTGGTGACTTCATCCCTTCTTGATGGCGCGGCAGGCCGGGTAACAATGGCACCGTGCCGAGTAAGCACAGCTACATCTTCAACAAAGGTTGAGTCTGGATAGTTTTCATCTGCTTCCAGAACTGTTACCTCCAAGCCGCATCTTTCTAGAGCAGCTATGTACTCTTTATGTTGAGCCAGTGCAGTTTTATAGTCGGGCAGGCCATTTTCATGGCTTGTCAGGCCGGATACCATACTTTGGCCAGGGGAGCGAACCAGTGCTTTTGAAAATGTGAACATATGATGCTCCAGCATGTGAATGGTAGGTCGTGATCGTTATCCGCTTAATGTCTTTGGGTATATACTAATTTTTTCACAAAAACACGTATATTTCCAAGAAAAGGATTCTCGATTTTGGAGTATTTGAATCGCTCCCTAGGAAGCATCTCTCACTCTTGGAAGCTGTAATCGGCTTTTTGGTATCGAATGTAGAGGTGTGGCGGCATTCCTCCGGAAACGTGCAATAGTGTAGCTAATCCTACCATATTGAAGTTTGTCTCTTCTCTCTGTAGCTATTGCATAGATAGCTCATTGTTCTTGTTGGCCTTAATGTCCTGATAATAATGATAATGTTTCTTTTGTGCCGATTGGTACAGGACTTGCGTTAATCATGTGCAAGAGAGTTGGATCCGTATCGTGCTGATACGTTATGGAGGAGCAGAAAATGAACGAAACATGGGAAAAGATTTTTGAGTATGCCTCAATGCCGGTACACGGAACTTTATCACGGAAATTGAGAAAAGGAGTAACGCTACAGATTAATGAAGGGAAAATTTACGAAAAAGCGGTCGTTTATCTTGGCGACACATTTGTGAGGATTACTGAGGAGGAAGGCAAACAGACCATTAACAGTTATTATGATTGGTCCGGAATCATGTCAATTAGGACTTGTGGTTTGAAAGACGAGTAATCACTAATAGTAGAAAATACCCACAAGAAGGTATCAGGATAGTATCAGATTTAACTCTCCTTTTTTTGTTTACCTAAAAATCATGGTCGAGTCTGAAAAATGACAACGCCAGCATCAGGACTTGTACAATAAGGAGGTTACGAATGGAATATCTTGCCTGTCCATCTTGTGGATCTATTTACATCGTGTCGGCTCGATCTGGTGGCAAGAGTGTTTTTCATGTAAATGAGCAACGAGAACCTGTGGCAATTGAGCATCGGGCGCAAAGGACAACCACGTTGGACGTAGACTTTTCGCAGATCTTTTGCGGGGCCTGCAGCTGGTCTGGGAAGATAGATCAATTGGTGCCGTCACATATGTAAATTAATCTTTCTCAGGTGATCCTGGGGCTGGGACACAAGGGGCATTCTATGGAAATTGAATTTTTTGAGAAACCAGGCTGTATAAATGGAGAGAAACAAAAGAATATATTACGAAAGGCTGGCCATAGTTTGACCTGCATAAATATTCTTACGTTTCCCTGGACGAGAGAAGCACTTGTGCAATTTGTTGCAGACAAGGAGCCGGTAGCGATGATGAATTTCACGGCTCCTGCCATTAAGAGTGGAGATATTGATCCTGCCTCCCTTACTGCTGAAGAGGCGTTGGCATTGATGCTGACAACGCCTCTTTTAATCAAACGACCCTTGATCCGTATTGGTGATTTACATATCCAAGGCTTTACGGATAAAAGGTTGCAGCCATATTTAGGCGATTGGGATGGTAGTGATGACGTAATAACATGCCCTAATTTACATACGGTTTCTTGCGATGACCGTCCAGGAAGCCGCAGTAAAAAGTAAATATGTTGAGCAATATGTATATATCTGTCCTGATGGCTTGGTATTGGCTGGCGATCAATTGCCCCAATCTTTTAACCAGCTTTGGTAGAACGGCTCGTTTTCAGAGAATATATTGACATAATCGAATGAACGTTTATTATAGAATCATGAGAATGAAAGATGATAATAAACAAGAGGCACTGTTTCTTGCGACAATACAGCTGGTTAATGAAATCGGTTTTGCAGCGAGCTCTGTCTCAAAGATTGCACAAGAGGCCGGGGTGTCTCCTGCGACTCTCTATGTCTATTTTAAGAACAAGGAAGACCTGCTGATCTCCACCTATGTGGAGGTTAAGCAGAGGATGGGGGTGGCCATACTTCAAGGGCTTGATGAAACGCAGCCTGTCCATGATATCCTTCGTAAGGTATGGGGCAACACGTTCATGTATGTGTCAGAAAATAAGGGTGAATTTCGTTATGCTGAGCAATTTTCCAACTCACCTTACAGCGATCTGGTTGACAAAAATCGCACTCGTCAGAGCTTTGAACCTCTTATCCGAGTGGTCCAGAGAGGGATTGAACAGAAGATATTAAAAGATGTTAATCTGGATATCTTTGGTGCCTTTATGTTTCACCCAATTCTTGTTCTTGGCAACCCTAATCATTGTAAAATGTTTGAAACAAATAAAGAAAATATTGATGTAGCATTTAGGATGGCCTGGGATGCAGTACGTCTGTAGGTGGTGAAAAGCAGGTGGGTTTTCTCTAGACAACTATTGATGAAGTTTTTCCTTAATAATAAACGAATATTCACTTATGCGCGAGGCAAGCAATTGTCTTACACTATAGTGATAAGTGTGTTGATACTTGCAGGGGCATGTATGATGGCAACAAATGGACAAGATGATACGTTATCTGCATTGACAAATAGTATAGAGCAACGTGAAAAAAGCACTCCAGTTACGGTAATGCAAAAAATGACAGCCTCAGAACACTTACAAATGTATTGGAAGTTTTTCTTTGAGAAAGGAGAAAAAATACCTGTCTCAGACCTGTTGCAGGAACAGGTTGACCTCTCACAATTTGCTGACAAGAAGAGCAATGTATTAAAGTCCTCATGGCTTGGCCATTCATCACTTCTTATTAACATTGATGGATATACAGTTTTAACTGATCCTGTTTTTGAGCGGAAAGTTTCCCCGGTGGGGCCAACCAGATTCAACAAGGAACTCCCACTGGACGTTGATGATATAGGTCGAGTAGATGTGGTCATTATTTCTCACGACCATTATGACCACCTCAATAAGTTTTCTGTCAAAAAACTTGCAGCAAAAGCAGGAGTTTTTATCGTTCCTTTACGAGTAGGTGAGCGTCTGCGAAAGTGGGGGATTGCGGATGATAAGATTGTTGAGCTGAACTGGTGGGAGGAGTTTAAAGTAAATGAAACACTCTCTGTTACTGCAACTCCATCGCGCCATTTCTCGGGTAGAGGTGTTTTTGACAGGAATAAAACGCTCTGGGCTTCATGGGTCATACAGGGTGAAAACCATAAGGTCTTCTTTAGTGGCGACTCCGGTTATTTCCCAGGGTTTAAGGAAATAGGCCAAAAATACGGACCATTTGACGTGGCCTTTATGGAGTGTGGTGCATATAACGAAGGGTGGTCTCAAGTACACATGTTCCCAGAGCAGACCGTGCAGGCTTTTGAGGATCTGGGCGGAAGAATTCTGCAACCAATCCATTGGGCAACATTCAATCTTGCCTTTCACCCATGGTATGAGCCCATTGAGCGGGTTACAACGGAGGCCTGGAGTCGAAAGGTTCAGATTTCTACGCCAAAAATTGGGCAGGTGGTCAACTATGATGATCCGTTATCTGCCGAGTTATGGTGGCGACCGGCAATGGAGAAGAGCAGGCGCGCAAATGTAGAGACTGCTGTTGCGCAGGCATCACATTAGAGTTTTTTCTCAGCAGCGATAATTGCCAGCAGTCCTTGATGAAGGCTATGGACAATTTCCGACTCTGAAATACCAAGGCGGCGGCGATTGCTGATATCAAAGACACAATTTTGAACTTGAGTCTTTTCTCCAAGTGTTCCTCGTATCTGAAGGTCGTGCTTTTCTGTGAGAGCAAGGAGAATTGACTGGTTACTATGGAGTTTTTCCAGGCGAATATGGACCCCGGCCCTCATAGCGGTGCCAATATTCGTGGGGCATGACGAAAGGTAGCCATATTTTAGGTCTTTCTCGAACTGTAGAGTTGTTTCTATTGCATTCAGGCCATTTGCCAGATGGTTAAAGACACCCTGCAGGTCTGATGAACTGTCTTGACTGATAACTCGCAGGTGGTCTTCCTCGTTTATCCACACCCTGAAGCGTTTGTCTTCTGATGCGTAGATTCCTCTACATTTTGGGAAATGGGAGTTTATTCCGGCAGCATCCTGAAATCTATCACCTTTTCTAAAGAAAAGAGTATCCTTTATAAGCTGTTCCAGCTTGTCGCTGTCAAGCGCACTAAACGAATTGTAGTGTCCTTTCAGATCTCCAGTCAGCCCATGCAACGCTTTAAGTATCAGTTGCTCAAGGATCCCTCTAGAGTCAAGATTGATGTGACTTGTAAAACAGAAACCAGAGATGTTTCTTGCAACTCGTATCCGAGTAGAAAGAATATATTTTCCATCGGGATCTGGATCGGTGAGCGTGACTGGCCGTATATCGGAGACGTGTTTCGTACTCTGGCTTATACCGTGATATGCTTCTATGATCGGGGTGAAAATCGGTTTAAATGTCTGGTATGATTGTGCGTCCCCGGCATAAATTCCAATGGCACTGTCAGGGTTGACGATGCCCGATTGTATCGCCTTATCCAAGGTGAATCCGTTGTCGGTGGATTTGTGCCTGAGTGATTCGTATATCTCTCTGGTGAGATAGTGTTTAACGAGGCTTTTTGATTCTTCTGGGAAAATGGCGAATGTCAAAGTGTATACCTGGAAATAATAGAAGAAAGAAGGTCAGAGCCCATACAAAGAAAAAAATATCGACTAGTACTGTGATATAGCAGTTTGAAGACAAATCGTCAAATACGGGCTAGGTGGAGAGGATGAGATGGGTATCAGAGCGGAAAAGAGAACGTCCGCTCTGATATTTCAGGAGAGTATCGTCAAGCTATTCCACCGGGTTCATGGCTGATTCCGGACCGAGGCTCCACTCATACCAGGAACTGTCAAAATTACTGATCTTTTCCCACCCCATCTGGTAGGCAAAGAAAAATGCCAGGCTTGATCTCCAGGCGGTGCCACAATAAAAGGCGACGTGTTTATCCCGGGTGATGCCGTTTTCTACCCACATTAACTCAATTTCATGAAACTCTCTGAAGGTGCCGTCCGCATTAATGTATGACTCCATTGTCCAAGGTCCATCTCCAGCTTGACCCCACTTGGCACTTTTGATTCTACCTTTTGAGGGGATGTATGAGTAGGGAGCAGTTTCTCCGTCATACTCTTTCCTGGTTCTGACATCAGCGATGATGAACCCAGGATCATTGGTGGTTATCGCCTTGCGGACAAAAGGAATGCCAACCAGATACTCAGGGTGCAGGGCTTGGTCTGTACCAAAGTCTTTTTTTGGTGTGCGAGCTACAGACGTTTTAGAAATGTCAAAACCAGCCTTTTCCCATGCCGGCAGGCCTCCGTCCAGTACGCGCACATCGGTAACTCCGGCGTAGAGCATGGTCCATGCCAACCGGGCTGCGGCTGTGGGATCTTTGGCGTAGAGAACTACAGTGCTGTCGATGTTGACTCCCATATAGGCAAGAGCAGGCAGCAGATAACGATCTGGATATATGTTCCACCAGTTCTGTGGCAGAGTGTCATCCGGGCCGAGTCCTTTGGCCATATCCTCCTCTATCGTTGTACTGCGAGCAAGCTCCTTGGGTTTGGTTGTTGCTCTTGCCTTGAACTGGTCATATTCAATTTCGTCTGTATTTACATGGATGGAACCGGGAATATGCCCTTTGTCATAATACTCTTCCGGCCCGCCCCAGCCAACTTCTATAACTATTGGTGTATCAACAGCACCTGGCTGCATCAGCAGATGCAGTTCATGAGCTGAAATGATACCGTTATGCATAGTGGACGGAACTGCTGCTAAACCAAGGCTTGGTAACAACAGGAGGGTAACAGTTAAGATAATGCGGAATGTCATGCGGCTGTTCATTGCTGGCTCCTGAGAAATGAGTAATGTTGTAGAAAACGAGTCACAAATAGCCGAAATGATCGAAAGAATCCAATTGGAAATCACGATGATTTTAAGGGGAAGCATGGTTGAATCCTATTGGCATGGTAGTTTTTCCGGTGAGTGCATTGTATGGAGTGGTGAGCGGGTTCTTTAGGAGAGAAGCTCCCACTTGTAATAATCTTTATTTTGAGTATTGTGCAGCATGCCTTTATCGCGCTGGTTCTCGGGGAATACCGCGATGACAGAAGGTACAGGTGATCTGCCCCGGGCCCTATTCTTAATGATTTTCAATGCCGTTTGCACCAATCAGAAAACAACAGATATCAGACCTCGTCTTTGAACAGTTGCGGGAATCTATTTACCGTGGTGAATTCAAGATAGGAGAACGTCTACCTGCAGAAAGAGAGCTTGCAGAACGTATGCAGGTCAGCCGGTCATCTGTTCGGAAAGCCATTATTCAACTGGTTGATATGGGCTATGTGGAAAACCGCCACGGTCAGGGCACATTTGTTAAACTGCCGGCAGCCAGAGACCCAAACAGTCCCTTCACCTACATGATGACTCCTGGTCGATCGTCACTTGATGAGTTGATGGAGGTTCGCATCGGTCTGGAGTGTCAGGGGGTGGCTTTAGCCGCAGAGCGGGCCAATGAAATGGATATTACCTTTCTGGAATTGGCTTTCTCGGAGATGCATGGATGGCAGCCGGATCGGGAACAAGCCAAGGATGCCGATATGAAGTTTCACATGGGTATTGCCTACGCAACGCATAATTCCGTACATGTGGACCTGACCAGACGATTCTACGATTATATGTTTCACAGCGTTAATAAGCTGCATTCGCTGCTTTATGAAAAAAACAATAATCTTAACATTATAGACCAGCAGCATTTTAAAATTCTCGACGCTATAAAATGCAGGGATGGTGAAAGTGCCAGCCGCTATATGTTACAGCACATCACTTTTTTACGAGGGTTCTTAAAAGAAACTGCAGAGACAGAATAAAGGCCACGCCAAAGCTCTGATTGCACGATTTCCCAGGCAGGAGATTATTCGATCTCCAGCAGGTTTTTCAGTAACCCGTAAGTAAAACCCCACAGATAATAGTCATCCAACGGAAAAGCCGTGGCGTACCGGTTGGGTAATACCTCCGCCTCCACGTGCAGATTTTGCTGCAGAAAGCTTTCAGTTGGCAGCCAGCAGTAGCTCTGTATTTCTTTCTCTTCAAGCTGTAACGGTGGCCTTTCCTTGAGCTCAAAGACATAGGGCTGTACCAGTATAAGTGAGTTCAATCTGCTGCCAGCGTACCTGGCGGGCAGTTCTGCCCGAATGGCATCAGAAGTTAGGGTAATACCGGTTTCTTCATAGGTTTCCCTTGTGCAGGTCTCTAATAGGGTTGTGTCTATGTCCTCACGCCTGCCACCGGGAAAAGAAAAATGGCCGGACCACGGATCCTGTGGATTACTACTTCGACGAAGGAGTAAGAAGCTATCCACAGGATTGCTGACTCGAATTATAGCTACAGCTGCTGCTGGGTGTGAGGTCATATTATGAGTCTTTACGTTGTAGTTATCAGGAAGTGTATGTATCTTAAAAGTAACGTCTGTGTTGAAAAACGCAAGCTGAGATACGTCTGACAGATCTTGATAATGAACAGAAGTCTGTACTGTTGGCTAACGTATATCGGCCCTTGAAAATCCTATTTTTACTTAATGTTTTGGAGGAAAAGACCATGGGACATGATGTAGCAGTATTTCAGCCATATCCATTCGAAATAGGCCAAAAAATACGCATAGAGGGAAAGCGGCGAAGAGGTGACTGGGAAGTTGTAGCGATAAGTGATGCCAAGGTTACCCTTCGCTGCCCCATATCCCATCGTGAGTTTGAGTGGAATCGATTCTGTTACCTGGTAGATGAGGAAAAAAATACGGTCTGGCCTCAAGAAGGGTAAAACACGATGTGCCTTATAGTGTTAGCATATCGCCAGAAACCTGGGTTTAATCTGGTTTTGGCCGCCAATCGTGATGAGTTTCTCGACCGACCAACAGCACCTCTTGGCTATAACTTTGCTGATGGAACCATTCTTGCGGGTAAAGATCTGCGTGGTGGAGGAACCTGGCTGGGTCTGGGTGCTAATGGGCGGTTGGCGGCAATTACCAACTACCGTGACCCTGCCAGAGTAACAGAGCCTGCTCCGTCTCGTGGTGAAATTCTCCTTCGGTACCTGCAGTCAACGGTAACAGCCACCCAGTTTTTGCAGGGTTTTGCTGAGATGGCTTCGAGGTATAATGGTTTCAATCTGCTTCTGGCTGATGAGACTACGTTGATTCACTATTCTAATATTACCGGGAAAACAACACCGCTTGAGCCTGGAATTTATGGTGTTTCCAATCATCTGCTGAATACGCCGTGGCCAAAAGTTTCAAGAAGCCGAGAGCTTTTACAGCGTGCTTTAGCTGAGAACGATGTCATCGATACCGATACACTCTTTTCGTTTCTGAGGGACACCACTGAACCAGAGGATAGTCTACTGCCTGAGACAGGAGTGGGGTTGGAGTGGGAGAGGCGTTTAAGTCCAATCTTTATTCACAGCCCATCCTATGGGACACGTTCTTCAGCCGTAATTACCATCACTGATAATGGCGAGGCAGACTTTTATGAGCGTTCCTATTGTCATAAAGATGGTGTGAAGATTGATGGACGTAAACACTTTAGCTTTGTACTGAAAGGCTAACCCCCCATTTCGCTTCAAAAAAATGTTATAATTGTTGTCAGTGGGTATTACCTGCGCTGATGAGAGTTTGGGTTAAATGTGGCTATTCGGTAGGACGCTACCATTAATAGTGCTTGTAGGATAAAGGGTAGTAAAAAAGAGCATCAATGAGTAAACTCCTTGGTTTAACAGAGAATACAATAGTGGGAGAGTGAAAAATGAAAGTGGCTGTTAATATTCTGGCAATTCTGATAACCCTGATGTTTTTTGGTTGCGGTAGCACTAAAAAGCCGGTGCTATACCCCAATGCACATTTGAATTATGTTGGTCAATATCAGGCAGATGCTGATATAAATTATTGTATGCAAGCCGCTGAAGCAAGTGGGGCCAATAGGGGACAGGGAGGGGAGGTTGTTACAAACACCGCAAAAGCTGGTGCGGTTGGTGGTGCAACTGGCGCAGTTGTTGGTGCTATCTCATCGAGTTCAGATATTGGTCGCGGTGCTGCCATTGGTGGTGCTGGTGCGGCCACTGCAGCTCTTGTCGGAGGCACTTTCAAGGCTTCTGAGCCAACTTCAATTTATATTCAGTATGTTGAGCGGTGTCTCAGAGATAAAGGCTATGACCCTATTGGCTGGCGCTAGGGTGGTGCGTGAGAACCTTCTTTCTGTATAACATCCCAAATTGAGGATTATGCAGTTTCTATATAACTACTTGTTAGGCTTTAGTATAAAAAATACTCACATTGAAATGAGAACACCAAAGAGGTAAATCAAAGAAAATATTTTTTTTTTTTTTTTTTTTTTTTTTTTTTTTTTTTTTTTTTTTTTTTTTTTTTTTTTTTTTTTTTTTTTTTTTTTTTTTTTTTTTTTTTTTTTTTTTTTTTTTTATAATGGAAAACAAAACTTTTTTCTCTAAATTCGAAAATAGTGCAGCTAACGTGAGAAAAAAAATAGATTTTTTCCAATATTTTACCTCTATTTCAAGTACTGCCAAATCAATGGATTATGATTTGTTCACAACATTTTTTTTTTAAAAAAAAAAAAAAAAAAAAAAAAAAAAAAAAAAAAAAAAAAAAAAAAAAAAAAAAAAAAAAAAAAAAAAAAAAAAAAAAAAAAAAAAAAAAAAAAAAAAAAAAAAAAAAAAAAAAAAAAAAAAAAAAAAAAAAAAAAAAAAAAAAAAAAAAAAAAAAATAGAATCCCTATAAAAAGCTTGCCCTTTGCAATAGCCCATAAAAAAGCAGTTTTTTTTTTTTTTTTTTTTTTTTTTTTTTTTTTTTTTTTTTTTTTTTTTTTTTTTTTTTTTTTTTTTTTTTTTTTTTTTTTTTTTTTTTTTTTTTTTTTTTTTTTTTTTTTTTTTTTTTTTTAAATATTAACAAGCTATTAAGCCTTGACTATGAAATTGATTTTTCAAAAATTACTTTAACGTAGAATGCGAAAGAAAACCACAAATTACTCAGGACCTGGTTCAATTAAACAAAACAATAAAGGTGGCTTAGAGTTAAAGTTGTACTCTGAGATAAATGATCTCAATAGAGAAATTTCTCAGAGGTTCCAAGACCGATCACCAGGTAAGTTAATAAATGATGATCAATATTTTTCCTTGGAGGCCATAGATATGAGTGGCAATCAATGGCATGTTGATCATGTTTGGGTTTCAGCAGATCTTTCAATTCCAGCTAGCGGTATAATTGTAAGGTCAAACCTAAACAGAATTTTACTCGAAGAAGAAATAGATGCAACTGATAAAAGCTATCTATTCTGTGCAATTCCAGGCAAATTTGATATACCCTGTAACGAAAAAGTAACATTACTGCAACGGTGCATGGGACTTTTCAAAATGTTTTTTCACAGATAATAAAAAAGAGTTTAGCATTCATGTTAAAGATGATTATCTAACGTTGAATGTAGTTGACCATTCCTGTGAAATCAATGAGAATACAATTACCATTTGGTTTTGGAGTCTTTAATCACTGTATTAGGTACATATCTGCAACCTATATATTAGTTAAAGTTACTAGTAACAAGCAGACATTACTTACAATCAGAAGAGTAAATAAAACTCTATCAAACAAGCCACTCCCCCTACCATTCAAGTCCCCAGAACTAAGAGAAATCCAACACATATCTGAATTTGTCATTAAGTACTTGGAGGTGTTGGCTAATGAACCTTTTGGCGAATTTTATGGATTTTGGCACAAAATTAACAGAGCATGGCAGTCAGGTATTCTTAACGCCTCTTTAAGTATTTGCGTATCAATTGAAGGAATATTGAAAACATACTTCAACGAATACGGTTTGCCGGATGATGAAATCACAAAGCAAGCGAACGAATCACTAGAGAAATTAAAGCAAATTGAACTAGGTGATAGAATTAGTGCTAGAATTCAGGGTACAATTACATGATTATTAAACAATCCATCTCCGAAAAACTCGCTATTCTCTTTAGCTGATGACAAAGTAATCACTAAAAATATGGCAAATAAATGGGTTAAACTAAGAAATATATCAGCTCATGCAAATAAAATTGAGAACAATGATAAAACCATTCAAAAACAGGTAGATCTTACTTATTCAAATGTTTCTTTGTTTTATTTACTACTATTCAAAACATTAAAGTACGAAAATATTTACACAGATTACTCAGTTGAATCATGGCCCACCAAAATACTTAAAGCATAACCAGCTAATAAACGCTGACCTGCAAACAGCGCGCGGGCCGGTTATCACAACGTTATATTTAAAACTGCACAATGGAACAATTAAGAAAGCTGAATGAAGTAAGGCTTGCATATAGGCAGGCAAGTTTTTGGAAAATTGCACGAGCTGCTTACAGTGTAGATGTAAAGTGGTTGCAAATAACTTTGTGGTTTTTTTCATTTTTATCAATTATCGCTGTAATATGGTTTGCAATTATTAAAGATGAAAATCCTAAATATTTCATTTTTATCCTCTTCTTAGTAACAGCAATACTTTTCTCAAAGTCGTTACAGTCAGTATATTCTTCTTATTACAGTGTATATCCTGACATTTTAGAGTCATACAGAAAAAATAGGCTATTTCTTCGTTATCTAATTTTCAAATCAAATGTCAACCCATCATTAATTGGTAATGAATCTAAAATCAATGAAATCCAAAAGTTACTAGACTCTGAGAAAAATTTATACGAAAACACTATTTTTATAACGCACCCTGTTTCTGTTACTTGTATAGGTCTAATAACTGCAATATTAGGCGGGGCTGCTAGCCAAGTGTCAAACTGGGGTTCAGGCCTTATGCCAATAATTATTTTTTTTCTACTTTTAATTATTTTCGTAAACTATCAAGTGACAGAAATCTTTCAAACCAAATCATATAAAGATAAAGAACTTCGTCAGTTCTTAACATGGCTATCATTAGATGAAAATTAATCTAACCACCCAATCAACCGGACCAGCAAACAACTCGCGGCTCGGTTATTGCAACATTATGTTTTTTAACCCAAAGTGACATGGCTGGGGTTCTGGAATGCAAGCTGAAAAACAAATCGAATTTAGTCAAGATGACTTTGTAAATTCAAACTGGCGTGAGACTATTTCTTCCGCAAGCAGTCATGGTTATTCCTCTCTGTCCCAGGCGTTGGGTCAATCTTCTGAATCTTATCAGGAAAGTAATGAAATTCCGAAATCACTTTTAATGTGAGCTGCTGTCGCGAAGCTTGCTCAATGATGATTGATGCAAAAAGCATTAATGAACCATTTGAACCCATTCTAAGGACTGTCAGGCAGGGAGAAGATCGGCTATCCCCGATGATTTTACTATAGCTGAGTTGACTTTTTTTGACTCGATCTTGCAACACATTGATGAGCCTATGTTGAAGGGAAACACTGGCAGATATACCTCTGGCTTTGCAGGAAAACCTAAAAATCCAAGCCATGCAAGTATCCTATCGATGCTTATCCATCTCACCCCATTCAGGTTGAAACCTGGCGCAGGGATATTGATAAATGTTGGGAACGAGCTGCCCGTCTTTGTTTGCAGATCAAGGACTACCAAAAGCTAGTAGCTATTGAAGAACAGATTTTCATTGCTTTTCTAGCCGATTACCCCAAAAGCCCGTTTATGCCGCTTTGGCTGTCACAGCTACTGACCCGCCTTGGCCTAGGAAAGAGAAAAACAAGGGGATATTGTACAAAGGCTTTATTCAATTGCCCAAGAACTGCAAGAACAAGGTAATTTTGTAGGTGCGCGATCTTACCTTGAGTTGGCGGCTAAATATTATCAACTGTGCAAAGATGACAAAGCCTGGCTTGATAGTTTGGCGCTGATTGCAGAATGTTTTGAGCTTGAGGGAGACCAAAGAGCCTCAGGTTCGTCCCCTAGTCAGATGGTCTCCAATTCATTTTACGAAAATGCCATTCAAACTTATAGACGCATTCCAGTTAAACATCGTGTCACGTATGACGTTGAAAACAAATTACGTAGTTTACGAGAAAAATTGTCTGAATCTGGTGAGGCATCTTTGGGGGAGATGGGGCTTGTTCAAACTCCAGGGATTGACATCAAGGAAATGGTTGCGGCATCACAAGCCCACGTGGCAGGAAAGCAAAGCGTTGAAGAAGCTCTGATGTATTTTACAGGTTTTTCTAGTGTTTCAAATTATGAATCTCTGAAAAAAGGCGCGGAAGAATCTATCGCCCAGAATCCATTGAGTACGTTATTTGGTTCAAAACATATGTCAGCTGATGGTTGTGTTGTTGCCAAAACGCCATCATTTGACCTCAGCGGGAAGGATGAACAAGCCAATCAGGCAGCAATAATGAAGCAAGTTTTTCAGCATTTCTCAATTGATATGCAACTAGCAGTAGAAGGTGAAATCTTACCTGCTCTTCACCAAATATTGATGGAACATAGAATAACCCGTGATTTGCTTGAGGCGCTTTGTTTCCACTCTCCTCTTGTCCCACCCAAGAGAGAAAAACTAACAGCTGCAGCCCTTTGGTTAGGCTTTGAGTATGACTTTTCAAGTACTATTCATCTGTTATGCCCTCAATTGGAGCACATTGTAAGAGTTCAACTAAAAGAGGCAGGTGCTCACACAAGTAATGTGGATCAGAATGGGATAGAAAATGAAAATGGTCTAAGTACGTTGCTGGATTTGCCAGAGGCAGAAAGCGTATTGGGGAAAGATGTAACCTTTGAAATTAAAGCTGTGTTTGCGGATGCACTTGGACCGAATTTGAGAAATGAAGTGGCTCATGGGTTACTCAATGACAACTCAGCTTCCAGACTATAGGTAGCGTTTATGCATGAGTGGATGGTATTGCGGTTGATTACTAGATCTCTAATGGGACTGGGTGCCGTTTCTGAAAAATAATGATACATCCGCAGGATGAAAAATAAACATAACCATGTAATTAACCGGAAAATTTGGCCTGCGGCCAATTTTCCGGTTATTGCGACGCTATGCTGAGTAAAATATACAATTAGGTGACATTTGAAAAAAATAGGACAGATCTATTTAAATCAATGTGTTAAGAGTCAAATTAAATGCCAATCGGAGCATATACCATTTATTACACTTTAAGATTTAGGAGAACGAACTATGTCTGATCAGACCGAAAGCGTACACCCTAAAATACTAAATATACTCGGAACCTTTGGATCTGCAATTTTATTACCAATTGTTCTACTAATTGTTGGCAATGGTTATACATCAGCATTTAAAGAAAGAGAACTTCAAGGTAAATTCGTCGAACTAGCAGTATCTATTCTTAGCCAAGAACCTCGTCCAGAAAGCCGAAACCTAAGAGACTGGGCTACACAGGTAATAAACCAATATTCAGGAGTGCCCTTGTCCCCAAAAACCAGGCAAGATCTGATCGAAAATACTCCTATTTACGGTTCGCATTTCGGATCAATCGCTCCTGTTGCAGAAATTCAAGAAATGCTAAAAGACCTAGGTTACTATTCTGGATCAGTTGATGGGCAGTCTGGAAATGAGTTACAAGCCGCAATTATAAAATTCCAGAGAGAAAATTCTTTGCCTGCTGATGGACTTATAGGACCACGTACTTTGGAAAAAATTCAGCGTGAAGCTCAAAGAAAAGCAGAACAAGCAAAGAACTAATATGAAAAAATGGGTCAGAGTAAGTTTAAATATTTAGTAGTTTAATTTTACTCTGACCCTATATATATACTCCCATAAATTCAAAAAGACGAATTCCTGACTTTATATGGATTTGTCAATATCATTTGGAGCTAATACCTATGTTTATAAAGCCTGTTATAACACTTTTATTCGTAATGTTTATGTCTTTATCCGTTAGTGTGTTTGCAGCAGAGAAAGGACAGGACATGCTGTTTATTGTAACATCTCCAGATGCTCAGACTCAAATGATGTCCATGGTTTTATCGACTCAGTCTTTCAAAAAAGGTGCTAACGTGAGTATTCTGCTTTGTGGACCTGGAGCTGACATCACAGTGAAAGGCAGCAAAGAAACTAAATTCAAGCCAATTGATAAATCACCCCAGATGCTTCTCAAAGATTTGGTTGAGAATGGCGTATCCGTTCAGGTATGTCCGCTCTACCTTCCAAGCAAAGATTTGACAATTGATGCACTGATTCCTGGTGTGAGACAGGCTAACCCGTCTGCGGTAGCTGACCAGATGATTCAGCCAGGGATAAATGTTGTGACGTTCTAGTTACATAAGTTGCGATACCAGGGTGGAAAGCGGAAAGGGAAAGAAACAAATAGGGTCGACGCGAAGCAAGCGCCGAACAAAAGACCACCAACGAGAACAAGTCGTGCGACGCGACGCCAATCAGCGGCTGTGTTGAAGGTTGCCGAGCGTGCTTCCATCTGCTTTCCTTGACTCGGAAGCGCCGCCATCCGGGCGTGCGTCCACATCATTCGTTAGTTTTCAAAAATAAGGTGCATACTATCAATGAATGAGACCAGTCAGAAGATAGCATTATTTATAGACGCAGATAATGCACCAGCAAGTAAATTCGAAGAAGTTCTAAGCGAGGTTGCAAAGTATGGTGTAGTTACAATTAGAAAAGCATACGGCAATTGGAAAAGCCCTACGTTAAAGCCGTGGGAAGATTTGTTAAACGAATATGCGATACAACCTATACAACAGTACGATTTGACTAAAGGTAAAAATGCATCTGATATTGCCTTGGTAATTGATGCCATGGATGTCATGTATACAAAGAATATTGACGTCATGTGCTTTGTTTCATCAGACTGCGATTTTACACCAATGGTTACTCGCGCACTTGCCGAAGGAAAAGTAGTGCTTGGTTTTGGGGAACGTAAAACACCATCTCCTTTTGTAAACGCATGTTCCAAATTTTTGTATCTTGATCAAGAAGTAAAGAAAAATGGTTCAGTTCCTGAAAAAGAAAAAAATATCAAATCCGATACAAAACTAATAAATCTTTTAAGGCAGGCAATAGAAGCAACTGAAGACGATAACGGTTGGGCAGCACTTGGTCCTGTGGGATCACATATTTCAAATAAAACATCATTCGATACAAGAAACTACGGTTACAAAAATCTAAGTAGTCTTGTGAAAGCTATTGATCTTTTCGAGTTGAAGAGAGGCCCTGGCAACTCATACTTGGTTAGGGATAAAAGAAAAATAAAATCTACTTAACAAAACGTTCCAGCTAAAGCCGCAAACTGCGCGGCTTTAGCTGAACTCCAAGTTAGCTTTTCAACTTCATCATGTATGGAGATTTCATATGCCGTTTAAAATTATCGAACAAAATGATGGATCTAAAATATTAACTAAGTACTTTGGGCTCCTAACAACTACAGACATTGAAAACTCATACAGTGAGAGGTTTACGGATCCAGAAAAAATAAAAAAATATAAATTCATAATCTCTGACTATACAGAAGTTTCAGAAACCAACATTAGCGACATAGACATTAAGAAACTTTCACGTATTTACAAAGAAGCTTCTCTTGTCAATCAGAACGTTTCAGTTGTCGCAATCATGCCAACCGATTTACTTTTTGGACTAGCTCGCATGTGGCAAGCATACATAGACAGCATACCTTGGGAACATACAGTTGTCAGGTCTCTAGAAGAAGCAGAGTCTTTTTTAATTCAACAAGAAGATAGAGAATAAAGCTGACAAACTAATCAACCGGACGGAAAATACGTCTGAGCAAAATTGAAAAGTATAATGTCTAAAATTGCGGTCGTGGCCGTAACTTTGCGTCGCCGCCGGTTATTATGAACCGTTATGAATTGAAATTTAAAAATGATTCAGATCTTTAGTGACAGTGGGATTGTAATTAGAAAAAAATCAACTTCATTCTATGAACTTTCCTCCGATCATATTGAGATGGCATGGGAAAATAGCTCAATCGTTTATCCGGATGGTTCTATAATAATGTCTTTCAAACCAAATGGAGAGATGTTTTGGGACGTTAAATTACTTCTCAAAAAGAAGGTGTTAATCGGTAGTTGTTTGGTCGGTGATGAAAAATATGCGGTGTATATTCAGGGTATAAGTAATCAGAAAATATTCCTCAGAGAGAATCATCTTATATCAATCAATAAATCAGTTTTGTCTATGGAAAAACTGTTTGATAACAGAAATATAGAACATCTTTCTCTGCTCCTAATATTGACAGTATATAATGATAGAAGAGAATGAATTTCATAACCAGTCATTCCACTGGATTTCGCAAACAGCGCGAAACAATGTGTAAAGGATGTTCCGCTAGAACTGTAAACTATGCTGTACAGAGTGATGCGATGAAAAAGATATCCCCATGGGAATATGATGAGTTTAAACAGGTAGGCATCGACTATGAAAGTCAGGAAGAAGTGGCGGATTACGATTCTCGTCATTCCCAGTTTCGAGACGTAGAAGCCGAATGTACCAAAATACTAGATGCAATTTCGGTCACACCACAATCAGTGATAATCGAAATTGGCACAGGTACTGGAGCCTTTGCTATCCATGCCGCGCGACGTTGTGCTGAAGTCTTCGCTGTGGATGTTTCCACTCCTATGCTCGAGTTTTCTCAATGTAAAGCTGATAAATCTGGCCTTAACAACATCACGTTCTGTCACAGTGGTTTCTTAACCTATGAGCACGCAGGCATTCCCGCTGATGCTCTTGTGACAAGTATGGCCTTTCATCATTTGCCAGATTTGTGGAAGGGCATTGCTCTTCACCGCATGAACAGCATGCTTAAACCTGGTGGCCTTTTGTACCTTCACGATGTGATATTTGCACAGGCTGACGCTGAGACCAATATTTCAAGCTGGATAGACCGGTTAGGAGAAATCGGTGGAGCACAACTTCGTGATGAGGTTGCAACCCATGTTAGAGAAGAGTTTTCAACGTTCGATTGGATCGTTGAAGGCCTTCTTGAAAGAACCGGTTTTAAGGTCCTTTCCAAAGAAATGATAGATGGAGTTATCGGGACATATTTGTGTAAAAAAGAATGACTTTTTGCACGACAAATCAATCAAGTGGAGCGCGTTTCACGCTCCCGCTTATCACAACCGTTATCTCCTTTAAGAAAATGACAGAAAGAAAATCAAAAACACTCACTCCTTTATAGAGGTAGTTCTTTTTTCCATTATTGCAATTTTAGGTATTTTACCTCTTTTTATGGTTTTCAAATTGAGCCAATACAGGAAGGTAAATCAACAGTTATTGTTGGTCTTTATCTTCAGGCCTTAGGCATCATGTTTTTGCTTAGTCTTTTTTATTCTGAGAAGAATTCATTCCTTGCAGGCTTAATGTGGATTTGTGAAAATTTCTCAAGTCAATAAGGTAAGTTTATGGCGATATTTTATTTTCTACTATCTTTTGGACTGGGAACTATCGCTTTGCTTAATGGTATAGGGGGACTATGATTTTTAAGATAACCAATTGTTTCACTGGGGCCCGCATTCAGCGCGGGCCAGTGAACGCTACGTTGTAGGAAGCTAAAGGGCGATATATCGTTAGGATTAGAAATATGGAAATTACAGATATACCTTTTCACAAATTGTTAAAATTAACAAAAAGTCGTGATTCAGGCGATGTTCTTGAACTTACTTTTACTGAAGACAAGCAGAATCATATCGGTACATTTCACGCAAGTGCTCAAATTGCTTTAGCAGAAGCAACTAGTGGTTTAGCTTTGCAGCAGGTATTCCCACAATTAGAAAGCTCAGTGATACCAATATTACGTAAGGTTGATGCAAAATTCAAAAAACCGGCTGAATCTAAGATTAGTGGTCATGCATCTATTGATCAATCTCAAAAAGAAATATTCCTACAAAAAATTGAGTCAAAAGGGCGAGGAACAATATCTGTTTATGTTGAGGTTAAAGATCAACAAGGAATAATTACCATGGTGGGTAGCTATCAGTGGTACATACAGAAACTATAAACAGAAAAGGGGACAGAATTATTTTTTAATTACTAATCATTTTGCTTTTAGTTAATCCGGCCATATGCCAAGATCCGCACGAATAGTTCTTCCATACACGCCGCACCATATTGTCCAGCACGGGCATACTCGTCAGACTGTTTTTTTGTTTCCGACGATGACTATTGCCCCGAAAATATTATATATTTTACGCAAGAGTTTAAGTGCAAGATTTACTCATGCTGCCTGATGACCAATCATGTCTACCTTATCATTGATCCGGGAGCGAATCCGGAGCCTCTATCATCTGTTGATGAAACACGTTGCCGGTCGCCAGACAAGGTATGTCAACAAACTGGAAAAACGTACCGGTAGCTTATGGGAAGGGAGATATTCTCTAGCATTATCTCACAAAAGGAATATTTAGCAGCCTGCTGCCACTATATTGAGTTGAATCCGCTACGTGCTGGAATGGTAACTACCTCTGGGGAGTATCAATGGTCGAGTTATGCCTGTAAAAGTGGAGAATAAAAGGAGTATGTCGTTGATTTCGAGAGTATTTATCAGGAATTAGGAAATAATGAAAATGAAAGGCAAGCGGCGTATGCCGAATATGTTCTTGGAACTGTGCCTGATCATGAACTCAAGCTTATCCGTGATTCTCTTCAACATGGTCAATTGACAGGAAGTGACCGGTTTCGAGAAGTGATCTTTTTAAAGCTTGGTATTCGTTTTCCAACAAGGGACCAGGGCGACCGATAAAGATTAAAAAATAAATCTGTCCCCTTTTTACTATGGAAAATATTCTTAAGGGTCAATGTGAATGGTGACGGTGATTAACAACAACCTGTTAACTGAATCCGGGATATCATCTCTTTTGATAAAGATGGGGTTGATCGTGAAAATCATCAAAAGATAGGAACGCTTGTCTCATTTCCCTGGTGGCATTGTTTTCTACTTCGTGCCCGCGGATCAACTCAAAAAAAAGGTTGTTAGCTGTGCAACCGTCTCTGCTCTCGCCAATATACAAAAGATGTTGACCAGGATGCAGGGCCTGCCAAATGCGGGAGGCCAAGTAATCCTCCTCGGGCCAGGACAGGATGAACAGCTCCACTTCAGGATGAAGGTGCAAATAATCGAGGGAATCCATTTGCTGGACAATATCAAGATATCGATCCTGTGGAAAATCAGGCCAGGTTTTATTATCGATGGAGGTCTGGATCACGACCCCGTATGTGCTGAGCCAGTGCCCGAGCCAGCCGATGCCCGCCCCGATTTCCACAATACTTGTGAAATCGGCACAAACCCGTTGTAGGGTTTTTATAAATTCATCGGTGAGAAGCACAAAGGATTGCCCGACGTAGGACTCCCGAATCATCATGGTTAGCAGTTGTTTTTTCCGGTCGAAGTCCCCGGTTTCGATCCACTGGCGGTCAGTATAGATGTGGCTCTTGATCAGGGCGATTGTGGGCAGCCGTTTACTGGTGTGCGAAAAGGTCTGACTCAGGATTGGGTGGTTACTGTCACATGAGCGGTCAGGGACTGATGGTTTTTTCGTTAAATCCAATTGCATTTTGTTTCTAAGATCAGCACAATCCACTCCGTCATTTTCCAACAGGGAAATTCGACTGTTGTTACGTTTTGTTTCAAGCATTCATTAGGTACTTTGTATCACAAGAGTGTACAATCAATTTTAGGGTAAAGGGTTAAATCAATTCCACACAATTGGGGCCTGGGCGCGGTAAGTCATAGATGTGGTGGCTAAATAATGGATTGGATATTCCGTAAGCAGCAGGTGTTACTAGACCGCATAGTCGGTTCTGGCCCCCAAATGACCAATATCGGAATCAACTGGGTATAACCGTCAAGCCACCACAAAGAGTTTATTAAAAAATGAATGCTGTTAAAATCCCATATGATCAATTAAGCAACGAAGCATTGCAGGGTCTTCTTGAAGAATTTGTAACCCGGGATGGAACTGATTACGGCGAAGTTCAAATCCCACTTGGGGCTAAAATTACCCAAGTGTTAGAACAACTTAAATCTAAAGATGCCTTTATTGTCTTTGATCAAGATTCTGAAACTTGTACCATTCTTCTTAAGGATGATCAGATTTTAAAATCTATTGATTCATGAAAATGGCCCAACAAAAACATTCTGGGGACGAGCTGCAGATGTTCAGGTTAACCCTGAAAAATATCTTATACCTGGCAATTGGGTTGGGATAATACCGAATATACATTATGAAATAAGAACTCTATGATAGAAACATTGCCCGCTTTTTTCGGAATTTTAGATAGGATTAAAAATCTGCTCCAACTCAAAAAGAATAGTAAGCGCGAATGCTTTGTCTTGTTTGCTGAGCCAATTTTTAAAGAAATGGGACCAGTTGCTGATGACTATTTTAGATTAATTCATAAAGCACGTAGTGCTGTTGAAAAATCACAAGGTGAAAATTGGTCATCTAGTTTAATGGAACTTCGTACAAGCCGAGATCAAATGTGGGTAGCTCGACAAAATGTTGCTGCTTTTGCAGATGCCATTGCAGCTGAAATGTCAGATAAAAAACACATTGATTTTGCTATAAAAGTTAAGGCTTTCTTCTATGCTCCAGATAACAGGTCTGTTTCCTTTAAAAAATGTCTAGATCTGTCCAGATTTTCACTTTGTTAGAATTACTTGAGAAACGGCATGTCAGTAAAGGTGCAGTGATAGATGCACTAATAGATACAGAGAAGCAGTTACGTGAAACTTGGCAAGCTATCGCTCAATCGTATGCACATTTGCAGATATATTCTCTTAAATAGTTTGAATATTAAAAAATATATTAACAAAACATTCCATTGGATTTCGCAAACACCTCGAAACCAGTGAATACAACGCTAAGAGGATATAAAATGCGTGTTTTTTTATTATTGTGTTTAGTTTTGTGGGGTTCATCATCATTTGCAAAAACATATATTGATGCATATCGAGTTGATAAAGATGGAAAAACTCATGAGATGTATCAGGTAGAAATAGGGCCTGATTTCTCCTATGTTTGGATTGATGAAATTACGTCTAAAGTACCTTGGCATAAAATTAAGAGAATTATTGTATTGCGAGAATCTAAGGATGCAGGTGGAGGTCAAAGAAGAGATAGTATTACTCTTGAGATGGTTGACGGTAGGGTTTTTGAAGATGTAAGAAGTGATTCCAGCTATCGTTTTAGTAAATATTTAGCTATTGACCCAATATCTGGAGAAAAGGTAGTTAAAGATATTGGATATCCCAAAGAGGGTTCGGTAATTATTATAGGTGATGTCAGCAATGGCACAAGAAAGGATAGTCTTGGAAAAATATGGCCATCTTATTATCTATATTCGCCTATAACAGGTGAATGCTTGAGTAACATGCCAAAGCATCAGTAATGTCTTGAGCTACTTTTCTATCAAGCAATATCGATGTCCGAAATATGGGCACAAAAGATACAGTTTTGCTCGTTTCCGATTTGACAGTCGCTATGCTAACGATGAAACAGGCGCACGGGCCTATGATCCCCGTATTCTGCTCAAGATCATTTTTTTGTGTACTCCCGTGGCATGACCTACCTCAAATCGGGAAGTTTGCAGATGCTGTGAAGAAAACGTGGTATTCATTGCGTTATCAACCAATAGCAGTCCATATTTTACAATCATAGCTGACGTTGTTTAATCAATGGATAAAGCTGTGATCCGGATGTTTCCCGAAGTCCTGCTGGTGTGGGATCATCAACCGCTGATAGGTCGTCAGATGTTTGCCATTGCTGGTTGTCGGGGGACTGATTCTGACGATGAAACTTGACGGTTTTTTATGAATTTCGTGGAATAATGTCCGTATTGGAATTATCTTTGATATCAACAGTTAAATACGTGCTGACAGAAGAACACCGAGGATGAGTGGGAGAGGCTTATCGTTTCATCCCGGTTAAAAAAAGATAAGCGAAAAAGGTGACCAGGAATGAAAAAAATAGAAATATATTCGACAGACCATTGCCCCTACTGTGTAAAAGCCAAGGCATTGCTTGATCGCAAGGGGTTCAGTTATACTGAAATTAATGTGACTGGAGACGATGATGCACGAGTAGCTCTGGTGCAAAAGGCGAAGGGCATGCGGACGGTGCCCCAGATCTTTATCGATGATCGCCATATCGGCGGGTGTGATGATCTTTACCAGCTTGATAGCAGCGGAGAGCTGGATAGTCTGGTGCAAGCATGAGACGGGGGAGAAAATGAAGGCACTTTTGCACTACCTCTTTTTCATCGTTGCCCTGACCTATTACGGGGGCCAGGTCTGACCTTTTATGGAATCGCTGTCCCCCGTGAAATTGGGGACAATAATTTTCTGTGGTTTCCTGCCATCCCTGCTTATCAGGAGAACGCTGGAAATCCAGTATGTGGATTGCAGCGAACCTGAGGTGCAGCCGCGCCGGGCATTTATGCTCGATTTTGCGCTCTGCCTTCTGGGCGCAGTTATGGTGAGTCTGTATAATTATTTCGTTCTCGGATTCCCGGCTGGGAGCCTTCTCTCTCTTGTCATAGGTTGTGTAATAGGAGGTTTTTTTATAGGCCTTGATGCGTCCCTTCTCCGTGAGAGAGAGGTTATTCTCGATGCAATGGAGCATGATCGTAACAGGCCCCTGCCCACACGTATTTTCCCCCTGACCAAAAAGTACACACTGGTTTCTATTACGGCCCTTGGTTTGGTTTCCCTGGTGTTGATAATGGTCTTTGTACGCGATATTGAATGGCTGGTGAAAACCAGCCAGGATGCGGTATCTATGAATGAGGCGAGAATGTCTGTTCTCGTTGAGGTTGTCTTCATCATGGGGGTGTTACTCTTGCTCATCATGAATTTGATTGCCTCCTATTCAAAGAACCTGAAGCTTCTTTTCAGCAACCAGACCCGTATCCTTGAGCAGGTGCGTGAAGGGGACTTGAGCAGGAAAGTCCCCGTTGCTACCAGTGATGAATTCGGCGTTATCGCAGGGCATACCAACCATATGATAGAAGGTCTCCGCCATCGGTTTGAACTGATAAACGCTCTGCAATTTGCCGAGGAAGTTCAGCAGAACCTGCTCCCCTCCAAGAGCCCTTATCTACGTGAATTCGATGTGAGCGGTTATTCGTTGTATTGCGACCAGACCGGAGGGGATTATTTTGACTATTTCCTGCTCCCAGATGACCGGTTTGGCATTGCTGTTGCGGATGCCTGCGGGCATGGGGTAGGCGCCGCCATGCTGATGACTTCTGTGCGGGCGTATATGATAGCAGAGGTGCAGAATTACAAAGATCCGGCATCACTTATTAATGGCGTTAATAAGGTGCTTGTTAAAGATTGTTCTGCAAATTCCACATTTACCACCTTGTTTTTCCTGGAACTTGATCAATCTAAAAAAACAATTCGCTGGGTTAGGGCGGGGCATGAACCTGCAGTTCATTTTCATGCGGCGACAGGTGAATTTACAGAACTTGGCGGGCCCGGTCTGGTGCTGGGTATAGAGGAGAGCTTTCGCTTTGAATATCAAAGTCTTGATAAACTTGACTCTGGCGATGTTATTCTCATTGGCACAGATGGCATCCATGAAACCTTTAACAGTGAGCAGGTTGCGTTTGGCAAGGAAAGGGTCCAGAAGAGCATACAAGACAATCATGGGAAATCGGCACGGGAAATCAAGGATGCATTGGTTGAGAAGGTTCGCCACCATCGTGGAGATCTTCCCCAGGAAGATGATATTACGCTGGTTGTTATCAAAGTAAAGTAGAAGAGATAACCTGGCGTGTTCAAAAGTTTTGGAGACTACCGATGAATGAACATGAAAAAATAAATTATGTTGAATTTCCTGCGAAAGATCTTGAATCTACTAAAACGTTCTTTGCAAAAGCATTTGGTTGGTCATTTGTTGAATATGGTCCTGAATATATGGCCTTTTCTGATGAAGGTCTTGATGGTGGCTTTTACAAATCGGAAGTATCCGCCACTTCTGCCAAGGGTAGTGCTTTAATTGTATTCTATAGTGAAGACTTAGGAGCTACTTTGGCAAAAATAGAGAATGCGGGTGGGACAATCATAAAGCCCATTTTTTCTTTTCCTGGAGGCAGTCGATTCCATTTTACGGATCCAAATGGCAATGAATTTGCGGTCTGGACTGAAGCTGCGTTATAACAATCGTTGCAGCGGACTTCCAGAAGTTGCTTCACCTTTCTTCAGGTCCCTCCCTGTGGTTGGCAAGCTTCTGAACTCAACCGTGTACCAACACCATCTAGCTGCACTTGCTCGCGTCGCATCAGGCGCTGGCCAATACCGCGATTAGAAATCAGTAATGTAAAGCTCTATACGTATCGAGGATCTAGTTATGATGTACTCAAATATTATATTTACCGTTGCTCTCATTTGGACGATTGCAGCTGTTACTCCAGGACCTAATTTTTTCATAACAGTTCATACTGCCGTTGGAGAAACTCGTCGTTTAGCCTTTTGTACTGTCTTTGGAATTGTTGCAGGAACTTTAGTATGGGCAATATCTGCTTACTTAGGAGTGACTATACTATTTAAAACTGTGCCAATGCTCTACTACTCGCTTAAAATGATAGGTGGAATGTATTTGATATATATAGGTTTTATGTTATTGGTTCGCAAGGGTATAAAGGACGAGGTGAGACGGGATAAACAATCGCTTTCTGCAATGAATTGTTTTAGGCTTGGATTGCTTACGAACCTGTTAAACCCAAAAACGGCGGCCTTTATGACAAGCCTTTTTGCGGCAACAATACCGCTTAATGCTTCTGTTAATCTTGGGATATCAAGTGTCATCATCATTTGTTTGATTTCTGCTATTTGGTATTCGCTTGTTGCCATGATATTTTCTTTAAACATGGCTAAAAGAGCATATATGAATTACCAGAAATGTATAGAACGAATAGCTGGTGGTATATTTATACTGTTTGGTATGAAATTAGCTTCTTCAGAATATGATGTTTTCTAACCTGCCACCCAACATTGACAGCGAGGAAATCCCCTGCTGTAAGCTATCGTAATGTCATGCATATGTTAAATTTAATGAATTCGGAGTAGAGCTATAGAGCCTTCAAAAACACTCTGTTTAAAGAAAGGTTTACGACTGATATGAGTTACTAAGGCCCGGATCGTTTGCGGGAGTCCACACCGGGGGGAGGGGATGTGTCTTTACTGGCGGTTTTTTTAGGGGATAAGACTCTATAGATCGATGAAGGAAGATCTCCTAAGCTCATTTTTTTCGAACTGCACCGTATTTTACCATGGGATCTCCTTGATTTCCTCCATCTTAATAGTATCAGTATCCCATGGCTGATAGGGCAGTAGTGTCCCCTGGGCACTGGCTGACTATTGGTGAGATGTTGATATCAACAAGAGACACTTTTGAAAGAATCTTTTTATAATCTCAATTATTCCGATTTGGAACTAGTTCTACGTCAGAATGATTTAAACAATTCAGCAGCATCTATTCTTTTTAATTGGCATTATAAGAAAAAAGAAAATGGTCAATGCTATGATAAAATTGCCAATAATACATTGGCTTTCTTTGATGATAATTTCGATTTTTCCCTTCCCGAAATCGATACAGTTCATGAGTCAAAAGATCGAACAATAAAATTTCTTTTCCAGCTTAAAGATAATAGCAAAATTGAAACAGTCCTTATCCCGTTTCATAATAAATACTCTATTTGCCTTTCATCGCAGGTTGGTTGTGCAATGAATTGCGCTTTTTGTTCTACCGGAAAACAAGGGTTTAAGAGGAATTTGACTACAAGTGAAATTGTTGGCCAGTTTCTACAAACTTGGCGTTGGCTAGCCAAGAATAGACCAGGGGAAGAGAGAATTTTAAATATTGTCTTTATGGGACAGGGCGAACCTTTACATAACTTTGATGCTGTCAAAAAAGCGTGTGAAATCTTTTTATCGAAACATGGTACGTCAGTAGCTGCTCAAAAAATAACCGTTTCAACAGCTGGTTATCTTCCCGGTCTTAAAAGATGGAGTCAGGAAATTCCTGGAGTGAACCTTGCACTATCTCTTCACTCACCATTTGATGAAAAGAGAAATGAGCTTATTCCAATTAATAGGAAATATCCACTAGCTGAAGTGCTGGCCTATATCGATAAGATACCGTTAAAGAAAAAACAATTTATTACCTATGAATATCTTCTGATAGAAGATTTTAACGATTTTCCAGATGATGCTAAAAAAATAGGAATGATGCTGGCTGGTAAAAGTGCCTATGTAAACTTGATTCCTTTCAATGCATTCCCCGGATCACACTACAAACGTCCGGCTTTGGAAAAAATTGAAAAATTTAAAGAAGTTTTGGATACGTTTAAAATTCCGACGTTAATACGAAGTGCTAAAGGCGATGATGTTTTGGCAGCATGTGGACAACTCAATTCAGAACAATAAAAGGATATCCAACTTCCACTAAGGGGTGGAAAGGGTAGAAAAAATGCCATCAAACGAAACACTCATTATCTTATGTGACAAAATGGCCGGTTGGTTGACGAGAAATAAAAAAACATCAAATGAAATTCATCACAAGTCATTCCGGCAGACAAGCAAATAGCCCGGTCCAGAGAAGTCCACATTATGTGAACAGAACCAGTCGAAAAATAGGAATACAATGAAATTGCCTAAACAGTTGGAGAGGGACAACGTCGAAGCAGACGTTCGAGCGGTATTAGAAAAAGAGCGCATAGAGGTTTGCAGTGATTCGACTATGCATATTCCTGTTTTACAACTTAACCCAGAGTTACATAAGCGACTTTTCACTGCCAAATCCCTTGGTGAATTGGTTATTGGTTATGCGTCTGTAGAAAGGACTTTGGAAAACGAACTGCAGGGATTACAAAAGGTTAATAATCAGAGTGATCGTGTGTCAAGGCTGTTGATTGTAACAAATGATGGTTCTCCTCGTTTCTACCGCCAATTAGAGTTCCTTCATGAGAAACACGGAGAAAGGGTGATGATTTGCCGGTTGGATGTCGACTCTTTTGTGATGGGAAATATTTTTAAGCTCAAAGAACGACAGGTGAAGGCTGTTTTGTTGAACAGAAAAAATTCCGTGATAAATGTGCTTAAAAGTCTGCTGTAAGGTGGATTATTGTCTATCCTGAAACTGGATTGGGTTTGTATCAAATGAACGATTCTCTTTTTAAGAGAAATACCCTTAATATAGGCTGTTTACCCGCTTGCCGAGAAACCGAGGAACCTGAAAAAGGGAAATGATATGTCTGTTGTAACCTATGAATGGCTTAATGCATTGCCAAAGGTCGAGTTACATTTGCACTTGGAAGGTAGCCTGGAGCCTGAGTTTATGTTTGAACTGGCCAAGAGAAATGATATCGAGTTGCCTTTCAAAACTGTAGAACAGGTTCGACGAGCATATGCGTTTACCAATTTGCAAGACTTTTTAGATATCTATTACCAAGGCGCTAATGTGCTTAAGGTAGAGCAGGACTTTTATGATCTTGTATGGGCGTATCTTGTAAAGTGCCAGCAACAGAATGTTGTTCATGTCGAACCATTCTTTGACCCACAAACCCATACAGATCGAGGCATCCCATTTGAAACTATTATTCATGGGATTTCACGGGCATTAACGGATGGTGAGTCAAAACTCGGTATTACGAGTAAACTGATTATGTGTTTTTTACGGCATCTTTCAGAAGAAGATGCCTTTTTAACCTTAAAGCAGGCTGAGCCATTTCTTGATCAGATTGCAGGAGTTGGCTTAGACAGTTCTGAACAGGGTCATCCGCCTGAAAAGTTTAGTCGAGTTTTTGCTCGAGCCCGCGAGCTAGGTTTATTAACTGTTGCCCACGCAGGTGAAGAAGGGCCCGCCGAGTATGTCTGGACAGCCCTTAATGATTTACAGGTTTCGCGTGTAGACCATGGTGTTCGTTCAATGGAAGATCCTGAGTTGATGAGACATCTGGTTGTAACACAAATACCGCTGACGGTTTGTCCTTTATCGAATACCAAATTATGTGTGTTTGATGATATGTCTCAACATACGATTCTGGAAATGTTGGAAAAAGGTGTCTGTGTGACCGTAAATTCTGATGACCCTGCCTATTTTGGTGGGTACATTACAGAAAATTTTGTTGCACTGTCAGAGGCACTTGATATGACAGATGATCAAGCCAAACGATTGATTAGAAATAGTATTGATGCAAGTTTTGCTGATGACGTGAGAAAACAAACAATCCATGCCATGCTGGAATGATAGCAGGTTGTGTGGTCATTGATTGTATTGGAGACATACGCAGTATTGTCAATTAAACCGTTAAATAACACTCTTTAGCATGGAAAGAATATGGATATATTAAAAATTATTTGTGCAATTATTTTCCCGCCGGTGGCGGCATTCATTCAGGTTGGTTTTGGAAAACATTTTTGGATCAATATTGTGTTGACCATTCTGGGGATAATTCCTGGAATTGTTCATGCAGTATGGATTATTGCCAAAAACAAGAAATAGCAGAACCTTCGTGAGGTTATCCCCAGTTTTTGATGAACATTTTGTCAAAAAACCTTGAAGCTGACATCACCAGAGCTGGTGAGGAATACGGGTTAGTTCCGGTGTCGTGTAGGGATGGCTATTACTTCGTTACGGAAATGGAATTTTCCAGCAGCACGATCGGCGAAATATCGTTTTAGCGTTTCTTTTATCACTTTAAAGGCAATGTTGTCCCATGGGATCTCATCTTCGCGGAAAAGACGAACCTCTTTACTTTCAGGGGTTATGTTGAATTCCGGACGGACAAGTCGACAGCGGAACATCAGGTAGAGCTGGTTAATAGGTACAAGATCAGCCAAAAGAAACGGTTCGAGCTGAGTGACCTCTGCCTGTGCCTCTTCAAGCGTTTCACGGCGAGCTCCGTCCTGCACACTTTCCCCATTCTCCAGATAGCCGGCAGGCAGTGTCCATTTATTTCGCTGTGGTTCAATGTTGCGTAAGCAGAGCAGGACCTGTCCCTGCCATTCGGGGATGCAGCCAACCACCAGTCGCGGGTTCTGGTAGTGGATCATACCGCAGTTTTCGCAGATAAACCGTTCACGGTTATCATCGTCGGGAATTCCACGAGTAATGCCATTTCCACAGTTTGAACAAAATTTCATGAGGTTGTTTTCCGGTAGGGTTCTAAATAGTTATTACATTGTTCAGTTGAGAGCGTTATCCGCCAATTTGAAACTCCTCCAGCATCTTGCCATTTATCTGGTGCATTTCCTTGACAACCCTGTCTGCTCTGGAAAAGTCACCGTTGGCAACCATTCTATTTGGAATGACAATCCCAAACATGCCAGCATTTTTGGCAGCAGCAAGGCCGGTCTCCGAGTCTTCAAAGGCAATACACTCGTTGGCACTGCAGCCCAGCAGGTTCATTACCTGCAGGTATATTTCCGGATCAGGTTTTTTACGGCTCACCATATCTCCACCAACAACATGCTCAAAATATTCTGAGAGTTGAAGTGTTTCCAGGATTTTCAGAAGCTCTACTTTATTTGAGGATGAGGCGATAGCCAGCTGAAAACGGCCGTGGTGTTTGGTTACAAACTCTTTTACGCCGGGTAGTGGCTCTACGGTCGGTATAAGCTCCATATAAATGTTCTGTTTCTCAAGCAGCAGCGTTGAAACATCTTTATTGAGCTTGTGGCTGATGATGTAATCGCCGGCCAGTTTCTCGTTGGTGGTACCGATATATTGAATAAAGGAATCAAAGGGAAAGGACTCAACACCATTTGAAAGAAGTGTCTGCTCCCAGGCATCGTAATGCAGCTTTTCTGAATCAACCAGGGTGCCATCCATATCAAAGATGAGTGCTCGAATCATGCAATCTCCAAATAAAAGTATATTACAGGATTAGCCTGTTAGAATAATTGGTGAGAGGTGGAGTAGGTGACCGTCATGGTTTGCATGTCATGGACAGGGATTTTCTGGTAGCGAGATATCATATTGTGACAGGAATGAGTATTGAGTTAACATGATTTTCAGACACTGAGACCTACGTTTTCACTGAGAGGGTTTGTACTGCCATTTATCATGGTCTGGATCATCTGTCCCTGGTGTGGGCCATTGAACTGGAAGCGTATACCGATACCGTTAGCATCCTTGCGAACCACGGTGGCATCTATGGAGCAACTGCTTTTTAGTACCGGAGAGCTAAGAGAAATGGTGATTTTTTCACCCATGGCTATCGGATGGTCAGTCTCTATATATGCTCCTCCCAGGCTGATGTCGCGAAGAGAGCAATGCCTGGTCATGTTCTTAATGTCAAAATCAAGTGCTACGAGTAAATCATAACGCTCATGAGAACGACTGTTTTTGCTGGTGCTTCGCAATTCGTCATCCATCTGGCCACTTTCAAGGATGAGCATCATGAGTGGCATGGATATTTCCCGTTGAATATGTCGGGGAGTATAATCGATATCAATAAACACATTGCGCCAGGATATAATGTTTAACGCAGCACTTTTTCCTCGTGCAGTGGCCGATTTTGCGGCTACCAAATCGCCATCTTCCAGCCAGAGAAAGCCAGTCTGATCTTTGCTGGTTACCTTGAGGGTACATGTGCGGTTCTCAAGGGACATCATTTGCAGAAAGGAGGATAGGTTAATGCCGCGTACCTGGCCACCATAATCTATCTGTAGTTCAGTAAATACCCGCTTGGAAAGCATACTCAGATCATGGGCCTGATCGAGGTGTACTGCTGAGGGAAATTGTTTGATACGTGCCCGTAGCAGTGGTTGAGCATTGTTTGTCATAACAATGACTTTGGTTGCTGGATACTTTTTGGCTAATCGGGCAACAAGCTCAAAACCATCCAGCTCCGGTACACGGATAGCGGTGATAACGATCTGGATCGGTATCCGCTGCATCATGCCAAGGGCCTGGTTGCCATCGACAGCTGAGAGGACGTTTAAAAAACCGCCCTGTCCCTGCAGAAGGCTGGTAAGGGTTCTGAGCATGGTTTGATCGTTGTCGACGACTAGTACGTTGTTCATTGTTTCTGTTGCTGGTGAAAGAATATCCAGCCGTAGTATGAGATGAAGGCCTTGATCTTACAAGCCTGATAATAGTATCGGAAACATTCTCATTATTGTAGCGTGATCAGATCAAATAGTACAAGCTCCTTTTGTAATATTTCCAATAGTATGAAATTTTGTGGTTGGGACTGGACAGCGAAATACAGCATGTGGCCAAAACATGAATTGATTTGAGACTTTAATGTGTAGCAAAATAGCATTTCCTTACGTTATCTGGGATGATCCTGACGATTAACGACAGACTGGATAACATCATGTAAAAAGCTATACTACTTGCCGTGGCATGAACACTGTGGAATAGTGGAAGAAATACGGATTACATGCTTTGATTACCCAACAAGAGAGCAGGCAAAGGGTAAGACGTGAACATACAGGAAAAAAAACAGGAAAAGATGACTAAAAGCGAATATAGCTGGGTACTGTATGATGTCGGTAATTCCGCCTTTGTCCTTGTGATGATTACGGCGATCATGCCTATCTTTTTTAAAGATTATGCGGCCAGTGGTATGCCTGCTGCCGTGTCAACGGCTAACTGGGGATATGCCAATTCGGCTGCATCACTATTGCTGGCATTGCTTGCTCCTGTTCTAGGTGCCATGGCAGATTATCAGCAGAAGAAGAAGCTGTTCTTTCTGGTATTTCTGGCGATGGGGCTACTCTTTACTCTTGGTTTACCGCTGATTAGGGAGGGCCAGTGGCTGCTTTGCCTGCTGTTATTTGTGATGGGCAGGGTCGGTTGGGCCGGAGCGAACATTTTTTATGATGCCTTTATCGTCGATGTGACCTCCCGAGACCGAATGGATCTTATCTCTTCCAGGGGATTTGCTTGGGGATACATCGGTAGTGTGGTCCCGTTTCTTGCTATTATCGGGTTGATTTTCTATTCAGGTATGGCAGATGGGTTGCCTATAGGCGCTGTAAAAATTGGATTTGTCATTGTGGCCCTCTGGTGGCTGTTGTTTTCTCTGCCACTTCTTAATAATGTTAAACAGACCCATGGTATTCCCACTTCAGAGGCCCCGGTGCGGGATGCCTTTAAGCGTCTATTGCACACAGTTAGAGAAATCCGCCAGCATAGACAGGTTTTTCTTTTTCTTGCGGCATATTTTTTCTATATCGACGGGGTAGATACTATCATCAGCATGTCAACGGTTTATGGCCGTGATCTGGGGTTTGGCATAACAATGCTGATCGGGGTACTGCTTTTTATTCAGATAGTTGCCTTCCCGTTTGCGCTTATGTTTGGGCGGCTCGCTCGGCGTTTTTCAACCAAAACCATGTTGCTGGCTGGCATAGGAGTATATTGCCTGGCGACATTTATTGGGTTTATGTTGCCCGCCGTCAGTGACCAGGGGCTGAAATCTGCCCTGTTCTGGAGCATCGCATTTCTGGTAGCTTCATCAATGGGTGGTATTCAGGCTCTTAGTCGCAGCTATTTTGCTCGAATTATCCCCCATGAAAAGAGTGCTGAGTTTTTTGGATTCTATAATATATTCGGCAAATTTGCTGCGATATGCGGTCCTTTCATGATGGGAGTTGTTGGCCATCTGACAGGGCATAGCCGCTGGGGTATACTGAGTATCATGATTTTATTTATTGTTGGTGCACTGCTTCTGCTGCGGGTTGATGACGAGTAGCTGATTTGGCATGTTGTTTTTTTTAAGCTACACTTTTAAAAGAATCTATTTGTTGAAAGACGCCCCGTTACCAAACGAGTGTTCTGTATTCATAGTAAGAAAGGCATATCATGCAGACAGCCACAGCTGAGTCGCTTATTGAAATTCTGACAAGATTGATTGGGGAAATACATCCAGATGCGGTGCTTCATCAGGATATAACCCTCGACAGTGCTCTTGACCATGACCTCGGCCTGGACAGTCTTGCCAGGATGGAACTCCTCACTCGGTTGGAAAAGGAATATGGTACCCGCTTACCAGAAAAGGTGCTGCTGACTGCAGAGACTCCTCGCGATCTGTTGCGTTTCCTTAGTGGGGCTTCACACGTTACTGTGCAACCATCTATTGCTCAGCCTGTAGAGCAACAAAACGATTTGGGAGAGCGGCAAGATGTCGGGTTTGGTCGTGCAAAAACGCTGCAGGAGGTACTTAATCTTCATTTACAGGTGCAGCCGGATACCGAGCATATCATAATTCTTCAGGGTGATGAGGAGTTTCGGATCAGCTATAGAATGCTCCACGTTGAGGCATTGAAGGTCGCTGCTCGTCTGCGGCAGCTGCAGATTGAGCCGGGAGATCCGGTTGCGATTATGTTGCCAACCAGTAAAGACTATTTTTACAGCTTTATTGGGGTGCTTTATTGTGGTGGTATTCCTGTTCCGCTTTACCCGCCTGCCCGGCCGACTCAAATAGAGGAACATGTGCGTCGGCATAGCAAAATAATTTCCAATGCCGGTGCACCAATCCTGATAACCCTTGCTGAAGTAAAGCCTGTTGCTCGCTTACTGATGAGTCAGGTTCCGGAGTTGAAAAACATCGTCACGATTGATGAGCTCTACGTTGACTCACCAGAACAGATTCCTCTGGCACTAAATGAAAACGATATTGCTTTTCTCCAGTACACCTCTGGTAGTACAGGTGACCCGAAAGGTGTTATCCTCACACATGCCAACCTGTTGGCAAATGTTCGGGCCATGGGGAAGGCATGTCGCGTGACAGCTGCTGATGTTTTTGTGAGTTGGTTGCCGCTTTACCATGATATGGGGTTAATAGGTGCCTGGTTTGGGAGCCTCTGTCATGGTTGTCGCCTGGTTGTCATGTCACCGTTGACGTTTCTGGCACGGCCAGAAAGATGGCTGCGGGCCATTGACCGCTTTGGAGGCACACTCTCCGCCTCCCCAAACTTCGGTTATGAAATATGTGCAACACGACTGGATGATTCCACTCTTGAAGGGCTTAATTTAGAAAGCTGGCGCATGGCGTTTAACGGAGCCGAGCCGGTTATTCCGGAAACGTTGCGGCAGTTTCAGCTACGTTTTCAAAAATATGGTTTAGATCCAGGAACTCTTGCTCCGGTTTATGGCCTGGCAGAGTCATCAGTTGGCCTGGCATTTCCAGATCCTGGGCGTGGTGCAAAGATCGACAGGATTAACAGAGAAAGCTTTAGTGTCTTGGCTCATGCTGTTCCTGCTGATCAGGATGATAGCTCATCGGCCCTGGAATTTGTCTGTTGTGGCCGGCCCCTTCCCGGGCACCAGATTCGAATTGTGGATGAACAGGATCGAGAGCTACCGGAACGGCAGGAAGGGCGCCTGCAGTTTAAAGGGCCTTCTTCAACCAGTGGCTATTATCGTAATGCGGCTGAGACCCGTAAACTCTTTCAGGGAGAGTGGCTTGAGAGTGGTGATATGGCCTATATGGCTGAAGGTGAGGTTTATCTGACCAGCAGAAAGAAAGATATTATTATCCGCGGTGGACGCAACATTTATCCCCATGAGCTTGAAGAAGCTGTCGGTAATCTTGCTGGTATTCGAAAAGGGAGCACAGCAGTTTTTGCCAGTCGTAAACAGCGAGACAGTGCCGAAAGACTTGTTGTTCTCACTGAATCCAGACAGCGAAAAGAAGAAAAGTTACAGGAGCTGAAGCGGCGCGTCCATAGTGTGGCCCTCGACTTGCTTGGTATACCTGCCGATGAAGTGGTAATCACTCCTCCCGGAACTGTACTGAAAACTTCTAGTGGAAAAATACGTAGAGCAGCCTGCAGGCAGTTGTATGAGAGTGGGCATATTGGGAGGAAGAAGTCTGCTGTCTGGCTGCAACTCGCACGGATGGGAGTTGCCAGTGTCAAGCCTATGCTGCAGCGATTCCTCTCCCGTCTAAAAGCTGTTCTTTATGCAGGTTACTGCTGGCTGATTCTTGGCATAATTGGTGCCGGTGTCTGGTGCGGGGTAATGCTATTGCCCGGAAGGGCAAATTGCTGGAAGTTTGCAGCTGGTGCGGTTCGTCTTCTCTGCAAGATTGCAGCTATTCCTGTCAGTATTGATGGCCTGGAGAATATTCCTGCAGGAGGAAAGTACATACTTGTAAGTAACCACATGAGCTATCTTGACTCAATTATTCTGACCGGGTTTTTGCCAGAACATGTGAGTTATGTGGCCAAGGCAGAACTTGGTGCAAACCTTTTTTTGCGTGCAGCCTTACGAAAGCTTGATGTCTTTTTTGTAGAGAGATTTGATGCCGAGAAGGGGGTTGAAGATACCCGCAAGATAGCCGCAGGGTTGCATAGGGGGAAGCGCCCGTTATTTTTTGCAGAAGGGACTTTGCAGAGGATGGCTGGATTGTTACCATTTCAAATGGGTGCTTTCATGCTTGCAAGTGAGGAGAAGGTATCTGTTATACCGGTAGTTATCAGCGGAACGCGAAATATTCTTCGTGGTGACTCATGGTTTCCACGACGTGGGAGGGTTACCATTTCAATTGCTTCTCCTGTTTTACCGAAATCTCTCGGTTGGCAGGGGGCAATTGAATTGCGGGACTCTGTACGTAGCGAAATGCTGCAGCGGCTACGTGAGCCAGATTTGGCCGGAGAGTTTACCTCACTTCTCCAGATGGATATTCAACACCCGCAGGTAAGGCCCCGGGACGGATCATGAAGGTGGTATTGGTAATTGTTTATACGAATGTGAAGGTATATAGAAAAGGTTATGCATGAAGAGTGAACGAGTAGAAGAGATAATCCGTATGTTTGGCACGACACCTGGATACCTTGAGCAGACTGGCTGGCTCAGGTCCATGGAATGTGGTGAAGTGTTAGATATGGATGGTACACCGCAGCCGTGGCTTACCTATCCAGCCCTGGACTTCTTGAAAAACCGTGTCGCTCCCACCATGTCAGTGTTTGAGTATGGAACTGGTAATTCAACACTTTGGTGGGCAAAGAGGGTGAAGAAGCTTGTTAGCTGTGAACATGACAAGGAGTGGTATGCAGCGTTTAAAGAGAAGGTGACAATGGGCAATACAACCTATCTGTTACGAAGATGCAAGGGCGATAGCGAAGAGTATGCCCGTGAAATACTGCAATACAAAGATCTTTTTGATGTTCTGGTGATAGATGGTCGTGATCGGGTTAATTGTGCAAAAAATTGTCTTACCTCCCTTCGGCCAGGCGGGGTCGTGATCTGGGATAACAGTGATAGGGAAGAGGATCAGGCCGGATATGATGTGCTTTGTGAGGCAGGATTCAGGCGTCTCGATTTTTGGGGGCTTGGCGCGCTGAGTACCCGCCAATGGTGTACCTCGTTTTTTTATCGAACAGAAAACTGCCTAGGTATTTGATGGCTTTTTTTGTATTTATTGCCAGATACAGGTATGGCACGGTTCACTCTGGTTGTTCAGTTTTGACAGATCTAGCTTTGTCGGCTACTACTATGCGTAATAGGATGTACTTTAGCTCGCATTTCGCATAAATTTTTATCTAAATTCTATGGAAAAGCTGTAATACAAGGTCATCTATTCATGTTTTACTCTCTTGAAGTTAACAAAAGATTCACCTGAACGGGTGAGAAATTTGGGCTGGTACTATCTAGTTATCCTCCAGTATCGTTGGTAGCGTATCTTGAACTCAAATAGCAAGGACGATTATGAAAGATGCAACGGGCAAAGACTCTGGAAAGAAAATACTGTCAGTTGACTCCCTTACGAGTGAAATTGTTGGGTTTGCAAAGGCTGGCGAGTTTAATAGAGCCGAAAAACTGAGAGCGCACTTGCTCAAGCATCATCCGATGGCACTTTCTGAGATCATTGTCACCGGTGAAACCATTGAACAGCAGAAGTCTCTGCGCATTGATCATGAGCATTTAGCCATATGGGAGCTCCTGTATACTACACTCACTCAGGAAGAAAAAATTGGTCTTTTCTATGCGACAAAAAAGGCTACAGTGTCCACTGGAAAGCTGCTGATACGGCAAGGAAAGCCTGTTGATCGCCTTCTGTTTATCGACAGTGGCCGGGTGACGTTATTTCATGCAAAAGGTGATGAACGTATCCTGGTGGGTCAGGTGTCCCGTGGTGACATTCTTGGCGATGAGACGTTTTTTCATCTCTCAAATCCTACGTTTTCAGCAGGAGCGCAAACCGATCTGTCCCTGAGGTATCTTGATAAAACACAGACTGTATCCTGGGAAGACGAGTACCCAGGCCTGTACCAGAAAGTTGCTGATTTTTGTTCAAAGAACAGCCGTTCTAACCTGCTTATTAAACAGAAAAACATTGAGAAGCGGCAGTTTCAACGTATTAAAACTGATAAGAAGGTTACAGCATATATTCTAGGAGAAGAAGGGGCGAGAAGCGGTGAGAGCTATCGTGGCTCACTCATGGATTTTTCACAGAATGGTGGTTGCTTTGGTATCCATTGCTCCAGGCTAGAGACAGCTCAGGGGTTACTCGGCAAGAGGCTTGAGCTTGAATTTGAGGTGGCGGAAGGCGGAGGTGGAGCAATGCCGAAGCTGCAGGCTATGATTGTTAAGCTCGGTATACTGCTTTACAACGACTACAGTGTACATGTACGCATGGACAGAGAACTTTCACCAGAAGATCTCAAACGGTACCTACAGTGATACTTCAGCGACATTGTGTTTGATGGGGTTGCTGCAACTATGATTGCACTTTAGGCTGTTGTTTCTGACTTAAGTACACCCCTGTCATCACGATAATGGCAGCGATCATCTGTCTCGGTGATAGTGTTTCATCCAACACCAACCAACCGAGAATAACGCTGAAAACCGGGATCAGATTGGCATATATGGCTGCACTGCTGGCGGGGACATGTTTGAGCCCGAAATTGTACAGACCATATGCACCAAGGGTAATGACCGCACCAAGGTAAATAATGGCAAATCCGGGAACAGGATCAAAGCGGTCGGGTAGTGTAGTACCTGGTAAAAAAAGCAGAGGCAGGTAGAATAGAGTGCCGGTTATCGCCTGCACGGCGGTAAGAAAGAATGGTGAATAGCGGCTGGTCAGTTGTTTTAATGAGATAATGTAGCCAGTTGCACAAACCATTGCCAGAAGCTCATAGAAATTGCCAAGAATCGGATTGGGGGCGCCTGCTGACGGAGTTGATTCGGCGGTCAGCCAGCACACTCCTAACACTGCCAGGATTGCCCCAATCCAGGATTTTCTGCCTACAACCTCTTTGAGTACCAGTGAGGCTGCAATCATAACCAGTATTGGCAATATGGCGGTAATGAGGCCCGCCTGGGATGCAGTAGTGTTTTCGATCGCTTTTGCCTCAAAAATAAAATAGAGGCAGGGCTCACAAAAGGCCATAAAGAGAATGGGCTTATAATCGCCTGTTCGGTAGTCCAGAGAACGGGCCAGGCGTTTGCCAACAAGAAGAAAACAGAGGCTGGCCACCAGCATTCTCCCGAAGATAACAACCATAGGGTCGTAGCTGCGAAAGGCTATTTTCAGGGCAATAAACGAGCTTGACCAGAGGACCATGGCCAGCAGCAAGGCCAGTGCAGGTATATGTTTAGCAAGAGGTGAAGAGGTGTGCATGTATAGCTCTGGTTCTAGGTCTACCTGCATGAGGCATCATTGCCTCATGATGACAGATATTAGGAAGACCTCTTGTAGCATGGAACCCCAAGAACTGGCAACAAGAGTATAGTTTAAGAGTAAAATACTTGATCTGCCAGCTAGCCTGCATTGCTCATAAACATTTGTGCAAAAAACGTAGCTGACATCATTTGAGCTGGTGAGAAAGTTGGATTAGAAGATCAATTCCTTGAAGTAGACAATTGAAGGGAACGTTGGTGAGTAACGAACAGGCAGCCGTGAGCTCGGTTTAGCGACATAAACAAGATGCTGTAAACCATAATCGTGAGCTGCCTGCAGGACGTTGGCATTATCATCAACCAGCACGGTTCGTGTTCGGTCGAAGCCAAGCATCTTCTCAAGTTTCTGCCAGAATGGTGGTTGCTCTTTAGCATCTCCCACTTCTTCTGCGGGGATGATTCTTTTGAAGTAGGGCCCAATTGTTGTTTTACCGAGCTTAATCTTCAATGTCTTTGAGTGGGCATTGGTCACGAGGTATAGATCCTTGCCAGTAGCATCTATAAATTGTAAAAAATCGATCACATAGGGATGAACCTGAATGAGGTGGTCAATTTTACATTTCAGTTCTGGAATATCGAGATCGAGCTGCTCTGACCAGAAATCAAGATCAGCCCACTGTAATGTTTTTTCCACACTCTGATATCTGCTGAGCAGTACTTTTCTCGCATCCTGAGGGCTAAGATTGTTTGCTTCTGCAAAGGCACGGGGGACATATTCCTCCCAGAAAAAATCGTCAAAATAGCTGTCGAGTAGAGTTCCGTCCATATCCAGCAGAATCGTATCTATTGCGTCCCACGAAAAATCAGGGGAGATCGGGGCTGAGGGGAAATCAGTCATTAGTCATTTTTTCAAGATCAAAGAGAATTTGTTGAGTGACAGCGAAAACTGTTTCCGTTGTCGGAAGTGGTGAAGAAACTACCAGACGACCGTCCGGTGTCAGTTTGGTTTTCGCACCTTTTCTGGTGGCTGCCTTTGCTTGAACATAAGTGAGAAGGTTTTTCAGTGTCACCGGGGTGTCACTGAGAAAAGAGAAGACAAGGGTATCTTTTCCCTTTTCGAGTTTATTTATGCGTAGCTTGATAAGTGTTTTTTTCAAGGATACCACTCGAAAGAGGTTACTCGTTTCTTCTGGCAAATGACCATAGCGGTCTTCCAGTTCTTCCTCAAGATCACTCCGGGCCACATCATCGGCTGTGGTGAGAGCGGCAATCCGTCGGTAGGTGACATACCGTTGGCTGATATCAAGCATATAGTGTTCCGGAATGTACGCTGAGAGCTGCAGGTTTATTTCCGGGTCAATATCATCTTCACGTGTTTCTGTGTCGCCTCGTAGAGCGCGTGCTTTTAAATCTGCCACCGTTTTTTGCAAAAGATCCAGATAGAGGTCGTAACCAATTGCCGCGATATGCCCGCTCTGTGAGATACCAAGGAGGTTGCCGCCGCCCCTGATCTGTAGATCGCTCATGGCCAATTTGAAACCGCCACCCAGCTCATTACAGTCCATGAGCGCACGTAACCTGTCACGGGAATCCTTTTTAAGGCTGTCTATAGATGGTACCAGCAAATACGCAAAAGATTGATTTGATGATCGTCCGACACGGCCACGCAATTGGTAAATTTCAGCAAGGCCAAGCATATCCGCTCGGTTGATGATGATGGTGTTGGCTGTGGGGATATCAAGACCTGACTCTACAATGGTTGTACAGACCAGAACATCAATGTCACGCTTTACAAAGCCGACCATAATGTCTTCGAGTTCTTTTCCTGCCATTTGACCATGAGCGATGCCCACCCGTGCTTCAGGCACTAGTTTCTGTACTTCTGCAGCAGTCTTGTGGATCGATTTCACTCTGTTATGGATGAAGAAAACCTGACCTTTACGTCGCAATTCTCTACTCACCGCCTCTTTGATAACTAAGTTGTCATGGCGGGCGATAAAGGTTTTTACCGGACGTCTGTGTTCCGGTGGGCTTGAAATAACAGAAAGATCCCGAATACCAAGAAGAGACATCTGCAAGGTTCTTGGAATTGGGGTTGCAGTGAGGGTGAGAATATCAACCTCAGCCCGCAACTTCTTGATCTTTTCTTTGTGGGTTACCCCAAACCGGTGTTCTTCATCTACGATAAGTAAACCGAGATCCTTGAATGCAATATCTTTGGAAAGCAGCCGGTGGGTGCCGATCAGGATGTCAATGCGTCCTTCTTTCAATTCTGCGAGGGTTTTGCGTTGCTGGGCGGGTGTACGGAAGCGGTTGATGCACTCTACAGTAACAGGAAATCCGGATAGACGTTCTCTAAATGTTTTGGCATGCTGTTCTGCGAGAACCGTCGTCGGCACCAGTACTGCCACCTGCATACCATCTTCGACAACTTTGAAGGCACCTCTGATAGCAACTTCAGTCTTGCCATACCCCACATCACCACAGACCAGACGATCCATGGGTTGGTCGGATGTAAGGTCAGATAGAACATCGGTGATAGCCTTGTCCTGACCGGGTGTCTCGTCGAAGGGAAAGGATTCTTCAAGTTCAGCAAACATGCCACCTGGTGGAGAAAATCGTCGCCCCTGCTGCATTTCACGTTTGGCGTAGATGTCGAGTAACTCGTGGGCGACCTTCCACACCTCTTCTTTGACTTTAGCAGTGGTGACACGCCAGTTTTGTGAGCCAAGTTTGTCTATTTTAGGGGTTTTATCGGAGAGTCCTTCGTAGCGGCTGATTAGGTTGAGGCGGTCGACTGGGAGATAAAGTTTATCACCATCTCGATATTCTATCAGCATGAAATCATTGGTTATGCCCTGTATGTCGATGGTCTGGAGTCCCTGATAATGACCAAGGCCATGGTCGCGATGCACTACAATATCACCGTCACGCAGTTCTGCAAAACGAACAGGATCACCTTTTTGGCGTTTGCTCTTCTTTTTGCGCCCGAGACGCATTTCACCGAAAATCTCACTTTCGGAAAGAAAATGGATACTTTTCTCCGCAATGGAAAAACCGTGGGACAGCTCATGATTGCAAAGTAAAAGGTTACCGGAATCCCTCAAGGCCTTAAGGGCATCGGGAACAAGTGGGGGCTCGGTGATAGTGATGGAATGTTGATGTTTACTGAGGATTTCGGCGAGGTTTTTCGTATGCCTGCCGGAACGACAGCAGAGTATAACCTGGTCATTTTGCTCCTGCCATGTGTTTATCTGGTCACTTAATGGGGGGACTAAGCCGCGAGTGGTGCGTTGCAGTGATATTTCCTGCTTGAGGAGCTGGTGATTAGTGGTAGTGAGTGAAAGTTTTGGAATCTTACCTTGGTCAAAATCACTGAACAGGACTTGTTTTCTAGATTCCAGATGATCATTCATTCCCTCTGAAGTTATGAAAATGGAATCGGGTGCGAGAACCGGTTGTTGGTTTGATGCGGCTTCCAGGTAATTATTCTCGATGCGCTCATTCACCATTTCAAGGTTCTGGCGGATGGCTTCCGGTTCAACCATGATCAGTGCCATGTCTTCAGGTAGATAGTCAAAGACGGTAGACATGGTGGAGCCGGTATTGTGATAAAACAGGGGGAGAAAAAATTCCATCCCGGCAAATTTTCTGCCTGTTGCCACTCGTTCAGCTATCCTGGCGGCTTCTTTTTCTTCCCAGTTTCCTTTTTTTGCATGGAGCGTGAATTGTCTGGCTATGGTGCTGGCAGTTGTTTCATCACGTTCTATAACAACATCATGTACCGGCAGAAGGACAGCTTCCTGGATTTCGCCAGCAGATCGCTGGGTGATGGGGTCAAAAAAGCGCAGTGACTCTATAGTGTCACCAAAGAAATCAAGGCGTAGGGGGCCATCATGCAACTCTCCTGACTCAGTTGTAAAAGGTGGTGGGTAAAGATCTATTATTCCACCTCGAACTGCATAGTCTCCTACCGTCTGCACCAATGAAACTTGCTCGTAGCCGAGTTTCGTTAGAGATCGTAACAGATCATCCCTGTCGCAATCTTCTCCGGCCATAAGCAACTCTACGGAACGGTTGAGGATACTGGCAGGTACAACTCTTCGCATCAGTGCCTCAATAGAAGTGACCACTATTTTATGGTGTGGTGATGCCTGAAGCTGATACAGAGCGGAGAGTCGGGTGGCGGTGTCCTGCTGGTCAGGACTTAAGGGCGTGTACGGTGGAATTTCATAGCCAGGATATGACAGAACCTGGGTGGTAGTGAAAAGACGTAGATCCTGCTCAAATATTGAGACAAGATGCTCGTCTGGCAAGATACAGCAACAGCTTATCTGGGCAGAGAGTTGTCCACAAAGCCATGCCGTACTGCTGCCTCGCAGGCCGCTTATCTGTAAATTTTTCGAACGCTGGAGCTGAGAGAGTATTTGTGTGAGCATGTGTAAAAAAAAGTGCCGGCTGCAATAACTGCAGCCGGCATTGATGTCAATGTATCGGTGCGGTTTTCACTGTTTTAGAACGTACCACCTATACTGAAATCGAAGACGGATTGATCTTCATCATCTGTTGGATCAAGATTATATCCCCAGACAACACTAATAGGACCCATGGGCGAGAGCCAGCGGATGCCAAGTCCAACTGCACTTTCGTAATCATCTAAGCCCCAACTCTCACCATCGTCAAAGACATAACCCATGTCATAAAAGGTAATGCCCTGAATTCCCTGTTCTTCTAAGATGGGGAAAATGATTTCCATGTTCGTATACCACATCTTATCACCACCGATGCGGTCACCATCTTCCTCGGGGCTGATCTTACCGTACTCAAAACCACGTACGGTGTTGATTCCACCGAGGTAGAAGCGGTCATAAACAGGTAACTTATCGTCTTCAGTTTCCCAGACCTGGCCTGCGGCACCTTTAAAGTGAAAGGTCGTCTTCCATATCAATGGGAAGTACCAGCTGGTTGAAGCTTCCACCTTGGTGAATTGGGCATCTCCACCAAACGGTCCGCCTGCATATTTGGTACTGACAACATGCTTGGAGCCTTCTGTTGCGCCAAATGCCTTGTTGCGTGTATCCCGAGCAAGGGTGACCTGCATGGCACTGGTTATAGGTATTTTAGCAGATTCCTGAATGATATAGGAGGCATCATCATCAATATCAGATAAATCTGTGTCTGTATAACTGTAATTGCCAAAAATTTGCCATTTTTCATAGAGTGGATAACCGAGTCGAATGCCACCGCCGGTAGAATCTTTTGTGTAGTCGTCATATTCACGCTCTGTGCTGAACAGATCCATACCCCAGGAAAGTGGAGAGTCATTTACATGGGGGTTGGTGTAACCCAGATTGTATCGTGAACTGCTGCCACCAACATTGGCACTGAGTTCAAGTTTGTCACCACGACCCATGAAGTTGTTCTCTGCAATAGAGCCCATGAGGATGATGTTGTCGACCGAACTGTAACCTGCGCCGATACTGAATGTACCGGTACTGCGTTCTTTTAGTTCAATGTTGATGTTCATCCTGTTCGGCTCAATGGTCGGCTGGGGAGTAATGTTGACCTCATCGAAGAACTGTAGCCGTTGCAGGGCCTGACTTGATTCGCGCAGGGCTTTAGAATTGAATACGCCACCTTCAGCAACACGGAGTTCCCGACGGATGACATTGTCTCTTGTCCTGTTATTACCGCGGATAATGATTCTGTTGATATAAACCAGCTCACCTTTATCAATCTTGAAGTTCAGATCAAGTCGTTTACCGGAGGGAGATTTCTGCATTTCTGGACGGGCTTCTGCGAAAGCGTAACCCTGAACTGCGTAATAGTCTGTTATTGCGAGCACATCTTCACGGATGGCTGCACGGTTCATATAGTGTTCACTGCGAATGGAGAGGAGGTCGATGAGTGTCGATTTATCAGTGATGAGGTCGCCGCTCACATCAATCGTGCCAATCTTGAATCGCGGACCTTCTTCAACATTAAACGTCAGGTATATCCATTCTTCTTCCTGGCGGACAACAGGTTCGCCAATCCTGGCTTCCAGGTAGCCATTATTATTGTAAAAAGAAACGATTCGCCCAGCATCCTGTTTAACCTTATCCATCTCAAGCAGGCCGGATGCTGTCAGCCAGCTGAAAAAGCCCTTTTCGGTGGTTTCGATTTCATCAAGAAGCTCATCATCATCAAAAGCAGCGTTACCCTCAAAGGAAATTTCCTTGATATAAATCTTTTTACCTTCGTCAATTGTATAGGCGACAACAGCTCCTTCATCGTTGGGGTAGCTTATATCATAGGTGACTTCAGTATTGTAATATCCTTTAGACTTATAGAGCTCTTTGATCGCTTCTGCACCCAAGCCTATTGCAGGGGGATTTAAAATGAAGTGTTCACGTATATTGGCTGCCCCCCGGACGTCTTCTTCGTTGAGTTCGTCAAGGCCTGAAAAGGTTACAGCGGCAATAATAGGTTTTTCAACAACCTTAAATACAACATTTTTTCCTTTTGGTCCTTCGGTGACATCAATTTGAACATCGTTAAAATAGCCCATCGAATAGATGGCTTTTAAGTCGTCTCGTAAAGTGGATGGATTGTATGCTCCGCCAGCTCGGCTGGTTATTTTACGAAGGATTGCTCCAGAATCTATCCGTTTGTTTCCTTCCGGGGAAATTGTCGCTATGCGCAGTTCACGCTCAGTATAGGCAAGTACGTCGAGGATAACGTTATTTATCGCTGTCTGCAGGCCCTCAGCTGAATCGGCCTTGCTGAAAAAATACTGTGGGCTGTGTGGAGTCAGTACATCAAAAACTTTCATATCGATACTGATCTGATTGCCTATCATGGTCAGGCCGCCTGCCGCGACATTATCCTGACCTGTAGTTTTGGCAATAGCTTTAAGTGTATCGGGTGGGGGAGGCCAGCTGGCAGTATAATTAGCGAGGGAACTCGCTTTGGATCGCGATAGCATTGTAATGTCATGGCTGGCGAGGACTTCAGTAAGAAGAGCGTCTGCTTGCGCCGTGATTGTGTTACTATTTTTGCTGGAATTAATTTTCAGAGGCAAAAATGTAGTGCTTTGCTCGGCAGCTGATACAGAAAATGCCGGTAGGAGCAGTAAGACGAAAAGGAGCATCATCTGTATTACAACAGTACGAGTTCCAAACGAGGGAACTGGCAGTTGCCTAAAGAATATCATAGAAAAATCCTTTCTGTGAGGAGCGTTCAAGTAATCACCGATGTGGCACATAAACTGTAGCGCATGAGTGGTTAAATGTTATTAAGTGTTGATATTATAGAAGAAAAATGAAATTCATGTTATGTTTACAAGCTGCTGAAAATTGCGCCCATTATGCCATGTTTAAAGAAAAATGCAAAGGTCGTAGATGTATCGGGAGAGAAAAAGATTAATTATGCAATCATTGGCAGATGTGAGTGTTTTTTTGATGCACTGTTCAGTAGTTAACATATATTGCAGATATATCCGCCATGTAGCTCTTTAGCCTTGAGGTATGGGTAAATATATGAGAAAAATAGAGATTTATTTCAAGTAATGCAGCATTATCGTAGGTGAGAATTCTGAGAATAGCGAAATGAAACTGCCAACGTTTACATCTCTTATCAATCCATTTATTGAACTGGTAATTCCAGAGCGGTGCAGAATATGTGGTTCTCATCAATCTGATGAAAAGGCGAAACCACTTTGCAGGGATTGTCTGAGGCGAGTGAATTACCTGGGTGCTTCAGTCTGCAGGCAGTGTGGAGAGCCTTTTCGTTCGAAAATTGCAGGTGGTAGTCGTTGTGGAGCGTGTGTACGTCAACCTCCACCATGGGATCAGGCACAATCTATAGTTAGATATGATGCGGTAACACGCGAACTGCTCTCGCGTCTCAAGTATAAAGCTGATACAACCGTGCTGCCGGCACTTAAGATGATTTTGCAGCCTTCTCTTGCTCACCTCACCTTTGATCCGGACTATGTCATCCCCGTGCCACTTCACCCGAGTCGTTTGCGACACAGGGGGATGAACCAGGCTGTGCATCTTGCCAGGCTCCTTTTTCCTGATCGGTCTCATGGTATCAATACTACAATTTTGCAGCGTCATAGGGCTACACAGCCTCAGACCGGTCTTGATGGTGCTGGGCGGCGCAGGAATTTAGGAGGAGCTTTCCGAGTTGCTGACCCATTTTTGTTACAAGGTCGAAGTGTCTGTATCGTTGACGATGTGTATACTACCGGTACAACGGTAGCAGAGTGCTGCAGAGCACTTAAAAAAGCTCGAGTAAGAGAAATCAGGGTGATAACCATTGCAAGAGTTGTACGGGGGCAGTGAATTGGAGGCAGCTCATGTTTGTTTGACAATATGCGAATGTGAGAAAAAAAATTTGATACGGTTAAAAAAAATGATCAGTCCTATGTCCGCATAAGGGCCTGATTTACTGTGCTCTCCGTTTTGTGTTGATGATATATGGAGTAATTTGGATAAAAATTGAGTTATTTCCTTATCGGTTGAGTTTAATTAAAAAGTGAATATGTTGATAACTTTTGGTTAAACTGCTTAAGGTCCTTATTTGACGCGGCTAATTGGGTGGTCAACAGAAATATGTATTATAACGGAGAAAAAAACAGGCAGTCCGGTGAAAGCCAAGCGGGTACTGTCTTTGCTCCGTTCCTAATAAACGGCTGCCTTAATAAGAAAATTTCGTGAAATTGTCTTTGACGAGACGCCCGGTCTTGAGTAATCATCATGGCACGAAATGAACGGGAAGATCATCTTTCATTAAGGTTTGTTTGGTATCTGATTTTTTTTTACATCATGCCCCTGGCCCCTTATTTGGGGAGTGTGGGACTGTATATATGTGGATATTTGCTTTCGAATTTTGACCTGAATGGTTCTTAATCGGATTTTTATTGTGTAATGTAAGGACGTCTATGCTTTGGGAAAAAACACAGGAAGTTTTGAAAGACACACTATCCAATGCTGTTTATCAGTTATGGATAGAGCCTCTGAAATGTCTTGAAGTACGGGATGACTCTATTTACTTGTTGAGTCCCGACAGATATTTCAGTGCCTATGTGGCTCAGAAATTTCTTGCGGTTATCGAGTCCACAGTGAAAGAATCTGGATCTGTACAGCGGAGAGTAGTTCTCTGTGAAGATGAACGGGCTCATCAGCCTGTACAGTCAGCACCAGCTAAGGGACAGTTACGATTGCCTAACGTTCCGGTGAATAACTCCAGCATCCGTTCATTGCATCCACGGTATACATTTGATGAATACATGGTGGGCGATTCAAATATTCTCGCTGAATCTGCCTGTCGTGCTATTTCTGCTCATGATGACTCATTTGGCCCCTGTCTATATATAAACAGTTCAACAGGGCTAGGAAAGAGTCACCTGACACACGCTATTGCACATAAGGTATATGTGGAGTCACCTATGACTCGTCTTCATTATGTCACCGCACAGCAGTTTGCATCAGAGATGGTACGAAATATCCAGGCAAGAACAATGGATGTTTTCAAACAGAAGTACCATGACCAGTGCGATATGCTGCTAGTTGAGGACGTTCATTCTCTCACTGGAAAAAAGAAAACCCAGGAAGAACTGAATGAGGTTTTAGACAGCCTCATAAAATCTGGAAAGCGGGTTGTGTTGACGGCGAATCAGGGGCCACGTGAACTCGTTGGCATTGATGAGGAGTTCCGTTCACGGATGTCTTCTGGTTTGGTGACAATGATTAAAGATCCTGATATTACGACTCGTTTTAGGATCGTTCAGAAAAAGGCAGGACAACATCAGCTCGGTTTGGGAGAAGAGAGCATAGACTACCTCGCTCAACACATTCGGGGAGATGTGCGACAGATAGAGTCCGCAATAGTAGCTATACGTGCAAAATCACGCCTGATGAACGGTTATGTTGATCTGGATATGATCCGTGAGGTTGTTACCAATGTCGTTGGGTGTGACAAAGTCTTGACCGTTGAGATGATCAGCGAATTGATTGCCCGGCAGTTCAAAGTGAGTATTTCAGATATGAAGTCACGTTCACGTAAGAAAATCCTTACCTTTCCACGGCAGGTTGCAATGTATCTCTGTCGGAAGTATACCGATGACTCACTCGCGAATATAGGTAAAGCGTTTAACCGTGACCATTCAACAGTACTTCACTCCATAAAAAAGGTAACTACTATGTCTGCTCGTGATACGTCCATTGGTGCCCAGATGGAGCTACTGAGTGGAAAAGTAAAGAGCCTTTAAAGGGTAATTCCTTGTGATGCAACATACCGGGTGGTTCTCTATCTTGAGACCACCCGTTGTCTTTTCTTTATGACTGTGCCACCAGTCATAGCGGTATCTGTTGTGGCTCCCCAAATAGATAGCCTTGCAATGCGTCAATTTTCAGTTCAAGCAGCATATTTAACTGATCATCTCGTTCTACTCCTTCTGCAATAACTCGAATATCCAGGCTATGGGCCACACCACAAAGTGCTTCGATGAAAAATTCACTGTCGCCCTGATCAGATTCGAGTTCTTTGGTGAAGGCTCTGTCGATTTTTACATATTCGGGCCGCAGGGATTGTAAGTAGCCAAAGTTAGAGAAACTTTGGCCAAAATGATCGAGCCCGATGCCATGGCCCATTGCCTGTACGTTATTGGAGAAGTCTCTGATGCATTCGATATATTGGACTGCACCAAATTCTGAAAATTCAAAAATAACATGTGGTGAGCCATGTGGTAGTTGACCTAATTCAGAGAGAATCCATTCTGTAAAAAGTGAATCTTTAAGCGATGACGGTGATACATTCACAGCAATGGTCTTCAGAGTAGATAGTTTCTGTTTTTCCCTAAAAACTTTCCGTAGAACTACCTTGTCGAGTGTTGATGCAAGCTGGAGTCGTTCAGCAAGCGGAATGAAAATGTTTGCACTGACAATTTCACCAGATTGCATAGCAATACGAGAGAGTATCTCCTGATGTACTATCTGCCCACGATCAGAACTACTGACTACCGGCTGACTAAAAAGAAGAACCTCATCATTTGCAAGAACGGTATCAAGGGTTTCTTTCCACCATGTTTTACCTTTGGCAACTGTGTCTTCACTGGAGTTGAGAGTGGTAATATGCCATTTATTGGAGCCTTTGCGGCGAGCTGCCTGTAGTGCGTTGTCGGCCTCTGAGAGGAGTTGCGGCAGGGTCGGAGCGTCTTCATACGTTATTCCGCCCACATGGAAAATATTGTCAGATTGACTGATGTTTGTGATGGTTAAACGGCTAACCTTCATGCATAAAAGATCTGCGATATCACTGGCATCTGTAGAGCTGATGCCAGGTATAAATAATGCGAAGTCACCTCCGGTCAGTCTGGCCAGGATCACATTATCGATGCCGTCCGTCTCCCTTCGTATAATATCAGCTACTTTTATGACAAGGGCATCGCCTGCTGCAAATCCGGCAAGCTCATTAATCGTTTTTAAGTTGCCGATCTGAAGTATGAGCAATGCACCATGTACTGCTTCTTTGGCGGCTTCAAGGCGTGCTTCTACCTGAGCTTGTATATATCGCCTGTTTCCAAGGCCTGTTAATTCGTCGCTGTAGGCTTTTCGACGTAAGTGTTCAGCTATTTTTGACTGGCCGGTGAACATCTCACGTACTTGATTCGTCATGCGGTTCATCGATTTGACCACTTGCCGTAACTCTTTGGTTTTTGGCAATACTTCCTGGATCTGGTACTCTTTCCTGCAGATAGCTTCCGCCTGCAATTCAACACGCTTCAGAGGCTTAAGTAGTAGGCGAAGGCCGAACCCGCCCAGAATGAGTACTGCTGAGACAGCAAGGAGGAAGTAGATACTGACCCTCACCATTGTCTCCCACATTGTCTGGTAAGCAAAGCCGGGATGGCTTTCCACATAGAGCTTACCTGCCTGCGTCCAGCCTGCCATGACCAGAGACTCGGCACTGGGTGCTTCTATGGTAATATTTTGCACAAACCAGTGAGGTACCCCTTCTATCTCAACGTTAAGAATCCGTTCAGTGATACTTTTGCCCCGCATATCCCGTAAGCTGATAATACGGTAGTAGCCTCTATCAAATACCGCATTAATCATAGTATCTACTGTAGGGATGTCATTCTCGGCCATAACCGGAGAGAGTGAGAGACCTAGTGACGTAGCAGTGTCCTGTGCGTGAGATTCTAGCTGTGTTATGAGGAATGAACGCGTACTATGGAGCTTTTCTGCCCATATCCCCGTAAAAAGAAGAGTGAAGAGGATGAGTGTGAATATGAGCAGTTGTCTGTAGAGTGTCATGGGCGAATCCTTTGAATCATTTCAGGCTTTCTGGCATCCTGGCAAGGAGATTTTGCCATCGTTTAAGTCTGTCACTGCTGCCAACCTTTTGGCCTTTTCCACGAGATTTAGCAAGCCAGAGGCTTGCTCCGTTAAAACTGTAAACTGGCAATAAGTCCTTTCTTTCTGTTGCCAGTTGAATTTCTGTAATGAGGCTGTCAAGGACGAGCGGGACTGCATTGGGTTGAGCATAATAGGTGACGACCATATGTGCCTGGTTCAATTTCACTGCTTTAACATAGGTCATATTGAGTTTGCTTTCAGGTACTCCAAGGGCTTTGAGTGTAAAATATTTGGCAAGCGAATAATCTTCACAGTCACCAGCCCCTTTAGATAAAAACTCAATAGGTGTTGCCCAGTAATCGGATTTACCCCAGTTGATATCATCACTTACGAATCGAAGTCTATTGAAGAAAGTGTTAACTTTATTTAATTTTTCTATGTCCGTTGTGGCGGTATCTTCACGGACAAGCTGTTGCCAGGAGAGTAGGCGGCGTTTGGAGGAGCTGCCATATTGGGACTCTGCAGAGGCCAGGAGTGTCTCTGGCAGGGTAAAGAGGTTTTGACTTTCACATATAGTAACGAGTGTGAGTAGGAAACCCAAAAGAACAAGACCTTGAGGTAAAGGAAAGTTCTTCCTGAAATCGTGCAATACCTGCCGGATTTTAAGCAGCATGCAGATACATGATTACAAGGGTGAGAGTGCGATTTGCTGGGAATATTAGGTGGTTCATTGCAATTGCTGCTTATTTGTGGGTGATTTATGCTGGTTCATAGGGAAATGTGAAAAAGTAAGTTGAAGATGCAGTAATTCTCTCTTGGTCTAAAGAAAAATGTCACCCTGTTAATTACAGCGCCAATTACTCGTATTTGATTATCAACGCGTGTTGGAAATCGTATTAGAGATGCTACTGTAAAGGAAATCATAATATTTTCGTAGTTCCAAGGGTAAAATTGTACTTTGGTACAATTCTATTTTCTTGAAAAAAGAATACATAATCTAATTACGGTTCAAAGAAGCTCCTGGTAATCAAAAATGTATTGATACTCAGAATGTCACAGGTGCTGGTAGTTATGCAATGTAATGTACTAATTAAATGAGGAAAATATGACTCAATCTGGCAAAATCCAAGCAATAAATGGCCTTGTAACTGCACGTACTCCAGATGGACAGGTTCGTGAATTGAAGCTTGGTGATCTGGTCTATGAGAATGAAATTATTGAAACTTCAAATGGTGCCACTATTTCCATTATACAGTTGGATGGGAATATGGTCGCATTGGAAGGCAATGATCAGATCGTGTTAGATGAGTCTGTTAACAGCAGTACAGATCCGAGTGATTCGGTTATCGATGAGGTTACACAACTTCAGGAAGCAATTGTTGAGGCCATTCAGAACGATCAGGATATTGATGATCTTTTAGAAGAAACTGCTGCAGGTGAGGAGGCAGATACTGGCGGTGCAAATGATTCTCATGATTTTGTTTCTGGCTACTATGGTGGGGATGCCTCAAAAGGGCTGGTAGGGACATATTTGCTTGATGCTGAAAATCGCCAGACGGGGCAAGAGTATGAGCAGTATGTTGGAGATGAGCCAGATGAGAATGATGGCGGGTTGATTGAAGATATCAACGATGCTCCAACGATTATTGTATCTGCAGCATCGCTTACGGAGAACGGTGCCGTTCAGGGTGATATTGCTGGAACATATGTTGTTGAAGATGAAGATGGCGATGCTCTTACAGTAGACTTTACTCCCGGCAGTAATGATGATGGCTATTATGCGTTGGTAGACGGAGAGGTTGTTTTAACCCCGGATGGTGCCGCCCATGTAAATAACGGTGGAACCTTGCCAGCGATCGACCTGACCGTAAGCGATGGTGAACTTACCGGCACAGGCAGTGACACACCTGCAATCGTGGCTGTAAATGATGCACCGAGCATAGTTGTTACCGCTAATGATTTTACCGAGAACAGTGCAGGAGCAGGTCAAGTAGCTGGGACCTATGTCACTGAAGATGAAGATGGTGATACCCTGACAGTAGACTTTACTCCAGGCAGTAATGGGGATGGGTATTATGCGTTGGTAGGTGGGCAGGTTGTTTTAACCCCGGATGGTGCCGCCCATGTAAATAACGGTGGAACTTTGCCAGCGATCGACCTCATCGTAAGCGATGGTGAACTTACCGGCACAGGCAGTGACACACCTGCAATCGTGGCTGTAAATGATGCACCGAGCATAGTTGTTACCGCTAATGATTTTACCGAGAACAGTGCAGGGGCAGGTCAAGTAGCTGGGACCTATGTCACTGAAGATGAAGATGGTGATACCCTGACAGTAGACTTTACTCCAGGCAGTAATGGGGATGGGTATTATGCGTTGGTAGGTGGGCAGGTTGTTTTAACCCCGGATGGTGCCGCCCATGTAAATAACGGTGGAACTTTGCCAGCGATCGACCTGACCGTAAGCGATGGTGAACTTACCGGCACAGGCAGTGACACACCTGCAATCGTGGCTGTAAATGATGCACCGAGCATAGTTGTTACCGCTAATGATTTTACCGAGAACAGTGCAGGAGCAGGTCAAGTAGCTGGGACCTATGTCACTGAAGATGAAGATGGTGATACCCTGACAGTAGACTTTACTCCAGGCAGTAATGGGGATGGGTATTATGCGTTGGTAGGTGGGCAGGTTGTTTTAACTCCGGATGGTGCCGCCCATGTGAATAACGGTGGAACCTTGCCAGCGATCGACCTGACCGTAAGCGATGGTGAACTTACCGGCACAGGCAGTGACACACCTGCAATCGTGGCTGTAAATGATGCACCGAGCATAGTTGTTACCGCTAATGATTTTACCGAGAACAGTGCAGGGGCAGGTCAAGTAGCTGGGACCTATGTCACTGAAGATGAAGATGGCGATGCTCTTACAGTAGACTTTACTCCCGGCAGTAATGATGATGGGTATTATGCGTTGGTAGACGGAGAGGTTGTTTTAACCCCGGATGGTGCCGCCCATGTGAATAACGGTGGAACTTTGCCAGCGATCGACCTGACCGTAAGCGATGGTGAACTTACTGGTACAGGTAGTGACACACCTGCAATCGTGGCTGTAAATGATGCACCGAGCATAGTTGTTACCGCTAATGATTTTACCGAGAACAGTGCAGGGGCAGGTCAAGTAGCTGGGACCTATGTCACTGAAGATGAAGATGGTGATACCCTGACAGTAGACTTTACTCCAGGCAGTAATGGGGATGGGTATTATGCGTTGGTAGGTGGGCAGGTTGTTTTAACCCCGGATGGTGCCGCCCATGTAAATAACGGTGGAACTTTGCCAGCGATCGACCTGACCGTAAGCGATGGTGAACTTACCGGCACAGGCAGTGTAGAAGAGTCAGGTGATACGTATCTGACCTATGAAGTGAAGCTGAGTAACGCGGTAGCTGAAGATGTAGCAGTGAGTTTATCAACAAGTGGTACAGCCACAGCGGGCAGCGATTATTCAGAAGCGCTTAGAATATTACTGATGGCAGCAACTGGCAGCCAGTCAGCGGCACTGTGACACTTCCATCGGATGGCAGTGTAGTTCAGGTGCGTATAGCGGTTCTTGATGATGCGTTGACCGAATCGACAGAGAGT
>CALNZA010000005.1:0-3742 GCA_942490935.1 Desulfocapsaceae bacterium
TCAAAAATCGCCCAACAACACCAAAAAAACTGGTCTAAAATAGGAGCAAACAATGAATAACCCCTAGTTCATTTTGTTCATAATAATGGTCGTCGTTGCACTCATCTTCCTGACCGCTAAATATTATTTCAAGCTGGATACAAGGTGGATGATTTTAAACAATCTTTGGTCTGCAGATATTTATCCAACGATCAGACGACCAGCAAAGCCAAAAAATCTGAAAGGAGGTTACAAAGAAAACAATAACCCTCCACCAAATCAAGGAGACATACCTATTAAGAAAACTGAAAAATCAAACATTTAACGCATTAAAACTATAACTTATAGTGCACATTCTGATTTCTTCTGGTGCTGCATTATATGGTCAAATCACCGGATCGAAAATTGATCCCATCAAAACAATTCTCAAGCTCCAAACACAACCCCTTAATCCTATCCAACTCGATTGGCACAAGCTTTTAATCTCTGAAAACCAGGAGAATTCAATTTGGGTAGCTGGTGCTTATACCCGGAATCTCTCCCAACAGATCCGGACGTGAAGAATTCCCTCATCCGGTTTCGTGGAATCCCCAGGCATTAGCCCGGTGATTACTGAGTCGGTCTGACCAACCCAGAACATAACACAGCTGCCCAGCTGACCAAAACTGATACAGTATCTGCGGACGAGGCAACGGGAATTTCAAACTGAGTACCTTTTCGAAGTTGTCCCATCTTACTGCCCCTTTACTAAAACGCTTGCTCAACCAATATTTCCAAGCATGCTTGGTATGATTACGAACATCCTCAAGTGATCGGTAGTTGTCGTGGTATCTTTCACGTTGCATCAACAACATTCTTTCTTTATAACATTACAAAACGAAGGATAGGTATTTCCAGCACATTTGATTATTAGGTGTTTCGCACAACTTTTTCAAAAGGAGAAAAACTTACATGGACGTAACTGAAGATCCCCCAAGACCTCCATTGCCACCATTCGATGCTGAGGCAGCAACCCAAAAAGTACGCATGGCCGAGGATGCCTGGAATACCCGTAACCCTGAAAAAGTTTCACTCGCTTACACTCACGATAGCACCTGGCGCAATCGTTCTGAGTTTCTGACGGGCCGCGATGCTATCGTTCAGTTTCTTACCCGAAAGTGGAGTAAAGAATTGGAATACCGGCTCATCAAAGAACTTTGGGCGTTTCATGGTAATCGTATAGCTGTACGCTTTGCCTATGAGTGGCATGACGACTCCGGCCAATGGTACCGTTCTTATGGCAATGAAAACTGGGAATTTGATAAGCATGGCTTCATGCAACGGCGAATCGCCAGCATCAATGACCTGCCAATTGAAGAGACCGAAAGGAAATATCATTGGCCGATAGGACGTCGACCCGATGATCATCCGACACTTTCCGAACTCGGTTTGTGATGTAACTAAGATATCACCTACCAAAACAAATACAACCGATGCCCAAAATAGGCGCGCTTGATTTGCGACGTTTGTTCTATTTTCGTAGTTTCGCGTGGTTGATACTTTCCTATCTACCAGACAATCTGAAGCTTGTACTTATGGTCATTTAATGTCGGTCCGGCCCTGTTCTTATTGTCAAATAATGTCGAATAAGGACCGGGGAGAATGGACACACCTCTTTCGATGGCACTTAGAAACATTGGGACACTGGAATACCCCCACGGCAGTTTCAGCAAGAGGAAAAATCCGCCATCCGGTTCAGCCCAGGTTACTTCCTTTGGTATATATCTTTTAAGTGCTTTCATAGATTCTAAGCCCACACTACGGGGAACGGCGGCGGTATGGTGAGACCTTCTCTACCGCATTTGCGGAATCGGCAGTTAACCAGGTGATGAGTAAGCGGATTGTCAAGAAACAATTAATCCTGGCAATCCTGGGGGGTGTTTATCAAACTGGGGGTCGTTTACCGAAATCGTTCGTAACGTTCCCCCTTGCTGCTACCTGGCCCTGCAGTTTGTTGTGAAAGACGTTCCTTCTCACCTTTGAAAGTTCACGATAAAGTTGAAGTCGCTGGAATGGCAGATGAAGTGATGTGAGAAAAGGAAATGTTTGTCACTATTTGTAGCGGATCGCAATGATAAATGCCGGACCCGCAATAATGATTGATCTGGGCCAACCATAAATGATAATAAGAACAGGCCCCGCCCAACATTAAACGATAATGGACTCACATTAAATGAGAGAATAAGGTTCTGTGATCAGTGTGGATGAAAAAAAGCGTCAACCATCCGGAAGGTCTGAAATGGAGTAACTTTGGAGTTGTCATTTGACCACGTGCTGATCGTATATACCACCCTCAGTTGTCACAAAGAACTCAACGGTAGCGTTCAGAGTGGAATCATCAGATAAAACTTTTTCGTTAACACTTGTCCATCCAAGAGATGTTGACGGTGGCGATAAAAAATTCTATTCTTGCGCCTGTGGGTATACCTTGCTTGGCTGAAGAGAGAGGCGTGATCACGAGTAGAGAACAATCAATTTGATTCAAAATCATCTCCGCAGTATTGCCAATTTAAATCCAGAAACACCAGTACGGGCTGCAGTCCCCATGACAACAAGAACTGCCTCTATCCGTTTTGCCAGTGCTGGAATCTCTTTGTGGGCGGAGCCTTTCACCAAATGCGTTTTTGGCTGGAGATGATGAGAGAAGTTCTGTTCCAGGTTACTGATCATCTCTTGAACAAACTCATCCAAATGGGCAGCGTGTTGCCGCTTCAATTGTTCGACGTAGGCAATAACCTTCTCCTCTTTTGTACTTATAAATCCACTGCGCATGGCACTTTCGCCGACTGCATGCCATGCATGTACGATATGCAGCTCGGCAGAGTTTGATAAAGCAAGGGAGAAGGCCGTTTCAAAAATCCGCTGATTGAGAGCATGTCGATATTTTATTTCCGTTGACGGGTGCGTATCATCTACATCAACCGCCGCCAGGATAAGCTGGCAAGGTCTCTGAGAGGAAGGTCTAATAAAAAAACAGGGCAGGGGCACTTACGCAACAGATGCGTATCAGTACTGTAGAACAAACGGTCGAGCAAAACCGAACAGTCAGGGCTCTTGATCAACAAGTCGTGTCCGTTGTGCATTACTTCGCGGAGGATTTCCTTAAAAGGCATGCCTTTCAATACCTTTTTTTGGACAGGGATTCGCTTTTTATAAGGATCGACCAGGATTGCAATCTCTTGTGCACGAGCACGCATAATGTCGGTTTGTTGATCGGAGGAGTTAATCTTCTAGACAACATCGACGACCGTCAAGGGGGCTTGATTATTTTCTGCCAATGTGACGATATAGTCTAGAGCAGCTTTTGTTGTCGCCATGCAAAGAATGTTTTTAAAATTTTTCATCCTCAACTCCTTAACACATCTTCAATAATCACCTAAGCAAACAAGTCTATGCCGGACAAAACGACCATCAATTTTTTGCTACATTTTGAAAGATCCTATCCTGTTTGGTGCATTCCTGCGGCGTTCCAGTAGTCGGTTTACCGTCCTGCCTGCACGAGACAAGCATTGGCTCAAGGAAGAAAAGACATTTCCCCCTCTCTCTTGCAAGACAATGTCACCACATGACATCAATCTCATTGACACAACACATTGCATACTGATCCTGTCTTTGCTGCCATTTACATCGGATATACGAATAGTAACTGTTTGAATGTATGTGCCAAAACGGCTGAGAGCCAATCTGATTTACCTTGCCAAATGATTGGAAATTGCGTTATCTG
>CALNZA010000006.1:0-91868 GCA_942490935.1 Desulfocapsaceae bacterium
TCATTTCTATTCTCCAATATTTTGCTACAACACAACCTACCATGCTCTCCACACCCAGCCCAATACAGCTAGCTACGTGGCACAATGGGCAGGGCATGCATATCTACTATCTATTTGTTTACCAAAAAGAAATCAACAGATTCCTCAATCTTCCATCGTTTTTTCCGATTCCGTTGCGATTCACCAAACCAGCTGATGCCGATCCTCTCTCTACTCAAACCAGGCACCTTGCTAAGTAGAACTTTCCTGATATTTTGTGCCCTTTTCCTGGCCAAATCGGTATCCTTTTTCAGGTAAACCACGACCTGCAAAACTCCAGTTTCCATACTGGCGACAGTTTCACCAATCAATTCAAGCTCACCATAAGATGCTCTTTCCAACTCGGCAGTAAACTTTTTAAACCTGATTTCACGAACAGTCAATATGAGGGCCCCTAGTCGATAGTTACGATAGGAAAAATCACCAAGCGAGTTAAGGTGTTCAACCGCATTTCGGGCCAGCCGGCCAGATGAGTTGACTCCAAGATAGCGATGCCAGGCTTTTTGTTCCTCATCACGCCGGCCCAGTTTTGAAAAAGCCAAACCACGGTTATACAGAGCAGCAGGGTTTTCCGGCCAGATCACCAAGGCCCTTGAATACATCTGAAGGGATCTCGTATATTGCTTATTCTGCAAGTACCAGTGACCAAGGGCTGTAATGGCCTGGAGGTGCTCTTCGTTGATCTCAAGAGCATGTTCGTATTTTGCCCGTTCCTGCTGTGTTTGTTTTAACAAACCATAAGCAACCCCGAGCCAAAACTGATAGTCTGCATCCTCCGGCTCAAGGTTACCCGCTTTCTGTAGATAGGGTAACGCCTCTTTTGCTTTTTTTGATCGAAGCAACAGTCTGCCATAATAATAGTTACTAAGGGCGTTTTCCGGATGCTCCTTAACTTCCTGACTAAAAACCTTTTCGCCCTTTTCCGGGTCCTGCTCATCAAGATAATATTCACCTTGGACTGTATTGGTTAAATTTGTCCCCACTTCCATTACAACGCAGCCAGAAAGATTGGCCCAGAGGATCAAAACAGCCAATATCCCAGGGGGTGAACCTGTCCATAATCGTGATAATAAGAACATAACCATGAGCACCCCATCATCAGGCGAAATTTTTTTGAACTCAAAATTTCTATGCAAAACCAGTATCGATCTACTACTACCATCATACCTGCAGCAAGCGACAATTCCATCTATATTCTTTATGTCTTCATTACATCGCTACTTCCTGTTAAACGTTACTATTTTTACTGAACTGCATTTTCTTTCAACATACACAATGGCTCACGCAACCCATCGATAACACTGGATAGCTACAGTCTCTCAGCTAAAGGTCCTGCAAACGCTATTGTTTCTCCCTTGCAACTCTCTCATATTTTCCTTTCCATCCTGACCAATTCAGACATATAATATAACATATAGAGTGAGCAAAAGAAGAACGTTATGCAGAAGCCGAGTGACCATGTGGTCAACGTGCATCATAATGCATAGTATTCGTTTACCACTCAACCCGAAGGAGGAACGCCATGTCTGAGATATCCAAAATTGTGGTACCGGTTGACCTCGAGCAGCACTCCCAGAAACTTGCTGAATTTGCCATCTACATGGCGAAGAAACTGGGGGCCCACATCAGTTTCATCCACGTGACAGAGTTTTATGGTTCTGGCGATATGATGCTCGGTAGCCCTTCACTTGAGAATCTGAATCAAGAACGCGTGGAACGTGCAAAAGAGGTTATGGCTGACCTGATCAAAGACAATAAACCAATGTATGAGAACATGAGCGGCATTGTCTATAAAGGTGAAATAGTCGAAACCATAGTCACGTTTGCCAAAGAGGAAAAAGCTGGCCTTTTGATCATTGGAACCCACGGTGCAAAAGGGCTGGAAAAAATTCTACTGGGTAGCGTTGCCGAAAGAGTGTTGAAAAGAGTCCACTGCCCAACTCTTACCATGAACCCATACAAGTAAATCGATTCCTTTACAGCCGGCAGGTCTAGCACCCTGCCGGCCATTGGGAGAAGAGGTCATTCAGACGATTCTATCCTGTTCCCGCCCCGCTGTTTACAGAGATAGAGCAGCTTATCTGCGCGATCCAATAGTTGAGCAAAACTCTCCCCGTCCCTATACTGAACGAGACCAAGCGATACAGACACAGCTGCCCGTGGATCACTTTCGAATTCAAATTCTTTCTGTTCTTGCCATTGAATCTGTTCAACACTCATGCGGACACGTTCTGCCACGACGTTACCATCCTGCAGCTGGCTCTCTGTCAGTATGGCAAACTCATCACCACCCCAGCGGGCAAGCACATCCGTTAACCGAAGACCCTGTGCTATCACTTCAGATATTGTCTGCAAAACGTCATCCCCATGCAAATGCCCCATTGTATCATTAACCTTTTTAAATTTATCCAGGTCCATGAGAATAAGAGAGAAAGGCTGCTGAGAACGCGAATACCTGCTTACAAATTTACTGAACTCCTCTTCGAGTTTTCTTCTATTGGCAACACCGGTAAGCTCGTCAGAAACTGCCAAGGTCTCAAGCTGACGCTGATATCGGTTGATGGTAATAAGTGTGATTATAAAAATAATGAGCGATATAAAGAGGCCGATTACCACCGTTCGTATGAAATTCATTTTTGCTGTCAGCAAAGAATCTGTCTCATTTTGTTCTACCAAAAGCAGCCATTTGAGAGTGTCAATGTACCTGACATTTAGCAGAATTTTGTCACTACCACGCTTGTATTCAAAATTTTTCGGTGTTCCTGTCACATCCAGTATTTTTTCTGCCACCCCCGCCAGGCCATCAAGGTCAGCAATGTTCACTTTTTCAATCAAAGACGTGTCCTGATGCACCTGTATCATACCGTCACTGTCTGCCAAAAACACACTGCGACCATAACGCTTCTTATAATCCTCAACCAGTCGAGCCACGCTGTCCATTTTCAATCCAACCCCAGCCACACCAAGCAGACGACCATGTTCATCCTCGACCCTGTAATTTATAAAAACAGTCAGCGTATTATCTGCTGCCTCATCGGTATCGACATCAAGATCATATTCCTTACCTGAAGCTATAAATCGATAATACCAGACGTCATGGCTGTTACCCGGGTCGATGATTTTATGAAGTCCCTTAAAATGATAATAATTTGAGCTGTAGGAGGAGACAAAGAATGTAGAAAAGAAATCGTACTTTTCTTTGATTTCCAGAAGATATTTGCGCACTCTGGCCTGGTCCTCTTCTCCGTTCAATACCCAGTCCTGCAAAAAGGTGTCTGCTGCCATACTTGAAGAAACGAGTATCGGCCTGGTCAATTCTGAAGTAATATCAGAATAGATATTATTCATAGTCAAAGGTAAATCATTCTGTATTATCTGACGATGAACAGACGCTTTTGTTATATGGTAATTCATTGCGCTGCCCCCGACAAAACCAAGGGTCAACAGTATGGCCAGAATGAGCAGAAGCTGATAACGGGAATCTATTTTCCTCATACGGTTAAAACCTTTAAATATCCATTTTTGAACACAACGTAGACTCATGTCAGAAAAACAATCGCAGATAACCTACCACTGGTTTTCCTTTCCTGAACTCTCAACTATTGAATTGTATAACGTGTTAAAGCTTCGCCAGCAGGTCTTTGTTGTTGAGCAAAAATGTCCTTACCTGGATGCTGACGACATGGACAAAGATGCATGGCACCTGCTGGCTATGCGTACAGTTGGTGGGGAGCGACCTGAACTTGTTGCCTGCCTGAGATTGCTTCCTCCAGGAAAAAAATACACAGGCCCAGCCATTGGCAGACTTGCTACTGCATTGAAAGTCCGGGGCAAGGGCATTGGCCGGGAGCTTATGCAAAAGGCTCTGCACTTTTCAGCAAGCCATTTCCCGGGTCAGCCCACCACCATCTCTGCTCAGCTTTATCTGAAAAAGTTTTACGAAGAACTTGGCTTCACTACAATTTCAGAGCCTTATGACGATGATTCTATTCTTCATATAGATATGACGTATCAACCTTAAAATGTTTGTACAGCCCAATGCCCCTTAGGGTACAATGTTTACAAAAGACATAAAAGATGTACACCACAGCATCTCGCAACTCACCGCATCTTGTCAAGGACCTTACTCTTTTATCACTATAAGGAACTCACTATTGCATAATTATTGAGAGAAACCTTGTTCTAGTGCAAAGCTGTTCTTATTTTTGGAATACTCCTGACCTTTCTTTTCTCATATCACTAGTTCAACAATCAACAGGGAGGAAAATACATGGCATGGCCGTTCATTATTGCTGCAAGCCTAAGTTTAGGCTGGATGCTGTCACCAGATGTCTTGGTTCGTCTGGGAAATGGCATTGCAGAGAACCGAACACTTTATCTCGCAGCACTCGGTCTTACAACACTGCTATCAGCTCTTTCTGTCTCCCTTATTCGTCATCCGGCCCTGCGCAGTAATGGTCGATGTAGCCAGACAGGTTTGCTGGTTCAGGGAATTGGCCGGTTGCCAGCGATGACTCTGCTTCTTACAAGCCGTGTGGCCCTGGTACTATTGCTGCCAACAGGCCTGCTCGTCACAGCGGGATATGCCTTCAATGAAATATTCCTCTATTGGTTTCCTAATTTTGGTTTTGCCTTCCTGCTGCTCGGGATTGTCACTCTACTCCACCTGGCAGGGGAGAAATTTGCTCTTAAAATTCAGCCACTCTTTGCAATTGTTGCCGTTATCTGCCTGGTTATTCTCTCGATCGCCGGACTTGGCGGGCCAGCCAGCAGTCAACCAATTTCCGTCGACATTGGTTTCACCTTTACCCCCTCTCTTCTGGCTGGTGCACTACTGCTCTTTCTCGGCACCGACTATGTAACCCCTCAACACGAAAGAGACTCTCGCCTTCCCGCATTAGCTGCTCTGCTCTTATGCGTGTTTGTCTTTTTGTTTTGGGCCATGTTATCTTTGCAATACGTTCCGGCAGAAAAGCTCGCAGCCTCAACACTGCCACATATGCTGGTTGCAAGGGCTATCCTGGGAGAGCCCGGGCGATTACTTATGGGTATGGCTATTATCGCCGGAACCTGTGCCGCAGTTAATGCGCTGTTTCATCTTGCAACAGGCGCAATGGCTGGTCTTGCCCGTCGTCACCTGCTGCCCGGCCATCCCGCCGGTACATTACGCCGGCGCCGAATGGTCTTACTCTTTGCCCTAGTTATAGGTTCCTTAATGGCAGGTGGCCTTGCCGGTTATGAAATTCTCGAAACATATATAGAAGCATCATTACTGCTCTGGCTACTCCTGCTTGGCATGCAGTGCCTTGCAGCAGGGCGAATGCTACGTCAACTTGATGAACCCCGAGCGTGGCAAGGCTACGTTCTCGCTTCAGTGTATACCTTCTTTTCACTTTACCTCTCAGTAGTCAATGAGCACGCGGATGTCATTTTTCGCTTCACATTTTTGGCTCTTGCAGCCACAACTGCAATCTCTGCATTCTGGTTGTGGAAAAAACCTGCATATGAAGTCACTAACTCAACAACCTGAACACAGGAGGTTTTTCATGAAAAAAATATTTTTTCTCTTACTTGCAGCAATATGCTTTACCGTCTCACCTGCTTTAGCCGGTTCAGTAGGCCTTATGGAAGTGCAGGAACTTAAAGAAGTGATCGGTTCAGATGACGTGGTCATCCTGGATGTCCGGTCCGGAAGGGATTGGAGCACCAGTGAATTCAAGATCCCCGGAGCTATCAGGGCGAGTGGAGGCGAGTTCGCACAGTGGGGCAACAGTTTTCCAAAAGATAAAAAGATTGTCCTCTACTGCGCCTGACCCAACGAGGCTACTAGTGCCAGTTTGGCACGAAAACTCATCGCTAATGGATATACTAACGTATACGCCCTAAAAGGGGGATGGAAAGCCTGGTACCGCAACGAATATCCAGTCGTCTCTAAATAAACATGTTGTAATGCCGGGCAGGAATTCCCACTTGCCCGGCATGTTTTTAACACTTCTCACTCAAGTTTCCTCAACCAAAAGCATAATACCGCAACAGCACGTACAACATAGAAATAAAGACTGTAATACAGGTAATTGGCGCCCCATACGCCATAAAGCGCAAAAAACTTATTTTGTATCCGGCTTTTTCAGCTATTCCCACCACAATCACATTGGCAGACGCACCTATCACCGAACCATTTCCCCCAAGACAAGCGCCTAGAGCAAGCGACCACCATACAGGCATCAGATCCGGGTGTTGAAGAAGTGCAGTACCTGAAAGCTCAGGCCACATTTCCCTTGCCATATCAATCACCAGCGGATTCATCGTCGCCACGTAAGGGATATTATCCACCACTGCTGAAGCAACTGCTGAAAACCACATGATAAACATGGAGGTGGTCATCATATTCCCTTGGGTCAGCTCAAGTACTTCAACAGAGAGTAAACGTATAAATCCAACTTTTACCAAAGCACCAACCATTACAAAAAGGCCGATAAAAAAGAAAATTACCGGCCACTCAATCTCAGCAAGCACTCTGTGTGGCTCTGTAATTCCAGAAAGTAGAAGTAGTAACCCGGCCCCGAAAAGTGCCACGGTTGCCGGCTCGTAGTTAAATTGCCCATGAAGGATAAAACCGACCAACACCATTGCAAGAACAACTAACGATTTCTTCAACATGATGGGATCTTTAATCGCATCCCTTTCCTGCATAGTCATTATACGATGCTTCAACTCATCTTTTGCCTCAAGCTTTTTACGAAAAAACAGTATGACAATACCCACGAAGACGACCATTATCACAACAACAATAGGTGCCAGGTGTAAAACAAAATCGACAAAAGTGAGTTTTGCCTTCGAGGCAATCATAATGTTAGGCGGATCTCCGATAAGAGTAGCCGTACCACCTATATTAGAGGCCATCGCTTCGACAATGAGAAAAGGAATGGCGTCAACCTGCAGCGCTTCAGCAATGAGCAGAGTTACAGGGGCCAAAAGCAAGACGGTTGTCACATTATCCAGAAGAGCCGAAAGAACAGCCGTAATGACTGCAAAGAGCACCATAATTTTTAGAGGTTCACCTTTAGCCAGCTTTGCACATCGAATGGCTATATACTCAAACAGGCCGGTCGGACGGATCAGGCTGATTATAATCATCATACCTATCAGCAAAAAAATAACATTCCAGTCAACACCAAACTCCTCTAGATGAAAGGCCTCATGCTGGTCTAGAATTTTTGCTATCAGCACTAACGAGGCACCAAATATGGCAACCACTGTCTTATGGATCTTCTCGGATATAATGGCAATCAGAGCTACTGTAAAAATAGCCGTTGCGATCCAGAATTCTGCGCCCAGAGTAATGACTTCCTGGCCAGTCGTTGACACCATCACTCTTCCTCACCAGAGCAGATCAGATCGGCAATATGCTCATAAAGATTTTGGATATGAATAACTCCAAGTACGCGACCTGAATCATCAACAACCGGCAATCGCTGTAAACGGTTATTGATCATAAGATCGGCACAACGCATCAACGAATCAGCTGGCCCAATTGTGATAAGTATTCTCGACATAATCGTTGAAACATTGACCTGCTTCGCCTTCCTGGCATACTCTTCAAGCATCCCATCCCATGCAAAACTGCGCAGATTTTTTTCCATATACTTTGGAATAACTGCTCGGACCACGTCTTTTATTGACAATATCCCCACAAGATTTGCCCCATGTTCCAGCACGAGCATGCCATTGACGTGTGACTCACCGCTACTTTCCGTCTGTTGCATAACGCAGACAGCCTCATAGAGTGTAATTTCGGGTGATAACCATTTATCTGTCACCGGAACCATTAAGTCTTTCACTAACATCATGTTCCCCTCATAATTGTATGTTCCTTGCCTAGGAACCCAAGAAACAGCAAGCAAAAAACGTGAAATGCAATGTCACTTTAATGAAAAACAAGCAGTGTTGGTTTAAATATCATCACCAGTCCAAAAAATAACATGAACGACCCGGCAAGAAGCTTGAGTAATCGTCCCGTCTCTTCACCAATGCGTATTGAGGTGAAGAAATAGACGAAATTGGCAAGAATCATCAACAGGGGAACGACATATACTCCTGCGTATATCGCTGTCCAGAAGCTATAGCCAGCATATGAGTCGAACCTGTTAACAAGGGTTGTCATGTACACGACAGGCAACATGGCAGTGCAGCCAAGCTCAATGATATTGACAAAAATGGCTAGTACTATCGTGGCTCCTATTGCAAGGTAGAGTTTTCTTCCACCTCGGTTCAAATCTCGAACAATGGCTGACGCTTTTCTGCCAAATTGGGCCTGTTGCTTCGATGAGATACCAAGGGTAAATCCCTTGTGGAGGAAGAAATAGTCCTTGATATTTATGCACCCTGCTATTCCCACAACAACGCCTAAAACAATCATGATTGTCCGGCCATACTCTTCCATAAAAAAACTGCCGGCAATCACCATGAGCATAATGAATATAAAATACATTACTGCAGATGTGACAATGAAAGTACAGCCTATCAGAGCCATATCTCTACGCCCCTTGGTATGAGTGAGCAGACTAAGCAATATGATCAAAACTGTAAAAGCACATGGGTTAAAACCATCCGCAAGAGCTATGGTTACAACAAATAATGGATAAGGCAGGCTTTCAGCAAAACTCTGGATCTCATGCTCTGAGAACGTACTGAGCAGGGTAAATCCTGCCAGAAGTAAAAGCGCCGCCAATCCGCCCAACCACAATCGCAACTTTTGAGGTTGGGCCAGTTTTTTACGAAAGACAAAATAGCTCAGGCAATAGAGAAGTGGAATAAGCAAAGGCCAGCCAATGGGTAGGACCCTATCGGCAGCAGCGGGCCGAATGAAATCACCAAGCTGGACTTTATGGCCAAGCTTACCTTCTATGGCCTTGATGATCTGGGTCGTATTGCCATGATACCCCTGAAATGGTTTTGAATACTGTAATGCTGTTCCTGTTGGGGAGTAGCCAATAAATGACTTATCACCAATAACGGTACGGGGAATCGACGATGAAGTAATACTATTCGATTCTCTGTAGTCTTTCCATTGTTCAGCATCTCGTGATATTTCATGAAAGTGTATAACAATATCGTCATTGTGTTGCGCTAAAGCCTGCATTAACCCCATCTGCGCATGGCAATGAGGACAGGTATCGCTGTAGAAAAAAGAAACCTCCACACTGGCAATAGCGTTACGGGCATTTGCTGACAGACCAAACATTACAGATAGAGCCAAAAGGAAGAGAAGAAGTCCCTTTAAAAGGTTACTGCCAGCTCTCTGCTTACTTCTAGACGGGGAAATGGTATGGACGATTCGCATATTCTTTTATCTGAGTTTACTCTTGGGTTAAACACTATCCAAAATATTTCTTGGTTACATTTTCCTTCATTGTTGCCACCAAGTAAGGATTCCATATAACCGAATTAGTTGTCCAAAGTATATGCCTCTGTCTTTTTTTTGTCCATGTAGATCAAATAAAAAATAAATCAGAAACAAAACAACCCGGTAAAGGTATTTAGAACCTTAGCCGGGTCGATCAAATTCCAACACAATCAATTAACGCTATACACTGTTAATTCGCCTGTAGAGCAAATCAATTACCAGCCGTTATTAGATTGTTTGCAGTTGTGGCCTGATTTTTTCGAGCTTTTTCGGGCCAATTCCTTTCACCAATGTTAGTTCATCAATGGACTTAAACTTGCCATTATCTTTTCTGTAGGTGGTAATAGCTAAGGCTGTTTTTTCTCCAATTCCAGGAAGAGTACTGAGAATGGCCTCATCGGCAGTATTTATATTTATCTTTTGGGATACAGATTGAGTGGTCTCTTTAGCAGTTTTTGTTGCGGCAAAACTTTCTACTGAAATTCCTGAAAAACCTACAACAAGAGTAATAACCACAGCAACCAGCAGTGAAATACGCTTCATAACGTCCTCTCCTTTTTAATAATTGACCTTTTACATTTGTTTACGGATCTACTCAACTCACTCCTGGCCAGGAGAATATTAAGCAACACGAAGAAACAGGTCTTCAAGTGAGATAGCTTCATAGCCTAATGCGCATTCAAGGCGCATTGCACACTTTACGTATATCATGTAACAGTCTGTTCCTTCAGGCTTAATATGAAAGGACTATAATTCTCAGCTCTTACTTTTTTACAACAGTCTTGGATAAGTACATGGTGTAAGGAACACAAATTGCTTTATATTTTTCGAATAAACGTAAAAACCCCCAGCAGGAAAACCTGCCGGGGGCCATATTTTGCAGTATAAATCAACAACTGCAGGGGTGTGCTGAAAAATTTATCAAATAATTAATAAATTGGCTTCATTGCACCCATATGTGAACGAAGTTCCTCACCAATGACCTCGACATTGGTGTAACGAATTGCATCGTTTACTCTGATCAACTCGATATTATCTACACCGGTATCTTTGAGATCAAGACCTTTACCAACCACGTCGAGATCAATATTCTTCATGAAATCAGCGAGCAGAGGCTTGGCAGCGTGGGCAAAGAGATAGTTACCGTATTCTGCAGTATCTGAAATAACCACATTCATCTCATAAAGTTTCTTACGAGCAACAGTATTGGCAATAAGTGGAGTTTCATGCAGGGATTCGTAGTAAGCTGACTCCTCTTTGATGCCAGCTGAGACCATAACATCAAAGGCAAGCTCAACACCTGCTTTCACCATAGCGATCATCAGGATATTTTTATCAAAATATTCCTGCTCACTGATCTCGACATCAGTATTCTCTGTTTTTTCAAATGCCGACTCATGAGACTCCTGGCGCCATCCCAGTAAATTCACATCGTCATTTGCCCAATCTTCCATCATGGTTGTAGAGAAATGGCCTGACATGATGTCATCCATGTGCTTTTCAAACAACGGCTGCAGAATTTCCTTTAACTCTTCAGATAAATTAAAGGCTTTAATTTTAGCAGGATTGGAGAGACGATCCATCATATTCGTGATGCCACCATGCTTGAGCGCCTCGGTGGTGACCTCCCAACCATACTGAACCAGCTTGGAAGCATAACTGGCATCCACTCCTTTCTCTACCATCTTATCAAACAGCAGGAGAGAACCGGCCTGGAGCATACCACAAAGAATAGTCTGCTCTCCCATGAGGTCGGACTTCACTTCGGCAATAAAAGATGACTGCAAAACACCGGCACGATCTCCACCAGTGCCACAGCAGTACGCTTTAGCAATTTCCCAACCCATACCGTTCGGGTCATTCTCACCATGCACAGCAATCAGGGTAGGAATACCAAAACCACGCTTGTATTCTTCTCGAACCTCTGTGCCCGGCCCTTTTGGAGCGACCATGACGACAGTGAGGTCTTCCCGTATCTTCATGCCCTCTTCAACAATATTAAAGCCGTGTGAATAGGAGAGACAGGCACCTTTTTTCATCAACGGCATAACGGTAGAAACAACATTGGTGTGCTGTTTGTCCGGAGTCAGATTGATGACCAGATCGGCTGTAGGAATCATCTCTTCATAAGAGCCTACTGAAAAGCTATTGTCGGAGGCATTTTTCCAGGACTGGCGTTTTTCAGCAATAGCAGCTCCTCTCAGAGCATAGGAGACATCCAGTCCACTGTCTCTCAAGTTCAACCCCTGGTTCAGGCCCTGGGCACCACAACCAACGATAACAATTTTTTTCCCTTTCAAAGCTTCAACACCTTCAAACTCTGAAGGATCCATAAAACGACACTGGGAAAGCTCTTCAAGCTGCCGACGAAGCGGCAAGGTATTGAAATAATTCTGGCCCATTTCTATCTCCCTGATTGTATATTTTATATCGGTCTGGCAAGAAACATTTCTGCCGACGTTCCTGGCATCAAAATCACTCAACTATCATTACAGCGATTCCACACCAGAAGAAGTATTTAACGTACACCAGTATTTCATAACGTACAGTCTGCCTACGTTCGGCATTAGACCTCATATATTGAGAAACGTCTATTGCGTCAAGTGATTTGTTCGTGATACAGTATTGCATAATTCGCAATCATGCGTTCAAAGGTGTACGTTAAGGATCGTTCTCTGTTCAATGAAGCTATTGACTACTGCCTGCCCTTAATAATATATGAATATACGTGAACTCAAGCTATTCCGTCATCTCGCAGGAACACTGCATTTTGGGCGAACCAGCCAGGCCTGTAATATCACACCGTCCGGACTGACTCGTTCAATGCAGCGACTTGAAAATGAACTTGGCCAACAACTCTTTCACCGTGATAAACGGTCCGTCAGCCTTACTCCTGCCGGCCTGGTATTCAGAGAATATGCAGAAGAGTCCATCCATCGCTGGAGCGAACTGCAAAACAAACTCTCCCAAGATGATATTCTTCGCGGTGAGCTATCTCTTTATTGCTCCGTAACTGCAATTCTCTCTATCCTTCCCGTAATCTTCAGTCGTTTTCGTAAGGCTCATCCAGAGGTGCTTCTCCATCTGCAAACCGGCGATGCAGCTAAAGCACTATTTAAGCTCTACAGCGGCGAAGCAGACATTTCCGTTGCGGCTCTTCCCAATGAACAGCCGGACGGAATAGATTATATCGAACTGATCAAGACGCCGCTCATCTTTATCGCCCCAAGCAACAACCCGGCGACCATTAAGTACAGAGGAGCAGTTATCGACTGGAGGCAAACTCCAGTCATCGTCGCCGAACGAGGTCTCAGTCGAGAAAGGGTCGACCGATGGTTTTCCGAAAAAAAGATACGCCCAAACATCTACTCCCAAGTAGCCGGAAACGAGGCGATTATTGCCATGGTTGGTATGGGCTGTGGCGTGGGAGTAGTTCCACAACTCGTTCTTGAACAGAGCGTCCTGCAGGAACAGGTAAAAACTCTCGATGTCAGCCCCCAGCTTGAACCATTTTCAGTCGGTGTCTGCACAGCTGAAAAAAACAGACGCAACCCAGTAATTGCAGCCTTCTGGGAAATTGCAACAAGTGAAGCGTTTAACGAAACGACCCTATAGCCCTCTAACAGGATTACTATATGCGAACAATACTCGTTACAAATGATGACGGCATCCACAGCAAAGGCCTAGACGTTTTACGGCAGGCAATGTCATCTTTAGGCCGTACAGTCGTCGTTGCACCTGACAGAGACAATTCTGCTGTTTCACACTCACTCACCATGAGCAGACCGCTCCAGGTACGAGAAATTGCCGAGGACACCTACACAGTAGATGGAACTCCCACTGATTGCGTTATCCTCGCGCTCGGAAAAATACTTGACCAGAAGCCAGATCTGTTGGTTTCCGGCATCAATGCGGGCCCGAACATTGGCGATGATATATCCTATTCAGGTACAGTTTCCGCTGCCATGGAAGGTACCATGTACAGTGTCCCCTCCATGGCAATATCACTGGCTGGTGAGTCTCCACATGACTACACAGTCGCAGGTGAGCTTGCACGAAAAATGGCTGCAAAAATCCTCGACACTATTCTTCCGCTCAATACCCTTATTAATATGAATGTACCGGCCGGGAAAAGCTATAAAGGCATCCGCATAACCCGTCAGGGGAGAAGATTATGGGAAAATGCCATCCAGGAGACAGAAGACCCATGGAGCCGTAAGCGATATTGGATAGGAGGAGGCACTACGGTGAGAGATTCAGGTGAGGATACAGATGTCTGGGCTATCCACAAGGGATATGTTTCTGTGACTCCTATTCATCTTGATCTAACGAACCATTCCGGCATCAATTTTCTCAATGAGAACTGGTCATTTGAGTAAACACAATGTTGCTGCAAAAATGAAATTCGTTTTTGAAAGTCAGTTAGGTTTTGGTAAGTCACTCAATCAGGCATAGAGGTCAATCCTACCTTGCCTTTCCGGTTGCGTTTTCTCAACCGGCCGCGGCTCCTGAGCCGCAGTCGTGAGCTTGGACTCCTCGCTTTTCTCTAACGTTTTCAAAAGAATATCCTGACTAACGCTTGCCCGGTTCTGCGCTGTTGCCTGAGCAGTAATGGCACTCATTTGTACATCCATACTATTGTCACCTTGTGTTCAGGTTTATCTCAAAAAGAGTCTTCAAAATATACATGAGCAATTGTTATACCAGTATGATGTGTAATCATAAGATGGCGATGTACCCTGTACTTAAAATCGCTCCCTCACTTCCTGCATCATTGACAAGCAATTGTTAAATTTGTAAATCAAGTGTGAAAATCAAAAATGCAGCTCCGGAAAAATATATATCAAAACCTTTTCCAGCCCTTTTCCGGATTCCGGTCGAAAAGGTAATTCCAGCTTGCCCAATAAACCAGACGAGCTATCAGGTTTCAGGAACTATGTTCGGGAAAAAAACCACTCCTCAGGAAAACATTCTGATTCTTGGCCTCGGCGGCGTTGGCTACTATCTTGCCAAACGGCTTGCCTATGAAGAATATGCCATAACTATCATCGAACCCGACCCTAAGGTGCTCTCTCGCGCTGATGGCCAGATTGATGCCCGTCTGATCAAGGGGAGCGCCCTCGATATCGATTGCTGGAAGGAAGCTGGTGCCAGCAAAATGCAATACCTTATAGCGGCCACCAACAATGATGCTGTCAACATGCTCTCTTCAATCATTGGTGATCGTTTCGGTATTCCTCGTAAAATTGCTCGGGTCCGTTCGCGTCAGTTTGGTAAGAAAGATTCTATTCTCAACTCTGGCGATCTGAAAATAGACTTACTTATTAACCCAGAAGAGCTGGCAGCACAGGAGATCGTCAGACTGATAAAATTAAATGCAGGCAATGAAATTATCGATATTGCGAATGGTCAGATCCAGCTACTGGCCACTGAAATTGTTGATCAGTCACCTTTTGCCAATAAACAACTAAAGGATATTGCTCAGGAGTATAATGAATTCCCTTTCAGGGTCGTAGCCATAGCCCGGGGCATATCCACAATTATTCCCGGTGGTCATCAGGAATTACTTCCAAATGATCAGGTTTTTATCATGGCCGCTAACAGACATCTGCCGCGGCTCATGGAATTGACCAATATCCAGCTGCATCGCCAGCAGAAGGTTATGATTCTTGGCGGCGGTCTAGTCGGTATGCGGGTAGCTGAACTATTGCAGAAGTCTGTGCATGTCACCCTTATTGAAAATGATGAAGTGCGAGCCGGTGAGCTCTCTTACAATCTTGCTCACACTGAAGTACTCCATGGAGATGGCTCTGACGGTGATGTATTAACAGCAGCGGGCCTGTTTGGTGTTGATACATTTATCGCCACCACCGGTGAAAATGAAACAAACATCATGAGTTGTCTGCTGGCAAAGAGTTTGATGCGAAGTAAAAAACGCAAGAACGGCAACTACTCTGAGGCAGGAACCATTTCACTGGTTACGAAAGAAGACTATCTGGTACTCGCCCAGACAACCGGCTCCAATATCGCCTTGAATAAGAAAGTCATGGCCGGTAATGAAATTTTAAAATTCATTCGCCGCAATGAGCTGTTCTCTGTTGCCCACCTCCACGGATTCGATGCAGAGGTTGTAGAACTTGTAGCAGCATCGAAATCACCAATCACCAAAAAGCCACTCTCCAAACTCGATCCGTATTATATGGATAAATTGATTATTGGCAGTGTATTACGAGATGACGGCTGGAATATCGCCGTTGGTGACACCCATATCAAAGAAAATGAGCGAGTTATCGTTATCTGTCCATCACTCTATCTTAAAGAAGTACGAAAACTCTTTCAGAGCTGAATTACCCGAGAAGTGCCTGTAGCTCTCACTCATTCCAGGGAGAGCTCTTTTATTTTTCACCAAACAGGACATAATGATCGCTCTCATCTCAATTGGCATTTTATCCGGCCTTTTTTTCAGTACTTCGTTCGTTCTCAACAGACTCATGAGTGTGGATGGTGGGCACTGGATCTGGTCCGCCTCACCGCCTCACTCCGCTATGGCTTCATGCTCGTCTTCTTGTTGCTGCTTATTGCTCTTTTTCAAGGGGTAAAGACTCCGTGGCGAGTTCTGCATCTTTTTGTAAAAAACGGGATCTTCTGGATCATTGCTGGAAGCATTGGCTTTGGTGGATTTTACTCTCTGCTCTGTTTCAGCGCAGACCATGTGCCAGGATGGGTAATTGCCTCAACCTGGCAGCTCACTATCATTGCTTCACTTGTGGTTCTGATGGCATTTGGTCGTAAATTTCCGAAGAAAATATGGGTTTTCTCCTTCATTGTGTTTCTCGGCGTTCTACTGGTCAATATCAGCAGTAACGATCTCTCCAATATCACTGGACTCCTAAAGAGCGCATTTCCTGTTCTCATCGCTGCCTTTCGCTATCCAATCGGGAACCAGCTGGTCTGGGGAGGCTAAAAATAGCAATATCTCATTGCCGGAAATTCACAATCCGCTCTTAGAAAACCCGTTCAACAAGGTGCTGTTAATGTCACTTGGCTCAGCGCACCTTTCTGGCTCATTCTTATCGCAATAGGCCAACCGGGCCCACCTTCAAACGGACAACTTATCACTACTGCACTCGTTACTCTTCTCTCTGGGATTATCGCCACCAGTCTTTTTCTTCTGGCACGAAACAAATCTAAAAGGCCAAGCGAGCGAAGTTGTCTTTGCCATGATTGGAGAGACTCTGCTCCTTAGCGCACCTCTACCCAACAGCACGGCCATGGGCGGAGTGGTACTGATATTTGCAGGACTTACCTTTTTCATTCGTTATCAAGAGGCCGAAAAGAGATAGAGCAAGTTCGCTCTATCTGAACATATTGACAGTCCCCGAATGTATTGCATAAGGGACACGCTCTCCTCCTTTCCTATAGGGCCAATACATGGTACGTATAACGAGAGAATAGCTCCATATATTCGTTGTGGCCAGTTGAACATTAAGGGATTGTAGAGGTTAGGCTTTGCCCCGATTAAAGCAACTCGATTGAAAAAGGAATCCTCATGTCACTTTCTAACTCGAAAGAAGAACGGCTTCAAGCTGAGCTTGAAGAGCAGAAAGCTCTCATCGCAGATCTTAAAAACAGAGAGGAGGGCCTTGTTCAGGAAAACAGATATTTGAGAGAGCTGTTTGAGCGTTCCCCCTTGGGATATCAATCCCTTGATGAAAATGGATGCCTTCTTGAAATGAATAAGGCCTGGCTGGATATCCTGGGCTATTCAAAGGAAGAAGTTATAGGACAAAACTTCGGTAACTTCCTGGCACCAGATTGGCAAAACCAATTTAAAACCAATTTTCCGCAACTCAAAGCAGTTGGTGAAATACTTGGCTTTGAGTTCGAAATGATCAAAAAAGATGGTTCTATTCTTCCGGTCAATCTTGACGGACGAGTCGGCAAAAATGCTAAAGGGGAATTTCAGCAAACATATTGCATTATTAAAGACATAACCAGACAAAAAGAAGCTGAAAATACTCAAAAGAAACTGCAAACAGAGCTGTTACAGGCCCAAAAAATGGAGTCTATAGGCCGACTTGCAGGTGGAATTGCCCATGACTTCAACAACATGCTTACTGCAATTATTGGCCACGCAGAGTTGGCAAAAATTCAGTGTAAACCGGAAGAAGTCATTTACTCCAGGCTCGAAGGTATCGAAAATGCTGCCCATCGGTCAGCCGCCTTGGTAAGTCAGTTGTTGGCTTTTGCAAGAAAACAGGCGGTAGCTCCGAAGACCATTAGTCTCAATCAATGTGTGACCAGGGTGTGGGACATGCTGGTCAGGATTATTGGCGAAGATATTCAACTCGAAAACAGGCCAGCTGGTGACATATGGCCAGTAACAATAGACCCATCTCAGGTTGACCAGATACTCACCAATCTTTGCGTAAATGCACGAGATGCAATTGTTGGAGTCGGTACAATTGTCATTGAAACTAAAAATGTTATCTTTGAATCAGATTACGGCTCCGGAAATTCTCATGTCAAACCAAGAAAATATGTGCAATTGAGTGTTAGCGACGATGGTGCAGGGATGGAGAATTCGACGCTCGAGCAGATATTTGAACCTTTTTATACAACAAAAGAAAAAGGTAAAGGTACCGGTTTGGGCTTGTCAAGTGTCTACGGTATCGTCCAGCAAAACAACGGATTCGTCAATGTTTATAGTGAGCCGGATATTGGAACAACTTTTAAGGTTTTCCTTCCGTACCATTCTGCTGAAGCTGTTGAACAAGTCCAGAATGAACCTGATATACCAAAAGGGAATGCTGAGAATATTCTCTTTGTGGAAGATGAAATAGAAATCCTAAAAGTGGGAAAGGAGGTGCTGTCCGAGCTTGGCTACAATGTTATACCAGCCTTATCCGCTAAAGAAGCTATCGAAATTGTCCAAAACCAAGCGGGTAAAATTGATCTACTCATAACCGATGTGGTAATGCCGGAGATGAACGGTAGAGAGCTAGCCCATCAGGTTAAAGATATTCTTCCTAGCATTAAATGCTTGTTCATATCAGGCTACACAGAGGATGTTATTGCGCATCACGGTATCCTGGACAGTAGTATTAATTTTCTTCAGAAACCTTTCTCATCTAAAGATATCGCAATAGCAGTTAATCATGTTTTAGTTGACTGCTGATTAAAGATACGTTTCCCGTTAGATCTTGGCATACAACAGAGGATTAAATTAATGCTCTTATTTGTAGAAATTGAGATCAGTTCTGACATATTCTGTTTTGAATTTTTACCAAATATATAGTGGTATCTTTCTCACCTTGCCTGCTCGACCATCTCAGTGTGAAAGTGAAGCGCTATCATTCATCCAGTTGCTTCAGAATGGAGCAACTCTTTAGAACCTTTTCCAACCCGAATGGCTATTGACGATCTATGTCAGTTTTACTGCCTACCTCTTTAAACCAAGCCCACTTTTAAGTAGTTCCTATCTATGGTATGCTTCGTCTGAAAATAAGTTGCCCCATTCAGCTTGACACAGAAAATAGTAGTTTATGTGGTAATATGATTAATCCATTAGTAACACAACTTGAGGAGTTCCTTCCGGAATTACCTCAGAAAATGGCTCAATACCATCAGAGTCAAAATGGTTATTTCCTAAAAAATTCACTACTCATTTCACGTCATGATATAAATGGTGTCCTCCACTGCATCTTTTCAGGTCTGCATAAGATTATTGGCGCTGAGTCTTCCATGTCAGAAGACAGGCTCGCTGAGGCTCTGGAAACGGAAATCACTTGCCTAAGAGACATTGCTCAACCCCAGAGACTGCATGGTACCAGTTTTAGAGATTTTATAGGCAGTTTCAAGCTAATTCGAAAGGTTGTTGAAGAACATATTCTTCACTTGGCGGCAACAGAAATACATATTCTGCATCTCTATAGTAACTTTTGCTTCCTCACAGATTTTTATGAACTCGAAATTGTCAACTGGTGGGAGACCATTGGGATTGACACAATAGAAGCAGGATCAACGGAATCACATAGAAAACTCATTGCAGAAAAGACAACATATAAAAGTATATTTGATGCTACTTCAAACCTTGTTCTAATAGCGGATGGTGCAGGGTGTATCGTTGAAGTAAATCCCGCAGCAAAAATGTTCTTTTCAGGTCAGATGATAAAGGGCCTATTTTGCGGAGACCTCCTTAAGCTTCCTTTCAGCAAAACTCAGCAATTGTTGCAACATGCTCAACAAGAGAACTCACAGGAAATATCGATTTCGTCAACAGGCATTACTCGAACTTTCAATCTTCAGATACAACCTCTCTCTCAAAGGTATCCTCTTGCTGAAGGAGTATTACTCATTTTAAGCGACATTACCTGCGCTGTAGATCATCGCCAAGCGTCAGAAAACAGGGTCACCGAAAGAACCCGGGATTTAGCAAAATCAGAAAAAATACTTGATACGATTTTCCAGTCGGTAGGAAAAGGCATTTTGCTTCTTGATAGTGATTTAGAGATATTTAAGGCCAATGAGATGGCGAGTGAAATATATGGTATTCCACTAGAGGTATTGGTTGGCACTGCATACTGTTCACTGACAAATGACAACGGAATGGCTTTAATGACTGAAGCCTGTAAAACCCTAAAAGAAGGCGAAATACGAAATATCGAATGTCTGAGCAACTACGTTGATGGAAGAAAATTTCAGAGTATGCTTACAGTTGCCTCTATGAATCTGGAAGGACAGAACTTTTGGCCAATTATTGTCTGGGATATTTCAGAACAGAAAGAGCTTGAAACAACATTGTTAAATCAAAAGTTACAAGCTGAAGAAATGAATGTAACTCTACGAAATGTCCTTGGAACAATAGAAGCTCAACGAAAAGAGTTCGAGCAGAGTATACGGCGCAGAATACAAACATCTATCCTGCCCGGAATTGAAAAAATTAAGACAGAAAAAAACGACAATGCTCGTTTTAGTTATTTGCTCATTCTAAAGGAACAGCTTATCAGTTTAACAACGGGTTTCGATAATGCACTTGATGCTGATCTATTGAAATTGAGTAAAACTGAACTCCGAATCTGTACATGTATCAGGTCAGGTTTAACAGGAAAAGAGATCTGCGATACGATGAATCTGGCTTTCGAGACAATTCAAACTCATCGGAAGAATATCCGGAAAAAGCTTGGGTTACGTGGAAAAAACGTCAATTTATACACTTTTCTTGCGGAGAAAAATTTTGAACAACAATAACTGCAGGAAGTATCAGGTGATACAAGGAGTTGGCAGCAGTGGATAATAGTAAATGGGATGAAGAGTACGATGTTATTGTTGTTGGTTCAGGGTTCTCAGGGCTTGCCGCCGCAATAGAAGCGAAGCTCACAGGGATTAATGTAATAGTCCTTGAGAAAATGCGCACCCCTGGCGGTAATTCTGCAATAAGCGGCGGCCTGTTCGCGGCTGCAGGGTCACCCATGCAGGAGAAAGAAGGCGTAAAGGATAGTCCCGAGCTTATGCTCAAAGACATGATGGAGGCAGGAACTGGCTTGAATCATAGGGAGCTGGCAAGAATTGTTGCAGAGCAGTCGGCAGCAACACTACAGTGGACTATTGATTATCTTGGTGTAAGTTATCGAGATAACCTTAATCATCTTGGAGGACATTCAGTTCCCCGTACATATATTACTTCTAGCGGTACCGGTTCCGGGATTATTCAACCAATGCTGAACATGTGTCGAAAACTTGGTATTCCGATAAGAATGAAAATGCAGTTTCTGCATTTTATTTCCAATACTTCGAACAAAGTCGAAGGCGTTTTGGTTCAACCTGATTATCATTTTCCCCATAAAGGTGCAGGAAATACTCTGAAGCTGAAGGCAAAGAAAGCTGTTGTCCTTACTACTGGTGGATTTGGCAATGACATTCGCTTTAGAACGATCCAAGATCCCCGTCTGACAGAAAAGATTGATAGTACCAATCATCCGGGTGCCACAGCCGAAGGGCTGGTGGCTGCGCTGAAAATTGGTGCGTCTCCTGTGCACCTTAGTTGGATACAGCTTGGCCCCTGGGCTTCTTTTGATGAGAAGGGATGGGGGGTTGGTTCCATGTTTACTCTACTTGCAGGATTTCCATACGGAATAATGGTAGACGCCAATAACGGGAAACGGTTTGTGAATGAAATGTCCGATCGTCGTTTGAGAACCGACGCCATGCTCCTCCAAAACCGAACTCCGGTTGCCATCGTTGATTCTCAAGGTGTAAAATATGCTACGACCTTGGACAAGTGCCTCAAGCGTGGTGTTGTGCGAAAATTTGATTCTCTTGAAGAGTTAGCCAATGTGAATATGATACCTCTGGCATCACTGCTTGAAACAGTTGAAAATTACAACTTGTACTTGATGCATGGGCGGGATACTGAATTTGGCAAACCATTTACCAGTGACCTCAACCCAATTAAGAAACCACCTTTTTATTCGATCCGTCTCTTACCGAAGGTACATTATTGCATGGGAGGTATACGAATAAATTCAAAAGCACAGGTTCTTTCCGTAACTGATGGTAGCGTGATTGACGGCCTTTATGCTGCTGGAGAAGTAACAGGTGGCATTCACGGTGCCAGCCGTTTAGGTAGCAATTCCATAGTGGATAGTCTCGTATTTGGACGAATTGCCGGAACCAACGCATCTGCCAAGGACACAATTTCTTAATTTTCACTGTCTCCTCCAGGGAACCCTTTGCTCAAATAAGGATAGTCTCACAAGCCACTGTCGGGTAGACACTTTTACCCGATAATACCCCGATGCCCCCCCTACACTATTTCTTAGCTAAAAGATAAGGTCCTACCATTCTGTGAATTTCGGTAATTTAGAGGCACTTTACCATTCGTTTCCTCTTGTTGCCGTACAATGACCAAACAAATCAAGGGGAGTTGTAAGGATGGAGAAAAAGAATGAATTTCAAACGGATCGTCGAAAATTCCTTGTCGGTATGGGAATGGCTGGTGCTGCAACATTAGCAGCTCCTGCGTTAAATGCCGTGGCTGGCGAAAGCGATGCTAAATGGGATGAGGAGCATGAACTTGTAATTATCGGATCAGGATTTACCGGCCTGGCAGCTGCCATTGAAGCGAAGAAATTAGGGGCAAAAGACGTTGTAGTCTTCGATAAAATGCCATATTTCGGCGGCAATTCGACGTTTAACGGAGGGTTGTTTGCAGTGCCAAACTCTCCTCTGCAGAAAGAAAAAGGGGTTAAAGATTCACCTGAAACTATGGCGGCAGACCAGATGAAAGCTGGCCGTGGTGTGGCATATGAAAACCTTTTGCTTCATGTTGCCCAACATGCTAACGAAGCACTTCAGATGACCCTCGATGCAGGAAGTGAATATTTCCCATATCTGCAGCAGCTAGGTGGACACTCCGTACCTCGTACCTACCAGACAACTGTTGCCAGTGGTGCTGGCATAATTCAGCCACTTGTCAACCAATGTAAAAAACTAGGCGTCAAACTCGTAACCAGAGCAAAGTTCGATAGCCTCATTTTCGATGAGAATGGCTCTGTTGTTGGCGCAAAAATGTTGATGGGCCACTATTTTGGTCGTGATGTTGAGGGCACTCCTGTAAATGTTCGCTCCAGGCGAGGGATACTGATAGCTACCGGTGGATTTGCCAGAAACGTGGAACTCAGGAAAGCACAAGACCCGACCCTCACTGCGGAAGTACCGTCAACAAACCCAGCAAGTGCGACGGGTGAGGCATTGCTTGAGATGTACCGTGTTGGTGCTGTCCCTGTTCATATGGCGTATATCCAGACAGGTCCATGGGCATCTCCCGACGAGGACGGGTTTGGTTATGTCTCAAACTATTCGATTTATAATTTTGCTCATTCTCTTTCTGTCAATATCAAGACTGGTAAGAGATTTATGAATGAGATTGCAGATAGAAAGACCCGGTCAGATGCACAACTTGCCTGCCGTGATGATAACGGTAAGCCCCTTCCTCCAATCACCATAACAAGTTACAAAGACGCCAAAGAACACCCCACTTTGAAAAAAGTACTCAAATACGGTGTGGGATGGAAATTTGAAACGATTGAAGACCTTGCAGCCCACTTCAATGTACCGCTAGAGCCGCTTAAAGCCCAAATTGAAGAGTACAACAGCTATGTCAAATCCGGGGTTGATGAACAGTTTGGCAAGCCCATGGGAAAGGCAAAGGGAAAATATGTTGAGGCACCCTTTGTAGTAGTTCGAAACTGGCCGAAAGTTCACTACTGTCAGGGTGGTGCTCAAATTGATGTGCAAGCACGCGTGATTGATTCAAATACCTGGCAACCAATACCAGGTCTGTATGCAGGTGGAGAAGTTACCGGTGGCATGCATGGCGTAAGCCGGTTGGGCAGTTGCTCTATTCCAGACTGTATGGTTATGGGTATGACTGCTGCTAGAACCATGATGAAATCATAATTGCACTTAAAAGGAGATGCCATGAAACCACAAACAAAAATAGTTTTTATAGCTTTGGTGGTAATGTTTACTGCCGGAATTTGTGTTGCGGGTGAAACCCTGCAACAATTTGGAGAAAAAAAGGGAAGAAGTTATCATGCTGACTTATATGATGGTAATTCCTGTGATTCATGCCATGATGATGCCAATCCTAAAGCTTTTCCGAAAGACTTTGCCTGTGCTGAGTGTCATGATGCTGACGAGTTGGTTCAGGCAACAGCTCGCCCTGATGACGAGAAGTGGCAAAACCCTCACAACAACATGCACTATGGAAAAGACGTTCCCTGCATGGAGTGTCACGGAGAACATCAGGAAAACAAGCCTCTCTGTGCGGGTTGCCATTCATTTGACTATCCCAACTACAAAAAATAGACTACGATGTAAATATTCTCTATACTTATCTGACATTTAGCACCTACCAGGTAAGTTTTTTCAGGCTTTTTGGGTTGAAAAAAATCGTGGAGATGTAGTGAAAAGTGCTACAGATATGTCATACATATCTGTAGCACTTTTTTTTTAATGGAATCCTCCCCTGGGACGCTAAAACGTATTTTAAAGACAGTGACAACCGTAGACACCCACATTTCCCAATATCTCAGCGCGAAAGTGAAACGCTATCAATCACCCAATTCCTTCAGGTGGAGCAACTCTTTAGATGTAGATTTTTTCTTGATGGTTGTTTAACAGTTAAATGTTAAGAGGTTATAGTTTGAGGTACTTCAAAAGTATGTAAGAAATTTCGACATGCTTTCTTATGGGAAATGTAAAGAATTGTTTTTATGTAAAGACGAAATCTTAACAACTTGACCGAGCTTTGTAGTCATTCATAGCGCAATGCGTCTATAGGGTTGAGATTTGCGGCTTTACGCGCAGGATAAAAACCGAAAAACACTCCAACGGCTCCGGTGAACAGAACGGCAACGGACACAATTATGGGATTAATGACCGTGCTAACTCCCAGCAGTACACCTATTGCCCAGGCCGCACCCAAACCGGATAATATGCCAATCAAGCCACCAATCAAGCTGAGAATAGCTGCTTCGATAAGAAATTGTGCCAGTATATCAGACGGTCGGGCACCGATAGCCAGACGAATGCCAATCTCACGAGTACGCTCGGTAACCGAGACAAGCATAATATTCATGATACCGATTCCCCCGACAAGCAATGAAACGCCGGCAACAGAACTTAAAAGCATGGTCAATGTACCGGTCACGCTGGTTGCGATCTCGATAATTTCTGTCTGGTCTCGAACTAAAAAGTCATCCTCAACATCAGCGGCCAGGTGATGTTCACTACGCAGTAAGGCTGTAAGTTCTGCTTTGGCTGCATCCATCTGTTCAGCGCTGACCGCACTTGCTGAAATATCTTGGACGAATTTTCCGTCACTTAAACGAAAAAGTACAGTGGTGTCAGGCGCAAAGATGATATCGTCCTGGTCGTTTCCCATCGAAGATTGGCCCTTCTCCGCCAATACCCCGATTACCTTGAAAGGAACATTTCGGATACGCAGACGTGCCCCTATCGGATCCTGATCCGGAAAAAGTTCATCGGCGACCGTCTTCCCCAATACCGCAACCTTAGCTCGTGTTTTACACTCCCGATCAGTAAAAAAGGAACCATTGGCGATCTGATAGTTACGAATCGCCAGATATTCCGGGGCAACGCCGGTCACCGTAGTATTCCAATTATTGTTCCCTGCAATAACCTGACTGTTCGCACGGATTTCTGCAGAGACCCAGCGCAGTAAGGTTGCACTTTTTTCCAGACGATTGACATCGCTTATGGAAAGGCTCGGCCGGGTTCCGGCTCCGCCACGGACCCCACCCGAAGTTATGCTTCCCGGTCGTACCATCAGAAGGTTGGTTCCTAGCGAAGCAACATTATCCTCGATATCTTTTTGTGATCCTTCTCCCAGGGCAACCATTGTGATTACTGAGCCGACACCAATGATGATGCCGAGCATGGTTAAAAGGCTACGCATCTTGTTACGGGCTATTGATTTCAGGGCCACGAGGACCAATTTCCCGAGTCTCATGCAGCTCCCCTACAATATTTTTCAGCAAGATCTGTAGCAGCGTCACGGGGAGTTGAGACCGCTTCATCTTTCTGGAGCTGACCATCGCGTAATTCTACTAATCGACTGGCATACTGGGCAACTTCCGGCTCATGGGTTACCATTACGAGAGTCAAGCCTGCCCGGTTTAATTTTTGAAAGAGGTCTAGAACTTCTAAGGTTGTACGACTGTCAAGGTTGCCGGTCGGTTCGTCTGCAAAAATGAGCGACGGTTGAGTCACCAAAGCACGGGCAATTGCGACCCTTTGCTGCTGCCCACCAGAGAGTTGACTCGGGTCATGATTCAGACGATTTCCAAGCCCGACACGCTCAAGCGCCGCGATGGAACTCTTGCGGGGATCACTATTTATGCGATGCCTGTCATAAAGCAAAGGCAATTCTACATTTTCCAGTGCTGTGGTTCGAGGAAGAAGGTTGAAACCCTGAAATACAAAGCCGATCTTGGTATTACGTAAATCTGCAAGTTGCTTACGATTCAAATCTTCGACCTTTACACCTTCAAAGTGATAACTGCCACTGGTCGGGGTATCGAGACAACCGAGAATATTCATCAGGGTTGATTTGCCACTACCGGAACTTCCCATGATGGCAACAAATTCGCCACTGCAAATGGTAAGTGAGAGGCCGCCTAGAGCTTCAACTTGTACATCACCCATTGAGAACACTTTACGGATTCGGCTGAGGCTGATTTGTGCACTACTCATGGTCGTGGCCCCGGTCCCTGTGCAGGGCCCATACCCTGTCCGATAAAGCGGGACAGAGAGAACCCGCTATTCTGGGCAGATGCATTGCTGTTTTTCTCAAATCCAATTGCCACCTTCATCCCTTCTACTAGGTTCTTTCCGCTAACAACTGTTAGCTGGCCATCACTCTGCCCAATGTCAACCGTTAGGGCTCTCAGCAGTCCTTGGTCATCCTGACAAAAAAGTTGACTCTTCTCAGTCTCGCTGTTGGCTGATCCTTTACCCGCTCCCTTTCCCGGATTGAATTGTAAAGCGGCAACTGGCACCAGTAACGCCTTCTCAATATCATGGACGATGAAATCCACTGTTGCGGTCATTCCCGGAAGCAAGAGTCCGGATTCATTGGTTGCCTCGACAATGACAGTGTAGGTCACAACATTATCAACGGTTTCAGGCTGCAGCCTGATCTGTCGAACGCTTCCAGTAAAGGTTCGGTCATAATAACTTTGTACTGTGAATCGTACAACTTGGCCTTGTTGAATCTGACCGATATCAGTCTCGTCGACATTGGTTTCAATCTGCATGTGTGATAAATCTTTGGCGATCAGAAACAGGGTCGGAGTACTGAGGCTTGCTGCAACCGTTTGCCCTGCATCGACACTGCGATCAATAACAGTGCCGTCAATAGGGGAACTGATCACCGTATACTCCAGATTGATCTCCGCTTGCTGGAGGGTTGTCTTCGCTGACAACAGAGAGGCTTTTAGGGTATCGACTTCGGTCTCGATCAGGATAAACTCCTGTTCGGATATATAGCCTTTTTCATAAAGTGGCTTATGCCGATTATACTCAGCCTCTGCTTGTTTCAGTTCCGCCTGAGCCTTGAGCAGTCCGGCTTTTGCACTCTGGATAGAGACCTTGAAAAGAGACTGATCAAGCACCGCCAGTACATCTCCTTTTTTTACTGTGTCATTGTAGTCCACCATGAGCCTGTCGATTGTCCCTGAAACCTGCGTGCCTATTTCCACAGTTTCGACTGCCGCTAAAGTTCCTGTGCTGGAGACAATCACTTCAAGGTTCCCCTTGCTCACCTGAGCAAACTGGAAAGGTCGTATTGACCCCGGATGTTTCTGCTGCGCGAAGACACACCAACCTAAAAATATGATGGAAAAAAACCCGATAAACATGGCTGCTATTTTCCTTGTTCTTGACATACCCAGTTTCATCTTCATCTAATTTTCTCCATTTACAACGCCATAAACATCTGGTCCAGATCTCCGAGATAATAGGCAACCGAAACCTTCTGGGTTACCAAGTCATATTTTGCCTGTATCCGGTCAAAAACTGCCGTCATATATTGAGTCCGAGCCTGGACAAGCTCTACAAGGGTCGAGGCTCCCACACGGTAGCGCTCTTCATAGGCTTTCAGGGCTTGGCTTGCGTAGGTGAGTCTGCTTTCCACAACGTCGATCTGTTTTTCTGTCTTTTGGAAATCCTGTATGGCCTCAGCAACCTGGAGGGCAACCTGTAATTTTTTTTCTTTGAGTGTTAATTGTTCATTACGTTTCTCGATTTTGGCCTTTGCGATTTCGTTGCGAGTCAGGAAACGGTCGAAAATAGGGATTGAAAAAGTTACTCCAACGATAGAATTAATGCTTTCATCCATGAACTGTTCTGAAAAGTTGCTCTCTTCACGGAGGCCATCGTAATCAGTGGCCAAACTGGCAAAAAGGTCAACTTTTGGCAAGCGACCGGCTAGGGTTTGGCGTATCTGTTGTTGTGCAGCTTCAACCTGCCGTTCCTGGGCTTTGATGTCTGAACGGTTCGCAAGAGCAAGAAGAGCGAGTTCGCCGGTATTACCTGCAGGGATTTGAAGCGACAACTTTTCGAAATCGGGAGAAGTTACCTGATAGTTTACGGTGGGTGTCACCCCTATAGTTTGCATAAGAGATAATTTGCTGACGCTGAGAGCATGTTGTGCCTGAAGTAAATCCAGCTCGGCCTGTTTGGTTTCCGCCTGCTGTTGATATAGGTCACTGATCGGGAGTTTTCCCGCCAGGTAGAAATCTTCGACCCTTTCAAGTAACTTGCTGTTCTCCTTCAGGTTTGCCTCTTCAACACCTATCAATTCCTGAGCGGTGAGGACCTGGATAAACTGAGAAAATGTCTTAAAAACCAGAGTCTGTTCTTCCTGAGAAAGAGATTCCAGTTCTGCTTCCAAAAGGAGTTCAGCTTTTTTCAGTGCTGCAATATCAGCAAATCCATTAAACAGATTCACCGATGAGGACAACTCAACGCCTATGTTAGTATCATCAGTCGACTTATCAAAAGGCTCAGAACCGGACGCTTCCAACATGAGGTTTGGATAGAGATTAGTCTGTTGCTGAGAAACTGAGACATCAGCACTCTCCACGGCATTCACTTGCTGAGCTAACCCTGGGTTGTTTTTTAAAGCGATGACCACAACTTGTTCAAGAGAAAGGACCTGCTCAATTTGAGTCAGGTCCTTTCCTTGGACAGGAGAGGAAAAAACAACAAGTAGAGTAAAGAGTGCTGCTGACATAATTCGAAAACACATTGGCCCTGACCTGTATTTCTTGTTCATGACTGTGAGCTAAAAAATCTCTTAATCAGAATTTTTTTCTGAACGAGTTGGGCGCAAAACGAGTCGATCGTTTTCCTGCTCACAGATGCCCCTCATCGTCTTACCTTTAGGATTTTCAAACTCTGCTACATCGCCAACGTTCTTCCCCTGGCATGCTGTATAGGCCTCTGGAGGTGGACCTTGATTTCTGTCGCCATTATGTTTTTTTGTGGGTGGAGGGTCTGGCCGTAAAACGAGTCGATCACCTTCCTGCTCACAGATGCCAACCATCGTCTTCCCTTTAGGATCTAAAAACTTTGCTACATCGCCAGCGTTCTTATCTTGGCAGGCTGTATAGGCCTCTGGAGGTGGACCTTGTCTTTGGGTGTGGGTTTTCTGAGCTTTTGTTTGATCAATTTCGGTACAATACCCTTGACTGCTGAAAATAAGGGTGCTGGTCACACATAATAACATGACTGTTTTAATAGTTTTCATGACTACCTCCTTAATATTTGTATGGTTGCTGCCTGTATTATTCGTGTCCTGCCATATATACCGTCCGAAGATGAACCAGAGATGAAACCGGGAAAATATTTTGGTAATCGATCTGTTTAAAACATAGCCGTTCACCGGACCCCATCAGAACTTTGTCAGGTAAGAAATGACTGCATTTCATGTTCTATTCATCTCGACATGGTATAATTACAGAAAAGGTGTGATGTTTCTTGTACGGAATTTCTGGACTGTTGTTACCAGGAGTGAAATCAATACGAGTCGTCGATACATTGAGTAAAGGAGATTCAAAATGGTAAGTAGCGTTAGCAGCATGGGCGGCTCCATGGCGATGCTGCGCAGCAGTAGAATGCAGGGGCCACCACCCCCAAAGGGTACAGATATCTTTCTTATTGGGGATACAAACGGAGATGGTGTGCTTTCTGCCAGTGAGATTACGGCTCTTACTGAAGGTACTGTAAATTCAATTAATGGTGAAGATGCCCTTAGCAGTTATGATGTCAATCAAGATGGAGGATTGAGTGGCGAAGAGTTACTTGAAATGCTTCAAAATAATGGTTTTGCTCCACCGGACATGATGATGGGCGAACCTGGTGAATCGACAATGAGGCCACCTCCTCCATCATCTGCACAAGCATTAGCCGCCTATGAACAAAATAAAGGTGAAGACCAGACAACACAGCTTTTTCTGTTATTACAAGATAGTGACACGAAAGGCGGCTACACTCCTCTTGATGTAACTTCATAGAAACATTGCAAATAGAACTATGAAGAAATCGTATGTTAACGTGAAGAGTGCTGCCAGCAAAATTCAAAAGCGCATTGGCCGTAAGCTAGATTTCTCATTCATGACTGTGAAAGAAAGAGACCTATTAATCTGAATTACGCCTAGAACAAGTGAAATGTCATGGAATGGAGAAACGGCTATGCGAATTTTGGTTGTTGATGACGATCAAAGACTTTGCGATACCCTGAAACGAGGACTTGTGGAAAACACCTATGCGGTTGACTGCGTCTACGATGGTGAGCAGGGGGAGATATACGGTGCTGAAGATCTGTACGATCTCATTATTCTGGACATCATGATGCCTATAAAAAATGGGATTGAGGTGTGCCAGAATCTACGAGCCAAGAACATAGACACTCCAATCCTGATGCTTACTGCCAAAGATACAGTGGAAGACCTGGTCAGGGGCTTAGATACAGGTGCAGATGATTATCTGGTAAAGCCTTTTTCTTTTAGTGAGCTTCTTGCTCGCGTGAGAGCGCTTCTGCGGCGCCTGGGACAACCCCGATCAACTGAGTTGCAAGTGGATGACCTGACACTAAATACCGTTACCCGAGAAGTTTACTGGCACCAGAAACAGATTGATCTGACATCCAAGGAATACGCAATTCTTGAATACCTGATGCGGCAACCCAATGCAGTTATCTCGCGCATCATGATCGAAGAGCATGTCTGGGACGATAATTTCGACAGTCTGTCCAATCTGGTGGATGTCTATATCAGGCGTTTACGGCAGAAGATTGATCCGGTGCGAGGGAAGGATATTATTGAAACGGTGCGGGGTGCTGGATATAGATTGAGGATGAAATCTTTCTAGATATGAACTTTATCTACAGTATAAAATTCCGTTTTACCCTCTGGTATCTTGCTATTCTCAGCATCTTGCTGCTCTTCTTGGCCACAGGTGTTTATCTCACACTTTCCAAAAACCTATACAAAAACTTTGACCAGTCTCTTAGTAACCGAGCTGAACAACTTGCCGGTTTCAAGGATATTATTGCCATTGTCCTTGGTGGTACCTTTGAGGAGGAATTAGGTGAAGTGGTTTCGTTCTATTATTATGACAAGGATCAGCTCCAACAGATAACGCAGCATAAACTGGGCACAGACCTACCTTCCCTCTTGATTGATAAAGCTTTGGCAGGTGAGAGTTCCTTTACAACGATTCGAACAGAGCAAAAGACAGGTTTACGGATATTCTTTACGCCTTACACCCCAACCAATCCAGATATTCGACCATTAAGTAGGCCCTTAAGGCCGCCCTTAAGGCGTTACGAGTCGTACTTGTCACAAACATGGTTGCAAGAAACATGGCAGGCTGAGCAAGTGCGACCAGGTCCTTCACTGTTTATTCCTAAAGCGGCTCTGGTTATAAGTCGCCCTATCAATGATATTGAAATAGCCCTTGAACGACTCTTCTCTATCCTTTGTTGGGCTGTGCCACTTACAATTGTTTTAGCAGGCGGTGGCGGTGTCTTTCTTGCGAGGCAGGTTTTTCGACCCATTGAAAAGATAACTGAAACAGCTAAAAAAATAGAAGAAAGCGACCTTAGTCGTAGAATCGATATTACATCAAAGGATGAGCTTGGCAGACTCGCGACTACTCTCAACCAGATGATTACCAGGTTGGAAAGCGCTTTCATCCGCCAAAAAGATTTTACCAGCGACGCATCCCATGAACTGCGCGCTCCTTTGACTGTTATTCAAGCGGAATCCACCTTGGCTCTGCAAAGGCCAAGAGAAGCCCAGGAATATCGAAAATCTCTGGAAATGATTGCTCAGGAATCAGAACATCTGGCTGCGATTATAAATCAATTACTGATACTTGCCCGAGCAGATGCAGGAAAAGAACATCAGGTGTTTGAAATAATAAATATAGCTGATTGTGTAAGAGACCTGTGCAGCGATGTAGACATCGTCTGTCAGGAAAAGAAGCTCACGCTTAAACAGGAGCGTTTTGATGAATCATTTGTAATGGGTGATATCAGAAGCCTTAGGAATCTGTTCCACAATCTTCTTGATAATGCCATGAGATATACCTCGGAAGGAGGGTCTATAACCGTCATGGTGCATCAGAAAGATACCCGGGCTGTTGTTTCAATCAAGGATACGGGAATCGGTATTGCGACTGAAAATCAGTCCTTGATCTTTGAACGGTTCTATCGGGTTGACAAGGCCCGGTCACGAAGCGTCGGAGGAAGCGGCCTTGGTCTTGCCATCTGTAACAATATCATTAAGAGGCATGGCGGAAGCATAAATGTGGAAAGTGAACCGAATAAAGGGAGCACGTTCCATGTTACATTTCCTGTAATTTCTCCAATTGCACCTTACAGCAAGGACTAATTACAGTTACTATTGGCAAATCTAACCTTTTAAAAAGGTTATTACCAATCAGACTACACATTGCTACTGCCTATCCGCAATAAAACGTGGACCAATATAGTTGTATAATAAGATCATCAACATCCTGTTTTTTCAAAGAAGAAAGAGGAAGTTATGACCGTCGCAACAAGTATATCAGAAAGCTTTTATCCTAAAGATTGGCTGGAATCAGTTTATTCAGCTAATCATTCGTTCCTCGTTCCCCTCGAAGATCGCTCTAATCCAGATGCGAAATCGATCCGCACCTTGTTTGCACCATCCGCTGGTGCATTTTATGTTTACCAACCAAGCAAACGCCGGCAAGAGTGTTGCGCGGAATCTAAAGCCCCAACTTTATTCTCTCAATGAAATATGGGGAGTCGGACTTTTTCAGATACCTTACTCTTAAGAAAATTTTTCCCGCTTCAAGGAAAGTAAGAACCTAGAATTACAAACGAAAAGATAACATGAAGGTTGTGAGGGATATCCCTCTTTTACCGGTTTGGATTATCACAAATATGCCCAGCAACTTGAGTCTGCTAAAAATGTTGCAGGAATAAGCGTCTGGTGTCAGATAGTGGGGTTGGTCCCGTTCCATCGACTCACCTATCTCCAAAAATGCGGAATCTGGAACGAGTTGAACAGTTATGTAACGCTGAAAGTATTTAGAGAAAAATGGTCTGTTGAAGGATCTGTGACACCTTTCTGCAGAGATATCAACTGTACTGGTCCAAAGGGTCCAAATGCCTTTCTTGAATTACTCCGTCTTGATGATGAGGCTCTCAAAGAGCTGCTTTACATCAGGGAGGTCGCGGAACAGAAATTGTTTTTTCGCCGGGTACGTATTCCGCCATTATTAACCGTGTATTCGAACAATACTTTATCAACGACTCTGTGCGTAGATTTTTGCAGTACCTTGTTGAAAATCCGGAGAATTCGATTAGGGAAGGCTATAATGCTCTTGGAAAATTAGAGAGAATGAAAACCATAGCCGAAGACCTTCAGTTTATGGCAGATACGTTTCATATTCTCGCCCTTGCTAGGTCATATTATTTGCTTCCAGACAACGATGAGAAAGCAAAATACAACTAATAGCCATTCGTTAGTAGGCTCCTAGATTTACCCTTTTATTAAATAACCAAATACATGCAGAGAACCTGCTGAGTGTCTCGACGAACATCCTAAGCAGTTTGTAACGCAAATTTGAAGCAGTCATAATAATCTCCCTCTATAGTTAAAAAAACAAATAACAGAGGGCGAATTATATGTCTTTACACTTCAGAACATTATGGATTTCTGATACCCATCTGGGTGGGATAAATCTCAAAAGTGATCAGCTTTATGAGTTTTTAAAAAACACAGAGTCTGATTATCTTTACCTCGTTGGAGATATAATTGACTTCTGGAAATTACAGAAAAAGTGGTATTGGCCTGAAATTAACGATCAAATCATCCAACTCATTTTGAAAAAATCTCAAAATGGGACCAAAGTAGTCTACCTGCCCGGAAATCACGATTCTATGCTCAGGAAATACGTGGGCAGGAAGATCAATGGGATTCCCATTCGCGAAAAAATCGTTCACACTTTGGCAAATGGAGATACTTTCCTGGTACTTCACGGAGATCAGTTTGATTGTATTGTGCAGAAAAACAAATGGCTCGCCCATCTGGGCAGTATCCTCTACGATATTCTCTTAGATTTTAACAGAGTATATAACAAGTGCAGAATCTTCAAAAAAGATAAATACTTCTCTATTTCAGCATATCTTAAACATCGTTGCAAAAAAGCTGTCAACTACATGAGCGATTTTGAACAAACCCTGCTTACGGAAGTGAGAAATCAAAAAGTTGACGGCATCATCTGCGGCCATATCCACAACGCCTCGATTACGTCTATGGAAAATGTTGTATATGGCAATTCCGGGGATTGGGTTGAGAGTTGTACTGCACTCGCTGAAAATCAAAACGGCAACATGGGTATTATACAATGGGCGGAACATATGCCTCAGACAGAGACCTCAACAATGGTAAGTTATGGAAAAGATAGCTATCGTGACAGATGCTTGGCACCCACAAATTAATGGAGTCGTTACAACCCTGACGAAAACGATACACCATCTCCAGGAGTTCGGTTTTCAGGTAAAGACAATTACACCGGACAGGTTCAAGTCTATCCCTTGCCCTTCCTACAATGAGATCTCTCTTGCACTTGCTGGCCCCAAAAGAATTGAGAAAGAATTGCTCGAATTTGAACCGAATTGCGTTCACATAGCAACTGAAGGCCCTCTTGGCTGGGGAACTCGATCTATATGTAGAAAAAGAAATTTTCGATTTTCTAGCTCATACCATACCCGTTTCCCGGAATATGTTCGTATGCGTTGGCCTATCCCCCTTAGGCTAAGCTATAAGGTTGTAAAACAGTTTCATGGTAAAGCAGCAAAAACTATGGTTGCCACCCACAGTCTGATTGAAGAACTAGGAGGAAGAGGATTCAAAAACCTCGTCCATTGGTCAAGAGGGGTCGATACAAATCTCTTCAAACCCCATGCCAGAAAAGTTCCAAATAAGAAACCGGTTTTTATTTATGTAGGCCGAGTCGCAGTTGAAAAAAATATTGAAGCATTCCTTAAACTCGATCTGCCCGGCAATAAGATTGTTGTGGGCGATGGGCCAGCAAAAGAGAAGTTGAGCAGACAATACCCACAAACACGTTTTACAGGTTACAAAAAAGGACAGGAGTTAGTGGACCTTTTAACCAGTGCAGATGTCTTTGTCTTTCCCAGCCTGACTGACACCTTTGGTGTAGTTATTCTAGAAGCAATGGCCGCAGGCGTTCCTGTTGCTGCCTATCCTGTTACAGGCCCACTCGAATCTGTAGTTAACGGTGTGAACGGATATCTAGATCACGATTTAAGAAAAGCGGCCACTATGGCACTTTCTGTTTCTTCAGATAAATGCAGGAATTACGCATTAAATAATACATGGGAAACCTGTGCAAAGCAGTTTTTAAACAATCTCATAGTTCAAAAACCTCTCACCTAACCCCGATAAACAGGATAAGTACCTCGAAGGTCTGTCGCTATCTCACTAAATTCTTCTTTAAAAACAAGAAATGAATTTCTAAGGTACTAAACATCCCCTTTGCCTCCCAATATGGTCATCATCATTATCTAACAATATCATAACACACAGAGTGTAAAATGGACGAGATGAGGTATTCACCTTTTTATAAAGTTGATAACTAAAAGATATTGGGAAAAATGGATACAGAAGTGGCAGATGATGAACTTGGAAAAAATACTCACAACAGGACTTCAAAAGTAAACAGGCGCTATATACTTATAAGCGCTCTGGTGTTGGGAGTGGGGGTGATCTTTGTAAAAATTACGACTCTATTCAGTTTGTTTTTACGTCCTCCGGTAAAACCGAACAGTTATGGTGGAATGATGCGTTTCGGAACATTGGCGGAGTTACCTCCACCAGGTGGTTCACCTCAGCATGTTTCAGCAGGACGCTTTTGGCTGGTTCATGAAGAGGAAGGGGTCTCGGCTCTGCATAGCTCCTGTACCCACCTGGACTGTCTCTTTTCCTGGGATAAGGATAAGGGGATGTTTGTCTGTCCCTGCCATGGATCGGAATTCGCAAAAGATGGTAGCCTTCTCAAAGGCCCCGCTACAAGATCTCTGGACAGATTCCCTGTATTACTGGTCAGTGACGATAATGAGCTTATTCGTGCGGCTGAAATAGAGGTGGCAGCCCCCGTTCCGGTCAAGGATCTCCTGACAGTAAAGGCCCCTAAAGAAAGTAATGGTGAGGTGGATCCACAAAAACCGAAGGTTGTTTTTGTTCAGGTCGATACGGGACAGAAAGTTACCGGAACAGAAAAACGTTCCTAACAGGTGGTCGGATTATGTATCTGGGGGTAAACAAAGCAAACGATGTAAACCTGACCATAGAGGAGACTCGATCTGGAAGCGGTTATAATCGACGAAAAAGTTTTTTTAAGCACATTCGGCCGGGAAGCTATCGCGCACCGGCCATTGCTTTTAAAAATACATGGTACATGGGCTTTCTCTGTGTATTTTTGCTGGTTTTGGAAGGTGTTACCGGCGTTCTACTCATGGTCTATTACGCGCCATCACCTGCCGAAGCCTACGGCTCCATCATACGTCTGGAGACTGAGGTACCCTTTGGCGCGCTGATACGGGATCTGCACCGCTTGGGTGGCGAGCTGATGATCGTCACCACAATACTACATATGTTTCGGGTCTTTATAGCTGGAGCCCATAACAGAGAACGCAGTTTTACCTGGGTAACGGGGGTTATGATGCTGCTGTGTATCCTGATGCTCGCTTTCAGCGGCTATCTCCTGCCCTGGGACCAGCTCGCGTTCTGGGCGGTCACCATCGGTACCAGTATTGCTGAAACCATTCCGGTCATAGGCAATAATCTTACCCTCTTTCTCCGGGGTGGTCCTGAGTTTGGTCTTGACGGGTTGCTCCGCTTCTATCTCCTGCACATTATCGTGTTGCCGACCGCTCTGCTACTGTTTCTTGGCGTCCACTACTACCGGGTTGCCCGGTTGCACGGAGTCTCCCTTCCCGTGAATAAAGGCATTGCAGAAAATCCAGTAGACACAGGTGAGCGGTTACGCTTCTTCCCCAATATGGTGCTGCTAGAACTTATCCTCTCTCTTAGCACCCTGGTTGTTCTTATTGCTGTAGCCACTTTTTTTTATGATGCCCCCCTTGAGCACCATGCGGACCCAAGATATACGCCTGTTGCAACAAAGGCGCCATGGTTCTTTCTCTGGCTGCAGGGAGGACTGAAACTTGGTGACAGTTTTCTCATGGGGATCTGTTTTCCGGTTATCCTTTTGTTCCTGCTTTTCCTCCTGCCCTATATTGATCGAGGCAGGAGACGACCTTTCTTGAAACGACGTGCAGCAGCGGTAGGAACAGTACTGTTGGCAGGGGTACTGACCATACTCACCTTTCTTGGTATGCCGAGTTATGGCGTTGATAATAGCCCTTTGACAGAACTGTTTATCAAAACAGCACCTGAAGAGGGAGAGAGCCCCCTGCATCGTATAGGCTATGACAATCTTGTTCAGGGGATCTACGAGACAACAATGCAGTACGATACGCTTCCTCAAGAGTTGAGCTCCTGGCTGGATAATTTTTCCAGAGATGTAGAGAGATTATCCAATCCGCCAACCCTTGTCGATCCTGTCGGAATTGTCATTATCCAGCAGTGGCAGGCAAATCTCAAAAGAGTCGTCATACGAACCAGATGGGTGGAAAATAAGCAAAATGGTAATCCCGGCGATCCCAAAACTTTTGAAGCAACGGTATATGTGTACCAAAAAAACAGCACTGATAGTGGAGTTGATGATGCGGGTGCAGGAGGCAAATTTTGATTAAAGGAGGATTATTGAAGTTTTCCCTCATCTCTGTGATAGCCACAGCTCTCCTTTTCTTCTACCTTCTCATCACCGAATCAAAAGAATTGCAGAGCAGGGCTGACAAAAGGCAAGGGGAACAGATCGAAATAGGTGCAACCCTATACGGTCTACACTGCAAATCGTGCCACGGGTTACGCGGTGAAGGAGTAGGCCAGCTTGGTCCAGCCTTATCGGATAAGCAGTTTTTTGAAAACAGGTTGGGGGAAGTCGGCTACCAGTCCACCCTCAGAAATTATATTCTCGCCACCACGGAACAGGGCCGTATGATGGGGACCAGGCCGTACTATGCAGGAAATGGATCGAGCATGGTCATGCCCCCCTGGCATCAGAAATTCGGCGGGCCCCTCAGGTCCGATGAATTGGAGTCTATCACAACCTATATCCTCAATTGGGAAGCCACTGCAAGGGGGCTGGTTGAGCTGGTTGAGCTTGAGCTACCGAAAATTCACCCCGGTGATCCCAGGACAATTGAGAGAGGCAAAAATGTCTTTATGGGTCATTGCAATCGCTGTCATGGGATGGTCCAGTCAGTGGATTCTCAGGCTTTGGGGCCGGATCTTTCAGGTATCAGCTCCACAGCAGGCAGCCGCAGAGAAGGACTTGACGGGGAAGGATATATCCGTGAATCTGTGCTTATCCCTGCAAAATACATTGTCCAGGGTTTCGAAGCAGCTGCCAGCAGAAATTCATGCGGTGCTGTCCTGACTGAGACGGAGTTAGCCGCACTCTCCGCCTATCTCCTTCAATAAGCGGTGAACGTCTTGGATGGATCACGGATCACATTTGTTTTTCTGATTTTGACAGTTGTAATCCAAATACAAGCCCCAGCTTCAGCGAAAACATATGAAGGAGTACTGGCTGAACCGGTTGTCCTTGGTGGTTGGCTGTGGGAGGGTAACTGCAAATCTTGTCACGGCAACTATGCTGATGATCACCCTGCAGCGGATTATGATGACAGGGATAAACTTGAAAAGGCTATCGGTAATGGAGCCTGCAGGGTTACTTGGGCGCGCCGAAATGGTGGCACACTCGGCCGGAGGGAGATCGAGGCACTGGCAGATTTTATGTTCAGATGGGAAGAAAATGGCGAATCTCCTGAGCTCCCAGACCTCCCCCCTCAACCCGATGAAGTGATGGTTTCTCACATGTCGGAAAAAGAGAAAAAGGCCAAGTTGGTAATCGATTCTGTTGATACAGATCCCCTAACACCTGAGTTGAGACAGCTGGTGGAGAGCACTCCAGTAGTGATGGGTGGCTGGCTTTATACCCGCAACTGTTACCGATGTCATATGAGCTATGACAAAGGAAGGATGGGGAAAGGGATTGAGCCTAGGTCGATATTTCGTTTTGTCAGTGAAGGGAAAACTTCAACCCAGATGTCCGCATTTAGTCGGTTACTGGGCGGAGAGTTGAAAAACAGAGAGATAACGGCAATTGTCGATTACATCAGGAGTTGGGAACATGCGGGAGAACCGCTGGCCATCGCCCAGGAACTTATGACTCCGCCTGATCTCGATCCAGCAGAATTTGTGCCCATACAGCTTGCCAGATTCAAGGAAATAACAGGGGACAAAAAGGGAGGGCAAACACTTTTTCGAGTAAACTGTGCGACCTGTCACGGTTCAACCGGTGAGGGGTATATCGGCTCCCGGTTTGATCGCGGGTTCTGGTCCAATCGACCGGATCTCTACATTAAATCAGTTGTAAAAAAAGGAGTGCCAGGAACGGTTATGAACTCCTGGGAAAAAGGGGAAAAAAGGCTTTCACCTAAGGAAATTGATGACGTTGTCTCCTTTGCTGCTGGATTATATCAGTAGCTTACTCCTGAAATCCAGTATTAAAAACAATAAACCTAAAGACAGCATTGAACTTAAGAACTTAAAGTAACCACCGTGGTACTTATACCCCTCAATGGGCATTCTTTTTGATGCCGTTTGACGCTACTGAACTGAGTTCTGGCTTGTTTTCTGTTTACCTGGGGGAGAAGTTTATAGTGTTGAAAGACGAATTTGTCCCATTCATTTTTGCCTGTACTCTGGCTTTTTCCAGCACAGCAGCGGAAACCCCGGCCAAAGACCATTCCCTTCTCATCCAATCATGCCGCCCCTGTCATGGGGAAAATGGACCAAACAGACATTACGAATCAAATGATTGCAGCCTATGCCATCGGGGAACAGACTGGAGCTTGCGGCCTGTTTTCAGCCATGACGGTCAGGCTGATTGCAAATCGTGCCATAAACGGCCATCCCGGCACAGGACAGGAAAATGTATATTCTGCCATGACACCGTCGACTGGGCTAGCGCCTCATAAGATTACGACCTGCAGGAAGTTCGATGAATAAATAGATAAGAAAAGGACTGTCCAAGATGGGACAGCCCTTATGGTTTCATAAGAGCAGTTTCAGAAAGAGCAGCCTTTTCACGGCTATTTTAGGGATACAGCTCTGATTGCATCGTAAACATCACCGCTGTTGCTGCGACCAAGCTCCACCCATTCAATATTAAAGCTTTCGTCCGCCTGCTGGCTGACTTTAGCGGCGTACAGGGTACCTGCGCTCAGATCACCAGCTTCGTCAGCTATGAATTTGGAGAGGATAACGCCGGTACCGTCATCACCACTGTAAACGGTTTTCTTGTCATTCATAACACGGCTCATTTCATAGCTGAGACGACCCATCGCGTAGTGCTTAACAACCTTAGTGGTGGCACTATTTCCTTTAGGATCTGGGATGAGTTCAATAGGGTATCCGTAATCGTAAGGATTGGCCTGCTCACCGAGATAGTCGGTCATATCGGCAACGTTCTTTTGCCAACCTGATTTAGCGGCAACTGGCTCGTATTCTTCACTTGAGAGTCCGGTATTCCATGGAGTTACACTGGCGTTACAATTATTCCATGTACCTTTTACACTAGCAAAGTCAACATTTTCGCCATCCAGTACTTTCCATCCATCATCTGTTCTTTTCAGGTAAGCCTTAGCAACAGTACCTGGACGACATTCGTAGTTGGTGTAGAGGTAACCTTCACCGCCAGACTCTGTGATAGGTAGAAACATGTTGCCGTCAGGGTGGTTACACATTTCTTTTAAAGTACCGTCCAGACGGTTAACCTGACCGTAACTGTGTTCGTAAACATCGTTAAGGATTTTCTCGCCAACACGCTCAAGGACCTGATACGAACCTTTTGCAACCTTTACATCATAAACGTCGTCACCTGTAGGTACGCCGACTTCATTGAAAGCATCTGCAGATTTAAAACCTGTAACAACACCTACCGTTGAACGATTGTAAGGGTACTTGGACATTGCGGTTGGATGCTGAACATTGAAAAAGACATCATCATTATCGGTCACAGCGATACCTGTGATTTCAGCTCCTGTAGGAACAGTTGCAAAACGCTCGAGTTCCTTTCCATCCCATCTCCAGAGAGCATTGTTAGTGTGGCTGCTGGTGTCTTCAGAGATCCAGAGGTTACCGTGCTTATCAGCATATAGTCCGTCAGGGTTGGAGATGTTGTTTACATCACATCTATTTTTAAATCCGGAGATAACAGAAGATTTAACAGATTTATCATAAGGGCCGCCAACAACTGCAGGTTTGAGGCTGCTGATGTCGTTATTGGCGTCGAGGCTTGCTTCATATACAATACCACACTTATTCTCTGGTAGCTGGATATCGCCTTCTTTATCGCTCATGGTTTTGTCGATGGAGCTCATGGCGATATAGATTTTGTTGTTTTTGGTGTCGTAAGCAACACCTTCCATTTTTCGAAATTCAGCGGAGGCTCCCATTTTTGCGGCGTATGCACGGGTCTCAAGGAATGCAGCCATTGGATCGTTCAGGGATAATAACCGGTCATCTGCGGCCATTGCGGAAGCGGCCATGACACAACAGGTAGTGGCAATCGCCGCCACTGAGAAACACTTTTTCATCTCATACTCCATTTTTAAAGGGGAAAGGAAAAAACAATCTATCTTGTAAGCAACACCTAAATGTTAGATGTTATCTTTATCCGACTTTGGTTAGTGAATTATTAATACTCTGCAAGGAAAGCGTTCTGACAAATAGAAAGAGTGAGAGAAAATGATCTGCTCTTGTTAAGAGCAGATCATTTGTTTGAATTGAGTACCTACAAATGAGTCAATTTTGCGGGTTGATTCCCAAATAATTGGCTCAGATATTTTTTTTGATAAGCTCAAAGGAAATAATCGAAGATGTGACGGTGCTTCGGCCAAAGGTAAAGAAAAAAACAAGCCACAGGATTTGCAGGCTAAGGATCACCGAAGGATTCCATAATACACCTATTCCATCAAGAATCTCAGGGTTAGCGTAGGGGGCTGCATGAACGAAATTAATAACGCCAAGGATATAAAGTACACTTATCATGCCCATTTTTTGATAAACAGAAATATTGCCAAAGCCCCGGAAGTCTGCACGAAAAGTCTCAGACAGGATGCGCCAGAGTTGGGTCAGAGCTATGGTAAATATTAGTGCGGAAGTAAACAAACCGATCAGAAAGAGGTAACTGCCAATCAACGCCCCAGATGTATATAGCACACAGGTTATAGCCTGGATTGGGATTAATTTCTCACCGGCCATTTGCCCTTCGTAGACAACTTTTTTTGTAGAGCCGTAAAAAATGAAACTGAACCGGGAAAAGAGCCATTGTAGTATTTTATTACTATCCTTAAGAGGTTTTCCGTAACAACAGCCATAGCTGATACAGCCAAGTCGGCCAAGCCCTTCACCCAGGGTGTACGCGATCGCCATTGCTGAGAGAACAGGCATGAGTGGCAGTTCCGAATGAGTCGAGCCGAGAATTGTATTACTGAGCTGAATAGACCACGGAGCGATAAGGATGCCGACAAATGATGCCCCACCAATGGTGAAGGTGTGGCGTTTCTTTTCAACAAGCATTGCCATGAGTCGGGCCGCCGGAATACAGCAGGTCAGAACTATCAAAATTGCCAGCATGGTACCCGGAATAGACAGGCCCATTGCTCCGAGTAGGATAAGTAAAAGAGTCATGGATAAAAGCTGACTCGTTGCTACAAAAAAGCCGTAATAGGTCAAATTGGATCCCAGCCAGTGATCGTCCCCAGCTTTTCTCAGCGGAACAACCGCGAGCATCTGCCAGCGTTCAGCCGGTAAATGTTTAAAGCCCCAGCCGAGAAAATGTGCCAGAATAAAACCGAGACCGACGAGGAAGAGCAAATCATTCATAATATTCCCTCTTTTACTTTATATTTGTTTTTTGCAATCTTTCAGCGATCAAAGAGCGTACTGCCACATCGGTTTCAACCACCGGTCGTTTAAAACCGCTAGTGAACCTGCTTTGTACATCACGGCGTTGCGAGTTTTTGACCAGATCCTCTGCAAAAGTTATTCGTCCCGGCTCAAAGATTAAGACGTCTGTAGAGCTGCCGGGCCTAAATAAAGATTTGGGGCAACCTCTTCTGACCATTTGCCCAGGAACAATCTCCTTCGGATTGTCATATCGTTCTTTGCTGTAAGCCTGGACTATGTCCCCAATCATCAGCGCAACAATTTCCACCATAGCCACCAAACCAATACCTGTTCCTCCTTCAACATCGGTGTCGATCACGGTTACAACCCTTCGGTTTTTTGAATAGAGGGAAGCTGTGGCAATAAGTGCAGATGGATTGCATGAGTGGTATCGACCATCAACGTTATAGATGGAGACTACCCTGCCGCTTACAGGAACATGATTATAGTGATATTTATCCGGGGTGAGGCGGAAAACTGCAAAATCCCCGCCTACAAAATGGGAATGGTATAAACTGTCTGGGCCTAACAACTCCTCGAGATCAAAAAATTTATCTTTGATAAATAGTGATGAAGTGTCAGAAAAACTGCCTATCAGTAGACGGGAATCGGCAGGAGAAACAACACTTGTCTGCCTCGGATCCATAGGCCGAGTATCCCAATACCGGATCTGCCGTTCGAAAAATTTACGGTGTGAATCAAAGAAAGAAAGCGCCTCAACGCATTCATGCCACTCTACACCAAAGCGGTCGAAGAGATCACGACTGTTTTTTGGGATATTTCTTAACATGTCGTAATGAACAAAACCAAGTAAGCTTGACATCCTTTTAGAAGTGAGTGCTCTAAACATAGCCGGCGTATTTTCTCTCAAGGTATTGTAGAGGAATTGTATACTACGATCTCCAATTGGTTTTTCAGTAATGACTTGCAAAGAATTTCTATCTATATACTGATGGGGAACTGTTGATAAATTCATAGGCAATACTTTATTTTAACCGAGGTAAACGGGAAATAAGTTAGGATAAGTACTTTCACTCAATTCATTCATAAAAAAAAGAAATGAATTTCTAAGGTACTAATTGCAGTTACGTTCATGGTTGATAATGGCCAGAGCTATCCTGAGCAACTGTGCGATAGTTTCAGGTGCGGAATTTTCCTGGATGATTGACGCCTTATGCTTGTTAATAAAGTCAGCTCCTGACATATCCTGTGTAATTGTTGCCATAACCTGTTTGAAGTGAGGATCTTCCAGCTGTTCCATCCGTTTACAATCCTCAATGAAAACTGAGATGTATTCGCTGAGATGTTGCTGTTTGAGTCCAGTGCGGTAATAGTGTTCAGTTGCACAGTTGAACTCGCTTGCAGAAACATTTATCGGATTTCGGTTTCGCGGTAAATCACTCTGAACACCATCAATGATTTTTCCGTACGCCGAGGCTGTGTTATCGGTAAGTCGTCTACGAAGAGATTGTATGCGCGGCCCAAGACCCATTTGCTCGATGAACTCGGCAGCGTCGGTTTCAAGTATTTGCAGAAGAGCGAGTTTGTAATCATCTATTTTTACTCTGATATATCCACTGTATCGCAAGCTATTGCGTTGAGAATGTACATTGGCAAGAATCTTTCGGAGCAACCTGTTGCTGGTATTGGCGCGCACATAGAAGGTTGGAACTCCTACGGCACCGGCAAAGAAAATTTGACGCCGTTCGCTTTCGATAGAGGGTTGATCAGGAATATCATGGTGGTGAACCTTTCCCTCTTGGATGTATCGACAAGCAAGAGCAGTAACGAGATTTTGAATGTCAACTGCTTCAGCCATATCCCCCTCTACACTATGAAAAAGGGAGTAACTTCGTCCTTCAAACCCCGAATACCCGGAAGAGCTAAAGAGACGCTGCCTATACAAGAGGTACATGGACATTCGAGAATCAAAAATACCCATCTCCGAGAGTTCACCCTTTAATCTCTCATGATTACCGACAATTCCATTTAAACCAGGACACGTTTCTGTGGACATCAGAGTGATCAGATAATCAATGAGACGAAAGTCAGGTATCAGATCACCTTTTAGCTTCAGTAAAGCAGCGAGAGTTTCGTCGAGCCAACGAGGACCAAAAGGGGTGATAGTTCTACCCATAAAACTGATTCCGGCTTTTTTCTTCCACCTTCTCCAGATCATTCGCAGGTGAGTGTAATCAAGCTCATGGGGAAGGAAACCGAGCACCTTCTCTGGATGAAAATCGGCAAAATCCAGCCTATAGGGGGACGAACTGTAGGCGTTGACGGAGAGTGGCAGGAAGTGTTCAACAATCTTGATGATGAGGTCACCGTAATATTTTTCCACCCCGGGTGTAAACATCGACTCTTGATGGGACGCAAACGAAGTGAGGATCTGACTACCTAAGGAGACATGGGTACCATTGTTAGCCAGACAGGTGTTGGAGGTGTTCGGTAACACGATAAGATTGTTTGTTATTATTCCTGCGTCTTTAAGCTTACTGATGGTGTTAAGTTGACTGCGGGAAAGTGTCTTATGACAGAGTTCCATGTATCTATATTTTTCTCCCCCCTTATCCCAGCCTGATAAACATGGGCTCATAAAGAGATGGCGGTAAAAGCCATCTGGTACGACATCATTGAGCTTCTTCTGTCTGTATGGCGCGTGGGGTGCAGAGTAGAGTAGGCATTTTTGACCTGATGCCTCCAGGCCAAAGCTTTTGTTTGCATACTGAATGAGCAACTGACTGAACAGCAGGGTTCTTGCTGTTTCTTTTGCTGCAAGATCACCTATCCTGCCCTGTGTCGCTATGGGGATATTAAAACTGAGCACTTCAGGTGAAGTATTATCACTTACGAAATTATCCAGTAAACTTTTCCCTGTTTTGAATAAGACCGGTGAAAGTGTTTCCCCCGTACTAATAATGTTAGCAAGTGAAAGTTTGAGCAAGTAGCTGATAGGTAGCCGTAACTTGGTCTCTCCATTGTCGATACAACGAAATCGTTGCACGTCGCTGCGCTGTCTGGAATGGGGAATACTTTTGTCGGCAAGAAGGTCCCGAGCAAGCAGCTTTCTGCTCCATGGGGTCAATTGGTGTTCAGAAAATCTAACCCAACTATTTTCCCAGACGTTCGATTCATTGTTAAAAAGAAAATCTTGCAGTGATTCGAGGCAACTAGGGGGCAAATCACCACGAGCTGTACGCTTAGCTACATTTTTATAATAGCTGGAGTTCCAAATAGTAGACGGCAGGTCGACATCTTGATGATCACCCTCCACGGCAACCTGAAGTTCGTATTCCATCCCGACACTACTGTCTTCACCAGCAAATGGTTGGAGCCCCCGGGACTTTACTGTGCTGAGAAAGGTATCGAACTCAGTTTTGACATCGTAGATTGGATCTACTCTGTATTGTTTTATTTTCATGGCGCTACAATAAACTGGCCATATTAGCGTAATAGTAAAAGAAGATGAGAAAATGGTTTAGGAGAAATCTTCAGGTTCTTTTGAGGTAGGAGGAAGACGTTTATATCGAACTTCTAACACAACCACAACAATCAGCTGCTACAAATGCATTGTCTGTAAACCTGTTGTCAGGCAGAGAGTACAGCAAGCTTTTTGGAGATAAATGTCAATACAAAGAAATAATAACACTTGAATTGATCAAGGAGCGCAACAATGCGAGAAAAACTTATTATGACTGATCGACCCCTCGAAGAAGAAGAGTATATGTGCCTCAATCACCTCGAATACTTTAAAAACAAACTCCTGGCATCACGCAACCAACTCATTAAAGATATCAAATTGTTTTTGGAAGATCTAAAGGAGTATGACACCAGAGCAACTGATATTCTGGACCAGAGTAACACGCAAACGAAAATATTTTTCGATTTCGGAAAGAAAGATCGACAAACCAAATTACTCTATGAAATCGACCTGGCGTTAGCCAGGATAGAGAGTGGTGAATATGGTTTTTGTGAGATTACCGGAGAAGAGATTGGCCTAAAAAGACTTGATGCGCGGCCAACCGCAACACGCTGCATTATAGCACAAGAACAGTATGAATGGCTAGAGAATGGGAGATCATTTGCCATAGCTGTTTAGTACCTTAGGTTTTTCGAAAGCCCAGACTTATATCTTATTTTGTAAGGAAGCATTTTGCCGAAGGACTTGCCTCGTTAACTTGATGTACTGCTTTCTTTCGGTAAAAGTGTATTTATCTGATTGGTGGAAGTTGGCAATTCTTTTAGCGGTCTCGTTGTTAACTTCTACCATGCATATCTATATGTTACTCACTTCCCCTCTATAACAATACCCTAACACAAAGAGGGTGAATCCTTCTTTGTTGTATAAGACCTAATCCCTCTGAAAATCTCTTCATCTATAATGTTTTAAAGGTCAAACAACACTTTATGGCGTAGGAATCATTTGTGCCAAATCTAACATCTTCTTAACACATCTATAACATGCAACTGCTATAAACCACTCATCTTGTTATAATTTTGAAATGGAGAGCAGCCATGTTTATCGGAAAAACAACAACAACAATAAGTGACACAAATGAAAGATAGAATGAGCAAAAGAATACTTTCAGTTGGGATGAAAATATTATTGGGTGTAGCACTAACAACTACAGCCTGTATAGGGACACTAATATTCACCTTCTGGCAAGCAAATGAAAAGGTCACCTCAAATGTCAATGAGGTCTTGAACATTAGACAACAGGATAGCACTAATTTACGTGAAACGATTGTTGCAATACAGGACCAAATGCTATCTTTCACTCAATATTTGAAGATCGATCCAAAAAATGAGATAAGAGTTTGGCTTAACGATAATTTTAATTTCATTAAGGTCGTTGAATTCCAAGGGAGAGACTCATGGAAGACCCTTTTTGATCGAGCACAACGTCGTGATTTAACCAAACATAGAACGGTTGTCAAAGAGGATGGAATAAATTTTAATGTTTCGTTTGGAGTATTTGGGGAAGATGGTGCATTTACAAATTCGATCGAAACCCATGTATATAAACTGCCTGAAGGGATAACTATTGGCGCTATTAGAACACAACTTGATGAAATTTCCAATCAAGCTTCTGATGGTAATGCGCTCAGGAAGAGTTTGACCAAACTTGGTGCAGTCATAGCCGATGAAGCTTTGAAGGCAGAACTTACCAGAACTGAGATCTTGAATTTCACAGACATAATCGAAAAATCAGAAAAAAAACTTCTGGAGACCAAACGTTATTACAAAAAATTCATACTTGGGGTTAGTGGTGTTGTCTGCTTCATTAATCTACTGGTAATTTTTTTGTTAACGAAACTTGTTGTAGAGCGCCCGCTGCGATCTTTGATCATCGTAATTGATCAGTTAGGAGCAGGAATGTTTCCCGAGATACCATGGCAAAAACGAACAGACCAAATTGGAGTTCTTGCCGGTGCTATCAATAATTTTAAGAAAGCGCTAATGGAAATCAGATTTGAGAGCAAACGAAAGCAGAAAGAGAAAGGTGCCATCGATGAAACATTGGAGACAATATCGTTGACAATCAATGATATAGAAAAAAAAGCACGCAATCTGGATAGTATGTCAAAAGATATGGAAATGCTAGCGACTACGACAAGTTCTAAATCCACCTTTGTTGAGAAACGGGCCAATAATGCCGCAAAGATGTCACAACGTGCTGCAGACTTTACTGACAAGTTACAGGAGTCGGTCTGTGGTATTCAAGTTGAGGTGCAGAGACAAAATGTGGTCGTTGACGACTTGAGTGCGTATACAAAGAAATCTAAGAATGTCATCGATGATCTTAACCGCGCAGCAAATGATATCAACACCATTGTCACAATCGTACGGGAGATAAGTGACCAAACCAAATTGCTTGCCCTCAATGCAACTATTGAAGCAGCCAGGGCTGGAAAGTATGGTCACGGTTTTGCGGTGGTCGCTCGAGAGGTCAAAGAACTCTCTTATGAAACAGAACAAGCGACCAGCAACATCAGTGAAAAGATAATGACTATAGAGATCGTCTGTAAGCAAATGATTACAATTATCCGCGCAATAGACAATCAGGCGGTTTGCTTGAATGAGATATCGTCTGCCATTGAAAATGCACTTCAAAAACAGCGCAATGACACTGAGACAATCGCACAGTTAGTTGTCAGTACCTCTCAGGATTCCCAGGATGTTTCAGAGCAAATTAAAGATGTCCGCCAGGATGCATCCAAAGCTAAAATAATTTCAGTTAAGGTAAGTGAAGATACCGAAATAATATCGACTCAACTAACCAGTCTTCTTGATAATGCAAAAATAGGACTGCAAGACATCGGTCAATTGGATAAAGCAGCTTGATTATACAAGAAGGCACAACTCCAATTAATGGCGGTTAAACACTACCATAAACTATGTTAAATTATCACCGAACTACTTTTGCTGACAATGATACCTACTAAAACAGTTGCGAATCTAAGGCTTAGATATATTGCTGGGTTGAGCATAATTGCCATCCTCATCACATCATCATTTTTTATGATGCAGAAAGTCATCTCTGACCAACGCAATTACGCGAACATAATTAGCATGGCAGGCCATCAGGCAGGTCTGGTAAATAGAATTGCTTATTTCAGCAGTCTTATGGCAATATCACACGATGCTACCGAGTTTGACATGGCCAAGGCTCAGGTCGGCAGGACATCTAACAAACTTCGCACAACTCATCAGATTTTGCGTTACGGCTCAGAAAAATTAAACCTCCCCAAGGTAAACAACAAGATTTTACAGACTATCTATGAGGATCCGATGGTTGGTCTTGAGTTAGCTTTACATCGATTTCTGGACAGAGTTGAGTCTGTTCAAAATAATTCACTTGCCGAATTGAGCATTAATTCACCGGATTATGTCTTTCTTACCACCTATGGTCCTCATGCACTTGAGCCGATGCTGGATGCTGCTGTAGACGAGTACAAGAAGATTGCACGCAAGGCTATAGAACGTATAGAAAAGCTTGAATGGTTTGTCTTGTTGGCGACAATATGTACTCTTCTTTTTGAATTGTTCTTTCTTTTTCGTCCCATCGAGGAACAGATTAAACAAACACTCAACACCCTTGAACAATCAATATACAATCTAACCTCCACAGGAAAGCGGCTAGTGGAAGCCCAAAAAATGGCATCTGTCGGCGACTGGCAGCTCGAAGTTGAAACAGGCAAACTCACATGGTCCGATCAAGTGTATGAGATTTGTGGTGTTTCACCCAAAGAGTTTACCGTCAGTCGTCGGTCATCGAATGAACTTATTCATCCCGATGACAGGGGTGCTGTCAAATCAGTCTTGCTGCGATCTTTGAAAAATAATGAAACTATTTCAATGGAATATAGATTTATCCAGCCGGATGGGATGCAAAGGTTAGTCTATCAGAAAACAGTTCCGGTTAAAAATTCTGCAGGAAAAGTCGCTCTTCTACAGGGAACAATTCAGGATATTACTGAACGAAAAGAGTTATCAGTTCTTTTGCAGAAACAGGCAGAGAATATTCCGGGTTTCATCTTTCAGTTTCACCTCAGTGTAGAAGGCATCGGTCGTTTCTCATATGCAAGCAAAGGTGTTATGGATATTTATGGTTTATCTCCAGAGGATACAATGCGTAACTCGGATCGAATAGCCAAACTCATCCACCCTGATGATACCGGTAGAGTACGAAAAAGCATAATGGTGTCGAGCAAGAAATTATCAACTTGGCGGGATCAATTTCGAGTAAACCATCCAGAAAAAGGTGAGATCTGGGTAGAGGGTCACGCAACCCCAGATAGACTCGGGAATGGCGAGACACAATGGTATGGGTATTTATGGGATATAACCGAAAGAAAAGCACAAGAAAACCAGATCCGACATTTGGCTTTGTATGATCCGTTAACAGGACTTGCCAATAGACGTCTATTAAAGGATCGGATGAGACATGCAACAATTATTGCTCAGCGACAGTATAACCTGGGTGCTATATTAATGCTTGATTTGGATAATTTTAAGGTCCTTAACGATACTCAAGGGCATGATTTAGGGGATGAACTGCTGGTAGAGGTTGGCAGACGACTCCAACTGTGCGTAAGGGAGACAGATACAATCGCCAGAATCGGTGGAGATGAATTTGTTGTTTTACTGGAGTGGATTGGTACGACAGAATCAGAGGCTCATAAGGTCTCGGTGGCCATCGCCGAGAAAATTCGTAACTCTATTGGGAAACCCTACCTGTTAGGCAGCAAGAAGCATGTTCATCATGCCAGTGCGAGCATTGGCGTTGCGATATTTAGAGACAAGGAACTACCAGATGGCGAATTACTTAAACAAGCTGATGTTGCGATGTTTGAGGCAAAAGAGCTTGGACGCAACCGTGTCTGTATATACAATAAAAAAAGACAAGACCTCATAAGTTCAAAAACTGCGATTGCCGCCAAGCTGAGGAGAGCTCTTGTCAATAACGAGCTGTCCCTCTATTATCAACCTCAGGTCAACAATGTTGGAAAAGTATGTGGCGCTGAAGCATTGTTACGATGGCACCCTCCTGGGGAAGATCCAATCTCCCCGGGAATTTTTATCCCTATTGCTGAAGAAACTGGACTGATTATGAAAATTGGTGAGTGGGTTCTTAATGCAGCCTGCCAACATATTCTTGAGCTTTCTGTTAATCAGCTCCCTGATGACTTTGCAATTGCAGTAAATATCAGTGCACGGCAATTTTCTGACGATGATTTTCTAACTAAGCTAAGGGCAACCATAAATCATCACAAGATAGATACCAAAAGACTCAAACTGGAGTTAACCGAAAGCTGTTTTGTTCAGGATATGAGTCGAGCCCAACACATTTTAGAGACACTCCGGTCAATGGGGTTACATACAGAACTCGATGATTTCGGGACAGGATATTCTTCATTAACATCGTTAAAGAATCTACCACTTAATACCCTTAAAATTGATCAAAGCCTCATCCAAGGAATCGGTGTTGATAAACGAGATGAGGCTATTGTAAAAGCAGCAATTGCAATGGCGAAAGCATTAAAACTTAATGTCATAGCAGAAGGAGTAGAGACATGGCCACAGAATGATTTTTTGATAAGTGAGGGATGTGAAATTGTTCAAGGTTTCCTACATTCACGGCCGCTGACCTTTGAACATTTTATTGCTTTTATTGTTACAAATCATAAAATTCATGGAGGTCATTTCAATGAACTCCAAATTTTTGGAAAATCAAGACAAAGAGAGAAGAGTACATTATCACGAAGATCAATTATTCATCTTGCCGAGACTCCGGCAAATAACCGCATGCAAGAGGATCTCTGCAGCTTTCAACAGATCCAGCAATAATTATTCTATACGCTTTTTTGCAGTTTCAAGGGCAATATTTTTATCCTTTGTAAACAACCTCCATTTCATTTCCTGAGAGTGAATCCCTGCGTTTTTATCCTGCCCACGGCAGTAATACCAATGACCAAAGCGCTCAATTGTGGCAAAGGGATGGTTCTCGGTACAGAAAATCCCACAAGGGTTGACATCTTTATAAAAAATAATTTCGTCGGGATCCTCATCGTAAGACATCTCTTGGGGTAATTCTAATTGCGACATATCCGCGTTTGCCTCATCCTTTCTATCCAGCCATTCCGAAATTTTCATCTAATATCTACTCCTTTATTTATCCAGAAAATCGATCATTTTAACAATTCTCTCATTGTATTGTATATCTGATTAGATTTCCACTATTGCCAACCTGACTCAATTTTTCTTCCTAGTTCTGCAACACATTCATTCGGAGATAAAGCAGTACTGTCCAGGGCACATGCAGCGCTGAGTTGCACAACCTGGGGCTGGCAGAGACCGCAATCTGTCATGAGTACCGATTCTCTAAAGAGGTCTCGTACGGTGCCGTCAAACACCTTCCTTCCATCAGCCAGGGATATTACCCTGTTAATATTTTCTGCCACAAAATCCATATCATGCGAGATGATGATCACAGTTTTGCCTTCAGACTGTAGTTTTTCAAGTGTGGTAATCAGAAGCGAAATTTCATACGGATCCAGCCCTGCAGTCGGTTCATCGAAAACAAGAGCAGGGGTATTCATTGCAACAATAGAGGCCATCGCAATTCTTTTGCGTTCGCTGTATCCAAAATCATGAGGATTTTTGTTCTTAAAAGGCGTCAACTTAAAAAGCGCCAAGGCCTCTTGGGCCAGCGATTCGATCCTCTTTGTAGAATACCCGAGATTTTTAGGGCCAAAAACAACTTCATCCCAAACAGTTCGCTTGCAGATTTGGTCATCCGGGTTTTGGAAGAGAAGCGCCACTTGACCAGCCAGCTGCGCGGTTTTGGCGATTGTGGTATCAACGCCATTTATCCAGACCTTACCGACTGAAGGCTTGTTCAAGCCATTCAGGTGCTTGACCAGAGTTGATTTGCCAGAACCGTTATGCCCTGTCAGTGCCACACGTTCCCCTGCCGAGATCTCTAAAGAGATGTTCTGCAGCGCAGATACAGAATCACCGTAGGTGAATGATACGTCATCAACGCGAATGAGCATGAGTCTTCCTGCTGTGTGAAAGTCTATCAACTGTCTCGGATAATGATGCAGGTAATGATAGATCCTTAGCCAGTAATCCCTTCTGGCGTGCCAAATCAGCTACCTGGGTATATCGTGTCCAGTTGAGGTTGATACTTCGCATTTCTTGTGAAGTCAGAACTGCTCTTGGGGCGCCATCCATCACTACGTGTCCTTTGTCAAAAGCCAGTACTCTGTCTGCATATTCAGCGATCAGATCAAGTCTCTGCTCCGTGATGACGATTGTTTTACCCTGTTGCTGTAATTGACGTAAGATATCAAAAACCAGCCTCGCACCCTTGGGGTCTAGAAATGTCGTCGGTTCGTCAAGAACAAGAATCGCAGGATCAACAGCCAGAACAGTAGCCAGGGCAAGACGCTGCTGCTGGCCTCCAGACAGGTGAAATGGTGAGCGTGTTGCATACTCCTTTAGACCAATAAGAGCCAGTACCGTATCAACCCGCTCGTGTATTTTATCTCTTGCCATACCCCGATTTTCAAGACCAAAAGCAACTTCCTCAAAAACCGTATAACGTACCCCGGACATCTGGCTACCGGGTACCTGTAGTACCAGGCCAACATGAAGCGCAATCTCACTCACTGTCTTGTTTTTGTTATCTACCCCATCAATGAGTACTCGGCCCTCCATGTTTCCTTGGTAGAGATGGGGAACAACGCCTGTAAGAGCATAACATAATGTTGTTTTGCCACTATTATTCGCGCCTATGACCGCAACAAACTCTCCTGCCGGTATCCCGATCGATACGTTATCCAGAGCTGGCTTATCGGCTCCAGGATGTCGATAGGCAAGGTGATCAGTTTGAAGCTGAATCATGTTTCACCGGACACATCGTAAAAGTATTATAGCTGCGGCGGCCGCCAGCATCGCCCATCTGGCGATGCGTTGCAGTATCGAGTCAGCAACTATCCGCAGCGAGGTTTTGGCCGAAGTCGATTTAAAACCACGCACCTCCAGAGCGATCGAGCGCTGTTCTACTTCGACTATCGCACCAATAACCAAAGGGAGAATCAGCGGGGCCAAACTACAGAAACGTCGGAACACATTACCGTCTAAGTGCAGACCCCTCGCACGCTGGGCTGCCTGGATGGTTTCGACCCGCTCGCGCATACCTGCCAGCAACAACAGTGGGCTGCCTAAAAGATAGGCAAGAGAAGGGGATTTACCTGCATGTGATATAGCAGTAATGAGATCAGCAGGATGAGTTGAGAAGACAAAGAGTAATGATGCCATCAGCACCACTGACAGTTTCAAAAGGGTAATGAGAGCGAAAATCAATCCTTCCTGATACATGGTCATGCCGTACGCATCTAACAGAATGGTCTTGTTCTCGGGGTAAAGAAAACCGTAGATAGGAATCATGAACAGAAGCAAGGGCAGCATAATTCGCACCTGAGCTTGGCATACTTCCTTCAGAATCCCCCCACTTGCGATAACGGCGAAATTGGCCAAGAATAGCACGCTGGTATACTTCCAGCCGGGAAACCCCGAATATACAGTCACACCCGTCAGCAGAATATAAGATAGTTTGGTGAACGGATGTAACCGTTGGATCCACGAGTCTTTTTCAATAAAGAGTGTGGCTGTACTATTTTTTTGCACCATCGTCTTTCTTACTCCACTCAGAAACTGGTTGTCATTCAATATTGAGCGGAACCAGTTTCACCGCTACCTCATATTATGCCGCAGTGACGACGCACTTTGCCCGAGGCAGCCTGCCGGTGGTTCGCAATGGTAATGCTTTGACGATACCCCAGGCTAGTACCGCAGTGACAACTTTATCGATCAAATTGGAAGTGAAGACTGTGACGACGACTGAACCAAACAGGTCCTGGCCAAGTGCAAGCATGTAGGAAGTGATGAAGTCGGCACCGGATCCAGTTATGCCACCAAACATATAAAGTCTAATCGGTACGGCGACCACAGCATTGAATACAGCAATAATTACACCGCTGATAATTGCCAGCCACCAGGTTTTAAACAAACCGTATTTGGCACAAAGACCTGCGACAATACCAATAGCCATTGCCACAGGGGAGAACGCCGCAGCCACCGGAGAAGTGATCATTCCCCAAATAAGGTTGGTGAGCAGACCCGTTAAGCCTCCTGCCCAGGGACCGGCCAGCAGACCGACCAGAACAGTTCCGATTGAATCGAGGTATATTGGAAGCTTGAGCATTGAGACCAATTGCCCGGCGACAATATTTATGACAATAGCAACTGACATCAGCACAATGGTCGTTGTTGTGAAATCTTCTTTGAAACGTTTACTGAGGTTCATGATTTGCGCTCCTTTTTTTGTGGTAGGGAAACAACTTCGAGTTCGGGGTATCCTGTCTGACGATCAAATGTCCTTAAGAATGAGCAATTCGGGATGATGCCAATGACTATTTCGGCGGTTGTGTAAACTATGCAGCCATCCATCAAGTGCGCGCCGCAACTTGTACCCCGTTCATCGGCGATCGCGATATGGTAGTGAGAACCATGTCTCGACAACACACCTGTTAGCGAAGTGATCTCGAAATGCCCATCAAGCCTCTCAGAAGTCTTCTGGTTAGCGAATCGCAGTACAGCAACGGTCAGGCTCCCCACACAAGTAAGGATGCAGGCCGCTTCAATCTCATGCTTATCGATAAGTCGATCAAGTTCTATTTTCAAGTCCTGCCCGGGATGCAGCCTAAGTGATAAAGTGTCCATACAAGCTCTTTTTTCTAACGTATTGTCCAATAGCTGGGCTTTATAATTGGTGAATATGCCACTGTATACACAACAAAGACCTATAGATCAAATCGATATATCTTATGAGTTATTGAGGATTTATCAGCACATTCAATGCGCAGGATCAGAAGGGATCAATATAGGGAGTACGTCTGTGTATACTGGTGAACCATGCTAAGCAGGTGGTGATGAGAAATGATAGTTTGGTTCAAAACAGAGGAAAGGACAGTATTGATGTTATCTTTGACCTGGTCGCTGGAAAACAGTGACCAGAACCTTTCATTTAAGTCAGCATCCCAGATGCTCAACGTTACGTTGAAACTAAGGAGTATACCGGGAAATTAGTCATTAATTTGGTACTCACGAACTAGAGGTTACTACTACTCGCCCAAGCCTGGACCAAGAAATATTTCAGGCTCAGGTTATTTACTGTGGGTATCCACAAAATTGTCATGTATGATCACAACCAGTTAATCGGAAAACTGCAGCAAGGGGTAGTGAATACATGAATCATTGCAGCACATTTCTAATTTTTGCAGCTAGCTCTTTTCGTGTAAACGGCTTCTGCAGAAAGGAGACTCCCTGGTCGAGAACACCTTGATCGGCAATAATATTGGCAGTGTAGCCTGACATGAAGACGTACCGTATCTCTGGCCGCAGGGTGAGTATACGATCAGCCAGCTCACGACCATTCATTTCGGGCATGATCAGGTCGGTCAGTAGCAGGTCAAATTTTTTATCCCTATTTTCCGCCCACTGGATTGCTTCTCCGGGGGTCGTGGCCGTGATAACCGTATAGCCAAGGTGTTCCAGCAGAGTGGTTGTCATAGCCAGGATCGCAGCCTCATCTTCCACCAATAATATGGTTTCGTTTCCACCCACCACCTGCTCATTAAGTTCATGGTTGGTTGAGTATGCGGTATCCGCATACCGTGGTAGGTGAATAGTGAAGGTTGTGCCTTTTTCAGGTTCGCTGTAGGCGTTAATGAAGCCCTTGTTTTGGTGGACAGCCCCGTATACCGTCGCGAGCCCAAGGCCCGTTCCCTCGCCGACGAGCTTGGTAGTAAAGAACGGCTCAAAGATGCGGGGGAGAATATCTTTTGGTATACCACAACCGTTGTCGCTCACTGAAATCCGAACATAATCTCCTGGTGAAAACTCGGGAAAAGAGTGGCTGTAAGAGTTGTCCAGAGTCATGTTTCTTGTCTCCACACTGATATCACCGACACCGGCAATGGCGTCTCGTGCATTGACGCAGAGATTAGCCAGTATCTGGTCAATCTGTGTTGGATCTATTTTGATCGGCCAAAGGTTAGCACCGGGCAGCCAGGTGAGGGCAATATTCTCACCGATCAGTCTTCTCAGCATTTTCAACATGCCCTCGATAGTCTCGTTTACATCGAGAACCTTAGGCGCAACAGTCTGTTTACGGGCAAAGGCCAGCAATTGCCTTGTAATATCGGCTGAATGGACTGCCGCTTTATGGATCTGCTGCATAGCAGGAAAAAATTGCGAGTCCGGATCCAGTTGATCCAGAGCGATTTCGGAATACCCCTGAATCACACTCAACATATTGTTAAAATCGTGGGCCACCCCCCCAGCCAGCTGACCGACAGCCTCCATTTTCTGTGATTGCCGTAATTGCCGCTCAAGCTCAAATTTCTCGTCCTCGGCCTTTTTCTGCAAGGAGATGTCCTGGATAACGCCGTCGATTTTCAGGGGATTGCCAGCTGCATCCCGCTCAATTTCGGCGATCGACCTGATGATGCGAGACGGTGGCCCAGATACCGGATGAATTTCAAACTCGAGATTATACGGGATATCACGCTCGACCAGGTCTTCTAACGCTTTATGTACCCATTCCCGCTCAGAAATGCAGCTTTCAACCTCGTCGAGGGTGAAGTTCTCACTCTCCGAATCAAAGCCATAGATACTTTTGGCCTGATCGGACCCCCAGAAGGTTTGGTTTGTAATATCATATTCCCAGTTACCCACGTTGCCGAGACGTTGCGCGCTCTTATAGCGTTTTTCACTCTCTTTCAGAGAATTCTCCGCTCGCTTTCGTTCAGTAATATCGCGGGCGATACCAAGGACACCGACGGGGTTGCCCTCGGCGTCATATACCGGGGCCTTGATGGTTTCCAATAGGCAGCGGTATCCATCTTCGGCAAAAGTTACTGACTCCTCATTGACGCATGGTCTCCCCTCGTACAGGGAATTCTGATCGTGAGCACGAAAAAAATCCGCCAGATCTTTGTCGACAAAATCGTAATCAGTTTTGCCAACAATATCTTCTTCTTTAGCTCCAAAGAATCGTTCGAAAGTTCGGTTGCAGCTCAGGTAGACACCATCGACGTCTTTGAGCCAGACCAAGTCAGGGATAGTGCTAATAAGGGCACGATAGTGGGCGAGCGCCTCAATGAGGGCATTCTCTGTTCGTTTCCGCTCCGTGATATCTCTTAAAAAAACGATAATTTCTTTGCTCTCACTTCCGGGCCGCAGTTGAGCATTTATCTCAACTGCAAGCAAGTCACCATCTTTTTTCCGGTGGACCGTTTCAAACCGGAGTTTTTCCCCGGCAAAAATTCTGCGGACATTGGCTGCGATGTACTCCGGCGTTTGACCAGTATCGAGCCGAGTGATTGCAGTGCCAAGCAGCTCCCGGCGATCAAAACCACTCATTTCGCAGTAGGCGTCGTTGACATCAATGATATGACCTGTGACATCGACGCACCAAAAGCCATCCATTGCAGTTTGCAAAATAATCTGGGAGCGCATCTCGCTCTCCTGCAGCTCCCGTGTCCTTTGCTCAACCAGTTCCTCCATATTTCTGTAAAGATAGGAGTTTTTAAGAACCAGCGACAAGATGCCTGAGAGGTCCTGAAGCGCTTCAAGAATATGCCTGGAACCCTGTGCATCCATGAGGTCGAGAAGCAGCAACAAACCAACGGACTCTCCTCCAACTTGCATCGGGACGGCAAAGGACTGCTGCATATCCAGCTTGGTCAGCCAGTTTCCGGCTTCGCCCTCACCTCTGTTAATAAGTGTTGCCCTCTCAAAATGGCCGGCGCACTCCACCAGCCGTACAACCCCATCGCTCGTGAATATTTCTCCTTTTCGAGCCGGGCAAGCGGCAAGCAGCTGATAGTTGCCGTTATGATCCCGCTCCAGCAGAGCTACTATCCGAGTACCGATAATCTCCCGAATCTGGTAAGTAATGTGGTTGGCACATTCGGTAATATCTGAAGCATAGGCCAGGATATTATTGATCAGGTCGTTTTTGAGAGTAAGAAGTGGCCAATCAGGATTCATCAGCAGCTCCTTCCATCATCTGACCAATGGCAGCCTTCACGGAATGTCTGAGCTGATCAAGAGCGACAGGGAGTACATCTATCGGCATGTCGAAAAAATTGGTAATATCATTGAGCGTATCTTGGGGAACAGGTATCAAACCGGTATCGAGGTAGAGGAGATCCCGCTGGTTTTCGTGCATGAATTCCCGAGCCAAATCACGATCGGTAAACCCCAGTTCCTTTTCAAAAACCTCGTGCCACCTCTCTGTCCACTCGGGGAGAAAAAGAAAAGTTTTATTGTTACGGCAAGATCGGTAGTCTTCTTTACCAAGCAGAAGATGGCCACAGTTCACCCCTTTGACTTTTGCACAGAGTGGTTTATCTGCAGTTTCCCGCATATGGGCGTGACAGTCACCATACACCAGCAGGCAATAGCAGTCAGGCCTGGCTACAAGCTCTTTATCGATTGCTTCACGCATCTTTTCAGGATGCATATGGAGCATGGAGTCGAGAAAGACCAGTTCAGCTTCAGGATAGTCCTTTGCGAACAAATATTCAATTTCCCGGCGGAGAACCGAGCAGCAGATAACGGTGAAGGGCTTCATGTCGTAATGCCAAAATTATGTATTGCCTGGGAAATAGCCTGGAGAAGTTCCGGTGGCGTATCAAATGGGATATCGGCATTGGCGGTTGCGAAGATAAAACATGGGTCGTCTTTGCGGTCTTCCAGAATACGATGAACCTTTTCAAGAATGATTTTCGGGGAAACACGGCCAAGGGTGAGGCCGTTGAGGTTGCCGAGAAGGAGTCGTTCGGGGCCTAGAGTAGTGCGGGCTTCTGCAAGAGAATCTCGATGGTCCATGGAAAATCCGGCAACATTAGGGAGTGCAGCATACTCCTTGAGGCCAGATACCATGGGGTTACCGCCGTGATGAAAAATGATCGGCCCCTGCACCATATCAAAAGAGGTGGACAGCGCCGGCAAGATTATCTCTTCTATGAGATGCGGGTAGAGTATCTGGGGGTTGATAAACATCGTCGGCACACCAATGAAATCTGCACCATCCGCCAGTAGAGCATTAGCCATGGCTGCAAAATGATTGGTTGTCTTTTCCATAATACGTGCTGCTTTGTCAGGTGCAAAAAGCAGTGTTTCCAGCCACTGATCGATACCGAGAATAATGGCCGGCAGATCGACTGTAGCGGTAAGTAGGGCGCAGATGGGGACGGTGCCATGATATTTGGCAGAGAGTAGCCTTGTGCTTTCACGGAGATAACCAAGACTTGGATGCTTGTCGATATCCGGAGATGGCTGGTCGAGAAACTCGTCTGCGGAACGATAGGCGGGTTTTCTGACGTTTGGCGGATTGTTCGGTAAAAATTTCAGCTCACTACCGAAGGCCTCGGCCTCCAAGGTCAGGCTGAATGGGGCAAAGAGGATGTCAGGGGCGCAAAGGGCCATAACCGCTTCCTGACCCTCGACGTAGCAACGTGGCTGTCGATAATAATCGGTGAGAGGGCAACCGGTCAGTCGCGCACCATACAGGCTCAAGGTAAGGGTGAACGGCCGGTGGGGTTGCGACTTACCTTGGCGGGCGAGGAGTACCCTTTCCTGGGAGTTCATTTGTTTTCCATACCCGAAAGTTCTGCCATGAGTCTCGGGGCATCGACCGCACTTGTCGCGGTGCCGTCACCCCCTACCTCTGCAACCAGTTCAGGCCTGACCCTGAAGACTGCACCGCCGACTGCCAGTTTGACCTTGCCTGACACACCCCGCCGATCGATCTCATCGCGTATAGCACGAATATTTTCAGCAGTAGTGAGCATCATGGCCGACACCCCGATGGCTGTGGCCTTGTTTTTAACTGCGACATCGACAAAGGTTTCGGCTGGAACATCGTTACCGAGGTCGATCACTTTCCAACCACTGGTTCTCAGGAAAATCGCCACAAGTTTTCGCCCCAGGGAGTGGTAGTCATCTTCGACATTGCCGAGAACCACGGGCCCGAGGGTCTCAGGCACTATTTCTTCGACCTGGGCTGCTTTGAGCAGCACGTCTTCAGCGATTTTACCAGCCATATAACCGGCTGCAAGACTGATTTTTTCAGCAGCCCAAAGCTTACCGATTGCATCAAGAGTGGGTTCAAGAAGCGTTCTAACCGTCTCCTGCCAGTGAAATTGTTCAGCCCAGCTTTCAAGGAGAGCCACAGCCTGCTGACGATTGCCGTTGAGGATGTGCTGGAGTAGTTCTTTACGTGTGGTATCGATATCCATACATGAAGGCTGAAAGAAGAGGTTTTAAAAAATACTCTGCCTGACCCTATGAAGTATCGCATAGGATACTTTTGGAAGTCAAGGTTTCGCGGAAAAGGAATGAGAGCATTTATGATTTACAAGGGTAACTGCTATGACAATGTTTCTAATGGAAAATTTCTCAGGAATATTTGAAAAGAGGTTTGGTTCCTACTATCGATGCCCCAAAATCCGTTAATGCAGTAACAGCAAAGGATTCTGGGGCTAAGGAAAAGGGTATAGCTATTAGTTTTGCTTTCTTCTGCTCATACTGGAAATCCCTGCTAGACCAATACCGAAGAGTAGCATGGTCGCAGGCTCAGGTACTGCGCTGGTAGTTGAAGACCAGGAAAACGTTTGACCGGTCACGGTATTCGCGGAAAAATTCCACACTCCGTATGTGTCTTCATAATCTAGATAGCTAAGATACCCGGTTCCGCTTAAGTCTAAGTCACTAACACTCTGATCATCTACGGTGAGATTTTCCAACGTGAACGTGAAATCTCCAATCGTCCACAGAGTAAATCCGGCACTGCTGATTGAGTCAAAATCAAAATCATATATAGTACCTGTTGTACCATAAGTAAGACTTGTAAAATCACCTGTGGTACTCATCACAATTAGTGAACCGCTGTCTTCATTACCATTTGTAAAATGTAACCCGGTTGCATCAGACAGATCTGTACCACCAGTTGCCTCAAAACCTCCAACGATACTGATTTCACCAGAAATCAGGTCAGCATACGCGACTCCTACAGTCATTAACGAACCAACTGCAGCAATCGTAAAGCTTGTTAATACACTTTTTCTCATCACTTCCTCCCTAGATTTAATATACAGTGCTTCAACTACCTCCAAAGGCTTAAAGCTACGACGAATCATAGTTCCAGGCCACCTTAAGAAAAAATGCCTACCAGGTATAACACTGAATTCACTTATTATTTATTCAACGAGAATGCTTCACCTCGTAGTCGATCTTATAACCGAGGCAATCATTTTCAAGGTAAACACTTTGTTAGGTACGCTAGATCCTAATCGTGCAACAATTAAGGAAGAAATGAGGAACTTGAAATAACTTCCAAGCGATGGTAGCAGATGTTTTCGACCCGCAATAGAGTCAGTGCAATCATCTGATTTGAAGATAGTAGAATTACACGTGGCTGTCCAACTCGCTGAAGTTAAAGGTTTCCCCGCCACCCTTAAGGTGATAAGGCAAAGTCAAGAAATGAATCCCAAACACCACGACTATCAAGTATCACCTAACAGGACACCCGGGTAAGGATATGCTGACACGCACCGCCTATCCTGCCATTTCATTACATTTATTTAAAAATAGTTAGTAGCTCTGCTGAACTAGAGATACTCAAAAAAATTCCCCAGCACATTTTTTCCCTCATCTACTCCATACTTCTTGCACATTTGACGAATAATATTTGCATTCAGTTTAGCGCTTTCGATCTCGCATAAAAAACTCATTTCCAGATACTTAACACGGCAAAAGGTTGAACTTATGCTGCAAGAGGAAACCACCTGCAAGGGGAATGTTAGGGACTTTAACCAATCTTCTTACGATATGAAGGATAGAACTGACACGTTTCTCTGTAACGGAATTGATCGAAGGGGCCAAAATAATTTTAGACGAAAGAATATTGACAGACGAAATTCGTCAGAACGACGTCAAGACCCCCGTACAGGATGCAATATAAAACGCTCTTTTAGTGCCTGGATACGTTCATTGACTTCCGGACGACTTGGTGTTGACCGGCGCAAAGGATGTGAGCGGCGACTATATGATCGCCGGAGTAGTGACTCTTGTTCTCTGATCACGAGAGAAGAGATGGAAGCTTTGCTGGAATAACAAGATCTACGGTTATTAACAAATACGAAAGGACATGTCTGCTACACAACCATCACAACTGACTATCGTGCGGGTCAGAGCCACCTACCAAGCTCCCTCTCGATTTCAGATTAGGTTGAATTCATAGCTTTGGCGGTGATACTGCAGATGGCAACAGACTATTTCAAAAAACAGTCGAATTACTTTCAACTCGATAAGGATGCAATTATGACCACAAGTCAGGAAATTCTCTCAAGCTGTCCAAACTGGTCAGGCAACAAACAGAGATGCGAGGTATATTCCGAAGGTTTGTACATACCGTTAGAGCCATACGTAGAGCACTACTGCACCTCAGTAAGCTATCCAGCTTGCCCTTACCTCTCCATGCGTTTAGGGCAACGAGGCAGCGCTGAGAAGAACATACTGGTCGACATACATAGCCGGCAGAGTAGATCCCTCACAACGTAAAAGCTTAACATCACGTATAGTTCTGGCATTATGTCTAATTTCGACATAGAACATATAGATTAAACTCGGCAATGATCAACAAACTGTAATTACGAGCAAAAATACCATTTATATGAGGTGATGTGCAAAAGGCTTAAGACAGCCCCCTAAAAAGGCTTGCACATGCGTAGAGCAACTTGACTGCCAGCGAGGGCCCATAACCAGGTACACAGGTCGCCAATCATATGCAGAAATACACCGCAGATATGCTGTCTTCCCAGTTATGTCATAGCCAAGGGCGTAAAGCTTGATCATGTACACTTTCGGGGCTTGCCTCTCATATAAATGGTATTGCAGGGTTTGCTATATCATTTCAAATAGGGCTTCGACCTTGGTCCTGATTTGCCCGATATCGTTTCCAGAGTAGTCTGACTCAATCTTCAGATAAGGTAGCCCGTGTTTCTCAGTCACATATCTACCTACGCGGTAAGATTCAACGTTGTACGAATGGCATGCTGTAAGAACAAAGTCGATAATCACATCAGGTTTGAAGCGATCTATCATCTCTGTTATTGCAGTGAGCCTTTTCTCGTTAGGTGTCATGCAGGAGCAGGGAATATCAAGATAACGCTTAGCAATGGCCTCAATGGGATCGCTTGTTCCTTCTTCGATTTCCCCCATAAAAGTTTTCATTCCGGTGCAGGAGTCAGGTGCAACCACGAGACCACCGCACTCTTCTATTATCTTAAATATTTTCAGTGCATCACCACCAATGGGACAACCGCTGACAAGGACTCTCGGTGAGTTTTGGTTACCGAAATGTTCGCCATCAGCTATTCTATTTTCGAGGCGAATCAGCATTTCTTTTATGATTGGTATGGAGTCGTCCGCCATGGCTGGCAAAGCTAAAAAGCCGATGTCGTACATCTCTTCCCAGCTGATAAGGGGCGGGTGCATGGCAGCATAATTATAGACCTTTTGCATCAAACGGTTTCTTTCGTTGTTCTTTTTGATGACCGTTTCTATTTCTTCATTGGTGGCTTTTCGCTCAAAAGTCTCTTCCAGGAAGCCCCCAAGTTTTTTTATCATAATTGTCCAGTTCTGCAATGCCTCCGTTTCGTCAGGAAGCTGTGGCAAGTCCATCACATGCATAGGTTTTACTTCTGCTGCAAGTTCAAACATCTTTTTTTTGCCATCACAGGTGGTTTCTGCAATAACAGCATCGGCCATGTTGAAGAAAGGACAGGTTCCCTCAAGAATAAAGCCATAACTTGATTTTATGAGAGGACAGAGATTTGCAGGTAAAACCTCTTCGGCAGTGGTAATCGGTTTTTCGGCAAAAGCGCAAAGAACTGCGGGAGTAATACCCATTGCCTGGATCAGCTCAAGGGGAGCATACCCACAATAAATCCCCACAGTCGGGACTCCTGCTTCCTTTTTATCTTCTATATATTTCAAGACTCTTTTAGCGGGTAGTCCATCCAGTCCATCGTTCATTAAAGGGGTTATAGCCATTTTTCTTCTCTCTTTAGTTGAATGGGGGGGAAACGGTTTCTGAATACTATTTGTGATAACGTCTATGGGTCAGAAGGGCTGCACCCAACGCACCTGTGCGCTGGGGCTCTTTTGGAGTGTATACCCGTCGTCCAGTCCTTTCCTCCAGCAGGGAAATCATGCACGGGTTATTGGCCACACCTCCGGTGAAAACAATGTCGCCTTCCGGAGAAACTCTGCTTAGCATTCCACTTGCTCTTCTAATCACGCTATTATGCAGCCCCAGTGCAATCTCTCTGCAATCCTGCCCTTGGGCGATGAGCGTGGTCACTTCAGATTCGGCAAAAACGGTACACATGCTGGATATAGGAATTTCATTTTCGGCCTGTAGCGCTTCCTTGCCAAACTCTTCGGTTGAGTAGCCGAGTGTTTTTGCCATTATTTCCATGAATTTGCCAGTACCAGCGGCGCAACGATCATTCATCTCAAATTTGACAACCCTGCCCTCCATAGAGAGGCCAATAGCTTTGCTGTCCTGACCGCCGATGTCTAAAACAGTTCTTGCCATAGGGAATGAGGCGAGTACACCCTGAGCATGAGCCATTATTTCAGTAATTGTATCCGACTCATATGTGACCTCGAAAAGATTGCGACCATATCCGGTTGCAGTGATATACTCATAGTTTGCCTTTGAGAGCAGAGAGGACGCATTTGTCATGGGATCAAAGCCGGTATCGGTCAGATAACTTTGAATCACCTCCTTGTCTTCATTTATTACTACCAGTTCAATGGTTCGTGATCCTATATCAATCCCTGCATAGTTCATGCTGTTTGATCTCCTCTCAGGTGGATTCGTAATGCTGACGCCCGGGTCGTCATTAAAGATTCAAAAGACAATAAAATCAAATAGTTTATCCCTATCTATATTTGATGATCGTTAGGTTTTACCGATTGGATAGGGTTAACCTATCTGGGTATTTCCTTTTATCGTCTTTTCCTATTTGCTTTACAACTACACCTTGTGTAAGCAACAGCTAGGATGGTTTTCGATTCTTATAACTTTTTCTGCATAGGGTGAGGAGATAGCAATGGGTGGTACGTCTGTTGAGCTATTTTTTGTCTGTCCTCTGAAGAATGTAGAGTTCAGCTCTTCCGAATACTCTCTAAAAGATGATTATGAAATTGTTGAAAAGGATGATGGGGGTAAACAGTTAAAAGGTATGGTTGAGTTGCACTCTCTTTGCCCTCTGTGCGGAGGCAAACATACGTTTTCCGTGGACGAGGTTATCTGTCCAATGAGCATTGGTGATAAATGATTGATTCTATAAAGTTAACAAAACATGTAACAGGTGGCGGCTGAGCTTCGAAAATATCTCCAGCGGATCTGGAGGGATTATTGAGTGAAATCGACTTTCCCATCACTGATGATGTTTTGGTTGGTACTGCAACATCTGATGATGCAGGGGTATACCGTATATCAGACAGCCTCGCCTTAATTCAGACTGTCGACTTTTTTAATCCGATAGTTGATGATCCTTATGATTTCGGCAGGATTGCAGCGGCAAACAGCCTTTCTGATGTGTATGCCATGGGGGGAACCCCAAAAACAGCAATGAACATTGTGGCATATCCGATGAAAAAAATGGGGCCACAGCCTCTTAAGGAAATGCTGGCCGGTGGAGCAGCAACTGTTCGTGAAGCAGGAGCCGTATTGCTGGGTGGTCATAGCGTAGAAGATGACGAGTTAAAGTATGGATTGTCGGTAACCGGCTTCATACATCCCAACAAGATATTAAAGAATCAGGGGCTCCAGAATGGTGATTTGCTGGTGTTGACCAAACCTTTGGGGACGGGAATAATTAATACCGCCATAAAAGGTGGCCTGGCATCTGAGGTGACAATCAAGAAAGTTACTGAGATAATGGCTACGCTGAACAAAAAAGCTGCTGAGGTGATGTCTGGTTTTCCCATTTCGGCCTGCACCGATATCACTGGGTTTGGCCTACTCGGGCACCTGGCAGAGATGATTCAGGGGAGTGGCATTGCGGCAACCATTAATACACATAATGTACCACTGATATCGGAGTGTTATGAATATGGATCCATGGGATTTGTTCCCGCAGGGTCCCATAACAATCGATCTTTCAGGAAAAATATGGTGAAGATGGCAGGAAACTTTGATCCAGTGATGCGCGATATTCTGTTTGATCCTCAGACCTCGGGTGGATTGCTCATTGGCTGCAAAGAAAAGCACGCGAATGTCCTTGTTCAAAGACTTCGGAGTGCAGGAGTAGATACAGCCTCTATAATCGGAGAGGTTGTGAGTCAGAAAACTGAAATGATCTATTTGAAATAAAGGAATAATAAAGCATGACAAAACGTATAGATGCTCGGGGGTTGGCATGCCCTGCTCCGGTTCTTCTGGTGAAAAAGCTTGTGGAAGAGCAGGCCGACGCGCTGAGTATAGTCGTTGACAACGAAGCCTCCAGGGAAAATGTAACCAGGTTTCTATCGGTAAAAGGATATCTGGTAGAAGAGGAAACGAAAGGGGGAGATTTTGTACTGTCTGCCATAAAGGACGGGGATCGTGCGTTACAAGTGGCTGAGACCGACAATGAAAAAGATGCCGCGGAAAATTGTATGAAGGTCCTCGTTTTGATAATGGCTGACCGAATGGGACGAGGAGATGATACTCTAGGGAAGAAGCTTTTAATCAACTATCTCAAAACGCTCAAAGAGATGGGGCCAGAGCTGTGGCAGATTATTTTCGTGAACGGCGGTGTCAATCTTGTGACGAAGTCATCACCCGTATTAAACGAACTTCAGGAATACGAAAAGGACGGAGTTATCATCCTAGCGTGTGGCACCTGCCTGGAGCACTTTGGTTTAACGTCCGAAAAAGCTGTTGGAGAGTCCACCAATATGCTCGATATTGTGACTGCTATGCACCTTGCGGACAAGGTTATGACCATCAGTTGATCAGTTTTGTGTTCTTTTAGATGGTTGCTAAAAACCACTTCATTACACACTCAACATATTGTTTATAAATAATATTTCTCATTAAGACGGAGGGAAACCTACGCCCTGAATCAGGTTATGCCTTGGCTCGAATGATCTCCTTTAGATCAATACGTCCTCCGGTTGTGATGCAGGAGCAAGATGTTGAATCTTATCCAGAGTCCAGAGTGATCAAGTTCGAAAGAACAGTGGAAGATTCTATTCTCTCTCTGCTATGTCAATGAACTTGGGCTGATGACCAGTAGAATGGAAAAATGATATCATATCTGTAGTTTTTATGAGCACAGTTGCTGTGTTTACCAGAGGGTGGCACTGCATTACCCCATTTTCTGGTATAGCAAGATCCATTACTAACGTTACACGATGAGCCAGGTCATTTAAGACGGCTAGAGGGGTCACAGCACCTGGAATCACTCCCAGCATTTTTTCCAACCTTTCGGGAGACCCAAACCGAAGATTTTTCACATCCAGGATTGTGGCAAGAGCTTTTAGGTCAACCCTTTTGAATGCATCTGTTACAACGAGAAAATGGTGATTTCCCTTTCTATCACAAAGAAATAGATTCTTTAGTTTTAATCCAGGTAATGGAGGAACATGCTCCTGCGCCTCCTCAACCGTGAACACAGCTTTATGATCATAACGATCATAAGCAATCTCTTTTGATTTGAGATACGTATAAATATCCATTCAGCCACCTCTTTATATCAACTGCTGCATTCGCTCACATCAACTGTGACCATGGTGTAATTGTTTTCTGTCGGCCGGACAACTTCCAGGTGCTTGGAAGTAATTCCCTTAAATTCTCGGCATGATTTACATCATATAGCATAGAAATCAATGATAACTGTTTTTTAAGGATTTTGTTTCTCTCAAGTCTTTGTGATTATGAAAGACTTAAAAGCTCTTCGACAGTACTTCTCACCAAATTTAACATCCCATACACCTGTAATTCTGCCGGAACCGATCATACAAAGGGCATCTCTAATGCTGGCAAGGCAATCAGACCCGGGAACCATTTAATCGGTTAATATTTCAATATTTTTGGACTTTTTCTAGTTCAACGGTATGCGTAATCTTCTTGACAGTAGCTATTTTTTACCCTAAGAAGTTGAATGTATATGTATATACAACTGCGCTTTTTTTGCGTAATACTATTACTATAATGTCTGGATCATGGAAGATTAAAAGGAATTTGCAAGACACAGCCAAGGGAGGCAAAAGAATGGTTTTACCCTCTGATCTACCGAAATCCATGCTGCTTTCATCTTCGCCTCTGCCACTGTATCAGAAAGTCAAAAAACATATCCTCGCTCTCATCCAATCGGGAGAATGGGTACCAGATACCTGCATTCCTTCCGAAAACCAGCTGGTGGAACAGCTTAAAGTTTCACGCATGACAATCAACCGGGCCCTCAGAGAACTTACAGAGGCTGGCTATCTGGTCCGTCTCCAGGGTGTAGGCACCTTTGTTGCCCACCCAAAACCGCTCAAGTCTCTCATGGAAATACGTAGTATTGTCGATGAGATCAATGATCGTGGCGGAACACATTCTGCCGAGGTCCACCTGTTGGCAGAGGAACAAGCATTTACAGAGCTGGCGCTTGTGATGCAGGTCTCGGTTGGCGCTTCTGTCTACCATTCGATCGTAGTTAACCGCGATCAAGGGGTCGCGGTGCAGTTAGCCGATGAATTCGTTAACCCGCAGCTCGCACCTGAGTATCTCAACCAGGATTTCACCAGCATTAACCCAACCGAGTATCAGCTGCAAAATATTGCTATTACAGATGTCGAACACATAATAGAGGCCCTTATTCCAGATCCTTGGATGCAGGAGCTTCTGGAAATCGGTCCGGAAGAGCCATGTCTCATGTTGCACCGGCAAACCTGGTGTGGCGATCAGGTTGCGACTCACAGCCTATTCATCTTACCAGGGACAAGGCATAGAATAGGCGGAAGGTTTAAACCACTCCCAGTCCATAGCCGGGAATCACAAGGTGTTGAAGCCGCATATGTACAGACCGAAAAACCTGTAATAAAGGGGAAATCAAAGAAATGATTCCGTCATCTCCTTCCGACCCGAGACTGGAACAGATTCACGAGGCCAGTCTCGTCCTCCTGGAAAAAACTGGCTTGCAGACAGAATCCTCCGAATTGTTATCATATTGCAGGGAGCATGGCCTAAGAGTTTCTGATAACAGAATTTTTTTCACCCCAGTCCAGGTGGAGGCTGCCCTTGCACTGGTGCCAAAGAATTTTCGGCTCCTGGCGAGAAATTCGGAACGTTCGCTCGACTATACACAGGGACAGAGTTTTATCGGAATGGGTAGAAGCGCTGCTTTTGTGACACTGCCAAATGGTGAACGACACCAGGCAACCAGGCGCGATTATATCGAGCTGATGAAGCTGGGTCAGCAGCTCGGTGAGGTTCAGCTGGTGAGTAATTTGGTCACTCCTGCTGATATTGCCCCAGAGCGGGTGAATTATTTCATGATGGCAGCGCAGATTCGCTATTCCGACAAACCGTATCATCTGCTACACGCCTCGGACCTGTCGTTATTGTGCGCAGCTTTTGATATCGAACCCGCTGAACTGCCAATGACCTGCAAAAATAACGAGGTTTACGCCCACACCACGGTCAATACCATATCACCGATGTCCATCAGCTCTGAGCAGGCTGAACTCCTGGTGGCCATGGCCAAAAACTCCATTGCCATCAATATCTCGCCGACCCCAGCCATGGGCAGTAGCAGTCCCTGTACGGTTGCTGGGACACTGGTGGTAAATAACGCCGAGATACTTGCTGTTCTGGTAATCTCTCAGTTATTGCAGCCAGGCCTGCCGGTACTTTACGGGGTATTCCCTGCCGGTACGGACATGCGGAGCATGGGTGCTACCTATGGTTCGGCGGAGGCGCGTTTGCTTGAGCAGGGAGCAGTTCAGATTGCCAAGCGCTATGGGCTTCTTACCCGTGGAAATGTTGGTTTAAATGAAGCTCATGCCTGTGATTTCCAGGCTGGAGCCGAGTCCATGCTCAACTTTTCCACTGCGCTAAGTAATGAGATCAACTATCTGCCAGGTTGCGGGCTGCTGGCCAGTTTTGCCTCGGCCTCCAAAGCTAAACTCGTTCTCGATGCTGAACTGGCATCGACTCTCAGGCGCCTGCATCGCCCGTGGAATAGCGCCGAGGAAGACTTGGCACTTGACCTTATCACCCAAGTTGGTCCCAGAGGCTCTTTTATCATGCAGCAACATACCCATTCACGCTGTCGTACCGAACTCTTCCATCCGCAGGTTTTTTGCCGCAGCTCATATGAAAAGTGGAGGGAAGGAGAAAGCCTGGTAATACGGGCTGAGCAAAGGGCTGAGCGAATCATTGCGGAATACCGCAATCCACCTTTGCCAGAAAAGCTAGAAAAACAGTTGGATGCCATTCTTAATGATTAAAAACGTATTCTCTACAGTATTGTAACCTATGAAAAAGATCGATAAATCATTGAGAAATGAGTTGACAAGGTTAGACCTTACTTGTAAGCAGTTGTATATACAACATAAGACAACCTGCGAATTACAGAGACTGCCAGTTGGATAGAAAGGCAAATTATAGATCCAACAACTCTCAGAAAAGAAAAAACTTATCTGTAGTTGTTGGTAAAAATAAGCAACCCTGGTCTTGTGCAGCAGAACCGATCAGGTCATAAACATTGCTGATCAGCCACAATGCGGTAAATGCAGTCGCTGGCCGGTCCTTCAGTACCGCTCGTCCCGAAAACACGAACACTCCTTATTGTCACCAGAACAGACACCACTAAGAGGAAATAAAACATGAGTAATTTTGAATTGGGTTTTTCACCAAAACTGAGTTTTTTGAGTGACCAGGATAAGAAGAAAATTTACGAATCCGCTCTCGATATCATTGAAAATACAGGACAGTATCTCATGCATGAGGGAGCACTGAAACTGCTCCGTGAAGCTGGTTGTTCCGTTGAAGGTGAAAATAAGGTCAAGATCCCAAAGAGTTTGGTGGAAAAAGCGATCAAATCTGCCCCGAACAATATTCCTGTTTTTAACAGGAACGGTGAGTTGGCCATGGATCTTGGTGGCCGACGGGCCTATTTCGGTACTGGCTCCGACCTGATGTGGTCGGTAGAATCGGAAACCTACACAAGGAAAAGGACATCACTGGAAGATATTAAAACTGCCGCCCGGGTCTGTGATGCTCTTCCGAATATCGACTTTATCATGTCTTTCGCCCACCCGCATGAATTGCCGCCCCAGACTGCCTACCTTGCGAGCTTCGAGGCCATGGCCACCCATTCAGTGAAGCCCATCGTCAACACCGCTGAGAGCAGGCAGGATCTGACTGCGATGTGGGAAATTTCGAAAATTATCCGTGGCGGGGAAAAGGAACTTCGGGAAAAACCATACTGGGTACAGTATGCTGAACCTATCAGTCCGCTCAAGCACCCTTTCACCAGCGTCGACAAGTTGATGTTCTGCGCCGAGACTGGGTCGCCGGTTATCTATTCGCCAGCACCTATTGCCGGGTCTACAGCACCCATGAGCATTGCCGGTCATGTAGTACAGGGGCTAGCCGAATGTTTCTTTGGCCTGGTGATTCATCAGCTAACTGCCGAGGGTGCACCGTTCCTGATGGGTATTGGAGCTGCAGTACTTGACATGGCAACCAGCCAGTGTTCCTACAATGCACCGGAATACCTGATGTCCTACATGACCATGGTGGAAATGAGCAATTATCTTGATATCCCCAACTGGGGTTACGCCGGGACCAGCGATTCCCAACTCCCCGATATGCAGGCCATGTACGAAGCGGGACTAGAGACGTTTATGGCCTCGATGGTCGGCTCAAACCTCAACCATGATGTCGGCTATCTCGATTTTGGCCTCTCAGGTTCACTTGACATGGTTGTGGCCATGGATGAGGTGATTGATCAGGTTCGTCGTATCCAGAAAGGTGTCCCGGTCAACGACGACACCTGCGCAGTCTCCGTGATTGGTGAAGGTGCGGTACAGGGACAGTTCCTGACTCATCCACACACAATGAAACACCTGCGAGCAACTCAGTGGCGGCCAAAACTCATGACCCGTCACGGTCATGAAAAATGGGTTGCGGAAGGGTCCACCAGCCTGATTGACAGAGTGCGAAACAAATTGAATACTATTCTTGCATCACATCAGCCGGAAGCGTTGAATGCAGATAAAGTTAGTGCTATATCCACGGTTGTATCCAGTTATAACAAGTAATTTTAGCTGTTTTCAATTGTGGCAAATTTAGACCAATAAACAGAGAGGAGAGAACCATGAAATTACGTACACTCAGGCGTTGTTTGGTTTCCAGTATGCTGTGCACGGCCATCGCCGGCTCAGTCTGGGCGGCAGGTGGAGGGACCCTCAAGGTCGGCGCCCAGCCTTCCAGCAATTTGGACCCACATTTTGCTGCCGCTATCACAGACATTATGATCAATGAGCAGATATATCATCACCTCACCTTTATCAGCCCTGACAACATCGCTGTTCCCGATCTCGCGACCAGTTGGGAAAGTCCAGATGGTAAGACCTGGACCTTTCATCTTAAAGCCGGAGTGAAATTCAGTACTGGTCAACCGGTAACTGCAAAAGACGTAGTATTCTCTTATGATCGTCTACGCGACCCTAAAGTCGGCACACCAACTGTCAAGCTCTACGCCAATGTCGAGACGATTGAGGCGATAGATGACCTTACAGTAAAGTTCACTCTGAAAAATTCTAATCCAGAATTCGCCGCAGATGTCGGTGATTTTCATGCCTGTGTTATTCCTGCAGGAACAACTGAGCCAGGCAAGACCAGAATCGGTAGTGGCGCATTTGTGATGAAGTCCTACTTCCCCGAGGACCGGGTGGTGCTTACACGCAACGAAAACTTTAGCGAGAAGGCTGCGGACGGTAGCGCCTTACCTAAACTCGATAAAGTGCAGTTTATATTTTCTCCGGACATGGGTGGTCAGGTTGAGGCTCTGCGCGGTGGAGAGTTGAATTTCCTAGGCGGTCTTACCACCGAGTTTGCTGACACCATAGACAAGGACGCCAACACCAAGCTGCTGACAAACGATTCCAACATGCACTGGGCGCTTCATTTGCGCTCCGATGAAGGTCATGTGACAGCAGACCCACGTGTTCGTCAGGCGTTAAAGCTCGCCACTGATCATCAGGCACTCATTGATGCCGTACGCCCGGGCCTTGCCTCGGTGGGCAGTGGTTTTACCCCTGTTGGTCCTGCCTTCAAAGAATATTTCAAGAATGTTCCTCCCAAGATGGATATAGAGAAGGCCAAGAAACTACTGGCCGAAGCCGGTCACGAAAACGGTTTGAAAATCTCTCTGGTAGCTCAGAATCAGCTCGATGTCATCCCGATTGCAACTGTATGGAAAGAGCAGATGGCAAAGATAGGTGTGAATGTTGAAATTAAGGTTATTCCTTCCGACGTCTACTACGGAGAGGGTGAAGACAGCTGGCTGAAGTGCGATTTTGGTATTACTGACTGGGGATCACGTGCTACACCGGTGACCTACTTTAACCTCGCTTACACCAGCGACGGCCCTTGGAACGGCAGCCACTGGAAGGATGAAGAATTCGACAAACTGACCCATGCAGTAGATCAGGAAATGGATGTGGCCAAACGAGTGGAACTTTACCATCAGCTCCAGGACATTCTGATCGAACGCGGACCTGTTATTGTGCCCTACTTCGAAAAAGCTGTAGTCGGCGTTTCCACCAAGGTTGAGGGTGTTGAGATTCCCTCTGATTGGGCACGTGTACGATTCTGGAATGCAAGCTTTTCAAAGTAATGAGGTAGTAGTTGTACAGTTTTGTACGCACTGAACTGCCGCTCCCTTGCAAGATGCGAGGCGAGCGGCACCACAGGGAGATGCCATGCACGTTTTTTTCGAGTGGATTCAGGAGAGAAAAACCGAAAGACAACTCCTGGCTGAGGCCGGAGTCCCCCCCCAGGCTGCGATCTGGCGCCTGTACTGGCGTCGACTGAATCGCCATCCACTGGCGCTCTTCGGCGTTGCTGTTTTTTGCTTCTTTTTACTTATGGCCTTCATTGGGCCACTGGTTGCACCTTACGAGTTTCAAGCTCAGGATATAGCTCACAGATTAAAGCCACCAAGCTGGCAGCACCTCTGTGGCACTGATCATTTTGGCCGCGATGTTTTTAGCCGTATTCTGGTTGGTAGCCGAGGGATTTTTCTACTGGGCGGAGCCGGGACATTGTTGGCTGGTGGCATCGGCATCAGTCTGGGCCTTTTTTCCGGATATGTCGGAGGCATCTGGGATGAGATCCTGATGCGGATACTGGATATTTTCCTTGCCTTTCCGCCGTTACTGCTTGCCTTGGTTGTACTTTCCACTGTTGGACCGTCACTCACCAGCCTTATTGTGGTGGTAGCAATACTCTATGTGCCAATGTTGGCCCGGGTTACTCGCAGCATGGTGCTTGATCTTAAGACCAAAGAGTTTGTCGAAGCGGCGGTAACTCGTGGCGAGAGCCGCTTGTACATTCTGTTTCATGAGATTCTTCCTAACGCATATGCTCCACTGCTGGTTGAAATGTCGATGCGCTTCTCCTATGCCATTTTTCTGGTAGCCTCACTTGGATTCCTGGGCATGGGCGTGCAACCGCCATCACCAGACTGGGGACTGCAGATCAATGAGGCGCGCTCCTACTTCTCCAGTGCTCCATGGATGCTGCTTTTTCCCGCTTTTGCCATTTCTCTTCTGGTGGTTGCGACCAATCTGATGACAGACGGTTTCCGTCATGTTTTAGATCCCAAGGGAGTGCATCAATGAAAAGTTCAGCTGCGTACACCTTGGATATTGACCGTTTTTCCATAAACTATCGCACCGAATCAGGGATACTACCTGCGGTGCGTGATGTCTCATTATCTATCAAGCCTGGAGAAAGTTTCGGGCTCGTTGGCGAGTCGGGTTCCGGGAAATCGACACTAGCCATGGGGGCGATCAATTATTTGCCGGAAAACGGGGAGATTAAATCCGGTAGTGTTCGGTTGTCAGGACGGACTATTTCAGGCCTTTCCCGAGCAGAAATGGCTCCTATATGGGGTAAAGATATCGGTGTTATTTATCAGAACCCCCTGACGTCCCTTAACCCATCGCTCACCATTGGCGCTCAGATGGCGGAATCAGCAAGGGTTCATCAGCGAATCTCCGAACAGGAGGCCTTCCAGCTAGCTTTTACCATGCTGGAAAAAGTGGCCATGCCCAATCCTGATGTGATAGCCCGACAATATCCACATCAGCTCTCGGGCGGGATGCTCCAGCGCTGCGTTATTGCCATGGGGTTGATGAACAGCCCCGAACTGCTCATCATGGATGAACCGACAACCGCCTTAGATGTCACTACCCAGGCGGTAGTTCTTGATCTGGTCTCTCAGCTCAAGAAAGAAATGGGGGCCACGATTCTTTATATTACCCACGATTTGGCGGTGGTTGCCAGAATCTGTGATAGGATCGGGGTACTCTATGCTGGAGAACTGCTTGAGGTCTGCGATATCCATGAGATATTTAAAAAACCACGCCATCCTTATACCTTGAGCCTTCTAGGCTGTGTACCCCATTTTACTCCAGGGTCCCGACGTCGTGCACTTCTCTCTATTTCTGGTCGTATCCCGAGGCTCGATGACCTTCCTTCCGGCTGTGTTTTTGCTCCACGATGTAATTTTGTCCGTCCGGAGTGCGAAAAAGAACGTCCTCTCCTAAAGCAGATTGATAACGGCCATTTCACAGCTTGTCGGCGTTATGAAGCGCTGTCTAAAGAAGCGGATGTGCTGGCTTCTGGCATTGATTATCCGGCACCAGGTGGATCGGATATGGCTCTCTCCATTGATACTCTCAATAAATCCTACCCGGTCAACAACGGTTTTCTGGCGGGGGGGATGCAAGGAGAAGTCAAGGCTGTGAACGGCGTCAGTCTCAAGATAAAACGTGGTTTTACTATGGGAATTGTCGGTGAGAGTGGTTGCGGAAAAACTACTCTCATCCGGACCATTATGGGCATTCTTGCCCCGACTTCAGGTAAAATCATGTTGGGTGATGAGAATCTGCCAACAATGGTCGAGGGACGTTCACGCGAGACGCTTCAAAAATTGCAGATGGTATTCCAGAATCCAGATGCTTCTCTCAATCCGCGGCGCACGGTAGCTCATGCGATCCAGCGACCAATGGTCAGGCTTAAAGACATACGCAGGAAACATATTGTAACCAGAACTTTTGAGTTACTCGAGGCGGTGAATTTACCCGCCAGCTATTACAATCGTTATCCATCGGAACTATCCGGCGGTGAAAAACAACGAGTGGCTATCGCCAGGGCCTTTGCCGCTGATCCACAAGTTGTACTACTCGATGAGCCATTATCAGCGCTCGATGTCTCCGTTCAGGCAGCACTTATCAATCTCTTATTTGATCTTCAAGCCGAGCACCGTACCACCTATCTGTTTATCTCCCATGATATGGCAGCAGTGCAGCACTTGTCTGACTGGATAGCTGTCATGTATCTGGGAAGGGTTATGGAGACCGGTAAAACTGATCACGTATTCTCACCTCCCTACCATCCATATACCGAGGCATTACTGTCCGCCATCCCCGTAGCTGACCCAGAGATCAGGCAGGAACAGATTCGCTTAGAGGGCGCTGTACCCAGCGCCATGGAAATCCCCCCTGGCTGCCCTTTCCAGACTCGCTGTCCGCGTAAGTTTGGGACTATCTGCGAGACTACGCTGCCACCCAGTCAGGAGCTCTCGGGAGGGCACCGTATCGTCTGCCATATCCCACTTGAAGAGTTGGAATCGCAACAGGCCAATGTGTTTCACATCAGAGAGGAGGTTGCCGTCTCATGATCGCCTATATCTTTCGCCGCCTGGGTTTTATGCTACTGACCCTGGTAGTTGCATCGGTACTTATTTTTGTTGCCACCCAAGTTCTTCCAGGTGATGTCGCCAGAATGGTTCTCGGGCGTTTTGCCAGCGAAGAGGCTCTAGCCAATCTCCGCGCCCAAATGGGCCTTGACCTACCATTGGTTGTTCAGTATTTCAGTTGGCTCTTTAACTTTGTGCGTGGCGATTGGGGAATATCGCTCAGTGCCGATAGCCCGGTCATGGGACTGGTTTTCGCAAGGCTGGGCAACTCAGCTATGCTCGCCGCCGTGGCCTTTGTCATGTATGTACCGCTCGGTATCGTCCTTGGCCTTTGGGCTGCTCTGAAACGAAACACCGCCACCGATCAGGTAATCTCTGTGGGCACCCTCTCTTTTATCGGCCTGCCGGAGTTTGTGACCGGAGTTATCCTCATATCTGTTTTTTCCATTAAGCTCAAATGGTTTCCAGCAAGCTCAGCCATCGATCCGGACGCCACGTTTATAGAAGCGTTGCCCTATCTGATTTTACCGGCAGTAACCGTCTCACTGGTGAGCCTTGCCTATATCGCCAGGATGACCCGTTCCGGCACACTTGAGGTGTTCTCAATGGATTATGTACGCACCGCCTATCTAAAAGGGTTGAAACCATATCAGGTGCTGTTTGGCCATGTACTCCGAAACGCGTTATTGCCGACAGTTACGGTGGTAGCGATTGGTGTGGGTTGGCTGATCGGTGGGTTGATCGTCACAGAGTCGCTGTTTAGTTATCCTGGATTGGGGCGGCTGTTACTCTTTGCCATCCAGCGTCAGGATTTGCCCCTAATACAGGCTACAACCCTGCTGCTAGTGGCAATTTTCTGTCTCTCAAACCTGATAGCGGATATTCTCTACGCCTATCTCAACCCGAGAATCCGCTATCAGTAGTAACAATTAAATAGTCTATAGTTTCGTCTCCTACAGTTGGAGCGAAAAATAATGAAATCAACGAAAATCACGAGGTAATGGTATGTCAGTTCAGGATATTTTTCAGGCAGTTATCGCATTTGATGAAGCTGAGGTAAGAAAACAGGTAGCAGCAGAAATTACCGCAGGAACCCCTGTGGAGGACATTCTCAACAATGGGTTAATTGCAGCAATGGACGATGTCGGTGAAAAATTCAGCTGCGGAGATCTGTTCGTTCCAGAAATGCTTATGGCTGCTCAGGCCATGCAGGCTGGTCTCAAGGATCTTAAACCGCACTTAAGCGCCGAGAGTGCCAGCTCAAAAGGGACGGTGGTGATTGGTACGGTGAAGGGTGACCTTCATGATATCGGTAAGAATCTGGTTGCGATGATGATGGAAGGTGCTGGTTTTAGCGTGATTGATCTTGGTGTCGATGTTGCTCCGGAAGATTTCCTCGAAGCCGCACGTACGAATAATGCGCAGGTGGTAGCCCTCTCCGCTCTCCTCACCACCACAATGCCATCAATGGAAGCTACGGTTAAGGCACTGGACGGAGCGGCTATTGGTGTTAAAACCATCATTGGTGGAGCCCCTGTGACGGCTGAATATGCCACCAATATTGGTGCTTCCGGCTACAGCGACGATGCGCCGGGTGCTGTTGTTCTGGCCCGACAACTGATGGCCTGCTAAGGAGGACGGAATCCATGATTATTATTGGAGAGTTGATTAATGCCAGCCGCAAGGCCATCAAAGCTGCGATTGAATCCGGGGACGGTGCAGCAATTCGTAAAGTGGCGGCGGATCAGGCCCAGGCCGGTGCGCATTATATAGATGTCAATGCCGGTATCTTTGTCGGGAAGGAAGTGGAGTATTTGAAGTGGCTGGTGCAGGAGGTGCAACAGGCCTGCGATACCCCCTGTGCCATAGATAGCCCTGACTACAAAGCCATCGAAGCGGCACTGGAGGTTCACGAGGGGCCGGCCATGATCAACTCCATATCCCTTGAAAAAGAACGGTATGATAATATTCTACCGCTTATTGCCGGAACTGATCACAAAGTGATCGCGTTGTGCATGAGCGACGAGGGGATGCCGGAAACAGTAGATGACCGAATGCGTATTGCCGATAAGCTGATTAATGGCCTGCTTCAGAACAATGTAGATGTGGATAATATCTACGTTGACCCACTGGTCCAACCGATTTCGGTCAAGAATGATTTCGGTATGGAGTTCATCGCCTCGGTGGAAAAGATCAAGGATCAGTTCCCCGGTATCCACACCGCCTGCGGGCTTTCCAATATCTCCTATGGCCTTCCTGCTCGCAAGTTCATGAACCAGACCTTCATGGTTATGGCCATTGCCAAAGGGCTCGATGGCGCCATCATCAATCCGCTCGACAAACGGATGATGGCTGGCATTATCGCCGCCGAAGCACTGGCGGGCAGGGATTCGTATTGCATGCAGTACCTCAAGGCATTTCGTGCCGGGTTGCTCGAAGCATAATCATGGATTACGAAATGACCGAATACGAGGCTAACTGTTTATGACTATCGAAAAGTGCGTAATAACCGGTGGAGACTTGACCATCGAGGATATGCACGCTGCTGCTGTGCGTAAGGTCAGAATCTGTTTGAGCGATGAAGCCCGGCTGCGGATCAGAGAATCCAGAAGGGTGGTTGAGAACATCGTTGCCGAGAACAGGCCTGTCTATGGCGTCACAACCGGTTTTGGTTCCCAGAAGGAAGCCAAGGTCTCAGCTGAGGAGTGCAGCGAGTTTAACCGGAGGGTGGTCTGCGCCCATGGTACCCGGCTATCCGGGCCCAGCCTGCCAGAGGAAACCGTGCGGGGTGCTCTGATTTATATCGCCAATTCTTTTGCTCGAGGCTACTCAGGAGTAAGTGAGGCTTTTGTCGATCTCATCGTCGATCAAGTCAACAACGGTAAGATGCCGGTGGTTGACGCCAGCGGTTCGGTGGGTGCCTCAGATTTAGTTCCCCTTGCCCAAATCGCCACCTGGCTTTTTGAACTCCCCGAAGCACAGGCTGCCGGTATTCCCGGGCCCAAAGAAGCCTTGTCCTTTATTAACTGTAACGCCGTTTCCCTTGCCCAGGGAGCACTGGTACTGAATGAAGCCATACAACTAACCGAAGCAATGACGGTGGCGGGTTGTATGGCTTTGGAAGGGTTCAGAGGAAATGTAGACGCTTTCGCCGAACCCGTGGCAACGAATGTGCGTCGTACCGGGCAGAGAGCTGTTGCTGCCAGAATGCGTAAATTACTGGAGACCAGTGAGTTACAGATGCCCGGTAGTTCCCGCTTTTTACAAGATCCACTCAGTTTCCGCTGCATCTCACAAGTGCAGGGAGCGCTCAGTGAAATGGTTGATCGTGCGCTGGATGTCTGGACAGATGAACTTAATTCCACCTGCGACAACCCGTCCATTTTTTCCGACACGGGCCTGGCCTTTTCCCATGGAAACATGGATACCACCCGGATGACCCTGGCGGTGGATGGCTTGCGACAGGGTCTCGCCAAAGCGTTTGACCTGTCAGGTGAACGTATTGCCAAGATCCAGTGGCCTGCATTTTCCAGCCTGCCGGTGGGGCTAGGGCCAGAGAATTCCGCTGTGGGTGGCGTCCAGTTCTTAAACCTCGGTCACATTGGTGCTTCACTGATTACTTCAGTGAAAATCTGGGCTCAGCCGTCTCTGATTCTCTCGGTAGGCCAGGTAGCGGATGGCGTTGAAGATACGGCGAGTCATGCCCTGCATGCTGTTCATGACCTGTGGCGTATCATTAACGCTGGTTGGAAAATAGCGACCGTTGAGATGGTTATTTCAGCCTGGGCCATTCATCGTCGAGGTATCAGTTCCGAGCGAATCGGGGTCGGACTGCGTGGCCTACAGGACAGAACACTGCCGCTTCTTCCGATTGGCAGGGAAGGATTTGAGCCGTTTGATCTCGGACCGCTTGAAGAGATGGTCAAGCAGGAGTTTTTTTCGTCTGAAAAGAGGAGTAAAGCATGCTGATTGATCTTGATACACTCGATCGACAACTTATGGTTGCAGCAGAAAAATATGTTAGCAAAGAGGAGGCAGCGGCCTTTGCTTCTTCGTATCTGGGAGCGCATCTGCGTAAAGCTCCGAGAATGAACCCAATCGGTGAGGCAGTTGCCGATCTCAAAGTTTGGCGGGACAGTCCTGATGTCAGTATGGAGCTAGTGGTAGATCGGTCTGGCGTACTCCTGGTGGATTGTCATGGTCTTGCACCGTCAATTCGGATTGGCTCAATTCATGATGCTCTTGCCCAAAAGGCTCGACAGTCTGGTATCGCCGCCGCCGGTATCATCAATGGCTCTGGCATCATTACTCTCAGCATGTGGGCCGAAGGTTTGGCTCAACAGGATCTGGTAGGTATTGCCATGTTTAATGGTGGCTGCGGATGCACCGTGCCATTTGGAGCCAGGAAAGGGCTCCTGGGCACCAATCCCATGGCCTATGCTATCCCCACAGGTGGGTTGCCATTGTCCATTGATATGGCAACCTCCGAGATTCCATTTTTTGAGATCAGGGAAGCAAAAGAGAAGGGACAGCCACTACAGCCAGGGACAGTGGTTAATCAAGAGGGGTTGCCTACCACTGATCCGATGGCTGCCATGACAGAAGACGGGGTAACTAATATCCTACCTCTTGGTGGTGGAATGAAAGGATTTGGCTTGATGATGTTAATTGAGGTTCTTACCGGTTCCTTAATCAGGAGCAAGCTCAGCACCGAGCAAAGTCCGGGCTGGAATCCTCCCGAATACGGCTGTTTTCTGATGGCGATCGACATCTCTGCCTTTACTGACATCACCCTCTTTAAAGAAAAAATGGACGAGATGGGCGAAACTATCCGAGCTATGGAGCCTGCTGCAGGTGCAACGGTGGTACAAATGCCCGGTGATCGTGGCCATACCAGGGAGCAGTCGGTCCGGGCAGCAGGAGAGATTGACGTTCATGATGAAACGCTTAGGGAACTGGCAGAACTGGCAGGCTGAGATTTAAGAGACAAGGATCGCGAGATGGTTCAACTGAGCGAAGAGGAAAAGAGGATACTCGAAGGTGTACAGGGAAGGCTTCGGCAGGTGGCCATGGCGAATATTGTCCGCTATGCAGAGATACTTGGAGCCGAAGAACTCTGTGAGGTGACTAAGGCCACCGTCTTTTGCGGAGCCCACAACTATCTTGAGGTCTGTACGGCAAAAGATTTCCATGAGATTTTCTCCCGCATGAACCTGGCCATTGATGAGAGGGTACAATTTGACGCTACGCACCCCGTTTGTCATGTCCAGTCCTGCGTTGCTCCCTGCGATCAATACAGCTATGCACCCTTGCAGCAATCTCGCGAGTTTTTTCAGAAAAACAGTCACTATCTCGAAGAGGCAAAAAAAGCGGGAGTAACCATCGCCGGTACCTGTGCGCCCTATCTGACCGGCTGGTTACCAGTGATGGGCGAGCACTTTGTCACAACTGAGTCAGGGGTCACGGTGATCGGTAACGCCCTCTGGGGAGCCATGGGTAACGCAGACGGGATTGAGGCAGCTTTCTGGTCAGCTATCTGCGGACGCACCCCGCGGTGGGGCAACCATGTTCTGGAGAACCGAAGGGGAACTCATCGTGTTCAGGTTAATGCTGCGCTGAACTCTATTCTCGACTGGGATCTGTTGGGGATGGCTGTGGGCTCAAAGATGGTGCCAGGGGCGGTACCCGTTGTCCACGGTAAGTTACCGGCACCAACCTTCAATAAGTTGCGCCAGTTCTGTACCAGTTTAGCCATTACCAGTAACTGCGAAATGTGCCATATTATTGGTATTACCCCCGAGGCTCGGACCATAGAGAATGCCTTCCATGGCCAACCTGCTGCAGGTGATGAATGTATAAGCAACGCTGAGCTGGCAGCAGCATATGATGCAGTCTGCGATGAGAGCGAGGCTGAAGTCAGCCTGGTCAGCCTTGGCTGTCCTCACTATGATATAGATCAGATCAAGCAAGTTGCGGCCGCTCTCGACGGAATAAAAATCAGCGCCAATGTCCACTTCATGGTCTGGACCGTTTACCCGATAAAATGCATGGCCGATGAGAATGGCTATACGGAGGTCATTGAGCGGGCAGGCGGGCATATCTACACCTCCACCTGCCCGACCACCATCGGTGCCACTCTGCTGGACAGTCACTCGGCCATGGTTTTTGACAGCCTGAAACAGGCCGCAAGCGTCAAATCATGTGTTGCGGGCAAGATATTTGCTGGAGACACCACCCGCTGCATTCAAGCTGCGGTCAGTGGTCGCTGGCAGGAGGAGATGCGATGGCAACAATCGTAATCAGGGGACGGGGCGTGGTCCCTGGTATCGTCGAGGGTGAGGCGCTGGTCTGTCCCAACAGTATCACCGGCTGGGGCGGGATTGACCCTGCCAGTGGCATAATTAAAGACTATAGTAATGTAAACCGGGGTTTGAGTATCAAGGGGAAGATCCTTGTTTTGCCTGGAAGTAAGGGGTCAAACGGCTGGTCGTGCTATTTTGGAGCCGCACGGGTGGCCGGGGCTGCTCCTGCTGGCTGGCTCTTTACACGGATTGATTCCAGTTCCGGCGTGGCCAGTGCTGTAATGCAGATCCCTACCGTGGTGGATTTTGCCGGTGATGATGATCCTTGTCGACTGATAGAAAATGGTGACTGGGTAAAAATTGATGGCTGCACCGGTGTGATCGAGATCAGAAAACGATAGTCATCGAAGTTCTTTGAATAATGGGCAATGCCTTGGAGAAAAAAGAAACGATATGAGTAGAATAGAGCAATTTAATACCCTCTTTAAAGTTCCTCCGGCGATGCGTCAATATATTGAGCTGGTGGTCGAACCACATGAGATCGATCTTATTCTTGCCATGAAAGGCGAGACCCTGATCATGGCAGAGATTGGACGTAGGATGAACTGGTCGGCAGAAGAGGCTGAAACGTATTTGGCCCGTGCCTATGAGCGTCATGTGGTCACCAAGATCGTTGCAGAAAAACCGGTCGGCTATGTTTTTGACTATGTCGATCCAGAGGGCCAGGAGGTACAGTGGGCTCCGGCCAAGTTCTACGATCGGCTTGATCCCTTAACTATGCAGGAGAACTGGGCAGATATCCCCGAAGAGACGCGCAAGGAGATCAGCGAATGGTGGCTGCAGGGTTATGTGGATAAGGTAACACCCATCATTGAAGAGATAAAAAAAGATCCGGAGGCCTATTTTCAGATCAAGCAGAAGGATTTCCTCCTGCTCGATGAAGCACTTGAACAGGTCGAGGCTGCTGAGTTTCATGTTGTGCTTAATTGTGACTGCCGCTCCAGCGAACTGGCATGTAATCACATGCGAGAAGGCTGCATCCGTTTTGATGATGGCGCCCGATACACGATTGAGCGCGGACTTGGCCGAGTTGTTAGCAAAGAGGAATGCAAACAGGTTGTTATTGAGACCGATCGCGATGGCCTTATGCATATTGGTGCCAGAGGCTGGCGGGAACATGGACTGTTTGGCTTCTGCAACTGCTGTACCTGCTGCTGTTTTCCTCTGCGCTCTTCCGTGCGACTTCAGAGTCAGAAAAAGTATCCACGGGTTCATTTCCTGGCAGAGAGGGATTTAGCAACCTGTACACAGTGCGGGGTCTGTGCTAAGCGCTGTCCGTTTGATGCCTTCCATCGTGACGGCAGTACGATTGAGGTAAAAGGGAAAAAGCGAAAGAATGTGGCGTTTGATCCAGAGAAATGTTTTGGCTGCGGCCTGTGTGCCAATGCCTGTCCAGTAGATGCTATCCGGATGGAACCGCTTGGGGAGAAAAGAGGCAGTGAGCTTTGCGAAACCAGACCAGGAGGCTGATCAGCGATGATCATTAACGTAGGCAAGTCGATCACCAGTGTTAACGATGGAGTAGCCGCAGAGCTAAGGGAGGAGTTGCGGGCGCGCTCCATCTTCTGTTTGAACCTTATCTCAGCTCCTGGATCAGGAAAAACAGCTTTGATTGAGCAGACAGTGCGGCGCCTTTACAGTGTGATGAAAATTGCAGTGATAGAGGGAGATCCCCATACCGATCTCGACAGTCTCCGAGTCCGGGAAGCAGGGGCCGCGGCTGTTCAAATTAATACCCAGGCAGGGTGCCATCTTGATGCCACGATGATCCGTAAAGCTCTGGCCAAACTCGATCTTTCAGATGTGGACCTATTAATTATCGAGAATGTGGGTAATCTGCTCTGCCCAGGCCCCTGGGAACTTGGCGAACACAGCCGGGTGGTCATTGCCAGTCTGCCAGAAGGGGCGGATAAGCCTCTCAAATATCCGGAGACCTTTGCTGGTGCGGAGGCTATGGTTATCAATAAGATCGATCTTGGCCCAGCTTTGAAGACCAAAACGGAAGACATTGCCACCAATGGACTTCAGGTCAACCCACGTCTGAATATTTTTCCACTGTCCTGTGAAACGGGTGAGGGATTGGAGCAGTGGTGTGACTGGCTGCAGCGACGTCACAAGGAGATATCACTGAATGCATGAAATGCCCTTCACCCAGGCTATTCTCGAGATGGCCGTCAAAGAATCCGCAGGTAAGCCGATTCGCACAATCTACCTCCGAATAGGTGCACTCAGTGCCATCGTGCCAGAATCAATGGAAGTGTTCTTTGATTTTTTAAAGAAAGGAACCCCTGCCGAAGGGGCAACTCTCGTCTTTGAAACCGCTCCGATGACTCTCACTTGCCAGAATTGTGGCAAGCATATTGAGCTTCCTCAACCACCAGAGACCAATCCGCGCCAGGTACTGGCATCAGCTTTTAAAAATGGGTGTTCCTGTGGCCAGGCCAACCTTAAGCTAACTGGTGGTCTTAGTTTTGATATGACCGGTATTGCTGTCTGATTCATCCGGCCCTACACATCTCATGTTGTCCCTGAAGCTTGTACTGATCACTAATTGGCTCAAAAGCACCTGCCGGTCACCAGCAAGAGCCAATGACCGGGAATGTGGATCATCTGTTCACGTTTTATGAACCCTAATTATCAAGTGCTGAGAGTTGGTAGATTCCCAAGAGTGTCGACACACTAGTAAAACCGCTCCCCTTATTGAAGCTCACTTTTGCATAAAGAGGGTCTGTGGTGTCAGTAGGGTTGATTTCCCCTGATGCTACAGCCACGGGCCATCCGTCGACATTAAACGCCTCGGAAGCCTTTGCGTAACCATTGTCACCGGTCTTTTCGGCAGAAATGGCAACGACCATGGTGGATTCAGGTTGTGCCCAGTCCTTGCCAACCGCAAATATTGCAAACTCCTGCATTCCGGAGTTTGCAAATTCAGCAGGGGTGAGCCCTTTGTCTGCAAGGAATAAGAGGAGATCGGTATAGGATTTTAATGGTGCTTTGGGCAATTCACTTGCAGCCACCACGGTGATATCAACGCAAGGGTCATTTTTATACGATCGACTAACATCCAGTTTGGTTACGGTGTACAGGTCCCCGGCTCTCGTGAATTCAGAGCGGTACAGAATAGTGGCCTTGCGTTGGAGTGCATCTGTGTACTCAATTTCACCAGCGACCAGCCCCGGAGTAGCTCCTTGGGCTGGCGTATGTGCGAAAAGGACTGCGCCGGTGAAGCCGAACTTCTCAAACCCTAGTTGCATTGCCGGAGAGCTATCGGCTCCATCAGCGAAGGTCACTGTTCCAAAGCTCTGGAGGGGTGGTGTTGCTGCTTGTACAGCGACCGCCGAAGTAATAGTTGCTGCATCAACGGGCATGCTTTCAAAATCAGGAGCCATGGCTGGTACGTCCAGTTTTGTGCTGCTGAAGGAGCTGACACAACCTGTCATCAGGGGGATTGCCAGTCCGATAAGGACTATTTGTTTCAATTGTATTTTCATAACATTCTCTCTCTTATTGCACTGTCGTGAGATTAGGTAAGTTTTTGGCGTGATATGTATCCAAAATTTTTCTGACTGCCGGGTCTGTCTCGATCTTGGCAACCGGGGGCAGAGGGGGGAGCGGCGAGTACTGGTTGGAAAACCCGCCGATTATAAAAGTCTTTCCTCTGTTTATTGGCGCCTTTCCACGTGTATGTGCAATACCAAAAGCAACTTCCTGGGCGCCGTTGAGGGCCATGGTCGCCTTGATGTGTGCGACATGCCAGCCGTCTTTTGTCCATGACGATCCTGTCTTTCCAGAAGAGAATATTCCCCACTTTGCTCCCTTCATGAGGTGGTCCATGCTAAAACAAAAAACATCATACTCCTTAACCGGTCCAGCCGATACATCAGGGAGAACCTGTTCTTTATTTTCGCGCGCCCATATCAACAACTCAGCTATGGACATCGATTTCATGTCATTAAGCGTTTTAGATCCGACAGGGACAAAATACGCTTCAGCACGAGGGGAGAGCGGTTCAAATGGAGTAATGGATTGTTTACTTACACGATATTGATCTTTCCCTGTTGCCTTGTAGGTGATGTCATATCCGTAATGGATTGCTCGGCCCAGATCGTTTGAGTATGTGAATATGCCCAACAGTTTGGTTTTACTATATGAGTTCAGTCCAATTTTTTCCAGATGGGCTTGATTGACCTTGAGGAAATCGCTGTTTTTTGGCTTTGTGGCAAAAGATACGTTAATTTTTTTATTCTCAAAAGAGTCACCGGCCATTCCCATACCTACAGCTTTGGGAATAATAAGTCCGCTTGCTAACGTCTTTAAAGGTGTTAAGTCTTGCGCGTAAGTTGGTGAGGAAGATACAGAAAGAAGGTAAAATACCGCAATAAATGGCAGTAAGCTAAGCCTAAGCATGCCTATTGTCGTTTTGAAGAGTGAATTCTGATACATTGTGAGCTCCAATCGATGTGTTATTTTTCAGACCAATCAATGGCTACGACTGCGGCTTCTTGTATTACTGCATCTTCGATTGGTTGAATTGGAAGAATCCCGGACCCTGGCAGAACTATATTAACCAAGGATCGAACCACTGTTGATGTGATAGATGTCCTGAGACCTCGTGTCCCTCCCATAGCAGTATTAACTATGATGTTAATAACAGCACCCCCCGTTCCGAAAGGAGCAGTAATTATATTGAATGCGGCCCCCCCAAAAAAATCATTAATTCGATTAATATTTTCCATAGCTGCCTGTTGATTTTGAGCCATGGATTGCCTTCTGTCGTTAGCGTGGGTGAGAATATCTGACTCAGCCTGCTGGACCAGATTGTTCATGTAATTGCGTATGACAGGATTGGTCTCGTGCGCTGCACTCTCTTTTACTTCTCGAACGTATTGAATGTTAAGTATTTCAAATGAGGTGAAGTTGGCTTGAAGATTTTTTTTATCTTCTGCGGACAAGGAGCTCAAAAAGGCGTTAGCGGCAATGCGAACTTCTCTGTCCGTCATCGGAGAGGTCGTGGATTGACCGTTTCCTTCCTGTGCTTTAACATCCTTGGTGATCTTTCCGGTCAAATCTCCTTCCGAGGCACCGTTTCCCGGGTTTGCACTACCTGGTTGGTCATCACCTACCCATTGTACGAAACTTAAACCGCCAAACGCAGCACCAGGACCTTGTTGTATCAAAAAATTAGTGAGTATGATTGAAGCCTGTTTTGGGGTAAATCCGGAAGGTGCGGTGTTCCTTTCGGTAGGAACTGTGGAGGTAGTACTTTCCGAAGCGCGATCGCTCCCACCACCGTAGGCAAACAGGGATTCTGTGGCTAATACGGAGAGAAACATAATCAATATGGCCAGTGATATGATCTTTGTTTTTTTCCTCTTTCCCATGATGCAAAACCTCCTTTACTCAGTAAAAATGGTAATAATTAATTGATGTGAAGCTTATCTCCCATCAATGGCAAGTGTTTTTCCTCGGGCAAGTTCTGGTGACTCAAATACAATGGTTTCAAGGGCACGGCTATGTTTAGGGATAAATTCCGGAACCATAGCTGCAGACTCATTGCTGCTGAACCGGAACAAGCGGACAGCCGGGCTTGAATTTCCTTTGTCATCTATGTGGGTCAGGTACAGTTCAGTGTAAGGTGAATTGGCTTTACAGGTAAACACCAGCCATTTTGAATTCGGAGACCAGGAATGCCATGAATTCATAACTGGCTGATTACTGCTCAGCGATTTGGCTTTTCCACCCTTGGATGGAATGATGAGCAATCGGCTATCAGGTTGCAGGACCAGTCCTGTAGGGCTTTGTGTAAATACCAGCCATTTCCCGTTAGGAGAGTACCGAGGGAAATAATTGCTGTACCCATTTCTGCTTGCACCTTTCAGAGGTTTGGCTACTCCTCCCTCCCCCTGATTAAAGGGCAGGGTGTAGATGTCAAATTGGACGGGATATTTCTTATTCAACTCTGCAATGTTCTGCTTTGAACTTTCATTAAGGATTTCCTTTGCAATTACTTTCTCAATGAGTTCTGCATTTGTTGAAACTGCTGAAAAAGCTATGGTAGTTCCATCAGGGCTCCATGAAGGAGAAGTTTGAACCATATCGCCCAGATCAGCGCCCGGTAGGCGGTGAAAATCTTTGGTCAGGGTATCGAAAATGGCAATTTGTCCAGTTGCCGGATAA
>CALNZA010000007.1:0-524327 GCA_942490935.1 Desulfocapsaceae bacterium
GGGACAGTCCCCCATTATCTATATTGTCTACTGTCCCCAGAACTGATTATGAGTTTCTTTCATTTTGAAACCTTCGACAATATGTATATTGTGTATTGTTGGATGATTCTACTTTTTTCAAACTACATAATAACAATGCTGCTGATAGTTGGTGTCTCCTTGTGAATTTTTGAATCAAATTTATATTCAATAACAAAAACAGAACTTATTAGATCTAGTTCTCCTTGTGATTCAATTTTTCCTAGACTGGCTTGGCCACCTTCTTTTAATGATAGTGAAATAATACTCTGATCACTTTGTTCGTAATTTCCTATCGTCGATTCCCATGGATTTATGAAATCAATTTGAGAAAGATCAATATTAGGAAATTCCCCTTCCTCCGATCGATCAAAGCCTGGGCCTTCACACTCCCATGTGAGATCTCCAATCTTTACACTATAATTAAATTCAGGTGCCTGCTGATTAGTTGAAGGGCAATAATTTATCGTTATGTTAACAATATCACCAACCGAAATAGGGAATTTTTCTTTTAGAGCCATTGGCCACATTGCCCATTCCACTTTTGTTACCTGTCCATCATGTATTTCGTATTTAGTCATAACTTTCTCCCTGTTTCAAATTATTGTTCGTTGTCACCTCAAAAAGACTATTAACCCGGCGGACAAATAGGTCTATTCCGCGTATTGTATTGCTTGATGTTTAAAGTACGTCTTCACCTTTGAAGGTTTTTTTTGCAACATTCTCAAATGGCCCAAAACTTTACCCTTAAGTTCCTTTTGGCTTCTGGCAGGTGATGAACTGCGGAGACCTGTTTTCAAGTCACAATTTAAATACTCATCAGGGTTAAGTTCTGGAGAGTAAGAAGGCAGATAGAAAATTTCAATTTCATCCTCGTGACGCTCTAACCATGCCTTTACGAGTTTTGCATGGTGTACACGTAGATTATCCAGAATCAGAAAAACTGTTCTCTTTGCGTCTTTAATTAACCTTCTCATGAATTTTATGAGGACACGAGCTGTCATGTTCGTTTCATATACCATGAACCGTAACAACCCTTGGTTGTTAATCGCCGAAATCATATTCAAAGAGAATCGTTTGGCATTGATTTCAACTACTGGAGTTTTACCACGAGGTGCATAACCGCGGCTGTGCTGGCAATCATTTCTCACACCTGTTTCGTCACCCCAGTAAATTTCAGCATCATCTTTTTTCGCTAATTTCTTAATCTTAGGATATGTATGATCAAGCCACTGCTGGACCGCTTTTGGGCTTTGTTCATAAGCCTTTTTTATTGGCTTCTGTGGGATAAAACCCCAGCGTTTCATGTAGTCGCCGATGGTACGTACCGCAATTTTTATGCGCCACATTTGATATATGACTGTTTGAATTGCCTTTCTATTCCAAAGTGCAAAAGGTAACTTGAACTGCCTTGGGTTCTTATCGATTAATAACTTCTTCAACTCAGCTTCTTGAGCCTTGTTCAACATGCGTTGTTCGGCAGAACCACGACCTCTCTTCTTCAACTTGATAGCCTTATCACCGCCCTTCTTCCAGGCACGAATCCATCTACACACAACGTCGTAGTGTACTTGGATTGTATCAGCTATTTCTTTACGTGATTTCCCTTTCTTGAATAAGCGAATCGCTTGATTCCTGTTATGCTGCTGAACTTCTTTGGGGAGATTTCTTGCATCAGTATTTTTCCTTCAAATACTGTACCACGCAAAGACCTAAATGGCCACCGTGTTAATAGTCGTAAATCCAAGCCAAGCGCCAAGGATTACAATTATAATATTTAAAACGATATACAATATTTGCATAATTTATATTATTTTATAGAGTTAGTCATGTATTTCTTCAGTCAAAAAGCTCTGATCAAACTTGCTATACTTGATTGCATCCTTTAACAAGGCTCTCTGAAATTGTTACAGTTGTCAGGAAAATGCCTATATCATGCAGAGTTCCTGCTTGCATTAATATTACCGTACAATGAACGGTGAATTATCTTTTCATATAATTGGGTAGCTTCTGACTTTTCTTCAATTTTCTGGAATGCATACTGCTGGATTGTCAGTAATGGCAGGACAATATTTTCCCTGATCTCTATTGACCGATTTGATATCGGTTCCTCTTCCATCAGGAATTGGTTTTTGGATACGAGGAGGACCATCTGTTTTGACAGTTCAAATTCTTCAAATAAAATATTCCAGAAATCTTTATACTCTTCATCCCTTTTAATATATGACGTTAAGTTAAAATAGCATTTGGACATGGACATCATACTGTTTAGAATCAAGGCCTTAAAGAATGGAACCTTCCTGTATAATTCCTGCAATATATCGATACCAATATCATCAGCCAGGGTTTTCAAGGCTGTTCCAATACCAAAATAGCCAGGCACATTTTGCCTGAGCTGGCTCCATGACCCCACAAAAGAAATCGCTCGTAAATCTTGTAAGGTAAGTTTATCTGTTTTCCCTCTTTTGGCAGGTCGGCTGCCAATATTGGCCATACCATAATATTTTAACGTACTTTTGTTCTCCAGATAGGGCAAAAACTGTTTATGATTTTTAAGTTCCACGTATTTTTCATAGCTTATTTTTGCCAATCTTTCCAAAATCACCCGAGATTTTTCATAGATATCAACCTTTTCGCCAGATAGTCCGTGTGATAGACCAGCAGTCAATAATTGTTCGCAATTATGAATAAAATGGGCTCGGGTACCGTACTGGCTGGTGATCGTCTGGCCCTGAATGGTCAATTGGATGGCATGGTTGGCAATCCTCCGGCTTTGGGATGCGTAAAACCGGTGCGTCTTCCCACCACCCCGTGCAGGAGGTCCACCCCTGCCATCGAAAAAGATAACCTTGATATCATAACGGTCACAAACGGCTGACAACACTTCTTTCGTCTTAAATATAGACCAGTTAGCCTGCAAAAATCCGCCATCTTTTGTTCCGTCTGAGAATCCAAGCATGATGTTTTGCATGTCCCTGCGACATTTAACATGGGCCCTGTATTCAGGAATATCAAACAGCTCCTGCATGATCGATTCTGAATGTTTCATACCGGCCATTGATTCAAACAATGGAACGATATCAACGGGTATTGTTTCATCTTTCCAGCCACACCATCTCAGCAGGGCAAAAACATACAATACTGAGAAAATATCTTCGGAATTACTGATGATATACCTGTTGCATCCAGCCTCTCCATTTTTTTCCTGTATGGATTTGATCTGCTGGATGGTGTGAATCGTATCGCTGACTATCTCGTCTGTGAAAGAATCGGGATGTACATCAAAACTCTCATGAACAAGAATCGAAACGAGGTCATTTTTTGATAGTTCATCCAGGCTTTGATTGATCCGGTTTTCATTTTTAAGAATTTGTGTAATTGTTTTTTCATGTTCAACATGATTTTGCCGAATATCAATCGTTGCAAAATGTGTTTTGAAAATCTTTACTTTATCGATAAATTTCTCCAACTCTTCAATGTACAATCCATCGAAATTGTCACGTAATAACTCTTTAATCCGATTAAGCTGATTGAGTATCTCACCTGCCGACAAAGTTTTTAAGGGATCAAACATCGTTAGATAGAGTTGTGCTTTCAAGCTGGCAATATGCTCATCCACCTCTCTAAAAGTAAGTTTCTGCTCCAGACCTTTAATTTCATGATAATAACATTTCATTAATGTCATTCGCAGTTCATCCGCTACCAGCACGGTAGTTTTTGCAGTGACAAAGGGATTGCCGTCCCGGTCTCCACCAGGCCAGAAGCCAAGCTGAATGATATCGGGATTATCAAAATCATTGGTAGGTAAATTTTCTTTGATGCGGGCATACAGATCGCCCACAGCGTCATAATAGACACTACGTAAAAAATAGATGATATTTTTTGCTTCATCCAGTGGTGTTGGTTTTTTTACATTCATGATTGATGTTAACCCTAACTGCTGCAGGGTAAGATCAATTTCATCTATCTTATTTTCACGAACAAGAACTCGTAATTTTTCTATGATATCAAGAACCGAACGAGGGTAAAACTGGGTAGGATGAGCGGTAAAGACGATTCGTACACTAAAATCTGACATTTTCTTAAGAAGAAAGTCTGTATTCTTTTTTAAATGTGCAATTTCAATACACGTCGGGAGCGACATATAGTCGCCATCTTTAAGCAATTGCGCAAAAGCGGCATCTTCAGCACTATCAAACAATACCACCTGCCGTTCAACAAACTGGATTACCCGAAACATGAAATCAATTTTCTCTTCTTCAGATTCAAAACTTGTGTGCAGCCTGAAAAAAGAATCCAATATTTCCAATGGTTCCTTTCCTGACTCAAGTCCCTTTCTGCACTCCTGTTTCAGCAGGGGAATAAGTATGCCGATGTTTGAGATTTTCTGAAACGGCAAGCTCAGGAATAAGCTGTTATAAATATTAAATTTGCTTTCTACTGATTTTTTATATTCTTTTTCTCTCGGAGAGCTGTTCATGGGTGACTGCCTCTTTAGGGGGAGAATGGAGAAGCTAGTTTTTCTATCAACGTTAAGGATCAACGTATCTTGCAATTGTTGTACTCTTAAGCTGTACAGCCAGCTAGCAGCTGAAGACTTTTGGGAATAACATTCACACCGGTATCAACGACGAGCAAATGAACATGATTGGAAGTAGCAATGTAACTAAGCACACAAAGCGAATATTACTTTTCGCTTCAAAAGCCAATAACGCCAACATAATCTATCTTTCTCAAACTTAAGAAGAAATTCTTATGGCATCTATGGCTGATATGCCAGACACAGCCTGGTATATAGTGCTTCTTCGCTCGTGGCATAGCAGTGGATCCCTCAACCTAACAGGTGGTTAATACAAACACTTTTTTTAAAAATACCTTTTCACCAACGAAAGAGCCTCCTAACAGCTATATTGACCATTTTATAGCATTATTATTATTTATATACAAATACATAGCTTAATCAGACCCCAATTGTAACACTGCAATTGCAATTGTTACAATAATTACTGATAATGGTATCAGCGATAGCGTGTTAAGGATGTGCCAGGAAAAGAATGTTAAGGTAATAGTTGCAGGCTAATGAGTTGTATGAACATTGATAAACTGGTAACTAGAATTTTTTGTTTAAAAAGGCCATAGACAAGCATCTTTAAGGGTTTTAGGGAAACGTAAAATCCTATCATCTCTACACCGCCAGATATTCACGTAAATACCTGGGTCAGAATTTCATATCTCCATGAACAGTTTCGAAATATTTAGCAAGGTATTACCTGTATTCCTTCTTTTCAGCCTTGGCTATATCTTTAAGCGTACAGGGTTTCTGATGCCCCAGACGGCGTCACAGATGAAGAAGTTGGTTGCCAATATCACCCTGCCTGCTCTGATATTCCGAGCATTTATAGGTTTGGTACCGGGGAAGGAAGAGTTCTCTCTAGCCCTGATGATGTTTGTTGTCTGTGTGGTACTCCTGTTTGCAAACAGGATGTTCATGGCGGCAATTGGCAAAAAGGATGATATCAGGGCGTATATGCTAAGCGGATTTGAAGCTGGCATGCTTGGGTATGCCTTGTTTCTTTCTGTGTTTGGTGATAGTGCGCTGTCAGTTTTTGCAACTGTTGATTTAGGGCAGGTGCTCTTCGTTTTTATAGTTCTTTTGCCAATGTTGTTGTCCCGAAATACCAGAGAAGCTCATGGGGGTGCTATTAGAAATGCTTTGCGTAATGCGATTGCCAATCCTGTGGTCTGGGCTATTCTGGGAGGATTGTTCTTAGGAACTATCGGCCGCAGCTTGCAGCTTTCCCCTGAACCCTTTGCGCCAATTTCCGGATTTCTTGAAATTGTTGGTAATCTGACTGTACCCTTAATTGCCCTCGCTATTGGCTATGAGCTGAGTTTCAGCCGAAAGATAATGGGCAAGGCGGTACTGTTTGTACTCTTTAGAAAAGTGATTCTTGTGGGTGTTGCCCTTGTTCTTGTTCGTTTTCTTCCGGTGGAAAATGAGATGCTCACACTAGCTTTCTTTACCATGCTGCTTTTGCCACCTCCGTTTGTTGTGACATTAGCCAGCAAAGATGATGAACTGAGCCTCGTTTCCGGAATTCTATCCTTGAGCACTGTGGTTTCGATTTTCGCTTTTGCAGTTGCTATGCTTATTATGGGAAGCTGAAACTTTACACGTTACCTTTAGGTAGGCTTTCTGTTGAACACTACATTCGTTCGTTTTTGGGCAAATGTACTACTATCTGAATATGTTAAAGATTGACAATGAGGTGAAAGGAACCAGGTAAAGGTTGATCTCAATGACAAGAGTAATCACAAACATCCCTGTTGGTTTCTACTTTTCTAATTCTTGGAAAACCTTCTTTTCTCAAGAATTTCAATACGAAGTCTTCGAGGGTCATTTTAAAGTCTTAACGTTAAACTATTAATCCGGTGGCAATTAAAGTAATCAAATATTTCATCTTAACGACACTATATTGGGCAGATAGTTGTTACAATGTGAATCTAAATGCCCGCCGGCTTAATAAGAGGTGGCAATTGAACTACCCCCGAAACTGATTTAAAATTTATTAATTTCGATTCAACTTTGAGTGTGGCAAACATTGTAGCCTCTTGCTGTCCCTCTTGAGCGCCGGGTTATGTGTTTATATTAATCATCTAATATTCTAAAATAAAAAATAAATGTGAATTAAATATTTATAATTTTCAGCAGAGGACTTCCTTCACCATACAAAGGACAACGGGGGTGACTATTGTTGGTTCCGACACGAAACGCTAAAGCAGTAAATACATTGTCCGCCACGAATTCATAAGCGACTCTGTTGCCAACAATCGTTTTTGTTTTAGCATTTACCACACGAATTTCATGTTTATATAGGTATTTATTAACTTTCTGTTTTAAATAAAATTCAACAGAATATGTAGAAGTGGGTTCAGATATATATTGAATCCCGATACACTTTTTGTCTGAGGCAGGAATTTGCAAAAGAGAATTTTCTTTAGCCCCATATCGTAAATATTCTCGATATTTATTATATGAGTTGTCATTAAGATTTTCAGCTAGCCCGAGATCAATAGGCATCAACCAGTTACATTGAGCTGAGCCACGTGAAGTTAAAAATACTTTATAAAAACCTGTTCGGTCTTCTGATTTTCTAAATCTTTCAAGTTTGCTAGAAATAGGGCCATGCTTGAAAGAACCTGCGAAAGAGTCTTGGAGTTCTACATATTCTATCTTTTTTCTTGCAATGTTGAGTATTGCTGTCTCAAAAGTTGCATCAGTCCCTTTTACATGTCCAATATGAGAAGGATACATAAGGGTATAGGAGCTAGCTTTTACATTTTGAAATACAGTGATACCTATTCCAGAGGAACATGCTGATTTAAAACTGCCTGGGATTGATACTAGGTAATAGAATAGTATCAATCCACTTCCTAAAGCAACTACAGTTAGTAGAGAATACCCTAACATTTCATTGCCAATAAAACTAAGTTTAACAACAAGAAATAGTAATGCACCTATAATTAAAATTACAAGTATGTAGGGCCCTATAGAGAGAAGGACATATGTTAACCATGCAATGAGTTCCATTTAGACCCAACGTGGAGTTCTGCGGGAGCCGCGCTTTTTTTTGCGTCTTCCGTAGAAACAATTTGTTATACAAATATTTTAAGGGCTAAGCTAATAAGTGTTAATACTATTGGGATAATCCATACCCAAAGCTTTGGTTTTTCATAGAACGTATTTGCGTTCATTTTTTTCTTTTCAAACGCTGTGAGATGGATGGCTTAACGTTTGGCTGTTCCTCTTTTAAACACCATGACATTAATTGGTTCACGTTACCTGACTCCTCGTCAGACATAGTAACCTGAGATTCTAAAAAGATCTTAATGAAATCTTAAACAAAAAGTACCAGGCTTATTGCCATAACAGCCATACCGGCAACCAAGCCATACATAGCAACATGATGCTCACCATATTTTTCTGCTGTTGGCAGAAGTTCATCTAATGATATAAAAACCATGATACCAGCGACAACCGCAAACAAAAGCCCAAAGATTAAGTCATTGAAATACTGTAACAATAGAAAATAACCAATCATTGCACCTACCGGTTCTGAGAGTCCCGATAAAAAAGAGTAGAAAAATGCCTTTTTTCTGCTGCCTGTTGCATAATAAAGGGGGACTGAAACAGCAATCCCTTCCGGTATATTATGAATAGCAATAGCAACGGCAATACTAATACCAAGTGCTGGATCTTGTAGACCACCGACAAAAGTTGCCAAGCCTTCTGGAAAGTTGTGTATGGCAATTGCCAAGGCAGAAAACATTCCCATTCTGTGCAGGTTTCTTCGCTTTTTGGATTCTGCAGCATCAACAGGTGTCATCTCGCTTGAATCACGGACTTCGTGAGGGTTCTCAAAAGATGGGACAAGTTTGTCGATAATTGCGATAATTAAAATACCGCCAAAAAATGCTAGTGTTGTATATAGATAGCCTAGTGACGGCCCAGCTACTGACTCTAGGGATTCCCTCGCTTTGACAAATATTTCGACCATTGAAACATAAATCATCACCCCAGCTGAAAAACCTAGCGAAGCGGTCAAAAAACGCGTGTTTGTCTGCTTAGTAAAAAAGGCGAGTGCACTGCCAACACCTGTTGCAAGTCCTGCAAATAACGTAAGCGAAAAAGCAAACAAAACTTCTTCAGTAGTATAAGTCATTGAATTATCAACCTATGTAGTGGTTATACCGCGAGTATAGTCTTTGTCTTTCTGATTTTTCATCAATTATCAAGAATTTACCTTTTTGTAAGTATAGACATTCTTTATGGGCTTTCAAATCGTTAACGTTGACATAACCGGGGAGTTTCAGCGAGTCCGAGTTGATGAATTTGTTAGCAAAATTAGGAATTTTTTTATTTGTTGGGGGCAGAACATACCCACAACATGTTTAGCCTGAGATCGGCTATAACAACAGTATATTATTTATTTGTTGCACTTTGATCGATACTCATTGATTTGAGAAACGATCAATGAGGGATTTTCTCTATAGGTTGCCAAATTGCATACCACGATTTCCTTGTCCAAATAGTAGTCATTAAGTCTACCTAACCATTTATTCTTTGTTTTATATTTTTCCGGATTTGAAGATTCGATAATTAACGAGATGACCTTCCCCATTGGTCCACCCTTGGTGATTACCTTGTAGGAAACTTCCTCAATCTCAGACCATGGGAATTTAGATGGCGTAAAATCATCAATAACCAAATAATCAGGTGTGAGTCTGATTTTACGTGGTATTGCCTTCATTAATATTCTGCATATAAATATTGAAATGATAGACAGTGGGGATAAAATAATTACTGCAACAAGCGTGTTCTTGTTAAAACCATGTATTGCTACAATGTATAAAGGAAGTAAGGCGATTGCAGATGATGGCAGTAATAAAAATGCATAGTACAAATAGTCTTTTCTAAACGACACAATATCTATCTCCACTGCTTATGCAGATTTATTTGAATTATAGGCTATAGCCTTTATTTGCTTGGAATAGTTATTATTATTTTGTTCAGCGTAGAATTCACTGGCCCGCGCTGTTTGTGGGTCGAGTGGAATGACTTGTTAAATCTAATATTTATCTGTTATATTAAAACCAACTTATGGTTCAAGATAGGTATACTTTTCATTAGGCTTGATTGCCAATAAAAGAAAGAAAAAGCCCGAGTAGAATATAATTTTCCCTAATAAGACGATAGGAGCTGAGATTGACATAAGTGCAAAAGAAGCTCCCCCTCCAGGTATCATCGATGTGAATACCCTCAAAACAAGTGGAAAAAACATAGCAAATCCGCCCACCCATATTAGATATTTGCCGGCCACAGGAGAAGGAATACGATTTTTCAAATCTAATAAGTGGAACACGAGCAAAGCTAATGAAAATGAAACTACTAGGTGAATTATTAAATTTGTAGAAATATATACGAAAGGAGGGAATTGTTTCCAAAATTTTCCATACATTCCACCTAATCCAGAAAGTTTGAAAATATATGCTGTTATAGGAGCAACAGAAGCGATAAGTATTGTAAGACCAAATAATGTTGTTTTCATAGTTCTTATTTTTGTGTTCTATTCACATCATTGTTTACATGAATTCCACAAACTCTTCATATCTGGTCAGTGATTTCGATGTTATTTCTATCGGTTCTACTTTTAAAAGTTCTAGGCCTCTGTTGCTTATTTTGAAATGTGCCCTTTTCGGTGATGTTAAAAGGCTGGCCTTTTTTAGATAAGTTCTTGCCCAACCCAACCTATTTCTAAAAATATGCTGTTGGCCACTTGGTAATAGCTCTTTTAATTCCTCATCTGTTAATTTGAAGTGTTTTGCCAAAGCGTCATGAGTTTCGCTGAGACTGTGTTCTTCTCCATCAGCCAAATATTCAAGGAATGGTAGCATTATTTCTTCATACTTCGGGATCATATTCATTCCTCGATTAGCTTTATTTATTGCCCTTTGTCTATTGCTTTCTTAACTATCGGAGCAACGGATTTAAAATTAATGCCTCGTTTTTTACAGTATGCTGACTCTAGCCAAACTGAGAAAGCCTTTTTTGACCTTTACTTGCGTTGCAGCCACAACAACAAAGGGCAATATTCTCTGATTATTATATTTGCATCCTTAATACTCTACTTCCAGCTCTGCAACCGGTTTTTTTAGAAATTTCGCAGGACTAAACTCGACACCACAGTACACACTTTGTCTCTTTCCCTAACTTCTTTCTCTAGCCAGGTGGGTATGTTCAAGTATTTGCCGCTTGATTTTGTTACACAACGTTTAAGTTCACCGGCGAGCTTCAGTGAGTCCATCGACCACAGGGAGCAATGGTGAAACGCCTAGTTATATACAGTGCTAAAATCACATTTGTTTTAGAAAGGAAACCCATCATCTTCTTTAACTTCGTTCATATGTTCGTAGAAATTATCTTTTACAATAGCTTCAATTTTTAGGAGTACGTCATTTGGCAAATCCAAAATATTAGATGCAATTTCATCTTTTATTTTTACCTCTTTTGGATTTCCATAACTCGTAACCGCTGAAACTTCTGTGAATCCTCTTAACTCAAATCTGTTTAATACTCCTGGGTAGTTTTTAGATAAAACATCTTTAATATCGTTGATTTTTTCCCATTCGGTAATGTTAGAAACCTCATTGTCTTCTTGCCACCCCGTCATTAGTTTTACTTTACTAGTGTCAATGATATAGTGAAGAAGCAATAATTCATCAACTTTTAATCTATTGGCTTTAACTAAACCTAAAAATTTAGAGTATAAATTTCCTTTTTCGATTTGTACAAATTCGGGGCTAGCTTGCGGTACAGTTTCTATGTTTTCTCTTTTTGGAATAATTGGAATTTCAGAAGGTTGACGCGCCATCATGTTTTAATTCCGATTTAATATTATCTATTTCAGTGATGAATTTTTTTACACTTTGTGAAATCAGAATTGAATTGTTAGAGAGTTTAAAGCTAGTTGATAGTAATTGAATAAATGATAAAATTCTCTCTTCATCATTAATGTGAAATCCAATTTCCCTTGGGTCCAACGCACCACTTTGAAATCCCTTACTTGACAAATCGAAATCCGGAGTAAAAATAGCAGTATGGTCATTTTCAACTATCCACGCAGCTCCCATTTCATTTAGACAAGCGATACTTTCGTAATACTGTTCCAGAGTAAATATACAACGAACGGTTTTCCTCTATTTGATTTTTTAACCAATGAAAAATATTTTGCCCAACAGGTATTCCATATGCAACATTACTTGTAAATATTATCTCGCCTTCTTTGATACCAATATTTCTAAGAAGTTCTGCAAGCAAAGTCCCGTAATCTTTATTTTGAAGAATGTGATATAAATATTTTCATGTTCTTTAATCCTGAACCAGTTGTTTGGAGAGTTGTAAATAAACAACCCTACAAGGGGTAAACACAATTGTTTATATTTGTTCGCCTAAACAACTAATCTTCATTATGTATATAAGGTTTAATTAACCGGTGTTAAGCGCCTGGTTATAGCCTTAATTCTTTGAGTGACCCTAGTATGTGGTTTTACTGTCACTTCATGGGACCCATCGGCAAAATTTCTTTTACTGCTGAACCATGTGGGTGTCGAAAATGATTTTTTTCACCGCAAGATAGAATTGATAAGAGGGCCTCTTTTCATTAATACTTGAATTGTATTTGTGACGTGATCCATGATGTAGTTTTGAACACTGCCTCCCTTTTCCCAGTAGTCTGAGAATTTTGTTTCTACATCTCTCCATTTGGTTTTTCACTTTAGCATCATAATCTCCAAAGTAAATACAACCCGCTTCAGAAGGATAGTATGCAAAGAATGGTTTAAAAGGAAATGTCTGAGAAATATAGGTTGAATGTTTTTTCTGTTTATTAGGTCCAGAGTTTAGAACTAAAAAATTTGAGTTCAATGTTCCTTTGACATCTTTGTAGCATTGCTCTAGAACTTTAAATTTCGATGAGTCTCCTAAAATGAGTTGCAAATCATGAACGGTTTCAATTTTCAACCCGAGCTTTAATCAAATCTTTGAACTCTTTTTTTTGTTTTTCTTTTCTTCTGAAATGGAAGGGAACTAAAACCCAATCATTCAGTCCAACTGCCAACTTAGTTCCACTTTGAATTACACTGGGAAAATCTAGGGTATCTATTAAAGAAATTTCTGCATCATTGTTATCACTATTTGAGTCAATGCGTATTATCTGAGTGTTATTGTTATTGATTACCACCTCTGGGTTTAAAATTATGTTCTCAATAAATAAATTTATAATTCCATTAATGGAGTGATCAAGAACTAAAGATGTTCTCTCCACTTCAGTTAATAACGGTAAAAATAAATATTAGCTCTATATTTTTGAGTTAATGCTCTGAACCAGTAATATGATCCTCATGAAAATGAGAAATAAATACTGCATCAATAGCATCATCTGTATCAAATGAGTTTTCTAATTCATTTTGGATAAGATCTTTGTTTTTATATGAACCACAATCATAGATAAACTTGAAATTATTGAAGTCTTCAGAATATAAAGCACCTTGACCTACACTGTGAAATGTTCGAGTTATCATATTTCTCATTTTTGTGGCTAACGTTACGATAACCGGCACGTGCGTTGTTTGCGGGTCCGGTTGATTGGTTGGTTAGCGATAATCATTAATCCATTGGATCAGATCATTATGGTCTATTAACGTCATGTCCCATTTACTAGTCGTTTCTTGTTCTGCAAATTTTCTTGCTCCTGATGTGAAGGAAGACGTTGTTTGCAATAGTTGTTTTATTTGGACCATCTTTTATGTTTTTGACACCATGAAGAGCCCTGATTACATCGACACCAATTTAGTTGTCATGTGAGTAATGCTTACATTCAATTAGCCAACCCATTAACTTCAATCTAAGGCGTCTTTATGAATAGCAATTATATCTGTACCCCCATCGCGCGTACGCTCAGTACGAGAAACCTTATAACCCTTTGACCTAGAATAACTCAGCCACAACTGTCCTCAGATTCTCTAGGCCCAGATAATTCATCTAGCAAGAAAGGTGCACCTTGGCGTAGATTTTCATCAAGCTGTGAGACAGTATCATATAGATGCCATATATCTATGACATGGTACAGCTCTTCTAGTGCTTCAAAGTATGGTTCACCTGCAGTCTCTGCTCCATAAGAAGTGTTTTTCAATATAATTGAGACTACCTTCTGGATATTCACAAACACTGTAAGTCGAGATTGATGGAATTCTGACATTGGGCACAACCATAATTGAATAATAGTTGATAGGTCACCTCTGCACCCATTTGTCTTGGATGACTATCAACAATTTCAATGTCGAAATCTTCAAACAACAGATTTTCAATATTATTACATTCATCACAGCTACATTCTACTTCACCTGCAAACTTCCACACTTGATGCACCTCTATTTCTTTGTTTTCTATTTGATGATTATGTTTCGTGGCGCATTCTACGCTAACGCGTTGCTTACCGGCGCAGGAACGCGCTGAGGTGATAGTGGGGAAAGACTGAGTAAATCGGGCGCGTTCCTGCGTCCGTGTACGTAAATTGTTAGCACGGGGGTTGCCATTCAGTTGTTACCATTAACAAGTAATTATATAGAAACTGTATAACCCGCACTTCTGAATGTTATACACGTTTGGTAGCTGCCGGCTTCACACAAGCCAGCCTCTGGTCTCCTCCACAATCTAACCGATAAGTTACTAAAACATATAAATATATTGTGATAATGGTTGCAAGTTGTTAGATTCATCATTCTGTATAACATTCCATAAATCATGTTATATGTATCTTTGCCAAGTCGAGGAGGGAGGTGCAAATGCTTGTTGTGGCAAAAACCATTCAAGAGGCCTATGGACATTTTCTTACCCAACACCATATCTCCCTGAAAGATCAGAAGTCTTTTCAGAGGTGGCTACGTTTCTATCTCGATTTCTGCGTTAAATATCAGCACAAACAAACCTCCCCACAAAGCCTGGATGCTTTCCTTATAAAATTATCAGAGAAAAACCAGCCTGACCATGAGCGACAACAAGCTCAGCGAGCGATACAATTATATCAAAACCATTTGCGCCCCAACACCACCGTTAAGTCAGGCACCAGATCTGACAAAAGGCCACATATTCCTCCTATTTTTTCCGTACCAGCCACAACCTTTTCTTCAGAAAATCGTAATGGGCGACAACATTCTACAGATCTCAAAAAACAAACCTCTGAAGTTCCACTCTATGGCTGCTCATGGGTAAAAGAATTTCAGGAGTTAGAATCTGCAATACGGATCAGGCACTATTCTCCTAAAACCTTACGGTCATATAGAGGGTATGTGCGAAAGTTTCAGTCCTATACGCAATCGATAGATCCCCAGTATCTTTCTGCCGATAATGTCAAAAAGTTCCTCACCCATCTCGCAGTAGAAAAAAACGTTTCAGCTTCAACCCAAAACCTTGCCTTTAATTCCCTGCTCTTTTTTTTTCGTCATGTACTTCATAAAGAGTTTGGGCAAATAGAGGGAGTAGTTCGTGCGAAGAAGCGGCCCTATATTCCAGTAGTTCTCTCCAGAGAAGAAATACATTCTATTGTAGACGCAATTGAACCACCCTACCGACTCATCGTTAAGCTTCTCTATGGCTGCGGGCTACGGCTTTTTGAATGTTTGAACCTGCGAGTCCAATGTCTGAATTTTGATGCAGATATACTCACCATCCATGACGGTAAGGGAAAAAAAGACAGAACTGTTCCTCTCCCTCAAATATTGAAGGCAGAATTACAATCCCATCTTCGTGATCTCCACACCTTACACTCCAGGGATCTTGATAAAGGTTATGGAGGTGTCTTCCTGTTTAATGCTCTTGATAAAAAATATAAAAATGCCAGCCGGGATTTTATCTGGCAATGGGTCTTCCCTGCAAAGCAGCTAACCAAAGAAAAAGAGAGTTTGGAGATGAAACGCTCTCATCTCCACCCGACCCATGTTCAAAAAGCTTTAAGACGAGCCGTAAGAGGAGTCTGTCTGACAAAGCGAGTAACAGCCCACACCTTCAGGCATAGTTTTGCAAGCCATCTTCTACAGAACAATTACGACATTCGTACAATTCAGGAACTGCTTGGCCATAGCGATGTGCGCACGACGATGATCTACACCCATACAGTAAAAAGCGTTACCTTGAAAGATGCCAAGAGCCCCTTGGATTTTCAGTAAATACCACGTTATCTTTGTGTAAATTCGATACGCTCTTTTGCCTTTCGCTCAAGTTCCGCGTGTTCCTGATTACGAGCTTCTGTGAGGGCTGAAGCTACCATGCCGGCCGGGACAGACACTACACCAAGGCCTACAAAAAGAATGGCAAAGGTAAAAATTTTTCCGCCCATAGTGATGGGGTAGATATCCCCATAGCCAACAGTTGTAAGAGTTGCCACAGCCCACCAGAGACTATGAAACACTGAAGCAAAAGCTTCCGGCTGCGCAGGGTTTTCAAACTGATAGATACCGATTGCGGCAAGAAAGATAATGATAAAGGCGCTTGAGAGGAAAAATGTCAGCTCTTCCTTTGCAATCATAAACGCCAGATAATATCGCCGGAGCGCACTGTTATATCGGGCAAGCTTAAACAACTGGAAGAGACGAAGAAGACGAAAAGCACGAAGCGATCTCGAATCAAAACCGCCAAGGCTGAGATAGTATGGGACTATGGCAAGCAAATCGACCATACCAAAGAACGAAAAAACGAACTTCCTCCTACGAGGTGCCGAATACACCCGTAGAATATATTCTATGGTAAATAAAAGCATACATATGATGTTTACCGTGTGCATATACTCACGCACGTCATCTGACAGATTTGGCAAGGTATGTAGTGACAGGTTAAACAACGAAAGAACAATCAAGCCTTGCACAATCCACGCAACGGTTCGGCCAGCTCTACACGTTGGTTCTTCTAATATACGATGCAGTTTTTCTCTAAATTCACTCATTTTTTTTACACCAACTTCCTCGTTACTGCCGATTTGTCTCAAGTTTTGGCGTTTGCACCAGAAAGACAAATACCTTTCCAGCAATTGTATTCAAAACCACTGTAGCCGTTCTTAACACTTCACATATCCACCATTTTCCCGGACATGTTGGGCAATGGTACCAGAAAACCTGAAACAGTAAACAACCATTTGGGCAAAAAATGAGGGTAAATGAATCTGTTCTATTAGTGGCGGGGAATGGCTTTTGGGCTCATCCGGGGAAGGAATCAGGTATTTACTGGAGAGAGTAAATAATAAGTGAAGGCGTATAGCTATTGAACGATTACTACACCTCCTATACAGGATGTAGTAATCGTATTGTTGGAAACATTACAACTTACTGCTTGATTTTTTTAGCTGTTACATCAGTATCAGGAATGTTCTGTTACCCTTTCGCGCAAGTTATTGAAGATCCGCCTCCCTAGTTGACCCCAAGGTGCCAAGAGCCAGCTTCCTCACGCATAATCTTCTCCATAATGGCCTGCTTAGAACCATCTAACTCTTTTTTTAGTGTTTTCTTCGCCCCAACCGGGTCATGAGCTCTTAATTGCTCAATCAGACGTCCATGTATATCACCCATGCTTTTTCCTGATCGAACAATTATCATGAACCTTGCCAACCGGTCATGCAGATGAGCAACTTGTCGTGCAAGCTCATCATTGCCAGATGCTTTTGCAACAAGAACGTGAAATTTTTTATTTTCTTCTGTGTAGCGAGAGTAGCTGTCATCATCATCTGTAGTGAAGCCCTCATGCACACTCTCTAGCGTGTTCAGCTCTTCTTCTGTTATTCTCTCTGCTGCACGCTGGACACCTTCGAGTTCAAGGATCTGACGGAACTCCAACATGTCGTTCAGTTCCTTCAAACTGACCAGTGTAATGTAATATCCTGACCGTGGTTTGATGGTTACCAGATCTTCCTGACTGAGCATCTGTAAAGCATCTCTAACGGGAGTAACACTCGTGCCAAACTCCTTGGTCAGCATATCAATGGATAGTCGTTCCCCAGGCTTTTTTTTGCCTGTTATGATGTCAGTCCGTATCCGTTTATAAATAGTATGCTTGGTTGCATCCCCTTTCTTTTTAGGCATTCTAGTCTCCTGTTTTCGAATTACCACTAACAGCCTTGCTTATATAATATTCAATATCTAATATCAATAATTTAATGTTTGTCACTTATCGAATTGACTTTTGATTATTAAATATTTATAGAAAGAAATACTATTTACATTATCTGATATATCAAAATGGAGACAAAATGATATCAACACAAGATGCAAGCATGGATAGTGCTCATTATTCACGCATGGGTGAGCAGGAATGTAAAAAAATCCACATGGCAACCCTGGAAATCCTTGAAAGGACCGGCGTTGACGTCCACGACGAAAAAGCCAGAGATATCCTCGTGAAAGGAGGAGCATCTGTAGACGGAGTACGCATCCGCGTTCCTGAACATATGGTAACGAAAGCGCTGGCAACAGCTCCGGAAAGAATAACCCTTTACGACAGAAACAAAAAACCTGCCATAAGAGCCTGGGGACATAATTCCTATTACGGCGGCGGCTCTGACTGTCTGAATATACTTGACCATAAAACAGGCGAAAGACGCCTTCCTGTTCTTGAGGATGTGGTGAATGCTGCACGGCTCATGGATGCACTTCCCGAAATAGATTTCGTCATGTCTCTTGTCCTGCCCAGCGATGTCCACCAGAGCATATATGATCGCTACCAGATGCAGGTTATGCTTAACAATACCACCAAGCCCATTGTATTTGTCGCTCCAGATTTCGGAGGGTGCAAGGCGGCTGTAGAGATGTGTGAGGCCGTTGCCGGTGGAGTGGAGGCTTTCAGGAAATCTCCCTTTGCAACCTGCTATATAAATGTCACCTCCGGCATGGTTATCAATGAAGAAGCACTGCAGAAGTCAATGTATTTAGCAGAGAAAGGTCTTCCGCAGCTCTGGATCCCGCTGAACGCTGGCGGTGTCAATTCACCAGCAACAACTGCAGGCTGCATGGCATCAATGAATGCCGGCATCATGCTCGGAGTTGTTCTATCCCAGCTGGTCCGCGAAGGAGCACCAATCGCGGTCCCAGGTTGGAATGGCGGCCCATATAATCTCCAGACCATGGTGGGTAATTATGTACTGGCGGATGAGCAGGGTGTGGCCACATCCATGGGCAAATACTACAAACTCCCCGTATTCGGTCTGGGCGGCTCTACAGACTCAAAGGCCCTCGATCAGCAGTGCGCTATTGAAATGACCATCAGCCTTATGACAGCAGCCCTTCATGGAGCCAACATTATCCATGACGTAGGTTTTATGGATGCAGGACTTCAAGGGTCATTCCAGCTTCAGGTCATTGCCAATGACACCATCGGCTTTATCCGTGCAATGACCCGCGGTGTAAAGGTTGATGACGAAACCCTGGCACTGGATGTGATTGATGAATTAGGCCCAACCGGTACCTTTCTTTCCCACCCTCACACCATGAGACATTACAAAGAGCCGTTCTATTCAAAACTTTTTGATAAAGGTGGCTATGCTGGCTGGGAGAAGAAGGGCAAACTGACCATGGAAGACAGAGCGTCCCAGGTTGTGGATAAAATACTGGAGAGCCATTCATGTGAACCTCTTCCTGAGGATGTCCAGGAACAGATCACACGAATTGTTCAGCGCGAGCAAGACTGGATCGACAGCAAGTAACGCCAACACATGTAACACTTTTAGAGAGGAATAAGACCGTGGATTACAAGAGTCATTTCTTTTTGCGAGACCCCTGGGTATATGACCCGGCTGCTCCCAAATTCAAGCGTGAAGACAAAGATAACGGCATGGACACAAATTCACTCCATGCGGGATTTCACCCATACCAAAGCCAGGATCAGTTCAGGTCATTTACTCCTCCTCTGGTCCAGTCGGTAACATTTCCTTACGAGCATTTTGATAAAATACCATGCCCGGTATACGGTAGAACACGCACACCGACCAATACTGTTCTTGAAGAACGATTGGCTTCACTGGAAGGTGGCGAAGCATGTATAACTGCCGGCTCAGGATCACAGGCTCTTTTTGAACTGTTTTTCACCATTGCCCGTCCTGGTGATAATGTCGTCACATCCCTGAATATCTTCGGAGAAGGCTATAAACAAGCCACAGACATTTTCCCAAACCGATGCAATGTTCAGTTTCGCTTTGTGGAAGACCCTGACAACCCGGAAAGTTGGGCAAAAGAGATAGACGACAAAACCAAACTGGTCTGGATAGAAACGCCATCTAATCCCTGTCTTTTCATAACAGATATCCAGGCTGTTGCAGATGTTGCACACGCGAAAGGGGTGCCGGTACTGGTCGATAACACTACTGCCACTGCAGCCATTCAGCGCCCCATGGACCTTGGGGCAGATATCGTACTTCTCTCTATCTCAAAGTTTCTTGCAGGAAACGGTTCCCTGTTAGGTGGCGCACTTGTTGGGCCGGAGGAACTCATAGAAGACATACGATGGAACACGACAGAGTTTGTCGGTGCAATCATGCAGCCCATGGAGGCGTGGCAAACATTGCAATGTCTGGAAACATTGCCCATGAGGATGGAGAAGCACAGCGCAAACACCCTGGCCATTGCCCAATACTTAAATGATCACCCAAAGGTGACCCACGTCAATTACTCGGGCCTCACCGATCACCCTCAACATGACCTGGCCTGCAGACAGATGAAAGGACACGGAGGACTTATGTCGTTCGTTGTCAACGGTGGAGTCGATGGTGCGAGAATTGTCATGAACAGCCTCAAGCTTGTCGTCCATGCCGTCACCTTTGGCACATCAAGAACCATCTGCATGCACCCACCTACCATTACTCATGAACACTTGACCAAAGAAGAACGAATGAAAGCTGGTATTGATGATGGACTTATCCGCCTCTCTGTGGGGCTTGAGAATCCAGACGACCTCATAGCTGATTTTGAACAGGCACTGAACCTTCTCTAAAATATTGATGTTTCATTGTACTTTATCTAATATATCTGTTATTCATTTTGATATTATTCAACATGTGTCTGAATTCCCTCTCCAAAATGAGGGTCCTGCTCTCAATCCTGGCACCAGAAAATGTACTTACAGACATATACCAGGCAATGTCAAAAGTACATTATCTGATCAATGACCAGATACGAGATTGCATACTCAGAATACGCCCGGTTCGAATGATAGTTATTCAAAAAATTCCAGGAATCTCATTTATCATTGGAGGAATTCTCGCTTAATTTAGATTACTAACCCAGAGAATGGAGGAGCGATATGCGCAAATCACAGGTTCACCCCAAGATTGCTGAAGCTAAAAAAGCTATGGAAAAAGGCGAGTTATCACGTCGTGAATTTTTACGTCTGGCAACTCTGCTTGGTCTATCTCTTGCCAGTGCCCAGATGTTTGGTTTCGGCACTGTGTCAGAGGTATTAGCATCGTCCTCGGATATAGTTCGGGGCGGAACACTTAAAGCAGCTACACGTGTAGAACGAGTGGATCACCCCGCACGTTTTTCCCTGGTAAGCCAATCTCATGCCTGGCGCCATGTCTTCGACTACCTCACAAAAACTGACGAGAATGGAATAACACACCCTTACCTGCTTGAATCCTGGGACGCCAGCGATGACTTGATGACCTGGACCCTTCATCTTCGCAAAGGTATAAAGTTCAGTAACGGTAAAGAGTTTACCGCCGATGACGTCATATTCAACTTCACACAATGGCTGTCCAAAGACGTCGGTTCTTCGCTTCTGGGTTCACTCAATTACATTGATCCAAACGGCCAGGAAAAAGTCGATGATTACACAGTAGTCTGTCATTTACAATCACCGTCCATACTCCTGCCGGAACACCTTTATCATTACGCAGCCTGTATTCTACCAAAAGAATTTGGTGGAGATATCACCAAGGAGCCTATCGGCACCGGTGCATTCACCATGGAAGAGTATGTCCCAGGTGAGCGATGCAGACTAAAGGCAAGAAAAGATTACTGGATAAACGGTGCAGATGGCAAACCACTGCCCTATCTGGACGAAATTCAAATGATCCAGCTTGGCGACGACCCGGCCGCAGATCTCTCTGCCCTGAAATCTAACCAGGTTGACACCATAATCGAGCCACCTGTTTCAGTTTGGGAAGGCGTTCAGAATGATCCACGCTTCGTGATAAAATCCATCGCTACCGCAGGATCAAGAGTACTTCGAGTGAGAGTGGATCAGGAACCATGGAAAGATGTTCGGGTCAGAAAGGCGTTGAAACTCTGTCAACATAGAGAAAAAATTCTCGCAATTGCCCTACGCAACCAGGGAACTATCGGCAACGACAGCCACATCAGCTCAGTCCAGGCCGAATATTGTGACACGGTTCCTCCATATCCTTTCGATCCGGCACAGGCTAAAAAGCTCCTTGCCGAAGCCGGATACCCCAACGGTATTGATGTCCAGCTTCATGTGGCAAATGACTGGCCCGAGTCCATGGCGTATGCCCAAGTCCTTAAGCAGGATGCCCAAGAGGCGGGAATACGTATCACCTTGACACCGATGCCTTCCAGCCAGTACTGGGACGGCTGGACCGAATTTAACATGGGGATAACCTGGTGGTCCCACAGGCCTCTTGCCGCCATGCTGCTCCCTCTTGCCTACACTGCTGATGCAGACGGTAAACCTGTCCCATGGAACGAGAGTCACTGGGTCAACACGGAGTTTCAGGAGCTGCTTGAAAAAGCACAGGGGATTAAAAGTCTCGATGAAAGGCGGGCGCTTCTCTGCAGATGTGCAGAGATCATGAAGGAGGATGGAGGAATCTGCGTCGCCTTCTACATGAATGTCTGGTCTATTGCCACCAAGCAGATCCATGACATTGAACCCTCTCCTGAAGAGTTCGCCATTTACCATCGAACCTGGAAAGAAGCATAATCACAGATTTTCAAATATTTTCAGGAATATAGTGGCAGTCAACTCTCTTGACTGCCACCCCTATCACGTAGTATTAACATTTTAATTGATTCTGGCAGACTCATACAGATCGACAGAATCGTAAATCTCTCGTTTTGAAGACCCATGCTTCAATACTCCCTGCGAAGACTTTTCACCATGGCTATTACCATGCTGCTGGTTTCCATGTTTGTTTTTGCAATCGTGGAAATTGCACCCGGTAACGTTGCCAGAAATATTCTGGGTGCATACGCCACCCCGGAACAGGAAAAATCGATGGAAAACCAGCTCGGTTTGGATCGTTCCCCTATTATTCGCTATATCTCATGGCTGCTCGGTTCTGACTGGCAGGCCAAAGCCAAACTCGGCATGGGATTAAAAGAGGTTTTTGTCAGCCAGGGAACCGTTGAAAGATTTGCGCAATGGTGGGCGGTTGACAACAAAGGCGACCTACTCCAGTGGGAAATGAAAGATGGCCAGCTTTTGCGCTACACCAGACAGCCTGACGGAACGAGAAAAGCAGAAGCCGAGACCATGGATTGGCCCAAGGACAAAGAAGGACGTTCCTTCTTCTGGGGTATTGATCCACACAATCGCGCTGCTCTCTGGATTAAAGGTCAAGGGAGTACCGAATACCGCCTCGAATACTCCGGTTGGATAGAAGCCGAAGGCTCCCCTGTTGACTATATTCCTATTTCAAAAGGACTTATCCGCGGTGACATGGGTGTATCCCTGCAATACAAGCGACCGGTCAACGAAGTCATTGGCAGAAAAATCAAAAACTCTGCGATCCTGGCAGGGCTTGCTTTTCTTGTCGCCATGCCTCTCGGCATTCTTTTGGGCACCATCGCAGGCCTTCGCGAAGGTGGCCTTACAGACAGAGTTATTTCCATCGGCGGCCTTATCACAGCAGCGTCTCCCGATTTTGCCACAGGTATCCTCCTGATTATGCTTTTCAGCCTGAAGCTGCAGTTACTGCCAGGAGTGACCATGTTTCTTAATGATTCGGCGATACTTACACAACCTCAAATGCTGATCCTTCCCGTCCTCACCGCAAGCCTTGTTGAAATTGGCTACATTCTTCGTATTACCCGATCTTCAGTCGTTGAAGTCATGCATTCCAACTATGTACGCACTGCAATACTCAAAGGTCTTCCCTATTACAAAGTAATCGCTTCCCATGTTTTGCGTAACTCCATGCTTGCACCAGTGACAGTGATCATGCTTCATGTAAACTGGCTTATCGGCGGTCTTGTGGTGGTCGAATCGGTTTTTGGCTTTCCAGGTCTGGGTACCTTTATCCTTAATGCCGCTCTCTACAAAGATGTGTATGCCATAGAGGCCGGAGCCATGGTCCTTATCTGCCTGGCGGTTGGAACCCAACTCATCGCTGACGTTATATACTCATTGCTCAACCCTCGAATACGTTATCAATAAGGAGTCGTAGTATGCCTACAAGATCCTTAACCTCTGCACCCCTTAAAATACTCTCCTTAGCAGGAAAAGGTGGTGCTCTTTTAATGGAGTCAAAGACAGCTTCCCTGGGGCTGCTGATGATACTTACCTGGCTCACCCTGGCAATTGCTGCTCCTCTGGTGACACACCACGACCCACTGGCTCAGGACTACCTTCATTTAAATGAAGGGCCAACCAGTGAACATATCCTCGGAACCGATCATATGGGGCGAGATGTCTTTTCCCGACTGCTATACGGCGCCAGAACCATTTTACTGTTAGCACCGGTCTCTGTAGCAGCCTCCTTTCTACTAGGCCTGATACTCGGTTTACCATCTGGCTATTTCGGGGGCTGGGTGGATGAATTCATCATGCGCTTTTTAGATGCCCTCATGGCATTTCCAGTCATCCTTCTCTATATGATTATCATTTCAGCACTCGGTGCCTCAGCCACCAATGTGGTGCTAGCCATGGCTATAGGCGGAGCACCTGGAATTGCGAGGCTGATACGAGCACTCACCATGGACATACGGACCCGGGAATATATCGCTGCCGCAAGGCTTCGAGGTGATTCCTCCCTTCGGATAATGGTCCTGGAAATATTACCAAACTGCAAGGGACCGTTGATTGTCGACTTTTTGCTCCGCATAGGCTATGCAGCATTTTATATCGGCACCTTAGGTTTCCTTGGCCTGGGACTTGCCCCTCCGACCCCGGATTGGGGCGGTATGGTCCAAGAGGGGCACTCATACATGACCACCAACGCATGGCCGGTTCTTTCCGCAACCTTAGCCATAATTTCACTGGTTGTGGGCCTAAATCTTTTCGCCGATGGTCTCCGTGAAGAAACCATGCGCTATCAGTAGTGGAGAGTAAGAGTATGGCAGACAACCCTTTGCTTATAGTAGAAAACCTTGCAGTAACGTACACAACACGAAAAGGTTTTATTCAGGCTGTACGCGATGTCTCTTTCTCCGTCAACAAAGGTGAAAACATAGGTATAGTCGGTGAATCAGGCTGCGGCAAGAGCACCCTTGCTTTCGCGCTGGTCAACTATCTAGGACGAAACGGCAGGATATCAGAAGGCAGTATCCTGTTCCAGGGTGAAGAGATGCGAAGCAGAAGTGATAGCGATCTTCGCAAGCTGCGAGGTGGGGATATTGCTTTTGTCTATCAGGAGCCCATGTCAGCCCTCAATCCCACCATGCGTATCGGCCAGCAGATGACCGAAACCATTATTGCTCATCAGGGAGGAAGTGACAGGGAAGCCCAAGAGAAATGTATCTGTACCCTGAAAGATGTTTATATGCCAGAACCTGAAAGGGTGATGAGTAGCTATCCGCACCAGTTATCAGGGGGGCAGCAACAACGGGTACTCATAGCAATGGCAATGCTCAACACCCCATCTCTGCTGATTATGGATGAGCCGACAACGGCTCTTGATGTTACCGTCGAAGCGGCTGTACTTGATCTGATAGCAGAACTGCAAGTCAAAAACAACACAGCAACGGTATTTATCAGCCATAACCTCGGGGTAATCGCAAGGGTATCTGACAAGGTTGCTGTCATGTATGCCGGTGAGCTTGTCGAGCTTGCAACGGCTGAAGAAATATTCAAAAATCCTATGCATCCATATACCGTCGGGCTCATGAAATGCTTGCCCGATGTTGATGCACCCAGGGGTACAAGATCGCTATCCCCGATACCTGGACGTGTACCAAGCCGCTTTGACATGCCTTCAGGCTGTGTTTTCGCACCACGATGCGACTATGCTGCAGCAGTGTGTGAACAATCTCCGCCTGATTTAATCCAACAGTCCACCGGCCACTATAATCGGTGTGTTCGCTTTAACGAATGGGGAGAAGAGCCCCCATGGAAAACGGTAAAGGATGAGATTCCCACCGAGGTTTCGAAATGGCAACATGAAGAGGGTTCTACGTCTATTCTTACCATAGATAAACTTAAGACATTTTACCCCCTCCCTTTTAAGAGCATCAAAGCATGGGTTGGTGCCGAAAAAAGAAGATATGTCAAAGCCGTCGACAACGTAAGTCTTAATATTGAAAAAGGTTGTGCACTTGGCATAGTTGGCGAGTCAGGCTGCGGCAAAAGTACTCTTGCCAAAAGTATTGTGGGCCTCGAATCTCCAACTGCGGGCTCAACCCGTTTTTTAGGGGTAGATATCACAGCACAGGTCGAAAAGAGGAGTCAGGAAATGATCAAGGAATTGCAGATGGTATTCCAGAATCCTGACTCAACCCTCAACCCCTCTTATACAGTGGGTGACCAAATTGCCATATCCGTCAGACGATTCACTGATCTGCCAAAGGAAAAGGTAAGAGATGAAGTTATCAGGCTCCTCAGAGCAGTTAAGCTAAGTGAACAACACTATGACCGATACCCCAGACAACTCAGTGGTGGGGAAAAACAGCGAGTTGGCATTGCCCGGGCAATCTCAGGGAAGCCCTCTATGCTTATCTGTGACGAACCTGTTTCAGCCCTTGATGTCTCTGTTCAGGCAGCAATTATTACACTGATGATGGACATACAGAAAACGTTCAACACAACCGTTGTCTTTATCTCACATGATTTATCAACGGTCAGGTTCTTCTCTCATTTTGTGGCCGTAATGTATCTTGGAAAAATTACAGAGATAGGCCCTGTAGAATCTATTTACAAACCACCCTTTCACCCATATACTGCTGCCCTTTTGGCGGCAGTTCCACGGCCGGACCCGACTCTTGACCAGAACCGGATACGATTAAGCGGCAACGTTCCAAGCCCGATAAACCCACCTTCCGGATGCAGGTTTCACACCCGCTGCCCTCATAAAAAGGGATCTATCTGTGAGACAGAAGAGCCAGCTCAACTTGAGATGGGGAATGGACACACCATTTACTGCCACCACCAAAAAGAGTTTTTGGATAAAATTCAGCCTTAGCTGAGTGAAGTGTACAAGGTGGGGATATGAGAAGAAAGGGCAATACCCTTTCTTCTCATATTTTCTCAAATGGCAAACGCCTTGGCCATTTTTGCAGCAGAACCGGCATCTGATGCAAAACCATCGGCACCGATCTCATCGGCAAAAGATTGGGTGACGGGCGCTCCGCCTATCATAACCTTTACCTTGTCTCGCAATCCGCTATCAACAATAGCATCTATAGTTTGCTTCATCATCGGCATAGTTGTTGTGAGCAATGCCGAAAGACAGACGATATTGGCATTTTTTTCTTTGATATTTTTAACAAAATCATCTGGAGAAATATCGACGCCCAAATTATGCACCTCCAACCCTCCACTCTCAATCATCATTGCAACCAGGTTTTTACCAATATCATGGAGATCACCTTTAACGGTTCCAATAACCACCCGACCAGCAGCAGTGGTTTCATTGTCCTTGAGAAACGGCTTAAGCACACTAACCCCTTCTCCCATAGTCTGAGCTGCCATGAGGACTTCGGGGATAAACATATCCTCGTTTTCCATGCGTTCTCCGACCACATCCATGGCAGCTATCAATCCCTCATTGAGAATTTCGGACGCATCAGATCCGTCATCCAGAAATTTCTGCACCAGCGTTTTAGCTGTAGCCGCGTCGCCTGAAATTACCGAATCCATTAGTTGTTTGTAATCAGCCATTACAGTACCCTCAAAATAATATGGTGTTGGTTGTAAGAAAATGTTTCTATAGCTCGTTCGTTCTTTTTTCTGCTAATCGAATAATTTGTTGTAATCTATCAATAACATGTTCATCGAGGGGTTGCGGGGCATGAGTTTTAGATATCTCGTCTATTCTGTCCCGAGCGCTTTCCTCCATTGAACGCTTCCCTCTTTTTTCCCAGTTTTTTCGAGTCCTTCGATCTGTTAAGTCCGGCTGCCAGTTCTCCTTGTAGTGAGAAAGAGTATGAGGGTCGATGAGAAACGAGCCTCCCGGACCCACTCGGTCAATGGCATCCACTGCAAGATGCTCATCATCTACCACAATACCTTGCATCATTCTTCTAATCTGACCGATGAACTCGTTGCACAAAACGAGAAGCTCAAGCGAATACGAAATTCCAAACTCAGCATATCCAACATCGTGGACGAGATTTGTTCCTGCCAGCGACGCCATGAGGTTATATGTCGCTGCTTCATTGACCGCCTGGGCATCACATGTCTTCGAAGCCGTACAACCGCCGAAGCCCCAAGTTGGGAGATTGTACAATTCCCTTCCCATCTGGCAAAGGCCTGCCTGCGCCATCATCGCTTCTGGCGCTGAATACGTTGGCTGGCTGCTCTTCATATCCATGGGCGACAAACCACCTCCATACACAAAAGGTGCTCCACCTTCTGACAGTTGATGCACCACGAGTCCCACCAATATCTCCGCATTTGCCTGAGCTATTGCACCCGCTATGGTTACGGGACTTGTAGCACCTGCCATAATGCCTGGCGCATAAATAACTGGCAACCTGTGCTTCGCCATAAATTCAAGTTTTGAAAGGGCATCCAGAGAGTGGACCAGCGGCGAGGTTGGATCTACAAGGAGCAGAAACCCTGGATATTTGCAAAACAGTTCCTTACTTCCAGCAACTGCTGCCCCCATTTCAACAAGATCTTCGAGAACAGCTATATCAGGTCCGGAAATAAGTACCTGCGGCTTTGTTGAGTTACTGAGCATCGCCCAGTACTTTTTCTGAAAAGAGACAGAATCTTCCAAATCGGGCGCAAGCCCCATGCCCATTATGAAATCTATATGCGGCAGGCTATCGGCTATACGAATAGCCCGCTGCATCTCTGCATAGGTGAAATCTGTTACCTCTGCAGTCTCTGAATTTACAAGGTATTGACAGTCGGAACCTGTACCAAAATAGACATTGTTCTTTTCAAGTATCATGGCAGGGTTTTGCTCCCTGTCATAAACAGTAATTGTCTCAGGAGCCAGTTTCAGGCATTTCGTTATTAGGCGTTCAGGAAAGTACGCCAAGCCATCAGAGGTGACGTTGGCACCATTATCGCGTAGTAAATCGACAATGGCCGGGTGATGTATTTTAGAACCTGTCACTTCAAGGATCTTAAGCGATGAGTTATGAATTTTCTTCATATCTTCATCACTCAGATAGGACAAAGTTGGTACGGAAAATTTTACAGATTTCTCCAACATAGGATAGTGCCCTCAAATCACCTCAATAATAATAAAAGTAGATTTTTTTGTATCATGACGAACTACTAATATCAACAGTTTATTTATCTGATATAATCAAAATATAATCTAATATTTCAAAAGAGATTTTTTTGCCATGCACGACATATCAAGAATCGTCTGGATTGATCTGAATAGATCAGCTGGTTGGGCTAAACACACACCTTCAACGCATTCGCTTTTCATACGTTGATCAAGTAAACGGAATACACTACTTCAGTTGTGTAGAATATTTCACGTCAGCATAAAAATTATTCATCATACAACTCGTGCCCTGGCATCAAGGGCCAGCACAACTGATTTGCCACTGACAATCCTCACCGGGTTAAGATCGAGCTCCTGAATTTCAGGAAAATCTGCAAGTAACCACGAAACCCGCAGAATAAGATCTACATACAGGTCTATGTCACCTCCCTGTTGCCCTCTGGTTCCTTTGAGGATGGCATAGGATTTCAATTTTTGAATTTTGGTGACAATTTCCTCAGTGGACGATGGGCAAAGCGCTCTTTCGTTATCAGTAAAGACCTCAATATAGATACCGCCATAACCAAAAAAGACTATCGGCCCGAAGGATTCGTCATAACGACCGCCTACAAACATGTCATATCCAGGTTCTGCCATTTCCATAACCCTGACACCTTCAAACAGCGCTTTGGGATTATAGGCAAAGAGGTTCGACTGAATTTGAGAGAAAGCATGCCGTACTTCTTCTGCGCTATCTATTCCAAGCAGCACCCCACCCGCTTCAGATTTATGCACGGCATCTGGAGAGACAACCTTCATCACTACCGGATAGCCAATTTGCTCTGCCAACCTCACAGCATCCTCAACGTCTTTGACAATGGCAGATTGCGCCACCGGTATACCGTAATAGTTTAACAACTCCAGCATCTCCTCACCGCAGACGCCACTATGCTCCGTAAGCCACTTAGCCGCACGTTCCTTATCTATTCCTTCAGGTCGAGATAGCACAAAGGGGTTGGAATCTTGCCGTGCATAAAACTGTTGCTGAACTTTAAGCGCTTTTATCATCTCTTCCGGTGTGTCAAAAATCGGAATGAAGAGATTGTTCTTAATCTTTGTTATGGTTTTTGATGGCCCGAAGAGGCAGACACCCAAGGGTTTGTCGGCGGATCGGATTGCACCCATCGTCTCCTTGGAGATGTCGGTATGAAACATCCTGGTAAAGATATCATCACCAACAGGCATACGAGGTCGCTGATTTATATAGACTGCTCCGTCAATATTCTCGTTGTGCAGAGCCAGGTGAAAAATATCCACTGTTGCTTGCGGGTCGTACATACTCCCCATATCGAGAGGGTTTGACACGTTGATTATATCTGTATTTCCATACTTTGAGACCTCCTCGTAAAACGCTTCACCGGGTTCGGCAAACTCAAAACCCGCCTTATCGCAAAGATCTGCCATTACAACGGAAAAACCTCCAGCAGGGCTCATTGCCATTATTCTGTTACCTTTCATGGGAGGCAGGTTGAAGGCTTTGGCTACAGAGATAAAATCATTAAAATTATAAATACGGATGATTCCAGCTCGTTCGAGCGCCGCATCAATGATATCTTCGTCATTACTTATGGCTGCAGTATGACTCATGGCCGTTCTGTTACCGGCCCCGGTAGTGTTGGCCTTATACAGAACAATAGGTTTATCGCATTCTGCAGCAGCTTCCAGCAGTGCTCTGCCATCAATTATGCTTTCAACATAGAGGCAGATAATCTTGGTCTCGGGATCTTTGGCAAAGTATTTCAGAAAATCAACTTCAGTCAGATCAAGCTTATTGCCAATACTCGCAAATTTTGCCAGGCCGATATTTTCATCAGCCATAAGATTCCAGAGAAAAATACCAAAACCACCACTTTGGGTAATAACGGACATTCCCCCTTTTGGCATACTATGTAAGGGAATGAAAGGCAGGCAGAGCCCATTAGCCGTATTGACCACAGTTAGACCATTGGGGCCGATAAAACGGACACCATATTTTTTGGCATAGGCCACGGCCTGATCTGCCAAATTCCTACCTTCTTCGCCCGCCTCGTTAAAACCTCCGGCCGGTATCGCCATTCGTTTTATTCCAAACTCACCACAAGCTTGAATAGCCCCCGGAATAAATTTTGCCGGCAGGAGGGTTACAGCAAGATCTGGTATTTCAGGCAACTCTTCGACCTGTTTGTATATGCGTATCCCATCGACATGCAGGTCTTCAGATTTCGGATGTATACCAAAAATCCTGCCGCTGTATCCCCACCTGAGAAGATTGCCGAGAATAAGGCGCGAAAGGTTATTCTGTTTAGCTGACAGGCCAAAAATGACAATTGAGTCTGGATAAAATAATTTTTCCATTGAGCACCTTGTCGTAGTAATTATGATAGCAGTAGTGATAGCTTGGACAAGCGTCTTGACCAACACGCTTCTCTTATTATAGCAAATTCAGCAGAAAACAGTTTCCAATACTTCTTCATAGTAATGACGAATCAGGCTATGAAGAACATGAACACTCTATTCACCGCATAAGAATAACTTCCTCACTGCTGGACAATTAAATCGCAAAAATCCCTTTATTACGTAAACTACCAGCAAGGTTTTCTAAAACAGTTCATTTAGCGTCACTCCATTTTACAGAGATTCAAGCGTGTTACTCTTTCACATCATGCCGAACTGAAATGGCGTAAATTTTTTATGTCAGCTCAATTATTGAATCGATGGTATAGGATATAGACCTTTAAATTGAAAATGCCAGGTTGAAGTCTAGACAATCCTGCCATAATACACTAGATTCATTTGCTTAATATATATGACAGGATAGGGCTGTGAAATAAACCGACGCTCTATACATTGAGTTTAAGAATCGTTCATAAAGTGCAAAAGTCCGTAAACCAGATGAAAACACTTCCAGTCATTGATTGGAGGCACAAAGGAGAGAGATGATGAATGAGTCAAAAAAAATTGGTGAAAGGATAAGGATATACAGGGAAAAGCTGGCGATGACTCAGGAGGATCTCGCAGAAAGAACGACTTTACCAACAAGTCTCTTGGAAGAAATAGAGAGTGGCAACGCCTCACCCTCCATTGGCGTAATGGTAAAGATAGCTCGGGCCCTTGGCCAGAGAGTGGGAACATTCACGGATGATCAGATCGCAAAAGACCCCGTCATAACAAGAACTTCAGAAAGAGAAGAAGGGGTCGCTTCACATAAAGAAACCGGCCTGGGACATTATCGATATCATTCTCTTGGTGCAGGAAAAGCTGACCGGCACATGGAGCCTTTTTTTATACACATCGAACAGAAAGAAGACAGAGCTAAGTCCTCTCATGAGGGTGAAGAATTTGTTGCTGTTATCTCTGGTCAAATTGAGCTGCTCTATGGCAACGACACCCATATCCTGAAAGAGGGTGACACCATGTATTACAATTCGCTTGTTCCGCACTGTGTAAGTGCAATCAATGGTGACGCAAAAATTTACGCTGTGATATATACCCTTTAACAGGTGATTATAATGCCAAGAGATCATATAGTCAGAGAAGTAACCCTCGGTCAGATTTTAGCGGAAACGGTAGAAAAGTTTCCGGATCAAACCGCCGTTTCTTACGTTGATAGAGAGTATAAACAAACCTGGAGAGAATTCTCAGAAACCGTCGATGACATGGCCAAAGGGCTTATGGCAATGGGCGTCCAGAAAGGGGAGAAGGTTGCGGTCTGGGCTACAAATGTTCCGCACTGGGTTGCCCTGCAATTTGCCACTGCGCGCATTGGGGCAATATTACTTACTATCAACACCAACTACCGTTCTGAAGAAATTGATTATGTCCTCAAACAGTCGGACTGTGAGAACATATTTATTATCAACGGACTGCGTGACGCAAATTATCTTGAGATTCTTTACGAACTCATCCCAGAACTCAAAAGCCACCCCAGAGGAAATCTCAAGGCAGAAAGATACCCAGCTTTAAAGCGTGTATTTTTCATGGGCCCAGAAAAGCATAGAGGCCTCTATTCTATACCTGAGCTTATGTCCCTTTCTGTGGCTACTGACGACAAGGATTACCAGGAGCGCCAGGCTTCCCTTGATCCCCAGGATGTAATCAATATGCAATACACTTCAGGGACCACAGGTTTCCCCAAAGGTGTAATGCTTACCCATATCAATATCGGTAACAACGGGTATTGGCTTGGTGCCGGACAGAATCTCACCCATAACGATAAAGTTTGTATTCCAGTTCCTCTTTTTCACTGTTTTGGTTGTGTCTTGGGAGTATTGGCTTGTGTCAACCATGGCGCAGCGATGGTGTTTACAGAGACCTATGATCCCGTCCAGGTAATGATGTCTATTGAAATGGAAAAGTGCACAGCTGTCTACGGTGTGCCGACCATGTTTATTGCCATGATGGATCATAAGCTTTTCAATAAATTTGATTTTTCCTCGCTTCGCACAGGCATCATGGCGGGTTCACCTTGCCCCGTGAAGAGCATGAACGACTGTATTCAGAAGATGAATATGAACGAAGTAACCATAGTTTTTGGTCTTACCGAAGCCTCTCCAGGCATGACCCAGACTATGTATAATGAGCCCTCCATTAAGAAAAAATGTGAAACTGTTGGCAAGTCCATGCCTGGAATCGAGGTTAAAATTATCGATACCGCTACAGGAGAAGACCTGCCTCCGGGTAAACATGGTGAAGTTGTTTGCCGCGGTTACAACATCATGAAAGGCTATTACAAGATGGAGGAGGCCACTGCCGAAGCGATTGATAAAAACGGTTTCCTGCATTCCGGAGATATTGGTGTAATGGATGAAGATGGCTATTTTGCCATTACAGGACGCATCAAAGATATGATTATCCGTGGCGGAGAAAATATCTACCCCAAGGAAATTGAAGACTTCCTTCACCACATGGAGGGTATTCAGGATGTCCAGGTTGTTGGCGTTCCCAGTGAGAAGTATGGGGAGCAACCCGGAGCCTTTGTTATTCCCTACCCCGATGCAGATATCACACCTCAGGATGTGATTGACTTCTGCCAGGGCAAGATAGCGTGGTACAAAACACCGAAATTTGTCCATTTCGTAACAGAGTTTCCGCTCACAGCCAGTGGCAAGGTACGAAAAGTGGTGTTACGGGAGCAGTCAGCAGAGCTGTGGCCGGGGATTTAAGCTGGTACGACAGGATGTGTAAGAGGATGACCAGCTATTCTTCCGGCAGGTCTCCTCATAACGCATGAGATGATTACTCTTGAAGTATATCGAACGCTCAACCGTTACCCGGTTGAGCGTTCCCTGCATTTAGGTTTATAAAGACAACACCACCATTACCGTTTACTGGTCTTACAGTTTCATTGTCCAGTTGAACGGGTCTTCTGTTTTGCCGTATTGAATATTCATCAGTTCATCAAATAGCCTGCCTGTAAGTGGACCAACCTGCCCGTCACTGATAGTGATCTCATCGCCGTCAAATTTGATATTCCCAACCGGCGAAATAACCGCAGCAGTTCCTGAACCGAAAACCTCTTTCAACTCTCCTGTTTTCTGGGCCTCGTATATTTCTTCTATACTGATCTTTCGTTCAACAACCTTAATATTCCAGGACCTGGCAAGTTCAATAACAGAATCTCTTGTGACTCCTGAGAGTATGCTCCTGTTCAGTTCTGGTGTAACAAGTTCGTCTCCGATAACAAAAAAGATGTTCATCGAACCAACCTCTTCGATGTACTTCAACTCCACACCGTCGAGCCACATAACCTGCGTATAACCATCCTTTTGTGCAATTTCTGTAGCGTAGAGACTTGCTGCATAGTTACCGGCAGTTTTGGCTGTCCCCACCCCGCCACGTACCGCACGCACATAGTTTTGGGTTACCCAGATTTTAACAGGATTAAATCCTTCAGAATAATATGCTCCGACTGGAGACAGAATAATAAAAAATCTATATGTATGAGAGGAGCGAAGACCAATATAGGGATCCGTCGCGATGATAGTTGGACGGATATAAAGAGATGTCCCAGGTTCACTTGGTATCCAGCTCTTATCAATTTCAAGAAGCTGAAGGAGCCCTTTAAGTACGAGCTCTTCGTCAATTTCAGGCATACAGAGCATATTGCCTGATCTATTAAGGCGACTCAGGTTATCTTTTGGTCTGAAAAGCTGGACATCTCCAGACTCGGTTCTATACGCTTTCAATCCCTCAAAAATAGCCTGCCCATAGTGCAGGACCATAGTCGCAGGGTCCATTAGCATGGGGCCGTACGGTTCAATACGAGGATTATGCCACCCTTTTTCCGGATTATAATCCATATTAAACATATGGTCGGTAAAGTGTGTACCAAAACCCAGCGCAGAACCCTCTGGATGTTCTTTGAGTTTTTCTGCCTTAGTAATTGTGATTTCCATTGTAACCTCAGTTAGTTATTCTTGTTTATCTACTGGTGTGGAAAAATAATTATGCGTTTTTTGGGAAACAAAGTATTCTAGTAAACCATTAATTTAAAATTCTGTTTAGAATAATGTGGAACTTAGCGTTAAATCAACACTTATATAGTGTGAATGTGGTAATCGGGTGAGCAATTACGGTTTACATTTTTTGAAACAGCAATAACTCCCTACACTTACGATGCTTACGCATACGTAAAAGTCGACCAGCGACTGGTTAGATATAGGTGAAAAATGAGAAAAGACATTATTGAAATACGATGGCACGGGCGCGGGGGACAGGGAGCAATTACCGCCGCAAAAATAGTAGCAAACGCTGCGTTTGCCTCTGGCTACAAAGGTGTTGTTATGGCTCCGACCTTCGGTACGGAAAGAAGAGGCGCGCCAGTATTTACTTCATTGAAGATTTCCAAAGAGAAAATCTACGATCTCTCCCCAATTACCACTCCTGATATGGTGGTTGTTCTTGACCATAGTCTTCTTGAGGAAGTCAATGTGGTCGACGGGATAAAAGAAAACGGTCTTGTTGTGCTGAACGGCCCGAAACCTGTTTCTGAGTATCACTTTGAAGGTGTAAAAGTAGCAGTCTCAGACGTCACTACCCATGGTGTCACTGCCGGCCTGCCACCCGGTATAGTGAACTCTGGGATCATTGGTGCCTTTTCTAAAGCCACCGGTCTTGTAGATATTGATGTCTTGCGGGAAGCAATTACGAAAGAGTTCGTCGGTAAGAAACCGGAACTCAATGCAAAAGCAGCAGAGATTGCATATGAAAATACTGCGATTGGAGGCAAGTAGATGGCGCCGAAAGAATTTTGTAAGATGATATCACGTAGCACCCCCGGACCTGGGGACGGCGGTAATACCGGGTCGTGGCGCGTTCTTCGCCCGGTAATAGATTTAACTAAATGTATTCCTGCCAAAAAGAATAAAAAGGCATGCTTCACGTGCTGGCTCTATTGCCCGGACTGTGTTGTTTCGAAAACTGTTCCCCCGACAATTAATCTTGAATATTGCAAAGGGTGTGGAATTTGTGCGGAAGAATGCCCTGCCAAGGCAATAGATATGGTGAGTGAATCATCTTTTATTGTGGAGGACAAATAGACATGTACATTATTGAATCAGGAAATGTCGCAGCAGCCACAGGAGTTAAGCTTGCTCGTGCACAGGTTATTGCAGCATATCCAATTACTCCACAGACTCCCCTTACCGAGAAACTTTCTGAGCTGGTAGAGTCGGGAGAACTTGATGCCCAATATATTCTTGTAGAAAGCGAACATAGCGCAATGGCGGTCTGTATTGCGGCCTCTACTGCCGGGGCACGTGCATTTACCGCGACCAGTGCAAATGGACTTCTCTATATGAATGAGCAGCTCCACTGGGCCGTTGGTGCCAGGCTGCCGCTGGTAATGTGTGTTGCCAATCGCGGAGTCGGCGCACCATGGACAGTGTGGAACGATCAACAGGATTCCATGTCCCAGAGAGATGTGGGCTGGATACAGCTTTACTGCAACGATCATCAGCAGATCATAGATACAACCATTAAAGCTTTTCGCTTGGCACAAACGTTAAGTATCCCGGTAATGGTCTGTTACGACGGGTATCTCCTGTCACATACATATATGCCTTTTGAGCAACCGGACCAGGATAAGGTTGATGCCTTTTTACCTCCATTTACACCGGAGCATTTCTTAAACCCTGAGGACCCTGGAAACTTCAACACTGTAACTCTTCCAGATATCAGACCGGGTGTCGATGGTGAAATAAAACCAGGATATATTGAAATTCGTCATAACCTGCAGGAAGACCTCAGGGCAGCAATTTCAACATATGAAGAGATCGACAAAGAGTTTGCTGCAGAGTTTGGCCGTGGTGGAACACCTCTTATCGAAGAATACAAATGTGATGATGCGGACTTTATCGCAGTTTGTATTGGCTCACTCTCCTATCAGCTCCGGGATGTTATCGACACAATGCGAGAAAGCGGCTTTAACATTGGGGTCATGGGTGTCCAGATGTACAGACCTTTCCCTGATCAGGCAATTGTTAACGCACTTGCTGGAAAAAAATGTGCCATAGTATTTGAGAAAGCAGTGAGTTATGGCAATCAGGGCCCATTGTTTGCCGATATTAAAGCAGCGTTATATACCTGCGAAAATAAGCCTGCGATCAAAAACTACATTCTGGGTCTTGGGGGGCGGGAGATTAAAACTCAGCACCTGATAGATGCACTGACTGAGTCGTGCAACACTCCTGAGGCTATTGAAGATGTTCCGAGTTGGATCGGCTTAAAACTCTAGAGATACGTACTATGGATACTACAACAACTATATTGAATCTAACTGAAGAAGAACTGGTCCATCCTGGTAACCGCGCATGTTCAGGTTGCGGCCTTTCTATTGTCTACCGAATGGGCCTCAAGGCTCTTGGTAAAAACACCATCCTTGTCGTACCTCCAAGCTGCCTCACGGTAATGCAGGGATTATACCCAGTTGCCTCAACAAAACTTCCTTGTGTCAATGTCACCTTTGCTTCAACAGGAGCCGCGGCGACTGGTGTACGGGCGGCAATGAAAGCGTTGAAAAAAGATGGTGTCAACGTTGTTGCCTGGGCAGGTGACGGTGGTACCGGTGATATTGGTATCCAGGCACTTTCGGGCGCCTGTGAACGAAATGAAGACCTCATTTATATATGCTATGACAATGAAGCCTATATGAATACGGGCATCCAGAGATCAGGAACAACCCCTCAGGGAGTTCTGACGACCACTACTCCCATTAAAGGGAAGATTCAGGAAAAGAAAGACATTCCTGCCATTATTGCAGCCCATGGAATCGGCTACGTTGCGACAGCTTCAGCTGCCTATCCACTAGACCTCTATGATAAGGTTAAAAAAGCAACAACCCGCTCTGGCCCACGCTATATCCACGTTCATACCCCATGTCCGCCAGGCTGGAGTTTTGATACCCGCTACACAATAAAGGTTGGAAAACTCGCTGTCGATTCAGGTCTTTTTGATCTTTACGAAATAGAAGACGGTAAATTCAGCCTCACAGGTCCCTCCAAAAAGCTTCTTGGTAAGACTCGAAAGTCTGTACAAGAATACTTCGCCTCACAGGGACGATTCAAGACACTTGATGCTGAACACATTGCAAGAGTACAGGAAAAAGTTGATGCTAAATGGGAGAACTATTAGCAATCTTCTTGCCCCCTCTTATCCGTTATTAAGAGGGGGTTCTGTCCTCTATTATACACCTGCAGGGAGAGTTTTCCCTGTCTCACCGTTCTATCCCTCCCCCTTGATTCTTCAAGCGATATCAGCATTGTTTTTGATAACATTCTTTATGGTATCACTGTCGAGCGCTTGACCTATGCGCACGTTTTCTTATAGTAAATTGAGCAGCGGAAAAAACGATATTGTAGCTACGAACATTCAATGAACAGGAGACGTGATATGTCATCAAAGAAATGCCCAGACTGCGGCTCAAAAAGCTTTTATGTTAAAGACCCTGAAGATCAGTATACTATTTTTGAATTTGACTTGGATGGAGGCAAAATCACTCCTAACAACGCGGATGAGTCAGAACCTCTTGAGGTAGTCGAAGAGACCGAGACCTTTTGCGACAAATGTGCCTGGCATGACAAGTTTAAGACACTAAAATAGGCAGATACAAAAAGTGTAAGGATCGAAATTTGATCTGACGGCTTTCACTAACATTTATTTGATTACATTTTACCAATACGCGCAAATGATAGTGCTCTGAGCAGGATGTTGATAATGTTGTGTTGTGCCAAACACCATGCCTGACATTTCTTTTGAAGTTCCATACAATCATAATCTGTAGGAAGTTCTCTATCTGTCGCTGCTTTTTCCTATCATGCTATAGGAGGAATATGTTGACTCTTGTCAGGTGCCGGGGTTTTCTATCGCCCCTAGTATGAGTTAACTATTGAAAATGTACTTATCCTATATGTAACTATATGTAATATAATTAATCAGAGCAAACCTCCCTTATACACTGCCCCCAACAGCTTGTAGAGTACGAATACTCATTTACTCTACATCTAGATTCGCAGAACCAACTTTTTTCTTCTTTGCATTCCTGATAGGCTTTATTTTTATATTTTCTAGCCTCCTTTTTTCTAAATTCCGCTCTTTCAGCTTCTTTTTTCTTAATTGCTATACGTTTTTTTTCGTTCGCTTTTTCAGTAAGTTTATTTTTATTCAATGTGTTAATAGTGTTAATCATTTTATTTTTTGTTGTATCATTTAACTCCTGAATATTGTCTATATCGAATTTCTTACCATTATGATTCACTACAATTTTTGAAATATTACGCATTGGAATTGATATGAGTATACCACTTTCCCGACACTTCGCTTTTTCCGCGTCTAGAGTTAAATATTCACATAAGACAAAATCGTCACTTTTAATCTGGAATAAACTAAAATCAGTATTAGCAAGTAGAACAGATGGGTTGACAGCTAAAAATAATGACATAGTAAATATTGAGACATTGAAAACAAAAAGATTTTTAATCATTGAAATAATTCCTATTAATAATACAATAAACAACCGGAAAGTAGAGTATAATCTTTAATGACGATAACTTATCAGAATAAATCAAGATAATGCAACACTTTTTTCAGTATTATAATAACCCAATGACAGCCTAACAATATATGCCCTCAAGCGATGTGGCTTTATTACTTACAATTTAGAGTTCTTATTTAAACTCACCAGACAATTATTAATCTGCCAGATTAATATAATCGAATTAATTCATGACAGCTAATGACACAGATAGTTATTTTTTACACCTGACTACCCTCAACCCTCACCAATTTCAATCGATACTTCTGAGTAGATTATTTAGTATCTGTATACCTGATAAAGTGAGCTGATTACCACCAATGCTCCGCAAGCAGTAGTTGACGCTCTAATATCGGTCCGATTTGTGCTGAACAGAAGATTAACGAGCCCTATAAGTGTGGCAGCTTCAAGCGTCTATTGAACCAGAAACAGAACTCATGGTGGTACCGGTATAAGTGGCTGTGATTGATGCCATAACAGTTGCAAGACAGAGTAATGACTATTGCTGGTGAAATCGCAAATCTACGCGGAGATCTCTGCATTCTTTGTGTGGAACAGAACCTTGTTAAAAAAAAGAATTGTAAAGCTGCAAATTGAGAAGTAGCTCTTGATTACCCAATAATTTGAGAACTTAATAGTGGGCAGTACTACTCCCGCATTCTTCCAATTTTAAGTAAATCTGCAATGTTTGCTGTTGGGTCAAGAACAGGCTCAATCTGGCTATCATGGCAGGTCATTATGGTGGTAACTCCTGGCCCATGACCAGCCCGCAGGCAATCACTGTGTACAACAACCCCAATAGAAACAGCACCTTTTTTATAGGCACGACCATAGGCATTGTCGTGATCTATAAGAGCGACAATGTCACCAAAGCGGATCTTATCAAGTTTATACTCAGCTACCGTTTCCGGGTCACTGGTCATAATATCGTAATCACCTGTAGCAACATGGGGTGAACCGACACCGGACCCCATGCACATTGCTGGCACACACGTCGTAACAGGAACACGAAGCTTGCCATCCTCTTGAATAATAGCCATTGCACTGAGGAGATCCGGGTCCAAGTTAAAGAGCGTAATTTCTGGAAAATCAGTAAGCTCTAAACCCTGCCCTCTGCTAAAAACGATAATTTTATCGTCATAGGTCATATTTACCAAAGCCATCGCCGGAAAATCTATCATCAGGTGCTCTGATCCGCCGTGCTTACCGGTCACGACTCCTTCAGTCCCCTCAGCTCTGCCACTGACGAGTATAGCTCTGTTACCGATACAGCCATATATCTGCAACGAGTCATTGGGAAAATCCATGCGTTTTTCCGGATTAGAGCAGCAACTTGCACCAGGCTCGATATGATCTCCTGCCAGCCCAAATGCAGAATCCCCCACCAAAACATTTAACGTTATGCCACCGATAGATGGCAGGATAAAGGGTGCCCCGTTGTGGTCAACCTGAAAGGTACCTCTGGTCCGCGGCTGCCCAGGCTGGCACTGGAGCAGCATTTCAACAATACTCTCTCTGTTTGTTTTCAACATGTTATACCATATCGTTATGTTTCTAGAGTCACCGCACCCCTCTCCTAACAGAGAGGTGCATGCATACAACAGCTAAAGGTGTACGAATATACCAATTCTCACACCAGCATAAACACATCAACTAAATGATTACAAGGTACTGTTTAACCTATAAACAGTACCTTGTATTTCCTGCTAGCCAAAAAAAAATCAGTTCTTTTGTCATAGCTCACCTTGACTTACTGATCATTACGGTGCTAGCATCGTATTATTCAAACATTATGGTGAGGTCACGGTGAGGTGTTAATGAGGAGTATATGCAGAGTGACTCTTCGTTTATGTTGTTTTAAATATTTCAAGACAAGCCTCCCTACCAATTTCCCAAACTCAGCTTCCTTCCAAGTTGATAGCATCCATGCTCTGTAACACGTCATTTAAATCCTATATCAGGAGACACACTATGCGATACATTTTCACCACCATCTTCATTCTCGCAACTGCATTTTCGAGCTACGCCAAAGATATTACCCTTCTTGCCGGCCTATCTTTGCCGCCATATATCATCCAGGAAGAAAACAAGGGAATGGAGTATGATATAATCAAAGAATCTCTCGCCCTTAAAGGCCATAACCTGACACTAAAGTACGTACCATTCGTAAGAATTGTTGTTGATTATAAGAACAATGATGGAGCCATCACCATTAACGAATCATCTGGTGCAACAGGTAATTATTCGGATGTGGTCATCACCTACCAGAATTCGGCAATCTCTCTTAAAGAAAAAGGAATTACTGTTAATACTATTGCTGATCTGAAAGGTAAAAATATTGTTGCCTTTCAAAACGCAACAAAATACCTGGGACCGGAATTTGCCGAAGTTGCCATGGCGAATCCCAAATATGCAGAACAGGGACAACAGGACCTGCAGGTAAAAATGCTCTATTCAGGCAGAAGCGACGTGATAGTCTCCGATGTTAATATCTTCAAATATTACAGAAATAAAGTAACTGGCATGGACACTTCTGCCGACATCGTCTATCACGAAATATTTCAGGGTGTAGACTATAAGGTGCTCTTTAATGATGCAGCCATAAGAGACGATTTCAATGCCGGACTGGCTGAGTTAAAATCGTCCGGAAGATACGACGAAATTATCAAGAGTTACATCCAGTAGAAAAATACCAGATAACACTATTCATCATTTACGCCAGGGAGGGGCTTATCTCTCTGGCGTAAACTTCATCAGTGCAGTCATCAATCCCGTATCCTTTGCTTCTCACCATCCTCCAGTTGTTCACCGGAATAGATCAAAAAAGCAGAGCCTGTCGTAAGAACTATAATTGCCACAGAGGTGATGTAAAACGCCCACTCAATCCCCATATTATCCATGGAATATCCTGCCAGCATTGCACCGGTGAAGACACCGGCACTCATGGCCAGACTGAAAACGCCCATCATGGTACCGTGCCCAAAATGGTTGCGCCCTTCTTCTGAAGCATATGCCCCAAGAACCGGCCAGGTTATTGCCTCTCCGATACCAAGGAGCATGTAAAGTAACAGCATCTGCACAACAGTTGTGCCCAAAGGCACCAAAGACATTGCCAAGCTCATACAGACGGTTCCGGCAAGAAGCAGATGGAGCTTATTGTGGCGGTCAGCTAACTTACCAAAAGGTACCTGCAGCAGAGCATTCACGAGGGTTCTTCCGGCAATAACAATACCAATCTGCAGACCTGTCACATTCTGCCACTCTGCCATCAATAACGGCAAAAAGGCCATGGTCGGGACCATCATCAGCATTGTCGCATACCGTGCGCTGAGGATACCTACGGTTCGTCTGCGGCGCATCATCCTGGACATGCTGAGAAAAAGACCGGCCTGCCCTTTTGTCTGTGGTGGCACGTAGGCTGGCATATTACGGAATACCAGAATGAACGCAGCAAAACTGAGCAATGCCATTGCATAAAACGCTGCGCCCATTCCCCACATGTCAGAGAAAAATCCGCCAAAGATCGGCCCACAACCAATACCGCAGAAAATAGCGATATTCAGATAGCCCATATACCGGCCATCCTGACCTTCAGGTGCAAGAAAGCTCATATAGGCCATGGCAATAGGTACGATCATGGCAGAGCCGACACCATGAAACCCACGTATCAGTATAAGATCTACCACTGAAGTCGCTTGAGGTATCAGTAACCCGACAAGACCATAAATAAAGAGCCCTGCAACCAGAAACCATTTCCGGCCAAACTTATCAGAAAGATTCCCAACTACAGGCTGCAAGAGGCCTCTGGAGACAGAAAAGGCGGCGATAATCATACCCAGTGAGAAACCGCTTGCCCCAAGCTCCGTAGCAAACACTGGCATTATCGGAATAATGATCCCTATCCCCAGCAAAGCAATAAAAACCGATAATAAGAGTGTTATGAGTGTTTGTCGTTCCATAGATACCAGACAGATATATCAGATACAGCAGCCAACAGATATCACGTTCTACCTTCCAGGATATATTGTTGCTATGTCGTATATGCTACGTTTAAAGAAAACAAAGCCCCTCTCCCCTGTTGGTACAGGGGAGAGGGGCCAACAGTACAACCAATGCCAGAGAACAGCTATTTAGAATCCATCTATCATTCGTATTATTCTAAAATAGTTTAAAAATACTGTTCGAACTACAGCAACTTCGTTGGCCTGGGCCCGGGAAAGATTAGTGATAGCATCTAACAGATCAGATACCCGCTGCAAACCTTCATCATACTTGAGCTGTGTAATACGGAGGTTTTCCTCAGCCTGCTCTATTGAGCGCCGTGCCACATCAACGTTTGCCAGACTGATGCGATAATCTATAAAGAGGTTTTTCAGGTCATTTTCCAAGGTGTCTTTCAACTCCTGCAGGTCATACTGCAGTGCACGCTTCTCCAGCTTGGCCTTCGCTGTTCTTGCTTCCTTGGTAAATCCCCGAAACAGGTTCATAGAGAACTGCAACTGCGCACGCAATTCATCCTCATCATCGTCACCGGCACCATTGATGAAATCATCATCATAATGGCTGTATCGACCAATTACATCTACCCGTGGGTAGTAATCGCTATAGGCAACCTGCACCTGGGACTCGCTGGCTTCAATCAACCCTTCCAACGCTTTTATTTCACTGCGAACAGAAAGCATCTTCTGATAGAATTCATCTTCATTCAAATCTTTTGGGATATCATCAAACTCTGCAAACTGCAGGTCAGGCAACGTCAGCACTGTACCCACTTCACGCCCCAGGGAGTTAACACTTGTATCGAGAGTTGCCTGTGCCGCTTTCATGGTAATATCAGCATTATCGTAGTCGACCCGGAACTTGAGCAATTCATTTTTGCCGATCAAGCCCACGTCAAATCGATTTTCTCCATCACGGTAAAGCTGCGCCAGAGTTTTAAAGGCATCCTCTGAAACTTGCAGGTTTGCTCGGCGTTCATAAACATACAAATAGCTCAGAGCAACATTCAGCTTAATATCCTGACGGATTCCTTCGAGCCGATAGTTATCAACATCACGTACCTGCTCTGCTGATTCCAGGTTGTACTTATCCCTAAATCCTGAAAAGAGATTCCAGCTCACCTGCCCGATGGCCAGAGAATTTTCACTACTCTCAGTAAACGTTGCTTCATCCAGTGAATTGGCAGTATAGGAGATATCAACCGATGGATAATAGCCGCCTCGGGCTATGGTAATATCCTTCTCACTCTGTTCAACTACAGTCATATAGCGCTGTACCACAGCACGATTATCAACGGCCATTTGCTGCATGACCTCAAGTTCTACCCCCTGGGCGGCTGTGGCCGACAGAAGGCACAAAGTAAGGCAATTAATGAGTTTCATTTACTCTGCTCCTTTCGAAACGAATAACAAAGGCAAGAAGTGCAGGAATTACAAAAAGTGTCAACAGTGTCGACAGTGCCAGCCCTCCCAATAAAATACTGCCAAGTCCGCGGTACAACTCACTACCAGAACCTGTGGAAAGTACCAGCGGTGTCATTGCCAAAAGACTCGTCGTGGCACTCATAAAAATGGGTCGAATACGAGTACGAACGGCATCGGTAACTGCCGCAATCCCAATCATCTCGTGATAACGGACATTATTGAGAGACTGATGAACAATAAGAATGGCGTTATTTACCACTGTACCAATCAGGATAATAAACCCTAGCATTGCCAGTACATCGAAGCCCTGTGGAGCAACAAAGGTATTCACCACAACCAGGCCGGCAAAACCACCAGCAGCAGCCAACGGCACACTGAACAGGATAATAAACGGGTAAAGAAAATTCTCAAACAGTGCTGCCATAAGCAGGTAGGTAATCATTAACGCCAATAACAGATTCCACTTCAATGCCTCTCCGGTTTCAACCAGTTTATCGGCATTACCACCAATGGAAATCTCCAGCCCATCCAGCTTACCTTCCTTTTGCATAGGAGTGATCAAGCCATTTTGAATGGTCTCCATAGCCTCCTGGATCGGCACATCTTTCGGCGGTGTCACCTGAAGGGTAATGGTCCGTTTACGCTCAAGATGATTAATCTGTGGCATTCCCTGGCTATACACCAGATCTGCCACGTCGCCTACCTGGATAAGATTTCCATGGGCATTGACGATAGTAGCCTTAAGTATTTTTTCAGGAGTGTCATAAATTTCATCACTCCCTTTGATAACCATATCGATCTGCTTAACACCTTCAGGCCGAAAATCATCCACTTTACGTCCATCCATCAAGATGTCAACATAGACACCAAGGTCTCTTTCAGTAAGCCCGTTTGCAGCAAGTTTTTCCTTGTTGGCCACAACACGTATTTCCGGGTAACTGGTCTCAAAAGAAGGCACAGGCCGTACCTGTGAGCCTGGAACAGCCTGCATTGTTGCGCCGTAAAGCATCATAGCAGAACCTGCTATCTGCTCGATATTCTCTCCGGAGATATTGACCTCCACTGTTCTACCAGTACCAAGGCCAGTCTCAAAAATACCTGCCTGCAGCGACACTCCGAAAAATCCAGGAATACCCCTCATAATGCGCGTGAAGAGTGGTATTAATTCTGCACCCCTGGTTTCATGGGTGGATATACCACCAAACAGGGTAAAACGATCGGAGCCTACATAGAACATGTCTTTGATCTGTGGAAAACCATCTTTGTTGTCCTCTTCAAAATAGGGCTGAGCACTATCAAAAATGTATCCACCTATTTCTTTTAGCTTTTCTACAGAATAGCCAGGAGGTGGAATAAGAATATTCAAAATCAGGTTTCGGTTACCCTGGGGCAGGTATTCCGCACTGGGCTTCAAGGCAACAATCATACTCACTGAGATTGTGGTGAAAAACACTACGGTAACGACTCGGGTAAACACATTCTTCATGCAGATACCTGAAAACCACATAAGACCATTTGCAAACATTGGCCCTAACGTGCTCTTTTGCAGCCAGGTCTGTTTTTTCTTTTCTCTCTTTTTATAGAGGATGTTGATAAGAGTAGGAATAACTGTTACCGAAACCAAAAGACTCAGCATAATGGAAAAGGTAATAGCAATGGCAATATCTCTAAAGAGCTGTCCCGCCTCTTCCTGCATGAAAATTACCGGCAGGAACACAGCTACCGTAGTGGCTGTGGAGGCAAAAACTGCACCCCATACTTCATTGGCCCCTTCCAGTGCTGCTTTGAAAGCAGACTTACCCATCTTCCGGTGTCGATCAATGTTCTCGAGCACAACAATGGAGTTGTCCACCAGCATTCCCACAGCAAACGAGATTCCAGCAAGACTGACAACATTCAAACTTCTGCCGGTTAGCCAGAGAAAGATGAAACAACCGACAACTGAGACCGGAATAGCAACAGCGGTGGTCACCGTGGAACGAACACTGCGCAGGAAAAGAAGCAGAACAATGACAGCCAGTATACCGCCGATCATAACATTCTGCTTTACCAGGCCAATAGCTGTATTGATGTACGGACGCTGGTCATACACCATGTCAATGTAGAGCTGCTTCTCAGCCAAGATACCACTGTTCAGCTGATCTATTGCTTCCTCTACTTTGTCTGTCATTGACAGAACGTTTGCCCCAGGCTCTTTTCGTATTCCTATAACGATTACCTGAGTAGCATTATGGAAAACGGCACCACTTTCCTTATCGTAATCTGGAGCAACTGAAGCAACATCCCGCAGATAAACACGCTTCATGCCATCATCAAATACCACAACATCAAGGGCATCTTCCGGGTTTTGGAATTGACCTAGCGTTCGTATCCGATAATTTTTTCGCCCAATACCCAAAACGCCAGCCGAAGTAGTAACATTGGCACCTGTAACGGCTGAAGAAATTTGATTAATTGTGATGTTATTCCGTGCCATTTCAACCATGTCAAGGGTCACATGCAGTTCGGATTCAGTACCCCCGAAAATCAGCAGCGACCCTACCCCTTCAACACGCTCGAGATGCTGTCGTACATTGTCTTCGAAATAGGTGCGATAATTATTGATATGATTAGGGTTATCATCGGTTATTTTGAGCATGGACCAGATAACAGGAGAACTGTTTGCTCCGGCAGCTTCTATAACAGGCTTCTTTGCAGCATCAGGATATCCTGACACCTCATTCATCTTGTTAGAGACCCGTAAAAGCGCGTCATCAAGGTTGGTCCCAAGAGCAAAAGAGAGCGTTACCTCACCAAAGTTATTGTAACTGGCGCTTTCCATCTTGGTAAGGCTTTGCAAACCCTTGAGAGCCTCTTCCTGCTTCTCAATAATATCTTTCTCAATTTCATACGGTGTGGCTCCACCCCAGGTTGTCTGGACAGTTATCTGGGGTGTCTCAACATCTGGTGTCAACTGCACCGGTAATTTGTTGAGACCAATGAAGCCGAAAACCAGTACCAGTATTACTCCAACGGCAACGGTTACCGGTTTGCGTAATCCATATTCAACAATATTCATTATTTCTCTCCCGTAATCGTTACGGGTTGGTCGGGACGAAGCCGCTCATTTCCTTCCACCACTACTGGCATACCTGGGACAATATAGGGATTATCAACAGCAACACTCTCGCCCATGAAGGTGACGATATGTACTGGAAGAATTGCGGCTTTACCCTCTTTTATTGTGTAAATAAAGTCCTTACCTTGAAATTTAACAAGCGCAGCTCGTGGCAAGATCTGCAGAGTCTGCTTCAGGCTGGCTGGCACATACACTGTCGCCGACATGTTTTGTGCCATAAGTGGTAAGGGATCTATTTTGACCTTCAAGAAGATGTTTTTCGTCTTCATATCAGCAACAGGATCTATATCAATTACAGTACCAGTGGTCTCCTGTCCAAAGGCTGTCACGCTTACCGGCACTGTTGCTCCCATTTCTACAAATTGCAGCATATTTTCAGCAATCGGCGCTCGAACAAACAGATCCTCACTGGAGCCAAGGCTCACAAGCTGTTTCCCCTGCTGAACCCAAGCACCTGAATCAACATATTTTTCAAGGATAATCCCTGCAAAAGGTGCGGAAATAACACTTCTTCGCTTCTGGATAAGCAACTTCTTTAATGTGCCCTCATTTGCCTGTTTTTCCTTTTGTGCATCCTGAAAGGCATATTCAGCGTCATCAAAATCCTTCTCGCTGACCCCTGCCTGTTTGTAGATTTTTTCTAGTCGTCTAAAGTTCTTTTTTGTATTGCGTATACGAAGCTGCGCCTGCTCAATCCTGGTTTCAGTAAGAGCAATTTCCTGATCGAGTATCTCCGTATTCAAAACCACCAGAGGATCACCTTGCTTTACATGATCGCCCTGGCTGACCTGGACCGTCTCAACCAACCCTGAAACTTCTGTTGAAATATCACTTGTACGTTCATAATAGAGTACACCAATAACAGAACGATTCTGTGATACATCCTGCTGAATGACCTTGCTGACAACCACCCCCGCTGGTGGAGGACCATCTGCAGCCAGAACAGGCCACCAGGTGACAAGTACCACGGCAAACAGGGCCAACAAACTTACACTGTGTTTCATGTTTACTCTCACTCTCATTTTTCAGATTCCCCTGTAATTTCCTCTACATTTCTATAAATAGTCCGCAATCCATCTTTCATATCCTGAACCTGACCGGCACTTAAGCCTGCGGTTATCTGCGCCTCATACCCTTCAAGCTCCAGCCGAACCTGACCTATCCACTCCTCTCCTGCAGCAGTGAGGTAGACAAGACTCGATCGCCTGTCCTCCGGGTTGTTCCTACGCTCGATATAATTTTTTTTCTCCAGCCGATCGAGAATCCGAGTTACATTTCCCGGGCTTTTTGCAACAGCCTCGCACAATTTATTTTGTGCGATTCCATTTTCTTCGATCAGACTTTTCAATATCTGCAACTGCTCAGTCGTCAAGCCAAAGGGCTTTAGTCGACTATCCAAATAATTTTTGATTGCCATGGTTGTCATGTAAATGAGACGACCAAGGGGATCATCCTGACACATATTCATTGCTCACCTCGTAATGATTGACTAGACAACTATTTACGCAATAACATTTATCCTGTCAACTATTGCCTACGAGCTGACCAATATTTTTCGCATCTACTATAGACAGCTTCAAAGGGAGGATATATGGTTGTAAACTAAAAATATTTTCAATCCTGCTTGTCTTATTCTGACAAGAGTCTCTTAGAACAGCAAAGGAGGAACGATGATACGCTTTGCCAGATTTACCACACTTCTACTCTCTCTTATTCTTCTCAGCAGTTGTGGCTACAACTCTCTGCAAATGAAAGAAGAAGCTGTTTTTAAGGCGTGGGCCGATATTGAAGCAGCCCTGCAGCGACGCGGTGACCTGATACCAAACCTTGTTGAAACAGTTAAAGGGTACGCCAGCCATGAGCGCGAAACTCTTGAAGCAGTGGTCAATGCCCGCGCCAAAGCCACCTCAGTTCAGCTCACCCCTGAAGATCTCAGCGATGCTGCCAAAATGCAGGAGTTCCAAGCTGCCCAGGGTGGATTGGGTTCAGCCCTCTCAAAGCTGATGGTGGTCGTGGAGCGATATCCGGATCTCAAAGCCAATCAAAATTTTCTCGATTTGCAGAACCAACTTGAAGGCACAGAAAACAGGATAAATGTAGCACGTCAACGCTACAATCAGTCTGTTGAAATATTTAATGGCTCGATCCGGAAGTTCCCAGAAAGCCTCACCAACAACTTCTTGCTGAACCTCGAAAGGAAGGAGTATTTCAAAGCAGATGCTGCTGCCAAAGAAGTACCAAAAGTGAAATTCTAAACATGACGAGTTTGTAAGCTATGTTGACACCACTTTTCTCACGACTGCTGAGCACATTGTTCCTTTTGGCTCTGCTCTGTTTGCCACTACCGGTAATGGCCCTTGAAGTTCCGTCACTGTCAGGAAGAGTCAATGACTATGCAGCCATTCTCTCGCCTTCCACCGTTACGCAACTGGAAGGTTCACTAAAGGCCTTTGAGACAGACCAGTCCACGCAGATTGTGGTCCTGACAATACCCTCTCTTGAAGGCGAAGTACTGGAAGAGTTCTCTATCCGTGTGGCAGAACAGTGGAAAGTGGGTCAGCAGGGGCTCGATAACGGAGCAGTCCTTCTTATCGCAAGAGACGAACGAAAACTGCGGATTGAAGTTGGGTATGGGCTTGAAGGCAGCCTGACAGATCTCACCTCCGGCAGAATTATCCGTAACATAATTGTACCCCGTTTCAAACAGGGTAATTTTGACCAGGGCGTTATTGATGGTGTATCTGCCATGATGGCTGCAGTTCAGGGCGAATTTTCAGCAAGCGAGGCGCCACGTGCGGCCCAATCTACGGACGATTTAGAAGGATTCTTGGTCATGCTTGCAGCTGTCGTCCTCTTTATTGGCAAGGCATTCAGCAAAAGAAAGCCCCTGGCTGCAGCAGTTGGCGGTGTGATTGCCCCACTGCTTGGCTTCTTTGTCCTTGGCCCAAAATGGATCGTTGTTGCTTTGCTTATTCCCGCAGGGATTATTGGTGGACTCATAGCAGCAACATTTGCATCCTCTGCCACATCTGCCCGTAGACTTCGACGATCCTCAGGCTCGAGAAGTGGCTATAGTAGCAGTGGCGGTTTTAGTGGAGGTGGAGGCGGTTTCAGCGGCGGCTTCGGCGGTGGTGGCGGTGGTTTTGGTGGCGGTGGCGCTTCAGGAGGATGGTAATATGCAGACACTAGCGGAAGAATTCCTTACCAAAGAAGAGAGGCAGGCTGTTACCGATACAGTCCAGCAGGCAGAAAAGAAGACATCCGGGGAAATTGTACCCATGATAGTCTCCGCCAGTCACCACTATCCGTCGGCAGCCACATCGGGTGCCGCAATGATCAGCCTTCCTCTCGGACTGCTCATCACCTCTGCCTTGGGTTCCTATTTTTGGCTTGGTTCCCAGAATATGTACCTGTTCATTATCTCATTCACTCTGCTCTACGTCCCCCTCAGGTTCATTGTACATCGCTCCCCCCAACTCAAACGTCTGTTTCTCATTAACAGCCAGGTAGACGAAGAGGTGGAAGAGGCTGCAATAACCTCATTTTACAGTGAAGGACTTTATCGGACCCGTGAAGAAAATGGGATTCTCATTTTTATATCGGTTCTGGAGCAACGGGTCTGGATACTGGGAGACAGAGGAATAAATGAAAAAATTACTCCTGACAAATGGCAGCATATCGTTGAAGAGCTGACAGAAGGCATCAAATCTGGACGCCAGGGCGAAGCCCTCTGCCAGGCAGTAGATCAGGTAGGCAATATGCTGAAAACGTACTTTCCACCCCGAGATGATGACCGAAATGAACTCCATAACGTCATCATCCGGTAACAGTCGCAATAAACTTGAGTTGTTACCCTATGTTTACTCGCCGCATTCTCCCATCAGAATATCCCGACACCAGGAGATCGCGGCCATGGCCCGGGGGAAACCGGTTGTTGGAATAAGCAGCAGAAGAGTATGGTAAATCTCCTGATTTGAGGCTCCTGCCTCTAGAGCTCTGCGGGCATGGGAATGAACAGCTCCTTCTGAGTTATTTGCCGCCGCGGCTGCCAACTGAATAAGGTGGGTTGTTTTTTCGTCCAACGGCCCGGTATTGCGAATAGTCACCCCCAAATCCTTGAGTGCCGCCATAATTTCCGGATAACATTGAGAGACTTCAAAGTACATTCTGCTGGGGAATTTTTTTTCAGTCATTATTCTATGTTGGTAATGGGTGGATACATTGCTTCTTCCATGCACACCTTATCCTGATTTTCCTTACGATTACAATACGCTTCAGCATCTGCATTTCGACATCATCCAGCCAGATGCATGTTTAATGGTACGATCGTAAAAACAGGAAAAAATGTACGCCTCTTTTTCTGGCTTACCACCATCTCAAATGAATTTCCAGCCTTAATATTCCTTTTACACCACTATCTGCAAACCAGCATAATAGTGGTGTTATCTTTCAAATATCATGGTAGATTATCGCTTTTGTGATCATGATTCTGCACCATCATCAGCCAGCAGTTCACCTTTCGGATACCCCCATCTCCCACAGCAGTGCCACCCGCACATCATAAATATCACTTCTTCTTGGTTTTATTGTAAACGTTTCAAGCTCATAACCCTGGACATCAAAAGACTCTGCCAGAGCTGTCATACGGTCCTCAATCTCAATTGCCAGTAGCTCAATTTCCTGTTGCAGTGTCTCAACCAGCTCCTCTGCCTGCTGCACATCACCCTTTTCCTTGATCACCCTGCCAGCTTTACGCATTCCTGTTGCAGCTCTCGACATACTGGTGACAGATCCTCCTCTTCTGCCAAACAACGCACCAACAATCGCAATACCAAAGGAGAGAACAGTATCGGTCGTTCTTGTCTTCACGTCGGTCTGCTCTTTCTCCAAGCGATGCAGAGCCTTCTGCAGTTGTTGCTCAACCCGCTTCTGTTTTGTTCCATAGCTTTTTTTCAGCTTTAGAACAGCAGCATCCTTCTTCTCACGCAGCGCATCCTGCAGTCTGACTTTGAAATCGCCCTGGCTCTCACCAGGTCGTGACTCCAGTTTTAAAGACCGTACTCTGAAAAGTTCTAAACGCTCAGTCTGGTAAAGATAGTCGGTAAACGATTTTTGTAATGTCTTGAGATTTTTCAGACGACTGACAGACGCAGGTAAAGGATAGTAGCAACTTTCATCCGGTGGACTCGAACTGCAGTCATTAAGCGCGCACTCCATCGGCTCAGCCTCCTGCCACTCAGGCCGATTAAAGTCCTCATGAAGATAGATCCGTCGACGGATATCCAGTACCTCATCAATATTGCGGGATGCATTGTAGAACCGTACTTTACTTTGAGCGGCAAGCCAGGGCTCGAATATCACCTCATCTTGAGCTACATTCTGCATAAAATAGTATTGCCCGATGTCTGGTGACAACATGGGCTGCCCACCCAAGTGGTTACTGTCCGACGAACTATTCTGTACTCTTGTTGGCGCCTGTGATGTAATTTCTTTTCCGGCCCCTTCTGCAGTCTGCCGGCCAGTCATCAGTACGCTGATATCTTTTGCAGCAACCGGACCTTTCAAATAGGACATGACCCAACGAGTCTGAAACAATAGAGGTTCATCATAGTGCGCGGAACTTAGCAGAAATTGCCGCCCTTTCATGGAGGCAAGAAGAGCCTTTACTTGAGAACTATTCAGCCTGCCATCACTACTGCCTGCAATACCCTCAGCCACCTTGTCCTGATCCTGCGTCGTCTGCAATCTTCCGACAAACCAGGTACCAATATTAGAAAGTCCTTTATAATCTAGATCAACAGGGTTTTGTGTGGCTAATACAACACCACAGCCATAAGCCCGAGCTTGTTTAAGTAGAAGCAGCATCGGCTTTTTGGAAGGCGGGTTGGCTGTCGGAGGGAAATAGCCAAAAATCTCATCCATATAGAGAAGCGTTCGCAAGGAAGAAGTCCCCGACTGTCGCCGCATCCAATCAATGAATCGTCCCAGCAACATGGTCACAAAAAACATCCGTTCCGATTCGTTCAAATGTGCAATGGAGAAAATAGCAGTTCGAGGCTTGCCTTCTTTTGTGTAGAGAATGCGCTGGATATCGAGCGGCTCCCCCTTCAGCCAGGTAGAAAAACTGGGGCTTGCCAGAATATTATTCAGGCTCATGGCAAGTTCCATACGATCAGACTGCCCATAAAAGGTATCAAGAGGGAACACTCCGATTTTTTCAAAAGGAGGACTGACAATGGCACCAATCAGCTTTTCAATATTCATATCTTCAGCTTTGCGCCAGGAATGAAGAAGAATAGAACTCAGTAGAATATGCTCCCGGCTTTGTAAAGGGTCTCCCTTGACATTGATAAGTGTCAGCAGACTGGTGGCTGTTGAATTGACCAGGCTGTTGAGAGTATCTGTATCCGCCAGAACATCTGGTGCCGGCGCACCAAAGCTGCTAAGTACAGAAACCGGCACACCCGCATTGCTTCCTGGCGTATAAATTGTCATCTCCGATTGAGTACGTAACCTGCGAATTCGTTCTTTATCCTGCCCCCAGGCGGCAAGGCCTTCCTTCCAGTCGCCTGCTGTTTTCGTGGCATACTCATCAACTTCCATCCCTTTCCTGGCTGCATCTGCCGGGTCTACCCAGGGTGCAAAATCTTCAGGCAAGAGGTCGGGAAATGTCAGCAGCAAGTTCCCCATATCCCCCTTGGGATCGATAATAATCGAGGGAATATTATCCATGATCGCTTCCTCAATCAGGCCAACGCCAAGACCGGTTTTACCGCTACCAGTCATTCCAATAATCGCTGCATGGGTTGTTAAATCCCGACTTTTATAGAGTAACGGCAATGATGACGGGGTCATGCTCTGATGATCAAGTTCCCGCCCAAGGTAAAATAATCCCAGCTTCTCATACGCATAATTCTCTTCCATGCATTTTCCTCTCTAACTGATATCTGCTCTAAACCGAGCATACACCTCTCGATTTACCAAACGATTTCATGCAGCAAATTCACCTTGTACAAAACAGACAACAACAGCCGCCACATGGGCCAGAGCCTGTTTCTCACCGATTATTCTGTAGCATAACAATATCAGGCAAAAAGAGATTTCCCCCTTAATCAGAATTACATTTGATTCGCCTGTTAATTGTTATTATACTAATGGTTATTATTTTCGGCTAAGATAATTATCACAAAAAACTGCGATTTCAGTTCATTACGGTGTATCACTGTAAATACTTGCTTAACGAACACTATTACTCACAGGGAACCTGCGCTCATTTGCGTAATAACCAGTAAAGGTGAAACAAATGAAAAAATCTGCTCCACCAGAGCGTAGAGTTACACGTGGGACATTTTTTTAGATAACAGCAGTTACGGCTGCCGCAGGAACCGGATGGAAGCTTGGTCTTTTTTACAGTCTAGACAAGGACAGCTGCGAAGATTATCTGATTGACAAGCAGCAGAACAGCTCTCACACCTTAGGATTTTTCAGCTGATATGAAACACATTACAATCAAAAAAGGTCTCGATCTGCCAATTACCGGCAAACCAGAGGCGACAATCAGGCCAGGATCGCCGGTAAGCCAAGTAGCCATTGTAGGCGATGACAGCATCGGCATGAAACCGACCATGGAAGTTCAGGTTGGAGACATGGTTAGCACCGGTCAGCTCCTTTTTACCGATAAGAAGACTCCAGGTGTAAAATATACCTCACCGGGATGCGGCAAGGTTATCGCTATTAATCGAGGGAAAAAGAGAAAATTTGAGTCCCTGGTTGTTGATTTAAACGGAGAGGAATCTGTCTCGTTCCTCGACCAGCCAGACCAGCCCGTTGAAAATTACAGCCCAGAACAGCTCCGGGCGACACTACTCGACTCTGGTCTCTGGCCCAGTTTTCGGACCAGACCCTACGGCCGCGTTCCCGCAATTGATACCCTTCCCGCTTCGTTGTTTATTACCGCCATAGACACCGAGCCACTGGCTCCAGCTCCTGAGCTGATCATTGCAGGGAACCCAAACGATTATACACGAGGGCTTCAAATTCTGCGCAGAATGACTGAAGCTCCCCTCAACTATTGCAGTTCCAGGCGAGAACTGTTGCCATGCGAACAGGTGGAAGGCATCAATTACTGGTCATTTACAGGGCCACATCCTGCAGGCCTGGCTTCCACGCATATTCACCATATTGATCCGGTCCATGAGCACAAAACAGCCTGGCACATTGGCTATCAGGATGTGACTGCAATTGGATACCTGTTTCGCACCGGCAAACGCATGACGGGGAGAGTGATCGCACTGGGAGGTGCAGGAATACAGTCGCCCGCACTCGTCGAGACCCGAGTTGGTGCGAATATTGAGGAGTTATGCAGAGGTGAGGTGACAGATGGCCCCTTACGGGTTATTTCCGGCTCGGTACTCAGTGGTCGTACTGCCAGAGAATATCACGGATTTCTTGGCCGCTACCATAACCTGGTGAGCGTTCTGCCAGACAGCAGCGGCCGTAGTTTCTTCAACTGGGCTATGCCCGGCAGTAACCGTTTTTCAATTAAGCCAATTTTCATTTCTGCTCTGAACAAAATGTTGAAGCTGCCAATGAATACAGCTGTCTGGGGCGGCAAACGGGCTATTTATCCTTTAGGCAGTTATGAAGATGTGATGCCGTTGGACATCATCCCAACCTATCTGCTCAAAGCGTTGTCTGTAGGCGACACGGAGAAATCAAAAGCTCTTGGTTGTCTCGAACTGATCGAGGAAGACTTATCCCTTTGCGGCTTTGTTTGCCCGGGTAAAAACGAATTTGCCCCTGCTCTCAGGGATGTATTGACGACTATCGAGCTCGAAGGTTGAGCCTGTTTCAGAAAGGTAAAGTGAGGACATGAAAAAACTCAGCAAGGCCATGGAAGATTTGGGGCAACATTTCGAACCAGGCGGACGTTTTGCGAAATGGTATCCGCTCTATGAAGCTTTTGATTCCTTTCTCTTTGGCAGTAACACTACAACACAAATGGCACCCCATGTTCGGGACGGTATTGATCTAAAACGCATCATGAGCACCGTACTGGTCGCCCTCATTCCCTGCGTCTTTATGGCTCTATGGAATACCGGTTATCAGGCCAATGCTGCTCTACAGGCACTCGGGATGGCTGCCCCTGAAGGCTGGCGCGGCTCCATCATGACATTGGTCGGCTGTGATCCTGCAAGTTTATTCTCCAACATCCTGCATGGTTCACTCTATTTTCTGCCTATCTATATCGTCACTATGCTGGTGGGTTCGTTCTGGGAAGGGGTCTTTAACATTATCCGCGGTCATGAGTTTTCCGAAGCCTTTCTGGTGACCGGCCTGCTCTTTACCCTGACTCTGCCACCAACTATCCCGCTCTGGCAAGTGGCCATCGGCATCAGCTTCGGCCTGGTCTTTGCTAAAGAAGTCTTTGGTGGCGTTGGACGTAACTTTATGAACCCAGCCCTGGCTTCACGGGCTTTTATCTATTTCGCCTACCCTGCGCAAATAACGGGTGATGCGATCTGGACAGCAGTTGATGGTGTGAGCAGCGCCACCCCGCTTGCCGCCATGGTATCCGCCGATCCTTCCAGTGGAATAACCAATCTTGGTTATAGCTGGTGGCAGCTCTTTATCGGGACTGTACCCGGCTCAATGGGTGAGACCTCCACGCTTGCCTGCCTTTTGGGTGCCATCGTATTGCTCGCAACCAGAATAGCACCCTGGAGAGTCATTGCTTCTATGCTCATCGGCGGCTTTATTACCAGTATGCTTTTTGTTCTGCAGAGTGATCCCGCCAATGCTCTCTACGCACTCCCACCCCACTATCACCTGGTGATAGGCAGTTTCGCTTTCGGCATGGTCTTTATGGCCACCGACCCAGTCTCTGCTGCCCACACCAGATTAGGCCAGTGGTTTTATGGTGGGTTGATAGGTATACTCTGTATACTTATCCGGGTAATTAACCCTGCTTACCCGGAAGGGGTGATGCTGGCAATCCTGCTCGGCAACGTCTTCGCCCCACTTATTGACTATTTTGTACTTCAGGCCAACATCAAAAGAAGGATGGTTCGTCATGGTTAACATTACCGCTGCCAAACCTTTTTATTCCGTGCTGATCCTGGCCTTTGCCTGCTCAGCCCTGGTCGCAGGAGCGGCTGTTGGGCTGCGACCCAAGCAGGAGGCCAATCGCCAACTTGATCGTCAGAAAAACATTCTTTATGCGGCAGGGCTCTATGATGAGAACACGCCGATAGAAGAACTCTTTGCCAATATCGAAACCCGTGTAATTGAGCTGGACAGCGGTATATTTGTGAGTGAAGACAAAATCAACCCTCGCACATACAACCAACGTAAAGCTGCTTTTACCAGCGATAAGGGGCAAGCTGTTCCTGCCAATGTCGACACTGCCAGGATTGGTCGTCAGGAGAAATATTCACTGGTCTACCTAATAAAAGACAATGGTGTACTCTCCCAAGTTGTTCTGCCGGTTCGGGGTAAGGGGCTATGGTCCACCATGTACGCGTATGTCGCCATTGATGCAGATCTCACCACCGTTCGTGGTGTATCTTTTTATGAGCACGGCGAAACACCTGGTCTTGGTGGTGAGATTGAGAATCGCAGGTGGCAGGATCGCTGGCAGGGAAAACAACTCTATAAGGATGAAAGTGTATCTCTGAAAGTCGTAAAAGGCAGCCCGGATAACACAGGCCCAGAAGCCGCTTATCAGATTGATGGGATCTCTGGGGCAACGCTCACGTCAAATGGTGTCAGCGGCCTTCTCGAATTCTGGTTTGGCGACCATGGGTTCAAACCGTTTTTTACGCAATTGAAAAAGAAGGAAACCACCAATGGCTGAAACAAAGATCGAACTGCTTACACTCTCCATTTTTAAGCGGAACCCTATCGCCCTGCTCATCCTTGGTATCTGTTCGGCTCTGGCAGTTACGGGCCAGATGGCTACAGCGTTGGTGATGTCAATCTGCGTAACCGTGGTGACCGCTTTTTCCAGCCTTACCATCAGCATCGTTCGTTTTCAGATACCCAGTACAGTGCGTATCGGAATTCAGATAACCGTTATTGCTACCCTTGTAATCTTAGTTGATCAAATATTGAAAGCGTATGTCTTTGACCTCTCAAAACAGCTTTCCATATATGTTGGCCTGATAATCACTAACTGTATCGTCATGGGCCGCGCTGAAGGATTTGCCATGAGCAATCCTCCCATCGCATCATTCCTGGACGGAATAGGTAACGGCCTTGGCTATGGTTTTATTTTGCTTACTGTTTCCTTTATTCGTGAACTCTTTGGGTCTGGTTCACTCTTTGGTTACGAAATACTCACTCTGACCACCAATGGAGGGTGGTACATTCGTAACGGTTTTCTTGTCTTGCCAGCCAGCGCATTTTTTATCATCGCCCTCATCATCTGGACCATACGCACAGCTGATCCGAAACAACAGGAGAAAGATTGATGACCCACTTTATCGATATTATTTTTCGATCCATGTTCCTCGAGAACATGCCGCTCAGCTTTTTCCTGGGAATGTGTACCTTTCTTGCCATTTCAAAGCAGGTGAAAAGTGCCATAGGGCTTGGAGCAGCCGTTCTGTTTCTACAGGTTATCACCGTACCGATTAACAACCTTGTATTGAACACACTGCTTCAGCCGGGTGCACTTGCCTGGGCCGGTTATCCGGATGTGGACCTCTCCTTTCTTGGCTTGCTAACCTATATTGCCATTATCGCTGCGGTGGTACAGGTTCTTGAAATGGCTATGGACCGTTTCCTGCCAGCTCTTTACAACACGCTAGGCATATTCCTGCCACTGCTCACGGTAAACTGCGCTATCCTTGGCGGTACACTGTTCATGGTTGAGCGTGACTACACCTTTGGGGAAAGTGTCGCCTACGGTATAGGCTCCGGAGCCGGTTTCTTTCTTGCCGTAGTGGCACTTGCCGGGATCAGGGAACGATCTGAATATGCTGATCCGCCTGCGGGTCTTAAGGGGTTAGGAATGACTTTTATCACTGCAGGCCTCATGGCGATTGCCTTTATGGGAATGGCTGGAATGTAATGATTATATCTGCCAGGAAATATGAGAAAATTAGTATTTACAGGAAAAGTGGAGATAGAACATGCATGAAATAACAGTGGCTATACTCTGTTTTCTTGCCATCCAGTTAGTATTGGTAACCCTTATTGTTTTGGCAAAAAAGACCTTACTGCCAAGTGGTGATATTACTATTACCATAAACGATGATAAGGTGTTCACTGACAAACCAGGTGGAAAACTGCTCACAACCCTGGCTGATCATGGGGTAATTCTTTCTTCCGCCTGTGGTGGAGGTGGAACCTGTGGCCAGTGCCGCTGTCTTGTAGAGGAAGGCGGTGGCTCAATTCTGCCAACAGAGAAAGGCAAGATCAATAACAGGGAGGCACGTGAAGGCATGCGCCTCTCCTGTCAGGTACCGGTTAAACGCGACCTGAAGATAGAAGTGCCACCATCATCACTTGATGCGAGAAAATGGAAGTGTCGAGTTGGCTCAAATAACAACGTAGCAACATTTATTAAAGAGTTGGTACTTGAACTCCCGGCAGGTGAAAGCGTAGACTTTAAAGCAGGAGGCTACATTCAGATAGAGGTCCCCCCCCATACACTCTCCTACGCAAATTTTGACATCGGCGAAAGTTATCTGGGCGACTGGACAAAGTTTCAAATGTTCCAGTATAAATCCCATGTTCACACCCCGGTTACACGTGCCTATTCCATGGCCAATTATCCTGGTGAACAAGGCGTCATTAAATTGAATGTGCGAATTGCAAGCCCACCTCCAGGGGCAAAAAAAGATATCCCTCCCGGGCAGGTGTCATCGTATATATTCAACCTCAAAGAAGGAGATGAGGTTACTATTTCCGGGCCTTTTGGTGAGTTTTTTATGGACTCCAGTGATTCAGAAGTCGTCATTATCGGCGGTGGTGCGGGTATGGCTCCACTTCGAAGTCACGTTTTTGATCTCTTTAAAGCATTAGATACCAAACGTAAGGTTTCGTACTGGTACGGGGGCCGTAGTTTAACAGAGTGCTTCTACCTGGAAGACTTTGCAGAGATTGAAAAACTACATAACAATTTTTCATTCCAGCTGGCACTTTCTGATCCGATGCCAGAAGACAACTGGCAAGGTAAAACCGGTTTTATCCATATGGTTCTTTATGATAATTACTTAAAAGACCATCCGGCTCCGGAAGATATCAACTATTACATCTGCGGTCCACCCATGATGACCAAATCAGTCATCGATATGCTTGATGACCTGGGTGTTGAAGCAGAGAACATTCACTTTGATGATTTTGGCGGATGACAGGAAAAAACCGTGTCAACTATAAGGCAACATTATGCAGAACTATCTTTTTATGCTGGCCATCACGTTTACGGTAGTCGTTTCTGCCGCGCTTGTGGTCAACTTCTGTAAAGGAAGAGCGAGAAACACAAAGCACGGCCTCACCGGTATGTGCCATAAAAGCGGGGGAACAATGTGCGCATGTTCCGCTTCAAAACTTACTCCTCAAGAGGGCCACAACCCGTCATCTTTGCAGCGAAAAAACAGCTGCTGACAGTTATTCACCTTCTGTGGTAGTTTCTTTTCTCTACCTATTTGTTGTTTTGTTATTATCTGTGCTATCCTGAAATATCTCGTTTTAACCTGCATCAATTTACTTTCCGGCAATCTGATCCAGCCCTTCTACGCTATACAGTGCCAAGGCAAGTAATATCAGGATAATCATTTCTTACCGACAAGGGGCAATGATGCATACAGGATATAGCCAAACTGACCGAATCGCCTTAGAGATATTGCAAGCAGGCATAAACCTCCCTCCTCTGCCTGCAGTTTTTACACGGCTCCTTGCTCTTTCCCGCCAGCCTGAAGACAGAATAGATATAAACAAATTCACAAAACTCCTCCAGACGGACCCTGCCCTTACTGCTCGAATATTACAACTGGCCAACTCATCGTTTTTTGGTACACTAAACAAGATCACCAACCTCAGGCAGGCTATAATGCATATTGGCCTCCAGGAAACGATATCAACGGTTAACTGGATTCTCTGCCAGAAAATTCTACCACAATTCCCTGTTATTGAAGGCTTCTCGGATAAAGATTACTGGGCTCACTCGTGGGCCTGTGCCACTGCCAACAGGATGCTTGCTCAGCCAGAGCTAAAAGTGAGTTGTCAGCCAGGTGAACTCTATGTAACGGGACTGTTACATGGAATAGGCAAACTCATCCTCGCCGTCCATAAACCTGATGAATTCGCCATGTGCATACAGAACTCCAGAGATTTCTCTCAGCCCTTAGAAGAAGCTGAAATTGACATTCTGGGCACTACGGATGCGCATATCGCCTGTGAGATACTTAAAACCTGGCAATTCCCAGATTCTATCTGTAATGGTGTTAAATATTACAACAACCCTGATGAAGCAGAAGAATCTTACAGAGAAATTGCTGCTCTCACCCAATTTGCCTACTACATAGCCACAACTTCAGGGATAGGTAATAACGGTGACGAATTCAGCTTTGATGTACGCGAAACATTTTTGGCTCAAAAAGATGACACACCTTTTTCACGTGATGACATACGGACAAATCTTGTTGAAAACATTCAGCAGGCCCTACAGGAAAAAGCCACCGCCATCACAGGGGTAACAGTTGAGGAGGCCACCTCAGCAGTTACACCAGATTCTCCTCCTGATAAACCAGACATTGCTCCTCCCCCACAACAGAAAAAGGATGGATTTATAGCCAGATGTATTTCGTATGTAAAAAAATTCCTCCATTAAACTTTCTGCTACATAAGTGATACAACTTGTAGCCAGCCACACATACACCACCACTCCTACCTTAAACAGCTGATATTACAGGTTAGAAACCTCTCTATTCCAGCTAAGTGACAAGAAAGTCACATTTCCATTTATCTCAATTTTATTTTTTTAATTTATGTTTATGTAAATTGTCTGTTTTTATTTTGACTTTTTACGCAATTCACTGTAAGTGGAAATAAGAAGTTTACAAAACGTATTTCGTTCAATCAAACTAAGATGATGTGGCTATGAAACTTGATGTGACCAATATAGAGATTATCCGCCACCTTAAAAATGGCCGTAAATCCTTCAAACTGATTGCCAGTGACCTGTCTATTACCGAGAATACAGTACGTAGTCGGGTAAACAAGATGATAGAAGAAGGAATTCTGGACATATCCGGAAACATTCGGGTAGATGCCCTTCCAGGCCACAATCTGCTTTACCTTGGTGTTAAGCTCAACACCATGGAACTACAAAATAAAGCCCTTGAATTCAGCAAACTTAAAGGTGTTGTATCTGCCGGAATAGTCACTGGCCGATATGACCTTATTCTTCAGGTCCTGCTTAATGAAGACTATACCCTGCTGGAGTTCGTTACCGGCCAGGTGACCAAAATCAAAGACGTTCAGACAGTAGAGAGCTTCATAGTTTACGAAGGTTATAACTTAAAAGTCCCATATATATTGTAGCCGGCGGGTTCCCTGGTGTGACTTCGTGCCTCTCCTCTCCTCCAGGCGCGGAGTTGTATCAGGAACGCTTTTTTCAACAAAACCTATTTAAAGGTGACAAAATGATCGTTGGAATTCTGAAGGAAATCAAAGTACTGGAAAATCGTGTAGCTATGACTCCTGCGGGTGTTGAGGTCATGGTAAGTAACAAACACACTGTTCTCGTTGAAAACAACGCCGGTGCCGGCAGCGGTTTCCCTAACGAGCAGTATGTAGCTGCAGGCGCAACTATCGTAGAAACTCCTGCAGAGGTCTACGAAAAGTCTGACATGGTCATGCATGTCAAAGAGCCACAGCCTTCTGAATATGACATGATCCGTGAAGATCAGATCGTATTTACCTACCTGCACCTGGCAGCTGATGAGCCTCAGACTATGGCACTGATGAAGGCCAAGTCTATTAACATTGCTTACGAGACTATCCAGAAAGCTGACGGTTCTCTGCCACTCCTTACCCCAATGAGCGAAGTTGCAGGCCGCATGGCTGCCATCCAGGGTGCACAGCATCTGGCAATGCCATATGGTGGTCGTGGTGTTCTTCTTGGTGGTGTCCCCGGTGTTGAGCCTGCAACGGTTATCGTCATCGGCGGTGGTATTGTTGGTGTTAATGCTGCCAAAATGGCATGTGGCCTTGGTGCCAAAGTGTATCTGCTTGACACTAACCTTGATCGTCTCCGTTACCTGAGCGACGTTATGCCAAGCAACTGTATCCCGATAATGAGCAGCAAGCCTAAACTGCGCGAACTGATGGCAGAGGCGGATCTTGTTATTGGCGCGGTTCTTATCCCAGGTGCAAAGGCTCCAAAACTCATTACCCGTGAAATGCTGCAGGTTATGAAAAAAGGTTCTGTCCTTGTAGACGTTGCTATCGATCAGGGTGGCTGCTTCGAGACCTCCAAAGCAACCACTCACTCAGAGCCAACCTATGAGGTTGATGGTATCGTTCATTACTGTGTTGCCAATATGCCTGGCGCATATGCTAAAACTTCTACTCTGGCGCTCACCAATGCTACACTGCCTTATGCAGTTCAGATCGCCAATAAAGGTTGGAAGCAGGCCTGTAAGGACAATAAAGAGATCGTACCTGGCTTGAACGTTGTAAACGGAAAAATCACATGCAAAGCAGTTGCAGAGGCCTTCGACCTTGACTACAGCCCAGTGGAGTCGGTTCTGTAATCAAGTTTTTATACAGTCCAGCGGCCAGGGCGTTCTATACGAACATATGGCCGCCCTTTCTTCTCTCTTTAAAAGCAGCCTGTCCACAGGCTGCTTTTGCTCTTTTCGTCTTTTCTCATTCAATAGCCCCCGACTGTTACCTGCTGAGCCCCCTGGAAGCCGCAATAATTCTGACATTTCTCTTACACGGCTATTTTTCAAACGTCTTCTCGGAGATTTTTCCAGTATTGTTACTATTTTTTTTTACACCTACTACCTGATTGCAATCAACACTTTACCACTCCTCTTCACACCCTGAACGCTCTTCAAACAACAACTATAGCGAACAATCGGCAGCTTCTGTCATTTACACAAGAAAATTGTCAGGCCTGCCTGCTACACTGTAATCATAAGATCAATAACGACATTTAGACCTGTATTATCAATATGGCTAGAGGATTCCCCCCGAGCCTTACTAATAAACCAGGAGGTGGCGTATGTTTACAATATCTGAGATGATCGTTCTGTTATGGTTAGTACCGCTGGCACTTAACATCCTCCTTCCACTCGCTGTTCTTTTTTTCTGGATTATCATTAAGCCGTTCAAATTGCTTACTCGAAGACAGATGACCGATGAGGATCAAATCTCAAATACAGGGCAGGCTTTATCTTCAACAGCTAGCTAGCTCATTTGCAGAAAATTAGAGTGGCTTTGAAAGGGCATTGGGTTATGAGAGAGACTGTCCGCTGTGAAGTCGGACAAGAAGTTCAGCAAGATGGAGAACAGGTATATCTTTGCCAGCCGCAGCAAGTGCCGTTTTCCACTGCATTAAACAGCCGGAACAGCTGCTGGTGATAACATCGGGATGCATGGCCAGCACTTTTCCGGCTAGATCGTCACGGATAGCCCCTGCAAGCTCAGGGGCTCCGATATGAAAAAGTCCTCCCTGGCCACAACATTGCGGACCATCCTCGAGTTCCAGAAGATTAACCGAACCACAACGTCTGAGGATATTGCGCGGCTCTTGGGTAATGTGTTCACCATGGCGCAGATGACAGGGATCGTGATAGAAAACGTTGATTGTTCCTCTGAGTGTAGGCTTACTTTCAGGTACAGGCACATCTGACAGGCACCCATCCAACATCTGGCTCATTTCTACAAGGCGTTCACAGACAGCTTCCACCCTGTCCTGCCAGGACGGCTCATTAGCCAGCACGTCACCATATCTTCGTAAATGCGCAAAACATGAGCCACAAGATACCATAATTGGCCCGTCAAACCGCTCCAGCGCCAGGATATTTTTTTTTGCAAGTTGACGACTGACGTCAACATCTCCAGCTGAATCCATGGCAAGACCACAGCAGACAAGCCCTTCAGGAATAACCAGACTATACCCTGCAGTATTAAAAAGTTGTTCGCAGGCCGCAATGATTTCCGGATATAGGTGGGTACCGCTACACCCGGGAAAATAGACCAGGCTGCTCCGCTCTGCAGTTCTCTTTACCAAGCTATTTGAAAAAGGGACATTGCTGTTATGATTAAAAATAGCCAATCGTAACCTTAGGCCACTGTCGGATGGAAGTTTTTCATCGAGAAGATTTGAAAACGTTCGGCCAAATCGTCGAGCAACGCCTAGTAAATCCGGACGTTCAAGCACTTTTCTTGCCAGAAACTTCTGGTATCCGTGCTCGCCATAGAAGCGACTGAAATCAGCACGTGCCTGGCGGACCTCTTCAGGAATATCTACATCACGTGGGCAGGAAGAAACACACGCCCCACAGAGCAGACATTTAGAAAAGATATCCTCAAAAATGGGAGAGGGTGTCTCCTCTCCCATTACGTCAAGCAGGTACTTTTTTCCTCGCCCGGAGTAGAATTCCTTACCACCGCTGGCCCTAAAAACAGGACATACTACCGTACATGCTCCGCATTTAGCGCAGCGTTTGGAGACCTTCCCCTTGTCGGCTTGGCTACTCGTCACGCTAAATCACTCCACACTATTTTTTCCACAACAGGTAAGCCTTGATAAAAGGGTCAAGGTTGCCATCAAGTACGGCATCAACATTCCCCACCTCATGATCCGTCCTGTGGTCCTTTATCATCCTGTATGGCTGTAGAACGTAAGAACGGATCTGGCTACCCCAGGCGATATCCTTCTTATCACCACTCAACCCTTCCTGTTCTGCTGCCTGTCGTTGCTTCTCCACTTCATAAAGACGGGCGGCAAGCATTTTCATGGCCATATCTTTATTGCGATGCTGGGAGCGCTCATTCTGACACTGCACCACGATACCTGTTGGCAGATGTGTAAGGCGAATGGCTGAATCAGTCTTGTTGATATGCTGACCACCAGCTCCACTCGCTCTATATGTATCTACCCGCAGATCTTTCTCCTCAATATCGACATTAACATTATCATCAAGCTCAGGCATGACCATCACTGAAGCAAAGGAGGTGTGCCGCCTGCCACTTGAATCAAATGGAGAAATTCTTACCAGCCGATGAATACCCAACTCACTGCGCAGATAGCCATAGGCGTTTCTCCCTTTGAACATCAATGTAACACCCTTGACGCCAGCCTCATCGCCGGGAAGATAATCGAGGATATCAGTTTTCATACCTTTAGCTTCAGCCCAGCGCAGGTACATGCGCATCAGGATATCCACCCAGTCTTGCGCCTCAGTACCACCGGCCCCAGCATGAATAGAAACAATAGCATTGCTGGCATCATGTTCTCCACCGAACATCCGCTCCACCTCAGCAACTGCAATATCTTCCTGTATTTCCCGAAGTCTCTCGGCTACTTCTACCTCAGAATCTGTATCACCTTCTTCAGTGGCCATCTCCAGCAGGATCTCTATGTCCTCAATCTCCAGCCAACGATCTTCCCACACTTTAATAATATCCTGCAATTGCCCATGTTCCTTCTGAACCTGCTGGGCCTGAGCGGCATTATTCCAAAAATCAGGAGCTAGCGTCTGCCGCTCAAGTTTTTCAAGATCTTCTTTTTTACGAGGTAAGTCAAAGATGCTCCTTCAAGGCCATCATGCGGCCTTTCAGATCAGCAATGATCTGTTTCGAAACCCCTGCACCTGTTTCAATAGACATATTTCTTCCAAAATCTAATGGTTACATAAAAATAACAACCGGTACAAGTACCAGCTACTACGACTAAACAGTATTATAATGAACTTTTGCTATTACGCTATTGATGCTTTGCTTTCCGTCTTCTACCTATAGCCAGAGTTATACACAAGACTCCGGCCAAAAGACAAAATTGTGGAAAAAGATACCCCCAGCGAACAAAAACTGTCTGGCCATCCATCAGCATTACATCACCAACACCAGCCCAGGGAGTAAATATTCGTGACGGTTCTTCAATCCTGCCTAGCGGATCAATAAATCCTGAGATACCAGTATTTGCTGACCGTACAACACTGCGGCGAATCTCTACTGCCCGAAATACACTCATAACAATACTATGATACGGGGCACTGGACTTACCATACCAGGCGTCATTGGTCAAATTAACCAGAACATTAGCACCACTTATACTCCAAGCTCTACCAATTTCCGGAAAAATAGATTCAAAGCAAATCAAAACCCCAATTCGGCTACTTCGCCAGAGCAGTGGTTGCTCAACACTACCAGGACTAAAGTCCCCAACAGCTTCAACCAGTGGGGCCAAGAATGGTAGCAGCTTCTTCATCGGCACATATTCACCAAAGGGAACCAGGTGAGACTTATAGTAGGAACCAGTGAATGCACCATCTGGCTCTAGAAGTTGGGCACTATTGAAATAACGAATATCTTTTTTACTTCTATCAATAATCTCAAACCAGGGTGTACCAGTCAAAAGGGCAGTATCATGTTGCGCAGTTAAATCCCGGAGGAAGTGAAGATCTGAATATGTCTGCGGATAGAACGGCAGGGCTGTTTCCGGCCATACTATCAGCTCGGGTCGTTTATCAGCAAACAGCGAACGGGACCCCTCCAGATAGGCGGAAAGTGTCGCTTCCTGATTATCAGGCGACCATTTTCTACTCTGGTCAATATTTCCCTGAACAATGCCTATCGCCATCGACTCTATCGCAGGGTTGCCAAGTATGGTTGAGACAGTTTGCCAGCGTACAATTGAATAACCAGCTACAGCCATCAGCACAGCAGTAGCCAAAAGTAAAGGAGACAGGAAGGAACGTAATGGTATTTTTTTAATCAATGGCAAAGCAATAAGACAATTGATCAACACAACAAGAAAAGATATTCCGTGATGACCAAACAGGTCTGCCAACTGAATAAGCTCCGGCACATTTCCCAATCCATAGCCGATATCCATCCACGGGAAGCCGGTGAAGAGTTGCCCGCGCAACCAGTCCGTTGTAACCCAGAGAGCGGGAATACCAAGAAGAATGGAAAGAGGCGAGCCATAAATAAAGAGCAACCGGGCAAACACTGCAAACCCGGCAATATAACTAGCCATATAACTGGCAAGCATTACCAGCGCCGGAATCGAGATGAAACCTGGTAGACCTCCATAGCGCCCCAACACTATCACAATCCAGTAAAGCAACAGTAGATAGTGTAAAATCCCGGTAGCAAATCCAGCAAGTGCAGCCTTTTTCCCATCAACGAGCGGCAGAGCGATAAAAAATGGCACAAGTGCCACAGAGAGTATTGGCCAGACCTCTCCTCCTCCAGGATAAGCACACCAGAGCAGCAAGGCTGTAAAGAGAGAAAGCACGAACGGCCATCTCCGCAGGCATGAGATCATTCTTCTGAATCTCCACCTCGGTGGCGGGTAATTTGCACCATCTTTATATGACGTTTTGTGGCACTCTTCACCTCAAATTCAAGATCTGCAACTACCACTAGATCTCCTGTTTGTCCCAGGCGACCAAGCAGGTTAATCACCAGGCCTCCAATAGATTCATAGGGACCTTCCGGCAACTCAACATTGAAATATTCCTCAACTTTTTCTGTATCAAGACGAGCATGAGCCATGATGGTATTTTCATCGATTATCTCAACCTTATCCTGCTCATCGTCATACTCGTCGTCAATCTCACCGACGATTTCCTCTAAAATATCTTCCATGGTTATCAAACCACGGACAGCCCCAAACTCATCAGTCACCATAGCCATATGATTTTTACGCATCTGAAATTCACGTAACAAATCAACTATAGGTTTATTTTCCGGCACGAAATAGACCGGCCGTAGAAAATCTTCAAGTGGTAATATTTCGTCCTGCGGACGTGCACATATCCTGAGAAGATCTTTGACATGCAACACTCCGATAACGATATCCGGATTAATTCGATATACCGGGATACGGGTAAAGCCGTTATCTATGACAGAATCAATGATTTCACTCATGGGGGTAGACACTTCCAGGCTTATCACTTCAGCTGCCGGTGTCATTATTTCTGCTGAGGCTGTATCGCGAAAATCGAAGATGGAATTGATCATTTTCTCTTCAAGAGGAGTAATCAGTCCCTGCTCTTCCCCCTCTTCCAGGAGTTCGAGAATTTCATTTTCCAGATCTTCTGTAGTTTCAGGTCGCCCGAACGGCACCTTGGACAGTAATTGTTTCAGAAAGCCTTTTCGTTCCCCAGGCTCCTCAGGGTCAGGTTCGTTTTCGGTGTTCATTTTTTTGTTTGAATTATTGTTCCTCGAAAAAGTTAAAACACTTTACGAGGGTCTGCATACACTTTTACACGTGATACGCATCATACTGTTTAATCAGGAGAATAACGCACAAACTCATAAATAAACAGAACCATTACAGTTGGGTACACTTCACTCACTTTAGCTTCTATGGATATTCATTTCTCTTGTCAAGAATAAACGTACTTTGCTATTCGGTAAAGGTCCCATTCTGTTATTGCATAGATATTTTGCATATTTTCCCTTTTCTAATTGACCTTGCGTGACTATAGTAGTCTCGCTTTTGTATTGCTGACTCTGATCTCTTGTTTCATATGGGTGATCGGAGTTTTTTTAGTATCGGCTAACACCACCCCGCCAAAGATAAAACACGTACTTCATGAGGATATAGTTTGGAAGGAAAGGTACTCATAGCAAATCGAGGTGAGATTGCCATCCGCATTATGAACGCCTGCATAGACCTTGGGCTAGACTACACAGTCATATACACCGAGGCAGACAAATTTTCCGAGCATGTGCAGCGCAACATAACCAGCGGACCAGAGCAGAATGCCTGGCGCATCACCAGTTATACTGAACCCAATGACATTCTTGCCGTCGCCGACTACACAGGGTGTACCGCGATTCACCCTGGTTACGGCTTTTTCTCCGAGGATTACCGGTTTGCCCGCAGGGCAACTATTCGCGATCGGGCACTGACCTTTATCGGCCCCAATTGGGAGGTTATTAAAAGTCTTGGTGACAAAATCAACACCAAGCGAGTAGCTAACCTCCTTGGGATTCCGACAATTCCAGGAACTGACGCTCCCATTTATAATGAGATGGAAGCTGAAGAGACTGCACAAAAGTTACTTCAGGATCAGCTTGATCAAGGTATTGAGGATCCATCCATACTGGTCAAGGCTGCCGCAGGCGGTGGCGGTATGGGCATTGAGGAAGTCACCGAAATTGAACAGTTCCGGCGAATTTACCGTCAACTTCAGAACTACGCAAAACGTCAGTTCGGAGATGGTGGCGTACTGATCGAGCAGTGTATCCGTGATTTCAACCATCTTGAAGTTCAGTTGGTCTGTTCACGGCATGGCGAGAGAATGCATTTCAGTTCCCGTAACTGTACTATTCAGTCAACCGGTCGTCAAAAACGTGTTGAGGCCGCTCCCGGTTTTCACTCTTCATGCTTTGAGTACGATTTTGACGAACAACAGGTTCTGGATAAGATCGTTGAATATTCGCTTAAATTAGCCAACCATGTCAAATACGACAATGTCGGTACCTGGGAATGGATCGTTACCCGTTCAGGGCAGCCTTATCTTCTTGAGGTTAACACCAGGATTCAGGTAGAAAATGACATATCTGCCCGAATTAGTTACCTCAATGGCGAGCAGCCAAACCTGATCCGAGAACAGATCAGACTGGCACTAGGTGACAAGGTCGGCTATAAGCAGAGTGATATTCAATTTCAAGGTGCGTCCATTGAACTCCGCATTGTTGCGGAAGACACCCGCCGTGGTTTCGCACCCTGGATCGGTACAATTTCTGAATTTTCATTCCCGGCTCATGACTGGTCTGTTGTCTACACTCACGTACCTTTCGACCGCCCCTATCCAATCCCAAGTGACTTTGACCCAAACCTCGCCCTGGCACTGGTCTGGGGAAAAGATATGGATGAAGCCAAGGCACGTGCTGCACAATTCATAGACGAGACGGTCATCCGCGGTGAAGACTCGAGTGGAAACCCGATAATCACTAATCTGGAATATCTGAAAAACAACCTGGATCGTCTGCTGGCCTTCTAGAGTGACGTAAACAGACGGGACTTTTATGAACGAACAACTGAAACAGCTACAAAAAATCGAGGAGCGGATCAACTACCTGCTCCAGATTAAAGATTATACAAACTGGGGAAACCTTGAAGGTTTCAAGGCCACCTGTGACCAACTAAAACAGACAGTCTACGACCACACCGAAGAGCAAATTCTTGGTGAAATTCGTAAACTCAATGAATCTATCAGCTTTCTTGAAGAACGGGCTGAAGAGCACCTCAGCCCTATGGAGCGGGTACGAATTGTCCGCTCCATCCAACGCTTCAGCCTGAAAGATATCCTCGAAAATGTCTACGAGGACTATACAGAGCTTGGTGGTGAGGGTGACGCCAACGTTGATCCGGCAATGGTCTGTGCCAAGGCAACAATGGTGCGCAGGGTAAAGAATAAGACCTATACTTGCTCAGTCATGGTTATCGGCCAGGAGAGCGGTCATGGAGAAGAATTCCGTAACGGTGGTTCATGTAAACCAGAGGGTAATGAGAAAGCTCTTCGTTTCATGAAAGTAGCTGAGACAGAAGGTATTCCGATCCATAGTTATATTTTCACACCAGGATCATACCCTGTTGAGGAGTATCCCGGTGCAGCACAACAGATTGCCAGAAATATCTACGCTATGGCTAAACTGCGGGTACCTGTCATTTCCATGATTTCTGAAGGTGGCTCTGGTGGTGCTGAAGCGATTGGCCTTTCCGATTACCGACTAATGGCTAGCCATGGTTACTATTCAGTTATCTCTCCCGAAGGTGCTGCAGCCATTGAGGGGAAAATTCGCGAAGGCTCTAAAGTACCAAAAGAGCTGATTGAAGTGTGCGCCGACCGGTTACGCCTTACAGCGTTTGACAACATAAAAAAAGGGACCATTGACCGTGTAATCCAGGAACCACAACTTGGAGCCCGTCGTGATGATTTTACCTTTTTTGCCCAGCTACGAAATGAGATGATCCGCGCAACCGATAAAGTGGTTGTCGACACCAAAAGTTTCAAAGCTTTCAGGTCATGGGAAATTCGCCGTAAGAAAACCCATGCTGACCAGGCAGATGAGGTCATGGTCAGTTGGGACCTAAACAAGGAAGAGACGAAACGTCTGCTCGCCTTGCGTTCAAAGAAATACTGGGCCATGGGAGTGAATGGTTATGAAGGTGAGCCTGAAGCTACACTGAACTTTTACAACCTTGCTCGGGTAAAGACTGAAAAGGTCTACTACAAAATCCGTTACGACATCTTCAAGAACCACAAGAAGCAGGTGCGTAAGGTAATTAAGGATGTTTCCGGTGAAGGCTCTGTGATGATTAAGCGACTCACAGAACCCGTGACCGCTGTAATGGATCTCCTGACTAAAAATAAGGAGAAAAAATCCACAAGGCTCATTACGTATACTCCTTCTGCCCAAACAGAAGAAGTCCGGCTTGTAGACCCCCTTGAACTTACTGATACCTATACCAGCCCACTGGCCAACAAGGATCGTACTGTAAGTTGTCCCAACGCTGACAAGCATGGTTGTAAGGATCTATGGATTCCTGATCTGTATGGTGAATTTGCCGGTGTCTGTGAGACCTGTGGGCATCATTTCCCACTGGAATCACAATGGTATCTTGAGAATATTTTTGACAAAGGCTCCTTACGCTTTTTCAATTCCAACATTTCTTCAGGAAACCCTTTGAATTACACCGGATTCACCAAGAGACTGGAGGCGTCAAAGAAAAAAACCGGAAAAAATGCAGGCAATCTGACATTCCATGCAAAGGTGAACGACATTAAAATCGTTACCACTATGCTCTACTCCGATTTTCGAAATGGTACCGTTGGCAGTGCTGAAGGTGAAAAATTCGCCCAGGCCTGCGCCATCGCCAAGCGGAAAAAACGTCCCCTGCTTGCCTACGTCCATACTACCGGTGGCATTCGTATTCAGGAGGGAACACTTGGAGTCGTTCAAATGCCAAAATGTACCATGGCAGTACGAGAATATATCGACTCAGGTGGTCTTTATATAGTTGTTTATGATAACAACAGCTACGCCGGGCCGGTTGCATCATTCCTCGGCTGTGCCCCATACCAGTTCGCTATTCGTTCAAGCAGGGTTGGTTTCGCTGGGCCACGGGTAATCCGGGAAACAACAGGTATTGACATTCCACCAGACTATCATTCTGCGAGAAACGCCCTCAGGCGTGGACATCTTCAGGGCATCTGGGATAGACGGGAGTTTCGGCGTAACCTGCATAAAGCACTGCTGACCATGGGTAGCTCCAGCCTCTATTACAGGTAAAGTTACACACGTTTAGGACGTACACCTGAACGAAGGCAGGCATGTCTATAAAAAAGAGGGCGATGGTTTAAACCATCGCCCTCTTTTTCGTTTCTGTAGATGATCTACCCTGAAAAAATCAAGTTCCTGGTTGGCAAAACCTGTTGCTTCAATCTTTCAAAGCTGTCACTTCAATTCAGTGAAGAGGGTTGAGATGCTAAGCGTATTGCCGGCCCTTTTCCAATCGCGCCTTTTACATATTGGAGTAAAAGCACCTGAATAAGCTCCTCACGATCCATCTGCTGTTGGTATTCACCGGAAGATAGCGGCCCCTTAAATGGGCTGGAATCAAAGCAAGAAGCGTCAGAAGCTTTCAGCGTTTTCAGGTAGGAAGAAACCGCTAGTCGCAGGTCCTGTTCACCAGTTTGTTCCAGCTCTTTATACTTCTCCTCCAGCACCTCTGCGCTTGGTAAGCCAGGTGATTCCAGCACTGTTTTAAAGTCTGCGGCAAAGCGTTTGATTCCCTCCAGAATATGACTTGATTTGACCATGTTTATTGAAGCCCATCCCGCATTAAGCCATTTGAATGAACCCATTCGGATCTCATTCGCAGAAGAATCAACAACATAAACAAGAACAGAATCGGCGTTGTACATATACGAATCCACCCATCCCAAACCAGTCTTGTTCAATCCTGTTTCGCTTGAATACAGATAATCCCAATTGGTATCTTTACCGACTATGCATCCTTTTTTACCAATATCAGAAGAATCATTCTGGCTGGATACTGAAATAAGTACAGGGCCGGCTGGCCCTGGAAGAACAGCCACAACACGATCCTGGCTGTAGGAGTAATAGCCACCCGTGTTAGCGTCTGGTGTTATAACTTCTCGGTCTTCTCCTCGGAGAAGGCGGATATCACTTGTCGATTCAATCTGGCGAGGAAGATCTCTCAGCAAATCTGGTATCTGCGGGGTTATCCATTCGTGCTGACGTAATGATGACGGCATAGTCACATAGAGGGGGATATCAGGATTGTAGACATAGTCAAGCACATCGTTGAAATTTCCCTGAACAGAAAATGCATAAAAAGCACCGGAGGCATCCTGTCGCTCCTCAAGGCTCATACCAGTTCCTACTGGTACTGAACTGACGAAATCAATGAGATTGGTTAATTTTTCAGGATCAAGCTCGGTAGTCGATTTAGCAAGGGATAGCATGTACTCCAAATCTGGATAAATAGTGTCAGGTGCCTTTTGGTCCTGCTGTCCATATGCTGATGGAATCAGACCAACAAATAAGAGCATCACTGAAATAGCACAATGAAATAGCATAATGTTCACGTAAACTTTTGGTTATACTCACATACGCCGATAGAGCGCTGTGCGCGTTAAATAATGGGGAACCGAAGGATGCAGCTGTGTAACTGCTAAAAATAGGTTCAAGGTCTGTCCGAAAATTCTTATGATAACCACTTTAATTGATTTAAAAACTCCATTGATCTTTTTAATAGAAAAATATCCTGCCAGTGTCAGCACAAAAAGTCAGATCCCTTTATTGTTCTGTTCTGGCAATAGCCCGCCGACAAAGCAGAAATACAAGCAGCAACGACAGACACACGCCACCCACACCCCAGCCTACTATACTGATCGTATCAACAACCCGGATATCCTTCATCCGCAGCCACCTGCGCACCAAGCGAAAAGCAGGAAGTAAACCTGATAGAATCACAATAAATTGATAAAAAATAGCACAGAATAAAAAGAGGATAGCTCCAGGATCCATTGTTGCATTCCTGTTTTCCGTCTTAAAATCGGCAAAATACAGACCAAACCCCAATGCTATCCCGATACAGGTCCAGGTCGTGAGCAGTGCCGTAAAAAGTGAAATCCAGTACATGGGCCCTGTTATCTGTAGCATATTGTTCGATACCAGGACCAATATCAGAGTAAGAATCGTGAATGGAGGAAAGTAAAACAGATATTTGTGCCAGAGATATTTACCAAGTGACAGAGGTGCCGTACGAATAAGGTAAAATGCACCACGCTCAGCACTGATCGACGGGTAAACAAAACGAGCAGCTAATGATGCCGCAAGAAACCCAGAAAGGCCAATATTGGCAAAGGCAATGAGGTTACTGATATACTGGGTGGGCATGGGAGAACGATCAAGCGGCAATACCTTGAAGTTGTAGAGATACACAACCACCAGTGCACCAATCATGAAAAACTGCGACCACTCCGAGGAATCCCTCAAAAAATGTTTACCTTCCTTGCGAAATATCCAGGCAGCAGTTGAGTGAAAACGCCGTACAGGTTTAAATGCTATATGCCCGCCAAAAGATTCCTGAGACTTTGAGAAACCGGTGAAAAACAATTTATCCATTACAACTTCCCCTGCGAAATAGAGCACCAACGGGGTCGTAATGAGCAGTCCCAAAACCAGCCAGTCCACCTTGCCATCCAGCAGATAGACGGTGAGCATATTGGCCGCCCAGCCAGCTGGAACCCATGGTCCTGCCGGCGTTGAAATAGCTGAAAAATAGTCTATAAACTGCCCATACTTGTCAGGGTTCACCAGGTCTTCCGGCCGCATCATTCGAAAAATAAGATAGAGAAATATCCCAAAACAGAGCGAAAGATAAAGAATAATATCTTTAGTGCGTTTGGCGGGAAAGAGGTAAACGATGGCTACTGTGAGCAACATGGCAAAACCTGAAGCAATGGCCGCAACAGTTGGTACAGTTGTAACCAGCAAAGGCCAGAACATAGGACCGGCAGAAAACACCTGCCCATAAGCACCAAATACCGGTAAAGTAAAAATCACAATCATCCAGGACGTGTTGATACTGGTAGTGATATAACGCATCAGGTAGATCTCACGCGGATTGACCGGTGCACTGAGAAGGATCTCATTGTCGCTGGAAAGATAAAGTGTTGAAACGGCTGCCACCATTGAAGAGAATATCAACATGGCAAATATTGTTATCCAAGCCATCTGAAAAATCTTCAGGCTCAGAATTATACCAAGCTCATCCTGGCTGTGAAAATAGCTGAGCACCTTGTGTGTCACAAGATAGATGATGGCACAGACAACCAAACCTATCACTACAATAAATAGAGAGTTAGCACCGATTTTTTTCCCAGGGAAAAGTCTGTTTGCACTGGTGTGAAGCCAGGGCTGGAGCAGACGCGGCAGCATCACTCCACCTCCTTGACTTGTGGCACTTTTGTGGCAGAGGGCGTCCGCAAGGCCTGAATCACTGCCTGCAACTCAAATGCACCTGTAAGTTCCAGAAAGATGTCCTCCAGGTTGGTTGAGCCAGCCTGCCCCAATTCCCGCAGCTCCTGCATGGTGCCCTCCGCTCGAATCCTGCCATTTAGCAGAATACCTATTCGGTCACAGAGTTCTTCAGCAATTTCCATTGAATGTGTAGAGAGAAACACTGTAGCCCCATCTGCAGCCTTTTGTTTAAACAGTTCCTTAACTATCCTGGCGCTTTTGGGATCTAGCCCAACCATCGGTTCATCCACAATTATCAGCGGCTGATTAAGCATGAAAATAGAGGTCATAATCAGCTTCTGACGCATTCCATGCGAATAGCCCTCAATCAGATGATGACGCCATTCCATCAAGTCGAATATTTCCAGATACGAATCCGCTTCTTTAAGCGAATTTTCGGAATCGATCATAGGATAGAGACTTCGGATAAAGCGGAGATACTCATCACCTGTCAGTTTTTCATAGAGAAAGGGGCGGTCAGGTATGTAGCCGGTGATAGCTTTACACTGCCTGGGGTTTTCGTCCATACTGAAGCCATTAATCCTCACACTACCACTACTGGGCCGGAGCAAGCCCGCCAGCATCTTTATAGTGGTGGTCTTCCCTGCCCCGTTAGGTCCGAGGAAGCCATAAATCTCGCCAGAACCAACCTTGAGGTTGATGTCATCAACAGCTTGAAAGCTGGCAAATGATTTAACGAGATGGTCAATTTCGAGCATAGTTCCCGCCATGATTATATACCTTTCCTATTCTAAACCGCTCTCTTGGGTGTCATGATGTTCTTCCAGCAGAGGTGTTATAGCAAGTTTACCCAAAAGCCCACCAATTCGAACCTGCTCATCGAGCTCTCCCTGAACAAATTTGATATGACTGAGATCCGCTGGTAACTGGTTCGTCGTTGTATCCAGCGAAAGCCACCTATCCCCCACACACACCTCGTTCCATGCATGATAATAAAAGGCATTTTTATGATAGACAACACCCGCAGCAATTCTGGTTGGAATCCCACCACTTCGAGCAAGAGCCGCAAAAAGTGCAGCATGTTCATTACAGTCACCACGCAAACTGTCAAGCGTCGTCAGAGCATCAGGAATCCCCATAACAGGGCGTTTCTCAAGATTATGATACACCCAGTCTGCCAGTTTTCTGATACGCTCCTGATCGGATTCTGTCTCACTCAGTAAACGTGTAGCCAGGTCTACTATTTTTTCATCGTCAGACTGAATATACGGTGAAGCCGCAAGACTATTACCGATACCACTGCAACTCCTGCTCTCTGGTACATCATCCTCAGAAATATCTTCCTTTTGTATCGTGAGAATAGAACCATCAAACTGCTGCCTTCCACTATTTAAGACAAACCCTTCAATCTCTGGAAACTGTAAACGGTATTGCATGCTGCTTAAACCCTCGAGGCCAGGCATGGTCCCTGTAACCTGCACAGCCACTGCCGAGAGCAGTTCCTCACTCGCCTCATCCAGATTGAGTGCCCTGAATTTTGGTTCTCGTATAAAAACGAAGCCAGCAGGTGATTCCTCCTTTACGACGTCCCCATCATCACTCAGCCACAGACTGACTCGTACACCACCAAAGCTTTCAATAAACTTATGCAGGCTATTGACCCGGCCATTAATCTGCAGTTTTTCCTTGCCGAAATACTCGATAACTGAATTTTTGGCAGTGAGGCTCACCGGATCGAACCAGGGAATTTTCACTTTGTCCCCGACCTCCAGACCTGACTGGAGCAAATAGGCACGCCGAACGGTTGGCACAATAGGTGCTACCCCCAGATCAAGACTGTCCTCAATAGTATTGCTGCCAGTCGTAAGTGTAAATAGAACACGGGAGCCTTCGACATGCCCCTTGGCTGACATCTGGTAGAAAGGAGATTCAAAACTAAAGGTAAAACTTTCTAGAGTATTATCTGCAAGAAGTTCTGCCTCCAGGTGTAAGTCAATCTGATGTACAGTCTCAGCAACATTCAGGTTCATATGGGCTTTCTGGTCAACCCTTAGCGAGTTTCCCTCACCGGGTATATAGTGGTTGATCACATAGCCAATTTTCTGTTGTCGAAAGTAAACCCCCTGATATTCCTCGCGCTCCGCCTGCTGCCGCAGCGCCACCTCACCCGGAACGACGGTGGATATGAAGAGATCCCTCCGCAGCAGCAAAACAAACAACATGCACCAGCACACTGTTACAATTATCTTCAACAGAGATGTTTTTGAACTGAACGTCAAATTCTTAAAATGATTCATTCAATCTCGCCTAATTATTAATCACAACCGCTCCGACTTTCCATATAGCGCTCTTTCAGCACACTGAGCTATGATCCGTTCCAAAAGAACTTTAATCACCTACCTGTAAAAAACAGCACATAATTTGCTTCTAAAAAAGTACAACCCAAATAACAGCCTATCAGCGTGCTCTGTGTCAGTTTTTTCATCTGGTATTTGACTTCAATTCAGCTGAAAAGTATGCTTCGTTATCAACGTTGATTAAAATCGAGTAGACACCACAGCCCCTTCAACACGGATATATTCATCCTATCATTTCGAGACAGTGCTTATGGAACTCCAATTTCTCGGTACAGGCGACTGCGCCGGGGTACCTGTATATAATTGCAATTGCCCCGTCTGCAAAAAGAGCAGGAAACAGCCAGCCCTTCAGCGCCGTTCAAGTGGCGCATACCTTAGGACACCAGAGGCAAACATTCTTATTGATGCCGGTCTAGCCAATTTGAGTGAGCGATTCCCACGAGAGACAATCGACCTCATCCTTCTCAGCCATTACCATATTGATCATGTGTATGGACTTTTCCCAATGCGTTGGGGATATTCTGACAAACCACTTCCAGTCTATGGCCCAAATGATCCCAATGGTTGCGCCGATCTCTTGAAACATCCCGGAATTTTTGATTTTTCAATCACGATGAAGCCATTCGTAACACATACCACCGGAACACTTGAATTCACACCGTTACCGTTAAATCACTCCAAACCCTCTCTGGGTTACGCCATATCAACAGGTTCTTCTCGCCTTGCCTGGCTCAGTGATACCAGCAATTTACCCCCGAAAACAATAAAGTTTCTCCAGCAGTGGCACCCAGGGATTATAATCCTGGATTGCACTTTTCCACCACGGGATACAGCACATCTGAACCACAATGATGTCAACTTAGCCGTAGCCCTACATCAACAGATTAATCCACAGAAAACGTATCTCACTCATATCAGCCATGAACTGGATAACTGGCTTCAAATGAATAAGCATAAGCTGCCAGAAGCAATAGATATTGCTGCCGACGGCATGACACTCTCTATATAAATTCTACGTGTATTACGTTTTCCACACCAGCCTATAACCCTACAATCATTACAATTACTCGATATAAACAAAACCTGACTTGTGTAAATTTGACGATTTTGGTAAATAGCAGACTCAACTCAGCTAGATACCACATTTCTTACTCTGGCTAACGTATTACCAAATAGAGCAAGGGTACCAGAACATAGGAAATGTGATTAACTCACACCAACAAAGGTATGTAAGTAATGAGCAAAGCGCAGTATGTTTCTGTACATGGTGGCCATAGTGGTCAATTTTGTAATCACGCCAAAGACATTCTCGAAGAGATCATCCGACTATACATAAGCCATGATTTCCCCTGGGTAGGAATTACTGAACATACTCCTGCTATCAGTACAAAACTTCTCTATCCTGACCAGCGTGCCGCTGGACTAACCCCGGAATTTTTGCTTGAACGTTTCGGTAGATACATGCAGGAGTGTAAAAGACTGAAGCAACAATATTCTGAACAAATAGAAATCTTTGCCGCCATGGAAATTGAAACCTATAGCGGCTATGAAAGTTTTATTCCTGAGTTAATAGAAAAGTTTCAACCAGAATATATTGTCGGTTCCGTTCATTTTGTCGATGACATGGGCTTTGACTATTCCAAGGAGCAATATGACAAAGCTGCCGAAGTCATAGGTGGTTACGATGAAATGTACTGCCGCTATTTTGACATGCAGTATGAGATGATTGAGCTTCTACGCCCCTCGGTAGTTGGCCATTTTGACCTGATACGCATTTTCGACCCCAATTATCGTGAACGGTTGCAAAAACCAGAAATTGAGAAACGTATTGTCCGTAACCTTCAGCTCATTAAAAAGTATGACCTGATCATGGATTTTAATATCCGATCCCTCCTGAAAGGTGCTGATGAGCCATATATCACAGGCTCTATCCTCAAAAAAGCGCGAGATCTTGATATCGCGGTCGTTCCAGGAGACGACTCACACGGGTTAGCAAATATCCACATTAATATGGACCTGGCGATCAACACCCTTACGGAATACGGCTTCGACACCAACTGGAAAAAGCCAAAACGCATCATCTACTAATAAAAAAAACGGTCATCCCTCTAGAATGTACCGCTTTTTGATTTTCACCCTTGCTATTATTTTAGTAGCGACCTATCTTTTGACTGTAGTGCTACACTATCCGTAGCATTAAAGTATATATTTCAGAATACAAACAACAGAGAGGTTAAAAGTCAGGTGGCAATACCACTTCCGGGGAAACCGGTCCGGGGTTCACAATCTGGTGCTCCAATCATGGCAGTGTTTGATTTACTGGGGAGACGGTGGGCCATGGGCATCATCTGGAATCTTAGTAAAGGTGCGGCGACCTTTCGGAGCCTCCAAATTTCGTGTGAAACAATTTCGCCATCTATTCTGAACTGTCGTTTAAAAGATCTGCGAGATGCAAAATTGGTTGAGCGATCACCGGAAGGCTACCAGCTCACAGAGATGGGGCAGGAGTTATCTCAGCTTCTTCACTCTTTTGGAACATGGTCAAAATCCTGGGCAAATCTCATGGACGCAGAAAAAGAAGAAGGCAGGGCAGATTCAGGATAAATCCATCGAACTTTCCAAAATAACTCCGACTATTTGTTCCACGACCCCAAAACATCCATTTTATGAGCCGTAATCTTTTGAAGCGAACAATACCTTTTACACTTAGTTGTGAGCCATTACCTGATGGTTCCACCCAGGCCTTATGGTTTCTGATGCAAGGGGCTACCATTTTTCTTGCCGGAAACAGTGAACATGCATGTATCCCTCAAAGTGCCCTTCCGCCAATACCGGTAGAGGCTATTACCTACAGGCGAAGCATTGGTTCCTATGGTAATCGCCCCTGCATTGTACTGGAACTACAGGACAACTCCGCAGCTTCTCTTGCTACCAGTTTTACAGCTGTCAGCTTAAGAGAAGCCCATGGCCTTATAGGTGAAGAGCTCTGGACAATAGCAGGTCGGGCAAGCCAGATTCTGCGCTGGAATCGTGACCACCAATTCTGTGGCAGATGCGGAACGATGATGGAAGAAGAAGAGCAGGACATATTACGAAGATGTCCACGATGTGATTTCTTTACATATCCCAGAATTTCTCCAGCGGTAATCATGTCAGTCATTAAAGATGACAAAATCCTTCTTGGCAGATCCCCTCGCTTTCCATCAGGAATGTTCAGTGTGCTTGCAGGTTTTGTCGAACCGGGAGAGACACTGGAAGAGGCTGTGGCACGTGAAGTAAAAGAAGAAGTAGATATAGACATCAAAGATATTCGCTATATTGGCAGTCAGCCCTGGCCCTTTCCACACTCACTCATGGTTGGCTTCGTAGCCCAATACGCAGGTGGCACAATTACAATAGACAACAAGGAAATTGAGGAAGCTGGCTGGTTTAGAAGAGATGAAATGCCTCGTCTGCCGACCAAAATCTCCATTGCCCGTAGATTGGTTGAGATGTTTTTGGAAGACAGTGATGGGCCATAATGATTCTAACCAGTAGATATCGCTCTTTTACAGTGCAACTTCACGGGGTTTGACGGCTTTTTCTATAAATTTTCCACTTTCGTCATCAAGCCAATAGTTTTTATCCACAGCAAGCATGCTGGGGCTTTCATGACTTAGAACCAGAATTGTTGCAGCTTTTTTGCATGAATTGATCACTTCAGCAAGAAGGTCTCGAGCCTCAAAATCAAGATTTGTCCACGGCTCATCAAGGATCATGACAGTTGACTTCCTCAGCAGTAAACGGGCAATACATAACCGTTGTTTTTCACCAGTACTCATTCCCCGACCATGGCTCGTCATGACTGTTTCAAGCCCTTCGGGTAAACGATTCAGGAATTCACCAAGCTGTGCCTGCTCCAATGCTGCCATGATCTCTTCATCTGTTGCATCTGGCTGAGCTACGAGTAAATTTGCCCGCAAGGACTCCTGGAATATATAGTGATGTTGGGTCACCACTCCTATTTTCCGACGAAGTTCTATTCGTGGAATAGTACGGATATCAATATCCGCCAGACGAATAACCCCGTCATGATTTTCGTAAAAGCGTAGAAGAAGATTAATAAGGGTCGATTTACCACTACCACTTTTGCCTTGCAGCAATGTGACACGCTTTGCAGGAATCACCAGGTCTGCCTGTCGATACAATTGCCTCCCGTGAGGATAGCCAAAACTCATGCCAGTAAAGGTAATCTCGGCCGGCTCTGAGGGAAGCACCCCAGCCAGCAATGCATCTTTATCTTCACTGGGTTCACGAAGAAAAGTGGCCAGGCGCCGCATACCGGTTATTTCATTCTGCACCGTGCTGAGTGATTTTGTGAGGTCTGCAACAGACATCTGCAGCAATGTAGAATAGAAGAAAAAAATCAAGAACTGGTCGACATCTAATTCACCATTTGAAATTAAAAAAAATGCCAGGACAACAAGACCTAATCCACCAAGTTTTGCTATCAGCTCTATCCCAGGAGAAAATACCGACAATATTATCCCGGCTCCCGTAGAAAGACTCCTGAGTTCACCCGTATGACTTTGAAATTCAGCACCTCGTCTTTTTTCTGCGGCTAACGCTTTCAAGGTATCAATCCCTTGAACAGTTTCATCAAAGATACGGTGAATTTTGCCCCAACCGGCTCTCTGCTCCCGGGCATAAAAAGCCATAATACGATTCAGATAGGAAACAAACACTGTCACAATGCTAACTATAGAAAAAGCTGCAAGGGTTAGTGACACAGGACAGAAATAGAGAAGAATAGCTACAACAGTGAGCATAGTAATAAGTTCACGGGCGACACCTGGGAGCAGGGATGCAAAAAACTTCTGGGCAACTCCAATGTCATTTGCAAAAATGGTGAAAAACTCACCTGAGGAATTTTTACGGAAATACTCAAGAGGAAGCTGGCTCGTTTTCTCAAAGAAATCGACCTGCAACTGCTGGAGCAGGCTTGTCGAAAAAATACTCCCCACATATCCACTTACTCCCTGCAGAAGAGTAATGACTACAAATATCCCAGAGAGATATGCCAGGAGTGGCAAGCCTGCACTCCAGAGATCTGCTCCACCTTCAGTAATGACCAGGCTTACCAGCTGCTGGTAATAGCGGGGTTGTAATGAGACCAGAAGACCACAACCCAACTGCATGAGAACGAGGAAAATCAGTGGGTAGCGATATCGTTCAATAATACTGACGATCCAGCATGTCATGGTCCTTTCCCCACATCATTATCTTCAGTGAGGGAGGAAAGAGCATTACGCAGAGTGGAAAAAATACGTTTATAGTCTTTACAGAAATAATCTTTTACCGTGTGATCATTATAGAAAACCAGGCCGTTATGCGGGCATCCGCCATGACACACAGACCAGTGTTCACAGGAGTGGCAGGTTGTCAACCGTGCTAAGCGCTGGGTAATTTCCTTGCAAAACTGCGTTTGGTACATCTCTTCCACTTTATTTTTATGGACATTTCCCAGGAAATTGGTGGTGAATTTACTACACAGTACAGCGTCCCCAGAGGGCTTAATTGCGAGATGCGAACCTACACAACTTGGCTGCTGCTGACATTCCTGTGGAGTGTTGTTCACTATTGCCTTCAGGTAGATATCAAGCGGAGATACGGCAACACGGTTTTGTTCATTCGTCAGCCATTCTTCAAGCAGGCGACAGAGAAATTCACCATATTCACCAGAATGCAGAAGATAAGAGTCACCATACGCCTTACAGGAAGCCGGAATTGCCGGATTTGCCCGAAACCCAGCGCCAAGCTCTTGGAAATACACATATATCTCGTGCTCGCGCCCAAGACTTGCGTCTGTAATTACAGCATTAAAGCCAACTCCAAGATTGTATTCTCTTGCCAGTTTAAGTTTTTCAACCACCTGTCTGTGACTTCCCTTGCCATTGGCAAAGTGGCGAAACGTGTCATGAAGTGTATGTGGGCCATCCAGGCTGATACCAATCTGAAATCCCTGGTCTCGAAAAAATTCGCAATACTCTTCACTCAATAACAGGCCATTAGTTTGCAGAAAATGGTGAACCTCACACCCAGAGAAAAAGGTTTTCGCAAGTTCGGAGCCATCACGGAAAAAATCCAAGCCTGCCAAAAGAGGCTCCCCCCCATGCCAGAGGATATGAATTGATGTACAGTTCGTTTGTTTTGCGTAATGGGCCACACGCCGAAAAGACGTCTCAAGCGTTTTACGGCTCATTATTTCGGCAGGAGTGTTGTCAGAAAAACAGTAGAGGCAGCGAAGATTGCATTGACTCACGGGCTCAAGAATCAGTGTAAAAACTTTCCTGCTCTTATCTTCCATCAGCCATTTCCTGTTTCACCACATTCCGCACATGATTGCGAAAAGCACGCAGACCATCACAATAGTAAGTTTCTCCATTGTGGTTAGACCACCTATCGGACAAGGTCTCTTCAAACCACAGCTTTTCATCCCTTCCCTTGGCGCGTGCATGTTGGAGTAGTGCGTTGTATTTCATGCATGTCAGGCAACCACCCCCGCATTGATGCCCCCATTCACATGCGCCACATGCCATGGCGTTGCCACTCTTACGCAGAAAATGTTTCATTGCTGCCCAGAGTTGATGCTTCCTGTTGAGGATGGTCGTAAGTGAATCTGTTTGAATATCGCCAAGACTCGTCTGTTCATCATTCATCCACTGATCACAACTATACACACGACCATCCGGTGCAAAAATAAGCCGCCTGAAATCACACCGTTTCTTATGATATGGGTCACCACAATCGAGTTCAGGCTGAAGTATCATCTTCAGCTCCTGACGCAATTCTTTAAAATCTACAATACCCGCCTGATCATAAAACCAGAGGTCAAAGAGTTCGATTAAAAATTGTCCTATTTCAACAGCTGTTGGAACAAGTGTATGGGCTCCGCTTTGCCCTATTACTGGCGCAGCAATATCTGAGATTCGCAGATCATAAATATCCAACTGAACCACTGCCTGTAACTCTTTAAAGAACTCAAATAACTCTCTTGCCCTATTAACAGATCTCCGGGTGACTACGGCGATTACTGCTATCTGCTCCTGATCGCTATATTTACGGTAGCACTCTACACCTCTCATGGCTTGGGCGAAGGTCCCCTCTTGAGATTTACTGAAGCGTCGGTGCTGATTATGAATCGGCTCAGGTCCATCCAGACTGAACCCCAATTGGAAATTGTTGTCGGATAGAAATTGTGCCAGCTCGTCTGTCATTAGCGTGGCATTGGTCTGGATACGATTTTCAAAAGAAAGTTCGGGGTATAGTTTCTCCAGGTCAATGACCTTTCTGAAAAAATCTATCCCGGCAAGCAACGGCTCACCGCCATGCCAGTATATCGGGATTCTCTTGTTTGTCGGGTTAACACGAAGGTTATGAGCGATAACTTTTGCCAATATCGCTTCTACTTTAGGAAACGGTACGATTGAGCCAGAATGGTCCTGAAAACAATACGAACAGGCAAGGTTACAGTTTCGTGTCACCTGAATTTGAGGGACAACGGGTAAGTCTCGCTCCCATTGCTCTACATTCAGATGAGACGTGTCATTTGAGTAATTAGAACTCAACAGAGCATGGTCTGGTTGCTCAGGCCTCATGCTATCGAGCCTCTTCAAACTGACACATCAGGTCCACCAGTTAAGCCAATTGCTCCAGTTTCCCCAGTTACCCCAATTACCCCAGTTAAGCCAGTTATTCCAGTGAGGGTATCCAGCCCGCTCCTTTTTCTCTTTTTCGATCTCTTCTAGAATTTCAAGCAGAACTCGACTCTTTTTCCTATCGATGTTTTTGCTCTTGCGACTCATAGCTTGCCCTCCTTTACTGCAACCCAAAGAATGCGACCTGCATGGTATGACCTTCGTACCCAAGTCATCCGCCGTTGTTCTCTGTTGTGAGTTAACTATTTGCAGCGCACAGGTTATGACTTATGGCTTTCAAGATCTCTCTTTAACGACTGTACTCGTTTATTAAAGATTTCCCTCGCCTCCGGCACTTGAAGTTGAGCATCATCTCTAGCGAGTTCCTCTGCTTGTATAAGAAATATTTGAGCTTGTTCCTGGTCGTTATTCTTGGCGTAAACATCAGCAAGAAATAGTGCTGTTGTGGCATCTTTTTGATTAATTTCAAACGCACTTGTATAAGCAACTATTGCAGCATCGTATTTCTGCTGAGCGCTTAGAGCGTTACCTAAACAAAAATAGGCTGGCCATCTTGCCTGTAGCAATATCTTGCCATCAAGTACTTCCGCACATATTCGCTCTGCTTCGGTATAATTTTCCAGCATAAGATTGGCCTGCGCTAATTTTATTTTATACGCTGGCAGGTCCTTATCTGCAGGTTTTGATAACTCTATAGCTCGTTGGATTTCTCTGGCTGCAAGTTCAGCCTTTCCTGTGCGAAGATACTTATCTCCAAGGGCTATATGCTCACGGAGCTCAGCCTGCTGATCTGAAAGTACAGCCTGATTCTGGAATGACTCCCCGTACGTCAATTGTGTATCGTCAGATTGCCTGCTGAGAATAATTGCCTCACTCAGGTGATCATAGTAACTGGGCTCATCCTTTACTATCTCTACTACCTTCTTAAATTGAGATATAGCAGCATCAACCTCTCCATATTGCAGATATTCCGTACCAATTTTATCCCTGTGATCTGCCTCTATTCTCTGACGGAACAAGATTCCATTTTCAAAGGCACCCTTTGCCTTATCCAAATCTTTAAGCGCCAAATATGTACGTCCCAATTCAAAATAATACTTACTCAATGATCTTTTATAAAAGTAATCGGTGGGCTTTTCTTCGTTTTTTCGTGCTATCTCGACCTCTCTTTCCAACGTATTAATTGCTTCAACGAATGCTTTTTCAGCCTCATGTAGATAATCTACATGCAGTTGTGATTTATCGATATTCCAGAAGTCGAGGTAGGTGCTTCCCACTACAAAGTAATAGTCATCAAGTGACTTGGATTGGGGACTACTGCTTTTCAACAACTCTATAGCATGGCTAAGATCGGCAATTGCTTCTGAATGTTCTCTCAGCTTGTGGAGAGTAGTACCTTTATAATGGTAATAGACATAGAGTGGTGAGTCTGTACGAAGCTGATCACGGCCCTCACTATTTTGAGACATCACTATTATATTTTCGAAGTATTTCACAGCTTTTTGGAGACTTTCCGGCTCAGAGGACCGCATATATATCAAACCAAGTCCCAACTGGGCACCTCGGTTATTTCCTCCGGCAAGCTCTTCAGCTAACATATAATATTCTTTAGCTTTTTCGATATCATCTGTCAGTATGTGATATTGGCCTTCGCTAATCAGATCTGCAGCCTGTCGTGCAATTTCTGCATCATTTGCTTTTTTATTTGTATAAAACAGAAACCAGACAGCAGCAGAAATAACTATCAATGTCAGTGAAAAATTTCGTAATAACTTTTCTCTACGTTCACCTTTTCTTACCCTGTTTTCCTCTTGGACACAGGCAGCAACATACGCCGTAGTCTCCTGCTCTACTAACCAGTTTTCTTCACCATATTTGCAGGCTTGTTGCAGAGGTTCACCTTTCAGACTGAGATAATCTTTTGATTCATTATGAATCGCCCAATAAAACGCCTGCCTGCGGACCTGTTTGATATGATGTAAGCGCTCTTTTACTTCCGCCCCCATGAGGAGCCGATAAATATGTTCCCAGTGGCGCAGCAGCGCTTCATGAGCAACTTCAAGCTGCCTGTTTTCATCATCACCAAAACGTCGGAGTAACCCTTCTCTTGTGAAATCTTCAATCACCTTCACTCTATCTTCAGCTGTTCCGGGCAGTGATGCCAGCGCATGATTCAACTCGTTTTCATTACGGCGCCTCCGAAGTGGTTCCTCGTATCTCTCATCAAGCACTATCAGCTCAAGAAACAGACGCTCACAAATCTTTTTCTGTACATCAGAAAATTCTCGAAATATATCGTCGGCAACCTTCCCCAAGGCCCGCTCCACATCAGGAAGATCTCTCACCATCTGCTCAGTAACCAGGTCTAACGATTCACCCTGCTCATTTCGTGGTCGCATTCTCCAGAGGCGACGAAGTGAAAACTGTAAGAGTGGGAGGCCATTGGCAAGCCCGGCAGTCTGACTGGCCAATTGATCAATAAGGCTGCCAGGAATAAAGCGCAGCCCAGCTTCTTCTGCCGGCTTCTTAATGCCACGCTTAATATCATCAAAACCTATCGCGGAAAGATTCCGGAGGTGCTCATTATTTTCTCCGAGTAGCCGAGAATAGAGATGAAACAGGTCCTTACTCTCTTCAAATCGTGCCTGCTGATCAGTACGCAGGGTCAACAGGATTTTGCACGAGAACGCATCGGTAGATTTTGCAGGGTCAGAGAGATCACAAAGCACTCTACTGAACGTGCTTCGTCTCCTGGCATCCTGACACAACGTGAACAGTTCCTCAAACTGATCTACGAGCAGTACGAGCGGTTTATTTCCGCACAATCCGGCCAGTTGCTGAAAGGCATTGTCAGGTTCAGCTGCCAGCTTCCCCGCAATGTCTTCAGCCTGCTCCTTCTGGTCAATGGCCTGGGACACTGACATGGCCAACGCCACCAATGGCTGGCTTCCAGGCGTTATGGTCGGGCTGAACAACCATGTATCGGCATAACGTTCTTCCAGTCGAGGTAAAATCCCGGCCAGAGCAACTGACGATTTTCCAGAACCAGACGCCCCGACGATCATAAAGGTTCGGCTTCCCTGCTGTTCGAGATGCTCAACGACGGAGGAGATAAGCTTTTCACGACCAAAAAATCCCTGCCGCTGATCTTCTCCATATGGGTCGAGCCCCGGATACGGGCAGGGACAGTCAAGTACAACTCCTGCCTCTGGATCAAAGTCCGCGAGGCGATCTATTCCTTTATTATCACCTTGTCCCCGAAGACGGAAATTCCACCGTTCCAGCATTGATCTGAAGGCTCGACGGTCCGCAGAGGCCCTTGGGATAAAACGACCCTGCTCGGCACAGCCCTGAAGCCATTCTATAATTTTATCGATCAGTTCTTTTCGTGCTGCTTCATCAGCATTTCCCTCATTGAGCTGCTGAAAAAGTATTTCAAACTCTTCTGATTCCTCTGAAAATTCTTCCAAACTTTTGATTCGTTGACCATCCATCGGAGTTACACCTCCGCAATGAGAGTTTAATCCAAATCCCTTTTACGTCTGGCAAGATCGTCAAGCCAGCTCTCAAGATCATGCACTCGCTTTTCGGCATGCCTCACCTTCTTAAGTGTTCGTTTATCAACACAAAAAAAGCTAAGATCAAAAGGCTTGTGAATCTCATCAAAGCGCTCCATCCCGTCATCATTCTTCAAACTGCCAAGCCAGTCATGAAGCAACTGTAATCTCTCTGTAAAATTACTACAGACATCCGGGCACTCCTCTGTTTCCGATACTACACCACCTCTTTCTCCGGAGACACATGGTTGATCCATCATGCTATCATTCTTCAGATCATCAGCCGCAGCCGTCTCCATTTCATTTTTAACAAGAGGCACCAGTTTAGTGGGCAGCCAGCTATCACAAAAGTATTTAAATTTTTTCCCGAACGCCTTGGTTTCACGAAATGCTTCTAAACCATACAATTTATCATGAGACGCCTGCCACTGGTGATGGTTCGTAAGCACATTCTGAATCTGCTCCCTGTTACCTTTGATTTTTACAAGTTCCTCGCCCAGTCGCCCTTTATCAAGAGAGTCCAAAGGACATCGTTGCCGTTCTTTTTTCAGAACATCTAACAGCAGTAGATACCCCTCGCGTAAATCGTTTTCCACTGTGGCCATACTTCGATCAGCCTCACTGAATGCATCTTGAACAGCCTCCCCAAATTCATCGAGTCGTTCTGCAAATTCCTCCATACAGATATCCTCTTCAAATTTAAGAAATTCTAATAATATTAAAACCCTATCAACGGTTTCACGGAGAACCCGATGTTCATTTTCATCAATGAGCCGTCGCTTAGCTATGATGCCATCCATTTGCCTCAAAGCCCATGTTCCGAGGCGCCACATAACTTTTTCCCGGCTGCGAGAAAGCTCGCCCTCTTCTTGCCATTGCACTAAAACTTCTTCTCTTAAGGGGATGATGACATGCTGGCGCATTTCATGAAGGTGATCATGGATCTGTTTGCAGTGGGCGATCAACTTGACTTTACGGGTACAATTACGAATTTCTGGACTCACTGCTACAATCAGTTGGGCCAGGCAGCCTTCAGGAGGAATGTCAAAATCATCAATATTTTTTATTAACGTCTTTTTCAGGCGAGCGCGGAAAATGGAAAGATTGGAAAAGAGCTCCGCATGAGAGCTACTGAGTTCCTTCCTGAAAGCTTCAAGCTTTTTTCTCTGATCTTCAGTCTGGCTAAAAAAATCGTCTTTCAGATTATGTTTTTCTTCAGAGGACTTACTGTATTCATTTGTAGTTCCGGGATCTCCGGCAATGAATACAAAAACTTTCTTTTTTTTCTCTATAGCATGCTGATATTCCCAAGCAGTAACACTTAGGCCATCAGCGCCATCCTCTGTGGATATGGTTCCATAATTCCACCCGACAATAAGTACAACCCAGTCGGCCTTCTCTACCCATTTTTTGCTTACAGCAACGGCAAACTCTCTATCACCACTCTGGGTTTCTTTTTCCATGGACACTTCAATAAGCTGAACAGTCTCTTCCCGTTCCTCGGCAACCTCCTTGATGACATCCGATGCCACTTCCCGATATTGCATCAGGTCAGCCCGGGTACTGCTAATCATTACTTTTATGGATTGTGCCATCAGGTTCACTCTCCACTGGTAAAATGGTCTATGTTCTTTTCAAATCGTACTGCTCACGACACTCAGTATTAGGGCAAGATATCGACTGTATTGTAACGTGCAGCCCCTGTTCGGATCTGCAATTACCAATGTTGATACAAGAGTTGGAAGTTTACACTCAGCTATCAAGCCTGCCCTGGTCATGCCAGAGATACAACTGCAAACATGTACAATAATGAGAGGTATACATTTGATACTACAATAAAAACAACAACTGACAGTTAGGTCAATCTGGTAAGCCCTGTCCCATCGGCTGTGAAACCATTAACTCACTCACATAATTATACTTCATCACGAGACTAGGCACAAGACACATATGCTCAATAATTCAGTGACATATCGCACATAAACAATTCACAAAGGTGAGGAATATCTTCATGTTTATTTTTCAAAAACCTGTAACACTATTTATTTCACCACTTCAAACTGTCCCATCATCCCAGCATCCTCATGCTCCAATAAGTGGCAATGATACATATATATACCGGCATAATCTTCAAATCGGGCTATTATCCGGACAGTTTCGTTGGGTGGAATCAGTACAGTATCTTTTCGTCCCCGTTCATTGGGAGGAGGTTTTTGCCCGTTTCTATCAAGAATTTGAAACTGTACATCGTGCAGGTGCATAGAATGCATCATCTGCATCATGCCTCGAGATGAGTTGCTGATTTCCCATATTTCTGTGGTGCCAAGCTTGATGGTCTCATCAATCCGCTCCATATCCATATGTTTGCCGTTTATTGTGAGTCTTCCTCCCTGAGAAAACGTCTGCATCTGCATTTTTCTGGTCCGTACTGCATCTTCTGCATCCAGCCAGTCTATTTCCGTAAGTTGCCCGGGAACGGTGTAACTCCTTGAAGAAGGCTCACCAACACGGAACTGCATCGCCTGATATTGGCCACCCGGTAACTGATCTACTAACAATTCTATCGTCTTCCCCTTACTGTCCCTGCTGAAATCAACCAGAATTTCAGCCCGCTCACCAGGAGAGAGCAGCACCTCGGTGAGCGCTACAGGGCGCTCCAGAAAACCACCATCAGTTGCTATCTGCTGAAATTGCCTACTATCAGAAAAATTCATTTTATACAATGACGAGTTAGAACCATTCAATAGACGTAATCGTACCAACCCACCCGCTACGTCAAGACGTGGCCACTCCACCCCATTAACCAGCAAAACATTCCCCAATACCCCATGCATCACATCCATCATCGACCGTACATAGGCGAGAGTCCCATCGCTGAAGAACCTTCTGTCTTGAATAATCAGGGGTATATCATCGATACCATAGTCTTTTGGAATATCGAGAGAATCTGAGACCTCATCTTCAATATAAAACAGGCCAGCAAGGCCCATAAAAACATGTTCACCGGTAAGTCCCATGGCATGGGGGTGATACCAGAGGGTCGCCGCCTGCTGTTTTATGGTAAAGTGTGGACTCCAGCTCGAACCTGGAGCTATTGGTTGGCGAGGGCCGCCATCAAATTTTGCTGGTACATGCAAACCGTGCCAGTGTACCGTTGTCTGTTGATCAAGAGTATTGTGCACATCAACCTGTACCCGTTGTCCGTTGCGCACCCGGATAGTAGGCCCAAGGTAATTACCATTATAGCCCATTGTGGGAGTGGTAAATTCATGTATAAGCTTACTCATACCTTGTTGTGCGGTGAGTGAGAATCTGGCTTTATCAATCTCTGTCGCTACATCCTCAAGTATAGGTGGAATCGGCAGAGCGGCCGTAAACGGTTCAATATCCCGGGCAAGAGACCGTTCTGGCCCAAGAAAGACCAGATGCTCACCCAGAAGACTTAAGCCCAGTGCTGCACAGCTTTTTTTTAAGAACGTTCGACGTTTCATAGTTCCTCAATACGATTATGGAAAGCACTCAGCAACCGAAAATCAGTAGCCAATGCTGTAATGCTGCAACGTAATTAGAAGACTGTATCTTTATGAAACTATGTAATCACTTCTTACTTTCTTCGTGCAGATAAGGATAAGATTTTAATGGTTGGGGTAGTAAAAGGTGGGAACATAAAAAAACATCTATTCGGTTTCTTTAAGTTTCTTCTTATCTTTCTTATGATACAAATCAAAGAATATAACGCTATTATCAGGGAGCTGTTCGCATCCATCGCATTTCTGCTCGAGCCGCTGATTTTCCTTACGGCAAAGGCGGCACCAGTAATAGATGAGCCGATAATCCCTGCGCCCCACATACTTTTTAAACCTGCCGTTATACAACCCCTTCATTTTCCCATCTGCATTGGAGGGGTCGTCGAGTAACCGTTCAATAATTCTATGGATTCTTGTATACCCCTGCGGGTCGGAATCTTGGATCTGATCAAGCCGTCTGCTGAAATGCGGCATTGGCTTATAAATAAACTTTCCATTCTCCATAGTGCAATCACCCACGGGTATATAACAGGTAGTTCTTCTTTCCAGGTTCATACTGCTTTGACACCTCTTTCTACCAAATATCATGACCAGTGGCAAATGCACTCTGCCACCAGTACATGAAAGTACAAAACTCAGTCTATGGCCAATTGAGTACCTTTACAAATCACCCTGTGGTGTACATTGTCTGGATCAACAGGTTATAACATCGATTAATCACTCATACATTCCAGATAAAACAGGGAGAGCCATGTCGAGCAGTTTCGGAAAACTCTATCGTATAAGCACTTTTGGTGAATCACATTGTAAGGCTGTTGGCGTTGTTATTGACGGTTGCCCTCCAGGCCTTGAGCTGACAGAAGCAGATATCCAGCCACAACTTGACCGCAGGAGACCTGGCCAGTCCAGCCTCTCCACCGACCGAAAAGAACATGATCAGGTCACGATTATGTCTGGCACCGAGTTTGGCAGGACCCTGGGCACACCCATATCACTCCAAGTTGCCAACAAGGATCAGCGCCCATCTGACTACGGGGAGATGGCACAGATACCGAGACCATCACACGCCGATTACACTTACCAGATGAAGTATGGCACTCGTGCATCATCTGGAGGAGGCAGGTCCAGCGCCCGAGAAACCATTGGCACAGTTGCCGCGGGAGCTGTTGCTGAAAAGGTGTTGCGGGAAAAATATAATATCGAGATAGTCTCCTGGGTTGAGAGCGTTGGTGATATCTGTGCGGGTGAGATTGACCGACAGACCATTACCCGGCAGATCGTCGACCAGGAAATCGTTCGATGCCCAGACCCAAAAGCTGCTTCACGTATGCATACGCTTATTTCTGAGTTAAAAGAGGTGGGAGACTCTATTGGTGGAGTTGTTTCCTGCGTCATACGAAATGTACCGACAGGTCTTGGTGAGCCGACATATGAAAAGCTTGAGGCAAAACTGGCCCAAGCCATGCTTGCCATCCCTGCGACAAAGGGTTTTGAGATCGGTTCCGGATTTGAAGGCACCCGCCTTCGTGGTTCACAACATAATGATCCCTTTACTCTCAAAGGCGATAAACTTGGTACCACGACCAATAATTCAGGTGGCATTCAGGGTGGAATCTCCAATGGTGAGCCAATCTACTTCCGTATTGCATTCAAACCACCGGCGACCATTGCCCTGCCACAGCCAACAGTTGATTTTTCAGGAACCTCAACCGTACTTGAAGCCAAAGGGAGACATGATCCCTGTGTTGTACCGAGAGCAGTGCCTATTGTCGAGTCGATGGCAGCTCTAGTTCTACTGGACATGGCATTCAGACAGGAAGCACGAACCAGTTTGAAATACTGACACAACGTCAGCTTTATGTGATCTGCTGCCAGTAAATGGGAAAATACATGTTCCTTTACTGTTTTAACTGAAAAATAGTACTTGAATCTCTTGCCTGAACACAGTACAAAAATGTGACGTTATTTTGGAGTTTCTTTAATAACGCCGCACGTACGACGAATGCTGGCGATACTAACGTACACATACTCCGTTATGTGCGCGATGGTGTCGCTATTGCTTTTGTAAAAGTAGTACCATTTGAGAGTGACTCAGGCAGATGACAAGTAGGTTCCTGATCCTCTTTGTAATCATCAAGGAGTGTCGTTAATCCGGCAGATCACGTAATTTGCATGACTCCTAAACGTAATACCCTCAGTCATTATCTCGACAGGATAGCACCACCTGAAGGGTTGCTTCTGCTCATCCTGTCTGTCCTGGTTGGCGCATGTACCGGTCTAGCGGCAGTTCTATTCATCAAACTCATCCACTTCATTCAAGATTTTTCCTACACCTCCCTGGCTGCTGCTGTTCCTGTACTGGGGAAATGGATATACCTGATTGTTCCGATTATAGGTGGTTTGCTGGTTGGTCCGCTCATCCTTTTAGCCCAAGAAGCTAAGGGACATGGTGTCCCTGAGGTTATGCAGGCTCTTATTCTACGTGGTGGTCGAATACGGGCACGGGTAGCAGCAGCCAAAATTGCTGCCTCAGCAATCTGTATCGGTACCGGTGGTTCAGCTGGACGTGAGGGGCCCATTGTTCAGGTAGGTTCTGCACTCGGCTCTAGTCTCGGCCAGATTTTACGTCTTTCAGATGAACGTATCCGCAACCTTGTTGCCTGCGGTGCGGCTGCTGGTATAGCTGCCACGTTCAACGCCCCCATAGCCGGAGTCGCTTTTGCAATAGAAGTACTGATGTGTGGCCTGCAGGTCCGCCATTTTGGTAATGTCGTTATTGCTGCTGTTTCCGCTTCTATCGTCAGCCATGCTTTTTTTGGCAATCGTGTCGCATTTGAAGTTCCGGTGTACACATGGACGACCCCGCTTGAGCTGATACTCTACCTAGTCCTTGGTCTAAGTGCCGCCATTGTTGGTATCATGTTCATACGGATGTTGAACTTCAGTGAAAACATCTTCGACAACTGGAAATTCCCACAGATATTTAAGCCTGCTGTTGGAGCAGTTTTTCTTGGTTTACTGGGAGTTGCCTATATGTATATTCCTGGGGTCGCTCAGCCAATGACTGGCGGTGCACACGGTGGTTCAGGTGCTATTATTCCACATATGTATGGCTCAGGTTTCCCGTTCATCGAGGTAGCCATTCAGGGAAAAGCCAATTTCTGGATTCTGGCTCTTCTGATATTTTTAAAACCTCTGGCAACATCCTTTACTCTTGGTTCCGGTAACTCTGGTGGTGTCTTTGCACCATCGCTCTTTATAGGCGCCATGCTGGGCGGTGCGCTTGGCAACCTCTTTCAGACCTTTTTTCCTGGAATCGCTGGTAGCCCAGGTGCCTATGCGCTGGTCGGTATGGCAGCCCTGTTTTCTGCTACAGCCCGAGCGCCACTTACAGCCATGCTCATTGTGTTTGAAATGAGCAACGATTATTATATGATCCTGCCACTCATGATTGCTGGAATCACAGCCTGTTATTTTGCCCAGTGGCTGCACCCGGAATCAATCTACACCATGAAACTTGCCAAGAGAGGTGTGCGGTTCTCCGAAGGCCGTGACATGGATATTATGCAGGGTGTAAAGGTGAGTGAAGTTATGCGAACCACACCGGTATCCATCCACAAGGATCAACCAGTTTCTGATCTGATGGCACTTTTTCAAGAAACCCTTCTCCATGGTTTTCCTGTCTTAAAAGATGGTGGAAAAATCTGGGGAATAGTGACACTTCAGGATATGGATCGGGCACAGATGAAAGCAAATTTTTCTATGAACAAACTGCGTGTCTGTGATGTCGCCGTGGAGGATCCAATCACCGTATTTCCTGATGAACCCATCTGGGTCGCCATCCAGAAAATGTCACCACGCGACATTGCCAGGCTACCGGTAGTACGACGGGGAAGCTCTGGACGGCTTTGCGGATTGATCAGCCGCAGTGACATCCTCAGGGCGTATGATGTAGGTATTGTCAGGAAACAGCGAGGGCAGATCATTGAGGATCAGGTAGAACTGAGAAAGTCTGCAGACAATGGTTTCGGAGAGTTTGTCCTGAACGAAAGTGATAACTGCAACAATTCCATGGTTAAAGACATGCGCCTACCGGATACCATCAATCTGGTCTCCATCAAGCGCGGGGGACAGATTATTATCCCCCGGGGATCCACCTACCTGAATGCAGGTGACGTGGTAACTGTGTACGGCAGGACTGAAGACATTGAGCAATTGAAAAACATTCTTAACTCCTGTCAGTTATCTCAGCCTACACAATAATAACGCTGCCCGTTCATTATACGGGCAGTCCCAGATACGCCATAATTCCTTCTGCAGCTTTTCGTCCTTCGGCAATTGCTGTTACTACCAGATCAGAGCCGCGCACCGCGTCACCCCCGGCAAAGACTTTTGCATTACTGGTCTGAAACGGATACTCGCTCAGCTCTGATGCATGAATAAGCTTTCTGTCGGTCAGTGATATCCCCTGTTCTCCCAGCCAGGACGGTGGACTTGGTTTAAAACCAAAAGCCATAATGACCGCGTCAGCTGGCAGCACCTGCTGGGTGCCGGTTACCGGTTCAGGTCTGCGTCGACCGTTCTGATCTGCCTCACCTAATTTTGTTGTCACAACCTCCACTCCTGTCACCCTGCCATTGCTACCCTGAAGGCTCAGAGGTTGCAGATTCCATAAAAATTCCACACCCTCATCCCTGGCATTCTGCACCTCCCGGCGTGAGCCAGGCATATTATCTTCATCTCGCCGATACGCACAAGTAACCGATCTGGCCCCTTGCCGGATTGAGGTGCGCAGACAATCCATGGCCGTGTCCCCCCCGCCTAAAACAACCACTCGTTTTCCTGAAAAGTCTGTATATGGATGTTGTGGTCGGGTGAAACCCATTAATTTGTCTATGTTACCAATAAGAAAAGGTAAGGCATCATAGACACCATCGAGCTCTTCTCCCGGAAATCCTGCACGGATATTTTCATAGGTCCCAACACCAACAAAAACCGCATCATACTCCTCTAACAGATCTTCAAAGAGCACATCTGTTCCTACGTCAACACCCAGATGAAATGCAATTCCCATCTCACTGAAAATTTCGCGTCTCAGTTCCATGACCCGCTTTTCCAGTTTAAAAGGCGGAATACCAAAGGTGAGCAGACCACCAATTTCCGGATTACGATCATACACCACAGGGGTCACACCATTTCTAATAAGAACATCGGCACAGGCAAGCCCTGCCGGACCTGCACCGACAACAGCAACCCGCAGATCATGTTTTTTGACATTGCTCAAATCTGGACGCCAGCCACGTGCAAAGGCTGTATCAACAATATGCTTTTCAATGGCACCAATGGTCACTGCACCAAAATCGGTATTCAACGTACATGCACCTTCACACAAGCGATCCTGAGGACAGACACGCCCACACACTTCCGGGAGACTGTTCGTCTGGTGACATAATTCTGCAGCTTCCTCAATACGGCCTTCATTGGCCAGCTTCAGCCAATCGGGAATATAATTGTGTACCGGACATTTCCACTCGCAGTAAGGGTTTCCGCACTCCAGACAGCGATCTGCCTGCATCTTCACCTGAGCTTTTCGGAAAGGCTGATAAATCTCGACAAAATCGTGCTTACGCTGTTCAATCTTCTTCTTTGGCGGATCAACACGATCAACTTCTATAAACTGAAAGAGGTTCTGGTTCATAACTGTCCTCTGAATTAAAGGGTATTGGCCATCATTTCAACCGGCGACCTTCCCCGGTGTCCAAGCAAGGTCATAACATCGCTGGTTATTGGTTTCACCAGTTTAAAAAGAGGTCCATAGGTATCAAATTCAGTGAGCATGGTCTCAGCCAGCTGGCTGCCTGTTTCTCTGAAATGTTGGTTCAGTATGCCACGCAGATGCTCAAGAAGCACGTCCCTGTCATGCAGTTCCAGTAGCTCAACCAGCTCTTTATTGGTCCGTCCAGCTAGTCCGTTATCCTTATCAAAGACAAAGGCAAAACCACCTGTCATACCCGCCCCAAAATTTACTCCTGTTCTGCCGAGAATGGTCACTTCACCACCCGTCATATATTCACACCCATTGTCACCAATACCTTCCACCACAACCCGTGCTCCGGAATTTCTCACACAGAAACGTTCACCTGCACAACCAGCCGCATATAACCGACCACCAGTTGCACCATACAGACAAGTATTGCCAACAATCACAGCCTCATGAGATTTATATGATACCCCATAAGGTGGCCTGATCACGAGCTTTCCACCGGCCATTCCCTTACCTACATAATCATTGGCATCACCGGTGAGTACCATATTCAACCCACCGGCATTCCAGGCACCAAAACTCTGACCAGCTGTACCAGAAAACTGCAGATTCAGAGGTGCCTGCTCCATGCCATTATTGCGGTGAATCTGAGCAATTAGTCCCGACAGACGAGCCCCAACAGAACGATCTGTATTCTGTATGGTATAACTTCCCCTACCACCGCTCGACGCCCTGACAGCGTCTCCATGATTTTCCACCAGTTGCACATTAAGCTTGCCAGGATCAACCGGGGCATTCAGCTCCTGATTATAGAGATGTGTTGTAGCTGAGGGCTTCACCGAGGAAAGAATATCGTCCAGAGATAAACGTTGCTGCTTACTGGTGGTCCCTGGCAACGCTTTTAATAAATCCGTACGACCGATCAAATCGACCAGCCGGGTAATACCTAGCCCAGCCATGATCTCCCTGGTTTCCTGAACAACAAAGGTGAAATAATTCATCACCATTTCCGGCAAGCCTGCAAAATATTCACGGCGCAGCGTTTCATCCTGCGTAGCTACACCCGTGGCACAATTATTCAGGTGGCAAATACGCAAATACTTACAACCAAGTGATATAAGAGGTGCAGTGCCAAAACCAAAGCTCTCGGCACCAAGGATCGCTGCTTTCACAATATCAAGCCCAGTTTTCAGGCCACCATCCACCTGTAGCCTAACCTTATGACGAAGGCCATTTTCCACCAGTGCCTGCTGGGTCTCAGCCAGGCCAATTTCCCACGGACTACCAGCATATTTAACAGATGTGAGAGGGCTAGCACCGGTTCCTCCATCATAGCCAGAAACGGTGATCAGATCGGCATAGGCCTTGGCCACACCTGTAGCAATTGTGCCTACTCCCGGTTCTGATACCAGCTTAACACTAACTTGAGCCGTCGGATTGACCTGTTTCAGATCAAAAATCAACTGCGCCAGATCCTCAATAGAGTAAATATCATGATGAGGCGGAGGAGAGATAAGGGTAACTCCGGGTATTGAATAGCGTAACTGAGCTATCTGGGGGGTAACCTTATGTCCTGGTAACTGACCACCTTCACCAGGTTTTGCTCCTTGGGCCATCTTAATCTGCAAGACATCGGCATTCACCAGGTAAGCAGGTGTGACCCCGAACCGTCCTGAAGCTATCTGTTTTATTCTGGATACCTTCTCAGTACCGAAACGAGCGGGATCTTCTCCACCCTCACCACTGTTTGAAAATCCTCCCAGACGATTCATGGCAATAGCCAGAGCTTCATGTGCTTCCTGACTCAGCGCACCGATAGACATGGCCGCCGAATCAAAACGGGCATAAAAGTTTTCAGGAGGTTCAACCTCGTCAATGGATACAGCGTTACCCCCACACTCCAGCGAAAGCAAATCTCTAATACTTGCCACTGGACGTTCATTGACCAGGCGCGAGAACTGGCAATACTCATCATAGCTGCCAGAGCGTACTGCCCGTTGCAGAGTCTGCACAACATCCGGATTAAATGCATGATATTCACCACCATGCACATAACGAATCAAACCACCCGCCGGCAGTGGCTGATGCCGTAATTGCCAGGCTCTTTTCGATCGAGTCTGTTGCTCTTCATGGAAATCGTTAAAATCGGCACCACCTATTCGGCTTGCCACGCCACGAAAGCAAAGATCAGTGATACTGTCAGCGAGGCCCACCGCCTCGAACAGCCTTGAATTCCGGTACGAGGCAACAGTAGAAATACCCATCTTTGAGAGAATTTTCAAAAGTCCTGTGTTAATGCCTTTACGGTACCTGCCTATTGCTTCGGCAACAGAGAGTTGCATCACCCCTTTCTTCACTAAACTTGATAAGGTCTCATAAGCGAGATAGGGATAGATGGCAGTGGCACCGAACCCGAGAAGAACAGCAAAGTGATGTGAATCTCGAGTACTGCCAGTCTCCACTAGTATATTCGTGTCACAGCGCAGGTTATTCTCTACCAGAGTGCGCTGTACGGCTCCAACCGCCATGGCTGCAGGAATCGGTAGGCTCTCCTCACTGAGGTCCCGATCAGATAACACCAGAAGTACCGCACCATTTTTAGCCTCCTCCAATGCCCGCTCGCAGAGCTTGATAACAGCATGGTCAAGCTCTTCTCCCGCCGGATAATTGAGACTCAACATCACATGACGATAATACTGTTCATCGAGGTTCAATAATTGCTCAAAATCACTGCGAACCAAAATTGGGGAACGAAATGATACCCGCCAGGCATGACCACGTGTTTCATTAAACACATTTTGCTCCCGCCCAATGGATGTGGCCAGGGACATAACATGGCTTTCACGTAGTGGATCGATTGGTGGATTAGTGACTTGCGCGAACTTCTGTCGGAAATAGTCATAAAGACTGCGGTCCTTGGTGGACAAAACAGCCATGGGCGTATCATCTCCCATAGACGCCATAGCCTCTTTACCTGTTTCACCCAACACTCGAACAACCTGCTCAATTTCCTCTCTACTGTAGCCAAAAACTTTTTGAGAGACAATTAAGTCGTCCTCTGGTCGTTCCAGCTCAATTACACTATCCGTCATTTCCTCAAATGGTTTTAAAGTAGTACAGCATGTACCCAACCATTTTTTATACGGATGCTGAGACTTTAATTCTTTATCTATATCCCACGAGGCCCACCGTTTTCCGGTGTGCGTATCAATAACAAACAACTCACCGGGCCCGACTCTGCCTTTTTCTACCACTTCATCCGGGCCGTAATCCCAGATACCTACCTCCGAAGCCAGCGTTATAAGACGATCTCGGGTAATTACATAGCGAGCAGGACGTAACCCATTACGATCAAGACCACAGGCAGCAAAACGCCCATCACTCATAACCACACCGGCTGGGCCATCCCATGGCTCCATATGCATCGAGTTAAAATCATAGAAGGCCCGGAGATCTTCATCCATATCGGGATGGTTCTGCCAGGCAGGTGGGATCAACAGCCTAAATGCTCGAAAAAGCCCCATGCCGCCAGCCAGAAAAAGCTCAAGCATGTTATCAAGAGAAGAGGAGTCTGAACCATGTTCATTAACGAAAGGAGCCGCATCCTGGAGGTCTGGCAGCAACGGGGAACGAAATTTATAACTTCGTGCCCTGGCCCATTGGCGATTACCAGTGATAGTGTTGATTTCACCGTTATGGGCAAGAAAACGGAACGGCTGGGCAAGCTCCCAACGTGGCAGCGTGTTAGTTGAAAAGCGCTGATGGAAAAGACAAATGGATGACTGCATGCGCAAGTCAGCTAAATCGAGATAAAATCTAGGCAAATCCGCAGGGCGGCAAAGCCCTTTATAGACGACAACCAGAGTAGATAATGAAGCCACATAGAAGTCAGGGTCATCAGCGAGTCGTTTTTCCACCCGACGACGTACCATATACAGACGGCGTTCAAGATCAGTAGCACCCCAGGCAAAAGGTGCATTAATTATTACCTGCATTATCCGTGGCAAAGTCTTTTGGGCCAACTCTCCAAGCACGGACGGGTCAATCGGAACTTCCCGCCAGCCGACAACGGTGAGCGTCTCCCGTGCTAACTCATCATCAATTATCTGCTGCGAAGCCTCTGCCCGCTGCCGATCCTGACTGAGAAAAAGCATGCCCACTGCATACCTGTTACCAAGTGTCCAACCATTCTCACGGGCAACTTCCTGGAAAAATAGATCAGGTTTTTGCAACAGTAATCCACAGCCATCTCCAGTACGTCCATCGGCGGCTATTCCACCCCGATGAGCCATTCTGGCAAGGGATTGAATTCCGGTCCGTACAATCCTGTGGCTCGCTTCCCCATCCATATGGGCAATTAACCCAAATCCACAGTTATCCTTAACAAGGGTATGGTCATAAATGGCCATTCGCTCCTCCGTACCCGATAGTGCTCCGTTTCAGAAGCACTCTTAAAATATTGCAGTCGTGTTGCCGAGACACAGAAGTGGCACACGACACATGAGATATATCATCTACTATCTATTTTCAGAAATTGCTAATTGGCGTATGCCATGCTTCTCTGAAACACTGGTCATTGCGGTTAACATTCCTGCACAGTTTACCAGAGTTCACCAGTCTTTAACAATTGTAATAAAATAGCATGACAACCAGATATGTCATTGGCTTCAATTCATAGCTAATGCTATACTGAAGGTGTTTCACCCACATTTCTCATGATAATTTTGTCAGAATTCGTCTTAAGTAGCTGTAGTACATGATCATTTGTTCAAGTTGTACATCTTGTTTTTTTTACAATTTGTTAAAGATGTATCATATGAACTGGTGAGGCATTCGGGTTACTGACATTGCTTACCGCCATACCCTATTTACTGGCCGGAAGCCCATTACCAGAGGTATCTCATTTGGAAAAGCGTACATTCAGCATCATTTGTTGCCTGTTTGCCCTGTTATTTCATTCAGTCAGTCATGCTGAAAATGTTGTCGGTTTTCTTCTCCCATCATCCGGCCTTGGCGATCAGTCATTCAATGACATGACCTATGCTGGTCTGATTCAGGCCAGATCACGCCATGATTTCGCCCTCATCAGAGAACAGTCCGCCGATTTCACAGAGCAGTCACGCCAAGTCTCTATGGATCGCCTCATTGCCAGAGGCGCAAATATCATCGTGGTCAATGGCTGGGAATACAGGAACATTATCGAAACTTATGCAGCTCAACACCCTCAACGTACGTTTCTCATCAATGACTTTCCACTGTCCGGCCTGGATAATGTTATCGCTACAGAATTCGGACAACACGAAGGATCATTTTTAGCAGGAGCCCTTGCTGCGTGGATGAGTAAAAGTCATAAAATCGGTTTTATCGGAGGTATGGACATACCGGTAATCAGATCCTTTCAAAGCGGCTTCAAAGAGGGTGCCCTATATGCTGCCCCAGAGACTGAGGTTGTCGATCAATTTCTATCACAACCTGAAGATTCACTCTCCGGATTCAACAATCCGACTCTTGGATTCAATGCAGCTAACATCATGTTTAATGAAGGGGTCGATATTATTTTCGGGGCAGCAGGGCTGACCGGAAACGGCATAATTCAAGCTGCGCGGCAACAGCAGAAATTTGTGATCGGTGTTGACGCAGATCAGGACCATATGGCTGAAGGCTATGTGCTGACAAGCGTCATGAAACGATTGGACAAAGCCACCGCCTCCATTCTCAATAAAATATTCAGCGGTGAAAAGGTACATGGTGTATACACCTTCGGGCTAAAGGAAGGTGGGATATCACTCACTCCCATGACCTATACCAAGGATATTATTCCAGAGGAGGTACACCGTAAACTTTCTCTTTTGAAACAACAGATAATCGAAGGTAAAACGCCTATCAGTAAACCAATACCCGATAGGCCATCACTTGCTCCCCCTATAAAATCAACTAAATAATTATGAAACCCATACCCTTCCTCCATATTCTCCGGTGCACTCTGATAGTTCTTACGTTACTGGTACCATCTGCGGTTTCTGCATGGACAGTGGCTCTATTGACAGGTTCTGGTGGTCTTGGCGACGAGTCGTTTAACGACATGACCTGGGTAGGACTTGGAATGGCCCGGGAAGAGTGCAATTTCACACTCATCTTGAGAGAATGGGAACCTGGCATCTCCATGGCGGGATTAATACGGGAAGTGCTCGATGAGGGTGCGAACCTCATTGTTTTGAATGGAGAACAATTTATTCCCCTCATTGATGAATTTGCTCCCCGCAATCCACAAATACTATTCATCGCCAACGATTTTGATGGTGGCGAATATCCAAACCTCAAAACGATAATTTATAGTCAGCATGAGGGAGCTTTTTTAGCAGGAGCGCTTGCCTCACTGCATTCTACATCCAAGAAGGTCGGCTTTATCGGAGCAATTGACATTCCTATTATCCGGGCTTTCCAGGTAGGCTTCACTGAAGGTATTACATATACTTCTCCAGACACAGAGATTACAGTCGATTTCATCTCCGAGTCGATTGACTATAGTAGCTTCAATAACCCGGAGCAAGCCTATCAGCTTGCGATGAAACAATATGAGAGTGGAGTGGACGTCATTTTTGCCGTTGCCGGGGTAAGTGGCAATGGTGTTATCAACGCGGCTACTGCCAGCAGTAAATTTGTCATTGGCGTCGATGCTGATCAGGATCATATGGCCCAAGGGCTTGTTCTCACCAGCATGATGAAACGACTGGACATAGCCCTCTACCAAGAGACGCTTAAAGCCTTCCGCGGTGAGTTTACTCCTGGAGTGATCCGCTATGGACTTGACAATGATGGTATATCGTTATCACCCATGACATACACCAAGGATATCATTGGTGAGACCACACTCAACACCTTACAGAACCTTAAGCAAGAGATCATAGAGGGAAAAATTACTGTCCCTGATTTTTTGGAAAACTCTCAACCGTAAATCTTCAATCTGAGTTCCATGCAAATACCGAAATTCGACACCAACTTACCACTTTTCTCAGGTGTTCTGAGGTCAATGCGGCTGCACATCCCGATTGGTATTATTCTCATTATAGCTTTGATCCTCACGGTTTTTGGCAATATTGCGATCCAGGAACAACGCAACAAGATGCTCGACCAGATCAAAGCCTATGGTCAGGAGACGGTCGATTTTATAGCTCAAATTTCTATTTCCCCTATTCAAAAATTCAGCATCTACCAGCTGGATAATTATATCTCCCAGATAGAACACGGAAGGCTGGTTGCTTTCTGTCTTATTTATGACGCAAACGACAACTTGATGGCCGGAAATCTTGAAAAGTCCACACAACAAGAAGAAGACGCGGATATCGTAGAATTTGCTGCACCTATTGTAAGTAACAACACCCTTCTTGGCAGGGTTCAGCTTGGCATCAATCTCACCCCGGTAAACAAACAAATTAATTCCACATCCTATTATATCGGCATTGCTCTGGCCATGGAACTGCTGTTAATCGGTTTAGCTCTCAGCTACTTTATACATTCAAGGCTTGTTGCACCTATTCTTCGCCTATCACATACCACTCAAGAAATAGCCGCAGGCAAATTTTCTATTACCGACCAGGAAAAAAGAAAGGACGAAATTGGTGCTCTGGCACAATCTATTAATGAGATGAGTCATAATCTTCGTGAATCCTATCAAAATATGGAACAGAAGGTAACCGAACGGACATCTGAACTGACAGAAGCAAAAAATAATGCAGAGCAGATGGCTCAAAATCTGAAGACACTTTCCGAACAACAACAGACCCTGCTTGACAACTCACCTGTGGGTATTGCCTTTGTCAGCATGGACAGAATTATCCTGAGGGTGAATATGGAGTTCTGCCAGATAACGGGTTATGCCCCCAACGAACTGATAGGAAAAAACTCCAAAGTTCTCTATGAGAGTCAGGACTATTATGAAGAAGCTGGTAGTAAATTTTTCACCCTCTTAAAGCATGAAGGAGTACAAGAAACCACAACGGAAATGCAACGAAAAGATGGCACCACTATTATCTGCTCGCTGCGTGGACGTTTATCTCGTATTGAAGAAAACGTATTTGGTATCATCTGGTCCGTAGAAGATATTACCGCCAAACTGCGTATGGAGGAGGAGCTTCTTAAAGTACGTAAACTTGAATCAATTGGTGTACTAGCCGGTGGCATAGCTCACGACTTTAATAACATCCTCGTGGCTATTATTGGCAATATCTCCTTAGCTGAACAGTTACCGGATACCAGTCCAAAAGTTCTTGAGCTGCTCAATTCTGCTAAAAACGCCTCCATGCGAGCAAAAGATCTTACAGGTAAACTACTTACCTTCGCTAAAGGTGGTGAACCAGTGCGTACCACGGAGCACCTGCCAGGCCTCATCCGCGAATCTGCAAGTTTCATCCTCTCAGGAAGTAACATACATTGCAGCTATGATTTCGAAGAGGACCTCTGGGCTGTTCATATGGATAAAGGCCAGATCAATCAGGTTATTCAGAATCTTATACTGAACAGTTCCCAAGCGATGAAAGGAGGAGGATCTGTACGAATAAGGTGTCGTAACAAAGCCCTTACCAACGATGAAATTCATGGGCTGGAAAGTGGCTCATACGTACAACTTATCCTAGAAGATACTGGACCTGGCATTGACCCCGGACATATCAATAAGATCTTTGATCCCTACTTTTCTACCAAGGTCAAAGACAGTAACAAAGGTAGCGGTCTCGGGTTAGCCATTGTCCATTCTATTGTAAAAAAACATAATGGTTCTATTTCTGTAAGATCGACTACAGGGCAAGGAACAACCTTCGAAATATTTCTTCCGGCAACCAGTGAAAGACATCCGCAGATAGCTCAAGAAACAAATATACTGCCTACAGGAAAGGGATTAGTATTGGTAATGGATGATGATGAGACCATCCACAATATCATGGAGGAAATGCTCAGCTATCTTGGCTACACCACACTCCATTCATACGATGGTGATGAAGCTATAGAAATATATAAAAAAGACTGGGAAGAAAGGCAGGAGATAGAAGCAGTTATCCTTGATTTGACCATTCCAGGTGGCATGGGTGGAGCAACTGCTGTTATCCATTTGCAGGAAATCAACCCCTCAGTGAAAGCCATAGTCTCAAGTGGTTATTCTGATGACCCTATCCTTCAAAATTATCAAAAGGCGGGCTTTACCAACTTCATCACTAAACCCTATCAACTGCTTGATCTGTCAAAAGTGATGGCTGACACCTTGGCAGCTTGATCAACCATCACTTTTCTATGAGTTGGAATTCATAAAACTCATTTGCCACTGCTCACATCATAACCAGCACCCTTCCAGGCAAAAATTCCACCAGGTTGGCGTAACACATTGGTATAGCCAAGTTTACGTGCCCACATAGCACCATTATGACTGCGGGTACACTTTACAAATCCACAATAAAAAACAAGTTTTTTCTCTTTATCATCACCCAAAAGAGCCACAAAGTCTTCCTTGCTCTTGCCAGCAGTATCTTCATTGCTCCACTCTGTCATCTCAGGAATTGGAAAAAGAAACTGTTTGGCACCAGGAATGTGGTTCTTTACATAACTCTCTTCATACGGCATGGTGTCTACTATGAGTATATCTTCTCCAGCTTGGATAGCCTCCTGTAGCTCCTCAGTTGTGATAACATCATAGTTTCCACGTACTACTTCACGAGTCAGCTTTGTGGCAGCCGTCTCAGTGATAACTTCCTTTTCAAATTTTGAAGTACCAAAGCCAAATGCATTCCCTGCTAAAAGAAATGGTACTACAATAAGCAAAACAACAATTCTGTTCTTCATCGTTTCTCTCCATGCAATGTAGATCTGTTATAATAATGGTAATACAAGCCATATAGTAGTGGGATGCAGAGCATAAGGTCCCGGATAAATGACCCACGCAAACCTGAAAATGCGGCATGTTCAGGATCTTCAGGCCCAAAGCATCCACAATCAATATCTAGACCTAGAAAAATGCCGTACCCTAAAACACATAGGAAAAGCAGCATCATGAAAGCCGAAAGCCAAAGCCCCTCCCTCCTTCCGCAAAAAAGTAATAGAGCAGCAGCAACCTCAGCAAGCGGCAACAAAACAGCAACCGGCAGCAACAGAGAGTCCGGCAATAGTCCGTATGCTCCAATAATAGTTGCGAAAAGCTGGGGATCAGCAAGTTTTGGTACACCGGCATAAAGGAAAACTATAGCAAGAATCCAACGTCCCACGCGGTCAAGCCAAAGGAACAGCCCTCTTCCACGCTGAAACTCAAACATACTCTTCATACTGACCTGCATAGTGTTTAGTCACCTTCATAATTCTACAAGACTGTCACATTGAGTCGCCACTATCCCTAAGAAATATCTTTTTGTCAAATTGGAAATAGCTATGCTTCCAGGGCAATTAATCAGCGGTATCAATACATTAACGCTCACTTATCAACTAGGCACCTATAACGGACGGGAATAAACCGAGACAAAAGTACTTCAATCATATTTTCGTGAGGTTCAAAATAGGCCTTCAAACCTTATCTCCCTATAACCATAGAGATATTTTCAGGCATACAATTCCACTCCATGTTTGTCAGGATTTTTTTCTTGGCTTTTCTCTCCTCATGCCTACAATGAAAGAGGGAGTAGAGGTTTATTTAGATCAGGGGAGTAACACGGGGAATGAGATTTAGGTGAGTGCGCTGATTATCCGGAGTGAGCCGGGAAATTGGTCATATCAACTCAGCAGCAGGTGAAACGTATGGACAAACGAAGACATCCACGAATTCCCATTCGCGGCTTACGAGCCGACATATCCGACGGAAAAGATTTTTATACCGGAACAGTAATGGATATATCCCGATTTGGTATGTCACTCAATCGCATCCCTAAGAACCTTGATGCCAACGCCGATATACTTTCAATCATCATCGATGGACAGGGAACTCACTTTAAATTGCTGGTTAAACAAAAATGGGAAAATGACAACGAGACGTCAAAAACAATTGGCGGTCAGATTGAAAACAGTCCATGGGACTGGACAGAATTTATCATGCAGCTTGAACCAGAACAAGACGACATCTGGGGCTGACCCCACACACGCTGTTGATCTGAAAATAAAAAACCGGCAACAGGTTACGTTACCTGTTGCCGGTTTTGATCGTATATCATTATAGAATTACACTCCGTCTCGAACAGGACGTTATGCACAGGCGCTACCAACCACGCCTGACTCAGTTACAGTACTCTATCAAACTGTTACCCGAGACTGCTCAACATTGTATTTGAAGTATGAGCAGCAGATCCCTTCACTGGAAATCATACATGGTCCAATAGGATTTTGCGGGGTGCAGGCCATACCGAAAGAAGGGCAATCAGTCGGTAATCCACGACCCGAGATTATCATATCACAGTGACAGGAGCAGCGTTCCTCACCTTCCATAAATCGTACATTAAAGCGCTTAGTCGCATCATACAGCGACAGTTCATCACGAATGACAAAACCACTCTCGGCTATTGTCCCCAGCCCTCTCCAGGCTGTATCAACAGCAAAGAACACCTCTGACACCATTTTACGTGCATTTGTGCTGTCTTCTGAGGAATAAATAATTGCTGAACTGTCATCAAAGAGCGACACGCCATGCCGTATCTGCATAACCATGCTGATAAGACCGCGCAGGATATCTGACTGTTCAAAACCGGCTATACAACAGGAAAGATTATATTTTTTGGCAAGACTGGTATACGCCTCAGTATCTGAAATAGTTGTAACATGATCAGAGCAGAGCAGACCGTCAATATTGATATCAGGATCACCCATGATAGAATCAAGGGTCGGTGGCAGAAGACGAATTGAAGGAATAACACAGAAATTATCGATGCCTTCACTGGCTGCTTCAAGAATAGTCTCTGCTACAGATGGCGCCGTTGCTTCGAAACCTACTGCTGGATAAACAATAATTTTTCCTGGTTCTCTTCTTGCCAACTCCAGACAGTCATGGGGAGTTGTGATCACTTCAACCCTAGCACCTTTATCCCGAATAGAGGATAGTGATTCCCTGCTTCCTGGAACCTGAAGCAGATCCTCACAGGTAGCAGTTATAACATCAGGTTTCAAAGCAACCTTAACAAAAGCATCAACGTGGCCGGCAGGCATTACACAAACGGAACAGCCTGGCCCGGAGACGAGTTCCAACATGTTCGGGAGTTGATCACGTAGACGATAACGCAATATTGCTTGATTATGAGCACCACACACAACCATGATTCTGGTTGGTCTGTCGACAATTTCGTGCAGCCTTTCGAGCAACAGTTCCGGATCTCTCAATTCTTCACCTTCTCAATCAGGGATCTATGATAGAACTTAACTAACTACGGGGCCGCGTACCGGCCCCGCACTGGTCAAACTCATTGAATGCCAAAGAGGTAACAGTACCCGCTGACATTATCGGAATGATCGCTCCAGATGCAGATACAGATATAACTGTCAGCCCTCCTCTTCGGCTTCTTTTCTCATATCCGCATAATTCTGGGATCTGGTAATCTTTTCTTTATTTAAAATATCGATTTCTTCTTTTGTGAGGTGAAACATACCGCAGGCTGGACAGGTTGCATCAAATTCTTCGCCTACAGCACGCGCTTTCAGCTCGTCAATAGTCATATGATCAACATAGCCGCAAACACCGGAAGGGTTCTCCGCCCGAACCTGAACACGCTTACCTCTTTCACTTCGTTGTGGCATTCTGGTCTCCTTATTTCGAACAGTGCTTCTATTCAAGAGGAAAATATCCACATATGCCCCTACTATAACATTCTCGACTATTTCATCATTAAAAAAACAGCCAAAACTTGACCATCTTGCATACGGGCATATGCGACAAACCAGTAACAGGCAAATATTTCTTGAAAATTTGCCTGTTACTGGTGTAATGAACTAATTTGTTAATGTATCAATTTCCTTACCGTTGGAGTTGATAATGGAAACTGCTACAGGTACACCGCCATCCAGGCGGTGGGTTGCACATGACATTCAGGGGTCGTAGGCTCTGACAGCCATCTCCACCTGATTGAGCAAACCCTCATTATAGACACCATCCTTGATAAGTGTGGTAGCTGCCTGCTTTACACTCATATTCATAGGTGCGATATTATGAGTAGTACCTACTATCAGATTGGCACTTTCGATACAACCATTGTCGTCAGTTACATAATCATGGATGAGTGTACCGCGAGGCGCCTCAACAATACCGACACCGCGTCCCGCCTTTGGCTCAACCTTTGCTCTGATATCTGTATCCGTTATACCTTCCCACTGCAGCAGTTCGATGGTACGCTCACATGCGTAGACCATTTCGATAAGCCGTGCATAGTGGTAGAGCAATGTCTGCTGAGCCGGTCGACCAAACTGACTGCGGAACTGTTCAAGTGCTGCATTGGCCTGTGGTGTTGAAATCTTATCGCAGATATTGATCCGTGCAAGAGTATTAGAGCGATAAATTCCCCGTGGTGCAGCAAGATCCAGATCGAATCCTTCATTCCACGATTTAGCATACGGCATTTTCGAATATGCCCAAGGCTCTACGTGCTCGCCTAAGTAATCAGCATAGTCATCACCCTCAAAATCCACATAACTGCCATCGGGCTTCATCAACCGCTGCTTGCCGTCATAGAGTCTGAGTGAGCCATCTTCACGATCTACCGTACCCAGGAAACCAGTGGTGATATTACCGAGTTCGCTGATAACGTCCATGTATTTTGAAAAGACGTTATTGATCGCAAAATCGAGTGAGTAAAGGGAAAAATCGAGCAGGGTCTGCATTTCTTTCAGCATCTCCTGGCGTTCTTCCTCAAGAAGTGGCTTAGCAAAACCACCGACTACACCTGCGATAGGATGGATAGCCTTACCAGCAAAACGTTCCAGCATCATCTGCCCAAGCTGGCGCATTTTCACTACCTTGGCAGCCAGTTCAGGATTAGCCTTTGCAACACCGATAACATTTCTAACCGAGTAATCTGCATCCGGCCCCAGAACAAAATCTGGAGAAGCAAGAAAGAAGAAATGGAGAATTTTGTCATTGATATGAGCCATAACCTGGCACATTTCACGTAACTTGTGGCCAGTCAAGGTGGGTTTAACACCAAAAGCTTCATCAACTGCCTTATTTGAGGCCAGGTGATGCATCCAGGGACAAATGCCACAAATCCTGTTGACGATACGAGGGACCTCCTCAGCTGGCCGTCCCTCTATAAATTTCTCGAACCCACGCAGGGACTGAATGTGGAGGAATGCATCTTCCACATTGCCACTATCATCCAAATGGATGGCAATTTTGGCGTGTCCTTCAATTCGGGAAACCGGGGCTATATTTAGCACTGTGCCCATATTATGCTTCCTCCTTATTTTGCCGTTTTACAAGCGGCTTAAGCAAACCGTGTGCACCGGAAAAGCGCAGCACAGAACGTCTGTCGATAACTGATTTAAAATCTATACCGTTACTTGCCAGTGCGTTCATCATGTCCAGTAACTGGTTCCCATCCTTACGGACAGGACCAAAACAGCCACGGCAAGGAACGCGAGCGGTAATACAGCTTGGCGCGCCACGACGTGAACAACCTGCCGCAGTCACTGGCCCCATACAGAGATACCCCTGCTCCAGCAGACAGCGCATCTCGCTCAATGGCTCATCAGCATTATATTTGGCATTGGTAAGAAAACGTTTTATCTTAGTCACCTCACCTTTACCCTCACGTTTGGTCGGGCAGGTATCACAAACGCTCTTGCCCGGCAATACCGGCGCACGATTCTCAAGTAATGCGGTAAGAACTTCAGCGATATGCGCCGGGTTTGGTGGACAACCCGGTAACTGCATATCTATCTTTACCTTTTCATCACAGGCATATACTCGATCCAGCGGGGCAGGCACCTCAATGGTAGGGATTTTAGCATCGGCGTCAGTAGTATGCGTCTGAAAAATCTCCTCCCAGCTTTGCCGCTGATCCTGTCCGTTCATCAACGCAGGTATGCCACCATGGGTCGCACATGACCCAAGAGCGATAAGCACATCACACTTGTTGCGCATCTCTTCAAGAACCTCAAGATGCTCGTGATTGCTTACACCACCGGTAACGATACCCACAACGGCTTTTGGGATCTCCAGGGTTACACCCTCCCCCGTCTGGCCAAAATACTTGTGATCCATCAGTACCGGCGCATGTACGATGTCGAGCGCCTCAGTGATAAGAGGAATCAACTCCTCACCGATGTTAAGAATCGCTATCTCGCAACCAGAACATGATCCCAACCATTCCAAAGCAGTAGTTACTCCCATCTCAACCCCCTTTATGCCGCCTCGGCATTCTGACTGTTAATTGGGCCCAACTGCTTGATACGTTTAGTCATATCTGTCACAGCTGCAGCGAATCGATCTGGTTCAGCCGAGGAAACCCAGGCTATTTCAAACCGTTTACTGTCATATCCAAAATCATCCAACACTGAATTGATCATGTCGGAGCGGCTCATAGCTTTATAATTACCATCCAGGTAATGACATTCACCGAGGTGTCAGCCAAGAACCATAACCCCGTCAGCTCCCTGCCCTAAGGCATCCATAACATGCTCGGGATGAACCATCCCTGAGCACATCACTCGTATAATCCGCACATTATGCGGATACTGCATTCTGGAAATTCCCGCGAGATCAGCAGCGGCATAGGAGCACCAGTTGCAGCAAAATGCAATGATCTTCGGCTCAAAACTCATGTGATCTACTCCTTGTTACATTCACTGTTATATTATTCGGCACCATGATTTCAGACGGCAAGTGCGGCCTGAATCTGGCTGCTGATCTGTTTCATGGAAAAACCAGCCACGTATACACCACGTTTAGGGCATGTTCCCTGACAAAGACCACATCCTTTACACTGGGCCTTATTCACACTGATAAGTTTCTCAGAAACTCCATCATTGTCTCGACTGATAAGCGTAATAGCTTTATATGGACAAACATCGACACATAGTGCACAACCATCACAGTTGTCTTTATCCACTGTAGCTTTGATCGCATCAAGCGAAACTTCGTGCTTTGAAAGCAAGGTCGCTGCACGTGAAGAAGCGGCTAGCGCCTGAGCAACTGACTCTTCCATCGGTTTTGGATAGTGCGCAAGTCCCGCCACAAACATGCCGTCTGTGGAGAAATCCACAGGTCTCAGCTTGGCGTGCGCCTCGAGGAAGAAGCCATCGCTGTCCACAGGTACCTTGAACAACTTTGCCAGATCCTTGGCATTCTCCTTCGGCCGGATTGCAGAAGCCAGAATCACCATATCTGCCTCAATTTCCAGAGGACGATGGAGGACATGATCCCAGACTTTAACATCGATCTTTTTGCCCTTTTCCTCAACTTCAGGTTTGCCATGCAGCTCATAATTAATAAAGATAATACCCATCTTACGTGCTTGCCGGTACAGCGCTTCACGCTGACCGTACGTTCGCATATCACGATACAGAATGAAAATATTACGTTTTGGATCTTCTTTTTTCAGCTCAATTGCTGTCTGTACCGAATGGGTACAACAAACTTTTGAGCAGTACATCGCGTCACCCTCACGGGATCCTACACACTGAATGAAAACGAAGGTGTTGGCTGAGCTGACATGCTTTTCCTTCAATTCATGCAGTTTGTCAAACTCGATCGACGTAACAACTTTTTGTATCTTGCGATACCCGTACTCGTTCGGGGAGTATATAGAACCACCTGTAGCGATTATACCTACACCATGTTCAATGGTTTTACTCAGTCCGTCCTTGGTCTTAATGGTAGTCTTAAAGTTACCGACAAACCCTTCAACCCCGGAGACCTCAAATTCTTTGTGGATTACAATGCGGTCATTCCAAACCACTTTATCAATCAACTTTGCAACACGACCTGGGATATGTTCTCCAGACCAGGTGTCTTTGAGATGCAACGCATTTCCACCAAGAATGTCAGTACGTTCCACCAGATGAACCTCAAATCCCTGATCCGCCAGATTAAGCGCAGCTGTCATTCCGGAAACACCCCCGCCAACAACAAGCCCTTTCTGGGTTATCGGTACAGAAATCGGCTGTAGTGCCGCACCATATATCACTTTCGCTGCTGCCATCCGAACAAGGTCTTTCGCCTTGGCAGTTGCCATTGCCGGGTTGTCGGAATGCACCCAGGAATTATGGTTTCTGATATTGGCCATCTCAACCAGGTATTCATTTAAACCTGAAGCTTTTAATGTCTCACGGAACAGTGGTTCGTGTGTCCGTGGAGTACAGGCTGCGATAACAATCCGGTTAAGATTCTGTTCCTGGATACGTTTGACGATCATATCTTGCGTATCCTGTGAGCAGGAGAACAGGTTTCGTTCGACATAAACCACGTTTGGCAGTGTAGCTGCATATTCTTCAACTGCAGCTACATCGACTACCCCCGCAATATTGGAACCACAGTGGCATACGAAGATACCTAGACGTGGGTCTTCATCACTCACGTCCTTTTCAGTGGGGAAGGTCGGCATGGTAGACAACTGATGCCTGACAGGCGACAAGCTCTCTGCAACGGCAGCAGCAGCAGCAGATCCTTCCACAACAGACTGAGGAATATCTTTTGGCCCAGAAAAAGCTCCGCAGGTATAAATACCTTCTCTTGAGGTAGTTACCGGTGCAAAATCAGAAGTAGCGGCAAACTTGTCAGCGGTAAGTCTGATTCCTGCAACATCTGCAAGCTGAACCATCTGCTTGGACGTCTGGAGGCCGACTGAAAGCACAACCATATCGTAATACTCTTCTAACTGACGCCCCTGCTCATTCACATAGGAAATTCGGAGATCTCCGGTATTTCCTGAAGGTTCAACCCCGTTAACCTTGCAACGTACAAAGCGAACACCCGTTTCCGTCTTAGCACGCACCATATAGCGGTCAAACTCCTTGCCATGAGTCCGCATATCCATATAGAAAATGGAGGTTGACAGACCAGGAGCATGGTCCTTAGCAATAACCGCCTCTTTTATCGCGTACATACAGCAGACAGATGAGCAGTAGCCATTTCCACAGAGGTTCTCATCCCTTGACCCCACACATTGCAGGAATGCAACCTTGTTGACTGGTTTGCCATCGGAAGGACGAATGAGATGTCCCTCAGTGGGACCTGAGGCTGAAAGATATCTCTCAAGTTGCAGGGAAGTAATAACGTTTGGAAAGGTTCCATATCCCCAGACACCTGCATTGGTTGGATCGTAAGCTTCAAACCCAGGGGAGAGAATTACTGCACCCACATGTATTTCGTGGATTTTCTCGGTATCATCGAAATTGATAGCCCCGGCATCGCAGACTTTCTCACAAAATCCGCATGCCCCTGGCTTTTTCAAACGTATACAGTTCTCTGCATCAATCTGATATTTCAGTGGCACCGCCTGGGCATATTTAACATATATGGCCTTGCGTTTTCCAGTAGATGCATCGTACTCGCTATCTACTTTTTTAGGACATTTCTCAGTACATGCACCACAGGCAATACATTTTTCCATGTCCACATAACGTGGGGCTTCTTTTACTGTTACTGTAAAGTCTCCTGCCTCGCCGGCAATTTCGGAAACTTCACTGAGCGTCATCAATTTTATGTTCAAGTGCCGACCGCACTCCACCAGTTTTGGCGCGATGATTCACATCGAGCAATCGTTGGTGGGGAAGGTCTTATCCAGCTGAGCCATCGCCCCGCCGATTGCGCCTGATTTTTCAACCAGGTAAACATAATAGCCGGAGTCGGCAAGGTCCAGGGCTGACTGCATCCCTGTGACACCACCTCCCACGATCATAACCGACCCAATCTTGTTATTGTCCAGCATGACAGGTCTCTCCTCTCGTATATATGTGCATGCACCCTCTCTAGACCGTAGGGAAAGTGCACCAATTCTTGTCAAAGCTCCTTTTACAGCATCTTCACACTGCAAGACATCCCGTATACTACTGCTTCTTGGGAATAATCAAGGAGTCTGCCACCAGCTCCCAGAGGTATTTCACCTCTATATTCAAATCATACTCTTTGTTAAGAGATTTCATGATCTGATCTCTACAGTTATGGCAGGGAGCTACTATAAGCTCTGCGCCCGACTCCTGGATCTGCCGTGCCTTTGTTCGACCATAAAAAACCCGCTCGTCGGAGTACGGCATTGCCCAGGCACCACCACCGGCACCACAACAGTATGCACCGTTACGATTCGGATTGAGCTCCCGCAAATCTTCAACACATGCACGGGCAACAGCACGACCTTCCTCAAAATATGCCTGTCCAAAAGTTTTTAATGACTTGCGGCCGTAGTTACACGGATCATGATACGCAGCTGGCAGATTATGAATGGATTTATCGAGTTGGATTTTTCCTTCATCAATATATTCGAGAAGTAAATCGAATACAGTCATGATTTTAAACTCGTTCAATGCTTCTGGAAACCACTTGGTCAACCCAGACCGGGTTGCAAAATAGGCGTGGCCTCACTCGGGTAGGAGGAGAACCTTACAGTTCAGCCTCCGCATGTTATCGACAATTCTGCCGACAACTACTTTCATCGCTTCATCGTCACCGGAGAACAGCCCCCAGTTCACCCCTTCCCAATGCTCAGAAGGAATCGTCCAGGATTCACCAGCAGAATAGAAAATTTTCCACCACCACTTCATATCATCTGGTTCAGCAAACGGCTCTTTCGAGTTAACCGTCACCATTACCCTTGCACCATGCACATCAACAGGCGTCTTGAAGCCCGGACATTCATCCTCGGCCAATTCCTCCCCGAGATCCTCACAGAGAAAGATGAAATCATCTTTTGGAATACCAAGGTTATTTCCGCGTTCTAGGCACATCTGAACACCTTTGTGGATAGGTCCGGGAACCAGGTTTCTATCTCTGGACCCACGTATTTTCCGCATAAGTGCCGTAATCTTAATGTTTGCGGGACAGGCTTCCTCACACTTGGCGCACATGGTACATTTCCACGGCCATGTAGAGTCAATGAGCTCCTGGTCCATGCCAAAAACTGCCATACGTACAATCTTGCGTGGATCAAGCCCACCAACACCGGAGATAGGACAGGCGCTGGCACATGAACCACAAGTCAGGCACGAATCTGCCCAGGAAGGATCAAGCACCAAGTCACTCGCAGTATCTGCAAGGTGGATAGGCTCCCCTTCAACTTTCTCTACAGGTTTTACTGCCTTCAGATCTACATGGCTGGTAGGCCGGACAAGTGGCTCGCGACCAAACTTATCGCAAAGGCCCTGGTAGTCCTGGAACTTCATAAGATACTTTCTGCCTGGACCTTCCTTTGCTGGAAGGGTACCGGCATTTATCCAGTTTCTTATGGTGTTCCGATGTACTCCAAATTCCTCCGCCAGTTCACTGACTTTAAATTCGTACATCATAAACGATCACCTCAATTAGCTTTGTTCGGAAAGAATGTGAAAAATCTCTTCACATGCTACTGAAACAGCAGCAGACATGGCTGGGGTCAGGCCCGGAGCGATTTCCTCCGGAATATATTCAACCTGTGCCGCAAGAATTATCACGCGGATACCAGTGTGCTGTTGAAGTTCAAGCAACAGGTTTACAGTGGGGAACTGATGTAGGGAAAAATCATGGATCTTTTTAGCTGGAATCTCCGTTGGATTAATCCTGAACACATCACCAGGTTTTTTATCTGTATAATCAACTGCATCAAGGATAATCACCGTTTCCGGGCGACCAACATCGGTAAGCAGGTAATCAAACAAATACTCACGCACGCCGGTGCCAGCATCGACAGCCTGTACATTTTCAGGTAGAGTATACGTAGAATTCAGGCGTTCAATTACCGCAGGCCCGAATCCATCATCACCCATAATCTCATTGCCACAGCCAAAAATTATTGTCGAATACATTCTTGTTCCCATTGTGCGAAGTGTGCTTGGTGTTAAAATTTGAGTCAAACTACCATTCAGCTTACGCAACTTCAAGCAGTTATTTTAAACATAACCCTAACTTACGTGATAAGTTTTCGTTTTTATTGCGTATTAATATTTCACTTTTAGAAACCATGTTTCACAATTGCCCACATTGTGGGATATGTTGCATAGTTCAGTCCATACCTTTCCATCTAGACGCAAACAAATTTATCAAACAACAGTGTATATATAGTACATTATATATATACTATATACCATACCACGTAACCAACCATTGACTACGTTCAGTTTACGTCTGCTCACAGGGAACAAAAAAAGAAAAGCCCCTGCAGAAGACACTGCAAAAGCTTAATATATAAGTATTAATTTACGCTAACAGCCAAAAGAAAACCAACCTCGCCTACTCGATCCTTCAGAAGTGTAGCAATATAGGTTATGAAATCATTCCGAATATCCCTCGGGGTTTTCTGTTTGCCACCTCCAGGTGTCTTCACACATCTCCTGAATACCTCTATCCGCCTTCCAACCTAATTCAGCAAGAGCTTTGGCAGGATCTGCGTAGCACGCCGCAATGTCACCTGGCCTCCTGCCAGCAATCACATACGGCACATTACGACCACTGGCCTGCCTAAAGGCCTCAACCATTTCCAGAACACTATACCCCTGCCCGGTCCCAAGGTTGTAGATGACAACGCCAGGAGATTCCGTGAGCTTTTCTATTGCTTTGACATGACCAACAGCCAGATCTACAACATGTATATAGTCACGTACGCCTGTTCCATCCTTAGTTGCATAATCGTTACCAAAAACAGTGAGTTGTTCAAGTTTACCAACTGCCACCTGAGAAACATATGGCATGAGATTATTTGGTATACCGTTTGGGTCCTCACCTATCCTGCCACTTTTATGTGCGCCAACCGGATTAAAATATCTGAGCAAGGCAACATTCCAAGCGTCGTCTGCAAGGAAAATATCCTGAAGAATCTCTTCAACCATGAGCTTAGTACGCCCATAAGGGTTTGTACAGGAGAGAGGGAAGCTTTCTACAATGGGTACAGTGGCGGGGTCGCCATACACTGTAGCAGAGGAGCTAAAGACAATGTTTTTTACACCATGTTTAGCCATAACTTCACACAGGACAAGTGTGCCGGTAATGTTGTTATGATAATACCATAAAGGTTTCTGTACCGACTCGCCAACCGCCTTCAGCCCGGCAAAATGGATTACGGCATCAAAAGGTACATCCAATGAGGTAAATACATCGTTGAGCTTTTCCTTATCAAGCAGGTCAACGATGTGAAAGCTGATCTTTTTGCCGGTCAACTCTTCAACCCGCTTTAGAGAATCTTCTTTTGAATTGCTCAAATTATCAACAACAGTCACGGTATACCCAGCATTCAGTAATTCTATACATGTGTGACTTCCTATATAACCGGCTCCACCGGTAACCAGAATATGCATAACATTCTTCCCTTACAATCAACAAATGAGTATTTATGACCTGATAATGCCAGCCAACTTCAAAACCTGTATGACCAATAGAGTAATGCAAAACGTAACAAGGGCAAACATAAAGCACAGGCTATGATATATTTTGGTGTAGCAACAACGTATTACGTCACACATCAAAAAACTACCTGGTAAAATTCGCGTTGTGCTCTTTGCCTGCCTCGACCCGCTTGGTCACCCTCCTCAACAACCAGTATTTCACTGGAAACAGCCCTATAATTATCCATCAATTAGACATTAAAAACTGATACAGCTAGAATCCCAATGGAGTTCTTTCCTGAACGCATTAAAAAACATTCACCATGGAAAAGATTATGAAATCATTACTTACACGGCTGGCATCTATTTAACTTTACATTTCTTTTCTAGCATTCTCCCAACTGATACCAGCTCCATTTTTTGCGGCAGATTACAATTATGTTTCCATTGAAGGATTGGTAGAACAGGAAGTTGGAAGGGTTATCATTCCAAAGATTTATGAAAAACTGGGTCTCACCGTTACGATTACTCTCTTTCCTGGTAAGCGTGCTCAGGCAGAAGCGACTTCCGGCGCCAAGGATGGTGAAATAATGAGAATTTTCACCTATGGAGAAAACAACCCTACCGTAGTACGGGTACCAACACCATATTACTCACTTGAAACTATGGGTTTTGTAAAAAAGGGCAGTGATATAGTAATTACCAATAAAGAAGACCTGGCTAAGTATCAAGTTGTCAAGGTATTGGGAGTCAAGCACACTGATAATATCACGGCAGAAATGTCGCCAAACCAGATAACAAATATGTCCAGTACAGATAAAATAATGATGGCAGTATTAAAAGGGCGAGCTGATGTTGCATTGACCAACACTACTGACAGGCTCATCATTATTAAAAAATTCGGTTTTGATGAACTAGTCTAACTCGACAAGCCCCTTGCCATACGAGACCTCTTCCACTACATCCATGATGACTAAAGCAGATATCGCCCCAAAAGTGGATTCAACCATTAAGGCAATGAAAGAGAGTGGAGAACTTGCCGCGATTATTCAAAAAGCAGAAATGACCGCAATCGAAGAATACTCCAAGTAATTCATCCCCAGTAGCGAAAATTTTACACACCAGACCACTTTCCATCCTGGTAAGCAGGCCTGGTATTACTTTCACCATAAAGCCCAAGCCCTGTATCTACTTGGAACCCCACATCTCGCAAACAGCATTGTCGCCTCTATCAACATGCTTCCCTATACACAACAGACCGTCACTAACCTATGTCAGTGACGGTCTGTTGTGTATAGAATAGTTTTCAGACGAGGCTTATCCACCGTTTTATCAGCAAGGTAAACTTCGGCTCAGAATATCAAATGAAATCGAAAGAAGTGCAGTTAAATTTTAAATTTTCCTACCATATCATTTAATTGCTGAGCTAACCCTAATAGATTCTCTGAATTGCCACTTACTTTAGACGAATTAGTATTCATCGTTCTAGCAACATCATCCACCTGGTTAATGGAATGGGCAATTTCTGTGGCCACGGTTGAGTTGTCTGCTACCCGTTCATTTACCTCAGCAATACCAATGGCTGCCTGAGACACATTACTCGATATTTCCTGGGTAGTTACCGACTGTTCTTCCACAGCTGTGGCAATTGTTGCAACAAGATCATTTACCATATGTATTACTTCGGTAATCTGCCCTATCTCCGTAACTGTCATGTCAGTACTTTTCTGAATACCAACAATTCGGTTTTTAATATCCTGAGTGGCATGGGCTGTCTGCCTTGCAAGCTCTTTAATCTCATTAGCAACAACAGCAAATCCTCGTCCCGCCTCACCAGCACGGGCAGCCTCAATAGTTGCATTAAGTGCAAGCAGATTCGTCTGTTCCGAAATTTCGGTAATAACCTCAGTGACCTTACTAATTTCCTGGGCTGCACTTCCGAGTTCATCAACCTGAGTAGATGCATTTTTGGCCTTTATTACAGCCTCACCGGTAACAACCCGAGCCTTTTCTGAATTTTTTGCAATCTCATTGACCGTTGCGGTCATCTCTTCAGCGGCCGCAGCGACCATACTTACATTAGTGGCTGCCTGTTCACTGGCTGCTGCAACGGAATTCATATGATTACTCAACTGATTTGCAGAATCTGAAGTCTCTTTTGCCATATCTGACATTTCCTGAGCACCAGACGAAACCTCGTCAGCGACTCCTGACATGTCGTTGGAGGCATTACTAAGCGTCTGAGAATTATCAGAAATCTCTCGGATAAGCCCCTGCATGCGTTCTATGAAACGATTAAACACACCAGCCAGTACTCCCAGCTCATCACGGCTAGTCAGGTTCAACCTCTTAGTAAGATCTCCTTCTCCTTGCACAAGATCTGTCACCATCGCAGTTAGAGCTTTCAATGGTTTAATGGCCACAGCGTTGAGAATAGCAAATATTGCGGCAATAAGCAGGGCCACAACAACAAGAGCAATAGCCACCTGAATCAGCATCGCTTTGGTCATCGAGGAGTCTACAGTTTCTTCAAAAGCGAGAATACGATTGTAGCTATTGGCCTTGCCCTCCTCCATAGCCGCCAAAAGCGTTTTATCGGTATAAAAGATAGTAACCGTACCTACTTTCTCATCATTAACAAAACTTTCTTTAGTTGCAGAAAGTTTACGGTTTAGTTCAAGATCAGCAGGAAGGCCATCTGCATTCTGGACCTCTGGGTTCTTCCATATGGCAAAGAATGGCTTGTCGCTATCGTCCAGGACTTCTACAGCTACAATGGAAGGTAGTTTTATATACCCGCTCAGCATACGTTCCATCGAAAGCGTATCAAAATTGTACAGTAGAGTAGCGGCAGCCCCAGAGAGCATGTCAATATTTGAATTGACTGTCGCACGAAGTTCTTCCTGCCGCTCTTGCCCTTGAGAGCTGATAACTGATTCAACCCCCTCACTATATTGAGCGAATATTGATGAAACCAATTTTCGCTCAAGTATATATGAAACAGCAGTATTTAGACCTAGCAAAAGAATTATGAGAATTCCGCAACTCACGGAAGTCTTCAAGGCAATGCTAAATGAGCGCGGTTCTTTTTTTCCACTACTCTTGTCTGACATATCGTATATCTCCAGTTAATATCTTAGTTATTCCCAAGCTGATAAAAAAGTATAGCACCACAAATGTCAAACTACAAAATTGTTCATTTTTTTTTTATATCCCGGCGCATAACAGCTTCTATCCTTCCCCGCACTCCTCATAAACATTTGGGCCACCACCCACTTAAGGCACCGTAATAAAACGACATATTACAACATGTAATTTCTTGTTTTTTCACAAATACTTATCTGGGCTAATGAGAAATTCAGGAGATCTTTCAGGCAGCAGCTGATTTACGGAAACACAAAACCCCACACACCGAATCCATCTCACGCCTCCTCACGGCTTAGTACAGTTCTTACAGCACGGCTCAATTCTGTACGGCTTATGGGCTTATTGAGAAGCGCACCAACATTAATCTCCAGAAGCAATGCATCCGTTATTCGCTCGCTATAGCCTGTACAGAGAATCACAGGGATATCTGATCGAATAACCCTCATTTTACGAACCATCTCATCACCAGTCATATCTGGCATATTCATGTCTGTTATGACCAGATCAAATGATTCAGGTGTTTCACGAAACATCTCTAGCGCCGCTACACTATCTGTCTTCATCGCCACGTTATATCCCAAACGCTCCAATAGCATGCTGCTTGTTTTTGCAATGGCCTCCTCATCATCAACGAACAAAATAGATTCATTACCACCCATCATGACCGAGGTGTCTAAAAGAGAGTTATCAGCAGCATGCTCTGAACAGACAGGCAGCACTATGTAAAACGTAGAGCCTTTGCCTTCTTCACTTTCCAACTCAATCCGACCTCCCCAGGATTCAACAATCCCATGAACAATTGCCAATCCCATCCCCGTCCCATCACCCATTTTCTTCGTTGTGAAATAGGGTTCATATATTCGCCCTGCAATCTCCGGTGAAATACCTATACCAGTATCAGCTACGGTTATTTGCAAATACGATCCGGGAAGAAGCCCTTTAAGACTCAATTTTGATTTATTACTTACAACAATATCCTCAACGCAAACCCGCAGCACTCCACCCTCTAAGGCCATAGCCTGGGCGGCATTTGTACAAAGATTCATGAGTATCTGATTGAGCTGGGTTGGGTTTCCCATAACCAGGGAATCGCTCTCCAGAGACTGGTTAATCTCAATGGCTGACGGAATAGTTGAGCGGATAAAGCGTAGAGCTTCCTGAGCTATTTTTGTTACATGAACTGGAACATTCTGCCCATCACTTTGCCGAGCAAAGGTGAGAATTTGTTTTACAAGATCACGAGCACGCTCCCCTGCTTTACGGATTGACTTCAAGTTTTTCTCAACTTGGGAACCTTTTTCGATATCCATGAGGGATAAATCGGTGTATCCCATGATAGCTGCAAGTATATTGTTGAAATCGTGGGCTATTCCTCCTGCAAGATTACCGATAGACTCCATTTTTTGCGCCCGAAGCAATTGCGCCTGTAGTTCTTCCCTTTGCTGTTCTGCCACTTTTCGTTCGTGGATATCTGTAACCGTACCTTCATAACGAATTACATTACCACCGTCATCGAAATAGCATCGGGTATTATTACAGATCCAGACAAGGCTGCCATCTTTACGTTTTGCTAAAAACTCAAAATTCTCAATTACCCCAGTCTCTCCTATAGCCCTTTGGTAACGATCCCGGTCTGCAGGGTCAGAATAGAACTGGTGCTCAATATTATTAATGTGTGTTAATAGATCATCGGGAGAGTCATAGCCAAACATAGAGGCAAAAGCCTTATTCACACTTATGAACTGCCCTTCTGGAGTACTTTGAAAAAATCCTTCTACAGCATTCTCAAAAATCTCCCTGTACTTCTCCTCACTCTCTCGCAGAGATTGTTCTATCTTTTTCTGGGCGACAACATCATCCTGAAGACGCTGACTCATTGTATTCAACGCCCCCACCACCTGATCCAGCTCATCAACCGACCCTGCGCTTGTAGATGTGCGATCCAGGGCAAGTCGGCGACCGAGGGTAGCTGAATCCATTTCCTCTGTATATTTAGAAATGGTTGCAAGATGCCGCATTACCAGATGATTAATTACATAGAGAATAAAGAGCGAAACACAGAAGGTTTTTAACGCCTGGGTGGTGAGTATAAAAAACAAGCGTTTCTTAAGTCGCTGGTAAACACCTTCATACGATGCTACAACCTCCAAAGTTCCAAGATCTTCTCGACCTTTGTCTTTGAAAATCATATCGAACATCACTACTTTTGCCCTGTTCCGCTGATAGTGTTTTTCTTTTCTATAGGTCAATCCAGATCGCTCCCTAACCTCTATGGCAACGATATCTCTGAGACTCATAATACTGTCCAGCTGGGTCTCCAGCTGCTTATCATCAAAATTCCAGAGACTTCTGGTCAACGCATCCAGGTGGGCAACCTCCACCCGCTTAAATTGGTCCTCAATGTATGACGTGTCATTTCTGTATTCAATAAACAGCTGCATTCCGGTATTCAAGAGAGTAACTAACGAGCTAAAGGCCAGTATCCAGAGAAGCTGCTTTCTGGCCAGACGGCCTATCATCGGCTTGATACGTTTATCAGTACGTGATTGTTGCAAAAGGACAATCCCTCATAAAAAATTGGTCATGCATAAAAAAGCATACTGACCTGTAATTCACTATTTTGTCATCACTCAATCCTGCCGGTAACAGCTGTTTCTCTCAACGCTTGCGTCGAAACAACAGCAACATCTCATTACATCACTATTTATCTTCTTTGTTAAGGGCCACTGCAAAAATAACTGCAAACTAGCGCAGAGACAGTCAGGAAAAATACGCTTTGTCCGTTGCCAGAAACAGAGTATAGTGTCGCGGATTGCACCCCAACATTAACATTTGTTTCATTATCAACAATGAGGGATAACAATGCCTTACGTCAACATCAGAGTAGCAGGAACACTCACCAAAGATCAAAAAGCAAAAATTGCCGCCGGTGTCACAGATGTGATTTCGAAAGAAGCCAACAAGCCTCCCGAAGCCATCCTTATATTCATCGACGAAGTTGCCAAAGAGAATATTGCTAAAAAAGGAATCCTGCTGGATCCACCAGAGTAAAGACCATGCTGCCACAAGAACGAATGAGAGAGCTCAGCAATCTGCTGCATGAACATGCACATAGGTATTATGTGCTTGATGCACCAATTATTTCCGATGGAGAGTATGACGCTCTCTTTCAGGAATTACTTACTTTAGAAAAAGCATATCCGGAGCTTGTAACTGCTGACTCTCCCAGTCAGCGTGTTGGAGGCGTACCTCTCGATAAGTTCAGCCAGGTTGGACATCGGGTACCTATGCTGAGTCTTGAGAATGCTTTTAGTGATGATGATCTTCGTGAATTTGAAAAGAAATCTCTCAGGTTTCTGAGCCAAGACATTACTCTTTCTTACGTGGCAGAAGCAAAGCTCGATGGCCTCGCTGTCGAGCTTATCTATGAAGATGGCATACTGGTGCTCGGGTCAACCCGTGGGGATGGTAAAACCGGAGAAGATATCACCGCCCAGCTGCGTACAGTAAAGTCTATTCCTTTGCGACTACAAAATAGCCCTCCGGCCCTCCTGGAAGTTCGAGGGGAAGTGTTCATGGCTCAAGATGGCTTGAAAAATCTCAACGAACATCAGCTGCAGCTGGGAAAGCAACCGTTTGCAAATCCCCGAAATGCAGCAGCAGGCTCACTCAGGCAACTTGACCCTACGATCACTGCCTCTCGTCCTTTAGACTTTTTCACTTATGGCGTTGCTGTACCTACTGCCACCGGGTGCAAGGCACATTCTGAAATGCTCAGCTACTTACGGCAACTTGGTCTACCGGTGAACAGTCTCACTCGTGAATGTCATACCATAGATGAGGTTATAGACGTTTTTCATGAACTTGCCGGAATACGTCATCAACTTCCCTATGAAATTGACGGCATGGTAGTAAAAGTAGACTCTCTGGCGCTGCAGGAACGGCTCGGCGCCAAAGCACGTGCCCCACGCTGGGCTGTGGCCTGTAAATTTCCTGCCACACAAGCCACGACAACTCTTCGCGCTGTAGAATTCCAGGTAGGCAGGACAGGTGCCATAACACCGGTTGCCATCCTCGAACCTGTCAATGTTGGAGGAGTCACAGTGAGTAGAGCCACTCTCCATAATCAGGATGAGTTGGAACGTAAAGACCTTCGCTATGGCGATACCGTACTCATCCAGAGAGCCGGCGATGTGATCCCTGAAATCGTTAAAGCAGTAGTGGAAACACGTGACGGTTCAGAACGCATAATCTCCATGCCGAAAGATTGCCCGGTTTGCCAACATCCTCTATCTCGCCCGGAAGGTGAAGCCGTTACGCGCTGTCACAATCCACATTGCGATGCCCAGAGGTTACGTAACCTAATTCACTTCACCTCGAAAGCTGGTCTAGATATAGATGGACTTGGTAAGAAATATGTTGAGCAACTCTACGAGTTAAAAATTATTCAAGATATTCCCGACATTTATTCTCTGCCACGAGATCAGCTAGTACACCTTGACGGCTGGGGTGAAAAATCGGCTGACAATGTCATTGCAGCTGTGCAGGAACGACATAACCCTCCTTTGGGCCGACTTCTGGCAGCCCTTGGCATCAGGTTCATAGGTGAAGTTACTGCCGCTGTTCTAGAGCAGCAGTTCAATGAACTGGAAGACCTTGTGACTACCTCAAAAGAGGATCTACTGGAAATTGAGGGCATCGGTGAGCAAGCTGCATCTTCTATTGTCGATTACTTCAGTGATCCCCAGGTAAAAGAGATGCTCCAGCGACTCAGGGCAGCAGGTGTACAACCAGTAAAAATGCAAAAGAACCGCGATGGCCTGCCGCTTCAGGATAACGTGCTGCTCTTCACCGGCAGTCTGCAAAACATCTCCAGAAATGAAGCAAAGAAACTGGTCAAAGAACATGGTGGACAAATTGCCACATCTGTCACGCAGAAAACAACCCATGTCGTTGTTGGGGAAAAAGCAGGCTCCAAGCTGGCCAAAGCTAAAGAAATGGGAAAGGTAATTCTCACAGAGGCCGAGTTCCTGAAGCTTGTCAGGTCTGAATAACCCTGAGATATACGTAGTCTCCCCACCGCTCAAATGTGGCACAAATGGCAACAATATTCACACACAGGGTCAGAAAAATATTAGCTTCGATCCCTCGTGGCAAAGTCACAACATATGGCATTGTAGCCGCCGGTGCGGGAAACAGGAGCGGTGCTCGCCAGGTGGCAAGAATACTCCACTCCTCCTCTGCCAAATACAACCTCCCATGGCACAGGGTCGTTAACCGACTTGGTCAGATTTCACTCCCGCCGGGTAACGGCTGCAAATTGCAACGACAGCTTTTAGAGAAAGAAGGTGTAACTTTTGATCATAAGGACATCATTGACTTAGAGCAGTTCCTCTGGCTTCCATGAAAGATCTATTGAGAGTGCAGGCAATACCTGCATCCTAACATAGCACTATTCTTTAAATAGCATTTTCAGAAGTCGGCTTAACTCTTTTGACTCGAGACGTCTTAACCCTAGCTCTCCAGCCCTTTTGACAGCTGTTTCATACAACGTCACTCCGATTTCCTTCTGTAGTTCCGGAAAATTCTCTGTCCTGCTCACGCTGCCGCAGGGACGATACTGATCCATGATATTAATGTAACAATCTACCGAAATCTGCTCCCTGATAAAATGCAGGATTCCCTCAGTCTCATTCATACCATCAGGCATAAGCAGATGTCGAACCAATAGCCCTCGCTCTGCAACACCATCATCACCAATCTGCAGGTCACCTACCTGGCGCTGCATCTCTATAAGTGCAGCACAAGCTTTTTCCGGATAATCTGCAACTCCAGTATAACTCGTTGCCGACGCACTGCTCCAGAATTTAAAATCGGGCATAAAGATATCAACAACGCCCTCCAGCAACTCTAATGACTGGACATCATCATAGCCGCCGCTATTATATACCAGTGGCACAGTAAGCCCCTGCTGGATGGCATGAGGCAATGCTTCCAGAATTTGGGGAATAACATGGCTGGGAGTTACGAAATTGATGTTGTGACAACCCTGTTTCTGAAGCTCTACCATCATGCCGGCAAGCTCTTCTGCATCAACTCTTGCGCAACTGCCAGGCTCATGATGACTGATATCATCATTTTGGCAGAACACGCAAAGCAGATTGCAGCCACAAAAGAAAAGTGTACCGGAACCATTCTCTCCTACCAGAACCGATTCTTCACCAAAATGTGGCCCATAGCTTGCCACCTCGGCCATTAAACCTGACCGGCATATACCCATCTTACCGGACAGCCGATCGGCCCCACACTTTCTTGGGCAAAGAGTGCATAAGCTGAGCAAAGAACGGCTTTTTTCAATTCGTTCGGCAAGCTCTCCGGAGCTCCAGGTATTCAAATATGCACTTTCCATTTTTTCACCTGCACCTGTATCGACAAACCATAAAAAATCGTATACGTTCATTCCGTTACGTTACTATATAATCAATATAGCACATTTTCCTTCCAGCGGTGATATACCATGCACACGATTGACCTCAGGAGTGACACAGTAACCCGCCCTACAGTAGCCATGCGACAGGCCATGACAGATGCTGAAGTTGGTGATGATGTCTATGGCGACGACCCGACGGTCAATAAATTGCAGGAATATGCCGCCAACCTCCTGGGTTTTGAGGCAGCTCTTTTCACTTGCAGCGGCACCCAAGCCAATTTTGTGGCCCTCATGTCACATTGTGAACGGGGTGATGAGTACATTGTCGGTCAACAGGCCCACACCTACAAATATGAAGGTGGCGGAGCCGCCGTCCTTGGTTCCATTCAGCCACAACCTATCGAGTTTGCAGGAGATGGGACGCTTGATCTTGATATGGTCACAGCAAAGATCAAACCGGCAGATTTTCATTTCGCCAAAACTCGCCTGCTATGCCTTGAGAACACCCAAAACGGTAGAGCACTGCCACTTGATTACCTTGACAAAGCTCGGGATTTCACTCGTAAGCACAGCTTGAAACTTCATCTCGATGGGGCCAGAGTTTTCCACAGCGCTATAAAACAAAACATTCATGTAAGCGAAATTACCCATCACTTTGATTCGGTTTCAGTTTGTTTATCCAAAGGGCTGGGAGCACCGGTGGGCTCAGTGCTTTGTGGGCCCGCAGAATTTATAGATAGGGCGCGTCGTTGGCGTAAAGTGGCTGGTGGTGGTATGCGTCAGGCAGGAATACTTGCAGCAGCAGGGCTCCATGCCCTAAACTATCATGTAGAGAGGTTGGCAGAAGATCACCAGAACGCAGAACTCCTTGCCAGTGGCTTACGATTGCTGCCACAGCTAAAGGTCGACTTTGAGGAAAACCAGACCAACATGGTCTTTGTCACGATACCACATAAAGATGCTGCACCACTGGCAACCTGGTTGCAAGATAATGGTATCATTACCACTGCCGGAGCTAACCTTCGCCTGGTACTGCATCTGGACATCAGCAGCGATGATATCTCAATGGTAATCAACGCCTTTAAGGATTATTTTTCAGGTCGCTGAAAATCTCCACCCGATACCATTTCAGCATTTTAAGAACTCACCGCACATACAGAGGCGTTTCCATCCATATCGAGACGACCTATGTAGCTTTCAACAATGTCAGCTATCCAAGCTGCTTTCTTCGTTGAATGGTCACAGGACCAGAGCCAGTGAATGGTCGGTTCAAAATTTGGGTCAATACAGAAATCTCGCTGCGCATTTGGAGAACGCAGTACCGTCACAAGTTCTGCGGTAGTTGGCAACCGCCAGGTAGTACGCCCCTCAAAGGATATCCCGTTCAGGTATTCCACATACTCTTTGGCCTGCAGCCAGTTCAGAGTAAACCCCGCTCCACTCCGCTGCCAATAGAGCCCTGTTTCCGAGTCATGAAGTAAATGAGGGTTAACCACATCCAGTTGATGCGAATAGAAACGGCTTGGACGAAACAGTTCATCAAGCATAAGATGTTTTCGGATGTCTTTGTACATAATACGGGTAGCATTACTGCCTACCGCACCATTTTTTCTCTCGCAGCCTTGTGACGTATCCTTTTTTATGGAACATCTTCTTTCTGAAGCAATCTTCCACTCTAGAAATACCTGCTCCAACTCCATCCTCATCTGCAGCGCATCGGAAAAACGATGCTCGGGAGCAATGGCTAGCGCTTTTAGAATAAACTTGTCCCACTCTCCGTCAAGTTCCGGGTTCAGTCTGCTCGGCAACTCAGGCTTCTCCTGACGAGGATCAACAAGCCGTCCGGTCAGCATTCTGTACATCAGCACCCCTACACTGTAAAGATCTGCCCGAGCATCAGCCTTTTCCGGGTCTGCCTCCTGCTCCGGTGCTGCATAGTAAGGAGACCCTACCTGCATACCGGGGATAGCCATTTTTTCCTCACCCCTTACACGGGATAGACCAAAATCTATAATTTTGACCCTGTCGTCATTTGTCAACATCAGATTATAGGGCTTAATATCTCGATGTACAATTCCAGCAAAATGAAGACGTTCCAGCCCCTTCAACGTTTGAGCAATGTAGAGATAGCTTCGCTGTACACTCACCTCCCGACATTCCAGCTCTACCCTGTACGCTTCTCCAATAAGTTCTCCTATGGAGTGGGAAAAATATTCAAGAACAATAAAAGGTACCCCGTCACCCTCGTCACAATCAATTACCCGAGCCACATGATCATGAGTGATCCCCCCCATGATACGTGCTTCTTCTACAAAGATCTCACGCAGTCTCTCTTCACCAACCAGATCGACAAAAATATCATCTCTTGGCCGCAGGATCTTTAACGCCACAATCCTTTCTGTGATAGGTGCCCGCGCTTTGTAAACCGTGCTCATACCACCACGGCCAAGCCTGCCACAAATTTCGTACCTTCCGGCTCTGTTCATATTTCATTCACCGCAACCGTTCTGCAAAAGTTTTAGGAAAGCCACGATCAATTATTTTTTCAGCCGTCATTTTAATATCATAGTGAACAGCACGTACCTCCAGATTCCACAATTCCTGATCCCATAGGAGATATTTGGCACGATTGTCACCATCACGCGGCTGCCCAACGCTCCCACAATTTATCAGATATTTCTGCTCTGGGTCGAGTTTTCTGATCCCTTGGCCAAGCTCCTGGCGCACCACCTTACTATCCTCGAGAAAAACCAGCTTAAGTTCATGAGTGTGGCCAACAAAGAACAGCTTAGCGGAAGAGTTACTGAAGGTTTTCACAACTTTTTTATCAGGCATCATGTAGAGATAGCTGTTAACAGAATCAGGAGGACAGCCATGTACAAACAGCGCATCATCAACAGTAATAGTCTGGGGCAGCTGACAGCAATAGTGCAAACTCTCTTCTGAGAGTAAGGATTCTGTTGAAATATTGTTTTCCTTAGCTTGAAAATTCATTCGGCCCCGAGCACGTTTGCTGGCAAGTGCGGCTTCATGATTACCGAGAATCGACTCAAAGCCTAATTTCCGTATGCGGCTGACAACCTCTTCAGGATCCGGCCCATAGCCGACCAAATCCCCCAGGCATATCACCCTACCAGCATCTGTCTGTTGCAAATCTTTGCAGACTGCGTCCAGAGCTTCAAGATTACCATGAATATCTGAAAGAACAGCTATCTTCATCCATCCTCCTCCCTATTCATCTCCGGCAAGCATGTGCCAAAATAACTGATTTTTATACCAGCAACACGTCCATTTCAGCCGTTTTTCAACTCTTCAAGTTCGTCCCAGCGGCTATAGAGCAACTCCACTTCACTCTGCGTTCTATCAAGTTCCTGCCAGCATTGCGCAGCTTCCTCAGGGTTGGTGACCACTTCGGGAAGAGCCATACGCTGCTGCAGTTCTTCAACACGCGTCTCAGCTTCCATAATGCGTTCTTCTATCTGATCATATTCACGCTGATCCATATATGAGAGCTTCCCTTTTCTTTTAGGTGCCCCTGCTGCTGTTTTTTTCTTTTTCTCAGGATCAGACTTTTCCGCTACCGCACGGTTTTTCTCAGACATTGAGGACAGCCACTGGCTATAGTCAGCGAAATAAGTAGCCTCACCCTCTCCGTCAAATCCCAGCAGTTTTTCACACACGCGATCCAGCAGGAATCGATCATGAGTCACCAGCACCAGAGCCCCTGGGAACTCAAGCAAGCTCTCCTCAAGGACATCCAGAGAAGGAATATCAAGATCATTTGTCGGCTCATCCAGAAGCAGAATATCTGCAGATCTGCGCATCAGATTAGCCAGAAGTATCCGAGCCTGCTCTCCTCCGGAAAGCTGGCCAACAGGTGTCTCCAACTGATCCGCCCGGAAAAGAAATTTTTTGGCCCACGAAACAACATGAAGAGACCGCCCCTGATACACGATAGAATCACCTTCCGGGGCAAGTGCCCGTCGTAAAGTAATGAGAGGGTCTATATTCTTACGATTCTGATCAAAACTGACTATCTGTACATTGTCAGCCACCCGCAGATTTCCACTGTCAGGCATGAAATCTTCATCACCACTTGCCGATGCAAGGATCTGCATCAGAGTAGATTTACCGCAGCCATTCCGTCCCAGCAACCCAAGCCTGCTGCCAGGAGACAGCAGAATATCCAGATTGGAAAAAAGAGCATTCCCGGTGAAGCTTTTGCTAATACCTGTTGCCTCCAGCAACTTTTTGGTTTTTCTGCCGGTCGCGTCGAAATCGATCTGCACTGCTCCGGAAGCTCGGTTCCTCTCCTTTACCTGCGTAAGTTCCTCTTTCAGCTTATAGGCTTCATCAATTCTGTATTTTGCCTTGGTAGCTCGTGCTTTGGGGCCTCTTCGCAGCCATTCAGTCTCCCGACGAACCTTGTTGGAGAGCCGAACCTCGTCTTCCATCTGTTGTTCTAAGAAATTCACCCTTGCCTCAAGAAAATCAGAATACCTGCCATCAACCTGCAAAGAACCTTCAGGATATGCCCTTGATATTTCAACTATCCGGCTCGTACAATTTTCAAGAAAACGACGGTCATGGCTCACAAGCAGCCATGCCTGCGGCCCATCATTTAAACCTCCAGCAAGAATTTTTTCCAGCCAGAGTATACCTTCGATATCGAGATGGTTTGTCGGTTCATCCATTACGAGTATATCCGGGCGTAAAAGAAGAGATCGACATATTGAAAGTCGTTTTCGCCATCCCCCAGATAATTTCCCTACCTGCACTTCACTGTCAGGGAACTCTGCCCTGCTCAGCAATGTATGAACGCGATGTAACCGCTCCGGCTGGTCGTAATCGCTCCCTTCCAAAGCGTGAAGGAGATTTTCTGCAACCCCCATGGAATCATCAAAAAGGTCAGATTGAGCCAAATAGGAGAGGCGTACATGTTTCTGACGTAGGATATTCCCATTATCAGGATCTTCGAGGCCACAAACAATTTTCAGCAGTGTTGATTTTCCTGATCCATTTGGGCCAATCAAACCTATCTTGTCACCACTGTTTATGACCAGATTGATATTATTGAAAAGCTGCTGAGCACCATAGGCCTTGCTTACAGCCTGGCAGCTAAGTAAATTTGTCATAGTATCTATCTGTTGTTACCAATTATAATTAATCTTGTAATCTTAAAGTATTATCACTGAGCATCTCTCTCTGGAGCTGCTCGGTATACTACTGACTATCTATTTTGATCTGAGCTGGCATTCCCACAGGAAGCTGCCCCCCTGGGGTAAGACCGTTTTTGTGTTGATAATTTGTCTCTTGCTGAGTATAAGCTGTAGAGTATTCTGGCATTTTACCGCCACTTAATTTAGTATTATCTTTAGGATATATTACTTACTGTCGCCCCAATGCACAATCCTTTTAACCAGAATTTACGATGAACGAACGAATACATATTATAATCACCGGTGACCGGGGAAAGCCCCTAAATATGCACTTTGCCAGGAGAAGTCTTTGCACCCTTCTCCTCTTTTCTGTGATGTTGTTAATTTGCCTTACGATCACGAGTATTTTCTCCACTTCTCTACTCACCCGAAACAGATCTATTTCTCAGGAACTGGCTGATCTAAAAATTCACTCCCGTAAAAATGATGCAACCCTGGCTCAACTGCAGCGCAGATCCGATGCAGAACGCAGTAGGCTCAACCTTCAAATAGCCAGTTTGAAACGCAGTAACGCCAACCAGCTAGCCAGCCTGGAAGAGGAAAAAGAGCTCCTAATCTCCACTGCAGTTAGTGAACTTAATGAACGTAGTGAGTTAATCAAAACGATTATTGGGAAAATTGGGGTAAACGTAAATGATAAAAAGATTAAAAAAATCACTCGGCACAGCGGTGGACCATTTATAAAACCTGCTCCTGGAATCAAAGATGAGCTGCTGTATCAGGCCGATGTGTACATGGATGCCATCAAGGCAATCCCTTTAGGTAAACCTGTAACTGGGAAAATCACGTCTCCTTTTGGTCCCCGCCGGGACCCCTTAAATAAAAAAAGAAGTTTTCATGAGGGTACAGACTTTAAAGGTAAAATGGGGGAGAATATCTACGCAACAGGTGCTGGCGTCGTCACCAAGGCTTTTCGTAACGGCAGTTATGGTAATTTTGTTGAAATAGACCATCAGAATGGATTCAAAACATCTTTTGCTCATATGAAAAAATATGTCGTTTCGAAAGGAGACAACGTTAAGCGTGGGCAACTTATTGGCCATGTCGGCAATACAGGACGATCAACAGGATCCCACTTACACTACGAACTTCTCTATAAGAACAAGCCGATTAACCCATCGAAATTTTTCCAGGTTACAAAGCTGCTAGAATCTTCAAAACCCGTTCTGGAGACGAAATAAATGGGTATGTTTGGCAAGAAAAACATCGTAAAGGAAGAAATGCAACGAGCAGAAAGCGAAGCGATTTCTTCTATAATAGACCAAAATATGACCATCAGTGGTGAACTGTCTTTTCAAGGTAAAACACGAATCGATGGCACATTGAAAGGGAACATCACTGGAGAGCATTTGGTCCTGAGCGAAACGGGCAAGGTAGTCGGAGATATTACGACGTGCTCCTTCAACTGCTTTGGCACCCTTGAAGGAAATGTCCGATCCAACATCATTACTGCCAGAAAAAACTGCAATATTCACGGAAGGCTGGAGGCAGGAAGTCTCACTGTTGAACCTGGAGCCGTGATTGATGGAGAAATAAAGGCTGCAACTCTGGATCTTTCAGAACGGATAATCAGTAAGCCTTCAACAAATGTGGAATCTGACACGGATGAGAGTGCTGACAAAAGTAGTTAAACTTAATAAATTCGAAGATTTTTTGGTACTATGCCTTTTTCAAAACCCAAAGTTGCGAACCGATTCAAATGTCCTAATTGTGGAAACGATAAAGATTTTTTTGAGATAACAGATGATGTTATAACCACAACTCACTATGTCCAAAATCCTGACGGCAGCTTCACCATTGAGGATCGCAGTTCTCAGTCCATGGGTGACGTAAAACTTTTCTGTGGAAACTGCGATGAAGACCTCACCCCATTCCATCAACGCTTTTCGGAGATGATCTTTTGACCGAGCAATCAGTCAACGTAATCAGCACAAACGAACAATTCTTCAAATCCCTCCACAATCTCGACCATCACTCTATAGTTAATTGTCGACTCCGTCTTGCCCCAGGCGAAGAGCATCTCCTTGTTGACCTTATCGAACGAGGCATAACCCTTATTCCTTCAGCAACCTCACAACTGGCAAGCCGATCAAAGATTCACCAGGCGCGTATTTTCTCAGAGTTCATGCTTCCACATACTTCTGTTGCCTATGATACCAATAGCCTTCTTGAACTCATATCCCAGTACAATCTGGCAGGAATAAAGGATGTTGTTTTAAAAAGGGATAGAAAAAATGGTGGGCTTGGAATTCATCGTTTCTCCTCTATTGAAGAAGTGTATAACTTTGCAGCATTCTGTAATCTTGAATATCCGCTAGTTCTTCAGCCTTTTGTTGAAGAATTCAAGGATATCAGAGTCATATTACTTGGGGACCATTATACGGAAGCTTACGAAAGGATAAACCAAGCAAATTTCCGCCACAACCTGCATTGCGGTGGTTCAGCTTCACCATATAAAATGAGTGAGGAAATGCACCAGTTCTGCAGAAAGGTGATGAGTCGGGGAAGATTCCCTTATGCACACATCGATCTCATGCAGATGTCTTCGGGAGTTATCCACCTGATAGAAATTAACCTTCGGGGTGGTCTGCGAGGAGCAAAAATTGATAGCAGGAGCTATCAGGAAACCATAGATAAATTACACAAACAACTGCTGACAACGGAGAAAGTCGCATTGTCATAACATCATTTTTTCAGGATAAAAAAAGGGGACGCCCAAACAGGCATCCCCTTTTTGTAACTCAAATGCTGATATGTTAAATATCAGACACAACCGGTAGGCTTTGGCAGGCCAGCCATTTTACAGGCTCCCTTACCAGGACCGGATGGGAACAACTCATAGATTCTCTTGAGAGGGAAACCGGTTGTTTTGGAAAGAATACGTACCATAGGAGCGATACCATTCTTCTTGTAGTATTCCTGAAGAGCGTCAATTACTTTGTTGTGCTCGTCGGTCAGATCAGAAATACCTTCAGAAGCCTTGACATAGTCAATCCAGTCACTGTTCCACTCATCCATACCTTTGAGCAGGAATCCGTCTTCGTCTACTGTGAAGCTACTTCCATTATGTTCGATTGTTGGCATTTCGTACCTCCTTGAAATTTTATGTATTGGCTTACACCGTTATTAGGCTCTGCTGAAAACTAATATGGCTTATTACTATAGGCAAAAGAGTTTGTCAAGTGAATGGCGAGTCATTTCTCCAACTCGGAACCAAAGCATCTTAATGCACTGTAATCAATGTATTTATTTTCACCATCAACAGGATATCCAAAAGACTCCTAACCAAAAAAACAGTCCATTTTCCAACCATTTCTTAGATGAAAACCATCTTTTTTCCAACCACAGCAATTTAGTAATATGCGACATCAAGGCGGAATATTACCTCTTTTTTGGCATATGTACATATTTTTTTGTAGTACTCGGAAAAAATTCTCTTTACCTCAGGCTAACAATTACTATCACTTTTGCTCCCCTCTACTCCTGTCGGTTTTCTGCTTTTTCCTTGCAGAGAAGAAAAAGAAAGAGTAAATCCAACATTTACCTATTAGCGAGCAACTCTTGATAGTCTTTCAACAGAAAACTATGAATCAAGTTCAGAATAATTCTAACAACTCAAACTCATGCTGCAGATACTTCGAAACAAAGCCCAATCTACTGTAATTCAGGTCATTGTCGTCATGATCGCTCTCGTCTTCATTTTCTGGGGAGTTGGGACTAACATGATGAATAGTCGTGAAACTGCAATTACTGTCAATGAAGAAGAAATTTCATTTCAAGATTTCCAACTCGCATATGACCGCACATACGAAAGCATTGCCGCTCAGTTCGGTGGTACACTGCCCAAAGAATTGGCTGAAAGTCTTGGTATTAAGCAGCAGGTCATAAACCAACTCGTTCAGGCAGCCCTGCTCAGGCAGGGGGCGGATAAAATGGGGATCATTGTCAGTCAGGAAGAAATTCTCAACACAATAAACGACATGGTTCAATTTCAGGATGGTGGCTCTTTCAGCATGGATAAATATAAATCCCTGCTCTCAGCGAACAGGCTGACGCCCCACAAATTTGAAACGAATATGCGATTTGATATGCTCGCAGAGAAAACTGTCCAAGATATCGGCAAATTCGCCTCTCTTGCCAGCGAGTTTGAAGTTGAGGAGTTATACCGTCAGGACAATGAAAAAGTTTCTGTAACCTATTCCAGCATAAACCCGGATACGTTCTTGGCAGACATAGTTGTTGATGAGAATGAACTGGCAACATGGTTCGATAGCGCCAAAGAAAACTATAAAAGTGAACCACTGATAAAGTTAAAATACTTTAACTTTTCCTTTGATGAGGTTGGGAAAAAGATTGCCATTGATGAAGCCAGGGTCAAATCTTATTACGATGACAATATAGCCAGCTTCACTACACCGGAAAAACGTCACGCCCGCCATATACTTATTCAGGCAAAGGATGATGATTCAGAAGCTATTCATAATGAGAAGGCTCAACGAGCAGCCGAAATACTAACACTGGTTCAAGCTGACGATGACTTTGCAGCGTTGGCTGTGGAGTACTCTGACGGCCCTAGCAAGGACAATGGTGGAGATCTTGGTTTTTTTGCCAAGGGTCAAATGATTCAACCATTTGAAGAAGCAGTATTTGCCCTGAATCCTGGCGAGGTAAGTGAAGTAGTCAAAACCAGTTTCGGTTACCACATTATCAAACTTGAAGAAATCCAGCCTGCTTCGACAAAGCCTTACGAAGAAGCACATGAAGAAATTGTTGTCACTCTGCAGAATCAGGAGGCTCAATCTTTAGCTTTCCAACTTGCCAATAGTGCATATGAAGGAATCATTGGTGCAGGAAGCCTCCAGGCTTATGCTGACAAGACGCCAACTCAGTCAATAATCGAAACAGATTTTTTCCCGCGTAGCAATCCACCAGAAGGATCCGGGATGGACGATGAATTCATGAATCAGGCCTTCGCTCTGAATGCAGGTGAGCTGAGCTCCCTCGTAAAAACACCGGCTGGGTACTATATTCTGTTTGCAGAGGCAATACAGGCTCCTCAGGTTCCTGCTTTCGAGCAGGTTGCAGAACAGGCTAAAACCGATTTTATCGCTGAAAAAGCCGCCCAGAAAGCTGAACAGGTCGCAAACGACATGCTTGCTAAACTACGAGCAGGTGAGGCTTTTGCCAGCGTCGTAACTGAAGTAGGTCTGGAGATGAAGGATTCCGGACTTCTCAGCCGTGACGGTTCTGATCAGTCGGACTTTCCTCAGTCACTTATTGTGGAAACTTTTCTTCTCTCACAGTCTGAACCCTATCCGGATAGTCCTGCCAAGGTGGAAGATAGTTATATAGTTTATGGATTCCAGGAGCGACTCGTACCCGAAATTGGAGCAAAGGACGATTTGGAAAAATACCGACAGGCATTGCTGCGATCCAAACAACAGGAGCTTCTCTCAGCTTACATTCGTAATCTTGAAGAAGATGCCGAAATAGTTATCCACGCCAGTCTCTAACCTTCAACAGCTTAGGCTGTAGATTGTAAAAGCCCCTGTTACCTTGTTCCCCGGTTACAGGGGCTTTCTATTGTTCAAACAAAGTAGTTAACATTGCAACTTACGAGTTTTCGCACTTTGCGAGAGTCACTCTCACCATCTGATCCTCGCTAGATTACCAATTAAATCGGCAATTCTGCCTTTTTTTTGTTCTCTTGACACCTCGACAGTGATATAATGCAATGTTTCTTCTCCCGGCTTATGTTTATGCGTCGGGTTCAGGTGAAAACCAAAGCAAGTGCAAGGAGTTTCCTCAGCCCACTTACGTTATGCCAACTACCATCAACCTACAAGAACAACTAGATAAGCTTCCCCCATTTGAGCAGTCTCTACTTCAATTTCTTTCTGTTGTTTACGAGCCGCCTCACACTACACTGGTGGTGAACTGCCTTCGTAAGCTCGAGTTCATAACTCCCCGGGGGAACCGACCAACTGCGACCAACCTCAACCATTATTTTTCAAAGTTCACACAACTTGGCCTGCTCAACGACGAGCGGCAATGTGTTCCCGAAATAGTAGAGGTACTAAGTAAATGTTCTGTTGCAAATGGAACATTTTCCAGTTTTGCTGACGCTATACGGAAAGAGGCTCCGGTATCGTATTACTACGGCAAATGGAGTACCAGATGTTGGCGAGCCATTCGAGAAATGCGAATAGGTATATACAGCCAGGATTTCGATTTAATCGACGATGCTGCCGAATTTCTCAATACCCAATGTCAGGAAATTATCGCCGAGCTACCACCTACAGTTCAGGTAACAACACGTCCCTTTGATGCCCAATGGATTAAAGGACTGCCCAGCTCATTTCAATTCTACCTTTTCAGCAATGTTCTCCAATATTGCCAATCGCGGCTTGAGCCTGCAAATGAAGTACTTGACTATCTCCAGGACAGCCAAAATTTCAGTCATCTGACCGAAGACGAAGTACTTCCCTTTCGTCGACTGCTATTCAATCAGCTCTTTTTTCTTGGGAAGCTTGATGATGCCAAAGACCTTGTCACCGGTTCACCTGAGTCTTTTTTTGGTACAGGAGCTCTTGGCACTATTTACTTCCTTAAAGGTGAACAAAAAAATGCTGAAGCCGCTTATGCTGAAGATATCCATTTTCTCCAACAACTTGTCGAGTCAGATAGAGTCGCTTTTTTCGGGCCCACTGGTTTATTTTATATCCTGACATTATTGAATGGCTTACAGAAGGATCAATATGGGGCTATTGCCGAGCAAATAAGCACCTGCCTTTTGATGTTTCAGACAGCTCCGGAAAATGATGCGTACGACTTCCTTGCCAGGGTTGTAAATTCCCACCTCAATATGATAACTCAGGACGGTGATATTTCCCTGTCCGATGATTCACCAACATCATCTCTTACCGTTTATTTTGCAGGTCTCTGTCAGTACTGGCTTAATAGTTCTGTGCAACCTGATATTGAGAAGGTTCTTATCAATCATTTGTCCAAAGGTAAAGAAAACGGCTATCTTCTGCTCACAGGTCTGTTCTCTGAACTACTGGCAAAAATACAACCAAATTCCAGTGAACATCGGGAACTGCATACTGACATCAGCAACACCATTGGTCTCAAGCCGCTCATCGCCATCATGGAGCCGGAAGAACCTTGGAAACGCAGCCTGGAAGCACTTATTCACAGCACATCGCTGGAACATGAGGAAGTACACAACAAAACACGGCTGATCTGGCAGTTAGAGGTTAAGGATAATAGTGTTCAGCTTAGCCCGCGAGAGCAAAAACTTTTACCTTCTGGCGCCTGGTCCAAAGGTCGTCCTGTCTCATTATCCAGACTGCACCAAAGTAGCAAACTCAACTTTCTCACGCCACAAGACAGGAAGATATGCTCAGCCATCAAGAAAATCCATAACCGCGAAACTCAATCTGTGAGTTTTGAGTTGCAGATGGATAAAGCTCTGGTCACAATGGTTGGTCACCCCAATCTCTTTCTTACTGAATCACCCACCACCCCCGTTGAATTGATCTCTGGTGAGCCTGAACTGCTTGTAGAGGAGCGTGGCGAATTGCTCCATATCTGCTTTGCTCAGCCAATAACCTCCGACAACATCACCATTTACCAGGAGACGCCTACCCGGATAAAGGTAATCAAAATCAACGACAATCATCGCCGTATCGCTCAGATAACCGGTGAAGCTGGATTAACAGTGCCAAAATCTGCAAGCGAGCAGGTTCTCACTGCTATTGGCAATATTTCCTCTTTTATGACAGTTCATTCTGCCATTGCTGCGGATCGTACAAATACCAATAACAACATCAACTTTGTCGATGCAGACTCCACCATTTACATGCACCTGCTTCCATATGGTACAGGATTTCGCCTGGAGATGTTCGTCAAACCCTTCATTGATGGCGGTCATTATTTAAAGCCCGGTCAGGGTGTAGAAAACCTTATGGCTGAAGTAAACGGCAAAAGGTTGCAGACCAGAAGAAACCTCGCCCTCGAAGAAGAAAAAGCTCGAGATATTGAGGAACTGTGTCCTATTTTTGATCTTGCCATGGATCTCGAACAGGAAAATGACAGGGAATGGCATCTGCACGACCCGGATGATTGCCTCCAGGCTCTGCACGAACTCCAGTCCATCCGTGACAAAGTGGTTATCGAGTGGCCGGAAGGTGAAAAACTCAATATCACCCATCATGCCACCATGGATAACCTCAACCTGAAGATCCGTACCAACCGCCATAACTGGTTTACCATGAGCGGCCAAATCCAGCTGGATCAGGATACGGTTATTGAGCTCAAGGATCTGCTGACCAAGTTAAAGAACTCATCCAGTCGTTTTATTGAGTTAGGGGATGGGCAGTTCCTCGCCCTCACCCAGGAGTTCAAACGCCGACTGGAAGAGATGAACATTTACTCTGAAGGATTTGCCGGTGAAGAAGACAATGAGATTCTCATTCATCCACTGGCGGCAATGCCCCTTGAGAAACTTGCCTTACAAGCCAATACCGATGCAGATGACGGCTGGCAGGATCAGCTTTTTCGGATTCGTGACGCTCAGGACTTTCACCCGGAAGTGCCTTCAACCCTTCAAGCTGAACTTCGCGATTATCAGAAAGAGGGTTTTCAATGGCTGGCACGTTTGTCCTCATGGGGTGTAGGTGGTTGCCTTGCAGATGACATGGGGCTTGGTAAAACCCTGCAATCCCTTGCCATTATTTTACAAAATGCTACAAATGGGCCTTCGCTTGTAGTCGCCCCAACATCTGTTTCAACCAACTGGATGAGCGAAGTCGTAAAATTTACGCCAACAATCACTATAAAAACGCTAACCAGTAAGGACAGAAAAAAAACCATTGAAGAACTTCAAAGTTACGATCTGCTTATCACCACCTACACCCTGCTGCAGCAGGAAGAAGAACTCCTGCAACAGGTAAAATGGCAGACTGTAATCCTTGATGAAGCCCAGGCTATAAAAAATGCAGCCACCAAGCGAAGTCGGGCTGCGATGTCACTGCAGGCCAAATTTAAACTTATCACTACAGGCACACCAATTGAGAACCATCTGGGCGAGCTGTGGAACCTCTTCCACTTTATTAATCCAGGTCTTCTTGGCTCCCTAAACAGTTTCAATGACCGCTTTGCAGTCCCCATCGAACGATTCCAAGACAGGGATGCGAGACTCAAGCTGAAGAAACTTATCAGACCATTTATCCTACGCCGAATCAAATCACAGGTCTTAGATGAGCTACCTTCACGAACGGAAGTAACCCTCAACGTACAAATGAGCCCGGAAGAGTCACATTTTTATGAAGCCTTGCGGCAAAATGCCATCGATATTCTGGAGCACAACAAGGAGAAAAAAGGAAGGCACCTGCAGATTCTTACAGAGATCATGAAACTGCGCCAAGCCTGCTGCAATCCACGCCTGCTTGATCAGAACAGCTCTATTAAAAGTGCAAAACTTGAGGTGTTTTCATCAGTTGTAGAAGAACTCATTGAAAGCCGCCATAAGGTGCTGGTTTTCAGCCAGTTCATAGGGCATCTGCAGATTATCCGTGAATATCTTGAAGAAAAAGGGATGTCTTACCAGTACCTGGATGGCTCTACCAGTTCAAAATTACGTAAAGAGCGTGTGGAAGCCTTTCAAGCCGGACATGGCGACGTCTTTCTCATCAGCTTAAAAGCTGGTGGTCTTGGCCTTAACCTGACTGCCGCCGATTATGTCATACATATGGATCCCTGGTGGAATCCAGCCATTGAAGATCAGGCATCAGATAGAGCACACCGTATTGGCCAGACCAGACCTGTTACCATCTATCGTCTTGTTTGCCAGAACACTATTGAAGAAAAAATCGTTAAACTCCATCAGGAGAAACGCGATCTCGCAGGTAGCCTTCTTGAAGGCAGTGATATGAGTGCGAAAATGAGCTCTGAGGATCTGCTCGACCTGATAAAAGAAAGTTAACGCACTTCCATTCCAATCTACTGGGGGCATATCCTACTTCGGGATGTGTCCCACATAGCTTACATAGCTTGCTACCGTCACTTTTCTCCATCTGTTAACGTAGACAGGATAAGCCCATAGAAATCCATAACCGTGGATTTAAAGCACCAGCCCAGATGCGTCTCGCATCGCGCACAAACAGCAATCTGCCACATATACCCTGCAAACCATGAGAATTCATTACTGGCTTCCCCAACTATTCTGCAGCCAGGCGCCTTGGCAAAACAGCCTAATTCGTAGACAATGCCAACAGGGTTAATAAAAGTGTGCTGATGAGACTCAGCTATTTGAATACGCTGGTCATCCGAGGTGATTTGCAGATTACATACCCGACATCGCAAGACAGGAAATGTGTTGTTCTTTTCTTCACACTGATCATCAAGATCAAGATCGTGAAGCCGCTCCGAGGAAACGGCTTCACGCAAGAGATACGACAAAGAATAGATACTCCCAATAACCGGTACACCAACTATACAATCTGTCATAGTACCTGAGACTCCAGCAGTCATTGGGATCTCCATATACGAATTTTAAAAAGGTTACTCCACGTCAGTGAAATAGCGCACTACTTCCTGCACCATTGCCGGAATAGTATACTCTTCAGGCTGAATATCAACCCGCAGACCATTATCGGTTACAGTTTTAGCTGTAATAGGTCCAATAGCGGCTATTTTCACACCTGATAGCAGTTTCAATAATTCATCGTTATCAGCCGTATCTATCATGGCAAGAAAATTTCTCACTGTAGATGAGCTTGTGAAGGTTATCATGTCAACCTCCCCTGCTTCAAGCTCTGCCCGTAATACTTCTTTTCGTCCCTTAGGTGGCACATTCTTGTAAACAGGAGCGACTGTAACCTGGGCGCCAGCACCACGGAGGGTTTCGGGAAGAATTTCGCGAGCCTGCAAAGCCCTTGGAATGAGGATATTCCGTCCCTCAACCCCCTGATCCAAGAGACTCTCTGCCAAACCTTCCCCTGTGAAAACACTGGGGATAAGATCTGCGTTGACTCCATAAGTTAACAGACAATCAGCAGTGCTTTTACCTACAACTGCCAGGTCAGGCCCCTTTAGATCACGAGCATCCATACCTTTAGCATAAAGGCGCTCAAAGAAATATTTCACGCCATTTAATGAGGTAAACAGAATCCAATGGTATTCATTTAACCGCTCCAGTTCACCATCAAGAACCTCATACGATTCAGCAGGTTCAATATTTATCGTGGAATATTCAAGACAGTTTGCTCCAGCTTCCTCTAGCCCTGCCATAAGCTCACTGGCCTGTTCACGAGTACGGGTGACAATGATTTTACGACCAAACAACGGCCTCTTCTCAAACCAGTCAACGCTCTCTTTCAAGGTCACAACATCACCAACAATAATGAGCGATGGAGGTGTAATACCAGCCTCTTTAACTACATCGGCAATAGTATCTAGAGTACCGACGACCGATCGCTGCTCTGGAGTTGAAGCCCAGCGAACAACGGCCACAGGCGTCTTGGGATCCCGGCCATGTTTGACCAGGTTTTCGACTATGGTTGGCAGATTTTTAATCCCCATATAGATAACAAGTGTACCAACACCGGTTGCCAGCTTGGACCAATCTATATTAGAGGTCTCCTTTGTGGGATCTTCATGCCCAGTCAGAAATGCCACAGAAGCAGTGAAATCTCTATGGGTTATGGGAATACCTGCATAGGTAGCCGCCGCTGTAGCAGAGGTAACACCAGGCACGACTTCAAACGAGACACCAGCCTTGTAGAGTTCCTGAACCTCTTCTCCGCCACGACCAAAAATAAACGGATCGCCACCTTTTAAACGTACAACAATCTTACCCGCTTTGGCATGATCAACCAGCATCTGGTTGATCTCTTCCTGGGTGTGGGTATGCTTGACGCCACCACGTTTCCCTGCATAAATGAATATCGCGTCTTTGGGAACATACTTGAGCAGCTTTTTGCTGGCCAGGTAGTCATAAACAAGTACCTCGGCTTTTTCCAGCAGGTATTTACCCCGTACTGTAATAAGGCCCGGATCACCGGGACCTGCGCCTACGAGATACACCTTTCCTTCTCTGTTCATTTTTGTCTGTTCATCCATAACGTAGTACCGATAAACTCCTTACAACATGGCGTTTACCATCTGCCGAGTAGCCGGCATGAAAAATTGAATGTTACGCCCACTCCAGAAAAAAAGAACAGGTCACAAGGACACTATCGCAACAACAAACGTCCCTTGACCTGTCACCCGAAATCGGGGAGCGCAATACCGTGCTGCCTTTATAGTACAGGCAAAAAAAAGGGCACACCGATCATAATGGGGTATGCCCTTAGGTACACTATAAACATGAAATCCGATGAATCTATCAGGATTTCTGCAACCGCTTTTTACAGCTCGCTCATAATGGAGTCAGTCACTTCACCGATTGACTTGGAACCGTCTACAGAAATAACTTTAGGGCCACTGCCATTTTTAAAGTAAATTACTGCAGCCATGGTGCCAGTGGTCTCATCGTAGTAAATTCCATGGCGCTTGTCGATGGCATCCACATCCTGGTCATCCGCACGGGTGTTAAGGTCACCGCCACACACTCGACAAACCAGTTTACCATCTTTTTCTACCGGCTTGATGGCATCAAAAGCGATGTGGTTTGGATGATTGTTATCGTTTACACAGAGGCGGCGGCCCATGATACGCTCTTTAGCAATCTCACGATCAAGAACGATCTCAATAACATAATCAAGAGCCAGACCTTCTTTCTCAAGGGTCTCCGCCAGGGTAACGGCCTGATCTTTGGAGCGTGGAAAGCCATCAAGAATCCAACCGGCTTTACAATCATCTTTTTGCAGACGGGCAATCATCATTGGAATGGTAATATCATCTGGAACCAGGTCACCACGATCAATATACTCTTTGGCTTTTTTACCAAGCTCGGTACCACCACCAATGTGCTCTCTAAAGATTGCACCGGATTCGATATGCGGAATATCATATTTCTTCTGTACGATTGCGCCCTGAGTACCCTTGCCGCTTCCGTTCGGTCCGAAAACCAGGATATTTTTACCCATAGCATTTCTCCTTGATTAAAGTGATATAAAACAAAGACCGTACGCCTGATGCGTGCGGTTAAACATCGTCTATATTCTGCTCCGGCATACTGCGTATTGAGTGGTGGTTTTTGCAAAGAAGCTGCCTGAAGCAGAGCAAGGCGTAAATATAGCCGAAAATCTTACCTGAGGCCAGAAAAATATCTGCCCGAACTTTTTGACTTTCAACCCGAAAGCGGGTATTTTTTTAAACATTATTATTGCTTGGAGTTCGTCAGGGCATTCCACCTTACAGCCCTTCAGATTGCGCTCCCCCCTGTCTTCAAACAAATACATATACAAACTCTTACATTTCGCTATCTATTATGAAAAAAATATGCGTTGGCCTTATAGGCTTTGGTACGGTTGGTAGTGGTCTTGCCCAGACACTTTTAGAACAGCGGAAACGACTCCAGCATAAAATGGGTGCCGAGGTTGTCCTCACCAGGGTGGCTGACATATCTACCAAAAGCCTTCCAGAGCAGTTTGGTGACATTGCACTCTCCCAAGATGCTAACGACATTTTCAGCGATCCTGAAATTGATATTGTCGTAGAGTTGATAGGTGGCATGGAACCTGCCAGAACCTTTATGCTTAAAGCTATTGAAAACGGCAAGCATGTGGTCACCGCCAACAAAGCACTGCTCTCTGTTCATGGTAAAGAAATTTTTGATGCTGCTATACAAAACAACGTTGAGGTTGGGTTTGAGGCAAGCGTTGGAGGCGGTATCCCGATCATTAAATCGTTAAAAGAGAGTCTTGTCGCGAACAGGATAAACTCCATACGCGGTATAATGAACGGTACTGCCAACTATATACTCAGCCAGATGACAGATCACGGTCTGCCTTTTGCCGATGTATTAAAAACAGCCCAGGATCTTGGCTTTGCCGAAGCGGACCCGACATATGACGTAGAGGGCATAGACACTGCACACAAACTGGCGATCCTCATGACCATTGCCTATGGCCTCGACGTTAAGCTCGATGATATAAGCGTTGAAGGTATATCTAGTATCGAGCCTATCGACATTGAATACGCCAGGAAATTTGGGTACCGCATCAAACTGCTGGCAATAAGCCGTAATCACGGCAAACATGTTGAGGCCAGAGTTCATCCTACAATGGTGCCCGAAAACCATATGCTTGCCACTATTGGCGGGGCATTCAACGGCATTCTGATTAACGGTGACACTGTTGGTGATGTGCTGCTCTATGGCCAGGGAGCAGGTATGATGCCGACAGGCAGTGCTGTTGCTGCAGATGTCGTCGATATCAGTCGCAATATCCTTGCAGGTTCCATTAACCGGGTCCCAGCTCTTTCCTACCAGCCTGAAAACATCAAAAAGCCCACTATCACCCCAATGACAGATCTGGTCTGCCCCTTCTACTTCAGGGTTACCGCTCTCGATAAGCCTGGTGTGCTCTCAATAATTACTGGCATTTTTGGTAAGCATAATATCTCAATCCGTTCAATGATCCAACCTGGTCAGGATGCCAATGAACCTGTACATATCGTTTTCAGAACACATCGGACCACAGAGGCTGAAGTATTAGGCGCCATACAGGAAATTGACGCACTTGATATCTGCTCCGCACCGACTGTAAAGATCCGTCTCCTTAACCCTGAATAGCAGACATACTATGAAATATCTTATTCTCGTGGGTGATGGTATGGGTGACCACCCCATCACCGAGCTCGACGGCAAGACTCCGCTGGAAGCTGCCAATACCCCAATGATGGATGAGCTTTGCCGTAAAGGTGAGCTCTTTTTAAATAAAACAGTGCCGGAAGGCTTCCCACCCGGTAGCGATGTTGCCAACATGTCCCTGCTAGGCTATAGCCCTGCCCTTTATTACACGGGAAGATCCCCAGTTGAAGCTGCCGCCATGGGAGTTCAGTTAGCTTCTGATGAAACCGCTTTTCGCTGCAATATGGTTACCATCAAGCGTGAAGAGAATGGCGAGGTAGCCATGGTGGACTTCTGCGCTGGTCATATCAGCAACGAAGAATCTCATCAGCTGATTGCAGCACTTGAGGCAGAATGCTCAAGTGAAATGTTTCACTTCCATCCTGGCGTCAGCTATCGACACCTTATGGTCCTCAAGGGCGATCAACCAGGCTTTCCTACAGTGCCACCACATGACTATATTGAACAGGATGTAACCGAGCATTTTGGCAGATACCTGGAGAACCCGGCCTGGAAGAATCTCATCGAGAAAGCTGAAAAGATTCTGACAAACCACCCTGTAAACATTAAACGGATCAAAGAAGGAAAAAATCCAGCCAATATGATCTGGCTCTGGGGCGAAGGCAAAATGCCCAGCGCTCCAACACTTGTTGAGAAATTTAACATTTCCGGTTCCATGATCAGTGCGGTTGATCTATTGAAAGGACTTGGCGTAATAGGTGGGCTTTCTGTCATCAATGTACCTGGTGCCACAGGCTATATCGATACCAATTATGAAGGAAAGGCCCAGGCGGCCATGGACGCACTCGTAGAACAGGATTTTGTGTTTGTCCACCTGGAAGCCCCCGACGAAGCAGGACATCAGGGAAGCCTTTCTGATAAAATTACCGCCATTGAAGATTTTGATTCACGTATAGTGAAGCCACTTTTTTCCCACCTCCAAGACAAAGGGGAAGAGTTTAGAATGGTGGTTACCATGGATCACTTCACCCCGCTGGCAATACGTACCCACAGCAGAGAGTCGGTACCGACACTTCTCTACGACAGTCGTAATACAGAGAAGGGCTCTGGGCGTGCCTTTAATGAAAAGGAGGCTGTCATACACGATAAAGCCGAAGGCAATGCAATCCAGGAAGGTCATACCATGATCGAAAAACTCCTTGAGCGCTGATTCATGACAAACGAATACATACATAGAATAAAAATCCGCGTACTGTATGGGGATACAGATGCCGGTGGTGTCGTCTACAATGCGAATTACCTGCGCTATTTTGAGCATGGTCGAACCGAGTTAATGCGGGAATGGGTTTGCAGCTACAGTGACATTGAAAAGATGGGGTTCATTCTTCCAGTTACGGAATGCTGGACTCGCTTTAAGGCTCCGGCACTGTATGACGATCTCATTACCGTTGAAACGGAGGTGAGTGAACTGAGTGCCATCAAGTGTAAATTCAGCTATCGTATATTACGGGATCAGGAGGACGGGACAAAGCCCAAACTACTGGTTAAGGGCTATACAGTACATGCTGCGGTCACCAGAGCAGGTAAACTCACCAGGCTTCCTGATGAAATTATCAGCAAAATTGGCAAATTTGCCGCTACTGATACAACAAAGCAGCATCTATAAAACCCGCCACAAGACTACAGAAAGCTGACCCGTATTGGCCATGAAATAGAGCCTGCTATGATTTACCTGTGAAACTTTTAAGCTGCCGCCCTGAACTGGTGAGAAGTTCGGGCTGGATGTAACATATCTACAAGGCGTATTACGAATTATATTGACAGTTTTTTAAACGGGTGTATATTAGGCGATCTCAACGCGGGGTGGAGCAGTCTGGTAGCTCGTCGGGCTCATAACCCGAAGGTCACAGGTTCAAATCCTGTCCCCGCTACCAATGCCAATAAAAGGAGTCAGGTGCATAACCTGACTCCTTTTTTGTTGCCTCCTGTTAGTATATTATACTGCAGGAAATTGGCTCCTGAAACATTATAACAAGATAATGTTTGACACCCTCAGAGAACGGTGTATAGTGGGCAACCTCAACGCGGGGTGGAGCAGTCTGGTAGCTCGTCGGGCTCATAACCCGAAGGTCAGAGGTTCAAATCCTCTCCCCGCTACCATGAGTTTTCAACGGTCGGTAATCTTCTGATTATCGGCCGTTTTTTCTTTACGCTTCTCTCCACTTCTTTTATTGCCTTATCGCCACCTGATAACCTTTTTATAGCCTAACCTCTCTAGTTATAATTAAGGGCTGACCAGGAAAGATATCTGAAAAAAGCGCACATCCTGCGATATTGCATTGGACTGTGGCCTATTTTCCTGTATGATTACAGCAAATTTGCATAAATAATGTAGTATTGCAGGCACATTTACAGTCTGGAAGAAACGTGTGCAATCTGCATAATTACTGTTGAAATGAGGTTCAGGCTATCCTGGAAGATGGTCAGATTCTCATAAAATGTCACGCTACGGAGGAAATTCTCATGCGTATTCGAAAGGTTGCATTTGCTTTGCTATGGGTCATCTTACTTGCAGCAGTTAGCACAGTATCTGCCCAGACCAATACGGTCACATGGTTGAGTGGAGGAAAGGAAGTCTATCTCGTTAGAAAAGCAGATAATTTCCTCGTCCTTTATGACAGGTCAGGGTCCATGGCAGAGAAGTACAATGGTACGATCATGACCAAAATTCAGGCAGAGCGTAAGATTCTGCTTGAGAAATATGCAACTCTTCCAGACATGGACTGGCAAGCCGGTATTTACTCTTTCACTCCCGGTGATTCTTATGACAACCTGGTAGTCCATTACCCTGTACAGCAATACGAAAAAAAGATGTTCAGTTGGAAATTAATTAAAATGCCGTTGGTGCCTGAAGGGCCGACCATGTTGCAGCAAGGACTTCAAGCACTTGATGGAGTTCTCTCCCAAATGCGAGGCAAGACCGTCATCTTTTTGTTCACCGACGGCCAGCACTCCCCGGTTGGAGCTTTCAGCAGCCCTGGCAACATCGCTAAAAGACTTGGATCAAAATACGATGTCTGTTTCGTTGTCATCAATACAGGAACCAAAAGTGAACAGATTTCTACCATCAACAGTATTGCCTCTGCCACTCCATGTTCCTACCAAGTTCCATTTGCTGGGCTTCTCGGTAACCCGGAATGGATGACCAATGCTCTTTTTGAAGTTGTCGAGAAAAAGCCTGCTGGAGATGCAACGATTGGTTATGTTTTCGAGAATATTCTTTTCGATTTTGATAAAGCCAATGTCAAGTCCAAATACAATACCATTCTAGAAGAAACCGGTGCCTTAATGAGAGATCATCCTGATGCACGGATTGTTCTTGCTGGCCATACCGATTCCATTGGTTCCAAAGCGTACAACGTTAAACTCTCCCACAGAAGGGCAGCAAGTGTACGTAACTATCTTGTTAAGCAAGCAGGAATAAGTGCAGATCGCATCACCCTGAGTGGCTTTGGTTACAGTGAACCCGTAGCGACAAATTCCACCTCTGCTGGCCGGGCTTTGAACAGACGAGTCCAAGGCATCATCACTGGCATGAAGTAATTTCTCCTAACTGTTGCACAAAAAAAAGGCCTGTAATGCTTCGAGCATTACAGGCCTTTTTGCTTCCAGGTTCTTTACCAACCTTACGAGAATCAACCTTCGAGAATTGCTTTTAAATCTTCGTCTGGAGATGAGATCGGCATTATATTGAAATTCTCTACCAGAACATTCAAGACATTTGGAGTAATGAATGCTGGCAAGCTAGGACCTAAACGAATATTCTTGATACCCAGATGAAAGAGTGAGAGTAAGATCGCAACAGCTTTCTGCTCATACCATGAGAGTACAAACGACAAAGGCAGATCGTTAACACCGCACTCAAAAGCATTAGCTAACGCCACCGCAATCTGGACTGCAGAGTAGGCGTCATTGCACTGACCAATATCTAAAAGTCGTGGGATGCCACCAATGTCTCCAAGTTCTTTATCAAAGAAACGGAATTTTCCACAAGCAAGGGTCAGCACAACACAATCGGCAGGAATCTTCTCTACCAGCTCTGTATAGTAATTTCGCCCAGGCTTGGCACCGTCACACCCGGCCACCAGGAAGAAACGACGAATAGCACCACTTTTAACGCCTTCAATTACCTTATCAGCCACACCCAGTACGGCATTGCGGGCAAAGCCTGTCATCACCGTCTTGTCAGTGCCGTCTTCTGTAAAACCAGGCAACTCAAGCGCTCGCTTAACAACTGGAGCAAAGTTCTTATCAGCCACATGGGTCACTCCAGGCCACCCTACCAACCCTGTAGTAAACAAATTTTCTTGATATGACGGCTTAGGCTTCTGGATACAGTTGGTCGTCATGAGAATGGCTCCAGGAAATGCTTCAAATTCCTTATCCTGATTCTGCCATGCTGTTCCATAGTGACCATGGAAATGAGCAAACTGCTTCAGTTTTGGATACCCATGACAGGGCAGCATCTCACCATGGGTATAAACATTGATTCCTGTACCTTCGGTTTGCTTGAGAATATCGTAGAGATCTTTTAAATCGTGACCGGATACAAGAATTGCTTTTCCCGCTTTTTCCCCAAGAGGTACAGCCGTTGGTTCTGGGTGTCCATACGTCTCAGTATTGCCCTCATCAAGGAGCTCCATTGCTCTCAAATTCACTTCGCCGCATTTCAGTGTCAGAGCAACCAACTCGTCTACACCAAGAGAATCATCAAGCGTAGCAGCAAGACCTTCATGAATATACGCATCTATCGCATCATCTGTCTTACCAAGGATCCTGGCATGATCAGCATATGCCGCAACACCTTTTATTCCATAGGTGATAATTTGTCTGAGAGAAGCAATATCTGGATCAACATCTGGATCTGCATCAAGTGAAACTTTCCGCCCATGCGCCACCAGTCCATCCTGATTAGTTGAGGGAATAGCAAACTCTGGATATTTGGTAAAATCTCCACTTGGTTCTCCGCCACCAAATATCTTTTTCAGCATACTGCTAAAAAAAGAATCATTTTCACTGGGAGCGAAAGAAATTTTACCACCGGCCGCTTTAACCTTCTCCTTCATAGAGTTTTTCAGCTCTTCACTTTGACGTATAAGTGTCACAAAACGGGCAGGATCAAAATCTACGTTAGTAAGTGTGGAGAAAACACCCTCGCTCGTGAAACGGTTAACTTTCTCATCAATCACACCCACTTTTCGTCCTTCAACCGCCAGTCGTGATAACCCTTTAAGCGAATGAACCAGCAGGTCCTGCAAGGCCGCAACCTCAGGGTCCTTACCACATACACCCATCTTTACACAGCCAGTTCCTTTTGCGGTCTGTTCACACTGATTACATAACATATTGCCTCCAATTGCCTTTCTGATTTATCATTCCTGCACGATTACTCAATGCTAGCGGGTTTTATAGCCGATATTCACCGGCCCCCTGTTATTGACTGATTCAACGCTACCATGCGAACAACAGAATGCATTTGACGTAGGTCAATTAGATCAAATTTCTAATCAGCCGAGACAGTTTCTTCAGCAATTCTATTAAAGATCTACAATGCCGAGAGAGGGGCACTCTCTCGGCATCATGCAACCATAATGTTGCACAAATAACTAGAGCTGTACCCTTTCATAACGATTAAAAAACTGATATCATAAGGCATAATACATAGTGCATCATTTTTGATGCACACCATCTGGCTCACCCAAAACTACCCCTAAGGTCAACATTGCAACTATACAGCCAGCTTTTGCACATTCTTCATTCTCTAAAATAAATATGGTGCACCATTATCGTTGCATCATTTGGTGCATATAATAAAAGGCTATAAGCCCACACACACAATATCACCCATGCAACTCACCATCGTTATTTGATATTTTATCATAAAAGCAGTCAAGTGAACTGCCTGAATTCATTCAGGCACATAAGATGCTATCACTGATTGGTAATTGAGGAAATTATGCGAATAACATATCACACAATCATCAGCAGCCTGACCTGCCTCTTCTTGTTCTGTGGAGCTGAAAATGCCTGGGCCCTCCAGTCACACGGCGCCCCCGAAGGGATTTTTGTTCACCAGATAGCTCATATCCTGTTTATGGCCTCACTGACCTATCTTTACTGGCACACGCGCCGTACACCGGAGTTAAAAAGCAAGGGATGGAAACATCTTCAGGTATTCTGTTTCCTTATGATATCATGGAATATTATTGCATTTACGGGTCACCTTGCCTTCGAGCATCTCACAGCTGCCGATTTCATCAACAAAAATACATGGGATGAACAGCTCGTCGCTCCTGTCACCTTCATCAAAGCATTATATTTCATCACAAAAATGGATCATTTCCTCATGGTCCCCGCTCTTTTTGCCCTAACAATCAGCCTCCGTACCTTTTACCTTGAAGCCAGTAAGGGGATGGAACAATGACAGGTTTATCTCTTATTCCCGCAGTATCCGTAGAATTCATTGGCTCAGCAATGGCTATCATGCTCGCGTTCGTTGCTCTCGGCTATGCACGTGCTCTGGTTAAGCTGCATCCCAATAATTTCATTTGGGGCTTTCTCTGGTATTTCTGCATAGCCATGGCAGCATTTGCCCTCTCCCGCGGCGTTGGACACATGGTGCGTATTACTCTCGTCTATAGCGATCACATTGCCCTATGGAAAAAACTCTCCCCGTTATCAGGTGGATTCAATACCATGCTGATGATCTCTGTAGCAGCCGTTACTATTTATTACCATAAAGGTCTCGCAGCATATAAAGCGATTCGGACAGAGGCTGAAAAACTTGCTGATGCCAACCTTCAACTGGCAGCCAGTGCAGAACAATTGCAAAAGTTGAACACAAACCTTGAAGGCATAGTCGAAGAGCGAACTCAGGAATTATCTCTATCAGAAAAAAAATTCAGACATTTTTTCGAAAACTCAAACGACATAGTCTATTTTTGTGATCTCGATGGCAATATCGCCAACATCAACAGAAGCGGCTTGGATATGCTCGGAGTGGAGAATTCCATAGAGAATATCAACTTTCACAAGCTCTTCAACAACCCTGATATTCTTGAGATATATCTATCTGAAATCCAAACAAAGGGTTATGTCAGCGACTTGGAGATGGAATGTACAGGAAAAAACGGTACAATCCGTCATATCCTGCTTTCGGCCAATGGAATCTATAACGGCAATGGTCGTTTAGTCGGATTTGAAGGTATCGGCAAAGATATGACTCGCCTGCGTAACATCACCGAGCAGCTCATTAACCATGAAAAGATGGCCTCCGTCGGAGAAATGGCTGCCGGCGTTGCACATGAAATCAACACACCTCTTGGAATCATACTCGGCTATACACAGCTGATGATGGATGATTTCACAGAAGATTCTGAGCCACATGGCAACATGAAAGTAATAGAGCGACAGACCAAAGTCTGCCGAAGGATTGTTTCAGATCTGTTAAAATTTTCTCGTCAGTCAGAAAGTGTCAAAGCCAGTATCAACCTCAATGAGATAATCAAAGAAGTACTCTCCGTTACGGAACATAGCCTCAACATCAATAAAATCATTATTGTACGGCAGTTCGACCCAACCCTTCCGCCTATAATTGGCGATGCGGAGAAGCTCCATCAGGTTTTCATCAATCTGTTCAATAACGCCCAATACGCCATGGTTGATGGTGGTCAGATTATCATCACAACAAGCTGCCTGGATAATCAGATATTGGTCAGTGTGCAGGATTCCGGCACAGGCATACCTGAAGATATTAAGAACAAGATTTTTGATCCGTTTTTCACCACAAAGGAGGTTGGCAGAGGCACCGGCCTCGGTCTCTCCGTTACCTATGGCATTATCCAGGAACATGGCGGAACTATTACCCTAGAAAGTCCTGTAGCAGAACAGGCATCCAACGATAGTCACACAGGTACCGCTTTCCATATCAAACTTCCAGCATACATTGAAAAGGGCATTAAGCCCTCCGCCCAGGAGTAAATAATGGCTGAAATACTAGCACTTGATGACGTAAAGGACGCGGTGATTCTCATTCAAAAAATACTTGAGAGGAAAGGCCATACCGTCCACACCTTCACTGAGGAAGAGGAAGCAATTGCCTATATAAATACACATCAAATTGATCTCGCAATCCTAGACATAAAACTCAAAAAAATGAGCGGCATCCAGGTGCTCGAACAAATCAAAAAAATATCGCCAGCCATCAAAGCAATTATGCTCACCGGATACCCTACCATCGAAACAGCAAGAGAAGCTCTTGACCTTGGTGCCGGTGAATATTGTGTGAAACCAATTGATAAACAGGAACTGGAAGAAAAAGTAGCAGAAGTTCTGGCCCGTTGAACAGCAGGCCCAAATTTTTCTAATACGAACGAGAGAACGAGGAGAGTAGCATGAAAAAGTCAGTTTACTCCATTTGCGGCATGTGCACAGTACGCTGTCCAATCCGGGTGGAGTCCATAAATAATAAGGTGACCTGGATTGAGGGTAACCCGCATCTGCTGGGAGGAGCCCTATGTGCCAAGGGTTCTGCCGGCGTTGCTCTTGTGGATGACACTGAACGCCCACAGCAGCCTCTTATCCGTGTAGGTGCCCGCGGGGCAGGACGCTGGAGAGAGGCCAGCTGGGATGAAGTCTTTGATTATGTGGCAGATAAGCTTAAGACAATTAAAACTGACTTTGGTCCCGAATCGGTAGTGCTTTCAAGCCGCGGTGGCCCATGGCAGGCAATGTATAAAGCCTTTATTCATGCCTACGGCTCACCTAATTACACGAATCACGATTGCACCTGCGGCAGGAATACCCATCATGCGAGTCTCTCCATCAACGGCGTGGGACGCAAAGGGTTTGCCTACGATATTAAAAATGCCAAACATCTGGTTCTTTTTGGTCGCGATATGTTTTCTGCACTACGCATTGCCGAAAACCATCAGACCCTGGATATGCTCGATAACGGTGGTCGTCTCACCTATGTCGATGTCCGTCAGAACATGACCGGTGCTAAAGCAACCCGCTTTTTCCAGGTTCGACCGGGTACAGATTATGCCCTCGCCCTTGGGGTCATCAACGGAGTGATCGCGAGAGGTTACTACGACAAGGATTTCATAATTCGTTACACCACCGGATTCGATGAACTCTGCAGTTTCGTAGAACAATATACACCTGCATGGGCTGCCAAAGAGTGCGGAGTTAAGGAAATAAATATTCTCGCCTTCATTGAAGAGATTGGCCAGGACCGTCCTAATGTGATTTTCCATCCCGGCTGGAACCTTGCACGCTATAAAGACTCGTTCTATGCCAGCCGTGCTATGCATATTTTAAACATTCTCATGGGCAATATTGAGATGAAGGGCGGGCTTTTTATCCCTAAAGGTGCGAGTGATTGCGGTAAAAAAGGAATTCGCTCAATTGACTGCGGCAAACCGGATATCAAACGCGGTGACGGTGTAGGCTGGGAATACACACATTTTGATAAAGGACCTGGTCTCGCACACCTCTTCTTCAACAATATGCTGAAAGAAGACCCGTATCCGATTAAGGCCTGGATTGCCATGCGACACGACCCGTTTAGCGGTATGCCTGACCCTGAGCAGCAGAAGCTTGCCATGGATAAATGCGATCTTCTGGTCTCAATCGACACGAATTACAGTGAGTTTGGCTGGTACAGCGATGTTATTCTGCCAGAATCAACGTATTTGGAGCGAGATACACCGATTGTCCAGCAGAAAGGCCTCAAACCACGACTGGCAGTAAGACGAAAAGCCATTGAACCAAAGTATGACACCAAAGCCTCTTGGGAGATTTTCAGTCAGCTTGCTGGCCGCCTCGGCCTGGAAGAAACTTTTCCATTTAAAACCATTGAAGAGCTCTGGGCCTGGCAGCTTGAGCCCACCGGCTACACCATGGCTGACTTTGAAGAAAAAGGTTTTGTGGAACTCTCCGAGTCTCCTATTTTCTTTGATCGGGACAACCTGGAAGGCCAGTTTAAGACACCAAGTGGCAAACTGGAAATCATCAGTGAAAAGCTAAATGGTGTAAGCCTTCCCTCACTTAAAGACTACGAATCCCCACAGGCACCGGAAAAGAACATGTTCCGCCTTGTTTACGGCAAGATTGCCGTACATACACAGGGACACACCATCAACAACCCTCTACTTTCCGAGCTGATGCCGATCAATACCGCCTGCATCCACACCAAAAAGGCTAAGAAGTTAGGTGTGCAGACCGGTGACCTGCTTGAGATTTCCTCAGCAGATAAATCCTACAATGCGACAGTAGCAGCCCACGTAACCGATCATATACACCCAGAAGCAATATTTACCGTGCATGGCTTTGGCAAAGAGATACCCCGCCAGACGCGAAGCTTTATGGCTGGCCTCAGTGACCAGAAGTTGATGGTAGGCAAACTCAACGACTGGGATCAGGCCGGTGGTGGTGTCAACCTCTGTGAGGTTTTCGTACATGTGAAAAAGAGTATCCGCAACGCCAAGAGGAGAGCTGAACTGTGAAAACATATATGATCCATCTCAATAGTCGTAGATGCATCGCCTGCCACGGCTGTGAGGTGCACTGCAAAGTAAATAAGAATTTACCGGTTGGCCCGTTCCTCTGTGATATCAGCTGTAGCCCACTGCAGATGGTGGGTGGTGTCCCCAAAACAGAGATAACGTTTTCCGCCTGTCGCCACTGCGAAGAACCTTTATGCGTTCCAGTCTGTCCAACAGATGCGATGGTTCAGCGCAAGGACGGGATTGTCTATATCGACCAGGAAAAGTGCATCGGCTGCATGGCTTGCCAAACTGCATGCCCCTGGGCCATTCCCGTGCAGAATCCTGACGATAACAAAGCTGTCAAATGTGATCTCTGCATGGACCGGATTGATGAAGGGCTTAAACCCGCTTGTGTTGCCAAGTGTACAACACACGCGCTGAAACTCGTCACTCTTCAGGAAGCATAGACCGGATAGATAACTCAGGTATGAACTCCACAGAACGATATAAAGAGCAGGGTTTTCTCACAGTTTTCCAGAAAGTCACTCGCCTTATCAGTATGGCCCAGGATCCACAGCAGGTGATGGATCTGGTTGTGCAGCGACTGCCGGAACTGCTGGAAGTAGATGCTGCCACCATCAGGCTGTTAGATGAAGGAACAAACACCTTCATCCTTGGTGCGGCCTGTGGAGTTTCAGCCGAATATCTTTCACGTGCGACAATCGACTCCCAGGAAGTTATGGCAGAATTACGCCTGGGACACCCTACTGCCAGAATCGATATCGACATTCTCTCTGACCATGAAAGTTGTAAATCTGTCCAGCGTGAAGGTGTGAAAAGCGCGCTGTCTCTGCCAATCCTCTACCAGGAAAAACTTATTGGCATATTGCGGCTTTTGACCAGGAAAGCACATCAGTTCACTGAAGATGAGATTGGCTTTTCCATGTCATTGTCTGAGCAGGTTGGAATTGCAATCTCCAAAACCAGAATGTTCAAGGAGATGGAAAATCAGGTAAAGTTCCTTAAGGAGTTGAGAGAGATCTCACGACTGGTCAATTCAACTCTCGACCTTGATGTTATTTTGAACGCTATCGTTGATAAGCTACCAACGATTATGGGTGTTCAAGCATGCACTATACGTCTGGTACAACCGGCAACTAACAGACTTGAGCTGGTAGCTGCTTCCGGCCTCTCTGAAGAGTATCTGAAGCGAGGCTCAATCAGTAAAGAAAATTCTATATTCAACGTCCTCAAAGGTAAGCCTGTAGCTATCTTTGATGCTACACAGGACCCCCGCGTCAGTTACCACGACGACATTACCAGAGAAGGCATTAAATCAATTCTGGTACTGCCCATTCGAAACGAGCTTGAAATAATTGGCGTACTGCGCCTGCTTACCTTTGACCATCATGTTTTCACTCCGGGTGAAATTAATTTTGCCATGTCTGTAGCTGAGGAAGGAGGCAATGCTATTGAAAAGGCCAGGACCTATCGAAAAATCACCCTCCTCTTCAATCAGATTGAAGAACAGGAACGCCTCCTGCAAACCATCATGGATTCGTTATGGATGCAAATTCTGGTACTGGGTGCGGACAAACGAGTGGTTATGGCAAACAGGATGTTTCTGGAAATGCAGACCATAACAGAAAACGAAGCACTTGGACGCGACTACAATCAGGTTTCCCCGTGGTCACAACACTCCCATACTGCACACTCTGTTATTGAGACCGTTTGTGCAAGCAAAGCATCGGTGGCAATACTCGACCAGCTTGAATCGGGTAAAGTTCATCGCTGGTTTGAACGCCACCTGACCCCAATACTCGATGAATATGGAGAAATCGAATTTGTCATTGAAGCTGTTCGGGACATAACAGACCAGAAACTTCTTGAGCAGGAAAAACTTGAACGCATGAAACTCCAAGGGGTCATTGAAATGGCAGGAACAGCAGCACATGAGTTGAACTCTCCGCTTTTCGCAGCTCTGGGAACTGCTCAGTTACTCCGTGATGACCTCAAAAATGATGAGGCGATCGAAGATATGGAGATGATTATCAGAAATCTGCAGACCATTGCCGAGCTCACAAAGAGAATGACAGCTGCAACAGGGTTTGAAAGTAAACAGTATGTCGGCGATACCAACATCGTCGCACTGAAGTAAAAAATGTAACAAAAAAACTAAGCTACGTTTCTCAGCACGTCTGAGGTGAAGTATCAAACCACTTATTTCATTTATGGAGGAAGAAGAATGAAGCGAATCAACATGTTGATTTGTATGGTCATCTTGACCATGATGGCCCTGGCACCCTCAGCCTGGAGCGCAGACGCCCAGCTCTCGACCCAGAGATTAAAATCTGGTGAAACCCTCACCGTTACAGGGACAATCGAACCAGGAAAAGATCTCTACGTTGTTGTTGCTACCGAAAAGATGTTCAAACCTGCTGATGCCCTTGGCTCAAAAGAGATGGTTGAACTCCGCGATGGCAAGAAAGGGAAAAATGCTTTCGGTGATACCAGCATACCACCCGTCTACTATGTTATAACCAACAATCCGGAAGTACTGGCAACTCCGAAATCTTCTACCAAAGGACAGACCTCCGGCCTGTTCGCCTTTCCTCCTTTCAAGTATGAAGTAAAGGTCAACAAGATAAAGGGATGGGATGATATTGCTGCTGACGTGAAGCCCTTATTAGGACCAGTTGCAAATAAGGCGCAATGGGACTTCATCATCTTTACCCATGAAAACAAGTTTGGTATCAACACCATCTCTAAGGAAGAACCGATCGGTGGTGGTAATGCCCGCGCAATCATGACCGATTACAACACCCAGAAGGAAGCATGGAACGATGGTGTATCTGTCTCTTTGGATAAAGCCACGGGTAAATACTCCATTGCCATGTCTCCATACAAAAACCTGGCACCAGAGACCAAAATGGTTGTCTGGGTTAACGGTGAAAAAACAGGTGACTTCGCAATCGAGCCCTCCACCTACTTTTTCAAGACAGCTAACATCTACATGAACCCATTGGTAGTCTTCATCGGTGCGTTCATCATCGGCTGCCTGTTCGTTATTATGGGTGCAGCTGGTGGTCTGTTCACAGCAGCGTTCCAGGTAACCGTACTCGGCACCAAAGGACCTCTGGGTATCAACGCCGCCAACACCATTAAGCCAACAAACCTTTTCCTGACCCTTTGTTCACCGATCACTGGTCTAATGAACTATTTCAAGGAAAAGCGTTTTGCCTGGCCGGTAGCAATCTTCTTTGCGATAGGTATCGTTATCGGTGCGTTCTTTCTTGGACCAAACTTCTCCGCAAAATACCTGCCGCTGAAAGCCTATAAATTCTACCTTGGCATTATCTGTCTGGTTATCGGCATCAAGTTGTTCATGGAAAGCCTGCCAGGTTCTATTGAAAAGAAAAAGGCAATGAAAGCCATTATCCAGAAGTTTAATGCTGCTGTCAAAGAGGCTAAATCTTCTGGCAAAGCCATGGAACTTGGTAAAGTTGAGTTTGAAAAATTCAACCTGGTTAAGTTTGACATGAAATTCTGGGGCGAGACCTTTGTTGCCCGTCCACTTACCATGCTCTTTTCCGGTATCCTGATGGGTATGATCGCATCGTCCTTTGGTGTCGGTGGCGGTTTCATGTTCATGCCGTTCATGACCACGGTTATGGGTTACCCTATGTATCTTGCAGTACCTATAGCCCTGGCTGGTACTTTTGCTACCTCTGTCGGAGGTATTGCTAAATACGCCATGATGGGATATTCACCAGACTGGCTCATGGCCGCAGCCATTGCTGCCGGTGCCATCGTTGGTGGTATGGTTGGGCCGAAAATCCAGAAGCACCTTCCAGAGATCTTCTTAAAACGGATGCTAGCCATTGCACTGATTATCGTATTCATGCAATACACTCAGTTGCTGCCATTCCTCCGTTAGAGAAAATTTGCTATGACCAGATCATCAATTATACAATTCGTATGATCTGGTCACAGGCAAAATGATGCACTACATTTACCTCGTGTTTATCGATTATCTCAGGAGCTGATAGTCCATGGAAAATTTGCTAAAACCTATTTTATCTCTGCTTGATTCACTCTATTTCGGGATTATCAGCCCCGTTTTTTCTATTATGGGGCAAGGGCTGGAGCTACTTCTTATCCGCCCTCTCCAGCTATTGCAACTTCCTGCAGCATTCCAGGTAATGTTTGTTGCGGTGTGTGCTGCCGGTCTTTCTCTTTATATTCGCAACGTGCTGAACGTAGAAAAAAAAGAAGAGGCATTTAAAAAACAATTTACCGCCAAGAAAAAGAAACAGGAAGATCTGCATCTGATAAGTGACTGGAAAAGCCGCGAGAAGTTTGCAAAGACCATTGACGATGATATTGACCAGGACTTCAATGCATACCTGGCCGGGCGTTTTTCCCGATACGGATTGACATATCTTCTACCAATTTTTCTCAGCCTGTTCTGGCTGGATGGTGTCATCGACCAGCGCTTTATCATTGCCCTACCTCAAAATTCCCAGGGATATACCGGCCTTTCAACACAAATCGTGTTCCTGGCTGCATACGGTATAACGCTCTTTATCTCATTTAGGATAAAGAAAAGGCGAAAAAGAAAATCTGAACAGAGTGCTGCCCTAACCGCTCACAGCTAAAGCCAATCATGCTGAATTACCTCAAACAGCTTTCTGAGCAGATCCTCGCACCCAACCAGCTCGTCAGGAAACGGTATGCGACCTTCAAAGAACTCTTGGCCCACGACAGGCATGCCCACGAATTGCTTGCCCAGCTCGAAAATATTCACTATGCCGGCAAAGCATTTGACATAAACCATCTTCGTCTCCTCTTTACTGAATTCTCAGCCGTGGTTGCAGCCATGATATCCTGTCTGCAAACATTGGCTCCAGGCCAATACCGGAACCTGAAAGACTATCATAAAAAACTCGATTTCTACGTTCGCTTTGCCATAGCACCACCAAGGATATATAGTGATCCTCCATGGGTACTTCCCATTGAGGCGCCGTATGACAGTGACCTTTTTACCGGTGGAAAAGGGTTTCACCTCTCTCACCTTGACCACAACCTTAGCCTCCCAATCCCTAAAGGTTTTATCATCTCCACCTCCGCCTGGAACAGATTTATCCTCCACAACAAACTTCGCCCAATCATTAATCGGGAACTAGCCAGAGTTGACTGTACATCAATTGCTTCACTCAATACTGTGTCACAACTCTTAACAGAAGCCGTCAGGAAGGCAGAGATCCCCGAAGAAGTCGAACGTGCTTTAGTTCTTGCTGTCGACACACTCGCTCAGACATCTGATACTGACTGTTTTGCCGTACGTTCCAGCGCCGTAGGCGAGGATTCAGAACTCTCATTTGCTGGACAGTATCAATCTGTTCTCAATGTTCATAAAAAAGACATCCCCGCAGCATGGTTACAGGTCATCGCAAGTAAATTTACGCCAGAAGCTCTACTCTACCGTATCCTGAACGGTGTCGACGATGAAGCGGTACCAATGGCTGTAATTGTTCTCACCATGATTGATGCCAAGTTCAGTGGAGTAATCACAACCGGTAATATTGACCACGATGAACGTCATGTGTATAGGGCACATGTTGTCTCCGGCCTTGGAGATTCACTTATGAGTGGTACAGTCTCACCCGTCACCTTTGATATTCTTATAGACGATCGTGGTTTTCTATTGGAATGCCCTGATTTAAAGGAACAAGGAGACCTGACGGATAAGCTTGTACAACAGTTGGCTCAGTATGCCCGTCTAATTGAGCAATTTTACGAGAGGCCACAGGAAATAGAGTGGTGTTGCAACACGAACGATGAGCTCTACCTGCTCCAGGCAAGGCGTCACAACAACACATATGATGACACCACGGAAGAGCAACCGGTTTCAATTGACCTGCCTCTGCTCTTTGAAGGTGGTGAAACCGCTTCATCCGGTATTGCTACCGGGCCGGTATATGCTCTGAAGTCATATGACGATCTGGGCTCTATCCCGCATGGAGCAATACTTGTTTGCGATGTAACCCCGCCCTCACTTGTCACCATTCTACCTGTTGTTAGTGGAGTTATTACTCGTATAGGCAGTGTTGCTGACCATTTTTCTTCTGTCGCCAGGGAATTTAGCGTACCTGTTCTGGCTAAGGCGAATCTCCACCCTGAACTAATTGAGGAGGGCAGCCATCTCACTCTCTGGGCTGATCGCTGCTCAATCTTTACGGGCTTACCATCAATACCAACACCGATGCCTAACAAACGGCAAATCCCGCAATCCAGCCCTGTTGGTAAGGCATTAAAGATGGCCATAGAATTCTGTTCCCCTCTCTCCCTCCGCGATGTCGGAGATGTATCATTCAGGCCTGAAGGATGCAGATCACTGCATGATATCCTTCGCTTTGCTCATGAAAAATCGGTACAGGCAATGTTTCTGAGGAACCCGGATTCATTTTTCAGAAAACCGAGCAGCAGAAAGCTCACGACAGAAATCCCCATGCAGATTTTCATTATTGATGTTGGTGATGGGGCTCTGGAACAGACTACCAGCAAAAAAGAAGTATCTGCTGCGGAGATCCAATCCATGCCATTTCATGCTCTCTGGAAGGGGTTGACCCATCAGGCAATTAATTGGCAGGAACATGACCACTTCGACTGGAAAAGCTATGACAACATTGCGCTTGCCGGAGGAATTGCAGGAAAGGAGGACACCTCCTTTGCCACGTACTGCCTGCTCTCTCCTGAATATCTCAATATTAATATGCGCTTTGGTTACCACTTTGCCTTGCTCGACTCTCTTTGTACAGTAACCCCGGAAGAAAATTATATCCTCCTTCGCTTTGCCGGTGGTGGTGGTACTGCAGAGGGACAAGATCTCAGACTCACATTTATTGCAAACATCCTGGCAAGGCTCAACTTTGACTGTGAGCAGACAGGCGAGTTGCTAGACGCAAGGTTGATGCGGTATGGTAGAGAGACTATCCTCGATCGTCTTGATCAGGTTGGCCGATTGCTGGGTGCCACCCGCCTTCTTGATATGAGACTTACACAACATGATCAGATTGACAGTTTTGTGGATGCTTTTTTCAACGAACAATATGACTACTCCTCTACCTAGTGTGCACTGATGTCAGACTACCCTCTTACCTGGATTACCAATCATCTTGCAGTAGGTCATGCCCCCATGTCCTACGATGAGCTTGACAGCATCAAATCGCAGGGAATTGATGCCATCGTGAATTTGTGTGGCGAATATTCGGACCTCCACGAAATTGAAGAAGCTTCGGGGTTTGAAGTGTTTTTTTTACCGGTCCCGGATGAAACGGCCCCGAAAATGGAACAGATGGAAAAAGGGCTAGAATGGCTGGATGAAGCTATTTATCTTGGGAAAAAAGTTTTTGTTCACTGTCGACACGGTATTGGCAGGACCGGCACGTTCGTTACTGCTTACCTGCTCAGACGAGGCTTCAGCTTAAAAGAAGCTGGAAAAATGCTGAAAACGACCCGAGCCAATCCTACAAATTTTTCCCAATGGTGGTTACTGAGAAAGTTCGGCAAAAAGGAAGGCAGACTCACCCTGCAAGAGCCCACGCCTGAAAACAGAAAAAACGATGATCTGGCTCCATTTTTTGCCAGATACGAGCAACTGCTCGAACGTGTTGACAGCATCGCCGGCACAACAACCTCCTGTTGTGGTTCGGATACCCATGATGCAAACTCCCACTGTGATCGAAAACAAGTTACACTTGAACTCATTGAGGCTCTCTATCTCCACCACAAGTTGAACATCTCACTCAGCAATGAGAAACGGAAAAGCCTTATTGATCAGGCCGCCAACACTAAAACAGAACAGAACCCTCCAGAACAGTCCTGCTCGGGTCCTTGTCCTCTATTACAGGGAACCGCCTGCCTGCTGCACCAGTTCAGGCCTGTCGGCTGTAGAATGAAAGGTAAAACTCTCTCCTGGGACGACAGGACAACAATAGAACGAGAACTTGGAATGCTTTCTTGCGAAGTCTTCACAGCACTCTTTGGTATATCTATTGACCATGCACCACCAGCAGTACGGATCAATGATGCAGTCTCTGGACGATTCATTCAACAGTACTTTCAATTTCTTGCCGCCCGTAAAACACAAAATAGCCAATGAACACTAACTCTCCCTTAGAGGCTGAAAGCACGCGCAAACACGTCATGATTGTCGACGACGAGCCCGACATGCTCAATATGCTTAAGCTCGTTATTCAAAAAGCTTGCGATTGCGATATCACACTTGCAACATCTGGGACTAAAGCTCTTGATCTGTGCACAACCATTCGGCCAGATGTAATTGTTACGGATATCAAGATGCCAGACCTTGACGGATTACAGCTCTTAAAAAAAATTCGCGAGCAAGACCAATCTGTCTCCGTTGTCATTATGACCGGATATGGCACTATTGATATGGCCGTACAGGCACTGAAAGATGGGGCTTATGATTTCCTACAAAAACCGTTTGATAAAGATCATATCGTCCGTGTTGTTCGGCATTGCCTTGAGCGAACGGCACTCCTTCGTACCAATCGTAAACTTCAGGAGCAGATCCGTGATCTTGCGCTCCCTGAAGGGTTTGTGGGCCAGAGCCCTGCTCTGAAACGTGCTATAGACCTCATCGCACGTGTTGCAGATACCGATGCCACCGTTCTTATACGTGGTGAAAGTGGAACGGGTAAGGAAGTCGCGGCCAGAGCTCTTCACAGTTTAAGTAATCGAAAGAAAAAAAACATGGTTACGGTAAACTGTCCGGCCCTGCCTGAGCATATACTGGAGAGTGAACTTTTTGGTTATAACCGAGGAGCATTTACCGGAGCCATGCAGGATAAAAAAGGCCTTTTCCTTGAGGCTAACGACTCCACCATTCTCCTCGATGAAATTGCAGACATCCCCGTTTCAGTGCAGACCAAACTCTTGCGCGTATTACAGGAAAAGGAGATCCAGCCACTAGGTCAGAACAGGACTATAAAGATAAATGCCAGAGTTGTGGCCTCAACCAACCAGGACCTGGAAGCAAAAATCAAAGCTGGAGACTTCCGTGAAGACCTGTACTATCGTCTCAACGTGGTTACCATCACCATGCCTAGTCTTAAAGATATGCAAGAGGATATCCCACTCCTTGTCCATCACTTCCTCTCCCATTTCAAACATCAGTACAACAAAGAAGATCTTGCCATCTCTCCCGCTCTTCTCCAGCATCTCTATTCACGCAAATGGCCAGGAAACATACGTGAATTGAGAAACGCAATCAAACGTCTGGTCCTTTTAGGCGCAGAAGAAAGCTTGAGTCCCCCTGAAATCATAGATGGCAGCAAAACCATCCCCAGAACGTCTACTGGTGACAGATTTGCCGACACCTACGGATTACCATACAATGAAGCTAAAGCGGAAGTTTTGAAATTTTTTTCCCAAAGCTACCTGCGTAACCTGCTGCACAAGCATCAGGGTAATGTGACTAACGCTGCTGCTGAGTGCAAACTGGAACGACAAGGACTGCAGCGTATCATGCGTCGTTACGGAATCATCTCAACAGCGTTTAAGCCCAAATAGGTGAATTCAGTTTTTGTTCATGTTATTTATTGGTGCAAACAAATTTTCCTGGCTCAGCTGCTTTAGTCAGACAATCGAGGACAGTATCCTTTTCTTCCTGGCTCAGATTTGCTCGCCCGCCCATATCACTCACAAGTCCTGGCCAATCGACATATTCCTGACCGATCTCACCGCAGATCCGCTCAGTAGAATGGCACTCCGTGCAACTGCCCTGAAGCAGTTTCTGGCATACCTCTTCATCAGCATTCTGACCTGCACTCCAGGATGCTATAAACAAAGGGAACAGTACAAGCATGGTGGTAAGTATGACTTTCCTCATTCTTTCTCTCCTTTTGTAGTATTGATTGGTTAAGACGAATAGTGCTTTTGTACTTATGGATGCAATCCTTTTATGCGTCAGGGGTGATCCCATAACATTACCCTTATTATTTCAGCAGACAACTCATTTTCCAGACAAAGATATTTTTAACAATTTCCGGATCCAGGGCAAGCTCAGTATTTTCAAAACGTACACAGAAGGCCGGGGATGTCCTGTGTACCATCACCGTCACTCCTGGACTTAAGCCAAACGAGAGGAGCTGGTGCAGATTGGAATGGCTCCCCGGCTTGATATAGGTGATACGCCCCTGCTCTCCTGGTACCAGTTCAATGAGGCTAGTGACCGTATTCTGCACTTCCCGAGAGTGATTTCGACAGCAACTCCCGGGTGGAATAGGTTTGCCATCCGGACACATCTCGGGATGCCCCAGTAAAGTGCAGATGGACTCTTCAACCTCTTCTTGTAATGAATGCTCTACCTGGCAGGCAATCTCATCCATTTTATTCTTTTTCACTTTTAAAATCGAAGTAACCAGCACCTCTGCCAGACGATGTCTACGGATTATCAGTTCGGCTAGTTTTTCTCCTTCGTGGGTAAAATACACATCAGCATCAGAAATAAGAACCATCTTACTCCGCTGCAATTCGGCAAGCTCCTTTTCAGTAAACTGAATTGAGCAGTTATCCCGAACAACCTGGATTGAGAAATGCTTTTTCTCTCTTGCCACCCACATTGCCTCCAGAATTTCTTCAAGACGCTCGTTCAACATAACGACAACTCCTCAAGTAAAACTTATCCCAACGTACAGGCACAAATGATTGACAATACTACCCAGTAAAATAGCGTAGAGAAATACAGCAACATTAATGGCGAGCCCCGTCTTTATTCCGCGCTCCTTGAACAGCACAATAAACGAATTGATACACGGAGCAACAAAAGTCATCACGAGCAGGTTCACAACCAGCTGCAGGTTGGTATACAAATGCCTAAGATGTTCAAGTTCAGTGGCCCCACTCTCCCGCCGGATCATGGTTTTTATAAACACCTGGACACTCTTCTCGGGTAGCCCCATCACATGATGAATCATGGGTCCTAGAGAATGTTCCAGTAATCGTAGTCCACCCGCACGCTCAAACAGAAAAACTCCAAGCGAAGCGACTATAAAGATAGGTAGCGCCTCAAGCATAAAAAACCAGGTCTTTGCCACAGCCATTTTGAAAACCGCCAGTGGTTTAGGCAGCCGCATGGGCGGAATTTCCAAAAAGAGTGGTGAACGTATCCCCGGTAGAAAGCGGTTGGCCAGATAACCAGCAACCAATATCTGGCTGGCCAGAATACCAAAAACAGCAATAGTTGCCGAAGTCGGCATACGCTCTAAGATAATCAGCATAACTGCGATGAGGGGAGCGCAGGGCAGACAGAGATAAAGCAGAAACGAGGCAATAATTTTTTCTTTTTCAGTATTGAGGACACGGGTAGTCAGGAGTGCCATCGTTACACAGGAAAATCCCATAACCAGTGGGATCACACCTTTGCCATTCAATCCTAACTTCTGAAAAACCTTATCTAAAAGGATGGAAATTCTCGGCAGATACCCGGAATCCTCGAGAATACCAAAAACAAGGTAAAAACAGAAAATTACAGGGAGAACCAACCCCATAGCCAGAAAAACACCTGTGGGCAATATACCAAAATCCGGGTCCATAATCATGTCACGAAGAAATTCGCTGGAAAGCTGATCGGTAAATTGGCGTATTGTCGGAAAGAGAAAAGCCTCAAAAACCCGTGAATTGAGGGTATCGACCAAGTACGTGGCCCCAAAAGCTCCAATAAAATAGTACATTGCCACAAGCACGATGCAAGCAATAGGAATTCCAGTCGAAAACGTGGTGCACATGTCACCGAATGTCATCAGCCATGAACTTTTTGAAACCGGTTCTGTTTCCTGAACCTCATCAGTGATTCGTCTGGCCACACTGTTGTAGTGCTCGGTCAAGACATTGCGTGAATGTGCTGGATTGTCCCGACGAAAATCATCTATCAAGGTAGCTATTGAATAGAGAACATCCTTGCCACACTCTTCAATGACATATTTCCTGGCATCCCGGTCTCCGTGTAGTAAAAGCAGTCCTATGGCCCGGGCAGATATCCTGCCAGCGGGAAGACAGTCTCCTATTTCAATAAGGAGAGTCTCAATTGCCGGAGTATAACTGATATGGTAGGTCATTGGCCGGAGCTGCCCAAAGCTACCAACCAGTTCCCGTAACCCCATCCCCTCTGGAGCAATGGTTGTTGTCACCTCAATACCAAGTAGATCTGAGAGTTTCTCGATATCGATCTCTATACCACGAGAAACTGCCTCATCCATCATATTGATATTTAGAAGCATCGGCAACCCGAACTCCCTGTACTGGAGCGCAATTGCCAGTGACCGGCTCAGATTCTTGGCATCCGCCATGAGTATAATGCCGTTGATACCCCCACCAAAGGTTTCAAAGAGTATAGTCTCTCGGGCAGCTCGCTCATCCTCATTTTCAGAAAAAATGGACACATTGCCCGGAGTGTCATAGAGCACGCCCTTTTCACCACGTAGAGGAGCGCTGTGTATTGTAACAGTTGAACCCGGTAAATTTACCGACCTGATCTTTTTCGTGGTAATACTTGAAAACACCAAGGTCTTACCGACATTCATATTGCCGATCAGCACATAATTATAGCCGACAGGCTGAAATGATTGAGCATGAACTTCCGTCATAAACTGAACTCTATAATTGCATTCATCTATTCCCAAAAGAATGAGAAATTTCTAGCTTCAATATACCCCGTGAATCAATAGCATATTTTATACGTTTCGTAAAAAAATACAGAACTGGGACAGGGAATCGTTTAAGGTAATTCTTGTTAAAGAAGCATTTACACGTTTATACTGCGAATTGAGCACTACAGGTTCATTTACCAGGTATATATACCTATTTACTTTTTAACCTTACATTTCTATAATTCCTGGCATTACACAGCACAAGCCACTGACAATTCTCCACTTTCCTAAAGGATCAATTACATACACTTCCTTCAGGTTGCATGGTTATCACAATAGAGCAGCTTTTTCTTTTAACAATGGAGCGATACTTCTCGACCAGATAATATGAAAATTAAAAAAGCAATTTTTCCGGTAGCGGGCCTCGGCACACGCTTTCTCCCAGCAACAAAAGCCATGCCCAAGGAAATGCTCCCGGTAGTTGACAAACCGATAATCCAGTATGCCGTTGAAGAAGCTCTGGCTTCCGGCATTGAGCAGCTCATATTTGTAACTGGTAGCGGTAAAACTGCATTGGAAAATCACTTTGATCGCAGCTACGAGCTAGAAGATACTCTCAGGAAACGTGGTAAAAGTGATCTTCTGAAAACCATTGAATCACTGGTACCCAAATCCGGTACCATCGTCTATACCCGACAAAGTGAACCGTTAGGTCTTGGTCATGCTATCTGGTGCGCACGTGACATCGTCGGTGATGAACCGTTTGCAGTGTTACTTGCAGACGACCTCATCCAGAGTGATGTACCGGTTCTTTATGAGATGGTGAAAGAATTTGACAGAGTGCGAGCATCCATGGTGGCCATCTTTGAAGTTCCAAAAGAGGAAACATCAAAATACGGTATTCTCGAAGCCGAAGAAGCATTTAACGGTACGGTACGCATCAAATCAATGATCGAAAAACCAACACCAGAGGAAGCTCCTTCCAATCTGGCAGCGGTCGGGCGATATATCTTCACCCCTCGTATTTTTGATTTTCTTGGAGACCATAAACCGGGTGCTGGTGGTGAGATACAACTTACAGACTCGATGGTCAGGCTCTTGGAAGAACAGCCCATTTTTGGCTACCGCTTCAAAGGAACACGCTTTGACTGTGGTGATAAGGCAGGTTTCCAGATGGCCAACCTGGCATTTGCGTTGGAACACCCTGAACTGAGAGACTCGCTCCACAATTTTCTAAAAACCCTCATGACCGAGAAATGCCAAAAAAAATAAGGGATAAGGGTATCTTGAATAATAAGGAAAATTTATTCAAACTCAAGGCAGATGCTTGATAGTGCCTACTATGATGTTACCTGCAAAATCTTGGAAGGTAACATCACCTGAACTGGAGAAAAATCTGGGCTACCACGGACGTCAGACACTGTTCGAGTAACAAAAAACAGTGTCTGTTGCTTTGTCAATCGACCCAAAATCCCTCACTCACGCACCACGTTCCAGTATTAGGTACAAATCACCACGTCCCTCTGGGCCAGGCACACCTTTTCCTCTCAAACGAAGTTTCTGGCCAGCATGACTCCCAGGAGGAATCTTTACTTTCAGTTTTTCCTGGCCTGAAGGTCCTTCCGTTACAATTTGAATTGTTTTACCATCGTGGAACTCCTGAGATGTCAGCTGAGTAGAATAGGTGGTATCTTGCATCATTAGCCGGGGTGATTCTGTCTGTGTACTCTGCTGCCGGTTCCCTGAGAGTAACTTACCAACAGCTCCCCCTAGTGATTTCAAAATGCCCTTTGTAGAGGGCAGGCTCTTTCTGGCACCGTTCATAATTGCCGGACCGGCAAGAGAACCAAGAAAAAAGAGACCTCCGAACACCATACCGCCCTTGCCACCAAAAAAACTCTGCTTCACAAAATGCTGATTGGCCCGAAAACCCTTACGGGCAAACTCCTGAAGCAATCCCTGAAACATCTGCTGAAAGCGTGGGTCCTGAAATAAATCACGCAAGATATCTTCCTGGCTATAATTAAATCCACCGCTCTGGCCATTTTGGGAAAAACTTCCACCCATTTTTCGGGAAGTATCATACTGCTGACGCTTGACCGGGTCGGTCAACACTCCATAAGCCTCAGCAATTCCCTTAAATTTTTCTTCAGTATCTGGGTTATCAGGATTTCTGTCAGGATGGTACTGCATAGCCAATCGACGATAACTCTTGCGAATCTCATTCTCGGTTGCGTCAGGGCTTATCTCGAGTATCTGGTAATAATCTTTCATATCATCTGTGATGGGACTCTCAAAAGAACTTCTTAGGGTACTTTTTCATTTCTTCTCATGCACCTTATTCACTACCAGGTGCCAATTCAATATCAATCGTATTACAGCCAGCTCTTGTTTCATCATTTCTGCACAACTTTCAGTAGAATCAAGACAACACCTCCCACAGCTATTCCGACAAGAAAATCCGCTAGGAGCGAGGGGATAAATGCAAGGGCGTGATGCACTGCTGGAATATTATGAGTAAACATCCCTCCACCGACCAGCAACATCGCCACGGTACCGATAATTCCCAGAGCCCGAATGATCTGAGGTAAAGACGCCACCAGTAACGCTCCAGTTCTCTCAAGCAGTATGCCCGAAGCACCTTGTACATGTTGTGCCCGTTCAATCAGAAAGAATCCTGCATCATCCATACGTACAATCAAGGCCACAACCCCGTACACTCCAATGGTTGCCAGTAGAGCAATCATGCTCACCACCATGACCTGCAAAAGGAATTCCTGTTCCATCACTGTACCCAGGGCAATCATGACAATCTCAATGGAAAGAATAAAGTCGGTTCGTATAGCGGACTTCACTTTCTTACTTTCGATTCTAAGTAGTTCCGTCTTATCACTGACCGTTTCTGCTGCCGGTTTGTCATGGGTTGTATGTACAAAATAATGGTATATTTTCTCAACGCCCTCATAGCTCAGATAAGCACCACCAAACAACAGTATGGGGACAATCAGCCATGGAGCATATGCGCTTAGCAGAAAGGCCAATGGCAGAATTATCAGTTTATTTACAACGGATCCCTTGGTGATTGCCCATAACACAGGTAATTCCCGTGATGCCCGAAACCCTGTAGCTTTTTCTGCATTCACTGCCAGGTCGTCACCCAGAATTCCTGCCGTTTTCTTGGCAGCTACCTTGCTCATCATCGCAGCATCGTCAAGCAAAAGAGCTATATCATCGAGTACTGCAAAAATTCCACCTGTCACGTCCTGTTCCCCTTCCCTTTTCGTAAAAATGGCAGACACAAAAATCACACCAATTTCACAACCAACATATAGAAATTGATGACAAGTATAATTTCCCTAAAACCCTTTAAAGCTAAAGCCCCTTGTCAACCCTGCTATTTTCCTGGCCTGCTATATAGATTCTATCCCAAAAAGAACGCACTACGTGCGTACCACACTGCACTCCCTATCCCAATTCATAATTCTCGCTCTTTTCAAATAAAAAAAGGATCCGGACCAGATGTGGCGTGCTGAAAACGGTCTTTGCATGGTAGTATTTGTAACACAAAGGGGCAACAGGTTTCCGAAAAGCCCCCGAGACATCAAAAAAGACTACTACAAGGAGAACAATGAACAGTATTGAAACCCAAAGTTACCTTTTTGATTTCGCGTTATATTCGCTCGTTGCCGTCTTTCTCTGTTTTTTCTTTGTCTCCTGGTATCTGCGAAAACATGAAGATCCTGACTCCGAAGTGGTATTAGGCTACTCTAACTGGGTAATTCTCCTGTTCCGTTATAGGGATTACACGAAAAGCCGTTTTGGCAAAGTGCATTTTGTCTATTACCTGACACTGGCAATCCTGATAGCGGTTATTCTGCTATTCAGCGTGGCGTTCTTTATTCAATTGCAGACAGTACCATCGCCACTCAGATACATTGTGGGCTGCTTCGTTATCATAGTAATCTCATTTATAGCAAGTCTATTTCGCCGTATGGCAAAGACCAGGTATTATGATTAAAACGTATCCTTACTTAAAACCCCAAATGCCATAATTTGGCCCAAAGAGATCCCAACCCTCCTTCATTTCCCCATCAATCCACTCCTGGAATTGAAGATCGGTCCGTGTCCCCTTAAACGGAAAACAGAGGTAAAATCTTGCTGCAGATAGTGTATCTGGTTTCTGGCTCACTCTCATCTGTGGATACCGCTGCCTCATCTCCTCTATAAGAGGTTTGGCGCGTTCGATATCTCTCAAAGGGACGGTGAGAGTATAATTGTATTCCTCCTTCATAAGATGCTCCCTCGACTTCATAGTGCCGGTTAGTGTTTATCAACGACCATAGCAAAAAATACATAGAGTTTTTCTATCCTGCCAATACTGTGAAGACAGTAATTTCATTCGTGCCTTGTCATAAACAATACCGGAACATACTGTTGAAATATAGTTATAATATCTGTAATAGTTGAAGATACCGAAGTGTAACAAAAGCTTGCTTATTCATTCACTTCACGCGGGCGGGTCATACATACACAATAGCACAAATAAATGGACCTACCCGTAACAGAATTGTGAGAAGGGATGCAAAAATATTTTGACAAAAAAACCGTCCTATCTTCAATAGGTTTACAGATAACGTTTGCCGTTACTCAGTACTACAGGTAAACCTTTCCAGTGGAGCAGTAAAGTCCAGACCAGATATAATCCTCAATGGTGACCTATGAGCCCATACGATGAAGCCCATCTTTTTATATCCGCTATCAGAATTCTCCAGCATCAAAGACTCTGTGCCCCACCTCTGGAGGAAGTCTGCTCAATGCTGAATATCTCAGTAGAATCAGGACATTCACTATGCAGAAAATTTGAGAAGCTTGGTATCATTGAACTTTTTAAAGATCCATTTTCAGTAAAACTTGCTGTTGCCAATCATCTGGAGATTGAAAAACTCCCCAAAGAAGTCCCAAGTGACAACAGCCTGGCACGAGAACTCGAACAATTTATGTCAAAAAAGAAAAACATGGATAAGAAGGTTGAGTCAATCCAAGCAGAACTTGAAGCAAAAAAGAAGAATATGTTTAAAGATATAGAAGAGCAGCTCAAAAAGAAGATGCAGGAATGACTCGTTGCATACCTGGAGGTATTCTTACAGCCTTTACCATATTGCTATGTATAACCAGCCCGGAAAAAGTAGATGCGGAAATCCAGAATTGCACTACTTCTGCACAATCCTGGATTTCTCAATGTAATAGCCCAAAAGTCGACATCCTACGGGATCACTCACAGGCAAGATGTGTCTCTGCAAAACAATGGATGCTGGAGAATCAGGGAGGAAAAACCGAGAGTAGCTGGAAGCAAATGTGTACAGATCTTATTCTCATATGGGGCCACAAGGAATGTGTATATTTCAGAGACTATATAGAACATGATGCCTACAAGCCGTGTAAAAAATGGACGGCTCAAATGTTTAAGCAATGCATGGCTAACAATCTATCCTGGTTCTCAACAACATCTATACCGCCTCAGTAACGTTAACTCATCTCAAGCCACCAAGAGGTAAATACCAAAAATCGCTACGACAGCACCTGCAACAGCCCTAAAAGAAACATGCTCTTTATGCATCCATATTGAGAAGGGGATAATACAGATTGGCACAAGAGACAGAATGGTTGAAGCGACACCGGTTGTCAGGTAATGAAGAGTCAGAAGTGATAATGACACACCTATAAAAGGTCCGAGAAATGAGCCGATCAGTGAGAAGCCCAGAGCTCTCCGATTTGTCAGGCTATGTATAAAATTTCCCCATCTTCCCGTCACCGTGAAAAATATCACAAAACACAGGAACGCGGCCATGGCCCGTATCTGGGTTGCGGCAAAGGCATCAAGATAACCAGTTTCAGTCTGCATACCAGCCTTGCTGAGCACAAAACCGCCAGCTTGTCCCAACATTGCCCCAAGCCCAAACAACACCCCTTTCAAGGAAATCTTTGTTACACTTTGTGCCTTTCCTGCTACCACAGCGGGACTCCTTTCAAGAATAACCAGCGCAACACCGAAAAGCGTGACAAAAATCCCCAGCCATTGATGTAACGCATAGTTTTCTGCCAGGAACAGCCAGCCTATTACAGCAGCAGTTGGTGCAGCCATGCTGTGCAGAAGCGTTGCCACTCGTGGCCCCAATTCCACAAGTGCTTTGAAGAGAAAAAAATCACCGATAAAGAATCCAACTACCCCGGACAGGCTGAGATAGATCCAGGCATGTAAAGGGAAGTGGTGTGGGATCAACATACCTTCACGTATCAGCAACAGGGCACTGAAAAGCAACAGGGCGACACCGAGCCTTATGGTGTTGACAGCAGTAGAACCAACCATTTTTGATGCTGCCCCAAAAAACTGAATACTGACAGTCCAACAAAGCACTGTGGCAACTGCTATCAACTCACCCAAAAATGGCATGAAGACTCCAACAAAGAGGATACAAAAGAAAGAGAGTACGAAAATCTTGCACAATACTGTGTGGCACCGCCAGTATATACCACTGAATTGTTACTATTTCATGATCGAAGATGATTTGTAGATGATAGAGTATGATACCATTCTTCAGTATGGTTTTATCTGTTCCTCGTGAAATTGTATTGTTGCAAGGCTAGTGATCGACTACATTTTAGGATCTGTATAGGACAGGTCCTAGACGTATCACATGCAAACACCACTCAGGAAAGCTATGAATCTGATCATTAATTCGCCACTGGATATGCATCTTCACCTCCGAGAAGATACGATGCTGCAATTGGTTGCTCCACTTTCTGCCAGATCCTTTGCAGGCGCAGTTATCATGCCAAACCTTATGTCACCGGTCGATTCATTGCAAAAACTTGAACAATATCGCAGTGAAATTATTGCTGTATGCGAAGGAGAAATATTCGAACCATACATGACACTTTTTTTCCGCCCGTATACCCGATCAGAACTTCTTGCCGCCAAAGATCATATTATCGGCATCAAACTCTATCCGGCAGGAGTGACAACACAAAGTGAAAAAGGTGTAACAGACTTTGGAGCCATAGAGCCCACATTAGACACTATGCAAGATCTTGGCATCCCTCTTCTGGTTCATGGAGAGAGTAGCGGTTTTGTAATGGAAAGGGAGAACGAATTTCTCTCAGTCTATCAGGAAATAGCCGAGAACTTTCCGAAGCTGCATATTATTATGGAACATATCACTACCGCTGCTGCTGTACACTTTCTTGAAAAGTATGCCAACCTCTCAGCAACCGTGACACTTCACCACCTTATGATCACACTTGATGATGTGGTCGGCGGGTTGATGCAGCCAGACCTGTTCTGCAAACCGATCGCCAAGACACCTTCAGACCGTGCAGCACTTCGTGAAGCAGTTTTTGGTGGTAATGAAAAGATTATGTTCGGCTCGGATTCTGCACCTCACCCACGGCATAAAAAAGAATGTGTCGGATGCGCCGCTGGTGTCTTCACGGCACCTATTGCACTCCCTTTGTTAGCGCAAATCTTTGAAAAAGAAAAATGCATTGAACGCCTTCAGGCATTTGTGAGTGATAACGCCAGAGAACGTTATGGGATTGAAGCCTCGAAAAAACAGGTTGTGCTCACCGATACCCCATTCCAGGTACCATCCCACTATGGCGATGTCAGACCATATTATGCTGGTGAACAACTGCGATGGTCTGTTAGTCTCATTGATCAATGAACATTTGCTGGACAGCTATACGTAGATCATTTTCTTCGTCATCCCGCCATCAACCGTAAATGACTGTCCCGTTATAAAACCAGCCTCGTCACTTAACAGGTATGCTGTGAGTGAAGCAATGTCATCAGGAACTCCAACTCGTCCTGCCGGATGTTGCAGGTGATCTGCCTGCGTTATTTTTGGCTCGCATTGATCTGTTTTTTTTCGTAATCGACTCACGTCTATCCATCCGGGAAGAATAACATTCACCCTGATACTCTGTGAAAAACTCACAGCCAGAGCATGGGTAAGAGCAACCAGGCCACCCTTTGAAGCAGAATACGCTTCGGTATCTGCTTCCGACTGTAGTGCTCTTGTTGAGGAGATGTTCACAATCGCTCCTTGACGCTCCTGTAGATAAGAGGCTGCATGCTTTGCCATTAAGAACGATCCTGTCAGATTTGTTCGCAGCATTTTTTCCCAGGCGCTGAGATCAAGAGCCGTAACAGGGGTATTTCCCGGATTTGCTATGCCCGCATTGTTGACCAGTCCATCAATGGCGCCAAAGTGTTCAACGGTTTTGCTTATGCAATCACGTACCGCATCCTCGTCACCAACATCGGTCGCAATAAAGCATAGCCTCTGAGGCTCATCCATTAAAGAACATAGCTCCTCTCCGGCCTCCCGATCAATATCTGCAACAACCACACGAGCTTCCCGATGAAGAAGATACTCCACGATGGCACGGCCAATCCCCTGAGCCCCACCAGTTACAATTACTGTTTTACCTGTAAAGAGAGACATAATTTTATTTTGAGATTCCTCCTAATAGCGAAGCAAGAAAGACAAACCGTTTCAACATTTTGTAACAACATTACAACAACATCTGCCTCTAAAGAATAGACATAATCGTCCAGGAACCGCCATTATGCAGTTTTTTTGTAAGATGAAGAATATATGATTGCACTATTCTTTCGAATTCTAACAGGAGATAATCATGACACCAGAACAACGCAACGATTTATGCATTGAGTGGGATTACATCAGCACTACTCAGAAAGAACGAATTGTCCACGAATATCAGGACAAATATGAACACACCGGGCATTGGCAGGACTGGGAAGAATACCTCGTAGAGCAGCTCAATATTAAACAATTCTGGCGGACTGTTGGCTTAATGTAATGACTTGGGGATGTTCTGTCCCTTTGCAGTTACTAGTGAATTTTACGTAACGTCTTTCCCTCACCCATCTGAATGGATTTTCCCGCAGTAGTCATGGCATCAATACGCTCATTCACCTCCTGAACAGGGATATCCAGAGCCTCAGACAGTTGCTCAGCCGTATAATAGCCCCTGCCGTCCTCATCCTGGAGATGAGGAACCAAACCGGGAAAACGCAAGTGGAAAGCTTTTGCAAGCTCTATACGGGCCGTATCCGGTACATGTTCGAAAATATAGCGCATCACTGCATGCTGTAAATACGACGATTTACTTCCAGGAGAACAGCCCTCTTCTCCTCCCGCCTGTAAAGCGGCTTCAAGATCCCTGAACTGACCGTACAAAGCCTGGATGATTTTTTCACCATCATAGGGTGAGAGAATTTCACAACAGCAGCCAATCAGCACTTTTCCACAATTCGGGCACTCCTCACTAACACAACCCGGCATATGTGTATGCCCCACAGGGCACCCGCAATAGTCACATGCATCTTTCCCAGGCTGAACCATCCGCTTTTCATCCCCGAAAAGTACTCTTGTTTTATAGTTTTTCATGTTCTTCCTGAGTACAGCAAATGAGCAAATTAGTCGTTTTCAAAACACGATGATTTATAGAATGTAAGCATATGCAAGCTATTTGCCAGCTATGTGCTCAGGTCTTCGATCTCTTTTCGGGTAATGGCACTCACTCATCAGCTAAAACACACCTTTGAAGCTTTCGACAAGTTCAGGTATAGTGGCCATAATTGGATTCTCAACACCTATAAACACTATGCACTGCATACATACATTATATTGGAGATATCATGTCACAACGGAAATTTAAGAGAGCTCATCAGAAAGCCGAGAAGACACCGCAGGAACCACAACCAGCACCTAACCACCAGCCATCAGTACAGGCAATGGTCTGGTACAAAGAAGAACACTGGGATACACTCAAACAACTATTCATTGATGGTGACATGCTCCCACTGAGCTATAATGACTGGCACACACGGGCAGAGGCCATGAAAATAGAAGCTGAAGCTAATGGCGATGCGGTGATAAAAGTTTATATAGATCCAGAGACATTCCCGGAGTGGTGTAAGGCCAAAGGAGTGCCTATGGACAGTGAGGCGCGTGCACAACTGGCAATCGAAATGGCACAGGCACAATCCTTTTCGGTCTGATCAACATTCGTCACCGGCAAAAGTCGAATTTCTGGCATTTTCGACTTTTGCATTCCTTCCTCTTTTAAAGCTCCTATGTTGAAACTCGCTTTAACTGCATTTCTTTTACTCTGTGTCGCCTACCTCACTGTATGCGCTCTGCTTTTTATCATGCAGCGCTCCATGCTCTATTACCCAACTCTACCTGTTACACATACTGAAGCGGAAACCATCTGGCTGAAGCATGAAAACCACTCGCTTAAAGTCTGGCGTATTCAGGGAACAGGGAGTGAAGCCATTATCTATTTTGGTGGTAACGCTGATGATGTCGCACTCAATATTCCACAGCTGAAACAACTTTTCCCAAAACACACTATCTACTTGCACAATTATCGCGGCTACGGCGGTAGCAGTGGCACCCCGAGTGAAACTGCACTCTTTGCAGATGCCTGTGCACTTTATGATCAGATCAAACCAAGCCATACAGGCGTAGCTGTAATAGGCAGAAGTCTTGGTACTGGAGTAGCTGCCTACCTGGCATCGCGACGCCCGATAAGCCAACTTGCTCTCGTGACGCCCTTTGACAGCATGGTAAACGTCGCATCAGATATTTACCCGTTTTTCCCTGTCTCATTACTCCTCCGTGACAAGTATACTTCTCTTCATTATGCATCTGATTTTACATCAAAGACTCTCGTCCTCATCGCTGAGAATGACGAGATTATACCGCGCAAAAGAACAGATGCTCTGGTTAGAGCCCTTGAGGCAAGCCAAACCACCGTTGAGGTTATTCCCAATACAGACCACAACACTATCGGCAATTCACTACTATATGAAAAAGCATTGATTCGTTTTTTTAACGAAGGCAACAACTAGTAAACATTACAGGCACTACAGGTAGGGCATTATGACTAAAGAACTTGATTCTCAGTCCCAGGCAATTGTTGAGCTTGTTGCTATAGAACCTGTATTTTCAAATGTGATAGAAGCGTTTGGACCACCACCACTCTGGCAGCGTGAAGAAGGCTTTCCCACGTTGATCAGGATAATTCTGGAACAACAAGTGAGCCTGGTTTCTGCCAAAGCAGCTTATGACCGGCTCATAGATGCAGCCGAAGAACTGACACCTGATCGTTTTCTTTTGTTTGATGATGCAGAACTAAAAGCTATCGGCTTCAGTCGTCAGAAATCGACGTACGGCAGACACCTCTCTACAGCAATTCTTTCAGGCCAGCTAGACCTGCAAAAACTGCCCCCCCAGGGTGACACTAATGTACGCTCAGCGCTCACAGCAATCAAAGGCATCGGTATCTGGACAGCCAATATATATCTGCTGATGGCCATGCAGCGCCCGGATGTATGGCCACGTGGAGACATTGCCCTGGCTGCGGCCTACCAACAACTTAAAAAACTCAAAACGCGCCCAGGTAACGATGACATGGAACAGATAAGCTCTGCCTGGCGACCTTGGCGCTCCGCTGCAGCCCGCCTGCTCTGGCATCACTATCTTTCCAGCCGCCAATGATTGCCGCCCTGCTATTTCCTCACCGACAGCCTCATAAGCATTAACGTACCTTATTCTTTTGCTGCCATTCTCTTTAACACTATATGCCCTAATAATTCGACAGGAGCAGCCTTATTACATTGTGGTACTAATATTGCAATTCATCCTGTAATAGTCATTTTCACCAAATCGCTTCAAAAACTCAACAGGTGATCACAATTAAGAGTACTACTGGAGGGTTACAGATGGTCAAGGTCGTATTAGCATTCAGTTTAGCTGTTCTACTGGGGAGTACGTGTTACGCTGCTGACAGGAGTATCAGTATGTCTACGGATGCCGAAAACATTGGTCCCGGCGAGAGTATACGCCTCCAGTGTACTGCTACAGGAGAGTGGCAAACCCCGCTAATTTCGGCAAAAATAATCATTAAAGATGCAACTGGACTCAAGGTTGTCCCTCGGGACAATATGACCATTTCAGGAAATAACGCCAATTACGATTTCGTTGTTCCAGTAGATGGAACAACAGGAAACTGGAGTTACAAATGTGTACTTCGGGATAACTCTGCTCGTTTAAGGAAAACTGATCGTTTTGCTGTTGTCGAACCTAAGTTAACCGAGCCTCTCCCGACAAGTACTATCCCCGCCCACAACTCAATAACTTCCTATAATGGCCCGGCCACCTGCATCAGTTGCCATCAGAAAGAAGCAGAGGAGATGCTCGACAGCCTGCATATGAAATGGTCCGGCCCAACTCCAGATCTTATAAACACAGACGGAGCAGAGCTTGGCAAAGCAAAAGGAGGAATAAATACCTTCTGTACCTATGCCATATCGTCCAAAGGAGCGTGTTTCTCCTGCCATGTGCGGGCAGATGGCAACGCACCACATCCACCGGAAGCAACCGATGTAGACTGCCTAATGTGCCATAGTGACACCTATCAACGAAAATTTGTTGCCGATCTGGATAACACTGAAACCGTAACGAATATTATGGGTGAGACCAGGACGTATGTTTTCGGTAAAGTAGATGCAGAAGGTAATTACACCACAGTACCCGATTTCGATAAAATTCCCGCAGGCACGACGATGATCGACATTGCCCGTACAGTTCATATGCCGACAAGTCAGTCCTGCCTGCGCTGCCATGCCACAGCCGGCGGTGGTGACTGGACAAAACGTGGAGATCTGGGGCGTAGTTCTGCCAACCCAACCGTTACTGAAGATGTGCATCTGGCAAAAGATGGTGCCAATCTCGCCTGTGTTAACTGCCACTCCGCACTCAATCATAAAATCAGTGGCCGTGGCATAGATCTGCGACAGACAGAAGCAGACAGCCCGACCTGCAAAGCCTGCCATACCTTAGCTCCTCACTCCAGCACTACACTAAACAATCATGCGCAGGGTCAGGTAAGTTGCCAGGTATGTCATATTCGAGAATATGCTAAAGGCGGCGCAACCGAGATGTCTAGAGACTGGCGTTTGCCAGTGTGGAATCAGGCTTTTTGCTCCGGTCAGGGAGGGTTTGTCGGAGAAGAAATCAAAGAGTCTTATGTGAAGCCCGAATACGTCTGGTTCAATGGCACCTCCTATGTGTATAACCTTGGTGAAAGGATCACTCCGGATGACAGAGGCGTTTATATGATGGCCAGAGCCATTGGCTCACCCTTTGATGGTGAATCATCCATCGTTCCCATTAAACGACATGGGACCATCATGCCGCTACATGAGAGTGGGGAGATTATCCCCCCAGCCATCATGTGGATGTTCATGAGTGGTGACTTTGATCTTGCGGTGCGAAAAGGCATGGAAGAGCAGAACATGACTGGCAATTATACACTCGTTCAAGCAGAGGCAGAAATGCTGATCACCCATGGAGTTGACCCTAAAGAAAGTGCGCCATCCTGTTCTGAATGTCACAATAGCAGTGGCTCCACCCCTGACGGCACCCGGATGCTGCCCTTTGCCGCGCTAGGATATCATCAGGTACCTGCCAAAGTGCAATCCTGCACCCTTTGTCACGAGCGGAAAAGCATGCAATGGGAAGCCATGCATAGTGAACACCGTAGCGAAGATATTTCCTGTACCAGTTGTCACACTCCAGAACCAACAGGCCTCATCAAATCAAAAAATGTGCTCTGTAACAGCTGCCATGAAAACAAGTCCTGGAAGACAGAAGGACATAAAAAACATATTGAAAAAGGTCTGGAGTGTATCCAGTGCCACGCCTTTTCATAAAAACACACACGTAGCTACATAAATTTCTGATGAGAGTATGGGACCCTAAATGCACTGTTGAGGTCCCATACTCGTTTACCACAAAACCCCTCTCAGTTTCCCCTTCTGCCAGAAGCAGGGTACATGACAGGCCTTCAAGTTGGCAATTGTATCGAAAATGACACCACATCTCCCTGATGTTCCAGTTCAACATCTTCCAGATGTATCAGCGTACCGTATTTCATTTGAACTTTTGCGGTTTGTGTGATGAAATGAACTGAAATATAGCTACTTTCAAGGAGTGTTATGCCAAATAAAACCATTATGGTTGTAGACGATTCGTCAACCATACGGAAAATCATACAAAGAGAACTGTCCAAAGCTGACTATGAAGTTATGCTGGCCAAAAGTGGTATGGAAGCTATGGCTATGCTTGAATGGTCTGACACCTTGCCCGACATGATCACTCTCGATATTGACATGCCGAAAATGAACGGCTTTGAGGTCTGCAAAAAAATCCGTGATGCCGCAGAAGGCGGGGATGAGCACAAACAAAACATCGCCAAAGTGCCAATTGTCTTTGTCTCGGCTAACGACACTATTGAAAACAGACAGCGAGGTTATGAACTTGGCATCATTGATTTTATCAGTAAACCGTTTACTACCGGAAAAATACTGAACACCATTGACAATATCCTTAACGCTCAGGAACAGTTTGCAGACATGACTGCTCTTATCGTTGAAGATTCACCATTTATCCGCCGCATTGTCCGTAATATCCTGGCTCGGCATGGCTTGACTATCCATGAAGTAGCTAACGGTGAAGATGCTCTAGAGGTTGTGAAAAATCAGAATTTCAAGATAGATATCGTCATCACCGACTATATTATGCCCGGAATGAGCGGTGAGGAGTTATGTCGCACGTTAAGAAGTCTTGAACCTTTTGAACAAGTGCCGATATTTTTTATCAGCTCAGTTGAAAACAAAGAGACCATTCTCGGCTTTTTCAAAGTCGGGGCCAACGATTATCTGCCAAAGCCCTTTACTGAAGAGGAGTTCCGGGCCCGAATCGTCACCCACCTCAGAAACAGGAAATATGTCAAAGAGCTGGAATCGTTGAATGCCAAGTTAAAGTTTCACGCTGAACATGATGCTCTAACCGGCGTATACAATCGAGGATATTTGCAAAAAGAACTGGCCCCCTGTTTTACGCACGGCAAGTACAAAGGAGAGGAGTTATGCTGTATTCTTCTCGATCTCGATTTTTTCAAAAGGGTAAATGACAATTTCGGGCATGCCTTTGGTGACCTGGTGCTGATCAAATTTGCGGAGATTCTCCAAAAAAACCGAAGAAGTTCCGACATCGCCGCCCGTTATGGCGGTGAAGAGTTTGTCCTGCTATTGCCAGATACCAACCTTGCCGACGCTCTCGAAATCGCCGAACAGCTACACAGGGCAGCCGAAGGTTTCATTTACTCTGACGGGACAACAGAACTGCAGGTCACCATCAGCCTTGGAGTAGCCTCCCTGCAAGATCACCATCCCGAAAACCCGGATAAGCTTCTCATCATGGCTGATGAGGCGCTCTATGCGGCTAAAGCCCATGGCAGGAATAGAGTGGAGGTTTACGCGGAAACATAATATCCCACTGTCCGTTTACTCCGAGAGGACTGTTGCTAAAAGGCTCAGCGAACCATGTAGGTCGCCATTCGAATATGTCCGTCTTTGCATCGTGGACAACGGCCAGGACGATCTAACCGGGATCTCTTTTTGAAGACATAATCACATTTCAAACAGCAATACGGTGTAACAACAAGTTCTTCGTCTGATGCCCCAAGGCTTCTGGCAACATGGGGCAGATGTTCATACACATCTTTTTCCCGGATTGAAAGCAAACCGGAAAGATCCTTTGCATCAAGTTCTTCTTCTCTAAGCAGTTCAATCATTCTCTGCCTGAGTGTTATCATCCAGCTCTCCCCTCATGGTTCTGCGTCACGTTACTATTTTTCATAACCATGATCAGGTGGTAGCCCTTCACTCCGAGCTGCTGCAACCGCCAGTTTGTCACAGACTTCATTAAGTTCATTACCTGCATGGCCTTTAACCCATCGAAAAGTAACACTTTCACCTACTAATAGATTCAGCAGTTCTTCCCAGAGATCCGCGTTCAGCGCTGGTGCACCATCGGACTTCCGCCATCCCCTGGCACGCCATGACTTTGCCCAACCTTTACTGATACCGTTTACAAGGTAGCTGGAATCAGAGTAGAGCACAATGGGTCTACCATTGCCCCGGATTTCTTTAAGTGCAACAATAGAGGCCATCATTTCCATTCTATTGTTGGTGGTCAGCCTGAATCCACCTGAGATCTCACGCCTGTTGTCACCATTACATATCACTATTCCATAACCGCCGGGGCCAGGGTTGTTGATGGCCCCACCATCTGTATAAATAACAATACTGTTTGCTGAGTTTTTCTCAGTGTCCAAAGGTACTCCGGAAGAAGCCCTTCTGGTCTTTGCTTTTGCATATACCGGGTTTTCAAGCCACGACACCGCTTCATTGCGACTCGGAAAACTTTTATATTTTGCTCCAGCAAAACCTTTAACCTGCTTTTCAGCAGTACCCCAGTCAGTGAAAATACCGGTAGTCCGTCCGGCGGCTACTGCATAAAACTTCGTTTTTGCCATCTGCTCAACATCCAATACAGCTACATTAAGTAACTACTTTTATGAAATTTCAGGCATCAAGGTCCACTTCACATACCAGTTTTCGCCATCATGATCACGATCCAGACATACCACACCACCGTTTTGAAACTTAAATGGCCTGAACTCCTCGCTCCCGGTAGTCAGCAGGGAAACCAAACGTTCCATAAACGGCAAATGACCAACTAGCATAAGATTGCTTTCCGGGTCAAGTTTTGCTGCTACCAGGGAGACTTGATCCATAGGGGAAATACCCTTACGGACAGAAACGCCTCTTGATGATTCTATAGCAGTATCCAGGATATCAGCAGTCTGTTTGGCTCGTGCGGCGCCACTATGGACAATGGACTCAACACGTATACCATAATGAGCAGCCACTTCAGCAATTCGCCGAACTTCCTTGATTCCCTCAGGCGTAAGCCCCTGACTAGAATCAGCTTCTTTGCTCATTGCCAAACCATGCTGGACCAGATAGATGGCCATAATTCCCTCACTCTAGTAATAATTTTAAACAACAATTTATATAAGCAACATTCCAGCCATTCCATGCAAAACGCCACTTTATTCACGGAATAAAGTGGCGTTTACCTTCTCTACAACCTGCAGATTATCAACAACCCCGGATGCCTCAGCCTCCAGATTTGGTCACTTCCTTACTGTCTTTTTTAGCGGCAGCTGGTGTGCCATCTTTACTGATAGCACCGGCAACAGCATCACGAGAGATTTTGATAATAAGGTCTTTGGCAATCTCAAGAGAAAGAACATTATCATTCAGGTCAGTTATCATCCCATGAATGCCACCCTTGGTTACGATTCGGGTGCCTTTTTTCAGTTCAGAAAGAAATTGCTGATGCTGTTTTGCCTGCTTCTGCTGTGGCCGGATCAACAGGAAATAGAAAACAACAAATATAAGAATCAGCGGAATAAACGAGGCAAAGCCTCCTGCCGCTCCTGCTGCGCCGCCTGCTGGCGCCGCTGCAAATGCAATGCCGGTCATAATGGTTCCTCCAGGGAGTTAAAATAACGATATACCCAGATCAATCGTGCTCTGATTTTTCCGGATACTCTATTCATAATTGGGTTCTAGGATAATCACTCAGTGTCAAGCCTGCCATAAAAATCTTTGCGAAACTGGGCAAAGCTGTCTTCTTCAATGGACTTTCTGATACCGGCCATCAAGTTCAGATAATAATGCAGGTTGTGTATGGTATTCAAATGATAGCTGAGTATCTCACGGCTCATATGCAGATGGCGAAGATAGGCGCGCGAATAGTTACGACACGTATAACAGTTACAGGTTTCATCAAGTGGCCCCATATCATCACGATAGCGCGCATTCTTTATAACCACTCTGCCGTTTGCGGTAAAAAGCATACCGTTACGGGCATTTCTCGTTGGCATGACGCAGTCAAACATATCAATCCCTCGCCAGACCCCTTCTACAAGATCCTTTGGGGTACCAACCCCCATAAGATAACGTGCATGGGTTTCCGGCATGTGGGGTGTAGTTGCCTCGGTCATGTCATACATTACCTGGGGCTCTTCACCAACACTTAGTCCGCCTATGGCATAGCCATCAAAGCCAATATCTATAAGCTGCTCCGCATGCTTTTTACGCAGCTCTTCATGCATACCACCCTGAATAATGCCAAAAAGCAACTGTTCACGTTTAGTGTGTGCTTCCCTGCAACGTTTTGCCCAGCGGGTCGTCAGGTCAGTGGATTTAACGACCTCATCCTTTGTAGCCGGATAGGGAATGCAGGTATCCAGACACATCATGATATCAGAACCGAGACTCTGTTGTACCTGCACTGCACTTTCAGGACTTAAGAATTTTTTTGAGCCATCGAGGTGAGAACGAAATTCGGCACCTTCTTCAGTTATGGTGGCAAGATCTTTAAGACTGAAAATCTGGAATCCGCCACTGTCGGTAAGGATAGAGCCCTTCCAGTTCATGAAACTGTGGAGGCCACCAAAACGCTCTATCAATTCATGTCCCGGCCGAATAAACAGATGATATGTATTGCCAAGAATAATCTCACTATTCATTTCATAGAGGTTCTCTGGCGTTACTGACTTGACCGTGGCCTGAGTGCCAACTGGCATAAAAACCGGGGTCTGGAACGTACCTTGCCTGGTAGTAACATGGCCTCGGCGGGCTGCGCATTCTGTTGAACGGCAGTGTAAAGTATATGGTGTCGTTGTCTGCATTATTATAATAGTAAAGTAGTACGTTCCTGAAAGGTAATGTCAAAAACGTTTGAAAACTGATACGTACGACATACGGCTACAACTACATTTTTCTTCTCTGCACAGACATAATTACCATGCAGAGTCTCGTGTTATGCCAGTCGTTGATAATACTGTACCGTGCCCAACAGGTAAACTCTTTTCAGGGTGAACATGATGACAAGGAGAGTAGAAGAAACAGAGGAATGAGCTTTTGATTTACTCTTTACCTGTCAGATGTCGACATCTATAAATTCTACAATATGTTTTGCATTTTTATATGTTTTTCTGCATATTAGGATATTATGAAATATTATCGGTCGAACGTAAACAGGTCAACACTGGCAGGACTCTGCATAGTAAATCGACCTAACCCTCTCTCATCACTTGAATTCGTGTACGTGTTCTCCAGTCTTTTATGAAAACTCTAATCATTATTGAAAATCCGAATGTCGACCAGGACTCTATCGCCGATATTCTCAGGGACCGGTCAGAAGATTACGAAATTCTTTTTGCACAGGATGATCAAACTGCAGCTATCATTGCAGAGCAGGCAAATGCTGACCTTCTACTCTACGATCTGTCATCAATGAATGACCTGCAGATAGATAATTTGGCACGAATGGCCATTCTACTGCCCTATATCCCCTGCATTGCAATTATTGACGAAGAAGGTGAACAGGCCGAAGCTGTTGTTAAATCAGGCGTAAATCAGTGTTTGTCCCGCCCACTTGATGCTGATGTGCTATGTAGCCACATACGTGAACAGGTAACTCTTTCATCCAGTGGTCAGGTACGTGGTATCCCGATTCACAGCCTTTTGCAGATGCTTGAAAGTGATGAAAAAACCTGTACGCTTAAGGTTGAGAGCAAGTCTGAAAAAGGCTTAATTTTTATAGATAAAGGTACTGTCCTTGGTGCAGAAACAGGTACCCTCGAAGATGAAGATGCAATCTACTCAATCATTACCTGGGAAGATGCAATAGTTGAAATACGCTATTATAACTGTAAGCGTAAGAAGACAATCAACAAGCCTCTTATTTCCCTCATAATGGAAGGCTTCCGCCTAAAAGACGAACGGGAAAGCCAGAAGGAAGCAAAAGAGACCCAGAAAAAACCTAAGCTTGAGCTCAAGCATATATCCACAGCGGGTAATCGAATTTCACTCGATATTGGCTCCAAGATAAAAATGGAATTTGACAATGTGGATACGCCATTGATCAGTACCATGGTAGGTATGATACCTGATGAATATCTTATTATCACAACTCCGACGCCTTTTTCTGTGGTCAATACAGCACTGGAAACAGGCAACAGAATTGTTATTAAATACCTGCATCGTGGACGTCTCTGTATGTTTAAAACTCAACTACTGAAAGCGATAGAGGAGCCACATCACCTTTTGTTTCTCGAGTACCCACTCGTAATTCATTATCATGAATTACGCCGGGCAAAACGCACATCAATCTTCATCCCATGCACATTCCACCTCAACAAAGATCCGGAATTTTATGGTGTTCTTGTTGATTTGAGCGGCCTTGGCTGTCTCTGTCAGATCAGAGTAAAAGGAAACGCCCCATTGCCCCCAATAGATCTTGAAACAAAAGTGCATCTACGCTGTCTGTTGCCAGGATTAAAAGAAGATCAGGAACTTAACGGCATAGTGAAAAACATTAAAAAGAGCTCTTCGGAAACCCATATAGGCCTTGAGTTTTACGGACTACAGGATTATTTACGGGAAGCTATCGAAAAGTACGTCTACTCCATTGAAAAATTTGTCAGTTAAGCACCGATAGTAAACATGTAGCAACAAAGCCCCAGGTATCTCAATACCTGGGGCTTTGTCTTTCGTTTAGAGTTAGAATTGGCAGTTTAATTTATCCGTTTTTTCCCTTCCCATTCCTTATCCCGTAATTTGAATTTCTGAATCTTACCGGTAGCGGTCTTAGGTAGCTCTCCAAATTCCACATATTTTGGAGCCTTGAAACGTGCCAGATGCTCTTTGGTGTAAGCGATTATATCCTCAGCAGTAGGATTGGCTCCCGCCTTTGGAACAATAAAGGCTTTTGGCACTTCACCCCATTTATCATCAGGTACAGGAATTACAGCCACCTCCTGCACACCGGGATGTCCATAGATCACACTCTCAACTTCTACGGTAGATATGTTTTCTCCACCACTGATAATAATATCTTTTTTCCTGTCCATGATCTGAACATAACCATCCGGATGCATGACCGCCAGATCACCACTGTGGAACCAACCACCGGCAAATGCCGCTTCGGTCGCATCAGGATCTTTGTAATATCCAGTCATCACGTTGTTTCCACGCATCACAATCTCACCCATCGTCTGGCCATCACGTGGTACAGGTGTCATCGTTGCAGGATCAACAACGTCCATATAATGGGTTACGATAAAGGGCACTCCTTGTCGTGACTTGGCAATTGCTCTCTCCACTCCGTTCATCTTTTCCCATGATGGTTGCCAGGCACAGACACTATGAGGTCCGTAGACTTCTGTCAAACCATAGGTATGGGTGATATCAGCTCCCATCTCTTCCATATTGCTTATAATTGTCGGAGCAGGTGGGGCACCAGCTGTCATTATCTTGAGCTTTCGCTTAAATTTTAACTCTGCTGCACCAGGCCAGTTGTTCATCATGATAAGTACAGTTGGGGCCGCACAGAGGTGAGAAACATCTTCCTCTTCTATCAGGTTATAAATATCATCCGCTACTACTGCTCGTAAACAGACATGGGTCGCGCCAGCTGCTGTTACCCCCCAGGTGAAACACCAGCCGTTACAATGAAACATCGGCAGTGTCCAGAGATAGACAGATGAAGCTACCATATCGGATTCGAGAATTTCTCCAATAGCATTAAGGTAAGCTCCTCGGTGATGGTACATTACCCCCTTGGGCCTGCCGGTAGTACCACTGGTATAATTTATCGCCAGAAGTTGATCCTCTGATTTAATATTCATTTCCGGGGGAACCGGAGAGGCTGCGGCTAGAAACTCCTCGTATTCCGGCCCTTTTAAAGAGATTGTATCGTCTACATCACATACTGTCACACAGGTCTCAACTTTAGGCAATTCACTCAACTCGACTAAGGCAGCGAATTCACTGTCAACTACAATTGCTTTAGCATCCGAATGATCTAGTATATAGGAGACTTCTCCCTTAGAGAGGCGAATATTCACGCTAACAAGTGCCGCACCAATCATGGGAACAGCATAGTGGGCTTCCAACATAGGTGGAATGTTAGGACAAATGAAGGCTACTTTATCTCCTTCACCAATTCCTTTGGCCTTGAGAGCATTGGCAAGGCGATAAACACGTTCGGAAAATTCTCTATAGTTGTAACGTTTATCCTTGTAAACAACAGCTGTCTTTTCGGGATAGACAAACGCACTCCTCGTGAGGAATTCAACAGGAGTCATAATACTTTTGTTCACACTTGCATTTTGCATAACATCTCTCCTTCCTAGCTGGTTGCACCATTATGCCCAAAGGTTTCGGCCGCATCCAACCGAGCGCTCAGTCGTAAACAGTGACAAAAATATGAGAAAAAGATATCTGGAGAACACCATAGTCAGCCTGCCCGTGCTGACATAGAAATTGAGACATGGTACCCTGCCTATCAGTTATCGGCAACTATTTTACTGGAAAGTGATTGTAACAGTATGCAGCTATACTTCGGTCAAGCTGGTAATCATTTGTTTCATATCAGCTTCCTGGCGTATTACAGAATCAAGCAGTTGGAACTGACGCAAAGCTCGCCAAAGGTTTTCTTTTGGCGATTTCACCTTGAAATAGAGATTTCCACCAAGATAATCCGTCAGGAAGCGTAACCCCAGTTCAAAGGTGATAATACGAACAGAGTCGTAGATAAAAAATCTGTCCCAGTCACTAAAGCTCGGCCCGGCTGCCTGAAAATAGCCTTGCAGCACAACCTCACAGATATCCAGATCAAACCGCACCTCCTCATTGCCATCTCCAGACTCTCCTGCCCTGTTGCAACATGAACGCAGGCAGTCACCAAGATCGTAATGAATCAGACCAGGTCCTGTGGTGTCGAGATCAAATAAACCTGATGCGCTCCCCTGACCTGTAAAGATGATGTTATCGAGTTTAGGGTCACCGTGAACAGTACGTCCATGAATCAGTCCTTTCCTTTTGGCTGTTTCAAGGATATCTGCAAAACTACGATACGTGCCAACGTAATTTAAGCACCTGTTGAGTTCAGCTGAAGTTTTCCCCAGCCACTGTGCGTGAACCTGATCAAACTGCTTCAGATAACCTGAGGTAATATGAAAGCCAGGAAGGGGGTCGCCAAGCATCCCTATATCGAGATCTTCAGTGAGAAGGTGAAAGTGAGCGAGTACCCTTCCAAGTTGGACCGCAGAGTCCATTTGAACCCCGATCTCTACTGCAGGGATATGCTCAAGATAACTTTGCCCACGCCAGCAGTTACCCGTGTCGTCAAGGAAGCTGATATCACCACTGTCAGTGCAGACTGGCTGTGCGCAGATAAAAGGAATACCGGTACGTTTTGTTGCATCATTAATATGACGTGTCACCACGGTAAAATTAGCGGCAACCACTTCAGGATCTGGGAAAACGATACTGCTCAACCGCTGCAGAATGATTTTTTTAGTTCCGTCATCAACGAGATAGGTCTCATTTATATTCCCATTCCCAAAAGGCGCGACAGACGTATCACCATCTAAAAGGCCAAAGGCATCAAGAACATCTTTAAGTCTCTGAGGAGGTGTAGGAAGCATACATCTTCAGGAAACGAACAGCTCGATTCCATATCTGGCAGCACCGATAAGCGCCGCATCCTTTTTTCTTATGAGCTTCACCGGAATAGTTTTCATCAGTTTTTCCATCTTGCCTTTTGCTTGAAAACTTGAACGAAAACCATCAAAAGAAACTTTCTCGGCAATGCGTGGTACAATTCCGCCACCGATAAAGACACCACCCCGGGCATAGAGCTTCAGGGCAAGATTTCCTGCCTCGGCCCCAAGTATCTCAAGAAAGAGGTCAACAACCCTGCGGCAAAGTGGAGAACTCTTCTCACCAAAAGCGTTGTCAAATATAATAGGAGTACGATCTGACGCTACCTGTAGTAGCTGACTGACATGAGGGAGTTCTGAAACACCGATATACTCATGGAAGAAATCATAGAGATTGGGAATACCAGGGCCAGCGATGAGGCTTTCATAGCTGACACGTTCACGTCGGTTAAGCATCCAGCGCAACAGTTCTGCCTGCTCTTCGCCGACTGGGCCGAAATCAGTGTGCCCCCCTTCACTGCCACGGGGGAAAAAGAAATCTTTCCCCTGCACCAGAACACCTTCACCAAGACCAGTACCAGGAGCCACGACACCAATGAGCTGACCCGGCTGCACTTCACCATGCTGTATTTCCAATAGCTCGTCTCCCTTAAGAAGAGAGATGGAGGCACAAACTGCTGTTAAATCGTTGATAAGCCCAACACCCTTTAAAGAAAACTGATGGCGAAGCACATCGTCTTTAATAACCCAGGGCAGGTTAGTGACAGAGGCAACTCCATCACTAACAACCCCTGCAATGCCCATACTGGCATATGCTGGAGAAGCATCTGTCTCAACAAAAAAATCAGTAATTACATCTTCAAGCCGCTCATAGTCAGCGCTCTGATAACGATGTCGTACAATGGGCTGAAAGTGATGCTTTTCACATGCAAATAAGGCCAGCTCACATTTTGTTCCGCCGACATCGACAGCAAGTAGTGTTTCTGTCAAAGCATTACTCCCCCTGCAGGATTCCGCTACAGTCCGATACCGCAAAAATGGCAGGACTGTAACGAGAACTATTCAGTTTTATGTAGATGCACATCTGTTTGAGGAAAGGGAAAGCTGATACTTTTTTCATCGAAAACCCGCTTAATCGTCTCAGTAATATCAAACTTAACCTTCCAGTAATCATCAGTTTTGACCCATGGACGCACAACCAGATCAACAGATGATGCACCTAACTCGGAAACGGCCACCAAAGGTGCAGGATCTTTTAATATACGCTCTTCATTAGCCAGGATCTCAACAAGCGTCTCTTTGGCGAGACGCATATCATCATCATAGCTGATACCAATAACCAGATCAATCCGTCTGGTAGGGTTTGCAGTGATATTAGTAATGGTACCGTTACTGATAGTACTGTTCGGAATTATCTTTCTCTGATTATCACCGGTATTAAGAACAGTGTTAAAAATAGTTATTTCCTGCACGGAACCGGTTTCACCGCCAACCGTGACCACATCCCCAACCCTGAATGGACGAAAGAGAATGAGCATAACTCCTGAGGCAAAGTTACCTAATGAATCTTTCAATGCCAAACCAACAGCCAGGGAAGCCGCACCGACAACAGTTAGAAAAGAGGTGGTATTAACACCAAGTTGCCCTGCTGCAGCAATGATAACTGCGATAATGATCGCATAATAAACAATATTATGCAGGAACTTCGTAAGAGTAATATCAACGTGCCCTCTTTCCAGCACCTTCGAGAGCAAAGTAGCTATTTTCTTCGCTATCCACTTTCCAACAAGAAAAACCAGTAAGGCTGAGAATATTCTACCACCCCAAGTAATGGCAAGTCCCTGTAGAATCGTAAAATCAATTGAGCTTAGATCAAAATTCATTGTTCCTCCATGTATTAGAAATAAACATTACACCATTGTAACGTCCACAGCAGGTGATCTTAATCGTCTAGCGAACGGATCTCCCATGCTTCAGTACGGTTACCATTATCTGGGTTTTTAACAACCTTAAATTCAAATATATTTGAAGAATCGAGAAAAAGATTGTCATTTATTTCAGGTGCTTTCGAACAATGAAAGAAGACTGACTCAGGTGTCAGCCCCCTGTCGGTTAAGGAATAATACCTAAGAAAACCAAAGCCTCTATCCGGATTGTAGTTGATAGGAAAGCCACGTTGCCGGTTCTCACCGTTAACAGAATGTATAGGTAGCAGGCCTGGCACCAGAAATCCGGAAAGAAAACTGTCTGCCGCTTCTTTTAATTCACTGCTCACATGATTAAAGGCAATAACTTCAACCCGACATCCCATATTTTGTAACGCCAGCACGAGTCGGATAAAATCACCATCACCCGTCAGGAGAATCACACGGTCAAGATTCCTGGCCTGCAGCAATGCATCAATAGCCAGGTCCATATCCGCATTGGCCTTGGTGGTGACAATCCCTTCATCATCAACGAAATGCTTGACATATTTTTTAATTACTTTGAACCCACACTGCCGGAGAACATCATGATATCGGTAGAGTTTCTGTCGATACTCCGGCTCGTCACGTGTTCGTTCCCTATCCTCTGCAAGATAGGAATTCGCTCTCAGTAAAACAGATTGGCCAGCACTGGCAAGCTCAACTAACACATCATAGCGCATACCATAGCCGCCGCAGAGTCTGATATTTTCAGCATCTACATAGATACCTGTCTTCAACATGAGATATTCTCCAGCATAATCAATTACGGATTACTCCCATTCAATAGTTGCAGGAGGTTTGGAAGAAATATCATAACAAACCCTGTTTACACCACGCACCTCATTGATTATCCGGCCGGAAATAGTGCCTAACAGATCATAAGGAAGCCTGGACCAGTCAGCGGTCATGGCATCTCTTGAGTCAACTGCCCGAAGAGCAATAACATTTTCGTACGTGCGACCGTCCCCCATGACCCCTACCGTTTGAATTGGCAGTAACACTGCAAACGACTGCCATACTTTTCGGTACCAACCCGCTTTTCGCATTTCCTCAAGTACAATCACATCTGCCTGGCGAAGAATATCAAGTCGATCACGGGTAACCTCACCCATGATTCGAATGCCAAGCCCTGGACCAGGGAACGGCTGACGGTAAATCGCCTCTTCTGGCAATCCCAACTCTAAGCCCAACTCCCGTACCTCATCTTTGAACAGCTCTCTGAGCGGTTCAATGAGATCAAGCTTCATGATGTCCGGCAGACCGCCAACGTTATGATGCGATTTGATTGGCGCTTCCCCCCTGAATGAGACAGATTCTATAACATCCGGGTAGAGTGTTCCCTGTGCAAGATATTCCACCTTGCCGATTTTATGTGCCTCTTCCTCAAATATCTTGATAAAGCCGAGCCCGATGCGTTTACGTTTTACTTCCGGATCCAGTATGCCATCAAGTTCGCTCAGGAAGAACTCCGTTGCATCAACAGCCACAACTTTCAGTTTGCTTTTTTCTTTAAAAAATCTGAGGATGGATTCCGATTCCCCCGTGCGCATCAAACCATTATTCACATAAATACAGGTAAGCTGATCACCAATTGCTCGATGAACAATAGCAGCAACCACTGAAGAATCTACGCCGCCAGAGAGGGCGCAAATCACCCTGTCCTCACCAACCTTTTCACGAATAGCTTCAACACTTGCCTCGATAAACGAATGCATAGTCCAGCTTGGTTTACAGCCGCAGGTTCCGAAAATGAAGTTGCGGAGTACATCGTTGCCGATCAGTGTGTGCGCAACTTCAGGGTGAAACTGAACACCAACAAACGGCTTCTCTGAATGTCTGATTGCCGCATATGGTGAATGTTCACTCGTGGCGCTTACCTCAAAACCAGCCGGCAACATCTCGATTCTGTCGCCATGGCTCATCCATACCTGATGATGAAAGTTTCCAGTTTCAAGACCTGCAAAGAGTCCCTCTGTATAGTGAATACTCAAATCGGCTTTGCCAAATTCTCGTTTCTGAGCCTTCTCTACAGAGCCACCAAGCTGTTGCACCATGAGTTGGGCACCATAGCAGATACCAAGTACAGGAATACCAAGCTCAAAAATTCCTGCATCAGAATGTGGAGCGTCGCTGTCGTAGACAGAGCAGGGACCGCCAGATAAGACAATACCAGTAGGATTGAGTTCCTTGATTTTCTCAAGAGTAACGTTGAACGGGTGAATCTCACTGTAGACCTTCTGCTCTCGTATCCGACGGGCAATAAGCTGAGTGGTTTGCGACCCAAAGTCTAAAATGAGTATTTTTTCGCTGTGGATATCCATATGTATGCTCTTTGCAATTGCTAAGTTTGGTGCTGTAACGCGACCCCGTATGCCTGGGTCACATCCCAAATTCGATTAAGCAGTTCGATAATTTGGTGCTTCCTTAGTGATAATAACATCATGTACATGAGATTCACGAAGTCCTGCCGGAGATATCCGCACGAACTGTGCTTTATTCTGCAGATCTTCTATGGTTCCCGCGCCGACATACCCCATACCTGAGCGTAAGCCACCAAGCAACTGGTAAATAACCGACGTAATTGGTCCTCGATATGGAACTTTTCCTTCTATACCCTCTGGTACGAGTTTAGAAGTTGCCCCGACGTTCTCCTGAAAGTAGCGATCAGAGGAGCCATCACTCATAGCCCCCAGTGATCCCATGCCACGATATCCTTTGTACGTTCTTCCCTGGTAGAGAAACGTTTCACCTGGCGTTTCATCAGTACCTGCAAAAAGGCTACCTATCATGACAGTTGAGGCACCGCCTCCTATTGCTTTGGCAAGGTCACCGGAATGCTTGACGCCACCATCAGCGATAATTGGAACATCATACTTAAGCCCGGCTTTAACACAGTTCCGGATAGCACTCATCTGGGGGACACCAATACCAGCAACGATTCGGGTAGTACAGATCGACCCCGGACCTACACCTACCTTTACAGCATTAACACCGGCTTTGATGAGATCTTCAGTAGCCTCCATGGTGGCAACGTTTCCGGCAATAATCTGAAGGTTTGGAAAAGAAGACCGGACACGCTCTACAGCACGAATTACATTTACAGAGTGTCCATGGGCAGAGTCAATCACCACCACATCCACACCAGCCTTGATAAGCCTCTCAGTATTGGCTTCTATGTTTGCCCCCACACCCATGGCTGCACCAACCAGGAGGCGCCCAAAACTATCTTTAGCTGCCAGTGGGTATTTTTTTATCTTTTCAAGATCTTTGATGGTAATCAAACCTTTCAGCCCACCCTTATCATCAACGACCAGAAGTTTCTCAATGCGGTGTTCATGCAGCAGCGCTTTGGAATGCTCAAGTGTAATACCGACTTTTGCTGTAACAAGATTTTTGCTGGTCATTACATCTGAGACACGCAGGCCATTATCTGAAACAAAACGGAGGTCACGGTTTGTGACGATACCGACCAACTTGCCCTCATGAAGAACAGGCAGACCAGAAATCTTATACATAGCCATGATTTCCTGGACTTCACTGACAGACTGATCCCGGTTAACAGTTATTGGATCAATGATCATTCCGGACTCTGACTTTTTTACCCGCTCAACTTCAATGGCCTGTTGCTCAATGGTCATATTCTTATGAATAATACCCATGCCGCCCTCTCGAGCCATGGCAACAGCAGTCCGATATTCAGTAACAGTATCCATTGCTGAACTTATCAGCGGCGTGTTCAATTTAATACTCTGTGTTAGTCTGGTCGCCAGTGAAACTTCATTGGGAAGGACCTCGGATGACGCCGGAACGAGAAGTAAATCATCAAATGTTAGTGCTGTTTCAATATTATCTGGTAACATAGTCCCTCCTTGTCAGGAATAGTGGCATACAGAAAAAAAACAGGTGGTGCAATTACTCGTATTTACGCTGCGGTGAGTTCAGGAATACCCAAAGGAATCCTCCTCTAAATCCAGCAGTACACATGCTTTTTTTCGTCAAATGTAGTAAAATATAAAGGTAAAGCATTCTGCAGACAATGTGCAAAATTTCTTTTAAAATCCCGGAATAGATCCAAAAATTAACAGCGGACTCGTAATATCCCTGAGGCTGCCGCTGACCAATAAAGGAACAACAGCAATGCTTCTGGAAATCAATCCATACAACCCACAGCTACGTCTTATTCAGCAGGTTGTTCAAAAGTTGAAAAATGGTGCCGTTATCTGCTATCCAACGGATACCGGCTACGGCATCGGTTGTGACATATACAACCCGAAAGCTATTAAGCGTGTTTCACAGATAAAACATCGCCCGAAACATAAGCCCTTTTCGTTTATCTGCTCTGACTTAACGCATATCAGCAATTATGCTCACGTTTCCAACATCGCCTATAGATTATTGAAAAAGCGACTTCCTGGCCCATATACATTTGTCCTGCCAGGGACCAAGGTGGTTCCCAATGTCATGATCACCAAACAGAAAACTGTTGGTATACGAGTTCCTGACAACCGAATAAGCCAGCTGCTCATCGAAACTCTTGGCAATCCTATTGTCAATACGAGCCTGCCAGCAGAGGATGAACCACCACCGTCAGACCCATTTGAGATAGAACAACTGCTGGGCAATCAGGTTGATCTTATAATCGATGGTGGCCCAATATACTCAGATCCGTCATCGGTCATAGATCTGACCGGCGATTATCCGGAAGTCCTGCGCGAAGGGAAAGGAGATATTACTCCTTTTCGCTGATCAAGGCCTCTTTCAGAGATTTGCTCATGGTGAAATGAAGAGTATTCCGTACAGGAATATCCATCATTTTACCAGTACGTGGATTCTTAGTGCAGCGCGGCTTGCGCTGTCTTACAGAAAAACTGCCATAACCACGTAATTCAATACGGCGATCTTCCTCCAATGCTCCAGCCATTGTCTCAAGGATGATATCTACAGCTACGCTTACATCCTGTTTCTGCATGGAGAGCTGGTCACTCACTATATTTACGATGTCTTTTTTCAGCATTTTTTTCGTCTTCTATATGCAATCGGAAAACCTGACGGCTCCGGATAATTTTCGTGTATAAAAAAAGGTTGTTTTGCCGGGATGGTTACCGACAAAACAACCTTGAGACTGCAAGCCACTCTAGCCGCTATCGGAGAAGCTTATTCTTCACTTGTTCCGTTGCTGCCACCGCTTCCTGCCGCAGCTTTCAAGAGATCACCAAAAGTGGAAGGAGAGCTCTCACTGACAGCAGCTTCTGCGCCACCACCACCGTAAGACTGTGCCGCATCTTTCTCGCCGTCACCCTCAAGGGTCTTAACGGAAAGGCCGATTTTGCGATCTTTTGAAGATACGTTAATGACGATAGCTTTCAGGATGTCACCAACCTGATACATTCCAACCGGAGTTTTGACTTTGTCCTTGCTCAGCTCAGAAACATGAACAAGACCCTCAATACCTTCCTCCAGCTTCACAAAAACACCGAAGTCAGTAACGTTGGTGATTTCACCTTCAACAACGGTACCGGATGGGTAGTTGTTATATGCTGCCTGCCATGGATCTGGCACCAGCTGCTTGACACCAAGAGAAAATCTCTCGTTGTCACGGTCAATTTTCAAGACAACTGCCTGAATAGTCTCACCTTTCGCATACTTCTCTGAAGGGTGTTTGATTCGTTCGGTCCAGGAAAGATCAGACACATGAATAAGTCCGTCGATGCCTTCTTCGATACCGATGAATACACCAAAGTCGGTGATATTCTTAATCTTACCCTCGATAATAGATCCAACCGGGTAGTTCTCAGTAACAAGATCCCATGGATTTGGCTGAAGCTGCTTCATACCAAGGGAGATACGCTTGGTCTCCGGCTCGATATTCAAAACCATAACCTCAACGTCTTCACCAACGGAAACCATCTTGGATGGGTGACGCGGCTTCTTGGACCAAGTCATCTCACTTACGTGAATAAGACCTTCAACGCCCTCTTCAAGTTCAACAAAAACACCGTAATCAGTAATGGAGACAACTTTACCGGTAGTTTTCTCACTCAGAGGATATCTGTCAACAACTGTTGCCCAAGGATCTTCACGGAGCTGCTTAATACCAAGGGATACACGGTCATTGTCTTTATCATACTTGAGGACTTTAACCTCGACTTCCTGGCCAACCTTATACATTTTGGCAGGATGGGAAACACGACCCCAGCTGAGGTCAGTGATATGACAAAGACCGTCCATACCACCCATATCAATAAACAGACCGTAATCTGTGATATTGGTAATAGCACCGGAAATGATCTGACCTTCCTCAAGCTTGGAACGCATATCTTCACGAAGTTTGTTGCGCTCTTCCTCAAGAATGGCCCGACGAGAAATAACAACGTTATTTCTTTTCTTATTGAACTTTAAAATCTTGAACTCATATGACTCACCGATCAGTGCATCAAGGTCTTTCACCGGACGCAGATCAATCTGTGAGTAAGGCAGGAAGGCAGGAACGCCAATATCAACAGACATACCACCTTTAACACGACTTTCAATTTTACCCTCAATTGTGCCGTCGTCTTCCTGAATTTTTGCAATATCTTCCCAAACCTTAATAGCAATGGCTTTTTCTCTGGAAAGCAGCAGACCACCCTCGTCTTTACGGCGCTCTACAAATACCTCAAAGGCGTCACCCACGGTGATTTCCTGATCACTATCCAAGCGAAATTCAGATTTGGCGATATAACTTTCTGCTTTATCACCGACATCGACTAGGAAGTAGTCATCTTCGGCACCAATGATGGTACCCATGGCAACATCACCAACAGCAACAACTGTGCTGTTTTCTTCCATTTCAAAGAGCTCTGCAAAGCTCAACTCTTCGCCACTGTTCTGATTCAATTCTGTTTTTCCGTCTGTCATGTGGATTTACTCTTGTAGTAGGCCAAAGGCTACGCGGTTAAGGTTGTTATGTGGAGGCTTAGTGCCGCCACTATTATGATGTGAGCTACCCTGTGATTTCAGTTGTCTCAAACAAGACAACTCCTTCTAAACTTCTGAACATTGCTTTATACCAGCATTTCAACCTCAAGACAAGTACTTCCTTGACGAAAATGTTTTTTTTCGACCTGCTTAATTCGCCTATAAAAGCTCCAGGCCTCTAGAAACAGGCAATTTTCAAAAGGGGTTTATCGTGGAATCGGCTCACCCCGGAAAACTATCTGCAAGTACTCTAATATTTCACAAATGATAATTAGCTGTAACAAGTAATACGCAGAAGGAAAGGACTATACTTTAAGGGGCTGGTGCGAATCACTCGCTCTAGAAGAAAACTTTGGCGGGATCAGGTATGAAAAAAAGTGGAATCACTGCTGACCATACTCCAGAGGAAGGTCTGCTTTTTCCCAGGCAATAATACCACCTTTAAGATTGTAGACACGAAGATATTGCTTACTCATCAAATACAAACCGGCAGCATAACTTCTACCGCCAACAGCACATACCAACAATAGTGGCTTATCACGCGGTAACTCAAACTGCCCCTGCATCAGTTCTCCAAGGGGGGCTGCAATAGAGCCAGGAATACGTACCTTTTCCCGCTCTGCCAAAGTACGCACATCTACAACCAGAACACTTTTTTCCTCCTCTCGAAGATCAAATGCTTCACGAGGAAGAATTGGGGTGAATTCTGGTTCCAGAGGCATAATTGAAACTTCAGGACTGCCTTGACTTCCGCTGTTCTTTTCTTCTTCCGGTTCACCCGAGCAACCAGTCAAAAGCCCTGCGACTATGAGGATCAGAGCCACGCATTGCATGCGATTCATGCAATGCAATACTGATTTCATGGTACTCCCCACATTCATCAGGATTTAACATCCTCAGTTATCGCGTTATCCTTGGTAGGCCGCCTGTTTCGATTAGGTCTGCGTTTACGTGGTCGCTTTTTTTCTGAGGCTACAACGATACGTTCAGGTGGTGGTGTAACAAGCTCTTCCGGTGGCACTACACATTCAAGTGAACGCCCGATGTATTCTTCTATCTCTGGCAAAACAAAGGCACCTTCTTCACAGGCGAAGCTCACGGATACCCCTTCCGCCCCGGCACGACCGGTCCGACCAATTCTGTGCACATAATCTTCTGGTTCATACGGCAGCGTAAAGTTTACCACATAACTGATCCCTTCTATATGAATACCACGGCCAGCCACATCAGTTGCGACCAGCACCTTCACCTTACCATCACGAAAGCGTTCCAGCCTGCTCTCTCGCTTATCTTGAGTCACATCACCTGACAATAGCGCACAGTCGATTCCATCACGCTGCAGTTTCTCACTCAGCTTTCGCACCTCACTCTTCATGTTGGCAAAAACCATAATACGATCATCAGGGCGCTCTTTAATGAGGTTGTAGAGAACAAAATATTTTTCTTCGGTAGTTACCAGGTAGACCCGCTGGTGAATACTGTCGACAGAAACCTGTTCCTGCTCTGCCTCTAAATATTCGGGCTTCACACACCATTGATACGCAAGCTTTCGTACATCGTCAGACAATGTTGCCGAAAAGAGCAAGGTCTGACGCTCTTCTCGTGGTGGAATCCTACCAATAATACGGCGCATATCTGGAATGAACCCCATATCTAGCATCCGATCTGCTTCATCAATCACCATTATTCCACAACTCTTGAACGAGATGACATTTTTATTGGCAAAGTCAAGCAAGCGTCCTGGTGTTGCAATAACTACATCAACAACCTTTTCACGTAATTCTGCCATCTGCATCTGATATTTCGCGCCACCATATACCGCATGCACCCGAAGACCAGTATATTTGCCAAGCTCTCTGGCATCTTTTGCAATCTGAATAACCAGCTCACGGGTAGGCGCCATTACCAGAGCACTCGGAGAGCCTTTCTTCGTCTGCCGCTCACTCTCTGCTAATATTCTCGAAAGAATAGCAATGAGGAAAACTGCACTTTTACCCGTACCGGTGTTAGCCTTTCCAACAAGATCCTTACCCGCCAGAACTGTCGGTAATGCTTTAGCCTGAATTGGTGTACAATACTCAAATTTCTGATCTGCGATCCCATGCATCACTGAAAGTGGTAGCTCAAAATCATGAAATCTTGAAACTCCCTCCCTTGGAACAACCTCAAACTGATCCAAACTCCAGGAAGGTTTACGGCTAACCGCCACCGCCTTTTTACGCACAACTTCTTTTACTGCACCTTTCGTTTTTTTATCTGTTGAGACGCTGAATACTTCTTTGCCGCGAGGCTTCTTCTCGACAGTATCACCTTCCTGCTGTATTTCGATCACCTTCTCCGGTATAGCTTTGTGATCTGATGTATCATCAGCAACAGATTCCTGTACCCGATCTTTTTTTAAACCAAAAATATTTGACCGAGCAAAAGTTTTAATCTTCCGTCCGGCCTGGGTTATTATCTTTTTCATCATGTAGTTTTCTCTGGCTTTAATTACAGCCTGTGATTACACCCCAAGACAGCATTCCTCCGTTTTGCGATGTAAAAGAGTAGCGTTATTTAAACGATACGAAATATCTGTTGCCTGACAGCACAGTATGAGATTCAGGGTCGGAACGGCAATAGCACAACCGACGCCGAGGTAGGGTTATTCAGGTGGGATTGCCACTGATAATTTCGTAAAAAAAACGATGCCCGTGCCCACTCTCCATAAAAATGGCTCAGAGACACGGATCATCCATATTTTTTTACACAATTAATAATACAGTAAAAACACAAAAGGGTAAAGTAATGCTATTTACCAAGGACTCTCAGCTCCTCCATAAGTGGACCAAAAAGCGCCTCATAGTCAGGAATGGCTTTTCGCAGAATGGTACCAAAGTAGCCCAGATCTTTTTCACTAACAACGATATTTGCTGAATATGCTATGGCTTCCAGATCATACAGTGTGCGCAATTTTTTACCTACAATGGCGTAGAAAATATATCGTCTTTTTGTCATACTCATATTGCACATGGACTGATGAAAAACACCACCACTCAAGCCTTGAGGCTCAAACTCAGTATGCAGAATAACTCCTGAATAATTGACAAATTCCATCTTCTCTATTGCGGTCTGAGGGTTTTCTGCTATTTCCGCCCTATAACCTAGCGCCTCAACAGCTTTCACGACCTCGTTTCGACCGGCATCCTCAGGGATCAGAATGAGCGCCAGGGGTATTTCCTCCACCACTTCCTGTTCATCAAATACCCCTTCTTGCAACCAGGACACGTCAGGGGGTTCCGGCGGTTTAACCGCTTTCCCTTTTGCTTTAGGTTGGACGTCCTGTTTTTGAGCTGATGACCCAGCCATTTTTGCCAGCAAGCTGGAGTCTATTGCAAAAGGTTCAGAACACTGGGTACACTTCACTCGGGCCTTTTGATCCGGCTTCAGATTCTTCAGGTTTTCTTCAAACTTATCACTAAGTTTAAGTTGCTTTCCACAGTTAGGGCAGCTCACATTCATGTTGGCCTCTTATATGGTGAGTTTTTTGCTGGAATTTGTCTCTGGCCCTACAACTTACAGCCTTACCGGAAATACCCATGCTCATCTTCCTCTTCCTCCATGCTGAGACCACCTAAGCTAGACGTTGCCTCACCCCGTTCGGCTTTCAACTTGTCAAGCCCACGTGTAATCTCACTTCGCTGTGAGCAGTAGGTCATGGCTGTTTTTTCTGTAATCAGGCCGCGGCTAAAGAGTTCAAGTATATGTTGATCAAAAGTACGCATGTCGACCGTCGCACCTTCCCTGATAACATTATAAAACGTTTTTTCCTCAGTCTCCCCGTTAATAATGAGATCTTTTATACGCAGACTGGTCCTCAGGATTTCCATGGCCGCTATCCGCCCGCCACCTACCTTGGGCAACAGTCGCTGACTGACAACCCATTTAATGGTATCCACCATACGGTGCCGTACCTGCGGCTGCTCCTCCTGCTCAAACATACCAAGGATACGGTTGATCGTCTGGCCAGCATCAATTGTATGAAGGGTTGAAAATACAAGGTGACCTGTTTCTGCAGCGGAGAGACCTATCTCCATACTCTCCTTATCACGCATCTCACCAACCAGAATAACCTTGGGTGCCTGACGAAGGGCTGCGCGCAGCCCAACAGAAAAGGAACTGAAGTCATTGCCCAGTTCCCGCTGGTTAAACGTTGCCAACCGCTGACCGTGAACATATTCAATAGGATCTTCAAGTGTTACCACATGTACGGGTCTGGTATCATTGACCCTGTCAAGAAGAGCAGCAAGCGAAGTAGTTTTACCAGATCCTGTAGCCCCGGTAAAAAGCACCAAGCCGTTCAATTCTGCTGCCATTTTCCCAAATGCTTCAGGGAAATTCATCGATTCGATGGACGGCACACTCGTTTCCAACTTTCGCAGAATTGTGGTAAAGTAGCCTTTCTGGGTAAAAATATTCACCCTGAAACGGGCTTTTTCGCCAAGGGAATAGGACATATCGCAAGAACCGTTTTCTAAAAGATCTCGCAGAAGGCGACGGTTATTGCCAATGAGGTTCAACGCAAACACTTCTGTCTGGAAAGGTGTCAGGTGCTCAACCGGTGGCTGAACCTTCACAGGTACGAGTTGTCCAGCGGATTCAACCTGCAGTGTCTTTCCGACAGTAATATTCAGGTCGGACACATTGTTATAGGATTCCAGCATTGCTGTTATCCAGTAATCTATTTCTGTCTTTTTCATAACACTCTCCTGAAAAGGTGTGCAATAGCCCTTAATTTCATTGTATATTGCCTCGAAAGTAACAAGAATATCAATAAGTTTTTTCCAGTAACCACAAAGAATGGACAATTCAGCATCCTTCTTTTCCGACAAACAAGGTGTAACCTATGGCAATTTCACTGCGCAGCACAACCACAACTCAAGGTAGAAGAATGGCAGGGGCACGAAGTCTCTGGCGGGCAAATGGCATGAAAGAAGAGCATTTTGGCAAACCGATCATCGGAATTGTCAACTCTTTTACCCAGTTTGTGCCAGGCCATGTCCATTTACATGAAATCGGCCAGCATCTTAAAAAGATAATAGAAAAAAAAGGTTGTTTTGCTGCCGAATTTAACACTATCGCAATTGATGACGGTATCGCCATGGGTCATTCCGGCATGCTCTATTCCCTGCCATCACGTGAACTGATAGCAGACAGTGTTGAATATATGAGCAATGCCCATACAGTTGATGCCCTTATCTGCATCAGCAACTGTGATAAGATCACTCCCGGTATGCTGATGGCTGCCATGCGCCTTAACATCCCGACCATCTTTGTTTCTGGCGGCCCAATGGAGGCTGGCGTTGATGGAGACAAGCGCTACGATCTGGTCGACGCTATGATAATGGCTGCCGATCAATCAGTCAGCGACAGTGTTGTGGAGCGTGTTGAACGTAGTGCCTGCCCCACCTGCGGTTCCTGCTCTGGTATGTTTACTGCTAACTCTATGAACAGTCTCAATGAGGCGCTAGGGTTAGCACTGCCAGGAAACGGAACACTCGTCGCCACCCACGCGGGGCGCAAAAAACTCTTTGAAACAGCAGCGGTAAGAATAGTTGAAATGGCAGAGGCCTGGTACGAACGGGAAGACAGTTCCGTACTCCCTCGTTCAATAGCAAGCAAGGCTGCATTCATGAACTCCATGACTCTTGATATTGCTATGGGCGGGTCGACCAACACCGTATTGCATCTTCTCGCTATTGCTCATGAGGCTGGTGTCGATTTCTCCATGAACGATATCGATCAACTCTCCAGGAAGGTACCTGTGCTCTGCAAGGTCGCGCCATCTTCATCCTACCACATGGAAGACGTACATCGAGCAGGCGGAATCATGGCCATACTTGGTGAGCTAGAGCGAGCTGGTCTTGTTGACAGCAGCGTAAGCCGAGTGGACAGCCCGACGCTTGCAGCAACATTAAACAATTGCGACCTGATGCGGGATACCTGCAGTACCGAGGCAAGAGAACTCTACAAAGCTGCTCCTGCGCAGACCGGACTTAATCTGGTCATGGGCTCCCAGAGCAGCATGTATACAGATGCTGACATTGATCGAAGTAAAGGGTGTATCCGCGACCTGGATAACTGCTACAGTAAGGATGGTGGCCTCGCTGTTCTTTTTGGTAATATTGCCGAAAACGGATGTATTGTCAAAACAGCAGGCGTTGATGAATCGATATTGAAATTTACCGGTACTGCCAGAGTATTTTCTTCCCAGGATGCAGCTTGTGATGCCATCCTGGATGGCCAAATCAAGGCCAGAGATGCGCTGATCATCCGGTATGAAGGCCCAAAGGGTGGACCAGGCATGCAGGAAATGCTCTACCCGACCTCATACCTGAAATCCATTCATCTTGGCGCCGAATGTGCGCTCATCACAGACGGCCGATTCTCTGGCGGCACCTCAGGTCTCTCAATTGGCCATGTTTCCCCTGAAGCCGCAGCAGGTGGGGCCATTGCCCTCGTAGAAGACGGTGATACCATAGAAATCGACATCCCGAACCGCACAATCCGCGTTGCAGTAAGCGATGAAATTCTTGAAAAACGTAAAGAGAACGAACTGTCAAAAGGTGCCAGCGCATTCACACCGGCAGATCGTGACAGGCTGGTTTCACCAGCCTTACAGGCATACGCATTGCTGGCAGCCTCAGCCGATAAAGGCGCAGTTCGGGTGTTACCGAAAAAATAGCCTGCATATTTGATAGCACTTTAAGACAAAATCAGGCAGGTGGCAGAGACAGACACCTCTGCCACCTGCCTGATTGCCCTATCAATTATCAATCTGGAATATTCGCTGAACCGATGATTACCTCCCCTTCAGCTCATGCACGTTGTTAAAAAAAACAACCTCTTCATGAAAAAGCGCCTTTTTTTTTCGATATCACTGAATAAATATAATAGGATACTAAAGCGTAGTGAACTCAACTATCCATCCCAATTTGCTCAACCTTACCAAGAGGCAATGCGTTGAAACCGACCAAATTAGAAAATCCTGAGTATTTTCACAAAGTCATCGACTGCCAGTATGCCTGCCCGGCCCATACAGCCGTTCCGGAATACATCCGACTAATCGACAACGAACAGTATGAAGATGCATACATGGTAAACTGGGTGTCAAATGTTTTCCCGGGTATTCTCGGAAGAATATGCGACCGCCCCTGTGAACCCGCCTGTCGACGTGGCAGGATAGATGAAGAGCCGGTAGCGATTTGCCGTCTAAAGCGAGTGGCTGCTGACAACAAGGTGGCCATTAGCGAAAGGATGCCAAAGATTCCTGAGAAAAAGAACGGGAAAAAAATCGGCCTCATTGGTGGTGGTCCCGCTTCGCTGACAGTTGCCCGGGATCTTCTGGTAATGGGATACGAGGTCGATCTTTACGACGACCAGTCAAAGGCTGGTGGATTTATCCGAACCCAGATCCCGTCTTTTCGTCTACCCGAAAAAGTTCTTAATGAGGAAATCGACACTATACTCGATTTTGGTGTGAACACCTTCTTCAACCAGTACGTCTCAAGCCTTAAAGAAATTGTCGATAAAGGGTACGACGCAGTTTTCGTTGGTACTGGTGCCCCAAGAGGCAGGGATTTACCAGATCTGCCAGGCCGTCAGGAGGGAGACAAATATATCCATATAGGAATTGAGTGGCTTGCCGCTGTACTCTATCGTCATGTACAGAAAAGTAGCACCAGGACGCTGGTCATTGGTGGCGGCAACACAGCCATGGACTGTTGCCGTACTGCAAGAAGGCTTGGCGGCGAAGAGGTAAAAGTCATTGTCCGCAGCCCACGTGAAGAGATGAAGGCGTCTCCCTGGGAGATTGAAGATGCCGAACATGAGGACATAGAGATTATCACGAATTACGACCCGCTGGAATTTGTCATCGAAAACGGCAAACTTACAGGCATGCGTTTTGACCGGGTTGAGGCTAGCTATGACAATACAGGCAGACGCAAACTTGTCTCTACAGGTGAAGAACCTGTATTTATTGCTTGTGATGAAGTGTTGCTGGCGGTTGGCCAGCAAAATGCATACCCCTTCATCGAACGTGACATAGGTCTGGACTTTAACGAGTGGGGTCTCCCTGTTGTCGATGAAATCACATTGCAATCATCAGTCCCCAATGTATTTTTTGGCGGCGATGCTGCCTTTGGACCAAAAAATGTTATTACTGCCGTGGCTCACGGCCATCAGGCTGCTCTCTCCATTCATTACTTCTGCGAGGGTAAGGATCTGCACGAACGCCCTCATCCGACAGTAACCCTGGTTGGTCAAAAAATGGGCATCCATGACTGGCTCTATGATAGCCACGTCACCGACGATGACCGCCAGGCCGTTCCTACCGTGGAAAAAATCAAATCCATTCAGGACCGACTCATTGAAGTGGAGCTCGGGTTTGACTATGAACTGGGGCAACGGGAAGCCAAACGTTGTCTTAATTGCGATATCCAAACCGTATTTGACGCCTCCACCTGTATCGAATGTGATGCCTGTGTTGATATTTGCCCGGTCTCCTGTATCAATTTTGTAGAGAATGGTGAAGAGGATAGTCTTCGCTCCCGGTTAATCATACCGGCACAGAATCTGGAGCAGTCACTTTATGTCTCCTCTGAATTACCAACCAAGCGTGTCATGGTAAAAGACGAGAATGTCTGCCTTCATTGTGGCCTTTGTGCCGAGCGTTGCCCCACATCATCTTGGGAAATGATCAAATTCACCTATAAAGCTCCTCAGGCGGGAATGAAATGAACAGGATAGAGCGAGTAAACGACTTTGTCATCCGTTTTGCAAACGTAAATGGCTCCGGCTCAGCCAGCGCTAATAACCTTTTTGCCAAGGCTATTTTTCGTATGGGTGTACCGGTAAGTCCGAAAAACATATTCCCCTCAAACATCCAGGGACTGCCGACCTGGTATGAAGTTCGGGTCAATGAAAAAGGCTATCTGGGACGACGGGGCGGCATAGATATGATGGTGGCCGTTAACGGCCAGACGCTTGTAAAAGATTACGAAAATGTGACAAACGGTGGCTACTTTGTTTACGACTCAACCAGAAGGCTACCCGAGGAATGCTCCAGGGAGGATGTAACAGCTATTGGTATCCCCCTTACCGAATTGTGTAATACAGCCTTTGAAAACCCTAAACTAAGGCAACTATTAAAGAACATTATCTATGTTGGGGCACTTGCACATCTGCTAGACTTTGAATTTTCTGTCCTCACGGATTCCATTGAACGTCAGTTCAGTAAAAAACCCAAACTGGCTGAGCCCAACATTAAGGCGCTTGAACTCGGTCTGCATTATGCCCAGGAGCACTTTCCCAGTCATTGCAAGTTATCAGTACAACGCCGTGACCTGCTTGGCGACTCCATTCTGATGGACGGAAACAGCGCAGCTGGTCTTGGGGCTCTATATGGCGGCGCAACTGTTACAGGCTGGTACCCTATCACTCCTTCGACATCTGTCATTGAAGCCTTTGAACGCTATGCAAACCTCTACCGGGTTGAAGAGGATACAGGGCGCAAAAACGTTGCCATAATCCAGGCAGAAGACGAACTGGCAGCTCTTGGCATGGTGATCGGTGCCTGCTGGAACGGTGCACGGGCCTTTACCGCCACCTCTGGTCCAGGTGTTTCACTTATGAGTGAATTTTTAGGACTGGCCTACTTCTCAGAAGTTCCAGTGGTACTTATTGACGTGCAGAGGGCCGGCCCAAGCACGGGTATGCCCACCCGCACCCAACAGTCTGACCTGATTGCAGCAGCATATGCATCCCATGGTGATACAAAAAACATCCTGCTGCTCCCTTGCGACCCAGTAGAATGTTTTGAGTTTACCGCAAATGGTCTTGATCTTGCTGAACGGCTGCAAACTCCGGTCATCATCATGAGTGACCTGGATCTTGGCATGAATGAGCATGTGAGCAGACCGCTTGCATGGGATGACAGCCGTAAATATGACCGTGGCAAGGTACTCAACGAAGAAGAGCTGGAAAACCTTTCGACCAGATGGGGACGCTATCTCGATATTGATGGTGATGGTATCTGCTACCGGACAATCCCAGGTACCCACCCGACCAAAGGCGCCTATTTTACCCGTGGCACCTCCCACGATGAATATGCCGCATACACAGAAGACAGTGGTGCCTACGAACGAGGAATGGAACGTCTTCTTATCAAATGGAAAACAGCCAGGACCATGGTGCCCGAACCACGAATCAAGATAAAAAATCCACAAGCAAAAATCGGAGCGCTCTTTTTCGGTACTTCAACACATTCAGCATATGAGGCTACTGACAGGCTTCACAGCGAAGGAGTCACTATCAACACCATGCGGATACGCTCCTTTCCATTTACTCAAACTGCTCTCGAGTTTATCGAAGCACATGACATCATCTTTGTCATTGAACAAAATCGCGATGCTCAGATGAGGACACTGCTTATGACCGAGCATGGAATTTTCCCCAATAAGCTGATATCTATACTTAATATTGACGGAATGCCTATAACTGCTGACTTCATCACCAACAAACTGGAAGCAGAGTTAGCGCTGCAAACACAAGTATCAACGGGAGGCACCCTATGAGCTACACACGTCCAACATTCCGCCACCCGGAGCAGATGAAAAATGAGAAAGGTTACCATCGGCGTGATTATGAGGGGGCTATCTCCACCCTTTGCGCAGGTTGCGGGCACGACTCCATCAGCACCGCAATCATCCAGGCCTGCTTTGAAATGGCAGTTGAGCCACACCGCGTCGCAAAGCTTTCCGGCATTGGTTGTTCATCAAAGACACCTGCTTATTTCCTAGGGAAATCACATGGTTTCAACTCTGTACATGGTCGCATGCCATCCATTGCCACTGGTGCCAATATGGCAAACAGGGACCTGCTGTATATAGGTGTTTCAGGTGACGGGGATACAGCATCCATTGGCATGGGCCAGTTTGCCCACGCACTCCGCCGCAATTTAAACATGAACTATATTGTCATGAATAACGGTTGCTACGGTCTCACTAAAGGGCAGGACTCAGCCACAGCCGACAAGGGCAGCGCCGGCAAAAAAGGAAAAGAAAACCCGTTCGAGTCAATTGACCTGTGTGAACTCGCTATTGAACTCGGGGCAAGTTTTGTGGCCCGTAGTTTCTCCGGAGATAAACAGCAGTTAGTACCGCTTATCAAGGCAGCAATCAGCCATAACGGCCTGGCCTTTCTTGACGTTATCTCACCCTGTGTTACTTTCAATAATACAGCAACCTCCACTAAGAGTTACCAGTATGTAAGAGAGCATAGTGAAGCTACAGGTACTTTTGACTTCATCCCGCTGCAACGTGAGATTCTGACCCGCTATGAAGAGGGTGCCAGACAGACAGTCACCATGCATGACGGTAGCGTGCTCCACTTGGAAAAGATGGAAAAGTCGTTCGATGTAACGCATCGCAGACGCTCAGTGGATAGATTAGAAGAAGCAAAGGAAAACGAACGATTGCTCACGGGTGTTATCTACGTAAACCCGCACAGTCAGGATACTCATGACATTATCAATTCCTGCCATAGGCCACTTAATTCTCTCACCGAAAAGGATCTCTGTCCAGGCAGTTCGATTCTGGAGAAAATCAACGCATCTCATCGATAAACAAGCTGCTGCATCTATAGTGCAGCAGCAACATATCTTATGTCATATTTAAGCATCTTTGGCATTGCCGTGGCACTTGCCATGGATGCCTTCGCCGTCTCTATCGCTGTCGGTATCAGTTTAAAACAGATCAGTGCCAGGCAGACCTTTCGTCTATCCTGGCATTTTGGACTATTCCAGGCTCTGATGCCGGTTATCGGCTGGTGGCTTGGTACTAATATCCACTCCTTTGTGGAAAACTACGCCCACTGGATAGCCTTTGGGCTATTGGCTGCTGTCGGAACCAATATGTTGCGCGAGGCAATCCAGTTTGATCACGAGAGTGAAGAACCGCGTAAAGATTCCACCAAAGGTTTGACGATGGTAATGCTTTCGGTTGCCACCAGTATTGATGCATTGGCGGTTGGATTTAGTATGTCAATGCTGCAGATTTCTATTGTCACACCAGCCATCATTATTGGCATTGTAGCGGCTCTCTTCACCATCACCGGTATGCATCTTGGAAAAAAAGTATCCTCTTTCAGGCGATTAAGTGTCTACGCTGAAATCCTCGGCGGACTGGTGCTCTGGGGAATTGGCTTTAATATTCTCTACGAACAGGGAGTATTTCAGCTGTAAGGTACATTGTATTTTTTTCATCACCTTACTTCTTAATTCTACAACCATTTCCCCATAGCTAACACCTATGAATCCCTGTCAACTCATAAAGTATTTTGCATAATTCTATTTTAGTGATAAATATAATTATTAATCTCTTTTGAGCATAGTCTCAATTCAACAGATCATCAGAATACGGAGGTAGTATGCAGATTCGAAACAAATCTAAGCTTCTTGCTGCTGCAGTCATGGTGGCACTTATGTCATATGGCTGCTCTACAGCACCAACAGGAACAGAGCAGGGAGCCAAAGCAACAGCGAATATGGAACAGCAAAAGCAGAATACATATGCTGGCTCAGTTGTTGGTAAATCAAATAAGGCAAAAACCATCGCCATTGCAGTAGGCAAAGGTGATAAAGCCGAGACCATGCTGGTTAGATTTGATGACAAAACCACTGGCCTGATGTTTGCTGAAAAAGGCGAAGCTGCAGTAATTGCCTGGGAACAGCGTGGTGATGACAAATTTGCAACGGAGATAAAACCAAAACTTGCGAAGTTGCCGGAAGGCGTGACTGAAATTAAAGTTGAAGAGATGTATGCACTGGTCTCCGCCAACACACCGATGACCCTTGTTGACGCCCGACCTGAATCAAGGTTCCACCAGGCTCACATACCGGGCTCTATCTCCATCCCGGTTCCTAAATTGAAAAAAATGGGGACCAAGGTACTGCCTGCTGACAAAAACAAACTGCTGATATTTTATTGTGGAGGCCCCACCTGAGGCATGTCCACAACAAACGCCGGTCTGGCGAAAAAATCTGGTTATTCAAACGTTAAAGTATTTCTTGATGGTGAACCAGCTTGGTCCAAAGCAGGCCACCCTGTTCACGCCTCCAACTCCTTTGTCCGTGAAGGTAATATAGTTCTCCTCGACCTGCGGGGCGACGGTAGTCCTGTAAAAGGCAGAATCCCTCGCGCAGTCTCCATACCTTATGAGGAACTTGATGACAGAGTTGATGATATTCCGCGTAATGCCCCTGTTGTCATTTACAGTAATAATGATGAAGAAGTAATGGATGCATACGAAGAACTTCACGATGAAGGCTTCAAACAAGTGTCATTGGTTAAGGGCAATTATCAGGGTTGGGTTAAAGCAGGTGAACCAACTATTAGTGGACCAATCTTCACCAATGAAATTAAATGGGTAAGGCAACTCGGCAAAGGTGAGGTATCTGTTTCCGATTTCAGAAAAGCCGTTGCAGGTGAAATACCAAATGTTTACATAATTGATGCCCGTACTAAGGATGAAATTGCAGAATTTGGTATTTTTAAGAATACTGTCAATATCCCGCTCGATGAAGTACCAAAGCGGCTCTCATCCATTCCAAAAGACAAACGCATTTTTATCCACTGCTCTACAGGTGCCAGAGCTGATCTGGCCTACCAGGAGATGATGAAACACGGTTATGACGTTAAGTTTCTGCTGCTTGACATAACCGATCCGACCTGCGACTGTGAGATAATTAAACCATAATTCCCAAACTCTTAGCCTGAACCACCGGCGGGTGTGTTCAGGCTACAGATAGCAATGCACTTCTCTCCCTACCATTTCGCCCCTACACATTTTCCCGTAGCACAAAAACACCAGACAGATATTTTTTCGGTTTCCATGGCGTATCCTCTTGTCATTGAGGAACAAAAACGGTTAAACAATCATAATAGATTGTAGAATGCATTAAGCCCGCATTTCTCATAAACATTTTATCAGAATTCTTTTTAGTAACGGCAATGCAGGGTCATCTGTCCAAATTTACTCTCTTAAGTTACTACAAAATATTCATCTGAGCTTCTGAGACTTCCGGGTTAGTACAACAAATATACGGGTAACAACATAGTCGGGATACTGAAACTCCTTCCGGCAGGCTACCCCACCCTCATACTTCCAACCATGATGACGTAGCGATTCTCTTACAATGACCCTTATTAAGCGTAAAGAACTCCCGGCACTGCTCACAGACGCCAAAACTCTTACTGACACACGTATCTATCTGTTTTTTGGAGAGCGTTATCTCTGCCAGGAAGCAGCCGATATGCTTCAGGGCACATTAATCAAAAGTGCAGGAGGAGCAGTCCACCCCATTGACGGAGATCAGGAAGACAGCGGTCAGACCCTTGCAAAACTGGTGAGTTTCAGTCTGCTACCAGGTCGCCAGATATACAGAGTTTCAGACAGTCGAATATTTTTAAGTAAAACAGTGGCCGCAAACATCTGGGATAAGGCACAGCAAAACAATGATTCAGGAAAGAATGCTGCTGCTATGCGGCATATCGTTTCTTTTGCAAAACTTGGCGCAGTAAACATAGAAAGCCCCACACCGTTTTCAGAAATCTCATCATCGCAATGGGAAAAACTCTTCGGTAGCGGTAAACCATCCGGCGACCTCAGCTGGGCAGATACACTACTACACCAGGCCGTCGGTACCGGTAGGATGTCTACTGGCAGCTCTACTCAGGTTATTGATCGCTATATTGACACATTCACGTCAGGTATCCCACCACAAAACTGCCTTATTCTTACCGCTGAAACCGTTGATAAGCGGCAACGGCTTTTCACATTTATCAAGAAATACGGAGTTATTGTCGACTGTTCTGTCGCGGTTGGTGCCGGTTCGCAGGCCCAGAAAGAACAGAAGGATGTTCTCCGGGAAATGATGAACAAAACCCTGAGTGATTTTGGCAAAAAAATCGAACCTCGGGCTGTGGAAATGTTTTTTGACCGAGTGGGCTTCCATCCTGTAGCCGTGGTTACCGAAACGGAAAAACTGGCACTGTATGCTGACGACAGCTCTCAGATCACCTGCCAGGATGTAGAGGAAATGGTTGGCCGAAGTAGAGAAGACGCACTTTTTGAACTCACCGACGCCTTCAGCAATCGGCAGGTTGCAAGGACCCTGGCTATCCTCAATCGGCTCCAGGAAAATGGCACCCACGCTCTTGCCATACTGGCCACCATGCGCAATTTCATCCGCAAGATGCTCATTTTCCGTTCTCTCCAACTTCAACCTGCCCCCGCCTGGCAAAATGGTATGAACGCAAAACAGTTCCAATCTGGTTACCTGCCAGCCCTTAAAGAAAAAGGACAATGGAGCGAACTACTTGGCGGTCATCCATATGCTCTATTCATGAGTTTTTCCAAAGCTGGTGATTTTTCCTGTAAACAACTCAAAAAATGGCTTAAACTTCTATTAGAAGCTGAGTATCGCCTCAAGGGTTCGCCCTTACCTCAACATATTGTATTAGAGGAATTATTCCTAACTATGTTGAAGAGACGATAACCACGCTAAATCAATACCCTGTCATAGACTACGGCAATCCTGGCTCCCACAGCCCGTATTTCCAAGATTTTTGCGTATTGAAAATGTCCGGTAATGACTTATCGTAACCTTAGACCTGACAGAAGCTCTTAAGTAACAATCGAAAATTTCTACTATAAAATATAAACCGTCAATCATGCCTGAAAGAAAAGACGACTACCAGGGTTCGGTAGCCACCAAAGATTGGATAGAAGTACAGGAACCACCACTGTACAAAGCGCTTCTGCATAACGATGATTACACCTCGATGGAATTCGTAGTCTCCATCCTGGAAAACATTTTTCATAAATCACCGCAGGAAGCTACCCATATCATGCTGAATGTGCACGAAAAAGGAATCGGGATAGCGGGCATCTATACCCGGGAAATCTGTGAAACAAAGATAACGCTGGTCCACGAACTGGCTCGACAAAATGAGTTCCCTCTGCGCTGCTCAATGGAAAAAGCCTAGCGTAGCCGGGGCAATAACCCCAGGATGAGAAGAATATTATGCTGAGCAAGACACTTGAAAAATCCCTGATTCGGGCTATCAGAGAAGCAAAAAATCACAATCACGAATATGTAACGGTCGAGCATCTGCTCTACGGATTGCTGCATGACGACCTTGCCACTTACATTATCAATGAGTGTGGAGGCTCAATAGATACACTAAAAGAACGTCTTGAAAAGTTCTTTTTAGGCGACATCCCCACACTTTCCCATCCCAGCCAGCAGGAACCGACACAAACCCTAGCCTTTAACCGAGTGCTTCAACGTGCCGTAGCGCATGTACAAAGTTGCGGTAAAAAAGAGGTAGACAGTGGTGATGTGCTGGTTTCCATCTTCTCCGAAGCCGAATCTCATGCCGTATTCTTCCTCAGCTCAGTTGGTGTTGGTCGGATGGCAGTTGTGAATTTTATTTCTCACGAAATACCTGACGGACTCCAACAGGAACCACTTCCCAGCCCTCCAGCTCAGGAAGAAAATGACCAAAAAGAAAACGTCAAAGAAGACAAAGCGTTAAAAGAGTATACCATCAACCTGGCCCGTTATGCTGAGGAAGGCAGACTCGACCCACTCATTGGCAGGGATCTTGAAATTAGTAGAATCATGCAGGTACTTTGCCGCAGAAAGAAGAACAATCCTCTCCTTGTCGGCGAACCTGGAGTTGGTAAAACAGCAATGGCTGAAGGGCTTGCTTTACGGATTTATGAGGATAAGGTGGCGCGCAGCCAGGACAAAAAGGGAGCGGTACCTGATCTTCTCCAGGATATTGAAATACATCTGCTGGATATGGGTACGCTTGTCGCAGGCACCAAATATCGCGGTGATTTTGAAAAACGTCTGAAGAGTGTTGTTTCTGCCATCGAGAATAAGAAAAATGCAATTCTCTTTATTGATGAGATGCACACCATCGTAGGGGCCGGAGCGACTTCTGGTGGTTCCATGGACGCATCCAATCTTTTAAAACCGGCACTTCAGGCTGGTATTCTTCGCTGCATAGGCTCCACAACCTATGAAGAGTACAAAAACCAGATTGAGAAAGACAGGGCACTATCGAGACGCTTTCAAAAGATCGACATCGAGGAACCATCTGTTGAGGACACTGTTCTAATCCTAAAAGGGTTACAGGGGAAATATGAACAGCATCATGAAATCCGCTACTCGAAAAATTCAATAAAGGGTATGGCGGAACTCAGTAAACGTTACATCAACGAGAGATTTTTGCCAGACAAGGCCATTGATATCATGGATGAGGTTGGCTCCATGTTCCGGCTTGAAGGCAGACTCAACTCTATGGTCAAAGTGACAGATGTCGAAAAGGTGGTCTCCAGAATTGCCAGAATTCCGGCAAAAACTGGTACCAGCAGTGATGTCAGTTCATTAAAAGAACTTACTCCGAAGCTACAGCAGGTCATTTTCGGCCAGGACGAGGCCATCGACGCTGTCGTCACAGCCGTCAAACGCTCCCGTGCAGGACTTGGCAACCAGGATTCGCCAACAGGCAGTTTCCTCTTCGCCGGGCCCACTGGTGTAGGTAAAACAGAAGTAGCCCGTCAACTCGCTCAGGTTCTTGGCGTTCATTTCGAACGTTTTGATATGAGCGAGTACATGGAAAAGCATGCAGTATCCCGTCTTATTGGTTCGCCTCCTGGCTATGTTGGCTTTGATCAGGGTGGCCTACTCACGGAAGCTATTCGCAAGCACCCATATTCGGTACTCTTGCTCGACGAAATTGAAAAGGCTCACCCTGATATCTATTCGATTCTCTTGCAGGTGATGGATCACTCGACACTCACCGACAACTCTGGCCGCAAGGCTGATTTCCGTAATGTTATCATTATAATGACCACTAATGCTGGCGCAAGAGAGATGACAACTAAATCAATCGGTTTTGTTACAGACGAAAAGGGTAAAGATAAAACTGTTATTAATAAGCTCTTCGCCCCTGAGTTCCGTAACCGACTCGATGCTATCGTCTCCTTTGGTAAACTTGGAGCAAAAGTCGTCGAAAAAGTTGTTGATAAGCTGATGAAAGAGCTTGAATTACAGCTGGCTGAAAAGAAGGTCAGTATCAAGCTTACTGCAGCCGCTCGGACCTATCTCGCTGAAAATGGCTATGATCCTGATTTCGGTGCTCGGCCACTTCGCCGTCTTATCATGAAAGAAATTGGAGATACCCTGACAGAAGAGATTCTCTTTGGTGAACTTTCTCGTGGTGGAGAAGCAGCGGTGGATTACAAAGAAGACAAGCTGGTCTTCAGCTACACCAAATAACAACTATAGTTTCTATCCTGATGCCAAAACTGTACTAAGCAGCTTTGGCATCAGTTGTATTTGTGCCTGAACGCAGATACGGCATTAGTCGTCGTACACCCTTTTCACCACAATCAACCGGCCCTCCAAACCCAACGTTACAATGAAACGTCTTAGCCACCATGGACACAATGCCTATGGTCACTTTCAGCATAGCCATTCTTCTCGCCGCCGGACTGGCGGCAAGTAAAATCACCCAACGGTTTCGTCTGCCTTCCGTTACCGGCTACATTCTAGCTGGCCTGCTGCTTGGCCCCACCGGCTTTGACCTGGTAACCGAAGAGAGGATCGGCGATGATCTGACACACTTTACCCAGATTGCCCTGATGCTCATTGCTTTTGGCATCGGTGAGCACATTGAGTTAAAAAAACTTAAAAAGTACACCAGTAGTTTGAAATGGATTGGTCTGTGTGAGGCCACCGGGGCTTTTCTCGTGGTCAGCGGAGCAATATATACGGCCATAACAGTTACCGATTTCACAGTTACGGGCTGGACGTTTAAAGAGTATGTGGTGCTCTGCATGTTGCTTGGCTCCATAGGGGTTGCCACAGCGCCAGCAGCAACACTTATGGTGATTCGGGAGCTGAAAGCAAAGGGGCCGTTAACATCAACCCTCATGGCTATCGTTGCCATTGATGATGGCCTGGCCATAATAGTTTTCGGACTTGTTGTCTCCATAGCTCACCAGGTACTGGGCCATTCAGGTGATCCCCTGCTCTTTTCGGTAGCAGCAAGTTTCATGGAAATAATCGGCTCACTGCTCTTAGGTATATTAACTGGTGTTGTCCTCATTCTGGTATTAGAAAAGCTTAAAGAACCAGGAGAGCTCATGACTGCCGGTCTCGCTATCCTGCTCATCTGCGGTGAAATTGCACTCTTCCTCCATCTCTCCCCGCTTTTAGCCGGGATGGCCGCCGGTTTTTCTCTAGTCAACAAAGATGAACGTGATGTCAGGGTATTCAGGGCATTAAACCGGTTTGAGCCTCCAATTTATGTCCTCTTTTTCACCCTGGCTGGCAGCCACCTTGATTTCAATTCACTACGTACTGCAGGGATTCTCGGTATTGTCTATTTTCTCTCGACCGTTACCGGCAAGATAGCAGGAGTTAACCTTGGTGCATTCATCGCTAAATCACCAGTGCAGATAAGACGCTATCTTGGCTTTACCATGCTTCCCCAGGCAGGTGTTGCTATTGGCCTGATATTTCTACTCTCATCTGATGAACTTCTTATCAGCTATACTACCATCATAACCCCAGTGGTACTGACAGGGGTGTTTCTATCTGAACTTATAGGCCCTATCAGTGCCAGATATGCTCTTACCAAAGCAGGTGAAACCGGCGCAGACACCAGTAAACCGCAAACAGATGAAGCTGACAGTACAACTGGTGCACCAATCTGCTCACTGGATGACACGTTCCGGATCATTCCCTGGAAATGGAGAAAGTTACCCCCACCAAAGCAGACAAGTGGCTACGTGCTCTTTCATACGGATGAACCTGCTGCTGCCAGAGGTCTTGCCCGCACTGCAACCATACTCTCATGTCACTTTAACGCCCTCCCCATGGCTGTCCATGTCGTGCCAGATGACGAGCAAGCACCTGAGCATCTTTTTTTTGAGGAGCATGCAGAAGTGCACAGCATGGGCTACATCCTTGCAACTGAACTCGTCCCGGGCCCTGATACAGCAGCAGGTATTCTTGCTGCTGTTGAATGTAATGATGCCAGGGCCGTCGTGCTTGCCTATCCATTAAAAGGAAAAAGTGATGCCTTTCAGGATCTCCTCCAGTCTGTTGCCACTCATGTAAATTGCCCGGTTGCCGTGGTTCGCTTTTACGGTGAGCTTCATACGGAAAGGATTCTCATCCCACTGGCAGATCTTGATGAACTCGCAGAGATGTACCAGATTATTTCCGCACTTGACGCAGTCGGTGAACATCGCATAGATTTGCTCTATATCATGTCATCGACAGCGGAACAAAAGGATATTATCGACAGAGAGAATGAGATAGCTACCTGGCTGCAGCAGCAGCAAAACCAGCTCGATGTTTCAATAAAGGCAGTCCCTGCAGATTCACGCCTTGATGTTATAATGGAAGCCGCTGAACATGCTGATATGGTAGTTATGGCTGCTAAAAAGACTAATGGCATGAAACGTATCCTCTTCGGCTCACTCGTCAACTCAGTAGCAGGGAAATTACACAAGACCTTGATTGTCGTCTATAATGCAGGTAAACAGAATGAAGAAACAATAACCCACAGGAACACCAACATCAGCTATCAGGAGGAGCAGCAATGAGTGACTGCCTGTTTTGCAAAATAGTGGCCGGAGAAATACCGGCTGAAAAAATCTATGAAGATGATGACGTGCTCGCTTTCTTGGACATTTCACCGGCTGCTCCCAGCCATTTTCTCATTATCCCTAAAAAACATGTTGTCAACTTATCGGATCTCAGTGCAAATGAAGACCAATTGATTGGTAAAATGATGCGCATATCAGCACAGGTTGCCAAAGACAATGGAATTGAAGAAGGTTTTCGAACAATAATCAATAATGGGGCAGATGCTGGTCAGCTGGTCTTTCACCTGCATATGCATGTCCTGGGTGGACGGAAGATGGGCTGGCCTCCAGGTTGATTGAGCGCCCAAGGGTCTATAAAATCTTTCACGAGGTTCAGTGCTGCGTATGCTGCACTGAACCTCCCCTTTTTTCACGCCCCTTTCTCAGATCCAACCACAGACGAAGGTGCTACTGTTATGGACAGAGCTATAGAGAGAAAACACGTATATTGTTTTACGTCATGCTTCCAAATTCAACAATTTGTGGGTCTACAGGCATACAGACGGTAGAGCTGATAGGTATTCTTTTTTCTCTGCCATATTAAAAAATGGTGTACTCCGGCCTTTGCCTTCAGTAAGCAGCGTACAACAAAAAACATCAAAGCTTACATTTCTGAATAATGATAAAATTGTACACTTTGCAACAATACATTTTCGTAAAACAATGACCTCGCACCAGCAATCATAACACATTAACACAGCAGCAAAATTTACGATAAACACAGAACTACAAAACCTAAGAAATTATCACATTGATAACAAAGTTGTTGCATCCTCTGACTATGCCCCTCTCTGGGTTGTCTCAATTCAACAACTTTGTAACATTGCTGTAATATTTTGTTCGAACCCAACGCCTTCCCTGTACACTTTTTCTTAACAAAGAACTGTCACTAATACATTGCCAACTCAGGCTGTTACGCCTATCAAAACCCCGCTAATCATTATCCACATTTACGAGATGACTCTCTCTGGCACACCACTTGCTAAATACCACGGTGTGCGCATTAAGTGAAAACACTCTGCCTATCAGTTCCAAACAAATTGCCGGCACTCTTTCTGGAACTGTGCAGAATTCTTTCCGGCGCTGATCTTGTTTTTGTGATGTCTAAGCACATTTTTTTGAAAGCAGTAAATCAATATTGGAGAAAGAAATGAAGAGAATTACCTGTTCAATCGCAACAGCAGCCCTCACAGTTTGTCTCACCTCCGGTCTTGCCATGGCCGATACCCAAGCAGAGGTCGTAAAACGCGGCTATCTGCAGTGTGGGGTCTCAACAGGCCTCCCCGGATTTTCCAACCCTGATGAAAAGGGTGAATGGACCGGCCTTGATGTAGATGTTTGCCGTGCGGTTGCAGCAGCTACTCTAGGTGATGCAACTAAAGTGAAATTTATACCGTTGACAGCTAAAGAGCGTTTCACCGCCCTGCAGTCCGGTGAGATTGATATGCTCTCACGGAACACTACCTGGACCCTGACGCGTGACTCCTCCCTAGGCCTCAACTTCGCTGGCGCCAGCTATTACGACGGTCAGGGATTTATGGTCTCCAAAGGACTAGGTGTAAAAAGTGCCCTCGAGCTCGATGGTGCTGCAGTGTGTATCCAATCCGGCACCACCACTGAGTTGAATCTTGCCGACTATTTCAAACAGAACAAGATGGAGTACAATCCGATCGTCTTTGACACCTCCGATCAGACTGTAAAAGGATTTGAAGCTGGCCGTTGTGACGTTCTCACCAGTGATCAGTCCCAGCTTTATGGTCTCCGTATCAAGCTTGCCAAACCTGAAGATGCAGTTGTATTACCTGAAGTTATCTCCAAAGAACCTCTTGGCCCGGTTGTCCGCCAGGGTGATGATGCATGGTTTAATATAGTGAAATGGTCCCTTTACGCCATGATTAATGCTGAAGAGCTGGGTGTCACTTCAGCTAACGTTGAAGCCATGAAAACTACAGCCAATCCCTCAATCAAGCGTCTCATCGGTCTTGAGGGAATTAAAGGTGACGGACTCGGGCTTACTGACGAGTGGGCATACAATATTATAGCCCAGGTCGGTAACTATGGCGAGATGTTCGAACGTACCGTAGGTGAGGGTTCCCCTCTTAAAATCGGCCGCGGTCTCAACGCTCTCTGGGTGAAGGGCGGTATTCAATACGCTCCTCCTATCCGCTAATTCCCTGTCTGCAAGGTATGAGGGAGACGCCACCAGTATATGTCTCCCTCATGTTTGTCATCTATCGTTATTCAGGGAGCGGGAAATTCAAAAGCCTTAACACTCCCCTTATATAAAAGTTGCGTGTCTCCATGTCTTACCACGAGAAAAACACTACACGCTGGTGGAACAATGCCCAGCACAGGGCGCTGTTTTTCCAGATTCTGCTTGTTGCTGGCCTTGGTCTGATTGCTTGGACCATTGCCCAAAACACCATGGTCAATCTGGAAAAGCGGGGTATCTCCACCGGTTTTAAATTTTTATCACAGGAATCAGGGTTTGGAATTATCCAGAGCCTGGTCCCATATGATGAGTCGTACACCTTTGGCAGAACCTTTATCGTCGGCCTCTTAAACACGCTGTTGGTCTCCGCCTGCGGTATCGTTCTGGCCACAATTCTGGGTTTTACTGTTGGTGTTGCCAGATTGTCGAAAAACTGGCTGATATCGCGACTGGCCGGTATCTATATCGAAACCTTTCGAAATATTCCACTATTGCTGCAGATTTTTTTCTGGTATTTCGCTGTTCTGCGGGCTCTTCCATCACCACGACAGAGTTTTTCCTTTGGCGAATCGATTTTTGTAAATATCCGTGGTCTCTATATTCCACGGCCTCTATTTGACCAGGGGTTCGGTTTTGTGCTGGCAGCACTCGGTATAGCTGTCGCCGCATCTCTCGTGATCGCTGTCTGGGCCAGGAGGAGACAACGGGAAACCGGTCAGCAGTTTAACTCGCTGCTAACCGGCACTCTATTGATAACACTTTTGCCTCTTACTGTATATTTTCTCGCAGGAAGTCCTGTCTCCTGGGAACTTCCTGCACTTAAAGGTTTTAACTTCCGTGGTGGTATAACCATAATCCCCGAGTTCACCGCCCTGCTGGTTGCGCTATCGATTTATACCGGCGCCTTTATTGCTGAAGCTGTCCGCTCAGGAATCCTGGCGGTCAACAAAGGGCAGACAGAGGCCGCCTCTGCGCTTGGCCTGCATCCCGGCATCGTGTTGCGGCTGGTCGTCATTCCACAGGCATTGCGGGTCATTATTCCACAGCTCACCAGCCAGTACCTGAACCTTGTCAAAAACTCTTCACTGGCAACCGCCATCGGCTATCCCGACCTTGTCTCTGTTTTTGCAGGAACGACCCTCAACCAGACGGGGCAGGCAATTGAAGTTGTCGCAATGACCATGGGCGTCTACCTGTTTATCAGTCTTTCCATTTCCTTCCTGATGAACTGGTACAACAAAAAAATCATGCTGGTGGAGAGATAGAATGGCTGTAATTACGCACACACCTAAAATTGACAGGTTACCCCCGGTATCCAAAGCCGGTATCGTCGGCTGGATACGGACCAACCTCTTTTCCTCATGGCTCAGCTCACTCTTCACTCTTGCTGCTCTCTGGTTTCTCTTTAAAACCATCCCGCCAGTACTGGATTGGCTCTTTTTCAAGGCAAGTTGGATTGGCACCACACGCGACGCCTGCACTACAGATGGCGCCTGCTGGGTCTTTATCTCGGTGCGGATCGAGCAATTTCTCTTTGGGTTTTATCCACAGGCAGAATACTGGCGAGTTATATTGGCCTTTGCCATCTTTATAGTACTGGTCGCCTGGCTGCTCATTGAGAAAACTCCGCACAAGGGAAAGGTAGCCTTTTTCACCATCTCCATATTCCCGGTCATCGCTTATTATCTGTTTTATGGTGGAGCATTTAGCCTTGAGGTTGTGGAAACTCACAAGTGGGGTGGGTTAATGCTCACCCTTATCCTCGCAGCTGTTGGAATGTTCTGCGCCCTGCCATTTGGTGTGATCCTTGCGCTCGGCCGGCGGTCATCAATGCCGGTTGCAAAATCACTTTCTGTGGTATTTATCGAGTTCTGGCGCGGAGTCCCGCTTATCACTGTTCTCTTTATGTCCTCGGTTATGCTGCCCATATTCATGCCGGAGGAAATGAGCTTTGACAAACTGCTCAGGGCCATGATCGGTATCATTTTCTTCCAGTCCGCTTACATGGCGGAGGTTATCCGTGGCGGACTGCAGGCAATCCCCCGCGGTCAGTACGAGGCAGCCGAGGCGCTTGGCCTCTCCTATTGGAAATCGATGTCCCTGATTATACTCCCCCAGGCCATGAAGCTGGTCATCCCCGGTATAGTCAACACCTTTATCGCCCTTTTCAAGGACACCACGCTGGTACTCATCATCGGTCTCTTTGATCTGCTGGCGGTTGTACAGTCGGCCTTCTCCGATCCAAATTGGCTGGGCTTTTCAGTGGAAGGTTACGTCTTTGTCGCGGCACTCTATTGGGTCTCATGTTTCTCAATGTCCCGCTATTCCATGCATCTAGAGAGAAAACTACACACCGGTCATTGATGATCACAGAAAAAATGTAGAAAGGTTAAAAAATCAATGAGTAACATACAATTGAAAGAGGGTATTACAATGAGCGGTGAAGTGGTCATTGAACTTAATGACATGAACAAGTGGTATGGGGACTTCCATGTCTTAAAAGATATAAATATGAAAGTCTATAAGGGCGAACGGATAATCATCTGTGGTCCATCCGGTTGTGGAAAATCGACCATGATCCGTTGCATGAACAGGCTGGAGGAGCATCAGCAGGGTGAAATCATCGTTAACGGCATCGAACTAACCGACGACCTAAAGGGAATAGATAAGGTCCGTCGTGATATCGGCATGGTGTTTCAACAATTCAACCTCTTCCCGCACCTAACAGTAATGGAGAACTGTTGCCTGGCACCGATCTGGGTGCAGAAGAAACCGAAAAAAGAAGCGGAAGCGCTAGCGCGCATGTTTCTCGACCGCGTACAAATTGGTAACCAGGCGGATAAATTTCCTGGCCAGCTCTCCGGTGGTCAGCAGCAGCGCGTGGCCATCGCCCGCAGTCTCTGCATGAACCCTTCAATCATGCTCTTTGACGAGCCCACCTCAGCCCTTGACCCGGAAATGATCAAGGAGGTACTCGATGTCATGATTGATCTCGCAGAAGAAGGAATGACCATGATCTGCGTAACCCATGAGATGGGCTTTGCCAAGACGGTTGCCGACCGTGTCATCTTCATGGATAGCGGTGAAATTGTAGAAGAAAATGAGCCAGAAGAGTTCTTTTCCAATCCGCAGTCTGAGAGAACCCAAACATTTTTAAGTCAGATTCTGTAATAAATATCAGACCAAAACGACATTGCTAATCCGTATAGGTGGAGCAATGTCGTTTTTATGGCTGTTGTTCATTTCTACTGCTCAGGTGGCCCAGAAAGCGGGTCACACCGCATGTTGTTTATTCTTAGACCAAAGGCCAAAATAAGAGCAGCCTCAGCAACGTTTCCCTTGCAGCACTTTCTTACCTTATGCGACTAATTCAACTGGACCTATATGGATTTGGTCAAGTCAACCTGCTAAACAGAACATTTCTACCCTGCGTATCGTTATGATTTTCCAATCAAAACAAATCCAGTACTCACCATTACAAAGCCGGCAGCTTTGTTCATGCGTTTCTGAGCATCAGTATCTGAAAATAGTTTACGGATTTTTGATGCAGTATAAGCGTAAAACAACATCACAGATCCAAGGATGAGAGATAACACTGATGCAATTATTGTTACATCAACAGTTGAAAGAGACGCTATGTCGACAAAGGTCGGTAGAAAACTGACATAAAACAGAATTACTTTAGGGTTGCCCAGGGTTATTGAAAGCCCACCCAAAAAACTATATTTCCCAGACTGTTTCTCCATACCTTCGATGTCAATCTTTGCGGGATCTGAGCGCCACAGTTTTATACCCAACCAGATCAAATACAACCCGCCCAAATATTTTATTCCTTGAAACAACAACCCAAAGGTTTCAGCAACCGCCGAAAGACCATAAATGGCAAATAAAAGGAATATCAGATCACCGAGCACTATACCACCAACCACAGGTACAGCATTTTTAAACCCTGAAGATAGTGATTTTGATACGGTTGCAAAGACACCGGGCCCAGGTGTAATCGCAAGTAAAAACATCGCCACTGAAAAACTTAGAATAGTAAGCGTTGTCATATTACTTTCTCCTCTTTCATTCTCATCCACGATACAACAGAGTAAACAATTCTATCACTCTCAGAGGGTAGAACCCACCGTTCCATCGCGCCGTAAGTACACAAAGACCTTATAAATATTTTAGATATTGATACAATGGCTGGCGCCCCCATCGAGACAAAGATCGAGAATTTACACAATTATTCTTTTCTTTATATTGTCAGACAAAAATGAAAAGGACGACAAACTCTTCATTTTTCCATATTACCACCGAATCTAACAGAATCATTACCAGTTGACTCATTCTAGTATTGGTTCGTTTTAGGGGAGCAGAGCCTGAGGTGAGGAACTAGATCAAGGTTCCATATCAAACGTGTCATCATCTTGAGGATATTCAGTTGCCAGCACAGATTCAATCTTGGCAATAAAGAGGTTTATAGCCACAGAGTTCTGCCCCCCGTGAGGGATAATAATATCGGCATAACGTTTACTTGGCTCAACAAAGAGGTCATGCATCGGCTTTACGGTTTGCAGATACTGACTTACGACAGACTCCCGACTACGCCCCCGTTCCTTAATATCCCGTTCCATCCTCCGGATAAAACGGTGATCAGAATCAGCATCCACGAATATTTTCATATCCATCAGATTACGCAGTTCTTCATCTCTGAAGATGAGGATACCATCAACTATCAAAATTTTTTCCGGCCTGATTAATTGTGTATCTTTTTTACGTAAATGCTTGCTAAAGTCATATTGCGGTGCCGTAACCGGACGTCCCGCAACAAGTTCTTTGATATGAGCAATTAGCAGGCTTGTTTCAAGTGCTTCGGGATGATCATAGTTCAGCTGGGACCGGTCGTGTAATGAGAGGTGGGGATTGTCTTTATAGTACCAGTCATGTTGGAGAATAATGGCATTCTCTGCATTAATTTTCTCCAATATTTTCCGAATAACTGTTGTTTTCCCTGACCCGGATCCTCCTGCAATCCCGATAACATATGGTTCTGGATTGTTCATTTTCCTACCTGTAGAATTCACATAATCTCTCTTCACCATACAATACCACACAATACACCGTCAGGCTCTGGTACTTTAGCAAAGAGAGAAATGACAAGTTACTGTAATTGATCTCTGATGTTCATCATTTCATATATTTTTCTGTATCCTTTATAGCCTATTGCTTTCGAACATCTAGCTCCAGGATTATTTTCTGCTCGAAGTACGCATTATTTATAATTCCGACCGCATTTAACGAAAAAAGGATAGCATAAACTTCGTTTTTTCTCTCGTAAAGGTAATTGCTTCACTCGTGCTCTGGCGGCAATTCTGAAAAAGAAGCTACTGCCAGTACCATTGCAACCAGGACGTAGATTGATAAAGAGACAAACAACCCTTGGCCAGAAATTCCTCCATCAATGAGAAACCCAAACAGAATAGGAGAAACAGAGGTACTCAAAACAGCAAGGGAAGAGACCATTGCCCGTATAGCCCCCAGATTTTGGGTACCATAAACTTCTACCCATAAACCATTAATTATTGGGCTACTGGCTCCTAGTGATAACCCAAGAAGTATCATTAGTCCGTAAGCAACCCATTCTCCAAAGGCGAATGAGCAGAGTGCCAATGCGAGGAACATTGGTAAAGGAAAATATTTAAAGAGCTGCACCCCACTAAACTGATCTACCAAGGCTCCAGTATACATAGAAGACAACCAGTGAGCGATACCGTAAAAAACAAAACAACTGGCAAAAAGTGTTGGCGACCAACCCATTTGAGGAAGGATAAAACCTTGATGTATAAAGAGCCCTGTTATGATAAACGGGGCGGCAAGGACTGAAGGCAAGGCTAACCAAAAGCGATAATCACGGAGCATCGTTCTTCTGGAGCCTTGTATTATCCCAATTTTCTTACGAGAGGCGTGTCTCTTCTGAAACACTCTCTCGCCATATCTTTGTTGGCCACCATGCCTCAGCAGCCATAACGACATCGGCAAAAAAACGCATGGGATGGAAAGGCCAATATACAACCAGCTTTTCTGCCAGCCATAAATGCCTATAAGTAATACCGCAAGGGAGGGCAGAACAATCTCACCAAGCGGCACACCGCTGCTGGCAATTGATACCGCTTTACCCCGGTTATGAACGAATGTTCGGCTCATGGTTGTAATTGCTGTATGTGGTAACAATCCCTGGCCGCAAAATCTCAACAGAAACAGCCCAAGTCCCAACTCGACTACACTTCCCATTTGCCAAAGAAGTATACTTGCCAGCCAAAGCCCCAGGGAGCTTAACAGCACAAATAAATGCAACGGTACTTTATCTAAAGCCGCTCCTGCCCACATTAACACAAGGCCACTAATCAGCGTCGCACCAGAATAGAGGCTTCCATAGCTGGTGGCCGATAGATGCAAAGATTCCTGAAAACTTGCACCATACCAGCTTATGAAAAATGACTGTCCAAAATTTCCCCAAAACACTGTAGCCATACCAAAGAATAGCAGTGGCCAGCTACCTTTGAAAAAATGAAAGTATTCCTGAATCATTAAGAAAAATATCCTGGGAAAAGTTAAACGTAAAATCTCCGGTTTTCGTAAGCACACGACCACCCTGCAACACGTAGAATGTAGCATGTAAAAGCAACTCGACTAACCACTTTTCAGAGTGCTTAAACGATTCTCTGACTCAGCAATTGTTCACAGTTTCATACACCTGAATACCTACAGGTAAGTCACTGGAAAAAAATTAACAAAGATGGTTTCGCATGGACTGGCCTCTGGTAAACATTTCACATAAACTCTTGATATTACAATACAATAAGATGATCTTGAGTTACTATTGCTTAAAAGAATTTTGACAAAATGTTTATGAGAAATACGGGGTACCAACATACGCTAAGACAACTCTAAATCATAGCACTATTACATGATATTTATCTTTCAGGATCAGGTTTAGCAATAGAGTATAACAGAGCAACCCCCGACTAAACCTGTTGGATCAAATTGAACGAAAGAGGAGAAAAACTGAGGAATTATCTTAAGGCAGGAGGCACAGTGCAGCCAAGAATGCGACGCAAAGCAACTAATTGGCCAACAACACATTCATTGACAGGGCTCTGACGGCTTGAATCTCCATAGGTTTTTCAAGATATTTAAGATTATTATCGACCAAAAAATCTAACCTGTCAGGAGAGAGGTAACCACTCATAAAAATAAATCGCCCGCTCAGTTTTGGGAATTTTTCAACGGCTTTTTTATACAGAGAAATACCATCCATCACCGGCATATCGATATCGGAAATTACGAGTTTATAGTATTTCTTTTCTATCATTTCCATGCCTTCTTCACCATTACGAGCGATATCAATATCACCATCACGATGTAAAAGAGATTTAATCAGCTCCGCAACCATCTCGTTATCTTCAACTATCAATATCTTCTCAGTCCACACCGGCGGCAGTCCTCTGATTTCTTTGATCATGTTAGGCATGTTTTTAATATTGCCAACATAGTTCTCAATTCCCTTAAGATGGGACTGAATTCTGGCTGCAGGATATTTAAACTCTGGCAAACGCTCTTTTAATGAATTCACCAAGTAAAAGAAGATATCATTCCATTCTGACAATTCTACTACAACAATTCGTTTAAGAAACTCGACCTGAGTAAAAGAACCTTCTGCCACTCCTTTTTGCATATCAAAGAAGTAGCGTAAAATTTTATCACTGGTTTCATCGTCAATGGTGATAGCTGGGAAGATTTCACTCTTGCCATCAAGATAAGACGCAGCACTGCCTACCACATGATAGTGCCAGGCCTCCTCCTCTGACAACTCACGAAGAAATTTTGCAAATTCAGGATCATGCCACTGAGTATTTGACGCTTGAAAGTACACTTCACTTGCAAGATGTTCTACTTCACGCAACCAGGAAATTATTTCTCTCATCCAATTTCTCCTTATAACTTATAGCTATAAAGCTATTTACTAATGGGAAAAGATCAATATGTACATGCTTCTAAGCCAACGTTCTCTTAGGCGGCTTTGCATAAACCTGAACACGGACTTATGACGGTAATTGAAATCCAGCAACACCCTATCCACCATATTCAGCAGAGATGGCTTTTCGTTTTACCTTGACAGAAGTTATGATTATCAGCTAACACTACACCATAATGTGAGCATATGCCCATAATATGACATAGTCGTATAGCCTTTCCTCAAGGGTCCCTTCGAAATTAGAAAAGTCGTAGGGCAACGACAAGATTGGGAGAATCAGCTTCCTTTAAAGGTAGCCAAAAAAGTCAGAGATGCGCAACGACTACCCCGAGTGAATACTTCAGCATATCAGGGTATTACAAAACTATTAGCCTGATACAATTACATATTCATCAACGTAATGAGGTCTAACAATGACTAACAGAACAGCGCTCTATGGACGATTTCTATTAACTGCCAGTTTCCTGGTTTTCCCCCTCACAGGTGGAGCCATTGCAGAAACTCCTGGCCACGACTGGTATTGCCCGGATCCGGAGGCTCATACCCAATTTGTCGAGCACCTCAAACTTCATCAGGATCAGAACACGGAGAATGTCGCCGAGCAGTTAGACAAAATCTACCAGGATGCAGCCCTTGACTCGGAACAAAAACATGTCCAGGCAATGGAAATACTTAACAAGTATACCGCTCAACTAAAATTAGGTGTTGGGGATTAATACACATCTTCGATCTACGCAGGCAAATTACCCTACGCAGATTTGCGCAAGATAGCCACCACCATTGATGATGGTGGCTATCTTGCTTCAGTTAATGTCTTGGAATGTGTCAAATTGCCTAATATGGGATTTTTCTGTATACTCTAAACGAATCTATTTTTTTCACCAATCAGTCACTCATTCTCATGTTGCTATCTCGTTAAACAAGGGTACCGGCCACTATCCTTACCAACCGGCGAAATATTAGGTGCGTATATGACTGACTTCATCTTCATAAGCTATTCGCGCAAGGACTGCGAGCTCACTTCCACACTTACAGACCGTCTCAATACGGCTGGACACACAGTATGGGTTGATAATAACAGCATTAGTGGAGGACAGCTTTGGCGAGAGTCGATTGTAAATGCAATTTCTTCCTGCCAATTATTTATACTCTTAATCTCACCGCATTCAGTGAAGTCCAGCAATGTGCGCAAGGAATTAGACCTTGCCGATAAAAAAGAGAAACAGATCATACCAATTGTTATTGGCGCGACAGAAATCCCTACTTCGATGGAGTATCAATTAGCTGGAATTCAATGGATTGACTTCACTTCAGATTTTGAGAACGGATTTGAGCTTCTCAGAAACGTACTTACTTCCCAGCGCCAAGGAACGCTCCAAAAGGAATTTGCGAACCATTTAGATAAAGTGAATCTTGCCGAACAGGCATTACCCGAATTCGTAAAAAGCCAAAGAGCTAATATCTATAGCAATTTCACAAAACACCTATGGAATACATCTCCAGATCTACGATTTGAAAAGCAAAAAATGTTCTCATTAGCCCACTTGAAAAGGATAGGACTCACGGTTTCTCAACTCAAAGCAGCACTAAAAAGTTTACAACTTTATAAAGGTAACACCGACAATAATTTTGATCCTGAATTAGCCACAGCTATAGTTCAATTTCAATTAAACAACAGCTTAGAACCTGATGGGATCTTTGGGACCATGACCTATGTGAAAATGGCGCCACCACAGAAACTATAATTTTGATTCACCCAACAAATCACTTCCCATATGTATTAGACAATCAACATTTCTGGTATTCTTGGGATTTCACGTAAGTATACGTAGCACTACCTCGAATTGATCAGGAGTAGGTGCCCACAGTACTTGGACTCACCTATCTATTAGCTTCTTAGAATTGGAGATCGCAAATAATTTCAAAACGTTTTACTTCTTCCTTCATCATGCTATACTCCCTCTTCAGGTTAGTGTCCGTAATTCGATTTTATGCAGAAGTATACTGTGCTTTGCCACAGAGAGGTGTTCTTTAACTATTGACTTCACAAGGGTACTAGAGAAGCACGCATCGCATGAGTGGTTCCGTTAACGTTAAACAGCCCAAAAGTCGTCACCATCGAACTTCCTAAAAAGACTACGTTTACTGCAGTCGCATAGACAATCAGCATCCAATATAGCAAGGAATCAACACACAATGCGCTCAGACCTACAAACACTATATGACGCTCTGATTAACAATGAGTTTTTTATTGAATATCACCCGATCATGCGAATTGATGGGAAGGAATGCTTAGGTGCCGAGGCGTTAATACGATGGAGGAAAGGTGAAGAGGTAATTCCTCCAATGGAATTTATTCCGGTGATCGAGAATACCGTATTATCGGGTCCGATTACATTCTGGATTTTTGATACTATAGTTAATGACCTTGAAGAATGGCTACGAGGTCAGAAAAGTGCATTCGTAAGCATAAATGTTCCTCCAGAATTGTTAGGCAGAGGAGGCTTGTGGTATGCAGCATTCAAGAATGGTGTATTAGACATTTGCGACAAAATAGTTATAGAGGTTACTGAAAGAGGCATTCCTGATAATCTTGGATTACAAGCGATGCTTGAAGCAAAGGGATTTGGCTTCAAAATATGTTTGGATGATGTTGATATATCTAATGAGAAACTTATGGTTTACGCCCGATCCAATATTGATTCGATAAAACTGGATAAATCTATCGCAGATAGAATGCTCACATCAGAGTGGAATGCTAAAGAAGTAGAAGGGTTGGCACCGTTCACTCAACATGCCGGGATAAGTATAATAGCAGAAGGTGTGGAAACTGAGCATCAAAGGGAACTGTTTCAAAAGTTGGGGGTCCCCATGGCACAGGGCTGGTATTTCTCAAAGCCATTACCTGTTGAGGAGTTTTTAGAATTCTTCCAATCAGCTACCTCAGAGAATGCAGGGTAAAGTTGTACTCGTGGTTGGGTAGTGGTGGCCACAAACTGTACACAGAGCGCCAATTAACTTGTTTTTTGTACAACATATTCTACTACCCAAGCGACTCTACAATCAGCGCACCGAGCAACCTCACCATAAGGGCCTTAACCAGTAAAGTACCGGTAAAGGCCCTCACTAGCATTATGCTGCCAGAGCTACCGCCTCACGATACTGAACAATATCTTCTATGCTCAGCACGATCATATTGTGACGATTGGCAAAGTCAATAATCTCAGGTAAACGGGACATAGTCCCATCCTCATTGGTCAACTCACAGAGCACTCCTGCAGGCTGGAGGCCAGCTAGCTGCATGAGATCGACGGTACCTTCTGTATGACCACGGCGAGTCAAGACACCACCAGGTTGCGCCCGTAAAGGAAACACATGGCCAGGATGGCATAAGTCTTCTGGCTTGGCATCTAGTGCTGCTGCGGTTTTAACCGTAGTAACACGGTCAGCAGCAGATACTCCTGTGCTCACGCCATCTCGTGCCTCAATAGAAATAGTAAAAGCAGTTTGATTACGACTATTGTTGTCTGTCACCATCGGCGGCAGCCCAAGATTTCGTATTTTTTCATCTGTCAGACACAAACAGACAATACCACTGCATTCACGGATCATGAGTGCCATCTGCTTGCTGGTCAAGTGCTCGGCTGAGTAAATAAGATCACCTTCATTTTCACGATCTTCATCATCAACAACCAGAACACCCTCACCTGAACGCAAGGCTAAAAGTGCTTTTTCGACCCGCTCAGAGGGATCGCCAAACTGTGAAAGTAAAGACTGATTCATGGTAATTCTCCTTTTCATTTACCAGAACCAGGGCAGACAGGAGCCAAGAACGGCCGCATGAGAATGCGTACGTACTTCAACAGAAATAGTACAAATATCCTGTTGTGCTATCCTCTCCCTTCCGGACTTTAACCGTCGGCTCTGGAATCACACCAGATCTGCTGGACCCTGCTCACGTTGAGCAGGCGCTCGCGGGCTTTTCCTTTGAAACAAGGAAATCACCGCCGGTGGGGAATTTCACCCCGCCCTGAGAATAGTTTGCGCAATGGAAATAACAGATAAGTGTAGTTAAAATGTCGTTATCCATGCGCGCTAATAATCATATTCCATGAAACTTGAATGCGACGTGTAAAATGCCTCATGAAACGAATCCTAATGTACTTAACTTTTCATCAAAGTCAAGAAGCACAATATCAACGAACGATGCTCTTCCAGTTTCACGTTAAAAAACGACGCACCACTCACAATATATAGTATATATATACTTGACTGCATATATTATACACATTGTTCTGTAAGAAAAAATACACTAGTGATAATGACCAACCACAGGAACCCACAAGCTAGTTAATGATGACCTTTGTGCTTGTGTCTTTCCGCATTTCATACTGTTCATCTAAACGTCGCTGTTCTTCTTTAGCGCATGTGTTAGCTCCAACATAATTTATATTTACTGCCTTCCGATCAACCAATCTATTTGCATCTATGCATGTTTCAACAACAGACTTGGAATATGTACGGCCAGATAACCGTTTTTGTGCCGCATCTTGCTGAGCAATACAATTACCCAAGTGCATATTCCTAAAGTATTTTTTACATAAAGACCGATTATCTGCAGCGCATAGCTGACTACTGAATAGTATGCTAGCAAGAGCAAGAGGTATGATATATTTTTTCATTGTTATTTTATTACGTTAATTGCCTGTTCGGAGTCATTTATTGCGTTAAACAAATATGACTCTGTCATACTCTGTTCTGAAATGCATATCCAATTGAGCCTTTTACACTAATTAGTGGCTAACAATAATTACACCAGCATTTTCAGCAAACTCATTTACGGCAATACGTGCATTTTTATCACTCCACCCAGCATATCTGTTTTTTGAAATTTGCTATTATCGCCTACCCTTCCGGTATATTTTCTGGTAGCAGTTAAGATAGGAAAAGGAACATTACACCCTTCAGCACAAAAAACAGATAAAAGAATCTTCAGATACATTACAGCAGATAGAAATGATTATTACACTGGCCAACAACAGACAAATCGACACAGACAACGACCTCAGCCCTGCAGAGCGCCATGTGATACAGAAGCTTTTAGGCTGGAGAGAGTTTGCACGCTCGTCAAAGGAATTCAGAGAAAAAAGTGACCAAACGCTACAGACTGGATGGAATAACACAGGCCCTGTCCGTAAAACAGAGACCATGCGACTGATTATTCAGCAGTTTGAGCAAGAAGTAGAAGAGCGTTACAAAAAGTAATTTTATATAATAATCAAATCATTACTGCACTTTTCCTCCATGCACCTTTCCATCGTACAGCCGGCCATTATGGGTTGCGAGAAAGGTTTTCAAAGGAATCTCTTCCTGCTTAACAAACCCCTTACCTGGCAGTGCCCCGCTATTAACCATTTCAACAACGGCGCAGATTGACGTTGCGGTTGTCCAGGCGATTGCACGTCTTTCCTTCCCTGCAATCTCAACCGGTGGATAAGCTCTGACAAATTCTTCCCGGGCAAGTTGCCCACCAGCAATCCAGCCTTCGACCGAGGCATGGATATAGACAACATCGTCATTAACCGGCGGTTTGGCGTTAACCAAGAGTTTACCAGTTCCAACGCGGTCTTCCCGCATCAGTAGTTCATGCAACAGAAAATTCATTAAACTTGCATGACCCGGATAACGGATCGATTTATAGTCAAGATTGTCCACACGGCCTTCGTAGGTTTCGCACATGGTGCCAAGCCCGCCTGAAGTAGTGAACGCTTCCAATTGCAGACCATCTATAACGATGGTTTCCAACCATTCCAGGGGTGATACCAATTTCCTTACACCGCCTTCTATCACTTCACAGTCGTTCAAATACTCGTTTACGACACCTTCAGGAGACCAGTTAAAGGCGTAGCCAAGTAGCCCTGTCGGATGTTTTGGAAGTGCTCCAACCCTGAGTTTTATTGAGCGAACATTTTCAAAGGTACTTGCAAGAGAGGCTCCCACTATGGCAATAAAGCCTGGAGCCAATCCACATTGCGGAGCCATGACTATCTCTGCATTCTGGCTCATTTCTATTATCTCTTTGGTTGTATTCACATCTTCTGTAAGGTCAAAATAGTGTGTGGTACATTGTGCGGCAGTCCGCGCCACTCCTACATTAAAATTATAAGGAAGACAAGAAATCACCGCATCATGCCTTTTGATTGCCTCACTCAGTGCTCTTTCACTTGTTACATCAATCGGTTGCACTGCAAAAGGGAACTCATGTGTTACCTGTTTATCGGCCCCAGTGACCTTGAAGCCGGTTTCATGGAGCAGCAGCGCAACAAGATAGCCCACTTTTCCAAGCCCCAAAACCAGTACTGAGCTGATATGCTTTGTCATGTCTACTCTCCTTTCTCCTATTGGATCAGGTACCCTCGTGTGATTCTCAAACTGCCCCATGGACCATTTAGACCAGTAAAGCCATCAGCGATATGCGGCTATCCCAGTCACCTCCTGCCCAACAATGAGTGTATGCATATCATGAGTACCTTCATAGGTGTAGACAGATTCCAGATTATTGGCATGCCGCATTATCGGATATTCACCCATAATACCATTGGCACCCAGCATAGTGCGGGCAGTGCGACAGATATCAAGAGCAACGTGGACATTATTCATTTTGGCCATTGAAACCTGTGCCGGGGTAAATTTTCCAGCATCTTTAAGCCGCCCAAGCTGTAAGGCAAGCAACTGCCCCTTTGTCAATTCTGTGACCATCTCGGCCAATTTTTTCTGTTGTAGTTGGAAGGCTGCTATCGGTTTATCAAATTGAATTCTTGAGAGTGAATAGTCAAGTGCGGTCTGATAACAGTTGTCCGCAGCACCAAGGACGCCCCAGGCAATACCGTATCTGGCCTGAGTAAGACAACTCAGTGGACCTTTGATCCCTACAACTCCTGGCAACAGACTCGTTTCTTCATCAACAATAACGTTATCCAGAATCAGCTCGGAGGTGATTGATGCCCTGAGACTCCACTTCCCCTTCATCTGCGGGGTAGAAAATCCTGGTGTGTTCTTCTCAACGAGAAATCCGCGGATCCCCTCCTCAGTCTTCGCCCAAACAATTGCAACATCAGCAAGTGTTCCGTTCGTAATCCACATTTTGGCGCCATTAATCCGCCATTTCCCACCAGACTCACGGACAGCTTTAGTACGCATACCACTGGGGTTAGATCCAAAATCAGGCTCAGTCAGGCCAAAGCAGCCGATAGCTTCCCCTTTAGCCATTTTAGGTAGCCAGCGTTTTTTCTGGGCTTCACTGCCAAAGGCAAAGATGGGATACATAACCAGCGACCCTTGCACAGAGGCCATGCTGCGAAGTCCGGAATCACCTCGTTCCAACTCATACATGAGCAAACCATATGCGACATTAGAGAGACCTGCACAGCCATATTCTTCCGGCAGGGTTGGCCCAAAAAAACCCATTTCTCCCATTATCGGGATAAGATGCAGGGGAAAGGTCTCATCCTGGGCATGTTTATCAATGATGGACATGACATGATCGTTAACGAAGGTACGGGCAGTTTCCCGTACCAGCTTTTCTTCGTCATCCAACAGATCCTGAAAATTCATATAATCTGTTAATTCAGTGGTCTGATTCATTATGGTCTTCCTGTTATGGATTTAGTCAGTTATTTCTTTTTAGAGATCAAAAGTTATGCCTTGTGCCAAAGGCATTTGCGTCCCGTAATTGATGGTATTGGTCTGCCTGCGCATGTACCCTTTCCAGGCATCTGAGCCCGATTCCCGGCCTCCTCCAGTCTCCTTTTCTCCACCAAAAGCTCCGCCAATCTCTGCACCTGAGGTCCCGATATTCACATTAGCAATACCGCAGTCAGAACCCGCAGAGGAAAGGAAAAGCTCGGCCTCGCGCAGGTTATCTGTGAAAATAGAAGATGAAAGTCCTTGGACAACATCGTTCTGAAGAGCAATAGCATTTTCAACTCCGCCTGAGTATTTAATCAGGTAAAGGATTGGTGCAAATGTCTCTTCCTGCACTATAGGATAACTGTTTTCCACTTCAGCCAGCACCGGTTCCACATAACACCCTGACTCGAAACCTTCCCCTCTCAACACCTTGCCCCCAAAGACAACCTTCCCACCCTGTTCTTTTACATCCCTCAGTGTCTTCTCATAGGCGTGCACAGCGTCTAGGTCAATAAGTGGCCCCACATGATTACGTTCATCAAGAGGAGAGCCAATTTTTAGTGAAGTATAGGCCTTGGCAAGAGTCTCTTTGACGCTTTCATACAACGACTCATGAACGATCAACCGCCGTGTTGTGGTGCAACGCTGACCGGCAGTACCAACTGCAGAAAAGACAATAGCAGGGATGGCCAGTTTCATATTTGCTTCGGGAGTAAGAATGATGGCATTATTCCCCCCCAGCTCCAGAATGGTTTTACCAAACCGCGAGGCGACGACCTCTGCTCCGTGACGCCCGACTCTGGTTGAACCAGTGATAGAGAGAAGTGGAACACCACGGTCTTGCAGCATCTGCTCGCCGATTGTGGAGCCGGAGCCAATTACCAGGTTGAACAACCCTTCGGGAAGTTTATTTGCGGTAATAATACCAGCCAGAATATGCTGAACAGCAATTGCAGTGAGAGGCGTCTTTGATGAAGGCTTCCAGATCGTTGTATCACCACAGACTGTAGCCAGCATAGCATTCCATGACCAGACCGCCACAGGGAAATTAAAAGCACTGATAATACCCACCGGACCAAGCGGGTGATACTGGTCATACAATCGATGCTCCACCCGTTCAGAGCTCATAGTACAACCATAAAGCTGCCGTGATTGCCCCACGGAAAAATCACAAATATCTATCATTTCCTGCACTTCACCAAGACCTTCCTGTAGAGACTTCCCCATCTCCCACGAGACAAGTGTGCCAAGAGCAGTTTTTTTAGCACGTAAAGCATCACCAACCTGCCGTACAACCTCACCTCTTTTCGGTGGTGGTACCTTGCGCCAGTCAAGAAAAGCCTCCTGAGCTTTGGCTGCGCAGTTCCGGTAATCTTCTTTAGAAGCAAGAAAAACTGTGGCGAGTAACCTGCCATCCACTGGCGAAATAACTTCGAGTTGACCATTATCTCTGGTTTTGTTCCATTTCAAACCGGTGGATGCGCCTGGATTATTTTTCTCAATACCTAGGGTATGTAGTATTTCCATTGCTCCTCCAAACTGAGTTGGTTGTAGTTTGATCCCTGTTACAGATTCGAACCAAAAATCTTTTCCACAATCTTCAGGGAGCATAAATATGCCTTTTCATCAAAACGTTGCCGCAATGCAATCTCCAGCATGGCCCTGTTTATTACCTTCTCTTTCTTGGCCATGTAACAAAGTGCAGCCAGTGCCCAATCCTGGCGTTGTATTTTTGCCTGTTTAAAATCTATTTCCACTACCTTGGCAGAAGTCTTAGGGATTCCAACTGATGCCTCCTTAACCACTATATTTTCGGACATAAGACTTGTGAAAACGTTCTTTCGCTGCTCTACCCCCTCCTTACTGAGAGCCAGGGTAACTGTAGGAGACACACTGCCAGTATACTCAACCTTCTCTGGAGATATGGTAATATCACTGACCGACTGCCCCCGAAGCACTGTAATATTATAATCATTTTTCATCGAAACGTTCATACCAGCACTGAGACCCGCATAGCACACCAGCTCTCCTGCCGTGACAATACGCATGCCGGCACTGCCGAGAATTGCGACTTCCTGACGTTGATATTTGGCCAGCTCAATCTGTTTCGTCACCGTCACCGCTTCGGGAAAAGTTGAATTTTCTCCGATCAGGGCCCGGTAGCGTTCGCCATATTCAGGCCGATTATTTTTTTCTACAACACCGTTCCGAGTTGGTAATTCAGTGACCATCTGCTTAAGCAGCTTCGGGGTTAATTTATTATTTTTGGTATATCGGCCAGTACACATGCCAAGGGTTTCAACAAGGGAAAAACCCTGATGGCTGATACCTTGAGCAAGGATATAAGGTAATTGGTTATCAAGTCCTGAGCATCTTGCAACATAGGTTGCCCCTGCGCTTTCGGCAACACCACAGATATCTATTGGGATCTCTGCTCTATTTAAAAACTCCGAACCAACCACTGCATCAATCGGTGTGGTGATCGAGTACTGACCACCCGTCATACCGAAGTTAAAATTATTTAGGACAATAAGAGTAATATCAAGATTTCTCCGACAGGCCGAAAGAACATGCGCACCACCAATACCAAGCCCGCCATCACCCATAGTGACAATAACATGTAGATCAGGATCAGCCAGTTTCAGACCTGTGGCATACGTCAGAGCACGACCATGAGTACCATGTAAAGCATGCACATTGAAGAAGGTATCAAAAAGACCGGAACAACCAATATCTGTGACCATCACTGTTTTATTTGCCGGAAGGTTCAGGCTGGCCATGGCTTTATCAAGGTTGTTGGTGATATTCTCATGAGTGCAACCGGGGCAATAGACAGGAGGCCGATTCATATTCAGATAACTATTCATGAGTGATGACCTCCACAACCTGTGATGGAGTTATCAACACACCGTTCATCTGCCCGAAGAATTCAACATGTTTATTGCAGAGTACCCTCCGAATTTCATGGACATACTGCCCCAGATTCATCTCGAAAACCACTATACGTTTGTATGGATCAGCTTTTTCCCGCAATAATTCTTCAGGAACAGGCCAGAGGGTTTTGAGAGTCAGGGTTGAAACCGGTTTACCTCTTTTGGCTAAGGTTTTGGCAGCATCTCCAACAGCTCGGGCCGTCACACCATAACTAATGATGAGTGTATCTGATTCATCTCTCACCTCTTCTTCAAAAAGGGTAATCCTACTACCGGCAGAGAAAATCTTCTCACGTAATCGCTCCTGATTCTTGGCAATGACCTCAGGATCATTGGTAATATAACCATCCGCACCATGAGTTGATGAAGTCTGTCTCACTAAGGTCTTACCCCCGATGGGTAGAAAAGACGGGGCTTTTTGCAAATCCGCTGCAAAAGGGAGATAGGCGACACCAGAAAAGATCTCCCGTTCGACAATCCGTGGGATAACAACAGACTCTAGATCAAAACTTTCACTTGTCATGCCGATTTCTTTATTCGAAGCAATAAAAACGGGGCACCGAAATTCTTCGGCGTAATTGAAGGCATGAATAGCGAGCAGATAGCAGTCAAGAGCATCTTTTGGCGCAAGAACAATTACAGGTACACCACCGGTACTCCCCCACTGCAGAAATTGGATATCACTGTCAGCACCTCTAGTCGCGGAGCCGGTGGATGGACCAAGGCGTTGCACATCGACAATCACCAGCGGAATTTCACTGCCGATGGCGAAAGAGATCTGCTCGCTATAGAGACTGATGCCCGGCCCAGAAGTGGCTGTAAGCACCTTCTTCCCTACCATAGACGCACCGATACAATATCCAATAGAGGCTATCTCATCCTCCCCCTGCAAACATATTCCACCTCTGGCAGGGAGCATTTTCAGCATGCTGTTGAAAATCGTGGTGGCTGGAGTAATAGGGTATCCTGCAAAGAAGTTGCAACCGGCAGCAATCGCTCCCCTTGCAAGCGCTTCATTACCTGCCATAAAAGATAACGCCATATGTCCTCCATGAATGTAAGAACCTGACCATCATAGTTGATTATAAATCTAATCACATTTATAATCAAATTAATGTGTTTCTAATCTAACGAAAGAGTATATGTCAATAGTATTATAGTATATTTAAATTTGACTATTACGTAAAAAACTGTCACCAACATCAGCTTTCTACGTTGATTTTAAACAACTTTTGGTATATCTAGTTACCTATGGAACGGAAGAAAATGAAAAAAAGTACGGATGACTTTACCCAGGAAGCCTATATGGGCATCCGCCGAATGTTTTTTGTTAACGAGATAACTCCTGGGCAAAAGATCTCCTACGGAGACTTGGCCAAAAAACTTGGTATGAGCACAACTCCGATCATCCAGGCATTAAAAAGACTTGAGGATCAAGGTCTCGTTCGGCATGAGCCTAACCGTGGATATTACACTGAAAACATTAGTCTCAAAGAGGTTGTGGAGATTTATGAGTTCAGGGAATTGATCGAAGTATCACTGCTGCATCAAACAGTTGCAACAATAAATAAAAAGAAGCTGAAAACCCTGAAAAAAGCGCTCAACAACCACCTAGATGCGGTTCGGGATATCTTTTTAAAAGAAAGGCTGCTCAGAGATATGGAGTTTCACCTTGCTCTAGCTCAGCTCTCAGGATGCACTATTCAGGTAAACACCCTGAAATCACTTTTTGACCTGCTCTACCTCAAATATCGTGGCAATATACTCTTTGTTACTCCGATGGAGACTGTCGACGCAGAACATCTCGCACTGTACAACTGCATTGAAGCAACCGACCTCAATGGAGCAACACAAATTCTGAAACAGCATATACGTCATGTCAAAAGACATGCTGTTGCCAGCATTGAGCGACTGAACAGGGAAAAGTCGTTACAGGTGATATAATATGTAGTGGTTCAAACCAGAACTGGCGGTTTTCACCAATACGTTAGATTATATCTGACAGATAAGTGCTAACACTTGTTGTTGTATCGAGCAAAACACCTGGCAACTGGCAATTTCAATTTGACGTCAACTGACTATATTTAAGGCAATAACAGGGAATATTGTTTTTATAGTTATAGAGACGGCACTTCGTAGGTTCTGCATACGTGTTTGTGCATTTCATAAATTTAAAAATTGGGTAGATAACAATTTTGCCTGATTGCCTCCACGAGTACCCTTGACTATTAGTTATTATGAAACTTCGAATTATTCTCATTATTATCAGTTTAATGGCATTCATTTCAGCCTGCACTGGAGGATATCTTTACTATTCATCCATAAAGAAATCTGCATTTGATGAGGCCACCAAACAAGCGATATTTCACACACAGACAATAAAGGGATATTTTTCATTCTTTTTGAACGAAAATTTGAAATCAGTCAAAGCCTTGTCTGGACTGAAAGAACTTTCTAATGCCCTATCGGGTACGGACGAACAGGTCTTAGTTGAGACCAATTTCATCCTTGATATATTCAAGAGCAATTACCATGCTGATGCCTGTTACCTGATTGACCGGGATGGCATTACAATCGCTTCCAGCAATCGCAACTCTCCAGATAGTTTTGTTGGACAAAACTATGCTTTCCGTCCCTATTTCCAACAAGCCCTCAAGGGTGGAGCAACTGACTTGTCAGGTTATATGGCCGTCGGGATGACATCAGGAAAAAGAGGGATCTATTACAGTAACCCGGTGTATAAGGAAGGCCAGACTACACCCATTGGCGTAGCTGTTATCAAGGCTCCTATTGATCCCATCGAAAAAGAATTCACAAAAGACTACGAAGGAATCGTTCTGCTTACAGACCCAAACGGCATTGTTTTCATGACCAACCACCAGGAATGGGTAATGCATACCTTTTCAGAGCTTTCCCATGTTGAAATCACCCGTGTTCAAAGTTATCAGCAATTTGGGCAGGGACCGTGGCTTTGGACAGGCGTTGAATTAACTGATAACTCCCATGCAATTGACAGTCTTGGTAATGAGTACCTGTTCCATAAGATAGCACTGGAAAATCATCCAGGATGGAATCTCATCTTCTTAAGCGACATTAATTCAATTTTACAACGGGTGCAGGGGCCGCTAATCAGAATCAGCGGTTATCTGGTCTTCACATTATGTGCGGTATTCGGTTTGACGGTTTTTTTCCTTTATAACAAAGCTCATCATGAAATAAATCAACGCATAAAAGCCGAACAGGCATTAAAACAATCTCACAATGAGCTTGAAGAACGTGTTCAGGATCGCACCTTTGATCTTTCCAGGTCTGTCGATGAACTTCGAAAAGAGATAGCTGAACGAAAACGGGCAGAACAGGCGCTTCGCACCAGTGAAGAGAAATACCGATCGTTAACCGACAACCTTAGTGTTGGAGTGTTTCGAAGTACTCCAGGACCAAAGGGCAACTATATTGAGGTGAACTCTGCATTTACGAGAATGCTTGGCTTTAAAGAAAAGTCGGAGTTATATTCGTTATCTGCCTACGAACTGTATCAGAACCCGATAGATAGAGCTAAGTTCAGCCGCAAGATGCTCCAAGATGGTGCTGTCCAGAAGGAAGAGATTATCTTTAAACGAAGGGACGGAACAATACTTTGTGGTTCAGTAACCGCTGTGGTGGTAAAAGATAACCAAGGTAAGGCCATCCACTATGATGGCATCATTGAAGATATTACTGAACTCAGGCAAGCAAAAGAAGAGGCCCAAAAGCGTAGAGAAGAAATTGCTCATATGGGACGGGTAGCGACAATGGGTGAACTTTCCGCGTCACTTGCTCACGAGCTCAATCAACCCCTTGCGGCAATCATGAGCAACGCCCAGGCTGCTCTACGATTTCTTTCTACAGATAAAGCGGATCTCAACGAAATTCGTGAAATACTAGGTGATATTGTTGCAGACGACAGACGGGCCGGCAAAGTTATTACCCACCTTCGGTCGCTGTTTAGAAAAGGTGCTTGTAAAAGAGAATCAGTAGACATCAATGAACTTATCAATGATGTTATATCGTTGATAAAGACGGAAACAAAGATGAGAAACGTCTCCATAGAAACGGTATTGGACTTAACCCTTACTCCAGTTATGGGAGATAAGATACAGTTGCATCAGGTTTTGATTAATTTAATTATGAATGGTTCGGAAGCAATGACCAACCTTGAGAATAGCACCGGAACTATAACGATTTCAACAACCATAGCTGATGAGAACATGGTCAGAGTGAGTGTTCGTGATAACGGTACAGGCTTAACAGAAGAGTCTCTAGCCAAAATGACAGAACCCTTCTTTACCACCAAAACTGACGGTATGGGAATGGGCCTCTCAATTAATCAAACGATTATTGATGCACACATGGGCAGATTATGGGCTGAAAACAATTCCGATCAAGGGGCCACTTTTCATTTTACCTTACCAATAAAAGAGATAGCATAGATGAGCTCATTCGACGCAACCATATTTGTCGTAGATGATGACACGTCCGTTCGCACTGCCTTAAAGAGACTCATCCGATCTCTTGGATTTACCGTGGAAGCCTTCGATTCTGCTCAAGCATTCTTAGACCGGGAGGATCACGATGGCCCTGCTTGTCTGATTCTTGATATTCGGATGCCAGGGACCAGCGGAATCGAACTCCAGAAACAACTTACAGAAAAGGGAGTTCAAATTCCGATAATCTTCATTACCGGTCATGGCAATGTTCAGATGAGTGTCAAGGCCATGAAAGCCGGAGCGTTGGATTTTATCGAGAAGCCCTTTGACGACCAGACACTGATAGATGCTATCCATACAGCTATTGCCAGAAGTAAGCAAGATAGAGCAAAACAGATCGAAAGAAACAAACTCCAAACCCTTGTGGATTCGTTAACACCCAGAGAATACGAAGTGTTTCGGCTGGTGGTAGCCGGGATGTTAAATAAACAGATTGGTGCAGAATTGGGAATGAGCGAAAAAACTGTAAAAGTTCACCGTGGCCGGGTTATGCAGAAGATGCAGGCAGCATCACTTGCAGATCTTGTCAGAATGGCCGAAAAGTTAAGATCCTACCCAGAAACGTCTATATAAGACTAAAGTCCTATATGTATTAGACCAAGGTCTAATTGTTCCTCCCACGTTTATCAAATACTCTTCATATATACACAAAATATACTTGTCGCTATACACTCTAATGCTCGTGGTATTTGAGCACTAGCATATCGAAATTAGACAAAGTTTTTCAAATAAAGATTGCCAAATTATGTTCAAAGAGCACTGGACCATGTGTGTTATCAATGATGAGCATGAGATTGCCAGAAACGTTGGGTGCCTCATGATGATTTGAGAAAAAAACACCTTTTATAAGGCAATGTTGACGCCATTCATAATGGATAAGCGATTGAACATCAACAATGGAGACTACAAGAATGTCTGGATATGCTTTATGGGATCGTTTATGGGAACTGCATGATGAAACGAAGAGTTTGATTATTTTCAATCCAAAGAAATTACTAAAGCGTTTCAACAAAGATCATCTATCTCTGTTTGCAACAGACCGCGAAAAAGAGATCGATCTAGCAGAAGAGATTTCAGATGCTCCGGCTGAGCATATCGAGCGTCTGCAGACCAGTCCAGGCGGTGTCGATGAGGGAGAACCTCGGGAATACACCATGCGTCAAAAAGTTGGATTGGCTCTCGGCCCACTTCTTTTCCTGCTCATGTTAGTTCTCCCTGCTCCAAGCGGTATGGATCCGGCTGCTCAGAAAATGGCGGCAGTAGCTTGTCTCATGGCCACATGGTGGATGACAGAGGCTATTCCTATTCCGGCAACAAGCCTTATTCCAATTGCCCTTTTCCCCCTTATGGGCATCATGCACACTAAACAGGCTGCCGCACCATATGCTTCGCATCTTATTTTTCTCTTTATGGGTGGATTCATTATCGCTCTTGCTATGCAGAGATGGAACCTGCATAGGCGAATAGCTATGAACATTGTTAAGTTGGTCGGTTTTTCTCCCAGCCGGCTGATCTTTGGTTTTATGTCTGCCACAGCAGTTCTATCCGCTTTCGTCTCCAATACCGCAACCACCGTGATGATGATGCCGATCGGGTTGGCAATTATTACCCATGTGGTAACAGAGGGGAAAAAAGAGGGGCTCGATCAAAAAATTGACTTTTCACCTGAAAAGTTCGCTTTTGGCTTAAACTTAATGCTGGGTATTGCGTACGCTGCCTCAATTGGGGGTATTGCAACTTTGATTGGAACTCCCCCGAATACCGTATTGGCTGGATATTTACAGAAAACCTACGGTTATGAGATTACCTTTGCAGGTTGGATGAAGGTCGGGGTGCCCCTCGTTGCAATTTTTCTTCCCCTTTGCTGGTTGTGGCTGACCAAGGTTGCCAACCCGATGAAACTAAAAAAAGTTCCGGGTGGTCGTGACTTGATCGATTCTGAGCTAAAAGCCATGGGAACGATGAGTAGTGGCGAGCGGTGGACGGCTCTGGTATTCGGCCTGACAGCGCTTGGCTGGATCTTCAGGAAAAAGCTTGGATTTATGTTCTATGACCCCAAAATGATCACCGATGCCGCGATCGCCATGACCGGCGCTCTGGTACTGTTCCTGATTCCTGTTAATATAAAGAGAAATGTATTTGTTATGGATTGGCACTGGGCGTCAAAAATGCCTTGGGGTGTTCTGATTCTCTTTGGTGGAGGTCTTTCTATGGCCGGTGGTTTTAAAGCCACCGGGCTTGCAACTTGGATTGGCAGTCAGGTCGGGTTGCTTGATACAGCTCCAATATTAGTTCTTGTAATAGCGGTTGCCACCCTCATTATCTTTCTAACAGAACTTACATCCAACACAGCAACCTCCGCAATGGTTATGCCCATCCTGTCAGCAGTTGCCATCGGTCTAGGCCAGAACCCATTACTTCTTGTAGTACCTGCTGCTATTGCAGCTTCTTGTGCCTTTATGCTGCCAGTTGCAACTCCACCTAACGCCATTGTCTTTGGCTCAGGATACGTAACAATTCCCCAGATGGTTAAAAGCGGTTTTGGACTGAATATCATCGGCATTATCCTTACTGTTGCCATGACCTACCTAATTGTTCTGCCAATGCTCGGTGTCCAGGTGGATGTTGTGCCGGCCTGGGCCATGATTTCTGCCAAATAGAAACTGTCACCGGAAAACCTGTCGAATTGAAAATCATTCGACAGGCTGACCGGTTGAACATGTAGCCATACAAGTCTATAAATTTAGACATTTACACGATAAGCATTAGAGATTTTCACCCACACTAGGGTCACTTAGTGAGGGCAAATTTATTTACAACTCAAAACAAGATTAAATCCAACCTGCCCCACTGCAAATCATAAAATCGCAGCCAGTTATTTCAATCATATCCATACCATATTCTCGGTAGCTCCTAGTCCAAGGCCCCTGTAACTATCACTTCAAAGTGGTCGCATGTAATCTATACTCTCTTCTCAACATTGCACATCAGATACTTTTAAGCATTTTGGAAAATATCACGGTTACATCGTGCAAGCACAGGTCATAGACTTGCCCCGGCAGTATTAGGTTATTAGATCTCTTCCAACATGGAGGTGTTTCCTGTCACGTTCAGATCCGATTCGATCTCAGCGAAGTCGCAATATCAAGCAGGAAAAATCTGACCTTCACAGAATAAGCACATTGAAGGCATAACGAACGAACAACAAATTAACGATTGATAGACATGTATTGATATCCAGATAGAAATGATTATTAATGCTATTATGATGTTCAACAATTTACATGGAGATTTTCTCATGACAAATCCAGAAGATTTGTATCAATGCCAGATTACCAACTGTGGTTTCGTATACAATCCTGAGAAACAACACCGAAAAATCAAAGAGCCTCTGGGAACAAAGTTCCAAGCTCTACCGATGCATTGGAAATGTCCTGTTTGTGGTGCTTCTAAGGAGAAGTACAGACCTGTAGCTGGACCCGGTTCGGTAGCAGAGGGTGATTGAAAAATTTACATAGATGAATCACATAAAACACCCTTAAAGTGCCAGTTCAAACATTAACGGCAAGGTTAGAAGCTTGAAATTTACTTTCTTGCGGTTAATCTTGCGAAAATAGATACCCCACTTTATAGCAAAAAACACACTCAAGAGTTGTTCCACTCTAGAACAGTTCAGGCGTTGTTAGTGTTTTCTTGTTAACTACAGAAGGCTGTGCTGAACTTCATGATGTCAGGCCCTTTGGAATGGTGAAACTTACATTATCAAGGGCGGTAACAGTATTGTTTCCCTTGCCGAATATTTTTGTTACAGATTCATACGTTATCATTGGAGACCTTTTTGTTATCTGAACAGATCATCGCTGTTTCATGGTATTGATCAAATTCTTCTGACTATCCTGCAGTTTCACACCACTGATCAGCGAAAGAGCCTTCATGGCGTTTTCAGGTAGAGTGGCCTAGCTGGTTGCGCCTCATTATCATCATGTTCAACATCTGAACAGCCACCCCCATTCCGGCACGAAATGCCAGCTATCACACTGATATTACTTCTTGTACATTATCTAAGTTCCACTTGTTTAGTGTTTTAATGATACATGCAGGACCAATATTCTGAATTGACATAGAACCGATGATCTTTTCTGAGTTTATTTTGGACTGGCCTAAGGCGCACTAAATTGCGTAACGTTCTGAATTTGCATAATTAATGTTTTTTTGCAAAGCCAAAAAACAGTAAGGAAGATACACGATTTTCAGATTCTTCCGGCAGGGACAGCAAACGACCATTCCAAGAGAAAATTATAGTGAGTCAAAAAAAATACTGAAATAATAGTATCATAAAAGAGGTTTCAATACAAGGTACCAGCTAGGATGAAAGCGATGCTGGAGCAAACGGCATGGCGGTTGGTCAAATTCTTCACACTGTTATTTTCAGCTAGGCTGGCAGTTTCGGCTCCCCTAAATGTCTCTTCTCGCTACCAGAGATCTGTATTGATTTTATTATTAATATACAACCACTGACTAGAAATCGGCGAGCTTAATCTCACGGACAGAAAGTCCAGCAACACCGGAAAAGTCGGTTTGTTCGATATCACGTTGATGCTTAGGATCCTTTTCAAAGTGATGAGACAAATACTTTCGAATCACCTCCTAACCCTACGTACATTCCCATTCGTACCTACTCTGTTTGTAGCTGAACACGGGGTCATTCTTTTTTGTTTGTACGACTCAACTCATCCAGCATCAGCTCTAACGCACGATCCGCCGTATTCTGGGAGGTCAGAAGAATCTCAGCACCACTATTCCCCAAGACGAACCCTGGCCCTTTGCCTGACTGATCATGCTTTGAAATCAATACATCAAGCCCGTTTTCGAGAAGCCAGGTCGCAACCTTGATTCCTTTACCCTTCTCCTCTTCGATAAAAGGATTTTTCAGGAGACGTTCCTCGCTGATATCATTTTCTGACCGGTTGAACCAGAGAAGGCGAAAATAAGGGGCGTCACCAAAATGTTCTGAGATGGTCTGCCTGTCACCAGCAAGAGGTATTCCAATGACTTCGACCTCTTTGATTTGCGGTTGGGAATGGATAAGAACCCTATCTACCTGGTCGATCTCTATTTTCACTCGATTCTCAATCTCTTCTGATACGCGATGTCCCATTCCAAGATCATTCACCCTCAACGTCAAATCCAGTTCAACGAATTTATACCGGCCGGCATTTCTGGCCCACATATTGTTGATCTCTGCCACCCGAAGATCTGAAAGGACGATTTCTCGTATTCTGGAAAGACTGGCATAATCAAGAGAGGCATCGAGAAGGACTCTGACAGAATCAAGAAGAATGGCAATTGCTGATCGAACGATAAAGACCACCACAATCACCGCAGCGTATTTATCAAAGGCAAAGCCAATTGCACTACCGAAAAGTGAAGCAAGAATCACTACTGACGACAACATATCTGTCCAGATATGTCGAGCATCTGCAATCAGACTTGGAGAACCGCTCTCACGCCCTTTCTTTAACTCATATCTCGAAAAGCAATATGTTATTACAATAGTTATAAAAATACCCGCCATCGACAAGGGAATCTGTTGTGGCAGCGATCGGGGTGGCTGGAAAAATACGGCCTTGCAGATTTCGTAACCTGCAAAAAGAATCAAAACGGAGGTCACCATCGCAACCAGATTTTCTACCTTATAGAGGCCATAGGGAAAACCTTTGGCCGATCGCCCGGAAATTTTGATACCAAGGAAAATAATGACTGCTGAAACGACATCAGACAAGGAGTGTACAGCATCAGCTGTCACAGCAAGACTGCCTGAGATCAGAGCAACAACGCTCTTTATCCCCACCAACAACAGATTCGTCAGGATTGACAGCAAGGCTGTCTTCTCCGAAGACTCCATATCCCCCCCTCCGCCCTAAAATGGACGTACTACCTAGAACTCTTCCGAAAGCGATTCCTCATCCCGAGTACACCCATCCACCGTAAGCTATTATCAGACACAAGACAGCAGAACGAAAAAATTCCAGTGCATTCTGAGCGATAATTTCCATGTAGCTTCCACCCCTGGACTTTAGTGGTATGCGACAACGTCACAATTTGAGCATATACCCAATTACACTATTACTAGTTCCCACTCTCAAGACATTGTCAAGGATAAAAGCCCCTGATCTTTCTAGAAAAATACCAGACACATGAAACTATTGTGGTGATACTTCATTGTCGACAGTTACAGAATAAAAACAGCAAACATCGCATCATTATTGCTGCAACAAATGGTTACCTGAGTTATAATTAGCTTGTTAGCATGCTCGTTCAATTTCAGTATTACATGTTATACTTACTCTCACTTGCGCTACATGGTCCCAACATGCTCCTATCAGATTCTTTCGTCGTGGGCCTTTCCATGTAGCATGGAGAACACTGATGAATCAGGCTGAAACAATCATCTTCCTTGCGTATCGAGCAAAGAATGATTTCCCCAAAAGTTTCAACTGTGCTGAATGCGTGTTCGAAGCAGCCCTGAAGCATGTTAAAACGCCCCTTCAAAAAAATGTTTTCAAGCTGGCAGACCAATGCACTCATTACGAGGTATGCGTTGAGGCCTACCGGGAAAAGAAAGGAACCACCGCTATATCTTTAATTGATGTGCCAGCTGATTTTCATTGGCTCAGCCCAGCTGTACACGCCGTAGAATAAACAGGTGAGAAAAGCAGGCTCGCCGTTCATCCAGAGGACAGTACATGATAAAGCCACTGTCGGATAAAAATGTAGAAGCACTCAACCTGTTCAAGTACCGCACTCGACTCCTTACGATCATACGGGAACAGAGCCTCTGTGATCCAGATAGCTACAACACATCTTCTATCTTTCAGCATTGCTGCAACATTCTACAGCAAGCTTTCCATTATCATTCCGTCCTCGCTGTCGATATTGACTCGGAGCAATATCAACTCAGGACACTGAGTTCCTCGCCCCCATCTGCCGTGATCGAAACCGATGTGGAACGCGGCCTTCAGAAACTTCTGACAGTACCGGCACAACCAGAAGCTTACCGGTGGCATGAGACTATAAATCTGACCTTTACAGGTGAGAGACCTGCCAGCACAAAACTGACAACAGTTTTGCATTCCGTTTTCCCGGTACGATATCAACGACGTCCTTACGGATACATACTCATCAAAAGCCTCCACTGCATCGAACCGGATACGCTCCAGCATGAATTTCTCACCCAGATCATTGATGATATCGCCCTCGCTATCTATTCTCATGAAACAGCCTTACGACTGAAAAGCGAACGCGATTTCAATAAGGAGATCGTTGATACCATTAGGGCACTTATGGTGACAATCAATCCATGTGGCACAATACTGGCTTTTAATAAACGCGCCGAAGAGGTAACGGGATTTCTAGAACATGAAACTGTTGGAAAATACTGGGTGGATGTCCTGATCAGCCCCCATGATCGACTAAAATTTCAGCGGTTATTCTCTGAGAATCTCAAAGAGGCCGAAGAAAGCATCCATTTCCAGGCGCCCCTCCTCGCAAAAGATGGGGTCGAGCACTATATCAACTGGCATGGATCGATTCGGCCTAACATCGAAACTGGGAAAGTTGGCCTAGTGATGCTGGGAATTGATCAGACCCATGTCTTGGCCGCCGACCAAAAGCTCAACAGGCTCACTGCCCGTTGGGAGAAAATATTTATCGCAATCCAGGATCCAGCCCTGGTAGTCTCAAATAGCAACATCATCCTCGATGCCAACCCAGCGACCTGTGCAACAGCCAAAAAACGACGTGAAGACGTTATCGGCAGAAAAGTTTGCCAGATTCTCCACGGTGGCCATGCAAACAGCAGCCAGTGCCCGCTGGAACAATTCATTGGCTACCAGAAAACACGAATAACAGAAACCGAACTCCATGGCCTGCACGGGACCTACATGTTGACGGTCAGCCCTCTCATCGAGGAAAACGGTGAAATTAACGCGACTCTTCTGGTCGCTAGAAACCTTACCGAAGAGGAAGTGGTGCGGGCAGAAGCAATTCGCGCTTCACAGCTGGCCGCAATTGGTGAACTCGCCTCTGGCGTTGCCCATGAAATCAACAATCCGATTAATACTATCATCAACTCAGCCCAGATTGTTTTGGATGTCCCGGACGACCCACATGCACCCGACACCCTCCGTGATATTATCAGTGAAGGGAAAAGGATTGCAGGAATTGTCACGAACCTACTTCATTTTGCCCGGCAACGTAAAGAATACTTCGACCCGGTACCAATAGAAAAAATCATTTCCAGTAGCCTGCAACTGGTAGCCCATCTTCTTACAAAAGACGGTATTTCCTGTTCTATCAACATTGACGATTCCTTACCACCCGTGAAGTGCAATGAGCAGCATTTGCAGCAGGTCATGCTCAACCTGATCAGTAATGCCAGATATGCCTTGAATGCCCAATATCCGGAACCAGGACCAAAGAAGAAATTTGAAATTTCCGCGGAAAAGCATGTACGAGAAAAGAGGGATTTTCTCCAGCTGACATTTACAGACTACGGCACCGGCATTGAACCAGATATCCAGGAAAGACTTTTCGATCCATTTTTTTCTACGAAACCGCCAGGAGAAGGTACTGGACTTGGTCTCAGCATCAGCCATGGACTGATACGCGACCATGGAGGATCAATCAAAGTCCACAGCAAACCAGGTGAATGGACCAGGTTTGTTATCGATTTACCAACATAACCATTTGAGAAAATCATGAAAATCAGCGACTCTCTTTACGTGCAGATTGGTACTCTATTTGCCATTTTTCTCGTCCTGGTTATTACCATCCACCTCCTCAATGCGAACGGGGGCAGAGCAGCTACATTATTCTTTACCTGCATATCAACAGCAGTTCTTCTCGGGGTGGTTCTCCTTACTGTTTCCCGGTCGACACGGCAAATGGAGAACAGACTTGCAAGCGTGCAGTCGCAACTTACAACCGAGAATAGAGCGAGTCGCGGCCTGCAGCTTCAATTTGAAGAGGCAATTGAAAAACGGACCATTGAACTCCAGACGGTTAACGGTTCACTCAACAGGGAAATTGCCGAACGTATCCAGGCAGAAGAAGAAGTCAGAAAGTTGCAGAAAAAACTCAAACTCATTCTTGATTCTGCAGGTGAAGGTATTCTGGGACTAGATCATCACGGGGAAGTGACCTTTATTAACCAGGCCGCATCGCTCATGCTTGGCTGGGATGCCGATGAGTTACTTGGCCACACCCATCATGACTTGATTCATCATACCAATAAGGACGGCAGTCCCCACCCTGTCGAGGATTGCCCAATCTATATGGCCTACCGTGATGGAAAAGTCCATTACAAAACCGGCGATATTTTCTGGTGTAAAAATGGCAATAGCTTTCCAGTAGAATATGTGAGCACGCCCATCCGTGACCGTGGCATGCTGACCGGAGCCGTTGTCGTTTTTCGCGACATGAACACCTATACATGATTGATATAATATCGGATGGATACATTTTAGCGGGTAAGACATTTACCTTTTTTTACTAATAAAGCAGGAAACCCCATGACGCATACAACCAATGTTGAAGCAGCCATTCTTATTGTCGACGATGAGGTCAGTCTGAGAAAAACCTTCCAAACCTTTCTCGAACGTGCGGGCTACGAAACGGTCATGACTGTTGGTTCGTTTGGCGAAGCGGTCCAGGCGGTATCGGCCCGAATGTTTGACCTTATCTTCTGCGATATTGTGCTTGAAAACCATTCCGGCATTGAACTGCTACGGCGAATGCGGGAACTCGACGTCTACTGCCCGGTTGTTATTATCACTGGCTATCCACAAGTAGAAACAGCCTCGGATGCGGTGCGACTTGGCGCGTTTGACTATCTCCCCAAGCCGGTCGAAAAAGATGTTCTCTTGAAAACGGCCCGTCTGGCTATCTATCAGTACCGGCTGGAACAGGAAAAACAGGCGGCCGAACTGGCAAGAGAGAGATATCGCCGCTATCTGGAGACAGTATTCAAGAGTGTCTCTGACTGTATTATCACCATAGATCAGAACCTGAATATTCTGAAAATGAATGAGGCAGCAATATTGCACTTTCAAAAACAGCAGCCTTACCTGCATGAAGGTGAAACCCTGAACTGTACCTGTAACAATAAAAACCTCTGTCAGCTAACCGAGAATATTGGCACAGTCTTAAAAACAGGCACCGAAGTCAGCGATCATAGGATGGAATGCCTCATGGATAACAGTTCGACGATCATGAGCGTCTGTATTTCACCTTTGGATAGCAGCCCGGGAGAATCAGGAGGAGCCGTGCTCGTTTTTCGGGACATGACCTGCCAGACGCAGCGTCATCGGCTGGAGCGAACCCAATTCCATACCATGATCGGCGCAAGTTCAGCCATGCAGAATGTGTATCAGATGATTGAAAACATCGGCAAATTCGACACCTCTGTCTTGTTTACAGGAGCAAGCGGCACAGGTAAGGAACTCGCTGTTCACGCCCTGCACCAGGAAAGTCCACGCCGAAACAAGCCACTGGTTATGGTGAACTGCGCGGCAATATCCGACACCCTGCAGGAAAGTGAATTATTCGGACATCGAAAAGGCGCATTCACTGGTGCAGAAGAGAGCAGACAGGGAAGAATTCTCCAGGCTGAAGATGGGACCCTTTTTCTCGATGAAATAGGAGATATTTCCACAACAATGCAATTACGCCTTTTGCGTTTTCTGCAGGAAAAAACCTTTTATCCCGTCGGCAGTGACAAGGAAATACAGATCGACGTCAGAGTGGTTGCGGCGACCAACGCAGACCTCAAAGAAAAGGTTCGGCAAGGCACCTTTCGCGAAGATCTCTATTACCGTTTATTGATTATAGATATTCATCTGCCACCGCTCGTCGAGCGGACAGGAGATATTACACTCCTTACCACGCATTTTATCGACCAATTCTCACACAGCACAAATAAAACTATAACCGGAATTTCAGCCCAGGCAATGGCCCTGCTCCAGCAATATTCGTGGCCGGGAAATGTTCGACAGCTCAAACACACCATTGAACGAGCCTGCATGCTCTGCCCTGGGACAACCATCTCCTCAGAGCATATTCCCGCCGAGATAACAGGAGCCAGCGGCAATGAATGTTCATATCACCCATCACCTCCCTCCGACCTGCAAAATTCTCCCGAAATACTGGTAAAACAGTATACCCTCACAGAACATGAACAACATACGGCCAGACAGATAATAGACGCGCTCAAGCAGGCCGGCGGCAACAAGGCAAAAGCAGCCCGCCACTTAAAAATGGATCGTTCAACCCTCTATCGGAAAATGCATGAACTCCATATTGACATGGATCTTTTCTCTTCTTGAGTTATCCCGTAAACGCAGAAACCACTTCCTACAGATCTGTTGCCACACATCTGTGGTGATACCATGGTAGTGTAGCAGCCCCCCTCCTCCACGCTTGTATAAACTCTCTCGCAGTCACTTCGACTCGCCTACCATCATAGATATTATCTGCAACAATATCTGACAGTAACGACCACATCCTGCAACAGGAAAAATTTCCTCGACTGCCTGACATTCCTGGCACCGCATATGCTAGAGAAATAATGAACCATAGAGGTAATGAAACTTCATTACAGGAGGGACGGCACCAATGCACGGCTTCCCAGAACAAAACCTGCGAACGCTTTTTTCGACTGAGCAACATTGCGTTTCCTATCTTTTCCAAAAACGCTGGCCTCGTGGTTTCAGCTGCCCTTTCTGCGGAATGCCGCAAAAAGAGATGGCTCCTGCCCATACTGTCGTCTGTCGCTATTGCCGTAAACAGACCTCCATTACCGCCCACACCCTGATGCACGGTAGCAAAAAAAGTCTGATTGGCTGGATGCGGGTTTCCTGGCAGTTCTGCAAGAACGATCAAGGTATAAGTGCCAGGGAACTGCAGCGGCTCATGGAGCTCTCGTGCTATCACACAGCCTGGAGTTGGTTGCAAAAAATCCGCCTGGCGGCAGCACTGGCTGAATCAACACCCTGTGGCGGTAAGGTCGTATTTGAAGTTGTGCCACTGCCAATCTCGGCAAGCCAAGAGAAGCCCTCCCCAGTTATTGGCATCGCCCTGGAGCTTCAGCACGACTCAACCAGCTCCGGGCGTGTAAGATTTGCTGTTCTCGATTCTACCACACCTGAGTGTATTACCGCGACTATCCAGAACCTTATCACCACCAATGCCATATTGCTGATCCCAAAAACCACGCTGCCCAAACCCATTACTGACCTGCCGTGTCACTATCTCCAACTGGAAAGTGCTGAAAATGACATAGGGAAACAACTCTACCAAAAAGCAGAGCTATGGCTCATGGCCCTATTTAGAGGAGCAATTAACAGACTCTACCTGCAAAGCTATCTGGATGAGTTCAGTTTTCGATACAACACAGCCACCTGGGCCAATAAACTGGATATATTTGATCATTTGCTGACTGGGCTGGTCACCGACACCCAACAGCAAAAGACACCCAAGAATCCCTTACGGTGAAGAAAATGAGAAACAAGGTACAAGCTGGATTACTGGTGATATTTCTCTCAATCCTCGCCATTGGTGCCTATAACATCTGGCTGATTGAAACTACGCCCCCGGATCGTTCGTATAGTAAATTTCTCGCCGATCTCACGAATGCAGAGATAGCCTCAGTCCAATTGCAGGGTGGCGAGGTTCAGGGTGTGGATACTTTCGGCCGAAAGTTCAGGACATACTCACCTGATGTGACCACCCTGCTGCCAATTTTACTTTCAACAAAGACAGAACTCCACACGAAACAACCTCAATCAATTGTTCAGCATCTGCTCACAGTACTCTTCTTCTCATTACTCCTTTTCAGCATCTGGTTCTATGTTGCCAACCGCTCGTCCTCCAGTAGCAATGGAGCCTGGAATGATAAACGTTACAACCTGATGGCCGGAGGGAGCAATGTGAAAACTTTTGCCGACGTCGCCGGCATCGACGAAGTCAGAGAAGAGCTGCAAGAGATTATCGATTTTCTAAAAAATCATGAAAAATACAACCGACTTGGTGGTCGTATCCCGCGTGGAGTCTTGCTTCAGGGTCCCCCCGGAACCGGCAAGACTTTGCTGGCCCGTGCCATTGCCGGAGAGGCCTCGGTGCCGTTCTATTCCATGGGCGGCGCTGACTTTGTCGAGATGTTCGCAGGTGTTGGCGCGTCCCGGGTCCGGGAACTTTTCGGAACCGCCCAGAAAAATGCGCCGTGCATTGTTTTTATAGATGAAATTGACGCCATAGGTGGCAGGAGAAGCAGCGGCAATCATCGTTCGCACGAAGAGCGGGAACAGACGCTCAATGCCTTACTTGTGGAGATGGACGGCTTCTCAAGCAATAAAACGGTAATTGTTATCGGCGCCACCAATCGGCCTGACATTCTCGATCCGGCACTGTTGCGACCCGGCAGATTTGACCGGCAGTTGACGGTCTCTCTGCCGAACCTCCATGGCAGGGTCAAAATTCTTGAAGTTTACACCAAGCAGATCATCGTCTCAGCGGCTCTGAATCTCACGGTTATTGCCCAGGGAATCCCCGGGTTCAGCGGTGCTGATATTGCCAATCTGGTCAATGAAGCTGCACTTACTGCCTCACGTCAGAAAAAGCAGTCTGTGGAGTTATCTGATTTTGAGGAAGCCAAAGACAAAATCATGATGGGGCTCGAGCGTAAAAATGGGGCAATCAATGAAAAAGAACGGCGGATCATTGCATACCATGAAGCTGGCCATGCAATTGTTGCTCGGCTGTTACCAGAGACAGATCGGCTGCACAAAATTACCATTATACCGCGGGGGATTGCCCTGGGCCTGACCCAGCATGTCCCGATCGAAGAGCGCTATACCTACTCTCTTACCTATCTGCTAAATCGGATCAAGGTTCTGCTCGGCGGCCGGATCGCCGAAAGAATTGTCTTCAACCATCTCTCCACTGGTGCTGCCAATGATATTGGAGCGGCAACGGATATTGCTAACCGTCTGGTTACAGAATGGGGGATGAGCAACAAGCTTGGTTCAACAGTGTATCGCCACAAACTCCATAACTTTTTGGGGGATGACCAATCCACTAACCTTTTTAGTGAAGCAACTGCCAGAGAAATTGATCTTGAAGTCAGGAGGATCATGGATGATTGCTTTGCCGAAACAGAGCGACTCCTACGCAGCCATAACCGACTTATCCATGACCTCGCCGAAGTACTACTGATCAACGAAACCATTGATGCGGAAGAGATGGAAATTGTCATGGAGTGCTACACCAACGCCAACGGCAATCAAAGAAAAGAGCAGCCAAATCGCCTGATCTCCAAACAAGGTACCCCTGCTGCAAGCCGAAAGGAGGAAGTCATCGCATGAACTGTTTACGAATATCAGGGCTCGTACTTTTGGGAGTTGCATGCATCCTGCAACTCCAGTCTCCAGTTGCAGCCATGGAGGCTGAGGATGCACCATCAGCCGTCACCATCAACTATCTCGTAAAACTCTATCAGGCTGTTGAGTTTGACCATCAACTGCACACCGACATGTACCAATGCAATGCCTGTCATCACCACACCACAGGTGACCTGCCTGCAAATGAATCATGCCGTAGTTGTCATGGTGCCTCGAAAACGGTAGAGGAACTTTCCTGTTCAGGATGCCATACCATTGGACAGATGGATCACCGAGATGCCACATCTGCACAGTCTCCTTATCACATCGATATGCCAGACTTTAAAGGAGCCATTCACCTGCAATGTCTCGGCTGCCATTCGGCTGAGAGCGGGCCAACCGGCTGTCAGGATTGTCATGCCTTCACCCCGGCAGGACAAAAGCGGTTCATGGTGCCAGATAACGACCCCGCATTGACCGGCGTTTCTCCTATAAACACATCAGCCACCAGGGATAAGAGCATGGGAGGAGAGTGATATGAACACGACAAAAGCCACAAGAAGAACAATTCTTGCTACAGGGCTGCTCAGCGCCTTCTCAAACTTACTGTTGCGCCCGAAGAAAGCGGAGGGACATCAGATAAAAGAATACAAAGAAAGTATGGGAGTATTAGTCGATCTCACGCGCTGCATCGGCTGTCGAAGCTGTGAAGCTGCCTGCAATGCTGAACAGCATCTGCCAAAGCCCGATCTGCCATTTACTGATAAAAGCGTTTTCGAAGTCGATGAGCATGGTCGCCAGAGACGAACCGATGAAAGCTGTTATACCGTCGTAAGCAAATACCAGCCTACATCTCTAGAACATCCCCTTTTTCGCAAAGTTCAATGCAATCACTGCCAGGAACCTGCCTGCGTTTCGTCCTGTTTTGTGAATGCCTATACAAAAACCCCTGAAGGGGCGGTCATCTACAACCCGGATGTCTGTGTCGGCTGCCGCACCTGCATGATAGCATGCCCCTTTTATATCCCTACCTTTAAGTATTCAAGTGCTTTTGAACCGCGCATTATGAAGTGTTTTTTCTGCTACGATACCCGACTCAAATTTGGCAAGGAACCTGCCTGTGTCGAAGCCTGTCCCCAGAATGCCCTGGTTTTTGGGAAACGTGCCGACCTGATAAAGAGAGGCCGTCGTAGAATAGAGGAAAATAAAAAACGGTACCAGGATCATATTTACGGGGAATTTGAAGCCGGTGGAACCTCTTGGCTCTACCTTTCAAGCGTGCCATTTGATGAAGTTGGCTTTGATACAAACATTTCAGATGAACCGGTACTCGATTCAGTGACCAATTTCCTTGGGATAGTGCCGATGGTCTTGACGATCTGGCCGGCGCTCTTTGCTGGTTTTCACCTTCTCGCAACCCGAAAAGATATGGCCTCTGAATCACAAGACGACAACGCAAGAAAGGAACCATTATGAAAACATTGGCATATAGTGATAACGACATCCCGGTAACCGGAACGGAACAATCCGATGGCACCCCATGGACCACAAAGCAGCGGTTACTACTTGGTCTTACATTCGGCGAATACCTGCAGCAACTGCGCAGAAACCCGCTGAACTGGCTGCTTGCCCTCCTCTTGGCTGTTGGTATCCCTCTTTTGTGCCAGCGATATCTCTATGGGCTTGGGACAGTCACCCACAGTTCCAACGATTATCCCTGGGGCCTGTTTCTCGGTTTTGGGCTTTTCGGCATGGTTCCGCTGTCCGCTTCCGGTTTTCTCCTAAGCACCACAGTTACCCTTTTTGGCAGGGAAGACTTTCATTCTATCGAGCGGTTAGCGCTGCTAAACGGATTACTTGGTTACTTTTTTGCCGTTGTCTACCTGGAGGTTGATCTGGGTATGCCCTGGCGACTCGCGTACCCGATGTTCATGTCATTTGGTCCGGCAGCGGTCCTCTTTCTTGTCGCATGGCATGTTGCAACATATCTCACTGTGCAGGTCGCCGAAGTGCTGCCAGCCTTTTTTGAGTGGCTGGGGCAGCCTACCTGGAAAAGATATATTAAAAAAATGGCTCTTGGTCTTACCATTGCAGGAATCATACTCTCCACACTTCACCAGGGGGCATTGGGCGCACTCTTCACCTATGCACCGGCCAAAATCCACCCTCTATGGCTCTCCACTGAATTTCAGTGGATACATTTTCTCTGTTCAGCCGTGTTTGGTGGTCTAGCCATGGTGATTGTCAGTTCAACCCTGATTACGCGATATATGCACTGGCGCTGCGGTGAACGATTCTTAGCAAATATTGACCGCCTGACACTCGGGATGGCTAAGGGCTCATCCTATGCGATGATCACCTACCTGGTAATAAAATTAGTCGCCATCGCCCACGACAACGAGTGGGAATATCTGCTCACCGGCTGGGGAGGCTATTATCTGTTAGAACTAAGCCTGGGAGTGGTACTTCCCATGGTGCTTTACGCCAAAGGAGTCCGCAATAACGAGGTCCGCCTTGTTCGTGCCGCAGCCTTTTTGGTTGTAATCGGCATCATATGGAACCGACTGAATACTGCAATATTCTGCTTCAATTACCAGCTCTATAATGAAGTACCACACTGGAAAGAGATCTGGCTCACCATAACGCTCTATGGCATGTATTTTATAGTCTATCGTTTCATCGTCTACCGACTGCCAATCGTATTTGATTGGCAGGAACCATCATCAAAGATGTAAACAGATTGCTCATTTCAAGCTGTATCCAAAAAAAGAAGATGGACGGGTAAATGGCCGACTCCATCACCCCATGAACTGTTGCGGATGTCTATCCCCCTATCTCAAAGAGTGTGCAACAGACGTGTTGAAGTGTGGCAAGGAGCAAAAAGACGATACGACAGGAGTGATTTCCCTGTCACAATCCACCGCCAGAGGAGTTCTCTTTCACCCACAACGAGTAAATACATTTCGAATATTTTCATATTGTTACATTCATAACTAGAATTCCCAACACATTATTCTCAACACGAACGTTATCGGCACGCATGATGCAATTCATTTGATAAGGGCGATGGATATAACCCGGACAAACCAACGAATGGAGGACAACATGGAATCCCTGACCACCACCAAAGAAAAAATTCATATCGACATCAATGATGAAGTCATGAGCTTTTCCCTGAAAATAGGCATCGCTTTGACCTCGCTGATTGGTATCTTGGCGTTTTCCTGTTTGGTTGCCGGTTTTCTCAGTGCCGGGACAAGTGGCATGATTCGTGGCTATATCTCTGCCATCACAGGATTATAGAAATCATCGGGAGTTTGGTACTGGAGGAGAACATGGAACATTCTAAATTAAAACCCACAGCACTCATCATGCTGAGTACTGGAGGCCTCTTCGGTATATGGGCCGCGAGCGCATTAATTGGTGGACTCCGTCAGGCGAACTGGCAACCAATAGAGCTCATGAGACATTGTTTGGTTGCCAGTGGTATGATTCAACCATTACATACACTAGTGGATTTCTACACTCACATAAAGGGCATTGAATATGTAATATGCATCATGTTTTTTGTTGCATTTCCAGTATTTTACCAATACGTGAACAAGCAGAAAACGGGTATAACTACCCTCTACGAAACATCTGATGTACAAAAAGGTGATGTGTGATTACTCATCATTAACTGGAGATTTCTCCCAACGCTATACCATTTCTGCTCAGCGCTCCAGTGAACTGCCTGCTAAAATCAATAGCCTATCATCTCTCCCCCTAAAGAAGGAGAGATGATAGGCTATCGGTTGCTCAGCTCCTGAAACTTGTCCAAATTGCAAGGTTTAATTCGAAACCTTCACATATCCCCATACTACCTCTGACCAAAAGCTCAAAAGCCACCCTGTTTCCAAGAGACAGTATCCTGAATATTGCCCTGAAAAAAGAATTTACATTCTATGAAAAAAATGCGATGAGCAGGAGAGTTAAACTGAGTACAGAAACTACACCATTGAACCCAGCCCACCATTTTCGATTATCAATCAGGTGACATAGTGCAGGATTTGCAATATTTACAAGGGTACCCTGGCCACCTTACAGATCAGGTCCAGCGTTTGATAACAGAGAAAAAGTTGCAAACGTTCCTTCTCAAAAAATATCCAACACCGCATGAGATTCGTACAGACAAAGCTCTCTACGAGTATGTAATGGCAATAAAAATCAGGTCCATGCAGCAATCACAGCCTTTAAGCAAGGTACTCTTCGACTCAAAAATCAAGATGCGAAATCAGGCCCTTGGTGTACATAAATTCATATCAAGAGTACAGGGCAACAAGCTGAAAGCTAAAAATGAGATCCGAATCGCCTCCACATTCAGAAACGCACCAGAACCACTTCTTCGCATGATTGTCGTTCATGAACTTGCCCATCTTAAAGAAAAAGACCACAACAAGGCTTTTTTCAAGCTCTGTAAGCATATAGAGCCTGAATATCATCAGCTGGAATTTGACATGCGCCTCTACCTGACACAACTTGATCTTGTGGGACCGTTGTATATAACGAAATAAGGTTATGACCACAGATCAGACTGATTGATCTATTAGTTTGTATCTGAAAATACCTTGGCGCTAATTTATTATGAGTGCTACGTCGTGATGTGCATAGCATGCCATGGGTGGTGGCTTTCATGAGAATTATTTCCATGGCTAAACTAACATGCGCGGTCGAATCTGAACTGGTGTTATATTTGCATAGTATTTTCTTCAAATGAGAAGCTATATGGTTCATACACGTCACAGTATTCTGGTTAATTTGGGACTCATTGTATTTTGAAAGCAGGTGGCAATTAAGATGAATAGCAGGGAAATAAGTTTTAAAGAAATACTGCAAATTCTGGCAGTGTTAGAGAATGCGAGTACTTTGGAGGATGGCCTAAAGTCCACTCTCCCGGTTCTTTGTGGACTCTTTGACGCAGTTATTGGCAAGAGTGTCCTTAAGGTGGAAAAGGAAAAGAGAGGCTGGGTCACTATAGCGGAATCGTCTTCTAGCGATAGTGACCTTCCGATCGTACCAAGTTCGGCTCTACTGAAGTTTATTCAGCAAGAGGAAAGTCGAATTCAGTCCGAATCGCTCCAACTACCTTTTGTTAACAGGAAAAGCATCATCCCGCAGCAACCTCCCGCAACCGTTTTAACCATTCCTGTAATGGACTCAGGCATAGTGACAGGCTACTATGTATTTCTAATTCAGCAACAAGTCGACAATGAGGAGGAATTTCTTGAATTAGCCAGCTTTTTGATGTCTCAAATGAAGATATGGCTAAGGTCATGTCGGGCTGAGAAGCAGTTGGAGGATCTGATTGACTTCATTCCAAATCCACTAATGATGATCGATGCCAGTGAGCGAGTCATAGTGTGGAACTCAGCTATGGAAAAAATGAGTGGAATTGAAGCAAAAGAGATTCTTGGTAAAGGTAATTTTGAACATGCCAAACCTTTTTACAATGAACGTCGCCCGACTGTGTCCAACCTCATTCTCAGTCCGGATAGCACCTGGGAACCAAGCTATCAAGAGCTTCGCAAAGAAGGCGATGCTGTGTATGCACTTGCCCGAAGTGAAGCGTTACCTGGGGGACCGATGCTCATTGCCTCTAAGACATGTGTAACACGAGATCTTAGAGGTACTATTAATGGCTCTGTGCATATGATCCAGGATGTAACCCATGAACACGAACTGGAAACCAGCCTTAATCGCACAGAAAAAATGTACCAGAGTATCTCGGAATTTGCCGGTGTCGGGATTGTACTGCTTGGTGAGCTCAGTGTGTATTCATGCAACGACAATTTTCTCGCTCTGATGGAACTTGGTGATAGCGAGGTGACGGTTGAGGCGATTCTAGAGAGGATCGACAGTCCAAACGATCGCTATCAGATAGAAGAGCTATTAAATAATGATATTAAGAAGGTTCGACCTACGAGTTTTGAGTTCACCTCCATATTGCCGAAAAAAGGGAGAAGAGAGTTCAAGGGATATGCACAGAGTGTTACCTATCAGAATAAATCTGCAATCCACCTCGTCATTATTGATGTTACAGAGCCCAATGAAATCGAACGGCGCAAAAAAATTCATCTGATGAAGATGTATCACAGTGATAGGCTATCCGCTCTGGGCACCCTGTCTGCCGGTATAGCACATGAGTTAAACCAGCCTCTCAACACGATACGGGTTATAACAGATGGTGTTCTTTATGGAAAAGAACAGGGGTGGTCAATTGATGAAGAGGAGTCGTATGAAAATGCTGCAATGATTTCAAAACAGATATTGCGCATGTCACAGGTAATTAAAAACATCAAGAACTTTGCTCGCGACGAGTTCGATCGCAGCTCTGAGGATGTCGATATCAACGAGGCTATTCAGAACGTTTTCTCTATGATTGGCCAGCAGATGATTGCTCATAATATTCAAGTGGATATAAAGCTTGAAGCTGACCTGCCAAAAATCAAATCCCAGATTAATCATCTGGAGCAGGTTATCATGAATTTAGTAGTCAATGCCCGTCAGGCATTAGATTGTTGCGTCAGAAAAAATAAGCGGATTTGGATTAAAACCGGAAATAGGTTTGGCCATATTTTTCTTGAAGTGGGGGATAATGCGACGGGCATACCTGACGTTCATCAAAAGGAAATTTTTGACCCGTTTTTTACAACCAAGGTGGTTGGGCACGGAACCGGATTAGGGCTTTCCATCAGCCAGTCTATAATAGCTGGTTATAATGGGGATATTCAGTCGTATAACAACTCTGAGAGTGGCGCGACGTTCTTCATTACAATACCAATAAGGGGAATAAGATGAATATTCTGCTGATAGACGACGAAGAAGACATTCGAAGCAGCTTGTCTAAATTTATAGGAAAGCTTGGCCACACAATCGATACCGCTGTAGATGGCAGAGAAGGACTGCGTAAATATATGCAGCAACCTTATGAGATGGTGATCACAGATATCCGAATGCCCGGGATTGACGGAATTGAACTTTTGCAGCAGATCAAGCAGATCAACACCCACACGTCTGAGGTAGTTGTCATTACTGGCCATGGGGATATGGGAAGCGCTATCCAGGCGCTTCGAAGCGGAGCATATAATTATCTTCAAAAACCAATTGACGTTCGTGAGCTGGCCGCAACGATTCAAAGGTGCGCAGACCTTGCTCTGCTTCGCGCCAAGTATCTTGATCTGAAAAGTAATTTTGATACTCAGTTGAATGAGGAGTTATGCCAGGTCATAAGTTCAACCGAGGTGTTCAAGACCGCCTACTTACAGGAAGTAGGTCTTGATAAACTAAAATATTGCTCTGCTAAAATGCAAAATGTAATCACCATGGCAGAAAAATTTTGCAGGGATCGTAGCGTCCCCGTACTCATTGAAGGTGAAAGTGGGACCGGTAAAGAGCTGATTGCCAGGCTCGTTCACTATTTTGAGACAGGTGCAGAATCACAACCTTTTGTCGCCATCAATTGTGGGGCAATTTCACCAGAACTTTTTGAAGGTGAACTGTTTGGACACGAGGCGGGAGCATATACAGGGGCAAGCAGGACCGGTCGAAAAGGAAAGCTTGCAGTTGCCGATAAAGGGACGTTGTTTCTTGATGAAATCGGTGAGATGCCGCTTGCTATGCAGGTGAAACTACTTCGAGTACTTGAAGAAAAATGCTATGTGCCCATAGGTGGTCATCGTGAAATTCCACTTGATTTCAGGCTGCTGTCTGCAACCAACAAAAATCTGGAGCAGGAGGTAGCCAACGGAAAATTTCGTCTGGATCTATTCCACCGTATCAATGTAGGTCAGATCTCTATCCCTCCACTCCGAGAAAGAAGAGACGATATTATGTTGTTAGCAACCCACTTCATCCGGCGAGCTTGCAGCCGTCAAGGGCGCAGGTTTGAGAGCTTTTCACCTGAAGCGGAACAGCTACTGAAGTCATCTGAGTGGCCAGGAAACGTACGACAACTAAAAAATTCGATGGATCGCTTAGCTCTACTTTCGCCTGTTGGGAATTTTGTCCTTGAAGATCTGTCCTTTTTGAACGGACAAGTTGGAAATACCGAGGTCGGAAACTCCGTCCCAGGTGATGTGCTCAGTGATACCTTTGAGCTGCCAGAAGAACGCTTTGATATTGAAGAATTTACAAATAATATCATATTAAAAGCCCTGCAGAAATATGAGGGTAACCAAACGCGAACCGCAATGTATCTTGGCATTACTCGACGAATGCTCCAAGGACGATTAAAAAAACTCCAAGATAGCTAACCCGGAAATTTAAGCTATTGAGGAAACTTACCAAAGGCAGAAATGTCGTTAGAGCCATAAACCGCCACAAAAGCACTAACAGGTAAGTGCAGCAAAACAATCAAAGAAAAGTAAGCCTTATCAAGACAAGCGTTCCCCTCGCCCTTCCCCTGATCCATTTGGTGCAAGTGCCCTGTAGCGTTGCCCTATATGGTGCACCCCTCTATCAGTCACTCTCCCAAACACACTCTAACAGCCTGATATTTTAGTTCTTTAATCGACAATCGCCGAATGGCACTCCTGTTGCTACAGGAAGAGTCGTAGAACATCGTTTTTCTCGTCGATCCTAAAACCGCGTTGAAAGGAGCATCAATTTATGAAGTCGACACCTTATAATCTTGTTATGTCAGCTCTGTATGGTGGGCGTAAAGGTAACCGTCCGCCAGTTGTGAACCCCACGGCCATTGTCTGCCACGAACTTTTGGATGCAGTTGGCGTTGACTATCCGGAAGCCCATCTGAATGCAGAAGCGATGGCTGATCTGGCACTTGGAGGTCATGAAATTATCGGATTTGACTCTGTTATGCCAGAGTTCAGTGTAGATCAGGAGGCAGCGGCGCTTGGTGCTGAAGTGGATTGGGGAGATCGTGATCGCATGCCGGATTGCAAAAATTTTCCCTATGAAGATTTCTCAGATATCACTATGCCTGACGATTTTCTGGAACGTCCCTCAATGAAAGTAGTACTCGACGCACTGACACTGTTACGTCGTAGAGTAGGCGGGCAAGCGGCAATAATAGGTAAAGCAATGGGGCCTTGGACACTCGCCTATCATATGGCCGGCACTCAAAATTTCCTACTCCAGCTTGGTATGGGAGAAATTGATAAGGTTCAAAAAATGCTTCAGCAGTTGATACCAGTCACCATTGCATCAATCAAAGCGCAATTCCAGGCTGGGGCGGACATAGTTGTTGTAGCTGATCACGCTACTGGTAATCTCGTCAGCGCAAAGCACTACGAAGAGTATCTATTACCAATCCACAAGATGATCACCTCGGAAATACAAGGGCCCTTGATGTTACATGTGTGTGGTAACTGTGCGGACCGTCTTACTCTTTTTGCCGATGCTGGTTTCGATTCTTATCATTTTGAATGGCAGACCGGCCCCAAATATGCCGTAGATACTGTCGGTGACAGAATAAGTTTGGCAGGATGTATTAATAACCCACAAACACTATTTAGCGGCACGGCCGACGAGGTGTACAAGCAGACACGGGAGGCAATTGATGCCGGTGTACATATGATTGGTCCCGAGTGTTGTATACCACTTTCTACCCCCATGGATAATTTAAAAGCCATCGTCGCTGCGGCGGCTCAAGGATATTAATCTGATAAACAGGAGTTATTGAAAATGAGTAACCAGTTACAGGAAATCAAAGAGCTGGTCGTTGAAGGCAAGCACCAGCTAATTGAAGGAAAAGTGCAGGAGGCAATAGACGCAGGAATTGATCTAAACACCCTGATCAATGATTCTCTCATAGCAGCAATGGATGTTGTCGGTAAGCGATTTTCTGCACAGGAAATATTTGTTCCAGAGATGCTTGTATCCGCAATGACCATGAAAAAAGGGCTTGAGTTAGTCAAACCATTATTGGCTGCAGGTGGCGATAATTCTAAAGGGACGGTGTTAATTGGTACTGTAAAAGGTGACCTCCACGATATAGGTAAAAACCTGGTGGCCATGATGCTTGAAGGTGCTGGCTACAAGATCGTCGATATGGGTGTGGATATTAAGGTTGAAGACGTTTTAGCTAAAATTGTTGAGGAAAAAGCTGATGTTTTAGGACTTTCAGCTCTTCTAACAACGACGCTACCAGGCATGAGCCAGATGATAGAAGCCCTGAAAGAAGCCGGTCTTCGAGATCAGATCAAGGTAATGGTCGGTGGCGCACCTGTTGATCAGGCCTTCGCCGATAAAATTGGTGCTGATGGCTTTGCGGCAGACGCTGCAGAGGCCGTTGAGATCACCCGCAAGCTGATCGCTGCATAGCGGTAATTTCAAGAAGAGATATGGTCCCTGGACGTTCTCACTGACTTAGTTTTCATGTCATGATTCAGGGATGTTATGAAAATCCGAAACATTTCAAGTAAGGAGTGGAGATGAAACGTGTAACTTCTTTTGCGGCCGTTCTTTTCAGTATCTTTTTATCGTTTGGCAGTTCATGGGCTGCAGAAAAGCAGACCTATACTTTTACTCTTGGGCATTTTGAGCCGGCAGACGTACAAAATACCATCGAGCACCCAATGGCGGTCGTGTTCAAATCAATTGTCGAGGCGCGCACGAATGGTGCAGTAAAAGTCCAGATTCATCCTTCAAATACCCTGGGTAATGAGCGGGAAATGCTAGAGAGCACACAGTTGGGTGTTATGCAGGGCTGCATTATAGCTGAGGGAACTGTTCCTGTTTTTTATCCAATGGTTCAGGTTTTCAGTGTTCCGTATATTTTCGCCACAGAAAGTGTGGGTTGGGCAGTGACGGATGGCCCTTTCGGGAATGCTTTGTTTGAAGACATGCGGGAGAAGACAGGCCTGAGGGTTATTGCAACAGGAAGAGGGGCATTTAGGAATTTTACCAACAGTAAGCGACCGATTACCTCGGTTGAAGATATGAATGGCCTGAAGATTAGAACTATGCAGGTACCTGCCCACATGACCATGGTGAAATCATTAGGTGGCGCCCCGACTCCTATCGCCTGGGCTGAGCTTTATTCTGCCCTGCAGACTGGAGTGGTCGATGGTCAGGAAAATCCAGTTGGCGTCATTGTTTCTGGAAAACTTGCTGAAGTTCAGAAGTACTTGACACTGGATGGACACGTCTACAGCACCAGTTTTTTCATAATCAATGATCAGTGGTTAGCCGGTCTTCCCAAAGAGTATCAGCAGGTGATTCTCGATGCGGGACGTGCAGCCACCGTTACAGGTAGAGGGATGTCCCGCCTGCAGGATGCCATGGGTATCGAGACCCTACAAAACGCAGGCATGGAAATTTCATCACTGTCGCCGGAATCTTTGGCTGAATTCAGAAAACTGTCTCAGCAGCCAGTCATTGACTGGATGAAAGAAAAGATCGATGGTTCCGCTCCTTGGATTGATAAATTGATAGAAGAAACCGCTAAAACCGAAAAGGCTTATGGCTACTAACAATTCTTCTGGTACCAAATGCTGGAAATAGTTGCGGTTGAACCTGAGGTAATATCAAAGAAAGCAGCTCCGAGACAATAACTCAACAGGATGATTAAATAATGCACTCGAGCCTCATCACCACCATCAGGATCTTCAACAGAAAAATTTCAAACGGAACGGATCTTTTTGCCGGCTATCTGGCTGTCATCCTCTGTTCCGTCATGACTATCGTTGTGTTGCTTGGAGTGTTTTATAGATACGTCCTGAATGATCCCTTGGCCTGGTCGGAAGAACTCTCCACTTTTGCCATGGTGTGGGTGACAACGATCGGGGGGAGCATGGGCATTAAGCGTTACAGCCATGTTGGCGTATCATATGTCATTGATAATATGAACTATCTTAATAGAAACCGCAACTACATTGGTATATTGGTTAACATCCTTATTCTGCTTTTTCTTGGAGTGTTACTGAAAGAGGGTAGAACTCTTGCCCTCTTTGCCAGCAATCAAACTTCTAGCGCGCTCGGCATTTCAATGTTTTGGCCCTACTTCGGTCTGCTTTTTGGGGGAGCTCTAATGATTATTCAGGTGTTAACTCAGATAGTGGACGGATTGACAGGAGGGGCTGAAAAATATGTGGACGAGTGCTGCCTGGGCGAATCTGTGTAGCGAGAACGACCCTTGGCTCCTATCGCGTTAAGCAAAAATTAAACAGGTGGTTCTCATGACTTTGACAATTCTGGCAATAGTTTTTTTCGGGACACTCGTAATTGGTGTTCCTATCGCTTTCTGTCTTGGGATTGCATCACTCTCCGCCCTACTGCTTCTTGATAACCCTGTTTTTTTAAAAATCATCCCCCAAATGATTTTTCAAGGGGTAAGCATGTTTTCACTTATGGCCATTCCATTTTTCATTCTGGCCGGTGAAATTATGAATAAGGCACGCATAACTCAGACACTTATCGGTTTTGCAAACGTTTTGGTTGGCCATATAAAGGGCGGGCTGGCGCATGTCAATATTGTCTCCAGTATCTTTTTCGCTGGTATCACAGGGGCAGCAGTTGCTGACACAGCAGCCCTTGGTACCATCCTAATACCAGGTATGAAAAAGGAAGGCTACGACGAAGATTTCAGTGCGGCTGTAACCATCTCTTCCTCTATTATTGGTCCAATTATTCCACCGAGCATCGTCATGGTCATTTATGGCGTGACAATGAAGGTGTCGGTAGCTGCTCTTTTTGCCTCTGGTTTCATACCTGGCATCCTCATCGGGGTGACCCTAATGGTTGTCGCGTATTTTATCAGTCGTAATCGAGGATATGGCGGCCAAAAAAGAGCTACATTTCGGGAGATCTTGTCAAAGTTGAGAGAAGGGCTGATCGCTCTACTTATCCCAATCATTATTTTAGGTGGGATTCTAAGTGGTATATTTACTCCAACAGAGGCGGCAGCTGTGGCCGTAGCCTATGGCATTATTGCAGGTATGTTCATATTCAAGACATTGAAGTTGAGCGATTTCCCAACGATGTTGAAGAGAACAGCAATAACCAGTTCGGTAGTTCTTTTAATAATTGGCTGTGCTAAAATTATGGGCTGGGTACTGGCCTACCACCGGATGCCAGAACTTATCGCAAACACTTTTCTTTCTATAACAGACAATCCATATCTAATTCTATTTTTGATCAATCTTTTATTGCTCGCTGTTGGAATGTTTCTGGAGATCTCTGCAGCCATCGTACTGTTGGCTCCAATTCTTGCCCCAATTGCTATTAGCATGGGCATTCATCCTCTTCATTTTGCCATTGTCATGCTGGTGAATCTAAATATCGGATTAATTACCCCACCTCTTGGACAGTGTATTTTTACCGTCTGCAGTATCACTAATCTCAAGATGGAACAGGTCGTGAAGGCAACAATGCCATTTTTGGTAGCCGAGATCGGAATTTTATTTTTGATAACCTACTTCCCTAGTATCACAGCATTTGTTCCGAAGATGATGGGGTATTACTAACAACTAGCCCTGCGTAACTACATAATATTTTAACATAATGGAGAAGAGTTCATGATCATTATTGGTGAATTGATTAATGCCAGCAGAAAGCCAATCAGGGCAGCCATCGAAACTCAAGATGCTGCAGTAATACAGAAAGTGGCGATAGATCAGGTTGAAGCTGGTGCTGACTATATTGATGTAAATGCAGGTATTTTTGCTGACAAAGAGCCAGAGTACCTCAAATGGCTGGTCCAGACTGTGCAAGAAGTTACTGATGTCCCTTGTGCCATTGACAGCCCAGATCCTGTGGCGATAGAGGCCGCTCTTGCTGTCCATAAAGGCACAGCTATGATCAACTCCATTAGTCTGGAAGAAGAGCGATACTCCAAACTTTTACCTATTATCGCCGGTACAGACCTGAAGGTTATTGCTCTTTGCATGAGTGATGCTGGTATGCCCAGGACTGTAGACGACCGAATGAAAATCGCTGACGAAATGCTTAGCGGAATGATCAAGCACAACGTATCCGTAGAGAACATTTTTGTTGACCCCTTGGTACAGCCGGTGTCTGTAGACACGACCTTCGGAGTGGAGTTCATAAACACCATCGAACTCATTGTTGCGACCTACCCCGGAATTCACACTGCTTGTGGCCTTTCCAATATCAGCTATGGGCTGCCGGCAAGGAAATTCATGAATCAAACCTTCATGACCATGGCCATCGCAAAAGGTTTGGACGGTGCTATTATTAATCCACTTGATAAACGGATGATTGCTAATATTGCCGCAGCCGAAGCACTGGCGGGTAAAGACGATTTTTGCATGAACTATTTAAAAGCTTTTCGAGCGGGAGCTTTTGAGGAATGATTCAAAAAGGTCGGGAAATAACCAGGAACAACTTGAAGCAGATCGTATCAGATATATTCTCTGCAGAGATTTCGGCTGTGGAGCCAGAACTCTGTGAGGATAAGTATCTTAAACTGGAATCTGGTCTGCTTCGAATAGAGCAATTCTCCTATGACCTTGATGTAATTAACAACATTTATCTTGTAGGGACTATCCCCGAAGCTCTGCCTGCTGCAGAAATGAGAGCCAAACCCTTGGATTTCCATTACGTTTATTTTTTCATCAACAGTGCAAGGCGAAGCATCCGAAGTTCCAAAGGTTCTCAGCTCAATTGCCAGAGAAGTCGCTCAGACTAAGTGTCTCTGGCAATCATCATCTTACAGGTCTTACCCGTTCTTCAAGGTGCTTGACAATCTTCTCATTACCAGCCCGACACGAACTAACGTTATGACTCTTCAAGTGATGTTAATCGACAAACAGTCGTGATTCTTATCTGAACGCCTTTCGTCCTCATCTTTTCCGGCCCAAAACATAGCGAGAAGCGACCTTTTCTACTCATCATTTCAGAAATTCGCCATTTTGAAATACTCCGTGTGTATTTAGAGATACAAGGCCACTTCAACTCACTGCCCTGAATGGTGCAGTGTGAACCATTCGGTGCCCTTTATGGGGCAGGATGAAACGATTAAAAATACCTGAAGTCATGTAGTTATCTAATATTCCTGTGATTTGAAATTGCAGTTTCGTGGCATGTATGTTGCTACATCTAAAAAGAGCATATGGGATAGCTATAAACAGCTGTAGATAGACCTTGATTAAAGGAGACTTCTTAATGAGCAAGAACGAAACAACATACTTGTTAAACGGCGATAGTGATAACACGTTAGCCAATGAAAGGGAGGCAGTACCGTTGAAGGTAATCACATCTGTGAAGAAGATACTTCAGTACAGAGAAGCAACATTAATATTGCTCATCGCAGCAATGTTTCTTGTATTGTCTAACATAACAAACACATTCGCAACAATGAACAATATCCAAACAACATTGTTGAGTGTCTCTATTGCTGGGATAGTAGGTATCGGCGTAACTCTGGCTTTGGTTATAGGCGGCTTGGACCTGTCTGTTGGTGGACTTGTCGCGATTAGTGCGGCCGTGTTGGGCAAGATCTTTTTAGCAACCAACATCTGGTACGCTTTGGTTGGCGGAATTGGTGTGGCATTGCTGTTTGGGTGCGTGAACGGTTTGCTGATCACGCGGTTCGGTTTGGGTGCTTTTATAGCTACACTGGCAATCATGGGTATCAGTAGAGGTGTTACCCTCGTTGTTACTAAAGGTACTCCTGTGTCGATGACTGGAATGCCGCCATGGTTAAGAGAAATAGGCAGTGGTAAGTTGTTTGGAGTTTCCTACATCATCATCATTTTTCTTGTACTCACCGTAGTTGTTCACATTTTTCTGAAGAAATCTAAAGTGCTGAGAAAGGCGGTTTATATAGGTAGTAATGAGAACGCCGCTCACTTTTCCGGGGTAAACGTTAACAAAATAAAATTCGGAATTTATGCTTTCATAGGGCTCCTTTGTGGCTTAGCCGGGGTGCTCTCAGTTGCTAGGTTTAATTCAGCTTCGCCAAATTTTGGTTTGGGTATGGAAGTGCAGTTGATCGCTGCAGCAGTAATAGGCGGTGCGACGTTGAATGGAGGCGAAGGTTCAATCATCGGTTCTTCACTTGCTCTTATCTTTTTAGGCTTTGTTAGCAGCGCTATCGTGTTGCTCGGTGTCTCTGTCTATTGGCAGGCATTGATCAGCAATATCATTTTGCTATTAGCTGTACTCCTGGACGCATTTGTACTGAGAAAAAAGGCGTGGAAATAGAAAAATCTGCGATTTTTTCCGGAAGAAAAACACAGCTATTGGAGTTCCTGAACCATGAGTGAAATTATTCTTGAAGCTAAAAACATATCAAAAAGTTTTCCAGGCGTGAAAGCGCTGGCAAATGTGAATCTTAAGCTAAAGAAGGGTGAAGTCCACAGTATTGTCGGCGAGAACGGAGCAGGAAAATCCACACTGATGAAAATCATATCCGGTATTTATTCTCTCGATGAAGGGGAAGTCTTCGTTGAAGGGAAATCGGTACAGTTTGAAAGCGTGTTGGATGCTATCAATATGGGGATAAGCATCGTGCATCAGGAGCTGGTCAATTGCCCCGAGGTATCTGTTGCTGAAAATATCTTCATGAGTGAGATAGCTCAAGACAATCTTGGATTTATTAGTGTTTCTGACCTGAATAAGAGGGCAAAGGACGAATTGTTGAAATTCAATCTGAACCTCAACCCTAACACCCAAATGGGTAAGCTCTCCATTTCAGAACAACAGATAGTAGAAATTGTTAAAGCGATTTCTATTAACGCAAAAGTAATCATCTTTGATGAACCGACCTCGTCACTGACTGAAAGTGAAGCCGAAGATCTGTTTAAAATAATCAGTGAATTGAAAAACAGAGGAGTCGGAATTCTCTATATCAGCCATCGCATGGAGGAAATCTATACCATCTGCGACCGGGTTACCGTGTTACGGGATGGCGAATACATCGATACCCTAAACGTTAAAGACGTCGATAAGATCACAATCATTAATAAGATGATTGGGCGAGAAGTCGTTGATTTCTATCCTCCCAAAGCATCAACGACCGGTGAGCCCATTTTCGAGGTCCACGATCTCCAACACTCACATTCCTTTCGAGATATCGAGTTCTGTCTCAACAAGGGCGAAATTCTCGGATTTTCCGGGTTGATCGGATGCGGCCGAAGCGAACTCTTCAAAAGCTTGTGTGCCATAGAAGAGAAAGTCTCGGGTGAGGTGATTCTCAATGGACAGCTGTCAAAAATAGACAATTACCCGGCTGCCCTAAAACATGGCATCGTTTATCTCACCGAGGACCGGAAAAATGAAGGGTTGTTTTTACAAAAAGATATCCAGCAGAATGTCTCCGCATTAAACCTCGACAATGTGATAAAGCACTTCTTTCTCAGTGCGTCAGAAGAGAAAAAACAGGCGGAAACCTACCGAGAACGGATGAAAATCAAATCTTCAGATGTTTATCAGCTCTGCGTTAATCTGAGTGGAGGTAACCAGCAGAAAGTACTTATCGCCAAAGGACTCTCCATTAACCCCAAAATCATCATTTTCGATGAACCGACCAAAGGAATCGATATCGGGGCCAAAATTGAAATTTACCAGATGATGCGGGAATTAGTGGAAAAAGGAATCGGCGTAATAGTCATTTCTTCAGATTTACTTGAAGTTGTTGGCCTATGTGACCGCGTAATCATAATGCATGAAGGCAAAATAGCAGGTGAGGCAAAAGGTGAAGATATCAATGAAAAGTATATCCATCACAAAGCATCAGGAATATTTGACAAGGGAGGTGAACTGCACCACTAAACAAGTGACTTAGCCTACCAAACTTTACTCGCAATTCGATGCAGATGGGTTTTGCGACATTACGTCTTGTGGAATGGCAAAGTGGGAGTGTAATTGGTCAATTTTAAAAGAGGTTTTTAGTATCACAGATAACTTGATGAAGGGGTTTAAAATGAAAAGAATTTTATTAAGTATTGCGATTGTTGCCATCATGGCTTCATTCGGTTCTCCTCAGGCTGCGTTCAGCGCTTCCAAAAACACAAGCAAATCCGGCGAGTTTACCTCAAAAGTACGACCAGCATTTGTCGGCTCAGAAGATGAAACCTATTATCTCTTAACCTTTCTTAGCGGCTATGATTTCTGGACCAGCTATTATGAAGGGTTCATGGATGCTGGACGGCAGCTTGGCGTAAATACCAAATATATGGGTGCAACAACCGCTGACATTTCCGAGCAAATTCGAGTATTTGAACAGATAATGGCATTTGAGCCTGCTGGTATTATGATTAATCCCAGTGATGGGGACCCACTTGCCCAGTCTGCCCAGAAGTGTAACGAACTCGGCATACCACTCGTCATTGGAGAGAACCCTATTCCAGGCGCTAAGGTTGCAATGTGGATCAACCATAACGAAAAAATGATGACCAGAAAGGCTGCTGATTACATTGGTAATGCCCTGAATGGCAAAGGAAAAATTGCTGTCATGGAAACTGTCGGCCAGGTCAATCTGGACAACCGATCAGCTGCGTTCACCGAGAATATGGAGAAGCATTGGCCAAACGTTAAAATAGTAGCGCGAACCAACCCTGGCCATGATGAAATCAAAGGAGCTCAAGATGCAGCTTCTCTGATTCAAGCTCATCCAGATCTCGACTTTATCTTTACCGTTAACCCAACTTGTGCCATGGGTGCTGTCACAGCTCTGCAAGAAGCTGATTCTAAGGTAAAAGTTCTCACCTTTGACACCAATCCCAACGTGCTCGACTACATCAAACAGGGTAAGTTAGAAGCTGCAATCATGCCTGATCCATATACATTTGGATATATGGGCCTGCTCGCACTGTACCTGGATCGCCATGGTCTCTTGGATCCTATGTGGGATTACACTAACGATAGACCTGCCTTTGACGTTCCACTTATGAACACAGGTGCATCGGTCGTGACCAAAGAAAACGCAGACTATTTTTATTCAGATAAGTACAAGAAGAGACGTGGAAGCAAAGGATATGATATGCAGGCAAAAGATCTGAAGAACCCTGAATTGCCAGGATACTGGGAGTAGTTAAGAAGTTTTGCGCAAAAGAGAACGGTACACTCAGGCCGTAAATGACAATTGCAAACAGCTTATCCAGATTGGACAATGCTTTCAGGGAGAGGGTTTGTCATCATACGGTCTGATTAAAATCATGATTCAACTATTCATGCAGCAAGGGAGCAACCCAGATGGACAATATTAAGAAATATGGTTTGGGGATTTCACTAGCCAGAGCAAAGAAACTCGTTAAATTTGCAGAGAAAAAGGCAATGGACGTTAAAGTCCCTATGGTAATTTCTGTGCTTGATTCTGGGGGAAATCATGTTCTTTTGCATCGAATGGACCACGCGCTACTTGGAAGTATTGAGGTGGCGATTAATAAGGCATTTACCGCTGTAACCGTTAAAGTTGCTACCCATGAACTCTATGACGCTGTCCAACCTGGGGCAGTTCTTTATGGGTTGCAGAATACGTACAACGATAGATTGGTCTGTTTTGGCGGCGGATATCCATTAGCAATTAAAGGAGAGGGAATAATTGGCGCAATTGGTGTAAGTGGCGGTTCAGTAGAGGAAGATATGATTGTCGCTGAGTTTGCCGTAAAAAAGTTTCTTGGAACGTTGAGTTAATATGTTAACTCCAGTATTTCATGATGATAGCGTGTCATGAGATATTGGGGTTAGCTGCCCTACTAAAAGTAGGGTCTTTGATATCAGTTTATTGCAAGCTGATCTTTCTTGATGACTTTCGAATCACAAGTTCTGCCAAAAGAGTTTTCTGTGTCAAATCGGAATTTTCTCCAGTCCATTTCTGTTTGAGTATTTTTGCTGTATTTATGGCCAAATCTTCAACAGGAATTTTTATTGTGGAGATGCCACTACCGATCCAGCGATAATATGAAGGATCGCCATAGCCAATAAATGAAATATCCTCAGGAATACGTAAACCTTTTTGGAGGTATGCATTCAGGGCACCGTTTGAAATCTCGAAGCCACCACAGATAATTGCCGTGGCTCTTGCTGCACCGATGATTGACTCTGCAGAGTTATAGCCCATAGCAAACGATGGAGAATCAGTGTACATCATTTTGGGCTGAGGAATGAGGTCTGCGTGTTTCATTCCGGTCATAAATGCCTCTTGTCGAGAACGCCCAGAAGAGAACGAAGTGGACCCGCCGATATAGGCTATCTTTGTATGGCCAAGGCTCTTAAGATGTGTCACCGCTTGTATTATGGCGTTGGTATCATCGACTAGCACTGCATCAGAATTGAGAATGGTTTCTCGTTTACGAATGAGTTGAATTATCTGTAAATCACTTAAATATTTCTTCTCGTCCTTTACAGAATCTGGTGCAGGTACCAGGACAACAGCGCCTGCCTGAATCTCACGAAGCTTGAGAATGGCCTTTCTTTCTCTGGTGATGTCATCATTGGTGATGTGAATAATGGGCTGCCACCCATTTTCATCGCAGATCTCGGCGAGCTTATTTGAAAATCGTGCGTAAAATTCGTTAATAAGATTGGGTACGAGCAGGCCGACTATTTCGGCTTTGTCCCCCCTTATAGCCATTGCTGCAGCACTTTTCACGTACCCCAGTTCCTGGGCACGTTGAAGTACTTTCTGCCTTGTGTTCTCATGAACCTTGGGGTGTTTGGATAAGGCTCGTGACACGGTCATATGTGATATGCCCAGGTCCTGTGCAATCGATTTTATTGTTACCCTTTCTGACAATGTTATATCCCCTGTGGATCTTGCGATATTGGAACCTGTTTACACAGTCATCCAACAATGCCACCACGCAGTAAACCGAAGTTTTTACGACGCCATCAACTGTAAATCCATTTTCACTACCGGCGCCATCATAACCTTTAGTGGTATTTTTGTCGCCAAAAGTCTTGACAGAATGATAAGGTTACGGCTAGAATGTTCACGTGAACATTACTATAAGGGATACAAATATGTCAATACCATTTGAAAATCGCTGTAAGGAATTAATTGTCGAGTTGAATCTGGGAGATGCACCTGAGGTGGCTTCGATAGAACCTCTAACTGGGGGGATCTCATCAGAGATCGCACTGCTCTCTATCGGGGACAAGAAGATTTGTGTGAAGTTTGCCTTGGAAAAGCTCAATGTCGCCCAGGATTGGCATGCTCAAACCAAGCGCAACCATGCTGAATATCAATGGCTGCTTTTCGCCTCCACCGTTGTTAGTGGTGTGAGCCCTGCTCTTTTTGGCTGTTCCGATGTTTTGTATGGATTTGCCATGGACTTTATTGAGGGGCCCGACGTCTATCAATGGAAAGACGCTTTGCTCAAAGGCCAAAGAGACAGTGGAGAGGCAAGAAAAGTTGGTGAGGTATTGGGAAAGATCCATCAAGCTTCGGCTGCCTCAAAAGAGGTGAATGAAAAATTTCAGAATCAGGAGGATTTTTATTCGCTGAGGCTGGATCCATATTTGAATTACACCAAAACTCAACACCCGGAACTTGCCGATGAGTTATCTCAATTGGTTTCCATGCTCAACGGCAACTCACGCGTCCTGTTACATGGTGATGTAAGCCCAAAAAACATCATCTTTAAGCAGAGTAAACCAATTTTACTCGATGCCGAATGTGCCACTATGGGAGATCCATCATTCGATGTTGCTTTTTGCCTCAATCATCTCGTTTTGAAGGCAATTCATCTCCGCCAAAGCAGGAAGTCCCTCTTGAACTCTATTGGTGAATTCTGGGCAGCCTACCAATCTCATGTGAAATGGGAGATGGTTACCGACCTGGAAAAACGGATATGTAAATTATTACCGGCTTTAATGCTTGCGCGGGTAGATGGTAAATCACCGGTAGAATACCTAAACGAAAATGAACAAAACTTCGTACGTGTAAATACGGCGTCACTGCTGAAAGATCAGACATCAACTCTTGATGCTCTGATTGAACGTCTAAAAGGAAATCTGGAGAATTTGAAATAATGGTTGCAATAAAGAACATATATGGTCGTAGAGTTTGGGACTCACGTGGAAATCCAACGGTTGAGACAGATGTCATTTTGGAAAACGGCTGTATGGGCAGAGCAATAGCACCAGCAGGTGCTTCTCGTGGCAGTAGGGAAGCGATTGATCGTCGGGATGGCGGTAAAACGCTACGGGGCATGGATGTACAATCGGCTCTGAAAAGCGTCAATGAAGTTATACGCCCCGCACTGATAGGTCGTGATATCAATGACCAGGAAGGAATTGATGCAGCCATGCTTGCTCTTGATCCTTCACCACTCAAGGAAGTTTTAGGCGGTAATGCTACTGTTTCTGCCTCCCTTGCCACCTTGCATGCGGCTGCAGCCGCTGCAGAGAAACCATTGTGGCAACATGTTGCAGATTATTACAAGCGGACTCCCTCAATTCCTTTACCGGAAATACAGATATTTGGCGGAGGGGCCCATGCGGAACGACGCATTGATATCCAGGATTTCATGGTTATGGTGCCTGGCGCCAAAAGCTTTGATGAGATGATGGAAGTTACTAGCAATGTCTATTTTGCTGCAGGTGAGATCATGGCCGCAAAGGGACGTCAGGCTGGAATCGCAGATGAAGGTGGCTGGTGGCCAGTCTTTGACAGCAATGAAGAAGCGCTGGAAACCCTGGTTGCTGCAATTGAAAAAGCGGGGGAAAAGCCAGGTGAGAGAGTTGTGATATCCTTAGATGTTGCCGCCTCTGAATTTTATACGAATGGCAAGTATCGACTGGCCCTTGAAAATCGTGAAATGGATACAGAAGGATTGCTCGACATGCTTGGCAGCTGGCTGGATGCTTATCCTATTGTTTCCATAGAAGATCCTGTTGCTGAGGATGATGTTGAGGGTATGTGTGAATTTACCAGGCGGTTCGGAGATCGTGTACAGATTATCGGAGATGACTATCTCGTCACCAATAAAAAACTTGTTCAGGAAGCTGCATTGGCCGGTGCGTGTAACTCAGTCCTTATCAAAGTGAACCAGATCGGGACTGTCTCTGAGGCGATTGAGACATTTAACGCCGCTGAAGAGGCTGGCTGGCGTAGCGTCGTCTCCGCTCGATCAGGAGAGACTGAGGATGTTTCAATCAGCCACCTTGCTGTAGGTTTAGGCGGCGGTCAACTCAAGGTTGGCTCCTTCAACCGCTCGGATCGTATGGCTAAATGGAACGAGTGTCTCAGAATCCAGGATGTTCTTGGTAGTGAGAATTTCGTGGGAGGCTCCCCGCTCGTCGATACATGGTGGGGGAAGAAATACCTCTAATCCGCATTTCTCACCAAGCGCGGTAAGAATTCTGCCAAGCGTGGCTGCACCGATCAGGGCAATTGCACTTGGGAGGTGAACCAGCTCGTGCAGTAAGAGCAAATGCCTAGACAAACCATCACACCTTAAGCATCTAAAATCACCTATGATTTAAGATTGAAGATGTTTGGAATGAATGTTGCAAATTGTACTACAAAAGTAACAGGGTAATCGAAAGTGGTGCCGCAGGGTATTTGAATATTCGACAATGGCACGTTGCATTCTGTGTGATACGAATATCCTGTTGAGATTGTCGGTGCAAAATTAACATGGAGGAAGTTGCATGAGCGGTTACTGGGGCAAAATACTTGAAGTAAATCTTACTACCAAAGAAATTACGACTAGAGAATTACCGGAAGAGTGGAAAAAAGACTATCTGGGTGGAACCGGTATCGCAGCCAAAATCATGTACGATGAAATACCAGCTGGAGCCGACCCACTTGGCCCTGACAATGTTTTTGTTTTCAGTGTTGGACCATTCCAGGGTGGTGCCAAGGTACTCGGTAGTGGCAGGTTCTCCATCTGTGCAAAATCTCCGCTCACCGGAATTTTCGGTGAATCTTTAGGTGGTGGATACAACGCCGAAGAGTTTAAAAAGACAGGCCATGATATTCTGGTGGTAAAAGGGGCTTCTAGTACGCCTGTTTATTTGTGGATTGATGACGATAAAGTGGAACTACGTGATGCCTCGCACCTCTGGGGAAAGACTGATAGCTATGAGACTGAAGATGCTATTCAGGATGAGCTTGGAGATAATAAGATTAAGATCGCTCCAATCGGTCCGGCAGGGGAGAATTTAGTGCGCTATGCTGGAGTTATCTGCAATCATGGTCATGGCTGTGCAGGGCGAACTGGTATGGGCGCGGTTATGGGGTCCAAAAAATTAAAAGCGATCGCTTTTCGAGGAACAAAACAAGTCCCGGCAGCAAAACCAAAAAAGCTGAAGAAGCTGAAGCTTGAGCTTGCGAAAATAGCTAAGGATGCAGATTTCACCATAGCTAACCGCGAATTGGGTCAGGCAATGGCGGTGAGTCCACGAGAGGAAAACGGTTTACTACCTATCAAAAACTTCTCCCAGGATAGATGGGTAGACGGTGCAAGGAAACTGAATGCTGGCGGTGACGGCGAGTTCAATGAAGTGCTCAAACCCAAGGCCGATGCCTGTTCTAACTGTATCATGGGCTGCCACCGTCGGGTGAAAGTCAAAAAAGGCAAGTATAAGATGGATAGTTACGGCCCTGAGTACGAAACTCTGGGCATGATTGGCAGTAACTGCCTGATTGACAATCTGCTCGCGATCAACAAGGCAAATGAGCTTTGTAACCGTTATGGCATTGATACCATCGAATTTGGAGCCATCTGTGCTTTTGCAATGGAGGCATATGAAGAGGGCAAAATCACCAAGAAAGATTTAGGTGGGATTAAACTCAAGTGGGGCGATGGCGACGCAATGCTGGCCCTGTTGGAAAAGATCGCTTTTCGCAAAGGCAAAATACCAACCTTGTTGGGAGAAGGTCTGAGACCTTCAGGTAAAAAACTCGGAATAGACGATCTGGTAGAAGTGAACGGTGCCGCTGTACCTGCCCATGATCCACGAGCCTTTTTATCCATGGCATTAGCTACAGCAACATCAATGAAAGGTGCAAGTCACTTGCATGGATTTCCTGCCGCAATTGAATTAGGAGTGACCTTTCCAGAGACCGAACGGGAAGAGATGAAAACCCCACTCGATCCCCATAGCGCTGAGCATAAGGGTCTTGCCGCAGTAAAGTTCCAGGATCGTATGGCTTGCGTGAATTCTATTGTCTACTGTGTCTTTTATGAATTCTCAGGACTGGATTTCACCCGCCTCACCCAACTGTATAACGCAGTTACTGGTCAGAATGTAACCAGTCTTGAATTACTGCAGTCAGGTGAGCGTGTGGTCAATTTGATGCATATGTTCAACCTTAAGCATGGGCTGAAACCACTTACTGATTACACTCTACCCAAACGTTTTGACAAAGTGCGTAAAGAAGGTGGAGCTGCTGGTATTGCAATACCGTTTGAGAAAATGATTGGTGATTATTATTCTGAGCGGGGTTGGATAGACGGTGTACCGAGTTCAGAAAAGCTGAAGGAACTTGGATTGGAATTCTGTAAGTAAAAGTAAGATAAACTGAGGCTCATAAATGAAAGTACACGTTCTCTTTTTTGCCAACATTAAGCAAGTCGTAGGCAGTGGAGAACTTGTAGTTGAGATCGATTCCAAGGAGCAGTGCAGCTTCCGCGAGCTACTTTTTGAAATTAATCGTCTGATTGAGCCTCAGCTGTGTGGATATGAAGAATCAAGGGATAGCTCCTCAATACCCATCAGAGCAGCAGTGAATGGTGTTTTGATCCATACAATTCGTCAAACGACCAGAACAATCAAAGATGGTGACAGTGTTACGATATTTCCACTTTTTTCAGCAGGGTAGAATTACTATGCTGCTTGGGAGAAAACCTACCTAAATCATACTCTTCCTTATTAGGGAGCTTTCTCACGTTGTAATTATCTAATCACCGTTCCCTCCGGTGTTTTTTACCAAACAATATAAAATCCCCAAGGCGTATTTCCATGCCAAAGAACACTAAAATTGTTGCAACCATTTCCAGCCTCAATTGTTCAGAAAAATTTATTCGGCGACTCTATGAAGCTGGAATGAATGTAGTGCGGCTCAATACAGCCCACATGAGCCATGATGATGCGCTATTGGTCGTTACGAACACCCGAAAGGTGTCTAAGAAAATAGGCATTCTACTCGACACGAAAGGTCCAGAGATCAGGACTTGTGATGCAGTGGATCCTTTGACTGTGAAGTTTGGAGATACAGTTCGAATTAAAGGGGCACCAAGTGAAATGTCACATGGTGATATCATTTATGTTTCCCATAAAGAGTTTGTGAGAGATGTTCCCGTAGGCAGTTCAATCCTCATTGATGATGGAGATATTGCTCTGGGGGTTAAAGGCAAAGACAGTGAATTTCTAACCTGTACTGTAGAAAATGATGGTGTTATCAGAGCTAGAAAATCAATCAACATCCCAGCAGTACATGTGACCTTACCTGCACTTAGTCAAAAGGATAAAGATTTCATACGATTTGCAGCTGACAATGATCTTGATTTTATCGCACACTCCTTTGTACGTAACAAAGAGGATGTACTTGCTGTACAGGAGATTTTAGACGACAAGAAGTCAGAGATAAAAATAGTCGCGAAGATTGAAAACGAAGAAGGTGTGACTAATATTGATGAAATTCTTGACTATACATATGGGGTTATGATTGCCCGGGGTGATTTGGCTGTGGAGATCCCCACAGAGCAGATACCTCTCATCCAAAAGATGATAATTCACAAATGTATAGAAAGGCGGAGGCCAGTGATTGTTGCAACTCAGATGCTCCACTCAATGATAGATTCTCCACGACCAACCAGAGCTGAAGTATCAGATGTAGCAAACGCTTGTCTTGACCATGCTGACGCCCTGATGCTCTCCGGAGAAACAGCGAATGGTAAATATCCTGAGCTGGCAGTGAGGATAATGTCGAAAGTCATTAACCAGGTCGAGAGCAAAAATGACAGCTGCCTGGACGCAACCTACGAGAATCACGATCAGATCACCACCTATCTTGCTAAAGCCGCTGTCAAGGCAACACTTCGGCTCAACACTAAGGCAATTGTCGCCGACTCGGCCACTGGAAAATCAATTCGTGCTTTGGCTGCTTATCGTGGTCGCAATCCAATCTATGCACAGATATATAACAAACGAGTGACACGACAGCTTTCTCTCTCTTATGGAGTTTATGCTGATTATTCCCCATTGGATTTGGAATCTAAGGAACCTTTGCAAGAATCGATCTGCAGGCTGATAGGTAGCCATCAATTCAACGACGAAGATTTGATTACCGTATTAGCCGGTAGTTTCGGCCCTAACCAAGGTGCGTCGTACATCGAGGTAAGCACAGCGAAAAATCTCAAGGAAAAATGTGTCTATACTCCTACTATTTCGCAGATGCATATTGGTGATACGACCGTGAGGTAAGTTAAAAAAAGTGGAGACCAAAGTAATGTACAAAAAAACATACAAGGTTTCCACATAGCAAAGCTAACCTACGGGAAATAAACTGATGAATTAAGGAAAGAAGCGGTAAAACGTGTTGTAGTCGAAAATATTGGCAATCGATACAGCAGCCTCCAGGCTTTTTTTACCGAAATCAACTTTCAATACCCATGTTTTGTGTTTAATGATATCCCGCTGCGTCAGCCTTCTTTTCGTCCGTCGGGTTGGCTTGTGCCCTTGACGGCGCCCGGATCTCCCGTGACGAAATCATTCTTCATATAGCTAATCAACTCATCGGTTGAAACCACCTTTGCGACGGTGCCACCAGCGATCTTTAGCGCGATCTCTTGATTATCTGTCGCCGTTGCGACTGCGTCACCAACAACCACGACGTCGTAACCACACGAGCTGCCTGCGTAAACCGTACTGAGAATACATTCATCCGTCCATAGACCAACAATTACTATAGTATCGATGCCAGCAGCCTTCAGTTTTTCATCCAGATAGGAGTTGCCGTTCTCATCAAAGGTCCAGAACATATCCAGATGTTTTCCATGATAGAACCAACCGTCGGCAACTTCCTCCTCAGTTGGGGCAATTTCCGATAAAGGCTTCATGCCTGGTGCGCCGTAAAAAACATACACAGCGTTCTCCGGATCTTCAGGGCGCAGGCCCTTTGGGCCATACCATCGATCCATCGCGTTGCTGATGCCGTCGTCAAAAGTACGGGTCCAGGCACTCCACATAGTGCGGATTCCATCACTCTTGGATTTGGCCGCTCGAAACAGATCCACCAGTTTAATGAGATTCGGTAGAATACCTCCTGCATATGGTCTGTACTCTTCCTGACAATCATCAAGAAGCAGGGCGATTCGGCGAGGCCGGTCCTTAAGATTCCAAGAAGCCCAAAAACTTAGCGGCAATTTATTCTGAGTACCCGGGGTGCAACTGTAGTTGTCCATAGGCTTTAGCGCCAGATCCATGTCGCGATACTTGCACGGCTCTTGGAGAGCTTCTTCAAGTGTCCGAACCTTGCTGTCACTGTTGTTCATAATCAAGTCCCTCTCAAATAGTTTCATTTCATAGGCAACCGTCACTTCGACCGCCAGCCAACGTGCTAGCATTACATATTTACTCCATCTTATCGAGATTTTACGTTATCCGATGCCGAACATACTATCAAGAAATCAACAGGACCAATCCGCACCAATATCATGTGAGGATCAAGATCGACACATCCCCTTCTTGTTCGGAGATTCTATTTTTTATTACACTCTCACAACTCCGGCTAAAATAACAATTTAACGTTTCGGGTTGGCAGTACCAATATTAAACTCACGTTCAAATGAACGATATTGACTTGCCACTTTTATCCAATTCGCCAATATATAATCCGTTGTTGATTAAATAAATTTAGATCTATAGGGTGGTTTCCCATATGTAATACCTAACAAGAACAAGAAGCCAGACCGTTAGCACGGTGCTTCAACACTTTAGAATAAGGATAAGTGCTATGTGCTCACATGCTGAAACGATAGTAGAAAGAGGTATTCTCCTGGAAAAGGAGGCGCATTTCAAACAGGCTAAAACTGTATATGAGGATATCCTGCAGTATGTCTCTGATGAAACTATTATAGACATAGTTCGATTACGGATAGAGGATATGGACGACTTGATCGCTGAGAAAGCTGTATACCAGCGTATCGATGAAAACGCAAAACGAGTACTGACGGATATCGGCATGAACATTGCCGAGAATCAGGTCCTCATGGACATCCTCCTGGAAGCTGATGCCATTGATTTTGATAATGAAACATCGCTGTTTATCCCTCTGAAAAGGAGTTATATCGATCATTGCCTGGAGCAGGTACCCCGAGAAATGCCAGGAGATCCAGGAATGAATACCTTTGGCACCGGTGCAACTTCACCCTTTCTCAAACGGGTTGGCGAGGAAGAATTGCGTCCGGCCAATCGTAAAGAGTATGAGGAAATCACCCGCCTGGTAGCTGGACAACAGGATGTTGTAGGCATTTTCAGTTTGCCGGTAGGCTGCGACAAGAGTACATCCCTCTTCGAGGTCGCGCAGTTAATGGAGAGTGCCTATCAAGGACCTAAAATGATCACCACTAATGCCATGACTGCTGACGAAATGGCTTTTCTAAAAGGAAAAGACCACTGGATCGACGGTACCAGCCTGATTGCATCCTTGGCTTCCATGAACAATATGGTGGAGCCTTTTTTACGGAGTGCGCGTAGCGGGAACAATCTTCTGCTGATAGACCAGACGATTTCCGGGGTTTCAGGGCCTGGAAGCCCGGAGTCATTTTTGACGCAGAACCATGCCCAAGTGATGTTCATGATGATTATCGCCCAGACCGTCAATCCAGGAATTCTGTGCATACACGGTGGCCTTCCCAGCGTCACCGAAACTGGCGGCAACCTCTCTTACAGTTCACCCCACCAACCCCTCATCAATGCAGCCTTGGCACGTGTCAACACCTGGGTTACTGGATTCCCTTCCGCTCAGGCCGGAGGCAGTACAAGCTTAACCGATTTAACTTCCGAGGCGATTTTCGAGTCGGAATTGAGCCGTAATTCGTTGCGCAAGTATGGGGTGCATATTTTACGACATGCCATGTGAAATCTAGGCAGTCTTAACTTTTTCAGCATGGAAAAATTTTTGGAGGATTGCGAGCGTGAACGTCAATCCAGGAAGATCTTTGAACCGTACCCCAAGAATACCGGTGTGATACCTCTATACTTTCAAAGTGACGATCAGGCACTTGAGGGCATTCGCGAGATTGCAGAGAAAGGCAATCCCAAAACTGCTGATCACACATTAAACAACGTAGATTCTTTTCGGCAGTGGGAGAAGAGTATTAACGATGCTGCTGAAAAGAAGGTTTACTACCCACAGCTCAACGATACAGTTCTGGAAGCAATCAACGGTTGAGAAGCTGTTCTTTTATGGGTTCATATACCATATAGCTCCCCAGTAACGTCTTTCGGGATGCTGCGGCGTAAGATTTTACTTAGCCATCGTGAAATGCAACTTTTTACGAATGTATAAATGATAGAAGAACAATCTTTTGAAACTGTCAAACAGGAGGTTGGTAAATTCTTTTTAAAATTCAGCAATATCGTTCTACTGTACTCTCAAACGAACTGAGTATCGCCCAATAATCTGGTGTTTGAGATTAGCTGCGTTTAGCAGCCGGGCAACGAACTCTCTTTGATAAAGTTATGCAGTTCTGCGCAGCATATATTCGTCTCGCCTGCTCCTGTATAAAACAGATATAATCTATCGCCTTCTTCATAGATCTCTGGATCGCGCAGTTCGCAGAGTGGCTCATCGGCAGCCTCAAAGCATGATGCACGTAATGGCAAGTTTCCACCTTCTTCTTCTTTTTTCGGTCGTATTACTTCGATTGGTTCCGTTGGTTGCCATTCTTTCCAACTTCCAGTGAGCGACATTGTCGAAAGCAAAACTCGTTCTGGGCAATCTCCACCACGAGTGAAAAAAATCAGTAAATTTTTGCCTTGCCTCAAGACGGCAACATGACGTTGATTTGGTAAAATGTTTGGGCCTTGTTCAAAAGGCTGTATACCATCTGAAGAATGGAGCAGAACGCCGCCACCAGGAGCATCGATCCTTTTTGCAATAGCAAACCATGCTTTCTCATATTTAAACGCTCTCAAATACCATGGTCCAATTACATCGGGACAGGCATGAAAAGAAAGACCATCTGAAGAGGACGCCAAAAAGCTGTGTTGACCGCCATCTACAACTCCATGAAAATACAACCTGATACTTCTCTCCTCTTCCACAATATGCACATCAGGGGAAGCAATATGATCTCTGCAACAGGTTTCCGACAACTGCAGCACCCCTCCTCTATGTATCTTCCAGGGACCGTTAAGAGAATCAGCGTATGCCATTCGAATGAATGTTCCTGCGTGGTGAGAAAAATAGAGATAATATTTCCCTAAGGGGTTCGGAATCCAGGACGGAACACGGATTAATGACGGTCCATTGATGTTAAGACCAATATTATCATCCAGGCCTGTATGTATGAGGGGATTTTCTGGAAATCGTATTACCTTATACATATTCTTCGTTTACCCAAAAAACTTATATAGTCAGATGGTTGCATTTAGGGAGCAATCAAGAACTACGCGACAAATCAATGACAAGCTTACCAATATGCTGTTTTGTCTCAAATTGTTTTTGTGCTCTAGCTATCTCGCCAAGAGAGAAAGTATCAGATATCACTGGGCGAATTTCCTCTGCTTCAATTCGGTTAACGAGGTTACTGAAAACAGTATCATCAAGTACTGTACATCCAAATAAGCTTAAATCTTTCAGGTACAAGGTTCTTACATCCAATTCAACAAGCGGTCCAGCGATTGCCCCCGCCACCCCATACCTACCAAATGGTTTAAGCACATTCAATAAATCTGGCCATTGTGCACCGGCCACCAAATCAATAACAACATCAACAGAGTTCTCTCCTAATTGCTCTACTATGTTACCGCTTCTATCAAGTGTCTTGTTAGCTCCAAGATCCAGAACTCCGGCTGATTTAGAAGAACTGGTAACGCCAACAACTCTAGCGCCACGAGCTTTTGCTAATTGAACTGCTGCTGATCCAACGCCCCCCGATGCTCCGGTTACCAACACAATATCATTGGCACTAACATCGGCGCGTGTAAGAAGGTTTTCAGCTGTGGAATACGAACAAGGGAAAGAAGCGAGCTCAACATCACTGAATTTGCTATTTACTATATGGGCATGTCTGGCAGCGACAATGGTATATTCAGCAAACCCACCGTCACATTCGGAACCGAAATACCATGGGGATTCCAATTTTTCACCACCAGCTTCCCGAATACATGGCTCAACAAGCACTCTTTGCCCCAAAAGCTCATTGCTCACGTTTTCTCCGGCAGCTACAACTTTTCCACAAACGTCAGCACCCTGGATCCTTGGAAATTGAAGGGGATTTCCTGACCAGCTTGCATCGCTGCTATCCCCTTCCGATTTAGAATACCAGGCAAGTCGAGTATTAAGATCAGTATTGTTCACACCGGCTGCTCCTACCTTTATCAGTACATCGCCAGCCCCCGGTTCCGGTACCGGAATATCATCGCGAATTACCAATTTATCAAAACCACCGTGACCAATAAGTTGGACTCCTCTCATGAATTCAGGTGTCTCATTCATTTTTTTCTCCATTAATTATTTTCATGGCTACTGACTTTGCTGAGTGAATGGCCTGAATACCGACAATCGGCCAAGCAGCAGATGCTCCTTCGTGGAGCAGGAAAAGTTCATGAGCCAAATTATTTAGTCCGCTACGGCGACCTAATACCTTGATTAGCTCTTGCTTGTATTGCACGGTTGCATCTCGCACATCTTTATTACCTGGAAAAGATGCCAATGCATTTAGGTATAGACAGCCATTTGGGGCATCAGTGGTCATCCAAACAGCAAGACGATCAAACAGGTGGATGATTGATTTTTTTCCTGGCAGCGGTTCGTTCTCGGCCAAGAAAGAAAGGTATCGGTCATGGCGATAGTTAAGCGCCCCAATCACCATGGCCTCTTTTGATGGAAAATAACGGTAGAGCGTTCTGAGGCTGGTACCAGCCACCTTTTTTAACTCGACGACACTGGGCTCGGCGAATCCACGAGTATTAAATGCCTGTTCTAAACTAGAAGCGATCTGTTCTTTCGTTGAAGTCATAAACGTCAAAGTAGAACAACCATTCTACCCTGTCAAGATTGTTTATTGGGGAGGTGTAGCGCTCTTTTGGATAGCGGAGCCGTAAAAGGCAAATAATCTAGATAGCTGACCAACATTCATTTACTTCACCCACTCGCATCTAAAGCCAGTATGTATTAAGGTCCTTTTTTGGGGGGGTTTTTGTTGATGAGAGATCTCACGTTATCCATTCTTGCACCTTTGTAGTATTTTAACCGGACAGAAGCAAGAAGCATCAAACCGCAATGGAAGGCTGATCTTTCAGGTCGGTAACAAATAGGATTTGCGTATGTTGCACTGCGACTGAAACAATGTGTTCTCGACACGAATGAACCTGTCGATTCTGCATGATATACAGACCATTTTGTTTGAAAGAATTGCTAAAAGAAGATAGGTTTCTGGAAATTGATGGTATTAGAATGAATTTGTAGAAGAAAACTAGAACTGTCTAACACAGCGATGCCCTATCACCTGTCACCTCTCACCTGAAAATGTTATGAAGATAATCGCCGCTCCCAACGCCTTCAAAGGGTGTATGAATGCTGTCCAGGCTGCCTCCGCCATTAAAACCGGCCTGCATAATATATCAAAAGATTTTGTCATTGACTGTATCCCTGTTGCAGATGGAGGGGATGGCCTCACAGAAGTCATGGCCGAAGCACTGTCAGGAAAAATCCTGGATAAATCAGTCAAAGGTCCTCGCATGGATCCTGCCACAGCACCGTACTGCCTGGCCGAAAATCTGGCGGTAATTGAAATGGCCAGAGCCAGTGGTTTAGCGATGCTCAGCAAAGACAGACAAGACCCTGAAAAAACCACAACATATGGTACTGGTCAACTCATTCTGGCTGCCATGGATGCTGGCATACGACACATTATTGTTGGTCTTGGCGGAAGTGCCACCTGTGACGGAGGAATTGGTGTGGCAGCAGCACTTGGCTACCGGTTTCTCTCTAGCAACGGTGAGGTTCTTGAGCCAATTGGAGGCTCACTTGCTTCTATTCATTTCATTGACACGAGTGGTGTTGATCCCAGAGTCAGCCAGACCACCTTTGAAGCAGTTTGTGATGTAACTAATCCCTTAACAGGCTCAAATGGTGCCTCATATGTTTACTCTCCTCAGAAAGGAGCAAGTCCTCAGCAAGTTCAAAATCTTGATGCAGGGCTGAAAAATCTAGCGATGGTTATTCGTAGAGAACTTGGCATTGATATTGATCAAATGCCCGGTGCTGGTGCTGCCGGTGGTCTAGGAGGAGGCCTGCATGCCTTTCTTGGAGCAAGGCTAAAGAAAGGGATCGATTTGGTACTTGATGTAGTCAATTTTGCAGATCGACTCCAAGGGGCCGACCTGGTGTTGACAACAGAAGGGCAGATTGACTTCCAGACAAAGTTTGATAAAGCCCCCGCTGGCGTTGCCCGTATGGCAAAAGAAGCCGGAATTCCATGCTTGGCAATATGTGGTGGTGTTGGCGAACGAATTGACGAGCTTCATGAGATAGGTATCAACGCTGTTTTTTCATTGTGCAAAGGCCCACAGACATTGGACTCGGCAATGGAAAATGGCTATGAACAGCTGGCTCACACCACTGAACAGGTCGTTCGAGCCTTCCTCGCCGGGAAGAATCAATCAGAACATAAGGATTAGATATGCTACTTGTACTGCTCATTCTTGCAATTATATTTATCGTTGTTCTGACATCAAAGTTCCAGGTTCACCCCTTTCTGGCTCTGATCCTTGCTGCAATCGGTTTTGGATTATGCGCCGGAATGGATCCAGTTAAAGTCATAGAGACCGTTAACGCTGGCTTTGGTGGTACAATTGGATATATCGGCATCGTCATTCTTGCTGGCACAATTATCGGCACCTTTCTCGAGAAATCAGGCGGTGCAATTGCCCTGGCAGAGTCAGCACTGAAAATCACAGGTAAGAAAAACGTACCGCTTGCAATGGGATTTGTTGGGTATGTGGTTTCCCTTCCAGTATTCTGCGATTCCGCTTTTGTTCTGCTTTCACCACTTAACAAAGCATTGTCAAAGAAAGCTGGCACCTCAATCGCAGTGGGTGCCATCGCACTCAGCCTGGGACTATATGCAACTCACACCATGGTTCCCCCTACCCCTGGTCCTGTAGCGGCAGCAGGAATCCTTGGAGCCGATCTTGGCCAGGTTATCGTCTGGGGTCTGTTCGTCAGTTTGATCGCACTTCTTGCCGGTTGGCTTTTTGCTATTAGCGCTGGTAAATTTCTGGATATCGGAGAACTCGAAGAGGTTGAGAAGTCTAAGTCAGACAACAACCAACTCATCTCAACCCCACCGTCAACTCTCAAGGCAGTATTACCTATACTGGTACCTATCATCCTGATTGTTTTTCAATCAATTGCGAAAATGCCTTCACATCCTTTTGGTGAAAATGTTTTCGTCTCCTGGCTGATCTTTTTCGGGCAACCAGTTACGGCCCTTCTCATAGGTATGGCTCTTGCCTTTTTGCTGCCTGCTAAATTTGATAAAGAAATGCTGTCCACTAAAGGTTGGATAGGAGAATCGGTCATCGCCGCTTCGTCTATTATCATCATCACGGGTGCAGGTGGGGCATTTGGGAAAATATTGCAAGAATCTGGAATAGCAGCGGTTATAGGTGACTCTCTCTCCACTGCAAATCTTGGCATTTTTCTTCCGTTTCTCATAGCTGCTGGTATAAAGACAGCACAGGGTTCATCAACTGTAGCAATAATCACTACTGCAGGAATAATTGCTCCCCTACTCACTTCACTTGGCCTCGATACTGAAGTAGCAAAGGCATTGACTGTCGTTTCCATCGGTGCTGGAGCCATGGTCGTCTCCCACGCTAATGACTCATATTTCTGGGTCGTAACCCAATTCACCGGTTTGAGTCTCAAGCAAGGATATAAACTTCAGACTCTCGGAACGCTGATAGAAGGAACCGCTGCTGCAATTGGCGTCTGGGCACTAAGTCTTTTTTGGGTATAGATCCGTCGCTTATAGAACCTACTAAATAGGTTCAGGAGGATACTTAATCCACCATGGTTTGCACAAACTCTGGTGGATTAATTGTCTACGCTTAGCTTTGTAAATTTACTGGTGAAAAGTAATAAGCAATTGTTTTTTTCTGGCTTCCTCAAAGTCACAATTGGTTTAAAGTATGTTGACTTTAGGTACGTGGCCCGAAGGTTGTGAACATAAGCAAGATGAGTTTTGATAACGAGGTAAAACGAGAGGGAAAATGTTTAACTGGCTACGAAATCGACGCAGAAAAAAGATACTGAGAACTCCTTTTCCGCAATCGTGGCGAGACATCATGCGAGAGATGGTAAAACATTATTCGTATCTTGATGATATAGAAAAAAAACGGCTCGAACAGCTGGTTCAGATTTTTATTGCAGAGAAAAATTTTGAAGGTTGTGGCGGCTTGGAATTAACCGATGAGATTACGGTTGTTGTGGCTGCACAAGCCTGCCTCCTGGTTCTTGGGTTGCCAGACTTTCAGTACCTCCAGCTTGAATCGGTCCTCATTTATCCCACAACTGTTGCGCTCCCTCCTTCAAGACTCAGTATGTTTGCTGATAATCCGATGATTGTACCAGATCAACAGGCCATTTTAGGGATGGCGTCGTTAGGAGGACCTGTAATTCTAGTTTGGGATGCAGTGGAGCGAGGAGCCCGTCATCCTGAGCAGGGGCATAATGTCGTATACCATGAATTCGCACATATTCTCGATATGCGCGACGGTACAGCTGATGGCACCCCTGAGCTTTTAAACAGGAAACTCTATCATGCCTGGGTAGAGGTATGCAGCAAAGAGTTCTTTAAACTGAAAAAGGATGCTGGAAAAGGCCGTAAAAGCTTGCTTGATCCCTATGGTGCTGTGCATGAAGCTGAGTTTTTTGCTGTAGCTACTGAGCTTTTTTTTGATCGGCCGCTCCGTATGAAACGTGAATACCCTGATCTTTATGTCGTCCTGTCTGCATATTACCGGCAGGATACTGCTACACGACAACACCTCCAGCAACAGTCTGCATCAGAATTAAAGTAATTCCATGGCCATAAGCCCTTTTGTTCAAATTCATATCCTGATAAAATCCTTTATACACAAGAATTTAATAGGTAATGACAGCAGTTAGATACTCTTGCAAAACTGATATTTAGAAAATGAGACTGGGCCTCACGTATTTTCATTGAGGTTTGACGAGTTACGAATAAAGGTAGAATACCCTCATTAGAGATGTACAGTAGTCGTGAAAAGTCAGCGGTTTAATAAACACTCCAAGCTTCTATCTGGCAATATTAGCCTATAGCTGAATGAACTATTGTTCCAAATCATTTGAAGTGCACCTACATCACAAGTGGCCCCGAGGACTCAATCTCCGATTGCAAGTCGAGTTAGATGAAGAATCTAACTCGACTTGGCTAATAAAAAATATCTATTAAACAACTTCAGACCCGGCGATATGGAAGATAGGCTGGTTTCCACATACACGCTTCTACATACTCTGCTAAGTCCTTTGTATGCAGTTCATGGCCTGCATGATCTTTGATTTCTTCTTTTATAACTTCAATAGCAACGTAAAGAGAGATTTTCTGTAAGTCTTTTATTCTGGGGAAAACAGTACCTGCATCGAGGTCTTCTTGCGCAACACACTCTGCCAGGGCATATGACGCTGTTGTAAACATATTAACCGTTAAAGTATGTATTTTGGTCAAAATAGCAGCAAGACCGACCCCAGGAAAAATAAACACATTGTTTCCCTGTCCAATTCTAAAGAGTTGTCCATTATAATTGACATCATCAAACGGACTTCCGGTAGCAACAATTGCCTTACCATTACTCCAGGCATACAGATCCGCTGGCAGTGCTTCACAACTACTGGTCGGGTTGGATAGGGGAAAGATAATCGGTCGATCGGTATAGCTGAGCATTTTCTCAACGTGTTCTTCTTTAAAGGAGGAACCAATCCCACAGGTTCCAAGGAGAACTGTAACGGGTATATTATTTATAACTTCCGTGAGCGAAGCTTTTCCTTTTTCTTTCACATCCCAGTTAAAAGCTATTGATGCAAATTTTGCATACGGCTTTTTGTACTCGTCAAGATTTGGCCTATCTTCAAAAACCAGTCCTTGGGAATCCAGAATAAATATTTTTCTCTGCGCCTCTTTTTGGCTGAGTCCTTCTCTGACGAGGCCTGCACATATCTGGTCAGCAACTCCAACCCCTCCTGCTCCTGCCCCATAAACCAGGAAGGTCTGATCCGTTAGTTTTTCTTCCTTAATTTTCACTGCATTAATAATACCAGCAAGAACAACCGCTCCAGTACCTTGAATGTCATCATTAAAAGATGGCAACTCATCTACATATCTATGCAGGTTATTAAAGGCGTTCGATTTACTAAAGTCCTCCCACTGTAGAAGCGCACTAGGGAAATGTCGTTTTACTTGAGTGACGAATTTCTCAATGAACTGGTCATACTCGTCACCAGAAATACGTTTTTGCTGTAACCCAAGATACATAGGGTCATTCAGCAGTTCTTCATTATTAGTACCGATATCTAGTGCAATTGGTAGGCAGCAGGCGGGATGAATACCTGCACCCAAAGTATAGAGAGACAGCTTTCCTATTGGTATACCCATGCCTCCTACCCCTTGATCCCCTATTCCCAGAATTCCCTGGCTGTCTGTCACAACAATTATTTTAATCTCCTTAGAAGGGAAGTGATGCACCATATCTTCCATATTATCTATGTTTGCAGGAGTGATATACATCCCTCTCGGCTTTTGATATCTGTGACTGAACTCCTGACAAGCTTGGCCGACTGTAGGCGTGTATATTATTGGGGCCATTTCTTCTACATGTTCAGCGACCAGTGCATAAAAAAGGGTTTCATTACGATCTTGAAGCGATCTAAGAAAGATATATTTCTGAATATTATCTTCAATATTCGTATACCCCTTATACACTCTTTCTAACTGGTCATCAAACGTCTGTACCCTAGGCGGAACCAATCCGTCTAGATGAAATGCAGCGCGTTCTTCTTTACTAAACGCTGTGCCTTTATTCAAAATTCGATCGTTTAACAAATCTATACCAACAAGGGAAACCGGCCTGAATTCGTTTCCTTCTTGGTCTTGCCATTTCAAATACTTTTCAATTGACATACATTTTCCTCAATTATTTATAGCTATAGGCGTAACTGCAGATATTGCCGGCAATAATTTCTTCAGCACCAAAATCCATAAGTGGGATTAGCTTAGTATAGACTCGCCAAATTCTTTTAAAATCGTATGTGTAATCATCAACCACTCTATCAGCAATTTCTTTTGATAAACGAGATAAATTTACCAATCAGGATAGACTGCTGATTTTCAGTATAAGCAAAGACACATATATAGGAAACATACGAGAGTAAAAAATGTGTGACATTAATCATAGAAATATAATTCCCGAAAGCAAAAACTCTCTTTCGGGAATTATATTTATTGACAGCTACAATCCGCACTAAGCTTCTTGCCTAGTTCAAAGGCATTAGTGTTCAACTTAACAAAATCCTTTGGTACTTTAGAAACAACTGCTGCTGAACAGGTCTTGGTTTTATCTTTTCCATATTACTTACGAGCGCGGCTACCACATAAGTGTGAGACATCACAACTTCACCAAATTTTTCGATTACATTCTCATATATTGGCAATTCGATCTGTTTGGAGTCGACCTTTCTAGGGAACATCGCTGTTACCCTAGAAAGTCAAGTTCAGGCGACGTTGAATTGCTCTGCAACCCAGCCAAGACCAAGTCGTTCGTAGGTTTTTCGTGTTGGATTGCCGCTTTAAAAAAAGAGTCTTTGATAATCCTAAACGTGTAGTTACTAAATTATCCATCAATTCCAGCATAATAGGCAACACTACCTTATCAGGAAACAGATTTAACTGAATGTTTTGTTGCTAAGTAATGACTGGCAAACGTAATCTCTAAAAAGAGGACATTCTAAGAAACTTGCTGATTATCACGCTAAGGATAAATGTGAGTACGATAAGAAGGGTTCCATATGACATTGCAAGGCCCAGATTATACTCGAAAACCCCATTTACCATAGCAATAGACAGTGGTTTATTTGAAGCATTATAAAGAAAAACTGAGATGGTGTATTCTCCAATTGACCGAATAAAAATCAAAAGAAAACCTGCGAGAATTCCAGGGAAAAGGATTGGCACCGCAACGTTTTTAAAGGTGTGAAAGCTACTGGCACCCAGACCTTTGGAGGCTTCTATATATACATCATTCAGGTTCTGGAAAGACACATTCAGTGTTTTCACAATGATTGGTAATGAGCGAACCAAATAGCCAAGTGGGAGGAGGATTGACGTTCCTACCAGTACTTCATTAAAGGAAAAGATGGTCGGTTCATTAAATGCGTTGATGATATTGATGGCTATTGCACTTGCTGGGATTGCCCATGGAAGCATGGTGAGGAACTCAACAAGCCACTTTGCTTTCAGTTTGGTTTTGACTATCACATAGGATGATGGGATCGCCACGATGAGCCCAATCCCTGCTGCAACTATTGCCATCGCAGAACTGTTGAAAAATGGCTGTAATTTTCTTGTACTTGTAAAAATTGTGAGATAATTGTCCAGGGTGAACTCTTTGGGGAAATAATTAACCATCCATGAACTCGAGGGAACAAATGAGACAAGTATAATGGTCATCATGGGAAGCAAAATTGAGAAGATGACTATCCAGACCACCGCTCTGATAAGAATCCTGTTAAATGGACTCGCTATTGGTACAGGCCTGAACAAGGCGCCTTTTACAGAAGAGGTGTATTGGCTCTTTGCTTCATACATCCTGAAAACGATGAAAAAGAGTATAGAAATACATGTGAGAATCGAAACCTGTGTTGCGGCTACTTCCATGTAATTGTTTGCTTTTGACAATAATATTTGGGTTGTTAGTACTTTAAAATCCCCGCCAATAATGCTTGGTGCGGTAAAGGAGCCAGCCCCTGAAATAAATGTCATAGCTGCCGCAGCAATGATTGCAGGTTTTAAAAAAGGCAGAATAATTGAGAAAAAAACTCTCTTTCTCGATGCGCCGAGATTTCTGGCACTCTCTATTGCAGAATAGTCCATCTGTTTAATTGCAATGGATACCGTAATGTAAAAATAGATATACTGCGTATACGCGTGGATGATCAGAATTCCGGTTAACCCAGAGAGGCTAAAAGGCGCTGATTCCAATCCCAGCAGAAGCTGTAGCAGTTTTGTTACCATTCCACTCTCGCCATAAAGCTGTACGAAGGCAAAAACGATAATTATGCCCGGCATAACCAATGGTAAGAGCAATAGTTTATCTGCAACACTTCGCCAGGGAAATTCATAGAAATGAATGGCGAAGGCAAGCGAGATTCCCATGCCACCGCAGACTACAACAGAGAGAAGCCCTAGGGTGACAGAGTTGAGTAGTGGGAGGCGAGAAGTAGGGCTTGCGAAAAAATTCGTGTAATGAATAAGTGAAAGGACTCCATTCGCTGTAAGGCTTGTCTCCAATGTTTTTAAAGCTGGGAACAGGATATAGCCAAAGAGAAATAGAAGCAGAATTAAGAGTCCGCAATGTCTCAGAACAGTGGCTGGCTGTATTCCGCGTCTCATGTCGATTAGCCCGAATTTCTCATGATCTTGTTGATTACAAACTCAACTATTTGATTTTATGTTGATAAGTGAATCATTTTAAATAACAGAGTGTTTTCATTTGCAAACAAAAGATCACCCTTCGACTCAAAAGATTATTCCACAGGTACTGCGTTACAAGCCACTTGCGGTAGTTTACTACAGCAGCCCAGCTTGTGCCTTGACCTGCAAAAAACTTTATTGATGAGAACTTCGGGTTAGCCAGCCAGAATGTGTAGGTCGTTTACATAAAAGTTAATAAACACATTTTGACCAACATACGGTGTGCGCAGACCATTGTTTGAATTGAGTTGCACCGACCGAATCAGGACGTCATCAACTCGGATTGAAAGTTCAGTTGTAAGGCCATTGTAGTTCCTGTTTTCTACAACTCCTGCAAGGCTGTAATCGCTCTCTGTGCTCTCTACAGAGACCCTGACAGCCTGGGGCCGAATTGAGATATACCGCCCTGTAACGTCACCCAATCCTGCCAAAATTCTCTTGAAAAGCTTAGAGTGTTGAGCAGTATCACCGGACATTGGTAGCAAGTTTGTTTCTCCAATAAACTGGGCTACAAAAGAATCTTGAGGGTTCTGGTAAATTTCTTCGGGTGTACCTGTTTGAATACATCGCCCTTGGTTGAAGACAGCAAGCTGATCAGAGAGTGTTAGGGCTTCTGTCTGATCATGGGTGACAAAGATGGTCGTAATTCCAAGTTGCGTCTGCAGTCGTTTTAATTCTGCCCGCATGTTGTCACGAAGTCTGGCATCCAGATTAGAAAGGGGTTCATCAAGGAGAAGTACCTTGGGTTCGATGGCTAAAGACCTGGCAAAGGCTACGCGTTGCTGCTCTCCTCCTGATAATTCAGAAACATGGCGGCTTTCCATGCCTTCGAGTCCAACCATGGAGAGGTAACGCTCTGCTTTTTCCTTTATTTGGGACTTCGGTCTTTTCTGAACTTTTAAGCCATACTCGATGTTTTCAATGACCGTCATAAAAGGAAATAGGGCATAGTTTTGAAAAACCATGCCCACATTTCGTTTTTCCGGTTCGAGTGAGGTAATGTTAACATCATTCAAAAATATGGCTCCACTACTGGGTGCAATGAAGCCAGCGATGAGGCGTAGAATTGTTGTTTTTCCACAACCTGACGGGCCGAGAAAAGTGAAAAATTGCCCATCTTCTACGCGCAGATTTATATCGCTGCAAGCAAGAGTTTGACCGTACCACTTGTCTATGTTTTGAAGAACAACCTCACCCATGTTTCATGCCTTGCGACGAAAACCGTTTTAACTTTTATTTTTTCTTTTGATCTTTGCTCATGCTTTTCACTTCTGAATCCCATTTTTGCATCCAGGCAGATTGCTGTGCAGCCAGATCCTGCCAGTCAACGTCCATAACCTTGAAGCTCGCATTTGCCATCCATTCTGGGGAATCAGCAAGTGCTCCAGGGTGAGTTGGTAGTCTGTTGAATTTCTGAGCCAACTGAGCCTGGACCTTCGCGCTACCTGCAAATTCAATAAATGCTTTTGCAGCATTTGGGTGTTTTGCGCCATGTATCAGGGCAATACCGTCGGTAATGACAGGTGAACCGCTTTCTGCATCAATCACTTCCAAAGGCATCTTATTTTTGATTTTATTGTCGATAATAGAGTTGAGCACCATGAAACTCACCGCAGCTTCTTCTCTCCCCACAGCTTGAAACATCATGGAGCCACTGCCGTAATAATTTTTGGTGTTAGCGTCCAAGTCTTTTAAGAATTTCCAACCATTTTCCAGCTCTCCCTTCTTTTCAAATTGCTGTAGAAGCGAGGAGTAGGTTGCACGCGCTGAGGAGGACAGAGCGTTTCTAAACACCAGATTATCCTTAAACTTGGGATCAGCAAGGTCATACCAATCTTTTGGCGCATCTGCTTCTGAAAGCATTTCAGTATTATAAAACATCATTACCGGCGTTTGAATAGTTCCGTACCAGTATGAGTCACTGTCTTTGAATAATGGATTGATCTCATCCGCCCATGTTGGTGTAAACGCGTCAAAAAGACCTTCTGATTTCATTTCAAGAAAGACTGACGAGGGCGCACCATACATTACATCTGACTGGGGATTCGCCTTCTCCGCTCTGATTCGATCAGCAAGGGCACCTTTGAGGTTGATGAAATCAACTTTAACACCCGTTTCTTTTTGATAGGCGTCCGCTACCATTTCCAGCATGGCTTCACCATGGGTGGAGTAAACAACAACCTTGTCTTCCATGTCATTGGCAAGAGAGGTGGTGGGCAATGCTACTGACAAGGCAAGCAAAGATGGTGCGAGTATGGATAGAAGCATTTTTTTCATTATTAAATCTCCAGGTTAGTTTGTTAAATAGGATTTTCCCTATGGGATCTGTGGTTTATGCGGCAATTCTTGCACTCTGTTCAACAAGGTATTTGCTGATCAGGTTTCGTGTATTCAGAACATCATCATAGGAGTTGAGTTCAATAGTCCACCATCTACACTCTGTATCTAACAAAGAATCGACGATTGGACCTAAAATAGACATGTCTTTGGGGGCGTAGTGTGTATCAGTCTCATATTCATAAAAATGAACTTCTTCAAGACTATGACGAAACATCTCTACGATTTGTGTAACTGATAATTCGCCATTACGAACCCTGTCGCAGGAAACTGCATGGCCAACATCTAGAGTGATAGAGGCGCCGCTTTCCTCTGACCATTTCAGCATTGTTTCAGGATTGCTGGTTGGGCCAAAGCGAAGATTTTCAAGGCTGATTGTTATTCCTTGTTTTGTGGCATAATCAACAAGCCTGCAGAGGTTTTGAATAACACGATTGTGGTCTAAGCCAATATCTGGAACGAGTCCAACATGAACTGTCATTACCTGGTCTCCCAGCCCGACCATTGCATCTACATTCTTCAGATGCAGGGAAAGTGCCTCCTCAGCAAGAAGATGGTCCTTATTGCCAAGTTCAAACCCGGGGAAGTAGCCGTGATACCTGACGGATGTACCTGTTTTTAAATATGGTTCTATATGTGTCTTAGTGAGCTCAGGTTGGAGACCGTTGGGCGTGTAAGCCATAGCAAAGCCATTCTCTGCGACCCAGTCGAATCTATCGGGAAAAGTATGCCATTGTGTAGAAACTGCGAGGGTAGTGTTGTTAAGCATCTTTTTTAGCAATTATCGATCTCCTTCAGACCTGCCATTTATCATCTTTCTACAATTCTTTTTCCAAAGTATTAACTCATGGAAGCATTAGACAACCAAATACAAACATGAAATATTTACAAAAAAGATTTTGATAAGTCCAATCGGTAAATACTATTGAGCATCTACGTAGCATTTGATTGGCCGATGTTGGATTGTATAAGCAGATTTTTTAAAAGAAGTGAATAATTGGATATTCAGAAAGGTGGTATAGATAAAATGAGTCTCTTTTCATATTGGAAATTGACAGAGGGGACTGATGTGATGTGCATAGTGAGTGACTGATACGACTTTCTAATCAACAACACAAATGCAAAATATCCTTAGCATTGTTATTCGTGCGAGTTAAAGTGAACCAAAATATTACTAATCTTAATAGGGTGAGTTTATGATCGAGTATTCTCGGAAGATTGCTATTGCTATTGCTGTGCTGTTGACACTATTGAGTCTACAGGCGTGTTCAAGAAATACGCATCATGCAGATATTGAGACTGAAAATGAGAGGGTCATCTGTTTAGAGCCTCGTCCTGAAGTCTGTACTATGGATTATCAGCCTGTTTGTGCACTATTAAAGAATGGTAGTTATAAAAATTACTCTAATGGATGTAGTGCTTGCTCCGATTTAGCGGTAGTCAGTTACCTAGATGAACCTTGTAAATAAGGAACTCACCAAATGCTCTAAAGCACACCAAAAGTTACTTGAGTTCAAGCACTAACCCAATGGACGCCCTCCTGAATACAACTTTATTGCTGCCCTGGTTTCTTGTATACTGAGTTTTACTGTCAAAAAGATTGAGACATTGATTTTACACAATAAATACTCTGAAAAACTGAAGGTTATTTATACTCTGCAAGTCCACTTAATCAAAACTTTAAAGTTGTTCTGTCAAGGTGACTAGATGAACTCTAAAACCAAGCAAACAGCAACTAAATCAATAATCGGGATACTGCTTTCAATAGTCCTGTTCTTCTCATCAGGGGTACAGATTTCGGGACTTGATTCAAAAGCAGACTCATATTTCAAGGATTCCATTACAAAGGCTGGAGTCAGTTACGGAGTATGCCGCGTAATCAATGCTACCGTTTCAGTTTTACAACAATCTAGTATCCAAGTGGAGCCAGCCGGAATTGGGCTATCATTAGCCGTAGGTCAGATAGTAGACCCTATTAATGACATGGTGGAGCGATTGTCCAATGTACTCGTTATGTCAATTGCTTCACTAGGGGTACAGGAGTTAGCTTACAAGATCAGTATTACCGTTGTCCCTCAAATTCTTTCTGTACTACTCCTGATCCTCTCTGTTCTTCTGTGGTTCAGAAATGCAAGATTTTTCAAGCTGCAGAGAATATTGATGAGTGTACTGATTATAGGCTCAATAGCCCGTTTCTGTCTCCCAATATCATCTATAGCCAATGGGTTTCTTCAGGAAACATTCTTTGAGGATAAGATCATAGAGGCTAATGAAATGTTAACAGCCAGTACCGCTGATATAGATAAATTTGAAGACGTTACTGTACCAAAACTAGAAGGATTCTTTGGCACAATCGGTAACAGTGCCTCTTACTTGAAAGATAAAAGTGTAGACTTTAAAGAAACCATTCAAGTGATCATGGAAAACAAGGGTGTCATCGTTGAAAACCTATTGAGGCTTACATTTCTATATATGGGTATCTTCGTTATACAGGTTCTGGTTTTGCCGTTGCTAATATTTTGGTTTTTGATGAGGATCATCAACTCCCTTTTCCTTGGTACCTCTATAGCTACTATGGGTCAGGCTACAACACAGTCAGAGGCTCCTGTATAAGTGTATATCGGAGTTGATGGTTGTCGTGCTGTCGTGGATTTATGGAAGGTAGTGAACCATTACCTTGGTGGTATTTAACTGCTGGATTCAAGCAATAACTATGAGGGAAGTTAAGTGGATGCCATTTCGGAATGTAACAAGGTTTCGATAGGCACGTTGGAAATTCCGACACCAGTCAGCGATATGCAAAATGTTATGCTCTCCATGAATCCTGCCTTTCGATTAGCCGCTAATTGCATCCATGAAAATCCGGAAAGACAACCGTATAGTCTCCCCCCCTTCAGGAGAACCACCTCCAAATGACATTATTCTACTTGCAATCAAGCAATAATATTGTAATTACAGATGATCCAGCCATAATTTAGCATTGATTCTTTCAGTGAAGTTGCTTGGTAAGCCTAGTAGTAATCTCTAAAGTGGTGTCAGAGATGACTCCAGTTGAATAATTTATTATTTCTGAAATTGAACACAAGTTTCTTAACTGTTCGAAATCATAATTACTTCATTACTTATGAAAGAAAACGAAGTACAAAAAATCAACAATCTACCAGGGGCAGAGATTGACATTCGTCATTTTCCCTCCGATCTCAAAATACTGTCCTCATTGATCCACTCCGTGCCACTTTCCATTTATGCCAAGGATATTGATGGCATATTTATTTTCACCAATCTTCACTATTGCCAAAATGTTGGCAAGGTACCATCTGACATCCTTGGAAAAACAGATTACGACATTCACCCTCGGGAACATGCTGATAAATATCTTGCGGATGACCGCATCATTATGGAAAGTCAGGAAACTCGTAGTATTGAGGAAGCTTGGCAATCTATCGGAGGCGAAAATAGATATGTCCAGGTGGTAAAAGCACCAATGTTTGACAATGATCACCCAGGAAAGGTTCTAGGAACCATAGGTGTGTTCTGGGACATCACAGAGAAAAAAACAGCAGAGAATCTTGTCAGAGAAGAGCGGACTTTTCTTCGGAATCTAATTGATAGTATTCCTGCCCTGATCTATGCAAAAGATACAGAGAGTAGATTCATTCTTGCCAACAAAGAAATAGCAAGTTTTATGGGGGCGAACTCCCCCGATGAGCTTATCGGTAAAAATGACTTTGACTATTACGATAAAGATATTGCTAAATTATTTCAAGATGTTGAAAGGAATGTTGTTGCTGATGGCATACCTGTGTCCGGCCTTGTCGAACAGTTTACTCATCATGGTCGAACAGTCTCCATTAACACTTCCAAGAAGCCTCTTAGAGATTCAAATAACAAGATTATTGGGACTATAGGAGTAGGACACGATATTACCAATATTAAAGAGATAGAAACCAGATTGCGTGAGAGCGAGGAGCGGTATGCAGCAGTAGTAAACCAAGCCATAGAGGGCATCTATCTCCTAGACCCTTTTACAAAAACTATTCTTGAGTCTAACCATTCTTTTCAACAGATGTTGGGATACACCCAAGAGGAATTATATAACCTTTCAGTATATGATTTTGTCATCCATGATCATAATGAAGTTGACAGTGTCATCGATAATGTTCTTAAAAAGAAAGAATTTGCCATCGGTGATCGAAAGTATAGGGTAAAAAACGGTGGTTTGATAGATGTTGAGGTATCAGCGAAACTTATAGATTTCGGAGGAAAAAAGGCAATTCTCATCATAGTGAGAAACACCTCTGAAAAAAGAGAAGCTGAAAAGGAAAAGGAGGTTCTAAAGGATCAACTTCGCCGGGCGCAAAAATTTGAAGCAATTGGGACTTTGGCCGGAGGAGTCGCACATGATCTCAACAACATCCTCTCTGGGATAGTTGGTTATCCAGAGTTACTGCTTAATATGCTCCCGAAAGACAGTGATCTGCGCCCCACCCTTTCTGCGATTCATGATTCAGGGAAAAGAGCTGCTACCGTTGTAGCCGATCTTCTCACTATTGCTAGAGCGGCAGCCACGACCAGAGAGGTTCAAGATCTAAATAAGATAGTTACAGAATATTTAGAGTCGCCGGAATTTAAAAAGACCCAGTTGGAATATCCCGATATTATATATGAACAGTTTCTTAACGTTAACCTGCCCACCATTCTGTGCTCTCCTGTACACGTAAAGAAGTGTTTAATGAACCTGATTGTCAATGCAGCTGAAGCGATAAGAGATACAGGTAAAATAACTATCAGAACGTTGAGTCAGCGAATTGAAAGTAAAAAAGCAGAATTTCCTGATCTTGAAAGTGGAGACTATGTGATTTTGGAGATTCATGATACAGGGTCAGGGATTTCAAAAAAGGATCTTGATCATATTTTTGACCCCTTCTATTCACAAAAAGTCATGGGCCGGAGTGGAACGGGCCTTGGTTTAACGGTGGTGTGGAATACTGTTATTGATCATGGCGGAACCATCAAAGTTGAAAGTAGTGATCAGGGAACCTCTTTTAAACTTTTCTTCCCTCTGTGTGCCACTAATGACGATAGGGTTGGTGAAACAGAGAAATCTGAGAAACAGCTGAAAAAGAGTGACAGAAAGGAACATATACTTGTTGTTGATGATGAGCCTCTTCTGCGTGATATTGCTAGTCAAATGCTTCAGATGATGGGGTTTACTGTTAATTCTGTCTCTTCCGGAGAAGCAGCTGTTGAATACGTTCAAAACGTCCAAAATGCTCAAGTCGATCTTCTACTCTTGGATATGCTCATGGAGCCAGGAATGAACGGGCGGCAAACTTATGAAAAGATAATTCAAATCACTCCTGGAGTAAAAACCGTAATTGCAAGCGGCTACTCAGATCATGAAGATGTACGAGAGGCTCTTCGCCTTGGCGCAAATGGATTTATTCAGAAACCCTATTCCATGGAGAAGTTGAGCAAAACGGTAAATAAAGCTTTTAGAGAAGATTCCCAAGTCTCGCAGCAATAAAGAGCTACCCTGGCAAATTTCGGTCACCATAAACAGAGTGTCACAGTAAAACATTGAACAACGTTTACCAGGCATGCCGGAGACGTCAGGGGCTACTTTAGAACTGACTTCCCCGACTTTTCAATTACTCCATTTCGGTTGATATATAGGTTGATATGTAGAATCCAAGATCCGATCAGACGGTTTTCACCAACAAGTTCTGATTATATCTGACAGATAAGCGCGAACACGTGTTGTGGTATAGAGCAAAATCCTAACATCTTTCCTGAAGGGAATACAAAAAAATCTGGAATTATCTAGGACGGGCAGCACATGAAAAGGTGATAGGCATTCTACCTTTAAAGATCCAGATATTCACAGTGGGCACTCTCAGATCAAGTCACTGCATGAGAAGCCTGACTTTTCGAGTGTGCTAGATCAGATTAATTATTTGCTTAAATTTTAATCTGGTGCTGTTGTCGAATGTGTTTTTTTCGATACCCGATTGGTAGTTAGGATTCCTGCAACAATCAGCAATGCGCTGAGCAAGTGTATCATACCAATACTTTCATTTAAAAAGAGATAGGCAAGAAAGCCGCTGAACAAGGGCAGAGTGTAATAGACCATCCCTGACTTTGATGGGCCGATTGTGACGATAGCCTTGTTCCAGAGGACAAAGGCGGCAAGTGAGGCAAAGATACCAACATACAGGATGGATAGAACCGTAGTCACGTCATAATTAACTGGTGCTACCGTGATTGATTCCCATACAAAGAACGGAAACAGAAAGAGGAGGCCAATGGAAAACGTGCTCAGTTGAAAGGCCCATATACTGAGATCTTTAGGTTTTTGTTTAACCAAAATACTGTAAATCGCAAAAATAACTGATGCAGAAAGCATCCAGAGATCACCCACCGCAAAGGAAATATTATTCAGAACTGATAAGTCGCCTTTGGTGATGAGTACCACAACCCCACCGGTGACCAAAGCAACTCCAAGTATCTTATTGGCCGTGACTTTTTCTCCATAGAATAATCGTGACAGGACGATGATGAAAACGGGAAAGGTAATAGCGATTAAAGAAAGATTGAGTGCGCTGGTTGTATGACCGGCAACGTAAATAAGGGTGTTGAAAACAGTGACCCCCAGTAGCGCGGTAACAGACAGATAACGGATGTTTTGAAGCAACTGTTGTCGTTCTGCTATTACCGGTTTTAAAGCAAAAGGGAGAAATACTATCACGGCAACACCCCACCTCCAGAAAGCAAGGCTGATGGGAGGAACAATATCACTGAGTCCACGAGCAACAATAAAATTTCCTGACCAGATTGCTGTAGCGCCCAAGGCACAGAGGTAACCGGATAGCGCTTGTTGTCTGGTATTGTTCATCTACAACCTACCTTATTCTTGAAAAAATGATTTCTGTGATACCGAATGATATCTGAATTAATTCAGGCGAGGGCTGTCTAGGATAATGACGAAGGGAGCAACTGGCAAGATTATTCAATTGAAGGAATATAAGAATTGAGGTCTTTTCTGAACAGAGTCAGCCGGCCAGAGTCATAAACAGGTTAAGGTGTTTACTGTGTCTCTCAGATCGTGAATGTTCAGGAAATAAGGTCAAATAGAGCCACTGGTAAGATTTTCAGACCTTCGATATGGCAATACTAACGTGGCGGATCAGGCGCGTTAGCAAGTCCGGCAACATTGACTTGATAGCTGTGACCTGCTGGGCAAACCTGATTCCAATTTTTATTCAAAATCAAGATGAACAGCTATAGTGTGACACGCCACCAGCATTAAAAAACACTCTAGGTTTTAGACGATAGTATTTATCCTCTATTTCTTGTGATTGCTCATTATATGGGTAGCTAAGTACTTCTTGCAACTCTCTAACTAAGGTGTAGTCACCCTGCATGGCTTGTTGGTAGGCCGGGACAATCAACCACTCTCGCCATGTATATTTTGGGTTCGTCTGTTTCATTATTGCTGATATCTCAGCCAAATTGCCTCCTTTAATAACGAGATCGCGCCAGCTTTTTAGCCAAGCTTGCCATTGCTCATCGAGTTGTTGTGATGTTTTAACGTAGAAGCTCTTTTTCAATGCTGAAACATCCTCTGGTATATGGGATAACTCACGAAAGAGAATAGTGTAATCCACCTCTGCGTGGGTCATTAACTGCATTAAGATCTTTAATAGCTTCGGGTTATATTCAGTCAAGCCAAGTTTGGCCGTCCACATTTTTTGGATTTGTTTTTGCATTTCGTCTGCAAAGCCATGGCGCACTTGGTCGAAATGTTCTAAAGCTTCAGTATCTTCAGCAAGTAGTGGTCTCACAGATGTCCAAAACATATGGTAATTCGCTTCCGCTGCGATTGGCTGATTGAAGAATGAAAAGTGTTTGCCGCCGCCAGTCCAAGGTTGAAACTCAGGGTCAAATATTTCACAGAATCCAAAAGGTCCATAGTCGAGGGTAAAACCACCTGCAGCGCAGTTGTCACTGTTGAAATTACCCTGGCAGTAACCAATACGTTGCCAATTGGCCACTAGTGAAGTAAGACGCTGGCGAAATTGCTTAGCCAACTCAACAACTTGATCGGCAAAAACTAAGTTTTGATTAATGTTGCTTTTGTATTCTCGCTCAATTAAATGCGACACAATCATGCGCAAGTCTTCTAATGCACTTGGGTGAATATTGCTGCGAGCACGGCGGGCAAACAACTCTAGCTGACCAACGCGCAAAAAGGATGGTGCAACACGAGTTGAAATAGCCACAGGATTGTCCACCATAATATCAGGATCGGTGGAGTGGGAGTCTTGAGAATACCAAGGCCGAGTAACGGTCTCAGATTTAGAAACATACAGTGTTAGAGAGCGCGATGTTGGAACACCTAAAGCCTGCATATATTCTTGCGCTAGAAACTCACGCACACTTGAACGTAGTACTGCGCGCCCGTCGGCACCACGGCAATAAGGCGTTGAGCCGCCACCTTTCAATTGCATTTCCCAGCGTTGCCCGTTGATTACTCCTTCAAATATAGATATCGCCCGACCATCACCATAACCATTACCAGTACCAAAGGGACATTGTTGGGTATATTCGGTGCCATAAATAGACAATGCATAGCCAGTCGCCCAGCCAACCGGACGCATAGGCTCATACGTAGCAGAGAGATCACCAGAGAATATCTGGCGAAATTTTGCATTAAGCGCCAGGTCGTCACTCAGCCCTAGTTCATTAAAAAAAGTGCTGCTATGGGTTACATATTCTGGTTCTGTAAGCGGCGTGGGTTTCACAGGCACAAAATGACCAGAAAACACCTGACGGGCACGGTGATCATCACCATCTTCGGTGGCATCAGGGTCGGCATTCAAGGTATCCATCAGAGAATAATCAGCTAATCGTACAAGCTCATCGAAGGTCGTTACGCGAGGCTCAGCAGATGGTTTAGATATATATGACATTGTTGCAAATACCTTTCGCTAAGGGGAGCGCGAATTTTGCGCTTTTTCAGAAGAGATACAGAAATAGTCATAAGTAGCAGATTTGCCTGAATGGTTAACGTTGCCAAGACTACCCTCTATCAATGTGATTAAGTATAGCTCTATAACTCCATATTAAAAGGGCAAGCCGGTAACAATTATCCTGCTTTTAAAAGAAACTACTCGTGGGATTACCAAGGAGCTGTGCTCGATAAGAAACTATGCAGTTCTCTTCATTTTTGTAAAACCACGATACATTTTTGTTAGCTCAGCGGTTCCAATCCACCCTTCTAAAGATACTACAACTAATAACTATGCTGTTTTCGCGAGTAATATTTTTACCATTCAACTTGGAACAGTCCTTGCACTAAACATCTTAAATAGAGCAATAAGATGATTAATGAGACAATATACCTTTACGGAATGTTTACAACCGATACTACTATTTCACTCCATTCCGTATTCAACAACTTTTAAAAGATACCTACATGAGACCTGCACTAAACCCGCTTGTATTAAGCCTGAAAGAATCTGCCACGCTGGCAATCAACCTGAAAGCTCTTGAAATGCGCAAGCAGGGTAAAAATTTAGTTCACTTCGGCTTCGGGCAATCCCCTTTCCCTGTTCCAGACGTGCTGCAAAAGGCACTCAAGGAAAATGTAGACAAAAAAGATTATTTACCTACCCAGGGGTTGCCTGAGCTTTGTGAATCTGTCGCTAGCTTTTATAAAAAGGAATTCGGTTACAACTTCACAGCAAGTGAAGTGTGTGTTGGCCCAGGAAGTAAAGAATTGATATTCCAGATTATATACCTTATGGAAGGGCCTCTTCTGGTACCTGTACCGAGCTGGGTTAGTTATGGTCCACAAGCTGCACTCCGGGGAAAGGAAATTATTCCAATCCAGACGACAAGAGAAAATAATTATAGAATAACCCCGGAACTGCTGGATAAAGCCTGTTACAGCGCTGGACAATCTCAAAAACTACTGATATTCAATAACCCGAATAACCCCACTGGTGCCCTGTACCATGAGAGTGAAATCAAGGAAATAGCAGAAATTTGCCGGGCATATCAGGTTATTGTTATTTCAGACGAGATATATGCAATGATCGATTTCGACCACTGGCCCATGAGCAGTCTGGCCATCCATTACCCAGAAGGGACAATCATCTCAGGCGGACTCTCCAAATCATTTGCGGCCGGAGGCTATCGGTTGGGTGTCGTACTCATTCCCGACTCCCTGGAATTAATGATGACAGCTTTGAAATCAGTTGTGAGTGAAACCTTCAGCGCTGTTAGTGCACCAATCCAGTACGCAGCATTGAAGGCGTATAGGGATTTTGAAGAAGTCCGACCATTTATTGACACAACATGTGACATCTATCATTTTGTGCTGAACTACCTACATACCTGCTTTACCCAAATGGGCTTAAACTGCCCAAAAGCCGCTGGGGCATTTTACCTTTTCCCAGATTTTGAAAATTTCAGAGATAAGCTTAACGAAAAAGGAATTTTAACCTCTATGGCGCTTGCACATGCTTTACTTGAAAAAAGTGGTGTTGCAGTATTACCAGGGTCAGATTTTTACATGCCTGCAACCAGTTTAAGTTGCCGAGTGGCAGGTGTCGATTTTGACGGCGAACAGGTGCTGAGCTCATGGCCAGGATCAACCAATGTGACTGACGAATACATTCGGAAATACCTACCTAAGATCGAGCAGGGATGTGTTTCGATACACAAGTTTCTGGACAAACTCGGCAAATAGTAAACAGTTCTTCAAATTTCTGATTTTGGAATTACCTTTGGTTATGGCTTCAGAGAATAGCTGATAGGGTAAATCCAGAAACTGAGCTTTGAGCTTAACATTGCCAGGTCAAAGGTCAATAGTTCTGACTTTCCCTTCAACTTGCTGTTTTCCTGTAAAGATTTACCACAGCCATTGAAACCTGAGTTGGAGTAGATGAGATAGGAACATATGGTTTAACTGAATGCCCACCAACCGAAGGAACTCCGGATGAAAATAGGAATAATGAACAACCCGTCAAAATCAGTCTATGATGAGGCAACGTTCTGTGGCAAGGCAGGGTTCGACTTTTTGGATTTAACTATCGAAGGCCCTGGCGCCACCAACGTTGACACTGCTACATTGATGACAATCCTTGAGTCCTATGGCCTATCTATCACAGGCCACACCGACCCTTGCCTTCCATATGCGTATCCAATCCAGGGAGTTCGAGAAGCTTGCTTTATTGAACTGGAGCGATGTGCAGGGATATTTTCCGCTTTGGGAGCAAAGGTCATGAATATCCATCCATGCTATTTTTGTCCGCCAGCTATGAAAAAAGATCTGGTGTCATTCCAGATTGAGGCATTACAACCCATTGTTGACATGGCTGAATCATATGGGCTCATAATGGTATATGAGAATTTTAAAGCCCCTTTTGACCGCGTTTCCACCTTTAAAAAGTTGCTAACAGAAGTGCCCGGTTTAAAGCTACACCTCGATTTCGGACACTCAAACTTGGGAATCGATAATCATGAGGTTTTTTGTGGAGAACTTGGAGAACAGATCCAGCATGTTCACTTTTCTGACAACCGCTCCAGGTCAGATGATCATATGCCATTGGGTGTCGGAACCGTGAATTGGGAAAAAGCAGTAAACTCACTAAAAGCAACCGGTTACAATAGCACCATTACTTTGGAAATTTTCTGCAACGATCCTATTATGCAACAGAAATATCTGGATCTAAACAGAGAGATGGTTCAGGAACTCTGGAAGTAGTACCAGTCCTTACCCACAAGCTCTCATGAAGAGATATTTTCACCACGAGACTACATATAACCTGCTCCAAAGTTTTCCTTGGCACCTGATCACTCACAGGAGACGGCCATTTCCTGCTTGCCATCAATCTGCCTTTATGTTCCTGTTATCGATTAAGAACCTATGGTAAACCTGTCTCAACACCTTTCCGCTACAACTACACCGGTAATTCATGAATAATCACCTCCCACAACAGGTAACAGATTTTATTCAGCGACTGATACAAGTATTCTCTATTATGGAGGTACAGGTGTTCGTACTGGTCTGCCTGTTTGCTCTTGTACTCATCATCATCTTTTCCAGTCGGAGAGAAACTCAACGGCTTCACAGAGTGCTGGAGCAAACCAATAACCGGAATACAGAGCTTGAAGAAACCCTTACCCGTCATAAAATCAGGGAAGCCCGACTGGCAACCCTGATCCGTTCGGAGCGAAAAAATGCAGCCGAAAAGCTGGCATTGCTTGAAGAGGCACGGGAAGAATTGCGATTACAGTTCAGCTCCCTGGCCCAGGAAATTTTTGAGGATAAAAGTGAGACCTTCAGTAACCAGTCTAAAGAACGACTTGAAGCCATGCTCAAGCCGTTTCATATGCAACTCGATTCATTAAAGAACGAGATTCAACAAACGTACCTCAACGACACTCGTGAACGTGCCACGCTCAAAAAAGAATTGAGCCATTTGCAACAACTCAACCGGCAGATGGGGGAAGAAGCACTTAACCTCACCCGTGCCTTGAAAGGTGACAGAAAGCTCCAGGGAAACTGGGGGGAACTGGTATTAGAACGTGTGCTGGAACAGTCGGGCCTCCGCCGCGGCGTTGAGTATGAGACCCAGCGTGGATATCGGGATGATAACAATAAGCTTTATAAACCGGACGTGATTATTCACTTACCGGAGAAAAAAGATATTGTCATCGACTCAAAGGTTTCCTTATCTGCCTGGGAACGATTCTGCTCAAGTACTGAAGATGGAGAAAAACACAAGGCTCTTAACGAACTTGTAGCAGCCATCCGTAACCACATCCACTCTCTTGGCACTAAGAAATATGAAGAGCTCAAAGGCATTCGAACCCTCGATTTCGTTATCATGTTCATGCCCATCGAAGCTGCTTTTTTAGCAGCAGCAAATCATGATGAACAGCTACTTACAGAAGCATTCGGGCAGAAAATCATTGTGGTTACTCCGACCACCCTGCTCGCCACCCTGCGCACGATTGAAAATCTCTGGCGTTATGAACACCAGAGTCATAACGCTCTTGAAATAGCCAGGCGTGCAGGAACACTCTATGACAAATTTCGTGGTTTTGTTGAAGATATGGATAAAATTGGCAAGCAACTCGACACCTGCCGCCAAACTCATGACAACGCCATGAACAAACTTACCCAAGGTCGTGGAAATCTTATCTCTCAGGCACAGCAACTCACTGAACTGGGAGTTCAAGTAAAAAAAGAACTCCCTAAAGAAGTTCTCGAGCAAGCAGATATGGAACTGCGCAATTAATATGGTGACATATCTTTATCATGTTTAAAGTGGCCCGGGTATCTCGGCGCAAGCCGCCAACTGCTTCCTTCTGCGGAGGCCTTGGGGTAGAAGTTGGAGATACATGCACATTCCCATTTTAAGCTGAAAAGAGTGCTTGAGAAATAGAACACGATAGCTCAACGTTTGCTGCTCAGCGCCGATAATATCAGAATGACACATTACACGACATACATCTATATTGTCTACGTTACGGCATATATACAAGAAGTTTTGCATCAGGTTCCGATCCCTACTGTATTGTCACTTTACGCCTAACCGCCTTTTTGTCCAATTTGTCATCATAAAGCCAGATATTTCAGCGCATATCCCTACAAATAGGTCACTTTCCGGAATTTCGAACAGATATGTTTGGGATGATGAACTTTATTACTGAGCTCTAATCACAGCATGTCGCCTAACAAACAAATGTTACTACAAATACCAGAAAACCAAAACTATGGCCCTGATGTTGCATCCTTTTTGAACGTAGCAATGGCAATGGGGCCATGGAAATTGGAAGAAAATACTATCTGGGAGGCATCGTTATGAAGAAGAGCGTATACTCGAAAGCAGTGATTCATGCACTTGTAGTAACTTTTGCATTGAGTTGCTCAACTGTAGTTCTTGCAAATCCGACAAATACAGCGGATCAGGTAACAGACTCACAAACTGCAACAGCGGCAGCAGGTGCAGATAACCAGGGTGTTGCTGCAAACGAAGGCTCACTCTCATTAGGCATAAATAACAATGACCTGAGCGATAACAGCGCGGACACACTGGACTCAAATAATACTGCTACTGCTACCGACAACAGTCTTAACAATGCAGACTCTAACAACACTGCTACCGCCACTGATAACAGTAACGAATGGACTGATTCAGCCAACACCGCCACCGCTACCGATAACAGTAACGAGTGGACTGATTCGGCCAACACTGCCACCGCTACCGATAACAGTAACGAGTGGACTGATTCGGCCAACACCGCCACCGCTACCGATAACAGTAACGAGTGGACTGATTCGGCCAACACCGCCACCGCTACCGATAACAGTGTAGACAATGCAGATTCAGGCAATACGGCTACCTCGACCAATACCGATAACAGTGTGGCCAACGCTGACTCAGGCAATACGGCTGCCGACAACAGTGTGAACACTGCAGACTCCAACAACGCTGCCACCGCCACCGATAACAGTGTTAACAATGCGGACTCAGGTAATACAGCTACCACTACCAACACCGATAACAGCGTGGCCAACGCTGACTCAGGCAATACGGCTACCACCACAAATACCGATAATAGTGTAGCTAATGCAGACTCAGGCAATACGGCTACTAATACCACTACGAATACTGATAACAGTGTAGCTAACGCAGACTCTGGTAATACGGCTACCGATAACAGTGTAGACAACGCAGACTCTGGTAATACGGCCACCACCACAAATACTGACAACAGTGTTAACACTGCAGACTCCAACAACACTGATAATAACAGTGATAATAGTGTTAACACTGCAGACTCCTATAACACTGATGACAACAGTAATAACAGTGTTAACACTGCAGATGCTTATAACACTGATGATAACAGCAATAGCAGTGTCAATACTGCAGATTCCTACAACACTGATGACAACAGCTTTACCATGACAATTGGTGATATCGCTGTGGCCAATAGTGAATTATCAGGTATGGTTACCGGGGCCTCGTTTGACGTCGGTAAAAAAGGTACCCTGTACACTGGACAAAATGTTGTAGATAATGGCTCACTGAGCAATTCTGCTGGAATCACAAATGTATCAATGAACAGTGGTTTCCATGCGTTAACCCAGCAATCAGTCAATGTTCAGTCTAATCTCAATTTAGGTCAATAAGGCAATATTCTTTCTTAGTGGCGGTGTTACTGTCTGCACCGCCACTAAGCCAATCTCATGAGTGGGAACAAGATGAGAGTTGGGCGAAAGGTCTTCTTGGGTTCGATTGGATAACGTGGAGGTACTTCAGCACCCTAACGTGTGTATCGGCGAGGTAAATGTATGCGAACTAGTACGCAATTAATTATTGTCAGCCTCATACTGCTGGGGAATTGCCTGTTTAACACTATCGTAGTTGCTGGTGAGAGCAGAGTCACTACAGGCACAGATCTGATATCTGACATTGGTGAACCGGTGTGTAGCAATGTTCTTGATTCTCTTAGCGGTGGTCAGAGTATGCAGATTGATATTCGTGACATGGTCATAAATAACATGAATGTGCAATCAGATTTGACAGATAACATTCTCTACTCTGCAACAACAGGTGCCAATATACTAAGTCATGATGCTTTTTCCAGTGCAAGTGGGATATCAACCGTGATTCAGAATACCGGTAATCAGGTTGTCATTAACAGTGCTCTGATACTGAATCTGCAATTACAGTGAAATCATTATGGGAATACAGGCATTAAAGATATCTATTCCACTATTATTGCTTCTTTTATCATCCATAGCACATGCCGGACCAGTTATGGTCTTCGGTGCCTCAGGAGGTAACATTGCAGTTAACATCACCAGCCGGAAAGAAGCACTCTTCAAAACTATCCTGAAGCAGCAATATGATTTTAGTTGTGGGTCTGCTGCCCTTGCCACATTGTTGACGTTTCATTACGCTGACCCAGTGAGCGAGGAAGAAATTTTCAAGTCGATGTACAATGCAGGCAATAAAGACAAAATACAAAAAGATGGTTTTTCACTACTTGATATCAAGAATTACCTCAGCAGAAGAGGATATCAGTCTGACGGTTTCAGAGCATCATTGGATAAGTTGCAAGAAATAGGAATCCCAGCCTTAGTTCTGATCAACCAGAAAGGGTATTTACACTTTGTGGTGATTAAGGGAATTACCCCCACAGAGGTCTTGCTAGGAGACCCCTCTAATGGGGTTAGGCGAATGGACCGCAGCCAGTTTGAATCAATCTGGGGCGGCTTGTTCTTTTTGATCCGGAGTAAACACAACGTTGCCAAACAGTATTTCAACCAGCAAGATGAGTGGAACATTAACCCCAAACCTCCAATGCATCTGGTATTGGAACGTCAGGAACTATCAGCAATTTCTCTGATGTTACCGGGCAAAAATGATTTTTAGGAGAAGCATGGCTGCAAAATGGGTTAACAAATTGACCTGTAAAGGGTTTATACTTTTTCAGATCATGGCTTGTTTGGTCTGCCCCTTATGCTCTTGGGCTGACCCTTTTGCTATTTTCCAGGCAGAAGTTGTCACTGACCAGGAACTAGATCTGCTGCGAGGAGGCTTTACCTCCACAGGTGGTCTGGAAATATCTTTTGGGGTGGAGCAAGCTGTTCTAGTAGATGGTGTGCTGCAGGTTGCGACGAATTTCAATGCGTCATCTTTACAAAGTATACTCCCACAACAAGTTAACAATTTCTCATCTGTCACAATGACTTCCGATGCCATTCGTACTCAAGTGAACACTGTCATTCAAAACACGCTGGACCAACGAGTGATCGATAGCATTACCCTTATCAATGCCTCGGTGAAGAGTATTGACATATCTCGCCAAATAAACCTCTTACAATCCCTCCAATACCAACGAATACATTCACGCCAATAATTATATCAGAGATGCAGGCTAGCGCACTTTTTCTCGAGAATGCAGATTGATATACTATTGGGGTTACCCACTATTGAAGCATCCTCTTATTCTATTATCCAACCTTCGATATACCATGCTGTTATGTCAATCATTCTGCAGCAGGGAGCTACACGAGAAACTACACCAGAAGCAGGAGTTAAAAAACGTTGTACGGTGCTTTAACCGTGAGCTGTACATCGGGTGCAGCATCCGTTAATCCTGCACCAAGTGAAAAAATGACACTTAAGTCATCACGGACAAGATAGGAATACCCGACGGTAAGGATTCCAACCTGGATATTCTGCTCACCGGCAATTGTCTCACCATTTAGTTTATTCTTCATTATGACAGTATGCTCATATCCAAGACTAAATGAGGCTTTTTCGTTAAGAGCCAGTCCCATACCAAAACTGAACCCATACGAATCCCCCGGATCAAAATCTCCATAATCCACATTATCAACTGTACCTACATCTTTTTCGATATTCCACATGTAGTTTATGCTGCCAAAAAAAACAGCAGGGTCAGTAGGAAAAATTGCTGTAAGGCCAGGTTGAACCCCCCAGAACCCTGACCCTGTGGGCGATTCGGTATATAAGTTGGTGTTAGGATCATATGAAACGTCAAATGGCCCTGTACCGGAATCAGTTTTGACACGAAGACTGGCAATAAAAGAAGGTCCGCCAACTGTTTGCCGATTCATCTGATAGCGAACACCAAAATCTATATCACCAATACCATCTCCATCAGCAGACGAATCAGTTATGTTTGAGGCAGTTGCAAAAGGTGATGTAGATGCCGATTCATTACGATAGACGTAAGGAATCCTCGCTTCCAGTTCTATTCGATTGGTGAGGCCATAACGAGCTGCTAAACTGGTTACATACGTCTCACGAGATATGCTGCGAACATCTATTAAGCCTATGGTAATAGCAGGAATAATGGTGTAGCCAACAAGAGCAATTCGGTCGCTGGATGAATATGAATAGAGAAACGATGGCTCGAGGTTCAAAGAACCTTTTGGGGTCAGTACTCCCGGCTGGTCAAAGATCGCTGCAATCTCAAGTGGCCGTCTTGCATCCGTACTTTCTGGCGGTGTGCCCACTGGTTGTATTTTCTCTGTCTTCTTTTTCGGTGTGGTTGATGCAGGTACTGCAGCGATTTTCTGCGTTGATTGAGATGCAGGATTTTGGGCTTGAGTACCCTGTGTCGGAGCATTAGGACTAACGAGAGCCTTCAACTCTTCAATACGCTTTTGTTGGTTGGCAAACTCTTTTTGCATCTTCTCCCTATATTGCTGAAACTGCTGTTCCTGTGCCAATAGGGACTTTTGTTGTTCTTCCAGCTGCCTGCTCTGCTGTTGTATCATCTCCAGAAGTTTTTCTTTTTCACTGTATGACTTTTTGCTTGACTCACCAATGCAAAAACCAGGGACTGTAAATATTAAGATCACTGCAAGCAGGGTGCTTCGTGCTGGAAGTAAATTTTTACTGATCATAGCCAACTCGCTCCTAGTAGTTGAATATAATAGCAATACGTGACACAGCAACTGAGAAGAATACGCATGATATAGAATAGTTCATTGCCAAACAGGCTAACATATTGGCAATGCCAGATTTTCACGATGGATTACCTACAAAACATAAATAATTTCAGCCACCGTAAGGTATTAATTCAGTGTACTATTTACTCAAAACCTGTCAAGTAAAAGCAGGACAAAGCAGACAGCACCTCCTAACAAACAATACACCGAAAACGCGATGCCTGCGTATAGCCGGATATTCCAGCCACCATAACCAGCTAACACTACAATGTATTCCCCAAAAAAGATGATGTCTTGAGTAGTTACTTTTTACGGCAAAGGATTTTGAGAGCTACCATTTTTTCTTCCGACTGGAAGACAAAGACCAGGTCTCACCATCAAAAGTGGCTTTACAAATTGTAAAAGTATTGGCAATAGACTCATTTTGATCATAGTATGCGTCAGAAAAATATTGTGTCCCAAACCATCACTTCAACAATCACCAGAACACTATGAACACACAACAAGCTCGAAAGCTATTTGCTGCCGACCAATATGCCGCACTCACAGGTGTCGAGATAATCGAGGCCGCAGCAGGATATTGCAAAGCCTCTCTGACAATTGAGAGCAAACACCTTAATGCTGCAGGCGTTGTTCAGGGTGGAGCCATCTTCACCCTGGCAGACCTTGCCTTCGCAGTGGCGTCAAACAGTCATGGCCAGTTAGCCCTTGCAATAAACGTAAACATCTCTTTTTTACGCGGTCTCTCCTCAGGGACACTTCATGCCACCGCAACTGAAGTAGCAGAACCCAATAGGCTGGGTGCCTATGATGTTCTGGTTACCACTGATGAGGGTGAAGTTATTGCCAGATTCAACGGCATGGTGTATCGCAAAAGAAAGCAGCATGGGACTTTGTAGAAAACTATGTTATGGGAAATCAGGTAGCTGCAAGATAGTAATAATTGTCAGGCATTCGTATATTGAGTATATTCGTCACTCATAGCCAACCGATATGATCCAACTCTCAGCTCTCAAGGAGATCTGCCCATGAGTTCCAAATATATTCAGGCCCCTGGTGCTATTATCATGGTCCGACCGCACCGGTTTCACCCTAATCCAGAAACTGCATCAGACAACGCTTTTCAACGAAAAGATGGGGAAATGTCTAACAGGGAACTTGCCAAAGCAGCCTACAAAGAAGTTACAGAGGCCGCAGCAAAGCTCGAAAGCGAAGGTGTCACTGTTCATGTCTTTGAGGATCGGGGGGAGAAAGAAACTCCTGACTCCGTATTTCCAAATAACTGGTTTTCGACACATTCTGGTGGTCATGTAGCCGTTTATCCGATGTTTAACCCTAGTAGGCGTCGTGAGAGACGTTACGACATTATCGAGATGCTCAAGTCTGACTATCGGGTTCAGGATGTTATTGATTATTCCTGTCTTGAATATGATGATCTATTCTTAGAAGGAACAGGAGCGATGGTTCTCGATCATAGCGCCCGTGTAGCCTACACGGCCAGATCCAACAGAGCGAATCCTATTCCACTCGAGCGATTCTGCACACATTTCAACTTCGAGCCAATGGCTTTTGACACCGCCGATGATGATGGCAAATCAATCTATCACACCAATGTGATGATGTGTATTGCAACTGACTTCGCTCTCGTGGGGCTTGACATCATCGTAGACCCGATGAGAAGAGACGAGATCCGGGAGCGCATAGAGGAAATGGGCCGGACCGTTATCCACCTAAGTAATCATCAGATAAATGAGTTTGCCGGTAATGCCCTGGAACTTGCCGCCGCCAATGGAAGAATACTTGCTATTTCAAAACGCGCTGCAGCATCTCTGACCAATGATCAAAAACGTATCATTGAGCAATCTGCCAAAATTGTTGAGCTTTCGGTACCGACAATCGAGCTTGCAGGAGGTTCTGTCCGCTGTATGATGGCCGGTATTCATCTTGCCAAAAGATTTTAAATGACGCAACTTCAGGACGTCAGTTATACAGTCAATATTACTGACACCTGTACTGAGCAACACAAAACATTCCACATCCTAACACGATATCAAATTTAATCCCAAACAGACAACTATCATTTTTACAGACTGTTAGCACATATACTCTGTACCTGAACAGTTGACAAAGACTCCATTTAGTTGTAATGCCTAAACTCTATCATCCAATACATATATCCCTCATGTTTTATAGGATTAATTTCTCATGATTCTGATACAAAACGGTGACATATTTGCCCCTGAACCTCTCGGCAAAAGAGACATTGTTATAGCTGCAGGAAGAATTATCCATATCGCCGAGAAAATAGACCCGACTTCTCTTCCCGGAGAAACAGAGACCATCAATGCTGAGGGCATGATAGTCACACCAGGGTTCATCGACGGCCATCAGCACTTTACGGGTGGTGGCGGAGAAGGTGGCTTTCACACCCGTACTCCTGAAATGCAACTGTCGATGAATTTTGACAATGGGGTAACTACTGCGGTCGGGCTACTTGGCACAGACGCCCTGACTCGCTCGGTAGAAAGCCTCTATGCCAAAACAGAGGCCTTTAATACCGAGGGGTTAACCGCATTCATGCTGACCGGATCGTATTGGCATCCCTCACCAACAATTACCGGATCTATCGGCCGCGACCTCACCTACATCAAGCCCGTAATTGGCTTAAAGCTGGCCCTTGCCGACACGCGTGGCCCTTTTGTCAATGCCGAGGATCTGGCCACCATGGCCGCCGAAATTCGGGTTGCTGCTCTGGTCGCTGGCAAACCTGGCATTATCACCGTTCATACTGGAATTAAGGAAGAACGTCTAACACTCATCTTCACCGTAATTGAAAAACATGGAATTCGGGCCGATACCTTTATTGTCACCCATGTAAACAGAAAGGATCCGCTGCTACAGGAACAGATATTTACCCTTGCCACCAGAGGCACTATTCTTGATGCGACCTGCCTGGCAGAAGTTCCCAGCAAAACCGACCCACACCTTTCTGCTGCCGACTTTGCTCTTCTGGCTGACAAAAATGATGTCTTCGATCAGGTCACATTCAGCTCCGATGCCGGCGGCTCAATGCCTCACTGGGACAAAGACCGAAAAAACATTATCGGCATGGGAATCGGTACTCCAACCTCACTATCAATTGAACTCAACAGGCTAGTCAACGACTTAAAAATGGACCTTGGAAAAGCCCTCTGCCCACTCACAACAACTCCTGCCCGAATCTATGGACTCAGTGGAAAGAAAGGCGTACTTGCCACTGGCGCTGACGCTGACGTGCTGGTGCTCGACCCTTCCTCAATGGGAGTTGTCGATGTAGTAGCCGGTGGCCATATTGTCAAGAGAAGTGGAGTGCTCCGTAAAAAAGGTTACTTTGAATAGCGACAGATATATGCACGAAGACGAAATTCTATCGGTAGAAAACCTCTCGTTAAGCTTCCCCACCCACGACGGTTTCACTTCAGTCCTACATGATGTGAATTTTTCCGTTAAAAAAGGCGAGACCCTTGCTATTGTTGGTGAGTCAGGATCGGGAAAAACCGTAACCATGCGAAGAGTAATGCAGCTTCTCGCTAATGTGCGTACCGATTCCGGAAAAATTCAACTCCGTCGAAAGAACGGTTCCATTCAGGATATCACCACCCTTTCCAGTAGTGAGGCAGAAAAAATCAGAGGCTTTGACATGTCCATGATTTTTCAGGAACCAATGACCTCGCTCAACCCGCTTTTCACCATTGGCAATCAGATAGCAGAAGCCCTGTTGACCCACCAGAAAATCCCGAGAGAACGCATTGCCTTGGTTGTGCAGGATCTTCTTGAGCTGGTTCGTATTCCTGATGCAGACAGGCGAATGCATGAATATCCACACCAGATGTCCGGAGGCATGCGTCAACGGGTAATGACAGCCATAGCCCTGGCCTGTGAACCGCAACTCCTCATCGCCGATGAGCCGACAACAGCTCTTGACGTAACGATCCAGGCTCAGATTCTAGGGCTCATCCGTAATCTCCAGAAGAAAATGGGCATGGCGGTGATTTTTATCACGCACGATATGGGAGTTGTAGCAGAGCTGGCTGACCGTGTCATCGTTATGTACAAAGGGAGAATTGTTGAGGAAAACAACATCCACACGCTCTTCTCCCAGCCCAGGCACCCATACACTAAAGCTTTACTTAAAGCTGTCCCTAAGCTTGGTTGTATGGAGGGGCGAAAAAACCCGGCCACGCTGCCTGTCCTTGAGATGGAGAAAGAGCTAAACCGCGCAGCAGATGAACCACTGCCACCAGAAATTGAGATAGACACTGCCAATTATGGTGCCGACCCAATTTTACGGGTGAAAGATCTGACCACCCATTTTGTCTCGAGAAAAACCTTCTGGGGGAAACCTACCCATCTCGTTCACGCTGTTGAAAAGGTGAGTTTTGAGCTCTTTCCCGGAGAGACACTGGGGATCGTGGGTGAGTCAGGCTGCGGAAAATCCACCGCCGGCTACTCTATCCTGCGACTGGTACCCGCCAGCGGTGAAATAGTCTTTTGCGGTCAGCATATAATGGAGCTCTCTTCGCGAGCCATGCAGGTTCTCCGTCAGGATATCCAGTTCATATTCCAGGACCCTTTCGCCTCTCTTAATCCCCGTCTCACCATTGGTGCCTCCATAGAGGAGCCCATGATTATCCATAATCTCGGAGACAAGGTTATCAGGTCTGAAAAAGTTAGATACCTGCTGGATCGGGTGGGAATCCCAGGAGCCCACGCCAGTAGGTACCCCCATGAGTTTTCTGGAGGTCAACGCCAGCGGATTGCCATTGCCAGAGCCCTCTCTACGAACCCGAAAGTAATAGTTGCCGATGAAGCTGTTTCTGCCCTCGATGTTTCCATCCAGGCCACGGTGCTCAACCTGATGATGGAGCTGCAGAAAGAGTTTAACCTTGCCTACCTCTTTATCTCACATGATATGGCGGTTGTCGAACGGGTAAGTCACCGGGTAGCGGTCATGTACCTTGGGCAGATAGTCGAACTGGGATCACGACAGGATATTTTCGAAAACCCCAGCCATCCGTATACCAAAAAGCTGCTGTCAGCAGTCCCGGTTGCTGACCCGGGAAGACGCAGTGATTTTAACATGCTGACAGGTGAAATCCCAAGTCCCGTCCGAGCATTGAATGAGCCACCGGATCAGGTTGTACTCATCGAAATCAGTACAGGTCATTATGTCGCCAGTTCTTCAGCTAATGGAGAAAACTGGTAAATATTTTCAGCCCCCTAACGGGCTGACACTACCCACTCATCTCAGGAGGAAAGTATGCTGTTTAAAAAAGTTTCGCTCTTAATCGCGGCGGGTCTTATGCTGGCAAGTCCTGCCTACGCCGGCCCTAACGACATTGTTTATGCTTCAGAATCGACAGCCAAATCGCTCGACCCACATGACACTTCAGACACGTACTCCGGATCCATAGAGCGTGCTATTTTCCAAGGACTGATGGGATTTGACGAGAAGCTCAGCATTGTTCCCCTGCTGGCCGAAAGTTATACCTACAATGATAGTGCTACGGAATTCACTTTTATTCTCAGGAAAGGTATTACATTCCATGATGGTACTGCATTTAACGCTGAAGCAGTACGAGTTAACATTGAGCGGATGATGTCAGGGAACTACAAGCGCAGCAGCCTGATGAAACCGGTCAAAGAGCTTCAGGTTGTTGATGACTATACGGTACGCTTTATCCTCAAAGAACCGTTTGGTGCCTTTGTTAATGCAATTGCCCACCCCGGATCTCTCATTCAAAGTCCAAAGGCGATCAAGGAATATGGCGATGAGGTTAGCAAGCACCCAGTTGGTACTGGCCCATACATCTTTAAAGAATGGGTCTCTGGCGACCATGTGACCATAGTTAAAAATCCGGATTACTGGCGTGGCGAAGTCAAAGTTGACTCAATTACCTTCCGACCAATTCCTGAAAGCGGTTCGCGCCTTGCAATGCTGCGCGCCGGCCAGGCTCACTACATCTACCCCATGCCAGCTGAGCTGCGTCAGGTGGCAGAGCGTGATCCAAATATCGAAATCATCTCCCAGCCATCCATCATCGAACGCTACCTGGTTATGAATACCCAGTATAAGCCTCTCTCCGATGTCCGTGTCCGTCAGGCTATCAACTATGCCCTCGACAAACAGGCTATCATCCGAATCGCCTGGGGTGGTGCTGCGACCGAGGCTGACTCTATCATCCCTACCAACCTACAGTTCTACTCCAAGCAGGCCACCTGGCCCTATGATTTGGAGAAAGCTAAGGCACTCATGAAAGAGGCCGGGTATGAAGACGGGTTCAACGTTGTTTTCCTCACTCCAAATGCCTCCAACCGACTGCGTGCCACCGAAATGACACAGCAGCAGTTGAAAGCCATTGGCATTACCGGTGATATTCAATCAATGGACGTTGCGAGCTTTTACAACAAACTGGAAAGCCACAAGGTTGATGACGCAAACCCGGTACCTTTTATCGCCTTTGGCGGATGGTCTGCTTCCACAGGAGATGCTGACTGGGGTATTCGCCCACTGCTCTCCACTGAAGCGTTCCCACCGTCTATGTCAAATTTCGGATTCTTCTCAAGTCCGGATGTAGACAAGCTCGTTCAGGCCGGCCTCGCTTCTGCTGATATGAAAGTCCGTGGTGACGCATATGCCAAGCTGCAGGAGATGATTTGGCCGATGGCTCCATGGGGTTACCTGTTTGTTGATACACTCATGGCAGCTAAGGTAAAAAATTTGCAAGGTGTCTACCCGCTACCCGATGGAGCGTTTTCCGTTGAGCATGCAGAATTGACCCAATAATTCGGAGTATTCCGAGATATGATTCGTTTTTTTTTGAAACGTTGCATTTCAATGATGCCGGTTCTGCTGGTGGTCTCCATCCTGGCATTTGCCTTTGTGCATCTGCTGCCTGGAGACCCCGCCAGGATGATGGCGGGACAGGATGCTGACCCGGAAACTATCGAGTTACTGCGTCAGCAACTTGGGCTGGACAAGCCTCTTCCCGTACAGTATCTCCGCTACATGGGCAACCTTTTCACTGGTGACCTTGGGATGAGTCTTCGGACAAATATCCCGGTCTTTGATGAAATTGCTCTCCGTTATATGCCAACCATGGTACTGGCCATGACCGGTATGGCCTGGTCAGTTCTTTTCGGGGTATTCTTTGGCGCAGTGGCTGCCATTTATTCCGGTAAATGGCAGGATTACCTGGCGATGTTCGTTTCTGTTTCCGGCATCTCTGTGCCACAGTTCTGGTTGGGCCTGCTCCTCATTCAACTGTTTGCCGTCTACCTTGGCTGGTTTCCAGTAGCCGGCTATACGGGGAAAATTTCTGAACTTATCCTGCCCTCTCTGACACTTGGTGCAACTGTCGCCGCGATTATGGCCCGCTTCACCCTTTCTGCCTTTCTTGATGTTCTCAGTGAAGAGTACATCAGTACAGCCAGGGCAAAAGGGGTTTCCGAACGTCTGGTTATGTGGAAACACGCCTTCCGTAATGCCCTCATTCCGGTAGTAACAATGATCGGGCTCCAGTTTGGTTTCTTACTGGGTGGTTCGGTGGTTGTGGAAACAGTCTTCGCCTGGCCCGGCCTGGGACGCTATATGATTGAGGCTGTGGCAGTACGCGACTATCCCGTGCTGCAGGCACTGCTCCTTCTCTACTCGTTTCATTTCGTTTTTATTAATCTCCTGGTTGATATGATCTACGCCCTTATCAATCCAGAAATCCGCTACGAATAGTGTTGCCCATGGATCAACAAATCATCAGCCCAATCGGCCTCTTCTGGCACAAATTCAAGCAACGGAAAACTGCCCTTGTCGCCGGAGTTTTCATCATTTTGCTCATTGCCACAGCCCTTCTGGCACCCTATGTGTCCCCTTATGACCCTTTTGCCACCGACTATAATTTATCAATGATGCCACCCAGCCTGGAACACCTGGCCGGAACCGATGTCTATGGCCGTGACATCCTCAGCCGAATCATTTACGGCTCTAGGATTTCTCTGACAGTAGGCTTTACCTCTGTACTTGTCGGAGCACTTGCTGGAGTAACTCTTGGCCTTATAAGTGGATTCTTCGGAGGTTTTCTGGATGGCCTTATCATGCGTACATCTGATGTGCTTTTTGCCTTTCCAGGTATTTTGCTGGCCATTGCCATTGTGGCTATCCTTGGACCGGGTTTAGTCAATGTGGTGGTTGCAGTATCAGTATTCAGCATGCCAACCTTTGCACGAATTGTCCGCGGCAGTACCCTCAGCCTGAAGGAAAGTCTCTATGTTCGTGCAGCAAGAAGTGTTGGAGCCTCCAGAAGGCGATTGATGTTTGTTCACATTTTGCCTGGTACCTTAAGTGGCGTCATCGTCTATTTCACCATGCGTATCGGCACCTCAATAATCACAGCCTCAAGTCTCAGCTTTCTTGGCCTTGGTGCCCAGCCGCCTACTCCTGAATGGGGGGCAATGCTTGCAGAAAGCCGTGATTATATAGGGGTTGCAGACCATATGACGATATTTCCCGGAATTGCCATATTCTTAACTGTATTATTTTTTAATCTTTTTGGTGACGGTCTGCGGGCCGCACTCGATCCAAAAATAAAATAAGCCTGTCATGAAGCCAGTAATAGCTGTCATCTGTTATACCGATATCAACCGTTATGGTAACATGTCACATGTTGCCCCATTGGCGTACACTACGGCGATCGAAACAGCCGGAGGTTTAGCATATATTGTCCCGTATACAGACAGGTTCGAACTGTTGCCAGAAATTCTTCACCTGGCTCGGGGAATACTCTTTACCGGTGGCATGGATGTTGACCCCACCCTTTACTATGAAAGTAAAAACCCATGCTGTGGGGCAACTGACAACAAACTTGATGCATACCAGTTAGCCGCTTTTCATATCGCCTGTGACAGAAAAATGCCAGTATTGGCCATCTGCCGAGGAGCTCAGCTGATCAACGTCGCTCTGGGTGGTACGCTCTATCAGGATATCTTCACTGATCTTTCAGGTCCTTTACACCAGCATATTGGCGACAACCTGGAGACTGGCGATGAACATATCGTTACAATTGAACCGGATACTGAGCTGTATCGGCTCTTCGGTGCTTCAGTGCTCACCAATTCACGCCATCACCAGGCGATAAAGACACCCGCAAAAAATCTCAAGATTACTGCCCGCTCTTCTGATGGAATAATTGAAGGCATGGAGCACTGTGATCTACCAATTACCCTTGTACAATGGCACCCGGAAATGATGGTGTCTACCCAAAAGCCGACCATGCTCCCTCTTTTTCAGGCCTTTGTAAAACAGTGCAGCAAAATGCGCGAAGAATCTCATCAATTAAACAGTTAAGATTCCAAAAACAAATGTAGCCGAATGTTGTACGCTCATGCAGCTTCGCCCTGTAAAATCTCCAGGCAATTATCGCAACTGTGTTGTAATCTGGTATACTCTTTACGGGATTAACGTACACAATTACATCGAAACATCTGCAGTTGGAGAATGCATGGCCCTGATAGAAGATGTTATCATTGATGATGAAATGCAGCTTCAGTACAACCGGGATGTGGCAAAACGTGCATTTACAGGAGCGTACATTTATCTGATACTCTGGATTGCCATAACAGTTCCAAATTCGTTTCATAATTCAGATCCGGCAAAATGGTGGTTTTACACACTGCTCCTAATCACACTGGCAACTACCAGAATTATCCTCATCAACAGGTTTGACAGGATTTACACACACAGCGCTCGCCTCTGGAAAAGACTAATCTATACCCATGTCTGGACATCGGGGGCAGTGTGGGGATTACTTTGTGCCTTCACCCTGGTGCTGCCAGAATACCAGCCTCTTACCTTTGCCTTTATCACAGCCACTGCTGGACTTACCAGTGGTGGTGCCGCCTCAGTTGCCCCCGACCGGGCTCTGGCCATTGGCCTGTTTACCGCGTTTCTGACTCCTCCGATCCTGGCGATGATGTTTGTCTCCAACCCATATGTAAGCTCGCTTTTACTTATCTTTATACTTTACTGGCTAGGTATGTTTTCCATAACCAGAATTCAGCATAAAGAATACTGGCTAAGCCTGAAGGGTGCATTTGCCGTTACACGTTATGCCGCTGAGCTTGAACAACTCAATACAAAAGACGGGCTCACCGGCTTAAAAAACAGGACCTTCTTTGACGAATCTTTAGCAACTGAGCGAAAAAGATCCAGCAGGGACCATATTCCCGTAACTTTACTGCTTATTGACATCGATCATTTCAAAAAAGTAAATGATACGTATGGCCATCTTGCAGGCGACGAGTGTTTGAGACAAATATCTCAACTCCTCACCCACATGGCGCAACGTGAGACCGATATAGTATCCCGCTTCGGAGGCGAAGAATTTGCCATAATTCTACCCGGAATAAGTGCTATGCAGTCTCTCGTTGTAGCTGAACAGACCAGGAAGGAAGTTGAACAATTAACGGTAACAACTCAGGATGCAGAGTTGAATGTAACTGTAAGTATTGGTATCTCTAATATCACAATAGGTGCCAACACCTCCAATGAAGATATAATCGATTCAGCCGATACAGCCCTCTATGCGGCCAAGAAAAACGGACGTAATCAGGTACAGATTCATTCATTTGACTAACTCACTCCCGGACGCTGTTGTCATAGCTTTACATCTGACCTCAACAGCTGTTAAACAAAATTTAGCATTACAGAAGCCCAGACTTCATAAAGGAGAATCCATATATGCGCTGGAAAGGTGGTCGCAGAAGTCGCAATATCGATGACAGGAGAGGTCGCCGTTTATCTGGAAAAACCAAGGGCGGAGGTATCGGTATCCTTCTCGTTGCCCTGGTCGCCATGTACTTTGGCATCGATCCGGCCATAATTCTTGAGCAGGGTTCAATACTTCAGGATAATGGTCAGGTTCAGGAGTCCAGCTACGTCCCGGATGCTTCTGAAAATGAACTGGCTGATTTTGTCTCTGTCGTACTGGCTGATACCGAAGACACATGGGGAGAGCTCTTTGCACAGGGTGGCGCCCAGTACGAGCAACCAACACTGGTACTCTTTTCGGGGGCAGTACAGTCAGCCTGTGGATTTGCACAGGCTGCGATGGGTCCTTTCTACTGCCCTGCAGACAGCAAAGTCTATATCGATTTGAGCTTCTATAAGGATCTTAAAACCAAGATGGGTGCACCGGGTGACTTTGCCCAGGCGTATGTTATCGCCCATGAGATTGGCCACCATGTCCAGAACCTCCTCGGTATAAGCAATAAAGTTCAGCAGATGCGGAAACAGGTTTCAGAAAAACAGTACAATCAGCTTTCTGTTCGCCTTGAACTTCAAGCCGACTGTTTCTCCGGAATCTGGGCAAACCATGCTGACAGAGCCCGGCAGATACTTGAACAGGGTGATGTGGAAGAGGCCTTGAATGCCGCCAGCATGATTGGTGACGACCGGCTCCAAAAACAGGCCCGCGGGTATGTGACACCTGACTCATTTACTCATGGTAGTTCCCAGCAAAGAGTCAGGTGGTTTGAAGCAGGACTGCAATCAGGTGATCTACAGAACTGCGATACATTTTCGGCAAGAACGCTTTAATTGTAGCACATTGATTAAAGATTCATGCTCACATTATACCAAGTCTTTGGTTTATTGTTTTCCTCTATAGGGCAGCAATCATTTTGATTAAATGAGCCAGCACACAGCCAACCATCTTAATAGTAATGAGTAGAATGCCGTATACACACACCTGGGCAAGCGACAACAACTCCTCACTCAGAATTGAACATATCCTCGGGTCAGTGCACTCTTTCAAGAGCGGTATCAAATTCCATGAGGGCTACCTCTTTATGTCCTGATTGTTGGTTCATACATTAATCAAAACGGAGGGCCCTCAATTTTCCGTAAAACAGAAAAGTAAGCCTGAGTTATTCTGCATTAACCCATCCCCATAGCCTACTGGCTACTTGTTCTTTCCGTTCCCACCTTTGTTACCACCATTTCCACCCTTGTTACCGTTGCCGTTACCGTTGCCGTTGTCACTACCTTTGCTATTTCCATTTCCCCCGTTGTCGCTTTTGCCACTACTATTGCTACCTTTATCTTTACTCTTACTGCTGGAGGAATTGGATTCAGAAGAATCTGAACTCTTGCCTTTCCCTCCGGCATTATTGCCTTTTACCTCGGTTAGTGCTGCACTGCTAGCTTCTGTCAGTCCCAACTCTCTTGAACCATTGTTGTTTTTGTTCCTATGCGTGTTAAACCCAGTTCCATCATCCCACCCAGTCCGGGTATTTCTTCTGGTCACCGCCTCAATTTCATCATCCATGGTAACTACACCCTTTTTCCCAAGCCCGAGGACACTGGGGTGTACTCCATACGCTTTAGCAATCTCGCCCCATCCCATTCCCTCTTCTTCACGCAATCGCTCTATGTCTTCTACTTTAGCACCGGTAATTCTGGAAACTCCGTAACCATACGCTTCGTCATATGCTGAATCGTATGCTTGCTTGTAAGCGGCATCGTAATATCTATCATACGATGCATCATACGCCTTCTCGTATGCTGCATCGTATGCATTAGAATAGTCTGGATTAGTAGCCCTTTCGTAGGCGTAATTGTAAGCCCGCTGATATTCCGCAGAATCTGGGTCAGAATTAATCCCGCTTGCATATGTCTCAGCAGTTTTAACAACGGATGCCTCTGCTTCTTCGGTCGCATAGGTGTTCGCAGCTAACTCAGCTCTCGTCGTTGCTGTTTCGGTGGCAGTTTTTTCTGCAACATCCTCGGCATAATTTTCTACGCGAGCCTCATCCTGCTCTGAAAACGATGCCTCTGCAACATTAGCTGCATGCTGAGCCTGGGCAGGATTCTGGAAACTTGGGGCCTCATCCTCCGGTGCAACAGGATCTTCATCAGCTGCAATCCCCACAACAGGAATTAACAAGCACAGTGCCATAGACAGAATCAGCAGATATTTCCATAACCTCATATTGTAATCTCCCTCTCACTTTCAGTTGTCAAGTGGCCAAACAGAAGCAACCCTTCTGAAAGCATAACACCTGACGCGTTATCAGACTTTTGTATTGTTTCTGGTGAATCAAACCAACTGAGTTTCACCTGTTTTCCCAGATTTTGAGTACTATTTTCAACGATCATGCTCTTTAGCTGTAAAGCCCTTTTCCTGGCCGCCTCGTAGTCATGCTCCCAAAAGACGACAACCTCGAGATTCAACCGTTCATCCATCTCCAGAATTGAAGTAATGGGCACCAACTCTTCCTGTCTCTTCTTTACCGATAGGGTTTCATCTAACAATGCCTGCTGGTTAATAATGACTTTATGCCAACCCACCGGATAAATGCGAAATGAAAAATCGCCATATTCATTCAAACGCTGAACAGCCCTGAAGGCCTGAGAACCAGTTCGGTTAGCATGAAGAAAAGAACGCCAGGCATATTTCTCTTCGGATATCATTCCAAGAGCACGATACGCCAAGCCACTGTTATAGAGTGCAACAGATTCGTCAGGAGACAGTGCAAGCACTTCCTGATACGTATTCAGTGCCTCGTGATACTTCTTATCACTCAAGTAACTATGTCCAAGATTTATAAGCAGTGGAATATCAGCAGGATCTACCTCAAGACCTCTGAGGTAGCTGCTACGCTCTTTTTCGTTGTCTCCGCTTGCCCAATAACCAATGCCCTCCCAATAAGCAAATTCAGGATTGCCTGGTTCGAGTAATGCTGCCCGCTGCAGGAAAGGTAACGCCTGCGCCGGGTTATTGTCTACCCGCAGTAGCCCACGACCTACCAGGTATGCTGACCTTGGGTCTTCTAGCATTTCTGATTGAATCTGTGCGAGTGGAGAAGGTTGCTGGTAATTCTTACTGAGAAAGAATGCACCACAGACAAGGAGTGCTACACCAAAGACATAAACTGGCTTTATGGAAATAGATTGAGATCGCGAGATATACTGCCAGATAGCACCAATCTTTGTTGGTTTCCGCGAAGCAACACGGGCCATTACCCTTTCGGTCAAGCCTGTAGGCACTTGCTGGAGAGGAAGGCTTTTGAGCTGCTCAATAAGATCCTGCTCAGTGCTATTATCTGTTTTTTGCTCCACTTCTCTGCCTCTTGAGTGTTTCACCCAGTTCGCCAAGTGCTCGTTGAAGGCGCATCTTCACAGCACTCTCAGATAGATCAAAGACTTCTGCTATTTCTTTAATGGAACGCTCATGCCGATATTTCAACAGCACCATCTCTCTACGATCCCCGGTGAGCATTGAAAGGGCTAAATTGAGGCCTTCTGCTTCCTGGTCTGCTTCAACAATTCGCCCAGGCGATTGCGCATCATTATTGGCGTATTCCCTGCTGAGTCTATCAATACACCGTTCACTGTTTTTCTTTTTCCTCGCCCAATCACGACCATAGTTCAATGCAAGAGTGTACATCCAGGCAAAAAAACTCTTCTTCTTCTGCCTCTTATACTTTCCGGATTTCTCAAAGATCCGAAAAAAAACTTCCTGGGTCATGTCTGCCGCATCGTCTGCCGAACTGCTGTATCGATACATCAGATTATAGATCAGTACTTTGTAGCGATCAACAATGACCGAAAAGGAATCAGCATCTCCCCCCCGAATGTTCTCAATGAGCTCTTCATCAGAAATCCCCATAAAAGTTGATTGCCCCTATTTGAATAAACGTGCGCCAAAGCTATTGGTCACATTAAAACGTCGAATATCGTATTTTATATTTGAGGGCTATTTCATAGTCACAAAAAAGCTGACAGATTCATCAATCCTCCGCTTTTTCTTGTTGACTACTACCTTCTGAGGTTCTGCAAACCAGCTAATGCCTATTTGCTTACTAGAGATGGAGGGAACGTTGGTAATCAGATATTTCTTGATAGCTATTGCTCGCTTATGGGCAAGCTCCTTATTATTTTTCTGGTAGGTGACTACTTGTAATGTCCCCTGCCCCATGCGGGTATACACCTTACCTATGACCAGCAGGGATTCGTAACTGGATTCGGCCAACTCAGAACCCGATGAAATAAACCTGATTTTCTCGGTCGTAACAGTACGGACACCAAGGGTATGATTCCTGAAGCTGTAATTTCCTGCCGCATTCAAAAAATCTGTTGCCCGAATTGCCATACCACCTGAAGGATACAAGCTAAGATACTCAATCCAGGCTGCTGTCTCCTCGGTCGTCTTTCGCAGCTTATGTAGAGTAAGAGCACGGTTATATAAAGCCGACGGGTTATCAGAGGTAATGTCAAGGGCTCTATTATACAACTCAAGTGCCTCTTTATATTTTTTCTTAGCCAAACGCCTATGCCCCAGGTAAATAAGAGATTGAAGATGTTCTGCATCAATGCTAAGCGCCTTGCTGTAACTCTTTTCCTCGTCGTTATTCATCTTATTTGCCCCAAACGCCACCCCTTCCCAAAAATGATAATCAGCATCATCCGGGTTAAGAGCACTTGCTCTTTTGAGGTGCACAAGAGCTTCCTTATTTTCATTCTCCTGCAACAGGAAACGACCGTAGTAATAATTTGCGATAGCACTGTCAGGGTTTTTCTCAACCTCTTGTTGAAAGCTCTCCCGGCCCTTTCCAGGCTGATCACTGTGTAAAAAATAATCTCCTTTGATAGTTTGACCGAGATCATTGGCCACGCAGCCACTCAAGGTAATGACTAAAGTGGTAAGACAAAGAGTACAAATCGTGTTTCTCATAAAAGCTCTTAATGTAATTATCATTTACAGTTAATTATCGGGCCCCAACGAATCACCACCTTCGCCACCCCCCTGTTTTAGCTACTTATTTAACAGACAGAAATTAACTATTGTCATCATTATTTAAATGATGACAATAGTTAATTTGACTCCCCGCATCTACGTACCATCTCAATGTATACAATTACAGAGGATATAATTATGTGCAGCGAAGAAACAGCACAAACAACACTTGAGCAGGCATCTTCTGTGTATTCCGATTACCTGTTACTTTCGAACAAGTGTATACCTTTAGGAAGGATCGAGTCAAGAATGGCACGCTGAACTGCCGAGTGGATAATTGATGCAACACCAAAGCAGAACATGTTGGATAGCCCGCTTTTTCATACGATGAATTGACGAAAAGGCCGCAGATACACAAACGGCCTTTTCGTTACATCAAGGTTGCCTACTTCTTCTGCAACAGACTGGCTCCACCAAGTTCTGCAAAACCTGTCTTTTTCAGATCTGTCCAGAGAGTTCCCTCGCCGGCATGGATGATATTAAATTTCATATCCGGATTAAGAGTGTCAGCAAATCTCCACTGGGCATATGCTACAGGGTTCTTAAACACTGACGCCTTCATCTGTAAGCCACCGGCCTTCTCACCTTCTACTTTTTGTAGAGCTGAAGCCTCTGCCTGGCCAAGAACACGTACTCGGTTGGCTGAAATAGCAGCGGTCTGCTTCTTGATTTCAGCAGCTTTTTTCAAAGTCTCCGCCTGAATTTCTGCCACCTGCTTGCCAAGATCAGCGGCAATTTCTGCCTTTATTTTTTCCGTCTCCTGCATGACCTGCTCTCCACGCTGCTGAATGAGAGAGAGTTCAGTATTCAGCTCGGCCTGTTTCCGGGCGGTATTCTGCCGTTCTTTGTTGGTCAGATCCTGCTCAACGGCAATACTGGCCTGCTGAATAGGTTCCCGGATTTCATCCGGTACCTCAACATGACGAATAAGCGCGTTATACACCTTGATTCCCTTAGCCCCGAGTGTTTGTTCCAGGGAGACCGTTAAATCATTTTGGAATTTTTCCCTTCCTTCGCCAACAATAAAATCCTTTGCCCGATATTCCGATCCTTTGTTACGGGATATCGAGGTGATCTGTGGCATAATGATCTTATCAACCACCGCCGGAAGATCTCCATAACGTCTAAAAATTCCTGCAATTCGCTCTGGAGACAATTCAAATTCAACAGTCATATCAAGACTGATTTGAAAGCCGTCACGGGAAGGAAAACTCACCAGCTCAGTAAGGTTCATTTCACCTTCCTCAAGTGGTGCAGGGGCAACATTCACCAGAGCTCGTCCTTTATCAAAATCAACCTGCTCACCACGGGGTGCCTTCTGAAGCATATTGGTAGATGAACGTTTACTGAAATAATCCTGCCGCTTAGCCTCCTGCTTCTGCAGTACCGCAGATTGCAATTCGTTTAGCACTTCGTTCTGGCCAAGCTGTCGTGCTTTAGTGACCACCTTGCCACCGCTGCGGCCCAGCAGAGAGACCTGATTAATACCAACTTCCAGCACATCCACCTTGTATTCCTTAGGATTTACATAATAGAGACCGGGCTGTAGCACGTCCTTTCGGACACCTTTCTGTCCCTCCTTGGCAAATTGGCCACTAGCGGCCTGCTCTCCAGAGAGTGAGGTGATTACACCTGCATAGCCAATGGGAATACTTATGGCATCAACGATCCGAATATCATACCCATATGGATTCATTCTGTACTTGCCAGGCCCCAGTACACTGTGCCATATACCCTTTTGTCCCCGATTGGCAATAAATTCACCTTCAGCAAGTTTTTTACCAACTTTGGAAGTTACTACAGCCACCTTGCCTGGTGGAACAATAGCGGCTCTCACAATCTCCACATCATAAAATACCGGATTCAGGAAGTGCCGCCCCTCACCCAATGTCTCTTCCTGAATGCCTTTCTGACCCGGTCGGGCAAGGATTTGCCCAGGGTCTAGAGAATCACCGTTTTTGGCAGTTACTATCGCCATCTGGTTAGGGCCGACATAGAAACGGCAGAATCCCCATAACCATATCCCCTCTGCGACGGCCAGAATCACAATTCCTGTTAGAATAAATTTAAGAGATTTATTCATTTTGCACCTCCCTTAGCAGGTACAAATGTTCCGAAAATACTACCAATCCCTTCAGCAGAATCACTACTCAACACAGAACCTACCTGTGGGCCAATTTTTTCATAAAGTGTATACCGGGCAAAACTCTCGCCACCTCCCAGTGCATTTACCCTGCCAGCTAAAACTGTTGCCTCAGCTTCGTTTTGTGCCTTAATCGCGTCTTTTTCACCATCTGCAGTCAACAAAATCGCCTCCGCCTGGAAGAGGGCTGCATCATATTCCAGTCTGGCAACTCCCAATTCCTTTTCAGCTGCAATCAAACGAACACTCTGATCCTGCTGTGCATCGATTACCGCACGAATCCGCTTGGTATCAGCTTCGACTTTCTCTTTGCTCTGAACTGCCAACATCTCCTGTTTGGTCAATTCAGCTTTCGACTTTGCCTGAATAATCTGTTGGTCGTATTTGGCTGCGTCCTGCACGGCCAGTTCTCTGTCCCGATTAATACTGGCGATCTCATCCGGCACAATAATTTTACGAACCAGTACCGATTTGATATCAACCCCCCAACCTTTAGACTTGGCGCGCAGATGACTTTCCAGATCACTCTGGAACTTCTGCCGGGTTTCACCCACAATAAAATTGACCGCAGGATGCTTACTACCTTCAATACGGCTAAAGCCTCGAGCTCGTGGAAGAATTATTTTCTTGATAATGTCATCCATATCACCTACACGATGAGTAAGGAATGCTGCCTCATTACGCTCAATACCAAACTCTATAGTACCTTCCACAGTCACCCCAAAACCATCCAGCGTCAGAAAGTTGATGACATCTACTCCGGACATTTCAAAACGCTGACTCTGAGTGTTCACCTCAACAATATTGTACATATACGGATTGAGATAGTGACTACCTGGATCAAGAAGCCTGCCGGAAACACCTTTCAACTCTTCCTGAACCATAAAGGTGTTGCGCTCGTCCTCAGCCAGTTCGTTATTCAAAACATCTTTACCGGTGAGCGTCGTAACCACACCCACATGACCAGGGTTGATGCTTATAGCATCAAACATTGCAACATGGTAAGCATATGGATTTACACGATATTTACCAGGTCTCAATATTTCCTGCATGATACCACGCTGGTTCTCTTCGGCAATTATTTTTCCAGGAGGGAGCTCCTCACCATAAAGTCTTGTCATAACACCAAGTTTACCGGCAGGAACATCAAGAATCCTGTGAATTTTCCAGCTCCAGGTGTATGGATTTTTGAAGTATCGCCCTTCGGCTAGCACATCAAGCTGGATACCTTTCTGGTTTTCATCAAGGGCAATCACCTGTCCGGAGTTGAGATTCGTACCTGTTTTTCGAATGAGCACCGCAACCTCATCACCACCAGGCTCAATCCTACAGAAAACCCAGATAAAAACAAACAGCCCCATTGCTGCTAAAATCAGCAGAAAAGGAAGAGGCGGGAGTTTCGGTAATGAGGGCAGCTTGAATCGTAACCGCTTTTTTACCGGAACCATTTCTTTTGACTCAGTCATAACTTCCCCTTTTCTCTATTATACATAGTTTCATGCAGTCCTCTGGTGGCCTGTTTACACGTTATCACTTCGAAATTTAGTTCGTTTTCACACGTCCGCCCACTGTCCATATTTTCTCTGCGCGGGACCCTAAAAACCAGAAACTTACAGCGAGAATTGCAAAAAATATCGCCTTATGTGTCGTGTCCCAGAAATACTCAAAGAACCGTGTATAGAGGTTAATAAACAAAAAAGTTATACCAAAACCTCTCGTCATTCCATCATCTTCTTTGATCCCGTGATACATTGCACCAATGGCCGCAACTGCAAATATTAGAGACCAGTGAAACAGTTCTATCTGCTTTGCAGATTCCCACTGGTACATGTCGCCATAATTTCCAAAGATAGACATTATCCAAAGCGCTATGAAAAAATAGAGCAATCCCATTACCCGTGTTGGTCTGACAAAATCCCGGCGTTGGTCCCAACTATGAAAAGAACAACTGGCAAGAGTAAGGCCAAGGCCGAAAATCACGAACCTCAAAGGGAAGTTCATCCCTAGATAATATGCACCCCAACCGGAGATATAACCGGTTTCAGTCCCCATCCAGCTCCCGATAGAAAGCAGTGCAAAGATCCAGACAAGTTTTGAAGGAAAATAGAGGCCAAGTATGCCGTAAATGATTGAGGCAAGCAGGATAAGTAATGAAAAGTGACCACTTCCGGTATCAATGGCCATTCCAAGAAATCCAACTGCTGCTGCAGTTGCCATAACTCCAAGAAAAAAGACAGCTTCGTTACTGTAAGTATTCAGAGGCTTGCTCTTTCTCCGTTTAAGACCAAACATGTAAAGCAGTGCAGCAATGCTAGATGCCACAATAAACCTTATGCTGTCCGGGGCATTAAATACCTTCTCCAATAGTGCCAACAACATTTCATCAGCAAAAATAGAGGCAACTGATATAACGATGCAAATAATGGATACCCAGAATGAGTATTTGGCTAATCGTTTCCAGTCAAACCCAATAACTTCCACATCATTTAACAGCATTTGCTTCTGGTCTTCCGAGACAATACCTGTACCGCCCCAATGCTCTATTGCAGCTGTAACTATCGCAGCTTTCTTTTTCGTCAGTTTCATTTTTCATTAAACAGTTAGAGAAGTTTATCTAAAAGATCAGATGCGACTGTAATAGCTTTCACGCACTGGGTTTCAAATAACTTCTGCTCTCTGGCTTTCTCCAGGTTTTCCGGAATGGAGATATTTATCCCCAGAATTGCTTCACACCGGCACGATTCCGATTCAATTTTTGAAGTAAAGTCAGCAATAAAACGTTTGCCAATATCATAGGTTTTCCCAACCGCATCCTGCTCGTTTCTATCACTTTTCCCATACTGCATTGATATGGCAAGCAGTCCACCAGAAACAGCTCCACACAATTCACTTCCGGTGCAGGCAACGCCACCTCCAAAAACGGTAGAAAGCTTCAAGGCACTCCCTTCGTCTAATACATCGACATTCCTGTAAGCTGCAAAAATAGCCTGACTGCAGTTAAATTTATCAGCAAATAGCGCTAACGCCTTTTCTTTTCTCTGCATAGTACATCTCCTCTTTTATACAAAATACATCATGTTCAATACGCTATCTTCCAATACACTCATTCGTAGAGTGCTATATACTGATCAGCACGTGACTACAGAAACAGCAATTTTCATTTTCGTTTTAAGTTATTAAGTAACGCTTTATGTTCCTCGGAGACCCGGTAGCTTTCTCTCGACTTCTGAATTGCCTTATTATGTGTTGAACTATCCAGGCTGTTATTACGTAAAAAATCGAGTGTCTCATCTGGAAATTTGGCCATACAAACAGATATAAGCCAGGCATTAGCCATGTACACATAATAGCCGGTGTGCCGAACTTCTTCTGAATAGTTAAAAATCATCTGCAGATTGTCTTTCTCTACATAATGAGCCAGCAATATAACCAGTGCGGCACGGACGATGAATTCATCATCCGACTTCAACCACCTGGAAACAGTTTGTAAAACGACCTTATTCTCTTTTTTGATATTCTTAAAATTACATATCGTTGAATCAACCTGTGCCCAATTATCAACTTTTTCAAGAAATGCTTCTGCCAAAGGTACGAGTTCTTTAAACGATGCATCCATATACGAGAGGGCCAGACCTTCCAGCATAATCAATTCATAACTATTCTCTTTATCTGACGTGATAAATTCCATCGGATTGTCGTGAGCAATACGCTTGGCAATTTTTCGCAAAACAGGTAATCGAACCCCTAATGTGGTTTGTCTGGTAGGAACTATTTTGCGATTAAACTCTTTATACGAAGTTTCTGCCAACTCCTCTAATTCGTCTAATATTGTCATGGTACCTGTTGAATCTTCCGACTATTGCCAGATGATGTGTCATTTTTCAAACTGATGGAATTTCGGGTAAACGGCGTGCAAAAACATTACCTGCCAAAACCAGAAATGCCCCGATACAAAAATGCGATATGGCCAGGAATATCGTACATGAATAGTTGTTATATTGATACCATAGAGACAGTGAGGACATTCATCATCATACTGCAAAATCATCAATACTTATGTGTTTTCAGGGGCTCTAGTCTTTTATGCAAAATATACCAAACACAAGCCACCTTATAGTTTGAATTGAATAGATATTTCCTTTTACACCGCGCTTTTATTCCGTATAATAGTACATTGTTTTACACTAAAGCAATAAACTGAAACTCTCCCACAAGTTGTGGCTACGGCCCTTGAAAGCGCCAGGTTGGATTCGGGTACAACTAACCGGAAAGAAGTGTTGCTGGTGACAATTTATTCAATCAACTGAGATTATGAACAAAAACTCAGCTCAAACACTTAGAAGTAATGCCTCTATACTCAAACAAAAGGCGTCCAGACACTCTATCATAGGTGTTATCATAGCAGTAACTGCTATCCTGATTGCAACTGTTATGTCAGGATACTTTGTTTCAGGAGAAATAACGTTACAAGCTTTTGTTCATGCTCAGCAAACCAATGTCGTACTCTGGTTTCTTGATGCCACGCCTTTTGTATTTGCTCTTTGGGGGCAATTTGTCAGTTCAATGCTCTCCTTAGAGGCCGGAGCAATGGTGTTTGATCAAACTCATGAACTCAGGCGACAATCGGAAATATTAGAAAAGCAAGCCGCCCATGAAGCAACCCACGACTCACTGACCGGATTACCCAATCGAACATTATTTCTCGATCGTCTCCAGCAGGCTACCATTATGGCCAAACGGGATGAAGCTCTTCTTGGAGTCCTATTGCTCGATATGGATCGTTTTAAGGAGGTAAATGATACTCTTGGCCATTATTATGGCGACAAACTTCTCAAGCAGTTAGCCTTACGACTTTCACATGTTATCAGGGAATCCGACACTCTGGCACGTATCGGTGGCGATGAATTTGGCGTTGTCCTGCCACAACTGCAACAAAGAAAAGATGTCGAGAATATTGTAAAAAAGATCCAGAAATCACTCACCGAACCCTTTTTACTTAACAAGCTGGCCCTTGAAGTTCAGGTCAGCATAGGTGCAACGTTGTTTCCAGATCATGGAAAAGATGCGGACACCCTGATTCAGCGGGCAGATGTGGCAATGTATGTTGCCAAGCAACGTAAACTTGGTTTTGCGAACTACTCAGCTGCCTTTGATGAACACAGCCCCCACCGCTTAACACTTATGGGTGAGTTGCGGCAAGCAATAAAAAACGACGAACTACTGCTTCAGTATCAGCCAAAGATTCTCAGTACAACAGGAGAAATCAACGCAGTTGAAGCCCTTGTAAGGTGGGAGCATTCAAACCACGGAATGATGCCACCCGATGAGTTCATTCCACTTGCCGAACGTACTGGCTTAATCGACGATCTTACCATATGGGTACTAAAAAAGGCGTTGGAAGAATGTTCTGCTTGGCACAGAGAGGGTTTTGAGATCAAGCTGGCAGTAAATATCTCCGCAATGTGTCTGCTCAATCCAGAATTCCCTGAACACCTTATCAGCCTACTAAGTTCGCATGATTTTCCGGCCACATCCCTGATCATGGAAATTACTGAAACCTCAATTATGATGGACCCACAACGATCATTGGAGATTCTGCAGCATATCCATGATCATGGAGTAAGTATTTCAATCGATGATTTCGGTACAGGCTACTCCTCTCTCTCGTATCTGAAAAAACTCCCGGTAAGCGAATTAAAAATCGATAAATCCTTTGTCATCGATATGCTCAACAACGACAGTGATTCGGCAATTGTCAATGCTACCATCCAGCTGGCGCATAATCTCGGATTGCAAGTTGTAGCAGAAGGTGTCGAGTCACAGGAAATATCCCGCGTATTACAAAAGATGGATTGTGACCTTCAGCAGGGATTCTTTATCAGCAAGCCAAAATCTCCAGAGGCGCTGAAAAATTGGGCACTCCAACGTGGGATGTATTGGGAAAGACAGAAGGCATAGCCCTACGAAAGAAAGAGGTGTCTTTTATCACCAACACCATAGACCGTTATCCCATGTTACATTTCAGGATACGTGTATACTTGATGTCTACCCTCCTGAAAGAGCAGGGTAGACATCAAGTATATCATTAGGTTCAACCAGAGCCTCTTTACCAATAACCTTTCCGGATCGTATAACGATCACAGAACCGATTTTTTTGGCATGTTCTGCAGGGCACAGAGAAAAGATTATTTCAAGTTTTTCTGGCCTGTCGGTATCCAGACAGACAGGACCAAGGTCAGTTAACTTAAAATTGACCGTTACCACTGCATAGCCTCAGCCACCTCTTCATCGGTAATATCTATCTTTTCCTGAGTATCTACCTGCGAAGTGGAGTAGAAGGTTTCTGTAAAACGATGATCAGCCGCCGTGATTCCCGCATCGCTATTGAACTGGTGCTCTCTGCGAAGAGTGTCTTTTACGAAATCATCGAATTCTGTAGCGGAAATATCAACGTCATAACGCGCTTTAATCAGATCCAACAGAGGCGACATATCGTTACGCACGGAATAACGCACAAAATTGCACGTTCCCATAGCATCCATACGTGACCCGATCACCTGGAATTTTTTAGACAAGGCAACCTTACCCTCCTTGGTAATTGGGTCTTCCTCATCCCTCAAAGTAAAACCGAAGGTGTGGTCACCGCCCATCGGGGAGGAGAGGTAGGTCATCGCCATACCTTTGGTGCCCCGAGGCTCATAGGCAGGCAGAGCCTGGCCAAGTACATGGGGAGCATGCTTTACACCAAAGACCTGTGCGGATACCTTGCATCCCGATGCAAGGATACGGCCCATAGGAGTAATATTCAGCACCTCATTCATCAGCTCTATAACAGCTTTATCATCGCCAAATTCGGCAACACCTGCCTCTAGAGCCACACCAATTGCCGCACCAACATCCAGAGTATCAACACCTGCATCATTTGCTATTCTGTTCATCTCAGCTATGGTATCGAGATTTTTCAAACAGAGGTTAGAGCCCATCAGGGCCATTGTCTCATATTCAATTGGGGAACAGAGAATCTCACCTTTTTCGTTTGGATAGACGTTGGAGCACTGAATTGCACACGGGTTCATGCAGGCATGCTGGGTCCGCCCTTCTCCACCACGAGCCTTAATGGTGTCATACATGGTCTGGGCATTTATTTTTTCCGCATCCTCCATTGTGCCGCTGGTAAAATTCCTGGTTGGCAGCACTTTGAGGGCCTGGCAGATATCTACCATGGCAGCTGTACCGTATTTGGTGAATTGTGAAGAGACAGGGTTCTCTTTAAGGAGGTTGATAATATTTTTGCTGCCATCCCTAAATGCCTGCTGATTAGCGTACTGTGGTTTTTCTTCGCCATCATTCATGATTACCATGGCGATTATCCGTTTAGAGCCCATTACCGCACCAAGACCGCCACGACCAGCATATCGAGAACAGACACCGTGTGGATCGGAACATGCAAGACCCGAGGCCAAAAGCAGGTTTTCTCCAGCAGGACCGATTGTTATACAACCAGCCTTTTTGCCAAATTTCTCACTCAGCAGCTCAGATTTCTCATACACCCCTTTTCCAACAAGGAAACTTCCGTCAATAAGCTCAGTTTTTTCTTTACCGATAACCACAATCTTCCATGGGGAATCCCCATCCGGCATATCCTCAAGAACAATACAACGAAGACCCTGCTGTGCCATTCTCAGGCCGACTACCCCTCCGGCATTGCTCTCTTTTATACCTCCGGTCAAAGGACTTTTACCGCCAACACTCAGCCTGTTTGCACTAGAGACCGTAGTACCTGCCAGAGCACCGTTACAAAAGAAAAGCTTACTTCTCTTACCAAAAGGGTCACAGTCGGCAGGAACCTCCTGGCTCACCAAATAGGAGGATAGAGTACGTCCACCCAGCAGAAACTCTCGCGAGTTATATTGTTCCTTAACTGCTTTTCCTGTAACTGTATTGATTCGTAATGTTAAAAACACTGCAATTCTCCTTGGTTGCCAATTCAAACAACCAGATATAACAAAAGGTGGCAAAATGCTTTCATCGTTTGTCTGACAAAGCACTAATCCGCATTTCTCATGAACATTGGTTAGTTTTTCTTAAAAGGATCTGGCCAACCCCTCTTCCCAGCAGTCCGTGATAACGCTCCACAACAGAGGGCAACCAGAAAAGCAAAAGGCGCCTGTGTCGTAATTCCAGCAAGAAAAAAAGCAAAACATAGGACAGCAAAAAAATTCCGATAAAAAGTCATTTTCCTACCTCACCAAGGTGTACCCAGAAACATATGGGGCAACATGAGTGATATTTTTGGAAAGAAAACTACTAAAGCAAGTACCGGGATCCAGCAAAGAACGATAAACCACAGGCAGGGTTTCATCATCTCATCAATGGGGGCGGAACCAAGGCGTCCAGACAGATAAAGAACCGGAGCAGCAGGTGGAGTAATACAGCCCAGTCCTGTATTGACACCAATTATTGCCGCAAAATGAATAGGGCTAAAGCCTAGCTGCATAACTATCGGCATCAATATTGGCGTTGCGAGAACTACCACACTGATGTCATCCATTAACATACCCATGATTACGAGAAAAATATTGATCATGAACATGATAACCATAGGGTCGTTGGAAACCGCCTGAAAAAGTCTAAGCAATACTTCAGGAAGATCTTCCAGCAGATAGAGTCGGCTTAACATGGCAACCGAATAAAGCATGACCATGATAACGCCCGTAGTAATTGCCGACTCGACAAGCACTTCGTAGGTTCCCCTCAGGTTGAGCGCTTTATATACAAGCATTCCGACAGGAATCGCATAAAGAACGGCAACGGCAGAGGCTTCTGTGGTGGTCATAAAACCGCCATAGATACCACCCAAAACAATGAACGGAAGCAGCAGCGACGGAGCCGCCTGCCTCGTTCTCTTCTTGAGAAGCTCTATTTTATGCGAAGCTGTTCTCTTTTCGGCAACAAGCACTGTAGTGTTATTCCGTAAAAGCCATCTGTTAACGACGCACAGGAGAAATATGACCATGAAACCTGGCACTACCGTAGCCAGAAAACATGCAAGTACCGGCTGACCGGTTATCCAGGCAAAGATAATGAGTGTCGCATTTGGTGGAATGAGAAGACCAAGAAGAGAAGCATTGGCAAGAAGTGCTGCGGCCAGGCCTCTTGGATAGCCTTCAGACTTGAACCTCGGAAACGTAATGGTGCCGACACATGACAAGGTAGCACAAGCTGCACCACAAATGGAACCAACGATAGCGCAGGAGATGGTAGCAACGATTCCAAGACCCCCTTTAAGGTCTCCAACAAAGACATCGACAAAATCTATAAGCTTTTCACCTATCTTCCCACGTTCCATGATGCCGCCAGCGGCAATGAACAGGGCAATGGCGATAAGAGGGACGGAGTCCATCTGTTTGTAACCATAGGGTAGCAGCTGGCTAGCTGGGTAGCCCATACCGTCTACTCCACCGAAGAAGACAAGCCAGGCACCTGACGCCATAAAACTAATTGGTACGGGGACTCCTATGATAAGGCATAAAACGAGGATTAGCAGGGCAATATAAATCATTTATCTCTCATCCTCCTGAGTAGTCTACGTGTATTCAGGAAAAGGTCCCTGAGGAAGTAATACGTCATGAATATAAGTCCCAGGAAGACAGATAAGTAGCCTACCCATAAGCTAATTCTCCAGACGTTTGTTGTCGGAATAGCAATTCCTGTCCCCAGTGGGCCCATGAATCCAAACATGAAAAATTCATACCCATACCACGTAAAAAGGAGACAAACTCCAACGGTGATCAAGTCTTTCAAAACAACGAGAAAGTCCTTGAACCTGCCATTAGGAACATATGCCTGAACGAGATCTGCAGAAACGTGGGTACGATTATAGGCACCGATGGCTGCGGCCGAGAAATAGAGCCAGAAAGCAAAGATTTTAACCCATTCTTCATAGCCGGTAAGATCTCCGTCGAGTACATAACGAAAAAAGGCAGCGGCGCAAATAACAAGGGTCAGGATAACGGTGGTGGTGAAACAGATGATAGAAAAGCTGTTGATGACTATCTTATCGAAGAAATTCTTGGGCGCATCGGCTGTGAGTACGCCCGGGGGCATAGTGTCACACTTCAAAGAGGGAAAATTTTTTTCATCTTTGTTTTCAGCCACGAAAACCTCCTTGGCAAACATTAGATCCGGGGCTCCAGGAAATGGATATCATGCCCCGGATCTAATTGTTTAATGAAAAGAAAACGTTGGAAATTAGCAGAAAATCACTTTGGTCCAAGCTCTTTTCTGAACTCATCCATAAGTTCTTTGGTCATGTTCTTTTCAAGTTTAGGCCAGGTTGTAGCACAGGCTTTCATGATTGGAGCCAATTCTTCTTTGGTGTAGGTGAAAACCTCAATACCTTTCTCTTTCATAAGCTCCATGTGGTGCTCATCAAGTTTCTTGGCATTGTTGATACTATCGATGGTGGCTTTAGCAAAAATTTCCTGCATGACAGCTTGATCTGCTGGTTTGATTTTTGTCCAGGTTTGACCACTGATCATAAAATTGAGAACTTCAACAGAATAATTTGTCATGTACCAGTACTTAATGACATCGCCCAGGGTTGTGTATGCCGAGGCAACTGGATAACCATTAACGCCGTTAGCAACTCCTGTCTGAATTGCCTGATAAACGTCAGCATATGGGATGCCAACAGAGTTGTATCCCATTGCTTCTGCAGCGAGCTTGTATACATCCATACCCGGAACACGAATAAGAACGCCTTTATTTACTTCTGGATTCAGTGGCTCATTGACAGGTTTGGTGGTACCGGTACCGATCATACCCTCAACAAAGAAACCAAGGAGTTTGACGCCAAGTCTCTCATTAAACTCGTTCATCTTGCTGAACATCCAGCCATCTTGGCCGAATACGTTCTTCAAATCTTCGTAGTCACCTGCAAAGCCGTTGATATAAATCAGCTCCATCCTTGGATCGAACTGACTAGGCACAGAGATAGCAGACATATCAATGGTTCCGCGAATCTGCTCTTCATAAACCAGACTATAGTCACCAAGCTGATTGGCAGGATAGACCTTGACCTCTATTCTTCCTTCAGTTTTTTCGCCAATTTCTTTCGCAATATCTCGCATCAACAGGGTTGCCGGGTGATCTGCATTATTTTGTCCGGCAAACTTAAGGACCATTTCTGGTGCTGCAAAGGCTGAACCTGCCCCAAGCATAACAACAGAATAGGCCAGAGTGATCCCAATGAGAGTTTTGATTGATTTGTACACTTTTGATTCTCCTTTTGATGTAGGTTGCAAAGTAAATGTCACAAATTATAACAACGTATTCTTACCCTAATCCTCCTTTGTTTCTCGTCCTAATGATCAGTAGTACGTAGTTGTGAACAGGAAATATAAAACAAATTTCCTGTTCACAAAAGAAACTATCAACTACAGCTTGAAAAAGATTGTTTTTTACCTAGCCAGCGAGGTAACAGATTATACCCATATTACCCTTTAAAGAAAATAGCCTTCAAAATTACACCGGCCATTCCTGGATTCTCCTTGACCCGACGAGTGCAATATCCAAACCAATGTTTCCCGAATGGAACGTAAACACGCAACCTGTGACCTTCTTCGAGAATTGACTTCCGGAGTGCTGGGGTTACCCCGTATAGCATCTGAAATTCGTAGTTTTCTTTTGGATAATTGTATTGTTCGAGAAGTTTATAAGCACCATCAATAACCGGTTTATCGTGAGTTGCAATGGCCGGATACATCTTCTCTTGGAGCATAAGCTCGATATCGTCAAGAAAATGTTTATTTATTTCATCATACGTCTTATATGCAAGCGATTCAGGTTCGACATAAATCCCCTTACATAGTCGAAAATTAATAGGAGTCTTTTCGCTATGTATATCTTTGAGGTTCTTGATATCCTGATGTGTTCGCTTAAGATACGATTGCAACACAAGACCAACATTTTCAGGAAACTCCTCTTTTATCCTCCTGAAGATATCGATTTCCATGTCTGTGCAAGGAGTATCCTCCATGTCGATCCTGACAAAATTGTTATACGTAGACGCTTTTGCAACAATCTCACGTATGTATTTGTATGCTACTTCCTTATCTATGAGTAACCCAAAAAATGTTGGCTTCAGACTGTAGTTACCTTTAACCCCTGCCTTTTCTGCCGCCTCAATAACTTCAAGGTATTCATTTTTATTTGCCTCGGCTTCGTCGAGGTTTTTAATGAACTCACCCAATACATCAATAGTGGTAAGAATACCTTCTTCGTTAAGTTTCAGGGCAGCCTGCACCGCATCGTCAATAGTTTCGCCGGCAATGTAATCTTTTGAAAACTGCCAGACTAATTTCTCAGGCATGTACGGCAATATGTTTGATATCAGTTTATTTAACATACTAATCCTTTAAGTGAGAGGGGATGTTGCCTTAGTTTATATTTTGAAACCAGATTTCTAAATTTTTATGCACGTTATTTATGATGCATCGTTATATTAACATATTTATAGAACCCCTATTTGCAGAGGATGCCACTCCTCAAAGGTTCCCACCTATCCAGCGTAAAAGATAGTGCGTAACGGTCAACATGAGACCAAGTAATGATTAATCTACGACAATGTGCGCCTAATCTCCTGAGGGTCACCCTTCCCTGAGCTAGCAAAAAGAGTGCCAAAATACTTTTCAGCTCTCCAGATTGCTGTAACGGTAGTTCGACTCTATTTACATTACAGAACAGCTACAGCCAGAGAGGCTGAGAGAGCTCATACGACAACCCTAATGATATTATAGAACTATCAACTTGGTCCATGAAATGTGAGTAGTATCTTTTCGGGAGGAAGGGGAGGCACTACGAAAAATAAAAGTGAAACGTTTCGCTTTTATTTCTCAAAATACCATCATCACTTGAGAGAAATTATACGGATTTAATGAGAAAATTATTCACAAATGAATAATACCGCTGAGATATACCTATAAATCAATGACCTACCTTACATTGAACCTCTTTATCCGGCGGGCAATAGTAGGCTGGCTCACTCCTAATACATCAGCAACTGCAGCTTGACTCTTATGCTTTTTAAGTGCTTGAAGTATGACTTTTCGCTCCACATTCTCAAGAATTTGTTTCAGTGACATTCCTTTCGGCCACCCCGTTTCTAAAATAGATGGGTCTGAAGTATAACTCCGGACATCTCTGGGAAGGTCCATTCGATCGATTATTTCAGTCTCAGACATCACTGTAGCATGTTCACAAATGTTCATGAGCTCACGAACATTTCCGGGATATGAATAGGATAGCAGATCGTCAAGTGCAGCCCTGCTGACTCGTTTTTTGGTATTGGTTACCTCACTAAAATAGTCAAAATAGTATCGTACAAGAGGCATTATACAGTCCTTTCGGTCACGCAGTGCCGGCACATGCAAAGGAATAACACTGAGGCGGTAATAGAGGTCCTGTCGAAATGTACCCTTTGCAACCATATCCTGCAGGTTTCGATGGGTGGCAACCAGAATACGTGCATTTACGTTTATAACCTTTGATCCGCCAACCCTGGTCAAACGACCCTTCTCCAAAAAACGCAGTAATTTTACTTGCGAAGGTAACGGCAACTCACCGATTTCATCGAGGAATAAACTACCACCATCTGCCAGTTCCAGAGAACCTGGCTTTCCGCCAACTCGAGCGCCGGTGAAAGCACCCTCCTCGTAACCAAAAAGTTCAGATTCTATAAGTGATTCCGGAATGGCACCACAGTTGATTCTGATCAACGGCTTTTTGGCCCGGCTTGAGTTTTTATGTATCAGATTGGTAATAAGCCCTTTGCCGACACCTGATTCTCCTGTGATCAGAACAGTTGAATTCGCAGGACTTACCTTGAGCGCCTTTTCCAGTACCTTGATCATAGAAGGGCTTCGTGCGATAATTTTATGTGTTTTCAAATCAGCTAACTGCATTTCAAGTAACTGATGTTGCAACTGGTCTTTCAGAGATTCCTGCTCTTCCAGATCACGATGCAACGTGTCAATTTCAGTAATATCCCGCTCACTGACTACCACAGAAATAAGGGTCCCACTGTTATCAAAAACCGGGGTCCCTATAGATATCATTTTCCGGTTATCTTTTTCCTGTAGCAGGCTTACGGTATCTTTACTTTTAATAGCCTGCAGCGCTGCTGATTTATCGATAAATCCCTCTTCAATGAGATCCACCATATTCTTGCCAATCAACTCCTTTGCTTTGATTTTATGGATACGCTCTGAAGCCGGGTTAACCCGGATAACATTGCCCTTGGCATCACAGACAAACAGCCCATCAGAAGAGGAATCTATAATAGCCTCAAGCTCCCTCGTCAGATGCTGAAAAAAACGCATTTGCCTGGCAACATTCTCAAACTCTGTGCTTTCCTCCAACAGGCAAATAGTTCCTATAGAGTCATCCTGCAATTTTAATGGGTTAATGGTGACCCGATACTCTTCAGATCCAACCTGCATGGATTGCACTATTCGACGTTTACCGTCTGCAATAGTCTTTTCAACTGAGTCCATCAGACTTGGTATGACGTCTTTAAGCGGTTTCCTTATTGAAGGGCCAAATTTGCTATCTGCAATTGTATTGGCTATGAAGATACATCCTTGGCGATCGACAGCTAATACACAATTTCTCGAAACATTGACGATCGCTTGGCTAAGTACCCGCCAATGGTGTGGCGGATTACAGACCAGCGCTTCAATTTCCCGCAATAACGTGTCGTTTTCATTCATGATGTCCTTCCCATTGCCAGTTACAGAGTTTTCTTTTTCGAATATTGAGCAAACGACCAAATCTAATTATACAGTTTTGAATTAATATTCACATCTGAATAACCATCAGCCACAGAAAAATATCCATTAGCCAGCTCTCCCATATCGCTGTTTTGGATCGAAAAATAACACTCTTTCTCTGCAAAGGAAAAGCGTAACGACTCACCTGCTTTCATCATGAAAGTGATGGCAACACAGTCTCGACTATGAATCATTTTTTGTCTCTACTGCTGTAATGAGTATTTTATAATACGGGAACAGATTTATCGCGATGATCTACAACCAAGCTGAAGATAGGTTGTAGAAAGAGAGGAAAAAGGTACTCATCTGGGCGGAGAAAGATTCACAACGGAGCCTTCTTGTACCCCCAGAAAGAGTATATGTGGCAGACCAATAAAACAACATCCGGTACATACTATTTCCAGCTCGATGTGCATATTTGAGAAACAGGCTTATGTACCTATAAAAAATCGACTCTGTAATTCTTCAATTCCCAAGGTCTGAAGAATCTCCTGCAAGCGCTCTCCAGGACGTCGGCGTGGCAAATCCTTATAGCGGGCAATTATCAATTCGTTTTTCATTGAATGCTCCCAGCCAACCAGCTCAGTCACCTTTACTTGATATCCATGGGACTCAAGCTGCAGACAACGGAGAACATTGGTAACATGGCTACCGAATTCGCGAGTGTGCAGTGAGTGACGCCAGATTTCGGTCAGGCTGTTACCACCTAATGCCTTTCCTTTATTTTTGCGGAGAGTCGCCGCGACTTCCGCCTGGCAACAGGGTACTACTACAATAAACTGTGCTTTTTTGGCTAAAGCAAAACGAATGGCATCATCCGTGGCGGTATCACAGGCATGTAGAGCCGTGACCACATCCACAGTTGGGGGTAAAATTTGAGACTCAATTGACTCAGCAACAGAAAGCTCCACAAAGGACATACCGGAAAATTGTAACCGCTCTGCCAGCTCCTGGGATTTGACAATGAGCTCCGGTCGTGTTTCCACCCCGAAAATGTGGGAAGCATTTTCCTGATCTTTAAAAAACAGGTCGTAAAGAATAAAACCAAGATATGACTTCCCAGCTCCATGATCCACTAAAGTGATATCTGGATGATCCTTCTGCACGTCACTCAGTAAAGGCTCTATAAATTGAAACAGGTGGTAAACCTGTTTGAGTTTACGTCTGCTATCTTGATTGAGCTTACCATCTCGGGTTAGAATGTGCAGTTCCTTAAGTAATTCTATCGACTGCCCTGGACGTATTTCGTGTTTTTCCTTCATCACAACCTGCTATATGTACTAACGTAAAAAAACGTTTTTTTGTTAAACTGAGACAATACAGGAGCCGTAGATCACCTGCAACGGGATGCGTTAAGAGCACCCTGAAGAACACTACCCTGCATACAATTCACATAAGACTTTCTACAACCTCATGGGTGGTATCACCATGTATAACAGAGGACCCCGCCACCCGGTTACGCCCATCAGCCTTTGCGCGATACAGTGCATCATCAGCCCGTTGTAAGCACACCATGAACGCTTCTTTCGCATCATCACAGCAGCTAACACCAAAACTGGCAGTTATCTCTAATCTATGCGAACCAATAATAGTAGGAGATTTGATTAACTCATGACGAATTCGGTGTGCGGTCGCCATGGTTCCTTTCAAATCACCATCTGGAACAATTACTAAAAACTCTTCCCCTCCGTAACGACCAAAAATATCATACTCACGGAGACAAGAGTTCACCCTTTTCGACATTTCACATAGCACGACGTCCCCAACCTGGTGTCCGTAGGAATCGTTGATCTTCTTAAAATGATCAAGGTCAATCATAATAATACCGAGGCTGCTTCCCTTTTTCGCCGTATTACGCCGCCTCATACGAGAAAATTCTTCTTCAGCTCTGGCAAGAACGGCACCACGGTTATACACACCAGTGAGCGGATCAGTAGTAGCAAGATGCTGGAGACGCTGAAGAAGTGTTCTGAGCTGTTTGGCCCCGATGTTCAAGACAAAATACGATACGCCTAAAACAAATATAAGAATAGTTGCCAGAATCAAGGTTGAGACAATCACACGATTTTTAATTTCAGCGCGATAGCGGGTTACATCAAGATAAAGCTCAATACTGCCGGCCACGACTCCGGCAAGGGTATATATAGGCAGGTAAATTTCAACCACATCAACGTCCAGCAGCTGTTCATCTGCCAGGTCATTCACCTTTTCTCTGGTCTCCTGATGGGAGGTCAACTGACCCAGTAGGGCCATTTCCAATCGTGGATTATCAAGTACCTTCTGACCAATAATCTCGGAATCTGTGCTGAATATAATCCGACGATCCGGATTGAAAATTTTAATCTTTACTATTCCAAATGGATGAAGAAAACTTCGTATATATTCATCAAAACGTTCAGCACCATCAGGGTTGAGATCGACATACTCGTTGCCATTTCCAAAGAGGTAACGACGACTCTTATTCACCATAACAGCGCCAATCCGCACCGCATCATCTTCAGCAGCACGGAGTACATCGCTCGTCGATTGACGGTATAATCCATAACCGGTGCAGGTGAGAATCAACAGCATAGCGACAACCCCAAACAGAACAAGAAAGCGCAATAAATTATCGGGGTCTTGCTCCAGCCGTGATAGCAATATGTTCTTCTCAACTGCCATTTTGCGCCTCTCCGGCTTTAAAACGTAAAAGGCTATTTTTGGGCAAAGATTTCTCTGAAACTGTACACATAGTTATCCTTTAACACTGCCGTACTACTCAAGCACCCTAAAAGATATTAGCCCCACCCTACACATAACCGGCAATACGCGTCCAACACCCTGGCAGAGTAGATGTCTAGTGAGATCTGTTTTCCAGCCCATATTTTTTCATTTTATATCTCAGCACACGCTCGCTAATCCCCAGGACCTCTGCAGCCCGGGTCTGTACCCAGCCATGCTGTTCCAATGAGGAAAGTAACATCTGACGTTCAACCCGAGCCAGGCGATCACTTAGCAGGCCGCCACTTTCACTCTGCTCGCGAACCTCCAGAGGAAGATCTGTCACCCGTATAACTTTGCCACGAACAAAGGTGACAAGACGCTGGATTATGTGCTCCAACTCTCTCACATTACCTGGAAAATCGTATTTGACAAAAAGTGCCTGGGCCTCATTGGCAAAGGTTGTTCCTGCACTGTATTTCTGAAGAAAATAATCTGCAAGTTCAACAATATCCCCACGCCTCTCACGAAGTGGCGGGATGAATAATTCAAGAACATTCAGGCGAAAGTAGAGGTCTTCCCGAAAAGTCCCATCTGCAACCATCTGTTTTAAATCACGATTGGTCGCAGCGATAACTCGAACATCAACAAAGATCTGGTTCTCGCTCCCTACACGGCTAATAGATTTTTCCTGCAATACCCGCAACAATTTTGCCTGCATCTGAAGGGGCAGCTCACCAATCTCATCTAAAAAGAGTGTCCCTTTCTGGGCCAGCTCAAATCTCCCGCGACGCCGTGCTGAAGCTCCTGTAAACGAGCCCTTTTCATGGCCAAACAACTCAGATTCAAAAAGGTTTTCCGGAACAGCAGCGCAATTTACTTCAACAAATGCCCCATCCTTTCTGGCCCCCAGCAGGTGAATACATTTGGCCACCATCTCTTTACCGGTTCCTGTCTCACCACTAATTAGTGCAGGCCACTCAACTGGGGCAGCACGGTGAACAAGAGAGAGCAGATCCTGCATTTCCCGGCTGGAACCAATAAAATTAATGGGCAACGGTTGATGCTTAAGAGAGATAGTTACTTCGCCTGCTTCTTCCGCAGCAATGACATCCTGCTCAATTGTTCGGATTTTTTCCAGCAGTTCCAAAAGATCAACCGGCTTTTCAAGAAAGTCATCAGCCCCAAGCTGCATGACCTTAACTGCAGTGGCAACGCTACCATACGCGGTAATCATAATTGCACGAATAAGCGGTGACTCCTGGCGCATTCTGGCCAGTACATCGTCACCGTTCATATCTTCCATACGATGATCAATCAGTACCAGCTGTACAGGCTGCGTACGAAAGATTTGTAGAGCTTCTTCACCACCGGCAGCACTTAAAACAGTGTACCCCTGCTTTTCAAGAAAGCCCTGCAGCATCTCTCGCTGCATTTTTTCGTCATCAACTATTAGAATCTGCATGGGATTAGAGTTCCTTCCAGCGTCTGCCACAATAGCATTCTATTTAGCTTACCTGGCGGTCCGGCAGTTCAATCACAAGGGTCAATTGTTGAGATTGGACATCCGGCAAGGCAGTAATGGTGCCACCATGTGCTTCAACAATTTTTCTGCTTATGGCCAGGCCAAGTCCTGTCCCTTGTGTTTTTGAGGTAAAATAGGGTTCAAAAATATTTCCACTCTCTTTATGCGAGAGCCTGAACCCTCCGTTTGTTATCTCTATCGTAAGGCCATTACCTGTCCGCTGCACAGTAACATGACAGAACCCACCACCAGGCTGAGCTTCAATAGCATTTTTTATGACATTTTCAAAAAGCTGCCCAAGCAACCGACTATCGCCAGGTACAGTATATCCATCTTCAACTCTTAGGACAACATCAACCCCCTGCTCCTTAGAGGCTATCTGATATAACTGCAGCACATTGCGCAGCAGATTTGAGATATCAACATTTTCCACCGCAACTTCAAAGGAGCGGACATACTGCTGCAGGCTGCTGACAATGGTATTGCTGCGACTTACCGCCTCGCGCATTGCCACCAGCAACGCAGAATGCTCTTCATCAAGTCCTTCCGCCTCCAATTGAAGACGTTGCAAACCCATACCTATGGCATTTAGCGGGTTACGTATCTCATGGGCAATGGTTGCCGCAGCTCTGCCGAGGGTAGCTTCTTCATGCTGCCGTGCCATCTCCTGTTCATACTCCCGAGCTTCTTTTAACCGCAGTCGTTCAACATGGTAAAGCCACCAACTTGAAGTTAATCCAAGCACAACCAGAAACGTGATAAAGAGAAAAAACTCCGTTCGCATCTGATGGAGTCGCTTGGCAAAGTGACCGGCCAGCTGGGTGACAACCAAATCATTCGCACCCATACGAATACGGGTTTCAGTAAACCGTTTTCCGTCCTTTTCAACGAGCTTGGCGAGCTGCAGTTCTGATTTTGGGATAGCACCATCTACAGGCATAAGCTGAACCGAAAGTATACCGGGCAGACTGCTCAAACGTTCCAAAAGAGTTTCCACTGAAACATCTTTTTGTACACGCTCCAGATCTCCAGCGGGAAAGCCAACAATGACACATTCTGAACCACCGATTACCTGGTCCTGGCTGTTGGGCTGAAAAACCAGGGTGTAAAGATGTTCTTTTTCATACTTTTTCAGGCTGGAGCCACTATCACAGGACAACTTCGGCCCCCAGTTTATCGGTCCATCGACATGGCTCAAACCATCTTCTGAAATAATGGTAATTCCAGCAAGGCCTGCCTCTTTGGCAAAAGCAGCTAGTTCGACTGCGGTAAAGCGTTCGATAATATCAAGATATGAAATAAAGTGAGCACTGTTCTTTAAAAAATCGGCAATAATCCGTTCCAGTCCGTCATTGCTCAACAGAGCGTTACGAATATTCAGCTCAACTGCAGCAGCCAGGACTTTTGAATGCTCAAGCGAGTTCTTTCGAAACTGCTCTGAGGCCCGCTGTACCTGATAAAAAAAATACCCGGCAACCAGCGCCACAATAGTGACGCAGATTACCAGGTTCGTTTTCCACATGGGCCTATGATACATAACTATTCCAGTTCATATGCTCCAGAGTATCCGGCACATCTTATGTTTAAAAACAAAAACATTATCTGCACATATCTCCCATAGGCTTACTTTGCCTTTTCCGTGACAACCGTGATCGTACCCCGGTAGGGTCACTGCAGGCTGCCATACCACAGGCTCGAATTTCCTCCGCCATAAACTGTTGAGCATTTCCCTGCCGCACAGCTCCCCAAATACGAACATGCTTCCCTCGGACAATGCACTCCGGCATATTTTGACTACCATCCGGAGAAAGAATCCGTACTGTTTCAGAAAATTGAACATTTACCAGTCGTCCAGCCCCTTCAATCGAGTCAAGACGAATGACCATGCTCTGCATTGCTTTATCCATCTCCAGAACCTCTCCGTGCAGGACGTCCGGATCCGCTGCCCAGATCAGATCTTTCGAACCCAAAACGAAGAGAAATAGCGAAAGCAGCACTAAGAAACCGAAGGATTTCATAATGGTATCTCTCAGTCTTTGACCACCAATGAATGAATCGCTTCGAAAATCTCCATCGGTTCTTTATCATTTGCTGCACCAATCGCCTTCATACTCTCTGAGCCACTACACTTGATACCCATTGCATTTAGACCATTCACAACCATTTCCAGCTCTAATCCAAGTTCAGCGCAAAGATCCTCTAGACTCCGCTTGCCAAAGCCTGAACGTGGATGGTCAGGAAAACTGGTACCAGAATCTCCTGCAGTATCTGAGCCCCCAACTGAGCTAACTGGTACTTCACGCTTAGCAGGTCTAATAATCTCATATACTTGCTGCGGGGTCAATTTGTTATTTTGTGCAACAACTTTCAATGTCTCACTGACATCAGTCACTGCAAGGCCAGCAGCCTTAAGAAGTTCTACCGCCTTTTCTGCATCGAGACCTTCTTTTTTGGCAAACATTTTTATTGAAGAGAGCTCAGCATGGCCATATGGAGGTGACCCATATTTCTTTTCTCCATTCATTTTCAAGTATTCACCAAATTGCAGGACGGAACTCATTGGTGGAACGTGATAATAAGTGCCGACTGCGACCAGAACAGTAATAAGCATAGCCACATTGAATGAACCAGTGAAGACCTTGATCTCACGAGCTTTGTTTTTCATGTACGCAGTGATCACTGACCAGTTAAAGTAGATATGCAGAATACTTGCCAGAAGGAACAGTACGCCAACAGTAATATGCTGATTTCCCCAATCCGATTTGGTGAGACCAATCATATGCCAATCCGCCCAATAGGCGACTCGGCCCTCGGGTACGAGATAGAGAACTACAGAATTGACCAACAACAACAGCACGGAGGTGAGCATGGTCATTGAGGTAATTTTTCGAATATTCATTGTGCATCTCCTTAAAGAGTAGTGAAGTAAAAACCAGTACCATCTGATACTTTCTTTAAATCAAGAATCGTGCCATCCCCAACAAACATCATTACACTCTGAATTTATTGTTTTTTCCGTGATTCAACATCAGACAGAACTTCACCATTTATCGACAATGTTCTTCTTGTTTCGACAATTATGTCGACACTGTACTCACCAGTGATGGTCCGTTATACTCGAATCCATTACTGATAACTGTTCCTTGAGATTGCCATATTTTTCAAAAAATGGTATTTCGATGTTCCATACGTCTCGGAACTCTGCATCTTTAGGCATATTTTCCGATTTCCCCAGGATATTCACAATTACCAGGAGATCCTTGTGCTCTTACACCATCGGTTTATTGACATAGCCAAACAACATGGTAAAAAACTTGCGATTCACGATTTCACCACCAATACAAAGTTGCCTTACGAACGGGCCTTGATCGCAACACTCATCCTGGCCAAGATCTTTCGAAAACTGGAACGTGGCAATATAGGTCTTATGCTGCCCACCTCCGCCGGTTGTATTTTAAGCAAAATTGCCATATTGATGTGTGGCCGTGTACCGGTCATGATCAACTACTCCACAGGGGCAGAACAGAACGCCCGATTTGCCCAGAATAAATGTGACTTCAAAACCATCATCACCTCCAGAGCGCTGCTGGAAAAAATTGAGTGCCCCTTTGTTGACGGCATGATTTACATTGAAGACATCATGGCCAAAATAACAGGCTTTCAAAAAGCACGTGCCGCTCTTATTTCCAAATTACCGTCTGGCATCATAAAAAAACTCGTATTCGGCGGGCGGGAAGATACCAATATCGCCATCCTCTTTACCAGTGGCAGTGAAAAAGACCCAAAAGCTGTACAGCTAACCCACAAGAATATCAGAGCCAACGTCCTGAGCTCTTCTGAACGATTCAAATTTACAGCTGATGAAGTTTTTCTCTCAACCCTGCCCTATTTTCATGTATTCGGGATGACAGTCAACCTGTGGATTCCTCTTTTTCATGGCAACACTATCCTTACTTACGCCAATCCTCTCGAATATAAGAAAGTGTGCTCCATAGCAAGAGACCACAAACCAACCCTGATGGTTGGCACACCAAGCTTTTTCTGGGGATACTTGCGCAAGTCTGAACCCGGTGACTTTGAATCATTACGGATTGCTCTGTGCGGCGCAGACAAGTGCCCTGACTCGCTTCGTGATGCCTTTAAAGAAAAACATGGACAGCTCCTCCTTGAAGGTTACGGCGCAACTGAATGCTCACCTGTCATTTCTGCAAACTGCCCTGAAGACAACAGGCCTGGAAGCGTGGGGAAACCCATCCAAGGGGTGCAGGTGCGTATTGAAAATTATGAGACTGGTGAAGAATGCGGCCCTGGTGAGGATGGTAGAATCCTCATCAAAGGAGACAGTGTCATGAAAGGCTATTTCAATGATTTCGAACAAACCTCGCTGCATATCCGCCGTGGCTGGTACGATACAGGCGATATGGGTAACATCGACAAGGATGGTTACCTATGGCATGTTGGCAGGCTCAAGCGTTTTGTAAAAGTAGGTGGCGAGATGGTATCGCTGGTGAAAATTGAAGATATTCTTGAAAAATTTCTGCCTGAAGATGCCCACTGCTCAGTTGTTGAGATCCCCGATTCCATGAAAGGTGCACGAATTGTTGCTGTCACCACCGTACCTGTTGAGCAGAAAGCTATAAAAAAACAGATGTCAGCACACCTGCCCGCCATTGCCCTGCCTAAAACCTTTCTTGTTATGGAAAATCTTCCCAAAATGGGTAGCGGGAAAATAGATTTCAAATCTATTACCGAGCTGGCACGCCAGGAACTTTCACGCAAGTAAAACTTAGGCCACCTTTATTTACACCTATACTCCCAGGAGAAACTGACTGCGGGCCTATGCATACGCAGCCTTCTCCAAGCCAATGTCCGGAGACCAGCACAAAAATCTGCTTTATATCTGGCACTAGCGGATATACCTGAACAACAAAGCTGAAAAGCGCCGAGGCACTCATACTCAACCCATGCTCCTGCAAACCTATAAACGTGACACGGATGAAGTGCTAAACGATCTATCCCTGCCTATCTTTATAAACGGCAAACACTGGGGCGAAATGATTGTCGGCTTCAAGCCGGAAGCTCTGTTCGAATAACGAGGAAGAAAAAACACCCCACATCGAAAACGATGCGGGGTGCATTACGAGGAGTAACCCTGAAAAAGAAAAGAATTATTTGCTAAAAGAGGACTTGTCTGACATTCCTTTACGGGTCTCAGGACTGAGTTTTCCGCTCTCAATAGCCTGCTTTTCCCATTCTTTCATGAGTGTGGCTTTGAAATTTTCTTTCTCAGCTACCAGTTTGGCAAGATCAACCCCGGCAAGTACCTGAGCTTTCTCTTTGGTGGAAAAATCAGGAGCCATGTAATCTACTGCTCCATATTTTGCTAACACCTGAACAAGCTTCAGACGGGCAGTTTGCGCGGTTTCATTTGCTACTGCAAGAAGGCGAAGAGTCTCTTCAGGAGCGTGGAAGAACGAACCGTGGCTGGCGATGGAGTAATCCCATTTCCACTGGCCATGACGGATATCGGTGAGGATATCTTTCATTTCTGCCTCAGTTGCTCCAAGTTCCCAAGCCTTACCAGCTTCAAGATGTGCCTTGGCAAGATTATCCATGGCAATTTCCATCAGCTGCTCTTTACGCTCAAACTTGGTTTCAACAACAGATTTGAGGGTTTCTGCATCCTGATCGTGACAGCCAACGCAGATGGTATCGATATTTGCCATTGGGCTGACAAGCTGATGATCTGAAAAGCTCTCACCACCCTCAGTCTGACTTGGCATATGACAATCCGCACAGGTTACACCACTCTTGGCGTGGATACCGGTGGAAAAAATCTCATACCCCGGATGCTGTGCTTTCAACATTGGTGCCTTGCTGATCTTATGGGTCCAGTCTTTGAACTCGATATCATCGTAATACTTCTCCATATCTTCGGCGGTAAGACCGTTGTCCCATGGGAAGGTTACCACAGCAGCAGTTTTCTTAGTACCGTCTTTGTCTGTCCACTCAGTTTTCTTGAAGTAGTACTCGGAGTGACACTGAGCACAGGCAAGCGTTCTCATGTCCTCACTGTCAACTTTTGTCGGATCAACACCGATAGCCTCAAGTCCACGATTAAGATAGGGCCGAGAAATCTTCAATTCGGCAGTCTGACTATCATGACAGTCCGCACAACCGATGGAGTTGACAACCTCATTGCCATACTTGGCCCATTTGCCGGTGAAGTATTCCATTTCACCCTGTTCCTCCATCAGACGAGGAACATCCGGAGATTTACACGTCCAGCATGCGGTAGGCATTGGCCCCGTATCAGGACCAACTGGCGCTCCAGTTCTCAGAGAATTGGAATTTGACTGGACGGCGTAGAAGTGGCCACGCGGTGCATTGTAATCTTTGGCAAAACCATAACCAGCCCAGAGAACAGCCAATTGTGGCTTCTTCTTGATCATGTCGGTGATTTCGTCATTTTCAGAAGTTTTCTTCCAGGAATTGTACTGATGCGGAAACTTACCGGCCCATTTGTCGTTTCTGCTTTCAACTCCTTTCTCAGCTACTCCGCCTGCGCTTTGGCACATACCAACAGTGCTTAATGCAAAAACAGCACTCATGGCAACCAGGGAACTGGCAAGCAACAAATGTGGTTTCTTCATACGATCTCTCCTTTGTGATAATTTTACGTGCTTTACGAGCATTCTTCTTAGGCAGGATCCCCAGCTTACTGCTGTGCCGTCACCCAAACCATATTGCTTTGGCAGATCAATAAATGCAACCTGCCAACCTGTTTCAATCTCCACCTACTACAACGTATACTTTTGTTGCAATGCTCGTACCTGTTTAATGTTAATCTGTTATCAAGATGTTAGACCGTCACCCATGCCAATTAGTTACCAGATGGTAACTAGATCAAAAGCAACATCGTTACCATACGGTAACGCCAGCGAAGATTTCCAGTCACAAACTCTATATTATTACGTATACAAGTATTGAAGGAGCTGAATCGCGATGGTTAACATGATCATATTACATCCTGGATTTTAGCCGCCAAAGCCTGAGGAGAGAAAGGTTTCTGTATAAAATTGAGCCCTTCATCCAAAACACCTTTGCTGGCAATAATATCTGCCGTATAGCCAGACATATAAAGACATCGTATTTCCGGCCTGATTTTCGATATCTGTGCTGCCAGCTCACGCCCATTCATTTCTGGCATCACCACATCGGTGAGCAACAAATCAATGGTGTACTGGCTATCCTTCACAAACGAAATGGCCTCGGCAGGTGAATTTGCAGCCAGGACCTTGCAGCCGAGTTCCTCCAGAATTGCCTTACTGATAGCAAGAAGTCGCGGCTCATCTTCCACCAGGAGTACCATGCCGATATTAAGCAATATCGGTGGGTCAGGCTCTACCCGCAAAAGGCTCTGTGCGCCTTCCTGCTGTGGAATGTAAACTCTCACTACTGTCCCTTGACCCAATTCACTATAAAGATCAATGAACCCATTGTTTTGTTTAACAATACCATAAACGGTCGACAACCCCAGTCCAGTACCCTTGGCAATCCCTTTCGTCGTAAAAAACGGCTCGAAGATATGCTTCTGAGTGGTTTTATCCATACCCGATCCGTTATCAGTTACTGACAGACAGACGTATTCCCCAGGAATATAGTCGGGATATTTTTTACAATATGAAGCATCAAATGCTACATTATGGGTTTCGATAATAATTTTGCCGTTATCAGATATTGAGTCACGAGCATTAACACATAAATTCGTCAGAATCTGCCCAACCTGATCGGGATCAATAAACACCAGCCCGACATTATCTTCCGGCTGAAAGATAAGCTCAATATCTTCCGTAATCAGGCGACGAAGCAAATTGAACGTCGTGGATATGCTCTGGTTGATATTGATATGCCTGGGAGCAACTGTCTGCTTTCGGGCAAAAGCAAGTAGCTGACGTGTAAGATTTACAGAATGCTCAGCGGCATTTTCTATCTCTACAAAAGTAGCATAATGTTTATCCGTTGGCTTCATGTCGAGCAATGTCAGTTGAGTACGCCCAAGGATGACTGCAAGCATATTGTTAAAATCATGTGCCACACCACCAGCCAACTGCCCAACAGCTTCAAGCTTCTGGGCCTGTACCAGTTGCTCAAACAACTTCCCACGCTCCTGTTCTGCCCTCCGCCTATCAGTGATATCAAAAAACAAACCTTCGATACGAAGGGGTTCTCCTTCTGCATCCCTAACGAGAAATGCACTAATTGAAACCCATATAATGTCGTTGTCATACCGACGAAATTGGACTTCAAGATCGTGAATTGATCCCGTTTTGCGAAGTTCTGAAAGTAATTGATTTCGATCATCCGGATTTACATAGAGCTGCTGTTGTATATTTTCTGAAGATGAAATCAAAACCTCTGCCGATTCATAGCCCAGCATTCTTGCCATAGCCGGATTAGCATTGATCATTTTCCCCTGAAGCGTTGTTTGCATTATCCCTTCTATAGAATTTTCAAAGATTCCACGAAAATTATCCTCACTCTCTTTCAATCCAGACAATGTCGTCCTAAGGTTATCAGCCATGAGATTAAATGATTGTGACAATATACCAATCTCATCCGAGGAAGAGACAAGTAAGTCAGTTCCTCCAAGGTTCCCAGCTGAAATCTCCTGTGCGCGTACAGCTAACACCTGCAAGGGCCTAATTAATCGCTGCATTGCCAGTGAAATAGCCAAGGCAATACACAGAGCAAAAATAAGAGTAATGACACTGAGCAACCTCATCATTTTGATTGCAGGGGCAAACAGTTCGGAGGCAGGAATAACTGTTGCAACCGACCAGCCAGTGATAGGAATAGGCTGGTAAAAAGCGACCATTTCCTGCCCCTCCTGAACATAACTGTATACTCCTGAACCACCTGAAATCATTAACACTCCAAGCTCATGTTCTGAATGGACGCCACGTTCTACTATTTTTTTCTGCATGACCATGTTGTGTTCAGGATGTGAGATATAGGTCCCATCCTTAGCGACAATGAAGCCATATCCTGTTTTTCCCGCCTTGAGGTCTTCAGCAATCTGCTGGATGTACGTTAAGGAAATCCCGGCCCCCACCAGGCCCTGCGGCTGTTTGTTATCGTCCAGTATAGGCGACACCATAAATATTGTCGGAATACCGGTAGTTCTGGAAATGAGAGGCGGGGTTATCTGAGTGGGCCCACCAGCCATAATTGACAAGAAATACGGCCGGTTCGCTATATCACCAGTATAAATTGAGTATTCAGAACCATTCTGCAGGACGGTGTGATACTCACCTTTTCTGTTTGCAGCGTAGATATCCTGGAAAATATCCGGATGTTTCTCATGGAGTATCTTGTGCCTGCTAATATTCTGTACATCAAAGGCGTCAAAATCTTCATTAATTCGTTTTGCCGCAGGGGTTGAAGCTATTGTTTCCGGTTCAACCATGATGGTAGCAAGCCATCTATTGATACTCTCAGCACTTTTCCCCACCGACATAAGCATGCTGCTTGAGAGTTCTTTCTCAATAACGATGTTAATGTATTTATAGGCAACAATACTCAGCGATACCAGGCCGAGAATGGCAATGGGCATAATCCATAACAGTATTTTTCCTCTAAGAGATAAATAGCTCACACGTAACAAGAGTCTCCAACTATTTTTTCAGTCAACTGCCAGCTATTCGATTACTTTCCTGGCGGAAGTGAGGATATGGTCGATACAGGCTGTTTTCAAAGACCTTTTATGTATTCATTTTGTCAGTTTATAAAAAATACAGAAATTCATCTGTTCAGACCAGGTGCTGCAACTCAACCAGACCATTCCTGCACCATGTAGTTCTATCACAGATTTCCCCAATCTACAAAAGTGATTCAAGAGACGGATCTTCGGGCTTTCCAGGCTTTAGTTCACAGAGGTGAGAAAGAGAGATAAACAGCAAAGTGATAGTGCCGTTTTGGGGACAATGACAAGGCAGGGTTCAGAGTAAAGACAACAAGGAAAAAACAGAGGAAAAGGTAGCAAAAAAGGGATGAGGCAAAGTATGTATGACATTGCTGAACAGGGCGGCATCATACATCACTTCCCTCATCCACTTCCGATTATGCTCTAGTACGTTGCGGCATGAGCGATCATGCCGCAAAAGGAGATAAAGATTACAGTGCTGCAGTATAGATTGCTTTCACATCCTCATCTTTAGGCAAACGAGGATTGGTAAGTCCACAGGCATCTTTCTGGGCGTTACCTGTCATGACATCTATATCTTCGGCCCGAACCTCTTTACCATAGCGCTTGCCAAGTTCAACCAGACCTGCAGGAATACCGATATCGGTAGAGAGCTTTTGAATTGCATCCAGTGCAAGTTCAGCAGCATCACGTGTAGAAAGTCCCTCAACATTTTCGCCCATTAATTCAGCGATTTTCACAAACCGGTCCATTTTGGCAATAAGGTTAAATCGACTTACATGCGGAAGCAGTATCGCATTACACTCACCATGCGGCAGGTCGTAGAAACCTCCAAGCTGATGCGCCATAGCATGAACATGACCAAGACTTGCGTTGTTAAAAGCCATACCCGCAAGATACTGAGCAAAGCACATTCCCTCACGAGCCTCTATATCTGTGCCATTAGCCACTGCTGGGCGTAAATGTTTGGCGATCAGCTCTATGGCTTTTTCTGCAGCGGAATCTGTCATAGGATTAGCGATAGTGGAAACATAAGCCTCCACAGCGTGGGTAAGAGCGTCCATACCGGTGGCAGCAGTCAACGCAGGAGGCATACCGACCATCAGCATAGGATCATCAATAGCCACTCCAGGAGTTACCCGCCAGTCAACTATCGCCATCTTCACCTTTCTCTTGGTGTCGGTAATGATACAGAATCTCGTCATTTCAGAGGCGGTACCGGCTGTGGTGTTGACGGCTACGTATGGAGGCATAGGGTTGGTTGACTGATCAACACCTTCATAATTATGAATAGTACCACCGTTCGCAACAACCAGGCCAATACCCTTTCCACAGTCATGCGCACTACCACCACCAAGAGTAATGATGGAGTCACATTTATTCATTTTGTAACTTTCGACACCTTCATGAACATTATTATCGGTCGGATTTGGAATCGTTTCATCATAGACAGTATAACTCATACCAACTGCATCGAGGCTATCTGTAACCTGCTTGGTGATACCAGCTGCGGTGATACCTTTGTCAGCCACGATAAGAGGCTTCTCGCCGCCAAGAGCTTTAATTTTTGCAGGAATTTCCTTGCTTGCGCCAATACCAATCAAAGTTACACTTGGAATAAAATACCCGTAAACCTGTTCTTGTGTAGCCATAACGTTACCGTCCTTTGCATTAATGTTGAATTGGTTGTGCCTGTCTACTTCTGCCATCTATTTCATTGTGTTCTAAACAGGTTAAGATATAGCAAGGCCCATGCCATTAAATTTTTCCCTACATTAACAGCAACTTAAGATCGTAACGGAAATGACAAAATTGATCTTTTGCCCCATACTCATCACCAGAGCTCGTCACCCAGCTATTTCAGCTAAACCACAAACCACACAAGTAGCTGATTACACACGCATATTAGAACAGAAGGCCAGCCAAGGGTCAAAATGACCCTCAGCCCGGCCAATTCGGGTCATTTTGTTACACAGATTTGACAAAAAAGTGGAGAAAAGAGAGTAGCAGGGAAGGTTAACTGACAGAATATTGGGATAGCTTACGGTAAAGTGTTTTTCTACTGATGCCAAGGGTATCAGCAGTCTTTTTCCTGTTACCGGAGAAGGAGTCGAGAATTTTCATGATATATTCCCGTTCGATAGCTTCTAAAGAGAGAGGTGCATGTTCAGCGTGCGCCCCTTCAACCAGTTCCCTTGGCAGGCATCGTTCGGTAATAAGCCCATTTTCTGCGAGGATAATTGAGCGTTCAAGCACATTGCGTAACTCCCGTACATTGCCCGGCCAGTGATAACGAAGGATACAGTCCATGACTGAATCAACAATCTGAAAGGGTTTGTTGTCCGGACTCAATGTGGTAAGAAAGTAATTAACCAGAAGTGGTAAATCCTCTTTTCGCTCACGCAGGGGAGGTATCTCTATAGTAAAGGCGTTAATGCGGTGGAAAAATGCCTCGTTAAAACGCCCGTGCTCGACCTCTTCGCCCAACCGCCTATTCGTAGCAAAGAGAAATCGGACATTGACTTTTCGCTCTTCCTTCTCCCCTATCCTCCTGTACGTCTGACTCTCCAGAGCACGCAACAGTGACGCCTGGACCTCCAGAGGCAACTCACCAATCTCATCGAGAAAAAGTGTACTGTCATGACCATAGGCCATGAGCCCTTCTCGAGATTCAGTCGCCCCGGTGAATGCCCCTTTGATATGGCCAAACAGTTCACTCCGTGCCAGCTCTTTCTGAAGTGAAGCGCAGTTCTTGGCAATAAGCGGATTACTGGCACAGGCCGAACGCTGGTGTATCATTCGCGCAACCACATCTTTTCCCACGCCAGACTCGCCAGTAATAAGAACAGGGATACGCGCTGGTGCAACTTTCTGGGCAAGAAATTGGACATCCTGAATAGCTTTGGAATTGCCAATGAACTTAACAGCAAGTTTAGAACTATCTGCACTGTGCCGCAGCATGGCATTTTCTCTGGCCAGGAGAACCCGCTGATGTGCTTTCTCCACTATCATTTCCAGACGATCAAGATTAAAAGGCTTGCGTATAAAATCATAGGCACCGAGTTTCATGGCCTGGACGGCGCTGTCGATATCTCCATGCCCAGTAATCATAATTACCTCACAATCCGGCACTGACTCACGAATAGTGATGAGTAGTTCCAGATCTTTTACATCTGGCAGACGAAGATCCAGCAGAACCACATCAAACCAGTAGTCTCGCACCATCTGAATTCCCTGGCTGCCATTTTCTGCAACATGCACCTCACGCCGCGTAGTGGAAAGCTCGTTTTGTAACAATCTGCGGATAGGTTCTTCATCATCTATCACCAGGATACTGTATCTTTCACTGTTCATCGTCCATTCATCCCCGGAAAAGTTACGGTAAAAGTTGACCCGGAATCTGACGTACTCTTCACAGTGATTTCACCACCATGGTTTTTCACGATTGAGTAGCAGGTTGAAAGACCGATCCCTACCCCTTTGCCAACTGGCTTGGTGGTAAAAAAAGGTTCAAAAAGTTTATCCTGCTCTTCCAATGGTATCCCCTCGCCGCTGTCCTGCACCACGAGTTGTACTCCAGTTTCCTCTGCAACAGAGGTGGATATATGAATTGTCCCTTCCGGCAGTGTTGCATCAAAGGCGTTGGTTAAGAGATTGATAATAACCTGTTTCAACTGTGACTCATCACCTCGGATCATTAACAGCGACTCTGACAGGTCCGTGGTAATAACAATACCCTGCTGTCGTTTAAAATGATGTTTGAGGATAAAGAGCGAGTCATTGACACATTTATTTACATCTACCGGGCTGAGACTGGCAGCGACCGGGCGACTGAAGGTAAGTAAGGTCTGGACAATATCACGACAACGCAGACACTCGGTAACGATAGTCGTAGTATACTCTTTGAATTCTTCTTCCAGTTCACTATCTATCTGCCCCTCGATCTTTTTAATCCTTCGCTGCAAGCCTTCAGCAAAACCGCTTATCGCCGCCAGAGGATTATTTATCTCATGGGCAACACCGGCAGCAAGAGTTCCTACCGTCGCCATTTTTTCCGCCTGGTAAAACTGCGCCTGATACTCTTTCTCCAGAGTGACATCACGTTTAAACACAAGCACCTGTCGTTCAGTTGCAGGATCATTTTGTAGAGGTGAAGCAATGATTTCATAATGCCTGTAGCTGCCGTTCACCTTGTAAATACAGAGATCCTTCACCACTTCATTCTGATCGAAAGCCATCATTGCCGGACATTTCTCGCAACGAGAGGAACTGTTTCGAAGCACCTGATGACAATGCATACCAACAGGGTCAACACCCGGGTACCACTTGTAAAACACATGGTTAACCCGCTCTACAATGAGATCCTCGGAGAGGACAACCATCATATCGGTGATACCGTCAAGCAGTGCCTGATTTTCTTTTCGCTGTTCATCTAGCTGCAGGTTCGATTTTTTAAGTTGCGCAACTTTCTGCTGAAGCTCCTGGTAAAACCCGAGTTTGCAATGTTCAATACCGATAAGGTCAGCAAGTGTTGTCGTTCCAGCCATTACCAGACCTCCTCACATATCTGCAGTAACTCCTCGCATGTGGCCGCTCTTGGATTGGTAAGGTTACAGGCATCATGGATAGCCATCTGTGAAATAGGCTCAAGGAATTGCCGCCCATCTTCGCCCACCTCATCACGTAACCGCACAGAGACATCGAAAGAGGCGAAAAACTCAACCAGTTTATCAATTCCCTCAAGAGCTGTTCGATGATTTGACCCCTTCTGCCCACCAAGAATTATTCGGCCTATATCCGCCATTTTATCAACACAACTCTCCAGGTTAAAACGCATAACTGTTGCAAGCAAAATAGGATGTACCACTCCATGCGGAAGATCAAAGTGACCGCCAAGAGAGTGGGCCAGCGCATGCTCAGCTCCAAGCCCGGCATTACTAAAGGCAATAGATGCGGAAACTGATGCTATGCTCAGCTGCTCCAAGGCATCCAGAGACCTGGTCTCCACAGCAGGTTTAAGGTATTGATAAATAAGTTCGATCGCTTTCAATGAGTGCATCTGCGTGAATGGAGATGCAATGACCGACAGGTATGCCTCAATGGCATGAGCTAGTGCATCAATGGCACTCTGGATTATCAGCGTCTCACTTTTAGTTCGCAGAATAAGCGGATCAACAATGGAAATGTTCGGTACGAGTGTACGGGTGATAATGGACATCTTTACCGCCCGATCCATATCAGTAATAATACAAAACTGTGAGATATCTGAACCACTTCCAGCTGTTGTAGTGATCAGCACCATGGGCGGTAAAGGGCGCTGAACCTTATTCGCCCCTTCATAGTCTCGTATTTTCCCACCATTACTGGCAAGGATAGCGATTCCTTTGGCTGTGTCCATCGGGCTGCCACCGCCAATGGCGATAATAACATCCGCCCCGTTTTTCAGATACAGTTCAGCTCCCTGCTCAACTTGATAATCTCTGGGATTGGAAGTCACCCCTGGATAGTAGACCCACTCGATACCCTCTTTTTTCAGAATGTGCATAAGCCGCTCGAGCCAGCCCGCTTCCTCGATACCAGAGTCACTGACCAGAAAGACTTTTTTACCGCCCAGCCGAAGAGCACACTGGCCTGCGTAGTTCAGACTTCCCCTGCCAAATATAATTTCCGGAATTGCAAATTTTATTATATCCATCTGTTCCTGTTTATTGTTTCTGCCAATTGCTTAGGATAATACAAAAGCACAAAGGACACTGATAACAAGTGGACAGCGGCCTATTGCTGTAACTAAAAGCAGTCCCTAGCCTATCGCATTTCCAGAGTTCAAACAATTCTTTTCCCAGAGAGCGTCCTGACAATATAACACTGTTAAACAGGCAATGCCTCCTCTTACCAGAACAGAGCACTACAAATGGAATTTGCCCACTCTTTTGAAAACGAGTATATACAACATCATCAACTTAGAGCAGTAACGATCAGATATGTACTGGATGAGAATTTCTACAGGAAAATAATTAACCATGATTTCAGCTGCCGAAGCTTTACGACCAGAATCTATACTACATATTTACTATCTGGAAGGTACCCTCCCTAATACACATACATTTAGCCACGAGGCGTTTATCGGTAACTGGGAAGAAGATGACTTTTCATTTCTCTTTTTCCTCGATGAGGCGCCACAGCTGGTGGAGGCCCTTATAACCGCGTATCCGCACCTGAAATTACTTGATACCTATCAGATGAGCTATGCAGAGTGGCAAGGTGGCTCCATCGAACCAGTTAGAATCGGCAGGTTTGTACTGCAACCTCCATGGGAGAAGACAGCAGTAAACGATGGCGAAATAGAAATTGCGATGAATCCCGGTGTCGTCTTTGGTAACGGCACCCACCCGACCACCTGCGACTGTCTTGAAGCAATTGAGATCGCCAGTAATGGTAACAAAATAAACAGCATGGTCGACCTTGGCACCGGTACAGGAATCCTGGCCCTTGCGGCAGCCAAACTCGGTTGCTCCAGATGCCTGGCTATCGATTTTAATCATCTCGCAGCTATCACTGCCTATAACAATGTACTTCTCAATTCTCTTCAAAAAGAGATCGTGGTTGTTAATGGTAAAGCAGAGGAACTTATAGCCTTCCCTAATGACCTGCTAGTCGCGAATATCCATTATGCAGTAATGAGAGATATCGTCAGGAGTGACGGGTTCTTAAAACAGAAATGGTTCGTGCTCTCAGGGCTCTTAAATAGTGAAGCGATAAAAATACGGGATTATTTGGACACACAGCCAGTAGTCATAGTCAAACACTGGCATCAGAATAGTGTCTGGAATACATTTTTAGGCATCACGCGGGAAGGCTAAGTCACCAATCAACGAAATACCAACTACAACAGGTCATCACAAGGCATTTAAAAAAATCGTAATAGGTGGGTATATGCGAGAATTTTGGGCTGAAATCTGGCGATCTCCACAGCGTGCGACCTTAGCTGGTGCATTGCTTTCCATTATTATTTCTTCAATTCTTTACGGCTTCAACTGGCATACCTTTTACGACACCAGTGCTAATTTTGCAGGAACTCGGGCCGAACTTATTGCAAAGGACGTGACAACCCTTGCTCTTGCCACAAACGCGGCACCTGGAAACGACGAAAACTTCAAAAATGCACTGGCAAGCTACCTGGAAGGTCGGAGACAGCTCATAACTGTAAGCCGCATCAATACTTCCGCAAACAACGCGCCTGTCTGGGTTCAGACCAACGGTGCGACTGTTGATGAATCCAGGACTCTGCTGACTGCCGATATTGAACTTCAAGTGGCAGGTGGTACAGATCATACTCAGCCTCTTCATCTGAATTTTAACGTTGGTATTCGCCCACCGTATCTTGTTTCGTTAGGACGGGCCTGGTCGTTTTCTCTACTTGATTATCTCGACAACCCTGACCGCTGGTGGGATGAAGCCCTTTATAACCGCTCAATTCACCTCTATGGGTATCTCCTCACTATCCTACTCGTTGGTTTTGGGACAATTCGTGCTTTTTATCGCGACCAGCAAGAGCTCCTCAGGCTTGAGCAAGAGGCTTTTGAGATTACAGCCGAACTTGATCAGATGCGGAATGAACACTCAGCAGAAGTAGATGCGTTTCGCAAACACATACATCATGCTCAACATCAACGCGATGACGCTATTCATCACAGAGAGGAGTTAGTTAAACAACTTGCAGGAATTGAACGTGAATACCTGCAACTCACTGACACTTCTGCAACCTCTGCCAGCGATGAGATACGTTTGAAAGAGACCGTTAAACGAAAGTCTCAAGTTGAGCGTGTGTTGGAAAGCTATAATGTCAAGGTGCGTCATTACGAGCAGGAACTGGACGAAACCCGTTCAGAACTCAGTGCCGCCGAGCAGCTCTTGCATGAGGTAGAAGGGCGACGAGAAGGCCTTAACGCCAAGCTAAAGGCTCGCAATCGGGAAATTCAAAAGCTCCATGGACTCATCCATGATACACAAAAGGAAATACGCAACACCCAGGCAAATCAGCTTCGACTTGATAAAGGCCATATCCGGGAGTTGCGAGAGTGGGAAGAGAGTCAGGACACTATTGAGCAGCAGCTTGGTTACTGGGTTAAAACAGGAGGACACGCCAGGGTCAATTTTTCTGAGCACGGCAAGGCAGGTATGGTTGAGCAGCAGTTCCAGAAGATTGATCAGGCCTTCATTGACCGATATTTCACCCACGTCCACAATAGCGATTATGAACGAGGGACACGCAGGATAATTCGGGTTGTCACTGATGAGTCACAGGCTGGCGAGTTGAGCACCGCCAAACTCATAATCGTAATGGACGATGATGCTGGCCGAACAATAACCATGCGCTATGAGCCCCGAAAGGACGCACCAGATTCTGCGCATATCGGTTTTGTGCTCGCCCTCCTGCTACGTACAAAATGCAGAGATTTTCGAAATTTTGCAATTCGTACCCGCTAGCCCGAATTGCTCACCGCCACAGATAATGTCAGCTTCCGAATTTTCCCAGTAAATCAGGCTATACTTATCCGGAAAGATACTGACAAAAATGTCCCAGCCAGACCAGCCAGAGTCCATCATCCGTCCTGCACCTTCCTGATGAGAGGGTTCGTGCTCTCGCACGGTACCTTTGTCTGGCATAATCCACAGCTATTCACCTTAAATCCCAACTGTTCCCGTTCTACGTGCTCGGCCGTCACATTACGAATGTATTGTTTACACTTTACTTTATCGTGACCAGCCTTGGAAATAGCTCCGGCCGGGCAACGTCGCATACAGGCGAGACACTTACCACTGGATGCAAACAAGCACCACTCGTTATGTTTGGTGTATCTCCTTGGAGTAGGCGTGAATCTCTCACGTACAATAATCGAACCGACCCGTACAGCTTTGCCGACTGGAGTAATCAACCCATCTGACAGCCCGAAAGTGCCTAGTCCGCAAACATGGGCAGCGTGACGCTCAGACCAGCTGGAGGCAAAGCCATAGTTATCTGAAATGGCCCTTGACCATTCAGGCAGCAAGACAGGGGCACATGCCTGGTATCCTGCATTTCTGAAGAGTTGAACCACGTGGCGGCGAAGATTTTCATTCACCTTCTCACCATAATGTCGCACTTTGCTCCACTCTATACTTGGCAAGTCCACAGCATCCCGATGGGCCAGACGAGTAGGTTCCGTCTGCGGTAGAATCCAGGCGATAACACTCAACTCATCAGCATGCACATTACCAGCAGGGAAAGCCCAGGAAAATGCCTCCTCCGGAGTCCAGTAAAAATCGGGACCAATATCAGTCTTTAAGATGGAAAAGAGTTCATCATCTCCCAAGGCAAAACCCACAAGAGGGGTATCGAAAGCGCGTACCTCTGAGCCCGGTTCAATCGCGTTATTTACGGAGTCTGCCATCCATAATTCTATCAGTTCTTTGACAGGTAACATAAACTCACCTTGCATCGATGCATGTTTTACGATCAGGGCGACTGGCATAAACAATACCAACAAGCAAAAATACGCTACCGATGATCGTAAGCCAATTGGGAATTTCCTGAAAGATCAGCAACGCCAGCAGGGTTGCACCAACCGGTTCAGCAATGACAGCAACAGAAACAGTTGCAGCTGAGAGATGTCCAAGCGCCCAGTTATAGGATGAATGCCCTACTAACTGTGGAAAAATAGCCATCAGTAACATAATGAGATAGGCTGTAGCCGAATAGCCGAAAAGGGTATAACCGCTGCCGAGAGCCATGATGACAAGAAAAAAAGCAGCAGTGGAATAGACAACAGCGGTATAACAGAGCAGTGACATGCCCAGTCGTAAACGGCGTCCTATAATCAGATAAGCGGAAGCCGCAACTGCTCCACATAACGCCAGACCATTACCAAACAGCGGGTTGGGCTGGCTGGTGAATTCGGTCAGGCTGAATTGGAGACGGCCATCGACTATTGCCACCACATCCGCAACACCTATCAAGACACTGCCAAACATCGCCAATCCAATACCGATTTTCAACGCTCTCGACAGCTCTTCCTTCAGCAGAAAAGGAGCTGTCAGTCCGACCCACAACGGAGTTGTTGTTACCAGCACAGTTGAGCTAGCCACGGATGTATACGCAAGAGAACTGATCCAACTGGCAAAGTGCAGAGCCAGCATGAAACCAGAAAGAATTGCCAGTCCCCAAGCAGAAACAGGCATTTGCCGTAACTCATACTGTCGCCTGGTAAGCACCAGCGGCACCAAGATGGAGGATGCCAGTAGCATTCGCCATGCAGCAATCACCAGAGAGGGCATGTCTTGCCCCTGCGCCAGACGCACCAAAATAGATCCTGCCGAAATACCCAACACCCCAAAGAATAATACAACCATCGGGTGAATTCGCGGAGACGATTCAGTCACCATGTATATAATATGATAATTTTTTCAATAAAATATCTTCGAAGATGAAGCATGGAGTCATGTTCGATAGTAGTAGTTGCGACTTGCTGTTATCTATGAAATAATAGAACCGCCCACCAGGCGATCAGTCTCTTATCAGGCCTGATAAATGGTATCTGCAATATCCGTGAGGTCACTCCTGATATGGTTTGCGGCCAGAAATGCGGCAATCTCTGGTATGCTTTCAGGCGTATCGATAGAAATATCTGCACCTCCATCCAGTTCATCGACCTGATAACCAGAAGAGATGAGAAGTTTCAGGGCATCTGGATAGTTGTCTACCACAAACCCCATGAGAGAAAAATCTCCCATATAGTTGGCTGGCAACTGTCTACTGCAAAGATAGATACCCCTACTTTCGAAATCACTGGGAAGCAGTGCTAATGTAAACATTGGTTTCCCTCTCGCTAAGCCGTTATCATTCCCATCAGGATGCCTACAACCCTTCTTCTTTTAGTCCCTTAATGATACGTTGACATTCATTCTCTGCATCCATGGCATTTTTGGCAACAATCGTACGACAAACAGACTGATCAGATGTTTTAATCAATTCATACTTGTCCTCACCAATATACTCCAGAAGCCAGTCTCTCCACTGATGAATTTTGACCCTTCTCATATCTTATCCTTCCCAGAGGTCTGGGCCTGTTAATGTTTCCTGTTTTTTCTGATCCAACCGTGAAGCAACACTAGAAGCCCTGTCAGGAGAAACTTCACACCCAGGCTGGCACACCCCACAAAAATAACGGGGAACAGCTTCGGTCAATACCGTGTAATTTGGGATGAGAAATACAGAACTCGAACTTCCTTGTCTGAATGTATGATCCTTGCCGTATATATGCTATGTTTTTATGCAAATGACTACAGATATAATCATAAAAAATAGGCTGCTGGAGTATTATAGATGATATTGCCATTTACCATATTTTCTCTACCGCGCACTGCAGATCATTGCAGAATTCATCCACAGTATCATACATCACTTCTGTCCCGGCCGAAAAATAGAGCAAGATATCATTTAATGCATCCGGAATATATGGAAATATTTTCTGCAGATTAAAAACACGGTCACGAGAAACCAGGGCAAGATCACCATCTGTCAGCCGAGAGAAAACCTTTTCTCCAAACACCGGATTTTCCAGAATGGCACCGGGCCTGAAGTTCTGCTGGCCCAATAGAAAGAGTAGCACATTGCCAAGACCGAAAAGATCCATGGCGTAGGGGCGCTCCGGCAGGTAGAAATCATAATCAAAATCAATCCAGCAAAAATGGCCATCATTTCGGTCTACAAAGATATGATCCCGACGAATATCTCCATGTTTAAAGCCATGGGAGTGTAGCATCGCAATCCCTTCTACTGCGACTATAAAGCGCTGTAACAGATCAGGCAGATAGTTCTCGAAGTAGTCAAGATGGCTATCTCCCATCTTATATACCACCTTATCAAGACGCTGCCCGTTCACGATCTTAAGTATCCGGACAAGATTACCGACCTCATCAAGGGTCGCGTACCCTTGCATAAAAGTAGGATTCCCCCGTGTAAGTTCAATAACCTGAGCCTCTTTTTCCGGGCTGCGATAGCAGGTAACCTGTAATCCTCCAAGCCGTATAGTATATGTTTCATGAAAGACCAGTTTAATGATATTTCGTTCTTCACTCACCAGATCGTAGACCTTAGGAACCCATTGCTTAGGCTGTTCATCAATTCCGAAACGCCCTTCTTTGGTATAGCCAACTACCAGAAGATAACGACCATCAACATGGATCACATCTCCATAGTCTATGTTAGCAAAATCACTGGTATTCTTCCACAGCTGAGGTTGTCTGCGCATTGATCGAACCGCGACATGACTCTGCAACCGTGTCAGGATATGTTGAGGGAACGAACTCCAATCTACCATAGGCCTACCCGACTATCCAGGAGGTGAAATTCTTGCTGTGACGAGCAAGAGCATTCGATATGGATCCAAAAAGAAACTCTTCAGCCTTTGAAACGCCGCGTTTCCCGGTAACCACAGTACCAAAATCCCCTTCAGCCTGGACTTCCAGCACCACTTCACTGATAGTCCTGCCTTCAGCCATACTGATCCGACGAGTGATATGCGTTTCAGGAACCCCTGCAGCACCAAGTAGTGCTGCAGCCTCATCAAGCATTTCTTTAGCTCTCTTCTCCCGCATCATTTTATACCTGTCAAACCGACCACCCTGCGTATAATAATCTGGAGGCGGTTCGGGGTAGACATTCAGCATACAAATCGTAGCATCTTCCATCAGCGGTGCAATTTTGCTTACATATTCCACCGCTCGTACCGAGGTCTCGCTACCGTCCACCGCAAGCAATATTTTTTGCCAGTTTGTCATCGTCGCCCTCTTTCGTGATTTCTACGATTGGCCGGCTTTGATCGAAAAAAGATAGCCGACGTCCAGAGCTTCGTAACGTATTGATAGTACAAGATCAGTCTATGCAACAGACTCTTTCATGTTATTCTTACGAGACAGGCATCTCTCCAGACCCTGTCTCATGACACTCGTTAAAACTGCTCCATGCCCGGTCGCCACTTCTCCAGTAGCTTCACAAGCTCAACCATGGCCTGGTGCGTAGGTACAGGTACCCCGTGCTCTGCCGCATACCTGCATATGGCCCCATTCTGGGCATCAATTTCCGTTAACCGGTCATTTAAAATATCCTGCAACATAGATGATAAATTATTGGCACTTCGTTGGCAGGCATCAAACAACAACTCATAGAGATCAGTATAGACAAGGTCTATATTATGAGCATCAGCCACTGCTTTACCTTCATCAAGCAATCGCTTCATCAGAGTAATAGATTCCATCTTGCCGGTAAGGCAACCATTCGGCACCTTCAAAATCGAAGAGAGAGGATTAATGGCTGAAAATACAATAACCTTGCACCAGAGACGACCAATGATTCTGCTTACGACCTGGGTAGTGATCCCACTTGATTCAAAAATATTTGCAATTTGCTGAACACGTTCAGAAATCTGTCCGTCCAACTCTCCAATATAGGTTTTCCCTTCCCGCCCATGCCTGACTTTTGACCCACCAAGAGCAGTCCCTGACATGAAAGTAAACCCTGCAAGAATGTGTCTGTGCGAAATAACTTGTTCTATTTTTTCTATATTGCCAAGCCCTGTCTGTACACACAGAAGAGGACAGGTATCTCCAACAAGATGAGCCACAGACTGTGCCGCCACCCGTGTCGAAAAAGATTTCACCATCAACAGAACCAGGTCACACTCCTTCACCAACTTGGCATTGCTCGTCGCTGTTACAGGTATAGGTGTTACCATATCGGGGTCATCGAGACCATTTGCCATGACCCCGATACCATGATCCTGCATGGCGCCAACTACCTCATTATCCACATCTAATAATGTTACCTCATTTTCCCCTTTGGCCAATGAAGATCCAAAAAGCCTGCCTATTGCCCCACCACCAACAATAACAATTTTCATTTTTGCTCCTTATTGATGTTGAACAACCGTACCGGAGATCCTGACTCTTCCCATAAGGATGGCATCTCGAATCAGCCATCACTCACTTCTATTTTATCTCCTGAGCACAATGAAATCAAATGAACATGCAGGTATCCCCTTCCCTATCTCTATATATGACCTTATCTTGATAGGGAAATGAGAGAATTGCAGATAGCATTTTATATGAATTTCAAGTAGGCTTTACGAGAATTGAGAAGAAAACCCCATTCTTATTGATATCTTACTTTATCCGTCATGCAGATTTCATCATCACGTAGCGATCCGATACAAAACCGACTGAGGGCCATTCTGCGTTCACCACTCATTGATGTGATGCAATTTATGTTGCTGGTGTGGGGGCTCTATTGGCTGGCCACCGTAAGCATAGGAAACATTGGTTACAACTGGCAGTGGTACCAGATCCCCAAAATGATATACACTTGGGATGACGGTGTTTTCACTGCTGGCCCCCTGCTAAAGGGACTCCTGATCACCCTGCAGATTTCAGCAATAAGCCTTGTTTTCTCCCTCATTATCGGCCTCGTCACCGCAATTTTCAGACTCTCGGACTCTCTCGTTGCCAGTGCTTTGGCTCGGATTTATCTAGAAATGAGTAGAAATACTCCTCTTCTTATCCAGATTTTTTTCATCTATTTTGTCCTTGGGCCAGTACTTGGATTAGAGCGTATGCCATCTGCTATTTTAGCGCTGAGCCTTTTTGAAGGAGCCTATGCCTCTGAAATCTTCAGATCCGGCATTCTTTCAGTTTCTGCCGGTCAGCATGAGGCAGCCTACAGTCTTGGCCACAGTACCTACGAAACCTATCGCTATATTATTTTGCCTCAGGCCGTACGAACAATGCTCCCTCCCCTGACCAGCCAGACAATATCACTAGTCAAGGATTCGGCACTTGTAAGCACCATCGCTATTTACGATCTGACAATGCAGGCCCAAACACTTATTGCTGAAACATATCTGACTTTTGAGATATGGTTTACTGTTGCGGCGCTTTATCTGCTGATTACCGTCTTACTTTCAATCATAGTCAGCATAATGGAGCGGCGTATGAAGTTGTCTTAAACGTTTTTTCCGGCAAAGTGCTATTTACTCATCGCAACAGGTTCTGTTTACATTTTACACCAACAAAATCAGGAGGTAACTTAATGAAAAAGGCTACATTTTCAATTCTGCCAATCACGCTGTCCCTACTGCTTGTCCTGGCAAGTTTCTGCAGTGCAGCATCTATCCAACAGCAACTCGTGCAAGACAGTGTTGTTGAACAAATCGTCAAGCGCGGGGTTCTGCGGGTAGGTATGGACATCTTTCAGCCCTGGGCCATGAAAGATAAAACCGGTAAGCTTATCGGTTTCGAAATTGATGTAGCTACCAGGCTGGCTGAGGACATGGGGGTCAAGGTAGAATTTGTACCAACAGCCTGGTCTGGTATTATCCCGGCACTGTTAACAGGGAAGTTTGATGTTATTATCGGTGGCATGGGCATCACTGCTAAACGGGGCTTAAAGGTTAATTTTTCCAAACCTTACGACTATTCCGGTATGGGAATTGTCGCGCACAAAGAGGTAGCCGCTGGTTTCGACTCTTTAGAGAGTTTTAACAAAAGTGATGTACAGATTGCCGTAAAACTAGGAACTACCGCTGCAGCAGCAGCCAAGAAATACATGCCAAATGCCCAGCTGCGTATGTTTGATAATGAAACCCAAGCGTACCAGGAACTCCGCAATGGCAAAGTCCATGCAGTAGTCGGCAATGCCCCACGCCCTGCCTATGAGGCCGTAGATTACGCAGACAGTCTGTTCTTACCTATCGAGGGAACTTTCACCAAAGAGCCAATTGGTTTTGCCATGCGTAAAGGTGACCCGGACACTCTCGCCTATTTCAATAGCTGGATTACAACTGTTGAACTTGAAGGCTGGCTGCAGGAACGCCACGATTACTGGTTTGGCACCAAAGACTGGCAGGGGCAGGTTGAATAACCAGCATTGCCCACTCTTCTGATCTTTTACAACCATCGTCACGGGTGGTATCCATTTTCTTCACCCGAGACAGTGGTTGTTCTCTTCAATACTATCAATTTTTCTCTTTGACCTGGCCTGATATGCAGCAAAGAACAAAACAATTTTCCGTTCTTGACTGGCTTGCCATTACAATGGTTACTGGCCTGTTAGGCTATATCGGCTACCGGTTATTCTATGCTCTCAATTATAAATGGAACTGGGGCATAATCCCCACCTATATGTTCAAAATAGATCCCGAAAGCGGAAACTGGACAGCCAACGTCCTGCTTGAAGGGTTCTTCACCACTATAAAACTCAGTATATGGGGAATGGCCCTAGCCATCTTCGCGGGCACGCTCATGGGGTTAATGCGTGTTGCCAAGCGACTGGTTCTGCGCCTCACAGCTCTCAGCTACGTAGAACTTATACGTAACACTCCACCATTGGTTCTGGTCTTTATCTTTTATTATTTCGTCAGCGACCAGTTATTGCCGCTACTTGGCATTGAGGATTTCTATCGTTCGGCTAATCCTGCCTTGCAAAAGCAACTTGCTTTTCTAACAGCCCGACCAGAACTTATCACCCCTTTTCTTTCGGGTGTTCTCACCATTGGATTATTCCAGGGAGCATATATTACCGAAATTGTGCGTGCCGGGATTCAATCTATCGATAGAGGTCAATGGGAAGCATCAAGTGCTCAGGGGTTAACGAAATTTCAGCAAATGCGATATATCATCCTGCCTCAAGCCACTCGAATTATGCTCCCCCCACTGGGAAATGAGTTTATCAACACTATCAAATACTCTTCCATCGTCTCTATAATCTCCATCCAGGAACTCACCTTTCAAGGAATGCAGGTCATGGCCTCGACCCAGGCTACTATAGAAATATGGCTCACCATCACTGCCATGTATCTTTCTGTTTGCCTTGCATTATCTCTGGTTGTAAGTAAACTCGAACACTACCTGGCTGGTAACGGACGGTAGTCTGACCTAAAAGAACCTGCAATCGCCACCACCCACCTTTGTAATTCGTTATCTGCCAATTATATTTTGTCATTTGGTGTAATAGAGTTATGGTTCTATCTGGAAGTATCCTTTTACGGTAAAATCAATTTCGTTCATTTTCCTTTTTTTACGGATTACTCATGTTACCTGGCCCTACTCCTTTTGCTATCCGTAACATCAAGCTCTTTATAGCTTTTCGTATTTTCTTTAACTGCAGGTTCTATTATCCGGTCTTCACCATTCTCTTCCTTGATTATGGACTCACAATAGAACAGTTCGCTCTTCTCAATACTGTCTGGGCAATTACAATCGTATGCGCTGAGGTTCCTTCAGGGGCACTTGCGGACATTTTAGGGAGAAAACAGCTACTTGTTGCCACTTCACTTCTCATGATAGTGGAATTGGGGACTATTGCAGTTGTGCCTGTATCAAACATCACCCTGGTATTCTGGGCCTTTCTTATCAATCGTATCATGAGCGGACTGGCAGAAGCCATGGCCAGTGGCGCTGATGAAGCTCTTGCCTATGATTCCCTGGCGGAGCAAGGCCTTAGAGATTACTGGCCAAAAGTATTAAGCCTGCAAATGCGGCTCAAATCCATTGCCAGTATTATCACAGCAACCACCGGGGCACTTTTATATGATCCGGATATCATTAACCGGATACTTAATCTCTTTAATATCGGCATGACTGTAAACCAGCAGCAGTCAATGCGCTATCCCATATACCTTACGTTGATACTTGCCCTGTTCTCCACTGCTACAGCATTTGCGTTTAAAGAAACGGGAGAGGCGAAAGAGTACCAGGAAAATGGTAAGAGTTTCCTACAGAACATGCAGTCAGCAATGAAAATGACACTATGGGCCGGTGGTTGGATCATGCGCACACCTTTTGCCCTGGCCATCATCATCTTTGGCATGTTTTATGATCATATTTTACGAATGTTGATCACTATGACCAGTCAGTATTTTCGTCTCATCCAACTGCCTGAGGCAAGCTTTGGTATTATAAGTGCCGGCCTGTCTATGCTTGGACTGGTAGTGCCAAAGATCTGCGAAAAGATGGTCGAGCAAAACAGTCCACAGAAAAATGTGTTCATTCTCCTAGGCATAACCGTTGGAGGGTTGTTTCTGCTCTCTGGCTTCTATCCCTATGTTGGCCTCTTGCCCGTCGCCTGTGTGTATGTGGGGATCATGATGGTCAGCTTTTTCACCAGTCACTATCTCAATCGCATAACCAGCTCAGAACAACGAGCTACCGTACTTAGCTTCAAGGGTATGGCTTTCAACCTCGGTTACGGCCTCATAGGAATCATGTTTGCCCTTCTTATGCAGCAGATGCGTGGCCATTCGGCATCTCTTCATCCTGGATGGAGTGCTGAACGTATCGAAGAAATGAGTTTCATACTCTCTGTAGGCTGGTTTCCGTGGTATACACTTGTACTATTTAGTTGTGTCCTGCTCTTTTGTCGTGTGAGATTAAAGAACATGACTGAGCATACTTTGCGCGGATAACAGCCAATCAGCCCACGCACACTAGGATTCAAATTAGGAGGCAATACAAAGTTGTGGTATATAAAGAAACACCCTGGCAAAATTGCAAATAACTGACTGTACGTATACAAGTTTTACACAAGCTTTAAAAAATGGACTGAACACAATTCTTTTAACCCTAACTAATCGGTTAGATCGGAAGTTTCATCCACCCGAGGAGAGAAGTAATTATGCTGAAACGGTTTTCCATTTCACTTGAAGAGAACCTTCTGGATATTTTTGATAAACATATCAAGGCACGCAGCTATAATAACAGATCAGAGGCAATCAGAGACCTCATCCGAAAAGCTTTTGTCAAGACGGAATGGGAAGCTGACAAGCCGGTCATGGGAGTTATAAGTCTTGTATATGACCATCACCAGCACAAGCTACAGGAAAAGGTCACCGAAGTTCAGCACGATTACCATCACCACATCGTCTCCACCACCCATGTACACATGGACCACCATAATTGCCTGGAAGTTATTGTTGTTAAAGGCAAAGCCAAAGAGGTTCAAGATCTGGCTGACCGGTTAATCGCGTTGAGAGGTGTACGAGACGGCAACCTGGCTATGAGCAGTACTGGCAAAACTTTGCATTGATTTATTGATCGTCAATCGTTTGTCACCAGAAGATCAGGAGGGAAGACAAAACGGCAAGAGCGCGACCAAGCAATTGCCGTCAACTCATCCTGTCGCTCAGCTAGCCAGTACTCATTTTCTGCCAGTTAAACGCTCAATCTCATTCTCGATTTCCGGAGCAATTTTCTCCAAAATAAATGAGGTCATATTATACGGTGTGTAGCTGGTAACATGCTTGAGCTTCAAATAAAGCGGCTCCGGCATCTTTAGTAGAACTTGTTTCATGACATCTTCTCGTACATATGGTTCCTCCCAGGAATATACCTGTTCTGCTGGAGGCGGTTCTTTGGGCAATGCTCCCGCTGCGAAAGCGTCTAACGCTGCGTCATCTCCTTTTAATCCTGGTGTGCTACGCAAAGGGCTTTTGGTCTTTTTAGTTGCCATAGATTTCCTCGTATAATTCCTGTATTTCAACCATTGCTTTACGGTCCTGCCCAAACTCAACCACAGATAATCCATCCCGTGCCGCTTTACGAAAAGAGATCCTGTCCCGTATCATTGGTTGTAAAAGCTGGAGGTTCTGAAAGTTTTCCTGTGAGATAAAATCCCTGGTATCTCTATCTTCATGCACCATTGGATTAGTGGATACTCGATTCAAGACCAGATTAGCCTCAAGCCCAGCATTGAGCCCTCTTGCCATCTCCACCAAATTGTCCATCTGACGAATTGTCCAGATATCAAACTGAAATGGCTGTACCGGTATATAGACCTTGTCAGCCACACCAATGGCATATCGCAACTCCAACGAATCTCGCCCCCCGGCATCAATTATTATCTCGTCATACCGTTCTGCCAGGTCACGTATCTGGGCAGGAAGCCCTTTGCCAAACTTCTGTACACAAGAAACCCTGCACTCCAACTCTTCCTCGTCACGCACAGTAGCCCATAGCGAAGCAGTTCCTTGCCTGTCTGTATCGATCAGGAGAACATCTTTGCCATGACCAGCTAACATCGCAGCTATATTTGTTGCCAGCGTTGTCTTGCCGGTACCACCTTTTTCACCACCAAACACAGTGATGCTCATATATACCTCCAGCTCAATATAAACGTTATATACTATATGTGTAGTGGTAATTATATATACTATATAGCTTATACATTCAATACAATTCCCAGACCACTCTCGCAGGCTGTAATCATGTGACCAGCTAACCAAATTACTACGAGGATAACACCTTATCGATAGCCTCACTTATGTTCAGCAGAGAATAAGGTTTAGAGACATATTGGGAGACGCCAAGCCGACGCACTTCATCAATACGATCAGCCTGTGAATAGCCACTGACAATAACAATTTTCTGATCAGGTGAAAAGCCAAGGATACGTTTACAGGTTTCCAAACCATCAATTCCTGGTGGCATGATCATGTCAAGAAGTACAACATCTGCACTATTGTGCTGAAGGTAGTTAACCGCAGCTTCGCCACTTTCAACTGATTCGACAGAATATCCTAAATGAAGAAGGATATCGGTAGCAATTTGACGCTGATTTTCTATATCATCGACAATTAAAATTGATTGTCCACTCCCCTTAACAGGTTCGCGATCAATCATGACATGCTGCACCTCAGCTTCTTGCCCAAGACAAGGGAGCAAAACAATAAACGACGTCCCTTTGCCTTCCTCACTTTCAATACTTACAAACCCTTTATGGTCAATTACTGTGCCCCAAACAATAGCAAGCCCTAAGCCTGTACCACTGCTATGAAGCTTCTTACCAGAATAAAACGGTTCAAATATTCGTTGCTGAATTGATTCCGGTATACCGCTCCCAGTGTCGGAGACTGTTAATCGAACATAATCTCCTGCTCTCCATTCATTAAATCCTTGAGGTTGGGTAGTAAGGGTGACTGTTTCTAATTCTACCGATATAAAACCACCATCATTTGACATCGCCTCAACTGCATTGGTTACAAGATTCATTAAGATATTTGAAAGATGAGCAGATGATCCTAAAATTAAATATCCTTTGGCATCTTGTGGAGCAGTCAGCGTAATGTTTTGGTTATTTCTCTGGAGGGTCTGCCACTCAACACTATTTATATAGTCGTGTACGATTGTGCCAAGGTCAACAACATCTTCAACCTTCAGGCCTCTGCGTGCTAGAGCAAGAAGATCTCTGACAATAGCTGCAGCTTTCTTGCCTGCAGTCTGGATTGTCTCCAATGGTTGTCGCATATCCGAATCATCAGACAAGTTGGCGAGCAGCAGATCGGGGTAACTGACAATTCCTGACAGGATATTGTTCAAATCGTGCGCTACACTACCAGCCAGGACGCCAACGGCCTCCATTTTCTGCGCCTGTTGTAAACTCTGCTGCATCCGTTCCCGCTCTTCTTCTGCCCGTTTGATATCACTGATATCTGTTGTAATAGCCAGTTTTGCGAGAGACACCTGAGGCCAGGAAACAACTTTTTCTCGATTTAAAACCCAGCTCTGAAGTTCAGCATCCCAGTTTTCCCAAACAATCACATAATCAGGAGAAGCTGTATTCTTTAGTAAATCAGGTATCCTGCAGTAGCTACATGGGTAGTCATAACATTTAAGGTCCTTATAGCATTTCAGGCCAATTCGAGCTCTTGGATAAGCCTCAATTGCCTTTCTGTTCAGATAGAGGATTTCATAGCTTTCCATATTGACAACATATATATACGCATCTATCCCATCAAGTACTGCGCCAAAACGCTCATGGGCAGCCTGAAGCGACAGGTTTGACTCTATAAGATCTGTTGTTTTTTGTTTTATCCTCTCTTCCAGACCTGCATTGATTCGATCGAGTTCTCGTGTTAGAAACAGATTATCCAAACACCTGGTGGTCATATTGACTATCTGATCAAGAAGAAAAATACCCGATGATACTGTTTCAGAATTACTCCCTTCCCTGTCAAAAAAGAGAAATAATGATTCTCCAAAATCGTAGCAACTAAAAGGGATGATAACAGCGGTTGAAGCTTTGAACTTTATGCCGGTAAAATCAGTTTCCAACTGTCCTTCGACTTGGCATACATATGGTCCATCCGCAATTTCTTTTTCAATTTCAGGTGTAATTATTATAGGATATCCAGCAAATTCATCATCTGTAAATAAGGAATAAGAACAGATAGGCTCAACAGTAGCACCAACACACTTTCCACAGGTTACAAAGGGAAAATCTTTTAAAATGGAAATCCGTTCTAGCACACTATAAAGGATCTCCTTGGGATCAGTAATTCCCTGTATCGCTTCAGCCACGAGCCCAAGAAGCATCGCATCTTCGGCTCGTTCAGAGAGTTGGGAATTTTCCTGTTCGAGAACCTCAATGGTTGTCCGCAAAAATTCTATTTCTTTTTGAGAATCATCCATCAGCTTCCTTGAAAGAAGTTCTGCATCGCTGTTGCCACCATCTCCGGCTCATCCTCTTGAAGATAATGCCCACCAGTTGCAATTCTCAGCAATTCACTTTTGGGTATATCTTTATGAAGTTTTTCAGCAATTGCCGCACTGAGATAAACATCAGCATCACTACGAATAATAAGTGTTTTTATAGCGAGTTGTCGTAAATCGGCTTCTATCTCAAGGAGATGTCGATTGTTGAGACAATCTGCGAAGTGGAGGAACGCTCTGCGCCCTTCCCTGGTTTTCATTGGTTTCCAGAAAAGTTCCATGAGCTCATCATCAAGCCGTTCTTTGTAGTGTAACCCCCGTCGTACCAGCAGACGAAATGCACCTATATCTAGTGAGGCCATAGCCAATTGCCGAATGATAGGGGTGCGCATTGCAATAATCGGCTGAACAGGCCAGAAGTCATGTCCAACCGAATTAACCAGTGTTAAATCGTAAACTCGCTCTGGATATTTAACAGAGAAAATTTGGGCAACCCCACCTCCTACATCATGGCCAACAAAATGAACATTCTCAATACCAAGCTTATCGAGAAAAGCATCTACTATATCAGCATGATATGGTAAAGAATATGCCACATCAAGTGGTTTATCTGACTCCCCACAGCCAAGCAAATCAATACTTATGACATGATAATTATCTTTTAAGAATGGAACAATTTTTCTCCAGAGAAATGAATATGTTGTGATGCCATGGACAAGTAGAACAGGTTCGCCTTTACCTTCTGAATGATACGCAATGTTGAACCCGTTGACAGAACACTTTGATGGCGTGAGTTGCATTTTGTGCCTCGGCAGGTTTGTTTAACAATCACAAAAAAATAATGGGGAGTACCGCAAATGCTCAGACGTAAATTGGCACCATAATGATATATTCTATTGATTTAGAATATGAGGAACAGTGAAAAACTTCAAGAACTGAAAACACATTACGTATGCTTTAGTGTTTCTATTTAGCGATAATATCGGCAAATAAAGGTTTCTACCTAATCATTTCTAACTTTCGTATACTTCCCAACCTAACCTGTTTGCTATAAGACATAATTAAATAGAGGGTTGACTCACGCTGAAAGTGATCGTGTCCTCTCAGAACATACCTTCCATAAAATCAATTCTAGTCATCAATATGATGTGAGTTAAAAAATACACACACGGTACAATGGAATTATACGGTACACTATGGGCGGAGATGGGGGTAAAAAGGAAACAAAAAAGCCCCAAACCGTTTAAGGCTGGGGCTTTTTTGAACTTACGAGGACTACTATGTACGAATAAATGGTGCCGAAGGCGAGAATCGAACTCGCATGGGCTTAGCCCGCCACCCCCTCAAGATGGTGTGTCTACCAATTCCACCACTTCGGCACTATTCAATTATATTTTTACTGCTTCTCAGGCTCTGCTGCAGGTACTGTAACTGGTGCAACTTTATCTTCCTGAGCCATAGGTTTTGCTTCTTCAACAACTATGGGCTGCTCTTTTACCACACTTTTCATAACTGAGCTAGAACTTTTTTCTGTTGAAAGATATGCAAGTGTAACAGAGGTCAGCATGAAAATTATGGCAGCTGCAGTTGTGATCTTATTCAGTAACGGCAGGGGTCCTTCTGTACCAAACAGAGACTGACTGGACCCACCAAAAGTTGCACCGATATCTGCTCCTTTACCGTGTTGCAGCAGGACTATACCTACCAGGAACAGGCAAACGATAACGTGTGCTATTGTGAGTAAAGTATCCATTCAATCCTTCTTAAATCTTTTGGTAATTAATAATTCGTCCGAATGACTCAGCGTCCAATGCAGCTCCACCAACCAGAGCACCATCAATATCGGGCTGTGCCATAAGTTCATCAACGTTGGTTGATTTGACCGAGCCACCATACAATATTCTCATTTGGTCGGCAACGTTTTTTTCATACATAGTGACAATAAGTCCACGGATGAATGCGTGCGCCTCCTGAGCTTGTTCTTTGCTCGCAGTTTTACCAGTACCTATAGCCCAGACAGGTTCATATGCTATCACAACTTTGTCCGTGATGCCAGTTTCCACATCAGCCAAACCTTTGCGAACCTGTTCTTCCAATACAGGAAAGGTTTTACCGCTTTCACGCTCTTCAAGCGTTTCACCCACACACAGTACAACTGTGAGCCCAAAAGACAAGGCACCTTTTATCCGTTTATTGATCAGTTCATCCGTTTCACCAAAAATCTGCCTGCGTTCAGAATGCCCGATAATTGCGGCACTGCCACCAGCGGCCTTGACCATTGTCGGAGAGATTTCTCCGGTAAACGCTCCTTTTTCCTCCCAACAGACATTCTGGGAGGAGAGGATAATAGAACTATCTTGTAATACATATGCAACTTCCGACAAGACTGTATATGGCGGTGCAAGCAGCACCTCCCGGTCGTCAAAGTCTGTACAGGATTTAGCTACATCTGTTGCAAGTTTACATGCCTCAACTGCCGTAGTATGCATTTTCCAGTTGCCGGCCATGAGTGATTTTCTCATTTCATATTCCTCTTAAAACTATAAGTATATACTATCCAATTAAGGCATCTACACCTGGTAAAGACTTGCCTTCCATAAGTTGCAGAAACGCGCCACCGCCGGTAGACATATAGGTAATGTTTTTAGACTCACCTGATTTTTTGACAGCAGCATTTGAGTCACCTCCACCTGTAATGGACAGCGCATGAGAACAAGCTACTTCCTGACATAGTGCCATCGTCCCCCGGGCAAAAGCATCCATTTCAAATGCACCCATTGGCCCGTTCCAGACAATAGTTCTGGCACCAGCAAGCGCTTCTTTGAAAAGTATAGTTGTGGCAGGACCAATATCAAGTGCCATCCATCCCGCAGGGATATCTCTGAATGTTACATTCATTGTCACGGCATCGGAACTGAAAGAGTCTGCAACTACAAAGTCCACAGGTAAATATAATTTAACACCTTTTTTTTCAGCCGCTTCAATGAAACTGCGTGCAGTATCAAGAAGGTCATTTTCGACTTTAGAAGCACCTACATCAACGCCCATGCATTTCAAGAAAGTATTGGCCATAGCGCCACCAATAATCATCCTATCCACCTTACCCAACATGTTTTCCAAAGCTCCAAGCTTTGAGGAAACCTTGGCTCCACCTACCAGAGCTACGAGTGGACGTACAGGGTTATCCATTGACTTGTGGAAATAATCCATTTCAGTCTGAAGCAACAGGCCAGCAGCTTTTTCCTTTACACGTTCAGCCACTCCCACCACTGAAGCATGGGCACGATGAGAACAGGCGAAGGCATCGTTTATATACACATCAGCCAGTCGAGCAAGCTGTTGACTAAAATCACTATCATTCGAAGTTTCCTGCTTATAGAAGCGTAAATTCTCAAGCAGTACAACATCTCCTGACTGCATAACATCAACAATCCCTTCGACTTCTGCCCCTACACAATCTGGAGCAAGGGTTACTTTTCGTTCAAGCAGCAATTCTAGATGATTTGCAACTGGAGCAAGACTGAGCGCTTCAACCCGCTGCCCTTCGGGCCGCCCCATATGAGAACAGATAACAAGCTTTCCACCCTCACTCAGTATAAGCTTTAGCGTAGGCAGCACCATCTGTATACGAATATCATCTGTGATATAACCATGCTCATCCATTGGAACGTTAAAATCGGCCCTAAGCAGAACGCGCTTTCCAGAAAGCTCAAGATCATATATTGAGTTCATAACACCCTTCTCCTTTTGGAAATCTAGTTATACCTATAAAAGAGTTTTTTTAAAAATCAGTGCATTGTCTTCGGGGTGGGTATAGTACTTTGGCCGCACGCCGATATCCTGAAAGCCATGTTTTCTATAAAAGCATAACGCCGATTTATTCAACGAGCGTACTTCCAAAAAAAGTGTTTCAACACTATGACGTAAAAGGATTTTTTCAAGATGTAAAAAAAGAAGAGTACCGATACCAGCCCTTTTTCTATCTGGGCGGATAGCAATTTTTAAAAGTTCGGCTTCTCCGAGTGCGTGTCGGGTACAGCACCACCCGACCAAAACACCCGCGTCATCCAGACCAACCAATGCAATGGAACCCGCAAATGCCAACTCATCGGCAATCATGGAAGAATCCCAAGGAGATGGATATGCCTGCTCAATTTCTGCAACGTAGCCCAGATCTTTCTGGGCCATCGCGCGAACTATCACTACAGCATTTTCTCAGCTACCTGAACAGTCAAATCTCCAAGCATATTGGTATAGCTGCCAAGTTCATTATCATACCAGCCATAAACAACTGCCTGGGTAACAGGAACATTTAAAATCGTCTCTGCACCCGGTGCCAGACTTGCACCTTTAACTTTTTCGAGATTAACAGGAATGCTTGCAGTACGAGTGTGCGTCTCTGTTGATTCGATCACAGTCGCAGCAAATGGAGTTCCAAGTATATCGGAACTTACATTCTGCTCTTCTGAATACTCAAGATATTTGCTTATTCCAGAAAAGTCTTTGTAGATTCCGTTAATCTCGGAGCGTTTGGTAGGGGAATCCATATCATCCTGCAAGTTAAGGACAAGGATAATCAGTGAACCGCTTGAGGTCGGGATGCGTACCGATTCAGCCATGAAACCGATAGACTCCATCTCAGGAATAACAAGTGCAAGCGCTTTTGCTGCACCGGTTGTCGTCAAAATAATGTTGTTCAAGATGGAGCGATTCTTCCGCAAATCAGAAGCACCTGCCCCAGGAAGCCGGTCTAGTACCTGCTGACTGCCTGTCGCCGCATGAACTGTAACCATCGAAGCACTAAGGATCCTGTCAGCACCCAATCGCTCCATAAGAGGCTTGATCATATAAGAAAGACAGGTTGTTGTACACGATGCTGCGGATATAAGTGAGTGTTTTGCCGGATCATACACTTCATCATTGATGCCCATTACCGTCGTAATGGCATCGTCCGGCATATCCAGCCCTTTGGACTTGATTTTAAACGGGGCAGAGAGAAGAACTTTTTCTGCGCCAGCCTGCAGATGTCCGCGCATTGCTCCATGCCCTTCGCTGGCATCAGCTGTAGGGTCTTTAAAGACACCGGTGGTATCCACCACAATTTTCGCTCTATTTTCACGCCAGGCAATATCTTTGGGGTTACGGGCATTACGAAGGAACTGTACCGGCACGCCATCAATCAGCATTGTACCATTTTCCTCATTCAGTTCCTGAATTATCCGGCCACCTTTATGACCATGCAAATAGGTTCCCAATCGCCCATATGTTGAGTCACGCTCAATTGACGCGGCCAGGTCTTGCAGCCCCGTGCCAACTTCACGGCCTATATTGACGACGAGGCCAGAAAAATGTTTTCTCGAAACGTGATGCCATAGCGAGAGCTTTCCAATACGTCCAAGACCATTTATCCCTAAAATCATGGCAATGCTCCTCCTTTATGAGTAGAGTGGAACCGGTATATTCGTTGCCCGTTATTCTCCTTCACGTCGTAGTTTTACATGTACAACTAGGATATTCAACGGGCAGATTTGCTTGATATCTGAGAACAGATATCTTCATATTCTCAGATAAAAAAACCCTAAAATTACCATATATTGATATAAATATCATGTTTTTTAGCCCTCCCCTCAAAACCGCTACATTTATTAAACGGTACAAGCGTTTCCTTGTGGATGTCAAGCTTACAGATGGCTCGATTCTTACGATTCACTGCCCTAACACAGGTTCAATGCGCTCATGTTCCAACCCTGGAAGTCTTGCCGCGTTCTCAAAATCGGATAACCCTAAACGCAAGTACCCGCACACACTGGAGATGATTCAAGACAATTCCACGTGGGTCGGAGTCAACACTTCACGAACAAATTCACTGGTTGCAGAAGCAATTACAACTGGCCGTATCGATGAATTCCAGGATATTGACTCAATTCGACATGAGATAAAGGTATCTGCTAAAAGTAGACTTGATCTTGCGATCTACCAAGGGCAACTCACCACCTACATTGAGGTAAAGAATTGCTCACTGGTTGAGGATGGGTGCGCAATGTTTCCAGATGCTGTGACAGAACGAGGGACAAAACATCTCAATGAACTCATAACATTGGCTTCAGAAGGGCATGGTGCATGTATATTTTTCCTGGTACAGCGATCAGACGCGAACCGCTTTTCCCCAGCAAAAAACATTGATCCGCTCTACAGTAAAACATTGCTGAAAGCCAAAGAGTCGGGAGTCACTGTTTTGGCGTACCAAGCTACAGTCTCACCCAACTCCATAGAGGTTATCAAAAAGCTGCCAATTGAATTATAAATTGAATAATAGGACAGGTACCTGAAAGCTACATCATGATTGCAGCTGTAACTGTTTGTCGTATTCACAGAAGACTGTGCTGTACAATCCCACCGACCAGAGTCATGACTGCCCTGCCGCGAAATTCCCAGCCATCAAACGGGGAATTTTTCCCTTTTGAGCAGCCATCCGCAGATATAAAAACATACTGCATGTCAGGATCAACAATCGTAACATCAGCAATCTGGCCAACATCGAGTGACCCGCCAGGGACTCCGAGTATTTGAGCGGGAGAAACGCTCATTAACTCAACCAGTCGGTTCTCGTTTATGACACCATCATGTACCAGCGCTAGCGCCAGCGACAGGGACGTCTCAAGACCGGTTATACCATTTGCGGCCTCATTAAATTCCAATTCTTTTTCAAGGATTGAGTGTGGTGCATGATCTGTTGCTATAACATCAAGTGTACCGTCCTGTAATGCAACCCGAATTGCCTGCCGATCCTCTTCAGAGCGAAGCGGTGGATTCATTTTGGCATTGGTATTGTATCCACCAACTGCTGACTCGGTGAGAGAAAAGTAGTGAGGGGCTGTTTCCGCAGTTACACTCACACCACGTTTTTTTGCCATTGTGATTACTTCAAGCGACTCTTTGGTACTCACATGGGCAATATGCACATGAGCACCTGTCAACTCAGCAAGAGCTACTTCACGATATACCATAGCAGATTCTGCCGCTGCAGGTATTCCGCGAAGACCAAGCCGGGTTGACAAGAGACCCTCATTCATGCAGCCATTACGACTCAGCGAAACTTCTTCAGAATGGGACATGACCAAAAGACCATGACTCTTCGCATATTCCATCGCCCGGCGCATAAGCTGAGAATCGGCAACCGGAAGGCCGTCATCTGTGACGGCAACAATTCCAGCCTGTTTCATTTCACCGAATTCAGCCAGGCTCTCCCCTTTACTCCCTTTACTAATAGCGCCTACCGGATAGACCCGAGAAGAACATCCCTTCGCCTTTTCAATAATATAGCTGGTTACAGATGCGCAGTCGTTTACCGGCGAAGTGTTCGGCATACACGCAACGGCTGTGAACCCACCAGCTGCAGCAGCCCTGGTGCCTGATGCAATCGTTTCCTTGTACTCCTGCCCAGGCTCTCGGAGGTGAACATGAATGTCGATTAGGCCGGGAAGTACCCATTTACCTTGCAGTTCATATACCTGTGCACCCTCAGGAATACTCTTCTCGGCAGGAATAACTTTACCGTCACGAATCCAAAGGTCATCAACAAGGTCCCGTTTATTTGCAGGATCTATAATTCTTCCCCCCTGCAGTATGACTGTCATGCTCATCCTTTCCCTCCTTGATCCTCGTGGGCTTTATCTCCTCCTAAAACGAGATAAAGCAGCGCCATACGAACCGCAACTCCATTGGTCACCTGTTCCAGGATGACAGATCGCTTCCCATCTGCAACATCTGGACTCATTTCAACACCACGGTTAATAGGGCCAGGATGCATAACAAGGGCATCTTCTTTAGCAAGCTCAAGTAATTTATTGTTAATTCCGTAAAAGGTAGCATATTCACGAAGACTCGGAATGAGAGAGTCGTTTTGCCGTTCTTGTTGAATTCGAAGAGCCATGACAACATCTGCATCTTCGACGGCGGCCCGAACATCTTTACATACAGTAACACCAAGCTGCTCTATCCCTGAAGGCATAAACGTAGCTGGTCCAGCAAGAAATATTTGCGCACCAAGCCGATTAAAACCAATAATATCAGAACCTGCTACACGGCTATGAGCGATATCACCTATTATGGCAATCTTAAGGCCTTTCAGTGAAGACTTATGTTCTAAAATCGTCATTATATCGAGTAACCCCTGACTGGGATGTTCGTGAGTACCATCTCCAGCATTGACAATCGATGCATCTATATGCTTGGCAAGCAAATTTGGAGCACCTGAGCTTGAATGTCGAATAATGACAATATCCGGCTGCATTGCCTGAAGGTTCTTGGCGGTATCAATCAGGGTTTCCCCTTTTGTCGCAGAACTGGTCGATGCAGATATATTAAATGTATCCGCACTCATTCTTTTAGCAGCAACTTCAAATGAAAGCCGCGTTCTGGTCGAAGGCTCGAAAAAGAAATTAATAATTGTCTTCCCACGTAAAGTCGGTACTTTTTTTATGGGTCGGGTAGAAATTTCTTTAAAAGATCGAGCCGTAGAGATGACGTGCAGAATATCTTCTGCAGTCATTTGCTCCAACCCGAGTATATGCTTATGTCTGAATCCGTATTCTGCTTGCAAAACATTTACCTATAATATAGAGGAAATGATCAGTCTATCAGGTTACCAATCCTGCCCCAACGAACGGACGTCACCCTGTCCATAGACAACAATGGTTTTTCTAAATCCCAAGACCAGTATAATATAAATGCCTTTCCAAGTATATCACGCTGATCAACGAAACCCCAGAATCTTCCGTCATAACTATTGTCGCGGTTGTCCCCCATTACGAATATTGAATTTTTGGGAACTGTGACAGGCCCAAAATTATCTCTGGGGCTAGATTTGCCATCGAGAAGAGTCCCAGAAGTGAAATGGGCATGCGGGTCAGCAACAGCTTTACCATTTATCATGACATGTTTGTCTTTGATGGTAACGATATCACCGGGAACACCAACCACTCGTTTGATATAGTCAACAGAGCGATCCTTAGGAAAACGGAATACAACAACGTCGCCTCTTTCTGGATCGTTCCATGGCACAAGTAGCGTACCTGTAAAGGGGATTTTAACCCCATAACTGAACTTATTAACAAGTAAATGGTCGCCAATTTTCAATGTTGGAAGCATGGACCCGGAAGGGATCTTAAATGCTTGAACGATGAAAGTACGTATAAATAATGCCAGTAAAATAGCAATAATAATTGCTTCAACATATTCTCTGACAACAGATTTACTCTGCCCTTTGGTATTCAATTTACAGCCTCTTATGTTTATGAAAATTTTGTAAGAAAATTATGACCCGAAAAAATTACAGTATCTATATATTAATTACAAGCCACTTTACTTTTAGAAGAAATAATGAAAATTATTACCCTAAGTAACAATGCCATACAGGATATACTACATAGAGAGTAAATAGACTTTTTTTGGACAATATATTGTAGAGCATCACAATCAAAATGAAATTCATATTGTTTTAACGCCCTGTTAAAAGAAGAAATAATGAAATCAAATCCATTTCTTTCCCTTGACAATTCATTTGAATTATGTCCTTAATAGACAATAAGTATAAAAAACTGAACCTTAATCATTTGCGATTAAGCCAGTTCAACTTGCTGTTTAACACTTTTCCATCCCGGTCATTATGAATTTGCCGTTTCTCTCAAAGAGCGACCTGGTCGTAGGAGTAGACATCGGTTCCCATGCGGTGAAGGTATGCCAGCTTAAGCGGACCGACAAAGGCTACAACGTCATTGCCCTTGGCAGCGCAGTCTTGCCAGAAGGGGCCGTTGATGATGGAACCCTTATAGAACCGGAAATAGTAGGCACAGCCATCTCAACCCTTTTTACCAATCTGAAAATTAAAAACAAAAAAATTGGTTTTTCCATCTCCGGTTATTCAGTCATCGTTAAGAAAGTAAACTTAGTAGTCATGGAAGATGACAAGATGGAAGAACACATTATGGCAGAAGCGGAGCAGTATATCCCTTTTGACATAGAGGATGTTTATCTGGATTTTCAGAGCCTCCAACCGTCGTCTGACAATTCGGAAAGAATTGACGTGATGCTGGTTGCGGCCAAAAAAGAAGTCGTTGACGATTACCTTGAGATGCTCAAAAGTATTGATTTGCAACCGGTACTTGTTGATGTTGACGGGTTTGCATTGGAAAACACTTACGAGTGCAGTGCATCGCCGGACGAGAATGTTGCACTGGTCGATATCGGTGCTTCCAAAATGAATATAAACATCCTGGCAAACGGCATGTCTGTGGTTGCACGGGATGTTGTGGTAGGTAGTCGCCAACTTACAGAACAGATCCAGGCTGCACTTGATATTGAATTCGATGAAGCAGAAGCTATCAAACTCGGCCAAAATCCCGCTGGAGAAAATCAGCAGTTGATTGAAGATATTTATTCATCAACCTGTACACAATGGGTCTTGGAAATTAAGAAGGCTATTGATCTATACCATGCCAATAACGCAGACGAACCACTAGAACGGTTAGTACTTAGTGGAGGTGGCTCAAAAGTTATTGGATTAGCAGACTTTCTTGCTCATGAAACTGGACTAGCAGTAGAGCTTTTCAATCCATTTAAACAGATGGGCTCTAATGCAAAGAAAATAGATGCTGATTATCTCGGCAGTATTGGACCTGAAATGGCGATTGCTACTGGCATTGCTATCAGGCCTTCTGTAATTTAAGGGCCAGAGGGCCTGATCACGGACTAGCTATGATAAGAATCAACCTGCTCCCTGTTCGGCAGCTAAAAAAGCGTGCAAAAGCTCGCAACCAAATTATTGGCTTGGTTATTGGTTTGCTATGCTTCCTGGCTGTCTTAGGTATTGTTTCCTATCTACAGATGGAAAAGGTTTCAGTATTGAACACAGCAATTGCCGACATTAATGCTGAAAAAAGTAAATTTGATCCAATACTTAAGGAAATAAAAAAGCTTGAGGCTACTAAAAAAGAACTTGAAAGAAAGTCTGCTGTAATAGATAAGCTTAAAGCTGATTCATCACTGACAGTTAGAGTTTTAGATGAGGTTGCCAACATTGTAGATAATGAACGATTATGGCTTCTCGACTTGAATCAGCAAGGTGGATCATTGCAGCTTAACGGCATAGCTCTTGATAACCAGACTGTAGCAGAGTTTATGGATAATTTAAAACTTTCACCTTTTGTCAATTCGGTTGATCTAACGGATTCGTCATTACGGAATATAGCTGGCAGGGACCTGAAGAGCTTCTCTTTATCATGCTCGGTTTCCCAACCTGTTAAGGCTCCACAGCAGGTTAAATAGTTTGTTAACTCGAATTTGTTTTAACATTAAACGAGAAAAACCATACAACTGAAAGCATGAAAAAGAACGAAGGATTTACAAACTTTCTCGATACGAAATACATCCCTCTTGAGCGCAAGGTCAAGCTGCTTTTGGTTTTTGTTATTTTCGCGCTTCCAGCAGTGGCATTTTATTTCCTTTTCCTGCAGCCAAACCTACAGGAAATACAGAATCTTACTACCCAAAAGGCATCATTGGAAGCTGAACTACAGAAAGTAAAATTACGAGCTCAAGATCTTCCAGGCCTTAAAGCTGAAGTTGCAGAGGTTCAAAAGGAGTTTGATATAAAATCTGCGCTATTACCTAGAGAAAAGGAAATCCCACAGCTTCTTCGTGATATTTCCTCTCTTGGCACTAACGCTGGTCTTGATTTCTTAAAGTTCAGACCTTTGCCCAGTGTTCCAAAAGATTTTTATGATGATATCCCAATTACCATTAACGTCCGGGGACCATACCACAGTGTTGGCTTCTTCTTTGACAAGGTAAGCAAGCTTGAACGTATAGTTTCTGTCACAAATGTACGAATGAGTGCCCCAAAATTTGATGGCGGTGAGATGCTTCTTAATTCAGACTGCCAGCTTGTAACATATCAATTCACTAACAAAGAGCTTCCGAAACCACAAACTAAGAAATAATATTCAACCGGAAGATGTATTTCATGAAAAGCACAGCAGAAAAAAACATATATGGCACTTACACTTGCAAGCCTAAAGCCTGTTGCATGCTACTGTTTTCATGTGCCCTCACATTGCTCCTGACCGGTGTCAGTTTTGGTGAAGGACAAGCTACAGGCTCTATCGTCACGACTCAAGATCAAGATAGTTTTGAATATTTACTGGAAAACCGTAAAGACCCCTTCTTACCTTTCATAACTGAGAAAGCAACTACCAGCGATATCAATATGAATGAAATCGTTGACAATCAAACTCAGCTCACTGGAATGCAATTATTTGAACCAGGTCAGCTTAATTTGGTTGCACTGATGAAAAGGGGTGAAACAGATTTTGCCATGGTGGAAGATTTTACTGGTAAGGGTTATGTGATTTCTGAAGGCACAAAAATTGGCAAACGTGGTGTTGTAAAAGAAATTATCCCCAATAAAGTTATTATTGAGGAAACCGCAGAAACTCGTGCTGGACAAAAAATCGTTACCAACACTGTGATGGTTCTCAAGAAAGAGGGAGAAGAGTAAAAAATGTACGAGAAGTCCACAATTTCCCATTTGGCCATTCTTTCTGTACTGTCCGTTCTTTTATTTTTGGGCACTACAACTGCATTTGCCCAAAATACTGGGATCAATACTACTGGCCCTGAATATCATATCTCCTCACTGAAATCCCAAGTAGATAATGATACACTCACTATTCAGCTTATTGGAGACTCAGTACCTGCCTATACCGTATCGGAAAGGTTTGCTCCATTCCGTGTTGTTGTTGACATTGCAGGTGCCACAGTTGAAGATTCAGTCTCTAGGGTTTCACCTCTGATTCCAGCCAATCCCATAGGAAGTCTTTCATTTATCAAGCTGAAGGATCAACAACAAGCAACATCTCGTTTTGAAATTGAGATCACAGATGCTCATGATTACAAAGTGTCTCGTGATGGTAACAATATTGCCATTTTTATTTCTCCATTATCGGCAGTTACAGATAGTCAAAACGATGAAAATAGACTCCCCTCAATTACCGATTTCGTTGTTACCACTCATCCTGATAAAACAAGAATTTTGTTATCCGGAACTGAATTAACAACCAATTATAGAGTTGGGACACTGCCTGCCAAAGGTAAAAGTCCTGCGCAGATGTATTTAGATTTCTCTGAAATCTCAGTTTCTGAGCTCGTTCGTGATAAAAATATTGGCACCTCACTTGCCGGGATACATGTTTCACCGCAGGATAATGGAGCACGTATATTTTTTGACTCAGCGTCACCAGACCTGTTTGCCTATGACATTACCTCGACGTTAGAAGGCATTACGGTCATAATACATGAGAACATACATGCCCTCCCAGCCAATTTGCAAACAGTTGCGGCAACAAAGCCTGACGCAGTAACTGACAGCACACTCGACGAACTCATTGAGTCATCAAGTACGATGCTCTCTCAAACTCAAACAACAGCAGATGTGCAAGAGGGACCTCAATCTTCCTTGCAAGACGCATTTTCATTTTCAGGATATAATAAGCAAAGAATAAGTGTCGATTTTTATAAAATCGATATTCACAATGTTTTCAGACTGTTCCGCCAAATAACAGACCTGAATATCATTGTTGATGAGGCTGTACAAGGTACCCTTACATTGGCACTCAGTGATGTGCCTTGGGACTTTGCCCTGGATATCATTCTTAATCTTCAGGATCTTGAGAAAGAAGAGAGATATAACACTATCGTTATCTATCCAAAGAAAAAAGAATTCGCATGGCCTGAGCGAGCCGAAGATAATCTCTCTTTTGAAGCTGATGTGGAGATTGTGGAACAGGAATCTCTCATTATTGAACAATCAGCAAGCCAGACCAAAGAAATAATGCAGGCTAAAGATATTCTTCGGCAAGCCAATATTGCAGATAAAAAAGAGAATTTTGAACATGCTGTCGAACTCTATGAAAAGGCAGCCACTCTCTGGCCATCCAATAGTAATATCTACAACAGGCTCTCTGCTATTTATCTGGTCAACCTAGGCATGAGTGCTAAAGCTGTTTTTTATGCAAATAAAAGTCTCAAGGCTGATCCAAGAAATAAGAAGGCAGCATTGTATGCCGCAATTGGCTCTGCAAATATGCAGCGTACAAATGATGCTTCTGAGTATTTCACGCGTGCAATTAGTGGTAATCCTCCGATGAAAGAGGCCCTATACAGTTTTGCCGCATTCTCTGAGACAAGTTCAAAATATACTGCAGCGATCAAGTTATTAGACAAATACCACAAGTACTATGGTGAGACAGTAGATACAATGCTCGCTAAAGCCCGAATTTATGACAAGATGGGCGATACAAATAAAGCAACTGCACAATATCAGGCTATTATGTCTTCAGGATTCCAACTAAGCCCTGATCTTAGAGATTATATATCAGGAAGACTCACTACCGGTATTTACTAATTTATCGTTTAGCAATTTAACTCATTGTTCTTATTTCTTTCAAGATCGACAGACAGCGCCAAGAGGTTTATATGATGTCCTTCAAAAACATACTTATCAGCAGCAGCCTCTTAATGTTTGTGATAGGATTCACGTCCTGTAACAAACCTACGACCGCAGGTGACCCCACGCCTGCCCCTGAAACTGTTCAGCAACAGCAAGTCGTACAGCCAAAACCTGACTTTAAAAAAGTTAGCCCGGCCCCCTCAGTTAAAACGCTTCCCGTTAGATATCAGTCACCGTCATATATGATAGGTTCTGATGGCTCTGATGACTTGTTTAAAACTGAGGCTGCATCTTCTATCAAAGTAGGTGCGTCAATTCGGTCAACGAGAGGTCCACAACCACTCTGGGACATTTTGAAACGTTTAGCGGCCTTAAAGAGGATGAATGTCTCTTGGGCTAGTGATGTAGATCAGAAAGTCCTTGTTGATGTTGATATCACTGCTAACGATGATTTTTATGAATCTATTGATAATCTCCTCCGCCAGGTAGATTATTTTCACGAGATGGAAGGCAATACCATTGTCGTTAAATACAAGGATGTCAGAAAATTCCATATTGCCATGCCCTTCACTAAGCATAACTACAGCACCGGTACGGGTGGTAATGTCTTAGGGGGAAGTGGTACCAGTGAAGACGCTGCTGGTGATGTAGATGGAACTATTAGTCTTAAAAGCTCTGATAATGAATTTGATATATGGCAAAATATCCAGGAGAATATGGATCTCATTATCGCCACCTGGAACACCAAGGCCATAACTGCAGATACAGAAACTGCTCTTGCTGAGGGAACTGTACCTGATCCAGGCACAGCTGCTGCAGAGGAACAGGTTGTAACTGCAACACGTCAGGTATCCTCTGGCGGCGCGATGTACATAATTGATAAACCTGTAGGCATGGTAACCGTTTCAGCACCACGCCCTCTGCTTGATCGCTTAGATACATATTTCCAATCACTAAAAGACGAACTGTATAAACAAATAGCGATTGAAGCCAAAATAATTGAAGTACAACTAAACAATTCTTCAAGCATTGGTATTAACTGGAGTCAGGTTCTTAAGGCGTTCCCAGTTAGTGGTACCGTAGAGTTTGGCGCTGGTGGGGAAGTTTACCCGAGTAATGCTCGCTTTGTTTCTAGAGTTACTCTTGATAACGCAGATTTCAGTCTCTTCCTCAATGCACTTAAGGAAGAAGGTGACACTAAAATTCTATCAAATCCTAAAATTAGTGTCATGAATGGCCAGCCTGCACTGATAACGGTTGGACGAAATATCACCTATATCGACAGTATTGAGTCAGAGGTTGATACAGATACCAATACTACTAATTACACAGTAAACACAGAACGAATCCTTTCAGGTATAGGTATGGCTCTTACAGCTACGGTACTAGGTGACAATCAAATTATTATGAATTTAGTCCCAGTTACTTCAGAGCTCGAAGAACCAATAGAGTATCGCCAGATAGGTGATGAGGGTGTTGAGGTAGGGCTTCCTATTGTAAATGTCCGAGAGATGAGCACTACAGTCAAAGTGAAGGATGGTGAAATGCTTGTAATTGGCGGACTTATCAGTAACGTTGACGATACCGAAGGGGAATTTGCACCGATACTTGGAGATATTCCTGGCCTTCGGTACCTCTTTGGGTATGAGGAAAAGGTTAGTCAAAAACGTGAGCTTATTATTCTTCTAAAGCCGCGCATAATTTAATTTTAATTGCAAATAACTAAACTTCACATCATTAAGGCAGGGAGATGATCATGGAGAGGATTAAATATTTCTTCTTAGGTATTCTGGCACTAAGTTTGGCCGGTTGCGGGCAAACGGTGGTAGAGACCCTGAACGTTCCTGAGAATCCAGGATACAACGCACCTGGTGTAGGGAAAACTGTAGTTATACTTCCATTTGCAGACTATTCGGATGGCAATAATATTGCTTCTGCCCATCGAAGAAATCTTATGGTTACTGAAACACTTACAGATCGTCTATCCGCCAATGGTTTCTCTATGCCAGTACAGGAAGATGTGTTCCAGTACCTTATCGCCGAAGACATAATAGGGCTGATGCCTTATGAAGGCGGTCAAACTTCTTCGTTGTCAGACGAACTGTCAAACGAATGGTCAGACTCTATGAAGTCAATACTGCGCTCTTACATCAAACAGCAGAGCGTTGTCAGCTCGAGTAGCGGACCGGTAGGAAGTCCCGGTACACATGGAATGACTCCAAGGACTATTTCTAAAATTGGCAGAACGTTTAACGCTGATTATATCGTCCGAGGCAGAATCCTTGAGTTTAAAACTCGTGAAGACACAAGCTGGGAGCCTTGGAAAAAAGGTCTGTTGCCTTTTATTAATAATGGTGCCAACCGGATAATGTTTGGATTTGCAGATTCTAGCAGTTATGACGAACAAAATAGCATGATTACTGGCGGAACTATAGGATCCGTAATCGGTTACAATGTCGGAAGCCCATGGGGTGAAAATGATGAGATCCTTGGGATAAGTGGCGGAGACACTGCTAATGCAATTCTGTGGGGTGGTGTTGGTGCTATGCTTGGCAAAAACACCTATCATAGCCGGGTTGACCAAGCAGCAGTCCAACTCCGTGTCTGGGTTCAAGAGACAGCTACAGGTAAAGTCGTCTGGACTAACCGTATTAGTGTAAAAGTCTCACCAGAATCGGTATTAGCTGATAATCAATACGACACTCTCTTTAATAGTGCAATTGAGAAAGGCGTTACAACTTTGATAGACAATTTCGTAATCTATACCTTCCTGTAGCAGTAGCAGCACTTCTCCAAACCTGCCAACAAATAAGGGGGTAGCTCAGATTGAGCTACCCCCTTATTTCATGTTACAAACTAACCGTTAATCAGTTACCTGCCTCTTTCTTTGCCTTAGCATTCTGAAAAAGGGCCATAAAGTTTACCGGCTCCATTAAAAATGGTGAGAAACCTCCGTCAACCGTAAGCTGGCTTACTATCTGTCGAGTGAATGGAAACAGAAGAGTTGGACAGTCTACTCCAAGCACCATCTCAATGTGCTCTGCTGGGATATTCTTCACGAGAAAAATTCCAGCATGTTCAATTTCTAGAATAAAGAGTGTCTTTTCATCATCTTTTGTGGATACCTTGGCATACACCTGAAGTGAAACTTCATAATGGTCATTGTCCACAGATTTGTGATTCAGGTTAAGGTTCAGCTCGACTTTAGGTTCCGAATTTTGTGGAGTAATATATACTTCTGGAGCATTTGGGTTCTCAAAAGAAAGATCTTTTATGAACATTTTCTGCATTCGAAACTCCGGACGGGGAGCTGATTCTTGATTTGGTGTATTTTCAGCCATCTTTTCCTCATATTTTATGTTTACGTACAATAACGAACCTGAACAACAGGCACTATAAGTGTAAAGGCATTTAACCGTACTTGATTTAATCAGGCAAGCATTTCAACTACATTCCCTTGATTATGCTGCAGAAGAACTGGTTCCAAAAATTGACCGGTATAAGAAGAGCGTTCTTTTACAATATTTTCAGGAGGTCCGATAGCCACAATTTCCCCTCCCATATCTCCACCTTCAGGGCCTATGTCAATAATCCAATCAGCAGTCTTTACCACATCAAGGTTATGTTCAATAACAACAACAGTATTCCCTTGTAAAACGAGCCGACCAAGAACATTCAATAAATGCTGAATGTCTGCGGGATGCAATCCAGTTGTTGGCTCATCCAGAATATATAACGTCTTGCCGCTTGGTCTTCCAGATAATTCTCTGGACAACTTAACACGCTGAGCCTCACCACCAGATAATGTTACAGAGGATTGACCAAGTTTTATATATGCAAGACCAACATCATATAGCGTTTGAAGTCGTCCTTTTATTGGTGGAATATTCTCGAAAAATTCCAAAGCTTCTTCCACAGTCATGTTTAAAACATCATGAATATTTTTACCTTTATACAATATATCAAGGGTATCAACGTTATATCTTTTACCTTGGCAAGTTTCACAGACGACATAAATATCTGGAAGAAAGTGCATAGCTATTTTATTAAGGCCCTCGCCATCACAGGCTTCACATCTTCCTCCTTTAATATTGAAACTAAATCTACCTGGCTTGTAACCTCTTGCTCTGGATTCAGGTAAACGTGCAAACAGATCACGAATCGGAGTAAAAACTCCGGTATACGTTGCAGGATTAGAGCGGGGTGTTCTTCCAATAGGACTTTGGTCAATATCAATGACCTTATCAATGTGTTCCAATCCGGAAATTGTCCCAGGAGCTGCACTATAACCTTGTTTTTTTAACGACAATCCTTTTTTAGCGAGTTTAAAAAGAGTCTCGATGACCAACGAGCTTTTACCGGAACCTGAAACACCGGTTACACAGGTCATGACCCCTAGCGGAAAGGTCGTTTTTAGGTTTTTCAGGTTATTGGTATTTGCTTTACTCACAACAAGTTTGTGATCGTTATTTTTCTTAACGACAATACGCTTTCGAGGGATTTCAATTCGTTTTCTGTTGGAGAGATACGCACCAGTAATAGACGTTTTATCTTTTAGAAGCCCTGCTACATCTCCAGCATATACAACTTCACCGCCATGAACCCCTGCACCAAGGCCCATATCAAGCGCGAAATCTGCAGCAAGGATCGTGTCGGTATCATGTTCGACAACTATTACACTGTTGCCCAGGTCACGTAGTTCTATAAGTGTATTAATTAACTTCTGGTTGTCGCGCTGATGTAAGCCAATGCTAGGCTCATCAAGAATATATAGTACACCAGCAAGACGTGATCCTATCTGAGAAGCCAGGCGTATTCGCTGAGCTTCCCCTCCAGAAAGGGTCCCTGCCCTTCGTTCCAAAGTAAGGTATCCAAGCCCAACATCTTCTAGAAAAGACAACCTATCAACAATTTCTTTGAGAATAGGTTCACCAATCTGTCGCTCCCGATTGTTCAGTGGTATCAATGGAAGTTCAGCTAATAATTTCTCTATTGAAAAACATGTTAGGTCATAAATCGACCATGCCCCAACTTTTACAGCCAGCGCCTCAGCCTTTAGTCTTGCTCCCTGACATTTTGAGCATGTCTGCTCATTCATAAATTTTGTAAGCTCATCTCGTATCATTGGAGATTGTGTTTCATGAAACCGTCTATCAAGCTGTGGAATAACACCTTCAAAAGTCTTTTCTGATGTCATTACCCTTTTCTCTTTCTGGTAATGGAAATGAATTACTTCTTTGCCAGACCCATAAAGTATTATCTTTTGAAACTTTTCAGCTAACGCGCCAAACGCTGTATTGAGTGAGAAATCATAGTGACGTGCTACAGCTGAAAGCATCTGGCCGGTGTACGTTGTTTCAGATCGCCATCCCCAGGGTGCGATTGCACCGTCCAATATGCTTCGGGCCTCATCAGGAACAATAAGAGATGGATCAAAAAAGTGATTTACGCCAAGCCCTCCACATTCAGAACAGGCTCCCTGTGGATTATTAAACGAAAAGAGCTGAGTAGAAGTCTGCGGCATAGATATACCACAATCGTGACAAGCAGCATGCTCACTTAGCAGATGCTCTTTTCCTAACTCAGAATAGTTGACAAGTAAAAATCCATTGGTCAGCTTAACTGCAGTACCGACAGAATCAGAAAGTCGCCGTCGAATCGTCGGCTTAATAACCAGCCTGTCTATTACCACCTCGATAGTATGACGCTTATTTTTCTCTAGAGATATAACCTCATCGGCATGCAACATTTCACCATTGACACGAACGCGAACAAACCCCTCCTTTCTAATGCGGGCAAGAATTTGCTCATGGCGTCCTTTTCTATCAACAACCAATGGTGCTAATAAAATTATTTTGGTTCCTTCTGGTTCCTCCAGAAGATTTGTAACCATATCCTCTATTGACTGAGCTTGTATTTCTTTACCGCATTCAGGACAATGAGGTCTACCACAACGAGCAAACAACAGACGAAGATGATCATAAATTTCAGTAACAGTCCCTACGGTGGAACGAGGGTTTTTACTTGTCGTTTTCTGTTCTATTGAAACCGCTGGGGAAAGACCTTCAAGTGAATCGACATCAGGTTTGTCCATTTGTCCAAGAAACTGCCGAGCATATGTTGAAAGGGACTCCACATAGCGACGCTGTCCCTCGGCATATAGCGTATCAAAAGCGAGGGTAGACTTCCCTGACCCTGAGAGACCAGTGAAAACTACGAGTTGATTACGCGGTAAATCAACACTGATGTTCTTTAAATTATGCATACGCGCACCGCGTATGCTCAGTTTTTTGGGTTCCATATAATCGACAAAATAAGAAATGAAATTGAAACTACCGTTACCACCTCAAAGGGCAGCCGGAAACAGATGTAGGTGGTCGACCTTGATGCAACGATCCATAACGACATCCAGACCATGCGTTAATGCAAATTTCTGGGCATCAGGGTGAGTTATCCCCTGTTGCATCCAAACAGCCCGCGCACCTATAGCAACAGCATCCTGGACGATGGGGTACACTTCAGCTGAACGGCGAAATATGTTTACGATATCTATAGTATCAGGAACATCTCGTAGGTTTGCATAACACTTAAGCCCAAGAATATTGGTCTGGCCGGGGTTAACAGGATACACAGTATAGCCAACGGACAGTAAATAACGTGCAACCATATTGCTGGGCCTAGCCTCTTTAGGTGACAACCCCACAACAGCAATTTTCCTGGCACTGCTCAGAAGAGGTTTATAGTCAGCATATTTGTCTAAATTCAACATTTTACACTTCTAGATAGGATACGGTGAAAAGTAGATAGATGGAGAATGATAAAAGATAAAAAGTGATTTACCCACGCTCTGTGCTATGGTAGCTTGGCTTGATAAAATTAAGCCACCATAGACAAAAGTCAAGATAGCAATTATAATTCAGCGGTGTAGCGAAATAGCACCATACGTCTTAGCCTGCGCCCTAGACCTCAACATATCACAATTTGCTTCTTTACTATCCAGTTAGAATAAAAGAGGAATTTAGATGAACTTTCAGAATATTATTTTTGAACTTGACACCTACTGGGCAAACCAGGGTTGTGTGATTCAGCAACCATATGATATGGAAGTTGGCGCTGGGACTTTTCACCCAGCTACACTTCTCCGGGCGCTCGGGCCTGAACCATGGAAAGCCGCTTATCCTCAACCATCTCGCCGCCCCACCGACGGTCGGTATGGAGATAATCCGAATCGTCTTCAACATTACTACCAGTATCAGGTTGTTCTTAAACCATCACCTCTAGATGTACAGGAGCTCTACCTTGGCAGCCTTAAGCGCTTTGGTCTTGATCTACTTGAACATGATATTCGTTTTGTTGAGGATGACTGGGAGTCTCCGACATTAGGGGCATCAGGTCTTGGCTGGGAAGTATGGCTTGACGGTATGGAAATCACCCAGTTCACCTACTTTCAACAAGCAGGTTCCATTGACCTTCACCCAACTACAGTTGAGATCACTTATGGTCTGGAACGCATCGCCATGTACCTGCAAGGAGTAGAAAGCGTTTATGATATTCGCTGGAATGACAACGTCACGTACGGCGAAATATTTCATCAGGCGGAAGTAGAGTTTTCCACTTTTAACTTCGAAGAGGCAAACGTCGAAAAGCTCATCGATTTTTTCACCACCTATGAAGCAGAGGCTCATAAGCTTATTGAGAAAAACCTCATACTTCCAGCTTACGACTATTGTCTGAAATGCTCGCACACGTTCAATCTACTTGATGCACGCAAAGCAATCAGCGTATCTGAAAGAACCCGCTACATCGGTCGTATTCGAAATATTGCCAGGAAGGTCGCTGAAAGTTATGTCAGCCAAAGAGAAGCAATGAACCATCCTCTGCTGAAGGCGTGAAACTAGGGGGTGGGTAATTCAAGAGGAAGTGGCGGAAGTGCATGGGAATCGAACCCACCTGAGAGGCTATTAACCCCACACACCGGATTTGAAGTCCGGGAGGGCCACCAGTGCCCTGTCCACTTCCACTTGCGTTTTCACGAAAATCAAGCATACTAATAAGTATTGACCTTGAAAACAAGTTTTTATTATAATAGTCTCTTTTGTGCTTTAACTAAATATTGTCATTCTGCCTTTTACCATTTTTCAAGCAGAGTTGATCTCTCTACAACCATCTAATATAACTAAATAAAACATGCGGTGTGAACGACTCATTAAGCTTGCCAAAACGTGGTATGTCAGTGTCAGAGAAGAAACCATGGCTCCTGCACGGATGGTTTCTTTTATGGAAAAACATATAGACGAATGCCACATTTGCCAGGAAGACCCAGATATTCATGATGAACTTGCCAAAATAACGGAAATCATTCTCCCTGAATCTAAAATCCCTAAGGCTGTCCGTATGCAGAATGAAGCCGCTAATCAGGAAAAAGAGGATGAAGAAGAGGATGAAGAAGAGGACGCCAAAGACAGCGATGATGATGAGGAAGAAGACGTCTACGCTGACGACGAGGATGAAGATTTTGTGGATGAACCAGAACTTAAGTGATGATTGATCCACACATGATATGAAACTCTATTGGCAGAGGTTAAAATCGCCTGCCAATAGAGTTTAAAGCAGTCTTGTTGCTCATAAGTAGTAGCAACAGATCATAGTCATACCTGTTTTTTTAGTTCGCCACCCCACTCCGCAATTTTGGTACCAATAAATTGGTTAACCATGTCCATCTCTTCTGCCCCCTTGCCACTTACCTGTAATGGTCTATCAAAGGCAATCCGTACAGGAATTTTTCTATCGATCCTGCCAAAATCTTTTACAATAGTTCCATTTCTCAATGCATCCGTTTTTAGTGCGAGTGGTACAATTGGCACATGTGCCTTCTTCGCCAACTTCACTCCAATGGAACTCATCATCGCAGGATCAAAAATATGTGACCGGGTCGATTGAGGAAATATCACAACCGAAAAACCAGCTTCAAGCCGCTTACACCCTTCCTCCATTACCGTTTTCAAATCCTGCCTTGGATTCGTTCGGCTTACAGCAATTGGATTGCTTGAGCTCATTACATGCTTAAACACCGGGTAATCCAGTAAACTTTGTTTAACAACGAAGGTAACTGGATGCGGAAGAATAAGAACAGGAAGCAGAAGTGTTTCCAAAAAGCTCATGTGATTGCCAATAATAACACACGGTTCCGTATCTGGTTTTCTGACGTTCTCTAAACCAGTAACTTGTATATTCACGCCTATATCTTCAAGAAGCCTCAATATGGTATGGCTACTATTACCCCATTTTCTGGAATCATATTCACCACGACGAGCAAGAACGGAAGCTCGAAATACCGTCATAAGCAGACGTGAATAAAAATACAATGACGGGAGATACCTTCCTGCAAACGACATCTCTCGTTCTTTTGTTGAATAGGTGAAATTATTCAATGGCAGTTCTTTCATTTGATTCTCCACTTCTACTCTATTGGTCATGCATTTAATTTCCGAACAACAACTATCCACAGGGACTAACATTGATAAGAGAAAGTACGTAACCGTTTTTAAATCATCATATATGTTATATCAACCTGTATCAGCATAGAACATATTCGTTTTACGTAAGACTGAAAACCTCGGTACCCAGAAGACAAAAAGCATACAACAAAAGAAGTAAAATACTTTTATAATTTTTAAATCATGCGGCTACCAACTCTGGATCACTTTGCCTAATATGACAAAGCCAAGGCAGATTGACGTACCTTTTCACCCGTTACAACAAATATTTCTGGAAAATTAGTGCAGAATGTATCTGATTTATAGAAAATATTCCAAGAATGTGTAATAATTTATTGCTCATATTTGATACTATTGTAAAATCAGAACGTTTATCATCAATAGGAGCAAGTCAAAGTTCTCTCCTTACTAATTTAAAGACAACGGAAAATCCAGTTTTTACACTCAAAAAAAATTAATTACTAAATATGCACAGACAAACCGAGACATCCATTCTAATAAAAAAATACCTTGTCTGGGCTATTGTATTAAGTTTATCTCTACTATTACCTTTAAATCTATCCGCTACAGAAAGACAGTACGGATCGTCACTTTCTTCTTTGGGAATCTCTGATCAACAATTCAAAGACAAGGTGAAAGAGTACCTGAATATTCCCTATAAACTTGGCGGTACATCAAAAAACGGGATGGACTGTTCAGGTTTTTCAAAAACTATTTATTCCAAGTTCTTTGGTATTGAGCTTCCTCGCAGGTCAGTTGATCAATTTCGCTCTACAGAACTGCGCAAAATTGACACAAGAAAACTGCAACCAGGTGATTTAATTTTCTTTATGAATCCGAAGAGAAAGCGAGTCAATCACGTTGGTGTGTACATTTCTGACAGGCATTTCATTCATGCCAGTTTAAGCAAGGGCATCACCGTTGCAAGCCTTGACAGCAACTACTGGAAAAGACGATTTGTCGGCTCTAAACGTCATGCCTCCCTATATACAACACCCACAAACAAGATCCTCAAAATTAGGAACATACAGAAAAAACGATTTCATTAAAACGTACTCTCTCTTGTCAAGTCACTTCACTTTTGTCCTTCCCATTGTAAATAACTCACTCGTTTAATGATTCCCGGATAAAACCTCACAGAGGTGGTAGTAGCAGTTACGGGTTAAAACAGATACCTCCACTCCTTTATGAAGAGTATCACTATCCCTTCATTTCAAGATGAGTTTTGGAGCCTTTATGTAGTACCGAAAATACCCCACAACATTGGATCCCAAGAAGATAATTTCCATGAGAATAGCTCCGGGTGATCCTGCCAAAATGTTATGAATAAGCCATAGGCTTGTACCGACGAACATAAGCTGACGCAACAACTTGTCCTCTTTGCTGAATGAGGCAATAGTTCCAAACACTGCACCAGAGCAACCAAGAATGGATAACACGCCATCATAAGTAAGTGCAGTTGTAATGAGGGTAATGCAGATAAACATTCCCATCACTATTCTGGAAGTAGAGATCAGACTTGCAATAAATCGTCCGGCAGCAACCAGCCCTAAGCAGGCAGCTGTCCAGTGATTCAGACAGAAGAAATGTAGCGAGATAAGAATACAAGATACAAGCAGACAAGTCACAATGTGTGATCTTTTCTTAAACTGGAATGACACCAGATCACTGCATATTGCCAGACCAATCAGTATCTGTGATAAAACAAATGAGGACATAGTCGCTAATCAGGAAATAATTGCCCAGGAGCACGCTGTTCAAATTTTGAGCCATGCAAAGGGTATCTCGCAAGGCCTCCATTCAGATAGCCTTAACGCTCCTCGGTAAAGTGGCACCTATCAAAGCATTTGGTTCCCAGCTAGCAACATCTGACAGAAATATTTTCTCTTTTATTTATGAAACTCTCGAATGAAACCCTCTTGAACTTCAAACGACCAATGAACATCTTTCAAGTACTTAGCCGCTCTCCCAAAATCTCCATTTTCCAGGTAAGAAATAAAGATCCCATGCTCTTTGCAATTACGTAGTTCCCACTCACTAATAAAATTATTACGAGGGAAATCATATAATCGCTGCTTGATTGGTAGTATGAATTTCTTAAGTAGTGGATTATCTGATAGCTGCAAATACACATCATGAAAAAGAAGATTTGTTTCAAAATAATGAGAAAAATCCTCACTTTGAATGTCTGCAATCATCTTTTCATTGAGTTCTGTGAGGTGCTTAATGTGTTCAGATGTGATTTTCCCGGGACAACTCAACACTATCGATGCCTCAACAACCCCAATGGCATCATAGGCGTGACGAACGTCATCGATGGTCAATTTATTTACGACAACACCTTTTCGAGGATGGATTGTCACGAAACCTTCAACCTCGAGGTGTATCAACGCATCTCGAAGAGGCGTCTTACTTATACCTAACTGGCTGGCTATACTTGTAATATTAATATTCGATCCAGGCAGAATATTGCCTGTAGCCATTTCTTTTCGCAGGTACTGGTACACCTGCTCACTCAATAGTAGTGTATTAAAATTGGAGCTCACATCTTCCTCTGTAATATAATAACATCTGCCTTTGCAGCAATACGTAACCTCATGCAAGGTAACAGATTTTCTTTCAAATAATAACTCCGTGTAGGAATATCAGGAAACATACATGATTTATCTCGATATTACATCACCTTTGCACGCAATGATAAACATAGAGCCGATAGGCTTCACAACTGCAGGCTTCCCCTGACTATTTAGCTTTCAATTCAGAAAGAAACTACCTGTCTGGTTTTTTATTGTTTCCAGCTAAGAATACTCTCCGTATTCATCTACCATATAACATCATCATCTGTAGTTCTCCTCGTTGTGTATAACCATAAAACAAGACATACACTTTTTGTAAGTCAGGCAGAGGGTAATTAAATCGATCACGGAACTGGCTGTAATAAAAGCAAAATCCCCTTTATTCAAATAAAGGGGATTTTACATAATGAACATCACATCAACCAAAATGGAGGGGAGTTCTCATCACTATCTGATGAAACGATAGATGGAATCGTTCCATCAGTTGCAACCTTACAGAAAGGTACTTACAGGGACATACTCAAGGCCAAATGCATCCGCGACAGCCTCATAGGTAACCTTTCCTGCAATGACATTCGCACCAAGCATAATTTCTTTATTATCCTGCATTGCTTTTTTCCAACCTTTGTTTGCAATCTGAATCGCATAAGGAAGCGTAGCATTGGTGAGTGCAGCGGTAGACGTACGTGCAACAGCACCTGGCATATTGGCAACACAGTAATGAACTACACCCTCAACAACGTAGGTAGGATCTGCATGGGTTGTTGCCTTGGAGGTCTCAAAACATCCCCCCTGGTCAATAGCGACATCAACGATCACAGCACCATCTTTCATATCTTTCAGCATATCCCTGGTAACCAGCTTAGGAGCTTTTGCACCTGGAATAAGAACAGCACCGATCACGAGGTCAGCTTTTGTCACATATTCTTTTAAGATCGCAGGATTAGACATTACAGGGAAACAATTTGCAGGCATAACATCATCGAGATATGCGAGTCTTTCGAGGTTGGTGTCAAGCATGTACACCTGAGCACCAAGGCCACATGCCATTTTAGCTGCGTTGATACCTACAACACCACCACCAATTACAACTACGGTAGCTGGAGCCACACCTTTAACACCACCAAGAAGAACACCAAGACCACCCTCAGGCATCTCGAGGTATTTAGCACCTTCCTGAGCTGCCATACGGCCTGCAACTTCACTCATCGGAACGAGCAGAGGCAGGGAACCGTCTTCTTTCTCAATGGTCTCATAGGCGATGTTGATGGATTTAGCGTCTATCAGTGCACGAGTCTGTTGCTCATCCGCTGCAAGATGGAGATAGGTGAATACGATCTGACCTTCACGAATCATATCGTACTCAGAAGGCTGAGGCTCTTTTACGTGCATAACCATGTCGCAATCAGCGTATACTTTTGCAGGTGTCTCAGCGATTGTTGCGCCAGCAGCGACGTACTCGGCATCAGGGAAACCTGCACCGGCACCAGCCATGGTTTCAACAACAACTTCGTGTCCATTTGCAATCATGGTCGCAACACCGGAAGGAACCATACAAACTCTGTTTTCCAGTACTTTAATTTCTTTTAAGATTCCGACTTTCATTTTATGTCTCCGTAGTTCATGTCCAGTACCTGATATGGGACACCTGCACTCTGCAAATGTCCCAGGTCAGATTGCTGTTTTGAGTATAACGTTCTTATCTTATGATATCAGAAGATTAGAAACCTTTTTCAATTGCTTTACGCACTGCTGAAACGACCAGATCCACCTGTTCTTTTGTGATAATAAGAGAAGGGGCAAAATTCATTACAGTGTTCAATCCGGAAAAGCTGCTGTTTGTTCGGCCAACAATTACATTCTGGGCCATTACGTTGCCCATGATGGTAGCCATTTCACCTTCGGATATCGGCTCCTTGGTTTCCTTATTACGGACAAATTCGACGCCACAGAAGAGGCCTACACCACGCACGTCACCAACTATCGGCAGATCTCTCAGTTTTTTAAGCTCGGCAAGCAGGTAATCTCCCACCTCGCGGCTGTTCTCCACCAGGTTTTCATCTTCAATAATCCTGGTGCTCTCAAGTGCCGCAGCCATAGGTCCTGCACAACCACCGTACGTGCTGATATCGCGGAAATAGTTCAGGCGATTTTCAGGATCAGAAGGATCGTTGAGGAAGCTGTCGTAGACGTGCTGCTTAACAACAGTCGCAGAGAGTGGCTCATAGGAGCTGGCAAGGCCTTTCGCCATAGTAACGATATCAGGATCAACCTCAAACTGCTCGTGGCCCCAAAACTTCCCTGTTCTACCAAAACCGCAGACAACCTCATCCATGATCAACCAGATATCATGCTTTTTGCAGATATCCTGAACGATAGGGAAGTATTCAGGTACCGGTGGAATAATGCCACCTCCTGCTGTAATCGGCTCGACGATCAGGCCACCGATGGTATCAGCGCCCTCTTTGGCAATAACATCTTCTATTGCATGTGCACAGTCGATATTACACTCAGGATAGGTTTTATCAAATGGGCAGCGATAACAGCAGCAATGCGGAAATTCTACAAAGCCTGGTACAAAAGGACCATAATCATGACGACGCTCATGTTGCCCTGTAGCACTCATGGTAGCGATAGTGGTACCGTGATAATCTCTGTCACGGTACATGATCTTGAATTTCCCTTTTCTGGAAGGAACGATACGAGAAGCCTGGCGAACAATCTTGAACGCCTTCTCATTTGCTTCAGAACCACTGTTTGAAAAATATACCTTGTCCATACGGGGCAGTTTTTCAAGCAGCTTTGCTGCAAACTTAATGGCTGGAACATTACCGAAAACACCTGCGAAGTACGGCATTTTCTTAAGTTGTTCATAAACAGCCTTGGCGACTGATTCACGACCATAACCGACCATGATACTCCACACCCCACCGGAGGTTACATCAAGGAATTCACGGCCCCTGATGTCCTTTACGGTGATCCCCTCACCCTCAACTATGATCAATTGCTCCTGAGACTCGAACACCTTGTGCGGTTTAAGGTGGTGCCACAAGTAATCTTTATCCCCTTTGACAATTTCATCTGCGTCGTATTCAAGCCAGTCAACTTTTCCCATGACCATTATTCCTCTTCAAGTGGACGTGTAACAAGTCTTTGCACCGAAGGCAAAGGCACTGTCGTAAGTCACCGCGTGTAAGCTCAATAAGAAAGCGCTTAAAATATTGCTTACACCAACGACCTGTAAACCTTGTTTCTATTTTAAAGATAAAGAGCCCGGCACCCGGTAAAGCGGTTCCCACCCGATATCATATTATTTTGGCGATACGAGTTCAGCATGGTTTAAAGAAACTATAAACCATGCTGAACTCTCGCATTCTACCAGGAGCTAGAGTTACCCCTTATGCACCTTGCTGAGGACACATATCGTCTTTGCTGATACCAGCAACAACGACCGGTGCCTTCATTGCATCACGGCGGAATGGTTCGCCAAGCTCCTGATTGAGGAGAACCTCAATGAAGGTAGTCGTATTGTTTTCCATCTGATCCTTAATAGCAGCCTTCAGCTTAGAGGTCAGCTCGTCCATGGTAATTGCCTGAACACCTTTAACGCCGCAAGCTTCTGCAATTCCTGCGTAGCTTACATTTTTGTCAAGCTCAGTACCTACGAAGTTGTCCGCATACCAAAGAGTGGTGTTACGCTTCTCAGCACCCCACTGATAGTTACGGAAAACGATCATTGTTACTGGTGGCCAATCTTCACGACCGCAGGACACCATCTCATTCATAGAAATACCGAATGCGCCATCACCAGCCATACCGATTACAGGCACCTCAGGCTGAGCTACTTTAGCACCACAGATGGCGGGGAAACCGTAGCCACATGGTCCGAAGAGACCAGGTCCGAGATACTTACGTCCCTCCTCAAAGGTCGGGTACGCATTACCGATCGCGCAGTTGTTACCGATATCAGAAGAAAGAATTACATTTTCCGGCATTGCGGCTTTAATTGCCTGCCATGCTTGACGAGGAGACATCTTCTCACTCTCACGGTTGCGTGCACGCTCATTCCAGGTAGTACCTTCGTCATCATCTTCGTGAACGAGTGTAGCAAGTTCTTCAACCCAGCTGGCTTTGGTCTTAACGATGGTCGCTTTACGCTCTTCACGGTTGATATCACCGGCGGTAGCAGAGAGACGTCCCAGAATGCCCTGAGCAACTTTCTTTGCGTCACCAACTATACCTACGGTTACAGACTTGGTCAGGCCGATACGGTCAGGGTTGATATCAACCTGAATGATGGCTGCGTCCTTTGGCCAGTAATCAATACCATAACCAGGAAGAGTGGAGAATGGGTTCAAGCGGGTTCCGAGTGCAAGAACAACATCAGCCTGCGCAATAAGCTCCATACCTGCTTTAGAACCGTTATAACCAAGAGGTCCGGTTGAAAGAGGATGACTTCCCGGGAATGCATCGTTGTGCTGGTAACCGCAGCAAACAGGCGCATCCAGACGCTCTGCAAGCTCCATGGAATCTTTGATAGCGCCACCAATTACAACACCGGCACCATTAAGGATTACAGGAAATTTAGCATTTGAAAGTAATTCCGCGGCACGATCAAGAGCCTGCTCTCCGCCGGAGGGCAGCTCAAAATCTACGATTGCAGGAAGTTCAATCTCGATAACCTGAGTCCAGAAGTCACGAGGAACGTTAATCTGCGCAGGAGCAGATGCACGTTTAGCCTGCATAATTACACGGTTCAGTACTTCCGCAACACGACGCGGGTCACGAACTTCTTCCTGATATGCAACCATATCTTTGAAGCAAGCCATCTGCTCAACTTCCTGAAAACCACCCTGGCCCATAGTGGCGTTGGCAGCCTGAGGGGTCACGAGCAGAAGAGGAGTATGGTTCCAGTATGCGGTTTTTACAGGAGTGACAAAGTTGGTGATACCCGGACCGTTCTGAGCGATCATCATGGACATTTTGCCTGATGCGCGGGTATACCCATCAGCCATCATGCCTGCATTACCCTCATGGGCACAATCCCAAAATTTGATTCCTGCCTTTGGGAACAAATCAGAGATAGGCATCATAGCGGAACCGATAATTCCAAAAGCATGCTCAATTCCATGCATCTGAAGAACTTTGATAAAAGCCTCTTCTGTTGTCATCTTGATCTTAGCCATTTTCAACCTCCTAGTGTTTACATGGCAGACAGGACATGCTGATCGCCTAACCGGACGTCTCACCAAACTGTCTACTTCCACGCATTTTTAAATATAGGCTGGATCAGTTCAAGCAGAGCCTCATCTGATTTAAACTGATCCAGCCTCTAAGTAGTACAATCAAGCTTCTATTGATATCTGATACATCAGACACCAACACTTCGTCAACAGAAATCTATCACACTGGCTAAAAATAGCAGCTCAAAAAAATAATATCCTTGAAATGCCATGTCATTTCAAAACGCTACAGCTACACAATCGAGAACTATGCCTGACCGTTACCCACCAGTGTTCCAGACACCCTCTGGTCGAAACGTGGCAAGAAACCTTTCCTGCCACATCTCCAGATACTAATACCCAAGCAAACCCGGCAAAAAGAGGGAGAGCTGTGGGAAAAAGGCAATAATAAAAATTGCTGCAGTTGCCAAAATTGCAAATGGAATTCCGGCCAGTGAAATGCGCTCAATAGATGCCCCTCCTATACCTGAGGCAACAAAGAGATTTTCACCCAGTGGTGGTGTCTGGAACCCAACTGCCAGGGATGCAACCATTACCACACCAAAATGAACAGGGTCAACCCCGAGACTAAACATGATTGGCAACAACACAGGTGTCAGAATCATGATTGTCGCCAGAGTCTCCATGAACATTCCAACAAAAAGCAAAAAGGCAATCACCAGAGTCCAGATAAGATAAATATTATTCGTGAAATCTAGTAGTGCAGCAGCAATAATTGCAGGGATTTCATTTTCTACCAACAGACGGCCGAAAACTGTCGCTGTAAAAAGAATGAGTAGAACACGCCCACTAATCCAGGTCGTTGTTTCCAGGGAATGGAAGAGATCTTTAAGTTTAAGTTCTCTATGAATAAAGATGCCTACAAACAACGTATAGAAAATCGCAACAATTGCGGATTCTGTCGGAGTAAATAGACCGCTATAAATACCACCCAGTATAATCAGCGGAGCTAGCATAGCCCAAAATCCCTTCCTGAAGGCAACACCCATTTCAGAAAATGACCATTTATTGGTTGTACCAGTATATCCCCTCTTTTTACTCCGTAAATAATTTGCAAGGAGAAGGCCTGATGCTATCAACAAGGCAGGTAAAAAACCAGCAATAAACAATTTGGGGATGGATAATGACTGAAATGGTCCGAACTGTGCAATTGCTTCCTGGGAAGGTCGTATTCCCATACCGGAAATACCAAAAATAACCATGGGAATTGACGGTGGAACAATAATACCAAGCCCACCAGAAGACGCTGTAACTGCACACGCATAGCCACGATCATAACCACGCTGGACCATTGCAGGAATCATCAACATACCGACAGCAGCAGTAGTTGCAGGTCCGGAACCGGAAATAGCACCAAAGAAAATACAGGCCATAACGGTAGCTGCCCCTAAGCCGCCAGTTATTGGTCCTGCAAAAGATTCAGCAATATTCACCAATCGTCTAGAGACACCGGCGGCCTCCATCAAAGCACCGGCAAGAATAAACGATGGCAGAGCCATTAACGGAAAAGAGCCAACCGAAGTAAAGGCTATTTGAACAAGTTTGATAGGGTTTTCTTCAAGGTACATGAAGGCCGCCATGGCCGACACGCCCAACGACAGGGTAATTGGCGCTCCAATAAGCAGCAAAAGCATAAAGGCGCCAAATAGAATCGAGACAACAGTAGTTTCCATATCGGTTCCTCAGCTTAGCTTTTAATTGTGTTCTCAGGTTGGCTTCCACTTTCTGCCATCGAATTTGCAGCGGATTCCAGCTCAGCCTTGTCAGGATCAAGCGGGCTAATCCCTTTTAAGTATTTGAGATAATTTACCTGCAACACACGTATGGACATTAAGATAAATGCTATCGGTAGTATCACATAGATATACTTCATTGGCACACCGAGAGTCTGGGCTTTCCAGAACAGATTCATCTTATTGAAAACAAAATCGTAACTGAGATAAGCAAAGTAGAGATTGAAGGCGACCCATATCATATCTGCAATAAAAGTTGTGACGGATTCGACCCATTTAGGAAACGGCTTAAATTGGAAAGTAACACGATTATGAGCAGATATTTTTGCTGCATGGCTTGCTCCAAAATAGGCAAACCAAACAAACAGATATGTGGACAGTTCTTCTATCCATGAGACAGAGTAACCAAACACTTCACGGGAAACGATTTGAGTAAAAAGAAGGGTTACAAATACAACGAGTAGTAATCGACAAATATAGCTTTCAATATTATTGAAAAGCTTGGAAAGAAGGGTTAGAGGTTTCATGCCCGTACCTTGCGTAGAGGAAAATTAATTACGTTGACACCAGAGATCTCATATGAGATCGGCGGAGGTGTTATGCAGCCCACCTCCGCTGATACAATCCGAACCTTAAAGGATTTCTATAAGGTCAGGTCGTTAGCAATTACCGTCCCAGAGCTTTCAGCACCTTGTCGAGCTTGTCTTTACCACCGATACTATCATAATATTTTGGCCATACAGCAGAGGTCGCTTTCTCGATCCATTCTTTTTCGCCATCTGCAGGATCAGAAATCTCCATTCCTTTAGCCTGGAGATCAGCCATAATTGTTGCTTCAGTATCCTTTAAGTACTGCTCAGAATACAGAGTTGCTTCGTGTCCTGCCTCAAGAATTGCCTTCTGAAGCTCTGGCTTGAAGCCTTGAAAGATAGATTCACTTACAACAAGTGGCTCAAGTGAAAAGATATAACGGATATTGGTGACGTACTTCTGTACCTCGAAAAACTGCATAGCACTTACAGTTATATATGGGTTATCCTGGCCATCAACAACCTTCTGCTGCAGAGCGGTGAAGGTCTCAGACCATGCCATTGGAGTAGGGTTAATACCCCAGGCCTGGTAGGTAGAAATCATGATTTCATTTTTTGGAACGCGAATTACAAGTCCATCCAGGTCAGCAAGCGTCTTCACTGGCTTCTTGGAGTTTGTCAATACACGAAATCCAGAATATGCCCAGCCAACGATACGTACACCAGCGTCACGAATGGTGTTTGCTTCGAGTTCCTTACCAATCTCACCCTGAGTCAGCAAAACTGCCTCATCAAGGCTCTGGATTACATAGGGAAGAGTAAAGACACCTACTGAAGGAGAGAATGGCGTGATATTATTGATAGCTAAAAGAGAGAAATCCAATGTACCCATTGATGCATTATTCACTGTGTCCTGCTCACTACCCAACTGACCATTTGGGAACAGGCTGACATCATACTTGCCATCAGTTTTCGCTTTTAAGAGTTCTGCAAACTTTTCCCCCAAAGCATACTGGGTACCACCCTGAGCATCACCAATTGCCATTTTAAAAGTCTTTGCATTTACGCTCTGGGCAACAGTCACCATGAGAAATGCTGCCGCGAGTACAGGTGCAAACAACTTCATCTTTCCTGCCATTTCATACCTCTTTGTGTATAATTTGTGCATCTTGCACGCCACAAGCTACCAGGACTGTCCTGCAGTCATAGGCCAGCTTTCCGAATCGAACCATTATCTATGAATCAACTACATTAACCTGCCATCAATATACAACCCAAACCAGATGCTTGATGCGTGATGCGTGATACATCAGATATCGACACAGTTTTGCTATTATACTTGCAATATAATGTCAATTAAAATACACCCCGAAATAGGCTATCTATTGTTTTCATTCAATCACCACAAAAAAATAACGATAATTCATAAAGTTCTATTCCCATCACTGGCCGAGTGTGGTAGATTCTCTAATTTCCTCCTACCCTATTCTTCACATTTAACACCCTACCAACATAGCCTTATCATTAGTCGTTGTAATTGTCGACGAAGCCATCATATCAAGAAGAGTGCCACTTTAAATAGTTTGGCTTATCATATTTATATTACATCATATTGTATCAACAAACAGATCAAACCATCAGAATATAGAACATTTTTGCAAAACGCTGGCACTGTTCCTTGCATATTTGTTCACACCACCATGGAATCCAATTATATCATTATTTTTGCATACTTTTTCCATCATATACGTGTTTTCGGCAAGAACCACATCCACCATCTATTTTTCACCCCTCCTAATATAAAGGGAAAGAGAAATGCTTTCCCTTTAAGCTCTCACTCAATCGTAAAATGCATCATGACATTTTTGTCATTTTTACGGCAGGTTGGCGTACCAAAACTTCTCCAACCGCTTTCGCAAGTTAATTTTCACTAGGATAGCGTTTCTCTCTTGACAAGAGTCTAATGTGTGATGTATCACAATCAAAGTCATACCAACCTACCCTTCTAGTAATTTTTCTTTTCCCGGAGGTTCCTTATGTCATCATCCAGACTTGCATTCAAATTTCTCTCGCAGAGCGACATGATATCCGCAGGTGTTACCGATATGGTGCACTGTACCGATTTGATGGACGAAGCGTTCAAACTTGTCGGTCAAGGCGACTATGTTATGGGAGGATCCACCCGCAATTCACATGGCCAACGTGTCTGGTTCCCCAAAGAACCAAAATTTGCTGGTATGCCAAAAGGTGGGCCAGATCAACGTTTCATGTCACTTCCGGGATATCTGGGTGGGCGTTTCAAAGTGTGTGGTAATAAATGGTATGGCTCTAATATTAACAATCCTAAACAGCACGGCCTTCCCCGTTCTATTCTGACCATGACTATCAATGACGCCGAAACCGCTCGTCCACTTGCCATAATGGAAGCAAATATCCTGAGCGGCATGCGTACTGGTGCTGTCGTTGGCCTCAGTGCACGTTACCTGGCTCGTGAAGACAGTGAAACTCTTGGCGTTATTGCTGCTGGTCCTATCAGTAAGTACAGCACCACAGCCATAGTTAAGGCCCTTCCATCTCTAAAAAAGGTTGTGGTTTACGATATCAGTGAAGAGGCATCCCGTCGCTTCTGTGATGAGATGAGCTCCAGCCTGAATATTGATGTTTCCATGGTCAACAGATTTGAAGATGCCGTTAAAGGCCAGGATGTAGTTACCTCTGCAATTTCAGGAGACCACACCCCTCTTTTTGAAACAAGCTGGCTAAAAGATGGAGCTCTCCTCACTCTCCCCGGTCGTGCCAATGTTGAAAATGAATTCCTCCGTGACGCTTATATAGTTCCAGACTGCTGGGAAATGCAAAAAACCTACAAGATAGAAGGTTTAATGTTGCCAGAAGATGAGCGAACTATACCACACATCCAGCTGCACAACATGATCGACAATGGCGAGATCATGGAAAGCAATATCCATGATCTGGGTAAAATTGCAGCAGGTCTTGCAACTATTGACAGAGCAAGTGACAAGAAAAGATACTTTATTTCCAATGGCATGATCATTCAGGATATTGCCTGGGCCGTTGCCATGTACGAAAGTGCTGTAGAAAAAGGACTTGGTCAGGATCTTGTTCTCTGGGAACAACCATATCGCGTATAAAGAAAACCCGGGTAAAGGCAAAATAATCTTAACGCCTTGGCCGTTCACTAAAAAGGGTTAATCACAATATCGCTTCTGAACAGTCAACACCAGGCCCGATATTGTGACCACGCGCAAAGTATTCCCTTCAACATTATGCACGGTTAACCCAAAGTATTTTTTTAATCTCAGTATAACTAACGAGCTTTCAATGCGTAAAGGTAAGAGCAAATTCATTTGGAACAATACAGCAACTGGTGGTGATACGGTTACAATTTACTTCGAGGGTGAAACGTGTGTCGTCCCTGCCGGAATCACCGTCGCAGCAGCCTTGCTTGGACATGATGACAACCATTTTTGTCAATCAGCAGCCGACAGGGACAACCGTGCACCATACTGCCTCATGGGCGTCTGTTTTGAATGCCTGGTAGAGATTGATGGCGTGAAAAATCGCCAAGCCTGCCTGGAGCCGGTTTTGGAAGGTATGCATGTTCAACGACAACTCGTACCAGTGGAAGAAAAATGATGAAGAATAGATATGATGCCATAGTCATCGGTGCAGGCCCAGCCGGACTTGCCTGCGGCGCAGAAATGGCGGAAAAAGGTTTATCAGTCGCAGTACTTGACGAGCAAGCCAGCCCCGGCGGTCAGATTTACCGTAACATAAGCAAAGCATCCGCCCAGCAGCACACAATTTTAGGTGCTGACTACACTGCTGGTCTTGATGTGTTGAAGAAATTTCAAGACGCACACCTCGATTATCTTCCCCAGGCCCGAGTCTGGCAAGCAGAACCAACCGGCGAGGTATTTCTTTCTCATGACGGCAGTTCAGGAAAACTCACTGCCGACTACCTCGTACTGAGCACTGGTGCTATGGAGCGACCGGTGCCATTCCCCGGCTGGACTCTTCCAGGAGTCATGACCTGCGGTGGAATGTCCAACCTCTTTAAAGATTCAAGCCTTTCTCCAACCGAGCCTGTTGTCCTGGCCGGGTCAGGCCCCCTGCTCTGGCTAGTGGCCGAACACCTCTTTGCGTTAAAATCTCCAATTGCAGCGATTCTTGATACTACACCTCTCGGGCAGGTCATTCCCGCCATGAAGCATCTGCCAAAAGCCCTGAAACGTTTTGGCTATATGATGAAGGGTGTGAAAATGATCGCCGACGTACATATTACAGCCATGAAAGCCAAAGTACCGATTCACCGTAATGTGAAAAACCTGCGTGCAGAGGGTGGCGATAAACTTGAACGTGTTAAAGCCATGTGCGGTAGCAAAGAGCTGGTTTTTGAAGCAACTACTCTACTGGTCAATGAAGGTATCATTCCAAACACTTCACTATTACGTCAGGTAGGTTGCAAACATACCTGGGATGCGACTCAGCACTACTGGCACCCGGAAGTATCTGAAGATGGCCGAACCAACTTACCTACAGTGTTTGTGGCTGGTGACGGGAATTTTGTTCATGGTGCTAAATCTGCTGAATATAAAGGACAACTCACCGCTTTGACTATCGCTTTAGAGATGCATCGGATAAGTCAGGCAGAATATGATAAGCAAACACAACTCGTCAGGAATGAGCTCGAAAAAGAACTCCATCCACGACCGTTCATTGATGCCCTCTATGCTCCGCGAAAAAACCTGTATACCATGTCAGACAGTACGGTGGTCTGTCGTTGTGAAGGAGTAACTGCTGGGCGCATCAGGGACCTTGTTCAGGATGGACTGACAGACCACAACGAAATAAAAGCAATTATCCGCTGTGGAATGGGCCCTTGCCAGGGGCGTATGTGCGGTCCGGCTGTGCATGAGTTGATTGTTGAATGCTCTGGAATTGCACCTCAAAATGCACGACAGCATCGTTTGAGACCTCCGATTAAGCCCGTCAGTCTCGAGGAACTTGCAAACGCAAATATTGGAGGATCCAATGAAAGCTGATGTACTCATTGTTGGTGGTGGAATCATGGGTTGTGCCACTGCCATCGAATTGGCCCGTAAGGGTAAATCCGTTATAATTTTTGAAAAAGATCTTCCTGGCAGGCACGCTTCAGGTAACAACTCTGGCGGCGTACGCTGCCAGGGCCGTGATCTCCGTGAAATCTCTTTTGCCGTTGAAGCACGAAAAATGTGGGATGACCATATCAACACGGTCCACTCCGATTGCGGATTCTACGTTTCGCCACGCTTACGTCTTGCAGAGAGTGACAAAGACATGGAAGTGCTTGTAAAGCGTGAAGCAACACTCAAGAGCCTTGGCTATAGTCATGAGGTGGTGGTAGACCGTGAAGAGGTTCTCCGAATGTCACCCAATGTTTCCGAACATGTAGTCGGTGGCCTTGCCTGCTACACAGATGGGCTGGCAAACCCCATGCTCACGTCTAAAGCATACGCTGCAGCTGCAGAAAAACTCGGTGTGACCATCCTTACACATACCCGTGTCATTGATGCGAAGACCACCTCCAACGGCTTTAGAGTACGCACCAGCTCAGGTAAAACTTATGAAGGTGAGGCTCTGGTAAATGGTACAGGCGCTTGGGCCGGAAGATTTTCAGAAATGCTTGGTGACCCTCTTCCTGTTTTTGCTGTTGCACCTACAATGATGGTTACTGACCGCATGCCTGGTCTGATGAACGGAACATCCCTCGGTTTGACGGGCAGGTTACTTGGCTTGATGGCCGCAAAGAATGGAACAATTATAGTGGGTGGTGGATACCGTTCGCCTTTGGATATTGAAAAGGAAAAGATCTGGGTCGACCCTATGCAGATGTCTAAGGCTTCGCAGATAATGATTGAAGTCATGCCAGAGTTACGCCACGCTCAGATGATTCGCTGCTGGACAGCATTTGAAGGTGCATTAAAAGATAAAGTCCCTGTTGTTGGGGAGTCAACCAAAGTTCCCGGACTTTTCCATGTATGCGGATTCTCCGCCCATGGATTCCAGCTGGCCCCAATGATGGGCCGAGTTATGTCACAGATTATTCTCGGTAAGACCCCGGATATGCCGCTTACCGATTTCCGTCCAGATCGTTTTGAGGACGCTGTATAACATATATTTTATCCTACATAATTGGAGAACACTCATGTCTGAAGGTAAAGTTATTACCATTGAAAAATCACCTGTCCTTTCTGAAAAATCAGCTCCAAAGGTCAGCCCTAAATCTGGCGAACCATTTGCCAACAACAAGACCTACTTCAAACACAGCTCTGGCAACTTTAATGCCGGTACCTGGGATTGTACCGCTGGTAGCTGGGAACACAATCACCCAAAGCTTGAGTTCTGCTATATTGTTGAGGGCAGTGTGAAAATCGTCGAGGAAGATAGCGGCATTACTCATACCTTTAACGCAGGTGAGTCTTTTGTCGTCCCCAGAGACACCCGAGTGACCTGGATTGTAGAAAAATTTGCAAAAAAGATTTTTGTTTCTGCAGCTAACCTTAATCTCGAATAATCTATTTTCTGCATAACTCCGCCAGGCAGGTCATGGAGTCGAACTTTATGACCTGCTTATTTTCTGGATAGCCCGAGACAGGCTCCCAACCTTCCTCAGCGCCAACAACACAAACACCAGATACAGCTAAAGTCTCTATTAATCATTCTTGTGGCACATTTTATGCTTATATTCAAAGCTCAAGATGTTCTTGGAAGATATCCAAGATCACCTGCAACCAAAACGGTACAAAATGGCAAAGGTGGTTAGCGAGAGTCTGATTTGGGTAAAGAACAAGCTATCAGCTTTACCCAATGGAACTCGGGAGGGAAGAGGAAATAGAATCAGCCAGCAGAGCCTTACGAGCCGCTAAAATAACAAAGCCCCTTGGAATTACTTTTCGAAGGGGCTTTCAACAGAAATAGGATTTTATTGAAGTTGCTTATTGATATTGGAAACTAACTTACCTATCCATTTATCCAATAGTGGTTTGATAGCTTCAATAGGATTGTCTTCCAGGTCGCCTGAATCTATTAAACCGAGATCTGAGGCAACAACTTTTGCAGCAACAACTTCTTCTGTAGCTTCATCAATAGCTTCTGCTTCAAGAAATATAACCAGATTTTTGTCTCTTTGCCCAGTTGCTTCCATGGCTGCTGCGGCAGCAAGGGTAATTGGTAGATACTGGTATAAAGACAACTCTTCTGAATTGTCTGACAAACCTGAGACGGAAGCTCGTATGTTAAGAGTTCCTTCACCCATTCCTATAAAACCTTCTGAGAGAGCTTTATCCAATTGTTCAGTGACATACTTTGCTATCTGTTCCTGCTGTTCTTGTCCGAGATTTGAATCTTTCGCTAATTTTTCTGAAAGGTTTACCACCACAGGGGCAAAGGTAATCGTTTTATAATTTTTAGGATCATAGCCCTCGGCAAAGTATACAGCAGCATTTTCATCTGTTTTTGAGGCTTTGAGTTTACTATAGTCACTAAGAAAACCAGATTTTATATCTATAGCCTTAGGCGCCGCACAACCTGATACCAAAACGGCCAAACAAAGAGAGGTAAACAAGGTGTTGAATTTCATAGTAACATTTCCTTATAGTCGTTAGTTTTGTGAGTAGCCTTTCCTTAATGATATGTATAAAACAGCTCTGATACATTCAGTCAACGTTTGTCTTCAACAAGACAACAGTTGCTGTCAGGAGTTCCATTTTAAAAACAGGTGATTGGGATGACCTGTTTCATGGAATCTTCAGTCTCATCTTTTCAAACCTGCATAAGGGAAAATATAGAGTTAGCCGGATATCCTCAGTAAAAAGAGGGGTGGAAATAGAGATTTCTCCATTTCCACCCCTGGGCTGCAATCATATATTCTCTTGAATAGAGAAACTACAAGCTTCACAACATTACACAACAAAGCCACAAGACACGCTAGCCTGCCTGATAGCAAACCGCTTAATCATTTGACTTACCACGTGTTTTCGTTAGCAAACAACGCTTGGAAAGTTGGCTATAGAGATGCATTGCATTTTCCATAAGATCGGGATTAATCACGTAATGACAACTTCGACTTACTGGAGGAGAACGGAAAATGCTGGCGGCCTGTACAATATCGCTCTCTTTCGCCTTGATATTCAAATGTTGACAAAGTGTTGACAATCCAGCTGCATTTGATGTGCAGAGAGCTTCATAAGATAAAAAATCAATTTCTTGCTGTAGGCTCAGATGCTCAAATGCGGCAATCCAATAGGCTACCCAATAATCAATAGATTCTAAACTGAAATTTTTAGTTTTTTCAGCCAACCCTGGAAACTGGATAGGGCGATGCAGCTCACCGAATTCAAAGTGGCCGATATCATGCATGTATTTGCGAACAAAAGGATCAGCACGATGCTGGTTAGTAAAGTTTTTTTGTTGCCGTAATAGGGATATTGCGTGTTCTACAGGATTGCGAAGAGGAACCACAACAGACGCATCAGGAAACATTTTCATCAAAGCTTGGGTACGTGCAATATTCGCGTTGTTCTTACTCACATAGCGTGCACCCATTAGATCCTGAGGGTGCCGTAAAAGCACAATTTTTTGCATGTGCTCACGAAAATACTTTTTGAATTGAGAATTCGTATCCTTTTTGCCCCACATGGAAATCGACTTTCCAGAATACTTCTCTTCAAAAAATCTAAGCCATAAAACTTCTTCGAATGCTTCTGGGCTATCCTGATCAATAGCTAACCCATCTCCATGGGCCCGCTCTTGTCCTGAGCAGTTTTGACTGCGGAATTTAGAAGCCACCCTAGCCCATAACACAGGAGTAAGGATAAAGGGCATATCACGGTAGGTATGGGTTGCAAGTGCAGGAAGGCGGTGCAATGCTTCAAGAATGATGGTGGTTCCTGCTCTTGGCAAAGATGTTATAAATATTGGCCTCTCGACTTGAATACCTGCCCACTGTTCAGCAAAGAGGTTTTTTTCCATGTCTGTGAGTATTTCCTGGAGTATCGATGAACCAAAGGCCAGATTATGAACGGCTCGGTCTAAACCGGAGTATTGAGAACTGCTTAGCATTAGAATTCTATATGTTATATTTTATTAACTTTTCGAAGCTTCTGTAAGAACACAGCCGAAAGAGTCATTCCCACCGAAGTGACCACAAGCACGTCCAAACGGAGGGCAAATTGGCTGACCTCTTCCATACTTGCTAGTCGAGTCAGATCTGCAAGCCAAATAAACAGAGCAACTACCATAACGGTGAAGCACCCTTTCGCAACAAGAAACCCGCAGTTTTTCATCATTCGAATTGCAGCTTTTTGAACGAATTTTTCTTTAGCTAAATCATTGAGATCAGTGGCAGACATCATCTTTATAGCCTGTCGAGAAATATCAATAGATTCAATTGCCGTTTCAACAATTCTTGTCAAAGAAAAAGCAAGACAAAACAGTACAATGGTAATCAAATAAACAGTAAGTACCATGAAACCTAAACCGATGATTCGTTATCGCTGTTACGTTCTCCCAAAACCACCTTCTCTTCACGAACACGTTTATTGGTAGAGATATTTTTTCTGAATAATCGTTTCAATGGATACCAGACAAACCCAGCTACAAGTAGCAGGATTGAGCCAATAAAAGCGAAAACAGTACCCAACCCGGTAAGACCAGCTCCTGGCCCCACATATGCTTCTGCAAGCGAGGGAGATAAAACTAAAACTGTAATAAACGCTATTTTTTTTCGTAAAATCATTATTTGTGTCTCCTGTTCATTTTTCTTTTTACTCCTCATCTTTAGCTGAGTTCATACATTTTCTTGAGAAATTCTGTAGCACCAATGACGCTAGTTCGCGTTGCACGTATTACCTGAACCCATTCATCCTTTTTTGAAACTGGTACTCCAAACGAAAACCAAACTCTGCCTGCACACTTTTCAGTCATGATCATTCCGGGGATGATTTTTGAAAATGTAACCAACAGGTACTGAGAAAATGTGCAACAAATGGGGAACCAAGGCGTTTTATTGAACAATGCGGGGATAGCGAGAAAGTCTTCACCACTCTTTGGCAAATTCAGTAGGTAATGTCCAGACACGTAGACGATGTGGCATTGTTCTAAGAATTTCAAAAGAGCTGCTTAGACATTCGGACCGACCAGATGGCTGCACTTTTAAGTTAGGCAACTAGATTCAACTCACTTCCGTTGAGAATGCCTAGTTCAGAACGGAAAGGAAGCCACTAATGTATAAGAAAAGGCATAAAACAATCTCTTGGCTAATTATTGGGGCAGCTCCAATCATCAACGGTGAAGTAGTCGTAATTATATCGCTCAGCAACCTCAATTAATGCTGAGTAGTCTTTATCAAATGGCTGAATATATTCCCAAACGATGTCACCTTCTTTGTTAATTTCAAATACTCGACCGGCACGACTTTCATTGATCAACCAGTTCCCACCAGACAATGCCTGTTGAGTTCCTAAGATGTTACTATAAAAGCTCTTGCCCTTCGAATCTGGATACATAACTTCAGATTTTCCTGTCGCTGGGTCAAATTCAATAATATTGCTGCCTGGGTTTTGTCTAATGCTGACAGGTTTGTAACGGTTATTAAAGACGACGATATTACCTTCAGGTGTAATGTCAGGATCATGTTGCCGAACCCATGGGCCTTCCTGAAACCATTTGATTTTTCCTGTCTCTTTATCAAAGATAGCAAGCATGTGAAATTGGCGAATGGAAACCAACAGATCCCCTTCATTCGCGTCCTCAACCTTAGCGGCCAGTTCTGGTGTCACTACTTCAATATCGTTGGCGTGAGTTGGGTCTGTTTCTTTAATCAACATTGTGTCAAATAGCTGATGCTCGAGCCCTGCATCTACAATTGCCTGCAAAACCGAGAACTCCTTTTGAACCTGACCATTTGCATCAACATAGAGAAGGACATTTTCATAACGACCTAATGTATCTTCGAGTTTTTCCAGGGTCATACCTGCAAACAACAAATCGTTAGATACTTGTCTCACATCATTGTTAGCAAGAATCCAGAACCCTCCCTCTTGCGTCAATGTAACGGAATGATGGGTCATTCGATCCACAGTCCAGACGACCCTGTTACATTTATCAAGCTTAACAGTGCCAGTATTACCAATATTGGCAACGATCGATCCGTCAGGAAGGGCAACTATTCCTTGAGTATGATAATTAAAAGGAGTTTTAGGAATATTTTTTCGCGGATAGATATGTTCAGGGTTTGGCCATATTTCAAAAAAATTAATCATCCAACGGTGAACGACCGTACCATCCATGTCGACTAAAATTGCCTGAGGACCTTCTGAAAACCAACCCTGCATTAGGGTCAATCCCTTAGAAGTCTTTTCAGTATCATTTAGGGTCACACCCTCACCGGTGTAGGTTATTTTTTTCAATAACTCAGGGTGGGTCCGTGTTTGCTCCTCTATCAGTGTCTTTGTGGCAGTGAAACCCTTTCCTATAAAGGTAAAAGGATACACACCAGATTGAGCCAAGACTCCGCCCAAGATGAAGATTACTATTAAGAGAGACACTTTGAACGCAATGTGCGAAAAGTCGAGCGTGTTTTTATCTTTTGTCATGATGAATAAGGTTCTATATGAATGCAGAGAATAGCATAGGGGTTGAGGATTTTATGTTAGATTTTTTACTTCTGGCCCACCTGTAATATCCTGCTACAAACATACCCCAGGAAAACCTTTACATTGACCTTTGTAACACGCTTACCAGTATGAGCTTTCGTACCTGGAATTTTAAATGCCAATGTACAATGCTTATTCAATACCCGTGAATTTGTGAGTATTCATCACCTAAGATTCCCATAAAACCGAGTGAGTGACCTAATGCGCATGCTATCCAGTGTACAGAGAGCAGTCGAACTTCATATGAAAATATTCCTGCCGTAACAAGAAGTATTGGACCCAAGAAAATACGTACCAAAATTTTCGGTACGTACCGCATCAACGCATAGAAATATCCTCTCTGCTGAACAGTCATATGCGTGCCAGTGGCTCCAACCCTGAATAAGCGTTGGAATTGCCACTTCAAGGTAAGCCTGCTGATAGGTATCTTTTCAAATACGATGGCTCTATTCGTCCAAAGATGTTGAGAACCCAAGGCTGCTGCACGAGAGAAAAAGTCGATATCGCTTCCTCCAGTCAACGCATAATGTTCATCGAAACGTAATCCTTTTTTGGTAATGAGTTCTGTTTTAAAGATCACATTGTTCGTGGACAATCCTTTCCGTGCTGAACCCTCTTTTTTATTTCCTTCCTTTCTCTTAGCCTTTTTTGACCAGAGAGGTAGTAAATTACCTTCGGGCAAAACGCTGATCACTTTGCCTTGGACTGCGTCTACACCTGCTTCTGTTATGACATCATAAAGCGAACCAAGCCAATCAGGAGATGCCGTTTCATCATCATCAATAAAAGTAATATATTCGGCTTCTCTACTAACAGCATGTTCAAGAATCCTATTCCTGGCAAAAGGAATTCCTCTCTTTTCTTCAGTCAGATATATAAGCTTACATGGAAAGAATTTTTGAAATTTAAGAAAAGTTGAAAGTGCACTTTTGTTCTTATCATTATCTACAATAACGGCTTCTATTTTTTCATGTGAATGAAATATTGTTTGCTTTTCTAAACTGCTCAAAAGTTCTGCAAGCATTCCAGGACGCTTACAGGTAATGATTCCTAAAATAATTGTTGGTTTTTCATTCATTACATATCACCATTTTTCTTTAATAATCACCTATTACATGAGCAGCCATGTATTGGTATTAAAATATTATTGTTTGAAATATATTCAACCAATTAACATCAAATTATAGATGCACAGCCACAAGAAGTGTTATCGAAAAGGAAACAGAGCTAACCGTATTGATAGCGACGATACTTGAGTGCACATCCACAGATTACTCACAAACATTTAGCGCACTTATTACATTGTAGTTATTAAAAACATTCGATATTTGCTCATCATTTCTAAATTCCATATTTTCTTCATTCAGGGTTATATATTGTGAATGTCTTATATGTCTAAAGTTGTTTTTATAATGATGAATTTTTTTACATGAAACTGAATTTTTCAGCGACATCACCTTAAGCCAAATGTCGTCACCGAATTCGCAGATATTTAGAAATATTTCTTCCCTACCAATATCTCGATGAAAACAGTTAGGTGGATATAATATGCCACCATTGCCGATTGGCAGCACAAGCAAAGATTCCATCTCTTCAGTTATGTATGGCCACAAACTATAGGGATTAATTGATCCATTTTTTGCGAATGTTATATGTCTTGCCCTGTGGCATATTACTTTATCAGGACTTTGGAGATGATGAGCATATAAGGTCATGAGCCAATCTTTAGGATAGTATACATCGTCATCAGCAGTTACTATCACCTCATCGGGATCTCTTAAGACACAAGGGATAATTTTTTTAAAAGATTTAGTATCATGTGTAAGGAGAATCTCAAGACCATATTTCGTTAGTCGCTTAACATTATCTGGCAAAATGCCTATATCATTTTCTGCAATCCACAAGCATAACCTTTTAGGTTTAATGGATTGCTGCAAAATACTCTTAACGGCTTTATGTAAAGTCGAAAATCTTGGTGGATAACTCGTTAATGATACGACAACATTTGCCACCTTTAACCCTTGAATTATTTTGCATTCTTGGGGCAATCTTGGTCGGAATATATTTGATATCATTTTTAAATTCATGGCATATTAAACATAATGTTAATGTATCATTTTTTATTAATTACACTCATGTCAATACTCAGATTAAAGCAGCCATTACAACAAATAAAACATGTGTATTTCGAGTCTATTTTACCTCTCATTTGACATGCCATATTTCAAATGAGCAATTCTCTCGTTGCTTATTTTACTCAATACTTTTGGTGATTCTTTTCCACGTATTATCCTGGTATTATCTCCATCAAGCAGAACCTGTGAAAAATCTTCTTTTTCATATATATTTATCAGATTCCGATCACTTCCATTTACAGCAATGATCGTTTTAGGCGGGATTGGTGTTTTCGCAAATAAATTCCCTGAATACATCGTAGTTTCGCATGTGTTGTTTACTAAACACTCGAAAGACGACAGAAAATCAGCTTGTTGAAATGTTTCGGTAACAACAGCAGGATCTTGAACAGATCCTCCTACAACAATCAACGGCACCCTTGCAGGAGCACTCTCTCCAAAGAGCTCGACCTCATTTTCTCTTAGAGGTGTCATTGTTCGATGATCTCCAGTAATAATCAATATTCCGTTCTTGAAAAAATCAATTCCTTTTAAGCTTTGAACGAATTTTCCAAGTTGTTGATCACCATATGAAAATGCAGCCTGTTCTGTCTGTTCATTTGTTTCAGGATTTAAAAATGGAAAATGCGTACTTACATTTTCTACAAAATAAAAGTATGGATTATCATTAGAATTCGAATTAATTTTTTTGATCACATGAAGATAGAGGGCTTTATCTGGAGCTGCATTAAATTTGTATCTTGGCCATCCATCATAATCCGGATGATCATCACCGGTAACAGCCTCAAATCCTATATTATATAGCCACTTTTCCTTGTTTGAGTATGATGCGTTTCCGGTAGTAATAAATTCAGTATGATATCCTTTTTTATTCAACAACTCTGGAAGACTTTTCTTTGGGTTATAAAATCCTTCAAACGAAAATAATCCTTTCATTTCATTACTAAATGATGCCGGACAAGGAATAGGTGGCACACCTGTCAGCATTGCAATAAGGCCTCCTTCAGTAGTAAATCCATTTGCATAAAAATTTGTAAATGATTTGCTCTCAATTGCTATTCTATCAAGGCTAGGAGTCATGTTGTTGAGCCCGGAAAAATAGTTACTTTGATACGATGAAAGAGACTCTATTGCCACTATTATTATATTAGGACTTTTCTCCAGGCCACTTGTCACCTGTTTGTCAATATCAGGTTCAATTGATTGTTGAGATAATGTTTCAACAAAACTATCTGAATATGATTTATTCGCCGTAACTGAATTATTTACTGTGAAAACATTTTTATATATCCAAGCATGACAATATTGAGGGTCACTTACTTGAGTAGAAAATACAATTAATCCTGCAGCAACAGACGAAAGAAATACCCTTATTTTTTTTGGTATAAATTCTTTTTTTGAAATGAACAGACAACATGTGTACAAAAGAATTACTGAAAATATAACAATCGACATACCATCTAAGGATAACGCCATTTGCAATATCACTGAGACCACATCGTCTATATCACCCGAAAGCTTTACAACATCACTAACCAGCAGTCTAGTACCCATAATTTTGAATAAAATTATATCTAAACAATAGACAAAGAAGCAAATAGATATGATTATTTTTCCGATAATTTCAAGGCCACGATTTTTAACAGAATAAATCATCATATACAGCAACAGACAAGATCCCAAAATAAGACTATCCTCTAGAATACCTTGTTTTAAAAAGAACCAATCTGCATCTATTTTATATGAAAATTTCCTTTCCAGCCTCAACACTCTATAAACGCAGAAAAGTAAAAATATGTACGGGAAAAGGTATTTTCCAATATGCTTTTTTACTATTATCATTACAGACAGAACATACGATATATAACTTTTCATGGTTTTATTTGTTGACGCTTTACAGTTTGACAGTAAACATTAGTAGTAACTCATTCATCATTACTAAAATTGTACTGATACTCTTTATGAACAACGATTTATTTGGCCTATTTTTTATATCGTTATAATTGCCAAATCATAACGAACCGCTTCAGGCCTTAGCTTCAGGATCAGCTGTGACAATATTATTCAAATAAGCAATAAATATGGACCAATTGTGAAAGATACCCATTGCATCCTTTCTCATACATGTACTGTAGAACTCGCATCAGGACATTGCGTGCTCCGTTCCATACCATAATGACTTCACTGGGAGTTTTAACTCTTGCGGATTATAAGGAGAGAATTCGCTGTCTCGGGTATTTCCCGTCAGCCGTCCATATCGTTTTGTGTATCTGTAGGAGGAAGTAGGATATTATCGCTTTGCCATACTTGCCAAGCTACTGTTGACTGGCGAGCAATCATAACTCATAGAGACTATAATCAATTCCAGAAAACACGGTCAGGAATTGCTCCTTACGTGGTTACGTCGCATCCCAACACAAAGCAGCAGAAGGATTTTAGAAACATTTTGGAAACATTAAAGAAAACTGACCACGAGGTTTTTATATTGTGGCCTAGCGGATAAGGAAGGTTTTGTCTACTTTAAGAGAGTAGTACAGCATCCGGATCGATTCAAAAGTGAATCGATCCGGATATTATAAAGACACAAGGAGAGAGTTACTTTATCAAATCACATCACTGACAGGAGAAAAGCAAGCCAGGGAAGGACAACCACCAGGGAACCAGTACTTATCAGCCAACATGCATTGGCAAGATCAAGGTCCAGATCATATATTGAGGCAGCTACAAGAGCGGTAAAACCAACAGGCATCGATGAGGCTATCAATACCACTTTAAGAACAAGCCCGTTATTTATATCTCCAAACCCGAGGAAATAGGCAACAGAACAGGCAACAACAGGAACGGCAACAATCTTCACCAATGCGATGAGAACACCTTCTTTCAGGTAGCCACCGATACTTCCAAAACGCATACCCAGCCCTATGGAGACAAGGAGGATAAACGTACCGCAGGGAACAAAGAAACTGTTTAAGGTTTCAAAAAAGTTGGGGCGAGTGATACCTGAGAGGTTAAGTGCCATACCACATATAAAGGCACCAAGGGCGGCCCGGACAAATGGGTCTTTGCTCACCTCAACTAATCTTTTCGCAAAAGGCATTTCATCTGAGTCCTTACTTATATACCTTACTATGGGAAAACCCACGGTATAATAGAGTATTTCTTCAAACATTTTATACATGGCCACAAGGCCGAACCCTTCCTCGCCTAAGAAAACAAAAGCCACCAGGGCACCGATTGCGCCGATATTGGTAAACGATCCACAACAAAAGAGCACACTTTTCTGCTCTTTTTCTTTTTTGAGTATACCAGCTATACCAAACCCAAAAACACCACCTGTTATAAGAGCAAGCGCTCCAACAACTGGCAGAAAGGCCACCCGCAGATCGGCAAACGAAACAACCCAGACCGCTGCCACAAAAGAAACAGGCATAAAAAACAAGAGACCTATCTTTTGCAGCAACTTTCTTAGAGCAGGTATACCGTCATCATGCTGCTTTTTAATCAGTCTTTGCTGCCAAAGGTAGCCAACACAGAGGCCGGTGAGAATAAGAAGAAGAGAGAAGAGAAGTTTTTGCATGGGCCCTATCGAAAAAAAAGGTACGATTATGACAAGTGGCGGGCACCATGCCCGTCACTTGTCATAAGAGTATATCAGGCTTTACCGAATTCTTCTTCTATTGCTTCAAGAACTTCATCAGACATCTTGTAACTATGCTCTTCACCAGGGAAAACACCAGTGAGTACTTCTTCTTTATACAGCTTGAATGTATCCAGCATCAAGGTACCTACGTCCTGGTACTGCTTGGCAAACGAAGGAGTAAAGTTATCGTACATTCCAAGAACATCAGGAGTAACCAGCAACTGACCGGAACAACCAGGTCCACCACCAATACTGATGGTTGGAACCGTAAGTTTGTTGGTAATATAGGTTGAGAGTTTAGTCGGTACCGCTTCAAAGATGATGGCAAAGACACCAGCTTCCTGAAGCGCAAGCGCCTCTGAAACGACCTTACGAGCAGTATCAACATCCCTGCCCTGCACTTTCAGTCCACCAAGAGCTCCAACCGCCTGTGGATGAAGGCCAACATGACCCACACAGGCAATACCCATCTCTACAACAGCTTTGGTTTTAGCAATGTGGTTATGCGTTGCTTCGAATTTTACGGCGTCTACTCCTGCCTCAACAACAAAGCGGGCTGCATTACGCATGGTTTCTTCAATGCTGTACTGGAAGGAGCCAAAAGGCATATCTGCCACAACCATAGTACGATCACAGGCCCTGGCAACAGTATTGCAATGCAAAAGCATCATATCCATTGTGGCAGTCAAAGTGTTGGGATGACCATGAACAACCATTGCACATGAATCACCAACAAGAATCATATCGATCCCTGCGTCATTTACTTTTTTTGCAGTAGGAAAGTCATATGCTGTGAGCATGGTGATGGTTTGGTTCTCATCCCGCATCTTCTGGATGGTTTTTACTGTATGTTTCATGTATGTCTCCTAATTGTATGAGTTGGTGTTATTAATAATAGTTAATGCTTTGTCGGCGGAACAAAACAGTGTGATTTTCGATTTAACCACATCCTTCATAACTTCTATTGAATTGCGTATCAGGCGAACAAGTTCCGGGCTATCCGAATCTGTAAAGCCAGCTTTTAGTGCACCTATATACGCTGTTCGAATTTCTGTATTCACGTTAAACTTGCAAACCCCATGGCGGATTGACTCAGTGATCATTTCATCAGGAAGCCCCGATGTCCCATGCAAAACAAGCGGGACTGAAACAACTTTTGCTATCGCTGCAAGGCGGCTAAAATCAAGATTTGGCACTTGTCTGTATTTACCATGGACATTACCGATACAGACAGCCAGTGCTGCCACCCCCGTCTCTTGTACAAATTCTGCGGCCTGATCTGGCTTGGTCATCCTTGCCTCCCAGGCGGCAACCGACAGCCCATCCTCCTCACCACTGATCTTACCTAGCTCTGCTTCAACTGTGCGCCCGGTGGCTGAAGCCATCTTTACCATTGCCCGCGTAAACACAACGTTGTCGCCATAATTAAGCGCAGAACCATCCGCCATAACGGAGCTGATTCCAGCGTCTAGGGCAAAGCCAATACGTTCAGGGTCACTGCAATGATCAAGATGAACCGATACCGGCACTCTACTGGTCTTGGCCAGCTCAAGGCACATAGCAATTAACGGGCTCCCTCCAATGTCCATAGCTGATGGCAACAGTTGCAGCGTTACCGGGCTGGACATGGACTCAGCAGCCTGGACTACTGCCAACGCGCCTTCAAGGTTATAAATATTGAAGGCACCCACCGCAAAGCCCTCTTTTCGTGCAATATCCAGTAATTTACCGGTATCAATCAGCATCTTTTTATAATTTCCTTTGCATTACGCTATTCCGCTCTATAACCGCTGGAGATTAGTCTTCACCTGAGCAAGAGCATCATCTCCTCCCACATTTCCAGGAAAAATGATATAGGGCATTCCCGGATAGCAGGTTTCACTACCTAGTCTCCATGCAGGAACACCTGGTAGCGCCTGGCCGATAACCATTGCCCTTTTTACTCCAAGCCCTTTAGTCGCCACGTCACTGGAGGTAATTCCTCCTTTAGCAACAAGATAGCGAGGCTGGACAGAGAGCTTTTTAACGATCTCAATCAGACCATTACTTACCGTCTGCCCAATAGCCAGATTCTCTCCAGCGTCATCTCCGGTTACAAGCTTTCTGCTGGTATACACTGCAGCATCCTTGCCTTCACCTAAGGTCAGTGAGGTTTCATTAATGACGCGGTCAACCTCTTCCCTGTTCTGGTCAGGGTCAAGCAGCTTGTGCACATCTATCTCTATTGGTCGGATATCCGTTTTCTCGAAAAGAGCCTTGACCTGCTGGCTGGTTTTCTCCACATATGAACCAATAACAAACAAGCCACCGTAATCACTTTCACTTACCAGATCGTCACGTTCCAGCAATCCGGCCCGATGGTCGAGACCGGTCCTGGTACGGACAAAGGACGCTGCGGTACGATACAGAAACTCTTTTCCGGCGGCCTCTACCTCCAGAAGGGCAACAACCAGTACTTCCATATCCCGATAGCTCACCGCATTCACCACACAGGCCTGGCCATCTTCTACTGACCCAAGAATAGCAGCGACACGGCTGGGACCGCCAACCCTGATGTCTTCGATCGAAACAGAAACGACCTCATTTGCTGCGATTCTTCCGCCGGTTTTCTCTTCCACCCAACCGGTTAAATTAGAATGGTCAAACCCAAAAACGGCATCCTTGGCAAAAGGTGTCTGGGCTGCGGGTACAAGACGATCTTCCTCACGGACATAGTGGACATCATAAACGGTATAACGCCCTCCCTCTAAAAAGAACGGCAGAACCAGGTAAGGTAAATGTGCCTTACCTGTCACCTCGGCCATGGCATCAACTTCAGCAGGGAAATGACCGCGAAGAGTGGAGTCTCCACGGCTGATCAGGATGGTACGAACTCCTGTACGCTCTGAGGCCTGTTGTATATTCGTTCCGATCTCCTGTGCCAGAGCACACGCCTCAGGCTCCGGCAGACTTCTGCTATTGGTAAGGATAAAAAACGCAGGAAATTCACCGACCAGTTCAGCTTCAAGCGCGGATACCGACCACTCAGTCAAAACGGGAAGATCTTTAACTGTCTGGGTTCCCGTAGGATCGTCATCCAAAATCACGATTTTGTAAGCTGAACGGCTGATCTTTTCCCTAATTATCGGGAGAAGATCCTCCTGCCATTCTGGTGGTAGGAGATCAAGAAAACGTATACTGCAGGCTAGTGGCTCTGTCATGACACTCAACTCTTAACGTAAAGAAAAAATATTCTGCTCAACAAACTTCCAGGTCTCCAGATAGTCTCCCTTAGCCATCAGTGCTTCAAGCTTTGGCGTGTCAATCTGATCGAGCATTTTCCAGATTTTCAGGGTCAAGCGGCTGTTAGCCTCAAATGTTCCCCGGATATCCCAACGGGTAGGTGAGGTATCAGAGGTAAAATAGTCGTTGTAGTTATATTTCTTCAGATAGTAGAGAAACTCTACATATTCGAGAAAGTGCTTGGTTCCACAAAAGTAATCCCAGTCCCATTTACCGTCATTATCATTAATATGGACATAATATTTATAGTCACTGGCCTCCAGCAGGGCCACGGCTTCCGCAGGATTTTCGTTACCATACATAGAGTGGCCAAAATCAAGGGTTACACCCATACCCGGAACCTTCATATCATTTAAGAGACAGAGAGCTTTAGCCGCGGTATCGACAAAACAGTGCCCGCGGGTCTCACTGGGCTTATATTCAATATAGAGTGGTATCTCAGGTCTGTAACTTCCCGCTTCAGAAAAGGTCTCTATCAGATGTTTCCAGGCTGCAGCATAATCATACTGAAATGAAAACTCGTACCCGTCACCTAAAGGACAGCAGGTAACCTTATCTCCACCCACTTCAGCAGCGAAATCCTTGGCATTTTTTATAAACTGCACTGCTTTAGCACGAATGGCAGCCTCTGTGGACGTTACACCGCCGTTCCTAAATTCAGGCTCAGCCTTGACATTGACGTTCACTGCTGCAACTTCCAGATTGTATTTATCAAGGGTTGCCTTGGTATCTGCAGCGTCTTTAACCTCGTAAGGGTAGACAATCTCGACACCTTTGTATCCCTCGATCTCAGTCATGAGTTTGAATTTCTCATCAACGGTTAACGGGGCGTTATATTCGTGAAAGCGATCTTTTGTCTGTGACAAAAATCCCGTAATGATAGCAAGTTTCAACATATTACCAGTCTCCAAATTAATAGATAAAGATCGGTTCGCACTGCGAGCCGGCACAACCGCAAAGAGCTCTTAAGAGTTATGAGGTACATTTCGTAACAGTTTATTTTTCAGGTGTTTGGCACCCCTCTTGTACCATCCGAACTGACTGCAAATGGTCCAGCATATAATGATAAAGAGGATGAGTGACACCGGTCGTTCAAAAACAGGCATGAAGCTTCCCTGAGAAACCATCAGAGCACGACGCAGATTTTCATCCGCCATGGGCCCCAAAATGACACCAATTACCAGAGGTGCAATGGGATACCCCATATTGGTCAGGAAGTAACAGATGATGCCGACAGGCAGCATGAGATAGAGGTTGAAAATATTCAACCCGAGTGAGTACGAGCCGATAATACAGAGCACACCAATGATAGGCATAAAAAGCTCCGTAGGAATTCGCAGCACCTTCACCACCTGTTTTGCCAGTACAATACCCGTGACCCACATGGCCATGGAAGCTAGAAGCAATATTGCAGCAACCTCTAAAATAAAGGTTGGGTGCTCGAACGTAATCATTGGTCCGGGGGTGACGCCGTGCAGCATCAGGGCACCGAGTAACATTGCTGCCGGTGGGCTGCCGGGAATTCCAAGGTTTAGGAGCGGTATCATAGCACCGCCGACACAGGCATTATTGGCAGTTTCGCTGGCCAGTAGACCTTTCATCTCACCCTTACCGAAGGTTTCTGGGTGCTTGGAAGTGTTTTTGGTCGTACCATAGGAAACCCAACCGGCAATATCCTCTCCAATTCCAGGGACTGCACCAATACCCACACCGATCAGAGCTGATCGCACAATTGTCGGGAAGTTTCGGATAACCGTGCCGATCTCCGGCAAAATTCGTTGCAGTTTTTTCGCCTTGGCCATCTGGGTTTTATTCCGCAGCACATCGATAATCTGCGGGATACCAAATGCACCAATTAGTACAGGTACGACCTCAATACCACTATCCAGTTGTGGAATACCAAAGGTGAAACGCGGATAGAACTGAAGCAGATCCCTGCCGATGCAGGCGAGAAAAAGCCCTAGAAATCCAGCGATCCAACCTTTTATAACCAGGTCTGGAGCAGTGAGTGTCCCGGAGATAAGGATGCCAAAAAATGCCAGGAGAAAAAATTCAAATGAAGTAAATTGTAAAGCAAAACGAGATATTATCGGTGATATACTCACCACAAACAACATACTGATGATTGTTCCGATAGCCGAAGCCGTTGTCGTAAGACCAATGGCCCTGCCACCCTCACCTTTGCAGGCTAAAGGGTATCCATCAAGGGCTGTAGCTGCTGAGGCAGCAGTGCCCGGAATATTTATAAGAATAGATGCATACGATCCACCATAGGTGCCGCCAACATAAATTGCCAGCAGGCAGATCATTGCCATATCGGTGTCCATACTATAGGTAAGTGCCGTCAGTAACGCTACACCTAGAGTGGAGGTAAGCCCTGGCATCGCACCGAAAAGAATACCGAGCAAAACAGAGCCAAAAAGAATGGCAAGTGATACAGGATCGGTGATAATCCCGCCAACTATCGTAAAGAAACTGCCAAGCCGTTCAAAAAGCATCATCGAAAAGTACTCCTTTATGACCACAGCTCAGCATACCAGATCGCATCCAGTAACTGTACTATCAGTCCTTCATAGGGCATTGGAACAAGTAGGAAGTATTTAAATATTATTCCGATAGTCATAGGGGCAACTATCCCTATAACCAGACTGGTTCTGAATCTCTTTTGCTTTTCCGGGTCACTTTTGACAGAAGTTCTCGCCAGGAGACACAATAGTGGAATGCTAACAAGAACCAGCCAATCTAAACCATGTTCGGTTACAGCGGTAATTTGTTTATCAAGGTTACAATAGAGTGCGATACAAAATATAAAGGCTGCACAGATCGCAAAAACAAAGATTTTCACAAGATGACGGTCATCTCTAAAATAGAACATAAAGAAGCACGTCAGCATAAAATATATGGCCGCCAAAAAGAAGTCCACATGCGGCACCATTACAAAAACAAAAATTACCAGGTTAAAGACGATCGCATAAAATTTCATTGTGCTGGAGCTCTGTAAAAATTGCAAAAAAGATGCACCAGAGAGATAGGCAAAAATAGACCGCATCCCGCTCTTCCCTACAGTTTTTAGTGCGATGGAGATAAGCAGAGTACCTAGAAGGGTCAACATTCCACCAACGAGCAGCGGAAAAAGTGCTGGAGAAACAAACCAGACGTTCTGCACCCCGCCCCAGCTATCTTTCATTGGCATCTGTACAGCCTGGCTGATAATAAATATGCCGAGAAGCACTATTGCTGCTCCGGAAAAAACATCGGCCTTTCGGAGTGTTGGTGTATCCATCATGATTCTGTATGTTCCTGGCTGTAAGTATTCTTCACAAGTGGTAATTCTGCCGACTGTCAGGCGACAGAATTACCTAGCCCCTTATGGCTGATGTCATGTCGGATATCAGCCATTCACTGCCCGAGTGTTAATTATGGCTTAGGGATTCCAAGAGTTTCAGGGTTCACTGTTGCTGCACCAAGCTCCCACAAGGTCCATGCAAAGTTAGATTCAAGTGCGTCAAAAACAGCCTTGGACTCAGCACCAGTTTTTCCGGACAGCAGATAGTAGTTCTCTTTCGCCCATGTTTTCACTTTCTCTGTTTCCATGGCTTTTTTGAAGGCATCTACTAAAACAGCTTTTGCTTCTTCAGGAGCGTCTGCAGGTACGGCAAAACCGATGGCCTGAGATATTGGTAAATATTGGGAAAGGGATGGATACGCGTCAAATGAAGATGGGATAGAACCAAGTCCTTCCACTTCAAAAGCCTCAGGAATCAGCATTCCAAGCGCGCGAAGTTTACCACCACGCAGTAATTGCTGCTGCTCTGCAAGAGAGGTAACAACTACATTTACTTCACCAGTCATAGCTGCATTCTGTGCAGCACTGGAGCCTTTATACGGAATGAAGTTGAATTTCGCGCCAGAACCATTTTCAACAGCAAGCAGGTTCAGGTGATGAATGGAACCAGCACCACTGGCAGAAGCTTTAATGGTACCTGGAGCTGCTTTTGCTGCTTCGATCAGGTCTTTCAACGTCTTATATGGTGTATCAGGAGTTACGGAAATAACGTCAGGGGAACCACCAACGATAAAGGTATCCCATACGTCAAATCTCTTGTCCCAACCACCCTGAACACCAGCGGTAACATTGGACTCAGAGAGTCCGCAGAGTGTGTAGCCGTCGTGCTTCATGCCAAACGCGTGGCTCATACCAACTGAACCTGCAACACCACCAGTCTTATTAATTACATTGATATTTACGCCAAGTACTTTGGCCATTTCAGCTGTGATGATACGGTTACATGTATCTGTTCCACCACCTGCGCCCCAGACTACAACGTCAGTGATGTTTCTGGCAGGGAATGGCTTTGCGGCAAGGGCACCGGTTACAAAGGTAAAAAAGACAGCAAAACAAAGAAGTGATATTCTTTTCATAATTCAACGTCTCCAGTAGAAGTGGGAATTAAGCGGGCTCTCCATGAGGATAAACTTGTCTTATTCCTCCGACGCCCCACCGTATCGAGCTAATCCTGTGTGTGCACCTCCTTTCGCAAATGCTGAGTTCTACTATTCAGAAGCAATAGTTTTAAGTTGATTGATTGCCATTTTCAGATGATCACGCATGAACTGTTCCGCCTGTTCCGGTTCATGGTTACAAATCGCTTCTACGATCTTCATGTGTTCTTTAATCGTTGTATTGGGTTCCCTGATCAATCCTTCGCTGGTTACATTTTGATAGGCAAGAGTGACGATATTGAGGGTCTGTAGCATCGCAGTGAGGAACTCTCTTGAGCCTATGCCGGCAATAAAAGTATGAAATTGCTTATCCGCCCTGGAGTAGGTGTTATAATCAACGATGTCATCGACATTGAGAAAATCTTTAAAAATTGCCCTCAGAGCAGTAGCCTCCTCTGAAGTAATCACCTTTGCTGCGCGACGAGCTGAAAGTCCTTCAAGCACCTCACGAATTTCAAATATGGCAATCATCTCTTCAATGGTGAAGAGCCGAACAAAAAAACCTCGTCTTGGTTTTACCTCCACCAGTTTTTCATGTTCAAGGAACTTTAACGCGGCAATAAGTGGAGTTCGACTGATACCAAGCTCTTTGGCAAGTTTTTCCTGTGGAATTTTTTCACCTGGCAGAAGCTTTCTGTCTTCTATCAGTTGTTTCACAATCTGATAGACCTGCTGATCCAGATTCTCGTAATTCATGCCAATATTTTTCATAAGCACCAGTGTGTAATAGGTTCAAACTGCACTTTTGTATTTTGTATACAAAATTCATAATACAATAAACCGCATCGTGTCAACATTTTTTTCCTCCATAATGAAGTCCTTAAATGATTACAACTGTGGGACAAAAATAGGATCCGCACTTACAGATCACATTGCTGGTCAGCAGTAACACCCTGAGTCAATTACAGTTATCTTACAGAAATGAAAGATTATGTAGTAATAAGGAATGGGATAACGTATTGCGGAAATGTCTCGTGATTACGAGTTTACCGGAATGTGTTTGACGTTGTGTTTCATGACAGGCCTTGGTTAGTGTGGGAGATAACATAATAGGTTCACCCTCCCACTTCTCAAACTTCAACCTGTTACAATTATAGTAGCACTCCATCTCTTTCTACCCAAAGCATCATCATAATCTAGTATCTATATCTCTGTTTTACCGCTGAGCAGATATCTTGCAATCACCTATTTTCATGTTGAGTAATCAAGACGAGGTAGAAATAAAACCACTGTCAAACTGGGTTCTCCAGCTTGCAACGAATGAGAACAAACGCCTCAGCGACACCAACCCAAAATACTGGATTAAATGAATAAATTTGACTTTCCAAGCAAAATACGCTACAGAACTACTTGGTTAGGGACAACGTAATCATAGTCAGTTGTATTTGGCCCCCCCAAGTAATCACAAAATATTAACCAAGCACATCATTATGGACCACGAGTCGAGTAACTCCACAATGCCAAAAGATCGTTGGATCCTAGGCTTGTTTGGGTCAACCTTATTGGTGAGTCTATTTTGGGGATTATTAGGGCAACTCGACCCATTTGGCATTAAATCAGCCGCAGCACTCCATTCCGAATCAATTTTTATGCGCATAATTGGCGCCCCTTGGTATCAGTCTGCTGCTCAAGATGACATAACGGTTGTGCTGATCGATGATAATTACCTTGAAGAGATCGGTCTCTACTGGCCAATGCCTTATTACGAACAAGAATGGCTACTCAGCAATATTTTAGCTTTCGAACCGCGAGCTGTGTTTCTTGATCTGCTCTATAGACACAAACATGAGGAAGCTGATGATTCTGTACAGCTATTACTTGATACGATTTCCCAAACAGGTGAAGACAAGCCTCAGATTCCGATTTTTATCCCTTATCTAATTGAGGATAGACAAGGTATCAACACCTGTAACGGCCAACCTGATAACAGTTCAACACCACCTGTCACAGCGGGTTCAATGGTTATACAAGATTCGGTTATCAAAGAATTTCGAGAGTCTAATACAGTAAAGACATATGTTGGATGGGCAGGCTGCAACAATCGATACCCTAGCTATATCCTTCAAGATTCAAACTATAAAACACCTGCATTCGCTCTGTTCGAAAGAAGTTGTAATGGTGACAGTCAAAAGACAACCCATTTTTGCCAGGAAAGTTACTCTGGCAACTCTAATGATTTTATTGAACCCATGGTCATTAACTGGGGAGCTGGCGTCAGTACGTCCAATCAGGCAGCACTTGAAAACGAAAATATCTCATGCACTCCCAATCCAGTAGGCCTCTACAGTAAATTCAAATACTCAGCAACGCAATTGTACACATCGCTTCGACAGTCTCTCTCGTCCAATCCCGAACGCGGGACAAGTGAGCAATGCCCATATACAGACACTGTCCATGCTACCTGGTTCCTCGGTTCCTCCCCAAAAACTCACGCCTATCTTGAGGAAATGCTACGGGACAGGATTGTGTTGGTGGGGACAAAGCTTGATGCTATTCATGATTATATCATCAGCCCTGTTCATGGCCAAGTGCCAGGAGTTTATCTCTTTGCAATGGCGCTCGACAACTATCTCACATACGGAACTGAATATTTTAAGGAAATGAATACCAAGCTTGCCATATTGATAGAGCTCTTTGTTCTATTTTCAATTTCCTTCGGCATGGGAGTCCTCAGTAAATATAATCCTGTGTTGTTATGGGATATAGAGAAAACAGCGGGGAATGCTCACAAGGTGCGTAAAATCATCCAGAAAGCCATGTCAGCTATCACGTTACTATTACTGTACAAACTAATAATTCCAGTAGCAATGAGTTTTCTATTTGCTTTCATTATGTGGAAATGCAGATTTGCGCCCATGGATTGGATAGGTGTTTCATTTTTGTCGATTATAGCAAACCCTGTCACGTTAAAAAATTGTTTAGAGTTAACCCAATTACAAAAGAGTTGAGCAGGCACTTATTGACAACTATTGAGGAGGGAAACAGTGAACATAAAACAAATCGTTATTGGAATGATAATTGCGTGCTCTTTTACCTATTCAGTGGCATTTGCAAGTCATAAAATCGTTCTGGGAGTCTACAATAAAAATTTACATGTGTATTCTGCGAAGTCAAAAAAAATTGGGGAACAGCCCAATGTCACGGACGATGAAATACATGGCACCATTGTTTTAGAGGAAAATTCCAGACTCGTAAAAGTGCATTTTAGAGGCAAAGACATGTGGTTACGATCAAGCCAATTAAAACTTAGTCTGCCTATTGCTCCACCGCGCCCCAAGGGGGTGATCGCTCGCTCAACAGACAGCACAACACCAGTTACCAGTGGAATGGGAGGTAACAGTGAAAACTAATAAGCGTACCTTTTTTGATATACATATAGCTCTCATAATTATGATTTTCCTCTCACTCTGGGGCTGCAAAACCCCCGAGTTACCAAACCTAGGAGTATCTCAAGACACAGTATTGCTCGATGATATAAATGCAAAAGCAAAAAATGACCAAGCGTGGTTTGAAAACTGTGAGCGTGAGAAATGTAATATCGAAAAAGCATACGATGGTACAGTAAACCCCGGTATAGCCATTTATTTAGAAAACAACATCTACCTCTACGAGAATAAAAAAGTAGTTGGCTATGTAAACTCGATAATCGACAGGCTATTAGCTGGTTGGCAAGGGGAAAAACCAGAGATTACTGTTGTCGTAGAGACCGGGGCAGGCTTTAACGCATATATTGACGAACTGAATTTACTGCATCTAACTACTGGACTTCTACGTGAAATTGAAAATGAAGACCAACTGGCCTCAGTACTTGCACACGAGATATCGCATGTACTCCTCAGACACAATAGTGAAAAAAGTATCACCAAAAGAACTGAAACTGTATTTGATATCAGTGGCATGCTAATGATCGAAAGTGCTACCTTCGCTGACAGCGTCACAAAAGATACGAAGTTTCAGAAAAAAGGTAGGGATGGGCAGCTTGGTAGCCAGGCACTTGGTTTAGTATGGGCTGACATGCTCGCCCCTGTCTGGTCAAGAGCAAATGAAAAAGAAGCGGACATGATGGGCCTCGATCTACTTATCCGTGCAGATTACAACTACGAGGAATTACCCGTTGTCATTGAAAAAGTTCAAGATGAACTTGTCAATCGTTCAAAACGGCTTGAGCTGTTCAGTGCCCACGCATACAGTTTGGTAGAGAAAAACAAAGAAAAAATGGCAATTTCGGGCAACTCAACAATAGATACTATTTTACAAGATGTGGGAGTTGACTTTGGGGAAATTATTACAACTACCGTATCTGATATGATCGCAGAAGGAAGTGTAAGCCACGATGACCGTGTTGAACGCATTGACGCAATGAAACGTTATTTGCAACTTGCTCATGATGGCGGAGATTTGCCACCAGAAAGTAGCACTAAAACATTCAACAAAATTGTGAAGAATTCAACGTCCAAATATCGCCTAAAGCAAGACCTGATAGCAATTGATACTATCACAACATTACAAGCAGGAGACACAGTCTCAGCCAAACAAAAATCAAAAAAACTACGCCTAAACCTTCAAGATGTGCCAACGTCAAGTCTAGTTGCCAAATCATCTGTGAATATTAAAACAAAAACTTTTAGTACTGCAAAAACTAATCTTGCTCAGTTAACTCGCAATCCTAAAGCTCCGGCAGAGGCTTATATTGAGCTCGCCGAATTATACCTTGCTGACACAAAATATACTCATGCTGAAAACGTTCTTGAACTTGGCAAAAAGAGAATTGGTCGAGATTATAGATTCCTGCCGACTATCATAACTGTCCAAAAAGAATCAGGGCACATAGATGACGCTGAAGAAAACACCCTCCGTTGCAAAGAGTATGATGATCTAAAGAGTTTTTCTCTAAGAAAATTATTTACTCTATCCTACCGCGGCAGCTATTACCACGAGTGTGCGGCTGCTCTCGGATATGATGTCATCGCCAAAAGAGAAGAGGCTGAAAAGGATAGCACAACCAGTATCCTTAAGGATACTCTTGGTAAAATGTTTTAACCGAACATATAACCACATGGCCTATACACGCCCTTGACTCGAGCCAGAGGAAAACCAGGCACGAAAATCATTAAACAGAGAGTGCACAACTGTTGCCTGAAATTGTAAATCCATGGGCAGTTGATGAGGTAAATCACCCTATTAAAGAGCAGGTTAACACTGGAAACAGTACCATTTTCCCAATGATCAATGACAGGATTCTCTCCTCTTGGGATCAATTTTCATTGAGCAAGAGACGGCTTGTAAAAATATTTCTGATAATCAACAGTTACTTCTGTAATCAATGGGTTTATAAGAGTAAATATTCTTCGTTTATCCAGTTCAACAAAATCAACACTTTGCTGATAATACTTACTCCACAACAACTGTAATGAGCCGTTATTATATGCTTTTACCAATCCACGCTGTATTCTCTCCAAAGCATTTATATTTGCCGTGTTTGTATAGAAGAAACGCGGCAAAGGGTAGAAAAGAGCCATGGATCTATCGTACGAGAGGTTCTGAATCTGCTGATGCATCTTTATTTCATCAAGCAGTTCATTCGCTCCCCGGCAAAACAGATCAAAACGGCGGTTCGCAACCATTTTGAAGAGACTCTCATAAGTTGCAACTTCTCTGACCTCAAAACCATTGTAGCGCAGTACATCGACATCTGACCAACCTTTACCCTGCCCATGGAGAAAACTACGAAGATCGTCAAGTTTGTCCACTTGTGAGAGTTGCTTTGTTACTTCTGGGTGTGCAAAGCATACGCGATAACCAACGATACCCAGATCAACCGGAAATGGGACAAAGCCCATGCCTCTGGTCTCAAATACAGGGTCGTAACTGAGTTTAACAATAAAATTAGGAAGTGAATTGGACATTAAATACGAATGAGCACGCGAATAATTCATAATCGGACTGGGAACAAGTTCGTATGGTCCGTCTGTTTCTACTGTGTTTTCTAGAGCAAGTTTCAATAACTCATTGTCATAATCATAACGACGATCATTGGCACTTTCAGGAGCGCGATAGGTGAAAACGGGTACTTCGTCTACAGCGAAAGAAAGACTACAATTTTGAATTGTCCATACTACAACAATGGAAAGAAAAAAGAGTAGTCTCATTGACACGTTCCCCCATCTGAAGAGCTAGTTAACAAACAATAGACGCTGTTCCTTTATGTTACTTTGCAGTGTAACGGTATGTCAAACAGGAATCCTTCGATAGATTTTCATATCGGTTTCAATCACACCCGACACGTTATTTCACCTGGTCTGAGTATATACTTAAGACCATAACCTAGCTTATCCCTGGGGGCGTAAGAAGAAAAGTAAAGTTTGACAAATTGTAGAGCAAAGGAAGGGTCAATCCGGTAATCTTTTCTTCCGACTCACAAAGCCAGCCTGAATTGAGGTAGAATGTTGATATATTGGCATTTTCATAATTGGTGATAGGTAAACTTTGTTTACCTATCACCAAAAATCGTCAAGCAATGTAATTGGCCTTACCTGCGGCTTGCCGGAGAAAAATACTTCACTGATCTTCTGACTCCGAGAGTATTCGTCATATGGGGTATCCTGATAATCATAGATGCGCAACCACATTGATTTGCTTTCACCTTTTTTCAACCCACTTCAATAATTAAGAGGTGCTTTTTGCAAAGTCCTTTTGTACACTTTATTAAGGAAAAAGAGGTGATGAAAATCTAACGAGATAACCCTACTCTATTTATTCTGGCGTCATCAACTCTCTCACAGGAATGCCATATGAATCAAGCCATTTCTACATTTATCATAATTACTTCGTGCACATGGCGTGGCAATGCGGAGGACCATGGTAAGATTACATGAGTGCGCTAACCCTTCCCACTTTAAGCCTCAGACTCAAGATCCTGATCATCCTAGGTTGTTATATCTTCGGCATCCTTGTTATGTCAGTTGTGTCGCAGGAAGATCTCTTTAAAGCTAAGGAAAAGCTAGAAGCTGTTGAACTTTCCTACAGTCTGAATGCCATTATTCTCGAAGTGCGCAGATATGAGAAAAACTTCCTGCTGTATGGCAAAGGAGAAGCCCTGGAAGAGAACCAGAACTTGTTGGCCAGTTCTCTTCAGACTGTGGATACCATTATAGAACGTGTTTCTCGATTCAAAGTCCATCCCATGCTGATAAATCTCAAAACGATGCTACTTGAATATCAGGCAAGTGTATTAGAGATGGCGAAGGAATTCCAACAAAAGGGTACAATAAATCATGGTGCCCTGGTAGAACGGTTACGCCTCCAGGGACAGGAAATGACCAGGCAAAGTGAAGAGCTGGTCAGTTTTGAGCATTTGCAAATCCGGTCCATTCTCAACGATCTGGTCGAGCAACTTGTCATCTGGTCTGTGGTGGCGATTACAATCGGAATTTTCATGCCTATTATCATGTCATTTAAGATATTCAGGCCACTTGGGATTGTGAAAGCTGCAACTGAAGATATTGCTCAAGGCCATTTTCGCAAAATCCAGGTACTGGATACTCGGGATGAAATGCAACAAGTAATGGAGGCATTTAATACTATGGTTGGGGAGTTGGAACGGCGACAGGATCAGTTAGTACAGTCCCAGAAGCTTTCATCCATCGGCACGTTGACTGCTGGCATCGCTCATCAGTTAAATAACCCACTGAACAACATCTCCACTTCGTGCCAAATAGCCAAGGATGAATTTGGCACAGGCGACCCTGAGATGGTCAAAAAGATGCTTAAAAATATAGAACAGGAGACATATCGGGCGCGAGATGTCGTCCAAGGGCTGTTGGAGTTTTCCCGCTCACGGGAGTTTTCATTGCGTCCTGCCAATCTTAAGGACACTGTTGAACGAGCAGTGAAACTGGTCAAGAGCCAGGTACCCACACCTATCTCTATCGGTCTCGATATCCCTGAGAACCTGAACGTTCCCATGGATATTCAGAGGCTGCAGGAGGTTCTGCTGAATATATTAATTAATGCCATCCAGGCAATATCAGGCGAAGGGCAGATAGATATCTCCGCTGATGTCCATATGGCTGAAGGGGAAGCGATTATTACCATCAGCGATACAGGAATGGGAATTCCTGATGCGATTAAGGATCGTTTGTTCGACCCTTTCTATACAACGAAAGACGAGGGGCAAGGCACAGGGCTTGGTTTATCAATTGCCTATGGAATCATACAGCAGCATAAAGGCAAAATCACCGTGGACAGTTCTCCTGAAGGGGGTGCCTCTTTTCACATATACCTGCCATTGCAGACAGAGGTGGCAGACGCGCGGGAGGTTTCTGGTTGAGTAAGGCGCAGATACTGGTGGTCGATGATGAGGCCATTGCCCGTGAAAATGTCTCGTACATGTTACAAAAGGATGGTTACGAGGTGATTGCGGTAAACGATGGTGGTGCTGCCATTTCATTACTGGAAGAGCGTGAGGTTGATGTTGTTCTAACTGATCTCCGCATGAAGGGACGGGATGGTCTTGCTGTTTTGGCTGCCAGCAAAAGATGGTGGCCAGACACCGAGGTTGTTGTAATAACAGGCTATGCCAGCATCGATACCGCAATAGAGGCAATTCAGCAGGGTGCCTATCACTATCTGGCCAAGCCAGTTAAAAAGGATGATCTACTGGTCCTTGTGAACAAGGCACTTGAAAAGCGAAGCCTTCGGCGTGAAATCATTGAGCTGCGCAAACAGGTTTCAACCCAATCTGGGGTAACAAAGATTATCGGCAGGAGTGCTAAAACCGAACTTTTACGCGAGACCATTGCTCAGGTCGCACAGTTGGACTGTAATGTGCTCATCCAGGGTGAGACTGGCACAGGCAAGGAATTGGTAGCTCGAACAATACATGAGCTGAGCCCTCGGTCTAATTGCCGTTTTGTTGCCTTTAACTGCGGCGCCTTTACTGAAGACTTGATTGCAAGTGAGCTGTTCGGTTATGAGAAAGGTGCTTTTACTGGGGCAAGCCAGAATAAAAAGGGGTTACTTGAGCTGGCCGAGGGGGGGACTGTATTCTTTGATGAGATTGGTGAGCTATCCTTGCCGATGCAGGTAAAACTGCTGAGAGTACTGCAAGAGCGGACTCTGCTCCGTGTCGGGGGCAATAAGGAGATTCCTTTGGATGTTCGGATTCTTGCTGCGACCAACAAAAATCTAAAAAAAGAAGCGGAAGATGGTGCGTTCAGACTCGATCTATTCTATCGGCTTGATGTCCTTGCTATTCAGGTACCACCGTTGGCCGAGCGGAAAGAGGATATTCCGTTGCTGATTACTCATTTTCTGGCCAAACACTCCCCCGCTAAAGCGACTGCCCCGAGGCTCTCTTTAGAAGTCGGGCAGCGATTGCAGGAATATGAGTTCCCCGGTAATATTCGTGAACTTGAAAATATCGCGCAGCGACTGTTGCTTCAAGCGGATGGTAGCATGGTTATTAAGCCACATCATCTTATTGAGGATATCCGGAAATCTTCAGTTGTACCCTCAAGGGTGGCTGTTCAATGCTGGCCATCCCTTGCTGAACAAGAGAAAAAGTATATCCTTGAGGTTCTTGATGAAGTTGAGGGGAATAAGTCAAAAGCTGCCAAGATTCTTGATATTGATCGTGTTTCCTTATGGAGAAAAATCAAGCGTTTCGGTCTTGAAGAGCCAGACAACTGAATTGCTTTCTTTCTTATTTATATTTCACCCGGTTCTACCAGCACAAATGGTAGCATCTCTTCACTCTCCGCTACCATCGTTACAGCAACCCCCTCTTTCACCTCCGCTGGCAGGGCATCTACCTCTTCTTTATTTGCAAGGGGCAGCAGGACCCGTTTTATTCCAGCCCTCTGTGCGGCCAGAAGTTTTTCTCTAATGCCACTGATGGGGAGAATGCGACCGCTGAGTGTCATTTCTCCGGTCATGGCCACATTCCTTCTGGCTGGCCGTTTGGTTAACAATGAGAGAAGGGCTGCAAAAATCGTGATTCCTGCAGAGGGACCATCTTTAGCAATTCCACCTGCAGGAAAGTGAATATGGATGTCGGTATCAGCGAAGAAGTGATCCGCAATACCGTATTCCAGGGCCCTGCTTCGAATAAGGCTGAGTGCTGCCTGTGCTGACTCCTGAAGAACGTCACCTAGCGAGCCGGTCAGCAGTAGCCTACCGGTCCCTTTCATTGCCACGGTCTCAACACTGATAATCTCCCCCCCACTCTCTGACCAAACGAGGCCTGTGGTGATGCCGATTTTCGGCTCGAAGCCAGCAGCATCACGAAGAAACCGTCTTGGGCCGAGAAAAGCAGCAATATCCTCTTGTTTGAGTCGTGTGGCTACACTATCCCCGTCTGCATGTAGACAGGACAACGCTAGTTTTCTGCAGATATTGGCAACCTCCCGTTCAAGATTACGCAGTCCCGACTCCCGGGTGTAACCAGTAATAACTCTGACCACAGCTTCAGTGCTAAATTCGATACCCGCATGGGATAAACCTGCTGCCTTGAGTTGCCGTGGGATGATGAATTTTTCTGCTATTTTGCATTTTTCTTTTTCTGTGTAGCCAGAAAATTCAATTATTTCCATACGGTCAAGCAGTGGCCCTGGAAGCTTCCCAACATCATTTGCAGTCGCAATGAACATGATACTTGAGAGATTGAATGGGATATCCAGATAATGATCCATGAATTTGGCATTCTGTTCCGGATCAAGCACTTCAAGCATTACGGAAGCAGGGTCACCACGGAAATCCTGGCCGATCTTATCGATCTCATCAAGCATGAATACAGGATTATTGACTCCAGAACGCTTCAGTTCCGTGATGATGCGACCTGGCATTGCACCGACATAGGTGCGTCGATGCCCACGAAGTTCAGCTTCATCCCGGAGTCCGGCAAGTGATACTCTGATAAACTGGAGTTGCAGAGCTTCGGCAATTGCCCGCCCCACTGAGGTCTTGCCGGTACCTGGTGGACCAGTGAAGCAGAGGATAGGGCCTTTTCCCATTTCAGATGTCAGCTTGTGTTCCAGAACTTCCCGGACAGTTTTACGCAATTCTTCAAGATTCACAGGCTTGCCAAGATAATGGGCGGCACCACTTTTCATGGCTGCTACAGCAGAGGCGACAGAGGCGAAACCTGTCACCATGATAACCGCTATATCCGGATAGTTGCGATTTACTGTTTCCAGTAATTCCAGGCCATCCATCCGTTCCATTTTCAAATCGCTGATGATGAGATCGATATCACCTGTTACAAGAAGTTCCAGAGCCTCAAGGCCATTAGCTGCACTTTTAGAGATATATCCATCCTTTTTTAAGAGATATTCCATATTGGTACGGGCAATCTCTTCATCATCAACAATGAGGATGGTTTGTTGTGCTTTCTGACGGAGAGTTTTCGCGGCTAGAAACTCCAGAATGCGCTGTTTGACCTGTTCCAAGCCACAATGTCGGTCATCAAGTATGGCACGAGCCCGGGCTAACTCCAGATTACCCTTTGTTGAGGTTTTCCAAGGTAAAGAGATAAGAAGATCGACATAGTTGAGACCAACGGAATATTCGGCTACCGCCGCGTCAGTCTTGTCGAGTCTATCCAGCTCCTTTCTGGCAGCATCCAGGGCATATTGTGGCAGGTTAGCATCCTCCACCTGCCTCCGTATTTTTTCAAGTATTGATTCTTCTGTCGGCTTTTCTGGTGAATCTTCTTTGTCAGGCCTATTTTTTTTAAAAAACATGCTCACCATCCTCTATAAGTGGCTAAACGATCTAAAACATTCCTCTTGGTATTCTTGTAGCACAATCTATCAGAAAAAGTAGCAGACTATCTTCTAACGCATTGATGAATGACATGTGTGGCGTTCCTCAGTTCTAGAGATCGGCTATGCATACTCCCAGCACAACACCACGCATGTCAATCTTACTCTTCTCCTGCTGCCCCCTTTGCGTTGCAATAAGCAACGCCTGTTGCAAATTGCAGCACCATTCTCCAACTAAGTGTTGCAGTTTGTAACGGCTGAGTACGTCTAACATCATTTCTTAATGATAGTATGCATATATTCAACCAGTTAACTCGCTTTTTCCCGTTGGCCCGATTTTTGTAAATAGAGTTCAAAAATGCAACTCGTCACAGCTTAACACCCTGAGGAAAAAATGAAGCAAACAGCAAATACAACTGAAAGATCGGTAATAGATGACCCTTCCTATTCACACCGTGATCAGCGGGATGTCTCCGCCTCTAACAGAGATATCAGTCAGTCCTGTATTCTTGTTGTGACAAATCACAGCCATCCGGCGAACTCAGTCATGGAATATGTCATCAGTGTGGCAGGCCGCCTGAACTCGAAAATTATCCTGGCCTGTGTGAATACCCGCCCTCTCCTTCAGGAGTACTCCTCTCTTTCAAAACAACCAATTTCTGCCATTAAATCCAGTGCTGCTGACCACTTCAGAGTGAAAGCAGAAAGCAAAGGTATTGCATTTAAGTGCATCGGAGAATCTGGGAAAATAGGGAAAGTCGTCAACCGGTTATGCCACATCATCAAAAGAGTCGAGTTTGTCGTTATCGATCAGGGAATAAAGATGGAAGAGGTGACTTCTGGATCACCGGTACCAGTGTTCAGTGTTGTTTTAAATGAGACACAGTCAGCACAGGTGTCAAGGAAACACCAAATTAGAACTTTTTTTCAAGGAGACACAAGTATGAAAGAAACAAGCAGAAGAACGTATCTCACTAAAACGCTTGTATTTGGGACAATGACAGCCGCTCTATATGCAGCAGTGTTCCATTATACCGACACAATTATGCACTACTGGACAAAAGGTGGCATCTATTGCCTATTGCCAGTGGCCACCGTATTTGTCTTCTCCTACGCCCATGGCTCCTTTACCGGTAATTTTTGGTCAGCACTCGGCATTGAAGGGTCAAAAGCAAATAGTTCCAAGCAGAAACAGACAGAGACCACTGTTTCTGATACGGCAAAGAAGCGGCCAGACACCAGGCCCAGATTACAGGCCCGTGTTTGAGAACTGTATTCTGCAAAAGTAATGGAAAACATCCTAGTATTAAAAAGCTGCGGTATGAAGCTGACTATCAGAGAGGGAGAACATAATGCACGGACCAGTAACTGAAGCTATACAATTTATCGATCTCAATCTTTCCTATGCCATATTTCTCATTATCGTTGGTTTTATCGGCGGCTTAGTGAGTGGATTTATCGGCTCCGGCGGAGCCTTTGTTTTAACGCCAGGCATGATGAGCCTGGGCGTTCCCGGCACTGTCGCTGTTGCCAGTAATATGTGCCACAAATTCCCAAAAGCCCTGGTTGGGTCAATTAAGCGATACCGTTACGGCCAGGTCGACATCAAACTGGGCCTGATCATGGGCCTTTTTGCTGAAATTGGGGTGCAAGTCGGTATTCAGGTGCAGAAGGTCATTCTTGAGAAATGGGGTGAAGCAGGCTCCAACCTCTATGTCAGTTTTGCTTTTGTCATGGTGTTGGTAATTGTCGGTTCATTTGTCATGCGTGACGCCTTGAAAATCAAAAAGGCCGGTGGAGATGTTGGTGAAAAACCGCGTATTGCCGCGCGACTACAGAAGATTGAACTCTGGCCAATGATGACCTTCAATCGTGCGAATTTACGAATAAGTGTTTGGTTCATTATTCCTGTGTCACTCGCTACTGGCATGCTTGCTGCGACCATCGCGGTCGGTGGTTTTATCGGTGTCCCAGGCCTGATGTATATCATTGGTGCCACCAGTATTGTTGCCTCGGCAACAGAGCTTGTAGTGGCGTTTGTTATGGGGCTTGGCGGTACACTCATCTGGGCTTTTTACGGTATGGTTGATATCCGCCTTACCTTGCTCATTCTCGGTGGTTCACTGTTTGGAGTGCAATTAGGAGCAATCGGTACCACGTATGTGAAAGATTATATGATCAAATACGTCATGGCAACCATTATGCTGATCGTTGCCGTTAGTCGTTTTCTTGCTATGCCAAAGTATATGAATCAACTACATATGACCTCTTTCGCTGATGGCCAGGTATCTCTTATGAGTCAGGCAAGCTTCTACATTATGTGTTTTGCGCTTCTAACAGGTGCGACCATTATTCTGGTCTCAATGTTCAAGGCCCGCAGTATGGAGATGGCACTTGACAAGGCACAACTCCAGTCCTGATCGTACGCTTCACTGCTACAGAATTAACGCTGACTTGATATTTCAATGATTTACCAAGACCAAAGATAGTAACGAAACTATTTGCTGATTGGTTTAAATTTTCAGAGGAGGTTACGGTGCACACGATACTAGCCGCTGTGGATATTTCCAGAGCCAGCCACCTGGCGTTTAAACAAGCTCTAGTTTTAGCATCTTCCATGAGGGCAGAACTTGTGACGGTGGCCGTAACTCCGAAATACGAAGGCAATATGAACCGTCTGGCCATACAGGATGCAAATAGTCTTCTCAGCAGGCCGTTTTTGCAATGCTTAGACGACGCCGTGCAATACGCGGCGTCTCTTGGTTTGAAAATCAGGCCGGTGCATAGGGTGGGCCACCCTTCTGAAGAAATAGTCAGGGTTGCTGAGGAGGTCAATGCATCGTATGTCCTTCTCGGTAGCCCTGCCCGATCGCAAGTTGAGCGGATGTTGCTCGGAAGAACACTCTCCAGGGTAATAGCCAACAGCCCATGTGATGTACTGCTTATTCCGGAAAGGGCGGAAATACGCTTTGGTAGAGTGCTGGTAGGTGTGACTGGCAGCAAGGCAAGTATTAAGGCCGCAAAACGGGCTATACAGATAAGTCGAGATTACGGTAGCCAGCTCTATGGAGTGACGGCGGTTGATGTACCTGTTGAGAGCAGCCTACGTTATGGGGTGATGAACGAAGCCTGGCAAAAAGGAGTCGAGGCTCTTGACTCCTTTACCACAATGGCTCGCAGTATGAATATCATGGCTTTAACGGCGCTGCGGGAGGAGAGACCTGATAACGCTCTTCTACATTACATCAATAAAAAAGATATCCATCTGATTGTCCTCGGATCACACGAATATAGCTGGGTAAATGACCTGTTCTTTGACGGTGTTGTGGAGAAATTGGCATCTCAAACGTCTTGTCCAGTTCTGGTAGTGAACAGCGCAGTATCGGAGGATGAACATCAGTAAACTTAGAAGGGGTGAATTATGGAAGCTCTGCAAATATTCACAGTAGCATTACTGGCCGTGGGTTTCATACATCTGGTTTTCTCAGCAGTGGAGGTATGCGAGAGGTTGTTTTTCAAAAAACGCAGTAACTGTATAGCAATGAAGTCAAATGTAAAAAATATCAGCCGTTCTGGATGGTATGTCTTTTTCGATCCTGCCGACCTTTATGGCAAGCAGGCTGAAAAAAAGAGCAATAAGCAGCCTCGTAGCCAGAACAGCCCGTCAATTATGCGGCGATCGAACCCCAGGAAATCAGCTCAATGGTAACTAAACAAAAGCAATGATAGGCATTTCATTGAATGCAACAGATATTGCCACTCCAGCTAACTCTTCTTGAAAATATGATCCCAGAGAACATGTAATTAAGAAGCAGGGTTAAAGTTGCTCCATTTTCCAGGGTAAGGATGGCTGGTAATAAATATACGACAAGGACCTCAGCAATGTTACTGCTAACCTGGCAACTCAAACCAGATGCAGGACCTCTCGAATCCCCTTGCTCATATCAGATAGAGACATCGGTTTCATGAGTATCTTCCGAACACCACTTTCTCTCATTGTCTCTTCATTAAGACGTTCCGTGAAACCCGTACAGATGATGATTGGAATATCCAGACGAATAGCTAACATTTCACGAGCAAGCCGGTCCCCTTTCATGCCAGGCATATTATAGTCGCTGATCACAACATCATATGCAAAAGGATCTTTTTTAAAGACCTCCAACCCGGTACTACTGCCAACTATTCCATTCACATTATAACCAAGACGCTGTAGCATTGCCTTGCCAATTTGAATCAAATCGTTTTCGTCATCAATCAGAAGGACACGCTCACTGCCTTGTGGTAAAGCCATATCCCCGGCAAGGTTGTCCTCCATGGCATCATCTGAAACCGGCAGGTAGACATCAAACTGTGTTCCGGCATGTGGCTGACTTTTTACGACGATATCACCATTGTGGCGTTTGACAATCCCATGGACAACTGCCAGGCCCAGTCCTGTACCTTTATCCTTTTCCTTGGTTGTAAAGTACGGATCAAAGATACGGCTACATATTGCTGGGCTGATACCGACTCCGGTATCAGACACAGTCAAACGGAGATATTGGCCGACTGAAAGATCAAGTTGTGAAAATGGTTCGGAATCATCTACCGTAACTTCATCTAATCTAACACTGAGAATCCCACCTCGGTTCTGCATAGCGTGGTACCATTGGTACAAAGATTCATGACAATCTGATGAAGTTCTGTGGGGTCTCCGAGCACTGATTTTTTTGTGTTACAAATAATCTCTAATTCTATATCTGCCGGCAATGATGACTTTAACAGGGCGGCAACCTCCTGAATCAGAGAAGCTACCCGCACAGGTGCCTGCAGTTGCTCCTGCATACGGCTGAAAGCCAGAATTTGATCAACCAACTCTTTTGCTCTTTTCCCAGCCTGGTTAATCGTTTTACATTTCGTATATTCTCCATACTGCGAATTGACGGAATCCTGCATCCCAAGCTCAGAATACCCTAAGACAGCACTCAGGATATTGTTAAAATCATGCGCTACGCCACCGGCCAGGGTGCCCAACGCCTCAAGTTTCTGGGATTGAAGAAGCTGGCTTTCAAGCTGTTTTTTTTCTTTTTCAGCATTTTTCAGCTCAGAAATATCCATAAATGAGCCTACTATCCCGGCCACGTTCCCATGATGGTCGAAAAAGGTATCTTTGGCAAAAAAGACCTCCCGTACTGCACCACTTTTATCCAAAACCTCAGTTTCATACTCCTGACGCCCTGGATTCTGTAAAAGTGCCATGTCTTTAGCGTAGTAAATGTCTGCCCTCTCTACTGGGTAGATGTCATAAACGGTCTTTCCGACAATTTCTTCTTCAGCCAATCCCTGCATATCTGAATATGCCTGGTTGCACCCCAGAAAACGTAGATTATTATCTTTGAAATATACAGGGGAAGGAATAGCGGACAACATCGCTTTTATAAAAGCAAGATTCTTCTGTGTTTCATTATATAGAGTTTGTGCATCCTGCTCAGTCTTTCGCCGATGGGTCATATCGTGAAGTGTCTCTATAGCTCCTGCAACATTTCCTTCGTGGTCATAAAGCGGGCCGGCAACATTGCGAAAATGGCGATTACCGAGACGTTCATTTGGTTCTTCTGATTCAGAAATAAGCCGTTCACCGACCTTCTCAATATTGCGATACTGCTTTGAAATATCATCGTCCCAGGTGGAAACCAGATCAATCATCACAGGGCGACGTACACCATAAAACGGCAATGCATATTCATATTCCCCTTTTCCCAGCATCTCTTTGGCCTGTCTGCCAGTAAGCTCCTCGATAGCGCGATTCCAGGCGAAGACCTTACCTTCTGAGTCAATGACGAATGTCGGGTCCGGGAGAAAATCAATAATTTCAGCCATTCGCTGTTCGGAGTGACGGAGTTTTTTCTCAATTTTATGCTGTTTACGAATTGAATTGAGTAAAAAAACAGTCAATACTGCCAAAGTTATAAACGCAGCAAAAACGCTCCATAAGACCACCTTATATTTTTCGTTTATTGAGATCTCTCTGTTAATTACTCGACTCCCGGGTGGTAACAGTGAGCTTTTGATAGCAAATTTTTTCAATTCCCTGAAATCAAAAGCATATCTATTCGGGCTCTGTAACTGTAGAGGGCTTGTTGAAATATTTTCACCATCAATAACCCGAAGAGCCATCCCCCCAGCTATTCTACCCTGCTCATACCCACTGACCAGTTTTCCTCCGACAATGCCGAAACCGAGATTAAACTCCCATAAACCAAAAACAGGGACGGGTGAAGCATCTGTGATGCGCTTGGCACTCTCATCATATTCGAAAAAATCGCCGTTGCTATCACGAAAGAAAAACGAAAAAAGAACAACCGTATCACCGGAAAGACTCCTCAGTCTGCCAAGGAGATCCTCCATGCCCAACGCATCCCAATAGGAAAATTGAACACGATCTTTGAATGCCGCAGCATCTCGTCTGATTTCACGACCAACATTCTGTCCGGTGACAGTTGTATCACTCACTACAACAATATGGTCTGTCGCTGGTAAGAGTTTAAGTACCAGTTCAATAGTTTCCTTACTATCAGCTGCTTCGTTTATTCCGCCAACCCTTCTATATCTGATTGCTGCAGATCATTAGCTCCGCAGAGAATGGCCGGGACAGATGGGAAAAGAGTATTACGATGGGTTTTTAGAAAAGCAAGTGCATTATTATCTGCTACAATTACTACATCAAAAGGCGTATTACGGTACTTTTCCCTAAGTAAATCAGCTAAACGTTCAGACGTCGCTTGCGAATGGATACGCTTACTATCATATACTCGACAAACAGGGTAATATCGGGGTTTCCGCTATCAATGGCATCGCTGATTCCAGCGATAATCTGATCACTCCACTTGTAGCCAGGGTGGTAGGAACTTAACAAAAGAATATTAGGTGAGGTTGCGGCTAGAAGAGCAGTAGAAAAGAGACAAAGGGAGAGGAGGAGAGTGCTGAAAATGACAGAAGATGACACTATTCGATACCCTATCACGTAATATCTTATTATCTGTCCAATTGTATGCCAGCTGAAAACAAAATTTCTCATTCACATATCCATTATACAGCCAATAACAGAGAATACTGTGATATTTCCTTACTCCTTTCCCCAGTCTATTTCTGAATATAAATCTAACGTCTTTGTAACAATGCACGAATTATACTTATCCTGCAACCTCATAACACCCTGTAAACTTATAACGTTAGCGCCGAAAACTACCCATACCTGTCTGGTATTTTATTTTCTGATAATAATTCTCGAACTCTACTGACAATACAAATATTTAAGAGTAATTACTTGGCGAAAGACTTTTTTATTTGTAACAGACCTTCATACAGTAGATATTCGCCCGCTAGTAGACACCAAAGCTCAGCCACTAATTTCAGGTAATGAAGCTGCAATAGACCCTTGAATATAATGGAACAGCGTCAGCCCCCAATAACAGCCCTTAAGCATGATTTTCCTGACAGTCGCTCTGTGCAAACAATTCAGGAAACAACTCCAGTGCAAAGCAGCTACAGATCACCCAAGTCCTCTATTGCATCCATGATCATCCTCGTACCAGTTGAAATCAAGAGGATATCTGATGCCACCCGTACGTAACGGTACCCGGAAGGAGCCTTCCCAAGTTCCCTTTCAAGATACTCTGATATGTCATAATATTTTTCATCCAGAGGAAGCGTAGAACCTCTTTTCCACTTTTTTGCCTGCCCTGGCGGCATACAGCCATTATTTTTTTTGGCAAGCCCTGGAGGACAATGACCGGACTTGAACTGCTTGTTATAATAGCTACTCACAATTTTCCGTTGACGATCGTCAAAATAGATGTCGACATTATCACTTTTTTGCTTCTGTGAAGAACTCTGAACGCTGTTCTTCTTCCCCTTGCTTTTCCCGTTGCCTCCCTTGTCTGCCATAACAGGGGCAACAAGACACAGCAGAATAACAGCACTAAGAACGAACGTGCAGACCTCCTTCACATATTCTCTCATCATAGAAATCTCCTCAATCCAATATTTACGGATAGATCCGCAAGAAGTGTACTCTCAACACACTATCCCATTGTTCACGTTACTCCATTAAAACTTCCATACTTCATCTGCAACAAGGATAGTTCAAAAATCCCCCAGAAATCAAGGCTTCAAATAAGAGACGTGGTATTAACAAACAATTGCATTTCAATTGTACACTTCCAGGTATTGTGGTTAATGATAGAACTGTTGTTCTCACATCCACTACCACCACTACCGGGTAACAGCACATGGCTGCAAATTTGAAAATTCTTTTTGCCTTGACGCTCATTCATTTCACGGGGGACTTGTACGGCTCTTTCATCAGCCCCCTTTTTCCGGTATTTATTGACAAACTTGGCCTTACGCTTACTCAAGTCGGTATTATTACCGGGACCATGCGGCTTCTATCCTTCGTTATCCAGCCGACAGTGGGCTACCTTGCTGATCGCTATCAGACACGAAGTTTTATCTTCAGCGGTCTGCTGTTGACTATTGTTTTTATACCACTCTCAGGCATCGCTCCAAACTTCTGGGTTCTGCTGTTATTTGTTGCTCTTGGTTCTGTCGGATCATCAATGTTTCACCCCTCAGTTACTGGCATGGTCCCGGTGTATGCCGGAAGCAAGGTAAGCTTTTCAATGTCAGTTTTCAATACTGGTGGAACGATGGCTTTTGGCCTCGGTCCGCTCTTTATTACCTGGTATGTTACCAAATTTGGCCTGACCGCTTTACCACTCACAATGATTGCAGGGCTGATAATATTGGCTATTCTCCTTATTATTATCCCCAAACCCCAAAGCGAAGGCCTTAGCCGGTCTGGTTTTTTAGCAGCACTGAAAGAAAGCCTTGGAAGCACATGGAAAATTATAGCCCTTATCTGGCTGGTCATGTTCATACGAGCAATAGTGGGCCAATCATTCCTGACGTTTATACCAGTATTATATGTGCAGGAGGGGTTCAGTGTTGTTTCCGCAGGCGGGATCTATGCAGTCTTCATCCTGGCAGGTACCTTAAGCGGTCTTCTTTCCGGTCATCTCTCCGACCGCATTGGTTTTAAGCCAGTTTTCCTCTTCTCATTTTTGTTCATGGCTCCGGCACTATTACTATTTATGCAACTCAGCGGAAACTGGGTCTATGGAGGAGCAATTCTTGCCGGCGGTTTTATCCTGGCCCCACTACCTCTTGGAGTAACAATGGCACAGACTCTTGCACCGAAAGGACGTTCTATGGTGGCAAGTTTAATGATGGGTTTTGCTTATGGCCTTGGGGGAGCGATCACTCCAATTGTGGGAAAACTTGCAGATACGTTTACCATCCGCCCCGTTCTTACCGCCATGGCCTGTCTTCCTCTTTTGGCACTACCGGTCATAGCACTGTTTCCCAGAGTACGCACAAATCAATAGGGATATCCAACTCGTAAAACTCAGTTTTTGGGTAATGAAAGCTCAAAAACAGTACCGGTTTCTGCAGATGTTTTAAAACTGACTTCTCCGCCCAGAATCTTTTCCCCGAACAGTTTCATCGAGTAGGTACCAACCCCTCGGCCAGCCTGGCCTTTGGTGCTGAAATTGCGCTGAAATATTCGCATTGCAATTGCCTCTGGGATTTCCTGATTATTCCAGACATGAAAAGAGAGTGTATCGGTTGCGGCGTCTTCCAACCACATGCTCACAACACCACCGTCATCGGTTGCTTCCAACCCATTGATGATCATGTTGCAGAGAACCCGTAATAACAAAGAAATATCCGTTCGAATTGGGACATCCGCCAGACCACTTTCAATATTGAGATGTTTTCCACGTGCAGCAGGATGGTTAACAAAATATGATTGCAGATCAGCTAAAATTTCATTCGTAGTGTGGATATGCCACTTCGGCTGATACGTATATGACTCACTCTCCAGCAAGGTCCGCTGAATTGTCACTTCCTTTTCCAGGCGGTAAGATGCCTCAAGGATATCTTGAGCAAGAGTAGAGGAGGACTCACTGACGAGCAGTTCACTTGTCCCAACAAGCATGTACAACATATTATTGATATCATGAAAAAACGTTCGTTCCAGCGCCGCTCGTCGTTCGTGGAGTGTAATATCCTGAATAAACAATAATAAAAACCGCCTGTCCTCAAGAACGATTGGTTGAGATCGTACAAGTAACGCCAAATCAACCGGGGTACCGTTTTTCGTAGCTGTCAAGGCACAGAGTCTTTCAACTGGCTGATTTAATTCCAGACTTGAAACAATTGCAATAGCAGCGCCACACGTTTCACAATATTTTGACGTACCGCATCCGCCAGCCTCTTCGTGAGCATGAACACAATGCACAGCCTCTCCTGGCCGTAACTCCAATACCTCCAATAAGTCGTCACAACCCAGCTCTTTAAGAAAAGCATCATTGACCGATACAATTTGCCTCTGTTCGTTAAGAACTGCAAGCAAACCACTTATTGAACTCAACAATGCCGTAATTACTGCGTTGTTACTTAACGCATCAATTTCTTGACTGATCTCCTCTCTTGATGCTCTTTCAGCAGGGGCAAAGTACGTCTCCACGAATCACTCCTATATTGCGATAGGCATATTAAAACAATACATACACAATTTCTCAGCATGGCGTGCTGTAGTCAAATGTAGAGAGGTAGATAGATCGTTTCGAAACATGTTTTTCAAGCAGTTGATCCAAGTCTGAACACTACCTGCTCAAATATAAATTAAAGGTGATACAGTATAAAAAGGCAATTGTTTTCTACTTTACAATCATCTCACCACCAAAATGCCGGATATTTCCGGCTCTTTGGAATATTGTTAATAATGAGAGCAACTACAACCATAAGGATTGCCCCCATAGCTGTTGCCATCAGAACATAAAGATAACCAAGATTGTGAACACCTTCACCCCCGATTACCGCGATGAGGGCTGTCGCTCCTCCAGGTGGATGCAAGGTCTGTGTCAGTTGCATCACCGCAATCGACGTGGAAACAGCTACTGCAGCTGCAACCCAGGGGTTAGCTCCCAGCAATTTAAAGGCAGTTACTCCAATAACCGCTGAGAGTATATGACCGCCAAGAAGATTCCTTGGCGGTGCCAGAGGGCTGCCAATTACGCCGTAGATAAGCACTGCCGAAGCACCAAATGAGCCGATGATCATGACCAGACCACTCTGATCAAGCAGCTTGTAGTGGGCCAGAGCAACTGCAACTATACCCAAAAAACTCCCCACCCAAGACCAGAGTATTTCGTTCAGGCAGACCTTTGGATGACATTGTTTTCCACCTTTCATCTTTGCAAAGTAATTCATAACTGCACTCTCTCCAAGAACAGAGTTTTCTCATTTTATCTCGAATTTATAATGACGTAACGACCCTGGAGGCTACACATCACCTCCATCAATCATCTCGACTCAGGCTCAAATTATAATAGAAAGTGAAGTTACACCGGAACTCCCGATGGAGTAATTGACATAAGTCATAATCTTGTCAGTAATTGCCTGCCTGCCACCCTCAACTTTAACGGGATGTTCCATTTAGGCTAGCACTCCCAAGTTACAACTATTACAAAGATATGTATCTCCAGGCTACCGAGCATTTTCCCGAGATTTTTTTGATGTGGAAAGACAAACCCTGCGCAGGATCAAGACAAAAGTTCCCCTCTACAGAAACTTCGCATATGCTTACAGGCTACAGACAGTATATATTTCACTAGCATCTCATTATTATTCTATGTAATATTATTCATATGTTCATGACATTGCAGCACCAAGAGCAGCAAATAATAGATGAAGCTGCCGTCCACGATCAAATCAGGAGGACTCCGTTTTGTGGCAAACTCAATCTATGTAGATTTTCCAATCATATTTAAGGAGTAACCCATTTTTAAAAAACACATTACTGATAGAACGCGATGAGCCAAAAAACGTCCTCTGCTGAGCAGGAAGCACTTATCGCAGAACTGAGAGCAGAAAATGCGCAGCTACGAACGCGATACGGTTTATCACCTGTTGATGAGACAACCCTTTCAGGTCCCGTAGTGTATCCTCTTACGGGGGCAGCGACAGATCTCGCGCTGCAACTTGTTATCGACAATATCCCGCAGTCTATTTTCTGGAAAGATCAAGATCTGAAATATGCTGGTTGCAATATCATTTTTGCCAAACTAGCTGGCTTTCAGACCCCGGATGGGATTGTTGGTCTCACCGACCATGATCTACCATGGAAAAAAGAAGAGGCCGATTTTTTCCAATGTTGCGATAGACGGGTCATAAATTCCAACCTCGCCGAATATAATATTATTGAGCCCCAACAAAATGCCAGAGGTGAGCAAACCTGGCTCAATACCAACAAGATTCCTCTCCACGATAAATCAGGCAATGTCATTGGCATTTTAGGCACTTTTGAAGACATCACCGACCGAATTCGTACGGAAGAAACCCTTAAGCTCTACGAGACAATCACTGCGACCATTGACGATCTGGTTGCCATCGTCGACACGAATCACACATACACAGCCGTCAATGAAGCACACTATCTGGCCTATGGTATCAAACGCGAAGAGATAATAGGTAAGACCATCGTTGAACTCATTGGCGAAAAACTCAATGAAGATTTGGTCAAAGAGAAAATTAACCAGGCACTCAAAGGAGAAACGGTAAGCTATGAAACGTGGCGGGACTTTCCTAACTGGGGTAAAAGGTATGTCCATTCCACATATTTTCCGCTCTTTTCAGACCAAGGCGATGAGGTCATCGGCGTCGTATCAAAAATCCGTGATATGACCCAAAACAAAAGGCTCGAGGCGCAACTTCAGCAGTCTCAGAAGATGGAAGCCATCGGCAGACTCGCTGGAGGTATAGCACACGATTTCAACAACATACTCAGCGTCATCAACGGCTACTCTGATCTTTGCCTAATGAAAATGGAAAATGATCATTCCTGTCTGGCCCATGTCGAGATGATCAGGGAATCAGGTTTACGGGCCGCACGGCTCACAGAGCAATTGCTTGCCTTCAGTCGCCGCCAGATTATCCGTCCGGAAAAAATGAATCTAGCAGATGAACTCTCTGCCATAAACCAGATGCTGGTCCGTCTACTTGGCGAACATATTGACATTGAACTTCGCACGGCAAAACCGGTTTGGGATGTAAAACTTGACAGATCCCAACTCGAACAGGTTGTCATGAATCTCGCCGTCAATGCCAGGGATGCCATGCCTGACGGTGGAAAAATGACCATCGAGCTTGCCAACATTACCTGCGACGACAACAGCGATATCACTTTCAAAAACTACACCCTTGCTCCTGGAGACTATATAATTCTTGCAATCAGCGACAACGGTGCAGGTATTAGCCCAGATATTCTACAAAACATCTATGAACCATTCTTCACCACCAAAGATCTGGGCAAAGGCACGGGCCTGGGCCTGTCTACAGTCTATGGGATCATAAAACAAAATCATGGTTATATCTCGGCGTACAGTGAAATTGGCACAGGGACCACCTTTAAACTCTATTTCCCCCGATGCAAAGAGGGCGAAAGCACAAGCACCCTTCGACTTGACCATAATCAGGATATAGTAGAACTTGGGAAGGAAACAATTCTGCTGGTGGAAGATGACAAGGCCCTGCGTCAATTGTGCGTGGAAATCCTCACCGAGCTAGGTTATACCGTGCTTGAGGCTTCAGACGGCAAAGAGGCAATAGAGACTTCGAGCCGTTTCCATGGGAGGATCGACCTACTGCTTACGGATGTGGTTATGCCAACACTGAATGGCCCGGAGACAGCAAAGATACTTAGTGCGCAACACCCAACCATGTGCGTAATCTTTATGTCGGGCTATACTGAAAATGCCATCGTCCACCACGGCGTACTTGATGAAGGAATAATCTTCATCCACAAACCAATTTCACGAAAAGCTCTCGCCAAGACAATTCGCAAGGCTCTCGATCAGCGAGATACCTAGATCAAAGTACAACGAATATCAGCTAAATAAATTCAGCTTCGAGAAGTTCTCCAGTACGAAAACTCTCTCGGAAAATACGTAGCTTAATGGTGCCGAGCAGGAGCGTAATAATTTTAGATATCTAGTACTTAGACACAGCCTGGGCATTTCCCCTGTCATCAGTTGTTATAGTCTGTTTTTTGGTATTATAGTATCATGTTTTTTTCACATCACTGCCGAAACAGTCATTATGCAACGGGCCGCAACAGTGAGGACAGATGTACATATTTAAAATTACATTGTTTTTCTCCATACTGCTAACATATCATTCCGTTTATGCAGCCTCTTTACATTTTTCACCGGAAGAACAACAATGGCTGCAAAAACACCAAACGATACGAATTAGTGGTCCTCAGGCGTTCCCTCCTTTCCAGTACATGGACGATGATAATTCCTCCCATGGCATGGCCTCCGATTATATATATTACATCGCAAACATAGTTGGTTTAAACGTGGAGGTGGGACGGAAACAACCGTGGCCTGACATCCTTCATGATATCGAGAATAAGAACATTGACGTACTAACCTGTGCAGCCATAACTGACGAGCGTTCACGTTTTCTACTCTTTACAGAACCACACCTTTCTTTTCCTTTGGTCATTGTCAGTAGAAAAGATGCTCCGTTTATTCAAGGTATCCAAAGCTTGCATGGCAGAAGCCTTGCGGTAATACGCCAAAATTCTACCATCGAATGGTTGAAACACGATAATATAGATGTTACCCCCCACTATGTCGAGTCACCCATGGAAGGACTCAGGCAGGTGTCTCTTGGAAGTGCGGACGTTGCTATCGAAAACCTGGCAACAGCAACGTACCTCATAGAAAAATATGGTTTGACGAATTTAAAAGTGGCTGCTCCAGCTTCGTATCAAAATTATTCGCTATCGATCGCAATCCGCAATGACTGGCCGGAACTGCTAAGTATTTTCAACAAGGCAATTGCCGCTATCCCCCCTGAAAAACACAATGAAATTCGCCAAAAATGGATTGCTGTTCGCTACGAGCATGGTATTGGGGCTAAAGACATTGTCAAATGGGTGCTTCTGGTCTGTGCGATTGCCACGGCACTGTTAGCTGGCTTCTATTGGTGGAACAGAAAACTTGCTCAGGAAATTCAGGAACGGAAAAAAGCACAATCTGAAAAGGAAAAGCTCATAGTTGAACTCTCTGCAGCCCTCAACGAAATCAAGACGTTACGTGGAATATTACCAATCTGTTCCCATTGTAAAAAGATACGGGATGACACCGGTGCCTGGAATCAAATTGAACACTATATGACTGAACATTCAGAAGTTGAATTCAGCCATGGAATCTGCCAGGGTTGTGCAGAAAAGTTGTATCCAGAGTATGACCTCTATGACGAGAAGGCTGATCCCAAATAACAGGTAAAAGATAACCTGAATCCTCTCTGTGAGTGAACGATTTACATGCAGATATCTCCCCTGGAGGTGCAGAAATCATTGTCATTGTCTGTCTCCTATTAAAAGATACTCCTCTTACATCATACCCTTCACAAGATATTGATATTACCGTGGTCAGATGAGCACTTAGCAGCTCGTGACTATATTATCATAATTGACATTTCATCCAGATAGGATAGGATGCTGCAATCTAAAATACCGCTACGAGGCAGCAATGGACGACCGCAACGAAATTGGCAAGTTGCCGTGTCTGGTAATCAGCCGTATTTTGCACAAAGATCGTCCAGTACTAAAATTACATCTGGTCTACTGCCATTCACTCTCTTGATCTCTCACTACCCAAAATAACCACATGATTATTATACAACATACGCTTCGCCCTTTGCTCCTGGCGATTCTCCTTATAACCTCGGTTGCTCAGGTGGCCTGCAGTGAAGAGAGCACTCCTACGAAACAGAAGATGTCCGCTGCCCAGGCAGCTGTACTCGGCATAGTGGAAGGTTTGACGGAATATCTACCTGTAAGCTCAACAGGTCACCTGCTTCTCGCAGAACGAATTATGGGTGTCGGCGAAGACTCCACACTATCAGCCAGTGAACAGGAACGTGACAAGCAAGCTGCAGACGCCTACGCCATCTGTATCCAGGCAGGCGCGATTATCGCGGTGTTTGGCCTCTATTTTAGTAGGGTGCGACAGATGGTGGCAGGTGTGTTTGGCCGTAATCCCATTGGCCTGAGACTCTTTATCAATGTAACGGTGGGATTTCTTCCGGCTGCAATTATCGGTCTACTGTTTAACGCAGTTATAAAGGAGTATCTTTTTGGCCCCTGGCCTGTGGTAGCTGCATGGCTGGTAGGAGGCTTGGCTATTCTTGCCGTTACTTCCCGGCAATCGAAATCTGACACCATCAAACATTCCGGAACCATACTTGAAAACCTGACCTGGAAAATGGCACTGCTCATTGGCATCGCACAATGTATCGCTATGTGGCCTGGAGTAAGCCGCAGCCTGGTGACCATTGTCGGAGGCATGCTGGTGGGTTTGAGCATGCCTGCCGCCGTAGAGTACAGCTTTCTTCTCGGCGTTCTCACTCTCGGAGCTGCAACAGCCTACGATACCCTCAAACATGGTCAGCTTATGCTGCAGACCTTCGACCCATATTCACTGGCAATTGGCCTCTGTTTCGCCTTTATCTCCGCCATCGTTTCTGTGAAATGGATGGTCTCCTACCTGAATAACCATAGTCTGGCTATTTTCGGATATTACAGGGTAGCGATAGCTCTCATCACTGCTGTTCTCCTGGCAACACATGTTATCTAATCAAAAGTACCCAACGTTATTTTGTAAAGTGCTTTGATGTTTTCCAAATATTACCAACATCAACCGGGCGATTTCTACCAAATACCCATACAGGGTATGAGCGCCCTTTGATCCTGCCTTTTTTCAACTGCAGACAGGCCTTATCGATTACACTTCTGTCAATTGCCACATAGCTCTGGCGGTCGTAGATATCAATTTTGCCAATATATTTTGCCTCAATACCGGCCTTACCGGTGAGTGCTCCCAGAAGATCTCCAGGTCGCATCTTGTCTTTTTTTCCGGCTTCCACAACCAGGGTAGCATTTTTAGCCGTTAACACATAATCCTCAACTTGCGGTAATGTCTGGGCGTCAGCAAAAGATCGTATTTCATTCCGATAGTTTTCCATTACCCGCACATTGGATCGGGTAAATATAGTGACTGACACCCCCTCTTTTCCCGCTCGACCTGTTCTGCCAATACGATGAATATAGGTTTCCTCATTCTGGGGAATATCATAATTAACTACCATCTCAAGGTCTTCTATATCAAGTCCCCTTGCAGCAACATCAGTTGCCACCAGTACTGAACAGCTGCCATTGGCAAAACGGACCAGAACATCTGTCCGTTCAAACTGCTCTAGATCCCCGTGTATGGCCAGAGCATCGATCCCGGCATCGCATAAGCTATCCGCAATTTCCTGAGTCTCGACTTTCGTGTTACAAAATATCAGCACATTTCCCGGCTTGTGATAACTCAGCGCCTTTATCAATGAGGAGTGCTTGTCGTCTTCTTTGGTTTCATAAAAATATTCAGCTATGGCCTGATCCTGCTTAATAGCAGCTGACTGAATATTAATCGCATTTTTTTGAATGGTTGAACTCAGCTCTACAATTTTTGCAGGAAACGTTGCGGAAAACAAGAGGGTCTGACGTTTAGAAGGCGCGCAGGCAATGACCCGTTCAATTTCTTCTATAAAGCCCATGTCAAGCATGCGGTCCGCTTCATCAAGCACCAGAGTATCAAGGTCATTTAATGACAGGTTACCCTTATCCAGATGCTTTAACACCCGACCAGGAGTTCCTACAACAATATGTGCACCATGCAGCAAAGAACCATACTGAGGGCCAAAAGCGACACCACCACAGAGGGTCAGGATTTTTATATTATGGGTAGCTCGGGCCAGACGCCGTAACTCCTTTGCGACCTGATCGGCCAGTTCTCTTGTAGGGCAGAGGACCAGTGATTGCACTTTGAATTTCTGAACATCAAGCTTACTTATTAGCCCAATACCAAATGCTGCAGTTTTACCACTACCGGTCTGAGCCTTGGCGATAACATCTTCGTTTTCAAGAATATGTGGCAAGCTATCGGCCTGTACAGGTGTCATCGAAGTAAAACCAAGCTCTTCCAGGTTGTGGAGCATAGACCTGGATAAAGAGAGGCATGAAAAGTCAGTGTCTTTCATAATGTTGTTTGTTATATCCTTTAATTATTCTGATCTACACTCATAAGCAGGAGGCAGAAAATGAAAAAAATAGAGTATCGGGAGCAGGCGCTGAAATTATTTCCATGGGTCTGTGCAAGTTGTGGCCGTGACTTTACCGGTAAAAAGCTGCGGGAATTGACAGTGCACCACAAGGACCATAATTATAAAAACAACCCGCCCGATGGCAGTAATTGGGAGTTATTATGTATCTACTGTCATGACAATGAACATTCCCGCTTAATTGATGCCGAATGGCTACCTACCAATAACACAGATACCGATAGAGGAGAAACAGCAAAACACTCACCCTTTGCTGACCTTGCACAGTTGCTGAACAAATCTCCTAAAAAGACTGATAGATAAGGTTAAGCATTGCTTCTGTTTTTATTTGACAATGAAACGAAGAAAATCTCTTTTCTCCTTTTTCATTAGGCTTTTCTACATTTTTACATGTATCATGATAAGATGCTATTCGAAATAGCCACTTTTTTCTGTGAAAAGTATTGCAGCACGTCTGAATGCATCCAATCTTTACTACAGAAAAGCGAGAAGTGTTGTGGTTGTAGTAGTAATGTTGTCTTTATATGATGTATTTACGAACCTGGTAACCATTTTTAACGAAGGTATAGTCGAGCCGATCCCATAATCTATCCAGCTTCCAGCCTGGCCGTTTCACATTTTTCCATCCTGAAATTCAGCGTCTTCGCTGCTTTTACCAGGGTGTTTTCACAAAAACATTTCTCCTGGCAGAATAATTGCGTGTATTTGCCAGTAGTAGTGTGAGATCTGATTTTACGGCTTTACCATAGGAAATATTTTGAAACTCACCATCTACAACACCCCGATAGTACAACAAATAATCAGATCAACCTGCCGACTCTGCTTAAAATTACGAGGCTGGAAACTTCTGGGACAGCCGCCCGTCGCACCAAAATACGTGATGATAGCGGTCCCTCATACTAGTAACTGGGACTTCCCGCTCGCCCTGGCAATGGCCTTTATTTACGGTTTTGACATGCACTGGATGGGAAAAGACACGCTCTTTACCAGCTGGCGAGGCCCCATCATGAGGTGGATGGGTGGCATCCCCATAACAAGATCATCGTCAAACAATGTTGTTGCTCAAACTATTGAAGCGTTTGACAAGGCCACCAACCTCATTATCGCTATACCACCTGAGGGCACTCGTTCGAAAGTAGAGAAGTGGAAAACAGGATTTTACTATATAGCCCTTGGGGCCAAGGTTCCAGTGGCTCTTGCCTTCATCGATTACAAAAATAAAACAGGTGGCTTTCTGGCAGAATTTCACCCCACCGGCGATATAGATAAAGACATGGCAACCATGCGCACACGCTATGTCGGTATTTCCGGAAAATATGCGGAGAAATGCACAGTGGAGTAACTGTAACAGGACGTTAAGCCTCCTGTAGGGGTGTCATTTGGCACCACCTTCCAACATTGCCCTTTGGCGTGGACTAAGCCAGGACAATGCAACCCCCATGTCATCAGGTGCAAACGCGTTGAGCTTTGTCGCCTGCATTGGAGTCAATGTTGTGATATTTTTCACTGGCGGCCACCGCTCCAGCTGTTTTTTCTGGTCTGACTCTTTTGCCTTTGTATATTGTGATAGATTTAATTGTCGCTGAACAAAACGATTTGCATCAATCTTCTCACCGGGCTGCAGGTATACCCTATCAGCACATCTCTCTTCTGACACACGTTCCACCAGTTGATCAAGCGAAATACGCCCTTTATGATAGGTAACCAGAGTAATTTCCCGATTATCCAGCCAGCCAGCCTCCGTGGAAATAACACCATCAATTTTCCCAATCCGATACTCTCCTGTCCAGAAACAGGCCATGCCAAAGCCTATTTGACTGTGCTTCGAATCATCTGTCTCGTACACCAGATTCTTCAAATATTGAGGAGCAGCTCGGCCCGCCTTTTCCAAACTCATTATCATACGGGATGCCACGGCAGCAACAGTCCATACTTTATCTTTTCTGACAATGATATCCTCTCCGTCACCGTCAAGAAATCGTATTACCTGGAAATTCCAGCTCGGCTCCCTGTAGCGTTCAAGCCATTCCCTATCTTTTCCAAACTGACGGTTGTTATAGATTAAAACTGGCAGGAATTCACTCTCGATAGCTTCCACCAAAAGGGGATCTCGCAGTACATTCCTACCAAAATCCTGACAACCACTACAGCCAGGAATTTCCTGAAACAATGCCAATACCGGCTTACCGCTTCTTCCGCTCTCGGTAATTGCCAAGTCCAAGTCACGCTCCCACCGCACGTTACCAGCTTCAATGGGATTGTCTGCCAACTCTCCAGCATGGCTAACTCCATGAAAACCATAGAGTAGTACAGAAATAGTCAGGAGACATATCAGCTTCAAACAGTTACTCATCATCTATCATCCCTCTCCATAAAGAATTTTGATGGTGCAAGCTACACCAAACCGGATATGAGATTATGAGATAACGCGCTGAATATTTATTCCCGAAAATTGCCAAGTCACTCTTAGATGCTTGGACAACATCAATTCATTACCTGGAGTTGCACTTTGGTTATCCCTTTTTTCAGATCTTCAATTCTGGAAAATGCAGCTTTACTCAGATCGACAACCCTTTTCCGGATAAAAGGACCCCTATCATTTATCCGAACTTCCACCGTTTTTCCGTTGCTCAAATTTTTCACGACAACCATAGTGCCAAAAGGCAGTGTTCTGTGGGCCGCCGTCAATGCACCGTTATCAAAAGATTCACCACTGGCTGTCTTGCGACCTTGAAATTTGTCCGCATAAAACGATGCTACCCCTGTTGTCTCATACGTATACCCGTCTCCCTCACCGCTACCGTTATGGCTGGAACAACCACTAACCAGAAAGAGCAGCACTCCTAGCAGAACCCCGACACGAAAGATCTGGAGAAGATACAGTGATTTTTGCTGAAAGAAATTGAAGAGATTCATCATTGCTCTCCCTGTTACGACATAACATGATTATTGAGTAGTAATTCTCTACATCAGTGTGGATTTATACAGCTTTAACTGCTAATGTTTGTCAACTAATTCGAAGTTATACTCCAGAAATAGTATTCTTCTATTTCTGAGGGGTATCAGTATCTGCAGCACATTCATATGCTATACAGTGTAAAGCCTTGATCCATAAATCAAGCTTTACTCAACCAGGGATAGATTATGGCCAACCTCGATCTGAAGAAACGAAGATTAGAATCAATTAAAATTACAGCAATCTACTCGTTGTTTGGTGTCGCCTGGATCTACTGGTCAGACACATGGCTTGGTTGGCTGGTACCCGATCCCGCTTTGATGGTAAAGATTTCCTTGGCCAAGGGCTTTCTTTTCATATTCCTCACAGCACTTCTCTTATACTTTTTGATTAATCATTTTGTTGGACAACTTATAGCAGCGGAAAAAGTGCAGCTAGAGAGCTTAAAAGGGTATCAAACTATTTTTAATGCCACCAGCGAGGCCGTATTCATTCACGATGTTCAGAGTGGAGCAATCATCGATGTAAATAACCGGATGTTGGAAATGTATGGTTACAATCGAGAAAAAGCTCTGAGAGTAGATATTGGAACACTATCTGAAGGTTCCCCCCCATACTCACAATTTGAAGCTATGGAAAAAGTTGACATGGCGCTCCATGGGGAACCACAGTTTTTCGAGTGGTACTCTCGTAAGAAGTCGGGGGAACTCTTCTGGACTGAAATTTCCTTAAAACGCATAACAGAAAAAGGTTATGACAGAATAGTTGCTGTAGCCAGAGATATTACAGAAAGGAAACTTCATGAAGAGGCTATTTCGCATTCCAACCGGCTGATTCAGACAGTTATAAATACCGTCCCAATGAGTATATCTTTTAAGGATAAAGATTTCCGTTATATTGGTTGCAATAGTATTTTTGCCCAAAATGCTGGGATTGAAAATCCGGAAATGCTCTTAGGCAAGGATGATTATCAGTTACCATGGTCCAGACATGCCGATCGCTATCGTAAGGACGACCATGAGGTAATCGAATCGGGCATCCCTAAGTTGTCCTATGATGAGCCACTTGATCTACCTGATGGAAAAAAGATCTGGATTCGCACATCAAAAGTTCCGCTACGCAATGATGCAAATGAAACCATTGGAGTTTTGGTCATATTTGAAGACATTACCGACAGGAAGAAAATCGAAACCGAATTACGGGAAAGTAAGGATAAGTTCGAGCTAACCTTTGACTTCAGCCCCGACTCTATCAATATCAATCGAATGAGAGATGGACTCCACGTAGACATCAATCAGGGCTTTACCCGACTGACAGGATATACCCGTGACGACGTCATGGGTAAAACCTCACTGGAGTTGAGTATCTGGCATGATCCTAATGATCGACAAAGGCTTGTATCTGAGCTCCAAGAGAATGGCTTTTTCGAGAACCTTGAAGCACAGTTTCGTAAAAAAGATGGCACTCTGATAAATGGTTTAATGTCTGCCAGAATTATTTCCCTGCAAGGTGAACCCCATATTATCTCAATTTCGCGCGACATAACAGAACATAAACGACACGAAAAGGAAAAACTCAAGCTGGAGAAACTGGAATCAATCGGGGTTCTCGCCGGAGGTATTGCCCATGACTTTAACAACATACTCACAGGAATTATGGGGAATATTTCCATTGCTAAACTGAAGATGGATAGCAACCACGACTCGTACAATTCTCTTGAAAAAGCCGAAACTGCTTCAAAACGAGCAGGAGAACTCGCCTATCAGCTTCTCACTTTTGCGCGTGGTGGTGAACCAATCAAAAAAGTGGTTTCGGCAAAAAATCTGGCAGAAGAAGCCATATCATTTGCTTTGCATGGATCAAATGTAAAAGGAGTCATCGATATACCAGACTCGCTCCCCTCTATTGAGGCTGATGAAGGTCAGATGAGTCAGGTTTTTCACAATATTATTCTAAACGCCACACAGGCAATGATATCAGGTGGTTTACTTACGATTATAGGGAGTACGGTAGAACTTGCAGAGCATAATGAGCCTGGTCTTCCTTCAGGTACCTACATTCAGCTACGTTTTATCGATCAGGGATGTGGCATAGCAGATGACCAACTTAAAAAAATATTTGATCCCTACTTTACCACGAAATCAACCGGAGTCGGTCTCGGCCTCGCTTCTGTTTACTCTATCATAACGAAGCATGGAGGACATATCGAAGCAACCTCCACAGAAAACCAGGGAACGACATTCATCATTCACTTACCTGCAATTCCAGATACATGCACAGAAAATGACAAAGCAGGTTCTCCCACCACTTCTGATGCCTGCCCAGCTGGCTCAATTCTGGTCATGGATGACGAGATAATGATCAGAGATATCGCCCGAACAATACTTAATTATCTCGGCTATGAAGTTTCCACCTGCTCTTCTGGTGAAGAAGCAATTGAACTGTACAAAAATTCGGTAGAATCCGGTACCCCCTTCCTCACGACAATAATGGACCTGACGATACCGGGTGGGCTTGGTGGTAAAGAAGCTGCTCAGGAAATCCTATCGCATTACCCAGAGGCGTCTCTCATCGTATCAAGTGGTTATTCCAATGATCCAATCATGTCCGACTTCACATCGTACGGATTTAAAGGGGCTATCACCAAACCGTATAATGTGGAAGAGTTCCAGAAAACACTGAATTCCGTGATTAATTAATCACATAGAATATCGCTTATAACGTCAACAGATCTAAAGAACGTTGTGATTGCTCTGCAGCAATCACAACGTTTGGTTTCCTGCATACAAACGTTGTTAAAACGTATTAAGGAAGAATGGAATCATCAGTGCGTTAACCAGGTCGATAAAAAATGCACAGACCAGAGGAACTATAATAAAGGCAAGATGCGAGTTACCATAGCGCTGTGAAACAGCCGCCATATTCGCCATTGCGGTAGGTGTCGAGCCAAGCGAAATTCCACCAAAACCAGAACAGATAACAGCTGCATCATAATTCCGTCCCATTGCTGGGAATATCACAAAGATATTGATTAACACAGCAACAACAAACTGAGTACCCAGAATAGTAAAGATAGGCCCAGCCAGCTCAACCAGCGTCCACAACTGCATACTCATTAACGACATCGCAAGGAACGTTCCTAAAGAGAGGTCAGCGATCAAGGCTATGGATGGTGTTCTTGATGGCCATTTGGAGCCGGATATTCGCGGGAACGACTTTGGCATTAAATTGCTGATCAAAATTCCGGCAAACAGACAGGTAACAAATAACGGCAACTGCAGCCCTGCTGATTCTATAAGATCATTTAATATTATCCCAAAAATACCACAAATATGGATAGCAAGTACAGCATCAAGAAAATCGAAAGCCGTAATTCCTGCTGGTGCATTCTCCTCTGAAACAGCTATATCAGAGGGTTCTGCATGGGCAGGTGTGAGGTTGTGACGTTTGATGAGAAACTTAGCTATAGGACCGCCCATAAGGCTGGCCAGGATAAGCCCAAAAGTAGCACAGGCAATACCAATTTCCATGGCGTTAACAATGTCATAACCTTCACGTATACGTGGGGCCCAGGCAATAGCGGTTCCGTGCCCACCAATGAGAGAAACTGAACCACCCAACATACCAACTGCTGCTTCAAGACCAAACAATTTGGCAATGGTGATTCCTGTAATATTTTGCACAATCATATAGCCAATGGTTAGGCCGAGCAGAATAACAAGGGGTAGCCCCCCCTTTAACAGATCCCGTAAATTTGCGTTTATACCAATTGTTATGAAAAAATAGACAAGCAGAAAGTCCCGAGCGGCAAGATCAAAATGAATCTCTACCGAAGCAAGACTATAGACTATCCACAAAAATACTGAACAGAGCAGGCCACCTGTTACAGGCTCAGGAATACTGAATTCCCGTAAAAATGAGACAACTGCATTCAACCGTCGCCCAACAAAAAGAACAATAATACCAATCGTTACACTCATAAATGAGTTGAGATTAAGTACACCATCTACAAACTGAATATCCACCCTTCCCCCTTTACACATTGTAAGAAACTGCAAGAAACGATTTCTGTGGAAAATCTAAACCGAAAACCTAACCTAAAGATACCAGAAAATAAACACAGAAATAGTAGCGGCTGACCGGATCTTTAGGTTTGCTTGTGCTATAGGCAACACTGCTCACAACATACCTGCTCATCACCCACTACACGGATGAGCATCTCAACTCTAGAACGCTATAAGTATACATCGACAGAATTTTGAAATTCTCCTAACCAGCTTCGTTATACTTTCTGATCAACGCAGTCTTGCTAAATTCAGGAGTTACAATCAGCTCATCCCCGCGCCTTAGTTTAAGAAAAACCAGTATATCCTCTCTGGTAACGTCTACCTCAAAAAGATCACCACCTCCAAGATCGGGATGTTCCCACCTCTTGGCCATTCGCTCAACAGTCTTTTTCTCTGGAGTCCAGATTAAACTTTCTTTAAAGCCTGAGACAGAACCCCTATAAACAGTGGCTGAAGTAAACGTAATGGGAGAACCATAATTATATAATTTTGTTCTATCACATGTTTCAAACAGCTCATTCCATAGCTCTGTCTTCCTATCTGAAGAAAATGGGGTATTCACTCGAGTAAACAAGGTAACTACAGCCTCTTCCAACCTCCCGGCCTCCCTGAACTCATTAACATTATTACGAAGGAACTGAAGATGATCGTTCTTATGCAGTACCAGCATAGCTAGCAGCGGATCATCTTCTGCAGCAATGGTACTCTTGATATTGTTCAACTTATTCTGCATCTCTTCTCTATGCCGTGCCTCCATTACTTCATTGACAAAGGCTCCGGTAAAGACATCGGGAGGGTAAAGAAAGGCAATATCTTTGATACTCCACTTCATTTTCGTAGTTTTCAGTTGTATTACATTCGCCATATTTGATCCTCTAAATGGTTATCATTTGATTCAACAATAACATCAGAAGTACATGCATCCCATCTATTTTTATGCAGTCTAATACAGGTGAGATACCGTACGCATAAATGCTCATTACGTCATTACACTCTAACTGATGTATCAATTAGTCAACCCACTCCACAACTATATTGTTTATATGGTAAAATGATAAATACAATGTACCTGTTCCAATTCTCCTCAGCAGACAACCCTGCACTATTTCCGTTTGCCAAATTATCTGTATAATGGTAGTTGTCAAAGAATAAAGCCATAACGTTGTTAGGTCTTAGAACTTTCTTCAATACCCATTTACAACTTTGCCTACCATCTCATAACGATCTATAAGATACATCATGACTTTAGCCGCTACGTTTCTGCAGCCACCACCTTCCATAAACCATGTAATTTTTTCCAACTGAAATTAGCACAATAATTATTTATTCGGGATTACATATGAAAACACCTTTTTCACTACTCTACCTTTTCACTCTGGCCTTTGGCGCTCTATTTTTTTTAACATCCTGTTCGTCCCCCAACAAACCAGTGGTCACTGACATCCTCCAACCTCCATCAGTTAAGACACCTCTCGCAACTGAAGAGCCAAAATTGGAAGAAATCGTCCCTGCCACGCCACCAGCAGAACCTGTTATGCCTGCTACGGGGCTAAAGATCATCGGAGAAGTGGAACCTGTTACGCTTGTTGAAGCCAAAATGACCCTTCCTGCAAGAATTGATACTGGTGCCACCACCTCATCGCTGGATGCAGCCGACATTACCCGCATGGAACGTGATGGTAAACCTTGGGTTCGTTTTACCGTGAGCGACCGTAAAACAAAGAAAACACATACCTTTGAAGCTCGTATCAAGCGAGTAGTTGAAATCAAGCGACATGGTACCGACCCACAAAAGCGACTGAGCGTTAACTTAAAAATAAAGCTCGGTGGGAAAAATATTACAGAGGAGTTTACACTTGCTGATCGCTCCTCCTTTGAGTATCCAATCCTGGTGGGGCGAAACCTGCTAAAAAACACCTTTGTCGTGGATGTCAGCAAAAAAAATACTACTTCCCAAATGGCAGAGGAGTAATTCTGTGAATATTAGAACCCAATTAACGGCTATTGTTATTACACTGTTTGTACTCGGCGTTGGCTCAGCCATCTACAAAAACCGTATTCTCGGCTTCTCTTTTACACCGGCAGAAAAACTCTCTGTCTGGACTATAGAGGCAAACATATCCTTTCAGGCAGATGAGGGCCCAACTGAGATATCCCTTAACCTCCCGGATTCAACCGAATCACTTGCCGTACTTGATATGAAAAACATTTCCCCCGGATACTCTTTTGAACGCCGAGATGGCAGAGCTGTCTGGAAAAGTGATGATGCCAAGGGAAAAGAACAACTTTTCCTCCGTGCCACAGCGTCTCTTCGTAAATCAGGTGTCTCAACAAAGCCACGACCATTTTCTCCAATCGAGGAAGAGTTTTCCCAAGCTGCCGCCAACGCAGCATCTGTTATGCTTAAGCGACTTCCCGAGAACTCAAGTGTACCAGATAAAGTTAGACTTCTGCTTGCTGAACTGAACTCCACAGAAAACACGGAAGCGAAGATTCTGCTGGATGAAGCAGCACAATTCGGCGGTAAGACTCAGCTTGCCTGTGCCCTTCTTACAAAAGTTGACATTCCTGCCCGGCCAGTAAAAGGAGTCTCACTTATAACAAAACAAAAAAGTGCACAGCTGAAATCGTACATTGAAATACTCGATGATAAAAGACTAGTCCTTTTTGACCCGTTAAGCGCCGAGGAAGAAGCTATAGAAACAATCCTGATCTGGCAGGAATATCAGGAATCAGTACTTGATCTTATCGGCGCCACCGGTGGAAAAGTTACCTTCTCAGTGTTACAGGGAAAAATGGCTGCTGAACGTGTAGCAATCATGCATGGTAAACATACGAAAAATCTGCTCATCGACTTTTCCATCTACAGCCTTCCTGTAAAAGATCAGAATACCTTCAAACTGCTTCTACTCATCCCCATCGGAGCACTTGTGGTGGTTGTACTGCGTAACCTTGTAGGTATACCCACTTCCGGTACGTTCATGCCAATCCTTATCGCTCTCGTTTTTCTACAGACAGCGCTGCTCAGTGGTCTCATATTGTTTATTACCGTTGTCGGCGTCGGTCTTGTTCTACGCTCATATTTAAGTCATCTTAATCTACTCCTTGTCCCCCGCATATCAGCGGTTCTTGTTTTTGTAATACTTATCTACGTAGCAATCAGTGTAAGTAGCTATAAGATGGGGATCAGCAGTGGAATGCAGGTCACCTTTTTCCCTATGATTATTATTGCCTGGACCATAGAGCGCCTATCAGTACTGTGGGAAGAAGAAGGCCCTCGAGATGTATTTAAACAAGGTGGCGGAAGTCTTTTTGCCGCAAGTATTATCTATTTTGCAATGTCAAACAGTTACGTCGAGCACCTCACCTATTCTTTTCCGGAGCTACTGCTCGTCGTGCTTGCGATAATCATTATGATCGGCAGTTACTCAGGATACCGACTGACAGAGTTGCGACGCTTTGAGCCACTTGCAGGAGGAAAATAGCCATGTATCTGGTCCCTCCCCGAAAACTCCGTGAACTTGGCATTGTCGGCATGAATGGCCGCAATGTAAGCCTCATCGCCAAAAACAACCTTCGTCGACTCTACCCTCTTGTGGACGATAAGTTGAAGACGAAAGTAATTCTCGCTAAAGCTAACATCTCGGCTCCTCGCCTACTCGGTGTCGTAAAAACACAGGGCAATGTTCGAGAGCTTGCCGAATTTTTGAAAGATTGCCCTCCCTTTGTTATCAAACCGGCTAAGGGAAGCGGCGGCAAGGGCATTTTAGTCATCAGTTCTCACGGTGAAGACAGGTATTACAAACCCAGTGGTTCCACCATCGAGCTGAGAGACGTGGAGCGCCACGCCTCAAACGTTCTTAGTGGTCTTTTCAGCCTTGGCGGATGTAATGACGTGGCCATGATTGAGGAAATGGTCAACTTCTCCGATGCGTTTGATGGCTTTTCCTACCAGGGTGTTCCCGATGTTCGTATCATCGTTTACAAAGGTTACCCGGTTATGGCCATGACCCGACTCTCAACCGCGGCTTCGGATGGCAAGGCTAATCTGCACCAGGGTGCAGTTGGGGTAGGTCTTGATATCGGCACAGGAAAGGCGATGAAAGCGGTACAATTTGACCGGCAGGTTACCCATCACCCTGATACAGGAATGGAACTGTCATCCTTTGAAGTTCCACGCTGGCGGGAGTTTATATCTCTTGCCTCGCGTTGCTACGACATTACCAAGTTGGGATATCTCGGGGTTGATATTGTGCTCGATAACGACAGGGGCCCAATGGTCCTTGAGCTCAATGCCCGCCCCGGCCTTGCCATTCAGATTGCAAATGGCATTGGACTTCAACCACGTATTACTATCATAGACGACCAGGCCAGTAACTCAAGACAGCCTGAAGAGCGAGTCACCTTCTCCATGGATAATTTTTCTCACCCTTAAAACTAAGAGAAACAGTGAAAAAAAATACTCTTATCTCACTCCTGCTCCTCTTCTTTTTCAGTTGTAGCGCCCTGGCTACAGAAACCATTGAAGATGCCGGCGAAAAAGAGGAAATCCCCGATCAATCAACCCAGCAGGTTGAAGGTTCACCACCTGCTGAAACTATTGTCGAGCCCAACGAGACGAAGAAACAGATAGCAGAGACGTTTTCTGAAGATCACACAGAACCCTTCCAGCTCATCGGTCATCAGGTAGAGCCCGGCAAGAGGGAAACTCTTCATTGGAGTTCTCTACAGTCTCCACTGGGTAAACCAATTGAAGTCCCGATTATTATCATTAATGGCAGTAAGCCGGGACCAACACTTTTACTCACAGCAGCAATTCATGGCGATGAGCTGAACGGTATAGAAATAATTCGCCGAACACTCAATGAGGTCCGTCCAAAAAAGTTAAAGGGTGTCATTATCGGTATACCCATTATCAATCTTGAAGGATTCTGGAGAAAAGATCGATATATCGGGGACCGCAGGGACCTGAACCGCTACTTTCCCGGTAACCCCGAAGGCTCCTACCCTGCCAGGATAGCACACACCTTATTTACCAGCATCGTTACAAAATCAGACATGGTTGTAGACCTGCATACTGGCTCCTTTTTCAGAGAGAACCTCCCGCAGCTGAGAGTCGACCTGACGGTACCGCAGATCGCTGAGCTTGCAACTGGATTCGGTGCAGTGACAGCGCTTCAAAGTACAGCCCCGAAAGGCAGCCTGCGTGGTGCAGCAACAGCAGCAGGGATTCCGGCTATCGTTATGGAGATTGGTGGCCCATTAAGCCTGGAGGAGGCCAAGGTCGAGACCGGCGTAAAAAGCCTTCAGACATTTCTCCAGTCAGTTGGCATGATAGATAAAATAACGCTCTGGCCTAAGGCTCAACCGGTTTTTTATGGTAGTAAATGGGTGCGGGCTGATGTGGGAGGCATACTCTTTAATAAAGTAAAATTAGGTGAAAGCGTAAAAGAAAATCAATTGTTAGCAGAAATAAGTAACCCTCTCGATAACACAATGTACACTGTTCACTCACCTATTGATGGTACAGTTCTGGGCAGAGCACAAAATCAGTTCGTCAGTCCAGGATTTGCACTCTTTCACCTTGGCTACAAGCGAAGTGTTAAAGAAATAACAGAAGAAGTAGAACAGGAGTCAGGTGCCCAGGCAAACAGGGAATAGATGATCTTGAGCTTGAAGCGTTGAAGATATTTTGGCCCGAACTATCCGAGCCATCTATCACGAATCACTTCAACCCCGATCGATCGTGCTATTCCTAACCATTAGTTATTCGGTGCAATCTGATAACTAACTAATACTCATATACTAATCAACAACCACGGCCACAGCCAATGAAATACAATCTTCTCGATCTGCTGTTCCCAAGCCTGCAACTTCCTGTTGCAATCAGGGAAATGGTGGAGATCGTTCTGGTTCTGACAATAACAGGTCTTGTAGCAACAATTGTCACCATCATTCTGCGTAAAACGTTACTTGCCGTCATCACCAACTGGCTCAAGAACAATCGCCACAAATGGGACGATCCATTGGCGTCGAACCGGCTGCTCAACAAAGTGAGTTGGCTGGTACCGCTCAGCATCTTCTCCCTTGCCGTTGACACGTTCCTTACTCCAGACTCGACCTCATATCTGGTTATAAAACGGCTCGTCAGCTCCTGTTTTGTAATTGTGGCGGTAATGAGTTTTTCAACCCTCTTTGCCACCATTAACGACATCCATCGCATAGTCAAAAAAGGCAAAGGCAGTAGCCTTCGTGGATACACTGACGCAGGAAAAATTATCAGCTACACGATCGGCGCAATATTTCTCGTTTCTATTTTTACAGGTAAGTCGCCCTGGGGCATCCTCTCCATCCTCGGTGGACTGACTGCAGTCGTGCTGCTGGTCTTTAAAGATGTGATTCTTGGCTTTGTAGCCTCGATCCAGCTCGGTTCAACCGATATGGTTCAAATCGGTGACTGGATTGAAATGCCTCAATATGGAGCTGATGGTGACGTAATTGACATTTCTATCCACTCTGTCAGGGTGCAGAACTGGGATAAAACCATCACCACTATTCCGCCATATGCCCTCATTTCCAACGCAGTCAAAAACTGGCGAGGCATGAGCGATTCAGGTGGACGCCGGATCAAACGCACAATTATTATCGATGTTCACTCCATTCGCTTTTGCGACGAAGAGATGTTTCAAAATTTATCTCAAATAGACCTTATCCGGGATTATGTTGATCGCAAACAACAGGAGATAGAAGAAAACAACAGGCAACAATCCGTACAGGGGACAAATTTAATCAACGGCAGGCGACAAACCAATATTGGTATCTTCCGTGCCTATGTTATCGCCTACCTGAAAAGCAACCCACATATCCACGACCAGATGACGTTCCTCGTCCGGCAACTGGCTCCCACCGAACAAGGCTTGCCCTTGGAAATTTACGCTTTTTGCCGTGAACAGGGCTGGGCAAGCTATGAGGCGATCCAGGCGGATATCTTCGACCACCTGCTTGCTGCCGTGCCACACTTTGACCTGCGTGTATTTCAACAGCCAAGCGGCCATGACTTTCAACGGCTCGCCCGTTAAGCAAAAACTGGCGAATCCATGGTTGACGTATAGGGTCCACTTTCAGGAACAAGGGGTATGTTGAATCTCAGCACCACCCCCTGGCATATGTCATTTAGGATGAATAAAACAATAGGGGTCCACAGCAGAAAAAACATCCCCGCCAAAGCCATAGACCACTGCAGCACAACCGCCGCAAAAATGCCGTATTCTGCAATCATTGCAGCCTAAACTCCCTTTACGGTATTTTTGGGCAATTTCACTTTGGTATGCATCAACAATAGAGCCTTCACGGATATTACCGATATAGGAGGGAAATTTTCTGCAGGCGTGAATTTCGCCATCAGGGAGAAGAGATACAAAATTAAAAGCTGCACCACAGCCAAACCCGGTACATCCACCTGTCAGTGGCATATCATCTCTATCCTGCAGGATATTAAACAAGTTATCTTTGCTACCCATTATCGTGTTTTTTCTGGCAGCTTCCCTGTATTTCAGAAGGAACCCAGCATATTCAGATACAGGAACTGATTCAAGTGCTGTTCCTTCCCCTACAGAGGAAAGGCGATTAAAGTTAAAGAGATCAACCCTGTCACTAAGCAGGTTGGCAAGGGGGATAACGTCATTCATGTTATCACGTGTCAGAGTGAGCATGACCATCGAATAGACACCAAGTTCACGGAGTAGATCCAGAAATTCCATTACCCGCTCAAAGTGTCCAGGCCCCCTGATATAGTCATTATGTATCTGAAGGCCTTCCAGGCTCACCTGATAATATTCAGGATGCCTGATGTGCAGTAGCCTCTCCATGCTTCTGCGAGACGTGGGGTTACCAAGGATAGCTGTCATGAAGCCCCGCTCCACAGCCTCTCTATACACCTCTTCAAAATGTGGATATAGTAATGGATTACCACCGCTAAAACTCACCTGTCCAGTTACATTATATTGCTCACAGAATTCATACATGCAATCCAAGGCATATATCGCCTGCTCTGGCGTCATTTCTTCCCGATTGCTTCGATCATAGCAATGACGGCAATGAAGGTCACATTTCTGGGTGAGATGCCATTGAAAGGCGAAGACTTCTGCCGCCATTTCATCACAAGACGTAGATGTTGCATTCCCTTGTATTTGTTCTCTCTTGATTTTGGAAGGGGGCCAATAAATTAATTCTTTTGTCTTACCTTCATGAAGTATCGTATTAATCATGCTTACTGAGGTTTTCCCTGTAATAGCCACTTCCCGTTTATCACGTTCTTCTGCAACTATTTTCATTGCCAGCAGTTCATGACCTGAGACAGCAACCACCTTCGGGATATCATGTTTAACCGTCAGATACACTGCAACATAACTTTTTTGACGCAGCGGTTCCGAACCTCCTTCTTGCAAAAGTTCAGGTAGTCCAGACCAGTCGACGGGCAGCAACTCAAGAGTAGGATTAACACATTTTTTTTCGAGAGTCTCCAGCGAGGCAGGTTGCTTCAATCCAACGGTAAATATCGCCCATTCCACCGCAGCAAGGTCAGCAATAAACGGGACCAACCGATGTTCATCAACGATACCAGAAAGTAGTGCCGGTAAGTCTTTCTGTTTTGGCCAGGTAAAATCATCAGGAAGAAAAGATGCTGTCACCGGGTAAATTTCTTTTGGTTTTTCACGCATTATTGAACGCCAATAAACTCCATACCAAAATCATATTAAGTTAATACAAGCTATTACATAGACAGCAAAGGGTTGACACAAGTACTTAATGTCAACCCTTTGAAATTCTGAAAATTCAATAGTAACGTACGACCGTACGTTTGCTTAACCGCCTCAACCGCTCTTTGCCGGTGCTACCGGGATAATCACTTTCTTAGCACCTTCTGCTTCGGTATTGGCTTCTTCTACATTCGCCTCTACTTTTTCCTGTACCTGTCCAGATGTTTCGTTTACCTGCTCTTCTGCAGCGCTCACGGCACTGTCTTTAGATCCACCTCAACCACTTGCTGCGGCGGGCTTTTTAACTTCAGCACTACCTGTGCTGGTATTCGCCCCTCAGCCACTACCGCTTCCCGAAGCATGAGCACCGGGTAAGGTGAGACCTCCCGCACTGATCAAGCCGGCTACACCTAAACTTGCCAAGAGCTTTTTCACATCCTTTTTCATGACACCCTCCATTCTGAAAAATAGACTTCATGGATCAATCCACCCTATGGGTGCTCTTTGTATGATTGGAAAATCATATCACAGAATTCCATAGCCTGTCAATCAATTGACGCATACGACTGAGGCCGATAAACAGTCATTATGCTAAGAGATACAGTCACACCAGTTTGAGGGTTGATGAGGTCGAGTGTTTTTTCACGTTTTGATCGCAACAGCTCATTTTGGTTTCAGCTCATCAACCATTTTGACAACGACGAGGGTAATATCATCCTCGGTTGGGATACCTTGGGCAAAAATTGATTGCTCATGCAGAACTGCATTGAGAATAGATTCTGCATCACACGATGCATGCTGTCGAATAATGCACTTGAGACGTTCCTTGCCGAACATTTCACCGCGTTTGTTGCGACTCTCCCAAATGCCATCTGTGCCGATAGCGATTATGCTACCTTGGTTCAAATTGCCTTTGTGTTGCTGCTCAAAGATGTAGTCCCGGTCCACCCCAAGCGCCATCCCAGGCCCTTTTAGTTCTTCAAACTGATCAGAGTACGGGTCGTAGAGTAAGGCGGGGTCGTGTCCAGCACGGATCCATCGGATACCTTGTTCGGGTTTGGGAGAAAATGATAGACAGAAAAGCGTCATAAAGCGCCCTGTCGCATAGACATCTTCCGTCAGATGGCGGTTCATTTCCGTCAGGATATCGGTAAGCGTACCAGCTTGTGAGGCACTCATGCGAAGAAAGGCTCGCGCACTGGTCATTAGCAAGGCTGAGTCAACACCATGCCCAGTGATATCTCCAACAACGACGGTCACGCTGTCATTGATGTCCAGATTGTCGGTCAGGTAATCGAAATAATCACCACCTACCTCATCACAGGGTATGTTTTTTCCAGCTATATCCAGGCCTGCAATTTGGGGAGGCCTCTCAGGCATGAGGCTACGCTGCACTTCGCCAGCCAATGAAAGCGCTTTTTTCTGTTCAGTCATATCGGTTACGAACGCCATATAACCGATGATTATATCGCTGTCCGAATGCAGCGTATTCGCATGAACAAGAACAGGAACCGTCGAAAGATCCTTTCTGACGATTCCACACTGGAACTCTCGATATTCAGACTCTGTAGCCTGCTGATTCTGAAGTGACCTGGGGTCCTGATATTCACCAGTGAACAAATCGCCTGGCATTTTACCAATGAGTTCAGATTGAGATCGTTGGGTCATACCGGCAAAGGCTGTATTGAAATCGATAATTTTATGGTCCTTGTCCATGAGCAGAAAGCCTTCACCTGCAGTCTCAACAATGCGTCGGTATTTCTCTTCGCTTTTGCGAACCTTTTCCTCAGCCTCCTTCCTCCGGTGAATATCGATCACGATTCCCTGATGATAGAGTGTGCTGGTGTTTACATCTTCAACAACCGAGGTGCGGTCCTCTACCCAACGAATTTCTCCCTCGCATGTAACTATACGGTAGGTTTGGGTATACGTGTCAATATTGTTATCAGAGTAGTACGCAATCTCCTGAAGTGTTCTCTCAAAATCACCCTTGTAGAGTATGTCACGGAACATGATGCGACCGTTTATAAAGTCATCCGCCTGATAGCCAAATCGAGAGATATTGGGCGATACATATACCATTTTGCGTTTTTTGGGATCTTCAGCGGCTAGTCGACGGAAAAGTATAGCAGGACTGTTGTCTATTATCAGCTCAGCTAACTGCAGTTCCCGTGTTTTTTCATTTTCCCCTACCGCAACTTGTTGTTGCTCCAATATGGAAACCTGGCCCAAGAGCTCCTTATTCTGTTGTTCAAGTAACAAGAGACGTTTTTTCAGGTCATCACTGGTCAGCCCTACTGATTGTGACGAATCGCACTGTTTTGGCCCATGACTATACAATTGCTGTCTAGATTTCATGATTTTCCTCTATTAGTGGGGAGAAATATATCATTAATGCTATGCCACCATGTGGTGTAAGTCAATACGCCAGCAGACAACCCGAAATTCTGACCTTTGTTGTGCACATATATTCGGTATTATGTATGTTCCCAGCTGTTCCCAACCCCGGAAACAAAAACTCCTGCTTCTCCTTCAAACAGAACCCTATTAAAAAAAAGTACTGTACAACCAAAGCTAGTATCCTCGGTGATTTCAGCCCCTTTTCCTAACACGTTTTCACACTTGAGATACTACCGGTACAAAGCCTTTCACCGGGTAAGGTTACTGTAAGCCGCTTCGGTTACAATAAAGAATATCAAAATGGTTAAAGGCGGGGCATTTGATACAGAAACTGCTCATAAGATTCCTATCGAATGCTATAGGTCTAGACCTCGTTCTTACCAGGTTGAAGATATTGAAAATAGTTCACGTATCGTCTCGTTTTGAAATTTGAAACGAAATCTGTCAATGACCAGCTATAAGCCGACAAGCTGGAGGTTAGAAAATGGAATCCCACACTTCCGAACGACGACAGTTCTCTCGACTTGCATTCAACGATCAAACAATTGGGAACAATCTCTCTTTAGCTGGCCAAGTCCAGCGCTCTTTTCTGCCTTCAGCCAGCCCATGCTTGAAAGGATTTGAACTTGCAGGGCAGTCCATCTCCTGCCTGGAGGTTGGTGGTGACTATTTTGATTACCTGTATGGTCCTGATTTTCAGAATAACAGTTTGAAAATCATTATTGGCGATGTATCTGGCCATGGGATAGATGCAGCTCTGCTCATGAGTTCAGCAAGAACATACATACGAACCCGAGCAACCAGCCCTGGTCAACCCGCAGAAATTGTCTCAGACATGAATCGATATTTTTGTCTAGACCATTCAGGAACAGGTTATTTCATGACCCTGTTTTATCTTGATATAGATCTTGTTACTGGTGATGCTACATGGGTAAGAGCGGGCCACGACCCCGCTCTCGTTTACACTCCTCAGGCTGACCGGTTTAGTGAACTCAAAGGAAGCGGCCTGCCTCTTGGTGTCGACTACTACCACAGCTACAAAGAATATCCCTTACTTAAACTCCCGAAAGGATCAATTATAGCCATGGGTACTGACGGGATATGGGATACACGAAACGAAAAGGAAGAGTCTTTCGGTAAGGATGGCTTTAGAAATATCCTGAGAAATAGTGCCATGCTCTCCTCGCAAGAAATCGTTAATTCTGTATTAGAGGAACTGGGAACATTTTGCAAAGGGGTGCCTCTTGACGATGATGTCACCCTGGTTATCATCAAAGTTGTTTAACCTTATTGGGACATAATACCTCTAGCGGAAGAATTGATGCCGGACGCGGGTTCAGAGGTTATTGTTCATATCTGTAATAAGTAATGACGCCCAAAAGGGAATAGTTCCGTTAACCGAGTATCACCAAAAATGATCTTGGTTCGTAATCACCCCCTTTCCCTATACCCAAACCGACGATATTCTGGCTGACAGCTCTATCACTGTGGCAAGGTAAAGCCAAAGCCATCCTTCATCCGTCCTATACAGATACCCAGAGGGGTATCCGCTTTTTTTGATATTATAGAAATAAGTATTCTTCGAAAACCAAAAGGAGTGATACACTTCTTCATGAAAAGAGAGTTCGACTCTACTTAATACTATCAAGGAGGTTTGCATGACGAAAAAAATGATGCTTTCATTTATGCTGATTATACTAATTTTTGTATCGCCTGCTGTTGCAAAAGATTTTGAATTTCTAACAGGAGATTGGGCGCCGTACGTATCTGAAAAAATGCCCGAAGGTGGCCCTACCCCACAAATTATCAAAGCAGCTCTCGAGGCTGTGGGCCATACAGCTAGTTTTAAGTACGTGCCTTGGAGCAGAACTGAGGTAATGACACAGAAGGGCAAATCTGTTGCCACTTTCCCATGGAGTACTACTGGAGAGTTTGAAAAAACATGTTACCTGTCAACTCCCTTAGCCCATCAGAAGATGGTTTTTTTCTATATGAAAGAGAAACACTCTGGTTGGGACTATACTGACTTAGAAGATCTAAAAAAATATAAAGTCGGTGGTTCCTTGGGCTATTCTTATGTTCAGATATTTGCGGATGCTGGCCTTGAGCCAAGCTATGCTCCAGATATCGAGTCATCCATCAAAAAACTTGTTCATGGAAGAATTGACTTTTTACCGGAGAGCCTGCTTGTTGGATTGCAAACCATCAAAGATAAGTTTCCTGCAGATGTTGAAAATATTGCATCTTCAAAAACGCCACTGTTCACAAAGCCACTCTATCTTATGATCTCTAAAGCCCACCCCGATGGCGAAGAATTACATGATGCCTTTGAAAAGGGGTTCGCCATAATTAAGGGTAATGGTGTTTATACGCAGATTATGGAAACCTTCGGTTTACCTGAGTAGTGAGTGTATAACGACTATTCTTCGATTGTAACGTTTATTAAAACAGCCCATATGACCTTTTATACGGGCTGTTTTTTAAAGGGTACTTTCAAAAATCATCAACCGTTTGCTTAGCCCAGTTTCCGCATTTCAATTCTTCTGTATTTTATGCAACTCCTGAAGCTTGTGAGTCACCTGGCCCACTATGGTTGCCTTATCACAATGCGCACCAGTTTTAGGGTTACAATCGAGAAGTACACCCATAACTTTGTCAGCTGTTGTAAAACAACTCGCGTCCTCTAGTCTAGCGAGTAAATTGGACATTAACCTGCTAAATTCCTCACACTTCGCATAATCAGAAGTCGCACGCTGGTGAAGTTCACACGCTCGTTCCAAATCTTTCCTGATATCTTCTGGTAGTATCTCAGCCATAAAATCGAGGTCAGCAATAATTCAAACAGTAGAGTCGAAGCTGTAGTGAATGTGTTAAAGATAAAGATAAAATTTATCTTTAAAATTCAAAGAGAACAAACCTCTCAGGTCTCTTATCTTTCTCAATAGGGACAAATCGGAATGAAGTAGTGTCGAGTTCTTCCCATTGAATAGTGTTCAGCTTACGGGAAAATGGCTGATAATAGAATGCCAGCTTCATCTCCTTCCCTGGTTTATTCATTTTCAATTTTATAGTTACATCTTGCTGTTTCCATTTAGATACAAGCCGGTTATCTACTGTTGTTTTAGATGCTGGAAGCCCATATTTTGATTTCATATGAACGAGTAACTTGTCATAGATATCAATGGAATATATGTTGAGATATACTCCGAAAAGCTGGTCTTGGTAGAACCCGTATATAACCTCCTCAACAACAACATCACCGATCGTGTACACTTCTCCAGGCTTGCTATAATAGGTAACCTCACCTTTGTCGGCCAGTTTTGACAAACCCGTATATTTTGATGCGCTGTCACCCCACTTATACTGTAAAAAACCTTGCTGAATTTCTGAAGCGCCAACATTGGCCCCCAACAAAAAAAACAAACTAACCATGATCGCAGTTACTATTTTGTTCATCGTTCTACCGTACCTTATTTGATGATGATGAGGCCATGACAACCCGATTCTGTTCAGTTACTCCCAATCGCACAGAACAACAATTCCCATTATAACATCTATTGTAAACTGGAAAATTGCTCTCGGTGCGTGTTCATTGTACAACGTTTTCAGCTAATATGTCATGTTGTCCCTATATTAATCATTACAGCTTAGCTGAGAGTGATGTCCATCTGATATGACATTAAATATAGTAAAAGTATTTGACAATATACAACCTCAATCGCCCTAAAAACCCATATCAGGCATATCAATTAAAAAATCAATGAGTATATATTGATAAATATCTGAAAAGAGGATATTTTCGCAAAGCCTCCTTTGCGATTTGAAAGATTACACATTTCAGGGGCCAGGCATCTTAAGTGAAACAGGACAACTTAAAGCACTGTATATTTCCACCAAATTAATGACCTACATCCATGTCGGCTCAACCAGTTAACTATGTCGTCGATTGTGTGACCATCGATAATTCAAACCGTTAACCCAAAGTATGATGATTACAAGCAATGAAAAAGTCCATACTCATTATTGATGATGAACCTCAGTTTTGTCAAAGTTTGAAGGTCTTATTGGAAGCTGAAAGTTCTTTTCAGGTTGACGCTGTTCATTCTGGTAGAGACGGTCTATCAACTCTGAATGCTGGGAATTATTGTGCTGTTATCCTTGATATCGATTTGCCTGACATCAATGGTCATGTCATGGCCGAGCAAATCACCTCACAGCATATTGATGTAGCAGTCATAATCCTCTCCGGCGAAAACAATGCTAAAAAAGGCATGGATTCTTTACGCTTGGGAATCTTTGACTACCTCACAAAACCTTGCAAACCCGATCATCTCATTAAAATCTTGTACAGATCATTACAACAAAAAGATTCTGAACGAAAACTGCGCGAAGCCTATCAAATAATTAATCGCAGCCCGGTTATAGCTTTTCTCTGGCGTAATGCAAGTGGTTGGCCTGTAGAGTTTGTCTCTGAAAATGTACGGTCTCTTTGTGGATACTCCGCTGAAGAATTCATCAGTGGACATGTTTCATATAGTAAGATTATACATCCAGAAGATTTAGATAAGGTTACACAAGAAGTCCAGCAGGCAGAGCAGGATATTCAACATGAGTCTTTTCAACATGCTCCTTACCGAATTATAACCAAAGACCGTCAAATAAAATGGATAGATGATAGTACCTATCTAAAGAGAGATAACCTGGGCAGGGTAACTCATTACAAGGGAATAGTTCTAGATATTACCGAACGCATAGAGAATGCTGATCTTCTAAAACGAAGTAACCAACACCTGGAAAAAATGCATGCAGAACTCATGCAGCAGAAAGAAATTTTGGAAGTATTATCCATAACAGACGAATTAACAGGACTCTATAACCGAAGGCATTTACAAACCGTTCTGGAACAGGAATTCCGGCGCAGTAAACGGCACAACACCGATCTTTCCTGCCTGCTGCTCGATCTCGACCATTTCAAACAGGTAAATGATAAACATGGGCATAAATACGGGGATGCCGTGCTTCGTAATTTTGCGAATATACTTAGAAGATTTATCCGTTTCTCCGATTTCGCTTTTCGCTATGGAGGTGAGGAATTTTTAATCATCCTGCCCCAAACTAACATAGAAGGAGCTGTTCAAACTGGAGAAAAAATAAGGTTACACTGCGCCACTGAAAAAATTAAAATAATTGATACCATGATGACAGTCAGTGGTGGGGTTGCTTCATTCAATAAGCATCAACCGGACAAACCCTATGACCTCATTACCATTGCTGACAAGGCACTATATATGGGGAAAGAAAACGGTCGGAATCAGATTGTCGCTTACAGTTAAATGTTACTCCGATGGGCATATTACCTTACATTCATGGAAAGAAAGAGGAAGGATCTCAGGCAGACCCTTCCTCTACGCTAAAAAAGAAGGATGATATGGCAGTATCAGTTTCGTATTTAGCGAGCTCATGTTTATCAGGTGCTATGTTGGGAAAATATTTGAACCAAACAATAGAGCGGACAGTTTAAGCACAGCCCACCCGCAGAAAATGACAAGCGGAAGAAAAATTTGGAGTGCTACAGGAAGAAGCCAGATGTAGACAATGTGGTCGCCAAAATTCATATTTTCCTCCCTTGACAGGTTGAAATATACAATACTTCCATGACGTCAATATAGTCAGCAATACCTACAAATATCCTATCATGTTGTGTGATCATTACAACATGAGGAAAATATCTAGAAAACAACTAGACCATCTAGTTGTTATGGTTTGGCAGTAAGAGCTGTCTGAAGATTTGTTTTTTTATTTGTCAGCTTAAGCCTCTTTCTGATCTCCTGGCGGTGGCAGGCAATTGTTGACGGGGATAGGTTGAGAAGGGAGGCGATTTCCTTTGTCGTGAGCCCTTGTTTTATCAGGTCTGCGATCTGGACCTGAGCGGGGGTTAAACTATCGATATACTTTTTAGTAAATCAAGAATAAGTTTCCTGCAAGCACTCGGGTCTTCACCTTTGTTTCTGCATAGCTTGGCATGCTCCTGACAGAATATCCAGAGATTACGGATAGCAGGTTGTTTTTCAAAGTAGCGTTCAAGCTTTTCCCTCTTTTGAGAAGTTATGTTTTGCGGCTTAGTGCACATGATTCGTATAAGACCACCTCGCCCCCAAGCAATATTCTCTTCATCGATAAGTTTACATGTCTTGGCAAAATGGTGATTAATGAGTTTGATAACATGAAACCGATCAGTCACTATCTTAGCATTTGGGAACGATCTCCTTACCATTTTGCGATAAGGCGCATGCATATCTATACAGACAACTTTGACTCTTTTTCGTCCTTCAAGTGTTCTGAGAAAAGAAGGTGATTCAGCTTCACTTCGCCCTGGTGAAATATCAAAGATAGTGTGTTTCTCCAAGTTACAGAACGTGGTGACAAAGACGATCTTTCTGCTAAAACGGTGTTCGTCTATTCCTATGAATTGAGGACACTGTCTATTTTCTGGTGGCTGATCTTTTGTAGAACCATCTGGTGATAGAATCTTTCAACAGTTGCTACGCTGATAGCACTTTCTGAAGCGGCATCCTTATAAGAAAACCTCGACTACATGTATAAAAGACGTTGTTTTTCAAAGGTTCTGTAGATCTGCTCCACTTCTTAATACCATTCATTCGTGTATTGAAGTATCTGCCACACCGTTTGCAGTGGTATCCTCACTTCTAGTTTTCAATGTCAGAATCAAAGCGATCCGAAAGGACACACTATTATGCTACATAATCATAGAAACGAGAGTCTAGTAAACCGAGAAACTATTTCAGCCTGGGCCAAAATAGATTTCATGCTGTCTATGACAATGCTCGAGAGGGGAACATCCCCTATCAGAAAGTACTATCAACGCCTGAACTGTTCTGAAATGGAGCAACTCTTGAGTTTGTTTTTGTTAGATATAATCAGGAATAGTGTTAACTTTCAGGTACGGTTGCCATCATGCAAAACTGCCCCTTTTCTTCAGCTTTTTATTTAAACGAGTCATCTTACATAAAGGTACGTGATTCACGTTGAAATCCTCCCCTTGAAATTTACAGCATGAAAACGCTGAAATATTTGGGAGAGATCAAATGCGATTATGATCAGTAATTTAATCCATTCTGCATTTCGCTACTTCGCGTTTGGTACCTTTGTCCAGACGGACCTGAATTTGTCCCTGTTTCTGTTGAATTCTATCTGATATAATCTCTATCATAGAGATTGCTGGTGCAGATGGGTACCGTTGATCATTAACTTCTTGTACCCTAAAGATGCAAACAGATAATTGCGGTCAACGCAATAAAAGTTCAGGTCAAGGGAAGAGTTATGAAACTCAATGTATGGCGATGTGGAGTAACTATTCTTGCGATTTGTCTGTTTATTCTTAACTCTGCTTCATTTGCTTCAGAAGTGGTTCTGATAAACAGCCCTGCTTCAGAAAATGACCGTAGAAATGATTACCCCAAGGAGTTACTTGGAGCAGCACTTGAAATAACAAAGGATTCCTATGGGGATTATCAGATACAATATGGTAAGGCAATGAAATGGGAACGCTTGAAAGCTATGCTGCAAAAGGGCCAGGGCATCGATATCCTTCAAGCAGCCACTAGAGCAGATTGGGAGAAAGATCTCCTTCCCATCCGTATCCCTATAATGAAAGGCCTTTTAGGTCATCGCATCTTTCTCATCAACAAACAATCCATAGATATGTTTGCAGCAATTGAGTCACTGGACGAATTGAAGAAGCTGCGGGCCGGTTTGGGACAACAATGGTCAATTACATCTGTTTTTGAACAGAATGGCTTCAACATAGTTACCGGTAGCGACTATGAAGGATTGTTCAAAATGTTAGCTAGGGGCAGGTTTGACTATTTCCCTAGGGGTGTCAATGAGGCCCCAGAGGAATATGAACAACGTAAGCATTTACTTCCTGACTTGCATATTGAGACCTCTCTTCTTCTTAATCTCCCTCTACCTGTTTATTTCTTTGTGACCCCGACAAAGCCAAAACTTGCCGAAAGAATAGAAAATGGGCTCAATATGATGATTAGAGATGGTTCCTTTGATACGCTCTTTTTCAAGTACCATAAGGAGATACTTGAGAGCATCGGGATCCACAAAAGAAAGGTATTCAAGATTGCCAACCCAAACCTCACCCTCGAGACCCCACTAGACAGAAAAGAGTTATGGCTAAATATTTCCGAAATACCAGGTAGCTGATAGAGCAAACTGGGGGATCTCACCTCTACCATAAGATAACAGTATAGCACGACACTACATAGAGACTATGGTGGAACAGGTAGATTTTGACAAGGAACCAAAACCCACCAAATCCACTTAATCAAAGTCAAACGAGCAAATCTTACTTCTAAGCCTGTGGAGTTCATTACAAGATCAATCACAAACAATAGGAAATAAAATTGCATCAAGATAACAAGATTGCATTACTGATCGATTGCGACAACGTAAGCCATAAATCCATTGAAGGTGTCATTGACGAGCTTTCCAAGTATGGCAAAGTCAACATCAGACATGCCTATGGAAATTGGAAAAGTGACAGCATGAAAGGGTGGGAAGAAAAACTGCACCCACATGCTATCAAACCAATTCAACAATTCGCATACACTAAAGGTAAGAATGCAACCGATGCAGCAATGATTATTGATGCAATGGACATCCTCTACACACAGAATCTCGATGCATTTGCATTGATGACAAGTGACAGTGATTTTACACCTCTTGTTATGCGAATCCTTTCTAATGGTATAACTGTTTATGGCTTTGGTGAGAAAAAAACACCCCTTCCTTTTGTGAAAGCTTGTTCTCAGTTCATCTTCACAGAGAATCTCGAACAAGTAGAGGAAGAGGATGAAAAGCCAACCACCGCAGCAAACACCAAAAGAACTCGAAATGAACTGAGACAAGATGCTGGCCTCGTCAAACTGTTACGAACAGCCGTTGAACAGTCGGCTGATGAAGATGGTTGGTCCCATCTGGGGCTAGTTGGCCAGTACATTAGCAACAAGACATCGTTCTCACCTGTCAACTATGGGTACAAAAAGCTAGGGGACTTGATAAGGATGTCTGATCTCTTTGAGATAGAGATGAGAAATGACAATTCAACCATGTACATAAAAGACATCCGAAAATAGAAGCAGCTGATGCTTTTACTTTTCCACTCCCTTTGAAGACTTATGAGCATTGTTATAACAAGCAAGAATGGTCAGTCAGCAATCGTAGAGAAATCATCTGTAGCTAAAGAAGATTTTTTGCAGGAGTTCATCCACAACAACCCCGAGGTAATCCCGATTTATGAAATCGAGGAGGACAGGAAACTTCTCATTGTCCGTCGAGAATTCCCGACACATTCAGGCCCAATTGATGCTCTAGCAGTAGATGAACTTGGAAACCTTTATGTCATCGAAACCAAGCTGTTCAAGAATGCTGACAAGCGAACAGTTGTTGCTCAGGCACTTGATTATGGGGCAGCATTGTGGAAACACTGTACAGACTTTCAGCAATTCATTGGCATTCTCGACAAGGCCATTCAAGACAAGTTTAATCTGACATTTGAAGAGAAAATCCAGGAGTTCTTCTCTGCCAGTGAAAACACTTACGGACTCTTCCTCAGAAACCTACGCAACAATCTGAACGAGGGTAACATCAAGTTTGTTATCCTCATGGACTCAATGGATGAGCGTCTGAAAACACTTATCCACTACGTGAACCAAAACAGCCAGTTTGACATTTACGCTGTACGGCTGGAGTTTTATGAGTTCGATGAACAGCAGATAATAATTCCGAAAATCTTTGGCGTAGACATTAAGAAAAACGTCAAAGGTAACGTTTCAGAAAACCAATGGGACGAAGAAAATTTCTTCAGGGAATTTGAGCGTAAAGGCATGGCTGTGGAAGCGACAGTTGCACGGCGCATCCTTAACTGGGCACAGCCTAGATCCTCAAGGCTGTGGTGGGGGAAAGGTAGTGTAAACGGATCATTTATTCCTGTACATAACGATGGAAGGGAAGATCACTACCTCTTCGCATTGTTTACCTTAGGAAAGTTACAGGTCTACTTTCAATGGATGTTGAAAAAAAGGCCGTTTGACGATGAAAATAAACGGATTGAACTGATGAATCGGCTGAACAAGATTCCAGGTGTCAATCTCACTGAAGAAAAACCTCACCAAGCGACCCAGTATCAAAATAAAACACTTGGACAACGATACGCACTTTCAGATCTTCATCGATGCTTACACATGGTTTTTAAACGAGATAGAGCAATAAAGGAAATTCTACTCATTCAACGCAGATCATATGTGGACTTAGTTGCCCCGGTGGGCTGCTAAACCGCTAAAGCTGCGAAAAGCTGCCATCCCCCTTCTTTGGTGTAGACACAAAAAGGGTTTGCAGCAATTTGCCGCAAACCCTTTTTCTATATGGTACGCCCTGCAGGATTCGAACCTGCGACCTACGGCTTAGAAGGCCGTTGCTCTATCCAGCTGAGCTAAGAGCGCGTACTTTTAAATGAGAAGTGTTTGCCTGAATTAATCTTAGCACAATCACGGACGACATAATAACCAAACCGAGACAAAAAGCAACAGCTTCTTATCATTTAGTCCAGTGCACGAATTCTTTTCCAGACTGTGCCACTTTCGGTATCAAAAACAGTAATACCCTTTTTAGCCAATTCCTCACGGGCATGCATCTGCGGCCTGCCAATCTTTTTGCAGCCGAGCCTCTTCCCGTTTCTGGATAAGTGTGTTAACATCCGGAGCAAAAGGACACCCTTTGGAGCCTGAAAATATGCAAAACATCATCCAAGTTTTTTAAGCTTTCGAGAATATATTCTTTCTGATCACGATCAAGATTATTTACCTGCAGAATAGGATTGACCCGTTTGATAAAATTATAGATTGAAGCCATGGCCTTCGAAACATTCAGATCGTCATCAAGAGCCTCATGAAACTGTTCTTCCATCTCAGAAACAAAAGCAGCGACCTCAGGATGCGGCTTTCCTGGCGGCAAACAGAGCATTTTGCAGGTAAATTCATCAATACGCCTAAGAGCCGTGCGAACACTTTCAAGTCGCTTATAACTGAAATTTATAGGCTTACGATAGTGAACGGTGAGCAACATAAATCGTACTTCCCGGGCAGTAAATCCACGTTCGATGGCATCAGCAAGTGTTACCACATTGTCATTCTCGTGAGACATATTCTTACCATCCACCAACACCATTTCAGAATGGAGCCAATATTTTGCAAGGGGTTTTCCTGTTAAGGCTTCAGAAATAGCTATCTCATTTTCATGGTGAGGAAAGATGAGATTACGGCTAGAGGTATGGATGTCCATTGTCTCACCAAGATTCTGATTTGCCATGGCGGAACATTCCACATGCCAGCTTGGACGAACATTCCCCCAGTCCGTCTCAAAGAAAATACCCTTTTTTAACTCGGCCAGGGTTGAGCGTTTTAGCAGTGTAAAGTCGCGTGGATTATCTTTTTCGTAGTTATCAAGATCAACAGTTTTACCAAGCTGCATTTTACTCAGATCAATACCAGAGAGCCGTCCATATTTTTTGAATTTGGAGATATCAAAGTAGATGGATCCATGCTTCTCGTAGGCGAAGCCTTTATGCAGCAGCTCATGGGCAATCTCGATCATGGAGTCGACATTTTCTGAAGCTTTTGGGTACCCTTTTGCACGTTTGACTCCCAGAGTATCCATGTCGTCCATAAAGCCGGCGATATACTCTTCAGTATATTCCTTAAGCGGCTTACCGGATTTCTCTGCGCCGGCGATTGTGTTGTCATCTATATCTGTGAAGTTCATATAGGCATCGACCTGGAAACCTTTACTCTCCATAGCGCGAGTAATGAGGTCTGAAACTATGAACCTGCGGCACAGGGAAAGATTAGCTGCTTCATAGGCGGTCGGCCCACAACTATAGAAAGTAACACGCCCTTCCTCTGGCGAAGTGAAAATTTCTTCTTTTTCTTCGACAATGTATTAAAAAAGCAAAGTTGCGTTTTTCTTTCCGTCACCTTTTTGGGGCGGGGTAAAAGGGGCGTGCTCAAGTACCTCTCACCTCCATCAGGAAGCAGCACCAGGACCAGACCACTATCAAGCCCTTTTGGCATATTCAAGGGCAGCAGCCATAGCACCACCGCTACACATCCCGACCAGCAGACCTTCCTTGCTGGCAAGCTGTCTTGCCATATTAAAGGCGTCTTCATCTTCAACACGGACAATTTCATCAGGGACTGATTTGTCGAAAATGCCAGGTTTATAGGACTCCTTCATGTTTTTCAGTCCCTGTATCTTGTGCCCCAGATGCGGCTCAACGGCGATGACTTTGACATGAGACTGATGTTCATGAAACCAGGCACATAGTCCCATTATTGTGCCTGAGGTACCAAGAGTGGCCACCACATGAGTAACTCTGCCCTCTGTCTGACTCCAGATTTCAGGAGCCGTGTGATTATAGTGCGCGCCCCAATTTGCCTCATTATTAAACTGATCGGTGAGAAAATATCGCTCTGGAAATTCTCTAGCCATGCCGTATGATTTTTCGATGGCACCATCTGTAGACCTGTTTGCAGGGGTCAACAGAATCTCTGCGCCATAGGCCTGCATAATTTTACGGCGCTCAATGCTGGCGGACTCTGGCATTACAAGCACACAGCGATATCCCTTGGCTGCACAAACCATTGCAAGACCAATCCCTGTGTTGCCGCTTGTTGCCTCAAGGACAATCTTGTCTCTGGTAAGCTCACCACTTACTTCTCCGGCTTCAATCATCGAAAGAGCAACTCGCTCCTTTACAGATCCACCAGGATTGCTCGACTCTATTTTCCCGTATATCTCTAACCCCTCACAGGACGAAGCAAACTATTGACACGAACTAAAGGAGTATTGCCAATAACATTAAGAATAGTGTTGAATAACATTGGTAGACCGATAACTGATCACAAAACGGAATTGTGAGTATATGCTGATAATCGTGTTGTTTTTCTCAAAATACATCAACCATTCCTCGAAAATACAGCGTGTCACAGAAGGGTCAAGTCATTTTTTATGCTAGTTAATTCATGCCAGGTACTCACGCACACACGCCTTTGCTAGATACCAGAGACTGAGTAAGCGCTTCGCGTACTTCATCATCTTCTATAAAGGATGCCTGTTCTTCAAATTTTTTCACCTCATCCGGAGGAGGAGCAACAAACCGCAGGGCTGGTTTGTTCTTCCTGCTCTTTTTTTTCATCCTGTGGAAGAACAAAACGAATATCCCTTTTTCTCACGTTTAAGAAGTGTGTTTATAGCTTTTAGCAGGAACACTTTTTGAAATTGAAACTGCTGCAACCAGGCGGAGTTTTCTACTTCAACCCACAATGTACCTTTAACAATTTTCAGCGGCTCGGTATGCTCTGCGGTTGTTTCGTCAACAACCTGTTTCCACTTAGGAAAAATTGAGTGCAATTCAACCTTTGCCTCCCAGCCGCGATCGCGCAACACTCCCGGCATGATTGTGGCCATTGACCTTTTTTTATTTTTCCCCGTCTATTTCCCGCATACCATCTCTCTATGAATATTCCTCCCCTTAATACCTTCTCATGCAGTAATGAGCAAGCCCTGCACCAAACAAAAAAATCCCGTATACCTCTGACAAGGCATACGGGACACCTGACAACAGTCTAGAAGGTAAAGCTGTTGTAGAGATTAGTAAATAGTCAGGTACTTTTCGAGTTCCCAATCAGTTACTGCAGTACGGTAGCTATCCCACTCGGTCTCTTTTGCTTCAATATACTTCTCGAAGATGTGTGGTCCAAGAGCTCCTGGCCTACAGGATTAACTTTCAACTCTTCGATAGCTTCTTTGAGACTACCAGGCATTACGCTGATACCTTCTGCTTCCATTTCTGCAGCGCTCATCTCAAAGATGTCTTTCTTCACTTCAGCATGAGGAGTCAATTCATTCTTAACACCATCCAGACCTGAAACGATCATCATTGCCAATGCAAGATATGGGTTACATGCTGGATCCGGACAACGGAGCTCGGTACGGGTTGAGATACCGCGGGATGCAGGAATACGAATAAGCGCAGAGCGATTCGATGCAGACCATGCAGCATAAACAGGAGCCTCATAACCAGGAACAAGACGCTTGTAAGAGTTAACGAGCGGGTTGGTTACAGCGGCAAAACCGCGAGCGTTCTTCAACAGACCGGCAATGTACGAATAAGCGGTCTTGGAAAGCTGAAGACCATCAGTCTCGTCAAAGAATGCATTGGTACCGTCAAGATTGAACAGGGACTGGTTGGTGTGCATTCCAGAACCGTTGATACCGAAAATAGGCTTCGGCATAAAGGTAGCATGCAGGCCGTATTTAGCAGCAACAGATTTAACAACCCATTTAAAAGTTACGGTATTGTCGGCGGCTTCAAGTGCATCAGCATACTTGAAGTTAATCTCGTGCTGACCTTCTGCAACCTCATGGTGAGATGCTTCAATCTCAAAACCCATGGACTCAAGAGTCTCAATGATCTCACGACGACAGTCGTTAGCCATATCTTCAGGATCAAGAGAGAAGTAACCGGCAGTATCGTTGGTGATGGTTGTCGGCAGACCGTCTTCATCGCGCCGTCGAACAGGAAGAACTCAGCCTCGGTTCCAACATTCATTGTGTAGCCAAGCTTCTTTGGCCTCTGCAAGAACTCGCTTTAAGTTATTCACGTGGACAACCTCAACAACTGGCGTTCCATCTGCCAGATACACATCACAGATAATACGAGCAGCAGCGATACCATCCCTGTTTCTCCAGGGAAGAACAGTAAAGGTGTTGTAATCTGGCTTCAGGTACATATCTGATTCATTGATTCGAACAAATCCGTCAATGGAAGAACCATCGAACATCATGTTGCCATCAAGAGCTTTACCAATCTGGCTTTTAGGAATTGCTACGTTCTTCATAAAGCCGAGAATATCAACAAACTGCAGACGAAAATACTGAATCTTCTCGTCTTCGATAGTCATGCAAAATTTCTTCCTGGTCATTTCAGGGTCTCCTTTCTACTAGAGTTA
>CALNZA010000008.1:0-375571 GCA_942490935.1 Desulfocapsaceae bacterium
TATATGTGTAGAACGTGGAGTTAACGGGCTGCTGGCACCCGTGATATTTCCAATATTGTTGAACTTGGATTTACTAACGATGGTTTTAAGAACGATTCGCTCGCCTGACAGCAGTCCGGTTAAACGTCTGGTTAGCTATATAATTATAATTTATTTTCATCTGCTTTACTTATGGAATTAGCCTGCCTTGCTTCTACTTTATGTATTTGTTTAAGCGATTCATTTGTGTAGTGTAAATTTAAGGTATTGAAACAATCTGCTCGACTTAAATATATGTGATCTCCATTTATATTAGCAGACATGCTCTCTGATGGGGCTTTGCATTTCTCACCATTTCGATACATATATGTCGTGCCTGAAGACCTTTTGAAATCGCCATATTTTTTAATTAATATTTTTGAAATACTATCAAACAACCTTTCTGATTCTCTTTTCGACAATTTGTCCCATGATATACGTGTTTCATAAAGAACATTTGTTATAACGTTTAGCTCAGTGGTTTGCGGATAAATAGCAATATGTTTCTATGATATCGAAAATACTTAACAGCACAGTATTTCAAAAAACCGCAGATCTCAGCAAATCCACTGGAGCGCCTGGTTATTTTTGTTTTTTTCATAGCCACATAATATTTTTGACTATTTTATAGACAAGTGGAGTTGTACCCAAACAACCCAATAATATTGTGGTTGCAACATACCTTTGGTTCAGAGTCAACGCGATTAATGTTACAAAACTGGCAATTACTATATGAAGAACAGCAGTTAATATAGCACCCAAAGATATTGAACTGGGTGGACCAACCAAATCAAATGTAAGACCTAGGGATTCTAAGATTTCACTTACTAACGCAATAAAAAACCAACCAGGAATTGGTAATATTAAGGTTAGGCCGATGACAATTATAGTGCCCAGAATAACTCCCGAATATTTCAATTCTTTTTTATTATTTAGATTTGAATTTCTGCCCTTTATTTCTTTGATTCTAGCAACCACAACTTTGTGTTTTTCCGGATACTGTTCTTTATCTATTTTGCCTAAAATATCCTGTAATTCATGTTCTTCTAATGAGGCTATGTATTCTTCATAATGTTTTTCAACGTCATCAATGCTCAATTCATTGCCCATATATTTTCATAAAATAACGTGCTGTTGTGGGGCGCGCCGCTGTTGGCGCGTCCGTACCAACAGGTTGTTATGTATTTTTTATGTTTATTTCTTTTTTTGCTTTAAAAGCTATTGCCGCAATAATGAAGATGATAATAAACACATCAAATTCAAGACCTGCAATGTCAGTTTCACAGTAGTTAAACCTTTGCCAGACCATTGGTAAATAAAGAACTATACTTACTAATCCGAGTGAAACTGAAACAGTGTTGGTTACTATTCTAAGTTTTGAACAACCGAAAATAATAATTAACAGACCACTGAGAAAAAATGAATAATTAACAAATCTTTCCCCGACTGTGCCATTAAAGGCTAGAGCAAACATAAGAAATAGTCCTAATAAGACTGAAATTACTCCGAAAAAAGTTTGTATTAATCTATTTATAAATAACAAGTTAAATCCACCCGGCGAGCGCAGCGGATTTGATATGTGTTTAATTTTTATTTGTTTCCTCATTTTTTAAGTATCCTTATCTTTTTGATTCTTCAAAAAAACTTTAAAACTTTATGTAAAATGGACTACGATAACAATTTGCAGATAGTAAAAAATGAACCTGAAACCACGCGCCATCCAAAAACAACCACTCTGAACCAGAAAAACAAAAAGCCAAACAACACCAAAAAACAAACAAAACAAAAAACAAAACTTATACTTTGCTCTCGAGTCCGGGACTCGACCAGCCAAAACTAAAAACCATTTATACGTAATCCTGATAATACATTTGTAACTTCATTATCATCATGCTCATTTGATCATTTACATATAACCATTTATTATCAGGTCTATTTGCCCTGATTAGTTGATATTGACCTGTTTTTAAGTATAATGTACTTTATGCAATATCATGTTCAATTTAGGTCAATATTACCATAAGTGCTCTATGTCCAACAGAAAAAAGAAAAAAATACTTGAAGAAGTCCGGGAGGTGTTGCGAATAAAGCATTATTCCATTCACACGGAGCGTTCTTACTGTGACTGGATCAGAAAATTCATACTATTTCACAACATGCAGGGACGTGAAGAACTCTTTGTCAACAGCGAACAGAAGATTGAGGCGTATCTTTCGTATCTGGCAATTGAGCGCCATGTTGCCCCTGCTACTCAAAACCAAGCGATGAATGCACTCGTTTTTCTTTATAAGAAAGTGCTTAAGACAGATCTTGATGATGTAATCGATGGAGTTCGAGCACCTAAAAAACTCAATATACCGGTCGTACTTAGTAGGAAAGAAGTTTCAGATATTATAGGTCTAATGCATGGTATAGGTCGTCTGGCAACGCAAATTCTGTACGGGAGCGGCCTAAGAATCAGCGAACTCATACGTTTACGGGTAAATTCCATAGACTTTGAATATAGTCAAATAACCGTGCGATCAGGCAAAGGAAACAAAGACCGCGTGACAACGTTTCCAAAAGTTATTGAGCCGGTTTTGCGAGACCATCTCAACCACGTGCGGTCAATACATGAACAGGATATCAGATCCGGTTTTGGGGAGGTCTATTTGCCAAATGCACTGGCGAGAAAATATCCAAAAGCGGCCAGTGAGTTTGGTTGGCAGTATGTTTTTCCTTCTCGCAATATTTCGGTTGATCCTCGAAGCGGCCAAAAGCGACGTCATCATATTGATGCCAGTGTTGTGAACAAGGCAATAAAATCGGCGGTGAAAAAGACGGGGTTGGATAAAAAGGTCAGTGCTCACACGTTCCGACACAGCTTTGCTACTCACTTACTCGAGCGTGGAACTGACATCCGAACCATTCAGGCCCTACTTGGCCACAATGATGTTGCCACAACCATGGTTTACACCCACGTACTGCAGCAGGGCGGCCAAGGTGTGAGCAGCCCTTTGGATGATCTTTTTACAGCAAAATGAAGATTCCGAAGCCAAGTTGGAGTATATGGTTATCCAACTAATAAAATCACTGTTATTTCAAACAGTAGTAATAGTAGTGCTACTGGCAATCTCAATACATTGCCAGTAGCAGAAAGTTAGGATTATTCCTGCATCTGTGAACTTGGGCTGCATTAAATAAGGGCCTCAGATTCATCTTCTCGTATGCGGAAAATGTTGTCAGGGTTGGGTGTTGATACCACAACACTTTCCGTTGCCTTCAGGGAGCAGATGTTTTTGGGCTGGTGATTTTCTGAGAATCATGAGGAGGATTTGGCTCCACCCTCTCTCCGGTACTTTGAGTTTCGTTGCTTGATGTCATTAGGATTTCGGCACGTATAGTTCGAGTTGAGTTGCTGCAACCCGCGACACCCTGTACACCTACCTAAAATAATCCGGGTTTACATCAAAGAAGGGGGATGCCAGACTCTTTCCAGAGCCTGCCCTTGATCACTGTATTACAGATTTGCCTGAAGCAGGTCTAGACTCAAGACGTGATCGAGATACCTTCATTATCCTGCTCGGAGCGATCTAACACATCCCGTACAGCAGCAGCAAGAGTTACAATGTCCACAGGCTTAAACAGAAATTTATCCACGCCAATCTTCATCGCATCTGTTTCAGAAAAGTTTTCTGCATAGCCGGTGCAGATAATAATGGGAATATCCAAACGTACGCTACGCAGGCTGGAAAGGAGTTCGTCTCCATTCATCTTCGGCATCGTCATATCAGTTATGACCAGGTCATAATCATCAGGGTGAGTTGTAAATTCTGACAAAGCCTCCAGGCTGTTCATGTATCCATTGACAGAATAGCCAAGAGACGACAAGGCCTCTTTCCCGATAGCGATCAGCTCTTTTTCGTCATCAATCAACATAATTTTTTCCACTCCCCGAAGTAATTGTCTTTCATCGTTTACATCAACTCCTTCGGGATTTTTCAACACTGGCAGGTAGACCTCAAAGCAGCTTCCCTCGCCCTCTCCACTCTCTACCTTGATAAAACCGCCTGTCTCCTTTACTATCCCATGTACCACCGATAGACCAAGCCCGGTACCCTCGTCCTTCTTTCTCGTTGAAAAAAAAGGATCGAAAATTCGAGATCTAATTTCCTCTGGTATTCCAACACCGGTATCCTGGACAGTGATGCGGACATACGTGCCAGCTCTGCAGTTCTCAGGTTTAGCCACCTCATTGCTATTTACTTCCACATCTTGAAGTGAAACAGTGAGCTTATCACCTCTTTGCATAGCTTTTATTGCATTCGTACAGAGGTTCATAACCACCTGATGTATCCTCGAGGGATCCCCCAGTACAAAAGATTCAGAGTGCAACTCAGTCCTGATTTCAATGGAAGCTGGAGTAGATGGCCTGATTAAGTTCATTGCCTCCATTACTATCTGAGTGACCTGAACGGGCTCCTGTGTTTTCTCTGACTTGTTAGCAAATGTAAGTATCTGTTGGATAAGGGTTTTCGCGCGATGACCGGCCTTGAGAATTTTACCTACATCATCCTGACTGGCAGAGCCTGTTCCATCCCTTTGAGCTTTCAACAGAATCAACTCTGAATAACCGATAATCGCCGAAAGAATATTGTTGAAATCATGTGCTATTCCACCTGCTAAGGTTCCTATCGCTTCAATTTTTTGTGATTGAGCGAGCTGTTCCTCCATCTCTTTTCTCTCAGAAATGTCACGTATAGCAGCGACCCGTACTTCCTTGCCTTTATAGTAGATCTGCCTGATTCTAACCTCAACAGGAAATAAGGAACCAGAGCGATGCTGCCCCACAGCCTGATAAGGGCTGAAATCATCAACATCAACCCTTAGGATTGCATCCTGAGCTGACTCCTTGGAGAATATGTGGTCCAGGAACGGTTCATTTACTAGCTCATCTTGCCTATAACCAAACATCTCTGTGAACAATTCATTGGCTTGCAGTAAAATGCCTCTATCATGAATAATGACTGCTTCCCAGGTAGCATTGGCCAACTGACGAAACTGTTCCTCACTCTTTCCAAGAACTACTCTGACTCTTCTCAAGCGTATGGTATTCAGGATAAGGGTAAGGATCGTTACGATCAGTGCGATTATAAAACCAAGTACTACCAATATTTCACGCTTGTACTCGTCATACAATGAAAAGGGTTGATTGATTATCGTCACATTAAGCGGAAGGTCTGAAGCATCTAAACTAAACTTTGCCATTTGCTCATAATTCAAGATAGGCTTATTGCTCCCTTGCCTCTGCACTGGCAAAACATCGGGATCTGTTCCTATGAGGACATTAAGACCAAGCTGAGCCATAGCATACCCCTGATAATAACCGCTAATAACATGCCCGCCTACAAGTCCTTCATCAATAACAAACTCAATCAGACTGTATACTGGGACGCTGCTTGATTCTGAAAGAAATTTTGCTATCTCCTCATATTGAAACGTTTCCTGGTTACTGTCAGAGAAATAGGCACCAAGCAAAATTGCAGTATCTTTTCCAAAGCTGCCTACAAGGTTCAATAGCTCCTTTTTCGTGATGTTCTCTGAATGGATAATATTCAAATGTTTTTCATTTGCCAGGTCTGCCAGATCTGCCTCAATATCTTTAGCCCATAAGCGACCAGTTTTGAGATAGTCATTCAGCACATATACAGTGGATAGCCCCGGTTGAATTTTCAGAGCGAGCTCGATGGTTTCTCTTGCAGAAAAAACCTCTACCACTCCCGTAAACCCAGATAGTCCATCCAGTTGTTCATCACTAAAATTATTCACCCCACAAAAAACAACAGGGACCCCTGGAAAAAGGTAATCGCGATTCTCACGGAGAAAATCGTAGGCGTTATTATCAGAAGAGAGGATCAGATCGAGTTCAATATTACTGTACTTGACTTTGAGAGTCTGAAGGAAAGATCGAAAATACTCCTTGGAATAGTACTCTTTCGAATCCATATTTTCGATATATAGTGAAAAATCATTTTTCTCCGGTTCAAGGACATTCACTGCGCCTCTTACAATTTCGGCCACCCATGGCATCCTCTGATGATAGGAGTTTAAAAGGAGTATCTTCGAACCATCAGTGGCGACTGCAGAATGGGGTGTAAGAAATAAAACGATAAGAAATAATGGCAAGAATATGCTAATACGAAAAAGAACAACAACCCTCATAGCCTGAAAATGCCAGAAACGTTCAATTCCCGACTCTAAAATACCCTGCATAACTTAAGATAGTTCCTCCAGATTCTTTCACTTGTGTTTCCAGGCTTGGAAGACCGATAGTCTGGTTCACCATTATTATAGGGTGATACACAAGTTTGCTGTTTGAATCATCTGTGAAATTACCAGCTTTGTCAATGGTACTCCACACAAGAATTTGGTAAGGAAATTGAGCTATACACATACATTTTTGTTAACTTTTTATGCATGCCTATACAAAACGCAGTATATCACAAACATCTTTTCGCGGTGTTGGCTCTACATGTGGTCCACCTTCATAACCATAAACAATAAGCGCTGCGACGGTTTCTTCTTCAGGTAAGCCAACTATTCCAGAGATTGACTCATCATCAATAACACCAATAATACAAGTGCCAAGACCATTTGCATGTGCTGTCAGACAAAATGCTTAACATGCAATACCAGCGTCAAAAACTTCCCAGACATGAGCTTTTGAAGTCGCGTAATCATCTTTTTCAAGATCAAGCTTGCCGCTTTTACCTTTGACAAAGCTCAGCACAGCAACACCTTTTGCATTTTTCAGTGTGTTGATATTATAAACAACCCCCTTAACACCTTCGTTTTCCAGTTTTTGTATTGTGGCTTCATCATCAACCAATGTGTATCTGGCGATTTGGTAATTTGCCCAAGATGGTGCCCAACGAGTGATGGAAACAATTCCCCTCATCGTTTATCTATCCACTGGTTCGCTTTTAAATTTACGAACGCTCCTGCGCTCCTTAATCATTTCAATTGCATCCATTTTTCACCTCTTAAAAAACAGAGCTATTCAACTCGTATTCTATCATCGCTTTTAACCGCTCCAGCTCTTCTAGTAGACGTTTTTGCGGTAGTTTCTCTCTGACTATATTTATTTATTACATTTTGCTCACCCTGCAAGTTAGGCAAAATATGTTATTTAATGATATGCTGCTAACCCCGCAAACGGGATAACGTCTTCACGGAATTATTCAAATAAAACGAAAGATAAGCGAAGACTTCAAATGATTTTCTAAGGCACTAAATGATGCGATTTCGTAAATCGTGGAACGTCGCTTCAATTGATTCAGGGTTTTCTCTTTGAATTTTTTCCACCTGCTGCTGAACTGAATTAAATGCTGAGGATTTTTGGAAACCTGCAAGGCCACCATAATATCCTAGACGTCTGCCAAGAATGAAATTGAGTTGTAGCGGTACACTCAAAGACAAAAACCTATCAATGATTGATAATAATTTCGTTTTATCGTCCGGGAGTACTCCATCAATTTCAGTGAGCAGGTTTATGCCATGAAAGTTGCCATAGTGACTGTGGATACCATCAAGTTTATTTATCAGCTGACGTTGCTCCTGAATCATCTCGGTTTCGGACAACATTGTGAACGAGCCCTTTTCTATCTTTTGAAAAAGCTCCGTATCTTCTTTCACCGCAAGGGACATCATACGTATGCTGTTTGGATTGATGGTATTAAGAACATGCGCGGTTTCCGTCACATGCTGCTCGGACAACTCCTGTCCTCCAAGGCCGAGAATCACAAATACCATGAGGCTCATTCCAGCCCCTCTTGCCCTCAGTGCAGATTGGATGATAGCATCCTGACTGACTCCTTTATTCACAGTTTCAAGAACCTTATCAGAGCCTGATTCAATACCGCAATACAGCATATTCAGCCCGGCATCGCTGATTTCCTGTATTTCACCTTCAGATTTTCTCATCATGGTTTGAGCCCGTCCATAGGAGCTGATTCGTTTCAGCGACGGAAATGCCTCCCTGAGGGTTGTAAGCACCTCGATAAGGTCTTTTGTCCGCATTGCAAACGAGTCACCGTCCTGCAGAAAGCACGTCTCAAAGCTCGCCCCATTGTAATGAAGCCTGGCTGCGGATATATCTTGTTTTATCTCAGCCACCGAGCGGATAGAAAATCGCATGCCTTTAAATAAGGTGCAGAAATGGCAACGGTTCCATGGGCACCCTCTTGTGGTTCGAATAAGAAGACTGTCCGCCTCAGCCGGGGGGCGAATAGGGCCTTGCTCAAAATTGTTCATTTCCATATACATTACAGCTTCCTTTAACATAGGATTTTACTTTTTCCAGTGTGATTCCAACCACTGTTTGGTCACCTGATCAATCGGCTCATTATCTCGGCACACCTTGTAGTCAAGTTCCGCAATGATCTCGTTGGAAAAACGCAATGAATCCAGGATTTCCAGTTGCTCTTCTGTGAGCATCGATTTTTTATCTTCGCGAAGAAGTAGAACAGCTCTATCGACAATGCCAAGAAGCCCTTTGGGTTCATTTATTTCGCGAATCTTATAGCGGTAATGAAGAAACTGAGGCTTCCATAGTGGAACTATGATCCACTCTTTCTCTGCAACCGCGTTTTCAAAAGCGCTAAAACAGGCATCTTCAGTACCAGGAGAGAAGGTATATCCGGCCGCACTGAGCCCATATTCCTCCATCATCTTGATGGAAAAACGGGTAATGCCGGCACCAGTGTTAATTCCCTGAATATGAGACTTCATCTTTTCAACTACGTGAGTTTTGAGAAGATCTGCAACCTCCGAAACATCTTCAAAGGGAACGTAATCGGGTACTCCCCATAACGCATACGGTTCATAGTGCAATCCCAACTCTACAACAGGCATAACTTCTTCAACGTCGGCTTTATACCCACCGTGGCTGGATGGCAGCCAGCCGGAGGTCAACATATCAGTTTCACCGTCTTTCAATCTGCGGAAGTTTTTTTCGTGAGGTGCGTAAACCCGCTCCACCTCAAATCCCATATCTGTTAGAATATGAGTAACTAATGACGCGGCAATGTGATGGAAAGACAGATCGGTCACACCGATAGTTATTGTTTTTGACATGATGTTGTCCTATCACTCAGATGATATTTTGTTGTTTTTTTTTGGGGGGGGATCACTTGAAATTCTGATGACCATTGGGCGCACCAAAGGTCATCAGAAATGCGGGGCACCGCTATGTAATTATGCTATTTGTGTCATCTCATTGAGAATGAACTCTTCAACCGCGCCTTCGGTTGCAGCCATATACTCTGCAAGGTGCTTATTGCCCATGTGGGTCTGCCAAAGTTCACGGGATTCCCAGTTCTCGTAGAACAAGAAGTGAGCAGGATTCTCATTGTCCTGATGCAAATCGTAGTTTATGCAACCTTCTTCTGCGCGGGTGATATCAATCAACTTAAGTAGTTCAGCTTTTACCAGATCAATCTTGTCAGCTTTGGTTTTGATGTTTGCAACGATAGTTAATTTAGCCATGATTCTGTCTCCGTAGTTTTTGTTGTTTTTCTCGTTATGTTACAAGTTTTTCACGTTATTTCTGTAATTTAATGCGTACAACATGATAGGGTTTTGTCGATCCCTCTTCACCTTCGTTGAGTGCGGGATGCAGGTGTAACTGGTTTTGGGTCACGTAGAGATAGCCGTTTTTCTTGTCAACTGAGAATCCATCAGCCCAATCTAGTAACTTCTCATCTTGTGCGATGATGCGGTATTCATCTTTATTTGAAATTGCCACAGCATTTTTTTCAACATCTCCAACATAAATATTGCCATCAGGGCCCATAATCATCCCGTCACTTGGTCTTTTTTCACTATAGAACTCAATGCTCGCAGACTGTTTCTCCAAAGTAACACTCTCGTCAGCCAGTACACTGGCTGGAATACGATAAACCTTGCTGCCGTTCACGGTTCCAAAATAAACCCACTCGTTCCCACCATCGATTGTGATTGGATTAACACCTAAGTAAAGTGGTTCTTTGCTACCATCTTCACGCTTTGCACCCATCACCGAATCATTAATGACAAGCTTGTATTCCGGAGACATCAACGCAGGGTTGGCTTGCAACACACGCCTTGATTTACCTGTCGTGAGGTCAACGACAACAAATGCAGACTTGCTTTCTCCTACAAGATTGCCGAGGGTGGTATCGGCGATGTACATCTTGTTTCTTTTGATATCGAGAGCAAAGTCCTGCAGGAAGGAGTTTGCCACCATTGCGCTCTTTTCAATCTCAACATTTTTAACCAGACGATTATTGACACTGTCCCATGATACGACCTGGGCTGGTGCGGTCTCACTACCCATATCCAGGATATATACAATACCGTCTTCAGTTGTATCGATGCCGATTACTGCTGAGAATCCCACCTCACCTTTTTCCGGTCCATCAGCCCAGTCCTGATTTGGAAATGGTTGCAGGCTACCGTCTTTCATCAATTCCACTACTCGAAGTTCTGGTCCGTCCAGTGGTTGTTGGGAAAAAAGTATCCGTCCAGCAGGGGTCACTGTAGGATTTCCTGGCCTGGTTCCGCTCAGCTCGGCCACAACTTCAATATTACTGCTAGCTTGCACGGTGCCAGCCAACATCAAAGAGGCTGCAATGAATAAGAATTTAAGATTTTTCACGACTACTCCTGTTTTTTTCATTTTGTTAGTTGATGGCGTCGTAAAAACTCTTCATCCGAAGTCTGTGCTATCTGCTTCGTTGTTGCAATTATCCTATCATTACGACGTACCCTCGTACGCCGAAATAATAGATAAATCTTACGCCTCGCATATGAAGTTTTTTACTTAGCCATCGTGCAATCCGACTTTTTACGAGCTTGTCTTAGTTGAGTGTTACGTCTGAATTATTAAAACCCTTCTAAAACAATCTTCCCAATTGACTTACCGGATTCCAACTCCTCGTGCGCAGCTTTCAAGTTGTCAGCATTGATAGCACCAACGTTTTTGCCAGCAGTTGTCTGGAGATAGCCACTATCAACCAGGTCCGACACGCGGCTCAGCAAACGCCCCTGCTCATTCATATCAGACGCTTTAAACATGGACCGAGCAAACATGAACTCTATATGTAGAGAAAGGCTCTTGGGTTTCATTTTCATCACATCAAGGGATTTTGGGTCGTCAATCATGGCAATCTTGCCAAAAGGCACCAACAACTCCACATAGCTTTCGAAATATGAATCGGTGCTGTTCAGACTGGCAACGTGTGTCACTTGCCCTATACCTAAGGCTTCGATTTGTGGCTGAAGTGGCTTGCTATGGTCAACAACATAATCCGCTCCCAGTTCCTTCACCCAAGACGCAGAGCTTTCACGTGATGCAGTCGCGATGATAGTAGCGCCGGTGATGACTTTTGCCAGTTGAATAAGAATTGAACCGACACCGCCTGCAGCACCAACAACCAAAATCACCTCATCCGATTTCTCCTTTGAATCAGGGGTTTGCTGTTTAATGTCCAGATGCTCAAACAGTATTTCCCAGGCAGTAATAGATGTCAGTGGCAGTGCCGCGGCTTCAGCATCGGACAAGCTTCTCGGTTTTATGCCAACAAGACGTTCGTCAACCAGTTGATATTCGGCATTACTCCCCTGCCGGTTAAGATCTCCAGCATAGTAGACCACATCACCAGGTCTGAACTCAGTGGCCGCCTCACCCGTTGCGACAACCTCGCCAACAGCATCCCAGCCTAGTACTTTGTGTTTACCCTCGGCACCAGAGGCCCTTGTACGAACTTTACAATCCACCGGATTGACAGCTATTGCCCCCACCTTAACGAGTAAGTCCCGACCGGTTGCGATGGGTTGAGGCAGTTCGATATCTTGTAAAGACTCAGGATCATTGATAGGTAAAGATTTTATATATCCGACAGCTTTCATAGTATTTCTCCAGTTACTCATTATTTTTTTCAGTTGGTTTGTTACTGAATGAGACAATAGCCCTTGAATGCTCAAAGATAAACAGTGCAGTAATTGAAACTTTATCAAATATATTTTGACAATATACTATTAGAAGGACTCAAAATCATCCTCAAGATGCCGGAATTTATCAATATTACTGCTGCAGCTACGAATTTAAATATCCGGATGGCGACTGCCAGCGCCGCAATTAAACGGGTGGAAAGCGCATTGGGTGCGGAGCTGTTTAACGAGTCAGAATGTAGATGTTTGTTTTTTGGCGTTCAAGAAAGTTCAGGAAATGCAGAATCACAAGGCTTGACTGTTTAATAATGCTCGTAGAAAGATCCCTGATGTATTGCCATACACATATTCTGCGGCGAGATCTGCCCCTGGCAAGCCACGTTCTATTAATCGGGAACATGAGAGTTGAGCCCAATACCGTTTTTGAAAAGAACGATGAGTACCTGGATCAATAAACTGGACGTCTGTATGCCCAGTAGAAAAGACCTTTTGATTGACAGTGGTAAACTTGGTGGTACAGGTTACTTCGGTCATAATCGCCTCCTTTTTCTTTTATTGAAAAAACAGAGCGTTAATAACCTTAGTATATCATTTATGAGGTTCGAATTTTGTTACGTGGAGCTAAAGATAAGGTAAAGACCAGCAAGTAACGATGTCAATTTCCCCTTATTACTCTGAACCATTACCTTGCAACAGAATTTCTACATTTGAAGGCCCCTGATGCTTCCCTAAAAGTGGTGGACTGTGAATGAGGGCCAATTCATTCCATTTTTTGTATTCTGGAGTTCTGGACTCTCCCTACCCTTTTATTTTACTAGCAAAGATTCTTTTACAACGTTTTGAAGCTCCCGAATATTCGCTGGCCAGGCATACCGTGTCAGTTCTTTGGCTCTTGCCGGAACATGAAAAGCCGTTTGCTGACAAAGCATTACCTACTTTATCAAATATCACCTAATATATTCTTAAAGGAAATCAATTCAGGTCAGACAACTGAAGGCATGAAACAGATTTTCCTTATGTCTATCTACTAAAAAAATACACAAACTTTTTTTAATATAAGGAGCATGAACATGTCACTACAAGAACAATACAATCTGGTCCCTGGTAATTACGCAAAAGAAATGGCCTCCCTCTCCATTGTTCCTCACTTAAAGAGCATGGCGGCAGAGATATCAGATATCGTCTCTAAATCTCTTAAAAATCTGATATCCAAACGAGGGAAGAAAAACCTCAGCTAAAAAGACAGTCAAACTCTCAGGCAGGTATCATCCCATGCTAATCCTCCAACAGAGTTGAAAAGTATGTATGTTGCTTTCAGCGGCCATCTCAAAAGAGATGGCCGCTTTTTTTTCGACCAGACCCCGCAACTGCTGTAACCATCGCCCAGAATCCCAATGAAAAACCCAGAAAACTAACAGGAAAACTTAAAAGGCCTCAACGTCGAGATACTCAAGAAACTTTTTAAGCGGTGGGGATATAGAGTCGCCCCGTGGGAAGGCGCAGACTAAATCGCGTGAGGCCCAGCTATCGGCAAGCCTCACAGCTTTGATGTGTGGGTTATTCAGGTGAAGTTTTAAATCCCTCTCCCCAATAATACCGAGCCCGAGACCGGCTTCGACACATTTAATCAGTGACGGGACCCTCTGCACCCAGATATCATACTTTAATAATCTATGGTTCTTCTTTCTGGCCTCGGATACCAAGTCATCCAAAACCCCGCCATCATGGAAAGAGATGTGCTTGTATTCAAGAGTTTTATCAAAGAATACAGTGTCGGTTACGCCATTATCTCGAAACAGCGGATGATCTCTATGGGCCACCACCCACACCTGATCTTTTTTGAATGGCAGAAGTTTCAGCCCTCTGGTATCGACAGAGTCATAGATAATCGCCATATCTGCGACATCTTCTTTCAGATATCGTACTCCCTGCCTAGAAAAAATTTCCCGGACCGTGACCTGGACTTCAGGGTTTTCCTGGCTGAACTGGGCAATGGTAAACGGTAGAACACCATCCAGCGCTCGAGGAATTGCAGCAAGCCGTAATTCTCCAGCCTCTCCTTCAGCAAAGCGCTTCAGGTCCGCTCTCACCTGGGCATAATTATTTAACAACTGCTCACAATGTTTCGCAAAAGCCTTGCCAGCTGAGGTAAGATTTGTCCCCATGGGAGTTCTCGCTATTAATGCAATATCAAGATCCCGCTCGAGATCGCTGATCCTTCTTGATGCGGCAGACGTGGCTATATGTTCGCGTCTGGCTGCGGCACCAATACTGCCTAGGCGGGCAACAGCTAGAAAAACTCGTAGCGTGACGGTATCAAAATTTTCCATTCAACATTCAATATAGTGATCTTGTGTCACTACCCTCTGAATTCTACCACTCTCTTCCACAAAACGGGCTGCGGTAACCCCCCATTTCAAAGGGGTCTGCGAAGCCCACCTCAGCATCACGACGACTAAAACGTAACCGATCCATTTTGCAATAACAACTTTGTAAAGTTATATCCGGTGGTTTTACCTCACAGAACAGTCCTGGGTGCTCAAAGTGTCCACATGTAACATTTTAGCTGCACCTGAAGGGACCTTTTTTCTGCTTCAGCCGGATTATTTCAGGTAGGTTTACGGGCTGTCGCGGGTTGCTGCAACTCGACTCGAATGCGTCGCGCCGAAATCCTATTGACGTCAATCAACGAAATTCCAAGTACCGGAAGACGACCGGAGCCGAATTCTCTTCATTATTCTCAGATAATCACCAACCTCTATCAATCATTGTACTATTACAGTGTGTTCACCATCAATAATGCTCAGGATAAATCTCAACAGTATATCCATTAGGACTCACTTAACCTGGCCAGCAGCAATCCTTTGCTCCCTGAAGGCAACGGAAAGTGTTGGGCTACCTTGAACCTTGTCTGTCCGACCAGCTCAGTGCGAAAGCAAGGGGCTATCGTGTAGTCTCAAATTTAATGATTCTTAGTGCTAACAATAAACACTATCCATACCGGTCAAGTTTATGTTTTTACTGTGCATCCTGAGAGTCGCGAAGCACAATTTCAAAGCATAAAATGTTGCTCTATTTCCGAACAGTCCAGGTGATGATACTACTTTCGTCCAATTGAGGAAGAGGCTTAAAATGGCATGAAGAACCTCTGCTTAATCGATTTTCTTCTCAGGTTGCGTATATAGAACTGTACTTATTACAGATGATGCCTTGAACCTTATTCTCACTTAATGTGGGTATGGAGTCATTATTGCGGGTCCAGGTGTTTATCATTGCGAGCCGGTACACATAGGCGAATCCTGGATAGTCCTCAATGCATACCAGGAAAAGCCATGCTTAGGGTGAGTCTTATCTAAAAACATCTCCATACGTTCTTTTTCATCATATTTTTGAATAACCTGAGAGAGAGTATATTCGTCTTTGAACCCGAAAGCTTTCGCATAAACAGGTACAAGAGTTAAAGCAAAAAAATCTCGAAGAGCGGAACCTATGTCCATAGTATCAGCCGAAACTTTCAGAGCTGGACCAAAAAAGAAAATCGAGCAGCTTGCCTAACAATCATTGTTTCTGTATAACTTTCCACGGAGCGGGATACACCATTTGAAGCTCTCCCATTTTTTATTACCAGCAAAAAGACCACTATACACAAACCTTCCTCCTTCCAATCCCTAGCTGACAGATTTATTGGAAAATAAATTTTACCACCTGCCAAACCTACCCAAACAACCTGAAGAATTACAGCAAAGTATTGCAAAGACAATAGTTCTGCGATATCTTAGCGCTTTGTTTTTAGGCATTTTATCGACAAAAAACATCATAAATATTACGCATCAAACATTGCCATTCATCACTAGCACATTACTTCTATCTGCAATATTGTTGACTCAACCACAACTTGCATGGTTATAGTCTGATGACATACAGATCGTATTTCACCACTCCCTCTGAGCTTGAAGTAATCCCTGGGAATTGAATATAATTACGTAATTATTTTTTACATAGCACCTTTCGCAACTCGTCGTAACAGACTTTGCTTAAGATATGCATACTATGCAACAGGAGACACGATGGCAGACCGGCCCACAATGGTTCCCAACACGCTCAAACCTAAAAAACTTGCCGATCAGGTTTTCGAACGTATTCGAGATATGATCTTCAAAGGCGACCTTCGCCCGGGCGAACAACTCAAATCAGAACGTGAACTGTCTGAAATCCTTTCAGTAAGCAGACCAACAATCCGCCAGGCTATCCAGAAACTTATAGAGCTCGGGATGGTTGAAAACACCCAGGGACAGGGAACATTTATTACCAATCCCAAGGAAGTAAAAGGACACAACCTCCTTAAAGACATGATAGATATGGGCGAAGCCAACATGCGTGATCTCCTGGAAGTTCGCATGGCACTGGAATGCCACGCAGCGACCAGTGCAGCATTGAGAGCAACGGCAGAAGATGTCGATTTACTGGACAGACATGTCGAAGAGATGCGTGCAACAATCGCCAAGGGCGAACTCGGAATTCTCGAAGATGTTCGTTTTCACATGACACTTGCATATGCGACCAAGAATCAGGTCCAGATCATGCTCATGAAGAACATGTATGACCTGCTCCATTTTGGCATCGAAGAGAGTACCAAAAAACTTTATCTGGATCCAAAAAATCTTGAACGTATTCTCGATCATCATCAGGCTATAACTGATGCTATTCGTCTGCGTGATGCCGGCTCAGCCTACGAAGCCATGCGTGAACACATCAATTTCCTGATCACATTCCTCTGCGATGAAAGCCGAATGCTCAAACAGGCAATTACTATCACGGACAAAGACGAGAAATCGAGCCGAACCCCTTAGGAGGCTGTCCGAGAAACATCATCAATCCACCGTTTTCCACCCGGAATTTTTCATCTTCTCTTAGAACTTTCAGAACAATTCCGGGACAGAAATCTGAAGCCCCCTTCCGTTCCCTGCTTTTGTTACCCATACTGCTCTGCTGCAGTGTACATCCAGACACGTATTCTTTTTTAGAAGATTACTCCAAATGCAAAAATACACGACCACCCAAGTGGGAAACAGCAAGTATTTGTAAACCTGGGTTTCATAAAAACAACAGTTAAAATTCCGACCCTCACGCCGAAAAACTCCGGTATTCTTCTGCTGCAACCCTCCCGACTGCTCACTGCCATGCCTTCTCCCCCCCAAACACCCTCAAACCTATCCCCCCAGCAAAAGCCTGCCATCAGGTAAATATTTTATACCAGTAATTTCAATCTATCCCGCTAAGCAGACACTTCTTCAATACGACACCTAACCGTTTCACAGTCACTCCCCAAGTGCATCCACATGGTACCTACACCAAACCATTAGTCATAAAACTATACACATACAGCATGTTAAAGATCCACTCATTTACATGCACCTCTTTGTCGTGCCTTTCAACGGTTTACGCTAAACAGCAACAACGACTCTCACCGCCACTGCCTCATGAACACATTCTGTATATTTACTTACCACAGCACGACACTTCGCTACACAAATCGATACAACCACCTGCCACACAGACAACAGCAGAATGCTCAGAAGTTCCATTTTCGACAATAATACATTTTTTTAGTCAGTAAAAACAAACCATCGAGCTACAACCACAACGTTACACCAAAAAATATTATTGCGTAGATTTTACGAAATGGTATGGTAAAAAAATATTACCACTTGGCGCGAACACAAAATGAAGCCATGTTTTTATGTTATCCTCCGATACCTAAAACACGGATTCGCATCGTTCTCAGGAGACTGGCACATTGAAGGCTGAAATCATCCATACCGATAATATTCCATTCATATCAGCCTCAACACAGAGTATTCCCCTCTCTTCCAGAACCCCAAACAGTCGTTCCGTTATAAAATCTGTATCTCCTCCACCGTATACACCTGGCCCAATTAGGTCATTTTTTACAACCACCGCCTCACCGAAGTATCAACCTTCACCCATCATAAAAACTAAAGTTGCATGGTCTGAACGGGGCAGACACATCTGTTCACCATGTAATTAATGAGGTGCGTCTGACAAGCAGGCGCAAAAGCAAAAACCCTTTAGGAGGAGTTTGAATGAAACGTTTTTTAACAGCAGCGATGACAGTTGGTCTGGCAATAACAGTAGCCGCCGGTACCGCTAATGCAAAGCGGGAAAAATTTGGCGTTGATGATCGTCACAAAATCGCAAAACGAGTAAAATTCGGGACATCAACAGAGCAGATAAAATGGAAAATGGTAATGCCCTGGTCCAAAGGACTACTTTTTTACGATATTGCCGTTCATTTTGCAGATAGTGTCCGCCTGGCCTCGGGTGGCCGCCTTGACATTAAACCCTTCTCAGCTGGTGAACTGGTACCGGCTATGCAGTCTTTTGATGCAGTTTCAAAAGGTTCTGCCCAGGTAGGGCACGACTGGCCGGGTTACTGGAAAGGTAAGAATGAGGCCTTCGTACCACTGGGTGATGTGCCTTTTGGCCTGGATCCTGAAGGCTATAACATCTGGCTCTACGAAAACGGCGGCCTTGAGATGATGCAGGATCTCTACGGCAAATTCAACCTCGTCGCCTTCCCTGGTGGTCAGACCGGTCAGGACATGGGACTCTTTTCCAACAAGCGTGCAACCAAGATGGAGGATTTCAAAGGTTTACGTCTCCGCACCGTTGGTTGGTATATGGACATAATGAATAATCTTGGTGCATCTGTTTCCCCACTGCCAGGTGGCGAAGTTTACCTCGCACTTGAGCGTGGTATTATCGATGCTGCCGAGTTCTCCGCTCCAGCCATGAGTTACCCAATGGGTTTTGACGATATCACCAAGTATGTTATTGAGCCTGGCGTTCATCAGCCAGCCAGCCAGTGTGCGATCTTTTTCAATAAAGATGCCTGGGACAAACTTCCGGAAGACCTGCAGTGGATTGTTAAAATCGCCGCCAAGGAAACCCAGCTCTGGTCCATCAGCTGGATTAACAACCTGAACGCTAAAGCTATTAACATGATCAAAGAGAAAGTTGAAATAGTCCAGATGGAACCTGAAACCCTCATCGAGTTCGCAAAAGTCGCAAAAGCCTACACCGAAGAGATGAAGGCCAAATATCCGGATGTTAAGAAAATTCTCGACAGCCAGGAAGCGTTCCGAAGGGATTATTCTGATTGGAGAAAAGCAAGCAGTGGCGTTACCCCTTGGCCACATGACACTTACATCTCAGAACTTACTAACAAATAAGGTCAGTTACCTAAGCTATAAACCGCATTTCGCTTAATTTAATAGAGCGAAATGCGGAACAGGTATCTAGCAAGTTCGACCCTCTTCTGACCACCTGAAGAGGGCACCCACAGGCTTGAGTTTATGTTTTTACTGAGAAAAAGGTTATCAGACAATGCTCTCCAAAATCGCTAACACCATTGATGCGTTCAGTATCCGTCAGGGTCAAGTAACCTCAATGCTCATTATCCCTCTGTTGGCAGTAGTCATCTATGAGGTGTTCATGCGCTACGGATTCAACTCCCCAACGATTTGGGGGTTTGAGGCGACAGCGTTTATTTACGGCATGCATTACATGTTCGGGATATCGTATACTGATGTCAAAAAAGGTCACGTTCAGGTAGATATTTTCACATCAATGATGTCACCTAAAATCCGGGCTATACTCAGCGCTTTAACCACATCATTGCTCATGCTGCCTGTAATGCTGGGTATGACTATCTGGTCTACAAAATTTGCAATCACCTCCGTCATTGGTCGTGAATTAAACTCTACAAGCTGGGCCCCGCCGCTTTACCCTTTTAAAGTAATTATGGCCATATGCTTTTTTCTTTTGCTGCTGCAGGGAATCTCCAACCTGATCCATGATCTGCAGGCAATATTTGGTAAGGAGGAGAATTAATATGAGCCCGGAAATGTTAACAGTGGCCATGTTCGGCACACTGATTCTCGCCATTACCCTTGGCCACCCGCTTGCATATACTCTTGCTGCGGTTGCTACACTCTTTGGGCTTATTGATAACGGATTTGATATCCCTGCACTTTTCGATATGTTCGCCAACAACACCTGGGGGCTGATGAACAACTATGTTCTGGTTGCCATCCCGCTGTTTATCCTCATGGCGCAGTTGCTCGACAGATCGAAAGTTGCAGACAAGCTTTTTGAAACGCTCTTTGTTGTACTAGGTGGTCTCAAGGGTGGACTTGGACTAGCGGTAGTTGTTGTCTGTACTGTATTTGCAGCCACCACAGGTATTATCGGAGCATCTGTTGTAGCAATGGGACTGCTCGCAACTCCTGCACTTATGCGCAAAGGGTATCAGAAAGAGCTTTCAAGCGGAATAATCTGCGCTGCCGGTACGTTGGGAATTCTGATCCCGCCATCTATCATGATGGTTGTATATGGAGGCCTTACCGGCCTTAAAGAGACTTCTGTTGGTAATCTCTTTGCAGCTTCAATCCTTCCGGGATTGCTGCTGGCGTCGCTGTATTTTTTCTACATCCTTATTCGTTGCAACATCAACCCGTCTCTTGGACCGCCTATCAGCAAAGAAGAGGCGTCTAAATGGAGCCCAACGCAGAAAATCGTTCTTACTCTGAAATGTCTTATTCCGCCAATGGCTCTTATTCTGGCCGTAATGGGTACGATCCTGGCTGGCGTTGCCACACCTACTGAAGCAGCGGCACTTGGGGCGCTCGGTGCGCTCATACTCGCACTCTTCAACGGTAAATTAAACTGGACAGTATTGAAAGAATCAGCCCATGCCACAATGAGCACAACCTCAATGGTGATGATGCTCTTTATTGGCGGTAAATTCTTTTCAACAGTTTTCATGTCGATGGGCGGTGGTGATGTTGTTGCCGATGTTCTGGTTGGTTCAGGCATGAACAGATGGATGGTTCTACTTATCATGATGGGAATCGTTTTCCTCATGGGTATGTTTATCGACTGGGCAGCTATCCTTTTAGTAACTGTACCAATCTTTATGCCTATCGCTATGGAGCTTGATTTTAACCCGCTCTGGTTCTCGATTCTACTCTGTGTAAATCTGCAGACATCGTTTCTTACACCTCCATTTGGTTACGCTCTTTTCTACTTCAAAGGTGTTGCTCCGGAGGGCTATACAATGGGGCATATTTATCGGGGTATTCTCCCGTTTGTCCTGCTACAGATTCTTGGCCTGCTCATTCTGGCAGCTTGTCCGCCAATAGTGACATGGCTACCTACAATTTTCTTCGGTGCTGGCTGATAATGGCTCCATTACAACCTGTGAAACCAGTTTTTTCCCCGATGTATTTAGGATTACGCCATAACCTTTAAAAGGGGCAGGTGCTAAAGAAAACAATTCACTATCTGAATCTACTAATTTTGAGTTTTCGATAGTGAATTGAGCACAACACGATGCTGTAAATCAGCCTTCATGAGAACAATAGCCATGCTGTCAAATGATTTGACGATATGTTTATTTTTCTCAACAACTGGTGTCATGTCATGTGTCAGATGTCATAATCATGTGAAGCTTTTTCTCTTCCTGCGAGGCACGAGTGATCGAGCATAGCAGCGCTATGTAACAGAACGAGTACCGAAGTCAGGAAGTGAAAAGAGCGAACAGAATTAGACATCTGAGGCATGACAGGATACTAGGAAAATAAGCAGTCGTTCTTTGCTTAACCCATAGGAGTACGTATTATGTCAAATCCCGATTATCTCCAAACCTTCATAGAGGCCTCGCGTAAAGTTGGGGCTGAGGTTACAGAACTTGCAAACATTGATGCAATTGCTGAATATGTAGCATCCAGAAGCAAAGGAACCACACTCGTTCCAGACACTGCGGTTTCAATCAGGCATTCGCTTAAAAGTGCATTGCAGCAAGCCGGTGTTGACGTATTTACCGGTAACTTCCGGGAGGCAGGCCATGTCCCTGCTGCGGGTGTGACATTTTGCAATTTCGGTATGGCGGATACAGGCACAGTTGTCCTTGAAAGTACCGATGAAAATATTCGACTTGCTACCACCCTGCCTGAAGTTCATTTCGTCATTATTGATCCCGAAACAATTCTTGCAGATAATCTTGCGGCAGTGGCACCAATGACCCAGCTCAACAAGGGACCTGAGCCGCGTTTTATCGCATATATTACAGGCCCCAGCAGAACTGCGGATATCGAGAGAGTGCTGACCATAGGTTGCCATGGCCCACGGGAACTTCACATTCTCATAGTCGAGTCTGTTTCTAAAGATATTATGGAAATGTAACAGGTTTATTCCAGGAGTATAAAATGACTATGAGTAACAGCAACTACAAACAGCGTGTAGAAAAAGCGATAAACGACCCTAAGCTCAGCAAAGCCCTGCACCTTTTCGGCGACGCGTATCTTATTGCCAGAGAAAATGCCTTTCGCGGCCTCGATTTCGAGCAGATGCGAACAGAATTAGCGGAAATTAAAAATGATGTCCGTGCACGCCGCAAAGAGTTACTCGCGCAGTTTATTAAAAATGCAGAAGCTGCAGGATCAATTGTTTTTATCGCTAAAGACACCAAAGAAGCCAATGACTATGTGATCAAACTGGCTAAAAAGAAAAACGCCAAACTGATCGCTAAATCAAAATCCATGGTTTCTGAAGAGGCACATCTCAATAAGGCGCTTGAAGCAGAAGGAATCCGCGCATCAGAAACTGATCTTGGTGAGTGGATTGTCCAGCTGGCTGGCCAGAGGCCTTCCCATATGGTTATGCCTGCCATTCATATGTTTAAAGAAGAAGTGGCAGTACTCTTTAGCAAAGAAACAGGTGAAGAGCTCTCACCTGAAATCAAGACACTTGTAGATGCAGCCAGAAAGAACCTGAGAAAAGAATATTTCAATGCGGATATCGGCCTCACCGGTGCCAATTTTCTTATAGCTGATACCGGCGGTATCGGCCTTGTAACCAATGAAGGTAATGCCAGACTTTGTGCTACCCTTCCTAAAACACATATTGTCTTTGCCGGTATTCATAAACTGGTTCGCAATATGGAAGATGCTATCAAGGTCACCCGCCTCCTGCCAAGAAATGCCACCGGCCAGCTGCTAACATCCTATGTAACATGGATAAAAGGTGCAGTACCTACTGGGGGCGAGAGCAAAGAACAGCATATAATTCTTATAGACGGCGGCAGAGAAACACTCTATGAATCTGCTGCATGCGGTGACGCACTCAGATGTATCCAGTGCGGTGCATGTGCCAATGTCTGCCCGGTGTACCAGACTGTTGGCGGCCACGTTTTCGGCTCTATCTACATTTCTGCTATTGGAATTATCCTTACCGCATTTTACGAAGGATTGGACAAGGCAAAAGAAATCACCCGCGCCTGCATAGGTTGCCGTTCGTGCACCGCAGTGTGTCCAGCGGGGATTGATCTTGAAGAGATTATTCTTCATCTTCGCGGCATGGTTACAGAAAAACACGGCATGGGCATTGTTAAAAACATCGCATTTAAAGCCGTAATGAAAAACCGTGGCCTGTTTCACAGCATGGTGAGAGCAGCATCCAAGCTTCAACGACCTATAACCGCTGACTCTGCTGGAGCAGATGACGTTAAAGTGATACGGCATCTGCCAATGCATTTCATGTCTAAGGATCTTACTGAGTGGCGTGATCTGCCTTCGATTGCCGAAGCATCTTTTCGGGACCAGTTCAAGACATTTAAACAGAATGTAAAAAGTCCGAAATACCGTGTCGGCTTCTTTGTTGGCTGCGGTGCTGACTTTGTCTACCCCGAAGTGGGCATCTCACTTATTAAGGTCCTGAACCACCTGGGAGTTGAGGTCGTATTCCCGACTGATCAGAATTGCTGCGGAATTCCTGCGCTTTACTCGGGTGACACTGAAACTGGAATTTACCTGGCCAAGCAATCGGTTAAAGCATTTTCCGAAGCTGATGTTGACTATGTATTGAGTATCTGTCCCACATGTACGATGGGTGTTAAGCGCGACTTTGTTGAACGGCTGGCAGATGATCCTGAGTGGGCTCAGAAGGCTGTAGAACTCTCAGATAAGACCATGGATGCATCCGCATTTATCGAAAAATTTCTGAATGGCTCCACTGAACTCGCTGATCTGGATGCCAGACAGGACGTCACCTACCATGATTCATGCCACTTAAAACGCGGCAACGATGTCTGGCGTGAACCACGGGCACTGCTCAATGCGTCCGGCTATTCTGTTAAGGAGATGAAAAACAGCGATAGATGCTGTGGATTTGGCGGCACATACTCGTTTCTGAGCCACCCGCAGATTTCGAGACAGATAACCGCTGACAAGGTCGAAACAATCAGAAACACCTGCACCAAAACGGTTGCCATGGATTGTCCCGGCTGCATGATCATGCTTAAAGGCAGTATAAACAAGGCCGCACCATCAATCCGTTGTGCTCATACAATGGAGTTGCTTGCAGAGGCACTGGAGCAGAAATAAAACATTCATTCTGACCACTGTACAGATCACCCTGAATGACCAACTTTAAGCCGGGTATTTCATACTTCTCCTTGCCCCGGAAAACCAAAAATGAAATGCTTGGCTTAAAGTTATCTGTAATTAATCAGCGAAATGCAACTCATCTTCAGTAGTGACTTCTTTACCCTCTCTTTTACTGTCAGTCTGCAGTAGACAACAACCTGTTGTATAGCTAGTGCCAGGACAACCAGATCATCTGCGAATCCTCCTGGTAGAAAATCCGGTACCAAGTCAAACGGGCAAATGAAATAGCCAAGTGCACCAACGATAAGTGCCTTTGTCCATGTCGGTACACTTTCGTCCTGTAAGATGACAAACAATGTGACTGCCTGCCGGATAAGTTCCAGACCTGCAAGCCTGGAAGTTCTCCTGACCTTCTCAAGGAACTTAGCTGGAGAATAGTGCTGTACTCTTCACTGACCATAACCTCTCCTCCGTACTTTCAAGTGATGTTCACCAACAGAAAAGCCCACAGGCGTTAGACCTGTAGGGCATTGTTGGCGGATAAAAATATATTTCTAATGAAATAATATGGGCTTGAAAGTTGGATTGTTACGGTTGCCAGGAAACGAAAGAATACCTAACAGGAAAAGGAGATTACTATACGTGAAATGGTGAACTACTTTACTTTCAACATGCAGATCTGAAGTTGTAAAAACAGCAGACTGACAGAGAAGTAACCTCTATCTCTGCACCCACATTTTTTCAAAGTATTTTTTTCCAGAACTCCCCGGCCTCAGACAAAAAGTCGTCGACACCACCTTGCTGTCTCTCGTGTTCTGAAAGGTGGTAGTTTTGTCTACGACAACTTAAGCAGTGCTTGTAGATATGCTAAAAGGATGAGCAAATGAAATATTGCTCAAATTATGGAAGCGGGGTGCGGAGTCAAGTACCAGAGGGAGACAATAGACAACGATTCGTTTGTGAAAACTGCCATACTAATTTTTACTGTAACCCTAAAACGGTTGTTGGAGTCATTCCAATGTGCGATGAAAAAATTATATTGTGTCGTAGAGCTATAGAACCGTCGTTAGGTAAGTGGACTTTACCTGCGGGATATCTCGAAAATGGCGAAACCCTGGCAGAATGTGCAATCCGTGAGACTGAGGAGCAAGCATGCGCCAAGATAATAGATTTGACTCCGTATGCAGTTATAAATATTCCTCACATTAACCAGGCCTATTTCATGTTTCGTGCAAATCTTGCTGGTGATACTTACGCAGCAGGGGCCGAAAGTCTTGAGGTTAAGCTCGTTTTACCAGAAAACATCCCCTGGGCAGATATTTCCTTTCCATCAATTCAGGAGCCCCTGAAGATGTATTGCCAGGATCTTCGTTCTGATAGCTTTCATTTTCGAATGCATGATATCGTTTCAGATAAATGAGGGTTTTTGGATGAGGGTATAGTTTTGTGAAGCACTAAGTCATAAGGAGATAGACGAGTATGATAGATATCCAGATCTTTGCTGATAGTGGACTGTTGGTCCTTATATGGATTGTTCAACTTATAATCTACCCCTCTTTTCGATATATCCAAGAGAAGGACTTCATTGTATGGCATGGTAGATACATGCGTCTCATCAGCCTGATTGTCAGTCCCCTTATACTCCTCCAAATAGGGGTGGAATTGGTACATATTTTTAATAATGACTATAGAGGGATACGAATTTTGATGATCTTAGCAGTATTGACTTCCACCTTCAGCCTTTCTGTTCCCAACCATAAAAGGCTGAGCCGTTATGGAAAAGATCCAATCATCATATCTCGTCTTGTGCTGACCAACTGGTTGCGAACTGTGTTATGGAGTCTTCTTTTTACAGAAACGGTCTTTGGTGTTTACAGATAAACAAGCTATAAATTATGTTTTCATTTTCTTGAGTAGCCAGGCCATGTTTTCACCAAGTTGGTGCATGGTTTTCATTCCTTCCTCATCGTCTACGACTTCACCTTTTTCTGGCCCTATCCCAATATTCCAGGCGTTTGAGCCAACAACGATCATTTGATTAGCCAAAAAGAAATGATTCATCGTATCAAAGGCATGGAGAGCACCAACTCTGCCGACAGACACTACAGCTGCTCCTAGTTTACGCTTGTATAAATCTCCGTTAGCCTGGCTGACCATGCCACTTCGATCAATAAGGGCTTTCATCTCACTTGTGATATCGGAAAAGTATGCGGGAGAACCAAGAATAATGGCATCAGCTTCAGCCATTTTGGCGATACAACTGTTGACGATGTCTTTCTTCAGTACACAGGTACGGTCTTTTTCTAAAAAACACACATAGCAGGCCATGCATCCTCTGATCTCGTTTCCAGCAAGTTCAATTATTTCAGTCTCAGCTCCTGCATCAGCCAACGGTTTAAGAACTGATTCAAGTAATAACTTTGTGTTACTCTCTTTTCGTCCGCTACCACAGAATGCGACAACTTTCATTGTTTCACCTCTCTCTTTTGAACCTTAGAAAAAATTAAGAGTATCAATCAAAATATTTATTTTAACTTCATATCTGGCTGAATGACAGTATCGAATATCATTAACCTATGTTTTTGTTACGGTGGTAACTTTTGTCAACATACATATCATGTCGTTATGCCGATTCGATAAAGAATAGGCTCAATAGATACATAGTGAGACAATGTCATGAAAAAAACAATCTCATTTCAAGATCGGATTACGGGCGCCCTGTTTGGTCTTTTCATAGGAGATGCATTGGCGATGCCGGTTCATTGGTACTACGATACTGGGGCACTTCGAAGAGATTATGGAGAGGTGGACAAATATCTTAAGCCCCTCAATCCACATCCCGGTTCTATCCTGTGGCGCTCGTCCTATAATCCACCAAATAGTTCTGCAGATATTTTGCACGACCAGGCGCAATATTGGGGAGTAAAGAACATTCATTACCACCAGTTTCTTAAGGCAGGAGAAAACACTCTCAACGTCAAACTGGTGAGAGAATTGTTAATACTAATGCAGCAGAACGACTCGTACCTTGCGGAATCCTGGCTGGAGAGGATGATCTCTTTTTTAACAACACCTGGAAACCATAAAGACACGTATGTCGAAGAGTATCTCAGGCATTTTTTTATCAACTATGGACAAGGCAAGAGTCCTAGTAAATGCGGCAGAATTGATGAACACCACGTTGGCGGGTTCAGCCTGATGCTCCCTCTGGTAATTGCTTATGCTGAGGCGCCTGAGTATGCGAAAAAGGTTGCATTGGAGCATCTTGCTCTGACCCATGGCGGCTCGATCATGAATAGATGGGGGGCATTTATTGCATCAACTCTACTTAACCTTTTTCAAGGTAATTCTCTCCAAGAATCAATTCAAAAAGGTAGCGGTGAAAGTAACATTACATTCGATTTTCAGGGATTAGAGTCATTGAAGGATTACCCTGATGACATCGTGGTGGGAAAACACTTCTCCTCAGCCTGTTATGCTGATCAAGCTGTTCCTGCAACATTGTTCCTGGCTCTAAAATATTGCGATTCACCTGAGAAAAGCCTCATTGTAAATACCATGTGCGGTGGTGACAATGCGGGGAGGGGGGCATTGCTTGGAGGATTATTAGGAGCATTACATGGGGTGGAAGGCTGGCCTTCCAGGTGGATAGATGGCTTGCTGCACCCGCCGCCTGTGGTTCAGTTGACTTACAGATAAAGACAGACCATATAGAGTGGTATTCTCAGCATGATGGTTTTCATATATTGCAAACCAGTTTTTTATTAAATTTTCTCGATTACGTCCACTTGATCTTGGCCCAGACAGCAAATATTGGATCTGAGACGTATGACTTGGCTATGTGTTTGTCGGTGAGTGGTCTGGGTAAGCCTAATATAGACTCGGTGTGAATATTCTCGAATTTCCCGGTTTTTAGATAATAGTCCAAAATGAGGCCCAACCGCTCAAAACGGTGTAAATCAGCCCAAGGTTCAATTTCTTTACCCGGAAACCATCTGTCTGAAAACGTTGTGATGAATATACCACCAGGTATGGTGACTCTGGCGATTTCAGCTAAAACTTCCAAAGGCTGGGTGAGGTATTCAATTGATGAAGTACAAATGACTGCATCAAAGGAGTTGTCAGGAAAAGGTAGTTGAGGAAGTTGGTTCAGGTCGTGAACCACGGTTTTGGTAAGCTGTGGGTTCACCCTTAGTTCTTGCTCATTGAGACCGAGTCCTGTGATTTGGCAGTTCTCATACGAATTGGGGAGATGGGAGGTCCAGCTGCTCATTAAATCCAGAATTTTATTGCTTGGGCAAAGTAATTTGGAGTGGATTGATTTGATTTGTTCTATTGCAGTGTCATCGAGATGATTTACCAGTCTTGCAGTTTGGTAAAACATGGAGTCATCGCTATTGTTTGTTCTATGAAAAGGGTATGGAGTATAGCAATCTTTTGCAGCCCAATGATAGGGTATTTGCATCCCTGGTCCGTCGCCTGTTAAAACTGATGCTATATCCTTGCATTCTCCACCACGCTCTTTCGCTGGTTGCCATTTATCAATCAATCGCGTCTCTAAAGTCAATGGGTAACGAGACAGCGGGTGGTTGGTATCTGCAACAAAAAGCTCATTATGCCTTTCTACGACTCGGAAAGGAATAGTGTTTGGTGGAAAGCAATTCAATGCCTTCCATGCCCACCCTTGGGGATAAAATTTTCCAATTTGAGGGATAACACTTTCTCCGATGTTGTTTTTGAATTGATTACTCTTAAACGTTTTTATCCGTTGCTGATCAAATGGCGGAACCAACATTCCAGCACTGTATTCTTCTCTAAGGCTCTCCCCAGGTAGGAGATGCTCAGCATATTTATTTAGTTGTCCTGGGAATATATCACGCCAGAAATGTACTTTATCAACAAATTTCCTGTCACTATGAACAGCGTAAGAGCTTTCCCATTGAATTGAAAATTCCATTGACGCCAGATTTATCCTTTCCATTACTCATCCTTATTTGGGGGTTCAATAGTTGTTCATCTTTACCAAAATTCTAAGAATGGTAGAGAACTTCAGCAATACGGATAAATGAGGAGTGTATTGGTAGTAAATACTACGTATTTATTGGCGGACCCCGCCATTATCAATTCTACGTGGCTAAACGGGTATCAATCCATCGAATCGCAGATGAAGACACCTTCTTTTTGTTTTCGTTTTGCCCGAACGAGAGCTCCTGTCGCAGTGGCCTAATCACGGTCGAGATCAGACAACTTCCGTTACGTCGAACAATCATTCAACACAAACTGTTCAGGACCACAGTTCCAAAAGCACAGGCAAGAATGAAATACATGCCTATTATGGGTAAAGAGAAAACATATTTTCACATTTCATTCTTGGAATACTTATGACGAAACGACTCAATCCCTCAGAATTAGTACAACTTTTCAAGTTCGCCTATCCGGAGCGTAAACTTTTGATTTTGGGGACTATATTCCTTGCGCTGGGTTCGTTGGTTCTCCTGGCTTTCCCACAGGCAGTACGGATTACTATGGATGAAGCTGTAGAGACTAAAAACTTAGTTTTGATCAATCAAATGGGGATGGTGATGCTTCTTTTTTTGGGAATCCAATCTCTTGCCGCAGCTTTCCGATACTATCTCTTTACATTAGCTGGCGAGCGAACCGTCAAAAGAATCAGGTCAAAGCTTTTCGATACATTGTTAGAACAGGAAATTGGTTATTTTGATGGCCAGAAAACCGGAGATTTAATGAGTCGAATTAATTCGGATTCGACGGTTTTGCAAAACACCCTCAGTGTCAATATATCTATGATCCTAAGGAATTTAGCTGGTGCTGTTGGAGGCCTGGTATTTCTCTTTTATACTTCATGGAAGCTTGCGATTCTGCTATTGGTTGTTCTGCCACCCTTGGCCTTACTGGCAGCAAAGTTCGGAAGCAAGGTGCGTAAAAGTTCTCGAAATATCCAGGAATCTCTTGGCAATGCCAGTGCGATCGCCGATGAATCTTTGAGTAATATTCGTACTGTCCGATCCTTTGCAGCAGAACCAATCGAAAGTGATAGGTTTCAGAAAGCATTGGACAAAGCTCTTGAGGTTGCAAAAAAGAAAATCAGACTGGTTGCAAATTTTACGGGTGCGATGTCTTTACTGGGATCTTTTGCCATAATATTAATTCTTTGGCTGGGTGGGAGAATGGTTATAGAAGGAGAGCTCACTATAGGAACCCTTTCTGCCTTTATTCTCTATACTATGACAGTTGCAATTTCAGTAAGTACTTTAGGAGCACTTTGGACAGATGTCATGAATGCGGCAGGAGCCGGTACCAGAATTTTTCAGATACTCAATCGTACACCAACGATTCAAAATAAGCAGGGTAACACTCTTGACCATTTAACAGGCGAAATCACCCTTAGAGATGTTCAGTTTTCTTATCCTACCAGGCCCGAATATCAAGTGTTTCAAAACCTCAACTTGAAAATAGCAGAAGGGGAGTCGATTGCCTTAGTGGGAAGATCCGGAAGTGGGAAATCAACAATCGCTGCACTCATCCAGAGACTCTATGATTCTGGAGGGGGCGAAATACTCATTGATCAAGCAAATATCCTTGATCTTTCAGCAAGCTGGCTCCGACAACAAATCGGGACTGTTTCACAGGAACCCATTTTGATGTCGACTTCAATTCGAGAAAACATTGCGTATGGTAAACCTGATGCACCCTTTGAGGAGATAAAAAAGGCGGCTCAATTTGCTTTTGCCAGTGCTTTTATCGAAGAATTTCCTGAAGATTATGAGACCCTTGTGGGGGAAAGAGGGGTGCAGCTTTCAGGGGGACAAAGACAAAGAATAGCTATTGCCAGAGCTATGCTCAAGAATCCTCGCATCCTAATTCTAGATGAAGCAACGAGTGCACTTGATGCCGAAAGTGAAAATCTTGTACAAAAAGCCTTAAATAATCTCATGAAAGGCCGAACAGTGCTCATCATCGCCCATCGCCTGTCAACGGTGAAAGATACTGATCGAGTCATTGTCCTTGACCAAGGAGCGATTGTTGAGGAAGGCCACCATGACCAACTGATCAAGAATCAAGATGGTATGTATTTTAGCTTAGTTCAGAAACAACTATCCTCCCAATAATTAATGGTTCTAAACAGGAAATTTTACCCAATGGATGCTGTGGACAAGGATGTTAACATGCCAGTGACGATCGAGGTGCTGCCGAAAAAATGAAAACTGTTGATACTACAGAGGATGTAGAGACAAAGAGAAAAATTGATCGCCTACGCTATTCAGTAGTCCGTAAATTTTTTTATCAGATCATTTTTGCATCTTATTTTCTGGGATATTATTTTGAACCGACCGGTACTACGCTGGTTCAGGAGAAGCCCCGTGCAAAGGTGGCAGAAAATCAGTCGAAGTTATCGAGATTTAGCAATCGAGATGGGTGGAGTACTGATTAAACTTGGCCAGTTCCTATCCGTTCGTGTCGATATTCTCCCACGTGAAGTTACCAGTGAACTTACCGGCTTGCTCGATGAAATTCCCGCAGAACCGATCGCAGCCATTGTGAACCAGATCGAGGAGGATTTTAACAGGCCGATTGCAGAGCTCTTTGAATGGTTCTCGCCTGTGCCATTGGGTGCTGCCTCACTCGGCCAGGTCCACTCCGCCCGCCTTGCCAAGAATCATGCAGCTGTAGTTGTCAAGGTACTTCGGCCGGGCATTGACATTCTGGTTGAGACCGATTTAGCGGCGATTTCCTTGGCGATTGGTTGGCTTAAGCGCTACCAGCGGGTCAGCAGGAGAGTTGATCTGGACTGGCTTATTGAAGAGTTCTCCAGGGTGACCAGAGCAGAACTTGATTTCGCAACTGAGGGTAAGAATGCAGAAAGGTTTGCACAGGACTTTGTCGATGATCCAGGGGTACACTTCCCACGTATCTATTGGGATTACTGTGCTGCCCACACTCTGACCATGGAGAATGTTGGTTATTTAAAGATTGCCGACCAGCAGGCGATTGGCTTGACGGGCATTAATTTGGTGGATGTCTCCAAAAAGATTTACAACATCTATTTAAGACAAATATTTGAAACCCATTTCATTCATGCCGACCCCCATCCCGGCAACATTTTCATTAAGCCACTGCCCACAGAAGCGGAGCGGGATAAAGGATTGACCGAAATTCATCCCGGTGACCCCGTTGAGCATCAGGCAGATCGCCCTTTTCAAGTCGTTTTCGTCGATTTTGGCATGGTTACCCATATTCCCAGCCGGCTGCAATCGGCACTTAAAGAATATGCTATTGGAGTCGCCACCCGCGACGCTTACCGTATCGTACAGTCGTATGTGCAGGCGGGTACACTGCTTCCTGGAGCTGATCTGAAAAGACTCGAAGAGGTTCATCAAGCTCTACTTAATCGTTTCTGGGGCGCAAATGCCCTGCAGATGAAGGATGTCGTTTTTGCCGAGGCAGAGAGCTTGATTCAAGAATACCGAGATGTTATCTATAGTGCTCCCTTCCAGTTTCAGGCGGATATGCTCTTTGCCATCCGAGCAGTCGCTATTCTGTCTGGTATTGCCACCGATCTCAACAAGAAATTTGACCCATGGCAGGAGATCATCCCTTTTGCAGAACGGCTGGCGGCAAGAGAACTCCATTTGAATTGGCAGGATTGGTTGAAGGAAATTGTCACCATGGGTCAGGTTATCTACAAACTGCCAAAGAGTGTTGATGCTGTCATCAGTCAAGCCCAGCAGGGTAATTTAACACTGAAGAATTCCTTTGCACCTGAAAGCCGTCGCTTGCTTGTTCGGCTTGAGAGATCAATCAATACACTGTCCTGGACAATCGCCTCCGTTGGTCTGCTCGTTGCCGGGATAACACTCAGCGATAAGAGCTCGGAGAGTTGGCTCTCGGTTGTTCTGGTCGTGCTGGCAATACTCTTTTTCGGATGGGGCATATGGGGGAATAGGCAGAGATGACTATTTTTAAATGGTCAACTTGTAGCAATGGTTATGGTAGAGAACAGATAAGCTTTTCAATTTGCCTAGAATTGTATGATGAGATCAGTTGTCAGAGGAGACAGAAAGGAAAATGATTCGATTGGGGTTATGTTGCATATTCCATGACGAGCCTATCCGGTTTCGTCAGACAACTGCTGCGTCACTAAAAAAGATGCCAAGGCGGGAGCAGTTACAAAAACTCTCCTCTATTTGTCTGGAAAACGTGTTGAGTTTAAGTAAAGCTCTGGAGTGGGTTATAGCAAATGAAGTAGGAGCTTTTCGTGTCCTCTCACCACTCTTTCCAAGGATTACCCATCCAGATGTTGGTTACCATCTTAGTGATTTGCCAGATCACTGGGCAATCAAGGCACAATGTGAAAAGATACGGGCTTGCAGGCACGAATTTGATATCAGACTGAGCCTTCACCCTGATCAATTCAATGTCCTTTCATCCCCGCATTCGGAAGTTGTGAAAAACACCATAATGGAACTTGAATATCAGGGGATGCTGGCAGAAAGTATTGGTGCGGATGTAATCAATATCCACGGGGGAGGAGTATATGGAGATAAAGCTCTTGCCCTTGGAAGATTGAAGGATAATTTTGCTTTTTTGTCGGCGAGGGTTCAATCTCGCCTGACCCTTGAAAATGATGACCGATCCTATAGCCCTGCTGACTTGATCCCTGCTTGTGATGATATGGGAATCCCATTTGTGTACGATGTACACCATCATCGATGTTTGCCTGACGAGCTATCGATTAGAAATGCCACGACCGAATGCCTGCGAGGCTGGAAAAAGGTTGGTCGTGAACCCTTTTTCCACATTTCTACTTCCCGTAATGGGTACGATTCTACAAAGCCTCAAGCCCACTCTGATTATATCAATGTAGAAGATTTTCCACAGGAATGGTTCGATCTTGACGCAACAGTTGATGTTGAGGCCAAAGCAAAAGAGTTGGCTGTACTACAGTTTAAAAAAGAGCTCCGTCTGTTACCAGAAATTACAGTTTGGCCAGGGGGAACAAATAAGACTTAAGGCCAACGCCTGAACGCCCGTACTGTTTCTTTCCTCATACAGCTTTTAAGGAGGTACAATAACTTCGATTACTGAGATGAAACAGTATCTTCTTGCTGGGCCCCAAAAGGGCCGAGTTGTCAGGTGGGTTGGCTCGAAACAGATGATAAGTAACCTCGTCTGTTTGGTTTGTCATGGTCATGTCACCTTAATAACTGTTGTCGCTTAACTCTACTTTCCCCCGGAATGTCCAATATATCAAAATCGTATATGAGAGAACCATTGGCATCCCAAGGGCTACGATGATAAGTCCAATTTTCTGTGTCAGTATGCTGGATGCTGCGTTGTAAATTGTAATGGAAAATGCTGTATTATTTGAGGCGGGCAAGAGATCCGGAAAAAGGGCAGCGCTGAACAGAAACACCAAGGCAGCAATAGTACAACAACTGTTTATAAAAGCATATAAGGGTTGTTTTTTTGCTATTGCTCTGGGGATATTTGCTATGGCAAGAATGTTTAATAGAGGCACAAGCCACAGGACGGGATACTCCCCAAAATGCTGTAATGATGCAGGTACAAAGAGAATCGACCAGGTAGTAACTATTAAAAAAAGTGTGAGGTAGAGGTAATAGGTTCCTTTCATCCACATCAACAGACGTTGCTGTAATTCACCTTCTGTTTTTAAGTAGAGGTAGATGGCACCGTGCATGGCAAACAATGCAACAGAAAAAAGGCCGACACTGATGCTAAAACCGGTGAGCATCTCGAGCAAAGTTCCTTGATAGTCGCCCAGCTCTGAAAGCTGCAACCCCTGCATAACCGCCCCGATTGCAACGCCAAACAAAAATGTCGCAAGCGTAGAGCCGATAAAAAACAGTATGTCCCAAAAGTTTCGCCAGAAAGGGCTCGTGCGTTTCGAGCGAAACTCCAGTGAAACTGCGCGAAAAATTAAGGCAAAGAGCAGGAGTACAAAGGGGATGTAAAAGGCACTGAAGATGGATGCGTAGGCATTTGGAAACATTGCAAACAATGCTCCTCCGAAGGTGACGAGCCACACTTCGTTGCCATCCCATAGAGGACCGATGCTATTCATTACCAGCCGCCTCTCATGATCTGTCTTTGCAACAAAAGGATGGAGAATGCCAACCCCGAGGTCAAAACCATCAAGTATTGCATAACCGATGAGGAGGACATTAAGTATTACAAACCAGGTAATGCACAGAAATTCATAACTCATGATGCACCTCCTTGACTTTTTTCGCCATTGTTCAGTCGAGCATGCTTTCTGTCACTTGCTGCCCCCACAACTCCAGAACTACCAGGAACTGAGGTTGCTGGCAGAGCTTCCGGGCCGGTGCGTATTTTCCGGTCAAGCACCAGAATCCAGACTGCGGTCAAGGCGACATAGAGAATGGTAAAAAGAATCAGGGAGGTTTTTGCCTCTGCAACACTTACAGCTGCACTGAAAGACTTGCTTGTCCGTAGACCGAGGGTTTCATCGTACTGATACAGACCATCTGCACCTGTGACCAAGTCGGTACCATCACTATTCCAGAGAACAGGGGGGTGCACCGTCCATGGCTGTCGTCCGACTTCTGCCGCTATCCAGCCGCTCTCGTTTGCCAGCATTACAAAGCCTATGGCGAAAACAAAGGCCCAGAGAAGAGGTCGTTTTTCTGAAAGTTGTTTTTTACGATTGAATATTATGCCCAGAGAGCAGAGACCTATCATCAGGCCTCCAAACCCAACCATCACGCGCCAGGAAAAAAAAGGTATCAATAATGGAGGCCGGTCCTCTGGTTTAAATCTGTCGAGTCCGACCACAGGTTTACTGAAGGTAAAATCATCAAACACCATAAAACTGAGACCACCGGGAACGCTGATTTCATAATCGATACGTTCCTCTTTTTCGTTGGGCCAGCCAATAAGGTTGAGGTCGGCGCGGCCGGTTTTATAGTGTCCTTCGAAGGCCGCCAGTTTTGCCGGTTGGTATTTATACACATTTTGTGCCTGGCTGTGGCCATTGATGCCGAGTCCGAGTGACGCTGCGAGACTAAATAGAAGGGCTCCGTTAAAGGAATAGCGGGCAAATTCGTGATGTTTGTCTTTGAGAATATAGTAAGCGGAAATGCTTAACACAAAGAAGCCACCAACAGCTGCACAGCCCAAAAGCACATGGCTGAGACGCTGTACCGTTGAGGGATTAAAAACCATCGCCATGAAATCAACTATTTCGGCTCTACGTTGAATTACACCGTCCACGACCCATGGAACCATTTCTGTGGAACCGTCAGCCCCGGAGCCCTGTCGGAGAATGTCGACAATGTGGTGGCCGGCAGGTGTCTGCTGCCAACTATTGGCAACAACAATCCATATTGAGGAAAAGATTGAACCCAGAGCCACCATGTACATACTGAACAAGTACAACCCGGCACTTACCTTTTCCCTGCCAAAAGCTACGATCGCCAAAAATCCTGATTCAAGGAAAAATGCAAAAATGCCTTCAGCGGCAAGAGCACTGCCAAAGACATCGCCGACAAACCGAGAGTAGGTTGCCCAGTTGGTTCCAAACTGGAACTCCATGACGATACCAGTAGATACTCCTATTGCGAAGTTTAGAACAAAGATCTTTGTCCAGAATTGGCAGGCTATGGCAAAAATAGGTTTTTTGGTGATGTAGTGTCTGGTTTCGAGATAGGCTAGTACTAATCCGAGCCCTATGGTAAGCGGCGGAAAAATGTAATGGAACATGATTGTGAAGGCGAACTGCAAGCGGGAAAGCAAAACAACATCCATGACATCCTCCTACCTTTGAACTGAATTCAACCGACTGGTGATAGTTCATTTATCCGTTAGGCCTGAGGGTTGAACGGCCCCCGTCAACGTTGAATATTTGTCCAGTAATCCAACCCGATTCCTCTGAGATCAGGTATGCGGCAAGATTTGCAATATCAGCAGTCGTGCCAAGCTTCTTTAGTGGATGGAGCTCTGTCACTGCCGAAGTAATCTTCGTATTTGCTAGTATTGATTGAGCAAGTGGGGTGTCGGTTAGTGAGGGAGCAATGGCATTGACCCGAACTTTTGGGGCCAGCTCTGCTGCAAGCGATAGCGTTAGGCCGCTTACCGCACCTTTCGCCATCCCAATAGAACTATGGAAGGTGAACCCCTGGACTGTAGCGACGCTGGAAAATAGTACAACTGAAGGGGTTCCCTGACTTTTCTTAAGTGCTGGTAAACCGGATTTTATTGCGAGAGCTGCTCCCATGGCATTAACTTGAAAATCGTGTAAGAAGTCTGCACTGGTAAGTCGTCTAATACTGCCAAGGTTAATGGTGCCGACACTATAGACAAGTCCATCCCACGGACCGGGGAAATCTTTTGATACCTGAGAGAAAAGGGTCTCATCGCATACATCTCCAAGCGTATATTCAGCTTGAAGTTCCGATGAGAGTGCTGCCAGTTCAGGCTCGGTTCTGCCCACCAGATGCAACTCGCACCCTCGCAGCCTTAAAAGCCGAGCTGTAGTGGATCCTATTCCGCCTGCGCCTCCATAGATGACAATCCTTTGTACCATCGCAATCTCCCGGCTGAACAACCTGAGTGGTAAAAGCTTTGGGCAAAATTAATTGTACTTTGAAATGAGGGTAACCAAAACTACGCAAATGGTCTATCGATTTTATGAGCTTATCCCTGAACAAATGTAAAATTATGAAGAGCTGCTTTTTTTGGTAAGGATTTTGTCAATTTTGATCAGTGCAAGCCAACAGATCGGGATATACATTACAGCCCACCAGGTCATATCAAAGCAGAGTTCGCAAGACATTTCATCTTTTCGCGTGAGTGTATGGCCTGTCGCTTTGACGGGGCCAATGTTCCAGGTCCAGAATTGCATGTGGTTGAATTTTGTTACAGTAAACGGCAACCAACAGAAAAACAGTGTTTTCACCCGGCCCTCGCTGCCGAGTTGAATATATCGATCATTACAGTCAACGTTAAGTAGAGAAGGCCCCCATACCGGCCAAAGGCGAGTGTCGGTGATAATATCCCAGACAGTTTCTGGAGAAGCAGATAATACTTTGCAAACTGAAATTCGCTTATTTCTAAATGATATCATTACCGACCTGCTCTCTTCTGTCTTTTAAGATGGCTATTCACTACATCTGCAGCATCCTCGGATGTTAGTGGTCTGATTTGCTTAAAGAGGGTTTCGCAGGTTTTTGTGCTAAGATGTTTGACCGCCGCTATCGACTCAAGTTCATTGTGGGTGTGGGGGAATGTTGTGTCGTCTCCTAGACTCTCTTCTTTTTTAATAATTTTAGAATAGATGAGCGATTGGGCACAGAATAGTTCCCATTTATTCCGGCTGATATTTCGTCCCCCAATATAGTGTAGGGTCAGGTTGTCACCTGGACTGAAGAAACTCCCTTTACGTTGCAAAAATTGTATAGCCTCCCTGTCAATAGAATGGAGATGAAGACGCCACTCTTTGGAAAGATTACTAGCAAGTAATCGATAGAGGAGAAGGTGAATAGAACCGGCCTCTATGTATGTATCCTTCCCCTCATCCAATACTTTCAGGATACCTTCTACCCTCAACGAGTCACGAAGGACAAAGCGGGCGGCATCAGCCTTGGCAAAGGAGTTCATTGATGACAATATCTTCTTGAAATTATTTCCTCGGACGTCCTTGTAGTAATTAATTAATAACCGGGTGGCATTGCGTTCTGCACAGTAGACAGTGTGGGCTACTGTATTAGGTTCAATTTCTTCTGGGGTGTGATTATCAGCTAGGAAATACTGAATGCGCAACAAATGCTCAAGATATGGCTCGATCTGCAGTATTTGTTTTCCGTCCTTTGATAATTGCTGGAGCAGTCGATATTGGCCCAAAATGAACTCTGGGTAGCCAGTATCCAGCTCAAGCAGGTGCTCTTCAATTTCAATATTTCCTATGAGTACTTCTGAAAAATCAGCATGAACAGGTTCTTCTAAAATAATTACATCATGCTGACGCATTATTCTGGCCGTGAGTTCTAATGTCTCAGGGCGATGGGTAGAGTAACATACAGTTATTTTGTTCATACTGTATATATTAGCCACGATACTCTCACACTCAAGCCTCGATACAACAGCATTGAATAAGAAAAGTCCATTTATGGATAGGCACGAGTTGATGGTCACGAGATACAATTACTATGAAACGGCTTGCGGAAACTATATTCCAATCGTAAAGTAAAAAAGTAGACATCATACATAAGGCGCTTGTCATGAGAAATCTTCGTAAGACACTTGAATTAATGAATAATTTACCAATAAAAATATAACTTTATATAGTTTGACTACCTGCGCATTCTGTCAGGCTATTAAGAAAATGCTCGATGATCTTGATATCTCCTTTAGGTGTATCCAGGCTGATGAACTTCCTGAAGAAGACAGGAGCAAGGTCATAAAAGAGCTCAAAAAAGTTAATCCTAAATGTTCGTTTCCCACCGTAGTCATAGATGGAGAGGTTATTGTTGGTTATAAGGTGCAGGAAATAAAAGAAACAATTGGTATTCGTACTGAAGTCGACCATCTATATGCTACGCTCAAAAAGGTGCATGAGCCTAAAGGGTACTACCTGAATGGCGACAAGGAAAAAACCTTTGAGCTTCTTCGCAGTCTTCTCACCAACAAAAAACGCTATGGCTATATGGCTTGTCCCTGCAGACTCGCTTCTGGAAAGCGTGATAGTGATCGTAATATTATTTGTCCCTGTGTTTATCGAGTGCCGGATGTGACTGAATATGGCAGCTGTTTTTGCTCGCTCTATGTCTCTGCAGACTGGTACACAGTTAAGATTGAGCGCGAAGGCGTCCCTGAGAGACGGCCTCCAGAGAAGCTTAAATAATATTTTTCTCTATAAGGTCGAACTAAAAGTACAGTGAAACTGACGTCATGCCGGTCTTTTTTCTAAATGAAGTGAGACAGTTATCCTATAGCCGCCAGCAACTTTTCAATAGGCGGATGATCGCCTGCTGCAGAACTTATGAAGAAATAGGTTATGTTCCCCGCTGGTGTGACTACGACGGCACCTCCGAGTTGTAGAGCACTACCCTGAAGCGACCCGGGTATGAAACCCGCTTTAAAAGCAGAAAAAGTCTGGGTAAAGGATGTCAAACCGACGATATCGCTAAGGCTACTTTTAAATTTCAAATATTTATAAGATTCTCGAATGGGATCGGTGAGCAGTATGCCCAGGTAACCTGTCACCTGTCTGAATTTTTTCAAGTCCTTGGCTCTGCCGTTTCCAATGACAATAAGCTGCGCACCTTTTTCTGAAAAATCATTCTGGTACCCAGCCAGGTCAGCAACCTGCTGACGGCAAATTACTCAGCCAAAATGACGCACAAATACCAACACAGCTGTTGCTTTCTGCCACAAAGTGGAGAGTTGGATTGCCTTGTCAGAGGCATCATATACGGTAATGGAGCCAAGTTGTTCAAGAGAAATCTGATTCTGATCCATCTCACCCTCCTCAGGTATCTGGGAAATGTCGACTGAAACTGGCTAAAATCGTGTGCGAAAAAGTAATCGCCAGAAAATCCGTACATACATTACTTGCAGGGTAAGCACTTTAAGCTACTTTGAGAAATGTTTTGTCGTGTTCCTTACTCACAAACAAGAAGAGCATCCTTCAAACACCTGTACTCATTTGTCAATATCAACAGAAGGGTACAGGTAAAATTCAGCGAAAGATATGCATCTGCTGTTAGCGGTAGTTATGACTACTACTTATCTCTTGTTTCGTTCCTATTGGTTTTTTTAAGTGGGGTCGTATTGTTTAGGTACAGCAACGAATAATCAAAGCCTTAGATCATGGATGGCAATAGAGTAAAAAAGTTTAATGCTGATTTCGATTATTCAAAAGATCAACTCTAGCGAAAGGTGACATTATGAGTATGAGAGGCGAAATTATTTCAAAAGAGTACCAGAAGATGGTTTTTGTACACGATAAAGATGGAAAAGAATATGCGTGTTATGCTAAGGACCTGACGAGTTTAAAAAAATCAGAAGATCTCACAGATGAAGAACGAGCAAAATGTACGGACTTAAATACTGTTCTCGGTGATAGTTGGTAGGCTTGAGCGGGGTGCACCCGATCTGCCAACCATGATCGGGAGTATCCTGCTCTTCTATAAAAGAAATCCCTATTGAAAAATAATTTCAATAGGGATTTCTTTTACCACCTTGTTTGTCATCGCTCAGAAAAATTCCCCCTTAGCCCCGGGAGCATTGAAAGTGACCACACTTTTTCAATGAAAAAATCATGTTAACAAGCCTTCAAAAAGCCCCTCCTGTACAATCAATATCCAGAGATCAGTGTTCAAGAAAATATTTCACAAAAAGCTGGATATATTCTTGTATAGCCTGCATTGTTATATTTTGTCCTGTTTCAGGATTATCAGCAGAGGAAAACGCTGGTCTTTGGGCAGCACTGAAAACGGGCAATTCTTTTGTTTTACTGCGTCATGCCAGCGCGCCAGGAGTGGGCGACCCTGACTATTTTGATGTGCAAGATTGTTCGACACAAAGAAATTTATCTGATGTAGGGCGCAAGCAGGCGACGGCGATAGGAGAGTTGTTTCGGGTGCATGGAATAGAAAAAGCACGTGTCTTATCAAGCCAATGGTGTCGTTGTCTGGAAACAGCAAGGTTACTCAATCTTGGACCTGTGGAAATGTTGACTCATTTAAATTCATTTTTCAGGCAATATGAGCGACGCGAATCCCAAACAGAAAATCTGAGGAAATGGATAGATAAACAAAATCTCAAACAGACAGTTGTGCTGGTTACCCATCAGGTCAATATAACGTCCCTGACCGGTGTCTATCCATCATCAGGCGAGTTGGTCATCGTTAATATGTCGAAATCTGGAAAACTTTCGGTTATGGGAAGTATAAAAACAGATTGAATGAAACTGACGATAAGCAAACAATCCTGCTGACCGATTCGGCGACAGGGTAAGTTAGCTTACCAAGTTCAAGAACATTAGTGCCTTACTCCAGTAAACCTGTCATAAAAAAACAAGAAAACTGAGAGTTCTTTTAACATCAATAATTTGAAGTTAGTACCAAATAGCGAACGAAGTGAAGACCTTCGAAGCACTTACACCCCTCAAGGGGGTATTGAAAAACATTCCCGGCTTATTTCCCGTTCACTGGGGTTAGAGATATCTTGCTGACAAAACTTTAGCCGGGTCCAGCGGTTAAAACCGGGCACTAAAAGTGATGCCGGAGAAAACACCAGGATCACTTGATTCTTTTTGTTATAATTTCGTTAACGTGAGCATCTTGTGAAAGTAATGTCTTAGGTTGACAGAGATTTCTCATCTTTTATCTGATACTCCACAACATTTTCAAATCTTGAGACCAATAGATAATTGTGTGCCTCAATTTTAAAAAGGACAGTTGATGGTGATGCCAAAAAAGTTTCCAGAGCAGGATGTCGCGTGAGATATAAACCACTGTAGTGCTCTCTTTGGTCTATACCAACCTCACAAGCCTCACCTACAACTGTAAATGCGGTCGCATTCTGGAAATCCTCAACATTGTTTGATCTATCGTCAACCAGGAGAGCTACTCTTGATTCACCTGCTATGTTCCTGTGCTTACCGGTAGACATAGCCGTTGCAACCACGAGAAACCGCAAATCTTCTGTGTAGGCATAGGTCATAAGGCTTGTGTATGGTTGACCGTCACCTTGTGTTGCGAGTAGGGCAAGAGGTTGTCTTTCAAGCAATGCTTTTATGCTCTCTGCAGCTCTGTATCATTTCTCTCTAACATCGGATTGCTCCATCCTTATTAAAAGTGATAAAATTATTCCGCAAGCCTCTTTAATCGATAATTGTCCCCGCAGCTAATCGTCCTGTCATCATGGCCCATAGAAGACCGGGAACCCCTTGGTGTTCGCCACAGATAATTATATTCTCTTTTTCAGAATCAGGTAACCGATATGGGCTTGGAACAGACGGAGACTGATCTGGTAACGCGTGTTCAATCTTGTAGGTCTTAAGGAGTGACCAGTCTTTGACCTTTTCCCCAAACCACTCCGCACACTGCGTCTGTACCAAACTGGTCAGGTCAGTTTTAGCTTGCCACTCTTTTCCTAGTACTACAATAGCAATGAGCGTTTTACCTGGTGGTGCATATTGGGGCGAAACCAAACTTGGGAAAGCGATATTGTTTATGGGGCCATCTGTTTCACCATTTAAAATGAGAAAGGGATTCTTGAAAGGAGGCGTCCAATCTGCAGAAAAATAGATACAGGTTTCAGCTACTGACTTGCTCACACTGTTCACATTTGTAAGATTTTTAACAGACGGTCCGTCGGTTGCAATTACTATGTGTTTTGCCTGAAGTTCCTCACCAGTAATCAGGGTAATTGTATTACCATCAATTCGATCGACCTTAGTATTACAGCGAACCATATGTTTCGGCAACCTGGCGAGAAGCTGATTTGGAATTTCTGCCATACCTCCTGCTGGCAGGCAAGCATTGCCCATGGCGAAGACACGTATAAGATATTTTAGCACATGACTTGATGCATTAAGTGATCGCTCAAGGGTTGCACCAGCAAAGAATGGAATAAAAAAACTCTTCATAAAGGAGTCGGTGAAGCCACTCTGCTTTAAAAAGTCTGAAGCAGTTTCTTCTTTTCCTTCGAAGATTTCTGCCATTGGCTTTTGGGTTACTGAACGGACCAGACGTAAGAGCCGAAACCGATCTCCAATTGTGCCGATAGGTGCTAAGGCAGTAGACAACAGACAGCCTGGGTGCTTTCTCGGGTCAGCAATTTGATGAAATCTTCCTTTGTATCGAATCACAACTCCTGAAGGAAAGTCGCTTAAATGAAGTCCTTCCAAATCAAGATACGAACTTATATCAGGGTAGCCAGTCTGCAGAACCTGAAAACCACGATCAAGCAGAAATCCATTTACGTTTTCCGTGGCAATCCTCCCACCTACGTGGCTCTTTTCCTCGAGGACCAACACTTGTCGGCCTTGTTTATGGAGTTCTATAGCACAAGTTAATCCAGCGACACCACCACCGATGACCACTACATCATATTGCATAAAAGACCTCCGTTATTCTTAGATTTGTTAACAAGTACTTTGTGTCTAATTTGCAGTAACTTTAGTCACCATTTGCAAATATCACAATCAAAGCAGTACTGCTGCCCGAAAATATTGTTTTTTCACAGATAGATCCATTTGGCCCTGAACCTTACGCTGAATTCTGAATTGTCTCTCAATAGAGACCTGGTAAGACACAACCTATATTTCCAGCTCTAAATGGTAGTATGCTTTATCAACTTCACCTTGTTTTGATACCATTGATAAGGTGAAAATCAATGCATACCATTGTATATCAGATGATTAATGATGAAATCAGAGATAACAAATGTGTCTATATGACACCTTGGTTACCACTGATTGGATATCTTTAGAATTCATGTTTGCTCATATAAAGGTGCCAAAATGAAAAAACATTTTCTTGCTACAGTCAGTAATGACTACAACCGGTTAACCGGATTGGAATTCGTCTGCTCATTTTTTAAAAAACTTTCGGAACACCAAGTAACGCTTCTGCATATTTGTCGTCTCGATGCAGGTAACACAAATAAAACTTTACTTGAGATGTGGGATCATCCTGACGAACGAGTCTCAGGAAAACCAACTATAGGAGCCAGAAAAGCGCTAAACAAAGCGACTGAAATGCTGAGTCAGAGTAAAATGTCGGTCGATTCGATGGTGACAAAAACTTTTGCGGAGCGCTACGGAAAAATCAAAGATATTCTCAACGAAAGTTCATCCGGACTCTATGATGCAGTAATTCTAGGCAAAAGGGCCTCCTATACATTGCAATGGTTCTTTGAACAACCAGCCGATGAAACGGCCAAGGCAATCATCAAGGACACGTCTTTGAACACTCCTTTGTGGATCTGTCCGGAGCCAGAGTCAGGAAGAAAGAACGTTCTTGTTTGTGTTGATGGATCAGAGGAATCTTTCCGTGCCGTTGATCATGTTGGTTATATTCTTTCATTGCAGGACCAGCACGATATCACATTATTTATGGTTGACAATGGTTCGGGGCTCAACTCGGATATAATTTTCCAAAAATCTATCAAAATTCTCGGAGACCACGCAATAGCAAAAGAACGTATTGGAACAGAAATAACCTGGGGCCTCAATATTGCCGGAACAATTACCAGTTATGCAGAAAAGAAAAATTTTGCAGCGATTGCTGTAGGGCTACATGGCGTGAATGAAGGTTTTTTGAAGAGTATCAGCTTGGCCGGTGGAACTACTTCAAACCTTATTGAACGGGCAAAGAAAGTAGCTCTCTGGTGCTGCCCTTAATTGTAATAATTTCATCAAAGCAAATAGGCTTTTTTTGAAAGTAACCACAATCTGCTTACTTATTTTTGCGACATACTAACACAATTCTGGAGGGCCTCTAATGAAAAGATTCAAGAATATACTCTACATTCTAGACGGGACAGCCATTACCCAGGAAGGCAGTGCCGAAAAGATTGCAACGCTGGCCAGGCTTAATACAGCGCGTGTATCTGTACTCATAACCGATGAGACCACGATTTTTAATGATCTGGGCCTGAAAGTAAGTGGTCGATACGCAGAAATGAAAAAAGCGATACAGCAGCAAAACGCTGAAAACCTCAATATATTTTTGAGCCATGAGCGTTGGAAAGATATTGAAATTCGTTCAAGTAAAACAGAAACAAATGACTTTATTTCAATCATTCACGAAGTATTACAACACAAATATGATCTCGTAATCAAGGAGGAAGCCCTCGACCAAGGAATTGATCAACTTGCCATGCGGCTTGTTAGGAAATGTCCCTGTCCTGTATGGGTCATAAAGCGGGGATCGGGCGATTTTAGGAAAATTCTTGCAGCGGTAGATGTTGGTGAAAGTTACCCTGAAAGTATAGCACTGAATAAAAAAATTATAGAACTGACTCATTCTCTCGCTCAGCGTGAAAAAGGAGAAGCCCACTATTTGCATGTTTGGCGGCTTGAACATGAGGTTATGATGAGTAGTCCGCGATTTAAAGTTTCTTCAGAAGAAATCTTGGAGATGAAAAAGGATATCAGTACGAAAAGATTGTCACAACTGCACAAATTACTAGACAATATACACATCCCTCTGCAGGGTGAAAACATCCATTTGAGAGAGGGGAGGAGTGAGGCAGTGATCAAACAGGCAATTACTGAGTTAAATATTGATGTGCTCGTTATGGGTTCAGTTGCACGTTCTGGCATCCCTGGATTGTTAATTGGGAATAAAGCAGAAAAATTGCTCACTACGATTAACTGTACAGTTTTAACTATAAAACCTGATGGTTTCGTTTCACCGGTAACCCTAGATTGAGCCTATGAAACTGGTAAAAAAAGAAGAAGATAGTTTTCTCTGGTATCTTAAAATAATAATTCACCTCTGCCTGAAATGTCTGGCCATTTTGATGATTGTTGTGATTATCTTTGGTGTAATCGATGTAGGTTGGACTATTTATCAACGTTTTTTAGCCGAACCCCGTTTCATCCTCACCATGGGTGATGTATTGGTAACTTTTGGAGCATTCATGGTCGTTTTGATTGCCATTGAAATTTTTCAGAATATTGTGCTTTACCTTCGCGATGATGTAATTCATGTAAAAATTGTATTGGCAACCGCATTGATGGCGATAGCACGAAAAGTCATCATTCTCGATTATGACGAATTAGAACCAATGTATATTGCTGCGACTGGTATAGTGCTCATTTCAACTGGCATAACATATTGGTTTGTTCACAAACTCCCAGAGAAAGACCAACTAGAGCCTCCGGGCTAATTTTATGTGCTGCTGTCATATTTTTTTTGAAGCGAATTATGAAGTACAGACGTTGTAGTTCGCAGTATGAAGTACAGAAGTTGTAGCTAAAGTTTGTTAACAAAGAAAACAATTTAGGTATAAGGAGGGTACTTTAAAAAGTAGTTTAAAAATCGCTGGAAAAAAGGAATATTTAGTGATTATAACATTGGAAGAAAAAGTCAAGCATCCTCAACATATCTAACCAGTTGCAGAAAACCCACCAACTCATTATTTTTTTATATTTGTAAATCAGTTTCCCAGGCTGCTTCAACACTCATCAAAAATGATACTTAATTGCTTAAACAAATTGACTCTCTCTTTCTCCTGACGACGTACACTGCAAATTATAAAAGTCCACATCTTTCCAATCAGCCTTTCTAGTTTAATAGGTCAATATGGACCCAGTGCATTTTCATGCTGATATTCGGTATTGTGTTCGATGAGTTAAAAAGGAGGCTATCTTTTGATCACACGATAAAGAACCAAAAGGATGATGGCACCACCAACAGCAAGCAAGAGACTCCCAAGATTAAATCCTGTTACTGCACCTAGTCCTAAAAAGGACCCAATATAGCCACCCACAAAAGCACCCGCTATTCCTATCAAGATAGTAACGATAAGGCCCCCAGGGTCTTTACCTGGCATGATGAATTTTGCTAGTACACCTACGATTAGCCCCATTACTATCCAAGATAGAATGCCCATTGTAACCCTCCTTTGCTATATTTATGGTGGCTCCAAAGTCCACATGTTTCCCCTACACCTTGACTCTTCGTTGTAATTCCAACTGGCTTGAGCAATAACCAAGCAAACGATCAATGACGAGTTCCTCGATAGCATCATCGGCAGACCGGATAAAATATCGAAGAGGCTCTTCTTCAAAGGAAGATTTAGAAGCGTTCTTCATTTCAAATCTTACAGAGTAGCATTTCCCCCAACTAATCGGCTGCTTAAGAAGAATTACTGTAGAATTCAGAATTTGTCTACGGTAGAATAACCGCCCAAAGGCATTGTTAGTGTTTGGCTATTTACAGAGTTATTAAGTCACGCTGCATACTCCTGCCTAAGGGCACACATTTTACTACTACTAACCGGTCAACAGCTACCGCATAGCTTTCTCAGAAGGAATAAAAATTGGCAAACATTCGTTCTAAAGGAACTCTCACCAAATGGCTCGATGACAAAGGTTTTGGGTTCATCACGCCAGATAAGAGTAAACAACAGATATTCGTTCACATCTCTGCGTTTGATAGGGCTCTACCAAGAAGACCTAAAGCTGGGGATACGATCTTCTATTATAACAAGAAGGATGATAACGGCAAAACCAAGGCGGTCGATGCAATCATTGAAGGAGTTGCACCAGTTTCTCGAAGGCCCCCTTCTCGGCCTAAGAATTACCGAAAAGAGCGTGGCGCTAAAAGTAGCTGGAAGTTCCTGGTTCTTTGCACCATTCTTCTGGTAGGAGGCGGGTTCACCATCTATGACAGGTATATTGCCAACAATGGAAAATTGATTCCTAGTGCTTCTCAAGTCCCTAAAGCGTTCAACACTTCTCAGAGCACTAGACCAGCAGCAAGCTATACCTGTGCAGGCAAGACACATTGCAGTCAGATGTCATCATGTGAAGAGGCTACTTTCTATATACAGAATTGTCCTGGTACTAAAATGGATGGTGATGGAGATGGGATACCTTGCGAGAGGCAACACTGTAATTGAAGGACTACCGATCGAAATCACTTTTACATATTGAAGGTGTTACCGATTGTTGCAGTTTACCAATACTCATTACGCAGAGACGCTCATAATATAGCTACAATGAGCCATCTATTGCTTTACGAGGCTAAACCTCGTTCGTGCCCACGTTTTTCCATAAGAGCTTCACTGAGGGAATATTTCAGGTAGGTGCACAGGGTGTCGCGGATTGCAGCAACTCAACTCGAAATCGACGCGGCGAAATCCCTATAACGTCAAGCAACGAAATTCAATGTACCGGAGGGCGACCGGAGGAACGAAAAAAGGGGTTAGACCAAATTGGCCTAACCCCTTGAAATTTCTGGTACACCAGGAGAGATTCGAACTCCCGACCTACGGATTCGTAGTCCGTTGCTCTATCCAGCTGAGCTACTGGTGCGTCAAAAGTGGAGTCTATATACCGCAGTTTGATTCAGACATCAACCCTGTTTTTTGTCAATTGGCTCTTTTTCTGCTTTATGTAGAGTTATCTCATGATCAGCAGGGCTCATTCCAGGGTTAGCAATGATTGTTATCTCCGTATCATATCGTGTTTCATGATCAAGAATCTCATGCCGTTTCTTATTTAGAAGATATTGCGCAACGTCCAGCGGGAAATGACATTCAACACGACCAACATGTTTGCGGCTGGCTCCAGTCTGAATTCTTCTTAGGTAAAAGAGTGCAAGTGTTTCAACAGAACGTACTGTTCCTCGTCCTTTGCAATGCTGACAGACTCTGTAATTACCAGCCTCAATTGGCGAACCAAGCTTCTGACGTGAAATCTGCATTAAACCAAACTTGGAAATTCTGCTGAAATCTACCTTTGCCTTATCTCGCTTCATAGAAACTTTGACCATACGCTCAACATCACGGATATGTTTCTTATTGCGCATATCTATAAAGTCGACAACGATCAGGCCACCAAGATCCCTTAATCGCAGCTGCCTGGCGAGCTCACTGGCAGCTTCAAGGTTTGCCTGATAGATGGATTGGTCAAAGTTCTTACCCTTGCTGGTCGAGCCGGAGTTCACATCAATTGAAACCAAGGCCTCAGTAGGGTCAATCACGATTGAACCACCTGATGGTAGATTGACACGTGGTTGATAGATAGATTCTATCTGATCCTCAATACTGTACTGATTAAATATTGGACGCGACCCTTTATGCAGACGTACTTTCACGTCACGTTGCTTTGACGGCAACAAAGAGACAAACTCTCTGACCTGATTCATAGCGCCCTCGTCATCTACTAAAATCTCTTCGATGGCTGGGTCAAAATGTTCACGCAGGAAACGGAGAACGGACTGATGATCTTCATAAACCTGCCCAACCCCTTCCATCTCCTGAGCTTTCTTTTTAATTTCCTCCCAGAGCCGCAAAAGGTAGCCCACATCTCTGGTTAAAGCGGATTTAGTGATATCTACGCCAGCTGTTCGAACTATCCACCCAATGCCTTCAGGAATGCCAAGTGTGTTCATCGCAGTTCGCAACTGAGAGCGGCGCTCCTCACCGGAAATCTTTCGGCTGATACCAGAGGAGTCAGAACCAGGCATCAAAACAACACTACGCCCAGGCAAAGAAAGGTAGGTGGTCATATTCGCACCCTTCTTCCCTATCTCTTCTTTCACCACCTGGACCATGACGTCCTGCCCTTTCTCCATCACGTCTAGAATACTGAGCTTCTTCCAATAATGTGTATCTACAAGCTTTTGGATATCCTCACTGAGATTTTCTTTATAGTATTCGGGATGAATTTCACTAAAGGGGAGAAAGCCGTTCTTCTCTGTACCATAATCCACAAATGCGGCTTGCAGGTTCGGTTCTATGGCAACAATACGAGCTTTATATATATTATTTTTAGTTTGCGTACGGTTGATAGTCGAAACGTGAATAGACTCAAGGCGGCCATTTTCAAGCAACGCAAGACGACACTCCTCTGGCTCCTCTGCATTTATCAGCAGCTTGAGAACAATATCTTCTTTTTCCTCATCGCCCTCAGGCAGTTCTGAACCTGCAGTTCCACTCTCTTCGGAACCTGCATCGCGGCGATACCCATCACGCTTATCTCGACCGGGACGATTCTGAAAGTCATCTTCATCATCAAAATCGTCGTTTTCTGTGTCTGATGCCTTAGCGTCATTTTGAATATTAGCCTGGGCGGCTACATCTGAGGCTTCAGTTGGTTTGGCGGTGCTTTTCCGACGCCCACGAGAACGCTGATTGCTGGAACGCCTTTTCTTGGGTTCCTGTGCCGGTTCCGCAGCTTGTTCTTCAGAAGGCACGGCCTGCTCCACAACATCGCCATTTTTGTCAGCACTATCAGGAACCGCACTCACTGCATTTTCTTCTGCTGATTTCGTCTCTTGCTGTTCTACGTTTACACTTTTATCAACTGACGTCGTATCAACCACAATGTCAGCGCTTTTCTTCTTTCGAGGAGAACGCTTTCGCGGAGCTTTTTTTGGCGGCTCAACAGAATCGGCTTTCTCTTCAACCACCGGCGCTTCAACTTTCTCATTCAATCCGGTCTCAGGAAGTGATTGCTCGGCAATCACAGCAGTATCTACAGGTACAGTATCGCTTACACCATCTTGTTCTGCTTCTGTCACCTTTACTTCCGGTTTCTTTTTGCGCGGTTGTCTTTTACGTGGTGCACGTTTCGGAGGAGTAGCGGTATCACTCTCAGGCTCAGTGTTTTTTTCTGCTTTATCTGTTACCGATTCCCCATCGGCCTGAACCTCTACAGCATCTTTTTCAGCAACGTTTTCGACTGGTTTTTTCTTTCTTACAGGTCGCTTACGTGCAGGACGCTTTGGTTTAACGGGCATATCACTGGCGTCAGATTCCTTAACAGCAACTGAGGTTGTCTCCACTTCTGACGTCGAGGGTTGGGCAATTTCTGCAGTTACAACAGGTTCTTTTTTCTTGCGAGGTGTTCTTTTAGGGGGAGTCACTGGTGCTGCAACAGCATCAGCTGCAACCTGATCCGCTTGAAGATTGTCACTTTTAGGGGCTGCTTTTTTTCTTGGAGAACGTTTTCGAGCAGGTTTCTTTTCCGGAACCTCGGCAGGAGGTGTGTCAGTTACTGCTTGCGTTACCTTTTCTTGTTGCTGCTCTACTTCCTCAACAACTGTGCTTTTCCACCAGGCACCTGCTGACGCCTTACGTTTAGGGGTTGCCTTTTCTGCTTCTTTTTTCTTGTCTTCGACCATATAAATCCTTTGCACAAGGCAGATTTTCCATTACTGAAGACCTACCCCATGAATCATTTCTGCCACCACTGGTACCTCGGAGGTGTATAGTCATCCTCCAGGCTATAGCAGTTTCAGAACACTTTGAGTACGCAACTATGCGGGTTATCCTTCAGAGTTGCGGATTCCGGCGACTACCTTAACACGTCATTCACGTCAATCGAGCAGAACACGCTCTTGCCCCAGTATTTCCTACCACCCGAGGTACATGGCTTCAAAGCTTAAAGAGGAATTGACGTGACAGGTAAGCCTGCCTCCAATTTCATAAATAATTTGAGGAATGGAATTTTCCTCCCGGGACAGATGCAAATATCTCCTGCATACTTACTCTCGTTCTTCCCCGGCAATACTTCTATGCTTTCGGCTACAGCCTCTCATACAGAAAACACATCTGAACTGAGAGAATGCTTCCGGAAGAATTTCTTTTCCCCTGTGGGATCTGTGAACAAATTATCGTAGCATTTATCTGCTAAAACCAACAGACAATATGCTTAAAGTTCAATTCGTTGCAGTAACCGTTTGGTCACTTGGGTTGCATTTGAGAGAACGGTGTTCAATTTTAAGAAAAACCATCATACTAAAACTCAAATTTCAACGGCCTAGAAAATAAAACAATTCCCTTTCATTATCAAGGTAATTCTATGACTTTAAACTTGACACTCAACGTGTTGAAACGTAGACTCATCAGCTTACTATCAAGAAATCACTATGATGAAACCTCAATAACCTGAGACTCATTATATAGTAATACTAAACATAATTGTTGCTACGCCAGAACTGCAGTTTCTTTCTGCCAGCGCATATATAAAGCCTCTGAAGGAGTAAACTGTGACATCATGCCCGTTGACATGCTCAGGAAAGAGTACAACCTTTGCTGTCTTTTTCCTTTCGACGTGTATTTTTATTCCATCAATATGCCTGGCTGAATCAGTCACCACTTCGGAATGGAATATCACTGCAGACAGGATTATTCGTTACGAAGACCCCAGCAGTATCGTTGCCGAAGGTAGTATCGTTCTTGAAAAGCGTGTTAAACTGCCACCAAAACAGAAAAAATCGCAGACAAGTTCTTCAAAATGGGTAGACCTGCTTGGTGAAGTACCAGAAGATAAGGCCCTTACTGCAGGAGAGTTAGACAAGCAACTTGACAGTGCGGACCGGTATAAAACTACTGTCGTCATAGAAGCTGACTGGCTCGCCTACGATGTAGAGCATGAATTGATTAAAGCCCGTGGCAATGTCAAAGTTACAGGAGATGATGACCAACTTGTAGCAAGTAAAGCGGACGTCGACTTGAATACTGAGACGGGGTCATTTGCCGATGCAGTCATTATACGAAAAGAAGACCAGCTTCATCTCGAAGGGAAAAACATTACAAAAACTGGCCTCGACACCTACCGTATAGAAGATGGCTGGGTAGTAACGTGTAAGGTGGAAAATGGCGAAACACCTCCGTGGAGCCTTGCCAGTTCCGATACAAAAATCACCCAAGGCGGTTATGCAGTGATGCGCCATGCACGATTTAATATCAAAGGCGTACCTGTTTTCTATACTCCGTATATGATTCTTCCCGTAAAAAACACTCGCCAGACTGGTCTATTGTTACCCGAGATGAGTAACTCAAGCACTGGTGGTTTTGGGATAAATGTCCCCTTCTTCTGGAACATTTCAAACTCGATAGATGCAACGTTTTTTCCTGAGATATATTTTGACAGGGGGGTAATGCCAGGTGCAGAATTCCGCTATGTTCGAGATACCGATTCCAAAGGGACGTTCATGGCAAGTTATCTTGATGATGATCTTTCCGGTTCTGATAAAACGACAGATTATTATAAAGATACCGATTTTGACCATAGCAATACTGAGCGATTCTGGATTCGCGGCAAGGCTGACCAGGATATAGCTGACTGGCAAACCCGTCTGGACGTTGATATCGTCTCAGATCGCGACTATCTCACCGAATTCAATACTGGCTACACAGGCTTTAACAAAACCGACACACGCTTTCTCGACGAATATGGCAGGGGTTTTGACAACAAAACTGACAATACCCGTCAAAATCTGGCTACTGCATTGAAAAGCTGGGATGGAATGTCTCTTCAGGCAAATCTTCTTGCATACAACGATGTGCGATCCACTTCAACCAAATCCAAGCAGGATGACCCGTTATGGACACTCCCTCAAGTGAATTTTTCCGGTATCGTTCCTGTAGGTACAAGCGGGGTATCATTTAACTGGATTAGCGACTATGTCAACTACTGGCGAGAAGATGGCATTGGCGGTAACCGTATAGATATCCACCCCAGTCTCAGTTCTTCAGTCCCACTCTCCCCCTATCTCGAATCCCGTGCTGAAGTGGGAGTGCGTGAAACATTCTACAAGATTGAAGAATATGGAGATGGTGAGTGGAATTACAGTGATACTCAAAACAGGATCACTGGCGATCTGGAAGTTGAAGTAGCCAGTCCTCTTGCCAGAACGTTTACTCTTTCTGACGAAACCAATAATACTCTTGATCACCAGTTGCGTCCGTATGTGCGATATAATTATATACCAAAAGTTGATCAGGATGAATTACCAGACTTTGACAGTGTTGACCTGATAGAACAAGAGAGTCTAATCACCTACGGTATTGATAACTTTTTTGAGGGGCTTATCGATGAGACAGACCGTGACTTTGGCTACCTTAAAATATTACAAAGCTACAGCCTGCTAAACTCCGATTCTGATGAGCCGTTTTCTGAGGTTAATCTCCGGCTCAAACTTAACCCACTCAGAAAACTTTACGTTGAATATGAAACAGACTTTGATGTGTATGGAGACAACTTCGTACGGCACAGCTTTGAAAGTCGCTACACTAACTCCCGAGGAGACTATTTCGACATTGATTACAGTTTCAACAACACCGATGATGTCTCCGAAAAAATCGAACAGATCAATGCTACGCTCAAGGCCCGATTACTCCCACGATGGTATACACGAATAGAGATAGAGCGTTCTTTAGCTGATGACGAGACCAACGAGGCAAACTTCTCATTGCGCTACAATGCACCTTGCTGGGGAGTGGAGTTTCAATCACAGTACACTCCATCAGATACTCGTTTTTTGGTAATTTTCAGCCTGGCGAACCTTGGCAGCCCCGTTGGGCTTGGGAATTAATGAGCACGGCCCATTCAATATCACTGATAAACCGAGACAAATACCATGCATTATGACATTTTTAATGGTGATGCCGATGGCATCTGTGCGCTACAGCAATTACGCCTGAATTCGCCAAAGCCCAATGCACGTCTAATAACAGGTGTAAAACGTGATATCACTCTCCTGTCCAAGCCAGAACTGCGTGCAATTGAAGACTGTTCACTGACCGTTCTAGATATATCTCTAGACAGTAACCGGCAGTGGCTCTTAGAACTTCTTGCCCGTAACAACACCATCTCATACATTGATCACCATTCAGCTTCTCCCATTCCGGAAACCCCATTGCTTCAGGCAAATATTGTTCTCTCAGCAAATACCTGCACGTCTCTTCTTGCAAATGAGCAATTGCAAAATAGTTTCCCAGGCTGGGCAATCTGTGGCGCGTTTGGCGACAATCTCCATGTTCAGGCCAAGCAGCTTGCAAAACACATTTCACTTAACGAAACAGAGACCGATCAACTCCGTGAAATAGGGGAGCTACTCAATTATAATGGTTACGGAGCCGACATTTCCGATCTGCACTTTCATCCAGCAGAATTATACAGAGCTGTAGCTCCATTTGATAACCCTCTCTCTTTTTTCCAGGAATCAAAAGAACTTGAGAGATTGCGTCAGGGATTTGTTGAAGATATGGCGCTGGCACTAGCGTGCAATGAGCATCCCAACGGAACGAAAAACCGTGTTTATATCTTTCCGGAAGCCCCATGGGCTCGTCGAATTGCCGGTGTTTTCGCCAATCTCAAAGCTAGAGAAAAGGTCGATGCAGCCCATGCTCTTATAACAGAGAATGATGATGCAACGATCCGTATCAGTGTTCGAGCACCAATGAACGACAAACGGGATGCGGCCACTCTGTGTAAACAATTCCCCACAGGAGGTGGACGTGAGGCAGCTGCAGGAATAAACAGTATGCCAGCGACTATGCTTGAAGATTTTCTAAAAGCATTCAATACCATATATTCGTAAAACTTCGCACCTGCCCGAATTTCTCACCAGCTCAAGTGATGTCAGTTGCCAAGTTCTTGCCAGGCTGCGATTACAGTATTTCACATTATTCGGCTCTTTCCGTTACCCGCCTAAGAGCAACCTACTATTACTTATTAACACGATAACATGCCATCCCTTCAGCCTTTACTGTTGTCACTGCTCTTTGTGCTCATGCTACTCAATGGTTGTCAGAAGCAACAATCGACTTTTGCAGGACCATTACTGCCAGAGAATTCCCTTCCAGTCTTTATTGATGATACTCATCAACAATCTCTTCTCTCCTGCGCGTATGTTCACAAGAAATATCTTACCTCTCGCTCTGCAAATTACCGCGCCACAATTGCAGGTAAGTCCTACCCTCGAAGCTGGCTATTGCTCTCAATAGATGAATTCATAGCGTTTCTAGAAAAAAATCCAACCCTGGAAAATATCGACACATGGCTTAGAAAGAACTACCTCATCATACCTGCAGAAGGTCGGCAAAGAAGTCAGGACAAGAAAATGCTGGTAACCGGTTATTACGCGCCACTTTTTGCTGGTAGCTATAAACGCCAAGCACCATATCTCTACCCACTATACAGCGTACCCGGCTCACTTATATCAAGAAGAAACGCAACTACAGGTCAACAATCGGTTGGCAGGCTAAACAATAACAACAGACTTATTCCCTTTTGGACACGTGCAGAAATTGAAAATTCAAGATTACTTGCAGGTCATGAACTCGTTTACCTAAAGGACCCTGTTGATGCCTTTCTCTTACACGTTCAGGGTTCCGGTACAATCTTGCTACCGGATGGCAAACAAAAACCAATACGTTTTGCAGGACATAATGGACATAAATACAGAAGCATAGGAAAATTACTTGTAGATGAGGGGAAATTCACACTAGAGGAAGCATCGATACCCGCTATCCGGAGTTATCTTGCGAAACACCCTGATGAACTGCAACGTATCCTGCAATCCAATCCACGCTTTATTTTTTTTACATGGAGCGACAGTCACAACCCCAAAGGCAGTCTTGGTCAGCCACTTACTCCTGGTAGATCTATCGCCATAGACAGGAAAGTTTTACCAGACAGCACGTTCGCCTGGCTTGAGACCACAATTCCAGTTATCGATAAAAACGGGAAAATCATACAATGGCAAAGCAGCCACCGCTTTGTTTTTCCTCAAGATAGTGGTGCCGCAATACAAGGAACCGGCAGGGTGGACATTTTCTGGGGTAGCGGCTTGTATGCTGAAACTGCTGCCAACCATATGAAAGAATCAGGCAAATTGTACTTTTTTATCAAAAAAGGTTTTGGAACAGGTCATTAAAAGTAGCATAAACGCAAACAGGCTACCCCCCATATGTCTGGAGTTGTAGCCCGTTCTCTTTTAATGCTATTCCTAATGGGTGATGCTCAATTCTTTAACAGGGCAAAACGTTCCCAGAAATCAGGGAAAGACTTTGCAACACAACTCTCACCCGTAATGCGAACGCCCGGAACTCGCAGGCCCGCAACGGCAAAACACATTGCCATGCGGTGATCTTTGTAGGTCTCGATCTCAGCGCCATGCAGACATTTTCCTCCATCACCATGAATAATCATGGCATCAGGGAACTCTTCAACTTTTGCTCCCATCTTGGTCAATTCTGTAACAACTGCACTTAAACGATCACATTCCTTAATGCGCAGGTGGGCAATGTTGGTTATCGTTGTAGGTCCTTGGGCAAAGGCCGCAACAACAGCAAGCGTAGGCACAACATCCGGCATATCTCCCATATCAATCGTTATGCCCTCAAGGGGGCGGGAGGCAGTAACTGTAATACCATCCCCTTCCTTTTGTACTTCACAACCCATCCGGCCCAGAAGCGGGACCAGCATGGCATCCCCCTGCAGAGAAGGAACCGGTACATTACTGACAGTTACCCGCCCTCCTGTAACTGCAGCTGCAGCCCAGAAATACGAAGCATTTGAAGCATCTCCTTCAACAGCATACTCTCTGGCTCTATAACATCCTTGAGGAATAGAAAATGAACTGTAATCCTCTCTGCAATCAACGCTTATACCAAAATCAGCCATGACGGCAAGTGTCATTGCCACATACGGCTTCGACAAGACTTCTCCTTCCACTTTCAGTGTGGCAGGGGATGACGCATATGGTGCTACCAGCAAAAGAGAAGAAAGATACTGGCTACTCTTGCCTTCCGGCAAAACTGTCTCACCACCACGTAAACCGTGGCTGTTAATGGAGAGTGGCGGACACCCCGTACCTTTCACCGAGCAGATATCAACCCCCCAACCCTGCAAAGCCTGCATAAGAGGGCCAATCGGTCGCTCATACATACGTTCGTCACCGTCAATCACATAAGGCGAATTTCCAAGAGCAGCAACAGAGGTGAGAAAACGTGTGGCAGTACCGTTGTTACCAAGAAAGATAGCTTGGCTGCTTGGATTGATAACACCGCCATTACCTTTTACCGCCCAGATATCTGAAGATTTATCAATATGCATACCCATCTGGGCAAGAGCCTTTGAAGAGTATTCGGTGTCTTCACTGGCTAATGGTCCAATAAGTCGACTTGTACCTTGCGCAAGTGAAGCCGCAATCAAGGCTCGTTGTGTAAGGCTTTTCGAACCTGGAACTGCAAGAGTTGTATCAACATGTTCAACTGGAGTGATTTCAATCATTGTAACTTTACCCAATCCTCATATATCAAATTTTATCGTTGTGGCATCGAAATTTTACTCAGTACTGTCCTCGAAAGGAACATCAGTACCGTACCCTTACTGCGCGGACCTATGCCTCTATACCTTCTTGTTTCCTGAGGCTTTAAGCAAGGCACTTCTCATAACATTTACCGGAGCAGAAATACCTGCCCATAACTCAAATTGTTCAACACCCTGATAGAGCAGCATCTCAAGACCATTAACTATTGTGCAACCAGCCGATTCAGCCTCTGTCAGTAATCGTGTTTTCAAAGGAGAATAGACAATATCCATTACAACTTCATATCCCCGAAGAGAGTGAGCCTCAACTAGTGTTGAATGACTATTCGGTGCCATGCCTACTGAAGTAGCATTAATCAGGATATCCCCCTGCAACGTATCAATCTGATCAAGTCCAGACCATGCACAGCCAAGTTCGTTTGCAAGCATTTGGCCACGCTTTTCAGTTCTGCTACAAAGTTGAACCGTCGCCCCAGCCTCCAGCAGGCCAAAACCAATGGCTCTGGCAGACCCACCAGCGCCCAGCACAACAACGCGTTTGCCTGATAATACCAAGTGCTGCTGGAGTGCTCTGTTAGCTCCCAACCAGTCGGTATTGGAGCCATGCAACTCACGTCCCTGTTCAGTATCCACGAGTTTGAGAGTATTCACTGCGCCTATTCGCGCTGCTACAGGGTCAATATGATCAAGGAGAGCAATAACTGCCTCTTTGTGGGGAATGGTAACGCTGGCTCCATAGAGGCCCAATCCTCTCATACCTGACACTGCAGCCGCCAGGTCCTGGACAGGAAGTGGAATATACACACTGTTGTCACCTACAGCCTCAAATGCGCTATTATGCATTACCGGACTCATAGAGTGGCAAACGGGGTTGCCTATTATTCCGTATACTTTTGTATTGCCGTTAATATTCATTTTAGAAGTGTATCAGGATAAGGTACTGTTCATGCGGGATGCAGTAAACGAATCAACTCATGCATAGTTTTTACAGGAATCTGCCCGGGAGCCATGGCTTCCTCGCTCTCTGCAGAACAATAAGTCATAAAACCGCCCAACTCTAAAGTCCCCAGTCGACTAATAACTCCAGCCTGCCCCATACAAAAGGCAATAAGAGCCAATTTATCTTCTGCTGCGTCAGTCTGGAGCTCTAAAACTCGTAATACATCAAGATAATTTTGGGCAGTGGTGACTATTTTCCCAATATTCGCTCCGCGAGCTTTCATACCTGACAAAATCTCAAGTAATTCTTTACGAGGTGGTGTTTTGCTGAAGTTATGATTGGAGACTATAAGTTCTGCATCAGCATCCTGAATAACTTTTGATATTCGTGAAAAAGATTCATCGGGAGCCAGTAGCTCAAGATCAATATATGAAGCACCAAGTTCGATGGCTTCTACCAATAGATCTATACGTGCAGTCTCCTCTCCAATGTAAAATCCACCTTCCCATTCCGGTCTACAGGTAAAAAGTAGCGGTTTCTTCAGAGCAGTGACAAATGGAGTTACAGCAGGTGACTTCAGAGTATCGAGCCTGATCTCTATAACGTCTACATCTTTGGCAATGGTCTGTGCAGCAGCAACAGCATCCTCAATCTTTTCCTGGCCAATTGATGCACATATTTTACCAATAGGTTGTGGTATCATAGTGTTAACTCATGTAATCCAATCAAGTTTCAAGCCACCAATAACCTCTCGAACAGAATGAAGGTTTTCTTCGTGAACATATTTTTCAATACCTTCAACTACTTCCTCACTGGCTCGAGGGTTAATGAAATTGGCTGTTCCGATCTGTACGGCCGAAGCACCAGCAAGCATGAACTCAAGCGCATCTTCCGCAGTTTCAATCCCACCTATACCAATTATTGGTATTGAAACAGCTCGTGATACTTCATAGACCATCCTGAGAGCTACAGGCTTAATAGCAGGCCCGGACAGGCCACCAATTATATTTGCAAGCTCAGGGCGTTTTTCTTTGAGATTAATGGCCATACCGATCAGCGTGTTAATAAGAGAGACTGAATCTGCACCTCCATCCTCAACCGCCCGTGCCATCTCACCAATATCAGTCACGTTTGGAGATAATTTCACAATTACGGGTACAGAACAACTCTCTTTAACTGCCTTGGTAACGGCAGCTGCCATTTTAGGGTCACCGCCAAAGGCGACACCGCCCTCTTTAACGTTGGGGCAGGAAATATTCACCTCAATACCTGAAACACCAGGAACGCCTTCAAGGCGCTTTGTAATTTCACTGTACTCTTCGATGGACCCACCAAGAATGTTGACGATTACCGGTACACTAAGATTATTCAGGTAGGGCATCTTTTCAGTAATAAACCGCTCTACACCAACATTCTGCAGACCAATCGCATTTAACATGCCACATGCAGTCTCAACAATTCGTGGAGGTGGATTACCGGGGCGGGGATTAAGCGAAATACCCTTAACAATGACAGCGCCGAGTCGATGTAAATTCATCAGATTCTCAAACTCTCGGGCATACCCAAAAGTACCAGATGCAGTCATGACCGGATTGCTCAACTCAAGACTACCTATCCTTACCCTCAGATCAGGACCATCTGCTGTATTTTTCACCCATTCCATTGCAACACCTTTGCGTCAAACACAGGACCATCCATGCATACATGAACGTAACTCCCGTCACCTGCTGGCCTATTACACCCCAGGCAGGCCCCCATACCACAAGCCATAACACTCTCCACCGAAACCTGACAGGCAAGACCATGCTGCAGGCAATATTTGCTAATGGCTCCCATCATCGGTTCTGGCCCGCATGCATATACAATGGTAGAGGATGAGAGAGTCGATTGATGAAGTACATCAGTAACGAAACCCTTTTCTCCATAAGAACCATCATCGGTTGAGCTGAGCACCTTCATACCAATCTCTTTAAAATCAGCTATCAAAGGCTCAACCTCACTTTTACTGCGACCACCGAGAATAATACGATCATCTTTGTTTTCTACATTCTTCATGCGGCTTATTTCTTTAGCCAAAAACAACATAGGCGCTATACCCAGACCTCCACCAATTATACAAACAGGAGTATCTGGATAAATTTGAAAACCTTTACCAAGAGGACCAAAAACAGAGAGCTCTTCTCCTACGCGAACATGAGCCAGCACGTCGGTACCACGACCTACTATTTTAAAATAAATCTGTATATGGCCAGTAGCATCTGCCTGATGAATGGAAAACGGCCTGCGTAAAAGGGGGTCTTTCCCGGTAGCTGTTCTAATCATCACAAATTGTCCTGGTTTACAAGCACCTGCAATATCTGGTGCTTTCAACGTAATGCGGACATTTTCCTGTGACAGTCGTTCAACTCGGGTAACTATTGTTTTTTCCTGATATTGTGGCATAGTTACGTATACACTTCGGTTTAAGTTTATTGGTAAGATAACCGTTTTTAAATTTTTAATGAGGCTGAAAATGGTTGCGGTACAACCACTTATTCTTGTATTTTCGGCATTTTTTGGTGCCATTGTGGGAAGTTTTTTGAATGTGGTAATCTTACGACTTCCACGAGAAGAAATCTCAATAGCTTTCCCGGCGTCACATTGCCCTAAATGTGAGCATCCGCTGGCATGGTATGAGAATATACCTGTTCTCAGCTATATTGTCCAACTTGGAAAATGTCGTCATTGTAAAACGTCTATTTCACTACAATATCCGACGGTAGAGATACTCACGGCAATACTAACTGTAGCCCTTGTCAATAAATTCGGCATTTCAATAGCAGCTGCCGGCTATTTTATTTTTTCCGCTGCTTTGCTGGTAATCATCTTTATCGATATTCACCTGCAGATAATCCCAGATTCTATCAGTTTACCCGGTATCATCTTAGGCTTTCTTTTCTCTTTTGTTAACCCTTATACAAACTGGCTTGACTCCCTTATTGGCCTTGTAGTTGGTGGTGGCATACTGTATTCGGTGGCACTTCTTTATTTTCTTTGGAGAAAACAGGATGGAATGGGTGGTGGTGATATCAAACTTTTAGCCATGCTTGGCGCCTTCCTTGGATGGCAGTCATTACCATTCATAGTTTTTGCCAGCTCTATAACTGGATCAATTGTCGGTATTTCAGCTATGACCATACAGAAAAAAGGGGGACAGACCAGAATCCCATTTGGCCCCTTTCTTTCAGTGGCTGGCTTATGCTACATGTTTTTTTCTGAAAAAATACTCTTGTACTTCAACCTCTACCTTCAAGGTCAGTGGCCCTGATCCAACTCACAATTTGTATTTAATTATTCATTCCCAAGGAGCGTGGCCGCAACTTGTCTCCCCCGCTCTACTGCATCTCTGAACTGCTCCTTGCTATGCCCATAACGCGGATAATGTTTTCGAAACCACGAGGATTCCAGCCGGGGCATCCGCCCCATTATCTGCAAAACCAGCCCTATAGTCCTCCACGGCTCCCCTGATGCATGCTGGTAAACAATCGGTGATAGTACAGTTGCCCCATTTTGTTTTAAAACTGTTTTCAGACACCAATAGTGAGTTCGCCAGTATGCACGACATGAAATCAGTGGCTGCACCTCAGTGTTGCTTACTATTTCCCTTCCATAGGTATCGAGAAAATAAAGAATAGGACCACTGGGACTGTATGACCAGGTAGGTCCAGCCAGGAGCACCAGATCCCACTTTTTCCCATTCAGGTGATCAACAGGTCGAGTAGGCACACGCCACCTGAAAAAGGAAAACACCATCACCTTTATCATGCTGAGCCATGTGGAGAAAGGAAAATGAATTGTTTTAACAGGTTGAAGTCGTTCAACTTCAACGTTCACTTCTAATTCATTCATCCCGGAAACCAGACGTTGGATAAGTAATTGCGTCTGACTTGAGAATGAATAGTAGACAATCAGAATTCGTTTTTTGCTCATGACAACACCTTTCAGGCAGAATTAATTGTCATTTAGCACGTATTACACACCCACCAGGAACTGTGTGCCAAAAAAAAGCCCCCGATTTCTCGGAGGCTTTTTCGTATAACTCAAGGCTGCTTAGTGCCCTTCAACTTCGTGCTCAACACTGACTGCTATTTTGTAGAGAATAGTGACAAGTGCAAGGCCAGTCGCCCAGATACCAAGGGTGATACCAATTTCATTAGCGGTTGGGTAATATTCAACAATCTCGTCAAGTGGATTCACGACAAGGCCACCAAAGACAAAACCAAGTCCCTTATCAAGCCAGAGAGCTATGAATATAGCCGCACAACCAAGACCAATCATCAGATCATTTCCGGTTTTGGAAATCTTCATATAGGCAAATAATGCAAGACCACCAAAGCACAGGAAGACCGAGGTCCACATAAACGGTACAAGATTATTATATACTACACCATGATGCTCAATGCCAAAGAACAGATATTCAAGAGCATGCTTGTGCCCAGGAATATTTGAATACCATCCAACAAAAAATTCAAGTCCGACAAAGAAGGCATTGATCAGTGCAGCATACATTATAATCGTAGTCAGCTTGTTGATCGCTTCTTTACCAGCATCAAAATTAGCAACGCGCTTCATGATGAGACAAGCAATAATAATTAGAGCAGGTCCCGCAGCAAACGCAGAAGCGAGGAAACGTGGTGCAGTAATAGCTGTCAACCAGAAATGACGTCCAGGAAGACCACAGTAGAGCATTGCTGTTACAGTATGGATAGAGACAGCAAACGGAATGGAAATATAAACAAAGATATAAACCCACTTTGGTGGCTTAACCTGCTTTCTCTCAGCGGTCAGGATAACCCAGCCACAGATTACGTTTAACGATAGATATCCAAGCAGTACAACCATATCCCAGAATAGCATGGAATTTGGAGTTGGATGCAATATCATATTCAGGCCACGAAGTGGCTGTCCAATATCGGCCATAATGAACATCAAACACATGATGATCGCTGCAATAGCCAGAAATTCACCAAGAATGGTGATTCGCCCAAAAACTTTGTAGTTATGAATATAGTATGGAAGGACCAACATCAACCCTCCAGCCGCAACACCGACCAGAAAGGTGAACTGAGAGATGTATAAACCCCAGGAAAGATCACGACCAAGACCGGTCAGTCCCATACCAATAATATACTGTCGTAGGTAACAGACAGCTCCGACTGCGATGAATGCACTCAAAAAAGCGAGCCACATCCAGTAGGCTGAATTGCCCTTCAATGCTTTTTCAATCATGACGACCTCACACTATGTAAAAGACTGACGGTTTGGTTCCAAGGGATGGCTTCCTCTGGATCGTATGCTCCTTATCAAGGATCTGCCTGATCTCCGACTTAGGATCATTGAGATCACCAAAGACAATAGCTCCGGCTTCCTTGACTGCTTCTACACAAGCGGGCTCAAGACCCTTTGCGAGACGCTCACCACAGAAGTTACATTTCTCGACAACACCGCGCATACGTGTTGGGAACTCTGGATTGTACTCCTTGATGTGCGGACGTGGTTCAAACCAGTTGAAGCTACGTGCACCATACGGGCACCCCATCATACAGAAACGACAACCGATGCAACGATGATAATCCATGGCAACAATACCATTTTTTTCCATCCTGAATGTGGCCTTGGTAGGACACACTCGTACACATGGTGGCTCGTCACAGTGATTACAGAGTACGAGATAATCATTTTCTAAGGTTGTCTTAGAAGAATGGTAGGAAGAATGTTCTACGAAAGCATTAGCAAAAGGTGTTTTCCAGATCCACTTTATCTCATCTTTTTTGTTGTCAAAATGTGGGATATTGTGCGCTGTATTACAGGCAGCCACTGCTTTATCCATCAGCTCAGGCTTACCATAGAGTTTTCGCATATCTATAACGAGGCCAAGACGAACGCCTTTCGGAGCCTCTTCAGCGTGACCTGCAGCTTTGCCATGAGCATCAGCAACAGCCCCATGCCCTGCAGGTGCAGATGAAGCAAGGGCAGGAGTTGATGTCAGTTTGACAACCGCCGGGGCACTGATGCCAGCAAGCGCAGTTACACCTGCCACCTTCAGGAATTTTCTTCTTTGCTTATCCATTAGTGTGTCTCCTTCTTTGATACTGCCTCTACAGGTGACAAGTGACAGTCCCAGCAGAATGGTTTAACAGATGCGTAGGTGTGGCAGGTGTCACAGAACTTCTCTTTATTGGAGTGACACTCCATACAGGCCAGTTGCAGTGTCTTGGGATACTCTTTCCCGCCAACACTTACGGAGACACGTCCACCATCGCGCAGAACTTCATCACGCCAGGTATTCAACAGTTTCATATGGTTATCACGCATTTCTGCAGCAGGGGCAACACATTCTTTTTCACCACCTGGTGGTAACTCAGGTTTCGGAACCGGGCCGGCCGACAATCCGTTGAACCAGAGCGGAAACGTGACAAATAGGACAAATATCGCAAGTCCCGGTATTACAGTTCGTTTATTGTACATGAGTCATACTCCTATATTCTGGTCAGGATTTATCACACCAAGGTGCGTAAACCTTCATCGAGATTAGCCCTGTTCTCGCCTTCGCCTTCCTGGACAATGGCATTACCCACAAGCTCTGACACACCACAAACACCAACTTCAGGTGTCCAGTAATTATTCAGTGAAGTAAGGGTAGCACGGTCAATCGCGCAAACGCAGGAAAGCATATTAACGTCAAACTTGTCGCGAACGTATTGAACAGCATTAGCCCGTGGATATCCTGAACGCATTCTAAGCTCCATGATTTCATCGGTATTCAGACCAGTTCCTGAACCACAGCAGTAGGTTTGCTCACGAATGGTATTTTCCGGCATCTCAACCCAGTCGACAACATGGTCAAGGACGTAACGAGGTTCATCAAGAAGCCCCATGGCTCGTGCAGTATTACATGAATCATGGAAGGTAGCTTTGACATGACTGTTACGGCTCTTGTCAAACTTCAACTTGCCATGTTTTATCAGGTCAGCTGTAAACTCTGTTACATGAACCATCTTTGTGGATGCTGCATTCTCGAACTTGGTGCCAGTGATTGGAGAAACTGGAACCTCAAGGAAATCTGCTGGACCATTCATAGTATCCATATACTGATGGAGCACGCGCCACATATGACCACATTCACCACCAATAATATACTTTACTCCGAGACGCTCAGCTTCAGCATACATCTTGGCATTCAGTTTCTTCATGGTCTCGTTGTTTGTGAAGAGACCGAAGTTACCACCCTCAGAAGCATAGGTTGACCAGGTATAATCAAGGCCAATCGCCTCAAAGAGAATCATATAGCCCATTGCGGTATAAAGACCGGGCTCTGCAAAGACATCGGCAGAAGGAGTAATAAACAGAATCTCAGCGCCTTTACGGTTAAACGAAAGATTAGGTTTTACTCCTGTGAGGTTCTCAACATCCTCAACAAGGAATTCAACATTATCCTTAAAGGTATGAGGCTGCAGACCCATATGATTACCGGTACGGTTGGAATTGGAGGCGGGCTCCAAAATCCAGTTGATACCTACACCAACCAGATGCAGTAACTCACGCATCATCATGGTAACTTCAGCTGTATCAATACCGTAAGGACAAAAAACTGAGCAACGACGACACTCTGTACACTGGTATGAGTACATGAACCACTCTTTCAGTACACCAACGGTCATCTCACGGCCACCAGCCATTTTACCGAGGATTTTACCACCAAGAGTGAAGTCATTTCGGTAAACGGATCTGAGTAATTCAGCACGAAGTACCGGCATGTTTTTGGGATCACCAGTACCGAGGAAGAAGTGGCACTTGTCAGCACATGCACCGCATCGAACACAACAATCCATGAAAATTTTCAAGGAGCGAAATTTATCCAGTCGCTCTTTTAAACCATTGAGGATGATATTCTTCCAATCCTCAGGAAGTTTCCAGTCTTCATCCTCTGGAGACCATTCACGGGCATTAGGGAAACTGAGGCCCTTTTGGCTGTCGAGGTATTCAACTTTGTCTTTTTTTGCAGGGTAGGCATAATTGCCTGACTCAAATTTAACCGGGATATCCATCCAGTCCTTGGTAGGCACCGCTCCGGTTGCCAAGGAAGGTCCCTGCACTACGCTTTTCGATAATTGTTCTAATTTTGGAACTGCCATCGCTATTTAATCCTTATAAGCAAGTATTGGGAGGTCTGTTATTCCTCTTCCTTTTCGGGAGGCAACTCTTTCTCTACAGGGATGCCGGCATCAACCATGAACTCACGAAACTCGTCTTCATATCCAGCATAAGAATGCGGAAGGATACGAGGGTTCCATGGGTTAATGTGACGAACCTCACGGGTGTTATTCTTTGTGTTTCTGGTTGGGCTCATAAAGACACCAGCCATATGCATCAGCTTACTGAAAGGAAAATACGCAAGCAGAATGCAAACAAGGAAGAGATGAATATAGAAAATGGCACCAATCTCTGCGCCGATGGTAGGCTGGAGAGTGGCAAGACCAACTGTCAGTTGCTTGATGTTGACGATATCAATATCAGTACGCAGGAAATAACGCATAAGGATACCAGTAACAGCAACAGCAAAGATTAAAACCAGTGGGAAGTAGTCGTTAAGTAAAGAAATGTAACGAACCTTGGCATTTGCCAGCCTGCGGGCAAACAGAAAACCAAGGCCTAGCAGAATACCCACATCACTCATATACCAGGTCGGAGCACCTACCTGGAACAGACCATCACCAAATTCAAGCCAGTAAATCCAATCCGGTACAGGATTCAGGAACAACCGAAAGTGGCGAATGGCAATCAGGAAAAATGAGTAATGGAAAATAAGAGCGAAAGCCCAGAGCCATTTAGAAGATTCATAGGTGATCTTCGGTCCCTGGTGCATTTCCGCATGGGTATTTCTGAAAAGAGACCGAAAGGTCAGAATTTCCAGAGCCATCCTAGCTACAACCTGAGCAGTTGTGTGCGGAGCCTCAAGCTTGTTGTGCTTGATAAAGTCAAGCGATTTACCCTGTCCGCAAGTGGTCTGAATCGAAAATGGTACTGGCGACTTCGCCCATTGCACCACCCGATAGACAAAACCACCGAGGAAAACCGCGATGGCCAGATAAGGGAAAGCGACACCAAACAAGTAGGGCATTCCCGGTATCTGTGACCCTAGCCAGGCAATCAGTACTAATGCAATGACTGCCAGAAATGATAAGGCATACTTCATTTCTTACCTCGCTTCAATTGAACTGTGTTTTGGAAACCACACGAAAGGCCTATAGATCTTTCGCATAGAGACCAGTTAAATGCTTAAACCGTTTTCAAAATATCCTGCGTATCTTCTTTCAACAAATTGGAGGGACACTTACTGTCTGTCAGTATATGATTGCCAGATTTAATTTCTGCAATTCTCACCTTATAAAGGCGCTCACGTGATTCCATGTATAGATCGAATGCAGCCAGAACAGCAAGGTCAACAGCAAACTCAAAATCGTACAGGTCGTTAATAAATTGTGCCCGCTCCTTATCGCCAGCCAGAACTTCTCTGGTGATATGTTTAACAGCATTCAGGGGAGCTACGGCCTGAGCCGGAGTAAACTCCTGAACAGCGCGAAGTCGTACGATCTGACTTACAGGCTCTTTAAATTCCTCAGGGTCGGCCCCTTTAGACATGAGCACAAACAATTGATCTAGAGCTTCCCTGACACTCACTCCAATTGGATTTGAAAATTTATCCTGCTCCCTTTTAAAAAAGGAAGATGATGCATATGTTGACAGAGTATAGTCAACCCATCTGTTAACAATTTTTTCCCGGTGATTACGAAACGCCTCTGGTAGATCCATTCACTCAATGCCTCTGAAAGTTTGTTACCTGTGAATGCGGTCTAACCCCAACGTGCAGGACATGTGCCTCCCAAAAAAATCAGTGGCACTAACTGAATCGGACGCAATTGTCCAACTGAATGACCATTCACAAAAGCGCACTTCTATCATCTTTCCAGCGCTTTTTCAAGAGGATTTTTCTTGGAAAAACTCTCGCAAAAACGTCTTGTTCCACGCCACTCTCGTGCTATGTCTGCAATATCAAGCGTGGTTAAATATCAGTTAAAACCCGTGATGCCTCACGTACATATGGGTCCTCACGAACCTCCTCAGTCCATGCTTCCTTTTTCTCTTCAGGAGTTGCGTTATCGACCTCGAAATCATCAAGGTCCGACTGATCTTCTCGATATTTTTTATAATATTCACCAATCTTCTTTCTCGCGTTCTTAGCCTCTTCGAGCTTTGCTCGTATAACATCAATGTCAAGAGATACTACTGTGTCCTTACTCCGCTCGTCGGCTTTATCTGATTCTTCCACTATAGTTTTGAAACCTTCATCCGACTTAACCCTGGCCTGACTGCGTTCATTAAGTTTTTTAATGTTCAGGTGTTTTTTGTAAGGAGTATAGTCGACAGCTTCCACACTATCCCAAGGCAACGAATACTCGAGATAACGCTCGCCAGACTCTATATGTTTAAACAAACTTGGCAGAACGATATCCGGTTCAACACCTTTATATTGTGTAGAACCTCCGGTTACCCGGTAAAACTTCTGAATCATAACCTTTAGTGCACCGAGATCGTCATACTTCCTCAGCTGAAGCAAGGGAATATTATCATTGAGATCAATGATAGTCTGCACTGTTCCTTTTCCATGCGTGTGCTCATCCCCCATGATAACTGCACGACCATAATCCTGAAGAGCACCAGCGACAATTTCAGAAGCTGAAGCGGAGAATTTGTTGACCAGCACGACCAGAGGACCGTCATACTCCACACCATAGCTCTCGTCTCTAAGAATTCGCTCAGCACCATTACTGTTTCTCACGAGCACCACAGGGCCATTATCGATAAACAGACCTGTCACTTCGACAGCATCAACAAGTGCACCGCCTCCATTGTTACGAAGATCAAGGATAACTCCTTTAACACCTTGCTTTACGAGTTTTTGCAATTCAACTCGTGTGTCTTCACTTGAGTTTCGCCCACCATCACGACCATTTTTCTCAAAATCCCTGTAAAAGCTCGGAATATAGATATAACCAATCTTTTCACCTTCAGGACCATCAACCACTGCGCTCTTAACAAATGTCTCTTCTATCTGCACCACATCACGGACAATAGGAATGATCACTTTTACACCGTCAGGCTTACGTACTGTCAAACGAACCTCAGTCCCTTTCGGCCCGCGAATGAGGCGTACAGCATCCTGCAGTCGCATATCGGTTATATCTACAGGATCATCTGCACCTTCTCCTACGGCCATAATAATATCTTCGGCTTCAAGGCGACCCTGCCGCGCTGATGCACTACCAGGAATGATCCTCATCACCTTAATCAAACCATCATTTTCACGTAAAAGTGCCCCGATGCCTTCAAGGCTGCCCCTCATATTAATATCAAACTGCTCCTTACCTGCTGGCGCGATATAATTAGTGTGCGGATCAAAGGCACGGGTTACGGCATTAAAAAACCTATCATAATGGTCTTGTAGAGTCTCTTGGTACAATCTGTGAAAGAAATTTTCGTTGGTCTTAGCTACTTTTTCGTACGTATCCTTCCAGAGTTCTTCTTCGCTCTTTTTATCAGCTGCATCCTGCTGATCTTCCTCAAGATCCAGATACCGGTTTATCAACTGAACCTGAAGAATTTTCCTCCATCGTTCTTTAAGTTGCTTAAGTGACTTCACATACCCCATTTTCTCAGGGTCAGTTTCAAAACTACCTTGAGTATTTGGATCAATTCTCTCGGCAAGAATCTCCTTTACCATCTTCTCTACCTGAGTGATTCGCTCGTTTAAAATAGTAAAACCCGCGTCTGGCAGAGAAATGGAACCACGCTTTAAATTGTCATCGATATAGGGTGCAAAAGCCCTAAGCTGATCAACGTCTTTTTGTAACAAAAAGCGCTTCTGATAATCCAACTGTTTGATATATAGGGCAAATGATGCCTCGGCAAGTTCGTCATCCATCACCTTGTCACTAAAGTGCATGACTGGAAGCTGCCGGCTGATTATATACCCAATCAACCTATTGCGTTTTTGATCAACCTGGCCATTTTCCAGCGCCATAAGTGAACTGTTGCCAGACTGAAGCAACAGCAAAAATGTGAATGTGAAGAGAATAGATCGAATAAACATTTTCATAAGGGTAAGTTAAAAAGAGTAATATAATGAATGCTTGTGACGCTGGGCCTCTTAGTGAAGACTGTGCGTAAAAAGACTTACCAGAACCAAAGAACAAATTCCACGACAAACATATAAACATGAAACAATTACAGACTGAAATCAAGGAGTTTATAGGAAAGCGAGATTGGCAGCAGTACCACAGCCCCAAGAACCTGGCCATGGCATTAAGTGTAGAAACTGCAGAACTCGTTGAGATCTTTCAGTGGCTAACGCCGGAGCAAAGCCAGAACGTTTCGCCAAAAACCCTGGAACATATCGAAGAAGAGATCGGTGATATCATGATCTATCTGACAACGATCGCTGCAGCCTATAACCTCGACCCTCTATCTGCAGCCAGGAAGAAATTGGTAAAAAACGAGAAAAAATATCCAGCCTAACCAAAACTCTTAACGTCTTTAAATAACCTCTTATCAAGAAGATCTATGACACAATGCAGCCAATCCACCAGGTAACATACTGAGGGAAACATTAAGCTCCTTGGCAAAGCTGAACAACTCTTCTGATGTGCAGTTAATAGCTGATTGCTGGATCCCGTTACTTGCCTCTGCAATCTCAACGCGTAGCAGATTTAACAGGGCATTACCCACTTTTTCAGGGAAATCAGGTACAGGATCCAGCCCTTGCCGCTGACAAAACTTCGTATACCGCTGATAATTGATAATGGAGCGTTTAACTCCACGGTACATTGTGGTTTCACGATTCTCCGGCAGGAGATCTCGTAAAATAATCTCCCGGTACCTTTCCAATGCAGCCAATTGCAACTCGAGTAAATGATTTGCAGTAAGAACCAGGCCAGGACCTTCTTTCGCCGTAGTGAGATAATAGATTGAAGAGTGCAGTGCAACCTCAGGCAACTCCCCAGAATGGCGTACGACATACCATTCATTAGCTATATGTTCAGTGAGTTCGTTCATTCATCTGGCTCGCTACCAAGGCCAAAAACATTCCGAACTGTCTCGACCTTCATCTGGCTATCATCACGACCTCCACACGCATCACTTTTCAAATACTGCAATGGATCATAAAGGATTTTTGAAGTAATAGCGGCAGCCATTTTCTCTATGGATTGACGTTCCTTGTCAGAAAGTTCAGAAATTTTAGAAAAGGTTTTCTCCAACTCCTGCCTGCAAATGTCATCAGCTTTCTTTCTCAGCCCCTGAATCGTTGGAGTAAGTGCCATTCCTTCTTGCCAACGCTGAAATTTCAGCGCTTCTTCACCGACTATCCTGTTCGCCTTCTGAGCCTCTTTGTCTCTCTCGGAGCGATTCATCTCAACGACCTGGCTCAGATCATCGATATCATAAAGATAGACATTCTCAAGATCATTTAACCCTGGGTCAAGGTCACGCGGAACAGCTATATCTATGAAAAACAGCGGCTTATTACGACGAGCTCGCAGTACCGGCTTCACCTGCTCCTTCTGCAGAATAATATTTGGAGCGCCCGTAGAGCTAATGATAATATCCGCATGCTCCAGCTGAGACAGGAGCTCATCAAACGACACGGCATGGCCATTAAAACGTTTAGCAAGATCTACTGCTCTTGAAAGTGTGCGATTAGCAACCGTTACCGAAACTACACCCTGCCCCACAAGATGCTGAGCAGCCAGTTCGGCCATTTCACCTGCACCAACCAGCAAAACACGTTTATCCTTAAGATCACCAAATATTTTTCGTGCGAGCTCGACCGCAGCCGAACTGATAGAGACTGCTGACGACCCAATCCCCGTTTCGGTCCTTATTCTTTTGGCCACAGAAAACGCCTTATGAAGTAGGCGATTCAGCAGTGGACCTGTGCATTGCAACGCAGCAGCATGTCTGTATGCCTCTTTCAACTGGCCCAGAATCTGAGCTTCACCAACTATCAGAGAGTCCAGGCTGGCTGCAACAGTAAAAAGATGTTTCACCGCTTCATTGCCAGAGTGGACATAGATATATTTTCTACACTCATCAACAGGGAGGTTATCACCAAATAAAAAGGAGAGTAGACTCTCCTCAAGCACTAGCCCGGGCTCGCCAACAACGAGTACTTCTACTCTGTTACATGTTGAAAGCAGGTAACATTCACGTAAACCAGGGATTGCTCGTAAATTACGAAGAGGCTCTTCATAGCCGCTGGCAAGAGCTACTTTTTCACGAATTTCAACTGGGGTAGTCTTATGATTGACCCCAAGTAAAATAAAGCTATCACTTCCCATACGTCTCTACACCTCCGTGCGGATACATCACACCCCAGAGGGTAAAGATAATAATTGCAAATCCGACTATGGCCATAACTGCCGCCCTTTTCCCCCTCCATCCGGCTGTAAAGCGCTGATGAATCTGGACCAAATAGATAAACCAGGTTACCATCGACCAAATTTCTTTCGGGTGCCACTGCCAGTACGTGCCCCAGGCCTGTCGTGTCCAGAGCGACCCGGTAACAATACCAAGGGTCAAAAAGACAAACCCAGTGGTAAGGCAATGACTATTCAGCTGGTCCAGGGCATCAAGTGAGGGCAGGCGAGTGAAAAAATAACCAAATTTCTTACTTTTAAGCTCTCGTTCCTGCAACAAATACATGAGCCCTCCACAAAAAGCGAGAGAGAAAAATGCATAAGCAAAGAGCGATACTCCAGCATGTACAGGGAGCCACATACTTTGCAATACAGGCTTTAATGGAAGAATATCTGTTGAGGCGAATGCTGCGGCTACAAGTAGAGACATTATCAGCAACGAGACAAAAGTCCCAAAATTCTTAACTGTATACCTCCAGCGAAACGAAAGATACGCCCAGGTGGCAGCCCAGGCAAAAAATACAACTGCTTCGTGCTGGCTGGTGATTGGTGTATATCCTGCCAGCATAAACCTTGAAAGAATATACAACGTCTGCAATATACCTGAAAGGAGCAACACTCCTCTCGCGACAACGCGAACCTTGCTGTTCTGACTGACCAGAAAGACCAGATACAGTATACAGGAAACAGATGTCGTCCCCAAAACAGCAAGGAAAAACAGATTGCTTATTTCATTCATCATAAAGCTGGCCTATTTGATATTTGAAACCAATACGATTTGCTTAGTTTTACCCTCACCCTGTGAGCCTGTCTGCACGTCTGGAATCAAGATTTTTAAGTAATTGTTCAATATCAACCCCAGCGGGAAGACTACTCTCAAGTATCGCAGAAACGCCATCCCAATCACCGTTGCACGTGAGTTCAACGATATCGGAGTCCAGCAGTTTTTTAAAGAGTCTCTTATTCTCGACAGAACTGGCTGGCTCAGCAACGACAATGTTGCGTATCTCAGCAAATAGCGCTACCACCCTACCATACTCGTCAGTAAACTGATCTTCAAGTTGCTGACGTATCAGTTTTGACAGAGCCGGACTGGCCCCACCAGTAGAGACAGTCATCAACATACTACCACGTCGCACTTTTGCTGGTACCTGGAAGTCACACCGATCAGGGTCATTAGCACTATTGAGCAGAATATTATGTTTTGCGGCTTCATCATTAACCGCCGCCTGTACCTCAGGATTGTCGGTTGCAGCAAATACAAGAAAAGCACCAGCGAGATCCCCGCTGGCATACCCTCGCTGGTAAAGTGATATCTCCCCATTTTCAGCTAGCAATCGAATCTCATCCATAACGTCAGGGCTGATAACCGTCACTTTAGCATTACAACGGACCAGTGAACGTATTTTGCGAAGTGCTACATTACCACCCCCGATAACCAGGCATGCCTTATCTGTTATATTCAGGTTAACTGGGTATAGAATCATGTACTGCTCCGGGATCCGGCCTACGAAAATTACTATTTTCTGGACAATCTGTTAATGATGATAGTAACCTCTTTATCATCTTTTCTGATCTTCTGCGCTTTACCACCAATCTGATAATCCTTCTCAGCCAGTTTGAGAAATCTGGGCAGACTTTGACGGCTGGCATCATGAGCAAGATATATTACTCCACCAGGCTTAAGGTAGGCATTGAAGACATTCAGAAGTGGCTGGAAGAATTCTTCTCTAAATAAAATTTCCGCCCCTGCAAGGACTTCGAATTTCTCCATTTCTGGTGGATTAAGCCAATCCAAAAGGGTACATTCTACATTTTTAAAACCCGATGCGGCAGCGCTCACTCTCTGAAAATCAAGGATGATTTCTTCATAGTCAGTAATAGTAACATCAAAACCATTAGCGGCAGCAGCAAGCCCTGGAGCGCCAAGCCCGGCTCCTAACTCAAGCAAACGCTGACCATTTCCGGATGGAAGTGCATGCAACGCATATGCAAGTACCATCGCAGAATCCCAAAGTTTTACCCAGAATGGAAACTCTGAGACATTCGCAAATGGGTCTTTGCCATCGAGAAACTCCTCAAGATCTGCAATTTTTAAGAGCCGAACAGTATCCGCACCTAAAGTTAAGCGATCAAAAGTAAGCTTATGACGAGCTCTCAGCCGGTTGTAAATTTCCCGTTCTTGATCGGGAAGAGTGCGTATATCCATAAACTATCCGTTCAGCCTTTAGCTGTCCTTTTGCATCAAGATGAAATCTTCCCTACAGGTAATCAGCAATGTCAAATCCTGCAGCGAGTTTTTCCCCATGCTGTCTGAGGTAATAAAAAAATAAAACTATACAGGTTGAAATATCAGCTGCAGAGTTTCAGAAAAAAAAAGGTCGGTTGATAAACTATCAACCGACCCAGCAGAATAATGAAAAAGAACTACTCTGTCAATTAGCAACCCTCTACAGCTGCTCCCTTCTTGGCGGTGGAGACTTTAATTTTGTCACCAGCAGCAAATTTATCAGCTTTTTCACATGTCATGGTGACTTTGTCGCCATCTACTGCGTCAACTGTGCATTTAACTTTTGCTGCAAAACCTGCTCCAGCAGTACAAAGTGCTAAGGACAGCGCCAGTGCTAATGATATAATTCCTTTCTTCATAACTATTCTCCTAAAATATCTGATTGGTTCTGGGTAATATCCCAGCTAAAACAAACAATAACCACGTTGTAGTATACTATTTAGTTAAATCCTAATCTAGCGTAATCAGGCCAACTTGTCAATCATTCTCCTAACTGAAAAATGATCGATGGTTTAATTCAATACACTCATAATATCCTTGGTCAAGATGGATTTAGGTACATACCCAGGATATTTTTTCACAACATTTCCTTCCATATTTACCAGAAACGAGACAGGAACACCATAAACCCCACCAAAGCTCTCCATAGTCTCGTTATCTGCCATCAACACGGGGTAATTAATTTGTTTTTTCTCAACTAATTTCGCCACAACTGAAGGCCCACCCTGATCCACCGACAGGGCAACCACTGAAAACCCTTTTTCGCCGTAACTGTTCTGCAACTCAATAAATGTCGGTATTTCCTCTATACATGGTGGACACCACGTCGCAAAAAAAGATATAAGCAATACTTTTCCGGAAAAAACCTGGCTATCTACTTCTACACCATCTACTACATTTTTAAGAGCAAACTGTGGCATCCTGGCAGCAGCACTGGCAGTATGAGCAAAAAAAAGGGACAAGGCCAAGGCTACAAAAACTGCACCCGCGGAAAAAGACCGGGATATTTTTTTCATAAATGCACTCCTAGGGAGATTTCAAATTCAAATCGTATATGCTATAATTAGCTGTCAGAATATTCGATATGGCTGGAATGTCAACTGGTACTGCCAAATCCCTGTTGTGATTACACCAACTCTATTTCATTAAACGATTAATTTCTTACCATTTCAATATAAATATAGTGATTACCCCTTAGAAATGCTATCTGTTACGCTCTGTTTTAGGGGTTACCAGATAAACAAATTGACATTCTTCGAATTAGAATGGGAGGTATAGACTCAGTGGATACTTTCCAAATCCCCAGTAATACAATGCTTCAGGAATAATTTATATGAGTATTTCACGCGTTATACAGGCAATCGGCTCCCTCTTTTTACCTGTATTTATAGCACTTTTTTTCTTTGTTTTCCTCCCTTGCTGGCAGCTTAATGCTGAAATGGTTGACAAAGTTGTAGCCGTCGTTAACGATGAAGTTATCACCTTATCAGAACTTGATAAAGAGGGCGAAAGTACCTTTCGGAAGGTAGCCACAACCACTCCGTCTGAAGATTTACAAAGAGCGTTGACCACTGCCAGAGCAGAGGTCCTTGAAACGTTGATTGACAAAAAGATCATCGCCCAGAAAGCCGCTGCCCAAAACATAACCGTTTCTGATGCAGAGGTTGATGCAGCCCTCGCAAACGTCATGAAACGAACCCGTATGACAAGAGAACAGCTTCTGGCTAAACTCGAGGAAGCTGGAGTAGATGAGGCCGTATACAAGAACACTTTACGCAGTCAGATTTTGCAGAACAAACTGGTTGGAGCGGATGTCACTTCAAAAATTATCGTAACAGAGGAGATGATCCTTGACTATTACGATACCCATTATGTTTCGAAATCCAACGTGGATGGATATTACCTTTTACAAATCGGTTGTACCTGGCTCACTGCCGAAACTAAGAACAACCCTCAAGCCGCAACAAATGCTGAAAAGCTCGATGCACGAAAACGTATTGAAAAAGTTCACCAATTGGCAAGTTCCGGACAGAACTTTTCTGAACTTGCCCGTAAATACTCACAATTACCATCTCGAACTGATGGTGGTGATATTGGCACCTTTGAGCTCGACGACATGGCCGCGGATATGCGCTCTGCCGTATCCTCACTTAAGCCGGGTGGAATAAGTAAGATTATCGAGATGTCTTCCGGTTATCAGTTTTTCAAGTTATTATCATCGGGAGATGGCAACTATACACAAAAAGAATCGTATGAGGCTGTAAAAGAAAGTATTAAACAGGAACTATACGAAGAGCAAGTTCAGAAAGCATATGCTGACTGGGTAAAAAAACTTAAAGATCAGGCATACATTCAGAAGCTATAAGACATGACAGCCAATCTTCATATATTACGGGAAAGCTACAATGACCAGTGAACAACATGGCCGGGATGAAGAGTCACTCGGTCAGTTTTTGAAAAGAACACGCACTGAACTAGGTTTAGACCTCCAGGTCATCTGCGAAGAAACACGAATTTCCAACTCCAACCTGAGAGCAATGGAGGCAGATGACTTTGGGGCGCTCCCCGCAGATGCTTTCACTCGCGGATTTTACACCCTCTATGCCAAAAGACTTAATGTCGACGCTGAAGAGGTTGTTGCCAGGTTTAAAGCTGAGCGTGGTGTGAACCCGCGAAGACTCTCCAGTGCGCACAATCCTCCTCACATAACGGCACAGCAGGTCAGCAATATGGCAGAACCATCTAATGGTTCGCCCCTGTCAACTCTTGGGTATGTTTTACTACTCCTTATCTTACTGAGTGGAGGCATCAGCTGGTATTTCAATATAAATCCTGCAACATTTCTCAGTGAGAAGCTGCGCAGCTTCCAGAATGTAGAAGCTCCAACAGTTCCTTCCCAGGGGGAAAACACTACAGTTGAACAATAGCTGCAATACGTACATGACGAGCCCAGCTAAAGACAGCACTATTGATGGTTTAGCCCCCAATCAACTTTTGATGCAAATGTGATGAATCCTACCATCAGGGAAACAGATGGTATACTGCTAGACAGCCATGACCACGGTGAATCGGACCTTATAGTCACACTATACTGCCGTGACAGAGGCAGAGTAACGGCTATAGCAAAAGGCGCAAAAAAAAGCCTGCGTCGCTTCGTTAATAAGCTTGAGTTGTTCAGTTTCATTCACGTAACACTTCGCCAGAAAACGCCAAACTCGATGGCCCTTCTTGAAGAAGCAGATCTACATTCTGGCTTTATCCAACTACGCCAGGATGTCTCCCGGTATACCGCGGCATCCGTCATTCGCGAATTCACACTACTTGCTACTCAGGATGGTGAAACAGACGAGCGCTGCTACACACTCTTGCTCTGGTCATTGCACAAGCTCGACCAATCCCTTCCTCATCTGCAGGTAGTGATGTTCTTTCTGGTGCGATTTTACGATTATATTGGTTATCGACCGGGGCTCCATAATTGTTGTTACTGCAACAGCGTGGCAAATCCTGCGACAACCTTTGGGTTTAGTACCATCAGTGGAGGAATAGTTTGTAATACCTGCGCCTCAAAAGCCAGCCAGCCAGGGATTCGGCTTACCCACGGCACCATAAAAACGTTGCAATCCTGTCAAGATACACCTCTTGAACGCTTGCACCGTTTAAAAATCAACGATAACAGCCTCTACGAGTCACTGAACATCCTTCACCGTTACGGCAGACACATCCTCGGCAGGGATATCATTTCCTGGACAATGCTACGCAAAACGATTGTATCCCGAGAAGTAAATTGGAATAATCAGAGATAGCGAATTTCACCACTGTGCTCAACTTTAATTGAGCCATCAGCAAAACGCAATTTGAGCCCACCATCGGCTTCAATTCCGATGACTGTTGCTTCGTATTGAGGATTGGTCATCACATCGAAACCAAAACGAACCTGTTGCCCAATGGTATCTGAGAGACTACGGAAATTTTCAAGTAACAGGTGCCCGCCCCCAGTTCCAGAACAGAACCCATGTTCAAGCTCCTCTGCTTCCTCATAGTAGAGAAGGCCAAAGTTCCATGTCAATTTAGCCAGAAACAGTGCGGTGAACATGGTAAGATCCAGCTCCAACTCCAGCTCATCTGCAAGGGAAGTGGCCAGGCCAGAGAGTTCCTGTGGAAATGAGCGGTTATTCACATTAATGCCAAAACCCACAAGATGATATTCATCGCCATAACGTGGTCCGGAAAAGCCTTCCACCAAGAAACCAGCCACCTTTTTCTCACCAAACAGGACATCATTTACCCAGCGAAGTGTAGCCTGGTCGCCCCCCATCTCCTGTACAGCTTCACAGCAGGCAATACCAACGGCAAGAGGAACAAACCGCTTTGAAGCATCGAGTAGGGTATTGGCATGAATAAGGCAACCCCATACTCCCCCCTCAGGAGCATGCCAGGCCCTGGTAAACCGGCCTTTACTCTGGCTCATGGTGTCGGCAAGAATTATCATCCCGTTTGACACCGAACCTGCCAAAGCTTCCACCTCTGAAATATGAGTTCTGGCATAATCCATTGCCCGGGGAAGAAACGGATGACAATCAATTACCGAACCAACAAAACCACCATAGCGATATACCTTATGGCAATCCACTTGAGGGTGAGCACTCTGGCGACGAGGAATATCCCTAAGTACAGCCTCATTGAGGTGATTGCGATCAGGACAGTTTAGAGTCATTTGGATAAGAGGTGGGCAAAAAAGAAGGGGCCGTTAAAACACGGCCCCTGAGAACGAGATTACTCAGCATCCCAGTCGGCTTTTACTCTGGTAATAATTTTCTGTATCAGCGGCAATTTATCTGGGGCACATATTCCGATTAGCGGCTCACCCTGAGGCACTGAAACGCCTGGCTTAAAATAGACCGAATGGATAACCCCACGATCACCTTTGTAATAAACAGGTGTATCACGTTTCATAAGTGACATCGTGATAATCTCATCCCCATTGTCTATAGTCACTGAGCGGGCACCTTTCTTATCGATGCGAGACTGCACATCAAGGGCAAAAAAATACTTGGCCGTCTCTGGTGCCGGGAAAAGGTAGAGAACATCTTTCAATATTGCTTCGATAATCTCTTTTTTCTTTAACGGATGCCGAATAGTCATCAGTTTCTCACCAGCTTCGACAAACTGCCCGTCGAGTTCGGAGCGAATGTCCATGACAGAGCCATTAATCTGAGCGGCTATTAGCTTTGGGTTGCGCTCACGGTTTATTTCGTACAGCGCAGTTCCTGGTATCTGTTGCCATTCCCCCGATGCAGAGTCAACCTCATCCCCGTCAACTACTTTAAAGGAGACCCTACCGGTATGCACCGCCAGTACATCAACATAATCGTAGGGATCTGTTTTATATTTACCAAGTATTTCATCAAAATCTATTTTGTCGGACATATTTACAACCTGTTATTTTCAATTATCAGTATGCCGGGATCAGCAGCAAACTCTTCTACCCTAAGCTGAGACGTACCTGGTCCAGACTCTCGCATTACCTGTAATGCTCATTGGTGGTGTGTCCAGTCTTTTATGATAGTAAAATTTCGCATGCAGGAACTAATACCACCCTCCCCGGCTTGAGTAGTGCACCTGCTTGGCCATACATCGCCAATAATTTTTTATATACTTTAATAAAGCATAGGGTTTATACTTAGATAATGGAGTCATGGCAAGAACAAACTGAACCAATGCCCCATTTCACGAGCGCCATAAAACTCGCATTTACAAGCCCTTACTTTATAATTTAAGTACCAATTCCTGATAGAAAACTATCACCAGCCTCCTCCACACAATCATCCAATGAAGAGATTTTTCACATTCACCTGCAGAGTAATCACCCTCATTGTACTGCTTGTCCTCATTGCCATTTCCTTAACCCCTTACTTGCTGACCAGCCAAATTTTACCCCAATTATTACATACACATGGGATAGAAGGAATTAACGTTAAGATCTCATACATAACTCCGTGGACATTGACCGGCTCCATTCAGATCAGGAATGCAACACAACAGACGCCGTTCACGTCTCATTACACCTTGAATTACCATCCGGCTAAACTTGTTGATGGCAGAATTGATTCAATCGTCATTGACAGTGCCATCTTACGGTTGGCCCAAAAAGCAGGGAAAGTGGAACCCAATCAATTCTCATTTCCAAACGATAACCAGCAAGACAAACCGGAAGCATTACACATTCCACCGTTGCCTCTTATTGCCGAATCACTGATATTGCATAATTGCCAGATTCTTTTTGAGAAAGACGACCATACCGTGCTACCATTTACGGTAAATGGAAACATCAAGCCCCATTTTTCCATGAATGAAATTGGTCATTACACAATTACTTCTGTGCAGGCAGATCTTTTTGGAGAAGGGCTTTTACCTTTCATAGTAACAGCAACGCTAACAACCGACACAGCCGCTCCATCCCTGAAGCTATTGGCTAATATCTCTAAACTTTCTGGGATATCTTTTTTTCTACCAGATGAGGGTAAGGATGATCGCCTGCAAATCGACGGCACCGCAGACCTTTCCGCCACACTCCTGTTTTCATCAGACCTCAGTTCTGTCACTCACGTAAATGCTCAACTCCAATTCCCAGAACTTCAATTAAATTCTGGTGCTCTTAAGCTGGCCAGCGACGAACAGAATACTCTCATACTGAATGTTGAGGGAGATGGCTCACACATTCTTTACTCTTTAGAAAACATTCACGTATTACAACCAAACTCCATTCATGCAAGCACCCATGGCGAGTTTACTACCTCGACCGCCATGGTGAAAGGGACTGGTGAATTGCAGGCGGATATTCTAGAGTTGCCAACCGTATTCAGCTATCAGGGAACTGTTCTCCCAAATCACAAAGAGCTAACTGTACAGTTGCTTGGGGAGAAACAGAAATTACAGCTCGGTACATCCTCAATCCAGCTAGGTCCTCACCAGCTGAGCGTTCGAGTTAAACAGGAGGACGGCCAACTTCTGATAAGTGAGAAATCCAAGATAACTTCGCTGCATATCCCAGAAATTAATTTACGGACCGGCAACATAACCAGTGAAATACCCTTTGTGCTAGAAGGCTTTAAGCAGGAAGCTCAACCAGGAAATATCATTATTGACAAAATTCGCTATAAGAACAGCTCCATCGCAGGACTTAAAGCCATACTTAAACAGGATAATGATGGGCTGAAATACACTGGTGAGTTGACCAGCCATCGCTCCGGCCCCATCCGGCTGAAATTCTCCGGAACCAGCAGTAGCGCCTCCCCTCTAGATTTAACGTTCAACATCCCCCGCACCTCTGTTAATCGACAATCTCTCCCCTCCTTCATCTCCCTGCCCAAGGATCTCGACTTTTCAGCTAAATTTACAGCCAATGGTGCAATACGCTATGATGCAAAGGGAATCCAGGGGCAAACTAGGGTCTCTGTGAGTGACGGTGAACTCAGCATAGAAGAGAAAAAGATCAAACTCACAGGCATCAATACAGATATCACCTTCCCGGCCCTACCGCGGGTCTTCAGCAGGCCGCGCCAGGAATTGCAAATAGCTGCAATGGATATAGGAAATCTCAAATTCAGTAACGGAAAGATATCTTTCCGCATTGATAATCAGGATACTATTTTTATAGAAAAAAGCCGTTTCACCTGGTGCAAAGGCAAGGTTGAAAGTGGGAGTCTGCAACTTTCTCTGACAAATCCGGAACTCTCTACGATCCTCTATTGTGACAGACTACAATTTTCAGAATTACTCCGCCAGATAGGTATTTCCGAAACAGAGGGAGACGGTTCATTAAATGGCAGGCTACCGCTTCACTTTACAGGGAAAGAGATGGTTCTTGATGATGGTTTTCTATTTTCCACACCCGGCAATAGTGGTATAGTCCACTTCAACAATACGACAATGTTACGTCAAGGGCTACCAGATATGGGTCAGGCCGGCTATCTGGATTATTCCATGCAGGCCATGGAGAATTTCTCGTATAACTGGACAAAATTGACATTTAACAGTTCAGGTGAAGATCTTCTCATCAGCATGCAGATTGACGGAAAACCCGCTGTCCCTTTACCGTTTGGTTACCGAAAAGGGCACATCGTGGCCCGGCCCCAGGGGCAGGGTATACAACATCCGATACGACTGGACGTGAACTTTCATCTTCCTTTTAACCAGATGTTCAAGTACGGACAAAACCTTCAACAAATTATGGAGAACATGCAATGAAGGCACTTTGTACAGCCCTCGTTACAGGATGTCTGACTGCCAGTCTGTTTTTGGTTGTATCCTGCACACGACATGAGGTTGAGGTTAAACCTGTAGAAATCAAACCCATACACATCACTATTGATGTAAATGTTAAAGTGGATAGAGCGCTTGACGATTTTTTCTCTGACCTCGATGAACTCCAGTAAACATACAGATCACAACCACTGCTCTCAGCTGAGGTACACCATGAAGAACAAATTCAGCACAGTTTCACTACTAATTGTCATTTTTTCTCTTTTCTTTTCCTGTTCTATGCTCAACGCAGCATCACTAAAGGACAGAATGGCAGCACGCATACCATCTATTAATAAGCTCAAGGACCAGGGTTTGGTTGGTGAAAACAATACAGGCTTATTGGAATACCGTACAAACAACAAACCTGAGCAATCGCTAATAAAGGACGAAAATACAGACCGCCAAAAAGTCTACGCTGCAATTGGTAAAAAAGAAGGTGTCTCTCCCACCTTAGTAGGTCAGCGCAGAGCAAAAATGCTTGCGGATAAGGGAAAGAGTGGTCACTGGTATCAGGCGACTAATGGGAAATGGTTCAAAAAATAGTGAAAGCAATGACCGCTCCATCACGTGACAGGCTTTTTGAGGTAGATACGGTTCAGGAAGATTTTATTTTCAATGAGCGTGTCGTTGAAGTATTTGACGACATGCTTGATCGTTCAATTCCATTCTACAAAGAAGTCATTGGTTCATCAGCCCGACTGCTCGATATTTACCTGAATACCGATGACACGGTATATGATCTTGGTTGTTCCACAGGTACCACACTTCTTGAGTTTTCCCGCCTGCTGCAGGACAAGGGCTTGAAGTTTGTCGGTATCGACAGCTCCAACCCCATGCTTGAGAAAGCCAGGTTAAAGGTTGAACTCTATAAAAAGCAGGACAGCATCAGCTTTCAAGAAGAAGACATCACCTCAATGCACCACACCGGAGTCGGAGCCTTCATTCTTAACTATACCTTGCAGTTCATCCGGCCACTCAGGCGGGAGGCATTTCTTAAAAACCTCTATAGATCCTTGCGACCAGGTGGCATACTACTTCTCAGTGAGAAAATCATTTCCCATGACCAGCGCCTCAACCGTGAGTATATTGACATCTATCATCAATTTAAAAAATCCAAAGGCTACTCCGAACTGGAAATTGCCCGAAAACGTGAAGCACTTGAAAATGTTCTGATTCCATTTTCAATTGATGAAAATAGGTCCATGCTCAAGCAGGTAGGCTTCTCCACTGTCGAAACCTACTTTCAATGGTTTAATTTTGCGTCCTTTGTAGCGGTAAAACCTTCCTGATTCTATATCCATACTCCATGCTCTACCTCGATACCCTGCCGGCAACTGCACGGCGCGATGAAATACTCGCAATACATAACGAACGCCAACTCTGGATCAACCAGGACAAAAAAGGGTTTCTCCGCTACCGAAATCCTTGCAATGCTCTCTCACAGTTTTCTGCCCAAAAGGTGGATTGCAGTGGTGATGTTGTCACCATTGGTAGTGAAAATGAGTTGGGTGAAACTGACAGATGTACAATACGCCAACATCTGCAGCAGTTCATGCCCTGGCGCAAAGGACCGTTTTCTGTGTTTGGCGTTGACATTGATGCCGAATGGCGTAGCGAGCGTAAATGGCAGCGGCTGGCTCCGCATTTGCCAGATATTACAAACAAGGTTATTGCAGATATTGGCTGTAATAATGGCTATTACATGTTTCGTATGGCACATCACCAGCCCCGTTTTGTATTGGGCCTGGAGCCGTCAGTACAGCATTACTACTGTTTCAATGCCTTAAAAAATATGTCGGGACTGGAGAGTATCGATATTGATCTTCTGGGTGTAGAGCACTTACACCTATTTCCAGACTGTTTTGATGTCATCTTTTTAATGGGTATTATCTATCATCGCCCATCCCCCATAGACACACTCCGTGACATCATTACAGCCCTCAATCCTTGTGGCACACTTATACTGGAAACCCAGGCCATTCCAGGTAATGAGCCATATGCGCTGTTCCCTGACAAAACTTACGCCAAGGTTCCAGGAACCTATTTTGTTCCCACTGGGAGTTGCCTTACCAACTGGATGCAGAAGGCCGGTTTTGTTGATATTGAATTGTTCTGCTCCCACTCTATGTCGAGTGAAGAGCAACGAAAAACAGATTGGATGACGTTCGAGTCATATGCTGATTTTACCGCCCCGGAAAATCCGCATCTAACAGTTGAAGGTTACCCGGCACCTTTACGGGTATTCATAAAGGGAAGAAAAAAATCATAAATCCGGTAAAGAAAACAGTTTACGCTGTTGCCTTTGCACGTCAGCGTGTATATGATGGGCGATGTTTGTCTATAATCAATCCAGGTGATAGAAGGAGCCATACAATGATCAAAGAAAAATGCACACTGTATAGCAGTGGTTTGAAGGGTGCAGAAGCGACCTTCGGTGAAGAAGCAGAAAAGTACGGTATCAAAGAGGTTGTCTATTCATTTGATGGACACAGACTTACCCGTGAAAAGAATGTTAAGATTCTCAGCCAGGAAGAACTCGAGCGTGGCGATATAAGCATGGAACTTGCCTCCAGAATGCTCAATCGTACCTACTACGAGACTGATAAGATTCGTAAAGTCCTGCAAACCATCTTTCACATGATTAATGGTGGCCATCAAGTCTTTGTTATCGGTTCCATTCAGGATGATCTGTCTGTAAAGGGCGGAACTGGCTGGGCAGTTGAACTGGCCAAAATGTTCAACCGTCCACTTCATGTATATGATCAACCAAACAAGAAGTGGTTCACCTGGAAAAATAGTAGCTGGCAGGAAGATTCCCCAAAAATTGAGTATAATACATTTGTTGGTTCCGGCACACGTTACTTAAGCGACGCTGGCCGAGAAGCTATCGAGAAACTTTTCGCAGATTCATTTCCTGCATAAGCATATCACGATAGCGCATTTTGAAAAATGAGTAAATTTGTTCAAATTCGAGGCGTATTTAAAATTTCACCAGTGGCATATACTGATATTCCAGGGGTAAAATCTTCACTACAACGACGGATTTGAGAGAATTAACAATTTCTCAAGATGACCTATAAAAATGATACAAGCCGTAACATGCATATTGCAGGTTACGGCTTGTATCATTTTAAACAGTTACCCAGCCATACCCCCATTGGCACAAATATTCTGGCCAGAAACCCAAGCCGCCTCATCACGCACTAAGAGAGAAACCACGTCAGCGATATCGGCCGGAGTACCAATTCTGCCAAGAGCTGCCATTCCAGCCATTTGCAAGACCTGCTCCTCAGTTTTTCCTTTTCGAAATAATTCAGTATCCACCGGTCCTGGTGAGACAGAATTGACAGTTATATCCTGAGCCCCCAGCTCTTTAGCCAGAACCCTGGTCAATTGATCCACCGCACCCTTACTTGCTGCATATGCACCATATGTTGGTAGCAGCATTTTGGTAACGGTTGACGAAATATTTATTATTCTGCCTCCATCCGCCATCCTGTTTGCTGCTTCCTGACATGCAAAAAATACACTTTTCACATTAAGGTCCATAATTTGATCATATTCCTCTTCGGTAACCTCACCAATCTGCTTGTTCATGAGCATACCTGCATTATTGACAAGAATATCCAGGCGACCCAACTGTTCCACTGTTTGCTGGAAAAGAGAGCGTATCTCCGCCACATCAGACATATCAGCTTTTATGGCCACAGCCTTTTGACCATCTTTTTGTAGTTTCTCGACAATCTCAACAGCCTTGTTTTCACTTCTCACATAATTAATCACGGTTGAAGCACCCATTAGCCCCAATCTCAGTGCTATGGCCCGGCCTATACCTCTTGATCCACCTGTTACAATGGCCACTTTCCCAGCTAACACCTTTTCCATACTCTCCTCCAATATCTCTGTTTTCCACTTTCGGCTTCGATGATTTCACATGGTACGACACAAATATCAAAATAGGCATAAATGCTGAATTATCTCACAATATCTAAGACATCACCCTAATCTATACCGAGGTACAAGATTTCCCGTTTCCCATTTACTATTGACGAGAACAGGCTTTACAAGTTATATATTATGGTTTTTCTGCGCACCCTGTACATTAGACTGGGGTCCTGCGCGTATGGCCTCCATGCTACCAGGTTCCCGCACACCATGTCTCCCCACACATGATCCGTGCCAGATCCGCAGCAATACACGCCAGTTAATCGAGCACATCTTCACTCATCCTGCAGATGCCAGAGAGTTTCACCACCGTGACACAGGTACAGAAAAAAGGATAGAATAGCATGAAAACACTCATAGCCCTGGAAGACGGGACTATCTATGAAGGGCAGTCTTTTACCGGTGCCGGCGAAGCCATCGGAGAGATCGTCTTCAACACGTCCATGAGCGGATATCAGGAAGTACTTACTGACCCATCGTATACCGGCCAACTGGTCACCATGACCTATCCATTGATTGGCAATTATGGAGTAAACCCTGAAGACATGGAGTCGAGCAAAATCCATCCCATGGTTTTTCTGGTAAAAGAATACAATCCCGTTCCTTCCAACTTTCGATCGACCCAAACATTAGCAAATTTCCTCATCGACCACGGGGTACTTGGCGTACACGGTTTTGACACCCGGGCTCTGGTTAAACACATCCGTACTGCAGGTGCCATGAAGTGTATCGTCTCCACGGAAGACCTTGACCCGGCATCGCTTGTTGAGCGGGCTAAGAATTGGTCCGGCCTTGTGGGTCAAGACATGGTGAAGCGAGTAACCTGCGACGAGCCATATGGCTGGGCTAATAACACCCCAGTGGCTGGTAGTAACTTCACCACTGCTCAATGCAGTACTGAAAAACCATTCAAAGTAGTAGCTTTTGATTTTGGCCTTAAATACAACCAGCTCCGTCTTCTCACGGAACGTGGCTGTCTTGTTCAGGTTGTTCCAGCAACAACTGACGCCAAGACCATATTGACCATGAACCCCGACGGCATATTTCTCTCCAACGGCCCTGGCGACCCCGCTGGTGTTGAGGGCGTTGTTGAAACACTGCGCTCGCTGCTTGGCAAAAAACCAATATTTGGTATCTGTTTAGGGCACCAAATGCTGGCTCTGGCTTATGGTGGCTCCACGTACAAACTCAAATTCGGTCATCGAGGCGGCAACCAGCCAGTAAAAGAGTTGGCCTCTGGCCATGTGGAAATCACCGCCCAGAACCATGGCTTTTGTGTAGATATGGAAAGCCTGTCACCTGATGAGGTTGAACTTACCCATATCAATCTCAATGATAACAGCTGTGAGGGAATGCGTCACAAAAAATTCCCTGCGTTCTCCGTACAGTACCATCCTGAACATGCTCCAGGACCACACGATTCCCTGTATCTTTTTGACCGGTTCACTGACATGATGCGCGATTTCAATAAGTAATCTCGTGGATGCAAGGCCGAACCAAAAACAGGAGCGCACGTTACTATCACCAAACGGATAACAGAGATCATGCCAAAAAGAACAGACATTAAAAAAATACTCATTATCGGCTCAGGACCAATCATCATCAGCCAGGCCTGCGAATTTGACTATTCTGGGGCCCAGGCCGTTAAAGCACTTAAAGAGGAAGGCTACGAGGTAGTACTCATTAATTCCAACCCGGCCACCATTATGACCGATCCGGAATTAGCCGATGCCACGTATATCGAACCAATCACTCCGGAAATGGTGATCAAGGTCATCGAAAAAGAGCGACCTGATGCGCTGCTACCCACTCTTGGCGGCCAGACAGCATTAAATACTGCTATAAAAGTTGCTGAAACCGGTGCCCTGGAGAAATACAATGTAGAGCTGCTTGCAGCGAAGATTGATGTTATCAAAAAGGCGGAGGGACGAGAAGAATTCCGGGCCGCCATGAAAGCCATCAATATGAATGTCCCTGAATCTGCCATCGTCCATACGCTAGAAGAAGCCATGGCCGCAGCAGATGACATTGGCTTTCCTGTCATTGTTCGCCCCAGCTTCACCCTTGGAGGAACTGGGGGCGGTGTAGCCTACAACCGACATGAGCTTGAAGTTCTCTGTACTGCTGGCCTTGACCTTTCCATGACCACCGAGATCATGCTGGAAAAAAGTTTGCTTGGCTGGAAAGAATATGAGCTTGAGGTAATGCGTGACTCAAAGGACAATGTCGTTATCATTTGTTCTATTGAAAACATGGATGCCATGGGTGTTCACACAGGTGACTCCATCACTGTAGCCCCGGCCCAGACCCTAACTGATCGGGAATACCAGAATATGCGGGATGCCGCAGTTGCCATCATTCGTGAGATCGGCGTTGAAACTGGTGGATCTAATGTACAGTTTGCAGTAAACCCAAAAGATGGAGAACTTGTCGTCATCGAGATGAACCCACGGGTTTCGCGAAGTTCTGCCCTGGCCTCTAAAGCTACCGGTTTCCCCATTGCAAAAATTGCTGCAAAACTGGCGGTGGGATACTCGCTTGATGAGATAAAAAATGATATTACCCGTGAGACCTATGCCTCTTTTGAGCCAACAATTGACTATTGCGTGGTTAAAATTCCCCGCTGGACATTTGAAAAATTCCCGGAAGCTGAAGATATTCTCACCACAGCCATGAAGTCAGTTGGTGAAACCATGGCAATTGGCCGGACGTTCAAAGAAGCGTTCCAAAAAGGAATGCGTTCTCTTGAAACCGGTCGTTCAGGTTTTGGTGGAGATGGCAAGGAAGTCTTTAGTGATCTGGAACTAGAAGACCTCGAGCATAGCCTGCGTGTCCCTAACTCAAAGCGAGTTTCCTATATTTATGAAGCACTTAAACGGGAAATAAGCATTGAACGCATTTATGAACTCACAAGTATTGACCCATGGTTTCTGCACAATCTCAGGCAGATTGTAGATACTGAAAATGATATTCAGGCCTGCGGTTTCCAGGGATTAGACCCACAATTTCTGAAAACCTGCAAAGAGCAGGGATTTTCCGACAACCAGCTGGCATACCTTACAGGAACATCGGAAGATGACATTCGAAATTTACGCAAAAGTAGTTCCGTCACCCCGGTCTATAAGCTTGTAGACACCTGTGCTGCCGAGTTCGAATCATATACGCCGTACTATTATTCCACCTACGAGATGGAAAATGAGGCGAGAAAAACTGATGGTAAAAAAATTATTATCTTAGGTGGAGGACCAAACCGCATTGGACAGGGCATTGAATTTGACTACTGCTGTGTACATGCGGCCTTTGCTCTCGCTGAAATTGGTGTTGAGTCGATCATGATCAACTCTAACCCTGAAACAGTATCAACGGACTACGACACCTCGGACAAACTCTATTTTGAGCCTCTGACCCGTGAAGATGTCCTGAATATTATCGATCAGGAACAGCCAGATGGTATTATTGTCCAGTTTGGTGGTCAGACCCCATTAAACCTTGCAGTACCTCTTGCTAAAGCCGGAGTTACAATTATTGGAACCCAACCTGACGCTATTGACCGGGCAGAAGATCGTAAACGGTTCCAGCAATTCCTGCAGAAACTGAATCTACGCCAGCCAGACAACGATACTGTTCATACAGTCGAAGAAGCGCTCACTGCTGCCAATCGTATCGGCTATCCAGTAGTGGTCAGACCCTCCTATGTCCTTGGGGGCCGCGATATGCGTATCGTGTACAATGACCAGGGCATAAAAGATTTCATGACTGCCATCGGAGGGACTAACCTTGAACACCCGATCTTGATTGACAAGTTCCTAAAAGATGCAATTGAAGTCGATGTAGATGCATTAAGTGACGGCGTAACAACCATTATTGGTGGTATCATGGAGCATGTGGAAGAGGCTGGAATTCACTCTGGTGACTCCGCCTGTGTTCTGCCACCGCACACGCTTTCTGCCGAGATGATCGCCGAAATAAAAAGCGCATCCCGAGCCATGGCCGGAGAGCTTGGTGTTATAGGGCTTATGAACGTGCAGTTTGCAGTAAAAGACAATCAGCTTTATGTGCTTGAGGTCAACCCTCGGGCCTCCAGAACCGTTCCCTTTGTCTCTAAAGCAACCGGCGTGCCACTGGCAAAGCTGGCAACCAAGGTGATGATGGGAATGACACTAAAGCAGCTCGGTATAACTGAGGAAGTGAACATCAAGCACTGGGCAGTAAAAGAAGCTGTTTTCCCCTTTGATCGTTTTGAAAATGTTGACACCCTGCTTGGCCCGGAAATGAAATCCACAGGCGAAGTTATGGGTATTGACGACAACTTGGGACTTGCCATTGCCAAAGCGCATTTTGCAGCCGGTACGACCCTGCCACTTGCAGGCACAGTATTTATCAGTGTACGTGATGGCGACAAACAGGCAGTGTTGCCTGTTGCGAAAAAACTTGAAGAGCTTAAATTTGGAATAGTTGCCACTGCAGGAACTGCTAAATTCCTTCAGGATCATAACATTCACTGCGAATATGTGAATAAAATATCCCAGGGGCGTCCACATATTCTCGATAAGGTTCGGGATAAGCAGATCGCCTGGATCGTAAACACCTCTCTAGGTAAACGTACAACAGAAGATGCGTATAGTATCCGCAGAGCAGCACTTGATTTCCACATACCATATACCACAACCATCACAGGAGCAGCCGCTGTGGTTAAAGCTATGCAGGAACTGAAAGAAAACCAATTGGGAGTTCAGCCTGTACAATACTTTACCTAATGGTATACTGTAAAAAAAATTGGTTAATTCCCCTCGACATCCACCCATAATGCCTTACAATTATGAGTGCGATAATATTAGGTAACGTTTCAATCGGTTTTTCCCTGAAACTGAGGGGTTACCAAAAACGAAATTGTTAAACAGGGGCCACTGGAGGACTCGTTGAATACTTTTTATAAAAATCTTAGCATGTGGTTGGTGATTGGTTTAACCATGATCTTGCTCTTTAATCTTTTTAATAAGCCACAGGGTGTTTCGTCATCACTAACCTATAGCGAATTCATCTCCAGCGTAGAGAATAAGGCTATTACCCGGGTAGTTATCAATGGCGATGTACTATCGGGTACAACCCAGGATGGAAAACCGTTTCAGACTATTTATCCCATGAATGACAGTGAGCTTATACCGATGCTTCGTCAGTTCGGGGTGGACATCTCTGTAAAGGAAGCCCAGAAGGACTCCTGGTTCATGACAATCTTCGTTTCCTGGTTCCCGATGCTGCTTCTCATAGGTGTCTGGGTTTTCTTTATGCGCCAGATGCAGGGTGGTGGCAAAGGGGGTGCACTTTCTTTTGGTAAAACCCGTGCCAAGCTCATGGAACAAGGTACGAACAAGGTTACCTTTGAAGATGTTGCAGGAATTGATGAGGCAAAAGAAGAGCTTGAAGAGATTATAGATTTCTTGAAAGACCCACAGAAATTTACAACTCTTGGTGGCCGAATTCCAAAAGGTGTACTGCTTGCAGGCACTCCAGGTACAGGTAAAACGCTTCTCGCTAAAGCTATTGCCGGTGAAGCGGATGTGCCCTTTTTCACTATTTCCGGTTCTGACTTTGTTGAAATGTTTGTCGGTGTCGGCGCCTCACGTGTTCGTGATCTTTTTACTCAAGGTAAAAAACACGCGCCATGTATCATTTTTATCGATGAGATTGATGCTGTTGGACGTCATCGTGGTGCTGGTCTTGGCGGTGGTCATGATGAACGTGAGCAGACCTTAAATCAGCTCCTCGTTGAAATGGATGGTTTTGAATCCAACGAAGGCGTTATCATCGTAGCTGCTACCAACAGGCCAGATGTTCTTGATCCAGCTCTTCTGCGGCCTGGTCGTTTTGATCGTCAAGTGGTTGTTCCTGTTCCTGATGTCGGTGGCCGAAAGCAAATTCTTGAAATATATGCCAAGAAAACAAAAATGGCCTCTGGTGTTGATCTTGAAGTCCTGTCTCGTGGTACCCCAGGATTCTCTGGTGCAGATTTAGAAAACCTGATCAACGAAGCAGCCCTTATGGCAGCCAGAACAGGTGCCAAGGAAATTGATCTGGAACTTCTGGAAAAAGCCAAAGATAAGATCATGATGGGTGCGGAACGTCGCTCCATGATAATAACAGACAAGGAAAAAGAGATTACTGCCTACCATGAGGCAGGACATGCTCTGGTTGCCTGGTTACTTCCAGGTACAGACCCGATTCACAAGGTGACAATTATTCCTCGTGGTCGCGCCCTTGGTCTTACCATGCAGTTACCGATAGACGAAAAATATACACACTCCAAGTCCTTTCTTGAGAACTCAATTTGTATTCTTTTCGGTGGACGCGTAGCAGAAAAAATTATTTTTAACGAAATAACTACCGGCGCCGGAAATGACCTTGAGAGAGCGAGTGGTCTTGCCCGCAAGATGGTCTGCGAATGGGGTATGAGTGATACACTTGGTCCACTTACCTACGGCAAAAAAGAAGAGCAGATATTCCTTGGTCGTGAGATAACCCAAAATCGAGACTTTAGTGAGGAAACAGCCAAACAGATAGATCTCGCAGTTAAAAAGATTATCAATGATGCTGTTGTAAAAGTCACCGAACTGCTTGAGAGCCACAAGGATATTCTGATCAAGATGTCAGAGGACTTACTTGAGAAGGAAACGATCGTGCTCGATGACATTGACACAATGATCAGAGAATTACGCCCTGGGCAATACCCGGATGTGATCAAACCTGTAGTTAATGCTCCCCGAGTTAAGGAGCCTGTAGCTGAGGAGCCTGTCGTCGAGGAGACTGTTGTCGAGGAGACTATTGCTGAAGCTGAAGAGCCTGTTGTTGAGTTCGAACCTGCTCCTGCTGCAGAAGATCATGATAAAACAGTTGCTGAGTCAGAAGATAGCATTGAACCTGCTTCAAATAAGCACCCTGAAGGGGGTACAGCAGTAAGCTGATGGAGCAATTACGAACCAGAATCATGGGGATACTTAATGTAACCCCTGATTCTTTTTCAGATGGTGGACATTTCCACGATAAAGAGTTGGCACTTGCACATGCCGAGAAACTTATCTCGGCAGGTGCAGATATTCTTGACGTGGGTGGCGAATCCACCCGACCATATGCCGAGCCAGTCTCTCTAGAAGACGAGTTATCCCGCACTATTCCTATTATTCAAGCCGTCCGATCCAGACATTCTGTTCCTATATCCATCGACACGACTAAAGCTGAAGTTGCCAGGCAGGCTCTTGACGCCGGTGCTGATATAATTAATGACATCAGTGCCTTACGAAAAGACCATGAAATGATTAATGTGGCAAAAAGTACAGATGCCCCAATCATCATCATGCATATGCAGGGCACTCCCGCCGATATGCAGAATCGTCCGCAATATGAAAATGTCATTGACGAGATCCTAGCCTTCTTTTCAGAGCGAATCTCCTGGATGACAGATAATGGCATTGCCCAGCAACGCATTATTATCGATCCAGGTATCGGTTTTGGTAAAACCATCAATCATAACCTCTCAATCATCAAGCATCTAGGTGCATTTCACTCACTAGGCTGCCAAATCCTGCTTGGCCATTCACGAAAAAGCTTTCTCGGCCAGCTCACCGGCCTAAACGCTGAAGCAAGGGATCTTCCTACAGCAGTGATTTCAGCACTCTCTGTCCAGCACGATGCAGATATTATCAGGGTGCATAATGTCGCAGCTACCCGACAAGCCCTGCAAGTTGCCGAAGCTGTGCAACAGGCTGATTAGCTGCTCGCCACTTTACATATATCGCCTCTTTCCATTTACCCGTATATTATTACAAATGAAGTTGCCCATTATTCGGCAACAGGCATAGTTTCAGAACCTGTCCCGCAACAATAACATAAAACAGAATACACTAAACTCAGCCAGGAACCTGCAATGGCATCGTCCTCATTTACTCATCATATCAGCAGCACAGTCCAAATTCACCAGCACCAAGTGAATGGTGTCCTCACCTTACTCGAAGAAGGCTGCACCATACCGTTCATTGCACGATATCGAAAAGAGTCCACTGGCTCACTTGATGAAGTGCAGATAGCGCAAATACGTGACGAGTATCTCAACCTGCAGGAGATTGCCAAGCGAAGATCATCTATCTTCGCCTCCCTGGAAAAACTTGGCCAATTAACTGATACACTCAAATCATCACTCGAAAACGCAACGTCACTCTCCGTACTTGAAGATATCTACCTTCCCTATCGTCCCAAGCGGAGAACCAGGGCTGCGATGGCCCGTGAAGCCGGACTGGAACCACTTGCGGATGCACTCTACTCCAGAACTGCTGCCCCGAATTTTTCTCTTTCACGTTTCCTACAATCTATAGACACAGAAATAACTGAAGATGAGGCCCTGGCTGGTGCCAGAGACATTATTGCAGAAAAGGTGAACGAGCATCAACAAACCCGAGAGGCTTTACGCCGGCTCTTTCGTCAAGAAGGTATTGTCAGTTCCATAATTATAGAGAAGAAAAAATCAGAAGCGCAAAAATATCGTGATTATTTTGATTGGCATGAGCCGGTTAGAAAAGTAGCTGGCCATCGGTTACTGGCAATGCTCCGTGGAGAAAATGAGAAGTACCTCACCCTTACTATAAAACCTGACACAGACAAGGCTCTGTCAGTACTCTATCGTTTCCATATCAGCAAAAACACCGGTAGTGGGGACCAGGTTCGACGCTCTTTAGAAGATGCCTACACCAGGCTTCTTGCCCCATCCCTTGAAAATGAATTAAAAAAGGAGATGAAAGAGAGTGCCGACCACGAAGCAATTCGCGTTTTTACAGACAACATTAAAGAACTCCTACTCTCCTCCCCCCTTGGTCAAAAGCGTGTTATGGCACTTGACCCTGGCTTTCGTACAGGCGCTAAACTTGTTTGCCTTGATGACCTTGGTAATTTACTCCACACTACGACGATTTTCCCTACACAATCCGCTCAGCAATTGGCTAGAGCAGCAGAAGCTGTCACCTCACTTGTTAAAGTTCACACCATAGAGGCTATTTGTATTGGCAGTGGTACTGCTGGCCGTGAAACAGAGGCCTTCATAAAGGGCCTTAACCTTCCGCCTGATATAATCGTTACCATGGTCAATGAAGATGGTGCTTCTGTTTATTCAGCCTCCGAAACAGCTCGCAGGGAATTCCCTGACCTTGACCTCACCGTCCGTGGTGCAATTTCAATAGGCCGGAGACTACAGGATCCACTGGCGGAACTCGTCAAGATTGACCCTAAGGCTATTGGGGTAGGCCAATATCAACACGATGTCAACCAAGCTGCTCTTAAAAAAGGTCTTGATGATGTTGTTGAGTTTTGTGTCAATAGCGTTGGTGTTGAAGTTAACAGCGCAAGTTTAGAGCTTCTTACCTATGTATCCGGTGTCGGTCCCACTCTAGCTGCCAATATTATCGACTATCGTATGAAGAATGGGCCTTTCCAAAACCGTAAAGAGCTCCTAAAAGTTGAACGCCTTGGGCCCAAAGCGTATGAGCAATGTGCAGGTTTCTTACGCGTTTCTGGAAGTAATAACCCCCTTGACAGCAGCGGCGTTCACCCGGAACGCTACACCATTGTTAAACGAATGGCTAAAGATGCTGGGGTCTCTGTACAAGAATTGATGAGATCGGTAGAAATACGAGATACGATTACACTCCAGAACTATGTAGATGGTAGTGCCGGGCTCCCGACGTTACAGGACATCATGACCGAACTTGCGCGACCTGGCAGAGACCCGCGACAAACCTTTACTCACTTCCACTTTGCAGATGGGATAAATACCATTGAGGATCTTGTTCCAGGAATGGAACTGCCAGCAATTATTACCAACGTCACTACCTTTGGGGCCTTTGCTGATATTGGTGTTCATCAGGATGGGCTCATTCATATAAGCCAGCTGGCCGACCGTTTTGTGAAAGACCCTGCAGATATTGTCAAAGCACGACAGCAGGTTATGGTACGGGTCCTTGAAGTGGATAAGGATCGCAAACGCATTGCCCTTTCCATGAAGAATATTGCTGGCAACAATCGGTAAAACACATGTACCAAAAATAAAGAGACAACCTCCCCAAACCCGCCAAGACCGAACAGGCGGGTTGGGGATTGAAGCAGTGACATCTATTCTTTCACAGATCCCGCCAAAAGACCTCGAATAAAGTATCTTCCAAGAAGTATATAAATTAGCAATACAGGCAATGCTGCCATTATTGAGCCAGCCATCGGCAAGTTCCAGCTTACAGCCTGACCACCTGCCAGCTGCGCAAGGCCTACCGTAATTGGATTGTCCGCATGACGGGTCAGACAGATACCCCAAAGAAACTCATTCCAGATTTGGGTAAATTGCCAGAGTGATGTCACAACAAAGCCCGGAATAGAGAGTGGAAAGATAATTCGGGTATAGATCGAGAAAAACCCAGCCCCATCAAGTGTTGCAGATTCCATAAGAGAATTTGGAATCTGGGCGTAGAAATTTCTAAAGATAAGTGAAGTAATCGGCAGGCCATATACAACATGGGCGAGAATCAATCCGGGTAAACCACCATAAAGATTCATGGCTCGAAGCGTCTGAAACAATGGGATAAGAATAACCTGATACGGAATAAACATCCCAAACAGAAAAAGAGTGAAGATAATCTCGCTACCAGGAAACTTCCACTTTGAAAAAACATACCCATTCAGTGAGCCCAGCACAGTGGAGAGTAATGTCGCTGAAATAGTGAGAATAACCGAGTTTGCAATATTACCTTTTAGCAGAGCAAATGCCTCTGAAAAGCTTGCGTAGTTTATATCCTTTGGAAACTCCCACGATTGAGGCAGGCTAATGTCCGCTGGAAACTTCAACGCAGTGATAAACGTCAGATAAGCCGGTAACAAATACGCAATGGCCAGAAGTACCAACAGTGCATAGAGGCCAACAGTTGCAGGGGATATTTTACGAGTCATCAACGGGTTCTCCTCTGCCGGTAACTGCTTATCATGTAAGGGATAATAAAAGTGGCTGCAATGATAAATAGAATTATTGCAACAGCCGCGCCTCGTGCAAAATCATTGGCTCTAAAGGTAGTAAGGTACATATTCAACGCGGGATGACCAGTCTGACCATTATCAGGACCGGTCATAGCAAAAATCAGGTCAAACATTTTTAATGAAATATGTGACAAGATGATGATTGCACTGATGGTAATTGGCTTGACCATGGGCAAGGCAATATGGCGGTAATAGCCAGCGGTAGTTGCCCCATCGAGCATTGCCGCATCCCGAAGATCCTGGGAAATACCTGTAAACCCTGCCAGGTATAAAGCCATTGTGTAACCGGAATATTGCCAGACTGTGGCAATGATTATGCCAAAGGTAGCTGTGTTAAAACCATGAATCTCTTCCATGAACAATGCTTTGGGAAGTAAATCACCCCAGATCCAGGCTACCGCTCCAATAGCAACTCCAGGCACAAGGACCCACATTGCCTTTACTGGATTACGTTTTAAAATCCATAGTCCACAGAGTATGAGGATAACAGCCAGTATATAGAATGCTATCTGAAAGAGATTCTGCCAGTTAAACTCCAATATCGCACCAGTACTGGAGAGCCATGAAAAACTGAGTGGTTCCATGCCAGCATAGGTTGGCAATATGTTTACACCACCCTGTGGAGCAAGCATCCATCTCCAGATTGTTCCTGAAACAATAAAGGAAAGGGACATTGGGTAGAGAAAAACGGTGCGGAAAAATGCTTCACCTTTAGGTTTATTATCAAGCAGCATGGCCAAAACAAGACCTATCCCAATAGCGCCCGCTAACAGCATAACCGAGTAATAGACTGCATTGACCAGATCCTGGCGGAAGCTGCCGCCTAAAAAACCAGTAAACAAATCAACGTAATTTCCAAAACCGATGTAACTTTTAACTGGCTTTTCTGCCAGCGCCCCCACACCTCCCCAATCACTCAAAGAAATCCAGAAGGTATTACCAATAAATCCATAAACGAAAACACCTATCAGAATTATCGACGGCAGGAGTGTCAGAAACGCCTTTACCTTGTCTTTATTACGCATGCTCTACCCATTTCTATCCCGGTCCGAATAGTCAGGACCGGGAGTTTTATTACCTCAGACTATTTGCCAATTCCATTTTTCGCGGCAATCTGCTGTGCAGCCTTTGCAGTCGCCATAGCATTACGGGATTTTAAAAACATCTCCATGACGGAAGCAAAATCATTCATGAACCCTTCATTTGCAGTAACACCGTGTGCAAGTGAGCCGACAATACGATCCTTGCCGAAGTCTGCTGCAGCAGACTGTCCATATGCATTGTATTTACTGAGATCACTATCTGTACGAGCAGATATAGAACCTTTAAGAGGGTTAAACGCATCGCTACCCTCACGGCTCCCAAGAAGCGCCAACCAGGCCAGCGCTGTATCACGGTGTGTGGCACCTTTGGGTAAGCCAAACGAATCTGCAAGGAACATAAACTGTCCACCAGTTCCAGGAGAAGCTGCCCAGCCAAATCCACTATTTGGAGCAAGTTTCTTGGTAGTGCTCAGATAACCGGCTGCCCAGTCACCCATAACATTGAATGCTGCACGACCATCAACCACCATATCCGTTGCCTGCTGCCAGCTCAGTGATGATGCATCAGCGTTGGTAAATTCTAGAACTTTACCAAACAATTCCCAGGCCTTCATGGCTTCAGGGCTGTCAAAGGCAAGTTTACCTGCCCAAAGTGCATCCCAGTTTTCAGGACCCATGGCTGCAAGTGCCACAGATTCCCAAAGATGGTTAACAGTCCAGTTCTCTGCTAAAGCTAATGGTACAATACCTTTTTCTTTCAACTGCGGAGCAACAGCAAAAAACTCATCCCAGCTCGTCGGTGCTTTAATACCCCATTTTTCCAGATTTGCAGGGATATACCAGAGCACATTAGAACGATGAATATTCACAGGCACTGACCAGATACCCTTGTCTGTACCGATATTTTTGATCAAACCTTCAGGGAAAGCATTCATCCATCCCTGCTCTTGAAAGAGCGGGGTGAGGTCTTCCATACGATCAGCCTTAACCCAGGTACCAATCAACTCCTGACCAGCGTGAACCTGAAAACTATCTGGTGGCTCACCACCAAGCATACGGGTTTTGAGCACTGCCTTGGCATTAACACCAGATCCACCGGTAACTGTAGCGTTTATAACCTCAACATCTGGATGCTGAACAGCATAAAGATCAATCAATGCCTGCAAGGCCGGTCCCTCATCACCTGCCCACCAGGAAAAAATCTCTAACTGGCCAGTGAGATCCTTCGCCTGAACAGTCGGAATACCGGTCAACAGCAATGCTGCACAGACAGCAACGCATGCACGTACAACGAGCCTCTTCATAACAACCTCCTCTTGAAATGAATAATTATAAAGCAGACCACGCTTTCGTGAACTGCCTCCGTGTTGCTCAAAATATATTTCAGACTACTTTAATAGAGTGCCTGCTCGGTCTCTGGATCAAAAAACAACAAGCGATTCAGATCTATACCCAGTCCCATTCTCTCACCGGGCCTGGTAACGACCCGCCCTTCCAGTTCGGCAATCATTGCGGTATCTCCAACTCGGAATTCGAGCAATGACTGGCCACCAAGTATTTCTGCAACGACGACTTCAACCTCCATGCACCACTCTTTGGGAAATCGCATCAGGCCATCACCGGTTTTGATTGCATCTGGTCGTATACCTACCAGAACCTGTTTACCATCTTTCATCTGTAGTTCCATTGGTACAGGCAAAACCAACTCACCTATTGTGACAGATCTACTTTCACCGTTTCTATTAAACACCCCAGGTAGCATATTAATTGGGGGATTACCTATAAAACCGGCAACAAACCGGTTAGCCGGACGCTCAAAAACCTCGACAGGAGTACCCACCTGCTGGATATAACCATCTTTTAAAATGACGATTTTATCAGCTAGGGTCATTGCCTCCACCTGGTCGTGGGTTACATAGATAGTGGTGGTTTGCATCTTCAGATGTAACTTTTTAAGCTCCATCCGCATCTGGGTTCGAAGCTGGGCATCAAGGTTAGACAGTGGCTCATCGAAGAGAAAAACGCTGGGCTTTCGTACAATCGCCCGCCCCATGGCCACTCGCTGCCGCTGACCGCCTGAAAGCTCTGCAGGTTTCCGCTTCAGATATGGCGAAAGTTCGAGAATTTCGGCAGCAGCCTCAACCTTCTGCAGGATCATCTTTTTAGAATCCCCGGCCATTTTCAGGCTAAATGCCATATTATCAAATACCGTCATATGAGGATACAATGCGTAGTTCTGAAAAACCATCGCCACATTTCGATCCTTAGGATCAACTTCATTGATAGGCCTGCCGTCAATCTGTATCTCACCGCCACTGACAGACTCAAGCCCGGCAATCATCCGCAGGATAGTGGACTTGCCACAGCCTGATGGCCCGACAAGAACAATGAATTCGTTATCCTCAATCGTAAGGCTGGCACCATGAACCACCTTGGTCCGACCAAACCGTTTGACCACTTCCTTTAGCTCAACCTGGGCCATAATTAAAACTCCTGATACACGTATAATGGATAGGTAGTATACTCACCAACAATCAACTCGATTCCCTGACGATAAGTTCCGTCGGTAACACAATCGCCTCAGTACTCTCGTCATCGGCTGATTGGTTAAATTTCTGTAAAAGCAATTGAGCAGCACGACGACCAATCTCAAAGGCTGGCTGATCAACAGTTGTCAATCGCGGACGAACCAGGGTTGTATTTGGATTATTAGAAAATCCAATCAAAGCCACATCATCGGGAATCTGCACGCCATGCTCCTCACAATAGACAAATGCACCGATTGCCACTGGATCGTTGACTGATAAAATTGCATCAGGCGGTTCTGGAAGTGTAAGCAATATCCGCGCTCCTGCTTGGCCATCCTCTTCGTGGTGCCCACAAGATAGAATATACTCTGGCCTCAGGCTATACCCATGATCCCGCAAGGCTGCCTCATACCCTTCACGCCGCTTACGCGAAATATACATATTGTCGGTTCCACCGATAAATGCGATCCGTTTTCTACCTTTAGCAATCAGATGCTCCACCGCCTGGTAAGCACCACCAAAGTCATCAACCACTACCCAGCTCACCTCCAAATCTTCTATAACACGGTCAAAAAGTACCAGTGGAACGCCCTGCTGCATCACCATCTGCAGGTGATTGTAATCCGTCGTTTCCTGAGAGATCGAAACCAGCATACCTGCAACCCGGTTTGCCACCAGGGCCTGAATGTTCAATTTCTCTCTCTGGTAGTTGTCAGCCGACTGGCAGACCATGATAATGTAGCCAGCTTCATATGCCACCTCTTCAATACCGCTGATAACGGTTGAAAAGAAGGTGTTACGAATTTCAGGAACTACAACCCCAATAGTGTTAGAGCGCCTGTTTTGCAGGCTTTGTGCGATAAGGTTTGGCTGGTAATTGGTCCTGGCAGCCATCTCCCTGACCCGTTCTTTGGTGTCCTTACTAATATCAGGGTGATCTCGAAGGGCACGGGAAACTGTGGACGGGGATAATTTCAGCTGTCTTGCAAGATCATTAATTGTCGTATGACGCCGTGTCATATTACTCACTGCATTCACAAGGCGTCAACATAAGACCATCTGCAGTCAAAGCGCAGACCCCAGGCCTGCCAACATGAAGTGGCATTACCGTACCGTGCCCAAAAACTCGTTCCATCTTATCAACATAGTTTTTCAGCTCTAATTCAGGGACATATGTCTGAATTGTTCCTGCAAAACCACCACCGTGCACCCTGCAGACAGCCTCAGGACAGATCAACCTCGTAAGTGCCAGACCTAGAAGTATACCCTGCTCTTCACTATTACTACTTACTGAACAATTCTGCAGTTGCAAGCAGGATGATTCACCAGACTTTTTAACCAGTTGCAGATACGTGGTAAAATCACCTTGGAACAGGGATTTCGCCATATCCACAGCCCGATCATTTTCTTCGATAAAGTGCAGCAATCTCAAAACCGCCCTGTCACCAGCTTTTTCTCGTATTTCAGAGATATTGTCCAGCACCTGATTAGCGGTGAGACCACGACCAACTTCAGCTCCCAGTACCTGAGCAGCAGCAGACATTTCACGTGGGATAGCTGCATACTCAGGAGTCAACCCTTCATGACTACCTCCTGTATCTACAACAACAAGATGATACCCCTCCAGATTACCCGGAAGCGATAGCCTGCGAATAACAGGTCGCTGCGGTTGTTGGAAATCGATGGCTACTGTGCCTCCAACTGCGCTGCTTACCTGATCCATGAGTCCTGATGGTTTACCAAAGTATCTGTTTTCAGCCTGCCCCGCCATTATGGCCAGCTGCTCTGCAGACAGTTTACCTTTACCGTATAAAAAATTGAATATCCCACCAATGAGCACTGAAAATGCAGCAGAAGAACTCAACCCCGTACCAGGCCTACAGGTTGCGTGGAGGTGGCCAGTAAAACCGCCAATTTTGCCAGTAGCTGCAAAAACCGCTGCTGCCATACCTCGAATAAGCGATTGCGGAGTTCCCTCTTCTTCCGGTTGAGGGGTAAGATCGCGTAAATCAACACAGATTTCCCCTGTATATCCAGCTGAACGCAATGTAACCATTCCGGTATCAACAGCGGACACAGCAGCAACGCAATCCCTGTCAACGGCGGCGGCTAATACATTGCCATGATTATGATCAGTGTGATTACCACCAAGCTCTGTCCGCCCTGGTGCACTTACCAGCAGACAGTCAGCCTCAGGCTCTGAAGAAGACAACAGTTCAAGCAGTTTGGTATAACGTTCTTTCTGCACTTCAAGGTCTTGCTGGCCATAAAGCTGTAAAAAAGCAGCATCCAGTTGGCCACTACGAATTGTATCACGCACATTATGACATTTCCGACTCATGCACTCTCTCCATCCAGATAATGCGTGGAGGGTAAGGAACGTAAGGTGGCTGCAACACGCTCAGCCGTAAGATCACGCTGTGGCATAGCCATGAGCTCATATCCAACCATATGCTTACGAACAGATTGTGAACGCAAAAGAGGTGGTAAATAGTGGAAATGGTAATGCCAGCACTCATATTCCCTGCCATCTGTTGGCTGCTGATGTATGCCCATGGAATACGGAAAGGAGGTTAGAAACAGATTGTCATAGCAGATACCAAGTTGAATCATCAGCTCGGCCAGGTCTGCCCTCTCCACGGGTGTCATATCAACTATCGATGACGCATGACGACGAGGCAGGATCATGGTTTCATAGGGCCAGACTGCCCAGAAAGGTACAAGCGCTATAAATGATGCATTCTCAAAGAGTATTCTCTCGTTTTCACCAAGTTCTTTTTCCAGATAACTGCATAACAGACATTTACCAGTTCGATCCAAATAGTTCTGCTGTTGCAATCCTTCGCTAGCCGGTATTGTCGGAATGGTACTGTTTGCCCAGACCTGACCATGGGGATGAGGGTTAGAACACCCCATAATCAACCCTCGGTTTTCAAAAATCTGAACATGATTGATATCTGCGCGGGCCCCTAACTCCTGATATTCCCGCTGCCAGGTCTGGACAACTCCTTCGACCTGTTGAGGCTGCATTCTGGCAATAGTCAGATCGTGCCTGGGAGAATAGCATATTACCCGACAAAGCCCATCTTCCGGCTCAGCAACGAGCAACTCATCAGTTGCTATATTGCCAGCAGCATCCTCATCTGTTGGCAGTAGAGCAGAAAAATCATTTGTGAAAACAAAGGTCGATGTGTACTTGGGGTTAACCCCACCATCTGCTCTGGAGTTGCCAGGACAAAGATAACAGTCGCTCACATATTCTGGCACCGCGCTGGTATCCGGCTTTTCCTCAAGGCCGCTCCAGGGCCGTTTAGTCCTGTGAGGTGAAACAAGAGTCCACTCACCAGTCAATATATTTAGCCGACGATGCGGCCTTTCCAAAAATTCTTCTGTATACATTGCTCGACAGTTCCTTAGCGTCCTATTACGGGAACCTGTGTCCCTTATTAGAAACCTGGTTTATGGCCACTTCAAAGATAGGCCATTTGAATTCATGCAGATGTGGAAAAGAGAGTACGCAAACGATACCGCAAACGTTTGCATAAATACTATAGCGATGCCCTCACCTGGATGTCAATTCCTTTTTCTCCATTTGGTTAGGATTTCCAGCTCACAATAAGCGCTACTGAATTAACAAGCCTCAGTTATTAAATCAGATACGATGCGGCCCAGTGTCTCAACCCCTGCTTCAAGGCGATCATTCCAGGGGTATCCATAATTTATTCGAAGACAATGATTGTAGCGATCTGTCACAGAACACAGATTACCAGGCACTATGGCAATATTTGCCCTCCCTGCCCGCTCAAACAGCTCAATACAATCAACTCTCTTATCCAGCTCTACCCAGAGACATATCCCACCTTTCGGAGCCGATACTCTTGTTCCATCCGGGAAGTAACGAGCAACTCCCAGCATCATGTTGGCACAGTTTTTCTTTAGAGAATTACGCATTTTCCGTAAATGGCGCTCATAGGCTCCAGATGCTAGAAAACGCGCTGCAACCATCTGGTTCAATTGGGAACTGGCCACATTGGAGTTGAACTTAATCCGCTTTACTTTCTCTTTAAACCTACCAGGAATAGTCCACCCTACTCGAAGGTCTGGTGCCAGTGATTTAGTAAAAGAGGAGCAATAAAGTACCAATCCATTCCTATCAAAATGTTTTAATGGAACTGGTCGTGTTTCAGTGAAATAGAGATCACCATAGATATCATCTTCAATGAGTGGAATGTTCCGACCGGTTATAATGTCAACTAATTGCTGCTTCGCCTTATCGCTCATCACGTACCCGAGCGGATTATGGAAATTGGCATTCACCAGTGCCGCCCGGACATCATGTTCCTCCAGAGCCTGCTCCAGTTGTTCGAGATCAAAGCCCGTATCAGGATCAACAGGAATCTCAAGCGCCTGCATATTAAGGTCTTCAATGAGTTGCAGGTAACAGAGAAATGTCGGTGACTCGATAAGGATGACATCTCCTTCCCGGGCCACTGCACGCAGGCAGAGATCAATTGCATCCATACAGCCATTGGTAACGATGATCTCTTCTCCACGTTCCCGGCTGAAATAGCCCACAGATCTTTTTGCCAGCTCACTCCGCAGACTGGCGCTTCCGCTAGGATGTCCATAGCCAATCATTCCACCGGAATTGTATCCTTCTGCGGCACTGCGGACTTCTCGGGCCAACTGCTTTAAAGGCAACAACTCTGGAGATGGTACTGCTGTACCCATGGGCAGCATATGTGGATTATTGATATACTGCTGCAGCATTGTAGAATGGGTATTAATAGTCACCACATGCGGTCTGATGACACCCTGCTCACGAATTGGCCGCGGCAGTAATTTGTCAAGCAATGGTCTCACGTAAAAACCGGATTTTTCTCGCACCTCCACCACGCCACGATCTTCAAGTTCATTGTAGGCCTGGTATATGGTTGAAATTGAACGACCAGTCTGAGCTCTCAGGTTTCGCAGTGAAGGGAGCTTCTCCCCTGCTTTGAAGTTGCCCGTGCGGATTTTACGTTCAAGATCATTTGCCAGTCGTAGATAGTGGTATTCCATTGCGATTATCCAATCTGTCATTATTCATTTTCAAAAATTGCCAATCTGTCATGTATAGCATAGAACGTACGTCCATCCCAGCTTTCATACACATCCCCACGACAATTGCACGTCTATGAACCACCTCTTCCTTCTAAACTTCAGTGTATTAGGGAGAGCTTGACTCCTCAAACAGATACTGCTATTCATTAAATTACTCCCAGCATGGAACGTCGATCCTGACAAGCAGTACTCTCTCACAGAGTCAACGAAGGTAAAGTATGGCAACTATTCTTTATATTGAAGATGATGTATCAATCAGACAACTGGTACAACTTATTTTTGATCGACGTGACGATCTCGAACTCCTCGAAGCAGAAACCGGAGGGGAAGGCCTTTCCCTGGCTCAAAGCTCACAACCCGATCTCATCATGCTTGACATATCCCTTCCAGACATGAATGGTGGAAAAGTATTGGAGCTTCTTAAGGAAAATGAGAATACCGCTAAAATACCAGTTATTGCTATATCGGGTAACTCCGCTGATAATACCAGGCTGACATTCCCTGGTTTTCAGGACTATTTAGAGAAACCTATCAATATTCAAATGTTATATAAAACAATAGACTCTTTCCTAAAATGAACAGCCTGCTGCCACCTTGACCTTATAACGTTTTTTTCCTCTAATCGGATAGCAATTCCCCGCTACGTGGCACGTAATAACAGATAACCATTATCGTTTATAAATTTTATTTCCACCAGACAGGTTTTATTTTCTAATTTTATTTCACTTCCCTTTTTTTTCGACATATACTGAATGGTAGTAACTGTTCCAGGTGATACAACCCACCAGAAACAGTGCATTTAACAAATGATACCAACTGACAGTCAGGGTGTCGCAGATATTTTATACGATTCAGGGGAGATCCATGCTCAATCGACTTACCGTTAAACAACGAATGTACCTCATCATAACCGCCATTCTGGCACTTTTCCTGGTTATGACATTTTTTGCCATTCAGAACGGCACAAAAACGCGGGATATGGGAATCGCAAAAACTGGTTCTGTAATGCTTACAGACCAAAAAGCTAAGCTCCAAGTTGCCACACACACCATTGCCCTGGCCGCTGGACATGCGATTGAAGATGTTGCTGAAAAATCGGAAAAGATAGAGATCATTCGTAAATTAATAGACGATGTACGCTTTGAGGAAGATAAATCTGGGTACTACTTTGTCTATGAAGGTACTGTCTGTGTAGCCCTCCCACCTAAAAAAGAGCTTCAAGGTAAAGATCTGGCAGACCTCAAAGACAAAGACAATGTATATCTTGTACGCGACTTGAGAGATAAAGCCCAAAAAGGTGGTGGCTTTGTTCAGTACATCTGGCCAAAACCCGGAGCTGGTGATGTTCCGAAACTCAGTTATGCTGAATTAATCCCTGGCACAAAAATGTGGATAGGTACTGGTGTCTATCTTGACAATATTGATGCATATCAGGCAGAAATGAGTGATGAAATCACTGGTCAAGTAAAGAAAAACATTGTCTTTATGCTTACCACCGCCGGCTTGATTTTTGCCGGTATCATCACACTCTGCCTAGTTATCGTTATTGGTATCGTTCGAGCACTGAAATACATGATAGAAAGTTTCAAGGATATTGCCGAGGGTGAAGGTGATCTGACCAAGCGTATCGATATTACCTCAAAAGACGAGATTGCCGAACTGGCCGGCTGGTTCAATATTTTTCTGGAAAAACTACAGAAGATCATCGGTACCATCGCCCTGAATACCTCCGCGGTTGACAGTGAATCTAACAATCTCTCAACCATTGCAGAAAATCTTGAAAACAATGCTTCTCAAACCTCAAATCTTTCACATAATGTTTCATCTTCTGCCGAAGAGATGAGCGTCAATATGAATAATGTCGCTGCAGCCATGGAAGAGTCTACGACCAACACCTCCATGGTGGCAAGTGCTGCCGAAGAGATGACCGCAACCATCAATGAGATTGCCCAGAATGCAGGCAAGGCACACTCCATCTCTGAAACTGCCGTAAGTCAGGCCGAAAAGACGTCTATCAGGATGGCAGAACTCGGCGCTTCTGCTGATGCGATCAGCAAGGTAACTGAAACCATTACCGAGATATCTGAGCAAACCAACCTTCTGGCCTTAAATGCCACAATTGAGGCTGCACGTGCAGGTGAAGCAGGTAAAGGCTTTGCTGTTGTTGCCAATGAAATCAAGGAGCTCGCAAAGCAAACCGCAACTGCAACGCTTGATATCAAGAGACAGATTGATGATGTTCAGAGCACAACAACCACAACTGTCGGCGAAATTCAGGAGATCAGTAGTGTCATTAACAGCGTTAACGAGATTGTGGCCAATATCTCCAATGCTGTGGCGGAGCAGTCTGCTGCAACAGCAGAAATCGCCAGCAACATTAATCAGGCCGCCCTTGGTCTCAGTGAAGTAAATGAGAATGTCAGCCAGGTAACAGTTGTTGCCGGTTCTATCACCAAAGACATCACCATGGTTAACACCGCTGCAGAAGACATCACCCGAAGCAGTGCGCAAGTCAACACAAGTAGTACTGATTTATTACGAATGGCTGAGGAATTAAAAAAAGTAGTTGAGACATTCAAGATTTAACCAGTAAACAGCACACCGTATGTGCCTGATATGCCGGCACTCTATCAACCGCCGGCATATCAGGCTAGTGACTTAGGCCAGGCATTTCAAAAATATGAAGTCATGTACTGGTTGTTCGCCATAGAAAATATCGTACATATCTATCTTCTCAACTCACTGAAACGTATCACTACAGTGCTGATCAGCTTCATCTTCTTTTTGTGGCGAACTTCATGATTGAACACAGCAACTCCATATCTGAAAAGCGGTTGTTACTATTTCGGCCACTGATAGCTTTTTTTGTACTTGCTATTGTCCTTTGTAGTTTTTCCGGCATAGCCTATTCCAAAACGCAACATATCCTCTTTTTAAACTCCTATCATGTCGGGTATAAATGGTCTGATGAGGTCTATGCAGGTTTTCTCGAGTCCCTCACACCACTTCCGGACAATGTGGCCCTGCATGTAGAATATCTTGATATGAAGCGGTATTACTCAGAAAAACGATACGAACGCCTTGCTGAAAGCCTCGCAACTAAATACAGCGACACCCCGATAGATCTTCTGGTCTCGTCGGATGATGCTGCCTTTATTTTTTTACAACGTTATGCAAATAAACTCTTTCCCGGTATTCCCGTATTTTTCTGCGGCACCAACTATTTAGAAGAAACCACCCTTGACACCTTACCCGGTTTTTATGGCATCAACGAAACAGCGGATATTGAGGCCACCTTCAAAACAGTTTTAGAACTGCTGCCAGATACCAAAAATATCTATATCATTAACGATCAGACAGTTACCGGAAATAACGTCCACCGGCAGCTGGAGCAGGCAATTGCGCTCTTCAGTCACCAGGTGAATTTCACTTGGCTGGAAGATATCTCGATGGCTGAAATTATCACCCAAGTCAATACTATCCCTCCGGACAGTGTTATTTTTTATACCTTTTTTTTCAGAGACAGCATCGGACAAAATTTCGAGTACAATCAATCAATGAATCTTATTTACCGTCAAAGTTCCGTACCAATATTCGGTGCCTGGGACTTTAACCTTAATCTTGGACTGACAGGTGGCATGCTTACCAGCGGCTACCTGCAGGGGGAGGCTGTTGCCGACCTTGTTCGACTCTGGCTGAAGCAAAAGCCGCTCTCTGAGCTTCCTCGTCTCACCTCCAGCCCGAACCGATTCATGTTTGATTTCAATCAGCTGGAAAAGTTCAGTATTCACCCATCAGCACTGCCAGAGAACAGCATTATTATCAATCGACCGGTATCGTTTGTACAAAAACACAAACCTGTTCTGATTACATCTGGCCTCTTTATCTTCCTGTTGCTCTTTGTTATCACGGTACTCACATTCAACATATTCAAAAGGAAAAAAGCGGAAAAAGAGTTACGCCAAAGTGAAGAGAACTTCCGCTCTATATTCAATAACGCCAATGACGGACTGTACCAGGCAACGATTGACGGACGCTTCGTCCGCGTGAATAAGGCTCTCGCCAGCATGTTGAAATTCTCAACACCTGAAGAAGTCATCAACCACTTCACAGATATCGATACTCAGCTCTACACCTCTCCCGACACCCGAAAAGAATTTTTAACACGACACCAGCATATTGGCTGGTCAAAAGGAGAGCATAACCTCTGTTGCCGTGACGGTTCCATTATCCATGTTCTAGAAAACACTCACACTGTATATGATGAACATGACGACTTTCTTTATTATGAAGGATCAGTAACTGACATTACTGAATATAAGAAAACTCAGGAACTTATTGCCCAGACTGAAAAAATAATTTCACTGGGTGGGGTTTCAGCAGGTATCGCTCACGAGATCCGCAGCCCCCTTTCCTCCATTGTTCAGGGGGCTCAGCTTGTAGTGAATCGTATCTACGATAATTCTCCAGCTAATCTGCAGGCAGCAGAAGAATGCGGAGTTCAGCTAGACACCATTAGACAATATGTGAAAAAACGAGAGCTTGACGAATTATTTACTCATATCCTTGACTCTGGTAAACGTGTCGGCATCATTATTGAAGATCTGTTATCTTTCAGCAGAAAAACGATTGGTGATTTTTCTTTAGAATCACTAGATAAAATAGTTGATGCCGCCTTAGATCTTGCGCAAAAGGACTACTCACTGAAAACAGAATATAGGTTTAATGATATTCAAATTGTCAAAGAGTACAAAGATGACATGCCCCAGATACTCTGCAGTTCCAGCAAAATACGGCAAGTGTTGTTTAATATATTTAAAAACGGAGCAGAAGCCATGGGTGATGCAGGAATCATATCTCCATGTTTCACACTGCGAATTAAGAGAGATGCATCTCTTGCCAGAATAGAAGTAGAGGACAATGGCCCGGGTATCGATCAGGAGCTACAACAAAAAATATTTGACCCGTTTTTTACTACCAAAGGTCGAGAAAAAGGTACCGGGCTTGGTCTTTCAGTCTCGTACTTTATTATCAAGGAAAATCATCATGGTGATTTGCGGGTAGCCTCTTCCCCTGGCCATGGTACAACATTTATACTTGAGCTTCCCTGTGAGGATAGTCGTCAGGATAGTACAACACAGCAGGGTGTATAACCTATCCGCCAGCAACAAACGTACTGTTACCCATTATACCCTTGTTACCTGATGGCACTTCGTTGCAAAGCAACCCTCTGCCTGTTCTTTAGCATCAGTGCTTCTGCAACATAGATAATCAGCGCGCTCCAGATTAGCCCGAACCCAACCATGCGGGTCAGCGGAAACGGCTCGTGATATATAAAAATACCTAACAGAAGGCTGATGGTTGGGGCAATGTACTGCAACAGCCCAAGATGTGTGAGGGATATTTTCCTGGCTGCATAGCCAAAGAGCAACAGTGGCAGGGATGTAAACAATCCGGTACTAAAAAGCAGCAACGTTTGCCTGGTTGTTCCATGACCAAATGAACCACTTCCTTTTACATCAAGGAAAATAAGAAACACTAACGCGGGCAGGAACAGTACTGCGGTTTCCAGGCAAAGTCCCTCCAGTGCGGGAGCAGATGTTTTTTTATGTAACAGACCATATATTGCAAAACTACAGGCCAGGCATAGAGCAATCCAGGGGAACTGGCCATAATACAATGTGAGATATAACACACCGGCAAAGGCCATCAACAGCGCTCCAATCTGCCCTCGGCGAAGTTTTTCTTTTAAAAACAGTACCCCGAAAAGAACAGCAATAAGCGGATTGATAAAATAACCGAGGCTTGCCTCGATAACATACCCGGCATTCACTGCCCAGATATACAGAAGCCAGTTTCCTGCAAGCAAGATGGCTGCCGCACCATAGAGCGCAAGATTTTTTCTACTATGTACAATATGTTCAAGAGAACGATAACGTTTTAGCAGCAATATAAGGCCAGCGGTAAAAAACAGCGACCAGACCATACGATGACAAAGAACTTCGGGGGCTGGTACCGATTTCATCATCTTCCAATACACAGGTAGAAAGCCCCAAAGGATATAGGCACAAACGGCCGAAAGCATACCGGAATGTTGTTGCATAGACTTGCCTGCCTGGTAGATGCCTGAAAATAATCAACCTGTATCCGGTCATGTATTGAACAGTAAGGTCAGGATGTAAGAATACCGCTGGAAAGCCAGTAATAAAGGATATAGCCACCTGCAGTCAACAGGAAAATTGCTGATATTTTATGGATGTATGGTACGACCCTACGCATGGTGCCGAGAACAAATCGCTTTTTCACCATGGCAATCCCGAGGGTAAGGGTATGCATAACCAGTCCCATGCCTAGGACATAGCTAATAAACTGCAGCAAACCAGCAAAGACATTACCTGCAGTTATAGAATTCCCCACAACCGCCAGAAATATCGGCAAAGTACAGCCTAGAGAAGTCGCCCCAAAGGCCAGACCGAACAAAAAATACCCCATACTGCTCATCTTTCGAAAATCACCTATCCAATCAACCATTTTCGCCATTACTGGTAAAGATACAGAATTTCCCATCAATATCCAAACACCGAGGCACAACAAAAATACTCCGACTGCTAAAGCAAACCAAGGCACAGCAGCCATCAGATAGTATCCTGTTACTGAAACAACAGCACCAACAAGACCAAACAGTACCCCAAAACCTACTGTCACCATTATCGCTATCCAGGTGGCCTTCAGAACACGGGAGAACATGCCCTGTTCAACGTAGTTGTCCTCTTCCGCCCCAAGATAAAGCGTTATATAGACCGGCAGCATAAAAAAGCCACAGGGATTAACTGCGGAAACCATTCCTGCCCCAAAAGCATAACCCACCGGTAAAAAATCAGCGACTTGACCAATTAACTGACTGATCGCCACCTGAATATTCATCTACTCTCCTACCTGACTCACTACAAGGACAGTCACCTGGAACTGTCGTAATAGTATTGATTAACCCAGCATGGCTGGATAAATACCCAGCTTCTTGAGAAGGACTGAATGCATTACTACGCTACGAATTACAAGCATAGATATAATAACTGGTTAATAAATGTACAGAACCTTTTTTAGCATTTGCTAAAAAAGCTAACCACCAGTGACACGTTCACGTATACCACCTTGCATTTCCCACTCCTAAACCCTACGTGCATTTACCGCCACAGATTGCCAGATAAAAAAGTCGACCGCGGTCATTTTTTATTGACACCCTAACATAGCCGGAGTAAAAAACTACCGTAGTCAACCTTAACTCCATTCCAGGAAGATTCATGAGTACAACCCGAGAAGAAAAAAAACGCAAAACCAAGAAAGCAATTCTTGCGGCAGCAATAGAACTCTTTGGCAAGAATGGCTTTGAAAAAACCAGCATAGCCCAGTTGGCTAAAACAGCGGGTGTCGGCAAAGGAACCGTCTACGGATATTTTAAAACAAAACAGGATATCCTTCGGGCCTTCTGCGAAGACGAGCTGGAATATATTCATGAGCAGCTGATACGCAAAACAAACCCTGATGCTCCGGTATTAGAGCAACTTGTAACCATTTTCATGGCGGAGTTTGAATACGTTACCAGAAATCCTGAATTTGGCAGGCTTTACATGCAAGAGATGGTCTTTCCAAGAAAAGATGTATACGACCCGCATCAGGAGAATGCAAACCCATTTTTCGATATGATCTTCCCTATTTTGCTGAAAGCTCAAGATCGTGCTGAACTTCGACCAGAGCTAGAGCTGTTACATATTTGTGGACATTTTTTTGCTCTTTTCATATTGCTCCTTCATGCCTGGTACACAAACTACCTGGCAACAGAAGAGGCTGAAGATGCTCTCGGAAGTATGTTTAACCAAGCCTTAGTCGGGCTTCAACCAACACCAATCGGCACCAATCTGATAGAGGAAAAGCTATGAATTCAGCACCCAGCCCTACCAGGTCATTGCGGGCAAAAATCGTATACTTCATATGGAACAACATTCCGCGATTCATACTTTTTTTATTAATCGCTTTAATTGTCGTACTATTTTTTGCTATTAAAAAAGAGAGTGCCTCCATTGCAGCCAGCAAAGCTGCAGCACTCAGCATTGAAAAGCCACCTGTGAATACGGTGACATTGCTTCTCAGCCCATCAACTATCCAAGATCGAATAAATCTGCCCGGCTCAATTAAGTCTTGGACAGATCTGGAGTTACTTGCAAAGATAAGCGGTTCCATTACTGAAGTAATGGTAACTGAAGGTGACAACGTTAAACAAGGTGACCTTCTCGCGCGTATAGAAGAAGCTGATTATCGCATCGCTCTCGACCGTGCCCGAGCAGCATATAAATTTGCCAAAGCTGAGTTTGAACGTGACAGCTCTATTTACGCAAAAGGTATGATTTCTACAGCAGAACTCGACACCCGTAAAACCAGCGTTCAGACATCAAAAGCGGATATGGAGCATGCGGAACTCCAATACTCCCGCTGTAATATCATAGCCCCCATGGATGGCGTAATTAAACAACTCGATGCCAAGATCGGCCTGCGCCTGGCGGTAGGAGATCCTGTCGCCCAGATTTTAAAAATTGATAAGCTGAAAGCAGTTATTGGTATCCCCGAATCAGATGTCAATGCCATCCGTCAGCTTGATACCGTGGATCTCACCATCCAGGCCCTTGACGGAGAAATAATACGTGCTAAAAAGCATTTTATCTCTCCCTCGCCAGAAACAGTTGCTCGGCTTTACGAAATGGAGCTTGAAATAGACAATGCTGATGGGCGTATTCTGCCAGGCATGTTTGTCCGGGCCGATATCATTAAGAAAAAAGTCAACAATGCCATTGCAATTCCGTTTTATTCTGTGATTTCCCGAAATGATGAACAGTACGTCTTTGTGGAAAAAGACGGCGTCGTTGAAAAACGAAATGTGCAACTTGGCATCATGGAAGAGTGGATGGTGGAGATAACAGAAGGTATTGCCGAAGGAGAAAATCTCGTAATTGAAGGTCATAGGGATGTTGAGAATAAACAACAGGTTCGAGTTATCAAGAAACTCACCAGCCTGGAGGGACTACCTCTATGATTATTTCAGATACTGCGGTGCAGAAACGAACAGCTGTTGCTGTACTTTCTCTGCTGCTGATCATCATTGGCGTATACTGCTATAAGGTACTCCCGAGAGAAAGTGACCCGGATATCACTATTCCCAATGTCTTTGTCTCAACAACCTACCGAGGTGTATCACCTACTGATATCGAAACGGCAGTGACAATTGAGATTGAGAAAAAACTCAAAGGTCTGGACGGCTTGAAAAAGCTCAAATCTGTAAGTTCTGAAGGGCTCTCTTCCATCAATGTCGAGTTTGTTACTGGCACTGATATCGATCAGGCACTGCAGGATGTAAAAGATAAGGTAGATGAGGCTCTTGGTGAATTGCCAACGGACCTCGAAGAGGACCCTTCTGTATTTGAAGTGAATTTTTCTGAAATGCCCATTGTCGTTTTTTCGTTAAGCGGCACCTGTGGTTTGCCCTGCCTAAAAGAAATAGCCGATGATCTGCAAGACGATATTGAAGGTGTAACCGGCGTTCTTGAAGTGGAAGTAACAGGAGGGCTTGAGCGGGAAATCAGAGTTGAAGTTTTCCCTGAAAAACTCGCCTATTACGGACTCAGTATCGGCTCACTGCAGCAGGCAGTCGAAAGTGAGAATCAGAATACCTCTGGAGGAAATATCCGTCTGGGTAAAGGCCGATTCCAGCTCCGGGTTCCGGGTGAGTTTAAAACCCCTGAAGAGATCTATGGACTCATCATCGGTACCCATCAGGGACAACCCGTTTACCTGAAAAATGTGGCAACAGTGGTTGACGGCTTTAAAGAAGAGACAAGTCGCTCCCGCCTCGACGGCCGTTCTGCAGTCAACCTCTCAGTAAAGAAACGCTCCGGCGAAAATATCATCAGTATCAGTAATGAAATTGACCGCATTATTGCCGAAGATAAGATCAACTGGCCCTCCGGTACCAAGATTTCTAAAGTATTGGATAAATCTCGGGACATTGAGCTGATGGTTGCGGACCTTGAAAACAATATACTCTCAGGTCTGGCCCTGGTAATGGTTGTCATCTTTCTGACAATGGGAATTAGAAATGCCCTGCTCGTTAGTCTTGCCATCCCCTTTTCCATGCTGATATCCTTTTCCATTCTCTATGCCATGGGTATTACCCTTAACATGGTTGTATTGTTCAGCCTGACCCTGGCCCTTGGCATGCTTGTCGACAACGCCATTGTTATTATAGAAAATATCTACCGTTTCATGGAACAAGGTGTCAATCGCAGAGAGGCCGCCATGCGCGCAACCTCTGAAGTGGCCTATCCGGTTATCGGATCCACCCTTACCACCCTCGCGGCATTTTCACCGATGTTATTCTGGCCTGGAATTATGGGTGAGTTTATGAGTTATCTACCACTCACTCTTATCATCACACTTTCCTCAAGTCTTTTCGTGGCCCTGGTTATCAACCCTGCCATGGCCGCCATGTTTATGAAAATTAAAGGCCCAGTCACCCCTCCGACAAAATCAGCCGAAGGAGAGATACTGGCTGTTGAGAAACCAGCAGAAATCAAAGGGTGGCTCCTGACCCGCTACAACAAAACCCTGAACGGTGCCTTGGACAAACCATTCACCGTTATCGGCCTCTCGTTCTGTATTCTGATTCTGATGATTGAAGGGTGGCTGCTCGTTATCGGTCTCGAGAAGCCCGTTGAGTTTTTCCCGGAAATCGACCCTAAAGGCATGTATGTTAACATAGAAGTACCTGAAGGTGCCGATATCGATTACATCGACCAGATTATCAAAAGAGTGGAATTTGAAATCGCAGGAGTCGATCCTGATACAAAAGATATACATGGGATATCTCCTACACCTCTCAGTGCACTTGCCCCCAAGGAATACGAAAAACCTGACGGTGAAAAGTATTTTGGCCCAAGTGACTTAAAAAACATCAAAAACGTCTATATGCGTGGTGTTGTCTCTACTGGTGGGAGTTCGGCCTTCTCTGCCAATACGCCTAATCATGTTGGCATCCGTTTCCTGGAACTCGATGAACGTTGGAGATCTTCCCATGATTCTGTTGCTGATATCCGTGAGCGGGTAAAAAACATTCCGGGTGCCAAGATCACTATCGCCATGGAAGAAGAAGGTCCTCCGACAGGCGCGCCTATCAACATTGAAATTTCAGGAGATAACTTCAACATTCTTGGTGATATTTCTAAAGAAATCAAAAATTACCTCTCAAAAGTCCCACATGTTGAAGACGTTCGTGACGATTTTGTTGAGGGCATCCCTTCTGTACAGGTGCTTGTTGACAGACAGAAAGCCGCACTTTTTGGGCTGACAACCGATGGTGTAGGGTTCGCTTTAAAAAGTGCCTACAACGGTCTTGAAGTTTCATCATTCAGAGAAGGAGACGACGACTATGATATTACCGTACAGTTGCAGGAATCTGATCGTCGCGTTGTTGACATCTTACACGAACTAATGCTCCCCACCCCCTCAGGAGAGCTGGTACCTCTCTCCACCATTGCCAAGGTGAATTTTGCAGGTTCGATAGGCGATATCAACCGTATTAATCACGAACGGGTGGTAACGGTAAAGGCTAATGTAGACGAGACCAAAATCCCAGGTGCAGTTGCCAGGGAAGAAGCCGAGAAACTGCTTGATAAATTGCCTCTCCCACCAGGGTATAAACTCAAGTTCACGGGTGAATTCGAGTTCCAGCAGGAATCTGAAGACTTCCTCAGCAAGGCCTTCATGGTAGCACTGCTGCTTATTTTTCTCATACTGGTGTCCATGTTCAACTCGGTGAGCCAACCTTTTATTATTATGACCTCGGTGATTCTCTCGCTGGGAGGTGCTTTTCTAGGTCTCACCCTATACACCTCCCCTTTTGGAATTATCATGACTGGTGTTGGGGTAATTTCACTTGCAGGGGTGGTGGTAAATAATGCGATTGTCCTAATCGACTACACGAACAAGCTTCGTGAACGGGGCTATTCATTACGTGAATCGGTCACTTTTGGCGGAGCAACACGATTGCGCCCCGTACTTCTTACTGCAGTAACCACCATCCTTGGTTTGATCCCTATGGTTACCGGCATTTCCTACGATTTCCATTCCTGGAGTATTTCCTGGGCCAGCGAATCGAGCCAATGGTGGCAGTCTATGGCCGTCGTCGTTATTTTTGGACTCGTTGTTGCCACATTTTTGACACTGATTGTAGTACCGACTCTCTATTACATGATTGAACGATCGGCAGAAATCCGTCGACAGCTCTTTGCCCGAATCAAACATCTCTATTGGAAACCATACCCCTACCTTGCCGGAGAACAACTCGCAAAAGAGGAAAAATAATGGCCAGAACGATCCTTATACAACTCTGCCTTATACTTGCACTGCTCGCTCACACAGCCCAGGCAGAAACGACAAAAAGTACGACTATCCAGCTTACTCTGGAAGATGCAGTGAAAGAAGCTCTCGCCAACAATCTCAACCTTACCCTGCAACGAGAAGATACCAATATTGCTGCGGGCTCCATCGACATTGCACGGTCCAGGTTTGATAAGCAGTTTACTGCTGAGGCTGGGTATGAAAGTATAGAGAGGACACCTCTTTTTACAGGTGGAATAGAGGAGGAAGACAACGGTGTTGCCAGTGCTGGACTGAGTAAACGCTTCACTACCGGTACTGAAATGGAAGTGGAGTGGAGAAATAACCGCTATGATACCGATGCTGAAGGTCTTCTTTTTAATCCTTCCTACGGTTCCTCAGTCTCAATTGGCCTCAGTCAGCCACTTTTGCGGGGCTGGGGTGAAGACATTCAAACAGCCCAGGTAACCGCTGCTGAGATTGAGTTCTCGGCGGCAACGTACCAGGTAGACAGTGTGGCTGCCGACCTGGCAGCATTGGTCAAACTCGGCTACTGGAATCTTGTATTTGCATGGCAGGACATTGAGGTTAAAAGACTCTCTGTCACTCTCGCCCAGAAACTCCTCGAAGAAACAGTTGCAAAAATTGAGGCTGGAAAACTCGCCGAAGTTGAGGTTTACCAACCTCAATCTGAAGTGACCAGGAGAGAAGAAGATCTTATTGGTGCAGAGCGAGCCATTGGCGTAGCCGATGATGAGCTGAAGTTACTGTTAAACAGTAGTAACTGGCTGACCCCATTTGCTCCGGTTGACTTGCCTCACACAGAACCGATCAAGCTGTCAATTCAGAACGTTCTTGACAATGCACTGGCCAACAGGCCCGACTTGAAAGCTGCTGCGATGGAAATTGATGCGGCCCGAGTCCGGGAGACACTGGCTGAAGATAATTTGCGTCCGGACCTCAATCTTGTAGGACGCCTCGGATATGGTGGTACCGATGAAGGATATGGCGACGCACTTGATGCTGCAATCAGCGACCCTGACACCAGGTGGCAAGTTGGCCTCAACCTCACTTTACCTTTAGATAATTCAGCCGCCAAAGGAACGCTCCAGCAGGCACGAGCCCTTCACGCCAAAGCAAGAACCAACACCCAACTCCTCCGACTCCGAGTTACCAAAAGTGTGCGCACCACTGTCCGGGATGTGGAGCTGGCAATTAAAGCCATGGAAGCAACTCGCAAGACCAGCTTGGCCACTTTGAAGCGTCTGGAAGCTGAGCAGGCTAAATTTGATGCAGGTCGCTCAACCACTCTTGATGTACTAATAGCTCAAGATGCCTATTCTCAGGCTCTTAGTCAGGAAAACAGAACGAAAATCCTCTATGCCCAAACCCTTGCGGAACTTGATCGTATACAAGGGCGAATTACTCTAACTTCTATAAATTAGTCGTGCCCAATCATTTCGCCCTTGTTCTTCACACTACCTGTTCCTCTTGAGAAATCTTAAGGAACAGGTTTTTCAACGTGTTATTGCTAAAACCATTCTCTCTTCTTGCATTTCCCCTCTGTTTCGGAATATTCTTATTTGAGTTATAATACGAAATATATCTACTTCATACGTGGTACCAACGTAGCACCATACCGTTCAGATAGGGCCGACCGGAGCAGAGAATCAAGACTTCACGGATAATGGAAAAACGAGAAATTTACAAAAAACTAAGTGCTGAGACGAAACTCCCGACGCCCTCACAGGTTGCACTTGAGACTATGCGACTCTGTTATAGCGATAGCTCCTCGCTTCAGGATATTGCCAAAGTTGTCGAGACCGACCCCGCACTTTCTGCAGAATTTCTTAAATATGCCAACTCTGCTATTATGGGCTCATCTGTACCTGTTGCCTCTGTTCAGCGAGCTGCGGTAAAAATAGGAATGCGGGGTATGGTCAACCTTGCACTCAGTTTTTCCCTGCTCGCTCAACCAGATTGCAACGAGTGTAAAAATTTTAACTACCAGAAGTTTTGGTCCAAATCATTGGTACAGGCAGTAGCTGGGCGAAAACTGGCATCTATCCGACCTTCACTGGACCCTGATGAGGTTTTCACCTGCGGACTTCTTAGCCATATAGGGGAACTGGCATTAGCCACAGCCTTTCCTGGCGAATATGCGGAAATCCTGGCCAATGAACTGCCCCCTCACGAACTTCTGGAAGCCGAATCGCTCGCCTTCGAGCTAAACCATAACGAGCTTACAGCGGAAATGTTCCATGACTGGGGCCTGCCTGAAAAGAATAGCCGGGCAGTTCGACTTCATGAACAATACTTGCCCGGTACCGACGAAACGAGTGAATTGACGTTACTCACAGAAATTTTGTATCTATCTCGCCAGATAGCACATATCTGCACGCTTGATCTTCCTCTTGCACAGTCATTTGACTCCGTAGAAATGGTTGCAGAAGAATATGGTGTGCCCAGGGATGATTTTAGCGACTTTTTTGAGCAGATTGTTCATACCTGGCAGGAGTGGGGGTATCTTTTTAAGATACCAACGCAGCAGTGTCCTCTCTACCATCAGATCAAAGCACTTGATTCAACGTCCATTGAAGATCAGGTTCGTAGTAGACCCGAAACAGAAATTCTTGTACTTGCCGTTGACGATGACCCTCTTACCCTGCTAAATCTCACTCGTATTCTCAACAGCCCTACCCGCAAAATAATCACGGCAGAAGATGGAGAAGAGGCTCTACGTCTCGCTCAGGAAATGCTCCCTGAAATGATTATAACAGATTGGCGTATGCCAAAGCTGGATGGCTTAGAGCTCTGCAAGGCCTTACGCGATACACCTGCCACGCAACATGCATACATTATCATGCTTACCGGTATCGAAGCAGATGACGACCTGGTTCAGGCCTTTGATGCGGGGGCTGATGATTATGTTATCAAACCCTTTACTCCTAAAGTGCTTGAGGCCAGAATTCGTGGTGGTGAGAGATTAATACGGTACCAGCGGACAATAAACAGTGACCGGGAAGTGATCCAGAAGTATGCCACCAGCCTTAGCATGGCAAATCGTAAATTGCAGACTATGGCCATGACTGATGCCCTGACAGGACTCCCAAACAGGCGAAGTGCCATGACCAGAATAAAGGATGCTGTAGCAGAGTCTAGTCGTTATAGCGAAAAACTCAGCTGCATAATGATAGATATTGATCATTTTAAACGAATCAACGACACCTATGGCCATGACAACGGAGATATCGTTTTAAAAGAAGTAGCTCAGGTGTTTACCTCCAATGCCCGTAGTTATGACATGGTTAGCCGTATGGGTGGAGAAGAGTTTCTTGTTATCAGTACCCGAAGTGATCGGGTAGATTCTGTTATGTTGGCAAAACGGTTACGTTCAGCCATAGAAAAACATGTAATTGAACTCAGCGATGGCTCCTGTGCCAACGTTACCATCAGCCTTGGTGTTGCCACCTGGAACACAGAATATTCTACCGATGACGAGCTGATGAAAGCCGCAGATAATGCCCTTTATCGTGCCAAAAGAAATGGAAGAAACCGAGTGGAAACAGCCTGGTCTGACGAGTAACCTGAACCGTTGACATATTCGACAGCCCTTGCTCCAGCGGATCGTATTCAACTCACATTTTCAAAATCATAACAGCAACCATTCCCATAGTCGCCATAAACAACCTGCACCCATGCTTCTCATCGAATCCATTCCTTCTCGTATTCAACGTTTTGTATTTGCAACAGTTAACAGTAGTATATTCGTTAAATACAGCAGGTCGTTGCCAGAAGATATAAAGATTATTCGACACCATCCACAAGTTATGATACACCTAAGTGTCTGTCAGATTATAGCACGAGTTTCTCAGATCATATCATTTTCAGGAAATACCACAGAGATAGAGGAAATAGGCATAAACCGACAGAATTTTAGCAAAAATCTGACAGCATTTTCTATATTATCAGACACTTGCGCCCAACAACGTATTTCGAGATATAACCGCCCAAGAGGACACTTCCATGCAATACACACATAATCAGGATCTTGAAGACCGGCTAGCCAGAAGACTATTGGATACCATGATCAAAGTGGGCCTTATCCTGGCACTGGTCCTTATCTGCTACAAGATTTTTGCCCCCTTTATGACCCTGATGCTTTGGGCAATGATTCTTGCTGTTACGCTCTACCCATTGCACCAGAAAATAGCAAAAACACTCAAGCAACGTCAGGGACTCACCTCAACGTTTCTGATAATTGCCGGTATCATACTCATAATATTTCCCTGCGCGTTACTGATGAGCTCTCTGGCGGACTCGATTACCGGCCTGACCCAAAGCGTCAAAGACAACACCCTGCAGATTCCCGTGCCTTCTAAATCCATAGCAGATTTGCCATTCGTAGGTGAGGAGGTTTTCCACGCCTGGAATGAAGCGGCAACCGACCTCCCAGCTTTCATTCAATCAATGCAGCCTAAAATTGGTAACCTGGCGAAAAAATCACTGGAAATGGTTGCAGCAATGGGTACTCATGTATTCAAGTTTTTGTTTTCACTCATTGTTGCTGGAATAATCATGGCGTACGGGAAGTCTGGTGCTGCCAGTGCCCTTAATATCTTCCGCCGCATCCTTGGGGAGTCCAAAGCCGGCGAGTTCACACAACTGTGCACTGCCACCATCCGTGCTGTTGCACTTGGCGTAATTGGGGTAGCCCTTATTCAGGCAATCCTCATCGGATTGTCACTTGTTATTGCCGGCATTCCTGCAGCTGGAATTCTCGCAGTTATTACCTTGATTCTTGGTATCGCCCAAATTCCGGCGGCCCTTGTAACTCTTCCCGCTATTATCTACATCTGGGCCAGCGGAGATTATAGCTCAGGATTGGCTATAGCCTATTCCATTCTACTCTTTGCGGCAGGTCTGGCAGATAACGTTTTAAAGCCACTGCTCCTCGGACGAGGGGTTGATGCGCCCATGCCTGTTATCCTGTTAGGTGCTTTAGGTGGCATGGTAAGCAGTGGTATTCTCGGGATGTTTCTGGGAGCGACCTTACTCGCTCTGGGGTATCAGATTTTTATGGGCTGGGTAGCTGGAAATGATGAAGGCGAAAAGCAGCAGACAATCGCTGAAGAGAGTTCTTGAAATCTGGAAAAATGTGAGCCATCAGTCTGAAAGGGAAGACTTCTCAAGATATTCCCTCAGCTCCTGCAATAACTGAGAAGCTGCTTCACACAGCTTCTCATATACATCCTGACTACCATCCATTTCACCGTTTTTCCCCATTTTTTCAAGTTGCAAAGCTAGCTTTCTAACAGGTTCTGCCGCAAAATGACTAACCGCACCTTTAAAGGCATGACCACTATCGCGCAATGCCTTGGCATCTCCAGCATTGATGCTTTTTTCTATTCCCGCAAGCAAAGTATCGTTACGAGATAAAAACAGCTCAACCAGCTCACGAAACAGCCCCTCATCACCGCCAACAAATCCCAAAGCGGTCTCAAACTCCCACATCTGGTGGTTGTCTCCATGCGTAGTTCGTGTACTTTTCAGTAAACCATTGCTTAGTGTTTTGTGTTCCACCTCAGTGGTAGTGCCCATTTCCATATCCGGCTGAGTTGACAACCAGGGCCGCAACCGTTCAGCCAAAACATCCGGTTTGATAGGCTTGGTGAAAAAATCATCCATCCCAGCCTCAAAGCATCGCTTTCTCGTAGATGACATGGCATTGGCAGTCATAGCAATTATTACTGAGCGCTGTGTACCATTTTGACTTTCACGTTTTCGTATCAACTCAGTAGCTTCATAGCCGCTCATCTCCGGCATCTGAATATCCATCAAGACTACAGAATAGTCCTTCTCGGCCGTCATTTTCAGCGCTTCCATACCACTCACCGCTATTTCAGTATGCAAACCACACTTCTGCAAAATGGCTTTTGCAATTTTCTGGTTAATGGGTTCATCATCTACTAGTAGTATTGAACCATACAGACCAGCAGGAATAATTTTTTTTCGGTCATTACTGCTTTCTTTTAAAAATTGCTCCTTCTCACGTACCACAAAATGTGCCAGGCTGTTGTAGAGATCAAGCTGACGTATGGGCTTAATCAATGTTGATCGAATCCCACTTTGTCGCAATTGTGCCTTAACAAAAGTAGTACTGCTCAAAAGAATCATCTTAGGAGCCCGCTCTCCATACTTCCGATGTACGGTTTCGGCCAATTGCAGGCCATCTATATCATTGAGGTGATGATTTATAAGTAAAGCATCCGCCACCACCTCACTGCCGCGGTGCATCTCTTCTAGCCGGGACAGGCAACTCTGCGCATCGCAATAGACCTCAACCTCCACATCGCAATACCGGAGATAATGCTCAATGACCCGGCTGTTGTTTACACTGCTATCTACCAGTAAACATTTTTTTCCCTGCAATTTCCCATAAGGCACGACCTGACAGGAATCTTCATGAATTTCAAATGGCATGGTAAACCAGAATGTTGCACCAAATCCGAGTCTGCTCCGTACACCGATTTCTCCACCCTGCTTCTCAACCAGTTGCTTACACACACTGAGGCCAAGCCCGGTTCCTCCATATTTTCGAGTTGTTGAACCATCGGCCTGAGTGAATTTCTCAAAAAGCGTCCCCGTTACCTCTTCTGCAATACCAATACCGGAATCTTCGACAGCAAAGATCAACTCCAGCTCTGCCCCGTTTCGTTTCTTTACTGACACTTCGATCTTCACCACACCTTTCTCGGTAAACTTAACAGCATTACTGAGAAGATTAGTAACGATCTGTCGCAACCTAGTCGGGTCTCCCTGAATGAAACATGGGGTATCAACAGGTATAAAGCAAGTTAGATCAATATCTTTCAGGTTGACGGTATCAATAAACAATGCTGAAGTTTCTTCCATCAATTCACGAAGATCAAACGGTATTGATTCAAAAACTATTTTCCCCGCATCAATTTTGGAAAAATCAAGAATATCGTTAATTATCAGTAGCAGTGAATCAGCAGAGCGCGTAGCCGTTTCAAGAAGCCGCCTGTACTCCTGGGTCATGGGAACGTCCTGCAACAATGACAGTACGCCGATCACCCCATTCATTGGTGTTCGTATCTCATGACTCATATTGGCGAGAAATTCACTTTTGGCCAATGCCGCAGCCAGCGCCTCATCACGCTTGGCCCGCAACTCCTCAGTTCGATCGGCTACCAGAACTTCCAGATTCTGCCTATGCTCCTGTAACTCCGCATCCCGCTCCTGAATTCCTGCAAGCATGGTATTAAAGTCATCGATAAGCTGGCCTATCTCATCATCACTGGACTTCTCCACCCTTAAAGCATAATTGCCTTTTTCCGATATTTTTCGTGCGGTACTTGCAAGCAGACTTACCGGCCTGGTGATTAATCCCTGCAATCGAGTAGATACAATTACTGTCGCAACGAACACTGCAATCATACTAAACATCAGCAGCATCGCGGAATTGATGAGATGAGCGACCATACGGTCACTGTTGGAAAGCAGATATAAGGTGCCAATCGTTTTGTCCTGCACCAGGATAGACCGAAATATCTGAAACTTATAGCTATTGTCCTGAAAAATAAATCCGTGAGTATCCGCTTGTATCTCCTGCCGGAAACCATCTTGATTATTGTTCCCACCTTTGAAGTAAGCCGCAAAGAACGTGCCGTCAGCATCAAAGACAGCAGCTACCTCAATATCTGGATCAGCATGAAGAGTGCCAAGAATATCCTCGGCTCCACCCTGGTCGGAAAAACTGAGAGCAGCACTGCTCAAATCTGCAATGGATTCAGAAAGGATGGTCAGGTTATCAACCATCGCCTGACGCATAACACGTACCTGGGCAAAGGCAGAAATCAAGGTAAAAATAAACAGCGCCCCACCAGCTATGAGAACACTTAGCACGATAAGTTTCTTTCGTATCGGCAACTTACTAAATGATGCGAAGCGCATGCTCTCTAATTCCTTTGATGCTAAAAGCTAAGCCTGCAATACAACCGGAAATCGTCAGAACCAGTTTTCTCTGCTGTTTTCAGGTTGTACTACCAAATCTATGTGTCTTTTTATACATACCGCATATACTCCTCAATGTCCAAAAGAGTACTGGTAAAAAAAACCCGCTGTTTTGTAGAACTACAAAACAGCGGGTTTTTTTGTTACCAGACCCATAAAACGCGTTTTTCCAAGCTACTGCACAGTTTTTACCGCCAGATGATAGTAACGATTCAGGTCAAAAAGACCTGCACGCTGGTGGTCGCTTTCCAGGAAATCCTTCTGAAACCAATCATACTGTTCCCAGAAATCTGAATCCGCCCGATTTACTCCATATTTCATCAGTCGCTGAAGAGACTCTTCACTTTCATCATAGGTATCTAACATATTGATAAAATCCGGCAGGTCATCTAGTTCAACATCAAAGAAGTAATTAGGATAACTACCGATATATCCACTGAGGAAAACAGCCTCATCTTTTTTAGCATTCAGTTTTTTTTCCTCTTTGCTTAAAGTACGAACATCATCATGCCAACGATTAATGATCATGGAAACGACCCGATCTTCTGTATCTGAAACCCGTATCCGAACGTAGGCCAGGTTTGCGCCATGATCACTCATAAAGCGGTAAAATGGAGTATTCGGCTTTGAAACCGCCTTGAATCCTTGAATAAAATCCTCTTCTGATGCATATACCTCTGGTCTTTCAGGGAAAAGAACACCAGCTCTTCGGTAATTTTCATCAAACGAGATCTTAAGTTCCTCAGGGAAGTGATTATCCACCAAATACTCGATAAATTCCCGCTTTGGATCACTGGTAACAAAACCTACTCCAGCCTCCATTTTTGAAGGGGTATACCGTATTTTCTCTAACTTCATACCACCATACCAATCCTTCATGAGGGGTTTACGCTCCTCCTTTGGCAGGAAATCCAAAAAGTACGTTTCTCCTTCTTGGCGCAGGTTGTCCATATAGAGTCGCACAGCAAGTTGATGACCAACGGAACCATACACATCAAACCCTGCCACCAGCGCGTAATAGATGCGTTCCAGCAATGGGTAATCCATAACCCAGATAGTTCTTGGCAAATCACCTAAAGCACCTTTATGCACTGAAGCGCTATCAAAATGGCGGAATACAGTTAGCATTGGAGTGTCACCACTGTTTTCACCGGACCAGATTGCTTTATAATCGAGACCTCGATAACCGTATGTAGTGTAATAGTAGTCCTGTCTTGCCTTTACGTACCGAGAGGCAAACGCCTCGTACCGCGCGATCCTCCAGGACTTGAAGAGGCTAAAGAAACTTCCCTGTTCGATCGGCATACTTGTCATTTTCGCATTGTCATGCAAAAACGCGGGATGGGTGGCTGCCAGATCGTAATCCGGGTCCATAAACAGAAGCCAGAAATGGTCACGAACAACATTCAATGCGACCTGCCCCTTACAGACAGGGCCGCGAATAAACGTCATGATAATATACTCATTGTTATCGAGCAGAAACTGATAGCGTGAGCGTGGAGGAATCTGCTCGAACACCTTAAACGGATTGGCACTCAGGTGCTTATCAAAACCCATCCATTTCGGTTTTTGCTGCCAGTCTGGAGCAATAAAGAGCTCGTTAAAACGTGCAAATTTCTCCTCATTTAACTCGAACACCATATGTGTTTTATGGACAATTGTGGAGTAAATCCTCCGAAACCTGTAATAGAATGGCCCATCACCAGGGTCATCGTAGGGGCGAACTGTAGGTATAATATCTATATCCTTACCCGGTTCAGTACGTGATCGTACTATTTCATAGAAGTTGCTGCTTGCAGGATCAAATGATATATGGGCCAAAAAAAGATGTTCATACAGGTACCTTGCAGTCATCCGGTGCTTGGCGTCTTCGCCATTAAAAAACTGCTCCCACTTTGCGACTTCAGCCTCATCTTCAGCAGCAATTGAAGCTCGCTCTTTGTGCTCCTGCAGTGTCGGTCCTCGGCCGCCAGATTTCAACCAGTTACTGACAGCTTTAAACTCCGACTCTTTTAAGGGCGGAAAACCGTACGGCATTCCTCTGTTTGGATGCTTTGCCAGATATTCATCCATTTCAACTCCTGTGGCGGCACAGGTCAGTGAATCTTCTTCAGGCTTAAAGGAGTTACAGCTATCAGTTATTTTATCTGAGCAGGTAGTAGACTGATTGTCATTTTTATGGGTGATTACTTTCATGAGTAGGGACGTATTGGCATCCCCTTCGACGGTATTCTCACGAACACTGGAAAACCCTTTTTCCCGCCAGGCCTCAGTACTCTGGGCATCAACAAACAAACGGGTTGGCTCCATTGACCACAAGCGTTTAGAGTCATAGACTGCCTTCTTTGTGGCTCCCCTGTCCAAGCCATCATACGAACTGAGTTTCAACTGACATGGTGAATTGTAACAACTGTGACATACCACACAACGGGCATCAAGAATTGGCTTTATCTCCTTAAGGTACTCTAGCGATCCTTCCTCTCTTTGAACAATCTGTGTGGACTGCTCAACTGGCTCAACCGTACAGCCTGAAGCACTGAGAATAAACAATAAAATCAGAACAATCTGTGTTCTCATGATGCACCTCTTCCAGGAAATTATTGATAGAAAACAGCGTCATCAGCCTGTAGTACGTGTACGACTCAATGAATATTCAAGATATGGGATTGTCCGACCAGGAATGGATGATGGAACATCAGCAATATACGTGCACCCCATCCTCTCATAAAACCCCCGGGCATGTGGGTCAGCAAGAATTTTCAGGCAATGGCATTCCACTTCTTTAAGGTGCCTCAGGCAGTGTTCAAACATTTGCTGCCCCAGACCATTGTGAATCTTCTCGGGTAAAACAAACATGTGATCAAGCCATATGCCTGCCTCAAGAAGTATATCTTCCATCACCAATGGTTCAGAAATTTCTACCAGTGAATAGTAGGCTTCTACCACCTGGGCTTCCTCGACCACATACACCCGGTTCTGCTCGATATAGCTGGGGCTGATGGTCAGTTCCTTTTGCCACACAGAAAAAAAGTATTCAGGATATGCCCAGAATGCCTTTGATCTAAAAGACAAAGCTGTGAGTGTAGCATGTTCATAACGCTGCGCTCTACGAATCATTTTTGCTCTGTAGGGAAGTATGTTAAGTCGCCGGAAAATCTGCTGATCCATACTATAATTAGCAGATTTTTCGAAAAATTACCATGAGGATAATAGATTACACGTTCAGGATATCAGCATCATACCCGTTAACACCAAGAGCAACCGTCGCCTTTTAGAAATCCTCTATACCTTTTCCTTTCTCTAAAAAGGCGCTTATGCGTTGATAGGCAGCATCAGTATTGCGAACCATCGAATACATCTCCTGCACAACCGGATCATCCTCACCCAGGGCATGAACCGCTTCTCCCAGCAGCTTGACCTGCTCATCGACCTGAGTCGAAAGCTTTTCTACGAATGCTGTTCTTTTGCTATACTTGGCTTTCTCTCTTTCAATAAGCGGTAGGATACGCTCTATAGAAAACTCGACAAGCGCATCCCGTGGAGTGTTATATCTTGATGAGATATTCTCTAAACTTTCCAATGTCTTTCTTGATATTACATACGTCTTTGCAATCCGCTGATCTCCTCGGGGAAAGGTTTCAAATTCCCTCGCAATAGTCTTTAAGGCCTGAACATCATCAACCAGATGATCAAACAGCGACTTCTGCTTTATCCCCATCTGTCCGGCCAAAATACTTAAAGCATTAATAGAGCGTTCTGACAGCTTGAACGTTGTGCGTACCGACTGATGACCCCGGAGGCCAAGTGTCGATTCCTCTGTAAATTGCAGACGAATCAGTGACTGAGTTTTTTTCATTATAGGGCTCCTCCTGGCTCAACCTCACTTCACAATATTACTTTTTATATTTTTTACATTTAGTAATATTTTATTTATTGACATGCCTGTTATCATTATTACCATTTTACGTACTGAGGTAAACAAATTAATTTCATACACCAAAGAAGGTTAAGACACAGCAGTAGTCAATCAAAACCTAAACAACACGATCCAAGGAGGACAACATGCAACTTAGACATTACAAACCAATGAGAACAGCTAACGCTTGTGGAACCAATCCGGGAACTTTTTTTGATGGACTCTTCGATGACTTTTTCGGCCCCACCGTTCATTTAGCCAATGCTTCAGGGAAAAATGACAGGAAAGTTCTTCAGGTTGATATCTACGAGAAAGAGAATGTCATTATTATTGAGGCGGACATGCCCGGGATGACAAAAGAGGGCATTACCCTTGATGTTAAAGGGAAATGTATCACGTTAAAAGGTGAAAGAACGCGTGATGAAGAAGTGAAAGAAGAACATCTGTACCGCCGGGAAAGGTTTTTTGGCACCTATGAACGGAGCTTCAACCTCCCGTTTGAAATAGATACAGAAACTGTCCAGGCGAAATTTGAACATGGTACACTTCGGTTGGAAATTCCCAAGCCGGAGCAAAAGCAAGCAAAGCAGATTGCTATTAATTAACTGAAATACGAAGACAGTCCGGTACCTGTTTCAATCAACCATTGAGATAACACCAGGCCACCGGAATCCTCCCTGCGGGGCAGCATAATGCTGCCCCGTTTTGTATATCAGCACTACACGCTATAAAGTTATTGCAACTCCACAGCCCAGCTATCAAGTTTCGGTGCAGTGGCTATGATCTCCTGCTTTTCCAAAAACTCAGCAAATCTTATATAGCGCTGCCGATCAAGTGCTCCGGGTCTCAGAGCAAAACGCGGCAAGGTATCTGCCCAGGCTCTACGATTTAGCTCATCATCAAGCCCTTTGCGATCGCCCTTAATAAACAGTTCCCAGCTCTCATCAGGGTGATTAACCATATATTGTACACCCGCCTCCAGAGCATCGACAAATTTGCGCAGTTTCGGTTCATTTACAGACGTGCTGTTTGCAACCAGAATAAGCTCATCATAGGCTGGAATACCGTTTTCTTCGACAAAAAATGGTTTTCCAGGGCGCCCTTCAATATCCATTTGATTCAGCTCAAAATTCCTGAATGCACCTATTACCGCGTCTACCTGACCACTAAACAGTGAGGGAGAGAGTGAAAAATTAACATTCACCAGCTTAACGTCCGAAAGCTGTAGCCCCTCTTTTTCCAGCATTACTTTGAGTAGCACTGTCTCGAAGCCACCCACCGAATAGCCAATAGTCTTGCCTTTGAGGTCAGCAATCGACTGTATAGGCCCATCCTTTAGGACAACCAGTGAATTGAGCGGGGTAGCTATCATGGTTGCCACGCGAACCAGAGGTAATCCCTGATCTACCTGCATCTGATGCTGATGCTGGTACGATACGGCAATATCAGCTTTACCAGCCGCCACAAGTTTAGGTGGATCGTTCGGATTTGATGGCGCAATCATCTCCACCTCAAGCCCCTGCTCTGCAAAGTACCCTTTCTCAAGTGCTACAAAGAGCGGTGCATGGTCAGGATTGACAAACCAGTCAAGAAGCACCGTCATTTTCTCTGCTGCCATTACACTGTTTACCCCGAAAACCGAAATCAGGGTGAACAGAATACACATCGTTTTACTGAGTTTCATTTTTTCCATTTCCTTTTTTTTCCCAAAATATGAGGCGAGTCAATAGGACATCAACAGCAAAATATAACCCCAACGAAACCACCGCCAGAACTACCAGGGCGGCAAACATAACATCAATCTGCATACGCGCATTAGCATGCAGCATGTAGTATCCAAGACCAGAGCTTGAACCAACCCATTCTCCTACCACTGCTCCAATTGGTGCGACCGCTGTCGCCACCCTGAGTCCTGACGCAAAAGCTGGTAATGCCGAAGGTAAAACTATCCATCGCAGTGCCGCCAGGGGGCCAGCCCCCATAATACGGGCAAGTTCCAGTAGCTCCGGATTGGTACGACGCATTCCATAATACAATGATGACGTTACCGGAAAGAAGATAATCAGCACAGCCATGGCTACCTTTGAGGCCATCCCGTAACCGAACCAGAGCACAAGAATTGGAGCCAGGGCAAAAACTGGGATAGCCTGGCTGATAATCAGCACAGGTAGTAGCCATCGCCTTAACAGCGGCACTAAAAACATGGAGAGAGCAGAACAGGTACCAAGTAAAGTACCGATGACCAGACCTGCCAGAATTTCCATAACGGTTGTCAATAGGTGATTCTGTAACAGGTACCAGTGCTTCCCCAGTGCTTTCACAACCGGTAATGGCCCAGGTAAAATATATGGCGGTACGCCGGTTACAATCACCACAACCTGCCATGCAGCGATGAGTCCAGCAGTCAGTATCAAAAGCCGCAACACTTTCACAGTTCCACTTCTCCCAGTAACTGTTTCAGTAATTTCGGATACTGTTCCTGTAGCTCAGGGTCATCAGCGTCTCGAGGTGTCCTTCCATGCAAGTCTATGATTGTAGCAATACGTACAGGCATATCGGAGGAGAGGACAATAATACGGTCGGCAAGCCGTAAAGCTTCCATGGGGTCATGGGTTACCATCAAAACAGTTTTGCTTTGGGTCAAACGTGCTGCAAGATTCTGAAGCCGCATTCTGGTAAGTGCATCAAGAGCAGAGAATGGCTCGTCCATGAGAATAACAGGCCGCTCCTCCATCAAGGTCCTCAGAAGTGCAACCCGTTGGCGCATCCCCCCAGACAGCTGGCTCGGCAGCATCTGCCCTTTACCGGCAAGACCGGCTTCAGCGAGCAGTCGCTCCGCCTTTTCCCGTAATGATGGACTGACCTCAGAACGAAGTTTGGCACCAAGCAGCACATTATCCACCACTTTTAGCCAAGGCAGCAGCAGATCACTCTGCCCCATCCAACCGATAAGATGTCCGGGCTTACATTCATGGCTTACACGAATGGTGCCGCTATACTTCAGCTTGCTGTCACCGGAGACAAGCCCAAGCATAGTTGATTTTCCGCATCCGCTTGGCCCGAGCAAACAGGTACACTTTTCTCCAGGTATCGTAGCAGAAAAATTCTCAAAGAGTTTTTTCCCGTTAAAGGAGAGTGTTATATCTTCAAAATGTAGAGATGGTGGTCTCATCTTTTACCGGCTTCTCCTGCCAAGACGAACCTGCTCCAGCAATTCTCTGGCCGAGTTCTCCGGAGAGACTGCTGAGACAATTGCTGAGACCACAGCAACACCATCAGCACCTGAGCGAACAACCTCAGCAGCATTAACTGAGGAGATGCCACCTATCCCTACAAGGGGCAGAGAAACCCTCTCCCGTATCTGCCGCACCCCGTTAAGACCAAGAGGTTGGGCAATATCGGTTTTTGTAGCAGTAGAAAAAACAGGGCTGATACCTACATAGTCTGCTCCTTCAGCTTCTGCCCTGATGGCATCTTCAAGCGACTCTGCAGAAATTCCGATAATGCATCCCGGCCCTACTATCCGGCGTGCATCAGTAATAGTCATATCACTCTGACCGAGATGAACACCATCTGCATCCGACGCAAGAGCAACATCAACTCTGTCATTTACGATGAGTGGAATATTTCGTGGCCGTAATAGCTCTACCAGGGCTTTCGCCTCCTCTATCATCTCCCTTACAGGCAGATGTTTCTCTCGTAACTGTACACAGCTGACACCACCCGCCACTGCTGCGTCTGCTATTTCGACCATTGCCCTGCCATGAGACAGCGAACGATCTGTCACAAGATAAAGCGAATAGATACTCTCTTGTTTCATCATGCGTCCGAGCTGATGCGACATCCAGCCCTCACCTCGTCTGGTGTTAATGTGTAGAGCGCATCAAGCAGATTGACCATGAAACTTCCAGGGCCTGTTGCTGTCTGCCCCGCTTTCTCACCAGCCAGACCGAAATACGCAAGCGCTGTCGCAGTTGCAGTGACAGGGTCCGTATCGACAGCAGCAAAAGCACCTATGAGTGCTGTGGCTGCACATCCGGTTCCGGTGACATACGGCATCAGGGAATGACCGTTCGCCACTCGCAAGATCCTCGTGCCATCTGTTATAAGATCTACCGGTCCTGTAATGGCAAGGGTTGTACCTAATTCACGGGCCAGAGCCGCAGCGGTATCTGACGCCTCATCAACAGTGTGCAGAGAATCAACACCCCGCGTTTTAGAATCGGGATTTCCAAGGGAAAGAACCTCTGAAGCGTTCCCTCGTATTATACTTACGGAGGTCTCTTCGATGATTCTTTTAGCAGTTGATGTTCTCAGGCCTGTCGCCCCGGAACCGACGGGATCCAGAACTATTGGCGTACCAAGCTCAGAGCATTTCCGACCAGCCTTCACCATAGACTCCACCCAGACATCGGTAAGGGTCCCGATATTTAAGACCAGGGCACCGGCAAAACCAGCCATCTCCTCCACCTCATTGATTGCATGAGCCATAACCGGCGAAGCACCTGCGGCCAGCAATACGTTTGCGGTGGAATTCATCACCACGAAGTTGGTAATGTTATGAATAAGCGGCTTACCAGCCCGTATTTTCTCAAGGTTTCCGGCAGCAATTTCAGCAAAATTGGACATAATACACCCCTTTGTTCTTTAGATCTGGCCAGAATACGAGAGGTAGATGTACCACACGCACCAGCTAGACGAAGTTCAGATAAGAATGATGGAGATCTGGAGTGCGGGAGATGCCTGAGCGTAATGGCTCAGGAAAAGAAACTGACAAAGGATTACACTGATTTTATGCAATTCCCTACGCTGGTGTTAACCAGATCAGGTTCAAAGGGTATCATCTCAGGCCACACGGCCACCCCCTGCAAAAATTCGATTCAGCCAAAGCTATAAAGGAAACAGAATGATATGTCAAACATATGCTACACATGTCAACGAGCAGGTATATTTTGGCCTATCCGGCAAAAACCTCAACCGCCCCACTGGAAAACCTGGCCATTATGCACTAAATAATGATACAATCCAACTCGTTATAACTTTCGACAGACCACTCCTGCTCTACAGACTTTCAACGAGGAACTATGAAATACAGTCGCTCTCATGTTCACTATTTGTCTTATAGTGCAGCATTCGTCATCTCCCTGATCCCGGCCCTTACCGCACAGGCGGCCCTCCCATCGGAAATATCAAGTTCGGGCCAGGCAATCGAAAGCTACCTCAAGCCCCTCATTGGTCAATTCCATGGCAGCCCCTGGTTGCAGGGTGCTGTAGCAATGCTTGTCACCTTTTCAGTAGCCTCGTTCATCACCTGGATCTTGTTTGCAATTATCCGCAAAATGACTACCCGTACCAGCTTTGATCTTGATGACCAGATAGCACTGCTGCTCAGGCCTCCCATCTACTACACGCTGCTGGTCAGTGGCTTTTCGTATGGTATTCATCTAATGCCGTTAACAGACGGTATCGAAAACATAGCCACTCGAATCATTCAGTCAGCAGGGGTAATGGTATGGGTATTTTTCTTTATCCACCTCGCCTCACTCTTGCTCACACGAATAGCTCTTATTTCCCATAAGGTGAGCTTTCTGCAACGCAGGACCCTGACTCTTTTTGATAATGGCGCCAAAATTATCATTTTTTCAGTAGGCCTCTATGCGATCTTTGTTATCTGGAAGATAGATATGACAGCATGGCTAGCCTCCGCCGGTATTGTTGGTATAGCTGTCGGTTTTGCCGCCAAAGATACCCTCTCAAACCTATTCTCCGGTGTCTTCATCCTCGCAGATGCGCCATATAAAGTGGGTGATTATATCGTGCTTGATCAAGGGAATCGGGGCAAAGTGACGAATATAGGTCTGAGAAGTACCCGAATCCTCACCAGAGACGATGTGGAAATCACCATACCCAACTCAATTATTGGTAACAGCACTATTTTCAACCAATCAGGAGGGCCGGCTGAAAAGCTGCGAATCCGCCTCAAGATCGGCGTAGCATACGGATCAGACATTGATCAGGTACGGGGCATTTTGATGAAGGTAGCCAATGAAGAGCCATTAGTATGTTCTGCCCCTGCTCCACGTGTCCGATTCCGGGTCTTTGGCGCATCAAGTCTTGACTTTGAACTACTCTGTTGGATCCCAAATCCTGAACTGAGAGGACGCTCCATGGATAGTCTCAATGACGCAATATACAAGCAGTTTAATAGCGCTGGAATTGAAATACCATACGCCAAACAAGACCTGTATATTAAAGGTTTACCTGAGACACTGCTATCCACTCCACAAATTAAACAATGAGCATTCGATACCATGACCCAGCACACTTGAATGCAATAGAGAACTACCATTTACCCTGACGATAAAAATCACTATTGACAGCAGCTCAGGTGCCAAATATAATCTCATCAATTTCGCGGGAATAACTCAGTGGTAGAGTGTTAGCTTCCCAAGCTGAAGGTCGCGAGTTCGAATCTCGTTTCCCGCTCCACGGATTCATAAGGGCTTAGGTTAATTCCTAAGCCCTTTTTTCGTTTCTGGTAGCCCCAACTTTCTCTATTTACTGGATCAAAGAGAGTTAATGCACCAGTTCCGGGCTGTTCTAACATCTTCTATCTCGTTTTCCCTTCTGAACCACCACAATCCCCAAAAAGATGATCCAAGAAAGCAAAGGCTTCCCTTTTGCCGAGGCAACTCTTTCTAACAAACTTGACCATTACATAATCAAGATGCTCCAATACCCAGTTACCCAAAGAATGGAAGAAAAGAAAAACGGACGAAGATGGTAAAAACACTGCTACTCAAGAAAACAATACAACATATAATTACTACGATTTAGGAGACATTCACAAATAATTACAGTTTCTTAACTGAAAATATATTACTATCCATTTGATCAAATACTTAACGGACCATTACACGACCAATTTAGCCAATCTCACAGCTAATGAACCTGGAACAACAAGATGAACCTGGTAAGCTAACAAAGGTTCTTATAAAAAATATACATGGTGGCCGAAAGGAAGATAGCAAATTCTGGCAGAGTGAATTTGCTGATCAACAGGACGATATCAACATAGATATTCCAAGGCCCACCAAAACCACCTTTTTCAGGAACCGTTTTCTCCTCCCTGCATCAACTATACTTTTACTCATTGCTCTGGCCTATGCCGCGGTATTTCTTAAGCCAGACCTGTTCCCTTTCCTGGACCGTCACAATATCCACGCCTATATAAGTAAAATATTCCCTCACAACTGGGGAAAGGCACCTGCCCCTAAACCAATAGCACCAATGCCATCACCTCAAATGACGGCACCCTATATACCGCCAGTCCAAACAGCTCCTCCGACAAAAATAGAAAAGTACACATATATAGTAGAGTTCCGATCAGGCAAGACTATGGAGGCCAAAAACGTTTCTATGGATGACAACATCGTCACCCTTTTCATAGATAAGGGCTATACCGTCAAGATGAGTAAAAGTGATATCAGGTCGGTGAAACGTGAAAAATTGTAGAGGAAATCTGTGCAGAAATGAAGATGAAATCATGGTCTTTGGTTTTCTCTCTTTCTGTATAGCATTACAAAAAGCGTATTATGCAGTTTCTGTATAATTACTTGCAATTTAAAGAAACGATGTACTATCGAATAATTGATGAGAATATAAAAGTTTGTTTATCAGTTCCTGCTTTTGCAGAAAAATTATTTAATCAGACTAATAAAAACCGCCTTTACCTGAAGGAATGGCTTCCATGGCTTGACACAATAATGAAGCCTGAAGATACCAAAGCTTTTATTGAGTTGCAGCTACAACGATTCAGCAAACAGGAAGCCATACACCAAACCATCTTCTTTAAAGGAGAAATCGCAGGTGTGCTAGGTTTTAACAAAATAGACGGCATCAATGGTATCGGGCATATTGGGTATTGGCTAGGTAAAGAGTTTACAGGCAATGGTATCATGACCAAATGTGTTGAAGATCTTATTGATTTAGGTCTTAGTGAATTAAATTTACAAAGAATAGAAATCAGATGCGCAGTTGGCAATATAAAGAGCAGAGCAATTCCTGAAAGACTTGGATTTAAGAAAGAAGGAGTTATTCAGAGAGCTGAGAAAGTATATAATACATATAATGATCATGTCATATATGGTCTGATAAAATAATTTCGCTAAAAAAACGTTCAGCCGGACCTCTGGCACGGCGCGGGTGTGAGTTTATTTCAAATTTATAATTATTGGACTGCTCATACATTCTTCCAAATTCTGTTTGTGCCAGGTCCGGTTAACTTAACGTTATGTTCTTTAAAATACTGCATTAACAGTCCACGCAAGACTTGAGTAATGAAGAAAACGACTATAATTAGAGTAATAATTTACTCATTAGCAATAGGAATTCCGATCCTATCAATAATTAATTGTTCTGGGTGGGGAACAAATGATATGAAGGTTGATCAATGCTTTATTGACACGCCAATTTTGAGAGAAATCTCAGAGAATTGTTATGCTATCTTATTCTTCTCTAGTTTCCTTCTTGGCTTACCTATTGCCATTTATGCTGGGGTAGTATTACTTGTTGTGGAAGGACCAATATTCTTAGTATCAAAACTTAAAAATACAACAACCAGCGATAAAAAATATCACAATCCAGTTGATCAAATTGAGTCAACTGAAAAAGAGAAAATAAGCCCGTTTGTAATTATTCCTTTTGCTGCGATAGCGTTTATTATTTTATTAGCGATTTTATCAATTTAGAAAGAAATATATAAACATAACAAGGCGTTTCACCATTGCTCCACTGCGTTGCGCTGGACGCGCTGAAGCGCGCCAGTGAACTTACCGTTCAACCTGAGATGATCCGCTAAATAATTAAAAATAAAGCAAAATATGTTCCCGCTGCCAAGGTAGCGGGCAGTATACAGGCATGTTAGCTTGCAACTTTTATTGTGAATTAAGGAGACACTAATGAAAAATCTTCCTAGGCTTTTAGCAGGTATCGGATTCCTATCGATAGTCTTACTGGGTGATATACCAGAAGTGAATGCCTGTACGCGCATCTTCTGGAACACCAATCCCGGCTTGATGATCGTCGGTCGTAACGAAGATTATGTAACTGCCTCTCATCCGACACTTGTAGCGACGCCACGCGGCGTGCAGCGGTGGGGGACGGCGGACAGTGCTAAGAGGCCAATCTCAATAAGCTGGACGGTCAAATACGGTAACGTCGCCTCATATGCTAATAATCGTTTTCCGAATGATGGGTTGAACGAGGCGGGGCTCACCGCCCGTACGCTGTTCTATGTCGATGGCGATCCCAACGAAACTGTTGCGCCTGACGATAAGAAGAAAGAACTTGATGAGGACCATTGGGTGAGTTTCGTGCTTGATAACTTCGCCACGGTTGCTGAAGCCGTAGATTCCATCAGTAATGAGGTTCAGGTCGTCTCCGTAGAGGGAAAGAAGGGCTCGGGGTTCAGCTATGCCACTCCAAAACACCTTGCCATGGCGGACGCGACCGGAGATTCAGCTATCGTAGAGATCCAAGACGGAGTAGTGAAAATATTCCATGGTGAAGAATTCCGCATCCTGACCAACCCACCCTCCTACCAAAAGGAACTGAAGAACGTAGCCAAGTACAAGAACGCAACTCAGGAGCAGCTACCGGTGAGTTGGTCCGCAGCTGACCGTTTCGTGCGTTCTGATTTCTTCCTGCGGCATCTACCCAAGCCTAGAGGCAACGATGCTGCAACTGGCTATGGCTTCATGTACTCAGCGCTCAGCACCTCCGTAATGCCCGCAGGTTTACCCGCTCCCGCTGAAGACCGAGCGGTTGTTAAGAAACTGGTGGCTACGCTGACGGATCCTGCTGAGACTTATGGAGGCGCTGCTACGTATTTCCAAACAATCTCGGACCTGACAAACAAGCACTACCGATTCAAGTCTCTGATTGCGCCCTCTGACGTTTTCTTTGATTTTGCAGGATACAACTTCGCTGAGGGCCAGCCAGTTCGAGTCATCAAACGGATCGATGAGTACGCCCAGCAGGGGTGGAGTGGTGATGTGACCCCGCACATGGTGGAGATCAAAGGTGATATCTATGACCAATCTATCGAGTAGTTGGGCACAGGCAGTTTCGCCTAGCCAAGAGATAGAAACTCTCAGGCCGGGACGCCTGATGATCCTGTGACGCTAATCTTTTTTCGATCAAGAACCTGACCAGCTAGCAATCAGTTGCAGCTGACGGTGCTAACGCACCGCCGCTGAACCGGGCGTTAAGTTTCAGAAAAAAAATGAAATCGAAATTTCAGACAAAGTTTTTCTTCACTCAAATTTCTGGAGTTATTGTTGGGTCCCACTTATCATTGATATCGTTGCTTGTAATGAAACAACTGTGGCCAGAATTTATAATGAAATGCCATTCAAGCTTTTTAAATGCCACAATAACAGCAATAATTTTCATTGCAGTATTAATAGTAACATTAGTTATATGGGGTAGAGTCTTAGTTTATTTAAAAATATTAACTATAAAAGAGGCTGCTGGTTACCCTTGGAGCAAACCTTGGCTAGACACATAATAAAAATTATAAGAAGACCAAAAGAAAAAGACAACAACAATATAAAACATAATAATTTCAGATAATAACTGGTTAAAGATGGACGAAAACTCGCTCGCGCTCTGAGGTGTAAACAATGGAATCCTTAGGCGAAAATTCCATGTGCTTCTTTAGCCAGTGTAGTATTTCCGCCCCTCAACCAAACCGTTATGAATTCAAAAAAGTACAATCTCAAAAAACTATTACTACTTTTTTTACTATTTTCGCTAACTGGTTGTGGGAATAGAGACAAGGAGATCGATGTTATTGAACTTGGTGACGATGGAACTCCAAGAATCAAGTTTATTATCAATGCACAATATATTGGAGCATTAGGTGGTGGTTGGTATACCTATGAACCACAATTAAAAATTTTATCATCTAAAAGAGAATGGTTAGTTGCTGATTCTGCATATAAGAATAGAATCAAACATACACAATTGTTGTTTTCTGATGAAAACCATTTAGTCAAGTTCGAAAATTATATGAAAACCAAAAGATGGCTTAACCTTCTAGAAATAGAACGTAGTAAATGGAAAAGTAAATCCATTGCTGAAGATAAAAAGCAAATGTTTTTAGAAACTAGTGATCGCTTTTTTGAATGGGATATTTATATTTCTCCAGAAATATTTACCAAAAGCGAATACAACAAAATATTAAATTTAATCCAAAATAACTTAGCGTTGATAAATAGTACTTTTAATTCACCGGTATTAGAAAAAGAAACAGAAAAAATTACTGGTGAACCTATTAGTTATGGCAGGAAACATCAGCTAAAACCTACTATTACATCCATTGCCTACTATGGCCGCGATAATGCAGTTATAAAGCTTCAGCACAATATTGAAAAAAATAAAGCTCTAATGATTTACCCTGGAGGAGATGTCTGCTGGGGAGATTCTAATGAAGATGTATGGAAGAACATTGGAAAAAACAACGTCGGTAGGCTTTCAACGGATGGAAAAAAGATGTTCATTTTTTTTCCAAGAAAAATCCCCAATAAACCATTTGTAGACATAACAAATTCATCTGATTTAATTAATTATATCAGACACTTTGAGACCAATAATGGTGAAAGCATATTGCAATACTTTGAACCATCATTCGTCGCAGACGTGAATTGAATACCAAAAATACATATATAACAAGACGTTAGAGACAAACAAGATGTAATTGAATAGAGGATAGAATCATTTTCGATGTATACACTCTCTCTTTCCATGGCATTGACACTTTCATTAATAGGTGTGCCAATTGTCCTTTCTCCTTTTTTAGCAATTTTCTTTTTTTTGTTTTTTAACAAAACTCAAGCTCAACTACGCTTGATTATTCCACGGAATTTGAAAACCTCAATGCAAATCGCAATTGCTGTTACGCTGATTTGGATTATAGGTAGGCTCATAGCTATAATGATTCCTGGCGGTGGTGTTGGTTACATGATTAATCATTATTCAAAGGTCACTGTACTGCCATCCACCGTAGCCCTTTTTATCTTCAACTCTATTGTTCTTTTTAAATCGTATGGGAAAATGGTTGGAAATATTTTCCTGATTTTATTTATTATTGCATCTGTAGCTCGATTTTCTCTTCCTCATCGGGAAAAGCACACATATGAAAAAGAATGGAAAAAAGCATGTGAATCAGCCAAAGATGAATTCGATTTACAAGGTGAAAAAATCACCAACATTATGTTGTACAGCCTGTTTTCACATAATAAATGGAAATTGGACCAGGAAGGGGAAATGAGGGAGGGTGAAAGAGAGGAGATTGGTAAAGGTCTTCTTAAACGAGGGATCATAAATGAATACGACTTTTTCAACAAACGAGAGCAATATAATGTTTCCTATAAAGATGGCCATTATGTAAGAAAACCAATAAATACTACTGATGCTAAATACATGATTTCATATAATAGTGTGAACATTAGGCCAAGCTATGTAGGTAAAAAGTTCTATCTAAAGCGTACTATATCAATCACCAATCAGGAAACAGGCAAGGTAGTGGCAAATCGAATACAATTTATAGATCCTGTGTGGAATTCCAAAACCTGGTTCGAACCTAAACGTAGTTGTGCTCAAATTTACAACGGACAAATAAGCACCCTAGATTTTGTTGAGGTTGCTATAAAAAAATCAAGAGAATAAGATAAAATCGCTATCAAAACGTTTCACCGGACAACCTTAAAATTTCGGTATTGCATCACTATTCGGTGAAAAAAATGCTTACTAGATTCAGAAGCCTTCATCTTAACGTCGGATTCCGGTGAACTCAATGTTTTAACGACATGGAATCATACTCTTATTGGTTATTATTTTTATCTGCAGCCATTGCGATAAATATCACACCTGGTCCAGATATGATCTACATCCTTTCTAGGACAATAGCTCAAGGAAGAAAGATTGGAATTGCATCATCCTTGGGCGTCTGTAGCGGGTCTTTGGTGCATATTTTGCAGCAGCATTTGGCCTTTCAGCGATTCTCGCAACTTCCGCCATGGCCTTCGCTATCGTTAAGTATGTCGGTGCAGCATATCTTATTTATATGGGGGTAAAGGCTTTAAGGTCGAAAAGAATTTCTTTTGATATTCCTTTTAAATTACAAGAACATTCAACATTCCGGAAAGCGTTCAGACAAGGAGCTCTGATCGATATCCTAAACCCTAAAGTTGCAATCTTTTTTATGGCCTTTTTACCACAATTTGTTCGTCCGGAACTGGGACACGCACCAGTTCAGATTCTTTTACTCGGTTTTCTCGTAAATTTAATCGGTATGACAATTGAGTCTGTCCTCGTTTTTACTGCTGCTCGAACAACGATTTTTTTCCGAAATAACAGTCAATTTTCTACCTTGCTTGACCGAATTTTAGGGTCTATGCTTATTTGTCTGGGGATTCGCTTAGCCTTAATTGAGAATCACACGAATTAGTACAGAATAGATTACCGTTTCAAAAGAGAAACTTCGTTAACGGAAAAAAGCAAAAAGAAAGACAACAGACAAAAAATATAATTATTTATACAACAAGTCATTTCTGTGGACACCCCAAACGGGGCGGGTTGGCAGAATTCCACGTTATGAAGCCAAAGGAAAAATGATGAACATTGGAATTTATATTTTTGATCAAGCTGAAGTACTTGATTTTTCAGGCCCATTCGAGGTTTTTTCCACTTCATCGAGGATTAATGAATCAGGTGAACCATTTTCCGTATTTTTAGTCAGTGAAACGGGTAAGACTGTTACTGCACGGGAGGGGTTCAGCGTCAATCCTTCCTTCGGTTTCCATGACCATCCTCAAATTGACCTTCTTATTGTATCAGGTGGGGTACACACAGAGGAAATCAAGAAACCAACGGTACTAGATTGGCTTGTGACTACGACAAAAAATGCAAAATTGGTAGCATCTGTTTGTACAGGTGCATTTTTATTGGCGGAGGCTGGGGTATTGTCAAATCAAAATGTAACAACACATTGGGAGGACATCCCTGATCTACAGAAAAACTATCCAAACTTGCAAGTTCATGAAAACGAGAGATGGATTGATGAAGGTGATATAGTTACTTCTGCAGGAATATCCGCAGGTATTGATATGAGTTTACATCTTGTAAGTAAATTGCATTCCCAAGAACTCGCTGAAAAAACATCTAAGCAAATGGAATATGATTGGAATAAAAAATCATAACAAAAAGTTCCACTGGAAATCTTTTCTGCTTCGCTCCCAAGTTTCCAGTGAACACCTCGTAATAGAGGAGGTTTGATGTCACCCCACTTTCACAATGGGCTGATTCACTATGTGGAAAATCAATTATAGCTGTCATTATTTTTTCCGTACCACCTCTGCTGCAAAGGTCTCTGGTACGGTTTGTATCTCCTCAAGAGTAAACGAAAACACATCTGCATAACGCTTCTAAATGTCTTTTCACTCGCCAGCGCGCCATTCCAACATATTGGGACAACAGCTTGAGGTCTATCTGATGTTCCCCTGATAGAAAGCAAATGGGCTGATTTTTGCTATCTGGACCAGACGATGCATCTTTTTGCTTCCTCTGCGATAACCATCCATGCCTGGTCATTAACAATATTCTTTGCTTCCCCGCCACGACTCAAGGACAGGGTGTATTGGCCGTCCATGTCAACTGCGTAGCAGACCTCATTACCATGGTCACCAATCATTCCATTATCTTGTGGTACTTCCCACCGAACCCGGTGAACTTTTGGAAAAAACAATGCAAGGACGATGGAGAGATAACTGAGGGCTGAATACCCATTCAAGTTCAGATGCATCAGGAACTTTTTTGATACGGATATTATATTAAGGCATCACCCCTGATCAGGCTGATACTCTGTTTTTACAAAAACATAGAGAAGAAGGAGCCAAACGAAGCACAGTTGACCGTTTGTTTTACTATGGCAAAGGCTGTGGTCCTCGTCAAGTCTTTGCTCTGGAGAATGTTGGGAGATCTATACCAAAGGATAAAAATGAGAATCCGAAATAGGTCGTAAAAGGAATACCTTCTATGGTTATTTCAACTGGCAGAGGTGTTTCCGGGACCATACGCACTTCAATCGACTGTTCAGGTATACTGAAGACGCTTGCCAGTTCCGGTGGCATGCGACGGGTGACTCTAGCAATACTGGTTACTTCAGCCTTCATGCTGAAACCATTCGGAAAGCGGATGAACGGTTTTGCTCCGATCTGGACGTGGTCAACATCCGCTGGAGAAAGGTAGGCGTGCAGAGTGGTGGCATCGGTGTCGGCGAGATGTACCAGCGGTTCTCCATATACCACTGACTGTCCTTCAACCACCGACACATCAACAACCATCCGTTTTCCCCGTGTTGATATTGACAAGCGTTGAGCAGAATTTTGGAGCTGCGAGAGTTCGGTTCTGATCTGCATAAGGCGGAGCTGCGCATCACTTACGGAAGTCGGTGTAAAGGTGGTTGCCACGGAAAGTGCTGATTCTGCTCTGGCCAGTTCACCCTGCATGGTATCAAGTCTCGATTCTGCCAGGTTAAGCTCTGCCCTGGTGGCAGCACCTTCCTTGACCAGTCGACGAACCCGATATAAATGATCAAAAGCGCGGGCGACATTCTTCCTGGCCAGGGTTACAGCATCGTAAAGTGTTGGCGAAATATCATTGTCGGCTCCTCTATCCTGCCTGCTTGTCTGTTCTGCTAAAAGCAGGGCAACCTGATCTTCAAGGCGGGGGTCGAAGAGTTCGATAACCAACGCATTCTTTTCAAGGAGTTCTCCTGGCTCCACTGGGATGTTTTTGACGATGGCCTCTACTGGAGCATTGATCATGTAGGTCGTAAAGTGGACCTTGCCGGGGGCTGTGACCACCAGAAAACCGAACAGGAGCTTTAAGATGAGATAGAGTAGCGGGCTGGCAGTGAGCAAGACGATAAGATACCATCTCCAGCGGGCAAAGGCTCTCTTCCCCGGTGCATAAGGGATCTGCATGCCAGCCACAACGTTGGACGATTGTGTTTCACGTTTGTTAAAAGATATTTTCATGGTGATGTCTTCTGGTATTCCTGCCACGATTGTATGAGCAGTCCGCGCACATTGCGGTTATCGATATTTTTATCAAGTTTTGCGAGATAGTTCAGAAAGTGTGTACGGCCTTTTTGGAAATGACTTTCCTCCGGTGGTAAGATCTCTTCAATGGACTGGGCGATACTGAAGTTCAGTTCCGGAAAACCATCAGCGATGGTTTCAATGCGCCTGAGTGCATTACGCATGTTGGTGGTATAGAGCATCAGGGTTATTTCATGAAGATCAAGCGCTGACAGGCGACGACCAAACCATGAGAAGTCACCAGCCGGGTCAAGATAACGTGGGTGTAGCGAGATTCCTATGGGCCAGGGGCTAAAGGACTGTGTAGCAATCAGGGTGTCGAGCAGATTTTCACTATATTCTTTTCGTCTCTGCTCTGCATCTGGTAGTTGATCCTGCTCAATATCAAGATGCAGGCCGTCAAAGGGCAGGTCTGATAGAGTCGTTATTGTGCGTAGGAGATCCTGACGATGGTCGGGAAGGAGCCAGGAAGGTTCGCCAAGGAGGAGTTCGACCCTGATGTTTCGCAGATGTGCAGCAAAGATCAGGCTTCGCAGCTCTTCGTCGTTTGTTGCGGCAGCAGAGATCTGTTGGCTGTTTAATGAGATGAGGATTCTACCAAAGCCTGCCTCTTGTATGGCCATGAGCTGGTCTGTACGACTTTTTGAGTTGAGGAAAGGGCTACTGTTCCAAATATAGACGCCACGATTCTCGATAGGATTTTGTCTTTCTTGCTGTTCTGGCTGGTTGCTGGTAACCGCGGGGCTTGGTGAAATCGTTTTTTTTCTCTGGGTCGGAGCGATTGTACTAACGGATAATGGCTGATTGGAAAAGGCAGTGCCACCAGTCACTCGGATGATACGCATGTCCGGAAGCTGCAGATCAAAATTGTGTGGTGCGAGCAGTTTCTCTGCGGCCTGACTGCCCGGAAGTTGTTCCACTCCTTCTCGTGTATCGCTGTCAGCAAGCTGGGGGATGGCTGCGATGCGCAAGATTTCGGCATGGGCCTGGAGTCCATTACTTTGTGCGTTCAGCATATCGAGAGCTGTATTCAGATAGGCGAAACGCAGCTGCAGATAACGCTCGAATTCATCCCCTGGTAGATTTTCCAGGCGTTTGCGGGCCATTTTTACGACCATTGCTGCACTTTCCAATCTGCGTAGGGCTAATCGACAGTTCTCAAGCGCTGTTTCGCGAGCGACTAATGCCTCCTGTAATTCACCAATAAGCTGGTCACGTCTATTGATAGCGGAAAGATCTGCAGCTCTGGAAGATGCTCTGGCCGCCCTGTCAGCAGATCGTGATGCTTCTGCCACATTAAGGGGTATTTCAAGGTTGAGCATGATGCTGACACTGTCATAATTTGTGCCTGGCAAATCCTGGGCAGGAGCGTAGGCAACTGCGAGATTACCATCAACAACAGATAGAGGAGCATGCTCTTGTACGTGCTGCAGGGTAGCTGAACGCTCGCGTAGTGCCGTAATTTCTGGGTGATGCTCTTCAACGAGTGCCAGCATTGTCTCATTGTTGAGAAGCAGACGTGGCAATGTTGGTGGCATAAGCGATCCTTCAGGAATTTTGCTACCAGATGCCTGCCAGACCAGATTGCGAGCTCGCTCTATTAATAGCTTTGAAGAACTACGGTCACGGCGAACCCTGTCATATGTTGCAAGATACTCCTGATAATCTCCAGGGAGCAGAAAGCGCTCTTCGAGGCGGTGCCTGAGGACAGACTCCACCTCTGGCTCGCCGATAAGATAAGCAGAGAGGAGTATCTGCCTGCGTTGTTCTATCCAGAGGAGTATCCAGCCCTTGCGCAACGCAGCGAGGTTTTCCCTGTATATGCTTTCCTCGCTCTGCCGTCTATCCTGTAGCCGGATACGTGACCGTTCAATTGCCATCTGTTCCCTGGAGTGTGAGCCAAGGATAGGTAATCTGCCGCCAAGGCGGCCGTTGACATTGTTGTAATAGATGGTATCTGAGGCGCCAGCACTTACCGGCTCGGTATTCATAGTATATGCTGCCCCTCCAAAGAGTTTGATACCTGAGGAGGTTTCTGTGTTCAACAGTTGAAATTCAGCCTCTTCCACTTCCGCCAGGGCAGTGAGTACCTGTCCGCTCTGGGAAACTCTGGTCTCATAATCACGAAGAGTTTCCGAAATTGACTGGTGCGGGAACAGGCTGAAAACAGCAAGTGCCAGGGCTATTAGCTCATATCGGATCATATTAAAAACGTGTCTTTTTGAGCACCCACCAGGGAGCCATATTGGAGTCAAGATGAGACCTGGCCACCAGTGACCAGATGATAGCAAAAGCACTCATGCAGCGAATAATAAACGTATATATAGGGAACAAAAAGAGGTAGGGAAACATCTTCAGATCAGCCCTGCGCCGTTCTGAGACGAGGAGGACAAAGGCTGAAAAGAGGAGTAACCCTATAAAAAAATAGAATATGTAAATCATGCCCATTAGAAAAACAACACGATCAAACGGCACAGTAAAAACCAGCACACTCATGTACACTATTATAAGGATAGGGGTAAACACCTGGAACATCACTCCGGTAAGTGTCTGAAACAAAAAATTTCGCCAACCCAGGAGACGGTGAGAAAATGAGCTGCTGTGTTTTCTGAAATAGAGATAAAAGAGATCTCCATCCCATCGCAGACGCTGCTGGAACAGACTGAGCAGTGTTTCCGGGGCGTCGGTATGGCCGACGGCTTCAGGTTCAAAAATAATACGCAGATGGGGATGTCTGCCGAAATAGGCCTTGAGCCTGAGTGTAAGATCAAGATCTTCTGCTGTACCGCTATCCCAGCCGCTGACGTGCTCAAGGATGGAGCGACGGAAAACGCCGAATGCACCTGAGACATTATTTATCATGTTAAAGGCTGAGAGACCGGTTCTGCCGGCATGAATGGATAGCAGGTACTCCAGGCCCTGAAGGCGTGTGACGAGAGATGCGTTTTGGTTACGCACACGTAACGCACCCGACACAGCCATCACCTCAGGCCTGATAAAGTGTTGAGAGGCCTTGGCGACCATGGTGTTATCAAAGGAGGTGTCTCCATCCAGAGCCATGACAACACTTCCCTGTGAAAGCTCAAGACCTGTATTCAGTCCGGAGACTCGACCTCCCCGTTGCCACTTTGGTACAACGATTAACCGTCTGTTTCTCATGCCATTGACAGTGGCCAGTTGGCTGCGGGCGGCATTGTAGGTTTCCATATTCGCTTTAGCGCCATCAATGACGGCGATAATCTCTATATACCCCGGGTAAATCTGTTCTGCGAGACAGCGTATGGTGTTTTCAACCAATTTCCCTTCAGAGTAGCAGATAACAAGGCAGGAGACTTTCGGGCTGTAGGGGAAATTCACCGGGACGGTGCTGACGAGCTGGCTGTGGTACATGGCGATACCTGTCAAAACGAGAACATATACAGGCACTTCCAGCAGCAGTGTGAAGGGGATGAACATAGATATCCCGGCCCACAGCTCTGCAGAAAAGGGACTTTGCAGAAATTCCACCAAAAAATGTATATGGGTGTAACTATCCATAAGGTTGTATCCCGTTACACCTTTACTGAGAGCTGACTTTCCAGACGGGCCAGGAGTAACTCCACAGTTTCCTGAGGACTGCTTCCATGCTCTGTTGTGGAGGCGGTGTACATGGTTGAGGCGCAGATAAGTCGCGAACCGTCAGCTTGGGTAGTGGCCTCCTCGAGTTGGCGGATACGGGCATGCAATATTTCACAGCCCTTTTTCCCCGTCTTGGGGAGGAGCAACCATAGTGTGTGTCGGGAGGAGCGTGTGCTGATATCTGTTGAGCGCACCAGCTCCCTGAGTCTGGCAGCATAGGTGTCAACAAGCTCGGCTATGCGTTGACGGCCGAGCTCGGCACTCAGCTCCATGACATTGATGAGCTGTATACCGATGAGACTGAAGGCATCATCCGGGTAGCGTTGGCATAAACGCAGAAACCATTCCAGTTGCAGGTTGAAGAGCTTGGGATGTACATAGTTCAGGTTATCAAGCAGGCTGTAAATGTCCTCCAGAGCACCTGAGCGAACAGAGAGTGTACCTCGCTCTGTCAATATATATGAGGCAACTGGATAGCTGAGCAGATCTTCTGGAGGGCTGACAGTTGCACAATGCAGGCAGCGGGCAACGACATGGGGGTCAATAAAGGAACTGCTACAGTCTGCACAATGGTAGTTTTCCAGTGGTCTGTCATAATCTGCGCCGATGTGCCGGAGCCTGGCCCGGCAGTTGGGGCAGGTTAGTCCTCCACCAATGGTAAAGTTCTGCTGTGGAGCTATGTGACCACAGGTAAAACAGTGCAGAAAGGGGATCTGATCGATATTGACGCTACCACAATCTGGGCAGAGATCAACATAGTTGAGTTGAGCCTTATCACAGTTGGGGCAGGTGCGAACCCTGTCTACCAGAGTTTTATGGGTAAGCAGGCGGCTTCTGGTGAGGCGCTCCAGCCAGTTGAACCCGTCATCTTTTTCCTGACTCATTGTCTGGGCCAGAGGATAGGTATAGTAGCGTGGTGATTCTGGCGCTGATATCGGCTCGAGTTCACTATTTCGTGAGTGCAGATGGCTGAGAAGGCGATAATCTGCATCTTGCAGGAATGATTCGGCGAGTATATCCTTACTGCGAAGATTGATATTTTCAGTGGTGCGATGGAGATCCGACAGTGAGGAGACAATGCCGTCAGAAAGAACTCGCAACCGTTCATTAACATCACCAAGACAGAAAACAGGAATGAGCTGGGTTGCTGGATCAGAACGTAAGGACTCAACAATCGCGGTTGCTGCATCACAGGCTTCGCTTACGGGGGGAAGCTGCAGAACCAGTCCATCAAATTTTGTTTGAGAGAAGAAGGTCTGCAGACTGACAGTGTCAAGAAGTGGGGGCTCCTGTACCAGAAGAACGACTCCTGCTCCCTGAAGTGGTAGATCGGGAAGGCTACCAAAAGTTATATAGCAAAATTGCACATTATCTCCTTGTACAAATTCAGGTGAAACCCGTGGAAAATGTATCTATTCAATGAGTTTACATGGTGTCAGAGATAATGGCAATGAGTGAAGTGATAAGTCATCGCTTTGTAAGTTTACCCTAAATTTTCCGGAAATTCCTTTCCATCAGACATCAACATCACGCAAACTATTCTCGTTCAACCGTCTTTTCAAGGACTCCCTGCTGATTCAAAGTGCTTTGAAGTTGATCCAGGGTAAAAGGCCTCCCCAGCGCTCTGTTCCTGCTGATTTAAAACAGACGTATCCATTGACGGTCTTTGACCTTTTTTAAAAATCAAAAACCGGCTCAGCATATTCTGGCCAGCCATCGTCAGAGGGGATGATCTCCGGCTCGCTATATTCGGGTGCTACAGTCGGCGGTGCTCTCTGTTTCTTCTTCTCTTCGAATATGTTCAGATGGATAAGAATCTTCTTTATCACCATCTTTTTATATATGAAACTGATAATGCGCATTTCACCAGTGCACTTATTTATACCAAAAATGAGACTTTTGACCTTTTACTTCTTGATATGATTTTGGGAGAAGGAATGGATGGCCTAGATACCTTCAGAGAGATTTTGGCGATAAATCCAGGCCAGAGAGCAATAATTACTAGCGGATTTTCCGAAACAGATCGTATTGCAGAAACCATACGACTCGGCGCTGGGCAGTATGTCAAAAAACCGTATATGATGTACAAAATAGGGATAGCTATTAAGCAAGAACTTCAGCGCAAAATCAATACCTGATTACCAGCAAAGAAAATGTAGCTATTCAACATGTCAAGAGGCTGGTCGGTCCAAGTATTTATGGATGACGTTCCGCAACTCTGAAAATCTGAATGGTTTACGAATTATTCCAAGCACTCCTTCCTGACGGAGTCTAGTAACAGTTTCATCAGGAGCATAACCGCTGCAGATAACCACCTTGGCTTCAGGCCAGATCTTGCGAATTTCACGGAAACAGTCCTGACCATTTAACTTTGGCATAATCATATCAAGCAGAATGAGCGAGATCTTTGATTTATGCTCACGAACCATATCAATGGCCTGGTATCCATTTTTGGCTGTGATAACGTCCATACCAATTTCCGCCAACAGGTCTGTTCCAATATTACGAACACTCTCCTCATCATCAACTAATAAAATTGTACCGCTTAACTCTTTATCTGTCAGCTGGTTATCAAGGTCTACCTCTACAGGAGCAGTCTTGTTAGATAATGGCAGTAGTAACGTGAAAGTGCTACCGGCTCCAGGAGAACTTTCCAGGGTAATTGCACCATCATGTGCTTTGACCGTGCCATATACACTCGCGAGCCCAAGCCCTGTACCCTTGCCCTGTGCTTTTGTTGTGAAAAATGGCTCAAAAATTCTTTTTTTGATCTGATCGGTCATGCCGCAGCCAGTGTCCGTAATACAAAGTTCTACATATCTACCTTGTTTCAGGTCCTTACTTTGTGCTGTAACATTATTGATATGCCTGATTTTGGAGGAGATAGTCAAAACACCGCCTTCAGGCATAGCATCACGGGCGTTTATACCTAAGTTCAATAAGGCATTTGAAAGTTCCGATATATCTCCTTCTACAATGTTCTGATCAGCGCTATCCTCTACCACTATTTGTATACGCTTATCAATGCTTCGACTTAGAATGGAAACCGTTTCCTTGATAATTCGATGAATGTCAACTGCCGTCTTCTCGCCTCCTTTTTTCCTCGCAAAGCTTAACAATTTACCTGTTAGGTCTGCAGCACGTTCTACCGCCACCACTATGCTTTCAATCGGTTTTTGCAAACCCCTGTCATCACCAGCTTTTAAACGTAACAACTCCGCAGATCCCATAATGGCAGTGAGCATATTATTAAAATCATGCGCGATACCACCAGCAAGCTGGCCAAGCGAATCTATATGGCGACGATTGTGCAGTTCTTCTTCCATCTGTCTGGATGCGGTCACATCATCCACACGTATGACAACCTTACCGCTATCTTCTCCTATAAGAGGATATACTATAAAATCATTTATCGTATCAAAACCATTAATCTTTATAGGAATACTTGTCTTTTCGATAGGCGAATCACTATCTGAGAGTTCCATAATTTCTTGTGCAATGGCAGAGTAAAATGGAAAGATTTCCTCAAGTTTTTTGCCTTTGGCCTGTTCAGGATTAATGCCTGAAACTCTGGCGGCCTCAATGTTCATATCGATAATTTGCCCACTGGTATCAGTGCCAATCAAAACCGATGAAATGGAGTTAATTACACTACTCAGATATGAACGGGTCTGAAGGAGTTCACTCTCTACTTTCTCCTTACGATGTATCTCCTCTCGCAGTCTCTTGTTGCTCTCTCGTAAGGCAGAAGTTCGTTCTGCAATTAACTCTTCCAGCCCTGCTCGCATTTTGTATATGTCGAGAAAGATTTTTGCCTTACTCAGTAGGATGAATTCATTAAACGGCTTGAAAATGAAATCAACCGCACCTTTACCATAACCTTTGATTTCTTTGGCATCATCTCTATCAATTGCTGTGATGAAGATAATTGGTATCCCAGCCGTTTTTTCGTTTGTTTTTAATAATTCAGCAACTTCATAGCCATCCATTCCCGGCATCTGTACATCAAGGAAAATCACGGCAAAATCATTGTACAAGGTCTCCGTAAGCGCTTCGTTTCCAGAGCTTGCTGTAATAACATCTACATCCAACTTATTTAGAAGTTTGCGGAGAACCAGGATGTTTTCAGGGTTGTCATCTACGACCAGTACTCGTGGCTTCTCTGTGCTCTGCCTGAATAAGATATCATCTATACCTTTTTTCATCATATAGAGATCTAATAATACTTTGGCCTTGCTGAGCAGAACCACCTTATTGAAAGGTTTATAAAGGAAATCAACTGCACCTTTGCTGTATGCCCTGAGTTCAAAAGACTCATCCTTATCCATTGCGGTGAAGAAAATTATCGGAATATCTGCTGTGCTATCTGTCTGTTTTAAAACTTCAGCGACCTCGAGCCCATTCATTCCCGGCATATGGACATCAAGCATAATAAGTGAAAAATCATGGTACAGAGTTGCCTTCAGTGCCTCATTGCCGGATGCCGCCTGGATCACCTCTACATCCAGTTCTCTCAGAACCTTTTCAAGAGTCAATAGATTCTGAGGAGTATCGTCAACGATAAGGATTTTTGCCTTACTCTTCTCTGCTTCCATCTTTTTCCTCCAGTATATCCACAAGAAACTGAGGGATATCTTCTAACGGTATGATAAAGTCAACAGCACCGGTACTAATCGCTGCGAGAGGCATGACACTGACTTCGGCAGCCTCAGGATCCTCGGCAATGGTTAAACCGCCAGCGGATTTGATTGCCCGGATGCCATCACTGCCATCCGAATTGGCTCCAGTAAGAACCACACCGATAAGTGCTTTGCCAAAGGCGGCAGCAGCAGTTTCAAAGAGAACATCAATGGACGGCCTGGCATAGTGCACCAGCCCGTCGATCGACAGCGACAATGTCTTGTTTTTTTCTATGAGCAGATGATAGTCAGCCGGAGCGATATAAACTGTCTTCGGCATAAGCAGTTCTTTCTCTACAGCCTCCTTTACATGTAAAGAGCAGCGATTATCAAGATAGGTTACCAGATAGCCGTCCGAAGAGGCCATTCGATGCTGGACAATTACAATGGGGATAGGGAATTCATCGGGTAGAGAAGAGAGCAGAGTTCGCAAAGCGCTCATCCCACCTGCCGAAACACCTATCACCACTGCATCATATTGATTCTGCATCGTTTAACCATTGCTGTTGTTTTTTCTGGTACACTTTTTGTCCATTCACCAAAGAAACAAAATGGTCTTGTACACCTGAAAATTCCAGAGTTTCCTTGCTTCCAAGGCAGAGAAAACCGTTTGGCCTGAGGCTATCGCAGAACAGTTGTAATACCCTGTTCTGTAGATCAGAATCGAAATAGATGAGCACGTTGCGGCAGAGGATCATATTCATCTCCCCAAAAACACTGTCTGTCACTACATTATGGTTTGCAAACACAATGTTTTCTTTAAGTGACCTATCGAATATGGCAGAATCGTAATCGGCATGATAGTAGTTACCAAACGACTTCATCCCACCTGATTGCTGATAATTCTTTGTACTTTTCTTGATCAGATCCACTGGGTAGATCCCTCTTTTTGCCTTTTCCAGCACAAGATCACTGAAGTCTGTAGCGTAAATCCTTGATTTATCGTACAGGCCCTCTTCTTTGAGCAGGATGGCCAGAGAGTAGACCTCCTCTCCCGTGGCAATTCCAGCAGACCATATCTTGATAAATGGAAAAGAATCGAGATAGGGTATAACATTTTTCCGTAACGTCTTAAAAAACAGTGGATCCCTGAACATCTCGGTAACATGGACAGACAGATTCCTGACAAATTTGGTAAAAAACTCTCTGTCATAAATAATAGTCGGAATCAACTCTGAAATTTTGGAATAACCTGCCTCCTCCATACCCTTCTTGACACGTCTGGATAGTGATGCTCTGGCATACCCCCTAAAGTCATAGCCGTAGCGGTGTAGCATGGCTTCAAGCAACAAGGTTATTTCTAGCTCTTCATTATCCATAATTTCCCTGCTCACCATAGAGAGTTCTGTCCTCCCTTGGCTATAACATACCTGTTCAATACATCCAGATCCTCAGCATAGAGAGTAGCTTCTGGGTATCAATCGGTTTAGAAAGATAGTCATTTGCTCCGCAGCGTATGCACTCTTCTCGATCCGTCTCCATGGCCTTTGCAGTGAGAGCGAGAATGGGAAGGTCTCTGTATTTGTCAATTTTTCGAATCTCTTTCATAGCTTCATAGCCATCCATCACCGGCATCATTATATCCATAAGGACAATATCCGGTATATCCCCGGCATGAAGTACCTCTAGGGCTTTCTTGCCATTATCGGCAATGGTTACATTTACCCCTTTGCTCTTTAAAAACTTGCTCAAAGCAAAAGCATTTCTCATGTCGTCGTCAACAAGAAGTACATCTTTCCCTTTGATACTACTGTCTTTTTCTCGAATGTCTTGAATGATCTTTCGATGCGATTCCGGCATTTCCTCCTCAACACGGTGCATGAAAAGTGCTGTCTCATCAAGCAATCTTTCCATGGAGAAGGCACTCTTTAATACAATACTGGCCGAGTATTTCTCTAACCTTTCAGTTTCCTCTCTGGTCAAGTCACGACCGGTATATATAATCACTGGCAGTTTGCCAATTGATACGTCTCTCTCAATTTCATCAAGCAGGGTAAAGCCAGAAATATCTGGTAGGCCAAGATCTAAGACCATGCAGTCAAAACGGTTTGTTTTAAGGAGTTCCAGGGTCTCTTTCCCAGTTTCTGCTGTGGTCACACGTATATCACGGGTACCCATCAGCTTTAATATGTGGTTTCTCAGGTCTCTGTCATCCTCTACTACCAGCAGCTCTTTTACCTGGTTCTCCAGAACATGTTCAATTTTTATGAGGGCACTGCGCAAGCCCTCTATGCTTACAGGTTTGGTCAGGTAGCCAACAGCCCCTTTCTTTAGGCCCTCATACGACTCGTCGTAAGCTGACATGATATGGACAGGTATATGCCTGGTGTCCGGATTATTTTTCAACTCATTCAAAACGGTCCAGCCATCTATACCTGGAAGGCCAATATCTAAAATCACAGCAGTAGGATTCTGCTCTATGGCATATTTCACTCCGAGTTCGCCTGTGGGCGCAACGATGGTTTCATATCCACTTTTTTTGAAAAAATTTGATAAAATAGATGAGAATTCAGGATCATCTTCAACGATTAACATTCGTCGGGTTGCAACCCCTGAAGTTTCTCTACCTTCAGTGGTTGTAATCTCTTTTTTCAGCTCCTCGGTCAGTACCTCATGTCCAGCGACAACAGCTCGCTCATGCTCCTTGCTCAGTGGTTTAAGAACGCTGTTTGGCAGAGTGACACTCGTGCCCTTATCTGCAGCCATGGCTTGAGGAATGATTAGTGTGAAAACAGCTCCTTGGCCAATCTCACTTTTCACACTAATCTCACCACCAATGAGGTGAGCAAGTTCTTTGGAAATGGAGAGTCCTAAGCCGGTTCCGCCATGACGCCTGGAGATTGAACCGTCAACCTGTCGAAAGGCCTCAAAAATTAGGTTCAATTTCTCCTTGTGGATTCCTGGCCCTGAGTCTATTACAGAAATAGTAACCGCTTCATCACGATCAAGATCAGTCCTGCTGAACACCATCGTCGGCTCAGGCCGGCCAATGCGAAGGGTAACACTTCCATGCTCAGTAAATTTAAAGGCATTACCCAGCAGGTTACGTACAATCTGCTCTAACCTGTGAACATCGGTTACTAGAGTCTGTGGTAAGCCATCTTCGACTTCTGTTATAAAATCCAAGCCTTTACTTTTGGCCAGATGATTAAATTCTGTTGTGAAATTTTTGGTAATCGTCTGTGGTTGGATATGTGAGATACTGAGATCCACACGGCCGGCCTCTATCTTGGCAAGATCAAGGATATCGTTGATCAGGTGTAATAAGGTCTGCCCACCTCGATGAATTGCTTCTGCTGACTCCATCTGATCATCGGTCAGGTTCTTTTCCTCGTTCTCGGAGAGCATCTTGGCAAGTAGCAGAATAGAGTTGAGCGGCGTTCTCAGTTCATGGGACATATTGGAGAGAAATTCAGATTTATACTTGGTCGCTAGTTCTAACTGATGTGCCTTATTCTCAATCTCTTTTTGCTTTTCCTTCAGGTTCCGGTTTTTTTCTTCGTTTTCACGCTTCTGTTCTTCAAGAAGCTGATTTTTTTCTTCCATCTCCTCATTACTGGCCTGCAGTTCTTCCTGCTGTACCTGTAGCCTCGCCTCTGACTCCTTTAAAACCTGTGTTTGTTCCTCAAGTTCAGAGTTGGCTTTTTGCAACTCATCCTGTTGTTTACGAAGGACTTCAGACTGCTTTCTGGTCTGGTTGAGCAATGCCTTTAAACGATCGTTGGCAATCGCTGCATGAATAGCCACAGCAATCATACTACTTACCTGATCGGCAAAATTGAGATAGCGCGGGCTTAACACAAAACTGGTACCCAGCTCAATAACTCCTTTTACATCATCTTCATACACAAGCGGGATGATGAGAATATTCACAGGAGGCGACGCCCCTAAAGAAGATTCAATCTGAATATAGTCATCAGGAATATCGGTAAAAAGGATAGTTTTTTTCTCAAGTGCCGCTTGACCAACAAGTCCCTCACCTACCAGGTATCGGTTCGAAAGTCCCTTTCGCATACGGAAGGCATAACTGGCCTTGAGTTCAAAACAGCTACTCTCAGAATTTACATCATCACCAGTCTTTACAAATATAGTACCGATCTGAGCACCCATGTAATCTGCGATGAAAGAAATTGCATTCTCACATAATTCTTCAACTTTTTGCTCACCGCTGATCTTTTCTCCTAAATGAGTGAGCCCAGTCTTAAGCCAGTCTTGCTCCTTTGTTTGGGTATCAGCTTTTTCAAGAGTTTCTAACATGCTGTTCATGGATTTGGTGAGATCGTCGTTTGCAGAATCGACTATGAAACGGAAAACATAGTTTTTACTACTCACTGCCTCCTGTAAACCATCAAAAAGTAAACGATAGCGGGATTCGCTTTCCCTAAGGGCGTCTCCGGAACTGTTAATTTGCTCCAGCATCGCATTGAATTCCCGGGAAAGGTAACCGATTTCATCATCGCCCACGATTTGAGCGCGCACTTTCGAATCTCCACTACCATACTGCTGTAGAACCTTGACTAAGCTACTAATGGGTCCGATAATCGAGGTAACGGTAAAATAGGCAATAATAAGGATTGCCAGAATACCTGCTCCCCCAATGATGATAGCAGCAGTCAGGGTTTTGTGTACTTTGCCCATAATCTCGTTTTCATCCACCGAGATTAGCAAACAGAGATTCAAGCCGTTGCTGCCAAAACCATTTGCAATACCCTGCGCTCGCTCAAGCTGCAAAGGCCTATAGACGATATGGTCTGTCCTATCGCCACTTGTGAACACACCAACTTCTCCGGCAATGGACTTGTGTATAATATTCTGTAGACTAGAGGCGAATAGTTGTTGCCATTCTAAGACATCATTCCCGGCAGAACCGATGATCTCCTCAGTTGTACTATTTATCACAACAACCCGGCTGGCCATATGACCACTTTTTTTCATTTCCAGCAGGATCGCTTCTGCAATTGTGTTGACATCAGAGAGTTCTTTATAGGCGAGAAAATACCCGTTGGTCTTGCCAGAAGAATCTGAGGTAGGAAAACTATACAATAAGGAGGCCGGATCTTGCTGGCCCTCCTTGGAAAAAGGAGAAGGGACTATTGCCACAGAACGACCAGAGCTGTTTCTGAAAAAATCGATTTCTTTAATATTCTGGCCTTTAAGTGAATCGATCTGTTCTCCACGATTTGCTATGTGCCGACCTTCCTCGATGACGACACCGGATTCATCGGTAATGAGAAGAAGATAGAATTCAGGGCGAACTCTTTGCATCAGAGAAAATTGTTTTACTAGCTCGTCTAGAGCATTAAACTCAATGGCCATACCGTACACATCTGCCTCGGTCCAGGTGGCAAAATTATTGGCCCCGTCTTGAAAAAATAATTCCAGTTTTTCCTCACCACCACCGCTGACCAACTCCATCTGCCGGTGACTACTCTTCAAGGCAACGTCTCTAGCTGGCAGATAAGTAATGATGACAATAGCCAGCATCGGCAGGATCGAAAACAGGAACCCAAAGAGAATTTTCTTTCTGAGACTCACCGTATGCAATCCCCTCAATCCACGTTCTTTCATATTATCTCCCTTGCCCATCACTCACCCTCAAGCCTCTCGAGTTGCATCGGTTTTCCAGCCTTGATTCTTATTGCATTCCACTCTTCCCTGGTCGGGGCAGCTTCTTGGCCGGGCAAGGAGTCGATTATCTCAAAATAGTCGAGCTTGAACTTATCTTTCATCACCTCTGCTGCAGGTTTGCATTTAACGGTGTAGACTGTTTGAACTGATTGATGGTCGAAAGCCCGCCAGGTCTGCCAGTCTTTCAGGAGTTTATAACTGTGTCCCTCCAGAGCACGAATTACAGCGGATGTCTCAGTTGTCCCGGCACGTTCCACAGCATCTTTATATTGGTGGACAACGGTGTACGCTGATCCTCCAGATGTACTCGGGTATCTCTCGAAACGTTTCACATATGTTTCGACAAACTCCTTTCCTCTGGGGTGATTGAATTGATATGGCACCTTCCATGTCCATGGCAACGCACCCATAACACCCTCCATCACCTTAGCACCGCCACTCTCCGCCATACCTAAGGTAAGATTGGGCACCACAATCTGCACTTTGCCCTTAAGGCCCTGAATTGTAGCCTGCCGTATGGCAACACTCATGTCTTTTCCGAACAGGACAAGTACGAGCACATCGGGATTGATCATTTTTGCAAAGGCTATAGCTTTTCTGAAATCATGGTCTGTTGCATCTGGAAAAGGTGTACGGATACCTTTATGGGTCGCAGTATCCTCAGTGAACGTATAATGTCGTATGGACTCTTCGGTGGAATGGCCCCAGGTATAATCAGCGGTGATATAAAAATATTTTTTTATACTTGCTGGTTGTTTTTCATTTAAAAAAGTAGCCAGAGCTTTTGCTCCCATCAGTGAATCGTAGCACTCACGAAAAGTATACCTGCTTCCTTCAGCCCCAGTGGTATCAGTGGAATAGGTGAGTGTCCCAAAAAAGATGATACGTTTCTTCCTACAGACATCCGAAGCGGCAATTGCCACTGCACTTGAGGCCCCACCAAAAACCATCGACACATTCTGATTGTCTATTAGATCATGTACGTTTTTATAGGTCACATCAACCTGAGACATAGAATCGCGGATTATCAGCTCTACAGGTTTTCCAAGAATTCCTCCAGACGCGTTTACCTCTTCAACTGCTAGAGTCGCAGCGCGCAATTGATCAGCTCCCTGAACTGAATATGGGCCTGTTTCTGGATAATTCATACCAATTCGCACTGTATCTCTGGCCTGGCAGGTAGAAAATTCTACACTAAAAAATGTAAGTATGATTGCAACGAGCACTCCGGAAATGGATACCAACTTGTCTTGCATAAATTCCCCTCTTATTAACCAACACCCATTATGCACAGGTTGTCTAAGACCCATATGTAATGGGTATCGGCCACCGACTCTGTGGAGCAAGGTGCTGCTCTTACCGGTGGTGGTTGAGAACTGAATCGAATAAGAGGTTAGAAAAAGGCGATGAGAAACCTATTTACTTAGGCAGTGTTCATGTCTGATCCGCAATGTTTTGAAAATACTGAATCACAAGATCTGCAACAAACCTCTTTTAAAAAGCTATCACAAAGTAGATAGAGATGTAAAATGTCAATTAAATATAAGAGGCTGGGGAATACCTTAGCCCAAAGGGGCTGTAAGAGGATGAAACATTGGAAAGATGACTTGAGACGATAGTGATCTATCAACCAGAAGCAATAAAATCATGTACAGCCGTTAAGCAGGCAGTCCTGATATTTTGCTCTGATAAAAATTTGGGTTCATGGCCGTAAATCAGTATACTATCAGTATGTACACCTAATACCATTGAGTGATACTGTTCTGTATTAAGCTGAATTCACTATAAAAATCTGAACTATCTGTAAAGGTTTACACATGGGCAGACTTGCTGTCAAGTTTATGGTATCCATTGGTTTCGCTGCAATTTTGTACTCATGTTTTTTGCTATATGAGATTTATACACTGACACAGATCCGTGTTAATGAAGTTGTTCAACAGCAGGCTGCGATTGCTTTGCAGTTCAATCTGTCCATCCGTAAATATGTCGCCTCACACATCCGCCCGATCATGTATCAACTTGTCGATAAGGATGAGTTTATTCCTGAAACTATGTCGACATCGTATGTTTCTCGTGCAATATTTGAGGATGTCCAGAAGGCCTTCCCTGAATTTATCATCAAATTCTCGTCCGACAATCCTCGTAACCCTGTAAATCTTGCTGGACCTGAAGAGTTAGATCTCATCAGTACTTTTAACAGCAATCCGAGTATGCAGAAGTGGCAGGGCCATATCACCATTGACGATAATGACTATCTAGCCCTTTTTAGCGCCAGACGTATGCGTGACTCCTGTCTTACCTGCCATGGGGTGCCAGCAGATGCCCCTACTGCAATACTGGAACAATATGGAAACACAGCAGGGTTTCATCGCAACCTCGGTGATGTCGTCGGTCTGGATACTATAGCTATTCCTGCCAGCCGTATAAGCAAGATGTTTGAAGAACAGTTTACGAAAAAAATTGCTATTAGTGGGGCAGGATTCGCCATTTTCTTGTTTTTTATTACAATAATTATACGAAACCTCATAACCATTCGACTGAAAAATATAGCAAACTACCTGAATGGAGAAGCGAGCAAAATTGATCACGGAAGCCTAGCCCCTCTCACTGTCAAGGGAAACGATGAAATTAGTGATATTGTTAAAGGATATAACACATTATCAGATAAGCTTCGGAAAATATACTCATCGCTAGAACAACAGGTATCTTCCAGAACAGCTGAATTGGAGGCCAGGAACAAAGAACTGGGAGAGGAGGTAGGCTACAGGTCAAGAACCCAGAAACTCCTTGTGCAGCGCGAAGCAACAATGAGTGCAGTTTTTAGAACAGCACCGACTGGTATCGGTGTTGTTACAGGGCGTGTTTTTACCGAAGTGAACGAAAAGTTTTGTTCAATGATAGGTTACACAAAAGAAGAGTTACTCGGGCAAAACTCAAGACTGATCTACCCCTCGGATGTTGAGTACGAAAGAGTAGGAGACGATAAGTATAAACAGATAGCAGCAACTGGAACGGGAACAGTTGAAACCCTTTGGAAAAGAAAAGATGGTACAACTATAAACATACTACTTAGTTCAACCCCCATCGATCAAAACAATCATCTAGCAGGAGTTATTTTTACTGCACTTGATATCACATCACAAAAAGTTGCTGAAAAAGAGAAAAGATATCTTGAAGAGCGGTTAGCACGTTCCCAGAAAATGGAAGCACTGGGCCTTTTGGCCGGCGGAGTGGCACATGATTTGAATAATGTCCTTTCCGGTGTGGTGAGTTATCCGGACCTGATCCTTATGGAAATCGGAGAGAAAAATCCACTTTATAAATCAATACAGATCGTTCAGGAGTCGGGTAAGAAGGCAGAAGCAATTGTACAAGATTTACTCACACTCGCTCGAAGGGGTGTAACTCATACTGAAATTCTCAACCTAAATGAGATTGTCAGTGATTTTATACATTCTCCTGAGTATCGGAGTATTTCTTCATATCACCCAAATATAAAAACTGAGACCCACTATGAGGCTAATTTGTTGAATATCCGTGGGTCAGTTATTCATCTTAGAAAAACTGTCATGAATCTGGTCAATAACGCTGCTGAAGCGATTCCTGGCTACGGCAGCATTACCATATCAACTGAAAACAGATATGTTGATATCCCCATAAAAGGGTACGATGAAATTAATGAGGGTGATTTTGTTGTGCTGACGATCAGTGATAATGGTACCGGAATTAATACTGAAGATCTGCCGCATATTTTTGAGCCTTTTTATACCAAGAAAATGATGGGTAGGAGCGGTACTGGTCTTGGTATGTCTGTTGTATGGGGAACCATCCAGGATCATTCAGGCTACATTAATATTGAAAGTGAAACAGGAAGGGGAACCTCCATTGAGTTGTTTTTTCCAGTTACACGTGAACCGTTTGAAGACAGAACAGTTACCCTGGATGTAAAAGAATATCTTGGGAAGGGCGAGGGAATTCTACTTGTAGATGATGATAAGAGTCAACATGCTATTGCTGGCGCCATGTTAACCAAACTTGGATACAATGTGATATCAGTAAGTAGTGGCGAAGAGGCAATTGAGTACTTGCAAACCAATAGTGCCGATCTGGTGGTTCTTGACATGATCATGGAGCCAGGCATTGATGGACTTGAAACGTATAAACGTATTATTCGTATAAACCCTAATCAGAAAACAATTATTGCGAGTGGATTTTCTGAAACTAAGCGGATTAAGGAAGCTCAAGAACTGGGAGCGGGTGAATATGTGAAAAAGCCGTACACTTTAGAGCGGATTGGGCTTGCGGTGAAAAATGAATTGGTAGGTGACCTTCCTTGAAAAGTGCCTGCCAATTTGATCCACTGGTTCAGACATATTGAGTATGCAGAATATGTTATCCACACATGAATAAATGAGAACATTTATAAAATAGAGAGATAATTGTATGAAACTAGCCCAACTCCCGGTGTTGATACTCTGTATTTGTTTCTTTCAGTTTATTTCTTTAAATGAGGTTATGGGTGAGGGCCAAAACTCTAAACGTTCCTATTCTGTTCGCCTTGGGTTTCATTATTTTAAAGATGGTAAAATCTATGATGAGGCCTATCAGGGAATAGTAGATGGTTTGCTGCTTTCTAATCTCCAAATTGAAGAATTCATTTACCGTTCTGACCGTAGTATTGAAAAAGCTACGAAGAATTTGAAAGAGATGGATGATCTTGACCTTGATGCTATTATTTCATTTTCCTCGGCAGGGACACAAATAGCCCAATCACTTAAGCTTCAAACACCAATATTAGCTTCTGTTATTAATCATCCCATGAGTTTAGGGATAGAGGAAGGGGATAACAGACAATCCACTATCAGTGGAACAAGTTATTATATTGATGCCAGCCTCCAGCTTGAGCTCTATCTTGATCTCTATCCAGATTTGAAGACCATTGGGATGGTTTTTGACAAAAATAACCCAGCCGGTTTCTTAGCTGAAGAACCTTTGATGCGCAAAGCGTGCCTTGCAAGAAAAATAGAATTTTTCTCAATAAGTGCTACTGAGAGAAATGATGTTGCCGATGCGGCACGTTCGTTGGTGCAGAAACACGTTGAGTTGATCGTCATTCCAACAAATCTGCAGATCTATGATAATCTGGACTTAATACTCGAAGTAACAACGCCATATAAAATCCCTGTTGTGTCTATGAACAAACAAGGTGTTGAAGCTGGTGCACTGGCAGCTTTTTATGCTGACACGTATAAAATGGGCAGGAAAATGGAATCTATTGTCCGAGAAATATTTGATAATAGAAAAAAAGTTTCAGATATCCCTTTTGTTTTTTCTGTATCACCAGACTTGATTCTCAACCTAGAAGCTGCTGAAAAACTTGATTATGAATTCGACTCTCTGCTGTTAGGTCGCGCCTCTATTGTTTTAAATTGAGCAGGTATGTCACTTAAAAAACAAATTACATATATTGTATTAGTCACAATAGCGACTTCTTGTGTTGCAGGGTATGTGGGATGGCGTTTGCGGAATCGGCTTTTGGAAGGTGCTGTAGCTGATTTTCAAAAAATTCAATTGTCATTTGTCACTCAGGTCTCGCATAAAGTTGAGTTTACTTTTTCTAAACTGACAGACGATTTATATTCACTCTCTCAGATGCCTGAAGTCCAATTCATCAAAAAGAATACTTGTCTACTCAACATGATGAGGGTGCAAAAGTTGAACAGTAAACAAGTTGAAAATATATATCGCTCTGATGCTGAAGGGGTTATTCGGTATGGGTTTCCGCAGCCAGATACGCCTCTGGTCGGTAAGCAGTTGGATGCAATTTTTGAATATTGCAGACGGACGGGAAAATCGAAATATCAGGTTATTCGCAAGCATAACAATGGTAATGATATGCTGGTCATTGCCCAGCCAGTCTATACAGTGCAAGGTGATGTTCATTTAAATCCAAGTAATAAATTTTCCGGTCTAATATTTTTTGTGACTTCCCTTGAACGATTGCAGGGTTACTTTTTTGCTTCAAGTTCATTTGGCGAACAAGGGTACCCATGGATAATAGACTCAGAGCAACTATTGGTGAATACAGCCAATGCTGGCCATTTGGGTAAACGTTTTGCAGAATTCCTTCCTTTAGAACTTCCCAAAGAAGATCACCATTATATCAATGTTATTTTACAAAAAATGGTGGCAGGCGAATCTGGTATAGGGCGTTATAAATACAGTTTACATAGGGATGTGCAAGATGACTATTTGAAATTGGTAGCGTACACGCCATTATATTTACCAGACCAAGTGTGGTCAATAGCTGTCTCCAACTTACTTCCTGAAGTACTTCAGGTGTTTAAGCAGCGCTTTCGCGGAATACTCTTTTACTCTATTACTCTTCTTGCTCTCTTTGCTGGGTTGGCATTGCTAACCATAATCATGTTACGTAACAGTCATCGAGAACAGCTTTTGATCCTCCAACGTAAGGATAAAGAAAACTATAAAATCAGAAAAGAATGGCAAGTAACGTTTGATAGTGTGGATTCGATGATGTTCTTGCTTGATCGTAACCTGAAAATATTACGCGCTAATCAAGCCGTTGAGGTATTAAATAAAGGTTGTGCGAATAAATTAGCTGGTCAAACAATCCAAACCGTCTTTGGTAATATTACTGATGAATTTCCAGTTATTACGGGCGATGAATTGATCGCTAGCCAATCCGTTTTCTCCAGTAAGATACTGTTGAAGAATCCACCTAAAACTATGTTAATGACGCTAATTCCTGTCAGAGAAGATTCCGGGATTGAAATTGATTTAATATGTTATTTAAAAGATATAACTGACATTGAACATCTACAAGACCAGTACAATCGTGCCCAAAAGGTGGAAACAGTCGGCTTAATGGCCGGTGCTGTAGCCCATGATCTTAACAATATTCTTTCCGGAATAGTTTCCTATCCTGAACTGCTCTTGATGAAACTACCAGAAAAGAGTGATTTGCGTGGACCTCTTGAAGCCATTCAGACTTCAGGGAAACGTGCAGCAGCTGTGGTTGATGACCTTCTTACTGTTGCCCGAGGTGTTGCATCGGTAAAGAGTACCGAGGATATTAACTCCATCGTTACTTTTTACATGCAGAGCCCTGAATTTATAGAACTACAAAATCGGTACCCAGATATTAAATTTACTTTTACCCTTGAGCCACAAGAGTTAAACATTTTTTGCTCAACCGTTCATGTCCAAAAATCTATTATGAATCTCATTGCAAATGGAGCTGAATCGATTGGAGGTATTGGAGAAGTCAAACTGGAAACAAAAAAAATTACATCTAGGGATGGCAACAAGGTTCTACTGACCGTATCTGATTCTGGTTCAGGTATCTCCCCAAGTGACGTAAAACAGATATTTGAACCATTTTATACAAAAAAGAAAATGGGAAAAAAATCAGGTACGGGTTTGGGATTGGCGGTTGTTTGGAACACTATGGAGGACCATGATGGAACAGTGGATGTTGTATCTGATAAGAGCGGTAGTCATTTTTCTTTGTACTTCAACGAATCAATAGAGAAAAAGCAATTAACCGGGGATTTATCTGCATATACAGAGAAACTTGGCCATGGTGAAAATGTTTTGATCATCGATGATGAAGATTTACAGAGAGAGATTGCAACCCAATTGCTCAGTTTTCTGGGTTATAACGTGAGTTCTGTAAAGTCAGGCGAAGAAGCTATACTGTTTTTGAAAAACAATCATGTGGACTTAGTACTCCTTGATATGATGATGGAACCTGGTATGAATGGTTACGAGACATATAAGAAAATAATAGCTATCAATCCCAAACAAAAGGCTATAATTACAAGCGGTTACTCTGAAGACATACATGTGGAAAACACACTTCGACTCGGCGCTAATGCTTTAGTAAAAAAACCATACTCCATTGAGTCGATAGGCAAAGCGATAAAAGAAGCTTTGTGATTGTTTTAGTGAGTGGATTTTGGATATTGCATTGTAATCATAAAAGGATGCATTCAGGAATTGGTTACTGTACACCATCTCAATTTGAATGCTCATATGGTTTGTAGAGGTGTGTCCATTTTAGCGGAGGCAAATCACTCCGCTACGCTCCGCTAGAACTCGCCGACGAACTAAACGTTCATGGCGATGCAGTCAACATGAATCGCGGTGCTAGCTACGCTGATCATCACCACCAATAGCTTGCCAATCAACAAATAATGAGTGGACTATGAGAATACTTTTTACAGCCCTTGCCTATCTCTCCATCACCTCTTCACTTGTTTTTGCAGGTGAAGCCGATGTGCTGCAAGTGAAAATTGAGAAGACCGGTGATGGCTATCTCAATGTCTATACAACTGTCCAACATGACGATGAGGGGTTCGAACACTATGCTGATCGTTGGGAAATCTTGGATATGGAAGGCAATCTGCTTGATACGAGGATTTTGATGCATCCCCATTCAGCCGAGCCGTTCACGAGATCCATCCTCAGGGCTAGGTTGCCGAAAGGCATAAAGAAAATTAGCGTTCGTGCTCATGATAACGTCCATGGTTATGGCGGCCAAATTGTGGAAGCTGCTGTCCCTGAATTTTAAAAACACACAACGATCGGCATGGGGATTACCCATAAAAGCAGTTTTACTGATTTGAGCAAGACCATCATCCCCAGTATCAATTTCAACAAAACCATTCTACGGACAAACAGCAGGTGTTCACAACAACCATCTAGCTGCACTTGCTCGCATCATTCAAGGTGCTGGTCTGAAACGTGATTACACACTCTAAAAATGAATTATTTTTGTAGACCATATAAGCATGATGATCTAGGCATCTTACAGGTGTTGATTGAGCAACTTGGATATCCAGTAAAGCGAGATGAGCTATCCAAGAATATTGTAGCAATTCAGAGGACTGGCGGTGAAATCCTCATTGCTGAAGTTGATAACGAACCTGTGGGCAGTATATGTGTTCTCATGGATGCAAGATTAGCAGAAGGTATTTATGCTGAAATAGTAAGTCTTGTAGTGGCTAAAAAAGTAAGAGGTAAAGGTATTGGTAAAGCACTCATACACGAAGCAGAAATCTGGGCCAGCAATCGAGTTGATAAGGTTCGTGTAAGAGCTAATGCAAAACGTTCCGGAGCTCATGCCTTCTATGTCAAACAGGGTTACGAAGAAACAAAAACACAGAAAATATTTATAAAAAAGTTGTAAACAACCGTTTTTCCAGACTCTGAACATCCCCCGACAAAGTAGACACCACGAATTAACTGCAAATTAACGGTGTCACATGATAAAAGTTAGAAACCGAAGAAGATCTGGCAGTATGCAGAGCTATTCACCTTGAAAGCCGTCAAGCTAAGCTACCCATAATCCCAATCAGGAGACAGAGATGGATTTACATTTACAAGGAAAAGTCATTTTGGTTGCTGGTGCAAGTGCTGGAATGGGCTTGGCTATAGCCAGACAATGCGCTGCTGAAGGTGCAAACGTCTCTCTTGCCGCACGCAGTGAAGACAAACTCAAATCGGCCTGTTCTGCCATAACATCTGAATATGGAACCGAAGCAATTTATCAAGTTGTTGATGCAAATAATGGTGAGGATATCGCTCAGTGGGTAGCGCACACTGTGGACAAACTTGGCCCCTTGGATGGCATACTCATCAATGCTGGTGGCCCGCCAATGGGTGGGATTGAAGACTTCGACGAAGCAGCCTGGCAATCTGCATTTAACCTCACGTTAATGAGCACAATACGTATGGTAAACGCAGCATTGCCTCACATGAAAAAAAATGGAGGCAGCATACTGACACTCACGTCGAGTTCGGTAAAAGAGCCAATTGACATTTTGTTACTGTCCAACGTAATGCGAGCGGGAGTTGCGGCACTCGTTAAAAGCTTAGCGAGCCAGTTTGCGAGCTACAATATCCGTGTAAACAACATTATTCCGGGTTTAATCGCCACCGACCGACTTAATGCCATTGATACAGCATTATCTGCCCAAAAAGGCGTGTCCATTGAAGAACACCAAAAAGCTGTCTGGGCGATGATTCCTGCCGGACGTTATGGTAAACCTGAAGAATTTGCCCGGTGCGCCACATTCCTTTTGTCCGATGCCGCTAGTTACGTAAATGGTGTAAACATGGTTGTGGATGGGGGGAAAATGAAATCGTTATGATTTCATCATCGAGTACGCAGTTGAGTATTTTGCACACTGCACAACCCGCTGACAAACGTATGTCAGCGGGTCGAAGATTTGCACCTGCAAACAGTCGGTGGCCTATGTATCGTTAATATCCCGGTGGGGGGCTCGCGCCTACGTAAACAACGGTATTATTTTGATAGCCGCGACTATACCAACTGGAACCGCACTGATAGTAGGTAACTCCATTAACTGACACCGCCGTAGCAGCACATGGAAGCGTTGTCACATACGTCGTCGTGCTGGACGATGCGGCCGCAACTGTTGCACCACCTATGATTGCGCCAGCGACAAAGGCTGCTCCTTCATCGTCGCCATCCCAGTGGTTATCCCAGTGATCATCGTAGTGATCATCGGCAAAATCCTGTCTATCATCACGGGCATCATCCCTGTAATCTTGTCGGTCTTCACGGTTCTCGTTCTGATGTTCTTGCCAGTCCTCGCGATTATCTTCGCGGTTGCCCTGATTCTCATCACGATTACCCTGCCGGTTACCCTGGTTCTCTGTACGATTATTTTGGCGGGCACCCTGGTCTGTTTGTGACAATCCCTGGCGTGCTGACGCGCTCGCCCGAGCTGATCCTGCTCCAACCTGCCTGGATGATGCCTGCCCCGAACGATGTGAAGAAAAGCTACCACCTTTCGCTGGACTGCTACGTGAGAAACCACCACCTCCTCGTCCACCGCCACCTCTTCGAGCTTCAGCTACGATTGCAAGTGTGGTTGTGAATAAAAACATCGCTCCGATAAAAAGTATGAATGTGCGAGATTTCATAATCATTTTTGTCCCCCTTTCTCAACAGGAATGGAACCCTTCTGGCGAACTGGAACAAGAAGTGGCACCTGTTCTGCCTCAGCTGGTGGAGAGAAAACAAACGTATCTTTACTCATCTCAGGTGAGATAGCCCACTCAATAAAATCGGCTCGAAACTGAGGTGCGCCTGGTGCATTTTTGTAGGTAAGAACGATCCGGCGAGGCAAAGGTTGTTCACTCTGCGCTACCCACAGCTGCATATCGACCTGTTCTGATCGTACTGCAATGTGGTCGGTTGGAACGTCAAAAAGCGTATTCTCCTCCACATAGCTAATTTGGGTCATTTGCTTTTCGAGCTGTTCGGGAAAGTCAGTAACTAATAGCTTGGCCAGAGGAAGTGTAATATGTAAGTCCTTTACCAGGTACACTACAGCTTGATCTGTGGTTCCTGGCTTTTCCACCTCGGCAAAGATATTATCTTCAGTTTTCAAAAAAGAGAGTTTCTTCCCATCAAACACAACCAGGCTTTGCTCGCCGTCACTACGTTCAGTCTCTACACGAAGCTTATCTGGACGCTTAAGAGCTATTTTGCGCGCTTCACCAAATTCAATCCACTGACCATCTGACTGAATAGCATCATACTCACTACGCATCTTCACACTAAATGCTGGTGCTTTAGCGATATAATCAGCCATCTCCAGCAGAATAGCTTTTGCTTCAGGATCTTGTTCAGGTGCAACCTTTTCAGGAGCGTCACCGGAAGAAAAAGCCGGAGAGGCTCCCATTGTAAGAACGAGCGCAATGGCGGCAAATGATGCCTTCAGAGATCGCTCTGGTCTAATTTGTGTGATTTTTATCATCGTTTTTCTCCATCACTGTTGAATTAACTCAACGACGCCGCACCTGCTGAAGTTAAGTTACCTTGGGTTACATATGTATTCCCTATGTCGCGCTGGCGAAACTGCTCGTCAGCACGATAGTTCTTGAGCTGAAGCTTTGTCAATTCAAGTTACACCATATTACTCTGGCTGGATTTTGGTAATCTTTGAACCCTGAAGACCAAGTCCTGCCATTAATCCCTTTTGGTCGAAAAAGAAGGCATAAATATCCTCTTTTGCTGTCGATGTACTTAAGCTCTTGGCCGCCCCTTCATCCATGACAACAATCGTCGGCCCCACGCCAATTTCCCAACCTTCACTCTTATCGAGATACCCCATAGCCTCATCAGTCATCAGAAACATTGCGTAACCAAAAGATTGAGCTCCAGCCTGCAAGCCATACGATGCAGCAACGGTGTTATAAAAACCAACAGCCTCTCCGTTGACCAATAACGCTCCTTCACCATATTGACCACCTATCACCAGACCTGCCTTGACAACATCAGGGAAAACCAGAACCCCTTTCGCCACCTTTGAAAGCTCTAAAGCAGCCGGTGAACTGGCATAAAGCTTATCGATAGCTGTGGCTGCTTCCTGGCGTAGTTCCGCACTACTGGCAGCAAAGATTTGTGTTCCCATCACAGAACAACAGGTAATCAACATTACGAGAATCATTATGGATCTTTTCAGTTGGAAGCCTTTTTTACTCATCAAACTTTCTCCTTTTGCGTAGACGGTACACCGCCAGCTATAGTCATTATGTAATTGTGGTTCTACGACCTTACTCTCTGAACGCTCATCGACGGCCTGAGAACTCCACTAACCTGTTTACAACCTGCAAGCAGGAGAATATTTCTCTTTTTTCAATACCTGTAGAATGGGATAACGTCTCAAACCATATTTAATAGATCTCAGGAATAAGCTTAAAGGGATAACTCTTTCCCTTAATCTCTTTGTCAATTTTCCGCTTTGGCAGTTTTACTTTCTCTCTATCGAGTTCTTTGTACTCTATTGAACTCAACAAATGGCTTATTATGTTGAGACGAGCTTTCTTTTTATCATTAGAGTAGGTGACATTCCACGGTGCCCAGGGAACATCACTCTTGGCAAACATCTCGTCGCGTGCTTTGGTATATTCATTCCAGAGGTTATAGGACTTGATATCCATAGGAGAGAGCTTCCAGATTTTACGAGGATCATCAATCCGGTCAGTGAGCCGTCGTGTCTGTTCCTCAGGACTAACGTCTAACCAGTATTTCAGCAGAATAATACCAGACTCAACCATCACTTTTTCAAAAACAGGTACTTTATCTAGGAAGCCTACAGTTTCATCCTCCGTACAAAAGCTCATAACCCGCTCGACACCTGCCCTGTTGTACCAACTCCTATCGAAGATGGTCACCTCACCCGCTGCAGGAAAATGTTTCACGTAACGTTGTAAATACATTTGAGATTTCTCTCTTTCAGTCGGTGCAGGCAATGCGACCACACGGAAAATCCGGGGACTGACACGTTCGGTGATCGCCTTGATTACACCACCTTTCCCTGCACCATCTCGACCCTCAAAAACGATACAGACTTTAAGGCCCTTATGCACTACCCACTGCTGGAGTTTCACCAATTCTCCATGGAGTTTCTCTAACTCTTTCTCATAGATTTTTCTCTTGAGTTTGGTCTGATCAGTAGATTTTCCCTTTACCTTTTCCATCTTCTTTTTTTCTTTTGCCATGAGCCTTCCTCACTATCATTACGTTAAAATGCTGTAAGCTGATTCAATTATTCTCACTGCTACGTTTGAAGGAAATCATTTCAAAGCGCTTCAAAGAGAAAGATCAAAGTTCTTTGAGATCAATAAATCCATAACTCCCCCCTTCCTTATTCTTTTTCTCGCCATTATCACAAACAAACAACAGAACCGGCGATCCTTGATGTTGAACGATGGTTAACCCTTCAATATTTTTTGCTCCTTTTATCTGGGAAACCTGAAGCCTGCTCACTTTGCCATTTGGCTGCCCATCCCATGCCCATATCCGTGAACGAAGCTTACCTTTCTTATTCTCAGCCTCGCCTGCAAGCAAGTAACGATTATTTTTTTTATCGTAGATAATCGCCCTAATGCCAGCTCCTTCTAGATCTAGCAGTATTATTTCATCATCAAAAACAGGATTCTGTTTTTTATTGAACAGATCATAGGGATTAAGAAGAGAAAGTATGATCGCCTTCTTCTTGTAGGCTGGTGAACGAAGACCTATAAATAATATCTCTTTGGTTGCATCAAATGCCAATCCTTCAATATTAATATCGTCAAGCTGTTTATCCTTAAGTTTCAGAGAGTCTTTGAGCCTGCTCTGTACATACGGCATGAGGTTGCCAAAAGATTCAACTGTGACATTCTGCCCAGCATGTATGGTGAGCGCAATGAGTTGTTCCCGTAGCTCTGATCGTTTGCCTTTCTTTGTTTGGGAATGTGAAGTGATCAGAAATACTTTATCATTTTTTCCAACTGAAACACCCTCCAGATCGTCAACATTGGGGAAGCCACCTTTTAGTTTCTCGGGCGTCAGGACTAATGCCCCGTTGTCTAATGCCGTTGAAAAGAGTCGAATTGGTCGGTCACCGTCATCTTCAACAACAACCACCCTGCCATCAGATAAGTATGCGACTCCCGATGGTTCATAGAGATCTGAAAATGATTGCACAGATTGTGACCAGGCAGGAACAGGATCTGCAAAAAGGAGTGCGCAAGTCAATACTGTAGCGGTTAATAGTATGAGCATTTCATTAGACGTTTCCATAAGTATACGACTCCAGCAGTATGAGTTGCCCACCAGCAGAATCCAAGGAGTTCCGATAATCAGGGAAGCAAGAGTATAGAAAATAGTTGTTATGTGTCCCTGGCTATACAAGCCGGCCTGAGATATGGCATCACCACTTCATATGCAAATTTCGACAATGAGGTTTAAGAATTTTTTAATACGGCTACTTGATCAAAAAATCTACATGAACAAAGGATATCATAATATGACTCTAACTATCTATGATGTAATGACATGTTAGGCATATGTCCAGACTATTCAAGTCGTTAGTAACCAATTTAAAAATATTCAATCTGCCACCAGTTAACGTATTTAAGCCTTAAAGTACTAATCTCATAGCTATTTCCATCTCAAGACTTGAATGCTTGTTCGTAAATTTCCGTTATATCACAGCAATGGGAGGCGGAGATGGACCCTACAAGTAATTGTCACATAGTAATTGACGGTAACATACTTTTTGGATAATTTATTTTCTCGTTAATCTCTGCTAATCACGAAGATTCCCACTACAATCTTGCAATGCTCAACGTGACTAAAGAAAAAAATCCATCGGAGCTTTCTGATATACTTGCAGGCCCGATCCTTCGACGTGTGACAGAGGATCAGATAGTCATCTGGCTGGTTACCAGCAGGCCGCTTGATATCTCACTGTCGCTGTTTCTGCATGCAGACGACAAGTGTTTTTTTTCTGGAAACATCGAGGACTTCTCACCACACCCCGTGCAAATAGGTAGACGGGCATATATCTATCTTATCGATTATACAGCAATTAGCCCTTTCCCCGTCGATACGCTGCTTGAATATGACCTGACTTTTCATTCCAGCCTCGGAGACAAGACGTTAACTGACTACCTTCCAGGTCTTGTCTACACCGGGCAAAAACGACCGGTATTCGTTGTTAAGCCGCAACTCGACCATGTACTGCACGGTTCATGTCGAAAACCACACTATCCATCTGGAGATGCCCTGCTTCGAATAGACGTGGAGCTGGCTGAGACAGTTGAACAACAAGAGAAACGCCCAGCCCTCCTGATCATGACCGGTGATCAGATTTATGCCGATGACGTTGGTGGCCCCATGCTGGTTGCTATACATCAGATATGTAATGTTTTGGGGTTGTACCCTGAAACACTGACAGGGGCCATGGTCAAAGACAGTGAGGCATTACTTCGCAGCAAATATTGCTACTACATGCGAGAGGACCTGCTGCCACACAATAAAGAGAATAAGACGCTGAGGGATCGTTTTTTTGGTGGTGTCAGAAAACCAATCTTTACTGCTGAATCAGCACATAATCATCTCGTAACCCTGGCCGAAGTGGCTGCAATGTATCTGCTGATCTGGTCACCAGAATTATGGACATACGTTGATATGAATGACCCGGATATCCCTGCAGCCCATATGGACCTCTATCGAACGGAACTGGATGCGGTTACGTCATTTGCAGCCGGGCTTGCAGGAGTGCAGCGACTTCTCGCCCATATACCAACCTATATGATTTTTGATGACCACGATGTCACCGATGATTGGAATTTGACTCGTGGTTGGGAAGAAGTAGCCTATGCACACCCCTTTTCCCGTCGTATTATTGGTAACACTCTCATTGGCTATTTCCTTTTTCAGGGCTGGGGCAACGATCCTCAGAAATTTGATGACCAGTTCTTGGAGAAAGTGCATTCCTGTTACGAGCAGCCTGGTGGTACTGAACAGGATGCCTTGATAACGTATCTCCTCGATTTTGAACAGTGGAATTATACGTTACCAACTTCTCCGAAAATGGTAGTGCTTGATACACGTACAAGCCGATGGTGGTCAGAATCGAGTCTTTCCAAACCTTCTGGCCTGATGGACTGGGAAAACCTGTCAGACATGCAGCAGGAACTCATGAACCAGTCTTCTGTCCTGCTGGTTTCTCCGGCGCCAATATTTGGAGTAAAACTCATCGAAGTCGTCCAGAGGATCATAACATTTTTCGGACACCCCTTAGTTGTAGATGCCGAAAACTGGATGGCACATCCGGGTTCAGCCAACGTTATTCTCAATATATTTCGCCATCGCAATACACCAAAGAATTTTGTTATTCTTTCCGGTGATGTGCACTATTCTTTTGCGTATGATGTACAACTTAAATATCGCCGAAACAGCCCGGATATATGGCAGATCACCTGTAGTGGTTTCAAAAATGAATTCCCCCACAAGCTGCTACTCTGGTTCGACAGGCTCAATCGCTGGCTCTATGCCGACCACTCCCCGTTGAACTGGTTTACCAAACGACGCCGGATGCGAATACGCCCGAGAAAACCAGATAACCACGATTCACGCCAGTTTCTCAATGAAAGCGCCGTGGGCAGGGTGAGATTGAATGGTCAGGGGGAGCCAATCGGAATCAGTGTATTGCCGGCCAGTGGTGGCGAGGTGTGGTTCAATGCTGATAACAGCACATCATAGTAGCCTATTACACAGTCCGAAAGATCAGTTATAGCATCAAATCCAGGGTAAAGTCTGCCTGAGAACATCTCTAGCCCACATTTCTTCCAAATTGACTAACGCCAGTGATTTTAAATATGGTAGGATTCTAGAGGAAGCATTCAAAAATCAGGCTGCTCAACATCGCCTGATGTTTTCCTGAATACACTATGAAACTCCCCAATATTCTACGAGATCATTGATATTTTTTGAGCCAGAGGGCAAGCCGTTAACTCTTTTACAGATCAAGTACAGATGACCGAACACTCTAATAACAAACGAAATCGTAGTTATATACTTTTTCTGGAAAGTTTAGATAAAGTTGAGAGATCTCTGCGAAAATCCGACGATATCGAACAGATGATGTCACATGTACTAGATACCGCTCTCTCAATTTTTGATAGTGACCGTGCCTGGCTGATATATCCCTGCAACCCTGATGCGTTATATTGGGAAGTACCAATGGAAAGAACGAAGGAGCAATACCCAGGGATATATAGTATTGGGAAAAACATACCCATGCTTCAAGAAGCGAAAGAGGTCATTCAGGCAGCCTTAGAATCTGAATTACCTGTTGCTTATGACCAACACTCAAAAAGATCATTACCTGCTGAATCCGCCAAGCAGTTCAATATTCAATCACAAATTACGGTTGCAATATATCCAAGACTTGGGAACCCATGGCTATTAGGGATGCATCAATGTTCTCATTCCCGCATATGGTCTCAAGAGGAAATACGGCTTTTCCATGAAATTGGGCGAAGAATTGCTGATGCGCTCAACACTCTTCTTTTGGTCCGAGACTTACGTGAAAGTGAGGAAAAGTATCGACTTTTAGTTGAAAACCAGACGGACATGATCGTCAAAGTGGATCTTGAAGGAAAGTTCTTATTTGTCAGCCCTTCATATCTCAAAACTTTTGGCAAGACAGAAAAGGATTTGCTCGGACAGACATTTATGCCTCTTGTGCACGAAGAGGACCGCGAGTCGACGTCAAAAGCCATGGAGGCCTTGTTTACCCCTCCACATACAACCTACCTGGAACAGCGTGCCATGACAAAAGATGGCTGGAGGTGGTTGGCATGGGCTGACACAGCGGTTCTTGACAGTATGGGCAATGTTACGCAAATCATCGGTGTTGGGCGCGACATTACAGAACAGAAAAAAGTTTCTGGAGAACGGAAGCAACTACAGAAACAACTCGTGCAGGCCCAGAAAATGGAAGCCATTGGACTTATGGCTGGTGGTGTTGCACATGACTTAAACAATATCCTCACAGGGATTGTTGCATATCCGGATCTACTCCTTGGGAAACTTCCCGAAGAGAGTGACCTGAGACACCCTATCGAAGCAATACAGCAATCAGGAAAGCGTGCTGCCGAAGTTGTTGGAGATTTGCTGACCGTGGCCAGGGGAAGTGCCAGTCAAAAGGAAATTACAAACCTCAACAAACTGATCATAGAATATTTACGATCTGCTGAAGGAAAAACGCTGCTCGCTCACTATCCCGACATAAAGGTTACAACAGAACTTGCTCCCGATTTATTAAATTTATCCTGCTCGACCATACATATTAAAAAATGTCTGATGAATCTGATGACAAATGCAGTAGAGGCTACAGGCAATGCTGGCAAGATTATCGTGTGCACCAGAAATCAATATGTAGAAACACCCATTGTTTCAAATCAATACGTGGAAAAAGGTGAGTATGTTGTAGTAAGTGTGCGGGATACGGGATCAGGTATTTCTGATGAAGATATCAGCAATATTTTCGAGCCATTTTATACCAAGAAAATAATGGGGCGCAGTGGTACAGGTCTTGGTTTAACAATCGTATGGAACACCGTTCACGAGCATGGCGGTATTGTAACTGTAACGAGTGGTAAAAATGGGACAAATTTTGATCTCTATTTTCCAATTTCCAGGGAACAATTGACAGAGCTGCCTCAAACAGTCAGAGTTGAACAAATAGTCGGCAACAATGAACACATATTAATTGTTGACGATGAGCAACAACAACGTGAAATTGCAAGTAACCTACTTAAAACACTCAACTACAGAGTAGATACTGTGGGTTCAGGAGAAGAGGCCCTGCAATTTATAAAAGGGAAATCTGTAGATTTGATTGTTTTAGACATGATCATGGGTGTGGGGATGAATGGACGAAGGACCTATGAAGAAATTCTTAAAATCAACCCTAAGCAGAAGGCCATGATTGCAAGCGGATTTTCCGAAGACGAAGAGGTTACACAGGCACAGAACCTTGGAGCTAACGAGTTTGTCAAAAAACCTTATACCTTGGTGGAGCTTGCAGTCGTTGTAAAAAAGGCGTTGGCATCCAGTTATTATTCATGAGACAAATGGCAGCAGGAAGACGGTGAACACAGAAGGGCTGCTCGGTAAAGCAGCCCTTTTTTACAACAGATCGAGAGGAGGAGAAAATTACTTCTTTTTACCCTTCTTGTCCTTCTTCTTGTCTTTCTTCTTGTCTTTCTTCTTATCACACTTTTTCTTGTCGCACTTTTTATCGGCTTTCTTCTTATCCTTCTTTTTGTCCTTCTTATCTTTTGCCATTTTAGGCCTCCGTGAATAAAAATTTCCCTAAATTAGGGCTATCGTGATGCAATCTACAAAACCGCCAATAACAAACTAATTGAGCATAATATACTATATCTATAATGATGAGACCGCCCGTGTCAACTTTTCTTTATGACTAATAGTCATATTATATGGTATATTTAAATTAAGATACTCGACATAATCGCCCATTAGACGATTTTAGGTAGGTCTTTGCAGGTGATACGACCATGTTGTACGGCATGAACAACTAACTGAAATACAACAATAATGTTCACACCATGACGTTTATAGAATTCAAAAAGATGTTACTGGATGCGGAAATCACTCTCCCTAAGTTTTGCAGACTCATTAAGGTCAGTGACAAGAACATCCAGTCATATAAAAAAAAGGGCACTGTACCAAATACTATAGCCGTCATTGTTCTATGCTTTGCCAGGCTACACCGGGAACAGATCGACTATCGTCCGTTAGTTGAGGAACTCAAACTCAAGAAACAAACCAAGAGTGGGGGGTTCAAAAAAAAATCGGCCACTCGTAACGACGAACCACCTGTCCCCAAAGAGCTCAAACAATGAGCTACTGACATACCTCTGATATTCCAACAATAAATTTCATACCATAACGACAACGTTAAGAAAATTTTCAATTTCCCAGAGCGACCTATATTCTCTTTCTTCGTATCCATTCGCTTTACTATCACGTCATTTACATACACATCCAGAAAACCTTCTTTAAAACTCAGTCAGAACATCTCAAGATATCACCTACTATTAGCATCTTCCTAATAGTCCTTTCTCAAGCAGGTAAATTTTACCTGCACTCTTGACTGTTGGATGCTACTCTGTTTCCTGGTAATCACCTTAAAGCGACTTTACTTTGGGAGAGTTCATATGGGTTCGATGGAAATACAACTAAAATCCCTGGCTATGAGCCTCGGTGCAGATCTTGTCGGTATCACCAGTAAAAAACGCCTTTCAGGCAATCCCCCTTCTGCCGACCCGTGCTATCTTTTACCAACTGCAAATTCAGTTATTTCATTTGCACTCTCCCTGGACAAGAACCTCGCACAGGATTTCATCAGCAAAAAGAATTGGCAAGCTCACTGCGAGAACAGAAAGGCCATCGCTCAAACACTCTATAGAATAGGCGATAAGATTACTGAGCAACTGAGATCAGAAGGGTATGAGGCCATCAATGTAGACCTGAACAGTAATTATCGACCGGAAGAAGGCGCAATTGACGTGACGGAGATGACAGAGTTTCATCCAGAGTTCTCTCATCGATACGCGGCCGTTGCAGCCGGGGTTGGTCGTCTTGGCTGGAGCGGTAATTTACTCACGAAAAAGTATGGCGCGCTCGTGGAACTTGGAAGTGTTATAACATCTGCCACCTTGATGCCGGATACACCAATACCAGACAAAGAGCATCCCTGTGATGGATGTAAGGTCTGCTCCAAAGTTTGTCCTGTGGAAATGATTAGCTCCAAGACTTCAGAACAGGTTACCGTTGCAGGTGTAACTGAAATAATTTCCCGCAAACGACCAAATACCTGTTGCTGGATTGGTTGTAGCGGTTATGAAGGTCTTTCAACCTCCTCAAAATGGTCTAACTGGAGCCCATACCGTCTCGGTCACCCGCTCCCCGAAAGCAAACACGAACTTAACGCCTTGTGTGTTCGTCTGCAAAAGGCGGATCCTCAGATGCAGGGCAATTCCAGTAGCCTTACCAACTATAGGGAGGCGGTATTTAATCCTGACTGGTTTTACTACACTGTATGCGGCTTTTGCCGTAGTGTCTGCTCACCCGGCAAAAAAGACCGGATAGCCAACTACAAGACCATCATCAATTCGGGAACCGTCGCTCTCCAGATGGATGGTTCACACACCATTGCCGATAAAAACGCAGTTGAGTACCAGACTCCGTACGAACTCCGAGTAGTCGTAAAGCCAGAGGAGTTAGAAAAGTCTGAAGTAAAAGTGAAGACCTGGCCGGGCCAGTTTCCGTTAGATCGAGAGGTGATTGCATATCTTCGAAAGCACCGAAACACTAAAGGGCCCGTGACGTAGATACCTCAACTAAAACCTCGGACGAACCCATTGCTGATATAATTGGCAATAGAATTTTACAACACAACATATCATTGCAAAGGAATACAGATGGCTACGGTTCACACATTGCAGGAAATTAAAAAAGCACTCTCAGACCTCGATATCGCACCGTGTATCGAGCAGGGTTTCATAGCGTACTCGAATAATGAAGTAGTAGTCCCACCCGTTGGGGAGCTCATCTTTGATAACCCGCCAGGTGATACACATATTAAATATGGATACGTTAAGAATGATGATATTTATGTGATAAAAATCGCATCGGGGTTCTATCAAAACCCCGGGATAGGACTCCCGTCAAGCTCTGGCCTTATGCTGGTTTTCTCTCAAAAAACTGGAATACTGCAAACCATCCTTCTCGATGACGGGTATCTGACCGATGTACGAACGGCTATCGCCGGGCAGATTGCAGCGAAACATCTTGCCCCTGCATCTGTCTCTGCCATAGGTGTGATAGGTACAGGTATCCAGGCAAGAATGCAGGTTGAGTACCTTAAGACCATAACACCCTGCAGAGAACTCCATGTCTGGGGGAGGACTCCTGAAAGAGTAGCAGAATATTCAAACGATATGCAGAATGCAGGATTCCATGTCACTCAAGCAGGGTCACCATCGCAGGTCGCTCAACATACGAATCTCATTGTCACGACGACTCCATCAACCACACCACTTCTTTTTGCAGGGGATATCCAGCCAGGTACCCATATTACCGCAATGGGTTCTGATACAGATTCAAAGCAGGAACTGGACTCAGCAATATTGGCTCGTGCCGACATCATCGTTGCTGACTCTATTTCACAATGCAGGGAGCGTGGAGAAATTTCAAAAGCACTTGCGGCTGGGGTAATAGAAGAGCGCGATATTTGTGAACTAGGAAATTACATTGCGAAAAAGGTGGATAGCAAACGGGGTGAAAACAGTATCTCCATTGTTGACCTTACAGGAGTAGCAGTTCAGGATATACAAATTGCTGCTGCCGTTTGCAAAAGACTTGCTCAATAGACCAAAATAACCTGGAAAATAAGATGATTACATATACGAGTACAAAGGGTTCTATTTCTCCAGTCGCCTTTGATGAGGCAATACTGCAAGGTTTTGCAGAGGATGGCGGGCTGTTTGTCCCAAGCACCATACCACGACTAACAGATGAGCAGCTTCAGCAATGGTCGACACTGGACTACCAGTCCCTGGCCTTTGAAATGCTCAACCTGTTTATCGATCCACAAATCATCCCTTCAAAAGATTTGAAGCGACTGATACAGGAGAGTTTCTCAGCCTTTCAACATCCTGACCTGATGCCTTTGGTCAACATCGGTGACGATCCATCATTTTACATAATGGAACTCTTTCATGGGCCTACACTCTCGTTTAAAGATATTGCCATGGGCTTTCTCGTACGTACCATGGATTATCTCCTGCAAAAACGAGGAGAGCAGATAAATCTCATACTGGCAACGACAGGAGACACTGGCCCGGCGGCCGCAAATGCTGCAATGGGACGTAAAACAATTGATTGTTGGCCTCTTTTTCCTGTGGGGATGATATCTGCTGAACAGGAACGCCAGATGACCACTCTCTCAGAAGGCAATATTCACCCGGTTGCGGTTGAAGACTGTCCAGACGGAGGAGATGATCTTGATATAGTCGTGGCCAGAATGTTTTCTAACCACGAACAAAAAAACACGCTCAAACTCTCTAGTGTCAATTCGATCAACTGGTGCAGAGTGATGGTGCAAGCTGTTCACTATGCGTATGGCTATTTCAGAGCATGTAAAAAGGTTGGTGACCCAGTTGTTTTCAGTGTTCCGTCAGGTGCTTTCGGTAACCTCTGTGCAGGCGATCTTGCCAGGAGGATGGGAATACCAATTTCAACCTTTATCTGTGCCAATAATCAAAACCAGACACTCCATACAACTTTTTCGACAGGGGTTTTCAAAAAGAACGATCTGATTCAAACAGTTTCTTCTGCCATTGATATAGTCGTGCCCTACAACTTCTGGCGATTCCTCTATTTTACGACAGATGGTGATAGCACAAAAATATCCAGGATGATGGATGAGTTTAAGGAAAAAGGTGAAGTCCAGCTTGACTCAACGACCCATAAAAACATCCGCAAGGGGTTTGAATCGATTGCAATATCAGATGAAGCAACACTTTCGGCCATAAAAGAAACTTTTACGAAATATAACTATCTGCTCGATCCACACGGTGCTGTTGCTGTCGCTGCAGCACACTCACTCAGGACAACTTTCCCCCAAGATACCCCAATAGTATGCATGGCAACTGCACATCCTGCAAAGTTCCCTGAAATTATCCGTAAAGCCTTAGGTAACAATAACAAACTGGACCTTCCAGCTGAGGCGTGTCACTCAACGCTTGAGGCGGCCAAATTCTTACCTGAATACAAGCAGACAACAACTCGTCTGGATCTTGAACATTTTCTCAATAAGCGCATTCAAAAGACCATCAATCGATAAAAAAACAGATCTTGCCATGGCAAATTATACAGTTTTAACTCCCCAGGAACTTGACGCATTACTTAACCAATATGCTTTAGAAGCACCGTTGCAGGTTTCTCCATTAGCCGGAGGCCAGGCCAATTCCAGCTTGAAAATAACGACCAGCAATGACACGTTCACGCTATCAATTTGTGATGAAAAAGATAGAGAGGCTATTGAGAACTTAACAGATATTTTAGTTCATCTTGAAGAGCATAAATTTCCGACAACGAGACTGATCAAAACAAAGAAAAAGGAGAATTTCGTTTTCCATAAGCAAACACCTGTATATATGAAAAACTATCTACAGGGAAAGGTTACGCACAATCTTTCAGCAAAAATGATACATCAGGTTGGGCAGGCAATGGCCAATTTGCATTCACTCAAATGTTTACCTACAATGCAAAACTCTTTCGCATGTGATCTTAACGAATTCGAAAGCTTACTAAGCACCAGAACAAACCATCCATATTACAACTGGCTCATAGAGAAAAAGAATTACCTCGAGCAGGCAATCAATCCTGATTTGCCTAAGGGTTTTATACATGGCGATATTTTCTGGGACAATCTGCTCTTTGAAAACGAATCACTGAAAGCCATCCTCGACTTTGAAGAGGCGTGCTACTTTTATAAACTCTTCGACATTGGTATGGCTGCCGTGGGCTGCTGCTCAAGCAACGGTTCTTTCAATATCTCTCAGATACGTGAGTTACTGGATGGATATTCCAAGAATTGCCCCTTTACCTCTGATGAGACATCCCAGCTCAATATTTTCATTGAGTATGCCGCCGTTGCAGCATCATTCTGGCGTTTTAGACAATACAATGTCAAATACCCAAAGAGTGAATTAGCTGAAAGTTATAAGGAACTGGCCTCTCTTGCCGACCACATACACACATTGAGCCCCAAAACCCTTCATAACGCTAAAGAACCTGGTGCCCCACGTGATGACCAGTACCGGGCATAGTGATATATGGCACAACAATATCTTTCTCGTTGCCTGTCACACTCCTTCCGTATTACACTTAGCGTGATGGAATTTACTGATAGGTAACAATAGACCTTGCAGAGTAAAGGAGAAGAAAGACATGAAAGAAACCTTGAAAGCCGGCATTAAATATGAGCACAAATTTGTAGTACCCCAATCTAAAACCGTTCCCGCACTCTTTCCTGAGGCGGAAGAATTTGGTGTTATGCCAGAAGTCTTCGCTACCGGCTTTCTGGTTGGCCTTTTTGAATGGGCATGTATCAAGGCAATCAAACCTCATCTTGACTGGCCGCAAGAACAAACAGTAGGAACACAGATCGAAATCAGTCACCAGGCTGCTACACCACCTGGATTGGAGATTACTGCTACTGTGGAATTGGTTAAAGTCGACAGAAAAAAACTCACCTTTGCTGTTGAAGCCCATGATGGGATAGACCTCATCTCTAAGGGACGCCATGAACGCTTCGTTATCAACAAAGAGAAATTTGACGCCAGGCTCAATGACAAAAAGAGATAAGCGTAAAAAGATAATCAGCCGCTATAGATAGTAACGTTTTCAACTTACTGAATTGTTCATGCTGTTCCACGAAGAATAACGAAAGGAAATGACCATGAGCGAATTTAAGCACAGCCTTGCCCGCATTGCCGTCTGGAATCTCGCGGGCTTCAACAAATACAACACAGCCTCGGGTATAGGCCCCAACAGCAAACGCGCCCAAAAGCAGGCCGAAGGACTTGCATTGCTCGACGCTGAGCTGGTAACACTTGTTGAAGTCAGCCCTATCAGCCATATTGAGCGGCTGGCACAACTCTTAGCCGATAAATATAATGTTGTGTACAATCATACCATCCTGCAGCAGCCAAACGGCAACATCCATATCGGATTTCTCCACAAAGAAGGAGTTGAAGTTAGCAACGCACAATTAATCCCTGGCTCCGAAGGTGAATACGGGAATGGTCGGCAGGCTGTACAGGCAGATATTAAGATCGGTAAGTTCAAGACAATACTGATCGGTGTCCATCTAAAATCGGGTCGAGAGCGTAACCACCAGCAGCTACGGGATAGCCAGTGCAAGTTTATTGGCGAGCATATTACACAGTTGCGTCAGACTCCCGGGCTAACTCAGCGTACGATTCTGCTGATGGGTGATTTCAACATGGTACCCGGACAAGACGTAAGCAATTTCCACCACCTGGGAGGCGACGACCTGATGGATTTTGTATCATGCTGGGATTTACAGGACCGATTTTCACACATTCTCGATAAGGGTCGTTCAAATCTCCTGGATGGGTTTGCTGTCTCGCGAACCTACTCGACAGACTATGTGCGTGGCAGTCTACGACTTTTCCCGATGCATTGGACTATGGGCCTCGGACAAGAGTCATTCAAGAAACAGGTCTCGGACCATTTGCCGTTCGTCGCCAGTTTCCGGATATTCTAGCAACTACCAATACACATAATCTACACATAACTGCCTCGGCATCTTAAATCAAAATAACAGCACCTCACCCTGGCTGTTATGCCCTGTTATGGGATCATGTATACATACATTACCCCATAACAGATCGTTACACATCTAGTGGCGAACCGGTCGGATATTGAAATTAACATCGTTCACACCCACGCCCCATCTTTCGCACTTTTTACTATATTTTCAAGTACCCGCATATTTTCTGCAGCATCTTCCAGCGATGTTGGCACGTTAGTGTTATTCAACACCGACAGAGCAAAAGCACTTGCCTGAAGAGTATACTGATTGCATATATCAATGGCAATTTCCCTGGTTTCTTTAGCCGTTTGTATCCACATACGGCACGGTTTATCACTTGGGGCGTTAAAGGGTATTTCTATTTCAATCCGTCCTTCTACCCCATGAATAATAACTCGCTGATATGGTGCCAGCTGTGTAGAACAGGTGAACGTTGAAGTCCTGCCATCAAAATCCAAAATACCTGAAGTAAGGTAATCGGTCTTGAAGCGAGGATCATATTGCATTGAGCCAAAGACCCTGGTCGGTTCGGCACCAAAGATATACCGTGATAACGACAGGCAGTAACAACCAATGTCCATCAATGCCCCGCCACCAGCTTTTGCCTGGTTACGTATATTTGCCGCATCGTCATTGTAGTAAGAAAAAAACGACTGAATAGTCTGTAACTTACCGATCGCTCCATCTACCACCAGCTGCTTAGCCTGCTGCCATTGTGGATGAAAACGGTACATAAAGGCCTCCATAACCTTTAATTCGGGATTCTGTCGTACCACTTTCAAAAGCGATTCTGCCTCTGAATATGTCAAACCGATTGGTTTCTCGCACAACACATGCTTCCCTGCGGCGATAGCTCGCTTGCACCAGGTTACATGAAGATGATTTGGCAGAGGAATATAAACAGCATCAACCTCAGTATCTGCCAGGAGTTCCTCATAGGATCCAAAGGCCTTAGGAATGTCGAACCTCTTTGCTGCGGATTGTGCTTTTTCCTGTTGCTGTGAGGCGATAGCAACAATCTCGCAATACTCACTTAACTGTATGGCAGGGATAAGGTGCTCCATACCAATTTTAGCTGTACTCATAATGCCCCAGCGAACTTTTTCCATTCTCTTTCTCCGTCGTTAAAGGTATCTTTTCCCCCACCAAATGGAGTAAAACTATCACGTCAGTTTCCATTTGCCTGGTAAAGATATTCTGCTTAACCAGAATGTTTGTTATAGTACATAGTTCGTCACTCTACCCATACGACTAGACTATACACATTTAGCAGAGTAAAATGTACGCGCTATTTTAGCATGAAAGAAACAATTCATACGTTGATCATACATATATATTCAGGATTGCTCTATGAACATCGACCTTACTGGACAGGAAGCACGTGTCCTTGGCACTCTTATTGAAAAAGAAAAGGCTACTCCCGACTATTATCCCCTGACACTTAATTCTCTGATTAATGCCTGCAACCAAAAAACGAACCGTGACCCGGTTGTCTCTTTTGATGAGGATACAGTAACTGTTGCCCTCTCTAGTTTGCGGGAGAAAAATCTGGTCAGGAAAAGTAATGTGAGCCGGGTTGAAAAATATGAGCAAATTTTCTCAACCAGTCTGAACTTAATCGCTCGTGAAGAAGCTATTATCTGTATTCTCCTTCTACGTGGGCCACAAACGCTTGGCGAAATTCGTGGCCGCACCGAACGACTCTACTCCTTTCAGGACCTTGATGAAGTCAAAAAATCTATCACCAGCCTTGAAGATATGGCACTCCTCAGAAAAATGCCACGTCAACCCGGCCAAAAAGAGTCTCGGTACACTCATCTTCTGAGTGGAGAATCTGATAGAACCCTTGCCGAACCTGCCGATAGCCAGGAAACTGGTAACGATGTCCCTCATCCCCTCAATAGTAGCAGCGGTAATTATCGCAACAATGATGATGACCGAATACTTGAGATGCAGGAGCAGATGGACAACATGCGAAAGGAAATTGAACAACTCAAAGAAGATTTTGCCAGTTTCAAATCACAATTTGAATGAAACCTGCCAGACCTCAATTACCGGCTAATATGACGAAAATATATAATGTATATATATACAGTATATATTTTCGTCATATTAGCCTTTTCACTTCTACCCGTGCTAAAACATGTTTCTGATCCGCCTGTTTACAAAACTCATACTTATATTTTTCGCCTCGACCATTTTGATGGCTCTGGTGTATCGCGTAGTACCTGTATATTTTACTCCATTAATGGGAATTCGCCTCGTGCAGCAAAAAACAGAAGGGAAACCCTACACGTTTCATCATCGCTGGGTTCCGTTAAAGAAAATATCTCCCAACCTGGTTCAGGCTGTTGTGGCCTCAGAAGACAACCTTTTCATGGAACATCCAGGTTTCGATTTTGACCAGATCAAAAAAGCCATAGAGGAAAATAAACATCGTAAAAAGCCTCGTGGCGCCAGCACCATAACCCAGCAGACAGCGAAAAATGTTTTTCTCTGGCCACAGAGTTCACTCGTGCGCAAAGGATTCGAGGTCTACTTCACCTTCCTCATCGAACTATGCTGGGGAAAAAAACGGATAATGGAGGTATACCTCAACTCCATTGAAATGGGTGATGGGATTTACGGAGCAGAAAGTGTGGCCCAGTTACATTTCGGAAAATCAGCCCTCGAACTGACTGCTGCCAACAGCGCAACCATTGCCGCCACCCTGCCCAACCCGCTCAGGTACAACTCTGCAAAGCCATCACCCTACATCAAGCGCCGCCAGGTTCAGATCCAGAAGCTCATGGGACGTATAGGTAAAGTGGATTTTCAAGACGAGTCGAAACGTACCAAAAAATAAAGCCCAAGAAACGATCTAGCCGTTACCTGAGCTCACAAAAACAGCAAAACAGTTCAACTCCAGAACATTTTACGACGGGGTATTGTCAAGCAAACTAAAGAACTGCTCCAGGAAAATATCCATTTGTTCATCGGTTCCAACAGATACTCGAAGATGATTCTGAAGCTGTGGCGTATTGAAATAACGAAGCAAGATTCCTTTTTGTTCCAACGCATCCCGCAGCCCTTTCGCACTGGCTGTCTTTAACCGGAAAAGTATAAAATTAGAATGAGATGGGTAGACTTCAAGTTCTTCACGCTCTTCCAGTATAGAAAAAGTCCTGTCACGGGTGGCTATCATACGATCCACCTGTGCTGTAAAAAGGTCTTTTTTCCTAAGACATACCCGTAGCGCCACCTCAGCGGCCATATTGACACTGTAGGGTGGCTTGATTTTCATGATCGCTTCCTGAATAGGTGCCGACATAATGCCATAACCAACGCGCAAGCCAGCCAAACCGAAACATTTAGAAAATGTCCGCAGCACAATGAGATTGTTATACTTGGAGATACGGTCTGCGTAAGAACTGCGTGAGAATTCATAATATGCTTCATCAACCACTACCAGCATATCCTTGGCAAGGAAGAACTCCAGCACCTCCCACTCCAGCATATTGCCAGGAGGATTATTCGGGGAGCAGAGCAGAACACCTTTTACGCCTGTCAGGTCAATGTCTGACAGCTTAGATGCATCTATACTATAGTCGTCCTCCCTGTGCACATCGGCCAGCACACCACCGTTCAGTTCCACCACATGTTTATAGTACGAAAATGTCGGGCTGAAGGTGAGCATTCTGTCGCCAGGGTTTAAAACTAGTCGGCAGATAAGATCAATCAGCTCATCGGCACCGGCACCGGCCACAATATTATTGGCAGCACAACCAGCATATATTGCGATCTCCTCGCGAACAGCTTTTTGAGCCGGATCGGGGTAGATGCTTAAGTATTTGGCCCTGCTTAGCTCATCTAACACCTCGTCAGCAACACCATATGGGTTTTCATTGGCATCGAGCTTAATAATAGCGGACTCTGGTAAACCGAGTCGACGAGCGATCTGATCTGGCGGTTCGATGGGGCTATACGTCGCCATTTCCATAACTCCGCGTCTAAAAAGTGTTTCTACACTATCCATGTCACACCTTATGCATACTTAAAAACAACCTATTGAAATACTGACCATATTGAAAGCAACTGTAGTACCACGAAAACAGGTATAGGTCTAGATTTGGACGTATTCATTCTGTAAAAAAGGGTCTACCGTTGGTAATTCAAATCAAATGCCATGGAGCGTAGGAAAGCCACTTCCCTTAAAAAGACTCTTACCGGGACATGTTTTTGTAAGCTAAGCTCGACTCACCTACTCTGACAGCCTCTTGGAAATACGCTGATATGTTTCCTTTAATTCGTCCCCCACAATCTTCACTTTCCGGATATAGTCATCAGAGGTATCCACGGCATCATCAGCAATAGTTGACGCTTTTGCCTTTACTTCATCCCATTTCTTTTCTGCTTGCTCAAACTCTTCTTTTGCCTCCATAGAGCCAAGATGCATTTTCAGTTTCAGCTCATCTCGTTCAGTCTTCAACCTGTCCATAAGTTTATCAAACTCTTCCCGACCCAGCATATATCACCTCCATAGAACTTCGGCAATTATTTGCCTACCATGAGAAATTGGGGATGTAATCAACCCAACGAGAACGCCATGCTTTAGTATAACACAAACCACTACAGAGAATAAATAGGTTAGGCAGGAGGGTAGAAAATGAAGAATGTATCAATTAAATTAAGTACGACACTGCTATATCATGACACATAACTTTGAGATTTCAACAGTTGAACAGTACAGCGGTAATGAACCGTTTTTTTGGGGGGGGAGTTAACAGGCACCATGTTCCAAAGCAATAAGCTGCTTTAGGGATGCCAGTCCTTCCGGGGTCATATTCGTAAACTGGATACCGACACCTCTTGCGTCTTTTCGTACGATAATACCGGCAAGGTCAATTGTTGATGTTTCCAGCCCCTCACCAACAGCAAGCTGTATCTGGCATTTTTCTCCCAGAGGAATCTCACTTTTGACGGGGAAGAAACATCCACCCAGGCTAAGGTCAATAATAGCGCCGGCATGACGCATATCTACCTGATACAGAAACAGATTCGCTGCAACATCAAGACTAATACGGGCAAATTTCCTTCTTTCTCTGGTCACTAAAAAGCCCTCGCGGGTGCAGTTAGTTTTTCAACAATGATTGCCTGATAGCAGTATTGATCTTTGCCACCGTCACCGGTTTTTCTACAAAGAGAGACACCCCTAACGCTTTCGTCTTCTCTATTTCTTCGCGCTTGGCAAACCCACTGACGACTATCGCTTTTTGCCCTGGATGTCTTTTAAGTACTATTTCCAGAGTTTCACGACCATTTAGACCATTACCCATGATCATATCCATTAGAAGGAGATCAACAGGCTCCGAATCGAGAAAAGCGATTGCCTCTTCACCACTCGTCACCGAATGGGTGGTGTATCCCAGATCCGTGAGTGCATTTTCAAGAATCTCGTTTTGCTCTGTCTGATCATCAACTATTAAAATCCGCTCCCCCAGACCGTTAGCAGTGATTTTAGTTGAAGGCACGTCTACCTGACAGACCTGGTCGTGGGTGGCAGGGAAATACACTTCAAACCTGGCCCCTGGCTCATTATCATTCACCTCTATCCAGCCATCATGATTCTGCACAATGTTCCAGACAACAGACAATCCGAGGCCAGTTCCACTTTTGCCCATGACTTTGGTTGAATAAAATGGATCAAATATATGATCCAAGTCTTTCTGATCAATTCCCGAGCCATCGTCTGCCACCGTAAATTTCACATATTCACGGTTTCCTTCAGGCTCACTCTCGGAGTGCAGTGGATGGATAAAATGACAGTTTTCTGTTGTAACGTTCACGGAACCATTTTCAGAAACAGCCTCAAGGGCGTTGCCAATGAGATTCAACAGCATTTTATAAATATGCTGCGGAGAACAACAGATATTGCTGACATCCTTTCGTAATTGAGTCTCAAGAGTTACAAAGGGATATTGAGCAAGTCGTTCACCATGCTCCAGTGAATTCATATAATTCATCACCAGTTCATTGATGTTTTCTACAGTTTTCTGTTGGGCTCCACCCCTGGTTATTGCCACCAGGTCAGAAACGACTGCCGCAGCACGCTTCCCTGCTGATTGTATTTTCAGAATCTGATCATAATGCTTATCAGACTCATCCATCTGTAAAAGTAATAAATCAGGATAGCTGACAATACCTGTTAATATATTATTCAGATCATGGGCCACTGACCCTGCCATAAGGCCGAGAGCATTAAGCTTATTTGCTTCTGATAATTTTTTATGCAGCTCTATGTTTTCTCTCTCGGATTGTACTCGTTCCGTTAAATCTCTCACCACCCAAGCATTGACCGGCCTGTTTTTATAAACAATAGAACGGGATTTTGCCTCAATAGGCATTTCACTCCCATCTTTTTTCAGACCTGTGACAGTGTATGCGCCATTACGGATATGTTCCGGGCGACTGTTTATCATGAGCTCTGCACCGGAATGTGTGAGCAGATTCTCGAGCTGCATTCCATCAGTGAGATCGTCCTGAGTATAGCCAAACATTTCAAGAAATGGAGTGTTTGCCTCAACAATATCGCCATCCTCGTGGATGACAATCCCTTCCCAGGCAGCTTCTGAGAGGATCTGATATTTCTGCTCACTGCTCATGAGCTTACGCTTCAATCGATTATGCTCCAGGCCTTTCTCAAGGGTTTTTAACAGTAGCTCATGATTTAGTGGCTTATTCAGGAAGTCATATGCTCCCATTCTCATTGCTTCAACTGCCGTTTCAACCGTTTTCACACCAGTTAGCATAATGACGGTGGTCTGCATTTCGGACGTAGCGATCAACTCTGCTATTTGACAACCCGACATGTCGGGCAATTCAACATCCAAGAGGGCAAGGTCAAAAGAGTGTGTGTTCAGGAGTTCAATAGCATCACCACCGGTATACGCTTTTGAGCAGGTATACCCGTAGTGATGCAAAATACTCTCAAGGCTATCTGTAAAACGACTCTCATCATCCACCAGAAGAATCGTGGGTTTAGAACTCATGATCTTTCTCCGTTACTATTCGACTGTCAGGTCTGCCTGTCGGAAGATAAATGGTAAAGGTCGTCCCTTCGGACTGACGACTTGAGCAAAAAAGTTTACCGCCGATATCTGTCACGGCTTTCTGGACGATTGACAGGCCAAGGCCTGAATGACCATTCTGCTTGGTAGTTACAAAAGGTTGATAGAGATTTTCTTTGACATGTTCAGGCAAACCGGGTCCAGAGTCCGTCACAATAATCTCAATACCGCTTTGCCCGGCAACATTGTCCTGCTTATGATTTTTTGTTCTAACCATAACTCTGCCGCCTGTGACCATTGCTTCAGCGGCATTTTTCAACAAGTTTATGATGATCTGCTTAATTGCATCCTTTGACGTGATAAGCAGTGGGATATCTGCACTGGGAATAAACGAGACACTGAGGCCGGCGTCTGCAAACAACGAAGGTTTACATATCTGGATGATATCGCGTAACACTGAATTAATATCTACTTCCTGGAAATGAGTAAACGACGCTTGGGAATACATCTCCATCTGGCCGACCAGCGTTGATATTCGCTGGATCTCTTCATCGATAATGTCCAACTCTTCCGGAACATTATCCTCTCCGGAAAGCTTCATCTTCAGCGTAACAAGATAATTACCAATTATTCCCAACGGGTTATTAATCTCGTGAGCAAGCTTTCTCGATGTCATTGAAATTGCAGCCATTCGTTCTTTATTAACGATCTCGGCCTGTCGTTCTTTCTCCTGTTCAATATACAACCGAAGCCCTACCTGCTGGGCAACGATTTTCAACAATTGCATGTCCTCCTGGCCAGGGGCTCCACTCATTTCGGATAAGCCAAGGACAATAACCCCCATAGGCCTTTTATTTACCACCAGGGGAATAGGGAGTGCCTCAGAACACTTAAGGACGGTTAACAGCTGCTGATCAGCAATACTGGCACCATGCTGATTACGTGTCAGGAGAGCCGAGCTGTTATCGTGAAACGCTCGTACAATCAGGCTTGCCCCCTGTTTAACAGCGAACGTTAACCCTTTACTTATATGATATAAAGAGTTGGCCTCAGACGCCCGGCCACGAAGCAGCATTTCAGCACTATCCGGTAAAAAGAACAGTACCTTATCTATACCTAGTAAAATTGCCATCGCCTTTTCAAACGTCGACAGAATATCTTCCGTTTCCTCAGCTTGCATGAGGTCTTCCTGAAAAGTCGACAACAGGGAGGTATTCCTGACCCGTGCAGCTATTGTTGTCTGGACTGCATTGTTAGCTGCCATACGATCTGACAATGCCGCTTCCTGATCAAGCTCATCAATCTCTATGTCATGTTCTTTATCTCGATCAGTATTTCCCTGGCCTGAAGCGCGAGGTTGGCTCACCTTGATTCCCATACTTGAGGCTATCTGATCTACCTCATCTGCAGCACTGCCAACACACTCAGCGAAGCCCTCTCGATCCAACCCAAACAGCATCTCACCGGCCTGGTCCGCATAACTGCCATCCATATCACATTTGGCAAGGACATTGGCCATATAGACAATTTTAACCAAAGGAAAAGCTTCAGCTACCTGCTCCAGAGCTTCATGATGATACTGAATGGCATCAACAACCAGAGAGCCCAGGTTCCATTGCCTGACCAGCCAGGCACCTGTTTCGCAATGGTTTGTTCCCATGCGCTCGGTTTCCTGATAAAGCTCTTCAGGACCGATAATTGAGGAACTCTCATCTAAGCTATAGATTTCAGGAAAGGTCGAAGCAAGAAGAAGCTTTCCTATATCGTGAAGAAGGGCTGCAAGGTAGGCTTCATCACCATTACCAAGGCCTGTCTCTTCTGATATTCGCTTGGCCAAGGTGGCGCATTTAAGCGAGTGGTACCAGAAGGTACCGGTTTGTATTTGATTTGAACTACTGGCTGTTTTTTGTTCAAAGACCTGATGAACAGAGGTTGTTACCGCAATACTTTTTATTGTCTTTACACCAAGATAGACAACAGCCTGTTCAACATTACTGAAAGAGTGACTCAAGCCATAATAGGCGGAATTAACCAGTTGAAGAACACGCAGACTAAGGACAGGGTCTTTGCTGATGATATCAGCGATATCACCAATGGAGCTTTCCTCATCATCGCAGGCGGCAAGCAATTTGAGTAAAATCTCCGGCAGAGTCGGAAGGTTTCCAGATTTTTCAATCTGTAAAAATACGTTGTCCTTATCCATTATAAAGAAAAATTAGTAAAAATCTTCGTGCCAAATCGCAATTACAGGATAATGTTAAATGGATACGTATTGTTACCTAATCCACATTCGTATTATTACCCTCTCCCCTATTACCCAAAATCCCCCAAAACTTAATTATCCCCTTTATTTTCAGGACCTCTAAAGAAAAGATCTAGCTATCTGTGATACCATTACAAAAAATTATTTCAATACGTTTTTTCGATAACATGGTGATATTTCCCTACATATTCCTACACTGCACAGTTAGGACAATTCAGACACACTCAACCATAAGTTTGCAAACTCAAAGAGTTACTCAACGCAAGGAAATTGTGGTTGCTACCTGAGCCGCAAACATTGTTATTTTTTCATTTAACATAGTGTAATACCTGAATTCTGATTCCTTCAGGCCACAAACGATAAGTCCTCTCCTCACACCTTGCGCTGTAAGGGGCATACAGAATACACCGTCCGACTGCATTACATTTATCAGTTGCTTATCGGCCATTGCACTGCATTCCTTAAACTCAACAATCCCGCCTTTACCGGTGCGGTAGGCATGAACAATTTTGCTCATTGGTGATTTAAGGTAAAAACGGATATTTTCCAGCAAGGCTCCATCATAGCGCTTTGTGTAGCCTATAGCCTGTAAATAGGTCTCTTTTGAGTCGGGGAGCAGGCAGATAACCCTATTCATCCCAAAGAGCAGGCCCAGACCCTGATGAACTGACCGCAGGATATCATCCATTGTATGTCCCGCACCCGGATATTGAAGAACACTTTGTAGCGTCACATAATCCAGAGCCTGTCCACGCAATTTGCGGATAAATGATTCAGCTTCCAGCGGCTGGATATCAGCCGAAGATGGAATATTAAAACCTCGAGCAACTCTGGCCAGATCATACCCAACAATCTGCATACAGGAAAAAACCTGGGAGTCCGTCAGGCCGAAAAATGTTGTCGCCAGCTTCACGGCATTGAGCATTTCAACTTCTGACATACTGCAGAGCTGATCTGCAAGATAGACAAGCTTTGCAGTATCAAGCGCTGTTGCAATTCTGGCCTCTGTTTCACCATGGTAGCGAGCTGCATCAATAATGAAACTACTCAGCCCCCATGAAGCGAGAATATCTGCTCCAAGTTCAGCGTGTGTTTTGCCTGCGATCTTTATTTCAGCATCGAGTATTTTTTGCTCATGTGAATAAAGAAAAGGCTGATTCACGTATATTTCCGGATAACACGTCAACAGCGCCAATCGTCCGACATCATGCAGCATCCCTGCCAGAAATGCTTCTTCAGGATAGGGATACTCGATGATTTCAGCCAGAGCAGCTGCCATCTGGCCACACCTGCAACTGTGAGCCCATAAGCTGTTTACAGCCATATACTTATCGATAGACCAATCAGCAAGCAAGCCATGAGTTGCTGAAGCAAGAAGGATCTTTGAGACATTACGCTCGCCAAGTTCTGTAATAACAGATCGTATACTTAAGGTTCTCTCCTCCAACGACCTTGGTGAAGGACGCTCAGCATGCAAAATCTTACCAATCAAGGCAGGATCGTAGAGTATGATTTTTTGCATTTCTGCCATGGAAAGCTGGCCACTTTCCTGCAGATCAAGTACAGCCCCTAAAAGTGGAACAGGGCTGGCAAGACTTAACGGCGCAAAAAGTCCGCCTCTGACGAGGCCCCTCGGCTGTAGGTCAGCATTGAGTCCATGATGTGGTGACTGTACATCTCTTTCCTGATCTTCTTCTTCGACAACTTCTTTTTCGGCAATTACGGGACGAACAACCTCGGGAGAACCTTCCGGTATATCAGCTGAAACTGCACGAGCAACATGATTATTTGCCTGCTCAGGGAGGTGAAGATCTGACTGGACAATATCAAAATATCGTGACCAGAAAGCACTGACATCGCCGTCATCTTCAGCGGTTTCTGTTCGTACCAGATTCGCCACAAGTGCTCTGATACATTGAGATGCCATACTATCGGGAAACAACACAGACACAGGACGCTGCTGAATAACGGCTTTTTCGATCAGAGAGTCAGCGAGAACAGCGCCGCCCGGAACAACACTGATTTTAAGATGTTTATCTGCTACTGATTTGAAGTGTACGTACGTTTTTTTAGCCTGCTCTACACTCACACATTTATTGACGAGAATTTTCACAGAACCACTGTAATGGTTAAGTGATAACACCTTTAAAAGTGCGTAAGCATCTGCAAGCGAGGTAGATTCAGCGGTAAGAACCAGTATGGTTTCTGTGGCGGCAAGACAAAAAGAGATTACACCCCGTGATATACCAGAAGAGGTATCTATTAGAAAATAATCATAACCGGACAATCCGGCAAAGGCCTCAACCATGCTGGCAAGTTGCTCCGGGCTGAGATTCGCCATTTTCTCAACACCAGAACTGCCCGGAATAACGTCAATACCGTACTCTGTTGCGACTATAACCTCATCAAGCGGTAAACCTCTGAATATAAAATCATCGAGGTTTTTTTCAGGATGAATTCCCAGAAGAATATTGACATTGGCAAGACCAAAATCGGCATCAAAGAGGCACGTCCGAAACCCTTTTCCGGCAAGCTCAAGTGCGGCGTTAACGCTGACGCTGGTTTTACCAACTCCGCCCTTCCCGCTTGTTATCACGATCGTCTTTGTCATGCTTTTACGATTTTGAAATAATCCTCATGTACCCTCAATTTGATACCATTACATCAACCCTTCATATTACAGCACCATTTTGGATACTTACATGATGTTTACATATTGAGTCAACAAGACTTTCCTTTAATTCGTTAATAATCCGTCGAATTATCAAATAGATGCAGTAACATGCCCGGCCACTCCTTTAAGGAAATCACTCCCCTCGCGACTCATCACATTCGCCCTATTACAGATGTCGATTCGCGCCCATCCGGTGGCATACATCCCTTATCGTCGCAACACGAAACTATAGAGTTCTTTTAATGAGGCGGTTAAGGCACCTCCTTTTACCGGGAAAGGTAAAAAAATATATTCTCGGGCCCTCACGACCGTTATAGCAACCGTTAAAGAGAAAACTTTTTCGGACTACACTTTTGCTTTTGGAGGTTTGCTATTCTCTCAGTCATACGTATACTTGTATTAGGATCTTTTAATATACGGATACTTAGATACTTCACTGCCCCTGCCATAAAACCTTTACCCAGCCACTAATTTCCGGCTATTCCGGCAGGCAGACGAAGAACCTATACACAACAATTCGCAACAACTGTGCCGTCTGCAGTTTTAACAGCAGGAGCCACTATGCCACGTACACAAATCCCCATAACAGAGACTATAGATTACCTGTCCATACTCGATGAGCATGGGGCAGTTGATAGAGAACTCGAGCCTGTAATCCCCGAACAGGAACTCCTGGACCTGTACCGCGCCATGCTGCTTGGTCGCAGATTTGATGAACGAATGCTGGATTTGCAGCGACAGGGTCGCATCGGCACCTTTCCACCGATCAAAGGGCAGGAAGCAGCCCAGATGGGTTCAATATTCCAATTAAAGGCAACCGACTGGATGGTGCCGGCCTTTCGTGAGACTGCAGCTGAGATATGGAGAGGCCGTTCTCTTGAAAGTGTAATCTTCTATTACAATGGCTATAACGAAGGAACTATAATACCAGCCGACCAAAGGGATTTGCCAATGGCAGTGCCGGTCGGCTCCCAAATTCTGCATGCGACAGGATTGGGCTATGCGGCCAAGTACAGAAAGACAGATGAAATCGTAATGACCTATTTTGGCGATGGAGCCACCTCAGAGGGCGACTTTCATGAAGGTTTGAATTGTGCAGCAGTTTATCAGGCACCCGTTATTTTTATCTGCCAGAACAACCAGTGGGCCATTTCCATCCCTGTACACCAGCAAACCCACTCTAAAACCATCGCCCAGAAGGCACTGGCTTATGGCATGCCCGGCATTCAGGTGGACGGCAACGATATCCTTGCCGTTTATGCAGCAAGCAAAGAAGCAGCTGACCGGGCCAGAAGCGGAGGCGGCCCAACGCTCATTGAGTGCGTCACTTACAGGGTGATGATGCACACCACCGCTGATGATCCAAGCCGTTACCGGGGCACTGATGACGTGGAGTTATGGAAAAAGAAAGACCCCCTGTCACGTTTTGAAATATATCTGCAGGACAAAGGCGTACTCAACACACAGTCCCGTAAAGAGATTGATAGCGGAGTACTGAAGCAGATCCAGGCTGCCATCGACAACGCAGAAGAGCAGATGAAACAATTCGGTGATCCTCTGGATATGTTCGACCATCTCTATGCCAATCGTCCACCACATCTCGAACAACAGAAACAGGAGTTCATCCGTAACCTCGCTCTCGGCAACAAGGAGGTGAACGATGGCTAAGATGACAATGGTTCAGGCACTGAACCTGGCATTACTGCAGGAAATGACAAGAGATGACAGTGTGGTCATCTTGGGTCAAGATGTAGGGCCGGACGGAGGCGTATTCCGCGTAACCGACAAACTCATCGATACCTTTAGTAAAGAACGGGTTATCGACACACCTCTTGCCGAATCAGCCATCGTTGGCATGACAATTGGCATGGCTATTCACGGTTTAAAACCTGTATGTGAGATCCAGTTTTCCGGTTTTTCCTACCAGAACTTTCATCAGCTCGAAAACCACGCAGCCCGGATGCGCTGGCGGACCCAAGGGCGCCTGACTGTACCCATGGTAATGCGCGCGCCCTATGGTGGCGGCGTTCGGGCTCTGGAACATCACTCCGAGAGCCGGGAAGCCTATTGGGCACACACTCCAGGCTTGAAAATGGTCATCCCTTCCGGCCCCAGAAATGCCAGGGCGCTGCTGGTAAGTGCCATTCGAGATCCTGACCCTGTTATTTTTTATGAATCGAAAGCGCTTTACCGAGCATTCAGGGAGGACGTTCCCGAGGTTGAAGAAATCATGGAAATAGGCAAGTCACACATTGTTATGGAGGGAGATGATCTTACGATTATTGCCTATGGTGCCATGCTCCGACCTGCACTTGAAGCAGCTGAACAGCTGCTTGGGGAAGGAGTCAAAGCGGAGGTGATCGACCTGTTGACCATTTCTCCGCTGGACAACAACCTGATGCTGGAATCGATCAAAAAAACGGGCAGAGCAGTCCTTGTTCATGAGGCACCCCGAAGCTTTGGACCGGGTGCTGAGATTATAGCACGACTCATGGAGGGTGCTTTTTACTATCTTGAAGCTCCTATCCAGCGGGTTACTGGCTATGATACTATCATTCCCTATTTCAGCAGAGAAAAGGAGTATATGCCAAACGCTCACCGAATCATCGATGCAGCACGAACTACACTTTTACAATAAATGCAATTTCAGGAGTAGATATGAGCACATCGTTTCGTTTGCCTGATCTTGGTGAAGGGGTGCATGAAGCAGAGATTTTAGCTATTGCCGTCACCATCGGACAGGCTGTGCAGGAAGGGGATCTTTTTCTCGAAGTGGAAACGGACAAAGCAGCAGTAGATATCCCCTCACCTACTACGGGGATAATAAAAGAAATTCGTGTCCAACCCGGAGATATTGCAAAAGTTGGTGATGTTCTTATCACCTTCACGGAAAAGCACAACGAAGTTCAAGAAACACTTGCACCAGTTCCCCAGGTTATTGAACCTGAACTATTGGAACCGGAGAAGACAACAGCGCACCATGACAGGAAACGACCGGTACCGGCTTCCCCATCGACACGTAGGCTGGCCCGGGAACTCGACGTAGATTTATATCTTGTCACTCCAACAGGTTCAAGTGGTGTGGTAACGGCTGAGGATGTCAGGAAATTTGCAGATAAACCGGACGAAAGCAATCGCACCCTGAATAGTGAGGCGGAAAAGCAGCCACATGTGGTTGCGCCCTATGACTCTGGCAGCTCTGGTAGCCCATATAGACCAGCAACAAATTTACCAGATTTCAGTCAATTCGGCCCCGTTGAACGTCAACCCTACCGATCTATACGGCGGGCCACAGCCAATCGCATGATGACCTCATGGTCACAGATTCCGCATGTCAACTGTCAGGATGCTGTTGATATAACGAAACTAGAAGAATTTCGTCAGCGCCACAAAGATGAAATAAAAACCGCCGGCGGCCGACTTACCATGACAGTGTTCGCCATCAAAGCAGTGGCCACTGCTCTAAAAAATTATCCTCACTTTAATGCAAGTCTCGATCTTGATAATCAGGAAATCATAATAAAAAAATACTTCAATATTGGCGTAGCAGTCGACACTGAACACGGCCTGATGGTACCGGTAATTCGTGATGTGGATCGAAAGAGCATCAAGGAGATATCAGTTGAACTCCATGATCTCATTAGTCGAGCCAGAGAAAGGCAACTGAACAGGGAAGAAATGACAGGTGGCTCCTTTACAATTACCAACGCAGGTGCCATAGGCGGCAGTCACTTTTCCGCCATTATCAATCATCCGGAAATAGCAATACTGGGACTAGGTCAGGGCAGAATGCAGCCTGCTGTTGTCACAGATACAAACGGCAAACATTCTATTGAGCCGCGCCTGCAGATGCCCATTGTGCTCTGTTTTGATCACCGGGTTGCCGATGGAGCAGATGCTATCCGTTTTCTGCAGGTCATCATTAATGGTCTGCAGGATCCAGATGAGCTGCTCATCACCATGACCTGACCGGACAGGCAGTATGGGTATCGTGATGGTTTTAACGTAAGAGTACCGTAAATGGCCAGGGAGAGATTATGGTAATGGGCGACATGGAGATGCATGTTGATCTGGTAGTGATCGGCAGTGGTCCCGGTGGCTACGGCGCTGCATTCCGAGCAGCAGATCTGGGGCTTGATGTGGCCCTGATCGATCCTCGCCCGCGACCAGGAGGAGTGTGCCTGCATGACGGGTGCATCCCTTCGAAAACGTATCTTTTTTTAGCAGAACTTATTTTAGATACACGAAGAGCCCGTAAGATGGGTGTTCGTTTTGCTGAGCCTGAAATCGATCTGCCAACTATGGATAGCTGGAAAAATGAGGTCATCGACACCATGGCTGATGGCCTGGTCAGTCTCTGTGACAAACGCGGTATCCAGCTTATTACCGCTACTGCTCAATTTGAAAATGCAACCACTGTCAGACTCGAAGGCTCTGAGTTAAGTCGCCTGAAGTTCAAGCATGCCATTATTGCAACAGGCTCCACTCCTATCCTCTTTCCCGGCACGTCACCAACAACTGACAGCAGGATCATGAGCTCTGCCAGTGCCTTACACCTTAAGGATATTCCCAAAAAACTTCTCATCATAGGTGGCGGCTATGTTGGACTTGAGCTTGGCACCATTTATTCGGCACTTGGCAGCCAGGTTGAGCTTGCCGAATTGGAGGAGAAGCTCTTACCAGCGGTTGATCCTGATCTGGTGCAACCACTCTACCGAAGCCTCTCTGATCTATTTGAACACATCTACCTGCAGACAGAAGTAACAGGCCTTATCGAGTCAGACGATGATGTTGAGGTTCACCTGAAGACACCTGAAGGCGAAAAAGTCATGAAGTATGACCGGGTATTAATAGCCATGGGCCGGAAACCATTTACGTCGGGTCTTGGCCTTGAAAATACACGCGTCACAATCAACGAACGTGGTTCTATAGAGATTGATAAACAGCAGCGTACTACAGAGAGCAATATCTTCGCCGTGGGTGATGTGGCAGGGAATATAATGCTTGCCCATACAGCCACCAGAGAAGGCAGGATAGCTGCCGAAGTAATTGCCGGAAAGCCATCTGCTAATGATGTCCAGGCTATACCCGCAGTGATCTATACTGACCCGCAGATAGCCTGGTGTGGTCTCACCGAACAGGAAGCCAAACGTGGCAATATAGCTGTATCTGTAATGAAATTTCCCTGGAAATATTCGGGCAGAGCTAACACAATGGGTGCAACTGATGGGCTCACTAAAATCATTGCCACCCCTGACACAGGCAGGATTCTTGGCATCGGCATTACCGGTCGTGACACTGAAGGGTTGATTGCAGAGGGTGTGCTGGCCATTGAGATGGGGGCCCTGGCCGAGGATATTGCCCTCAGCCTGCACCCGCACCCAACACTATCAGAGACTGAATGTGAAGCTGCTGAAATATTTTTAGGCAGCCCGACCCACATCCTTCCTAAAAAAATGAAAGGAGTAGTCTAGGCGTTATTTTACACGTCATCATTAACCGAGTTTGAAACCACGAAACCTATGAGGTGATCCCATGGAAGAACTCTCTCGATTTGCTGACAAATTCGGCCCCACTAAAATTCTCCACGTCTACGAACCAAATTCTGATCTTAAAGCCACCCTGGTTATTGACAATGTCGCTGCCGGCCCCTCTATCGGTGGTATCCGTATGGCCCAGGACGTAAGTGTCGAAGAATGCTTTCGCCTGGCCCGGGCCATGACCATGAAAAATATCGCAGCAGGTTTACCTCACGGAGGTGGTAAGGTTGTAGTCTATGGCGATCCCAAAATGGACAGGAAAAAAAAGGAGCTCATCATCCGCGCCCTGGCCTGCAGCCTCAGAGATATTACGGAATATATTCTGGCACCGGATATGGGTACTAACGAAGAATGCATGGCCTGGATCAAAGACGAAGTTGACAGAGTAGTCGGCGTGCCAACTGAACTTGGCGGAATCCCTCTTGACGAGATCGGCGCCACAGGCTGGGGACTGTATCACGCCATCGATGTAGCAGCAGCCCATTGTGGATTTGACCTGAAAGGGGCCAGCTTTGTCGTACAGGGTTTTGGCGCTGTTGGCAAACATGTAGCAAGCTTTCTTTCTGCCAAAGGAGCCATCATGGTTGGTGTGGCTGACTCCAGCGGAGCTATTGCCAATCCACAAGGAATTGACGTTAAGGAGTTGATTGAACTAAAAGCCCAGAACAGGGGTGTTGTTGAGTATGTCAGAGCCGAGGCAATAGATCCCAAAAAGCTGATTACTCTTCAATGCGATGTCTGGATCCCTGCCGCACGACCAGATATTATCAATGATACCAATGTACAGGAGCTGCGGACCAAAATAGTCGCCCAAGGCGCCAATATCCCCTGCACGGCAAACGCTGAGACGTATCTTTTTCAACAGGGTGTTATCTGTCTGCCGGACTTCATTGTCAACGCCGGTGGCGTTATATGTGCAGCAATGGAGTACCAGGGAGCCAGCCAACCTCAAGCCATGGAGCGGATAAAGCACACCCTCCGCCAAAACACAACGTACATACTGGAGCGCTCAGAAAAAGAACAGACACCACTGCGAGCAACAGCAGAATCATTTGCCAAAGAGCGATTAATGAAAAGTATGGCCACGAAACGCTGGTCTATTTTTTAATACTTGCATACTCATGAGAGCCCAATAAAATGGCACCCTCACGAGAAACACGTTCATGCCCTTAGTACCATGCGCTTAAGTATCGGTTTGCCAGCGTGAGCAACACGGATACGGCTTTTACGATTGCCCACTCATATCGTCAGGCTGCAAGTGCTCCGGCATACGAATAGCAATGACCCGCCCCTTGGCTGTAACATTCCCTTCAGCTATGACGGAGGCGGTAACAATTGTTTTTTTACCTTTGATCTCCTCTACGGTAGCACGTATCTCAAGCTCTACTCCTAGTGGTGTCGGCAAAAAATAATCGACATGCAGCGAACCGGTAACATAACGAAACGCAGGGCTTGAGCCAAGCTCCCGGCCAGCTTCACGGTAAGCTGCTGCTGCTGCAGTACCAACGCAATGGCAGTCAATCAGAGAGGCAACAAGGCCACCGTAGACGTAGCCAGGAAATGCTAAATGATATTCCTTTGGCAAAAACCTGGCCACAGACTCTTCACCATCCCAGAAGCTTTGCACATGAAGGCCATGCGGGTTTTGTGGTCCACAGCCATAGCAATGCTGAAGAGATTCTGGATAATAGTCCTGAAATGATTTTTCACTCATACCTACTCCTTCCACAAGTAAAGGATACCTTGAAAAATTAGAATATTTGTTTAAACTCGAAGCGCATCGAAAATGCACCACAAGCATACAATTGATATTACTAGAATATAATCAACCTATAGCAAAAAAGTTGGGAGAATTAGAAACATCCCAAAGTGACCTAAATAAATGACACTTAGGCCAGACTACTCTCAGATCCTCATTCATTGCAAATATCATTTTAAATTACAACGTTTTGCAAAAGTGAAACCCAGCTCGCTAGACACACATAAAAAAAAGTCAAGGGTAACTCATCAAAAAATACTATTCTTCTATTGACAGAAATCACCGCACATGTCAGATATGCAGAATATACCTTTTCATCTGGGGCGTAACATATCAGATTATTAAAGGGAGTAACTGCAATGAACCCGAAACAATTTATTCACCTGACATTTATCTTTCTATTTCTGGTCTGCCTGGCACACTCTGCCAACGCCATAAATGAATACGGTAAAAAATGGTATCAGGCTCCGGCTGGTGCTGCCAGTATTTCAATTGCTCAGGTGTTCCACCGCTGATACAACGTAGCAACACTTTTTCAATCATTTCTGAACTATCAGTCCGGAAGAAGTTTTCATGCCCTGTTGGCTCATCTCTGCTGAGCGCATATTGAAGTATTACGTCCTGCCACTTTTCTGTTCTCCAACTCAACAAACCCAGATTGTTTAATAATCGTATTCAGCCATTATCCGGTATTTCAGTCACACTACCGGCCTGTTTGTTCTTCTAAGAATTTACACACAGAATTAACAAGATGTACTTTTCCAGAATATCCTTGCACCCCCCTTCTTCCTATGGTAGTTTCGGCTCCATTTTTTTAACCAAACATCTAAACCATGATACATCTGACTAATATTTACAAGCAGCACGGCTCCCAGATTCTTTTTCACGATGCCAGCCTGCAGATTCTTCCGCAAACCCGTACAGGCCTGGTAGGCCCCAATGGTGCTGGCAAGACCTCTGTATTTCGTCTCATTACAGGAGAGGACGAAGCTGACAAAGGTGATATTTCCTGCTCAAAAAAAACCGTAATAGGCTACTTCTCGCAGGATGTAGGTGAAATGTCTGGGCGTACGGTACTTGAAGAGGTGATGTCTGCCGCCGGAGATATTGCAGAGCTTGGTCAGCAAATGCGGGAGATGGAGGCCCAGATGAGTGAACCCATGGCCGATGAAGCCCTGGCAGATTTACTCGAACGATATGGCACTATTACCGAAATATTTGAACATCGTGGTGGATATGACCTCGACTCCAGAGCCAAAGCGGTACTGAGTGGTCTCGGTTTTACAGATGAGGATTTTCTCCTGCCCGTAGACACATACAGCGGCGGCTGGAAAATGCGTATAGCACTGGCCAAAATTCTTACCATCAACCCTGATGTGCTCCTCTTGGATGAGCCTACCAACCATCTGGATATCGAATCGATCATCTGGCTGGAGGAGTGGTTACGTACAGAGTACAAAGGTGCACTCCTGATGACCTGCCATGACCGGGAATTCATGAATCGCATTGTTTCCAGAGTCATCGAAATTGCTAACGGCCAGGCAACTACCTATAATGGTGACTACGATTTCTACCTGATTGAACGGGAGATACGTCGAGATCAATTGCAGGCTAGCTATCGCCGCCAACAGGAAATGCTCGCCAAAGAAGAAGAATTTATCGCTAAATTTGCAGCAAGAGCATCCCATGCAGCCCAAGTTCAATCACGGGTTAAGAAACTCGAAAAAATTGAGCGTATTGTTCTCCCCCCAGAACAGCGTGTGATGAAGTTTGCATTCCCTGTGCCACCCCGTAGCGGTGACGATGTCCTCCATCTGCAAAATACAGGTAAAGAATGGCTCACTGTCAATGGCGATATAAAGCCGGTCTTCCATGGACTTTCCGGAACCATCCGGCGTTTGGAAAAAATCGCTCTTGTCGGTGTTAACGGTGCAGGTAAATCAACCCTTCTAAAGGTTATAACAGGTCAGACTGAGCCCACAGAAGGTGCTGTGGCCATGGGGGCCAGCGTTACTACCGGCTATTTCAGCCAGCACTCCATGGATACTCTGCACCCTGAGCACACAGTTTTCGAAGCTGTTCAGGAAGTCCTGCCACTTGAAAATATTGGAGTTATTCGAAATCTTCTGGGAGCCTTTCTTTTCCAGGGTGATGACGCAGATAAGCGAATTGCCAACCTCTCAGGTGGAGAAAAAAGCAGAGTGGTACTTGCAAAACTGCTTGCACGGCCACTGAACTTTCTGGTTCTGGATGAGCCAACCAACCATCTGGATATTGTCTCACGAGAGGTCCTGCTTGAGGCGTTGAAGAAATTTGAAGGTACTGTACTGCTTGTCAGCCATGACCGCCATTTTTTACGCTCACTGGTTAACCGGGTATTTGAAATAGACCACGGAGAAATGCGTATCTATGAAGGAGACTACGAATACTACCTTCGCCAGACAGACCCGAATTGACACTACTGAAACTACTCGATACGGAACAAACATACCGGTAATCTTCATTCTCCCACGGTCCACCAATTAACGACAACTGCTGTATGTATTACCGGATATTTTCAGAAGGTGTCTTACTATATAACTGTCGGTCTTGAATACTTCGAGTTACCGACGGACCAAGCTTCGTAACACACTACTGTTACCTGGCAAACTTTCACTCTTTCAAGGTTTTTCGAAACAATTATGATTCATGCCTCCAACATTGCCCTCTCATATGGCAAACGTGTTATTTTTAAAGATGTAAATATTAAATTCACTCCAGGTAACTGTTACGGGCTGATAGGCGCCAATGGCGCTGGCAAATCGACCTTCCTGAAGATTCTGGCAGGACAGCTTGACGCTGACAAAGGTGAAGTATTTGTCGGTGCCAGACAGCGTATTGCTGTGCTTAATCAGGACCAGTTCGCTTTTGATGAAATGACAGTTGCCGAGACTGTACTTATGGCTCATGCACGACTGCATGAGGTGATGGCTGAGCGGGAAGCGCTCTATGCCAAAACAGAATTTACCGAAGCGGATGGTATACGAAGCGGTGAACTTGAAGCTGAATTTGCTGAGATGAATGGTTATGAGGTCGAATCTGAAGCAGCAACATTGCTCAGTGGTCTTGGTATCGGCGAAGAGCTACGCGATAAAAAAATGAAGGAGCTGGAAGGTGGTGAGAAAGTCCGGGTTCTCCTGGCCCAGGCCCTTTTCGGTAACCCGGACATTCTCCTGCTCGATGAGCCCACAAATAACCTGGACAGAAAGTCTATCATCTGGCTGGAAGGCTTTCTTGAGCGATTCCAGAATACAGTCATCATCGTTTCCCATGACAGGCACTTCCTCAATCAGGTCTGTACCCACATGGCAGACATAGATTATGGTCAGATTCGCATCTATGTCGGTAACTATGATTTCTGGTACCAGGCAAGTGAGTTGCTTAAGGTTCAGCGCCAGGATGCAAATCGTAAAGCTGATGCTAAAGCTAAGGATTTAAAAGAGTTCATTGCCCGGTTCTCCTCTAATGCCTCCAAAGCCAGACAGGCAACATCACGGAAAAAGCTCCTCGACAAACTGGAAATGGAAGACCTCCCCGCCTCCTCCAGAAAATATCCATATATTCTTTTCAAGCCAGAACGACCATGTGGCGATGTGATTCTGGAAGTTAAAGACCTCTCCAAAACTATCGATGGCACGAAGGTCCTCGATAACTTTTCCATGGTGGTCAACAAAGGGGAAAAAATTGGCTTTGTCGGAACAAACAGCCTGGCAATTACCACTCTTTTCCAGATTCTGGCCGGTGAGCTTGAAGCTGACAGCGGTACATTCCGCTGGGGGCTGACCATGAGCACCTCCTATTTCCCTAAAGAAAACAGTAATTTCTTTAATAAAGACAAAACCCTGGTTGACTGGCTGGGAGAATACACCCCCATTACAGAAGGAGAAAGCTTTGCCCGTGGCTTCCTCGGCAAAATGCTCTTTTCCGGTGAGGAGGCTCTAAAAAAGACAAGTGTACTCTCCGGAGGTGAAAAGGTTCGCTGCATGCTCTCCAAGATGATGCTGAGTGACGCTAACGCACTTATTCTCGATGAACCAACCAACCATCTTGATCTGGAGTCGATCACTGCCCTCAACAACGCCCTGCAGGCTTTCCCAGAGATCATACTGTTCTCCTCTCATGACCATGCTCTCATGTCCACAGTGGCCAGCAGAATTATTGAAATCCTCCCAGGTGGTATTCTCGACAAAATGCTACCATACGATGAGTACCTGGCAGACCCAGCTGTTCAAGAAATGCGGGAGCAGAATCACCGTTAGCACCCAGCGGGCTCAATGGAGTAGTCTCCTCCGCAAGCTTGTCCAGATTGCGGAGGATGGCACAGTTAACGCTCGCGTTCACAGTCCCTTCATTTTTTAAGGGACACACAACAGAACTCTTCTTACATATTCGTAGCTCTTCAACATTTCTGTACATGTTACCATCTGCTATAGAAAAGGTATTGAAGCTGAATATCTTTTTATCACCTCTCATTACATCCCTGTAATTACTGGCTCCAGATCAATTTTAGCGCTCGCTTTCCTCTTTGGCATGTATCCTGCTTTACAGACTGTAATTTATAGCGTATACGTTATTACTTTTAAGAATAACGACATCATATCAGAGTCTGCATAATGAAAAAAATTACCCAGGCAATATCAACTGTTACCCTACTCAGTCAGATGAGTAACAGCAGTCCTCAGGAGGACCCTATCCTAACCCTCCTGCAGGCAATTGCTTCCAGCGGCTCAATCAATCAGGCAGCAAAATCTGTAGGCCTCAGCTACAAAGCTGCCTGGGAAAGAATCGAGTCTCTCAATAATCTCTCAGCCAAACCACTCATTAACAGACAAACAGGTGGCAGTGGCGGAGGAGGGACCAGGCTTACCAAAGAAGGTCAACTCTTCCTTAGCCGGGCAATACTCTTTCAACGTCACCTGGAAAATCTTGTAACTTTTTTCCAGGACACACCTGAGGAAGCCTTTGCCATGTTGAAAACACTACGGGGAATGGAAATGAAAATCAGCGCGCGCAATGTCTGGCTAGGCAACATCAGCTCTATTGAAACAGGTGTTGTGAACAGCGTTGTCACTATCGCACTGAAGGGGGACGACACCATAGTTTCCGTTATCACTGAAAACTCTGTTCAGCGACTGGACCTTAAGCCTGGATCAGAAGTACTCGCTATTATCAAAGCTCCTTCTGTAATGCTTAGTCTAGATGTCGATCCACAGAAGATATCTGCCAGAAATATTTTACACGGAAAAATCAACCGTATTGTTGCTGGTGCCGTAAATGATGAAGTCGTTATCGATATAGCAGGGGGCAACACAGTTACGTCGATCCTTACCAGTGAAAGTGTCCGACAGATGGCGCTTAAAAAAGGAATCCCTATTTCTGCCATTATCAAAGCATCTAGCGTACTTCTAGCGATACCATAGTTTAAAAAATCACCTCTCAAAACCTTCACTGAGGAGAGTTCATGAAACTATTACACATACCCTTTTTGACCATTGTAGTCGTTTGGAGCCTGCTCACCTCCTCTCTCCTGCAAGCAGAGGAACTCCGTTTTTCTGTTGCAGCCAGCATGACTGATGTTTTTAAAGAATTGATCAGCACCTTCACTGCAACCCATCAGGATATCAGTATTGTAGCCAACTATGGTCCATCCGGTGGATTGGCAAAGCAGATTAATCAGGGCGCCCCTGCCGATCTTTACGTTTCGGCTAATCCAAAATGGATGGCCTACCTTATACAGGAAGGAGCAGTAGCAGCTGCGGCCCATACCATTTTTGCCCATAACAGCCTTGTATTTCTTGGACAAAAAGGACTACAGGTCTCATCTCTTTTAGATCTCGTCAAACTTGAAAGGATAGGTATCGGCAGCCCAAAAATTGTACCAGCGGGCCAATACGCTGAACAGGCTTTAAATGAAGCCGGAATATACCAGCAACTTATCAGCGCCAACAAACTGGTAATGGCAAAAGATGTGCGACAAGCCCTCATTTACGCAGACCGTGGAGAAACTGACGGCTCATTTGTCTATATGACTGATGCCCGTCTGGCAAATAACGCTACCGTGCTCTTTGAGGTGCCACAACAACTGTATGACCGAGTCAGTTATCCCGTGGGTTTAACAGTTCAAGGAAAAAACAAACCCGGCGCAGTCTCGTTCTATCAGTTCATAGCTTCAGCTGAAGCAAAAGCCATTATGATCAACTACGGATTCTCAGTTCCTGAATAATCCGAATAACACAATTATCTCATCATGCTGACACTTTCACCTCAGGATATTCAAGCCATTACGCTTTCACTCAAGGTAGCAACGGCTGCAACGATTATTTCCACACCTCTTGGTATTGGCGTCGCCTACTTCCTCACTTACAGCAATATTCGAGGTAAATCGTTCATTGATGGTATTATCAACCTGCCACTGGTGCTTCCGCCAGTGGTAGTAGGTTACCTCCTGCTACTGAGCTTTGGCAGGAACGGTTTTATCGGTAAATTCCTGGCACACTTTGATATCCAGATTGTTTTTACTCTTTCGGCCGCAGTCATCGCTTCCGTTGTGGTCGGTTTTCCACTTCTGGTTCGCTCTATCAGGATAGGTATGCAATCCATTGAACCCGCCTATTTCAAAGTGGCACGTACCCTTGGGGCAAACTGGTGGGACAGTTTTTTCACTATCATACTTCCACTATGTGGTCGCGCTATCCTGGCAGGTATGACCCTGATGTTTGCACGTAGCCTTGGAGAATTCGGAGCAACAGTCATCCTGGCTGGTAATATCCCAGGTGTAACTCAAACCATACCGCTTGCTATCTATGAATATACCAGCACCCCCGGTGGTGACAGCATGGCACTCACACTCTGCCTTGTATCGATCTCTCTTTCGTTTTCTGTACTCTTTCTCAGTGAAACGGTAACTCGAACATTTAGAAAGGGGTAAGTCGTGCAACTCGATGTTCAGCTTAAAAAAGCAATGGGTGATTTTCAGCTTGATTGCCAATTTTCAACGACAAACACCAAAACCGGAATCTATGGCCCATCCGGGAGCGGTAAGTCTTCGCTCATGAGCTTACTGGCGGGATTGACTACGGCAGATAGTGGCTACATTCATATTGATGACAATTGCCTTTTTGATAGCTCACAGCGTATTAACATTAAACCAAATGAGCGAAGAATAGGTGTTGTCTTTCAACATGCCCACCTCTTCCCCCATATGAGTGTAGGCAATAATGTCTTATATGGCTATAAACGAACCCCAAATGAAAACAGGAGAATTGCCCCAGACGATATCTTCAAGGTTCTTGGTATTGACTCATTATTGAAGCGAAGCGTCACCACACTCTCCGGCGGCGAACGCCAACGGGTTGCCCTTGCCAGGACAGTACTCACCTGCCCACAGCTCATACTGATGGATGAGCCTCTAAATGGCCTTGACGAGGAGTTGAAGTTTCACATCATCCCCTATCTTAACCGGGTATTTTCTGAGTATGCTATTCCTCTTTTATTTATCAGTCATTCACTTATAGAAATGCGGATGATGACAGATGAAGTGCTGGTTATGGACAATGGAGCTGTCCGACAACAGATTGCCACAGAATCTCTTGCAAAAACTTCATGGGACACAGAACGGCGGGGATACGTCAATCTCCTGACGCTTGGAGAATCCTGCCCACACCATGACCTTTTTTCTTATCAATGGGGAGATAGTTCGCTTATTCTAACAGAACCGGGTGAGGCGGGAGAAAATCTTTTTGAGCTGGACGCCCGTGAAATCATACTTTTCAAACGCCATCCTGAGGCGACCAGCGCCCGTAATCTTATCAGCTGTCGTGTCAGCAATGTTTTTATGTCAGGAAACCGTGCGCGTGTGGAGCTTGACTGTGGAGACAAGCAACTTATCGCTCAAATTGTACCGGAGTCCGTTCGGGAATTAGAAATCCATGAGGGCTGTCAGGTGATTGCTGCAATAAAGGCATCGGCATTCACAAAAATCTTTTAGCATCACACTGCATCCTATCAGAATATCTCAACATAAATCCCGACAACAGATCCATAAACACTATCAGCAACTCCACTCCGTAACCCGGTGCCATGCTTGCCAGTCACGTCTTTTTCAGAGCACCAGCTTACTGGCAATTCATATAAATGAATTCTTGCCTGCTGAAACTCTTTTCACCTCAAAACAAGCAACTGCCGTTGCTGCTTTTTCTATTGGATCAGCTTCGTTCTTCCCAGATTGAGACAAGGTGAACAATTGTTTCTACCGCTTTTCCCATGTCCTGAATAGAAATCCACTCTTTCTTTGAGTGAAAATTATGGCCTCCGGTAAAAACATTTGGAGTTGGCAAGCCCATGAAAGAGAGTCGTGACCCATCCGTACCGCCTCTGACTATTCCCTGCCTGGGAGAGAGGCCGGTCCTTGCAATAGCTTCAAGTGCGTAGGCGGTTACCTGAGGATGCTGTTCAATGATGTATTTCATGTTACGATAGCTTTCTTCCACCGTAAATTCATAGTCAACCAGAGGATATTTCTTTTGTAAAAGAGTGAGTAACGACTGCAGAAACTCCTCTTTCTCCTGAAGCCCTTCGACTGTAAAATCCCGCACCAGGAACTTCAGAACGGTCTCCTCGACGGAGCCTGTCATACCATGCAGATGCAGGAACCCTTCACGTCCTTCTGTGGTCTCGGGTGAAATACTATCCTTTGGCAGAAAATCAATGAGCTCTGCTGCTATCCTCTGAGAGTTGAGAAGCTTGCCTTTGGCGTAACCAGGGTGCATATTGATGCCTTTCAACGTAACAGTCACTGAGTCTGCACAAAAGGTCTCGTCTTCAACCTCCCCAGCCCTTCCTCCATCTATGGTATACGCATACTTTGCACCAAACTGCTCTACATCAAAATATTTTGTGCCCGTTCCAACCTCTTCATCCACAGTAAATGCAACCCGGATAGCCCCATGGGGTACTTCCGGATGCACTATCAGATAACTGATAGCAGTCATAATCTCAGCAATACCTGCTTTGTTGTCTGCACCAAGTAAAGTAGTACCATCAGAAGTGATAATATCGTGACCGACACAATCCGCCAGGGCGGGGTTATCCTCCGGTCTGATAACCTGCTCCGGGTCCCTGGGTAAAATAATTTCCTCCCCCTGATAGTTATGATGAATAATCGCCTGCACTTCTGCCCCTGACACATCAGGCGAGGTATCCACATGAGCTATAAGCCCGATTACCGGCACATCCCTGTTCGTGTTGGCTGGCAGAGTGGCCATAACATAACCATGCTCTGTAAGCTCTACTTCCTGCAACCCTATGGATTTGAGCTCCTCTACTAACATTCTTGACAGATCAAGCTGTTTTGCTGTACTTGGATAACAGGTTGCACCGTCTGCGGCCTGGGTATCAATAGCAACATAACGCCTGAAGCGCTCAACCATCTCTTCGACAGGAATATGCATAGTCATCGTCTGTCCTTTAGTTTTTTCGAGTACTCAATTCATATAGACATCAGCCACACAAGGGCCGTATCTACGCAAACATAATTATACTTTAACGCAAAGCAACTCCAGGAGATCACGTGCTGAAAAAAGAAGAAGTACTACAGGAAAAATTATTGACAATCGAAAGCTTACTGGATGCCATGAGCACAGAACTCCGCTTTCGTGGCTGTGACAACAACCACAAACTCATCAGGCAGGCACGAGAGCTGAGCATTTGGGTCAAAGCGCACGTAAATAGAGAATATTCAGAATAATCACTGAATATTCCAGCTAAAAAACATACACATCTGTCAACTCATTTGGCGCCAGTGTACTACCCGGCTCTACAACGATATACCCATCCGCTTCCACAATGGAGCTCAACATATGTGACCCCTGTTTGGAAATAGGCCGTATGGTCGGAACAGCAAAAGGCTCATCAGTAATAACCACCCGAATAAAATCGGTACGTTTGCCACTGTTTTCTATGGCAACTTCAGCCCGCGCCGAAATAGATTTCTTCAGATAACTCACTCCCTGCATCGCGGCAAGACTGGGTATAACATAATTTTGAAAACACATAAAAGCAGATACTGGGTTACCGGGTAGTCCAAAGAGCAGGGTCTCACCATTTTTGGCAACAAAGAGCGGTTTACCGGGTTTTTGCTTTATTTTCCAGAACAGTTGTTTAAACCCAACCTGCTCTGCAGCCTCTTTGACATGATCATGTCGCCCAACGGAAACACCACCAGAACAAAGAATAATATCAATTTTTTTCTCAAGTGCCTTTCGCATTGAGGCCACAGTCACTTCAAAATCATCCTGGACATGCATGCATTCGACGATGACCCCACCTGCCTCAAGAATCGCACTCTGCAACATAGGAGCATTGGAATCTCGAACCTGAAAGGGCTTTATATCACCATCACCATAGTGCGCAAGTTCGGTTCCTGTGATAAACAGGGACACCTGAGGCGTATCGTAGACAGGAACCTGATCGACGCCAACTGAAGATAGCAGAGCAATTTGGCGGGCTTTCAAGACAAGGCCCTGCTCGAGAATCTTGGTTTTTGCAGGAAATTCCTCACCTGCATAACGAACATCCTGGCCGTTTTTCTTACAGTGCTGAACCATTACTCCATCAGCCAGTTCTTCTGTATCCTCAACCCTGATCACAGTGTCAGCCCCTGTCGGTAGCATTGCACCAGTACTGACCCGTATCGCTTCTCCACTTCTCATTGTGCCTGAAAATGGAACTCCGGCCTGGCTCTCACCTACAACTTCGAGCTGCTTTGGAAATTCAAGGGTTGCACCCTGCACATCCTGCCAGCGAACGGCAAAACCATCCATAGCCGAGCTTGTATAACGCGGTGAGGGTTCAGGTGAGAAAATATCTTTTGCCAACCTTCTTGAAAAAGCCTGGTCCAGAGAGACCGTAACTATTTTAGCCGCAGGCAGGTTTTGCTGTAAAATATCCAATGCGTCCTGTACACTAATCATCCCTCAACCCCCTATTGACGCCATTGAATCCTGACACTTTTTGCCATTCCCGCATGCAGCCTCATGTCCATTCCGCAACTTTCTGCTGACACACCAGGCTATCTTTTCTGCAATCACTGTATCATTTGGCTCGCTTCTAAGGAGTGAACGCATATCAAGAACGCCCTCATCATAGAGACAATTTTTCAACATACCACTTGAGGTAATGCGCAATTTATTACAGGTTGCACAAAATTTGCGTGATTCACCCTCAATAATGCCAACTGTACCCTTGTACCCATCTACCGAAAACCGCCGGGCAGTCTCAACATTATTGGAAGAGATCTCCCTGAGCCCGGGAAAGAGCCGAAAGAGCCGAGTTTCAAGAGGTAGCTCCATGCTCCGTTCAATATTTTCACTGCCAGAAAAAGGCATAAGCTCAATAAAACGTAAAGCGACTGGATTATCTTTAACCAATGCTGCCATCTGCACCAGTTCTTCATCTGAAGTGTCTGTCTGCACAACAGCATTTACTTTGAGTGGAATATTGAGCCGCAGACTTTCGTGAAAAACAGCAAGTACTGTTTCCAACTTATCGCGCCGAGTAATCTCCTGAAATCGCACAGGGTCCAGGGTGTCCATACTCAGATTCACGCCTTGAATATCCAGTTTCTTCAGTTCAGCAAGATAGGGCAGGATCGCCACCCCGTTGGTCGTCAGGTGCAGATTAAGGGCAGGACTCTGTGCTTTTAGGCGCTGCATAAACTCCAGGCAGCCTTTTCGAACAAAGGGCTCACCTCCGGTAATACGAATTTTACTCACCCCAAGGGATACAAAAATCCGGGTAAGTCTTTCCATTTCTTCGTAGGAAAGTATGGCGTCATGTCCCAGTACATCCACACCTTTCGCAGGCATGCAGTAACGACAACGGAGATTACAGCGATCGGTTATGGAGAGACGAAGATAGGTTATACGACGACCAAACGAATCAACCAGAGATGTGGTATCAGCGGAACCACTGAAGCTGGCTCTTGCATTCATGCAGACTCCTTTTCAAGTGTAGGAAGGCAATGCCGTTTCCAGCGTTACCCTATCGGCTGCAGGCCATGATTCCTATGGAAAAGTAGGCCTTTTAGCTCGGAGTTATTATAATGATATAGTGCGCACGTTATAGTACACGTCAACAGACAATCTTTTACATGAAACAGTCAGCTAATGCAAGATCTGTAACTCATTTTGCCATGTTATCCACTGCATGCAGCCGTATTCCATAAAATCCTACAATCACACCATTGACCAGCCCACATACAGGCAATACATTCATTGCTGGCTGGAATAATTTTTCAAACAGGAAGCAAGTATACGCTCTTGCTACACATACGTATAATCAGGAGATAAAAGAGATGAAAACATTTGGATTTCTCGGTATCGGCATAATGGGCAAGGCTATGGCAGCAAATCTGCTTAATGCAGGCTATAACGTAACCGTGTGGAACCGCACCCGGAAAAGCTGCGATCCATTACTGGAGCTGGGAGCGACCGAGGGCAGCAGCCCTGCTGCAGTGGTAGCCTCCTGCGATATTACCTTTGCCATGGTTTCTGACCCTGCCGCTGCAGAAGCCTTATGCTTTGGCCCGGATGGCGTTCTTGCAGGCATGTCAGAAGGAAAAGGCTATGTAGATGTTTCAACAGTTGATCCAGAAACATCAATGGGCATATGCCAGGCCATCAAAGAACGGGGCGGACGCTTTCTTGAAGCTCCGGTATCGGGGAGTAAAAAACCGGCAGAAGATGGAACACTGGTCTTCCTCTGCTCAGGCGATGAATCACTCTATAACGATGCGGGACCCGCACTTGAAGTTATGGGGAAAAAGTCATTTTACTTTAAAGAAATTGGTCAGGGTGCCCAGATGAAACTGGTGATCAACATGATCATGGGCTCTATGATGACCGCCTTTGCCGAAGGGCTGGCGCTCGGAGAAAAGGTCGGCCTGCCAATGAATTCTGTAATTGAGGTGCTGGCTCAGGGTGCTATCAACAACCCGATGTTCCAATTAAAAGGCCCACTCATGGCGGATGGGAAATTCAATACCGCTTTCCCATTGAAACATATGCAGAAAGACATGCGCCTTGCCATGCAACTTGCGGATGAACACTCGCAAGCCATGTTCACATCCTGTGCTGCGAATAACGCATACGTCAAAGCGAGAAAAATGGGCTGTGGCGATGAAGACTTTTCAGCAGTACTCAAAGCCATAGCTGATTAACTCGAAGGGCGGAAATATATGAACTACAGGGTCAAATTTTAGCAATTTCCTCCTGTAGTTCTCGTACGCCAGCCATCGCGAGAGGCAGTAACTCGTTCAATCTATTCAGGTCACCTGCTACTCCTGCTGCCTCCATCTCAGCGAAAATGCCGACGAGATACAGTGCTCCGACGTTAGATGCAGCACCTTTCATCTTATGCGCCTGACTTCCCGCCTGCTCACTTTCACCCTGTTCGATCAGCTGCTGCAATTCACCCAATAATACAATGATCTCTTGATCCATCTCTTCAAGAATTGCTTCGGCTATCTCCCGATCGCCCATCATCCTGTCAACAAACCCCTCATAATCGAGAACAATTTCCTTATCGTGGATGCCTTCATCAATATCTGGTTCAACAACTTCAGTCAATTCGCCTCGACTTCCACCATTTCTCCACACTTCAGCCAGCACCCGATCAAGTGCCGAAGGATCCAGTGGTTTGCTCAGATAACCATTCATTCCAACTTCCAAACACTTTTCGCGATCACCACGCATGACATGGGCAGTCAACGCGATAACAGGAACCTGAGAATTCAATGTACCTACCCGTAAAGATCGCAAGGACAAGGTTGCTTCAAAACCATCCAGCTCTGGCATTGACAAATCCATCAAAACCACATCAACGCGTTGACTTTTGAGAAATTGTAATGCCTCAATACCATTCTTTGCACTGTTGACCTGAGAATATCCAAGTTTATTAAGAATACCGATAGTAACCTGCATGTTGATAGGATTATCCTCAACCAGCAATATTTTCCGTAAACCATTACTGCTGTCAGACATCGATAAAGTTGTCTCTCTTTGGTTTGCAGCCTCTGGGGCCAACTGCATAGTTAAAGTAAAGCTGAACGCTGAGCCACCCCCCTCCTCACTTCTAACATCAATTTCACCACCAAGCAGCTCAACAAGCTGCTTGGATATAGCCAACCCCAACCCTGTTCCACCAAAACGACGGGCATAGGATCCATCGACCTGTGAAAAACTCTCAAAAAGAAGATGGAGCTGGTCCGCCGCAATACCGATTCCTGTATCACAAACAGTAAACTGCAATGTGACATTATCTTCAGTACGCTTCTTTTCTTCGACAGAAATGATTACTGAACCATGCGAAGTAAACTTGATAGCGTTTCCAGCAAGATTCAAAAGAATCTGCTTAATTCTGCCTCGGTCACTCTCAAACCAGGTTGGAATCCCCTCATCTACATTACAGCGTAATTCCAGATTTTTCTCGCTGGCACGTATTTGCAGGATATCAACACAATCATCTAACATCTTACTGATATCAAATTCCTCCATCTGCAGTACAAGCTTACCCGCTTCGATCTTTGAGTAATCAAGGATATCATTAATAACATAAAGTAATGAATCCCCACTGGTGCGTATAGTTTCAACATAGTTACGCTGCACCTCATCCAGCTCGGTATCCAGTAACAATGTAGTCATACCGATCACTCCGTTCATCGGCGTCCTGATTTCATGGCTCATATTTGCCAGAAACTGACCCTTCGCCCTGCTGGCAAGTTCAGCCTGCTCACGGGCACGCACCTGATCTGTGATGTCAGACATGATGCCAACCAGACCCACCGCCTGGCCATACTCATCTGTCAGGGTCGCCTTATTAAACGAGACTTCTCGAATCTCACCATCCACCCTGACAACTGGCCACACATGGGACTGTTTACCTGGCGTAGCAAATAGTTCGCGGTCATTATTGGTGTAGCCATCTGCAAAATCTTTTGGAGCGAACTCATAGACAGTCTTGCCAATGATCTCAGAGCGTGACTTGCCGATAAACTCTTCAAAAGCGAGATTACAGCCAGAATACCTGCCATCCACATCCTTGTAGTACATAGGGTTTGGAATGGTTTCCATGATAATCCGCAACAGCTCAAGTTGCTCCCGCTGTTTTTCACGAGCCTGCTCAGTTAGCTCGTTTGCTTCAATCAATTTCTCTGTTCGTTCTCTGACCAGATCTTCAAGATGTAGCCGGTGCCTTTCGATAACCTCACTGTTCTGTTGAAGCTTCAATGACATTTCATTAAAGGTGGTGCCCATACTTCCAATCTCGTCTTTCCAGGGAAGAGAAACTGTTTCTCCAAGATTCCCATCTGCAACACGGCTCATACCATAACGAAGCCGGTTAATAGGGTTGATAACCGCTTTGAATAGAAAATAATTGAGCAGAAAAATGATAATCAGGAGACTTAAGAAAAACAGACCAGCAGAGAGAAGCATCAGTCGAAAATTTTCTTTTACAATACTACTAAGATCATAATAAATCCCGAGATACCCAACTCGCTCACCTATAATCTCGATCGAATTGAGATATACGCCATATGTTTCCTCACCGAGAGGAAACTCCAGGAAAACGGGCTGATCCTCACGTTTACCGAGCGGTTTGAAATGTTCAAGTATTTCCTGATTCCCGGAGGAACAGTACTGCACTACCCCATCTTGGTCATAGATACAGGCATTTGTGATTTCCTCTATAATTCCTTCTATTTCTTGCAATGTATAGAGCATAGCCATGTGCTGACCAGCAAAAATTGCATTGGCAAAATCATCTTTTTTCTGCTTGTAAATCGTGCTGAGCAACACCTGAACTCTGCTCACCTGATCTGTGGTCCGGCTCGCTTCCAGTGGATACACAAAGGCCGCAAAGACTGCCGCGATACCGAGCACAACCATTCCCAGGGCAAAGTTAATCTTTACAGGTAAACGATGAGCTAACATGAACGTTCCACAGCGCTGTTTATTGGAAAATCAGGGTACATACACTAACTGCCACAACAGTTAAGGTTTCACAGCAGTTACATAGACAGTTTCACCCTGAACATATTTAACAATGATAACCTCTTTGTCATACGGGTCGCCTTCTGCAGTAAATGTTATCGGGCCCGTTGCTCCTGGAAATTCATGCGTGGCAGCAAGGGCTTTCTGAACCTTTTCCGGTTCTGTTGTACCAGCCCTCCGAATGGCATCGACAAGAACGTTAACCGCATCGTATGCTAAAGGCATAGACATGTTACGTAAAGCTCTATCATTATACTCAAAAAAACACTCCTGCATATCCTTACTTTCCTGATACGGTAGGTCAGGGTGCCAGCCCACCGTCTGGTAACTTCCCTCTACGGTGTCTTTTATCAACGTATCGAGCAGGTCCCAGGCATCTCCACCGAGAAAGGTTGCTGTTATACCAAGCGTTCTTGCCTGCTTCATAAAAAGAGCAGTATCACGGGTATATCCAGGAATATAAATAACTTCAGGCTCCAGCAGCAGCAAATCCTTTATGATGGCTGAATAATCTGTTGCAGTTCCCCGATACCCTGTATCATAGACAACTTCACCACCCCTTTGGGTAAAGGCATCAGCAAAAAAACCTGCCAGTTCAATGCTGTATTGTTCATCTATATTTCGAAGAACAGCTGCCCGGCGTACCGCAAGTTCTTCCCTGGCAAACCTGGCCATGGCCAGTCCCTGCATTGAATCAACGAAACAGATTCGAAAAACATAATTCTTATCTTTCGTGACTTCAGGGTTAGTGGAACCAGGGGTGACCATCGGTATTCCTGCCTTCTGTAGTAGCGGGGCCATAGCCAGTGAATGAGAGCTCCAGTGCGCACCAAGAACGGCTGTAACATTTGCTGCAATTGCTTTATTAGCTGCTTCAAGTGAGCCAATAGGTGTACTGCGATTATCAAGTATAATAAGCTCAACAGGCACACCCAGAACACCGCCTTTGTCATTAATATGATTTATGGAGCTTTTAATCATATCCACTAACGGCATATTATGACGAGCAGCAATTCCGGACATGGAAAAAATAGCAGCAATCGTTACAGGTTCATCAGCAGGTAATTCGGGAGACGACTGAGCAAAATCACTGGTAAACACCAGTAACGGTATAATAATCACTACCACAAGAAACCGAACCAGCCAATCCACCAGGAATGGCCTTGGTCCTATCTTATTTGCTAAATCCATAGCACTCACAGCTCTGATGATTGAGTCCATTGGCCACACCGTAGAGTGAGACGACTTTGCGACTGTTTACAGACATGAAACTGATTGTATCGTTAACAGACTTAAAAGTGAAGATAATATCGGGATACTACAGTGCAGGAGTGGCAGGAATACTAGCAGGGAGGGATGACCAAAGGGCAACGAAAAATGCCCCATAAAAAAACACCAGGCACCCATACACGTGGGTTAACCTGGTGCTGAAAAATACAACGAAATGCTCGGTTATGCCGCTTTCTCTGCTCGTTGATGGTCACGATCAAGATGAAAGTTTACCCAGGATGATGTATCCTTCAACTCCCAAAGTCGAGGCGGAACAAACGTTGCCGTCAGCTGGTCAGTCTCATTATGTCGTTTCATACGATAATAGGCTCTAACCCAGACACAGAATTTATCTTCATGCACTTCACAGTAACCATCACGGCTACCACCACAAGCTCCGTTACGTGTATGTTTAGGACATCCGGACTCAGGACAGAGAAAACCTACATGCTGGATACCGCAATCACCGCAACTCTGGCAGGAGAGCATCAACTTTTTAAAAGGATCCTCTAAAAAAGCTTTCAACATCCAGGAAGCATTACCCTTATCCAGTGTGGATGATATTTTTTTATACACTGGTGCCAATGCAGCGGTCTTGTCGAAAAACAGGTCATGGGCAGTACGTAAAAAGAGATAGTGCGCATCGTCTGTATATTTCCGTTTTATAGCATCTCTGTTACGCCTGCCGTTACGTGCCTGTACAGGCTTTCTGTACAGATAGAATCTGTTTGAGTCTTCTTCCCTGAACTCTTCCCGATATTCTTCCCAATTGTGCTCAATTGTCTCCATCCGATCAAGAATAGCTGCTACAGGTGCAAAACTTTTGTGGATACCTCCTATATGGATACCCTTGTATCCTATGCCCTTCAGAACAGCACCCAACCTGGCTATTCTCTCGATGGCGAGTTTTGGTCCTTCACCTTTTACCTCATATTCCTTTGCTATCTGTTTCTGCAGACGGTCTGAAACGTACACTCCCGGGACCTTCCCTTGATTCATAACTCGTGCTGGTCCCTTACCTAAGAGGTAGAGCGAAGCCAGAGCTGGAATGGTAATGTTATGTTCTTTGTTAAACAGGAGCAACTCTTCGTACTTATCTGCATCATAACCTAACTGTGTAATGGTAAAGGACGCACCAGCTTCAATTTTCCGCTGCAACTTCCTGTACTGTACCCAGGTTTCAGCTTCTGTGTATTTGAACGGAGAAACTGCACAGCCTGTCACAAAAACCTCAGAGTGCCCCGTCTTGAGTAGTCGCATGTTCAAATCATTCAACATTGAAGTCAAGATGACCGAGTCAAAATCAAAAACAGGCGTCCCACGACCACCAAAACCTTTACCTGAATAGTCTCCGGTAAGGGCCAAAATGTTTTTCATTCCCATTCTGGCGAGCTGAAGAGCTCTGCTCTCCATTCCCATTCGGTTAGTATCTCGACAGGTAAAATGAACAATAACGTCCATTCCGTAATCTAAAATCTCACGCCCTATCGCATCCGGACTCAGGGCAGGGTTACCACCCGGATTGTCAGTAATGGATACAGCCGTAATCCGGCCATCATCGTAAGCATCTTTTGACATCTGCTTTATAGAGTCGATAGCTCCGCCACTGAATTCACGACCAGGAACCAGTTCAAGTGTGACAACAAACTTTTCTGGCGTTGAAATATCATCATTAAAATTGTGACTCACTGGACCTTCTCCTTATTAAACACCTAAAAACATATAACTCACGAAACACGATTTTCTGGCAAAGCAATCGTTCGGTAACATTGGCATCTCCAACTATGGGTTTGCCAAAGCTGTTCAACCTACACAACCACCCCATGTACCACATAGTAGTAATTAAAATAGAATCAAAGAAGGGAAAACAACAAAACAGGCTTGAATAATGCTGATCAGGATGATCACTATTATTGATATGGATATAAAGAAGGTACCTCTTCCAGATGACAACGAGTGTTACAGTTTGGGATTTGTAGCGTAATTCAACTGATTGCCGTAGATTACATAGGCATTAGCACAGCTAAGAACTCCAGCAAAAAGTCAGGCCTATGCCAAGGCGACATAGGCCTCTTACGTTGCTTTCAGGTCATTCTATTCGTTGCTATAAGCCAGCAAACATCCAGTTTAACTGCTGGCCTTTTCTTGCAGCTTGTTAATGAGTGCTTCCTTTTCTTTTAAGAGAGCATGAACTTCTGCTGCAGCCTCGAAATTATCCTGAGCTGCACGTATAGCTTCCTCTTTTGCCTGCTCTGCGTGAGTAAGTTTCTGAATCGATGACTGGACAACATCGTCCATTTTACTCTCAAAATCGTCTTCCAGTTTTTCCAGAGCAGTACGTTTTTCATCCCTCTCGGCTTTAACAGCGTCGAGTTCTTCCGTAAGTCGTTTCAGCTCAACGCTGTTCTGCTCAATCTCAGCGTTTTTCTTCTTAACTAATACCGCTGCTATGCAAGCTACAACAATTGCCACTCCCAGTCCTAACCACATAATACGTTCTCCCTTGTCTCACCGGCAACGGTATCTGATAATTGAGTTTAAAGAGCCTTTGCATATTTTGTAACCAAATGGCTGATATCCTTCCTCTACACAACTCTAGAATAAGCCTATCGCTTTGCAGCAGCATTCACAACATTTTTTCTTCTCACTTTCTCAAAAAAGAAGATGCTTTGTAAAGAGTACTGCAAAGAGAATTCACACCATCATGATATTTTTACATGTATTTTCAATGCAATAACCCACAAGGCGTGACATGAAACAATCATAATGAGCATCTCCAGCATTATCAAGTTACACCATAATATCAGTTGACTAGGCCATGCTATTGCTACGACCTATTGGGCTGTATGCATACAGGCCCTTGAAAAAAGGTTTTGCCACCCAAGGTAGCGCGACTTATAGTAGCATGGATTTTTAATTATTTTTTGATTTTACAGTAAAACTGTTCACCTCTACACATCAGGTATACATATGAATATCATCGTTTCCGGGTCTATGGCCTACGATAGAATCATGGCTTTTCCCGAATACTTCGCCGACCACATTCTGCCAGATAAAATACACATGCTAAATGTCTGTTTTCAGGTAGATGGAGTAACGGAACACTTTGGGGGAACAGCAGGGAATATTGCTTATGCCATGCAACTTGTAGGAACATCAGCGACTATTAGTGCCACTATCGGACATGATTATCGCAGATATTTTAAATGGCTTGAAAAAAGCAGTATCTCAACAACGGGTATACAGATAGTTGATCAGGAGTTCACAGCTGGAGCGTATATTACCACAGATAAGGCTGATAATCAGATAACCGGTTTTAACCCTGGCGCAATGAAATATTCCTCAGAGCTTGATTTCACAGGACTTGATCCTGAGAAAACTCTACTAATTGCATCTCCTGGCAACCTTGACGATATGATTACCTACCCCCGCATCTGTAAGGAAAAGGGTATACGATATATTTTTGATCCAGGCCAGGCCCTGCCAGTATTACAGCCACAGGACCTTATTGAGGTTATCAGCAGCTGCTACCTTCTTATCGTCAATGATTATGAATTTGATCTTATTTTAAATAAAACCGGTTTACGTAAAGAAGAGCTGCTGGCCCTTGGAGAAAATACCATTATCACCCTTGGTGAGCATGGCTCACAGCTCTTTACAGAGGGTAGAGAAGAAAAAATTGAACCTGCAACAGCGCAACAGGTTATCGACCCTACAGGATGTGGCGATGCGTATCGCGGTGCTCTGCTCAGTGGTCTGGCTAAAGGTAAGACTCTTTTGGAAAGTGCGAAACTCGGCAGTATATGCGCCTCATTTGCTGTGGAATGCCATGGCACCCAGGTGTATAATTTCACTGAGGAAGAATTTGAGACACGCCGCCAGAGTTATTGACCTGCCTTCCCCCTGACCAGATCAACAGATCATTGCCTGCAGGCACCAGTAGCAGGCAATGAGTCCCTGCCTAAGCAGTATCTTGAGCTACACAATACGGTTTAGGTGTATCGATTAACACCCTCTCTTGACAATTCATCTGTATACAACACCTGATAGTGCCTGAAAACACCCATAATTTCTATTGTTTCTCTCTGCGCCCTGCGATAGTATACAAAAAAAATTCCACACAAAACAACGAAACAGGTACGATCAGTATACATCCTCAAAGTGAGAATTAATGAACAACGAGCTGATTCAACCAACTCCTATCCAACATGATCCAAAGCAGAATGTTGTTATTCTGATGTCGGATATGGCGCAGTATTCTCAGCTCACCTCAGCGATGAGTCCGGAGGATCTTAAAGATTTCATCATTGAGTATCACTACAACCTTCGTGATCTCATCAGTTCTCCTGAGAATATGCCGGTTGATTTTGAACCAACCGCAGGTGACAGTTCTCTTATTGTATTCAAGAAACGGTTTGGTGAAGATGACCAGACTATCTGCACACGTGCTGTCCAGACAGCGTTACGTATCGCCAGAGCCATAGAGGAGGGTAAACTCCAACCCACCAGACTCGGTTTGTTTCTCGGAAAAATAATTGAAGCTGAGCTGTGCGGGAGGACAACAAAATTTAGCACCTGCTTTGCTGTAGCCAATAGACTGGAAGAATTGTGCGGTCACTTCGGCACCACCCTGCTCATGGACCGTGAAGTTGCCCGAAACCAGCAGATAGACCAGCAGTATCTCGTAAGTATCGGTAAGTTTAGTCTGACAAGTGTCCTTCACCCAATGAACGCTTACACCATGTACACACCAGGCATCCATGGGTGTCAGAAGGATGTCGATACAGCGCTTCTCCTTGAGTTCATCCGAATGAAAAATGAAGCGATGGAGCTCTTCAGCGGTAACCTGCTGCTTGGAATACTCCCCGATTTCCCGGCAGTTCGAAACAAACTCATTGAGGTGCAAAGTTTTTTTGTGGAAATGACCGGTCGGGAAGACAAAGCCACAGCTCGCATTCTCGAATACATCCGTGAAACGCCATACCCTGCCAGCGACTTTAATACGCGCGGCATGATCTTAATGGAAAAGAAACGGGACTCACTCGGAGATCGGCTCTATCACCTTTCCAAGCAGCTGCTTAAGGCCATGAATCATGATATCTATCATGCGCTCATTGTCGATACAGCTTGGGAAGAACTCTTTAAGCTTGAATGGCATAGTAAAGGGTCACTCATAATTCAGATAGGCGATGAACCGGATGGTATTTATTATCTCGATATGGGAACCGCAGCCACCTACAACAGTGAAGGCCGGCTCCTTTCTACCATGGGAGAGGGAGATATCTTTGGTGAGATGGCCTATTATGGGGACGGGAACAAACGAACAGCCACGGTTATCGCCGACAGTGATGTCGTGGTACGGAAAATATCCACTGAAGATTTTAGAAAACTGCCTGCTATTATAGAGATATTCAAAAAAATTGCCGATGCCCGGAAAGAACGCTTAGCCACCATGAAATGATACTGGTCAAACAGCATAACCTTAGGCAACTGAAAACAATGATAATACGACACAGAAATCCTACTGTATTCACATTCTTCTGTATAGCCGTGACCTTTTTTTTAGCTTCAGGTTGTGCAGGACTATCCCCATCTTTTGAAGAACCCAAGGTCAGCCTCGCTGACATCCAGATCAGGGAAGTTAAAACTCTGGAAACCTCATTTCTTGTCCAGCTGAGAATAATGAACCCCAATGACAGTCCATTGAATATTGACGGTATCAGCTGTGACGTTGAACTGGATGGCCGTAAATTTGCCACGGGTGTTCAGGGCAAACAGGAAACCATTCCAGCATACGGTTCCGCACTTGTCCCCATGGAAGTTTACGCCTCAGTATTAGAAATGTTTTCTTCGGTAATCGGTATAATCCAACGTGCAAATGAACCAAATACACAGCTCGAGGCCATGAATTATAAACTGACCGGCAAGGTGCGGATTAACAATGGCGGCTTCTCCAGCAACGTTCCTTTTGAATCAAAAGGCGAATTGACCTTATAGTCGAGAGACTGCCAAATTCAACGGGTAAACCATGAGTCACCTCGATTTCCCCAACAGTTTATGCTCGTAACGAACATAAGGTTTCTCATTTACTCTAGAAATGAGTGTCCATATTTTTTCCAGATTTCGATGGCGATGCTCAGCGGTTTCATCATGGGCACAGTGTACGTATGGAGCTTTTTATCAGCCATATATGCCCTGCACCGGTCCACATATTCTGAGAACCCTCTAGGGGAAATGATAAGCGGTTTTGTTAACTCTTCTTTCAACTCCACTAACCTTTCAGGCAGGTATTCAGACAAAAGTGGAACCTGCAGGTAAATGGCTGCCACAATCACATCTGTGTTGGGATCTTTGTCAATAATTCTGATTGATTCCAGTAACCTTTCATCGTCACAGTTTCCGAATAGATCTATTGGATTGTTACCCACATTTCTCAAGATGGTTTCACTGTGACGTTGTTGTTCCGGTTTCAAATTTTTCTCGATTAACGCCTTCATACGTTTTCTGGTTTCGGGTGCAAATTCAGCAAGCGACATGCCTTCTTCCGTGACCTGATCGGCCAGAAGGATGCCAGCACCTCCACCAACACTGACAACTGCAATTCTGTTGCTTGCTGTCTTGGGCTGGCTTGTCAGGATTGAAAGCACATTGACCATGATTTTGGGATCTTCCGTCAGTTCTTCCACAAGATAAAATCCTGCCTGTTCGCAACATGCCTTAAATGCTTCGTGGCTCCCGGCTAGTGAAGCCGTGTGAGAAAGTGCTGCTTCCGCCCCACCACCTGTGCCACCTTTTATGATCAGAACAGGTTTCTTCTTTGCGACTTCTCTCCCTATTTTCATGAGCTTCAATCCATCTGCGACTCCTTCAAGATATATGGCGATAATTTTTATTTTCGGATCATCCCCCATATGAGCTAAAACTTCAGGAACCCCTGTGCTTGCTGCGTTACCAATAGAAACCCACTTCCCGAGATTCTGGTTGTCTGCGCTGAACATTTCCAGCAGCTCGAGACCAATACCTCCGCTTTGAGAAATGACACCCACGCAATTTGGTTTTGCTACAGGTACAGAACGCTGTTCAGGAATGTAATTGGTATTAAGCCCTGTAAAGGTGTCGATGACTCCCATACAGTTCGGGCCAATGAAAGCGACCTTATACTTTTCACTTATCTCAACCAGTCGTTCCTCAAGATCATTTCGACCCATTTCGGCAAAGCCATCACTGAATATGATGGCACCTTTGCCACCAATTTTGCAAAACTCTTCAAAAATAGTCACAGTCTTTTCGGAACTTACTGCAAAAACTGCAACTTCTGGAATTACAGGTAAATCTTGCAGGGATGGATAACAGGTGAGACCGTGAATTGTATTGAGATGAGGATGTACCGGATAAAGATTTCTAATTTGCATGCAGTTTTTCAATATTACACCGCCCTGAGTACCCGGACGAGATGCACCTATTACTGCAACGGATTTTGCCTTGAAAATTGCATCAATGCTCTCCAGCTTCCACTCTTTGATATCTTCTGCCAAGGGTTTGACAATGTTTTCGTCACGAATAAGCCTCGCGTCAACAATTGCACACCCCTCCTCATAAACAATAACAGGATTCAGGTCGAGCTCACAGATATCTGGATTATCAGCCATAAGTCTTGAAATATTCACGGCCAGATCGATGATTTTGTCCCTGTCATACCGTTGGCCTCTGAACCCTTTAAGAACTCTGCCAGCCTGGGTATTCGTCAGCATTCGTTCCACATCCATTTTTGTGAGCACTCCAATCCCCATTGCCGCATCAGAATAAAGTTCCACAAAAATTCCACCAATGCCAATCATTGTTACCGGGCCGAATCCGGGATCCTGTTTGGCACCAATTAAAAGTTCAAAGCCCTTTTCTGCCATGGTTTGAACAAGAAGGCCTTCTCTGTTTTCTCTGGAAAAACCATTCATTTTTTCTTCTATGATTGTGCATGCTTCGTTAAGCTGCTTTTGGTTTCTAATATCCAAAAACACGGCACCTTCATCAGATTTATGTATAATTTTTTCCGAAACAGGCTTTACTGCCACAGGATATCCCAACTCATCCGCCACACGTTCCGCATCTGACATGGAGTACACCTGGCGGCCATCTGCGTGTATGCCGAATCGACCTAACAGAGCTGCACTTTCTTCAAAATCCATCTGTCTTTTAGTCATTGTAGTCCTCCCACGGCTTTACAACTTATCTAAAACCACGTCTTGCGTCTAAGTGGCATTTTAATGGAACTGCTCTAGAAACGTGCAGTTGTCCTATGTTTTGTCAATGTTACTGTAATACTTACCAGGTATTGCACAATAGTGAACACGGCCCTATACAATTCGGTACGTTTAATATGGCTTATACAGGTAACAAAGGTCATCGCAGTGACACTGATCTAACAGGACTGCAATTGTGGATCGCTGATGGCTTAGGAGAGAAATGGAAAGATGGTGAAACTAAATAGGCGATGTTAATACTTCAACAAGGTAAAGATCTATCTACCAAAGATATTTCTACAACCAGCGACAATCCCATGTAACGTGAAATCGTTCCTGGAAAATCAGACTTCCAGGAACGATTTACGTTGGAAAACTACAGTTGCTCTGTTTTACCGTTAGCTTACAGACCACGCAATGACGTCAATCAGTTCGGGTCACACTGGCTCAGATCGTTCGAGGTGTTGCCTAACCTTATATCTCAATTCTCATACCGGCATATCCGTCCACCACTTCAGCCTTCAGGTGTTCACGCAAGTAACGAACCGCCTCATCACCGCTACAGTGGCAAGCCACAATCTTTTTAATATCAAATGCCGCCAAGCTATCAACCGTTTTCTGTAATCGCTCAGCAGATGCATGCAGCAGATGCAAACCACCTATCACCATGGCTATTCTCTTTTCACCAGTTCTGCTAATGATGTGGTTCAAAGTGTTTACCAGGCCGGAGTGACAGCAGCCCACGCAGACAATCAACCCCTCTGGTCCATGCAACCAAAGGGCAATATCATCTTTTATTGTATCCACCTCACGCCCATCCGGATCGAGATAGAATGAACCACCGGTATCCTCGAAATCATTTTCACGAGAAATAGCCCCTGTAATACCAATAGCACCAGAAATTGCCACCGGTCTGCTCAGCCAGTGAACCCTTTCATCATTATGCTGAGTAATAGCTTCCATTGCTTTAAAGGGCATCTTCACAATGCGTGGCGCTTCACCATCCAGACTGTATCGTGGCTGAAAGACGGCGGAATGAAGATAGATATCGAGATTTCTATTAGATTTCAATAGTTCAGCCACGCTACCAGTATGATCATAATGACCATGACTTAGTACCAGGCTCGATATCTTTGCAGGATCAAGATCAAGTTGTTCCATATTTGGAAAAAACGCATCCCGCTGGCCAGTATCCAGCAGGATATTTCCCTCTGGTGTCTCAATATGCAGGGCATAACCATGCTCGGAGACCAGGTCATTTTCCGCTTTGTTGTCAACAACTATTGTAAGACGAAAGATCACTTTACACCTTCTTTCTGCATGAATTTGGCTTTGGCCCGGGCGACCAATTGACCATCAACCCTGGCTTCAGCTTTCAGCTCATACAGTGTTGAAACTGCACAGGTCAACCAGGCACGGATTGTCACCCGGCTGCTACAAGGTATCGCATGCAGGAAGCGCACTCGCAAGTCACCGGTTACGGCTTTTATATCCTGAAGGAGCAGACAATGCGCCATGGCCGAGTCAAGAACCGCAGAGATTACCCCTCCATGAAGAATGCCCTCGTACCCCTGAAGGTGAGGGCCACCGACAAAGGAGGCCTCCACCGCATTACCCGCCAGTGACTGAAACTGCAGCCCCAGGGAAAACGGATTATTCCTGCCACAGATGATACAATTGTCGTGGTTACCAAGAACCCCTCCGTCCTTCATTTCCATCACGTTACAGCCCTCATTATTTATATTTCGGGCGATTATCTTTTAATCACCGCTCACGGGGATATGGCCAGGCCATGATTCCCCCTTCCATCACTTTTACATTGGTATACCCATTGGCCTCAAGAATACACGCAATTTCGTAACCACGAAGAGATATTTTACAGAAACAGACTATTTCAGCATTTTTATCTTCTGGTAAATCGCCAAGCACATTCCGGAGCATTCCCACAGGAATATACTTTTCCCCAACGCCAAGACGCAAGACCTCATGTTCATCCGGACCACGACCATCTATAAATACAGGTGGATTACCCTGCTCAATTTGCTTAAATACGTCTTCTGCAGAAACAGTTTTTAACCGCCCCTGCAACTTGTTCTGGATGATATGAGCTGAAGCTATGAAATGATCTATAGCCAGTGAATATGGCGGTGCATATGGCAGATCTGCACAACTGAGATCAGCAACCGTAAGCTTACCTCGAATGGCCATTGCAGCTGTGGCTAACTGCCTGGAAACATCACCACTTCCCACACACTGATAGCCCAAAATGCGCTCAGTTTCTTTTTCAACAAGAATCTTACTGATCAGAAGCTTTGCCCCCATAAATCCGGGTTTATCCGGGCTTGCATTGATAACGGTTTCAATATCAGTATACCCTCCGGCAAGCGCGGCCTTTTCGGTAAGACCGGTAACTCCGGCTGCAAAGTCAAACACTTTGCAAATGGCAGTCTGGGTGGTTCCTGGAAAAGTTGTACAATTCCCCCCAACCACGTTATCACCAACAACCCGGCCCTGCAGGTTAGCAAGATCACCCATAGGTGCATGGACGTTTTTACCGGTCAGCAAGTTGGTACACTCCACACAATCACCGGCCGCATAGATATCCGGATCCGAACTCTGCATATACGTATTGACTACAAGCCCACCCAGTTTACCAACCTCAAGTCCTGCCGCTGTTGCAATTTCAACATTAGGGCGAACACCTGCTGCCATAATGGCCAGATCGCAGGAAAGGCTCTCACCGCTTGCGAGTTGTACACCAGTCAGTTTACCGTTCTCACCTATAAACTGTTCAAGCTTCATCCCGGTGAGCAGCTCTACCCCCTTGCTCTTCATGTGATTACCGACCAGCATTGCCAACTGCTTATCGAGAAAAGTCAGCACCTGCTCTTCCATTTCAATCAGAGTCACTTCAATGTTACACGCCCGAAGAGCCTCACACGCTTCAACACCAATTAAACCACCGCCAATAACTACAGCCCGCTTAACCTCTCCGGATGCACAACGATCGTGAAGGTAATCAGTATCCTGCATGGTCAAAAAGGTGGTTATACCATCCAGATCTCGACCCGCTACTGGCAACAGATTTGCTTTTGCACCCATAGCAAGAACAAGTTTATCATACAGAAGTCTGCTCTCTTCACCATTTTTCAGGTTTTTACACGTTATCTGTTTAGCCTCGCGGTCTATGGAAACACACTCTGTTTCCGTCAATGCATTAATGTCTTTGGCTTTGGCAAAGAACATGCTGTCACGGACGATTCCGGTTGGAGTTGCCAATAGCTGATTTCGCTCTTTAAAAGTGCCGCCTACGTAATACGGGTAACCGCAGCTGGCCATAGAGAGGTCCGGGCTCTTCTGAATGATCGTTATCTCAGCATTTTGGTCAAGGCGCCTGGCTCTGGCGGCAGCCTTAGCTCCGGCGGCTGACCCTCCAATCACAACAATCTTTTTTTTCTGCATGACAGTCTCCTGTTCTCTCATCATTAAAACCGGGATACACCCGGATTATACCACAAGGTGATATGTTCATATGCACGTTTACGTGCTATATTTCATCGTATTGAGGAAGAAGTCAATCCCTAAATATACTCAGGACAAGTTGATTCTCCATAGCCGGTCTCTCATCTGCCCATTTGTCATTTTTACTGATCATGGTTACCATAGCTTACAGTGTCCGCATTACGTTGTATCCTTAAGGCTTACAGGAGAATAGCTGCCCAGAGCACATGCAGCAAAACCAGAAAACTGCAAATTTACTCATCAGGGTGAGAATTATAAAAACTTTCACATATAGATCGCTGTTTAACTGCACAGCACAGGAACTCTACAATTTTCACAGTAGACCAGGAGCGCTTGAGCGTCTACTCCCCCCCTGGGACGGTTCGGAAATTCTCTGGAAAAAAGGGTCCATTGCTCCGGGTGGCAAAGTGCTGATGAAACTCCACCAGGGCCCCTTCTCTCTAAAATGGGAAGCTCATCATATAGAAGAGACTCCCGGTGTCATGTTTCGGGATATTCAGCATAAAGGCCCCTTTGCCCATTTTAGCCATACACACAGTTTTTCAGATACCGATGACGGTGCACTGCTTGAAGATAGCATCCAGTTCGCCCTGCCTGGGCAGAAATTTTTGCCGTCTCTAGCAACCGATCATGTCATGAAAATGCTCACCCAGATTTTCACCCACCGTGAACATGTTTTGAGAGAAGATCTGCGTCTCCATGCCCGTTGTAGCCAAAAGACCATGCGTATACTCATCTCCGGCGCCAGTGGTGTTCTGGGCAGTGCACTCATTCCCCTTCTGACGACAGGTGGTCATGAGGTATGGACGTTGGTTAGGCGCCCTGCAGATTCAGAAAAAAAAGAGATATTCTGGGATCCGGTAAAAGGGATTCTCGACGCCAGCACCCTACCGGAACTCGACGGCGTTATCCATCTGGCTGGAGAGTACATTGGCCTTGGGCGATGGTCTGAAGAAAAAAAACGAAGAGTCGTGGAAAGCCGAACCAGGGGCACAGATCTATTGGCACGAACCATAGCCTCACTACCGAAGAAACCGGGAGTATTTTTATCAGCTTCCGCGGTAGGTTACTATGGTGATTGTAAAGATACACTTGTCACAGAAGATCATCCTGCGGGAAAAGATTTTATTTCTGATGTCTGTTCAGCCTGGGAACATGCTGCGGCACCTGCAACGGAAGCCGGGATTCGTACAGTAATCATGCGCCTTGGTGTCGCTCTCACTCCTCGCGGCGGCGCCTTGGAACGTCTGCTGGTCACTGACCCCTTTGGCTTTTTCAGGCGTTTCGGCGATGGCAACCAGTACATTAGCTGGATGAGTATCGATGATATGGTCTCGGCAATGCTCCATTGCATTGTGACACCAGAACTCACAGGGCCTGTCAACATTGCCGCACCATACCCGGTTACCAACAGAGAATTATTAAAAACATTAGCCATGGTAACCGGCCGCCCCCTCCTCCTGCATATCCCAGCATCGTCGCTGAAGATCATATATGGACAGATGGCCACAGAAATATTATTGTCCGGCAATCAGGTGTCCCCTGAGAAACTCATTGATTCCGGTTTCAGGTTTCGTCATCCCACACTTCTGGAAGCACTCAGGGTTCTGCTTGGGAAAACAGAATATTCAGACACACGCAAAGGACAGTCACGGTGAGCTGGCAATTAAAAACAACCTTTATGATAGTCATGACCATTGCTCTTGGCTGTGGATTCCTGCATCATATCATTCCTCCCGAGCAACTCAACTTTGAGCGACTGCACATTTTTCTTTTCAACCTCTGTAGCGGCGGCACCATGCTGCTCTACTTTACTGAGAATAAAAAAGTTTTATCAAAAACAGCCCGACTCTTCTTTCTGCTCTCTTTGAGTTTTGCATTTTTCACATTCATGGGCTGGTATATTCCTGCACTCATTATACCTCTCATACTCTCTTTTTTAGTTGAACAGGTTCGCATAGCGCATTTTGGTTCTATGATTCCCTACGGGCTTTTTTCAACAAAAGAAGATGTATCACGAAAATTTCATCAGGCATCCCTTCTTTGCCTGTCGATAGGCCTTGCCCTTTCTAGCCCGGTCATACTAAACGATGCCTATGGACACTGGTTCACGCTGGAAAAACTCAAACTCGACACCTTCTTTCTCGGATTTTCCTTTCCCATCTCACTTATCAGCATGTCTGTTATTTTCTCTCTTATGAAAGAGCATGAAATGCAGATGACCATGCACATTAAAGAGGCGCTGTTCTGGACAATAAACCTTGGGGTTATTGTATTCTTTCTTTTTATTCTGGCCCGATGGTTTGTCCCTCAGGTAATGATTGCAACAACACTCTTTGTAGCAGTATCCCTTGTCCTCTACCTTTACTACCATCAAGGTATCAAGTTACAGCAGAAAGCATTTCTCACATCCGGCATTTTCTTTTTGGTCATAACCTCAATAACGGGCATTCTCTATATCCTGTTTGCCTTCTCTCAAAGTTATGATCCACAACGAACACTGCCACTCTTACGTCTGCATGCATTCACCGCCCTTTATGGCTGGAACCTTAGTGGGCTTGCCGTGATCAGCAGACATGGAGACTTCCCACTTCGTCTGCATTCCCATAAGGTTATTTTACTGCATTGGCTGACTGTCCTGATACTCTGTCCACTTGGCTACTTTTATCCGTCTTTTGCCGTACTGGCCGTATTCTTCTACTGCTGGCTACTGCAAACACTGCTCTTTAACCGTGGTCCCATAGATACGCCTCTGATTGTAAGAGAAGACGAAGTACTGGCCACAGCAACCCCCGAATGACCGTGCAAACAGTGCAACGAATCAGCCCATGAAAATCCAGGCCCGCATATGACCACACCTGCAGAAGAGATCGTTCAGATAGTAAACAGAGAAAATCAACCCATTGGGGCTGAACCACGAGCAGTCATGCGCCAGAAAGGTTTAACACATCGGGCTTCATACATCCTGGTATACAACTCCAGTAATGAACTGTTCATTCAGAAACGTACGACAACAAAAGATATCTACCCAGGGTATTGGGACATTGCTGCAGGTGGTGTAGTCCTGGCAGGAGAATCCTACGATATCTCAGCAGAACGCGAACTCGCAGAAGAACTTGGTATTACCGACACACCTCTGGAATTTCTTTTCAATCACTATTACGAAGAAGGCCACAACAAAGTATGGGGGGCTGTTTACCGCTGCCACCATAACGGCCCTTTCGTCCTCCAAAAAGAAGAGGTGGAATATGGGGTATTCTTATCAACTCGTGAAATACAAGACAAAGCAGCACTAGAGCCATTTACCCCAGACAGTATTGAAATTTTGCACAGGGTCAATCAGCATCCGTTACCAAACGGCTAGGCTGCATGCAGAAGTTTTCAGCAACACGTTCTGATTAGATATGACAGATAAGTGCTAACACGTGTTGTGCTACCTAGCACAACACCTAACATCTCACCTCAACGGGAACACGAAAGGTAATCTGGAATGATCAACAACTAAAACTCTTGATTTAGAGACGTTTTCTCGGAATGTTATTGAAATTATGGAGAAACAAGATGCTCCACTTTGATCATGATATTTGATCATGATCAAGGTTAAACTGAACAAGGTTAAGCTTGAGGGTTGGTAGAATATTCAAACCTTCGTAGTGGCATTATTAACATCAAGCTGAGTTGCGAACCCAAAACGAGCAATGTTTAGCTCTGCGGTACCTCTTAACGCCCACCTAGTGTTCTGGTGTATAATCGTGGTATATACTTGGCAGATATATAATTTTACTATGTGTATTCGGAGCTCCGCCCACTTTAGGGTGAACGACAATATTAATTAGCAGATTAGAATTTCTTTGACCCCAAAAAGCAAAAACGTTTTGCTGGAAAATTAAAAATATTCCAGCAAACCTTCCGGCGTATTTTCAAAAATCAGTAGCTCTTCCCAGATGTCCTGCTTTGGTAGTTCATCTGGGGAGTGTGTTTTCAGCAAGAAGACTTTGCCAAACAGTTCTGCCTGGTCTTGGTCAAGCTCAAAGTCTGCATGGTGTTTTTCCCGTTCGAGCACGACGTTTTTCGTCGGACTCAGTTCAACTGTAGTGAAGGGGTTGCGGTAAGTTACTGAAGATTTTTGATAGGTGGCGCTATGAGCGATCAACAATCGTAAACCGTCAGGTTCAACTAGCGACCAGAGACTCGGGTGCAGTGTCAAGCGATTTTTGGCACCATTAAGATTCCATAAGGTATTGTTATAACCTTGTTTGTGGAAAGAGATGACAATTTTTTCGAGTTTTTTCGATTCACCCAGCAAGGTCATATTGCGAATAAAACCGTTCTCGGTCAGGGCTTCAAATCCTTTGAGTAGAAAAGATGCATTTCGCTGTCGCGAAGCTCGGCCCTGAAAGCGGTTTTTATAGGGGAAGGAGCAGTAGTTGATGGGTAGATCTATGTTCTCGCGGATGCCATGACGCAGGATCTCCAGAGCTGCAATTTCGGAATCGAGTGCAGTGACCTTTTCACCATGAATAAAGCGATAATTGCGAGCCTGCAACTTGTGATAATTAAAGGGGGTCAGACGAAGTTGATGCAAATTGAGATGCTGCACACCTTTATCCTGCAATTCGCCAAGCAAACCCTTCATCCGTTCCTTCTCTTCTGGAATGGCTGGAATTTCAACAGTTACCGTCGGGATCAGTCCAACAGATCGTTGTAGTGGTTCTAAGTTATAGTCGGTTGCACCGATATCAAAGCGAATCTCATCAAGCCCTGCATCGCGCAATTGAGTTAGGATATCAACCGTTGCAAGTGTGCCATTGGTGTAGAGCCAGACATGCATGGCTGAGCCGAAATAATCTTTGATTGCCCTGACAAAAGCAAGTGAGCGCTCCGGCGTTAAAAGAGGTTCCCCACCACTAATACTTGCTCCGGTAAATCCGAAGCGTTCAAGATAGGTTACGTAATCGGAGGGCTCGGCAAACTCAACTGAGTTTGTGGTTGGCATTCCCACATCGTCTTGGGAGGTTGGACAATAGAAACAATGACAATTACATTTGCCGCTGATGAAAAGACATGACCAGCCGCCTTCTGTGCAGATCCGGCATCCAGGCGATAATCTGCGGGTATCGAGTTTGGTTCCGAGGGAGCCGATGGTTACCGTTTCTTGCAATTCCACCATGTATTCCAACCGTTTCTGGTCCGCTACCTGCAGTGCGAGACTATCTGGAAAATCAAGATTCTGGTATAACTCTCCAAACTCTCTCTGATTGGCAACAAGCATTTTTTCGCGTTGTTTTGCTGATAATGTCATAGTTCTCTCTTATGAAATATTTGCCTTCCATACAAAATTGCAAGCTTGTTATGGTGAATATCAGATCGGATTTGAACAACTATAATTCAAGCATGGTTTCTCTTTCCGTTAATGATAGTTGTTTTGACTTGCTTATGCTGTCTGTAACCTTAACAGCAAGCTCCTCAAATATTTTCATGGCATCAATATCTCCATCCATTAGCATTAAAGGTATACCTGCATCTGCTGCACTGCAGATATCTTTTGATAGGGGAATGGAACACAATGTTTCAATGTTTGTTAAAGGGTCATCAGCACCGCCTTGTTTCGCCTTTGGGAAGTAATGATTGTGATGGCCGCAACTGCTACAAACCCCATAACTCATGTTTTCAACAATGCCAAGAATCGGTATTTCACATTCCTCAAACATGCTTACGGCTCTCCGCACATCATCAAGAGCTATATTTTGTGGTGTAGTGACCAGAACAACTCCATCGCATTTGACTTTATGGGCTAACGTAAGTGGAATATCACCTGTTCCAGGGGGCAAGTCTATGACAAGGTAGTCAAGCGATCCCCAGAATGTTTTCTGAATAAACTGTAGTACAGTCCCGCTGGTAAGGTTTCCCCGCCAGGTAAGAGCTTTGCCCTTGTCCACCAGATAACCGATAGACATTGTTTTCATACCATGAATTTCTATTGGCAAAAGGTATTCTGATGTAAGAACTTCCGGTTTTTCTGTGACACCAAGCATTGTCGGAAATGACGGTCCATAGATATCACCGTCCATAAGACCCGTTTTGAATCCAAGTTTACTTATAGCAACTGCAAGGTTTACTGCAGTGTTTGATTTACCTACACCACCTTTGCCAGAACCAACCAGTAGGATATGTTTGACTCCGCTTACCCCTTCGGTTGCTACATTTACTTTGCCAAGGTTTATGGTCACTTTATCAAAACCTATATCTCCCAGTGCCTTTTCTGCTTGTTGTATAAATATTTTCTTTTGCTCACTATCGTCCGATATCAAGTTAACATCAATAAAAAGACGGTTGTCTCTCATTACTTTTTTCTTAAGTAAATTAAGTGAATTAATAGACCACTTCAATGTCGGTTCAATAAGGGCGTCAAAAACTGCATTGATGGCTTGAGTCTCTTTATTTGTCATGTTCTTTTTTCTCTTGATTGAAGATATCGTGCAAAAAGTCATGACCACTTTCAGCGGATTCGGCCCACTGGTTGATCAAAACAGAAAGAACTTCATGGAGATCAGGATACGTCAAAAGAAGTCTGTTTGAAGCGGTCACCGCATCAGAGTCTATATCGATATAGACCAGTCCTTCCTGGGCGGCATATTCCAAGCTCGTCCAGACAGAGGGCCTTTTTATTTTGATATAATCAATAAATCCTTGTGACGTTGTCATTTTCTGTTCCTATGATATCTTGTACCAATCTCAACCCCTCAGAGGTAGTCCTATTCCCTTGAGGGGATGGCAACACAGCCTTTTCATACAGATAAACTCACCCGGATAATTCAGGCTAGACGTGGGAAATGCATTATTACATCATGCCACCCATTCCACCCATACCTCCTGACATACCGCCTCCATCATTTGTATCATTAGGAAAATCTGCAATGATACACTCTGTAGTAAGTAGCATGCCGGACACGGATGCCGCATTTTGCAGCGCAGTGCGTGTTACTTTGGCAGGATCTATGACACCAGCTGCAATAAGATCTACGTATTCTTCTGTAGCAGCATTGAATCCGTAAGCACCTTCAAGTGTTTTAACTTTCTCAACTACAACGGAGCCTTCATGGCCAGCATTGTTGGCTATCTGACGAATTGGCTCTTCAAGGGCCCGCATAAGGAGGTTTTTACCAAGTGCCTGCTCTCCTTCAATCTCAAGAGCTGCAAGCGCTTCAAGGCAACGGATGTAGGCGACTCCACCACCAGGAACAACACCTTCTTCTACTGCTGCACGAGTTGCGTTTAGCGCATCTTCAACACGAGCTTTCTTTTCCTTCATCTCAATCTCGGTAGCAGCACCGACGTTGATAACTGCAACACCACCGATTAATTTTGCAAGGCGTTCCTGAAGTTTTTCTCGATCATAATCAGATGTTGTATCTTCGGTCTGTGTGCGGATCTGTTTAACACGGGAAGCAATTTTCTCTTTGTCACCGGCTCCATCAACAACGGTTGTTGTATCTTTGTCGATTACAATCCGTTTTGCAGTGCCGAGATCTTCGATGGTAATATTTTCAAGCTTAATTCCGAGATCTTCCGAAACCACCTTGCCACCGGTGAGGGTTGCAATATCTTCAAGCATTGCCTTTCTGCGATCACCAAAACCAGGAGCCTTAACTGCAGCAACCTGAAGGTTTCCGCGCAGTTTATTAACAACCAGAGTTGCAAGGGCGTCGCCATCAACATCCTCAGCTATAATGAGCAGACCTTTACCTAACTTGACAACGGACTCAAGAATCGGCAACAGATCCTTCATGTTGGATACTTTCTTCTCAACGAGCAACAGGTAAGGATCATCCATTCTTACTTCCATGCGATCCGGATCAGTAATGAAATACGGAGAGAGATATCCGCGATCGAACTGCATACCTTCAACGACATCCAGGGTGGTCTCCATTGATTTTGCTTCCTCAACGGTGATAACACCTTCTTTGCCAACCTTATCCATAGCCTCAGCAATGATGTTACCAATGGTCTTGTCATTGTTTGCGGAGATGGTTCCAACCTGGGCGATCTCTTTCTGCTCTTTGGTCGGGGTTGCAATTTCCTTGAGCTTGTTCACGACAACTTCTACAGATTTATCGATTCCTCGCTTGAGTTCCATTGGGTTGGCGCCAGCGGCAACAAGCTTGACGCCTTCAGCATAGATTGCCTGGGCGAGAACGGTTGCTGTGGTAGTTCCATCACCAGCTACGTCGGAGGTCTTGGAAGCAACTTCCTTAACCATCTGTGCCCCCATGTTCTCGATCTTGTCTTTTATCTCAATCTCTTTGGCAACGGTGACACCATCTTTGGTGATGGTCGGCGCGCCATAGGATTTTTCGATTAAAACGTTCCTGCCTTTCGGGCCGAGGGTAACTTTGACTGCGTTTGCAAGAATGTTAACTCCGGCAAGAATTGCCTCGCGGCCTTTCGAACCATATCTAATATCTTTTCCTGCCATTGGGGTCTCTCCAGTTTTTTTTATAGCAATTTATTATGGGTTGAAACTATGGTTACAGCAATCTGTTATCACAACAACCAACTATCCCTCGATGACTCCAAGGACATCATCTTCACGCATGATCAGATAATCATCTCCGTCTAGCTTAATATCGGTTCCACCGTATTTTGAAAAGAGTACGGCATCACCTTTTTTTACCTGCAGTGCCACACGCTCCCCGACATCATTCAGTTTGCCGGGGCCAACCGCGACTATTTTACCTTCTACCGGTTTTTCTTTAGCGTTGTCAGGAATAATAATGCCACCTGCTGTTTTCTCTTCTTCTTCAACTCTCTGAACGAGAATACGATCATTTAATGGACGGATTTTCATTTTTTTCTCCAACGTTTTGATGTTAAAAATCGAGTGCAAGCACTGCTCTCTTTGATTCAATTACTGCAATGCCACTGGAGATGATAGTTACTAAACATCACCCGTCAACATGTATTCATTTTTTAATTTTAATATATATATTACTTTTTCTACATATATGCGTATAGTAACAATTAATGATATAAATACGAACCGTAAGAGGTGAGCGATGACAAAGAGAGAGATCGAAAAAGACATAATTTTGCAAGTTGATGCAGATGAACTCAAAAAAAGGCAATCGGTAAGAACTACGTTCAAGTTGCCGGAGAAAACCATTAACTTGCTAAAATTATCTGCCAAACACCTAGGTATTAAACAGAAAACACTACTTGAGCAGTTGATTGAAGACGAGAAGATTCTCGACATATTGGCTAAAGAAGCCCAAACGTATTGTCGCAATGATGATGACTGTCGGCCTAAAACATTTGTCCTAAGTAGAAAGGCATTAGATCTAATCGATGTCATGTTGGGTCGGTATGATATAGCACGTGATATTCTTGTAGAGTTATCTGTCACTCGACTTGCTTCGTACATTGAGCTTTTGTCTGAACAACATGATCAAAGACGGTCACTACTAAAAGAAATAGATAAATATCGAGAGTTGTTAGAAGAATTGTCAAGCAAGGCTAAAGCTACATTTAAAGAGGAAGACCCCTTTCAGATGAAACTGGCTCGACTAACACAAACAACACAAAAAAGTGTTGGAGAGATCAGGAAGCTAGTCAAAGATGAAAGCGATTTTATTTACTAACCCCGGCAAATAGAAATTAAGCTGGGACTAAGTTCAGTTCCCCCTTGAGGGGTACTCAATTCTGTCCCTCAAGGTGGATAAGTGCAATGGAGGTACCTTTGTTTCAACGTGCAATTATAACACATGGAGGTGCTGGTTCGTCCCCCCGGGATTCAGATGGCCCGCAATCTGCTGCAGAGATAGGGATGGATATTCTGGGAACAGGAGGGTCAGCCTTAGGAGCAGTTGTTCATGCCGTGAGATTTTAGAAGACGACCCTCGATTTAATGCAGGGGTTGGCTCTCAACTTAGAGCTGATGGTCGGACAATCCAGATGGATGCGTCATGCATGCTGAGTACAGGTGAATTTGGGGCAGTCGCCTGTGTTGAGGACACTCAAAATCCAATCGAAATCGCACAGGGAGTATTACTCTATTCACCTCATATCCTCATAGTGGGTGACGGAGCTCGCTGTTTTGCAAAAGTACATAATATACCTATTGCGAGTTTAATGGATCCTGAATTTCGAACTGTCCCTTGTAACGACACTTTGCCTTCCTGTGATACCGTCGGTGCCGTCGCCTTTGATGGGAAAGTTTTTGCCGCAGCTCTGAGTTCCGGAGGGTTGCAGGGTGCAGCTCTCGGACGTGTTGGTGATGTACCTCTTCCAGGCTGCGGGCTTTTCTGCGGCCCAGTAGGAGCTGTTGCATGTACTGGAGATGGGGAATTTATCGCCCTCAAACTACTGGCAAAAGAAGTTTATGGTTGGCTCGAAGGAAAAATGAATCCAAATGAAGCTGCAGAAAAGGCCATGACGCTTTTCGACGACTCTGTTGATGTTGGACTTATCATTTTAACCCATAACAAATTTGCGTCTTGGGCCCGTAATGGAATGGCCTGGTCACATCTTTTAGAGAGTTACTAATATGGCATTACATCCTAATTTCCTGGGACGTTTGATTGCAATTGGTGGAAATGAAGACAAAGTAAATGAATTACTTGTTCTCACACGTGTTGTGCAGGAAGTTTGCAAAAAAAGCTTTAACGTCTCTGTAATAACTACCGCGAGCGAAGAACCTGACCTGCGAGGTAAAGAGTATCACAAGGTATTTAGCACACTTGGTGCTTCCTCTATAAATATATTGAATATTACATCAAGGGAACAGGCAAACGATAGTGATCTTGCTCAAACAATTGAAGAGGCGGATCTGATTTTTTTGGCCGGAGGTGATCAATTACGCCTGACGACTATCTTAGGTGGATCAGAGGTGCTCGAAGCTATCCAGAATCGACTTGTGGCTGGAGCTCTTATCGCCGGCACCAGTGCCGGAGCTGCTGTATTCTCAGATACCATGATTTATGAAGGGAAGAGTGAAGAAGGGTTCATCAAAGGGAAAGTTCTCACTACCGCTGGGTTTGGTTTTGTAGATAAAATAATTTTTGACACTCATTTCGTCTCGCGTGGTCGTATTGGTCGCCTGGTACAGATTATTACCACGAATCCAACCTGTATTGGAGTCGGAATAGAGGAAGATTCTGGTGTAATTCTCAAAGGAGACGGAACCGTTGAGATCATCGGGACTGGCCAGGTTATTATCGTCGATGGGAGCGATATTTCCCATTCCAATATAATCGATATTGAACCAGGCGAACCGATTGCAGTTGAAAATATCAGGATACATACCCTCGTAAACGGCTACGGATACGATTTTACAAACAGACGTTTTTTGTCACCTGAATCACAGAAAAAAATGAAAAAAAAAGGAGTTCGAAATGATTGAAATAAAAGAACTGAGAGCTCTTCGTGGCCCCAACAGATATACCAGGCACTCTGCAATTTTCATGGTGTTGGATATTAAAGGATATGAACAACGTCCGTCCTCCAAGATTGATGGATTCACAGATCGACTCGTCCACCTTATTCCAAGCTTCCAGCAGCATGGATGTTCTATAGGCTCCCCCGGTGGATTTATCAAAAGACTCGAACAGGGAACCTGGGCAGGACACATTATTGAGCATATTGCCATTGAACTGCAATGTTTAGCCGGAATGGAAGTTGGTTATGGCAAAACCTTCGACACTGACCAACCTGGGATTTACGTGGTCGTCTTTCGGTATCGAATTGAATCCGCCGGATTAAAAGCCGCAACGGAAGCTGTTCTCTTATTCGAAGCTGTCTCTGAAGGAAAAAGCGTTGAGCTCGACACGATAGTTTCTGGGCTCAAGGTGTTACGCGAAGAAGATATGTTAGGGCCAACGACCTGGAGCATTGTCAAAGAGGCTCAATCAAGGGGTATTCCTTTTCTCCGATTAAATAATGATAGCTACATTCAATTGGGATTTGGTGCGAGCCAAAAACGAATTCAGGCCTCTATAACAAGCCATACTTCAGCCATTGCTGTTGAGATGGCTGATGAAAAAAACCAGGTAAAGAGACTTTTGGAGAAATCCGGGATCCCTGTCCCTTATGGCCGAGTAACGTTGACGGAAGAAGAAGCTGTATCAGTGTATAATGATCTTGGTGTTGCCGTTGTGGTCAAGCCGGATGTGGGTAATCACGGGAATGGCGGCACAATAAATATTACCGATATCGATCAGTTAAAGCGGGCTTTTAAAGTTGCGAAAGCTTATCACAATCGCGTCATAGTTGAAGAATACGTCAAGGGTTCCGACTTTAGGCTTCTCGTTATTGATGGTACCTTTGTGGCGGCGGCAAGGCGGGAACCAGCACATGTTGTTGGAGACGGAATATCATCCATCGCAACACTTATTGAAGAGGTGAATAAAGACCCTCGCCGTGGTTTTGGCCATGAAAATGTACTCACACAAATCGATATCGATGATATGACGGAAAGGCTCTTAAAGTTACGAGGGCTTTCAACAGATTCGGTCCCTCAGAAAGGAGAGACGATCTACCTGAAAACCACCGCGAATCTCAGCCAGGGCGGCACCGCAACCGATGTAACAGATGAGATAAACCCGGATATTCGACTAATGGCTGAACGAGCAGCCCGGATAATCGGGCTTGATGTCGTTGGCGTTGATGCCATAGCGGACGATATCTCACTTCCCCTTGATCAATCAGGCCTAAAAGTGGTTGAGGTTAATGCTGCACCGGGTTTCCGGATGCACCTTGAACCGACTCATGGACAGCCTCGGAACGTAGCAACGCCTCTAGTAGATATGCTTTTTCCTAATGGATACGAACCTGTTCCAGTTATAGCTGTGACAGGAACAAATGGGAAAACGACAACATGTAAACTCATCAGTCACACCTTGAAGTATTCTGGGAAAAAGGTTGGTCTGGCCTGCACCACTGGCGTTATAATAGATGGATATCCTATAGTAAATGGGGATTATAGTGGCCCGGACGGCGCGGGAATTGTGATCAGAGAGCCTACTGTGGATCATATTGTTCTAGAAGCAGCTCGGGGAGGCATTGCAAGACGAGGTCTTGGTGTTCAGGAAGTTGATGTAGGGATATTGTTAAATATAGGCAGTGACCATCTAGGAACAGACTGGGTCGAAACCCAGGAAGATTTGAGCCTTGTCAAGGCTACAGTAATAGAAGCAGTTAAAGCAACTGGTACTTCAGTTTTAAACGCTGATGATGTTGCCACAATGGATATGGTGGATCGTGCGTGTGGAAATATCATTTTATTTTCTCTCAATTCCAATGATAAAAAAATCATAGAGCATGTAAGAAAGGGGGGAACTGTTGTCACGCTAGACAAACGAGATGTCATCATCCGAAACAGTGAATTAGACATTACGGTTTGTACATTGGAAGAGATTCCAATCACGTTTGGCGGAATTATTGATTTTAATATCTCCAATGCACTAGCATCAATCGGAGCTCTTCATGGATTGAGTTTGCCCGTTGAGCAGATTCGTAATGGAATTATGACATTCCATCCTTCAGCGAATCAAAATCCAGGGCGAATGAATCTGTTTGACTTTCACACCTACAAAGTCCTTCTGGATTATGGACATAATCCAGAATCAGCTCGTGCTATGGCGGAGTTACTGCCACGACTTTCCCCTGGGAGAAAAATTGCGTTATGTCACGGGACAGGGAGTCGCACCAATGAACAAATTATTGAGTACGGTAAGGCCTTGGCTTTAGTCTACGACTATATCCTTTTAACTGACTTTGATCCCCGCCATAGGCCGATGGGCGAGACCCCAAAGCTCGTTTATGAGGGGCTGATTAAAGGAGGATTTCAAGACAAAAACATTGAAATCGTTGCAGAACCGGACAAAGCTGTAGATTATCTTTTCTCAAAGGCAGAACCTGGAGATTTATTGGTAATTCATCCAGATGAACTTGAACCTGTCATGAGTCAGATCATGGATCGGTATACACAGGTGTTGACAAGTATCTAGGGAGTACAGGTACGAAAAGGGAACGCGCGACTCACCTTTTTTTCAACAGCACTTCCGAATTGAATGGTTTTAAGTTGTTGTTACAATTTGAAAGTCAGGATGAGTTACACGGACCTTAATCTTTTTTTCTTGAAAATAACCGGGAGGTATCAGGAACCTTTTTTCATTGTGTTGTGTTCCTGAAAGCCCGCTTATTTGAGTAATGCACGAAGATAATTTGTAAAAATATATTTACATCCCAAAGTCCATGAGACGGGTACGATATGCGGAAAGAAATTGTTCATGAATGGAGAGATTGGCTTCTAAGATGTATTGGTGACGACAATTATGAATTGATCAAAAAAGATACTCTAGAAGTTTTTACGTTTGTGGCTGAAGATAGGATGGATGCCGAAAACAAAAGTCAACTGATCATTAAAAACAAAAAAGAAGAACCGGTTTGAGACACAATTCGATCTTAGATTTTTATGAATCTTAAAGACATCTCTCCCCAGAGTGACCAGCAAACATAATCTGGAATTACCAGGGACGGGTAGCAGTTAATAGTATGATAGGCATTTGGCCTACCAGGAACCAAAGAACGGTAGCTCTGTAAAGTTTGGGCCGAATCAAATCTGGCAGATGTTCGTTCTGGTAATCTTACCTAAGGTTCCCGCTCCCAGAGCAATTTGATAGGGAAATTGATTGAAGGCTTACCATAGCGCAGAAGTGGTAATTTTCTGTACTCGGTACTTGCCAGCCACCTTTTGTACCAAGAGAGTGTTATTTGGATATTGCGTTATCAATCCTTTCCTTATTGTGAGTTTCATTTAAATTTATATTCACGAATTTTCCATTTTGGATTTAATTATTCATGGGCCAAAATTCATCCATAATAAAATTTGTACATGCGTCACAAAGTGTTAAAAATATTGAGTATTATTTCCAATAGCTGGGCTCTGTTTCTTGGCATGGGGTTGATCATGTTGGGTAACGGTTTACAGGCAACGCTTCTGGGTGTGCGTGCGTCCATCGAAGATTTTGGGAGAACCATTACAGGTGTAGTAATGTCCGGTTATTTCATTGGACTCATTATCGGTTGTAATATAGTGCCCAAAATTGTTGGCAGAGTCGGTCATGTTCGCACATTCGGTGCCTTGGCATCACTTGCATCTACCTCAATCCTTGTACAAGCGGTTTTTGTCACCCCTTTGGTCTGGTGGATCATGCGCTTTGTCACAGGTTTTGCTTACGCTGGAATTTTTATTGTTGTAGAAAGCTGGATTAACGAAGCTTCGGAGAATGAAACACGCTGAAAATTGTTAAGCTTTTACATGCTCGTTTCTCTCGGTGGGATGGGGGGTGGGCAACTGCTGCTTAACATTGCCCACCCATCTGGTTTTGAGTTATTTGTGCTTGTATCCCTTTTGATCAGTTTAGCTGTGATCCCGATTCTTCTATCGGCAGGCCGAGCGCCACAATTCGAAGCACTCGAAAATGTCGGCATCTTGAACCTTTATCGAGTCTCCCCTCTTGGCGTATTTGGTATGTTTGTCGCAGGGATGTCGATAGGGACATTCTTTGGGATGGGAGCTGTTTACGCCACCTCCATTGGGTTGTCAGTAAAAGATGTGTCATTATTTATGGGTACGCTTATCCTTGGTGGTTTTTTGTTTCAATATCCATTGGGGTGGCTTTCAGATCGCATTGGTCCAACCAAAGTAATTATTTTAAGCTGTACTGGTGGAGTGGTAGTTGCGTTTCTTGCGATGAATTTCACAGGGCAAGGATTGTTGTTTTATGCGATTGTGGCCACTGTAGGTGGCTTGACAATGCCTTTGTATTCTCTCTGCTCTGTACATATTAATGATTACCTCACGCCGACCCAGATGGTTGCTGCCAGTGGGACGCTAGTGTTGCTTAGTGCGCTGGGGGCTGCTGTCGTGTCTCCCGCTACCGCCCTCGCCATGGACATCTTAGGACCGCAGGCGTTTCATGGGATTATCGGCGTTATGTTAAACTCAGTTGTTGTCTTTGCCATATGGCGCTCAACTCAACGGGTTGATGCTGTTGCTGAGGAACAGGGTGATTTTGTTGTAATGGCTACCACAAGCCCATTGACCGCATTTTTAAACCCTGATGTTGACTTAGCGGAAATAGCAGCTGCAGCAGATGAAGATGCAGAAAGCATTCATTCCAGTTTTGAAGACCTCGTAAATGATATTGAAAGGATTGATACAGATACTTCAACCAATGAAAAAGAATAAGGATATAAAAGAATTATCACCGAGGGGGGGGATATCTTGATTACGAGTAAAAGAGCACATATGTAGCCAATTTTCATAATATTGGCTTAACGGAGTGTCCACTCTTTTATAGCAGGATCAGATAACTATCAACAGCTATTAGAGGGATTATCCAGTAAGGCCAAAGCAACATTTGACCAAGAGGACCCATTTCGAATGAAACTTGAAACACTAACCCAAACAACACAAAAAAGTGTTGGGGAGATCCGAAAGATAGTCAAGGTTAAGAGCGATTTTATTTACTGAAAAACAAAACACCCAGCGACAAGAAGTTGGGGTTTGTTTGGCTAAGTAATTCAATAAATAAAGATAAATATCTCACAATGGTTTCATTCAGGAAATGGTGACCAAAGCCGATTTGCTATTGTTGCCTGATCCAGAAGATAAGGGGGAACCAAAAAGATTATGTATGTTTTTCGTTCCAATGCACCTCAAGCCGAAATTTTAATCAATTCTGACTGACAAGAAAACATGACCGATAATAAGATTGTTGAATTAACCCCATTCCGTGCCGATCTGATTCGTTCCCTGTCCCTCCGGGGTGAGAGAATTCTGGCCGCCACCGACCTGGCCGATAAAGTTGCAGCCCTCGAACCTTTGGAGTCATATTATATTGTCAGCGAGGTCGGCCTGGAGCAGGCCCTGCCCATCCTTGTCCAGTTGAGTAACAAACAACTAGAGGCTTGTGTCGATCTGGATTGCTGGAATGGTTATGACTTTGCCCTTGACCGTCTTGATGAATGGCTGACGGTTTTTGCGCTGGACGGCCCCAGAGCCCTGGCCAAGGCTTATTTCTCCCTGGATTATGTGGTGCAACTCCTTTATCTGGCCCAGACCGTGGCTGTGTATGATCCTGATACCGATCAGATGCCTGACGAAGCCATAGACCAAGAAACGCCGCGTGCAGCGACCCCGGACGGCTTTTATCTCCTCGATGTAAAGAGTGAAGTAGCCCTGAAGACCCATCCTTTTTCGTTATTGGACGCGCTGTACCAATGTGATCCTTCCGCGTCCCATCGACTGTTGAGCGATTCCCGTGTCGATTTACAGACCCAGATCGAGGAAGAGGCCTTGCGCTTCCGAAACGGCCGTATGCAAGATATCGGCTTTGTACCACCAGAGGAGGCTACTGTTCTTTTCTCCCGTCCGGGCATACGTCAGCCTTTCCCCAGACCTCAAAAACTGACAGACAGCGACCTCTCCCGACTGCCGTCCGTATACGCCGGCCCTTTGATCGCAACCTCTCTGTTACAGCAGGCCCTGTCTCTGATTACAGATAGAGAACGGTTGTCAGTTCTGGAGCAGGAAATCGTTTGGGCTATCAACAGCGCGATCATTGCATATGGAGAGCATGCTCGTGATATCAACCAAATAGCAAATATCGCCGAGCGGGTGCGGGACACCATTTCTTTAGGAATGGAATCACTTTTGGTCGAAGAGGAAAACGGCATGCTGGACGGCGCAACAGCCAAGGCGTCCGATCTGCTGGACGTCTGGTGTATAAACGATTTGTTTCGGCACGGCTTTGGTGCGACCCTGGGCCTTCAGCAAGAGGTGCGGCAGTCCCTTGATAAGCACAAGTTTCGTACTTGGTATGATCTGGCCGAGACATCTCAGTCAGATGAGCCGGGTGATCGGCTGGAGCGTGCCTTTGTAACCGCACTGCTCGGTCGTCACCCTTTATGCAGCGGTTTTAATCCAGCAGACACTGAAGAAGTCAAGGCCTTCGCCTGTCTCGCCGATATCGATGCAGCCCATATCCGTCTTAAAAAACTTGTTGCCCGAATCTGTCGATAATCATCGGATTGATCTGATATCAAAGATTCGCACTGCCAAACCCAAGTAGTCGCAAACCTATCTCGGCAAAGATGTTTACTGTGCACCTCCGGACGTGAATGTACAGGAACAAGATCAAGCTTGGAGAAATTTGAGATTATTAGATCTTAGAAATGGCAACCTTAGCAATTTGTCTATAAATCAGAATCAAGTCGATAAGGTTAGTAACCTAGAAAATCGAGGCCACTAGAATATGTCCTATTGAAAAATCTATAGACTGGCTATCTTTGTAGCAGGGGACGTAGACTCACTCGCCAGGTAATAGTCCGACTCCGATGGGGGGATATCAACAGATGCGAGCACTGTGGAGATCCTTCCTCAACAACAATTCACTATTAGGTCTACTATTTCCAGGTTGACTTTTATCCGTATAACATATTAGATATTTTCTCAAAATACATGTCACAGGTGCCGTCTTTGTCTTGAAATACAAAGACGGATAAAAGGAAATCAGGTGAAAAGCCTGAACGGTCCCGCCACTGTATGGTTGAGAGCATTGCAGTAAGCCACTGTTTTTTTACGGGAAGGCGCAATTGTTCGATGAAACCTAGCCAGGAAGCCTGCCTGTTAGTATCGTGCATGCATCATGAACAATGGTAAAGCTCATGGTTGTTATACCCTTTATGGGGATAACAGCTATGAGCTTTTTTTTTGTATCTTCAAATCACGGTGATCTCCGATGGGGTACAGAGGAAGAGATGTAGAAGTTATAGATACGGGGTCAGGTGTTTCACTGGTAATTGCCTGTGATTCCTGTGGGTCGGTTGGCAGCAAAGAACTAGATCTCATCAAGGCACCACCGGATATTGTTGGCCGCTTGACCGCTCGAACGGTCCTCATGGAACTTGTAAGCGTGGGAGCCGTACCTGTTGCTATGACAGTTTCTATCTGTGCGGAACCCAATCCAACGGGAGATGCAATTCTGATTGGTATCAAGAGAGAACTACAAGTGAGTGGTCTGTCGGGTTTAAAACTTGTGGTGAGCAGTGAAAAGAACTTTGAGACACGACAGACTGGTCTTGGAATTGGTGCTACTGGGATATGCAAGACAGATGAGCTCAAGATTGCACAATCGGTAGTAGCTGACAAAGTTTTCTGTCTGGGAGTGCCCAGATTGGGGAATGAAGTCATTACTTCAGGTTGCATGGATATCATAAACAGCGGAACTTTGAGCCAATTAAGGGCACATCCACTCATTCACGATATCCTTCCAGTTGGTTCGAGGGGGATCCGGGCTGAAGCTGAACTCTTGGCTATCCAGTCCGGCACCATTTTTAACGCAGTTGAAAGTTGCAAGCTGGATCTTGAAAAATCAGCAGGCCCTTCAACCTGTGTTCTTTTTTCAAGTTCTCAATCTATAGAAGATTTAAATTATTTAGAAATATACCAAGTAGGCCAACTCAATTTAAAATCAGATTAAGGAGTTCATGATGCAAAGTACAGATATCCCAGACATTAACAGAGATGTGCTCTTGGTAAAACGTGCAGCATATATTGCAATCTTTATTGCTCTTAGTGCAGTTGGAGCAATGATCAAAATTCCAAGCCCGGTGGGCACCATCGGACTTGATTCAGCCCCAGGGTATTTCTGTGCATTGGCTTTTGGGTATGTTGAGGGTGCTGCTGTCATTTTTATCGGCCATCTGCTTACAGCTGGAGTTGTTGGATTTCCTCTGGGATTGCCTCTCCATCTTTTTATAGGCATTCAGATGGCACTTTGGGCCATTATTGTACGATTAATCAAACAAAAAGTTGGCCTTTGGCCAGCCGTTTTAGCCGGAGTCGTCCTTAACGGTGTGGTATCTGCCTTCACCACGGTTTTTATTGGTGGTATGGGCGCTGTCATCGGAATTATGCCATTTCTTATTGCAGGATCTCTGTTCAACTTATTGGTCGCTGCAATTGCCTATAAAAGTTTGAAAAAAGGTAAACTGATTTGATTTGCTCCAAACAGCTTCTATGAAAGAACAAGGTAACACCAGAATTAAAGACCTGAACTCAGCAATATCGGTTTCAAACCTGTCTTTTCGTTACAAGACCGGGGACATCCCGGCATTAAAAGATGTAAGTTTTCAGCTTCCACCCGCTACCTGCACTCTCATAAGAGGAGAATCAGGTTCAGGAAAAACAACTCTCTGTTATTGTCTCAAAGGTCTGATTCCACAGGCGGTTGAAGGTGATTTCACAGGGAGAATTGAAACAGCTGGGATGGATGTAACCAAATACAGAATTCAAACCCTTTCCAAGCATATAGGATTTGTACTTCAGGATCCTGAGGTTCAGATCGTTGGACGTACTGTTTATGAAGATGTGATGTTTGGTCCACGCAACCTCTTGACTCCAAGGAATACTATCGTATCTGAGGTTACTTCTGCTCTTCGGGCTGTTGGGCTTGAGGGTTATGAAGACAGAGAAACATACCAGCTTTCCGGGGGAGAAAAGCAGCGTCTGACGATTGCAGGAATATTGGCGATGAAACCTCAGGTTTTGATTCTTGACGAGCCAACTTCTGAATTGGATCCTGCAGGGCGAAGAGATCTCTATGATATGCTCCTCAGGCTTAAGTGTGATGAAGGTCTCACCATCGTCATTGTGGACCAACAGCTTACCGCAAGTCACCCTCTGGTAGATGAGGTATTGCTCCTAAAAGACGGGGAGTTGAAAACCTCTGCCAGCTACGAGAAAAGTTTTGTAGCATGTAAGCATCAAAGCAATTTTTCAAGCAATGATAAACCGACTGTCCTCACTGTTGAAAATCTTTCATTTGCATATAGCCCAGAAACTCCGATACTGAAAAACATCAACGTAAAAATTAGGCAACATGATTTTGTTGCTCTGGTGGGTTACAACGGCAGTGGTAAAACAACACTTGCGATGCATCTCAACAGGTTACTGGAATCACAACGTGGCACTGTTATCTATAAAAACGAATCTATCGAAAAGTTGAGTCGAGCAGAGATTGCCCGGTCGATAGGCTTTGTTTTTCAAAACCCGGATCATCAAATATTTGAAACCAGTGTGGAAAAAGAGATTGGCTTCGGACTTGTCCAGCAGGGTTTGGGCTTGCAGGAGATAAAAGAAAAAGTTGATGAAGTGCTAGGTTTTATGGATCTGGAGGATTACCGAGCCCATCATCCTGCCACTCTGCCAAAGGGCATTCGTCAGTTTATAGGTGTTGCCTCGATAGTGGCCCTTTCACCTGATATTTTGGTGGTTGATGAACCAACTACAGGTTTAGACACAAAAGGAAAAGAGGTAATAATCTCCAGATTAAAGGAGCTCAACGACAAAGGAACTACAATTGTTATGATTACCCATGATATGGCGCTTGTAAAAGAAAATTGTTCCAGAGTTATTTTGCTTGAACAGGGAACGGTCAAAGTGAACATGTCAATAGCGAATGCGCTGGAGAGTAAAGACTTTAAGGACTTTGTCGGACGATGAAAATTTCATCTCTAGATATTCGTTCAAAATCAGCTCTTTTCTTTCTCGTCATCCTGTTGTCGATGATTTTTAATTCGCCCCTCTTTTTGTCCGGTCTGCTTGTTTGTACCCTGCTGATTGGTAGAGCTTGTTCTGTGGATATGAAAAAGGTGCTAGCAATTATTCTCCCCCTTCTACCTATTTTCATACTGTTTGGTATTTGTTCCGGTTTTTTTTCTGTAGCCGAGTTTACTGATCCGGCTAACAAGGATGCTCTGTTCTGTCTTGGTGACAGTCTATGTGCTAGCAGAGGGGGACTTCTGCTCGGAGTGAGCTTTTTATGCCGCCTTACAATCATGATCCTCTCGACCTCTATGCTTTTGCAGACCACACCACTTGATGATTTTATTCATTTTTTTACTAGCATTAAAATGCCGCCTTCCGCCAGTTTTGTAATAACCACAGCCATAAGATTTGTTCCTGAACTCAATCGCAGAAAAGAGCAGATTATTAATGCCCAACGGGCACGTGGTGTAGATCTGGAGACGGGCCAGTGGTTAAGAGGTTTAAAGGCAAGGATCTCCATAATGATCCCTCTCATGATAAATGGGATATCCCTTGCTGAGCACCTATCAATTGCTTTGCTCAACAGAGGCTTTGGCTACTCAAAACACTGGACAGTTATGAAAAAAGCTAAACTCACCGTGTTTGACTATCTCATTCTTATGATATGTCTGTTACTTTTTTTGGTTGCGATCTTCATCAGGAGTAATAGTTCATTTTTTCTACTCTAGTCACTTTGTATTTCAGATCGGACGTCTTGGGGGCAGGTGGTCCTAAACAGAAAATTCAATCGCTCAAAAGTCTATATATCCTATCCATTTTTTAAAGATTCGCGATGGCAAGCTTCTACTTTACGGCAGCACTTCCGAATCAACCTTACTTCCTGTACCTTGAAACTAGAAGTTGTCTCGAAAACCAAGCAACAATGGAAAGTGTCGTTGACCGTTGTGGGATCAAAATAGCCTAACAAAGAAACATCAACATATCTGAGATTTTCCCATAGCACCAAACAAAAAATTTGTTCCATTTTAGACAATAGTTTGCGTTGATAGTACTTTCCTCCAGGTTCAGGAGATAGCGCTAAACTTCATGGTGTCAGAAATGGTCAAAGATCAAAAACAGAATCTGTCAGGTCTGATCCCAATTTCTACAGCGACATTCTACAGCGACATTCTGTAATATATCAACCCCTGGACAGTAATATTGATTGCAGTTTTCATAATTATTGATACAGCTACAATCTTCAGCACAAAAGTTTGACAAATTCAGGACCATAAACGTACCAGTATCCGAGTACTTCCTCATGAAACAGACAACCAGCATTGTTCTGTTACACCAAAAGTGCTCAATCCGTTCAACAACAATTTATGGTATTTTATGCTACCTGGAGAACAGTTCCCCTTGCCCCAGTCGCCAAAGCAACGTATGCTATGTAACTTTTTATACGTGAAAATCAGAAACGTCATTTCAGAAAGAGTAAACATTCGAACGAAACGCTGAAAATATAAACAAGGAAGTCTGCCCCATGCCTAAAAGTACAAAAATTGTTGCAACTATCTCTAGCCTTAATTGCTCAGAATCATTTATTGAACGACTTCACAATGCTGGAATGGATGTTGTTCGCCTTAATACAGCACACATGAGTCATGCAGATGCACTGGATGTTATAACCAACACCAGAAAAGTATCTGACAAAATAGGTATTCTCCTGGATACCAAGGGACCAGAAATACGCACCTGCGACGCAGTTGAACCGCTTTCTGTCAAATGTGGTGATACCGTCAGAATACAGGGTGCTCCCGGCAAACTGTCCCATGATGATATCATCTATGTTTCTCATGATAAGTTTGTCAACGATGTCCCGGTTGGCAGCTCTATCCTCATCGATGACGGTTACATCGCCCTGGCGGTAATGGAAAAAGATGAGAACTACCTCACCTGTTCTGTAGAAAACGATGGTGTCATACGAGCTCGAAAATCTATCAACATCCCCGCTGTCCATGTAAAGCTGCCGGCTCTAAGCCAGAAAGACAAAGATTTCATTCGCTTTGCGGTGGACAATGATCTGGATTTCATCGCTCACTCTTTTGTCAGGAATAAGGAAGATGTAATAGCTGTTCAGGAAATTCTCGACGAGAAGAAATCCCCAATAAAGATTATTGCCAAAATTGAGAATTCTGAAGGTGTCGAAAACATCGACGAAATACTTGATCACGCATACGGTGTCATGATTGCGAGAGGTGATCTTGCAGTAGAAATTCCTACAGAGCAGATCCCGCTCATCCAGAAAAGACTTGTTCGTAAATGTATTGAAAAGCGACGCCCGGTTATCGTTGCCACCCAGATGCTCCACTCCATGATTGACTCACCACGCCCAACACGTGCAGAGGTCTCAGATGTAGCCAACGCCTGTCTTGACCATGCTGATGCGTTAATGCTGTCAGGAGAAACCGCTAACGGTAAATATCCTGATATGGCCGTCAGGACCATGGCAAAGATTATCCGGGAAGTAGAGGGTAAAAATGGCAACTATATTGATGTCCCATATAGCGCCAAGAACAAAATAACGGCCTATCTTGCTAAAGCTGCGGTGAAGGCTGCAGTGCGACTGAATACCAAGGCAATCGTTGCAGATTCTGTAACCGGCAAATCCATCCTGGCATTATCTGCATATAGGGGTGGCAATACTATCTATGCCCAAATTTACAATAAGCAGGTAATGCGACAGCTCTCCCTGTCATATGGTGTCTACGCTCATTACACCCTATTGGACATAACGTCTAGTGAACCATTGAGCCAATCGATATGCCGCCTTATCAGCGACAAATACTTTTCAGATGACGATCTTATAATCGTTTTGGCTGGCAGTTTCGGCGCCAAACATGGTGCCTCTTATATTGAGGTGAGCAGCGCTAAAAATCTTAAAGAAAAGTGTGTTTACTTTAGTGAAAAAGGGCAGTAACAGACAAATAGCTCTACTCCTGCCATGTTGATTACTGGCAGGAGTAGAACTGATAAAGCCCCATAATTACAGTTCTGCTCTCTGTACTTCTTACATTTCTCCGCATCTATAAGCCGTCCCCCCTATATCTGATGGAAATCATCTGATATACCTGATTTTGTCAAAAGGAAGCTCCTTTTCCAGATAGGGCACTTTTTCTTCGTCTGCATAGCCAATAGCGATAACACATACCACCTGGAGGTTTTCCGCTAAACCTATCTGTTCAGCCAGGTACGCATGAGAACTCAGGTCTTCGGTATACGCCTTATCTCTGATATGAAACCAGCAGCTTCCCAAGCCTAGAGCCTGGGCGGCAAGCTGAATATGGCTCGCTGCAATAGACGCATCTTCTACCCAGGGAAATGCTTTCGTAGGGTCAGCACAAACAACTATTGCAAGTGGCGCTCCACCAACAAATGCTCCACCGCTGGGGCGTGCTTTCGATATCGCGGAAAGAAGTTCGCGATTCTCGACCACCACAAAATCATAGGAACGTGCGCCTCGTGCAGTTGGGGCACGTAAAGCTGTTGAAACAAGTTGTTCAATCTTTTCTGGTTCAACCATCCGCTCTGTAAACTTGCGGATACTTCTTCTCTTGTGGATAACATCAAAAAATTTCACGTTCTACTCCTTAGCATGTAATCACATGACATAACTGGGAAGCTTCCATCCTCTAAACGATACGAACACAGCACACGTTTTACCACACAGCATAGCAGAGTCAAGTTGACAGAAAACTCGTTATCGTACGGTTCAATGTTACTCCTGTTCATCAATTTCTATAATGAGTGTTGCACCATTATTAAAAAAATTCTCCTATATTGTAAAATTCCCACGATCAACGACAAATCTAACGTTGACGTTAACGTACATACGTGGTAAGCAGATTGTCTATTACTTTATGTATAAACAAAGCCGTTCATCGTTACATACACGACAAGATAATTGTCCTATCCATCAGCAGTTACACCCTCATGGAGGAAAACCATGGACTCTGCAACGTTCACAGATATCAGTGTGCAGTATGAAAACAAGATCGCCAGGATCTCCATAAACAGACCAGACAAACTCAACGCCATCCGAATACAGACGTACAAAGAGTTGATTTCTGCATTACAATCAGCAGATGAATCACCTGACTGTAATATCATTGTTCTGGAAGGAACAGGTGGTCAGTTCACAGCGGGTAACGATTTATCTGACCTGGTAAACGCCGACCTCATGCAGGTTATGGAATGTGTTCAAGGAATTTTTCTTACTGTCTCCAACTTAAAGAAAGTCCTCATTGCGGTTGTAGAAGGTGTAGCTGTCGGCATTGGTACGACCATTTTACTCCACTGTGATATCGTTATTGCCTCCAGTGCAACGAAATTCAGACTGCCATTTGCCAATCTGGGAGTAGGACCAGAAGGAGCTTCAAGTGTCCTTCTACCCAATTTCATAGGTCAGAAAATGGCCCGTGAGGTATTATTTACCGGCAGATTCTTTTCTGCGGAAGAAGCCCTCTCCTGGGGTATGATTAACAGAGTTACCGAGCCAGGTCAGGCAGCAGAAATAGCAGAAGAGTATATTGCACCATTACTCAAGCAACCCTTACCCTCTCTTTTGAAAACCAAGGAACTCATGCGCGCATCACTTCCTGACATTGCGACAATTGTGAAGAATGAGTTGCAGGCATTTGGTGCTTTATTGCAGACAAAAGAAACCCAAAACAGAATCAGTATGCTGGTAAAAGGGTAATTTAAAAAACCATGGTGAACGCCAGCGTCCCAGATGCTGGCGCACCTGCTTTCACAATTCTTTCCCTTCAACATGGTCTTCATACGATTAGCGTCTTATTGGTCCCGTAGATCAACACCAAAACAACTATTCTCCCGGAAACCACCTCTACACGACAGTAGTTTCTTATGCCATTTCATGACATGGAATGAGAGGCAGGTCGTTATTGGCAATTGACTTTGAGCTGTAAACATGTGATTAACATACATCAATACAGTGTTAACTCTTGCATGCAGCTATGCAATCTCTTACTAATACCGCCTCCCTTTTATGAATGATAGTCTGGAGGACCAGAAATCATTACTATAAGGGCAGTTGGGCTACCGTACAAAGACCATGTTATCGAATAATGAAAGCTCCACCCCTATTGTAGAAATTTTGAAAAGCATCATCAGCCTTATCGTCACCTGCATTGGCCTCGCCGTGATCCTCATCGGTTTGAAATATGCCATGGATATTTTTCAGCTCGTTTTCTCTTTTGTGCAATCACCTGCAAATATGACAGATCCTATCCGGCAGATGGCTGACAGCATTGGTGGAGACGTGTTCGATCTCAATTTCAAAGACAGGTCCGTTCCGTTAGCAAATATTATGGCCCTGACTGTATACTGCGGCGGAATTTTGCTGATCGCCTGGCTAACCCTGGCCATGATGCACACCGGCGCCAAAATAGTCTCCTTGACAGCAGGCGATCGAAACGCGGTAAAAAAGCTGCTCCATAACGCTTTTGGCAATCGCATGCAGCCAAAATCAACAGATGGGAAAAATGTGGTGAGAAGCCACAACGAATCCTGATCTGATATTTCTGGCGGAATCATTTTCATTAGGTTTTCACCACGGTTCAACACGCACTATTTGTCAGGCCACCCGAAGACGGTCTGACAAATAGTTAACCCGCATTTCTCTTCTTTTTCTCTCCACCCCCTATAGAACAAGACCGTACCTTCCTCCCCCCTACTATTCACTTTTTTTGCTTACTTTTAAAAAGATCAGTTTCAGAAAGGTATCATGGTGGTATAACACACCTCTTACGATATCAGAGGTTGATGCATAAACCATTTCACCACTATACGATCTGAGAAAGACAATTATGCTTGGTACGGTAGTCAATGCGCTGGCGATTATAGCTGGCAGCCTTTTAGGGCTGTTATTCAGTAAAGGTATTGCAGACAACTATAAAGAAATCATTATGAGTGGCGTTGGGCTCTCTGTTGTGCTGATCGGCATTAAAAGCGCCTTGGTTTCAAATGACCTGATGATAGTTATATTTTCAGTTATTATAGGGGCAGTATTAGGTGAGGCGTCACGAATTGAGAAACGTCTTGAAGATCTGGGAAAATACCTGGAAAGTAAGGTCACCTCCAAATCGAGTGACACCAGTTCCTTTGCCAGGGGATTCGTCACTGCAAGTCTTGTTTTCTGTGTTGGCTCAATGGCCATAGTCGGTTCGCTGGAAAGTGGACTTACCGGTAATCACCAGACACTCTTTGCTAAATCAGTGCTTGATGGAGTCACTTCTATTATTTTTGCCTCAGCCATGGGAATAGGCGTGATGTTTTCCGGGGCAGCGGTGTTTTTATATCAAGGGCTCATTACCATGACAGCTGTTGTCATGAAGAACTTTCTGGTACCGGAGACTATTGAGCAGATGACATCTGTTGGTGGACTGCTGATCATGGCTATTGGTTTGAATATGCTACAAATAACCACAATTAAGGTCGGCAATCTAGTCCCCGCCATCTTTGTTCCGCTTCTCTGGTTCTCCGTTCGCCAGATGTTTTAAGCAGGTAATTTACGTGTCAGGCAAAAGCCGTTCACCCAGCACTCTACTTCTGAGGCCTCTTGCGTTGTTCCCGCTTCTTCATCGAGATATATAAATTTTCTACTTTAGTTCGTGCCCAATCAGTCTTTCGTAAAAACTTTAAGCTGGACTTCACCGACGGGTTACTCGTAAAACACCGAATATTTATATAGTGACCGAGCTTTTCCCAGCCATAATCATCGACGAGTGCTGTCAAAATCTGCTCCAGGGTAACTCCATCAAGAAAATCGTGCTTTTGTTGACTCATCTATTAGTTCACTACCTCAATATTTAACGTGTTTAATGGCCGCAGAGCAACTACAAGCCCCGCAGCCATTACTCTTTTTCCAAACTCCCAAAATACCACTTTCATATACTTTTGTGATTATTTGAGAGAAACGATTGTACGTCCCCTAATTTTACCTGCCATTATCGCTTCCGCAGCCGCAGGAATCTCCTCCAGCCCTATCTCTGTACTGAGAGTTTCGAGTTGTGTGAAATAGAGATCTTTTGCAAGACGTTCCCAAGCTTTTTGACGCTTTGCAATGGGCGCCATCACTGAATCTATTCCGCATAACGTTACTCCACGCAGAATAAACGGAGCGACTGACCCGGGCAGAGACATAGAATCGGCAAGGCCGCAAGCGGCAACAACTCCTCCATATTTCATCTGGCTGATTACGTTGGCAAGGGTATTACCCCCTGCCACATCCACTGCGCCAGCCCAGAGTTCTTTTGCAAGTGGGCGCGCCTTTTCAGAGAACGGCTGACGTTCAATGACTTCTGCTGCTCCAAGACTTTTCAAAAAATCAGCTTCATCCATTCGGCCTGTTACCGCAACAACATGGTAGCCCAGTTTACTGAGAAGCAGCACAGCCACGCTACCAACACCACCAGCAGCACCAGTAACAAGAATTCTACCACTCTCCGGGGTAACCCCCTGCTGCTCAAGAGCCATTACACAGAGCATGGAGGTATATCCGGCAGTTCCAACTGCCATTGCCTGCCTGGTGGTTATTCCTTTGGGTAAGGGAACCAGCCAATCGCCTTTAACACGAGCAACCTCACTGAAACCACCACTATGTACCTCTCCAACACCAAAACCGTTTAAGATAACCTTATCTCCTACCTGAAACGTGCTGTTTTCCGAGGCTGTTACTGTTCCAGCAAAATCTATCCCAGGAGTGAGAGGAAAGCGACGCACCACCGGAGCAGTATTTGTCATAGCCAAGCCATCCTTATAGTTAAGGGCAGAATATTCTACCTTAACCGTCACATCACCTTCCATAAGATCTTTTTCGGTAAGGGTAGTAAGAGTAACTTTCTGGCTCTCATTCTCTTTAGTGATCTGATAGGCACGAAACGAATCTGACATGGTGTTCCTCCCCGGAAAATAGCTGGATATTCATAATCTTGTATATCTAATTTTAATACAATTGAATCAATATAGAACAGTTCCTGTTTACAGCAACACTTCATTAACAAACTGGCTAAGATTTCAATTTCATGCAGGTGCAGAAACAAAATTTCAGTGATAGTGGAAATCGATATGATGAAAGTAAACCATACCATCATTATCAGAGGATCGGTCCATCTCATGGAGCATCATCGACCCATTGCGCCATAAGGTGGAAGAGATTTTTTTTGCCCTTTACAGACGACTATTATCAATAGTGTTTAACAGAACCATGGTGAAGTCGTGGCAGCACCACAGCCCATTCAGGTGCCACGATCGCCTTATTGCTTTTCTACATGCCTTCTGCAATTACAACAAGAAAGGCCTTTACAACTTCCGGGTCAAAATCCTGGCCAGCTTTTTCAACAATGAGCGATCTCGCACGATCATGAACCCAACCTTCCCGGTATGGTCGATCACTAACCAGCGCATCCCAGACATCAGCCACCGCAAGAATTCTCGCCCTAGCATCAATCTCTTCGCCGCGCAACCCTAAGGGATAACCCGTACCATCAAATTTTTCGTGATGCTGTACCACCAGCGGCAGAATATCCTGATAGGCGGCGATGGGCTCAAGAATTTTCCCACCAATCTCGGGATGATTTTTCACTTCAGTGTATTCTTCATCAGTCAGCCGACCAGGCTTATCCAGAATCGACAAAGATATACCTATCTTCCCAATATCATGAAGTAGCCCGCCACGCTTCAATGTTTCTTGGTCTTTTTCAGAAAATCCCATTGCCTTACTAATACGACTCCCCATTTCGGCTACCCGCTCGGAATGTCCCGATGTCCATTTGGATTTAGCATCAACCGTTCGGGCCAGCGCCTCAACAGTTCCTTTGGCCAGTTTTTCAAGATTCTCAAGTAGCCGTGAGTTGGTAAGTGCAACCCGTAACTGGTTCGTTATTTGACGCGCCTGTTTCAGTTCATCATCTTCTGTCAGCCTGGAATCCTTCCAGCCAAGAAGTACAGCCCGTTCCACTCTGCCGTCTATGGTAATGGGCAGAGACCAAAACGTCGCATACTCTTTGCCGTGAAAACTCTTCAAGAAAGATGGCTTGCTCTCCTGTTCTTCAAAAACTATGTGATCCTGCTCGCAAAAGAGCACAGCTCGCTCCTCCTGAGAGATCTCCAGATATTCAATCACAGGATCACTTTTCCGCCGCCCATGCATCATATACATTTTCAGATATTTATCTGCATCGCTGGACCATTTGACAAATAGCGCAACATCACAGTAAAAGAAATCCTTCATTCGTAACAGCGTGGTGGAAACTATTTCACTGCGATGCAATGAAGAGAGAATGGAACGATCAATCTCAGACAGCACGTTCAGTGTATGGAACTGTTGCTCTATTTTAGTCGTCATGTGATTAAAAGCATTACCCAACTCTTCAAACTCATCATCACTATCGATGCTCACTTTGGTTGTGTAATCCTTTTGGGCAACCTGTTTCGTCCCAGCTTTAAGTTTTTCCAGAGGTTCTAACCCCGCACGGATAAAACGAAGCGATACATACAGAATTACAAGCATAAACAGCATAACAACCAAAGGGAACGTGGTCTTAAACCCTTCAAGAGCAGACATGACATCATCACGAGCCTGGCTGATAATGATTACCCAGCCCGCCCGCTGAAATCTGGACTCAATAAAGATATTTGAGTAACTGCCAAAGAACGTACGTCCCTCATACTGATAGGTAAAGACATGCAAATCACTCCCGACAGAATGCTTTTTGATATCGCGATATCTTTCAAAAGGTGCGCTGCTGCCAACAACCATCGCCTCACCATAGCTGTCAAAAACTGCCAGATCGGTCATGGGAGGCAATAATGGATTAATACCGATCCCCCAAAGGTAGGAAGGATTGACCTCACCGACAACGGCATACCGCACACCATCACTTCTCGTTACATTCACCCCAAAGAACAGGCGATCCAGCTCATCTTCCAGCGACATGGAAACGATAAAAGGTTTGTCTCCGTGCAAATGTTCATCACTGATCACTCGCTGCAGGTCTGCTATAGATATGGTACCCTCGATATCTCTGACCTCACCATCTGGAAAATAACCCACTATGCCATTAAACAATCTATCGGCTTCGGTATGGTCTCCCAGCGTGCTATCATGTTGAATATCGAAACCATTCTCAATGGTTCTGACTACACTTCGCAGCTCATTATCAATACGAATCATCCTGTCGAACAGGCTTATGCCATAAGCTTTTGCTTCTCGTTTAAGGCGCGTAAAACTCTGCTCCTCTATCTGCCCAATCACCCTATTATAGGAAAAAACGACCAGTAGAACTGTGGGGATAAAGGCACTAAGTATAAAGAGAACACAAAATCGACGTGCTATTTTACTTTGCAGGAATGAAACTCCAAAACGCATAATGCACCATTTCAGTAGTCTGTGACCCGTCCAATGAACGCGCCATTATTTGCTCTGACAAAATCATCACGGCTTGCTTTTGCCGTAAACGGAGATTTTGAGTCACCATCAGGTCCCTTACTGTACAAATCGTAATCTGTGTTAACCGGTACCAAGTTACGATTTTTCCTCAGCTTTCCTTTGCCTTTAACATTTGCTATATTCAAATACTGATACGGATTTCCCCAGGGATCATCCATAGTACCGATTCCCAACTCATTCAGGCTATCCGGGTACTTTCCATGGAGTATATTAAACCCCTGAATTTCCCGATCCAGTTGTCCCATCTGCTGCTGCACTACCACATAGCGTGTTTGCTCGATATATGAAGAATACTGGGGTATAGCAATGGCCGCAAGCACCCCGATGATTGCAACTACAATCATAAGCTCGATAAGCGTAAAGCCGGCCTGCCAATGGATTATACCTGCCTTAAAGCAGGTATTGGTACGGGGAAAAAACTTCCGTAGATGATTACGGAAACAAGCTATGCCATATGGTAAAATATCTCTCACATAAAACCTATCAGCAGCACGTAAGCACTACAAATGACGTGCATACGTTGAAATGAGGACAAAGAGAAAAGACTGATTCGATTACATCGAATGTCAATTCAATCAAAAACATGATCCACTCCAAATGAGTATGGCACATATATTTTTAAAATTGAACGTATTTTCGCTGTAATTCAGCAAACAAATCAAAGAGTTCATAGTAGATATTTTTCAACTGACTTCAGACAAAATTGGACAAGGTAAATTCAATACCGTATTCTAAAAGCAGGTACTTCAAATTGTACCTGCTACCCAGATAGACCTACGGGTACTTTAGGAAATTAGAAAACTGTATCAAATTCAATGCTTCGCAATACTTTTTAGTGACAGAAAGCCCTATGGATCTCCATGATAACCGGTAATGTAATACCTCCTCTGGCAAAGAGAAAAACAGGAAACAGACTCAGTAGCTGGGTAGTTGCATCAGTGATGCTGCTGGTTTTATTGTCACTTGCTTCGAATACCTGTTTCGCTATAGACAAAAAAAATATCAAAATTGGCGTGCTGGCCTTTCGCTCACCAGAGCAGACGCTGGTACAGTGGGCCCCAACTGGTAATTATCTTAACAGTGCAATCCCCAACTATCAGTTTGAAATAGTACCGATGAACTATCCGCAGCTTAATGCTGCTACAGAACGTGGGGAAATAGATTTCGTTCTGACGAATACTGCTCATTATGTCACCCTGGAAGCAAAGCTAGGCGTTTCCAGGATTGTGACATTAGTCGTTTCCTATGATGGGCAACCCATTAAAACATTTGGTGGTGTCATTTTCACCCGTAGTGACCGGGACGACATATCCACTCTAGCAGATCTTCGGGGGAAAAAATTTCTGGCAGTCGGCCCGAACTCGTTAGGTGCCTTCCTTGTAGCCTGGCAACAATTAAAAGCTGCCAACATTAATCCTCATGCTGACTTCTCAGAGCTTCTCTTTAATGGTATGCCTCAGGACAATATTGTTTTTAGAGTCTTAAGTGGAGAAGTAGACGCTGGAACTGTACGCACCCACATATTTGAAAATATGGCAAAAGAAGGTAAAGTTGACCTTACCGATGTCAAGATTCTTAACAGGAAAATTTTGCCAGATTTTCCTTACATCCTCTCAACAAACCTCTATCCGGAATGGCCACTTTCTCGTCTGCGGCATACTAATGATGATATCGTAGAAAAGGTCACAGTCGCTCTTCTCACCATGAAGCGTAACGACCCGGCAGCCATAACGGGCGGATACGACAGATGGACCCCGCCGCTCGATTACCAACCTGTGCATGAGTTATTCAAAGAATTGAGGACTGGCCCATATAAGGATTATGGGGCATTTACTCTCGATGACGTATTAGATAAATATACGAAAGAAATAATTTTTTTCTGCCTACTCTTGTTTTGTGTTTTTCTTTTCATGGCACAAATTATACGACTAAACGAATCATTAAGAAAAGCGTTGTCTGAGGTCAAGACCCTTCGCGGTTTTCTGCCTATATGTTCCTCATGCAAAAAAATCCGTGATGATTCAGGCTACTGGAATAAGATCGAAACCTATATCCGTCACCACTCAGAAGCTGAGTTCAGCCATAGCATCTGTCCCAACTGCGCTGATAAACTCTTTTCGGAGTACAACGAGTCGTTGAAAAACGATGAAGTACTTGCCCAAAAGTCACAAGAGGAAAAAACATAGCTCAACTAAAATCTTGCCGCTACTACGGACAGTAATATCCTATCGGATTATTCTGATTCCAGTCCGGCAACTTTTATCACCACCAGAGTAATATCATCCTCACTCTTTCGCCCTTGAGTAAAGCGGCTCAGTTCATCATATACAGCATTTAATATTTCTGAAGCATCTTTTTGGGCATTGTTCCGGATAACCTCCTGCAGCCGTTCCTTACCAAACATCTCGTCAGAGATGTTAAAGGCTTCCCATATGCCATCTGTTCCGATCGCAATAATCTGACCGTTACACAAGCCACTTCTATGATGTTCGAGATATGTTACGTCATCCATAACGCCAAGAGCAATACCTGTGCCTTTCAGTTCCTCAAAGAGATCCTGCTCCGGGTCATAGAGAAACGCAGGATCATGCCCGGCACGAACCCAGTCCATACATCGTTGTGCAGGGTCAATAGAGAGATAAAACAGCGTCATAAAACGGCCTGAATCAAGTACATCCCGAGCCAGATGACTGTTCATGGCCGTAATAACTTCAGAGAGGGTTCCGGGTTGAGATGCCCTCATCCGTAAAAACCCCCTTGCCGTGGTCATGAGCAGTGCCGAATCAACTCCATGGCCTGAAATATCACCTACCACCACATTAAATGGCCCTTTTTGCGATTCCCGCTGCCAGATGAAGTCGTAATAGTCTCCTCCAATCTCATCACATGAGACGTTTCTTCCCGCAATATCAAGACCATTCACTTGCGGCTTATCTTTAGGAAGTAAGCTCTTCTGCACTTCACCTGCCAGTACCAGCGCCTTTTTATGTTCTGTCATATCAGTGACAAAGGCCATATGACCAATGATGTCACCTCTATCATCTCTCAGCGTATTGCCATGGACCAGCAGAGGTACATGTCTGCCTTCTTTAGCTATGCCAACGCCTTCAAACTCACGCTGTTCTTGAGCAAGGAAATCTTCCCTGTTGACCAGCATATATTGCTTGAAATCTTCTGTTGCCCGATCGAGAATCGTTGTACCAAGAAGCTCGTCACGGGAATATCCAAGTATCTGACAATAGGCGTCATTAACATCCAGAATAATCAGATTTTCACTTAAAAGAACAAATCCCTCTGCAGCCGTTTCAACTATACGGCGAAACTTCTCCTCACTTTTGCGAAGCGCATCCTCAGCCTCTTTACGCTCTGTAATATCAAACAGTATGCCCTGATTATGGGTTTTTAGGCCAGTTTCGTCACGGACAACAGATGTCTGGTCTTCAACCCAGCGAACATCACCGCCTTTAGTGATACACCGATACAACATGGTGTACTCCTCAACATCTGCATCTGCGTAGGCATCAATCTCACTCTTTACCCGATCATGATCATCAGGATGAATGATATCCTTAAAAACGATAGTTCCAGTTAAAAGATCTTCAGGTGAATAGCCAAACTGGTTCAGATTGTCAGAAATATACTCCAGTTTTGGGTCATCTCCAGCCAATCGCCGAAAAAGGATAACTGGGCTGCATTCAACAATCAACTGCGACATGCGTAGAGCTTTTGCAACATCACGATGTTCAGCACACTCCCTGGCAAGCTCGTAATTCCGTTCCTCACACTGGTTTGACAAGAGAAACCGCTCAGCTTCGAGAGCTTTCAATCGAGCCTTTAACTCATCCGCCTCTGCAGCCTTCAACCGTAAGAGTTGGAGTTCATCAAGAAGCTCCTGCTTAGTTTTTTCGTTATCCACGTTCATGCTGGTAATCCCAAGGTGATGTTATGTTGTTCTTATCTGAGAAAGCTGGGCTCATCAAATCGGCTCCAAAAGTCATTCTGTCAGATTGGTTTGTATCACTTTCTCGATGTAGGGGGCTGATAAATCCGTGTCAGATAGCGACTACCTTCTAATTCCAGAAGCTGCTCACAAATAAATCCATAGGACTCAGCTATGCTTTTCAAAGTTTCAAAATCAACATACAGCCAGGGAAAAGGTTCTGATACAGCATCTCGATACGACATAACAAATTCTGTTTCACCGAAATAGCTGTCAAACATTTCATATTGCTCTACATGCTGAAACAATGGTGTCAAATCAGTAGAATCGGCAATGACCTGACCACCATCAGCGAGTAGCGTTTGCAAGTGCTGCAACAATTCACCCAGGCCTGCGATGGTGCCGGAGATCCCCAAGCCATTCATCAGCATTAGGATCGTATCATACTGCCGGCCAGACAGGGAAAACAGATTCTGATGCAGAACATGCTTCAGCTTGAGCTCCCGCATCACCTCTACACAGCCAGGTGAGATATCCAGAGCATCCACATTCCTGCCGTTATTTTGTAAGTACAGGCTGTGACAGCCACTACCGGCACCAACATCGAGAATATTCCCTTTACAGAAGCCCATGGCTAAAAGCTCAAGCTCATCCATCTGTGACGAGGTACGAAACATCACCTCTCCACACATGGTAGACATCTCCAAAGTGGTAGAATCAACCTCCACACAGGCATCCAAGTCTCCATGAAGATAGTCCAGCATCATGGAGCCGAGGGGGTCTTTTTTCCTATCCAGAATTATATTACTCATACTATCCAAACTCATACACTCAAATAGCCGCCTGCACTTTTGCAGGCGCTGATCTGCACTAATTTTCAAGATACCCTATAGTTTCTATATGGGTGTTGACAGATATGCCCAGGTACCTCATGACAACTGCAAATGCACCGGCCCATACTCTATGAATGAATGTAGCATGTTGCAAGCGCGTGACAACTATAACCAATGCATTCTGATAACATCATCAAAAGGCAACTATCCCCCCGAAGGAATAAGGAAAAGATAGCAATTCCAGGAAAGCTGATTATTTATATACTTCAACGCACTATCAGGAAATTCTGCTTCCAAACATCTCTTGTAATGGACATGTTAGCTGTGGGCCGATAAAATGTTATACACCGTTTAACGGGTGACCAAAAAAAATCACAGAGAATAGTCGCAACCCACTATGCTATCGAAAACCGTTCATGCCAGCAGGAATGTCTTATGCCATTACGATGCCCCAAAAGGCAATTTCGTTCTTGATCCTCATTTCCAGGATGCTATAGAAACACTTGTTTCCGGCTTTGTTGTCCAGTCAGCCTCTGGCAGAATACTTTACTGTAACAGTGTGGCCAGAAACCTCTTCGAACTGGAAACAGGTATTAATGCACACAACTATTTTGCAGAACGAAACTGGCAGATGGTTGACGAAAGCAATACCAAGATTTCTATTAAAGAATCTCCCGCAACCCTCTGCCTACAGACTGGCAAGGCGTCTGACGAAATAATTATTGGTTTTCAACAGTCTCCAGCTAAAACACTGTGGATCAAACTGCGTTGCCACCCCTTGTACTCACAGGGATTCGACCTGCCCACTGCGGTAATTATTACATTTTCAGATATTAGCGCAGAGAAAATGATGCACGAGCAGCTGCAAGAGGTAAGTGAACACTATCGCCAACTCTCAGATGCTACGTTCGAGGCAATCTTCATCTCTGACAAGGGGATCTGCATAGGCCAGAACAGTACAGCCAGCAAGATGTTTGGTTACAGTAACCAGGAAGCTCTTGGTCGCATGAGTACCGACTGGATTCACCCCCTTGATCGTCCAACAGTCATTGGAAAAATCACTGCTGGTGATGAAGTCCCCTATGAAGTTACCGCCCTTCGTAAGGACGGGTCTACGTTTCCGTGTGAGATCCAGGGACGGATGAGTAGAGAAATCGGTGGAAAAATCGTTCGTGTTACCGCTCTCAGGGATATTACAGAACCCCAACAGACCAAAACCAGGTTGTTGCAGGAAGCCCAGCGCCGAAAAATACTCATGGCCCAAAGCGGGGACGGCATCGTCATTACTGATGGTAGCCATAAAGTTTTAGAGGCAAACCAAAAATTTGCCGACATGCTTGGATACCCACTTGAAGAAATGACCAAATTGCACATATGGGACTGGGAAGTTAAACATTCTGCCGAAAAAATACGCCAGTCACCGGTTGATCTCGCGACGCTTAGTCATTTTTTTGAAACTCGCCATCGTCGGTGCGATGGCTCTGTTTACGATGCTGAAGTACAGTCAAGCGGTGCATTAATTGGTAATGAACCCATAGCCTTTGCAGTCGTCCGGGATATCACCAAGCGGAAACGAGCCGAGAAAGAATTGATCCTTGCCAAAAACAGCGCAGAAACTGCAAGCAGGCACAAGTCTGAGTTTCTGGCTAACATGAGTCATGAAATCCGCACACCATTAAATGGTATAATGGGCATGCTGCAGTTGATGCAGTCTGAACCACTCACTGGCAATCTTAAGGATTATGTTGACAATGCCCTGCTTGCTTCGAAAAGACTTACCCGGCTGCTAGGTGATATTTTAGACCTTTCCCAAGTCGAGGCTGGCATGTTAAAAATCCAGCCTGTTATTTTTGATTTAAAGAGTTCCATCCTCTCGATCCAGCAACTTTTCCAGCCAGCCTTTCTAAAAAAGGATGTGGAACTGAAATTTACCGTTTCCAAAGAGATCCCAACCTTTCTTGTAGGTGATGCTACCAGGCTTCAGCAAATTCTAACTAACCTGGTTGGTAATTCTTTAAAGTTCACAGAAAAAGGCTCCGTCACTATTGATCTTTGTTTGCTTACCCCTGTACGGGGCAACCAGTGTAGAATTCTATTCACTGTGAAGGATACAGGGATTGGTATTTCTGACGAGATACTCCCCACGCTGTTCAATGCTTTTGTACAGGCTGAAAATAGTTTCACCCGTAAATATCAGGGAGCCGGGCTTGGACTCTCAATTTCCAAGCACCTTATTTCTCTGCTTGGTGGCAATATGGCTATCACAAGTACTGAAAATAAAGGAACCTCATTCTACTTCTCCATTCCTTTTCCACTTGCCTCCAGTCAACATAACTCTGAGGAGAATGGTCAGCAGAAAGGCACCAATTCTGCACTAAAAATTCTCCTGGCAGAAGATGATGATATCAGTCAGTTTGTAGTTTCCCGGGTATTGCAAAATCTCGGGCATCAGGTACACCCGGTGAAAAATGGCAGAGAGGCACTTGATATACTACGAGAAATATCAGATTTTGACATCTTACTCGTAGATATTCAGATGCCGGTTCTTGATGGTGTAGAGGTAACCCGTATTCTCCGCTCCAAACCTGAATACCAGAAATATGCTTCCATCCCAATCGTTGCCATGACCGCCTACGCAATGGCCGGTGACAAAGAAACTTTTCTTGACTGCGGTATGAACGATTATATTTCCAAACCTGTCGACCCCGCGGAATTGATCAAAGTACTGGAGCGAGTCGTAGCCAACTCTAAATAACTACCAGCATGCAGTGTATATGTACCGGTCAGTAGAGCCATCATCTGCTAGGACACTACATTCTTCATACTAAGGTTGCAGCAATTTCAGCCCCAGCGGCTCTTCGATAACCCTTCTTGCACTTGTCCCTAGAAGTTCGTGAATGACCACCTCCATTACCCTCCAGACTTTCACTCCTTCCCGAATACAGCCAGTCGTCGTTTTTCCAGATCTGCCACAGGCCATGTGCATATGTAACAGGGGCGTTCCCTCATCATCTCTAAACAAGGTTCCGGTGCCAGTTACCTCATGGGCATTTTGAAGCTCCATTTTCATTGGCTCAAGCGGCAGAGTTCTATCCTCTTTAGGCCCTACAACCAAGCGACTACCGTCATCAGCTCCACCAAGAATAACCAATGATGCAGCTTCGATATTTTGCTCTATGGCAAATTGCTCTAGTACTTCATGCACGATCTCACCATCTTCCAGACGGAGAATAAAAACCCGCCCTGCCCGTGCCTCTGCAAATTTCATTATCTTTTCTCCCTGTCAAATTGACTGTATATACATTATATACTATATATACAGCAGTATGTTTATATTGCGAATATCAAATTCCCCACAACATACAGCATTTCAGTAGCCCTGCCTGTTCTCGGAACACGTACCATACTATCCATCTAACATTACATAGAATAAACTACATGCATATAGTGTAATTATATTTCGTTTCAATATACTCTCTTGTTGACATCTGCATAAATCGCGAGCACAATAATTAACATACTCATATAAAAACAACCCATACATTACTCTGCAGGATAATGACTACAACAATATTTCTTCATGGCCTTGAATCATCAGGGCAAGGGACAAAGGGAAGGTATTTTGCCCAACATTTCCCTGATATACTCTGTCCAGATTTTTTCGGTAGCCTTCAGGAACGGGTAAACCAGCTCACGGTATTATGCAACGCCAATAACGAGCTCACCCTCATAGGTTCAAGTTTCGGCGGATTAATGGCAGTCTGCTATGCAGACAGTAACCGCAAAGCGGTCAAGAAATTAATACTTCTGGCACCAGCACTGAACTTTGAAAATTATACCCCTCCAGTAACGCCTATATCTACCCCAACACTTCTTGTCATCGGCAAACATGACATCGTAACGCCACCTTCTCTTGTTCTACCTCTGGCCGAAAAGACATTTACAGACCTTGAAGTTATGCTTGTTGATGACGATCATATGCTGCACAAAGTATTTACAACACTGCCCTGGCAGGACATTGTAGAACCGATCCTGTCCCAGCTCTAAGCATAGTCAGCTCAATCCGGACCGGGCTCACCCGTTATGCAGATACATTGCGGCTCTGCCCCTCATAGCAGGCAAATAGAAGAGACTTCAATGGTGAAATACTGTAGAGTGCCGCCACTTGATACACTGCTCAGGCAGAACCTTTATACTACACAGAGAAACCGATGAAGAAAACCAGGCCTTTTACCCGTACTGCAAATAAGAAAAAGAAAAATGACACGTTTACTGTCGAGAAAAACGACACGCTGCTCAACTACCTCATCTCCATTCTGCCTCATAAAAGCCGTAATATCATAAAAGCAGTTCTGCGAGACCGCCAGGTTCTGGTAAATAACAAAGCTGTCACCAAGTTTGATTTCCCTCTTACTCCAGGTCAGCACCTCGAAGTTCAATGGGAGCGCCCCGCACCGAAGCAGCCTTTACAGGGGCTTGACATTGTACATGAGGACCAGGATCTCATCGTTGTCAATAAACCTGCAGGTCTTCTGACAGTTGCCACGGACAAGGAAAAACGTCGAACGGCGTATGCTATTCTCAGTAATTACGTAAAAGCTGAAAACCCTGAGAACAAAATTTTCATTGTCCACAGACTAGACAGAGAGACATCCGGTCTGCTGCTCTTTGCAAGAAATGAAGTGATCAAACAGCAGATTCAGAAAACCTGGGAAAAAACTATTATCCAACGGACCTATATTGCCGCTGTGGAAGGTGATGTACAGCAAGACCAGGGAACTGTCACTTCATGGCTTACAGAAAGTAAAGCGCTAAAAGTCTACTCCTCACAGAACCCGCAACATGGTCAAAAGTCGATCACTCACTACAAAAAGATTCAGGGCAATACCCTCTATTCATTACTGCAGGTTAATCTGGAAACAGGGCGAAAGCATCAAATAAGGGTACATATGCAGGATATAGGTCACCCTGTAGTTGGCGACAGTAAATACGGATCAAAAGAAAAGCCCATTGGTCGCCTGGGCCTGCATGCTCAGGTACTCGCCTTCACTCACCCCAAATCCGGTGAAGTTTGCCGTTTTGCGACCCCAGTGCCACCAAAATTTATGAAACTTTTTGCTTTATAAGGTCCCCGGTGGCGCATTACTTAAGGTAGATACGCCACCATCTTGCCACTGACAAGCCCCGTATCGGTTCTGTTCTCACATACATCTAACACATAGCAACCGCTTTTGGATTCTATTTTTTCCAGGAGAAAAAACGGTAGATTTCATGGGATTGTGTTATGCTACCCTGAATTCCTCACCAACTCAGGTGATGTCCGCTTCAAAGTTTCTACCAGTAAGTCATAGTAAGCTATATTTACTGGAAAAATACTGACGAAGATGGCTTCGTACTGGCTGGCTGATGGTGAACATTGATGGAAATCCAAGATATTACAACTTGAACAGATCACCTCGCATTACAGTTGCTTAAATGAATTTTGACAAAATGTTCATGAAAATGCGGGCTAGGTATTCTGCAGACGTTTTCAGATGACAACTGCCACCATAGGTAATTTTGATGAAGAGAACGAGCACCTATCGCCACATGGTTCTGCTGTACTCTTTTTTTGTTCTCACTATACTTCTTCTCTATAACCTTCAGCCACAAATTGCTCTGGCCGCAGATACCTCAGTAAAGATAGGCGTGTTGGCAACTGAAAGTAAAGAACAGTGCCTGGCAGAGTGGACTCCAACAGCATTGTACTTGTCAAAGCAGATTCCAGGTACACGCTTCACTATAGTTCCCATACCATATGAAAGCATTACAACCAGCGTTCAAGATGGCAGTATTGATTTTATTCTGACAAACTCCGCTTTGTATATTGAGTTAGAGCAACTTTATGGTGTCAGTCGAATTGCCACCATGAAAGAGCTACGACGTGGCCGTGGTTATTCCAGATATGGCAGTGTCATCTTTACTCGTGCAGCCAATGAACATATCCGAGAATTAAACGACCTCAAGGGGAAGTCATTCATGGGAGTAGACGAGTACTCACTTGGGGGCTGGCAGATGGCCTGGCGGGAACTTAAAGAAGAAGGATTGGACCCTCATAAAGATTTTAGCACCCTTACCTTTGGCGACACACACAATGAGGTTGTTTATGCGGTTCGTGATGGGTTGGTAGACGCTGGATCGATACGAACCAACACTCTTGAACTGCTTAACTCTGAAGGCAAAATAAACCTTGAAGATTTTTATATTTTTGCGCCAGCTCACAACCCCAACAAAGTAACTCCATACCTCTGCTCTACTCGGGAGTATCCGGAATGGCCCATGGCGAAGACCGCACAGACACCGGATGAGCTGGCAGAAAAAGTCGTTGTAGCCCTGTTGCAGATGGAGTTTGAATCTCCGGAGTCTCTGGCTCCGGAATGTGCTGGCTGGACTATCCCGCTCAACTACCAGCCAGTCCATGAGTTAATGATGAGTCTGCGCATCGGCCCTTATAAAAATCTGGGTAAAGTTACCATCATCGACATACTCAAGACCTATGGGCCCTGGATTCTCGTGGCCTTCATTTTTTTCTGTACCCACTCAACCTTTACGCTTTTAGTCGTGAAGCTCAACCACAAATTACGTTCAGTCCACAGTTCACTTAAGCAGGAAATTGAACTGCATAAAAAACTGGACAAAGAACTTGAGCTGGCAAAAGAGCAGGCGGAAGCTGCAACTCTAGCCAAAAGCCAGTTCCTAGCCAACATGAGTCATGAAATACGTACACCGATGAACGGCATTATTGCCGCCACAGATCTAGCACTGGCAGAAACAGTCTCACATGAGGTGGAGCATTATCTGCAAATAGTGCAGAATTCCTCCTTTTCACTACTCGGTATCATCAATGATATCCTCGACTTTTCAAAAATTGAAGCTGGCCAGCTCGAACTAAGAGAACGGGTATTCCGACTCGATGAAATGTTTGATCAGGTCATGGACGTTTTTGTTAATCAGACCGCAGAAAAAGGTATTGAGCTGTTGGTTGACGTCGACAATGCAACTCCTCGCCTGCTGCTCGGAGATCCTTTACGTCTTGGCCAGATCCTCACTAATCTGATTGGTAACTCAATAAAGTTTACAGGAAAAGATGGCATCATTCTGGTCAGCGTTCTAGACGCCAGCAACACGGTAACGAATCTTGCTAATGAGCAGGTGCTGCTCTCTTTTTCTGTCAAAGATACCGGCACCGGCATTTCACCCGATTATCTGCCATCACTTTTTGATCCGTTTTCCCAGGGTGATTCATCATCAACCCGCAAATATGAAGGTACAGGTCTTGGCTTGAGTATCTGCAAGAGGTTTGTGTCAATGATGGATGGTACCATAGGTGTAGAAAGTGCTTTGGGCGAGGGAAGTACCTTCACCTTCACGATCAGACTAGTAAAAGCAGGAAACGTACCTGTTCCGCAACTGGATATCCCTGCCGATATCAGCGGCCTGAACGTACTGGTTGTCGATGACTGCCTGGACAGCCGGATAATTATGAAAAAAATGCTAACTTCACTGGATTTCCGGGTAGAAACAGTCTCTTCCGGTGCGGAGGCACTTCTGCGGCTGCAGGCCAATGGTCATAAAAAAGACACAATGGATCTGGTGCTGATGGACTGGAAGATGGAAGGATTAAACGGCATCGAGACTTCTCTGAAAATCCGCAATGAGTTGCACCTCTCTTTACCCATTATCATGATGACGGCTTTCGCCAGGGAAGTTCGACGTTCTGAAGCTGAACAGGCCGGTACTAACGGCTTTCTTACCAAACCGATTTTCCAATCTACCCTTTTTGACGCTATAATGGATGCCTTCGGTAAAGAGGGGGTGCGAAAAGAAAGTGGGAAAGTTGATTTCACCACCAGAGCCTCCATCTATAAAAAACATCTGCGGGGATGCAGGATTCTGGTGGCTGAAGATAACCACACGAATCAACAGGTAGCCAGGGCAATACTCGAGGGGGCCGGTATTATTGTTACCATAGTAGGTAATGGCTCAGAAGCCGTCGAAACGGTTAAAAATGAGCCATTTGACGGTGTATTGATGGATGTACAGATGCCTAAAATGAACGGTTACGCCGCAACCAGAGCAATTCGTGACCTTCCAGATTTCAAAATGCTACCCATAGTTGCCATGACTGCTCATGCAATGAAAGGAGATGAAGAAAAATGCCTTGAAGCCGGCATGGACGGCTATGTGGCTAAACCGATAAATCAGGATCGCCTTTTTTATACACTCTGGCACCACCTGCGGAACCGAAAACGAGTTGACGCAGAACCACCAATACAGGTTCTGGCGAGCAAACAGATAGACTCCCCCAACAGCGAGCCATCATTCTCACTGCCAGAAATATACGAAGAGGAATTGCCTTCAGGAGCTATCACAAATCAACCGATTGATATTCCGGGAATAAATATTACAGCAGTCATGCAGGCTACAGGGCTGGACTGGCCAACCTTCCATGAAATCCTCACAGGTTTTTTTATGGATAACCAGAATACTATTCGACAAATCCAGTTAGCACAAAATGACCGCGATATACAGACCATTCGGCAACTTGCACATAGCCTTAAAGGTAGCGCCGCAAATATAGGTGCAAACGACCTGAGACAGGCGGCCAAGGCTCTTGAAAGCAGCTGCACAGAAGAAATCCAGCCGGCACTATTTGATGGCATGAGCCAACGTGTGCAAAAGGAACTCGAACGTATACTTGCCCTTCTTGCACCAGTGGCAGAACAGCAGGATATTGCCATTGAGGGCATTTTTGCCGATCCGCCAGACGAAAACCCAAAAATGCTGCTCTCAACTCTTGCTGAAGCAGTCGAGCGAGCCGACCCTGAGGAAATCCGTGAGTATGGCCAAACCACAATCGCATGTTTAGGTAGAACCGGAAATATTAACCCTGCCCTGCTCGAAACATTGGAATTACAGATACGCCGCTATGATTACGATCAGGTCATCGTAACAATTGATACCATCCGTGAATTCCTGGAGGAAAATGTATGAAATCTGGGCCACTCGTTCTCATTGTCGATGATAATGCCACCAACATCGATCTACTGGTAAGCACGCTAAAGAACGATTACCGCCTTGGAATTGCGAAAAAAGGTGCAGCTGCACTCGAATACGCCATTAAATACCATCCGGATCTTATCCTCATGGATATAATGATGCCTGAAATGGATGGCTACGAGGTATGCGCCAGGCTCAAAGACAGCCCTGACACCATTAGCATTCCAGTAATTTTTATCACTGCCAAAAGTGAGACTGTAGACAAAACACGAGCTTTTGAAATGGGTGCTGTCGATTACATTACCAAACCATTTCACGCTGCAGAAGTCAGGGCCAGGGTAAGAAACCATATTGCCCTGGAAGAAATGAAATCCAGGCTCCAATCCCAGAATGTCCAGTTGGAGCAACGAGTAGAGCAGAAAACTCTTGAGATTCAGGAAATGCTTGAAGCATCAATTTACAGCATGGCACTGATGGCCGAGATTCGCGACCCATATACCGCTGGCCACCAACAGCGCGTAGCTCAACTGGCATGTGCAATTGCTCAAAAAATGGGCCTGTCAGAAAGAATAATTCAAGGCATTCACATTGCGGGTATCCTCCATGATGTGGGGAAAATCCGAGTACCAGTCTCTATCTTGAACAGAACCGGGACACTGCTCAATGCAGAAATTGAGGTCATTAAGATTCATCCTCAAATCGGCTTTGAACTCTTGAAAAACATCCCTTTCCCATGGCCCTGTGCACAAATGGTCTTTCAGCATCATGAACGGCTGGATGGTTCTGGTTATCCCCTTGGAATTCGCGGAAGCGACATGCTTCTTGAAGCAAAAATCCTTGCCGTTGCCGATGTTGCGGAAGCAACCAGCTCATTTCGCCCCTATCGCCCAGCCCAGGGAATCGACGCAGCAATGACAGAACTGAAAAAAAATCGCGGGATTTTTTATGATACAGATGCAGCTGACGCCTGTATCGAACTCCTTGAAAGCGGCGATTTTCAGTTTGATTACGATCAAAAAAATGCAGCCCCCTTTCTTTGTGTAGCTTCACCAGAAACGATAAATTCCAGTATTCCCTCTACCCGGCAGGGTTGAAGAATAGTATCCAATAAACAGAAGTTAAAATTGATCTCCTAACAAAAAAAAGATAGGATTGTCTATGGAAATTAAGTAAAAGGTGAAATTTAATATAATGCATGCTACCGGAGTACACGACCTGCCTCAATATACCTGTTTTCCAGATATTACAGTGCTACACATCATCACATCACTGATTGCAGCAATCGGGGTTAAAGATGATCTGGCAAATGCTCCCACGGCTTCTTTGTAGGCATACCTGTAAAGAATAGAAAAAGGAATTCACACATGGAAATGGCCCCACTCACCACAGACATGATAATTGTTTTTGGTCTACTCGCTCTTGTTATCATCCTGTTTGTTTTTGAATTGTTGCGTGTTGACCTCGTGGGTATGTTGATGATGGTTCTGTTGCCACTCACCGGCGTTCTAAAGCCAGAAGAGGCTGTTGCAGGCCTCAGTTCCAATGCGGTTGTCTCCATTATTGCAGTGATGATTATAGGTGCCGGCCTTAACAAAACCGGCGTTATGAATCTTGTTTCGTCCCAGATAATTAAAGTGGCTGGTAAAAGTGAAATGCGGATCATGGTGGTTGTCTCCACAACGGTGGCAATAATTTCAAGCTTCATGCAGAACATTGGTGCTGCAGCACTCTTTCTGCCTGCAACCATGCGTATCAGCAGAAAACTGAACATCTCTGCCAGCCGCATTCTGATGCCAATGGGGTTCTGTGCAATTACCGGTGGCTGCCTGACACTTATCGGCTCCAGTCCACTCATCATGCTCAATGATCTTATGGGGGCCTGGTGGCAAAACAACAGTGCAGCTGTCAACAATGCACCATTTACTCCTCTGGGACTACTTGCTGTCACCCCTATTGGTATTGCCCTGCTTATAACCCTCCTGCTCTACTTCATGTTTTTCGGACGCTACCTCCTGCCCAAAGATGTCTGCGAACTTGATTCAGACTGTATGGACAAGAGATTGCAGGAAATATATGGGGAGGAAGTGGGCGACAGCTACGAGCTTCAGGTACCGCAATATTTTCCTCCACAAACTCTGGCCGAGATGGAGCTACGTCCGCGCTACCATATTACCGTTGTCGGTATTGCTAAAAATGATGGCTATCAGAAAGATCTGGCACCGACCAAGGATGCGCTTGTAGAACCTGGAGATGTACTCTGGATTATAAGTTCCGAGAAGAATATTACAAAGGTTGCAGAAGTTTATGGCTGGGTGATCAAGCCAGATCCGGAAGTGTTCAGTGAAGAGACCTCCCCGGAGATATCCGGTGTAATTGAGGGCGTCGTCATTCCACACTCCAACCTCAGTGGCCACACGATGGAAGAACTGCAGTTCCGTCCACTGTTTCAGGTAAATCCTCTGGCCATTGTCCGAGGTGATGAAATTATCATGGAAGGCATCAACGTGACGGAACTTCGTCAAGGCGATACCATCCTGATGCAGGGCAGATGGCAGCAATTCGATCTCCTGTCTAAACAGATGGACATTGCTTTCATTGAAGAGATACAGGGAGAAGATATTACACCGGAAAGAACCCGCTGTGCTCTGTTTTTTCTGTTTCTCTCCCTTATACTGGCGCTGAGCTTTCAGGTAAAACTCTCAATCGCTCTGCTGACAGGAGCACTCGGTATGATCATAACCAACATCATCCGTGCTGACCGGGCTTATGAGGCCGTAGACTGGCGTACCGTTTTCCTGCTTTCAGGGCTCATTCCTTTGGGAACCGCATTTGAAAAAACCGGAACAGCAGCCTATATTGCCGAGCATATCCTCGCCTGGGTAGGCAACCCTGCACCTTTAGTGCTCATGCTTGTCGTATCTCTTCTCACCGCATTCTTTTCTCTGGTTGCCTCAAACGTAGGGGCGGTAGTGCTGATGGTACCGCTCGCGATGAACATGGCCTCAAACATCGGCGCCAACCCTACCACAGCTGCAATGGTTGTGGCGATTTCCGCCTCCAATACCTTTGTTCTGCCCACTCATCAGGTTAATGCACTCATCATGCGCCCTGGAGGCTACCGCACCAAAGATTACATGAAGGCTGGTTTTGGTTACACCTTGATTTTTTCCTGCGTACTAATAGGGAGCCTGGCGGTTCTTTATCCTTTATGAAAGATACGTAAGGTCTCTCTTTCTCATACCGCTAAAATCCCGATCCGGCTGCTGCCATGCTTGCAAGACAGGGCCAGTTGAGGTAGAAGAGCAATGGTAGTGGGGAGGAGCCTCAGAAGATAATGGGACCCCTTCACACATAGAATGAAGCCTGGTCGTTCGGGCATAGATCACGAGAAACGATTTCTATCTCGCATGAGTATTTCCCTCTGATATGATTACCCTCGACCTTTCAATTTCAACTATTACAATTTTTTTTACAAAGGAAATATCTTTTGGAACTCTTAGATAAAATACAGCAGAATGGTTTGCTCTTTGACGGGGGCATGGGCTCCATGCTCATCGCTAACGGCCTGAAGGGTGGCGAATCAAGCGAACAATGGAATGTAGATCACCCCGAAATCATTCAGTCGATTCACAAGGCGTATTTTGACGCAGGTGCCGATGTGGCTACCGTAAACTCTTTTGGCGCCACATCGTTTAAACTTCAGAAGATGGGCGTTACTGAAAGTGTAGAAGCTATCAATCGCGCTGCAATACAGAATGCACGGGCAGCGGCAGGCCCTGGACAGTACATCGTAGGGGAATTGGGCCCGTTGGGAGAAATGTTTTCCCCCATGGGAACAATGACTTTTGATAAGGCCAGGGAAATCTATACAACCCAGGCTGAAATCCTAGAGGCTGAAGGAGTTGATTTCTTTCTTATCCAGACAGTGTTTGACCTTCAGGAAGCCCTGGCAGCACTGGAAGCAGTGCAAGCCACTTCGACAAAGCCGATCATCTGCTCACTGACCTTTAACCAGATGAAGAAGGGCTTTTATACACTGGTAGGCAATCCCGTAGCGGAAAGCATGAAAAAGCTCAGGGATTCTGGAGCCAGTGGTGTAGGTGCCAACTGCTCTGTCGGAAGCGACGCAATGGTATCACTTGCACAAGAAATCCGTCAAGCTGTTGAAATTCCGGTGATCGTCCAACCTAATGCAGGAATGCCACAAACAAAAGACGATGGAACCGTTTTCTATCCGGAAGATGAATCCTTTTTCGCAGACAACATGAAAAAAATCAAAACTCTTGGTGTTGAAATTGTTGGTGGTTGTTGTGGCACTACCCCGGATTATATTCGTGCAGTAAAGGATAGCATTTCCAGATGATGTCTCGTCTCTCGCAGTTGTCCGGATTTTCATACCCTAAAAAAACACAAAAAAACGGGCAAGGTGTAATCACCCTGCCCGTTTTAAAATGAAACAATCTATAGAGTGTTTATATCAGCCGCGTCGTTTCTTCGTCACCACATCCATATAAACTGCCAATACCAATACCAGGCCACGGATAATAAACTGCCAGAAAGCTGGCATGTTCATAACACTCATACCATTTAAAAGACTGGCCATAATAAGAGATCCAACAAGGGCACCGGCAATAGAACCGCTTCCCCCCATAAGGGATGTTCCACCTATAACACAGGCAGCGATCGCCTCAAGCTCGTAATTAACACCGCCGCCAGTGGTCCCCGCCGCCACATAACCGGTCAAAACAATACCGCTTACGCCGGTCAGTAAACCCATAAGTACGAAAACCTGAAAGACATTACCTTTTGTATTTACACCGGAAAGCCGTGTCGCCTCAGCATTTCCACCAAGGGCGTAGGCGTACCGGCCAAGCCGGGTATTGCCAGTAATGTAGGTGAACATAAGTGCTACGCCTACCATCAACAGTACCGGATTGGGAATGCCACGGTAGCTGTTCATCAGGTAGACAAATGCCATTATTATTGCTGAAAAAATCACAGTCTGCAGCAGATCAACAACAAAGGGACGAACGGCAATACCGTACGAAATCTTCTGCTTGCGATTATAGAAGAGCCAGAAAAACAGAGCCATCACGGCAACAGCTCCCACGGCGAATCCTAGACTCTTTGGCAGATAGCCTTGGGCGATCAGACGAAAGCTGTCTTCAATCGGGACGATGGTTTTACCTTGAGTGATACCCAGCACACCACCTCGAAAAATAAGCATTCCACCCAGGGTAACAATAAAGGCAGGAACCCCGAGATAGGCAATGACCCACCCCTGACAGACCCCGATGAGCCCACCAACGCACATCCCCACAAGTATAGAAACACAAGTAATGATGGTACCTTGGGCCAGCATTGAGAGTCCCGGGATATACTGCTCGAGAAGAGGCGGCAGGAAAATTGCCTGCACCCAGGCTGTTATAGCACTCACCAGACCGACACAGGAGCCAACCGACAGATCGATATTACCCGTGACAATAACCATCACCATACCGATGGAGAGGAATGAAACGATAGTCATCTGGCGGAACAGGTTAGAGAGATTCCGCGGTGAAAAGAAAATCCAGTCGGTTAGAAAACCAAAGAGCACCCAGATAAAGACCAGGGCCAGTATCATGGTATAGGTCTGGAGATTGTTTCGAATTATGTTGGAAATAGTCTTAGAGAGCATTAATGTTCCTCAGCTGCTGTCATCATGCCCGTTGCCAGGGCCATAAGTTTTTCCTGCGTTGCCTTTTCGCGTTCAACTATGCCGCCGACGCGCCCCTCGTGCATCACCAGTATTCGGTCGCTCATCCCCAATATTTCAGGAAGTTCAGAACTCACCATAATAATGGCCACACCTTCTGCGGCAAGCTTGTTCATGAGCTTGTATATTTCGTACTTGGCACCAACATCAATTCCTCGGGTGGGTTCGTCAAGAATCAACACCTTCGGCTCAGACATCAACCATTTACCAATTACCACCTTCTGCTGGTTACCGCCGCTCAGCGAGCTGACGATGGCGTGCAGGGTCGGCGCTTTCACCGACAGTTCACGTGCCATCTGTTCACTGGCGTTCAACTCTTCATGCTTGTTAATAGAGCCAAATCCTGCAAAGCGGTCCATATTGGCAAGTGAAATGTTTTTCAATATAGATTGCCCCAGTACCAGGCCCTGGCGTTTTCGATCTTCAGGAATCAAGCTGATCCCTTGTTTCATGGCATCTCTCGCTGAATGAACTTTTATCGGTTTACCATTCATTTTGATGGTACCGCCAATAATCTTGCCACACTCGCCAAATATTGTCGTGACAAGTTCGCTTCTCCCCGAGCCCATCAAACCAGCTATACCGAGAATCTCGCCAGCCTTCACATCAAAGGTAATATCTCGTAGCATCTCATTTCCAGAGACACTCGGTCCATCGGCAGACAAGCCGTCTACTTCAAGAACCACCTCACCTGGATTTCGATTCGACTCAGGAAAACGCTCGGTCATCTTTCGACCAACCATCATTGCAATAATTTCGTCGGTGTCACTTTCAGCGGTTTTTTTGGTTCCCACAACCTCACCATCGCGAAATACGGTGATTCGATCGGTAAGTTCAAATACTTCCTCTAATTTGTGGGAAATATAGAGGCAGGTTACGCCCTGATCTCTCAGTGTATTAAGGATCCGCATCAATGTCTGCACTTCTTGATCTGCCAATGCTGATGTGGGTTCGTCAAGTATCAGGACTTTAGCCTTTTCAGTAAGAGCCCTGACAATTTCAACCATCTGCTGCCGACCTACACTCAAGGTTGAGACTGGCTTTCCTATGGGTAGGTCAATCTGATACTGATCGAGTATATGCTGAGTCTCTGAATAGAGCTGATGCCAGTTAATTTTAGCACTATTGCCAGGCTCCCTGCCGAGAAAGATGTTTTCCCCGACAGTCATTTCCTGGACCAGCGCCAGCTCCTGATGAACAATGGCGATTCCCATCTTACGGGCCTGCTGGATGGCACCTGCCGAGAAATTCAGCGCCTCCCCGTTATACAGTACCTCACCACTATAGGTGTCACGGGGATGAACACCGGCAAGGATTTTCATTAATGTGGACTTACCTGCACCATTTTCCCCGCAAATTCCAAGAATCTCACCACGATTAACGGTAAACGAGATCTTATTAAGCGCAATTACGCCTGGGAAGGTTTTGGTTACGTCCTGAAATTGAAGGATAGGTGTTTCCACGTGCTCAACCTGTTGGCTGTTATCGGTTGCCTGGTAAAATGCGTACATTCCAATAGGCAACCCGAGTGACTGCCGGGGGGACGGTTACCCGTCCCCCTGCTTTAACCGCTTATCAGACTACCGAAAGCAGTAGCCACTAATAGAGTATTAGATTTTTGGTGGTCTCTGGTCTGCAGGGATATCTTTGTAGATATCATCATAGCTCTGGAACCCAGATTTAACGACTTCTTCATAGACGTTGTCTTTATTAACACCGACAACTTTGAGGAATTTACATGGGACTTCACCGGAAAGGCTCTTATCAAGGGTGAGCTCTTCGAGGGTAAAATTCTGCAAACCTTCAATTTTCTCTTTCTTAGCAAGCGTGATGGCCATATCAATTGCCATCGGTGAGAGCAGGCGAACGTCTTTGTAGACGGTCATGGTCAACTCGTTCTCAACGATAGATTTACAGCCGGCTGCGGTGGCATCCTGTCCTGAAATCGGCACATTACCAGCAAGTCCCTGAGCTTTCATTGCCTGAAGTGCACCAAGAGCAGTACCATCGTTTGAAGCTACTACGGCATCAACCTTGTTAGCCTCAGCAGTCAGGATGTTCTCCATAATCTTGGTGGCATTTGCTGGAGCCCAGTTCTCAACCCACTGGTCAGCAACAACGGTAATGTCTCCTTTATCAATAAGTGGCTGGAGAACTTCCATCTGGCCTTTACGGAACAGGATGGCATTGTTGTCAGTCGGGCTTCCACCAAGAAGAGCGAAATTACCTTTATTTACATTCTCAAGAACACCACGAGCCTGAGTACGGCCAACCTCAACGTTGTCAAAAGAGATATAGGCTGCAAGCTTGTCGCTTTTCACAAGACGATCATAAGCGATAGCCGGGATGCCATCTTGAGCAGCTGCGGCCACTGCAGATGCTGCGGCAGCACCATCTTCAGCGATGATAATAATTACATCTACGCCCTGCAGGATCATGTTCTCGATCTGATCATTCTGCAGCTTGGCATCATGATTTGCCTGTTGGGAAATCATGACAGCACCTCGCTCTTCAGCGAGTTTTTTCATGATCGCCTCTTCAACTGGCCAGCGCTCTGTCTCGAAATCAGAAATGGAAAGACCAATTTTAATCGGCTTATCCTTGGCAAATGCCGGAACCGCGACAGAAACAGCCATCAGGGGTACCATCAGCAAACTTAACAGTTTTCTTTTCATGTGTTTCTCCTCCTTTGCTTGATTCAAAAATAATTAGGCAACATGGAAATCGATACGTAAAGACTTAATTCATATTTTGAATTAATATAAAGCAAATGCCATATAGTGTACCTTGTGTCAACATTTTTGTAGCGCAGAACCTAACATTCTTGCTTTCCCTGATCAACATCAGCCAATTATCACCATAATTCATAAGGTTCACCCCTCACTGGTAAGACCAGCAGGCCAGAAAAGGCCTTCGTTTCACTCCATCATTATGCCATATTTTATTGTGTATTGTATTTTTTTCGTTGACTTTGAAGTATTAATTCATTTATTGAATAAACCATCAGGATACTCCCTTCATCATCATTTTCTGCGGGGGGTACTATCTTCAGGCTGAACTCCAATTATGTGTATGTTTAGCCACAGGAAGCACAGGAGAGTATGTATGCCAATGCCGGTGCGTGACCTCATGCGGGCCATCAATCGAGCAAAAATCATTGAAATCATCCGCACTTCTGGTTTGATTTCTCGGGTTGATCTTGCCACTGAATCAGGCCTTAGCAAAGCCTCTGTTACAGGAATAACAGCAGACCTCACTAAGGAAGGGCTCATTATAGAAATGCAGTCCGGCGAATATGAGGGCGGTCGCCGCCCCAGACTGCTCGGACTGAACCCCGATGGTGCATATGTTGTTGGAGTTAACATCTCCATCGCCGAAATTAGTGTCGTCATCATGAACCTTGCCGCTGACATTCTCTCAACTCGAACTCAACCTCTCCTGGAAAAACGCTACAGTGTTGACGAGATAACCGAACTCATGGTGACCACGGTACAATCCTGCATGTGGGACGGTAATTTTGCACGAGACAGAATTTCTGGTGTTGGCATTGGTGTGCCTGGCCCTGTTTACGCTTCCAGCGGTGTAATCAGATTTCTTCCAAATTACGGATGGGAAAACGTCAATCTTCGAGACAAAGTTCAGAGCAGATTAGGCTTACCTTGCTATATAGACAATAGTTCTAACACCCTCGCTGCTGCAGAAAGATGGTATGGTATCGGTAAAGGCATAGACAATTTTCTGGTTGTCACACTGCTCAACGGCGTTGGCCTTGGAATAGTCATCAACGGCCACATTTACAGAGGTGCTGAAGGTATCGCCGGAGAATTTGGTCACACCACTATTGTTCCCGATGGCCCTCTATGCCGTTGCGGTAAAAAAGGATGCGTAGAAGCTTTTGCCGGGATGATATCCCTTGTGCGTGATGCCAGAATTGCAGCCCATGAAGGTCGCTGGCAGCCAGATCAAATAGAAAATATCACTTTTGATACATTGATTGATGAATTAGAAAAAGAGAACGATGTCATAAAAGAAATATTCTACAAAGCCGGGCTAATACTGGGCCATGGCGTTTCCCACCTGCTCGCCCTGTTTAACCCATCACGAGTAATTGTCACAGGCACAGCTGTACGTGCCGGAGATCATTTACTTGCACCATTCAAACAATCGCTCGCCAGCCACACCTCCAACATGTCTCACCCTACTGATGATCTGGTCTACGTACAGGAATGGACAGAAGAACAGTGGGCCAGAGGCGCAGGTTCTCTGGTTTTACAGGAGCTTTACAAATCGCCAGTCAGTGAACTCTCAATCGATTAACAGCATTTCAACTACATATTACGGAGATACCATGCAATTTTTCAAACAGATACCAGACGTCAAATATGAAGGGGTTCAGTCAGAGTCCCCGTTTAGTTTCAAATATTATGATGCCAAACAGATTGTAGCTGGCAAGACCATGGCTGAACATCTTCGCTTTGCGGTTTCCTGCTGGCACACGTTCATGGGCACGGGGCAGGATATCTTTGGTTCAGCAGTCCATTCACGCAGCTGGAGTCGTGAAAGCGATCCCATGGAGCGGGCAAAAGCAACCATGAGGGCAGCATTTGAGTTCTGCCAAAAACTTGGCCTTGAGTACTACTGTTTTCACGATCGCGACATTGCTCCAGAAGGTGAAACATTCAGTCAGTCATGTAAAAATCTAGAAGAAATTGTCGCCCTTGCTGGCCAGCTTCAGAAAGAAACCGGTATCAAACTCCTCTGGGGGACAGCCAATCTTTTCAGCAACCCGAGATACACCCATGGAGCAGCGACCAATCCGGATGCCCATGTCGTCGCCTACGCCGCCGCTCAGGTTAAGCACGCCATGGATGCTACCAAAGAGTTGGGTGGTGACGGTTATGTTTTCTGGGGTGGTCGCGAAGGATACGAGACCTTACTCAACACCAACATGCAAAAAGAACAGGATCACCTTGCAGCCTTTTTTCGTATGGCCATTGATTATGCCAAGAAAATTGGGTTTACCGGACAGTTTCTTATTGAACCCAAACCCAAAGAACCTACTAAGCACCAGTATGATTTTGATGCAGCAACGGTGCTCAATTTTCTTCGCAACTACGATCTGTTTGACCACTTCAATCTCAATATTGAGGCAAACCACGCTACGCTGGCAGGCCATACATTTGACCACGAATTGACAGTAGCCGCCTCTGCCGGCAAACTTGGCTCAATTGACGTGAATCGTGGTGACATGCTGCTGGGCTGGGATACTGACCAGTTCCCCACCGACATTTATGACACAACCCAAGCAATGCTGGTAGTTCTGCAACATGGCGGTATAGGCCGTGGTGGCCTCAACTTTGATGCTAAACTTAGGCGCGGCTCAACAGATGTAGAAGATCTTTTCCATGCTCATATCGGAGGAATGGATGCGTTTGCACGAGGTCTTCTGATTGCCGATAAAATTCTGCAGGATGGCAAAATCGGCGAGTTGGTTAACCAACGCTATGCAAGTTTTGATTCTGGTATTGGTCAAACAATCGAAAATGGTAAAGCTGATTTCGATATGCTGGATACCTGGGTGCTGGAAAATGGTGAGCCCACTTTAAAAAGCGGAAGGCAGGAGTATCTTGAAAACCTCCTGAATACATACATTTAACATTGCAAACAGGCATTACATTTTCACTCAACGAATATCTACAATTTCCTTGTATGCTATTCGGAGTACGTGTTTTTGTAACACCTCTCTTTTCCTGCAATCTATCCGGTAAACATTTTACCTCCAAGCAACAGCCTGACCTTACGCTCCGCCTACCAGGGCGTAAGGTCAACACAGATGAGAAACCAGCATGAATGATCAACTCTTTATTGGTATAGACTCAGGCACACAGGGGTGCAAAGTTGTCATTTTCAGCCGTAACCTCGGCGCAGTTCTGACAGAATGCAGCAGCCCGCATACACTCATAGAGAATGAGCGTGGAGGTCGTGAACAGGACCCTGCTGTCTGGACATCCGCCCTTGAGTTGGCCCTTACACAAGCGCTCAGTTCTGTAGACACCTCACTGGTCAGGGCAATAAGTGTATCTGGGCAGCAACATGGTTTTGTGCCACTTGATAGCGACGGCCTGGTTATTCGTCCAGCAAAGCTCTGGTGCGACACAGAAACAGTTTCTCAATGCTGCTCCATAACCGAGAACCTCGGCGGTGAAAAGGCAACAATTGAGACAATTGGCAACTCTGTCGCAGCTGGATTCACAGCTTCCAAGATTCTCTGGCTAAAAGAACATGAGCCAGAAAATTACCATCGCCTCACCACCATCCTCCTCCCCCATGATTACCTGAATTTCTGGCTTAGCGGTGAATACTGGGCGGAACATGGTGATGCCTCAGGTACTGCATTCTATGATGTTCGTAATCGCCAATGGTCAAAAGCTGCTCTCAGAGCCATCGACAAAGATAGAGATCTTCTTGCGATGTTACCTCCTCTGCGTGATGCCAGTGAAGCTTGTGGAACAATCCGCCCAGAGCAAGCTGATCACTGGGAGCTCCCTAAAGATGTGCTCATCTGTTCAGGCGGAGGAGACAATATGATGGGGGCCTTAGGTACCGGCAATGTACGTGAAGGTACCATCACCGCCAGCCTTGGCACCTCCGGCACCATTTATGGCTACAGTGATTCACCAGTTATCGACAGTCAGGGTGAACTGGCCGCTTTTTGCTCCAGTAGCGGTGGCTGGCTCCCCCTTGTCTGCACTATGAATGTCACCGTGGCAACAGAACTTGTCAGAACACTATTCAATCTCAACCTTGATCAGTTCAATAATGCAATTGCCGCATCACCTCCCGGCAGTAATGGCATACTTCTCCTGCCGTTCTTTAATGGTGAGCGCACACCAGCCCTGCCAAACGGTACAGCAACCCTGCATGGCATGACCGCCACCAACTTCACCCAATCCAACATCTGCAGAGCCACCATGGAGGGCGTCACCCTCGGTTTAAGATATGGGGCAGAAGTTCTTGAACGTAATGGCCTGGTGCCAAAAGAGATACGCCTGATCGGTGGTGGAGCCAAAAGTGCCATCTGGCGCCAGATGGTGGCCGATGTTTTTGGCAAACCTGTAGTCTCACCTGTTACCACTGAAGCCGGAGCTCTCGGAGCTGCCCTCCAGGCCATCTGGTGCTACTGCCAAGCCCAAGGTGATAAAATAACCATTGACGAAATATGCGATAGTTACGTACAACTGAATCCTGACAGTCGCTGCGAACCAAATATGAACAACCAGCACCTGTATACTGAAATTTACAGCAACTATCTTGATCTTGAAAAACGTTTACAGCAACTCAACGGCTGACATAGCTATCACCTTTATCATTAAATGGAATGCTCATGCCCATAACTACCGCCGATTTCGGAACTCTTCAGGGTCGAAACATCACCGAATATATTCTGAACAACGGCAACGGCATGATTGCCCGCATTATTGATTACGGCGGAATTATTACCCAGCTCCATGTCCCAGGGATGGATATGAGTAGCGATGTGGTTCTTGGGCATAGCAGTCTGAAAGGCTATGTGAAAGACAACGCCTATCTCGGTGCTGTCATCGGTCGTTTTGCCAATCGTATCGCTGGCGGTAAATTCACACTTGACGGCATAAGCCGAGAGCTGGACATTAATGACCCACCCAACCATCTCCATGGTGGTTTCCACGGGTTTCACTGCACGACCTGGCAGAGTGAGGCGTTTGCTGATGGTGACGATCTATGCCTTCGCCTGCACCGTATATCCGCGGATGGAGAGGGTGGCTATCCCGGTAATCTTGACACCACCGTCACGTATCGCCTAACCAGTGACAACACGCTTGGTTTTGAAATTCTAGCCACAACTGATCAGGCAACGCCTGTCAGTATTACTCAGCATAGTTATTTTAATCTAAGTGGCCACGATTCCGGAGAAATCGGGGGACACATACTCCAAATAGACGCCACACATATAACCCCGGTAGACAGCAACCTCATCCCGACAGGCAAACTGGTACCGGTGAAAAGCACTCCATATGATTTCACCAGTCCTACACAGATTGGCCCCAGGCAGCGGCCTGCTGGAGGTGGATTTGACTGTAACTTTGTTATCGACGGACCACAGGGTACACTTAGACCTGCCGCAACCCTTTTTGATCCGCAATCAGGCAGGGTGATGAATGTTGCCACTACCATGCCCGGAATGCATTTCTACGATGGTGCCAAACTGGCTGCACACCCGTTAAGCTGTAAAGGAAGTACCGAATATGCAGGATGCGGGGGACTCTGCCTTGAGACCCAGCATTTTCCAAATGCGATTAATCAGCCAAATTTCCCCTCACCGGTATTACGTCCCGGTGAACGTTACGAACACATAACGACGTATTCATTTACCGTTGATTAAACTATAATCTGATCAGACCGGTTGAGAGTACATCAGGCAATTCCAGGAAGAGATCAGCTTCCCGAAAAAATAAGAAAAATATTTGGTTTTCTACTTTTTCAACCTGCCTCAGGGTTGAGATACAGGCACAGCTGATGCCTCCCTTAAGGAGACATCAGCCTAATGTGTTTCCGACACAACACCATTTACTCCATCACTCGCCTTTTGCTGCTGCCTCATCCAGTTTCTGCTGATCAGCTTGGGCTGCAATGGTTGCAGCTGCACCGGCCTCTAATGCCTTCTTGCGTGTTTCTTCGTCCATATCAGGTCTTTGAGCATCCTCCGGGAAATCCACAATAACTTTTCTATGAGCATAATGTATTCCCTTGGCTGCGAGGGCTTCGGTTATACGACGGAATGCTTCACGTTTTATGACAAATTGCTTACCAGGTTTTGCTGTAAACTTAACCCTGATAATCATAACAGAATTGGTTATTTCATTTACACCCTGAGATTTAACCGGGAGGATAAAATCTTCCCCGAGTTCTTCATCTAGAAGCATAGCTTGACCAACCTTTTTAATAACCTTCCGAACTTGGTCAATATCGACATCATAAGGGAATTCCAGAGGGAATTTGACAATTATTCCACCACGCATGTAATTGGTAATTGCCCCAAGGTCACTATGCGGCACGATCTGCAACATACCTCGATGGTGACGCAGCATTACATTTCGTAAAGTGATCCCTTCAACGGCACCTTTGATCGACCCTGCCTGAATATATTCACCCACACGAAAGGCGTCATCAAGGAGAAAGAAAAATCCGGAAAGAACATCTGAAACAAGCTTCTGCGCACCAAAACCTATAGCTAGACCCAGCACACCTGCACCAGCGAGGATTGGCGCAATATTCACACCAAGAGAAGAAATGATTATCAAACTGACCATGACAACCAAGGTTGAGGCAAGCACCTTACGAATCATCGGTAACAACGTATGGCTGCGGCTGGCTGGTGCTGCTCCACCAAACTCGTTATCATCTTCTTCTGCCTTATCGACCGGCTCTGGTGTTGCCTCTTCAATTTTGCGGGCAATATATGTTGAAGCAAATTTCCAGAACAAAAGTGCCATGCCCAGGGTTACAAGTGATTCAAAGATAGCCCTCATAGCATTTATTGCAAATGGGATATCGTAACCCCAAAGAGTCAAGGTCCATGTTGTGATTGCAGTGGCAAGTACTATGCGAAATATAAGATAAGATTTGGACTGAATTCTTTTTTTGCGGGCGGCTGCTTCCTCCGCAGCTGCAATTACATCCTCATCGTCCTCTTTAATACTGTCAGGATCTATAGTTGTGCCAAACCCAAGAGATTCAACAACTGAACTTATTACAATCCGGCCTACATAACTTAAGACAATGTAAATTGGAATAATGAGAAGGCTTAAAACGAAAGAGCCGTCTCGGACCATGGCTCCAGACATCTCCTGGCCAAGCCAGGAAAACCATGCAAAAAAGAGGTACAGGATTGCAGGGATATGCCAGTAGGCAGCCAGTTGCCTTCTGATCCAGTTGCCCTCATTCTCTTCAATTCCCGCCTGTAATGATGCTGAGATTGGAGCTTTAAGAAACAGAACCAGAAAGACGAGTACGCCCATGAAACTGCTACCAATGATTATTACCACCCAGGAAAGAGTTTGTTCAAGCACCCCAAGATCGTGGAAGAACCGGCCTAATATCTTAGCAGAGTACAACATGGCCATGGAGATAACCAATGCCTTATACAATGCTTTCGCTACAGAATCATCAAGAGGAAATGGTCGCACGCTAGCATCTTGTGGAGCAAAAATAAGGCGACTGAGCAGCATAGATATTTTTATAATAAGAACTGTACCCAGGATAAGCTGAAACAACATTCGCCCCTCAACGGTCACACTTCCCGACAATATGAGAAAGATAATGGTAGCCGATAATGCCAGCAGAACAATACTGGCAAGAGAGGGTATACTTCGTATGCAGCCTGCCCAAAAACATGATAAACCGTCATCACCGGGAGGAGAAAACTGTTCGAGTGTTGTGATTTTTTCTCCAGCAATACGCTTTGCTCCAAAAATCACCAAGAAGCCACCTGCTATCGAGACAAAACTAAGGAGAAGAATTATTAAAATTCCTCCACCCTTGTTCTCTCCACCAATAGACTTAAGAACCCTGGCAAGATCTCCGGGCACTTGCGGAGCAAACGCCAGAACACTGCTGTTTTCAATTTCTGTCATTTCATTTCTATCCAGCATGTGTAACCACGCAGACGCAACGGTTGCTCGTGGATTCTCTATGTTTGCTGCAGAATCAGGTTGCTCAGCAACCGGAGTAGCCACTTCATGTTTGTCGATCGGATCTCCTGCTGCACCACTCCCATATGCAGAAAATGCAAAAATGCACAGGCACAACACCAACGCTGTGCAGGAAATAGAGACAATTCGTTGTTTCATAAAAGTTCCCTCGGAGGTATTGAAAAGATTATCTAGAATTGTTTGGTTTTTTCTAACAATTTTTCCTAACAATATAGGATGTAATAATTAATGGCAACTATCTGAAAGAAAAAAAAGATTCCATCATCTCTATTTCCGAAAACAGCTCCAACAAAAGGTTAAAGCAGGAGCATTTACTCAACAGGTAATTGCAGATACCCATAAGAATAGCATTGGGGAGCAATCTTGCCATTGTTTTACTATCGTCTACCTCAGGGTTTACAGGTAAATCGTTAACGGGCCAGATTGAATGGTTACTGTCTACTGTCTATCCCGATTATTTTGACAGTGGTCCCAGCTGCGGCTCTGGGCGTAATGATAAGATCTAGAATATCAGTGCCATATCTCGGGAGAATTCTGGCTTCCCTGATAATCATTGCAGCGCTCCGCATGTGCATTACCCTGCTTGGTTGAACAGAGAGTGAGATAATGACTCGTTATACTATGAAACAAAAAATCCAAGGCAGGAGAAGATTATGCTGCATGAATACGCATCATATTAATTTTATTAAATTTCAAAGCGGGTTATTTCCAATATTTCGTAAAAACAGTTACATCCACTTTTCATGGAAGAAAAAAGGGGAAATGGTCAAAAGAGTTGTTGACTTCAATTTCCGGGTTTGGTAAATAATCGCCCCACAGCAACGATACACCGCGGGAATAACTCAGTGGTAGAGTGCAACCTTGCCAAGGTTGACGTCGCGAGTTCGAATCTCGTTTCCCGCTCCATATATAAAAAAAGCGACCCATAATCGGGTCGCTTTTTTTTTGCATTTTATCTCAGAATAGAACAGTTAGATTCACATTAGCTGCCCCACACATTTTTAGAATCGCCAGCAGGCTTTCCTCGATATTTTAACTGTAGCCCCTGGAGAAAATTCCGCAGCACCTGATCTTTGCATTCCCGATAATGTTTATGATCTGTCTTGCGAAAAAATGCGCTCAGTTCATGTTTACTGAGACGGAAATCAGCACCTTCCAGCACAAGTAAGATATCTTCATCTTTCATATTCATGGCAATTTTCAGCTTCCTGAATATGATGTTATTCGTAAGACGCTTTTCGGGAAGTGGTTGCTCACCATCTTTTTTGCCACGCCGCAGAGTGATGAAGCCATTCAAAAAAATCGCCAGTTGCCGATCATCACATTTCTTAAAAGCGGGATCATCTTCTTTTTTCAACCAATCGCTGATTTGAACCCGTGTTGCATGAAAACCTGTGCTACCGAAAGTCTCCATCATTTTCGTGTCACTGAGGTCGAAAATATAACGAATACGACGCAGTATATCATTGTTATCCAATGGTCTCTCCCTTTTGCTGTGTACTATCGCAGCGATGATATTGGGAGAAATAGCTTTCTCCGGTCGGCTGCTAGCTGAGTAGCAGTGAGTCGTTCGCCAACTCTTCACCCTGGGACTTGTAGAACTGAGCCAGCAGGTCATCCACTGTCAAATTCTCTTTCTCCGCACCTTTCAGGTCAAGTATTATCCGTCCCTGATGAAGCATTATCAACCTGTTACCGAAAGCTATGGCATGCTTCATGTTATGTGTAATCATGAGCGTCGTAAGATTCTGTTCGGCCACGATATCACGGGTAAGGCTAAGGATCTGCTTGGCAGTCTTAGGATCAAGGGCTGCGATATGCTCATCAAGAAGCAGTACTTCTGGTTTGATCATGGTGGCCATCAGCATAGTGAGTGCCTGCCGCTGGCCGCCTGAAAGCAAACCTACCGCATCGAGTAAACGTTCTTCCAGCCCAAGCCCCAAATGCTTCAGCTCTTCACGAAAAAGCACCTTGTCTTTATTTTTTACTCCCGGTGCAAGACCACGCTTCTTTCCACGCCGGATGGCCAGTGCCATATTCTGCTGAATAGTCGCCGAAGGACAGGTACCAAGAAGCGGATCCTGAAACACCCGTGATATATACTTTGCCCGCTTATATTCCGGCCAGGCCGTAACTTCATTGTTACTTACAGTTATCTGCCCGGTGTCAGGAAAAAATGATCCGGCAATACAGTTGAGCAAGGTAGACTTTCCTGCACCGTTAGAACCTATCACCGTAATGAAGTCACCCTCAACAATCTCAAGATTGATATTGTTCAGAGCAAACACCTCATTGACGCTTCCCTTATGGAAATATTTTGTAATGTTTTTTAAGGAAATCATCGTTTGAGAAATCTCTTCTTAATATTTGGTGTAATCAGTGCGCAGATAACCAGAACAGCGGTTATTAAATTAAGATCACTGGGGTTAAACCTGAAGGAACCGAACTCCATACCAAGTGCCAGGGCAATTGCCAGCCTGTAAAGTACTGAGCCTAAAAGAGCCGCAATAAAGGCCCGGGCAATAGTCTTACAGCCAAACACCGTCTCACCTATGATAACCGAGGCAAGCCCGGCAACAATGGTACCAATACCCATACCGACATCCGCGGCCCCCTGATTCTGGGCTACCAGAGCACCGCTGAGTGCAACCAGGCCATTAGACAACCCAACACCCAGGATGATGATAAAATGTGTATTAACGCCCAGACTGGTGATCATTTGCGGATTATCACCAGTAGCCAGAACCGCCTGACCAAGCTCGGTACTTAAAAACCAGACGATAAAGGCAACCACCAGCAACGAGAAAAGGCCAAATACCAGAATACCTGCATACTGAGCAGGAACGCCAAGCGTTGTCACAGAATCAAACACTGTCTCCTGCCCGAGAAGGGCCACATTAGGGCCTGACATGATGCGGATATTAATGGAATAGAGCGCAATCATGGTGAGAATGGAGGCAAGCAAGTGAAGAATCTTGAACTTGGTATTGAGAACGGCCGTAACCATTCCTGCCATAAAGCCACCAGCCAGGGCCAGTAACAATGAGAGATAAGGATTCATGCCGCTGGTGATGGCTACTGCTGAAATTGAAGCTCCAAGCGGCAGACTGCCATCAACTGTCAAATCGGGAAAATCGAGGATTCTAAAAGTCAGATAAACCCCGATAACCATGATGCCGTAGACCAGTCCCTGCTCTACGGCACCCAGTGCTGCATATACTGTCATACGTTGTTACCGCCCTCTTATTCGTAAATCTTGGTAGCCTTCTGCAGCAACACTTCCGGCGGAGTTACACCCATCTGGGCTGAGTAGTTCTTGTTGATGTGCAGCTCGAGATCAACCTGAAACTCTACAGGCATGTCAGCAGGCTTCTCACCGTTCATAATGCGCTCTGCCATGCCACCTGTCTGGTAGCCGTGCTTGTAGTAATCGAATCCCATGGCAGCAATGGCACCACGTTTTACAGAATCAACATCAGCTGCGAAGATCGGCAGTTTATTCTGGACACCAACTTTTATAACAGACTCCAGTGCAGAAACGATGGTGTTATCGGTAGGGATAAAAACCGCATCAACTCTGCCAACAAGGCTCTTTGCTGCCTGATAGACATCGGCGGTCTTGGAAGCAGTGGCTTCAACAACCTCAAAACCTTTTTCCTCTCCAATTTTTTTAATGCCTTCAACATTCGCCTTAGAGTTTGCCTCACCAGCGTTGTAGAGGATACCAAGCTTTTTCAAGTTCGGCATATATGTAAGAACCATCTCGATATGCTTATCTAAAGGCAGCAGATCAGAAACGCCTGTGGTAAGTCCACCCGGTGCCTCGATGTCGGAAACAAGCCCTGCAGCGACAGGATCAGTAACCGCGGTAAATAGGAAGGGGCGCTGCATATCTGCAGGTGCCTTCGAGTTCGCCTGAGCCACAGCCTGTGCAGATGGAGTGGCAATTGCCATAAGCAGATCTGGTTTTTCGCCAATCATCTGTTTTGCAATCTGGGTGGCGGTCCCCATATTGGCCTGTGCATTGTGAACATTGTATTGAACATCCAGGTTCTTTTCTTTCAGATAATCCTGAAAACCCTTCAGCACTGCATCAAGAGCAGGATGCTCAACAAACTGATTAACGGAAATCGTATAGGTCTGGGCCGAGACACCCTGTACCGCCAGCCCGACGATTATCAAGGCTGCAATAGCAATTCTTTTCATAATTTTCTCCTCTTTCTCCTTAGAAACTTTGGAAACATGTAGACAAACTTCAAGTTCACCCTCCCCCTGGACGGGTAATATTCTAAAACCAGTCTGTTCTACTTTCAATATCAGACATCTATCCGATTATCCGTCACAGGTCAACGTTGCTTTTTATGATTCCCCTGCCCTTTTATGCAGTAGAGAAGATCCCTGGTGAGCAACAGCCAAAAAAACAAAATAACGGTGATGGAAAATCGTTATGATCTTATGGCGCTATTTCGGTATAGTGAGCCCAGTTTCATAAACAATCCCAACCAATCCTTTTCCTATACGAATATACTCTATGCTCTATCGCCGCTTTGGAAAAACAGAATTACAGATGCCGGTTATCAGCTTTGGTTGCATGCGATCCATGCACAGCTGGTCAGACATTCCGCTTGCCGATATTCCTGCAGATTCAAACAGTACACTGGAAGAACTTGCAAACACAGCACTTGCACATGGCATATATCATTTTGAAACAGCCCACGGTTATGGTTCTTCAGAGAGACAGCTTGGCACAGTCCTCAAGACACTGAACCGAAGGGATATCCTGCTGCAGACTAAGGTCGTTCCCCATGCGGACCCGGAAATATTCATACGCCATTTCAATGAATCTCTCGAACGGCTGCAGGTAGATCATGTCGACCTTCTTGGCCTTCATGGAATTAATGACCACCGCAGCCTGTGGCATTGCTGCCGAAAAGGTGGTTGCCTGGCTGCGGCAAGAAAACTACAGGACCAGGGCAAGGTAAGCCATATTGGTTTTTCCGGGCACGGCCCACTCGACGTCATTATGGAAGCCATAAAGCATGAGGAAGATGGCGGGTTTGAATATGTGAACATACACTGGTACTACATTTACAACCGTAATCTGCCAGCTATCGAGCTAGCCGTGGAGCATGACCTTGGGGTCTATATCATCAGCCCCACAGATAAAGGTGGCATGCTGCACACTCCTTCCGCTGCCATGACCGAACTCTGCGCCCCACTTTCCCCTATCCTCTTTAATGATACATACTGCCTCACCCAACCTGGTGTTACCAGTATCAGCGTAGGTGCAAGCAGAACAACCGATTTTGATGAACACCTAAAAGCACTGGATGCGCTCAGCGCCAAACGGTCACAACCACTACTCGAAATTATAGAAAAACTCGAACAGCGCATGAAAGAGAAAACTGGTTTACGAAGACCAGATGAACTTTGGCCGCAACTGCCGGACTGGGAATCGACTCCTGGCGGTATTAACCTGCCATTTATCCACTGGCTCTCGAACCTGGCACAAGGTTGGGGTTTGGAGGAGTTTTCCAAGTTGCGCTATAACATGCTAAGCACAGGCAATGCATGGGTTCAGGGCAATAATGTCGCAGCCCTGGAGCATCTTACTTTTACAGAAATCAAACAGAAATATCCAGCAATCACCGAGAGTTTTCTGGCTGAACTGGACAACGCCCACGTACATCTTTTCAACACAACAAAATCATAGTGCAGTAGATCAAAACCGCCTGTCCCTATAAACAATCTATCAATTCGACAGGCGGTAAAACTATAGTGGCGAACAACCTATTCCTCTTTCCAGACAGGCCTGCGCTTTTCAAAGAAGGCGGCAACGCCCTCTTTCGCATCACTGGTGGTACACAATCGTGCAAAAGCCTCATTCATTAAGGAAAATTGCCTGAAATACTCCATATCTTCAGAGGAATAAAACGCCTGCTTGGCAATCTGGACCGCTATTGGACTTTTCATCGCAAGCTCTTCTGCCCATGCAAGTGCCTCTTCATCAAGCTTCTCTTTTGGCACCAGCCTGTTTACCAGCCCAAGATCTTTTAACTCAGGCCCTTTTATCAAATCTCCGTACAATAATAGCTCCAAAGCCTTTTTTCTTCCGACGCAGCGCGCAACAGGAATGACCGGACCAACACAGTTCAACCCAACATTTATGGCAGTTAATCCCATCTTTACGTTTTCTGCAGCAATTGTAAGGTCTGCGGATACCGCCAAACCCATCCCATTTGCGACTGCGACCCCTTGCACCTGTGCAATAATAGGTTTTTTCATACGAGCAATTGTTAACAGTGGTTGCTCCATATTTTCAATCCATGCGCGATATTCCATTGCACTTTTATCACTCAACTCATGTACATCAATGCCAGCACAAAACGCTTTCCCTTCACCTTTAAGGAGAATCACACGAACGTCCGATGCCTTGTCCATCACCTCAAGAGCGTCAGTTAGCTCAACAGCCAGCCTGCTGGTAAATGTATTAAGCTGATCCGGTCTATTCAGCGTGATAGTTCCTACAAAACGATCATTTATTTCAGTAATTATGTGCTCGTACTCCATAGCGACCCTCCTGAGTTGAGAAATACTATTAGCAGATACGTTCCTGGAAAACGGTACATTTCACAATACTTTTTGATAAGGGAACTAACGTTATGCAGTTTTATAAGACTAGTGCGTTGGAGTGGAATTTTTCTATTTTCTAACGATGCCCCCGTAGCGTTTTTTATACTTCAATCGAGCGTGAGGCAAGACAATCGCCAATACCATCCTCACTGGGTATCTATATCATAAGGGTTTAATGAGATTAACCTAAGCTTAAAGCATCGACAAATTCTGCTTTTATTCCTTAGATCAAGATTTTACGATACTTCAGGTCTAATACTTTTACTCAAATATTACAAATAAAGTTTTACTCTTTTTAAGTAGACAGCATAAGCACTAAACGATGACTCCCCTTTTGCACATAGAACAAGAATTACTACTCATTACACCACAAGGCGATAATCAAGCACAATATCAACCCCTATGCTGCTCAGTTCATTGCCGTTGCCGATTCCCGATAGCTGAAGAAGTGAGGGGGAGTTAATTGCTCCACCGCAAGAGATAATTTTTATTATTAAAAGTAAGTGAGCCGGAGAGAATAACGAATTTCTTATTTGGCCTTTGATTTCAACCCTTCCAAGAAAAGCAACGCCTAACAACATAACTAAAGGACGCAATCGACAATATTAGACGGAATAAAAACAGTTTACAGCACAAACATGACATAGTATTAACTACATCAAATCCACGCCAAAAATATCTATTATGCACATATAGAGCAGACAGTAATTTTGCCAACTATAAGCAGTTTTCCAAAGATCCAGAAAGGAGAGTTGTGCCATGAAAAACAGAGTTTCTTCCGTTTCCCTACTTTTATTGTTCATTACAACGCTAATGGCAGCGACCGCTGCCATTGGTGCGGAACTCGCGTTGGATGCCAATCCATCGGTCGTTTCCTCGGGCCAAAAAGTTAAGATTTCGTTGACTGTTGCAAACCCGGAGTCCACGCCTCTGTTTGATGTGCAGCTAAGACTTTTGTAACCACAAAATTTAAACAACTTTGTCCCCAGCAGGATAAACACTGGTGGAACCACGAACAGTGCCACATGTCCGAATACTGTGAGTAACACAGGCTATTGTGAGCCAGGAGAAACGGTCATTTGGGATCTGGGAACGATAGCTCCAGGCGAAGGTATCACCGTGGATATGGCCCCCAAAGTTGCAAGCGTTGCGGACGGTACAAGTATACAGTTTGAGACTGAACTCTGGGTTGGCGGATTCCAGAAATCTACCAAAACCAAATCTATTGTCGTACAATCGCAACCGTTTTTTGAACTGACGGTTAATGATCAATTAGCACCTGTAAACACCGAAGGCAACACAGAGATTGTTCTAAAATACAGCAATATCGAAACTGCTACATCCAATACTGAATTAACATTCCCCATTCCTGAGGGAACCACCTATGTTTCTTCAACAGGCAGTCCTGTCTTTTCAAACGGAATCCTCACCTGGGATCTTGGAACGTTACAGAAGGGACAGAGTGGTGAGCAGCGGGTAGTTATTTCTACAGATGGGGCAGCCGGGACACTCATTGAAGCTGAACCCATTACGATTAAAGGAACCGACCAATATTCTATTCTTCATGAGATACAGGTATCCACAGCAGGATGGCTGGAAAATGTCAACGTCCCAGATCTTGCACCAGGGCTTGCTCTGGCATTTAACCCTGATCCAGTCAGGCCTGGTGAAAAAATACATATTGAAGCGGTGGTATCAAACCCTAACTCTGATTCTGTAACATTTTCCACCGTTCAATTACGAATGAGGTATCCCGACCATTTGAATAATTTTGTTCCGGGTCGGATAAATACTGGTGGAGCAAGCAACAGTGCCACCTGCCCGAATACTGTGAGCAATACAGGCTACTGTGAACCTGCAGAAATTGTTGTCTGGAATTTAGGTGACATAGTTCCCGGCAAAGGGATCACTGTTGATATGGCACCCACTGTTGCAAGTGTCCCCGATGGTACAATTATACAGTTTGAGACTGAACTATGGGTTGACGGTATCCAGCAAATCACAGAAACCAGATCTGTTGTTGTACAATCACAACCATTTTTTGAACTAACGGTTAATGATCAACTTGCACCTACCAATACCGAAGGCAATACAGAGATCGTACTAAAATACAGTAATATCGAAACGGCCTCCTCAAATACCGAATTAACGTTCCCTATTCCTGCTGGTACCACCTATGTTTCATCAACAGGTAGTCCAGCCTTTTCAAACGGAATCCTCAACTGGGATCTTGGAACATTACAAAACGGACAGAGTGGTGAGCAGCGGATAGTTCTTTCTACAGATGGAACAGCAGGGACACTCATTGAAACTGAACCTATTACGATCAAAGGAACTGACCAATATTCTATTCTCCATGAGGTGCAGGTATCCACAGCAGGATGGCTGGAGAATCTTAACACCCAGAATCTTGCCCCAGAGCTTGCTTTAGCTTTCAACCCAGATCCGGTCAGACCTGGTACTAAAATACATGTTGAGGCTGTTGTCTCAAACCCTAACCCTCTATCTGATTCTGATTCTGAAGTGTTTTCCAACGTTCAATTGCGAATCAGGTTTCCCGACCATTTGAATCGTTTTGTTCCGGGTCGGATAAATACTGGTGGAGCAAGCAACAGTGCCACCTGCCCGAATACTGTGAGCAATACAGGCTACTGTGAACCTGCAGAAATTGTTGTCTGGAATTTAGGTGACATAGTTCCCGGCAAAGGGATCACTGTTGATATGGCACCCACTGTTGCAAGTGTCGTCGATGGTACAATTATACAGTTTGAGACTGAACTTTGGGTTGACGGCATCCAACAAATCACAGAAACTAGATCTGTTGTCGTACAATCACAACCATTCTTTGAGCTGACGGTTAATGACCAGCTTGCACCGACCGATACCGAAGGCAATACGGAGATCGTTCTAAAATACAGTAACATCGATACTGCTATATCCGATACCGAATTAACGTTCCCCATTCCTGCCGAAACTACCTATGTTTCCTCAACAGGTAGTCCAGCCCTTTCAAACGGAATCCTCACCTGGGATCTTGGAACGTTACAGAACGGACAGAGTGGTGAACAGCGGATTATTATTTCTACAGATGGAACAGCAGGGACACTCATTGGAACTGAACCAATTACGATTACAGGAATAGACCAATATTCTATTTATCACGAGGTGCAGGTATCGACCGCAGGATGGCTGGAAAATGTTCGTTCCCCGAAGTTTGCTCCAGAACTTGCTCTCGCATTTAGCCCTGATCCGGTCAGACCTGGTAATAAGATACATATTGAGGCGGTTGTCTCAAACTCTGGCACTGAGTCACTTTCCAACGTTCAACTGAGACTGAGGTATCCCGACAGATTGAACAACTTTATTCCTGGTCGGATAAATACTGGTGGAGGAACAAACACTGTCACCTGCCCGAATACTGTGAGCAATACCGGCTACTGTGAACCTGCAGAAATTGTTGTCTGGAATTTAGGTACCATAGTTCCGGGCAGAGGGGTCAATGTGGATATGGCACCCACCATTGCATCAGTGGATGACGGTAAAATCATACAGTTCCAGGCCGAGCTTTGGGTTGACAGTTTCCAGCAAATCACAACCACGAAGTCGGTTGTCGTACAGGCAGATCCTCTGTTTGGCATTGCTGTTGATGAAACAAATAGTCCTTACAATTCCACAAATTTCACAGAATTTACTATTAACTACAGTAATATTGGAGGGATGTCGAGCGACAACACCGAACTCGTATTTCCTTTACCGGAAGGAACAAATTTTGCTAAATCAACCGATGATGGAGTCCACACCGAGGGAAAGGTTACCTGGGACCTTGGAAGACTCTCAACTGATCATAGCGGTCAGGTTAAAGTCCTGGCTCATCTCAATAGTGATAAAGGAAACGTGGTTGCAAACGAGCCGATTTCGATCACAGGGGTTGGCCAGGATTATGTCACACATACAGTCCAGAGTGGGATGACAGGTTATATCAATACCGATGAACAACCTGCTTTAACAATTTCTTTTGACCAGAACCCAGTACTTCCCAATGGACAGATCAATGTGTCACTGCTCTTATCCAATACTAGCTCAAACAACCTTTACGATATTCAAATTCTCCTCAGATATCCAGACAACCTGAATGCATTACTCCCTGCCAGTATATCGACAGCGGGGAGCGTAAATACAGTCTCTTGTCCAAATACTGTATCAAATACCGGTTATTGCGAACCACAGGAAATGATCGTTTGGGAAATAGGAACTGTTTTAGCTGGAAGCAGTGTTGAAGTAGCCTTACAGCCAACAGTTGCAATTGGCACATCTTACGGCACTATGATCCCATTTAAAGCTGAAGTAAGGAAAGGAGACGAACAAGTCACCATAACAAAGGAAACTGTTTTTGTTGGTTCAGACTTTTCTAGTGCTGGTTCTTACTCAACAATACTTTGTGGAGATGTTAACAGTGACAGCTCCATCGATCTCACTGATTTAGTACTGATATTGCAGACGATGTCAGGAGAAGATGTCTCCCTCTCATTTTTCCGCGACTGCAATGAAGATGGGCAGGTTGATTTGACAGATGCTTTAGAAATCCTGCAACAACTTCAATAAGCAGCATCATGATGTTGGAGTAACAGAGTGATACAATAAGCCGGGCCAGCTGATGAACTATCAACTGAATCCGGCTTTTTGTTGTTTTTGTAAAATTTACCCTGTCGAATAGCCAACTATGATCATGATTTCCTTAACCATCAAGCAATCTTTCCATGACTCATCTCAGAGTCTACGCTTACCTAAAGCGGTACATCACTGTTTCCGACTCCTCTATATATTGACTCTTGAATTTTAAAAATATGTTTCGGATAACATATTGCGACAGTTTTTTATACCTTTCTCATCCTCAGGTTTAATCCACACCTGGTTATGAACGCTAAACTGGAGTTGTGACGCCACTTCGTGATCATCGTAATGAATGCGTCATTGATCAGCAGTTCTTTTCAGCATCTTCAGGACATATTCCCGAAAATGTTCTGCACATTTCTGAATATCCACCCTGAGCATGACATAGAAATACCCACTTTCCAGAAACAAGCCGTCTGCTACCAGGGCATGCTGATATTCATTTGACAGTCCGGACAGTGGACACGAGCAGGTAAGCGAGCTTGCGAGACTCCGAACCCTTCGTTCAGGTCTCCACTTCCCAATTACGTATCAATAACATGAGTGATCACTGCACGGTAAAAACCGTAATCCCGAGCAAAGCGTCGATAATAACAGGATTCTAACTCGGGAAAGTGAGCATTCAGCAATTGCCAGAATGGCTATTACTAAGGATTTCTCGGATGGTAGCTTTTCACCTCGCTGTTTACTTCCATCGTGGCACCTAAAACAACAAGAAGGTGCCACAATATAGAGCCAGAAGATCTTATAAATCTCCCTCCATCACTGGCCCTGCAAAGTTTCTCTCTAAACAATTGCAAAGGGAATAAGCCAGAGGCTTAGATAATACAACACTTATTTTCATCCAAGTAATGAATGACAAGAGATCTCAAGGCTAACCATTACAGAAAACAATTAGACAAGATTACTGGATAGATGTACCCGGAGAGATTTTGCCTGGTACTTTAGTTGTGAATTCTATCTTACTCATATTTTTACCTACCAGTTATATTTGCATTAGCCTAATAGCGGATTTAGACAATCTCAGCTATACTGTCTTTTACTCGTTCAGAAATATCTACATATTCTTTAAGCAAGCAAAAGACACACCTAGTGTTCCTTGGTTTGGAATAACTCTGTCTGTTTTTTTATGATACATATTATTGGTCATATATTTTATAAGAAAACCCCACAGAAACCGAACAGGGTCAGCCTTAAAAGGCTCACCAAACACAAAACAAAAGCATACAATATCAGACACATAAAATACATTGAGCACTTACAATCAAATAAAAGCAAGAAGATCGATACGCATGAGGAACTCATAACTCTAAGACAAAAAGAGTATGCATACACATCAAGGAGAGAGTGTGAATTCCCGTATCCTTTTTTTATATGCATTTAGATAACAGAAGGCTTGAAGACCTTAATACCTATATTCCCAGGAAGATGAACAGCGTATTCTTAACAACAATTTTTTACCTGCCTTGACTGTCATCGGGATGGCTATAAGGACCCGGTAAAAACAATTTAGGCAGGAACAGCTCGGTGAATTTTCAAGTACTCAGGCAATTTTATATAAAGTGGTGGGATAGGTAGCCCACCATAAGACGGTTCTTTACCGAAGGAGAGAGAGATGCCCCATGTTTTATTTCGCAGTATTCTGCTAATTCTAGGAGGAGTACTTTTTTCTATTCCCCCCGCCTTTGCGAAACCGGTATTGGAGCTGGATAATTGGGGTGTGGTCACGTATACCACCTCAAACGGTACTGGGTTTGACAACTGGATCAAAGTCATTGACCATGGTGGGGTTACTTCAGACTGCCACACCGTCACCGTTCAACCACCCATCGGAGGGCCACAAAGTTTAAGCTTTCAGTATAATGCTAATGACAATGAGGCCTTTTTCAGCACCTGGATTGATGGAGGTTCAAACCTGGCCAGTTTTGCCGGTGATTGGACATTCACAGTGCAAGATTGTGTTGGCAATTCAGCGACGCTGGTTGATAATCTGACAGTGACACCCTTGCCACTTCCCGATGAGTCTAGCTTTGTACCTGCAGATGGGGCCACCCTTGCCAACACGACCCCGACATTCAGCTGGTCCTCAGCAAGTGGTACCAACGCAGACAAGGTCAAACGCGCTCGGGTCAGAATTTACAATGCCGATCTCAGCCAAACTATCTGGAGAGGATATGTTGGCACAGAGACATCCTACACCATGCCACCTGCGGTATTGGAACCTGGCACAACGTATCGTTACCGTATCGATTTCTTCGATAGCCACTCAAGTTTTGACATCGACAATAGCTCTAGAGCCCCAGCTAACTCATCAGACTATTATACCTTTACAACAGGTTCCGAGTCTCCAAAGCCATATATAGATATGGACAGTACAGGAGTGCACTCCTGGCACAGAGAGTTTTGGGGCACATCACTCTCATTTTGGATCAAGGTATTTGATGCCCAGGGAGTACCTGATAATATCACGTCAGTTACAGTTGTATTACCTGATACAACTGAAATACCCTTGCGTTTGAGTTACACCGATTCTGACACTTCAGGATTCTATACTTCGTCTTTTTTTCCTACAACTATCAGCTCTGGCACCTATACTTTTAAAGTAGAAGATAGTCAGGGAAATACCTTCCAAACGACCGAGGTCTTTACCAATGATCCGCTGAGCTATCCTGCAGAAACGAGTCTATTGCCTGTGCGTAGCACAATCCTTGGTACCACAGCCGTGAATTTTGACTGGGCTGATGTCACAGGAGCAGCCTTTTATCGTGTAGAAATTTATGACGAATACTTTAACCGTATTCACCGCCTGGCAACCACTGCCAGTAATCTAAGTTTACCAGAAGGATTTCTCGAAGAAGGTAAGTACTACTCATATCGAATAACAACACGACGAGAGTTTTTTGAGGAAAATGTCGACAATGGTTCACAATTTCCCAATTATAGCAGCAATAAATTCAATTTTATAACCACAGCTCTTGCCGGTAATTCATTGCCTACAATCAGCAATGATAACTGGGGAGCAGCGCTTTGGCATAATCCCAGGCTGGATACCCCCACAACCTCTAATTACTGGATGACCTTCAGTGTGATGGTTACAGATGCCGATGGTCCGCCGCACAGCATCCAGAAAGTTGAAGTCACCTGCCCAAATGGGACAACTTTTCCAGGTGGTGAATCCACCAGAATTCTTGGATTTGATGGCAAAGATGGCACAGATGCCTGGTACTGGTACATGGAGGATCTGGCTGATGCCTCAGAGATGCCCGAGGGAACCTATACATTTACGGTAACGGATGTTGACGGTAACATCAGCTCCATTACTGATACTTTTGTTCGAAATATTATATCCCGACCGACAAATGTGTTGCCTGCAGCTGAAAGTGAGGTCGGCGGTATCGGTACACCTGTCACATTGAGTTGGGATACTGTACCAGGAGCCTCAATCTACAGAGTAGAAATCTACACCGAGACAGGTTCTCGTATTCATAAGCCATTTACGACAGAAACCAGTTATACAGTGCCTGCAGGTGTATTGGACCCCAGCACAACCTATTCCTATAGGATCAGGGCCCATAGAGAAGACCTGCTGACCACCGATCTAGACAATCTGTCTTCCACTATGACGTGGGATTCCCTGAAACCGTATTTTACAACTGTTAGCGTGTTAGACAGCGACGGGGACAGCATCCCTGATACTATCGAACAAGGGCACAGTTGCCTTGATCCTAATGATTCTGACTCAGACGATGACGGCATTCAGGACGGCGTGGAAGATGCTAATCAGGATGGTGTTACCGGTGCCAACGAAACCAACGCTTGTCTGGAAGATACTGATGAGGATGGTATTCAGGATGGAACAGAGTCCGGTGTCACAACGACAGATGTCGGCGCGGATACCGACCTTACTGTTTTCGTATCCGATGCGGATTCTTCTTCTACAACCAACCCGCTCCTTGCCGATAGCGATGGAGATGGCATTTCTGACGGCGAAGAAGACCTTAACTTTAATGGCCGGGTTGACGCAGGAGAAAAGGATCCAAACGTTAAAAATGCCAGAGCCATGCCTCATTTGATGTTACTGCTAAAGAATAAAAACTAAATCCAGAGGCTTTTTTCGTTTTCGCTCTAGCAAACCTCCATATTCAGCAGGGGATTTGGAGGTTTGCCAGAGCAATCGAATTCTAACAACCCAGTGTTTTTTCTGATAGGGAATCAGCACTTAGAGATCCTGCAGAATTACATTGGCACCTTGGCCCAATAGGAGTTCTTCCATTTCATAGAGGATTAGGAGTAGGTTCACGACGCATACAGCTATTTTGTAGGAAAGTTGACAAGTTTTTAGAAAATGTATTTTTAGAAACAGATTTAGATGATGTGCTTGATTGGAATCATGAAAGGACTAAAATTCGTATAAAATCAACAAACTCTAGAGATATAAGCGATGATTTTGACTATTCCTGAGCGATGTATTAGCGTGCGATGCCTGATAGCATTGGACCAGGTAAATCTACGAAAGATATTGTAGAGCTATTTCTGACAACCTCTTTACATTTTTTAGAATTACTTAACTATTCTGTTTCAAACAAAAAATACAATGAAAATACATCATTTGAGAAATGCCACATTTGTCATTGAGTCAGGAAAGAATTTCATACTAATCGACCCAATGCTCGGAGCAAAAGGTTCCCTTCCTCCGTTCTCCCGTATACGATTTCAATCACTAAAGAATCCTCTGGTAGATTTCCCATCAAATGCGGATTCTATATTACGCAAAGTTACGAACTGCCTGATCACACATAGCCAGAAATTCGGTATTAAAGCACTGCAGCACACCGATCATCTCGACCTCAAGGGCGAGGAGTTCCTTCGCGTGAAAAATACACCAATAGGCACCCTTGCACGTGATGCAGTGACTCTTAAGAAATATGGGTTAAACATTCAGGTCCAACTAGACTACTGGAGACCGCAAACGTTTCTTGGAGGCGAGATTGTTGCTGTTCCTGCACAACATGGACATAGCTGGGTGCATAACCTAATGGCAAACGGTGCAGGATATTTTCTTCAGCTGCCCGAAGAACCATCCATCTACATCAGCGGCGATACTGTCTACACCCCTGATGTGCAACGGGCACTGAAAGAACTCAAACCGGACATTTCAATAATAGCATCAGGAACGGCAACACTGGACATCGGCAAACCGATTTTAATGTCTATGGATGAACTCATTCAATTTATCCATGCCGCTCCTGGCAAAGTTGTTGCGAATCACCTCGAAGCCCTTAATCATTGCCCTACGACTCGAAAACAACTGAAACAAGAGATAGAAAGCAATGGTCTACAGTCAAAAGTGTATATCCCAAATGATGGGGATGTGCTGACCTTTGATTGAGATAAATATCACATTTCACCTGGATGCACCAACCACTTCCAAGTCAACCCCAGGGCATAAAAGTGATTCTCTGCACCAGCCCCACGACCATAAGGATTGGCGAGTAACAAAAAAGGCAGAGCCATAAACATGACTCTGCCTTTTCTTACTCATCTAAATAATTTTTTTTCAGGCGCTTTTCTTCCTGCGCAATCCTGCAAGTCCTGCCAAACCAGTGCCAAAGAGAAGCATAGTAGTAGGTTCAGGAACCGCATTCACTGATCCCAACTCTACATTATCAAGCAACATTCCAACATTGTCACTGCCCCAACCCTCAAAGGTGAGTTGCACGCTTGTTGCACTTGCCAAGGAGAATGTTTGTATAAAGGTCTGGAAAGGATCGTTAATATTTAAGGAATAACTGCCACTCGCGACACCAGTCTCAACATTTACATTTACTGTCTCTTTAGTTGCTCTTCTCTGATTTCCCGCAAGGTCAAAGCTTAAGTAGTAATCGCCTGCACTAAGATTGAATACCTGAGAGGAAAGTTTACCCGCATTTGATGTTGATCCATCCATATCAACAAATTTCCCATATGTAGGGAAATAGTTCCACGTAGTCCCAACTCCAATCAGATCTACAGTACCGTCGGACACAGTCCAATTATTGAAATTTGTTTTGTTCAACCCTGTTGAATCAGACTCAAAACTATCTGAGAAGATAATTGTTGCATTCGCAGAACCAACCATTCCTGCAACAAAAAAACCTGCAATCAGTAACTTAGAAAATACGTTCTTCATCATTCCCCATTTCGATTAAAATTAACTATTACCAACAATTTATTTCTGACAAAAGTTTAACACTGATTTGATTGCAATCTTTGTGCCGCCACTTCTAGTAATTGAACAAACATTGAGTTGTTGGCTACTTCTGATTACAATGAAAGCACTGCCGACTTCTTGTAATCTATAGACCACTACATGGTTTTCGAAATTCCGGAAACACGACCGACAAAACGGAAAGAACGCTAGCGTGGCGGCATACAGGTGGATCTACAATCGAAAGCAGTCTGATTTTATTATATAAAACTGACAACATAGACCCAGCAACACGATACGAGTAAACGCCAGGAAACGGTATCTCCTGCAACAAAGCGTTCAACGCTACGTCACTCTGTTTTGCAAAACAACCAAGAATAATCCCGACAACGCTGGAAGCGCCGCCAGATGTTCTTTTTTTGCGTTAAACACAAAAGCTAATTTTTCTGGAGATATGCTTCAAAGGCAGGAAGAGCAGCTTTACTGCCGTCAGCGGTGGTAACACCATCCAGCCATCCTTTATAGACTTCAGGGTGATCTTTAAGATAGGCAATACCGGCTTCACCATGTGTGAGTTTTTTGTTTTCCTGCAACATAAGTGAAATCTCGTTAATCATTGAGATTGGAAAGGTAAAATTCTTTAAAAAGTGGCTGACATTCGGCATGTCTTTGTCGAGTCCCTTGCGAATATTGGTGTAGACGGTCGCGGTACCATCATTTGCACCAAAGCTCTCTTCAGTGGATCCTGTGAGATACTTCATGTCGATAATCTGGTTCATAAAATGTGGAGACCAACCAAGAAAAACCGCCCATTTTCCCTCTTTGCTTAACGCCTTGATTTCGGCAAGCATCATTGGCTCACTCGTTGCTATAAGCTTGAAACCGCCGAGTCCAAACTTGTTTGCATCTATCATTGACTGAATAATCAGATTACCGTCATTACCGGGTTCAATGCCGTAAATTTTATGATCTAGTTTATCAGCATATTGAACAATATCGCTAAAGTCTTTCAATCCGCCATCGACAACATAGGACGGAGCTGCCAGGGTGTATTTTGCGTTAGGCATATTCGGGACATACTTGACTACGGTGCCCTTCTCAAAGAACTTATCGGCGATGCTTGCCATGGAGGGCATCCAGTTGCCGAGAAAAATATCAACATCGCCCGTATCCAATGCTTGATAAACAATGGGAACGGAGACAGTGTCACTGCTGGCTTCATAGCCAAGGCTGTTTAAAACATGCTTACCCAGTTCAGTCTTTACCGTGACACCTGTCCAACTGACATTAGCAAAACGTACCTTATCAGCGCCATATGATGTACCAGTAAATAGAAGCGCTGCGGCTAATAAGATAAGTGCGATACTGCATCTTCTTTGCGATTGCATACTTTCTCCTTGTTGGGTATTTGATAAAAAAGCAATAGAGCCCATTAGGTCCTTGTCTTTCTCCTCTCACCAGAAGGCCATGGAGAAAGACATCTGTGCTTGTTCCAGAATGATTTTTTCAAAAGAGTCACATGCCAAACCATCCAGATGGTTCAGGCTTATGGTTTTGGAAAATATGTTTGACTTCGGTATATTCTTCTAACCCCTGGCGCCCCAGTTCTCGTCCGAAACCTGACTGTTTATAACCGCCCCATGGGGCCTGGGTGAAGTAGACGTTAAAATCATTGATCCAGACGGTGCCAAATCGCAGTTGCTTTGCAACTCTGTGAATTCGATCCGGGTCACGAGTCCAGAAACCTGCGGCAAGGCCATAAATTGTACTGTTTGCGAGTTGGACAGCCTCGTCTTCTTCGCTGAACTTCTCCACAGTGATGACCGGCCCAAACACCTCTTCCTGAACTATACGCATATCGTTATGACAGCCGGTAAAAAGCGTCGGCAGAAAAAAATAGCCATCCTGTAAGTCGGCTGCATCCGGACGTTGCCCTCCCAGTTCCAGCTGTGCTCCATCCGCTTTGGCAACTTGCATATACGCTTCAACCTTGGCCAAATGTTCCGCCGAAATCAGTGGTCCCATCTGGGTACCATCTGCCATGCCATCACCTAAACGAATTTTTGCCATTCTCGCCTTGAGACGTTCGATAAAATGATCATGAATACTCTCTTCAAGAATCAGACGTGAACCGGCAGAACATATCTGTCCGGCATGGTAAAACACACCGTCCAAGGCACGGTCAACGGCAACATCTAAATCGCTATCAGCGAAAACAATATTGGGATTTTTCCCCCCCAATTCCAGTGCGATTTTCTTGACATTTGAGCTTGCCGCCCGCATGATCGTCTTGCCCGTTTCGATACCTCCTGTAAAGGAGATCAGATCTACCTGGTGATTTTCGGCAAGCTCTGCACCAACGCTTGCTCCAGGGCCGAGTATGGTGTTGATAACACCGGCAGGAAAGCCCAATTCGTCCACAAATTCTGTAATCTTCAGCGTGGTGAGTGGCGTAATCTCACTGGGCTTGATCACTATTGTACACCCTGCGGCCAAAGCCGGAGCCATTTTCCATGCCGCCTGGAGCAGCGGATAATTCCATGGTGATATCTGACCACAGACACCAACAGGTTCACGCACCACCTGGCTTTCACTATTGGGTATTGGAGAATTGATCACCTCCCCGCCATCCTTGTCGGCAAGTGCCGCATAATAGCGGAATATCCCAGCAATATCGGCCATATCCCATCGACTCTCTTCCAGCGTCTTGCCTGTGTCAAGACTTTCGAGCCGAGCCAGAACTTCACTTTCGACTTCAATACGATCCGCCAGTTTATAGAGAAAGCTACCCCGTTCAACCGCGGGAAGATCTGACCATACATTGCTGTCAAAAGCCTGCCTTGCCGCTCTGATCGCGCGCTGTACATCTTCTCGATCACCTTCAGCAACTTCGGCGATGACCTGGCCATTGAAGGGGTTGATGATTTCACGTTTCGCCCCTGAGACAGATGTTACCCACTCCCCGTTTATATACATGCCCATCCCACTGTTACTCATCACCTGGGACCTCCCGGTCATACCTGTAGTAATTGGCCAGTGAAGGGGTTTCAGGACTATTCCCAAGAATGACATCAGCAGCTTTTTCGGCAACCATCAAGACAGGAGCATATATGTTGCCATTTGTAATTGATGGGAAGATTGATGCATCGACGACACGAAGGTTTTCGACCCCATGCACCTTGAGCTCAGAATCGACCACGGCCATGTCGTCATAGCCCATCTTACAGGTACAAGAAGGATGGTAGGCGCTTTCGCCCTCACGAGCGACAAAATCAAGGATTTCTTCATCACTCTGTATTTCCGGTCCCGGGGCTAATTCTGTGCCCCGAAATTCATCGAATGCTGACTGGCCAATTATTTGGCGTGAACATTTGATAGCTTCCAACCACTCCTGTCGCTCCTGCTCCGTAGAAAGATAATTAAAAAAGATTTCTGGATATTTTTCAAAATCAGCAGATTTTATCTTAACGTGTCCTCGTACGTCCGTATTCATAGGACCTACATGGAGCTGAAAGCCATGTCCCTGTGCGGGGGCAGAACCATCATAGCGGATAGCAATTGGCAGAAAATGAAACTGTAGATTTGGATAATCTACCCTTTCATTGCCGCGGATAAATCCACCAGCCTCAAAATGATTGGTCGCAGCTGCACCCTTACGGTGGAACAGCCAATCATAGCCTATCTTTGGCTGATTCTGCCATTGCAGTGCTGGGTACATACTCACCGGCTTCTGGCAAGCATACTGGACATACAGCTCCAGATGATCCTGAAGGTTCTCACCCACACCCGGTAAATCATGAACTACATCAATGCCTAAGCTGCTCAGCTCATTGCCGTTGCCAATCCCAGATAATTGAAGCAGTGATGGGGAGTTAATTGCTCCACCACAAGAGATGATTTCTCCGCCATAAACCTTATGTGTCGTATTGCCTTTGACGTATTCAACACCAATTGCTTTTTTACCTCCAAACAGTATGCGTTTAACCATGGCCTTACACTGCACCTTGAGATTTGCACGGTTTTTGACAGGGTGAACATAGGCTCGGGAGGCATTTTGCCGCCGCCCTCTATAAATATTCTGATCAAATTTCCCAAAACCCTCCTGCTGGTAGCCGTTGACATCTGAGGTTAGTGGATGGCCGGCCTGTTCAGCAGCTTTAAAAAAAGCGTCGAATAAAGGATTGTCACACTTTGCAGTTTCCAGGCATAGCGGACCGTTTGAACCATGGTATTCGTCTGCGCCCTGAAGGCGGGTTTCTGCTTTTCTGAAATATGGCAGACAATGAGCGTAATCCCATTTTCCCAGCCCTTCATTCGCGCCCCACTTTTCATAATCCAAGGCGTTGCCACGGATGTAAATCATACCGTTTATACTGCTTGAACCTCCCAGCACCTTACCACGTGGCTGTGCAATACGGCGATTATGCATCTGTGGTTCAGGCGCAGACTCATAGAGCCAATTGTAGGTATTATCAGTGAGCAGATACGTCAGTGCAGCAGGCATATGGATACGAAAATCCCAAATATAATCCGGTTTACCCGCCTCCAGGACCAGTACCTTGTGCTTTGGGTTTGCGCTCAGTCTGTTAGCCAGGACACTTCCTGCAGATCCACCACCTATGATAATAAAATCGTACTCACTGTTTTTCATGTTTCGTCACTCCGTTGATAACAATATTATTCTTTAAGGTTTTGCATTCCCGCCTATCAGGGAAGAACAAAAATATTTATTGCGGCATCCAACTGCTTCAGTCAGATAGAAACTATTACCCAAATACTTTGTTGTTCTCGGCGGAAATCTCTGATTGAGCTTTTCTTTCCTCAATACAGTTCTGCAGCAGTGCATAATGTGCAGATATCGAATTAAGCGCTTTCATTGGGTCATTATCGGCAATACGTCGTGCTGTAACATTCCAGTTTTTTGCTATTTTACGGCTATATTGCGGGTCATCATAGAGGGCATAATCATTAGAGCTGAAACCATGCTGAATAGCTTCCATGACCCATTCAAAAATTGGATTTTTACTCATTTGGGCCAGGCGGATATTTAACACCCGGTCCTGCCTTGCCAGACTACCCTTATCAGGTTCCAACTCTTCGAGGAGCCCAAGAAGTTTTTCTGTTTCCGCCACAAGTTCCTCTTTTTCAGCGGTGCTCGCCCGAGCGATGGCTAGAACAGTAATAACGCGGTCTATACTCTCACGAAACTCAGAGATATCATCAGGACAAACATGCTGCTGCTTTAAGAACAGAGCGAGTGATTCTCCCACATTGGCTACCTCGATATTCTTAACATATGCTCCGCCTTTAGCTCCCTTACGGATTTCGACCAATCCTTTTTGCTTCAAAGCCCGGATTGCTTCTCTAATTACACCGCGTCCACATTGAAATTGATTCTGTAGCTCTCTTTCACTTGGGAGGCGCTCACCGGGTAATATCTTCTCTCCAAGAATTGCTGCTTCAAGCTGCAGTGCTATGTCTTCCCCCGCCCTTCCAATTTGAACAGGAGCAAAAATAGAATTAGTAGTCATAAATACTCCTCGCTAATGGTACTACCAAACAAGGCGAACACCTCTAGCAATTCCCAAGCAGGCCACCTTGCCATATCTCTTTATCACACTCATTCGACCCTTTACCGAGAAGGCCAGAAAACTTACTGAGCAACTCCACCTCGAATGGTAGGACCAAACTAACTAGATCAAGAAAGTGTTGTCAAGTAATTAATCCTAACGAGAAGTTCACTTCACTCCACGGAAGTGATAATCACTTAAGCAAAACAAATTTGGCTCATATCAGACATGCAACAGGACTCAATCGTTTCAGTTTTCGTGAAAAAAAGAAGATAGATAACCAACAGTTGCTGTCCGGAAGTGTACATAGCATACAGAAAGTGCACCGATGTAGAATGGCTGTACCTCTACGTCACAAAGGTTCTCCAGTAATAGCCAATACCTGTGGTAGACCTGTATCAAGTTTTTTTAGAAGAAGGGGCAGTTATAGTTGGAGCCGGATTATTATTTATCCATGAAGTTCCTGTTACTGGTTAAGAAGCAGGCTTTGAATTTGTTATAGCTGGTATACTCGTTAGCACAGTTAAAGGATTCGACACCCAAGACAGAACAGGTTGTGTATTAAAAAAGACTTGGATACCTTTTACTTTTACTCTAACATTAATAATCCTTTTTACATTTTCACTGAATCAGCTTTTTCCCGAATCAAAAACAACGTCAAGCATCATTAGCTAACAAAACACACAACCAGTCCCCCCAACTAATAATCAGTATTAACAACGCATTAACCAGTAACCACACCATCGTTCCACAGCGTTCCGCTGGACTCACTTAAGCTCGCCGGAGGACTAAACCCCATACAAAAAGGAGAACAAAGTGAAAACATTACTACTCGCTATACTGGTTGTACTGACAATGACAGTTTCATCATACGCAGCCGAGGGTATGGTTGACGTTCAAAGTTCTTTCGGAGTGAAAGAGACGGGAGACAGACTAGAAGCTGTCCTGAAAGAGAAAGGCATGACGATATTTAATAGAATTAACCACTCTGAGGCAGCCCAAAAAACAGGGATAGAATTGCGAGAAACCGAACTCATCATTTTTGGAAACCCTAAAGTAGGAAGTCCGCTCATGAAGTGCCAACAGAGCGTTGCTATTGATTTACCTCAAAAAGCTTTAATCTGGAACGATAGTAAAGATAATACCTGGATATCATATAACAATCCAAGATATTTAGTAGAAAGGCACAATATTCCCAACTGCGAGGAAGTGATTTCAAAAATCGAAAAGGCACTTGCTGGTATAACAAAGACTGCAGCAACAAAATAGATAGTATAACAATGCTAATTCAGCCGACGCAAAAAACCGCGTGGTTGATTAGCACCATGACTAATCTTTGAGAAAAATAAATTGAATAGTACGAAATAGAATCTGTATGCCTAAGCTAAAAATAGCATTAAGGTTCATTTTTCCAGTTATTGGACTTGTTTCATGGGGACTTTTTGCTGGAGCATTCACAGGTAATATAGATGCACAATTTGTTTTGGCATTCCACCTGTTATCATTTTTTACTTAGGATCGTTATTATTCACACAACTATACAAACAAGAGATGACTACAGAAAATGGTATTGTTTTAGATTGGAATGATGAAAAAGGTTTTGGTTTTATTGCACCAAAATCTGGTGGCAGGAAACTCTTTTTTCATATCAATAATTATAGCCAGCGCCATAAACGACCTCTAAAGAATCTTAAGGTTCAATACGTCCTGTCTACAGATAGAAAAGGTAAGCCTTGCGCAGTTGATGTTGCCCCAATACGTGGTCATAAAAATAATGGGTATGAGCTAAGGCAAAAGGTTGCATCAACATTAGTTTTCTGCCTTTTTACTACCACTCTATATATTCTTTATGCCTTCCAAAAAATACCCTTAGAAATAGTCTGTATATATGGAGTCACCAGCATATTGGCATTCATAATGTATGCAAAAGATAAAAACGCTGCTGAATGGGGTAAGTGGCGAACACCTGAAAGTACATTGCATCTTCTAGCTATTGTAGGTGGTTGGCCAGGCGCCAAGATCGCTCAGAGTTTTCTTCGGCATAAGTCAAAGAAGATGTCATTTAGAATTACGTATTGGGTGACCGTCTGCATTAATTGTGGCGCATTGTACTGGCTCACAACTCCAGAAGGAAGCATGTGGTTAAAAACTATCCTGAAAAATGTCAAAATTGGTTAACAAGCGGATCAACACTGACGCGCTGATTCTCTCTGGCCTCCCTTCACGCTAGGCAAAAAAATGAATTTAAGCTTTAACTTAGAGGATGCAAGCCAAGTCGCCATTGGTGCTTTTGCTTTAGCAGTTCCAATTTCGTTCTCTGAAGAAGCGTGGAAACTTGGCGAGACACTTCCTTTAACGAATCTACTGATGTTATTAATTCTGTCTATTTTATTTTTAGGTTTTTTCGCACATGAAAGCGTATTTCAAGGGAATATCAAATACAGAGTGCCTGTTTTTTTGTGGCGTATAGCTATTGCTTATACAATCACAGCAATTGTTGTGGCGCTGGTGTTGTTTTCATTAAATAAATTTCCAGTATTTACAGACACACTTGTCGCATTTAAACGACTAATAGTAATTGCAATGCCCGCTTCTATGGGGGCTATCATTGTGGATAGTTTTGATAAAGAGTAAATGCCGAACAAACCACTTCACTTGATTTCTGGCATGGCTCGGTTGTTGTTTCTGCCAAATTAACTGCTTACGGTTATTTTTTCACACTTACCAAGTCCTTCTGTTGCAGTGTGAATTTGGCTCAACGTTTAGGACAATGTCGATTTGGGAGACAAAGATGATGTATTCAAGCTCTTGTAGCTGTGGGAAGATTCAGGTCAAGCTCTCTCTTCCAAAATCCCTGAGCCAATATACACCAAGAGCATGCGATTGTGACTTCTGCACCGCACGTAATGCTTCATATTTATCAGACCCTGAGGGGAGGCTTCAAATAACAGAGACTGAAGAGCTTGATCAGTTAATGCAAGGTTCTGAACAAGCCATTTTCTGGCAATGCAAATCCTGCCATGATCTCATCGGAGTAACTCATGAGTTTGAAAATGGTCTCCAAGGCGCTGTTAATGCAAACTTGTTTGCTGAGAGTTACAAACTACAAAATTCAGTTCCTGTTTCTCCCAAAACGCTATCTCCTGAAGAAAAGCGTGAACGCTGGAGAGAGGGTTGGATGAGCGTTACGTTCAACACGTAATATGTAACATAACAAGATGTTACCATCGCTCCACCAGACTCGTGGAGACCAAGAAAATATCTCAACTTACATGACGCATTCCGAAGCTGATCTTTTGGCAATGGCAACTTGCGTTACCCCTTCGGTTATTTTGTCAGACAATTCACTGAATTTCACATAATACCTGATAATCTCCGGCCCTCTTGTTGGAAAATCAGGAATCAACTCAAGCAGATCATTATAATATTTTTCTCCTTCCTGGCATTTCCCCATGAGACCAAGTGTTGATACTTTTGCAAGGGAGTACCAGAAAATAGAGGCTCTCACCAATCCAGAGGTTTCAATATATGCTTTTTCATAATTACCCAGACGGATGTGGTTCAGCCAGAGTGAGTAATGTGCAATTGGTAAGTAATTAGGACTTACTCTCATAGCCTTTCTGATGAGTGATTCACCTCGATCCCAATCCCCGATAAGGGTAAAAAGATACCCTAGCATATCTACATATATTACCGAGTCTGGATAGATACTGACTGCTCTGTTTAAATACGTTCTGGCGGAGTCCAAATCATTACGATGGAAATGGACGAAAGCCAAAACAATATGAGTTCTCTGACTGTTTGGATCAAGTCGTACACCAGTTTCTGCAAATTCCAGGGCCTTATCTAAACATTTCTCAAATCCGGGGACACAAAAACTATAAAGTTCTGCGTAGATTCTTGCTAGAAAGCTCCATACATGGGCAATGTTCGGATTGGATTGTGTCGTGTAGTGTAAGGCATCAAGTACCCTGGACAAATTCTCCTGAGAGGAGTTTTGCTCAAAAGCATAATAACTCAGTATGGCATCATACGGAGACCAACCTTCGCTTCGATTCATTGGAAGCTCGTGTAAGCTTCTCTTGTTTATGACACCATTTTCTCCAGCGATACTGGTAGCGATTGTATCAGCAATTTCTTTTGCATAATCGATGTTTTGTAAATCATCCGGTGTTGCCTGGAACGTATGCCCGAATACCTGTATGTCCTTTTGCGCATCTTTGAGTTGGATTGCACCCCTGATAACGTCTCTATCTGAGTAGAGAGTGCCTGACAAAATATAACCTGTTGAGGATTGGGTGCCAGGTGTGGCATTTGAATCCACTACAACAGGTTGTATTTCCTTTGTACGACCTAATTCTACAGCTATTTCCATCATTATGGAGAGCCCGAAAGCCTCCGTGGAGCTTTCGTTTGTCAGGCTTATAAATGGCTGCATAATTACCGTTGGCCACTCATTGACAACCTGCACCAGATGTGATGTTGTGCTGCCACCTCTATTCACTTGTTGCTCTGAAAAAGTAGGCACATAGGTACCCTTCGGAATTTCGATTCGTACAGGATCATCCACTCCCTCAGTAAGATAATACCGCTCCAGTGCGCGCCTTAGCTTACTGGCATGCATACTGACTATCGGATCTGTCTGCGCATCGAAATCAGAAGCCTTGCCCAATGCCTGTGTAGCGACTGAATATCCTTTAATATCCATGGCTTTTCCGGAGAGTGTTTCTAAAACCACGTACGAAAGGAATTTTGACTGCTTTTCTGTCCCATGAAATTCGGGGCTGGTCAGTATCCGTTGAAGCTGTTCCCTGATCTGGATGTGATTGGGGCAGCTATCGTTGACGCCTAAAGATTGGGCAAATGTTTCCTTTTGTTCCATGAAGGCACCCAACTGAGTAAGAGTATTCATATCTGTGATTTGTCTTGTTAAAGCAGCAGGTAAATCGACCTAATTTAGGTTAAATTAGTATTGCTTTCAATTCATTTAGTTTAAGTAAGACAGTGAATTATCAGATGTCACCCATTGGCAAAGACCAACACCTAACAACTGCTCAACCGGGCCATGTTTCGGAAACTAAACAATTGAAATTCCTTGCTCGACTTCAGTGCAATGAGCAATTTTGTGAAAAGCGGAAAGACTATGCGAAATAGGCATGTTACACCGACAATGTGGTAACAGTAACAGTCCATTAGTATTTCGTAAAGTGGTAATGCAAGAATGAAGTAGTACAAATGTATCCATAGGCTTTTGAATTATCTGTCATGGATTGCATAAAAAAACGACAGCGGGACTGAAAAAACATCATGCTGAAAAACATCAGTACAACAAAAAAAGAAGGTAAGCCACCTCCCCTCCCTTGGAACATTCGCTTACTTTTCAATCTCTCAGGTTATTGTTTTTCCTGATTGCGGCCGAAAATACACAACCATCAGATTAGACTGATTCAACCGAAGGAGAAAGAAATTCATGAGACGAATTCTATCGTTGTTTATCCCACTTTTACTGTTTGTATTTTTCGTCGCCTTGCCCGCGCAAGCCGCAACGACGAAAGATATGATTTCATCGAAAAGTGAGCGTGATAAATGTTTGACAGTTGACGGCGTTGATCCTGCCACTGTGCCTTCAGTGGTTCTGGATACCTGCCGGGGAACAGACAATCAGATCTGGATTTATGAAACTGATGCAAATGGTGACATGATTGCCGGCCAGTGGAAAACGAAAATGAGCCCCGAAGGCACCGATGGCACCGATGTGCCCCGATTATTGCCAGAGCAAACACTATTACGTATTTAAAGACTGCCGTGACGGTATATCCTTGTACAGACAGCCGTGCTCTCACCCTTGAACCCAACCCAAATGTTCCAGACAGCTATCGGGTTGCCACCAGTACAGGATATGTGCTCGATTATGGCGTATATGGCTATGTCGCGCTTGCAACCCAAAACGGTTGGAGCTACCAGCTGTTCAGTAGTCTGCGGGATGACGAGGCTCTGGTTGAGGCTGATGGATGCGATATAGTCTATCCGCTGTTAGTTACTGATACCGCAGGCTACGAACTGGAACGGGCCTGTGATCATGTTGCCAGGATTCAACCTCCGTATATAACGCCGGTGAACGCCTTGCGAGACCCCTCGGTCTGGCCCGGAGAGATCCCAGCTGGCGCGGTGTCTACAACCTGGACCTATGACTTCAATCTCCTTTTCAAGGACAACAGCTATCTGCGCACCAGTGTGACAAGCAAAAACTGGATGACCACTGGCTTATATGCGCCAGCCGCAGAGACCATTGAGGTGACGGTAGATGGAGCTACAGAGGCTGATCTCGATAAGGTCTATATCCAGCTCGGCGTCCATAGTGATATCCTTAACCTGAGTAATGCCGGTTCAGCATTCAAACGCTACCCCAATGTGGTGAATAAGATTAAGCTCAAACCAGGCCTAAATACGGTGCGTAGCCCGTATGGTGGCGTAATTGAGCTGATCTCTGAAGAATCGGTGGGTAAGACGATCCAGGTTACCATTGCCAATGCCGTGCAGACCCCACATTTCGTACTCGGAACGACCACCGAGTCTGACTGGTTAACGCTGCGGGACGCCCCTGGTGCCACAGCGATAATTGAGAGTGATCTATCGGTCACTTACGATTTATCGTCAGATATTAGTGCCTTATCCTACGAAGAAATCTCCGGTATAGCACAATATTACCGGGATATCCTTCAGATAGAAAACGATCTTCTGGGAATCAGCGACACTGAGACCGATCCGGTACACCAACTGCCCGATGGAAAACATCGTTTTGTCAATGACATCCAGATTACCGCCGGGGCTGCCCATTCCGGGTTTCCCATGATGTTTGGGAATTATCCATTGGTCGATCCAAATTCGACCTACCAACGCTCCACCGATCTCACCTGGGGGCTCTGCCACGAGTTGGGACACAATAATCAGATGAGCTCCTGGAGTTACGCATACGGCAGCGAATCCACCAATAATTTGTTTTGCCTTAATGTTCAGGAGCAGCTCTTTGGTATGAGCCGTCTTATCGAGGATAACAGGTATGCAAAAGCCATCGCTGTGCTAAATGATGATACGGTTACCGATAAATGGGAAGGAATAGACCTTTGGGGCAATATCGTTTTTATGGATCAAATCCGTCTCGGGTTTCCTGAGGTCGATTGGGATTTTTTAAGCCAGGTAATGCGCGCCTACCGGGATATGTCTGACAGTGACTATGACAACCATCACCGATACCCCTCAACTCAAGTACGACAGTTTCATGGAGCTTGCCTGTGATGCAACAGGTACAGACCTGACACCGCACTTTGAGGCCTATGACGCACCTGTGAGTCAGGATGCCAAAAGTTACTGCTCAACCAAGGCCCCTCTCACCAGAGACATTTGGCTGATCGATAATGCGGAGCCCATTTGGTATCACCCAGGTGACGGCGAAGGTGGATACTATCGCGAATATTGGACGGGGATTAGTGGAACGGACTTGGCATCTTTGATAAACCATGCGGATTTTCCTGCTAATCCTAACGGGAGTGAGACAGTCAATACAGGATTGGAAGGCCCCAGAGACTGGGATGACAATTATGGGCAGCGGCTTCGTGCCTTTATCCATGCGCCTGTTAGCGGTGCGTACCGGTTCTGGCTCTCGGGCAACAACTCCGCAAAAATCTTATTGAGCACCGATGAAAACCCAGTAAACGCCAGCACGATTATTGAATTGACTGAATCTGTTGGTAATTACCCGAGTACTGATGGCTATCGGATGTTCGATTTTTATAAGATGAGTGTACAGCGCTCTGCGGAAATTGAGCTGGAAGCAGGAAAAAAATATTACATAGAGGTGCTTCATAAGGAGAGTGGTTGGAAAGATAACGTTTCCGTAGCCTGGAACATCCCGGCAACCGATGAATTGCCAGGGGAAACACGTAAGATCGTTGCCGCCCAATACCTCACACCTTTTGTCGATGCGAATCACGACGACATTCCGGATGATCATTATTCCCTGACTGCTAACCAGTGGCACCTTATCAGCTTGCCCCGCGACCCTGGAACCAGCAACACGGTGGCTGACCTGTTCAGTGATGACCTGACCTCCACATACTGGAACGACTGGATACTCTGGAGCAGGATAAAGGGGTCATCCAACTATGCCCAACTCACCTTGAACTCTGTCATGAACCAGGGTGAAGGGTACTGGATCTATTCACTCGATCCGTCTTTTATCGATATCCCCGGTACGCCGACCCCGGTAGCAGCAGACGGCTACTATGAGATCCCGCTCAGCAAGGCTGGTTCCGAGGAAGGATCATTTCTCTATAACCAGTTGGGCAACCCCTTCGACTACAGTGTTGCCTGGGCAGATGTCAAAGTACGGGTAACCAGCGGTACCACCATTACTGAATATTCCCTGCCAGATGCCGAGAACGCAGACTATGTCAGCAGAGTCGGATATGTGTATAATGGTAATACCTGGGCACCTTTAGACAGCACGACACCCGGCTTTGATGAAGTTGCTCTGAAGGAGTTTGACGGTTTTCTGCTTAAAGTGTTGGGTGGGGCTATCAGTGCCACCTACGATTCGATCTCTCTGCTGATCCCTGCGCAAGCAAACGTTGTTAGCGAAACCCCATCAGCTTCAACCTTCCCTGTACCAGCTGTTGAACAATCGTTCGTTCAGGCACTTGCAGAATCATCCTTAGAATTGGCAAGTAAAGTGTCATCTTTCTTTGTTGGCAATGCACAAGCCTCTGAAAAACCATCAAAGCGCGCGGCCAAAAAGGATAAGTACAGTTTCGCCGATGGTTGGTATGTGCGGCTGATCGCCAAAGATCATGCCAATAACCTGGTAGACAGCAGCAACGTCCTTGGGCAACTGCCGGACAGCATGGATGGCTACGACACGCACGACCTTGTAGAACTGGATCCGATGAGCAGCGATTACCTGACCATTGTCTTCCCGCATTATGATTGGGACGAACTGTCCGGAGACTACACCTCCGATTTCCATGGCCTCAAGTTGGAAAAATCCAAACCCGCCGGCAAGGACAGCTGGCAGTTCGAAGTGCTGACCAACGATCCTGAACGATCGGTAACCCTCTCCTGGGAAGGTTTGCCGGAAATATTGAAACGATCCCGCCTGATTGACAATGTTACCGGCGAGGTCATCAAGGTCGGCAAGGAGACGAATTATACCTTTACGATGGGTGACACCAGCAGGTCATTCACCTGGAAAATGAAAAAATAAAAGTAGGCCTGTGCCAGAGTCTCATTCTACGGCAAAGCCTAATTTTATAAAAGATTATCAACGATGCAACAGCGCAAACAAAAGGAACAGGATATGTCAGAACAAAACCATCTTACAGAGGGCGATAAAGAGACCTCGGAGGTAGCCTACCCCGAAAGACGACAGCTACTAAAGAAGGCTGCCTATGTCGCCCCGGCAATTATGGCGATGGGGGTGATGACTCCACTCGCCAAGGCAGGGGGGGTCGGCTCGCTCCCCCCTCCGGTGGAGCCCTCTCCGCTCGGAGGCCCTCCGGGGGGCCCCTTCTAATTGAGTCGGAAATTTGCAAAATTAAGCATTGACTCTATCGATTATAGATTAACAACCGTTCTCCATGGGCGGTATACCTTACCTTATGGTCAGCTTTTAGCATGAACTCCCCGTCACCGACAATAACCTCTCATACCGTCGGTGACGGGTTGCTGCTTTATGAACACCGCTCCTGCAGATTTTCTGTGCTCAACTCTGCAGGGCGGTATCTCTGGGAACAACTGGAGGCCGGCGCAGAGCTGCCGGATCTCGTCCGGAATTTTGCCGAACACTTTGCACTTCCCCTCGCTCAGGCTCGTCGAGACATCGACACCAGCCTTAGCCAGTGGCATGAGGCGGGGCTCTTTACCCCCGCCGAAGAGATAGTGGTTCTCCCTAGCCATCCCCCGCCATTTGTGACGGAAGAGGCCACCACTTCACGCAGGGATCACGAGATCGATTTCCCGTATAGTGACACTTTCGTTCTCGCCGGCATCACCCTCCAACTTAATACCGCAACACCACAACACCGCCAGATTTTTCTGGATATACTTGGACACCTGTCGGCAGAGGGAAAGAAGAATCCGGAGCTCACCGTTTATCTCTGGCGGGAAGAGAACGACTATTGCGCTGAGTTGAACGACAGGATAATGAGAGGTGATGATGTCAGCTCGGACCTGGTCCCCTGGATCCTCGCCGAGTTTATCGACAAGACCTGCCGTGACCGGGATTGCTTGGCGGTACTCCATGCCGGGGCCCTGGGCCTGGGGAACCGTGCCATCATCCTCGCAGGTGAGAGTGGTACAGGTAAATCCACTTTTGTCGCAGGCCTGCAGCAGGCAGGTTTCATCTATCTCTGCGATGATGTCTGTCCATTGACGCCCTCCGGTGAGTTGATCCCGGTTCCCATGAGTCAGAATATCAAGAAAGGCAGCTGGACCATCCTGGCCGAAAGCTACCCGGAATTGGCTGCAGGCCCTACGTTTAGCCGCAAATCCACCGCAACCAAATTTGTCCCACCGCGCACAGGTAGCAGGGCCGACTGGGAACGAACCTGGCAGGTCGACACCATTGTGTTCCCGCAATATCAAGGCGGTGCGGCTACCAACATCGCCCAGATCGATCCGGTTTCCGCGCTCTCCCTGCTGATGAATACTGGCTCGCTTTGTGGAGAGAGTGTCCCTGATTTTATCGCGTGGGTCTTAGCCAAACGCTGTTATTCAATCACCTATTCCTCACTAGCCTCAGCAGCAGCCGCACTCAAATCCGTTCTTCAATAGTGTAGGGAATTACCCTCATGATAAGGCACGCAACACTAGCAAGCACTATGGCCAGATCTTAAATTGCACCCTGGAACTAGTACGTTATCTGAACTGGAAGAGAAAATAGTCATATGGCAACACGAATATCAAAGCCATATTTTTGGGAGGGAAAAGCCGTAAACAAGTCCAATTACAAAGTACCTAAAAGAGCTTTTCTACAGGATCGTTATAAGCAGAAGATCAAGCCATGATCTAAAAGAGATCATTATCATGACTGGTGTAACCCCTAGATGAAATCTACGAGGTTACAACCGTGTAAATTTTGCTAATAGCATTCTCAAGAGCATCCCCCAAGGGCGTCTCATACCGTGAAGGGTCGATGGTGATTATCCGGTCGAGAAGTGAACGTATCTCCTCAAGGGCACGCCCATGAGCCTCTTTGTCGGAGCGTTTGGTCGCCATCACTTGTTTTGCAATCGTCTCCAGATTCACATACAGCGTCTCAATCAGTTGCTGTTGCTCTGCAGTTACCGCTTTAGGATCCACCAGGGATTTGGGTATCTGCCGCCGCACATAACCGTTGTTTTTCGGAACAATCTCAGCAAGCACCCTTCCAACAGCTGAACCACCGTCCGGGCGATCTCCTTTTGAAGGGACTCCCTGCTGTTCAGAACCGGGATCTTTTTCTTTTTCTTTTGACCGTAGTCCATTTCATATCTGTCATGTGCTGTCTCCAAACTCATTCCCTTTTTTTTCAAGGGAAAGTACTTCTTTAAAAATTGTCTTCTCACCCACTCCGGAGAATGAAACGTCACAAGAACAGGAGGAAGATGTCTATTACAGTATTGTGTCGAAGCAGGCAATGAATTTGAACGAATAATCGCAATCTTCAACGTTTCTCTTACGCAAACCAGAGAAGAGATCTGATAAAGATTCGCAATGATACCATCCTGATGTTCAAAAAATACAAGATGGGATCAAGATAAAAAATATAGTGTTAAATCATTGTCCAGGTCATTAGCGCATGGTTTGAGCGGTTTGCTCATTGTTGAACGTGGTATACTGCAACCATATAACCCAGCTACTTACGTAACGTTTTGCCCAAAGAATATTATTTGTGGAAGAAACCAGCATGCAGTATGCTGGTTTTGTGGACATATCAGGCACATGTTGAAATTGTAGCTGTTATTTCTTGCCCATTATCAGTCACAACTTGAACAATCATTATTTAAAGCACATTAGCATCTAGTTGAAGTATCTTCCCCGTATTATTCCGCCGCAGTATATTATACGTTATAAATTGTGAAATTCAAAGGGGCAGCGGGATAGAGGCAAAAGCAGTAAAAACAAAAAAATACAAAGACAAAATTGATTACAACCAGGCGCTCCTCAGGGCTACCAACAGCGCGCCCCGTGAGCTCAACGTTGACAAAAAAATGGGTACAATGTCGCATCATCCTTTACAACTATGGCGGATCATCGTTTACACTTTTGAGTTATGGTTTCCTCCTACCACAAGAAGGAAAGGGAGGCTGCCGTGGCTTGGAGGGAAACGACCAAAATGGAGCAAGAAATTAGAGTTCATCAATGAATGGAGATCTGGTGCTTATGGTGTTGACAGAACTCTGTATTGTCGAGCAGGTGGCGCGCGGCGAAATAGGCTTGCAGTACGCCAGGCTCGCCTTGTCGCGATTCAGCGGGGTGAAGTCGCGCTCCAGCTCGACGAGCGACAGGAGCATCATCGGCCAGTCCCATCCGTAGACGCGCCATCCGACCGCCACCCACCGGCTCCTCCGCCACCTGCGCCAACCCTTCGTTCAGCCAGACGGGGGCTTTGCCGCGGCTCAGCGTCACGATCGCCGCGTGCGCGTACTCGTGGCGGAGTGTACGTTTGAGTCGCTCGCTGCCGCGCTCCAGGCCACCGATCGGCATCTTGATACGGCCGTCGTACACGGCCCCGCTCCAGTGTGGCGAGTTGGTGATGACACGGAAGGCCTCGTCCAGGTACAGGACGACCTCGATACGCTCGGGGATGAAGCTGGTACGCGAAGCGGGCGCCGACCTTGCGATGCCTCCTCGAGCGCGCTCAGTACGAGGCGCCCCGCCTGCGTGTTCTCTCGGCCTTCGAACTTGAGCACGAAATGCGAGCTGGCGACGCGCCGGAGGCCCTCTTGGCCTCGGCGTCGCGCACGCTGCCGTCGCGCGAGGTCTCGTCGAGGACCAGCGGATCGGCCCAGCCCGGCAGGCCTCTTCGAGCATCGCACGTGCGCGCAGGTGGTCGTGCTTCTCGAGGTAGATGCGGCCGAGTGTCAGATACGTCTCGGCGTCGCCCCCGTCGAGCGCCAGCACCCGCTCGGGGCCGATCCGCGCCAGGTCGATCTTCCAGCGGCCGATAGTAGGCGTACCCGAGACCGCGGTGGATCTCGCCGCGGTCCCCGAGACCGAGCGCCTCGACGAACGACCCGAGGGCGGCGTCGAACTGCTCCGCTGCGATCGCGGCGAAGCCGGCGTTGATGAGGACGGCTTGCAGGTTGCGCTGGAAGAGATCGGACGAGGGCTCGAGGTCGAGGCCGCGCGCAGGCGGGTCGCCGCCGCGACCATGTCACCGTCCGTAGCGAGTGCGACGGCCTCTTGATTCAGACGCTCCGCGTCCGGGATCGATACCGGCTCGGCGGTGATCTCGCTCGGGTTCGGCGCCGGAAGCGAGACGGCGGAGACCGGAGCCGCTGCGGGGGGCGCATGCCGCAGCGCTGGGGGCTCCGGGCGAGGCGTGGCGACGATGCCCAGGCCGAAGAAGCCGAGCGCGCCGCCGAGGAAGCCGAGCGCGCCGCCGAGGGCGACGACGAGGACGACTTGCACGGGCGAAGGATCACAGCGGTTGGTGCCGCCGACGCTCAAAGTGAATCTGCGTTGGGAGATCGGTGGCCTCCGAGATCGCGCCGCACCGACGCTTCGGCGATGGACGTTGCTCGTGCAGCGCGCGGACGATGCGCTTGGCATGCTCGGGGGTCGTGATGACCCGGGTGCGCAAGGTTGCCGACGGTTGGCCCGTCATCGTCTGCTGCGGTGGCACGAACAGAAAGTCGAGCACGAACTCGCCCTTGCGGTGGCTCACCATCATCATGTTCGCATAGACACCGAGACTCGTCGCGGGATCCAGTGCACGGCCATCTGGCGGTGCCCGCCGCGGTGCCGGGTGCCGTCGTCGGTGGCCCGGGTGGGGTAGAGGAAGTCCTCGTCGGCCATCAGCTGACTCCTTCGGTTCCTACGAGCTTGCCGAACTGGGCTGCGAACTGCGGCCCGGTCCCTTCGTCCTCGTGTTTGAAGTAGACGAACACATCCTCCCACGCGGCGCCGTCGATGCGCTCGATCCAGGTCTGCAATGCCGCCTCGTCGTAGTCGGTGCGCCGCAGGCGCACGTAGCCGAACGGGGCCGTTGCCTCGAACGGGGTCGTGTGGTCGTCGGTGTCCGCGATGCACATCGCGACTCCGAATCGTTTCAAGACGTCATAGGTGTCGTCGGAGTGCCAGGACGCATGCCGGAACTCCGCGGCGGGCTTCAATCCGGGCGGGAGGTCGTGCAGGAAGACCTCGAGGAGGCTCGACGTCGCTGCGTAGGAACGGCGGCAGCTGAAACAGCAGCGGGCCGAGCTTGGTGCCGAGCGTCTCGGCGACCTCGCAGAAGGTGGCGAGGGTGTCCTCGATGCTTCGCAACCGTTGATCGTGCGTGATCCGCCGCGGCGCCTTCAGCGTGAAACGGAAACGATCGGGGTCTCGCGGGCCCGGGATGCCAGCACGCGACCCGTCGGCATTCGATAGAAGGTGTAGTTGATCTCGACGCTCGAGAAATGCTCCGCGTAGTAGGTAAGCATCCGCTTGTCGGAGATGTCCTCGGGGTAAAATGATCCCTTCCATTCCTGATAGCTGTACCCCGACGTTCCCACCCAGTAATCGGCCATCGCATTCCTGCTTTCGTAGGCATCATCCGCGTCGCCGGCCTGATCGGCTGCTCGACCCGGCGCCACGTTACTGGGCGCTGCCGTGCGTTGCAATCCGGAGCTGGGAACGCCTACGGTACACTGGCCGTGAAGCGATATACGTTGCGTGCCGATCCTCCTCGTGACGGCCGCAACGCTTCCGGATCCCCTATGCCGAGGAGTTGAATCCTCAGCAGCTCGAGACGGTGACGACGTTGGAGGGGCCCGTTCTCGTCGTGGCTGGGGCGGGCAGCGGGAAGACGCGCACGCTGGTGTACCGCGTGGCCCGGCTCGTCGAATCCGGAGTCGCGCCGAGCGCGATTTTGCTCCTGACCTTCACGCGGCGTGCGGCACAGGAAGTGCTGCTGCGTGCGACGGGGTTGGTGGGTGGCGGTTATTGCCCAGGTAGCGGAGGACCTTTCACGCGTTTGCGCACCGCGTGTCCGTCGGCATGCGCGGCAGCTCGGCCTGTCCCCGAGCTTTACGATCCTCGATCGGGGCGACAGCGAGGACGTGATGGGGTTCGTGCGGAGTGAGCGCGGCCTCGATCGGAAGGAGCGGCGCTTTCCACGGAAGCAGACCCTTGCCGAGATGCTGAGCGCAACGATCAATCGAGTGATCGCGCTCGACGACCTTCTCGTGGCGAGCTATCCGCACTTGCTCGACGAGCGCGAGGATCTCGAGCGCGTCTTCGTCGACTACGTCGCCTACAAGCGCGCGCGTCAGCTCGTCGACTACGACGATCTCCTCGTCTACCTGCGCGACCTGCTCGTCGGACAACCGGCCATCGCCGAGCAGCTCAGTCGACAGCACCGCTACATCATGGTCGACGAGTATCAGGACACGAACGCGCTACAGGCCGAGATCGTGCACGGACTGGCGATCGCCCATACCAACGTCATGGTGGTGGGGGACGATGCCCAATCGATCTATGCGTTTCGGGGCGCGAACTTCCGCAACATCATGGACTTTCCCGCACGCTTTCCGGGAACGCGTGTGATTACGCTCGAGGAGAACTATCGCTCGACGCAAGCGATCCTCGACCTGGCCAACGCCGTGATCGACGGTGCGCGTGAGCTTGCGAAGAATCTGTTCACGCGGCGTGCCGGCGAGCGGCCCGGGTTGGTGCGGGCGCTCGATGAGTTGGAGCAGTCGCGTTTCGTGGCCCAACGCATCCTCGAGTTGCGCGAGGAAGGCGTGCCGCTCGGGGAGATGGCGGTGCTCTTCCGCTCGAGCTTTCATGCTTTCGATCTCGAGATCGAGGCTCGGGCGGCGCGACATTCCCTTCGTGAAGCGCGGCGGGTTTCGCTTCGTCGAGGCGGCACACGTGAAGGATGCGCTGGCGTACCTCCGGATCGTCGCCAACCCGCGCGACGCCGTCTCGTGGCGGCGCGTGTTGATGCTTCTCGAGGGCGTTGGGCGGAAGACGGTGCAGGAGATCGTCGGCACGCTGTCCGGCTCCGCGCCTGGGGGACGCTCGGGACTCGCGCCGGCCGCGGTGCCACCGAGCCGAACGCCTGGGCGCGGTGCTGACCGATGTGGCGTCGGCCGGAACCCCGAGCGAGCAGCTGTCGCTGGTGCTCGCCCACTATCTCCCGACGCTCCGACGGATCCACCGCGACGACCACCCGAAACGTGAGCGTGACCTCGAGCACTTCGTGACGATCGCCGAGCGGTATCGCGACGTCGCCCCGTTGCTGGCGGACATGGCGCTCGATCCGCCGACCGACAGCGTGGATGGTGTGCTGGCGGCAGACGGGAGCGGGGAGGAATCGTCACGCTGTCGACCATCCACTCCGCGAAAGGTCTCGATGGCATGCGGTGTTCGTACTCTGGGTCGCGGACGGGCGGTTTCCCTCGATGTACAACGTGAGCGACGAGCCGGGCTCGAGGAGGAGCGCCGCTTGATGTACGTGGCGCTCACCCGGGCCAAGGATCTTCTCTACCTCACCTATCCGATGGAGATGCACGAGCGTGGAGTCGGGATGCTCATGGCCAAACCGTCACGTTTTGTTGAGGATATCGGGGCCGAGCTGCTCGAGCCCATTGCGGAAGTGGACGAGGCCTGATGCGCAGTGTAGGCTTCTCTGGGTCGCAGGTTGCCGTACCAGGGAGCGCGACGATCTTCAACCTTGAGACACATCTATCGCATTCGGCCGGCGCTGCTTGCCTTCGTAGCCATCGCCGTCCTCGCGGGCGCCGCGCACGCCGAGGTGTTTCCGGTGGGCGCCACCATGCGGCGGCCGACGACCACCGCGAGCTGGTCCACACCCTCGAGACACTGAGGACCGGCGCCCGCCTGGGCGAGCAGCGGTCCGAGATCATCACCGAGAACGACCGCCTCCGTTTCGAGGTCGTGACAAGTTTCGACGATGGAACGGTCTCCGAGGATAGCGGTGAGATGGACATCAGCGACGGTTATCGTGCCCTGTCGTTTCGACGGGTGAACCGGAAACACGGCGTCGTCGATGCCGAGGAGCGGGTGGATTTTCTCTCGGGACACGTTGAATGGACCATCGGGGGCGTACGGCAGGAGCAGACCTTTTCGTTCGCCCCGGATACCTATGCGGGTCCGATGCTGGCGCTGGTTCTCGCCGCGGTGCCGCAGAGGCCGGACGGTCACGCGTCGTTCCAGATGATCACGTTCCGTCCCGATCCTCGCGTGTACACGATCCAGGTCGACGTGGTGGACCGCGGGATGTTCGATCTGGTGAGCACGCCGACGCCGGCTACGAAGCTCGGTTGAAGGTCGACCTCGGCAGTGTAGGCAATACGTTGTTCAAGCGGCTCATTCCGACGCACTATTTCTGGTACTCGCAGGCACCGTCGCCCGATTTCCTCGGATTCGGACAACTCGGTCACGATGGCCCGGAGCTTCTGATGTTTCCCGAGGGGCAGCGGCGTGCGCTGCCCGACGAAGGCACGGTCGTCGCGAAGCAGTAGAGGCGGGGCTCGGGTTCGACCCGTTCGGCTCGGACGTCGGGGTCAGCTCGCGAGGGCAGTGTGGTGCTGGGTGGGGGCATCTTCCAGGATGTCCGCGGGCATGACCGGGAGCAGTATCGCGAAGGTCGAGCCGGCACCCGGTGTGCTGCGAACCGCGATGTGGCCCTGCATGGCTTGCGCGAGTCGCGCGCTGATGGCGAGTCCGAGCCCGGTCCCGCCCTGACGGCGTGTCGACGAGCCGTCGAGCTGTCTGAATGCCACGAACAGCTGGGAGAGATCCTCCGGCTGAATCCCCTGTCCTTCGTCGTGGACGGCGATCTCGACCCAGGCGCCGGCGTCCGCATCGGGTCCGGGATCGGGGACCAGGCGCTGCCACGCGGATCCGCGCATGGAGCTCTCCTGCTGCAGCGCGAGCGTCACGGGTCGTCCTTCCGAGAACTTGAGCGCGTTGGCGGCGAGATTGGTGACGATCTCCTCGATGCGTGCGGTATCCCCGAGCACGGTCGGCGCGTCGCCGTCGAGACGCACGCGGATCTCACGTACGCCGTCGCCGGCGATGGCCACGAATCTGCCGCCGCAGCTTGCCGAGGATCGCGGCGAGATCGACGGAGCGCGCTCCAGTTGTAGCGCCCCCGCCTCGATCTTGGAGAAATCGAGCAGCTGGACGATCAGTCGATACAGCGTCTGCATTCCTCACGGATGCGCTTGAGCCAGCCCCGTTCGGTCTCGTTGCCGCCGGCCATGTTGTCGTCGAGCATCTCGGCGAATCCGAGAATGGCCGCGAGCGGCGTCGAACTCGTGCGTGATGTTGGCGAGGAACTCGTCCCGGTGCTTTCCCGCGTCTTCGATCGCGATGCGTTGCAGAAACTCGCGTTGGCGCGAAATCTCACTGGTCCAGTGACTCGTGATGGTGATGAGGCCGGTCGAGCAGAGAAAGAAGAGGTTCGCCGCGAACGTGGCACCGTCGAGGATGCCGCCCCAGGTGCAGCATGCGGCGACATAGCTGCCGATCAGCAACACGACGAAGGCCGTGGAGAGGACGATCCCCCACGGCAGGAGGACGGCCGCACCGAGCATGACGAGATTGATGCCTGCGTAGTACGGGCTCGATCCCCCGCCATTGAAGGCACTCGCGGCTGACGAAGATGCAGGTAGCTGGGAGAGGGTGAAGAAGCCGAGCGCTGCGGCGGCGCGTCGTCCCAGGCGGTGCGCAGTGCCAGCAGCACGAGCGCGGCGAGCGCGATCATGCCAGGCGGATCAGGAGGGCGGTCCCAGGAGATGCGCGTGCAGGATCAGGTCCAGCACCCCGAACACAGGGATCAGGAAGATCGCCAACCAGCATCCGAGCCGGAGCCTGTCGATCAGGAGGGCGCGGCGCTCGACGGCGTATCGCGTCCGCAAGGTCGGTCGTGTATCGAGGCCCCCGGTCTCAACCATCAGCGCTCCCACGGGGCGGCTCCCGAACGATCGAAGGGCTAGACGCGCGCTTCGGCGACCGCGACGGTGCGAGCAGTGCCGGCACCGTGGTTGGCTTGCGGTCGAATCGAATGAAGCGCTCACGTGGATCGCGCGTGGGCGCAACGAAGAACCGGTCGACTCGCGTGTGGCCTCGTCTCGGGTCGTCGTGCTGGCCCTGTGACGCGATCCTCCCAGCGACGCAGTCGTACGCATTGCAGGACGTCGCGGACGGTATGCGGCTGGGAGAGGCTCGCGCGTATCGAGGTCGATGCCGAACGCGAGGCTCCAGGTTCGCCGCCAACGTCTTGAGGGTCGTGGGGGAGTGAGGGGCGGGTAGCGGCGTTGCCGCACTTGCGCCGCGCAGGTCTTGCCCGCAGCTGGCGGTCAGGATCTCCCGAACCGTGGCTCCGAAGTGCATGCCTGTTGGTCATGCAAACCCAGCGCCATCTATGCAGGGGGCACGCGGATATCGGAGCCGTGGGGGGAAGTATAGAATTTCCGCGTACTTCCGTGTGTCGAATGGCATGGCCGCTGGCGGGCCCCATGGCGAAGCGGCGTGCTGCGTGCCGGCCGGGGGGACGGCCGGCACCAACGTGTCGCAAGCGGCAGCTCCGTGACGCAGCGGGTCCCTAGTGTCCGCTGAAGTCCGGGCGCCGTTTCTCGAGAAAGGAGGCCACACCCTCGCGAAAATCCTCGCTGGGGAAGCTGGCGAGCATCTCCTCGTCGGCCTCGGTCGTGGCCGTTCGGAGGTCGGTGAACTGATGGGTGTAGAGCATCCGCTTCATCACACCGATCGACCGCGGCGAGCTGAGCGTCGCCAGCTCGGTGGCCGCCTCATACACGTGATCCATGAGCTGCTCGTGCGAGACCACGCGATTGACCAGGCCCATGGCGGCGGCTCCCTGGCATCGATCACTCGGCCCGAGAAGAAGAGATCGCACGCATGCGCCATGCCGATGAGACGAGGCAGCATCCGGGAGGCTCCCATGCTCCGCCACGAGTCCACGTCGTGCAAACGCCGTCGTGAACCGTGCTCGGTCCGATGCGATACGAATATCGTAGTAGAGCATGTGCGTGAAGCCGAGTCCGGCGACGGGGCCGTTGACGGCAGCGAGCACCGGCTTCGGGATGCTGCAGGGGTAGGCGTAGGCAGTGGCCAATGCCGGGTGTGCCGCACCGGCAGTGCGCGCGTCGGCATCATGGCGGGTGCCGGGTGACAGATCGTCTGCGGCGGCACCATCGCCGGCGCTCTGGATACTCCGCAAGCTGTCCATGTCGGCGCCGGCACCCGGTATCCCCGCCCGGCACCGGTGACGACGATCGCGCGCACCACCTCATCCGCACCGGCCTCCTGGAACGCCTCGTAGAGTTCGTGGCCCATCCGCGGCGTCCAGGCGTTCCAGGCGCTCGGGGCGGTTCATAGTGATCGTCGCGACACGATCGTGAACATCGTACAGGACCTGCTCGTAGGTCATCGGTACTCGCGGGTCCGTTACATAACGTCCGGACGGGAGATGTGCCAACGCCGGCAGGGATTATGTCCATGGTTGACGTTTGGCGGCTGAATGGCGGTAGAATCCCCTCGTGAGTACCGCTCGACGACTGGCGGTCGCCCCTCTCGGGGGTGCTTTCGTGCAGCTGGTCGTGCGCCGCGTGTGGGTGTTTGCGCTGGGCTGGATCGCCACGTTGCTCGTGTGGCTCGCGGTGTTCGTGGCGCAGGGCGGTTGACGCCGATCGCGGCGGCGCTCTTTCGGCGGCCAACGTCCTGCTCCTGGCGGTACTGGGAACGTACGCGCATCGCCATCCGGCACCGGTACGGATCCGAGCGTGGGCCTGCAGGGGTGTGTGTCGCTCTCGGGATCGCCATGGAGCTCCTCGGTGTCGCCGTCCAGGTGCCGGGCGATGTACTCGCGTTCGTGCTGCTGTCGCTCTATCTGATGAGTGGGTTGCTCTTCGCGTGGGGATGGCGCGCCGAGGGTGTGTTGCTGGTCGGTGCCATGGTGCCGCTCGGCCTTTTGGTCTCCGAGCTTCTCGAGTTTCTCGTCGCGCCGATCGAGTTGGTGACGGCGCTGACGGCGGGGGCGGTGTTGTGTCTCGCGGTCGCGGAGGGGGCGGCACGTAGCTTCGAGATCGCGTTCTTCGAGCGTGCCAGCGCCGCCGAGGCCGCCGAGGCCGTGGCCGCCTCACGCAATGCGTATCGCGATCTCGCCGAGAACGCCGGCGACTACATCTATGCCGGCGACCTCGCGGGAAACATCGTCTATGTCAATCCGGCGGCGGCACGGTCGTTGGGCCGGTCGGCCGAAGAGCTGGTGGGCGCGTCCATGCTCGATCTGATCACCGATCATCCCGAGAACCCGATGCCCGAAGCCATTTACGAGGGACTGCTCGCGTACGACAGCCTCCCGTTGTTGCGCGTGCAGTTCGCGACGCCCGAGGGGCCGCGTTGGTTCGAGGCGAGGTTGTCGTTGATCCGCGACGCGGCCGGAAGGCCGACGGGTATTCGCGGGATCAGCCGGGACATCGACGAGCGTGTGCACGCGGAGAGGCAGCTGCGTGAGAGTGAGGCTCTCCACGGGGTGATCGTCGAGTCACAGCAAGCGTTACTCAGCCGATCCGATGCGAACGGTGTCCTGACCTTCGTGAACGACCAGCTGTGTGCGGCCATGGGGCGCGCGCGTGCGGAGCTCCTCGGCGGACGGCTGCTGGACCACCTGCATCCCGACGTGGTGCCGCTCGCGCTGGGCATGATCGATGCGCTGCGCGTCTCGCCGCATCGAGCACCGTCATGCGAGATGCGCGAGCGGACCAGCGCAGGGTTCCGCTGGTTCGAATGGGAAGGGATTGGACTCGTGGACGAGGCCGGTGCCCTCGTCGAGATCCAATCGCTCGGGCGTGACGTGACCGAGCGTCGCGAGGCGCAAGAGGAGCTGCGCACGAGCGAAGCGCGCTATCGCGGCATGGTCGAGTCCCAGCACGAGATACATCCTCCGTGTTCGCGCGGTCCCCCCCCCCCCCCCCCCCGGGCGCGCGCGCGCGGGGGGGGGGGCGCGGGGGGGGGGGGGGGGGGGGGGGGGGGGGGGGGGACACCGACGGCCGCACGATATTCGTCAACGATGCGTACTGTCGGATGGTGGGGATGCGTCGAGAGGATCTGCTCGGCCAGAGCTTCATCCCCCGCGTGTATCCAGACGACGTCGAGTCGACGCTCGCGCAGCTCCGCGAGCTGGAGAGGCCGCCGCATCGTGGGACGGTTCACAACCGCACGATCGACGCCGACGGTGCGGTACGCTGGATCGAGTGGCAAGGCTTCGGCATCGCCGACGCGAGTGGTCGAATCGTCGAGGTGCAGGGTGTCGGACGCGATGTGACGGAGCGGCGACTCGCCGACGAGGCGCTGCAGCGCTCGCTCGAGGAGCTCAAACGCAGCGAGGATCAGCTGCGCTCGCTGGCACAGCGGCAGGTGGAGATTCGCGAGCAGGAACGCAAGCGACTCGGACTCGATCTCCACGACGACGTCTGCCAGGAGCTCGTGGGCATCGGTATTCTGATGGAGTCGATTCGTCACCGGCTCGGCCCGATCTCTGCCGAGAACGCGCGTGGGTTCGAGAAGGTGGGCCGCTATCTCGGTCAGCTCGTCGATCATCTGCGCTTGCTCGCCCGCGAGTTGCAGCCGCTGCAGCTGCACGATCTCGGCTTGGACGGCGGCCTGCAGTCGCTCGTGCGAGGCTTGTCGACCGGGAGTTGCACCGTCGAATCGGAGTTTTCCACGCCAGTCCCCCGCCTGCGGGAGGAGATCGAGGTGGGTGTGTACCGCATCGCGCAGGAGGCGCTCACCAACGCCGTTCGTCACGCCGAGGCCGGCCGGGTGCGTGCCTTGCTGGCGGTCGTCGGAGAGACGTTGCGGCTCGAGGTCAGCGATGACGGGTGCGGCTTCGACCCGGACGAGCGCGACAGTGCCTTCGGCCTGATCAGTATGGAGGAGCGTGCGCTGTCGATCGAGGTCGGTTGACGATCTGGTCGGTGAAGGGCGAGGGGACGACCGTGCGTCTCGAGTGCCCGATCGGCGACCGGGCGTCCGTGTCGGCGGCGTAGCGGTCGGGCGTCGGCTCAGGACGCCTGCGGACCCGTCTCCCACACGACCTTCTTCTCGCCTTTCAGGAGCGACCACACGGCGAGCAGCGGGGCGAGGTTGATCATGCAGAAGTAGAGCGGGATGAAGAGTCCGGGGACGCGGACGTCGAGGCGATCGCAGATCAACGCGGCCACGGCGCCTGCGTAGAAGACGAGCTGCACGATGGCCAACACCAGGTAGGCCGGGTGCTGCAGCAGAAGGGCATTGCTCACCAGTGCGACGAGCATGAACACCGGCACGCTCCAGCGCAGGATGCGGTGCGACAGTAGCTGGAAGAAGATCCACGGGTGCCGGACGAAGTTCAGGCTGTCCGGCATGTAGCCGATGCCGCGGATCCCGCGGAGCACGACGCGGGCGCGTCGGTTGAGCTCGTCTCCGAGTTGTTTCGACTCGGCGACCTCGTAACAGATGGCGTCGTCGTCGACGACCGAGCGGAAGCCACGGAGCGTGGCCTTGGCCGGTTGGACGAAATCGCTGATGGCCGCCGGATCGAGGGGGACGTACAGACTCTTCCGGAGCGAGTAGATGCATCCCGTCGCACCGAGCACCGAGTAGATGCTGCTTTCCCACCGTCGAATGGCCGCCTCGTAATTCCAGTAGAGCTGACGGCCTTTGCCCGCGACCGCCTCGTCCTCGCGCACGTAGCGGACGTCGCCCCCGACGCTGCCCACGGTGGGGTCGGCGTAGTTGGCGACCATCGCACGAATCGCCGCCGCGTCGTACATCGTCGAGGCGTCCGAGAACACCAGGATCTCGCCACGGGCGACGGCCGCGGCCTTGTTCTGGCCCGACGTCTTGCCCTCCCGGGGCAGATCGAGCAGCTGCACGCGATCGCCGTACTGCTCCCGAACGATCGCGTTCGTGCGATCGGTCGAGCCGTCCGACGCAACCAGGATCTCGAGCTTGTCGGCGGGATAGTCGAGGCTCAACGTGTTGTCGAGCTTCTTGGCGATCACGTCCTCCTCGTTGTAGGCGGCGATGATCATCGTCACGGACGGCGTCGTCGCTGCCCGCAGGACCGGCCGCGACCAGACGCGCGCGATACCAGGAACAACACCAGCGGGTAGCCGACGTAGACGTAGGCAATGAGGGCGAGTGCCCCCAGAAGAGCGTCGTCACACGAGTGCGAGCGGAGGTCACGCATGGGCGCGAACCGGAAGTCGCGGAACAGTCGCCGGAGCTTCGACTCGGTGCTCGCGAGATTGACGTAGTGGCTGCTGAATCCACGCTTGCCCGCGGTCTTGACGCGCGGCTGCTCCGGGTCGAGCTCCCATGGGTGAATGTACACCAGCGCGGACTGTCGCTCGGCGCGATTCACGCGTCGCATGCCCCACTGCATGTAGAGGTACGGCAGGAGGCGCAGGTACCCGCCGCCGCCGAGGGGGAGGTTGCGGCCGAACAGGGGCGTCGTCGTGATGGGGAACTCCACCAACTTCTGCCCGTCGCGCTCCCGGATCACGTACGGAAAGCGTGCGGCGTCGGGCAGACCGTAGAGCGCATCGCGAACGGGAAACACACTCGAGTCGTAGCGCAGACCGAGGTCGAGGAGGATGTCCGGTGCCCAGAGCGATTCGGTCGTGAAGGAGAACGACGGCGCACGGTATCCGAGCACGGGCGTTCCCGTGATGTCCTCGAGGGTCTTCTTCGCGCGCTCGACGTCGGCGCGGAACTCGTCGGGCGTCTGCTCGTAGACGATCCGATGCGCGTAGCCGTGCGTTGCGACCTCGTGTCCGTGGTCGACGATCCGCCGGACGAGGTCGGGGTAGCGCTCGGCATTCCACGTCAGGACGAAGAACGTTCCGGTGACGCCGACCTCGTCGCACAGTGCGAGGACGCGATCGGTATTGCGCTGCACGCGTGACTCGTACTCGTCCCACTGCGCGAACGGCATCACCGCATCGAAATCGGCCACCTGGTACCAATCTTCGACATCGACGGTGAATGCGTTGACGGGGGAGTCGGCGGAGGCAGTCATCGAGCGGTCAGGATAGCAAGGCCTACCGGGGGCCAACAAGGCGTCGAATCTCGGCCGTCTGACGCAGTCGTCGACCCGGCGCGCCTCGACCAGCCACACGGTATTCGCCTCCATCCAGGGGCTCCGGTCAGCAGGAGCGTCCCGTCGCGTGTGTGGCGACACCCGCCGTCCAGCCATTGCAGGGGTGTCGGCGCGCCGGCGTTCCAGGCACTGCCGCCCGGACCGCCGACGGCGAGGCGTCGGACCGCGTAGGCGCCGGGAGGGACGTGCGTTGCGGTGAGGTGGAGTCGGACGGCGTCTCGCCGTCGCGCCGGGTGGCCGTCGTTGACGGGTCGATTGCGGTGATGGATGACGAGCGCGCGCAGGCCGTCGGTGGTTGCGGTGGCGACGGTCGAGAGCGTACCGGCGAGCCTGGCGTCACGGCGGGGTGCCGCCGACGGAAATCGCCGCCCGCCGGAGACGGCCAGGCGCGGCAGTCCGTCGAGGTGGTCCGTCGCGACGAAGCGTAGTTGCCCGGGACCCTCCTCGTGCGCGGTCAGTTGGCCGCTTGCCAGTCCGAAGAGCTCGTAGACGTGAGCTTTCGGGTAGGGCCGCCGCGTGCCGTCGTCGTTCGACTCGATGAGGCGCTCGAACCATGGGGTGACCGAGGTCACGTTCCCCGCATCGGTCAGCACGCGCAGGGCCTCGGCGTGCCAGGAGGCGGCCCACAGTGATGGATCGAGCGGCTCTCCCCACGCCTCGTCGAAGGCCCAGACCAAGCGGTAGTGGATCCCGAGCTCGTCGATCTTGAAGGGCAGCGGCGGCGCACCGGCTGCACGGGCGGCGGCGGCGGCGCGCGCCAGACGCGAAGGCACGAACTCGTAGACGGTCGTGTCCGGTGTCTCGTAGAGGTTGAGCGAGATGGCGTCGAAGTGCCCCCAGTCGATCGACGGCTCGGTTGCGACGGCGGTCCGCAGCGCGGACAGATACTGCGCCAGATTGTTCTCACCGGGAAAGGTGTCACTGGTGACGTAGTTCCCGAGATGAAAACGGACGCCGCGCGCGCGGGTGCGGATGCGAGCGGCGGTGCCCACCAGCGTGCGGGCGTAGTCGTCCACGGAGCCCGCGTAACCGACGTGCTGGAGATGCTGCTGCCATCCGACCATGGTCAGGCAGTTGGCCTCGTTCATGATCGAGATCCGCCAATCCGTGGGGTCGAGGTCCTCGACGGCGGCGAAGGCGCCGTCGACGAAGGCCAGCCAGCCTTCGCGGTCGCGCACCGGGGCGGCGTTCCAGTGATAGTGCGTGAAGTCCATTGCCGGGGCGGTGAAGGCGACGGGGCTCGACGAGATGTTCAGATGCGGGCGCACGCCGCTCTCGAGCAGGCGCTCCATCGCGACGCGAAACGGCCGGTAGTCCACGTGCGGCGTGCCGTCGACCATCCGTACCAGCTCGTTCTGGGCGGCCTCGCCTGGGGTGCCGTGCGCGCCGCAGTCGCGGGATTCCGAGTACGGGTGCTCGGGGCTCGACGTGCCGTGGTCGCACCATCGTCCGATGGCGGCGGTGTAGTTGCCGCCGAGGGCCGCCACCGCGCGACCGTACCGTGCCCAGGGGAGGAGGTCGCGGAGCCAGTTCGGCGGTGGCATGGCCGGATGCTGCACACCGAACCGTCCGTAGAGCTTCCAGAGGTTGATCTCGTCCCAGATCGGAACGAGGCGGCCCGTGACGGCTGCGGCATCGATCGTGATCGTCGCGGTCGTGTCGGGGCCCCCGGTGCCGGGCAGGCCGGCGGCCGAGCCAAAGGCGAGCGCGCCGGCGACGACGGCCCATGCCGCCCACCCGAGCAGACCCGGCGAGCGCATCAGGTGCGAAGGTGTTTCCGTGCGGACCGTAGATACAGGCGTGCGGTCGATACTGCGAGCAAGAGGGTCACGAGCGGGAGAACGATCGCCCGCCCGACGAGCCAGGGCCGGAGCGCGCCCGACGTTGCCCCCGCTCAGATGATGCAGCAGCGCCGGGAGGCGGGTCACGTGGAAGGGAAAGTAGTCCAGGTGATCGTTGAACAGCAGGATCGTTCGCGTTCGAAGCAGGTACGGCAGCAGACGGAGATAGTGATTTCGACGATTGCTGAGCAGGGCGACGACCGCGTCGTAGCGGCGCGCCGCAGGGTGCGGGAGCACTTCGAAGCGATCGGGCCAGCGCACGACCGTCACGCGATCGGCCTCGCAGGCCCCGGCCGCGGCGCCATCGATCTCGCGGATCGCGACCTCGATCTCGCACCCGGGAAACAGCGTGCGCAGACGCTTCGTCGCGGCGATCGCGAGATCGATCGGACCGGATTGTACGAGCAGGACCGTCCGTACGGTGTCGTAGCGAAGCGGAAGCAGAAAGGTGAAGGGGCTCCATGATCCCCCGACGAAGAGCCTTCGAATCCAGTCCACTCCGACCTAACACTAGACGCGGAAAACTTAGGCCGGGTTGGTCTGGGAATTCGACTCTACTAGAACCCTAGACCCTAGCCCTTGGCTAGTTCAAACGCTTGGTTTTGGGACCGAAAGCGTGAAGCCACTTTGGGATGGGTGCAGACTCAATGGTGGAGGGAGAACGCCGGGGTCTGTGCCCAGCGCTGAGCGTCCGGGCCAATGTTTGAACGCGCAGCAAAGTTTTGAGAATGGCCGCTGATTCGCGGGTCCTCGTGATGGCTGAACTCCGGGATCGTGTAAAAATCTTCCGAGAGAATCATCCGGGAGGAGACGCCCGAGCTGAACTCCTGGACTTGCCGCCGGATGTAACGGAGGAAGGCATCGCTGGACCAGCGGCCGATCAACATGATCGTGAACACAGGCACGCCGGCGAGGTACATCGCCATGGCGGCACCGGAGCGTATGGAGTGCGTGCCAAGTTCGCCGGCCGCGTAGCCCAGTTCGGCCTCCCCAATGAATCGGACCACCGCCCGCAGCCGGAGGAGGATGTCCTTCGACCGCACCAACTTCACCTTTCCATCACTGTCGCTGTAGGTGTTGACCGGCGTGGCTGGTCCCGTGCCCGGGATAGCCAGTACGCGACGGACAATGGTGGCCCAAACTTTGACGGGACAGAGGAGAGGATCGAGGGTGCGGTGCATGGTGACCGTCGCGTCGCGTTCGTCGTTCTTCTGGAAGGTGAACGTGATGGCGACGCAGTCAGCCAGGTGGAGGTCCGGGTGGTCGTGTGGGATCTCGCGCTTGTTCCGGAAGAACCGGATGTTGGCGATGGTGAGGAGCTTGGTGCGCCGCTCGCCTGACACCGTCGAGTATTCACACGAGCGCATGGCGAAGAAGAAGGCTCCACGGGAAAGTTGGCTGACGGCACAGTCAAGGGCGGTGACTTCGGCGCGGACCAGCTCGCGGAGGATCCGAGGGGTGAGTGCCTTCTGCGGTTTGGCACTGGGGTCCTGGTTGGTGTAGCCCTTTAGTTGGCGCTGTAGAATGAACGCGAGTCGGCCGTCGACATCGTGGAGTGGGCTGGCCATGTCGTTAGCCCGGTAGGCCTGTGCCACAGCGTCGAGGGTGGCGCGGACTGTTCCCGATACCGGTGCAGAAGCTGTTGATGCACCAGGGTAGGACTGGACGGCGTTCTTGCGGACGGCAGCGGCGAAGGCCCCGAGGATGCGGTGCCGTTCGTGGCGGGAGAATCCGGTAAGGAATGGGTCGGCGTCGAGCTCGATGTCCTCAAGATACCGGAGGAAGTAGCCCCAGTAGCGAGCTTGCTTCGCACTGGTGCCGTCGGTGACTGCGTCGAGGCAGGCAAGCTGTGCATCCACGTCGTCACACGCGAGACGATCGCGGGCGGCAACGGACAGATTCTGAAACCCTCTGGAATCTGTTCGGGGACGGCAGAGTACAAAAGTGCAAGGAGTTGTGAGTCGTCGAGGTGGTGGTCGCGCGACAGGCAGTCCGATACGTCGTTCTCGTCACCGGGGATCCACTGGCTAGCCAGGGTGGAGTCGTGCTGGAGCACAACTCGGGCCGTCTCACGGGCGATTGCTTGATGTACTGGGGTTTCATCAGCAAAGTTGGACTTGCGGAGCCATCCGGCAGCACTGGTGCTGTCAGACTGGGAGAGGAAGCAGGAGTGGCGGGGTGCAGCGCCAAGCTCCATGTCAACCGCAATAGTGATATAGCACGCCAGAAACTCGAGGCCATTGAGAGTCAGGCGGTGGCGCAGCTCCGGGGGGATCTCCCAGCGCCAAGCGATGCCGCAGGTGGCGGAGAAGCCACCGACGCCGTGCTCGCAGGCGTCGCTGCGGCTGATCCGCGACGGCAAAAGAAGGGCAATCAGATTGAGGCTGATGCCCATGGCGGAACTCTGGAGGAAGGCCTTCCAGAGGTGAAGGTCGTCGCGTTGGGCTTGGTTCAATCGAACTGAGCGGCGATGGTTCGCCGCGTACAGCGCAGTGCGCAGACGGCCCAGGAAATGGCGGGCCATGGGGATCACGAACGCGGCGTGATTCAGCCGGCCGATCAGGACTTCGAGCTCCTTGTAGGTGACCTTGTCCGCGGTTAGGATGTCGTCTATCGAGCGCGACCAAGCGGCGTGCTTGTTCGCGGGTAGGGCGATGGTTAAGCGCCGCGTATCGATGACCCAACCGAGGATGGTCTTTTGTTCGGCGGGCGTCGCCTCGGCAAGGAACTTCTCAAAGGACAGGAGGTCATCACGTTCGATGGTTTCCGAGTCGCTGACAGGGCGGCTGAGGAGATGGACCACAAAGGGGATGACACGGCTGCCTCGGGCGGCGTCCGTCTCGAGGAAGGCCATGAACAGGTCGTCAATAAATACGTCGGCCTTGGGTTGATCGTCGGCAGGTACGTCGACGAGTAGTTCGCCGGCGGAGCCAAATGCCACGTCATCAGCTTCCAACTCCACACCGTCGCCGATGAGATGCTGGTGGGGCGACTGGTACGTTTGCTCGTCCCAGCCGTCGTCACGGACGAGGTCATTGATGAGATCGCAGGCGAGTTCACTCAGGTCACTCCACTGGCTTGGGTTTGGTGCGCCGCCGAACGTCATCCGTAGGGCGATCAGCACAAAGGCGCCAATGGTGATCATGGCTTGGACCGCCGTCGCAGCACAGTAGTGCATGCGGCGGTATGCAGACTTCAGGTCTACCTTTGTCAGGAGTATCCGAGACCGCGGGTGTCGTCGTCGGAGACCCAGGACGTAGTGGGCGAGGCGCATCAGGGCGCAACCGTAACGACAGGGCGTCAGTGAGTCGAAGCGTACTCTATCGTTGACGGATCGACGAGTGCCAGGCACGACGTTATAGCTCTGGTCGTGGGTGAGGCGATACTTGGAGATGATTTCTCCGAGTTCGTTGATGGAGTCTTGTTCCACCAGGCCGAGGGGCCCTAGGATAGCGTTCCTGATGAGGAGGGCTGCCTTCAGGGGGAGGATTAGCTGCCAGCCTTTTTGCACTTCCTTCTGCAGCATGGAGAGCAGTTGGGCCTCGTTGCGCCGGGCGGAAAGGTGGTTGCCGCGCGCTAGGTTTGCCTTCACGTCCTCGAGTCTCTCGTCTTCGGGGATCGGCCGGAGAGGGTGTTCGACGCCGGTGGTAAGCCAGCGGCGGACACGGGACCAGAGGGGGTGGTTGCCACACACTTCCTCAAGTACGTCTGGGGGGCGGAACTCAGAGCCAATCGTCAGGGTGGAGAAGGGCTGGGCGTCGAGAGCCCTGCCGAGGTCCATGTCGTATGACTGGAGCAGCTCGAGGTTCTTTGCTGCCGCTACCTTCGTCCACCGAAATGAAAATTCCGGTGTCTGAGTGGCGGGCGACTGCCAAGCTAGGACGCGGTCGAGTGCCTGCTGGAGTCGGGGTCCGGTGAGACCGCTGACAACGGGCGCTCTGCACGGTGGCGTCGTCTCAGGGAAGTGTGGGTGGCGTACGTTCGCTGTCGCTGCCGGTCCCGTCGTGCCAGCCCCAAGGGCGGCTTGCGGGCGCAGCGATGCTGCACCCGCACACCATTCGGGTTCGACAGTTGTGTCGGCCCCCGACAGTGACGAGGAGTGTGCTATCTCGTCTTTTCTGCCGGTGTGCGGGTGCAGCGATGCCGCGCCCGCGTACCATTCGGGTTCGACAGTTGTGTCGGCCCCCGGCAGGGACGAGGAATGTGCTGTCCCGTCCTCTCTGCCGGTGTGCGGGTGCAGCGATGCCGCGTCCGCGTACCATTCGGGTCCGACAGGTGTGTCGGCCCCCGACAGGTTGGTGTGTGCTAACACATCCTTCCTGCCGGCTTCACCCGGGAGGGTGGCACGTGGGCGCAGCGAAGCTGCTCCCACACCCAGAATGGGCCCTACAGTAATGTTGGGCCCTGGGCTGACAGTGGTGTCGAGCCCGTGAGACGGTGGCGCTGGTGCGCCATCCTTGGTGTCGCCGCGAGACGGGGACATACCTAACAAAGCGTCGGTCCGTTTTTGAACGTCCTGACGTTTTCGTTCCTCCAACATCTCCGGGCGCCAATGGAGCTGCATTTTTCGGTCGATGACCGAGGGAGGAGGGGTGATGCACCGAGGTGCTGGCGCGTAACTGTGGCTCGACGGGGGGTCTTGCGCCTCCGGCCGATACGCGTGGCTGCTCAACGGTGCGGCGCCACGGTCCGTGATCATGGGAACGTCCCACAGTGTGGGTCGGACGGCGGGTGACAGCGCAGCTCGCGCCGACGCTGTCCCTGGTTGTCACTCATCGGCGTTGGTGTTATGGTCGCCTCTTCCTTTCGCCGTGCGGCGGGCGTCTTTCACAAACGTCGTCAGGGCTGTCCGTATGGCATCCGGCGCGGGCTTGTGCGTGGAGGCGCGAGGGCAGGCTCCGTGGCAGGTTCCGAGGCAGTGATAATTCAAACAAAGCTGGTCGCCGTTCGTCCAGCTGGGAGATTTGAATACGTGTGACAGAAGGTGCTTCATCTCGTGACCCGCTACCTTGCAGGATGGTGGTACGTCCGGGTTGTGCTCCACCGGACCTTTCTCTTTTTGCTGTCGTTTCCGTTTCTTCTTTTTACTTGGGGTTTCGTCGGCCGCCGGTTCGCTGCTGCCGCTGTCGGTGGCTGCGGATGGCCGTTTCAGTTGGGACGCTAGCAGGCGTGGGACGCCGGCGAGCGTGAACGTGCCCATGATGATGTCACGTTTGACTCCGGTGAACCCAAGGGGGCTGTCGTCGACCTTCTCCACTGACTGTGCGATGGCGCAGTTTTTGAAATAGAACTGCATGCTTTTGTCGATGAAGCACGCGAGTTTCAGGGGGAACGCGCTGTCGATGCCTGCCAGGTTGCGGTAGGACATTTCTTGGTCGCGTATGTGGCTTGTCCAACCGATCATCTCTTTCGTGATGGTCGCCTCGGCGCCGAGGACGCACGTGAGTAGCATCGCAAGGACGGAGAGTTGTTTGGCCAGGTCGTCAATGGTCTTGGGGGCAGCGAGGACGAGCTTGGTTGCTTTGAGCACGTCCGCATCGGACAAGCCGACTCCTTCAACTGCCTTCATCTGGAGTTCCATCGCGTTGATCTCATTTGAGTTGACGCCGTCGGCCGCGGAGTGGAAGCACGCCAGGACGCTGAAGGCCTCTGGGCTTTCGATGTTGGACCATCGGAACTTGCCCATGAGAATGGCTTGGCACGTCGCCATGGGGATGTTGGCGGCGCATTGTTTCACGTCGTTTAGGTAGTGGTCCAGGTATTGTTTCACTTCTGCTGTCGTCTTCTGATCAAGGAGCGCAGAGTACGTGTCAACGGGGGAGGTACGTTCCGTGACGGGGTCTCCATTGTCGTCGGTTAGATCGTCGGCGAGTGGTTCCGAGGCGTGGAGGATCATGCGCCTGGTCCACTCCGGGAACTTCGGGAACTTGTTTTTACTCTTGTCGGTTTCAGACTGGGTTTGCCTCGTCGTGTACGCGTCCATGCTGTCGGCGAGACGGGAGATGACCGGGCCAAGTTGGCTAAGCGTCGGATGGCTGTCATGGGGCGGCTGTCCCGCGGCAGGCGAGTGGTCAGGCGTGACGCGGGGGATGATCTTTCCGACAGCTACGGTGGCTGCCCAGTCGTTGGCTCTCGAGGTGGTGATCGGCTCGATAGGGTGGCTGCTCATGGTCCCATTTGCGACTAGCCAGAGGAACTGGAGAATGTGCTTGAACGTGGCGGTCGCCGAAGGAGGGTCCGGTTCTTTGGTTTCTTCGACGGCCTCGTCATCAGAGAGCAGGCCCGTGGGTGCGTCGAAGTCCTGAAGCGCTTTGCGCACGTGCAGGAGAAGGGCGCCGGCGTCCTCGGTATCCGATGCCATACAGATCCGCGTGAGGAAGGGGGGTAGGGCGACATAGCGTCGTCCATTGAAAGGTTCGCCGGTGTCGCCGGTTTCGCTTAGGGCGAGGTTGGTGACATCGGTCGTGGAGGCAACGGTGTCGAAGGATTCGCCTTTCGGCACAGTCGCCTGAACACGACCGAACATGTTGTCCGGGACAATGACCGGGGAGGCGTGGCCTCCATAACCAATGAGGGCCCAGAGCTGGCCGGTGCCTGACGGGTTGAGGGGGGTCCGATGGTCGAGGTGAAACTGGTGAAGGATCTTGACACGGCGGTCCGTCCCGCTGGCGGCGAGGACGACCAAGTCGTCGGTGGCGACGGTCTCCTGCTTGACCTGAGGGAAGTCGAGGTCAAGAGAGCCGAAGAGGGCGTAGCCTTGGATCGGGCGGATGTCGCCCAGGAGGCGCACCTTGGAAGCGTAGTACGCTTGCCAGTGGGGATAGACTTGGGAGGGGGTAGGCGCCATGCTGTTGAGTTCTTAAGACTACCTAGATGCGAAGTAATTCGTCTTGGTCTTCACTCGATCACTCGATCGTCGAACAATGAGCTCGTCGCTCGCATGCTCTGCAGAGTCGTTCCTTACGTTCACGTCGCCCGACTTTCCAACCGTGACTTGATGTCATTGGTTTTCCAGTCGAGCTCTCTTGCTCGCTCCGAGCGCATGTTCACGCGCTCGTTCCTGTCTCCCGTCCGCTCCCAAAAGCGACGACGAGTATAGGGTAGTCGTGGGCCTTCCTAGAGACTTTGGACCACACCGCCTCCCACCGCCCAGCAAATCTTGGGAAGTCGTATACAGCATGTCTGCCCGCCCCTTCCCTGCTCGTCAAGATGGAATAAGACAAATCATACCTTGTACGTTTGGGGTGATTTGGACTTTGACGACTATGGTGCGTCACACTACAAGAAGAACATAACTGATGCCTGTCGCAATGTCCACCCGTGTTCAATGAACCAGATCGTACCGCAAGTCATGATTGGTAATTGTCTGTCATCTAACGATGATAACTACAGTCCATCTTGAAGTGTTTCGATACTTGGGTCATTCAAGCCCAGTACTTTTGGCAGGATCAAAACGGGACAGCCAAGCGATGTGCGGTCCTCTTATTGATGTCGAACCGGGTGATGAAATTCGAACAGAGATTCGGTATGACTGTAAGTCCGGGGGCACTTATCGTCTCCATTGCTGTCATGAAGGAGGATGACAGTGGCAAAAAGGAGGATCCAGAAAGGCGGAGCATGATTACTATTCAACGTCCTTTCCCTCACGATCCAGTCTCTTTTCAAGAGTTGGAAAGACTTTTTTCAACGTTGTGTCGACGCTGAGTGTGACATGGAACCCCAAAGTCTTTTACAACGTCTTTTGCAAATGCTGCATTTGTCGGAGCCAGCCATCTTTACGAGGCGCTGATAATGGGGACGATATTAAGGGACCACTTGGCCGGCCGGCCTTGAATGTAGAATACAAGGGCAGGGTGGACATGGAGACACTCAGACCAGTGTGTCCCTTTGTCATCCGCGAGGCAACATTCCCTGGTCTCACCTCGGGTTCGACGCACAAATGGCGTGCCAATTTGTTCTGCCCTCGCACTGGGTGGGGGACACGCTCGAAGATGCCGAGAAGACGATCGCCTTGAATGTCAAAGACGCCGTGTTGTTTTTTCATCACCAAGGATGAAGACTAGCACATTTCTGCAATGATATGAGCTAAACAATGCGGTCTGATAGTAAATGTAATATCAAAGGCGCACAACTTCGGGCCAATGAACAACTGCGGTGGTGCCTTTGAGTCGACAGACTATAGAAACAGACGTTTATTGCAGAGCGGAGCAAGCGCCAAGGCAACGGAAAAGACAGACTTGATTTTCAGGGCAGTCGATGATATTTGTATCCCCCAACAGGGGAAGGAATGCGATATGAACCGCATCGAGATATCCATCTCTGCTTAGCTACTTGATCTACTGTTTGTTTTTCTCTGTTGCTCCACTGCATATTCATAGATGACAGGTCGGTTCGCTCCTACGCTACCGTATGCATTATTGAGAGTTGGTTGACTAGACTACAGTATCCATGCTGTTACGATATTGCTTGGTGTGGTAAGGTTGCATAAATAAAGAGCCCGCAGGCAAGCATCGGACTGACTGTACGATGTGGCAGAGGAGCAGAGCCGGCTTGGGGCCTGGCCGGCTCTTCTTGCACTGCGGCCGGCCAGGCCAGAGAAGCAGGGACATCCCGCAATTTGAGCGATTTCTGGTTTTCGCGTGATCGCCAATCAAAACTGTTGGCGATAGTCACCAATTTCCGTTGAGTTGGACCCAAGACATTGGTCCAGTTTTTGTTAAGTGATAAAATGTCCCCATTGACTTTGATGCAAGTTACTTATGATATTCAATCCACTTGGTCACTATCTGACTTATGCAGTGGTTTTCAGCGATGGCCGATCGTGACCCATCAAAACCAATCAAAATCCATCAAAACCAATCACGACCCATCAAAGCCAATCACGACCCATCAAAACCCATCACGACCCATCAAAGCCAATCACGACCCATCAAAACCCATCACGACCCATCAAAGCCAATCACGACCCATCAAAACCAATCACGACCCATCAAAACCCATCACGACCCATCACGAAGTCGAGCTCTATGATAGAAAAAAATGGCTCCCACGAAACCAGCACACTTCGCCCAGATTCTTTTTGTCACTTCTATGGATTGTGTCCGATCGCTTGTCCCAGCACATTTTCAATCCCATCCTCATCAGAGCGATGTTAACTGGGAAGAAGAAGATGAGCTACCGGCACACAAGGGCCTAACGTCGAAGCTTTTGCCTGGATCCCAAGAGAAGCGGCATCATGAAGCAGGTCAACCACAGTATCAATCATTGGATCCGTACCATCAGCATTTATTATCAAGACAATGTCGCGAGGGCACCCGCCAGTCGTGATGATTGTGCCAGACAAAGTAGGAGAGAAGACGATGAAGTGGAGAGGCCAGTTCAGACAGTGCTCACTCTTGGAGGTAAATATTTTGTGCATGTTGACGCCGCAGCCACCCTCGAATATATGTCACTGAGACTGTTCTCACTATCATTTTCAAATGTATAGCACGGATGATTCTGTATCGGGAGTGGAAAGTGACAATAGACATGGCGAGGAAGCAAATGAAAACACTTCTCTCGTGTCACCCACTGGGATCAGCACGTATGAACATCGCGAGGTGAAGAGTTCGTACGCCCGAACTGATATCAAAGCCCACGACCAAACCGACGCAGGAGCCCACGTTTGAAATGACACCGGAGCCGGTAGTTGGGATCGAGGCTCGGTAGTTGGGGTTGGGGGCTCCGTAGTGGGTGTTGGTAGCTCTGTTGTTGGCGTAGGTGGCTCTGTTGTCGAACACCACAAATCCAATGAGAACCAACTCTCAATTGTCTTGCTTGAATGATTGTCCTTATTGTTTGCACTTTGGGACTGTCGACGCCGTCTGCGCAATTACGAGATCGAAAATGGCGGAACTACTTTGTGGGATCCATTCCCTTAAAATACACTATTAGATTGGTAGCTTTATTTGTTAATTCTAAAGTATATGTGTCATTACTACTAGTGTCACGCGAACAGGCTTTCCACAGCGCTCACCGCTCAATGATGTCCGCTGGGGCATCCAGGGATCGCTTCATCCCCAATAACTCACAGATGCGATGCGCGCACTGCTCCGCCTCTGCTTGCACCACCGGTTCCGAAGCAGAAAGTTGCCCCTGTTCTATCCAAACTAAAGGACTGCCCAAAAAGGCTGATTCGCCCAAGAAGGAAAAAGGACCAATAGAAGAAGCCAAAGAGGAGGCCCTGTCAAAACCAGTAGCCCTGACACGAAAGAACAGGAACCGGCTGATGGAGCGGAGGCCAAGGAAAAAGAGGATGATGACAAGACAGCGGACAAAAAGTGGCGAAGGAAGAAACGGCGTGAACCGGAAGTTGTCAACTCCAGGTTGCCAGATCGCTTCACAGCAATCACCGTACACGAGAGTGGGGAATTCTTGTCTCCACGCCTGAGCCCACACCACAGCCGACTCCCGAGCCTACGCCAGAGCCTACTCCCGAGCAAACTCCAGAGCCCCCGCCCGAGCCCACGCCGGATCCAACTCCTGAGCCCACGCCCGAACGATGCCTGAGCCTTCTCCTGAGACGACACCCGAGCCGACGCCCGAATCGACACCCGAGCCGACGCCAGAGCCGACACCCGAACCTACGCCCGAGCCCACGCCTGAGCCAACACAGGAACCAACTCTTAAGCCCACGCCGGAACCGACTCCCGAACCCACGCCGGAACCGACTCCCGAACCGACCCCCGAGCCCACGCCCGAACCGACCCCCGAGCCCACGCCAGAGCCTACGCCTGAGTCAACTCCAGAGCCGACCCCCTAGCGGAAGCCGGATCCAACCCCTAAGCCCACGCCCGAACCGACGCCTGAGCCTACACCGGAGCCGACGCCCGAACCGACACCGGAGCCAACACCCGAGCCAATGCCAGAACCTACTCACGAGCCCACGCTCGAACGGACTCCTGAGCCCAACTCCGAACCGACTCCTGAGCCAACTCCAGAGCCAACTCCAGAGCCGACGCCAGAGCCTACCCCCGAGCCGACACCCGAGCCAACACCCAAGCCAACGCCAGAACCTACTCACGAGCCTACTCCAGAGCCTACTCCAGAGCTTATCGACAGGAGACTCATAATAGAATGGTTGATTGTTGTCTTTATTTCCTTGACGCTCATGAAACGGCCATCTCGCTCTTGTGTGGCACGTTTGTCTTGTCGCAGCTCCCAAAGGAAGAAATGTCTCGCTGGATTTCCTTTGTTTCTACTGACACTGTTACCGACGAATCGTCCACGGACGGGAGGTCTATGTTTTGGTAATTCCAAGATATGAGTCGCACCTTTTGTAGATTCCAAGAGTTGCTCCATTCGCTCCAACCTCTCTGAGCAATTTTCCGTCGACGTGGCATTCACCGACCATGGCCATCGCAGGATGCTCTTGACATATTTCCAACAAGTTCTGGATAAACTTTTGCTGCGACTTGGTCGAGACACGTGCTCCAATGATAAATGTAGAGCACCAAAGTAAAGCAACGAAAGGCGTGATGCTCTTGAAGAGCGGAACAAAACATGTGACCACTCATGAGCATATGAAAGGCATACTTGCGACACATTCCAGCACGATAATAATGTGCCGAACTCTGCTCCAACAAGACTGCTGCACCCAGCGGCATCTCATGAGACGATGTCGATGCCAACAGGTCAGCCACTTCCAGAGGACTATCTTCTGTCATGTGACTCACCGATGACAAGACAGAGTCGACTGGCAAGTCTCGTGGCCTGCGAAGCTTGCGACGGTCGTGTGATGGGTGCTCCTGCCGGTCTTTCGTCTTCGGCAGCGCGAGTATAACTAAACAGATCAGTTTCCAGGTATGAAAAGGCTTCTCGAGCCTGCCCAAAGGAGTCCTGCAAGTATGACGAGAGGACCATCATTTCGTGGACGGACCCATATTCAAGCAAGGCACGATCTGACTTGGAATCATCCTTGATCGACTTTCAGCCACAAACGCCGCGAGGCCAGCCCAAGAATGATCCCAGCTACCTCGCGTATGCCTGATGAGTCAAGCCTCATGGGCCTCGTGCCGATGCCTCATGTCGTTTGGGCGGAATGAATGGTGCGCACACGGATGATCTCAATTTCAAATTTTTCGAGGTAAGTTTCAGCCCGATGGCCGAGTTTCAGCGATGGCCCATCACGACCCATCAAAGCCAATCACGACCCATCAAAGCCAATCACGACCCATCAAAACCCATCACGACCCATCAAAACCCATCACGACCCATCAAAACCAATCACGACCCATCACGACCACTCACGACCCATCACAACCAATCACGACCCATCAAAACCAATCACGACCCATCAAAACCAATCACGACTCACTCGCTCAATTGTCATGTGCATCACTTAAATCGCTGATATTAGTGACTGACAATACATTTAGTGGTTTACGCAATGTTTAAGAACTTTATATGTTTAAATATGAAAGAAATTGTTAAATGGCCAAATCTCAACGGAATCTCACCTGCTGACATTCTTAACAGTTTTGATTGGCTCTGCAAGTTAGGATGATTGGATGTGCTTGTCGCGATGTCAATGCTGTTGAGATACGTGGTATCGCCACGTGAAGGGCACCTTCAGCAGCTTTATCACGTGTTTGCTTACCTCAAGCACCATACAAGGTCGACAATGGTTTTTGATGACACTGAGCCTGTGTTCGATGAAAGACGGTTTCGTGAGGTCGATTGGTCCGAGTTCTACCCGGAAGCTTCTGACCCGATTCCACCAAACATGCCGGAAGCGCGTGGTAATGTCGTTTCAACCTCTTGCTTTGTCGATGCTGACCATGCCGGATGTATGCTAACTCGTCGTTTGCACACTGGAGTCATCTTGTTTGTGAACAGAGTGCTGATCCAATGGTATTCAAAGTGGCAGAACACTGTGGAAATGTCCACGTTTGGCTCAGAGTTTGTTGCGATGAAAACTGCAGTCGAGATGATTGAGGGCTTACGTTACAAGTTGAGAATGATGGGTTTTCCTCTTGATGGTCCGATGTCTGTGTTTTGTGATAACGTGGCTGTTGTCAAGAATACGACTGCACCTGAGTCGACCCTGAAGAAGAAGCACAATGCTATTGCCTATCACTGGACGTGTGAGGTGTGCATTGGTTGTATCATCTGTCTTGCTAAAGAGGATGGCAATACCAACATGAGTGACATTCTTACTAAGTTGATGCCTGGTCCAAGGCTGAGAGAGCTTGTGGGCTATGTTCTATGGTAACTGGGATGCTAAGGGGACGGTCACACCGGGGACACTGCAACAATGGGGACGTTTGGAATGGGGACGCTTTCCAAGATGCAAACTGACGATGCTCCAAAATGGAAATTGTCTTTTAAGGGTTGTAACTCCCACCCCCAATAATATCGCTGAAATGCGATGGCCTCTGCATCGATTGGTTTGGCTCTGGCAGTCAATCCAATACAAGTTGCATGGCAACTGGGTTTTGGTTCAAGGGGACTGATTTATGGTGGTCATTAGCGATCATAATACGTCAGCATCGGATGGACGGCCAGGCCATCCTATCCATGTCCTACTTGGGAATGCTCCCACTAATTGGTTTAGCACCATCGTTGTATGCCGTACTTCACAATGTTCTATACCACTTACATCAGCTAGTCACTAGTAGGTTCTCACCCGCTTATGACCTGCTTCTTTGAAAATACACATGAACCTTGGTGCAAAACGGGATATCAATAGTTAGTACATGTAAATCTAAAATTGTGAGCTTATCCTCTACTCGCTCTATCCTCAACGCTCGTGATACATGCGCGCACTAGTGACCCAAAACTCGGTCAGACTCGCTAACATTCAACAGTCCCCTCAAGACAGTTTGCAAATGATTGCAAATTGGATTGCTTGTAAGCACCCTTTTTCACTTTCATCATATTGTGGTTTGACTCCCATATCTACATCCACAATGTCATTCGTCGGTGGTTCAGTCCACTGCTTACATCCACGCTCCAGTGTAGTCACACTGGTGACACATTCGAGGCTTTCCTTGGGGAAACCGGTCAAAACCCATACATCAGCTCAAAGCTCAAATGTCATAGAGCAACATACAGACAAAGGATGTCCTTCGTTCACCAGCTGGTAGCAGTTTTGTCATCAAATCTGCTGGGTTAGCTTGATGTCCAGGTAAGTCATCAATACTTCTTCCATTACAACCGCTTCATGCACAAAATGATATGCGATCGAGTTCAACTTCTTCTTCAACGTTGATTCAGGGATTGTTGCATTCTTGATTACTGATTGGTTGCCTCCAAAGAAGTAGGCCGAGCGGAACTCCCATCATACGCAGTTTGTAGCATAATCCATGGCTTGCTTCCATGGCCATCTTGAGTACAATAAAATTGCTTCCAAAAGTGCTCATCTTGATACTGTTCTGCCAGTTTTGAATACCATGTAATCGGAGCCATCTTGTAGAAACAATAATAAAAATCCCATCCGTGATCATCTGGTTAATTGATCCTTGTACACAAGCCCTGGCCTCGCAGGCTTTTTAGGCCTTCCCGCTATCCTCCTCCTCATCATAATCCCACGCGTGATTCTTGACCTCCAACCTTCGCCATCCCTGTCTGGTCTCCAGCTCTCCATGGTGGCATGGATCCCCTTAAGGTACGGGACCATAAAGTCATATGTTCTCAACACACACACCAGAAAACCCCACCTGATTCCATCACTGCTCGGCTGAGCAATCTGGTTTTTCCGGCCGCTTCTAGATCAGCGGCTATGTCTCAAATCATCTCCTCCGTCTTCGTCCAGCGCTCTTGGGTGACGAGCTTGACTACCTTGCTTTGGTCCGTGTGAACCACGCTCCCTGCCCAGGCCCGGTTTGTCATTCCAGGTGGTCTGGTCTTCCTCAGAGCATTCTGTAGACCAAGCTTGGCAAGGATTGTGGCTCCCCTTTGAGTGACCTTCCAGCATTTGGTCTCTGTGGGTCCACAGTACCGAGCATCATCCACGTAAATAAACACGTTGCACGCTACGGTGCCATCCTGTCGCACTTTGCAAACCCACACCTTCAATGGGTCGTATGTAGCCATCCCCGGAATGTTAAGCTCCAACCGATCCCACCTGAAGATGTTGTCCGAGTCCGATCGGTCTCCCATGATCAGCTCCTTGGCCCACAACATTCCTTGTATGGCCTGATAAGGGCTGGTCTGCAAGCCCATGGCACAATGACTCCATCGTTCCCAAAGCTTCTTGGTCTCAGGGTCCACCTCGCCTGGAAAGTACAAGATGAAGTCAACCGCACAGAGTTTCCTGACCTCATCATGCAGCATGAAATTCAAAAACATTTCTCTGACATCTGCATCAGCCATGTAAGTCCCAGGCTCCAGCGCTCTAATCAATGACTCAACGGTAGGTAGAGGAAACCAAGGAGCTCACAAACATTCATTCAGGCCGCTTACCGTACCATCGTAGACCATTCAGATGTCTGAGTCCCCTTTGGGCACTGCAAAGAAACTAGTGAGAGAGAGTCAACAACCCCTGGCTGAACGTATCCTCTTTCCCGAATGTTCATGAGCTTCAATCAAACCTTTTCCCATTCGTCCATTGTCAGAGGCTTTGTCTGAGCTTTAGTGTATGGGGTCAGTGCTTGGTCATCCACAGTCTTATTCCGTCCCTCATTGCCTCCTGAAACTCTTCAGGCCACTCCCAAAAGAAAGGCCGTGACCCTCTCGACCAAGTCCACCAGTCGCCATTCACGTATCGAGTGATGGCGTCCCTGGCTGCTTCATCAGACTCTGAGGACACAATCATTCCTTTTCTTACCACAGCTTTCCTCCGCGACAGATAAGAACGCAGCCTATTCAGCCGGAGGCACCTCCACAACCAATGTCAAAGCGTGGTCGCTGTGGATGCCCAATCTCGGTCTAGGACGAAACTAGTGAAAGGCGCAAGCAGGAACTTGTTCCAGTAGAACATGGGAACGGGAGCATCGTCCACCTTGACAGCCTTTTCATTTCCTCCTTGCCTCGTAGTAGTTGATTTCTCCTCGTCATACAGCGACCAATTGGGAGGGTCATCAGCTTCCTTTGGTGTCTGGCAAAGAGGGGTTCGTGTCCGTCCCCACACCGTCCACCTGTAGACTGTCTGTTGATGTTGCCGGCTGTCGACTAAAACCTTTTGCCTCTTGGCAGTCAGGTGGGCTGTCGAGTCCTTCTGCGTTTCTGTCTGATCGTTTCAAAGCTGATTAAAGAAGGTCGCATGGCTTCTCCCACCGCGACTTGCGTGCGAAGAGGAACGCTCAACATGTCAACCAACTCCTTCAGCTTCCCAGAGTGCCTCAATTTGAACAAGGTCTCGCTCACGTCGTGTGTCATTAGAGTCTCTTCATCTGATAGCTCCCAATCAGTCCACAGTCCAGCCCCAAACAAAGTTCGAACCTTAACTGGTCTGCGCCTCCCTCGGCGTCTTCGAAGCCAAGGAAACAAACCTCGACATGATACCAAGCCTGGACGAAGCAGGACAACCGTAGACCCAATGACTGATCCAGAACCTTCCAGGGTTGGGGCCTTCCTGCCCGAGATGCCCGCTTTCAATATGGCCCGAAGATCCTGTCATGGGACTGGCTTGAGCGTTATCGCATCTCCGCCAGGACGTTGAGAGTAAGTCCACACCGTGTCCACTCTATCGGTGACACCCCCAATGACACTGTGACAAATAGAGTGACGAGTGAGAAGGTCCCCGAGTCTCAGGCCGCGTCCTCAACCCAAAACAAACCACACCTCTAAGCCAGGGGGGTCTCCTCCTCAACAGGTCCAACCCTTCCGGGCTCAGAGACCCCTTCCACCAGAAGAAGACCAGGCCGCAAGGCCCTGATCTTGGCCCAGCCCGCCGCTTCATTAGGCACACCAATTTTCCCTCCAAAATCGGCATGGCCCACAACCAAATGTGAAAAGGACTTGCACCCAAAGGCCCAAGACGTCTCCTCCCACCAAGGTTCACCCTTCCATGACATGATGACACAAGACACATCACTCGCGACTGGGATTTCAAAATTCCACTTTCGTTCTCCTCCGAGCAAGGTGCCATCCTCCAGATGCACCCTGATACCCTCCACCATCAAATCCATGTGTGCCATGACTGACCCCACGGGTCTGTCATGTCACTTCTTGGCAGCCACTTGATCGGACCTGGTCATTGCCTTCCCTGCCTTCACCAGTGCCTCGTCTGCCGTCTTCTTGAGGATTGCCTTTTCAGCCTTGAAAGCCATCTTGGTGACCGTGTGCTTGGCGAGGTGCTTGAGGAGGTAAGGTGCAAGTCTTGGGTGGCCACTGAAGTTGTAAGATGCTAAATCTTTCATCAACTTGTGACAACTCAGGGTTGCCCACAAGACCTGCCCAGCTCCTCCCATTTGGTTCTCTTGCAGAATCGCAGCCAGGTTTCTGGTGACTTGTCGTGCTTTGTACAACTCTTTGCAAACTCCATGCACGATGTTCATGGTCAGCATCCATGCTTCATCACTGTTCCCTGAAACCTTGAATGATTCCATGTAGAAGTTGTTGATCCAATGTGAGAAGTGATGCACGAAGTCGACAGATTGCCAAGCCAAGTTGTTGAACAGACTGTAGGCCTTGTGAGTGTCATCCTCACTGTACCATAGATTCAAACCACTAGTGGTCCTTTTCTCAAACGCTTCGATGAACTCGCCAATCCGATATGACACCCCATTGTTCATGTCCTCCTCAGTCCAAGTTTCATACATACTTAGGAGGTGTGCTGCTTTGCCTTCGAAAGTATCCTTGGTCTTTGAAGCTCCACTCTGATCCAGGAAGACAGCCGGCACCTCCACCGAAAAGGATCCAATGACTGCCGCTTCTGTGGGGCTTCGATATTTAGTCTTACCGACGCGAGTCGCGACCTCCAAGTTTCTGAGAAATGATCCGCGCTCGAGGTTCATGAGCTCAAGAGTGGAAATCGCGTCCACCATGAAACAAACGTCCCCATCTCCAATGTAATTGCACACCCAGGCGGTCGTCTCCACTTGAGATCGGAAGATGTATGACCCCATCTGTAAGGTCTCTCCATCCACTCGGCTAGCCAAGTTCTTCATGGCCTGCTTCTGGTTGGTGACCTTGGCCATAAGCATCTTGAGTTGGGCTTCCATCAATTCCGGGTCGTGGAGCCCGGCAGCTCGGGAACCACCTCCAAGAGTCAGAGACTGGTGTTTGCCATTTTGGACAGGCGATCCTCCACTTGCTCCTGGAAGGCCTTGAGCTTTCCTGGTATCTTGTTCAAGAAGGCCACCATTTGAGCGGCCTCGGCACGAGACATCTCGGCCCTTCGCTCGCTGGCCTGTAGTTCCAAAGATAGCCAATCCACCTCCTTGGCAGCATTGCTAGCTGTCTCCTCAGCCTCGCGAACTTCCCGTAGAGCTGTGTTTGTCGCTCGCGAGTTGGGTGGGTTCTCAGCAAACGATCCCGCCGCTTCCCAAAGTGTGAGTCGGGGAGGGCGACACCAATCGGATGCGTGCCCACGTCGGCCTTCAAGAAATTGATCTTCCGTTGACAATTGACGATCTTTTCCTCCAAGGACGGCAGCATGATTTGGCAGAGTCGGTGAGCTTCTTGGATGCGGGCCACTGGCTCAGGACCTCCTCAATCTGTGGACGCCGGTCTTTCATGAGGAAATCCTCCTCGTACTGGATGGCCGCAAGACGAAGCTTCTTGGGAGTCATGGTGGGTCCCAGGTAGGGGTCCACGTCGCCGGAGACCTCGTCTTCCGGAATGTTGGGATCAAGAATAGACTTGAAGTTCCGTTTCTCGGGGCTGGCCTTGAAGGAGATTCTCTTGTCCACTTCTTCCACTATGTCGTGAACGTCCTGGCTGGATTCGGCATCAGTGAGGGAGCTGAAAAGAAGGCTCCACTTGTTGATAGTCCGTCTCCCATTACTAATCAAGGAATGGCAATCCTCAGGAACGGAGTCGAATGGAAGGGTCACTGAAGAGTAGGCTGTAGGACCATCGCCCTCCACGACAAACCAGGAATGCCCGACGACCTCCATAATCTTTGCCTTCGTATGCGACTTGATCTCGCCACAGTGAGACTTGTCGACCGCTCGGGCAGTCGAGTGCAGAAATGGTTGGAGGAGTTGATCCGTCGGCCACACACTGACTAACCGAGTCCAAAGCCAAGATGCCAACTGACGCTTCGGCGCAAGCCTATCCCTGACTGATTCCCTCCGGGAGGTGAACTCATTGGGTCGTCATTGTCATCCTCTCCAAACATGACCTCCTCCTCATGATGTCCGCCACCATGGACCAATCTACTACCTGACCTCCTCCACCCTCACCCACCCCAGCAGTTCCCCACACACCTGAGGTAGGGGCATCCCCCTCGAGACCAAAGTCATCAAGAGCACGACCCAATCCTTCCATTGAAGACATGGCAAATGTCCTCGTGACAACAAAAATTTCAACAGAGCACATTGCACCTCCAGCCAGGGCTAGCTAAGCCATCGCTCGAGTCTGATCTGAATGAAATCTGACTATTGTGAGCCTCTTCTCTTTTGAGAGTCGAGGCTCCAAACGTGGACTGGATGCGTAGGATGCTACAATCATTGTTGGAACTTGTACCGTGTCTACAGTGCTGCCGGCATCAAAACTGGGCACTGTAGCTCCTACCTCGGGGAGTACCAGTACCTCTTACTCAGAGCATTGCCTCTTACTTGAAGAGGTTCGCGGCACTTTCCGGAAGTTGGGGCCGGTAGATCCAAGTTCAACACAAAACAGGGTCGTCATGGTCATTTCGGCCTCTTCGCCTTCTGTCAGAGCAAAAACGTGACCATTCCCGGTTTGAACCAAAGTCCGTACATGACACTTGGTGACCGGTGATAAGCACCCAAAATTATCAACTCGACTTCAACTTGACGTCATTATTTGGATCATCGTTTGAGTCAGTCGATTCTTTTGTACCGCACCGTCCGGGAAAAATGTGGAATATTAACAATCACGACTCAGAGACACTAAAAATATATTTTTAGTCATTTACATTTATTTAATATTAACGGTCCATTTTCACTCCATTTTAACAATCGGACAAAAGTTCGATCAATTTTAACCGACACCCCCTCAAAGTGTCCATCAAAGTTAGGGTTACGGTTAACCTTTCCGGAATACTTTCCGGGATACATATGTTTCCGGAATACTTTCCGGAATACTTTAACTTTCCGGAATACTTTCCGGAATACTTTAACTTTCCGGAATACTTTCCGGAATACTTTAACTTTCCGGAATACTTTCCGGAATACTTTAACTTTCCGGAATACTTTCCGGAATACTTTACCTTCCATTTAACTCCCGGAAGAACTCGCGGTTACTGGGAATCTATATTATCAGCTGGCCCGGCAGCCGGTGAAAAGATGGGAAACCGTCTCTCGCTCTCTGCAAACGGCACTCGCATCGCGATTCGTCGCCATGATCCCCTCTCCCCTGATCGCTTGTGGGGTTTCCCATCCTTCTTGAAGCCCGAGGCGATACCGTCGCACTTCCCGCCCACTACAACGGTGGGTGTCGGCGGCTCGGTAGTGGGCGTCGGTGGCTGAGTCGTCGGCGTCGGCGGCTCGGTAGTGGGCGTCGGTGGTTCTGTTGTCGGCGTCGGCGGCTCGGTAGTGGGCGTAGGTGGTTATGTTGTCGGCGCCGGGGGCTCAGTCTCCGGCGTAGGTGGCTCTGTTGGCGGCGTCGGCGGCTCTGTCAATGGCATAGGTGGTTCTGTTGTTGGCATCAGGAGCTCGGTAGTGGGGGGGGGGGGGGGGGGGCATCAATGTTGGCGTCGGTGGCACCACTGTGGGTGTCGGCGGCATGGCAGTTTGCGTCGGGAGCTCGGTAATGGGGGGCGGCAGCAGATAGTGGGCGTGGGTGTTACGAGAGTTGGCGTCCTCGGTGGTACCACTCTGGGTGTCGGCGGCACGAGAGTTGGCATCGGTTGCACTTCAGTTGGTGTCGGTGGCACTTCAGTTGGCGTCGGCATCATGACAGTTGGTATCGGTGGCATGACAGTTTGCGTCGGTGGCACTTCGGTTGGCGTCGGAGGTACAACAGTGGGTGTCGGCGGCTCGGTAATGGGCGTAGGTGATTATGTTGGCGTCGGGAGCTCGGTAGTGGGGGGCGGCATCAATGTTGGCGTCGGTGACACCCCTGTGGGGGTGGGTGGCTCGAAAGTTGGCGTCGGCGGTACCACAGAGGGGGTCGGCGGCATCAATGTTGGTGTCGATGGCACCACTGTGGGTGTCGGCGGCATGGTAGTCTGCGTCGGGAGCTCGCTAGTGGGGGTCGGCGGCACGATAGTGGGCGTGGGTGTTACGACAGTTGGCGTCCTCGGTGGTACGACTTTGGCTGTCGGCGGCACGAGAGTTGGTGTCGCTGGCACTTCAGTTGGCGTCGGCAGCACTTCAGTTGGCGTCGGTGACACTTCAGTTGGTGTCGTTGGCGTCGGAGGTACAACGGTGGGTGTCGGCGGCTGAGTCGTCGGCGTCGGCGGTTCGGTAGTGGGCGTCGGTGGTTCTGTTGTCGGTGTCGGCGGCTCTGTAGTGGGCGCAGTTGGTTCTGTTGTCGGCGTTGGCGGCTCAGTCGCTGGCGTAGGTGGCTCTGTTGGCGGCGTCGGCGTTTCTGTTATCGGCGTCGGGAGCTCGGTAGTGGGGGGCAGCGGAACAAAAGTTGGCGTCGGTGGCTCGACAGTGGGGGTGGGTGGCTCGAATGTTGGCGTCGGCGGTATCATACCACAGAGGGGGTCGGCGGCATCAATGTTGGCGTCGGTGGCAGGACCGTGGGTGTTGGCTGCACGATAGTTGGCGTAGGCGGCTCGGTAGTTTGCGTCGGGAGCTCGATAGAGGCATAGACGGCATTTCACTTGGTGTCGGCGTCGGTGGCACCATAGTGGCGTCGGCGTAACAACAGTGGGCATGGGTGGTACGACAGTTGGAGTCGGTGGCACCACTGTGGGTGTCGGCGGCACGAGAGCTGGCGTCGGGCTACGTACGCGGCTCGATAGTTGGCGTCAGTGGCACGATAGTTGGCATCGGCGGCACCACTGTGGGTGTCGGCGGGAAGACAGTTGGCGTGGGTGGCACTTCAGTTGGTGTCGGTGGCGCCTTAAGTTGGCGTCGGTGGCACGACCGCTGGGGTGGGTGGCACGACACTTGGCGTCCGAGGTACAACGGTGGGTGTCGGCGGCTCGGTAGTGGGCGTCAGGGGCTCAGTAGTGGGCGTAGGCGCTTCTGTTGTCGGCGTCGGGGGCTCAGTGGTCGGCGTAGGCAGCTCTGTTGCCGGCGTCGGGGGCTAAGTCGTTGGAGTAGGTGATTCAGTCGTTGGTGTAGGTGGCTTTGTCTCCCGCAGCCGCTCGAGGATTCAAAGAGCCACTCATGCCAAGCAAATCTTCTCGACGGTCGAAACGTGACTCAGGCTACGCATCTTCGGAGTTGGACGAGGACGGCACGATTGGAGATTCGTGGTCTCAGATTGTTCATGCCATTCCGGATGGACGAAAGAAATGGGGTAACGTACCGGGGAGAAACTTCATGTCAGAGTAGGATGGCCCCCCCTAAAACTGGACATTTTTCGAGGTGCGCGCCGCGCAAAAATAATCGCGCGCGTCACCATATTTTGGTGACCCATAACTCCACCAATTTAATCTGTTCGAAGTGGCGCATTATAATCATGGCAACATTTCTCACCATTTTTCCGTCTCATTTCTTCCCACCGTCCACCGTTTTTCCCCACCTCACTACCGACGGGCAATGCCTTCACTTTTTTGTTGTCCTACTTACCTTTTCCTACCCATTCTTTCCGTCACTTCTCTGTTGTCCATTTCATCCCTACGTTGTTGTTATTTTTTCCATTATCTCTCCCCCCGTTCCCTCATTTCATTCCCATTTTTTTTACCCTTCTATTGTCTCTATTTTTCCCATCATCTCTCCTCCTATTCTAACATTTCATTGTAAATATTTTCACCAATCATTTGCTACTATTTACGTCACTTTATTTCCATCTTGTACTCTATTCCTCTTCACTTTCCGCATCACTATTCTCCTCCTCCTCGTCACTCATCAAATCAACAAATGCTACCGGCAGCGCCTCTTCCTCCTCGTCACTATGCATTTTTTCCCCGGGTCGTCATCCTCCAGATTCTGGCGCAACTTAAGGATCTTGCTTAGTCGTGGCACCAGGTAACTAGTGTTAGGGTCGTTCTGCCTTCTCTTTGCCTCTGTATGGGAATCAAAAGCTTAATGTGAGATAATTGTTGCCAAATTATCAAGCGCCCCTTTATATCATCTCACCTTTCAAAGCCATAACCGCTAACACCGATGCAATGTTCCAGATGATCGGTGATCCCTCTTGAAATTGCCGCCCTTGAAATTGCCGCCTTCTCTTTGCCTCTGTATGGGAATCAAAAGCTTAATGTGAGATATTTGTCGCCAAATTTTCAAGTGCCCCTTTTTTTCATCTCACCTTTCAAAGCCGCCGCTACCGATGCATAATGTTCCGACGATCGGCCATCCCTCTTGAAATTGCCGCCTTCTCTTTGCCTCTGTATGGGAATCAAAAGCTTAATGTGAGATATTCGTCGCCAAATTTTCAAGTGCCCCTTTTTTCATCTCACCTTTCAAAGCCGCCGCTACCGATGCAATGTTCCGACGGCCATCCCTCTTGAAAATCGCCGCCTTCTCTTTGCCTCTGTATGGGAATCAAAAGCTTAATGTGAGATATTCGTTGCCAAATTTTCAAGTGCCCCTTTTTTTCATCTCACCTTTCAAAGCCGCCTTCACTGCTACCGATGCAATGTTCCAACGATCGGTGATCCCTTGACTGATTCAATATCTCACGCATTTCTGTCGCATCGGGTGTCCTACCACGACTTACCCCACCACGGTCCTGCGATCCGTCCCTGTTGCCTCCCTCATCACCGGCTCGCGAGCCCTTTTTGTTCGTTCGCCTCATGTGTTTTTGTGAGAAATGAGTGATGCCTGATTGAAACATTGCACACCATACAATTTTTAAAAAATTTCATCTCTTCCCGTACTACCCTACATTATCCCTGCAAGATTACTCGCTGTTTTGAAAATTTGTCTAAGTGTTCAATTTAATGTTCATCTATATCCCTGAGTATTGAATTTCATCATTTTTTTCTTAAATAAGCAATTTTTCATTCACTAACACGATTGCCCATCGCCGGCCTGTTCA
>CALNZA010000009.1:0-203983 GCA_942490935.1 Desulfocapsaceae bacterium
TACATCAAAATTAAAGTAAGTTGCTGATTGCAGACCAGATAGCGAAAAGTATTATATAGTCGAAAATGCGTTATACAATCATTTTTCCAGGAGAATCACAAATAGAATTAATATATAAAAAAAAGGCCACCAGAAATACTGGTGGCCTAAAAAACAAGCTTTATATAGCGTAGCTAAGTTTTACTTACGCATACTCCGTATATAATCTTTGGTAAGTGAAGGATGGTCTTTAATGATTTTATCAAGATCCGCTGGAAGGGCTTCAGTTAAGAATTCATCAAACTGGGCATATGTGAGATCCTTTGAAATACCTTCTTCTACACTCTTTGTTAAAAGGGCACGTTCCTCTTCGTTTTCGACATAAGAGAATATACCGCCAGTAGGTGCTGTTGCTGCTGGTTCTGTTGCGGCCTCTTCTAACGCTTCAAGTCGCCCAGATAGATCAGCGATGTTTTCGTTAGTTTTTTTTACCATTTCTTCTAGCAGCTGAATCTGAGTTTTTATTTCAGTGTCTGGCTCTTTTTCAATCTTTGTAGAAAGCTCTGCTATCAATGATGTAATTTTGGCCTCTGATTCTTTCAAGTCGTCTACCATATTGGTGAGCCCGTGAATGTCATCTTGGAGTTGGGTGTTTTTTGCACCAAGAGTTGAAAGATCAGTTTTGAGCTGAGTGTTCGTGTTCTGAAGTGAAGATATCGTACTTTTCATTTGATCATATTCCTCCTGAGAGATACCTGTGTCGGCAGACTCGGTACTGATGGAACGACTAGCGAATGAGTTTTGAATTAATGATAAAATTCTAACTTTAGTCTCAGTGTAAATATCAGATGCCTGCTCTGGTGACTGAAGTGCAATTGCCGCGATAAAAATACCTATGAGAGCAGCAATTGACACAGCTACTGCAATAGCTAAGGCGAGAGCAAAAAGAATGAATTTGAAAATGCCAGAAACTAAGGCACCAATTACACTCCCAACACTCATGCCATCTCCTGAAGGTACCAGTGAGATGACGAATACAATTGCCACAAGTAAGGCACCCGATTGCATCAATGGGGTACGAAACTCATTATTTTTCATTTTTTTTCTCCTAGAAGTCGGAATAGGTCAAAGGTTGATAAAGAACTAACCAAAAAAAATAACGATTTATCTGTAAAAATTCAACATTAAAAGGAGGGTGAAGTTAATCAATTCTTATACAGTCAACCGTGAAAAGAGGCTTGTGTCAAGCTCAAATAAAGCCTGGTAGTCAGTTGCTCACTTTAAATTGGCGAAGTGCCTCAATTCTAAAGAGAACTGGTGGATGCGTATATTGTAAGAATACCACCAATGGATGGGGGGTTAAGTTCGTTAAGTTTGCCTGAGATAATTTTTTTAAACCAGAGATAAGGTAAGTATTTTGACCAGTGGTTTTAGCTGCATACAAATCTGCTTCAAATTCATGTTTACGAGAAAGAAAGTTATAGAAGATTGACACCACAGTGTTGACAGGTGAGTAGAGAAAACTAAAAAAGATAAGACTCGCATATGTCGATATATTGCTCATTCCAAACGCTTCAAACAGTCCAGCATTGTATAATATACACGAAAGTAAATAGAACATGATACCTGTCTGTACTATCGATGCAAAGAGCATTTTAAGAATATGTTTTAGCTTAAAATGGCCCATTTCATGTGCTAATACTGCAATAATCTCCTCAGTATTAAGCTTATCTATAAGGGTATCGTAAAAGACAATTTTCCTGAAGCGGCCAAAACCGGTAAAGAATGCATTGAGTTTGCTTGAACGTTTTGAGCCGTCCATAGTGAAAATGCCCTGTATCTTGAAGCTTTCCTTTTCTGCATAGGAAGATATCTGTTGTTTAAGTATTCCGTCTTCTAATGGAGTGAAGGTGTTAAACAAAGGAAAGATGAGAACAGGAGCGAGAAATTGAAGAATGATTGAAAAAAGGACAACGCCTACCCAACAATAGACCCATGCATATGTACCAGTGGTTTCGAAAAACCATAGTATTAAAGCAAGAAGGGGACCGCCAAGGATGACTAACAGTAGAGTAGCTTTGATGGTATCAAGGATAAAAGTGATTGCGTTGGTCCTGTTAAAACCAAAACGTTCTTCTATTACAAATGTAGAATAAATAGAAAAAGGCAAATTAATTAGATACGTTAATAGAATGAGGGAAGCTGAGAAAATAAGTCCTGTGTAAACAGGGCCTAATTCAAAGCTTCGTGCAAAAAGATCGACGGTGTTAAACCCTCCCAGTAGCAGGAACAGCAGTGTGATGACGCTACTACAGGTCGTTGAAACAGTATCAAACAGAGTTTTAGAACGCGTATATGCCTGAGATTGTGTGTAATCTTTAGTATTATATATCCCTGTAAACTCTTCAGGAAGTTCCTGTTTTAGTGCCTTAAGATTCAGTAAAGAAACTACACATTCCAATACGTACCCACTAAGGAGAATGAGTAGGATGATAACAAGCCAAGTATTCATAGGTGTTTAGGATGTTAATTATGTAAATATGTTAAGACCAATGTAGAAAACGGATATAAAAAGAAAACCCGGGGTAGAGTAACTGACCCCGGGTGAAATACAAAATAATAATCTGGAATTACATAATAGATTGTATGGTTGTTTGGGCTATATCAAGAAAACGTGATGGGATAACACCCATGATAATAATTGCTAGTATAAGCAGAACTGAAGTTGCATTGGTAACGACTCCTACTTTAACTGGACCCCGATTTTCTGGGTCACTACAGAACGTTAATCGTACAACAGATAAGTAGTAGAAAATTGCTATCGCGGTATTGATAGCGGCTAATATAACAAGGAGTAAGTAATCTTCACGCAGTGCCCCGAGCAACAGCATAAATTTACCTGTGAAACCCACGAACGGTGGAATACCTGCAAGAGAAAAAAGGCCAATCGTGAGAGTTAAGGCGAGTAAAGGAGCTCTTTTATGCAACCCACTCAGGTCTTCTATAGCAAGATTCTTACCGTCTTTTGCAATTGTGCAGATAACCAGAAAGCAGGCCAGATTCATTAATACATAACCGACAATATAATAGAGTGCAGTTGCGTACCCAGTGACCTGGAACGTTATCAGCCCGAGCAATACAAACCCGGCATGAGCGATTCCTGAAAACCCTAGCATTCTTTTAAGGTCTTTTTGGACTAGGGCTGAGAGGTTTCCATAGAACATTGACAGAACGGCACATGCCATAAGCAGATTAACAATTACCGAGCCATTGTTACTCGCCAGATGGACAAATCGGATCAGCATTGCAACTGCGGCAATTTTAGGAACAGCAGCAATAAAAGCAGTTGTTTCATTGGATGCGCCTTCGTATACATCTGGTACCCAGAAATGGAATGGGAAAAGTGCAAGTTTGTAAAAGAATCCCGCAAGAACAAGAGCAATAGCAATAATTGCAGCTGGCTGAGTATAAAATGTCGAAAGCTTGGTTACAATAATATCAAGCCTGGTTGATCCCGTAAGCCCAAAGAGGTAACTCATGCCGAATAGCATGAACCCTGTAGCAGCAACACCATAGAGGAGATATTTGATTCCTGCTTCCATCTGTCCTTTAGAACCATGTATTTCATCACGCATGGGCACCATAATATATACAGCAAAAGAAGACAGCTCAAGAGCGACAAAAATCGAGAGTAGTTCAACGCTTGAAACGAGCATCATTAAGCCGAGTACGGACATGCTTAGAAATATGTAATACTCACTGATAAATTTGCTCTTTATACCAGGGAGCTTGTCAGTAAATATGACGACAACAAGGGTGGCTATTGCTATGAGCACCTTAAAGAGTTGAGAGAAAAGGTCAACCTTATACGCTCCATAAAACAACTCACCCGAAATGTTGATGGTGATAAGAGTCGCTGCCAGCGTAATTGTGCATGTAGCGATTGCCGCGTTCCTGATCGTGTCACTGGAGTGGTTACCGAGACTGAAAATGAAGAAAAGGAGACCAGTTCCCAATAATGTTAGTTCAGGTAGAAATAGCATCAGTGTACCTTTGTTGGGTCGTTTAAAGTTAATCGCTTAGCGTACAATAATTTCAGCAGCAGCCAGAGCTTGATTGCTGTATGCGGCAAAGTCGCTTAGTAAATTGGTTACACTCATATGTATTAAATCAATAAACGGTTGTGGGCTTAAGCCAATCCAAAAAACAAAGAAAAGAAATGGCGAGAGTGTTACAATTTCACGTACATTGAGATCTGTGAGCCAGGATTGATCCGGGTTATCAGTACCGCCCCAGATAACTTTCTGAAGCATGCGCAACATGTAGGCCGCTGCAAGTACGGCACCTGGAATTGCAGCCAGTGCTAATGGTATGCTGTACTCGAATGTGCCTGCAAGAATCATGAATTCGCCAACAAAGCTATTGGTGCCTGGGAATGCAAATGATGACAGGGAGAAAAATCCAAGGAAGGTAACAAAGACTGGCATGTATTGACCAACGCCGGAGGCTGACTTCAGCTCACGACTGTGTGTACGCTCATAAATCATACCAACACAGAGGAAGAGCGCACCAGTTGTGATTCCATGGTTCACCATTTGCAGGATTGCACCTTCGATCCCCTGAGTGTTTAAGACAAAAATTCCAAGTGTAACAAAGCCCATATGGCCAACAGACGAATAGGCGATGAGCTTTTTCATGTCGCTTTGGGCAAGAGCTGTAAATCCGCCGTAAATAATTCCGGCAATAGAAAGCCAGAGGACAAAAGGCATCAGCATAACTGTTGCTTCAGGAGTGATCGGTAAAGCGAACCTGAGAAAACCGTATGTACCCATTTTCAAAAGAATGGAAGCAAGGATAACAGATCCTGCTGTAGGTGCTTCAACGTGTGCTGCTGGAAGCCATGTGTGGAACGGAAACATTGGTACTTTGATGGCAAAAGCAAGGAAGAAGGCTATAAATAAAAGTAGCTGTGAGAGTGAACTATAGTTCTGCCACATCATGTCTGGAATGAAAAAGCTGTAATTATTGTTCATGTACAGCCAGATTATCCCTACAAGTAGTAGCACCGAACCTGCAAGTGTATAGAGGAAAAATTTAATGGAGGCATAAATTTTTCTTGGACCACCCCATATACCGATGAGAAGGTACATTGGAATGAGCATAGCTTCCCAGAGAATATAGAAAAGAACGAAGTCTAGAGCAACAAAGACTCCTATCATTGCCGATTCCATAATCAGTAAACAGATCATGAAGGATTGTACTCTGGACTTAATATAGGTCCATGACGCGAGCACGCAAAAAGGCATGATAAAGGTTGTGAGCAGGAGGAGTAGTATGGATATTCCGTCAACTCCTACAATATACTGTATATTCAGTGACTCTATCCAGGCATGACTTTCGACAAACTGAAATTTAGTCGTAGTTCTGTCAAAACCGATGAGTACTGGCAGTGATAGCAAGGCAACTATGCCTGTAACTGCAAGAGTCCAGTAGCGTGCAAAGTTCTCATTATTCACTAGCAGGAGAAAAAGAGCACCCGCAAGTGGCAGAAATATCAATATGCTGAGCAGTGGAGGTCCCGGATTGTAAAGTAGCTGATCCATTACCAGTGATCCTTGAAGTAGTTTGAATTGTCGGTTTTGCAAAATAATGCAAGGACCGACGGTTCAGCCTCATAGCGTTTTAAGTGCCAGAGCCGTTAAGTTGACGCTGGTACCATTGTGTCAATTTTCGTTAAAGCCAGGCAAAAGCAAACAATAAAATAGCTGCAAAGGAGAACGTAAAGTAGAGAGTATGTTGAATCTGACCCCTCTGTAAGGTTTTACTCACAAGTTTCCCAAATTTTTTGACAAGTCTGGCTGTGCCATCAACAACTCCATCTATGCCATGCCAGTCAAACCATGCCCAGAATTTTGAGGTAGTCATTAGTGAGTTCAAGCCTACTACTTTATAGATTTCGCCCCATGCGTTGTCAAAGCCCTGGATTGGTTTCTTCGCAAGCCATAGAAATATTTGCCCGCCTTTTCTGTAAAACCAATCGAGGTCAAAACTGATGGTAGCTTGAGCACCTATTTTGTCTTTGAAGAAGAAGAATCCGAAAGCTGTGAAAGCTAGAATCTGTAGTGTTTCACCAAAATGATATGTGGTATAGGGATGATATGTTACCTCTTTGTTTGGAAGCATATCGTAGAGAAATGGTAGGTAACAGCCAACAACCACACAGAAAAATGCGGCAATACCCATGGCCATATTCATGTTCCATGGTGGGGTCTTAGCCACTTGCAAGGTTTCCTTGGAACATCTACTTTCACCAAAGAAGATCAGGTAAGGTAAACGCAGGCCAGCTACCAGAAATGTTCCAGCAGAGACCATGGTTAGCAGGAAGCCTGTGAGTAACATATGTTCTTCAAAACTTGCAGAAATGATCATCGACTTAGAGACAAACCCTGAAAGAAACGGGAATGCCGATACTGACATACCACCTATGACCATAAAAAGCAGGGTTAGTGGCATTTTTTTATAGAGACCACCTAATTCTGTAAATTTTGATTTTCCTGTAGAATATATGATTGAACCTGCTGCCATGAAAAGCAGACCTTTATAGAGGATATGGGCAAAGGCATGTGCTGCAGTACCATTTATGGCAAGCGCTGTGCCGATACCAACTCCTGCTACCATATAACCTACCTGGCTGACAATTTCCCAACCAAGGAGTCTGCGAATATCATTTTCTAAAATAGCATAAATGATGCCCAGTATGGCCATGATTACCCCAAGAATTATAAGGATATCAAAACCAGCACAGGCTCGTGCAAGGGTGTAAATCGCAGTTTTGGTAGTGAATGCACACATAAACACAGCACCAACTACGGTGGCTTTGCTATAGGCGTCAGGAAGCCAGGAGTGGAGAGGGGGAACTGCAGCATTAAGCATGAGACCAATCATGATCAACCAGCTATAGAGCTGCATATTATGCTCATCCATATGAGTGAATGATAGGTCACCAGTAGCCTGGTAACGAAGAACAAATCCCATCAGCAGGATGAGCCCTCCGGCAGTGTGTACAAGTAGATAACGGTAGCCAGCTGCTAATGCTCCTTCTTCTTTATTAAACCAGACAAGGAATGTTGATGCGAATGCCATCATCTCCCAGAAAAGAAAGAGTACCAAGTAATCACCACACAGTATTACGCCAAGTGAGCCTGCGACATAGAACCAGGCCGCTATATGATGCCACTCATTATCAACGTGTAATCCGTAGATGGTACCAATTATAGCCATCAGGGACATAATAAAGGCAAAAACCAGAGAAAGGCTGTCTACCCTGCCAAATGTGAGGGACCAATCACCCATAAAATTGGTGAAAACGCCATAGGTTCCTGGGTGCTGACTTAAATACAGCACATCAATAAAGGTTAGTAATGGAATCAGAAAGAGATACGGCTTTCGAAACGGATCTTTAATGAAAGGCAGAAGTATCGCTCCGATAATAAGGATAAGTGCGGGATGTATAAAATTAGTTGTCATAGTAATCCTCCCGAGTCTGGATGCCGCTCTTTCCAAACCAGCTGGCAACAAAAATGAGGACTACGCAAGAAATCAGACCAAAAATTGACCAGAATCCAGGGATTTTTTCTGCCCAGGTGTGAGCATGGTGTGTGTCCACAGCGATGGCACTCCAGATGACGATGAGGGCCATACAAGCATAGCAGGTCTGTTTTACTGTCTGTGCGTGTTCTTTCAGGTAATCGATGAGGTTTACAATCATCCTGTCACCGCCTTTACAAATTGCAACATGAAGTTGGGGAATATTCCTATGAGAACTGAAATAGAAGCTGCGATAAGTATAGGAATCAGCATGGATAAAGGAGCTTCCTTGATTCCTGCATACGACTCACCTTCAGGCCGTTTTCCAAAAAATGCCCTGAAGGTTACAGGTGCAAAATATGCCGCGTTAAGAATAGTGCTACCAAGAAGGATAAAAAGTATGCCAATCTGATGTGCCTCAACAGAGCCTACCAGAAGGTTCCACTTAGTAATAAAACCAGCAACTGGTGGAGCACCAATCATCGAAAGGGACGCAATAGCGAATGCTCCAAAAGTGAAAGGCATTGTCTTACCAAGACCTTCCATCTCTGAAATATATTTTTTATGGGTTGCAACATAAATGGCACCGGCACAGAAGAAGAGGGTGATTTTGGAAAAAGCATGATTCACTATGTGAATGAGTCCGCCCTCTATGCCAGATGGAGTGAGTAGGGCAACACCAAGGATAATGTAAGATAGCTGGCTGACAGTAGAGTAAGCTAGTCGTGATTTTAAATTGTCTTTTGAAAGGGCAATAATCGATGCAGCAATAATCGTGAAACCTACAAAATAGGCTGTGGGTATACCAAGATTAAATCCATCCATCATGTCAACGCCAAATACGTAAAGCATTACACGTGTGGTACAGAAAACACCAACCTTGACTACAGCAACAGCATGCAGAAGGGCTGAAACCGGCGTGGGGGCAACCATTGCACCAGGCAACCAGTGGTGGAATGGCATGATGCCGTTTTTAGCAAAGCCAAATAGGCAGAATACATACAGCATGGTGACGACCCAGCGATTGACGTCCGGAGGGAAAATGCCGGTGCTGATGTCAGTCGCAAAATCGAGAGTACCAGTTAGCACGTATATAAGGATCATTGCTGGCAGCAAAAACGCTTTTGCTGTTGTGGTAAGGTAAACAATATATTTCTGGGCACCATCATACCCCTCCTGGTCCTGATGATGTGCGACAAGAGGATAGGTGCAAATAGAAACTATTTCGTAAAAAAGGTAGAGAGTGAAAAGATTGTCAGAAAATGCTACCCCTATGGCGCCAAAGATGGCAAGAGCAAAACAGGCGTTGAAACGGGTTTGGGCATGTTCTTTCAGGCCCCGCATATAGCCCATCGAATAAAACACGGCAATTGTCCAGAGAGATGATGCGACGAGTGCGAAGATCATTGACATACCGTCTGCCCGTAATGTCACAGATACCCCTGGTAATATGTTAAACATATTAAATATAAGGGTTTTACCTTCAAGCACAGTCGGAATCATGGAACAGACTGTTCCAAAGAGTAGCAGGGAAGAAATAGAGGAAATACCTTCACGGATATTTTCTTCCTTTCCTCTGAACATAACCCCCAAGGTTCCAATTAAGGGGATAAGCAGGGCGACAAGCAGTGCCGGTGAATGTACAGTATTATCCATGCCAGATGAGTCCTTTCTTAGCCTTTGAGTTTAACGACATCCTGAGCATCAATTGACCTGTAGTGCCGGTAGATTGCGATAACAATGCTAAGGCCAATTGCAGCTTCAGCGGCCGCAATGGCCATGATGAACAGCGCAAATATCTGCCCGGTAGCGGGGTCAGGGGCGTTAAAACGGTTGAACGCCATGAAATTCAATGAGGCTCCCACCAGAATCATTTCCGCGGCAATTAGCATACCGATAAGTGTCCGGCGAGTAATAAGGCCATATACACCCATACCAAAAAGCATTGCGCCGATTAGAAGGTATGAGTTGAGATTATTATGTAGAGTAAGAACTGACATCAGCTTTTCCTCCCTTCCCGTGCGATAACCAGTGCACCGATAATAGCAATGAGCAGGACAATGGAGATAAGTTCGAAGACCATGGAGTAATTTGTTAGCAATTGGTTGCCAATTATTTCGACAGATCCGTTATTTATTTTTGGTTCTTCATTCCACGTTGTCCTTAAGGCAACGATGGCGAGACCAATTGTAATTAAAGCGGCTGTGATAAATCCAAGAGGGCCAGAAAGCACACTGCTGGGTCCGTGGCTAGATGAGTCTTCGGGTGCGGCAAGCATGATTGCAAAAGAAATTGTCACCGCTACTGCACCTACATAGATCAGCACCTGCATCATGGCAACGAAGGGGGAGTTGAGGAAGTAGTAGAGTGCGGCGACACCTATAAAACAAATCATAAGACCGGCAACAGCACGAACGAGACGTTCGGCATTGCAGGCAATCAAACCACCAGCAATGGTTATGCCAATGGTGAGCAGGAATATAAGCCCGACAAGGCCATCTGCACTGAACAGAGATGGATTCATGCGTTTCGGTCCTCCAGTCGTTTCAGGAGATCAAAGTAAAAGTCTTCTTTCCTGGTGCTTGCCAAGTTGTATTCTTTAGAAAACGTCACGGCGTCAAAATTACATGCATCAACACAGGATCCACAGAGTGAACATTTCGTAAAATCTAGCATATACGAAGTAAGAACTTTTTTCTTAGAGCCTTCAGGTTTTTCACCTGTAAGTGATATACAGTCAGAGGGACAGGCGCGTTGGCATGCCATGCAGACAATACACTTAGGCTTGCCGTCCTCATCTTCTATTAGCTCAATATGGCCTCGAAACCGAGCAGTCATTTCTATTGTTTCATATGGATAGGGTTGAGTCACTACCGGTTTAAAAAATTCTCGGAAAGTGACACCCATTCCTATGAGGAGGCTCCATAGTCCTTGAAATATTTCACTGAAATAGGCACCCATCTTAAAACACCTTCAGTAGTCCTGCCGTAAACAGCAGGTTGAAAAGAGATAACGGAATTAAGATTTTCCAGGAGAGATTCAACAGGTTGTAAATGGTTGTTCGTGGGAATGTCCATCGAATCCAGATAAATGTGGCAATAAGTATGTAAAGTTTAAGAAGAAACCAAATGACGCCAGGAATAAAGCTGAGGAAAGGCAATGGTGGCTGCCATCCACCAAGAAATAAAATGGTAGTTAGGCAAGAGCCAATAACGATATTGGCATATTCAGCCATAAAGAACAGACCAAATCCCATGCTACCATATTCAATATGGAAGCCAGCAACCAGTTCACTTTCTGCTTCACCTAAGTCAAATGGTGCTCTATTAGTTTCGGCGAGCGTACAGGTGAAAAAAATCAGAAATGAAAATGGCATCAGCAGGTTGTGCGAGTTTCCAAATAGTGGAAATATATTCCAGTGAAGTATACTTGGTCCTTGCTGTTTGACAATCTCAATAAGATCCATTGAACCCGTTATAAGAACTATCGTAATAGCAGTAATTAACATTGGGATTTCATAGGCGACCGTCTGGGAAACTGATCGCACTGCGGACATCATTGCGTACTTATTGCGAGAACTCCAGCCAGCAAAGAGTAAAGCCATGCTTCCGCTTGAAGCAAAAGCAAATATCATCAACAAGCCAACATTCATGTTGTGGGCAACAATAACTTCACTAAAGGGAATAGTGACAAAACTCATGATGGCTGGGAACATACATAAAACAGGGGCAGCCATGAATAGAATCTTGTCGGCGCCGCCTGGGATCATGAGCTGTTTAGCCATGAGTTTTATGCCGTCAAGCGGAGGCTGGAGGAGTCCGAGAGGTCCGTTGATATTAGGGCCCGGACGTCTCTGGATACGAGCAGCACCTCTTCGCTCCGCCCAGACTAGATAGGCTGCATTGAGAGCGGCAAAGGCAATTGCCATAACCACTGCAAATATAACATTGAGGAGTGTTAGGCTCATAATTTTTCCTTACCTGTCAATCTCAGGTATAACGAGGTCCAGGCTACCCATAAAGGCCAGGGCATCCATGATCATCATTCCAGAGCAAGTTTCGTCAAAAAGGTGCATGTTGGAGTAGGTAGGTGAACGAAGTTTAAGCCGGTAGGGGACTTTGCTGCCATCACTGACCAATCGTACACCAAAACTGCCGCGTGCTGTTTCTACTGCCTGATAGTAATCTCCTGCGGGTGGTTTTATGATTTTTGGTGCTTTCTTAGGCATTATCGGACCATCCGGCAGTTTATCGATTGCCTGTTCAACGATACGTAACGACTGCTCAATCTCATCCATGCGGACATTGTAACGTGCAAGCGAATCACATTCGTGATAGACAGGTATATCAAAGTCAAAGTCTGGATATTTTGAATAGGGTTCATTTTTTCGTACATCAAAATTAATACCCGAACCTCTGGCTACTGCACTGGATGCACCATATTTTCGACATGTTTCCTTTGAGAGATACGCGTTCCCTTCTAATCGTTTTCTGAAAATAACGTTACCAGTGACCAGCTTGTCATATTTGGTAAGAGATTTACGCATACGAGGAATAAACCGACGAGCGGCAGCAATAAATTCATCATCTACATCATTACAAAGACCACCAAAACGAAAATAACAGTAAGTAAGTCGTGAACCAGTTACTGCCTCCATCATATCAAGGATGTGTTCACGATCCTGAAGGGCATACATTAGGGGGCTGAAACCACCGAGGTCCATGACAAAAGCGCCAAACCAGAAAAGATGTGAAGCAATTCGGTTGAGCTCTACCATGATGACACGTATATATTCTGCTCGTTCCGGGACTTCAATTCCTGCCGCCTTTTCAACACAAAGGACATGACCATGGGAGTAGCCAACCGCTCCCAGATAATCCATCCGGCTCAGGTTCATGAGAAATTGAGGATAGGTTTTGAGCTCCCCCATTTTTTCATGCATACGATGGATGTAGCCGATTACGGTTTCGGCATCGACTATATATTCGCCGTCCATACGCATCTTTACCCGGAGCACGCCATGAGTTGCGGGGTGTTGAGGGCCGACGTTGAGGACAAATGTTTCGTCTGGCCGGAGTTGTATTGGTTTACTCATGCCTTGAAGTCCTTTCGAAGTGGATGAAAGTCTGCATCCTCAGGAAGAAGCAGGGGGACAAGATGAGGGTGGCCCTCAAATTTAATACCAAAGAAATCATGAGTTTCCCGTTCATGCCAATTTGCTCCAGCATAAATACCTGTAATAGTAGGAATGACGGGATTTTCTCTCGAGATCCTGGTGCGGATAACCGTGCGACAAACTTCAAAGTCGTATCTGCTGAAATCGTAAATTATTTCATACTGGTTATCTTTAATCCAGTCGACACCGGTAATGGTTTCAATGAAAAATTCAGCCTTATCCAGAATGGTTATCGCATCAATAAGTTGAGAAGGATCGACCTGAGCGTCTATATGGTAGCCATGTACAGCGTAATCGCGTTCTACAACACCATTTTCACGAGGTTTATCTTTTTCCTGCTCTTTCTTTGCAGTTTCATTAGTTTCATCAGTTTCATCTGTTTCGGTATCAAGTTCGGCGGTTTCTAGAGCGACAGCTTCAGGCTCAGGGAATAGAGCCTGAAGTGATTTTATGGTTGTTTCAGCTATCATGTGTATTGCTCCGGAAGGGCTGATAAAAAATAACAGGTCAGTGACCTGGACGCTTTATGAATTTTCAGATAACTCGGGGTTTTCCCAGCGTTTCCATCCTGAGATCTTATGCTCAAGTTCAATAATCCCTTGAAGTAGGGCTTCTGGTCGGGGAGGGCAGCCAGGTATGTAAATATCGACTGGTAAAAATTCGTCAGCACCTAGGACAATGGAATACTGTCCTTCGAAGGCAAAGGGGCCACCAGAAATGGCACAATTTCCTAAAGCCATAACCCATTTGGGCTCAGGCATTTGATCATAGAGGGTTTTGATACCGGGCATCATCTTTTTGGTAATGGTTCCAGCAACGATCATGACGTCACTTTGACGAGCCGACGGGCGAAAAACCTCAGCGCCAAATCGAGACATGTCAAAGCGAGCGCAACCGGTGGCCATCATTTCGATAGCACAGCAAGCTATGCCGAACGTGAGTGGCCATAGCGAATTGGCCCGGCCGATGTTGATAAGTTTATCAGCAACAGCAAATTGAACGATTGATGAAGGTACAGGTTCGCTTACCGTAGGTATGTTCTCCGCTCCCACTTAAATACTCCCTTAATCCATGCGTAAACTACCGCCAAAGTTAGAATTCCGACAAATAATAAAATTTCGACAAAATCCCGAATTGAGGATGCAAACAATTCGTTATCGTATGCAACTGCAACGGGAAAGAGGAAAAGCACGTCAACATCGAAAGCGAGAAAAATAAGTGCATAAAGATAAAACACTATGCCATAGCGAATCCAGCTGTCGCCAATGGGATCCATACCACATTCAACGTATTGCTCTGCCTTATTTATAATTTGGCGGGTTTTTAGGGGCATTAAGAGGTAGACTATAGCGATTGGGCCCAGGGCAAAAGCAAGACCGCCCAGTGTAAAAGCGGTAACCCAGAGGACGTTGTCACGATACAAAAATTCGGTGAACTGGGGCTCCATTTTTATAGTCCTTTAGCATTAAGTAAAACAGCTTGAATTGTCCTAAATAGGATTTAAGTTGTTACTCAAATAAACTGAACAGTTGAATGTATAAAAAATTAAAAACACAATGTCAACAACAATTTATCGTAGTTTCTCAATACCACAAGGTGGCTGTTAATGTGAACGGTTTATCACCGTGTTACGCTTTGAAAAAACTTGAGAAACTTTCAATTCATGCTATGATGGTCGCAGCATAGTAAATAAAAACGATATATATCATCAATTCGACTGAATACGGCAGGGAAGATGTCTATTACTTTACGACAATTAGAAATATTTATAGCTGTGGCAGAAACTGCACAGGTTACAAAGGCCAGTAAAAAACTATTTGTAACGCAGTCAGCCGTTAGTATGGCTTTAGCGGAGCTGGAAAATCAACTTGGTGGCTCTCTTTTTGACCGACATGGAAGGAGCCTTTTGTTAAATGCCAGGGGGCGTTACCTGCTGCCTTTGGCGAAGGATATTACTTGTCAGGTATCAAATGTCGAATCTATCATGTCTGAAAGGAATGATACCTTGGAAGGGCGAATCGATGTGGTTGCCAGCACAACTCTCGGGAATTATATCCTGCCATATCTTATAGGAGCTTTTAAGCGTGTTCACCCAAGAGTGCATGTGAACCTTCTGGTGCATAACACGTCTAATGCTGAAAAACTCGTAATTGAAGGAACTAGCGATGTCGGTTATGTGGAAGGATTACTAGGGAAAAATACAGAACTAAAAGTTAGACCCTGGTTTCAGGATGAGCTTGTGATTCTCTGTGGCCCAACTGACCCGCTTGCCCATAATGAACACTTTGACCTGGAGAAAGATCTCCTGGAAAAAAAGTGGATTATGAGGGAAAAAGGTTCTGGGACAGATGCGACATTTCGTGAAAAAATGCGTGATTATCTCGATAAAATTAATGTTGTCATGGAGATGGGTCATCCCGAGGCGATCAAAAGGGCAGTTGAGTCAGGGGCAGGGATAGCGTGTCTTTCTAGTTTGAGTGTTTGCAGGGAAACCGAACATGGCTGGATAAAAAGTTTGAAAGTCCAAGGGTTGGATATGAAGCGCCAATTGAAAATTATCCAGCGAAAAGACAAAAAAATAAGTGACGAATTAGCCGAATTCCTCGCATTTTGCGACGTTATGAATAGTTGCAAAGAAGATCGTGTTTGCCTCTCTTCACCGTGGAAACTGCAATCGCTACTGGCAAGACATTCGGCACAGAAGCGCTAAATCTGAAACGTTTTAGTTCCTGGTTACCCAGCTTTCGAATTAAGTTTTGATTTGAAAGAATGAAAAAGGTCCTCTAGTAGAGGACCTTTTTCAATTTCAGGCCTTGCGGTGGTGCGGTGGCTCCACCAACACTTCGATCTTTTGCCTCAAGGCAGAGTCTAAATTCCTCAACGCTTCTTTTTCCTTGACCAACCTCGAGTAGAGTGCCGACTATATTTCTTACCATTTGGCGAAGAAAACCTTCTCCAATCACAGTGATGGTGTATCTATTCTCGGATGTAGAGTCTATTTGTGCTGTAGTAATGTTACGCACTGCACCTTTACGTGACGCTTTAGTTTTATCTCTTGAACCTGAATTTTCAAATGTTGAGAAGTCATGGGTCCCGATCAGTGTCTCCATGCAAGCTGACATTGAAAAAAAATCCATTGTGTAAGGTACATGCAAAGCATAGAGTCGTTCAGCCGGTGGCATTATTTTTCCGGTGAAAAGTTTATACTCATAGTGTTTACCTTTGGCTGAGAATCGTGAATGAAAATCCTGACTAACTTCATTAGCCGCAAGGATTCGAATTGCAAAAGGAAGCATCGAATTAAGTCCTTTCTGAAACGCATCCACAGATATTCTGGAAGAAGTTGGAAAGTTAGCCACCATTCCATCAGCATGGACACCGGCATCTGTTCGTCCTGCACCATGGAGCATGACGTCGCTGTTAGTCATGCGGGCAAGACATTTTTCTATTTCACCTTGAATTGTTATGTCGTGTTTTTGGCGCTGCCAGCCATTAAACTCGGTACCGTCGAAGGCGATAAGTAATCGGATGTTGCGCTGCACTGTCAGAAAACTCCGGTTTTGGTGGTAAAGGGGTTTGTTTATGGAAAGAACGGTGCCCCTTCAAGGCCTGTATTCTCGGGGAAATCACAGATGAGATTCATGTTCTGAACTGCCTGTCCTGCTGCACCTTTAACAACATTGTCAATAGCTGTAGTGACAATTACCCTATCGGTTCGTTCATCCAAAGTAAAACCGATATCGCAATAATTTGAACCTCGTACAAACTGCGTCGCTGGTAATGTTCCGGCTGGAAGGACTCGTATGAACTCTTCACCTTCATACCGGCTAGCATAGAGAGCAGCAATTTTTTCAGCGTCAAAGCCCTTGTTCAGCTTTGCATAGACTGTGCTCAGGATACCTCTGGAAATTGGCAACAGGTGAGGGGTAAATGAAATCACTAATTCTTCCCCGGCCAGAATCATCAACTCCTGTTCAATCTCGGGGATGTGACGATGAGTACCGCCGACCTTATATGGTCTGAAACCATCATTTACTTCACAGAACAATGTCCCCACTGCAGCTGCACGACCAGCACCTGACGTGCCGGATTTTGAATCGGCTATGATGCTGTGAGGGTCGATAGCTTGCGCAGTCAATAAGGGTGCGAGGCCAAGAATGATAGAGGTTGGGTAACAACCGGGATTAGCAACTAGGCGTGATGTAATAATTTGGTTTCTATGTAGTTCAGGTAGCCCATAGCTGGCTTCTTGAAGATACTTGGCGGAAGAATGTGGCTGATACCATTCTTCATAGGTTGTTACATTGTGTATACGGTAGTCGGCGGAGAGGTCAATAACCTTTTTTCCAGCCTCAAGTAATTGTGGTACAATATCCATTGCTGTTTTATGGGGAACAGCAGTGAACACAACATCGGCTCGCTTGCAGATTTCTGAGGGAGACAGATTTTCACAAACAAGAGAGACTTTAGATCTCAGGTTGGGGAAAACTTCGGCAAGGGGCATGCCAGCATATTGACGAGAGGTGACAGCAGTTAATTCGACATGGGGATGATTACAGAGGATGCGGGCAAGTTCGACACCGGTATATCCTGATGCTCCAACTATGGCGACTTTTATCATATGGATTGCTCCTGTGTGTGAAAAAACATCAGTTATCGTATTATAAAAGAGCTTCCCGTCGGACTATTGTGGCCTAAAAGAAAAAGGCAATAACAGATATACTGTTATTGCCTTTCACAAAGCGATACTCTTTTATTATTCGCTCTGACAATAACTTTTCAAAGAAAAGAAAACGCAGAGCAAACTGGAACCAGTGATTAACGCTTGGAGAACTGGAACTTGGCGCGTGCGCCTTTTTGTCCGTATTTCTTACGTTCCTTAACACGTGGGTCACGAGTGAGCAGGCCAGATCTTTTCAGTGGCAGTCTGTTCTCAGCATTAACTTCAAGTAGTGCTTTGGAGATACCGTGTGAAAGTGCATCAACCTGGGACGATTTACCACCACCTTTCAAGGTAGCAAGTACGTCATATTGCTCGACGGTCTCAGTAATTTTAAAAGGCTTTTCAATTTTCTGAGTCTTGAAAGTGTTGCCGAAATATGCATCAGCTTCCATCTCATTAACAATTACTTTACCAGTACCGGGTGTAATCCATACACGAGCAATAGCATTTTTTCTTTTGCCGGTGGCGTAAAAACGATCTTGAACCATGGTTTTCCCTCTCCAGGATTAAATATCTAAAACTTCAGGCTGCTGTGCGGTGTGCGGATGATTTGCACTAGCATATACTTTCAGTTTTTTCAGCTGAGCACGGCCAATCTTGTTCTTCGGCAGCATGCCTTTTACCGCCTTGGTAATAAGGTCGGTAGGATGTTTTACAAGAAGCTCTCTTGCACTTGCTTCTTTTATTCCACCTATATACCCTGTATGACGGTAATATTTCTTGTTATCAAGCTTGTTTCCGGTCAATTGGATTTTGTCAGCGTTGGTAACAATGATGAAATCACCATTGTCCATAAATGGGGAGAAGGTCGGTTTGTGCTTTCCGCGCAGGCGAGAGGCGATCTCGGATGCAAGACGCCCAAGTACCTTATTCTCTGCATCGACAACGTACCATTTTCTATCGATCTCGTTGACTGGAGCAAGATAAGTTTTCATTAAAGTCCCTCTAATGGCTGTCAATTAATAAAAAAAGGTTCAGCAGCGCCGAACCTTTTATAGTCGCTAATGGAGCGGGAAACGAGATTCGAACTCGCGACGTCAACCTTGGCAAGGTTGCACTCTACCACTGAGTTATTCCCGCTCATGCTGTTGCAGTAGTGTCAAAACAGCGGCATATATACAAGCTTGCAGTGCGTGTGTCAATAAAAAATTCAGTTATCATAGAAATAGGATTATATTTTTTTTGGGATGTTATGTCACGAAAAATAGAGATGGTTTTGTAAGTTTGGAGTATGATAAATTCTGATTTACAGTAATTGAATAGAAATATCTTGCCTTTAACGCACTCATTAACAAACTAATAAATCATATATATATTTGTGGAGTTATATCAAATGGCTGATGAGATCCTCGTACCTCCCCGACAAGCAACTATAACCCGGAAAACCGGAGAAACTGATATCCACCTTGACCTCAACCTCGACGGCAAGGGGGAATATACTATTGATTCAGGTGTTCCTTTTTTAGACCACATGCTGACATTGTTCACTGTTCACGGTTTTTTTAATATGCGGCTGGATGCAGACGGAGACACAGAAGTAGACGATCATCACACTGTTGAAGATATAGGCATTTGCCTAGGGCAAGCTTTTGGAAGATCTCTAGGGAACAAAAGCGGGATTAAACGGTATGGCAGTTGCTATATGCCTATGGATGAAACATTGGTACGTATTGTTGTTGATTTGTCTAACCGTCCATATCTGCATTATGAGGTTGCTACAATGGATCAGAAGTTAGGTTCTTTTGATACTTGCCTTGCAAAAGAATTCCTCAGGGCATTCAGTCTTCATGCTGGTGTGACCTTACATGTTGATATGTTGCATGGTGAAAATGCACATCATATTATTGAGGCAGTCTTTAAAGGGCTTGGCAGGGCAATGAACGAGGCTACAACATCGCTTGCATCGGGTGGAGTTATGTCAACTAAAGGCTGTCTGTAGCCTTGGGGTGTCTGTAGCCCTGCATAAATAGACGGATCGTCAATTCTGTATATACGTTATCATTAATTAACTACCAATAATATAGAGGGAAAACCTGTGAAATCTTTATATGCAGTTTTTGCAACAGTATGTGTCGGACTGGTGCTAGCTTCATGCTCCGGAACACCGGAAGCCACAAAGGCAGGGGATCCACAGGACCTTGAACCTGTCACTTGCATTGCTGTAGTACCTTCACAAATGGGAAGTGATGAAGAGGTCGCAAAACTTGGTGGATATTATGAGAATATTCGCACAGGACTTCTCTATGTAGACTCAGTGCTTGCCCAGGAGTTGAAAGGTAACCCTAAAGTGAGACTAGTGTCATCACAGCAGCTTGAAAGAGATGTTATGGGGAATCTGGGTACTACGATTGATGAAGCAGGCAGGGCAACGAGCTGTGATGTGGTTATGGTTACAACCTTGAAAAAATTTAAGCAGAGGCAGGGGACGACGTATGCCGCTGACGAACCAGCTTCTACATCATTTGAAATTCGACTGTACAATACTAATGAAAAAAATGTTATTTGGGCTGCGGATTTTAGTGAAACACAGCAATCTCTGTTAAGTAATATTTTTTCGTTTGGAAAGGCCCAGAGTAGAGGATTTCAATGGATTACTGTCGAAGAGCTGGTTAAAGAAGGGCTTAAAGAGCGTATTGCTGAGTGCCCATATTTGAAATGATTTACTGTGCGTTAAAGAGCGTTCAATTGTAGAATAAAATGTATTTAGTTTGACTCGGGATGTTCAGGTTCGCGAGTTAAATGTATACATCTTGAGATATTCAGAGATACTGGACTTCGCCCACGGTTCCGCCAATTAGGTGGCAGAGTGGGCGTTTTTGTTATGGAGTAGTGCGTGTTAATGAAGAACTGCAGGCAGTCGTTACCCAGCTCGGTTAATAAACGGATTGGCCAGGCGATGCACGATTATAGCATGCTGGCCGATGGTGACCGGGTTTTGCTGGCTATTTCTGGTGGTGTAGATAGTTTGGCCTTGGCCTGGCTCATGAAATTTTGGCAAAAGAAGGCACCCATTAACTATTCTCTGAATGCGATTCATGTGGATCATCAATTCTGGAGAAGGCATGAAGGTACTGTCAGTCCGTCTGAAAGTATCGGCTCACAACTTGAACGTTTCGGAGTTGAATTTACCGTAGAGCAGGCATGGGATATAGCAGAAGCGGATCGTACATGCTATCAGTGTGCCCGTAACAGAAGAAGTCAGCTCTTTGATCTTGCTCGACAGAGAGGATACAATAAAATTGCCCTTGGTCACCATAAAGATGATCTGGTAGAGACCTTCTTTTTAAATATCCTCTACAGCGGAAATATCTCCACGATGCTCCCTAAACAGGATCTTTTTGATGACCGCCTTTCTATTATTCGGCCCATGGCTTATCTGGAAAAAGCTGAAGTTATGGCAATGGCCGAATTGCAGTGTTTAGAGGCTGTGCCTAATCTCTGCCCCCTGGCAGTTGATACTCGCCGAGAGAAAGTGCGGACTATTCTAGATGATATTTATACGTTGGAACCGGATGCTAAAAAATCGATCTTTGCTTCACTTTCAAACGTCCGTAAGGAGTATATGTTGTGGAAATGACACCTGATTGCTTGCCATGCTTTCTTAATCAGGCCTTGCGTGTTGCAAGGCTACAAGGTTGCAGTGAAGAGCAGCAGTATGCTGTTTTACAAGCTGTCGCTACCTTGTTGCCTGGTTTGGATAGAGGACAGACACCACCTGCGAATGCTGTTTCAGTATATCAAACTATTTCTGGTATTACTGGCTGTGACGATCCTTACCTGTCTGCTAAAAAAAAGGAAAACGATCTAGCCCTTTTGCGTTTACCTCTATTGCAAGCAGAAGTGAAAAATGCGAAGGTTCCGTTGGCGACTGCAATCGGTTTTGCGATTGCCGGTAACATAATTGATTATGGTGCAGCGGGACAATTTGACGTGGAAGAAGCTTTCCGAAGAAGTCGGGAAATGAGTTACGCAATTGATCATAGAGCAGAGATGTTAGCGGCTTTGGCAAGTTTACAACCCGGAGCGAATATACTGTACCTCACTGATAATTGTGGTGAAATTGTCTACGACTCACTTGTCATCGAAATTCTGGCTCAGAAGAAGCTGGATATCACTGTTGCGGTAAAATCAGGAGCAATTATAAATGATGCTCTTCTTGAAGATGCGTATACCGCTGGTCTTGATAAATGGGCGACGATAATTGCCAATGGTACATCTTGCCCCGGAACACCTTTGGAAAGCTGTTCAGAAGAATTTCGTCAGCTATTTGAGCAGGCTGATATGGTAATTTCTAAGGGGCAGGGGAACTTTGAAACGCTTTCAGGTGCAGATCGGAATATCTTTTTCCTCTTAACCGTGAAATGCAAAGTGGTAGCGCAGCATCTGGAAGATATTACAGAATCTAGTCAGGAATTATCAGGTAAAGGTGAAATGGTAGTATACTATTTACAAAAGTAATAGACTAACAGGTTTTATAGAGAGCATCGAATAGGTTACTCATTTGACTTCTCCTTGCTGGAATGTATATACACCTTTTGTTCTTAATGATTGATGCACTTACAACGACCAACACAACACATATGGTGAGTGATATGAAACAACGGATCAATATAGTTCTGCGCGAACAACCTGTAGAACAACAGATTACCGTGGAAGGCTGGATCAGGACACGACGTGATACCGGAGGGTTTTCATTTTTAGAGGTGAATGACGGGTCATGTCTTTCTAACCTGCAGGTCATCGCAGATAAAGGCCTTGTCAATTATGAGAATGAAATAAAACATCTTACTACTGGCTGCAGCGTAATTGTCAAAGGTGTTGCCAAGGAGTCACCTGCAAAGGGGCAGAGTACAGAACTGCATGCGGAGGATATCACTGTTGTTGGCTGGGCTGAACCAGAAACGTATCCATTACAAAAAAAGCGACATTCGTTTGAGTTTTTACGGGAAATGAGTCACCTCCGCCCTCGAACCAATGCTCTAGGTGCAGTTGCTCGGGTACGTTCCAGGCTAGCCTGGGCCATCAATCAGTTTTTCCATGAGCGTGGTTTTGTTCAGGTGCACACTCCCATTATTACCACGAGTGACTGTGAAGGGGCAGGCGAGATGTTTCAGGTGGCGACTGTAAATGAGGCCGCCGGTGGTCCTAAAAAAGAAAAGGAAGATTTTTTTGGCAAAAAAGCGGGGTTAACAGTCAGTGGTCAGTTGCAGGCTGAGGTATATGCGCTCGCACTTGGGCAGGTGTATACCTTCGGACCAACGTTTAGAGCTGAAAACTCGAATACAAGCAGGCATTTGGCAGAATTTTGGATGATAGAGCCTGAAATGGCTTTTTGTGATTTGGAGTGCAATATGTCTCTTGCTACAGATATGCTCAAATATGTGCTTCGTGATGTTATTGACAACTGTGCCGAGGATATGGAGTTATTCAATAAATTTATCGAGAAAGGGCTGCTCACTAAGCTGGAAGGGGTAATAGAAAAAAAATTCGTGCATATTACCTATACTGAGGCTGTTGAAAAGTTGCTGGCCACAGATAAGAAATTTGAATTTCCGGTCAAGTGGGGTATTGATCTGCAATCAGAACATGAGCGATATCTCAGTGAAGAGCTATTTAAATGCCCAATTATTGTTACCGACTATCCTGCGGCCATCAAGCCCTTTTATATGCGGGTTAATGATGATGGTAAAACTGTTGCAGCAATGGATATTCTGGTACCTGGAATCGGTGAAATTATTGGCGGAAGTCAGCGAGAGGAGCGTTACGAGATTTTAGAGAAAAGAATGATTGAGGCTGGCATCGAAACCAGTGAGTATGAATGGTACCTGGACCTTCGCAGATACGGATCCGTTCCTCACTCCGGATATGGCCTTGGCTTTGAGCGACTGGTGCAGTTTGTGACTGGTATGTCTAATATCCGTGAGGTCATACCTTTTCCGCGGACTCCGGGTTTTGCACCCTGCTGATGCAGTAGGCACAATGTGTTATAAAAAGATACCGATTACCCTGTGCGAAAGAAAATGATCAGGGTTATGAGAATAAAGGCAGTGGAGGGAGTACGTTGAGTAAGGGCCCGGGTGTACAAAAGATGTTTGATGCTATCGCTGGGAGATATGACCTGATGAACCGGGTCATGACTTTGGGGCAGGATCAGAAATGGCGAAAATTTGTGGTAGCAAAGGCTGGAGATCCTGCTACAGGCTGGATGCTTGACCTGGCTACAGGTACCGGTGATATCGCTGCACTAAGCGCAAGGTTACACCCTGAGGCCCGAATACTTGGTGCTGATTTTTCTCAAAACATGTTGCGGGAGGCACAGAAGCGATTTCCGGAGTTAGGCATTGACTGGCAGGCATGTGATGCCAACAATCTACCTTATGATGACAATGTTTTTGAGTCAGTTACCTTTGGCTATCTGTTGCGTAATGTCGATGATGCGGTCCAGGTATTGCGTGAGGTCCGGAGGGTGTTGAAACCTGGAGGGCGGGTGGTTTGTCTCGACACTACTCCTCCAGCAAGAAACTTGCTCTACCCATTTATTCGGTTGTATTTTGCGTATGGTATACCTCTTATGGGGAGAATGATTGCCGATGACGAGGCTGCCTATGCGTATCTCACAGGATCGACGATGGATTTTTACTCAGCAGAGGCGCTTGCTGAAGCATTCAGTGAAGCTGGTCTGCAGGATGTCGGGTACCGAAAATTCATGATGGGAACTATTGGTGTGCACTGGGGGCATAAATGAATGACACAGGAAAGGAACTGATATCCCTCGAAAAAATTGATGACGCACAGGATGGACCTCGAGTATCGAAAACAATCTTTGATATGTTTTTGGATTGTACTGACCGTTTTCGTGAAAATACTGCTTTTATCTATCGTTCCGGTGATGAAGAACACTTTGTGAGTTACGGAAAACTCTTTGAGGATGTTCTTCTTCTCTCCAGGGCTTTTAAGCATCACGGTATCTCCAAAGGGGATAAGGTGATGTTGCTCTCAGATAATCGTTATGCCTGGATAGTTACTGATCTTGCTATAATGAGTCTTGGTGCTGTTAACGTTCCACGTGGTGCTGACACGCCTTCTATGGAATTGGAATTTATCATCACCCATTCTGATGCCACGTATCTCATAGTTGAGAATGTAGAATTGCTTGAATACCATAACGAGTGTTTGAAGACGTTAAAGCAAGTCAAATCCACATTTGTTATGACTGGACCTTCACTGCATACCTTATTCAATCGCACATATTCATATTCTGACTTGTTGACAGATCGGCGATATACCGAAAAGGATGTTGAGAAATTCATTCAGCGTGGCAAGGATATTACTGAAGATGACTTGTTGACCCTCATCTATACCTCTGGCACCACTGGAATGCCAAAGGGCGTAAAACTTTCACATTCCAATATCATGCACAATGTACGGGTGATACCTGGCATTATCCAGATAACGCATTCAGATAGCTGGCTCTCTATCCTTCCATCATGGCATATTTTTGAGCGAACTGCAGAGTATGTTGCCTTGGCAGCTGGAACTACTCTCGTCTATTCATCAATCAAGACGTTTGCTGGCGATCTGGAAAAGTATCAGCCAACCTTAGTTGCAACGGTTCCACGGGTCTGGGAATCTCTCTACTCAAGGGTCCAGGCAGGTGTGCGAAAAAAAGGCGCTACACCTATGCGCATTTTCAGGACGTTGATCTGGGCATCTACAGTTTTTCGTCGAAACAAGCGTAAACTTTTTAACCGTCTTCCAAACTATAATGAACCGGGGAGTGTTGCTGGTATGCTGGAAAAGGGACTTTCGCTCATGAAAATCGTGATTGTCAGCCCTCTTTACCTGCTTGCAAAAAAGAAATTATCTGTTGTTCAGCAAAGGTTTGGTGGACGCCTGCGGCTTGCAATAAGTGGTGGAGGCACCCTTGCCACTTATCTTGAGGAATGGATAGATGCTGTAGGAATCAGGATTGTTAACGCTTATGGTATGACTGAATGTTCTCCTGCAATTGCAGGTCGAGGGTTAACATGTCGGGTTTATGGCACGTTGGGGCCACCTGTTCCTCACACAGAATTACGTATTGTTTCCGAGGGTGGTGAGGCCATGCCAGTTGGGGAAGAGGGACTTATAGAGGTTAAGGGCCCTCAGGTGACCAGTGGCTATTATAAAAATGAAGAGGAAAATCTAAAATCGTTCACAGAAGATGGTTTCTTCAAAACTGGCGATCTGGGTAAGCTTACCATTGGCGGTGAACTGGTAATTACAGGACGTGCTAAGGAAATTATTGTTCTTGCGAGTGGTGAAAATATAGATCCGACCCGTATTGAAAATACCATCAGTATGTTTCCCTTTGTGCAGGATGCAATTCTGGTAGGGCAGGATAAAAAGGGGTTGGGAGTTCTCGTTGTTCCGAATATGGAAGAGCTGAAAGAGTTTATCGGCAAGAAGTTTAGTGATCTAAAAAAAGAGAAAAACGAGCTACTGGCAGACCGTAATGTTCTTGATCATGTGAAAAAAGAGATGAACCGCCTGCTTATGCCCAAGCAGGGATTCAAGTCTTACGAAAAGCTCCAAAATATTGCATTTCTTGACAAAGAATTCAAGCTTGGTGAGGAGCTGACGAATACTCTAAAGAAAAAACGGCATGTAATAGAAAAAAAATATCGTGAGTTAATAAACGAGATCCTGCACTGATGTACAAGAACGGTGAAGAATGAATTAACGAGGTTATAACAGATGATCACCGATCATCTGTTATAACCTTAAGCAGCAAATATTCCCCTCTGAAAGCTGAGAACACTACCAGAGGGGAGAAAACTAATATTTATATCGATTCCACATCGGCAATGGATGAGCAATGGTACACCTTAGAGGTTTTATCAGTTTTTCCGGCAAGCGCTAGTCCATGTCTTCCAGCAGGATCAAATACTATAACCCTATCTACGTTCTGTGTCTCAAGGAGGTCCGTTAATATTTCCTGTAGGTTATCTTCCTTAGATTTGAGCTTGTCAAACCGAATGAAACCCGGCTGCCATTTTGTTTGAACCACTTTTTTTAACTGGGCACCAAATGTTTTTTCTGTTTCAGCCGAACCAATAATCGCCGCTGATGATGATCGGGTGCCAAGTTCTTCGACTTCATCACCAACCTTGATTTGTCCGCCTTTTATAACCACACCAAAAATTCCCTCTCTGGGCATTACGCAATCACCAGCCTGGTGGTAGATAGCACAAGGGTTATGGCAGACTTTTCCAAGCTGAGAGATGATAAGTTCGGTAGTTCCAAGGCGGACATGGGTACCGACAGTAAGTGAACAGAGGTCAATGCCCTCTGTAGTAATGTTCTCGGCAAAGTTGCCAGCAACAACCTTTAGGCCTTTTTGTCGCATAGTTTCAATGGACTCTTCAGCAAGAAAACTTACCTGGCGATGCCATTTTCCGCCATGTGCATCATTTTCGAGGCCGAAATTTTCAACCAGCCTGACTGAATCGATATTCTTTTTGCGAATACCCTTTCTGTCGCTGATAGATATTGCTTTTATCCGTTTCATGAAATTCCTCCTCAAAAAAAGTGCGTAATGCATATTGATATACGGTTAGAAAGTGAAACAATATCCAGAAAAAGGTATTTTTCAAGCCCAAGTGAAGATAATAGTCAGTCCAACAAATAGTTGCTCTGCAACAAGAACGACTACCCTGGATATATATGGCAAGTATCTCTTGATTATTTGAATTTACTGTGAAAAAATAGAGTATAGCAAAAAGGCTATTCTGTTTTGTTTCTCTGGGAACTTGACAGTGCTGGCAGGTGAACGTTCCGAAATTTACAAGAAATAGAGGTCTTCTTAGCTGTACAATACATGAGATAAGCGGAGGTTTGTATGGAAAAATTATTGAATGTACGGCGTGTTGTTACTCCAATTGATTTCTCTGATAACTCTAAAATGATCGCAGAATCTGCAGCGTATATGGCTGGCAAGTTTAATGCAGCGATGTATTTGATTTTTGTGGTTCAAAACTTTGAAGACTACTCCGGTTTTTTTGTTCCCCAGATGAGTATGCCAAACCTTGAAACTGAACTGGTTGATGGGGCTGAGGAAAAAATGGCCGAATTTTGTAAAGAACTCCAAGGATGTTGCGATAAGTTTGGTGTGTCCGAGTTACATCACAGAGTGTTTATGGGAGATGTGGCAGAGCAGATCGTTGATTTTGCAGCAGAAGTTCAGGGTGACCTGGTTATTATGGGTACCCATGGCTACAAGGGACTTGAGAAAGTCATGTTTGGCAGTGTGGCTGACAAGGTCGTCCGTGGTGCTCACTGCCCTGTTATGACAATCAATCCCTATACCTGTTGTAAAGAAGAATAACGGGCGGGAATTCAACATTCTGGGACAATTACATCAGAACCTGCTCTACGTTAACATGGTGGGTAAAGGCCTAAGCGGACTACGTGGTGGATTGCGTGAATACGCACATGAGCAGGCAGGAAGACAACGAAGCAGGACGATGCTGAATATTTGGCACCATCCTGCTTTTTTTGATTCTTATTCTTTTATTCGTACGACAGCTAAAATTGCCCCGGATCCTGAATCTTTTTCCAGTAATTGGCCACAGCGCCTCTCTGTAAAATGGTAGAGGAGGAGAGTGGTGCGACCTGTGTCTTTTTCAGGGAAATACGTTTCCAGAGCTGAGGACCACGCCTCTGAAAAAGATGAGAGCTTCTCGGGCGAAGGTGTAGCGATTGCTTCGGCAATATTTGTCAGGAGTTCATTGTTGCCTTCCTGGAACCTCTGAATATCTGAAACCGCCTCTTCTCTGGACCAGCCTATATTTGCTGGTAGCTCAAACGTTGCAATGACCGGGGCAGGTGATTGCGCAATGTTTTCATATTTTTCCAGCAAAATATCTGCAGCTTCAACCATATGCGTTAGCCAGATATCTGACTCACAACCACTGCTGGTAAAGTAGAGCTTACTCCAGGCGCTAAGCCTGTTTTTGATGGTACTGGAGGTTGGGCGAGAGAGCTTTTCCTGTAATTGTTGCAACTCTGCAAACAGGGATTCATCATCTTCATCTGCTTCGCCCTGAAGTGTTTTGAAGAGGTTTTCCTCTTCATCATCTACACATGCCATCTGCATGGCCACTTCCTCTTCTTCACTGTCTAGCAATTCAGCAATTTTCAGGACAAGTCGTGCCTGCCAGAGTAATACATCATCTTCCGCTTCAGGTTCAGATGCGACATTGTGATGGCCAAGAAGTGAGGTAACGATTCCTTGCTGGGTATCATCGATGGATGGTTTGTTAGCCGACAAAGCTGCCACTGTAAGTGAGCTGAGTTGGGCGGCATAATCATCTTTTCTTTCCCTGATATCACGAATCAGCCGGAGAAAGCGATCTCTGCTTTCACCTAAGGGGGATGGAGTATGTGCTTGACAGAGTCCGCTCGTTTTGAATATATCTGCGCTGTTGTCAGCAGTTTCAATGGATTCCACCGGCTGTAAGACGTGGATTTCCTTAAAAAGCAAAAATGCCGGGAATTGACTGCCGGAATAAATTTCTGTTCCGGGAAAATAAAGGGCTTTGAGTGTATTCATATGTCAGAATTAAGAGAAAAAATTACATTTTATGTTTCAGCAGTTTTGTATCTGCTCTTTAACCTGAGACTGGGCGGAGATGCTATGGCGACCGCTAAGGCAACTGGTATGCAGTTATTACAGACAGCTCCCTTTGTTGCTGGTTTCACAGTGTTTATCGTATCATTTCTGCAGTATGCTGCTGGTGGCAAACAGATGCCGTGGGATCGCCGCCTTCGTCTGTTTTTTGCCCTGGGAATTATGGCTGGATTACTTTTTGGGATCTATGAATATGCCGGCCAGGGTGTAGCACCGCAATAATACCCGTCTACTCATGTGCTGTAAATGATGAATCGAATTCAGTAAGGATTCGCACATCTCCATGTTACTATCGATAGTGGTTGAAGATGAAGAATGTAACATAGCAGATTGTGGTCTCGTGAAACTTTTCTGTGGAGCGAGTAAAGAGGATACTGCGCTTTTCTGGCAGTAGCTGGAGTTAATGCCATATAATATTTCCTCATAAATTTCCTATGCTCTACCTACACGTTTCAAACCGTACCGAAAACCTGCTACACCATCTGGTTGAAGTGCTTCGGGCAGGTCAACGAAGTACTGTGTTCGAAAAAGAAATATTTCTTATCCAGAGCCAGGGGATGGAGCGAATGATATCCCAAACATTGGCTATGAATTTTACGAGCTGGTGTAATTTCGAGTATTTTCTGCCTCTTGGTTTTCTCCAGCAGAGTGCACATCGGCTTGGTATGGATATCACTCCAGACGGTTACGACAGAAAAATAATGAGTTGGCGTATCGAGGAGTTGCTGCGAGATCTAGAGGGTGATGAATATCAGCCCGTAAAGCGGTATTTACATGGAGAGAACGTAGAGCTCAAACGGTATCAGTTAGCTGAGCAGTTAGCTAATGTGTTTGATCAATACCAGATGATGCGACCGGAGATGCTAACGGCATGGGATGATAACAGACTGATTACAGGGGAACCTGCCGAGTTATGGCAAAAATCGTTGTGGGTACGGCTCGTTTCTCAACTCGATGGCGTTCCACATAGAGGCGTGGTTCTGCAGAAAGTGATAACTGAACTTGGATCAGGAAAGGACTACTCTCGGGTGCTTCCACGACGGGTTTCGGTGTTTGGTCTCTCAATTATGCCACCAATTTTTCTCAGATATTTACAAATGCTGGCTGCTCATAGTGATGTCCACCTGTACGTCCTTTCTCCTTGTCGGGAGTATTGGGGAGATATAGAACGGCGTCGCAGTTTAATGAGACCTACTATAGAGTCTAAAGCAGCAATGGGCGAGGAGATGGGTGATATCCTGGAAAATCATCCGCTTTTGGTGGCACTGGGCCAGCAGGGACGAGACTTTCAGCGGATGTTGTTTGCTGATGATGTACATTTTGAATTGGAATTTTCAAGTTATGAAGACCCACTGACATCAGGTAGAAAATGCCTTCTGCGTCAGCTGCAATCAGATTTGCTGGATGGCAAGATGACTCGGCTGCAGGATCAATGGGATAAAGAGGATTATTCTATCCGAATTATTTCCAGCCATTCCAGGCTTCGTGAAATAACGATTCTGAAAGAGCATATTCTTCATTATCTTTATCAAGATCCGGGACTACAGCTCCGCGATATTGTCGTGATGGCACCTGATATTCAGGAGTACGCTTCTCTTATTCCAGCCGTATTTGATACCATACAACATTCTATTTCAGACAGAAGTCTACGTAGAAGAAATCCGGTACTTGCAGCGTTTGCTGATTTTATAGCACTGTTTAACGGGCGATTTGGCTGGGATGAAGTGCTCGAACTGCTAAAAGAACCAGTTATTTCTGAAAAACTTCAACTGGTTCAGGTAGATCTCGAGAATCTTCAGCGATGGGTAGTCGAAGCAGGGGTGCGCTGGGGACTTTCGGGAAAGCAACGTCTGGAGATGGGGTTGCCGGAATTTTCTGAGGGAAGCTGGAAACATGGTATCGAGCGCTTGCTGATGGGCTATGCTATTGCCAGTGAAGAATTTGTTGACGGAGTTCTGCCATTTACGGATGTTGAGGGTGGTAATGCGTTAGCACTAGGGGGGCTTTGCCAGTTTCTTAACCTGATTGAGCATGCTCAGAACGTTTTTTGTAAATCGTTAACACTCCGTGACTGGTCAAAACATTTAACTCAAATTGCTGGTGACCTGTTTGGGAGTGAGGCGTCTTCCGGTAACACCAGGGAGTACCATGAACTGTATGAAATTCTACTCGGTTTAGGTGAACAGTCCGGCGAGTTGCATCAGAGTGAGGTTGATTTTACTGTGATCTCCAGTTGGTTGGAACACACGTCTAAAGAGACGCGTTCAAGTTCCGGTTTCTTGCGTGGCCAGCTCACCTTCTGTTCAATGTTACCCATGCGGTCCATCCCTTTTAAGGTGGTCTGCCTTATTGGTTTAAACGATGGTACATTTCCTAAAAACGACAATTTTGCCACCTTTGACCTTATGGGATCGAGTCATAGGCCAGGGGACAGGTCTCGGCGCATGGATGACCGCTATCAGTTCCTTGAAGTGCTGATGGCAGCAAGGGAACAACTGTATATCAGCTATATCGGTCAGTCGATTAAGAATAACGACAAATTGCCTCCATCAGTAGTAGTTTCGGAACTACTGGAAGTACTTGAAGATTGTTATGGGGTAACAGAGATGGTTGTACATCACCCTTTACATCCTTTTAGCAGAAAATATTTCAATCAGGAAACAGGCAATCTGTTCAGTTATGATGAAAAATACTGCAAGGTGGCCCAAAAACTTCAATCATCACACAATGCAGAGCGTCCCTGGTGGTCTGGGCAACGAGAGATGACCATAACCGAAATATCGTTATCTGACCTGTTCAGGTTTTATGCTAACCCTCAACGTTGGTATGTACGTGACTGTTTAGGGATTTCTGTTGCTGGTGAGGTAGAGCTGACTGCTGAGAGTGAAATGTTTAGTCACTCAGGGCTTGATAATTTTCTGATTAATAATGAGTTGCTGGACTGCATACTCGCAGGTTCTGAAGCAGAGAATAGAGTGAAGAAAATGCAGGCAACTGGGCGCTGGCCACTTGGAACTCCAGGTGATATTTTTTTTGAAAAGAAAATTACTGAACTTCATGACTTTGCAAATTCGATTAGTGCATTCAATATGGGGCTGGTTCAGGAACCTCTTGAGATTGATCTTGAAGTTGATGGTTATCGTTTAGTAGGAAAACTATCCGATATATATGAAAATGGAAGCCTGATATGGCGATACACGAAAATGGGTGGCAAAGATCTGCTAAGAGGCTGGCTTCATTACCTACTTTATGAGCGAATGACGGGTAAAGCGGTTGATGTTCTGATGCTAAATTCTGATAGAAGATGTAAATTTTCGGAGGGCTGTGAAAATATTCCTGATCTTGAAACATTGGTTCGACTCTTTATCTGCGGTAATCGACAACCTAGTCAGCTCTATATTGAGCCTGGTATTTCATGGGTAAAGAAGGCGGAAAAAAATGTTGGAATGATGGATGCCGCCTATGCCACGCTGGCCAATAATCTGGAAACCGGATATGAGCCGGAGACTGCTCTTCTACTTCAGGGATGTGACTTGACTTCAGTGCTTGGCGAAGAATTTGTATCACTCTGTGAAACTGTACTACAGCCAATCTGGAGGAATGCCAATGGTCAATGAGTTATACCTGGATTGTGCCATCACTCCATTACAGCCTGGTGTAAGCCTGGTAGAGGCCAGTGCAGGAACAGGGAAGACCTATGCAATTGCCATGCTGGTGCTGCGGGCAGTAACGGAATTGGCTATTCCAATAGATCGTATTTTGGTTGTGACATTTACCAAGGCGGCCACCGAAGAATTACGTAGCAGAATACGACAGCGACTTGTTGAGGCACGTGATCTGCTTGCAGGTGGAGCATCAGATGATAGTACTATCAAGGCCTGGGCTGCTTCAGTTAACGACACTCTATCTGCTCAACAACGGCTGCAGCAGGCATTATTTGATATAGACCGTGCCTCTATCTTCACCATCCACTCTTTTTGTCAGCGGATGCTCACTGAGCAGTCTATGGAAAGTGGGCAGCTCTTCGATGTCGAGTTGCTAAAAGATATAGATCAGGTAAGAAAACAGGTAGTTGAAGACTATTGGCGACGGAAAATATATACTCTTGATTCTCTGATCTGTGGACTTGTTATTGAACATTTTAGAACTCCCGCTGAATTGTATGAGAGTGTGGCAAGAGCTGGTTCGGCTTATGTCCATCTGCATCCTGATACTGTCGATATAGACCATGCGGTTCAGCAGTTCAGGAAATGTTATAACGAACTCTCAGTATGGTGGACTCATCATTCAGCTGATCTTCATGTACTTTTTTTAAAGACTCGGGAAGAAGGGAAATTTAAAAAAGCTTTACACGATGATTTACCAGCATGGTGGCTTTCCCTTGATGGCTATTTTACGGGTGAAAAATCAAAGCTTCCGATGAACTTTCAATTTCTTAGTAGGGGAGGCTTAAAGGAAGCGCTTAATGGCAATAAGGTTAGAAAAAAGCTACAGGATGAATTCCTGGCTGAATGGCCACTGCCTGATGACCTTGTAATACGGTTTAATGAGAGTGTTGATCTTCTGATCCTTTCGCTTCGTAGGGATTTACTTACCTCCCTGGGTGAAGACCTTGAATCTAGTTTGTACAGGCAGGGGCACATGTCATTTGATGACCTGATAACTCGTCTTGACCATGCGCTGCTAAGTGAAGATGATGGATTACGAAATATTCTGTCTGCGCGTTTCAATGTGGCGCTTATCGACGAGTTCCAGGATACTGATTCTGCTCAGTGGCGTATTTTTTCATCACTCTTTGCACGAAATAGCCATTTTCTCTATTTGATTGGTGACCCTAAACAGGCCATATATCGTTTTCGTGGGGCCGATATCTATTCTTATTTTGCAGCAAAAGAGCGAGCTGACAGGCAACTAACTCTCCAAAACAACTACCGTTCACACCCTCTTCTGGTTCAGGCGATCAATCGTATTTTTAAAAACAGAAGCAATCCTTTTGCATTTGATGATCGGCTCATGTCGTTTTCACCGGTACAGGCGGCAAAAAAGGCTGAAGATGGTGAACTGTATCAGGATGGAGAAGTTCTTGAGGTGATGGAATTTTGCCAACTATCCAGCTACCCTAAAGATAGTAAAGGGCGCTGGACATCTGGCAGGGCTTCAGAAAAATTTCGTGAATTCGTGATAGATGAGGTATGTCGTCTCCTTGGTAAAGAAAATCCGGTGTGGAAGAGGAAAATAGTGGACGGCAAGGTGTGCGAAAGTGCACTGCAGGCAAGAGATATCGCAATACTTGTACGCAGTAATAAGCAGGCTGATGACTATTTGCAGAGCTTTGCTCAGGTAGGAATCCCAGCTGTAGTCGGCAGTAAGAAGAGCATTTTTGAAACTGGGGAAAGTCTGGAGTTGTTAACTCTCATGGAGGCACTGTTTGCCCCAGGTGATGTTTATAGACTGAAAAGTGCAATGGCTATATCCTGGTTTGGATACACTGGCAATGAATTGTTGGATATCTGGCAGGATGAACAGCGTTTTGATGGGTGGTTTAACCGCTTCCAACTCTACTTTCAACTATGGCAGGATCACGGTTTTCTATCAATGATGACCCGTTTTTTGGTAGATGAGGACGTGTACATCAATCTGGCTGATTCAACTATGGCCGAGAGACGCATAGCGAATATTCATCACCTGATGGAACTCATACAGGAAGAGGAGACCAACGAAAAAAAAGGTCCAGGGCAGACACTGCTATGGTTCAATTCGATGATTGCTGGAAAAACTGGCGCGGAAGATCGGGAGTTACGTCTTGAAAGCGATGAGCAGGCAGTTCGTATCGTAACCATGCATGGGGCAAAAGGGTTACAGTATCCGGTAGTATTCTGTCCTTATCTTTGGTATCGCTCCGGAGGTATTAATCAGGAAAAACATGTTATAAGTTGTCATGATGATGATAATAACCTGATCGTCGACCTGGGATCTCCACAATTTGATGAGCGCCGCAAAAAGGCTCAGGAAGAGGAGCTGGCGGAAGATCTACGCTTGCTCTATGTAGCAATGACCCGTGCAGAGCTACGCTGTTACACCATGTGGGCAGACATAAAGAATTCTGGCAGGATCTCATCATCCTTTGACTCAGCGCTTGGGTATCTCGTTTTTCCAGATGGCGATGAAAGTTATGAACAGCAGTTTAACACATTGTTGTCCATTGCTGGCAATCCGGGGGTTAAACACCGGGTTATAGAATGCAATGAAGAGTTCTCGCCTGTCTATTCACCTTCAGTTGAAGCTTCAGCTGAACTGACAGCATTGGTTGCAGGTGAACGGCCTCTGTATACTGACTACCAGATGTCGAGCTACTCTGCTATGGCTTCTCTTAGCGAGCATGAGGATCATGGTACTGATGTCATTATGGACGATGATCATCTTGAAGTAAGCGCGGAGATATGCCACCCAGGTCTTCCAGCTGGAGCCAATTTCGGAAATTTTATCCATGATGCTTTAGAGTTACTCTCATTTTCATCACTTGGCACCAGAACGGCTAACTATCACGAGATAGCAAAACTGTCCATACGCTATGGCATTGAGGCTGACGAGAAGAGTATCGGGGAGTTTCTGGCAACCATCGTGAATACCCCTTTGATAGATGAGGAGGATAGTTTCTCTTTGGCTGAACTTGATGAACGATACATCCTCAGTGAAATGCCCTTCTATTTTCACATGAGTCGTCTGGAGACATCGAAAATTAACGAAATTCTTCGAGATGAACCTACAGTCGTACCACTCTCATACAAGTTGATGCAGGGATATCTCACAGGTTTTGTTGACCTGTTCTGTGAGTATGCTGGTCGCTACTATATTATCGATTATAAGACAAATTTTCTGGGTGACAGTCAAAATAACTATTGTGGTGACAGACTGGTTCAGGCCATGGCTTCTCACAACTATGGATTGCAGTACTGGATTTATACTCTTGTGTTGCATCGGCACCTTCAGAATGTACTTCCAGATTACAGGTATGAAGATCATTTTGGCGGTGTTATGTATCTTTTTGTTCGTGGTATGGTTTCAGCTATCCCTGGCAGTGGTGTCTTTTATACCTTACCTTCAGTTGAACTGCTTAAACGACTAGACAGTGCGGTTGGAGGAAAGATATGAATGTGGAGACCCAGGCTGGTTTGTTTGACCTGCATTTCTCTAGATTTATGGCGGAACGTTCTGGCCTTGCACCTAAAGAGGAAAAACAGTTTGCAGAACTGGTGCAGAGATTGTCCATGTCTATGGCTAATGGACATAGTTGCCTGCCAGTGAAGCAGAGTGAACAGACAATTTTGCTGCAAAGCCCCCTAGTGTCTTCTTCGTCTGTAACCCCGCTGATTGTATGTCTAGGGCGCCTGTATCTGAACAGATATTATAGCTATGAGGCACGTCTTGCCAAACAACTTTTGGCTATTGCAGTAAAAGAACATGATGTGAAGGGGTTCCAGCAGCTGTTGGACGATTGCTTCGGAAGAGATGGCCTAGAGCCGGATTGGCAGAAAAAGGCAGCAGAGGTAGCACTAAGCAGATCACTTTGCATTATTTCAGGAGGACCTGGAACCGGTAAGACCACCACGGTGGTAAAAATTATCGGCCTCTTGCTTCAGGCGCATGGCCTAGGATTGCGCATAGCGCTTGCGGCTCCAACTGGTAAAGCAGCAATGCGATTGCAGGAAGCTATTGGCAACAGTCTATCTACTCTGGATTTTCCAGAACCGATTATTACTGCTATTCCGACAGCGGCAAGCACCCTTCACAGATTACTGGGTGTACAACGTAATCGCCCACAGTTTCGTCATAACAGTCAAAATCCGCTCCCGTGGGATGTGCTGGTAATAGATGAAGCATCTATGGTTGACCTGGCAATGATGAGCAAGGTAGTAGATGCGTTGAAAGCGGAGTCGAGATTGATTCTTTTGGGAGATAAGGACCAGTTAGCATCTGTTGAATCCGGAGCAGTTTTACCAGACTGTATTCGAAGTCTTCCTGGAAATACTGTGGAATTGAAAAAAAGTTACCGATTTGACACAGGAATAAAAACGCTTGCAGCGGCTATAAATGCAGGAGATGGAGAGTTGGCATGGTCTATTCTTGCAGATGATTCATTTCATAACGTTTCACTACTGCGGAATTCGTATATTTCGTATATTGGGGATAAATATAGCGAATATATGGAGGTTGTGCAGAATGTCTCTGAATTTGGAATGGAATCAGTCTTTAGGGCATATAGTCGCTTCCAGGTTCTCTGTTCCACCCGGCAGGGTAGTCGAGGAGTGAAGATGATTAATTCAGGTGTTGAAAGCTACCTTAAAATAGGAGGATACGATTGCTTGTCTACACCATGGTACCTCGGCCGACCAGTGCTTATAACCGCTAATGATTACCATCTTGAGCTGTTTAATGGTGATATCGGCATCTGCCTGCCAGACCAGGAAGATGGTAGTTTAAAAGTATGGTTTGAACGAGGTGACGGAACGTTCAAAAGTTGCCTTCCTTACAGGATCCCCAGATGTGAGACAGTATATGCCATGACAATTCATAAAAGCCAGGGCTCGGAATTTAATGAGGTGATGGTAATTCTGCCGGTTGACGAAAACCGATTATTGAACAGACAGCTTATCTATACAGCCGTTACCCGGGCAAAAGAATTTGTTGAGATAGTAGCATCGAAAAAGATTTTAGTGTATGCTCTCCAATCCGATTATCCTCGGCATAGCGGACTTGCGCAAATGCTGGAGAATCAGGATGTCGAACAGGGTATTACTTGTATGGAGTCTTGAGGTTTTCCTTTACTCCCTCATATGATTTGTTGTCTATGACATCGAATTTTCGAAAGTATTCTTCCCGGCAACACTGCTTAGCATCCTTCTGAATTACCATCTGCTTCAGGTAAGGGGCAACCGGTACCTGCAGGTCACAATTGTCTGCCTGGTGTGGGCGTGGTAGAGGTGTCTCGGAAAAAATGCAGACTGCGGAATCCGTAAAGTGTGCACGTTTTGTGTTGAATAATACCGGCATTTGTGTCGAAAACGTAGTTGGTTTGGCATTTAAATACTGAAAGCGTAGAATTTTTAGCGAGAGTTACGTTCTGCGAGAATTATTGATAGAGAAGGCGGAAAGACGATGCAAAAAAAAGATTATCGGGAAATTCCCTATAATTTTACCTCGGCTGATGATCGATTAATTATCAATCAACTGTTGGGGCAGGAGGTCTGGGATGATTTACAGGAACTGAGAAATCTTCGTATCACCGGCAGGTCTGCACGGTTGGTGATGCGTTTTATAGGTGATATTTTCATTTTACACCGCAATCCGTTTCTTTATCAGGAACTCATCGAATCTCAGACGAGGCGCCAGCAGTTTTTCATGACTGCGGAAGAAGACCTTTCTCTCATTGAAAAAGCCGCGGCGATAGGTAGGGCAGGATCAGAGCGTTCATCAAAGGTACTTAATCTCGTAAGTATATGTCGTGATCATCTGGATGGTCTGAAGACACAGATTAGTGGAGTTGCCAGCCACCGTGCACAGATTGTAAAAAAACTGACCCCTGTTATTGGCAAAGAGAATGTCTGGTTTGATCCGTTTACCCTGATAAGTCATGCGACAGATGCAACAGACTGGCGTCTTTTCCTACCAGTAGCAGTAGTTCGACCATCTGCTGAGGAGCAGGTTGCACCCCTTATGACCGCTATCGCAGAGCTCGGTTTGCATGTTATTCCTCGAGGTGGTGGCACTGGCTTGACTGGCGGGTGTGTACCAGTATCAAGCGGATGTGTAATAATCAATACCGAAAAGTTGACCCAAATCTATCCAATCGAGTATCGGGAATTTTCTCATCTGAACGACCAGGATAAAATGGTACCGGTTTCAAGAGTAGAGGCGGGTGTTGTTACCTCTGATGCTATGGCACATGCCGCTACGGATAACCTGGTTTTTGCAACGGATCCAACCAGTGCCTGGGCGTCGACTATTGGGGGCAATATTGCAGAGAACGCAGGTGGAAAAACCGCTGTTCTCTGGGGTACAGCAATAGATAACCTGTTGTCTTTTAACATCGCTATGCCCGGAAAGGGGCTTTTGACTGTACAGCGGATAGAGCACCCCATGCGGAAGATTCTGCCTGGTGATATCGTGCGCTATGAGGTCATAGATCACGCGGGTAAGGTAATACAACAGATCGAACTTGGCAGTGAAGAGATCCGTAAAAAAGGTCTCTGGAAAGATATTACCAACAAGGCGCTAAAAGGTGTTCCCGGTTTACAGAAAGAAGGTGTCGATGGGGTAATTACGTCTGCTGAATTTGTTCTTTATAAAGCGTATGAGCGTAAAATAACATTCTGTCTCGAATTCTTTGGCGATGATATGGATGAGGCCAGCAAGGTCATCGTTGAGATTTCCGAAGAGTTCACAAACGAAGGTGAAGAGGCACTGATTGCACTTGAGCATTTTGATGAAGAGTATATCAAGGCAATTCAGTACAAGTTCAAAGCCGCTCGCAGTGAGCATCCTAAGGCGGTGCTGCTGATCGACATGGTGGGTCACACCAGTGAACAGATTATGCGAGGGAAGAAGCGCCTTGAAGCCCTCTTGTCGAATTACGAAAACACAGAACTGTTTACAGCCCAGGATGCTGATGAAGCAGTCCGTTTCTGGCGTGACCGTAAACGGCTTGGAGCGATTTCTGCCAGAACAAATGCTTTTAAGTTGAATGAAGATATTGTTTTACCGCTGGCTGGTCTGGCAGAATTTACCCGATTTGTCGATCAGTATAATATTGAGGAAGATATATACAATAAAGAGCAGTTTATCCTCAGTATCATGGGTTATCTACGGGAAGCTGAACCTATTGAGGATCCAGACTGGCTTGAAGCAAAAATACCCAAGGCCCTGGAGTTGTGCGAGGATACCCTTTCACAACTTGCCTTACGGACGAAAGAGTCCGTTCGTCATGAAGCGTATATCAAAAAACTCATGGCTGATTTGTTGGAGCTGTTTAGCGGTTACGGTAAAGTTTCCGCTACAATTGAGGAAATTTACCAGCAGGTACGTTCTCGCCGTATTGTTATTGCCACCCATATGCATGCGGGAGATGGTAACAATCATGTGAATATTCCAGTTTTTTCTAATGATCGCGAGATGATGAAGCGTGCTGAAAAAACTGCTGAGGATGTAATGGCCAAGGCTGTTGAGCTTGGTGGGGTTGTTTCTGGTGAACATGGTATTGGTATAACCAAAATGAAGTTTCTGGAGGAAAGCCGTCGACAGGAACTTGTTGAATACCGAAAGCATATAGACCCTGACGGTTTGATGAGCCCGGGTATGTTAAGTGACCCGGATATTATAAATAAAGTCTTTACTCCTTCATTTAACCTGCTGGAACTGGAAGCAAGGATCCTGCAGCACGGATCTCTTGAAACACTGGCAGCGAAGATTTCCAAGTGTGTACGTTGTGGCAAATGTATGGCTGGGTGCTGTGTGTACTATCCCGGGTCGAATATTTTTATGCACCCGAGAAACAAGAATATGGTGATCGGCTCACTTATTGAAGCCCTTCTCTATGATATTCAGCGCTCGCATCAGCCTCGCTTTAATCAGATGAAGAATCTTGAGGAGATTGCCGATCACTGTACTATGTGTGGAAAATGTCTCACGCCATGCCCAGTAAATATCGATACTGCTGAGGTGAGTGTGCTTGAGCGTGGTATCCTTAGTGAGCTTGGCTACAAAAATACCGCACCGGCTACACAGCTTTCTTTAGGATATTTAAAGAATCGAAACAAGTATTTCAATTCAGTGTTTCGGAAAGGCGTTCTGCAGTGGGGTAGTCAGGTTCAGCAATTAGGTACCAAGTTCCTGCAGAAAGCGCCGGTTCAACTAAAAGAAAAAGACTGGCAGTATGTGACCATGCTCAAGTCACCGATGATGCCGGCATCTGGTAAAACCCTCTGGGCAAGTCTGCCAGACTGTTCGTCTAACGAGGCGTTGATGTTGAAGCCAATGGGTGAGCCTGTGAAGACTGTGTTCTACTTCCCTGGATGTGGCTCTGAGCGACTCTATTCTGATATCAGTATGGCGGCTATCTACATACTATTGCGAAGTAATGTGCGAGTTGTTTTGCCGCCACCATTTCTTTGCTGTGGCTTTCCGGCTCAGGTCAATGCTAAGAAAAAAATGCATGATGAGATTACACTTCGGAATACAATTATTTTTAGTCAAATACGAGAGATGCTCGGGTATCTGGTATTTGATAAATTTCTGGTAAGCTGCGGTACATGCCGTGAGGCGATTCATGAGATTGGTGTCGAAGAAATCTTTAGCTGTAATATTCAAGATGTATCCGCTTTCACCTTGGAAAATAGTGATCTGAACTTTAGTGAACATAAGATGCAAGAGGTTCTCTATCACGCTCCCTGTCATGACTCTTTTGATGGTGAAGGTGCTTCTAATGTTCGCCATATTGCTGAAAAAGTAACTGTTGTTCCAAATTGCTGTTCTGAGGCTGGTACTCTTGCTATATCCAGGCCTGATATCAGTTACAAGATGATGCAGCGCAAACGGGAATCACTTGAAGAGGCACTTAACGGAATGCGTGAGTCATCGACTATAGTAACCAATTGTCCATCATGTATTTCTGGCCTTGGCCGTAATCGTGATCTTGGTATTACACCTCAACATATGGCGGTTATGCTGGCAAAGTCGGTAGGTGGTGAGAGTTGGGAAAGAGAGTTCGCTCAGCTTCTTGGGAACAGGGTGGAGAAGGTTACCTTTTAACAACACGTCTAATTTGCTCATATTGTCGTTGAAAGCGGAAAATCAGGAATGGCACTGATTTTCCGCTTTTTTATTTCTCTCTATTCGGACTACCATCCTTGCAGGTCAAGCAACCGAAGAAATTTCGAATATCCCGCTGAAATCATATTATCGTGTTGTATCCATGAATTATGTCTCAGCTATCCAAAGCGTCTGAGGTTTAAAAAAGACGAATTGACAGGGTGATAGGGAAGACGTAAACTAAAAGAAACCATTCCCATGCCCGGCTCAGCTGAGCAGTCATCCAACCGATGTTCCAGAGTATAGATAAAGGAGCATGGAGCTTACTGGAGTCCATTCAAACAGGAGGAGTGTACATGACAGTACAGCATTCATTTTCAAAAATTGAAAAAGAACTCTTGCCAGCCTTCAGACAACAAATAAGCACCGCAGAATCAACAGAGGAAGTGAAGAAATTCTTTATCCACACCATTCAGGATCTTCTTCATAGGGCCACAGAAGGAGAATTGAAACCACTTTATGAAGACGTTTTTCTTAACCCTGTCACCGTTGAGGATGACTGTCAATTCAGGTTTAGTGACAAGCTCAAAGCCGATACTGCTTTCTCGACGATCTGGCTAGATTCTGATCTGCAGCACATAGTTGGAAGATTTGCAGGGGCCGCTTGCAATAGATATACACATCTGGGGAAAAATCCTGAGAAAACTGAAGCCAAGATCCGCATGTAAGACAGAGCTGGCCGGGCGTACTTTCATCGGTGAGAACTTCCTGCAGGTTTAAGCAAGTTCTTAGTAGGAAAAACTAAACGAGCGGGCCCGATTGTGACTGGCAGGTAGGTTAAGCGTAGAGGCTACGCCTTTACCAGTCTTAAGTGATGGCTTTCTCGTATTTTTTTCCACAACTCCTTGATGATAACCATGGCTGGATCTTCAAAGTTATCGTACTCTTTGCCAAGATATGATTGGCATGATGTAATGAGGTGTTCATTACCGTTGTAGAGACCGAATTCTTTGCGGATTGACTTTGCAAGGGCAAGATAGACGGTAGAGTCCAGTTCGTCTTCTGACAGCTTGGCCATGACCATTCTGTCCCGTAAAAGGAGGTCTGAGAACAGTATATCTACAACTTCTTCTACAGTGCGTGGGAGTTGTCTAGGTTGGGGTATGTCGAGTGGTTGAAACATCATGAATACTGGTAAGTCTATGCAATGCTACAGGATACTCATCAAGTGTATTGCTTTCTTGGTAAACAGGCCTATTACAACTCTATCTGTTCCTTCATGCAAAATGACCTGAACTGTATATACCACAAAGTAATACATTATGCACTGCTGTCACGGGAAAATGTTTTCCTGGAAGTCAAACAGAGAGAGATTTATAAAAAATCTATGTGGTGGGTAAGGACAGAATATACCGATCAAGCCTCAGTCTCGCAAGAGGTTTTCCATTTTCTTCCCGCTATCATGTACATGATAACAGAGGAGAGGATCAGGTAACCAAATATTTCAACATTTTTGGTTTTGAGTACAAATGCAAGTGTAACGGTGATTGTTGCGCAAGTCATAAAAAACAGAGGTTTTGGGATCTGTTTTAAAATGATTCTGCCAAAATGGGCAAAACGAATATGACTCACCATCAGAAAGGTGGAAAGGATGGCTACTCCCTGGAGGATATTGGGTGGAAAGACAAGTGCAGCACCTAAAACGATTAACGCACCAGCGGGACTTGGGAGGCCATTGAAAATCCCTGCTGGCAGGTCGGTGCGGTGTTTGTCAACAGTTACAAAACGAACGAGCCTGTAAGCAACTCCAGCGATGAATATAAGACTGAAAACCCAGGCAAAAGCACCTCCTGATTCTAATATCACATAGGCTGGTGCAAGGCCAAAACTGACAAAATCGGCAATATCGTCCAGGTAGGGGCCATATTTGGTACCGCCATGCATTTCTGCCATTCTACCATCAAAGAGATCAAAAAGTTGTCCTGCAATGATAATACATATTGCCCAGGCAAAACGATGCTGATAGGTAAATACAAGACTTGTAATACCACAGATGAAATTGAGGGTGGAAAGGATATCTGCATAAAGGCGGTTCGGAATAAATTTGAAAGCCACCGAAGCTGCGGAAAGAATTATGCAGGCTGTCAGCACTTCATCCCCCAGGTTGAGCATGGTACGGTTTTCATCAAGCAAGGCACAAAAAATAACAAGGGCAAAGCAGATAATAGCCTTGATTTTGCCAAAGTTATTTGCAGCCCCCGATATGCGCATCATAGAGAGGATATGCCGTGCAAAGAATTGCCCAGCTAATTCAATAGCTACAAGAATCCAGACCAACTTGACCGAAATAATACCAATATACGCAAATCCTAATAAAGGTGGCAGATAGGTAAGCTTATCGCACATGGGATCTAACCATTCACCCCACTTTGTTCCGAGGTTACAGCCACGTGCGACAACCCCGTCTACTCCGTCAAGTATGGCGGCAAAGGTGAATATGAAAATTGCCAGTGCCTGGAAAGGACTGAAGAAGTAGAGAAAAAAACCGACAACTGCCATTCCTGTACGCCAGTAACATATGGCGTTGGGATGCATTAGCCATAGGTTGGACGTAATGTAATCATGCATGGCTTTCCTGTTCATCATACGGGAAAACCAAATGTAAAAGATGGTTCCAGTTAAACCGGCTGCGGAGATGATAAGTAAACGTTCCATTTTTCCTCTATATATCGCTGATTAGTGTCTGCCTAATGGGAATGAGTATGCAGGATGTATACAACTCTTTTCCAGGTAGTATTTTCTTATATTTGTAGTGGATTCCATCGATCATGACATCGCCTGAAATGTGTTGAACCGTTCAAGCCTTGATTTGTTTGGAGTCTTCCGAGGGTTGTTTACCATTTTAGCAGAAATTAGTCTATTGATGAGCTGGGAATGTTATGCTCTTACCGCAGTCTAGATTGTGGTAGTTGTCCCTGAGTTTGCAGCGCCCTCCTGGGGTGAATGGAAGTGAATAGCATGTATGTACAGTATGTTAAAAGTCATAAGGTGTGTACTGGTAATAACGCTGTTCTAGCTGGTTTTGTCTTTTTGTCATGTAAGAAAAATGATGAAGAGGGGAGACAAATTTTGATTTTTTCGTTCAAGTAGTATAGGAAAGACGGTCTGGTCGTATTTTGATCCGTACTATTTGAGGAGAGTTGTAAATGGGAATGACCCTGCTGATTGCAGAGAAACCAAGTGTAGGAAAAGATCTTGCTACCTTTCTTGGAGTTACAGGAAGAGGGAAAGGATTTTATAATTGTAAAGGTGATGTGGTGTGTACCTGGTGCATTGGTCATATCCTGGAACAGGCCGATCCCCATATTTATGACCCGCGGTATAAGCAGTGGCGATCAGAAGATCTCCCGATTATACCGGATAAATGGATATTAGAGCCAATACCGAGAACTGTTGAACAGCTTCGTATAATAGATAATTTTTTAAAGAAAGCTGATAAAGTAATAAACGCTGGTGATCCGGAGCGTGAAGGACAACTTATAATTGATGAGGTTCTCGATTATCTTGGCTATACCGGGCCAGCCGAACGATTGTGGATATCTGCCCTGGATGTTCGTACGATAAAAAAGGGTTTTGCAAACCTCCGCGATAATACTCAGTTTAAAAATATCAAAGATGCGGCTGTCTGCCGATCAAATGCAGACTGGCTTGTCGGCATAAATGTAACACGTGGTTTGACCCTCGCCGCAGGGCAATCCAATCTTGTTCTTTCTGCAGGACGGGTCCAGACGCCAACGTTGTCTCTTGTGGTGGATAGAGACCGTGAAATTGAGCAGTTTACGAAAAAACCATACTGGATGATGCGTGCAACCGTCAATCACGAACAGGGTGATTTTGTTGCTACCTGGGCACCGGACGAGCTTGCAACTGGTCTTGACCCGGAAGGTCGACTGGTAAACGAGAGAGCTGCCGATCAACTCAAAGAAAAAGTTGAAGGGCAGGAGGGTGTGGTTCAGAAAACTGAGCAGGTACTGAAAAAGAAGAAACCACCATTGCCTTTTCTGCTCTCGGACCTGCAGAAGAAAGCGGAAGATAAATTTGGCTATTCTCCTAAGCAGACTTTGGAACTTGGACAGGGGCTCTATGAACGACATAAAGTACTTACGTACATGCGTACTGAGTGTCGTTATCTTCCAAACGAGATGTTCGAAGATGCTCCCAGCATCATTGATACCCTGCGTGCTCAGAATATTGAAGGTGCTGCAGCGGCTGACCCGACTATTCAATCACCAGCGTGGAATACCAAAAAGCAGGGGGCTGAGGCTCATCATGGTATTATTCCTACAGAGGTGATGCCGAAAAACCTTACTGAAGATGAGCAGAACATCTATCTGCTTGTTGCCCGTCGCTTTCTCAAACAGTTTTATCCCGATTACACATATTATTCGAGCAGCATTATTGTGGAAGTGGCTGGGGAACTCTGGAAAGGATCAGGTATTTCTATCAAGGAACCTGGTTGGATGATTCTGAATGATCAGCAGACTAAAGAAAAGTTTTTGCCAATGGTGGTGAAAGGTGATCCGGTAGCAATACCAGAGATAGAAAAAGAACAAAAATTCACAAAGCCGCCTAGCAGATTCACAGAGGCATCGCTTCAGGTGGCAATGACCGAAGTCCATAAATTTGTCGAAGATCCTGTAATAAAGGCGAGGCTGAAAGAGAATTCCGGCATAGGCACATCTGCCACCAGGACCAATATTATAGGTGAGCTGCAGAATCGAAATTATATGGAGAAACAGGGGAAGGTACTCATCTCAACACCGTTAGGTCGGGAGTTGATCGATAAAATACACCCCTCACTTAAAAATCCTGGTATGACAGCAATCTGGGAAGATGCACTGGACAGGATATGTGAAGGGGATCTGGGGCGTGAAGAATTTATAGCAGAGCTAACCCGGCGCATGGCCAACATGGTAAAATATGCGTTGGCTACCAGATTTTCTGAAAAAGTTACTGGAAAAGTGTACCGGTGTCTTTGTGGTGGGCGGTTGTCGCGTCTTGAGTCAAAAAATAAAAAAGGCAAATATTTCTGGATTTGTTCTTCAGGCAAGGAAAAAGGTTGCCCGCTACGCTCAGATTACAATGGCGCACCTGGTGCGGCCTTTATGGATCGTCCTGATTCAGGGCCAAAATGCCCGAAATGTAAGAGTGGATATCTTATCCGTTATGAGAGCAATCGAAAGATGGGTAGCTATTTTTGGGCGTGTTCCACCGGTAAACAAGGTAAGTGTCCACTGTTGCGAGATGAAGACGGCAAGCCAGGACCACCTGTTATTGATCCCACGGCTCCCACGGCACCATGCCCGGTCAAAGGATGTAAGGGAAAGGTTACACTGATTCAGTCACAAAAAAACAGAGACTTTTTCTTCTGGAGGTGTTCTGACCCGGGGCATCCGCTTCGACTTGATGATAATGGTAAACCCGGGGCTGAAATGGTTTTTGGTAACAATAGCAATGACAACAAGGGCTCAGGAAAAACAACAGCACGTAAGTAAAGAAAATGAAAAAGAAAAAAATAGAAGGACTGGTGTATTCTACTGAGACAGGAAGACTTTGTCCTGGTTGCGGCCAAAGTCCCAAACAGTGCAGGTGTAGTCGTGAAGTAAACCGGCAGCCAAATGATGGAGTGGTTCGGATAAGTCGTCAGACCAAAGGTCGAAAAGGCAGTGGTGTAACCGTTATAACAGGTATTCCGCTTAAAGATGCGGAGCTTAAAAAGCTCGCCAAAGAGCTTAAACAGAAGTGCGGCTCGGGTGGAACAGTCAAGAACGGTGTTGTAGAGATACAAGGTGACCATCGTGAAGTACTTTTACAGGTTCTCAAATCTTCGGGGTATACTGTGAAACTGGCAGGTGGCTGAATGGCCTGTAAGGTAAAACTGCTTTTCTGAAAATGTGCTCTAGCAGCGATTATAATGCAGTATCTTCCCGCTAAATGATTCGCTCATCTGGGTTGTGCTCACAGGCTTGATCTGGCTTGGATTGTAGCCAAGTTCCTGCATCGCTTTACTGAAACGATTTCCCTGTCCACGGCCGGGGTCGACAATAATCACTTCGCATTCCTGACGCGCATGGCTGTCTATGAATGACGAAAGATCTCCAACATGATCCTCCTCGTAAAGCAGGTCACTGCCAATGATGAGATTAAATTTGCCCAGATCTATGCTTTCGTCTGCCCAGCCTGTACGAACAAAGGGGATAGCCGGGCCATTATTGAGTTTGACGTTTTCTATGAGAAACTGTCCGGCTTCCGGATGATAATCTGTGGCTGTAATGTCGGCCACTCTATGGTTTAGGACCAGGCTTGCCAGAGCTATCCCGCAACCAACTTCGAGAATGCGTTTTCCTTCGACCTGGTAGCCCAGCATCAGTCTGGCAAGAACTTCTCCTGATGTCCATATTACACCAAAAAGTGGCCAGGTGGCTGAAGATATTCCAAGGTCGGACGCAACGCCATCGTCATCTGAAAATTGCTGATTATCACGTAAGGTTCGGACATGTATATCCGCATCACCAAATTCAATAGTCTGGTAACGAAGGCGCAAGACTGGCATGCAACACCTGTGGGGTTGAGGGAGTCAGCGCTTCTTGGGAGATTTATTCAGTCGCCGGTTGGCAGAGTAAACTGCAGATACAGAAATTATAAGCAGTATCTACCATATAGCAAACGTGAATTGGCAAAAAATACACAAAAATAAGGCATTAAGGTTCTGGTGTTTTAAAAAAGCAGACGTGCAACAGTGTCTGGTTAGGTCGATAAGGTTGTTAGGGTAAGAGTAGCAACGTGAAATAGTCGCAGTTATTTAAACGCAACATGTTTCACAACATAACCCGTTGGCTTATAGCTATGTTTTGCCTGTCTGAGGCCATCATCACCTAAATCCTGCTCACGATTAATAGTACCGTAAAAATCTGGAAGTATTGAAGCAAAGGCCTGATTGACAAATTGATAAAGACCTTTATATCCTTTAACAGCTTTTTCAAAATGAATGACAAAACTGGTGCTGTTTGCCAATTCTTCTCCAAGTGAATAGGCAACCGGACGGTCTTCAACATAATAAATACCGCCGCAAAGCTGTAACTCCCACGATTGTTCCAGCGCCTCTCTGGCCGCATAGTAGTCGCCTGTATCTCCATATTCTTCGCGCCACTGTTCAAGTATGTTCAATGCTTCGGGGATATGTTCATCTAGGAGAGGCTTGCCGGTGTATTCGTGATTACTGATAAAGGCTTTGATGAGGTTGCGTTTTTTCGAAAACTTACGCCCCTGCAACTCCGCAAGATCGGAACGACTGTAGAGGTAGTCGAAGTTATCTCGGTCCTCAACCACTTGATATCCCATTTGCGTCAGGGACTCTTTCTGGGCCAACGTGACGCATTTCATGGTTGTGTAATCTTGGAATAAGCGTTCGAGAGTGTCGGCCTCTGGTAGCCCAAACGGCAGCATGAAAAAGGGCTTGTCATCATCTTTACCAAGAACCGCAAAAAGATTATTTGGTAACAAGGTTAACTGGTAATTGTGCTTATCACGAAAAAGGTAAAGATTAGCGAAAGTGAACTCCGAAACACCTTCTGTGAGCTTACGTAGCAATTCGTGCAGCTCCGGTCGCAAATCTATGGTCAGGCTGCATGAGTCTGGATAGTAGGGAATTTCATTCATATGTCATCTTATCGTTAAATGGAAATGCAGGATATTTAGCGTTTATCTTTAAGGTACTGTACCAGAAAAGCATCCATAGCTAAATGGGTGATATGGTGTAACACACAAACCACTAGTGCAAGACCAAATTCTGGAAAAAGGGAAACCTGCAAAATAATACTGAGCGGCAAGGTTTTCTGACCACCCATTAAAATAACACTTTCCCTTCTTCCTTTGCATGTTCTCGTGATGTGAGTGGTAAAAAGACCAAGGACAATGAGGATAAGGTGAAAGGTGAAGGTGATGGCAAAAACGGTAGGAAGTGCAGTTAAATTTGCCACAATAGCCTCACGGCCCTGGCATGAACCCATCCAGACGACAGAAAGGATCCCTAATTGATTGAGAAATGATGTGTAAGGCAATATAGGGCTGGCAAGACTCCCCGCATGATTTCGGACCAACAGTCCAAGTATCAGTGGTAGCAGTACGAGTTTTGCAATCTTTAGCATAATTGGTAATTGGCTGATTTCTATGATCCGACTTTCACCGCATAACGAAAGCAGCAGGCCAAGGGTTATAGGAATGGTAAAGACCGCCAATCCATTTGCAATTATGGTTACGAGAAGGGCATGTGCCATGTTGCCACCTGCAGAACCGGTCATGACAACACCACTACTGAGGGTCGATGGCATTGCAGAGACCAATAATAGACCAATTAATATGCCTGTTTCAACGGGAATGGCCGCTAATACAAGGGCTACGGCAGGAGCTGCCAGGAAAATGAGTGCCAGGGCAAGCAGAGTGCCATGGTAATCAGATAAGCCGTTTCGAACTTGCGTGGTGTCGAGTGCTAGTCCGGAGAGGAAAAAGATTAGCACAATAACAATGTCAGGACCATGGTGAGCCTTCAGCCATAAACCGAGATTAACCGTAATGCCTGTAGTATCGGCTACAGCAAGAGTTGCAACACTGACAAGGCCAAGCATAAACCAGTTTTTCTTTAAAAAATTAAGCACAAAGCCACCACCTGAAAATTGAAATATATAGAACCTACAACCAAACGTTTACTACAATTTTGAGTATCGGATTACATTAGTACAGGGAGCAGGAAGAAGACAATATGTTTTCTACTGGATGGCTTGGTCTGTAGGTAAATTCACGGTGGCTCGGAAACGATAATGGGAGCTTGCTGTACAACTAAAAACTACTTGCTCAAGAGATATAATAGTCAGATGTTTGGATACGCATGCTTTTTAAGAAATTGATGTGGGACATGAACCTGGCTACTTTTTCACAACCAGGGTGTTCCTGAACCAATTCTAAAGCAAAACCATTACGCAATAGTCAGGTGCACTCGGTATCGCAACATATCTTGCTTTTAGCAACCTTGTTGAAATTTGCAATTCTCATTTCTTTGGCATAACCTTTTAAAAATGGAAAGATATTCTAGTATTTTCCCACTAAGCGTCACAACGTCAGCAGGGATTTGCCATGTTTAAGAAAATTCTCATTCCTTCAATTTTACTTCTCACCGGTTACGGGATCTTCTCGAATAGTGATTTCAAAGTCATTGCCTCGGGCATTGCCATCTTTATTGTTGGTATGGTTTTCATGGAGGAGGGCTTCAAGTTGTTTACTGGAGGCACCCTGGAAAAAATTCTTGCCAAGACCACTGATACGGTTTTGAAAGCTATACTTAGTGGATTTGTTTCGACCTCCTTGGTGCAAAGTTCCTCTCTTACGAGCATAATTGCTATCTCTTTTCTCTCTGCAGAGTTGATTGCTCTTCCCCAAGCTCTAGGGATCATTTTTGGTGCCAATATTGGCACCACCACTACTGCATGGATTGTATCTGCCTTTGGCATGAAGATTAAGATAGCGGCATATGCCATGCCAATGTTGATTTTTGGCGTGATACTTACTTTTTTAAAAGATAAAACCAGTAAAGGTTTGGGCAATATTCTACTTGGCCTCGGGTTTATATTCCTTGGCATTGGCTATATGAAAGAAGGTTTTGAAACCCTGAAGAGTGGAATTGATCTGGCCCAATTTGCCATGGAGGGGTATGCCGGTATTTTTGCCTATATACTTGTAGGAGCTATTGCCACAGTCATCATACAGTCCTCCAGTGCAACTATGGCAATTATCATAACTGCGGTTGCTACAGGGCAGATAAGTTATATGAACTCTCTCTCCCTAGCCATTGGTGCTAATGTTGGGACAACTGTCACGGCTATTCTTGGGGCCCTAACTTCCAATGCCGACGGAAAACGACTTGCAGTTGGCCATCTCATTTTCAATACCGTTACTGCACTTTTTGCGGTGGTGTTTATCCACGTTCTAAGCAACATAGTCAATACTATTAGTGAAGTCTTAGGTATTGGAGATAACGATATTGCTATGAAACTGGCACTTTTTCACACAATCTTCAATGTGATAGGAGTGATCCTTGTTGCACCATTCATCAACCCGATGGTGACATTTCTACAAAAACTTTTCATCAGTCGGGGGGATCGTCGAGGTAAGCCAAAATATCTTGATAGTGAAGTCACTCAAATGCCAGGCCCTGCTCTAGCCGCCCTCAGAAAAGAGACAGAACATCTCTACGATAGTGTTTCCCACTTAGTGGTTCAAGCATTACGGTTGCATCGACATGAGGTGTGGTCGCCGAAGGATTTGCGAGAGGTGGTGGAGACTGTTAAAGGGGATACTGTTGATGTTGATGTTATTTATAACGAGAGAATTAAATTTCTCTATAGTGACATACTGCATTTTGCAGTTATGGCAGAAAATTATATGAGTGGGAAAGAGAAATTCAGATTGGAACGCCTCAAGCTTGCTAACCGAGATCTGGTTGAAATAACAAAGGATCTTGAAGAACTCCAAAAAAATATATCTCGCTACATGAAAGGTAAAAACAGAGCTTTGCAGGAAGAGTATAACTCACTCAGGGAACGTATTGTCGAGATAATTCGTAATATCGATATGGTGCGTCGTGACCCTGACGATATTGCCTCCCTTACTCAGATAGAATTAAATCGAAGCAATATTGATGCTTTTGATAAATCTGAGACCGAAAATATTAGTATACTTTTACGAGAAAACAAAATTGATGTCTTTATGGCCTCCTCTTTGATGAACGATAGTGCCTACACAAGGTCAATATCCCGAAGGCTGCTTGATGTTGCAGCAGTGCTATGGATTAGTGACGAAACCATTCGTGAACTGCAGGAATATTCAGGAGAATAGAAATGAACATCGATAAATATATGAAAAAAGCGTACGGTTTTTTCGAAAAAACACCAAAAGAGCAGAAGGAAAAATCAGATAAGCTCAAAAAGATAGTATCTGATCTGACCCATTCCAGTAAAAAATTGAAAAAGGATATCTCTAAGACAAGCAGTAAGGATAAAAGAGAGAAAAAGCAACAAGAGCTACATGTAGTAATTAAGCTGGTAAAAAAGGCAAAGAAAAGACTCAGAAACCTTACAAGTGAAGGTGACTAGATCCGATTTCTCAGTTCAGCATGAAGGGCTCATCACACGCTTCCTGTTACCGGAATATTGGTGTAATTGTGAGCTTTATCTATTTTTTTTACTTTCTCTTTCTCTTCTTGCATAACCATTCATTAGCCTGTAGTTTCTGCAACTTATAGGTTTCTCATATTGCTATTAGCTCTAAAGAACTGTAATAAATGTATAGCTTCACATTCAGATTGTAAGCAATTTCTCCTTCACATAAATACTTATAGTACGCTTCATAGGTGTCCTTTGATGCACCTCGAATGCACTATTTGATTTCAGCAGATGGAGAAAACTGTACGTGTGCAGTTGCCCCATGTCTTGGGTAAGGAAAAAACAGGTCTTCACTATCGTTGAATATGAAAACATGGTGTAAGGAATGATAAGTACGAATAGACTACTTTTACGACAAATAAAAAAAGAAGATCAGCATTTTATTCAACGATATTTGGCTGATGAAGAATTATCGAAACATTTGCCATTGGAACGACCATATACTGAGAGTGAGTCGCTAAAATGGTTCCTTGGTCGAATTGAACACTGGTCTAAAAATACGTTCGGCACATATATAATATTGAACAAGGAATGTACCCAACGTTTGGGCTATTGTGGAATTGAATATGTACGAGACACTGAATATGTAGATATACGGTATAGTTTACTCAAAGAATATTGGGGCAATGGGTACGCATTTGAAGCGGCTCTTGCCGTATTGAAACAGGGGTTCAACGAACTCTGCTTTCGGAAATTATATGGCGCAGCTGTACCTGCAAATATAGCATCAGTTTCATTGCTTAAAAAGCTTGGAATGTCTGAAGATACAACATTTTGTGTGTATGGAAGCGAAGTCGCTCACTATTCAGTGAGTAGTGCCAGATATAATGAGATAATAGAAGAACACTCCGCCTGAGCCTGAACCAAAATCTTTGATATCATGATACCTTTAAGTCCGAATAACTAAAAAATGGGTTGTCAGGTGTTTCCTGGTGCCAGCAGAGATTAAGGAAGGGTGAAGTATGTCTGGAATAGTTGAGTTAGATGAATTACTGAAAACGCTATCACCTGAAATTACACATGGTGAGTATGTGTTTTGTAATGTTGATGGTGAATACTCCGATTATGCGGATTTGCATCCACTAGCCTTCTTCGTTGAACCCGAAGGCCTCACGTTAATTCTTTCTGTTGAATCTGCAGACAAAGCTCAATTAGAGTATGAAAGCACATTTAAGCAAATCACATTAACAGTTCACTCAAGTTTGGAAGCAGTAGGTTTAACGGCGGCTGTTGCTACAAAACTCGCATCATACGGTATCAGTGCCAATGTAGTGGCTGCGTATTATCATGATCATATATTTGTTCAAACAGACAGGGCAGATGATGCTCTATCTGCATTGAAAGAGTTTTGTACAGCAGTTTGATGCGTCACTAACCCATTACCTGAAGACGTGTTCTGGATACGATTGCAGGATTTGAACGTGATTGCGTGGGTTGTCAGTGTTATGTTTTTCCTTACATCTATTGAGGATTTCAATGTCTGTACACTGTTTTGTTCATGTTCCCTTTGAAGGAATTGGGAGCATTGCTCCTTGGCTTGAGGGTGCTGGTTACGAGATAACTACCACCAGATTTTTTGATTTTAAAGGATTACCTGAGCAGGATGAAATTGAAACGCTCATTGTTATGGGTGGCCCAATGAGTGTGAACGATGAAGCTGACTGTCCGTGGTTAGTTGATGAAGTAACTTTTATTAAGGAGACGATAGCTGCCGGAAAACCTGTTCTTGGAATCTGTCTTGGTGCACAGCTTATTGCCAGCGCGTTAGGGGCAAGAGTTTACCCAAATGAACAACGTGAAATTGGCTGGTTTACCATTCAAGGCCTTCCTGATACAGGTCATTTAACCTTTCCATTTCCACAATCAGAAAATGTATTTCATTGGCATGGTGAGACTTTTGAATTGCCTGCGGGCGCTATTCGTTTAGCTGAAAGTGCGGGTTGTAAGAATCAGGCATTTCAGGTAGGGAGTTCTGTTATCGGGCTCCAATTTCACCTGGAAACCACGCCTGAGTCTGCTCAGAAATTAGTAGAAAATTGTCGAGACGAATTGGTACAAGGAGAATATATTCAAACGGAAGAACAGATTCTTTCAGCTTCGCCTGAGATGTACGAATCCATACATGGTTTGATGGGTGAAATACTTTCCTATCTACTCCAGAGCCCAAAGGTATGAACATGAAGATCGGTATATACCGTAGCCTGCTTCTGTCACTGACGCTCTGCTGTTGTCTTGGTGCCTGCGCTAGCGAACGGCCCAACTCTGCTGAGCTTGCAGTATCCAGCATGAGCCCTGTCGGTGATGCAGGACGTGATATTCATGGATGTATTGTTTCAACGGGTTACTCCTGGTGTACAAATACCAGCCAGTGTGAACGACCATGGGAGCTTGCGGCCAAATATGGCTTTGAAAATAATCCGCAGGCTTTTAAGGGATTTTGTGAGGCAAAAAAGTAGGTGAATTTTATGGTGAAAGATCGTTACTGTCCTAATTTAAGGCTCTCGCGGTGTCTTTCAGGTAAGAAGTAATGGCAAAAGTTTGTTTCTCTAATATTCTGCCCTTTAGGGTTGTACTCCCCATCTCGCTCCTCTGCCTCATTACCGGCTGTGTCAGTGAAATATCGACTCCTCCCATTACCGATCCATACCTGGATAACCTTCTGGAGATTGGTCGTGGTTATCATTTTAGCGGGCGCATGGTCGATTATGTTGTGGTGGATAAATCTGATCAAACAATGTTTCTGATAGTCAATAAAACTAAACTGAAAGAATACTCTGTTTCGTTGGGTGGTAATCCTGTAGGTCATAAAAATCAGGAAGGAGATCAGCGAACTCCCGAGGGGTGGTATATCCTGGACTATAAAAAAGCGGATAGTGACTACTACAAGGCTATTCATATTTCATATCCTAATAAAGAAGACAGAGCAGCAGCCGCCAGTGCTGGCCTGAACCCTGGTGGGCAGATAATGATTCATGGACAAAAAAACGGGTCCGACGTGCCTGCTTCTATTGTTCAGCAATTTAACTGGACAGCTGGATGTATAGCAGTTACCAACGTTGAGATGGATGAAGTATGGAATCTCGTGGAGGTGGGTACCCCTATTGTTATTCAACCATAGCTTTACAGATTACTTGTTTGGGTTGAGCTGGATTCTTGACTGGGGATTACTTTAAATCTTGTAAGAGAAGTAGATATAGGAGCACAACATGAAAACTGCTGTAGTGGTTATAGATATACAAAATGATTACTTTCCCGGTGGTCAGTATCCTCTCTGGAATACAGATACTGTGTTAGGAAATACACTTGAACTTATTAAGAAGAGCAAAGAACGGGGTGACCTGGTAGTACTTGTTCAACATGTCGCTAATCCTGCCAAAGGGATTTCTCCTTTTTTTAATGAAGGGACTACGGGAGTTGAAATTCACCGAGATGTCATGGCTGCTGCGCCTGAAGCTCCTATTGTGGTGAAACAATTTGCAGATAGCTTTGAACAGACGAATCTTGAAGAAATACTAGTAAAATACGGAGTAGAAAAACTGCGTATTTGTGGAATGATGACACAAAACTGTGTAACCCATACTGCTATCTCTCGTGCGGCTGACACGTATGATGTTACTGTTATAGGTGACTGTTCGACGACCGTTGATGAGATGATTCATAATATTGCCTTAAGTGGTATATCCACACGTGTGCAATTATCTACCCTGGAAGAAGTCAGCAAGAGCTGAAACATCGTAGTGGCCCCATTTTCTACCTGGAACTCTTATTTTTTTTGCAGGCGCTTACGAACAGAAAACTATCGTATTGCCGTTTTGAACGTGGGGAGGTTAGTGTATGAAAAGGGTAGCCAATTACTGTTCTGGTTGGCATAGTAGCACTCAGTTTCTTGAATGATTGGAGATTTTTTTCGATATTTCGTTGAATTACTTTATAAGGAAGAGGTTCATGGGCGAACAGGTTGAGCAGATTTTGCAGAAGATCCATTTCATAGAGCGGGACATTGAGCTTCATAAAAATATTCTGGTAGCAATTCCAAAGGACCAGAAAGAAGAAATGGAAAAAGTAATCAATCAAATTGTGCAGATGAAAGGTCGTGTGGAAGAGTTAAAGCGATCCATAGCAGAGATTGACCCTGCAGTGCATGCTCAGATCATTAAACTTGAAGAGGGTACAGTCAAATTTCAGGAGCTTGCATCTACAAAAAACTTCCAGCAAATTGTAACTCTGGATCAGGCTGGAGAATGTCGGATAGATCTGGTTGATGGCAGACAGATCGAATGTCTGGTTAAAGCCCTTGATGATCGCGGCGGATGGGCTGGTCTTACCCATGATGGTGAGGTTGTAGAGTATTCAGTTGAAGAAATAATGGAGTTTTAGTTAGAGTAGTTGCACTCTTCTATAGAGTTCATTGCTTGCAATATGGAAAATGGACATGATTATAAGACACTAAGATTGCTTTATTCCATGTCCAGTTTTCCATGTGGATACGCTTTTAGAAAATATTATAGTGTTTTCTACTTTCTTCTTCTGAATCCTGCCAGAGCCGTAAGGCCTGTTCCAAAGAGAAATAAAGTTGCTGGTTCAGGGACAGGGTTTAGCGATGCCTGGCTCATTGCTCTGAAGATATCGGTATTGTCGATGTAGGAACCATCCCAGGACTGCGCAAAAGCACCTTGCCAGAATTCGGCTGCTATATTATCTCTTCCATCAATAAGATTTGAAAATATTTCCGAGCCAGCTCCCATTGCCCATAGTGGTACTAACTGATTGGTATGGCCTCCTGATCCATACATGACATCAGCAATTCCGTCGCCATCATTATCGGTTACTCTGGTAAACGCATTAAAGGTATCTACTCCATCGGTATAGCCAGATTTACCATCCGTATCTGTCCAGGTTCCTTCGCCCCAGATCATACCTGTTTCATGATCGGCGGTAATGATGAGTAAGGTTTCGTCCCAGCTGCTGCTTTTTTCTACCCAGTCCATTACGGCTGCTACAGAGTTGTCGAAGTCAATCTGTTCTGTGAGCATATTATCAAAGACGTTGCCGTGATTTTGCCAGTCGATAGCCCCACCCTCTACCATCATTGCAAAACCTTCTGGCCGTTGTGATAAAACACTAAGAGCAGCCTTGGTCATGGTTTCAAGTTTGGGTACAACAGACTCGTCGTTTGTTCCCGGCAAATATTCATCACCCAGAGTGTAGGTGGTATCCGCCAAGCCGATAACCTTTTGCGGTGCTGGCATGCTGCCGTCAGCAAGTGCCTGGAATTCGGAAGGAGTATGTATGTAGGTGAAACTGTTGGCGCCATCGGCGTCTTTAACGTCGGTTAGCGTTGAAGTTCCGCCGACATATTTTTCACTGGATCCTCCGGGGCCAGCGCCCATGATAACATCGAGTTGGCTGTTGTAAATCATTTCATTGGCGATTTCGGCATAGTTATTACGTGATTCATTGTGTGCAGCCACGGCGGCAGGTGTTGCATGTGATATTTCTACGCTGCTGATAGCACCAGTAGCTTTGCCCTGATCTGCAGCCAGCTCAAAGTAAGACTGTAAAGGGGACCGATTATAATCAACTCCGATGGCACCCTTATATGTTTTCACACCAGTGTACATTGCAGTGGCTGCGGCAGCTGAATCAGTAAAGGCTGTATAGTTGTTATCCCCTTTTGTGTAATTAAAATCAGACCACATTTTAGCTGGATCGTAGCCTTGAACTTTGCCATCAATATTTAGCATGTAATGTGTCATGCCATAAAATTTGACATCGGTCCCGGTATAGCCATCATAGGCCATCTTGCTGCCTGAAATCTTTGATGCTTCCCAGCCGTTCATGCCGAGACCGTCTGAGATCATGAGTATTACATTTTTAGCGCTGGCGAATGCGCAGTTTGTTGAGGCTAAGGTCATGATTGTTGCTACTGCAACTGCAGCACAGTACTTCTTATTCATTTGGTTTCTCCTTACTCTGGTTTAGGTTTTTTTATGTTTAATTACATGTGAACAATCTGCAACAAACGGATCAATAGGCGATTGATGATTTGCCTAAACTAGAGTGCTGGGGTTAGGAGGAGGTTTCAACTTTATTAAAATTGAAATAGAGAGATGTTTTTCTAACAACTTAAATTATATATTAAATACGTTGTGGTATGTGTCTGGATGAAAGAGGTAATGGAGTCGTGCAGAAGGCATGACATTTCCATAGTGTATTACTTGCAATACCTGAGCTTGGGAGTATTACTTTTGGTAAAAAAGAGTAGGGCAAACAGTGTATGGAGAAAATGAGAAATATGCTATCAGCCAAACAAGAGAAGAGGAAGAGAAGCTATAGGCCCATTTTTTGTTCGAGTTCCGCAATTTCTTTTTTTATTCGAGTTCGTTCCTGGTCAGTGAGGTTAGGATTCGAAAGAGAACGTTGGAGGGCTGCAAGAATCATCTCCTCTCGATATTCGTTGCAGGTATATTGTGATTGACTGTTGTTGTTCATGTTCATTACGCTTCTGGATAAAGTTGGATTAATTTATCAATGCCACTGTAGAAAAACCATCCTGAAAAAACCACAAGAAAGCAGGCACATCCGCCAGTAAGGTATCGGTAATGTGTATCGGTAAAAAAATGTTTTCCCCTGGCAATACCAAAAGAAACCAGCGCATACCAGCAAAGGTCAGCAAGGATGTGGCCTAAGAAAAAAGCAGCAAGTCCCATGATACCATATTGTAGAGTCTGTAGAATATAACCAAGACCAATAGTCGCCCACCAGATCAGCCAGTAGGGATTAGCGAGGCTGAGGAGAGCCCCGGTAAGAACAAGGTTCCGATGTCTGTCGGTATTTTCGTTGGTGGCAAGCTGCATAGAAGGGATGCTGCGAAACATTGATATTCCCATCCAGAGCAGGATTGCTCCACCGGCAAGTGAAATAGTGATGAATACCTGTGGCAGGTTCAGCAAAGGGGCAAGTCCTGTGACAAGACCAATAATAAGCAATATCTCTAATATACCATGACCAAAAATCATGAGTGGCCCGGCTTTTTCACCTCTATGGAAGGTTTCACTGATGGTCACAGTCAGTAAAGGACCCGGCATGAGCGCACCTGAGAGAGCTATAAGAAAAGAAGAGATGAAAATTGTTGAGAGGATTATGAACATAATTTTCTGCGCTTGAAGGAAAAAGAATGAGTACTTTTTCACACTATACCCATAAGTGGAGGGTAAGCTCAAGAGCTCTATGTGTATAATGAATAATTCTTAGGACTAAAGGGATGTTCTGAGTGTGATGAGAGGGGCAAGGGGTAAAACAAAGTACTCATTCCTGTCAGTCAGGCAATTCGCAACAGCAGTGTAGGGTGGACAGGTGTTGTCGTAAATTACCGGAAAATTCCGGCAACGAATTGTCCGCTGACAGGAAGTATTGTACTACTACTGCATGGGGCTGGAGGGTGGTCCGGGCCCCATGCGGGATGAAAATTGAGGAAACTACATGGTGTGTGTATTACGCTTTAGCTGATTCTAGCTGTCGTTCTGCAGCAGGCTTAGGATCGATCCATGGCTTGCCAACTGGCAGTACGTCACGACCGAATATCTGCATGAAAATTACGTGAGCCATCATGTACCAGGCGTTCAGAGCGCAAAGAATAAGAACATAAGCAGCAACCTTAGTCATCGCGGGGTAACCGAAGTGAGCCAGGTCGAGCAGGATGAAGCCTGCAAGTAGCAATGTGAATGTAGATGCCATTGCCCCATGAATGCGCAGAGCAGCAACCCAGAGGATGGAGGTGTAGAGTGTCCAGACAACAAGGAAGTATCCGATGTCTGTACCGCTAGATTTGTAGATGTCAAACTTGTTCATTAACAGGATGATGGCAAGAGCAATCCAGAATGCGCCATAAGAAACAAACGCACTATATCCAAAGTTGTTACCAACTTTGAACTCCTGGTATCCAGCGATCAGCTGAGCCGCACCACCAAAGATCAAACCGAGGGCAACAACAGGGCCAATGCCACAAAGTCCGAGGTTATGGAACTGGAGGATAAGGGTGGTCAAGCCGAAACCGGCCAATCCGACTACTGCAGGGTTTCCCATTGGGGTTCCTTGTGCGTCTGCCATAATCTATTCTCCATGCAAGGGGTTAAAAAGTTTCATCCATAATAATTTACAGATGATTTCTGAATCTACATGGTTGTTAGAGCAAGGAGGGTGCCAGTTTCGCGCGTGATGATAAAATAACGTTGTTACAGGGTGATGAGTGTTTGATGACGATTGGGCCAGGGTACAATGTAAGTTGTGGGGAATAGCTGACTGTGGATTTACCTGCGGATTTGGAGCGCTTGCGCGACTTTACAAATAATGTTGTGGCTACAACATTATTTGTAAGGGGCATAAAGGTAATTGATGCAAATGGTGTGGACTGTCGTTCTTTAAGAGGTACGAAGATTCGGAGAATGTCATGCAATACTCTCATTTTTCTTGGGAAAGATTCTTTAACCTTTTGCTTAAAGCCTGTTGAGATATGCCAAGAAGTGATGCGGCAATAGACTGATTATTGTTGGCCCTGCTCATGGCTTCTTCTATAAGCATTTTTGTGGCTTGTTTTATACTCGGTAGAGGGTCGGTGTAGGTGAATGAAGTTCCAGAATTTGTGCCACTTTCAGCCAGCTTTTCTTCAAGTTTTCGCATAATGGCCATGTGTTCTCGAAATACAGTAAGTGAGAGAACGCTGTTCTTATGTTGTGCCACTGCATCGAAAATCATTGCTTGCAACTCTCTGATATTTCCAGGGAACTGATAGGTATCAAGCAGTGTCAGTAATTCACCCGGTACCTTTGGCTTGTTTTTTTGGAGTGCTTCTGCTGCTTTGGTAAGAAAATAATCAACAAGCACTGGCAGGTCTTCTTTTCGTTCACGTAACGGTGGCACTTGTATCCGATGTGTGCGAAGCCGATAATGGAGATCTTCACGAAAGAGACCTTTACTCTGCATTTCCCAGAGATCTACATGGGTTGATGTGATTATCCTTGCACTGCTTTTCTTTATGCCATCATGACCGAGTGGCATAAATTCATTTTCCTGGAGCAACCGTAAGAGTTTTACCTGAGAGGCTGGGGTGAGATCTCCAATTTCATCTAAGAAAAGTGTTCCCTCAGCGGCCTTTTCAATAAGGCCAGGGCGATCTGCATCTGCACCAGTGAAGGCACCCCGCACATGACCAAAAAGTGTATCCGAAAAGACATTGTCATCTAGGCCGGCGACGTTTATTGCGATGAATGAGCCGGAACTGTTACTCAGGTCGTGAATAGACTTGGCAATTAACTCTTTACCTGTACCTGTTTCTCCCCTGACCAATACAGGCTGATGAGTTGAGGCAATAGATTCTATATACTCAAAAAGAGAATACATTCTGCTGGAATGTGTAATGATTGATCTAAAGGCAGCTGGATTGTTAAGTTTGGAGAGCTGAGTATCGGAGTTGTGTTGTGTGGTATCTGTGGGACGCAGAGCATTTTTCACTGAATCCAGTAGGCGATCCTCTTCAACCGGCTTGACAATATAGTCAGAAGCACCTGATTTCATACAGTCAACTGCAGTTTCTGCATCTATTCTGCCAGTTATAACGATAATAGGGATGCGTGGGTGGTATGCTGTGAGTTTTTCAATAATTGCCTCACCATTTAGATGAGGCATATTGAGGTCGACCAGTACAACACTAGGCTTACGTTGCTCTACGATGGTCATGGCCTGGCGACTGTCAGAACAGGTGATAACATTATTGTAACCAGCCATCTGAAGGATAGTATCAACAGAAAGCAAAATGGATTCTTCGTCATCAATTACAAAAATTGGGTGGATAGGTTGTTGTCTCAGGCTCATATCATTCTTCCTGCAATTTCATTCATATCATATCGGGGTAAACGAACTGTGGCTGTGGTTCCACGTCCCGGAGCAGAGTTAAAGTTTAGCCATCCGCGATGGTTACGGATGATAGTGTCGGAAATGGAGAGTCCGAGGCCTGTACCATTACTGTCGCGTTTGGTGGTAAAGAATGGGTCTTTTATGCGGTGTAGTAGTTCAGGTGTCATCCCCTTGCCGTGGTCATGTACCTCTAATATAATCTCTTCTGACTCTTCCAGGTAGCTGGTTGTTACTCGAATAGGTTTTTGTGGGTTATCTGTGGCCTGGCAGGCATTGACCAGAAGATTTATTACGACCTGGCCCAGCCTTTGATTATTGCCAGGGAAGGTTGGTAGATTCTCATCATACTCTATCTTGAAATCTGTTGTCGCTTTTTTAATGAAACTCGAAAGCAGGCCGACTGATGTCTCAATAACCTGGTTCAAATTGACTGCCTCACGAAGATCTGAGGGGTTTTGCCGTGAGAATTCTTTCAGTTCACCTACTATACGCCTTACACGAGAAACACCTTCCTGGGAGTAATGCAGTAGTTTTGGCATACGTTCACGCAGTTGCGGATAGGACATGCCACCGATTTCAAAGTTACCTGTTTCTTCATAGTGTTTGTCAAGTATAGGTAAAGAGGCTTGCCAGAAACGCTCATACACTTGAAAATTCAACATAACCGACGAAATAGGGTTGTTGATTTCGTGAGCAACGCCTGCAACCAAGGTACCGAGTGCGACCATCTTGTTTGTTTGCATCAGTTGCTCCTGGCGCATTTTCGCCTCTGCTTCAGCACGTTTCTTATCTGTAATATCACGAGCTGTGAGTAGAAAAGTGGGAGGGCCTCCCTGTGCATCCATAACCGCAAAAGTTGCTTCAACCGGCAGGGTGTGGTTGTCCTCTGCGATGAATTCAGTTTCAAGCATAGACGCATCACTGGCATCACTGTTCACATGGTCAATCTTGATGAAAAAAGATCGTTTCTGGTCATTTGGTAATATGCCTATTATGGAGGTGTTAATTATGGATTCAAGGCTATAACCACATATTTTGCTAAAGGCTGCATTGGCATAATTGATACGGAGATCATGGTCGAGCAGTAATATCATTTCCCTTGCAGTCTCGGTGAGCAATCTGTATCGGTTTTCACTCTTTCGAAGAGAGATTTCCATTTGTTTCCGACGGTTTTCGACGCTGGTACCCTGCCAGATTATGTATACGGAGAGCATGGCAATGACTGCAAGGATAGCCAGGAATATAAACGTCATATTCCTGGTTATTGAAGATATCTGTGCGTGAACGTCCTCTATATATACACCAGTACCAATAATCCAATGCCAGGGCCGGTATTCCTGAACAAAAGAGATCTTAGAGAAAATACGGTTTGGGTCATCCTGCCACTGCCAGTGGTAATTAACATACCCACCACCAACAGATTTAACTGCTGCAAGGAAGTCTTGGAAAAGTTTCTGTCCTGCAGGATCAGTTTCATCAGTAACGTCCTTACCTTCAAGGTCCGGTCTGTATGGATGCATGATCATGTACGGATGGGTGTCATTTATCCAGAAATAGTCCTTATTGTCAGGACCGTATCGAATGTCACGAAGGTGGTCGATTGCCTGTGCTTTGGCCTCTTCAACGGTTAAGGAACCTTGGGCTGCCATGCTGGCATAATGTTTGACGGAACTGAGAGCTGCTGCGCTGAGGGCATGAATCATTTCTCGTTTCCGATCCATCAACTGATCTTCCATTCGAGGCAGTATATAGCCAAAGAATGTTGCTATAAATAGAAACATGGAGAGCAATACAGGCAGTATTATCTTTACAGGAATTGCCTGAGGGAAAGGTTTTTTAGAGATTTTACCAACGCTTCGCATATCCATGATGATCCTGGTCTGATAATGTCTCGCCATTTACCTGCCTGGCAAGATTCGATCCTGCATTTCTACGGTAAAACATTATTTTTCAGGCAACATAATGACCGTATCTCCTCAGTGGGCCAACTGTGCAACTTGGAAATGGCTGCCGCAGTTATCTTTGTGCTAGGCATATTCTTGTATGTGAAAAAAAATCCATAAATACGTTGAGATATTTCATCGACTTCAATACCTCCTATTACAGAGTGTTGAGGCGGAAGGATAAGGAATTGTTGGTTTTTTCATAAATTATATTTGTTCTAAATGTATTAGGGTAACAATGTTATTGTTAATATGCACAACTTTCCAGGCTATGTCAATTAAATTGCGTTATAATGGGTAGATAGTGCGTGTAGATTTTAAATAACATTATTTTATAATGGTAAATAACGCCTTGTTATCAATTTGAGTTATATTTTTCAACTGTCTGTTAACAATAGATAAAATAAAATTCAACTTAATTGAGCGAACATTAATAACGGATATATCTGTAACAATGTTCAATAAAGTGCTTGATGTATTGTCCACATTACTGTATACAGGGAGAAGTGGTTAGGGTGGACAGGTGGACTAAAATCAGACCATAAGGGGAGTGATTATGACTAGTTTTGATGCCGTTTTTCAAAGTAGTATCGACAACCCGGAAGCGTTTTGGGCAGAAGCCGCAAAAGGTATTACATGGTACAAGTGGAGCGACGAGGTGCTGGATTCCTCTAACCCTCCTTTTTATCGCTGGTTCAAAGGCGGTAAGATGAATACGTGTTACAACGCAGTCGATAGGCATGTTGAAAATGGAAAAGCGGATCACGTTGCTATTATCTATGACAGCCCGGTTACCGATACTATCAAGAAGATCACGTATAAGGAACTGCAGGATCAGGTGTCAAGCTTTGCCGGTGGTCTGGTAGAGTTAGGATTAACAAAGGGCGATACTGTAATTATCTATATGCCGATGATTCCAGAGGCAGCTGTCGCGATGCTCGCTTGTGCTCGTCTTGGTGTTATTCACTCAGTGGTTTTTGGTGGTTTTGCTGCGCATGAGCTGGCAATTCGTATAGATCACGCCCAGCCTAAATGTATTATCGCAGCTTCAGGCGCTATTGAAGGAAAGAAAACCCTTGCATATAAACCGTTGGTCGACTCAGCAATTGAGCAATCTACCCATAAGGTAGAAAAAGTCGTTATGTTCCAGCGTGATTGTGTTAAAGCAGATCCACAACCTGGACGTGATTATGACTGGGCCGAGTTGTCCGCGAATGCAAAGCCTGCAGCCTGTGTAGAGTTGGATGCTACTGACCCTCTCTATATTCTTTATACATCCGGTACAACCGGAATGCCAAAAGGTGTTATTAGAGATAACGGTGGTCATGCCGTTGCTTTACATTGGACCATGAAAAATCTTTATGACATCAATCCTGGAGAGGTTTGGTGGGCCGCATCAGATGTTGGTTGGGTTGTTGGTCACTCCTATATTGTCTATGCTCCACTTATTCAGGGTTCCACTACCGTACTTTATGAAGGTAAGCCGATTGGAACTCCAGATGCTGGTGCTTTCTGGCGTGTAATCTCTGAACATAATGTTAAGAGTATGTTTACTGCTCCAACGGCTTTCAGAGCGATCAAAAAAGAAGATCCAGATGGTCTCCTCTATAAGAAATATGACATGTCCAAGTTTGAGTGTCTATACCTTGCAGGCGAGCGTACTGATCCAGATACACTTCACTGGGCGGAAGATCTGCTGCAGGTTCCTGTTATCGATCACTGGTGGCAGACTGAGACCGGTTGGGCTATTGCAGGAAACTGTCGTGGTATAGAGTTACTTCCTGTTAAAGAGGGTTCTCCTACTAAGGCTCTTCCAGGCTGGGATGTACAGATTCTTGACAACGAGAATACTCAGGTACCGGCAGGTACTGAGGGGAACATTGTTGTGAAGCTGCCTCTTCCTCCAGGAACTCTTACGACCCTCTGGAGAAACGAGGAGCGGTTTATTAAGTCGTATATGACCAACTTCCCAGGATATTACGAGACCAGTGATGGTGGTTATATTGATGATGAAGGATATATCTACGTCATGGGCCGTATGGATGACGTTATCAATATAGCCGGTCATCGTCTGTCTACTGGTGCGATGGAAGAAATTATTGCCAGCCATCCGGATATCGCTGAGTGTGCAGTTTTCGGAACTCATGATCAACTTAAAGGCCAACTGCCTGTAGGTTTGTTTGTGTTGAAAGCTGGTGTAGACAGAGAAGAAGAAGAAATTAAAAAAGAACTGGTACAGATGGTTCGCGAAAAGATTGGGCCAATTGCATGTTTCCGTGATTCAGCTCAGGTTAAGCGGCTGCCAAAGACCCGTTCAGGCAAGATACTGCGAGGTACCATGCGCTCTATCGCCAATAACAAAGAGTATAATATGCCTTCAACCATCGATGATCCTGTTATTCTTGACGAGATCACTGAGACCCTTAAAACTATTGGGTATCCAAAGGCATAGTTTCAATCAAGTGGCTATGATTCATAGCTAAAATTTCACCTATTCATATAGAAGCAACCGGTTCCATCTGGAGCCGGTTGCCTCCCGGAGGGGGTATTTATGAAGATTCATGAATATCAGGCAAAAGAACTGTTCCGTAAATACAATGTTCCGACACTTGAGGGTGGTGTGGCTGATAATGCTGCAGAACTTGAGGGCATTGCTGCAAAACTCGGTTTTCCTGTGGCTGTTAAGGCGCAGATTCATGCCGGTGGCAGAGGTAAAGGTGGTGGTGTAAAACTTGCAAAATCATCAGAAGAAGCTACTGCTGCTATAAATGATATTCTAGGCATGACGCTGATTACCAAGCAGACTGGCCCGGAAGGCAGACTGGTTCGTAAGGTGCTTATCGAGAAGGGTATCGGTATCAAAAAAGAGCTCTACCTTTCGATCATACCTGATCGAGATACCGCATCGATTGCCATAGTTGCCAGTCAGGATGGTGGCATGGATATCGAAGAGGTTGCAGAAAGCACTCCAGAGCGGATAATCAAAGTCTTTATTAATCCTCTCATTGGGATCCAGGGTTATCATCTTCGTGATGTAATGTTTGGCTTGGAGTTAGAAAAAGAGGTGATGAAGCCTTTTGGTCAGGCGGTAAAAAATCTCTATAATATGTTCGTTGATTACGACTGTTCAATGGTCGAAATTAATCCCCTTATTATCACCGAGGACAATGGCATAATCGCTCTCGATGCAAAGGTCGATATCGATTCCAATGCTGTCTATCGGCATCCTGATGTTCAGGAAATGCATGACCCGTTTGAAGACGATCCTGCCGAAGCCGAGGCTGCCAAGTTCAACCTGAACTATATTAAACTCGATGGAAATATCGGTAATATGGTGAATGGAGCAGGCCTTGCCATGGCAACTATGGATATTATTAAGCAGGCTGGTGCGAATCCTGCTAACTTCCTTGATGTAGGAGGCGGTGCAAATGCTGAGATGGTGGAGAATGGATTCCGCATCATCTTAAGTGATCCTAATGTGAAAGGTATACTCATCAATATCTTTGGCGGTATTTTACGTTGTGATGTGCTGGCGCAGGGTGTTGTTCAGGCAGCCGAAAAGGTTAAACTGAACGTTCCAGTTGTCGTTCGCATGGAAGGTACCAATGTAGATGAGGGGCGCAGAATTTTGGCTGAGTCAGGGTTGAATCTGACCAACGCCACAAATCTTGCTGATGCTGCTCAGAAGGTGGCGGATCTTGTTGCGTAAATGTTTCTGAGAAAGCATTCCTGATCGACGAATGCGAGGGCTTAACGACTGCTGCCAAAAACTAATGGCTTGCAGATTATCATAACACGATGAAGGTGCGAGATGAGCATTTTAATAAATAGTGAGACGCGTGTACTTGTTCAGGGTATTACAGGCAAGGAAGGCCAGTTTCATACACGGCAGTGCATCGCTTATGGTACCAATGTTGTTGCCGGTGTCACACCTGGTAAGGGTGGACAGAAAATGGATGATGTACCAGTATTTAATACAGTAAGCGAAGGACGAAAAAGTACCGGAGCCAATGCCTCGATGATTTTTGTGCCACCGCCTTTTGCAGCGGATGCCATTCTTGAGGCCGCTGATGCCGGGATGGAGCTGATTGTATGTATAACTGAAGGCGTACCGGTAATGGATATGCTTCGGGTAAAAAACTATCTTGCCCAGACTAACAGCCGATTGATCGGGCCGAACTGTCCAGGGATTATAACTCCGGGTGAGTGCAAAATCGGTATCATGCCAGGTCCAATTCATACACCGGGAGGGCCGGTCGGGGTTGTTTCCCGTTCTGGAACCCTGACATATGAGGTTGTTCATCAGCTTACCGCAGTCGGGCTAGGTCAAACAACCTGCGTAGGCATTGGCGGTGACCCCGTAAACGGAACCGGTTTTATCGATTGTCTTGAAGAATTCAACGCCGATCCTGCAACTGAAGCAGTTGTCATGGTTGGTGAAATAGGCGGTAGTGCAGAAGAAGACGCATCAGCCTGGATAAAAGCAAATATGTCCAAGCCTGTTGTCGGTTTTATTGCTGGGCTGACCGCTCCTCCAGGTCGTCGAATGGGACACGCCGGCGCCATCGTTAGTGGCGGAAAAGGTACAGCTGAGGCAAAGATCACTGCTATGGAAGAGGGTGGAATATATGTATGTAAAGATCTAGGCCATTTGGGACGTCTGTGCAAAGAAGCATTTTCATAAAACGATGTATCAGTGTCTGAATAGCAGGAGATGAGCAGAAGAGAATTTGCGGAATTTCAGTGCAAGGAGACAGCATGAATACAGGTGATCGACTTAACCACTTGATGAAGCTCAGGGATGAAGCGCGTCTTGGTGGTGGTCAGGACAGAATTGATAAGCAACATGCCAAAGGAAGTATGACCGCTCGGGAACGAATTGATCTACTGCTCGACCCGGGTAGCTTTGAAGAATTTGATATGTTCAAATCCCATCGATGCAGGGATTTCGGCATGGATAAACAGGTTTTCCCAGGTGATGGTGTAGTGACAGGGTATGGTACTGTAAATGGCAGGGTTGTTTATGTCTTTGCTCAGGACTTTACTGTACTTGGTGGCTCACTTTCTGAAACATTTGCAGAAAAGATCTGTAAGATCATGGATCTTGCAATGAAGAATGGCGCCCCGGTCATTGGTCTGAATGACTCTGGTGGTGCGCGTATTCAAGAGGGAATTGAAAGTCTTGCTGGATACACCGAAATATTTCAACGAAATGTTATGTCATCCGGCGTGATTCCGCAAATATCTGCAATTTTTGGACCATGTGCAGGTGGCGCAGTTTACTCCCCGGCGCTCACCGATTTTATCACCATGGTTCAGGGCCAGTCCTATATGTTTCTTACCGGTCCTAAAGTTGTGAAATCTGTTACCCACGAAGATGTAACTGTTGAGGCGCTTGGTGGTGCTGCCATGCACGCAAGCAGAAGTGGGGTATCCGATTATGCAGCTCCTTCGGAAGTGGAAGCCATTGAGTATGTTAAAGCGCTTCTTTCCTTTATGCCGCAGAACAATATGGACAGTCCTCCGATTATGCCTACTGATGATCCGGCAGAGCGCATTTCAGCCGATCTGAATGCGATAATTCCGGAAAATCCTAATGCAGCGTATGACATGAAAGAAGTGATACTTCAAACTGTTGATAATCGCGAATTTGTTGAGGTGAAGGCAGACTTTGCACCAAACATTATTGTTGGCTTCGCCCGTTACAATGGGATGAGTGTTGGTATTGTTGCCAACCAGCCAGCCCATCTATCTGGTGTGCTTGATATCGATTCATCTGTGAAAGGTGCGAGGTTTGTCCGTTTTTGTGACTGCTTCAATATCCCGATCGTGACGTTCGTTGATGTCCCAGGGTTTTTGCCAGGAACCGTGCAGGAGTATGGTGGTGTCATCAGAAATGGTGCCAAGATTCTCTATGCTTTTGCCGAGGCAACCATACCTAAAGTTACAGTTATTACGCGTAAAGCATATGGTGGTGCATATTGCGTTATGTCATCCAAACATTTGCGTGGCGATATAAACTATGCCTGGCCCACAGCTGAGATTGCGGTTATGGGCGCTAAAGGAGCCGTGGGTGTTCTCTATGGCAGGCAGGCTAAAGGTGAAGACGATCCAAAAGGCTTCCTTGCTGATAAAGAACTTGAATATCAGAATACGGTGGCCAACCCATATGTCGCAGCCCAGCGTGGTTATATAGATGACATTATAGAGCCTTCACGAACACGATTACGAATTATTCGGGCTCTTAAATTGCTTGAAAATAAACGGGATACTAACCCGATGAAGAAACACGGCAATATTCCACTGTAGATATTTCACGAACGGGAGAAAATCGTTATGGTCAAAGTATTTATCAAAAGAAAAGTTGCTGACGACAGCGTATTAGAGTTGATGGACCTTCTAAAGAAATTACGCTCCATGACACTCAGTCAACCGGGTTATGTATCCGGAGAAACGATGAAGCGAGTCGATCAAGAAGGTGAATGTCTGGTCATTAGTACCTGGCGCTCAATAGAAGACTGGAATGGTTGGGTTCAAAATGCTGAGCGTGCTGCCGTTCAAAGTGAGATTGATAAACTGCTTGGCTCAGATACAACCTATGAGGTGTATACCTGATATTTCTACCTGTCTGCAGAAAGTGCTATTACAGGGTGCTTTGATCTGGATAGAGATGAAATACTCTTCCCAAGTTGTGATATGTTCGCCGTTTTAGTGGACGGAAATCCAACATGAAAGCAACTTTCTGTACGTAGAATTATGATGTGGGATGGCAATCTCTCAAGTACACCGAAATAAACGGTAGGTGAATTGATGGCTGATAAAAAAAAGAAAATGGCTGCAGCCTTAGCTGCGGTAAACGCCTATATGGAACAGGAGCAGGAGGCCGCAGCTCAACAGGCCTTGGCAGGATCATCCTCACTTTCAGCGGCAGGACCAAGTCAATGGAGCTTCAGTGGTCGGCAGGAGATGATGGCTATGCGCCGACTGGTGCAGTTGCGAGTTTTTGATCGCTTTCGATAGATTTGTCGACCTCGTAAAAAGGGTCACTTGTGAGCATTTAGTGCTTCAGTATCTCTTTCTCTTAGAAGCACCTTACAGGCATGGCAATTCGGGGTTGTAGAAATTCAATGTACTACGATTAGGCATAGGAGACAGGACAATGAGCGACAAGGTAAAAATAACAAAAACGAATTACGATGCTGACCGCCCGGCGGCAAAGAACCCTATAAAAATCATGGATCTTTCCCTGCGAGATGGGCATCAGTCTCTCTTCGCAACAAGGGGCCGGACTGAGGATATGATCCCGGTTGCAGAATTGATGGATGAGGTAGGATTCTGGGCAATTGAGACCTGGGGTGGAGCAACATTTGATACCATGCATCGATTTCTGAATGAGGATCCATGGCAGCGACTGCGTACCCTGAAGCGCTATATTAAGAAAACACCATTTTCTATGTTGCTCCGCGCTCAGAATCTTGTTGGTTATAGAAACTATGCCGATGATCTGGCCTATGCGTTTGTTGATCGTGCCGCTGAGAACGGAATGGATGTTTTTCGTACTTTCGATGCACTAAACGACTATCGTAACTTTGAGACAGTCGTTAAGCAGATTAAAAAGAGTGGTAAGCATTTCCAGGGGTGTATTTGTTACACTCTGACCGAACCACGTCTTGGTGGTGAGGTGTACAATCTTGATTATTATGTGAAAAAGGCAAAAGAGTTAGAAGATATGGGGGCAGACTCCATATGTTTGAAAGATATGGCTGGCCTTATGGCGCCTTATGATGCATATCAGCTGGTAAAAGAGTTGAAAAACCAAGTGACGGCTCCTATCCACTTGCACAGCCATTTCACTTCCGGTATGTCACCGATGACCCATCTGAAGGCCATTGAGGCTGGCGTTGACATTATCGACACCTGTATGACTCCATATGCTTATCGTACATCCCATGCAGCGGTTGAGCCACTGGTAATGGCGTTGCTTGGCACAAACCGTGACACCGGTTTTGATATCAAAAAACTTGCTGTAATCAATGAAATATTTGAAAAGCAGATATTGCCTAAATATAAGCATTTGCTTGACGATTCCAAGGTCAGCATCATTGATATCAACGTTCTTCTGCATCAGACTCCTGGTGGTATGCTCTCAAATCTTGTTAACCAACTTCGGGAAATGGATGCACTGGATAAGATTGATGAGGTTTATAAAGAGTTGCCACGAGTTCGTAAGGAACTTGGTCAGATTCCTCTTGTTACTCCAACCAGTCAGATCGTTGGTGTTCAGACCGTGAATAACGTACTGCATGATACTCCAGATGAGCGCTATAAGATGATCACTGGCCAGGTGAAGGATCTTTGTTATGGCCTCTATGGGAAAACTGCGGTACCTATTGATGCTGAACTGCAGAAGAAAGCCCTGAAAGGGTATCCACGTGGTGAAACTCCAATTACCAGCAGGCCTGCGGAAGTACTTGAGCCTGAGCTTGAAAAAGCAAAGGCAGAAGTAGGTGATCTTGCAGTCGATATTGATGATCAGATTCTCTATGCTATCTTCCCTGTAACAGGTCGTAAATTCCTTGAGTGGAAATATAACAAGACCGAGGCCCCTGACAGTGTTAAGCCAATTACGATGGAGTCAGTTAAGGAACGAGATAATCTCGTTAAAAAAGCCCTTGCCGGAAAGTTGGTTGAAAAACCTGAAAACGCTCCTGAAAAAACAGAAGCTGTACGTACGTTCAACGTCTTTATCGATGATGAATTCTTCACAGTTGATGTTGATCCTCAGGGCGGTGCACCAGTTTTAGCTGCTGCACCTGTTGCTGCTGCTTCAGTTGCGCCATCAAGGCCAGCTGCACCACCTGCGCCAGCACCTGCAGCTCCAGCGCCTGCAGCACCTGCAGCTGATGTAAGTGGTACACTTTTACTGGCTCCAATGCCGGGTATGGTTGTTCGTTTTGAGAAGAAGGTTGGAGATACAGTGAAGCAGGGTGATACCATTCTTATTCTTGAAGCAATGAAGATGGAAAATGCCCTTGTCGCGCCATGTGATGGTTGTGTCAACGCTGTAAATTTCAGTGTTGGTGATAGTGTTGTAAAGGGAGCAACACTAGCGGTAATCGGCTAAGCGCGATAATTGTAGTGGCATGGTAATGGCGGGTATGGGAATATTTCATGATTCCCATACCCGTTTTTCTTTCACTCAATCAATATGAGGAGATATCTCATGACCATCCGAGAATTGAATGGCCATACTCCGCAGTTTGGTGAAGATTGTTTTGTAGCAGAAAATGCCACCATCATTGGTGATGTAATTATGGGTGATAACTGTTCTGTCTGGTTCAGTACCGTAATCCGTGGGGACGTTAATTACATTCGCATGGGCAATAAAGTAAACGTGCAGGACGGTGCAGTAATACATGGAACCTATAAGAAATCAGCTACCAATATTGGCAATAATGTTTCTATAGCACACAATGCCATTGTACATGGTTGCACGGTTAAAGATAATGTCTTGATTGGTATGGGCGCAATAGTGATGGATGACTGTATCGTTGAGAGCAATACTATAATTGCAGCTGGTGCTGTTGTAACACGTGGAACCCATGTGGAATCAGGTTCTATTTATGCGGGTGTTCCTGCCAAGAAGGTGAAAAATATCAGTGAAGAGCTGATATCAGGTGAAATTGAGCGTATTGCCGAGAGTTATATCAAGTACTCTGGGTGGTATAAAGAATGATGCTGTAGAGGCAGAAAAAACTGGAAAAGGTTGAGTTGCTGTCTCTACCTTTTCCAGTCAAACTATTTCTTGGCAAGAGAAATGTGCGTTAGTAACCTGAGAATACCTCAACACCGTTAGTGTTGATATGTGAGGAAAAGTGTGTACCATCTTCCTTTTGTACCATTCCTCTTACATATTCACCTTTACTGTCGTAGATGGCTATTCCGGTGTTTCCTGCTTTATAGCCTATTCCTGCTCTTTCAACTTCATTTTGATCCATTATCACGAGGCCATAACCGTTTTCGTCGCCACCTATGCCTATTGTTTTTTTACCCTTTTTGTCGGTTATGGCGAGACTGGGAACGTCTGAGTCCATGCCAAGTCCCAATCGGGGAGTGCCGGTTTGGTCAGCAATAAGAATTCCACTGCCTTTCTGGTCGCCTGATATTCCTAAGCCAATTATTCGTTTGCCATCAGTATTGAAAATTCGAATGCCTGTTGCTTGGTCGCCCGTCATTCCTATGGTGATCAACTCCTGGCCAGCATCATTGGCTATAGTTATCTTTTCCGCCGTGATATGGCGGAAGTGCCCATCGCGCATGCCTATTTTTGCGCCCATAAGAATGAGCGCCAATAAACAGCAAGTAAGGAATACAATGGATTGTTTAAAACGTCTGTTCTGTTTCTCGACTTTTTCAATTCGCTGATAAAGAGCGTTGTACTCTTTTGATGTAGATTGCATCGCAATTCTCCTGTGCAAGGGTGGGCAAAATATAAAATATCAGTTATTTATCTTTATTCATGGCGTCATTGAGAAGAGCCCCGCCAAGAGCTCCTGCACCAGCGCCAATGAGGGTCGCTCCTGTACTTCCGCCAATAATTTGTCCACCGATAGCACCTACGGCACCTCCAACCGCTGCACCCTTTTGTGTATCCGTCATTTCAGAAAAACATCCATTAAGGAATAATGGAAGGGCTAGGCATAGAGTAATCGTCATGATCTTCTTTTTCATTTTTCCGACCTCCTGATGATGTTTTAACTCCTCTGGGTTATCATATAGTTTCATTTGCTGAACCTTGAGGATATGTCGTATATTTTTTTAGCAATAGTGTGAATTTCTCATATAAAGGATTATATCTATAATACTTCCTAACAGAGTAATGGTCCAGAAATGGCTGTCTTTTTTTATAAGAAAGTGAGGGGCAGGAATGGCTGGCAATGAATTCAGAGAAGCCGTTGATCTTCGTCCTAATTTGGCTCAGGTCTGAACTACCTTGGGTGATGCTTTCGAAAAGGTTGCCTTTTAATTTTTAAGTCTACTTAGGTCGTCCCTGGTCGTTTTGAGTATAATGAATTTTAAGGGAAATTAGCTTTTAAAATATTTGACTTTATAGAGCCATAACTGCAAAAGCGACCGGTTCTTTATTCGATATAAGACAACGTTAAAAAAAAATGCATTCTGCGGGGAACCCAATAGAGGTAAATCAGGTGTTACGACTCTTTAGGTTGGAGGATTGACAACAATTCGGCCGCTGCGGCTGTCGGGGATGTTTTCTCGGTTTCCAGTGCTTTTCGTAAACCAGGTAGAGAGTTTGTCACCTGATCTAGGCCGTAAAACCATTCTCGCAACCCTTCATTCACAAGAAAAGACATCCAGTCAAGAGCCTGACTGCGTCGTTTTTCACCAAGTTCACCACATTCAGAGAGTGTCTTCTTATGGGTAAGAATGGTTTCCCAAATAATATCTAGACCAATTGCTTTCAGGGAACTGCAGGTGAGGACTGGTGGATTCCAGTTGGGACTCTGTGGCATGAGTAGGTGCAATGCTGCCTGATATTCCTTCTGGGCAGCTTCTGCGCGAATGATATTGTCTCCGTCTGCCTTATTGATCACAATAGTGTCTGCTACTTCAAGAACTCCTTTTTTGATTCCCTGTAGTTCGTCACCAGCACCTGCAATCATCAGTACCATGAAAAAATCTACCATGGAGGCTACAGTCGTTTCAGACTGACCTACACCAACTGTTTCAATGATAATAACATCAAAGCCGGCTGCTTCACAGGCAAGCATTACTTCACGGGTTTTCCGGGCGACACCACCAAGATTACCTCCTGATGGGGAAGGGCGGATAAAGGCGTTCTCGTCAACAGAGAGTTTTTCCATTCGGGTTTTATCGCCAAGGATCGAGCCTCCACTCCGGGTTGAGCTAGGGTCGATAGCGAGTACTGCAACCTTATGGCCCATACCTGTTAGCATGGATCCAAATGATTCTATAAAGGTCGATTTTCCAGCACCAGGCACGCCTGTTATGCCAAGCCGAACACTGTTGCCTGTTTTGGGTAGCAGGCTGTCGATAATAGCTCTGGCTGCTTGTTGATGTGCAGGTAAGGTCGATTCGATGAGCGTTATAGTTCTGGCAAGCATTAAGCGATTGCCTGATAGTAGCCCTTTGATATGCGCTTCTATATCAATCTGCATAAAATGATAATTCACCACGTTGTTTCCAGGCTTGACTCGCCTGAGGGAAAGGCTGAAAAGAGGCACGTCGTTACGAACGTGCCTCTTTGTTTGTACGTAGTTGCAAGTATCTTCTTTTTATAGAGTATATCTTTTCTCTATCAGTTGCAGGGTTCTGTCTGCAGAGTCAGGGATAGGTGTACCTGGACCGAAAACAGCCTTGACGCCTTTGTCATAAAGGTAATCATAGTCACCTGGAGGTATAACGCCTCCAGCTACAACAATAATATCCTCAGCACCAAGTTTTTTCAACTCTTCGATCAACTCCGGAACAAGTGTCTTATGACCGGCAGCAAGACTGGAGGCTCCAACGATATGGACATCATTTTCTACTGCCATTTTCGCGGCTTCAGCAGGAGTCTGGAACATTGGGCTTATATCGACATCAAATCCCAGATCTGCATATGAACTTGCGATTACTTTAATGCCACGATCATGTCCGTCCTGTCCCATCTTGGTTACGAGCATGCGTGGACGACGCCCTGTTTTCTCAAGGAAGGTATCGGTACGCTTACGGATTGCATCGATTACATCTTTGTTGGCTTCACTGTACTCTGAAGCATATGCACCAGATATGCAACGAGTAGTTGCGGTAAAGCGGCCAAATACTGATTCCATGGCGTCGGAGATCTCACCTAAAGTGGCGCGAGCACGTACAGCAGGTAGCGCGGCTTCAAGCAAGTTGCCATCATTTTTAGCTGCGTTGGTGAGATCTGCAAGTGCTTTTTCGACAGCAGCACTGTCTCGTGTGGCCTTGATCTCTTTTAAGCGTGCAACCTGTTCGTCACGTACTGTTGCAGGGACTTCGCGAACATCAAAATCAATCTCTTCATTGGCAAGTTTGTACTTGTTAACACCAACAATTACATCGAGACCTTGATCTATCCGTGCCTGTTTGCGGGCTGCAGATTCTTCTACGCGCATTTTAGGCATACCAGATTCGATAGCTTTTGCCATGCCACCAAGTTCTTCGACCTCATCAATGATTTTTTGAGCTTCCTCGACTATTGCCTGGGTGAGTGACTCGATATAATAAGAGCCGCCAAGCGGGTCAATTACCTTTGTGACTTGAGATTCTTCCTGAATGATGATCTGGGTATTACGGGCAATGCGGGAAGAGAAATCTGTCGGCAGGCCAATAGCTTCATCAAAAGAGTTGGTATGAAGAGACTGGGTGCCGCCAAGCACTGCAGACATGGCTTCAAGGGTAGTTCGGATTACATTGTTGTATGGATCCTGCTCTGTGAGGCTCCAGCCGGAAGTCTGGCAGTGGGTACGGAGCATGGAGGATTTCGGATTCTTCGGATTGAACTGGCTCATCAGGCGATGCCACAGGAACCTGGCAGCACGCAACATGGCTATATCCATGAAGAAGTTCATACCTATACCAAAAAAGAACGACAACCTCGGGGCAAAGGTATCAACGTCCATGCCTGATTTAAGAGCAGCCCGAACGTACTCAATACCATCAGCGAGTGTGAATGCGGTCTGCAGTACACTATTGGCACCAGCTTCCATCATGTGGTAGCCACTGATTGAAATGGTGTTATAGCGAGGCATGTTGGTAGAGCAGAAGGCCATAATGTCAGAAATGATCCGCATGGATGGATCCGGCGGATAAATGTAGGTATTTCTGGTAAGGTATTCTTTTAAAATATCATTCTGGATGGTACCGGAAAGTTGCTCGTGTTTGACACCTTGCTCTTCGGCAGCCACTATATATCCTGCCAGAATCGGGATAACAGCACCGTTCATGGTCATGGAAACTGACATTTGATCGAGTGGAATACCATCAAAGAGAATCTTCATATCTTCCACGGAGTCTATCGCAACACCAGCTTTACCAATATCTCCTGCTACACGTGGATGGTCAGAATCGTAGCCGCGATGTGTAGCCAGGTCAAAGGCAACTGAAAGGCCTTTCTGGCCGGCCGCAAGAGCTTTGCGATAAAAGTCGTTAGACTCCTTTGCTGTTGAAAATCCTGCATACTGGCGAATAGTCCACGGGCGTCCAGCGTACATGGTCGCCATAGGTCCGCGCACATACGGGGCGAAACCAGGCAACGTGTTTGTAGCTTCAATACTCTCGAGGTCTTCTTTCGTGTATAGAGGCTTTACGGTAATGCCTTCTGGCGTTTTCCAGTTTAATGTATCTGGGGATTTCCCCTTTAATAGTTTGGTAGCGGCGGCTTCCCAATTGGCCTTTTCTGGATGTTCAGACATGATCTACTCCTTATTCTTCCGGTACCTACCGGTAGTGTGGTATAGGCAATGGTTTTGGCGTCATCCTGTAAATTGTACTTTCAAATCAAAGGGCGCAAGAGTAGCTGCAATTACAGGAATTGTTAAGTGAAAAAAGCGGATTAATCACGTTGGCACAATTCAACCAACACACCGCCGGTGGCTTTCGGGTGCAGAAAAGCAATCTTTGCACCACCAGCCCCAATGCGTGGAACCTGATCAATAAGCTGAACGTTTTTCTCTTTTAACTCAGCCAGAGCCTCTTCAATATTTTCTACGCGAAAAGCGATGTGCTGGAACCCTGGACCTTTCTTCTCAATAAATTTGGCAACAGGGCCATCGGGAGCGGTGGACTCCAGAAGCTCTACTTCACTATCACCTACTGGAAAGAATGCAGTTGTTACTTTTTGTTCTTTAACGGTTTCAGCACCCTCAAATTCAAGGCCAAGAATGTCAGACCAAAAGGTTTTTCCTGCATCAATTGAGTTTACTGCGATACCAAGATGGTCAATTTTCAAGATTTTCATGTTCGCCTCCAGAAAGAATGTTCAGTTTTGCTGCCGTATAGGCATTACAATAGTTGATGATCCCTGAAAAAAATTGCCATGCATAAAGAGTAAATACAACAGGGGCTGGCAGTTAGCTGCTGTGGCTATACTACGCAGCTCAGCGACCCTGCTGAGAGTACTTGATAAAGCCTTAATCCTTTTTGTGTGGATTCGCCATTCCGCGCCAAACCATTTCAAACATAGTATTTGCCTGACCAGCCAGGCTGCCTTTTTGGCCGCGAAGTATCCACATGAAAAAGCTGCGCTGAACGAAACCCATCAGGAAATCCAGTAAGGTACCTGCCTGAACGTCATTGTTCAGGATGCCTTCCTTCTGTCCTTCCTGCAGCACATTTATCAGGAGATCCATCATCCTCCGTTGCTCGAATGTTTCATCCGCCATCCAGGTTTTCATGGGCAAGGTCATGAAAACAATGCGCCCAAGCCCTTCGTGGCGTTCGTAGTAATCAAGCTGCAGCCAGAATACTTTGCGCAGCTTTTCTTTTAAATCTTCTATACCTTGAAGATGATCGACTATCCGATCCGTCAACTTTCCCATCCAAATGTCCACAAAGGCAAAGACAAGTCTTTCTTTGCTTTCGTAGTGCTTGTAGATGGTGGTGAAGCTGACTCCAGCTTTCTCCGCAATATCACGAATACTTGCCTTGTGAAAATCGGAATGGGAAAATACTTCTAATACTGCCTTCTCCAGTCTTTTTTGGATGTCGGGGTTGAGTTCTTCTGCCATTGTTGCTGCCGTCCTTTTGCTCTGATTAGCCATTTCCAGTGATGGTTGTTTAGATATTTCGCTGATGGGCTGGATATCTGTTTGGCCCTTCACTGAAGGAGGCGAAAGAAAAGAAATGATGTGGCTTTACTGTGATGGCGCTAGCCCGATTTGAAAAGAACATCATGTAACCTCTTAATATAAAACCAGTTACTTTCTTTTCTAGTGCATGAGGGGCTGGCCTGCAAGAAAAAACAGTAGACATCTGGGGTAAAGCCCTTTTCAGCATTGGTTTCATCCTCCGAAAAGAGAAAGCAAGACACCTGCTGAAACAGCAGAACCAATTACGCCGGCTACGTTGGGGCCCATGGCATGCATAAGAAGAAAATTGCCTGGGTCTTCACGTTGACCGATAACCTGGGAAACGCGAGCTGCCATAGGTACGGCAGATACACCGGCAGAACCAATCAGCGGGTTGATTTCAACTTTCAAGAACTTGTTCATGATTTTGGCTATCAGGACACCGGAAGCTGTGCCAATGGCAAAAGCGATAATCCCAAGAGTCAATATTGCGAGAGTCTCTACTCTCAGAAAAGCCTCAGCGGTTGCGGTGGCTCCAACTGTGACACCAAGAAAGATGGTGATGATGTTAATTAAGGCATTCTTAGATGTATCTTCAAGCCGGGCTACTACGCCACATTCTCTGAAGAGGTTGCCAAGCATGAGCATACCTATAAGTGTAGCCGCTGGCGGTACTATAAGTGAAACAACCACGGTTACAATTATCGGGAAAAGTATTTTTTCTTTCTTTGAAACTTCCCGCAACTGAGTCATGCGGATGGTCCGTTCTCTCTTTGTAGTGAGTAATCTCATTATAGGCGGTTGGATAATCGGGACCAGAGCCATATATGAGTAGGCTGCGATGGCGATTGCTCCAAGCAGATGTGGTGCCAGTTTGGATGAGAGAAAGATTGCTGTCGGTCCGTCAGCGCCACCGATTATACCAATTGATGCTGCTTCCTGGGCGGTAAAAAGTCCTGAAGCGATAGCTCCCATAAATGTTATGAATATTCCGAACTGGGCAGCTGCTCCGAGAATGAGCGATTTAGGGTTGGCAATAAGAGGTCCAAAGTCTGTCATGGCACCAACACCAAGGAAAATCAGAGGTGGGAATATGCCTAGATGATCACCTTGAAACAGGTAATAGAGCAGGCCACCAGGTTCTGCAGTGTGGATCATGTGGTCAGTGATTTCCATTACAGGTGGTGCCATAAGTCCGGCGAAGGGCAGGTTGGTAAGCAGAACTCCAAAAGCGATCGGCACAAGTAAGAGTGGCTCAAAACCTTTGACGATTGCAAGGTAGAGCAAAACACAGGCAATTATCATCATAAGGACAGCGCCCAAAGTCAAGCCATTGAACCCTGTACTCTGCAGAAAATTAATAAATGCGTTCAGCATGGCAGGTCTCCCATCGTATTAGCCAAGAACCATCATAGCCATTCCAGCGTTAACTGCCGTACCTTTGGCAACGTCGATCGAGGTTACAATTCCGTCACAGGGGGCCTTGATCTCGTTTTGCATTTTCATAGCCTCAAGGATTAACAGAGTGTCACCGAGTTTTACAGCATCACCCTGGTTTACTTTGACATCAATAATGGTTCCGGGCATGGGAGCAATTATCGCACCTTCCCCGGCAGCTGCTGCTGGGGAAGGTGCTGCTTTTGGTGCGCTAGCTTGTGGGGCTGGTTGGGCTGAAGGTTGTGCAGGTTTGGGCGCAGGCGCAGTTTCTCGCGCTGCTGGTGCAGAGGCTCCTTCAGTAATTTCTTCTATGGCCACTTCGTATTCGTTTCCAGCAACTATTACTCTAAAGGTTCTCATCGCAGGGACCTCCTGATTTACGAATTATTATTCATGAGTTCAGCCAAGCCCACCTTGTTCCAGGCGGGAGAGTGATCTTCGACTTTACTGATATTTTTGATGACAATGTTGCTGGCTGCAGTACCTAATTGAACTGCCAGGGCCACAGTTATGGCGGCTACCAATTGTTCATCATTGTGCTGATTTTCGACCACGTCTGTAGTAACAACTGCCTGTTGAGGCTGCGGGCCAAGTTTCTGTTCCTCAGGTTGTTTGCCTACGGCAAACTTAGCCATAAGGCCAATTACGAACTGTAAGATAATCAACGATAGAAGGGTAATGCCCATGCCCAGCATGGTAGTGATAAGGCCAGCGGTAAGGCGTTGGCCGGTTGTCAGATTCTTTAACGTCTCCGGATCGGCGAACATTGCCATTAATTGTACGGTGTCCATGATTGCCTCCCAGTTACATCGGCATGTTGCCGTGTTTTTTCGGTGGACGTTTTTCCCGCTTACCTTCAAGCATGTTGAAGGCATCAATAATTCTTTGGCGAGTAGTGCTTGGTTCTATAACGTCATCAACAAAGCCACGCTCTGCTGCCTTGTATGGAGTTGCAAATTCAGCCCTATAGTCTCTTAAGAGCTGTAATCTGGTTTCCTCTTTGTCTTCCGCTTTTTTGATTTCATTGCGGAAAATAATGTTTACGGCACCATCGGGACCCATAACCGCGATTTCAGCAGAAGGCCATGCGAAGACCATATCGGCTCCCAGAGATTTTGAACACATGGCAACATACGCACCACCATATGCCTTTCTGGTAATAAGTGTGACCTTGGGAACTGTAGCTTCGCTATATGCATAGAGGATCTTTGCGCCATGCCTTATGATACCGCCATGTTCCTGATTGGTACCGGGCAGGAAACCTGGTACATCAACTATGGTGAGGAGCGGTACATTGTAGGCGTTGCAGGTCCGGATGAAGCGAGCTGCTTTGTCGCCGGCATTCATATCAAGACAACCGGCCATCATATTTGGTTGATTAGCAACTATGCCAACAGATTTGCCGTTTATCCTCGCATAGCCGGTGACAATGTTTTTTGCAAAATAGGGCTGATATTCGAAAAAGTCCCGGTCGTCCGCTATGGCAGTAATGACATCCATAATGTCATACGGTTTATTTGGATTTTCAGGGATAAGAGTATCAAGCTCGTCAATAGCTCTGTTGATGTCATCGTCTACAGAAAAAACAGGAGCTTTCTCCATGTTATTTGATGGGAGGTAACCAAGTAGCTTCCGTATGGAGTCTAAGCAACTTTGGTCAGAGTCGGAGATGAAATGAGCGTTACCGCTGATACTGTTATGTGTCATTGCACCACCAAGCTCTTCCGGGGATACTTCTTCCCCGGTAACTGTCTTGATAACTTGGGGGCCGGTGATAAACATTTTGGCACTCTTATCAACCATGAAGATAAAATCTGTCAGAGCAGGAGAGTAGACAGCGCCACCTGCGCAAGGTCCCATTATTGCAGAAATCTGGGGTATAACACCTGAAAATGTAGCGTTTCTGAAGAACAGATCACCGTAACCCGAGAGCGCATCAACCGCCTCTTGGATACGTGCCCCACCTGAGTCATTGAGTCCTACAAAAGGAGCCCCTACCTTTATTGCTGCATCCATTGCTTTGACAACTTTCGTCGCATGCATTTCGCCAAGTGCGCCACCAGTGACAGTGAAATCTTGAGAGAATGCGTAAACCAACCGTCCATCGACAGTGCCGTATCCGGTAACAACGGATTCACCTTCGAAATCCATCTTATCCATGCCAAAATTAGTGCAGCGATTTCTGATGAATGCATCGAGTTCGATAAAGGACCCAGGATCAAATAGATAGTCAAGTCGTTCCCTGGCTGTCATTTTGCCTTGAGCATGTTGTTTATCTATTCGGGTCTGTCCTCCACCCAAATTGATTTTTTCTCTTTTTTCCCGCAGCAGTAAAATTTTCTCAAAAGACATGGTTGGTACTCCCTTGAATTTTGACAACCCCGTTGTGGAACCAGCAACCATGCTTCTGGCTGACGTGTTTAGGTAGATGCCTGCAGTTTGAATAGCAGGTTGTCTGGGACATCTCGAGGTCGGCACTCTTGACAGGTGTTGACCCGGTTGTTGCACGACCAGCACAATGCGGTCGTCTTACGGGATAAACAGTCAAATGTTGAATGTGAGGCAGTTGTAATTGTGACGTAACATGGCAGGGACACAACTTCACCTTTTGGGCAGTGAAGGTCGTGTTATTGTGCAGTGTGGCGCTGTTTAACGTTGTTATCATATTCCACGTTGGTTGAGGTTGTGGAGGTTGTGTGTTAGTTGATAAATAAGCTAAAACAGATACATAGTTGTTCTTGTTCCTGACAAATGTGAGGTTTGGTGTAGCTTGTGTGGAGCGGTGTTACAGGTGTAAAGGCTATTTAAATGCTTGTAATGTTGTGCTTAAAGTTCAAGATGTTTATTCTCTCTTTGTGGATATAAGAACAATGTTACTCTCTGTAAAGTTTGTTGTAAATCTTTTTTTCTTTGTTAATGAAAAATATTTATATGATACTAGTGGTTCAGATTCAGATCAGCGGTGTTTGGCAGTAATCTGTAAACGAAAAACAGAGACTATGGTTTGGGCAGTTGCAGGAGAGTAGAGGCTACTCTTTTACGACTCAAGATGTGGTGTACATAATTTGGGCAGAGTAGATGATGAATAGGCAGATAGCTTTTTTAATAGCAAAAAAATGAAGTATGGTTTCCAATGAAGATCAGGGTTAGGCATTTCAAAAATGCATGAAAAGAATGTCATTTGATAGAGGAGGGTAAGAAGAGGATTAAGAGAGACGATATATTCGACATTATTCAGGTAGACAGGAAACAAACACATGAAAAAAACCGGGTTTGTATACGACGAAAGGTATTTGTTGCATAATACCGGAGATTGGCATCCTGAAACTGCAGAACGGCTCAGGGTTATAGTGAATGGCCTAAAGGAATCTGGTCTATTCGAAAAACTTATACATATTGAACCAGAACCCGCTAATCAGCGTTGGATTGAGTCGGTGCATCACGTTAAATATATAATGAGATTTAACGATGCATGTGCCATGGGACTCCCAGACCTTGATAATCAAGAAAACTCCATCTGTCGGGATTCATATGATGCGGCTCTGCTTGCCGTAGGTGGTGTTTTGAAAGCCATTGACTATATGATGCAGGGAGATGTAGATACAGCGTTCTGTGCAGTTCGGCCACCAGGCCACCATGCAGAGGTGGATAAAGCAATGGGCTTCTGCTATTTCAATAATGTTGCGGTTGGCGCCCGCTATCTTCAGAGACAATGGGGCATCGAGCGTGTTGGGATTATCGATTTTGATGTCCATCACGGAAACGGTACCCAGCATATATTTGAAGCTGACCCAACGGTATTCTACTACTCAATTCATGAACATCCTTCGTTTGCTTATCCAGGAACGGGACGGGATTTTGATACTGGAATAGGGGCCGGAGAGGGATATACTCTCAATACGCCGATTCTCCCTGGTAGGGGAGATCATGATTACAGGAGAAAGCTGACGGAAGATCTTATTCCTGCCTTTAAGAAATTCAATCCGGAGGTGTTATTGATATCCGCTGGTTTTGACGCCCATGTAGAAGATCTTATGTCTGGTGTCAATCTTTCAACTGATGGATATGATTTTGTGTCCGAGATGATAATGAACCTGGCGAATTCATTGACTGATGGCAGGGTAATCTCAATTCTGGAAGGCGGCTATAATCTCGAGATATTACCGATGCTGGTAGAAAATCATATCAAACATCTTGCTGGGCTTCGCGGGGTCTGAAGGGCCCATTGAACCTTCTGGCGATTAGATACCGAATAGACGATATCCATGAGGAGGATTTATGTTTGTCAGTGAAAGAATGTCAACTAACCTGATTACTGCACAACCTGATTTGAAAATAGCTGATGCCCGAAATCTCATGCAGGAAAAACAAATTCGCCACCTGCCTGTTGTTGATGAGAAAGGGTTACTAAAAGGTATGGTTTCAGATCGCGATATGCGCAGTGCCATGCCTTCAACACTTTTAAAAAAACCAGATTACGAATTGACCCTTGCAAAGGTTATGGGTTTTCCTATTTCTGACATCATGAGCAAGGAACCAGTTAAGATATTTGTATATTACACGATTCAGGATGTACTGCTGATCATGCGTAAATTTAAAGTCGGTGCTGTGCCGGTAGTTGATGATGATGGATATCTAAAAGGCATCCTGTCAACACGGGATTTACTTTCTGCATTTGTAGACGTAATGGGTATTGATGAGCCTGGAACATTGCTCTGTATACTTTCTGATGACAAGCAGGGGCAAATGAAAAAAATCGTAGATATCATAACTGAGGAAAAAATTTCTTTGGGAAGCGTGCTCGTATCAAAGAGTATGGAAAAAGATAAAAAGGCTATTTTCCCTTACCTTCTGACAAACAATGTCATCCGGGTAAAAGAGCGATTGCTTCATACAGGTTTTACACTTACCGACCCGATGCAATGGTATTTTCAGCAACTACCGAAATCTGAGTAGGTTGCGATAACCATTACCTGAGAGCAAGGTTGATTGACTGCAGATTCTCCGTAACACTCTGCAAAATTTGACCTGAGTCATTTTCTGTATACGAAATACAGCGTATATTTAATATAATATATTGCTGTGTTTTGCTGGTGCTTACCTGAAATTGAAGCATCGGTTTCTATTCAAGGAAAAATGATTGAGGAGATCTCGTATGTCAGGATGTGGTTGTGGTTGTAGTGAGGGTTCTGGTGGGCCATACTCTAAGGGGAAAGAGCTTGTAGAGTTTGTATGTAATGCTCATGGTGGAGCTGTCCGTGATCAGTTGATTACCAATGGTCCGTTAAACGTAGTTTGCCAGGAGTGCGAGAACTCTTTTGAACTTCTGACCTACGTTGGACAATGTCCGGCCTGTGGTGGTGTTCATGCTGTAGCACCTATGTTTCCTACAGTAGATAATGTACAGTATGGTGGCAAGGAGTACCGTTTGCCATAGTCGTACTATGTTTTAATACCGATTCGTGACAGCCCCGATCAGATAGTAATCTGATCGGGGCTGTTTCCGTTTTAAGAAGTCGCTATTCGTAGTTCTCGATTCTGAGAACCATTATGTTTTACATTATTCAATAAATAGCAATCTAGCCAACATTTCTCATAAACGATTTTTTGAAAATCTTTTAACGTAATGCAAGGTCATCCATTAAAGGTGTAACAAACTAGAATTATATAAAATGATCAGCTGGTGCCAGTTTATGTGAAGTCTTTTTTGTTAGTATACTGCCGATAAATATTACCTAAAATGATTTACTGCAAAAAACTTTGAAACGGACATCATTCGAGCTGGTAAGAAATTCGGGCTAAATGATAACCACTGTTGGACAAATTGCATGACTCAGGGTAGTCTATATCTCAGGTAAATCATACAATTATAATTCATCTTGCGGGGTGGGCTTGTGATCATTGGACTTGACGTAGGCGGCACGCATACAGATGCAGTTTTACTGGATACAGGAGGGTTGGTTCGCGATATAAAAGTAGCTACCGACCCGAACAAGTTGTACGACACTGTTATGAATGCACTCGATCTGCTCCTTGATGGGCAGGATGTTGCTGATGTCAAACGGATGGTGTTGAGTACAACCCTTGCCACAAATCTCGTAGTTCAGGATGGGCTTCCTCCTGCAGCTCTGCTTGTATCTGCTGGGCCTGGTATTGATCCACAACATTTTTGTATCGGAGATCATTATTATAGAGTCTCTGGTGCACTTGATCATAGTGGACGTGAACTAGAGCCAGTTGACGAACAACAGGTGCAGGCATTAGGTAAGAAGTTGAAAGCACTTGGCTTAACCTCGGTTGGTGTTGTTTCTAAATTTTCTGTACGTAATCCAGACCATGAAATACGCATCGCTGAAATCCTGGAGCCGTATGTTGACCATATCTTCATGGGACACCTTGTTTCAGGAGCATTAAGTTTTCCCCGTCGCATAGCAACAACCTACCTCAACACTGTTGTCTACAAGGTGCATGCCGAATTCTATGCAGCAGTTCAGCAATCCCTGCAGGATAAAGGGATCTCTGTACCTATCCGAATTTTGAAGCCGGATGGTGGCAATATGAATATGGCTTCATCTCTCTCCTACCCTGCCCAGACAATTCTGAGCGGACCATCTGCCAGTGTCATGGGGGCAATAGCTTTTGCACCAATAGATAAAAGTTGTTTAGTGCTCGATATTGGAGGCACGACAACGGATATGGCCGTAATTCTTAATGGGGCACCGGTTATAGCGCCACAGGGAATTGAAATTGGTCCATATAAAACCTTGATCCGTGCACTGTTAACCAAATCAATTGGTGTTGGTGGTGATAGTGTTGTCCGTATTGTAGACGGTAACGTCACTATTGGGCCGGATCGTAAAGGTGTAGCTATGGCCTATGGTGGGCCAGTTGCAACCCCTACTGATGCAATGTGTGTATTGGCAATGACAGAAAGCGGTGACCCGGAGCTTGCCCGTAAAGGGCTGATTCCTCTTGCAGAGGAAATGCATATTTCTGTGGAGATGCTGGCCGAAAAAATATTGGATAATGCTTGCCGCGATATTATACAGGCAGCGGAAGAGATGGTTGAGCAGATAAACAGTCGTCCGGTTTATACAGTTCATGAGATGTATGAAGGGCTAAGAATTGTACCGGATTATCTCCTGGCGCTTGGGGGACCTGCCCGCCAGTTTGCTGATAAACTTGCAATGCTTTTTGAGGGTGAGGTTACACCTGTGCCTAATTGGCAAGTAGCAAATGCCATTGGTTGTGCACTGGCTCGAACAACCTGTGAAGTAACAGTATATGCAGATACAACGCGGAACATTATTACTGCCCAAGGGGAGGAGTACCATCAGAATATCCCTAGAACCTTTTCCCTTCAGGATGCTCGTGATGTTGCCTTTGAGCTGGTTCGTAAAAAAGCGGTAAACAGGGGGGCAAATCCTAATTTCCTGCAGATGGAGATCCTGGAAGAATCACAGTTTAACATGGTTCGAGGGTTTAATACGATTGGCAGAAATATCAGGGTGCGAGCTCAGGTTAAGCCTGGGTTGATCCACGGTTATGATCATAAGAACCAGACCCTGAGTCGGGATGACCTCTAAACAATGCTTTGTTTAATGACAACCACCATCCATGTTCCACAGTTAGGATAATTACCATGCTTCGAGCAAAAAACAGAACAGGTCTCGTGTTTTTTCCAGCCTTTGACTGGTCTATTTCAGCTACCCATCCTGAGCGAGAAGAACGACTGTTGTACACTCAGGATCAGGTGTTTGAAGAGGGGCTTTTGGATATTGAAGGCATTGTCGAACTGAAGCCAGATCTCGTGACTATCAAGGATATTCAACGGGTTCATTTTTGTGTACCGGACCCGTGGAAGGTGTGCACTGAATCTCATTTTATCAGTGCTGGTGGTGCAAAAACTATCGGAATGGCTGTGATGGATGGTACCGTCAAGCGTGGTTTTGCGTTGGTGCGACCGCCGGGACATCACGCCAATCGAGTTGTGCATGGTGCCCGTGGTTTTTGTAATGTTAATATTGAAGCTATAATGATCGAGTACTTAAGGCGTGCCTATAACGTCGATCGTGTAGCGATTGTTGATACAGATTGCCATCATGGCGACGGTACTCAAGATATTTATTGGCATGATCCAGACACACTCTTTATATCTATCCATCAGGATGGTCGAACGCTTTATCCTGGCAGCGGTTTTAGCAGTGAGTATGGTGGTCCAAATGCTGTGGGTAAAACGATCAACATACCATTACCACCCGAAACCTGTGATGAAGGGCTACTGTATGCTGTTGAGAATGCCGTGCTACCGATACTTGATGAATTTAAACCACAGCTGATAATCAACTCTGCCGGTCAGGATAACCACTACTCAGATCCAATAACGAATATGAATATTTCTGCCCGTGGCTATGCGCAGCTCACTGAACTGCTAAAGGCAGATATTGCTGTGCTTGAGGGTGGATACGCCATTGAAGGTGCACTTCCTTATGTCAATGCAGGTATTATCATGGCCATGGCCGGCCTTGAATACAGTCACTTGAAAGAGCCGGATTATAACCCGCAATACTTACGTCAGTCACCAGCCATTTCCCGATCGGTGGAAAGGACCTGCAGAGATGTTTTGAAGATCTGGGAAAAGAGAGAAGAGCTGACAGCCGCTGTACGAAGTAATAGCTCTTGCGGGAATCGTGTGCGCCAGATTTATTATGATACCGATAATATTTCTGAAACCCAGGAGGAGCGTATACGCATATGTGATGACTGTGCAGGTGCTCTGCGAATCAACAGTAGCTCCAGCCTTGGTCACCGTATGCTGGGAGTTCATATTCCACGTAACGCATGCCCTGCTTGTCTGGAACAAGGGATGAACTGGTATGAAAATGCAGACACAACGCAATTTACTCATGTGTTTTTGCAGGATCGAACAACAGACGAGTTCCTGGAGAAATAACTTTACGCGGATTGTGAAATAATCGGGCCAAGTGCTATGTAAGCACTACCTCCGGTATGGACTTTATTTTAGATAGATCAGTTGGGAGAGCTAGAGTGTTAGCAATGGTGAAGGAGATAGTATGGCCAAAATTATAGCTATTTATGGGAGTCCCAGGAAGAATGGCAACAGTGCAGCTTTACTCAAACAGGCGGTGGCTGGAGCGCGGCAGGAGGGTGCCGATGTAGAGGAAGTGTTTTTACGAGATTACAAAATTTCACCGTGTTTGGAGATATATAACTGTATTAAAACTGGTGAATGTGCCATTCGTGATGATTTTCCACAAATTCTGGAAAAGCTTGAAGCCAGTAAAGGTGTCATGCTCGCGTCCCCTATCTTTTTCTATACGGTGAGTGCCCACACAAAAATCTTTATGGACCGCTGCCAGTCATTGTGGGTTAGGAAGTACTGGATAGAAAAGCAACCGTTTGGCAAAACGCCGACCACGCGAAAAGGGTTATTTATTTCTGTGGGTGCCACAGGAGGAAAGAAACTTTTTGACGGTGCTATTCTTACAGTAAAATATTTCTTTGATGTACTCAATGCCAGTCTCTGGAAATCTGTGCTCTGTCGTGATGTGGATAGAAAGGGAGAGATTGACAAGAGACACGATTACCTTGCTGAGGCGTTCGAATCGGGCAGGGAGTTGGCGCTGGCACTGAGATCAGAAGAAGACGAGTAAAAGCTTCAGAAATACACTATGTATTTTCGACAGATCGACAAGAATTTGAAAGTCGGCATATCCGTCCCACAATATGCAAATGATCTTTATCATCTTACCGATACGAATCGTGAGTTCTTAAAAAAATGGCTTCCCTGGCTCAATACTATTCAGGGCCCTGAGGACACAAGAGAATTCATAGTGTTACAGTTGCAACGATTTAGTAGAGGTGAAGCATTGCACCACTGTATTTTCTATAAAGATGTCCTTGCAGGGGTAACCGCATTTAATAGAATTGACCAGACTCATGGTATTGGTACAATCGGATATTGGCTTGGAGAAGAATTTACGGGCAAAGGGATCATGGTTGCAGCAATACGTGACTTAATCTGTCTTGGTTTTTTAAACTACCCACTGCAGAAAGTAGAAATCCATTGCGCTGTGGGAAATGTAAAGAGCAGATCTGTTGCAGAACGCCTGGGCTTTCTGAATGAATGAACTATCCGTTCTGCAGTAAAAATGTACGGTCGGCTACATGACCATATTATATACGGTCTGTTGAAAAAAGAGTTTATGGATTAAGGCCCCTTTGTATAAGTGAGTAAAGCGGCGGTGGTAGACGATACTGTTGAAACGTGAAGCAGAAAAGTATTGACCTGAGTGAGTACGTGAGCAAAAGATGGTTGTAGGGGTATAATCGATAATGCCTTCAGGTCGAAATAATAAAACAGCTTTGCACGTTATTCTCACTCTACTTGTCGGTGCTTGTGGTGGCTTTGTAGCTGATCTGGCCGGTCTTCCTGCTGCAGCACTTATTGGAGCTACCATTGCGGTCTCCACCGTATCGTTTTGTTGAGTACCAACTTTTGTACCCAGCTGGTTAGGAAACATGGCTTTTGCCGCAATTGGCTGTTCACTGGGCTCCGGTGTAAATGGAGAAATCCTGGAGCTTGCTGTGCAATGGCCGCTCAGTCTCTGTGGGTTGGTTATTGTTATGGGGGTTATCCTCTTTACCAGCTCTTGGATTCTGGCATCACTCTTTGGTTTGTCGAAAGAGACTGCAATTCTTGCATCATCTCCCGGTGCACTCAGTTACTCTCTTGCCATTGCAGCCAATGGTGTTGGAGATGCCAGATCTATCATCGTTATCCAAAGTTTCCGCCTGCTTTCTATCACCACGGTCCTGCCCCTTGTCCTAGATTTATTAAATTTGGAGCATGGTGGTGGGAATGCAATGTCAGATCCCAATATTACTTTTGTAGGGACTGCTGGAGTGTATTTTCTGACTCTGGTAGTCGGTTTTGTAATGAGTAAAAGGAATCTGCCGGCAGCGTATTTGATCGGCGGAGTTCTGGTGAGTGGTGTTCTGCATTTTACCGGTGTAGTCACTGGTAGACCTCAGTCTGTTTTTTTAGCTGTGGGTTTTCTTATTACCGGATCTGTAATAGGTGCCCGTTTTATTCGAATTCCCCTGGTGGATGTTCGCCGTCTTCTTATTGCATCCTTTGTCGTGGTTGTTGTTTCAACCGCAATCGCCGCGCTTTTTGCTGCCATGGCAGCTAAGGTTCTCGGGATGCCTTTTGGGCAGCTTTGGGTTTCATATGCTCCTGGTGGGGTTGAGGAGATGGCTGCAATGGCTCTTGCTCTTGGGTTCGATTCTGTTTTTGTAGCGACACATCATCTTTTTCGCATATTTTTGCTTATTTTTTCACTTCCGATTATCTTGCGCTACCTTAAAAGAATTTCAGGTGATTTAAATTAGTGTAAACCTTTATTTAATCGACTTAGGAAAAGTATATGATTGAACAGTATAGAAAAGCTGAAAAGGCGCGGCTAGACTTGGGAGTACCGCCGTTACCGTTAAACCATCAGCAGGTCCATGACGCCATATTGCTGATCGAGAAAAGGGCACCAGAAAGTGAAGAGCTGCTCGATCTGATAACAAACAGGGTGGAGCCGGGTGTTAGCAAGGCGGCTAAGGTAAAAGCTGAATGGTTGGAGAACGTTGCAACCGGAGAAAAAGACGTTGCAGTACTCTCTGCGACAGTGGCTGTTGAGATTCTAGGCCAGATGGGTGGGGGCTATAATGTTTCGGCCCTTGTACGACTGCTCTCTAAAGAGTCTTGCGCTGCTAGGGCAGCGACAGCTTTAAAAAAGATTACAAAAGTATATGAGGCTTTTGATCAGGTTGCGGATCTTGCTGAAAATAATCCTCACGCGAAGGCAGTAATCGAGTCTTGGGCTGTGGCAGAGTGGTTTACCGAAAGCCCGGAAGTACCGGAAACCATGACTATGAAGGTTTACAAAGTCGATGGAGAAATAAATACCGATGATTTTTCTCCTGGGAATCAGGCGCAATCACGAGCTGATATTCCTCTTCATGCCACTTTTTTTGGTGTTAAACGATTTTCTGGCGGCGTAGAGAACATAAATGCGTTTCGTAGGGAAGGAAAAGATGTAGCTTTTGCTGGTGATGTTGTCGGCACAGGATCCTCAAGAAAATCGGCTATTAATTCTATGGCATGGCATATAGGCCAGGATATCCCTTATACCCCTAATAAGCGTCGTGGTGGAGTGGTGCTGGGCTCGACTATTGCACCAATATTTTATGCCACAGCAAGAGATGCCGGTACTCTTGCCCTACAATGCGATGTCCAGCAACTGCAGAGCAGGGATGAGATCACACTTGATCTGAAAACCTGGAAACTTACCGCAGGTGACAAGGTGATTTCTACCCAGGCGCCTCCACCATCTATTCTTGATGAATACCGGGCGGGTGGACGTCTTAACCTTATCATCGGTAAAAGCTTAACCAAAGCAGCATGCACTTTCCTTGGTGTAGAGGAGCCGGACTTGTTTGCTGAGGTGGAAAATCCAATTCCAGTTGAGAATCAGGCCTTTACACTTGCCCAGAAAATGATAGGAAGGGCATGTGGTAGAGAAGGTATACTACCTGGGACAGTGTGTGAACCAAAGATTACTACAGTAGGATCCCAGGATACCACCGGACCAATGACTATGCAGGAAATTGAAGAACTTGCCTGTCTGCGTTTTAAGACGGAGCTCTTCATGCAGTCGTTCTGTCATACCGCGGCCTATCCGAAAAAATCTGACGGACCTCGCTGGCAGACAATGACCGAAACTTCAGTTAATTGCGGCGGTGTTGCACTCAAGCCTGGGGATGGTGTTATCCACTCATGGCTAAATAAAATGCTGCTTCCTGATACTGTTGGTACAGGTGGTGACTCTCATACTCGTTTTCCATTAGGAATTTCTTTCCCTGCAGGTTCAGGACTAGTGGCTTTTGCAGCGGCACTTGGCTTTATGCCGCTTGAGATGCCGCAATCTGTTCTTGTACGTTTTTCAGGTAAACGTAAGGAGGGGATTACCGTACGCGATATGGTGAATGCTATACCTTTCGCTGCTATTAAGCAGGGATTATTGACCGTCGACAAGCAGGGCAAAAAGAACATTTTTGCCGGGACTATCCTTGAAATTGAAGGCATTGATGATTTGAGTGTAGAGGAGGCGTATGAGCTTTCAGATGCTTCTGCTGAGCGTAATGCTGCAGCCTGTACTGTCAATCTGTCGCTACCGGCAGTGATAGAAAATGTAAAGAGCAACGTTAGCATTCTCAAGCAACTGGTTGAGGACGGCTATAACGACAGGGAGGCACTTGTTAAAAGAGTCGCGGCCCTTGAGAAATGGCTGGTAGCACCGGAGCTGCTGCGCCGTGATGAAGATGCGGAATATCTTGCGGTGATTGAAATAGACCTTACTACTATTACTGAGCCAATCTTAGCGGTGCCAAATGATCCGGACAATGTGAAACCGCTTAGCGAAGTCGCTGGAGCCACCATTGATGAGGTGTTCATTGGCTCATGTATGACCCATCTTTCTCATCTGCAGGCAGCTGCTAAAATCCTTGAAGGTGAGGATTATGCCGAGAGCCGAATGTGGGTCGCACCTTCCACTCGTATGGATCAGGATGCCATCCGGCTTGAAGGTGGGCTCTCCACTTTTGCTCAGGTTGGTTGCCGAATAGAGATTCCTGGTTGCAGTTTATGCATGGGTAACCAGGGTCGGGTAAAACCAGGTGCAACAGTGGTTTCTACTTCAACGCGAAATTTCGATAACAGGCTGGGGGATGGAGCACAAGTTTACCTGGCATCCACGGAATTAACAGCAATCAGTGGCCTGTTAGGGAAATTGCCGAGTAGTGATGAATACTTCGCGTTCCTGCAGAAAAAGTAGTCGCTGCAGTTACGGGTAGTTCAGGTGAAATTGTACACCAGTTAAACCGAACTACCCGTAGGTTCATAAAAAAACCATGACGGATTTCTTGTCATACAAGATCCAAAAGGTTACCATATCGTCTTTTCCGTTAGAATACTCACCCCACGGCAAGAACTGCTTTGAGCACAACCACGAAGACATACACGAGGATTACATGAAAAAGATAACAGTGAAAAATCCCATCGTAGAGCTTGATGGCGATGAAATGACTCGAATTATCTGGGAATTCATCAAGGACAAACTCATCCTGCCCTATCTTGATGTTGACCTGAAGTACTATGATCTATCCGTTGAGCACCGGGATGCAACAGAAGACCAAGTGACCGTTGATGCTGCTGAGGCGATCAAAAAACATAAGGTTGGTGTTAAATGTGCGACCATCACTCCTGACGAAGCACGGGTTGAAGAGTTCAGCCTAAAGCAGATGTGGCGTTCACCCAATGGTACTATCAGAAACATTATAGGTGGAACTGTTTTCCGCCAGCCAATTATCTGTGACAACATCCCCCGCCTTGTTCCTGGCTGGACAAAACCAATTGTCATTGGTCGCCATGCCTTTGGGGATCAGTATCGTGCCACTGATTTTCTTATTCCGGGTGCTGGTAAGCTGACCATGAAGTTCCAACCGGAAGATGGAGGCGAACCAATTGAATATGAGGTTTTTGATTTCCCCGGTTCTGGTTGTGCCATGGGCATGTATAACCTTGATGACTCAATTCGCGGATTTGCCAGATCATGTATGAATTACGGTCTCAATCTTGGCTGGCCAGTATATCTGTCCACTAAAAATACCATCTTGAAAAAATATGATGGACGTTTCAAAGATCTTTTTCAGGAGGTTTTTGAAACGGAATTTGCCGATAAATTCGAGGCTGCAGGCATCACCTATGAACATCGTCTCATTGACGATATGGTTGCTGCTGCGCTGAAATGGGAAGGTGGTTTTGTCTGGGCCTGTAAGAACTATGATGGAGATGTGCAGTCTGATACTGTTGCTCAGGGTTTTGGCTCCCTTGGCTTGATGACCTCTGTCCTCATGACTGAAGATGGTGGCACCATAGAAGCGGAAGCTGCCCATGGTACTGTTACCCGTCACTATCGTGAACATCAGAAAGGCAATAAAACATCAACAAACCCTATTGCCTCAATCTTTGCCTGGACCAGAGGTCTCTGGTATCGCGGGAAATTTGATAACACTCCTGAAGTTCAAAAGTTTGCCGAAACTCTTGAGAAGGTGTGTGTAGATACTGTGGAATCCGGTTTTATGACTAAAGATCTCGCTCTTCTTGTTGGCTCAGATCAGCAATGGCTGACCACTGAGGAATTCCTTGCAAAGCTTGATGAGAATCTGCAAAAGGCTATGCGGTAATTAACAGATGGGCCCGTTTTGGTTTGAGGGCAGGTAGGGAAAGAGGGTTGATCAAAATGATGATCAACCCTCTTTTTTTATAGTAGCCAAGTTTCATTTAGCGCTGTTACATGCATCTTACATGTTCCGACGATACTGCCCTCCAGCCTCGTAGAGTGCATTGGTTATTTGCCCTAAACTGCAATGGCGAACTGTCTCCATCATCTGATTGAAGATATTGCCACCGGATAATGCTACCTGCTTAAGCTTCTTCAACTCATCAATTGATCTGTCAGCATTTCTTTCTTGGAAATTTGCAAGTCGTTTGAGTTGATCCTGCTTTACGTCATCAGTTGCCCTGGCCAGTTCAAGAGAGGCATTGGCCTCATCAAAGTTGGCCGTGGGGTTTCTGAAGGTGTTAACCCCAATTATAGGGTATTCACCGGAGTGTTTCTGGCGTTCGTAATAGAGTGACTCTTCCTGGATTTTGCTGCGCTGATATCCAGTCTCCATGGCACCAAGTACACCACCACGATCACTGATTCGATCAAATTCGGACAGCACAGCTTCTTCAACCAGGTCAGTCAGTTCATCAACGATAAAGCTACCCTGATTCATATTTTCATTCTTGGCCAGGCCCCACTCTCGGTTGATGATGAGCTGGATGGCCAATGCCCTGCGTACAGATTCTGAGCTTGGGGTGGTAATTGCTTCATCATAAGCGTTTGTGTGTAGGCTGTTGCAGTTGTCATAAATTGCGCAAAGCGCCTGTAGCGTTGTTCTGATGTCGTTAAACTGGATTTCCTGGCAGTGTAATGATCTTCCAGATGTCTGAATATGATATTTGAGTTTTTGGGAACGCTCAGCTGCACCATATTTATACTTCATGGCAACAGCCCAAATGCGACGGGCAACCCGGCCAATGACTGTATATTCAGGGTCCATACCGTTGGAGAAGAAGAACGACAGGTTTGGTGCAATTTTATTGATATCCATACCACGGGCCAAATAATACTCCACGTATGTAAAACCATTGGAGAGTGTAAGCGCCAGTTGAGTAATTGGGTTTGCACCAGCCTCGGCGATGTGATATCCGGATACAGAAACCGAATAAAAGTTGCGGACAGCATTTTCTATAAAGAACTCCTGAATATCTCCCATCATCTTCAAAGCGAATTCAATCGAGAATATGCACGTATTCTGTCCTTGATCTTCTTTTAAGATGTCTGCCTGTACAGTGCCACGAACGTTTGCAAGTACATCTGTGCGAATTTTTCCAGCCTCTGTCTCGTCTGGTTGTCTGTTGTGTTCGATGGCAAACTGGCCAATTTTCTGGTCTATGGCCGTGTTCATAAACATGGCGAGAATAATCGGGGCAGGGCCATTGATGGTCATGGAGACTGATGTGGTTGGCGAACAGAGATCAAAACCGTCATAGAGTAATTTGACATCATCAAGTGTACAGATAGAGACACCAGATGTACCTATTTTCCCGTAAATATCAGGGCGCTCTGCAGGGTCCCAGCCATACAGTGTTACAGAATCAAAAGCAGTTGAGAGTCGTTTGGCGTCATAGTTCGCTGAAAGGAGTTTAAAGCGCGCGTTTGTTTGCCCGGGGCCACCTTCGCCGGCAAACATTCTGGTAGGATCTTCTCCTGTTCGTTTAAGAGGGAAAACACCTCCTGTGAATGGATAGAACCCGGGAAGGTTTTCTTTTCTAAGCCACGTATAGGAATCACCCGGGTCAGTGATTTTGGGTAGAGCGATTTTTGGGATTTTAGAATGTGATAAAGATGTGGTGTAGAGCGGTACGCGTACCTCACGACCTCGAACGTGGTAGATCAGTTCATCTCCGGAGTAGGCTTTTCGGCACTCCTCCCACATGTTGAGTGTTTTTCTCGTTGCAGTGTCAACCCCTTCGCGAAGTATTTCAGCTTCCTTTTTAAGTGTATCTGTCAATTGAGTATCAGGTGCATCAGGTGCATCAGAGCGCTCTTTAAGCAATTTAACAGATTCATCAAGATGCCAGACCTTGCGTACCGCTTGTGCCTGTTTTTCTGTTTCAGTGTGATAATTTCGAATAGTCTCTGAAATCTCAGATAAATACCGAATCCTGGTTGGAGGTATAACTATCGCCTTGGTGGATGAAACCTTCTTCTCAGGTTTAGGTAGTTGTGGCTGAAGGTCCAGACCTGCCTTACTGCGCAACTGCTCAATGATACCATGATAAAGTGCAGTTACACCGTCATCGTTAAACTTGGAAGCAATGGTGCCATAAACAGGAAAATCTTCAGGATCAATGTCCCAGGCCTTGCGGTTACGCATAACTTGTTTTCTGACGTCCCGGATGGCATCCTCACTGCCTTTTTTTTCAAACTTATTCACTACAATGATATCTGCATAATCGAGCATATCAATTTTTTCGAGCTGTGAAGGGGCACCATATTCACTGGTCATTACATATATGGAGATATCCGCAAGGTCAGTAATACGTGAATCGCCCTGACCAATACCCGCGGTCTCAGCAATTACCAGATCAAATCCTGCAGCTTTAGCAATCTGAATAGCTTCAGGGAGGGATTCAGAAACCTCAAACGCCGAATTGCGGGTGGCAAGACTGCGCATATACACTCTTGGGGACCCTGTAATAGCGTTCATTCGAATTCTATCACCGAGCAGGGCACCGCCGGTTTTACGGCGGGACGGATCGCAACAAATGATTGCGATATTTATATCTTCGAGGTCGTTTAAAAAACGGAGCAGCAATTCATCGGTGAGTGACGATTTGCCGGCACCACCTGTACCCGTTATGCCAATGACTGGAGGTTGGGAATTTTCAAGCAACGGCTTGAGTAAGTCCATCAACTCGCTAAGATTGCTGCCACCCTGTTCCTTCAGTTGCTGGGCGACAGTTATAAACTTGGCTATTTCTTTTTCATTTGTGTAATGCAGCTTTTCGGGTTGGAGGTCCTGGAGGGTCGTTGTTGCAAAATCCATACAGGAAATCATATGATTGATCATACCCTGTAGGCCCATGGACGCACCATCTTCAGGGGAATATATCTTGGTGACACCATACTCCTCAAGTTCACGAATCTCTTCTGCGACAATAACACCACCACCACCACCGAACACTTTTATGTGAGAGGCATCGCGTTCTTTTAACAGGTCGATCATGTACTTGAAAGCTTCTACGTGCCCACCCTGATAGCTTGACATAGCAATACCATGGGCATCTTCTTCTATGGCCGTGTCGACAAGCTCCTGAACTGAGCGATTGTGGGCAAGGTGAATGACTTCGACGCCGGAATCCTGGAGTATCCTCCGCATGATGTTGGTGGAGGCGTCGTGACCGTCGAAGAGTGAGGTGGCGGTAATGATCCTGACACTGTGTTTGGGGGTGTAAACTTCAACGCTCGCGTTCATGGTTTCTCCTCATATCAGTAGAAGATCTACAACGACGTTTGGTAGATATTTCACAGATGAAGAGAACCAAAAACAACAGAGCAGCTATGAAGGCTTTAAGTAAAAGAGAATTGATGGAGATTATCCCTTTTTGTGAGCCAGGTAACTCATGATGAAATCTGTCTGTTGTTCTATGTACTTATCAATTGTGAAGTGTTTGGCAAAGTACCATCGGCGAAATGCCCAGGTATGTCCGATAACGGAAATATTATGGCCAATTAAGCTTATGGTGTCGTCGTCTAGTTCCTGTAAAGTGCCTTTGTTTTTTATCTGCTGCATAGCTTCGATGAAGAGATTTGTGATCCCTATCTCAGCTTCCAACACTATGTTCTGCCATTTTGGTGAGAGAAAGTGCGTTACCTGATACATGAGCAGAACGTGATCGCTCATTCTGTTGCAAACGAGAAAATATTCCCGTATTACCTCTGCAAGTGCTTCCTTGCCTTTTAGTGGCCGTGCAAGAGCCTCTTTGACCCCCTGTTCAACTTCAGAATGGATTGCCATACAGACCAGATAGAGCACATCTTCCTTAGTGGAAATGTAATCATACATGGTGCCGATGGACAGGCCGGTTGCTTTGGCAAGTAACCTGGTTGTGGTCTTATGGTAGCCATGCTTAATAAAGAGTTTTACCGCAGCATCGACTATCTGCCGACGCCTTTCAATAACCAGTTCTTGATTCTTTATCTGGGTGACTACCTCTTGTGCATCACTGTCTTTTGCTTTCATACATCATCACTTGTATTATTTATGTTACCTAGTAGGGCTTGGGAAAGATTATCAGCCGGCAATCTATACAATATTTTGAAAGAACAAAAGAAAAAGATGAGCACCTGTTCGGTACGTTGTGGCTCAGGTATCATATCTGTCAATTAAGCCAGAGTGAATTCCTGAGCCAATTGCTCACTGTGCCAGCGTACTAAAGTGCCTGTAGCTTTTGCGTCAGCTCCGGCAAAAATTGTTTGACATCAGCCACCACCAGTACATCTGCAACTTCGCCAATAGGGGCATCCTTGTCTGTGTTGACAGCAATAACGAACTCTGATTTCTTCATACCGGCAAGATGTTGAATGGCTCCGGAAATACCGCAGGCGACATAAAGCTTTGGTGCAACAGTCTGGCCTGTAGTTCCTACCTGACGTGCATGCTCGACCCATTCAGCATCAACAACCGGGCGACTGGCTCCATATTCTCCGCCTAAAGCTTTGGCAAGCCCCTCGACCATATCGATATTGTCTTTACCGCCCATTCCGCGACCAGCACTGACGATAACGCCAGCTTTACCAAGATCAACCCCATCCTCAGAGGCTTGTTCGTAACCTGTAAAAATCACGTTTCCAGTTACGCTAGTGTCAACTTCTTGAATGGTTGGTACTGCAGAGAGTGGTTCGCTGAGACCAAATGCACCTGCCTGAAGAGTAAGGACTGAAATCTCTGAGTTGGCCTTCAGTGAACGGCGGAGCTTTGAATTGCATGCAGGAACAATCGGAAGTTCATCCTGGATATCCGATACTTCGGAAATTTGGGCTGCATCAAGGCTGAAAGCCAACCGAGGAGCAAGATCCCAACCGTACGAAGAATGACTAAGGACAACAAGGTCAGGCTTTTCCTTGGTTATAACGTCAAGAATCAACTGTCTGTGTACTGAAGGGTTGTATTCTCCGTATTTTGTACTGTCAGCCAGATAAAGTGTACCAGCAAATTGGGGGAGGCTTTCGTGTTTACCTACCATAAACATGGTACTGTCGGCACCCATTTGCTGGGCGAATGCTATCAGGTCATTATTGCAGCCGAGCGCTTTTCCATCTCGTGATTCGGCAATGAGTAATGCTTTCATAGTTACTTCCTCATCTGGCGAGAACGCCGGTTTTTTCTTTAAGAATGGCAATAAGTTTATCTGCGAGTTCCCCAACATCACCTTCAAGAATAAGCCCACCGCCTTTTTTGACAGGCAGTTGCATAGATGTCGTTTCGACCTTTGCACTTACCTTCAGTACATCTTGTGCGGGAATAGAAACCAACTCTTTCTTCTTGGCTTTCATGATGTTTGGCAGTGTCGGGTAGCGTGGGGTGTTGAGCCCGAGCTGACATGTGAAGAGTGCTGGAGTGCTAACAGATACGAGTGCTTTGATACCACCTTCAAGCTCTCGTTTAACGTTCACAGTTCCGTTGTCAAAGGTGAAATCGACGATGGTTGAAACTGATGGAATCGTGAGAATTTCTGCAAGCAGAACACCAACCTGTGCACTACCACGATCCTGAGACTGCATTCCCGTAAAAATAATGTCGAATTCTTTATCTCTGGCAAATTCTGCGATCATGCTGGCAATTTCAAATGGATCTTTGGATGCATAGTCGTCGTCACTCACATGAGCCCCACGATCACAACCCATTGCGAGTGCTTTCTTCATTGTTTCTTTAACTCTGTCGGGACCTATGCAGAGAACAGTGAGGTCACCACCAGTCTGTTCTTTGAGGCGAACAGCCTGTTCAACTCCATACTCATCATACTCGTTCATTCTCCAGACCAGCTCACTGGTATCGTACCAGGTGCCTGCACTGTCGATCTTGAATTTTGATTCCATGTCAGGGACTTGCTTAATACAAACTAATATCTTCATAGGGCTCACATGTGTTTTCAGTATCCGCAACAAACTGGCATGTTGCTGGTAGATTCGTTTTCTAGATCAGCGAATAAGGTTGCTTCCTATTACCAAGCGTTGAATCTCACTGGTTCCTTCGTACAATTCTGTTATTTTCGCATCGCGCATCATGCGCTCTACCGGGAACTCTCTTGTGTACCCATAGCCTCCTAAGACCTGGACTGCCTGGGTTGAAACCTTCATGGCAGTTTCACTGGCGACCAGTTTGGCCATTGCCGACGCTTGAGTATACGACTGGTTATTGCTTGCCTTGTAGGCTGCCTGGTAAACAAGAAGTCGTGCAGCCTCAACCTGGCAGGCCATATCCGCAAGCTGGAACATAACTCCCTGGAATGTGCCAATCGGGCGGTCAAATTGCTTGCGTTCTTTAGCATAATTCACCGCGGCTTCAAGCGCGCCTTGGGCAATGCCGAGAGCCTGGGAGGCGATACCGATTCGGCCACCATCAAGTGTTTTCATGGCAACCTTGAAGCCTTCACCTTCTTTGCCTAGCAGGTTTTCTGCAGGTATGTGACATTTTTCAAAAACAAGTTCCATTGTTGGTGAAGAGCGAATACCCATTTTTTGCTCTTTTTTACCAAAGCTGAAACCAGGTGTTCCTTTTTCAACAATAAACGCGCTGATACCATGGTGTTTTTCGGCATTTTTGTCGGTGCGAGCCATGACCACATACACCTCTGCATCACCTGCATTGGTGATAAAGATCTTCGTACCGTTCAAAATCCATTCGTTGCCTTCCAGAGTGGCAGTGGTCTTTGTGCCGCCAGCATCTGAACCTGCAGATGGTTCGGTTAGACCAAAGGCTCCCATTTTCTCTCCTTTAGCCATGGGAACCAGAAACTTCTGTTTCTGCTCTTCGGTGCCGAAAAGATAAATAGGGTTAGTGCCGAGGGAGAGATGGGCGGACAAGGTTACTCCGGTGGAGGCGCAGACCCTTGAAAGCTCTTCAACAGCTATGGCATAACTGATATAATCCGCTCCTGCGCCGCCATATTCTTCTGGAAAAACGATACCTGTAAGGCCGAGTTCTGCGAGTTTATCAAACATTAAAGCACGATCAAAGCGTTCTTCCTCGTCACGCTCACGTGCAGAAGGGGCAATTTCGTTCTCCGCGAATTCGCGGACCATGTCTTTTATGAGACGTTGTTCTTCCGATAATTCAAAATTCATAGTCTCTGCTCCGGAGAGTCTGGTTACACTGCGTTTAAGCTGATACCCTGTTGAGAAGTAAATGAACTACAACAGATAGTGATTGATACTGAGAAAATCATTCCACACCCGGTGGAGGAGTACGGCAATGGTGCTGTTCCAGTGGGCAGTGGTTACAGGGGCCGGATGATGCGCCAACCGGATGTGAAATGATCCGTTGTATTAAAAGACTATTTTTTAGAACTGAGCTCAGGGAAATCCCAGTAGTAATATTCCTGTCTCTCACCGGCCTTACCTGCATCACTTCGGTCAGTTTCATTTTGACGAAGTTCTACTCGGCGTATTTTGCCGCTGAGTGTTTTAGGCAATTCAGGTACAAACTCAATAATGCGTGGAATCTTGAACTTGGCTAATATTTCAATTGTGTGTTTAAACAAATCAAGCGCCAGTTCCCGAGAAGGCTCTTGACCAGCTTTCAGGATGACGAATGCCTTAACCAGCTGGTGGCGTTTCGGATCAGGAATACCCACAACTGCAGACTCTCCGACTGAATCATGTTCAATTAATGCGCTTTCAACTTCAAAAGGCCCTATGCGGAAGTCAGATGATTTGATAACGTCATCACTACGGCCAACAAACCACCAGTAGCCATCTTCATCAAAAGACGCCTTGTCACCGGTGTAGTAAAAGTTATCTCTGAAAACACTGGCCATTTTTTCGGGGGTACCGATATATTCGGTGAAAAGGCCAAGACTTCTCCAGCGGTCAAGTCGCACAACAATATGTCCGGGTTCGTCGGCTTTGGTGATCTCATTGCCATCGTCGTCAGCCAAAGTAACATCATACATAAATGACGGGTGACCAAATGAGCCGCTGCGCATCTTGCCATTCATCCATGGTGAGTTCCCGATCATTGCGGTTGATTCGGTCTGGCCGTAGAAGTCACGAATTTCTGTACCTGTAAGTTGTTTCCATTTAGATATAACTTCTGGGTTCAGAGGTTCGCCGGCACCAATTGATTGCCTGAGTGATGAGAAATCAAATTTTGTGATGTCCTGGTTGATAAACAATCGCCAGGCAGTAGGTGGTGCACAGAACGTAGAAACTTTATGCTCAGCTACGGTTGACAGGTATTTCTCGCCATCGAGTGCTGTGAAGTTAAAGCCGGTAGCGGTGGCGCCGACATTAAACGGAGCAAAAAAGCTTGACCAGGCCCATTTAGCCCAGCCAGGAGCACTCAGGTTGTGATGAACATCGTCGGGTCGAATGCCGATCATTACAGATGTCGAGATATGGCCAAGAGGATATGAGGTTGCGGTATGACCTACTCGTTTAGGTAATCCGGTGGTGCCGGAGGTGAAAAAGCAGAACAGCAGATCGTTGGAGGCTGTTTTGGCAGCTTTGGCCTCGGTAGACTCATCAGTTAATTGCCGGTAGCTGACCCAGCCTTCCTTTTCACCAAGAACAATTTTGATTTTTGGTTGTAAACCAGTCAGTTCAAGTGCCTCGTCCATGATATCAACAAATACCTGGTCAGCAAGGATGCAATCAGGCTTGTAGGTCTCAAATCTGAATTTCAATTCGCGTACGGTCATGGTGGTAGCGGTGGGAACGGCGATGATTCCACCTTTAACGCATGCGTAACTGGCGAACCATGTTTCAGGAACAATCGGCGTCATCAGGTACATATTGTCGCCTTTATCTACTCCTGATTTATGGAGTCTGTTCAAGCACTGGTTTCCTCGTGCAGCAAAATCCTGGTAAGAATACTTTTTACTCTCACCAGTGTGGATATCGGCCCAGATCAGAGCTGTATTATCAGGTCGCTCCTTAAGGTGTAACCCTTCAAAGATTTCTTCTGCCCAGTTAAACGTATCCGGGAGTTCCATGGCGTTGAGTTTGTCGAAAAAGGTTTTGGCAACAGCCTCTTTCTGGTCATTGTCATCCATCATGTTGAGGGCCATAACCTCTTTGTACAGATCTACCATACTCATAATGACTCCTTGCTGTTCAGATTTGAGATGCACACCAGGGCCTGTTAATGGCCACATCACCTAACAAAAAAAATATAGATACCGAGCGCTCGGTCGGATTCTTATGCAACTAAAAATCATCTGTCGATATTTGTCAAAACAATTTTTATATTTCGTCGAATAATTAGATATTAGTGCTAAATATGTACCGATTACTTGTTTGTGATTAGTGTAGATTAATGACTTTGTTACCTCTTTCTCCGATATGGCTTGTTACTCCATTGCAATATAATGATAAGCTCTACGTGTTGTTTGAGCGGTTTAGGTGAAAAAATAGGGCGCTGCTACCTGAAACTGATTGACAAAAAAAGGGGTTTAGGTAAACATCAATCGTGACGAGTGAGCGCTTGGTCGGTTTTGATTCGTTATATTAAACTACGAAAATTGAGGCAGATCAAGAGTTATTCATTGTGTTGCTTAAACTTGATAAAAAGTGAAATAGCAGCATTAATAATTTCTGGTAGATAGCGGGTGTTGATAATCCTGTGAGGCTAATGGAGAGGGATATTATGAAGCAGGCTGTTATTGTAAGTGCGGTACGCACTCCCCTGGGTAGCTTTGGTGGTTCACTTTCGGGTATAGGTGGAACAGACCTTGGAGCCCAGGTAATCCGTGAAGCTGTTACACGAGCAAATATAGATCAGGTTGAAGTGGATGAGTGTATCATGGGTATGGTCCTCCCATGCGGATATGGCCAAAATCCAGCTAAGCAAGCTGTAATTAAGGCTGGTTTACCAGATGAGGTGGAGGCAATAACAGTTAACAAGGTCTGTGGATCTTCCTTAAAAGCTGTGATGCTTGCAGCTCAAGCTATTCAGTGTGGCGATGCTGACGTTATTGTGGCCGGTGGTATGGAAACAATGAGTATGGCACCGTACTATATGGAAAAGGCGCGCTGGGGCCATAGGATGGGGCCTGGCAAAATTGAAGATCACATGGTTCATGACGGACTATGGGATGTGGTCAATGATTTCCATATGGGTATGTCCAATGAGCTTATCTGTGAAAACTGGCAGGTGAATCGTGAGGAGCAGGATAGGTTTGCTGCCGATTCCTATGCCAAAGCATTCCATGCAGTAAACAGTGGCTTGTTTGATGCTCAGATTCTACCGATTTCTATACCTCAGCGAGGGAAAGAGCCTAAATTGTTTTCTCGGGACGAATGTCCGCAACCTACAGATTATGAGACCCTTTCAAAAATGAGGCCGGCCTTCAAAAAAGATGGTGTTGGTACAGCAGGTAACGCATCGATAATCAGTGATGGCGCTGCAGCACTGGTCGTAATGAGCCGGGAAAAAGCTGAACAGCTTGGATGTCCGATCATGGCTGAGATTGGTGCTCAGGCCTCACATGGAATCGAACTTAAATATGTTCTAATGGCACCCATCTATGCAATTCCTAAAGTACTGAAAAAGGAAGGGATCACTCTGCACGATGTAGATCTGTTTGAAATTAATGAAGCTTTTTCTGGGACATCGGTGGCAATCAACAAAGTTTTGGAGTTGGATGAAACTAAAGTCAATGTCAATGGTGGCAGTGTTGCCATAGGGCACCCCATAGGGGCCAGCGGTGCCCGTGTTTTGACTGATTTGCTCTATGAAATGGAACGTCGCGATGCGAAAAAAGGCGTGGCTTCCTTGTGTCTTGGTGGCGGTGAAGCAGTAGCTCTCGTACTACGAAGACCATAACCTATGACCTACAGTAGAACAATATCCAGGAGATAGAATGATATGACTGTCAAAACATTTGGTGTAATCGGGTCTGGCCAGATGGGCAATGGAATTGCTCAGGTTGCTGCTGCAAGTGGTCTTGACGTGTTGATGAGTGATATAAAAAAGGAGTATGCAGAGAAAGGGTTGGCGAACATCCAAAAGAACCTGAACAGACTGATAGAAAAGGGGAAAATTGCTGATGATAAAGGCCGGGCAATCATGTCCCGTATTAAAATTACTGCAAGTCTTGAGGACATGGCTGGAGTTGATTACGTCGTTGAGGCGGCAACTGAACGTGAAGATCTTAAATTTAAGATCTTCCAGGATCTTGATAGGATCTGTCCTGAGCATGTAATCCTTGGAACCAACACATCCTCAATTCCCATTGGCCGAATTGCTGCCCAGACTCAGAGACCAGGGAAGGTTATCGGTATGCATTTCATGAACCCTGTCCCTGTCATGAAATTGGTGGAAGTAATACGAGGGTTGGCAACTTCAGAAGAGACGTTTAAGGTTACTTGGGATCTTTGTGAATCATTTGGCAAAACACCAGCTGAAGCCAACGATTTTCCTGGTTTTATCGCTAACAGGATCCTCATGCCAATGATTAACGAGGCTATTTTCTGCCTCTATCAGGGGGTAGGTAAAAAAGAAGATATCGACACGGTTATGATGCTCGGCATGAATCATCCTATGGGCCCGCTTGCTCTTGCTGATCTCATTGGGCTTGATACCTGTCTTGCCATAATGGATACACTCTATGATGGCTTTAAAGATTCTAAGTATCGGCCTTGTCCATTGTTAAGAAAATATGTCGAAGCAGGGTGGCTTGGGAGAAAGAGTGGCAAAGGCTTTTACGACTATTAAAGATATGTTTGAGCATGCATGCAGGAGTGAACGAAAGATTTTCCACGGGTAGCTTTCATCGCTTGATCAGGAATATTTGCGGTATCTGACTAAAGAGGAGACTGATATGGAGACGAGTTTTTTGGCAACACCTGTTGCCGAGTTGCAGCAACGGATAGCCAGCCTGCAACAGAGTCTTCAAAAAAAAGGGCTGCAGGCTGCTCTTATTGTACAGAAAACTGATCTTTTTTATTTTTCAGGTACATCGCAGCAGGGTTGGCTTTATGTTCCTCATGAAGGTAAGCCTCTATTAATGATCTTCAAAGAGTATGCTCGTGCACGCCGGGAATCGATGTTGGAGCAGGTTGTTTCTCTGGTAAGTCCAAAGAAGATTCCATCGCTTTTGCAGGAACGAGGTTACGACTTGCCCTCTGTGCTTGGTATGGAGCTTGATGTACTTCCTGTTAATCTTTTTAAGCAATATACTTCAATTTTTAGTGATTCAGAAATTGTCGACATTGCCACGGAGATCAGGCTTATCCGAGCAGTGAAGTCATCATACGAAATAGACCTTATCAAGCAGGCTTGTGCCCTCTCTGACAAGGTTGCGGCCAGGGTCCCTGAACTGCTTGAAGCTGGAAAAACAGAAGTGCAACTGGCGGGTGAGATAGAAGGGTATGCACGAAGCCTTGGACATCAGGGAATTGTCAGGATGCGGCTCTGGGGCAGTGAACTTTTTTATGGTCATCTCATGTCTGGTGCAGCCGCAGCTGTGCCAAGTTACCTGGCTTCACCCACCGGCGGTGAGGGGGTAAGTGCCCTCATCGGGCAGGGGGCTGGATTCAAAAAAATCGGTAGAAATGAACCTGTACTGGTGGATTATGTTTTTGCGTTGAATGGCTATATTTCTGATCATACAAGAATATTTTCTCTTGGAGATCTATCTGCAGAGTTAATGGAAGCCCATGAGGCAATGCTTGAGATACAGGAAGCGGTTAAAATATTTGCTGTACCAGGAGTTGCAGCGGGTGATGTCTATGAGAAGATGATCTCTCTTGCCGAATTGAAAGGTTATGATGAATTTTTTATGGGAGTCGGGGAGCGTAAAATTCGTTTCTCGGGTCACGGTGTTGGGCTGGAGCTGGATGAATTTCCATTTTTAGCAAAAGGCCAGGCCCTGCCGCTTGCAGAAGGGATGGTCATTGCTTTGGAACCTAAAGCAATATTTCCTGATAAAGGGGTCGTTGGAATTGAGAATACACATCTTGTAACAGCCACTGGTCTGGAGTCATTGACTCGTTTTGATGATCATATCCAAATTCTCTAATTATGAGATAACAGGTTTTCTAATTCAGGTGACGCTATGTTCGAGAATGTAGACAATGTAGAGGAAATGAATCATACAGAGACAGCACATTATGTGGTTGATCTCTTTCATCGAATTATCATGCACCATGCCTTGTGGTATACAGAAGTTCGCCACCAGATGGGAGAGGAAAAAGCACTTCAGCTTCTGAAGTCAGCCGCAAAAACAAGTAGTGCAATACAGATGAAACATCTTGCCTCACTACTCGGATTTGACCTGGTAGATGGTATACCAGAGCCACTTTTATCCATGGAGCCCAATAAACTCAATCAATTACGTGAGCGGATGGCTAAAAATTGGCTCGTCAATGATGGTGTCTGGTTCCAGACTGTTGAATTTTCTGAAGGAATGAATGAGGCTAAACGCTGTAATGACTCCTGCTGGGCACATTTTTCACCTCTTGAGGCTGAATCTATTCGTGAACAGTTACAGCTTGGTGAAAATCCAGGACTTGAAGGGCTGAAAAGGGCGCTGGCGTTCAGGGTGTATGCCAATATAAACAAGCAGTCAGTAAGTGAAGAGACCACTGATAGCTTTATTTTTCAGATGAATGCCTGTAGAGTGCAGGATGCACGAAAGCGGAAAAATTTGCCTGACTACCCTTGCAAATCTGCGGGGCTCGTTGAGTATACCTATTTTGCCAGAACCATAGATTCGAGAATAACGACAGAGTGTATTGGTTGCCCTCCGGATGAGCATCCGGACCAGTGGTATTGTGCCTGGCGTTTTTCCATTAAGCCTGAGATGGCAGCTAAAGGATAATACCAAAGGAGAAGACAATGACCGACTTAAATAATGTTCGCCTTGAGATAGAAGGGGCAGTAGCCGTATTGACAATTGATCGACCAAAAGCACTTAACGCCCTTAATTATGAGACACTGCAGGAACTTCTATTCTGCTTTCAGCAGTTGGAGAAAACGAGTGGAGTCGGAGCCGTGATACTGACCGGCAGTGGTGAGAAAGCTTTTGTTGCTGGGGCTGATATAGCATATATGCAGGGGTTGAATGCCCTTGAGGCATCAGATTTTGCCGGACTAGGTCATGCAGTGATGACGACAATTGAACACCTTCCCCAGCCTGTGATTGCTGCGGTAAACGGATTTGCCCTTGGTGGTGGTTGTGAACTCTCTCTGGCCTGTGATATTCGTATTGCGGCTCAAAATGCTAAATTTGGCCAGCCGGAAGTTAACCTGGGTGTTCTGCCTGGGTTTGGTGGAACTCAGCGACTTCCACGTTTAATCGGGAAAGGGATGGCAAGTGAACTACTGTATACCGGTGATATTATCGACGCTGATGAAGCCTTCCGAATCGGGTTGGTGAATAGGGTTGTTCCCAGTGAAGAACTATTAGAATCCTGTATGGTTATTGCCAAAAAAATCACCTCCAAAGGACCAATAGCCATAAAGCTCTGCAAAGAGACTGTTACCAATGGTGTAGAAATGGATCTGGATCGGGCCAACCAATATGAAGCTATCCAGTTTGGTCAATGTTTTGCCAGTAATGACCAGAAAGAGGGGATGCTTGCGTTCCTCGAGAAAAGGGCGGCTAGTTTTCAGGGAAAATAACATGAGTCGAAAGGGGAAACCATGTATCTCGATCTAACTGAAGAACAGAAACTTATCCAGGAAACTACCAGAGATTTCGCAGAAGCCGAACTTGCACCAGTAGCCGCAGATCTTGATAAAGGTGAAAGTGAGGAGATGTTCCATACTAACCTTAGAAAGCTCGCTGAGCTTGGTATGATGGGCTTGAATATCAGGGATGAATATGGTGGATCGGAGGCTGGTGTCATTGCTTTTAGTGTTGCCATGACCGAAATAGCAAGGGCCTGTGCATCTACAGCGGTTACCGTTTCTGTGAATAATATGGTGAATGAGGTCATCCAGGCACTTGGTACTGAGGAGCAGAAAACTAAATACATAACAAAAATATGTAGTGGAGAATATCTGGCAGGAGCTTTTGCGCTCACAGAAGCGGGTGCCGGTTCTGATCCAGCTGGAATGACTACTACTGCAGTACGAGACGGGGATGACTGGGTATTAAATGGCACCAAAATGTTTATTACCAGTGGCAACTGCGCCGGAGTTTTTGTGGTGTGGGCGGTTACTGACCCTAAGGCGGCTAAAGGCAAAGGGATCAGCCTTTTTCTTGTAGAAGCTGGAACAGAGGGATTCATTGTCGGGAAGAAGGAAGAGAAAATGGGTCAGCATGCTTCTGCGACCAATGAAATTCTTTTTCAGAACTGCCGGGTACCAGCGGATGCTCTCATGGGGCAATTAAATGATGGTTTCCGTGTTGCAGTAAGCGAACTGGCTGGTGGTCGAATTGGTATTGGTTCTCTTGCTCTTGGCGTTGGGCTTGCAGCCATGGACGCAGCCACCCAATACTCACTTGAGCGGGTTCAGTTTGGCAAAAAAATTAGTGAGTTTGAGGCAATACAGTGGAAGATCGCAGATACGTATACTGCTCTTGAGGCAAGTCGCCTGTTGTTAATGAACGCTGCCTATAAAAAAGAGCAGGGCCGGAGTTTTGCAAAAGAGGCGTCAATGGCTAAAGTGTTTGCTTCCGAAAGTGCCAATACAGCCTGTTATGAGGCCATGCAGATCCTGGGTGGCTATGGGTATACTACGGATTATCCGATTGAGCGGTATACTCGCGATGCCAGGATTACCTCTATTTACGAGGGGACCAGTGAGATTCAACGTCTTATAATCTCTCGTGAGATCTTGCGTGAATTTTCCTGAATAGTCCAAATATTTTTTCTACTCTATACTTAGATTAGCTTTCAGAAAGTAGGAAAGGACGATCTGTCCTTTCCTACTTAGTTCTCAAAATCCACTCCCAAATTCGTTAGGTTACGAAATCGAAATTCCGTAACGTTTCTTTAAAAAGAATTTGATAAACTTGTAGTGTTAGTAGTAGCTCTAAATAACTCGATTGAATTATGTCACTGTAAACGCACAATAATATCGAACTAGACAATGTTTTCATGTATGATCTCTCTTTCTGTAGCACCTTAGATTAAGGTCTGCATTTACTAATTCTATTGTATTGGGAGAATGAGAGTATGCATTATAGGAAACCGTTTTTGAAAATCAGCTTGCTCATGGTCGCTTTTTTCGTAGTTTTAGGAGTTGGTGGTTGCGTCACCGCAAAGCAGCAAATGCTTGATGCCGGTGAGAAACCACTTACAGAGCAAGAACTACAGATTCTTTTCGCTTCTGCACCAACTGATGTTGAAGTGACTCACCCAAAAGGTACCACCTATGTTAATCATTTTCCAGATGGCACACAGAAAGCGACCTGGGACGGTGGGAGCAACGAAGGGCGATACTGGATAGAAAACGGGAAAGTTTGTGGAAAATATAATGGTAGGCCACAACGATGCAGTACAGCATTCAAAGTTGCTGAAAACCAGTACAAACTATTTGATGACCAAGGTGATTATTTAGGGACGTTGAATTTTCGATAAGACATATCCATAATCATTCAGGCAGTGGTATATTATCACTGCCTTGTTTTAGCGAGAGCCAAGAGTACCTGCTCCATTTCCGAATACCGGCAAGACCGCCGCGGGGGCTGAACGATTTTGCGTCGCAGCCTGAGAACCCGTTGTCACTTTGACTGGAATCCCCCTTTGGCTTTCAATGGTTGCCATAAATAGACTATGGTCCACTAAATCCCAGATGCCTTTTTCTACAGCTTTGTTTTTGGCAAAAGCAGTAAAATCGACAATTTTCCCATATATGTCACGATGGGCCTCGACAAAATAATCATCACCGACTTTTGCTATTTTTACGGGTTCATAGACCACCTCTACTGACTCGCCGATAGGGATATCAGGAAAAAATACCTGAATATCTTCAGGATACATGCGAATACAGCCATGAGTAACTGTTCGGCCTATTGACCAGGGGATATCCGTACCATGGATTCCAAACATTGTATTTTTGAGGCCCATCCAGTATTTCCCTAACGGATTATCGGGCCCTGGCGGAATGCTTGTTACCTGATACTTTTCCCGAAGAGATGGCGGAATATACCAGGTAGGATTTACTGCCTTGTTCCCAATCGAATATTTTCCGGGAGGTGTTTCAAAGTCAACATCCCCAATACCAATTGGATATGTTGTTACCTCAGAGGATTTACCCTTCCTTGTGAAATGGTAAAGTCGGAGTTCTGGAACATTTATAAGAATACCTTTTCGCTTCCCATCTGGGAGTATCCTCTCGGTAGGCAACAGCAGATTCTGGCCAACTGGAGGCAGCCAGGGATCATATCCCGGATACATATCGATGAGTTCGTTGTAACCAAGATTATAGTTCCTGGCGATATCAAGTAACGTTTCTTCTTTGCCAATTATGTGTTGCTGAGGAGAGCCGATGATAGGTGATACCGATGATGTAGACGGGGGTGAGATTCGTTTGGTAAGAGATGGAGTGATTATACTACTATTTAGTTTCTGTGGTGGAGGTGATACCGATGCAATTACTGGAGGGGTCTTGATTTTTGTTTTCGGCTTAGATTGAATCAATTGTGCAGGCTGATTTTTTTCTAAGGGGGTATAGCCTGAAAGAAGTGCCATGACTTCTTTACCGTAAATAGTATCTTTCCATGCTATTTGTACAGTGTCGCCAACGTTAAAACTTCTAAGGTCGCAGGGGGTATCATTTTGAAGCAGAATTGCATCTTGCGCAATTTTCCCAGCGACGATTCGAGAGTGCATACCCTCCATAATATCTACTACAACAGTCAGGGAGGCAGGCGAGATATAGATAATCTCACCGCCCCCTCTGAATTCCTCGTTTGTTATCGTATCTGAAGCTAAAACTGTCTTGACACCAAAAAGATTGAGAGAGATGATACCGCATAGAATAACCAAAAATGCTTTAGCTCTCATCTTGGTGTAGAGGTTAGAGTTTAAATATGTGGCAGGATGATAGAGCCTGCACCATGATTCCTGAAAAAGTGAATACATAGAAGTAAAGGGGCAAAAGGAGTTCGTTATTTTTTCATTTTCATGTTGAAAATACGCTCAGCCTTTTCTGCAGAGCTGTCAGCTCGGGCCGATGCTGCTTCTGCTCGCGATGCTGCTGCTTCCGCACGTGAGGCAGCCTGTTCGGCACGCTGAACAAGGGCCATAGTCTCGTCTGAATGTGAGGTGCTTGCGCATCCGCCCGAGAGAATAGCGAACCCAAACAATAGAGCGAAACCTGCAGCTGTCAGTTGAGATTTTTTATGTTGCTTCATCCTGTACATCCTCCATGTGTTTTGGTTGTCCCCGAGGAGTACTACGTTAATGTATAATTGCAATCTCTCGGGAGTATTGTGTGAAGGGCATTGGGGTGGTAGGTTCGCATAAAGAAAAAATTATAAACATGCTATTAATGTAGTTTATAAGAAGTCATGGTAATTGAGAAGAAATAAAAAAATGTTCACGCAAAGTTTTTCATGCAAAATATTCTTAGACGTTATGTTTAAATGAATTACGAGATTTTTTTCAATATATCATTGGCCCAAAATGGAGGCAGTTTTCTCATGAAGTGTTCCTCGTATCTGGCAACGACTCCTGCGTTGAATTTTAACCATCTATTGGTGCAACAATTTGTTGAGGAACACTCCTCTGGCTCAAAAAATATTACAGAGAATGCTATATCCTTATATTATGCGGTTAGAGATACTATTCGATATAATCCATATGAACTTCACCTTACGGTGAATGGCATGAAAGCTAGTACGACCCTGCAGCTAGGTTCTAGTTGGTGTGTGCCAAAAGCTGTGCTGCTGGCAGCGTGTTGCCGTAACCTTGGAATCCCTGCGAGACTGGGATTTGGTGATGTTCGTAATCATATGTCAACCAGGCGGATGCGGGAGTGGATGCAGACAGATGTTTTTTACTGGCATGGTTTTGCTGAACTTTTTTTACATGAAAGATGGATCAAAGCTACGCCCGCCTTTAATCTGGAACTGTGCGAAAAATTTGGTCTTGCTCCTCTTGAGTTTGATGGTGAAAATGACTCTATTTTTCACCCCTTTGACCGCGACGGAAACAAACATATGGAGTATCTTCACGAACGTGGTAGCTATGATGATCTGCCATTAAAGGAGATTCTTGCAACGTTTACGAGTGAATATTCCGGAATGCTTGTTACAGAGGACGCGGACTTTGACCAGGATATTGAGGACGAAACGAATAAATAATGGACGCCATTACAATGTAATGGCGTTATAGTAGGGATGATCGTTTTACCAGTGTAATTGCACGAGATGCCAATCATATATGTTATGTTTGCAGTGTTGGTTATTCATTAATGTTCCCCTTGGCAAACGTTACAAAACTTATTGTACTCGTTCGGTAGCTGCACTAGTATAGAAGAGCACAGTGCCAGTTTGTTTTGATGAGTTTTTCTGGCACAAACAGTGATTAAACAGTCCGGTACCTGCCGGTATAATACAGAGGTGTGTGGAAATGCCAACTTCACAACATTGGGCGGATAGCTACGTAGAGAAAACAGTCAGTGCCAAAGAGGCTGTTGGAAAAGTCCTTTCAGGCCAACGGGTCTTTATCGGCTCCGGATGTGGTGAACCACAGGAGTTGGTGCGGGCGCTTACTAACAGGGCAGACAGTTTTAGTGGTCTAGAAATATTGCGCCTACTGACCCAGGAAACTATATCATTTGCTGCAATTGCTGACCGCACAAGAGATGCCAGCCTGAATATTCGCTCAATATATTTAGGCTCTACAAAATCAGAGGCTATTGCCAAATATAAACGGTTTATTACTCCGATGAACATGTCGGATGTTCCCTCACTTTTCACTACCAGAAAACTTCCTCTCAATGTTGCCCTTATTCAGGTTTCACCACCGGATGATTTCGGCTGGATGAGTCTAGGTATATCCGTAGATGTTACCATGGCTGCAGCGCGATCGGCAGAGTTTGTTATTGCTCAGGTTAATCCACGTATGCCCAGGGTAATGGGGCAGAGCTTTATCCATGTGAATTATGTTGATCTCTTCGTAGAATATGAGGAACCTATCCTCTCCGTACCGTATAGGAACTCTCCGTCAGAAGTCGAGCAGTACATTGGAAAACATATTGCCAGGCTGATTGAAGATGGCTCCACCCTGCAGATTGGTCTTGATGCTGCTTCACAGGCAACCCTGCAGGCCCTGTCCGACAAGAATGACCTTGGTGTACACTCGCAATTCTTGAGTGATGACATCATGCACCTTTATGCACGTGGCAACATCACGAATCGGCGAAAAGGCTACAATGAAGGAAAAATGGTAGCTTCTATGGCGGTAGGCAGTGAGCATCTGTATGAGTTCCTTAATGACAATCCTGCCATAGATTTCCACCCATCAGACTATGTAAATGATCCTTTCGTCATTTCACGGCATAATAGGATGGTATCTTTAAACGTTGCCCATACTATGGATATGACGGGTCAGATGTCAGCTGAGGCGTCACCGAACTCACGTTTTGCGGGGATTTCTGGGATACCCGATTTTGTCCGGGGTGCCCGACGTTCGCCAGGTGGTAAATCGATCCTGATGATCCGGTCCACATCAATTGGGCCGGAAGGAGATGTCCGTAGTAATATTGTTCCAAGCCTTGATGGTGATGTCGTGGTTGTTCCCCGTGGTGATGTTCATTACGTGGCCTCTGAATATGGAATAGTTAACCTGTTTGGGAAAAGTTTACAGGAGCGGGTTATTGCTATGATCAGTATTGCCCACCCAGATTTCCGTGAACAGCTTTTTGAGTCTTCAAAGCAACTCGGTCTTATAGGATCAGAACGAAATCTCGGGGAGGCTGTGAAGGCTATCTATCCTGTAAAGCTCGAAGAGGTTATTGAAGTCGATGGTGAAAAAGTTATCATCAGACCATCCAAACCTGTTGATGAACGTCGTATCCAGGAGCACTATTACAATCTGCCAAGGGAAGATGTCCTTTCTCGTTTTTTCTGCCAAAAGAGTCATTTTACACGCGCAGATGTTGAGGTCAGATCTCAGACTGATTATGTCAATGCCCTTAGTCTTGTGGCTGTAACAGGTGAGTTTGGTTTTGGTAAAGTCGTAGGTGTCGCCGAAATGATACGATTACGTGGTTCTAACATGGCGGAGGTGGCTTTCTCTGTTAGTGGTGAATTGCAAGGCAAAGGTATGGGGAAAATGTTTTTACGTAAACTTGCAGAAGCAGCACGGGAAAATGGGCTCGCCGGCCTGTTGGCTTTTACTTCACCAGGTAACCAGGGAATGATAAAACTTTTTCAAACTTTACCATACAAAGTGCAAAAAAAGCTCGAAGATGGTGATCTTGTCCTCACATGTAAATTTGAAGATTTAGCCTAATAGAAGGGGATAGAATGACTCGACTGAAGGAGGGAGGTCGCGCGGTAAAAGGCAGAATTATTTTAAACACAGGACACGGCAAGGGTAAGACTACAGCCGCTCTGGGTGTTGCTTTCCGTGCGTTGGGGCATGACCACAAAGTTTGTGTAATTCAATTTCTAAAGGGTCAAGGTGATTACGGCGAACGTTTGCTTGCTGAGAAATTTAAAAATCTTGACTGGTTTATTTGTGGCAGAGGATTTGTATTTAATAAAGAGAAATTGGAAGAGGATAAGCGTGTTGCAGAAGAAGGCTTTGCGCTGGCAAAAGAGAAAATTGAAAGTGATGCGTATGATCTAATTGTATTAGATGAAATTACCTATTTGCCTTTGTTTGGATTTCTAGAGGTAGGTAAAATAGTGCAATTAGTACAAAGTAAGCCAGAGCGGCTCAGCATTATTCTGACAGGTCGTGATGCTCATGATGATTTGGTTGCTATCGCTGATACTGTATCTGTCATAGATCCATTAAAGCACGCATTCGAAAAAGGCATTAAGGCACAGAAGGGAATCGAATTCTAAATTTCGTCATATTTTTTAAGGAGAAGTTATGCTGACGGCCGGAGCTTTACAGGGCGTACGTGTTCTTGATCTTTCCCGTTTGCTGCCTGGTCCGTATTGCTCGATGATTTTGGCAGATCATGGCGCCGAGGTTATTGCTGTGGAAGATAAGAGGTTCCGTGATGATGGCCTGTTCTTTGCTGAGATTAACAGAAACAAGCGACACGTCTCGCTAAATCTCAAAACGGACCAGGGCCGGGAGATTTTTTACACATTGGCCAAAACGTCAGATGTGGTTCTCGAGGGGTTTAGGCCGGGTGTTGTATCCCGACTTGGGGTAGATTATACAACCTTAAAAAAGATAAATCCCAGAATTGTCTACTGTTCAATCTCTGGTTATGGTCAGACAGGCCCAAAGTGTGATGATGTTGGCCATGACGTTAACTATCTAAGCACTGCTGGTGTTCTCGATTTAATAGGACCAGAGGGAAGTGCTCCTACCATTCCAGCAGTACAGATCGCTGATATCGCTGGTGGTTCATTACAGGCTGCAATCGGTATTCTCATGGCTCTTTTTGCCAGAGAAAAAAGTGGCAAAGGACAGCATATAGATATTTCTATGACAGACGGTATTCTTGGCCTACTAACACTTCCAAAGTTTTTCCAGGAAGTTCGAGGGGAGATGCCAGTTCGTTCAGACACAGTTCTTTCTCACCGTTACGCATGCTACAATAGCTATAAGACCAGTGATGGCCGATACCTTGCATTGGGTGCTGTGGAAAACCGATTCTGGAAAAAGTGTTGTGAATATTTGGGGAAACCGGAATACATTGCCTTGCAGTATGATGATGAGCATAGAGTGGAAATTATACATTGGCTGCGGAATATTTTCGCTCAAAAGACGTTAGTCCAATGGGAGCATGAGTTGGGTTCTCTTAATATTTGTTTCAGTAAGATTGCCACTGTTGCAGAGGTCATGGAATCAGATCTTTTTCATGCAAGAGAAATGATCTGTGACTACCAGAAAAAAGATGGTTCACCTGGTCGCACTTTAGGAATCCCCGTAAAGCTTAGTGAGACACCTGGCTCACTACGGACGCCTCCTGCAGAATTTGGTCAAGACACGAGGGAGGTGCTTTGTGAGATAGGGTATAGTGATGATGAGATTGAGGAATTCATTTCTGCAGGAATAGTATGATTCGGTAGATAAGAGCTAATCTGTATAGCCAGCAAAATCTCAAGTGTAATACCGAAAAAATGGCAAAAAATTTACTGTGAACTACTACTTCTTCCTCAAAATAGATAACCTTGTAGGTCATTGTTAAACGTAGTGTTCATTTCTCTGAAGTCCATTCGATTTAGATATTTTACGGTCCCGAGAAAATTTCTGAAACCCGTGACCTGAGTTGACAGTTGAGCTAGATACATTAGTATAGCACGCTCCGTTAACTCATCTGATTTTTCAGCGATATCTTGTAAGTGATAAAGTATTAAAAATATAGTGAAAAGTCATAGAGTGAAAGGTGGACTTGTTGTCAATTCGATGTTTTGTATGATTTATTATTTGAATTGCCATTTACACTGAACGGTGAGTATAAGCGGTAGTGTTTCACCGATTAATTAATTGATAAGAGAAGTGTATTATGATTCAAGCTAAATCAACCCATGATACGATTACCATGTTATCACAGGCTCTTCGGGACAACGAGAGAGTTTTTTTCTCTCGTTTTGGAGATGGAGATGTTCTGATCATGGATGGTAAAAATCAAGCCAATCATGTGTATAGCGATACATTGAAGGCTGAAATGGTTGAGTCCTTTAAGATTGACCACCCTGATTTCCTTAAGGCGTTATCTGTTAATTATCCCAAAGAAGAAAACATGTGCAGGGGATGCTTCGCACCTTTTCAAACAAACGAATATCTTGCAGAAGTTGTTCAGTTTATTCTAGGGAATAATACTCCAAAAACTTTTGAAAACCCTGTTGTTTTCCATTATCTATCTATTTTCTACCCTGATGTGATGAATTCTTTTTTAGACGAATTTATTAGAGGAAAAAATATCCTTTATGTTGGAGCAACGAAACCAAACGTTATTGAAAAGGTTTTAGGGAAAGGTGTCATTCACGTGGAGACACCGATTAAGAACGCTTACCATTCGATTGATCAATGGTGGCCACAAGTCATTTCGCAGGTTGACCAAGCAGAGATTGTTATCCCATCTGCAGGTATGGCTTCCAGAGTAATTAATAAGCGACTTTGGGACTTGGGGGCCAAAGTTCATTCGATAGACATAGGTTCTATTTTTGATGCTGTATCTGGAAAAAAAACAAGAACATGGATTCAATTGGTTGGGCATAGGGTGGAAGAAATAGTCCTTCCTCAATATCGAAACACATCAGCTTTTTTTGCCTTAAAGAAATATCTTTTAAATGCCAGATTTTCTGTGAAAAAATATCTTAGAGATCGCACCGAATAACATGTTAAATCATGTATATTGAAAGAGAAATGAAATCGAGAGGTGTCTATTGTGTAAGCAATTTCCACCTCTCGCGTAAGAGTTGTTGTGCCGTAGGGTATTAAACTTTAGCTTTCATCGCCATCTTCGAGCATGTCCATTATTTCAGCCTGAAAGTTTTCATCTGACATCAGTTTCATCGCAATAGCCTGGCATATTTTTGCGGTAAGACCATCTTGATCACCAGAGGCAACATTGACACTGATTTCCTCTTTATCATCCACTTCAAGTATAATAGCCGACTGGTTGGGTTGTAACTCCACAGTAAGTACTCCTGTTTGTTGTTATGTCTGTAAGTTTGAAACATATTTCATATTGTCCCATCACATCACAAAGACTTGTTTTTGTATCACCTGACTTTCCCCGCACTATCAACTTTCACTCAAGGTATTAGGGCAATGTCAGAAATTGATTAAATCTGACTTAGAGCCTGATCGAGGTCAGCAATAATGTCATCTGGGTGCTCTGCACCTACGCAAAGGCGAACCAAATTAGCAGGGATATTGGCGATAGCACGCCCGGACTCGCCTTGCTGCTGATGGGTAGAGATTGCAGGGATCGTAGCCACTGACTTGATTCTGCCCAGATCCGTTGCTCGCCATATACGCTGTAGTTTGTCAAAAAATAACCGGGCTTTCTCTGCTCCACCCTTAACACAGAATGACATCAGGTGACCATAGCGATTTGTTGGCTGGTTATACAATTCATCAAATTCAGCATCAACCAACCACATATATTTGCTTGCCAAGTCATGGTTCGGGTGATCGGGTAAACCAAGATACTGAACGCTTTCAATTTTAGAATGCGTCTGAAGGAATTGAGAAACCTTCATAGTGTTCCGACTCATAAGATCCATTTTGGATCGGATGGTGCGCATATCGTTGAGACTCATAACCGCCTGAAGAGGATGAAGGTTTGGGCCGATATCCCGGTTCTGCAGGAGCTTTACATTTAGAGCAAAATCATGTTTCAAAGCGTCATCGTCAATATTGCATAAAAGATCTTTACGTGAAATTACAGCACCACATATTCCAAACCCACTGCTAGTGAGGCTTTTCGTTACGGATTGTACAACAATGTCTGCTCCATGACAAATTGGCCTGAGTAGTGCTGGAGTTGCTATGGTGGAGTCACATATAAGAGGCAGATTATTAGTATGAGCAAGATCTGCGACAGATTTAATGTCAAAGAAGCTGAGTTGTGGGTTGCTGGGTAACTCGCCATAAAGAAAGCGTGTATTCTTGTCAATTTTAGATGCCCATTCATCAATGTCTGAGGCATTACGTACCCACCGGCATTCTATACCTCTTTCTTGCATTAAGCGCACAGTAAACTGTTGAAAGGTTCCTCCATAACATTGAGCGGTTGCTACAAAATTGCGAGGTTCGTCCGGAGTGTTTATCGTCTTGAGAAATGGCTGAACCGCGGTCATGATTGCAGCCATTCCAGAAGATGTAGAGCAACAACTTGTTTCACCTTCGAAACCGTATCCTTCCAGAAGGGCTAGGACCCATTCGTAATAGTACGTCGAAGGATTTGCTATTCTGGAGTAACACCAGGTTGGAATTTTGTAAGCTAATGCCGCGGCCATTTCATCGGAATTTCTGTAGGCCTGTGAAGTGCTCATGAAAATCGGTTCAATAATAGCACCCTGATAATCGTTTATGGCATCTTGAACAGAGTAGAGTCCATGGACAGCAATAGTATCAAATTTCCATTTTTTCACCTCTGAAGAAATATACTCAGCCCGTTGGTTAAGATATCGCGAGTTTTTGTCTATGAAATGCTGCATTCCTGGTGTGATAATTACATCATTCTCGTTTGACATAGATACTCCTCTTGTAAGAATATGAGTATAGAGAACAAAATTGTAGACATAGAAACATGATACTGTTAATTGGCAGGCAAGGTCAAATAGACATGATGCCATAGGTCACAGCTGCAAGTAGTAACTCCATGAAGATAGCCCTTGATGGATTTGAGTAAAATTGGCCACAATGCCTACCCCGTGATGTGTGACAAATATGAATATGATATGATTACATATAGATGAATGGGTGCTATGGTGTAAGTTGGCTTTTGGTTAAATATTTAGCCAATCAAGTGTAATTCCCACAACAGCTTGACTTTACTGTTGTGGGCTAGTAATAGTTTTCATATTTTCCTGGTGTTGAATGGTACAGCCGTGTTGGTTGGTAGTATTATGGGGAGCGATTTCGTCCTTGTGATATTTTTGTCGTCCAGTGACGATGCGAGATCACTGTTGCCTGACATGATTATGTTGGTTGTTCACGTTTTCTATGAGAGTTCAGCAGGAAAAGCATATATACACTACCAATACGTGGATTCCACTATCCGGCTTGTAGGGTTAAATGAATACAAATTGATCTGTCACTAACGTGCAGTAGCTTCTGGAGAACTATAAAAATGACCATCAGACGAATACGTGTAGCGTCCGGTTTTCTCTCTATGTTTTTTTTGATAATTTCGGCCTTTCTATCATTTAACGTTGTTATGTTCTCAGCTGCAGAGGTACATAGTGCTACCCGTTATGTGAAGCCACGTGGAGAGGCAGTTGTTAGGCGGGGGCAGGGTACTAACTTTAAAATAGTGAGTATGGTCAAAGATGGTGACTCGGTAGAATTGATTGAGGAAAATAAGTCATATTCGTTGATTAAACTGTCCAATGGCACGCAGGGCTGGATTCTTAAAAGATTTTTAACCTCTAATCCTCCTTTGACTGATGTTGTGGCCAGTCTAAGAAAAGAAAAAGATGAATTGCTGCAGCGTGAAATTACCGCTACGGAAAAAGTTGAGGAAATTTCGACTATTCTATCCAGAACGAAAGCAGATCTCGATGATCTTGTTGAGGAGCGGGATCGGATTGTAGCTGACTTTCAGAAACTACAGAGGGATACTGCTGACGTTGTGAGGATTAAGAATGATCTGGATCGAACCTTAACAGAAAACATCAGCCTGACTGAAAAACTATCAACGATAGAGCAGGAAAATAGCGCCTTGAAAAAAGACAAGACAATCAATTGGTTCATGGCGGGAGCTGGTGCTTTACTTATAGGTGTATTACTTGGCAGAATGCCAAGCCCATCGCGTAAACGAAAATCTTCACTGCTTTCATGACAGCCTAGCTTGCAAAAGGCAATAAAAGGCAATGGGAATTGCTTTATGGTTTTTTACTTGTCTGTATAGCCGATATCCGGTGAGGCGTCATGTCGATCTGATTACCCTTCTTTGAGTAGCACCAGTGCCAAGCCTCCCACGGGTAGTGTAGGCGGTTATGCTGGGGGTAGGTTTCCGTGAAACCGAATTTCTCCCCGTTGTCTTTCAGCCATTGATAATCAGGTAAGCTGGCAAAACGCCAGTTGCTTGGTGAAAAGTCGACGGCTGTTCCCAAGGCGTGTTGAGAGTAGCCTGGCGGAGCCACATAACGAATTATATCATCAAAATCCCTTCCTTCTGCAAGCATTCTGGAAAAAATCTTTTTCTGATAGTTTGTGCTGCGAAATCCAGATTCTATACGCAAAACTATTCCGTCTTTTTTTGCGGCCGTAAAGAGCTGAAGAAGGGCAGAGTGGGTAGCTTCGAGAACGTAGATGTGACTGCCCTCTTTAGTGTTCTCTGTTGGTATCTGGCGGAAAGCATTCATTGGTAAAGATGGCGCGCTTATCTTATTGCCTGCCCAAGGTCCTGGGATGGTGTATCTTTTATCATCAATGACAAGGGTTTCACCTGAAATACTTGTAGTGCTGTTTGGGGCAACATTCTCTATGGCGGATGCTGTATCTAAGGGCAGCAGGATGCAGCTAAAAGATAGAAGTAAACAACCACAAAAAGATGAACTAGTTGGTAGTATACGCTGAGGAGTTCTATGCATGTGATGGTGGCTTTTTTCAGTGAGAGAATCTGCGTTTGCAGTTAGAACAGTAAAGTAATACGAGTGCAGCATAGCCGTCATGGTTCAAGGAACGGTGGCTCATTCAGGATATGCTGCAACGTAGTTTGATTCTGATTGGGCCAATTAGGCTACCTGATGAAAAACCTTCTTTAATGCACCGCAGACCGGACACTTTTCAGGTGCTTCGCCAAGTTCTATAAAGCCACAAATGGGGCAGAGGTGAAAATCTTTAACATCCAGATCTATACCTTTTTTTACTGCTTCCAGGGCTTTGGTGTAAATTTGTGCGTGAACTTCTTCTGCCTCTACGGCAAACCTGAACATGGTTTTTGCCTTGTGTCCATCTTCGTTGGCTTTCTCGACCATGGGTGGGTACATCTTTGTAAACTCAAAGGTTTCACCGTCAATAGCACCTTGGAGGTTCTCAGCAGTGGATGCGATCATTTCAAGAGCTTTGAGGTGGCCTTCGGCATGTATACGTTCAGCCTCTGCTGTGGTGCGGAACAATTTTGCTATGTTTGCAAAACCTTCTTTCTCAGCTTTTTTTGCAAATGCTTTGTATTTTTGGTTAGCCTGGCTCTCACCGGCAAAGGCTTCTTTGAGGTTTTCTGTTGTCGTAGGCATAGTTCTCTCCAGAATGTGGGGGTTGATTGTTTATCTGTTACGCGGGAAAAAAGCGAGTGCTGTCGTATCAGCCATATATCATAAATGATTAATCTGTGCCTTGCAATTGTAAGAAAGCCAGCGTTGTGTAGTTTTTTTAAAGAGGTATGCTGTTTGGTGAAAATTGTAAGGTGTGTCTTGAAGCTGATCCATAAAATTACAAAATGGGTACCCAGTTTTAACTTTATTGTGAGCCCAAAAAATACTAGTGGAAAGTTATGCTTTTAGGACGAAATGTTCATATGAAAATTTGTTGCACATGGGGTGTGATTGCGTTAGGATAGCCGACGTACGAATACGTTTTGAACAATGTTCTGGTTTGTGATTTTGCTTCATTTTCTTATTAGAGCTAGGGAATAATCATGCCAATTATTAGTATTTCCCGAGGAAGTTATCATCGCGGTAGAGCTGTTGCACATGCTGTAGCGGATCAACTCCGTTACGAGTGTATTTCTCGTGATTCTTTACTTGAAAACAGTGAGGAATTTGATATCCCCGAAATTAAACTCATGCCAAATGTCAAGCACGCGGCTCAGGTTCTTGAGCGTTTTTCTTTTGGAAGGGAGAGGTTTGTGAATTACATGTCCTCTTCAATATTGCGCTTCCTTAAAAAAGATAACCATGTTTATCATGGCCTGGCTGGACAGTTTTTTGTTCATGATGTCAGTCATGTCATTAAAATTAGAATAATTGCTGACCTGCAGGAGCGAATCGAAGCAGAAGCCTCAAGAAAGGAGGTTTCTCAGGATAATGCACGTCGTCAACTAATACAAGATGATGAAGAACGGCGGAAGTGGGCCATGTTGTTGTACGGGATTGATATATCTGACCCTGTTAACTACGATATGGTTCTGAATATTAGTACGATGGGAGTTGGTGAGGCTGCAGGACTTGTTGCTGATGCTGCAAGGTTACCGTGTTACCAGGCAACAGCAGATTCTATTCAGAAAATTGAGGATCTTGCCTTGAAGTCAGAAGTGAAGGCTGCACTTTTTGACTATCCACAGGCTGCCGTTTTGGTTGACGAAGGTGCTGTTCGTGTACAGGTGAAACTGCCAGAAGAGCAGAAAGAGGCGGTGCAAGAGCGGATATTGACAAGCCTTCAGGGGCTTGAGGGTGTGAAATCAACAGAGATTCGAATCTCTCCTTTTTACTAGAGCCTAGAAACTTGTGGGATGCAATTGCCAGTTTTGTATGTTGAATATTCATTATGGTGCCAAAATGGTCCTAACGAAATGATGCACTTTGTCCTTGGTGGCATTGTTTGACTAGTTTGCACAGGGTGTCTATTGGTGGCATTCGTGGGAGAAAATTGGAGAGTTTTGATCAGTAGGATTTATGCTACCTGCAAGGTGATTTGATACTATCTTGTGTTGGTGGACTAAACCAAAAACAATTCTCGCTAAATGTTGATTTTTCACAAATTACAAGGTAAACAATGTGTTGTCGAATTAAGTGCAAAGGGATGGTTTGCTAGGTTTGTGCCTTTGCGTGTTGATGCGAAAATTTTATGAAGGTGATTTTCAGTGGGAATTAAATCTCCCCCATTGAGTAGGTCGCAAAAAAAATCTTCACGCTGTTTTCTGCAAGAGGAAACGGCGCGCCTGCGTTGTATTTATCTCGATAAGCGTTACTTCCCTTACCCATTTCAATTTAAAAAGCTCTCTTCTACTCCGCTGATGGCACATACAGCTCATGATAGTGTTGAGTGGCTTCTTCATGTCGATGATAAAGATGTTGCCAGGCAAACTTTCAACGTTGCAACAAGGAAAGGCGTTATAGCTTACTTAGATACCTTTCATACGCTTCACAGGAGTTTTAAGGTGATAGAACGTGTACATAGAGCATGAATAAATGACTGAATCGAGAAGAGAAACCCACATTGTCAAGTTTTTACCTCATGAGCGAACACTTGAGGTGCAAGCTGGGGAAAGCCTGATTCGTGCCGCTCTGCAGGCTGGAGTTCACGTAAATGCCTCATGTGGTGGTGGTGGTGTCTGTGGCAAATGTCGTGTTTTGGTTGAAGAAGGGAACGTGGCAGAAGGTCTTTCTGATCGACTTACGCCAGAGGATATTGAGAGAGGGTATCGACTTGCCTGTCTCGCAAAAGTATCTAACGATGTTACAATTCGTATTCCAGTCGAGTCGACTATTGATGCCAGTGCGTTAAACAAACAGGTTACTCCACGACGGACAGCCACTATTACAGAGCTTGACTTTGAAACGTTAAAAGAGCAGGGGTTATTTCTGCCTCCTGTAGTTAAGGAATATATTGAAATACCTCCTCCTGACGCACAGAACAACATGCCTGATGTTTCGCGGTTAATTGAAGGGCTGCGACAAGATTCAGACAGGCATAGGCTTGAACTTACCCTGCCTGTTATCAGAAAACTTCCAATGGTTCTGCGTGAGGATAATTTTAAAGTGACGGCAACCCTGATACAACCTGTCAGGGATGGTGGTAAAACTCTCATAACTAATATTCAGTCTGGGGATACTTCAGGAAAAAGTTACGGCATTGCCCTCGATATAGGTACCACGACGGTGTATTGCCAGTTGATTGATCTTGCCACTGGAGAGTGTATAGGTGAAGATGGTGACTTCAATGGACAGATCAGCTATGGCGAAGATGTAATCAGTCGCATTATGTATGCAGAGAAGGAGGGCGGTTTACAGACTTTGCAGCAGGTAGTGGTCGATACGATCAATAAAGTCTTGACCAAAGCTATAGTAAAATCAGGAGTTGATAAGGAAGATATCTCCACAATTACTATTGCGGGCAACACCACAATGACGCAGCTACTCCTCGCAATTGATCCTCGTTATCTACGCAGAGCACCCTATGTCCCAGCTTCAACCCTTTATCCGCCATTTGCCGCATCCTCAATAGGAATAGATTTGCATGAGCAGGCTATTGCCTTAGTCTTTCCGCAGATATCCAGTTACGTTGGTGGAGATATTGTTTCAGGTATCATGGGTACCGGCATGTACCGAAATGAGGAATTAACTCTCTTTCTAGATATTGGTACAAATGCAGAGCTTGTTATTGGAAATAAAGACTGGCTTGCCTGTACAGCCTGTTCTGCCGGGCCCGCTTTTGAGGGTGGTGGAATTGAGTTCGGTATGCGGGCAGCACGCGGTGCTATTGAGGATTTCCTTATTGATCCGAACACCTATGAGCCTATGGTGCTGACCATCGGGGATGAACGGCCCAAAGGTATCTGTGGCTCAGGTTTGCTGACAATGGCAGCGGTGATGTTTGAGATGGGAGTCATAAATAACAGTGGCAAGTTCAACAGGGACTTAGATACACCACGGATAAGGAGCAACGAGGGCATTTGGGAATATGTTGTCGCTTGGAAAGACGAGACACAGATAGACAGGGATATTGCCCTGTCGGAAGTTGATATTGAAAACCTTATTCGTGCCAAAGGCGCAATCTATAGCGGATGCATGACTCTTCTGGAAGAAGTGGGCCTGACAATGGATTCCATAGAACGGATAATCCTCGCTGGTGGGTTTGGCAGTTATATTGACCTTGAAAAAGCGATGACGCTGGGGTTGTTGCCTGAAATAGACCCTGAACGTGTTACGTATATCGGTAACGGATCGCTCCTTGGGGCGCGAATGAGTGCATTAACAAACGCCATACGTAAAGATGTTGTCGAAGTTACTGGAAGAATGACCAACTTCGAATTGTCAGAAACATCTTCATATATGAACAACTACGTTGCGGCTATGTTTATACCGCATACCGAAATAGAGAAATTTCCAAGACTAAAAGAACGGATGAACGGGAAGAACTAATAGAAACTGATTGCGGGAGCATACACCGTAATCTCGATTATGAGCAAAGTAAAAAGGAGAACAATACGAACAACGCAGTAGCAGTATGCTGAAATGATTACGTGTACCTCTAATATTTGAGTCATAAAAAAAGGGAAGGTTGATGTTGGGTGGTAACGACAACCTTCAAGTTAATAACTCACCATTAAGGAGGCAAAAGTGGGATTTGAAATCAAGAAGGAATCCTATTCCGGTGGTATAAGAGAGATTTCCATTGGCAAGGGAGATAATGCCATTACCGTTGGCGGTGAGACATCTTTTCCTTTCTATACATTTGAAGGAGAGATGCCAAATAAGCCTGTTATAGCCATGGAAATATGGGACATGGAACCAGAGGACTGGCCTGAAGCGGCCACTGCTCCTTTTAAGGATGTCCTGGCTGATCCTGCTGCCTGGGCCAAAAAATGTGTTGATGAGTATGGTGCAGATGCAATCGTTCTCCAGTTGAAGTCAACTGACCCTAACGACAGGAACTCCAGCGCTGATGATGCAGCAGCTACTGTAAAAAACGTTCTCGGCTCTATTGATGTACCCCTTATTGTTTGGGGTTGTACTAACCCAGAAAAAGATGAAGAGGTCATGAAAGCTGTGGCCGCTGCCTGTGAGGGCAAAAATCTTGTTCTTGGCCCTGTTGAGGAAAAAAATTACAAAGGTATCGGAGCGGCAGCCATGGGTTATGGACATGCCGTCATTTCCTCGTCTCCCATTGATGTAAACCTGGCAAAGCAAGTAAATATCTTACTTGAAAATCTTGGTATGCCAATGGAAAGAGTATTAGTTGACCCTACAACTGGTGGTCTTGGCTATGGACTTGAGTACACATACTCGGTAATGGAACGACTGTCACTTGCAGCTCTTACTCAAGGTGATGAGAAACTTCAGTATCCAATGGTGAATAATCTCGGTAACGAGGTCTGGAAGTGTAAGGAAGCGAAACTGACTGTTGAGGAAGCTCCGTTACTTGGAGATCCTGAGCGTCGTGGCATTCTGATGGAGGCTGTTGGAGCCGTTGCTTACCTGATGACAGGTGCAAATTTACTTGTAATGCGTCACCCTGAAGCCATTCGACTTGCTAAGGCATTTATCGTTGCTATAGCAGATGGTGGTTCACTTGCTGACGTGGCTCCTATTGCTAAGCGCCTTGCTGACGTAGAGGTTGATTTTGCTGCTTTGGCACCTGCTCTTGATTTGACTATTGAAGAAGAGAAGAAAGCTGCTCCAGCAAAGAAAGCTGCTCCTAAAGAAGCAGCTGCTCCTGCGAAGCCTGCAGCTGCTGCAGCACCTAAAGCTGAGGCTAAGCCGGAAGTGAAGGCGGAAGCTCCTGCAGCACCTGCTGCAGATCCTGTAGCAGATGCAAAAGCTAAGGCAGAAGCCGAAGCAAAAGCTAAGGCCGATGCCGAAGCGAAGGCAGTAGCCGATGCAGCAGCTAAAGCCGCAGCAGAAGAAAAAGCTAAAGCCGATGCAGCAGCTAAAGCTGAGGCAGATGCTAAGGCTAAAGCTGAAGCTGAAGCCCAAGCAATTGCGGATGCAAAAGAACAACGTGAAGCTGAGGAAGCTGCACTTCGCGCACAACGAGCCAAGGAGCGTGCACAGCATGCATCAGCCCACTCTGTAGCGCCTGCTGGTGAAGTACAAGTAACTCCGGCTGCGATACAGACGACTGTTCAGGAAAAAATTCTCGAAATGCTGGACAGATTCCATAAGCGATAGGTAGACCGTTGCGTGGCTGAAAAGTTGTGGCAGTGCAAGCGATTTAAGCTAAGAACATATTGAGGAGGAACCTCTGATGGCAGAAGCAACAAAAACACCCGCTAAAGCTCCGAAATTAGCAGATCCGATGGAAGCTTCCATAGAAGCATCGACTCAGGAAATGATCCGTCGAGCACAAAAGCTTCAAGTTGAAACAGTATTTGACCGAGCAGTTACCATGAAACCCTGTGCAATTGGTATGCAGGGAATTTGCTGTAAGAACTGTGCAATGGGACCATGTCGTTTGCCATTACCTAAAGGTGGCATAGAGGGCGAAGATACGAGAAAAGGCCTGTGCGGCGCGACAGCCAACACAATCTCTGCCAGGAATTTTGTGCGGATGATTGCAGCAGGCGCTGCAGCCCACTCTGATCATGGACGTGGGGTAGCTGAGACCTTCCTTGCAGTAGCGAGAAAAGAAACAACTGATTACACCATTAAAGATCCTGCTAAACTGATTCAAATTGCACCCTATTTTGATGTTGCTACTACAGTTGAAGTTGATGGTCAAACTATGGATCGTGATCTTGATGAAATTGCTCTTGGTGTTGCCGAGGCAGCTGTCAATGAATTCGGCAAAAATGGTGGAACTATTAATTATTTAAAGCGAGCACCACAGCCACTGCAGGATAAGTGGAAAGCGATGGGTGTTGAGCCGAGAAATGTTGATAGAGAGATTGTTGAAATAATGCACCGTACCCACATGGGCGTTGATCAGGACTATAAAAACCTGATGAAGCAGGGTACCCGAGCATCTTTGGCTGATGGTTGGGGTGGATCAATGATCGGTACAGATCTCCAGGATGTTATGTTTGGTTCTCCAACACCTCTGCAGTCGGAAGCGAATCTGGGTGTAATGAAGGAAGATCATGTTAACATTATCGTTCATGGTCATGAGCCGCTGCTGTCTGAGATGATTGTTGCTGCTTGCCAGTCAGAAGAAATGATCTCTTACGCCAAGGAAAAAGGCGCAAAAGGTATTCAGTTGGCCGGTATTTGTTGTACAGCAAATGAGATTCTTCAGCGACACGGTGTACCACCTGCGGGTAACTACCTGCAGCAAGAGCTTGCAATTATCACTGGTGCTTGCGAGGCAATGGTTGTAGACGTACAGTGTATTTTCCAGAACCTTGCTAACGTTGCCAAGTGTTTCCATACCAAGCTTATAACCACTCATCCAATTGCCAAGATGGAACAAGAGAATGTTGTTCACATCGAGTTTGACGAGCACTATGCAATGCAAGATGCGAAGCGTATTGTCAAGATGGCTATTGAGAACTTCCAAAATCGTGGTGCTGAAGTCATGATTCCTCAGCACAAAGCTCGCCAGATCGCTGGTTTTGGTGTTGAGTCTATCAAATATCATCTCGGTGGTTCTTTCCGTGGTGACTATTACACCCTGAATGACAATATCATCAACGGTCGAATTCGTGGTATCGCCGGCGTTGTTGGTTGTAATAATGCTCGTACTAAGCACAACGAAGAGCATATTACTATCATTAAGGAACTGATTAAGAATGACGTTATTGTACTTACAACCGGTTGCAGTGCAATTACCGCAGCCATTCATGGTTTACTCACTCCTGAAGCTGCAGCAGTACATTGCGGTCCTGGTTTAGCTGAGGTGTGTGAGACAGTTGGTATACCACCTGTACTGCATTTAGGATCGTGTGTTGATAATAGCCGAATCCTTCTTGCTGCTACTGAAGTTGTAAATGCTGGTGGACTTGGAAATGATATCTGTGATCTTCCTGCGGCTGGTAGTGCTCCAGAGTGGATGAGTGAAAAAGCAATTTCAATTGGTCAATACTTTGTTGCTTCAGGTGTCTACACAGTATTTGGATACCATATGCCATTAGATGGTGCGCCTGTATTCAGAGATTATCTGTATAACGAGCACGAGAATCTTTATGGCGGCATGTGGGACTGTGAACCAGATCCGATTAAACATGCCCATAAGATGATTGCACATATCGATAAGAAGCGTAAAGAGCTTGGTATCGATAAGGCTCGTGAGAGAGTACTCATGGATATGGCCGATAGACAGGCCCTGGGAATGGACTAATATTCGAAATATTGAATACGTGATAACTTAATCCTCAAAGAAGGAGGAACGCATGTCTAGATTAGTAGCATTTGCAGCAATACAGGGCGGCTATAAGGTCGTATCACAGGTAGAGGGCGCTCTTGAAAAGGCACTGAAAACCTATGATGCATCCACAAAGGTAGGCTTTGGTAATACTGCATACTATCTGCCTGTTATTTATTCCCTTACAGGTATGAAGGTTGAGACCCTTGAAGATCTGAAAAAACCTCTTGAATTTGCACGCGGTCTTTTGCCGCCTCATTTGAAAGGTGCCAATCATTTGCCATATCTTGGACCGTTGCTTGATGCAGGTATGGCCGGTATCTTCGCATATGAAATCAAAGAAGCTCTTCGTATTCTCGATGAGCCTGATTTCTATACATTTACTGAAGATCCTGACATTGATGCAGGTAAAATTTGGGTTGGACCTGCTGATGACACCATCCTCAGAAAGCGTGGTGTTGAGTTTGTTGATGGCTCTGCTCCTGGCTTTGCTGCCGTAGTTGGTGCAGCACCAGATCCTGCAACTGCCAAGATGATCATTGAAGATTATCAGAAGAAATCTCTCTATATTTTCTGTGCAGCTAACCATTATGGCAAGACAGCAATTGAGCAATGTCTTGAAGCTGATATGCAAGTAGGTTGGAATACCCGTATCGTACCTTTTGGTCCGGATATTTCTTCTGCAGTATTTGCTCTTGGTTTTGCCAACAGGGCTGCTATGGCCTTTGGTGGTGTGCAACCTGGCGATTATCGGAAGATGTTGATGTATAACAAAAATCGTATTTTTGCTTTCGTTAACGCTCTTGGTGATGTTGGTACCGAGTGGGCTGTTGCTGCTGCCGGTTGTGTAAACTGGGGCTTCCCGACTCTTGCTGACACTGATATTCCAGAGATCCTGCCAACAGGTATTTGTACCTATGAGCACGTTGTTGCTAATGTACCCCATGATGAGATCTGCCAGAAGTCCGTTGAAGTTCGTGGCCTGAAGATCAACGTCACTGAGATTGACATTCCTTGTGCATTCGGTCCAGCATTTGAGGGTGAGCGTGTACGTGGTGGCGATCTGTTTGGACAGATGGGTGGTGGTAAGACCCAGTGTACCGAGCTTGTGAATATGGCTGAGATGGGTGATATAGAAGATGCCAAAGTTACTGTCGTCGGCCCTGATATCAAAGACATGAAAGAAGGTGATACACTGCCTCTTGGCATTTATGTACAGATTGCAGGTCGTGAGTTCCAACCTGATTTCGAGCCTATCATGGAGCGTCAGATTCATCATCTGATTAACTATATTCAGGGTATTATGCATATTGGCCAGCGTGATATCTCCTGGGTACGTATCAGTAAAGCTGCTATCGAAAAAGGTTTTACCTTAAAAGATATCGGTGTTGTTCTTCATGCGAAATTCCATCAGGATTTCCAGAAGATCGTTGACAAGGTTCAGGTCACATTGTTCACGACTAAAGACGATGTTGATAAACTGACTGATCGTGCACGAGCGGAATATAAGACTCGTGATGAGCGTGTTGATACCATGACAGATGAAGATGTAGAGACCTTCTACTCATGTAGCCTCTGTCAGTCTTTTGCTCCAAGTCATGTTTGTACTGTAAGCCCTGAGCGTACCGGTCTTTGTGGTGCGTATAACTGGATGGACTGTAAAGCATCGTTTGAAATTAATCCTACCGGACCAAACCAGCCTATTTTAAAAGGTAAAGTCCTTGACCCAGTACTTGGTAGATTTGAAGGTGTTGATCAATTCATCAAGAGTGCTTCCAAAGGCGCTATTGATACCTATAACTTCTATTCAATGTGTCAAGCTCCCATGACAACATGTGGTTGCTGTGAGTGTATTGCAGCCATGCTGCCTAGCTGTAATGGCATTATGACAGTTGGTCGTGATTATGCAGGTGAAACCCCGTCAGGCATGAAGTTCACCACACTAGCCGGTGTTATGGGTGGTGGTGCGTCTTCTCCTGGCTTCGTCGGTCACTCTAAATTCAATATCACACAGAAAAAATTCATTCTCGGAGATGGTGGTCTGCTCCGTATGGTCTGGATGCCGAAGATGTTGAAAGAAGAACTTCGTGAACGATTGAATAAGCGTGGCGCCGAAATGGGTGTCGAGAATTTCGCTGATCTGATTGCTGACGAAACCGTTGGTATCACTGAAGAGGAAATTTTGCCATGGCTTCAGGAGAAAGGTCATCCTGCAATGAACATGGAATCGCTGATTGGATAAACTCACTACGCCGGCTGTCGAAGGAAACTTAACCCTGAGACAGTCGGTATGGAAATATTTACAAGGAGAATTAACAAATGGCGTTAACAGGTATCCAGATATTTAAACTCCTGCCGAAGACCAACTGTAAGGAATGCGGCGTTCCGACCTGTCTGGCGTTTGCAATGAATCTTGCATCAGGTAAAGCTGAGCTTGATTCCTGTCCGTACGTATCCGAAGATGCTCGGGCACAGCTGGCTGAGGCGTCAGCTCCGCCAATTCGTCCGGTAGGTTTAGGTAAGGGCGTACGGAAGGCCACTACAGGTGGCGAAACTGTCATGTACAGGCATGAAAAAACCTTTTACAATCAGACACTTTTTGCTGGAACCATCACCTCAGACACTGCTGCTGCAGATGTGGAATCAACTCTGAAGGTATGGAACGCTTTCCAGTATGAGCGCGTAGGGTTTAATTTACGACCTGAGCTGGTTGCATTAAAAGATGTTAATGGCGATAAAGATGCGTTTGCAGCTCTTGCCAAAACTATTGCTGAGACATCCGAATTTAACCTCATTTTGATGAGTGAAGATGCTGCTGTCATTGAGGCTGCTGTTGCAACCTGTGGCTTCAAAAAACCACTGATATATGCGGCAACTGAAGGTAATGCTGACGCAATGGGCAAGATTGCCCTTGATAATGATTTGCCCCTTGCTGTAAAGGCTGACAATATTGATGGTATTATCGCTTTAACCACCAAACTCACTGAAATGGGGCTGAAGGACCTGGTTATAGACACAGGAACCCGTGAGTTGAAACAGGCATTGGAGGATCAGGTTGCTTTACGACGGTCAGCTCTGAAAGACAATAACCGGTCATTGGGTTTTCCAACAATTGTCTTTGCGTCTGAGATGGCTTCAAACAGTGATATGGAAACACTTATTGCCGGTATGTTTGTCTCTAAATATGCTGGTATTGTTGTACTATCAAGCCTGGAGACTGAGGTTATATTCCCGCTGCTTCTTGAGCGGTTAAATATTTTCACAGATCCTCAGAGACCAATGACTGTAACTGAAGGTATCTATGAAATTGGCACTCCTGACGAGAACTCACCAGTACTGGTCACTACCAACTTTGCACTTACGTACTTTATCGTATCAGGTGAGATCGAAGCCAGCAAAGTTTCTTCCTGGTTGTTGATCAAGGATGCTGAGGGACTTTCAGTACTCACCGCTTGGGCTGCCGGCAAGTTTGGTGGTGATGATGTCGGTATGTTTGTTAAGAAATGCGGTATCATGGATAAAGTAAAACATACTGAGCTCGTTATTCCTGGATATGCAGCGGCTATTGCCGGTGATGTTGAAGAAGAACTTCCAGGTTGGACGATTACAGTAGGACCAAGAGAATCTGCTCATTTAGCAGGTTTCCTGAAAGCAAAAGTATAACGGCACGTGTTTATCTCTGCCGGATTAGTGCTACAAATCCGGCAGAGTTGATACTATGAGGGGCATGAAGAATAAAAGCCCTGCGATTATATGTCCTGTAAGAGGGATGTTGACTACGAACTCAGTTACGGAGGAGTACAATGATTCTTTTTGGTGAAAGCTTGAATGTTATTTCCAAAACAATCGGAAAAGCATTCAAAGAGCGTGACCCGAAACCACTCCAGGAAGAAGCCCTTGAGCAGAAAGAAAAGGGAATGGATTATATTGATATCAATCTTGGTCCAGCCAAAAAAGATGGCCATGAGTTGATGCCATGGGTTGTCCAGGTCGTGCAGGAGGTTGTACCTGAAATTCCTTTGTTGCTTGACACGTCCAATATTCAGGCAATTGAAGAAGGGCTCAAAGTTATAAAGCCTTGCTCCAAGCCTCACGTTGTCAATTCAATTATGGCCCGACCGGAGCGGTATACAGTAATGTTGCCTATGGCTGCTAAATATGAGGCTGATATTGTCGCCTTGATGTGGGGACCTGATGGCCTGCCTCGTGATGAGAATGAGCGTGCTGCACTTGCAGTTGAATTGATTTACGCTGCAAACGAAGCTGGTATTCCAAATGAGAAAATCTGGGTAGATGGAATCGTTACTCCTGTAAATATTCAGCAGCAGCAGTGTATGAGCCTGTTGAACTTCCAGATGATGTTGGAAGACATCGCACCTGGCGCAATGTCTACGTGTGGTTTGTCAAACATCTCCAACGGACCTCCAGTTGAATTACGACCTATCCTCAATACAACCTACATGATTATGCTTGGTCGTTATGGAATGAAGTCTGTTATTTCTGATCCACTTGACGATGGTCTTACAGAAGTAGCTAAAGGTAAACGTCAGGATATCGTCGATGTGGTCTATCAGGCCATGGACGGATCTGCTCCAGACCTTTCCAGTTTAAGTAAAGAGTTGGCTGATTACGTGAAGACTGTAAGAGTCATTACTGGTGAAAGCCTGTTCTCAGATTCTTATCTTGAAATATAAGTATAACCGATCGTGTGGTTAAAAAGCTTCATCCTGTAAAGGGTGGAGCTTTTTTTTTCAATGATAACGCTCACTGAGGGTTGCATAAAATACAGAGAGACGTGGTCAGTAAGATTCAATATTTGCTCTATAGATAAGATGTATTACGTTATACAGGTAATTGAATGGATAAGGCCGTAATGTCTTTATGAAACTGTTAAAGACTGTTTAAAATAAAAAATTATATCTTACCGGGAAAAAATATGACTGTGGATAAAAATAGCGAAGGATGGGTGTATGTATTTGTCAGTAAGTCTGATGATGAAGAAAACTATTTGGGGCTATATAACAAGGAAGAAGATCTTAACTTTATCCCGGCATTTCAATCAAAAGATGACGCAAATGACTGTTATCTATCGCTTCCAAGAGAAAAAGGTAGGCGATATGAGGTTCAAGCTGTACATGTTTCCGAACTTGACGAGCAAGCCTCTAATAACGGTTTCGTAGTTACTCTGGTTGATAAAGATGGGAATGTTATTAAATGATTTTGTTAACTATTTATACAAATGCATTTTGCAACTTAACTTGAGATATTTTCTGATTTTACGTGATAACAATTTGTTCAGAAGGCAATACTAGCTCTTTTGTGATAGGAGAATACACACCGTGAGTCTTAAAATCGCTATTGGCGGAAAAGGTGGCGTTGGCAAAACCACAGTAACAGCTTTACTTGCGCGCTGCCTTGCCGCAGACAAATCTAATAAAGTGATAGCAATTGATGCCGATCCAGTTGCCAATCTTGCTGCGGGCCTTGGTATACCCGAAGATGAGCCAATTACGCCTGTGGCTGAATTATCAGAACTGATAGCAGAGCGTACCGGAGCGAAACCTGGCACGATGGGAGGTTTCTTCACACTTAATCCCAAAGTTGATGACATCCCTGAGCGGTTTTCCAAAGAAAGGGACGGTGTGAAACTCCTGGTTATGGGAACAGTTCAAAGTGGTGGTTCTGGCTGTATCTGTCCAGAAAGCACAATTCTTAAAGCCTTAATGACGCATCTTGTGCTCTATCGCGATGAAGTTGTACTCATGGATATGGAGGCTGGAGTTGAACATCTTGGACGTGCAACTTCTGGATCTGTAGATGCTTTAATTGTGGTTGTTAATCCTGGCGCTCGAAGTCGTAATGCAGCTCATAAAATCAAAAAGCTTGGCAATGATATAGGCATTAAGAATATTGTTGTACTTGGTAACCGTGTTCGTGGCCCAGAAGACGAGGAACTAATTCGATCATCCTTACCAGGGTTTGATATCCTCGGATTCATTCCTGAGCACGATGAAATTGTTCATTCTGATAGGCAGGGGCAGCGACCTTTTGATGTGATTGAGGATGCACCTGAAGAACTTTTTGCGGTGGCTGAAAGACTTAAAGCTTATGCAAAAGAGTAGTTAGTTTAAATTAATCTACACGTTTATTCCATTGCAGTAGTTTCCACTGATAGTTGAGGCTACTGTAATCTACCTTTGGTTACATTATTCGTTAGGTATAATGTCTGGAAGTCCTTTCCTGTGGGTATTTTTTGTTTCGATCTCCTCCTTTAAACAATTCTTTAATAAGCAAATTTAGAAAATATACTGTTATGGCATCATCTTAGTGACGAATAGCCATTTTTTCTGCTGCTTGGAAAAAAAAGAGGGCCATTGACAATGCTACATTGTGGCGGTATATCTAATAGATAAATAGGAAATATTATCAAATGATATTGCCTATTGTTTTTCTGATAGCTTGTAGATGTATCGGTTTTCAGTGGAAACCGTTTCATGACAACGTTTCCCATTACGAGAAACACGGTGGTTGACGCTCTTTCTCAAAAAACAGAATACATCAAAATACCACGTTCTGGAGGAACCATGGCTAAGCTCAATGATTTGATTCGGCCCGAGGATATTACTACCTGTGATTCTACTCAGCAGATGATTCATAAAGCCAGAAAAGATGGGGTTGAACTCTTCTTTGACAGGGCGGAGAGTATGCGACCCTGTCCAATCGGCAATGAATCAGCTTGTTGTAAGCACTGTTCAATGGGACCATGCCGACTCAATACTAAAGATCCGTATTCCCGTGTGGGGATATGTGGAGCAACGATTGATACTATAGTTGCGAGAAATTTCGGAAGAATGGTTGCAGCAGGCACAGCTGCTCATACTGATCATGGCATGGCAATGCTCGATCTTTTTCGAGGAGTAGTTGATGGCACCGTTACCGATTTTGAAATAAAGGATCCTATCAAATTGCGTGAGGTGGCAGCCTCTCTTGATATTGAAGTTGAGGAAAGAACTACCAAAGAAATTGCAGTTGATCTCTACAAAGCTCTAGAATTGACCTATACTCAGGTAGAAGGTGAGATTCCACTTGTAAAACGTGTGCCCGCAAAAACGCTAGAAACGTGGCGTCAGGAAGGAATTGTACCCCGTGGAGCTATGCGAGAGATAATGGAAATGATGCATCGAACTGCTATGGGTGTCGATCAGGATTATGAAAACATAACGAAGCAAATATCACGAACAGCACTGGCTGACGGCTGGGGCGGTTCGATGGTTTCTACAGATATTTCCGACATTCTTTTTGGTACTCCCTCACCGGTAGAGGTTGAAGTTGATATGGGTGTTTTGAAAGAAGATCATGTCAATATCATCGTACATGGTCATGAACCAATTCTTCTTGAATCAATGCTCGTATCCGCAGCTGCACCTTCTCTTCAGAAAATGGCTGGAGATGCCGGAGCGAAGGGTATTAACCTCGTCGGGATGTGCTGTTCCGGTCTCGATGTGCTTTCACGACATGGTGTTCCACACGCAGGTAATTTCTCTTCGACAGAAGCTGTTCTTGTTTCAGGGGCAGTTGATGCCATGACTGTTGATATCCAATGTATAAAACAGGATTTGCTGAAAGTCAGTGAATGCTATGATACAGTATTTATAACAACCAATTACAGGGCCAAGATTGAAGGTGCCATGCATATTGAGATGAATGAGCATGCACCGCTTGAATGTACCGATAATATAATCATAAAAGCAATTGGTAGATATAAGCATCGGAGTAAGAGCATTCAAATACCTCGGCATACCGCTAAAGGTATTCACGGATTTTCACATGAGTATATAAAATATATGCTTGGTGGTTCCTTCAGAAGTGGATATGAACCGCTAAATGAGAATATAATGAATGGAAGAATTCGAGGTGCTGCCGGGGTGGTTGGTTGTACCAATCCACGATCGAAACAGGATTTCTCCCATGTTGAGTTGGTGAAGGAACTTATTAAAAATGATGTTCTGGTGGTGCAGACAGGGTGTTCGCAGATGGCACTTGCCAAAGCAGGATTGACGACTCCTGGGGCTGCAGCCCTGGCAGGCTCAGGACTTGCTGAGGTGTGTGAAACTGTTGGTATCCCCCCTGTTTTGGGACTTGGTTCCTGTGTTGATAACAGTAGGATTTTAATGATTCTTGCCGAAATGGTTAAAACCGGAGGTTTAGGTGAGGCTATTGCGGACCTTCCTGTGGCGGGGTGTGCTCCTGAATGGATGAGTGAGAAGGCAATTGCAATCGGACAGTATTTTGTCGCTTCTGGTGTTTTTACAGTTTTTGGACACACATTCCCAATTACCAAGGGTACAAAATTCGAGAAACACCTCTTTGATGAGCTATCTGGAAAAGGGTTTGGCAAGTGGGGATTTGCCAAAGACCCGATTGAAATGGCACATTTAATGATCGCTCATATTGATATGAAAAGAGCTGAACTTGGGATTGATAAATCGCGAGAAAGGGTCCTTGTTGATATGGCCGACAGGCGTGCTTTAGAAGTATAGCTGCTGGAGCATGATGGGGGGGCAGTGGGTGATCATATCCTCACTGCCCGTGAGCTGCATGAATAAAAGGTGCGGTTTACAAGAGGAGAATAATATGAAGGTTTTTGTGGGCAGATACAGCTGGGATGGTAAGAAACATAGTGAGGACGAGCCCATTGCCTGGTTTCCAGGGGCGTACAATTTGAAAATATTTAATGTGGCAGGTGAGGAACGTGCTGTAAAACACCTTAAACCATATCTCTGTATCTATTCCAAAACTGGCAAAGGTCATTCGATTTCAGCCAATCCAGAAAAATTTGCTAAGCAAATATGTAACGAATTTAGTCTTGAAATAGATAAGGTCCTTTGGGCAGAAGAACAACAGAACAATTCGGGTACATATGAGGTGGTTGTTTTTACAGAGAGGGGGCGGCTTGGGCACACGTATTTCTATAAAATTGACAAAAGAAAACCGATGGACGGAGAAAAGAAGATAATTGAAAAAGAACTTGCCGGCTTGCAGTAACTGCCTAAATAGTATTATGATTAGTAATCTGCAAAGCTAAGAGAGTAACTCATGGATCGAAAGCATATTGAACAAAGGCTTTGCCAACTAGAGGATGAAATATCCGAGGTTATGCGGCGCCTCCCAGCACACTCTGTAAAGCCCCCGGTTATGATGGAGCTACTTGAGCTTGAAGATGAGCGGGATGCACTGCAGGAAAAACTTAGCCGGCTACTCGATTGATTCTGATATGCGCATATCCCCAGTATTTGATGAAACATATAAAAAATATCTCTCCGAGATAGCTACAATAGATTTTCTTGGAAAGGCTGAGTTGCTTGGTCTAACGCGACACGGTAACTTCTTGGGAATTCCATTGTATGATCAACGGTATACGATTTCGGAAGATGGTATCTCTAGTCTTTCCGGAGACGATGTAACGCCTGCTGTTCGTGTGATACTTAGCAAATATTTATTGTATTGCACACACTATGAATCCACAAAAGATGATCCCTACAAAACATTTAGAGACTTCAGGGATGCTTCGCCTCTCATCTCATACTTTACTGCTAATACAAATAAAACCCTGGAAAGTACTTTTGCTGGAAAGTTGACGGAACTCAGAAATGTTTGTCAAGCAATCGGGGGTGTTGAACAGGAAAATCCATCGTATGATTGTTCAATGTTATTTTATGCCTTGCCACGGATACCAGTAGTGCTCAATTTTAATGACAGGGATGAGCTTTTTCCTGCATCCTGCTCGGTGCTATACAGAGCATCTGCCGAGCAGTTTCTGGATATGGAGTGTCTGGCAATGACGGGTACACTTCTTTCTGGAAAATTGATTTCATCTTTATAGCCTTGTAAGGTAACATATCAATGTAGTGTATGTTTTACTCAAGCGGACCAGGTTGGAGCCCCTAAAACCGAATTTGTGAACAGCCTGGATGAAATCCAAAAACTTTAAGGAGAGCATATCATGACGAATCAGCATTGCCCGGGATTTGAAAGCAATAAGACGTTAAATGAAGTGAAGCTCAAGTGCCCCGATTGCGGGAAAGAGTTTGATGTTTTTTCGGATGAGATAGATAAAACAATAAAATGTCCTGCCTGTAGTGCTGTCGTTGATCCAAAAACCTGTGCTGCGGGTTGATTCATTTTAGGTAACGTCCTGTGTTCGGTTATTCTACGTACCCGTCACAGGACGTTTGTCGATTAAACCAGATGGCTTGGGTTATCCTAGAAAATCAACATTTCCTACCTCGACTCTGTTCCTGCCCGTCTTTTTTGCAATATAGAGAGCTTTGTCTGCAATAGCTACAAGGTCTTCCGGAAGAGTTTCACGGTTAGGCACTATTGTACTTACACCTAGACTCATGGTCACATAGAGGCTACATTTAGAGTTTTTATGCAATATTCGAAGGCCAAGAACTGCCTTGCGTATTTCTTCTGCAATTTGTTGGCCTCCGTCACTATGTGTGTTGGGTAATAGGATGATAAACTCTTCTCCTCCAAAACGAGCTACAAGATCACCAGATCTGTGCAGCATATGTTCGAGAGTTTGAGCAATAGTGATAAGGCAGGAGTCGCCTTCCTGGTGACCATAAAGGTCGTTAAATTGTTTAAAAAAGTCAATATCTCCCAATATGATAGTCATAGGTAATTGTTCGCGGCTGAGACGTTGCCATTCAATTTTCAGGGTTGTCTCAAATTTTCTTCTGTTGGCGATCTGAGTTAGACCGTCAAGATTAGCAAGACGATCTAGTTCCTTGTTAGCTTTTTCCAAAGCGATTTCTGCGGCCCTTCTGTCTGTTATATCTCTATAAAGTAAAAGGATGCGATTCTCCTCGACAAGCCTCCCACTTCGTTCAAACAGCAGATAATCTCCCTCTGCTGTTCGCATGCGGCGGTCAAGGAACACGGTTTGGCCGTCAATAATTTCCGGTATCTGTGAAGGTGTTATTTTAAGATCCTCAGGATGAATCAAGTCATGAACGTCAACTCCAGTAAGTGCGCCTGTGGGATAGTGAAGCATAAGATTCATTTGAGGATTTGCTTCTAGGATGGCTCCTTTAGCATCAATTATGATTATCCCCTCTGCCGCTTGCTGGTAGATGGCTTTATATTTGTTTTCGCTAATGCGTAGAGCTGTTTCAACTTTTTGTCGTTCAATAATTTCTATATTAAGTAGCTTGTTTTGCCTTTCTATTTGGGTCCGATAAGTGAAACGAAATTTTTCATAAAAATAGGTGATTACAGTAATACAGATAAAAGAGAGGCTAAGGCGTATAGAAAAATCTGGTGGATAGTCATGAGCTCCGGACAAATTGAATGGATTCCAGAGTATGAGTTGGAAGCAGAATAGAAATGCACAAATCCATACGGTACCCTCGAGACTGCCTAACAGAAAATAGGCAAGAAGTGGAAAAATATAGCACCACAGAGCTTTGGAGCCGTCAAAACCACCAATATACATCATATAGAGTAGCAGCAGAGAAAAAAGTAAACCGTTTATTCTATATACCCAAGGAGCTGCGATGCCGCGATAAAGAAAAAACCACCCACCAACTAAACCTATGGTGCTGGTAAAGATGGCGAGAGAAAGTGTTATTCTTGTAGTGAAGAGACTATAGAACCCAAAGGCAATCATGAGAGGGACGCCAACAGCACAGGAGATAGTGAAACTTCGGAATCTACTTTCTTCGTCAGCACCAGTAGTGTGTTTGGTGTAGTTACGTTGAAAATGATCAAAAGCCTGTCTGATTGGTTGAAACATACAACGCGAACCCTTTTTAGTGAAGAGTTATGACAATTATATGGCTAAAACGATAGTGTAGGCTAGACCCATAGATATGCGTATTAGTCGTGATAGATTATTAGATACGGGTGTGGATGGATTGTCAAGGAAATGGAAAAAAAGGTGGTTTAGAGTGATCACAGAAACTCTCAGATACTTAAGAGTATGTCTCTTAGAGGTGTTAGATTGCATATATTGTGTAACGGTCTGTAATCCTGTTGAAACACGTTGCAATGAAAAACGTTTTCGATTAATTATGTTTGCAGATTCAATAGCTCTGGATGAAAGTGGTTACGTGGTTCCCGAGAAAATAACCCCTTTAAGGGGACTGTACACAAGGGCTAGTAGTGGCATTTCAGATAACTAAGGGGATCCAATAGAAACCGAGTTTCACTGGCGAGAAAAGGTGCTGGTAAGGGTATAATATATCAAAGATCTGCTAGAGGAGTGAGATGCAAGCAACTAAGGAAACACATTCAGGCACGAAAGGATTCACTATTATTTATCAGATCTTATTGACGATGCTGCTGATTGCGATGATTCCGCTTGGAGGTATGTGGTATATAAGTATATACAAGGCTAAAGAGAACTGGACAGCTAGTATCTATCAAACGCTAACCCGCAATACAGAGAGCCTTGTCCAGGTAGTAGATGAGTGGACTACTATGAATCTTCTTGTGCTTGACCAGAATGCAATGGTTCCTGATATACGAAGTATGGAAGCATCACGTCAGGATCCAGTACTGAAAACTATAGCAGACAACTATAACTGGATTTACCTGGCATTTTCCGTAGATATGTCTGGTGAGAATGTGGGGAGAAGTGATGGCGCTAAACCTAAATATTACGGTGATCGTGACTATTATAAACAAGTAATTGGTGGCCAAGAGCTTGGGCAGCAGGTTTTACTTGGCAAAACTTCCGGTAAGCCCGCATTTATATTAGCGAAACCTGTAATGGATAAATCGAACCAGAAAATGACAGGTGTACTTGCCATTGCCATGTCCTTGGAAGATCTTTCAGCGACTATTACGAAAACTCGAATTGGGAACACCGGATATGCGATTCTCGTAGATGACAAGAATCGCCTCATTGCCCGGGGGCAGGGAGCAATAACTGACGAACTCCAGGATATGAGTAATCATCCAGCTCTTATAAATTCAGATAAACTTACGCCAAGCTCGTTCATTACTGAATATGAAGGAAAGCGGATTGTAACCTATACGTACAAAACTCAACTGGGTTGGCAACTTATAGTCCAACAGGATGCAGCTGAGGCCTTTAAAGCAGCAGATCAGGCAAAAATTCAAGCACTTATTTTGTTTGGCATTACTCTGCTGGTTGTCTTGGCTATAGCATACTTTTTAGCTAGACAACTTAGTATACCAATCAGGAATCTGACTAAAATTGCAGAAGATATCAGTAAAGGAAACCTGGGAGCTAAAATACAGGAGACTGGCCGTAATGACGAAATAGGTGCTCTTGCGAGAGCTATTGAACGCATGGGCGTAAGTTTACAGATGGCGTTTGACAGACTGCGGAAGAAGACATGAGCAAGGAGACGTATATATCGTTAACAGAGCTGGTTGATGAGCTGAGGCAGATTTGTTCTGAGCAAAAAAGTGGAGTAATGTATATTACCTCCAGTGCGAACCGCTCTGCACAGATTATGATAGATAAGGGAAAGATAGTCTTTATCTATTATTTTAACAAACGGGGCAGGGATGCACTGGCATTGATGCCTGAAATAGAGCGTGGAAAATATCGTTTTCAGGAAGGTACGGCTCCTGCACTGAAAGCAGACCTACCAGAAACAGATGAAATATTGCACCTCCTTTCTACTTCTGGTGACGTTGCGTCCGATGATACTGAACCAATTCAGCTAGAAAGGTCTGAAGCTGAAGTGTCCATTGAGGAAGATATAAACAGTAGCCTTACAGAAAAACAGAAACGGATACTTGAAGAAGGACTAGCTGTTTTTATTGGGCCAATGGCGATGATAATATGTGAAGACCATCTAAGGAAAACTGTGGATGTGAAAACCGCGGTAGAACTGCTTGCCGGAGAAATACCGACAGAATCACAGGCTGAGAGTTTCAGAGAGGAAATGCAGCGTAAAATATTGAGTTGAAGTTGTCGGTAATTAGAACACGCATTTTCTGCCTGTTCTAATTACGGTTTACGGTACATATTTACGTAGAGATATCTTTAGCTACGATTCTCTACGCAACAAGGTGATCAGGACATATACTTGGAGAGAATTACTTCGGCTTGCTTTTTGCCTTCGTCAGTGGCAAATTCTGACGTGAGCTGGGGAGTTGATCCAGGTGATTCACTGGCCTCTCGTTTGCAACTTTCCTCAAGATACGCAAGGCTTTTTGCATCTGATAAAATCTGTGATTCGGTAGACGGAGAATCAGTAGCAACTTCATGCTGCTGAATAAGAAGATCGCAAACCGCCTCTGTCATTGGCTCTTTTGCATCTAAACGGCAGAGTATTTCCCTGGCAATAGTTACAGTCTCCCCAGATTTACTGTTATGAACTGTATCTCCAAGATTATGTAAATAGGCCGCGCATAAAGTGACTGCAAGATTCCCGCCTTCAATTTTGCCTATTGCCTCAGCATACCGTGCTACCCGAGTAGCATGTCCGATACTGTGAAAGTCGCTTTTGAAATAGCGTTTCATTTCTACTGCTACTTTATCTTTTAAGAGGTTGTCCTGGGCGCCGGCAAACTCTTCCGGTAGAGTACCGATACATTGCTCAGCATATTGGCAATAGGCGGCACAGCCAAAATCCATCTTCGGATTGACAAATCGATTCCCACAATGGTGGCATTTTCGACTGGTATCGTCTTTGTAAAACTCTACCTGTTTACCACACTTAGGGCATTTTTCTTCAAAGATAGCCTCAGCATTCCAATATTGCATGTCTTGACCAGGACATTTCATATGTGCACCTCATAGCCAAATTGGCTGAATAGGTTGGTAAGTACTTATAACAGTAAAACGTAATGCCTTACTGTAAATACATAATACAGGGGTTACGTGGCTAATTGTTTGACCTGGGTCAATTGGGAGGAATTATATCGGTTTTACCTAAAGGTAAAAAGATAGGCGGAGAGTGTTTGTAAACTCTCCGCCTAGATGATGTGCGAGCTAATTTTGGTGAAGAAGCTATGCGACAGCCGGTGCAGTCATTATCTTACTGATAGCTGTAACTGCGAGAGAGTCATCAGGAAGGTCCATCAGGGATTTTTTCTCCATATCAAACTCAAGAAGAGCGGGGTCGGTGGGTATCGTACCGATTATAGGAACACCAATTTCCGCAACTTCAGCTAAAAACGTTTCGTTTAGCTGCTCTGGAGCCCTTGTGACAACGATACCGATATCTTTCACATCAAGTTTTAAGCTGTCGAGCATTTCATGGATTCTACGCACCGCGCGAAGTCCACGAAGAGAGTAGTCCGTAATAAGATAAAGCATGTCTACTTTGCCGGAAGTACGACGACTTAAATGTTCCATGCCTGCTTCATTATCTACGACCAGGTATTTGTAGCTTGCAGCGAGTTTATCTGCGAAATTATTAAGGATGTTGTTGACCATACAATAACAACCCTGCCCCTCCTGCCGCCCCATAACGAGCAGGTCAAAAGTGGACTTTTCGATAAGTGCCTGTTCAACAAGAGTCTCAAGATAATTAATCTTATCCATGCCAGAAGGAACGCCTTGAGGGTCACGCATGTAGTTTTCGCGAATGTCACCTATGGTTGTTGGCACATCTATACCCAGTGTTTCACCAAGATTACTGTTCGGGTCGGCATCAATAGCCAATATAGGTGTTTTTCCGTTGTTAGAAAGGTGACGTATAACGAGTGATGCTACAGTGGTTTTGCCAACACCGCCTTTGCCAGCAAATGCTATTACTTTACCCATATTCTCTCCATTCTTCAGGTTAGTTCTTTTAAAAACAGTACGCCTGTCTGATTCTTTAATACATAATAGATATAACCATTCCTGAGATTTATGAAAGAAAAAAGCCGCCAGGATAGTAAAGTTACCTGACGGCTTTAATTGGTAAAGGAATAAGAATAATTATGAATGAAACATCAAGCTGAGGCTTTAGCTTTTCTTCGCTTTTTCTTCTCTTCAACAGGAGGACCGAGGAGTGACGAAAGAGTTGTGATATGTTCTTCGTTTATTGTTTGATTTTCTATAATTCCAAGAGATTTGGCATCTATTCCTAGACATAAACCCAGCAATTGAGGGAAGAGAAGTACAGGGATAGGTGTTTTTTCCTGTTGATCAGTGAGATTGAGCTGTGCTGTGTCAAATTGAAGATGACAGTAGGAGCATATGGGGGTTATGAAATCTGCACCGGCAGCTTTTGCGCCTGTGATTTTCTCATCAAGTAACTGAATTGCCAGAGAGTCATTAAAACCTGCCAATGCAGCTCCACAACATTCAAGGCGTCCTTGCCAGTCCACACTGGATACGCCTGCAACCTGCATAAGCTCGTCTGTAATCTTTGGGACAAATGAATTATCAAATTGTGTGATTTCACGTGGTCGAAGAAGATGGCAGCCATGGATGACTGCGGTATTTAGTTGTGTAAACTTGTAAACGAGTTGCTCTTTAACAGTGTTAATGCCTATATCAGTATGTAAAACTGTGAGAAAATGTTTTATTTGAGTTTTTGCTGAATAGTGAAGGCCTTCTTTTTCAAGAATAGCATTAATTTCATCTGCAACGTCAGGATTCTTGGAAAGAACGTTTGCAGCTTTTTTCAAGCTCTGGAAGCAGCAGTTGCAGAGAACCATTATGTCGAGACCAGCTTGCTCTGCCAAAGCCATGTTGCGAACAGATGGCAGGATATACGATTTCTCATCGACATTACGCATTGGGTAGCCACAACAGTTGAAATCAGGCATGGTTTGTAGCTCAATACCAAACTTCTTCATCACAGTTTCTGTAGCTGTAGCATATTGCTGTATGCGAATTGGGATATTACAGCCTTGAAAAAATGCGTATTTCATGAATTCTCTCCTGAATCGATTTTCTTCAATGCAGCATTTTTCAGATTATAGAAGATGTCAGTCAGCTCAACTTGGTTGGGGCAATGTTCCTGGCACAGGTAGCAGGTAGAACAGCTCCAGATCATCTTTGAGCCCATAGCCACTTCTGCATTCCCGATTCCAATAGAATAAATAAGCTGATGAGGTAGCATATCCAGGCTCTCCACAGGATTACTGTAACTGCGGACAACTGGACAGACGTTTGTGCAGCGCTGGCATGAATAGCAGCTTTTATAGCTTTGATTGACCATGCCTTTTGTTTTCGAGAGTGAAAGTGGCAGGGGCAGATCACTGAGTTTCTGGAAAGTTTTTCTAAACATCTCCTCTACTGCTTTAAGAGCCTTCAGGTGATCTCCAGTGAATCGCTGGGCCAGAGCAAGAGGAAAGGAGAAGTGGCTGAGTAAGGTTTTTTCAGGTGTCCCTTGTTCTAAGAGAGCATAACGGGCACTGACAAATATTTCTTTGAGATTAATGCCCGATGGGCAGATATCGGTACACCTATCGCAGCTAGTGCAGACGTATAGGCCTTCCTGTAATCTCTTGCGAGTAGCCGGATCTATAGGCTTTCCTGCAGCAATATTATTTAAGAACTGTACTTTTTCTGAAGGGAGAATGAAATCATTTTGAAATGATTCATAAAACATACTTGATGAACATTCAATGCTGCATGAACCGCAATGGGTGCAGGCTGATAAGCCTATCATTTGCCTGTTGAGTAAGTTAGCAGGTGCTGTAGCATTTTCCTTGCCCATAATGGCGTTAATAACCAGGCTGATAGGTGCGGCAACTATATGGAACATTTTACTAAACGGCAACCAGGCGAGAAATGTCAGGCAGAACAGGACGTGGATCAGAGTGAAAAAAGTAACAGTGGCACTGTCACCAAATACCCAGGCGAAAGGTCGTGTTAACCCTTTGAGGGTATAACTGGCAAAAGCTGAACTGTTAGCGGCATGACATTCGATACAACTGTTACTGTTGACCTCTCGACCTCGCTCTACCTGGTCAGTTGAAACAGGTGGTATAATATTTGGTGAAGCAAGACCGTTTTCAATTACCCAAAAAGCTTCTAAGTCGAGAGTTTCCTCCTCATCAAAAGCACCATATTCGTCCATCATTCCCTGGAAGACAGTATAGGACGAAATTCGAGAACCTTCCAAAAGCATACCGGAAAGTATAATTCCACCAACCAATACAAGGGCAGCCCAATCACTTGGATAGGTTTTAAGTCTTTTCGGTTTTAATATAATTCTTCTGTATGTGGCAATGCCCACACCAAGAAGCACCATCATGCCAAAAACATTACGAAGTAAAAGGTAAGGGTTCAGGGTAGATTCATAGTCGGAAAGGAAATTAACGCTGAATGTTGCTTCCATTGCATGCATGAGTAACAATGCAATGAAGCCAAAAAATATTAAGGTGTGTGCGGCCCAACGGAGACCAGACTTCTGGAAAACCCTGTTTTGAAATAAAAGGTCGGTGAAAAACGATTTAACGATAGTAACTATTTGTCCACTAAAAAGTACTTTTGAGCAACTCTGCAATGCAGCACGGGCGCGTTCTACAATAGGAATGGAGGGGGAAGGGGAATGAATTCCCTGGGAAAACCAGGTATGCAACCGTAAAGCCAAACCAACCAGACAGATAAGGACAGACAATGCCAGAAGTAAGTTGAAATTCATAATAAGTCTCTCTACCCTCTGTTATGTTTATTGATATATCGGACTAGCTTTTCACAAAACACAACACGTACCTGAAACTGCAATTGTACGCTCTACTGCAGTGTGAATGGGCGTGCGCTTCCCTCCTGTATGGCTTGGATCACATGTTATGTTTGTAGGTGTGCGGGGAGTGAGCCTGATAAACGATGTATATCAGTAACTATGCTCATATCTCTACCATATCTTATAACTGGTATCGTGCTTTAATTCCAGTAATCTTATAATCTTTTTTTATTATATTGTTAGATTAATTTGTTATAAAGAGGCCTGATAAAAGTGAAAGTTTTGACTTTACGATATAATTATCCAATCGACACAAAGTTGAACTCATGAGTTACTGGTTCCTCGGGTAGCTCAAGAAGGATGATAGTTCCCTCAGGTCCGGTTGATTTAATCGAAATTGAACCATGATTATCCTGCATTATACCATATGCCATACTGAGTCCGAGCCCAGTTCCTTTTCCTAGTTCCTTGGTGGTAAAGAAAGGGTCAAATATTTTGGTACGGTTGTCTTCTGGGATACCGCACCCCGTATCGTGTATTTCAACGAAAGCACGATGTTTTTCCTCGTCCCTATATGTTTTCAGAGTGAGCGTTCCACTGCCTCCCATTGCATCGAAAGCATTGATGATAAGGTTTATGATAACCTGGCAGAGTTGGTTTTTGTCAGCATTTACCAGAATCTGATGTTCGTCATAATCTTTTACAACATTCACATGCATGAAAAGTTTCTGATCCCGGATGAGCGCTAAACTCTCGTTAACCATATTATTAAGATAGAATACAGCTCTTGCAGGGGTGGTCTGGCGGGAATAGGCTAAAAGGTTTTTGACAATTGAAGTGCATCTTTCAGCATCTTCGAGGATGAACCGTAAATTTTCTATAAAAGGATGGTCTGGTTCGAGTTGTTCATACATCATATTGCCATAGAGCAGTATTGATGTTAGGGGGTTGTTGATTTCATGGGCAACACCGGCTGAAAGGCGACCAATAGAAGCGAGTTTTTCCGACTGCGCCAATTGTACTTCTGCCTCTTCAAGTTTTTTTGCAAACGCATGCTTTTCACGAAGATCATTAAATATGGCGGCAGTTGCAGCTTCATTAGCTCCTTCATAAATGATGGCTGCGGTCATCTCGACAGGTACCTGCTCATTATTTCGTGTAAGGATATTGACGTTAGTAACAGGGAGTTTTCCTTTACCTCCGTAGGACTCATCACGTAGTTTTTTCATGATGTCTCGAGCTACGTTGGGTGGATAGAAATTCTCTATGTTGACCTCATTTGCGTCGAGGATTGAATATCCAAAGAGTTTTTCCGCTGCTTCATTCATCATTATGATATTGCCTGCACGATCTGCGGCCATAATACCGCTGACGGAACTCTGTACAACTTTATCTATGAGTTCCCGCATTTCACTATATTTTTTCTCAAGATTTTTCACGCGGGTAATGTCGCGGATACTTTCAATGATATATTTTACATTACCGTTTTCGTCTATAATGGGTGAGAAAACTCGATCTTCCCATATAGGATTTCCAGCTTCATCTCTGCTCTTAACTTGGATGGATTGGCTTTTACCGCTTTGCTGTGCTGTAAGATGTGGACAATTGGTGTCTGTGCAGGGTAAGTGGGAAGAATAGTTATGAAAAGTTTGTGATTTATCTAAACAGCTTTTTCCTAATAATTCTTCTTTCGATGTTTTAAATTTTTCATAGAAAATTGAGTTTGCAGCAATAATTACCCGGTCTGCATTGAGAATCAGTGTTGGGTGCGAGAGAGAATCAAAGATTCGTATACGCCAATCCAGTTCATGTATGAGTTGTTCCATTTGGAGTTGCTGTCCTACGTGAAGTTGAGGCTGTACCATATTAACGGTTTGTGGTTGTAGATGTATAATCAGGGACTGTAAATCCTTCGGATAGTAATTCTTTGACCTGTTCTATTTCTCCTGTATTTAAGGCTAAATAGACACTTGTTCCTGTACAGCCTACGGCATGTAAAGAGATTGGGCTATGTTGTAAAGAGCGGAAGACTGTTTCAGCTATTCCATATCTGTCTTGAAAATGGGGTCCATGGAAAAACAGGATGTCTACTGGTTGATGCAATCTGATGGAGACTGAAAAACGCGTATTGCAGGATTTTTCCAGTTGCTGGCGACAGGAGATTGCATCGGCTTTTTGTAAAGCAATGCAGAACCGTAGAGTTGTTGTACTGATATATTGAGCCAGAACCATAATAAAGCCAGAATCAGTTGTGGCCAGTGAGTCAATACATTCACCCCAATAATCTGCTTCTGTAATTGAGAAATCCAGCTCGAGAAGGGCGATATCTTTTCTACTGTCAAACCCGTATACCTGTATTATCGGTTCCCAATATACAGCAATTGTTTCCATTGGTACCTCCGGTAACCTTGGTTATAGACTGATCTGGCGAATGTTAAACTCCTGTCGAAATGGCGCATGGTTTTCAGGTAACTGAATGATAGTTTCGAGAGCTTTGATGGCTGGATCAAGCGACTGAAACGCTGTAATTACCGAAAGTGCTGAGATGGAAGTACATAAGCCATAAACAGGTAATTGATTGTCTGAAAAACTTTGAATTACTCTGCCAAGAAGTGTGAAACTATTGCGATGGGGGAATACAGTAAGTGTTCCAATTGATGGAAGACATGTAATTCTCTTGGGATCCTGTATAGTTCTAGCGACGAGTTCTTGGACGATCAGATGGTCATCAGCGTCAACACAGAAACTCGCTGTTACCTTGTCAGGTCCTTGGGACAAAGTAAAAAAGGAGATATTAATCTGTTTTGCAGCTATAGCTTTAAGGGCGTGAGGAAGGTCGCTACCCTCCGTAGACGGTCTAGTGTATATAAACTGAACCAGTTCATTACTCAGCTTAATGCCGCCGATATTGATACGTTGTGGAATCCGTGCAGGAGCGTTAGCCATGCCTCTCCCAGGAGGAGGTGAACGTGCCGGTCTTTCCTGGTTTCAGGAAAGACCGGCTACGGATTGCTACAGGTTGTCCTTGACAATGGAGACGAGTTTATCCAAGTCTATTGGTTTTGGAATAAAGTCATCTGCCAGGGTGGTCTTACCGCCCATGTGTGTGTAATTGGTCGAGCCGATGGCTTCTGTAACGGCAGTCAACAAAATAATGTTGATAGCTTTATACTCATCAGCATTTTTCAATTCATCACAAAGAGTGTAGCCGTCTTTTCTAGGCATCATGACATCAAGAATGATAAGGGCAGGGCGTTCTTCCTTTATCTTATCCATCGCTTCTATTCCGTCATAGGCCTTGGCTACCCGGAAATTTTCATTTTCGAGTTTCATGGAGACCATTTCCACGAGATCTGTATCGTCATCTACGACCAAAATCAGTTGCTTATCGCTCACGTGTACTTCCTCCTTGCACAAGGTTGAATTGATCTTTCTAACATTTTTTATACCTGAGGTCTGGGAAGAAGTCCCGCTCTTTCGCAAATTTCTTCAACTTTTTCTTCCCACTCGATTGCCATGATGTGGAATCCAGAGACACCTTCGACTTTTTTGAGTCGCTCGATTGCTTCAACGCATATCTGAACACCTTCTTCTGCCTGTTTCTCTTTAGGTACAGAGGCCATGCGGTCAACAAGTTCCTGGGGTACATCCATTCCCGGAACTCTTTTTTGCATGAAGCGGGCGGCACCAACGGATTTCATTGGAGTAACACCAGCAAGAATATAGGTTTTTTTGTGGAGACCCATTTTCCGAACACCTTCCATCCACTGCTCAAATTTAGGGATGTTAAAGATGCATTGAGTCTGGATGAAATCCGCACCAGCATTAATTTTTTTAGCAAGACGCATTACACGAAGTTCAAAGGGGTCGGCGAATGGGTTGGCTGCGGCGCCAATGAACATCTTTGGTGCACCTTTGATATCAGCGCCTCCTTGAAACTTGCTCTCGTCCCTCATATCCTTGACCATTTGGATCATCTGTATAGAATCAAGGTCGTGGACATTTGCTGCCATTGGGTGATCACCAAATTTGGTATGATCACCGGAAAGGCAGAGCATGGTATCTATTCCAAGGGAATAAGCTCCAATGATATCTGCCTGCATTGCAAGTCTGTTCCTATCACGTGAAACCATTTGTAACAATGGGTTCAGCCCTTCCTGTTTACAGATAACAGATGCCGCAAAACTGGACATGCGGACCATTGCTGTCTGGTTATCGGTAATGTTGACTGCGTCAACAACACCTTCCAGGTATTTGACTTTTTCGCGAACCTTATCAGGCAGGGCTCCGCGTGGAGGACCACACTCGCCAGTAACTGCCAGATGACCTGCGGCTAATATTTTTTCTAATTTGCTGTCAGTTTTCATTCTGCCAAATCCTCTCTAATAATCTTACGGGGGCCACCACCATTGCTTGTCCGCCAGTCCTTGGCCGGAATCAATTCAACATAGTTTTCAGTCAGGCCGAGCGCTTTCAGTCGGTCCCAAATGAGCTGCCATGCACAATCGACTCCTTCGTCAATTTCGCAGCTTCCTTTAGTAGAACCGCCGCAAGGACCGTTCATGAGACGTTTTGCACATCTGGCGATTGGACAGATACCGCCTGTCTGACCTAAAAGACAATTGCCGCAACCCTGGCAACGTTCAGCCCAGACACCCTGGCGCTCTGAAGCACCCATGAAGGTGGTATTTACTGCAGGGAAAACTGGCTTGTCCTTGAAACGGCTGGCGACTGTCTGCACACCACAACCACAGGCCATGGACAAAACTGCATCCGCACCATCTATCATTGCCGTTAACTCTTCAACGTATTCAGGGTCGCATTGTCGTTCAAGGGTATGTTCTCGTATTTCTACGTTTTTGCCCTGTTTAAGCATGGCCATCTGCAGCCCGGAGGCGAGCAAGCCAACTTCCTTACGGCCACCAGCGGCACAGACGGTGACACACTCATTACAGCCAATAAGAAGAATCTTTTTAAAGGGCGAGACGTAGGCTATGATTTCTTCTAAAGGTTTACGTTCAGCGGTGATCATTGTAATTCACTCTCCTTCTTTGGTTTACCTGCAATCACGCAGCCTGTCCTTTTAAGCGGGCGATGTTGATCGGGCTTGGGCCAAGTTCGCGGATTTTTTCTGTCATGTCTTTTGCTGTCTGGGCGAATTGGAATCCCATGCCGGCCGACATGCGAAACATTGCAAGCCTCTCGCTTTCGATACCTATTTCTTCCAGATATTTTTTTACATACTCTACTCGGTTAGCGGCCTTGTCATTGCCATTTTTGAAATGACAGTCACCTTTGAGACAACCGGCTACGTATACTCCGTCAGCACCTTTTTCGAAGGCTTTGACCAAGTGCAGGGCGTCAACCTTACACGAGCAGGGGACACGAATTATTTTGACATTCGGCGGATAAGCAATTCGTTGAGTTCCTGCCATATCCGCAGCTGTATAGGCACAGTAGTGGCAGCAAAAAGCCACAATTACTGGTTCAAAATTTTCCATTATGCTACCACCTTCTCAAAGAGTTCTTCCAGCTTGGCAAGAATTCGGTCATCCTCGAATTCCATCAACTGAATTGCCTTTGCCGGGCATTCAGAGACACAAGCTCCACAGCCATGACATTTTGCCGGATCAATTTCTGAGTATCTGTCGGCATTGATAAACGGAATATCAAATGGACAGGCTCTCACGCAGACCAGACAGGTAGCGCATTTGTCTTTGTCTACTCTGGCAACCCTGGCACCAAGATTAATGACATCTCTGGCCAACATGGTTTGGGCTCGTGAGGCTACCGCTCGAGCCTGTGAGAGGCTTTCTCTGATTGTTTTCGGCGAATGAGCGGTTCCGGCAACAAAGAAACCGGGTACCGGCAGATCGACCGGGCGAAGTTTGACATGATCTTCAAGGAAGTAGCCGTCCAGGGTGCGCGGCAACTTGAAGGTCATAGCGAGTTCCTCATTGGAATCCTGATCAGCAATCAACCCGGTGCTAAGGCATAAGCAATCTGCGCTGACTGTAATCTCGAGGCCAAGGATAGGATCGTTGAATGTGACATCAATCAACCCATCTACTTCTTCAACCTGAGGTGTGTTGTCAAGGTCGTATCGTACGAAAATAACACCTTTCTCTCGAGCTTTACGGTAATACTGCTCCTGGCGACCATAGGTACGCATGTCACGATATAATACAAAGACCCTGGCGTTCGGATTGAGTTCGAGTATTCTGAGTGAATTTTTTACAGCGTTCTGGCAACAAATTCGTGAACAGTTGGGGTTGTCCTCTGTTCTGGAGCCAACACACTGGATCATTACTACATTGTCCCAATCTTTAACTGTTTCAGGTTGATCATCAATGAGATTTTGTATCTCAATCTGAGTAACAACTTTATCACTCTCGTCAAGCATATAGCCTTTCGGACGGTTTGGCTTTGCTCCTGATGCGAGAATAGTGATACCATGTTCAATTTGCCGATAGAAGAGCTGACGACCTACCTGCATGCCTGTCTTAAACATGCCTGGCATTCCAGTATGATCAACAATTAATGCGCTGGTGATGATTTCAATTTTCTCATGAGCTTTAGTTTTACTTACAAGATCAGTGAGGAATTGCTGAACATCTGAGCCTTCAAGTGTTTTCTTGAGGCTATTGGCAACACCACCAAGTTCCGTAGTTTTTTCTACAAGATAAACCTTGAAGCCTTTGTCAGCCAGTTCAAGAGCTGCTGTCATGCCGGTAACGCCACCACCAACTACCAGAGCATCCTTGTTCATCGGTAATGTATAGTCGGCAAGTGGGCGAGCCATCACCACACCAGACACAGCCATCTGAATCAACTCATTTGCTTTCTTGGTAGCTTCTTCAGGGTGACCTGAGTGAACCCATGTTGCCTGTTCCCGGATATTTGCAATTTCCAACAGGTACTTATTGAGTCCAGCCTTTCTGATGAGGTCCTGGAATTTCTCCTGGTGTGAGCGTGGAGAGCAACCACCGATGACGACACGGTTGATGCCTTCTTCTTCTATGGTGGTTTTAATCATCTCCATAGAATCCCGGCTGCATCCGTGACCAGCTGCTTTGGCAACTGCCACATGAGGCAATGTCAAGGCATGTTCAACAAGAGTGTCTACATTGACAGTATTGCCAATGTTTTCACCACAATCACAGATGAATACTCCCACCTTGATTTCGTCATTACTTATGTCTCGCTCAGCTGGGAACGGGTCAACAAGCTCTTCATCAACAGCTATGCTTTCAACATCCCGTGCGGCCATACATGCAGCTGCACTAGCCTGAACCATGGTCTCTGGAATATCTTTTGGGCTTTCAAATGTACCACAGACATAGATGCCAGGGACAGAAGTCTCCTGAGCATTGAAATCCTGGGTTTTAGGGAAGTTATCAGCATGGAGTTCCAGGCCCATTTTAGTTGCAATAGCCTTAGCATCTTCAGCTACCTTGAAACCGGTAGAGAGGACAACCATGTCGTATTCTTCTATATGCTGGTCCGTTGAACCATCGTGAGTGTAAGACAGTGTTAACTTCTCTTCACCTTCAGACTGTAATATACTATGCGGGCGACTGTGAATGAAGCGAACACCGAATTCATCGCGGGCTCTCTGGAAATAAAGTTCATAGTCCTTACCAAAGGTTCGCATATCCATGTAAAAAATGGTCGTTTCAATGTCATCACCGAAACGCTCTCTGGTAACCATAGCTTCTTTTAGCGCAAACATGCAGCAGGCACTTGAACAGTACTCTCCTGCACCTTTTTGCAAGCCTCTCGATCCAATACACTGAATCCAGGCGATCTTTTTAGGCTGCTCCCCATTAGATGGGCGCACAAGATTGCCCATAGTTGGGCCAGAAGCTGAAAGAATGCGCTCATATTCAAGACTGGTAACGACATCTGGTTGGGTTGCATAACCAAGATAATCGAGATGGCTCGGGTCAAATAATGAAGCGCCGGGACTGAAAACTATGGAGCCACATTGCACATCCTGAATTCTTCCCATGTCATCAGGGTTTATGGCGCCGGCAGGGCATATCTTCATCAACGCTTCAACATCATTGCACTTTGCAAGGTCAACGGAATATGCCTGAGGTGTAGCCTGAGGATACCGCATACATGTTGGGGCGCGATGATCAAGTCCAGGTGTGAATGTCACGCACTCTGGAAAAGCTTTATAACATTCACCACACGCCGTACATTTATCCAGATTGACATATCTGGGGGCTGTCGTAAGGCTTACTGTGAAGTTTCCTTTTTGTCCTTTGACATCCGTTACGCTGGTCATAGCCAGTAGTTGGATGTGTTGTTGCCGGCTACTCTCCGAAAGATTCGGGGCCAGCGTGCAGAGATCGCAGTTGTTGGTCGGGAAGGTCCGGTCGAGCTGAGTCATAAGGCCACCAATTGCAGGTGCCTTGTCTACAAGGATTACATCCTTTTCAGCTTCTGCCAGATCCAACGCCGTTCGAATACCACCGAGACCTCCGCCAATAACAAGAACCTTGTTGCTGTTTTGGAGTCTATTTGTGTTCTGCATTTCTACCCTTCATTTGCACAGGTTAAGCAGGGTTAAACGAAAAAATCGGTCAATCCTTCTGCAAAGTTCTGCTTCCGATCAGATTCCTGCAGCATCAAGGATATCGGGCAGCTTGTATTCCCAACCCAGAGTCTGGATAAGCACACCCTGAGTAACATCGCGAAGCGCTGCAATGGTTTCGCCGGCGATTTTAATACCTTCATGTTCACGATTCGAAGACTTTCGAATGCGACTGATAATATCATCGGAGATGTGAGAACCAGGATCTGTGGTAGCTATATACTGTGCAATAGCCAGCGATTTAATAAGAAAAACAGTTGGAATTACAGGGACTCCAAGCTCTTTAACCTTGGAGTAAAAACCGCTGAAGTGAACCATGTCAAAAACTGGAGGTGTAATGATAAAAGCGGCACCTGCATCAACCATGGTTTTTGCATATTTCAGTTGTTCTTCCATTGCCTTGTCGTCTGCAAAGGGGGCTATGGTACAGCCAGTAGTAAAGGAAGGAACCCCATCAAGCTCAAATCCTTCCATGTCCTTGCCTTTCTGTAATTGAGCTATTGCTTCCAGTAGCTCAACTTCACTGATGTCGTTGACAGGCTTTGCTTCGCGATGGTCACCTTCAGAAATGTCTTCGCTATGGGCGACTATGAGATTCTGAATACCAAGTACATGGGCTGCAAGAATGTCACCCTGCAGAGCCATGCGATTACGGTCACGACAATATGTGTGCATTATGGATTCTATGCCCTGCTGCTGCATTAATACGCCGCCGGCAAGGGCGCTCATTCTCATGATGCCGTTATCCATGTCGGGAATGACCACTGCGTCGATTTTGCCTTTTACCCGGCGTGCATCATTCACCAGCGAGGAAATATTAATTCCTTTAGGTGTATGCATTTCAGCCAGAACAACGAATTCTTTAGCTGCTAATCGTTTTTGAAAAGTCATACGTTTCTGCTCCCTTTATATCAGTTCCAGTAAAATCGTATAAATTCCTGGGTATATCGTGTTCATCTTAGAAAAGGGCTGTTTCAGGGTGGAAAACGTCTACGTCCTTTAAGTCATCACCGAGATACGTTCTTTCGTTTGGTCCAAGAATTCCCAGAGACAGACAGATCAGGGTCCAAAGGTGAACGGTATTGTATGTGCCACCAAAGTGGTGTCCGATATCATGAACCTGAGCATGGCAGTTGTGGCAGCCAGTAATACAGTAATCTGCTCCAGTTTCGATAATCTGGTCGTATTTCTTCTTACCGTATTCTCTACGCTCTTCGGTGTATCCTGACTGGAGGAATCCACCACCGCCACCACAACAGTAATTGTTCGATCTATTTGGCGTCATTTCGATGACGTTTTCTGCACCAACTACAGATTGAACAACGTACCTGAGATCTTCTGCGACGGCTTCTCCATATCCCTTGCGAACGATCTGGCAAGGATCCTGAATCGTGAATTTTATTTTTCGGTCTTTGTTCCAGTCTGAATTCACTTTTAGTCGTCCCTCGCGAATCCATTTGGCGTAATACTGGTAAATAGATGCAACTTCAAAGTTGTGCTCAATTCCAAATTTTTTCAGTCCGGCCCGGACTGAGAATGTTATGTGTCCTCATTCCGTATTGAGAAAAACTTTACACCCCAGGTCATTTGCCTGCTTAGCCGAAACTTTTGTTACATGTTCCCAACAGTCGTTGTCAGCAAGAAAGAGGCAGTAATTTTCTGCGGCCCATCCTTTGCTACCATACGTCCAGTCGACTCCTGCCAAGTGGAGAATTTTCCAGAGCGGAACCATTTCGTCAGGTTCGGTAACTGGTTCACGGGAATTTTGATTGAGGAAGAAATGGGCACCGACCCTGTCCATTGGGGCGACCATATCTTTAAATTCGGGCTGTGACTCTTTGTATTCCTCGAGCACGTCTTCAACCACAAATATAAAATCATCCGGAGCAGTACCCATGGCACTGTTCGAAGGATTTCTAAGAGCCATATCACAAGAGTCGCGAATACCTTTTGGGCGGTCTTCACGAGGCCATGTAGCCCTGGCATTGAAAACTAACTGGGGAATGTCGATTTTCATGGGACAGACGTAGATACACCGTTGACACATGGTGCACATCCAAACCCATGGGGATTTTGTAGCTTCCTCGTCCAAGCCCATAGCACACATGCGCAGGAATTTTCGGGGATCCATATCTGCTAGTCCTGTTGCCGGACAGCCTGAAGCACAGGCACCGCAGGTCAGGCACAGATTAAGATTGCCGTCCTCGGGCAGGATCTCCTTGACCTTGTCGATGAAGAAGCTCTGTTTCTTGCCTTTGATTTTGATACTGCTTTCTGCCATAAACTCAATCCTCTTTCTGCCCTGCTTTCGAAATGAAGCAGGTAAACTCGATTGTCAGTCAGAACAAACAACATCACACTTTTGGAAGCGGTATTACCCCGCTAGTCATGTTGTGGTTGCACCTCCATGATTGAATAATAAAAAGATTGTTTCTGTCATCGAAAACATGTTGTGTAGCCAGTTTCGATTGATTGAAGCTGGGTGAACGCTTTGTATCGTGTTGCAGATGATATTTTCAGGTCGTATTTCAGCCAGAGTCGCATGTTGGTGCTTATCTGGATATGGCGATCGGTATTCTCGTTCAGGCAGTAATAGCTGAGCTATACGCTTTAGAGTTGTTAGTATTTGGCCTGGTGAACAATGGTGAATACGTTGACGTGTTAATGAGAATATAGGGGATAGTAATGAATAAATAGACGACACAACATCTGATGGTGTTGTTGATAGATGCGGAAATGTTGATGGTTGTTTATATACCATACCGCTACTTTTCTGTTGAAGGTCATCTATAGTACTGAAAGAGGTAATGCTGATCTGCAGATAGAATGTGGAAATGCAGGTCTCGTACATTTACCTTTCAGCCCTTACCAGTCAGGCAGAAACGAGTCTACAGAGAGCTATTTTAAAAGTCAATTATTTAGATTAGCTGATATTTCCCTGAATCATGGCTCTGCATTGGTTTTGAAGACTCTACCTTGCGACCTTGTCTAAGCTGTGTAGTAGTGGTTTAGAGCGATTGCGGACTTTTCAGAACATTTTATTTAGTTCTTTGGAAGGATCGAAATGACTGATATCAATAAGAATGATCTAAAAAATCAGTTTGCCTGAATGTCACTGAGTGGTATGTACGTTATGGCAACGCTATTTTTTAGGGGCACCTGGCGTCTTGTGTGCGAAGTGTGCAGAGGTATCTAGAGGATAGGCAGGTGATTTGCTGCAAGCTGCTGCTCTCCTGGTGATATGGTATTGTGTGAACTGCTATTTTCTGGGATCAGGTCGGTATGGGTGGCACTCCTGCCTCAAAGGGTGCAGGAGTGCCTGTTGATATGAAGTGTATGAAGAGGATCAGTCTTCAAGGGCAAAGCGTGCAAGTTTGGATTTTGTTGGAATATATTCGCCAATTGGCACAAGCTTTTTATTACTGCCCATGCAGTCAACTATAATTTTCCAAAGGGCATCAAGTTGTTGTGCTTCGGTGTCATTTTCAGGAGTTATTTCTACCACGTTTTTGTCCAGATCAATTTTCATAGCAATGTTCCTCAATGGTAATAAAATCATGATATTGAAGTTTCAGGACCACTCTGGTAAGGATTGAGGGGTCTGAGTGCTGGCGTCTCAGGGCAATTCGCCTTGGGTCGCCGTTGGTTGCATGTTGCAGTGTAACTAACGGGCAGCGGTATAAAATGCATGAAAAAATAAAAGCTTGAACGATTTTCATAACACACAATAGCAGAATAAGCGAGCATCTGAAAGGGATGATTTGAAAAAAAATCTGCAATTGATATGTTGCTTACGGCGCAGGTTTAGGGTGTACTAAGAGCAATGAGTAGACCTGCTAAACTCTGATGTTTAGCTCGACGCGCCAACAGTTACACTTATATGTACATGTAAACAGTTGTGACATATGTATGTACTTGAAACGCATATGGCAATTAGTTTTTTAATTACTTAATAAGGTTTTATAGATGTCAGTCTTTGCACCCAAATGTCTCCCGCTTCTTATAGGCAGTGTACCCCTTGATAATCATCGTCAGGCAGCTGAGCTCATATTTTCTTATACACCACAGGTGCCAATTTGGCCCCAGTTACCCTTCTATGAAGAAGAGGGGATGGTTCCTCAGTTTTTACCAGGATTTCCTGGGATTGATGTATGTGATGGAAAAATATTTATTAATGCGGGGAGCGACAACTTTGATGACGAATTTCTCGCCTTTTTTGAAGATTACCTCATGGTGGAAGAGGGTGCGGCTGAACTTGAAAAATCGCGGTTTGCCTTGAGTCCCGAAGTAGCAAGAGGTTTTTTTGAGTTCCTTGGATTAGCAAAGGAGCGTAAGGATACGTTGGTTGGACTAAAAGGGCAGATAACTGGCCCCATCACATTTTGTACAGGTGTTGTTGATCAGGAAGGGCGAGCTATTTTTTATAATGAACAGCTAAGAGATGCTGCGGTTAAAATGTTGGCCCTGAAAGCGAGATATCAGGCACGCATGATGGCAGAGGTATGTACACCAGCTTTTGTGTTTTTTGACGAGCCAGGACTTTCAGGCTTTGGTAGTTCAGCTTTTATCACAATAAGTAAAGAAGATATTTCCAAGTGCTTTTCTGAAGTTTTTGAAGCTGTGCACGAAGAGAGTGGTCTTGCCGGAGTTCATGTGTGTGCTAATACGGAGTGGTCATTGCTGTTTGATGCTGGTGTCGATGTTATCAGTTACGATGCGTACAGTTTTTTTGATAAGCTCATTCTCTACAAAGAGCATCTCATCCCATTTTTTGCCAGGGGAGGCATCCTTGCTACTGGGATTGTGCCAACCTCTGCTGATTTGATTGATGGAGCAACTGCTGATGGTCTGGTTGATCTCTGGTTTGCTCAGACCGCTGAACTTGAGGCAATAGGTATTTCCCGGCAGGCGGTATTTGACCAGAGCTTTATAACACCAAGCTGTGGAACGGGGACAGTTACTGTCGATCAGGCGGTGAAGGTTCTTGAACTCACGCGCGATGTGTCTGCAAAGATCAGGAAAGTGATGGTTTGAGTTGGTTTTGAACTGGTCGGGGGCGATTCAACTGAGTCATCTGGCCAGTTTTCAGAAAGTTGTTTCTGTAATCTTCTGGGGTCACCTTATTCGCCATGCTTCTTGTGTTTATGAATGTGATAACAGTTTCTTGATGCCTGCCAATCTGTTAAAGTATTTTTGCTTTTAGCATATTGGTCGATTAACGATTGGCTGGCAGTGCACAAAATGATCAATATGCACAAAATCGGCAACTGGTGTTGGGCTAATAGTCGAATAAATTAACTAATTTACATGAAAGGGGTTTTCTGTCTTGACTATAGACCTGTAAATGGGCTAAGCGTTGCCTGATGCAGTAGCAAAGCAGATAGGCGGATGTACTTTTTGTAATTTTCTAGCTGTAGAAACTTTCTGTCAGATCCACTTTTGGTTTCATACTCTAAATTGGGTTTGCAGTGGTAAGATTTTTTTCTTGCATATAAAAAAGTTTGTTCGTTACGTCGGTTCCAACTGAACTGCAGATACACGTTCAGGACAATGGTATTTTTCAACCCGGAGGAAAAATATGTTTAAGATTGTGAAACGTGAAGAAATGGCTGAAGGAACGGTTATCCTCAATGAAATTGAGGCACCGCTCATTGCTAAGAAGGCAAAGCCTGGTCAGTTTGTTATTTTAAAGGCAAATGAAGAAGGTGAGCGTATTCCTCTCACTATGGCAGATACTGATCCTGAAAAAGGGACTATTACTATCATTTATATGATCGTTGGAAAGTCGACTGCTCTTTTCAGAGATTTGCAGGTTGGTGACGGCTTTCAGGATGTCATCGGGCCGCTTGGCAAAGCAACCCATATTGAAAAACTTGGTAAAGTAATCTGTGTTGGTGGTGGAACTGGCGTAGCCGTACTGCACCCGATTACCCGTGCACTGAAAGAAGTTGGTAACGATGTAACATGTATTATTGGTGCCAGGAATAAAGGTCTGCTTATGCTTGAAGAGCAGATGCGAGGCGCTTCCCATGACCTTCGAGTATGTACGGATGATGGTTCATACGGGCATCATGGTTTCGTCACTGAGGTTATGAAAGAGGTGCTTGAAGCCGGGGATGTTAAGATGGTTGTTGGTATCGGTCCTGTGCCAATGATGAAGGCAGTCAGTAACATAACCAAAGAATATAACGTGCCCACCATGGTGAGCCTGAATCCTATTATGGTTGATGGTACTGGCATGTGTGGTGGTTGCCGAGTAACCATTGGTGGTGAAACAAAATTCGCTTGCGTTGATGGCCCGGAATTTGATGGTCACCAGGTTGACTATGATGAGCTTATACTGCGATTGAGAGCCTATCAGGCAGAAGAGAAAGAGTGCCACAGTGACTATTGCACCATCAGGGATGCCAAGTAAAAAAGCGATGTAATTGCAACTGGCTCCGGCTGAGTTCGTAATGGATTTAGCCTTATAAATTAAGAAAGAGAGTAGCGACTACTATCGTTTCTATACATGGAGGGTAGCATGGTTGAGAAAGCAGCGAAGAAGGTAAAAAATCCCAGAATCCCAATGCCTGAGCAGGATCCTCAAGTACGTGCCAGAAATTTCCTTGAAGTCCCTACAGGGTATACCCCTAAAATGGCCCAGGAAGAGGCTGCACGTTGTCTGCAATGCAAGAAACCAGCCTGTGTCCAGGGCTGTCCAGTTGGAGTTGATATTCCGGGTTTCATCGACTTACTGAGCCAGGGTGACATGACTGGCGCGATCCGCAACCTCTGGACAAAGAATGCTTTGCCTGCAGTTTGTGGTCGAGTCTGTCCTCAAGAAAGCCAATGTGAAGGTTTATGTATTCTTGGTAAAAAGGGTGAACCAGTTGCTATTGGTAACCTGGAACGATTTTGTGCTGACTATGAGCGCGAAAATGGCACTGGCGAATTGCCGCCTATAGCTGATCATACAGGTAAGAAGATTGCAGTGGTAGGTTCTGGGCCTTCTGGTCTGACCGTTGCCGGTGATTTGATTGTTAAAGGTCATGCTGTAACGATCTTTGAAGCGTTTCACAAGCCTGGTGGTGTTCTTGTTTATGGTATCCCTGAGTTTCGTTTGCCAAAAGCTATCGTTGCCCAGGAAGTGAACTTCCTTGAGCGTCTCGGTGCAAAATTAGAATGTAATGCAGTCGTAGGTAAGACAGTCAGTCTGGACGAGCTGTTTGAAGAGGGATTTGATGCTATTTACATTGGAGTTGGTGCCGGTCTGCCTAGATTTATGAATATTCCTGGTGAAAACCTGGTTGGAATCCTTTCTGCCAATGAATATCTGACCCGCGCAAATCTGATGAAAGCGTACAAGTACCCAGAAGTTGATACACCTATCCCAAAAGGGAAAAGTGTTACCGTACTTGGTGCGGGCAACGTTGCTATGGATGCTGCTAGAACTGCTATGCGTCTTGGTGCTGAAAAAGTTCGTATCGTTTATCGACGTTCCCGTGAGGAGATGCCAGCTCGTGGAGCAGAAATTCATCATGCTGAAGAGGAAGGTATTGAGTTGTTCCTGCTCACCAATCCAACCAAATATATTGGCGATGAAGATGGCCGCCTGATTGGTATGGAATGTTTGAAAATGGAACTTGGCGAACCTGATGCTTCTGGTAGACGTCGCCCAGTAGCAATTGAGGGTTCTGAATTTGAACTTGATACAGATCTCTGTATTGTTGCAGTTGGCTCCGGTGCAAATCCGTTACTTACTGCAGAAACACCTGCAATTAAGCTCAATAGGTGGGGTAATATTGATGCTGACGAGAAGAACGGTAAAACCACTATGAGAGGTGTTTGGGCTGGTGGTGATATCGTAACCGGTGCGGCAACTGTTATCCTTGCAATGGGAGCCGGGCGTCAAGCTGCGAACTCTATTGATGAGTACCTTACGCTTGGCTGGTAACACACGGCTTAAGCTGCACGTTGCAATATGAGAAAAGCCTGCCGACTTATTCGGCAGGCTTTTTCGGTTACAGCATATTATTTTCCAATAAGGTTTTCTATAGTTGTTGCTATTTCTTTACGGCCTGTCTTGGCAAGACTCGCTTGCATGGAAAGGATGATTTCTCGTACAATACCATTCTTTGGGCGAGGAGAGAGCAGCTGAATTTCAATGGTTTTTAAATCGATGATAAGCTCTTCGAGCTGCTGATAGCTACCAGGCAATTCAAACGTGATTTTTCTTATCTCTGCGATGAGTTCTTCAAGTTGTTGAATATCCTGACTGTCAAGTACAGGGTTTCTGCTGAGCTGAACAGCTTGGGATGGTGGGGCAGCTATGCAACCCGCATTCTGAAGCAGTTCAAGTCCTTTTTCGGTGATGCCGATTCCACCAGCTAGAGTCTTTAGTTCTACCAGGTCCTCGATGATGAGTTCTTCACTCATGCTTGATGTGGCACCTTTGTCCAATCCCAATGCAGCTCCCACTTCATGCATAGATACCTGTTTTGCAATATCGCCATCAGTCATTTTGTACAATTCGAGCATGAAGGTTTGCACTTCAGGAGTGTCAATGTTCATAGTATGTCCTTGTCGTAGGTTCGGAGATTGTCAATCTTTACGTAACGGTTCAAACAGGTACTCAAGCCCGTTAACTTTAATTTCATAAATAGTCTGTAGCATTTCTCCCAGTTTACCTTGTGGGAAACCCTGACTGGCAAACCAGACCACATATGGTTCTGGCAAATCTATTAATAATCTACCTGAATATTTACCAAATGGCATTCGCGTTTCGGCAAGCTCGAGTAAACGAGTGTGATCAAAATGAAAAGAGTCGTTGCTGTTTGTGAAGCTATCTTTTGTCATGAGTGTGGGTAGTGATTGCAATATTTCTGGTGTTTTGACTACTTGCTCTCTGTTTGGTATTTGTCAGTGTAACACCTGTTAGCACAAGAATACCACCAGTGAGAACTGTCGGTTGTATTGATTCTTTTAGGATAATCCATGACAGGAGTATAGAGAAAAACGGCACAAGGTTTATGAAGACGCCAGATCGAGTGGCTCCTATTTTACGAATTGCCTGGTAATAGAGAGAGAAGCCTATGGCTGTTCCAAATAGGCCAAGAAACGTGAGGCTTCCTATTTCCTTTGCCGAGTATTGGGTGACCGCAATTAAAGAGCCTTCTTGTAGCGCAGGCAGAAGAAGCAGTAGGCAACCAACTCCTGATGAATAGAGGACAGATGTGAGCGGGGAAAGGGTTTTAAGAACACTTCGCCCTACCAGGGAGTAGGTTACCCAACTGGCTACACAGCCTAATATTGCAAGTTCTCCTTTGCCAAAATTCCCGGTAAGAAGAGTGGCTGGATGGCCATTACTGATGACAAAAACGGCCCCAACTAATGATATAATGACGCCGATACTTTTGCGTGGAGACAATGATTCTTTGAGGAACATTGTAGCGAATATCGTTATGACGAGTGGGTTCAGTGCAATGATGAGGGAAGCTCTCCCTGCTTCAATATAGGTAAGGCCTGTGAAAAAGAGAATGTTGTAACTGAACACACCAGTTAACCCGAGAACGAACAAAGGGAGCCAAAGTTTCCTGGGGGGAATGGTAAAGCGACCTTCAATGAGACGAACGAGTACGAGTAGGGCTGCGGTCGCCACTGCAAAGCGAAAAAAAGCGGCAGTAGCGGGAGGGACTGAACCGGCAAGCGAGCGACCGGCAATAAAGGTTCCGCCCCAGAAAAGCATGGTTGCAATTAGCGATAAATAGGTAACAAAGTGCATAGAAGCTCATGGGGTTTTGTAGGTGTCTTTTCCTCAGGAAATCTAACAGGAAAAGAGTGTACTTTAAAAAAACATCTCAAGATAGCTCGCTATGAAATATTGTCACGTACTATGTTATTTTTCAGATGTTTCTCTCGTGCTTGCTGATAAAAAAGTTGTCTTCCTATCAAATTGGCGCCTTATTTTTCTGGCACATGCTATCTTTATGATTACTTGTATTGTCAGGCAATTGTAGGGGATATCTTGTGTTAATGAGTTAAGCCGGGAGAGTGGTTCTTTCTTAGGGCTATCTAACGAGTAAGATCCTGTTTTGTTGTCCTGCTGTAAAACAATATGTGCTGAAGAGTGTAAGTAGTGGCAATGAGCTTTTGCACCGTTTTCTATCGTTATCCTACTTTAATGGTAGGTAGTGAAGAGTCTATTACAAAGAGTTTTTTTAAAAGAGATGAAAGGAGATGAAAATAATGAAGACCAGAAAAACCCTTAATAGAAGTATTGTAGTGTTAGCTGCTACACTTTTTTTTACACCCTGTAGCCTGATGGCAATCGATACATCAAGCCTTCCATCTGCTTCTGTGGCAGATATGGCAACTAGCTCCGTTGGGGTGACAGATTTATTGAACATTAATACGGCAAGTGTAGACACTTTAACGCAAATTCCTGGTATTAGCCCGAAAATTGGTGAGGCAATTGCTACATACCGTGAGGTAAACGGTGCGTTCTCAAGTGTTTCGGATTTAATCAATGTTGATGGAATTGACATGGGCTTGTTAGACAAAATCAAACCCTTTTTAACTATTTGATTTATCTTTTCTTGGGTATCCACATTCAGCATGAATTCAACCGAGACTGTTCCGTTGGATTGTGTGCAGATAGCCTGGGTAGCTGATGCTGCTTAGAGAATGTGGACGCCCTGTTTCTGTTATCGATGTTTCATTGTTGTCGTAACTGTCACGGGGGAGATCATGAACGGAAGCCTGATATTAGTGGCTGTTACAGCAGTATTTGTTCTTAGTAGTTGCTCTGGAACAACTCCGGTCCAGACCGGTCTCGATAATGGTAAATTTTTCCCATGCCCCGATAAACCAAATTGTGTCTCAAGCATGGAGGTCGATAGTAAGCATTTTATTGTACCGTATAGCTATACCTGTGAACGTGAAGTAGCCCGGTCAGTGTTGAAGGAGATAGTTCTTTCACAGCCTGGTGCAACACTGAAGGAAGAATTGAACGACTATCTGTATGCAGAGTTTCGTTCGACATTGTTCGGCTTTATTGATGATGTTGAGTTCTCTTTCCCAGAAGATGCTTTGCGGGTGGATATTCGATCAGCTTCACGAAAAGGGTACTGGGATATGGGTGCCAATAGAAAACGTATGGAGCAGATACGGAAACAGTTTCTTTCCAGGCTTGCAAGTAAAGACTAACCCGCATTTTTCATGGGTATAATTTTAGAAATTTTCATAATTCAAACTTGAGCAAATTTACCTTGCATTAAAATTTCTTCAAGGCGATTTGAATAAAATTCCCATGAGAAACGGGGGCTAACTGACCTGAATGTTACCAGCGGCTTGAGGGGTAAATCTGCTGCCAAGTGTATAGCGGGAACCTGGGTAATAGAATGTAGAGTACGTGGCTATTATCTCACCAACCCAGGTTTTCCGGTTGAGGGCAAGGCAAGGTTCTGAGTTGTTGATTTGTAACAATTCACGTATCCAGGCCTCCGGTATGAGTGCTTCTACTACATGCTCGACTGATGAGATTGGAGCCAGGTTGAGCAAGTATTCGTTTGGAGTGATGCGTGTAAAGTCCTGATCAAGGTAATCTGGAGCTATGACAGGATTTATGTACCGACTGCTTACCTGGATTGGTACTTCGTTATCTTTATGAATAATGACTGAGTGGTAGACTGTGGTGTATGGAGCAAGATTCATGGTGCTTGCTAAATCGGGTCGAGCCTTCTCCTCTTGTAAAAGATGCACTTCACATGAATACTTACCACCTCTTTCACGTATTTCCTTTGCTATAGAGTGAATTTCCAGAAGTGCAGATTGTGGTTTGGAATCAGCTATAAATGTTCCACGCCCTTGGCTTCGGATAAGTGTTCCCTCTGCCGTCAGCTCACGCAATGCCCTGTTGACAGTCATCCGGGATACTCCGGTTGCTGCCACTATTTCAGCCTCTGACTCAATCTTGTTGCCAGCCTGCCATTCACCGGAGTTGATCCTTGATAGAATATATTCTTTGACCTGTCTGTAGAGTGGGAGGTCGCTTTCTGATGACGTGAACGGCAGGTTTGGCTTGGGCATATTGTATGTTTTGATGTGTTTTATAGGCTTGGAAGTAGGGAGCTTTCAACAAGATCGTTTAATCGCCCACTCTGAATCAGGTTGAAAATCTCTTTGATATCAGGTGAAAAATACCGGTCCTGATCATAGAATGGTACACGTTCCCGTACCATAGCTCGTGCAGATTCAAGAAGTTCAGAACTTTTCAGAGGTGCACGGAAGTCGATACCCTGGCAGGCTGCCAAAAGTTCAATGGCCAGCACGTTTGCGGTGTTTTCAGCCATGTCTCCAAGGCGTCTGGCTGCAAAGGTTGCCATGGAGACATGGTCCTCCTGGTTTGCAGAGGTGGGTAGGCTGTCAACAGATGCCGGGTGAGCAAGAGATTTGTTTTCACTTGCAAGTGCTGCAGAGGTAACCTGGGCAATCATGAAACCTGAATTAAGCCCTCCCTTCTCAACAAGGAACGGTGGGAGTTTACTCATATGGCTATCAATTAGAAGCGCCATTCTTCGCTCAGACAGGGAGCCTATTTCCGCTATGGCCAGTGCGAGGTTGTCGGCTGCCATGGCCACCGGTTCAGCATGGAAATTTCCACCAGAAATGATATCACCTTCGTCTGCAAATACCAGTGGGTTGTCGGTAACGCCATTTGCTTCGGTCAAAAGAATGTCAGCACTGTTTTTGATTTGTGTGAGGCATGCTCCCATGACCTGGGGCTGGCATCGTAGAGAATAGGGGTCCTGCACTGCCTCACAATCCTTGTGGGAAATTTCAATTTCACTGTGTTGTAGTAATTTGCGATAGGCTGCTGCAACGTCGATCTGTGACTGGTGTCCCCGTACCTCGTGAATCAATGGATCAAATGGGCGGCGACTCCCGAGGGCTGCCTCAACACAAAGGCTACCGGAAACCATTGCTGCAGCAAAAAGATCTTCTGCAGCAAACAATCCTTTTAGTGCGAGAGCTGTAGAGGCTTGAGTGCCGTTAAGTAATGCCAGGCCTTCTTTGGGGCCAAGGTCTATTTGTTCAAGCCCGGCTATTGCAAGTCCCTCCTTGCCACTTAAAAGTTTTCCATCATGCAGTACTTCGCCCTCTCCTAGTAGGACTGTGCTCATGTGCGCCAGAGGCGCTAGATCACCAGATGCACCCACTGAGCCTTTAACAGGAATGCAGGGGTAGACCCTGGCATTTACCAGTTGCATGAGTGCTTCAATAACTTCCAGGCGTATGCCTGAATAGCCACGTGCCAGGCTGTTGATTTTTAAAACCATGAGGAGCCGTACGGTCGCTTCATCCATTAGAGCACCAACGCCAGCGGCATGGGAGAGCACTATTGAACGCTGAAGATGCTCAAGCTCATCTCTTGGGATAACGGTATGGGCTAGAAGGCCAAAGCCTGTGTTAATGCCATAGATAACCCGTCCATTTTCTATAAGATTTCTAACTGTAGCAACGGACTTGTGGATAGCTTTCCTGCTGTCCGTCGAAAGAGAAAGTTGTATATGTGTCTTGGACACTGATCTAAGCTGGGCCAGAGTGAGTTTTCCTGGGTGGATTTCTAATGAGTACATGGGCTAGAGCCTCGTATGTAAATGAAGACAAAAATATGAGCTGATGGCTTTCGTTGACTTTGTGTGTGTAATGTATATACAAATTAAGACAACTTCAAGGTAAATGTTATCTTTGTGAAGGGTGATAGCTTGTAGTTATAGCCTTTTGGGTGTAGATGTTGGAAAATTTACTTGTATATACAAATTGTCGATGATATGATCCTTTGATTGCCGTAAGATATTTCTTGATATTGAGACTTACCAGTTCGTGACTGCCTGTAAACGGGTTGATTTGTTTATTTAACACATACTGACATATGGAGTTGGCGATGCTTACAAACACTGACGTGGCAGAGGCTATGCGTATAAAATTGGATAGTGAACTGCCAAATAAAGAGCCTTTTGTGGAAGGAATTCGAAGGGCTCCTGATCGTGGTTTTCGCCTCACCGAGGCCCAGACAGAAACTGCGCTGAAAAATGCATTAAGATATATCCCAACACAGCATCATCAAGCATTAATTCCTGAGTTTTTACATGAATTACAAAGTGGTGGGCGTATTTACGGCTACCGTTTTCGTCCAGCTGGAAAGCTTCATGCGAAACCCGTAAATGAGTACAAGGGGCGTTGCCTGGCTGGCAAAACTTTTCAGTTGATGATTGACAATAATCTTGATTTTAATGTTGCGCTCTACCCGTATGAACTTGTTACCTATGGGGAGACAGGCTCTGTCTGCCAAAACTGGATGCAGTATAGATTGATAAAAAACTATTTAGAAGAACTTACAGACCAACAAACACTGGTCATGCAATCAGGTCATCCCCTTGGTCTATTTAAATCGAGTCCTGACCAGCCTCGTGTAATTATCACAAATGGGCTGATGGTTGGCCTTTATGATAATCCTGATGATTGGGAAATTGCAGCTCAGATGGGCGTTTCCTCATATGGTCAGATGACTGCGGGTGGATGGATGTATATCGGTCCGCAGGGAATCGTGCATGGCACCTACAATACACTGCTTAATGCTGGGCGGAAAATGTGTGGTGTTGCAGGAGACGGGGACCTGAGAGGATTGCTCTTTGTCTCATCGGGGCTTGGCGGAATGAGTGGAGCCCAGCCTAAAGCTGCTAAAATTGCGGGTGCAGCCTCTATAACTGCTGAAGTAGATCTTTCAAGAATTACAACGCGGCATGAGCAGGGTTGGGTCGATGTGGTTTCAAGTGACATTACTGAGGTGCTACGACTTGCAACAACGGCAATTGCAGAGAAAGATAACCTCTCCATCGCCTATCACGGCAATGTGGTCGACTTGCTTGAGCATATGGCCGATAAACAGTTCCACGTGGATTTGCTCTCGGATCAGACATCATGTCATGTGGTATATGATGGTGGCTATTGCCCTGCTGGTATAAGTTTCGTTGAACGTACTGATCTTCTTGCTACAGATAGAACCCGATTTAAAAAGCTGGTAGATGAAAGTTTAAAACGTCATATTGCAGCAGTGACACGGTTGAGTGAGCAGGGTACATACTTCTTTGATTACGGTAATGCCTTCTTAAAAGCGGTGTATGATGCTGGCGTAACAGAGGTTGCTAAAAACGGAACTGATGAAAAAGATGGTTTTATTTTTCCTTCGTACTTCGAAGATATTATGGGCCCTATATTTGACTATGGGTACGGTCCGTTTCGTTGGGTCTGTTTGAGTGGAGATCCAAAAGATCTAGCCAAGACTGATAAAGCTGCCATGTCATGCATTGACCCTGAGAGGAGACCCGAGGATCGAGACAACTATGTATGGATACGTGACGCAGAAAAAAATAGTCTGGTTGTAGGCAGTCAGGCAAGAATTTTATATTCTGACGCTGGTGGTAGGGCTGCTATTGCATTGAAATTCAATGAAATGGTACGTAGTGGTGATGTTGGTCCTATAATTCTCGGCCGCGATCATCATGATCCAGGTGGTACTGACTCTCCTTTCAGAGAGACTGCCAATATAAAAGACGGCAGTAATGTTTGTGCAGACATGGCGACTCACTGTTTTGCTGGAAACGCTGCACGTGGCATGTCACTGGTGGCCCTGCATAATGGTGGTGGGACCGGAATTGGTAAAGCAATCAACGGTGGTTTTGGCATGGTGCTGGACGGTAGCGAACGGGTAGATGAAATTCTGCGTTCTGCAATGTCATGGGATGTTATGGGAGGAGTTGCCAGACGTAACTGGAGCCGTAACCCTAATGCCATAGAGGTTGCAGTGGCCTATAATCGCGAGAATGAGAATGGTGATCAGATTACCATTCCATATGAAGCTGATGATTCAACAGTACAGAGTGCGGTGACTCAGTTATTTTCTAAGATCACTACACGTTGAGCGGGCCAGGAGGCTGATATGGCATATACACTTTTTCGAAATGCAAACATATATAGTCCTGTAGATACGGGAAAACCAGCTTCAGGGAAAGATCAGGGCCGAGTGGTGCATTATCCAACAGGGGCACTACTGGTTAACCAGGGCCTTTTAGTGGCAGTTGGTGATGTTCATGAGGTTGAAAAGGCGATTCCGGCTTCATTGACAGCAGAAGTTTTTGAGATGAATGGGCAATGCCTCATTCCTGGTTTTGTCGACCCGCATACACACATGTGCTTTGCCGCCAGAAGAGAAGCTGAGTTTGAGCAACGAATTGCAGGCACTCCATATCTTGAGATCCTTAAAAAAGGCGGTGGGATTCTCTCTTCAGTAAAGGCTGTAGCCGCAGCGAGTGAAGATGACCTTTACAATATAACCTTACTACACGCACAGTCGGCGTTGAAGTTCGGAACCACAACTCTTGAAATAAAAAGCGGTTATGGTCTTGATCTTGAGAATGAGCTGAAGATGTTAAGGGCTATACAAAGAGTAAAGGTTGAAGGTATACAGGATGTGGTTGCAACGTTTCTCGGAGCACATGCAATACCTGTTGAATATGCAGGTCGTTCAGATGATTTTATCGATTTAATCATATCTGAAATGCTGCCGGTGATAGTACGAGAACGATTAGCAGACCAGTGCGATATTTTCTGTGAGGAAGGGGTATTTACGATTGAGCAAGGGCGAAAACTTCTGACTGCCGCTAAAGATTTAGGCATGCAAGTAAAGCTGCACGCCGATGAGGTTCATGATCTCGGAGGTGCAGGTTTAGCTGCTGAGATGAGGGCCTGCTCTGCTGATCATCTACTTGCTGCAAGCGATAAAAATATTCGTGCAATGGCCTCAGCAGGAGTGGTGGCAAACCTGCTTCCAGCTACAGCGTATAGCCTGAGAAAGCCGTATGCTCGTGCTCGCTTCATGATTGAAAATGGTCTGCCGGTGGCACTTGCAACGGACTGTAATCCAGGCTCCAGTTACACTGAATCTATGCCTTTTATCGTTGGACTTGCCGTGCTGAATATGCAGTTAACACCTGCGGAGGCGCTTGTGGGGGCAACCTTGAACGCTGCCTATGGAATCAATATGGCTTCTTCTGTTGGAAGCCTGGACGTAGGTAAACAGGCGGATTTTCTTGTGCTCAATGGTGAATCACCAGCAATTCTCGCTTACCATGCAGGGGTTTCACCTGTGGTACAGGTGTATAAACGGGGGCAGCAGGTAGCCTAAGATAAATTACACCACCATTTACTGTAAACAGTACTTTTATTGGAAACAGATATGAAAAAAATTATAGAATGTGTCCCAAATTTTTCAGAAGGTATAGATCTTGATGTAATTGAGGCAATAGCTGAAGCTATCAGGTCAGTATCTGGTTGCACGTTGATAGATGTTGATCCGGGACGTTCAACAAACAGAACTGTTTATACCTTTGTTGGTGATCCTGAAAATGTAGTGGAAGGAGCTCTGGCAGCTGCTCGTGTTGCAAGAGAGCGGATAGACATGCGTAAACACCATGGTGAGCATCCGCGATTTGGTGCAATGGATGTATGTCCATTTGTCCCAGTGGCTAATGTTACTATGGATGAATGCGTGGCTGTCGCGAGACAGTTTGCAGAGCGAGCAGCAGCAGAACTTGGCGTTCCTTTTTATCTTTACGAGGAAGCGGCGACCCATGATTATCGACGAAAACTTCCTGACATTCGAGATGGTGAGTATGAAGGTCTCGCTGAAAAGCTTAGGGATAAAAAATGGAAACCAGATTTTGGACCAGAAACGTTTGTCCCTGAATGGGGCATAACAGCAACAGGAGCCCGTAATTTTCTCATTGCCTATAATGTTAATATCCTTGGCAGTCCTAATCAGGCTCACCGGATTGCTTTAAATCTCAGAGAGGCGGGAAGAGGGGACGATGAACCTGGGCGGCTACAGGAAGTAAAAGGGATGGGCTGGTACGTGGATGAGTACAATATGGCCCAGGTAACTGTAAACTTGAATGATTACCAGGTTACTCCTGTTCATGTTTTATACGAAGAGGTTAAAAAAGAAGCCTCTTTATTAAACCTTGGAGTGGCTGGCTCTGAAATAGTAGGTGTAGTTCCGCTTGAAGCCATGCTCATGGCGGCTGACTATTACATTGAGAAAGAACATCTCTTCATATATCAGGAAGATCAGAAGATTAGGCTGGCTGTGGAGCGTCTTGGTTTAAATTCCGTATCACCATTTAAACCGGAAGAAAAAATTATAGAATATATCGTGGCAGAAGTTCCTGATGAGCCATTGGCAGCACTGACAGTACGAGACTTTATTAAAGAAGTTGGTGCACGCACCTCAGCGCCCGGTGGTGGTTCCGCATCAGCGACTATAGCTGCAATTGGGACCGGCCTCGGTTCAATGGTTGCTAAGTTGACCTGGGGGGTACGCAAATTTGAAGCTGTCCAGCCAGAGATGATTAAAGCTATTCCAGTTCTCCATGACTTGACCGAAAAGCTTATTCCAATGATTGATGCTGATACATCCGCTTTTAATGAATACATGGAAGGGCTCAGGATGCCGAAAGATACAGCCGAACAGCGTGCGGCACGTACGGCAAAAATGCAGGCAGGGTTAAAAACAGCGATCCATGTGCCACTTACCACCATGCGTTTGGGTGATAGGGCCTGGGATGCACTTTGTCTGGTTGCTCAATATGGTAATCCTGCTTCGAGGTCTGACACTCAGGTTGGGGCCCGTTCACTGGAAACAGGTATATGGGGGGCATATCAGAATGTTTTGATTAATATGGAAGGCGTGCGTGACGAAGAGTATAAAAAGGCAACTCTTCGTGAAGCGAAAAGCATTGCAGAGCGAGCCCAGAAAAAATGCAAAGAAGTGCTGGAGATTCTTGTGGGATAGTTTTTCACATTTCAATGTGATCGTATTCTATGCTTGGCAATAGTCTAATCTGTTGCTAACTCAAGAAGAAGACCAGTAGTTTAGTGAAAAGAATCATACCGATAAGAGCCACCGGGTAGACTGTTGCATATGCGGAAAAAGCATAATGTGTGGTCGAAAGATCACTTGCGGCTGCTAGTCCTGGGGTACTTGTCATAGAACCTGTCATGACTCCTAGCATGCGTAGAAAAGGTATTTTAAGGATGTATCGGCAGATAAATACTGAGGTGATGAGCGGTATTAGCGTTACAGCAACACCTGCTACAAAGAGGTCAATCCCTTGCTCACGTAATGTGCTGAGGATTGTTGCTCCCGTTTGGGTGCCGACAGTAGCGAGAAAGAGTATGAGGCCCAGCTCGCGAATAAAAGCGTTTGCCGTACTTGGTATTTCCCATATAAAAGGCCCTGTTTTATAGAGGTTACTCAGGATAAGACCAGCCATGAGTACACCGCCGGTAGTACCAAGGGAAAATTTACCGACAAAGGGTATGAAAAGAGGTATTTGCCCGACTAAAAAACCAAGCAGTAAACCGGTAAAAATGGGTAACAGGCTAATACTGTATGTTTCTTTGACATTGTTGCCGAATATTTTGGCAACATTGTCTAATGCACGGCTGTCTCCAACTGCGTGAATGGTGTCGCCCATATGTAATCTAAGATTTGGGGTGACTGGAAGGTCTATGCCGTTACGGGTAATACGGCTGAGTTGGACATTGAAGACTTTGCGGCAATTAAGCTGCTTTATGCTCATTCCACTAACATTACGTTTAGAAACAATTATCGTCTTTTTTTCAATTGCCCGATCAAATTCAATTTGCCGGTCAATTGGCTGCCCAAGTAAAATCTGAATTTTTAGAAGATCCTGCTCTCGGCCTGCTATCCGCAAATGATCACCTTCCTGTAGGATTGTGTCTGCTCCTACCAGAACAGGCTCATCTGCCCCCTTTCGTAGCAATCTGGTTATCACTACTGGTGCGATAGCACTCAAGTGGAGATCCTTTATGTGTTTATTGAAAACATTCGGGTTAGTCAGTTCGAGATGGTGAAAGGTGAATGGCATTGTCGCTTTAGAGACTTCTTCGTTTAATGCCGTTTCTTCCTGATCTATTGAAATCTTGAGAAATTTTGGCAATATCTGTATGAAAAGTATAACTCCTGTAACACCAAAGAAATAGGTAAGACCATATGCTGCAGGGGCACCCTCGCTTCCTGCAGTTTCTACTGCCACGGCAAGTCCCGGAGTACTGGTGAGAGCTCCGGCAAAAAGACCTGCAGCTATGCTGGCGTTAAAATCATAGAACCAGGCGGCTAGAAGCGTAGTGATAAATCCAATTGCGATGATAAGGATAGCTCCTAGCGTAAGCTTGAGTCCCCTGCTTCGCAAAGTATGCAGAAATCCTGGACCAGCCTGTAACCCAATTGAATATATGAAGAGCACTAACCCTAGAGTCTGGAAATCGGCAGGAAGGGTATAGCCGAAATGACCAAATATCAGTGCAATAAAAATGATGCCGGAAGAGCCCAGTGAGAATGATTTCAGCCTGAGTTTGCCAAGAGCCATGCCCAGCAGGGTGACTACTAACAAAAGAAAAATATGATTGTGAAGCAATTCCACTGCTACCTCATGGGAGTAAAATGTGGTCAAAAGAATGAGCCGAAATGATAAAATCTTCTACAGGACAGGTATCTTAGCTGTTCATGGCTATGTCAGCAACCTTTTCATATGTATACATATACTGAAGGTAGAATGGAAGCTGTTATGTTTTTTATATTGAGGAAACATAAATTAAAAAAGAAAATCTCACGTGTTCTTCAGAGACCTGGTTTTTATTGACAACTCATGCGCTGGGATTAGTTTAAGATATATACAATTACAGATAGGACTAGCTGTTGTTATAGCAGCAAGTATAGGGGGCTATCATGATAACGAAGATCTCAGCAGTCGAAAGGCATTTTACCGATATAGGATGGTTGAAGACATATTGGTTATTTTCTTTTAGTGACTACTATGATCCAGCCAACGTGCAGCACGGTATGCTTAGAGTGTTTAATGATGATGTGGTCGAGGCTGGTGAAGGGTTTACTAAACATCCCCATGAGGAAATGGAGATTATCTCTATAGTAATGGATGGTGAAATGGTTCATCAGGATACAATGGGGAATCGAGCGGTTATTCGAGCTGGAGATGTTCAACGAATGAGTGCCGGTACAGGGCTATATCATTCCGAGGTAAACGAAAGTGACGCACCTGTTCACTTTTTTCAGATCTGGATTTATCCTGATAAAAAAGGTCTGGCACCTTCATATGATCAGAAGAGTTTTTTACCCGAACAATTGCATAATACACTATTGCTGCTTGCTGCAGAAAAACGTGGAGATAATACAGTCAGCCTTAACAGTGATGGTTTGATTTATCGAGGCCGGTTTGAAACTGGACACTCCGTAAGCTACGGAATAGAAGATGGGCGAGTTCTTTTTGCCTATGTCATTGATGGTGAAATTGAAATAGATGGTACAGTGTTTCAAAAAGAAGATCAGGTAAGAGTACGTATGGAAAATGCAATACATATAAAATCATTACAGGATGCTGACATTCTCCTTGTTGATGTTCCTGATAGTAATTGAGAGGTGAGGGGTTGATTGATCTGCGTGTCACATTGGTTCAGATGGAAATTGCCTGGGAAGACCCTGAGGCTAATCGTCAGAGGCTATCTGAACAGCTAATGCTACTTACGGGTACCACGGATATAATCATCCTACCGGAGATGTTTACCACTGGATTTACCTTGAATGCAGAGCCATTGGCTGAGGTAATGAGTGGGCCGACTGTTGTGTGGATTCAGCAACTGGCAAAAGAGGTTGGTGCCGTAATTTGCGGGAGTATTGTGGTTCGTGACCAGTCATTTCTGTTTAATCGGTTTATATGGGCTGCACCTTCCGGGGAACTGCTTCATTATGATAAACGTCATCTTTTCCGCTTTGCGGGTGAGGATTCTATATACACTCAAGGAATTGAGAAATCCGTTATTTCATTTAAAGGATGGAAGATACGACCTTTTATTTGTTATGATCTGCGTTTTCCGACCTGGAGCGCAAATGTGAACAAAGCATATGACCTGGGAATTTATGTGGCGAACTGGCCTGAGCCGAGATCGGCTCACTGGAAGGCGCTATTGATTGCTCGTGCCATAGAAAATCAGACCTACATTGCGGGTGTGAATCGTATTGGCAGAGATGATAATAACCTGAGTTATAGGGGAAACTCTATGCTTGTTGACCCGCAGGGTAGAATAATGATGGATTGTGGTTCAGAGAAGAATTGTGTAACCATAAAAATTCCACGATCTGAGCTTGAAGAGTATAGAAAACGTTTTCCAGCCTGGATGGATTTGTCCTAACTTATTGATTTATCACTTCCGTGATGTTGGCTTTATCTTGTGGCTAGCTTTTTTATTTATCAGTCAGAGCGAGCTTGATCCCAAGTGCTGCAAAGGTGAGTGCAAACGAACGCTGTATAAGTGTGATGATTTTTGGGGAGTTAATAATGTGCTTTCTGATGCCATGGGCACATAGACCATAGATTATGAAAACCCCAAGAGTCATTGCCATAAATACAAAACTCAGAAGCATCATATCCCAGGTAGGAGTTGCTGACTCAGGAGAAACGAAAAGAGGGAGAAAGGCGAGAAAAAATATCGAGAGTTTGGGGTTGAGTATGTTCAGGAGTATACCGCGGATTCCAACCTGGAACATATTTTTAGACTTCTCAGGTGATGTTAAACGAATAGAACCGGTTTCTTTCCACATCGACCAGGCAAGAAAGAGCAAGTAAACGGCACCAGCCATCTTAATGATCTGAAAAGTTAGGCTGCTCATATGCAGTATGGCCGAGAGCCCAAGAATAGATGCTGTAAGGTGTGGAACAATACCTAATGTGCAACCTAATGATGCGATGAGAGCGGCCCGCCACCCAAGAAAGAGTCCATTTGAAACGGTGTAGATAACACCGGTCCCTGGAATGAGTACAACAATTAGTGATGTGAGAAGAAATTCAGTTGATAACATGATATCCTTGGTTTTAGCCAAAAAGAGTAAAGAGGATCCTGGTGAGATAAGAATAACGTGGATATAATTACATGTATGATTTTATCCACGTTATTTTTTGCCAACTATTTAAAAACACAATGCTTGGCAAAATCCGTAGCTTCGTTTGTGGTCCAGTCACCCTTTGGTTTTTCCTTCATCTGAACACACCATTTATCACTTCCGACTTCTGGGGAGCATGCTGAAAGAATAAAAAGGCTTGCTGTAAGTACAATAAACGTAACAAGTAGACGATAGCTATACATAGATGACTCTCTTTCTAATGTTTAAGTGTTGGAATTACGACTTGATGTAGGTTCAAAACATCTTTTATCATGCTTTTTTGCATATATAGCAGGAAACAAGGGTAATTACCACAAAAGAGACGAACATTCCTGTTGAGAGAAATGTTGTATAGGCTTTTAATTGCGTCGTTTCCAGTTAATCACTAGGAGACCCGTCGCAACCAGACATATTGCCCCGACCAGGTTTGGGGTGAGAGGTTCTCCAAGGATAATCACCCCAAGCATGACCCCTGAAATCGGCATCAGAAATATAAAAGAATGGAGTGCGGTGGCGCCATATTTCTGAATGAGAGTGTTCCACATAACAAAACCAAATGATGCGGTGACGATAGACTGGTAGAACATCGCCTGTACGACTGGGATGGAAAGTTCGCGGATCATTTGGTCATCAAATATGTAGCCAGCAAGATAATACAGAGGAACAGCAAGTATCATTGGGTATAGTGTTATCTGAACAGGATGAAACCCAGAAATTATACGTTTTATGTAAATTGCATTGCATCCCCAGACGATTACGGCAAAAAGTAGCATCAGGTCGCCGGTGAGTGCCTCGGCAGTCAGATTTACTGAATCAAGAAACAGCAGAAGAATTCCTGAAAAGCCAAGAGTCAGGCCCAATATTTTCCTTGGAGTAATTCGGTCATCGGGAAGAAGAAAGTGGGCAAGAATCATAACTACAAATGGCAGGATATTCCCTATAAGAACCCCATGGGATGCTGTTGTCTTGTTTTGGCCATAATAAAAGACAGAGATTTGTACGAAAAAAAGCAGCGCGACCCCGCTCAGTTTTAATGCCTGGAATCTGGTCACTGCAAGAGGTCTACCGGTATATCTGGCCCAGAGTATGAGCACCGTTGAGGCTATACTGAAGCGGATAGCTGCGGTGGTAAATATTCCAATGCCTGTCAGGCTTATTTTAACAGCAACAGGGTTGGCGCCAAAAAGCATGCAAAGAAATATCGCGAGAAAGGCTGTGCGAAAAGGCAATGGGTTATTGGAACTGTGTTGCTGGTTATGGGGGAGGTTGTCCACTACATGCCTTTAAAGTCTGATACAGGGTGAGTAAAGAGAGGATTGGGGTAACGTTGAATTATTAAACTTCTCAATACGTGAAATAGTAAGGAATAGCAAGAACTAGTGTTGTGAAAAGGATTGCTTATTACTTCATTCCCAAGATCTCATAGCCTACTGTTTAGAAATTTTGTCGTAATTCAGGCTGGCAGATTTAAGAAGTTCAGGTTAAATTCAATGAAATGTTCACTGCGTGCTCACCACATTCCAGACAATGATTCTATATACAGGAGAAGAGTATGAGTTATCGATTTGTTATGACGGCCTTTGGTCAGGATCGGATTGGTTTTGTTGCGGATGTTACCCGCCTGCTTTATGAAAATGACTGTAATCTTGAAGATACTTCTATGAATCATTTGGGAGATGAGTTTACTATTAGTCTGCTTTTCTCTTCAAATGAGAGTGAAATGGATGAACATTTATCCCGGGAATGCAGAAGGTTAGAGATGGAAAAAGGTATTTCAGCGTTTATCCGTTCTTTACCTGCATCGCAACTCAGTCACTATAACGGGAAAGACACCTGTACTCTCCATATAGAAGGGCTAGATCAGTCTGGTATCGTCTACAAGACCAGCCAATTTCTGGCGGATAAAAAGCTTAATATCCTTAACTTGAACTCAACAGCCAAGCCATCTCCCGAGAGTGGGGCTCCCATGTATACTATGGATATAAAAGTAGAGATACCTGAGGGACTGGCAAAGAACCAACTGGAGGATGAACTGGTTGAAGTGGCTGATGAGCTGCAGGTTGACATTGCTATGCAGGTATAAATAGTCAAATACAACTGCACAAAAAATGCCCCTGCATTATGATTTACTATTTCACATGCAGGGGCAAAATATAAATAATTCAGTTCCAGATTACCTGGGTTGCTAAATAGTCTAACTTTTTCTTTATTGACATTCCCTCGTCGCTGTCTGCACTTTTCTTCCGTCTGTTTAATGCACAGACATATTGACTACCATCTTTGATCTTCACAAGTATAAACGCTTCGTATGTGCCTCTCATAATGTACTCCTTTATGTTTTCAGAAATTCTTTTTACTTGCCCGGTCACTCAATTTTGAGGTGACCGACAAGCCGAGCATCATTCGGTGCCAAAGATCATGTTAACACTGGAGTAAACACCCATCCCCCTGTTGATGAGTAAACATATCGGGGAGTTTTCACTATGCTGCACATTTTCCCAATCCCAAGGTGGAACAAAACTTCAATACTACTTTATAGTATATGTATTTCCGCAATTGAGAACCAGTACTAAAATCAGTTTTTACTCATCCAGAAAGAATATGACATGAAAACAATGAAATAAACTTTCATAATAATCCTGTTATAGCAGTCAAATGAAATTATTCCGGAGTATTGGTAGGAGAATGAAGATTGAAATTTGAAAAGTCTTATCCTTTTTCATGTTGTCGTAAATATTCATACATGACAACTGAAGCAGCGACGCTGACGTTCAGGCTTTGTACTCTGCCAACTTGGGGAATCTGCAGAGATCGTATATTTTCATAATCTGACCTGTTGAAACTTATACCGTATTCTTCATGACCAAATATAAAGGCACTCTTGGTGGGAAGGTACGCTTTATGTAGAGAATGTTCTGCTTCAGGTTCCAAAACAAACAGTGTGTACCCCTCGTTAGTGAGCGCTTTATAGCATTCTAAAAAAGTGGAGTGGAAGATCGCAGGAAGCCATTTGAATGAGCCTTTGGCTGGCTTGACCTCGAAATACTCTGTGCCGACTAGGTGAATGGAGTTCGCACCAAAAGCGTCGCCACTGCGAAAAATTTTACCAATGTTAAAGGACGGTTTGAGATTGTCGAGAACAATCACAAAATCGTGAACGCCAGGTTCTGCATGGACCATGTTATGTCGTCGATGCTTGATATATTGGCGTTCAGCCCATTTGCGAGCCTCTTTACGTTTTTTATTTTCTACACGTGATGTCATGAGCGTTGAAGTAAGAGCTGTGTGTGGCGCTAATAATATGAACTGGGTTGGTGTTGAGGCCATTCCTAATGTATGTGGGGTGGATTTGCAACATCAGGTCACTCAAAATAAGCGTTTTCACGAACACAAAGAGCTGGGGAATGATCGTGACGCAGGGTGCAACTGCATGAATTACAGGAAAAATGCCTAGCCGATTGCGTAAGGCTACGATATAGTATTTTTTAGAAGTGAAGTGTGAGTACTTAAAATTTCTGTCGTATTTTCTCTATTAATTTAAGGGTTACGGTTTCTTTCATCATAGTTAAAATCGAGATATGACTACTGTAAAAAATGATAACACTCCCTTTGGGCGAGTGAATTGAGTTCAATGCATCAGATTGCCTGTCACGATTGTGATCTTATCCACAACATACCGCAGATGGCGGAAGGCACATCCGCTCGTTGTGTGCGGTGCGGCTCGGTGCTGGTTAGTGCCAAAGCTAATAGTGTAGAGCGTACGCTTGCCTGGACATTTGCCGCACTTGTTCTCTACTGCGTAGCTGTTTCCTTTCCCTTTCTTGCCATTAGAAATGGTGCACTTGTAAATGAGACTGCTCTTTTAAGCGGTGTCCAGCAATTATTCATGCAGGGAGAGCTTATACTTGCAACTGTTGTTTTTTTAACCTGTATTCTCATTCCACTACTACAGATGCTGATATTGTTATACATCTTTATTCCCATGAAAAAGAATATCCGTCTTACGTATTCGATACCTCTGTTCCGTCTTTTTTTACATGTTAAACCATGGAGCATGATGGAGATTTATATGATAGGCATCTTGGTGGCGATGGTTAAACTTGGCAAGATGGCGACTATTATTCCAGGTATTGCTGCCTGGGCTTTTGCTCTGCTGGTGATAGCTCTTACGTTTGCCATGTCCGCGATAGATAATCATATGGTGTGGGAACGACTTGGGAGAAAATCTTGAAAAACGGCAACCAGCTATTTTCGGCCAAGCAACGTGGGTTGGTCAGTTGTCATGATTGTCATCTCCTCAGTCGCTGGCGAGACCTTGATAGTGGCCAGAGTGCCGTCTGTCCTCGTTGTGGGGGGGAACTGCATCAGCGCAAACCAAACAGTATAGCACGAACATGGGCTTTGGTGATAGCCGCTATGGTTTTTTATCTACCAGCAAATATGCTCCCTATGACGATAGCTTCAGCACTTGGGAGTACACAAGGGGATACTATCCTTAGTGGCGTGATCTATTTTATTCATAGTGGTTCTTGGGAAATTGCATTGGTTATCTTTACGGCAAGTGTTTTCGTGCCATTTATGAAGTTTTCTATACTTATATATTTGCTTCTTTCTGTACAATTTAAATGGGTAAAGCGACCTCGGGACCGTATGGTTCTCTACCGGCTCACAGAGGCCGTAGGTAGGTGGTCGATGCTTGATGTTTATGTCGTGACCATTTTGATCGCCTTGGTCAAACTTGGTGTACTTGTTAATATGGAAGCTGGCCCTGCAGCAGTTTATTTTGCAGCAGTTGTCGTACTCACGATGATAGCCGCGGAAAGCTTTGATCCGCGATTGATATGGGACGCTATGGAGGAAGGTGAATGAGTCAAGAGGATTCTAAAACACAGAACGTCGGTGCAGTTCCTGAAGCGCAGGTAAGGGCGGGACGTGGATTTTCGATTATTTGGGTGGTACCTATACTTGCTCTGCTGATTGGCGGATGGCTTGCATATAAGGCCATGTCTGAAAAAGGGCCAACCATTTCTATTAAATTTGAAAATGCTGACGGACTTGTAGCTGGCAAGACTGTCATCAAATTTAAAGATGTTGAGATCGGAAAAGTATCAACAATAGACTTAATAGATGATCTCTCTGGAGTAATTGTCACTGCCGAAATGCGGAGTGGAAGTGAAGCGTATTTAACTGACAAGGCGCAGTTCTGGGTAGTACGGGCAAGAGTGGCTGCTGGTGAAATATCCGGGCTTGGGACGCTCTTTTCTGGTGCCTATATTGGGTGTGACCCGTCAAGTGAAGGGAACTCTCTTCGCAATTTCACAGGTCTTGAAAAACCTCCGGTGTTGACGGCAGACCTTCCCGGTGCGCATTTCACTTTACGATCAGAGACACTGGGGTCCCTGGATGTTGGTTCACCTGTTATTTATCGAGGAATAACTGTTGGCAAGATTGTTGAATACGATTTTGATGATGGTGCAGATTCGGTTTTAATGAAAATATTTGTCAACGCGCCTTACCAGAATAACATTTACGAAAACACGAAATTCTGGAATGCGAGTGGCATTGATTTCAGTATGGACTCCAGTGGGGTCAAGATGGATACACAATCATTAGTTTCCATCATGCTCGGAGGGATTGCATTTGATACTACCACTGATGCCCCTTCTAAAGGCAAGGCACAAGAGGACAGTGAATTTCAGCTACATGCTACTTACGAACAAAGCCAAGAAGTGACATATGACGTAAAGAACTATTACTTGTTGTATTTTGATGAGAGTGTGCGGGGGCTGGCGTCTGGAGCGCCGGTTGAAATTCGAGGGATAAAAATTGGTGAGGTCGTAAGTGTCGAACTAGAGTACGATATCAATATCCAAAACTTTCGTATCCCGGTTCTTGTCGTGATTGAACCTGAACGCATGAGTTCTATGGTAACAGCAGAAGGTGCTGAACTTACCGGTGAGAAAATGGATGCGGAGATTGGCGAGGAAATGGCACTACATAAGCGTGGAATATTCCACTCCACTAGCCTTGTTGAAAAAGGGTTACGTGCCCAACTGAAAACTGGCAACTTGCTAACGGGTCAGTTGTATGTTGATCTTGATTTCCATCCAGATGCAGCTCCTGCGGAAATTACAAAAGAAGATGGTTATATGGTTTTTCCGACCATCTCTGATCCCTTTGATCGAATTTTGCGTAGAGTGGACAATATCCTTAAACAGTTTGAAGAGGTGAAGGTAGCAGATATATCAAAAGATCTTCAAGGCGCGGTAAAGGATATGCAGAGTGTTCTTAAAGATTTCAGATCTATTTCACAAAAAATAAATGCTGAGACCATTCCACAAATTAATAAAGTAACAATACCTAAATTGAATGCCTCTTTGTCAGAGCTGGATAAGACGCTTGAAGGAGTCAGTCAGACATTAGGACCAGATTCAGCCCTAAGCTATAATTCACGCAAAGTAACGGACGAGTTATACCTTACCATTCGTTCACTTCGATCGCTGCTTGATTACCTGGAAAGGGATCCTCAAGCCTTAATTCTTGGTAAAGAGGGAGATAAAAAATGATCCAATATGTAGCGAAGAGTTGGAAGGGCATTCTTTTGATTATCCTGTTAACCTTGTCTGGGTGTGCTGTACGAAGTACTCCAAAAGTTAACTATTATGTTTTATTAAGTGCTGATCAATTAGAGCAGGTACAAAATATTGGAGCTTACCCTGAGATCAATCTCGGCATTGGTCCAATAAGTGTCCCCGAAAGCTTAAAGCGCACTCAGATTGCCACGCGCCAACATGGCAATCAGTTTGCCTTTAATGAATTTAATCGCTGGGCAGGGGTTTTGGAGAAAGATCTTGAAGCGGTTATTGGTGATAACATCGGACTTCTTTTAGGTATTAAACAGGTCGATCATTTTCCTTGGAGACCTCATTTTAAACCCAACTATAGAGTAATGGCTGATATACAACGACTGGATGGCGACCTGGGTGGTGAAGTCGTGCTGGAGGTACGTTGGAGGCTGTCGGATGCAGACGGGAAGGTAGATCTAGCTGGTACCCGAAGTGTTTACCGCAGACAGGTGTCAGAGCCAGGCTATGCTGGGCTTGTCAAGGCGGAAAGCCAACTCGTGGCAGATTTCAGCAAGGCTGTGGCTAAGGAGCTTGACCGGCTTTTAAAAACAACTAAACCCTAGTCGTGTCAGTTAGCACGTGTCGATTAAAGTCATATTTAGCCTCTGGTGCTGTTGGTGCACCAGAGGCGTTGTTCTTTGTAGTTGTCATGGCAATTGACGCTTTTAGTAAGTTTTTTTGTATAATATATGTTGGTTGTAAAAGAAATATTCTGAGATGTTAGGGGCGTAGGGTGGTATTTTGCTTCCGGTATCCATACTTTCTATTACGTGATATGTATAACTGTCTAAAAAACGATTTATCCGTCAGTTCTTCACCTGTTAACCCTTTGGCAAAGGTTATGTGTCTATTAGTTATCATATTATAGTAGAGTTGTTAGGTTATTCAGAGGTTTTATGACTGTACAATTCTGCAACACCGACTTTGAAATTTAGCCTTCCTGCGGGTCAGGAATGAATAAGCCAGGAGCTGTTAATGAATCCTGAAAAATATGATTTTATTATTATCGGTACAGGACCTGCCGGATTTTCGGCAGCTATGGCTGCAGCCAAGTGCGACAAAAAGGTTCTAGTCCTTGAAAAAGAGGACTCGTTGGGAGGGGTCTGTGTTAACACCGGTACTTTTCCGAGTAAGACTCTCCGTGAGGCTGTACTTCTTTTAACCGGGCACCTCCGAAAACAAATATTTGAAGAGGACTCATCATGTAGTCTTGATGGCACTGACATTTCAATGGCCAAACTCAGGAAGAGATTGCAATATGTTCGTTTAAAAGAGCATGCAATTATTGATCACCAGCTCGACCGAAATGGTATCAGACTTGTTCGCGGATCGGCCAGTTTTCTTGACGATCACACCATCTCTATTGAACGAATGGACGAAGAAGAACCTCTGGTGGCGAGGGGAGAATTTATTATTATTGCTACTGGTTCACGGCCAAGGAACCCACCTGAAATTCCTTTTGACGGTAAGAGAATAGTTGATTCCAGATCAATTCTCGACATGTCAGATATCCCCTCTTCGATGATTATTCTTGGGGGAGGTGTAATTGGTTCAGAATATGCCACTATTTTTGCCGCGCTTGGGGTAAAGGTAACACTGCTTGATAAAGGACCACGACTACTAAAGTTCATCGACAAAGAAATTACAGATGAGTTGCAACATAATTTTCCAAATGGAAATGTTGAGTATATTTCTGATTGTGGAAATTTTGAGATCGACATTGAAAATGATAAGGCTCGGATAATTCTGGATAATGATAAGACTTACACTGCAGATACGCTGTTTTTTGCTCTTGGAAGAGAGGCAAATGTCAGAAACCTGCACCTGGAAAATACGGGAGTACAGATCTCTGATGGCTACTACATTACGGTTAATGATCTGTATCAGACCACTGTCGACCATATTTATGCAGTAGGTGACGTTGTTGGCTGGCCTAGTCTAGCTGCCACCTCTATTATTCAGGGGCGACTGGCAGCGTTAAATGCAATGCATAAACGGTCTGAAGGTTTTCCCCGTATATTCCCTGTAGGTATTTATACTATTCCGGAAATTTCTTATGTGGGCTTGACTGAGGAGGAGGCAAAGGAGAAGAATTTTAAATATGTGATTGGGAAATGCTCGTACGAAGAATTACCGCGCGGTCAGATATCTGGAGAATGCGAAGGAATGCTGAAGATGATTGTCCATAAGGATACCCGTGAAATCCTTGGCGTACATATCATTGGTGGCGGAGCTACAGAGATTATTCACATTGCGCTTATGGCACTCTGTCATAATGCCAAAATCGATCTTTTCATTGAAAATATTTTCAATTTTCCAACGTATTCAGAATCGCTAAAGATAGCAGCGTTGTCAGCACTTAATCAGATTGAGCGAGACCAGTGTGGTCATGCATGACTTTGTACGTTACTGATGGAGTAACTTTTTAAGGATATCTCTTTTTTATACTAATTATTTTGTATTGTGCTAGGTCTGCTCTGGCTCCTGTCTATGCCAAATTATAGGAAAAGATAATCAGTATCTCCGATTTGAGACATGAAACATATAAAGTTATAGCATGAGGAAAAATTTACCACCTTCGATCTGGCAATATTAACTGCAAAAATTTGTTGCTGAAATTGCTTTTGAACAACAAAAGCCGTTATGCTTCAACGCCACCGAAGAAAATAATCTTTGGTAAGCTTTTGTTGGTAGTTGCTCCATTTCTGATCAATTCTCAAGATTTAGCCGGGGCTACCCTGTCAGGAATAGTAGTAATTTGCAATTATACTTAAATAGTTGAGGTTGCCCTTATGCACCTTCACTGTGGATTTTTGTTGTTGATCTGATGGCGATTGATCCCTGCGTCGGTACCTATACCCTGACAGTGTGTAGGATAATTATCGCAACCATCCATTACATTGCAACCTTTGTTATTAAAACAACGGAATTGCAATGTCATGGAATGATACGGCACAGATTTACAAGCAGAGAAAACCGCATGAATCCCCACTTTGGCAACTTTTTAACGTCCACTTTGCCGAGTTCGAAGAACGCTATGATGAGCTTTTTTTCAAGGACTATGGCTTCTATAGGCCGGTAGTTTCCCATGTTGTCAGGAAATTTCTGGAATGCGGTGACCTGCATCAGGGGTTCGCGCGTGTTCGTTGCCCAGACTGCCACCACGATTATCTCTTGGCATTTTCATGCCGTGGCAGATGGTTCTGTCCTTCATGTCACGCTAAAAAAGTAGTCCAGTTTGCCGCTCATTTGCAGGAAAACATCTTGTATCCCGTACCGCACTGGCAGTACGTTTTCAGCATCCCCAAGATCCTCCGCCGCTATTTCCTCTATGATCGAAAATTGCTCGGCAAGTTGGCCAAATGCGCAACAGCAAGTCTTAAAACGTTTTTCCAAACCGCATTGAACAAAGACTACGGCGTCCCCGGCATAACCCTGGCGATCCAGACATTCGGAGACTATGCCCGATGGCACCCCCATCTCCATGCCCTGGTGGCAGAGGGACTTTTTACTGAAAGCGGCTATTTCTACGTGATGCCGAAGGTAGATCTGCAGCCCCTTGCAGAACTGTTCCGGGCCTCTGTGCTGAAGATGCTGCAAAAAGAGGGGAGAATTGACGATGCGTTTATCAAAATGATCATGGCCTGGCGGCATAATTCTGGATTTAGTGTTCATAACGAAGTGAGGATCAATCCAGGAGATAGCAAAGGTATTGAAAATCTAGCGCAATATATTATCCGTAACACCTTTTCGCTGTACAAATTGAGCTATATTGCGAGTACCGGCACGGTCATCTACCGTTCGAAGATGAGTCATGGTGGGAATAAGAAAAACTTTCAGGCCTTCAGTTCCATGGAGTTTATCGCAGCGATAACCCAGCATATCCCCGAGAGGTTGGCCCAGATTGTCCGATACTACGGATGGTATTCAAACCGAATGCGCGGAGACAGGAACAAAGCCGAAGCGACAGAGGTACGAGAAGAACAAGAGTCTGAAAAGAATGAAATCATTATCGTAAGCGGTTTCAAACCAAAAAAGATACCGAAGCTGATGTGGCGGGAATGTATCAAAAAAGTATGGGAGGTTGATCCGCTTCTGTGCCGGCATTGCGGGAGTTTGATGAAAATCGTCAGCTTCATCTATGAACGAAAAGTGATCAAGAAAATTTTGGATCATCTCGGCTTGTATGAAGACAAGCCTATGCGGAATAGGGCTCCGCCGGTTTCCCGGGATTTCATTGAAATAATTATCGAGTTGTATGATGATGGCTGGCCCGATTATGAAGAGTCTTTTGTCGATGTGCAAACGCTTTGATGACGGGGGGAGGGGGAAGTGTATTCATCCGGATGCATAAATGAGATACAGTAATATCAGGTGGTTGATGTGTTGCCAGTGGTAATTCCTGGCTATGATAGAGCTTGTCGGAATCAGAGGAGCTTTGCGAGAGATTGAATAACCGCTGTACCTGACAGAAGCATGCTTGGTAAACGGGAAAAATATTGCAAGATCAAATAGGAAAGAATACGGTAACAGCAACAAATGTAGCGGCTTCGACAAGGAAGTCGATATTTTTAGGGATTCCTTAAAAAGCGATGACCTATCACCTATCACCAGCTGTGGGAGCCCTCATGGTACAATCAAGGATGGTTTTTTCTCCTTCTCGGAGACAGGCTTATCACTGTAGGCCCGCAGGGATCTGCGCTGGAGAATAGTCTCAATGGTTGGATTCATAACAGGGAGTATGGAGTATTCTGTTGGTTATTTTCCATTTCACAAAGCATAAAAGACAGTAGTAACAGAGAATTCATATGTTACTACTGTCTTTCTTCTGTAATGCCAGAGGACTTTACGAGTCACTCATTTAGTATCTAAACCGACTGATAATAGCATTGAGCTCATTGGCCAGCCGTTTCAACTCGTGAGAATTATCCTCAATACTTTTACTGTTTCTGGAAATCTCACCAGCTGATTCATTTACCATGGAAACCTCACGACTGATTTCCGATATCACTGCCGTGCCGTGGGTAATGTTATCATTGACATCCTCAATACCTTGAGATGCCTGGTTGACATTATTTGAAATTTCACTGGTGGCAGCAGATTGTTCTTCAATGGCCGTGGCAATGGCAGCGATAATGTCGTTAATATCATTAATAACCCTGCCAATAGCCTCAATCTCAGAGACGGTCTCGTTGGTGGTGTTCTGAACACCATCAATCTTCCCCTTTATCTCAGCGGTTGCCGCAGCCGTCTGTTTAGCCAATTCTTTGATTTCGTTGGCTACAACAGCAAAACCTTTACCCGCCTCACCAGCCCGTGCCGCCTCGATGGTGGCATTTAAGGCCAGCAGGTTGGTCTGCTCTGATATTTCGGTAATGGTCTCTGTGACTGCACTGATGGCACTTGCAGCCTGTCCAAGATCATTCATCTTAACAGAGGCTGCTGCAGCCTGAGATACCGCCTTCTCAGAGATATTTCGTGCTTTCTCAGAATTTCTGGAAATTTCACTGATAGTCGCCGCCATCTCTTCCACTGCGGCGGCAACCATGCTGGTATTGCTGGTTGTTTCATCCATTCTCATGGAAATGTTGGACATATTGTTGTTCATGTCATTCGAGGCGTTGGCGACAGTCTCTGCCTGCTTCGATGTCGATCTTGCATTTCCTGCTAATTCAGTAGCAATACCCAGCAACTTACCGGATGAGCTGTCCACAACACCTGCATGGGCAGCCACCTCGCGAATGATCTTTTGAAGATTATCAAGAAAACTGTTAAACCAAGTAGCAAGAGAGCCAAGCTCATCCTTGCTGGCAACCTCAAGCCGCTTGGTCAAGTCACCCTCACCCTCAGCAATATCACGGATCATCAAAGTTGTTCGTACTATTGGCTTTGCAAGAGAGTTGGCAAGCAACACCCCAACTACAGCAAAAATCACGGTAATTACCAGACCAATTACAGCTATCAGCGTCAGCATCCTGGATACATTTGCCATAATCTCGCTCTTTTCACTGAGAGCAATCAGCTTCCAGCCAAGCGATGGAGAGGTCAACACTTTAGCGGCATATTCCACATCATCAATTTCGACCAGCATATCACCTTTATCAGTCTTGGCAAATAGTGTGAATGCTTCCTGGCCGAGTTCATCAAGCTTTTTGAAGTTGTACTCAGGCTCTTTAGGGTCAGCCAGAACTACCCCATCATCCTGCACCAGAATAACATAGCCAGTCTCACCGATTTTGATACTTTTTATAAAATCAGTCAATTCTGTGAGAGTGAGATCAATACCCACTACACCGACCACTCGCCCTTCCCTGCTGACTGTCTCTGTGGCCGTCAAGACAACATCGCCAGTAGTGGATTGGTACGCCTTACTGATGATCGGTTTGCCCTTGTTTGCCAATGCCTCGGCATACCATGGTCTAGCCCGCGGATCGTATCCGGGAGGCAGTGGGGCATCACTTGCCATGGAAAAACCGCCGTGCTCAGTCCCTACATACACATCGACAAAACTTTCATGTGACTTCAGCATCTCGCGGGACAAATCAAGCATTCTCTCTTCAACTTCTCCGATCTCCAGATCTTTAGTAGCCTTCTCTTCTGTCTGACCAATAAAGGAGTTGACTGACTCATCAGCTGCAACAACAGCTGGATGACGAGCCAAGAGGGACGTAGTAGCCTTGGTTTCATCAATGAAGATGGAGATAGCCTTGTCAATATGACCCAGCTCATTGCCCGTTGAACGAAAAAATGTTGCTAAAGAATCTGCACGAAAATTATAACCAATAACCACGCAGACCAAAGCAATAGGTACAATGGTTGAGCCCAGTAAGGCGAAAAGTAATTTCTTTTTTAATGTCAAATTCATCAAAAACCTCAATATATAAAATATTTTTCTCATTTAGTGGAAATACCACAGGTACCAATACAGACTATTCTCTGTCTTTATCTAGCAGTTGTCAAAAACAATTCTCACATCCGAAAAAAAAACGTATAACCCTAACTTATCGACACTGCGCCAGAAACATCACATCATCCCAACCATAACAAACTGTTATTATCAACATCCTCCACTGAGTGAGAAACATTCTTGATCGGTCTGCATAACCGGATATATCTTGTTATCAATCAATTTTGTACTGCGGAGTCTTGTACAATGGCTACAGAAAGTTGGGGATTCTAGTAGAATGAAAGAATTCTCTAGCCTTATCAGATTTTGGCTTTTCAACGATCTGCCATGAAAACCAAGACTATTAGTAAACGGGTTATGAGTACTGCTGGATAAACATTTTCAGCTTACGTCGCTGACTCTCAGTCAACTGGCCAAAGCGAAGACTGCAGCGGCGTTTGGGGACAAAAAACCCAACTAACCGTTGGTCCGAAACAAGTTCTACCGGAATTCTATCTATCTGCAATTCTTCGTCTATATAGATATCTACCTGATTGCCGGACAAAAACAGTGTGTCTGTACCGATATAAGTAAAAGATAAACCACCTTCACCAATATCAGCTATATTATACGGCAGGCTTTCAAAGTCTTCAGACGCGGCCACAAGAACGCTCTCGGGAGTCGAAGTCCGAGGATAGTGACGACGTTCCTTCTGTGATTCAGATATATTTTCTTGAGTTTGCATTCATGACATCCTTATGAAATCATTCTTCAGAGGCATCCTAAGGACCAATGCCAGGTGAAAAACCTTTCACCTGGCAAGGTTTAACACCAATAGTCCTGAAAGCAATGCGGCAATGTTAAGGCTGTATAACGTTATATAAAGCATGATGGTCCGTTGCCTGGGTTCAATTCAATAGATTAGCACTTCCTGTTATTCCCACGACCAGGCTTCAAGAACTTCTTTCAACTCCACTTTTGGTAATGGCCGGGAATAGAAATACCCTTGGAAGCAGTCACAATCAAACGATTTCAGCATGGTCTCCTGCTCTTTGGTTTCAACTCCCTCTGCCAGAACTGTCATTTCCAGATTTTTACCGATAGCGATGATATTCTGAATCATTTTCTGGGCGGCACGATCATTTAGCAGCGTGTCAACAAAGCTTTTATCGATTTTCAGTTCATCAATCGGCAGTTTTCTCAGCATGCTGAGTGAGGAATATCCGGTACCAAAATCATCCATGGAAATTCTTACCCCAAGTTCATGAACATTATTTAAGATATCGACTATATAATCAACATCTTCGATAAATAGACTTTCTGTTATCTCCAGTGTCACATTGGCTCTGCTGAGACTACTTTCTTCGATAGCTCGTTTGAGCTCTTCAATAAAGCCGGTCTGCATAAACTGACGAACGGAGATATTGATCGAAATCTGCCAGGTTCTATTGAGTGACTGCTGCAGAGCATACATTTCCGCAAGCGTTCTGGTGAGAACAAAACTCCCAAGCGCTGGCATCAGACCAGCAGCTTCTGCAACAGGAATAAAATGATCCGGCGGCACAAAACCCAGTTCCGGATTATTCCAGCGCAAGAGGGATTCAACACCGAAAAACTTACCATGCGCATCTACCTGTGGCTGGTACACCATAAACATTTCACCATTGACAAGTGCGCTCCGTAGATGTCGCTCTATCTCAAGCCGATTAAGATATCCCTCCTGCATGGTGTCAGCAAAGAGATGTACGCTGTGCTTGTGCTTCTTTGACTCATACATGGCAATATCTGCTGCCCGAAGCAACATATCAAGATTGTCACCATGCTCTGGATACTTGGCTATTCCAACACTGGCACCAAGTGTAATGCTGAACTGAGCGATACGACATGGACTGCTGAGAGCCGTTATAACTTCCTTGCCATAAACAACCAGTTGCTGATTGTCGACCTGATCAGTGAATATCAGGAATTCATCTCCTCCCTGGCGCACAACCACCGATTTGTCTCTGGTACACTCTCGTAATCTTGCCGCCAGCTCACACAGAATCGCATCACCAAACTGATGCCCAAAGCTATCGTTCACGCTCTTGAAATGATCCATATCAATATAGAGCACACTAAAAGACGGCGCACCGGGATAAATCCAGTCAGTTATATGTTGCTGTAGATAACCGCGGTTTGGCAGCTTGGTTAATGGATCCAGCGTCGCCTGCTTGAGCAACTCTTTTCTTTTGCGATTTTCGGCGGTAGCAATATACCGAAAGAGCGCAAAGACTGTAACTGTAACAGCCAGAAATGTAAGAACATACCAGAGCAGTGCTTCTTTAAAATCACCAATAATTCTAGAATATTCAATAGAGGATACCGTCCAGAGTTCATAGCGATTGTCGTATTCGACAGCTACTTGTGTGCGGAGCCCATTCGGACGCATTATTTCATAATCGTAGCTGGCCTCACTCGCCATTATTGACTCAATGGAACGGCTATATTTCTTTGTCAAAATCGCGATGGCCCTCTCAACCTGCTCTTCTGGTACAGAGTTATCATACACCTTATGCAAGTCAGTATCTGCAGCAGAATGAAACTGCTCATAGTAGTCTTGGTTCCTGATAATCTGTACGGCATGAAAACTGCCAAAATGCAGCTCGTCCCGAAAAAGTTTCGAAGCACCACTCACTCTGATTCCAGCAGTCATTACAGCCAAAACAGTACCATCTTTATCCTTGATAGCTTTACGAATCGGAATAATCCATTCATCAAGAGCAGCCATGAAATAGGTCCGGCCAAGAACCATCTTTTCAACCTGCAGTGCATAGTTAAAAGAGTCTTTGCTGGCCGCCTGCTCCTTGAGATTCGGAAGTTTATCTGGATCAAGGTTAGAGCTAACGAAAGTCAATTTTCCTTCAGGCGTGGCCAGGCCAAATGCAACAATCGAGGGGTTGAGGGCGAGTAAATCATTCAGTATTCGCTTACTTTCAACCTGGTGCTTATAGGTCTCATCTTTTATCAGCTCATTACCGAGAATATCCAGCATCATCTCCTGGGTAACAAAGAGAGCATTGGTGGCATTGGAAATCAGGTTAACCAGGTTACGCTGTCGATCGCTATAATCACTTTGTATTTCATCCCATTTTGCAAGCGAAGCTAAAACAAGAAATAGACCACCACCAGCAATTAAAATAATAAAAAGCGTCCATATATTCCGTTTAAACATCGTCAATCACTATCCCTGAATCCGGTTTTTGAGAAAACTCATCAACTGCTTTTTTTTGTTATATCACAATGTCAGGGATCTGTATAATTGATATTTCCAGATACTTTTCGATGATACTTTTCTATTTGCTCCTCTCCTAAAGTATGCCATAGTCTCTGAAATCACTCCAATCCAATAGCCCTTACCGAAGGTGTTCAACAGTTCATATGGCTCTCTTTTCCCAGATTCTTATTATTGTACTGCCGGTGTTTCTTGTCATTGGCCTTGGTTTTTTACTCAAGCGCATAAACCTCGTAGATGATGGATTCATCCGGCAGCTCAACCGGCTCGTTTTCTATGTTGCCCTGCCAGCACTCCTCTTTTACAAAATTGCGAGTTCAGACTTTCATGCCAGTTTTAATCCTTCATTGCTTTTTGGTCTTGCCGGCGCCATCGTTGCCACCTTCGCTGCCACCTATCTCTATGGTGTTATACGCAATTATCCTCACAATCGTATAGGCGCCTTCAGCCAGGGAGCATCACGCGGAAATCTTGCCTTCGTCGGGATTGCAGTGTCCTTTAATGCCTTCGGCGAGGAGGGCTTTGCCATTGCAGGGGTACTGGTTGGTTTTATTGTACCACTCCTGAATCTGGCCTCTGTACTGGTCTTGCTGCTGCCCCAGCGAAAGAATGGCCATTCCATGAGCGCTGCCTTCTGGATGTCTCAGTTCGCCTTCAACCCATTGATCATCGCTTCCTAACCTTTGTTATTAAAACAACGGAATTGCAATGTCATGGAATGATACGGCACAGATTTACAAGCAGAGAAAACCGCATGAATCCCCACTTTGGCAACTTTTTAACGTCCACTATGCCGAGTTCGAAGAACGCTATGATGAGCTTTTTTTCAAGGACTATGGCTTCTATAGACCGGTAGTTTCCCATGTTGTCAGGAAATTTCTGGAATGCGGTGACCTGCATCAGGGGTTCGCGCGTGTTCGTTGCCCGGACTGCCACCACGATTATCTCTTGGCATTTTCATGCCGTGGCAGATGGTTCTGTCCTTCATGTCACGCTAAAAAAGTAGTCCAGTTTGCCGCTCATTTGCAGGAAAACATCTTGTATCCCGTACCGCACCGGCAGTACGTTTTCAGCATCCCCAAGATCCTCCGCCGCTATTTCCTCTATGATCGAAAATTGCTCGGCAAGTTGGCCAAATGCGCAACAGCAAGTCTTAAAACGTTTTTCCAAACCGCATTGAACAAAGACTACGGCGTCCCCGGCATAACCCTGGCGATCCAGACATTCGGAGACTATGCCCGATGGCACCCCCATCTCCATGCCCTGGTGGCAGACGGACTTTTTACTGAAAGCGGCTATTTCTACGTGATGCCGAAGGTAGATCTGCAGCCCCTTGCAGAACTGTTCCGGGCCTCTGTGCTGAAGATGCTGCAAAAAGAGGGGAGAATTGACGATGCGTTTATCAAAATGATCATGGCCTGGCGGCATAATTCTGGATTTAGTGTTCATAACGAAGTGAGGATCAATCCAGGAGATAGCAAAGGTATTGAAAATCTAGCGCAATATATTATCCGTAACACCTTTTCGCTGTACAAATTGAGCTATATTGCGAGTACCGGCACGGTCATCTACCGTTCGAAGATGAGTCATGGTGGGAATAAGAAAAACTTTCAGGCCTTCAGTTCCATGGAGTTTATCGCAGCGATAACCCAGCATATCCCCGAGAGGTTGGCCCAGATTGTCCGATACTACGGATGGTATTCAAACCGAATGCGCGGAGACAGGAACAAAGCCGAAGCGACAGAGGTACGAGAAGAACAAGAGTCTGAAAAGAATGAAATCATTATCGTAAGCGGTTTCAAACCAAAAAAGATACCGAAGCTGATGTGGCGGGAATGTATCAAAAAAGTATGGGAGGTTGATCCGCTTCTGTGCCGGCATTGCGGGAGTTTGATGAAAATCGTCAGCTTCATCTATGAACGAAAAGTGATCAAGAAAATTTTGGATCATCTCGGCTTGTATGAAGACAAGCCTATGCGGAATAGGGCTCCGCCGGTTTCCCGGGATTTCATTGAAATAATTATCGAGTTGTATGATGATGGCTGGCCCGATTATGAAGAGTCTTTTGTCGATGTGCAAACGCTTTGATGACGGGGGGAGGGGGAAGTGTATTCATCCGGATGCATAAATGAGATACAGTAATATCAGGTGGTTGATGTGTTGCCAGTGGTAATTCCTGGCTATGATAGAGCTTGTCGGAATCAGAGGAGCTTTGCGAGAGATTGAATAACCGCTGTACCTGACAGAAGCATGCTTGGTAAACGGGAAAAATATTGCAAGATCAAATAGGAAAGAATACGGTAACAGCAACAAATGTAGCGGCTTCGACAAGGAAGTCGATATTTTTAGGGATTCCTTAAA
>CALNZA010000010.1:0-7931 GCA_942490935.1 Desulfocapsaceae bacterium
GCCTGTAAATCAGTCAGATCAAATCTCGATTTGAAGAATCTGATAATAAGATTCAGGGAGGAGTCTCACATCCTGCCTCTTTCCGAACTGGACTCAAATTTATCGAATCATGCGGCTCCTCATTCCGGTCAAGATATCCTTTGGCAAGTCTCGGAGGAAATTACATCTCACCGGTTCACCTTCCTGATAAGTATGCATGTGCCCATCCCTAAGATACCGAGAAAAAGAGCATTCTGGCACTTGAAAAAAAAATCAATATTATTTTCAAAAAACTAGCAAAAAAAATCGAGCAATTAGAATTATTGATATTTCCCAGTCGCGCCGAGATAAATTCACAATCTTGGGAATCCCGTAAATCGGGAAGAATTTGGTTATTACTGGCCAGTGGGTGAATGCCTGAAAAGGTACAAGTCCCACCTTACCAAAGCTGAGCCAGCAGGTCAGGAGACAAATCTGCGGGAAAGTCCGGTGTTGATTGTCAAATACGCTGAACAGATGGAAGTGATTTTTTTCAGAAGCGGTTAATGCTACCCGTTGAAAAATCACTGCAATGTTAGAATTTTATATCAAAGATATAAATCAATCTCTTTATTTTTCTAAAAAATCATAGCAGCATTGTGATTTTTTATTTGACAAGAAAAACAATATCTGTAATTTTGAAGTATCTTAAAAATGTCGACATTCGACATATCGAGAAATAACCAACGAACGGTCGTTCACATAAAAATAAGTAGCTTACCCGAGTTTAAGGGTAGACAGTAAAACTGGAGATAAAAAGATTGTTAAATCCAGTGAAGCTCCCGAGGCGGTTGGCCCATACTCTCAGGCAATTCAGACTGGAAGTTTAATGTTCACCTCTGGACAATTGCCCATAAATCCAGCAAATGAAAAAATCCCAGAGGGCCGATATCGATTCGAGCACATCAAACCATAAAACCCTTTCAGCAGTTGTTGTCGAAGCCGGCGCATGCCTGGATGATATCGTGAAAACTACTGTTTTTCTAGAAGATGTTGCCGATTTCCAAGAGGTCAACGAAGTTTATGCAGAATATTTCAAATCACCTTATCCAGCGAGAAGTGCCTTTCAGGTATCCGCATTGCCTTTGGTGCAGATATAGAAATAGAGGCAATTGTACAAATAAATTAACCTCAACCGCAAAAGGACTCCAAAATGGACCTCTCAAAATTTCCTAAAAGAAACTATCTGCAAGGCCCCACTCCGATCGAAGCTATGCCTGCGTTTTCCCATGCATTGGGCGGAAAAGTAAATGTGTTCATCAAACGCGACGACCTCCTCCCTGGATGTGCCGGTGGCAATAAGACGAGAAAGCTCGATTTTTGTATTGCCGATGCAATTGAAAATGGTGCTGATACTCTCATTACATGCGGCGCTGTGCAGTCAAATCATTGCCGACTTACTCTTGCCTGGGCGGTCAAGGAGGGATTGGATTGCCACCTGGTACTCGAAGAACGTGTTGCAGGAAGCTACAAACCGGAAGGTTCTGGAAACAACTTCCTTTTCAATTTATTGGGGGTAAAGAGTACCAAGGTGGTACCCGGGGGCTCCAATATGTTAGCTGAGATGGACAAAGTTGCTGAAAGATTACAGGCAGAAGGTAAAAAAACATACATCATACCTGGTGGAGCCTCTAACTCCATCGGTGCGACCGGTTATGTTGCCTGTGCTCAAGAGATTTTGCAGCAACTTTTCGAACAAGGATTAAAAATCGATCACATGGTCGTTCCAAGCGGTAGTGCCGGCACTCATGCCGGTATAGTGGTTGGCCTTTACGGAACCAGCGCCGGTATTCCTGTATCTGGCATCAACGTGAGCCGACCAAAGGACGTTCAGGAAAACATTGTTCATAAACTCGCCAAAGAGACTGCTGAACGCGTAGGGATGCGAGGTGAGCTCCCTGCCACAGAGATTACCTGTTTTGATAGCTATGTCGGCCCAGGATACTCTTTACCAACTGAGTCAATGATCGAGGCTGTGAAACTTCTCGCTCAGACGGAGTCTATTCTGCTTGACCCGGTGTACTCTGGAAAAGCAATGGCTGGCCTTATAGACTTAGTACGCAATGAATATTTTGCACCTGGTTCAAATGTGTTGTTTCTGCATACAGGTGGCTCTCCTGCACTGTACGCTTATCTTGATATATTCCAGTAAACAGAGAACGCTATTCGTGGCGGGTGCACCTGTAGAGCAAAACATCAAATGATGTCTAGTAATTTGTATCCACAAACCTCAGAATCCTGTTACCTGGTTCCTGGGGGTAAACAAAAAATTAGGAGAAGAAAATGAACAGATTCAAAAAACTATTGACTGCGACAGTACTCACCTTGTGTATGGGAGTAACCTCTGCCATTGCCGGCCCAATTGTTATTAAACTCGCACATCCAAATGTTCCGCAGCACCCGATGGGGCAAGCTTTTATTAAATTCAAAGAATTGATGGAAGAGCGCAGTAATGGTGCTTTCCGGGTTGATATTTTTGACAGTTCAAAATTTGGGAATTTCGACAGTGTAGTTCAGGGTTTGCAGCTCAACATGCTCCAGATGGGTTCTGCTTCTACACCAAATCTTTCACCATTTTCCAATGAATTCCTGATTTTTGACCTCCCGTTTCTCTTTCCGGACTATCCCTCTACCGATAAGATCACCGATGGGCCTATTGGCATGAATGCCGCAAAAGCCCTGGAAAAGAGTGGTATTATCGGACTCGGTTATATTGAGATAGGTTTTCGTAATCTCTGGAACAACAGTAGACCAGTCGCCACTCTTGAGGACGCAAAAGGTTTAAAAATACGTTCAACCCCCTCTAAAGCGCATATCCAGACCCTCAAAGACCTTGGCATGAACCCTACTCCAATTTCATGGGGTGAGGTCTATACAGCAATGCAGCAAAAGACCGTTGATGGGATCGATATTGACCTCAACCTCGCCTGGTACAACAATTTTCCTGAGGTCAACAATCATGTAACTATCGTCAACAGCCTTTTCAGCCCACACCTGGTGATGGTTTCCAAGCGATTCTTTGACAGCCTAACCCCAGAACACCAAGAACTCCTGTTGTCCACTTTCGAAGAAGTTAAGCTCTACGAACGAAAACTCATTCGTGATGGCGAAAAGGAAATCTTGGAGAAGCTCGGAGAAAAAGGCGTAACAGTTACCGTACTCACCCCTGAAGAACGTGAGCGATGGGCTGCTGCAACTGTAGGTGTCTACACTCAGTTTGAAGACAAAATTGGAAAAGATTTGATTGAGCAAGCCAAAGTGACCATTGCAACTGAATAACTTTAGCTGAATATCCGAGTGGTCAAAAGCCACTCGGATTATTGAGATAATGGAGGGCATTACCATGAAAGATTCGCCAAAATCCATGATCCCCAGTGTTGAGATGGTTATAGCTTCTCTTTCGCTGGTAATGATGACAGGCATAACTGCGGTCCAGGTCTTTAACCGATATGTCCTGCAAAGTTCTCTCGACTGGTCGGAGGAACTCGCCCGTTATCTCTTTATATGGGCCGTTTATGTCGGCTGCAGCTATGCAACACAGATGGACAGGCATTTGGAAGTAACCATTTTACGAACTGTTTTTAAAGGCAAATTCGCTCGTCCTATAACCATTCTCGCCTCAATTTTCACTTTTATTTTTTGTCTCTTCGCAACCATTTTGGGGGTGAAATTCATCATTTTCCTTGCCAGTACTGGGCAGAAAACGCCAGCTCTTGAAATTAGCGCCTACTGGGTATACCTCTGCATGCCGATTGGTTTGGGTTTCATGGGACTCAGAACACTTGAGAGACTGTGGTGGTTGATTACCGGAAAAATTAATCCTGCTGAAATAGAGATTACTTAAGGAGTATTTGACAATGGACCTGGCTATAGTACTGACTTTTGTTGCCCTGGCAACGTTTCTCCTGTTGAGTGTTCCCATTGGTATCGCAATTGGTTTGAGTGTGGTTGTGGGAATGACTGTCAGCGACATGCTGCCATATGAATTTCTTATACAAAAGATGATCACATCCCTTGATGTTTTTCCCCTGATGGCAGTACCATTTTTTATCATGGCAGGTGAAATCATGCAAAAAGGGAGCATGGCCCAGAGACTCCTGGCTGTATCCCGAGCTCTGGTTGGCCATTTAACAGGTGGTATGGCTCATATTTCTGTACTTACCAGTCTCTTCTATGGCTCTCTATCAGGTTCTGCACCAGCCACAGTAGCCGCTGTTGGTGGTATTATGATTCCCGCCATGGAAAAGGAAAAATATTCCAAATCATTTTCTACCGCAGTGAACACCGCTGCAGGTTGCCTAGGAGTAATAATCCCACCGAGTGTACCGCTTATTATCTACGGAACTACTGCCGGAGTTTCAGTTGGTGACCTGTTCATCGCTGGAATTATTCCTGGTCTTTTTATTGGTTTTTGTCTCATGGTATGCAGTTATATCCTGGCAAAAAAATACGGTTTTACTGGCACTGGAAAAAGAGCGCCCGTGAAAGAGGTTGCAAGTACATTAAAAGATGCCCTGCCAGCCCTCATGGTGCCAATTATAGTTCTTGGTGGAATCTATGGCGGACTAACCACCCCGACGGAAGCAGGTGTCATTGCCGTGGTCTATTCACTCATAATGGAAGGTCTTATTTTAAGGACATTGAGTGTACAAAAAGTTGTCGATGTTTTCAGGGGTACAGCACTGACGACATCATCAATTTTTCTTGTTGTCGCGACGGCCACAGCTTTGGGTCAGATTTTGCTCTTTTATAATCTGCCAAATCAACTCGTCGACATTCTTGTTTCAATCTCCGATAACAAATTCATCCTGCTCCCAATAATCCTCATTTTCCTGCTTATAATGGGAACGTTTATGGATGCTCTGGCCAATATTCTTATCCTGACACCTTTGCTTCTGCCGGTTGTCAAAGTGCTGGGTGTTGATCCGATCCATTTCGGTATCGTTATGATCGTCTGTTCGTCGATGGGATTCTTGACACCCCCGGTTGGTGTCAATCTTTTTGTCGGTTGCAGTATTGCCAATATATCCATTGAAAAGCTCAGTGTGGCTGTCATGCCATTTTTGTTTACCATGATTTTGGCTCTCGTTTTGTTGACATTCATTCCCCAAATATCGCTTTGGTTACCAGGACTGTAGTTTGTTGATACCATAGGTGTTTCGCAAATGATTAGATGAAATTCAAGGAGTGAGCTATGAACGTTACCAGGAGCACCAAAACAAAAGGAATCCTTGGAATAACTGGGCATGCTGGTGCTGGACACGTTCACAGTCATTCCGGATTTGTTCAAGATGACTCTGCTGGTTTTGCAGTTATTGCCTGCCTACTGCGTCGAGCTTTTCCTGTCTGTACAACGATCTCATCCGTTGAAGCTGATATTGATACCGGTACTGTCATCGTCAAAACCCAGGATGGCGGCACCGGTATTGCTACTGCCAGGCGGGGTATTACACCGTATGAAGCGACGCTTGCTCGTTTAGCTATCGGACTAGATGCCGTTTATAGTCAGAGCGCAGCCTTTACAGCCTTTGGTAGAATCTATGGGCAAGGTTGTCTGGAACTTCCTGTAGCTTTGCAGACAGCCACTTGTCTTGCCGTTATAAATACCTTCGAAAAACAACACCCAGGACTTCTGCTTTTTTGTCCAGAGGCTATGGACGGTAAGATAGGCAGATGCATCGGAGCAGTGATTGAAATTGATTCTATTCCCGTATCGATATTGGGTATTCTTAATGCTAACGAGGGTGGAGTTGGCCCTGATGAAGACCTCGAAGGCAATGTGATGCTTGGGGAAAAAGGAAAGTTGATGAAGACACTTGGCCTTGACTCATTGCCGACAATTATTTTGGAAAGCAAAGCATATATTCCCGCTGTCTGTAAAGGGCAGGATGGAAATAAATTTTTGGTCAGGATTAATGGTGAAGTTGATAATCGCTTCGTTTATGAAGCCCTGGTTAAAGGGGCCGAGGCAGCAAATATTCCCTGTATAGCTTCTGATACTGCCTATCCTAGAGGCTCGGGCCAAATGGCTGCTGCAACTCGTGCACTTGGCCTAAAGATTGCTCAATTGGGGAATGCTCTCGCAACAGCTGAAAGCTCAAAAAAGAAAGTTCAAATTGTTGCTGAACTGGCGGTTCTTGTCAGCCAAGATGCCGGAGGCATAAGCTTTATGTCGTCAAAGCTTAATGATTTGGTTGGTGGTGGAGGAATAATGCCGGGTAGTTCAGCAGTGCTTTCTATGGCAATTTCAGAATCTGCTATTCGTATATGGAAAATCCCTGTATTCAACGCCCAGGACTCTGACATGTATCTTGCTATCATTGAGAGGGCAGTACCTATTTTGAAAAAAAATATCCAGAAAGCAATTTTAGAGTTTACTGAGAGGAAAAATTTTTTTGAAGATGATTTTGACTATCTGCTTTCTAACAAATTGATGCGTGACCACTAAACAAAGTGGGTCTCTTTCTTTTCCTTTTATAACGTATTGTAGTAACAATTACTTTTCGAAATTCCGATATCTTGGGCTTACGAATCCGGATAGCAGGGATTTTTGCCCTTTTATTTTCCATTGAGATATAGATGAATTTAGATACAAAAAAAAAGACCTACACGGATCTTGTTGCTGATTATATCAAACAGGCTATTTTAAACGGCACCTATACGCCAGGGACTAAAGTAAAAGAGCTGGTCATTGCCCAAAATCTCTCAATTAGCAGGGCACCCATCCGCGAAGCACTGCAGATTCTGATTAAGGAAGGATTGGTTGTTTGGACACCTCAAAAAGGAAAATTTATTACTCAGCTCAATCCAAATCAAATTAAGGATAGCTATTTTACAGGCGGCATTTTAGAAGCCGCAGCCGTTTCTACAGTTCTCCATAAATACACCGCCAAAGATATTAAAAAACTGGAAAATATAGCTGAAAAGATGAGGGAGGTTGCTGAACAAAATGAACCCATAGAGAAAATAGCTGCTCTAGACGATAAATTTCACAAAGTTCTCTTTTCCCGAATAGATAATGAATTCGTCGTCGAATTCTGCCGCCGATCATGTCAGGGACTATCTAAATTTTTACTTTTTCGATACTGGATAAAATTGTATACGCCCCATGAGGTATACAATAGACACAAGATAATTGTTGACACTCTGAAACTAGGCGATGCGGTTGAATTGGAAAAGCAAATTCGGAAACACTATTTTGAAGCGGGTGAACGGATGTCGGTAGTCAGTCAGGAGTAAGAGCTTTTTCCAGGGCAGCTCAAACTGCTTTATTTTCATATAATTAGTATTTTATGGAGCGAAGATGACACCTGTCGAAACTCACTCAATCAATATTTCAACACGTAAATATATCCCATGGCAAGCTTAGACTGAAAGTACACCTCATAGTTTGATGTTGTTACCCCTCTGATAATACGCTACAGGAATTAAGGTCAAGTCCGGCACTCTGAAGTCCAACTAGAGCCTTTGTTTGATAGTCTCTACCTTGCGATTGCTCCATTTTAAAAACAAGTTCCACCCTTTTAAAGGGTTGACCATCAGGAAACACTTCTCGTTTGAGTAGGTAACAAAATTGAATCCCCTCGATTTGGCAATGTCAAGCTCAAGGGCTGTTTTCTGAAATCAACTGATACTCGTACCACATTATGGTATTAATGATGGTAGAGATGATATCTTATCCAGATCTAAATTTAATTCCACCAATACGTGATGTGATATAAATCCATAATAAGGAGAGAAACATGATGAGTAATCAACTCTACAGTGATTTAGAAAAGTTTCTCGATATCCTTGGCTTAAACGAAGAATTGGTTGGTATTTTCTACACCGATGATGAGCCGACAGATGTTTTTCTCCTAAACCTATACCACTTCCTACCCGTGAAAGAGAAATAAAAAACGAAATCGATTGGC
>CALNZA010000011.1:0-7084 GCA_942490935.1 Desulfocapsaceae bacterium
AAACGCACTATCAAACATGTTAATATCATAATGTAAACTGAAATTGGTCGTGATACTTACCTACATTATTGTTCAACACCTTGTTTTGGTTTACCTTAACTCATATATTCTAGGAATAATTTGTATCACTTAAAGTTGTGAGGATAATATTTGGGATGGATGAGAATCAAATCGACAATTCTCTTATCAATATAAGCTTTGAAGATCTCTTTAATTTTGATGATATTCAACGCTTGCAAGATCAATTTTCAAGAGCTACTGGTGTCGCCTCAATAATTACCAGAGTTGATGGTGTTCCAATTACACGCCCCAGTAATTTCTGCCGTCTTTGTAGAGATATCATACGGAAAACCGAGAAGGGATTAGCAAATTGTTACAAGTCAGATGCAGCAATAGGCAAACTTAACATCCAGGGTCCTACAATTCAAACATGTATGAGTGGTGGTCTCTGGGATGCTGGTGCGGGTATTTTTGTTGGAAAAAAGCACCTCGCCAACTGGCTTATCGGGCAGGTTCGGGATGAAACTCAGACAGAAGAAAAAATGCTGGATTACTGCCGCAAGATAGGGGCAGATGAAGGAGAGTTCCTTGTTGCTTTCCGTGAAGTTCCCACGATGACAAAAGAACATTTTACAGACATTGCCAAAATGCTCCATACAATGGCGAATCAACTCTCTTCGTCTGCTTATCAGAATGTTCAACAGTCGCATCTGATCAATAAGTTAGAACAGTCTCGGCACGAGCTTTATAAAAAACAAGAGCAACTCATTCAAAGTAAGGAGATGTTTCACGCTCTTTTTGAACAGGCCGGGGGATACTGTATGATTCTTGATCCCAATACCTCAGACGGCATTCCGTTGATTATTGATGCAAATAAAGCGGCTTGTACAGCGCATGGGTTCACACGTGAAGAGTTTATTGGCCGATCTGTTGCTGATATAGACGACGAAGATGGAAAACGTTTGGTTAAAAAAAGAACAGCAGAAATTATGACAGGTGAACCGTTTTACGTGGAGAACATACATGTTCGCAAAGATGGTACAACCTTTCCTGTAGCTGTTAATGCAAAGCGTATAGATATAGAAAACAGAAGATCATTAATATTAACAACGGAATATGACATCACAGAAAGAAAAAGAGCAGAAAAACAGTTAAGAGAGAGTCAAGACCGTTTTGAACTAGCAATGGAGGCAGCCAACGATGGTTTGTATGATTGGAATCTCATAACTAATGAGATCTACTACTCTCCGGGATGGAAGCGCATGTTGGGCTACCAAGCTGATGAGCTGCCAAATGATTTCTCAGTTTGGGAAAAATTGACAGAACCTGAAGATGTTAGAAAATCATGGGAAATGCAACAGGAGCTGGTTAAAGGCACACGTGATCGTTTTGAAATGGAATTTAAAATGAAACACAAGAATGGTCACTGGGTCGACATTCTCTCAAGAGCTACCGCCGTCTTTGATGAGGATAGAAAGGCCGTCAGGATTGTTGGAACCCATGTTGATATTTCTGAGCGAAAACGATTAGAAGCAAATCTATTGCAGGTCCAGAAGATGGAGGCCATCGGCACTCTGGCCGGCGGCATCGCCCATGACTTCAACAATATCCTCATGGCAATCCTTGGCTACGCCGAACTGGCCCGTGAAGACAGTCCGGCGGATTCGATGGTCAGAAAATATATTGACGAGGTCGTCACGGCGAGCCACAAGGCCAAAGATTTAGTCAAACAGATACTCGCCTTCAGCCGTCAGACCGAGGTTGAGCATATCCCTTTGCAACCTTTTGTAATCATAAAGGAAGTATTTAATATGCTGCGCCCCTCACTGCCTGCGACCATTGACATTCAGCAGGATATTGATCCGGAAGTGGGACTTATTTTCGCCGATCCGACCCAAATTCATCAGATAATGGTGAACCTCTGCACCAATGCCTTCCATGCCATGGAAGAGAAGGGTGGTATCCTCACCATTTCACTGAAAAAGAAAACACTCTCCCGGCTTGATCTTGCAAACGAACCGCGAGTGCAACCGGGAGATTTCGTGCAGCTATCAATCAGCGACACCGGTGCAGGCATTGCCCCTGAAATCAGAAAGAAGATATTTGATCCGTATTTCACCACTAAAGAAGTCGGCAAAGGAACTGGTCTGGGACTGGCCATCATCCATGGCATAGTGAAGAGTTACAAAGGTTTTGTAACCTTTCACAGTAAGCCAGGTGAAGGAACAACCTTTCGAGTGTATCTGCCGGTCATCTCCGACTCGACTTTACAGAAAGTCGAGATGGCACCGCTTGACCGCACACAACTCTGCAATGAAAATATTCTCTATATCGACGATGAGAAGATTCTGGCCGAAATGAGTAAGACCATGCTCGAGCGCCTTGGTTATAGGGTGACAGTAGAGACAAACAGCATTGAGGCCCTAAGAATTATACAAAGTCAGCCGGACCTCTTCGATTTGGTCATCACCGATCAGACAATGCCTGGCATGACTGGTATTGACCTGGCACGACGCATCCTGCAGATACGACCAAAACTGCCGATCATTCTCTGCACAGGTTTCAGCAATTTGATTTCAGAAGAAAAGGCGAGAATGTTCGGGATAAAGGGGTTTGCAATGAAGCCTTTAGCCAAAAAGGACATTGCTACCCTTATAAGGAAAGTGCTGAAAGCAGAAAAATGAGGAAATTGGAAATATTCTCTCATTGCTGTAGATATTCCTGGATTTGACATAGGCGGTTAACCTTACCAATATTTTTCGTGGAGCATAAACTGTCTTCACGACACGGTCACCGCACCTTCGAGCATTTTTATCGTGAAAAAACTCCAAACGTATATATCGTAAATAAGCATAAATGAATTTTATTTTAAAACTTGGAGCAAACAGTCTCATAGCGGAACAAATGACAAATAGTCTTAACAGGCAAGGTGCCTATTGAAATTTAGAGAGACTCATCTGGCCGGGGGAGAAACCGAATAATGCACTTTTGGTGCTTTTGGCCATCGCCACCAAATGGCGAGCTGCATTTCGGTCGTCATGAAATAAACCTAACTGGAATTTGCTGAATGGGAGGTGCCCCGTCATGAACAAGCTTCCCCTCCACCTTGAAGACCTCTCATCCATGAGAAAGATCGCCCTGCGGACATTAGTGATTCTGCTGTTTCTTGCTGTTCTCAATTCATCTCATTCCGGATACTCATCAAATCAGGTACCTTTACCCTCAACCTCCATTTCGATAATCAAAGAATCAAAAAAAGTTCTCGTCCTTTTCTCATATCACCGTGCTGAATGGTCTGATAACGTCCAGAAGGGAATCGAGTCTGTCTTTACTTCTTCTCAGAATGTGCACTTTTTCTATGAATACATGGACACTAAAAGGCTGAATACAAGGGAATATTTAGAAAATCTGCGAAAAATTTATATTGAAAAATACGCAAGTGCCAATATTGATCTAATCGTTTGCGTTGACAATAACTCATTAGATCTACTGGTAAAAAATGCCAACTCCCTTTTGCCTGACGTTCCAGTTGTGTTTTGTGGCATCAACGATTATAAGCCCTCTCTCCATTCTGCCCGCCCTGGGGTAACCGGGGTTGTTGAACACGGCGATTTTTCCGACACTTTGAAAATCGCATTCAAAGCTCGTCCAAATGCCACAAAAATCTTTATTATTTGTGATAAAACCGAGACCGGAAAGATAAATAAGGAAGACCTGATTGCCACACTACCCACCATAGCACCCGGCGTCCAAGCTATTTTGACAGATAGTATGAAATTCAAGGAGTTATCGACAACATTGAAAGATGCAGACCCTCAACAGGTGGCGTTTTTTGTAAGTTTTTGGAAAGATAGCACTGGTATGAACATTGAGCCGTGGCAGCTTGAAGATGTATTCAGAAAGTCCTCAATTCCTGTCTTCGGACGTTCGGAGTGGATGATCAATCATGGCATGGTAGGAGGAAAATGCGTGACGGGATTCGCTCAAGGTGAGGCGGCAGCGAAGTTAGCATTACTCATCCTAAGCGGTAAACCGGTTTCTACTCTTCCTGTTGATACGAATAGCCCGAATCAGTACCTCTTCGATTATCGAATGCTGCAACACTATCTGATCAACGAAAATATCCTACCCGACAATAGTATTGTATTCAATCGCCCTGAATCATTTTTCCGGGTACCTAAAACCATTGGTACAATCGTCTTTGTTTTTTCACTTTTTCTCCTCACGGCACTTATATTTCTCGTGGTAAACGTTCAACAACGCAGAAAGGCCGAGGAGGCCCTTCGAGAAAGCGAGTTCCGTTATCGTGGCATGATCGAAAACATCCAGGACACTTTTTATCGAACAGACGCTCAGGGAGTACTCATATTCATCAGCCCCTCCGGAGCACGGTTGCTCGGCTACAATTCACCGCAGGAAATGATCGGAAGACCCATCTCATTTTTTTGGAAATTTCCAGAATTAAGGTTGAAAATGCTGGAAATTATTGAGCGAGATGGGGCTGTTCACGATCATGAGGTTCTGCTGATATGTGCGGATGGTTCCCCTTTGCCCGTTTCTACGACCTCTGGTTTTTACTATGATAAGGATTCGCAAATCCTGGGCGTCGAAGGAATATTCCGTGACATTACCGAGCGCAAGCAGGCTGAAAAAGCGTTAAAACAGGCATTTGATGAAATTCGAACACTGCGCGGTATCGTTCCTATTTGCGCAAGTTGTAAAAAGATTCGGGATGATAAGGGGTTCTGGAGCCAGGTGGAAGTCTATGTCCAAAAACATACGGAAGCCGAATTCAGCCACGGCATTTGCCCGGATTGCATGAAGAATCTGTATCCTGAGATTGATTTTAGCAGTTTGCTTAACCAGGAGAAGGGGGAATGAATCCAAGAATAGTGATTATCTTCGTTCTGGATAAATTCAATGATAAGTCACTGACATTATGCGCTCAGGAACCATCTTTACTAGGCGATGCTGCTCAAGTTTTATAACAGCTGCAGGAGACTCGGAAAATATGATCGATCAGTAAAAAGTCCATTCCACGTGATAGAGCGCATTGATATTACCTATACGCTTTTTGATGTCTCATCTTCTGCTAAAGGAGATCGAAGATCATGCCATCTCGTAAGAAACTCGGACTCGTTCTTGGATGCGGTGCCTCTAAGGGATGGGCACATATCGGCATTATCGAAGCATTAGAGAACGCCGGCATCCCCATTGATATCATCGCAGGCTGCAGTGTGGGAGCATATGTCGGTGCAATTTATGCCAGTGGAGGTCTCCGCTCCCTCAAAGAATTTTTACTCCGGATGGATGGGAAAAAGATATTTTCCTATTTTGATATGGCGTTTTCACGGTCAGGCATTCTAAACGGTACAAAACGGGTTACCGAACTCTTTTCGATGCATAGCACCATTAAAAACTTTGAAGACCTTAGTATACCGCTGGCAATGGTGGCGACAGATCTTGAACGTGGAGAAAAAGTCGTGCTTACGTCAGGAAATATCATCAGCGCCCTCAGGGCAACAATGTCTTACCCGGCTCTTTTTGCTCCGGTGAAGATGAACGGGTGCTGGCTGGTAGATGGGGGACTTGTTGATCCAGTACCTGTTGGAGTAGCACGGGCAATGGGGGCAGAGATTGTCATAGCCGTTGATCTTAATACCAGGATAGTTTCCCGCCAAAAAAACACATCCACAGGCAATCATGATTCAAAGAACCAGTCAGTATCACCGGAAGCCCTTGAAACAGAGCAAAATGAACGAAATGCGATCACCAAGAGAATATTTGGCTACTATGAAGCGTTTGAAAACAATTTAAAAAATATAAATTCATCTGCTCGACAAAAGGATGCTGCCATCCCAGACATCATTGAGACAATCACAACCTCTATCAATATCATGGAGGAACGTATAAGTCGTATAAATCTGGCGGTGGACAGACCAGATATACTGATCCAGCCTCGTCTTGGAGAATTGAAGATGATGAATTTCGATCGGGTAGCGCACGCTATTGAGGAAGGATATATAGGGGTCCAGGAAAAATTACTCGATATCCAGTCCTTGTTAGAGTCTAGATAATATACCTGTGAGATGGTGAACAAGCACAACACCATAAGTGCGAGATTTGGCGTAGAACTGGGGCCGAACATTGGGTGGAGAAAGCTAAAACGTTACTTCGTCGATTATCTGTCTGATATATTGATGTGGACGATTGACGACAAGGGTATGTTGTTTGCAGTGTTGAACGTGGCCCCTATAAAGACACCGAAATTTGCAGGTCGCTGGTATTACGCACTCATTGCATATACCGTGACGATATCTGTCATCTTTGGCTGGCAGTGGTCGCTTACTTAAACAGTCGAAACCCAATCTTAATCCTCATCCTTATCAGGAGCTAAAAACATGAGCAAGGAAAAAAAAAGCAACAAAGAAAGTAAGAAAAAACCGGCTATGACCGCAAAAGAAAAAAAGGCAGCAAAAAGAAACAAAAACGACACAAAGCCCATTTAGGCAGTGAGCAAGGTTGACCAGTGGCCTTGTCAATAACCGTTGTATTTCAAATCGTACTGTAAACTGTTCGGTACCGAGGCTGGTGCTTTTCCATGAGAGTCCCAGTCCCATCTCTTTCCTTAAAAAACATGAATATCCTACACATTTCAGACTTGCATTTTGGACCACGCCATTGGGAGGGAGACGATCAGGTGCTGCTTGAGAAGCTAAACTCTTATGATGCCGATATTGTAATTAATACTGGCGATAACACAACAGACGGGCTGGAAACTGAATACATTAAAGCCGGCCGCTTTTTAAAGGCGATAAACTGCAAGAATGTCATATCTACAATCGGCAATCATGACAAAAGGAGTATGCGCTCCCATGAACTGTTTCGGAAATATATTTGTGATTCGAAAATCATCACTATCCCTGAATCAACGAAGACCAGAAAGAAGTACCTGTTCCTTAATCGGGAAATAACCAAGGTCCGAGACAATTTTACCGATATAAATTCTATCCAAAAGATTGAAGTAGATGGAAAAAGGATTTTGGTCATACTGTTTTCTCCCGAAAGATGAGGTGTTGTAGCT
>CALNZA010000012.1:0-13433 GCA_942490935.1 Desulfocapsaceae bacterium
GATAACCTCCTAAGAACACACGAAAAGTAAGGAAAATCTGATTAAATTTTCAAGAGAAATATGGTAATGTGCGTGTGGTAACCTTCTGTAATTATTTGATTACGTCATTTTATCACAGGTGGCTATATGCGTAAAAAGCGAAATATTCAACGGACCATTTTTGAAGTTCTCGGTAAAAACCCAGGACCTAAGGAGCTTGAGCAGATGTCTCTTGTCCTTGATGCCAATCCTGAAATTCTAGATTTCGTCTTTGCTGACCTTTCTAAAGGCCGTAGAACAGATACTGGCCGTAAAGGGATGACTGCAGATCAAGTCCTTCGCTGTGCAGTACTAAAACAGATTCGGGAAATGACATACAATGATTTAGAATATTTTCTCGCTGACTCACGTTCCTTGAGATCCTTTGCAAGGTTGGAGCAGAGCCAATCACCCAGTACTTCAACGCTACAAAGCAATATAAAGTCGTTACAAGAAGAGACTTGGATGGCTATTCATCAGTTTGTTATTTCCTATGCAAATGAAGAAAAACTTGAGAAGGGAAGAAAGATTCGCTTAGATTCGACGGTAGTTGAAACTGATATTCATGCACCAAGTGACTCCACTTTGCTTTGGGACGGTGTACGGGTTATTACCCGCTGGCTTTTTGATGGGAAAAAGCTTTCTCCCAAACCAGGATATTACTTTTCTGATCACCGTAGAGTTGTCAAGAAACGATTGTTTACCATCCAAAACGCTAAGAGCCGAAAAGTACGTGAAGCAGCCTATAAAGATATGCTGAAATACGCCTACAAGGTGTGTGCATATGGTGAACCTGCTGCTGTCGAGCTCCACTACTTCGAGGGCGGAAGTGACGTTCTAGATGTATTCAGAGCTCGAAACCTCGCAGAGGAAATTGCCAGAGCTATTAGGCTTCTTAGAAAGGTAATTGACCAAACTGAAAAGCGAGTACTTAGAAATGAGAAAGTCCCTGCTTCTGAAAAAGTTGTTTCCCTCTTTGAGACCCACACGGATATCATTGTTAAGGGTAACCGTAAAACAGAGTATGGTCACAAGATCTTCCTGACAGGTGGTGCTTCGAACTTGATTATTGATTGTTTAATTGAAAGAGGAAATCCTGCTGATTCTGTATGCTTTCAAAAGCTTCTTGATCGTCAACAAGACTATTATGGCAGGCCTCCCCGGCAAACTACTGCAGATGGAGGCTTTGCTTCCAAAGATAATCTGTCGTATGCCAAGCAGAATTGTGTGAAAGATGTAGTCTTTTCAAAGAAGAGAGGTTTATCGATTGCAGATATGGCCAAGAGCAACTGGGTGTATCGCAAATTAAAAAACTTTCGTGCTGGCATCGAAGCTAATATTTCCACCTTGAAGCGAGCATATGGCCTAAGCAGGTGCAATTGGGGCGGTTGGGATGGGTTCAAACAGTACGTATGGAGTGCAATTGTCTCTTACAACCTACTTATTATTGCAAGATTGAAGATGTCAAAGGGGTCAGCCTAGATGTAAGCATTGTTTTCAAAAGATATTTTTTTGGGAACAATGGGGTAACTGTGTCTAGATTACGGTAATATGGGGCTGGTTTTATCAGAATTGATGCTCACAACGGTTAGTTGTCTGCATCAATACTGGAAAAAGAACAAATTTTATCCCGTCAACATTTTGAAACCACAGTTTCCGGATGGACACTAACTAAATCAAAGTTCCCTTCAACTGATTTGAATTTATCAACTCTTACCCAGGATCCACCTAAAATCGATATATAAAGCATGTATTTTTGCAAACTCTTCTGTATCGAATTGACTGGACAAATAGGAGATATTATTATTCTTGTGACCTAAACCATCCACAAGCACAGTCAAATCATTTACAAATTCATTCCATGCAAATTCATCACCATTGAATATTTCAGTATTATCTTCAATCTTTTCGATTGTCTTTTGACAAACATATAGGTCATCTTTAGTGTCTGAATATATAATTGAGTTGGCTGATTCGAATTGCATTTTTCCTCTGCTCTCTTCGATCTATAAGTCCATAATAGAGTATATATGGCACAAACAGCTGCCATTCCAGATGTAATGAAAGTTGCAATTGTAGTGTCTTCCACTAAAAGACCTAACATAAGCGGAAGCCACCAATAAGAGGTTACGATGATGAGAAATATCAGAGACACAAAGGTGATCAACGACTGCCAGTAGTTGAGCGCCGATTGCTCTTGCATTCATCACACATTATTCCTCTCCACAAAAGTATGTTATTACCAGCTAATCCCGTTTTAGAGATGAACCTATCTTATAATAGTGTTTTTCAGTTTCTCATCTCTTATCTACAAGCTATAAGCGGAAGAGATACTGCTAAACTGAACTTATTTCCATGGCCCAGAGACTTTCAGGCCGATTTAAGCAAATTTTGGATATACAAATCCCTGAACCTTGGTTAAATTCGATTTTCCAAGATATTTTTGATCTCTGACAACTGAATAACTGCAAGACTATAGCATTGCTATGTCCTGCATACCTCTTTCAGGGCGGGGCCATCTATGCCATGAGCTATGGCTCGTAAGATAGTTTCCATCGAATCAACCTGATAGTTGCGGAAGAAAGCTCTGATAGCTTCCCACAACGACCTCTTTGATTCCTCTTTGGCCAATGCCTCCTGAAAGAGCCAGCAACTGAGCTGCTGCGCCTGATCTATGAGAAAAGCGAGCATCATCAAAATAGTGAATACCCCGCTCAGATTCTTTTTGCCAAGACCGTAGTTATGGCCGAGATTATAATCCTGATTTTTCAGGGTGTTGAATGTTTCATTCTCGATTTTCCAGCGGGCTCTGCCAGCCCGCATCAACCTGAAAACATTCTCTTTTGTTATCTCGATATCGGTCACCCAACTGAAGGTGGTTATTTTCTCATTCTTGTCGATCTGGCTGTATTCGAGCACATTAACCAGCAAATCAGGATTGGATTTGTTCAGAGGAACCTGGTTGACGAACTTGAAAAAGTGACCTGTTTGACGGTCCTCCGGATCGATAAATGACATTTGAGTGGCACGCTCTTCTTTTACTGCCTGGGCCAGCTCAGCAAAAAGTGCGGTGTGATCACCCGGCTTGGCACCAAGAATATAGCGCAGGTTGAGTTTTTGCAGGTCTCGAATATGAGGTGCATTGCTGGCTAAAGCATCTTCAACCACAATAACCTTCAGGTGGGGATGCTCCTTTCGAAACCTTGTGTAGAAACGTTGAGCTGCATTTCGTTCGCAATCATTTTTACTGATGCCGTCCTGTTTGGTCATCATCTCCGGAAAGACAGGGATGACCACCTTGCAGTCCGGGCGCACAAAGGAAGCGGCATACATCTGTTGATAGTAAAGTGTTTGACCATTGCGACTCTTTTTTGACATGCAATAAGGAGATGAGACTTTGCCAGATGAATAGAAGCCGGTACCGTCACCGCTCAGGAGGTAGTGGCCGTCAATATAGGCCATCTTCTCGAAATCTTTTCCCCGCTGAAGATGCCGAAAAACCGTACGAAAAGGTGCACGCAACGAAGAAAGTGACAATGGATCCAGTATGGTCCGCATCTGGCTGTCGCAAGGTATATTGGTTATGCCAAACATTGAATGCAGGTTTTGCGGTTCTTTCTGTCGTTGTTTGTCAAAGGCAAGAAGGGATGGGTGCTTCAACTGAAACACTGCCAAGCCGGACATCAGTGCATCATCCAGTGAGATTGTGCAATTGGCACCTCTGCTGTCGGGGATTTGTCGAAAATCCTCATGTATTGCAGCAAACAGGCTATCGGCGTCCTTTAAGAATTTTATAGATTGAGCTTTATCAAGCAATACCAAAATACAACAACTGCAGACAAGAGTCCGTATTTATTTCACATTCACCACATTGTGACACTGAGTATGTAGATACTACTAACAAAAACAAGTTTGCAATAGCAATAGGGAGGTCGATAGCAAAAAACGAACCGTCAAAGGATCGTCAAATGAAAGGTAGGGAGTCCTAGAAACGTAAAAAGCCAACCACTATGTAAGTGATTGGCTTTTTATACGATTATGTGGTCGGTGTGGTAGGATTCGAACCTACGGCCTCCTGCTCTGACGAACGTTATTTGAGGCCCATTCTCGCTCCAGTAAATACTTGAGCTACCCAGTAATAGCTGGACACCTAATTCGAGGTAGGATGAACTACTATATTTTTGACTTTTGGGGGGTCATTTTTGGGCGCTGACAAGGGGTCAATATTGGATGCTGATTGACAATCTGTGAGTGAATTCTCGATTCTTTGGTACTGAACATGAAAACACACAACTATATTCATTAAATGAGCAGGCAAAAGTCCGGCACCATATAACCCAGTAGTCTGTTTGCTGCCATGACTGGCAGGATGTGAATATATTATGCTCTTGCTGACTGTTTGTATGGGTCACTATAGGTGAAATATTTATATTTCTCGTCATGCTACGCCCTCATTTTAAATTGTGCTTGATACAGATTCTAAGCCCGCATCTTCTATTCTGTACAATCAGCCTGTCCCCTACTCCTTAAATTGTGGCTTATTAACTCCATTTGGATGAGCATTTTCAGAACAATCCTCAACCGTCGTATCTTCAGCAGGAATATTCTCTAAAGCAGCTTTTCTCATTTCGGTAAATGCTATGGAAGCCCTTGCGCCTGCTTCTGCTTTTCCGGTGAGTTCCACGCCGGTATAGTAAAACTGACCAGTTTCAATCTGCTCTTGATCTATGTAATTCGCTAGATGTTGAGTGGCATCAAAGGATTTAGTTAGAAGAGGCAGTGCATAGCCCATCAAACTCCAGATCCTGACTATAATTATGCATAAAATAAACACGCCTTTTATTCTATCTTGTTTCATTGAACTCGAGACCTCTACTATCTATCTCCCGGCGCAACGATCATTCTGTTACAACCGGGAGATATTGATGAAAACTAGGTGTTAAATGTTTGCAGTAATATCTGGAAAGACAAGATAAAACATTACATATGCCATAATCAGAGTAAGCATGAGATTAAAAGTCTGTCCACATGCATACAGGATGAGAGGCTTTCCTCCCTTAAAATGGTGTGCCAACTCACGGAAATTAGTTGCCAAACCGATCGCTGCAAAAGAGAAGCAGAAGAAACAATCTCTACATATTCTCGTAAACCCTCGCAGTACTCCGTTATCAATCATCGCAAACCCGACATCACTTCCCATCTTTCCATAGAGAAATGAAAAGATGACCGAGGCGGCAAGAAACCCGATAACAAACTTTGGGAAACGGTGCCAAATATCCATCCAACCAACACTCTTCCCTTCAGTTCTCTCGACACGAAGAGTCCAATACAAGGCAATACCAAAAGCTGTAGCACCGATAAGAACATTTTGGATCATTTTAATAGTCGCAGCAACATACAGTGCCTGCTCTGACAAAAACGCACCCGCTGCGGCAACTGCGCCAGTTGCATCGATGGTGCCTCCCATCCATGCACCACCAAGAATATATGGCATCCCTGTGGCCTTAATGATTGCGGGCATAACAATCATCATTACTGAAGTAAAAATCAGGGATAGTCCAATGGCTAGAGTCAACTCCTCCTTCTTGGCCTTACAAGCTGAGGCCGCAGCAATGGCAGCTGAAGTTCCGCAAACTGACATATCCGATGAAATAACCATGTTCAAAGTCTTCGACTCCATTTTCAGCACCTTCTGACCAAAAATGTATGTAGAGATTAGAACAACGGGAGTCACTATCCAGGTAACAAATATTCCTGGAATACCAATCGCCACAATCTTATTAAATAAAACTTCGGCTCCTAAAAGAACCAGACCTGTCTTGATAAAAAACTCCACCTGCAGAGCAGGCTTAACCCACTTTGGAGTACCGATCGTATTTGCAATAACCATCCCGATACCGATGGCCCAGGCGGCATAACCGATCCCGTAGTGCTTCATTGTAGACTGTCCCGACAGAAAATATGAAAGCACACTGACAATGAATACACCGATGAAGGCGATAAGGAACTTCCGCACGGATTTACCCATGAACTTCATACCGATTGCAAAAAACAATCCCATTGCTACCATCACCCCAATAAGTGAGGGAATTATATTATATGGTTTATTTGACACTCCTTTCTTTGCTGATGATTCTGCCATCTTGGCCTTTCGCCATGACTCAATCTTATATACTGCCTGCTCATTAAGCGCCGGGTTATTAAATGCCGCTCCTTCAGCCAGTTTCTCTGCAGCACCTGCATCAGCAAGTGCTGTTGCTGCAACAGCCTTTGCGGCAGCGTACTTATCACCATTTACTGCATTAAGAGCATCTGCCTTTTCCTGATTCATGTAGAAAGAGTCAGTAAAATCAGACGTCCAACCCTTTGGTGTAGCTAAAAATGAACTAATCTTTTTTGCAAAATTCTGATTTCTCGCTTTTACAGATTCCTTTTTATCCTGAGCATTTAAAAACTCGATGGTTTTAAATGGTGCCCTTTCCGCCTCCTGCTCCATTGTTCTATTTGCAGACGTAAAGATCTCATTCATCCCCTGAGGCTTATTGGGTAAAAAAATGAGAGTACCAAGCAGAAGAAGGAAAACCAAGCCAAATTGCCCAGTAATCCTCTTTCAGCCACAAATCACTCAGTTTCGTCTTGGCTTCATCCTGAACAATATCAGGTCTTTCCTTCTCAGCCATTACCACATCTTTTGTCATATTGACCCCCTTCTACTCTTTATTATATTCCTCGCGTCAGGTTCTATTTTGCCAACCAGACAAAATGATTTAACGCGCCTATTTCTTGTAATCGTTCTGCTATCATCAAGCCCCCTTCACTCTTTTCAGGCACCCCGCTTTTCTCCCAGAGGATAAACACCGCAATGTCACCTTGATATATGGTGTGTTCCATTATTTGAACGTCACTTACATCAAGCACACTACTCAAGTCTTCTATGGAAGCCATTATGGACGGCATGGCTTCTGAGACTGCTTCAGAAGTCGAACGAACTCTTAGCATTTCGATCTTTTTCATATGAACCCTCCCTGTTGCTTCTCGTAATACAATTATTAAAAATATGGTTACCATTTGCTGTTTACATAGCACGTATCATTCCATTTCATAACCACCTGTAATTTCGACATTTAGTCGAATTCAATTTTCCCCGAAAACGCAACATGTTGCTCCTGTCGACGCAATATGTTACACTTTAGACAATATATGAACTCACGGAGACAGGGTATAGACAATGGCTGAAACAGCAAAGATATTTAGAGAGGTCACACAACGAATATGCGGCAATCTAGAAATTGAAGATGCCTTAGCTGACACCTTTCAATACATCAGGAAATATATTCCGGCGGACACCATAGGCCTTGGTTTCTCAGACGTCACTGATGGCTATATCCACATTGTTGCCAAGTATGCCCGGGATGGAGCCAACTACATCTGGGATGATGACAGTTCACAAATCACCCTTTCAAGTAAGCAGAAAGAATATCTCCTCACAGATTTCCCATCGGACGCCTTAACGATGGTTGTAAATAAGCCACAAAAAATCAGCCAAAGCCACTGCTCGAAATTTTTCCGCAGCTAGAGAAAAGCTCAGCCCTTTTTTACGGCTAAAAATCCGGGGAGACAGGGTCGGTATACTTCTTATTACTGCCACAGGAGCTAATCGCTACTTGTCCGAGCATGCAGACTTTATCAAAGCAGTACGCGAACCATTTGCAATTGCCATGATCAATGCACGCCGATTCAAAGAGCTAAAGAAGATCAAAGAACGCCTCGAAGATGACAATATAGCCCTTTTAAAGGATATTAAGCAGTCAGTAGGTGTCGAGGTCGTTGGCGCAGACTTTGGCCTCCGTGAGGTCATGGAACAGGTTCAAAGGATAGCACAGTCATCCAAGCTCTGCCTTACTTCTGGGTGAAACAGGCACAGGAAAGGAAATAATTGCCAATGCAATCCATAGGGCCTCACCCCGTAGGAAGGGACCTCTTATTTCCATGCAATGTGGTGCTATTCCAGAAACCCTTCTCGACAGCGAACTCTTTGGTCATGAAAAGGGAGCCTTTACTGGAGCATCGGATGGTAAACGTGGACGTTTTGAAAGGGCTGACGGGGGAACACTATTTCTTGATGAGATTGGCGAACTCAGTCCGGAAGCACAGATAAAACTGCTCCGGGTTTACAAGAGCAACGCTTTGAACGAATTGGAGGAACTCAAACCATCGAGGTTGATGTCTGGGTCGTTGTTGCAACACATCGAGATCTGGAAAGAATGGTACGTAAAGGGACTTTCTGAGAAGACCTATGGTATCGATTAAATGTTCTACCAATACGCATCCCTCCTCTTCGGCTACGTCGCCTGGATATACCATCACTCGTTTATTATTTTGTTGAACGCAAGGCAAGGGAGATGAACCTTCGACAGACACCTACTATTCACAGTGATGATATCAAACAACTGCAGCAGTACAACTGGCCAGGAAATGTGCGCGAACTCCAGAATGTTATTGAGCGCGCCCTGATCCTTTCAAATGGTGACTACCTTGTATTTGACAGACTATCGCTTAGTGGAACGATAAAAGAAGTTCAGCAAAACACAACTGAAAATCAGATTGATACAAGCCTGAGTCTTGACGAAGCTATGAGTCGGTACATCCGAGCTGTACTTGATAAGGTGTATTGGAAGGTTGCTAGAAAGGGAGGCGCTGCAGAGATTCTCAATGTCAAACCGAGTACCTTGCGTTTTCGTATGAAAAAACTTGGAGTCACCAAAAAGAAACGTTAATTGCCAATTTCCGGACAGTGATTCCATTTCATTCCGGACACCCATTCCATTTGAATCTGGACAGTGATTCCAGACGAATCCGGACAGGAGATTTTAAGTACGGCGACGCATAGAACTAACTGGTAGTAAGCAGATCTTTTTGAACGATTAATTCAAGGAGATTTAGCATGCCAAGAAAGAGGTTATCTATGCGAAAAATACGTGAGATATTACGTCTCAAATATTACTGTAACCGCAGCATCCGAGAAATCAGTGGGAGTTGCGGCATAGGAAGAGGTACAGTCGGAGACTATCTACACCGTGCGAAAGCCGCAGGTTTGAGCTGGCCGCTACCCGACGAGTTAAGTGACACTGCCCTTGAGCAACAGCTTTTCCCTTCAACTGTACCACAAGTTTCTTCATCGCGATTTGTCCCAGACTTTCATGCTGTCCACAGAGAACTGCAATCCAGAAAGCATGTAACTTTGATCCTATTGTGGCAGGAGTACAAAGAGCAGCACCCCGATGGCTATCAGTACAGCTGGTTTTGTCATAGTTATCGCGATTGGGCTGCTCGTCTTGATGTGGTCATGCGACATGAGCACAGGGCAGGCGAAAAACTGTTTGTGGACTATGCAGGTCAGACTGTTGGTATCGTCGATAGCGAAACCGGTGAGATCCATAATGCCCAGATCTTCGTTGCTGTATTGGGTGCTAGCAGTTACACCTATGCAGAAGCGACATTAAGCCAAAAGATTGAAGATTGGATTGGTTCCCATATCCGTGCTTTTTCTTATATCGGTGGTGTTCCCGAGGCCGTTGTCCCAGATAATCTAAGAAGTGGTGTCAACAAAACATGCCGCTTCGAACCAGATATAAATCCCACCTATAACGACCTGGCCAGACATTATCAGACAGTGATTTTACCAGCCCGAGTTAGAAAACCACGGGATAAAGCAAAGGCGGAAGCCGGTGTTTTACTGGTGGAACGCTGGATACTGGCCAAACTGCGTAAACATACCTTCTTTAGTCTTGGGGACCTGAACCGGGAAATCGGAAAACTGTTGCAATTGCTGAACAGTCGAACCTTCAAAAAGCTTACCGGCAGCCGGCAAAGTTTGTTTGAAGAAATAGACAAGCCTGCCTTGAAGCCGTTGCCTGCATCCCATTACGAACTGGCGTATTGGAAAAAAGCCACCGTTCATCTTGATTATCATGTGGAGGTAGAGGGATATTACTACTCAGTACCTCACACCCTGGCCAAAAAGAAACTTGATATTCGTTATACCCAAAACACTGTGGAATGCTTTTACAGTAATAAACGGGTTGCAAGCCATCTCCGCAAAGTTCCTCGTGGACGTCATGCAACGATCAAAGAGCATATGCCGCTTAAACACCAGAAATACCTTGAGTGGACTCCAGAGAGGTTCAAACGATGGGCAGCTAAAATCGGCCCTGAGACTGTCATATTGACAGAACTATTATTGTTAAAAAGAACACATCCACAACAGGCATATCGTACTCTACTGGGGATTCTAAGACTTGGTAAAGCCTACGGTGAAAAGCGCCTGGAGGCAGCCTGCAAACGTGCTGTACATATCAACTCACTCTCATATCGAAGCGTAGAATCAATCCTCAAAAGTGGGCTGGATCAAAAACCATTACCAGAGGAAAACAGTAAGAAAGAGCCGGTCAAACACAAGAATATCCGTGGTGCTAATTATTACAAACCAACAACCCATTAAAGGAGAATATCATGCTGCTTCACCCAACTCTTGAAAAACTGACGACAATGCGCTTCTCCGGAATGGCTGCTGCTTTAGAGGAACAGATGAAGATGGGTGGCCTTAACGATATAAGCTTTGAAGAACGCCTGGGACTGCTGCTCGATCACGAACAAGCTGTCCGGGAAACACGAAGGTTAAAAACCAGACTGAGTAAGGCTAAACTACGCCAGGACGGCTCTATTGAAGACATTGACTTTCGACATGCTAGAGGTCTGGATAAATCTCTAGTTCTCCGCCTCTCTGACTGCCAATGGATCAAAGATCATAACAACCTGATCATTACTGGTCCAACAGGTGTGGGCAAAACCTTTCTCGCTTGTGCCTTCGCTCAAAAAGCCTGCCGTGAAGGATTTAACACCCTCTACCTGCGAATGACTAAGCTTTTTGAAGACTTGAGCCTGGCAAAAGGCGATGGCCGTTACCTGAAACTGCTGACCTCTTTTGCTAAGGCTGATCTGCTTGTACTCGATGACTATGGTCTGATTCCTTTAACCCAAGAGCAACGTCACGACTTTTTAGAAATCCTTGAGGACAGGCACAACCTCAAATCAACACTGGTGACCAGCCAACTACCGATTGAGCACTGGCATGAACAGATAGGCGACCCGACTTTGGCTGACGCCATCTTAGACCGTCTGGTTCACAACGCTCATAAAATAAAACTTAAAGGAGAATCAATGAGAAAAAAGAAAGCAAACTTGACTTAAATGATGAGAACAAAGTAAGGACAAAAGAACAGCGTCGCTTCGCTCCGACACACGTGTCCGGAATCACTGGACTGGGTGTCCGGATTCGCGTGGACTAACTGTCCGCTTTCGACTGGAATGGCTGTCTAGGACGACGACAGGCACTTGAGATATCTGAAACCCGTGTTGACTATGATGTTGGACAACTAATTAAAGTTTTAGAAGAGAAGGTTGGATTATCTCCAGAACCACTACTCGATATCGAACCGGAAATAGCTCAAATTCCAACGCTTTCGGAGGCATTTGAGAACGAACGATTTCCTTCTTCTGTAAAATATGAGTTAGGTAAAAAAAATGAATCAGCACAACTTCAAATCCTAGATCTTTATCGCGATAAGAAAAAATCATTAAAAATTGCGTACCTACTGTCTTTAGTCCCACTACCTATATTGGGGTTACATAATTCATATTTGGGTTATAAAAAAAGACAACTAGCTTTCTGGTTTGCAAGTATTTTACCATTCTTACTATCTGCTGCACTTTACAGAAATGTAGCACTTTATCCAGTAGCACTCATCTGGCCAATTGTTGATCTTTTCCTTATTCCCTCCTTAGTCGTTAAGCGCGCAATGAATCTATTGCTCAAGAAATTGCCTTAGATAAATGACCTTCTTGGCCAGCATTAGAACATAATGAAAAGCTTACTTTTTTATTCAAAAAATATAATTAATAATAGTGAGCTGAAATTCATGCTTCATGCCATCCCAGATGTTACCAGATTGTTTTTGCTGATCAATCCGGAAGAAATGTCAGGCAACGTGCAAGATATTAACTGAAACACAACACGATCTGTCGAATAGGTACACCCGCACTGTTATGAAAATACTATCAGTCAGCAATGCTATGTAACATCAGAATTGTAAGCTCATGGTTGAATTTTCTTAATTAATTATACGCAAACAGTCAGAAAATTTTTTATGTAAATCCTTAACAGAATCTAGTCTTGACTTGTCATCAGACAAGTTGACAGCTAGTTGAGAAGCAATTGCAACTAAAGCATTAGAATTTAATAATGCATTAACAGATAATTCAGGGGGATACGTGGTGAGGGCCATTACCATAGGGAAATTACCTCCATGGACAAAACTGTTCAAGGCCTTCAAAGTGACATCCTGAAATTCTACTAATCGTTTCACGAATATGTTTAGGAGCCCTCACTTTGCTCAAGGTGTTTTAGCATTTTAGAAAGGCCTATATGGTTCTTTTGCGATATTTCTTCCTCCATAGACATCTGTGCAAGTAAGTTACTAAGCTGCGAATCGTCTGCAGCGTATAGTAGCCACATTCCACGAATTAGAGTCTCTAACCGTGGACGATACAGGATGTATCCTGAAGAGTTCATTCCAAGTGCAATCAAGGCGTGTGCGCCAATTGCGTGCTCAATCGATAGGTAAACAGATGGAAATGACACCATACATCGGGGATCCTTTAGAACGACAAGATCGTGAAAGATCCTTGATACAGCCTTATGGTATTCCGATGTTCTTTTGATAAGTTGGTAAGCGACTCGAAAACTACACCTACCTAAAAAGTTCCAGTTCTGCTCATCTATGCCTCAAAAAATATGGAGGTATAGAATGTCAGTAGAAAATTGTAAATCCTCATCGAAGTCCAAAAAAGAATTCTGGAACCACCACATTGAAAGCTGCAACCAGAGGTGGGCTGAGTCAGAAATAGATACTGCAAAGAAAACGGTCTGGCGTTATCCACTTTTGGTTACTGGAAAAGACAACTGGCCAAAAGCAGTAAAGCTGCAAAGCTGAAGTTTTACCCCCTGACACTGCAGGCACCACCATCAACAAGTCCTGCAGGTAAAGACTCCGGATTGTCTCTGTATCTTGGAAACGACAAATATCGGATAGAATTGTCAGAAGATTTTTCGCCTGGCTGTCTCAAAAAACTCATCTCCGTTCTTCAGAGGCAATGATTTCAGATACAGGTGGCGCCAGGGTCTACATTGCCCTTGGAGCAACGAGTATGCGTAAATCAATCAACGGTCTGTCGCTGCTTGTCGAAGAACAGTTCGAACTCGATCTGTTTTCAGGGAGTTTGTTTGCTTTTGCAACAGGAAAAGGAAACATCGTCAAGGTTCTTTATTGGTCCGGTAACGGATTCGCTGTATGGAT
>CALNZA010000013.1:0-332729 GCA_942490935.1 Desulfocapsaceae bacterium
TTTTCATAATTATCGGTACTAGAGAATTTTCCTTCACTTTTATCTGGAACCAGTACAGACATTATGCCTCTTGAGGTTTTATCTATTTGTTCACTTCATAGTAGATCGCTGGCCAACTCTGCAAGTTCTGACCGCTCTCCTTTACGAAGATCAATGTGGGCATAGAGTTTTTGTCCCTGCATCTTGTAAATCAGGGAACTGAGCCCATTAGAGTGAATATCTAGGTACGGGTGATCTATCTGATGAATATCTCCAGTGAAGATGATTTTAGTGCCTTCTCCAGCTCTCGTTATAATGGTTTTAACCTCATGTGGAGTAAGATTCTGTGCCTCATCAACGATCATGTACATTCTGACCAGACTCCGACCGCGTATATAAGCGAGCGGCTCAATTTTTAGCTTTTCCTCTTCTATCATTCGTTGAAGACGCTGGTACATATCACTGTTTCGCATGAACTGGTTACGAATTACCCCAAGATTGTCGTATAGAGGTTGCATATAGGGCCCTATCTTCGACTGAATATCACCAGGCAAAAACCCGATATCCTTATTCGAAAGTGGTACAACTGGCCTCGTTAGCAGTATTTGTAAATAGTTCTTTCTCGTTTCAAGAGCGGCTGCCAGAGCCAGCAGGGTTTTACCTGTGCCAGCCTTCCCTGAAATTGTAACGAGGGATACAGTAGGATCAAGTAATGCGTGCACTGCAAATGACTGCTCTGCATTTCGTGGTGTAATTCCATAAATGGTATGCTTCTGGACAAGTTCAAAGCAGTTTGTCCTTTCCCTGAAAGTGGCCAGAGCCGACTTTTTGCCACTTCTCAATATCACAAACTCATTGGGGCGAAATGGAGGATCAGCTTCATATCCGAATCCTGCCAGCCCATCTACCTGGGTGTACAAAGACTCAATCAGATCAGGGGAAACATCTTCCTCATAACGACAGCCACTATATAATTTTTGCGGATCTCGAACATGATCGGTAGTATAATCCTCAGCCATTAAGCCTACAGAACGGGCTTTCATTCGAAGATTCATGTCCTTACTGACAAGAATCACCACACTGTCACCCGTCTCTTTTGAGTAATGGAAAGCAATATTCAAGATTTTATGATCAGGTTTTTCCGCATTTGGAAAGCTGGTTTTCAAATCAAGATGCATTGGCCGCTCCAGGCATATTGAAATCCGCCCCTTATCCGGCCCTATTTTCACCCCGCCATTGAACAATTTTTCTGAGCTAAGTTCATCAAGTGCACGAATAAATTGTCGTGCATGATAATTGATAATCTGGCTGCCTTTCTTGAAATTATCAAGCTCTTCAAGAACTGTAATTGGGATAAGGATATCATGTTCCTCAAAGCTGTAAATACAGGAACTGTCGTGCAGAATAACGTTGGTATCAAGAATGAATATTTTTTTATGAGAGGTCATAAGTCTCCAACTTAGATTATTGCAACAAGATCTTCTAAACTGTCATTAATAGAAAAGCACTGATGGCTTATTGTATAGTATAGTCTATGTCACCTCCTTATCAGACTTCACTGCTCTACATAAATAATACGACAGGAAAGTTAGCAAGTCACGGATATTAGATTCAATTTAGGCGCAAACAGGAAATAGAAATGTAATAATTACAGGAGAGGAGATGGGGGGAGGTTATCTAAAAGTGAGATAAGCACGAAAGTATAGAATGATACGTTCTGCCCCGGTTCTGTATAACATAAACGAAGCAGAACAGTTCTTTAATGAATGTTAATCCCCGAGGCAGGTATTCACATTACGGGCAGCAGTCACCCAGCTATGATCAGCAGGAACTGTATGTCGTTTGCCAACAACATCAGCCAGTGGTATAGCCTCTGTGCCCTGCCCTCGAACTGCTATCATACACCCGCTAATACCCTGCTCAAAATAGTCAACACAGGCACTTCCCAAACGGGTTGCAAGCACTCGATCAGCAGCACTAGGTGTTCCACCCCTCTGCAAATGCCCAAGTATAGTGAGTCGTGATTCAAGACCGGTCAACTCTTCAAGCTGATTGGTCAACCGCAGGGTATTATTGTTTAACGAACCGGCAAGGCTTTTCAACTCTTCTGCCACTTGCTTGGCTCGTTTATTATCTCCAGCTTCCTTGGCTTTTGCCTTCTTTTCCTTCAGGCCAGTAAGAACTGCATGTTCTTCAACAGATAAGGCACCTTCCGCAACAGCTACAATACTGAAATTAGTGCCCCGCTGTTGCCGTTCGCGGATAGCCTGAGCTACCTTGATAGGATCGTATGGTATTTCAGGTATCAGAATAACGTCAGCCCCACCTGCAATACCAGCTCCTAATGCCAACCAACCTGCATTATGCCCCATAATTTCTACTACTATTATGCGATGATGACTATGGGCGGTGGAATGCAGACGATCTATCGCCTCAGTTGCAATTTCCATTGCTGTATGAAAACCAAACGTCACATCCGTCATGCCGACATCATTATCAATAGTCTTTGGCAGGGTAATGATATTTAACCCCTGCTGTGCCAATCGATAGGCATTTTTCTGAGTACCTCCACCACCAATACAGATAAGAGCATCCAGATTATGCCTCCGGTAATTGTCACAAATCACCTGAGTCATGTCCATAACCTCGGTTCCCACAGGCATCTTGTGCGGTTTATCACGGCTGGTACCAAGAATTGTCCCGCCTTGAGTTAAAATAGAAGTGAGCACATCCCACTCAAGGCGCATAGTTCTATTTTCCATTAAGCCTCGAAACCCGTCACGGAACCCTACAATTTGTATATTACCGGTCTTGAGTGCAGTTTTACCAATTCCACGAATAGCTGCATTCAAGCCTGGGCTGTCTCCCCCTGCGGTCAGTATACCAATGTGTTTATTCATTCTTAATCTCACGTTAATGTGTGTCGTCGTATTTGTATGAGTCACTAGACTGCATTTCTCATGAACATTTTTATAATACTTTTCAGCAACTGTAATACAAGGTCATCCGTTCATACATCGATCGTTTAGATATCTACAATACCTTCAACAGAGCTCAGTCCATGCACAGTCATCCTAATCAGTATTTTAACCTAAATACAGTGCACTACTTTATTTTAGTTAAAACATTTGAGGCTAACATCACCTGCGTTGAGGAGAAGTGCTGGCTAGAATATGTAAATGTAATATCTTTCAGTATAGGCATAAACAGGTAAAGAAATCAACCAGTAACAGCCCCTGAACAATAATCTAACCGAGGTAAAAATTATTACTTGCCAATCTCGCAACCATTAATGAATTTTGGGTAAACGAGGACCTGCCGTCCCCTTGGGGGGTACAGGAAAACCTGTTGTGAAATGTGTTTGCGTATCTTTTTTACTGAAAATTTTACCAATTTGCACATACAGAGGTTTGATTGAAAAAAGCACAAGAATCAAGACTGACGCAATCTTCAGTGAATATGGGACTATCTCTGCTGCTTCACCAATTACAGCCTGCGGAGATATACCAAAAAGAGAATAAAGCTGGTCTACTCCTAGTCCGAAGGCAACCGCTGAAAGAGATAACACTGTCAGATACCTAAACGTACTTTTTTTACCTAACACTCCAAACAGAACTGAAATCGAAGTCACATTGGTCGCTGGTCCTACAAGAAGGAACACCAGAGCTGCCCCGGGGCTGACACCTTTCAGGATAAGTGCAGCAGCAACAGGGGTTGAAGCCGTGGCACAAATATATAGAGGAACACCAACCAGCAACATAATAAACATCGAACTAACGCCACCACCAAGTAAACTTACCATCAAGGCATCAGGAATCAGTACGGTAATCAATGCGGCGATAAGAAGCCCCACATAAAACCAAAGCACGATATCGCCCCACACATCAATTACAGCATAACGGACACCTGAAATTATTTTTTGTGATAAAGAATCACTTACACCCACCTTCTCGGTATTAACATCACCTTCATCACAACAGTTCTCAGATGAGCATGGTTGAGGTGCATCATTAATTCTACCTGGGCCAGTCCAGTTGAGCAGATTTTCAAGAATTCCAGCCAATACCGCTGTAACAAATGCTGCAATAGGCCTGACAACTGTCATTATCGGGTCTAGCAGCGCATAGGTTATAGCGATGGAATCGACTCCAGACTCAGGCGTAGAGATTAAAAATGCTGTAGTCGCCCCCTTATTTGCCCCCTGTTTCTGTAATGATGCTGCCGCCGGCAACACACCACAAGATCAGAGCGGAAGTGGCACACCAAACAGTGCTGCTTTAATAACCGAACTGTACCTGCCCCTCCCTAAATGACGAAGGATGATATCAGGATTCAGTACAACCTTTAAAAGACCAGCAATCAGGATACCAAAGAGAATATAAACAGAAGAGTCGAGAAGGATGTTCCATGCTTCTCTAACTATGTCCAAAAAAAGAGATAAAATCATAATTTCTATAACAGGAGTTTAAAAGGTCAGCGTTCAAGCAGTTATACTGCCACGTGTTGATTCTCACGCAAGTGTTCCAAGGCTATGGAGATAAGAACAGTGACATGCTCGTCTGCTAGTCTATAGTAGAGAATCGTTCCGTCTCTTCTATTTGTTACAAGTTTTAAAGTTCTCAATAATCGCAACTGATGACTGACAGCCGATTCTGAAATTTCAAGTAAGGCAGCCAGATCACATACACACATTTCCTGAGAAATAAGTGCATAAAGAATACGAATACGACTAGGATCAGAAAATGCTTTAAAAATCTGGCTCAGTGCCTCAATATCCTGGTTTTCAAGAGCTTCGTCTCTGGCTTCTGCAACCTTATCATGATGTATTACCCTGCAGTCACATAAATCTTTAGCCATGAACTCTCCCATTTCACAGAATCACTACTCGACTAACTATATGAGCACCTATTCATATATTAGGTCGAGTAGTAACACTGTCAAGAAAGCAGATGCATTTTCCCTGTATATTGAGCATAATGCTCGGAATTGCTATTATCAAATAACATTTTTCCCTTGGCCTATTGCATGCAAAATACAGCAACACCCTCTGCAGGAACCCTTTACATCGTTGCCACGCCAATTGGTAACCTAGAAGATATTACTCTTCGTGCACTCCGAATATTAAAAGAGGTTGATCTTATTGCAGCAGAAGATACACGCCACACTAAAAAGCTGCTCAATCACTTTTCTATCCATACACCGTTGATCAGTTATTATCGTGAAAAAGAGCATGAGCGAGGTGCCACAATAATTGGACATCTACAGGATGGGAAAGATGTCGCTCTCGTAAGCGATGCCGGTACTCCTGCAATATCTGACCCTGGTGCGGTTCTTGTTCAATTGGCCCATGATGCAAACATAACTGTCTGTCCTATTCCCGGTGCCTCTGCCCTTACCGCAGCAGTCTGCTGTTCTGGTTTTACAGATGGCTCTTTTCTGTTTCTAGGATTTACTCCACCTAAAACAAGCCAACGCAAGAAGCTCCTCTCCTCGTTAACACACTCCGAATATCCGATAGTTTTTTATGAGTCTCCACGACGGGTTGAGTCGTTTTTGCGCGATGCACTTGAAACATTTGGAGACCGCCCTGCACTCTGGGCACGAGAACTCACCAAAACATATGAAGACCTGAATAAAACCACCCTTCAGCAATTACTTCAGTCATGTAGTACTGAAAACTCACGTGGCGAATTCGTCATTATTATCGGCCCAGGTTCGACGGCTAAAGCTGAAGGTGAGAATATAGAAGAACTGCTTATCTGGTACCGTGATCATTCTGGAATGTCTTTAAAAGATTCTTGTCGACTGCTTGCAAAAGATCTTGGACTCTCTCGCTCGCAGATATATCAGCAAGCTCTTGAAATCTGGAATAAATGATTCACTATTTACTTTTATCCATAACTACAGACTATTATGATTCGAATTAGAAGCTGCGTCAGCCCTGAAGGATTCTTTATCTACGGTATCCACAAGCCCAACTATACCGTCACCTCAATGCGCCAGGAAACGCGAATTTCAACACTTGGTCATTTGGATAGCGGTAAGACTGTAGACAATAGTAGAAACTTTCCACAATCTTCGTTGAAGGTGGACGATGCAGACTGGATTTTCGAAATTCCCAACCCCTTCCCTTTTAAGGGGGTAACCTATATCGATAAAGAATGGGCAGATACAAGTGCGAATAACTATGATCGTATACGCATAGCTGATCAAGAGCCCATGTCGTTTTCTGAAGTTTTAGACGAAGCTAATGTTTCCTCCTCCTTTGTAGAAAAGCTTCCAGCTCCCATGCTACTTGCCCTAGCAACCTGCTCTACTGATCCTGCAGATATTGTCAAACTAGCAGAAATGAGTTGTGATATTGAGAAAAACGGCGAAGGAGTTCCTACAGGGCTCAGTTACCTGGAAGATTCAAAAGGTGCCATCAGGGCAATTATACATAATCATCTTCTTTTTGAAGCTGTTGCAAATAATCATTACCTGCCATCAGCCTACAAAATTGCCATGGTAATTCGCCCAGGCGCTCAGGGAGGCAGTGAAATCGTAGGTGAAATTCCACGAGGTTCATCGACTCATGTCTATGAGTACCTTCGCAGAAACTCCTACATAGGTGGTGGTCATTACGCTGCAAACATGGCTGAAGACGCTATACGTTACTCAATCCCTGAGTTATCCACAGCTGACATACATGGTCTTCGTCACCTTTACTATCAGCGCACATACATCCGCCTTGCTGAGGAACTTGACCTCGACTATCCACGACTCAGTCGGCCCTTACAAAGTAACGAACTCGAAAACCTGCGCAGCAGAATTATTGAGCGACTTCAGACCGGTGAACTGGTTAACTCAGCTACATTGTGGGGATGGAATTTTGGTTTTGATTATGCCCCGAGCAAATATCGTCTTCATGCCTCTCATCAGCAGATCCATCAGCAATATGCTATGATTCCGGACCGGATTGAAGGCTATAATGGCAATCTACACAACCCCGATTTCACTCTGCCCGCCTTTGGATGTGGAGATATGATTGCCGATGTGATGCAGCGCTACCGTGCTGTTTATGGACGAGATTTTTTTGTCGATTACCTGGCTGCCATAGAAAACAACAAGCGGCTGGATGAAAGGACCGACCTCTCTTCCAGCCTTGTGATCTGGCAGGATGAAAACGTGATGCTCTTCGTTCCCAAAGCACAGACGTCCCAGTGGGAATTACAACTTATGACTCTCGACGATTCCTCGGGGTATCCTCCTGGCAATATTGTTGAAGCTGACAGTAAGGTTAGAAAGTCCCTTGATACCGGTATACTTGTTGCGCAAAAGGCCCTTGCCAACATTGGGGCAAAGATGGTCACAACTATTGAGTACCCAAAAAGAATTGGTCAAAGAGGAGAAGTAGGACAGCCACTACTCTACGTGTTTCTGCCAAAGCTGCCAGAATCTCCTGGTGCGTTCAGTGAAGCACAACTCAGGTTTATAAATGGCCATTATCCAGAAGATTTTGCAGCAGTTTTGCGGCTGCGAATCCACTGACAACATCAATGGATGTGTAGAGCAATTTTTCACATACATTTCAGAACCAGACAACTCACAAACATTTCAATGACGATATAGGCACTAAAGAACAGCTCCCTTTTAAAATGTTTGTGAGTAACAACACTCAACTCTGGATAATATTTACATCCATTCTTGCGGAGCTTAAAACTTTTTGCATTCCAAGTCTTTTCTCCAGATTCATAACTATTGGGCCTGCAATATTTGCATGCAAGGATGAGGTTCCCTCATCACCTTCTTGCTTTTTAGACAGCATCATGAGCACAGCAAGTTGTGATGGATCATCTGCCTCAAGCATCCTTGTCTCTTCATCAGTAAGGTCCAGGGCATAGTTCAGACCATAATCTGTCGGATCAACAAGGGTAAAAGTGACTTTGGGACTTTGGATAGATTCCAGCCAGTAGACCCGGGCATTATTTTCTTGCTTGTGAAAAACAGTATACTTAGTGTAGGTTTCAAACCCGGGGATACCTTGCGGGAAGGTAACGACTTTTCCGAGATCCATCTCGGTTTGGGCTGCATCATTTTCGGATTGTGGCATACTCCTCTCCTTGCATATTGAAGTATATTTTTACGGGATTATTTACTATAGCAGATTTCCCCGTTGAGTATCAAGATACCCACCCGAAATAACAGGATTACCCCTCACCCAGGCAAAATCTGCAGTAGTTGCCCAGCTGGTTCTTCATACTGCCTTAATATTTAAACCGCACGCCTGCCGTGCAATGTCAATTTTATGGAGTTAATAATGGACAATAAAGGATTTTTTGGTAACTGGGGTGGAGCGTATATCCCGGAAGTCCTCAATCAAACCTTTCAGGAACTTAATAGCGAGTATACCAAGGCCCGGCAGGACCCGACATTCTGGCAGGAATACATCGACCTGATGCGTACCTATTCCTGTCGCCCAACCCCACTCACCTTTGCAGAAAACCTTACCAACCATTTTGGTGGAGCAAAGATTTTCATTAAACGTGAAGACCTGAACCACACCGGCGCACATAAGGCCAACAATGTAATGGGCCAAGGTCTCCTCGTTAAGCGCATGGGTAAAAAACGGGTCATCGCAGAGACTGGAGCAGGCCAACACGGTATGGCTACAGCTACCATGGCCGCCAAGTTCGGTTTCGACTGTACGATCTACATGGGGGAGGTCGATGTTTTGCGTCAGCGGCCTAATGTGTTCTGGATGGAGAAAATGGGTGCCACTGTTGTTCCGGTTAAAGACGGCTCCCGTACCTTAAAAGATGCAATAAACGAGGCCTTCCGCGACTGGGTTACTAACATTGATTCCACCCACTATGTTCTCGGCACTGCCTGCGGCCCGGCCCCATTCCCTGAGATGGTCACCTGGTTTCAGTCTATCATCAGTCAGGAAACGGTACAGCAGATCCAGGAATTTCACGGTAAGCCTCCGGCAAGGATTTATGCCTGTGTAGGTGGAGGTTCCAATGCAATGGGTTCTTTTTTTCACTTCCTGGAAAGCAATACCGAACTGGTAGGAGTGGAAGCAGGAGGACATGGCCTAGCAAGTGGTCAGCACGCTGCCCGCCTCTGCGGCAATGATGCAAGCCCAGGCGTTGCCCAAGGATATAAGACCATGTTTTTACAAAACAGCGACGGTCAGATGTTAGATACACACTCGGTTGCGGCCGGCCTAGATTATGTTGGTGTCAGCCCTATATTAAGTGACCTCTGGGAGAAAAAGCGTGTCCGCTTTGAGGCTGCTACCGATAAAGAAGTCATGGCTGCTCTTGATCTTACCATGAAGCTTGAAGGAATTATCCCTGCGCTTGAGTCATCTCATGCTTTTGTTCAGGCCTTTAAAGAAGCTCCAACCATTCCTCAAGATGAGGCGATAATTATTAATATGTCCGGTCGTGGAGACAAGGATATCTTCACTATCGCCCATGCCTTTGACGATCCATCATGGAAGGAATTTATTATTAACAGGGCCGATGAATACAGCAATAACACCTGATATTACACGACACTTTTCACATACAAGGGCAAGACATGCAACTCGAACAGATACTTAGAAAGAAAAAAGAGGAAAAAGAAATCCTCCTTATGACCCATATAGTTCTCGGCTACCCCTCCTTTGAAACAAACAGGGAAATCATCCGCCAGATGGTTGAGAACGGTGTTGACTGCATCGAAATGCAGATACCTTTTTCAGAACCAATGGCCGATGGGCCGGTAATCCTTAAAGCTAATCAGGATAGTCTTGCTAACGGAACCACCGTTGAGCAGTGCCTTGACTTTGGAGCTGAAATGGCTGCGACCTATGATATCCCTTTCCTCTTCATGACGTATTACAATATACTTTTCAAGTATGGTGAAGAGCGTTTCCTTGCAAAGGCTAAATCAGCCAATATTAAAGGGTTTATTATTCCAGATCTGCCTCCTGAAATGAGTGAAGATTTTTTTCAAAAGGCAGAAAAAACCGAGATCGCTCCCATACTTATTTTTGCTCCCACATCAACTCCTAAGCGAATGGCTGAACTTGAGTCCAATGCCCAAGGTTTTATCTATTGTGTGGCCAGACGAGGCGTAACCGGCAAAAAGTCTGAATTCGATACAGGCTTTAATGACTATCTTGCAACCTGTCGCGCTGCAACCCGATTGCCAATCGCAGTAGGTTTCGGCATCCAGAATAAAGAGGATATCGAGGCACTTACCGGACGTGCAGATATGGCAGTAATCGGTTCCCAGACTATCCGCCTCGTAGATGAAAAAGGCCCTGCCTCTGTAGGACCTTTTATCGCGAGCTTACGCTAATCTTGCATAAGGAGGAGCATATGGATGATAAACAATCAATAAATGATATCTTAGCCACATCAAATATTGTGTGGAACCTTGAAGACCTTTACCCTACAGCTGAACCTGAAGCACTAGAACAAGACATATCGGGTGCCAGTGATGAAGCTAAAAAGATCAAAAATGATTTTTATAACAAAGTTGCATCACTCTCATCCGAAGAGATCTACCGCCTTGTAACACGCCTAGAAAAACTCGATTCAACTCTTGGCAGGCTTGCCACATACAGCTTCCTCAATTTTACAACCCAGGTGAACAACGCAGAGGCAGGTGCACTCAACCAACGTATACGTGAGTTAATCAGTCAGTGCGGCAAGCAGACAGTTTTTTTTGAACTTGAATGGAACCGAATCAGTCAGGAACAGGTAGATGCATTATTGCATGAGCCAATTCTTGCCTCCTACGCCCACTACCTCCACTCCATGCGCCGTTACCTTCCGCATCAACTGGCTGAGGTGGAAGAGACTTTACTCCTTGAAATACAACCAGTAGGACGACGAAGCTGGACCACTCTCTTTGAAAAGATCTTTGGCCATCTCAAATTTGGCCCTACAGAACGTAGTGAAGAAGAAGTGTTGACTGACCTCTATGACAGTAATCGTGAGACGCGTAAAAACGCTGCAGCAGAAATGACTGAGGGGCTAACCAGTCAAAACCACATCCTCACTCACATTTTCAATACCTTGGCAGCCGACAAAATGATTTCGGATCGTATCCGTAGCCACGACAGTTGGGTTGGTTCCATGAATCTCGACAACCAACTCTATGATAAAACAGTTGAAACACTGGTCAGTGCCGTGACCAGTCGTTACGATCTGGTAGGACGATACTACAAGGTAAAGCGGAACCTGCTTGGTCTTGATGAGCTTTGTGATTACGATCGTTATGCTCCTCTGCCCTCTTTACCCGCAAAGAAAATTGATTGGCCCACATGTAGAAAAACAGTGCTTGATTCCTTTAATGAATTTTCCCCGGAGATGGCAACCATTGCGGATGATTTTTTCACTAAGCAGTGGATTCATGCACCTGTTCTTCCCGGCAAACGAGGTGGCGCCTTTGCTCATCCCTGTGTCCCTGAAGTGCATCCATATGTTATGGTTAATTATACCGGCAACCTCCGAGATGTTTCGACGGTAGCACATGAACTTGGGCATGGCATTCATCAGGTACTGGCAGCCAGAAAAGGATATTACAACAGTGAGACACCATTAGTGTTGGCTGAGACTGCCTCTGTTTTCGCTGAGCTTCTTGTGTTCAACAGTCAACTGGAATTTATAGAAAAACCTGATGAAAAGCGTGCTTTTATATGCCAGAAACTAGAATCAATTTTCGCAACTGTATTCCGCCAGACAGCAATGAACCGTTTTGAACAGGCCATGCATAACGGTCGCCGAGAAAAAGGTGAATTGAGTAGTGAGCAACTCAGCGAATACTGGCTGTCAACCCAGCGTGAAATGTTTGGCGATTCGGTTAACCTAAGAGATGAATACGGTATTTGGTGGTCGTATATTCCTCACTTTCTGCACACACCTGGCTATGTCTATTCATATGCATTCGGTGAACTATTGGTACTGGCACTTTATGGAATCTACCAGAGGGAAGGAGACAAATTCATAAACAAGTACCTTACATTACTTTCGGCCGGAGGCTCTGCATCACCCTATGAACTCATGCAACCATTCGGGATAGATTTGGATTCTCCTGAGTTCTGGCAGCAGGGCTTGGATGTGATTGAATCAATGGTCAAGCAAATTGAGTAACTATTCTACGCAGTGAAGTTGCAACATGGGCATCAACTATTTCTCCGCCAGTGAGGATGTTTGATGCCCAGCTTATTTATTTTGTAATTCAGTGATCGAGGACTGATACCAAGTTTTGCCGCCGCAGCCTTCTGAACCCACAAACATTCTTCAAGAATTTCCACTATCAACTTACGCTCCTGGTCTGCCAACGAACCTGGAACAACTACGCCTTTTTCAGGAATTGTTCCGTTTATTTCTCCACTACCAACCGGCTCTGTCTTCTTTATAATATGAGGGAGTGATAAGCTACTACAATGGATAACAGTGTCATCCTCAAGGATTACCGCACGCTCAATAGTATTAGATAACTGTCTGATATTGCCTGGCCAGTCATACTCCTGAATACGCTGCTTAACCTCAGGAGTAAATCCACGAATCTCCCTGCGCATGGACTGGCAACATTTTTTCAAAAGCAGGTGTGCCAGAGGCATAAGGCATTCTTTTCGTTCACGCAGTGACGGAAGTCGAATAGGCAGGACATTTATCCGGTAGTACAGGTCTTCACGGAAATGTCGATCTGCCACCTGCTGAGCCAAATTTTTGTTGGTGGCTGCGATAATCCGTACATCGGAATATATGGTTTTATTACCACCTACTCTCTCAAAAGATTTCTCTTCCAGAACCCGCAACAATTTAGTTTGGAGGCTAAGATTCATCTCTCCGATTTCATCTAAGAAAATAGTCCCACCAGAGGCCTGCTCAAATCGACCAACACGCATCTTATCAGCACCGGTAAAGGCACCTTTCTCATGACCAAAAAGCTCTGACTCAAGCAGGTCTTCCGGTATATTTGCACAGTTAATCTTCACGAAGGGTTTTTTCCGACGAGGAGAGTTGAAATGGATAGTACCCGAAAGAAAGCTTTTACCTGTGCCGGTGTCTCCGGTTATGAGGATGGTGGAATCAGTATTGGCAAAACGCTCTAAACTTGTAAGAATCTTACGCATGGGAGCACTTTCTGCGATAACATCCTTAAAATCGTAAACCACATCCTGCCGGTGACGATGATATGCTATCTCATAACGATGGTCTCGTATTTCAATAGCTTTATCTACAGCGATATTGATACGGGCATCGGATATTGGGTGCACCAGAAAATCGCTCGCACCCCTATTCATTGCCTGGACAATAATCTCGGCTTTCTCAGATTTACTGGTTATAATAATAGGCAGAAACGGATTTTTCCCATGAATTGTCTCCAGGAGTTTCATGAAGTCCCCCCCCGATAAATCAGCGTCAAGAAAGACTAAGTCATACTCTCGGGCATTAATTTCCGCTTTAAAATCTTCCTCGCTCGTTTTGCAGACCAACGTGCACCGATGAGCAAGAGCAGAGGTGATACTGTTACGAGTTTCCTCAAATGTATCAAACAGCAGTATTGTATACATGGCAGTTGCAAACAGTGTTATTGTTATTTCAAAATTGTAATCCGTATTACTCTTTTATACGGGAAGCTGGCGATAAATGCAAATATGTTCACCTTTTCGATGTTTTCAATTACCAAATATACCCATATGACAGATGGATAGCCATGGAGCGAGCATAGCCTGAACAAATATGAATACAACTGAAGATCAAAAATGGATGGCCCTGGCCCTTAAAGCAGCCAAATCTGCTGCTGCTCATGGCGAAGTTCCTGTAGGTGCTGTATTAGTGAATAACGACAGCCTCATTGCATCTGCCGGCAACCAACCAATTTCACAGAATGATCCAACAGCCCATGCTGAAATTCGTGCAATACGTATTGCATCTCAGTTTAAGGGAAATTACCGCCTCCCTGGCACAACACTTTATGTAACTCTGGAACCATGTGTGATGTGCATTGGTGCGATCATTCATGCACGAATAGAACGGCTGGTTTATGGAGCGAAAGATCTCAAGACAGGTGCTGTTGATTCATTGTACACTATCGGCTCTGATAACCGGCTCAACCACACACTTAAAATAACGGCTGGAATTTTAGAAGATGAGTGTGCCCAGATTTTACGAGATTTTTTTCGGGCCAAAAGAAAACAGCAATAACCGTATGTAAGCTGAATGGTGTTAAGGTTTTTTTCAGAAAACTCCAATTTTTCATTGCCAAAAGGTCCTCGACAGTATACATAGTGTTTCACATTTTCATCGGGACAACCGATACTCGGAGAGGTGACCGAGTGGCTTAAGGTGCACGCCTGGAACGCGTGTGTACGCAAGTACCGAGAGTTCGAATCTCTCCCTCTCCGCCATATATATGATTTCGGTTTGATAGCCGGGTCTGCGCAATGAAGAATCACGAACTCCGCCAGGTCCGGGAGGAAGCAACGGTAGTGACACTCTTCGTGTGCCGCAGGTAGCCCGGCTATCATCTTTTTAAGCCTTCTAACTGAAATCTCCCCAGACAAGGTGATGCATGTCGTATCTTGTTTTAGCGAGAAAATCCCGTCCCCAAACGTTCGACCAGGTCGTCGGCCAGCGTTCTGTTGTCAAAACTCTACAAAACAGTTTGCGTCGAGACAGGGTCGCACATGCGATACTCTTTTCGGGAGTTCGAGGTGTTGGGAAAACTACCCTCGCCCGCATCATGGCTAAAGCTATAAACTGTGAAGGTAACAGTGACACTCCCCCTTGTAATATATGTGATTCATGCAAAGACATTACCGCAGGAACCGCACTCGACCTGATTGAGATAGATGGTGCATCCAATCGAGGCATACAGGAAATTCGTGAACTGAAAGAGAAAATCAAGTTCATGCCGACCTCAAGTAAGTATAAAATAATACTTATCGATGAGGTACACATGCTCACCACCGAAGCGTTCAACGCCCTGTTGAAAACTTTGGAAGAGCCGCCTGCACATGTGCACTTCATGTTCGCCACCACCGAATTGCATAAGATCCCTATCACTATTCTTTCACGCTGCCAACAATATGAGCTTAAACGAATACCAGCTGTAGAGCTCCAAGAACATTTCACTAATCTGGCAAAGAGTGAAGGAGTTGTTATTGATCCTCCAGCCCTTTCTCTGATTGTTCGTGAAGCTGAAGGATCTGTGAGGGATGGCCTGAGCCTTTTAGATCAGGTCTTCTCTTTCGGTGAGAAACATATCACCACCAATGATGTCATAGAAGTTCTTGGTCTTGTGGATCGGGAGATTCTTTTTTCTCTTGCAGATGCTCTTCTATCTGGCCAGAGGGCCGCTGCATTGCGGACCCTAGAAGATATTTTCACCTTTGGCATGGATATAAAACGTTTTTCAGCAGACCTGCTAGAGTGTTTCAGAACGCTTTTGCTCTCCAGAATTGAAGGTTGCAACAACCTACTGGACCTGCCCCAAGAGGAACTAAAACGTTGCCAGGAGCTTGCAGGAAGATTTACAGCAGAGTCTATCCACCAGAAATTGAATATGCTCATGCTTCTGGTCGAAGAGATTCGTTATAGCAGCCAACCGCGGTTGTCACTGGAAACCGGCTTTTTAAAAATCATTGAGGCTGGAAATGTTGTCTCGGTAACAGAAATACTTGGCAAGCTTGATCAGCTGTTAAAAGGAACCTCCCCTCCATCTCAATCTGCACCTCAGCCTGTTCAGTCCACACCCCAGTTACGGAATCAGGCTCCTCCAGTTTCACATTCAAGTACGCAGATACCAGAACAAGCACCACTCAAAAAAAAAGACCGCTCTGAGCAGGTATCAGGTCAACCAGATTATAGCGACATCCCCCCACCAGTTGATGAGGACTTAGTTGGTACAACTCCTTCACCTTCCCCTGTTACAACCCCAAGTACGGTGCGCCCCGGTAAGGATCAAGCCGCCAGTGAAAACATTACTACCGAGCAGAAACCCGATCAACAGGGTATTAAAATTCATTCACATGAAAAAGATATTCGCAAACACTGGCCAGACTTTATTTCCTATGTGAAGGATCGTATAGTCTGGATGGCTCAGGACCTCAATCGTGCAAAAGTAAAAGAAGTGGGAAATGAATTGCATTTGCACTACGATGATCCTGCTGAATGTACCCTTCTCCGCCAGAAAGAAAATAAGAATCAACTCACTGAGTTCGTCCTTGATTTTTTCCAGAAAGAACTAACAGTACACTTCATACTTCCAAAAGTTGAAGACAACCCAGACGAAAATGGTGGGGATTCACCACATCAGAAACGACAGCAACTTGCAAATGATCCTTTAACCATTATGACTGCCGAAATATTTCACGGCCAGGTCGGTGACATCAGGATCGGACCAAGATCAAGATAAACATCATTACCTTTAATAAGTAGGATACCCCATGGATTTAAGCAAGATCATGGAACAAGCGCAGCAGATGCAGCATAAAATGAAAAAGATTCAGGATGACTTGGCCAGAAAAACCATCGTCGGTTCTTCTGGAGGCGGTATGGTTCAAGTCACCCTTAACGGCCAGGGCGATGTTCTGAATATTGAAATTGAAAAACAACTCATCAACCCGGATGAGCCCCAGATGCTTCAGGACCTGATTGTTTCAGCTACAAATGACGGGCTACGTAAAGTCAAAGAGCTCAGCAAGCAGGAACTCGGACACCTCACTGGAGGTCTTGACCTTCCTGGCCTTTCCAATTTCATGAAATAAGTCCAGGTTTATCTTATGCAGGTAATCCCTCCAGCCCTTGAGCGTCTTATTGAAGATCTTGGCAAGCTTCCCGGTATAGGAAAGAAAACTGCTACCAGGTTAGCACTAAATATACTCAGGAGACCCTCTGGGTACGCTAAAGAACTGTCTCTGGCTCTCGAAGAATTGCATACATCCATTCAGCTTTGCTCGTGTTGCTTTGCATTTTCTGATAGTGACCCATGCGCCATTTGTGCAGACCCACGCAGAGACGGCCAGCTAGTCTGTGTCGTTGAGGAACCCGGGGATCTTATGGCGATAGAAAAGACATTAAGTTTTCGAGGCCATTACCATATACTTCATGGTGTACTTTCACCGATAGATGGGATTGGCCCTGATGAATTAAAAATCCAGGAACTTATTGCCAGGATTAATAGCGGTTCAGTCAAGGAAATCCTTATCGGTACCAGTTCAACTGTGCCCGGAGAAGCTACAGCATCATACCTTATTGATCTCCTCCAGGGAGCCCCGATCAAACTAACTCGTTTAGCGTGCGGTATTCCCATGGGGATGGATATCAAGTATGCTGATAAACACACCTTGGCTCGAGCTATTGAAAGACGTTCGCTTGCCCAATAAAATCTTTTGAAACACTATGATTAGTATTATTTTTTCTTGACATCAAATTTGATTACTGTTATTTCAAACGGGTTCTTTACACGGTAAAAAACATCGTGTCATGAGCCACCCCAAACAATGCGATTGCAGGCGCGTAGCTCAGTGGGAGAGCGCCACCTTGACGTGGTGGATGTCGTGGGTTCAATCCCCTCCGCGCCTACCAAATAAAAGGCTAAAGTTGAACGACCTTCCCAGATTGTCGTTGTTCTTTAGCCTTTATTTTTATATGGGAAGGTATAACCATGTCAGATATTGTTGTATCACTAAAAGACGGCGAAGCAATCACTGTTCCTGCCAATACACGCGTACTTGACGTACTTGGCAAGCTCCTGTCAAACAAGCAGCGCAAAAAAGTTGTTGCCGCTACAATTGGTGACACAACCGTTGACCTCAACACGGACCTGACAGAAGACAGTATTCTCACTCCGATTCCCATGGATAGCCCTGAAGGCCTTAGTGTCCTTCGACACTCTACTGCCCATATCATGGCTCATGCAGTTCGCGATATTTTCGGCGATGATGTCAAAGTGGCAATCGGTCCTTCTATTGAAAACGGTTTCTACTACGATTTCCTGAGAGAAGAACCTTTTAGCCCTGATGATTTCGAAAAAATCGAAACACGGATGCAGGAAATTGCCAGTCAGAACCTCCCATTTAATCGTACCGAGATGGCAAGTTCCGAGGCTCTGAAGAATTTTGAAGCTGAAGGTGAGAAATACAAGGTAGAGCTTATTCGCGATCTTGAGACTGACACCATTTCATTGTATAATGTCGGTGATTTCAAAGATCTCTGTCGTGGACCTCACCTGCCAAACACCTCATTCATAAAGGCGTTCAAGTTACTTCGTGTGGCTGGTGCTTACTGGCGTGGCGATGAGAAAAATGATGTTCTGCAGCGAATTTATGGCACAGCATTTTACGATGCAAAAGCACTAAAAAAGCATCTCAATGCGCTTGAAGAAGCCAAAAAGCGTGACCATCGCCGCCTCGGAAAAGAGCTTAACCTTTTCACTACCGATGACCAGATTGGTCCTGGCCTTATCCTATGGCAGCCAAAAGGTGCACAGCTACGTAGACTTATCGAAGATTATTGGAAAGATGAGCACTATCGTCACAGCTACGAACTACTCTACACGCCACATATTGCCCGACAGGATCTTTGGAAGACCTCCGGTCACCTAGATTTTTATGGCGAGAATATGTACGCTGGTATGGATATCGATGATGTTCGCTACCAACTCAAGCCGATGAACTGTCCATTCCATATCGGTGTGTATAAGAGCGACAAGCGAAGCTATCGTGAATTCCCATTACGCTGGTGTGAGCTTGGCACAGTGTATCGTTACGAACGTGCCGGTGCCCTGCACGGCCTTCTCCGTGTTCGTGGATTCACCCAGGATGATGCGCATATCTTTTGCAGGCCAGACCAGCTTGAGGATGAAATATATAACATTCTGGAACTTAATCTCCACATTTTACAGAATTTCGGTTTCACTGATTATGATATTTACCTCTCCACTCGTCCCGAAAAATATGTTGGAAGTGATGAAAACTGGGACGCAGCTACGGATGCCTTAAAACTCGCTCTCGAGAAAAAAGGCCTTGGCTACGAGATTGATCCTGGAGAAGGTGTTTTTTACGGACCTAAAATAGACATTAAAATTAAAGATCAGCTTGGTCGCGCATGGCAATGTTCAACTATTCAGGTTGACTTCAATCTGCCGGAACGATTTAAGATGACCTACGTTGGAGCTGATAATACCGAGCACCAACCAATCATGATCCATCGAGCTCTTATGGGATCCCTTGAGCGATTCATCGGTGTATTGATTGAGCATTATGCTGGAGTTTTCCCACTTTGGTTCACTCCGGTGCAAGCCCGCATCCTTAATATTACGGATGATCAGGCAGAATATAGTCTTGAGGTCTATGAGACACTGCGGAAATCCGGAGTACGAATTGAAAAAGATTTGCGCAATGAGAAATTGAACTATAAAATCAGAGAAGCGCAACTCGCTAAAATACCGTACATGCTTATTGTTGGTGACAAGGAAAAAGAAGACGGAACGGTTACAGTCCGTTTGAGAGATGGCAAAAACCTGCCGCCAATGACCATTGAAGATTTCGCTACTAAAGTTCAGGAAGAAGTTAAAGAAGGCCGCGGAATCTGATTTTTTTTATTAAATGTACATTTAATCATGTACCGAAAGTGAAAAATGCGCTATTATCATTCGCTTTTGGGAAACTGAATTATTTTCTTTTTTTTAAGCTCGTAGATTCGAGGAGGTATAGTTATTAACAAGAGAGGAAGGCAAGCGCCGGTTCAACGCGAAGCAGCTGCAGTTATCAATGATCATATTCGTTATCCTAAAGTGCGCCTTATAGGCAGCGACGGAGAACAGCTCGGGGTAGTGACAACCGAGGATGCGAAGGAAAGAGCATACGAAGAAGGTCTTGACCTTGTTGAAGTCTCTGCTAATGCTGATCCGCCTGTTTGCCGGATCATGAACTACGACAAGTTCCGTTACGAGCAAAAGAAGAAACAACAGGAAGCAAAGAAAAAGCAGACTGTTGTTGAAACTAAGGAAATAAAATTTCGTCCTAAAACCGAAGAACATGATCTGAACTTCAAGATCAAGAATATTAAAAAGTTCCTCGGTCAGAAAAATAAAGTAAAAATCACCATGCGCTTCAGAGGTCGGGAGATTGTTTATGCCCAGAGTATTGGCCTGGAAGCTATGAAGAGTATTGCCGAGGCTCTGCAGGAAGATGCTATCATTCTGCAACCACCAAAAATGGAAGGTCGGCAACTGGTCATGTTTGTTGGACCAAAATAAGTTTTTTTAGTTTGAGTTTCTCCCTCCCCCGTTGAAACTCATGTTTTTATATAACGATAACGCTAAAGAACGGTTTACGTGTTCGCTTTCCCCTCCGAATGCGCGGCCTTTCCTGCAGCACTGTATATTGGGCGCAAAGGAGTGTTACCATGCCAAAAATGAAAACTAACAGAGGCGCAGCTAAGCGCTTCAAATTGACCGGTACTGGAAAAATCAAACGCAGTAAAGCGTATACCAGTCACATCCTTACCAAAAAGTCCACCAAGCGTAAGCGTGGCCTGAGACTTAGCGATGTGGTTTCCGCTGCTGATCATAAAGGAATCCGAAAGATTCTTCCATACATGTAAAAAATCACAGTGTGGGAGATGTTAGCTGGTTTACCAGCCACATGCTTTCCAGACTGTATAACCCGCCTTACGATATTGCGGGAATAAAAGGAGTTTACAATGCCACGCGTTACACGAGGTTTTAAGGCAAGAAGAAGAAGGAACAAAGTTCTTAAGCTCGCTAAAGGGTTTAGAGGTGGACGTTCACGTCTCTACCGCAGTGCTACTGAAGCTGTTGACCGCGCTTTAGTTTATGCATACCGCGATAGACGTACCAAGAAAAGAGATTTCCGTCGTCTCTGGATTGCCCGCATCAATGCTGGCGCGCAGATGAACGACATGAGCTACAGCAGATTGATAGGTGGTCTTAAGAAAGCAGGTGTTGAACTTGATAGAAAGGTTCTCTCCAACCTGGCAATTCTTGATGCCAACGCGTTCTCTAAAGTTGTTCAGATCGCCAAAGAAGCAAACGCGTAAAACTTTTCTTTTACACGATTTTTTTCTTTATGTATGCCGGCAATGGTCTTGAACCATTGACCGGCATGCTGTTTCCTTGAGCACTATACTTTCTCTTTTATCTTATGGAACAGGAACTACAAAAGCTGTCTGATGAAGCAAAAGCACAGCTTGAGACGTTAACAGAACCAGGTCAACTGGAAGACTTCCGCATTCGCTATTTAGGGCGTAAAGGACAATGCAGCACTATTATGCGTCAGCTAGGCTCCGTACCCAGTGAAGATCGTCCCAGGGTCGGACAACTTGCAAATAGTGTAAGGGCTGAAATTGAAAAACTGTTTGATCAGAAGAAAACAATCTTACAGTCTTCAGTAACCAGTGAAGCAGATCACAACAAACCTGATCTCACCCTGCCAGGACGCCGTCCCGAAACCGGTCGTCTTCATCCCGTGACCCGCGTTATGAATGAAGCTTGTGCCATCTTTGAAAACCTTGGTTTCTCTGTGGCAGAAGGTCCAGATGTTGAACAGGATTATTACAACTTTGAAGCGCTAAATATCCCGGCCCATCACCCGGCAAGGGATATGCATGACACGTTCTATGTCAGCGAATCGATCCTGCTTCGTACTCATACGTCTCCTATGCAGGCGCGCATTATGGAAACCCAGCAACCACCGCTGCGTGTCATTGCACCAGGTAAAGTATACCGCTGTGACTCTGACATTACGCACACCCCGATGTTTCACCAACTCGAAGGGTTTCTTGTTGATAAATCAGTTTCATTTGCCGACCTTAAAGGCGTGCTATCGGTCTTTACCGAAAAAATGTTTGGGAAAAAGCTAGCTCTTCGTTTTCGCCCCAGTTTTTTTCCATTTACCGAACCCAGCGCTGAAGTTGATATTGCTTGTGTTATCTGTGAAGGTAAAGGTTGCCGCGTCTGTAAAAAGACCGGATGGCTTGAAATCCTTGGCTCAGGCATGATCGACCCTGAAGTATTCAAGATGGTTGGTTATGATCCTGAGATTTATAGTGGATTCGCCTTTGGCCTAGGTATCGAACGCATTGCAATGCTTAAATACGGCATAGACGATATCAGACTTTTCTATGAAAACGACCTTCGTTTTCTTTCCCAGTTCTAATCGCAATTCTTAAAACGACTATACTGCTATGAAGTTCACGCGTAACTGGTTGCAAAAATATGTAGATGTAGACGGGGTTACCAATACCCAGATAGCCGATCACCTTACAATGCTTGGCCTGGAGGTAGACTCCGTTGAAGATCTTTACCAAGATCTAACCGACTTGAAGACCGGACATATTGTTACGGCAGAGCCCCATCCAGATGCCGACAAACTCCAGGTCTGTAAAGTACAAATTGGTGAGAGCATGCACCAGATTGTCTGCGGTGCTCCCAATGCCCGTGCTGGTCTTAATGTGGTTGTTGCCCTCCCCGGAGTTACTCTGCCTGGTAATTTTAAGATCAAGAAAGCAAAAGTACGTGGAGTTGAATCCCTTGGAATGATCTGTTCAGAAAGGGAACTGGGACTCAGCGAAGACCACACAGGCATCATGGAGTTGCCCGAAGACGCTCAACACGGTCAATCTTTTGTTGAGGTCATGGGTCTTATGGATACCATGATAGAAGTTGACCTGACTCCTAATCGCCCGGACTGTGCTTCAGTCATTGGTGTAGCCAGAGAAGTTGGTGCTATTGTCAAGAAACCTCTTCAAATTCCTATTACAGATGCTACTGTTTGCTGTACCAGTAAACACTTCTCTGTAGACGTAGAAGATTTCGGACTATGCCCTCGATATTCTGCACGCTTGATTACCGATGTCAAAATTGGTCCTTCCCCATGGTGGCTACGTACACAACTGAAAGCCATTGGTCTTCGCCCTATTAACAATGTGGTGGATGTAACCAATTTTGTCATGATGGAATACGGCCAACCTCTTCATGCTTTCGATTTTGACAATCTATCTGGTAAAAAAATTGTAGTACGTACGCCACGAAGTGGAGAGAATACGTTTACAACTCTTGATGATACTGAACGAAAAATAGATAAAGATACACTACTCATCTGCGACGCAGAAAAACCTGTAGCTCTAGCAGGTATCATGGGTGGTATGAATTCAGAAGTTACAGAAGGAACAACAAACGTCCTCCTAGAGAGCGCTTGTTTTAACCCTGTTTCTATTCGTCGCACTGCACGCAAGGTTAATCTCGCAACAGATGCTTCCTATCGGTTTGAGCGTGGTGTAGACCCCGAGGGCACAGTCAATGCTATGGATCGTGCTGTAGAGTTACTCTGTGAGATTGCAGGAGGTTCTGCAGAGAGTGCAGGTATTGATTGTTTCGGCGGTAAAAAACCGCATAACTCACAGACTTTGAAAATATCCAGAACGGCTCAACTCATCGGTATTGAGCTTAATTATGATACAATTTCTGACCTGTTACAATCTATTGGCTTTCAGTGCAAACCAAAAGATGACGACACGCTATGGGTGCTTTGTCCTTCTTACCGTGTGGACATTGAACGAGAAGCAGATCTGGTCGAGGAAGTAGCTCGGCTTTATGGATATAACAACATCCCAACCACTCTTCCCACAGCAAATCTGAGCTATCCTGAGCAGGATACAAAGCGTTTTAAACGAGCGGATGCCACGGGAATGTTACTTTCTATAGGCTATAGTGAAGCTATTAACTACAGCTTTTCTGCAGCCAAGCATGCAGATATGATGCTTCTTGGTGATCAGGATATTCGTCGACAGTTTGTTAAACTGCTCAATCCACTTTCAGAAGACCAGGCTGTTATGCGTACGATGCTGCTGCCCGGACTTCTTGAAAACGTAAAACGTAACATAAGTTTCCAGAAAACCGCTGTAAAACTCTTTGAAGTTGGTAAGGTATTCCAACCACTTGAAAAAAATGGCCAACCTCTGGAAACCAGCCATATCGCTGCAGTGCTAAGCGGCAATAGACATGGTGACACTTCTCCTCTCCACTTTAAGGCTGAAAATGTTGATATTCTTGACGCCAAAGGTGCTGTTGAATATCTGCTCGAGGAGATGCGCCTGACTAAAAACAGCAAGTTTGAGATAAAATTTGTCCATCCTGTCGAAGAAGGTGTGGAAAATTTTTGCGACTCCGACTATGCTCTTCTCGTTTTTGCCGGAGAAACCCTTCTTGGGTCCATCGGCAAAGTTCTTCCGGATGTCTTGCGCAGTTTCGGCATTAAACACGATGTATATTACTTCGAGTTAGATTTTGATGCCCTCTGCGAACTTCAGGCCACTCCACGCGATTTCAGTTCACTCCCGGTTTACCCGTCTGTCAAGCGCGACATCGCTCTTGTCGTTCCGGTTACCATTTCTGCCGGTGAACTGCTAAGCAAGGTGTATGACACTCGGGAGAAACTGATCGAATCCGCTGAAATATTTGACGTTTTTTCCGGTGGAAAGATCGAAAAAGGATATAAGAGTGTGGCAGTTTCCATAACATACAGATCAGCGACAAAGACACTCACTGAGAAAAATGTGGAAAAAGCCCACGCAAAAGTTGTAAAGTTGCTTACCGATACTTTCGGTGGCAGTTTCCGTGATGCATGAGGATATATGAACAGTAGTAATCTGACACGAAAGGATCTCGCCGAAGCCATCAGTAACCGTCTCGGCTACCCACAAAGCAGTTGTGCCGACATTGTCGATAGTTTCTTAGATACAATGAAACAGGCATTGCTTGAGGGTGAAACTATTAAACTTGTACACTTTGGTACCTTTGCAGTGCGTGACAAAGCACCGCGCAGAGGCCGTAATCCACGTACAGGTGAATCAATAACCATTAAAAAACGGCAAACGGTCAGTTTTCGACCAAGCAAGAAGCTGAGAGAACAAATTAACGTTTAACCGGCAACTCATCATCAATTAAAGGAGTAACGCTGGTCATATGAAACTCAATATTCCAGACAAGCTTTACTTTAAAATTGGTGAGGTCGGTAAACTTGCCGATGTGCCTACCCACGTTCTCCGTTATTGGGAAACTGAATTCAAGGAAATCAAGCCCAAGAGAGCCAGCTCAAAGCAGCGACTCTACCGGCGTGAGGACGTGGAACTGATCCTGAAAATCAAAACTCTGCTCCATGAACAGGGTTATACGATTGCAGGAGCCAGAAAACTTATAGAAAGTGGCGAGGATATCCCTGAACATTCAGGCTCCAATGCTCCTCAAAACAACGATATAGCTTTTGCTGACGCGCTTGGAACTATTAAGGATGAACTTAAACAACTCCAGCAGTTTATCCGTAAAAATAAGTAAACTATTACGCTTTTATTCAGCATGTATTGACAGCAAAATAAAGTAATGGTAGATAAGCAGCACAGGTCGGGATGTGGCGCAGTCTGGTAGCGCACTTGTCTGGGGGACAAGGGGCCGTAGGTTCAAATCCTATCATCCCGACCAGCAATTTCAGGCACTTACAGTTTTCACTGTAGGTGCCTTTTTTCGTTCAGGTGCAAATTAAGCGCACAGACTCCGCCACAATATTATGACAATCTGATCACTCGTCTAACCTCATCAGAAGCTCCGCACAACAGACTCCGCTTTTGCCTCAAATGGTTGAGGTCGGCTGCTAAATATGTATGGGTTAATGGAAGCTCACGGAACAGCCGCTATTGACACCCAACGTATTTATTAATATTCTGATTCTCTTTGAACTAAATGACCTCAGATCTACCGTATTTTACCGGTTTATCAATTAAAACTTCGACTGTAGTTGAGCGATAGGAATTATGACATTACTCATTTTGTATCTTAGTCTTGCCATCGGGGTGTCCTTTATATGTTCTATCCTAGAAGCAGTGTTGCTCTCAATTACGCCTAGTTATGTCGAATCAAAAAACAAGCAAAATTCTAAAGCAGGGAAAAAACTTAAAGACGTAAAAGACAACTTAGATCAATCTATCTCTGCTATTTTAATTCTCAATACCTTTGCTCATACAATGGGGGCAGCTGGTGTGGGATCACAGGCTATCCAACTGTTTGGTGCAAAATGGGAAAGTCTCATAGCAGTGGTCCTCACTTTAGCTATCCTCTATCTTTCTGAAATAATACCGAAAACATTAGGTGCATCATACTGGAGAACCTTAGCTGTTCCTGCAGCTAGGTTGATATCACTTCTGGTAAAACTTGTTTATCCTCTGGTTTGGTTGTCTGGCTATGTGAACCGTCTTTTCAAAAAGAAAGATAAAGATGGTGTAAGCAGAGAAGAAATTCTAGCTTTCGCATCTCTTGGTTATAAAGGTGGAATACTGGGTAAGCAGGAAAATCAGCTGGTTGAAAATATCCTGGCACTCAAAACCACAACTACCCAACAAATTCTTACTCCCCGTTCAGTAGTACACGCATTTGATTCAACCACGACTGTGAGTCATGCTTTAGATCACGTACTGACAGAACGATTTACTCGTATTCCTGTTTATGTTGATACCATTGACAATGTCATTGGAGTTGTCAATAATCGTAATTTGCTCGAACGGGAGCGCGAAGGAAAAGGGCACCAAAAACTCGACAGTTATGCTCTCCCTCTCCACAGAGTACCGAAACATTTACCTGTTCTTCATTTGATTGATCAATTTATCGATCGTAAAGAACATATGTTTTTGGTCGAAGACCAATATGGACAAACAGTAGGTATAGTTACTCTTGAAGATGGGATTGAAACTTTGTTGGGAAAAGAGATTGTTGATGAAACTGATTTTACAGACGACATGCAAAAACTAGCAAGAGAGCGCTTTCGTGATCGACGGTAAATAGACGTTATATCCATTTTAGGTATAGGCTATAGATCTAATTGTAGACAACCTCTCATGTTAACCCCATATAGCTTGAGGTAAGATTGGCATGGCAACCTTACGCTTTAAAATCCTATCAATCACCTGTACGGTCTAAAATAGAGCAACTTTTTAGAACAGTTTTCTCACCAGAATGACCATCCTTTACTCACAGGGCTCTCAGAAACAATCTCAATATAAAGGTTTGTTTAAATAACTAGGATTGCACAGGCTATTTATTGAAAAAGCAAGGACATTCATCATTTTCACCTAACATCAGAAACCAGCATTTGGCCGAAGTAAAAATGATCCCCTTAAAACAACCGATTTACACTCTGCCACTTAAGCTGGTAGCCTTCATACCTGATAAAAAAGACCTTCACGTGAAGCTCCTCCAGCCCAAAATCTACCGGTCATGTTCTTCAATCTACTGTCACGTAAATGCGGGATATACTGAGGCTGCTCCGAGTTAAGCTAACTGACGATGAGCTAATAAACTAGCATGCTGGTAGCAAGCCTCACCATCTAAACCACACATAAGCCGTTCAGTACAATATCTTGGGCAATTGATTGTATATTATGAAACTGATTTCACCTTCAAATCGACCTGCCTGGTGCTCTCGTTATTATATCTGTTATCCCTCATAGGATACCCGCCAATCCCAGGCACCATTGCTCACTCTGCCACTTGGGGCCCTTATTCAAATACTCCTTCTGCGATATATTCTTGATGGCTAGCTATTGCCGTTTATACTTCTGCACACTGTCTCACATTCTGTCCGCTATTTTGCCTTTAGCCCCTGGATGAGCTATAGTTTTTAAAGGTTCACACACAATTATTTTACAAGCTGGAACAAGAGAAAAATATACGACGCAATGACAGTAGACAGGCTAAAAAATAGAGACAGGGACACGCGGACTTTTTTTAAAAAAACAGATCAGGCGTTTGTTGAAAAAGCCTTTGCTTGGTTTGAACGCAAAGTGTTAAATTCTCAAAGAGTACATGAAGATTCCAATATCAGGCGAAGAGTTGTACTACTCTCAGTTATCACTTTTATTGGCTCTACCACCCTTCTTTTATTTAGTTTTCTCGCATTCTATCAGGGGGCATTCTTGTTAGGTACCTTTGATCTTGCTTTCGCTTCAGCCTTCATACTGAATATCATTGATGCCAGGTTTAGAAAGAGCTATCAGCTCAATATTCTTATTGGAATCGTTATCGCATCTTGTCTCTACATTATCCTTTATGTGAATGGAGGGGTCAATCGCACGGCTTTTGTCTGGTATTTTACCTATCCACTGATGGCCTCTTTTTTACTTGGTTCAAAAAAAGGTGTAATTGCGATGTTGCTGATGGCTGTTCCCGTCATCGGCTTGTCACTCTTCGATTTCCGTCACTCCTTCTTTGCTCAATACTCAACCACTTTCGAAATACGCTTTCTTGGTGCATATCTTCTTGTTGGAGTGTTTGCATACATGTTTGAAAAAGCAGGGGAAAGCAGTAGGGATGAAGTTACTGAAATTAACAAAAATCTCGAAAATATTGTGGAACATCGAACAACTCAGTTGACCAGTCTCAATCAAAAATTACTCAACGAAATTGAACAACATAAAAAAGTCCAACAATTACTTACCCAAAGTGAACATCGATACAAGGCATTAATTGACTTAGCGGCTGTTGGAATATTGATCGGTTCTCATGATGGTCATGTGCTTGTTGCCAACAAATGTGTGTGTGAAATTTTAGGAGTTGAGGAGGATGCCCTTATCGGCAGACATGTTAGCCAGTTAGGATTTACCAAGAAAAGTCTAGAACAGGAACCACTGCGCTTTGATCTGCTTAAAGCCGGTGAAGTGGTGACTCGTAAACGAAACGTAAGGCACCCTAATGGAACAGAAGTAACTGTAGAGATGCGGACGGTTATGATGCCAAATAAAACATACCAGGCCATATTTACAGATATTACCAAAAGAACCAAGGTGGAGCAGGATTTGCGAGCGAGTGAGGAGCGCTTCAGGCTAGCTTTTCAGACCAGCCCAGATTCTATAATTATCAATACTGTTAACGATGGAACATTTATTGATCTCAATGAAGGATTTACAAAAAACCTCGGATATACCCGTGATGATGTTCTTGGCAAATCGTCCATATCTCTCAATATCTGGAAAAACATTGAAGACAGAAATCGTCTTATCGAAGGCTTGAAAAAATATGGTTACGTTGAAAACTTAGAAGCTGAATTCATATGTAAAAGTGGCGAAACCAAAGTAGGACTTATGTCAGCACGCATCCTGCATATCAATGATGAGGATTTGACGTTATCCATAACGCGTGACATTACAGATAGAAAACGTGGAGAAAAAGAAAAAAACAGGGTTGAGGGATTACTCCAGCAAGCACAGAAAATGGAAGCGATAGGAACTCTGGCTGGAGGTATTGCCCATGACTTCAACAATCTGCTTATGGGAATACAGGGGAGAACATCGCTGATGGCGATAGACCTTCAGCCTTCAGACCCCTCCATGGAACATATCAAAGCAATAGATCAACATATACGTAGTTCAAGTAATTTGACAAATCAACTTCTTGGGGCAGCGAGAGGTGGAAAATATGATCCAAGACCAACTGACCTGAGCGAGCTGGTAGAGAGTAGCGCGGTAATGTTTGGCCGCACTCGCAAAGAGATCACAATCCATACAAGCCATTCTGTGAATAAAGTAGTAGCTGTTGTTGATCGGGCACAGATCGAACAGGTGCTATTAAACCTTTATGTTAACGCCTGGCAAGCCATGCCTGAAGGGGGAACTCTCAAAATACAATCTGATATTGTAAATCTGGAGGAGGAGTATTTAAAAGCTCAGATGATAGAACCAGGCCATTTTGCTAAAATCTCAGTTACCGATACAGGGTTCGGTATGGACGACAGCACCCAGCAGCAAATTTTCAACCCGTTTTTCACAACCAAGGAAAAGGGACGTGGTACTGGGCTAGGATTGGCATCTGCATACGGTATTATTCAAAACCATGATGGATTTATCACTGTCAACAGTGAAATTGGGCGGGGAACTACCTTTACTTTTTATCTACCACTGTCTGAGATGGAGCCTCATCAGGAGAACCCAGATGAGACAACAATTGTTAAAGGTTCTGAAAAGATCCTTCTGGTTGATGATGAAGAATTAATTATCGAGGTTGGAAATGCCATGCTACAAGCATTGGGTTATTCTGTAATCTGTGTACAGGGAGGAAAAGAAGCAATACAACGAGTCAAAGAGATTGGCGAAGAAATTGATCTTGTCATTTTAGATCTCATCATGCCGGATATTGACGGAGGGCGAACCTTTGACCAAATCCGTGAAATATACCCGCTAATGCCGATCATTCTATCAAGTGGCTATGCAATCGACGGTCAGGCGGCAGAAATTATGGCAAGAGGTTGTGATGGTTTCATACAAAAACCTTTCAGTCTAGCCAAGCTATCAAAGAAAATCAGAAGTGTAATAGACAGACTAGGATAGGAAACATCTCAATTTATATTTTTTTACACTTAAGATTGGTATTTCGTATATTTTAGATAAATATTAAATTGCAATCGGTTTAAAAACGCAGTCAATATAAATAGAAGAATGACTTACATCTAACAAAATGTACTATTACGTGCTTTTTGGGAGACGGTAGCTTTTTATATCTTTAGCTGTAGCTACACATACAAAGTCCCAAAAAGCTCCTGTGTGAAACACCTATCAATGAGGGCACTATGGAACAAGGTAATATGATTGAAGGTGTTCAGCTTTGACTCTGGGATGGATGCATTCATATCAAAACCCTTTACGCTAGAAGCCCTATACTCGGAACTTGCTAAATGGCTTAAGTGTTAAATAATACCTTACTACTATATCTAGGAACCTGAGGCTGACTAGATTTTACATTCAGGTTGCTCTTAGTTGTACTCACCCCAAACCATGTCAGCCAAAATCGTCAAATCGGAGCTCAATTTTCGCAACCTATTTTCAGCAATCTCACCCAACCAAATAGGTTCCTGTTCCTGCGGCTATAAGTAAATCCCGATCATTCATCAATTCTGTCCGGACAACAGCAACTTTATTTCCTTTCCTCAAGATAGAGCCAGAAGCAATAAAGTACTCACCCTCTCCTGCCCTGAGGTAATCAACACGTAGATCTATCGTACCAATACGCGTAAGGCTCTTTCCAATATCATCAATATCCCTCCCTTGCATATGTTTCAAAAGCTCTACTGACGCTACAAGCCCACCGGTTAGATCCAAAACAGACGAAATGACACCGCCATGCAGTATATTTCTCACAAAATTCCCTATGAGTTCCTCTCTCATGTCTATGCGTACTTTGACATCTGTCATCGTTAGACTGGCGACCTTAACACCGAGTAATCGATCAAAAGGCATTCTATTTTCATAAATATCAGCAAGGAATTTCAATATTTCTTCTTGTTCCATTTTTATTCACCTTTCAATACCCTTTCAGCCTTGAGACACATGTACATCAATTGTGTTCGACCTTTATTTTAACATTTCCCAAACTACTGTTCCTACAGTTTATTTCAACCATTATGGACTCATGTAACTCACAATCCGTTTCGAGACACCACAGATGTATATCTCAAAAGAGTCTGGTAAAATCACAATCCAGGGTATAAATTTGGTACACATCGAAATCCTATTCAACAATCTATGTTCATTGGGTGTGGCCAAACTCTGAGACCCTATTTTTCACTGTTGTTATTTATCATTAATGAAAGGTTGAAACAATTTCGTTATACATATAAACATAACCTATTGATACAGTATTATGTGGTCACTGGTTGAAGTCCATGGATTACCAGTGAGTTAACAAAATCACTTCATATTTTTTTTTGTGGCATATGATTTGCTTTTACTTTCTTGAGTATGTTTCGACGTTATTAGCCGTTTGATGAGCTGGTACGTAGTTTTGTACCACTTGTAATTTATTACTCTTAAAGGGAGGAAAAAATGAACAGGTTGTTTTTACTTGTGTTTCTAATGATCTTCTGTGTTCCGCAATTTGGTCAGGCGAGCACACCAAAGGACATGCTGGTTATGGCGTTTGCCATTGATGACTTAAAAACTTTGGATCCTGCAGAGATTTTTGAGTTTACCGGAGCTGAGTATGCAGCAAACACCTATGATCGCTTAATCAACTACGATGTTGAAAATGTCAGCGATATTTATGGTGGAGTTGCTGAGAGTTGGACAATTTCTGAAGATGGTTTGACCTTCACCTTCAAAATTCGAGAAGGGATAACCTTTTTTGCTGGTAACAAACTTACTGCCGATGATGTTGTATTTTCTCTTCAAAGAGTAATCCTTTTGGATAAGGGCCCAGCGTTCATTCTTTCTCAATTTGGCTTCACAGCAGATAACGTAAAAGACACTATCCAAAAGACTGGCGATTACGAAGTCAAGATCACCATCGACAAACCATACGCACCTACCTTTTTCCTCTACTGCCTTACATCAACTGCCGGTTCCATAGTTGATATGAAAGAAGTAATGTCACATGAGAAAGATGGTGACCTCGGTTATGACTGGTTGAAAACCGGTTACGCCGGCTCAGGCCCATACACCTTGAAAAATTGGAAGGCTTCTGAGACTCTTCTTTTAGATGCTAACCCTAATTACTGGGGACCAAAACCAAAACTCAAGCGCGTAATTATCAGACATATTGCAGAATCATCAACTCAACGCCTGCTCCTGGAAAAAGGCGATGTTGATATCGCAAGAAATCTTCAGCCAGATGATATTAAAGGTCTATCAGGGAATAACGATATTACAATCCGCACTAAAGCTAAAGGTGCTGTTTGGTATCTTGGTTTAAACCAGAAGAATGAGTTCTTGCAAAAACCTCAGGTTCGTCAAGCTCTTAAGTATTTGATTGACTACAAGGGTATGGAAGCAACAATGCTTAATGGTAAAGCCACTATTCATCAGGCATTCTTACCTAAAGGCTTCCTCGGAGCCCTTGAAGAAACACCTTTTTCATTGAACGTAGAAAAGGCAAAAGAGCTTTTAAAAGAAGCTGGTCTTGAAAATGGCTTTTCTTTAACTATGGACACCAGAAACACTGAGCCAACCACATCAATGGCCCTTGCTATCCAGGCGACTTTTGCACAGGCTGGAATTAAATTAGAGATTATTCCCGGCGAAGGAAAGCAAACCCTTACTAAATATCGCGCACGGCAACATGACATCTATATTGGACGTTGGGGACCAGACTACATGGATCCACACACCAATGCAGACACCTTTGCACGTAACCCAGACAACGCTGACGATGCTAAATCTAAGCCACTTGCCTGGAGAAATGCGTGGGATATCCCAGAGATGACCAAGAAGGCAGATGCTGCAGTTCTTGAAAATGATGCAAAAAAACGTGCTGAAATGTATTTGGAACTTCAGCGTGAGCATCAGGAAGTATCTCCATTTGTTATCATGTTCCAGGATATCGAGATCTTAGGTAAAAGAACAAATGTTGATGGCTTTATTCTTGGACCATCTTTTGACAGCAATTTCTATTATAATACCACCAAATAGTGAGCTTTTTCCCCTGCCTGATGTGAATCAGGCGGGGGAATCCTTTTTATGATTTCAGATAAACGTTTTTTTCGGGTTGTAATACAAGTATCAAAACTATTCGGTATGGTTTTGATCACCTTTTTCGGTCTGCTGCTTATCACATTTCTCATTGGCAGGGTTGTACCAATTGACCCTGTACTTGCAGTAGTTGGAGACAAAGCATCTCCAGAAGTGTATGAAAAAGCACGCATCGCATTGGGCTTACACCTTCCTCTATGGCAGCAATTTTTCCTTTATATCAGTAAAGTATTCAGGGGAGATTTTGGAACATCTGTTCTAACAGCTAAACCTGTTTTAGATGATATTCTCCGCGTATTTCCTGCCACCATGGAACTTGCTGTGACTGCAACAATAATGGGGGTGCTCGTTGGCGTTCCTTTAGGTGTTTTTTCGGCAGTCAAACGAGGCGGATGGCTCGATCACTTTACTAGAGTTATTGGTCTTCTAGGGTATTCACTGCCAATTTTTTGGCTTGGTTTGATGGCACTCATGGTCTTTTATGCTCATTTGGATTGGCTGCCAGGGCCTGGCAGAATTGATGTCTATTTTGAAGATATTGTATCCCCTGTCACCGGCATTTTACTCATAGATTGTATTATTGCGAAAGAGTGGGAAATTTTCCGCAATGCCTTATGGCACATTATCATGCCCGCATCCTTGCTTGGCTACTATAGCATGGCGTACCTCTCAAGAATGACACGATCATTTATGATTGAACAGCTCCGTCAGGAATACATCCTCACAGCCCGAGTCAAAGGTGTGGCTGAATGGAAAGTGATCTGGAAACATGCTCTTGGCAACTGTGCAATTCCATTAATTACTGTGATTGCACTAAGCTTTGGAACTTTACTGGAAGGCTCCGTTTTAACAGAAACAGTCTTCGCATGGCCAGGGCTTGGTCTGTATCTCACGAATTCATTGCTCAATGCTGATATGAACTCTGTGCTTGGTAGCACCATTGTTGTTGGTTCTATTTTCGTAGGCGTGAATCTATTTTCTGATCTTCTCTACAAGGTCATGGATCCAAGAGCAAGGTAGGAAAAATATGGAAGAACGAATAGAAAAAGAGCAAACACTGAAACAATGGCTTCTCTCAGATACACCGGTATCAGCTTTCCAGGCTTCGGCCGGAAGAGTGTATCTTGGGGTTTTAGAGTTTCTGCAAAACAAACTTGCGGTATTGGGCCTTTTGATAATTGTAGGCCTTGTCCTTGTTGCAATTTTCGCCCCGCTCATAGCCCCTTATGATCCCATTGCCACTAATTTAATGAAACGCCTGCAACCACTTTCTCTTGAACATTTATTCGGTACAGATGAGATGGGAAGGGATATCTTCTCCCGAATAATTTGGGGATCCAGGTTAACGTTGTACGTAATAGGATTGGTTGCCATAATCGCAGCTCCTGTTGGAATAATCATTGGGACTGCTGCTGGCTATTTTGGTGGTATTGTCGATACCGTTCTGATGAGAATTACCGATATCTTTCTCGCCTTTCCTAAGCTGATTCTAGCACTAGCTTTCGTTGCTGCTCTTGGGCCGGGCATTGAAAACGCCATTATTGCCATTTCAATTACCTCCTGGCCACCTTATGCAAGGATTGCCAGGGGAGAAACAATCACAGTGAGAAATTCTGATTTTATCAGAGCTATTAAACTGCAAGGCGCAGGCTCTTTACGAATAATCACCCGTCATATTATGCCTCTTTGCATGAGCTCACTCATTGTGAGGGTAACCCTTGACATGGCTGGCATCATTTTAACAGCTGCAGGCCTTGGTTTCCTTGGTCTTGGTGCTCAGCCACCCTCACCTGAATGGGGCGCAATGACATCAAGCGGAAGAGCGTATATTCTTGATCAGTGGTGGTTAATCACCATGCCTGGCACTGCTATTTTCATTGTAAGTCTTGCTTTTAACCTTCTTGGAGACGGCTTGCGTGAAGTGCTTGATCCGAAAAGTGATAACTAATGGTAAATGAAACCTTACTCCAGGTAAAAAAACTTTCGGTGACCTTCCCTTCTCCCAAGGGAGATGTTCATGCTGTTCGCGATGTGAGTTTTAGCCTTGGAAAAGAAAAAATTGGAATTGTGGGAGAATCCGGATCAGGGAAATCAGTAACGGGAAGGGCTATTCTTAAACTTCTTCCACCCTACGCCAAGATCCAAGCAGAAGAGATTGTTTTTAAAGGTAAAGATCTTCTTTCCTACTCAGAGAAAAACATGCGTCAGATCAGGGGAAAAGAAATTTCCATGGTCATGCAAGATCCAAAATATTCTCTTAACCCGGTTCAAACCGTTGGTGATCAGATTCGTGAAGCCTACACCATTCATCGTAAAGTTTCCAAGGCAGAGGCAAGAGAGAAGACTCTTCTGATGCTTAAAGCTGTACGGATAAGAAATCCAGAACAGGTATATGGTCTTTACCCTCATGAAGTTTCTGGCGGGATGGGACAGCGTATCATGATTGCTATGATGCTTATTCCGGAGCCTAGCCTACTCATAGCCGATGAGCCAACTTCAGCACTTGACGTGACAGTGCAATTGCAGGTGCTTGCTATTCTAGACGACCTGGTGACAGAGCGTGGCATGGGGCTTATCTTTGTTTCCCATGACCTTGAGCTTGTCTCTTCGTTTTGCGATCGTATCATCATCATGTATGGCGGCAGAGTGATAGAAGTTGTCCAGGCTGATGAACTTCACAAATCAACGCATCCTTATACCAAGGGACTGCTGAACTGCTTACCTCGAATCGATGGTGACAGGAGTAGTTTACATACCCTGATCAGAGATAAGGCTTGGCTGGAAGAACGTTTGGACGCAACTTAAGCAGGATAAGGAAAATGCTTCAATTAAATAATATAAATGTATTTTTCGGACATGGCTCTTCAAGAAACCATGCGGTGAAAAATGTTTCTTTTTCTGTGGAGAAAGGTAAAAGTTTTGGTTTAGTTGGCGAGTCTGGCTCCGGCAAATCCACCGTTTTAAACTGTATTTCAGGGCTCACCCAGGACAGTACAGGAACCATTGAAATCGATGGAAAGGTTTTAGGTCCCAAACGGGATATGGAGTATTACCGAAAGGTTCAGATGGTCTTCCAAGATCCATATGGATCCTTGCATCCACGCCACACAGTAGACAAAACGCTCAAAGAACCCATAGAGATACATAAACTTGGTGATGCTAATCGACGTGTAGCTAAAGTGCTTGATGAGGTTGGCCTTGGTTCAGAGTTCAGGTTTCGTTTCCCTCACCAACTTTCTGGTGGTCAGCGTCAAAGAGTGGCAATTGCAAGAGCTCTTATCCTTGAACCTCAAGTTATGCTTCTTGATGAACCTACATCTGCATTAGATGTTTCCATTCAGGCTGAAGTCCTAAATTTACTGCAAGATATCAGGCGTGAGAGAAATCTCACCTATGTTCTGGTAAGTCATGACCTGGCAGTCGTTTCCCATATGTGCGATAAAATATCGGTGATGAATCGCGGTGAGACTGTGGAGATTATTTCTAGAGAGCAGCTGAGTAGTGGAGAGTTGAAGCATCAATACACCAGACAATTACTTGTTGCTAGTAAGGGCTATAATCGTGAGGCAATTGATCAATTTCAAGATTTTTAAATAGATGATTAATAAAGTGGATGTTTCTTCAATTATTGAGTTGTCGAGGAAGATATGGAAGCCAATGCAACTATAAATGTTAGTGTTAGTAATCTTTACCGCGAACCTACTTTTAGTTCAGAAATAGTCTCTCAGGGTATTCTTGGTGAACCGGTTGAAATTTTAGATCGAGGAGATGTTTTTGCTAAAATTCTTCAAAAAGATAACTACACAAGTTGGATTTCTTCAGATCAAATTGTTGATCTCATCACGCCATCCGAGAAAACAGTTCTCGTAAAAGACCATTTCATCCGCATGTATCAAGAACCTACCACGGAATCACATTGTGTTCGTGATGCAGTCATCGGCACTAGATTAGCAATATTTGACGAAAATGACAGTTGGTATCAACTGCAACTTCCCGATGATACTGCGGGATGGGCTCTCAAAAAACATTTTGGGGATTTTCCAGATTTCACCCCTAAGAATATACTTTTCTTAGCGAAACAGTTTTTAGGTTATCAATATTTCTGGGGTGGAATAACACCCAAGGGATTTGATTGCTCCGGTTTTGTCCAGACTGTTTTTGACTTGCATGGCGTTCAGCTGAATAGAGATGCCTGGCAGCAGCAGGAAAAGAATGTAATTTCTACCAATTTTCATGATGCAGAGCCGGGTGATTTACTGTTTTTTGCAAAAACTCCAAAACGAGTAACCCATGTCGCCATCGCTTTAGGAGATGGTCGGTTTATCCATGCCAGTGGATTGGTGAAATTAAATAGCTTGATGATAAATGATCAAGATTTCAGCAAGGTACACTTAGACACTTTTGTCTCTGTGAACCGTTACTTCAATTGAGTGCTACATTTATAATGAGAATAACAAACATAAAAACGAGCACCATAGCCATTCCTCTAAAGACAGTTTTTAAAACAGCATTACGCGTTGTCGATACCGTGGAAAATGTCGTAGTAGTTATTGAAACAGATTGCGGAGAAAAAGGAATCGGCAGTGCAGCCCCTGCTCCTGTGATTACTGGAGAGACGCTGTCCTCAATCCTTGGCGGAATAGATCATATTCGCTCATGTTTGATTGGCATGGATGTTGAGGACCATGAACGTCTGTTTCAAAAATTAAATTCCTGTATCATTGGTAACATGTCAGCAAAGGCTGCTGTTGATATGGCTATCCATGATCTTATAGGGAAATTTTTCAAACACCCTCTTTTCAGGCTTTTGGGTGGAAATGCTCATGATGTTCAGACTGATGTAACCATCAGTTTAGATACCCTTGAAAAAATGGTTCTCGAGAGCCGTGAAAAGGTATCGCAGGGATTTTCTGTACTAAAAATTAAGGTGGGTGACGATCCTAAACTTGATGTCCAACGGCTACAGGCTATATCTTCCGAAATCGGTGAAGATATCAAGATCAGAATCGATGCAAACCAGGGGTGGACACCCAAAGAAGCCGTTTATGTTGGCAAACAACTCAAAAAGCGAAATATAGCAATCGAACTCATGGAGCAACCAGTCCATGCGAAAAATTTTGAGGGCCTCAAATATGTACGGGAAAAGGTATCCTTTCCTGTTTATGCCGATGAATCGGTATTTTCAGCCCAAGATGCTCTAAAACTCATAGAAATGAAGGCCGTTGATGGCATTAACATCAAGCTTATGAAGTGTGGGGGAATATATAATGCTAAAAAGATAGCTGCCATTGCTGAGAGTGCCGGCATTCCATGTATGATCGGTTCTATGATGGAATGTCATATAAGTGTTACTGCAGCAGCACACTTGGCGGTAAGTAGTTCAGCTATCACCGGATATGATCTTGATGCCCCTCTTTTTTGTAGTACTAACCCAATTGAAGGAGGCATCGATTATGAAGGGTCTCTCATTCACTTGCCAGAATCTCCTGGACTAGGAATAGAAAAGCTAAACCTGTAAGAAAAATTATAAACGTTATGAAAATATATATAAGTGTTGATCTTGAAGGTATTTGCGGGACAACAGGTTGGGATGAGGTAACACGAGGAAAAGAAGAGTATTCAGAGTTTCAGGAACAAATGACAGCTGAAGTTTGCGCTGCATGTGAAGGTGCTTTTGCAGCAGGAGCTAATGACATTATTATCCGAGATGCCCACGATACAGCAAGAAACCTCATAGCTCACAAGCTTCCTGAAGACACCACATTAATTCGTGGCTGGAGTGGTCACCCATATATGATGATGCAGGAGTTAGACGCATCATTTGATGCGGTGGTAATGATTGGCTACCACTCCTTTGCTGGTGGTGCAGGAAGCTCTCTTTCACACACTATGAATTCTAAGGTCCCACGTTTTCTTATAAATGATGTTATTACGTCTGAATTTACTATAAATAGTTTTACTGCAGCACGTGAAAATGTACCGGTTGCCTTCATTGCTGGTGACATGGAAATTTGTGAACATGCAACAGCAATGATTCCATCCATTGAAACCGTCGCAGTTAAAAAAGGGGTTGGCGACTCGTCAATTAACATCCACCCTAAGACAGCAACCGAGAGGATTCAAGAAGGTGTCGTAAGGTCACTTAGCGGTGATATCTCGCGCCATCTATTATGTTTGCCAGAGATCTTTGAAATATCCATAACTTTTGGACATCCCAAAGATGCGTATCGCGCCTCATTTTATCCAGGCGCTAAGCTCACTGAGACCAATAAAGTTACCTTTATGATGACAGATTACTTTGATGTTTTACGAATGATTTTATTTACACTCAACTGGTGATAGATGTGAATAAAAAACTATCAGAAAAGGTTACTGAACTTCACAGACTGGCCTTCACTGTGGATGCACACTTTGATCTTACTTACGATGTGGCTAATCATCGTGAACGAGGCGCTAAGGAAGTTATCAAGAAACATTACCTCAACTCGTTACGATCAGGTGGGTTTGACCTTGTTGTTTCAGCCATGTTTATTGATGATCTTTTTTTGCCGGAAATGGGATTGCGTCGCGCTCTTGATCAAGTGAGTTTTCTCCATGACGAAATGGATGAAACTCCCGGCATGATAAGGCTGTGCAGAACCATGGCTGAAGTTAGAAAGGCAAACGCCGTTGGGGAAATTGGTATCATCTTATCTTTAGAAGGTACAGACCCCATTCAAAATGATATTGGCTTATTACGTATATTTTATGAATTAGGTGTGCGGGGGCTTGGTCTAGTATGGTCGAGAAGAAACTATGTGGCTGACGGTGCTTTTTTTGCCAAAAAGGAAGAAGGAAAAAAAGGTGGGCTTACTCCATTTGGAGTTGAAGTTGTAAAGAAAGCTGAACATCTCGGAATGTTTATTGATTTAAGTCACATAAACGATGAGGGCTTTTGGGATGTCGCCGGAATAGCGACCAAACCTTTTATCGTGTCACATTCCAATTGCCGTGAACTTGCGGGAAGTATGCGTAATCTTACTGACGACCAGATTAAGGCAGTCGCTGAACATGGTGGCGTGATCGGAATGAATTCCGTAAACCTTCTCACTCGTACTGATAAAAGTGCAACGGTTTCTGATCTGGTTGACCATATTGATCACATAGTTAAATTAGCAAGTATAGATCATGTAGGGATAGGTTTTGATATTTGCAACTCATTCAACAACTGGGTTAATTTCGAACAATCCCTACCTGCTAAAGATATAATCAAAGACCATAGTAAGTTGTTTGAATTAACAACGGAACTTGTTGTGCGTGGATACAGTGACAAGGATATTCTCGCAATACTAGGAGCCAACTTTTTGAGAGTATTTGAAGAGATTCTGGGTTAGCCCAAATACTATTCGTGATAACTCAGCTCACGATAAACTGCACATTTGACCTTTCCTGATTTTTATATTTAATTGCTGCCATTAAAATCAGAGGATTTATCAAAAGATGATATCCTGACATCCATGTTAAACCAAAAGGAGATAGGTAAAATGGCAGATATAGAGTCACTGGAAAAGCAAATTAATAAAACAGAAACTATCCTTGCTGAGTCTCGCGATAATTTGGCTCAAAACCCAAATGATTACAGTGCGCAGCTTCTCTTAATGAGCGTTGAAAACCATCTGGCAGATCTTTTACGACAGCTGGAAAGCAAGAAAAACGCTTAAATACATCAAGAGAGTTGTCTCAATTAAAAACTGTTTTGTATAACAAAGGAGTCCTCACCCTTTCACGGCTGTAGAAAAGGTTATCATGGGAAAGGTCAAATCTGAAATTGCTATCTAGCTATCTAGCAGCAAGGGGATATTTGGGACTTTCTATCAATGATAACAGACAGCCTTCTCACTCACCCCTTGACACAGGTTGGACCTTTTAAAACCCGAGCATCTGAGGCCTTAGCCATCTGTTTGAGCATGGATCCAAACATCAGAGAATGGGATGGCGCAATAACCCACCAGTAAAGCTGCCCCCAAATTCCTCGCGGTTCAAAACTCGGAGTCATCTGAAGCTTGTTTGTGCCGTCAGGCAACACTTCTATGTTAAATTCCAGCAAAGCCTTGCCCGGAGCAAGCATCTCTGCCTTCAGAAGGAGACGCCGGTCATCCACTGCAACCACACGCCAGAAATCAAGGCAATCCCCAACAGCTATTGAATCGACATGGCGGCGTCCCCGAGACAAGCCTGGGCCGCCGAACAGCTTGTCAACAAACCCGCGTATCCTCCAAAGGAACGTTCCAAAGTACCAACCGGTATTGCCGCCAATGCTTTTGACCACTTTCCAAGTATGCTCAGGTGAACCATCCAGGATAATGAAAAAACTGTCCTTATACACTTTCGCCTCTGGCTGTCCCATGCTCACACCCCATTTCGAAAGTTGGGTTGTGCCAGCGTCAAAGCAACTGGAGACAACCTCGTTTCGGTAGGTTTCGGAAAGAGCCTTAGTAATAGCCTCACGGCAGGTGAGAAGTCTTTGCGGGATGATATCCTGAATGTGGTTATCTTGACAGAGAATTTCATCTTGCATACGCTCAACCAGGGGGCGGATAAGAGCGGCAGATACTGGGGTGACAAGGTTCATCCAACCAATTGAAATTCGATGAATACGCAAAGGGAGTACCACGACTATCCGTTCAGGCAGCTGAGCTTCGTCGGAATATATATGGAAGAGCTTGCGCCAGGTAAGAACTTCTGGCCCTCCAACCTGATAAATCTGGCCAGCAGTTTCCGGAAGTGACAGACAACCCGCCAAATACTCGATCACATTAGAGATGTCGATAGGTTGGCATGTGGTATCCATCCAGCGAGGGGCAAACATGATTCGCAGATACCCGCAGAAAGCACGGATCATTTCAAAAGATGCCCCCCCAGATCCAAGAACTAAAGGAGCTCTCAGTTGCGTTACTTTAGCGCCGCCAAGGGCCAAGATTTCTCCAACCTCATATCGTGAACGCAGTTGAGCAGAAAGATGTGTCTCGTGACCTAGACCGCTAAAGTGAATAAACCAGTTCATCCCTGAGTTTCTGGCAGCTTTGACTGCCGAATAGGCGATCTCTCGATCAACCGTAGCAAAATCGCTTTCACCTGGCCCTATTGACTGAATAAGATAGAAAACCGCTATACAGCCCTGCATAGCGACAGTGAGCACACCAGTGTCAAGAGCGTCGGCTACAATAATTTCCAAATTGGGATGATTACCCCATGGTCTTGATTTGATCTTTTGCTCTGAACGTCCCACAGCGCGGACCTTCCATCCTTGTTCGAGCAGGAGTGGCACCAGCCTTCCACCCACGTAGCCAGTGGCTCCCATAACCAGTACAGGTTTATTTCTTAAATCCATTATCATCCTCGTTCCATACCGAGTGGAACGTAATATCTTTTTTTTAGCACAGCGTTAGTTTGCGACTCCTTTAGTAATCACGTCGATCCAACGCACTACAGAGGGAAAGATGAGAAGCTACGCTATTTCTATTTATTGATACAGTATTTTTTTACTGAAACCTTAATTTTCTGAGCCAAAATCGTCCCTACGCTTTTATTGAGAGCTCAGATATGTGGTTTAAAATTTAAAGGTATCATTTGGCAATCATTGGATCACCATTTATCGGCTAACAAAACATAATTTCCGAAAAGGCATATCTGTATATTTTATTGGAATTGTTAATAAATAGAATAATTCTAAAGAAAAGGTTGCCAAAGAACACATCTCAAAAATGCAACAGAAGTTCAACCTGAGATACCAACTGCCTTCAAACCTGAGTATGATTTTATGCTCATACTGCTTTTCGCGTAGAGATAGCAGGGTAGGCAAGTTTCAAGGTAGCACAACACATGTTGCCGCTTATCTGTCAAATATAATCAGAACTTGTCGGTGAAAACCATCTGATCTGATCTCGATTTCTACACAAATAGACGTTCTCCGTTCGGCACTATTTTCTAGAGTTCAACCACTCTGAAATATCTTTACAGTCCATTGGTCGCCCATACAGATAGCCCTGTCCGACATCGCAACCCTGAGCAAGTAGAAAATCGATCTGCTCTTGTCTCTCAACCCCCTCGGCTACAACGCTTAAGCCAAATTGTTTTGCAAGAAGAGATATTGTTTGTACCAGGTTCTCATCATTTTTATCCACGCCAATTCCTGACACAAACGACATATCAATTTTGAGGGTATTGAGCGGAAGCTGCTTCAAGTACTGGAGCGATGAATACCCCGTACCAAAGTCATCAATTGAAATGGTGAAGCCCAATACTGAAAGCGTGTCGAGAATTGCTTTAGCATCTTCTACGTTATCAACAAGAAGGGATTCTGTAATTTCCAGTTCTATGAATTTCGTTTCGAGGCCACTCTCTTTTTGAATAGTGAGAAGATTATCTATCAGGTAATCATCCTGGAATTGAGCAGGCGATAAATTAACGGAAACATGAATATTATGCCCTTCATTCCGCAAAATCAAGGTTTGCTGAAATGCTTTCTGATAGATCTGGTTGGATAGTGGGATGAGAAGGCCCGATTCTTCAGCTATTGGGATAAACTCTCCTGGGCTTACAAATTCACTACCTATTTTCCACCTGGCCAGTGCCTCAACCCCTCTGACTTGACCGGTTTTCAAATCAACTTTCGGTTGGAAATATGGAATAAAGTCCTCGTTATCAATCCCAATTCGTATGGTATCAAGGTAATGCAATCTTTTCTTGATCGATTGCTCCATCTCACTACTGAAGAAACTATACGAATTGCCTTGTATCTCTTGTGCTTTATGTAAAGCGAGGTTGGCCCGTTTCAACAGTTCATCTGGGGTAGCGGCATTATCCGGGTAAACTGCTATGCCAATATTTAATGTTATGTGTATTTTGTGACCTGCCAGTTGAAATGGGGTCTCTATACTTTTATACAATCGATCAACTATAGGCAAAATATGATAATTATCCTTCTGATCTATAGTGAACATAAGAATGAAGTCATCACCACCTATCCGTCCCAGGATATCTTCAGTTCTAAGGTTAGACGTTGTCCTTTCCACATATTCTTTTAATAAAAGATCCCCATACTCCTGTCCCATAGAATCGTTAAACGGCTTGAAATTATCGAGATCAATCACAATACAGACCACATAGCCGCCCTGTCGCTTTTGCTCTGATATGAGCTGTTTCATTCGCTCAAGAATGGTCAATCTGTTGGGAAGATTGGTCAAGTGGTCATGGTATGCGAGGAACTGAATTTTATCCTTTTGCTCAATAAGGGTTGAAATATCATTAAAGACAGCCGCATAATGGGTCACCTGCCCCATTGGAGTTTTAATCGCACTTATTGTTAACCATTCAGGGTATACTTCGCCATTTCTCCTCTTATTCCAAATTTCACCTGTCCAAAAGCCCTGATTTTCCAACTGTTTCCACATGTTTCGGTAAAAAAGCTCCGGATGGCGATCTGATTTCAATATCCGGGGATTTTGGCCGAGTGCCTCATGTGGTGAGTATCCTGTAATTTTCGTAAAAGCCGGATTTGTCAGAACAATTATTCCTTGAGAGTCTGTTATCGAAATGCCCTCAACAATATTATCAAATACTTCCTTAAAAATTGATAGATTAAGACTATTTTCATGTTGCTCAACGTACAGGTCATTAAGTTTTCGGTTATTCGCTTCAAGCTGTTCGATATAACCTGAAAAATACGCTGAAAGTGACTCTATCTCATTCTTTGTTTTAGAGTTGGGAGGCTTGAATCCGATATCCTCAGAATGAGCTGATAACTCCTGTAGTAACAGGTTAAGGGGAGATGTTATGGACCTACTAAGAAAGTATGAAATCAAAACTGCCAGTAACAGACCGGTTACCAACAGCGCGAAAAAGACATTTTGTATTATCTTCAATGGAGCGTAAAAATCATTTACATACCCTGTTGCAGCTACCAACCAGCCAAATTCTTCGATCGTATCATATGCAACAATTTTAGGTTTCAGCTGGTTGTCTAAAGGGTCCAACCAGTCATAGAACTGCTTACCTTTTTTTGAATGTACCAGATTTTTCATAAATTCAGAGAAATCCAGGTCTTCACTAAAAACATTACCTAAGAGCTGAGGATGGGCTATTACATTACCTTGTTGGTCAATCACGAATGGATAGCCATTTTCACTCACTTTTATGGACAGTATCTCATCTTTAAAGTCTTGTGGCTGTACAAGTTTTGCAAGCTCTTCTCGATAGGCGGTTACTGAAATAATCCAATCCCAGGGTTTAAAATACGCCATATATAAAAGCTTCTGACGTTCTTCTCGGTCTTGCGGATTTTTCCATGAGTATTCGAGAAAACCCGTCCTTTGATTCACCTGTTTCCTGGCAAATAGTTCATCATGTATATCTCTCCCTGTTACATCTGCGTCCGGATGCACTTTGACAACAGCAAGAGAGTCTAGAACATAAACATAACCTGACTCGCCAATACGTTTTGCTAAAATCAGTTTTGAAACCGCTTCTTTAGCCTGTTCTTCTGTTATTTCACCCCTGATACTCTTTCCATAATAATAGTCTGCCACCACCAGATATTGTTCCGCACTGGCACGGAGATAACTACGTATAGAGAGGGCGGCCGATTTCTCAACTACATGCCTGACACCTTCGACAGTTTTAGCCAGATTTTCATTGAGGTGAGACGTGATGAGGCTGCTCGTTAACGTATAAATAATCCAGCCACTTAAAATCAGCAAAGAACTAAGAACTACAGAAACTGTAAGAAATATTTTATAGCTTAGCGTATATTTGTTTATACCTTTCATTAAGGGCTCCTGAAATTTTTTCCTTCTCAAACGATAAGGCAATACTGGAAGAGTTGTCAAAATTATTATACTTTTCAACCCTGCTTATCACCTATTGCTTCCGCCAATGTGAGCGCAAAAATTGTTTTTGATGGAAAAGTGGAAAGACCCTTTTACACATTTACTTCATATTGCAAACAGATCCTTTGCTATTTCAGATTAGTTGTGTCAGGCTGAGGATCGTCCGTAGTATGGAAAGCCAATTCAAGATATGAAAGTTGTCATAGTCAGTAGAATTATCAAACAAATGGATAGATGCCAAATTGTCACTATCCGCTACATTATGCTTCAGATTCTATGACAGAAAATAGAAACAGGTAACAAACCGATATGAGAAAAGAATCGGTTTACCAGCTATCTACAATGTTTCATGAACTACCATGTTTCCAGTGCGGAAACAAAGAGACCTTGACCTGAAATCCCCCTCTTCAGGTGTTCTTTGGTTTAAAAAGCCATAAGATTAATCCTGATGAAAGCATGTGCTTAACATTCCCTTAACGGAGTTCGTTGTGAAACGTTTTTTAAATGGATTAGGAAAAGTGTTTATTCGACTTTTCCTGCTCGTAATGGCGGGATGGGCTACGGTTGCCATTTTCTATTCCAACCTACCTGTTTTTACTCGGCCATGGATTGCTGGTATATTTGCCATTAGCAGCCTGCTTGTTCTTGTTGGTAAGTACAGCACCAGGCGGACACGACTTGGCTTTTTGGCAGCTTTTCTATTTGTGCTCACCTGGTGGCTGCTCATACCAGCAAGTAACAATAGGGCCTGGCAAACTGATCTAGATACTCTTGCCTGGGCAGATATCATTGGAGATCAGGTTACGATCCACAACATCCGTAACTCCGATTACCAAACCGAGACAGACTTTACTGTCCGTCACTACGATAAAACATTTGACCTCTCTACATTGAAAGGTTTTGATCTATTTCTCGTCTATTGGGGATCACCAAAAATAGCCCATACTATGATTAGCTTTAACTTCGAGGGACAGGGGAACGTCTGTTTTTCTATTGAAACTCGCAAGGAGATTGGGGAGGAATATTCCACTATCAAAGGCTTTTTTCGCCAGTACGAAATCATCTATGTCGTGGCTGATGAACTTGATCTGGTCCGTTTGCGAACAAACTACCGTGAAAATGGCAAGGGAGAAGATGTTTACCTCTATCACCTGAATGCAAGTCCGAAGGTTACCCGTAAGGTGTTTCTCAGTTACCTGGAAGAGGTGAACCGACTCAAAGAGTCGCCCCAGTGGTACAATGCCCTTACAGGTAACTGTACCACCAGTATCCGTAAGCATACCATGCCCTACGACCCTAATTCTCGGCTTGACTGGAGGTTGGTAGTAAACGGCTACATCGACAAGATGCTCTATGAGAGAAAGGTAATTGATACACGCTTATCGTTCGCTGAACTAAAAGAAATCAGTTACATCAACCCAAAAGCTCATGCTGCAGACAAAGATCCAGCATTTTCGCAATTGATTCGAATTGGACTTCCCGGAAAGGAGATGCAGTAGTAATGGTACGAATAACTCGTTTTAACACATTTTTCCTGCTGCTGATTTTTCTCTTCACACTTGCCGGTTGCGCCTCCCCTGTCGGGGTCAATAAGGTATCCCCGCTCGAAGCCTATCAAACAATAAACGCCAACCCCTTGAGCGCTCAAGTTCTCAGTGATCAATCAAAATATGTCCTTAATCGTTACGAACTCCTGGAAATATTTGCTAAGGAACCAGAAGCAGCTATCACAACCCTTCATGAAAAGGTGCTCCAAGATGATCGAGCGGATATCCTCTATGCTTTGGCCGAGAGTTCCTACCTGTATGGTAGCCAGCTGGTTAACAGTTATCTGGTAGATAAACAGGAGCTGGCCCCAGACTATTTTTTGCTTTCGGCACTCTACTCTCTCTATTTTATTAAAGAAGAACGTTCCGGCCAGCGCCTGAACATTTTTGACAACCGTGTCCGTACTGCTGTCGATATGTACAACTTTGGTCTATGGCAGGCTTTTGCAACTAAGAGAACTGAAGGATTGGTCCTAAAAACAGCTCAACGTAAACTTCCATTTGGCAGCATTTCCATCGTTCTTGATACGTCAATGTTCCCCTGGGAATTTGATGAATTTGAAAAATTCCTGCCTTCTGACCAATACGTTGTTCGCGGCATAGCTGTCCGCAACCGGTCGGGAGGTGTTGGCCTGCCAATGATCGCTGTCAGAAAAACTGACGGCGATCAAGAAGCTGGCGGCCAGGCAGTTGCGGTCACTGCCATTTTACGAGTCCAGGGTGGAGTAGCAGCCTTGAGCGCAGGTACTGCCCACGCCACCTTGGAGCTCTACTCGACACAAGATACCCGAACAGTAAAAGTCGATGATGGTACGATAATACCACTTGAAAGCGATCTTACCTCTCCAATGGCCTACATGCTTGAAGGTTCAGAATTATTTAATCTCGGTTTGATGTCCTTTCTGGGTAGAGAGCCAAACAAAATCCCCGATGGGCTGTACATGACTGAGCCTTATCGCTCAGGAAAGATCCCGATTATTTTCGTCCATGGCACAGCCAGTAACCCCGTCTGGTGGTCGGAGATGTTCAACACCCTCCGCTTTGATCCGCTGATCAGGGAGAAATACCAGTTCTGGTACTTTGTCTACACCAGCAACAAGGCGGTTGTCATCTCCGCGGGTGAACTCCGTGACGCTCTTTCCGACAAGGTAGCCTCCCACGACCCAGAAGGGAAAGATCCTGCTCTACAGCAAATGGTAGTGGTCGGCCACAGTCAGGGTGGCCTGCTGACTAAGCTGACTGCAATTGATACGGATGAAGATCTGGTTCGTGCGCTCACAGGAAATGACCTTGATGCGCTACAGATGCCAGAAAGAAGTAAGGCAAGGCTACGTCATATCCTTGTCCTCAAACCACTCCCTTTTGTAAAAAAGCTCATTTTTCTCAGCACCCCACACCGAGGAAGCTTTCAGAGCAAAGAGTGGAACAGGAACCTGCTTCGTTGGCTAGTCACACTACCCGCAACTATTGTCCAGAACTCACTAGAATACTATGACTATATGACTGATGATGTGAAAAAAGTAATGGGAGGAGACAAGGCTATATTCACCAGTGCCGACGGCATGTCGCCGGACAATCCACTGATCAATACTCTCGCGGAGATCCCGCTGGCACCTGGAGTAAGCGGGCATTCGATAATCGCGGTTAAGACTGGTGGCGATCCGAAAGATGGCAATGACGGCGTTGTAGAGTACAGCAGCGCACACCTCGACGGTATGGCTTCAGAACTGATAGTCAACTGTGGACATTCTAGCCAGTTGAATCCACTAGCTATCGATGAGGTGCGCCGGATTTTGGTAGAAAATCTAGATTAATTTACTCTTTATAGAAAACAGAGACAGGTCACAACCAGTTTCTCACTCATCTAAAAAATTGTATTGTACGCTAAAGGTACATTAGTGGTGAGGCAAAATGCATAATCAGAATTACAAACAATATGTTTGGTCTTTGTTACTGGGTCGTACCACCTCACCTCTGTAAACTCTTCAGCATTAGGACCTGTTTTTGAGAAAGCAATGTCTCCCCACATTTCATCCTTTGTGGTCGATACTCTATCCAGAATTACAATCCACATAATCATGTCACAATCATGGCTAAAGTCAGAAACATAGCTTTCTGCATCATCTAGAACAAGATCATTTCCATACTGAACCATAAACTCACTAAGCTTTTCTTCTAGAATTTCTTCAAAATGTTGTTGGCTGTGGATCACCCAGCCATGATGTAGAAAAGCCGTTTCATTAGGACATTTTTCGCAGGAATATACATCTACAGAACACAACAGAATAGACAGAAGTATGAACAATTTCATGGCCCCTCCCCATTATTTGTGAAACGGTTTGGATACAATTATCGTTGCGGTAATACTCCGTGCTACGTTCTTTATAGTGAAGAGTGAGAATCAAAGGGTACAGCCACTTCCTGATTCTCACTCCCTTGTTGAATGAGGTTACGTGAGTATTTAGATGAGATATTATCTCCAGATCCACTCTGTTTTCAGATCTAGCGTTTGCTCCTCTTCAAAGAAAACCACCTCATTCCCGTCAAACTCACCGAACGGCAAGTACCATAAAACAACAGATACATTGAGTTCGTCTTGAGCCAATTCTCTGCGGGTCGTATCACCCATTTCCACATCGTTAAACGGATAGGTTATTTCAAATACCTCATGAACACGAGCGAGAGGTGGAATGCTTGTCTCTCTCAAAAGACCACTCTTTTCGTAGGGTCCTCTACCCATTTCGCTGCCTCGACCAAATCGTCCTGGGAAAGGCATATAAATTTTTTGCTTCTTGTAAATTTCCTCGTCATCAGTTGTTTTCGCGGTCACTTCCAGGACCAGCCGGTTTGGAGTGGGTCAGCCGTCCGGAATGCCGTGTCCAGTTTTATTATAGATTTCAACATTGATCACGCCGATAGGTAAGACACCTTCTTCTTTATTTTTCCTCCAGAACAGGGATCTTCCTTCGACACTGACATCAAGTGCCATTTCGATCATTGTTTCATCCTTGTAGGATTGCATGTTATGCCCAAGTTCAGACTTGTTCATATGGCATTCCTGACAAGACTCACTGCCACCATGAGCAACATAAGCAAAAAGGTAACTTCCATATGCTGTGGCACATTGTGATGGGTGGTCAAGTTCAAAATTCGGCCCCTGCCCATGGCACTGTCCGCAAAAAATAGCTTCACTGAGTGCCGGTGCTTCTGCCATTTTCGGATAGCTCTCATCCTCATGCTCTCCTTCCTGAGAGCCATAAACGGTATCAGGCTGGGGGTATCCATCTGCATACTTGTGAATAATTGCAACTTTGTTATGACATACCATGCAACCAATGTTCAGACTGGCTATAGTTTCCTCAAGGTCCTCTGCCTTATCCCAATCCGCGTCCCTATTCGCTTGCAACCAGGCGCGTATTGTTGCAACAATTTCTCTAGCCACATCATCTGTCGCTTCATCAAGTTGTGGAAGGTGGCATTTCATACACATCATCAAGCTTTCTACCGTTATATCAGAATCTTCTTTGACTCCGGAATACGGAAACAGCTTCAAGCCTTTTTCTATAGCTGTAATGATGGTAGGAGCTGTACGGGGAGACCCTAGAATAGATTTGGCATGAAGAGACTCTGACCATTCGTCATGAGTTTCCTCATGACATTCTATACACTTGTTTGAATCATATCGTGCTGCAAGTTCTGCAATCGTTTTTGCTTTTGGTAGCGGGTCAGGCTTTGGTCCCCCAGCCCCAAAAGCATTAAACGACACAAGCACGCATGCAGCAAAACATGCGATAAAAACTGCCAGGGATGTTCTCATGTTTCCTCCTCCATGTTGGATGAAAAATGCACTACATCTTCAACAGGCCAATAGGATTTCACATGTGCGACAGTATCTGAAGGCAAAAGCAATTACTCCACACGCAGTATCTATCGCATCAGTATGAAATCAAGTCATCTTCAACGGAAACTCTGCTTATTACAAACGGCGCATTTTACGCTTCTATATGTAATATAACTTCAGATCACCTAACAATGTCAATTGCCACATAGTGTTACATAATTAAGGACTTACAACAAACAAACCACTCAACCGTTCTTTTTGGCTATGAATTTCATTAGTTTTCGTAAAAAGGGCAGCAGAAATATTCATTGTGAAATTGGATAAAACAGTATTATTCTCTCACGGATTTTTTTCAGATTACCAATACAACATCTCCATTGCTCAACACTACTATATACATCTCAACCTCTTCCTCTTTTCTTACCTATGCATCTGTTTCAGGCATGAAGAGCACCGTTTTTGATCGATAATTCCGGGTAATACAAGTATCGTCAGAACAGGGATACGGTATTCATCTGCTCGTAACATTTTCAGCAATAGGAGAAGTATGCGTGCATAACTCGATGTTCAAATTACAGCTTATGGTCTTTGCACTGGTATCCGCTTCATTTACCAATGTCTACCTCACCCAACCTATTCTGCCTGTACTTCAGGAAGAGTTCGGGGTTAACCCTGTACAAGTGTCGATGACCGTCTCGGCAGTTATTTTCGGTATTGTTCTCTCAAACCTTTTCTTCGGATTTCTCTCGGATCGTTTTCCTATTCAGCCTATTATTCTGGTTGGGGGACTATGCGTTGCAGCAGGTGGAATCTACGCTGGATTAACAGATAATTTTAGCTATCTTGTAGGTGCTCGACTTTTCCAGGGTTTGTTTTTACCTGCGTTGACCACAAGTCTTGCAGCATGGCTTGCCAAAACATTGCCCCTTGAACGACTCAGTGTTGTTATGGGGTCGTATGTCTCCGCCACGGTTCTCGGCGGGCTTGGAGGTCGATTGCTTGGAGGGTGGATCCACCCTCCTCTCCATTGGCGTTATGCATTTTTCTCAGCCTCCGCCCTAATTATCATCACAACGGTGATGGCACTTCTTATCTTGCCACGAAAACCTGATCTAGATAGGAGAGCACTGCAATCGAGTGAAACGTTCCTTACACTGCTTAAACGGAAAGATTTGCTTCTGATATACTGTACAGGCGCTGGCGGCTTTCTGATGTTTTCTCCAATCTTCAATTTTTTGCCCTACCGACTGGCCGGGGAACCATTTAATCTCTCAACCGAAACAATTACCCTTGTCTATCTGGTCTATATACTAGGTATTTTTCTTGGACCTATCGCTGGCCAGCTGAGTAATCGCTTTGGTGGTGGTAACGCGCTAATAGCAGGAACATGTATTCTAGGTTTGTCCCACCTTACCTTACTTATTCCTTCCATAGTCACCGTTGTCATCGGCCTGCTAGGAGTATGTGCAGGATTCTTTACTATTCATGCTGTAGCGGTCGGGTTGCTCAATAAGAAACTGGAAGGAGGACATGGTAAGGCGAATGCCCTCTATGTCCTCTTCTATTATGCAGGTGGCTGGCTTGGTATTACAGGTGCAGGTTTTTCCTTCCAGCATTGGCACTGGAATGGAGTTATCGGTTTTGTGATCTGTTTTCTGGTTGTACCGCTCATAACTGGTCTAGTAGAACGACGCTCAGTACAACTTACGACCAACAGTAAGTCATCTCCTCAAATCTCCTAAGGATTGGAACACGTCTTAACAAGAGTTCGAGATAAAATTAAGTTAGTCAATTACTGTTGAAAAAAGTACTGCTCTGCCTGTTCATTTACACATTTTTACCGTATTCACAATTTTCATATCCAGGCCAGCCCCTCTGTTTTTTTGTCAATTTGGCCAATTCATCAATAGGCGTTGTCGATATAACGCGCTCGAATATGATCGAGAAAATATTGCGGATTAGTACCCTCTCCAGTGGCTGCAGTGATAATATCCTGAGAGTCCATCGTACTTCCTTTCGACCAGATAGCATCACGCAGCCAATTGCGAACAAAATTGATATCACCACGCTGAAACATTTCCTGCCAGTCTGGGTTATCTTTTTGTATTGCTGCAAAAAGCTGGGCACCATTCAAAGCACCAAGCGTATAGGACGGAAAGTAACCGAATGAACCGTCAGTCCAGTGAATATCCTGCAGACAACCATCGGTATAGTTATCTTTAGTAGAAAGTCCCAAGTATTTGATCATCTTTTCATGCCATATTCCAGGTATATCTGCAGGCTGTATTACGCCGTTCATGAGATCGCGTTCGATTTCAAAACGCAGCACAACATGAAGGGGATAGGTGACCTCATCCGCTTCGACCCGAATTAGGCTCGGCTGTACCTTTGTAGAAGAGTACCAGATCTGCTCACTATCAAAGCGTCGAGCATCTGGCAAAAATTTGTGGATAGCTTCTGTGAAAAAATGTGTGAAAGGTCGAGAGAGAAAAATCTGTTTTTCAAAGAGCAGGCTCTGGCTTTCATGAATACACATGTTACGTGCTTCACCTACTGGCAAATCGTCCCATTCTTCAGGCAAGCCAGCTTCATAGCTTGCATGTCCAGTTTCATGGGCGGTTCCCTGAAGCGCATCAGAAAAATCAGTATCACGGAAACGAGTAGTAATGCGCTGATCTCCGCGCCCTCCAGTAGAAAAGGGATGCATACTGACATCGAGCCGGCCAGCCTCAAAGTTAAAACCTAGAGAGAGCATCAGTTGCTCATTGAGCCGTTTTTGCTCCTCAATAGGGTACGTTCCTGTTAAAGATATGGGTTCTTTCTGATTTGCAAGAATTTGCTCTAGGAGAATCGGGAGTTCCTGTTTTAGTCCTGAAAAAACTTTTCCTATAAACTCACTTGAGTCACCGGTACAGTATAGATCAAGCAGTGCATCGTAGGGAGTTTCGAATTTTTCCAGATCCACCGCCTGGCGTAACTGAGCCTCCTCACGAGAAAGCTCAACGACCTCCCTGAAGTTGGTCAGAAAGCCCTGCCAATCATTACTTTTTCGTTGAGTTCGCCAGCCATGTTCGCATTTGGAACCCGCAAGAGATTGTGCTTTTACAAGTCTCGCGGGTAAGCACATCGCTTGTTTCCATTCCCGTGACATCTCAAATAGACTACGTTTTTCGCTTTGATTCAAAGGCTGTTCAACAGCTGCATTAAGCAGATCACCTATCTCGCTGCTTGTCAATTTTTCATGACGCATTGAGGCCAACTCCGCTATAGAGGTAGACCGCGAGTCGTTTCCGGCTGGTGGCATCATGACTAACTGATCCCACTGTAGAAAGGTCATTGCATGATCAAGTTGGGCAAGCTGTTTGAACTTCTCCACAAGTGATGAATAAGCGTTTTTCATAAACTACACCTTTTTACTGCCAGGGTTTTAAAAGGGAAAAACGGAAGAGCAGAGTACCTCTGCCTTCCGTTTTCACTAGACTATGCGACTACAAAAGACTTATAAGCCGAGATCTCCTGAAATATCCTGCATCGCTTCAAGACTTAGTGCGCAAAAATCGGCAAGTGGTATACCCACCAACTCACATTCAGCAATTATTTCACGATTAGCACCTCGGGCAAAAGCTTTTTCTTTATACCGCTTGGTAATAGATTTCACTTTAACTGAACCAAGCTGCCTGTCAGGACGAACCAAAGCCGCAGCAGTTACCAGGCCTGTAATAGTTTCTCCTGCAGCCAGCGCGTGCTGTAATGGAGTATTTCGTACTGCCCCAGGATGTGCTTCAAGATTATGGAGTCGAATGGCTTCGATAATCTCATTATTGACTCCTTTCTCTTTGAGGATTGAAATGGTCTTTGTAGTATGGGTAGCAAGTTCAGGTTCAAGCTCTACATCAAGATCGTGCAGCAAACCGGCAAGTCCCCATTTTTCCACATCCTCATCAAGTCGTTTGGCCACTGCCCGCAATACCGCCTCGGAAGCAAGTGAATGCTTCACCAGATTTTCACTTTGGACATAACGTTGAACAAGGGCGAGTGCCTCATCTCGCTCAATACCGTAGCTCATATCTGCAACTCCTGACTTTTTTTGTTACATGCATACTATTAAAACAGCAGCTTACGTAAGGTAGGTAATTAATATTTCAAGCCGACCCGTTCACGAACCATATCAAGGGTAATAGTTGCCTTTTCGCGAGCTTTCAATGCACCTTGCGCGAGAATAGACCTGAGCTCAGCTGGGTCAGCAAGAAATTCTGTTTTTTTCTTTCTCGCATCGGCAAATTTTTCATTAAGCAGGTCAAGCAGTTCCAGTTTGATATAGCCGTAAGCAGCTCCTCCATTTACGTAGAGGCTACGAACTTCTTCCAGACGATCAGGCGTAGCAAACAATTTCATCATCTGAAAGAGGTTGCAGGTATCCGGATTCTTCGGTTCTTCGACCGGAGTTGCATCTGTTTCAATGGCCATAACCCGTTTTTTAAGCTGCTTACCTTCCATGAAAATGGGGATGGTATTACCATAGGATTTAGACATTTTCTGTCCATCAAGGCCAGGAACAGTGGCAGTAATCTCACTAATTGCCGGTTCAGGAACCACAAAGGTTTCACCAAATTCATTATTGAATTTTTGGGCAAGATCCCGAGCAACCTCCAGGTGTTGTTTCTGATCTTTACCTACCGGCACCCGATCTGCCTGGTAAAGAAGGATATCGGCAGCCATCAATACGGGATAGGAAAAAAGACCATGGCTTGGCATAATGCCCTTTGCCACTTTATCTTTATATGAATGACAGCGTTCAATGAGACCCATGGGAGCAAGCGTGGAAAGGACCCAGGTAAGCTCGCATACCTCTGGTACATCAGATTGTACCCAGAAAATACATTTTTCCGGATCAAGACCAAGGGCAAGAAAATCTGCCGCTGCTTCAAGAGTTCCAGTGGCAAGCCGCTCACGATCATGTACAGATGTCAGAGCGTGAAGGTCAACAATAAACACATAGAGTTCAGATTGTTCCATCTGGGAAATCATTTGCTGCATCATGCCAAAATAGTTGCCGATGTGCAGCTGGCCCGAAGGCTGTATACCTGATAATACTTTCATGATATTTCAATACGTTATAATATAGTTAACAGTGAATTTGGTTACAACAGCCTGAACACCTTACCGTAAAATCACAAAAAAAGGGAGTAAGGAAAAAACAATTTCCATACTCCCTTCTATTTTTTTGTTGCTACCGATGAATTCGGTTGCAACACGATGACTTACTTCACTTCTTCAAAGTCTGCATCAACCACGTCGTCATCATCCTTTTTAGCGGAACCACCACCAGCAGCACCGCCACCAGCACCACCCTTACCGTCAGGGTTTTCCTGAGACGCCTGAGCATACATCAACTCTGCAAGCTTATGGGAGGCAGCAGTGAGGGCCTCGATTGCGGTTTTGATAGCGTCAACATCGTCACCTTCCATGACGCTTTTCACATTTGCAATCTCTTTCTCCACATTACTTTTTGTCTCCTCGTCAACCTTGTCACCAAGGTCTTTCAGGCTCTTCTCTGAGGCATGTACAATCGCATCAGCCTGGTTACGAGTCTCTATGAGATCCTTACGCTTTTTGTCATCCTCAGCATGCAACTCAGCATCTTTGGTCATCTTCTCGATCTCTTCTTCTGTGAGGCCGGAAGATGCGGTAATTTGGATAGACTGCTCTTTGCCTGTACCGAGGTCTTTAGCGGATACGTGCAGGATACCGTTAGCATCGAGATCAAAAGCAACCTCAATCTGCGGAACACCACGTGGTGCAGGAGGTATATCGTTTAGCTCAAAACGACCGATGGTCTTATTATCTTGAGCCATCTCACGCTCACCCTGCAGAACATGGATAGACACTGCCGGCTGATTATCAGCTGCGGTTGAGAAAACCTGGCTTTTCTTAGTAGGAACAGTAGTGTTTTTCTCGATAAGCTTGGTTGTAATACCACCAAGAGTCTCGATACCAAGTGAAAGCGGAGTAACGTCAAGCAGCAGAACATCTTTCACATCACCTTGCAGTACACCACCCTGGATCGCAGCACCAACAGCTACAACCTCATCAGGATTTACGCTTCTGTTCGGCTCTTTTCCAAAAATAGACTTAACCTTCTCCTGCACTTTTGGCATACGAGTCATACCACCAACGAGAATAACCTCATCAACTTCTGATGCAGAAAGACCAGCATCTTTCAATGCGGTTATACATGGTTGAACAGTACGCTCTACCAGATCGTCCACAAGGCTTTCAAACTTTGCACGACTTAATTTCAGGTTCAGGTGTTTAGGACCGGAAGCATCAGCAGTAATGAACGGCAGGTTAATATCTGTTTCTTTGGTCGTAGAAAGCTCCATTTTCGCTTTCTCAGCTTCTTCTTTAAGACGCTGAAGAGCCATTTTATCACTGCGAAGATCGATACCCTGCTCGCGTTTGAACTCATCAGCGAGCCAATTCACTACGCGCATATCAAAGTCTTCACCACCAAGGAAAGTATCACCGTTGGTTGACTTAACCTCAAAAACACCATCTCCAATCTCAAGAATGGAAACATCGAAAGTACCACCACCAAGATCGAAAACTGCTATTTTCTCTTCACCTTTCTTGTCAAGACCGTAGGCAAGAGATGCAGCAGTTGGCTCGTTAATGATGCGCTGTACATTCAGGCCTGCAATCTTACCAGCATCCTTGGTTGCCTGACGCTGAGAGTCATTAAAGTAGGCAGGTACAGTGATAACTGCATCTGTTACCTCTTCGCCGAGATACTCTTCCGCTGTCTGCTTCATCTTGCCAAGTACCATGGCGGAGATCTCAGCAGGACGATATACTTTGCCTTCAACCTCTACAGATACGCTACCATTGGTTCCTTCAACAATTTTGAAAGGACTGATCTCAATAGATCGTTTTACCTCGACATCCACGAATTTACGTCCAACAAGACGCTTAATCGCATAGAGTGTTCTTTCTGGATTGGTTACAGCCTGACGCTTTGCAACTTGACCAACCAACCTCTCTCCACTATCTGTAAATGCAACAACGGAAGGGGTTGTCCTATTGCCCTCTGCATTGGCAATAACTTTAGGCTCTCCACCTTCCATAATTGCCACACATGAGTTGGTAGTTCCCAAATCAATTCCAATAATCTTACCCATGTCTCTCTTCTCCTTGTATCAATCTAAATCGGACTGGTTATACCTGCCGAAAATCCTCAAATTTATTTATAAATATTCTGTTTCAATCAACCTCTTTTAAAGTGCTCATGTTCCATGCTTTGTCAAGAGATTGTGACGTTTATTTCAAGCTATTCAGCAGCTTTTTAAGCCTTCGGCTGCCCCGAAGAAACTATGACCTTTGCAGCACGTAGCAAACGATCTTTGTAATAGTACCCTTTTTCAAACTCATTTAAGACATGGTTTTCGGGGATCGTCTCGCTCGCCTCCATAGTAAGCGCTTCCTGGTGATTCGGGTCAAATGGCTCGCCAATTGCTGAAACAGCCTTAACTTCAAACTTTTCCAGAGTAGAGAGCAGACTTTTCAATGTCAGTTGAATCCCCTCAAGCAGACCAGCAAGATTTGCCTCGGCGTCTGATTTATCAACTTCATCACTATGAGCAATAGCCCTCTCGAGATTATCAACCACAGGCAGTATCTCTTTAAAAATCTGCTCACCTGAATATTTCAGAGCAGTTGAACGCTCACGCTCGATACGCTTTTTGAAATTTTCTGTTTCTGCCGCCATCCGCAGCATTTTGTCACGAATAGCAGCGGCCTCCTCCTGAGCAGCGGCAAGCTCTTTTTCCAGGTCCCGGGCTGCCTCTTCCGGCTCTGATTCAACACTCTCCGAAGGCGATTCCACTTCTGGATCAAGTTGTTCTTTCTCGTCTTGAAGATCATTGTCTTTTGTATCTTTGCTCACCGGTTCCTCCAATCTCGTACCAATTAATTCTTTCTTTCCCGGAGCAATGGAATTTTTGTATTACTCTCTCCGGAACACCACAAAAACCTGAGCGAACAATAAGTAGCCAAGACACAATGTCAAGATTTGCCAAAGAAGTTTATATGAATATTTTTTCCTCACAACCATCAGTAATTACAGATACTCCTGCTAATATTCCAATTGAGTGAGTGAACTTTTTTGTTGCACATGCCCAAAACTCATCTCTCGTGGTACAACAGTTTTTCCATTCGTCTGTATTCACATCAAATACCAACTCAAAATTTGGCAGAGTTTTATGTTTATCTGAGTGCTCATATTCGTGCAAATAAGAGAGCACAAGAGGTGGTTTATACTGCTATTTGACCAGGTAGATGAACATGCAGGAACGATGGAGACAATATGGCGGAAAATATAAGAGATTAAACGTGTAAAAGATTGCAGTATTGAATCATGATACTGAACACTGGGACTGATATGATGCCACGTTACAAACTTTGATGAAATATAGATATAGCCCGAGTATTGAAATTCAGGTTCAGCCTTCCTCTCCGTACTTGTTTAACTTATTCTGTAAAGTTTTTCGTGTAATTCCAAGCCTTCTTGCAGCTTCACTTTTATTGCCCTCAGTCTGCTCCAGGGTTTCAAGAATTACCTTCTTCTCTACCGCAAAAAGAGAAGAAGGCTGAGCATTTTCTTCTAACAGATTGTCCTGCTGCATTTTTTGTACAGATAGTGGCAGACTCTTCGGAGTAAGTTGATCACCACGCATTAAAATAACACCACGCTCAATGGCATTTTCCAGTTCTCGTACATTTCCTGGCCATTGGTAACTACAGAGCAATTTCATGCATTCAGGGATTACTGTTGTCACAACCCTTCGATTTTTCGCAGCGAATTTTTCTACGAAATGATTAACAAGCAAAGGAATATCCCCCTCACGATCACGAAGCGGCGGCACAGTGAGCATAACGACATTGAGGCGATAGTATAAATCTTCCCGGAAATTACCTGCATTGACTTCTTCTTCTAGATTACGATTAGTCGCAGCAAGGATTCTGACATCGACATGAATTGTCTTTTCTCCGCCTACCCTTTGCAGTTCATGTTCCTGAAGAACTCGTAACAACTTAACCTGCATGGCCTGAGACGTCTCACCAATTTCGTCAAGAAACAGAGTCCCGCCATCTGCCTGAACAAACTTTCCATCTCGCTGACGTTCGGCCCCTGTGAACGCACCTTTTTCATGCCCGAAAAGTTCAGATTCAAGTAAGCTTTCAGCCAAAGCAGCACAATTCACCTTAATGAAAGGACCATTTTTTCTCTCACTGTTTCTATGCAGAGCTTCCGCTACTAGTTCCTTTCCCGTACCTGATTCGCCCGAAATCAATACGGTTGCTTCCGTGGGAGCCACATAGCTGATCATTTCTAGAAGTTCTACCATTCGTGGTGAACCTCCAATAATCGAAGTTTCCAGGGAAGATGATTCCATTGGGTTCTGCTGTTTTCTCTCAACCACCTGACAATGATCTATTGCCCGTTCAAGTGCCAAACGCAATCGATCAAAGTCGAGAGGTTTGGTGAGGTAGTCATGCGCGCCCTCTCTCATCATCAAAACTGCATCATCCACCGAAGAATATGCAGTCATAAGGATTACTGGCAGAGATGCTTGAATCTCATGTATCCGTTGATAGGCTTCCTTACCATCCATCTTCAGCATACGGATATCCATCAGTACAGCATCGTAATGATTTTGCTCTACAGCAGTGACTGCTGTGGTGCCATCGTCTGCTTCAACACATCGCCATCCCCACTCCTTCAACATGGAGCTAAGCATGAAACGATGTACCTTTTCATCATCTACAATGAGCACTGTCGGCTTCTGGTCTGCCACGAGTAATCCTTTTCCTCAGATATAGTATTGTTGTAATTGGCTGTACATGAATTTTTGTAGACAAAAAAACGGATTTAATGACTTGTTACACCATTAAAAAACTCGCTTTATTATACTTCCCACGATGCTGTAGGACATTACTTTTCAAAAGAGTAGAGCAGGTCAGCACCTGTCGCCTCACCGGAACTCCTTGACTCCACAGAAAAACCTGAGCCAAGATCGAAACGTAACCGTACCTCACCTTCCTGATTAAAGAAGTTATGCCCATAGCCAATAAACAGTTTTTCAGTCAGGTGCTTCCCTACCACTAATGACATATCTTCTTCTGTACCACCTTCTATATACATTTCATCCATAAGGATTAATTCTGACACATCATCGAAAATACCACCAACACCCTTTAATCCCATCGCTATTGCAGCTGAATTAAGTATACTTTCATCCTGTTGGCCTACATCTGATCTCGCGCGTCCAACAACCATATACGCCAGGATATCACTTTCTTCCATAACAGGATCAGAAAACAGTGTGAACTCCAGATCATCGGCAGTGCCACGCACATCTACCCCAACTTCAATAGTATTATTACGTCTGGTTTTGTCTGCTACTGTCTTGCGAGCACGAACGTCAACGCCAGGATTGTCAATGGGCCCCCCGGCAAACATCACCCTGCCACGTTGGATATCCATGGATCGTCCATATATAGAAAACTGCCCATCAACCAAAAATATCTCGCCTTTTCCAACCATGTGAAGACCTGGCTCTTTTTCAACAAGTAAATCTCCGCGCAGATACCCCTTTACCCCATATCCCTCAAGCTTAACATCTTTGCCAAGCTCAATCTGTATGGCAGTTGAAAATTCCCAACCAACGCTACTGTCCTCTTCCACATTATCAACATACACCACATCTTCTGATGCGCTGAGTGAGCCAATCATTTGGTCTGGTGCAAGAACTGCAGAAGGAATAAAAACTTTACCTCTCAGGAGGCCTCCATCTGCATTAAACGTAAAGTGTAAATCCGGACTTGCACGTATCTCATATTCTGGAAGAATTGCCGTATCGAAATTTTCACCGGTAATTCGGAAATCACCAATTATACCAGAAGAATCAAACTTAAGGTTTCCGCTGGTGTTAAGTTTTCCTTGCCCGGAGGAGGCTGTTACCTCAATATCAAGTTCCTCATTTTTGCCGGAAAAATCAAACTGTACATCTCTTATGGTTATACCCAGTCCAGGAATTTCCAGTTCACCGTCAACAAGCGAAATCTTTCCGGTAGCAGCAGGTTGAAACAGTGTGCCGGAAATGTTCATATTCCCTTTTAGTGTTCCAGATGGGCGTATAAAATAATCAGTGAGAGGGGTAACAAAACCGAGATTGCTAAGATTTACATCTATATTCCCATCTAATCTAAACGTAGCGGGATCAACATCATATTGCCCTACATCGGGTATTTCCACTGTCATTTTCAGCGTCGATCCGTCACTAAAATCGGTCAGGAGATTGGTTGTCAGTATCTGATGCTTTAAGTCAAAGTCTACCTTTGCGGCATCAACCCGTAATGCATTCCACTCTGAGTCTTCATCGAGTCCGCCGAGGCCAGCATCCACTAATTCTGCTTGTCCCTGTGCAGATACAACCTGCTCAAGATCACCGGAGGCAGTAAGTTTTGCACTAATGGCTCCTTCAATTGGTTCTGTCACACCCAATAGTCCCGCAAGCCGTTTCAACGAAAAGTGTGTTACATTCAGATCTACATCCCAATTGTTTTCTTCCTGCAACCATTCACCATCCAGACATATATTTTCTTTACCGGATTTTAGACACAACGACTGAAGAGACGAATTCATGGATGATACCAGTACAGATGCCACACCATCCTGTTGCCAGTTACCCAGCAGTGGATGCCCCCCTTTAACGTTCTTAATATCAGCGACCCAGCTATTGTCCTCCTTTAGCTCTCCATTACCATGAAGTTTAAGTTCACCATCCGAACTTACAACATTAGCTGAAAAATTATGTTTTTTCTGTACCCCATCCAGTGCTAAATCAATTTCTGTCAAGCTCACGGAATCAACATGGACACCTTTGCCTTTAATGCTTGCAGTAATGGCAGAATTTGTATCAATCCCACCAGACAATTTGACGTCCAAAGAATCAACTTTGCCCTCCTGATAAGACAGTTCTTTTGCCGATGCTGTAACTTCAACTTCTGGTGATTTTACATCACCAGTTACAGAGCCATTAAGCTTTACGTTGCCTTTAGCACCCTCAACAAATTCACCAATATTTTCCGAGAAAAGTTCTACAGTTATATCAAGAGAATCACCGACCACACCGGCCACGTTCAGCGTCGAGTTGCCACTTTTCAAAAACATATTTTTAACAGTTGCGAGCTGGTCTGTCATGTGAAGAGCGCCAGCACCCTTTATGGGAAATCCGCGTAATTCTCCATGTAAAGCTGTTATTTCAGCAATACCTTCAATGTTGCCGGATGTGCTCGTCCCCTCACTCAGCAACTCAGTGTTAACCAGGCCAGGATAATCAGGAAAAAACAGAGCCGGATCAAACTCGCTGACAGAAACAGCTGCCTTCCAACTCAATGATTCCTGCCAATTTGAAAGACTCAATTCACTTTCTGCATGACCATTAACCTTCACAACAGCCTTCCCGCTCCGGAGCAATACGTTCTCTAATGACAGCTTTTTTTCATCTAGCAGCAGACGCCCATGGCCACCTATTTCATAGCCGCGCAATATACCGGAAAAACGTTTAAAATCAGCGTCCAATATTAACCCGGAATCATCGTTATATCTCCCGGAGCTGATGAGTTCCCCATCAATTAGCCCAGGATACTCATCGGAAAACATTGCCGGGTTGATGTCTTCCACTTCAAGATGCCCTTTCCATAGGAGATCATCTTTCCAGGAAAGCAGTCCTTCAAACAAGTGGGCTTTCCCTTGGGAGTTTGAGGCAATTACCTCACTAAACTCAATTTGATCTTCATTGCCATAAAGCTTGCCCTCAAAACTGACATCATTAAAAAAGAGATAGTCGATTTTTCCTTGTAACTTCCCTCCATACGTTAGCGACTCCCCTTCTGCGCTCCCGGTTATTGTGAACACCATCTCAGGCATGTCCTCATATGTATCCGCGAGTTGAACATCATACAGGGCAAGATCTGCATGCCAACTAAAGTCGTTAGGCAATTCTTTTATCTGGCCTACGATATTCCCACGAGCTGGGGTATGAAGGTCAATCACAGTATCAAGGCAGGACAGTGGACCGGTAAAAGAGACATGACCGGTAAATGGCCCGGTTTCGTAATCTCTATATTCGACATCTCCCGTGACGTTAATATCCCACTCTTTTCCGGTGTCGATAGAACCCTGAAGAGTACCACCATATCCAGGGGCGGAAAGAAGAACATCAGAAAGATGAAAAAGGCTGTCCTTACCTGAAAAATTTAAGGAGAGAGAGTCAATACGGGTAAGCTCTGAAGAGTCCACATCCAGAAGTCGAAACGCAGTGACTGTAATGTCATCAAACAGTATTGAGACAGGGGTAATCAGTGACGGCATACTCATTGACTCGTCGCTGCTTTTGCTTTCAGCTTCTTCCTCTTCCTTTAGCTGAATATCAATACCGCTCGCACGGAAGTTTTCTACATGCAGTCGTTTTTCAAAGAGCTCGACAAACTGCCAGGTTGAAGTAACACTGCCAATACGTACATCCAATGCATCAGTTGTAATCGTTGTGTCTTCTATGGAGAACGAGAGTAGCAAGGCTCCATTTGTTTGTCCGAAAATGACACTACCGCCAGATAAGCTACTAATACCCCGGCTGAGTACTCGCAATCCGGGTTCAGTCCAGCCTAGAAAGATCACCAGACATAGACTGATAGCAAGAATGAAGCAGGATAGTCGAAAAATTATCCTCATAAATCCGCCCCCACTGTCAAATGTAGACGAAAAGGTGCCCCATCCTCCGTAATAGCACTTGCAACATCAAGCCGTACCTGCCCAAACGGTAAACGATAACGCACCCCTCCTCCAACACCCTGCTCAAAATCAAGGTTAAGGTCATCTGTTGCATTACCCACATCCCAAAAAGCAGCAAGGCTCCAAACTTCGGTAATGTTCTTTTCAATCTCACCGCTTAGAATCGCCAGATAGCGGCCACCAACTACTGCTCCTGACGAGTCTTTCGTTCCAAGTTCTTTATACCCATACCCTCGAATGGACTGATCACCACCAGCATAGAATCTCAGTGACGGTGGCAGGTCATTTATATCATCAACTAAAGTAGTACCAAAACTGCCCCTGCCAATGAAGCGCAACCCTGGTAAAAGGGTAATAATAGTTTTGCCGTTGAATACTGTCTTTATAAACGACGCATCGGACATCAGCGCTTCACTTGCACCACTGACACTAACTGAAAGATCAATTCCGTATTTAGTGTGTAACAGGTCATCAGCCCAGATCACGTTTCCGGTATATGTAGGCATAACAAGAACACCGCTCCCGGAAGTCACGCCGACAGTATAATTCTCATTCCTAAAATCAAGAGAGAGTCCATGCCGTACCAGTTCTCCTTTATGCTCAACGCTGAATCCTGCACTAAACAATTCAGTATCGGTGTCATCCCAGGTCTGGTCGTAGTATCCAATATTGTAGGCTAATGAGTCTGTTTTAGGATCGCGCCAGGGCACGCCATAATGTACCGTAATGTTGTTGTCATACTCACTCACTTGAGCTGAAGCACCCATCTGATGCCCTCTCGTATTCAACAGGCGATTTCGCCATTCAACACGAGCTCTGGCCCCGGTATCTGTTGCATATCCAAGACCAAAACTGTAGCGATTGAGAAATTCAGGAATATCAATACTAACATGTACTGGAACCACCTGCTCAATCGCCTCATCAACCTGGCCATTAACAACAACACGACTGAAAAATTCGGTTTTGTATAAATGCTTCTGCAGTTCGATTAATTTTGCAGGTCGATATGGATCGCCAGATTTATAGGGCAGGTATCTGCGTAATAGCTCAGGCCGCAAGTACCCTCCTTCAAAGGTGGTCTCGCCAAATACAAATTGTGGCCCAGTATTGAGGGTAAGATAGATTTCTGCCGTTTTTTCAACTCTATCGATGCGTAGTTCACGGGTTGTGAAATGTGCTTTCATGAAGCCACGACGAATAGCTGCAATTGATATTTTCTTTTTCCCGAGTTCATACTGCTCATGGTTAAGGATGTCACCGACCTGCAACGGGAACGATTTAACCATGCTACCCAAACGTTGCTGGCCTACTCCTACTATCTCTACATCCACCTTGTTAACCCGGACCGGCTCACCTAAACTAATCGTATATGCAGCGTGAAAGTCGTCCTCCGCAGAAGAAAGACTGCTCTCTATGGTAGAATCGTAGTAACCATAAGGTGAAAGTGCAGAGGAAATGTCTTGTTTTGATTTTTTATAGAGACGCTGGACATCATGGGCGCTGAGCCGCGGATTATCCCGCCGCAGATTGAGCTCCATTCGAGCAAGGACATTTTCCTTAAGTTCATCTTCAATGCCCTCAACAGTTACCTCTACACTCACAGCAAGACTGCTGCCAGGCAACCACATTCCAAGAAGGCACAAAAGGAATAAAATTCGACAATACAAGGCTGGTATATTATGTAGGACTTCTAGATTATAATAATCTGCTCAATATAAAAGCGAGCAATTAACGTTAATAGACACTAAGCAGCCCAGAAAAACCTTTGTCAGAGCGGTCAAACGACCATGATAAATCAAATTTTCAATGAAAGATCCACTCTCGGACATTAGCTCTAACAGAGCTCTGCTTTTGCCGCGCATTGTACACTACTTGCCACCAAAATACAGATGAATAAATATTCGATAACAATTTCTAAATTAATCAATGGGGGCTATGGTCTCGGCCAACTTGAAGATGGCCGTATGGCAATGGTGCGTTACACACTCCCAGGTGAACAGATAACCATTTCTATAGAGAAGGAAAAGAAAAGCTACCTTATCGGCAAACTACTGACAGTTCACAGAGAGAATACACATCGTATCGCCGCGCCTTGCCCTCTTTATGGCATATGTGGTGGTTGTGACCTGCAGCATGCTGAATATGAGGAGCAACTTCGCATAAAAAACGAGATTATCCAGGATCTTCTTTCCAGGCAAATACAAACCGATGAGGGGGAGACAGTCTTTCCTGTTAAACCAATTTCCCCTTCACCAGGCACCAGCAGTTACCGCCAACGTATCAGGCTGGTGGTGAAAAATGGCAGGAGTTGCGGATTCAGAAAGCACCAGAGTCATGAGGTCGTCGAGGTAACAAAATGTTATATAGCCAAAAGTGAGATCAACGAAGTTCTTGGTGAACTCTCGAGCAATCCTCTCTTTTCCAGAATGCTTGCTCATTGTTCAGAGCTGGAGCTGCTATGGAATCCCGCCTCTGGAAGCGTGTCATCACTTTTTCATTTGACAAGAAAACCCCGTCCAACAGATTTCAGCAATGCCAAAGAACTCATAGAGGCGATACCGCTTCTTGAGCGTGTCTTCTTTGCTGGTCAAATGTTTCCACTTGTTGCCTCCTCTCCAGCCAGCGATGATAATACCCTAGGGATAGTTTATCCAGCGGCGAAAGGTTGTTTTTCAAAGTTCGTGCTTAACTGGGAGGTTGGAGGTTTTTGTCAGGTAAATCTTGACCAGAATATGAATCTTCTCAAAATCGTCTGTGAAATGGCTGCGATCCAGAACCACGAGACAGTTCTCGACCTCTACTGCGGAGCTGGTAATTTTTCTATACCGCTTGCTCAGAGAGCAAAATCACTGGTAGGAATTGAAGGCCAAGGCAGTGCTATTCGCAGTGCTAAAGCTAATGCCGCCTTATCAGCCTTAAGCAATACCAGCTTTCATAAGCAATCCATTCATACCGCCTGTGAAGAACGCGAAGCTGCGGGAGAATCCTATGACTGCCTGGTTATTGATCCTCCCCGACAAGGTATTCCCGGCCTTTCCGACAAACTGTATGCACTCTGCCGCAGCCGTTTGGTTTACATCTCCTGTGACCCGGCAACCCTATGCCGTGACCTTAGCGATCTTATCTACACAGGTTTCAGCATTGTCACCATACAGCCGGTCGATATGTTTCCCCAAACTCACCACATCGAGACCGTTGTGTTACTTGAAAAGAATTGACAGAATGGACGATTCCCGTTAATTCCTATGAGTAGATCTTCTATGTTTTTATCAGCGGCAGATTTCTGCCGCTTTTTTTATAGGTCAACTTCTATCCAGAGCAAAATAGCGTTCAGATCCAGTCTCTTCCCCTAACGCACATGAAACTCGTCTGTATGTCATTGCCCTGAAAATATAGGCAGCGTGCAGCCATGTTCAGATAGAAGCATCAGTTTTGATCATTATTTTACATTCACAGGTTAGCAAGACATCATGAGCCAGGAAAACCAGACATTACAGCAGCGACGTGAAAAAGCAGAAGCTCTCGAAGAGCTTGGAGTAAAACTTTATAGCAACAGCTTTAAGCCAGCCAATATTGTACAGGAGGTTCTGCCTAAAGGTGAACATCTCGTAGCCGAACAACATGATGAAAGCGGTGATTCTTTCTCTTTAGCTGGGCGCATCATGTCCATGCGTAAGTTTGGCAAGGCTGCTTTTTTTCACCTTTCAGACCGCAGTGGTCGCATCCAGATATATCTGAAAAAAGAAATATTGGGAGATGAAGCATTTGCCAGATTTAAGAAATGGGACTTGGGTGATATTGTCGGTGTTGAAGGCAGTCTGTTTAAAACAAAGGTAGGCGAACTTTCTGTAATGGCTAAATCAGTTACCATGATTTCTAAAGCTATGCGCCCGCTTCCGGATAAATGGCATGGGCTGTCTGATGTGGAAACACGATATCGCCAGCGCTATGTAGACCTAATAGTCACTCCTGAATCGAGGGAAATTTTCAGGAAACGTGTCGAGATTATTCGCCTTGTCCGTGAGTATCTTAACAGGCTTGGTTTTATGGAAGTAGAAACACCAATGATGCAGCCAGTACCCGGTGGCGCTACCGCCAAACCTTTCCAGACTCACCATAACGCACTGGACATGGATCTGTTTTTACGGATAGCCCCCGAACTTTACCTCAAGCGCCTTCTGGTTGGTGGTTTTGAGCGGGTTTTCGAAATTAATCGTAACTTTCGAAATGAAGGCCTCTCCACCCGTCACAACCCGGAATTCACCATGCTTGAGTTCTATCAGGCCTACGCCACGTATGAAGAGCTGATGGATCTCACTGAAGATATGGTCGCTTCTATCTGCCAGGAAGTGAACGGAACCATGCAGATTGAATACCAGGGTACACCGGTTAACCTAGCCCCACCCTGGAAACGTCTAACCATGGACCAGGCATTGATCAACGTGGCAGGAATTGATGCTGAACTTCTGCAAGATGATGCTGCCGTTTTAGCTCTTGCAAAAGAAAAAGGTCTTGAGCTCGAAGCCCAGGCTGGCCCAGGAAAAGCTAAAACTGAACTCTTTGAGCTCCTGGTAGAAGAAAAACTGATCGACCCAACGTTTATTACCTCGTATCCAACTGAAGTTTCTCCTCTTGCGCGACGAAATGAGAAGGACCCGACTGTCACTGACCGTTTTGAGCTGTTCATCACCGGTCGAGAACTCGCTAACGCGTTCAGCGAGCTCAATGATCCTGTAGACCAGAAAGAACGTTTTCAGAAACAGATCGACGAGCGTGGAAATGATGAAGAAATTCATCCAGAACTTGATCATGATTACATACGAGCGCTCGAATATGGCATGCCTTCCGCTGCAGGTGAAGGTATCGGTATTGACAGACTTGTCATGCTTCTTGCCGACGCACCATCAATACGTGACGTTATCCTCTTTCCGCACTTAAAACCTGAAACTGCACCTCAGGAGAAAGGAAAAGCGAACCCGGAAAAAAAGCAACCAATTACGGATAACTGAAATGTACGAGTGGTTCATCAGCCTCAGATATCTTCGGGCCAAACATAAGCACGGGTTTATCTCACTGATCTCACTTATATCAGTTGCCGGCATCACGGTTGGGGTTATTGCACTCATCGTTGTGCTAGCTGTCTATTCTGGATTCACCGACGGTCTGCGTGACCAGATCCTTGGGGTCAACTCACACATAATTGTTCAGCAATACGGTGGTTCCATTACATCTTATCAAAAGCAACGTGACCAGATCCTTACGGTCAAAGATGTTACTGGAGCTACTCCATACCTCTATGCTCAAACCCTCCTCAGCAGCCCTTATGGTGGAAATGGTGTTGTACTTAGGGGTATTGACCCTATAACTGCTGAGAATGTTGTCGGCCTTTCCAAACAGATGATTTCCGGAACAATTCATGCCCTGGACCAGAAAGCAGACACCAGACTACCAACCATTATCCTTGGAAAAGCTCTGGCTGCTGACCTTCGGGTCGGTATTGGAGACAAGGTACGGCTCATCTCGCCGTCAGGTCCCCTTACCCCGATGGGAGTCATTCCAAAAATCAAAACCTGTATCATAAGTGGCATTTTTGAAACCGGCATGTATGAATATGATGCCACTCTTGCATATATGTCTCTACTCAATGTCCAGAACTTCCTTGGTGAAGGAGATATTGCCCACGGTATAGAAGTAACCGTAAAAGAGAGTGAACTTGATCGCGCAAATGAGGTCGGTGCCAACATTGTCAAATTGCTTGGCCCCGGCTTTCTGTCCAAAGACTGGATGTCTATGAACCGTAACCTCTTTGCCGCTTTCAAACTTGAGAAGATTGGCATGTTCATCTGCATGACTCTTATTATTCTTGTTGCCGCTTTAAATATAATCAGTGCCCTTATTATGGTGGTTATGGAGAAAAGCAGAGACATTGCCATCTTAAAATCCATGGGCTCCACCTCTGCGTCCATTATGCGAATTTTCTTCATGCAGGGAATGGTCATTGCCATAACTGGCACAATTCTCGGTGTGACAGGAGGCCTTGGTCTGTGTGAACTTCTCTCCCGTTATAAATTTATAGAGCTACCATCAAACGTCTACCCGATGACCACCCTGCCCATCAAAGTACTTCCTCTTGATGTTACTATCGTCGCTGTAAGTTCCATCGTGATAACTCTGCTGGCAACCCTCTACCCTTCCTGGAAAGCATCACAGGTCCATCCTGCTGAGGTGTTGTCATGAGCTCACTCTTCGAGGCTCGTGAAATCCGCAAGACGTATCTTTCGGGGCATGACAAACTCACCGTACTAGACGACATTAATATTTCCGTGAAGGCTGGTGAAATGGCAGCTATCATTGGCGCCTCAGGATCTGGCAAAACAACACTGCTGCAGGTTCTTGGCACGTTAGCCAGCCCGTCCACAGGTAAACTTTTTTTTGAAGGTGAGCTTCTCACTGGTAAAAACGATAAAGAACTCGCGAAATTCCGGAATCGTTCCCTGGGCTTTATCTTTCAATTCCACCACTTACTACCAGAATTCAGTGCTCTCGAGAACGTAATGATGCCTGCATTGATTTCCGGTAAAAAACAGAAAGAAGTTATAGAACCAGCTCGGAATCTCCTTGAAATAGTTGAACTCGATCACCGGCTTGATCATCGCGTAGCAGAACTTTCCGGGGGGAGCAGCAACGAACAGCCTTAGCCCGAGCACTTATTATGGAACCGGCTCTTCTTCTTGCTGATGAACCTACTGGCAACCTGGACAGCAGGGCAGGAGATATCGTTTTCAAACTGCTTCAAGAACTCTGTCGAGAACGCTCTCTTTCTGTTATTATGGTTACCCATAACATGGCTCTTGCTGAAAAGATGGATTGTCTTTATACATTGCAAGACGGCAAACTTATTATCTGATTTTCATTTTCTCCTGTTTTCCTCCTCTCCCTCCATTGACGCCTAACATATTAACCGCTATGCTTCTAGTATCGACAATGTGTAAAATCCCTTATCCTGTAAACTGAGGCTACAAATCCTTATGATCGGCAAGTGGCCTCATATCATGGTATTTTATGAGCACATATACACAGCCGGAATTCCACAAACCCTCCTCTACCGATTCAACATCCTGGTTGCCATCTGATCTTTCATCGTACGATGTTCTGAATGCATTATCTTCGCATGTAGCCGTCATTGATCGTCACGGAGTCATCGTTGCGATTAATAAAGCATGGGAACTATTTGCCAGCACAAATGATTCCAGCACTGAACTAGTTGGAGTAGGCAGCAATTATCTTGATACCTGCAAAAAAGCCATACGATCAGACAATGAGAAGCTAGCGTTCCAGGCATTGCAAGGTATTGAACAGGTACTGGCAGGTAAAACGCAAGAATTTGAACTTGAGTATCCATGCCATTCACCTGAGCAGGAGCGCTGGTTTGTAATGCGCAGCACACTTATTCAAAACACACAGCATGCGGTTATCTGCCACATCGATATAACAGAAAAAAAGCTCACAGAAAAGGCACTCAACGAACGTGAGGAAGAGCTATTAGCGTTTCATCTCATACACCGTCAGGTTGCATCACAAATAGAACTAGAACCCGTTATACGAACAATTCTCGAGCAGATTCGTAAAATACTCAAGCCTGACCTTGCCATGCTATTTTTAAAAGATGGCAAGACCCTTCTTTTAAAAGAAGCAATACCAAGCTATCCCACTACATTCTGTCATGAAAATGAACCCCATGAAGTTGGAAAATGCCTTTGCGGAATTGCCGTACAATCTGGAAGGGCAATCTACTCATACGATATCACAACAGATGAGCGCTGCGAGAGAAGCGAATGCAAGAATGCCGGCTACCGATCATTTGCGTCCATTCCCTTAATCAATGATTCTGAAATACTTGGATGTATAGGTATAACTTCCACGAAGCCCCGGGATTTCTCAGAGAGGAGTGATTTTCTTAATGCAGCAGCAAAAGATGTTACTCTGAGCCTGAAAAATGCCCTACTCTATGACAAACTCCAGCACTATGCAGAAGATATCCAGAACCAGTTACATGAGCGCGAGCGACTAGAGAAAATTCTTGTGCAGAACCAGAAGCTTGAAGCCATCGGTCACCTTGCCGGAGGTGTAGCTCATGATTTTAACAACATCCTTGCAGCAATCATGGGCTATGCTGAGCTGGCCTTACGAAATACAGAAAGCACCAGTATCAAAGAGTACCTTCAAGGATCACTGAAAGCATGTCATCGTGCCAAAGACCTTATCCAGCAGATATTGACGTTCAGCAGGAAAAGTGACACTAACCTCATGCCACTTGATCTACGCTTCATTCTTAAGGAAAGCCTTCTCTTAGTCCGTGCTTCTCTGCCGAGCACGATAACTGTTCATGAACAGCTTGATTCAATTTCAAGCGCAACAATTCGCGGTAATCCAAATCAGCTGCAACGTGTGTTTATGAATCTCTGCTCTAATGCAGCTCAGTCCATTGATGATGCCAACGGTGTACTCATTATTAAGCTAACAGAAGTTATCGTGGATCAGAATTTACGAGAACGTTGCCCAGACCTCAAACTTGACCGGCGCTATGTAGAGCTCTCTGTGCGGGATACTGGAGTAGGAATTGCAGCTGAACACCTTGCATCTATTTTTGAACCATATTTTTCCACAAAGGTTCCAGGAAAGGGAACCGGCCTGGGATTGGCAGTTGTTCATGGAATAGTAAAGCACCATCATGGTGGGGTGATAGTTGATAGTTTCCCCGGTCATGGTACAACATTTTCACTCTACTTCCCTCTAATAGATGCCCCCCTGCCAACAATTGTATCAAAATCCCAGCAACCATCACCACGAGGTGCTGGTCATATTTTAATTGTCGACGATGAGGCTGCAATCGTTCAAGTACTTGAAAAAACGTTGCAAAACAAAGGCTATACAACAACAAGCAGCCAGTTTGCCCAAGAAGCAATGATTCTTTTTCGAAAATCTCCGGCAGCGTACGACCTTGTACTCTGCGACCTGACAATGCCAGATATAACAGGGGATATCCTGGCCAAAAAAATGAAAGAAATACGAAACGACATCCCGGTCATTCTCTGTTCAGGTCACTCAGCTGAGAGACTTCAGGGACTAAACACAGCTGAGATTGATAAAATTTTACAAAAACCTATCCCCCATACAGAACTCATTGCAGCTGTTCGAGAATTACTCAAGGAAGATGACTCACCGCCTGGACAGGATTGATTGTAAAATAAAACGGCCGGAAAATACTGTTTTTCATTTTCCCGGCCGTTGTTTAAGAAACGTCTTTCTCTACTCTTTTTTCAACCCATCCAGAATTATTTGAGGTTGAATTTAGGAATAAGGCTTTTCAAGCCACCCTCCGCAGTATCGTCCGCCCCTTTAGGGATAAGTTTTTCAGGATTCAGCTCTCCTTCCAACGCCTTTTTTATGTCCTCAGTATCAGGTATCTGGCTTTGCAACAGAGCGGCAAGATCCGGGCTGAATTTCGGAGAGGAGAATGTTCCTGTCACCAAGACTGGTATCATGACGCCCTTACGCTCAGCAGTATCCCCTTGTCCTTTTAGGGTTGCGACAAATTTAGGATTCACTTTCATATCTAAGGCTTCATTCACCAGGTTTGCTGTGCCTTCAACATTAACCCGCATAAGTGGTGACTGTAGTGCTGTTCCAGGTGTATTAAACAGACCATTTTTAAGAGTAAATGGTGCACGCAGTTCAGCAAAGTCCGTTCGCGGCTTTTCCACAGTCCGCTCACCAAGGCCAAAACTCGCCTTTGCATTCCGGACCATCCCTGCCAAATCAACACCAATAATAGCACCATCGGTAAAGAGCAGTTCACCTTTACCGTTGAGGGTACGTTTAATTGCCTCTGGGGTATCGCCTTTAGTAGACAATGCTATGGTGGAAACCAGAGTGCCATCGAGGACATCTTTTTTTGCAAAATCTTTGAGCAATGGCCCGACTTGAACGTTTTTAACCTTTACATTAACAGAGCTTGCCGGAGCTTTGGATTGAACATTCACTGTGGCTATGGAGGAAACATTTCCACCATAGAGGTCCATTGAAAATGGCTCAATCTTGATGATCCCTTTATTTGCTGTCAGGTGAGCGACCATTTTTTGTACATTGCCGCCTTTAACACGTAATTCGCCAACACTAAATTTTGCATCTAACGCAAGTTTTCGGAGAGGTTCATAATCAGTTTTTTGGGGTTCACCTTTGCTGGCTGCACTTGGCCCAGTAGCCTGTTCCTGGCCAGGAGGCAGGTAACGGTCAAGATCAATACTATCAAGACTTCCATCGAAAGCCAGCTGTAATGGTGAGAAGGATTTTGCATTGACCGAAAAATCGACGTTCGAATTATCAAGGACAATTTTTCCATCCGTTACTGCTACACTCTTTACTCCTCCTTGAAGCATCATGCTCAGTTCTACTGCCTCAATCGCCTTGGGATCATTTGTCGAAATTGGGAACTCCATACCCAGACCTTCAAACACTTTACGAGGAGAAAATTTGGCAACATCCAAGGTAAATGCATACGAAAGATCCGTAGCAGGATTCTCAAGTTTCCCTTTAATACGAGCCTCAATCTGTTCAAGTGCAGTAAAAGTTATATCAAGAGGCAGAGTACCCTGACCAGGTTGAGGCCCCAATGGGCCAAGCTGGCCGTTAACACCGACTGCTTTTCCGTCAACTAAGGCGCTACATATCAGCTCTATTGGACGTTCAAGATTTACATCTTTGAGTTGAAGATTAAGAGCCGAAATGTCGTTTTTGGTTCCCTGTTGTTTGTCCACCAACCGAACCGTTCCATTTATTATAGAAAATTCTCCAACGACAATAGACTTCAACCCAAACCCGTCCTGCTCTGCCTTTGGAGTGCTTTCCTTTTGAGCAACGCTTTTCTCGCCTCCACGACCAAGTCCTTCCCAGTTTGCTCGACCATCTTTATCTCTTTCCAGATATAATTCTGGACCATCTATTACAAAGCTATCAATCAGTATTTCCTTTTTGAGGAGAGGCATAACTTTGACATGAACCTCAAACGAATTCATTACGATAAAATCTTTACCCTCAAAACCTTCGGGATTACCGAGCCTGAAATCAGAAAAGGAAACACCAACCCATGGAAAAACTGATACATGAAGATCTCCCCCTAAAGACACTGGCCGGCCAGTGGCCGCAGCGATCTTCTCAATCAGCACGGGCTTATACTTCTGAACATCTATAAATTTTGGAACTACAAAAACTGCAATCAGTCCCAGCACAAATAATCCGCCGACAAATAGTAGAAAATACTTGATCAGTTTACCCATTTCATTTGCTCCATTTAGCAGTTAACCCTGAAGACTCGCCCAAATGTAAATCACCCAAGTGAAACTTGTGCCAGGATCAGTAGAGATTATCTTGCTTATCTGTAAACCTATAAGCCTAACTTCCCTAAATGGCAAATCTTTATATGGTAATGGTGAACCTGATGACTAAAGAGACTTCACCTGTTTTTTTGACATCGATAGAAGAACGACATATTTTCTCACTGTTCCGATACAGTAAAGACACTCATAATTATATGGTTTTTATATGGAGAACACACATGAAATCAAAAGCACAGGCTATGGTACTGGCCTCCTTTGCAGCGGACTCGCTTTCACTGCCAGCTCACTGGATTTATGATACTGCAATAATTGACCAGGAGTTTGGGAGCATAGATGAACTTATGCCTCCTGTAGCGAGCTCATATCACAGCAACAAGCGACGTGGTGACTTCACCCACTATGGCGATCAAGCACTTGTTCTTCTTAAACACCTTTCTGAAAACAAAGAATTTGACCTCAATCGCTTTTCATCTGATTGGCAACAGTTTTACAGTTCCTCTGAAAGTTATAAAGACAAAGCCACACAAAAGACACTCGCAGCACTGGGCGATGGAACATCTCCAGATGAATGTGGCTCAGGATCCAGTGATCTTGGTGGCCCTGCCAGGTTGGCCCCGCTGATATACTGGTATCGTGATGATCCAGAAAAACTGCTGATGCTTGCTCATCAGCAGACACGATTTACCCATACTGGATCAGGTATAGGTGCAAGTACAGAGTTCATTGTGCAGGCGGCTCTCGCCGTACTAGATGGACAGACTCCTGGCGTCGCCATCTCACACCTCATTGATAGCGGTGTTCAAGATCTTGACCTGGATATGCGACTTCGAAGAAGCATTGACACTGTCGGCAATGATAGCCGGAAAGTTATCAGCGATTTTGGCCAGATGTGCAGCACGTCTGCAGCTCTCCCCGGTGCCGTCCATCTTATTCTCACCTATGAGGATGATCTCAAAGAGGCATTGATACAAAACGTCATGGCGGGGGGGGATTCAGCTGCCCGAGGGCTTGTCGTGGGGATGATTCTTGGAGCGTATACAGGAATGGCAGGCATTAAAGCAGACTGGCTTGAGGATATGCGAGCCATAAACGTGATCAGGCAGTGTTTAGACAACGCCCGATAGGTAGCAGGCTAATCACTTTTTCGGTATTGCAATGACGTAATTGTACCTTCAATTTCACTCTGGGTAATTAATACAGATACAACAATTCTTATGCCATAGAGAATATTCCAATTTACCAATTAATTACAAGCATATCTGGAGTTACAATAAGGGTTTCAGAATATATGGCATAACTCATGCAACAGTAAAAGTGTGCAGGAGAGATGCACAGACCTTTTTACTCAGCCCCCCTGAAGAATCGGGCAGATCGAAAGTACTATTTCGGTCTGCCCGATTTGCTTTTCAGACCATCAACATAAAGAGCCCACCAAGTACAATAAGGAAACTGAAAGGGATCATCAGTGACCTGGAACTCACTTCTTCATCCGCCAAAACTCTGTCTATAATCCGGTATGTTGCGTACATTGACGCGAAAAGACCACCAACAACCGTGAAAATCTGAAGTACAAATGTACTGTCTGGACTTAATAGTCGAACATTCTCATAACTGGCAGCCCTTCCGAATAGCTCCTGAATTACCGGTACAATCCTACCAGCTTCACGAACAAAGTATTCAAAGTGTACCGCAAGGTAACCGCCAAGGATCAGCGGAATGAAACCATAGCCCAGCATAGGCAGCAGAAAGTTTTTATCCATTCCGGAGCGCCAGGATTGCACTCGAACCATTACATAGTAGCCAACCTGAAAAATCAAAATCAGCGCAAAAAAGACAAAACTGCGCCCAAGAGACACAGGTACCATAATACCAATACTGGCAAGGGAACCAGTTATCCATTTAACAAGCATTGAGAATTCACCATGCAGAGCAAATGGGAAAAAGATGGCGCCTAGCGCAACAATCAAAAAGGAATCTGCTCTTCTCGGAGTCTCCAGTGACCAGAGTTCCTGAGGAGCAAGCCGCAAATTAAGGTGTATGGAGCTATTGTTACAATTCTTTATGCAGTCTCCACACATAATACAATCCCTATTATTATCAACGAGATAAGGGTGCCTAAACATGGGACAACCGCCTTTCACTTCTCCTCCACCAAAACAGTTATGTTCAGTACAACGGTTTAGGCATACATGCCGATTTGAACGCAGCTCGATAATCGATGGCATGGCAAAAATGGCATTAATCGCCCCGAGAGGACAGAGATAACGGCACCATGTTCGACGGGAGTAAAGCACGCTGCATATAGATGAACCTATGCTGACACCAAGGATAATCCATCCTGTCAACAGAGGATTACTATAGGCATTCCAGACAATTTCCACCCATAATACAATTATACAGAGTACTGCCATAATCCAACCGGAATACTCCTTGATAATTGGCGGCGTACTTCGGATGGGCTTAATAATATTCTGTAAATGCTTACCGGGCATAGCCAATGTGCAAACACTACACCAGGTTCTGGCGAGAAAGAAAAAGGAAAAGAAGAGAAGCGGCCAACCTATAGCCCAACTCATTATCAGTCCAATATTTTTATCTGGTTCACGGGGGCCAAGAAACAATGCCAGTACCGTTGCGACAAGAATGAATCCGACTATCCCCTGGGGTATCGTTGGGAACTTTTTACTGGTTAAAAAGCGCTTAAAGAAAGGAATCCTAAGGATGTTAAACTCCCACTTCCCCTCTGTTTTCGGCAAGCCAAGCAAAATATGATCGGAAAGTATTTCATCTTTCTTGGCAAGCATCACTGCCCGGCGCATAACGCTGGAAAGCTCCGTCAGGTTACCGGGCCAATCATAATTCATGAGATTGGCAAGGGTTTCCGGAGAAACGTTTTGAATATTTTTACCGTACTCCCGGCTGAACCGGCCAAGATAGTGTTCAATCAACCGTGGTAAATCCCGCTTATGCTCCCTGAGTGATGGAACACTAAAGTGCTGTCTGCGGAATACACCCATCAGTTCAGGAATAATTTTACCGGTACTCTCCAGATAATCGAGATCATAAATAGAGATGAACACGACCCGTGACTGCATGGCAATTGGCCGATCGCTATCAACATGGGTGAATGTATTGCTTTCTATAGCCTGGACGACTTTACGCTGAATGTCATGGGGCATCAGCCGAATATGGTGAAAGGTAATAGTACCACCACAGCCTCTTTCGAAAACTGAAGATTGATGGGCCTGGGCAAATGGATAATTCGACTGCTCCATCCCAAAAAGCTTTCTATCAAGTAATACAAGATCATGCTCACGCAGATCAAACTCGACGTATGGACCATCCGAGCGGGTCCCTTCAGCATGGATTTGTCGAGCAATTATTTTTTTTCCAGTTCCCGATTCACCGGTCAGCACATATGCTTTATTATTGGCTGCAAAAGCACTGATGACTGTCTGTGCCTGCCGGGCTGTCTTAGAATCGTAGATGATATTTTGTTTACGCTTCTCCAGTCGCCTGAGCTTAATTTGGGATAGATTTCTTTCACGGAAAAGAATCACATCATCGGCACTGGACTTGGCATGAGGGTCATTACTACTGGCGGTGTCTGCCTGATCAAGAAAGGCCACACGTAAACGTTCTGCCAGTACCGCATCAAGTTTCTTATGGATAAGAGGATTTGCCAGCAGAACAGAACGGAATATTCGTGGTTCAAAACAGATAAGAACAAGATCAAAAAGAGCTTTCACACTAAGAGATCGCGTCTTCTTGGTAAGAATACCAGTTTCACCAAAATGGCCACCCTGAGCAACACGCCCGACCATCCGGCTATCGCCATCTTCTCGCTCTAAAACAAACTCAACCTCACCTTGGGCAACAACATAAAAGAGGCCACTGGTATCCCCCTGTTTATATACATAATCACCCTCCTGAAAGATTTGTATCCGGCAGGAATCTGCATATGTTTCCAGGTCGGACCGATTTGCCTCCATAAAAAGAATGGAATGCTGAAGATGCTCTACTATGAGTTGTTTCTTCATATATAATTACGACCTGCCGGCTCTAGAATCCACCGTAACCTAGGACAAAACCTGAGATGATAAATTCAACACCTGTCATCTCAATTTTTATGGCACTGTTACTTCTTGCTGTGATAAATTTATTTTCCCGCTAATCTGCAGATGGCTCTGCAAAATTTCAGCGAGCAAAGGGGCCACTGAATATACATCCAGCAACGTGTCACTTTGCCGTCCCGGATACGTATCGGATCCGATTATCCGACGAATGGGACTACCTTTAAATTTTTCTATTGCACTACCCGCTAGAACAAGATGTGTTGCCATCACCATCACATCTTTGGCCCCCGCCTCCAGGCATCTCTCAGCCGTCTGGATGATAGAACCGCCAGTTCTAATCATATCATCGCAGATTATTGCAGTTTTCCTACGGACCACACTGGAAACCTGGCTGACAATTGTACTGTCTGTGTCGTAACGATCTTTATCAGCTGCAGTATGAGGGCAATCAAGAAGACTGGCTAAGCGTGCTACACGTTTTGAAAACCCGTAATCAGGAGAAACCAAAACAAAGTCAGTGAGCCCACTGGCGTGGATTTTTTCGACCACCAGGCGATCTGTCCAGATATGATGGGTACGAATTTCTCCGGCATGGGCATGCAGAACTGCTTCCGAGTGCAGATCGACGAAAGCAACAAAATCAGGACGGGCTCTGAAAATCTGGCGAGCACGAGTTATCCCTTTGGGAATTTCATAGGAAAAGGGTTTCGCCCTCTCCATAGTGGAATAACCAAGATATGGTATCACCACGTTGACTGAGGCGCTATTCCAGTAGCGACCTCCCTGAATCAGATCAAGTAATTCCTGATAGGCTCTTTCGGTATGTGTCGCACCGATAATAATAAGATCCTTGCCAGCAATAGAATCAGGGAAAGCATGATAACATTCGCCATCTGCAAATGTCTTACGTATCATCGAAGAAAAGGGTATACCAAGATCCGCGGCAACTTTCTGCGCCAGGTCAGCAGATGCCTCGTTGGCAACCAGGATAAGATTGGAACTAGAGGACATTATTACATCTCCCGCAGCCGGGAGGGAGCGAGCCCCCTCCCAACGCAGTATTTACAAAGCAGCGACAATGGCGTCTCCCATTGCTGCGGTACCAACCGCTTTACTTTTATCAATGGCGATATCAGCTGTATATATCCCCTTTTCAAGCGTTGATTCAACTGCAGCATCGATAGCATCAGCCGCTTCGTCAAGACCAAAGCTATAACGCAACATCATGGAAGCAGAGAGAATTTCCGCAATTGGGTTGGCAATGCCTTTACCTGCTATATCTGGAGCGGAACCACCTGCAGGCTCATACAACCCAAATTTCTCAGCATTTAAGGAAGCGGAAGCAAGAAGCCCCATGGAGCCAGTAAGCATAGCGGCTTCATCAGAAATGATATCTCCAAACATGTTTCCACAGAGCAGCACATCAAACTGATGAGGATCACGCACCAATTGCATGGTCGCATTGTCCACATAAATGTGATTCAGTTCCACATCCTGATATTCTTTGTGAACTTCCATCACCACCTCACGCCAGAGTACCATCGTTGTCAGAACATTGGCCTTGTCTACAGAAGTCACCTTGTTTTTACGAATCCGGGCAGCTTCAAAAGCCATGCGTGTGATACGCTCAATTTCTGCACGGGTATAGGTCATGGTATCAAAAGCCCGCTCGTCTGGCCCACTCCCCTCACGCCCTTTTGGCTGACCAAAATAGATGTCCGAGGTTAACTCGCGCATACAGAGCACATCAAAACCTTCACCTACGATATCCGGACGCAACGGACAGGCTGCAGTAAGTGATTTAAAGACTTTTGCAGGACGAAGATTGCAGAACAGATCAAAATGTTTTCTGAGCGGCAGGAGTGCTGCCCGCTCTGGTTGCTGCTGAGGCGGCAGACTTTCCCATTTTGGCCCTCCCACTGAACCGAAAAGAATAGCATCACTATCTTCGCAAAGCTGAAGTGTTGCAGGGGGAAGTGCTTCGCCGTGATTATCAATGGCAATACCGCCAACGTCAGCATGTTCATACGATAGTTCAAAAGAGAACTTCTTCTGTGCCGCATCAAGAACCTTGATGGCCTCGGCCATTACCTCTGGGCCTATACCATCGCCCGCTAAAACTGCTATTTTCTTCATCTGTTCTCCTTCAAATATGGTCAATTCGCCTAAAGCGAATCAGGCTATCTACGTTCTATTACAATCTACCGGTATCAAAATACAAGAGGGCAATAATACCAAATTCAAGTCAGTTGTGCCAGGTCTATACCTCTTGACTGGCACGGAAAACAAGTAGAGTTCGTTCCGCTGACGAAAAAGGTAAACGGCACGTTACCACCTTGTACTGGGAAAAACCGATCTTTCCTATGAGGTCTTCAGCTTTCGACAATTCTTCCTGCCAGCGGGGTCCTTTCATGCAAATCACATCCAGACCTGGTCTGGCAAATCTCGATACCATTTCTAGAAAACCCTCGATATCGGTCACTGCCCGGCTGGTTATATGCGTAAAATCAGAATCTGACGGTAACAACTTCTCATCTTCAACTCTACAGGCAAGAACATTAACATTTTCAAGTTGCAGAATACGAGTAACCTGCTTGAGAAAAGAGACCCTCTTCAATCGTGGCTCAACCAAAGTGAGCTGAATCTGCGGATTTACCGCTTTCAGTACTAATCCTGGGAAACCTGCCCCAGTGCCCACATCCAAAAGGTGAACATTTTTCTGGTTCAGTAAAGAGAGCAATGTGAGAGAATCTAAAAAATGATTTTCAATAATCTGCTCATCAGCGGTTCCTTTAGCGATGAGGTTGACCTTTGCACTCCATTTCTTTAGCTCAATAAAATACCGGTAGAGGCGTTCAACCGCATCATCATCCAGACTGATATCTAGAGATTTTAGCCCTTCACACAATTTCTCAGAAAAATAGCGTATATCAGTGGTCATCATCTACCGAGTACGAATAGCCACGGAGTTGGCATGCGCGGTAAGGCCTTCAAGCTTTGCCAGCAACTGGATATGCTCACTGTCCGCCTTTAATGCATTTTCGGAATAACTGATAATTGAGCTTTTCTTTAAAAAGGTTTCAACACCAAGTGCAGAAGCAAATCGAGCCGTACCCATGGTCGGCAGCACATGATTTGGACCGGCCAGATAATCGCCTGCGGCTTCCGGGGTATGGCTGCCAAGGAAAATGGCTCCCGCATGGCGGATATGTGGGACCTGAGCCCATGGGTTATCAATCATCAGTTCCAGATGTTCTATGGCAATATCGTTGGCAAGGCTAATTGCCTCTTCGAGATTGTCAGCAACAAGGACAACCCCACAGTCCACCAGGGATTTCCTGGCAATTTCCTGTCTTGATAATGTTTCGAGTTGTCGTTCAAGCTCTGCAGGGATAGCAGCAGCCAATGTGTTATCAGTTGTTATGACTATAGCCAGTGCTTGGGTATCATGCTCAGCCTGGGCCAGCATATCTGCCGCTACGTTCTCAACTTTAGCAGTGGCATCAGCAACGATCAGTACTTCAGAAGGGCCCGCAATCATATCAATCCGCACCATTCCGGAAACCAGTCGTTTTGCCTCAGTAACATACTGATTCCCAGGCCCAACAATTACATCCACTTTAGGGATAGTTTCGGTGCCATATGCAAGTGCAGCCACAGCCCAGGCAGACCCGGCCTTAAATATTTGCGTTATACCGATTTCCTGCGCTGCCACCAGTAAATACGGGTTAATCTTGCCATCTTTATCAGGTGGAGTCACCATTGCACGTTCAGCAACTCCAGCAATTCCTGCGGGGATACCATTCATCAGTACAGACGAGACAAGAGGCGTGGAGCCTCCCTGCCCACCTGGCACATAGAGACCTGCTGAATCAACTGGACGGACAAGGCGACCAACAATGGTTCCATCCTCTCTTGTCTGCATCCAGGAGTCTTCCATCTCACGCTCATGAAAAGATTGGATTCGCTCAATAGCAACGGTTAGTGTAGCAAGAAAACTCTCATCAACATCATCATAGGCACGCCGCAATTCATCACTTTTTACCTGTAGGTCACTTACCTTCAGGTTGGGAGCATCAAAACGACGCCCATACTCAACTACCGCGGCATCTCCTTTTTCCTTTACAGCATGAAGGATTTCCTCCACAACCTTCTGACAGGAATTATCTGCATCCTGGAAACGATTCAGCAAACCGGAAATAATCTTTTCCCCTTCAGGACTGACAGTAGTAACTGGTGTAATTATCATGATATCATTTGTATTAATGTGAAGAAGCAGTATAGCTCCTCTTTTAATAATAGAGAAAGGGCGGCACCTTCTTTTGATGCAGCACATTAAACCGATGGTGCCGGACACTATACGTCATTCTCAGCTATTAATAAAGCCCCGCCAAGACAAGAAACGCACAGAATATAGCCGAGAAATTGCAAATTACAAATAAAATGGAAAATTGCAGATCGAATTTAAAAATGGCAATTAAATTGCTCACTCGCTTAAGACTGTTGTCTTTATTTTTTAAACAGGAATGCTTAGCATTGTAATTCTCTGGATGCAAGGACATTACATATTTGCAAAATCAATACAGTGAGGGTTCCCGTCCCCACATATCGAGTTTACTTACGAGGAGTTAATGAATGGATTTTGAACCCAAATGGATCGCTTGGGAAATTACTCGGCGCTGCAATTTAAAATGTGTACACTGCCGCTCCTCCTCCGAGCTTGAAGCACTCGATCATCCTGACTTTACACTGGATGAGGCCAAGGGAATTCTCGATGACATTGCCTCCTACGCCAGCCCGGTTATGGTTTTGTCTGGTGGAGAGCCGCTGTTAAGAAAGGACGTTTTTGACATTGCCCGTTACGGAACAGATCTTGGTTTTAGAATGTGTCTTGCCACTAACGGTACTCTGGTGACCGACGAGATCTGTCAGAAAATAAAGGATGCGGAAATTCGCATGGTGTCACTCAGCCTTGATGGTGCAAAAGCAGAAACTCACGATGACTTCCGTAATCAGAAAGGTGCTTTTGAAGGCACTATGAAGGCAATTGAACTCTTTAACAAGCACCAGATACCTTTTTTGGTTAACTCATCGTTTACCGTGCGGAACCAGAAAGAGATCCCGGAGATTTACAAACTGGTAAAAACCTTGGGAGCTACAGCCTGGTATATGTTTATGATTGTGCCCACTGGACGCGGTGAAGATATCATGGGTGAACTCATCCCTGAAAAACTTTACGATGAGATTCTAGAGTGGCACTATCAGGTGGAGAAAGAAGAAAATGAACTGCTCATGCGACCAACCTGTGCTCCACACTATTATCGTATTGTTCGCCAGAAAGCCAAAGAAGACGGTGAAAATTTCAAACGACGTAATCTGAAATTCTCCACTGGTGGTTCTAAAGGTTGTCTTGCCGGCCAGCTTATATGCCTGATCGATGTTGATGGTGAAATTCTTCCTTGCAGTTATTTTCCAAAATCTGCAGGAAACGTCAAAACCACTCCTTTTAAAGAGATCTGGGAGAAATCTGACCTGTTCCTTCAACTCCGGGACTTCAAGAGCTATAAAGGCAACTGTGGTCAATGTGAATATGTGGGTGTCTGCGGTGGCTGCCGGGCAAGATCTTACGCTATGACTGGTGATTTTCTTGCTCAGGAGCCTTTCTGCAGTTATACTCCTTTACGAGTAGAAAAAGCCAATAAATGACAACATGTTGAATCACGGCACTCTCAGTCCGGATTCTATCAGTAACTTAGAAACAGCAACCCGCAAAGGGGTCGTATGAACAATACATTTTTACAAGCATGCCGTGGCGAAAAAACTGACTATACACCCATCTGGATGATGCGTCAGGCCGGTCGTTACCTGCCGGAGTACCAAAAAGTGCGTGGCAATGTCACATTCCTTGAGTTGTGTAAATCACCGGAGCTCTGTGTTGAGGTAACGTTGCAGCCCATTGACCTGCTGAACATGGATGCGGCAATCCTCTTCTCTGACATTCTGATACTCATGGAGGCCATGGGAGCCCCGCTTGATTTTCATGAAGGAAAAGGCCCGGTTTTCGCAACCACAGTCCGTGACCAGAAGGGATTGGACAAACTCATTGTCCCGGACCCTGAGGAAACGACAGGGTTTGTCATGGAAACCATCAGGTTACTTCGGAAAGAGTTGAAGGTACCTCTGATTGGGTTTGCCGGTGCTCCGTTTACCTGCGCAACCTACCTCATCGAAGGTGGCAGCTCTAAGATGTTCTGGGAGACCAAAAAATTAATGTTCACTCAGCCTGAAGTTTTTCATGGCCTAATGGATAAAATCACAGAGGCTACCATTCTCTACCTTCAGGCTCAGGCTCAGGCTGGCGCTCAGGCATTGCAGCTTTTCGACAGCTGGGCTGGTATTCTTGCAGCTTGTGATTATGAAGAGTTTGCCTACCCCTATGTACAGAAAATCCTGGCCAGCTTAAAGCAATTTAATATTCCGCTTATCTATTTCGCAAACAACGGTGCTACCCTTCTTGATTACTCAGCTAAATCAGGGGCTGACGTTATTGGCCTTGACTGGCGAATCAACATAGGTGATGCAATTGCCAGAGTTGGCAAAAAAGCAGTCCAAGGTAATATTGACCCCTTTGCTCTGCTCCTACCAAAAGACAAGCTGAAAGCACGAATAAGCCGTCTACTTGATGATGCGAAGGGCGCACATGGCCATATTTTCAATCTCGGTCATGGCATTCACCAGTTCACACCACCGGAACAGGCAAAGATGGCCGTTGATCTTGTGCATGAACTGAGCCAGAGATGAGTCCCTTTTCATTAATGTTTCTTTCCCAGGTGGGTGGATACTCCATCCACCTGGTTCCCTGCCTATGAATCAAGCTACCCCTGACATTCCCCGATGCATGCAACTGATGGAAGAAGTAGCCATGTGGGAAAATATCCGCAGGCACTCTTTCATGGTCGCCAGAGTCGCAGAACGTCTGCAACGTGGTCTCGTTGAAAGTGGTAAGACAGAGAACCCTCCTGACAGGGACCTGGTCATTGCCGGAGCACTGCTGCACGATATTGCCAAAACCAAGTGTTTAGAAGAACGATGCAAACATGCTGAGGTTGGAGCGTTATTTTGCAATGAAATTGGTTATCCACAAATTGGAGAAATTGTTGCTAACCATGTTATTCTCACAAATTTTCGTCACGAAAGTTACAGGAGTAACACGTTCAATGCGATGGAGCTCGTCTTCTACGCGGACAAAAGAGTACGTCATGACGAAGTCGTTACACTTAATGAACGACTGGAATACATCCTCAGTAAATATGGTAACAACAGCCCTGAGCAGGATGAGCTAATTGTTAAGAATTTTAATAAATGCACCCAACTGGAAGATTACCTTTTCGCCTCACTTCCATTCTGCCCAGATGACATTGCCGATCTTCTAACCGTAATCCCAGAAGGACTGCATTATTACCCGCCAGAGTTACCTTAAGATACAGATACAAACGGACCAGATCTTACTGTGATGACGAAATTTGAGGAAATCACCAAAGCCAGGGAAACCCTGCAACTCCCGGAACGAGCCTCGCTTGAAACAATACGTGAACAGTATAAAACACTGTTGAACAAGTGGCATCCGGATAAGTGTAATGAAAACAGTGTCCAGTGCCATGAGATGACAAGAGATATAATACAAGCCTACAACCTCATTCTTTCCTATTGTCATCACGTTGAGTTCACTTTCACTGAAGAGGAGATCAGTAAATCCTGTTCCGCCGAAGAATGGTGGTTTAAACGATTCGGCAACAGCCCCTGGTGGTAACAGCAAATAGTATACAGCTCCTTTCGCGATAAAGAGTACCCACTCCTCCAGGGGTTAATAATCAGAACATATCTCCATAGCCCTCTTAACCTCTTGAAAATTCTTTTCAAGATCGACACAGAGCTGATCAAGCCCGGAACTCTCGTCCTTTCTCAGTTGCTCTTCAATTTTTCTGGCAGTAGCACTGAAGGCCTGAGCCTCTAAATTTGCAGAGGCACCAACCAATTTGTGAGCCTGTTGTTGTGCTTCACGAAAATTTGACTCCACAATGAGCGTTTTCAAATCATGTACCTGCTCTGGCATATCATCTACAAACATTTGCATGATCTCCCTGGCAACCTCTTTATCCCCCATAAGCCGACCAAGCATCGTGTTATAATCAAATACAGCCAGGGATGACGATGGAGAAACGGCCAAGTTGTCTTCTTTATGAGCAGGTTCGCTGTCTTCTTCCCTGTTATCTCCAAGCAGTAATTCTATTTTCTGCATAAGCTTTTGCGGATTGATCGGTTTTGTCAGGTAATCATTCATACCGGCTGCCAGACACTTCTCTCTATCGCCCACAATTGCATGTGCAGTAAGCGCAAGGATTGGAATCTTGCTGTTGTTGCAGGCAAACGTTTTCTTACGAATGTTTTCTGTTGCTGTTAAGCCATCCATTTTGGGCATAGAAATATCCATAAGGATCAAGTCATATTCCTTCCTGTCCAATACTGACAAAACATCCAGACCGTTATCTACAATATCGATATTTCCATACCCGAGTTTTGACAAAACACCAGACATTACCTGTTGATTAATACTATTATCTTCCGCAAGAAGGATCTTGCCCGCTTTACGTGGATGGTTTTCATGCACCATATTATCTTCTGATTGTGAAAAAGAAAACGATGCACCCTGCTGCTGATTACTCTCTTTTTCGGAAAAACTACGCACAAGATCTCTATACTTCACAGGCTTCTCAACTGTAATCATGGAGTTTCCTTTACCTCCTGATAATACAGGTGACTGATACGCCTGGCCGGCCAAAAGAATAACCCGAACGTTTCGTGCCGAAATGAATTTTTCGATCGACCTACTGGTCCCCCCATCTACAGAAAGCCATGACTGATCAACGATTAAAAAATCTATCGACGCCTCCCCTGTTGTATGACCATTCAAGACATTCATCAGTTCTGCGCTGTCAGCCAGGTGAATTGTTTTGGCTCGCCAATATCCAAGTTGCCTTGAAATAACGTGAAGAAGTTCCATATTTGGAACGGCCAACAAACCAGTTTTTCCACTTAAGTCAGGAAGGAAGTCCTCATCTATTCTTTTTGGTGAAAGGTTCTTTACCAGCCGTGCTGTAAACCAAAATTCGGAACCTACCCCCACGGTGCTATTCACACCTATCTCTCCATCCATTAACTCACAAAGCATTTTTGAGATAGCGAGACCCAGACCTGTGCCACTGTGTTCCCGGGTCATCGAGCCATCGAGTTGGCTGAAATTTTTAAATAACAGAGATGTATCAGATTCAGAAATACCTATTCCTGAGTCCTTTACAGAAAATTTCAGAAGTATATGGTTAGCACTTTCTTTAAGATTCTGAATTTCAATGGAAACGGTTCCTTCTTCTGTGAATTTTAAGCCATTACTCGTCAGGTTAAGAAGTATTTGCTGCAAACGATCAGAATCACCAATGACCTCACAATACGTACCAGGTACAACCCCAGCAACAAGTTCAACTGCAGAGTTGAAGACTTTCTGAGATGCTATTTCACAAAAGTCATCAAGCATCTCATAGAGATTAAAAGCCTCCCTGGACAGCTCAAGTTTACCTGCTTCAATCTTGGAAACATCTAGAATATCATTTATAATAGTGAGCAGGAACTCCCCGCTCTTCTTCAGGGTCCGCACATGTTTGTGTTGCTCATCGCTTAGCTTTGTCTCCAAAAGAAGTGATGTCATACCAATTACACCATTTAACGGCGTACGGATTTCATGACTCATATTAGCTAAAAATTCACTTTTAGCTTTGCTTGCCAATTGCACTTCTTCTATAAGCCGTTCACGCTCCTGTTCAATCTCTTTTCTTTCTGAAATCTCACGGTTCAATGCTTCGTTTTGAACCGCAAGGTTTGAGCTGTAATGGTACCGCAGATATTCAAACCAGTAGGTAATTCCCACCACGGTCACGTAAGATGCTACCAACCTCAACTTAAACTCAGGGTGATAGCTATAGACGGGAATAGCATCAACTGGCACGTAAAGGAGACCGAGGAGTATCAGAGTACTGATTGCCCCCCAGAACACGCCTTCATTTTTCCCGAAAAGAAAAAAGGAAATCAGGGGGAAAATGTACATCCACAATACTTTTGACCCTTCAACTCCTCCAAAGATTACAAGATACGTCAGAAGAGCGAGAAACAGACAGGAGTTTATCCTGTAGATTATTTTACCTTGCTCTGTGGATTTTATAATTATCCAGCCACTTATTAGACCGAGAGCAGAAAGCCCACAAAATAACGAAACTATAGTGTTACCTTGTATTGCGTTGACTACACCAAAGACGAACATTATCGGCAAACCAACCAATAAGAACAGGGTAAAATGCTGAAACCGAGTCTTATCTTCTTGCGAGAATTGTGAATTATCAACGCTTTGCTGATATATTTTTTTCAGAAACTTGTAAACATTCATCAACATTTGGCCTCAAATCTATGTTCCCATGTACCTCAAATGAAAAGGGATCCATTACCTGTTTATCGATGCTAATAATACCCTGGTCGGGGCAGTTCCATAGCCGGGTTACGATGCTCACCAGCGCTAGTCACAACAATGGCTGCACGCCCGGGTAAGGGACACTTGAATTCACATATTCCACAACCTATACAAAGGTCATCTACAATATATGGCTGTTTGACTACCACATCCAGACCTTCACTGTTAATCATGGCTGTTTCTCTGAACTGAATAGCTTTCACCGGCGTAGGGCAATGCTCTTCACAGACCATGCAGGAAATCCCTTTTGCGTACGGCAGGCAGGTATTCCTGTCAAACCAGGCATGCCCGATTTTCATATGGTGTTTTTGCTCAAGACTCAGGACGCTGATAGCGCCAGTCGGGCAGACCTGGCCACAAAGGGTACAGTTATACTCACAATACCCCATGCGAGCGCCAAGCTTCGGCGTAAAAACTGCATCGAGGCCACCTTCTAAAAGTGCTGGCTGTAAACCATTGCCAATACAGACCTGAATACATTCAGCGCAACGTACACATCTGCCAACAAATTCTTCCTCGGGCAATGCTCCTGGTGGGCGAATCAGCTGAGGATCACTCCATTTATGCCCCCCATGTACCTGCTTTACAGTGGGCAAAACCACCCCGGTTGCCAAAGCTCCCATAAACTGTCGCCTTGATAAACCTTTTGCAATCACCTTCTGATGTCTGATTTTGAGCAAACCAAAGCTAATAACCTGTCGGGGACATTTTACCTGGCACTCCATGCAGAGGTTGCAGCGAGCCATATTGATATTCCGACTTTCATCTATTGCACCCATTCTACAGAGCGAAGAGCAGATTTGGCATTTCCCGCACTGCTGATCGCCTCCTGTTGCTCGCATGAGTCCAGACCTGCTGGCAACTCCTAACATGGCGCCTAGTGGACAAACATTCCGACAAAAGAATCGTTTTTGAACCACTTCAAGCAAAATCAGCCCAGACAAAATGAAAAATGAAACCCAGGCGAGCTGATAGTATTTACGGGTAGCCGGCAAAAGTATATCTTTCAACAAATCGTATATCGGTTCTGTGAGTGCATTCAACCAGTCAGGCGCCGATCGATAGGTAAGAGTAAATACAGCTTCTGTCGCACCATGAAAAGCGGGATACACAGCCTGAACAAGGCCGCGTACCAGAATAGAAAAAGGATCAACATATCCCGCAACATGAAAACCGAAACATGCGAGAATAAAAGAAGCTAAGCATATCCATAGAGCCAGATTCGGGAATAGTGTTGCTTTTCCCATTCTATCAGTTCTCATGGTTTTTCGGCATCCATCCAGCATGCAACCCACAGGACAGATCCAGCCACAGAATGAACGACCAACCAGCAACGAAAGGAGCAACACCCCTACCGCAGGAATCATAAGCGCAATAAAGGTCCTGGTTGCCAACATAGTGACAGTTGCAAGAAATGGGTCGATACGAAAAAGGATATTAACCGCATACTCTAATTGATCTGATCCTGAGTAGTCAGTCTTAACAAAGAGGAAAAGGAATACTGAAAAAAAGAGAAGCTGGCAGATCCTGCGCGTGGACAGGATAAGCTTGGCCCCGCCCTGACTTTTTCTCCGGGCGCTATTTTTCATAACTGAACCTGATGGATTTTCACCTTGGCAAGATCCATCTCGCCCAATCCCATTTTATGCGCAGCAACAGTTGAATCAATATCTTCAGGCTTCATCCCAAACAACGTTGCAGCATAGGCATCTGCAGCAACAGGGTCAGTTGAAGCGATTAGAGTATCAGTTACCTTCACATCCTTAACATCCCCGCCCTGCGGCCCATTTCTCAGGAGCAATCTCGTGGCATCGATTACAGTAAGGGTCGGTTGTACAACAGTGGCAAGATCTGCAAGCTTTTGCCCCAACCCGAAGTGGAGGCTGCCGCGGCGTCCACCGATGACACCCATAGAGTTTTTCAGGCCAAGCGTCAAACGACTGAGCCCGTGATGTTTTGCTGCTGGCACATTTATATAGATATCAGCCTCAAGTGCATCCCGGTAAATATCCCAGCGAGTCAACGATTTCCCATTCTTAATATCGATGGGAACAAACTTCCGCTCATCAATATGCTCCAGACGAACACGTCTATCACCAATCTCTTCAATGGCTTTCTGGATACCACTGTTTATATAACAACGCCTCTTTTCATTGCATGTATGATCAAATATCTGGACTTTGGAAGCTCCACCATCGAGGGCCATCTTAGCCAACGTCTGAATAATAATAGGATGACTGTTCGCTCCCTGCTCAACAGTTCTATCCCAGCCAATATTAGGTTTTATAACAACCGTATCACCATGTTTCACAAAACGTTCATTCAATCCAATTGATTCAATTGCTTTTCTCACTAATTGGTCATATTCCGTACCGGTAACCACTGCAAGCTCAGGCTCAAGCGGTTGAGCCACGACAGTGGTAATATCAAGGAACGGCACCTGTAGACCAACTCCAGTTAACAGCAGATCTCGCAAAAACTTCCGTCTGTTCATAGTTTTCCCCTTCAGTTTTCAGATTCGAAAACACAACCTCTACGATAAAAGGTTATCACAATTTACAATTCTACCAAATACCAATTCAGGCCAAAGCCCTAATGCAATTTTTCCAAGTTGTTTTTTGCACACATAATGTAACAGTGCATAATCTTAACAACGAGCTATTCTGCCAGAACGTACCATTCCCCTTTTTGCTATACAATTTTTGCATCTACCAGTATTACATAAGCTACAATAACGCTCAAAACAGATACGTCATTTATACGAGTGCAGTGGCTGCGGCACCTGCCTGGGGAATTACTTAGAGATATGAAAAAGATACTTGTTGTCGGTGCTGGAGCTTCTGGCATCATGGCTGCTGGTCAGGCTGCCCTGACTGGCGCTGAAGTCGTACTACTTGAAAAAATGAAACAACCTGGCAGGAAAATCATGATCAGCGGTAAAGGCCGTTGTAATATAACCAATCATTCAGATCTTCAAGATTTCCTCACCCACTTTAATAAAAGTGGCCGGTTTCTCCATCAACCCTTCTCTCATTTTTTTGCACCACAACTGATCGATTTTTTACAACGCGAAGGCTTGCCTCTTGTGACAGAAAGAGGTGGCCGTGTTTTTCCAAAAAGCGGGAAAGCGCAGGACCTTATTAATACCCTGCTGACCTGGTTAAAAAGAACGGGTGCGACATTACATTGCTCCCAGACTGTTACAGAACTGCAAATACAAGACGACCGTATAACAGGTGTCATTTGTGACGGAGAGGTGCTCCCCTGCGATGCATTGATTCTTGCCACTGGTGGTTCCTCTTACCCCGCAACAGGATCAAGTGGTGACGGGTATACCTTTGCAAGAAGAGCCGGACACACCCTTGTTCCGTTGCGTCCGGCACTTATCCCTCTTGAGGTGAGGAGCACTGCCTTGCAACAGATGGCAGGGCTTGATCTACGCAATACAGGTGTTCGGATATACACGAATGGAAAGCGGAAAAAATCTGACTTTGGTGAAGTAGGCTTTACACGTTTCGGAATTGGCGGTCCGGTGATACTTACCCATAGTGGCTTTATCGTAGATTGTCTTCGCAATGGAAAAAAAGTGGCAATATCTCTGGATCTTAAGCCAGCTCTCGATGATCAGAAACTCGATGCCAGATTGCTGCGTGATTTTCAATCCCGCAATAAGGAAGAACTACAAAGTGTACTTCGAGGCCTTCTCCCACCACAAATGATTCAAGTCTGCCTGCAATTACTCGCTCTTGATGGCACAAAGCTGGCAGGTGAGGTTTCAACAAAAGAACGCTCCAGGCTACGCACATGGCTCAAAGATTTTCGTTTTGACATATCTGGTCATCGCCCTCTACGAGAAGCTATTGTAACTGCCGGCGGTGTAAGCGTCAAAGAGGTAGACCCAAACACAATGGAATCTTTAAAAGTTCGTGGGCTCTACATTACCGGGGAGCTACTTGATGTTAATGGTGATACCGGCGGTTATAACCTGCAAGCTGCATTTTCAACCGGCTGGCTGGCTGGCTACTCTGCAGCCAGAATGTAATTCAATTGCACCAGAACAACTACTGTTAGGTATCAACCATCGGATAAAATAAACAAAGGTGGAAAAGATGAGTAGATCTTCTCCTCCTTTTCTTATTTGTATCAAAGGTTGCCTGTAAATTATACGACATGCACCCATGTACCTTCTGAGAGCAACTCTATTTCAACTGCCACTGCTTCTGCACGATAATATACCTTACATTCAAGTTGTTATGGAAATTGCTACAAGCGAGACATTCGTATTTTTTAACTACGTCTACCAGAGCGTGCCGAAGCTGGTGAAAATATTTGCATGTTCAGGATGATGACGATATGATGCTTGCCACACACGATAGCTTCACCCCAATCAGAGCGAAGTCCAGTTTCAACATAGTTGAATATTATTTCTAAAATAACAACCGACCAACGAGTTTGACACAGATACTACTCACCATTTACAACCTGGCATGGCTGATTGCCCGCCCCTTCCTTAAGCGATCAGAACGAATTTCTCTCGGGTGGCGCCAGCGTACACTCGAAGATATGCCAGCCGGCCCTTTTGACCTGTGGATCCAATCCGCTTCAGGTGGTGAATCTCTGCTTACCAATATGGTACTCGCTGAACTCGCAACCACATTACCACCAGGTAGTTCATACAACGTTTTAGTTACATCTGGTACCAAGCAGGGAGTAGACAGTCTTTCAAAAGGTTGCCATAACCTTGGCAAAGATACCCTTTTACATACAACAGTCGCGTATTTCCCTTTTGACGCTCCCACAATCATGGAAAAGGCTTTCACGCATTTTTCACCGAGCCTGGTAGTAATTGTAGAAACCGAGCTCTGGCCAGGTTTTCTTTGCGTAGCCCACAAACATAATGTCCCGACCCTGCTCATCAACGGTCGCATGTCTAAAAAGAGTTTTTCTACATATAAATATTTTCACAAATTCTTTAAAAAATACGGGCCAGAAAGAATATGGGCTATCTCACAAGATGATGCAGCTCGATTCTCTAATGTCTTTGATCAAGAAAGAGTTGAACTGATGCACAACATTAAGTTCGACCGTATACAGCCACCCGATAGTTCTAAAAAAGAAGCAACTATCTCGGCTCTCATCCCGGATAGGGTACCATTTATCTTGCTTGGCTCCATTCGTAGAGAGGAAGAAGAAATTATTCTCAGAACCATCGAACGTCTGCTCAGCAAAACAAGTAACATCATCATTGGTCTTTTCCCAAAACATATAGAACGTGCAGATAACTGGCTGCAAGAACTTCAGAAAATAGGGCTCACCGCCGCCAGGAGATCTACCACAAATACGATCTGTCAACCAGGGACAGTTATTGTCTGGGATGTTTTTGGTGAACTTGCCGGTGCCTACGAACTTGCAAAAACGACATTTATAGGAGGATCATTGATTGATTTAGGTGGTCAGAATTTCCTTGAACCTTTAGTATTTGGAATAAAACCTATAATAGGTCCCTACTGGAGTAATTTTGCCTGGGTTACACGTGACATTGTCTCCGCAGGGTTAGTTTACGAAGTAAAAAACGAGCAAGAGCTTTGCGACAAACTCATTATGGAACTCCACGGCGAAGAGTCTCGCGAACTGATCGTTGAACAAGTTCAGAACTTTTTAGCTCCCCGAAAGGGGGGGACTGCTCTTGTCAGTAGAGAAATAGCCAAGCAACTAAATAACAACATATAAAATTATAATGACCAGTTTACCTCCCTGTTACGGAATAATCCCCGCCCGCTACCAATCCCATCGTTTCCCTGGAAAGCCGCTGGCAGACATTCTAGGTAAACCTATGTTTTATTGGGTTTACGAACGATCTGTACGCTGTTCCCTTCTCAAAAAAGTGTGGTTGGCAACAGATGATGAACGGATATTTACAGCAGCGCAGGAGTTAAATGTTCCGGTTGTGATGACTGACCCAAACCACCCAAGCGGTTCTGACAGAATAATGGAAGCTGCCGATACTTTAGGTCTTGAAGATGAATCTGTGGTTGTGAATATTCAGGGCGATGAGCCAGCACTTGATCATGATATGCTGAGACTTCTTGTGGAGCCATTCGTCAATCAGGATATTGAGGTGACGACTCTTGCCAGAATAATCGATAGCGTACAAGCGGAAAACCCTGACAGAGTCAAGGTAGTGAGAAGCAATAACGGCATGGCCCTCTATTTTTCTCGATCAAAAATTCCATATATTCGTGATGACGCCCACGACGCGACCGACTACCTTTTGCACATTGGCCTCTATGCCTATCGCTTAACGGCACTCCGAAAGTTTACGCAGCTCCCCCCTAGCCCCTTGGAACGTATAGAGAAACTGGAACAACTCAGGTTACTTGAATCCAAAATAGGTGTTTATGTGGTAATGACTGACTATCAGGGCTTTGGTGTTGACCGTCCCGAAGATCTGCAACTTATTACACGGCAAATGCAGAAGTAACCATGCGTACTTCCTTTTATCAAACCTAAAGTAGTATGAGCATATAGTTAATCCATTATGATTATCGATCACTTATCCAATAGCGCACTTTACTCCAGCCTACATCCCGGAATTGCAAAGGCGCTCGCCTTTCTTGTTTCTACTGATACAGCAAAACTCTCTCCTGGAAGACATCCAATAGCTGGCGACGATATTTTTGCGATTGTTGACGAATGTCAGGGCAACGGTAAAGTGAATGCCAAGCTCGAGATTCATAAAAAATATATTGATGTGCAGTTTGTTGAGTACGGTGAGGAATGGATGGGCTGGTCCCCATTTAGCGTATGCAGCCTTGACCACAAGGGTTATGATTCTTCCAATGATCTCGGTTTCTGTGAAGAGAAGCCGGAAGCCTGGTTTCATGTCAAACCAGGTTATTTCACTATTTTTTACCCAAATGACGCACATGCACCCTTAGCCGGCACAGGTCAGATCCGTAAAATAATAGTGAAAGTTGCAGTTTAGTCTCCTCTCACCAATTCATAAATCACTATAAAATGTGTTGCCCTTATTCAGGTTATCACCCTTTACTACCACAACTTACCTACCTGACTAATGGGATTTACCAGACAGCTTTTTTCATTGTACTTCTTCAAGAAAACTAAGTGCACTGGTAAACAAAAGGTGGTAGGTTCACTCGTTTGATTTTCATATTTGACTGCAAACGTCAGCTATAAAATGCAGCTATACGATACAGGATCGAAGTTGGCCTCAGAACCTGAGGGTACCTGTTCCTCTTATTAATTTTTTTTACAACGCAGGATAGAGAATATAATGAAACTGTTACAGAGTACGCAAGGCATTATTATCGGCCTCATCACAATCTTGGCAATCCAGATATGGGTTCTGGTTTTACCGCCAGATCTTTACGAACGAGTCATTATGGAAAACGGTTTGATAGAAATGACCACAGTTACAGGGTATTTAATTGCTGCCTGCTGGCTTTTTCTCTGTGCTTTCCAAAAACGACTTAACCATGGGTTTGTGTCAGGGTTATTGGTGTTGGGACTTGCGTTGCGTGAACTGGATTTCCATGTTCGATTCACAACAATGGGAATCTTCAAAACGCGTTTCTATCTAACCAATGAAGTTCCGGTGCCTGAGAAAATTATCGTCTCCGTTATTGTCATTATCATGTTTGCTGCACTCTTCTGGTATGCCAAGAAATATGGTCGCTTCCTTATCGAAGGATGGAGACAAAAAAGTATCTGGGCATACTGTATTATAATTGCAATGGTTCTTGCTGGAATAACGAAGACGTTTGACAGAAACTCGTACGAAATCAACACGTTCTGCATGGAGTATCTAAATCTTAATACAGAAGCGGTTGTACGGGTATCAGAAGAGGTATGGGAACTGGGAATTCCCCTCTTTATACTGCTGGCTATATACAATGGTTTGGCAGCCAACAGAAAGTAGAGACAACTCTTCCGGATCTTGATCGAACAGTTCTTCCGGGAACCGTTCGATCAAATATAAACTGTTATACTCTAAAGATGGTAACTATTCTTCATCCCAGGGAATTACTCTATTTCCACACCTGAGCCCCAGTGATAGGAAAGGCTAAGCCCGGCAAGAAATTGATTTTCATCATCGACAATGGGGCTGTCAGCTGCGTCACCGACCAATCGTTTGTATTCCACCTTACCACCGACCCGCCAACGTTGGGTAATTGAATAGCCGGTTGTTAAGCCTACCTTCACATCTTTTATCCCGGAATCCGCATTGTATTGCTTCAGGCCAGAAGACGCAGACTGCGATGAACTCACACCAAAAAAGCTCTCCATATAATCATCACTTGCCCACGTCGCACCAAGGGACATGAATACACGTAGTTTTTTAAATGGCAGGTTCGTACCACCACTCAACTCAACAAGCGCTCCTTCATGTCCGGAGTCAATATCTTGACGAGCCTCTAACCTGAAACGCATAGGTTTCATCCGATAAGAAATAAATCCACCAACTTCGACACTGCTATCAACATCACCCAATCCTTCGAGTTTATCGTTGTCGTCCTCATCACGTCCGGAGTCCCAGGACACAATAGGCCCGGCTTTGAGGTTTTCGTTTCTTATAAGATTTGCCCCAAGGCTTTTACCTTTGTAAAAGACACGATCCTGCCAGGATACAGCAAAATCTGGTCCGGCTCCAAACTCATAGTCATCGGACCCTTCATAGTCAGGCGAGAAACCACCAACAACTCCCAGACTGATGGACCATTTAGTCACTTTATCCTTAGAGTCGTCCCCTCCTACATCCTCTCCAATGTCTTCAGCAACCTCTGTCCAGATGTCAGCCTGGTCTACAGCATCCATATTAGCGGAAGCTATGTTCGCTACAGTTGAAAATGCAAAGCAAACCGAGATGCACATTAGGGCTAATGGCTGGCAACCTTGTCTCATGTTAGACTCCAATTATTTAAGTCAAAATATTAGTTAGCTATACTTGTTAAGTTCAATTTAAAAAAACAGTACTGCGGGGGAGGGTAACATCTGGTCCTGGCTGCTCTAGGCATATAGAGCAACTATATCTTTTAGAAAATAGCCCATACTAAACGTTTCGGCCATTACAATATGTCATAGAATATTGCCTGCCTGGAAAGGCTGACACCTAACAATCCATTAATGTGTAAAATCTTAGCATAGCAACAATATCCTAGCAACTTTTTCCGCCATACAAGCCCATCTGTCAGCAAATCAAACAGTCACAAATCTAGTCCTGCAAACCAAGTTGCATATCTATTTTCTCAACCTCTTCCTGAGCCTTTTCCCAACGTTCGTACCAGCGTTCTAAACGACGTTTGCAGTCATCGTATTTATGACTGGTTTCTGTCCAGGCCTTTTCATCAGAATAGAGTTCAGGGTCAGCCATGAGTGCTTCCAGATCCTCCTTCTCAACTTCGAGAGTCTCAATATTACCTTCAGCCTCCTGCACCTGCTTTAACCAGGAACCTGCAAGTTTGCTGCGTTGCTGGCGCAGTTCAGCTTCCTGTTTTTTCCGTTCCTTTCGACTTTGCTTGGAGCCTGGGTCGCCCTCTCCTTTATCTGCCTCCACCAAAACCTGTTTTTGCTGATGCTCTTTGTTCTGCTCAGCAAGAAGTTCCATTTTCCTGAGATATTCCGACACATTTCCTTCATGCAAATTCACAAAGCCATCTTTAACCTCAAGCACCTTATTTGCAAAACTGTCAACAAAATATCGATTGTGAGAAACAACGATAATGGTTCCATCATATTGTGCCATGGCCTCTTGCAGAATTTCCTGGGAGCTCATGTCAAGGTGGTTAGTCGGTTCATCCAGCAACATAAGATTAGCTGGTGTTGCAATCATTTTGGCAAGTGCAAGCCGGCTCTTCTCTCCTCCGGAAAGAACAGCAACTTTTTTTTCTGCCTCTTCACCTCGAAACAAAAAAGCCCCAAGTAATGACCGCATCCGGGTAATGGTCATCTCTTCTCCGGAAAGTGCCATGGTATCGAGGGCCGAAAGCTGAGGCGAAAGTTCCTGAGCCTGATGCTGACCAAAATACGAAAGCTTCACATTGGTACCCAGTCGCACGCTACCAGAATCCTTGTCGATTTGTCCGGCGAGTATTTTTAAAAGCGTTGACTTACCCGCACCGTTAACCCCAACAACCGCGACCTTGTCTCCACGATGAAGTTGCAGGTTGACATCGCGGAACACCTTCTTGTCATCATAGCTTTTTTCAAGTCCCTCAACCTGAAGAACATCCCTGCCTGAAGGGGGCGCAGGAGGGAAAGAAAAATGAATCTGTAATTCATCATCACCCAGCTCAATCAGCTCCATTTTATCAAGCTGCTTCAGACGGCTTTGTACCTGCTTTGCCTTGGTGGACTTGGCGCGAAAACGCTCCACGAAACGCATGGTCTGACTGATTCTGGCCTGTTGATTTTCATAAGCGGCCTTTTCAACACTACGTCGTTCCTCCTTGCCGGCAAGGTAGAACGTATAATTTCCCTTGTAACTGGTGATTTTTCCGTAACTCACTTCCCAGGTAGTCGTTGTCGCCTTGTCCAAAAAGGTTCTGTCATGCGAAACGACAACCATGGCGCCATTATAGGTCCGCAAAAACTCCTCAACCCAGGTAAGCGATTCAAGATCAAGATGGTTGGTAGGCTCGTCCAGTAGTAGCAACGATGGTGCTTCCAATAACATTTTAGCCAGTTTTAAGCGCATCAGCCAGCCACCAGAAAATTCTGAAGCCGGTCGTGAAAGATCTTCTTGCTTGAATCTCAGCCCCAGCAACACCTTCTCTATTTTTGCCTGCATAGAATAGATATCACTCCCATCAAGCTTGTGCTGAATATCCCCTTGCCGTTGTAGTAGCTTTTCAAACTCTTCAGAATCAGGTGAAATTCGTCCCAACTGCTCATGAATCTGTTGTGCCTCATCTTGAAGTAAAAGGAGCGCATCGAAAGCGGTCTCTGCCTCTTCATAAAGTGTCTTGCCAGTAATTAGCTCGTTGGATTCCTGGGGCAGATAGCCCACCGTAAAATTTTTAGCCCTGCTCACAACACCATCATCAGTAGTCGAGACACCTGCCATAATTTTTAAAAGCGTCGACTTGCCAGCTCCGTTGACACCAACAAGACCGATCCGGTTTCCGTCATGAACCTGCACTGAAATATCTTTAAAAAGATGTTTTTCGCCAAAACGAATGTCGAGATGATTAACAGACAACATATTCTATACTTCCTCGTTCTCTAAACGTATCAGAGACAATAGTGAAACGATTTGTGTAACCTAGCTCTTCCAGCCGTCGCATATTGCTTTTTTTCATTCCTACTACTGCTGAATAGTCACGGTTGCAAATGTGTATTTCCAGATTCTCTCCAGCAGAACAACAGGCAAGCCTCTGCCTGATCTTTCGGAACCAGTTACGCGAAGTGACCAACTCTCCAAAAGATGGGTGGTAAGGGCCCGCTACAACCTCTTTGTTTAATGAATCAGTAGGCTGTAGGCCCATTCTGATAACCGTCACCCCAGCCATGTCAAACAGTTCCTTAGCTCGACGTGTCAGCGCTACCGCTCTGTTAAGAGAGAGCGGTGTATATTCGCCACGTCGATAAAGGTCCGCAAGCTCTGAATGGGCAACAACCACTGCCGGGTACAGTCGCACCATATCAGGGTGAAAATTGGCAACCTCACGCACACCACTAAAAAAAGATCGTGTTGTTTCCCCAGGCAAGCCAGGCAATAACTGCACCCCAACCTGAAGACCGTGGTTTCGCAAAATATGCATAGCTTTTCGGCTTTCATCACCACTGTGCCCACGGCGGGCCCTTTGCAATACCATATCATCAAGGGACTGTACACCCAACTCGACCGTTTTTACCCCTCTATCAAGAAGAAATACGCTGTTTTTCTCAGTTACGCAGTCCGGACGAGTAGATAGCCGAATAGCATCAACTCTTCCATCAGCTATAAATGGTTGCACTGCTGACAACAACCTTTGCTGCTCAGCCTCTGCAAGGCAGGTAAAGGAGCCACCGTAAAATGCCACCTGAACACCTGTACGGCCAGGGCTTCTGGAAAGCCAAGTCTCGATAACAGAGCACACATCATTATTTATATCATTCTTCGCCAGTCCCGTTCCGGCAATTGCATGCTGATTGCAAAACAGACACTGATGAGGACACCCTTGGTGCGAGATGAAAATCGGGATAATCAACCCCATATTCTTTCAAACCTCGTCATTCTTTAAACACTCGAGTGCAGCCGCAGCTGCACGCTGCTCAGCCTCTTTCTTTGAACGAGCTTCACCCGAGCCAAGGACCTGCTCTCGGAAAAGAACTGAAATAGAAAAAAGTTTTCGATGAGAAGGGCCCTCTTCTTTATCCACCCGATAAACTGGGCCCTCATTATACTTCTCCTGAAGTCCCTCCTGCAATCTGCTCTTGGAGTCAGCGATAAGCATTTCCTCTTTCTTTCCTTCAATAGCAGGCACAAAAAGTCGTGTAACCAGTGAAGCTGTAGTTTCATAACCGGCATCTTCAAAAACAGCACCTATCATTGCCTCAAAGGCACAAGAAAGGATTGAGGATTTATTCCTGCCTTTCGAGGCGTCCTCTCCTTTTCCGAGAAAAAGAAACCGCCCCAGCTCAATCTGTCGTGCCATGCCAGCCAGATGAGTTTCATTTACCAGAGCCGCTCGTAATCTGGTCAATTCTCCTTCCCGCATCTCAGGATACATTTTAAACAGAATGTGCCCTACAACCAGATCAAGTACAGCATCTCCTATAAATTCGAGTAGCTCATTATTATTACCGGCCTGCGACTGCTCGAATGCAAAGGAAGAATGAACCAACGCTTTCTGCAGCAGACGCAGATCGGTAAAACGATACTGTACAATTTTTTCCAATTCACTCAGCAGTTCTTTGTTATTTTGAACCAGCGAGTCTATCTCCATCACCATTTTTTTTAAATTACCTCTTGTCAAATTTATAAACTGTGGTATAAAGTGGCCTCACATTTCAGGCGGCGTAGCCAAGTGGCTAAGGCAGTGGTCTGCAAAACCATTATTCAGCGGTTCGACTCCGCTCGCCGCCTCCAGAAATTTCAAGGGGTTACAGATTCAGATCTGTAACCCCTTTTTCTTTCCCACTATGTCCCTGGCAGCTCTACATCGGCATCATCTACCGGAAATATCAGGTACCATAGTGGGCAATTAGATACCTGATATTCAGCATCCGGTCAAGTCGAATACAAACCAATGTTACAAACAGCACCTATAATCAGTCACAAACAAAAAAACACGTATCCCAAGCAGGTCTCTTGAAACCGCAACCGGATAACTGGCTTTTGAGTGATCAGATCTGCAAGTTTTCTGTCATTTTTCCTCTACAGGAATGCCCCAGATTTCTTCAGAATATTCCCGGATAGTTCTATCTGTTGAGAATTTCCCCATACGAGCCACATTTAGAATTGCCATTCTTGTCCAGTTCTCTTTATCGAGAAAACTTTCACTAACTTTTCGCTGACAGGACAGGTACGATTCTAAATCAAGCATAAGCAGATACGGATCATATTGATCAAGCAGACTGTCTACAAGCGGTTGGAAAAGTTCCTTATCCCCTCGACTGAATGATCCACTTTTCATGCTTTCGAGTATATCGTTAATGTCCTTGTTCTGTTGACATATCTCAACAGGTGTGCAACTTGGGTTCAGGCGTTCAAATTCTGCCTGTTCTGCTGTCATACCAAAAAGGAAAAAGTTTTCCTCACCCACCTCCTCCCGAATCTCAATATTGGCTCCATCCAGGGTACCGATAGTGAGGGCTCCATTTAACGAAAACTTCATATTCCCTGTACCTGACGCTTCGGTTCCTGCAGTTGAAATTTGTTCGGAAAGATCTGCTGCGGGCATAATAATCTCGGCCTGGGATACATTGTAATTCGGTAAGAATATGATTTTCAGCCGATTATTAATACGAGGATCGTTATTAACCACATCGGCCACTGATGTAATCAATTTGATAATAAGCTTGGCGCGCCAGTAGGTTGGTGCCGCCTTCCCTGCAAATATAGCCGTTCTGGCTGGAATGTTATCTGATGGGTTATGCAGCATGTAGTGATACAGATGTATCAGATGTAAGGCATTTAAGAGCTGGCGTTTGTATTCATGAATCCGTTTGACCTGTACATCAAACATCGAATCAGGATCGACAACAACACCTGTCTCTTTCAATATGTATTCGCCAAGGCGAGCCTTATTGTCACGCTTTATCTTCTGCCACCGCTTCCGAAATGCTTTCTTCTCCGCCAATGGTTCCAACTGATGCAACTGATCCAGATCAGTAATCCAGCCAAATCCTAAGTTTTCACTGATTAAATTCGCCAACTCAGGGTTTGCCTGCAAAAGCCAGCGTCGTGGAGTAATGCCATTAGTTTTTGAATTGAATTTTCCTGGGTAAAAGGCATCAAAATCTTTAAACAACCGGTTTTTCAAAAGTTTCGTATGTAAAGCAGCAACCCCGTTTACTGAGTGACTGCCAATAATGGCCAGATGTGCCATACGTATTTTCTTCCCACCTTCCTCTTCAATAATAGAAAGTTTACGTAATTTATTGGCATCGTTTGGGTAAGCCTGGGCTACTGACTCAAGGAAGCGATGGTTTATTTCATAAATGATCTGCAGATGACGTGGTAGCACTTTGCCAAGCAGCTCAACTGACCATTTCTCCAACGCCTCAGGCATGAGTGTATGATTTGTATAGGCAAACGTCTTTACTGTAATATCCCACGCTTTCTCCCATCCAACACCTTCCTCATCCAGTAGAAGACGCATCAGCTCAGGGATTGCAATGGCCGGATGAGTATCATTGAGCTGCACAGCCACATGATCATAAAATGCATCAAACGTTTCATTCTTCTTTTTATAGCGGCGCATAATGTCCTGAAATGTTGCCGCAACAAAAAAGTACTGCTGTTTTAATCGCAGTTCCTGACCCGCAAGATTGTGATCGGGTGGATAAAGGACCTTGGATATAGTCTCGGAACTTACCTTTGCCTCAACGGCACCGATATAGTCACCACGGCCGAAATAACTGAGATCAAGTTCACGTGATGCCCTTGCAGTCCAGAGTCGCATGTTGATGACGTGATCATTCTGGTATCCTGGGATAAGCATATCGCAGGGCATGGCCATTACATCTCTGGTTTTTACCCATTTCGCTCTGTAATTGCCTTTATCATCCTGATAACTTGAAACGGCACCGTAAAACTTGACAGGAAAAACGGGAACCCTTCTCTCAAAAGCCCAGGCGGTGCCATAGCGCAACCAGTTATCAGGAGTTTCCACCTGATGCCCATCAACCAATTGCTGATAAAACAAGCCATACTCATAGCGTATACCATAGCCATAGGCGGGAATCTTCAAGGTAGCTATTGAATCCATAAAACATGCGGCAAGACGCCCCAGACCGCCATTACCAAGCGCGGCATCTTCCTCTTCCTCACATATTTCGTTGAGGTCATAACCTAGATCAGCCAAAGCCAACTTCACATCATCCATAATACCGAGATTGATAGCGCTATTCATTAAAGAGCGGCCAATCAAAAATTCAAGTGAGAGGTAATAGACCCGTTTTTTGCGTTTAGCGTAAAATGTTTTCTGAGTAGAAATCCATTTTTCCACCATCATATCGCGTATTGTATAGGAAAGTGCTTTAGAAATATCAACTGCACCAGATCGTTCAGGATCCCGCCCTTGGAAGCTGAGCAAATGGTGTACAATATTTTCTTTTATTACCTCAGCATTCGTTTCGTGTTGTAGAGAAGAGTTCGGTCCAGCATCACGAACAGATCTGGAAACCACCTTTTTCTGTACTTTCATATTTTCGCTCCTTCAGAGATATACTTTATACTTACAGGACAACATACAGGCATGAGGCAACAGCACTGCACACCAGAATGATACATAACGTCAGGTATTCACAAATACCGGATAGTTCTAGATAAGTGACACGATAGATACGAAGCCATTCAAGCTCAATGGCTACATCAACAATTAATGATATATTAACGTATAATACAGAAATTGCTTAACACAAAAAGCATTGTCCATATAATGCCATTTTTTGTCAGGCGTGACCCAGCCAACATTCCTCACAAGCATTTCCTTAGAATTCTTTAAAAAAACTATAATGCCAGGTCATCTGTTCCAGGTTTTACTCTCTTCGATTTCTACAAAATCTTCTCCGAAGGCAAGTCCATACTAATCGTCTTCATCGATTTTTTACCTGTAAATATAGTCTAGTATGACGTATTGATGAAAACGTAAAAGTTGACACCGCCAAAGCTGATTAGAAATTCAAGTTAATCCTCCATATGCAATTTCGCCACTTCTTGATCGAAATACCACTACGTGGTATATACATACCCCCATTGCTGTCTTATTTTACATCTTTTCAATAATTTCCAATTTCACCATACTTGAGGACTCCATGGCAGACACACACAAAAACAAGCAGCCGTACATCGCATTCACTGTGATTTTTATTCTTGGTTTTTTAAGCGGAATAGGTTTTGCCGTTTTCAAGATGGGGGCAAGTGATGGTTCATCAGTAACTAGCTCCGCACAAGTGGCTAATCAGGAAGCCCAAACGAATACTGCAATCATGAATATGGAAGCCGAAGTTACAGCCAATCCTGAAAACTTCCAATCCTGGGTACAGCTTGGGCATCTCTATTTTGACAGTAATCAATACGATAAAGCCATTGTAGCCTACAACACTTCCTTAAAATATCACTCAGGGGATGCAAATCTGCTGACTGACCTCGGAGTGATGTACAGGCGTACTAAACAGCCACAGAAAGCTATTGAATGGTTCCAAAAAGCGCAGGCAATGGACCCGCAACACCAACCGTCCCGCTTTAACGAAGGAATTGTTCTCTACTACGATCTTGGTGACACCAAAGGTGCCATTGCAAGTTGGGAAGAACTGCTTAAAATTAATCCTGACGCAACTGCTGGTAACGGTCAAAAGATTAAGGAATTTATAGACCAGATCAAAAGCGAACAGGCCGTGAAATAGCTTGCCCTCACGCTTGTCTGGCATCTGTTACCAAGTTATTACTCTACAGATCTGAACGTTATCTGGTTCTCCACTACCCCTAGGAATGATCATGAAACTTGAAACATTAGCAATACATGCAGGGCAAACTGTAGATCAGGATACTCTCTCACGTGCTGTACCGATTTACCGGACCAGTGCTTTCATGTTCAAATCGACAGAGCACGCTGCAAATCTTTTTGCACTTAAAGAACTGGGCAATATTTATACTCGCATAGGCAACCCAACCCAGGATGTTCTAGAGCAGCGTATGAGCATACTTGAAGGGGGGGCCGCTTCTCTGGCATTAGCCTCTGGGACCTCCGCGATTTTTTATACCATTATAAATATTTGTGGACCTGGCGATGAAATTGTCAGTGCCAATAATCTCTATGGTGGCACCTTCGCCCAGTTCAACTCTATACTTCCCCAGCTTGGTATTACCGTACGGCTGGTTGATCCAGATAATCTTGATAATTTCAAGGCAGCAATTACCAACAAGACCCGGGCAATTTACTGTGAAACACTTGGCAATCCATCCTTGAACATGACTGATATTGCTGGCCTGGCTGATATTGCCCACAATGCCAAACTGCCGCTCATTGTTGATTCAACCTTTACGCCGCCGTCATTATTCCGACCTATCGAGCACGGGGCAGATGTGGTTATTCACTCCTTAACCAAATGGATTGGCGGCCATGGCACAGCTTTAGGAGGCATCGTAATAGATGCCGGAAAATTTGACTGGACGGATCCGAAATTCAGTCTTTATAACCTACCGGACAACTCGTATCACGGACTTCGTTATGCTCATGACTTAGGGGAGATGAACCCTATCGCTTTTGCACTGAGAATGCGCCTTGTACCTCTTCGAAATCTTGGTGCCTGTATCAGCCCGGATAACTGCTGGCTCTTCCTTCAGGGCCTGGAAACCTTGCCTCTACGTATGGAACGACACTCAGAAAATGGTCTTGCCGTAGCCAAATATTTGCAGGATCACAGTAATGTAGAGTGGGTGAATTATCCTGGGCTGAAGGGATCTCCCGGCCATGAACATGCTGTCAAATATCTGCAAAACGGTTTTGGTGGTATGGTTTCTTTCGGTATTCGTGGAGGCAGAGACGCAGGACAGAAATTCATTGAGAACCTTCAACTTATCTCCCACCTTGCGAATGTAGGGGATGCAAAATCACTGGCTATCCACCCAGCCACCACAACACACTCCCAACTCTCGACAGAACAACTTGCTACGAGCGGAATTTCTGACGGTTTGGTGAGACTCTCAATTGGTATTGAGCATGTTGACGATATCATAAAAGATTTAGACCAGGCAATCGCTGCCGCTCACGCATAGCCGACTATTCAACCAGGCAGAGCAGAAACTATGCAGGACCTTTCCTCACCAGATACCCCATCCTCCCCACACCACTCAGTGAGGGGAGTGAAAAAACAGCATCATATTTTTGCAGAACCACCCTCTGAAATGACTCTGGAGAGTGGTGCCAGGTTTGGACCACTCACTATTGCCTACGAAACGTACGGTACCCTTTCGGCAGCTAAAGATAATGCAATACTGATAACCCATGCCTTTACCGGGAACGCACACGTGGCCGGATACCATACAGATAATCCCGATAATGAGAAGCCGGGCTGGTGGGATTTTATGGTTGGCCCGGGTAAAGGTATAGACACTGATAAATATTTTGTCATCTGCTCTAACATTCTTGGCAGCTGCATGGGTACCACCGGTCCAAGTTCCATCAACCCTGAAACAGGAAAACCCTATGGGATGGATTTCCCCATGGTCACCATCGGAGATATGGTCGAGGCCCAGAAAATACTGATAGACCATCTTGGTATTTCTCGCCTGCTCTCTGTTATAGGTGGTTCAGTTGGCGGAATGCAGGCTCTGGAATGGTGTGTCCGCTTTCCAGAGATGGTTCGCTCAGCAATTCCCATTGCCACTACCATGCGTCACTCCGCCCTTGCGATTGCGTTTAACGAGATCGCAAGACAGGCAATTATGGCTGACCCCAACTGGAAAAATGGCAACTATTATGATGGTGAAAAACCGGACCTTGGGCTAGCTGTTGCCAGAATGGTTGGCCATGTAACCTACCTTTCAGATGAGGCAATGCGTCGAAAATTTGGCCGGCGATTGCAGGACAAAAACGATTTTTCTTATGATTTTGGTGTAGATTTTCAGGTTGAAAGCTACCTTCGCCACCAAGGAACCAAATTTGTTCGCCGTTTTGATGCCAACTCCATGCTCTACATCACTAAAGCAGCAGATTATTTTGATCTCCAGGACAGGATTACGACCAGCGATTGTATTCAGACCTTGCGCAATTCCAGGTCAAAGTTTCTTGTAATTTCTTACACTTCAGACTGGCTTTACCCTACGTATCAGGCACGGGATCTCATTAAGGCCTTAAAGCGAACCGGGCAAGATGTCAGCTTTTGTGAAATTGAAGCAGATTGCGGACATGATGCATTCCTTATCCCGGATACACGACTTACCAATTTGATTCGAGGTTTTCTTCATGGTGTTTATGGAAACTGACTCGATACGGTTTGATCTTCAGGTTATTGCCAACTGGATTGAACCAGGCAGCAGTGTCTTAGACCTTGGATGCGGCAAAGGTGATCTTCTAGCCTGGCTCACGGCAAATAAGCAGATTGCTGGGACAGGCATTGAGATGGACAAGGAAAAAGCCGCCCACTGCATAGCCAGAGGTTTGAGCGTATTACAGGGAGACCTGAGTGATGAGGTTGATGACTATCCGGATAAAAGTTTTGATTATGTTATTCTAAGTCAGACCCTGCAGCAGATATTTGAGCCTGCACAACTGCTTTACTCACTTTCGCGAATTGGCAGGCGGGTCATCGTCTCTTTTCCAAACTTCAGCCACTATTCCATTCGCCTGCAGTTACTTTTACTTGGACGGGCCCCTAAAAATGACCAACTGCCTTACTCCTGGTACGACACACCAAATATCAGGGTTATAACGCTCTCTGATTTCAAGAAGTTTGCCCGTGATGTCGGTTACACCATTGTCAAGGAGATTGCTATTAACACAAACAATGCTAATAGTTCAGGAAATATAGTCACCTTTTGTCCGAACCTCAGAGCTACATATGGCATTTTTGTTATAGAAAAAGCCAGGTAAAGAATAGCGCTTTACTTTCAACATTCAAACCTCCAGGCAGCATTATCTCATGTCGATACAAACAAGAATAGCCCCAATTTCCGAATCTGTTGAATCTCTTTGTGACCACATCCGTTCGTCTAACGGGTGCAAGCATGACAAAGTTCCTGCAGTGGTTAAAAAGCTGCTCAGTTCATGGCAGGCTAAAGAGTGTTACGAACATATAAGCCCGGTCTCAATCCCATCTCATACCCAGGTAATAGATATTGTCAATCAGGCACGACGCATACTCTTTCCAGGCTACTTCACCAAAACCAAACTGCACGCTTCGAATCTGGAATACTATATCGGTAAAGAAACAACGGACCTGTATGAAAAGCTTTCTGAGCAGATAACTATGGCTATCCGCCATGACTGCCGACGCCATGGACAACCCTGTACTGCCTGCGAACAGCGAAGCCACCAGATAGCATTGGCCTTTATCGAATCACTCCCTAAAGTCGCTTCAATCCTGGCCCAGGATATCCGATCGGTACTTGCAGGTGACCCGGCAACAGACAACCCAGATGAGATCATCTTTAGCTATCCCGGCCTTCTTGCTATTTCTGTATTCCGTGTTGCACACGAGCTTTTCACTATGGAAGTTCCTATTATCCCAAGAATTATGACAGAATATGCCCATAGCCTTACTGGGATAGATATCCATCCTGGCGCAACTATCGGGCCTGGTCTGTTTATAGATCATGGTACTGGTGTTGTTATCGGTGAGACGACAGTGATCGGCAACAATGTCCGTATTTATCAGGGTGTCACGCTTGGAGCGTTATCCTTGCCACGTGATGCAGGTGAAAAGCTCCGTAACCAAAAACGACATCCTACCATTGAAGACGACGTCATCATCTACTCAAACACAACGATACTTGGGGGTGACACCGTGATTGGAACAGGCTCAATCATTGGTGGTAATATCTGGCTCACAGAGAGTGTTGAAGCAGGAACCAAGGTTCTTCTTAAACGACCGGAACTGATTTATTCGCACTCCATATAAGTACCACACTCCACAACACCATGAGGTACAACACATGTCCTATAATATCATAGAAACAATTGGTAATACTCCACTTTTGAATCTTAACAATTTTGGCGCAGGCTGCGGCGCTACCCTTCTTGGCAAACAGGAGTCTCGTAACCCTTTGGGGAGTGTGAAATGTCGTATTGCAGTTTCTATGATTGAAGCTGCTGAACAGGATGGTTCTATTACATCTGGAACTACTGTTATTGAGCCTACCAGTGGTAATACTGGGCTTGGACTCGCTTTTGTCTGTGCAACAAAGAACATCCGGCTCATCCTCACCATGCCAGAATCAATGAGTATTGAACGACGAAAATTGCTTAAACACCTTGGTGCAGAACTCGTTCTCACTCCAGCTGCAAAAGGCATGAAGGGAGCCATTGCAGCAGCAGAGGAACTCCGGAATACAACTCAGAACTCGTTTACCCCAAATCAATTTGCAAACCCTGCAAACCCTGAAATTCATCGCCGCACAACTGCAGAAGAGATTTGGCGTGATACAGAAGGAAAAGTCGACATTTTCGTTGCTGGAGTTGGCACTGGCGGTACTATCACAGGCTGCTCGGAGGTCTTAAAAAAATACAACCCAGCCATGAAAACTATTGCTGTCGAACCAGAAGATTCCCCTGTTCTCTCTGGAGGGAATCCAGGGCCTCATAAAATACAGGGGATCGGGGCCGGGTTCATACCAGAAATACTCAATAGAAGCATCATTGATGAGGTTATGACTGTAAGCAATGATATCGCTTTCGAAACTGCCAGAGAACTTGCCCGGACAGAGGGTATTCTCTGTGGAATATCCTGTGGTGCTGCTGCTCATATCGCGCGTGAAGTGAGCAGATTACCAGAGCATTCCGGGAAAAACATTGTTGTCATCTTACCTGACACTGGCGAACGTTACCTCAGTACAGCGCTTTTAGACGAAGAATAAAAACCTCCTCCACTCTGCCGGAATTGATATAGCAAATGTAATAGCAATTCCGGCAGGATCATATTATGTTTCATTGGTGTTCCTAACTCATTGCATAACTTCAGGGGAGATTTAAGCCATCGAAACACGACATTTACGCATTTTTACCTCCGTTTTTAAAAGTCGGAGTTTTACAAAAGCCGCTGAAATTCTGCACACCAGCCAGCCCACGGTGAGTGAACACATTCGGAATCTTGAGCTCCGCCTCAACTGCAAGTTATTTGACCGCCTGGGACGAACAATCATGCCGACCAAAGAAGCTGAAATTCTCTACCCGCGTGCTCTTGCAATCCTCGAAGACCTCAGTAAACTTGAAGATGAACTGGCTATGGCTGGCAACTCTGTAGTAGGTGAACTTATTATTGGTTCCAGCACTATTCCTGGTGCATATATTCTTCCTGGCCTCGCCTCTTCTTTTAAGAACAGATACCCTGGAATATCTTTTGAAATACGAATTGATGATTCCGCCAGTATTGTAGAGTCTATTCTTAGTAATGAACTTTTTATGGGTGTCGTAGGTGCAAAAATACCAGCACGAAAAATCACCTATACGCCTTTTGTGGAAGATGAGCTAATACTCGTCTGTTCAGGAGAGAGCTCTCTCCCTAAGAAAATTACACCTGAAGATCTTATGCAGCTCCCATTTATCTTCCGGGAAAATGGTTCTGGCACCAGGAAAAATATTGAAACATTCCTTGATCAGAGCGGAGTTGACATTGACCACCTCAATATCGTAGCAATTCTTGGTTCCAGCACCGCAGTAAAAGAGGCTGTTAAGGCCGATCTTGGCATTGCGATCATCTCCCGTTATGCGCTGCAGGATGAACTTGATGCCGGTAGTATAAGGGAGATCACATTCCCGGGTTTGCCTATGAAGCGGATGCTCTATATTGCTTTTGCCACCAAACGTACCTTGCCAAACCACTACCAGGTTTTTCTCAATTCCATGGTCCAGCCGTCCCTGAATTGAAATTCTTCGTTCAGTTTTACAACAATTGACGTTTCGCTCACAGTAAGCACATCACTAAAAAAAAATTAACAGCGATACATCGTTGCAAACCTGACATATACATGCCATAATATTAATATTATTTCACTCTCCCATCCTAAAACAATAACATTTATAATTCGAGCAGTTACCCATGAAAAAAAATGGACTCTACCTGCAACTTTTTAGTATTCATGGCCTCATACGCAGTCATTCCCTTGAACTTGGCCGTGATGCGGATACTGGGGGACAAACCAAGTATGTTGTTGAGCTGGCCAAAGCCTTGGCAAGCCACGAAAATGTTGCTCAGGTAGATCTCATAACCCGGCTTATCAGTGATAAGCGAGTTTCAAAAGACTACAGTGCACATATTGAAGAGATATCAGGCCACGCCCGTATTGTACGAATCCGATGTGGCGGAAGAAAATACCTTCGTAAAGAATTGCTCTGGCCCCATCTTGAAGAATTTATCGACAAGACCATTAAATTTATTAACTCTCAGCCTCGCCATCCAGACATTTTTCATGGTCATTATGCTGATGCAGGTTATGTCGCCATGCAGTTGGCCGATGCCTTTGATACCCCTTTCTTCTTCACTGGTCATTCAATGGGTCGCAATAAAAGGTCCAAACTTCTTGCTGACGGCATGAAGGAAACGGAAATTAACCGCCAGTACAAGATGGATACCCGCATCGAAATGGAAGAGAAGATCATATCAGGGGCAGATATGATTATCACTTCCACCCAGCAGGAAATTGATAAACAGTATGGACTCTATGAAAATAGCGATTCCGCAAAGTATGTCGTTGTTCCACCAGGCATAGATATTGACACTTTTCATCCCTACTATGATTCTGAACTCGATATCGATCTTCTCACGGAGGAAGTCAAACAGACTAAGGTCACTATAAAGAATGAATTGTACAGGTTCTGGACTACCCCCCAGAAACCGTTTATCCTTGCACTTTGTCGCCCTGACCATCGTAAAAACATCACCGGTCTCATCGATGCATACGGATCGGATAAAGATCTTCAAGCCCTTGCCAATCTTGCTATATTTGCCGGAATACGTCAGGACATTAATTCGATGGAAAACAATGAAAAAGCGGTTCTCACAGACATGCTATTACAAATGGATCGCTATGACCTGTACGGTAAACTCGCAATTCCTAAAAAGCATGATTTTTCAACCGAAGTACCAGCACTCTATAGAATTTGCGCTCAAAGCCGAGGACTCTTTGTTAATCCCGCTCTGGTTGAACCTTTTGGACTTACTCTTATTGAGGCATCGTCCTGTGGCCTTCCTATTGTTGCCACCAATGATGGAGGTCCGGTCGAAATTGTCAAGAACTGCAGCTGCGGCCTGCTCGTTGATGTTGGAGCCACCTCCGAAATTGTTGAAGCTATACGGAATATTCTTATCGATCCTTCTATGTGGGAAAGCTTTTCTAACAACGGTATCAATGGTGTCCGTCAACATTATAGCTGGAAAGCACACTGTGCCAAAACCATCGACCACTATGCCATGACGCTACCCAATTATAACGAAAACCCTATGAATGAGCCAATCAGATCAGCCCGACAGCAGCGCCCATCCTTTGGTAAACGTCTGACAGGGTTAAAGAAGCTTTTAATTACTGATATTGATAACACTCTTATTGGAGACGATAACAGTCTACAGCTTCTCTTGGATGTTTTAGATGAAAACAGAAAATATCTCGCCTGGGGTGTAGCGACTGGTCGCAGTCTTGAACTGACCCTGGAAGCGATGACCGAATATAATATTCCTATACCTGACATTCTCATCTGCTCTGTCGGAACCGAGATCTATTATGGCCCAGATCTGCGTATGGATAAAGGCTGGAAGCAACATATCTCTCATGTATGGAAACCTGAACATATAAAAGAAGCACTTTTGCCTTTTGAATGGCTGGTATTTCAGGAGTCAGAGGGGCAACGTTCGCATAAAATAAGCTACTATCTGGAAAATATTGACAACCGACTTGCGAAAATAACCGATGAGATAAAGAAACAGAAACTCCGCTGTCAAATTATCTATTCTCACGGCCAATTCCTCGACATACTTCCCCACCGAGCCTCAAAAGGTAAGGCGGTCAGTTACCTGCAATCTAAGTATGCTTTTCTACCTCGTTTCATTATGGTCGCTGGTGATTCAGGAAACGATTCTGACATGCTTACCGGAAAGACACGGGGACTCATTGTAGGTAATCACAGTGATGAGTTAAGTCATCTGCAAGGTGAGCCACGGATCTATTTCAGCCAGGGACAATATGCTGCAGGTATTCTTGAAGGGCTTCAACATTACGGGATAATCTGATACCCGTAATCTCAGGGTGGATTTATTGAGATTTCTGTACCATCCCAGCTGCCAAAGGCCGATACTGTAAATTATACAGCATCTCAAGGTACCTGCTAGTCTCTTGTCGCTCAAGGTTAGTTGCAAACTTCCAGAAACCGTACATACACGTTAAGGAAAGCAGTCTGCGGGCATACAATTTCCATGTGTACTTGTCTCGAACGCGGGTAATCCCTCCTTCTGAAATGGCTTGCCAGTATTGTGGATCTACACTGCATTTCGAAAAAAAGTTATGTAGTGCCTCAGACACATCCTCCCCATGGTTAGGGTCTACATGAAAACCTGATCGACCATCTTCAATGATCTCAAGCGGACCACCATAACGTGTTGCAAAGGTGGGCAAGCCCGACGCCATCGCCTCTATAACTGTCAGGCCAAACGCTTCAAAAAATGCAGGCTGTACAAAGGCACCCTTGCCATCTGCAATACATCGATACAACTCCCCAGACAATCGTTTATCCAAACGGACCCCGAGCCAGCGAACTTGATTATCCAGCCCATATTTATCAAACAGCTCATGCATAAGCTGGATCTGCGTCCGCTCCTCTTCATCTCCTGAAAAATCCTGTTTAACCGTTCCACCGACAATCATCAAACTGGTTGTATCACGTAACGCTTTGTTCGTTGCATACCACTCAACCAAACCGGTAAGATTTTTGATTCGGTCGAGACGTGCCATGGAAAACAGCAACGGTTTGTCACGTTCTTCGAGTACACCACGTCCTTCAGGATGTGCAGGGCCATAGATAAGATTATCGATCTCTTCATGATGCTCAAGAAACCTCCTGTCATGTTCGGTATAACTGAAGTAAACTTCCTCGTCTGCACCTGGTGATACGATATTGAATTTCGGATCAAATACGTCAATACCCTGAATGACACGCTGTAAACCAGGCATCGTGAAGGACGAATAGCTTTCATACTGGCCAACGACATCAGCAGAACCGGCAATTTCCTGATAAGTGGAAGTTATGATAAAATCTGCAGCATTCATAGCAATCATGTCAGCAGTAAACTGGCAGGAAAAATGATACTGATTTTCCATCTCCCGCCAATACAGAGCAGAATAGAGGTATTTTGTTTTTTCAAGGGCATGGGCAATCGTACAATTGGTAACTCCCATTTTCTTCGCCATGAGATATGATACAAGATTTCCATCTGAATAATTGCCTATGATAAGATCAGGTCTTCTGCCCAGATACTCTATGATCGTGTCACCCGCCTCATCGGCAAATTTCTCAAGATATGGCCAGACCTCAAAACGTGAAATCCACTGAGTTAAGATATCTCCCTCTCCATTACGGAAAGGAATCCTGAGAATATCTACATTTTCTGTACCGTTGACATGTTCTTCTGCAACATTGCACGTTGTCTCTCCCGCCTCTTCTATACGTCTGGTTATAATCAATATTTTAGGTTTAACATCTAGACCCTGGTCATAAATACGATCTTGCATTTCTCTCTCAAGTGCCCTTACCTGATCGAGTATATAGACGATCTGTCCACCAGTATCAGGCAGCCCGAGTACATTTTCCTGGCCAAAAAAACCATGGGGAGATAGAACCACAACATTAAAAACCATAGGAACCGCAGTAATGAATGTCTCAAGATTCTGATGATCAGGCACTTCCAGAAGGTTTGCCAGACGACTGAAGCTTTTCATAATCTGATTACGCCTTCGTCCCCAGCCCGGTTCAAACCCAATCTTCTTTAAACCTGAGGCCATATGCTGCCACTCATTCTTCTCCGGTTCATGTTGTAAGAATTCGAGGCCATCGTTTAACGCGAGCCTCATTTCATCTACATTGGTAATTTTTTCATTAATCATGAATGGCTGGCCGTTGTATCCATGTAAACGCAAAAATGAGAATATCAACTCCTCGCCTTTGGTTAATTTCTGTGAAAGTTTACTGGAAAAAATGCGATTTAGAAATTCGACACCATGGCCAATAGAACGTGTTTGTGTCATTTTGGGAAAATCCCGCTCAAACGGGCCAAGATCAAACTCCAACACCGGATGTTGCTTGCCCCCTTCTACCAGGTATTCTTTAAAAGACAGGAATGCAGCTACCTCTATTTCCTCTATTATCTTTTGCGAATAGTTGTAGCGAAGATAAAGCCATGTGGCAACTTTCGGCCGAATAGCAAAACAAAACCAACCATCACCAATTGCCGCTTCCTGTGTTTTTGAAAGTGCTTCAGATAGAGGTGAATCTGCAATTCCCTTTAACTCTTTTTCTTCTGTAAACTCTAAAAAGAAGTCCCAAAGTTCACTTTTTAAAAGCAAGTTTTTTTCAAGAGATCTATATCGCTCAAATAGCTCAGCAATTATGGTTTGATTATCTTCAAAAAATGTCTGTATCTGTGTAAACATTTCGCCATTTCCCCTTATTCCAAGATGCCACCATCGATTAAACGCTTCATTAAAATGTTAGACCTGTTATTTCAGGTTACCAAAAAGAGAGTGAATCAGGAAGTAATTTTGAAATATACGAGGGAAGCAAGATGGCAGAAGCGCCATTATATTGAGTACTTTTAAGAATAATATGTAGCTACTTCAGGAAAAACAGTACACGGGTCATTCATTTTATGATTCATGCCCGACGAGTGAGCTGAGCCCGATTAAGGCTCAGGTTATATATAAATCATGACATAATCATTTACATTTCAAACCTGGCATACTCGAAAAACCTCTTCCACTGTGGTTTTCCCTTCAAGTACTTTCATTGCACCATCATGCCTGAGGCTCACCATTCCACCTTTTCGAACGGCAAACTGTTTAATGGCATTGGCATCTGCAGTCTGCATTACCAGGGCTTTCATCCCACGTGTCATGACGAGAAGCTCAAAAATACCTGCACGCCCTCTATAACCTGTATGGTGGCATTTTGCGCATCCACGCCCTCTATGAAGTTTTACATTCGTAAACTTTTTGGGATCAATGCCAATCTTTAGCAACTCGGCATCATCTGCCAGATACGCTTCTTTACAATTCTCACATAAGAGGCGAATCAATCTCTGCGCCAGAATAGCATTGATCGATGATGCAATTAAAAATGGTTCAATCCCCATATCACGTAACCGGGTAACGGCACTGGCAGAATCATTGGTATGCAACGTTGAGAAAACCAAATGCCCAGTCAATGCTGACTGAATTGCAATCTCTGCGGTTTCGGTATCTCGAATCTCACCCACCAGTATAACATCGGGATCCTGCCGAACAATGGAGCGTAAACCTGAGGCAAAAGTCAGATTGATTTTCGGATTTACCTGTACCTGGCCAATACCACTGATTCTATACTCAATCGGATCTTCAACGGTAATGATATTGATATCGGTGTTGTTGATTGAGGTAAGAGCAGCATAGAGGGTTGTGGTTTTTCCTGAACCAGTAGGACCAGTTACCAGTACGATACCATTAGCTGCTTTAATCTCTTTTGCGAACAGTTCAAGGCGATCTGCTGGCATACCTAGATCGGTCAACGATATAAGAACAGAGGACTTATCCAGCAATCGCAGTACCACACGTTCACCAAATGCAGTCGGCAAGGTGGAGACTCGAACGTCAATTTCCTTGTTGCCAACTTTAATTTCTATTCGACCATCCTGCGGCAAGCGTTTCTCGGCAATATCGAGCTTTGCCATAATTTTGACCCTGGATACCAGGGTTGACTGAACATGTTTCGGCGGGCTAAACATATCATACAGAATACCATCCAGTCTCTGGCGTATCTTTAAACTGTTCTGATACGGTTCAATATGTATATCGGATGCACCATCTCGTACCGCCTGCGAAAACATGAAGTTTACCAGCCGGATAACAGGTGAGTCACTGGTATCATCCAGCAGGTCGCCAATCTCTTCTATCTCGCTGAAAAGTCGCTCAGGATCTTCATCATCAATATCCTGCATCACCTCTTCAGCAGTATCCTGAGTCATATCATAGGAGTAATTGATCGCACTTATGATGGCCTGATAGGGGCAAAGCACCGGGCGGGCATTACCAAGCTCTAGTATACGCCTGAGGTCATCCAGCGGCTGAAACATGGCAGGATCGTTCATGGCTATAAACGCATCATCAACAGTAATAACCGGAACCATCCTGTTTTTTTTGAGGAAAGCTATACCAATTTCCGCTGTGAACTCAGTATTAATCTCTGCCGGCAAATGCTGAGCAGCTTCAACCTGATACTGCTCTCCGAGCGCTTTCAGGACATCGAATTCGTCAACCTCTTTACCCTTTATCAGCAATTCACCAATGCGCTCGTTGCCTGTTCTTGCAGCAATTGCATTTTCAATTACGCCTTCGGGCAGATTACAATTATCCTTCAGTATTTCACCGAGTCTTTTCATCTACCGCTCACATCCCCAGAACTGGTGCTATTTTGTTATTTTGTTCGTAGCTGCTTTTGATACTCATTTTTTACTGCCTATGCGTTGTTGCAGACGATCGATATTTTCGCGAGCAATCTGAACAAGAGTCTGTCCTTTTTTTGTCGGATCACTTGCCACGACAGCCGTAGCATCAGAAGATGTTTCTATAACTTTCTGATAATAGCCAATTGCCTGTTGATAGTTTCCTTCACGTTCTGTTACTACCCCGATATTTAGAAGTGTATATGGATTGCTTTTATCATGTTTCAGGGCCTCTTCAAAATATTCCCTGGCCTCTTTGTTTTTATTTTCAAGCAGTTTGTTAAAACCTCGTTCTGTCAGAACAACAGCATGCTCCTTATTTTTTACAGGAGGGTGAATTATCTCTTTTGCTGTAGGCATAACCGTATCTATATTATCTTCCTTTTGTAAGGTAACGGCTGCAAGATCTGCAGGATTACGCATAATCCTCGGAGTAATAAAAATAAACATATTGGTTTTGACACTGGACGTTGATTCTGACCTGAAGAACCAGCCAAGACCTGGAATATCACCAAGCAGAGGCACTTTAGTCTGGCTCTCATTGATATCCTCACCAATAATGCCGCCAATCACCACAGTATCCAAATCATTTACTATAACTGTTGTATCGGCAGTTCGGCGGAACGTTGACGGTGTGTCAGTAGCAATACCACCTTTGAGTTTGACTATCTCCGTCTGTATCTCAAGACGCATTGTATCCGCCTGATTGATATGTGGAGTAATCGTCAACTTAGTTGCCACATCCCGATATTCATAATTGGTATAATCCTGTGCAGAATCTGTAGTATTCCTGCTTGTAATATAGGGTACATTTTCACCAACACTGATCTCTGCCTTCTTGTTATCCGTTGTTAGTATTTGTGGGGTGGAAATGATGTTAATATCAGAGTCACCTTTATATGCGCGTAAAACAGCCTTAATATCCGGGAAGGTGATATCACCGATTTTAATACCTTGCTTCAACACACCTAACGCAAAACCTTCAGCAAGGTTCAGTTGGCCATCAGAACCTATGCTTGCCCGGTCATTTCCATCACGAAAACCACCAAACGCTACGGCATCACTGCCCGATATTTCACTGCTCCATGACCAGTCAACACCAACCTCAAAATCTTTACTGGTATTTACTTCAAGAATAAGCGCCTCGAGATAGACCATCTGTCGCGGGATATCAAGCTTCTTGATAACATCCTCCAGAACGTCATACTCTTCACGACTGGCAGTAATAATCAATGAATTGGTCTCTTCATCTGCGGCAATTTTCACAGCCTTTGATATTGCCGGTGCTTTACCAGTCTCACCTTCCATCACACTCCCAGATGGCAGGGCAGTCAGCACCTTAGCAAGTTCAGCGGCTGTGGCATTCTGCAAATAATAGACATGAATATTACCCGCACCGCGCTCAACAGGCTTATCAAGTTGAGCAATCAATCGCTTAACTTTAACAAGCTCGTCAATGTCGGCAAGAACAACCAGCGCATTAACCCGCTCATAGGGTACAACCTTGACCCCAATTGCAGGCGTGGCCCCCTTTTTGGTGACAGCACTCCGCTGGTAAATGCCACTGACTATTTTAGCAATTGAGCCAGCAGCCGCATGCTGGAGGCTAACGACGGCCACTTCTGTCTCTGAGTATTCAACATCAAGTGCTTCTATAATTGCCAACAGTCGCTGAATGTTCGACAACGTTTCCGTTAAGATCAGCATTCCAGATTGTGGATGCGCAATCACCACTGAAGTTTTAGATACAAGAGGTGTAAGGACTCTCTTCATATCATCAGGGGAGCTATTTATTAACGGTACCAGCTGCGTTACGATTCTATCTTCCGGGTGGCTGCTTTTTCCCATACTAAGGGTCTGAATATTTTGAGATCGTGCTGCAGCAGAGGGCAGAATCTTAATTACCGAACCTGAATCTACTGTTGTAAAGCCATGAACCTCGAGGACCGACTCAAAAACGCGATATGCCTCATCATCGGAAATTTTTGTAGGAGAAAGGATAGTGACATTACCCTGAACAGCTTTATCCACAACAAAGTTTTTACCTGTCAACTCACTGATATACTTTATAAACAATCGAATATCGACGTTGTCAAAATCAATGGTTATGAAACGCTTACCCGTGGTTGCGCTATCTTTGGGGATCACAACATCTTCCGCATTCACGTACTGAGTGGTACCAGCTGTGAAACATCCAAAAAATGTAATGAGAAATAGTAGAGGTAATCTCAAACTGCCCATGAACTCTTCCCCTGATTGTTATTGGCAGAGAAATCTGGCAATCTATCGCCTTTCTGCACACTGAAATAATTATTGCTGTTCAATAGCCTGTTCTCCATCGTAACGTCCAATTTATTCTCTCTCCCCCTCCTCTAATTCTGGTGCAAACTCCTCCTCTGTTGTTTCAGATTCAGGCGGAACGTCTTCATTTACAGCAGCTGGTCGTGGGCGTACAATACGGCGTGTCGGGCGCACCACTCGCGGTTTTACAGATTGACCAACTTCAGATACTTCACCATTATTCACCAATGGGGCAACTACTTTATTTCGTCTGATGCCTGAAGGTCTGGCAGCTACAGGTTGAGAAGAGTTCTGAGCATATTTTCTTGATTCACTCATATCAAGCATTTCATTTCTGCCATCTACAGTAAGGATCACCTTACCTCGTAGAATGTCTTTTACCAGAGCCCCCTGAACTGTATCACCAACCTTATACAACTCCTGCTTTCTATCACTCTTGTTAAGGATAATAGCACGACCACCATTCTCACCGCCACCTATGGTTCCCATCAGAACAACATCAAGCGTTGTTGATTCTAATTGCTCCTCAACCGGAGCAGGTTCACTATCTATCCCATCTTTATTTTTTGATGATGTCCCAAAGAGATTTCGGCTAACAATAATTGAGTAATCTATCTTTTTAGTTGTCTTAGAGATACCCGTAGCAGAACCGACAGTTTTTGTAATCACCTCTTGTTCAACTTTACCTGTATCAAAAAAGTAACGCTCAACTCCTAAATAGAACAGTTCCACCCCAGCAACACACAACAGCGTTGCCAGAAGAAAAGGGAATATGGAAGAGATACGTGTGGCCATTGTATTTTCCTATTCGGTACCAAACTGGAATCGGGGGTTCCTTATGCTGCCACGAATCATATAAGGGAGCTCATCTTCCTGATATTGCCGTTGCATGCGTTTCACCGTTCTCTGTACCAACGGATTTTCATTTAGATAGCGTTTTGCTGGTATAATTGTGCCATGTAAATCCACATCCCAAAGCCCAGGCAACGAATTAGCTGTGCGTACCTCACCACCAAAAGCAGAAGAGATCTCAGGCCCCTTCAAGGTACCCCGATTAAGTTTCAGCACTCCATCATTGTATTGCACGTTAACCTGCATCTGCTCTATAGACACACTCTTCATTGTCAGCAATGGCTGCCGCAATGCAAAAGAGCCACTATCGACCTTCACAACACCATCTACACTGAATTCGTTACTGTCCGTAAATGAACCACTATATTTGCCACTATATTTCAAAGATCCAGACAGTTTGCGCTGAAACATATTGGTCATCACCGTAAGGCCTTCAAGCTCAATATTTTCAGCACGGATATTGACCACAGTAAAAAATCCCTTGAGGGGCGCTATAACCAAATCCGCCAGGAATGTCCCATTGTAAAGATTTCCTGACAGACCATATCTGCGCCCAAATCCAAGTGGCCTTAATGATACTTTAACATTTTCAGCCAGAGCAACTTCACTGCCATCACCCTCCATAACAACTCTAACGCTATCGCAGACAAGAGAGGTCGGAAAAGAGTAGCTACACTCTACAGGCTTGATAACTGCGCCAGGAATAGCAGAACTCAATTTATCATCGACATATTCCGCAAACTTTTCGGAAGGAAAACGTACAAACAATAATATTCCGGTTAGAATACATGTATAGACCAGAATATTCCGTAGCTGAAACCGTTTTCTTTCCACGTTAACCAGCCTCCACGAGTGTTACAATCTGAAGTATAACGTCCAGATACCCGTCAGTTCTGGCACTCGTCTGGATTGAAAGACGCCTCACATAAACAACATTCTCGTCGGACTCAGTCAGGCGCAAGAAATCTACCAGTCGCTCCAGAGTCACTCCTTCCATTTTTAATTCTACAACAGATTCATCCAGCGCCTCACCAACTCCGGTTATCACTGATGGTTTCATATATTTTATCTGCGGTTTAACATCAGCCTTTTCAGCCTGTCTATCGAGAAAAGCAAAGAGTGTGAAATCGGAATCCCGTTGAGCCAGGTTTGCCTTTATCCCACCTTCCTCTACCCGAATTTCTGCATATTGCTGTTTGAGCTGAATAACCTCCCTAAGCTCTGTTCCTTTCCTCTCAATGGAGTTCAACAAACGTGCCCTGGCATCGAGATATGGTGATATCATTATCTGGTAGACAACTACTACTGCAACAAACAGAACTCCCACGCCCAGAACAACCTTCTCTCTAAACGTCATTTGCTCCAGCCCAATCCGGTTATTTAGAGAGGCTAGAAGAGTGTTGAGCTGAGCAATACCTGTTTTAATCATTCGTTGAACTCCAGTTTCAGTTCAAACCGTACTTCGCCACCTTTAGGCGCCAAGTTTGCGGAGCTGATCTCCACATTCTTAAAAAGACCTGATTTTTCCAACTCCCGTTTTACATTATCCACAGTATTAAAATCACGGGTCTCTGCCTTTATCCTCAGATCTTTCTGGTCCGCAACCAATCTGGTAATTCGAACGGGCATTGTTTGCGGAATACGGGATGATAATTCGGAGAGTAGCGTCAGCTTATGAATACTCGACCCCTGTTCGGCGCCAGAACGGTTGAGACCATTGCTTTCATTAATTTTAACCTTGAGCTGTTGTACAGGATTCACAACTCTGGTAACCTCTGGCAATGTCTCACGAAAAATCGTTTCCACTTCATTGTGCAGTGCATTGCGCTTTCTGGCCAACTCACTATAATCAAGCCAGAGCCCCCCTATAACTAATGCACATATCAAACCTGAAGACATGACAATAGTCATAAGGTTTTTCCTTACCCATGCTAAAGAACGCTGTTTTTTATAGATACCCTTCCGAAAATTTAAAATTAAACAATCTTTCCTTTTCCACAAACCAAGTGAAAGTGCTCGATTCATAAGAGCCGGGTTCCACGGCAAAGATTCTGAAGGTTCAATCTTAAGTAACGGCTGCTTAGCTATATTGCAGGGAAGTATATCGAGTGGCAGGGCTTTTTTTAGCTGTTCAAACACCGGCGAATAGAGACCAACTGCCCCAGTAATAAAGCAGGGCGTGTTTTTGCTAACAAGAGAGGCTCTGCCAACTGAAACAAGAGTCTGCTGCAGTGACAGATCTAGCTCCCTCACTATCTCTGCTATCTGTTCAGGTTTATCTGCAGAAATTTTCGCTTCATCATAAGATAAGCTAAAACCAGCCGATCTCTCAGAATCCACGCTAAGTGATCGAACCAGAATGATCTGGCCATTATCAACCAGAATGAGTGTTGCCTGCTTGAAGCTGACATCGAGAACGATAAAGGTGTTTCTTTCCGGACCCATGGCATTTAAAGCCGCAGCTATCTGCAGGCCACTCACCGCAAATACCTCAGGATCAAGCCTGTTCGTAGCAAGTTGGGCTAAAGTATCAACTAAAAAACCTTTCTCTACCATCGCCGCAAAAATATCTGTGCCACCACCCCGGCCTGCTGAAGTGAGAAAGTCGAGATGAAAAGTATCAATTGGATAAGAGGTGAGCTCTTCGAGTTCTAAAGGCAGGGTTTTATCTATTTGTTTGCTATCTGCAAATGGCAGAACAAGATTTCTAAAAAAGAAATTTTCTGCACCGACTGCAACCCGGCAATCTCCCTGATCAAAACCTGTCTGACGTACTACAGTTGCTATAGTCTCAGCAAGCGACGTGTCGCCCACAGGAGGCGCAACACTATACCCCTTGACCACCGTAGTCTTTTGCCCATGTTCTAGCAGCACACCGGATACACAGTCATCATGGATGTCAATTGCCAGCAGATTATTCACCAGTTACTCCACCCTTCTAGATAAAAACACTACGTTCCCTGTATCGTTACGTTCCACCACAGCGGTCTCACGCCAACTCTGATCAGAAAATCTTCCTTCCACCCTCAGCCTGAAAAAACGACTTGTAGTGGATATAATATTTGCCGGTAACTCAATATCTCCAGGCCACGCGGGAGTATTCTGATACCACTTACTCTTCTCTAGATCAGCAAGATTTTCCTCTACCTGGCGATATTCATTCATTACTGTAACCAGCTCATCCGTCATAAGTGGATGAAGTGCCTTGAGCAGTTCTTCGGGTGCTGTATTTATGTTTATTTTACCATCTGTTCCATGAACAGTAAGGTAGTCCGCCAATCCCGGATGAGTTTCATCACCAAAAAGTATCAGGGATGATATCCCTTTTACCAATAACAACTCCTCAAGGTCAGCAACTGGTCCATTTTTGCTGCCATAGGGAGGGTCAAGCGACTGGTAATACGAGTCCTCAGCACCAAAATCAGATTCCCTGTCGTCCGCATCAATCCAGTCAGTAAGAGCATCAACTATTTCCTGAGCTTCCTGCTCGCTTTCTATCTCAAAGTTACCGGAAAGCAGCAATCTCTTTAATATATCTCTGTTTTCACTTGCATTTGTACCACTTGCACCACTAGTGGTACTTCCAGCTTCCTGCACCAGGCTGCCCAATTGTATCTTACCGGATACATCTGTAATATCAATATGTAAAGAACCACGGTCAAACATACCTGAAAAATCATCTTCACCTAAATCAGCCCAAACGTCTACCAGCGTGTCAAATGTATTCGCTTGGCCGTCCACCTCCAGTAATGCAGCTCCAAGTGTTAATCCTGATCCCGCAATTGCACGTAAATTTATTCCTTCTAGCTGGGTGGCCGAAGAGAAAAAGCTTTGCCTCACAGTCCGGTTAAACTGGATAGTCACAGCAATTAACAAACTCACCACCATAATGGTGATCAGAAGGGCCATTCCCTGTTTGTTTTTATATAATTCTGCCGTTGCCACGCTCCTTATCCCTCTGAGTTGTTATCTGGTATTTGAGGTAACGCTACGGCAGTTCTGAAAACAGTATACTCGTCACTATCAGGAGATTCGGCAAAACTGATCTGTAGCCGAATAAGTACCGGTATAGACATTACTGCTTCGCCTCCCTCTCCCTCATCCTCAGAGCCCTCAGGTCCACTGGACCAGTTATCAACCTCGCTGCCATCGGCTGTCACATAACTTACTCGAAACTCACTCAGCCCACGCCCTAACAGTTCACCTTTTTCAGTTTGCTCCTCATCTTGAATATCTGGCACGTAGGGAACATCGGAGCGGTAGAGGTTAAACAATCCAGACTCAGTTTCCTCAACTGAATATGTAAGGACAGCCTGTCCACCTGCCTTTCCTAAACGATGAAAGACAATATGAGCCGCTGATATACATGAAAAACTGTCTGCTCGCAGGCCGTTAATATCACCTCGGCTACCACGTAAATATCCGTTATCACCTATAGTAAGTGATGCCAAATCGTCACTAATCCGTTCAAGAATCACCCGCGCTGCTGCCGCCAGAGTTACCTGGCGCTCTGTACCTCCTACTGTCTGAAACGTTGCTTTATACGCACCATAGACTGAAGATATCACAATAGCAAAAATAGCTATTGAGATAAGTACTTCCAGCAAAGTAAAACCAGAGTTGCGATGCCTCCATTTACTGGCTGTCATTATTCGTATGCCCTCCGACCGTAATAGGTGAAGGTCATTGAATACTGCTCGCCTTCCCAGCTGACAGTGAGATCAACACGCTGAACAGGTGGGTCAAGAGCCTCTAGATCTGAGAAATTATCAACCATCGCATCCTGCGCTGTAGCTTTCCAGCTAAAACCAGGAAAGTCCTCACCAAAATCACCTTCATTGGAAGTAAAATCGATTAGACCTGCTTCATATTCTGCAAGTTTCTCCTGAGCCAGAAATGAAGCTGTAGTGTTGAACTTTGCTTCCAGAGCAAGTGACAGGGACTGAGATTGCGAGCCAAAAATGCTGGTCAAGGCGATTGCCATAATCGCAATAGCTATCATCACCTCAAGTAAAGTGAAGGCCTTATCGTCAATGTAAAAAAACTTTGGCACGGAAACCTTCGCCATACGGTGAATCTCTTCATTGTTATTGAGGTTCATGGTATCCGTCCAGCACTTCAATATCGGGTAAAAAAGGAAAAACCTGTAAACTCAGTGCCTCACCATCATCGTTTCCAAGATGAATAAGCATCTTATCAAGATACCCCTGTCGGCTCACCCATATTTCAGCAAGACCGCCATTGACACTCCCTTGGGTTTTCGTCCAGACGTTGGCAAGATCCACACTGGTGTCAACGTGTAAGGTACCTTTTTCGGGAGGTTCAGCCTCATCATTCTTATCGTCACTCTCACGAACATACCAGAGCCGGTTCTCATCCATGTCTATATAAAGCAAATATGACTGTTGCTCACGTATGGCCCTTTCACGAACTCCACCAATGTACCCGATCAGCTTACGGCCAGTCGACCTCAGGGGATCGTCGATCAAATTATTGCGTAATGTGGGTACAGTAACAACAAGAAGCAAACCAATCAGGACTAGAACAACAATCAATTCCAGTAAGGTAAAGCCCTGCCTGGAGTTGCCATTTTCTGTATTCGTTTTTTTCCAGCAATTAAAAGGCATAAGCACCACTGGTCTCTATTCAAGCTCCCAGTTGTTTACATCAGCATCATCAGCTTCACCACCAGCCTCACCGTCTGGACCATATGAACTCAAGTCAAAATCACCGTAAACACCTGGGCTCAGGTAAACAAATTCATTCCCCCATGGATCCTCAGGGACCGAACTATGTTCAAGGTATCCGCCTGATCGCCACTTCGGCGGTAACTTCCCTGATGATGGCGGCTCCACAAGTGCCTGCAGCCCCTGTTCTGTAGAAGGGTAGCTGCCGTTGTCGAGTTTGTACACTTTCAGTGCTGTCTCAATTGCCTGAATCTGCAACCCAGCTTTAGTTCTTCTCGCCTCTTCCGGGTGTCCCATGATCTTGGGGCCAATATACCCTGCCAGAATGCCTATAATGACGAGAACAACCAGCAATTCGATAAGAGTGAAACCGCTCATATTACGATAGCCTGCCTTTCTCATACCCTTCATATGCTGATATATCGCATTCATTTTATCACCCCATGTTCGTATCTGAAGCATGGCAGCAACGAGTCGATGCCAGTGTGCTTCATAGCTAGTATTGTTATTGAAAAAATATCCAATTAGAACGCCCTTTGCTCTACACTTAGAGCATTTCATATTTTGTAAACATTACCCGACCATCTGATTCATTTCAAAAATAGGCAGCAGAATAGAGAGAACAACAAAGCCCACTGCTGCGCCCATGCATACAATCATAATAGGCTCGATCAGTGACGTCATACCAAGAATAGCCGTTTCCACTTCCCGTTCATATGATGCAGAAACTTTTTCTAACATTCCCTCCAGGTTTCCACTCTGTTCGCCAACAGAAATCATCTGCACAAACATCGGTGGGAACCAGGGTGACGACGACAAAGCAGCGGTCATGCTTTTACCCTTTTCGATATGCTCCATCGCCTCATCCAGCACACCTGCTATCTGAACATTATCGATAAGTGTCTTAACAATTTGCATGGAAGTAATGAGACCAACGCTACTGTTTAAAAGACTTCCAAGAGTTGATGCAAACCGAGCCAGCAGCACTTTCCTGACGACAGGACCAATTATAGGCATCTTTAATTTGGCAAGATCCCAGAATGATCGCCCTGCAGTGCGGGAGATCAAATAGCGCACGAACAATACACAAAGAATCATTAAACCAATAACGGCCCACCAGTATTGCTGCAAAAAATCGCTGAAGTTAATAAGAAACCTTGTAGGCCATGGCAGTACCCTGCCCATATCAGTAAATACCTGAGTGATATTTGGCACCACATAGGTAATAAGCACAAAAAGAATCGCCGAGCCGACAATTGCCATAAAAATCGGATAAATAAGTGCAGCTTTCAAGCGACTCTGAAGAGCCTGCTGTTTTTCACCAAAATCTGCCAATCGCTCGAGCACAACATCAAGGGAGCCGGATGCTTCACCCGCCCTGATCATGTTCACGTATATATTTGAGAAAAGTTTGGGATGATCACCCAGTGCACGGGTGAGTGTTGAACCTTCGTTTACTTTCTCACGAATCTGAACAATCACCCGCTTCAAGGCAGGATTAATAGTCTGCTCAACAAGTGAAGACAGTGACTGCACAAGGGGAATACCGGCGCCGACAAGGGTCGCCAGCTGACGTGTCATGACATGGATTTCCTCAGCTTTTATCCGTTCAAAAAAACCTACACCTTCTCGTCTTCTGCCACGCCCCTGACCACGCCCTTTACTAAGCCGTATCGAAACAGGGTATTTCCCGGTAGAACGCAGCTTACTTTTTGCCTGGGCGTCGTTCTCGGCATCAATAATTCCTTTGATATTTTTCCCGGCACTGTTAAGCGCCTTATATTCATATACAGGCATGTGTTACCACTTTAGTGCTCTTAAACTATTAAGTTTTTTCCTTTTCATGGGTGCATGTTATGAGGTAACTTCGGAAGTTACAACAAAAAATAAAGAGAGATGGAAAAAATCCCTTATCTGCCATATAATGATCTGTCTTGAATTACATATTGTTACAGTGTCAGGGAATCACTCCCGCAGATATTACCCTAGTTATTGTCGCATAAAATAGGCCATCATGTACACCCAATATTTCGGTCTTTCCGAAACTCCTTTTGCGATATCGCCAAACCCACGTTACCTCTACATGAGTGAGGAACATAGGGAAGCTCTGGCACATCTACTCTACGGAATCAGCAGCGACGGGTGTATGATATTACTCACCGGGGATATCGGCACAGGAAAAACTACCCTTTGCCGCTGTCTTCTCGAAAAAATGCCGGATCGAACAGAAATAGCTGTCATCCTTAATCCACGTTTGACAGCGCGTGACCTTCTTAAAACCATCTGCGAAGAATTTGGCATTCTCCCAGGAACAAGTATTGCCACCATAAAGACATATATAGACGCTCTCAACCAATACCTTCTTCGCGCACACGCTGATGACCGAACCATAGCTCTTATTATTGACGAAGCTCAAAATCTTGATATTGGTGTTCTTGAGCAACTGCGTCTCCTGACCAATCTGGAAACAAACACGAAAAAGTTACTACGGATTATTCTCATAGGACAGCCTGAATTACGTGACCTCCTTGAACGGCCCGAGCTCATTCAGGTTAATCAACGGATAACAAGCAGATATCATCTTGGCCCCCTTCAGCCCACTGATGTCCGCAAGTATATCCAGCATAGACTTAATGTTGCAGGAGATAATACGTCCACCCTTTTTACAGAAAAAGCAATACAACATGTTATTAAGCTGACCGGAGGTATTCCCCGCCTGATCAACGTACTTTGTGATCGGGCTCTGCTTGGTGCCTATGCTGTTAATACGGATCATGTTAACCTTGCCATCATCAAACAGGCTGGTAGAGAAATACTTCCACAGAAAAAATCTTTACGCAGCCGCCAGGTAAAATATGCAATGATCATTGCTGCATTTCTTGCCTGCCTGGCTATCCCGGCAATACTTATTCTTCCTGATTGGCACAAAGAAACTGAATCACCAGAGTCTGTAGATACACAACCCGTCACAACAGTGACTGAAACAGTGGTACCTACAGAAGAAATCAATGAGAAACCGCTGACAGAAGAAGAACCTCAAGCAGATACGATCCAGTCTCTTTCACCAGAAACACCAACTGCAGAACCACAGACCCAACCAGAAGACAGCACAACTCCTGTCGTTATACCCAAAAAAGCAGCAAATGAGACATTGCCCCCGCAGCTGACAGAACCAGTAACTGAAACAAATATTCCAGAAAAGAACACTATACCTGAAACGGTTCAAAAACCAGAAACCGTCGTAGAAGAAACCCCAGAGAAGAGCAGTGTCCCCATGCCAGAAAAAAAACCCGTCAACACTATTACGGTTTCAGCACCGCTTCTGGTCCTCGAAAAAGCTGGGCCTATACCTCAAAAAACCGTTGAAGAACTGATGAAAAAGTGAGGTAGAGGGATGTCATATATTCTTGAAGCACTAGAAAAATCAGAAAACGAACGTAAGCAACGCACAGTTCCCGACCTGCACACTCAACATACACTCTATCCTGGGATAAAGCGTTCCAGACAGCAACGAACGCAAAGCACAATTCGCCGGTATTTTCCCGCCGTTCTTATTACCTGCGGCATCATCGTATCTGCATGGTTGTTTCGGGAACATATGCCGCTCGAACTGGAAATAAAAATACGCCAATCAACAATATCTGACGAAACAGTACTTACAGAAGAAAATCAATTTCAGGAGGAACAGGCCCCCCCATCACACGAGTCGACTGCTGAGATCATACCAAACACATCTCTTTCCCAGACAGCTTCGACTCCTCCAGAGCAACTGGCCACCGTGCAACTCGATGCAAACACGTCTTTGAATGATTCACCTCCCGGAGCAGGAAGTTTAGATCTGGAGAATACTGAACCTGAGACCCTGATCACGTCTTCCACAAAAGCTAAGGCAACTGTTACCAGAAGAGCTATCATCCTTGAACCGGCACCACTGCTTCTTTCAGATGATGATGTTACTGTTAATAGTATAACACCTACACCCCTTCCCTTTTTAGAGGAATTACCGTCATCTGTGAGAAATATACTTCCCATCATGAAGTTTGCAGGACATACCTACTCGACCACTCCGGAAGACAGGATGATTATCATCAATAATAGTATTCGCAGAGAAGGCGACCCGCTGGACCAGGGTCTGAGGCTTGAAGAGATTACCTGGGATGGCATAATCCTGAACTTCAGAGAAGTACGTTTTCAGGTGGTGACTACCAATTAGTTTGGCATTGTAAAACAAAAAACAAACCCGAGCATGACTGACACGTCCGGGTTTGTAAGCGATACGACCTATCTTGTACTCGTCGTTTTCTGCTCCAACAAACGACTATCAGAATTTCCAGCCAATCTCCACCTGATTTAAATTAACACTGTCATTGCTGTTATAGATGCCGGCATTGGATTGATGATAGTATCGATACCCTACAAAAACATTGTCCGTAACATTTACCCTGAAGCCTGCCTGCCCCTGGAAAAAGAATGCACCTCCCAGGTCATGATCACCATCAAACTCCGTATCACCAAACATGACACCAAGGCCTAACCCAGCAATAAAATCCACCATACCTCCTGGCGTAGAAAGGATCAGGTTCGGCATAACAGATGGTTTCACAGCTGTATCACCATCCCAGGTTAGTACACTGAGAATTCCTTCGATATCCGAATGCAGTAGCCAGTTGTACGGACACTCTTTCTGCCAGGGTAAATCCATCGTTGCCGAGATGTCATATTGATCAAAATCAGTTCCCCTGAACCCCTGCCCATACCGGACACCAACACTCGCCAGCTCAAAACTGGAAGCGGTTGTGGCGAAGCAGATAGAAAGTGCTATGATACTAAAAATACATCTCCGCCTTAGGCTATACCTACAATCCATTTTCAATGTTCCTCCATTATGACGTTCACTCTAGCCCGCATTTCTCACTCAAAACTGAGCAATGCTCCAATAGTAGATGTATAAACGTATGTCGTTATCCCAAAAACAGACAAGACCCCGTTAAACAAACCCCTTCTCTTTAGTAGTGTTTTCTTATCAAATAGATAAAGACGAGTAAAGGAATTATAGCCTAACCTGAAATAAACTATTTATCCTGACATAGTCCTACGACAGAGAGTATTCATTTCTCTTTTACGTGATTGCTCGTCCACTAGCGCGCAATTTCCATACGTTCACAAAGGTATAATGGACGTAGCAGGTGTGAAATACTTCTTCACAATGATTTAGGAATACCCTACAATCCTTACTGTATGTCGAAACCATCAGGACAAGAAAACCTCTTCTGCCAGTCCTGGTAGAAAAACATTTAGTTCCCCATTCCAGATGAAACGGTCGGCCAAAGTACAGACGGAGATTTTTACATGGCAAGAAAACTCACCTATGAAGAATTAGAAGCAAAAGTTCTACAACTGGAAAATGATTCTGCCCAAAGACAACGTTTCGAACAGATAAATGCTGCACTTTTCAAGATTGCCAACGCCGTTAACACAACATCCAGTAGAGATGAGTTATTTAACGCTATCCATTCGGCCTTGAGTCATGCAATCGATACCACAAATTTTTATATTGCACTGTATGACAAGAGTAGTGACGGTTTATCCTTTCCGTATATTGTTGATTCGGTAGACGAATATTACCCGTCTGTAGTGGAAGTCAGTAAAACTGCATCGCTAACAGCTGAAGTCCTCCGCACCGGTAAACCTCTGTTGATACACAAACCGGAGATACTGCACAAACAGGCTGTGAGTACGTTAAAAGTTCCAGACTGCACTCCGTCAGAAACCTGGCTTGGTGTACCGTTGAATACCAAGGATGAGATTGTCGGCATCATGGCTGTCCAAAGTTATTCTGATCCGCAGTGCTATGATCAAACAGATATGGAGGTTATGGTTGCTGTAGCTGATCAGGTCGCTATCGCCCTTGACCATAGACTCAAAGAAGAGGAGTTGATTGAAAGCGAAGCGAGGTTTCGCTGCTTCGTAGCAACAGCCAATGAAGGGATCATGAGTCTTAATGCTGATTGGCGTATTGTCTACACAAATGCACATTTTGCAAAAATGCTTGGCTATGAGCCTGAAGAGTTGCCAGGAAAACGAATGGAAATTCTTATACGGGACGAAGATTTAAACGATTTCCTCATCCATAAGCAGGAGCGTATTGGAGGGATCAGCAGAAATTTTGAGCGTATCTTCAAAACGAAGCAAGGCAGCTTCATTCACACCATCGTCTCGGCTACCCCTATGATGGATCATGAAGGTCAGTTTGCCGGTTCATTTGGTATGATAACAGATATCACTGCTTTAAAAAATACCGAGGAAAAACTGCACGAAACAATTATTGAACTAAAGAAGGCTGCAGACCAAATACGTACGTTACGTGGAATTGTCCCAATCTGTATGCATTGTAAGAAAATCCGTGACGATCAGGGATTTTGGAATCAGGTTGATGTTTATGTTCGAAATCATACCGAGGCAGAATTCAGTCATGGCGTCTGCCCCGATTGTATCCATGACCTCTATCCCGATATTGCAACTACTCTTTCCAAAACAGCCAAATAAAAGAGTTCACAGATACTCCACATTGTATTGATAGCAAACGAAAAGTAAAACAGGTCAGTTACCCAGCGAGTTGTCCCAGGATAATGCAACACCCCATATCATTTTTCACCCGCTCCGTTAACCTTCTGATATTCGTTAACAACATCTTCTATCGTCTCGAAAAGTGAGTCTGCTCCAAATGCATCGATGAGGTTACACCGACTTTGCTGTTTGACATCATCGAGGACCTCTGCCACCACAAGCCGTACGCCTTTTTCGTGTAATAGAGCATGTAAAGAACGCAACGTTTCAGCCGCTGAATAGTCGACGTCATCAATTGCCGAGGCGTCTATACACAACCACTGAATGGGCACATCCGCCTCAGTAACGAGGTCTAGTAGTTCTTCAGTCAGAAGCTGGATGTTTGCGTAATATAAACTATGAGTAAAGCGGTAGATGAGCAATCCTGGTGCCGCCTGCTTTTGGGTTGCGACAGGTTGCGCCCGTAACTGGCCCGATTGAGCAGGAGACAACACAACGTTTTTTGGCCTATAACCACGACGTGTATGGTCAATAATAGATAAAACCATGGCAAAAAGGATGCCCTGCTCGACACCTACAAAAACAACCACAAGTAGTGTAATAACTGCCACATAAAACTCAGATTTACGTTTATTAAAAATGTCACGCATTCCTTCTATGTTAATCAAGTCAATTCCTACCAGAAAAACAACCGCAGATAAAACCGCCTCCGGCATGTAAGATAGTGGCTCAGTAAAAAAGAGTAATACAATAAGGACAATAGCCGCAGTAAAAAGAAGTGACAACTGAGACCGCCCACCCGCGCTATCGACCATTTGTGTCTTTGTCGGGCTCCCGTTCACCACAAAGGTTCCGGACAGACCAGCGCCGATGTTAGCCAGTCCAAGCCCGACGAGGTCATGGTTTTCACTAAAACTCTCATTATAACGAGTGGCATAGGCCCTGGAAGTTGCAGCACTTTGAGCCAATATAACAACAAACATCGCAAATGCAGTGGGAAGTAATTTACCAATAAGCTGTATAGTCCAATCCACATCAGGCAGGGCTATGGACGGCAGGCCTCCAGGTACGTTGCCCAGAACATGCACATGGGCTTTAAAATTTAATGCCCAACTGGCAATAATAGCCCCAAGGACCGCAATAAGTGCTCCCGGTATTTTAGGAGATATCTTCTTTGAACCGACAATCACCACCAACACGCTCAGTGCAATAATTAAAGAGTACCAATTCAACTGATCTAATTGCTGAAAATCGTACCATATTTTTTGTACTGTTCCATGCCCACCACCTTTGAGGCCAAGCATTCCAGAAATCTGCCCCAAGGCAACCTGTATGCCAACTCCAGTTAAAAAACCGACTAAAACCGTTCTCGACAAAAAATCTGCAAGAAACCCAAGCCCTACAAGCCGAGCAAGAATCAGAAAACCCGCTGCCATAAATGCAAGGACCGAGGCTAACGCCACATATTCGCCTGAACCTGTAGCTGCAATTCCAACAAGACCGGCAGCAAGAATAGCCGCCGTCGCCGAATCTGCTCCAACAACCAGGTGCCTGGAAGAGCCAAATAATGCAAACAGTGTCATGGGTATAAGCATTGTGTACAACCCTGTTACAACTGGCATCCCAGCTATTTTGGTATATCCCATCACCTCCGGTATAGCTAAAGCTGCTAATGTCAGACCTGCTACAAGCTCTGCAGGAATCTGGTTTACCGTGATTGGAAGAACCCCTTCCAGAATTGGAAGTCGAAGTTTATTGGTCGTCTTCGTTAACTTTACCATACGTGCAATCCTCACCCTGTTAACTGTTAGGACAAATATATGGTTCAGTATACTTCACCTAACAAAAGTATCAAACTGATCATCTGAACACAAGCCTACTTCAAAACAGGTCTTCCCCCTAATCCTGACCTCCCATTAAGGTTTTGTAGCAGTGAACAGGTTCTTTAGGCGTTAAGCATTCATTGTAGTGAGCAAGATAAAACCCTGGGTTAAAACTCCCATCAATGTGTATTTCTCATAGAGTTCATGAGCCTTACTACTTCATGGGCGATATAGTATATCTCAGCAGGAAAGTACTCGGTTTGCAGCGTTTCCTCCTCATCAAGATAGTTCAGGACTTCCTCCAACACCTCAGAGTTGGAAGGGCCAAAACACTGATCCATGACCCAACAACCATCTTCATTAACAAGACCAAGAGTCGCCAACCGCTCTCCCGATCTGCTGCGAAGTGAAAAGATAGCGTATCTATGTTGCTCGCATAAATGGCGATAATCACGACAGCAATTATTCATCACATACCCTTCTGACTTCAACATTTTCGCCGTGGTTAACGGTACAATCAGGTATTCACCAATAAACTGCTCAAACAAGACGCACTCCCATTTCCCTGACCTCTTGGACGTAGAAGGTTCACCAGCAAGTTTACTTCCCAACAGGACATTAAGATCTTTTACATTATTTTGAGATAGCATTTTCAGACCTCCTGATCATTCAACATCGTTGATGTATGTACCTGGTTAAACAAAAACCGAACCGTTCGATAAATTTTTCAATTCATGCAGTGAGACAGCCAGTGTCTCCTGCAGATACGCATCTTCACCTCGCATACAGTCATGTAAATCTGCACATCTTTTACACAAATAGCGCTGCCAGTAAGGTGGACAGACATAGAGCCCATTTGCCGGGTTTCCATCAAGTTCACATAGCGTTGTAGATTGAGCCTCAGCCTTATCGAGCATTCCCAGTACACTCCCATCGCATGTGCAAGTCGTAAATTTCAACCGACCCATCACTTGCCGAATAGCAGTGATTTCAACGTAATTTTTCAGGAAATCATACCGGAGGTGATTATCTATCCGCATTGCAAGATCATGTAGCAGAAAAAACCAGCCATCCTGACACTCAAAACCATTAAGCAGCAACTCTTTCCTGAACAGCTCCGGAAACTCTTCAAATAATCTTTTACTATTCTCCTGATTCATCGGTGCCCTCCATGTTGCCTATTGTTTTTCCTTTTTTGCTCCAGCCTATGCGTTAACTATGCCACACCCGGGTTATCATATAGTGACTACCCTGGATGTTTTTTTATTATTTCTCGTTTTATGATGTTAACAGAGGGTGATAGATGGGTGATGGACTAGCATGGAGAGATGAGGAGCTGGTGCAAAAGCAGGAGGGAGTAATGCGTCAGGGTGAAAAATGGTATACTCTTTCAGGCAACTACCGTAGTCTTTTTATTTCTTTTCTGGTCGCTTTTAGGATCATATCCATATATTTACGCACTTCATCTGGGGAATCACATTTGAGTTGGGCTAGCTCTGCACTTCCTATGATTTTTGTGTAAAAGTTTCTCAGGTCATGGATTTCCTGTCTTCTTAAAGCTCCCGCCCTCTCTGTTTCTATTGTCTCTGGCTCTACACTATTTTCTTCATTCAGAGTGTGGCGGGGAGTTTGCTTTCCTTCCAACAAAAGTTCAGGAAGCCATTTTTTCAGTGTTAAAATGAGGTCTGAAAGGGTGCAGGGCTTACCAAGATAATCACTCATTCCAGCCCCCAGACACTTGTTTCTATCAGCTACAGTCACATGGGCAGTAAGTGCAATTATGGGAAGAGCAGCTTTCAGTGATGCCTGCTGTTGAAGACGAATCTGTCGCGTTGCCTCATAGCCATCAACTACAGGCATTTGACAATCCATAAAGATCAGATCCCAATCATGATCCCAAACAGAATCGATGGCTTGCCTACCATTATGGGCAACAGTAACATCACATCCTGCGACACTCAGCAACTGCTGAAGAACCTCACGGTTTATCTCGTGGTCTTCAACCAGTAGAACGCGGGGTGTTTTTTCCCACATCGGGGGAAGGTCCGCCCTGCCCTCTTCCGCAACTGTTGAGTCAAGAAAAACCGCTAAAGGAAGAGAAAGAATAAACTGAAAGGTTGTTCCTTTCCCTTTAGCACTCTCAACAGCAATTGCTCCTCCCATCAAGCGTACTATCCTGTCTGCAATGGCAAGCCCAAGCCCTGTCCCACCAAACTTTCGGGTAGTCGATGAATCGGCTTGACGAAATGGCTTAAAAATATGCTGCTGTTCTTCTGATGAAATACCGACCCCTGTATCAGATATTGTGAAGCTGATTTTTGCTCTATTTTCATCAGTATGACGCAACCTGACCCCAAGATTCACCTCCCCGCCTTCCGTGAATTTAAATGCATTGGTGAGAAGGTTATTCAATACCTGTGTCAACTTTTCTTTATCACCGGAAACACATTTGGGTAAATCCGGATCAATAGTGCTAGAAAAACGGATACCTTTATCTAAAGCAATTTCCTGATAAAAAGAATCCAGATCAGCCAGTATCTGCGCAGGAGAAAAAGCTTCTGTGCTAATAATCAACTCATCTGCCTCGATTTTGGAAAAATCGAGGCCATCAGAAATCACCCGGTACAACCAGTCTGAACTCCGCTCGATCAGCTGGACATAATGGCTCTGTTTCGGATTCAAACGCGTATGCTTGATAAGGTTAATAAGTCCAAGAATTCCACTTAAAGGCGTTCGAATTTCATGACTCATTACAGCCAAAAAATTTGACTTAGCCTCATTGGCACGTTCCAGCCTATCCATTGCGCTTGTTAGTCGCCCAAGAAGAGCACTCACATAAAGGGGCAAGACAAAAAGACCGATCAATAAACCATAGGTAACCTGGGGGGAAACATACCAATATGGTGAAGTGTAAATCACCAGGCTATACCCAAGAATACTCATGGCCATGGAGATATATAGATAGGGTTTACCGAACCTGAAACCATTACCAAAGGTTACCCAGAGGTAAATGACAAATACAGGCGTTGCCATTTTGCCAGTAAAATACAATGCCATTGTGGTGCCAGCCATATCAGCGAAAATCCCCAGAAGTCTGCGGGGCTTGGAAATTTTGGGATTTACAAAGAGCCAGGCAACAATAGAGACAGCAAAAATGAAAAAGAGCGTTATCGTCAATAATGCCTCAAACTTGACATTACTTTTTTCAGGGCTAAGCAAAACCCAAAAGAGATACAGCGCAGCAATACCGCCAACGATGAGGCGGATTACCGCCTGTTCGTGTTCTGAGTCGGGCCGTCCCCGCCATCTGGGAAAAATGGCCTCTAAACGTGCAGCCAACCCCTCACTGTGTATCGCATTACTGTCCATATTAAACGATAACATCCCTGCAATTTTACGGTAGCAGAGTCGTACGAAAACAGGCAAGAAAAACACCTGTTTTACAGTTATTATAGTATGCCATCTGTAACGAAGGCGGTTCAACTACTACACTTTCTGAAAAATATTTTTAATTACTGTCTGTAGTCTATGATGTTTCGGAGACAATCGTCCATTATTTTTTTTTAAGAAAGGTCAAATAGAGCATCCCCCTCCCAGATCAGAATGATCAGCTAGCCAGTTACCTACAGAATAGATGCCTCTTTTTGCACGAGCTTAAGCCCGCGACATTAAAGCTTGATGTCAACATCAATTATTAAACATCAAGCCAACTTACTAGTTCTCCACAACTTTTGTTGTAGGACTACCCATATAAAAAAAATAAAAAAAGGCATAAAAAATATTGATATGATTGCACATAACAGCTAGGATCATTTTCAGATATCGAAGAGCAATGGTCGGGCAGGCCTACTTTTCTCCAGAATCTCTGGTGAGCGTTGTGGTACTCAGATCAACCATTCGTTTTTTTTTCATATATTCAGTTCCTAACTGAATCACCCACAATACTCACGCTGCATGCATTTTGTGCCGAAACTCTTTTGTTGCTCTAGCAAGAAGCGGAGTCCTAAAAAATCCTCGCTTAGAGCACGCGATGCGGCACTTGCATCAAATCCAAAGTTCTGACCGAAAACCACCCTTACCGCATTGCGCCGTCAACCAACTGGAATCAAATCAATTTATTATAATGAAAGGAGGTTATCTCTGCAGAGTTTGCCCTTAGGGAACAGCCATTGTTTCATGGGCAATTCACTGCAACCGCAATACGTTTCTGAGGTATACGAAATACTTAACCACCAGCACTTAAGGAGTCATCATGGGATTTGAGACGCACAAGAAGAGTGGATCGGTTATGGTTGTAGGAGCAGGTATTTCAGGGATGCAGGCATCGCTTGATCTTGCTGAGTCCGGCTATTACGTTTACCTGGTAGAAAAATCACCTGCCATTGGCGGTGTAATGTCACAGCTTGATAAGACCTTTCCGACCAACGACTGTGCAATGTGAGTAATCTCACCTAAACTGGTCGAGGTCGGCCGTCACCTGAATATTGAGCTACTGACAAACACTGAGCTTCTGGGTATTGAAGGCGATCCCGGAAACTTTTCTGCAAAAATTCATCAAACACCCCGCTATGTAGACCAAGCAAAATGCACGAGTTGCGGCGAGTGCGAAAAAGTCTGCCCTGTCTCTCGCCCCAACGAGTACAACGAAAAACTCGATTTTCGCAAGGCGATATACAAACTCTATCCACAAGCTATACCCGGAGCATTCGGTATAAACAAAGAGGGAACCGCTCCCTGTAAGGCAACGTGCCCAGCCCATGTGAGTATCCAGGGTTTTGTCGCGCTAATCAACGATGGCAGATACGAGGAAGCGCTCAAACTCTTCAAGGAAGATCACCCGTTCCCCGGAATCTGCGGCAGGGTCTGTCACCATCCATGTGAAGGTGAGTGTACACGTGCCCAGGTTGACCAACCCCTGAATGTCAGGGAACTCCATCGTTTTTTAAGTGACTATGAACTGGAGAAAGGCGAGTTTTACCTTCCTGAAATCAAGACTGAGAAGCGTGACGAAAAAGTTGCTATCATCGGTTCCGGCCCTGCCGGTGTCACAACCGCCTATGAACTGCTTAAACAGGGGTATCAGGTAACTATATTCGAAAAGCTTGATGAACCTGGCGGTATGATGCGATACGGCATTCCCGAATATCGTCTGCCACGAGACATTCTTGCAGGCGAGATCAAGGTCATCGAAGACATGGGCGCCGAACTCCAGTGTGGCGTGAGTTTTGGTGATGACATCACCCTCGAAAGCTTAAAATCTGATGGCTATTCCGCTGTATTCCTTGCAATCGGTTTACATAACGGCAGGAACCTCGGTATCGAAAATGAAGATATTGAAGGTGTTCTGCAAGGTGTTGACTTCTTGCGTGATGCGGCCAGTGGGAAAAAAGTTGAAGTCGGCAAAGAAGTTGTTGTGGTCGGTGGTGGTAACGTTGCCGTTGATGTCGCCCAGACCGCGAAACGTCTTGGTGCAGAAAAGGTAACTCTCATCTGTCTTGAACGGCGGGAAGAGATGCCAGCATGGGAGTATGAAATTATAGAGGCGCTGGAAGATGATATCGAAATCGTCAACAGCTTCGGTCCCAGGAATTTCCACATCGATAAAGATGCAAAGCGAATATCTGGTATTGAGTTCAAGAACTGCAAAAGAGTCTTTGATGAAAACGGACGTTTTAATCCCGAATTCGATGAAAGCGTCTGTGAGACCTTCCAATGTGATACCGTAATTGTCGCCATCGGCCAGAGCGCCAATATGCAAGGCATTAAAGAACAGGGTATTGCCATCTCCAAGCCTGGTGGCCTGGAAGCGGATTCAGTCACTCTGCAAACCCCTGTAGAATGGGTCTTTGCTGGCGGAGACGCTTTCTACGGACCAAAATCAGTGGTTGATGCGGTGGCCTGTGGTAAAGAAGCAGCCATTTCCATTCATCGCTATATCAATAATATGGACCTTCGTGAAGGTCGTTCCAAGGTGTGGAGTTACGTCCGACCAGCCATTGAGGGTGAAGGACAAATAGATCGGATCAAGGCGGCCTTCCTCACCCCTGATGTCCGGGCAGGTAACTTCCTGGAAGTTGCAGCAGGATACAATGAGGAGCAGGCCAGATTTGAATCAGCCAGATGTATGAGCTGTGGTATCTGTTCGGAATGTTATCAGTGTCTTGATGCCTGCCTTGCAGGTGCCATTAATCACGACATGTTTCCTGAAGACAAGGAACTCACCGTCGGTTCTGTTGTTCTCGCTACCGGTGCAAAACCATACGACCCCACCCCACTCTCAGACATTTATCTGTATAAACAAAATCCCAATGTTCTAACCAGCCTTGAGTTTGAGCGGTTGCTCAGCTCAGGTGGCCCCACACAGGGACATCTAATTAGGCCATCAGATAAAAAAGAGCCGAAAAAAGTTGCCTGGCTCCAGTGTATAGGATCACGGGACACGAACAAGTGCGGTAACAGTTACTGTTCATCCGTCTGCTGTATGTATGCGATGAAGGATGCCATGATAGCAAAAGAGCATGCAAGTGAAGAACTTGATGCAGCCATTTTCTATATGGATATCCGTTCCTTCGGCAAAGACTATGAGATGTATTACGACCGCGCCAGGAACCGCGAAGGAATCCGTTTTGTAAAATCCAGGGTTCACTCAGTCATCGAAAACAGAGAGAACCAGAATCTCATCCTCCGTTTCGCTGATGAGAACGGCATGATCATGGAAGAAGAGTTCGATATGCTCGTGCTCTCGGTAGGTTTGGAAGTAAGCAAGGAGACTCTGGAGCTGGCGGATAAACTCGGTATCGAGGTCAATAAAAATAAATTCATCGAAAGTGATCCGTTTAATCCTCTTGAATCTTCGCGGAAAGGCATTTATGCCTGCGGCTCATTCCAGGGGCCTAAAGATATCCCTTCATCGGTTACTGAGGCAAGCGCCGCGGCAGGGCTGGCCGGTTGCCTGATAGCGGAAGCCCGTGGAACAGACACTAAAACAATTGAAATTCCTGAAGAGATTGATGTCTCCGGCCAGGAACCACGTGTTGGTGTCTTTGTCTGCAACTGCGGCTCCAACATTGCCGGCGTAGTCGATGTTCCAGCTCTACAAGATTACTCTGGAACCCTACCCGGTGTGGTCTTTACCGACAACAACCTCTTTACCTGTAGTCAGGATACACAGGCCAAGATAAAAGATAAAATCCTGGAGGAGAGGCTCAACCGTGTTGTCGTAGCCTCCTGTAGCCCGAAAACCCATGCACCTATGTTTATGGAGACCTTAGAGGCATGCGGGTTGAACCGGTATCTTTTTGAAATGGCGAATATCAGAAACCAGGACTCCTGGGTACACTCTGATAGCCCCGAACTCGCTACGGAAAAAGCAAAAGATCTGGTTCGCATGGCAGTCTCCCGTGCAGTCCAGCTGAAACCTCTTCATGGTAAGGTCATACCGGTAAATAAACATGCCCTTATAGTTGGAGGCGGAATCGCCGGTATGAATGCTGCTCTTGATCTTTCCAGACAAGGTTTTGAATCTACCCTGATAGAAAAGCAGTCCCAACTTGGTGGCATGGGAACAAAGCTGCACCATACCATTGAGGGTGCCGATATCAGGAGCTATGTCGAAGGACTTACTGCCCGGGTTAACTCAGATGAGAAAATCTCGGTCCTCACTGAATCCGAAATCGTTCAATTCGAAGGTTTCCAGGGTAATTTTAAAACCGCAGTTCGTGCTGGCAGCAATGAGGAAGCAAAGGAAATCCAGCATGGTGTCATCATTGTCGCTACTGGAGCATCTGAAAACACGCCTAAAGACTTCCTTTACGGTGAAGATGAACGCGTGCTGACCCAAACCCAGTTGAGTGACAGACTTACAGAAAGTGATGCTTCGGACCTTGATGTGGTTGTCATGATCCAGTGTGTTGGCTCCAGAAACGAAGAACGGCCAAATTGCTCTCGAATCTGTTGTCAGGCGGCTGTTAAAAATGCTTTGGATGTCAAGAAAAAGAGTCCTGACACTCAGGTGTATATCCTTTATCGCGACATGCGTATGTATGGCCAGATGGAAGAATATTACACTGAGGCAAGAAAGTTGGGTGTTGTTTTTGTCCGCTACGACAAAGACAATCCTCCGGTGGCCGTCTCCTCCGAAGAAGGTGTACTGGTCACGGTTAAAGACCATGTTCTGCAACGCAACATTGAGATTTGCGCTGATATCCTGGCACTCTCAGCAGGTGTGATGCCCAACGTTTCAGATGAGCTTGTAAGCAAAATGAAACTCAACACTAACCCTGAAGGGTATTTCCTTGAAGCACACGTCAAATTAAGACCGGTTGATATGGGAAGTGACGCTGTATTTCTTTGCGGCACAGCACATGGACCACAACTGATCTCTGAAGCCATCGTTCAAGCCAACGCTGCGGCATCGCGAGCTGTCACTTTCCTATCCAAGGATGAGATAAAGCTGTCAGCTATTAAAGCGGAAGTGTTCCCTGAACAATGCGTAAAGTGCCTGACCTGTGTGAGGTCGTGTCCGTTTGAGGTTCCACAATTCAATGTGGCTAAAGGAGAGATTGAGATAGATCCGGCACTCTGCCAGGGCTGCGGTGTCTGTGCCTGTGTTTGTCCAAGACAGACAATCAACCTCAACAACTACGAAGACGATCAAATCACCTGCGAGATCGAAACTCTGCTGGCGGAGGAAATGTAATGGCTGATTTCAAACCGACTATTGTAGCGTTTTGTTGTGACTACTGAGGGTACTCTGCTGCGGACCTGGCAGGTTCGATGAGACTTTCGTATCCAACCAATATTAAAATAATTCGTGTCCCCTGTACCGGTAAAGTAGATGTTATGTACCTGCTGAGATGCTTTCAGGAAGGTGCAGACGGAGTCTTTTGCGTAGGCTGTCTTGAAGGCAACTGTCACTATAATGAGGGGAATCTGCGGTGTCGTGAACGTGTTGAACACATCCATGAGCTTTTAGAGGAAATCGGCATAGAAGGAGACCGTGTAAGGATGTACAATCTCTCATCCGGAGAGGGACCAACTTTTGCCAAATATGCACAGGAGATGACCGAGCACATAATGACACTTGGCCCCAATCCTTTAAAGGGAAAACCTAGAAAAGCCGTTGAACCAGTATAAACGGCAGCAGTGACCGGGAAGGTGAAAAATCTTTAAAGGATACGTCGAAATAACGGCACCTCATGAAAGGAGTCAACTATGTATGACGGAGCTATTCGAATAGGCGGTAAAAAGAAAAGCCGGTTCATGGACCAGGTCAAGTCGCTTTTGCCCGAGGGCGGCAACCTTGACATGTGCCTGACCTGTGGAGCATGCACGTCAGGTTGCCCTGCAACGGGCCTTGAAGACCTTGACCCACGTAAGCTGTTACGTATGGCGGCCATGGGCATGGACGAGGAACTCATGGCCTCCGACTGGCCATGGATGTGTACAATGTGCCAACGTTGTGTCTACGTTTGCCCAATGAAAATCGATATCCCTCAACTGGTATTCAACTTACGAGCTGCACGCCCGAGGGAAGAGCGACCGAAAGGAATCCTTGGCTCATGCGACATGGCCCTGCGCAGCGATACCTGTAGCGCCATGGGAGCCAATGAGGAGGACTGGATATTTGTTGTTGAAGATGTGGCGGAGGAAGTTCGACAGGATCAGCCCGGTTTTGAGACTTTACTGGCCCCAATGAACAAGGAAGGTGCCCATTTCTATCTCAACCAGAACTCTCGAGAACCTATGACTGAGCCGGATGAGATGGTTCCGCTCTGGAAAATCTTAAATAAGGTAGGAGCCGACTGGACCTATGGTTCAAAGGGATGGGCGGCTGAGAATTATTGCCTTTTTCTTGCCGACAATAAAAGCTGGGAGCATATAATACGGGTAAAAGCCAAGGCGGTTGATGATCTTGGCTGCAAGGTATGGCTCAATACAGAATGAGGCCACGAACTCTTTGCAGTCCGGGCCGGACTGAAAAAATTCAATATCGAACACAACTTTGAAATAGCAAGTATCATTCAATATTACGCAAAATGGATACGGGAAGGAAGACTTCCAGTGAGCTCTGACTGGAACAAAGATCTAAAAGTGACCTTCACGGTTCAGGACCCATGTCAACTCGTGCGAAAATCTTTTGGCGACCCTGTGGCCGATGACCTTCGCTATGTCGTTAAAAAAGTTGTTGGTGAGGAAAACTTCATCGACATGGCACCCAACAAATCCAACAACTACTGTTGCGGCGGTGGCGGTGGATTCTTGCAATCAGGGCTTCCGGAAGCTCGACGTGAATATGGCCGTTTGAAGGCAGATCAAATTAAAGAGACAGGTGCTCATTATGCGATCACCCCGTGCCATAACTGTCATGCCCAGATCCATGATTTGACTGAACACTTCAACGGCAGCTGGCATACCCTGCATCTCTGGACACTTATCTGTCTATCCATGGGTATGCTAGGAGAGAACGAAAGAGTATACCTTGGACCGGATCTGGCAGAGGTGGGCCTGTAGCATTTTTTTTAATCAATCAATCAATCGGACCGGGAGTGTGACAGCACAAACTTTCGGTCCGTATTGGAGGATATTTTATGATAGTTGCAAATAGAAAACCCTTTGCCGAGATTAAGGAAATGCTGCAAGGGTACACCAAAGTCCTTAACATCGGCTGCGGTACCTGTGTCTCCGTCTGTTTGACTGGTGGAGAAAAGGAAGTAGCTATTCTGAACACCGAGCTTGAGATGGCGCGTCGACTTGATGATGACCCTATAGATATTTATTCGGCTACCATTGAACGACAATGCGATCGCGAATACCTGGCAGAACTGGACAGTACGATTGAGGAAGGCAAATTCGATGCACTCTTGTCAATGGCTTGTGGTGTCGGTATTCAATTTCTCGCTGAACGATATCCAAAGATCCCAACTTTTCCAGCGGTCGATACCAGTGGGCTGGCGGTAAATCAGGCCGTGGGCTGGTACGAAGAACGATGCCGTTCCTGCAGCCAGTGTGTTCTTGGCTTTACTGGCGGAATCTGTCCGATCACGTTGTGCGCAAAAGGACTGTTGAACGGTCCTTGCGGAGGGACCAATGTGGGAAGTTGTGAGATCAGTAACGATCAACCGTGTGCCTGGTTCAGAATCTATGAACGGCTCAAAGGTCAGGATCGCCTGGATGCAATAAAGAGCATCAACGTGACCCGCGGCTGGAAAGATCAGGCTCCGAGAGATCTGATTCAACCCGGATACGCCAAACCTGATAAGATGGCAAAATAACGGGGTGAATAGAAGATTTTTTCCTCTTACAATTATCTAGAATCAGAGGATGACATATGAGCACAGAAACAAAAAACAGTTCTGAAAGTAACCTGGAAAAGGTCTTAAAAGGCGGACATTTTGCCTTCACCGGTGAGCTTGGCCCACCAAGAGGGACTGACGCCGAAGAGGTGAAGGAAAAAGCGAGATTTTTAAAGGGTAATGTTGATTCGGTCAATATCACTGATAACCAGACAGCCGTAGTGCGAATGTCCAGCTGGGCAGCATCACTTCTTATTCTTGAAGAAGGGCTCGAACCCAATTACCAGATGGTGTGCAGAGATAGAAATCGCCTGGCCATGCAGGCCGATATCCTCGGAGGAGCGGCGATGGGCATAAAGAACATGCTCTGTCTCTCAGGAGACCATCAGCAATTTGGCGATCACCCTGATGCCAAAGGTGTCTTTGATATAGATTCGATACAATTGATCGCCATGGTCAAACAGATGCGGGATGAGGGACTATTTTTAAGCGGTGGTGAAATTGAACACCCGCCGCAGATGTTTATCGGCGCTGCCAGCAATCCCTTTGCTGCACCCTTTGAATGGCGCGTCGACCGGTTAGCCAAGAAAATTGAAGCCGGTGCAGATTTCATCCAGACCCAGTGCATCTACAACATGGAGAGGTTCCGTGAATTTATCCACGTCGCCAATGAAGAAGGCCTCACCGAACAGGTCTATATTCTGGCCGGTGTCACTCCAATGAAGAGTATCGGTATGGCACGGTACATGAAAACAAAAGTACCCGGAATGGATGTCCCGGATGAAATTATTGATCGCTTAAAAAGTGTCGATAAAAAGAAGGTTGCCGACGAAGGAATTAAAATCGCCTGTGAACAGATCGAGGAATTTAAGGAGATGAAAGGAGTTCACGGTGTTCACATGATGGCTATCGAGTGGGAGCATAAGGTACCGGAAATCGCAGAACTGGCGAAAGTTCTGCCCCGCCCCGTTTTCAGTTAGCCCACATTTCTCATAAATATTTTTTCAAAATTCTTTTAATTTACCAGTAAATCATATCCTGTTATGATTTACTGGTAAAAACTTTAAAGCAGACATCTCCTGAGCTATAGAGAAATTCTGGTATAATGGGTTCAACTACGCTCAGAATCAGGTTGCGGGTAAAGCGGATCCTGTTTTATGGTCTGCTGCTTTCAGAACATTTCTACCACACAATACAGTGTGAGCAATTATGTAATTGGCATTTACCAAACTGTAAAAGAGGCAAAACATTTTGGAATTATGGCGAAAAATATTGGCAGTGATGATTGTGATAGGCGGAGTATTGGGAATGTTGGCTGTCACCCAATTCACAATAAAAGGAACATTTTTTTAACTCATCCCGGCTACAACAGATCAAACGATCTGCACAAATGGATAGTCAGGCACACGAGCACATAAAACCGTATTAGTTAGGCTGATTCTTCGTTTTCTTCTTGTCGGCTTTCCTGGCCGAAATTTCATCCACAGATATTTCAAGATCTTTTATAACGATTCCTGTGTATCTCTGGATTTGACCAGCGATGTATTTACTCAACTCATCGAGGCCTCCCGTAAGAGTTTTCCCATAGGAAACAATAATGTTCACAACTATGGAATAGCCGGATTTGAGCACTTTGATTTTCACCTTTTTCACCTTGATCTCATCATCATATTCATCAATGCAATGAAAGATCATTTGGGTGAGCGCGGCCTCTGTGATAGTCACTTTCCCGCCATTAGTATTATCTTTATGATAATCTGGCTGGACAACTGATTTCTCGAAAAATTTAGACTTCTTTTTGCCATTTTTCCGTTTGTCACCACGAAAGAAAATACGGATGGATTCAGAAAGGATCTGTGCGTAATCTCTTTTAACTTCAATCGCTGGCACAGGAATCACATGTTTGCCTTCTTCAGTTCGGGATTTAATCGCAGCCTCAATATCCTCCTGGCTGGCAATTTGTTCAATTTTGATAATCTCATTGATTGGTGGAAGATCTAACTGGCTGGCAAGCTTCTCAACCATCCTGTCAGATGTTCCCAGCAGGAGTATTTTTTTTGTTTTTCGTTCGCGCAAGACCTTGATAACATCTTCTCGCAGTTTTGGATTAAGAAATAGTGCAGTCTTAATTGCACTTACGTAGAGTCTTTCCTGTTTGGCAGACCTTCCTGCTAAAATAGTATCTCCAAAGATAAGTAATCCATCATCAACGATATAAGGAATATCAAGTTTCTCAGCAAGAAGCTTAGCCCGAAAACTCTTGCCAGTGCCACTTTTCCCAACCAGGGCGTACACTGTAATACCCTTTAACCTGCCCTTGACCCTGCCCAGAAAGTTATATATTTCCTTTCCAGTCTGATAAGCCCACTGTTTATCACTGCTGTTTTTCTCTGTAGCCATACGTCCTCATGAAGAAAAGTGTTAATACACTCTCTACCTTTTACACTAAAATCAGAGATTTTGTACTACATAAAAGCCTGCTTTAAATTGATTGTCAGTTGAGCTAATGCCACTCTCACCCAGTTATGCTTACCCACAAGCATAACTGATGACTATTGACTCCCCTCATTCATATCAACAAACCACTGTTTTGATTCAATAGTGTAAAGAATTTTTTAGTTTTAAACAATTGATTTGGCATAGTAACCGGTTAGGAACATATAGCTGCCAGGCACCGACAATGCCGACAGGTGCGTTACGTCTCCATCGTTTTGCTCCACTGGTTGTCCCTAATTTCATAGCATTTATTTTGCACCAACCACTAGACGACCGGTCTAGTGGTTCTTACTCTATTGATCATGGAAATAGTTCCTCTTTTACACATTATACTTTCGAACCTCCCCTACCCTACAAAGGTGAAAATACTATGCACAAGATGGCCGAACATAATAGTCAAATAGTCCTCGCATCACGTCCTGTCGGTGCACCAACGAAAGATGATTTTCGAATAACTCATTCTGCCATGCCAGTACCGGGAGAAGGAGAAGTATTACTTAAGACCATCTACCTTTCACTTGACCCGTACATGCGTGGTCGGATGAGTGACTCTCCGTCTTATGCTGATCCTGTAAACATAGATGAGGTGATGGTTGGCGCAACAGTCAGTCAAGTAATAGAATCGAATAACTCAGAATTCCCTGTCGGTGAATGGGTCCTGGCTTATAGCGGTTGGCAGAGCTATGAAGTTTCTAACGGTACGGGACTGACCCGCCTTGGGACCTCACCCCAAAAGCCCTCCTGGGCACTCGGGATAATGGGGATGCCTGGATTCACTGCCTATATGGGTCTTCTTGATATAGGTAAACCTCAACAGGGAGACACCCTCGTTGTAGCTGCAGCCACAGGCCCAGTCGGTGCAACTGTTGGCCAGATTGGCAAACTTAAAGGATGTCACACTGTTGGGGTGGCGGGAGGGACTGAGAAATGTACCTACGCTAAGGAAGTCCTCGGATTTGATGCATGCCTGGACCATAAATCTACCGACTTTGACGATCAATTAAAAGACGCCTGCCCTGACGGTATCGATATCTATTATGAAAATGTCGGAGGAAAAGTTTTTGACAGTGTACTGCCGTTGTTGAATGTCGGGGCACGAATTCCCGTCTGTGGACTTGTCTCCCGCTATAACGCAACCAAACTCCCTGACGGACCTGATCGACTGTCACTACTCATGGCCAACATCCTCATTAAACGAATTACTATGAAGGGATTTATCATATTTGATGACTACGGACACCGTTACAACGAATTTTCCCAGGAGATGTCGGAAATGCTGAAAACAGGAAAAATTCACTACCGGGAGCAAATCGTACAGGATCTCGAAAGTGCTCCAGAAGCGTTCATCGGTATGCTTGAAGGAAAGAATTTTGGCAAGCTCGTCATCCAGGTTAGTTCAGAGTCATAACAATAAAAACAGTGAAGACCACACTACAAAACCACAACATTTAAAGGATATAGCATGAAAATACTTATAGTACTTACATCACACGACAAACTTGGTGACACAGGTTTAAAGACCGGTTTCTGGCTAGAGGAATTCGCCTCCCCTTACTATCTGTTCAAAGATCGGGATTTTGATATAACACTCGCTTCACCCCAAGGTGGCCAACCACCCTTGGATCCGAAAAGTGATGAGCCTGACTTCCAGACTGAGGCGACGAAACGATTTAAAGAGGATATACAGGCACAGGAGGCACTAGCTACCACAATACCATTGAACACCGTAACCCATGGCAATTATGATGCAATTTTCTATCCAGGCGGTCATGGACCCCTCTGGGATCTCGCTGAAGATAAAAACTCAATTTCTCTGATTGAAGCATTTTACAACAGTGGAAAGCCGGTCGGCCTGGTTTGTCATGCCCCTGGAGTTCTGCGCCATGTGAAAAATCCTGCAGGAAAACCACTGGTCAATGGGAAAAAGGTTACAGGGTTCAGTAACACTGAAGAAGCTGCCGTACAGCTAACTGACGTTGTGCCTTTTCTGGTGGAAGACATGCTCAAGGAAAATGGCGGACAGTATGGCAAGGGTGATGACTGGGGGAGCCACGTTGAGATAGGCGACAATCTTATAACCGGGCAAAACCCTGCATCCTCAGAGGCCGTAGCATTAGAAATAGTAAACAAGCTCATTTAACCTCATAGACCACTGGCCCTTGCAGAAAAATTGCTGTTTCTTCAAACCATTTTTGTGCGGGCCAGAATAACCTATAGACAGAGTCTGTGGGCGAGGAGTGACCCAAAAATTACACCTTTATATTTGCAGCCATCTTTCGTAGTGTTCTGCATGCCTTGTAGAGCACTACTGTATATTATGGCCAGGTAAGTCAATGTACTTGACAATTGCCAGGCAGTTGTTTCAAATCTAAGTAGACACACTGCCTCCAGGCTCCACTCGTAGGCACCACCCGGAAATCCTATTGACTCCGGGAAACACGTTCTTTTCACGTCAATTTCATGAACAGGAGGGGCCTGATGCTCTGGCATAAAAAAACTTTTTTGACCTGGTGTCTCATGACAGGATTGGTAATGCTGCCACTTTTTACTTCTGCTGCGCCGGTTAATTCATCTGCTCAGCCTGTAGCTCCACCTGAAGCTACGTCGAGCAGTACAGAAAAAATGGGTGTCGATGCACTTGTGGTTCGCCCGCTGGGCCTGGTATCAACGATCGGTGGCTCCGTACTGTTCATTCTATCATCCCCATTTTCTGCTGTGGGTGGAAATATCGATGAGGCCTGGGACTTGCTTGTGGCGGAACCAGCTCGTTACACCTTCAAGCGTCCACTAGGACATTTCGAAGAAGATATTGAGGAAGAGTAGCAGGTTCAGGTTCAGACAGTACTATCACGCAGAATCAGCTGGCAATCCATTGTCAAATGGGTCGGAGGAGCTCCAGGATTTGCAATCTTGTTCAGTAGAATCTGGGCCGCCTGTTGTCCCATCTCCGTAATTGGAATACCAATGGTAGAGAGCGAGGGATCAACCATTGTTGTAATGGCCAGATTATCAAAACCAATCAGACTGATCTCTTCCGGTACCTGAATTCCTCTTTTCCGCAGACACTTTAAGACCCCGAGCGCCATAGTATCGGTTGCACAAACAATTGCATCTGGAACAGGTTCAAGCCCAAGAAAATGCTCACCAGCCCGATAGCCACTTTCCATACTGAAATCACCAGCAAAAATATAGTCATCAGACATCTGAAATTTTGCATCGTGTAAGGCCTGGCGGTAGCCTGCATATCTATCATCTGTGGCCTGGTGCTCAGCTTTTACATATGCGATTCGCTTACGCCCCTTCAAAATCAGATACTGAACCGCCGCTACCGTCCCCTCAAAGCCATTGACCAACACTGAAGAGATTGAGTGATGCTTCATAATCTGATCCAGCAATACGATAGGCACCTGAGAACTGACTCTTTCTAGAAGTTGCATCGTCTCCTCATGGCGGTTGTAACTGTGAAAAACCAAGCCGTCAATCCGTCGTGATAACAAATGTTTCAGGCTTGAAAGCTCCGACTCAGCATCCAGGCCACTGCTGCAAACCATAGTCATATAATTGTGGGGACGAAGTATCTGCTCGATGGCAGCTAACCATGCAGTAAAAAACGGATTGAGATAGTCAGGAATCATCACTGCAATAGTCCGGCTCTGATTTGTTTTCATTCCCTGGGCGAAAACATTAGGTTGAAATCCCATCTCCTGCATGGTTTCCAGCACTTTCTGGCGAGTTGACGCCCTTACCCCCCCAGAGTTATTTATAACGCGTGAGACTGTCGATTTTGAAACACCTGCTTTTTTAGCAACACTGATAATATCCATATCCGTTTTTTCACATCCTTAAAAAGTTAGCCTACAACTTGGGAACGTTCCCATATTACATAGTGATACGTTGTTGGTCAACATTAACTACCATTTTATAGCAATTTAAAAAATTAAAAAAACATTGACACAATAACACAATTATGGGAATTAGAATATTGGGAACGTTCCCATCAAGGTCTTAACAAACCCTGCATGGGAACGTTCCCAGAACGTGCTTGTTCGTGTTGTCTAACAAAACATACATAGGAGAAACACAATGAAAAGACTGGTTGCATTTACAATGCTGGCCCTGATGGTTGCTATTACTTCACCCGTTAGCGCCTCAGAAAAGAAGCTGAAGATGGGTTATACGACCATGGATCTTGCCAATCCCTATTTCGTCACCTTGACCAAAGGCCTCAAGGAAAGAGCTAAAGAGCTTGGCATCGAAATGACAGTTCACGACGCTAAGTCCGACGCAGCAAGTCAAGTCACCGCCATGGAAAATTTCATTGCTCAGCAGATGGATGTTATCATCGTCAGCCCCATCGACCCTAACGCTCTCACCCATATGATTAAGCAAGCTCACGAAGCGAATATCCCTGTAGTTAACCCAAATCAGGAAGTGAAAGGTAACGACGCTTTCATCAGCCTCATCGAGCGAGAGTACGGTCTAGTCGGAGGCAGAATTGCCGGTCAGTGGATCAAAGACAAACTGAATGGTGAAGCAGAAGTTGCCATCCTTGGTTTTCCTGAAATGCAGGCACTTATGGACCGAACTCAAGGTTTGATAGAAGGTGTTCTTGAGATTGCCCCAAATGCTAAAATTGTTTCCGAACAATCTGCAAACACACCAGAACGTGGGATGAAAGCAGCAGAGACCATCATGCAGTCTAATCCTAATGTCAAAGTTATTGTCGGTCACAATGACGCTGGTGCACTTGGCGCCATGGAAGCTGTCAAGGCTATGGGCAACGACTCTGAGGATTTCTGTATTGTCGGCCTCGATGCTACCCCTGAGGCTATTGCCAAAATGAAACTTCCAGGCTCCATCTACAGAGGTACCGTAGATATCGATCCATATGGTACCGGTGGCCTGATTGTCGATACTGCAGTGAAAGTTCTGGAAACCGGCCCGATAACAGAGATGGTCAGACTACCAATGATCCCTGTTACCAGTGCGAATATCGACAAATATTAATGCATATTCGGTGAGCTGATTGACGAGAATATCCTGGATAACGGATATGTACTCATCACCAGTAGAAACACGAGATACCTGCGCATATTTCTCATCAGTGTCGATGCCCGGGTATCTCGCCCCCTGCCCTCTGAATCCTTTACTGGGAGTTGTATTTTGAACACCCAACCGATTCTTGCACTCGAAAATATTCAAAAGCAATATCCCGGCGTACTGGCACTTGACAATTTTTCTCTGTCATTTCTGCCCGGAGAAGTACATGCCATTGTCGGTGAAAATGGTGCCGGTAAGTCCACCCTCATCAAAATCATTACCGGCGCAATCTCCCCCACAGGAGGTGCAATTCACTATCACGGCAAACTAATTGAACATCAGAACCCCATAGTCTCCAGGAATGCTGGAATTTCATGCATATACCAGGAGTTCAACCTGATTCCCTACCTCTCTGTAATGGAAAACGTCTTTTTCGGTAGTGAGCCTGTAAAGCATGGTCTCATCGACTATGGAACCATGCGGAACAAAACGGCTGAAATCCTCCAGGCCCTGGATATCGACATTGATCCAGACCAGCAGGTATCAGAGCTATCGGTTGGATTCCAGCAGATCGTAGAAATTGCTAAGGCACTCACTCGTGAAGTGAAAGTGCTGATCATGGACGAACCCTCAGCACCACTCACCAACAAGGAACTGGATTCCCTCTTTGCCATTGTCAAAAACCTACGAGAAAAGGGTGTCACAATCATCTACATCTCGCACCGGCTAGAGGAGATTTTCGAACTCTCCGATCGAGTTACGGTAATGCGGGACGGTCAATTCATCAAAACGATGCAGACAGTTGACACTGATCAGGACGATCTTATCAAGTTGATGGTGGGACGCGAGCTGGTTAACGATTACCCCGATGATGATGTGGAAAAAGGTGACGCTATTTTCAGGGTGGAGAGCCTCAACACCTCTCTCTTGAATAATATTGCCTTTGAAGTCCGCAAAGGGGAAATCCTCGGGTTTGCCGGATTGGTCGGAGCAGGCCGCACTGAGACAGTACGTGCCCTGTATGGGGCTGACCCCATCGAATCAGGCCGCATCTATGTCAACGGCAAGGAAGTTAAAATTACCAGCCCACTTGATGCCATCAAAAATGGTATCGGCATGATACCTGAAGATCGGAAACAGCATGGCATACTGGCGCTCCTCTCCATTAAGAAGAATATGACCTACAGCGCCCTCGGGAAATATATCCGTAACGGCATTATCTGGGATCACAAAGAGGTGGTTGACTGTCAGGACATGAAGAAAAAGCTCCGGGTCAAAACCCCAAATCTCGAAATCATGGTCAGTTCTCTCAGTGGAGGTAACCAGCAGAAGGTTGTTTTGGCGAAAACCCTGCTCACCGACTCCGATATTATCATTTTTGACGAACCTACCAGAGGTATCGATGTGGGTGCCAAGCAGGAAATCTACCTGCTGATGAAGAATCTGGCCAGAGCCGGTAAGGCCATCATCATGATCTCTTCTGAAATGCCGGAACTGATCGGCATGTCAGACCGTATCCTGATCATGTACGAAGGCTCCATTGTCAAAGAGCTTCCACGCAGAAAGTTCTCCCAGGAAACCATTCTCCTGTATGCCTGTGGCCAGCATGAAAGCCAACAGACAGCAAATACTACTCTTATGTGAGCCATATCCTATGAAACGACTGCCCATAGATCTCAGTAAATACGGAATCCCCATTGCTCTGCTCTGTTTGATCATCTTTTTTTCGCTATCGTCAGACGCATTTCTCACCTCCCGCAATATCCTGAATATTCTCAGACAGGTTTCCATTGTAGGCATCTGTGCGGTAGGTATGACCATGGTTATTCTCACCGGTGGCATTGACCTCTGTGTCGGTTCTGTCATCGGTGTTTCGGTGGTTACCACCGCTTCCTTGATGGTTGCCGGAATACCACCCGTTTTTGCCATTGCCATCTCTCTTGCCGTCGGAGTTGGTATCGGCCTTGTGAACGGTTTCTTCATCAACGTCATTGCCATTCCACCCCTTATTACAACGCTAGCAATGATGACCGCCTTACGAGGTGTCGCCTATAAAATCACTGACGGTCTCCCCGTTTATGGATTCCCTGAATCGTTCGCCTATATAGGCCAGGGCTATTTCCTCGGTATTCCCGTACCGGTACTTATTATGGCTGCCATCTTTGCCATTGGCTATATCGTCCTGCACAAAACCCGATTTGGCCGTCATCTGTATGGCATAGGTGGCAATGAAGAAGCTGCTCGGCTCTCTGGAGTAAACGTCAAACTCACGAAATACAAGCTTTACGCCACTGAAGGCTTCCTGGCTGCGCTTGCCGGCATTGTTCTTCTTTCCCGTGTAAACAGTGGCCAACCGAAGGCAGGAGCAGGCTATGAGATGGATATTATTACCGCTGTCGTCCTTGGTGGGGTGAGTATCATGGGTGGGTCAGGACGTATCACTGGTGTTATCACCGGTGTTTTGCTGATGGGCGTACTCACTAACGGAATGATTCTTACCAATGTGGACGAATTTACCCAGTGGATCGTCAAAGGTGCAGTATTACTTCTGGCGGTCAGTTTTGATCAATTCTCGAAAAGACGAAAAAAATAACAACAGTTTACATCAAGCGTGAACTCTACAAAGGTTCACGCACCTTCTTGCTCTGTTGAGCATTGTCCTGCAAAACGTTGAGGATAAAAATATATGCAGATTACCCGAAAAGAACGTATGCGCCGCGCCTTGCAATATGAATCAGTAGATCGTATTCCAACGCAAATAAATTATACCGCAGGCATCGGTAAAACCATGGCCGAGCATTTCAATGTTACAGTAGAAAGCCTTCCGGAGATCCTAGGAAATCATATGGTTCGTGTTGATCTCAATCATCCCGGAACCTTAAGTGAAGATGGCCTGGTCAAATATGACTGGTGGGGTGTTGGTTTTGCAACCGAGGAAGAAGGCTACTACGCAAGTGTTAATCCTTTAAGAGATAACCCGGATCTAGACAACTACTCCTGGCCCGATCCGAACCAAGCAGGTCTCCTGGATACTGCTGCAAAGATCATAGCAGAAAAAGGTGATGAATATTTTATCACCCCGAACTTTGGTTTTGCCCTCTTTGAACGTGCCTGGTCCCTGCGTGGCTTTGAGAAATTTTTCATGGATATGGCAGCCGATCCTGGATTTACCAATGAGCTACTCGACCGGGTAACCGATATCCAGTTAAAACTCATTCACCGCTATCTCGATCTGAACATTGATGGTGGCTATTTCGGGGATGATTATGGTGCACAGAAGAATCTCCTCTTTTCTCCGGCCATGTGGCGCCAATATATTAAACCACGACTTGCAAAGCTTTTCGCTCCATTTCGAGAGCGAGGAATGCCAGTAATCATGCATTCTGATGGCCAGATCGACAAAATACTCCCTGATCTTGTTGAAATTGGACTGACTACCCTTAACCCGGTACAGCCTGAGGTGTTAGATCATGGTTGGCTGGAAAAAACTTTTAGCGGCAAACTCGCCTTTTACGGTGGAATTTCTACTCAGACCGTCCTGCCCAGTGGAACACCAGAACAGGTACGAGAGGCAGTAAAACATGCAATCGCCACACTGGCACCCCAGCGCACCGGTATGCTGGTTGCACCTTCCCATCGAATGATGACGGATATCCCTATGGCAAACGTCCAGGCCATGCTGGATGCTTTCAAAGAGTTTGCGTAAGATGAACATAATTGAGAGAAAAAAGATGGTCGATGCCGAATTCAGAAACATATTCGGCACCGATCCTGAAGTGTGGTCCCGTGCACCTGGACGAGTGGACCTGATGGGTAGCCATACCGACTATAATCAGGGAGCGGTTATGACAATGACCATCGACCGTGACACCTGGATTATAGCTCGAAAACGTGATGACGGTAAAGTACGGATACATTCACTGAATATAGAGGGCGAGGGACATTTTGAGCTGCAAAACATCAAACATGGGCAACGGGCCCCCTGGAGCAACTATGTACGGGGTATGGCTGTGGTCATGCAGAATGCTGGTTATGCCCTCAAAGGCTTTGATGGCCTGGTACACAGCACTGTGCCATTTGGCAGTGGCCTCAGTTCCTCAGCAGCCTTTGAGATGGCAGCTGGTGTGACCTTCAGTCAATTGTCCGGCTTCTCGCTGGCCCCCATCGCGATGGCCAAATTCGGCCAGCAGGCTGAAAATGAGTTTGTCGGTGTCAACACAGGTATTCTTGACCAATACAGTTCTGCAATGGGCAGAGTCGGTTGCGCCATACATCTCGACTGCCGCCATCTGACCAGTGAATCGGTAACCATTCACGATGATCTGCAGGTTATTATTTGCGACACCCGTGCCAAGAGAAATCTCACCGGAACTGAATATGATGACCGCCGCAGCCAATGTGAAGAAGGCGTTCGAATTCTTCAGCAATACTATCCGACCATATCCGCTCTGCGCGATGTTACGCCAGATCAGTTAGAGCGCCATAAAGACGAATTAGCTGGCAAAGTGTACGCACGTTGCCGGTTCATTGTCGATGAACACCGGCGCGTACGAGAACTTGCTCATGCACTTCCAGAAGGCGACCCATCACACCTTCATAGTCTTTTTAATGATTCGTACTGCGGTGCCCGTGATCTCTTTGAAATATCCGTACCTGCCATGGAGCAGATGAAAGACGCCATGGAATCCGCTCCAGGCATAGTGGCTGCACGTCAGGCTGGTGCAGGTTTTGGAGGCTGCATGGTTGCGTTGATCAAAAAAGATTCAACCCATCAATTTACCGAGCATGTCCAGCGTGTCTATCAGACCAAAAGTGGCAGAGAGCCAGGTATTTTTGCAGTTACAGCATCGGCTGGTGCGTGTCCCCTGGCCATGGAATAACACCAGGCATCCTCACATCAAGCATCTAATACAACAGAGTAAGAGTAAACATTCATCAACATAGACCGGAGAAAAACAATGCCAGATTTTCAAGCAATGCAAGAGGCATTAATAGCATGCGAGCAGGACAACCTTGTAGCTCTTGTAAATGATGCACTTTCACAGCAAACACCAGCGTCTGACATCCTCAATCAGGGCCTTATCGCGGGCATGGATATTGTCGGTAGTAAAATGGAAAGCGGGGACATGTTTATCCCTGAGGTTCTTATGGCAACACAGTGCATGACAACCTGCGTAAATATTCTAAAACCGCTGCTCGGAGACGCTGCATCTCAAAACTCAGGGACAGTGCTTATTGGTACAGTCAAAGGCGATTTGCATGATATTGGCAAGAATCTGGTTGCCATGATGATGGAAAGTGCGGGCATGGTCGTCCACAATATTGGGGTTGATGTTGAACCGGCAAAGTTCGTTCAAGAGATCAAAGAAAAAAATCCTGACGTTGTTTGCCTTTCAGCTCTTTTGACTACCACCATGCCCATGATGAAAAAGACTATCGATATAATCACAGATTCTGGCCTCAGGTCACAGGTGAAAATTGTTGTGGGTGGCGCCCCTGTAACCGAGGATTTTGCAAATCAAATCGGCGCGGATGGATTTGCTCCTGATGCCGGCTCTGCTTCCAGGCTTGTTAAATCACTTGCCCATTAACCAGAACCACAACAGGTAATATTTCCAGGTGAAGTACTAACCAAGATAGATTCGCAGCAATTGACATCTGATGAACATTTCGTGAAATTTCCACAGAGTACAACATAAAAAGATGACCTTGACTTACAGGTACTTGTTAGGATTTTCACAAAATGTTCATGATAAATATACGCTAAGCACCAGAGGTTTTGCTCGCGCCCTCTATTGACACCTTATGGTGTAACAACAACGTGCAAACAAGACATAGCAGTGCCGATCCAAGAATAATCCAGAAAACCATCGACATTGCGTCTGATACGGCCAAGTAGAGCAACTCTTCAGTCTGTTTAGTTAGTATACTCCTAAATTCCTCACGAAAAAGATTCTCCATGTTTTTTTGCAGAAGATCCATAACTGCAGTCGGAATCATTACAGAAGATTCTTGGAGATTTTTAAACAACCCGGTTGTAACCACTCCTCCACAAATACCCACTCCGATCGTTCCACCAAGGGTTCGTGCAAACTGGTGAAAGGATGTCGCCACTCCCAGATTGACGTTGGATAGATCTTCCTGCACCAGCAGCAGGGTAGACAGTGTGACAAACCCCATACCAACACCAGCAAACAAAAAGACAGAAAAACAGACGACCAATGAGGTTTCTGGACTAAAAAGCAGCATAGCTGAACTGCTAATCAACAGTACGGTCCCACCAAGGACAGCAGCTTGCTTACTACCTGCCCCGTTGCCAAATCGACCGAGCATAAGAGACCCCACCGACCAGCCAAGGCTTAGAGAAAGCATGGTTACCCCCACCTGCATCGGTGTTTTTCCAAGTGCACCTTCAATAAAAAGCGGAATATAGGCAAAGAGCGAAAAGATTGCAAAACTGGCGAAAAATGCCGCGCCGTTTCCGAGAGTGAATACTGGCCTGGAAAAAAACCGTAAATCGAGCACAGGGTCAGCCGCGCGTTTTTCACTCCATACAAAAAGTACGGCAAAAACTACCGACAGCACGCCAAGTCCCACTATTTCAGCTGACAGCCAGGCGTAATTCCGACCACCAATGATGAAAATCGTCAAGAAACAGAGAATAAACGAGGAAAGACAGGTAATACCTGCAATATCCAACCGCACGTTTTTAGGGGCATGAGCCTGTTGCGGTAAAAAACGACTGATTGTCGCAAAAGAAACAAGTGCCAACGGCACATTGATAAAAAAGATCCACCTCCAGGAAACATAGGTGACGATAACACCACCTAAGGTCGGTCCAATAATTGATGAAATACCCCAGACCGAACTGGCAAATGACAAAGTTTTCCCGCGCTCACCTGGAAGGGAAATATCTGAAAGTACAATGTATACCAAAGCAAATATTCCACCCGCACCTATCCCCTGAAAGACTCTGGCTCCGATGAGAACAGACATCGATGGGGCGGCACCAGCTGCAAATGAAGCCAGCAGAAAGACAGTAATCGAAAAGAGAAAAAGTTTCCTGGTAGAATACCGATCGGCCAGCTTACCAAAAACAGGAAGCGAGACTGCACGGGCTAGAAAGTATGCTGAATAAACCCAGCTATAGAGGGTCAAACCTCCTAGCTCTGTGACAATAGAAGGCATTGCTGCACTTACGATCAGCGCATCAAGAGCACCTAAAAAAAGTGCAAGCAATGCAGCAATAATAATATACGATCTGTTTTGTAATATGGTTTCCGACATATAGCCCAATGTACTATTGCCAGGTAGTACGATCAATAAGGAAGTATGTATTTGGCGTGTAACTATAGATTCAGTCTCCGGCAATCTATATGAATAGATCTGTTCAAGCCAAAGGCGCAATTACAATTTCAAGACCAGTATTCACAAATGTTACGCGATTAAAACATCTGCCGCGATGACGAAGCCTGAAAAATCAGCAATCTTTCAGGTTCTCCATAAATAGTACAGTAACAGCCCAGTAACGACAGCAAATTCATCCAGCACCCATATTGGCGGCTCTTTCCGATAGAGCAACAATGGTTATTATCTTCTCTCTGGGAGTAAAAAGATTTCCTTTTTCAGAAAAGGGAATGAGCTACCAGATTAAATACTTTCATCACCACTAATAAGTTAAGGTACAATATGCAAAATATACTATTCGAAAATGACCTTCCGGATCTTGTAAGTGTTCCTGAAGCTGCCAAGTATCTTGGAGTCGGGAAAAAAATCATATATCAACTGCTGGAAAATGGTGAATTACGTGCCATAAGAGAACGGGGCAAAATACTCCTTGACCCATGCAGTATTAAAGAATTCCACGCTTCTGGTAAGATGGTCTAAAAAAAGTACCCTCTCCCCACCCTCTTACGAGTCGGGTGAGAGGGTATTCCATAATTAGTACTTCTCACACTACGTAATGATCAGCTTATCTGTACGCTACTACCCAAGAAATTCCTCGCGAAGAGGTGTGAAGGTATCAACCAGACGAACATGACTGGTTAAAAGCTGTACAGTGTGAGGTATGTTAGGAGGAACGGTAAACATATCACCAGGGCCAAGGCGGGTAGGTTCACCATCAAGAAAGAATATAACCTCTCCGGCAGCAACGTAGGAAACCTGCTCATGTGGATGATTATGTGGTGGATCCGGCTCACTGGTTGGCCCATCGTTGAAATCGATGACAACCATCATCAGCGTTTCGGTATGGGTGAGATACCTGACTCTGTTCTCACCTATAGTTTCCATTACTGCTTCCGCCTGTTTGAGTGTTCCCATTATATTATCCTTTTTTTAAATGAGTATTTTCTATTTTGGATTTCAGATCATTAACTAGCAGATAGCGCCGTAGGAACCTTCTCGGCAACGACAATAGGTTTAACGAGCAGGAGCAAAGCGAACCCAACAACGCTTAGTAAAGTAAGTATTCTGAAGGTCATGGTATAACTCCCGGTAACGTCAAACATCTGCCCTGCAACTATAGGCCCTATAGAACCTCCTACTGTGCCAGAAAAAACGACTATGCCGAAAAGAGCGCCGTGGGAAGCGATACCAAATATTTCAGCCACCAGGGGAGATATGCCGGTAAAGAAGCTGCCATGAGCCAGCCCGTAAATAGCAGCAAAAAGGTAGAGTTGCCATAGAGATTCTGCTGTTTGCAGCCATATCAATCCACCGATCAATATACAGAAGCAGACCAGCATGATCGGCTTACTGCCTATCCTGTCAATGGTTATTCCAGATATAAAACGGCCAATCATACTTATAGCCCCGATGGTTGAGAGAACCCCTGCAGCTTCTTTAGCTGTCAGCCCGAGGTCACTTGCATGGGGAACAATGTGAACAAGTATGGTTATAAGACAGAAAACGGTGATCACACTGAGCCCACAGATCAACCACAGCTGAACTGTCTTTACGGCCCGTTTTACCCCGATGCTTCTCTGCTCGGTGACAATTGTTTTGGGGCCACTCTTTTTACTACTTGCAACGTCTGTACAAGAACCTTCAGGGTTTGGTTTCAGTAGTTGGGCTACACCAATCAGAATAATCAGTACCGCTGCGCCAATAGTAAGATACGCCTGTCGCCAGCCATAGCTTGCAATGAGAATAGTTGCCAGAAATGGCACGCTGAATTGACCGGCACCTGTCCCCACCTTAACAATACCGGTCATCAGACCTCGTGAATGGGTAAACCACCTGGCGGTTGTTGTTAAGGCAATAACATCTATTGCCCCCAGACCCATTCCAAAAATGAGGCCATAGAACATATAGAGTTGCCATATTTCCTTAACCTGCGACATCAACATGACACCAGTACCGAGAAATAGAGCGGCAATACGCATCAGATTTCTCGGGCCATAGCTGTCATTTAGCCGGCCAATAATTATGGCAAAGACTCCACTTAATATAAACGCCAGTGAAGATGCCCCGGAAATAGCAGCTCTTGACCACCCGAATTCTTCGGCAAGGGAATTAAAAAAGACCCCGTAGGTAACAAAGGTACCTACTCCCACAGCCTGAATCATAAAGCAGGCAGCCACAATTGTGTGGCTGCTATATTTTGTGGTCATGAAATTCGGCTATTTCTTGAAAATATCAGCTATGAAATTGACTATTTCAGGCACCATTTTATCTCCATAGCCATTAGCCTTGGCTAGCCCTAAAGTGTTTTTGACCGCCGGTGACATCAGGCTTGGTACATCAAAATCATCGGCCATTTTCGAATAGTAGCCAACATCTTTACTTGCGTTACCAATTGAAAATTCCATATTGCCGGGATTATTATCGACAGCACCAATCTTAATAAATTCCATCATCCCCGACTTAAGTGGTCCTGCAGACATTACATTGTAGAGGGTCTCACGCTTAAGGCCAGCAAGGTCAGCCATGGCAAAAGCCTCAGACATGGCACAAGCCATCGTCATTCCATAAAAGTTGTTGATCAGTTTAAGGGTATGGCCAGCACCAATTGGACCAACATGGAAGACATTCTCGCCAAGATCTTCAAGAACAGGCTTCACACGAGCAAAATCTGCATCATCTCCTGCGGTCATTATATTGAGCAGACCATCAACAGCCTGGGCCGGGGTTCGCCCAAGTGGAGCGTCAAGCATCGCTGCACCCTTTGCCTGACATTCACTGGCAAGTTGTCGGGTAACAGCGGGAATCGAAGTGCCGAAGTCTATAACCACACTATTAGGCTGAAGTTGTTCCAACACTCCACCTTCGCCTCGCATTACTGTTTCCACCGCTGCACTGGTATCTACACAGAGCATGACTATTTCACTCGCCTTTGCAACTTCGGCAGGTGTCGAAACCTCTTTTGCACCTCTGGCAACAGCCTCTTCAATCGGTTTACGATTACGGTGAGCAACCACTGTAACAGGGTAACCAAGACTCTGTAACCGCTGTACCATTGCCGAGCCCATTAGACCTAAACCAATAAACCCTATCTGGGTCTTGCGTGTATCACTCATGGAATTTTTCCTTTTCAAATAGTTTTATTTTCCGTGGTAGTTCCCAGAACGAAACAATATTACATTATCTTTACCTGCCAAAATCAGCGTTTTTTACAGAAACAAAAGCTTGATATGACGATCGTACAGATTTTCTGTCACATTTCTGGCAACTATTGCTTCATTATTTCGAAGGCTCTCCAGATATCTCTCCCCCATCTCAGACGCAACCTTATAGCCAACATGCAATAGCTGACGAAGATTGACGTCGTACAAAGTACAGGATTGATCATGGCGAAGTGCATTCACATATTGCTCACTCGTCCATCCGTTCACCTCATCGGGATCGGGCAAAGCCTGACGATCGATATCAATAACTGTAGCATAAGGCGTGCAAAGCTCGTCAAATCGGTCATAAGCAGATGCATAAACCTCTTTTGCAATGACCAGCCCTTCTCCACCCGACTCAGCTAATCCTATCAGTTCCTCAAGCCATGACGTACCTGCTGTTTTCACGTGGATACCTGCGTTGTGTTTCCGGGTTAATTCGCGTATAGCATCATAAATGGCAAATTTATCACTCCCCGAGTGCACGCTCAGTTTTAAATTATCCGGTAAACCAAATTCTTTGATACCATAGGCGATAACGCAGAGATCATCTTCAAATTCCTGCCTGAACCGTGTTACGTCACCAATGTAGTCAACGCCCTTATTAAAACGACCAGAAAATTTTGGAGCGATGGTCTGGGCTGGAATGTTTTCATCAGCAATTGCTGCAAGAATAAAGAGCATCTCCACGGGGGATTGCGGCTCTAGGGTTTCATCCATGGAGACTTCAGTAATAAATCGCCCATCTCCTTTTTGAGCTGCAATATGTCGATAGATCTTACCGGCCTCCTGAACTGCGTAGAGGTATTTTTCAGCAATTCCCTGCAAGAGTTCAGATGTAATATGTAGTGGTTCAGCAATACCTGCGATAGTGAGTTTACCGATAAGACCTGAATGTTTTTTAACATACGCATCAACACTCTTAGCATCGGCTTTTTTGCCTATAAAATCTGCCACATCAAGAGTGAAGAAATCACTACTCTCCATGAAGAGATCGACGTTACCAAGGCCAATATGATCTGCATCGACAAAATATTGTCCAGTAAAACCGCGCTCAGCAACTGCTGCCTCAGCTTCAAGCCGCACAGCCTCTGGTCCTGTCTTGACAATGAGATGTTCTCGGTGTGATTTATTCCAGACAATGGCCAGTTCTACTCCAAGCTCTCGTGCCTTTTCGATGGCTGCCAACTGGGCAACGCCCTGATGACCGAAACGGTCGCCGGTTCCAAATGAGTATTTTGCAATTTTCATTATCTCTATATCCTTAAAAGTCTTTTACCAGCCATTGCCTGACAATCTTGAGAAATGGAGATCTTACTGACCATCATCAATTCCAAAATAGTCTCTGGCATTAGTGTAACAGATATCCTGAATGGTCTGACCTAAAAGCTCAATATCGTTTGGTAGTTCACCGTTCTCCACATCATTGCCAAAGAGGTTACAGAGGATTCGTCGAAAATACTCATGCCGCGGATAGGAGAGAAAGCTGCGTGAATCTGTCAACATGCCAACAAAACGACTCAACAACCCCATATTAGAGAGCGCGTTTATCTGTCGCTCCATGCCATCCTTTTGGTCGTTAAACCACCAGCCTGAACCAAACTGCATCTTGCCCGGTATAGAACCGTCCTGATAGTTACCTATCATGGTAGCAAGTAGTTCATTGTCCCGTGGGTTAAGATTATAGAGAATGGTTTTTGCGAGTTTCCCTTCTAAAGAAAGACAATTGAAGAAACGTGCCAGTGGTTTGCCAATCTCAAAGTCACCTATGGAATCGTAACCGGTATCAGGGCCAAGTTTTTCAAGTGCCGCCTCATTGGTGTTGCGCAAAGCCCCAAAGTGAAACTGTTGTACCCAGTTTTTTTCTGCATCCATGCGAGCTAGATCCAGAAGAATAGCGGTCTTAAACTGACGGATATTTTTCTCACTTACTTCTTGGCCGCTTCGAGCCCGAATGAAAATGTCATCGATTTCAGCATCGGTAAATTCCTGCCAGTAAGGCTGTTCTAGACCATGATCTGAGAGACGACAGCCGTTGTCGTGAAAGTAGTCATGACGAGCCCTTAAAGCAGTCAACAAATCCCCATATGTTGCAATGGGAACATCCGCAGCCTCTTCAAGCAGAGCAAGATAAGCCGTAAAGCTTTTGGGATCTTCTACCGCCATAGCTTTATCAGCCCGAAAGGTAGGGAGTACTTTAGCAGAGCAAAAATCTCCTGCTGCAATAGCCTGATGATATGAAAGGTCATCAATCGGGTCATCAGTTGTACAAACCACCTTCACCTGCATACGCTTCAACAGGCCACAGGTAGAAAATTCCTCAGTCTGCAACATATCATTACACTGGTTGTAAATCGAATCAGCCGTCTCGCTATTGAGAACAACCCCTTCAATGCCAAAAGGATTTTTTAGCTCAAGATGAGTCCAGTGATAAAGAGGGTTGCGTAAAGTCTTGGGCACAGTTGCAGCCCAGGCTTGAAACTTCTCCTTATCAGAAGCCGAGCCGGTAATATACTCTTCAGCAACACCGTTAGCCCGCATTGCCCGCCATTTATAATGGTCACCATACAGCCAGATCCTCGTCAGATTGGTAAAATTCTTATTCGTTGCGATCTCTTCCACGGGAAGATGGCAGTGATAGTCAAAGATCGGCATGTTTTTGGCAAAATCGTGATAGAGGCGGCGTGCCGTCTCAGTTTGTAATAAAAAATCATCTGAAAGAAATGGCTGCATTATACAACTCCCGTAAAATTGCAGATAAAACGAACCTGTCTGTGTTCCAATCTACAATCATCAGTATTACATCTTTAGCCAAGTAACCCTGGCAAGGTCAACGAAATTGCCGGAACAAAACAGACCAGCATTAAAGCAATCAATATTGCCAGATAAAACGGCCAAATCGTTTTTACCGCATCTTCTATCTTTACACCACCAACCGCACAACCAACAAAAAGACAAGAACCTACCGGAGGGGTACAGAGACCCAAACCCAGATTAATAAGCATAATCATGCCGAATTGATACGGGTCGATGCCTATGGAAAGGGCAATAGGTAAAAAGATAGGTGTACAGATGAGGATCAAAGCTGCCATATCCATGATCATACCAAGCAACAGCAACATACAGTTAATCATCAGCAGAATAAGAATGGGGTTCTCTGAAATAGACATGAGAAGAACCGACATCTTTGTTGGAACCTGATAATAGGTAAGCAAGTAGGCAAAAGCACCAGTACAGGCGATCAGAATCATGACCATCGCCGTGGTTCGTACAGAGCTGACCACAGCAATTTTAAATTTTTCCCAGGTCAATACCCGGTAAACAAGAATGGTGGTTAAGAAAGCGTAGATCGTTCCAAAGGCGCCGGACTCCGTTACTGTAAAGATTCCACTCAATACGCCACCTACAATAATCACCGCAGTCATCAAACCGGGAAGAGCAAAAATAAAGTGCTGGAATAAAACTATAAAGCCAGGGAACGCTTGAGAGGCATAACCACGCTTCACAGCAACAAGATACGCAGCAGTGGCCAGACAGATGCACATCAATACGCCAGGAATAAACCCGGCAAGGAAGAGCTTAGAGATAGAAATACCACCTCCAGCTGCCACTGCATAGAGTATCATATTGTGGCTGGGAGGAATGATAATTCCGGCAAGAGAGGAAGTAACGGTAACATTGACCGCATAATCATCGTCATACCCCTTCTCTTTCATGACCGGTATCAGGATAGAACCAAGGGCAGAAATATCCGCTATGGCTGAACCAGATATCCCACCAAACAACATAGAGGAAAACACATTAACAATTCCAAGCCCTCCTCTAACAGCCCCAACAGCAGAAGAGGCAAAGCGAACCAGCCGCATGGCGATTCCACCATGAAACATTAATTCACCAGCGAAGATGAAAAAAGGAATAGCAAGTAACGCAAAAATACTGATACCCGAAATAATCCGTTGGAAAGCGATCATTATCGGCAAACCTTCGTAAAAAAAGGCCGATATAGAAGCGACTCCTAGAGCAAATGCCACCGGCATCCCAATGACGACACAAAAAGCAAATATACCTAATAAAATGAGCAGGCCCATGAGTTGACTATCTCCTGTTTAAATCTTCTTGTCTTCAGTGGAATCGCAAAAAAAGTGGATAAGATGCCCAATAGAATAGAGCACAATAAAAATCCCACTCAGCATAATTGGTAAAGATCTTAAACCCTCAGAAATATTGATAAGGGGTATCAGAGCGTCCCATTTGAAGACTGTCAGTTTATAGCCATAGATTGTCATCACCAGGCCGAAACCACACATGATCGACTGTGAGAGGAAATCAAATAAGCGCTGAACCGGCTTTGGGCTTATTTCCCGAAACACAGATACACCAAGATGCGTTTGTTTATGAACACCTATGGAAGCACCTAGAAAACCGATATAGACAACAAGCAGCAGCGCAATCTGTTCTACCCATGTGGGGGTAGCGTTCAGCACGTATCGACCAAAAACCAGCCACCCGAAGATGACGGTCAGCACGACAAGTCCAACGCCGGTTATAACTGAATTTATATCGCAGAGAAGATCGAGGAATTTGTCATAGAGTGATCTATGTTGTAATGATTTTTCGGTGGACATTTACATTACCCGATAAAAGTTTTCATCTACCAAGCTACAATACAGCAAGGAAAAATCACCGATACCGCTCGTGATGAAATAAGCGGTATCGGCATTCTGCTCCAGATTACTCAAAGAACTGACTACTCGGTCATTTGAATTTTTTCGACCAAAGGCTTCAGTGCTGGATTGTCAGCAAGGTACTTATCATATACTGGCACCATAGCTGCCTGGAATGCACTTTTATCAGGAATCTCGTTGGCTTTAACACCTGCAGCTATAACCTTTTCTTCACTTGCTTTCTCGCGAGCCTTCCACAATTCATGCTGAAGAGCTGCCGCCTCTACTGCTGCTTCCTTCACGATCTTCTGATCTTCTGCAGACAAAGCGTTATAGACGTCGGCATTAATTGCAAGAATCTCAGGAATAATAAGATGCTGAGAGTTGGAATGGAAACCTGCTACCTCATAATGACCAGTAGACTCATAAGACGGCCAGTTATTCTCTGCACCATCAACAACACCGGTTTTCAGTGACTGATATACTTCTGAAAATGCCATAGGTGTAGGATTACCGCCAAGGGCAGAGATCATACCGGAGTAGAGATCATTACTCATAACTCGAACTTTCATGCCAGTAACATCGGCAGGAACTTGAATCGGTTTTTTAGAGTTATAAAATGACCGGGAACCTGCATCAAACCACGCAAGAGAAATCATGCCTTTCTTCTCTAAACCAGCATTAATCTCCTTACCAGCCTCACCATCAAGGACACGCCACATGTGTTCGGTATCTTTAAAGATAAATGGCAAAGAAACAACGTTAGCTTCAGGTACGATTGGTCCGATTGGGCCCATATTAAAGTTAGCAATCTCAAGACCGCCAATACGCAGCTGCTCGATAGCATCCGGCTGGCTGCCAAGAGTACCGGAATGATACATCTGCAGGGACATCTTACCGCCGGATTTTTCTTTTAACAGTTCGGCAAACTTGTCCATTGCTACGGTATTCGGGTAGCCTGCCACATGAATATTCCATCCACGCCACTCTTTAGCTTGAGCAGAAACAGAAAAACCAGCGACGAGAGCAACTGTTGCAGCTGATACAGCAATTTTCTTTAAACAATTCATACAGTTCATCCTCCTAGAAAAGCATGTTTACGCATATGCGTTTGGTTAGACCATCAATGTTCTATTGATGTTGTCCTGCCAGCCACAGCCAATAACCTTTAGCCTGGCCAGTGTTATTCCTCTGAGACGACTTCCTCCTCTCATTGCTACTTCTTTGAATGAGTAGATCTTTGGGCCTTCTGGTGCCTGAATCCCAAAAGACCAAAGACATATATCTGCCAAAAAACATTACAATAATATTGTGTTACTTGAAGTACATACCACCGTTTATCTCAAGGACCTCGCCGGTAATAAACGAACCAAGATCAGTGGCGAAATAGATAACGGCATTTGCCACATCTACCGGAATTCCACCTATTTTTAAGGGGATACTGTTTATCGCACCCTGTATGCCTGCGTCGGTATTGAACGTTTCATGAAACGGAGTTTCTAAAATAAGACCTGGAGCGACGGCATTAACGGTAATGCCACGCTCTGCGACTTCTTTACAGAGTCCGCGGGTAAAGGAAATTACTCCTCCTTTAGATGCGGCATATGCTGTAGCACCATTTCCACCACCATTATGAGCGGCAAGAGAGGCCATATTGATAATGCGCCCCCAACCTGTATTCATAAACGGCAGTACCGCCCGGGTAACATAAAAGGTAGAGGTCAAATTGACGTTGATGGTCGTAAACCAGTGTTCATCAGTCATGCTTTCAATCGGGGAACGTTTGACCAGATGTCCAGCATTATTCATGAGAATATCTATATGTCCTCCCAAATCTTCGGCAACCTGGGTAACCACCTCCTTAACCTGATCGCCATTAGAAGCATCAAGTTGATAGGCGAACGCCTTTACTCCCAGTTTTTCAATCTCTCTGGCGGTCTCTTCACCTTCTTCTTTATGGGAATAATAGGTCAAAGCCACATCTGCGCCACAACGAGCCAAAGCAAGAGATACGGCTCTTCCTATTCCGATATTTCCCCCCGTAACAAAGGCGGTCTTTCCTGCAAGTGTGATTTCCATTTTCTACTCCATTGCTTAATTTTTTAGCTTTCGGGCAGTCGAGCCCCGAACTATAAGTTTAGGTGGTAACGTCTGATGCTCAGGTAGTTCAGCACCTGTTTCTTCAAGTCGACTCAGCAGTCGCTCAACTGCGAGACGAGCAATCTCTCGCACAGGCTGTTCTATTGTTGTCAGTTGCGGTTCAACGACTTCGGCAAGTGTTAAATTATCAACACCCGTGACCGAAACATCCTCTGGTATTTTTAATCCGAGATCACGGACACCGGCATAGACACCAAATGCGTACATATCGTTTATGGCAATAATAGCGGTGGGGGGCTCTTCGCTAGTTAAGAGATCATGGGCGCCTTGTCTTCCCAATTCAACCATGGTCACATCTCCATAATTGTTGGCAACACCCTCCCATACAAGCTGTTGATCAAAATCAACTCCTGCTTCCTCCAGGCTTGTTCGATAGCCTTCCAGTCGTGCCAGACGGCTTACAGTCTTTATCGGGCCAGATATGAAGCCTATACGCCGATGGCCGAGAGCCAGTAAATGTTTTGTCATCAGGCGCATTACCTGAACGTTATCAACGCCAACACTATCAATAACAAACCGATCATTCTGCTGAGTCGGTCGGTCAAAGGCAACAACATGCATCCCTTTCTTTATGACAGTCTCCAGATGGGTGAAATCTGCCAGCGATGAGCCAAACAAAATTCCCCGCACACCATACCCCCATAATTCATCAGCGTATCGATGCTCACGTTCCGGGTCTCTGTCACTATTGCCCAGGAGAACCTGATAACCTCGCATCAAGGCAACTTCTTCAACATATCTGGCAAAAATACCAAAGAAAGGGTTGGCTACAGATGGCACTATCAGCCCAATAATTTTAGAGTGACCGGTTTTCAGTTGTCTGGCATTGAGATTTGGCATATAGCCCAGTGTATGTATCGCTTCTAGTATCCGCTCCTCTGTGCTTGGCCGCATACGTTTTGATCGACCATTCAACACATTTGAGACGCTGCTGATTGATACTCCAGCAAGATTGGCAACATCAGCGATAGTCACTTTATTTTGTTGTATTTCAGTCACAAGAACATGGTCCCTTCAATAGTGGATAAAAACTTTACATACTATTTCGGTGTAACGTTATACCTATACAGTCAGATCTGTTTGTCAACCGCTCTAGGCAACCACCAACCAACTATTATCGCTATTATTAATTCATCCTAAAAGCGATATACATATCATTACAACCCATTACCCGAGGCCTACTCATCTAACCTAGCATTACTTTTTTTTTTACTAAAATCATATTTTTTAGTGTAACGTTTTACTAACTTCAGGAAAGCAATTTGATAGCAGAAGAAATATTTTCTTCTATCTCTTTCCAACGGCCCTCTTTAAGCATCGCTTCCGGTGCCAGCCAACTCCCTCCACAACAGAAAACCTGTTCAAGCGCCAGATAATTCAAAAGGTTGCTGGTACCAATACCACCTGTCGGCATAAACCTCATGTCGCTGTACACTGCAGACATGGCCTTTAACATTGGAATTCCGCCGGCGATCTCTGCCGGGAAGAACTTCACGGCTCTAATTCCCATGCTGAGACACTGCAGAACTTCAGTCGGAGTAGCAGTTCCAGGACAGACCATTATGTCACGACTCAAGCAGTGCTCTACAAGCTGAGCAAGAAAGCCTGGGATCACGATACATTCAGCCCCCGCATCGCGGGATATATCAGCATGCTCTCGCGTAAGAACTGTTCCGGCCAGCAGAAGCAGTTCGGGAAAAGCCTTTTTCATAGCTGCAATTGCCTCTGCCGCAAAAGGTGTGCGGAACGTAACTTCTGCCACAGGCAGTTCACATTTCACCAGAATTTCTGCAAGACGCAATCCGGCCTCAACTGAAGGCAAAGCAACAACTGGAACAAGTTGAAGTTCTGCAAGTCGTTTTTCAATTCCACCATTTTCAGAACTATTCATCGCAGATCCCTCATGTCAACAAAGTCCATATCACCGAAAACCTGATTCTCTCCAACCATGGCCCAGATAAATGCATATGGGCCGGTGCTAACTCCTGAGTGAATTGACCAGCTGGGGGAAATTACCGCCTGGTGGTTACGCATCACAATATGCCTCGTCTCTGTGGGCTCTCCCATCAGGTGGAACACAACATCATCTTCAGCCATCTCAATATAAAAATAGACCTCCATCCTACGATCATGGGTATGTGTTGGCATGGTGTTCCAGTTGCTACCGGAAGCAATTCGTGTAATCCCCATACTCAACTGACAGGTGGGCAATACATCCGGGTGGAAATATTTATAAATGGTTCTGCAATTACATAGTTCTGGTTTTCCAAGGCTCTCTGTGACCGCATCTTCCAAGAGGATTTTTCTATTAGGAAACGAGTGATGAGCCGGAGCGCAAGCAAGATAAAATAGCGCCGGATCATCTACACTCGCAGAAGCAAAACTCACAGCTTGTGTGCCGGAACCTAGATAGAGTGCCTGCCCTTTCTCTAGCTGATACGTAATCTCATCGGCAATGACAACTCCTTTACCGCCAAGGTTAATCAGGCCCAACTCCCGACGCTCCAAAAGATAACTCACCCCAACCTTACTGCCCAACTCTGCATCAAAAACCAGCTCTGAATCGAGTGGACAGATACCACCCACAATAATCCGATCTATGTGACTGTAAGTCAGCGATATCTCTCCCGGAACGAATACTTTTTGTACCAGAAAATGTTCACGCATCTCGGTTGTACCGAGGAGCATCGCATGTTCCGGATGTATGGGGTGTCTGACGTCCATTACTCTCTCCACATTATTCAGCGTATGTTATACCGTATTAAAGGCGTTACTATCTCTAGGCCACACGTGTGACCACTGCTCAGAAATCAGAAGGTTATTACCGCCTTGGTAAATCCGTCAGGCTGCTCAATTGACATGGTAAATGCCTCTGTCGCTTTCTCACTTGTGAAACGATGAGTAAGGATGGCATCAAGTGGCAGCGCATCTGCTTCTACCAGTTTCAATACTGTCGGGAACATTCCGGAATTCATGCGACTACCGACTATAGTCAGTTCTTTCCGAAAGATTGCGAGCTCGGTTACATTGTTGGGCTGCCCATCCATACCGAGTAGAATCACCGTCCCGGTAGGGGCCGTTAATTCTACTGAGAGATCAACGATCGAAGGGTGTCCTACCGCATCACAACTCACCAGTGGCCCTTCATCTCCAGAAAGCGCCAGCACCTGCTCCTTGATATTATTCGCACTGCCATTGACAACGCCTTTGGCACCATATTTCATGGCATTATCAAGTCGGGACTGATTCATATCTATCATGATGCACTCAGCACCCCGGTTCATAGCCATAAACATGGTGGTCAGCCCTATTGGTCCTGCACCAAAAATGACCATAGTCTGGCCTTTGCTGACATTACCGCGCCAGACGGCCTGGGCGCCAATGGCAAATGGTTCGATACTTGCGGCCAGTACCAGATCCTGAAGAGTATCCGGTACCGTGTACACATCCTGCTCGCGCACCTTATACAATTCCTGCATTGCCCCTTCCACATGTACGCCACGACACTTCACATTTGCGCAGGCGTTGGCGCGGCCACTCTTGCAGGGAAGACAGTCTCCACATCCCCAGACCGGATCAATGGTAACCCTGTCACCGGGTTTACATGAAGTGACAGCACTTCCAACTTCTGTAACCACACCGCTGCATTCATGACCGACGACAACCGGCAGCTTTACAAAGGGATGGGTATTGGTGAAGGTATGCACATCCGTTCCACAGATAGAAACGGCCGCAATCTGCACAATAACATCAGTTGGCTCTGTAATGGACGGTTCCGGTTTATCGATAATAGTGACTAACCGGGTATCTGAAATCTCTATTGCTTTCATATTTTCACACGCTGAGTGTTGGTGCTCTCATAGATTTCTTTGCTCTTGATCTTCAGCATTCACGAAACTTGGTTTCCGTTCAAAATCGCAGGAATATCACTTTCCTGTTTTCAGCCACTGATAGATGGTATCTACGACAGGAACACCACGTTCAAGGTTCGCTGCCTCCAGCATGATTTCAGGCTCACCTGGCGCATAGACCTTCTCGAACCCTGGCTGGACTGGTTGGGCATGGAGATCATCCACCATGGCATCCATCTGTGCCTTGAAACGTTCTGTTGTGGAGAACGTAGACGGATCAATAGCGATCATCAGACTGGCAAGTTCACGAGGTTTGTCATAGTCACCATACATGGCATTGATATGAGGACCGTACTTAGCCCCCATCAAAACACCGGTCAAAACATCGATCACCAACGCCATGCCATATCCCTTGTAGCCGCCAAATGGAATCAGCGCCTCAACCTTATCCGGATCTGTTGTGGGAGCGCCTTCACCATCAATACCCCAGTCATCCGGAATGGATGTGCCCTGCTCTTTAGCATGCAGAATCTTGCCAAAGGCTGTGTTACTGGTCGCCATATCCAGAACAACCGGATCATGCGTATTTGTTGGAAAACCAAATGCTATAGGGTTGGTACCAAAAAAGGCCTTCGCTCCACCGTAAGGGGCAACACATTTATCGGTATGGGTAACTGCCATACCAATCATATCCTTTTCAACGGCTCTCAGAACAAAATAGGATAATGCACCGCAATGACTTCCATTTTCCACACCAACCATGGCGATTCCGGAATCTTTCGCCATAACGATGGCTTCATCCATTGCTTCGCAACAGGCAGCATGGCCCATACCGGCATCGGCGTTCAATAGTGCTGAACCTGAGCGTACTTTGCGAATAGAAAAATTCGGGTTCTTGTTTAGACTGCCAGCCTTTAGCCGGGTTACGTAATGCTCTGTCCGAATGACACCATGGGAGCGTACGCCACGCAAGTCTGCATGTACCAACACATCCGCCACTATTTCCGCATGGGGTGTGTTTAACCCACCCTCAACCAACCTTTCAGTGACAAGGGTGCGAAGTTCCTTATCATTGACCAATATATCTGCCATGTTCACTCCTTTAAAAGAGCTTGTATAGGCAAGCCACTTTGAAATTCTATAAACTGGACTGCACGCTAAAATTATTTGGGCTACCGCTCATCTCAGCTTTACAATCGGTCTTGTATCAATGCATATCATCAAACTTTGGCATCTCTTCCAGAGGAGCAATTGCCCCTTTGTAGCCAATAACGTATGCTGCCATACGATGTGCAATTTCAGCAGCTTTCTGCACAGAACACCCAGAATGCCTTGCAACCATGTAAGCAGCACTAAAGGAATCACCTGCTGCTGTGGTATCAACCACATTCTCTACCCTGTTTGCTGCAACCTCTACTAAATTTCCATCTGAACGGATAGAACAGGGCTCTGAACCACTTCGTACAACGGACTCCCGAACTCCCATCTCTGAAAGATATTGGTGACCGGTAACGGTGGAAACAACACCATGCAAAGCTTCCAGCTCGTCAAGCCCGACAAAAACTGTGTCACACCAGGGGAGAATCTGCTCAAATACCTGTGTAGCCTCAGTTTTCGATTTCCAGAGATGTGGCCGGTAATTGTAGTCAAAAAATATCTTTGTTTCAGTAGCTGCCAATTCTGATAACCGTGCAAAAAGACGTTCTCTACTGCTCAGGGTAAGAATCGCTACACTGATGCCGCTCAGGTAGAGCACATCATACTCTCCGAGCTGTTCCAGAAGTTTCTCACTCATTGCATATTCGAAACACTTTTTGGCTGCGGCTTCACCACGCCAGTAACTGAAGGTACGTTCACCATTTTCGTCCAGCTGGATGTAGTACAGGCCTGGCTGCTCCCCCTTCTGGCGGATAACGAGATCACTGCCGACGCCTTCGCGCTCCCAGAATGCAACCATGTTATCACTAAAGTTGTCTCTACCCAGGGCTGTGACATAATCCACACGAACCGGGATTTTTTTACCAAGTCGAGCCGCATAAATAGCAGCGTTGAGTGTATCCCCACCAAACGTCTGTTGCGTTTTACCCGGTTCAATTTCCTGCAGCTCAATCATGCATTCGCCAATCAATGCTATTGAAAAACTCATCCTGCTCTCCATATTACCTGTGAATGCATCACTTCTGATCCTCTGGCACGCGAAGAAAACTTACGCTTTTCTTAATTTTTTTCAGATGCTCCCAGGCCACGGAACCTTTCTTCATAGCTATACCAGTTGCCAGGATATCGACGACTGCCAATTGACATATACGAGAAACCATGGGTGCAAAGAGTTTGGTATCCTCGATCTTCGGGTTGTTGATAACACAGTCACAGTGCTTAGAAAGAGGCGAATTCTTGCGGGTCACCCCTACAACAACGGCGCCCTGTTCTTTGGCCATCCTCGCAGCCTCAATTATATTTACGGATTCACCGGTATAGGAAAATGCCAGAGCTACACAATTCTCATCAAGACTTGAGGCAGACATCATCTGCATGTGGCTGTCACGATACGCAACGGTCGGAACTTTGGTCCGAAACAACTTGTGCTGGGCATCCAACGCGACAATTCCGGAGGCTCCAGAGCCATAGATCTCAATGCGACCAGCACTGTTTAATAGGTCTATCGCCCTGTCAAGCTCTGACATTTCAAGGGTCTCATACAGAACACGAAGAGAATTTGATGAATATTGGCATATTTTCTCAGCCATCTGAGCAGTAGTATCATCCTGCTCTATGGAGGTATAAACATATGGAGTGTCACCGGCCAGAGCCACTGCAAGGTCAAGCTTAAAGTCCTGGTACCCCTTACAACCAAGCGATCTGCAAAAACGCATCACTGTAGGTTCGCTCACTTCTGCCTCACTGGCCAGAACGGCAATACTCTGGTGAACAACCGTATCCGGGCTCATCAGAACATAACGCCCAACTTTAGCTTCTGAAGGATTCAGGTCACCAAGCGATTCAGTAATATTGCGCAGCAAATCATCTTTCATAATATTCCTTTAAGTATTTACGTTGTAATACTACTATTTGAGGCGTCAGGTCAACTGATAAATTGTATTACTACATTTTATTCTTCCAAACTGCGCCCACTATGCTATATATAGGTATACAAGATCACATAAATATACTTCTGGGATGCAAATACTTGTTCATTATCAGAAACTTGTTTTCATAAATTCAATTATAGACACAAACACATATCAAAGTAGTAAAGCTACAACAACTGCTGGTTGCAAGATCTGCCAAAAGAAATTGTCTTTTTTGGTAATCGTCTAACCGGCGTTTAAATACACAAGGTAGCGATAAATAATGTAATAATCAGTCGTACACAACCCATAAAAAGGATGCAGGATATGAACTATCTAAATGAGATGTTTAGTCTTAAAGGGAAAACCGCTGTTATCTCCGGCGGTGCCGGTGCCATTGGTCTTGTTATGTCAGAAGCGCTTGTTAAGGCAGGTGCCAATATTATGGTATGGAGTCGCTCTCAAGAGTCCATCGATAACGCCATGAATTATCTCCGTGCTATTGAAGGTACTGAAGGTAGGGTGGAAGGTGCCCGTGTAGATGCCGGAATCGAACAACAGGTAGAGGATGCACTTAACGCGGCGGCAAAACACTTTGGGCAGGTTGATATTCTCATTAATGGTGTTGGCGGCAATATTGGCAAGTCTTCCTTTATCGAAACCGATATGGAAGTTTTCGAAAAGGTTCTCCATATGAACCTCGTTGCTGGCCTGATGATTCCAACAAAAATATTCGCCACTTATTGGATTGAAAATGATATTAAGGGTTCGGTCATCAACCTCACCTCCATGGCATCTTACAACCCGCTCTCAGGTGTCTGGGCATATGATGCAGCCAAGTCAGCTACACTCAACCTTACCATGGCGTCGGCAAACGAATTTGCCAAGAACGGTATTCGCATCAATGCTATTGCCCCAGGCTTTTTCATCGGTAAGCAGAATAAAGCACTGTTGATCGACCAGGAAACAGGTGAATACACAGAGCGCGGTAAATCCGTTATTGCCCATACCCCTTATGGCCGCTTCGGCGATGTTCAGGAACTTGCAGGTGCTACACTATTTTTAGCGAGCGATAAAGCAGCTGGATTTGTTACCGGCGTTTCTATACCGGTTGACGGTGGCTATCTCATACATAATATTTGAGAGCAGAATGGTTTCATCCTGATTTTCTCATGATAAATTTGAAACGGTAATACTTATGGAACAGACATGGCGCTGGTATGGCCCCAAAGACCCGGTATCCCTTGATGACATTCGACAAGCTGGCGCAACAGCTATCGTTACGGCATTACACCATATTCCTAATGGTCAGATCTGGGACATTGATGAAATTGAACAACGTAAAGCGACCTTACACGCTAAAGGCATGACCTGGTCTGTAGTTGAAAGTGTACCTGTCCATGAAGAGATAAAGCTCAGAACGGGGAATTACCAACAATGGGTTGACAATTATAAGGTGACACTCAGCAATCTAGCAAAATGTGGGATTGATACCGTCTGCTATAATTTTATGCCTGTTGTTGATTGGACCCGTACCGATCTGGAGTATGAGCTGGAAGACGGTTCCAAGGCCCTTCGTTTTGACCACATTGCTTTTATTGCTTTCGAATTGCACATCTTGCAGCGTGAGGGAGCTGAAAACGACTACTCGGCTTCTGAAAAGCTTGAAGCCACTGAATATTTCGGCCAGATGTCAGAGAAGGATAAGACCAAGCTCACCACTACTATCATTGCTGGATTGCCTGGCTCAGAAGAAGGCTATACCCTCGATCAGTTTCGTGCTCAGCTCTCCCGTTACGCGGATGTAAATAAGGATATTCTGCGTAAAAATATGGCGCTGTTCCTCCAGGAGATCGTACCAATTTGTGAAAAACATGGAATCCGGCTCGCCGTACACCCGGATGACCCGCCACGCCCCATCCTCGGACTGCCACGAATTGTGTCCACAGCTGAAGATCTCGATTGGCTATTTAATGCAGTACCAAGCCAGGCAAACGGCATCACCATGTGTACCGGCTCATATGGCGTCAGACAGGATAATGAGTTGGTCAAGATGACGAAAAAATACGCCAAACGAATCTATTTCACCCATCTCCGCTCTACCCAACGCGAAGAGAACCCCAACAGTTTTCATGAGGCCTCGCACATGGCTGGCGATGTCGATATGTATGGTATGGTCATGGCCATTCTGGCAGAAGAGCAGCGACGAGCACTCAACGGAGATCAACGACTCATTCCCATGCGCCCAGATCACGGGCATCAAATGCTTGATGACTTAAAAAAGAACACTAATCCTGGCTACTCTGCCATTGGGAGACTAAAAGGGCTGGCTGAAATTCGTGGCATGGAGGCAGCTTTGAGAAGAGCTTTTTTCAGTAACAGCCCTCAATCGTAATACAGCGAAAACATGCAGAGAAGCAGGCCAGAAATATGCCTCAACGGTTTTCACATCTGGCCGCTTTAACAGCGTCAAACCCTTCCAGAGATGAAACGTTGAGTATATGAATTTCAATTGGTTTCAACAAAAGGCCTTTTATACCAAGTAATACGCTGAAAGCATCCGATCTCAGATGAAGATTCAGGGATGCACGACTTTCCCATTCTGAAATCAGGAAAAAAATATTGCTGTCTTCAATATCTCGGTAGATACCATAACTGAGAAGTCCATTTCTGTTTAGTGGCGGCTCAACCATCGAAAGGAGAGTTTGATTAACTTCTTTCTGCTTCTCCGGCAGAGTGTTCAGAATTGTTCTGACGATGATCATTGGTTTGGGATCTCTTATCTGGGCGATTAGGGGAAGGTCTCTAGAATTTCAGTTTAGTGCTCCCCTTCAAACGTGGAGATGTCATCCTGGAGTGAGTCCTGTAATTTTCTCCAGGACCTGCCCATCTTATCATTAGTCCGTCCACGGGTGTTTGCCTGAGCCCGATTCAACTCGCGTAGAGAGCTTTTACCCTCACTAATTTTTTGCTCAAGAAACTCAATGCGGTCTGTATCTTTTGTCCGCACACCAGTTGCTGTGTTGCACATTTTTGCCTTGAGCTCAACCAGCTTCGCTGCTTCTGCCTCAACTTTTGCCACAATGTCTTTTCTATACGATTCTTTTTTGTCCATTGGATTCTCCTGAATTAGGTGAAATACATCTGCTACTTTTTATTAAAAGCAATCTTCGTGCCATGAGCATGTGTCCTACCATCTAACAGTCAATCACTCTGTATTTGTACAGATATTTCCGGTGTGACATGAATCGAACTCCTGCACAAACGGATAAACTTCGGGTCATATATAGCCAAATGGTCATATATGACCTGTAACGCCTCGCTGATCATGGCGTTGTGCTCATTACAGGTAACGTTCTTTGCAGCTAGATCTGTAGAGTAAAAAAATTCGCTACCAGATTTTGGTACGATTCGTCGTTGGGGTAGTCTGATATATAACGGAAAAAAGTATAAAGACAGGTACAGCTACAAGCAAAACCCAGCCAATCATACTCTTCAGTGCTTCTGTCTCTAACGCATCAAAAATGAAATCAACGGGAAAATGGTCATATGTAACCAAAGGTCAATTATGACCATTGATTCCATAATAGCTTGTGGCTCCAGCGAGGGAGTATTGAAAAAATATCGATAAACAATCGGACACATACGACCCACTTGATTAACCATACAAGACTGGAATAAAAATTGCAAGACTATAATTATTACTACAACAATGTGATAGCAGATATAACGAATGCCCTTATGTTTGGGCAATTCACGCACCTGATCGACAAAACCATATGTAATAAGGAGTAAAACAATGGGAGACAAAGGTGGCAGGAAAAGTAAGGAAAAAAGTCAGAAACAAACCAACATTAAGCACAAACAGCTGAAAAAAGACAAGCTTGAAAAACAGCAAAGAGGCCAGGCGTTTGCCAGTATCCTGTCCGAAAAAAACGCTGGCAAGAGATAATGCATGGAGACGTGGAAGCTAATCGACTGGTAACATTTTCTCTCAGAAACCAGAAGCATCAGTGCGCCCCCCATCCAACGAACTCCTGTAATCATTTACCCAACCACTAGTGCTCATTGCTGTACAATAAAGGAGCTAAATATGCAAAAAGGCGACATCGTCATGGCTGACCACCCGGATAGCAGGTCAAGAGCGTTTGTTCGATCTTACGGTATTGTTCAAGAAATAACACAAGCAGGTAGTGTAATCATCAAAATGGCAGATGGTTCCTCCATCAAGCGCCAGTTCAACTCTGTAGCGGTATACACTCACCCTCCATCTAACTGGGATGAATTGTACGAACAACAGGAAGTTGTATTCTCCCAGCCCAAAAGGCAAATGATGGCTCGTAGTTCAACCCTACAGAAACGGCATAATTGACACAAAAACCCAGCTTTCGCGTCCTTAAACAGCAGTAAATCGCATTTCTCATTAAATCCCTTTTGGCTCATTCATCATTTTGTAACGTGTGGATCGTGTGGATCTACTCTTTACTGATGTTGAGCTTACGCATTCTGCCACGTAAGGTACTGCGTTCAATTCCAAGAATTTCAGATGCACTGTTTTTCCCGCTTACTTTCCACTGCGTCTGCTCAAGCACACGAATGATATACTCCCGTTCAACCGCTGCAAGGGTCTGCAAATTATCCGGTTCATGGCTTGAGACGTGCTTTAGTTCATCATACATACTCAACTTGGGGCCTGATGAATTTATCACCGCTCGTTCAAGGACATTTTCAAGTTCACGGATATTTCCCGGCCATGAATGGCTTTGCAGACTGGTCATAACTCCTGCAGGGATAACCTCAATTACCTTGCCTAATCGCTTAGATATTTTTCCAACGAAGTGTTGTACCAAAAGTGGAATGTCATCCAGGCGATCTCTGAGTGGTGGCATCGTAATGGGGAAAATATTCAACCTATACCAGAGATCTTCTCTGAATCTCCCTTCTCGAACCTCTTTTTCGAGATTACGATTAGTCGCAGCAATAATTCGGACGTTAACGTTTTGTGTTTGAGAACTGCCCAATCGTTCAAATCTTCCACTTTCTAAAACCTGAAGAAGCTTTGGTTGCAATTCGAGCGGCAATTCGCCAATCTCGTCCAGAAAAAGGGTTGTGCCGTTCGCTAGCTCAAATCGCCCTATCCGTCTATTGTTAGCCCCAGTAAAAGCCCCTCTCTCATGCCCGAAAAGTTCACTTTCAATCAGGTTTGCAGGTAACGCAGCACAATTCATCTTAACCATGGCGCGGTCCCTGCAGCTGCTTGAGTCATGAATAGCCCGAGCGATCAATTCTTTTCCCGTTCCGGTTTCCCCCTGAATAAGGACAGTTGTATCGGTCGTTGCAACCTGTTCAACCTTATACAAAACATATTTAATTTCATTGCTCTGCCCAATGATAGTATCATAGTTAAGCTCAAGCTTGATCTCTTCCAGAAGGTACTCACGCTCTGCTTCGAGCTGATCCTTTAATTTTTTAACTTCCTCAAGAGCGGTTTCGGCAATACGTTTGCTTTCTTCTGCGTTTTGTTGTGCAATTGTCAGCTCAGAAGTTCGTTTCCTCACAATATCATCAAGATGCCTTTTACTGCATTCACGCTCTGTCACATCCTCAATTGCCATTAGAATCAGCTGATTGTCATCATTTTCATTACAAATGCGTCTGGCATTCAAATGCATAATTTTTAATCCAATATCCTCAAAAGTATGCTCTACTTCAAAGTCTTTAAATTCCTGATTTTTGGGAAGGATAGTCTCAAGTAGCTCTCTGAGTTTAGGAATATCCCACTGACGGCTACCAAGATTGTAGATTACCAAACCTTCTGTCTCTTGAGGTTCAACTTCAAAAAGACGGTAGAATGCGCTATTGGCCTTTACTACCCTTAACGTAGCATCAAGGACAACCAATGGCTCCCGAACAGCCCCAAATACATCAGTAAACGTGGGCAAAAAAGGTTTATCTACATCCATCTCTACTCACCTGGTTTCTCACTCATAATTCTTGCGTTCCTTAATTCACGTATTCTCTCATTTTCTTATGAGTAGCTTGAAAAATTAGAAGCTTCATTGTGAAAAAATGAAGTTGTGCAGTGAGCACTTTTTCAGGATGGCATTCTATAGAAACAATTACCAGTGCCAAGTGTTCGTCAGGCAACATTGATAGCCCCGTTTTTCAACGTATCTCAACATCTGAGATATTGGGTTTTCAGGCGCCAGCTATCATGGCCTATGGTGTAATTATATCACCACTTTTCTCTGTTCTCCAAATATTAATGATTTTAAGCCGTTCCAGAAAGTAATGCTACGTATATGAAGGCATTACCCCAACTCGTACCACATGGTTGGTCCCTTTAGTCTACCTTTTGGAAATCACCAATAGTGTCACACAACAGTTAGTGTTTGCATTTTTAGAAGTTTCCAGATAATTGAGCCAATGTGACTGTTTCAACTGCATTCATATATGATGTGCTGTCTCATATTTAAGGACAGGTTTTTCTACCACCGACAAAATTCGGTTTATTATAGTATTACGGATATTCCACAAGGTGAAGACATGTTGATTGTACTTTCTAACTGCTGGGCACTGCTTCTGGGCATGGGCCTAATCATGCTGGGAAATGGTCTGCAGACGACCCTTATTGGTGTACGTGCATCCCTGGAAGATTTTGGTACGACCATTACCGGCTTTATAATGTCCGGCTATTTTATTGGCCTCATTGCCGGGTGTAATATTGTTCCCAAAATGGTTGGACGCGTTGGTCACGTTCGTATTTTTGGCGCCCTCGCATCACTTGCTTCCACTTCGATTCTAGTTCAGGCTGTTTTTGTTGTTCCCTGGGTCTGGTGGGCAATGCGCATAGTAACAGGTTTCGCCTATGCTGGTCTTTTTATTGTTGTTGAAAGCTGGATTAACGAAGCGGCAACAAATAAAACACGTGGAAAGCTCTTAAGCTTCTATATGCTTGTCTCCCTCGGTGGGATGGCAGGAGGGCAAATTCTACTGAATGTCGCACACCCTTCCAGTTACGATCTATTCGTACTGGTATCCTTTATTATCAGTTTTGCCGTTATCCCTATACTTTTATCAACTGCACAAGCACCAAAAAACGAAGTACTTGAATCTGTTAGTCTGTTACAGCTTTACCGCGTGTCACCCCTTGGCGTGTTTGGCATGTTTGTCACAGGAATGTCAATAGGAGCATTCTTCGGGATGGGAGCTGTATACGCAACCGGCATTGGCCTGTCGATAAAAGAGGTCTCTTTTTTTATGAGTTCACTTATATTTGGCGGGTTTCTGTTCCAATATCCTCTGGGCTGGCTTTCCGATAACTACGGTCCTCGTAAAGTAATTATTTTAAGTTGCGTTGGAGGCGCCGCCGCAGCCTTTTTGGCAATATACTCTTCAGGAGAAGGAGTATTTTTTTATCCGCTCGCTACCATCGTAGGTGGTTTGGCCATGCCGTTATATTCACTCTGTAGCGTACATACCAACGATTACCTCACTCCCACACAAATGGTCGCGGCCAGTGGCACTCTGGTGCTGTTAAGCGCTGTCGGAGCTGCCGTCGGCACTCCTATAACTGCTTTTGCCATGGATGCTTTTGGCCCTCAGGCTTTTTATGGATGTATCGGCTCAATGCTCTGCTTGATTACGGTCTTTGCCTTATGGCGTTCAACACAACGAGCTCCTGTTGAACTAGATGAACAGGGCGATTTTGTTGTTATGGCAACAAGCCCGTTAAGCGTATCAATGAACCCGGATGTTAATCTCAGTGAAATAAAGGCTGCAGTCAATGCTGATGCTGAAGATATTCAATCAAGCTTTGAGGATCTTGTTAAAGATCTTGAAAGCCCTGATGATGAGAATTCAGAGGTCGAAGGGGAAGAAGCTAGTGCACAAGCCTCATGATTAACATCCCAATTCACATAGCCACATTAATCACCCTACACTATCTGCAAATATGCCTACGGCTCGGACGGCGAACAGGTGTTGCAGTTACGCAACCCTGCAAAAGAACAAATAACGGGATTATACCTGACACATCAACTCCTCAGGAAGTATCATGAACTTGGCTATACCTCTCAAACAAGATATCCCTGCTCTTCCAGGTAAAGCAATATCTCCTGCACTGCTTCCATGGGCGTGAGGGTCGTTGTATCGATTGTCAGCTCTGGATTTGAGGGTGCAATATAAGGATCGGTGATGCCGGTCACCCCTTTTACCTTTCCCGCTCTGGCTTTCGCATAAAGGCCTTTCCTATCCCGCTGTTCACACACCTCCAGCGGTGTAGAGACATGTACCTCAACAAAGCCGCCGTAGCGGGAGATCAACTCGCGATTGGCCTGTCGCGACTCTTCATACGGGGCAATGGGCGCGCAGAGGGCGATACCACCGTTTTTCGTAATTTCACTGGCCACAAAGCCAATGCGAGTAATGTTCAAATTCCGGTGCTCTTTCGAAAATGTCAGCTCGGAAGAAAGGTTTTTACGAACGATATCGCCATCAAGCAAGGTAACCGGCCTATCACACATCTCCATAAACTTTACCAGCAAGACCTTGGCAATGGTCGACTTACCAGAACCGGAGAAACCTGTCATAAAAACAGTGAACCCCTGCTTTGCCTTGGGCGGAAATGAACATTTCAGCTGATCCACTACCTCAGGATAGGAAAACCATGTCGGTACATCTTCGCCAGAAACCATTCTGCGCCGCAGCTCTCTGGATGAGATCGTCGCAACATCAGACTCCTCAACCTGATCAAGCACCACATATTTTTTCAATTCCTGGTGGTAACCCATTTGCCGCTGTGGCACCATGGCGATACCAGTTTCCTGTGCATAGTTGGCAACCAGTTCTTGGGCTGCACCACGCGGGTAAAAACGGGCTTCGCCGTCACTTGCGGCAAAAGGATCAGCCTGGTCATCGGCCACCATAAAATGGCTGCAACCAAAATTCTTGCGGATAATCGCCTGCCATAACGCTTCCTTTGGCCCGGCTTTGCGGCTGGCAAAGGGCGTTAACCCAAGTTTTATCATATTGGGGGGAAACTTTTCTGTAAAAGCCTGGTAACAGCGAATCTGTGTATAGTAATCAAGATTACCCGGATGGCTGAGATCAGCCACCGGCTGTAAGAATATCGCTGCCCCAGCCTCCCGGGCCGCAGCAATAACCATCTCCCTATGAGCGCAGTGCAGATATTCATCTGTATGAAAACCAAGAATATTGCGCCAGCCATTCATCGTAAAGGTGCGCACCGTCTCAGATGGGCTCAGGCGCAAATGCTGAAAATCATAGTGGATGGGCAGACTCACCCCTTCCAATAAACCTCCCACATACCAGTCACCAACTTTATCATAGAGTTGCCTCACACCAGAATGGGAGGCAGGATCATCCGTGCCATACACAGACAGAGCTTCTCTTTTTTTATCTGGTTGCCATATATCTTCTATTGTTAGCAGTGCCAGCAAAAAGCCTTCTTCATCATTGAGCGCAACCTTACTCCCCACACTCAACCCGGCAGCCGTCTTCTCATTCATATCAAGGCAGATGGGCATGGGCCAGACAGTACCATCGGCCAACCTCATCTTTTCAACCACCGAATCATAATCCTTTCTACCGAGATAACCGTTCAGCGGATAAAGCCCCCTATTCAGCAGCAACTCCAGATCACAAAGCTGTCGTGACGACAGATCGATCACCTTACACTCCAAAGCTTCTGCCCGTAACGCTTCGACCCGTCTAAAATGAACAAGTAAGCTTTCTGAATAATTATGATCCACGATGATCCTCTATTTTATATATGGTTAATCAAGGTATGTATTTAGCAAAGGGCTACTATTGCACATTTTACACCTTCTTCGCCACCCTTAATACAACAAACGAATGAATAATCAATCGATTACAGAACCCTTTAATATCTAAAAAGACGAATTTTATCCGGCCAGAAGCACTATATTCGATACAACACTATACACCGCGCAGCTTAAACTATAACAAGGTACATTGAACAATTACTAACCTCTCCAACTTCATCGTTGCAGTTCAATTTTTATCCAGTAATATCAAAATACGGCTAGAATAAAATGCATAATCTACCTTGAAATCAAACAATAGCTTTTAGAGAAAACGGCCAGAAGAGCCAACGTAATCACTGCTTGGAGGAGTATGAAAACGTTACATATGTTCGCAGTTGGATTAGTTTTCCTGAGCCTCAGCGGATGTGCTCGACACCAGCTCTATACCTTAACCGTAGAAACGATACCCGCAGGAGCTATTGTTGAATGTGATGGTATGCGGCTCAAAGGAAGCCCAGCGACGTTATCTTTTGTTAAAGAAAATCTGCTGCAATCTTTACAACAACAAACCTCCAATACTGTTATGCCGCCATCATCATGTATTGCCATGTGGCCCAGTGGTGCTGAGGCAAATGTTAAGCTATTTGGTGGTGTGGACGTTGCCCATACTGTTGAAGCAACCGGCACTATCGTTCGGCCGGCTAATACACCAAATGCGGAAATGGATTATCGCTATGCTCAGCAACTGCAGAATGCTAAAAATGCACCTGCTCCAGAGTGATGGGTAAAAAAATACTGAATTGCCTCCTGCCATTGACCTCTTTATGGATGGTAACGTATCATTAAGAAATACGATAACCTTAAAAGATTACCGATTACGAGGGAACGATTTGCCTTTGCGTCTTCAGATGGTGCCAAAATACTGTATCATCCTCGCCATGATGATATCTTTTTTCTCTCTCAGCACTCCACTTGCTGCCCAGACATTGCTGCTCGTAACAGATAACACACCCGGAGGTCGGTATATAACCGGTGGTGGAACAACATTTGATGAAGAACGACCAGGAATTGAAATTGAACTTTACCGGATGGTAGCCGAAAAGCTGGGTCTGGAATTAATTATGAAACGGTTACCATGGAAGCTCTGCCTGCAACAGTTGGAGCACAACCAGGTAGATGGCATCTTTCCAGCGAGTTACCAGACGGAACGCATGAAGATTGGCCACTATCCCGAGAAAGATGGTGTTGTTGATCCAAATCGAAAGACGCGTGATAACGCCTATTACCTCTATACATTACAAGGATCTCACCTCTCCTGGGATGGTCATGAATTTTCTGGTCTCTCAGGTACTATTGGGGTTCCGGATGGCTGGGCCATTGTAGACTATCTCACGGACAAAGGCGTTTCGATCAAAGAAGTGCCGATTCATGAAAACTCACCGGATATGCTTATCCAGAAAAGACTTCAGGGAATTATCTGCCTGGAATCTGTATTTGATGCCTACCTCAAGCGTAAACCTGATGAATACGCAAATATCATTAAAGAAAAACTTCCCATCTGGGAAAAACCATATTATCTGATGCTCTCTCGGCAATTTGTCAAACAGCATCCTGACACTGCGCAAAACATCTGGGACGCTATCAGGGATATAAAAAAATCTGAAGCGTTTACCAGCATTGTCAACACGTACACTGATTAAAGGACAACGTGCTTAAGCATCCTTCCATCTCGCGAAACCTAACGCTCGGACTTGGACTTACCATATTGATTACCGGCTGTTTGAGCCTGGGGCTCTATTATACCTTTCAGATCAACAAGGGAACTGTCGAGCTTGAACAGCTCGGGGAAGAGTACAGTCAGGTTATCAGCGATGCCCTGCAATTTCCTTTGTGGAACCTTAACTATGAAAGCGTCACCTTAATTGCAGATGCGTATTCAAACAATGATCTGATAGTCTTTCTTTCAGTAAAAGACGCTGTTGGTAATTCACTTTTTCTCCACGATAAGAGCAAGACAAACAAAACAACAGCACCGGTGCGACAGCATACCCGCAGGGTTGAATATGAAGACGAATTTGTAGGGACTGTCCAGTTTGCCTTGACCGACTATTATCTTAAGCAACATAACAGACAGATTGTATTTACCGGAATCCTGATAATTCTTATCTGTTGTACCTGTCTCATTTTAATGACCAGCTTCCTGCTGAAACGATTCCTTAAAGACCCGTTGCATAACCTTCAGTTAATCTCTGCCGAGTACGCAAAAGGAAATTTTACTTCAAATATTCTTGCACCACGGCATATTGAATTCCAGGAATTTGCCCAGGTGCTGGATGATATGGGAAAAACAATCAAATCCCAGGTGGCGACTCTTCAACAGGCCGAAGCGTCTCTCAGGCAAAACCGGGTTCAGCTTGAGGAGGCCGTTGTCCAGCGAACCAGAGAACTCAAGGCCAGTAAACAGCGTCTGGAGGCAATACTCAAGGCCTCTCCTATTGGTATCGGGCTTGTTATAAACCGACGGATGGACTGGGCCAACGATACCATGTACACCCTGCTTGGCTACGAGAAAGATGAGTTATTGGGCAAGTCTGCACGTTTACTCTATAACGATAGTAAAGAGTTTGAACGGGTGGGCAGTGAGTTGCTCAATATCATCCATAGCAAAGAATATGGAGGGCTTGAAACGCAATGGGTACGAAAAGATGGTACACTTCTCTCTTGCAATCTCAGGGCATATCCTCTTGATTCTGATAATCCTTCAAAAGGCCAAATCGTTACGGTTTCAGATATATCTAAAGCAAAACTCATGGAAGCTAAATTGCAGCGTGCAGAAAAGATGGAAGCCATAGGCACCCTTGCCGGTGGAGTTGCCCACGACCTCAACAATATCCTCTCCGGCATTGTGAGTTACCCGGAGCTGCTCCTCATGGATATTGCTGAGGACAGCCCTTTAAGAAAACCACTTTTGACCATACAGAAATCTGGACAAAAGGCTGTACACGTTGTGCAGGATCTCCTGACAATGGCGAGAAGAGGTGTCTCAGTCATCGAGATAGTGAACATTAACCAGATAATTACAGAGCAGTTACAAAGCCCGGAAATGGAAACACTTATTTCGTATCATCCGGGTGTACAGGTAATCTCTCAACTTGACAATGAGCTGTTAAACGTCAAAGGGTCCCCCACACATCTCTCTAAAAGTATCATGAACCTCTTCTCTAATGCGGCAGAAGCGATGCCGGAAGGAGGGACGATTACGATATCTACATCCAATGTCTATCTAGACCGTGCAGTCAAAGGGTATGAACAGATAGCAGAAGGCGAATATGTGAGAGTTACCATCTCAGATGACGGAACAGGCATAGCTTCAGGAGATATAGAAAAAATATTTGAGCCATTTTATACCAATAAGTCTATGGCACGAAGTGGAACAGGCCTTGGGATGGCTGTCGTCTGGGGAACGATAAAGGACCATAACGGTTATATAGATATTGAAAGCGCAGAAGGGGCTGGAACAACGCTCTCCTTCTACATCCCATTAACACGGGAGATGTTAAAAGAGACACCAATAGAGGATTCCCTGGATGAGTATTTGGGAAACAATGAGCTCATTCTCATTGTAGACGATTCGGATGACCAGCGGGAAGTCACCACCGCCATGTTAAAAAAACTTGGCTACTCTGTTTCTTCAGTTTCCAGCGGGGAAGAAGCTGTTCTCTACATGAAAACCAACGCACCAGATCTTCTTATCCTGGATATGATAATGGAACCAGGGATGGATGGTCTTCTTACGTATAAGCAGATCCTTAAAATTCAACCTCAGCAGAAAGCGGTCATAGCCAGCGGTTTTTCTCGGACGGATCGTGTTAAAGAATTACAGAGACTTGGGGCAGGCAAATATATAAAAAAGCCTTACACATTACACAATATCGGTTCTGCGGTGAAGGAAGAGTTGGGACGTGGCGTAAAGACCATGCCTGAGCTACTACACCTGAGGTGAAGGGTAATTCTCCTGTTGCAGATTTATGCAGAACTGCTCGTTCTAACCGCTACCACTCCAAACGATCCCGACCAGCCCGTTTTGCACAATACAAGAGACGGTCTGCCTCCTTATAGATTGCGTCCAACAGGTTTGAAAACGTACTATCCGTTAACCCCATACTGACGGTTACATTGATCTTTTTAGCAGTGAACACCTGGCTCCGTATCAATTCAAGCAGCCGGTTGCAGATGATACTCCCCTTTTCTTTCGAAACAGGAAAAGCAAGGCCAAACTCTTCTCCACCAAGGCGTCCAAATATTTCACCCTCACGAAGCTGGCTTGTGCACAGAGCCGCTAATTCGACAAGAACATCATCACCAATGTCGTGACCATAGCTGTCGTTTATCTGCTTAAAATTATCAAGATCAAACATGACAAATGACATATATTCACAGGATGGGTCCGTTATCATTTTCTGGGCTAATTCGAGGAACGTGCTGCGATTGAATATATCGGTTAACCCGTCTGTCTGGGCCAGTGTTAAGAGTGCTTTTTTCTCTCGTACATGCTGAGTGATATTCATAAGAAGGACGATATAGCTGTGTTCTGCAACCTTCTCTATCTCACGTTCCACCGTTATCGGCTCGCGGCCATTGTGAAACCTTACAAGTTTTTTCACTCTCGCATCTTTGCCCTGATCAAAATCCTCGAGAAATGCAGATACTTTCCTGCCTACGACATTTTGTGTGGGCTCATTCACCATATGTAAAAAGGATGGGTTAGCACGTTCGATAACATCGTCTACCACGTAGATAAGCCCGCTCGGAACCTTATTGAAAATAATATTAAGCTCCTGGTAGCGGTTCTGTATCTCACTGCGGGCCTCTACCTCGGATGTAATATCATCGAAGGACCAGAGAATATACTTTTCGGACTCATCAGAAATGGAGATACCTGTGAGTTTTACCCAGAATAGCTCGCCGCTTTTCTTTTTGTACTGTAATTCACTACTCTCTATTGAGCCGCTTCTGGTCTGCTCAAAATACTGTGTGTATTCTTCAAAATGTGTTTCTGTCGGGGTTAAAACAGAAGTCTGAAGTCCGATAACCTCTTGCAATGCATAACCAAAAAGTGTGCAGAACCTTTTATTTACAACAGTTATCGTACGGGTCTCATCAACCAGCATCATGGCTGTTATGCTGTTTTCAAACAGCAGGTCACCCTGTAACCGTTTTCTATAGGTAGAGATGTTTGTAATTTTGCTGCTTGTTCTCATGTGGAGACCATCTGGTAGATCATCTTGAGGATACCCGGAAAAAGTGACAATTATCCCAACTCCGTCGTAGCTGTAGAAATCTTTTCCTTAAATACAAGTAAACCACACATATGCCAGAAAAGCGATACAGCTCGGTAGCGGAATCATGAAACCCAAGGTGACACAAACCTGTTTGCGAGCAATTTCATATAGAATAAAACAGGCGATACAGGTTGCCAAACCCATATCGCCCTTGAGTGAAATTATCTGTGCTTTGAAAACCACGTTATGCTGCGAGTACTCTACCCTGACGAATACCCCACAAACACGAAGGCAAAAAGCACAAGACGTGATCGCTTCTGTACGCAACTGTTCAAATCAGGTGCGTTCAGCGACACTCCTCCTTCTGCTAAACCCTACAATCCCGGCAAGACCTGTGCAAAACAGTAGAAAAGTGGTTGGCTCAGGAGTTGGCTCAAGTGTTGAAATAGCGGCATTGAAAACAAGCTCATGCCCGGCAGACGAGGGGTGAAACCCATCAACCCAGAACAGATTTAACCATTCAGCTGATCCAACCGGGTAGTGTTCAAAAAGAGTAAAGGTGTCAACAGCAAACAGATTAACGTCAGTGTAGGAATTGGCAAACACATTGAGCATACTATCAAGCTGATAGTTGAAGTCCATTGTCCAAGGGGTTGCATTTGGTGGAAGATAACCGCCCAGTGCCGCTGGGGTACTGCCAATATTTGGAAGGTTGGGGACAAGAAAATCTCTTCCGCCGCTATTATACAATACGCCAAGTGAATACTCTATGTTCAGAACAGCAGTGGTTACATCTCTCATCTGTAAAAAGTCATTCCCGCCAGCCCAGAGCGTAATCAACGTGTCATTGGGTAGTATTGATAATTCTGATGAAAATGTTTCAACCTGCCACTTGAGCCCATAAGAATGAGAACCAGCAGGAATACCATTATCAACAGCAGCCGGATTATCGTAAGATGTTGTTGCTCCACCATAGGCATGGTCAATTAACGTACCTCCATAATACCCTGCTAACGACTCAACCCATACTGCACCGTCAGTATACCTCCCGAAGTTGCCATCGTCTGACAGACTGTCTCCATAACTGACAACAGTGCTATACCCCAGAGCCGTACCGACTGGGAAGATAAAGAAAACAAATAACACAAAACAGACTATCCGACGAAATTTGCTCTGCATAACAACTCCCATTGAGAAAAGGTAAGTAATGCTTCAACACACAAACGCCCAGACTTCTACCATGACAAACAGAAAGAGCATAACCTGAGATATCATATAATTACAACAATAAATGTGATATTTATTCGTTAGGGTTCGTCAGAAAAAAACAAAAGGCAGCTAAAAGATGCGTGGATATTTCAGAAAAGCACTTTTTGGGGATAGTATTATTTAAGCTGCGGGTTAGATTTCACAGACGATCGCCCAGAACCATCCTCAGCTGTACCAGCAGGTCATCTCCCCTGACTGGTTTCTCGCAATAGGCACGGATACCCTGCGCCATCGCCTTTTCCCGGTTAATGATCTCGCTGTGGCCGGTGCAGAGGATAATCGGCAGTCCCGGAACAATTGCCAACGCCTGCTGGGCCAGTTCTGCTCCAGTCAGGTTTGGCATGGTCATATCTGTTACCATGGCGGCAAATTCATGAGGTTGCGCTTTCAATGCAGCAATTGCCTCACGGCCATCAGTAAATGAGCTGACCCGATAGCCATAACGGGTGAGGAAACCCTCGTTAATGGCAATGATATCTTCTTCATCATCAACGAGAATGATATGTTCGCTGCCACCTTCGATATTGAGCGGTTCCACAGAGGAGTGACCCTCTACAGCCTGACTCTCCAGCATGGGAAAGTAGACATGAATCGTGGTACCAGCCCCTTTCTCACTGGAAACATGGATATGCCCCTGGTGACTTTTTACGATACCGTGCACCACTGCAAGCCCCAGCCCGGTCCCAGCCTCTGGCCCCTTAGTGCTATAGTAGGGGTCAAACATCCGCTGTCGGGTTTCCGCATCCATGCCTACACCAGTATCTCCCACCTCGAGCCGTAAGTAGGTCCCAGGCGTCATACGAAGCATATCATTGCTGCTCTCTGAATCGACGATAACCGCCTTGATACTCACTGCCAGAACCCCGCCCTTCTCCATCATTGCGTGATAGGCGTTGGTGCAGAGATTGAACACAATTTGGTGCAGCTGGGTAGGATCAGCCATAATGACAGCCGAATCGATGAGGTCCTCATCGATGGAGATCGTGGCGGGAAGTGTCGAGCGCAGCATTTGCAGGGCCTCGCGCACCACGTCTGAAAGATCGACGGGATGTTTCTGGTGATCACTCTTTCTACCAAACGTCAGAATCTGGCGAATAAGGTCCTTGGCACGCTGCGCCCCTTTCAACGTACCCGCTAAATATTTTCGAACCTGTTTCGGGTTATCTGCGTCAATAGTGGCCAACTCGGTATAGCCGATGACAGAACTGAGGATATTGTTAAAATCATGGGCAATCCCCCCGGCAAGCGTGCCGATAGACTCCATCTTCTCTGCCTGGAGCAGCCGCTCCTCAAGTGCAAGCCGTTTCTCCCGATCCATCTTTTCTCTCGTTATATCACGCGAGATACCAAGCAGGTAAACTGGCTCGCCATTTTCGTCAAGGATAGGGATTTTTTTGGTGTGGAGATAACGTATTCCGCCAGGACCTGCCACCTGTTCTTCGGGAATATCGAGAAGCTTTCGATCCCGTAGCGTCTCCTGGTCCTGATCGGTAAAATCAGATGCCATCTCATGCGAAAAGACCTCCAAGGCGGTACGGTTGATAATGTCTTTACGGGCTACCCCCAGAAATTTTTCAGCAGTTCGATTCATGCGAACAAAGCGCAGATTATCGGCTCGTTTAACAAAAACCATATCCGGGATATTTTCGATTACGGAATTAAGAAAACGTTCACTTTCAGCCAGGGCTTTTTCCGCTTTTTGACGTCGGATAATAGTTATAAACAGAAAAAAGAGTACCATGAGCAACACGATAATGAAGGTCGTTGTTGCCCAGATAATTTCCTTGAACTCCTGATAAACAGATCGCGGCTTATTCAGAATCACACTGTCTATCGGTAGCTTGGCCACGGGAATCTTCAGCTGTTCCAATATACTATGCTCGAAGGTAGGAATATTTGGCCCGGTAGCTGGAGATAACGAGGCGACCGCGGCACCGCCACGCAGAATATCGACCGCCAGTCGTGCTGCCGCCTGGCCCTGGGCTCTACCACTGGTGACCACTCCCCCTAAAACACCTGGCTCCATATAGGCATCTTCCATACTGATGATGACAAAATCACCAGCCTCAGCAATAGATTTAACGGAATTACTGATAGTAACCGGCTTACGCTGCGTATTCTGCAAGCCACCAATTGTGGTGAGCAGGATTAACCCCTGCTCATTTGCAGCCAACCGTTCCACCAATCGCTGCAGACTGTCCTCGGAAACAAACGTAAATGTTATGCCCGCCTGAGCGCAGTCAGTTTCTCGGGAAAACTTCATAATGTCAGCGCTGATAGCCACATCCGTCTCAGATTTGTCGCCAACAACCAGAATGTCCTTCTGCTCAGGCAACAGCTCCTTGATCAGTTCGATATTACGGGCTATGTCTTTTTTTTCATACACGCCGGTATACATTGCTCTGTCAAGCCGGGCACCAATATCCATGGCGTTGACCCCGCAGAACACCACCGGTGTTTCAGGAAAGAGCTCACCTTTATACTTCAGCAAAAATCTGAGCGCGTTATCATCAGTTGAAAAAATAATATCTGGTCTATATTCTCGATATTTCTGTCGAAGATAGTCGGCAAAGAAACGTTGATCGGCAACCGAAAGGTACGCCCTTTTGGTATCAAGATATTCACTGGAAAAGGTCAGGTTCCGCCCATCGAACGCGGAAGATATCTCATTGACAAAGCCCTCATTCTGCGACTTGGTCCACGGATACTCCTGATGATACGAGTGCAGAACAAGAATCTGCAATTCATCAACCTGAGCCATAGCGCCACCGCACCAGAAAAGAAGCAACAAGGCAACAGCAGCACAACGGCGCATATAAGAAATACAGATCGGCAAGTGCATAGACAGAGCGTAAACGGGCAATGGCGGGGTGCCCAAACAGGGAAAAACGTATTAGAAATTTAATATTATTCCACTTGTGACCATTTCGCAACCGCTAATGCGCTGCTCTGCATGGTTACAATACGGAATGACAATTTGTCGTAAAAGAGGATGCTACGGCAGTATACTCTTGCAACGTAAAGGAGTGTATCAAAGAAGAAGAGATGAAACGAGCTCACTCATCTCTGAAATCTTAAACGGTTTTTTTAGGGCCGCCGCGAAACCATACTTTTCGTGGTTGGCAATGACAGGATCATTGGAATAGCCACTGGAGACAATGACCTTTGCCTCAGAGTGTATGTGCAAAATCTCTTTGACAGCCTCCTTTCCTCCCATGCCATCCGGAATGGTCAAATCCATAATTATCACATCAACGGGGCTGTCAGTTTTATAGAGTTCTGTATACATTTGAATGGCTTCTTCGCCATTTAAGGCAGTTACAACCTCATAACCAAGATGAGTCAGCATATCCCTGGCAACCGCACAGACGATTTCTTCATCGTCCATGATCATGATTTTTCCACTACCCTTTATGGGAGAAGATGCTTTTGAAGTAACCTCTGTTTCTGCCTTGTCTGCCACAGGGAGGTAGAAGGAGAATGATGTCCCTTTTCCTTCGTTTGATCTCACCGTTATCCACCCTTCATGTTTGGCGATGATTGAATGACAGACAGCAAGCCCAAGCCCGCTACCTTCCTTCTTTGTTGAGAAATAGGGATCAAACACTTTACCAAGTTGTTCTTCAGGTATACCGTCTCCACTATCTTTGACTGTCACCTGAACATATTTCTCCCCTTTAAGCATTTGAAGGTAATGGTAATCTTTTCTGTAAATATTTTCACATGTCACCTCAATGACGCCACCATTTACCATTGCCTGTTTCGCATTTATAATAAGATTTTGAACGACCTGACTGATCTGACTCGCATCGACATCAACTCGCCACAGATCAGGAGGGATGGAGAGATCGCATGTAACATTGCTTCCTGTAAGGACAAATAGAGCTGATTCGGTCAGGACACTCTCCAGCACCAGAGGTTTTCGGACCGGATCGCCCCCTTTGGAAAAGGTAAGGAGCTGATTAGTGAGTTCCTGGGCTCTGAGGGAAGCTTTTTCTGCCTTTTGTATCAGGGGATACGCTTTATGGTCTTCTTGTATAAACACAGTGGATAGATTTAAATTGCCCATAATTCCAACAAGAATATTATTGAAATCATGAGCAATCCCTCCTGCAAGAACCCCGATGGAATTCATTTTATCATTATGAATCATCGCCTCTTCAAGTCGAACGCTCTCTGTGATATCATCGATGCGGATCACAGCACCCTCTATTCCACTTGCATGAAGAGGGTAAATTGTAATGTTTTCATACACATCCTCACCGGTCAAAGGACGTGTCTTTTGTAATTTTGCTGAAACTTTTTGACTCTGTATCGCCTCATTCAACTCATCAAGATCTGAAGCCATAGAAGGATAGACTGTTCCTAAAGGCTGACCAAGAGCATTCGCTCGTGAGATACCGGCCTGCTTCTCTGCCTGGAGGTTCCACTGAGTGATTCGTGATTTGCTGTCTACACCAATAAGAACTGATGGCATTGAATCAATTATGTTTTCTAGCAGCTTTCGCAGCATCAAGCCTTCGTCTTTAGTCCGTTGACTTTCGATGGTAATTGCTGCAACCTGCGCCATAGTTTCCATGAGTTTGAGTTCTTGACGGCTTGGCTTTTTAGGTTTGCTGTAATACAGCGCAAAGGTTCCCACCACATTCCCATCCGTTGCTATAATGGGTTCTGACCAACAAGCGGATAGTCCTGCTTTTGCAGTGAGCTTCTTTACACCTTTCCAGTAGGGATGGGACTGAACATCTTCGACAACTATTGTCTGCCCACGAAAAGCAGCAGTGCCACAGGACCCCATAGCGTCCCTTACAGGCGTACCCTCGATTGCCTTGAGGAAATAATCGGGAAGTCTCGATTCAACCGCACTGTAAAGCCGTTTTTTTTCGTTATCCACAAGCAATATTGAAGCAATCATTCCAGGAAACTCTTCCTCAGCAATCGCAAGAATCATCTTTAAAACATGCTTAAGGGTCGCACCTAAGGCCAGTTGTCCGAGAACATTGCTTATTTGTTGTTCATGTTTTCGCAGTTGCGAGATTTCTGTAATGTCACGTATTGTTCCAACTAAGAGCTTATTGCCCTCCGCATCGTGCAACAGCGTCTTCTTGGTTGAAATTGTCCGAATGATTCCATTTGAATCAGTGAGTTGTTCAATATTTTCATTTTCAGTTCCATCGGTGAAAACCATGTGGTCTTTTTCCCAAAATATATCTGCCTGTTCTTTTGGGAAAAAGTCATAATCTGATTTGCCGATACATTCTTCTTCTGAAAAACCAATAAATTCGCAGAACTTTTTATTTAAATATACCCATCGGTGTTGTTCATCTTTGACGAAAATTGGATCTGGAGAATTATCAAGTATCGATATCAATACATTCTCGGCATTGACAAACGATGATTTTTTGAAAACATAGTTCATATAATCAGGTGTTTTGCCTCAGTCCAGTGGAGTATTACGTCTGTTTTGCATAGCCGTAGCCTTTTGAAACTCTGCACAATTGGCTGGTGCGTTCTTTGCGCCTCTATTCATTCTATTATGCAGATTTAAACAGTAACTGCAATTTTCTCATACCTGATGGTTATGTGATTTTTTGAAACGCGAGAAGAAATAAATATATGGACTATCTGGAAGGATTTGCTATCAGGCAGCATACAAGTGATGCGTATTGGGTTCATATTTCGAAGTGAAACCAGCCCATTGAACTTCTTTCAGGATAAATGGAAACTATCAACCCACGTACTATGCATCACGCTGAGCAGAAACATCGACCATTACTGAAAGGTCATGAATTCCCCCACCCATCACCACGCCTTTAACGGGTGAAACATCACCATAATCGCGCCCCCAGGCAACAGTTATATATGTTTCATTGGCAATAAGGTTGTTTGTAGGGTCAAGATCTACCCAGCCGAAGTCAGGTACAAACAGAGAGATCCAGGCATGTGAGGCATCGGACCCGACGAGTTTTGGTTTTCCCGGTGGAGGGAGGGTTTCAAGATATCCGCTGACATATCGTGCCGCCAGATCCTAACGATCTCAAACAGCTGAGTGCAACAAGAGCGAAGTCCTGACAGACACCTTTCCGGTTCTGTAAAACATGTTCAACGGTCGTCTCTACATTGCTGGCAGATTTGTCGTATGTAAACTCTGTATAAATGCGTCTCACAAGGTCCGCGGCTCCGGCAAGAACAGGAATACCAGGAGGAAACGAAGAGAGCACATAACGCAGAGATTCTGGGTGAAGCGACACAAGCGGACTTTCAAAAACAAATTGTTGTGCATCGAGGTCTTCTGGTCCGGGGTGTGAGGCCAGGCGATCCACCACGTTCTCCCATGGCATTGTTGTTTCCGGTAAAGGTGTTACCGGCTTTTCTGTCCTCACCAAACTGCGAACTGAGATAGCAAGCTCATTATGCGGATGCTGAACCATAAAAACATGGGAAATATTACCGAAATAGTCGGTTCGTTTATGGAGATATTGCGGCTTAGGCTCTATAACCAAATCACTTTCCAGTACATCTTGAGATGGGGTGTTGCGAGGATATAAAAACAGTTCGTTCTGAGATAACGAAGCCGGTGAGGAGTATTTATAACTCGTACTATGTGTAATTGCATAAATCATAGTGAATGGTCACCTACGATCATTGCATAGTGCGGTGTAGAAGGTACCCGCGTTAAATAATGGGCACTCACCTGCTGCGATAATTCCTTGAGGCTTGCTTCTATCGTCGTGAGAAAACCTGCAAGTGCTTCAACACCAGAATTTTCTTCTCCACAATGAATTGCAGATAAATCAAACAGACGAATAGCAGTTTGCATTTCTAGAACAATACGCTCCTCTTTACTTGCAAACCGTCGTTCCTCCTGTTGTGGTAGTTGATCGACGTGGACAGCCAGTTGCTTAAACTGAAAGGCAAGAGATTTTGGGTTACCTTCGTCAGCCAGCAGAAGGTCCAGAACGGGTGCCAGTTGGAATGCTGACCGATATCTCCCCCTATAGGTCATCAGGCTGTCAGAAACCTCCAGCAGGGCTTGGAGCGTGTTGTGGGGATCTTTGCAAACAAGAGGCACACCAATACGAATAAGTATTGCCTGATTCATTGCCCGCTCAAGTCGCCGGCCCATATCCATAAAGCTCCACCCCAACCCCCTGGTCATACTTTCCATGGCAAGTCCACTAAAAGAACTCAAGTTGAATAAGGTCTGGTCCAAAAGCTCTAAAGGCTCGACATTTGAAGTTTCCCTGAAATTTTCCATCCGATTAATCACACCAATGGAGTCAGTAGAAAGTCTATCCCGAACATTGTGTGCAGTTTGCTGCACTCGCCTCAAAATAGAGTGGATACTCTCTGCTCTATCTTTTCTGTATAGAGCATTGCTCAGATGCTGATGCAGATCCAGGGATAAAGAGCTAGCACCATCAACAGGCGCTGGAATGATCTGCTTGGCCTCAAGGATATTGAGCAAAAACTGTAGTTCAGGCACCTCTTCAGGGCTATCCTCACCAGATAAACGTTTAAAAACTGCGCGTAGAAGTCGTATTAACCCTTCTGCCCGCTCCAGGTAGCGTCCCAGCCAGAGTAAATTGTCGGCAATCCGGTTTGGCAGATCGCTGCTGCGTTTAAATTCGGGAATGGCTTTAAGACCAGACATCATACTAAAGAGTTCTACAGGTTCGTCTGACAAAACCCAGAGATCTTTACTCTTTTGCTTTTCCGGGTTATTCCCCAAAAGTATCGACGTATCTGCCGCTGTTATAGCCAGGCCACCAGGCATAACCGAAAAACCTAGCTCTGTAGCACAGGCAAAGACTCGAATAATGGTGTTGCTAGCAGCAAGCCCTTTACCATCCCATGAAGGAAGTGAAGCAGGAGTAACAGGTGAAGAGGCCAGGTATTTTCCCGGTGATGCTGCAATGGCAGCATGAAGTTCATCCGACGGAGAGACAACGTTTTGGTGATTCAAAGCCGAAGAAATCTGCAGATTATCCAGGTTACTCAATATATACTGAAGCCCATCAGGATCTCCTCCCCACCATGTCTGATGATCTTCGAGTAAAAGTTCCCTGCCTAAAAGATGCTTGCATAAATCCGGCAAAAATGTGGACAAAGCAGGGGTCTCTATAAACCCACTACCAATGGGATTAACTATATCAATATTCTGCTCACGGCAGACTTGAATAAGTCCAGCCACACCAGCTCCGGTAGATCTTCTAAGTGAAAATGGATCACTGTCATGATCTGCCACCTGCCTGAAAATAGCTTCAACAGGTTCAAGACCAGCCAATTTCTTCAAAAATACTTTACCATTGCGGACCGTCAGATCCTGTCCTTCTGCAAGCGGATAGCCTAAGTAACGGGAAAGTAATGCATGTTCAAAGTAGGTTGGGCTGTCCGGACCGGGGGTGAGTAATACTATGCCAGGGTCGTCCTTTCTGAGTGATGAGCGCTGGATCAGAGCACGATGAAATGACTGGAAAAAAGGGGCCAGGCGGCGAATCTGCGTTTTATGGTAGAGACTGGAAAAGAGACGGGACATGACAATCCTGTTCTCAAGAGCGTAGCCTAACCCAGCAGGTTTTGCTCCGTGATCAGATAGGACTTTAAATTTCCCGTCTGAACTGCGATAAATGTCTACTGCATACAACGTCAGGAAGCGATTACCCGGTGGGTTTACCCCGTGGCAGGAATGCAGGAAGCTGGGGTTATCAAAAATCAGCTCAGAGGCTAGTTTTCTTCCTTTAAGGAGCTCCTGTGGTCCGTACGTGTCGGCCAGGATTTTTTCGAGCAGGCAGGCTCTCTGTATAACTCCAGCTTCAATCCCCTCCCATTCCTGAGCAGAAATAGGGTACGGAATCATGTCAAGAGCCCAGGCTGTCGTCTGCTCTGTCAGATCATCAAAAGGATTTATCGTAGCGCCATCTTCATGGCGCATACGTCTTGCGCGCTCGTGATCTACTTCAAGCGTAGCTCTCCCTCTGTTGTCTAATGCTTCCAGTAGTGCTTCCCATTGGGGTCTTGGAAAGCCGGAACTAGAGAACGGTTCGCAGTAGGAACCAGCAGGACATGTAATTGTATTAAAAATAGAAGAAGTCGTCGCTTTGGAGGCGATTGAACTGCTCAGAACATTATCACTCATACGTCATTATCGATCAGGTTACAGGATACAACGAAGATGTCATTACCCCCGAAGACGCCTGTTTACTCTGTTCAGGTTCGCAAATCAAGAGTATATGGAAAATATCGATTAATCTCTTCTGCAGGCTGTGTCGCCTTTTCATCAGGTGTATGCCCGCCAGGAATGAATCGAGAATTACGACGCCCCTCAGCCTCATACGAATTAACCGGAAATATCTCATAGCTCCGTCCGCCGGGATGACCAACATAGTATGTACAACCACCAACAGCTCTGTTAGACCAGGTATCAAACAGGTCTATGACCAATGGGGCGTGGACGCCAATGGTCGGGTGCAGGCAGGATGGTGGTTGCCAGGCTCTGTAACGAACTCCGGCCACATAGACGCCCTCCTCAAGCGTTGGCTTAAGTGGAACACGCCTGCCATTGCAGGTAATGATGTAGCGCTCTCCTGTCATGCCTGAGACTTTTACCTGTAGTCGTTCAACAGACGAATCGACATAACGGGCTGTTCCACCGCCTCCCGCCTCTTCACCCAGAACGTGCCATGGCTCCAGGGCCTGACGCAATTCAATCTCCATTCCCTCGTATTGAACCTTACCATAAATGGGGAAACGAAACTCAAAGTGCGGATGGAAAAAATCCATTGAAAATGCGTAACCCGCACGATTGAGAATATTCATTACATCTGCAAAATCATCTTTTACCAGTTGTGGAAGCATGAAACGATCGTGCAGAGAGCTGCCCCAGCGCACAAGTTCCTGACGATAAGGTACCTTCCAAAACCAACTGACAAATGTACGCAGAAGCAGCTGCTGCGCAAGACTCATACGAGCATGAGGCGGCATTTCAAAAGCTCTGAATTCCAGAAGACCAAGTCGCCCGCTCGAACTATCTGGCGAATAGAGTTTATCAATACAGAATTCAGCACGATGGGTATTACCGGAAACATCCACAAGCAGATGGCGATATAACCTGTCCACGAGCCATGGCGGGCATGGGTTATTGCTACTGGTCTGACGGTCTTGCTCTGCAAAAGCAATCTCAAGCTCATAGAGGCTGTCGTGTCGTGCTTCATCAATCCGGGGCTGCTGACTTGTAGGTCCCATAAAGAGACCGGAAAAGAGAAACGAGAGGGAAGGATGATTGTTCCAGAAGGTGATAAAACTGCGCAGCAGGTCAGGACGTCGTAAAAACGGGCTGTCTTCAGGAGTTGCCCCACCAATAACAATATGGTTTCCGCCTCCTGTTCCAGTGTGACGACCATCAACCATGAATTTTTCTGTACCAAGCCGTGTTTCCCGGGCAAGGTCATACAATGTAGTAGTGCAATCCACCATCTGCCGCCAGCTGTGCATCGGTTGTATATTTACTTCAATGACACCGGGGTCTGGAGTCACCTTGAGACACTCCAGACGATAATCTGATGGAGGGGCATATCCCTCAATTACAACAGGAAGTCCTGTTTTTTCAGCGGTTACCTCAATACAGTGTACGAGTTCCAGGTAACCTTCCAGTGAGGTGATCGGTGGCATGAAAATATAGAGACGGCCATCACGGGGCTGCACACACAGAGCAGTTCTAACCAGCCAGGCGGCAGATTGCCCCATGACCGGCTCTGGATCGTCTAAAGGTTCTGGTTGTGGCTGATGCGTTTTTTTAGCCTTTATAGATGTCGTTGAGTCAGAATCGGAGCTGACATGAGGTTGATCATGCAGAACTGGTAACTCTTCTCGTGGTGCCATGGGGTCCAAAGGTTCACTCACTGGCAAATCTTCCGGTGCGACCCATGGCAGAGAGTCCAGAGGAAGCCGCAGGCCAGCAGGAGAATCTCCAGGTAAAAGATACATATGCTCGCTTTTAAACGTCCACGGACCACTTTTCCAGGAGCCATACTGCAAAGGTAATACATAGCCTACAACAGCCCCAAGGCCACGCTGAAAGGCGCGAACCATACGCTGTCTCTCTTCGGGATCGTTGAGTTTTGGGTCATCCGGGCTGATGTTGACAGGCAACTGCTGTTCTTTAAGAAGATTATGAAGAATGTCCTCATAGCTTTCCCGGATATACTCTGTGTTCACCCCTAGGGTTTCGGCCAAGGTTGTAATAAACTTTTCAGCCTCACTAATACCAAAACCGTAGTCTTTAGAAATCTCAGCCAACCATTTCGCATCATTCCAGACAGGTTTACCGTCCTTACGCCAGTAGCAGCCTAGTGCCCACCGTGGAAGAGACTCACCAGGATACCATTTCCCCTGACCGTAGTGGAGAAATCCTCCAGGCGCCCACTCTTTCCATATTTTTTTGATAAGGGTTTCAGAAAGGGCAAGCTTTTCCTCACCAAGTGCTTCCGTGTTCCACTGAGCACCTTCCATATCATCTATGGAGACAAAGGTTGGTTCTCCTCCCATACTGAGCCGCACATCCCCTGACGCCAGTTCTTCATCAACCTGGTCACCGAGTGTCACAATGTTCTGCCAGACCGGTTCAGGATAGGGACGTGTCGATCGTGGTGCTTCAAGGATCCGCGTCACCGACATGACATGGTTAAACTCTACCTCACACTCATCAAGTGCTCCGGTAATAGGTGCAGCACTCTGGGGTTCAGGTGAACAGGCAAGCGGAATATGTCCTTCGCCGGCAAAAAGTCCAGAGGTGGGGTCCATCCCAACCCAACCAGCTCCGGGAAGATATACCTCTGTCCAGGCATGAAGATCAGTAAAATCAACCTCTGTCCCGGACGGACCATCGAGGGATTTGACATCCTGCTTCAGCTGCACCAGGTAGCCGGAGACAAATCGGGCGGCAAGCCCGAATGAGCGCAGAATATTCACAAGCATCCAGGCAGAATCTCTGCAGGAGCCGCTTCTAAGGGTAAGCGTCTGGTCACAGGTTTGAACATTAGGCTCCATTCGAATAAGATAGCTGATATCGTTACTCAACTTCATGTTCAACTCAACCAGAAAATCGATGGTCCGTCGTGGAGTCGTGTCTATTTCGGCCACATATTCCTTAAACCTCTTGCCTAACCGACGTTTAATCAGATAAGGCCGAAGTTCGTGCCGTAATGCACTATCATAAGAAAAAGGAAACTCTTCGGCATCAGGCTCCAGGAAATAGTCAAAAGGGTTGATAATGATCATATCTGCAACCAGATCAATTTCGACATGGAACTCTTTGGTTTTTTCTGGAAAGACCAGCCTGCCAAGATAGTTGCTGAAGGGGTCCTGTTGCCAGTTAATAAAATGTTCTGACGGAACCACCTGCATCGAATAGCTTAAGATTGGCGTCCTGCAATGGGGAGCCGGACGTAAGCGAACGATATGGGGTGCGAGATTTATTAACCTATCGTAGCTATAAGAGGTTTTATGATGCAGTGCTATATGGATTCCCACGGGTGAGTCCTTTATAAAGTGATGCCATTATATCATTGGTATCAGCGTGATGGTCTTTCCCACTCTGCAGCTTTGAGTGGTATGTAATGTACTCATTACACGAGAGCTATTACTGCTGACTGCTTGCTGAACTTTTCAGAGGCCGAATATTAAAAAAGGTGGTGCCAATTTCTCCACCCAAGCTATTGAGCTTAGTTTGCAGATCATCAAGAAACTCGTGAAGCCCCGCTTCGATTACTTCATCAATATCTGTGTATTCGAGATCTGCCATCAGGCGCCCCAGTCTCTTTTCAGCGGGATTTGTCGAAGCACCATTGGTAGAACCGGTTATGCGGTGCAGGCAGATCTGGCTTTTTGAAACACAATGGTAAATAGATCGGGGAAACTGTTTATTAAAAATGAGAAAGTTAGCGACATTCTTAGGTGTTATCCGGTGAAACTCTTTTCTATACATTTCAAAGGCACTGGCGGATCGCAATACTGAAATCCATTGGATATTATCTATTGGAGCATTCACTAAATTCGCTGCTGGCAACAGCATAAAATATTTAACATCAAGTATTCGAGAAGTCTTATCTGTTCGCTCGATCATCATTCCAATTCTGGCAAAATTCCACGCTTCTCCATGGCTCATTGTGCAATCCAGCAGACCGGTAAAAAGGTGGCTGCGCATCTTGACAATCTTAAAGAAACGGTTCGGATCCTGAAGCGCCATTTTAATAGCTTCTTCTTTTATTAACTCCAGATAAAAATTATTCAGATGCTCCCACATTTCTGATGAGATTATTTCGCGAATAGAGCGTGCATTCTCTCTTGCAGCAGAGACACAGCTCAAGATCGAGTTGGGATATTCTCGGTCAAAAGTGAGGAACCATATAACCTCTTCTGCAGTGTATCCCTGTTCCTTTTTTTCATATAAGCTCTGATCACCAGTTGTCATAATAAGCGGTGACCATTGTTCTTTTTCATCAGCTGGCATATCCAGCAGCAGGTTGAGGTTAACATCAATGAATCGAGCCACGTTTTCTGCCCGTTCAATATAACGACACATCCAGTAAATTGAGTTTGCGACACGGCTAAGCATTGCTACCCTCCTCATTCTTACTTGGTGACAATACCCAGGTGTCTTTGCTTCCTCCACCTTGTGATGAATTGACAACCAGCGATCCTTTTTTCAGAGCCACCCGTGTTAACCCTCCGGGCTGTACATAGATATCTTCGCCAAAAATTATGTAGGGTCTCAAGTCCACATGGCGACCTTCAAGGCGATTATCGACGATCGTCGGAACCCGAGAGAGAGAAATAGTTGGCTGAGCTATGTAATTACGAGGGTCTGCGGAGATCAGTTCTGCAAATTTTTTCTGCTCCTCTGCTGTTGAATGGGGACCGACCAGCATGCCATAGCCTCCAGATTCATTGGCAGCTTTCACCACCAGCTCGTCCAGATGATCAAGAACGTACGCCCTGTCCTTTTCTTCCTGGCAAATATAGGTAGGTACATTGGGCAAGATTGGATCTTCACCAGTGTAATATTTAATTATCCTTGGCACGTATGCGTAGACAACTTTGTCATCAGCGATACCGGTTCCCGGTGCATTGGCCATGGCAATTTTCCCAGCTTTGTACACATCAATAAGCCCTTTGACACCAAGAAGAGAATCGGGACGAAACACCATAGGATCAATAAAATCATCATCGATCCGTCGATAGAGAACATCAATGCGCTTAAGCCCCTTTGTCGTCAACATATGAACATATCCGTCTGCGACGATCAGGTCCCGTCCTTCTACAAGCTCAACGCCCATTTGCTGCGAGAGAAAGGAGTGTTCGAAGTAGGCACTATTGTAAATGCCTGGTGTTAACACTCCAATGGTTGGAGACTGCACTCCATCTGGAGCGAGATACTCCAGCATATCCAAAAGCTTACCTGGGTATTCATCCACCGCTCGAACTTTAGAGTTTTCAAAAACATGTGGAAATGTTCGTTTTAAAACTTGTCTGTTCTCAAGGACATAGGAGACGCCTGATGGGCAGCGCAAATTATCTTCGAGAACGTAAAAATAACCATCAGCCCCTCGAATAAGGTCTGTACCAGTCACATGGCACCAGATCCCTTTAGGTGGCGTAAAACCTTCACACTCTTTACGATACGTTTTACTGCTAAGGATAAGTTCTTTAGGAATTACCTTGTCTTTAAAGATCTTTTTATCATTATAGATGTCCTGCAAAAACTCATTGAGGGCAAAGATACGCTGTTTGAGGCCAGCTTCAATCTGTTGCCAGTCTTGATCGGGAATAATTCGGGGAATAAGATCAAAGGGGAATATCTTTTCTGTTCCTTGATCTTGCCCATAGACGTTAAAGGTAATACCCATCTTTAGCAGAAGAGCTTCCGCTTCACTCTGGCGCAGCTTGAGATCGCCTTCTGGAAGTGACTCAATTTTATCCACCAGCAACTGCACACCCGGGCGAGGATTACCTTTCTCGTCGACCAATTCGTCGTAAAATCCTTCAGGGTCATATGTTGTAAATGTTTCCATTAGCCTCACCGTTATCTTTCTTGGTAGTTTTTGTAATATATTTGCGAAAAATCACAAAAACGTAATTTCCGTACTGTGCGTGATTAGTAAAGTTGGCTTCTCCACTTAGTTCTTCAGGTCACTTCATTATGATTCTGGTATCACGATTGCCATATCTCATCGTCAACACACTCCACCGTAACTGTTTTACTGGTTAGATAAACAGCTGGCCCAAACTGATTGTAAACTGCGACATCTGCTGCATCTCTTCCGTATCCCAGCACCACATATCCACCTCTGAGTACTGTTTGGGTTGGATCAAAGGTATACCAACGACCAGCCACATAGGCCTCAAACCAGGCATGCATATCCATGGGGTAGAGTCCATGAAGATATCCAACCACCATCCGAGCCGGGATACTTAAACTACGGCATAGTGTTATTCCAAGATGGGCTAAGTCACGACATACCCCCCACTGTCTGGAATTAACCTCACTCGCTGCAACCGGGGCATCACTACCACTCAATTCATAACGGATGGACGTCCTTATCCAGGCTTCAATTGCCGACACCTGGTCATACCCCAAGAGCTGCATTTCCGTTATTTCTGTGGCCATCTCGCCAAAATGCTCTGATTCACAATACCTGCTGGGTAAAAGGTAGCAGAGCACAGAGTCCGGGAGGTTCTGTATTTCAATAAATTGCCCAGCAGGCTCCCGATCTATATAATCTGGAACAGTAACGCTGGCTTTCGTACCAATAGAAAAACTACCCACTGGTGCTACTAAGCGCTGGCAAAGGTTCCCAAAACTATCTGTAAATTCAGATAGATGTACAACTTTTGAGAGAGAGTATTCTTCACGGGAAACCCACTGTTGAGCCCCACTTCGTGGCCGAAGCATAAAAACGAAGGGTGTTGGAACCGAAATATCAAACGTCAGTTCGCAATGAGTTTGTAATTGCATAATATTACCTTTTTTCTCCGTGGAGCTTCCAGTTGATTTTATACATCGAGTCTGAAGTTCCCTGGACTAGACCACATGGCAAATGCAAAGTTTGCACCAGTCGTCCAACCCATTTGGTAATCTTGGTAAACAGGCACTCTAGGTAAGCGGAACTACACTCTTACTGCTGATAACAGGGACTTTTCATCATATGATAAATTTTAGATCAATGCACATCAATCTCGCTGATTTATATTTTCGGGGTGTTTTTTATACATAAATGTAACACCCCGACATAATTCCTACTGATAAAACGAGCCAAACATCTCCCTGGCTGTTGCGAAATCACGTCTAAACGCAAACAACATCTTTACGCAACCTCCACCCTTTATTGTGTTTCAGGGATGGACAGATCTCTTTTCTTCAAAGACAGGTATCTAGTCGTTTCAAGGGTAGGAGTATTCGTAATATGTTCTTGCAAGGCCAGGAGAAAACGAATCGGCCATTTTTTCTGGATTATGTTCTTAACGAAGGCGGGTATCCATCCACCAAGATCTCCTGAAAACGTGAATTCAACCTGGGTCGTGTTTGGGCTCAAAGGGATAATAGCAACTTCGAGTGTTTTGACGTTAGCTAACAGGTGATCTATGTCTGCCAGGTCTTTGTTGGTTGAGTTTTCAGCAATAAACAGTATACGGTCGCTCTGATACTCCACAGTACCTGAGAGGAGAAATTCACGATCATAAAATGGCCAAGGAGTGGTGTAATATTCACTATACTCAAAATGGTTGGCCGATATTTCATTATGAATGGTTGTGGATTTAAGCTTGGGTGCCCAACTATTCTTGTTCTCAGCATCCACAAGCGCCATAACAATTTTTTGGTAGGGGACATTGAGTTGAGCAATAGCCTTGAATGGCAGAAGATCAGTCGATTCTTCCAGAGAGCGAAACAGTGTTACACCTTCAACTACATCAATTTGCTCCCAGTTTTCTATAGCTGCTGAGCCCTTCGCAGGGAAACTTTCCAGACACATCAAACAAAGTACAATCAACAGGAACCATGATCTATTCATACAACGATTTCCTTGCTTTTCAAAAACAGTTTAGGAGACATTTTCCACGCCAAACTGTTACAGCATAAACAGAAATAGTGTAATAGTACAATAAAACATGTGATATTTACGCGTTAGGATCTATCAGAAAATTACAGGCTAGGAGGAAGACATCAACATCCCGGTGAACTACTCTGCCGCTACAATCACACCATTTGACTCGACAGTATCAATGGTGCACTCAATTGAATCCACCTGAACGGAGACAACCTCTTCATATGGACTGAAATTGAAACCGATAACCAGGCTGGAGTTTAGCTCGGCATGCTCTTCCAGCTTGTGGCATTGCGACCTTGTACACCGTTCACTTTTCAGCTCATAGCCGTGGGATGTTTGATACCTCAGACTGGCTTTACAGAAGACAGATGCACCGATATCAAGTGCCAATGTATTCTCAGCCGAAAGCAAATACTCTATTTCAAGTCTGCAGCCGCTGTGATGATGGGTACACTCGCTTTCAGCACATAAAAAATGGGTATCAACCACGTTAAGCTGAATCGTCTCCCGTTTCGACCCCACGGACGCCTTTTCCGATGAAATATCCAGCTCTTTCAAACTAAAGGGCTGATAGAGTGAAGAGGGTGTATAGCCAAATGCGGCAGAAGAAAAAAAAGTCAGGAATGTAAGGCCGATAGTCAAAAGTCGCTTTCTCATCAGAATCCTTTACAAATTCTCATTTTTTTTGAGATTATCTACAATGCTTTCCCCTCTCTCATTGTTATTTCAATATACATCAGCAGGAAAAATACAACAACACCACACAGTCACATTACCACACAGTATCAAACCTTTAAGGGATGACAGGTGATTTGACCTGGATAACAACTACCGAGTTCGACCGTTTCATCGTGCTCCTGTTGATAATCAGCCTATTTTGAAACTATGCTTGAAATTGTTTAATAATATAATAAAATGCTACTGCAGATACCACATTGAAGTATACACCTTCAGTGTGTCAGGAGGAGGTGAGCGTTATTCGTTTGCAACACAATTACAGCCATCGCTCCTCCTAAACACTACAAATTCTGGTTAGTACGGGATGTTCATTCCGAAAGGGATCTACATCATTTGAATAACGATATACTGGAGGTAGGGAATGGTTGTAGCAAATTTTACAAAGGCAGCTCTTGGCATAGCGGCTCTATCGCTAATGATAGTTCCGGGAACTGTCCTGGCCAATGACGCCAAACCTAAGGTTTTAAAACCTTGTCTGCAATGTCACGCAAACCCCGGTGACAATGACATCCGAGGCAAACTCGGCAGTGTCTCTATGAAGGCTGAGACCATCAAGATCGAAACCGGCGCGGCATCCTGGCTCGTGAGCTTTGATGATGAAACTGTCCTGACCGGTGCTGAAGCGCTCAACAAGATCGAACAAGGAAAAGAGATCCTCATCACCTATCGCCAGGAAGATGGAGCACTCTTCGCCGATTCTGTCGATGTAAAGCCACCCGCTCAACTTGACCCTGCAATGCTGATCAAGGTAGACGAACTGGCACCGCTTGTTGAGATTGGTCCTGAAAAAGGGGCATTTACCCTCGTGGACGCACGACCAGGTAAGCTGTATGTTGGAGGATTCATCCCGGGTGCCATCTCCATTTATGACGCTCAATTTGAAAAGAACCTCGATAAACTGCCCAAGAACAAGGATAACCTTCTCGTTTTTTACTGTGGAGGACCTACCTGACGCCTGAGTCCATCTTCTGCCCGGCGGGCAGAAAAACTTGGTTACACCAATGTCAAAGTTTTCCTGGACGGTATGCCAGCATGGAAAAAAGCAAAGAAACCGCTTTATTCCGTATCTAAATCCTTAAAAACCATGATGGATACAGAAACACCTGTCGTTGTGATTGATGTTCGTGACGCAGCAAGTGCCGAAAAGTCACACATTACAGGTGCTATATCAATTCCCGGTGACAATCTGGCAGCAGCGAAAGAGAAATTCCCGAAACACAAATCTGCACCAATTGTTGTCTATGCTGATGATACCCAAAAAGGCATAGAGTATTTCTCGCTGGTTCGCGACTGGGGCTACAAAAACACAACTGTCCTGAAGGGTGGCTTTGCCGGATGGCAGCAGGCAAACCTGCCGGTGACCGCTGGAAAGACCGCAACCGAGATCGTTTACGTACCTAAACCAAAAGCAGGATCCGTGAACATGGATATGTTTGCAAAAGCTGCTGACAGTAAAACGGTTGATGTTGTTATCCTGGATGTACGTACAGACGAAGAAAGTGAAGCAGGAAAAATTGCAGGGGCTATTGCAATACCTGCCGATGAGATAGCTGAACGACTAAACGAGATCCCAAAAGACAAGCCAGTGTATATCCACTGCAGTACAGGAATTCGTGCCGAAATGGCCTATGTAACCCTGAAAGATAATGGTTACAAGGCACAATTTCTCGATGCCAATATAACTGTCGCTGACAATGGTACATATGAAATAACCGAAAAATAACCCCTCTTACATCAGGTCTCCATTATCATTTATTTTTAATAATGGAGACCTGATGCTTACACTCTTGTGGTCACTTCTCTACAAATAACCAACTTCATACCGATACACATTACCGCAAACTCTCTTCTTTTAAAATTCACACTTCCTCCATATTTGTTCCTTATTTGAACAGTTTACTTTTGACCATGATCATAGAGAACTATTCCAGGACAAACAGAACTGAGAAAATATTACTAACCAAGGAGCAAACGTATGTCTCATTTAACGAGCAGGAAGATGTTTCACGTTGTGTTGTTTTTCATTTTTTACTCTCTAGCAGTTGTTGATTATACCTTCGGTGCAGAGGAGGAATGCGTTCCCGGCCCCTATGAACATCATGTAGGAGCGATGTTGGACCTGACAGAAGAACAGGAGCAGGGCCTTGCTACAACCCGTTGTAGTTATCAGTCCCGGTTGTCTGAAGCCCAGGCTCAGGTTGATGCTGCAGAAAAGCAGTTTCGTGCAGATGTGAAGGGACTAGAGGAAGAAGAGGCTATCCGTGAGGCTTTTATATCGATCGCCGCAGCAAGAGAACAGTACGTTGTATTGCAGGTGCTTATGCATAAGGATACGAAAAAGCTGTTAACTGCCGAGCAGGGTGACCTTATGGAGGCACTTCTGGATGTGGAATACCTTCAGAAGTCGGTAGCTAGAACAAAACAGCAGGTGGAGTCTACTGGAATAACTATGCAATAGGGTACAATTAGCGAAAGGCGGTCGGAGCAACAAACAAAGGGTTTGCAGTACATTTCTACAAGCCCTTTATGCGAATCCACGCGTAAACAGATGGCAAGACGCTAGGAGATCACCGGGAAGTCAGTTTTATTTCGATACGGCGGTTTTTGCGATATGCATCCTCGGTATCAGCCGGATCGATTGGATGGAATTTACTGAATCCTGCGGCGGCCATACGTTCCTCCGGAACTCCCTGCTCGGCAAGATAGCGAACAACAGAGACCGCCCGGGCCATGGATAATTCCCAGTTTGAGGCAAATTGTTTCGAGCGGATCGGCTCTCGGTCGGTATGACCATCCACGCGCAAAATCCACTGCAGATCGCTGGGAATGGCTGGAATAAGTTGAAGCAGTACTCCCGCCACCTGCTTAAGCTCTGCCTTGCCCCTATCTCCAAGTTCGGCTGTTCCCGAAGGGAAAAGTAATTCCGCCTGGAGGAGAAACCTGTCACCTTCAACACGTATAACTGGATTGTCGCTTACAATAGCTCGCAGTCGTCCAAAGAAGTCCGAGCGGTAGCGTTCCAGCTCATTAACCTTCCTCGCCAGCTCAACATTGAGCCGATCTCCAAGATCTTGGATTATTTCTACCTGCTCGGTCCGCTTCGCTTCGGACTCACTCAGGGCACTGCTGATCTCTTGTAGTTGACTCTGCAGTTGCGTCAGTTGTTCCTTGAGCAGGGCAACCTCGGCCCTGGCATCGGCGGTGAGGAGCTGCTCGTTATCGAGGCTCTGCTGCTGTTCACTAATCAACGCAGACAGGGCTTGAATACGGATATCGCGTTGCTCGATATCTTTCTGGGCAAGCAGGGTCGTCTCACGTTCATCAGCTAATCTGGCCTCCAGGGCTTTGCTCCGGTCGCGAAGTGATATTGTCAGCTGTTGTTCCCGTTCGAGTCCAGCTGCAGTCTCAGCGATTTGCTGTTCGAGCTCTCGGCGCAGAGCCTCTAAGGCATTAATATCTTGCTGGAGGCTTGCAAACGCTTGCAGCTGGCGCTCAATCTCCTCTTTTGCCGTCACATTTTGTGCAGTCAGCTCGGCGACCTCATTACGGAGAGTGGTTCGTTCAAGGGTCAGTAGTTCAATATTCGTCGAAAGGGTAGCAATCTGCTCACTCATCTCTTCGGTCCTGTTTCGCTCGAGCCCCAGTAACTCTGTCATCTCTGCAATTTGACTGTGCAAAGATTCTAACTCAGTATTTTGCCCCGAGAGAATATAGCTCAAGATAAATTGAGAAAAGGTGAATATCATCAACACGAAGATCACCACCATGAGCAGTGCCGATAATGCATCGACATAACCTGGCCATATGCTGGGCGATTGCTGGGAGGACCGGTATCTTGAAGCCATGCCTTCTCCTATTGACCGTTACTCTGGTGAGGATCGACAGTGGACCGCTTTCCAACCTCTTCTTTGAAATTGGCCTGCAGAAGATCATTGGTTCTGCGCAGTTCACTGAGTAAATCTGTAAACTGTGCCTGGTCAGATGCTGTGGTGGTCGTAGCTTCCCTTGCCCCTGGTGTTGTCTTCCTTGTTCGGTCAACAAGTTGCGTTACACCTGAAAGCCACTCTTCCAGCTCATTGAAAAAGCGATTCTGCGCATGGTTAGCCTGGATATCGAGAAAGCCAAGGACCAACGAACCACCCAAACCAAAGAGCGAAGAGCTAAAGGCGGTGCCCATGCCCTTTAATGGTTCCTCTAGACCAACTTTCATGGTCTGAAACATCAGATTGAAATCACGATTGCCAACCTCCAGTCCCCCCACCACCGAACTTACAGCCCCTATGGTGCCAAGCAGGCCCCAGAAGGTACCGAGTAGGCCAAGAAAGACTAACAGACTGATGACATACCTGGAGATCTCTCGAGATTCATCCATCCTTCCGCGGATGCCGTCAAGAACAGTCTGCAAAGAGTGCGCCGACAGGCTGAAACGATCCCGATGCATGCCTTCGAGATGCTTCGCCAGCGGTCTCAGTAATTGTGGGCTCTCTGCCACCGACAGCCCGGAAGTACCGGTTCGAAACATCGAAATCCAGCTTATTTCAGGCCCTAAAACAACTACCCGACGAAAGTTAAGAAAAATACCAATGGCCAGTGCCCCAAATATGACCGTATTAAATCCAGCGTTGGCAAGAAAAGCCTTCTGAAGTGGAATATAGAGAAGGAAGCACACCCCGGCAACCAGAGCGAGAAAGAAGACCATCATCAAAAGGTAATAGCGCGGTTTACTCATGAATCGCTCTCCCAGATTCATTTAATATCAATGATATCCCGATTATTTTAGTGTTTGTCACCTTATCCCTCCCCACTCTTCCACTCTTCGAGCAGCAGCAACACATGGGAACAGCAAGGCCCTGAATTTCAGTTTACACAATTTAAAAAACTATTTCAGAGGGCTTTTGTCGTACAAGATAAGACTGGTACCAGAACTATGGTGTATTTTTTAGTGTCCTCGCAGGCGCATTCAAGCAACTATGCGCCTGCCTATGGTTCTGTATGCGGAGTGAGAAGAGGTATAGTGTTGCCATTTTGAGAAACCTGGCCAGCACGACTTCAGGTCAAAGACCGATCTGGTTTTTTTAGCCAGCAAAAGGGAGAGTTGTTGGTTCATTTGCTGAACTTTCTCTGCTCTTTAGATCGTTGACCTTTCGTCGACGATACAACAGCCACCAGCCCAAAGCACCGTAAAATCCCACACAGATCCACATCTGTTTATAGAGTGGCATAATCTCAGAAAAGTCAGCACCCATCTGGTTTAAACCGAGAAAGGCTTTGATGGCTGGGATGGCCGGGATAAGTTGAAGAACAGCGTTTAACGGTGCTGGAATAGAATCTGTCGGCCAGATAAATCCAGCACCGAATACAATCGGCATTGAACTAAGAAGCACAAGTAACGTCGCCAGTTCACGCCGTGGAATGACCAGACCTACAGAGATACCAAGTAAGGCTGAACCAAGAAGAAATGGTAAAATAAGAAGGTTCAGTTCCGACAGATTGGCAAAGTGATGCACTGCATAGTACTCAAAGCTGGCACCAAAATAGTACATACAGAGTACCCAGTAAATGGCAACATAGATCAGAGCCCTGATACAAAGTAACTGCAAGGGTGACGCCTCTAGCCAGTAACCTCGGTGTCCGGCTTTTGTCTCTTCGTTCTGCTCTCCGCCAAGAATACCAGCTCCGATGATAAGGGTCTGGTGTAAAATCAATATGAAAACTGCAGGAATAACGTAGTTTACATAGCCAGTAATCTGGTTAAAGGTGGGCCGCATATTCAGGCGAATAGCATTATATTGTTTTTTTGCCAAGGGCATCGCCTGCCCATCAACCACCATTCTGCCGATCTTGTATTCAGCAGACAGTGTACCGCTTGCCCCAAGCAGACCTTCCATAACAGTTGAGTAGACCAGGATATAGCTCGCATCTCCTGCAAAAGCGAGTGTTGGCTGTTTTCCAAGGAGTAGATCACGATGAAAATGCTTTGGAATAACGAGTATGCCAGCCAGATGCTTATCAAGGAAGAGCTGCTGTGCCTCTTTAACACTATAGGCCCTGTCGACCAGATGCACCTGTGGCGTAGCATCCACCATGCGTTCAAGCTTACGGCTCATCTGGCTGCCATCCAGGTTCGCAACAACAACCTTCTGTTCTCTAGGAACCTGATTAGAATACGGTAATGGATAGAGAAATGAATAGAAAACGACTCCGCCAATAACTGTGAGCATTATGGCGGAATTACCAAATATAGCCCGGCACTCCAGTTTAAACAGATCCCAGAAGGTCATGCCGGTTCTCCCACACGATTTTCCCTGGTATACCAGTAGGCAAGAACACACACCAGGGCCATCGGTAACGAAAAACAGCTGAGAGCTGCCAGCTTTGGCAGTACACTGCTAATGGGGGCCCCATAGTTCACCTGGGCAAACTGCACCTCGACATAGTGGGTGACCGGCAAAAAGCTCCGCCATACTTTAGCAAGTATGGTCATATCAGTAACAGGAAAGGTGACGCCCATGAAAGCGAGTCCCGGAGCCACATATGACGAGGCCAGGCTCAGGCTTACATCTGCATCACGGGTTATGAAAAACATGACCGTTCCCATGGCGATACTTGCCCATGCAGTGATATACTGAGTGAATAGCAACAGGGTCCAGTTGCCATGCATTGGCCAACCGATCAGAACATACATCAGGATAAGAAAAACCAGTCCCTGCAATGCAAAAAGCACACTTAAGGGAAACAGCCGGGCGAACATATTGCGAAGTGGGGCATCTCCTAGCCAGCCTGCCAGGCCATGTAGACGGTGAGCAGAAGCTACAGAAAGCACTGTTGTTGCAACCATCAAGATTTGCCAGATTGCAGGAAAAATAGCCGAAAGTAAAAACTGACCATAGTTAATATTTATATTAAAGAGCGGAGTAATCTGGGATGTTGTTGGTAGTGCCTGGGAGAATGCCACCTCAATCAATTGACTGCCGGTGGCAAGATTTTTTCCAACCTGGACCTCGGTGTCAAATGTTCCATGACTTTGCAGCAGGGCTGAGGTGATAATTTTGCCGATCAGGAGAAACTGGTTGTTGGTAAAGACGGTAACCTGCGGGGAACGGCCAAGGATGGTGTTTTTGCCCATCTCATATGGCAGGACTGCCAGAGCATAGACTTCCCCACTCCTGAGTGCTGCTGCCCCCTCTTCGACACTCAGATAGGTATCTGTAATTTCCAGGGTGGGGCTTGCCTCGTAATGTCGAACAAGAGAACGGGAGATAGTACTCTTGTCCAGATCGACAACACCCATGGGAACCGTTCGTGGTATTTGCTGAAAGAAAATAAGGTACATTACAGCAAACAGCATCAAGGGGACCCAGGTGACAAGAGAAAACAACCATCGGTCAGCGACCAACTCGCGCAACTCCCTATGGATACGTGATGAAAACGACTGCGTCATTTTTCTGCTACGAGCACGCTCATGCCAACGCGTAACCCTTCAATGGGTTGCACCGGTCGAGCCTCGACTTCAAAACTGCGCATATCAAACCCTTTGTCACCATTAGTAGCTCGCCAGGTTGCGAAATCACCCAAAACAGATACATGACTTACTTTAAAGCGATGACTACTCTCACCAATAGCCGGTATTTCAACACTGAACTCATGCCCTTTCTGAAAGTCAGAAAGCCGATCTTCGCGTACGTGAAAGATTGCATGGGCATCGTTCATGTCGATAATCGTTACAACCGGAAAGCCCTGCGGGGCAAGTTCTCCACCATGGAGCAGAACCTGTGACACTTCCCCGTCATGATAGCTGGCAATTTTGGTATCAGCGGCATACACTTCGACCTCTGCAACAGCACCTGCAGCCATTCGCGCCTGTCCTTCTGCCGCCTCTTTGGTCTCTTTTCGTGCGCCCTCTTCTGCCATAGTATACATTTGTAAGGCGGCATTGCTTGTATGTCTGGCAGCAACCAGTTTGGTCTGGACTTCATCGCGCTGCTGTTCGGCAATGACCCCTTCACGAAACAGAGTATTTATTCGTTTGTACGTCTTCTCCATTAGCTCTTCAGCTGCTTTTGCTTTGAGCCACTGATCACGGGCGGCTAGAATCTGTTGGGTACGTGCTCCTTTATTAGCCTCTTCAGCCAATGCGTTAGCAGCATCTTGTCCCGCCTCTGCCTGGGCAAGTTTGGCCTCAATCTCTGGGCTGTGTATCGTAAAGATTGGCTGACCAACCGTCACCATATCACCCTTTCTCACAAAGACCTGATCAATACGACCGGGCACTTTAGAACTGACATTATACTGCTGCGCCTCAATCTGGCCTTGCAGTCGCATGGGTTTCGGCTGGTACGCGTGCCAAAAAGTATAACTGAGCCAACCGACGACACCTGCTACGATGACCATTATGAGCGATGTTCCTATAAAACGCATCAAAACCCCTCTAATGTGTTACTTTTCTGATAATAGAAAAAGCTTTCCTGCTCGCAACTGACAGCCAACACCTGCCCAAGCGAAACTATATAATTGTAAACGGCAACAGCCCGCTGAGTTTTAACGCCTGCAAGAAACATCTCCGCATCGACAACATCAAGAGATGTTGAAAGGCCCTGTTTAAATGCCTTATTGCGAAGGTTAACAGTTTCTTTGGCGAGGTTCAGGCTTGATTTAAGGCCATAGTACTCTTCCAGAGCCTGTTCGGCATGGCGGTAGTTCTGTTCGACCAGAACCGATAAGTCGCTTCTTGCCTGGGTCTGAAGATGTTCAATCTGTTTGATAGTACTCTTTGCAGCACGCACCTGCTCTGATCTGCCTGATCTGTCCATGAGAGGAAAATTCACTCCAACACCGACATACCAATCAGGTACGAGGTCATTAATCAGGTCGTTCTCCTCATAAAGATGGATCTTACTAAAGAGTGCAACGGTTGGTAGGTATTTCCCTTCCTCAAGGTCGACCAGTCCCGAGGCCTGTTCTTCTTTAGAGTCAAGAACACCAAGACCTGGGTAACTGTTCATGGTGGATGAAATAAAGTGATCGAGACCAGGGAGGTCGTCAGCAACAAAAAGTGTGTCTGTTGGGTCAACGACATTTCTGCTTTTCAACATTCTTGAGAGTGCGATCTGGGCTATTTCGAAATCACGCCCTGCTTTTTTCCGCTCTACAACAGCCTTGTCATATGAAGCCTCGGCCATAAGTCTCTCTACCCTGGCAATCTGCCCGCCCTTTTCGAGCAATACAGCATTATCTCGATGCTGCTTTAGGCCTTTTTCCACACTGACCCGGGTTCCATAAACCTGCTTGGCCAGAACAGCGCCAAAATAATATCGAACCAGATTCTGAAACTGGCTTATGAGCTGAGACTTAAATTTAAATTTTGCTTCATTCAACTGGCCTGTAGCGATGTCCTGGGCGGCGGTAATTCGCCCTCCAGTAAAAATTGGCCAGGTAATATCAAGAGAACTGGACAGACTGTCCTGGTCCGCTATATGAGAAGTGAGTGCGCTGTTCAGTTGCGATGGAGAAAACCCGACACCTTGAGCGAGATTGCTGATTATACCTTTAACCTGATCTCCACCACTCATGCTGTCAAGGATATCATCTGGGGAGAGCTCTACATCATCGTCAAGATGAATATAGGCCGCAGAAATGTCTACTTCAGGAAGGTAGAGCCATTTGGCAGCATCCTGTTCATGGCCGGCACGCTCAACTTCAGCCTGTGATGCCTGCAGGGCATCATTTTCGGCTTTAACCGTCTTCCAGGCTGCTGAAAAGGTAAAGGTGGATTCTGCTGGAGCAGAGAAACTTGGACCGGCGTAAGAGAAAAGCATAAACAGTACGCCTACTGTCAGAATACCTTGGATATATATCTTCACGGATGAATTGCCTGTTAATCACCCAGCATCCTCTTTAATAGATGGGATATGGGTTGTAATATCTTGTGTATACATGGCAGCAGTTAACGTTAAAGGACTTTCTTCTCACCAATGTCCCAACCACTGCCACCTGTTTAAAAAACGTATGAAATCTGTATTCATCTGATACAAGGGATACCAGTACTGTAAATAGCACTATTCTTGAGCATGCCTACAGCATCGCCGATGCAATATACGGACTTCTGCCATATAGGACAAGGATTTATTGCTCTATGCAAATGTGATGTGAAACTCGTGTAACACGTTGTGTTATAGAGTATTTGTAGGGAGTTCAGATTTGATACATGTAAAGCGTATGCAGCTTTTTTTCTCATCCGACAAGTCAGGTGGAACGTATCTCTTAAGAAAGAGAAGTACAGGATGACTCGTTTTTTCCGGGATTACCTTTAGATTTAACCCCAAACCAGAACACAGAGGCTATTGCCATAGCTAGCAATACCATTGCAACAGGATGAGACAGGAGGATAGATAAATCACCATCTATGATGTTGAGTGATTGGGAAAGTGACAGCTCAAACCTTTCGCCAAGAAAAAAGGCTATCACAAACACGACCACCGAGTACCCGAAAGAATTCATCACGTACCCAAGAAAGGCAAAAATGAACATGACAGCAACACCAAATAGGCCACCTGTTGCCAGGTAGACCCCAGTCATGCAAAGCAAAAGTGCCGCCGGAAAGATTATTGACTCGGGTGCCTGAATAACACGGGCCCATAGTCGAAGCCCCAACAGTCCTGAGAATAAATTGAGAACATTTGCCATGAGAAGTGTGCCGAATAGTCCGTAAATCAGCCGACCCTGTTCCTGAAATAGAAGTGGCCCTGGTTGAACACCATGTATCATCAATGCACTGATAATGAGTGCTGCAGCAAGATTTCCGGGAATTCCTAACGTCAGCAGAGGGATCAAATTCGCACCGGCAACAGCTGAATTAGCAGATTCAGTTGCAGCTATGCCATGTATATTTCCTTTACCAAAACTCTCTGGATTACTTGAAGCCTGTTTTGCCGTTGCATAGCTCAAAAACGAAGCCGCAGATGAATCAAGACCTGGAATAGCACCAAGAATCGTCCCGATAACTGATCCTCTGAATATCGTAAATTTGCAGGCCCAGAACTCAACCAGACTGACCCGCCGGTCCTCTTTCTTTTGGGCTTTAGGGATAACGACTGCAGACTCAATCTTGCCACGGATACGAGCCATTCTCCTCAAAATCTCGGCAACGGCCAACATGCCTAAGGCCATAGAAACAAGAGGAATTCCGTCGTAAAGCTCAAAATACCCGAAGATAAACCGTGGTGTGCTGTTTTCTGGATCAAGACCAACAGTCGCGCAGAACAACCCAAGCCCAGCAGACGCGATTCCTTTGACTACAGAATCACCTACCAGCGCAGCAATGATAGAGAATGCGAGAACCATCAGGGCGAAGATCTCAATAGGCCCCATTTTCAGCGCGAACAATGCGATGAACGGCGCAACAGTTATAAGGACAATATCACTGAACGCATCACCTGTCACTGACGAGTAGAGGGCCATTTTCGTTGCCTTCTCAGGCTTCCCATTTTTCGTCATGGGGTACCCGTCGAGCGTCGTTGCAGCAGCATCGGGAGTTCCAGGTGTATTAATCAGAATTGCAGGAATAGCGCCTCCCACGAGCCCACCCTTACTGATTCCCATCAGAAATCCAATTGCCGGTAATGGATTCATGGTAAAGGTAAAGGGAATAGCAATGGCCATCGCCATGACAGGTCCAATCCCCGGTATGGCACCAACCAGTTGACCGACCAGGATGCCAAACCAGACAAAAAAAAGATTGTGGAGAGATAGCGCATCTCCGAACCCTGCTAGAATACTATGTAAATCAACCATCAACAGTGCATTTTACCTTTTGGCCACTTTGAAATAGTGCTCATTCTCACAACATCATCGTTTCAGTGCGAATTTTATCCTTGGAATTTCAGGGGAGAGGTCTTTTCAGCAGGTAATCCACGCAAAACCAGATGAACCCAGGAAGCAGGATAATCCCTACTAAAAGCCACTGCCATCGCCGCTCACCAATCACCGACATCAGGACTAGCATGAGCAGAGGTGCAGCAACAATAAAACCGGCATATTTCATCAGACATAACCCGAGAACCCCAATGAAAAGGATAAGAAAAGCCCGCAACATGGAGGACAACTCCAGCTCGACTCCGCCCTTCGGGAAAATTGCATGCAGAATGCCAGCAAGGGTAATGATAACAGCAGTAATAGTTGGAAGGGTGGCTGGCTTCAGCCACCCATAATCAACAGCTTCGGTCTGATTCGGAATGATCAAAAAAAGTAAGATCATGCCAAAAAGAGAGACCAAAACACCTGATAAGCGATTCTGCATTAGCTCCGTACCCTGCTACTGTTGCTACTGAGCCTGTGCTGCATCAACAAGAGCTTTAATATCAACCATTCCCTGGCTCATCATCTGATATGTCCCTTCCGGCCCAAGGTTATGCGCTGTTGCTTGCATGGTATTAAACAGGGCCTCTTTGACACTCTCTGAGGTGATAGCCTCGTCGAACGCTTTTGCAAGAGCTACGGTAACATTCTCTGGCAAGCCTTTAGGCGCAGCTATATAAAAATAGGGCTCCAGGTAAAAATCATATCCATTCTCGATCAGGGTCATTGCCTCTGGGGCGCAGGCCTGCCTCTCCGTACTCATTGAGGAGATCATTTTTAAGTCTCCACTCTCAATGTATTTGACATGCTCACCCGCCGTGCAGGCGATATCAGCGTGGCCACCGAGAATACTCTGAATCTGCTCTGCACCACTCTTATGTTTTACGAATTTAAATTTCACCCCTGCTTTTTTCGCAACAGGCTCAAGAACCATCTGCTGCGGCTTTGCATCAAACGCTACAGCAATACCACCCTTCTGCTTTTGGGCATAGGCCAGTAATTCTTCAAGATTGTTATATGGCGCATCTGCTTTTGCAACCATGGCAATCTCGCCGCGCATAATCGTGGCAAGGTAATCAAATGTGTCGATATTAAAAGGAAGCGTATCCCCACGTGAGGCCAGGTTGAGAAAAATTGGCATATTTACCCCGAGACCGAGTGTCTGGCCATCCGGCTTCTCTCTCATGAGTGAAGAAAACATGGCAACCCCGCCTCCGCCTGGTTTGTTTTCAACCACGACGTTCCACCCTGTTTTCTCTTCAATTTGGGCGGCAACCAGACGTCCCATAATATCTGTCGAACCACCCGCACCAAAGCCAATCTGAAGAGTGATAGATCCATCCGGAGACCAATCTTCCCCGAAACTCAAAGACGGCAAAGCCATCAGGTATGCCAGCATTACAATAGAAAGTACCTGTTTCATCAACTTCCTCCTTAATTTTCTTTAACTTATCATCAACATCTGAAAACTATACAACCTATCCGATGCTATTCCCCTTCATCAGTATCAGAAAGCACACAAAGTGCCGACGACGTTTGATAGGGAACAACCCCAAGAACTGAACTCTCCGATCTCGGCCCTCGTGGGCTGGCCCCTTTCACCCTGAAGTTAACAACATCAATAGGCGCGATATCGACCTCTTGCGGAATATCCGCCTGGGGTACATAATCGTACGGGTATCGATAGGCACGGTAGACCATATTCATTTTGAAATGCTGTCCCCAATACGGTGAGATATACTCCCAGACAAGCTCATGGCCAGCTGTCACTTCCACAATTCGACCACCGCCACCTTCTGTAATGAGCGTATTGCCGTTTGGCAATCGTTGAGCTGCACTTATGAATGGGCTGTAAAATCGACTGCTGTCTGTCGGGTGTACCAGGCCAGCTTCAGTTGGCGTATACTGCCAGACAATTTTCAGTGAAACAGGATCAAACTCAAGAACTCTGGAGTAATCTCGAAGAACATTTTTGGTGCCAGTGGGGCTGGCAGGATGGCAGGCACCATAGCCAGCCCAGCCACCATTGTCATAAACGAGGATGTTACCTTCTCCGGGGAGCCCTTTAGGAATCATATGAGCGTGATGCTGCCCGATTATCCATTCAAGCTCTTTTTCTGGAGTGAAGTCATAATAGGGGCCAACTTTCCAGACAACCTCCCCTGTCGCCTTACTGATTATGAAAATAAGATTCGTTTCCCTGCCATCCACTATAATGTTATCAGGATGGAATCGCGCATCTCCCGCATCAAACCATTTATTGGGCCCCAGTAGCGACATGGAATTGAGGTGCATCCAGTCCCCCATACCACCGCCGCAAGGCCTCATGTTCGGGTCGCGTGAAAGCGCGTTCCGCGCATCTTCTCTGAAGCCAAACTCCTCAAAGTGCTCACTACAAACCCACTCCCACAACACTTCCCCTTCCCAGGAGACTTCGTATATGGTGTCATCCAGAAGAGTTTTTTCGCTTATTGCCGGACACTTGAGATTTTTGTGCCCAAGCAGCATGGTGTTTCCGCTACCGGTCTGTGGTTCCATTCCCGGGACATAGTAGCCCACCGGGTTACCCTGGCGCTGATAATCATGGTGTACCCGAGCCATCCACTGTGGCTCTTCGCCGGGATCTTCGATGAACTCATAGTGGTTAAACTTCCAGACCACATTTCCATTCCAGTCTACCTGGATGAGGTCACGGTAATCCTGCATGCCATAGAGGGTTGAACGCTCTCCGGAATGCCCAAGGATTTGACCTCCGGGAAGAAGTTTATTCGGAAACCCATGGAGCCCCCGCCATAATTTCACTTCACCCCCATTCATATCAATGACCAAAGCACCAAGTTCTTTAGCCTGAAACACCGTATAGCCGTTATAGCATTTGGAGGAATCGTAAATAGTGGTCCCTGTAGGATATATGCTTGGATATGTCATCTCTGTCTGTTTCCTTTCCCACTCAGCATATCACGTAATAGTGTCCCCATTTTTTCTCCTCTGTCGGATTATTTCTTCCAAAGTGTCAAAATGGTCTTTCATCACCTGCTGAGCTTTGTCTCCCTCGCGATCTTTAATATGTTTATAGAAGAGTTCATTAAATTGAATGTCCTTCCTGGCTGTTTCAAGATCAGGCTCTTTGGCAAGAACTTGCTGGAAGACATGGACAAGCGCTTCCATCAAGCCACTTATAAAACGATTGTGACAGGCATCAGCTACCAGTTTATGGAAACCTATGGCCTTGGTCTGGTCAGGATCGCCACGCTCAATGGAGAGATGAATTGCCTCAATATACTCTTCCATTATGGCCAGATCTTTCTCTGTTCTTCGCTCTGCTGCCAGTTTGGCCAGCCCTGGCTCCAGTATCTGCCTAAACTCAGCTAAATCGGTTACGGTCACGCCACCAAACAGAAAAGCGTTGTTAACGACGTCTACCATTTTTTCAGCACCAGGTTCAGCGACAAAACTTCCACCGAAAATGCCTCTTTTCTTCACGATCAGCCCTTCACTCTCCAACTCCCGTAAGGCCTCTCGTGCTGACACCTTGCTCACACCGTACTGCAAAGCAATTTCAGCCTCAGGCGAAAATTTGTCTCCCGGTTTGTAGACACCATTCAGTATGGCCTGCTTTAAGGCACTCGTGATTTTATCCGAAATTCTTGCCTTCGGAGATGCCTCATCCTTGGGTGGAAATTGCACAATAACCTCAGCAGCTATAAAGATTAGTTTTTTAAAAGTTAGTTTTTTCAAAAACACACTTTTCCAGACATCTTCATCTTTGTCAAGAAGTAGCGCATCATAAAAACCTGTCGGCCCAAAACAGTCCCCGGCACAAGAGGCCTTGAGCCGGGAACTATAGTCTGCTACTGCCGTTTTCACGAATAGGCAGATGTCCTTATGTCAGAAAAAGACGATCTGTTATGGAGTTGTGATGTTTTGCCCCAGCGTCGACAGAAACGAGCTGCTTTGTTTGAAGAGTGGATAGATCCTATTATACACTTCTTTTGTCTCGTGGGCTGGCTGGGAGACATCTGAGAGAGTATGGCATTCCTCAACGAAAGAATAGCCATTTTGGATTCCTGCACCGTTTAAAGCCAGAGCTGCTGCTCCTAGTGCCGCGGCCTGTTGGTCAATATTGGTTTTAATGATGGGGATACCATATATATCGGCAAAGATCTGCCTCCAGAAACGGCTTTTACTCCCCCCGCCGACCATAACCATTTTTCCGTTTACTTCTGTCATTTTCTGCAGTTCTTCCAGGGCAACTCGTAGCCCGAAAGCTATCCCCTCCATAACTGATCGAGCCATATGTGCGCGGCTATGTGAAAGGGAGAGGCCCAAAAATCCTCCTCTCGTATGGGGTGATTCATCAAGGGAACTTCCGCCGGCAAGATTTGGGTTAAAGATCAAGTTCTCAGATCCCGCTGGAACTGAGGCGGCGAGAGTATCAAGAATCTCATAAATATTCTCAGGATCCATATCTCTACACAATTGCTCCTGAAACCATCGATAACTTGATCCCGCTGAAAATATAGATGTTGCCGAGACATATTGCCCTGGCACCACGTGATCAAAAACAAACGGACGAGTTTTACTGTTTAAGAGAGGTTTTGAAGAACTTACCGCAATCCAGCTGGACGATCCGAGTGAATTATAGACATCACCCTCTTTGTAACATGCAGCTCCTAAGGCCATACAGGAGTTATCCACCCCACCTGCTACAACCTGTACATCTTGTTGCAGACCAAGTAGATCTGCGATCTCAGGCCGTAATGTGCCAATTACTGAATCTGAAGCGGTGATGTCAGGAAAAATTGATCGTGGCACAGCCGCAGCATCAATCAATGCATTTGAATACTTACGATCTGCAAGGCTATAGATACCGCAACCGGAAGCATAGGAATTGTCAGTTGCAATGACCCCTGTCAGGAGATAATTGATATAATCTTTTGTGCCTAAAATTGTATCAATCTGTTTGAAAATCTGAGGATGTTTTCTCTTGAGCCACAGGGTTTTAAAAATAGTATAGAGTGGGGCTGGAAAGCCATTCCCTGTTATATTGTACCACTCTTCTTCCAATACTGTGTCAAAGAAGGGATCCAAGTCCTCCCTCTCCGGTCTGCTATCGGACCAGATGGGGACAGATTCCAGTAAGAGATTGCTGTGCCGATCCAGAGGGACCAGGCCAAGGCTATGGCCGGATATCCCTATGGCTCGTATTGCTGTCCTGACACCACTCTCATTATTTTCAAGTAACTGCCTGGTACTGTCACAAATGGCCTGCCACCATTCGGCAGGTTTCTGCTCATGGATAGCGCTGCCACTGTAATAGGTGCCATATTGGGTAAAGCATTCATCGACACAGCTGCCGTTAGCATCATAGATCGATGCCTTGCAGCCGCCGGTACCCAGATCATAGGCAATTACATAGGCCCTCATGATTAATAGGCCTCGTCTGCAGAGCCTTCACCACCCAAGATAGCCAATGCTGTCCGCACACCGATACCAAACCTGGTTGCTCCACGTTTATTCATTTCCAGTAATGTCTCTTTATCTTTAACACCTCCGGCAGCTTTCACTTTGCATCTCGAGCCCACAGTGTCTGACATCAACTTGACGTTTTCAAGGGTAGCACCGGTCTCTGCCCAGCCCGTTCCTGTTTTCACAAACGTTGCCCCCGCTTTTATAGAAATCTCGCAGGCTTTGACAATTTCCTCATCGTTTAGGTAATGGCATTCAAATATCACTTTTACAGGTACTTTGCCGGCAGCCTCCACAACCTTTTTGATATCTTCTTCCACTTTGTCGTATTGAGCCGCCTTTAACCAGGCGATGTTCAGCACCATATCCAGCTCACCTGCGCCCAGTTCTATCTGTTCAATTGCCTCCTGAACCTTACTTCTGGTTGTGGCACCACCATCGGGAAAGCCGACAACTCCACCGATCAGTATCTCAGGATTATCCTTTAAAAGAGAAGCCAGGTACGATGTGTGTGCAGGAAGCGAAAAGACACAGATACATCCATATTTTATGGCAGCGACAGCCGCCTGCTCTATTTCTTCAATAGCACTATCTGCCCGGACACAGCTCAGATCCATCATTTTTGCTATTTCTTGTACTGAAAGACTCATTTCTTACTCCAGTAGATATCCAAATTTTTATCTGACGGTTTAGTTTTCAAAAGTTTTGACAGCTAGTCCTGCAGCCGTAAAAATTGATTCGAGTTGCGAAAGTGTCTTTTTGTCAGGACTTTTCAGCTTTCCCAAATGATAATCTCGGCCAAGAGCGTTGTATTTGTTAGAGCCAAGTTGATGATATGGCAGGAGATGAACCGTGGTTTTCGTGGAAAAAGGCTTGAGCAATCCAGCAATTTTCTCTATTTCCTGAGGGTTACCATTAAACCCAGGAATCACCGGAATCCGAACAACAACCGAAGCATCTGTTTTCAGTAAGCGGATGAGATTGTCGAGGATCAAGGTATTTGACACTCCTGTCCATTCCCTGTGCAATTCAGCATCAACACATTTACAGTCGAAATAGAACAGATCGATGAATAATGATGCTCTATGAAGGAGTGAGTAATCGACCGCTCCACAGGTATCGAGCACCAGGTGAATATTCTCATATTTCAATTTCTCCATCAGGGAGAAAACGGCCTCTTGCCTGAAGAGTGGTTCTCCACCAGAGAGGGTGACGCCTCCAGTTTCTTTATAAAAATCCCGGTCGAGTAAACATTCTTTGACTATCTCTGAGACAGCTACTTCCCGTCCTTTGATTTCAAGAGCACCATGATGACAGGACGGTACACAAAGACCGCAAAGGGTGCAGGAATCTCGAACTATTTCAAGATTGTCAGCGCGTAGTGTCAGGCAACCTTCCGGGCATGCAGGAACACAATCACCACAGGAGGTACAGACATTATCGTAAAATAACAAATTACTACCACTATCAATCGATTCCGGGTTGTGACACCACCTGCAGTCTAATGGACAACCTTTTAAGAATACGGTTGTCCTGATTCCAGGCCCATCATGGACCGAAAAATGTTGAATATCGGAAATGACAAGTGATTGGCTCTTCACTGCCTATTTTGCTCCCGTTTCTGCCCTGGCGATCAGTTCATCCTGATACTCTTTTTGCAGTGTTACAAAATAGGCATTAAAACCCCACACCCGTACAACCAGATCCCGGTAATCATCAGGCTCCGCTTGTGCAGCGCGAAGAGTTTCCGGATCAAGAATATTGTATTGGATTTCCAGCCCTCCACCTTCAAGGAAGGTTTCGGTCATGGTGATCACTTTCTGCAGGTCTTCTTCGGAGTTGAAAAAGGAATTTTGCAGCGTCAGGTCAACAGAGGTTCCAACGGGACATAAACGATGGTTAATGGACATAGCGGAACGTAAGGCACAAGTCGGTCCTTTTCTCATCTGGCCAATGGTGGGTGACAAACTAATGGCGAGCGGCTCACCCTGTTTTCTTCCATCCGGTGTCGCCTTGACAACTTTCCCCAGACGAACTTGATGATGTGTCATTAATCCAGGCACAAATCTCCCACCTCTGGCATTGGTGTATTTCAGCACCTCTGTACTAAAATGGTGTGCCAGCTCTATCCCATACTGATCCACAGACATGTCGGCGTTGCCCCATTTTGGTGCCTTATTCTTCAGTTGTACCCGTAACTCGTCATAACCTGCAAAGTTGGCACCCACTGCCTCGAGCAGCTCTTGTGCCGAAATGATCTTCTCATCAAACACAAATTGCTTAATGGCGGCCAGGCTGTCGGCGATATTAACAAGTCCACCACCGATGAATCCAGTGTTGTTGTATGTTGCTCCACCTTCAGTTTTATCTCGGCCACATTCAATGCAATTCTCAAGCGTCATGCTAAGTACAGGAGTCGGTGATAATTCAGGAAGAAGTTCATCAATTTTATTAGCCTCTTCCACAACCTCTGCAACGTCGCGTATGTATTCATCAAGGAGCTTCTGGTAAAAGTCATCGAAGGTGTCACAACTTACCAACTGGGGTAGAACCCTTTCAAAAACCGTCAAGAGATGAATGCCGTATACTCCGGCAAAGATAGGATAAAAGTCGGACTTACCGGGGATAAGCACGTCCTGGCAGGCATCAATGGAATAGTCATGGGCATCTTCAGAGGTCACTCCTATATCCATCATGCCGGGAATGATAACTTCATCATTGAAAATCATTGGAGGAATAGGAAATTGCCCCTTAATTTTCATCGCCCGTTGCATAAAGTCTTTGGGCGTATTTTTATGCCAACGTATATTTATCTGTGGATCGGTGAGCTTAACCTCTTCATATGCATCGATCAGTAACCAGGAAAGTTCGTTTGTCCCATCTGTTCCATCTGCTTTCAGCCCGGATACGATAATGTTAAGACCATTGTCTGTATGCAGATCTGAGGTGTCGTTAAGTTTTATAAAGAGACAGGCCAGCAATTCCTTGGCATCATCTGAGCTCATCTTTCCTGAATCAATATCCGCTTTAAAATATGGATAGAGATACTGGTCTGGGCGCCCCAAACTCATGAGATTATAACTCTCCATGAGCATAAACATGTGAGTAAACCATACCAACTGCAGGGCTTCATGAAAGGTTTCCGCCTTTCCCATACGGATTTTACGGCATATCTCAGCGACCCCTTCCAACTCCTCTCTTTTCTGAGGGTCTGTGCATTTTGAGGCCATGGAGTCGGCCAAATCGGAATAGTTTGTAATAAACGTCTCTATCCCCACCAGAATCATACCTACCGATCGGAGAAAAGGGGCCTCTGGCGAATCGTTTCCATACCGCAAAAGTGACTGTTCCACTTCGTTTTGTAATCCACCAAATCCATGTTTCAGAACCTTTTCGAACCCTGCTGCACAATGGCTGGTGACATAGCCTTCGCCAACACCCAACACTGCACCTTTTTCTTTTTCCTGGTCTAAGAGGTAGTGAGGATAGAATTCGAAACCGGGGGATTCAACGGCAAGCGTTTCGGCGTCTGGCATAAAGTCCAGATTCTTACTGAGGTTGGCGTCACTATCATGTTGTAGGGGACTGAAAAGTGTTCTTGAGCCGACAATAAGCTCGTCATCAAGGATGACTCTCGGCATTTCATCAAGCATTTTAACAAAACCTAGAGCCTTCCTTTCAACTACAGGGAGGTGAATGGTCTCTTCAGTGAGAATACTCATATGCTTTCTTAAGCGATATTGTCGATGTTCGCCTGCCAGCATCATGGTTCGTAACTTCTCTATCCGGTCTGTCATTTTCCACCTCTTAAGGTACGTCTACAACGCTAATGAAAACACTCCACCTGGCTGCTCACTTTTTTCCAATTCTTCCGACGAGAGTTCCAGGGTTGCTGTCGTCAGAAACATCTCTGTCTCTGGCAGGCCCTTAAAACACGGACATGTCGGTGTGGCAAAAGGAGTGTGTACGGTTTTGTTGAGTACGCCATCGCTGTCATAACGGGTCAATCGCCAGCCTCTCCAGTGTGCAACCCATAGATTATCTCGAGAGTCGCAGAGAAGCCCATCTGGTTTCCCTTGATCTTTGGGAAGTACTAGATGCACTCTATGGAGAGGAACCGTTTCTTTTTCCCCATCGAAATCGTAGGCAAGCACCCTGTTGTTATACATTTCAGAGAGAAAAATAGTCTTTTCATCTGCCGTTACAGCGATGCCATTAGGTACATGAAGATTGCTGTCGAGTACTTGGCATTTTCCATTCAAATCCAGGAGGTACAAGAAGCCGTTGCCATTATAGAGATCGGACTCATCGAACACACCTGCAATAAAGGTCCCGTTGCGTAATGGAATACCATCATTAAAACGCAGTGATTGGTCGCTATTCAGAAAATCTCTACCGGAGAGTAGTGTACCTTTTTCATCGTTTCCCTCCGGCTTCCAGAGGTACAATCCCCACTTACTGAGAAGATAGAAGCGACCGTTTTTTTCCTGTCTGATAGCACTGACCGGAATCTCTGGAGTGAAGGTGAGTAGAGTTTTTGCCCCCAAGTCATATTTGAACACCTTGTGAGATGCTGCATCCACCCAGTAGACACTCTTCTCGGCCTCGACCCAGTTTGGTGTTTCACCACAAGCATATGGGCCGGAATCAACTAAGGTAAACATTGCTTTTTCCCTTATTTTCATGCGTTGTCATTCTGATGTCAGCCATCAGCTAAGGCCGCCGCCTTTGCAATTCGAAGGAGACCGGTTGCCGCAAGATCGCTGTCAGCTACGTCCGTTTTGAGCCCACAGAGCTTAAGACATTCCTGATATCTTTTTACCAAAACGTCATTGCCACATAAAACAGGGGTGGAATCGATACTGAACCCGCTCCTCATTGCTTCATGAACTTCACTGCCAAGCAGCAATCCTGACAGGTAGTCTCTGATTGAACCGGTATCCATAAGGCCCATAAGGGGCATGGCACGAGCACCGAACAGTTTTGAGAGAATGCCACCGGCTCCATCTTCTGATGAAAATCCCTCCTTTACTCCTTGCGCAAACGCGACAGGGTCTTCACCTTCCGTAAGAAGTCGGCCTAAAATCGTGTGTTGGGTCAGGGCTGCAAAAACTTCTCCGGTCATAAATGTAGAAAACTGCTCAATGGTGTTCCCCCGCATGCGAATCCATTTGGAATGTGTTCCGGGTAAGATAGCCAAAAGCGATTCCTCACTCTGCAAACCCGCCATCTGGGTCTCTTCTCCCCGCATAATATTTGGAACAGGAGCCTCTTGGCAGACACCGGGTACGAAATAGATTGTATTGCCACGACCTGTTACATGTTCAGTAAGATTTTTGGAGAGATCGTTAAGACTTGCAGGGCAAGGCAGATATGGTGTTTCAATCCAGCCCTGTTTACTTGTTATCATGCCGGAGGCAAGGATTACAGCCTGAGGGTATTGCTCCAGCCAATCAGCAATCTTGCTGTACAATACATCCTCGAAGCTGGCACCATCCACTTGCATAATTCCTGCTGTCGCTGCAATGTTATCAACAACGTTGTCATTGTTATCAAACAAGTAGGCTCGAAATGAAGTTGTTCCCCAGTCAATTGCAATTAACATTAGTATTTTCTATCGAATTTATAAAATTTCTGGAGCAAAGCGTTTGGAAAGACACAGCCAAAGACCGAAGAATGTGGTTCTCTGCCCATAACAAGCATGACTGCTAAGACGCATTTCTCATAGCGTTGACAGCATTACGTACCGCTTTTGCTCGTGATGTAATTCCAGCCCAGTCCTGTTTGTCGACAAGCTCTTTTTTCACAATCCAGGAGCCACCAACCGTTGGGACATTTGACTCCTTCAGGTAGTCGACCATGTTATCTTCGTTTATCCCACCAAGTGGAAAATAGCGAATGCCCAAATGATTATATGGCGTTGACATGCTACGCAGGTAAGGTAGCCCCCCGGAAGCCTCAGCCGGGAAAAATTTAACAAAGCGGCAACCCAGTGCAATCGCCGCTTCAAGATCTGATGGAGTGACAATTCCCGGAGCAAAAGGAAAATTCAATTTTGTACATGCCTGTATAACTCCAGGATTCATACCTGGTGCCACCCCAAACGCAGCCCCGGCACTTTGTGCCTCGGTTGCCTGTTGTTGGGTCAGTATCGTTCCAACCCCTGCGACCATTGCTGGAACCTCTTTACATATTGCCTTTAACGCATCGAGAGCTGCGTCGGTTCTAAATGTCAATTCAATGACATTCAGACCGCCGGCAAGAAGTGCTTCCGCTATGGGTACAGCATGTTCAACATTTTCGACAGAGAAGCCGGCAACAACTCCGGCCTGCTCCATCTGGTCAATAATCTTATCAGGAAACAGTGACATAAATCGTCCAATATCCTTTTTATTTATCAATGAGAATTGAAATACGTTTGAGGGTCAGATACTCTTCAAGGCTGTACCGTGAACAATCTTTGCCGACCCCGCTCTGCTTCAATCCGCCGTGAGGTAACTGAATCGAGTAATGTGGTTCATTAATACATACACTACCAGCATCAATGTCTCGGGCAGCCTTCAGCCCATTGGAAAGATTAGTTGTAAAAACATAGGCAGCCAGACCGTATGGTACATCATTTGCCAATGCTATTTCATCATCATTGTCGGTATATTTGAGAATTGGGAGGACAGGTCCAAAGATTTCTTCACTGACAATAGTCATATCTGTTGTAACACCGGAGATGATGGTCGGCTCCATGAAAAATCCCGGTCCATCAATCGTTTTCCCACCGCAGACAATTTCCGCACCTTCGGATACCGAGGTTTCGACCAGCCCAAGAATACGCGTACGCTCTTTATCTGAGATGATAGGTCCCATCTCTACTTCTGCAGCACGCTCTTTGGCACATTGGATAAATTCGTCATATACAGACTCATGAACAAAACAACGGTTAGGTGAAACACATACCTGCCCGGAGTTGGCAAATTTCAGGTCGATGGTTTTGTTTGCAGCCTCCCGTACATCAGCATCGGGGTAGACAAGAACAGGAGCATTCCCTCCAAGCTCAACAGAAAAATGTTTGACGCTGGTACAGGCAGTATTCATCACCTTGAGTCCACCTCCTGTGGAGCCAATCATTGTCACCATTGAGGTAATATCGCTGGTGAGGAGATCCGCGACAACACCATGGTCACTACAGGTGATCACATTAACAACACCATCTGGAATCCCGGCTTCTTTTGCCAGATAGACCGCTTCAAGAGAAGCAAGGGGTGCTAACTGTGGAGGCTTTATGATAGCACTGCACCCTGACGCCAATACAGGACCAAGTTTATAACCGATATTAAGTAACGGAAAGTTCCACGCCAATATACCTACAACAACCCCCAGTGACTGACGTTGCATATAGTGGAGAAAACGTCCATCTGGATCATGAAGTACCGGTTGATCAAGGCGTTCAAACTCTTCTACAAAAAAACGAAGACATGTGGTTAACATACCAAAATCATACTCGGCGTTATCACGAGGTTTACCGGTTTCAGCCATGAGCAGCTCAATTATCCGGTTCCGATTTTCTTCAAGGAGGTCTGCATAGCGAATAATTATAGTTTTACGCTCTGCCGGCTTTTTCTTGGACCACACCTTAAAGCCATTTGCAGCACTCGTTAAAGAAGCTTGTATTGCAGCACTATCAGCATTCGGCACATTTCCTATAATTTGGCCGTTTGCAGGATTGATCACATCTATTGTTGACGATGTTGTTACTTTCTCGCCATTAATCAACATAGGGGTTGTCTTCACAGTCATTATTTTTTCTCCGTTTGTTGTACACAGAATTTTTTCATCGCTTTTTTATCCGGCTCAACACCAAGCCCTGGTGCCGTCGGTATAGCTACTTTGCCGTTAACCACTTCAAGTTGTTTCAGATACATTTCATCCCGCATAGGATTAGGTGTACGATCAGTTTCAAGCAAAGGTGAATCAACTTCAGCACGCCCTGGTTCAACATAAGTTGTCGCCAGGAAATGTGTGGCACTGGCCATATTCAACATCGTACCCCAGGCATGCGGGACAACATTAATACCAAGTGATGACGCAATTGTTCGAATCTTGACTGCTTCAGTTGGCCCGCCACAATAGGCTATATCCGGTTGGGCAATGTGTACACCACCTTTAGAAAGGAGGGCCTGAAATCCCCATCTCGTCTGCTCGCACTCGCCGGTTGCCAGAGGAACGTCAATCTTATCAGCAAGCTGCCGGAATTTATCTCCATGATTTGGTGATAATGGCTCTTCAAACCAGGCATAATCATGCTCATCAAGTAACCGCCCTATCTGAATTGCCTCTGGTAGATCATAGGCGTGATTCGAGTCTGCCATCAGTCGTGTTGTTGGGAAGGATTTCCGCATCAGAGTAACAAGCTCTTTATCAAACGGAATGTTTTTCCCGACCTTTATTTTCAATGCTGTAAACCCGTCATCAATATAACCGGAAGCCTCTTTGATAATTATATCAAGAAGCTCAGGTTCTGGAACTTTTCGGAAATACATGCCAGTTGCATAACAATTCACCTCGTCGCGTACACGGCCTCCCATTAATTCAGATACCGAGACGCCAAGAAGCTTTCCTTTAAGGTCAAGCATTGCCATATCCAAACCGGAAATGGCACCCATCATCACACCGGTTCGTGAGAAGTCCAGGGCAGCACGCCAACAGTGTTGCCATGCTGCTTCATTTTGCAATGGATCCCAGCCAATGAGCAACGGAGCGTAAAAGGAGTTTATCGCACATTGTGTGACTTCTGCTGGACCATAACACTCTCCCCATCCGATGGCACCGGAATCATCTACGACCTCGACAAGCAATGCATTACGGGTATCATAATGCCATTGGGAAAAGCCAAATGGTTCATCCAGCTTGTACGATAATCGATATGTTCTAATGCACTTAATCATGGTTCTACCTCTATTCCTTTCAATCACTTCATGCGACTGTATGTGCGGTACAATTTCAGTTACACTTTCTCCGTGGACACAGAGCCCCATGGAGGAAAATGGGAATGTACGTATCGTTTATGCCGATCTTTTCGACATCGTATCGGCCCATACAGCAAAAGTGAGAACCAATCCCTTCACAACGAACTGCCAGTAGTTCTCAAGGTTTATCAAGCTCATGCCATTATCGAGGCTGGCCATTACCAGTGCACCGATAATAACGCCAGAGACCCGCCCTATACCACCGGTCATACTGGTACCACCGATTATACAAGCAGCAATGGCATCCAATTCCATTGTGTCACCTGCAGAAGGCGTTGCTGCATCAAGGCGCGCAGTCAGAATAATACCTGCAACAGCAGCCAGCCCTGAGCTGATGATGAAAATATACATCGTGGTAAGTTTTGTTTTGATACCGGAAAGGGAGGACGCTTCAAGGTTGCCACCAACCGCATAGATACACCGGCCAAAGACGGTGCTATTGGCAACAAAGGCAAAGATAAGTGCCAATACCACCATAATGAGAACCGGTACAGGTATTCCCCTATATTGGTTGAGGTAATAGACTGCTCCTAGGATGAGCATGCTTATTCCGATGGCTTTGAGCGCATCCACAGCAAAAGGATTGGTCTTGAAATTGTACTTTATTTTTGATTTCCTTTTGCTCACGACTGAGAAAATATATCCTGCAACAGCGCAGGCAGCGAGGGTCCAGCCAATAACCGCAGGAATATAGGATTGGCCCAGCATACTGAAACTCGGATTCATTGGTGCGATGGACATACTGTTTGAAAGCCCAAACTTAGCACCTTTGAAAATCAGCAAGCCCCCCAGCGTTATAATAAATGCAGGAACCTTTCGGTAAGCAACCCAGTACCCATGCCATACACCACACAACATTCCCGCAAGAATAACGACGATTATGGTAGGTATTGTCGGCCAATGCAGCCATACTTGCAGTACACCAGCCAGGGTACCGCAAAAACCCATTACAGAGCCGACTGATAGATCGATATGACCTGCAACAATAACGAACATCATACCGATGGCCAGGACACCTACAATAGTTGTCTGTCTCGCCAACAGGGAAATATTCCTGGCATAGAAAAAGATTCCCTCGGTCAGGATGCCGAAAACGATACAAATGACCAACAGTGACAGGAGCATTATATATGCTCCCATATTTCTTTTAATACTAACTATCATGATGATTTCCTTGCGATGCTTTAATCATTATTTTTTCCTGGGTTGCCTCTTCCCTCGAAAGCTCTCCCCCAATCTGCCCTTCACACATGACCACTATTCTATCACTCATACCAAGAACCTCTGGCATCTCAGAAGAGACCATAACAATAGCTGTTCCTGTCTCTGAGAGTTGATGCATCAGGGTGTAAATCTCAAGTTTTGCACCAACATCAATGCCGCGTGTTGGTTCATCTAAGAAAAGAACTTTGGGTTTGGTCATCAGACATCGAGACAGGAGTACTTTCTGCTGGTTCCCGCCGCTTAAGGTATTCACTTTTGTTTCGACAGAAGGTGCTTTAATACCGATACTCTCTACGAACTTATTGGTTTCATGGACTTCTTTATCCGTACTGATCACACCGGCAGTACTCACCGCTTTGAGACTCGAAAGGGTGGCATTGGTGACTATGCTTTGAATCAGGATAAGCCCAAGGCGTTTTCTATCTTCAGAAACCATGGCCATACCCAACTCTATAGCATCTCTAGGATTATTGATTTGTACCCTTTTGCCATCGAGAATGATTTCTCCTTCGCTGTTCCCTTTTAAGAACCCGAAGATACTCATTAAAACCTCAGTCCTGCCAGCCCCCATCAGCCCTGCAATACCGAGAATTTCTCCCTTACGAACCTGAAAATTGATATTATCTAATGTTTTTTTGGAGGGATCTTCTGCACTGAATTTCGTAAAATTTTTCATCTCCAGCACAACCTCACCAACTTCACACGTTTTGGGAGGATAGCGTTGGGTAATATCTCGTCCGACCATCAGCTTGATGATGGAGTCTTCTGTCATGTCTTCTATATTGTTTGTACTTACAGTGCTGCCATCCCGTAATACGGTTACCCGATCAGCTATCTCAAACACCTCATTAAGCTTATGGGATATCAGAATACAGGTGACCCCACTCTCTTTCAGCGTTCGTAAAATTTGCATCAGAAGGTCTACTTCTGTTTCCGTGAGCGCTGCGGTCGGTTCATCGAGTATGAGAACATCAGCTTTTAAAAGAAGTGCTTTTGCTATTTCGACAAGCTGTTGCTGACCTATTCCTATATCTTTAATTTTATTGTCTAAATCGACATCAATGCCGATGTCTTTCAGGATCTGTCCTGCTTCAAAAAAAACTTTATCCCACTGCACCACCCCAGCGACTGAGTGAAGTTTTCCCAAAAAGATATTCTCAGCAATACTGAGGTCTTTCACCAATGCCAGTTCCTGATAAATTATCGCAATTCCAGCTTTTTCAGCGTCTCGTATGGACTGAAAGCGTGCCTCTTGCCCATTAACAAAGAACTGTCCGTCATAGGAACCGTGCGTATATACGCCACTCAGTACTTTCATAAGCGTCGACTTGCCTGCACCATTTTCGCCTACCAATGCATGAATTTCGCCCCTTTTGATGTCCATCACAACATCGTCAAGAGCTTTGACGCCGGGGAATTCCTTGGTGATATGTTTAATTTCGAGAATTGTCTCATTCACGGCAGTGACATTCCTAGGTTAAAATTTACGTAAAATGAATGGATACAACCAGGTGTTAAAGGGATGCGTGGAGGCCTGAAAGTTCCAGGCCCCCACACATACAAGCACGAGATGATTATCTCATCTGCTTATTTTTTGTACCAAGCAGGCCAGAGGGATTTATCAAGAGATGAGAAGATGTCATCTGCATTCAACCAGCCGTCTTCAACAACAACATTCATGTTGTCTTTATCAACTGCAAACATAACCTCTCTGCTTTTCAGCAGGATGGAAGGAACTTTTCCTTTCATGGTTACTTCTACATCAACTGCTTCTTTAGGATCCTGACCCATTGCGAGTGCAAATGCTGCCTGTGCAGCATAGTCAGCCTGCATATACAGTTTTCTGTATACGGTCATGCTCTGAGTTCCTTCCATAATTCTCTGGCATGCGGACAAATCAGCATCAAGGCCGGGAACAGGTACTTTACCAGCAAGACCCTGCTCGGTGAGAGCTTCGATTGCAGCACCGGCACAACCATCATTAGAGGTGAACATTACCTGTACATCATTATTAGCTTTGGTCAAACCAACCTCGGCATGTTTAAGAGCGTTAGCTGGGTTCCAGTAATCTGCAGGCTGGTCGAGAACTACTTTCACAGCACCACTGTCGATGAATGGACCAACAACAGAGAGCTGGCCTTTTCTAATAAGAGCAGCATTAGGATCGGTAGGCGCGCCGCCAATCATGATCCAGTTACCAGACTGAGAAAGCTTGGAGATATACTCGCCCTGGATAACACCGATTTCATAGGCATCAAAAGTTACATAGAAATCGAGATCCGGGTTGTTGATGATTCGGTCAACAGCTACCACTTTAACGCCGGCCTCGTGGGCAGACTTAACGATAGGTGCAGTTGCCTCACCATTCTGAGGGATAATAATGAGTGCGTCAACACCCTGAGTAATTAGGTTTTCTGACTGGGTGACCTGCTTTTGCTCATCACCATTTGCAGATTGGATGAGGATATTTTTCTCTTGGACGCCCAGAGCTATCAAGCGTTTTTTAAACATTGCCTCATCCTTCTTCCATCGTTCTTCCTGAAGGGTTGGCATTGAGATACCAATTTTAATTTTGTCTGCATCTTTGGCATGAACTGCTGCACTTCCTGCAAAAACACCAACGGTTGCTACTGCTGCAATAAACGTTGAGATTGCTTTCTTCATTTTGAGAGTCCTCTCTAGTCAGTTGTTATTGTCCGTTTTTACCTACACGTCCTCAGTTTACATCGCTTCCTTGTATTACCTAAAGTATTACATTTCCCCGACAAGCCTGCCACCAGGGTAGAAATCCGACTGGCTCCTCCTTCCTTGTACTTTTTTCTGTGCCTGGTTGAGCTATAAACTCAACCTCAGTCTCCTAATTCTTTTATGCTCAGTTCAGCCGTATCCAGATGAACTGACATATACTGAACAGCTTCCTCAGGTTTTCTTTCTCTGATAGCCTGAAGGATTCGCTGATGCTCAAGTATTGGTTTTTCAACTCCACTTATGCCGATTGTCTCCTGTCGTGATTCCAGCAAAAGAACTGCTATCGATTCATGAATCATTTCAAAAACTCGATTTTCTGTGGCCTGTGCCATGATTTCATGAAATTCGATATCTTTGTCGACAAACAATAGAAGATCATCCTGATGTGCTATCATCTCATCTATTGTTTTTGCCATGGCCTCAACCTGCTCATCTGTTCGTCTTTCTGCAGCCAGTCGAACAATACTGATTTCCAGGCTGCGCCGTGCTTCGGTTAACTCAAGCAGGAGATGCTTGGAGCGTCTCATCAGGAGATTCATGATACCAGCAGCCGGCTTTATCGAAATATCCGCCACTCGCGTTCGTCGCCCTTGCGATATTTCAACCAACCCCTGAGACTGAGCAACTCTAAGTGCCTCACGCATGCTGAACTTGCTCACACCTATCTGCTTCACCATCTCACTCTCTGATGGCAAAATGGTGCCAGGCTCCAGCTTCCCTCCAACAATATACTCCTGGAGCGCCTGCACAGCCTGTTCGACCTTATCTAAAGGTTGTGCTTTTGATAGTTGCTTCTTACTGTTCATCAGCTCCTCACATAGCTTGTTATTCACATATCATGATATGTTAATATTATGCATTAAGACCCCTGTCAACTTTTTTTATCGTGCCATACAAAAAAAACCAGCTGACGGGCGCAGAGAAATCATGGCAAAAAACGCCATGATTTCTCTATCCAATGAGTAATGTTAAGGGATTAGGAATGATGCACGGGGAGATAAACTTGGACTGCTCATCTTCTTATGAAGAATACGCGCATAGGGTGAAGATGAGAGTAAGGTGCGGTGAATGAAACGACTATTGCAAAATTATAATCGGGAGCGGTGTTGAGTTAATCTTCATCAAGTTCTTTCAGGCTCAGCTCTGCAGTATCAAGATGAACTAACATACACTTGACTGCCTTATCCGGGTCCTGCTCTTTTATTGCCTGGAGGAGTTGTCGATGTTCAACAATTGGTTTATCAACACCACTTATACGTATTGTTTTCAATCGTGACTCATGAAGCAGTGCAGAAATTGATTCATGAATCATCTCGAACACCCTGTTCCCCGTTGCTTGCGCCATAATTTCATGAAATTCAATGTCTTTTTCAACACAGACGGAGAGGTCACCCCGATGGCTTTCCATATCACTAATCGTTTTTGCCATGGCCTCGACATGCAAATCCGTTCTTCTCAATGTGGCCAAGCGAACGATACTTATTTCCAGAGTGCGTCTTGCCTCTGTCAACTCAAGCAAAAGATGCTTTGACCTCTTCATGACGAGATTCATAATTCCGGCAGCAGGTTTTATGGAAATGTCTGCAACTCGTGTTCGCCGTCCGCGCGATATTTCCACCAACCCCTGAGACTGAGCTACCCTTAGAGCTTCCCGCATACTGAACTTGCTCACGCCAATCTGCTTTACCATTTCGCTTTCTGGTGGCAAAAGTGTTCCCGGTTCCAATTCACCTTCAACTATATATTCATGTAAGGCGGCAACAGCTTGCTCTACCTTATCCATGGGTTGGACTTTAGAAAGTTGCTTCATTAACTATATGGCCCTTTTTTCAATTATTTATTTATTAAGATCCCTCTAAAATATAACAAAATTTTCAAACAATTGAAATCAATCATACCAAGCTCAAACGTCCAAACACCTTGGAAAGGTTAGGGATATGGGTCGAAATTGAAGTGGAGGCAGGATGATTTGGAGAAAAGGAGTACCTACCAGCGTGACACTGAAGCTGGGAAGGCCAGCACAACCATGAGAGCGTAACTGGCTAGGTGGTAACTTATTGTACTTTTACAGTATATACACGCAATCGTATACTGATAATGCAAACTTTTAGGCAATAGTTATTCCCATAATCGCATATTGCTACATTCCTTGTAGTTACTCTATCTGGAAACTCGTCAGCTTCCTTTTTTAGGGTACTATACTTATTAGAAAACAATTTCTTCGCTGAAGCGTGTTTTTCCATTCTCCTGAAAAATGCGTATGAGGTGTAAGTGCATATTGTCCGTTCCAAGATTTTCATAATACACAAACATGTTGTCATCATTTTCAATGTTGCAAGAAGACAAGGAACCACATCTAAAGTGATTAAATGTATGCTTTTTATAAAGATCTGTGGTTCGCATCAACTCAAGATCATGCGTATGTCCACAAAAGACATATTCGATTTTATGCTTTTGAACAAAATCAATCAACACTGCTGAATTTTTCAGAGGACACTCATCGGTACCTAGAATTGAATAGTGAGTCATCAGCAATATGAGGTCATACTTTATATTACTGATCTCCTTTGATATAGCGTTCAAAATCTCTTTTTCGACAAAGCCATCATCGTTATAGAGTTCATTGGAGTCAACACTAATGACCAGAACAATTTTTCCGTTAACTTCAATCGGGGTAACTGAATTTATATCTGTGAAATTATCGGTGACTTTTGTTATTTCTCGATTCAGAAAAAGTTTGTTCTTTTTCGTCTTTGTTGATTCAGGAATTGTGATAATTTCGGAAGTACATATATATTTACGAAACAGCTCATGGGAGCGCATATTTCTTTTATCATGATTGCCTATAGTCGATATCACATTCTTGCACTCAATAGCTTTTAAAAAGCGACCAGCCTTAATAAATTCGCTTTCCAAACCGTCAGTTGTGTTGTCACCAGTATTGATCACTATATCGGCATTATAAGAGTTAATTTTACGGAGCAATTCCTTATCGTCTCCCTCCCAATGACGTGGCCCAAAGTGCAAGTCTGAAATGTGTAATATATTCATAGATTTTTTCGTGAGGAAGAGATGAGACTAAAGCCTCTTATGTAGAGACTTTAGTCCTTGGGGGAAATCTGACTGATAGTTAAATCTAGACCTACCTCTAAAAAACACACATAGAAAGCCGGGAAGAGTCAGGAGAAAATGATCACTTTGGGACAGACGCTAGCGATATTTACTCTATGTTTAGAGTACTTTTAGTCTCGTTCTTTGTCCTTTTAGCCGCCTTCTTTTCTTTTGCGGTCATCGCCGGTTTCTTTTTACTTTCTTTGTTTCCTTTCTTTTCTTTACTCATGGTTTAGCTCCTCATGATGAATGAGTTAATCAGGGCAATCTATGCTCGTTCCCTGTCAGGTTCGTTTGTGTTACTAGGTGCAGATAAGTATCCACAACCTTTCAATTATTTTTTTCCTCGTTCATTAAGCAGCAAATCGATGAACATCCATTTGTACTAATGTTCCCCAATTTCTCAGTAGCAATTATTCAAAGATAAAAGCTAAAGTTTTCCAGATCCTTAGACATAATACCACTGCCAACCCAACAGAGCTGAAACAGTTAGCGCATAAGCAAAAAGTACGTAATACCAACGACCTGCGAATTTTGGGGTCTTTATTGGTGCCACGTTCAATACGGCCAGAGACACTAACAGTATGTAAATAAGTATAGAAAACAGTGTGTGACTGAACAGACCACTGAAAAGGAACGTAAAGACAAGAATAATAGCATTATTATCCAGGGGAAATCCCATATACGTTGCCTTATCTACCAGACCGAAAACATTAAAATAACTTAACCGAATTACACCTACAGCAACGACGATAAAAGCGCCTGGAATAAACCACGGGCTGAAATTACCGTAACTCAAAAGAACAATGGCCGGACAGATCCCAAAACTTACAATATCGATCAAAGAGTCAAGTTGGGCTCCATAAAGTCCTTGCACTTCCGTTCGCCCTTTCATACGTCTTGCAAGTATTCCGTCACTCCAGTCAAAGAAGACAGCCCAAATCAGGCCAATCATCGCTGCCTGGAACTGACCAACTAAAGCAAAGTATATTGCCAATACTGAAAAGAGAAGACCAACCAGAGAACAGATGTTTGGCAAATCCCAGGCAAATGAAAGGATGGACTTTGGTGCAGATATTTGTGGTGCATCCTCAATAATAGTCGAATTCGACATCAATGTTTTCATGTAGAACTACTCCGAATCAAGAATGGTACGTAATGCCTCAACTAAACACATATTCTCAGGTTGAGTACGACTGGCAATACGGACATAGCGATCAGATTCCGTCATTGTCTTGCCAGCACAATGTTTTATATAAATATTGTGATCGACAAATAACCGTTTTGTTACTTCTGGAGCAGACAAACCGCTATCTGGTAACCGGCAGAAAATATAATTGGCAGCAGGCTGGTAAACGGTCATCCCTGGGATTCTCTGGAGTTCCTGATAAAAATGATCCCGATCCGTCATCACTTTGATGCAGCTTTGTTTGAATTTCTCTCTATACTGAGGCGCAAGACGTAAAAATTCTTCTGCAAAACCATTTATATTCCAGATATGCAACCCCTGACGGACTTGATTTAAGAAATCAACGTTTGCTGAAAGCATATAGCCAATTCGAATACCGCAAATGCCATAGGCCTTGCTCATACTCTTGAAAATTGATAGGTTCGGATACTCTTCTATTTCATTTTCCAGAGTCTCCTGGTCGCCATTTCTGGCAAAATCAATAAACGATTCATCAACGATGAGCATACAATCGTGAGCGGCGAGCTTTTTTGTCAAATAAATAAGTTGATCTTTCGGGACCAAAAGTGACGTTGGGTTGTTTGGCGAAACCACAACTGCCAATCGCGCTTGCTGACGGATAGCTTCTCTCGCAAACTTCTCCACATCGAGCTGAAAGGACGGTTGTTCAAGGCTAAACGTGCAAACTTCACCTTCAGGCGCAGCATTGACATACTCATTGAAAGACGGAACCGGAACAATCATTTTACGTCCGATACCAGCTATTATTTTAATGAGTTCTGCCGCTCCGTTACCTACTACGATTTTCTCAGGTGGCTGGTTTATCAAATCGCCGACAAGTGTTGCCAGGGCCACCTGACCAATCGGATAATTCAACACCAGTTGATGAACATTTTCGGTGAGGTGGCTAAAAAAGTTCTCTGGTGGAAAATAAAGATTATACAGGTAGTTATGATCTGCAAAATCATACCTCCAGTAACCACCGTGTTGCTTGGATATATATTCGTAACGTTCTTCAGGCGTAGGATCTATTGTTGTCATATATGCCTACTGTAAAAATTTTGGAGTCGGTGCCATTTTCATAGACATCTTACTATCTGGAGAATAAGCCGCGGCCTTAGAGGAATTCAAGAACGGACCAAATGTAAAGGAAGGCGATTGGGCATGGCTATGACAAACCAACTCTGCTGCTCGTAGATCAGTTAGTGTATCAATCTCATACCAGCTATTCGAATCAAAGAAAATAGGTGTAAAAGACAGACGCTCCTCTTTTACCAGGTCTGCAAAAACAGTCTCGTAATAGCCATTTACCATCTTCTTTGAGATATGGTCATCCAACCTATCTTTAACTAATTGCCATGTTGCAGTAGAAAGGCTGTAAATATTAACCGTTTTATAATGTTGCCCCTCAATGGTCTTGGCCCCGCAATGAAACGCCTCGATTTCCATATGCTTATTGATCGTTACAGTGGTGCCATTCATCCATGGCTCAATTTTCGCAACGGCCACTCGATCGGGGTAGAGCATATCCGTGAGCATATCTGTATCGAAAACAAGATCACTCTCAATCAACAAAAAAGGTTCATCAATTACATTTCTTGCAAGCCATAAGGAATAGATGTTGTTTGTTGTTTTGTACAAAGGGCTTGTAATGTATGTAATATCCATGCCGCCTTTTTTATTTCCAAGATAATCACGAATACAGTCAGCCTGATGCCCAATAACGACCACAAGGCGATTGAAATTATGCTCTTCAAGAGAGGAAATAAGTCTCTCTAAAATAGATATTTCATTAACCGGAACGAGGCATTTGGGTGTCAGGTCAGTTAAAGGAGCGAGACGGCTCCCAGTACCAGCAGCCAACAGCAGAGCTGTCCTGACTGGTTCGCTAACAAGATCGGTGTATACAGTCTTTCTCTTCATCTTTTGACTCCACCTGAATTTAAACTGGACCATACTCAAAGGAGTAGGCATGACCATACAACACTGCATGGTGCCGTATCGAGCGGACCAGATTGTGAGAGTATTGCTTTAATTTCTGCCGATTGGCTCAGGCGATATAGCTGATTGGCACAAAAAACTGAAAGGTAGGGCAAGCACAAAAGGTGAGTGGAAAAAGGCTTTCAATTTTCAGAGAATCGAAAAGTCATTTCACGAATTGGAAAACCCATATTAACACGAATGACACATTAAGTAAATGTTTCTTCGTTATTTCACACCGACGAGAATGTAAACCTGGTGCTAAGCTACAGGTTATTGGACAGAAAAACCCTAATCTGCAGAATTCGAATTCCTATCTCACAGGTTCTGTTTTTGAGGCTTGAGAAATCCAGACATCATGAGGTTTAAACAGCGTTATGTTCCTGATGAGAATGTACTATAGAGCACTGCAGGTGTTACCAACGGAATATGGAATACTCTCCGTCCGTAAAAAAAAGGCAGAGCCATTTCTGACCCTGCCTCAAAATGTAGAAGTCGAGAGACCAGAGACAATACTTTCCCCTTTTTTGTTCAGCCTTTTCGAGAGAAATGCTTGACGTGGTTATTTAGTTTGGAGCGAACGACGGGATTCGAACCCGTAGCCTACCTATAACCACAGGGATTAGCAACGTACCGGAAAAACAGGAAATCTAAGGATTAACTGTAGCAGCCCAAACATCGTTATCGTTTTTTCCAGGCTCGTGTTACTTAACAAAGTTAGTCCATGCTGGGGGTGCATCAAGTATCTCTATTCAAACAGTTTTACTAATCTTGTGTGAGGAATACTATCTTAAGATTTGATAACTAGTATTCTGAGTGGGATAAATAGTGTTTCAACTCAAGGAGTAATCTGGTCAGGGCGACATAACCGTCATTATGGAGCTACCATATTCACGATCTATTTTGGTCAAGGTATACCAAGATTCTATTAGCGCATGATCCCATGGTAACTCAAGGTTAATCCATCGTTCTTTAACTCCAGGCAGATAATCAGTAATAGCTTCGATCACCTCGTCATCCCTAATAGTTAGATCACAGCAAAGGTGAGATATTACATCTGCCAACTGAACTATTTGGGCAAAAGAAGCAAATTCCGTTTCACCAAGAGGAGCATGATGGAACATGGTAATTGATAGAATTTCATCTGGGAAGTTCCACTTTCTTAATAGGTGGCTGCCTACGTGATCATGACTGACCCCAAAAGTATGTTTTTCATTTTTAAGTTGTTCATCGTTACTGAATACCGTCATCCATGTTTCTGGGGAATACTCATCATCGAACGTCAATAACATTGCCAGCTTACCAATATCATGCAGAAGACCAGCAATAAAATACTGACCAGATGGTCGGTTGAGTTGTTCCCCAATTATCTTGGCGGCAAGGCCAGTTGTAAATGCGTGATCCCAAAACCTAGAAACAGCGCGATCATGTCGTTTTGCCGTCTCCTTAAAAGATGAGACCACCGCAGTCCCTAGGACAAATGATTTTACCTCATTGAACCCGAGTACCATTATAGCGTCTTGGAGTGACTTGACTTGCTTGGGACGGCCAAATAGTGCTGAATTTGCAATCTGTAGAATTGTTGTGCAAATAGACTGGTCGGATACTACCGCACGCATCAGATCGTTTGCTGAACTCTCTGGATCATTAGTGACCTTGATGACCCTTGCAACTGCTGTAGGGAGAGGAGGAAACAAGTTAACTTTCTGCTCAATCAAGTGGATCTTTGAGTTGGTCATGAGATTACCTGAAAAGTGAAGATTTGGCTTCATGTATGCAATCATTACAGCACTAACGATATTTTCAATATGTTCAGTATATCATAAAACGTATGACGTTGTAGGTGCTCTATCCGTTTCAGAAAAAACAAAGGGAAATGTGAGAAAATGAGTAGTTCTAGCGGACCGCAATAATGACACCGGACCCACATTAAGTAGGAATAAGGTTCAAAGCCCCATCTGTAAAAAGAAGATGTACAGTCTATATACGCAATAAACCTGAGGAGAAAGTCGATTAAGCCGAGGTTCTTTGTGCCAATCTTAAACCTCTACCTCAATTGCAGGAAAGTAGTCTCAATACTTGGATTGTCCGGAAGTGGTCAAAACTCAAAAACAGAATCTGTTAAATTGGATCTCGACTTCTACACTTAAAATGTCAACCAAAGTCGTAAGATTCACATTTTGCCTGTTAAAACTTCAACTCCAGAATCAGTCACCAATAGAGTATGCTCAAACTGAGCAGACAGTTCACCGTCTACCGTTCTTGCTGTCCAACCATCTTTTTCATCAACACATGCTTCCGCTTTTCCGACATTAATCATGGGCTCAATTGTGAAAATCATTCCAGGCTTCATTCGTGCACCACTTTTTTTAGCTGAAATATGATCAATCTGAGGCTCTTCGTGAAATTTCACTCCAACACCATGTCCACAATACTGGTATACGACACTGAACCCATTGGCTTTAGCATGCTTGCCAATGGCAAAGCCAATGTTTCCAAATCGTTTTTTAGGTCGAACCTGCTCAATGCCCAGCTCAAGGCACTCTTTAGTTACTTGTATTAACCTTTGTGCCTCAGTTGACACCTCACCTACTGTGAACATACGGCTTGTGTCTCCAAAATAGTCATCCACTATAGTGGTCACATCAATATTCAGAATGTCACCATCCTTTAACACCGTTTCTTCTGAAGGTATTCCGTGGCATATTACATTGTTGATTGAAATACAGGATGATTTCGGAAATCCATGGTAGCCTAACGGTGCAGGAACACCTCCGTTTTCTACTATGTAATTGTGGATCAAGTTATCGAGTTTTGCTGTAGTTATACCAGACTCAACAAAGCCTGAAACGAAATCCAGGGTGGCAGCTGCCAGTCTTGAGCTTTTTCGTATTCCTTCGATCTGTTTCTTTGATTTAATTATAATAGCCATAGTTTTACATCCATCCTGGTATCTTTATATATAGTCTCGTCATGCATTTTCATTAGAAGAGCTTTCTCAAACTGATTTTCCCTCAGTGGTTACTGTTTTTAATACACTGCTGACCCGCACTTCTCAAAGCAACCCTCACGTTAAAAACGTAAAAACCATTTCCTTAGAAGTTACTCTTTTCTATACCATGCTATTCACAATTCCAATTTAGTCAAAAGGATACTCATAAAAGCAGCATCAGCCACGGCAACCCCTTGACACACGATGAATAGGGGTCTAACGGGTCACCATCACATTCTGCCTCTTGCGCATCTGTGAAGCCGTCGCCATCTGTATCATCATTATCAAGACAATCAAGTACACCATCACTGTCTGCGTCCAGATTCCCGTAATAATTCGGACATATATCACATGCATCACCAAGACCATCTTCGTCACTATCTGCCTGGTTGGTATTGGCGGTTAATGGACAGTTGTCTGTAGCATCCAGAATGTTGTCGTTATCACCATCATTATCGCATGAGTCGCCAATTCCATCCTGATCACTGTCGGCCTGTGCAATATTTTTGACAGCAGGGCAATTGTCCTGCGAATCGGAGATACTGTCTTTATCCATGTCATTAAAGAGTACAGAAATATTAACCGTCGTTGTCACTTCTCCAGCCCCCGGTTGGTTGTCAGTCGCAGAAAAGACAACCGGGTATGAAGCCGGGCCATTCTCCGGCACCCAGGAAAACATATTGTTTAAGAATACTGCTCCTGGCGGTAAACCTGAAGCTGATATGGTAACAGTGTCTCCGTCCGGGTCTTCTGCTACCACCATAAACTGTATCAGGCTACCGACCTCGACAGCAGGGACAGAAATTGGCAAGAGCTCAGGTGGACGATTCTCTAAGGCAACTGTTACCACCACGTGTAAAACATCAGTCAGTGATCCATCGGTTGCTCGAAATGATATGGTATGCTGACCAATATGGTTGTAACCCGGTTGCCAATTAAACTGGCCTGCAGCAAAGCTTGCACCTTCTGGCAAAGCACTCGTTAAGGATACATTGACAGTATCGTTGGGATTGGGGTCAAGGGCTTGGGCTTCAAAGGAGACGTGCTCACCGGGCTTGACATAAAAATTCGGTACAATCTGAAATTCTGGGGCGTAGTTAGCCGGTGGTTCAACATACACCTGTAGAAACTTTGTAACCGGGCTGTTCACATTGTCAGTCACCGTCAATTTAATAGAATGGTGACCGACACTCCCCGTTGTCGGGGTCCAAGTCAAGGTATTTCCGGATACTCTCGGACCAGAGGTCAACACCGAATATGTGAGTGAGTCGTTTTCCGGATCGGTTGCACTCAAAGAGACGGTCAGAGTTTGACCAGGGGTGACAACACGATCAGTCAAGCCATTCCAGACTGGGGGATCATTGGCAGGCAAACGCGTAAAGTTAGCCGAAACACTGCGCGCTGCCGACATGGACACGGAACATAATCCCGAACCAGAGCAGTAACTGCCTCCCCAACCTGTAAACTGCCAGCCTGTCGCAGCATTAGTGTCCAGAGTGACAGATGTTCCCTCAAGATACGATTGTGAACAATCGTTGCCACATGAAATACCACCACGGTTTGAAGAATATATAGTTCCACTGCCTGTTCTGCTGACACTCAGCTTATGTTTAATTTCCTGTTTTATCTGCGCTGTGAGTGACACCCCAGTATAAAAGTTGTTGCCTTGGATCATCACATACCAGAGGCCCGACTGAGGGTTATCGTAGATACAATTTTCATTACTGTCACCGTCATAAGGCCGGCAGTCGTAAGTGTTTTCATCCGGTGGGCTGCCGTAACGTACAAACATGTCTGGATCACCATAGCCTCCGTACATTGCAAAGAGGAGATCAGTGGTGTTTGCAGGAACATCCAGCACGAAGTACTGCCGGTCACCCTTATGATCCCAAAGGTCCGAAACCGTCTGGCCAGGCACCAACACTTGTGGGTAACCAACTTCGCCGCTGCTACCAATCTCTGCACCTGTATCTGCCAATAAACCAGCAGCGCCAACTGAATAAACAATACCGTTGTTCTGCACCGAACCATAATAATTACGCTCTGAGATAGTTTGCCCAACTGACCAGGTGATACCAAGATCAGTCGAATGCCACCACCAGCCGGAATCCCCAAGGGCGACAAATCCCTTAGTTCCAAAGCTGACAGTGTTTATCCCTGCTGTACCTGTCCAGGCTGCAAAGTTCCATTGGATGCCATCAGTAGAAACTCCAATATTGCCTGACTCACCCACCGCCACATAAACACCAAGGCCATAGGCCACATCATTAAGTGTCGCCGTCGTGCCACTCACCTGTGGACTCCAACTTAAGCCATCTGTCGAAGTGTAGATTGCTCCGCCGGTTCCGACTGCGGTAAAACCATTGCCTCCATATGTAACATCATAGAGAGTCGTACTTGACGGAAGGTTGGCTACCGTCCAGTTCACACCATCACTGCTCGTTGCCACCGCCCCACCGATGCCGACCACCACAAACCGGCCATTGCCATAAGCACAAGAATATGAGTTATCGAGGTCTTGACGAAGTGTCCAGCTAATGCCATCCAGAGAGGTAAAAACTTTTCCATAAACCGTTACAGCCAGATACTGGTTGCCACCATAAGCCAGGCCACGTACGTCACCTGACAAGTTGGTGACTGAAGCCGACCAAGTGACACCGTCAGATGAGCGGTAGACATAGTTATCCGAGTTACCAGCAAGATATTGACCACCGGCATAGATAATCTCCTGATAATCACCACCTTCTGAAGATGTGCGTGAAGTCCAATTTACACCGTCAATGCTTGTTGTTACTGATCCACCGTAACCGACCACCACAAATCTGCCATTGCCATATGCACAAGAATAGGAGTTTGAGAAATCTTGGCGTTTTGTCCAGCTGATACCATCCGGAGAGGTGTAAACAGCACCATAAATCGTTACCGCCAGATACTGGTTTCCGTCATAAGACAGGCCACGAACATCACCCGAAAGATTGGTGATTGCACGGGACCAAGTGATACCGTCAGATGATCGGTAGACATAGTTATCCGAATTCGCGGCAAGAAATTGACCACCAGCTGACAAGACATCATAATAAGTCCCTGTTGCTGTCGAAGTGCGCAGAACCCAATTTGTACCGCTATTGCTGGCGAGTAGAGTACCGCCAGCACCACCGATAATAAACTGCCCATCGCCAAAACCAACACTATAGAGGTCATCAGTAACATTGGTGTTCTGCAGTGTCCAAGCAACCCCATTAGAGCTAGTCCAGGCACGACCTCCGTCGCCCACAGCAACAAATACACCATTGCCGTACACCACTCCGTTAAGCCCGGTCACGTCAATTTGTGAGAGTTGCCATGATTTGCCATCATCCGAATAGAGCGTATTGCCACTTTCACCAACAGCAACATAACGGCCATTGCCATAAACCACATCATTCAACGTTTTAGTTGTCGGTGTCGGAGACACCTCCCACTGAATACCGTCCGTGGAGATCATTATTGTTCCAGCAGCACCAACGCTTACAAAAAGACCATTACCGTAGGTCGCGCCATACAAATACTGATTTGTTTCGCGCTCCTTCCAGGATAAGGTTGATACTGGTTGAAATGGATCATTGCCAGAAGTGATCGGACCCACAGTAACTTGTAAACTACTCTCACCGACAGCGAGGATAGCATCACCCATAGCCTGCATTGCGTAAATATCACGAATGCCGACGGTTTGTGAGCTCCAGTTTTGACCGTCATCAGAGACAAGAATTGATCCCGCATCACCGGCGGCGTAAAGTCGTGTTTCCCCTATACTCACAGTATTAAGGCCCAAAGTCCCATGAGCAGCGAAGCTCCAGTTCACACCATTGGTAGAAATTCCAATATTACCCGACTCTCCTACAGCAAGATAAACACCCAGGCCGTAGGCCACGTCATTGAGGGTTACCGTCGTGCCACTTACCTGGGGACTCCAGCTGACACCATCTGTCGAAGTGTAAATTGTTCCGCCGGTTCCGACTGCGGTAAAACCATTGCCACCATAGGTGACACCATAGAGATTTGCACTGGACGGGAGGTTGGCTATCGACCAGTTCACACCATCGCTGCTATTTGCCACCGACCCGCCGTAACCGACCACCACAAACCTGCCATTGCCATACGCACAAGAATAAGAGTTTGAGAGGTCTTGGCGTTTTGTCCAGCTGATGCTATCCAGAGAGGTGTAAACATCACCATAAACTGTTACCGCAAGATACTGGTTTCCGTCATAAGACAGTCCCCGAACATCACCCGACAAGTTAGTGGCAGCAGACGACCAAGTGACACCGTCAGATGATCGGTAAACATAGTTATCCGAACTGCCGGCAAGATATTGTCCGCCAGCATATATAAGATCAAAGTAATCACTGCCTATTGAAGATGTACGTGGAGTCCAGTCTACACCGTCAATGCTTGTTGTTACTGATCCACCGTAACCGACCACCACAAACCTGCCGTTGCCATACGCACAAGAATAAGAGTTTGAGAGGTCTTGGCGTTTTGTCCAGCTGATGCCATCCAGAGAGGTGTAAACATCACCATAAACCGTTACCGCCAGATACTGGTTTCCATCATAAGACAGGCCACGAACGTCACCCGACAAGTTGGTGATTGCAGGCGACCAAGTGACCCCGTCAGATGATCGGTAGACATAGTTAGACGAACTCGCGGCAAGAAATTGACCACCGGCTGACAAAACATCATAATAAGTCCCTGTTGTTGGTGAAGTGCGTAGAATCCAATCTGAACCGTTATTGCTGGCGAGTAGAGTACCGCCAGCCCCACCGACAATAAACTGCCCATCGCCGAAACCAACACTGTACAGGTCATTAGTAACATTGGTGCTCTGCAGTGTCCAAGCGACCCCATTAGAGCTAGTCCAGACACGACCTCCGTCGCCCACAGCAACAAATACACCATTGCCGTATACCACACTGTTAATCCCGGTCACCTCAACTTGTGAGAGTTGCCATGACTTGCCATCATCCGAATAGAGCGTATTACCACTTTCACCAACAGCAACATAGCGGCCATTACCATAAATTACATCATTCAACGTTTTAGTTGTCGGTGTCGGAGTCACCTCCCACTGAATACCGTCCGTGGAGATCATTATTGTACCAGCACCACCAACGCTTACAAAAAGACCATTACCGTAGCTTGCACCATATAAGTGCTGATTAGTCTCACGCTCCTTCCAGGTAGTACTTGGAGCTGTGTTACTGATCGTCACCTCGGTCAAATTAGGTGAGTCATATAAAGCACCACCGGTGAGGCTATTCAGGTAAAGGAAAAAATTTTCATCGGTTTCAGATTGGCTATCGGCCGTTATTGAAATATTCGCGTACTGGATAGCGCCACTTGTGCTACCAGAAGGGAAGGTTACCGAAACCGTCTCGCTCGAGTAATCAACGCCACGGGATGCCGAGCCCAGAGTTCCCGGGACCACTTCAACAGAAATTGGCCAACCAAGATTACCACTTGCCAGTTCCAGCTGTACCGCTATTCTTGCCTGTCCGTCGCCTTCATTTACCAAGGATAAGCTTTGTACGAAATGTACCTTTGGAGGAGTGCCACTCGAGTTGGCTTTGGCGTCAAGTGAATCAAAGCGTTTCTGGATATCCCTCAGTCTTTGCCTGGCTTCGTAAGGGACATAGAAGGAGATAATTCTATTGTCTTTGTCGCGAAGCTGATCTGGATTATCATATTCAACCCAAGCTTCATCCTTTTCTTCAGAGCCCATACAATAGGGTGTTGCATAATAACGGCTCTCACATCGACTCTGTTCAAGCTCGAATTCACTCATGTCGATAATTTGTCCGAGAGAACTGCTGATATCATCAAGGTAGTTTCTTAACTTAAAGGTGTAATCAATAGTTGAATATGAATTCCAACCATATGAAATACCAGTCAAAACCCTTGCCTGGGTAGTCATTTTGAGTAAATCAGACAATTTCCCCGCTTGTTTAAACCAATCCGCACCCAAACTTTGCGCACTAACAGGCCCACCCCATAGAGTTTGATACATCATCTCCCGAGAACGCTCGATCGCATTATCGACAATCGTCTCTACTTCAGAAGAAAGACCGTTCACACGAGATTTTGGTGTTCGCAGCAGTTCGTAGTGCAGCATTGATTCAGTAATGTCGGCAAGAACCCCATAGAGTGATCTGCGTTCGTCATACGACAACCCTGGCATTGTATCAATATCATTTTCAAGATCACTGAACAGCGTGCTCATATCTCGGTATAAATCATTCTGGTGTAATAACCGGTAAGCAATCATGCTGAAGTGGTAGTCTGAACCAGCACCAGATAAGTCAACCTCACTGTAGAACTCAGCAGGAAGATCGTTATCACGCTGCATAGCACTGATCTCTTCCCTGCCAAGACTTTTTGTCGGCCAGGCCAACAATCTGGTTAAAACATCTTGAAGTTGAAGAGAATATTTAAAATACTGTTCTGCTACGGTTTTACTTACAGTACTGAGCCCGGGATCATCACTTAAGGCCAGATAGCTCTTCACCGCGTGACTGGCCAATCTGTGAAGGTAATTGGCACTATCGTTACGTGTCGGCGTATTGAATATTTTTGAATATCTCGGTACATAATTTATGTTCCCCTCAAGATAATCAATGGTATCTTCCATGAGGTCAAAAACTTTCGAAGAGTCTGTTTTAAGGTGGCCGACAGTGAACGTGGTGCCTAAGTCATAAGCATGTGCTGAAGTGACAGAAAGAGTGAAAAAGCAAAGAAGTGCGACCGTAATTTTCCTGATATTCATAGCAGAACAATTCCCCAAAAATAAATACGCCCATCTCCTGTACAGAAGATGGGCGCATATCCTTAGTCCAACACCAAGGACAGACACTCTCTTCGGCAGCCCGGCGATCCCATAAAATTGGGAGGACCCGTAGCTTTGCGTCAGCAGGTTGCCCTGCCTTTGCTCTTATCGGAGAGTTACATTAAACTACGCAACTAGCATCATAAGAAAAGCAATGTAAAGCCAACTCACAAACAGCAGGAGGTCGAAAAAACAGTGATCAGAACCACCTCCCACAGGATGCAATCTACTCTTAACCGTGAAACTTTTCTCAAAAGTTCTTTAATCACATAAAGCTAACAAGTTCATAAAAAATTTGTCAACACAATCATTAATCTAATTTTTATAAACTCTTACCAGTGATACTTCTTAAAAATTGATTCTACCATACTAACTGTAGTCTCTATTCAGCAGCTTTCCGAATATTCCACAATCAACGTGGTAATACATATGAGATGTATTTCCATATGTGGAATGCTCTAAGAATAGCTCATCATCGCTCTCAACATCTGCTGGAGTTGATTTTTCCAGAAGGGCCTCACCACCGATCAGGTCGATTCATATTCAAAACACGGACACCCTCCGCAATTGTCAACTTACCCAAGTAATTATTATAGGCTGCTCAAGCCATTGATTAGATAATTCTTGTTTTGTTTTTAGGCCCCTTACGGAAAGTTGCCGTTCCACCCGACTACCTACGATAACAATTGTTAAAAATAATATGTAATAAAAGCAGTTTACATGCATTTCAACCCGTGATATATGTCAGGACACTTGTCTCGACAATTTGTTTCTATTTCGATTTACAACGCAACATACACAACAAAATTGTGATAATCCAAAATAGCTTTTTTCAGCAATTCAATTAAGGAGAAGGTGGCATGAAGAATAGTCCTTTGGGGGGAGTGTTACAGTTAGTCACGATACTGTTGCTCATTGCAGCCCCTACTTTTGCTGCACAGATGGCACTAGATGTAAACCCTTCTACCATTAAGCCTCGTGGAAAAATTCATGCTGCCCTCACCGTTTCTAACCCAGGTACTGCAGAACTTTCAAATGTCGAACTCCGCTTGCGCTACCCTGATCACCTCGACGTGCTTAACACAGTTCATATTAACAAGGGCAGCTCCTCGAATACAGTAGCATGCACCGGAACCTACGCAACCAACTGCGTGTCAGGAGATACTGTCATATGGAACCTTGGATCAATCCCTCCACAAACCGGGATTACCGTAGATATGCTGCCCACAGTTTTTTATAACACCGTCGATAATACACCCATCGAATTTGAAGCGGAACTCTGGGTAGACGGCCAGTCAATGGAGACTGCCAGTAAGACGGTGACCGTTCAGGCACAGCCGTTTTTTGAAATCACTGTTGACCAGACCTCAGTCATCCCCACAAAGGTCAACGGAGAAACCGAATACCGAATACAGTACAGCCTTACAGGTACCAATTCATCCAATACACAGTTAACGTTCCCTCTACCCAACGGCTCTACCTACGTATCCTCTACCAACGGCGGAACCCATTCCAACGGAATCGTTACATGGCAGTTGGGCAATATGGAGACCGGTGAGACAGGTCAACAAAAAATAACCTTTATAGCCAATGGCAACGCAGGAGAATTACTTGAAGTAGCCCCTGTAACTATTCAAGGTAACGACTTAAACTATACAGTGCATCAGGAACAAGCGGCCAAGACGAGTTGGCTTGAGAGTATCGAAGCACCAGAATTCGCACTCACAGTTCATCCGGATCCAGTTCAATCATTTATGCCATCTTTTGAAGAGCTTCATGTTGACCTCACTGTTTCCAATCCAAGCTCCACACCACTAACTGACGTCGAAATTCACCTGAGATATCCTGACCATCTCGATGACACTTCTACTCAGTTTATAACCACGGGGGGGCTGTTAAATACAGTCATATGCCCAGGTGGTTACGCTACTACCTGCGAGCCAGGAGAAGTTGTCGTATGGAGTATCGATACAATCCCTGCAGAAAGCGGGATTACCGTGGATATACGACCCTTTATTATCGGAACAGAAGGAAACTTAATTCAATTCGAAGCTGAACTTTGGGTTAATGGGAAGCAAACCCTTGCAACCAGTAGAACTGTTGCCGTGCAAGATGATCCTTTCTTCAAACTCTCCGTTGACGCAAAGGCAACTCCCGTTAGCGCCACGGGAGAAACAGAATACAGAATTAAATACAGCAACATGAGTTCCATTTCATCAAATACCCAGTTAAGCTTCCCTCTCCCTGAAAACTCCACATTTATTTCAGCAACTCACGGAGGTACACTCTCCAACGGGTTTATTACTTGGCAACTGGGCAGTCTACAAAAAGGTGATTCCGGTGAGCAGCGGATAACCACAGCAACAAACAGCAGCGCTGGTGAGCTCGTTGTGGCTGATCCAATTACAATTAGCGGCACTGATTCAGGCTCTTCAGTCCATCAGGTGCGAGCCACAACGATGGGATGGTTTGAGGACATTGCCGACCCTGGGTTTTCACTTGCACTCAGTCGTGACACCGTACGATCAAATGAACAATTCCGTATGGCTTTGACAGTCACAAACCCCGACCAGGATCCACTCTTAGACGTAAAAATCCGCCTCCGCCTCCCGTATCGTCTCACTCCTCCGGCAACTTGGACTATAACCAGTGGTAGTGATCTGGGTACAGCAACACTTAGCTACAATTCTGATCATGTAAATGGTACGATCCTTCTAGATTTAGGTACAATTCCACCGGAAAGTGGAATTACCGTGGATATGCTTCCGTGGGTTAACATTACTGCTGGGGTTGTTCCAGACGGTACCCTAATGCAAATAGACGCTGAACTCTTGGTGGCTGATGAACAGATATCATCGACCAGCAGAACAATTACCGTTCAGGCACAACCTTTTTTCGAACTGTCAGTTGATCAAACAGTCACCCCAACAGCCACTATCGGAGAAACAGAGTACTGGATAACGTACAGTAACATGAGTAGCGACTCCTCCAATTTGAAATTAACGTTCCCCCTTCCGGATGGCTCCTCATTTGTTTCAGCGACAAACTCCGGTACGTTCTCTAACGGAGTCGTTACCTGGCATCTTAACGATATGCAAAACGGCGAAACAGGAGAACAAAGGGTAACTATCGCCACAAATGGTCAAGAGGGCGAACTCCTACTGGCTGACAAGGTAACAATCAGCGGAACGGATTCAAACAATTTTCTCCATGAAGTAAAGGCCACAAAGGAAGGCTGGTTAGAGGATATTGATACGGCTGAATTAGCACTGACAATCAACCCAGATACTGTTCGTCCAAATGAAGAACTTCACATCGCCATGACCGTTTCAAATCCTGATGCGGCTTCCCTTTCCAACGTTGAGCTCCACCTTCGTTATCCCGCCCAACTCTATGAAACTGGCTCGTTTACTACCGGAGGATCTGCTAATACAACCTCATGTGCCAGCTACAGCATATTGGGTGGCATTTATGCTGATCTTCCCTGTGACCAGATTTCACCTGGAGACATCTTTATTTGGAAACTTGGTAATATTTCACCTGAAAGTGGGGTTACCGTTGACATGCTGTCACGAGTTCGAAGCGTTGATGATGGCACCCTTATCCCATTCTATGCTGAACTTTGGGTGAATGGCCGACAGATGATGACTACCAGCAGAACGGTTACCGTTCAGGCACAGCCAGCCTTTGAACTCTCCATTGATAAAGATGTAAATCCTGCGGAAACTTCAGACGACATAGAATATACAATTAATTACAGCGCAGTAGGAACAGATTCATCACAGACAAAGTTGGCTTTTACGCTCCCTGAAGATACACATTTTGCCAGAGCAACGGATGGTGGTGTCATCATTGGCGACCAGGTTACCTGGAACCTCGGAACCATTGAGAGTGGTGAAGGTGGTGAAGTGAAGATAACCACATATGAAAACGATGGAGCAGGGAGTTCCCAACTCATTGAACCAGTAACAATTACAGGGAAAGACTCAAATAGCACCCAGAATACTGTGCAGGCCTCAACATTCAGTTTTTTCAACAACAACTCCAGGCCTGATGTACAATTCTCAATATCTCCTACACCTGTACTTCCAAACAAGGCATTGGATGTGTCTCTTACAGTCGCAAACAATGAAAATAGCAATTTCAGCAACGTTGAACTGCTTCTGCTCTATCCTGAGCACTTAAACCTGATAGGTGTAGATCAAATAACCACTGGTGGGTCCAGCTCGGTCAGTTGCGGCAGGTTATCTACCTGCGGTTCATACGGTACCGTTATTTGGGACATTGGAACGCTGGTACCCGGACAAAATGTAACCGTAAGTATGCCACCCATGGTAGAATACAATACACCTCATGGAACCATGATTCCCTTTCATGCCGAATTGCGGGTTGCCGGGAGGCAGGTTACCAAACTCACTCAAACAGTGATGGTCGGCTCAACATTCCAACTTGCCGGTGAATACCCGCCTAAAATCTGCGGGGATGTCAACGCCGATAATGACGCAGGGTTGAAAGATCTGATTCTCATACTGCAAAGCCTTGCAGGAAACGATGTATCCCTTTCCCAAATAGGTGACTGTAACGGTGATAAGAAAATAAATATGGTTGAAGCTTTTGAGATTTTACAACTGCTTAAATAAAGGTGGTTCTCCTTTACGAAACTGATTCCACTAAACACGCCAACACGCTGCAATATCTACGCTGGTTGGCATGTTTAGTGGGGCTACGGGATTTCACAGTATAGAGAAGCGACCGTAAAAAACAAAAAAGCAAGCAAAGGTTTTCACAGAGACTATCATTATTCTCCCACCTAGTACTCTCAACAAAACTCGAACGCCTGAGCCCCAACTAGACATTTCAGAGCCCCCTCTGGAATCCGATATCGACATAGAAGATGTCAATAGACAAGGAAGATTGGTCATATTGTAACTATCTTCTAGGGTTAAATCCGAGATCCAGCCAAATGGAATACTTTTGATGAAATTGGCTATAATCAGCCCATATTGCATTGAAATACGAGTCTGCCAGGCTTTGTTCTGCCATCACTTCATCGGCTTTGGACTTGAGGGTTGTGAGAATATCATCAGCAAAATACAGATTCTGAACCCCGTTTGCTGCATTATCGAGAAGATATTGAGCCTAGATGGATTCAGAATAGGTAACATTTTCTATTGTTGCAGCTCTCAGGTCATATCAATTGTCATCCGTGCTGATGAGTTCCAGAATGATCGAAGGTTGATGCCATCCTGGAAAATAATTGTAGCTGGCAACCGTTGGGAAATTCATAATGCTATCTACAGCAGGTGATGAGAATTCCGCTGCATCAATTGAACCATCCAGAAACTTACTTACGATCTGCCCGCCACTATAACACTCCGTAACTGCGCCAACCTTCTCAAGCATGAGGGCTGCCAGTCCGCAGCTTCTTATCCTTAGACCATTAAAATCAGCAATGGTATTTACTGGGCTTTTATACCAACCCCTGTTTCCGCAGTACCAGCCCCACAGGGAATCACTTTAACATTATGACCATTATCGTCGTAATGAGTCTGCCAGAGGGTAAGCCCATATCCGTGGTAGAGCCAGGCTAGATACTCTATCACTTCAGGCCCGAAAGGAATGCTGCCGGGATGGCATGATATCCTGAATACCCATGGACAGCCTGCAATGTACCGTCAGATACTTGTGTAATGAACTCACTTGAAGACACACTTGTCGTATCTATCTCAATAAGAACACGATCTTTCGACAGCACACCAATTCTGTTTTTCATCCAGTCAATAAGGGTACCTAATCCTGATAATGAAGAACTGAAAGCTGGTTTAACCTTGAGCGTCACCTGTTCGACCTGCGTTGGTTGCAACCCTGAAGCAACTTGAAGGGCGTAGATCGATTCTTCAAGACCCACTAAATTGTCACCATCGATATCACCTATGGTTTCAGCGTGCGATGATATTGGGCAATAAAGCAGGACAGACAATACAATTACGAAAATTTTCGCCATTTCGCTCTCCTTTCTGCGTCCATATTTCATACGCAAAGTTTGTGTGATCGTTGTTTGTCACATACCTGAAACATACATAGCACGTAGTGTTCCAAAGTTAGCACCGCTGGTATATATCCCAAATAATTTCATTGCTCAGAGAGTTTAGTCAGATTGTATGAAACCTCTTCAGATCAAAGTTATACATAATGGTAATGGTTTTATGGCCGGTATCGTATTCGGTTATGATTAACAAATTGAGGTCAGCAAGGACATGGGTGTTGGTTGCAGCACGAGAGCCGCTAAATGAAACTGCCAGGCAAGAAGAACCAAGAAAGCTGGAAATCGACACACGTCTCATAACCGCCCCCTCTATAAACTGGAAGGAAATACTACACAACGTGCAATGGATATGTTTACACTAAATAGAAGTGCATATTACATTATCAAAAATTTCTTTCACATAGGCATATTTACCTATTTTTAGCCATTTACGCATGACATCGTGCCAATAACATGCGTAACCTAATGAAAACAAATCATTTACTTTTGCGGAAATTTCTAACACTCAACTGAACGATATCAAAATAAAAGAATCAAATATCGAACCTCTTCGCTGTTTCCTGTATGCGTACAGATAGCCACACGGCCCAGATGAAGAGCCGTGCTACAATATGTCAACAAACGCTATTTTGAAGACATGGCAGGTACAAACAATACCCATGGAAAAGTCGGATCGGCTACCCAGTCAATCTGATCAATCCAGCCACAATCGGAAGTTGATGAGGATATAGCGTCTTTTGTGTATGCCCATTTTAAGGTATGAAGACCAGCCGGTATAGTAAAAGTTTCTGTGCTCCAGCTTGTCGTACCACTAATGCTGCCAGGCTGTTCTACACCATCAATATAGAACCTTAAGTAGTCATGCAAATTCTCTGATGATACTTGCCAGGAAAAACTTATTTTCCCAGGCCCTGTAACACTTGTTTGAATATATGACTCCTGGCCATCAGCTATGTTACCGCTTTGGATAGCATTTCCACCTGAAAGCGCTATTGTAGATTGGGTAAACCAATCGGCATCACCTCCAGTTGTCCATGTGAGTGATGTATTCTCAACGGACTCACCTATAGAAGCGACATTAATCACGGTTACCGTGTGTGTGCCAGTTTGAGTTTCTCCTTCCGAGGTGAAACTTGCGCTGACAGTTACAACGTTATCACCGGTGACCGAAGCTGTTGTTAAAACTCCTGTGAGATTGATCGTTGTGTATTCCGAATCTTCAGACCATATAGGCGAAACTGTACTTGTGGTACCATCACTCCAACTGGCTATTGCTGTATAGGTTGCAAAACTATCTTCGTTAACAGTTTCAGGTCCACTCACAGTAATGCCTGTCAGGGTAGGATTACGAAAGGAAGCAACTATCCCAATAGTTTCATTTATTCTTCTTCTATTGTCTCCATCCTCGACATCACCTGCTGGGGTTCCTTCATGCTCAAGAAGTGGAGTTGAAAACATTGGTGTGCGTTGATAATACCCCCCATAACCGTCGTAAATATACGCCATTAGTGTGGCATATTTGACACCATTGGTTCCTGTAAAATACCATCCTGCCGAATATGGTACATCATCATCATCTGGACCTGTATAGTCTAGTTGTGACTTGGAGTGACCGGCCCCTAGATTATGCCCGACTTCATGAGTAAGTGTGTCGCCTAAATCTACACATTGTATAGCACTTACTGAAACTCCAAATGATTTATACCATTCATTTAAACCGGGAATATCATCGTAATAATATTTCGCATTATACCCAGCAGATAATCCGCATACGCCATTTGATTCTCCTGTATCCACTAGCATTGCCACAAGATCGGCTCTGTACGTATCTCGAGCGGTATGCACAGCTTCCAATACACCAGTCCCATCTCGTAAACCCATCAGGTCATCATATAGCTCATCATATAACGTTTTTTCCCAGCTTGATGTATAGTTGACGGACATTGAGTGAACAAGTCTAAATGAATGGTTAAGATTGCTGTTTTGCATGGCTTGATTCATCTTGTTAACAGCGTCTTGTGAAAAAACTTCCATGCCACCATTGTCGTTAACCCAACTAGATGCAGTAGTATCGTAAACCAACAGAATATCAATAACTTCCGCAAAAGCCACATTATTTAGACATAGGCTGTATATTAATGCACAGAAAATAGTAGATCTTTTGATGCGGGAAAAGCGGGTCTTTTTCAATGTAGGCATAATCTAATGATGTTGAAGTGAAGATGAATTACTGCTTATATTTGGAGTACAGTTGAAATCAACTACGTATTATTCGCAGTTGATTTTTCTGGCTCAACTGTGATGCAGTACCATTTGGTTACTCTTTTGGAAAAGTAACAGGATCAGCATCATATATTGGTGGTATTTTTGTGAGGTCAATTTCAGTAACAATCCCAAGTCCTGTCTCAGTATTTCCTACTACTTTATACGCAATTGCATTATTGAGATCCTGATATCTGATCAGATAATGCCCCTCTGCCATTGTCATTGTAAAAGTTGACATATCACTATCAATTTGATGACCGCCAAGAGAAATCACGTTATTTTCTGAGTGAGACTCATAATCCACTATCACTGTAATTTCTTGTCCTGAAAAGAAGCTTATTACTAGTGGTTGTCCAATGAAAGATGTGCCCTCCGAGAGGTCATTTGATTGTATCAATTTATTACGAAAGACATTAACAGCGACCAGAGAGACATGTCCTTTCTGTTTGATGAAAGGTTCAGTTTCAGTTTGTGCCATCTTGCTTGCCATTTGTGTATTCGCGGCCAATACGGGCTGAAGCAAGGTCAAGGGGACCGTTGATGAAGCCAAACTATTTTGACTAAAAGTAAGATTTGCCGAAAGAATAAGTGTGATAAGTATATATAGGGTTAGGTAGATGTAACGTGTTGTTTTGGGCATGAATAGTATCTCATTGATTGTGGTATCGAAAAATATGAATTGGTCCAATCTCTATAGTGCAAATATCACCCACAAGATCATCATTGACCTTGTTCGTAAATCTTGAACTAGATTGAAAAAAATTCAAACTCGTTTTACACATTGCATGATTTCGATGGCGAGAGCAACTTAACTGCAAAATAGTTGATTTGTAAATGCAAACTGACGAATATTGAGATTATCCATATTGGTTTACATCGTAATAATGAAATATTGGAAAATATCAGGGTAGGTAGAATATAATTCAAGCACAACAGGATAAGATTGCTGCGGTCACTTTCTGGCAATGTTGCCCCAAAAAGCTTGTAATACTAAACGACCCCGACATAACTGGAGAAAGTGAGCTGTAAAAAATAAACGGTTTGGCAGGACGACAAAAACGTATTTGGCAAGATTGCTAAGCCTGGATAAAGCTCCAAAATTGTTGGGTTACAACGATTACCCACATATCGTACAGGATACTTTTTTTCCACAATATCCAACTGACATTCATAAATTCACTCAAGCGTGGCTGCAGCACCAAGCGCACCGATCGCATCTGCCACACCAATCATACCATTTTTGTCAAAATCTCCCTGCATGGCAGAGCAGGATGGCGCAATCTCCATTGGCGAGCCAACGATAGTTTGGAGAATGCCTATAACATCTTCCAGATCGATCTTGCCGGAACAGTTCAGATCTCCTGCTTCCCATACTGGAATAACCGCTTCAATCTCGAGGGAATTGAGCATCGTATATTCATCAAAAATACCCATTGCCAGAGTTAGAGAATTATCGCGGATCGTTACATTTTTTGTTTGTACAATATAAGGGGTAGCGGATGTTGTGCCTTCGTTTTCGATAAAGGGAATTCCCTCAATATCAACTTTATGATGGCTATAATCACGGTTGTACCAACCCACCGAGACGGTAACCTGGTAATCACCATTCGGTAAATCGAATTCAAATGTTTTCTGACGCCCCCAGTCATCATAGATGATACTCTTCTGCAGTTCATTTGGGCCTTCGTCGAGATACCGATACATTACATGAGCCATATCGCCGTACCAACCATAACCGAGAGCCACATCATAAGTGTTCCAGCCGATTTTCATGTATTCTTTGCCGTTAACAACAAGCGTATTTACGCTCGGACTACCTGCGGGGTCTTGAAAATTGATAAAATAATCTTTAGGAGGCCCCTCAGCACGAGGATGCCTGGCGAGTGGCTGTATGTCCGGAATCATGGCAATTTCTCCACCATTCTTCAGCCCTATAAGCCGGCGAAGATTATAAAGGAAATCATCATCGCGTGTATAACTGGTAAGACCGTTGATGATTTTACTCACCTGAATGTCAGCCGGATTAGTTATTCCCACCGCCGGAATGGCATTATTATTGAGGCTATAAAGATATTCATAATCCTCAAGGCTATCTCGCATCAATTCAAAACGAATGGACGGAACAAAACGATGCTCATTTGTACCATAACCTATTGCAGTGTTCGATTCAGACGGAGGGTAAAGCATGAACGTATCACCATTATGACCGTCTGTCATTGGATCGGTCCAGGGATTTTTGCTCCAGTCATTGAGACTGTAGTACGCTATACCACGCAGACGATATTTCCATAAGAACCAGCCGGTAAACTTGCTTTCTATGCCAGGATGATCAAGGGTGATCGGATTAAAATAGGGAGGACGCGTACTATGCAGAAAATAGATCCAGCTCTCTTCATTATAACTCAGCTCGCGCTCTTGGGAAATTGCAGGATTGTAGTTGTTCAATACTGGTAACCAGATGTCGATCTTACCATCAGGATAGTCTGGATTGTCGTAAATCTCAGGTTTTGGTTCCTCCGAGACCATTAGTCGCAGATCCGGTGCGGCAGTTTTCAATATCTGGGAGTACCAGGCAACGGCATCGTAACCATCCTCACCCTGTGGTTCGTTGGCAATGTAAAAGTAGGCTTTATCCAGCAGATTGAGGTTACTGAGATAGCGTTGAATGCCGTTAATATACTGAGCCCACTCCTGATTATAAGCAGATGAGGGATTGTTCCCGGTATACCAATCTTGCGCCGTTTTGTCCTGACCGCAGAAAGTTGAGGGTCTTTGGTCGGCAGCTGCATCGTTATTACGAAACGAAATCGCCATGAACGAGGAAAACCCAACGTTCTCATTAAATGGCTGGTTGAACGTTCCGTCCATCAATCCCGATCCATGCAAGTACCTGGCTGCCGGATTTTCAAAACCCCAAATCCCGTAGTTGTCGTTAAAATTACCGTTACAATCGTAGTCAATATAGGGTGCAGTGCCACTAGTTAATCCTCCCGACCAAAGTGGGCTACTCGGAGTGAGCCGATGGTCAATGAAGAATTTCTTCATATTATCAACATAGGTCCAGTATTCACTAGCATACCCCGGAACACTATATTTGCTGAGAATCGCTTCATGGCTAAAATTCATTTGAGAATGCACATGCAACTCCTCGGTAATTGCAAAGTTGAAAACGTGCAGGTGGATCGGAATATGAATTCCGCCGATGATCACTTCTGTGGTATAGTCGCCCGCAACGGTTGCTGGCGGGACAAAGATGGTTATCCAGAAAGCAGTGTTTGTATCGACAACTACATCAACGCTTGTGCCATTTGTTATCGGCCATAGCGGGTCCGGGTGTGGGCCAGTACTACCAAGATTGTCAGTTGGCTGGGCAACATCAACATATTTCACTTGGTAAATTTCGCTGGTAATGCCATAGCCAAAATCGCCAATTATTATGGGAACGGCACCAGAGACTTCGGGACGAACAACAATCTGAAAAGGTTCGAACTCATTTTTAGCACCATATACTCGGATCACGTTATCAGTTGCTGTTGGAATTGAGTCTGTCTTAAACACTCGCCTGCTGGGTGGAGCTGTCCAGAACGTTAATGCCTCAGTCGATTGCGATAAGGTGTGAGTATAAACTTCCAGATTTTCAGCAGTTGCCTGACAGGGAAAAACAAATAGCAAGAAAAAAACAGCAACATTAGGAAGAACAAGGAAGGTATTCCTGTTCATAGACCACCTCATGATATGGAAAGGCTAACTTGTAGCTTTGGAGTACCTTGAAAAATGAGAAGTTTTGTTCAAATTCGAGGTGCATTTGAACAATGTATAACAGCCATATAGCAGATATTTCAAGGCGGTATTTATTCAAAGCGGAAGGTTGTGGATTACTACAATGAACTTGCAGTAATTCACATTTGCGAAATTAAAGACCTCTAATAACAAGTAGCTTAATCCTCTACAGCAATTTTTTGAAGAATAACGTTGATATCTGCATTTGGATTTGCATCTATCGCTTCAGCTATCTTCCTGGCTGCGTATGCGGTTGAAATAGAAGTTCCGGCATAGACACCTGGTTCACCGTTATACCCTACAGGTAAATCGGCCAAACCTGGGGATTTGATGGTGACAAAGCTGCCATAGTTAGATCGTGGCCAGTTTTCTCCATCCGGCATAACAGCTCCCACCCCGATCACATTAGGATAAGCCGCTGGATAGACCGGTTCCCCCGTTGGTTCATTCCCTACAGCAGCAACAAGGATAAGACCTTTGTCCGAGGCATAATCAATGACGGATTCCATCATAGGTGATTCCGTCTCACTTCCCCAGCTCATACTGACAACACGAGCTCCGGCCTCAATAGCATAATCGATGGCCCTTGTCATAGTGGACGTCGATGTGACACCATTATCGTCAATGGCCCTTATGGCAAGCACCGCACTTATTTTTTCTTCATTAAAAGGAACACCTACCGGGGTCACAGCTCCAGCAGCAATCAAGGCCATCTGGGTTCCATGGCCTAGGGTGTCCTGAATATTTGAGTCAGGTGAGATGGCATCAAATGTTCCACGAACATAAGAATTGTTGCCATACTCTGGGGTAAGACCGCTGTCGAGGACAGCAATAATCGATTCACCCACAATTTGACCTGACTGAATTTCTGAAGTAGCGAGATGTGAAAGACCTGAAATCGGCATTTCCCTATCAAGGGAGTAGACATAATCGGCCTCAGCAGCTTGCACATCTCCAGCTTCTATAAGAAGCTCTGCTATTAATTCAGGATCGCTTCCATCTGGTAATTGCAGCCGTATGATGCGTAAGGGCTCATAATAATCGATGACAGAAGCACTATACTTGCTCAGTAAGGCAGTTAACATTTCCGGAGAATATTCTTTAGATAAGCGGATTAGCAGGCTATTTCTTACCAGCCGTCTGCCGCTATTCCCATATGCCACATCAAGACTTACACTTGTCTTCTTGGCAGCAATATCGGGGCTGTGCCTCTGCAGGAAAATTTGTAATTCTACTAAATGTAATATCCCATCAGCCCCGCCACTTTTCTCCCAGACAAGGGCATAATCATATTGCTTTAATAAATCGGCAAATGCTTCTTCAATGGGCCTGTCTTTAAACTGCACAGTGATGATATGGTCGACCCCAGGTTCAGCCAGTACCCTGACACCCTGATCTTTCAGGTTCTGGAGGATAACAGACAAGGGAGTCTCTTCAACATTTAACGTCAGCCTGTCACCGGAAATTCGGATTTCTTCGGAGAACGTAGCAGCATGCAATGGTATTATCCCAATTATTAGACTGATCAGAGCATGGATGATAATAAATGTAAAATTTTTCAAATTGCACACTGCCATAATGCTAATAAAATTAAGATTAATAAACTTTTCGGAGTAACATTGCCACTCGGCCGCCGTTAATTTGCATCCGAGTAATTTCAATCGAAAGGCCTGCTCCGTCCAAGCATTATCGATACCGTATTTGTATACGTCTAAGCTTGTCCTTAACTATACTACACAGTAGGGGCTGATGATAATGACATCAAGGATATAATCATCTCTCTTAAGTGTGAAATAGTGCATGGGCACTGACTCCAGCTCCAGAGATTACACTTTTCTCAACCTGATCTCATTCCTTTTTGAGCAGAGATTTCAGCCCGCCCAGCCGCAAATAGAGTGGATTGAACACATGCAGGTGCAGCCGAGCGATTAGACAGCCAAACAGTGACATCCCAATACCGAGTGCAATTTTTGTTACGGTCTGTCGGAACCAGACGACCTTCATGACGAGTTTGCCAACTATTGCTGTAATGACCGCAGTCAGTACAACCATGGTGACATCTTTAACGGTGAGGAGTGCAGAATCACTATATTTCCATGAGAAATAGCACAGTGCAGCCGTCACTGCTATGGCGATGATCAAGCCAAGTTTTTTTAATGGTTTATGGAGAAACCATACCTTAAACGCCGTATTCGATCCAATTTTCAGGATATCCATAAATTCCGGATTATGCTCTGTATCTTTTTGCAGGTTATCTACCACCAGGAAATCCCAAGTTGAGACAAACGTTGTGTCATCTTGTTTTGGTGTTGGCAGTGTTGTCGGTAAAGGATCCAGCTGATATTCGGTCATACGATATCCGCTCAACATCAGCATATACGCCTCTGCATCGTTCCACGCATCAAGATCTGTTCGATTACCCGCAAGTAATCTCTGAACATGCCGGCTAATACCATAGTTGGTCTCTTGGTTCTGGGAAGTGTCCCCGGCAGCAATAGCTGCAGACTGCGGAGGCTCTGCACTTCCCACCCAGTCAACTGAATCTGCGTGAAGATCCATTTTGAGATGAAGAAACATTAACTCGCGCAGTTCACTTGAGCGTATTCGCGATTTAAGATCAGAGTATTCGGCATCACGAACACGTGACATAAGGATACTGTTGGTTCTAAGCGGTACGGCAAGGAGACCGTTTGATGGATTGTCAACAGCTTCCATCTGACCACTGGCATCACTTACAAGCATTACCACACAGCCCTGCTCGGAAAGCCCGACAACACCCTGGTTGTCGTGTACACCACCATCTACAAGTCGAACTGTTATAGTATCATTTTCGTCATTTTCTTTCTGATGCTGATACAGATTCGTTAATTCGACAGGTTCAAACAGACCAGGCACACAGGACGACGCACCGACAGCCGTTCCAAGACGAATTTTAGGAGAATCTGCGGGGGCCTCATCGTAATACATACGACGCAATCGGTAGTTGCCGTCAATATCAGGGTTTACGCTTGCAGGTGGCTCTCCCATCCACGATGCAGTGAACTGCCAATTGTGGCCAGTGTTCAGCGCCGTGGCATTCAAGATTAAAATTGGTACTTTGTTGGCTCGGTTCCAATTCTGGCTGCGCGGGTTAAACGTTTCCTCACCAATGATTTTACTGTCTTGCGGGACCACCAGCAGGTCTGACATATAGCGCGGTTCGTTCTCTTGCCCATCTTTTATTTCACTATAGAGCTTTTCTTCGTACAACTCTCCAAGACGCTGCGTACGGGAATACCCTTTGGAGAAGATCATTTTAATATTTGTATTCCACTCTGCTGCGATACGCATACGAATGTTCGTCTGCACCCCTTTAAGAAATCCTCTTAGCACCCGACTGACAAGATCGATATAATCCTGACGATCAATCTCTGCATCGAGTTTTTCCTGCAAGAGCTTACGCAACTCCAGGTAATAGTAGGCACCGATAATCGATCCACCTGAAACACAGGAGATCACTTCGATCTGTCTCAACTGATCGAGTTCTGCCAGCCTCGCCAGTACACCAATATGAAAGAGAGAGGCTCGAAAGCCGCCTCCTGAAAGAGCCAACCCTACCTTTCCTACATACGCAGACCGTAGTCCGGCAACTGAATCGCCGAGGAATGTGAGTAACACACGCCCTGCTGTGGATTCACTAAAGCTGTCGACACTTTTTGTACCTTCAAGCCCCAGTAATTTAGCCAAATCTGTCAGCTGTCGCGCCGTAACCTCAAATTCCCAAAGCGGGATGTTCTCTATTTTTTTTGCGGCTTTCAGCCACGCCCCAGCCTCCTGAAAGTTTTTCAATCCGAAATACGCCTCGGCCAGAGTCACAAATGCCCAGTAGTCATCTTTTCCAGGAGATTCCACTTTTCCCTGTAACACCGGCAACAAACTATCGACTATCTGATTACGGATCACCGCTGCTTCATCATGTCGGGTGGCAACAAGCTTCTGCGATAGCACCGACAACCCGTCTGTATCCTTTTCAAGGCTGGCCAGCAAATCAAGAACAAATGCCGCGTTGATACCAGGATAGCCTAGTTTTATATACCCATTTTCTCGATCAGCTTCGTGTCCACGATGGTAAAAGAAAAAAGATGTTTCCAACTCCCTTTTATCATTTCTGATTTGCCAAAGGCGTTTGTGAATTGCGCCCGCAAGGCCTAACGTTTCAGGATCAGCAGAATCCTTAAGGTGATCACCTTCATCCAGTATTCCAAGGGCGCGGACCAGCCGGTGCTCTTCATTCTGATGAGTATCTTTGTAGGTGCACAGTGCTATCTCCTGACGAAACCTGAGATCCATTGCGCCATCGAGTGCAGTGTCACCGGCATCTCTGACATGTTTCAACAAACGCCAAGCATACCCAAATTCATCGAACGTTTTAAGTTCCTGGGAAAGGTCCAGTGCCTGCCTAATATCAACAGCACCTGAATCCATTGCATTTTTTGCCTTTTCAATACACTTTAGCCTACTTTCATGTCGTGTTGTCATCTAACACCTCACTCAAGCCATAGTAGCCCTTTTGTGTTGCAGGGCAGCGATTATCTGGTTTAGCCAGTCCGTTTCCTTGCCGTGCTTGCTGCGAGCATCGGCTATAAGCTTCAGGTTGTTTTCGGTGGTTTCTGGCTCCCACGATTCACGAATCACAGCCAGTGACTGCCCCAGGTACGTGGCTGCATCTTCCTTGTTGTTTTCAAGAACTGCAAGTTCCAGCATTGTAGCGTGATCCCAGTAATCCGCTGTCACTCCTTCCAGTCGTCTCTGGACGGCAAAACGTACAACCGGAAGCAGTGTGTTCTTTGTCTCCAGAGAGCCAGGATCGCCCTTTATCTCAAGCAATGTGACGGCGTTAATACCGGGATATGCATCACGCTGATCAGCCATAAAGCCGCGAACGTAAGCTCCGATCGCATTGGCAAGATGCCCCATTGCTTCGAAGTCATTACCGTCTTGAACGGCCTCAGACCAATAGTCTTTATGAATTCGCCCAATAAGACCACAGGTTTCAGAACTTGGACCCTGCCGTTCCTCAACTGCGTTCAACACCGCTAGTGCTTTTCCGCGATTTGCAGAGTCCTCACCGCTAAGACGGTTCAGCGCAAAGCCAAGCTGTTCCTGAACCAGAACCTGCTCCGCCAGTGTTTTCGGCATATCTTTTTGCACGTCGATCATTCCTTTCCAGTCGCTCAGAGCCCGATAGGTCAGCATAAGGTCGATAGCCGTGCCACTTTCTGCACTGTCCAAAGACCCTATATCATCTCGGATCTTCGCAAGAAGCTGCTGTGCTTCTTCGCTCGTCGCTTTCTTTTTGGCTTTCTCCCGAACCTCACTGAGTTGCCGCTTTATATCTACGTTATAATCAACCTGCTCACGGAAAGTATCCGTTTTCAGGCGGGCAATCTCACCAGGTTGCCATTCTCTGATTAGCTGAAATAATGGACTATCGACAGGCTCTGACTTTGCCGCCAAATCACGCATCTCCATGAGCCTCTCTGTTAGCGATATCCGCAACTTTTTAGCCATCTCCGGTGGAAAACCATTGTTCTTACCCAAATCATAGGGTAGTGACCTGAGATAGTTGAGATCAAAGGGGATCGGTTGCCGCATGGCAAAGATGGTGACGGTGGTTGCAGGTCTTGCCGTGTGTCGAACGCCAAGTTCATAAAAAACATTGGCATTTGCTGTCGTCAAATCAGCAACGGCAAAATCACAGAGCAATAAACGCTCAAACATGGGCCCATGGATAATCCCTCCTGTCTTCTCCTCGTCAGCTCGTATCGGCTCCATTCCTGCATCTTCAATCGCGGGTCTAATCCCTGTATCGTAAATACGATCAAAGTCGATCTCTTTGCCACCAGTCGGATCTGGTTTGTTGCCAAAAGGCATTAGTATAAAACAAAGTGGGTTCACCTCGGACCTCCTTTGGGGTTATCTCTGCTCATTAAAAACCTGACATATTCCGATTTTTCGTGTTCGTTGTTAGCCTGTTTTTGGCCAAACTACTCTGCTGCTCGAATCTCATTCATTATAATGCGGCTCGATATATAGCTACCGACCAGAACAAATAATTACCCCCCGCCTATTGGAGTATTGGAGCATTCAGTACAGACTCAACATCTGCACTTGAACCAAGAAAGTGCATTCGTAATGCTAACACATATGCAGCCGCATCGGCCTTACTGGCAGTCATCAAAAGAGGTCCATCGGTGGAAAGATACATAGCCACGGGAGCCTGACCGGCCCCGACGATATCATCAAGAAGGTCACCCGACCCGTCACAGTACCATTCACATGCCCGACGATTACTTGCAAGAGCTGTAGGCTCTGGACGGAATAGCAACAACACCTTTTGAATCATTTGTTCACGCTTTAGAAGATCATATTCCCATTGCACTCCTGGAGAGTCACTTGCAACCAAGATAATTGCTCGTGCAGAACGTGCTGCTTCAGCTAACGTATTCTGCCAGTCTTCATCCGCAGAATAGTGGCGCAGAGCCCCAAACGGCACTCTCTTGTCACCTGGCCTACCTAAAGCGACAACCGCACCAAACTGGAATATTTCGTCGACCATTGCCTCATCCACATTACGACGAAAAGCCCACAGGTCAAGCCAGCGAGAAAACAGGTTCCAGGGGGGACGTTTAAATTCGCACTGGTCATCATCGAATCCTCGTAAAAAAAGTATGTGATGCTCATTGCTTCTACACGACTTGGGTCGCCATATTTCTTTAGCTGATAGCCTTTTTCCAGAATAAAAGGCCAAGTGCCCGAAGGCTGTTAACAGTAATCCGATAAATGCCCAGGTTCGTGCCACTCCCAGGCCCACGTAAACAATAAGGCGCGCACTAAACAAAGCCCAGAATTCAGGTTTTTTAAGAGATGATCGTTGCCAGCAGGACGATGGCAAACCTGATACGGCAGCCATACGCACCCAAAACTTTTTTTCCCGCAACTCCCCGAAAAGTAATTCACGTGGTACGTCACTTGCCAGGATCAGCCGCAAAGAGACAAATCGGATAAGGAAAATGACCAACAAAACCGCCGCTGCTAACATTGCTGACAGCTGAAGAATAGTTTTGATTTTGAACTCATCGTCTATCCCCAGCATTACAAGACATGCCAGTACTGCGGTGACAATGATGCCACCTAACACTCTAAAGACAATTAAACAGGCCCCTGATGATCGTGCAAGCAGTCCGGAGCAAAGAAAAATGAGTAGAAATGCGACAAGTGATGATAATAAAAATATCTCTAAAAACTCCCCTTGTATCTCATGCGTAATGTAACCAAGTTGTCCTAATGCGTTACCAAGAACGATCATGATTATCGCTCCCAGGCCACTACCGCTAGCCACCGCCAGCAAACGAAGAGAATTTTGACGGTCAAGCCAATCCCAGAGTACAAAGCCGAACGGCGCAATAGATAAGACGACACCTCCTGCTATAAACCACCACTCCAAACCCGAATCCAAAATTCTATCAAAAAATGGAAAAGCGCCAATTGCGAAACCATAGGCAAGGCAAATAATAACGAGTTGCCATAGTACAATAAAGGGCGCTGCAGAAACGAAAAAAGAACGCCATGTAGTCGAGCGATCCACCATTTCAATGACTCGTGCCAGTGGTGAGATATCAACCGTAGTGACGTGTATACCAGAGTGTGTGGGTACCGAGTGTGTGGCTCTTTTAACTGGAAATACCAGTCGGTCCATATTGCTCAACACTCCGCAGAAAGCAAAAGCAAAGGAGACTATTCCAATAGCAACCATGTCATCACTTCGGGGTTCACCCAACGGTGCTGATATTGCGGCGAGTAAGTAAAAAAACAGCATAATTAGCGGTGCAAACAGTAACCCCCGCCCCTGCCAATTGACCCCGGCAATAAATGAGATGACTCCAAGAATCCAGAGTGTAGGATTATCAGCTGTAGGCTGAAACCAGGTGACAAGGGGGTACCCTAAAAAGAGAACAACAAGAATTTTGCCAAGATTTACCGCCAACGTAAAGGGTCGAACAGGTTCAAACTTGCCTGTACCTAGATATGGCATTATCTGGACTGCCACCAAGGCTGCAGAAAAACCAGAAAAAAGAACATCCCAATTCAGCCTTCGCCACTCACTTTTAAGCCTCAATAAATCACTTAACGAACCGGCACCATATGTAACTAAACGATCAACAACCAGTGCCACAACCAGCAACAGGAGAATTGTACGTATCCTGGCATAATTAAACGCAACCAGCACAAAGCACAGAACGGGAATCAATGTACCAATCCAGGTTGATCCTATACTCAATCTCACGTCATCCAGGTTTATCTTGGCGTGAACCACCATACCGCCAACTAATACTGCCGCCACAATAACGGCTATTGCCACCTGCAGCTGGGCAGACCCATAGAATAAGGGAAGATCCCACTTCAGAAAAAGTGATTTCCATTTGATTACAGCAAGAAATGCAAGCGCCGCCGGTATTGCCAGGAGTGTGAACGACCAATATTTTGAGTAAATCGAACCATATTCCAATCCTCCAATGACAAGTAAACAGAAACTCAGCTGCAGCATGCGCTTCCAGTCAGATCGGACGCAATGAAGTAAGGCTGTCCGCTCTATACTGCGATCAGCGATAAGAGCTACAAAAACGGCTATCAGTAGGGTTGTAGCTGATAGACCCAAGCCCACACTGGCCGGACCCAGCCGAACACTCATTATGGGAAGTAAAGCTAATGGCCACCAGGCAAAGAGGGCACGAGCGCCACAATGACGCCCGATCCATGCGGCAAGGACAGGAATGAACCACTGCAGATTAAAACCTAAGTACACTGTTTCAGTAGCGTAGAAACCTAGCCGAACTGTCATGAGAATACCAAGGAACAGTAGCAGGATTGGGGATAACTCTACAAGACGGCCTTGGCGCTGTTTATTCATTGACGACCTCCTGTCGGGATACTCTCCCGATAAGCAATACCTTATTCACCGGGCATTACTACTGGTAGTCTCGAAAGTTTATATGAGTTTTAACAGGTGGTGTTATTCATAATAGCCAAGCAGGCATTTGAATTGGCCACATTTACACTCTGTGTGAAAATCGTTTTTGATATTCCAGGAAACCTGTTATCTCAAAATGATGCAAGGTCTGTTCCACTTTACCTCCCAGTAAAGCCCTGTAATTACATAAAAGTAGAGAACTACTATTAGATATTCGGAACATTGTAATACGGAAAGTAACGCTTCTACTTCGTGTTTCCGGAAAATACGAATGGTGATGAAGACCTACAGACGAAAGCCTTCATGAGACATGCATCGCTTTGTGAGGCTAATTTCGTCCGGTACCGTGTCCTTAAAAGCTTTAACAGGGCCTTTTCTGGTAGGTGTACTGAATGTCTCAGGTTGCCGCAACCAGACAGATATAGACTCACCAACTTCCAATAATGTCAAACAACGTAATTCAGCATACCGGAGGACGATCGAAGAACCACATCTGTAAACGTTTAGATCTTATGTTACACCATTCTGCTCAAACCTCAAAACCCGTTCAGAGATCTTTTCTGAGACGATGTTTTTTTCATTACTGCTCTTCTCAATCCTTTTTTCGGAGTTGTTTTTTTCGTGCAAAAGAAAATTGTTACAAAGCAACTGCACAAAGTCCTCATCTTGCTTCATTGCAAAACCTTAAAAAATTATTAATTTTATCCCTCCTCGCCATCTTCTTGTTGTAACGTTTCTCCGAGGAGTTACAGCGTACAAGATCCACATGCTCCTGCAGAAAAATGCAAGGTAGTGGTGGTAGAACGTTTCTAATAGAATACTGTGGCAGAGGAGTATGTCTGTTCCTTATATTTTAGCGAAATAGTTACTTCCAAGAAGACTTTACAGATTCAGGTCTGAAAACATAGTTAGGAGAGAATCATGCTCATAAAGAATTACTCAAAATCAGGTACGATTTGTCGTGTAACCTTCAAATACACCCATTCTGAAAATGCTGACAATGCTGTACTTGTCGGAGATTTCAACAGCTGGTCATTCCAAAAAAGTCCCATGAAAAAATTGAAAGATGGCAGCTTTTCAGTAACCATTTCTCTGCAGGCCGGAAATTCTTATCAATTCCGTTATGTGCTTGATGGAGATATCTGGGAAAATGATGCGGAAGCTGACAGTTATATTCCTAATAGATATGGAGAAGATAATTCGATTGTTACCGTCTAGCCGGGTAAGGATGGAGAGTAAGGTGATGTCTATTTACGACGACCAACCTCACCCGACACCCAACATGCGCCTTCTCACAAAATACTCTTTGCCCAAAACACGAAAATCCTTTTTCTAACAGGCTATATTTCACCGTGAGCTCTCATGGCAGAGAGTACAACTTTGCGCATTATCTTATCTTTACCAGTTTTAGGATCATCAAGTTGCATTCTTTCCAGATATGGTTTTGCACGAGAAGGAATAGACCTGAAGAGCTCGGCAATAAGGCCCTTGATAATAGCTGGTTTTTTCTTTGCTGCCAGGGCCTTGAGTGAGCCACCTAGTGCTATTTCTTCGGATGTAAAGTCAGTTCCGAATGGAAAAGACTCTAAATGACCGTCCGCCTGGAAAGGTTTAAGTAGCGCTTCGAGTTTCTCGGGAAAATTCTGTCGGTACTCAGGAGCGAGTTCGAAATCTGAAGCCAGTTTTCCATGAAGTTTTGCTTCTTTAATTAGCTCATCCTGAAAACGTGAATCCGTAATTTTCAATATTTCTTCAATTATTTTGGAATCCGGTTTTCCTCTGACATCGGCAATACCATATTCTGTTACAATTATATCCCTGAGATGCTTTGGAATCGAAGTATGGCCATAGGTATACACGATATTGGACCTAATTTTTTTACACGAATTTCTGGTACTTCGTATCATCATGACAAGTCTGCCATCGGGAAGAGCATGGGCCATGGAGACAAAGTTATATTGGCCCCCGATGCCGCTTACGACCCTTCCACATTCAAGCGTGTCTGAGGTGATGGCACCGAAAACATTCACCATCATCCCCGCGTTGACAAACCGGCCGTCTTTTCTCTGCAGTGAACGGAGTTCCTCATTGCCATAGAGTTGATTAACCTTCTCCACACCGGACATACCAAACTGCATCCTCTCCTCTTCGCTCATAGAGTTGAGTGCGTTATAGAATGCCCGAGGACCAATAAAAAATGCGCCAAGTATTACCTGTCCTTGTGTGAGTTGGCTCCCCAAGAGAGTCTTTATTGCTGCAACATTTTTCGGATCGGTAAAATCTGTAGAAACTCTGGTATTACCATCAATAATGTAACCGTCCTTGAATTCCAGCCCCTTCTTCAGGATGCCGTATTCAGACAGCATTTTGAAATCTTTTGCTGTTAGTGCCGAATGTATGCCCTCAACTTCCATAAGGAGTTCAATAATGTCGGCAGGTATTTTGTCTGTTGCAAGTTTTCCTGAATTGATCAGTTTCATGATAGGTATGCTGTCATACACTTTCCGCTTCAATACGCCACTCTTGTAAAGCTGGTAAAAAGCGTCGACAAACATCTCGGATGAGCCGTAAAGCCCCTCCTCAAATTTACCAGTTCCTCCTATCTTTTCAATCAAACCAGAATATTTGTCAGCTATGCCTGTCGCCTTCAACACCCTGTTGTATTCTTCATTTTCGTTCTGCCTCATGTTCAGTCCGGCAGCTATGGCATCACCAAGAGCACCGATCCCGACCTGAAGAGTTCCACCATCTTTCACCAAAGTGCTTACATGAAGGCCAATTGCATGATCCCTGAGGCTTACAGAGTCTTTAGGTGGTCCGAATAGCGGATAGTTAAACTCAGGCCCATGAAGAAGCATGTCATAATGGTCTCCGGTAAGCACCGCATCGCCGTACATAAATGGCAACTGAGTGTTCACTTCACCAATGATCGCGACCTTGTCGCCATTCGCCCTCATCTTATGCATCTCTCTTATAGCCTCAATGCATATATCGGTATTGCAGCCCATGGAATAGACTCTCTTCCCGTCTCTTTCCCGACATGAGATAAGCTGGCCAAATACATTACAGCCAAAATCTATCGCGTCACGTATGACATGGGTGTAGTTTGAATTCAGATGATTCCTCTGAGCTGCAGGTGTCTCCATGTAGCCGCCGGCCTTATTGAAAAACTCATATATTTCAACATTTTTCGGAAGATTTCCGGTGCGGAAGTCATGCATGTACTCAAATTCAGGTGTCCCATGGAAGATTCGTTCGACAAGAGGACCCATAAATCTCTTTTCAATTTCGGTTTTGATTCTCGGTCGTTCCAGGGCGAGGGCAGTAACTATGTTCAGTCTAATGGTCGAGTCCTCTTTCGCCCTTCTGTAGAGCTCATTGATAAATAAAATTGGCTTACCAAGGGCAAGGGTCATTGCAAAACTGATCTCGTTACCCATGTAATCCAAAACATCGTCAACACTATTCTTCACGTCACTGTAAATCACACCTGTCTTTCCGTTCATCATTCACCTTAAAATGTATTGTAATTGCTAGGTGACCCGACTGATCGATGGGTTAATTCATCCTCAAGCAGTTCAATTTTTTTTCTTGATTGAGCCAATGAACATGGGAGAATACCTGTTCACCTCGGTGGGGGTGTTGAAAAATGGATTGTATTTCACCAAGAAGCTTCTTGGTTTGGCAAACTCGATAGTAGACATATCTGCAGACCCCATCATAAAAAAATGCTCGAAAAAACTGATCTGCATTAGCATCGGCAGATGATCGTTGGTTTTCCTTGCTAAAATCCATGATGAGGCCCTTATTGGTAAAGAGATCATTGTGAAAATCGAATTCGACAACATTAGTCCAAACTCTCATCTCGTTCAACCTTAATCTTTACGTTAACATAAAATTAAGCAATCAATTAAGTATCAGAGAGACAGTATGTTAAGATATGCAACAGGCAGAAACAATATCTCCTTTACGTCAACTAACAACCTTTAAAACCTATAGATGTGAGAAGACCAGATATCCCTCTGCTCTTTCGACTTTGCACCGTGCTGTTACGTAAGAAAGTGCGGACAGGGATAGTAGAACAGTTGGCACTATATATGTCGCCAAAACTGGCGTTGATTGAATCGATAACAATATCTAGTTGAGACATTTACCTAATTGGCTTAGGTTTGGTCTGGTAATAGTACTCTCGATGGCATTTCTTGAATTACAATTATTGAGATAAAGAAATTACCTCTTATGGAATGGTGCTGGTCTGTTAAACAGATTAATAGATTTCTAAACCATATTCCTTCGTAAAATCAAACACTTTTCATCATTATACTTTTCCTCACCGCAATACTATGATTCGAATTCACGCAAGCGTGCGCTATATGTTTTTGTCTGCTCTATGCTTTGCCATAATGAACGGTTGTGTTAAAGCGGCCAGCATTCGTGGAATACCAGTCCTGGAAATTCTTGCGGCGAGGGCCTTGATCTCAGCTGGCCTGAGTTACATTGATATACGGAAAAAAAGAATAAGTCCCTGGGGAAACAATACGTTGTTGCTGACCGCACGCGGAGCAGTAGGTACGATTGCCTTGATGTGCGTATTTTATGCCGTATCCGTACTTCCTCTGGCTGAGGCCACGCTATTGCAATATCTTTATCCAGTGATCACTTCCGTACTGGCATTTCTCTTTCTCAAAGAGAATATTCAAAAGTCGACCATTGCCTGTATTGCCCTTTGCCTTATTGGCCTGCTTATCATAGTCCAGCCTGATTTTCTGCCCGTTGACATGCCAGGGAATCCCGAACCTCTGTCCATAATGGGCATAACCGCTGCTCTTCTCGGTGCTCTGGGAACTGGTTGTGCTTACGTGCTGGTACGGAAACTGAGCTCAACAGAGGATCCCTCGGTGATCATCTTCTATTTTCCATTTATAGCTCTTCCAGTGTCCTGTATCCTCCTGGGAGACGGTTTTGTGATGCCCACAGGCAGTACGTGGATTCTCCTACTACTCGTTGGGATTTTTACCCAGATCGCTCAATTCGGCCTGACCATGGCGATCAAAACCGAAAAAGCGGCAAGAGCAACGGCCTACTCCTATGTCCAGGTTATATTCTCTGGAATAATCGGCTGGTTGTTTTTCAGTGAGATTCCCACAGCTACAACAGTATTCGGTGCACTTTTCATAGTTGGTGGTGCTCTCGTTAACGTATGGTTTCAGACCAGTACTGAAAAAAGTTGAATGGTACAACGTAACCTCAGGCAGCACAGTCCATATATCTTCAGACTGTGCTGCTGCAACACTTACAGCTTATCTTGATATGCTCCTGCTGAGTACGTCAACTCATAGCTGTGGGAGTAAATCTCTATGAGATTTCCAAAAGGGTCTTCGCAATACACCATTCGGTAAGGCTTTTCCCCTGGGTAATACTCCCTTACGGGCATTCTCTGCTTGCCACCATTTTCTATAATTTTAGCTGCCAGACCTTCAACATCAGGATCTTGTACACAGAAGTGAAAAACACCCGTCTTCCAATATTCGAAGTTATTTTCACGTTGTTCTGCGTTGTTAAATTCAAATATCTCAACACCTATTTTGTCTCCAGTTGAAAGATGAGCAATCTTAAAACTGCCCCAACCTTTACCGAAAACATCGTCACACATTACTCCAATTGCAGAATCATCTGATAGTATCTCTGTCGGAGGCATGATTACATACCATCCAAGTACCTTTGTGTAGAAATCTACCGCCTTTTCAAGGTCAGTCACAGATAGCCCTATATGAGAAAATGTTCTTGGATATGTCATTTATATGCTCCTTTCCTTTACAATTTTATTTAACCTGAATTCCTCACCAGCCCATGCAAAACAATCTTCGTCAGCATTTGGTAGAAATTCGACCATTACAACTTGAACAGATAACCCCGCATTACAGTTGCTTAAAAATATTTTTAACAAAATATTTATGAGTAATTCTGGTTAGCTGTTATTTAGGGTACACTGACACTATAACGCCAGGAGACGGAGTAACAAGAAGGCACAATTTTGTTCGACACGAACCAAATGGTTCGTGTCGCCTGGATCAGCGAGATGTACATGGAATTTTTTTTAAGGCGAAGCGGATATTATGATCAAGTGGAACCAAAAGCAGTACCATTGCCCTGTTGAGGTTTCCATGGATCTACTGAGTGGAAAATGGAAATGTCTCATGCTTTGGCATTTGAATGAAGGGACAAAACGCTACAAAGAACTGGAGAGAATTGTCCCTGGAGTTAGTCAAAAAATGCTAACACAACAATTAAGGGAGTTGGAAAAAGATGGACTGATATCACGGACTGTATACCCGGAAGTACCACCACGGGTGGAATATAGCTTAACAGACCTTGGTCAAAGTGCATTTCCCATCTTAAAGATGATGCACTCATGGGGTGTCGAACAGTTAGGGCTTAGTGAACCAGAAAAATAGGTTCTGAATGGGTTAACCAAGTCGGCAGGACCTATTTCAGGTAATTGCAGGTAATTTGCAGGTAAGAAAGAAGAGCGGCAGACTTCCGCCCTTCTCCCCCTCTTCAACACATACAAAGAATAGCATCAAAATGATTAATCCATCTCTGTTAAGGTCAGGCAAAACTCACCGCGAACTTGATCACCAGACAACGACGGGAGAATGCTTTCAGGGCCAATACAGCCTTTTACGGGACAACCATAATTGGACAATAAATGGTATTTAGTACCTTATGCGTAACACTGCCAAGAAACAGTCCGGCAATGTCGGAGTGGCCATGTGACCCCATGATTATCAAATCATACTCTTTTGACTTGGAGCGGTTAGCCAGCACCAGACCTGGGTCTCCAGAAAGAGTCTCAAGTGAAAATTCCACGCCCTGATTCTCGAAAACCCCTTTGGCTTTCTTGAGTATAACTTCTGCTTCAGCTTTCCTGTTCGCTTTGATATCATTGATCAGTGATTCAGGCACTTCCGAAAGGGTCGTATCCCACTCATCATAGCAATAGACAATGGTAACATGAGCATTGCAGAGCTTTGCCAGATAGAGTGCATAGTTCGTGGCGTTAATGGAATGGGCTGAGTTGTCAAACGGAAGGAGAATTTTTTCGATGTTCATGGGAGGCCTCCTGTTACAAGATTTACAGAACTATAAAATAGTTCTTCATCGTACAATGAGCCTACTTGTAGAGTACAATGCTCCTTTCATCCCAACAAATACAGCGAGCATGATTATTCCGAATAATCAAATCTAACTGGGATGTAGGCCCAATGCCACACTCTTCTAAAGCAACGATTTGACTTCACTGTATGCAGTACAGCATATACATTTGCCCTCAATACTCCTGTGCACCTGTCTTCTGAACCAGGCCAGGTGACATTCCCCTGCTACCTTGATGCCAGCAAGGTCTGGATGTCTAGAAGTTTTTCCTGCACTCCCAGATACCCCTCCTCAATAGCGTGTGCCACCCGGTCAAAATTCATCATTTTTAATTCTCCCAGACGTGGCTGGATCAGTATATCTGGTCGATCCACTGCCAGATTTATACGGCTAATACGTTCCTCCATGATATCGATAGAGGTAGTTATCGTTTCAATGATATCTGGAGTCGTAGAGTCACTCTGTTGAGGAGATGATTTTTTATTTTTTATATTATTTTCAAAGGCTTCATAATAGCCGAAAATTCTCTTGATAATCGCATGTCGTTCATTTTGCTCTGCTTCCAGGGATTTCTGTGAATCTGTTTGATCATTTGTATTCTTACTCTCTAAAAACGTGTTTTCACGATGGGATACGATCCTGGTATTGAGGTCTACCGCGATGACAATGTCGGCTCCCATTGCCCGTGCGACTCCAACAGGTACCGGATCAACTAGGCCACCGTCGACCAGCCAGCACCCGTTAATTTTCACCGGCGCAAAAAGGCCTGGGTATGACATACTTGCGCTGAGGGCGTTGATGATATTTCCTGATTGTAGTACTACTTTTTCTCCACGTTCAAGATCTGTCGCCACCATTGCCAGCGGTATGTTAAGCTCTTCAAAACGCTTCATTGGAGTATGCATTGAGAACAGTTCGGTAACCCTTTTGGTACCGTTTAAGATACCTGAACGTGAAAACGCCACATCAAAATAGGAAAATATTTTTTTCCCATTCATCCTTAGCAAAAATTCTTTAAGTGAACTGAGACCTCCACTCGCATAAATTGCACCAATATACGCCCCCACACTACAGCCTGCGATGATGTCAATAGGGATGTTTGCGTTCTCTAGTGCTTCGATAATGCCGATATGCGCCCATCCCCTGGAAGCACCACAACCAAGGGCAAGTCCTAACTTCTTGCGTGCTTCCATGATCGTTGACCTCCAGCATGGTTTTTCGTTGGTTGCCACATGGCGAATCCCTCACTGCGACACGTTTAGCCTTCCCAAAGCCTCCAAACCTCAAGCTGAAGCAGCTGTACCGACAACCGGGATGTTGCTGTTCAGTTGCAGACTTTAATAAAAAGTCTTTTATGTTATGTTATCAGAGTGAGGTTTTTTTTTGTAATCAATTCTGACATACATATGGAGCTGATAACGAGTTTTGTAAAGGACATATGCAGGAGCAGGAGTTTAAATCTCATGTCAATTCTGCTATAATGAACCATAAATTCTTTCTCCACTATTGCTGTAACCCCATATATCACGGAGTTATCCGATGGAGCAAGTTGAACTGCATAAGGCACTGAACCGTTACACCCAGCCCGACATCAGGAGGTCTCTTTCCCAGACATTAACGGCGCTCGCAATCTACCTCGCCTCTCTCGCGTTGTTAATTGTACTTATTCACTTGCAGGCATCTGTCTGGGTTATACTGTTTTTATCGCTGCTGACCTCCCCAATCATCGTCCATATTTTCATCATTTTCCATGACTGTTGCCACATGTCCTACTTCAGATCTCATAGAGCCTGTTCCTTATTGGGACATTCCCTCGGTGTTCTGACTTTCACTGCCTATTATGACTGGCAGCGCACACATGGTATCCATCATCGATTTATGGCAAACCTGGAGAAAAGAGGTGTTGGTGATGTATGGCTCATGACTCTGGATGAATATCGCAACGCCAGCAGATGGACAAAGTTTCGCTACAGATTGTACAGAAATCCATTATTCATATTTTTCGTATCTGCACCCGTTCTCTTCCTCATCCTCAATAGATTTCCTTCGAAAGGGTTCCGAAAAAGGGAGCTGAAAAGTGTTCTCTTTACTGATAGTATGCTCGTACTACTCTTGACTCTCCTTTCACTCTGGATAGGCTGGAAGGCAGTACTGCTGATCTTTTTTCCCATGATGCTGGGAGCGAGCATACTCGGTGTCTGGCTTTTTTACGTTCAGCACCAGTTCCGTCAAGTGTACTGGGCACATAGTGGCGAGTGGAACCGTTTTCGCGCAGCCATGGAAGGCTCTTCCTTCTATATGATGCCATCCCTTCTGCGCTGGATCAGTGGCAATATCGGATATCATCACATCCATCACCTTGCTCCGCGTATACCCAACTACAGGCTTAAGGAATGCTTTGACGAAACGCCCGAATTGCAGGAAATAGATCCCGTTCCCTACCTCAGCGGTTTGCGAAATATGGGCCTGAGCTTATGGGATGAGAAAAGTGGTCTTCTGGTGAGTTTTCGTGAGGCACGGCAGATCATTAAAAAATCAAAATCAGATGTATAACACCACTTTATATTTTTCCTGTCAGGCAGAACTGAACGTACCCGTACCAATGAGTAAAAAAGTGGGACAGAATACGGTTTCTCGTGCATCAACCGTCAGAGCCGCAATCTGTCCCTTAGACCTATCAGCTGTTTTCTCTTCTACCAATGCAGAACGTTTTACGAATATGATCTGCATCGTCGTCAATTAGACCAGTCGTCAGTGCCCGCTGGAAATTCAGTTTAACGGTGTATGAGCACATCGGCCAAGTCGATACATCCTCATGATGCGTTCCAAATGCCATATTGGCACCAGCACCGTCACGGGTATGTGTGCCTGAAGGCAGCGTCAGAGCCGGGATGGTCGCAGCTGTCACAATATCAATATCCCACTTCCGCATAAGCTCATGGTCCGTGGTATATTCAATATCCAATGCCGTTGACAACGGTGAACATGGAGTGCCGCCACCACTATGAAACTGGAGAATGTCAAGCAGAGTTACCTCAAGCCAGTTATTGATAAGGATTCGGCTAAGGGTGTTACTATAATCTGGCGGACTGACCGGTCCGCCGACACGGGTTGCTTCAAAGATGAGGGCGACCTCTACCCCATCCTTAAGGTTGGCCATGGGTACCTGTACCCCTGCAGCAACACCGGGAGCCGGATCGTCATCAGGGAAGGGACCTGTGGTACTGAATCCAATCAAGGCACCGTTGAAACCTGCCCCAAGGGCATTTGGATCAACTGTAATCCAGCCATCAACGTCAGGAACGATAACATGAGCCGGTGGTGCCCCCCAGGGAGTCCCAGGAGGAAGAATCGGTGTCGGTGTCGGATCTGGTGTGGCACCGCTTCCTGCGACCACTACGCTCTGGAACGTTTCTTCAAGACCGGTCCCGTTAACATCCCAAAAGATCGTTCTGCTGCCAACAAGAACAGAACAGAGCAAACTGCCGACCAATGGGGTTCGGCTGCCACCTCGTTCATACAGAAAACGATACCGCATCGTGCTGCCCGGAGCGGTTGGAGAGTTTAGAGGACAGAAACCGCGGAGTTCCAGACATCCGAAGAAGCCGAAGTCTGGTCCGCCATGACCAAATACAGCCTTATTGGTACGGCCATCAGCCGGATTAATATCGCCGTAGATATGAAAGTGACCAACATGAGTAAACCAGGGTCGCGGTCGTGGCGGCGGACAAACACAGCGGCAGAAACGCCAGCAGATGAAGCGGCACAGCCAGAAACAGAGCTGGTGGCAGAATCGCTCAAAACCAAGTTTGCTGACCAATTCTGCATATACTTTATCATTTTCAGTTTCTACAGCCTCAACCAACTTGGCTACAACTTCCGGTCGCGATGTGAGCATTGATACTGCTTTGGCAAACGCCTGGACTTCATCAAGTTCATGTTCAATAGGAACTGGTGTAAAGGGGCGACACAGCAATGTGCAAACACGGATACATCGCCAGGTGCAGATCCAATGACAAATCCAGTGACAGATGCTCTGAAATCCGGCCCTGTCCAACGCAACGCGCACAGTCTCACAGTTATGCTCCAACACACCCTTCTCAACGACAGCAAGGGTCTTGGCATCCTTAAGCAATCGAACCACAGCAGCACTGGCCTGCTGCAAACCCTCCAGAAGATGGGGGCAGCTGACAATATAAAAAGGTTTTTCGGGTGCACAAAGCAATTCGCAAATCAACCTGCAGCGTACTGAGCAGATCCAGCTGCAGATATAATGGCAGTAGCGCTCAAGCCCTAGCTTCTTAACAATAGCCTGAAAGGTACGTTCATCGCGTTCGAGAACGGCACCAGCCAAACGACTGAGAGTGTCGCGGTTTGTAGAAACTTTTACAGTGAGCTCGGCGAACTCGGCCAGACTAAGTTGCGGCGGGTCCTTGGGAGGAGGACCGCACACATCAAAGCACACCAGAACACACTCCTTCGAACAAAGCCATCTGCAGATAAGATCACACCGGTCGAGCATGCCGAAGCGAGTCAAAAGGTCACGGAATACCTCGTAGTCCTGTGCCCGATACGATTCCACCAACAATCGGAATGCAAACTCATCCTGTGCTATTTTTCCAAGCACTTCTGTCGTCAGGGTGACATCTTGTGCCACATCTTGATTTAACATTTCAGCCATTTGAATTCTCCTTTGTTGAGATGAAATTGCCGGTTTGATAACAAACAAATGCTAAATTCCCAAAACCTGACCTTCAATTAATACCTTCCACACAGCCCTGTTCAAAAATGCACATATTATAGAATATGTTGCATACAGTACCTCCATGGAAGCTTGCCTATCGCATCCACAACGAGACACAGGAACGGAGCATCAGCCTAAAATACGTTTTCTACAGGAACACCACCAAATCATAAAGATAGCCAATAGTAACAACGTCAAGATCAGCCAAAGCAAAAATGTTCCCTGACTGTCACACTCAGACGGGTCTGGAGTGATTGGCCCATCTGGTTTATCGTCTTCAGGAACAGCGACCACATCCTCAGGATCTCCGACAGTAGCTGACAGTCGAATCTCTCTGTCAAACTTCGGACTTGGCACGGGATAAATACCCGCATCATGGGCATTGCTCCCAACAACCCAGTTATCTATTTGAGCCCGGATTAAAAATTGATATGCACCTTTGCTGGAAGTATTTTTGTAAACACCTGTAAAAATTGCGTCACCGGCCATATCATCACCTTGACCGGTAGCATCGCGCCCTTTATCCAGAAGTTCCAGCGTGTCTGTACTTCCGTCAGGAAGAGTTACCCGAGCTATAATTTTTCCATCTGGTGATGTCATGAGTCCGCCGTAGCTTTTAGGATAGGCATAGACATAAATATCTTCTCCCGGCCTTACACGCGGATACCTGACTGCTGCTAACATATTGTTAATCTGGTGCCTGGTATAGGCTCGCAATATGAATTCACCGCGACTGCCACCGGAGGGATCAAGCACAGCCTTCCAGATGCCAGGCTTTGGGTCGGCAACGCGTAAATAACGTCCTTGTGGAATGCCGATTGTTTGATAGAGCGTCCCATCCGGATCATAAATTGAAACACTTGCCTTAGAGTCTGGCGTAGTCCATTGTGCAACGAAAGTTGCTGAGTTAGAACCGGCATCTATATAGAATTCCTTAGGACTGGCTCCTTCTGGTTTAGCCAGTTGTCCCATAACAGAATCTATACCTTCCCGACCAGTCAACCGCTCATGAAAATCCACGAATGCTTCAGGCAGCGAGGCTGCATCAGCAGAATCTACGTAAAAGCCATTGGTACCGGTGGCAATTTCAGAGCACTGTGATTGTAGCCCAAGGTCACTGCCCGTGCAGGTGACATATACCGGAATGCCTGCAAGCAATAAATCGTTAACAGCAGACTGCAAATCGGCATCAGCTGTTGATTGTGGTTGAGGTTCATTGTTACGACCATCACTCATCAGCACAACATACGTATTTGCAGTCACTCCGCCTGCATCAATTATCATAGCTTTTGCTTTACGAAGACCATCACCAATGTTGGTACGGTTATCCGGTGTCAATCCATCGATGGCATCTGTCCAGTCAGACCGGTCTGCTCCTAGTGAATCGATTGGAACTAAAGCACGGCCACTTGCTTCTTCTGCATCGTCAGAATATGACACAATGCCCAATTCTGTACCTGTTTCAGCCAAGAGTACAAAATCCTTAGCAGCGACTCTGAGCCGTTCAATTCGTTTAGGAGATTCCAGGTCCATGCTTCCGGATTCATCTAGCACCAATACCACCCGAACCGTATCGTGACTTACGGTAAAGTGTGTGGCATTTACCACAGCTCCTCCAGAGCCGGGGTCGGGGGCAGCTGCTGGTTTCTTGATTGTTTTAGGCCAAGACCAGATTACCTGGTCCCATATTGACCGATTATCACGGCATCGTGATTGCTCAGTAATATTGTGGGCATCATGGTTCCCTCCCGTCATATCTGTGGTGTTGCTCGGATCGCCCTGGCCCCAACAATATTCTGTTCCGTTACCATCCATCATGCTAACTTCCTGACCAGCATCTATGGCATCCTGATGGGGACACGTTGCACCTCCAATCACATCCAGACACCCAACAGCCCGAGATTCATATTCATCCCGAGCATCAAAAACCAGGTGAGTGAATTCGTGAGCAAGTACTGGCCCAGGGTCTGCTGTACCTCGGATATTATTGATGGATACATACATACTTCCACCCTTATGATACGCTCCAGCCAGTGCCTGCCACCATATTCCACAAGCACCTCGCACATCTCCAGTGTTAGGCGGGCAATCATTATTCACATTACATGCCATTCCCGTGTTGGTACCACTGGTACAAGTGGCCGGATAAACACGCAGGTCGGCTTCACCGATTCCCGTTGCATTATTATGAATAGTCGCCGATCCTATCTCAACCTGCCCGTCTGTTGCATCAAAAATTGAGACTGATGCCGCACTGATTAGATCCTTTATTTCATCAATATCAGCATCGGGTGCATCATATTCCACTGAAACAGACAAATTGAAAATATTCCGATCCCTGCAAGTAGATCCCGGGCAGTTTGTATTTTCGTTACACGCCTCCCCAGCATTCACCCCACCCAGACACATTCTTCTGGCTACTGCGGAGGGCCTGTTTTCTATTTCGCCTTCAACAGTAGCCGCAAGTCCTAAGGAAATACTACCAGACAACATCATTACTATCAGGACCAGGTATTTTGTTAGAAGCCTCAATCGTGAATGAGTCCTGATGGGTGAAAATGTATAATATGTTTTCATAACAAGCATCCTCCTCTCAGGTAAATTATTTAGGTTTCAATACAGGTCACCTGACCCAATCTAACAATGCCAACTTCACTGCAGGAAGCCGTAAAAACACTTGTAACGCTAAACGGCATCTTTAAGTTAGGCATTGCAAGTATTGATCCACTGCTACTGAGCATTTGTATTGCTATATTTTTCGAAGTGTTATGTGTTGTATTAAAAAACCACACCCAAGACAACTTGTTCAAAAAGGGCAAAATCACCGGATATTGCTTCCGGAATAAAGAACAATACTCCTCAAAATCACTGCAGGTACACCACCATGTGGTATGAATCAGAATTTAGGGGTATAATTATAGTTAGCCGGATCAATACGGTCTCCCACATATTAAAACACTTCTGAAGTAGCAAGGGCATAAGGGGCTATTAAAGAGGTCGCCAGGATCTGGCGGATGCGATAAGCAAAATTCATCCAACCTGCAAGATGGCGTTCATGTACGGCTATACTGGTATAGTATGATCACCCTACATGATGTTTTGGAAAGTAGTATTTAATCATTATCTTTATGCATTTTCTAATAGTTACGTGCTACAAAGCAAAAATAGAAATCATCACATTTTATTTGCATATACACGATGACCTATGCCGCTCATTGAGTAAAATACTCTCGGTTAAATAATTTACTTGACTGCAATCTTTTACTAACTATATGGAGGTGTCAGAATAGCAGATAATGCTGATTGATGCATTCTAGAAATTTTGACATCATCTAAACTAAACATAAGGATACACCTGCAATGTCAAATGATACTGAACATAAATTAAAACTCAGACATCTTCTTTTGGATGATTATGAAATAATTCGCGACCTGAGTAGTCGAGTTTATGATGGTATTTCATTACCTTGGTCTTTAAAACATTACACGCAATTACTTGAAACATTCCCAGAAGGCCAGCTTTGCATTGAGGATCACGGTAAACCCGTTGCGGTAGCATTCTCACTGGTGATTGATTTTAGCGTGTTCGGCGAGAACCATACTTACGATCAAATAACCGGTAAAGGTACTTACACGACCCACGATACTGAGGGAGATTATCTTTACGGTATTGAAGTCATTGTTGATCCTGAGTACCAGGGGTTACGTCTCGGTAGACGACTGTATGATGCTCGCAAGGAGTTAGCAGAGAACTTGAATCTTAAGGGAATTCTTATAGGTGGCCGTATGCCTGGCTACTATAAGCATTCAAAAGTGATGTCACCTCAGGAGTATATAGTAAAGGTAAAAAACAGGGAAATAGTTGATCGGGTTCTTACGTTTCAAATATCCAATGATTTCCATGTCCGAAATTTGCTCGATGACTACTGGCCAGAAGATCATCACTCACGAGGTCATGCTGTATTACTCGAATGGATAAACATCTATTTTCAGAAAAAGACAAAACTCATTGGTAGAACGCAATCAATTGCCCGAATTGGCGTTGTCCAGTGGCAGATGCGCCGGTTCGATTCCTTTGACGACTTCATGCAGCAAGTCGAATTTTTTGTTGATACCGTCAGTGATTACAAGTCTGATATTGTACTGTTCCCAGAACTGTTCAATGCGCCACTTATACATACCTACGAGGGCAACAATTCTCAGGAGGCCATGCGCCACCTTGCAAGCCATACAGAGAATCTTCGCCAGGCAATGGTTGATATGGCACTTGGATACAATATCAATATCATTACCGGCAGTGTCCCTGAACTACGCGAGGATGGTAAGCTCTATAATGTCAGTTATCTTTGTAGACGTGACGGAACCTGGGATTATCAGTCCAAACTCCATATCACCCCAGACGAAGATCGCAGCTGGGGATTTAAAGGAGGCCATGACCTGAAGGTATTCGATACTGATGTTGGTAAGATAGGTATTTTAATCTGTTATGACATTGAGTTCCCTGAACTTGCCAGACTCCTGACAGGCAAGGGCATGAAAATGCTTTTTGTGCCTTTCTGGACTGACACCAAAACAGGGTATCTCCGAGTCCGGCGATGTGCCCAAGCCCGTGCCATTGAGAATGAATGTTTTGTTGCAATATCAGGGAGCGTCGGCAATATTCCAAAAGTTGAAACCATGGGGATACAATATTCTCAATCAGCAATTTTCACACCTTCAGATTTTTCTTTTCCTCATGATGCAACGGCTTCAGAAGCAACGCCAGGAATTGAAACAACCCTCATAACAGATTTAGATCTCGATTTGATTAAAGAGTTACGGTCTCAAGGCAGTGTTCGTAATGCATTAAGCAGAAGAAAAGACCTTTATGAACTTCGATGGATAGGTTCTGAATAATAGCCACAAACAGCAGGTCGGTTGGACGCTGACCTGCTACCTCACTCATTACACTTCGCCGTTCATTTCGTGACATAAAATAGCGGAGACACACATCGGCAGGGAAGAATATGACGAACCCAACTCCACCCTGGATCACTCTCCGGGAGCTCATTGCCAAAAAAGATAGTAATGGCTTGTCAATCATCATCAATTCTCTTAGCCCATCTGAAACAGCAAGGGCCATTTCTAGATTATCAGAAAGTGAACAGAGCAGCTTGCTCTGTCTGATCAGTCCAGAAGATGCTGCAGATGTGATTGAGGACATGCCAGAAGAAAATGCCGTAGATTTGATGGAAGACCTTCCTTCAAGCCAGGCGGCAGCTATCATGGAAGAACTTCCAAGCGATACCCTGGTTGATGTACTTGGCGAGATGGATCGTGATGTAAGTGATGAAATTTTATCTAAAATGACGTTTGATGATGCCAGAGAAGCACGACAGTTAATGGCATACGATCCACGCTGTGCTGGCGGGCTAATGATTTCAGAGTTTCTTGCATATTCATCCCTCTGCACCATTAATGAAGTTCTTGAGGATCTCAAAAACAACAGTGAAGAGTATAGAGATTACAATGTTCAGTATTTTTATGTGACCGATGAGAGTGAAAAACTCATTGGCGTTCTTCGTATCCATGACCTGCTTTTTCCACCGAAAAACACTCAGCTGAAAGAGGTGATGATCACCTCACCTCTAAGTGTGGCAGACACCTCTACGTTAAAAGAGCTGGAAGAATTTTTCGATAGTCATTCTTTGCTGGGTGTGCCCGTCGTAGATGGAGCAGGAAAGCTCGTAGGCCTTGTATTGCCAAAGAGTATAGAGGAAGCAGTTGACAAACAGACGACAAAAACGTTTTTACGACTTAGCGGCATTATCGGTGGGGAAGAATTTCGTACCATGCCTCTACTGTCCCGTTCAGGGAGGCGCTTGTCATGGCTGAGTATTAATATCGTTCTCAACATTATTGCTGCAAGTGTTATTGCTCTCTATCAAGATACGCTTGCAGCTGCTATTACGCTTGCCGTTTTCTTACCTATGGTCAGTGATATGAGTGGCTGTTCCGGGAACCAGGCTGTGGCTGTTTCCATGCGTGAGCTCTCCCTTGGGCTGGTCCGGCCGAAAGAATTGCTATGGGTGTTGGCAAAAGAAGCCAAAGTCGGAATGATAAATGGATTAGTTTTAGGGCTTATGCTCGGCGGTGTTGCCTATGCGTGGCAAGGCAATCCTTGGCTGGGACTGGTAGTGGGGGGCGCTTTGTCTGTAAACACTCTTGTTTCGGTTTGCCTTGGCGGCATGTTACCTCTTGGGTTGAAAAGATTAAACCTTGATCCAGCATTGGTTTCAGGTCCGTTACTCACCACGGTTACCGATATGTGTGGTTTTTTCTTTGTGTTAAGTTTTGCGAGCGCTGTTTTACCAAAACTCTGAGGTCTGTAGAAAAGAATAAATGTGTGGCACACCCACCTGTTGACAAAAGGTGGGTGTGACCTCTCTTAACCGTTTTTATGCCTTTGCCATTTCTTCAGAAGGTTCAACCACCAGGACACTTGATCCCAACTCCTCCAGGACTTGCTGCTCAAGCCCATCTTTTTGTGATCGCTGTTTAGCAAATTTTGTCGGGTTGTATTTTTTTGGGAGTTTTCCGAGGTGGCAGATAGGCTCACCCGGAGTAATGGCTGGCAGGCTGGTCATCCCCATAACCACACCATGAAATGGCGCATAAAGTGTATCCTGTTCTGCACCAAGGATTGTAGTGTTTGTTGTCAGAGGCTGCCCTTTCTCTACTAAATCACCTGGTTGAATATGAAAATGAAGAAATCCTCCATGCTCAGATCGTATCCACTTTGATTTCTCAATGGTTATTTGATAGTGCGGGCCCTCTTTCTTGGAATCAAGCATTTGAAGTTCAGAAAGAACGTTTTTAATACCTCGAACTGTTGTTTCGACAATCCCTGGCTCAACTTTCCAGACTTCGCCCCCTTCCATAATAATTGTCGCACATCCAGCTTTACACGCTTCTCTGCGGAATGATTTTTGAGGACCTTTACCGTTCATTATTATCTCCGTACCAAACGCCTCAGCAATTCTGCAAACCTCAGGGTTTGTCAAATCGCCTCGAACCGTTGGATAGTTTGTACGACGGACTGAGGCAGTGTGCAGATCGATGCCATAATCACATCTCATAACAATCTCATTAAAGATGGTATACGCCATCCGACTGGCAAGACTACCATCTTCAGTGCCGGGAAACGAACGGTTCAGGTCACGCCGATCAGGCAGGTAACGTGAATGTCGATCGAAAGCTGGTAAATTCAGAACTGGAACCAGAATGACAGTCCCTCTGAGCAGGCGAAACTCTTCATCCTGTATCAATTGCCGGACAGCACCACAACCATTTATCTCGTCACCATGCAAGGCTGCTGTAACGAAAACGACAGGCCCATCCTCGACTGCTCGCTGAATGTGAAGCTGGATTTGTACAGTCATACTGCTGTAGCTTTCACCAATAGCAAGCTGTACGTTTTTTGATTCTCCGGGGGCTATTTTTTCACCGAACCAATCATCAATGGCTTTTTTCGATCTGGTCTTATTCATGGTCATTGGCATCTTTCTCTGCAGGAATTGCAATTGGTTCAGTGGTTCCGGACGCGTTGTATACTTCTTCAGCTACAGGTAAATCGGGTAATACTTTTACCTTCGGGCGTCTTTTTCGGCGCGTAGTTACAGGAGTCATATCACGCATCAGGTCCAGTTTGCCAAAACAGAGTAAACGGTCGCCTGGCTGCAAGTCACGATGAGGTCGAGGGTTCGGGATAATTTTCATATTGCGATGAAGCGTTAATACAACAATATCTTTTTCTCGTAACCCTGACTCACTAATAGTTTTTCCTATATATTCCGATCCCTCTGGAATATGGATTTCTGCAACTCCGTATCCGCTGCTGACGGTCAGGCGCTGGCGGAGATCTATTTCCGGAAAATTCACCTGGGCAGCAATATAGTCAATTATGGATCCGGCAATATCAAGCTGTGTGCACCCCTCTATTCCTTCAAGACCAGGGGAAGAGTTTACTTCCATTATTTGTGGCCCATCATTACCTTCGAGTAGATCTACACCTGCCACCCGAAGTCCAAGTATCTGGGCAGCCCGAACAGCAGTTTCCTTGTAGACCTCATCAAGAATGACCGGTTCAGTAATACCACCTCGGTGGACATTACTACGAAATTCCTGCCCTTGAGCAACTCGACGCATTGCACCAACAACCCGATCTCCTACAACAAAAGCCCGAATATCTCGGCCCTTACTTTCTTTGACGAATTTCTGAATTAAAACACTCTGCTTTTGGCTCTGTAGCAGCTCAACAATACCTGCAGCTGTGTTTATAGAGTTGGCGAGAATCACACCAATCCCTTGGGTTCCCTCTATTAATTTGATAACTACGGGAGCTCCGCCTACACGCGCAATAGCAGGGAGGACATCCTTTTTATCTTTGACAAATGTCGTTTGTGGAATGCCAATTTTGTGTCGACTGAGTATCTGTAAACTGCGTAATTTATCTCTGGAATTCGCAATGCTGGCAGATGAGTTTGCACAGTAGACATCCATCTGTTCAAACTGTCGTACAACGGCGGTACCATAGTAGGTAATTGATGCTCCTATTCTTGGAAGAACAGCATCATATTGAGAAAGACGTTTTTGCCGAAAGTACAGATCAGGGTTCCCTTCCTCGAGATCTATAGCGAACTTCTGAGTATTTAGAACCTTAACGTCATGTCCACGTTGCACGGCAGCTTCACGAAGCCGCCGTGTGCTGTAGCTTTTAGGACTACATGACAATATTGCAAGTTTCATTCTGCTCCTTCAAGGTTGGTCTCAACTCTTTTTTTTGTCTTTCTGCTGGTCTTTTGGGGGCGTTTTGGTTTCCCGCCAAAATACGAGTTACCACCATCAATAAGAAATCGGCCACGAAAAGCTTCACGTCCAAGCAGCATCCTAAACCCCATTTCATCACGGCTGGCAAGAGTAATTTCAACAGGCCATCGTTCACCGAGTAGTTCCAGATCTGTAACAATTACAGGTCGCATTTTTGCGATACCGCTTGAACTTCTGACGGACCTAAACTCAAGTACTTCTGTTTCTACGACAACAGAATCATCATGGGAACGCTGTGCTGGGTGAACTTTAAACCGCACCCATTGAACTCCGTCCCGATCAAATATCGTCAAATCAAAGGCATGTAATGATGAAGAGCGTGCACCAGAATCGACCTTTACTTTTATATTCTGTATTCCAAGATCTGGAAGCGCTACCCACTCTCGCCACCCTATGACTGGCAGATTGATTTTCTTCTTAGCCATACATTACCATCATTTTGTTGTTCTTTGTTTATCTCAAAACCTGAATCAGCTGCTCTTAACACATCAGGTACAATAAACATATATTGCTGTAAAACATAGCTTCTGATGTCGTTTACTCAAGAAGTCAACAGGCCGGTACTACATGGCATTTCCATCCACTCCCTTCTGGGAACCTGTTAGTCTTTCCAAAGACCTATAAATATAAGAATTGCTGCCCCATACACATCAGCAACAATCCCAACTGAGACTATAGTCATCCTCACCGGAAAGGGTGTGCTGAAACAATCATTCCCATGAGTTTTACCTGTTAGGATTCCGTAAGGAGTACAAAGAAGAACTTGACAAGTGATATGCAACAATATATTTTCTCCCCAAATCATATTGAACAAAACTATATTGCAGCAAATCGTATTGAGACAAATTGTATTGCACCAGATAATTGTGAGTGTTCTCTAAACTCATTCTGGTTAAACACCAAACATGTAATAGGCTGAATATATGGAAAAAATAGTTATACGTAATCTGTACAAAGTGTTTGGTACAGACCCTCGAGCAGGTCTGAAACTTCTTGAACAGGGTAAAACCAAGGAAGAGATCTATGAAGAAACAGGTCTTGCTGTAGGAGTGCAAGATGCAAGCTTCACTATCCAAAAGGGTGAAATTTTTGTGGTAATGGGGCTCTCAGGCTCTGGCAAATCCACTCTTGTCCGAATGCTGAACAGGTTAATTGAACCTACAGCAGGTGAGGTCCTGGTCGATGGTGTGAACATTCTGGAAATGGATAACGCTGAACTGGTGAAGTTCCGTCGAGCTAAAACCGGAATGGTTTTTCAATCCTTTGCCTTGATGCCTCACTTGACAGTGCTTGATAATGTGGCTTTTGGCCTGGAGCTCGATGGAGTAGATAAAGAGGTGAGAGACGAACGGGCCATAGATGCACTGAAACAGGTCGGTCTCGAAGGTTGGGAACAGGCATATCCAACAGAGCTGAGTGGTGGCATGCAACAGCGTGTAGGACTCGCCCGTGGGCTGGCTGTTGATCCGGAGATCTTACTGATGGACGAAGCATTTTCTGCCCTCGACCCCCTTATCAGGACAGAGATGCAGGATGAGTTATTAAAACTTCAGGACCGCCAAGAGCGTACTATTGTCTTTATATCTCATGATCTTGATGAAGCTTTACGAATAGGTGATAGAATAGCCATTATGGAAGGTGGTCGAGTGGTGCAGGTGGGAACTCCTGAAGAAATCCTGCAGAACCCCGCCGATGACTATGTCAGGGCATTTTTCCGTGGAGTTGACCCTACAGGCGTTATTTCAGCAGGAGATATCGTTCGTGACAATCAGCCAACAGTTATCTGGCACACACCGAAAGGTAGTCCTCGTTCCATTTTAGAAATGTTATCTAATCGTGACCGCGAATTTGCCTATGTCCTAGATTCCGAGCACTGCTATCTTGGTCTCGTCTCAACAGATTCGCTTCGGGATATGCTTGATGACAAGGCTATCTCCAACGACAAAATTGAGAAAGCATTTATTCGGGAGGCAGTGGCAGTCAAAACTGACGATTATCTTCAGGACATACTCCCTAACGTCGCGTCACATGCCTGGCCAATTCCGGTAGTGACTGAAGAGAACATCTTCCGTGGTGTAGTTTCAAAAAATCGCTTCCTTCGTACGCTTTACAGGGCAGAAAATGGCAGCCATTTTGAACCCCAGGTGTAAGTAACATTGCTTAATTTCTCTAGGAGTGAGCAGTATGTTTAGATTTGAAGACAAAATTATTCCCCTTGATGATTGGATTACATACTTTATTGATTGGCTTGTTGAGGGATATCGCTGGTTTTTCCAACTGATAAAATGGCCGGTTGAGGTCACACTTTCAGGCATGGAAAATGGTTTACTCGCAATTCCACCGCTTGTTATAATCCTCCTTATGGGGCTGATTGCCTGGCGGGCATCGGGGATTAAACTGGCAGGTTTCACTGTCGGTTCCATGATATTTATCGGTTTGCTCGGCCTTTGGGAAGATACCATGATAACCTTTGCCATGGTTTTTTCCTCAGTAGTATTCTGTACTTTGGTGGGGATTCCACTTGGTATTCTTGCCGGGAGAAGTGATCGGTTTGACTCATGGCTCAGGCCAGTTCTAGACGCAATGCAAACCACCCCTGCCTTTGTTTATCTGGTACCGATTGTTATGCTTTTCTCTATCGGCAATGTTGCTGGTGTCCTTGCAACAATCGTTTTTTCTTTACCACCTATAATACGCTTAACGAGTCTTGGTATTCGCCAGGTACATCCGGAACTGGTTGAGGCAGCCTTAGCTTTTGGAGCCACAGGCTGGCAGGTGCTCACGCGAGTTCAGATACCATTGGCCCTGCCCACAATTATGGCTGGGTTAAATCAAACCATTATGATGGCACTGTCTATGGTGGTCATTGCAGCGCTCATTGGTGCTGGCGGCCTTGGAGCACCGGTTATGCTTGGTTTGAATACGCTTGATATTGGACTTGCGACCATCGGCGGCCTTTCCATCGTTCTTTTAGCAATCATACTAGATAGAATTACCCAGTCTTTGGGAAAGTCAAAAAAATAAATTAAAGGAGAATACAGATGTTAAAAGAAATACTCTTTGGCAGTGCTCTGGCAGTAATGACACTTACGGGCATGAACGCTGTACAGGCAGAAAATGCTACCCCTGGGAAAGGTGTAACGGTAAAGCCTGCACGTGCTACCTGGAATACCGGATTTTTCCAGGAAGCTCTTGTTCGGCGTGGTCTTGAAGAACTTGGTTATAAAGTAAAAGGTCCAAAGGACCTTCAAAACCCGATTTTCTATAAAGCCGTAGCACTTGGTGATGTGGATTACTGGACCAACGGCTGGTTCCCAAATCATGACAGCCAGCTCCCGAAAAACTTCTACGACAAGGCTGGGAAAGTTGGTTATGTCGTCAAATCTGGTGGCTTGCAGGGGTATCTGGTATCGAAAAAACATGTTGAGCAATTTAACATCACATCCCTTGATGACTTCAAACGCGACGAGGTGAAAAAAGCTTTTGATAAGAACAAGGATGGCAAAGCTGACATGACTGCCTGTCCTCCAGGATGGGGATGTGAGAACATAATCACCCATCATCTTGACGTATATGGTTTAGAGGATCATATCAACCCTGTTAAAGCTTCGTATGAGGCTTCCATGGCATCCACGCTGGCTGAATTCAAAAGTGGCGAGCCAGTATTATTCTATACGTGGGCGCCAAACTGGACTATTTTTAAAATGAAGCCGGGTGAAGATGTAGTGTGGATTAATGTTCCGGAGACTAAGCCAACAAAAGCCCAGGCAGTAGCTGCTGATCGCATGGAGGTCTCAGGTATTGTGGGATCTGTCTCTGATCCTGTCAAACTTGGTTTCGTTGTTTCTGATATTCAGATCGTAGCTAACAATACTTTTGTTGAAAAAAACCCAGCTGCTAAAAAGTTTTTTGAGGTTTTCACCTTGCCGCTTACTGATATCAATGCACAGAATACCCGCATGAATGCTGGTGAAAAAAGTGCGAAAGATATCGATCGTCATGTTGATGAGTGGATATCTAATAATCAGAGTACCTGGAACGGCTGGCTGGCAGAAGCCCGCAAAGCTGCTAAGTAATTACTGCTCATCTGTCTAGCCTGAATATTTCACAAAAAAGAGTAGAGCCAAAAAGTGAGATATTCAGGCGAAGCGGTCTGGATGCAGCTATTTTCTGTTGCCAGGCATGCCATATGCTTGAATTTCCCATGCAAAGAGCAATTAAATGTGGAAACGTTAAGAGGAAAAGAGTAGATAAGCGTATCGCAGATCCACATTTTAGGAGGGACCATGAAACTGCAAAGCACCCATGTCCAGGAAGTTACAAAACAACTACGAATCATATTCAGGGCAGTTCAGGCGCATTCCAAAACGGTTGAAAAAGCGTGTGGTTTAAGTAGTGCCAAACTGTGGATGCTACATGAGGTTGCCGAAACCCCCGGACTTAAAGTGTCGCAATTGGCCTTGGCTCTCTCAATTCATCCATCAACCTGTTCCAATATGCTTGATAAGCTTGAGCAGCTGGAATTGATTTCCAGGGATCGCAGCAAAACCGATCAGCGTACTGTGCACCTTTATATTACAGACAGTGGACGAGAATTGCTGGCTAAAGCCCCTTCTCCGCCACAAGGAAAGCTAAGTGATGCTTTGGAGAACTTAAACAATGAACAGCTGGCGGCTCTGGCGTCTGGCCTTGGTGAACTTATCAACGCCTTCAATGAAAAGGACACAGGTGCAGGTCTTACGCCTATTCCTAATGAATAGGCTGTATTGCCTTCGACACTATCTTTTAAATTTACGACACGTCCCTATTCTACCACAAGATCCACAGAGCAAATCAAGCCGCCCCCTCCCCCTCTCAAGTTAATACCGCCAAAGCCGAAGAGGATGAAGCGAGATAACCCGCACTTCTCATGACCCTCTTTTCAAATTCTTTACAGCAGCTGTAATCCGAAACCCTATTTTAAAGTTCAACGCATATAAGAAATCTAGAAAAAACTGCAAAAAGAAGATAGGTTACAGTGTTGTTTGTAAAAGACGATTACATTGTGGCAATATCTGGAGATTTTCACCAATGCTGTTTCATTCACTGTTGTGGTAATAGAACTGTTAAAATAAGTGCTTAAGAGGAACGAGAATGAAAAAACTTTTTGACGAAACAAAGATAGGCTCCATGACATTGAAAAACAGGTTGTGGCGTGCAGCTACCTGGCTCAATATGGCAGACGAGAAAGGTCACTTGACTCAGCGACTGGAAGATGTCTATCTTGCCCTTGCTAAAGGAGGCGTAGGCACCATTATTACAGGATACGCTTTTGTCGTGGAAGAGGAGCAACCTAACCCCGGCATGCTGGGTATTTATAATGACTCTTTTATACCGGAATATAAGAAATTTACCGAAAAGATACAGGAAGCAGGGGCCAATATCGTCATGCAGATAGCGTACGGCGGTTCCTTTACCAACTTCCAGACAGAGTCCCGCACCATCTGGGGACCTTCTGCTGTTCCTCACCCGCTAACAGAAGTTGTTCCCCAGGAGATGACCCGAGATAATATCAAAAGCCTTATCTCCGCTTTTGGACTTGCCGCCGGTAGAGTCAAAGCTGCTGGATTTGACGGTGTCGAAATCCATGCTGCACACTCATATCTGCTCAGCCAGTTCCTTTCGCCGTACTTTAACCAGCGATCTGATGAATATGGTGGCTCCATTGAAAATAGGGCACGAATTATCCTTGAAGTTCTTGAAGCAGTGAAGAAAGAAGTCGGGCCAGAATACCCTGTTTTTATAAAGATGCACTGCACCGATGATTGGGACGAACATGGATTAACTGAAGAAGAAAGTCTGTATGTTGCTCTTGAGCTCGAACGAAAAGCCATCACCGCTATTGAATTCAGTGGCGGAAATATGGATTCAAAAAATTACCCTAACAAAGGGCCTGGTCGAAGTGGAATACTTAAGGCTGAAAAACAGGCCTATTTTGCGGAAGTAACTGCCAGAATTGCTGGTCAACTGAAGGTCCCGGTTATTTCAGTGGGCGGCCACCGAAATCCAGAGATGATGGAAGATCTTCTTAATTCATCTGCCATAAATTATTTTTCGCTAGGCCGTGTTCTGCACTCTGAAGCCGATATTGTCAATCGTTGGCAACAGGGTAAGACGTCAAAGCCCCGTTGTCTCTCCTGCAATAAATGCTGGTACAAAAACGGCAATATCTGCATCCTCATAAGGGAACCTATCATGAGTAGTCATGTATCCATGTAGTTGAGCATAGAAGATACTCTCTGTACAACAACAATGAACAGAGAGGAATCGAATGATCGAAGAAAGGGGTTAAACCAAATCAACTTAACCCCTTGAATGGTACAACACACCATAAGAGCTCGCCCCTCGGCCCATAGATTCACCAATCATTGATCTGCCAGACTTTTGTACAAAACAGCAAGACCAGCCTTCACGAAGTTCATAAAATGGCAGGAGACTTCGTGACCTCATTTGAATCGTGTAACGCCTTTTTTATGATTAAACCTCACTCCGCTTTCTATACGGCTAATTTCAATTTCTTCTCAGCAGAATTATTAAATTACGACACATACGCTCCACTAAGGACTCCTTGGTAGTCTTGACAAGACGCACTTGCCTATCGTAAAATATGACTACATCCAGTGTTCAAAATCAAATGAGCCAAATCACGATAAGGAACGAAAAGATACGTGGACGAGCCAAACAAGCCACTACTTACTTTCGCAGGTAAAACTACTTATGTGGAACCTGACTGCGGTCACTAAAAAGCACGTATGTCGATGATTACGGTAATTCCCCTTAATGTTGCTCGACAGGTCTTATAGCTATCTGATTCTCAACAATGCTCGGCAACATATTAGATAATATTTAACAATGTGACATAACCAGTTTGCAACAGCCTCTCACAAGCAGGTTAGACGCTCCAAAATCTTCGAAGACTTTGAGATTGCGAAAAACTCTCCGACAATTTGTTACAGCACAAGAGGCAAAGTCATACGTTTTATTCATTAAGTTAAAGAACTGTGGACACACCAATGAGTAATACTCATATCTTCATTAGCTATCGTCGCGATGACTCTGCAGGATATACACGTGCCATATACGACCAGCTCGTTAAGCGCTTTACTCAGGAGCGCATATTTATGGATGTAGACGCAATCGAACCTGGTCTTCCGTTTGATGAAGTCATCAACCAAGCGATTGGCCGCTGCGAAGTAATGCTCGTGATGATCGGTAAGCGATGGATGGAGCAACAGCCAGGCGCAGGTCCGCGCGTTAACGACGATCAGGACTTCGTACGAATTGAAATTGCTGCTGCTTTATCGCGAAATGTACGAGTTATCCCCGTCCTCCTTGATGGGGCTGACATGCCAACAGAAGAGTCATTGCCAGAGGCGCTTCGTGCCCTTGCCCGGCGAAACGCAATTGAGATAAGCAACAGCCGCTTCACATCGGACGTAGACCGCTTAGTAGAAGTCGTTAGTAAGGTTCTTGGCGAATCAATTTCCCCTGCCAGGAAATCTCGATCTCATAAAACTCTGCTGTATTTGCTGGTAGCTATGTTCATTACTGTTGCTCTTTTTTCTTCGATTGCGTACTTCAACTCCAGTCTATCAACTAAAAAAAATAATCAGATCACTCATGGTAAACCCGAGTCTACAGCTCCCCATGCACCAAAAATAGAAATCAACCAACGGTACACGACGTGGGAAGAACAATTAATGCAATTTAGCCTCGAATCAGGTGAATCAAAGGTAATCAAAGGGGGCGATCTATACGCCCAGGTAGCTACATATCCAAGGTCGAGCTGCGCTGGACCTGGCTTTGTACCGTATACTTGGCAAATTCGAAAACCCTATCCAGGAAGTAGTGACCTTGAAGTCCGTAGGGTGTTGATGGGGGGAATGACAGATCGGGTCGGGTTAGGGGCAATGGGAAGCGCTAAAATGAGCGTCTGTGATGAGCATACCTTTAAGAACAATGGCCTTGAGAAAATATTTATTGAGCTGAGATATGCATCAGCGGCAGACTTGAGTCGCTGATGCTATAACAAATAGTGTGCAGCCTGCCTGGGCCTAAAGTTCCATATACAAAAAGACATTGTATCATCGTTATTCTGCCTGAAGGCTTATCGAGTTAGTACAATCACCTGCTAGTCTCCTGAAACCACAGAAGAATGCGGTTTCAGGAGGCTAGCAGGTACAAATTAATTACGGACTGAAACGTTTACTGTTTCCGGTTTGTAGTCTGGAACGCTATCTGGAACGTAATCGGTTATATTATCATCCCAGGAAGAGTGATCCAGGTTCAGATCAGAAAATTTGCGCGAATCAAAAATCGGATTTTCGATACCATCTTTTAGCTGTTGACGATAATCAGTCAGAATCCTTGTCAAAGTAGGGAACAGCATCATTAAGGCCAGCAAGTTAACAACTGCCAGAATGCCCATCAACGGATCGGAGAAGAAAAAGACAGCAGTCGCACCAGGAGCTACTGCCCCGAGAAACAGTACTCCAACAACAGCTATGCGGAGGATATTTACAGCAACAGGCTTATCCGTAAGGAAGGTCAGAGCATTTTCCCCGAGATAATAATTATAGATAATAGAACTAAATGAAAAAAGGAGGATGGCAAACGTGAGGAAATACTGCGTCCAGCCACCAAGGTGTGATGCAAGAGATTGCTGAGTCAGGACAACGCCATCAATATTTTCAGATCCTGGAACATAGACATTTCCAAGTAGAATAACAAATGCGGTACAACTACAGATCAGGATCGTATCAATAAACACAGATAAGGATTGTGTTATACCCTGGGTTATTGGATGGTCAACTTTAGCGGTTGCAGCAACATTTGGTGCCGAACCAAGTCCCGCCTCATTTGAAAACAGACCCCGCCTTAGTCCCTGGGCCAGGGCTGCTCCCATCCCCCCTCCAACCGCTTCTTCAAGTCCGAAAGCGTTACTGACAATATTCATGATAACTCCAGGAAGATCGCCAATATTGCTAATAATTACGATAAGTGCCATAGCCAGATAGCCAACAGCCATGATGGGCACAACCACATCGGCCGCCTTAGCAATACGACGGATGCCACCAAAAACGATAAAACCGGCAGCAACAGAGAGGAAGAGCCCGGTCCATATCCGGCCTATACCTAAACTGTCCTGTGCCGCTCCAGCGACAGTGTTGCCTTGAAAGGCGATAAAGCCAAAAGCAAACGATGCAATAAGGCAAACTGCATATATCGATGCAAGCCATTTATACTCCTTGCCAAGGCCATACATTATCGTACGAGCAGGGCCTCCCCGATATGTTCCATCACCGTTAGATCGCTTGTAAAGCTGGGCAAGAGAACACTCGACAAGGCTTGTAGCCATACCAACAATAGCAATCATCCACATCCAGAAGACTGCGCCTGGCCCACCCAGTGTAATAGCAACAGCAACGCCGGCAATATTACCACCACCAACACGGCCGCCGACGGATAGGAGCAGGGCTTCACGCCCGGAGATATTCTCCTCACCCGAGTGACTGTTTTTGCCAGTCAGAACTCCAAACATCCTGCGGAAAAATTGAAACTGAACAAAACGGGTCGCGAATGTGAAGAATAAGCCAAAAATAACGAGGAAGGGAATCAGAGACCACCCCCAGGTGAGATCACCGATAACGCCAAACAGTTTTTGTAAAAGTTCCATAACCACTCCTTTTGATGTTAATAATTGAAAATGCTTCCAACGAAAATCACTCTACTTTTCACCTGCATTCGCCGTAATATTATTTTTTATAAAACTCCGAGTTCTTCCTCCTCAGCCAGTATTTCAAGGGCCTTCAACCCAGCAACAGAGGTTCCGAATGTATCGAGTGATGGAGACCAGACCGCAAGTGACATTCTGCCAGGCACTATTGCCAGCAACCCTCCGCCAACCCCACTCTTAGCGGGAAGGCCGATTCGAAAGACGAATTCCCCGGCAGCATCATAAGTACCAAACATCATCATTAGCGCGTTGATCCGTCTAGACTGCAAAGGAGTGAGGAGTTGGTTGTGAGAGATTGGGTCGATGCCTTTATTGGCGAGGAACAGAAATGACCTGCTTAAGTCGATACAACTCATGGCGAGTGAGCACTGGAGAAAGTAAGCGTCCAATATATCGTCTACATCATTGTGCAATACTCCATAACTTTTTAAAAATTGGGCTATTGCAATATTTCTATGACCAGTTTCTTTTTCTGAGGTGGCCACCTCGACGTCAAAATTAAGAGTATCATTGCTGGCAAGCTCTCTGACAAATTTGAGAAGTTCCGATGTATAATCACTCGACTCCGAAAGCAGACGATCAACCATCACCAAGGCCCCTGCATTTGTAAAAGGATTCCGTGGTGTACCTCCCGCTTCCTCCAGAGGAGTAATTGCATTAAAAGACTTGGTCGTAAATCGTCGCCCCACGTCATCCCATATATCATCGCCGATGATCCTGAGAGCCATCAGTAGTGAAAGAACCTTGGAAATGCTTTGTAGAGAAAATTTCTCACCGGCGTCACCGGCCTGATACGTTTCCTGTAATATTGTTGTTGCGGCAACTCCAAACTTATCAGCTGAAACGAGACTAAGAGCAGGTATATAATCGGCAACCTTCCCTACATGCAGGTAGGGTTGCACCTGTATAGGCAGTGTATCAAATAGAGCCTGGTTCATACTTCTCCTCTTCTCTATTGAAAATGCATAATCTGAAGACCAGGTGTAGGCCTGCTACTGCAAAACAGTACATTGCGGCTTACACGAAAGATCAGCGAGCTACAGAGACAAGAGCAAGGAGTGTGCCTATACCTGTTTGGATTCGCTGGGGGGAGAGAGGTTTAGCTAAAGCTACAGTAAAAACGGACCTAAACAGCCTGAAATGGAATGGTGTAAAAGAGTTTAACCTACAGAGTCAGGGTAAGGATGGGGGCGTGCGATATTGCACGCAGCGTGCGGGTGTGCACACTTGTGCGAAACCGCACATACTCCAATGTGACACATCGTCATAAATAGTCACGAGCCAGGGAGGCTTATGTACAGTATGAGATTGGAATTATGATGGACTGTGCTACTTACTGATACAGACCAAATCTTTTTAGCTTTCGGAGAAGGGCAAACCGGCTAATACCCAATTTTTCAGCAGCCTTAGATTTCACGCAACCACATTCACTCATAGCCTGGTTTATGCGTGTTATTTCGAGTGCATCAACTGCATCATCAAGCGGGCAAAAATCATTTGCCGGCTGATTAACGGCGGCCTGTTGTACCGACGAGGGTAACATCTCAGTATCGCTCATTCTAGAGCGAATCCGATAAGGAAGATCATCGAGCCTGACACCCTCCTTACCAGACAAAATGACAAGTTGTTCAAGCAGATTTCTCAACTCCCGTATATTCCCAGGCCACTCGTACCCATCCATCACCTCACATATATCCTGATTCAAGTGCAGCTCCGGCTTATGAAATTGCAGGGTGAACAGTCGCCAGTAATGGGAAATCAACAGTTCAACATCACCCGTTCTATTCCGAAGAGGTGGCATTTTTAAGGGCACTACCGACATCCTGTAATAGAGATCTTTCCGAAAGGTTTTTTCGGCGACACATTGCTCCAGATCCCGATTGGTCGATCCTATTATAAGAATATCTACCTGGATTTCCTTAGTTCCACCTATTTTTCGAAAAGACCGTGTTTCAATGAATTTCAACAATTTGGCCTGCAATGGTAGAGGCAACTCTCCGATTTCGTCAAGAAAAAGTGTCCCACCATCGGCGAGTTCGGCAAGGCCAATTTTGGAATTTTTGGCATCGGTAAATGCACCACGTTCATGGCCAAACAGCTCACTTTCGAGCAAAGCTTCCGGTAAAGTGGCACAATTCACTTCTATAAACTGCTGCTCTTTCCTGCTGCTTAAATTGTGAATTGCTTTAGCAAGCAAGTTTTTGCCCGTTCCGCTTTCGCCAAGTAACAGTACGGTGGTTGCGTCTGCCTCTGCGATCCTGCGTACCTTCTGAAACAGTTCCTGCATGGGTGGGCTTTGGCCGATGATATTACTGAGAGTCGTGGTCCGATGGGAGCGATTGCGGTGATGCTCGACTTCCTGAACCAGCCTTCGTCCTTTACATGCCTTAGTGACCAGCATTTCTATAACATCAAGGTCAAACGGCTTGCTTATGTAATCAAATGCCCCAAGTTTCATCGCTCTTACTGCGGAGGGGATATCTCCATGGGCGGTGATGATGATTGTCGGAATATGTGGATTTATACTTACGATTGTCTGCAGGATATCAAGTCCGTAACCGTCTGGGAGCTGCAAATCGAGCAAAACTAGATCCGGTTCGTTGTTTTGCAGATAGACGGTAAACTCTTTCGCACTCTGAAAGGTGACTACCCGGTAGCCGCTTTTCTGAAGTCCAATCTGTAGCGATTTCAAGAGGACTTTTTCGTCGTCTACAATTGCTATCTCAGCCATCTTTTTTCTCTATACCTCACTACTTTCTGGGAAACGTATTGTGAATTCAGAACCCTTCCCCATGGTACTGGTGACTTCAAGATTAGCATTATTCTGCTTGAGCAGAGTATATACAACCGATAGACCAAGACCTGTACCACCTTCTCGCAGGGAGAAAAACGGATCAAATATCCTTTGTAATTTGTCGTTTGGAATGCCTTTACCATTATCTTTAATTTTCAAGACTACACAATTATCTCCGGTCAATGTTGAAAACAGTACCACCCTGCCTGAACAATCGTGTACTGATTGCAAACTATTATTCAAAAGATTCAAAATGACTTGCAATATCTGGTCCGAATCAGCAAACACCATATGTGACCCCACCTGGTTAATGATCTTTACCTCTCTTTTTTCATGTTCAGGGTTTACCAGACTGATTGCATACGAAACGGTGTCGTTAAGATCAAAGCTTTTTGGCATCGGCTCACGTGGACGACCAAATTTAAGCATATCATTGAGTAAATGTGTCAACCGATTAGTTTCATCCGAAACGCCTTCCGCCAACTCGGCAATGAGCTGACTATCATCAGGAGACAGGTAACTGCTGTCTTCACCTTTGCTGCTCTGAATTCCCGGGCTAAGTATCCTTTTAATTACCTGGGCACTGGTTTTAATTCCTGCCAACGGATTTTTAATTTCATGAGCCAGACCTGCGGTCATAACCCCAAGCGAGGCAAGCCGTGCGCTCTGATTAAGCTCCTCCTGCCGCTCTTTCAACTGGTCGGCCATATCATTAAATGCATTTGCAAGCCGTTTAGCCTCATACCCAGTGTCAACATCAATACGGTGTTCCAGGTTACCAGTTGCAAATACCTGAGTACCTTCCATAATCTTTTTAAACGGCAGAGTAAAACGGTGACTAAAAATAAACCATGCACAGAATGCCAGGAGTATTGAAATAGCAATGAAAATTGCATTTTTCTTTTTGAGAGAAATAACATCGTAAAAGAGTTCCTGCTCACTGATTCTAACTGTAATTTCCCAATCCAAAGGAATTACCGAGGAGGAGTAGCTACGAATTGGTGAGGCCTGGTCATGTGCTCCTCCAGCGTTGATCAAATAAATCTGCTCACCTTCATTGGTGAGGATAGATTTAGTGGTATTTTCACCGAAATCTATCTTTTCCAGATACTGCGTAAAGGTTTCGAGGGGCAGATATGCTACCAGAATTCCGATAACCCGTGTTGACTGGCGAAACGAGTTGACAGGAAGGAAAACCGCTAACTCATTACCTTCTGCATAGAATTTCAGGTACGGATGCTCTAAGCGCTCCCTCTTGCCCAAAATCACATGTTTTTCAAATGTATCATAGAGCAGATCCGTTTCATTGGTACTGCCACTGGCCATCCTTTCACCATTGAGGTAACAGAGATGAAGGCGACTGTATACATTCCGGGAGCTACGAAACAATTCCAGCCGTTCCTTAAGAAGCTGGAGACGGGTTTCCTGAAGGTATTGCTGAAAGCTAAGCTGCAGGTACGGCTGGGACGCCTGGTTAACCAGGTCATCTATCAGGTTCTGAGCTTTCATCGCAGTCTGTTCGGAGACCTGGCCCACCAGTTGCGAAACTTTACTATCGTACGTCGTTTCCAATGAATGAGTGTATGCATCCACGGATATATAGGAGATGATTATCTGCGGCAACAATCCCAGCAGGCAGAAAAAAACGATGATATTAAGTCGAAGAGGAATATCAGGCATGCTTTACTTGATCCACCAGTCATCGGCTATCGGGTACGAGATGACATTCAGGTATTCCTTGAAGCTCAGTGGAATCTTGAACGGACCAACTCCAAGAGGTCCCATCCATTTTTCATAAATATCAAAATACTCTCCTGTGAGTATCGTCCACCGGATGGTATCGTTTACAAAATCGCGAAAGTCGGAATTGTGTTCCGGCATCATGAATGCGTATGGCTCATAACCGATTGAGTCTTCAAGGATGAGCCATTTCTCCGGATTTTTCGTTTGCAATCTCTTGGTTGTGAGCAGTACACGATCGGCACAGTAGGCATCTGCTTTGCCGTTTACCAGTGCCCAAAGGGCAAGGTTGTGCGTATCGTACGAGAGAATATCTTTAAGGATTATCCGACGTGAATTTGAAAGTTGCATAAGGATCTGCTCATTTGTTGTTCCTTTACCCACGGCGATGTTTTTTGAGTTGAGGTCCTGTATGTGGTCAATTCCTGAATCCTTACGTACAAGAAAAGTCGTCTCAGAAGCAAAATAGACAAAACTGAAGTCCACACTTGCCTCACGTTTATAGTTTTTGGTCGATGCGCCCATTTCTATGTCGATGCTCCCATCAAGAACCTTGGAAACGCGCTCTCCTGCCTTCAGGCTTATTGGCTCTAACTTTATGTTCTTTCCAAAACGTTTTGACAGGTAGAAAACGAGTTGTTCAGCCATATCGACAGAAAATCCCCGGTATTTTCCAGTCATCTCATCATAACTGGAAAATGGGGTAACATCTTCCTGGAAACCTATTCGTATCGCTCCCCGTTCCTCGATGGCACGCATGAGTTCATCTGTTTTGGCAACACCGGGAAAAGATATTAAGATAAGAGACAGCAGAGTAATACAGCAAGCTTTATACAAGACGGTATCGTAACGAAATCTTTTGCAGTGGGTTGGCTTCATGATTTGCAGTGAATTCAAGGCATCGATCCTGTTTGAGGTTCAACGACAGGGGTGTCGGTATTTTCGTAGTTTCCGAGATGTCTGAATGATACTCTATATTTTGCATTATGGGTTGTTTTGCTTCTTCTCTCCGTGGATAAAAATAGAGAATTTTCAAGAGACCTAAATCGTACGATTTGCGACGCAGATGGTCCTCCTGCAAAACTAGATCGTTCGATAAGTCAACTCTTTATGAACGCTAAAAAAAACATATTCAAAGCGGGTTGCGGCAACCTGACTTGAAGAGAAATTGCCAAGTATTCGGGGTAATGTGATAAAACCCCAAAGACCAGCAATCCGTAGAGAGAGATTTTGTTGTTTTCCCAGACCTATAAACTTTTAGGGTGGGGAACAGTGACAACTGAACCACCCCGTCGAGGATCGCCAGCACCTTCCGCCCCTGGAATAACCGCATGAACTCCGCCAAAATATACATCCTTTTGTGACCAGATATTTACTGGTACCAGTTTCTCAACGGCCTCGATTGCTGCAGTTTCAAAACCGGGCTCCGCCTGTAAAGTACCTTCATCCAGATAAAGCCTTGGTGCGTCAACAGATTGTTGAAGAGATCTGTCAAAGTCAACAAGCTGGCTGAGAACCTGGCTTATTGCGATGCGGATTCGCTTAGAACCACCGCTACCGATAACCAGCTTCACATTGCCGTCCTTCATCAACATGGAAGGCGACATCATAGAATAGACTCTCTCTCCTGCCGGTGTGGAGTGAAAACCATCGGGATGCAAATCATCTTCACCCATCATATTGTTAAGCATGACGCCTGTGCCCGGAGCAAAATATCCCGAGCCTTCACCATTCGAGCAAGTCATACTTGCACAATTCCCGTCTTTATCCGCAATGCTCACATGGGTTGTTCCTCTGCTGAACAACCTCATCTTCTCAACACTCCCAGTAAGGGCTTCCGGGTCGGCCAAAAATTGCTGCAATGCTACAGGAGAAATAACACCTTCTCCGCGAAGTCGCTCAACTTCATGCATTAAACCGACCACAGCAGACAGATGCTCCTCGGAACCCCACTCACAGCGTTGCAGACCGCCCTGTTCCATAAGAGACAATGAAAGGCCGATGAGAGTTCCCCCCATAGAAGGTTCTGGTGCAGTGAGAAAATGACTCCCCCTATATGGAATTGCAAGCGGCTGCCGTTCTTTGACCTCATAGCCAGCCAGGTCATCAAAGGTCAAGAATCCCCTTCCCTCCTCCATTTCACGATGGATCTGCCTGGCAATATCTCCGGTATAGAAGCTGCTATCACCCTCGGCAACAATTTGTTCGAGGAATGTCACTGCATTGTGATTGATAAGTACATTCTCGGCTTGCAGAAAAGAATCTTCAAACCCATAGATATCCCGACCTCGCCCGGTGAGAGTCATAATAGGGTGCAGTAATTTTAAGAAATGGGCCTGTTGCTCATTAAGCAAATGCCCCTCGGCATACTCTTGTGCCAATACCAACACCTCGGATAGCGGCATTTTCCCTAGGCGTTTGTGTATATGAAGCAAACCTTTCAGGGTACCCGGAACTGCTACAGAACCAAAGCCGACATTAAATACTTGTGACGAACCCGAAAACTCAACCGTTACGCCAAAAAAATCCGGATCCTTGAGATCGCCGTTTCTTCCACGACCAGGAGTATCCACAAAGAAATCAAAAAAGATATCCTGTCCCGTTCTTGCGTTGTGACCAAGCATGAATCCGCCGCCACCAAGGCTCGTCAAGGCTGGCTCAACTATTGCCGAGGCAAAACCTGCTGCCACAATAGCGTCAAACGCATTTCCTCCGGTTTCAAGCACCAGACCTGCAGCCTTACTGACAAGAGGGTGGCCGGAGGCAACTATAGATTTATCATATTTACTCACAACCAAAACTCCCCTTGCAGAGATTGTACGACCTCTTTCAGACTTTGTGTTTTTGCAAATCTTCGCCGAAGAAATTCAGTCCCTGTCCCCTCTTCTAAAATTCTCGATACAGAGGCAAAATATTTCTCGGAACCTAGGCAAATACTCATAGGCCTAATCATGTCCATTAGTCTGACAACAGCTTCATCATATGGGACCCTCTCCGAGCACAATGTGCCGGTTGGATCTATATACAACCCCTTTAGACCATGACGGGCTGCCTGCCACTTATTGGCTTGAATCATATAGGTGTTAAGTTCTTGGCACGGGGTTTTGTCTTCAGCAAGAAACCCGATAAGCGATTGAATGACAGCAGTAATGCCCAACACATCGTGAAATCTGATGGGAAGGTCACAAATACGAATTTCAATTGTCCCGTACTCCAGGTTAGGTCTCGCATCCCACCAGAGATCGCGTATTGAGTTAATAACTCCTACCTTCTGCAACAGGAATATTTCCTCCTGGAATGCTTTCCAGTCTGGAATATGCGAATAGGTCCCGGCTAGCGGTAATGCTTCAAAAAGCTTAGTTCTATAAGAACTCAACCCTGTATCATCACCTTGAGAATAAGGGGATGACGTGGAAAGACTCAGTAAAATTGGCAGATATGCCTGGACTCGATTACAAACACGAATCGCCGTCTCTGCATCCGGGACCCCGACGTGAACATGGAACCCTTGGGAAATGAAACGGCGCCCAACAATCTGCAGCTCCTCCATTATCCGCTTGTAACGATCATTTGTTGTAAGCAGTTGCTGCCTGTGTTGTGCAAAAGGATGAAGGCTTGCAGAGAACAATCTACAGTTGTTTTCTTCTGCAAGCTCTTCTGCCATACTAATAGTCTGCATCAGATCGTTTTCAACATCAATCAAGGAAGAGCAGACCCCGGTCTGTATCTCTAAAATCGATTGAATAAACTCTGGCGACAACCGTGGCTTGAGCAAAGAAGGAGCATTTTCAAGCAGAGCAGGAGCCATGGGTGCAAGATCCCATGTGGTATTATCAAGGGTTTGAAACTCGAGCTCGACTCCGAGTGTGTATTTAGGGCTGGGGGTAAATTGCAGATTTTCCAGAATCTCATCCTTTCTTACAGTGTGAATCACAATATTATCGACCGCTATTGATCAAGATGACAGGTCATACGATGTCATTTTCTCAGGTTACCCGATACAAAGGACTTATCCTGACCAACATTAAAATAGAAGATGTAGCAGCCTGGCTCATCAAGTAATACTGACATACGAATATGATTCTGATCGGTTGCCGGTGGCCAGGTGCAACATATAATGAAAACAGTAACGGTATGACACTTTATAGTACGTTTCAAGTTTTGTTAACTGGAAAGATTGTGTGCAACAATCTCATACATATAAATTTCAAGTATATGCGTGAGTTATTCGCGTTATAGTGACATAAAAATGGATGACACAAACACTATTTACTTTTGCCAAGTGAGTGAAACAGTATCCTGCGGCGCCTGTTGCGGTTTATATAATTTGCCAGATCTATCACAGGAAAAGCTTGAGACTCTGCTATCGAAACGGACCGAAGCATTTGCCGTAGTACCCCGAACCGAAGACGGAATCTATGAATTCCAAAGAAAGAACAAGGGACCACACAGACTATCACGGCCATTTGCCCAATTTCATCATTGCCCTTTTCTGGGCCTCATCGGTGAGAAGAAAAGCCGCGTCGGTTGCCTCCTCCACCCAGCCACCCCGGGTAACAACGGAGTAGACTTTCGCTCTCTGAGTTGGTACGGCGAGCTGGCATGCCGCACTTATTTTTGCCCCTCCACCAATACGTTACCTACCGTTTACCAGTCGATCCTTACTCAGACCATTGACAATTGGTATGTTTGGGGACTGATTGTGACGGAGCATGCCCTGTTGATCGCTTATTTTAAGGAAGTGGAATCCCGCCTGGGAAGAAATGTCACGGAGTGTGATTACACCCACAACATCGTAGCTGCAGATGCTTTTAGGGAATTTGCCGAGCTCAAGTCTAAGTGGCCATATCGCCGGGACAACTCTCCCGGAGCCTGTAATTTCTTTTTTGAAAACGGTCTCTATCCCAGGCCAGATGTCATTCGTGCAACACCTGATATTCGCCAATCCCCCTACGAAAAGATTCTTAGAGAGCTAGACTCCGGCTTTTCATCTGGTAAAGAGATTGACGAGGCAGACCAGTTACTGGAGGATCTGTTTTTTAAAACTGTGCATGCAATGGTAAGGTAAATGTGAGTTCCAATAACTCTATTATCCCCACCTGTAGATATTACCAACAGGAAAACACCGATATTTAGGCCTGAGATACTTTGCCAGCAGCCTCAACAATATCTCCAATCATGTCGGTGTATAGAAAATCCAGCAACGGTAGTTTACTTAAGCTCCCTTCCATTATTCTGTGACGTATATCTACCAATTTTTCCATTTGATAAGGTTTTGCCTGGCACGCTTAACACTGTGCCAATATATTAGTAGTATCAGTCATCTACTAATGCGTAGAAGTCTAGGTCAGATCTGACATATGCTGTTTTTGAGTTTTGACCATTTCTAACACCATGAAGTTTAGTGCTACCTCCTGAACCTGGAGGAAAGTACTCTGTGGCCGTAAAGACTACCTCACAATCAGCACCGGGCATTTGGCTATATGGAGAACCTTGTGGGCAACGCTTCCGATCAGCAATCCCTCGATATCCGATAAGCCGCGCGAGCCCATGATAATCAGTTCACACTGTTCATGCTCTGCTACCTGCGGAATCATCGATCCAGCCGGTTCCTCCATAAAACGTTCGATAAATTTTACCCCGCTGTCAGAGAGCTTCTTGATAAATGGCGCGACTGTTTCGTCGGTTTCATCCATAATTGCAGATATGATGTGATCTCTGTGGGGTTGACCAATGATTTTGGGAAATCTCCTGTGGCAGTAAATCAAGACTACTGTAGCGTCCAGCAATCGTGCAAATTCTATCGCTTTATCCAGAACCTTATCCGAGTATTCGGAGCCGTCTATAGCGGCTGCTATTGTTCGCTGGCTCATACTGTCCCCCTTTCAGGCTTTCCTGCTTCCAAGGCTACTCAAAGGCAGTACTGAATAAGGTGAAGTGACTTATCAGGAACACTGCCATGTTATATTTTACCATAGCCAGTTTCGTAACTGAACCTAATTACATCTAATCTGGATTTTCTCCAGTCGAGGTCGCTATGTATTTGAAGAGCGATGCAAAAACATCTATCAGGAGAGGCTTAGGTTCAGGGATAATCAGATACCTGAGCGGGAGGGTATTATACGTTGCTATCTGGTCAATGGTGAAGTAGGCAGGAAATCCTGTCAATATAGAGCTTCGGCCACAGGGTCTCAGCCGTCATGCAGCCACGCATGCCTCAAGGTCGGTTACCCGTATAGTCATAATGTCAGACAAGCCATGGTCACCGACCCCAGTAAGCAGTTATCACCTTGCCTGTAGCGCCGATAACTGTGTTGACTTCCTGTACACCTGCAGATTGGCAGGTGTACAGACATAATGTCTGACAGGGCATCAGTGGAGAGCGGTAAAAGATTGTCAGGGATGGAGTGTTATGTATTATTGATAATTCCAGAAGGAACTACTTTTCCATATTCAATGAGTTACGCTTTTGAGGTTGTTATAGTATTGGTAAACTGGTCTGATGTGTAAGGGGGAGAAACATGGGTAGAACTGTATAAACCCAGGCCTTGATAGCTATATTTAAGTGAAGTGTAAACAACTCTTGGGAGAAGGACCTCAAATGAATATGAACGATCCCTTTGGGAGGATGTCGCGTAGGCGCGAGGCAGAGTATGAGTCCATGAAGACTTCTCTGCGCAAAAACGGAATCAATACTCCTGAAAAGGCGAGGAAGCTGATTGTCGAATCCAGGAAAAGGATCAATAAAACGGCAGGGATTGCTGTAGTTCTCTTCTTACTTTTAGCAGTGGCATTACCCAAATTCTTGCCTGTGACGCTTTGCTTAGCGATTCTCGCTCTGGTTCTGTGCTTTAAATCCAATGTAAATGGGAAGGTTTTCATTGAACGGTATATTGAAGAAGAGCTTTCAGTGAATGAGGGAGAGAAGGGCGAAGAGTCTTGATGAGTAAACTCTTGAGGAGAAATGATTGCAACTTTGAAGAAAAACGGCGCAGGACGTGGCACAGCTGACTTACCCTAGATAGAGCTATTACACGATGCGTGTATCAAGGTGTGTATTTTGTGTTCGCTTTCGTATTGATGGATTGTAAACGTAAGAAATTGAAGCATTAAGCGTGTCAGTTCGATTCCGCCCTCCGCACCATTGTGATATCAGGCACTTATCTCAAGTTTGAGGTGAGTGCTTTTTTCGTTTATGGAATCACGGTTACATGTGGGTTACATGGGAGTAGTAAATGATACAAATTATCACCCTGAAAAATTGTGGGTGATGAGAAAAGTTAACTGTTAGCAATCGCGATTAGTTGCAAACTGCCTACGACAAATTATAGAGCTGCAGCTTTAACAGCGTTCTTCACCATCTCAGCAATTCGAAGTTTTGGGTTAGAGTGGATATTGTGCAACAGATCTAACAAGATGGGTTAGTTCAGATCCAATCTAGCAGTTTCGAAAAATAAGTTTTAATTTTACCAGACAGATAAGCGCTAATAAGTGCTGTGATATCGATTAAATTGCCTGACAACATTTTAATAAATCACGAAGAGAGACCTGAGCCTGAATTCTGGTAAGAATGCGGGAAAACAAGTCTATGAAAACAGTCAAGTAATGCCATTTACCACCGGCTTTGAGATACGTAATGTCGCTAACCCATACGGTATTTGGTTTGGCGACTGAAAACTGCCGGTTTAAAATGTTAGGTGCAATGGGCTCATTATGTTTAGAGTCAGTTGTCACAACGAATTTCTTGGTTGTTTTACAACGCAGTCCCATTGCTCGCATGTGTCGTGCAACCCTGTTCTTGCTCACCGTGGCAAAGGGAGGCTCAGAGCGTAGATCCGCGGCGATCATAGGACTTCCTGCCATCCCTTTGTGATCTTCATATAGTGTGGAGATTCGATCCTTGATGAGTTGATTTTCCCGTTTCCTTGGCGATAGAGGAGAATTAAGCCAACGATAGAAACCGCTCGAGGAAATATTGAGGGTTTGGCACATCTTCACCACCGGAAATGAGGAGCGGTTTTTTTTGACAAATTGATATCTCATTTCGATGCTCTGCTGAAGATGGCCATGGCTTTTTTTAATATCTCGCGCTCCATTTCCGTATCCTTGAGCTTTTTCTCAAGTTCTCGAATTCGTTTCTGATCTGGAGTGAGGGCGAGATTGCCCTGACCGGGAAAGGCGATTTCTCCTTGATTACGGTATTGTCGTCGCCACTGGTATAGCAAATCTACGGATATACCAAGGTTCTCAGCCACATCACGCACTGAGCGATTTGGCTCTTCTGTGAGCAACACTGCATTTTTTTTGAACTCTGAATCGTATTGTCTTCTCTGTTGAACACTCATGTTTTCCTCCTGTCATTTTCATAACAGTGGTTTAACTGTGTGTCCACATTTTTGGGGTAGGATCAGCATTGTCCCAACAATCTCCTTTACGACTCATGCTTTGAACAAAGCCGTTTTGCTGAAGCTGCTTTCTGAAATCTGCACTGGCATATTGAACCCCACGGTCACTATGAACAAGCAGCCCCTGACCTGGGCGTCTTCTCAAGAGCGCCTTTTGGAATGCATATATCATTGAATACCGATCCAACGAATCACTGATATCCCAACCAACAACGATACGAGAGTACAGATCTATAAATACCGTTAAATAATTCCACCTGGATCCTATCTTCACGTATGTAATATCGCTTACCCAGGCGGTATTGGGAGAAGCGACCGTGAATTGTCTGTTCAACAGATTGGGTGCAACCGGCTCACTATGTTTAGAGTCAGTGGTCACAATGTATTTTTTCGCAGCTTTGCACTTTAAACCCATGCTCTTCATCTGACGGGCAACTCGGTTTTTGCCTACTGAGGAAAAAATCAGGTTCAGCACGCAGATCTGCCGTGATCATGGGGCTCCTGCCATGCCTTTATGCTCTTCGTATAGTTGCCGTATCCTTTCTCTGAGCCGTTTATTTTTTATCTGCCGGACAGAAAAAGGTCGCTTGCTCCATCGATAATATCCGCTCTGTGAAATATGCAAGGTCTGGCACATCTTCGTCACCGGAAATGAGCAGCGGTTATCACGAACAAAGTGATATCTCATTTCGATGTCTTGCTGAAGATGTGCATGGCTTTTTTTAAGATATCGCGCTCCATCTCAGCATCCCTTAATCGTTTTTCAAGATCGCGAATCTTTAGCTGTTCTTCAGTCAATGCTTCTCTCCCATGACCGGGAAATGCCAGCTCTCCTCTGTCTCGCATTTGACGCTGCCATCGATAGATAAGTTCTGGCTGGATACCTAATTTATCGGCAACATCTCGAACTGACCGATCAGATTCTTCTGTGAGCAACACTGCATTTTTTTTGAACTCTGAATCGTATTGTCTTCTCTGTTGAACACTCATGTTTTCCTCCTGTCATTTTCATAACAGTGGTTTAACTGTGTGTCCACATTTTTGGGGTAGGATCAAGCTGAGTAGTCTAGCCTTCTCCTTCAATAGTAGGTTTTTCCTGTATCTAAAAAACTTCGATTTTCACATAGCCTAACAAAAGACAAGCAACTTGCGATTTGACCTTATCCATGAATCCCCACACCTCAATCACGTGAGGGAATACCTGAGCCTTTTATGATAGGCCTGTGAGTAGACGATGGTCATTATGACGAGGCAACAAAATGATTGATAGCGTTTTGCTTTCGCGCAGAGATGGTCGGACAGGCAATGTGAAATATAGCACAACACAGGCAATCTAAAATTGGAATTAGCACTGCCAATCCGAAGTGTTTTGTAGATTGGTCCAGTGAAGCTGCTTCCTGGGTATGCGTAACAACGTGAAGAAAAAGAAACCACCCTTCAATCCGCTGTAAGACAAAAGTCATGGAGCTACGCGTCGCAGGCCTCAGCTCCTAAATATCATACATCTGGTTAGTTTTTATCAGCCGAGTTACTGTTTTGAACCCGTCAGTTTTGAAGCCGTTAGCAACTCCAGTAATCTCGGCAGAAGAGCAACCGAACAGCCACCCTTGCACCCGTCACAGCTGATACCCCAAAGTTCCAACTCCGCCCTAACTACCCTTACCATCAATTGTAAAAGGAATTTCCCTGTCTTCAATAAAGCTCAAAAGTGCCTCAGTCTTAGCGTTCTAGCTACCGTGAGAAAGACACTACTGCTGGAAACCGTTGATGTAAAAGTTACGAGTTGAATCTCCAGGAGCCTCTAACTCTAGCTGATTTTCACCCTATGAATTCAAAAATATTTATTATATCCTTACATAAGCGTTGAGCGAATTCTTGAGTTCGCGTAACAGTAAACCCCGGGCAACCGTAAACCCATTGGTGCAAAACAGGTTGATTTGAGGCACGCAAACTAAAGGAGGTTAAACAGTTGATTCGAAGAACACTCCTTATGTTATTTATGCTGATCGTTCTGTTGCCTGATTTTTCCAGAGCAAAGGATACACTCTACTGGCAGAAAGTGAACTGGCCCCCCTATCAGATTCTTCAAGGAGAAGATGCAGGGAAAGGAAGGTTTGATGTATATATCAACCTTTTCCAGGAGCAGCTTCCACAGTATGATCATCAAAATGTCGAGATGAACTGGTCCCGTTTCTGGCTAGATGTCAAAGCGGGCAAGCATGTTCTGAACAGCATGGCTATCCAAACCGATGAACGGTCCCAAATTGCCTATTTTTCACAAGTCATATCTTTTGCCTTGCCCCACCGTATTATAATGAAACGCTCAACACTTGAAAAAATGGGAAATCCTGAGTCAGTCGCATTGGCCGATATTATCAACAACGCCAGCATCCACGGTATATTGGAACAGAAAAGATCGTACTCCACACAGCTGGATGACATCCTTAACAAAGGCGGCACCGAGACTAATTTTGACCGGAAAGCTATTGATGTTGAACATATTTTCAAGATGATTTTAGCTGGCCGTGCCGACTATACAATCGAATACCCTATTGTAGTGGACTACCTGTTACATAAACTCCAAATGGGAAAAGACATCCCTCTGAGCAGTGTTCGCATTGAAGAATTGCCACGGTACATCCCGGCACGCATCGCCGCCCCTAAAACTCCTTGGGGCCGCGCAGTTATTGACGATATTGACAAAATGATTGATGGTTTAAAAACAACAAGGCGGTATCTGGAAATTTCAAAGATGTACCATTCCGATCCAAGAGAACTGAATGAAATTGACAATATTCATGAGGAGCTTTTTCTTGGCAAGCGTCCGACTGTAGTAATTTCAGGGATTAGTGAAACTAAAACACATAGCTTTGCACAAAAGGTTCTACAGGAGGCGTACAAACGAATCGGCTACGATGTACAGTTTAGGATGCTTCCTGCCAAGCGCTCATTAGACTTAGCTAACCAGGGAAAGACCGACGGAGATGTTGCGCGGATTGAGGGGACTGAAAAGACTTTTCCAAACTTGATCGCCGTACCTACACCGGTAATTGACTTTCAAGGCATCGCTTTCACAATATCGGTAACAAAAGACATCAAGGATTGGAGTGACCTCAAAGGGTTGAAAATTGGAGTGGTTCGCGGGGTCCGCTACGCAACGATCGGGACGAAAGGATTGAATCCTTTTTTTGCTGAGAATGTGCCCCACCTGTTCAGACTACTGGCAGACGGTCGCATTGATATAGCAATAGGAGGATTGAGACCTGGACAAATAGAAATTCAAAAAAACTTTAAGAATAGTGGTATTCATGCAGTAGGTAAACCGTTGTTCTCGGCTCCGCTGTACCATTATGTCCACAAAAAGAACAAGGAACTTGCTGCACAGTTAGGTCAGGTTCTTGCAGATATGGCCGCTCAAGGGGAAATCGATTTCATTATCGACCAGACCTTTCAAAAGCTGCTGAACGACGAGCAGGCTGATTTGTAATTTTCTTGAACTATGGGGGAGCAATTGTACTCAGTACCCAAGCCTACAAGCATCAGACAGCGCTTTACATACAGCCTCGCTGCGGTAGTTGGCGGAACCTTTGTCATTTTATCCATCATCTTTATTGTCTATAACAGCAGATCGCTTGAAAAAGATTTGCAATTACGATTGGACAATCTCACTCGGCTGACCGTCAATGGACTCTCTAGCGCCCTATGGCAATACAACTACGATTATATCGATGATTATTTAGACTCCCTGTTTCATTATGAAGGTGTTGTATCTGTAAGTGTCTATTCAGGGGGGGATTGGTCAGGAAAAAGCAAGACCTGGTTTGGAAGATAAAGACCTTGACCATTTCACAGCCTCTACATCATTTCTCACAAAGCAGGCCGAGATTCAATACCAGGGTGCCATTATTGGTAAACTCCATCTTATACTATCCCGTGATCATGTCAATCGTATGGTGATGAGAAATAGTGGAATGGCAGCTCTCGTCCTTTGTCTCATTATTTCAGGAATATTTGCCACCATGTTTGTCCTGTCCAGAAAATATCTATTTCACCCATTGGCTCAACTGGAAAGTTCTGCACGATCGATATCCAAGGGGCGCCTTGATACGGAAATTGACACCAGCAGTGAAGACGAGATTGGTAATTTGGCACGTGTTCTTGACCAGATGATGAAAGAACTGACAATTACCATGGCATCCCGTGATGAGTTGGAAGCTGAAATAGCCGAGCGAAAACAGGCTGAAGAAGAAAACAAAAAGCTAACAGCCCAACTGTTGCAAGCTCAAAAATGGAATCCATAGGCAATTTGGCTGGCGGAATTGCTCATGACTTTAACAACATCCTATCATCAATTATTGGTTTTACAGAACTTGCGCTTGAAGCAGCCCCAAAAGGTTCATCTCAGAGAGATGATTTAGAAGAGGTATACATAGCCGGCAATAGAGCAAAAGAACTTGTCCAACAGATTTTGGCTTTTGCCCGCAAGTCTGAAGAAAAAACAGAGCCTGTCAAGTTAAGTGATATTGTCACTGAAGCACTCAAATTACTTCGGCCATCAACACCAACAACTATTCAAATAAAACCAATCATCAATAGCACAGCAAAGGTAATGGGAAACGCCTCACAATTGAATCAGGTTGTCATGAATCTTTGTACCAATGCAGTTCATTCGTTACAAAAAACAGGTGGAACTCTGGAAATCGGTCTGAGAAATACATTCATTGCAAATGATTCTGAACGTAAAACTTCAGAGTTACCCTTAGGAGAGTATGTTGAACTCACTGTTACTGATGATGGTTCGGGAATAGATCCGGCAATTATAAAGAATATTTTCGAACCATATTTCACGACAAAAGGAGTTGGCGAAGGTACCGGTATGGGGTTGGCAATGGTAAAAGGGATAATTGAAAGCTACCGTGGTGATATTCAGGTAAAAAGCGAGCCAGGAGAGAACACTTCCTTTGTTATCAGATTGCCTGTAGCAACAGGTAAAAGCTTTGATGTAATCGGTCAAGCCGAATCAGCTGTTTCCGGGACTGAACATATCCTGTTTGTCGATGATGAACCTCCAATAGCCCGGATGGGATGCCGCATGCTTGAGAGTCTTGGATATACGGTGGCAATGCGAACAAGCAGCTTTGAGGCCCTTGAGTTATTTAGGGAAAAGCCAGATATCTTCGATCTGGTTATCACCGACATGACGATGCCTTCAATGACTGGCGACGTGTGCTTTCAATGGAAATACGGAAAATCAGACACGACATCCCTATTATTCTTTGTACTGGATATAGCAATAAAATTAATGCCGAGGGAGCAAAAGATATTGGAATAGATGCGTTTGCTTATAAACCATTTACAAAGACTGATTTGGCCAAAAGCATCCGGGATGTCCTGGG
>CALNZA010000014.1:0-4764 GCA_942490935.1 Desulfocapsaceae bacterium
GCGTGGACGACCATTTGGTGGTTTAGGCATATTTTACAGTAATGAAATCAGTGCTCGTGTAAAATGTATTTCTTTGTCTGAGAGGTACATTATTGCTAGAATTTCTAATGTTTACTTTATCAATATCTATGCTCCGACTGTTAGTAAACATTACGATCATTACAGTGAACTTCAAAGATTATTATCAGATATCTCGAGTGATTTAATGAATAATATAACAGTGGACGATGTTATTATTTTTGGCGGTGATTGTAATGTCGACTTACGTAAAAATAGTAGTATCTCAGGTCTTTTCTTGCAGTTTTTGATTGATCATAACTTGTCATTGCCAGTTGTTAACTATGCAGGTGTAGACTACACGTTTGCTAATTCAGTAAATCAATGTAGTTTTATTGATTTTCTAGCAATATCTGATGCTGTTAAAGATAATGGTGATGTCATGGAAATTTTGGACGTTGAGCCTAATCTTTCCGATCACTTGCCTATAAAATTAACCCTCCGTCATCCAATGCTGCTTAAAGTTCGTGAAGAACAAATTTGTAAACAGGTTGCGAATAGCCCGGCGGCTACAGTTAAACAACTTAGATGGGATAGAGGCGATTTGCTGCAATATTATTCTGTTACCTGTGCAGGTCTATACCCAGTCTTGCATGCTATCGATACATTGTATAAAGAACACTCTATCTTAGTTGATAACTCTGCTTATAAATCTGCTATTCTTGACCGAGATATAGTCGTTAAATTTATTGATAAATGCTATGAAGACGTTGTCTGTATATTGAAGAATGCTGCCGTTCAATGTATTCCTGCTGTCCACAAAAACTTTTTCAAATTTTGGTGGGACCAAGAGCTCCAAACTCTCAAGGAGGAGTCAATTGCAGCACATAGAGAATGGGTAAATAATGGTCGTCCTAGAAACGGTGATATTTTTAACAGCAACAAGGCAGCCAAATACAAATATAAAACCAAACTCAAATCTTCTAAATGCAACGATACCAAAAGCATTTCCAACTCTTTGCATGAGGCATTGCTAAGAAAAGATCAGTCGGCATTTTGGAAAATGTGGAAAAGCAAATTTCCATCCAAACGACATAATATTCCGCATTCAATAGACGGCGCCACTGATCACGTGGAAATTGCCAATAAATTTGCTAAGAGCTTTGAGTCGTGTTGCATTAATTCATCTGTTGACAAAAATAATGCGTTTAGAGAAACCTTTATTGATAACATCCATAATTTTGATGGCGATGTGTTTAACAGCAGCTGTCTCTTTACTGTCGAGGGCATTGACAAGGTTATAAGCGAACTAAAGCGCGGTAAGGCAGCCAGCATTGATGGTCTTACTGCAGAACATGTTGTAAATAGCCATCCCATTATTGTAACAGTCTTGGCAAAACTATTCAATCTCATGTTAGTCTGCAATTACGTTCCAGATGCTTTTGGCTTGGGTTTATGCATACCCTTGGCCAAACATAACGATACTAAAAGTATATCTACAGTGGACGGTTACCGTGGTATAACCATTAGTCCCATCTTGTCAAAAATTTTTGAAGGTGGTCTTGGTGAAAAACTTGATGCCTACCTTAAAACCTCCGATCTACAATTCGGCTTTAAGAAGAAACTTTCTTGTAGTCATGCTATATATTCGGTCAGATCCACTGTAGATTACTTTGTCAAAAGAGGATCAACTGTCAACCTATGCGCCATGGACCTATCCAAAGCGTTTGATAGAGTAAATCACTATTGCCTTCTAGTTAAACTAATTAAAAGACGCATTCCACTGGCTTTTATCCTCTTGCTTGAATGTTGGTGGTGTAAGGTATTCGTTTGCGTTAGATGGCAGAATAGTATTTCTGTTAGTGTATGCTTGAGAGCAGGAGTCAGGCAAGGTGGAATTTTGTCCCCAATTTTCTTTGCTATCTATGTTGATGAAATCTTAGTTAAATTGAAGGCCAGCAATATTGGATGTAGTATACGTGGTTGTTATGCTGGAGCCTTTATGTATGCAGATGACATAATACTGGCCGCAATTACTGTAACTGCTCTACAGAAAATGATTTTAATCTGTACAGCAATGTTAGACGAAATTGACATGATTGTCAACATAAATAAGACCAAGTGCATGCGTATTGGTCCCAAATTTAATGCCAATTGTGTTAATATAATCAATATGGGATGTAGATTTTTTGAGGTTTTTGATATGAAATATGTGTTTCTCTTATTGGCAGCTTCTTTGTCAGTCTTTTGCCGCGAGACTGTTTTTGAAGCCGAAATTAATGGGACAACCGGTCCACTGGTAAGGGCTTTATGTGTGTTAAGTGAAACGGGGGATGTGATGAACGTTCAGCTCACGCATCAATTTGAGAGAGCCCATGAAATATCTTTCGTGGGTGGAGGTATCATTCGGAAAAAGGTTTCACTACCGCAAGATAAGAGGGCTACAGAATTTACCTGGACATTGTCCAAATCAGACCAGGCGAATCTGTATCGTGGAGATATCTTTCTTGTAATTCATACAGGAGGGGTTGAATATACTGTACCGTTGGTTAAACGCTATGATATTGGTTTCTATGAAGTTTCCATCACGAATGTTACAAGAGGCCAGGTTTTTGCACCACCTCTTGTGATCAGTCATTCGGCTTCTTATGAACAGTTTCAGTTGGGAGCTCCTGCGCCCATGCCTCTAGCAGTTCTTGCGGAAGAGGGCGATAGTAGTGAAGTGTTGGCGGATGCTCTAAGCTCAGGGAATGTTTATCATGGGGTTGGAACTCATTCCCCCATTGCTCCGGGTGAGTCGGCCACGGTGACCGTGATGGCGAGAGATGGGTTTAATCATTTTTCGGTTTTCGGAATGTTGGTTTCAACCAATGACGGTTTCTTTGCGGCTACTGACCTTACTGTTCCTGTCTTTCCACCTTTTAAAAATGCCCTTGATCGTACATTAACAACAAAAGGCATGGCCCTGGTTTATGACGCTGGGACAGAGGCAAATACGGAAAGTTGTGAGCATATCCCAGGTCCCCCCTGCGGTAGTTCCGGAGTTCGAGAGGAAGACGGCGCTGAAGGTTATGTGTACATCCATAACGGCGTTCATGGCCAGGGCGATTTGGATGATGCAATTTTTGATTGGCGTGGCCCTGTAGCCATGATTCAAATAAAAAGGATACCGCCACCGAAAACCTTGATCATCAGCAATACCACGGTCATTGACGGTACGGGAGCTGAGCCCATTACTGGTGCCACGGTAATTGTTGAGGATGATCGGATTGTTGAAATCACCACAGAGTCTATCACGTATCCCATAGGAGCTGAGGTGGTAAACGGTCAAGGTAAATTTGTTGTACCTGGCTTTATTGATATGCACACCCATTATTGGGAGACGGGAGCGCCCAATACATCTCCGACACTCGTTGATTTTCGTGGATTAATTCCCTGGGAAGATCATACGAATTGGGTTGATGAAAGGGCGATGTACACTTTTAGTCGCTTCCTCTGTGGCGGTGTAACGACCATGGTTGAACAAAGTAGCCCCAATTACGCTCATGAGCTGCGTAAGGATGCTGAGAACTTAACCTATACACCGAGAATGCGCCTGGCTAGCCGCTTCTTGGGAAACAATGATTTTGGGTTTAACTTTTGGACTGATGAAGATCCAGCAGTTCTTGCCACCTACGACCCTGCCGAGGGGCGGGCTTGGGTTGTTGAAGCATCGGAGCTTGGCGTAGACCACATCAAGGTAGGGTATTTAGCCATGGAAGGCCGTGCTTTCGCGGAATGGTTGCCTGCTTTTGACGCCATGCTTGGTGAGGCTCATTTGCGTGGATTAAAAGTAGTGGCCCATGTCACAGAAGTTGAACCAGCAAAGGAACTCGTGCGACGCGGAGTAGACATCTTGGCCCATCCCTTGTGGGAGGACGCACCAGATGATGAGTTTATTCAACTTGTCAAGGATCATGGCGTGCCCATGACAACCAGTCTATATATTTGGCGGTCAGAAGCGAACATTTGGAGTAGAGACCCGGATATTAACGAGTTGGAGCTTGCCTGTGGGGATCCTCAAGTCATTGAATCTTGGAAGTGGCTCGATCAGATTCCTGAGGATCAGCTTCCCCCGGATCCCGGCCCCCTTGCTGTTGAGCCCATATACACAGCGAATGCTCTAGAGACCATTGGCCGTGCTTATCAAGCGGGCGTCTCCATTGTTGTCGGTTCCGATGCCGGAAATATTGGTCTCCTGGCTGGACCATCTATACACCGTGAGTTTGAGATGATGGCAGAAGCTGGAATGCCACCAGAAGCCATTCTTACGGCTGCAACATGGAATGCTGCCAAAGCATTAGGACTTGAAGATGAATTGGGAGCTGTCAAGGCTTACTATCTGGCTGATTTTTTAATCCTTTCTTGCCAACCCTCTGGATGACTGGAGGAATCTGGCTGAAATGGATTACGTAATCACAAACGGTGTATTGTTCTCTCATTTGGCGTTGCAAAAGATGAAAGATGACACCCCCCCAATTGGCCCTGTTTTGGGCAACCACAAAATTCACTCCCACGTCAGTGAAGTCCAACGAGCTACAGGAGCTTTCTGCCACTAAAATTCAGGTCAGTTCTGAGGATCACAAAAGTCCGGGCCTGGCTGGCCCGGACCCTTTTCCCAAGTCTATTTTTTGAACGCTGGTGTGGCGCTGTTTTCACGAGTGATGGCCTGGTAGGCTGCGTTTTTCACCTTGTGAGCGAAGCCGGACTGGTCCAGGGTATAGGCCT
>CALNZA010000015.1:0-3614 GCA_942490935.1 Desulfocapsaceae bacterium
GGCCTAATGGTAGATAAATTTCTATAGGGATTTCTTGTCGAGATTGTTGAATTTATTTGGCAAAATAGATCGTTACCCTGTAAGTTATATTAAGAATGAAAGCGATTGTTAGTTTATACGTGTTGTTTGAAAATACAGATAGAACTCTTTATGCTGATGAGTTTCAGCGTGGTGTATAGCTTTTTACACTTTTCACATGATGACGGTTGGCCTCAGATTCACCTGTTACCAAGGGGGAATACTTGGTTTAAATGATCGATATAGCGAGTTATTTTAGATGGCAAGATGTGCTGGACATTCTTGTTGTTGCGTTTATTATTCACCAGCTAATTTCTATTATACGTGGAACCAGATCTGTGCAGATGGTTCTCGGGCTAGGAATTCTGTTTATTGTCTATTTTGTGGCAAAGGTTTTTGATCTTTCTGCATTAATGTGGATGATGCAGACATTTCTAAGTTCTATACTGCTTATTGTCATCATCGTGTTTCAGCAGGATATTCGCCGTGCCCTGACTCAGGTCGGTAAATCCCCATTTCAGAAAACGACGGATGTTGCGGAGAAAGATCTCGATGAGATTATCCGTTCCGTTTTCTATCTTTCCAAGCGTCGTATAGGCGCACTTATCGTTATAGAGCGGGAAACCGGATTGCAGGATTACATTGAATCGGGTTTTGACCTCGACGCTCGCTTATGTAAAGAGCTGCTTATCTCTATTTTCATGCCTGTATCTCCACTTCATGATGGTGGAGTCATAATAAATAAAGGACGTATTCAATCAGCAGGGTGTATCCTGCCATTGACCCAAAATCCATATATTAATAAAAAGTATGGTACAAGACATAGAGCAGCTATCGGCATCTCAGAGGAGACGGATGCTGTGGTGATTGTTGTGTCAGAGGAGACGCAAGAGATATCCGTTGTACGCCACGGTGCCCTTACTACTGTCAGTGATGAGATAAGCCTAAGCAATAGCCTGAGAGCAATATTTATCCCCAAAGAAGGAAATTCTCAATCATGGAAAAACTGGTTTTAAAAGGGGTAGTACGATTCTTTCGGGCACTGTTTTCAGCAAGGAAGTGGCAGAAGGTATGGAACAAAGACTGGGTACTGAAACTTGTTTCTGTACTCCTGGCAACACTTCTTTGGTCTTTTGTCGGTGGTGAAGATGTAGTTGATAAAAACGTGATGGTACCGGTTGAGATTATTAACCTTCCACGTGATCTTGTTATTTCAAATCAGTTTAAGAAAGAGATAGAGGTTACAGTAAGTGGGCCTCGCTCCCTTATCCAAGATATGACAAATAAGGCAGTGGCCAGGCAGATCAATCTATCCAATGCAACGCCTGGAACAAATGTCATAGAAAATGATAACAAGTCAATTCCCGTGCCGAGGGGAATTACCGTATTACGTATACAGCCTACAACAATTATCCTTTCTCTCGATAAGCTCATTCAAAAACAATTTGATATAACTCCAGTAACCTCTGGGGTGGTTTCTGCCGGATTTGATCTTGAAAATCTGGTAATGAATCCTGATGTAATTACGATCACAGGCCCAGAAACAATTCTTTCTCAAGCTGAAGCTCTCATGACGGATGTGATTGACATTCATGGTATGACTGAATCAAAACAGATTCAAATCCCGCTTGATTTAGAGCCCAGTTTTATAGACCTTATTGGAGAAACTTCTGTAACGGCCGATATTACAGTGAGGCCTAAAATGGTTGAGAAAAAAATAAGTAAGGTCGTGGTTGACGCAAGCATTGGAGGTTCAAGGCGTGAAGTTGCACCGGAAACAGTTGATGTCATTGTTAAGATACCTGTTTTACTCTTACATGACGGCATAGATGTAAAAAAGTTGTTTTCCGTCACAGCCATAGAAAGTGAAGAAGGTGGAGAATTCCTAAAAGTATCAGTTATACCCCACGAGGACGGACAATTGCCTCTAGAAGTGGTCTCTATCATCCCTCAGGCTGTCAAGTTGGTTCGTAGAGGAGATGAAGTTGTAGATGTGCCATCGATAGAGGAGGTAGACGAAAATATTGATACTGATGAGATACCTGAAGAACAGCAACTTGCTCTGGACGTTCAGGATATTGTCGTAAGCGAATCGCCTGAGAAGGTAGTTGTTGAAGAAACAGAAAACCTTGATACAACATCATCGGAAGTGAAGATACTTCCGGCAAAAAAAAAGATTATTAAACTAGAGCAAAGATGAGAAAATTATTCGGAACAGACGGTATACGAGGTGTTGCTAATATCTACCCCATGACCATAGAAATAGCCATGCAGGTTGGCAGGGCTATAGCATTCATAGTTAAAGATAAGGCAAAGGGCAACAGGATAGTAATTGGGAAGGATACTCGGCTATCCTGCTATATGCTCGAAAATGCGTTGGCTGCCGGGATTTGTTCAATGGGCGTGGATGTGCTTCTCGTGGGTCCATTGCCAACGCCAGGTATTTCTTTTATCACAACGTCCATGCGTGCTGATGCCGGTGTAGTTATATCTGCTTCACATAACCCGTTTCAGGATAACGGGATCAAGATTTTTTCCAGCGACGGTTTTAAGTTACCCGATGAGGTAGAGCTGGATATTGAAGATCTTATTTTTTCACAGAAGATGGCAGCTTTGCGACCTGTGGCGGATGAAGTTGGGAAAATGTCACGGATTGATGACGCAAAAGGGCGGTATATTGTTTTCTTGAAGAACACTTTTCCTAAAAAATACACGTTAGATGGCTTCCATGTGGTGATTGATTGCGCCCATGGGGCAACGTATCGTGTAGCTCCGCATGTCTTTAGAGAGCTTGGTGCGAAAGTTACCACGATCGGGGTTGATCCTGATGGAGCTAATATAAATAAAGATTGTGGAGCGCTTCATCCACAACTTATGGCAGACAAGGTCAAGGAGACGGGTGCAGACCTTGGCCTTGCATTTGATGGAGACGGTGATAGACTCATAGTATGTGACGAAAATGGTAAAATAGTTGATGGTGATCATGTTATGGCCATTTGCGCACAGGAACTGATCAAGCAGCGTAAGTTGAAAAAGAAAACGCTTGTTGCCACCATTATGTCGAATATGGGACTCGAGGTTGCTATGGAACGTATGGGTGGAAAACTTGTACGAACAGGTGTGGGCGACAGATATGTCGTAGAGTGCATGCGCAAGAAAGGCTATTCATTTGGTGGAGAGCAATCTGGGCATCTTGTTTTTCTTGATCATAATACTACCGGTGATGGGGTGTTGGCTGGTTTACAGTTACTCGCTATCATGAAAAAGCGTAGAAAGCCTCTTTCTGAGCTGGCCACGGTTATGGAAAGCTTTCCGCAGATTCTGAAAAACGTCAGGATGTCATCAAAGATTCCAGTTGATACAATCCAAGATTTTCCGGAGACTGTAAAACAAATGGAAGATAAACTCGGTAAGCATGGCCGTATTCTTGTGAGACCTTCTGGAACAGAGCCAGTTATTAGAGTTATGATCGAAGGGCAGGATCAGGGTGAGATCGAAACAATGGCTGACGAGTTGTGTGAGTTGATACGCAAGGCTGATCGAAGTTAATTATTTGGATAAACACTATTTATGCGGTTTTTATGCATATAGAAGAG
>CALNZA010000016.1:0-263936 GCA_942490935.1 Desulfocapsaceae bacterium
TTAATGATAACTTTCGTAGGCGTATGCTTACCGCGACAGTTTACATTCGAAATAGAGGGCTAAACTGATGACGAATAAAAAAAATGAACAGGGTTTTACCCTCATTGAAGTCGTAATAGCCCTTGGTGTGCTGGGATTTGGGATCCTGGCAATGTTTTCAATGCAGGTGTTTGGTATACGCGGAAATGCTATTGCTAACAAAATAACCCATGAAGTCGCCTGGTCATCCAATGGCTTTGAGAGGCTTATTGATTTGGATTTTGAAGATGTAGCTTTATCAAATAAATATCCGGATCTGAGTACAGATGTTGATACAACGCTCTATGATGTGACTTGGGGTTCAACAAATGATACGCCCATTACGGGCATGATGACGGTTACGGTGAAAATTGCCAGTAAAGTTGATGGGAAATATGTGGAGTTGGATTTCGTTCGTGTGGATGAGGATGCTCTTTAACCTGAACTTCTCTAAGTACTTTTAGAGTTGATGCGTGCAGTGATGATAGTTCACATACCTTTAGTGTAAGGAAATGCTGATATGACGTTTTACCAGAAGGAAATCATACAATCTCATCAAACATCGGACGAGGAGGGTTTCATCCTTGTCATCACTATGTTTATTCTCGTGGTGCTTTCAATTATCGGTCTTTCCGCAACAAACTTAACAGAGTTAGAACTGAAAATTGCCGGTAATGACAGGGTACATAAAAAGACATTTTATGAGGCAGATGGTGGTACAGAAATAGGGTTACGTCTAGTCTATGACAATGCCATATGCTCTGTTACTTCTTCTGGGTTTAGTCAAAATTATGGAACAGGTCGAAGACGAATAGGAGATCACATTGTTGTCAGTGATTTAGATTTTGCGCTTACTACACCCTCTAGTCCATTCACAATTTCTAATGCTACTCGTGACTTAGTTTACTATCCAGATGACGACCTGAGTACAGTGGCTGAAGCAACTTATACTGCTAATATATTGGATTACAACGTTAGACCACGTACTAACTTGCGTTTTGATGGAGAGACCAAAACAACAGCAGGTAGCGGTTTGCAAATGGTTTCCGGTTATGAAGGGCTTGGAGCATCATCTGTGGGTGGTGGTACACATAAGGCATACAGAATTGGTTCACAACATGAGGGTGAGCTAGGAAGCCAATCACTTGTCACCATCGGGTGGCAACTGAGTACACATATTCTCAACAACGCCAGTTCACTCGACTGCAATTATTAAATATCCGGAGGTAATGACATGAGTTTATCATTCATGTTTAGAAAGAGATTTGCAATTCATGGTGCAGGCATATGTGCTTTTGGCATGCTGTTGATTAGCGCTGTAGGCGCGCAGGCCAACCCTAACTATTCGATGACTGACTTTGAGTCATTTCCGATCAATATCATCAAAGATACAACGAAGCCTAAGGTTATGCTGAATGCATCAAATGATCATCAGCTATTCTTTAAGGCCTATAACGACTATTCTGATCTGGATAGTGATGGTGACAAAGAAATAACGTATGCCCACAAAATTGATTATTACGGGTATTTTGACAGCTATAAATGTTACAAATATGATAACTCTGATGAACGCTTTGAGCCTTATGTTGTTACGACTGATAAATATTGTAATGCTGGGCTCAGTAGTGGTCAGTGGAGTGGTAACTTCCTTAACTGGGCCAGTATGTCTCGGATTGATAGCATAAGGAAAATATTGTTCGGTGGTCATCGTCGGGTTGATTCTGCAACTGAAACTGTTCTGGAGCGTTCATATCTACCCCATGATGCCCATAGTTGGGCAAAATATTATGATGGTGCTGATATTCCAAAATTAACGCCTTTTTCACCAGGTGGTACTGGAGTATACAACTATAATTGCGATCAGGGAGATCTTACGCGCACTGAGTGTTTATCAAGTGGGACTTTAGATAAGAAAAAAATAGGGATAACCATTGGTAATACAACTGATGTAGATACCTCCCTTTATAACAATAAATACTCAGAGGAATATGAAGAACCGCCTTTAATCAAGGTTGTTAAAGGAAACTATTCGCTTTGGGCGAGTAATGAGCGATGGCAGGTTACCTGGAGTAGTGGAGCACCTATTGACAACCGTTCTGCGTCAAATGGGAATAATCCTAATGATTCCGGAATTTATGCGTATGCTAGCAGCCCTGCTTATAACCAGGGTATCGGTGAAAAAAATTATGTCGCAAGGGTAGTTGCCTGTGATTCAGGAACAGACAGCAATGGCAAAAGTCTCATAGGACAAGAAAAATGTAAATTATATCCTGGCCCTGATGGCATAGAAGGGACCAGCGATGATAATTATAAGCCAATTGGCCTTCTGCAGACCTATGGTGATAAGAAAGAAATGGAATTCGGTATGGTTGCCGGATCCTATAATAAGCATGCATCAGGTGGCGTTGTAATTAAAACAATGAGGGATCTACACGACGAAATAAATGTAGGTACCGATGGTACGTTCTCTCTTGTGTCAACATTTGCATCTGATAACGGAGTTGCAACAAATCAGTCTGATGGGTTAATAAACGCATGGAGCTCTTATCGAATTATTGGTTACGACGGTGCACCGGGCGAAGGACTCTACAATAGCGCCGATAACTGTCCATGGGGGTTAAGCGCGTTTGGTGATGTCACAAAAGATAACGCTTGCAGGAACTGGGGTAACCCCTTTTCTGAAATATACTACCAGTCTATTAACTATCTCGCTTATGGTGGAGTTATTGGACCTTACCGCTCCAACTCATCTACCGGTATACCCGGATTGCCAGTCCCGCAAAGCCTCTCACAAGACCCGATTGATGCAGACGAATATTGTGCAAAGCTCAATGTTATTAATCTGAATTCCAGTGTTTTTTCATATGACTGGGACGAGTTGGATGCTACTAGCTATGGCCCTGACAGAATATGGGATTCTAATGATCTGCCCGGTGACAAATCCACCACAGCTATGACTAACTATGTCGGTGCAAGTGAAGGGATTAATGGTAATGACTACTTCCTTGGGGAAATAGACGTTACTAATCAGTCTGACAGTGATGATCAGTTATGCACAGATAAAACTATAACAAATTTTGGTAAAGCTGGTGGGCATTGCCCGGAAGCTCCAAGGCTGCAGGGGTCATTTAGAATTGCAGGTCTTGCCTACTATGCACACACTAAAGATATACGTCCAGCGAGCGCTAATTCGCGTAAGCTTGAGGGGCCCCAAACCGTAGATACCTATTCAGTTGCATTAGCTACCGCATTGCCAGTTCTTGAAATTCCCGACCCTGCCAATCATACTAACACACTGGCTACAATTATCCCGGCATGTCGCAATACCGACTTTAACCCCGAAGGAAACTGCGCAATTGTTGATTATAAGATAGTCGACCAGGATCTAAACAGTGGTACAGGAGAAGTCTTTATCGTTTGGGAAGATAGTGAGCAGGGTGGTGATTACGATCAGGATATGTGGGGGACACTGAAATATACAGTTGATACTACAAGCACTCCTGCAAAAATATCGGTTACGACCAATGTTATTTCTGAGTCTACACCTTACGATATGGGGTTTGGTTATGTACTTGGAGGTACCACTTCTGATGGTTTTCATGCTCATTCTGGGATTGAAGGGTATACAAGTACGGAAACAGCAGATACGGGGTCTCCTGACTGTAGCGGTACTAATGGTTGCCAACCAGGTGATGCTCCATCTACCAAAACATATACCTTAGGAACCTCAACCGCAAAATTACTGAAAGATCCTTTATGGTATGCATCCAAGTGGGGTGGTTTCTTAGACTCTAATGGGAATAACCTTCCTGATCTTGTTACTGAGTGGGATAGTAAAATAAACTCTACGTGGGTTGATGGCTCTGACGGCATCCCTGATAATTACTTTCTTGCGAGTAACCCAAAACAACTTGAAGAAGCCCTTGATCGAGTTTTAAGCGCAATTCTTGAAAGAACCTCTTCGGGAACGGCTGCTGCTGTTGTATCGAGTAATGTTCGCGGCGAAGGGGCGCTTTATCAGGCATATTATGAGCCGTTGAAAAAAGATGGTACCAAGGAAGCTCGTTGGGTAGGTACAGTACAATCGTTATGGCTTGATAGTTACGGATTAACCAGGCAGGATTGCTCTCCGCCTGCCACGAATATTTATGACCCTGCCACTGCCACGACTTGTCCTGCCGCCGGTACATTTTCTTGCGGGGTACCTAATGGGCAGTTGGACGATTACTGTGTCGATAATGTTGTCGAAACCTATTATGACGATGTACAAGGCAGGACACGAGTAAAGGTGTACAACAGCAATGAACCCGATACGTTTAGTGCAGTTTCAATGCAGGGAGTTGTCAATACATATGCAACGGGTGCTGGTACTGGTGCTACAACCGTGTTACCCAATTATGTGAATGGAACATCGGTTTATGATACTGCCACAAAGACTATGACACTCTCACCGTATGAGCTAACTGGTACGATTACTGCGTATGACTCGACAACCGGTATTGTTACACTTTCAGTGCCAGCAAATAGCTGGACAGGCCCGGCCAGTGTGACCTACACTGGATGGCAGGCCAATATTTCAACGGGGGCCGGAGTATATTATACTGAAGATGCCATTACAATAGCTGCTAATCCGGCATTGCAGGTAACCCTTTCCCCTATAGATTTAACCTTGGTGGCAGGAGCAACGCTTACACTTTATACTAAAGACCTAAACGGGAAAGAAGGAGAAACATTTGATAACTGGGTTGTTCAATGTCTAGATGGCAGTGGCATTGAAGGTGAAGTTAACAGTTCAACTCTGGTAACCAGTAATAGCAGTGTTGATTCCTTTGTGATTGAGAATCCTACTGGTAACTTTTTTGGCTGCTCCCAAGCGAGACTCGTATCATATGATATGCAAGGGACGGAGGGAGATTCCTATAGTGACTGGTATGTCGCTAATCTTGACACAGTACTTGGTACCGGAACCAGTACTTCTCCATTAACATTGACCAACGACCAAGGGCTTCTTTTTAATGTTAACCCTAAAGTAGATTGGCTTGCTCGGGGTGACCGGATCCTCCTTTCCAACTATTCATTTACAACTGTTGAGCTTTATGAGCTTAACTATCTATGGAATGGTCGGGAAGAACTTACAGCATTAGATCCTGCATGGTTAACATCTAATAGGAATTATGCTGTTAAGGCCGATGTCGGAGGACGCCATATAACCACTTGGATAGATGATAACCTGGACGGAATTGTGGATACTGGTGAATTTCGGGATTTTGACAAGAGTTGGCTGGACGCTGTCAACTATAATTTCTTTGATGTGGCGTCTCAGGCTATTGCTGGCAATGTAATTGATTATATCCGCGGTATAGAAGTTTCAGGTATGCGTAGTCGGACAATTAAATATCGTCCCACCGACCTTACGGCAGGAGTGATGCGGCTTGGTGATATTATCAACTCAACACCAACAGTTGTCGGTTCTCCCCAGGAAGCATTTGACCTTTTGTATGGTGATTCAACCTATTCTGCTTTTAGAAAGCTCTATCAAGATCGACGAGTCGTTGTTTATGTTGGCGGAAATGATGGGTTACTCCATGCTTTTAATGGAGGTTTTTATAACGTTGTTACTTCCAGCGGGAATAAAACAGTACAATATGATGTTAATGGCTTTAAGTCTGATGGGACGACTGCTGCAACTGCGCATGCACTAGGGACAGAATTATGGGCCTATGCGCCGAAGAACCTTTTACCACATCTGCAGTGGTTAACAGACAGCGCTAACTATCCGAATAGCCATGTATACTACATTGATGGCAAGCCTCGTGTTTTTGATGCAAACATATTCACTGCAAGTACAAGTCACCCCAATGGGTGGGGGACTGTTATGGTCGTCGGTATGAATCTTGGCGGCGGTAAAATGGAAATCGATGCTGATACAAATCAGGATGGTGTTGTGGATGCTACAGATGCTGATGTAGCAATGCATTCAGCATATATGGTTTTTGATATTACGGATCCTGAAGAAGAACCGGTATTGTTAGGTGAAATTCCTCTTCCTGATGAAAGTTTTACATCTGTGTATCCATCTGTTGTTGCATTTAGGGATATGGGAACCGCAACAAATTGTTCCAGTAATACGAAACAGTGTAATCAATGGTACTTAATGTTTGGTACAGGGCCAGACGATATAAAGACCTATGATAGTTCGCAGAATGCTAAACTCTATCTGTTCGATCTAAATCAGCTGACTACAGGGCCGGCTGCTACTCCGACTGTATCAACATCTGTACCGGCATCGTGCACTGTGAAGGCACTGGGGTCTACAACAGGAACGACTAAATATAATGTTATAGAATGTGATACTGCTGTTAGTAATACATTTGTCGGAACTCCAATGGTTGTCGATTGGGAATTGGATTTTTACGGTAACACAGCATATTTTGGATTGGTTGGTGATGACTCTGCTACACAGGGGAGGGTGATGCGTCTAGATTTTAATAACGCTATCGATTCCGCAAGTTGGAGTACACTAACCACCTTCTTCGACGCTGGAAGGCCAGTAGTAGGACAACCCGTACCGTCCATTGATGATTTAGACAGAAAATGGCTCTACTTCGGTACAGGTAGATATTATACAGGTGTAGATAAGATCAACACATCGTTAGAGACTCTCTATGGTATTCAGGATGATGGTGTAACTGTTGCCAGCACTGGGTTGTTGGATGTGTCTACTGTGGAGGTGTATTCAGACGGATCTCTCGATGCGTCTATGTCAGCATCACCACTGTCTTCTACAGTGAGCACATTTAAGGAATTGGAAAACGAAATTGATACCAATTCCAACATCAAAGGGTGGAAGATCGAACTGCCTCAGTTGTCTGGTGTGTTTGGCACTGATCCATCTACCAGAAACACTACTCGCTCAGCACTGTTAGGTGGTGTTTTATTCACATCTGTGTTCCAGCCAAGTGAAGACCCGTGTGAAGGAGAAGGTTTGAGTCGAATGTATGGCCTGTATTATAAAACCGGGACGGCCTATCCAGACCCTTCGGTCTTCGGGTCAAGCACAGTAATCGTATCTGGTCAGTTAAAGTACCAATCAAATAAATTTATTGATCTTGGGCTTGGAATCGCTACCGCACCCGCAATTCATTCAGGTACTGGCACAGGTAGTGACACGGTTAAAGTTTTTACTCAGCTTTCTACTGGTGACATCATTCAGTCCGAGGCCGATACTGTACAGACAGTACGTACTGGAAAAACATCATGGAGTGACAGGTAGCTAATTCACTGAGTAATAGGTAGTGGTTGAGGGCAGGAGGTTTCGTAGGTGTACGAACTTCCTGCCCTTTTTTTTTATTTTAGCTTTTTTATAAGTAAATAGTAAGAAAGTATTTATAGGATCCTTTCATAACAACATGAAGTTAAAGAGTTAAACTGTTCTGAAGGGAGGGGGGATGAAGTCTCAAAAGGGTTTTACACTTATTGAAGCGGTCGTGTGTCTGGTGATCCTGTGCGTGATGTCAGTCTATGCATACCCTGAAGTCGGAGAATGGAAATCTAAGTCACACTTGAAGGCGCAAACCGCGGCACTTGTGAGCGAACTTCATCGAGCACGGTGTGCAGCAATTAAGCGAAATGCGCACGTGGTATTTCAATATAACAAGAGTGGATATAAGTTCTTTGTGGACAACGGTGAAGGCAGCGGCATAAAAGATGATTGGATTCACCAGCCTGGAGAGCAGTTACTACACGAGGTTACATTTGATAATGGAATTGAAATAGTAGTTCCAGAAAGTTCATTCACGTTGAGCAGAACTCGATTTTCCGGGAGAGCAGGAGTGAAGGCTGGATCTGTTGTTATTTCTAATGGTGGATTGAAGAATAAAGTTATTGTAAATATTGTTGGGCGAATCAGGACTGTAAAGGTCTGAAAAGTATATCCCAATGCTGTTGAAAAAATTCGATCGCATTGGGTTTGTTCTACCGCTAGTCAGTTTGTGACACACTCAAAACCTATACCAGTTACAACTTTCTCTATTATTTCAAGATCAACATCCCCATCATATCTTGCCTCACCTTTTTCAAGGTCGACTACAACATTGCTAATGCCAGGAATATCTTCCAGGGATTTCTGCACAGATCCAACACAATGCTGACAACTCATCCCTTTTATTTTCACAGTTACCATTGTTAACCTCATAGTATTGAGTTAATTTCTTATTTTCTACACTGTAGGATAAGAACGCAGGTTTTTCAAATCAAGTAAAATATAGAGGGTGGTGTTAAAGGTGACCGTATCTCAAACGCATAAGGCTACAGTCAGTATTTCTGGAATGCATTGTGCTGCTTGTTCAAGTCGCATTGAACGTGTTGTTGGGGCTCTAGAGGGTGTGGTTCTAGCATCTGTAAATCTTGCAGCTGAGCTATTAGAGTTGGAATGGGATGATCATTTAATTCCGTATAAAGAAATCCAAGAAAAAGTACACTCGTTAGGATTTGAACTAGGCCATTTGCCAAACAGTGCTGATGCTGAACTTACACTAGATATTGGTGGAATGCATTGTGCAGCGTGCTCCACTCGTATTGAAAAGGTAGTCGGTAGTCTTGATGGTGTAATGAGCGTATCTGTAAATCTCGCTACGGAGATAGCTCAAGTTACGATTGATAAGAAATTATGCAGTAATCGAAAAGTGAGAGAGAGCATCCAGTCTCTTGGCTTCACAGTTAGTCGAATTAAAAGTGGCAGTGACGCATTTGAACAAAAACAGGCAGAGGCACAATCTAATCTGCTGGCTATGAAGAGGCGGGTGGTGTCTATGCTTCTACTTGCTTTGCCGCTACTCTATATTTCTATGGGTGAAATGGTAGGTGCTACACTGCCAGATGCCATAGTCCCACATTCCCATCCTTTACGTTTTGCATGTATACAGTTGTTATTAGTTCTGCCAATAGTGTGGTTTGGCCGTAATTTTTACCTTATAGGTATTCCTGCACTATTTCGTCGTGTACCCAACATGGACTCGCTCATCGCAATAGGAACCGGTGCAGCATTGATCTACTCTTGCTGGAATCTTGTAGAAATTGCGCTTGGTATAAACCCTGTGTTAAAGGCTAAGGATTTGTATTTTGAGTCGGCTGGTATTCTTATTGCTCTTGTTACTCTAGGTAAATACATGGAGAGCAGAGCTAAATCCCATACATCTGATGCTATTAATAAATTACTTAAACTTACCCCGGAAACCGCGATTCTACTCGATAACGGAGAGCAGCGTATAATAGCGGTAGACGAAATCGAACCAGGTGACATCTTATTTATTAAGCCTGGTGAACGGATTGCCGTTGATGGAGTTGTTCGTGAAGGGAAGAGCAATATAGATGAATCTATGCTGACAGGTGAGAGCATGCCTGTTAGGAAAAAGATTTCAGACTGTGTTTATGGAGGGACGCTTAATGTCAATGGGGCTTTGCAGGTAGAGTGTCAGAAAGCTGGCGAGGATACTGTTTTATCAAGAATTGTCAGTATGGTTCAGCAGGCACAGGGGTCTAAAGCTCCAATTGCGGGAATGGCAGATCGAATAAGTCTCTACTTCGTTCCTGCTGTAATGCTGGTCGCTACGGTAACTGGTTTATCATGGTACCTGTTTGGCAATGTTGAATTCAGTATGGCCCTTAGGTTCTTTATTGCGGTGCTGGTAATAGCGTGTCCTTGCGCCATGGGGTTGGCCACCCCCACTTCTCTTATGGTCGGTACAGGCAGAGGGGCACAACTTGGAATTCTCGTTAAGAACGGTACTGCCCTTGAAATGGCAGAAAAAATAGATGTTATTGTTTTTGATAAAACAGGAACACTCACGAAAGGTAAACCAGAAGTTACCGATATTGTATGTACCGGGCAGATGACTGAAAAGGAAATTTTATTTTTCGCTGGATCTGCAGAACTTTCATCTGAGCATCCACTTGGAGAGGCAATTGTTCGGAGTGCCAGGTCCAAAGGAATATCACTCTTGCAAACTGAACAGTTCACTGCTCTTACGGGTAGGGGCATACGTGCAACGGTTAAAGAAAAGAACATCATTATAGGCAATAAAAAACTTATAGTTGAGCACGGAATAGAACCAAACCAATATGATCCACAAGCTGAAAGACTCTCTATTGAGGGAAAAACAGTCCTTTATATGGTTGTTGATGGCACTATTGAAGCGCTTCTAGCTATTGCTGATAAACTTAAACCAGAAAGTGTTGAGGCTGTGAGACGTTTGCAAAGTGTTGGGCGCCGTGTTGTCATGTTGACCGGTGACCAGCAGCAAACTGCCCAGGCAATAGCTGATGAAGCTGGTATACATGAGGTAATCGCAGAGGTAATGCCTGAAGACAAGGTGAAAACAATTATTGCTTTGCAGAAGAGTAACAGAGTCGGGATGGTTGGTGACGGTATTAACGATGCTCCTGCACTGGCTCAAGCAGATGTCGGTATAGCCATGGGAACAGGAATTGATATTGCAATCGAATCGGGTGACATTGTAATAATGAAGGGCAATCTTGATGGTGTCTATATAGCTCTTAAGCTCTCCCAGGCTGTCATGCGTAATATTCGTCAGAATCTTTTCTGGGCATTTGCTTTCAACATTATCGGGATTCCAGTAGCCGCTGGTGTTCTCTATATATTCGGTGGACCTGCTCTTAATCCAATGTTGGCAGGGGCTGCTATGGCTATAAGTTCCGTTACCGTAGTGACTAATGCGTTACGTTTAAAACTCTTTACTGTTTCGTAGACGTTTTTTATGTATGGATAGCATGACTATTCGCCTCACGAGTGAGCCGTTGAAATGAATTTTAGGGTAACTATTAAAGGATTAGTAATAATAACGAGGTTATCTTTTCAACTTTGCCTCATAGAAGGGTTCACGCTTTTCACTTGACTTTTCCGCTCACAAAACTATATATAAACGCTTGTAAATGAATCGCAGTTCAGTTATTGCTGCCCAACTGGTTGGGTAGTGTTATTTTTTTTATATTAATTTTAAAGAAAGAGGAACTCTATGTCTAAATTAGTAGCACCTCACGGTGGAAAAGGCCTTGTATGTGCACTGTTGGAAGGCGCCGAGCTTGAAGCTGAAAAAGCAAAAGCTGCTGGCCTCAAGCAGGTTGAGATCTCTGATCGCGCTAAAGGCGACCTGATCATGATGGGTATTGGTGGTTTCTCTCCTCTCAGCGGTTTCATGACCAAAGCTGACTGGAAAGGTGTTTGTGAAAACTTCCAGATGGCAGATGGAACATTCTGGCCAGTACCTATCACCCTCGACGTATCTGCTGCTGACGCTGCTGATATCGCTGATGGTGCTGAGGTTGCACTTGTTCGCAAAGGCAATGTTTTTGCCACCATGACAGTCACCGAGAAGTTTGAGATGACTGAAGATGAGAAAAAATGGGAATGTGAAAAAGTATTCATGGGTGAAGGCGAAGAGTCTGTAGATGGCAAATTCTGGGAAATAGCTCCAGAAGATCATCCAGGCGTTATCATGGTTATGGCTCAGAAAGAGTTTAACCTTGCCGGTCCTGTTAAAGTTCTCTCTCAGGGCGAGTATCCAGTAGAGTACCCAGGTGTTTATCTGACTCCTGCTGAGACCCGTGCAATGTTCGAAGAGCGTGGTTGGGCAAACGTTGCTGCTCTTCAGCTTCGTAACCCAATGCATCGTTCTCACGAGTATCTTGCGAAAATCGCTGTAGAGGTTTGTGATGGTGTTCTCATTCACTCCCTTATCGGTAACCTGAAGCCAGGTGATATTCCTGCTCCAGTACGTGTTAAAGCAATCGACATCCTTATCGAGAACTACTTCGTAAAGCAGAACGTTATCTCTGCTGGTTATCCTCTTGATATGCGTTATGCTGGTCCTCGTGAAGGTCTGCTCCACGCTACCTTCCGTCAGAACTACGGCGTAAACAATATGCTTATCGGTCGTGACCATGCTGGTGTTGGTGACTTCTACGGTCTGTTCGAGGCTCAGGAAATTTTTGATCGCATCCCGACTACTGGTGATGATGCAAAAGACCTGCTTTGTAAGCCAATGAAAATTGACTGGACATTCTACTGCTACAAGTGTGACGGAATGGCTTCTCTCCGTACCTGTAACCATGAGAAAGAGTCTCGCGTTATTCTTTCTGGTACTAAGCTTCGTAAGGCGCTGTCAGATGGTGCTGAGGTTGTTGATCACTTTGGTCGTGACGAGGTTCTCGTACATCTTCGTGCTTACTACGAAGGTTTGACCGAGAAAGTAGAAGTTAAGATGCAAGGAGCAGCTTCAGGCGATTCCATGTAATCTAGATTTCTCTTGACCCATTAAGGAGATACCACCCATTTGGGAGGTATCTCCTTTTTTTTTGACTTGAAACGGAGTAAACTCTATACATCATAGAATTACTTCAGTAGGTAAGAACGATGTTTGCTGATAAAAACAATACCGCATAAAGTCTATCTGCAAAGAGAAGGGGACGTATGGCTGAGTTGCATGTAGGGCTTGGAAATCGAAGCTATCCAATTCATATTGAGCAGGGCTGTCTGGAGCGAATCGGCAGTGACCTGGCTAAAAAGAACATCGGCAACAGGTATGCAATAATTTCAGACACGAATGTCACCAAGCTCTACGGTGATAAATTGCTGGATATCCTGAAAAATGCAGGAGTGAAAGCTAAATTATTCCCATTTCCTGCCGGCGAACAGAGCAAAACGTTGTTTACTCTTGAAGCATTAGCCAGCAGATTAGCTCATGCCGGTTTTGATCGTCAGGACGCTATTATCGCATTAGGTGGTGGTGTTACAGGTGATTTGGCCGGGTTTCTAGCGTCCTCGTATATGCGCGGGATACCTTTTGTGCAAGTCCCTACAAGTCTACTTGCTCAGGTAGATAGTTCGGTTGGTGGGAAAACAGGAGTAGATCTACCTGAAGGGAAAAATATGGTAGGTGCGTTCTACCAGCCTCAAGCAGTATATATTGACATTGATGTTCTCCAGACTTTACCTGCAGAGGAGTTGAAAGGAGGCCTTGCCGAAGTCATAAAATACGGAGTTATCAGAGATGAGAGCTTCTTTACTTTCCTCGAAGAATACAGACGTAAGATCGTAAAGCTTGATTCTGAAATCATCGAAAAAATGATTTACACATGTTGTGAAATAAAGGCAGATGTTGTCGCTGCTGATGAGCGTGAAGGAGGCCTTCGAAAAATACTCAATTATGGCCACACGATCGGTCATGCAGTTGAAGGCGCTTCAGACTATCAGATTATTCATGGTCTCGCTGTAGCTATTGGTATGGTTGCTGCATCGCGATTGAGTGTATTACGAGAGACGCTCTCTGGCAAAGAAAGTGAACGGATCTACTCTGTTATATCCGCATATGGAATGCCGGTTTCTGTTCCGAGTTATCTTGACAGAAAACTGATTAAGCGCTATCTGAAAACCGATAAAAAAGCTGTAAGTGGTAATGTTTTCTATATATTGCCAGATGCAATCGGTTCAACATATATAACAGATGATGTTTCCGAAAAACTGGTTGATGTTGTGCTGAAACAAGCGTAAGAACCTAAACCGAATACTTTAATAGATATATTGTATGCCAATTTATGAATTTTATTGTGACTCCTGTAATGTCATTTTCAACTTTTTTTCCTCGAAAATAGATACCTCCTCAGAGCCGGATTGCCCGAAATGTGGAAAGCAAAAACTGGCTCGTCAGATTTCAAAGTTTTCAACTATTCGTACGAACGGACAAGGGGAAGGTGATCCTCTTTCTGGTCTGGATGAAACGAAGATGGAAAAAGCATTTGAATCACTGATGAAGGAGACGGAGTCTCTGAATGAAGATGATCCGCGACAGGTGGCATCTCTCATGCGAAAGTTCACGGACCAGACTGGACTCAACCTCGGTGGAGTCATGGATGAGGCTATCAGTAGAATGGAGGCTGGTGAAGATCCTGATACGATAGAACGGGAAATGGGAGATCTTCTGGGAGAGGATGATTTCAGCCTGGAAACAATGAAAAACAAGATTCGGCCAGGAAAAGCTGCACCAGTGCTGGATGAAAAACTTTATAAACTCTCCTGATCTTTTAAAGATATGCGAACCGTTGATAAGCGCTAGTTAATGCACGGTTCGTGAATCTGTTGGGCCGGGCTCAAACGGTTCTTCTTCCATGCCCTTACGATTAACAATATCTTGCACTTCAGTGGCGGTAATTCCGAGGATCTCAGCCAATTGGGCAGTGTCATAAATCGGCAGGCCGTCGGCTGTGTGATGAGCCGGTTGAAATCCTGGAAACTCAACCTCCGTAGCGCTTTTGGATGCATCTAGAAGTATTTTCTGAATAGAGGGTGGCCCATATCGGAGCAACCATTCCACTGCCTCTGCCCAGAGCTCACTATCTACGGTTGGATGTTGTAAAATTTGGAGTGCACTTTCGAGATTCCATTCATCTTTCAAACTCATATATATTCCTGTTAGGTTGTAGATGTTTTTGTGATTTGATATCACTATAATGACTTTTATCCTGACTGGAAAGTGTGAAGGTGCAGTATAGTTGTTATTTCGGCAATAAGGTTTAGTCCTGGCTATACATGGATTAAGGAGTGCTATGAACAGGTTTAACGGCGGTCTATTTTTAGAAAATATTGAATGGTTTGATGAAAGTGGTAAAGAGCTGGTTCATCGTCTACCAGAAAGCGGTTCCGGAGAAATTAAATTTGGAGCTCAGTTAACCGTTCGGGAGAGTCAGGCCGCGGTTCTTTTCTATCAAGGCAAAGCCTGTGATGCATTTGGCCCTGGCAGGCATACGTTAAAGACGCTTAACCTTCCAATCCTTACCAAGATCCTCTCAATTCCTTGGCGAGGTGATAGCCCTTTGAGGGCGGAAGTGTATATGGTCAATTTGAAATGTTTTACCAACTTAAAATGGGGTACTAGAAATCCTGTTGCTTTCCGTGACTCTGAACTTGGCCTTATACGTTTACGGGCTCATGGCATATTTAATGTTCAGGTGGTACAGCCTGTCCTTTTTATCAACTCTCTCGTCGGGACAATGGTATCATTTACCACCGAGGATATCGCTACCTATCTTAAGAGAGTAATTGTTTCCAGGTTAAATGATTATCTTGGCGAAAAACTCGACACCATTCTGAATCTACCAGGCAGATTTGATGAGTTAGCAACATCTTTGCAAGAAAGACTAATACGTGATTTCTCGCATTTTGGTCTTCGACTCAGTCAATTGTATATTACCTCGATTACGCCTCCTGACGATGTTCAGAAGGCGATAGATGATCAAAGTCGCATGAATACCATCAGGGACATGGATAAGTTTGTCCAGATGAAAGCAGCTATGGCTATGGAGAAATCAGCTGAGTCAAATGGTGATGCTGGGGCAGGTATTGGCATGGGAATGGGGCTAATGCTACCTGGAATGTTAGCTCACGCTATGAACAATTCAGCGCAGTCACGTGCTGTAAATAAGCCAGCTATCAATTGCTCTGATTGTTCAAACTCTATACCAGCGGATGCGCGTTTTTGCCCAGTGTGCGGACATCAGCAGCTGATACTGAGCCAGTGTGGTGGCTGTGGTAAAAATATGGTTCCAAATGCCAAATTCTGCTCTAGATGCGGTGAACCGGCAGGTACAAAGGTAAAGTCATTGATTTGTCACAAATGCCAGTCCGAAAATTTAGCACAGGCAATGTTTTGTAATCAGTGTGGTGAGTCATTGTAATCGATTGTCATGGAACTGACTATAGAACAACAATGCCCTGCATGCGGCGCTTCAATAGTAGTGTATGAAGATGATCGATTTGTTCATTGTGAATACTGTGATGTAGCAAATGTCAGGGTGTATCAAAAATTGCCACGATATATACTGCCTGCTCGCCTGCCAAGTCATGTCTCAAACGATGACTTACTTTATGTCCCATATCTTCGTTTTAAGGGCTGTATTTATTACTGTAAAGCCAATGAAATCCGTCATAAATTAATAGACACCACCAGGATCGGCTGTTCTATCAATTCTCTTCCCGTTTCTTTAGGTTTACGCCCTCAGACAATGACTATTCAGCCTGTAACAGTGCACCATGCAGGTAGGTTTGTACGACAAACCATAAAGGCGGATAAAATATTTTCAGAGGCGGCCAGGCTAACAGAGCTTTTTTCTTGTGATCGTCGACGCAGGGCTACTCATCGTGCTTTTATCGGAGAGACGATAAGTCGTGTCTATCTACCGGTTTACTTCTTTCATGACTCGCTGTACGATGGGGTCAATCATATACAGATTGGCCAAGGGGATTTGAGAATCAAATTAGAAAAACAGCTAGTTTCGTTTAAGAGTAGTTGGGAACCTCGATTTATATCTACTTCTTGTCCAGATTGTGGAGATATTATGCAGTCAAGTCGAGAGGGCTTGGCCATAAACTGTGTGAATTGTGAAAAACATTGGGTTGAAGAGGACGGAAAGTTTAGTCGACTGGATTATGCAGTTGTTCGGCCTAAAGGCGACTTCGCTAAATATATTCCATTTTGGCAGATTGAACCTGACTCTCCGCACCAGCAAATCAATACCCTTGCTGATTTTCTTCAGCTTACGAATCAGCCAGTTGTGGTGCAGCCGCAGCATAGGAAACGTAAGTTTTCCTTTATCGTTCCGGCATTTAAAATGAAACCAGATCTTTTTCTGCAAACTGCGAAAAACTTCACAGTGCTCCAGTTGTCTATTTCAAGACAGCAGCATTTACCACTTAAACAGGAAGATATTTACCCGGTGACCCTGTCGCATGATGAAGCTGTTGAGTCGTTGACGTCCATACTCATTGCTTCTGCAGTTAGTACCAAGCGTTTAATGGAAATTTTACCAGCAATCACCTTTTCTGCACGGAAGAAGAAACTTGTATATTTGCCATTTAATGATACAGGGCATGATTATATTGAACAGTATACCGGGGTTGCTATTTCTTCCGCAGCGCTTCGTTTTGGACGAAAGCTATAGGTATAAAATTTTAACATTGCATAAGAAAAGCATAATGACGCCAGGTTGCTAAATAGAATATATGAAACACGAGAGACATGAAAAATATATGAAACTTGCCTTATCTCAGGCAGAAACTGCATTTGAGAAAGGCGAGTTTCCTGTGGGCTGTGTTATTGTAGCTGATGGCGAGGTTGTTGCCAGTGGTGGAAGAATTAACAGTAGTGTTGATTTCTGTGAACTTGATCATGCGGAGATAGTTGCGCTCAGACAGTTACAACGACTTCGTCCTGAAATCGATTTGGCTACGATCACAGTGTATTCAACCATGGAGCCTTGTCTCATGTGTTTCTCCACCCTCATCGTCAATAATGTTCGCAGAGTTGTTTATGCGTATGAAGATGTCATGGGAGGTGGAACAAACCTGCCACTCAATATGTTGTCACCGCTCTATTCTGCCTTGGAGGTTAGCATAACCCCACATGTTTTACGGCAAGAGAGCCTTCGTTTATTTCAGCAGTTCTTCTCAAATGAAAAAAATGATTACCTTAAGGGTACATTGCTTGCGAATTATACATTGCAGCAATCACTCAATTTGTAAAATTTGACGATAATCAGGAGTTAGTATGTCCAATACAAACCCGCGAACAGTTGGTTTTCGGCGCGGAGAGCGTAATATATTCTTTCATATTCTTACCGCCTGCAATTTGTCCTGTAGTCACTGTTATATTAACCCGGACCAGCATGGTACAAATACCCTCGATATAGTCACTATAAAGAAATGGCTGGAACTGTTTAATGACCCGCACCAAAAGGGCAATGTGATATTCCTGGGTGGCGAGCCGACCATGCATGCTGATTTGCCAGAGGCTGTTCGATGTGCCAAAGATCTTGGGTTTGACGTCACCGTCGACTCAAATGGTTATCTCTTTCATGAATTCCTTAATCGTATTTCACCAGACGAGTTGGATTTTTTAAGCTTTAGTCTTGATGGTCCGGAGGCAGCTATAAATGATCCCATTCGTGGGGAAGGGGTCTTTGAAGTTTGTATTGCAAATCTTAAAAAAGCTATAGCTGCTGGTTTTAATGTCAGCTTGATCTATACGGTAAGCAAAAAAAATATAGATAACCTGCATGAAATGGTACCTCTACTTATCGACCTGAATGTGAAAAAGTTTTTCATTCAGGTTATCGGCCTTCGAGGGAACTCGGCAACCGAAAAAAATGCAGGCGATGGTGTACAGGTAAGTCGTGATGAATGGCTGGCTGTGGTGCCGGCAGTAGCACGTAAAGCTGCAGCTGCAGGAATACATGTAACATATCCGAAGGTGTTTTTAGAAAATCATGAAACATTTGAATGTGCTGGAGTTGTGGCAGAAAATTATTTCATCTTTCCAAACGGCAGGGTGTATCAATGCCCTTTGTGTGAAGATCATGAGATCCACAGTTATACAATCGAGAATAATCAGTTGCTGAAAAATTCTGGTCTTAACGAAGAGAGATTCTTCCAGCTCCAGATACCAGAAGGTTGTGTTATGAATAAACTACTCCAGCCAGATATAATAGAATATGATAGAAATGGAAATCCGATAAACCGAATTTCCTGTTGTCTTTTAAAACAGGAAATTGGATAGCCAGAGCATGAAATGTTCAGTGTTGGTATTCAGGATCTCTGAAACAAATTTTAGGATTGAGCTGAATCAGTTTTCTTTTTTGAAAAGAATATAGAGAGAAAAATGCCGATTTCATACAACCCGAACAAGGGAATGGCGAGCAGGGCTGTTGCCATGAAATCACCAGCTGTCAGGAGAAAAGATATGACCAGGATGGCTATGTAAAAATACATTCTCTTACTTTTAAAGTACAATGCACTTACTAAATCAGTTCTTCCGGCCATGACCATGAGGAAAGGGATCTGAAAACTCAGTCCGAAAGTTAGAACTGTTCTGGCTACGAAGGTAAGATAAAGACCGAGCTTCGGTAGAGGTTCTAATCCCTCACTTGCGTAACTCATCAGGTAGGTAAGCATTTTGGGGAGTACTGCAATAAAGGCAAAAGCTCCACCTCCTGCAAAAAGAAGTGATGCCCAGAACACAATGATAACGGCAAGTTTTTTCTCATCCTGCCGTAGACCCGGCGCAATAAATACCCATATCTGATAGAGCGTAAGCGGAAAACTCGCGATAAGTCCGACAAGAAGAGCGAGTTTGATGTAACTGATAAATGCTTCAGGAAGGTTGGTGTATACGAGTTTACCAATGAGTGGACTTGCAGCAAAAAGTGGGGCGATACATATTTTGGCTATCTGTTCTGAGAAAAGATACGAAACAACTGTACAAACAATAATTCCTGCAAAAATTTTAATGAGACGATTGCGAAGTTCTAAGTGGTGAGGGCGAAAAAAGGCAAGGCTCCGCTCTAACGCAGGAATTGTTTTTTGAAGGTTAAAATCGCTCATTTGTCGGCCGAGGGTTCGATATCTTGCGATGATATTTCTTGTGCCTTTGTTAGTCTTGGCGTGGCAGCAGTTGGCTCTACGACCTCAGTTAAATCATCTAGTGACGCCTCAATTGTGGTACTCTCTGAAACAGGGATCTCACCAGGATTAACACCTGTATTGGTTAATTCCTCATAGGCCTTGGCAGCATTGTCGGCAGGTGGGTTTACCCCTTCACTTGGGAAAAGATCAGTTTTACCATTTTCAGGATGTTCCAGCATATGGCTTTTGAATGATTTGGCAGCATCTTCAAGATCTGGACGTATTTCGTCCAAAGGATTGCCTTCCTCACTCATCTGCTCTTTAAGTCCCTCAGCAGTTTTTTTGAGTTCCATAATGCCTTTAGCAATAGATCTTGCGAGATCAGGGAGTTTGTCTGGCCCAACAACTATAAGTGCAAGTGCCAAAATTAGAATCATTTCGGGCAAACCAATACCAAACATAAATATAGCCTCAATGTGACGTGGTTTATTTATAAACGAAGGAAAGCCGATACGTTGTAAAACAGGCAGTGTATCAGATCGACTGCCATGCGGTGTGATCTCGAATTTGTAGCTGTTTGACGATATGCCTGAACATGATTACCATTTTTCGGCTTAGTGGTAACCCGTTGGCCAAATGTAAGGTATTTGCAGAAGAGTGTCAACGAAAGAGAGGGCTAGCTTGAAGACTGATGAGTAGAGTTGTCATCTTTGGTATAGCGCTAGTTGCTACAGGATAGAGGAAAGTCAGATAACCTGAAAGTCATTGTGAAAATATCTGCATGATTGACTTTGTTGTTTGATTTAGCTATATTTACGAGTTTGTCTCATGCAGACTTGGAGTTGCTGCTGATTAGGTGTGCTCTACTCTGCCAATCGGAATTAATCTCTGCAGTTAACATATCAGGAGAATATAGATGTCCAGCGTCGTGGTTGTCGGTTCACAGTGGGGTGACGAAGGCAAAGGTAAAATTGTCGATCTGCTTACACAATATTCAGATTATATCGTGCGTTTTCAGGGTGGCAATAATGCAGGCCATACACTTGTTGTAGATGGTCGCCAGTTTATCTTTCATATCATCCCTTCAGGTATTCTCTATGAAGAGAAAATGTGTATGATCGGTAATGGTGTAATTATCGACCCTGGTGTGTTGTTGAGCGAAATTAGTCACCTTAAAGAAAAGCAGCTCGAAGTAACTCCCCAGAGATTGATGATCAGTGAGAACTCCCACTTGATCATGCCATACCACGCGCGCCTTGATCAGGCAAAGGAAGCGGCGCTATCCGATAATGAAAAAATCGGCACCACAGGGCGAGGTATTGGGCCTTGCTATATGGATAAGGTTGGTCGTACCGGAATTAAAGTTGGCGATCTGCAAGATGAACAGCTTTTTAAAGACAAGCTGCGGACCGCGCTGGATGAAAAGAACTTTCTGTTAACCCAGAAGTACAATAGTACCCCTGTCGATTTTGAAGAGGTTTACAGTGAATTCATGCAGTATGCTGAGCAATTGCATAAATATATAGGTAATGTTTCGGTTGTACTCGATAGTGCAAGAAAAGATGGCAAAAATATTCTTTTTGAAGGTGCTCAAGGAACCCAGCTTGATATTGACCATGGTACCTATCCTTTTGTTACGTCTTCCAATACCATTGCCGGCAATGCATGTAACGGGTCTGGATTTGGTCCAGCTCACATTGACTCCGTAGTTGGAATCATGAAAGCTTATACAACCCGCGTCGGTTCCGGTCCATTTCCTACTGAACTTTTCGATAATGTTGGTGAAGAACTTCAGGATAAAGGTCATGAGTTTGGTGCTACAACTGGTCGTCGTCGCAGATGCGGGTGGCTGGACGGAGTTGTGGCAAAAGATGCTGTACGATTAAATGGTTTAACTGGTTTTGCTATTACAAAGCTTGATGTTCTAAGTGGCCAGTCAAAGATAAAAATGGCCAATGCCTACGAGCTGGCAGGAAAGAGCCTCCATTCCATGCCATCTAATATTAAAGAGGCAGCATCTGTTAAACCGGTCTATGAAGAGATGCCAGGTTGGGATGAGGAAATAGCCGGTGTACGTGATTTTGATGATCTTCCTGTTGCCGCAAAAGATTATTTAAAAAGAATCGAAGATTTTACCGGCGTTAAGGCACAAATTGTAAGTGTTGGGCCAGACAGGAACGAGACGCTTCTTTTGGAAAATCCATTTGAGAAATAAGTAAGCACAACCTTAGCCATTTTTGCAATGGTTGGACTCATTTTTGAACCTTTGATTGATATTTGAAAAGGGTTCATCGGTAACTTTCTGTTTATGAAGTAGAAAGTTACCTGAGTGAGCATAGGGTAAGTGGCATGAAAGATAGATTGTACATACATGTGAGGTAGAAAATATGGCGAGAATTACAGTTGAAGATTGTCTGGAAATAGTTGGTGATGATAACAGATTTAATCTCATTCATCTGGCCGTTCAGCGAGTTAAGCAGCACAGACAGGGTGAACCTTTCCTTGTGGAAGGAAAAAATAAAGAAATAGTTATGACTTTGCGGGAGATTGCATCTGGCCAGGTCACCATGGAAAATGTGGATGAGTTGCCTGAGCAGCTTGATAATAATGATGTCGAGCTTGATGCACCTAAAGAAAGTGGATCAATTGTCGCGTAATATCAAGAGCAGTTATAGAAAATGAATAAAGACTATTACGAGATTCTGGATGTTGAGCGTAGTGCCAACAGTGCAGAGATAAAGAAAGCATATAGAAAGCTGGCAATGCAGTACCATCCGGACAGAAATCCGGATAACAAAGAGGCTGAAGCCAGTTTTAAAGAATGCACTGAAGCGTATGAAGTACTGAGCGACGAAAAGAAACGCCAGATTTACGATACCTACGGTCATGAAGGCTTAAAGAGTAGTGGCTATAGCGGGCCAGGAAATTTTGATGATGTGTTTTCAAGTTTTGGGGACATATTCGGAGATCTTTTTGGTTTTGGTGGTGGACGTTCCCGCAGCAGACACGATGGTCCTGTTCCCGGTAACGACCTCCGCTATGATGTTTCCATCTCGTTTATGGAAGCTGTGCACGGAGTCTCTAAAGAAGTAGAGCTCAACAGGCGTGATACCTGCTGGACCTGTGAAGGCACCGGTAGTCGCCCTGGCCATCCGAGGAAAACGTGTCCATCCTGTAATGGACGTGGGCAGGTTATTCGCTCGCAGGGCTTTTTTCAGGTGAGTTCCACTTGCCCGCAGTGTCATGGTGAAGGATCTGTGATTACAGATCCTTGTACAGATTGTGATGGTTCCGGGCTGGTTCATAAGAGTAAATTGGTTGCAATAAAGATCCCGGCTGGTGTTGATAACGGGGCTAGAATGCGTTTGCGTGGAGAAGGTGAAGGAGGGCGTAAAGGTGGCCCTACCGGAGATCTTTACGTAATAGTCCATGTGAATGAGCACGAATTTTTCATGAGGGAAGGCGAGACCATTTATGCGCGGCTTCCTGTGTCCATGGTTAATGCTGCACTCGGGGCTACTGTTGAAGTGCCAACGATTCATGGTAAGAAAAAACTGGACATACCTGCAGGAAGCCAGTCTGGTGAAAGGTTTACCTTGAAAAATGAAGGTGTACCACGTTTACGAGGAGGGGGGAGAGGTAGTATGGTAGTTGAGCTGCAGGTTCAGACTCCCACCAACCTGTGTGAAGAACAAAAAAATATGCTGAAAGAGTTCGATACCCTTTGCGAGAAGCATGGACAGAAAAAAGAACATGAAGGATTTTTTGGCCGACTTTTTAATGAAGTAATGGGTAAAAATAACAAAGGATAAGGCTGTGGCGGATAGAGAAGAGAATAAGCTGACGCATTTTGATTCTGATGGAAATGCCATAATGGTTGATGTCAGTTCTAAAAGTGAGACTACACGTGTAGCAGATGCTACCGGTACTATTCAGATGAGTTCTGAGGCATTTTTGAAGATTAAAAATGGTACAATGGCTAAAGGTGATGTTCTCGGTATTGCTCGAATAGCTGGCATTATGGCGGCTAAAAAGGTTGATGACCTTATCCCGCTTACACATCCTCTCCTAATAACAAAGGTGAACGTTGACTTTTCCTTGCAAGAGGAGGATAATTTAGTACAAATTTATGCAACAGTAGGAATCTGTGGCAAGACAGGCGTTGAAATGGAAGCGCTTACAGCGGTATCCGTGGCTGCTCTGACCATATATGATATGTGTAAAGCTGTTGATAAATCAATGACTATAAGTAATATTTGTCTGTTGAAAAAAACAGGTGGTAAAAGTGGCACATACATCCGAAAGGATGTGTGATTTTCATTTTCACGCTGCATTTTTTATCGGTTTTGGAGGAGAGGCTGGATGGAAAAGGAATTATTGGCGCAGTTTAAAGATCAGTTGAACGGTAAAAAAGAAGATATTCTTGCTGAAGTCGGCAAGACGCTGAACGAAATGACAGATCAGACTTCTAACATCCCTGATCCTAATGATCGTGCAACTGTTGAGTCCGGTCGAAGTTTTGAACTGAGAATACGAGATCGGGAGCGCAAATTGCTTTCGAAAATCGAGGAAGCTCTTGGTAGAATAGAAGAGGGCGACTTTGGTGTTTGTGAAGGATGCGGAGAGGATATTGGCTTGAAACGATTGGAAGCCAGACCTGTGACTACCCTTTGTATTGACTGTAAGACTCTTCAAGAGACAAAAGAAAAATCTAAAGGACAATAATTTAGATGCCGGAGCTGCGAAAAGATCCTGTTCTCGGCCGATGGATTATCATTTCCAAAGAGAGGCGGAAACGGCCGACGGACTTTCTGATTGAAAAGAATCAGACAAGCGGCGGTTTCTGCCCTCTATGCCCAGGTAATGAAAATACCACCCCACCAGAAGTGTTAGCCTATAATCGAACTGGTGAAAAATTGACTCATGGTGGAGATTGGCAGGTCCGTGTAGTTCCTAACAAATATCCTGCCCTTATTATCGAAGGGGATCTCGGTAAAGAAGGTGAAGGTCTTTACGATCGAATGAATGGTATCGGCGCTCATGAAGTTATCATTGAGAGCCCAATTCATGAAGAAAGTTTTGCATCCCTAGCCCCTGACGATGTTGTTCTTGTCCTTCGAGCATATAGAGAAAGAATTGGCGATCTTGGTAGGGATCCTCGCTTTAAATATGTCATGATTTTTAAAAATCATGGTAAAGCAGCAGGGGCATCGCTGGAACATTCACATTCTCAACTTATAGCGTTGCCTATTTTGCCCAGAATGATCGTTTCTGAGCTGGACGGTGCTCTATCATATTACAGATACAAGGAGAGGTGTATCTTCTGCGATATTATTAGACAGGAGATTAAAGAGGATGTGCGAGTTGTTTGTCAAAATGAGCACTTCATCACTCTTACCCCCTTTGCACCGCGGACACCTTTTGAGATGTGGATTCTTCCTAAATCACATGCCTCTAATTTCTGTAAAGAGGATGATGAGAAAATGAAATCATTAGCCCATTTATTTTCTGACACCTTAAGGCGACTTGATAGATGTATCCCTGACGTTCCCTATAATTTTGTACTCCATACAGAACCGCTGCAGTCTGATGGGCTTGAGCACTTTCACTGGCACTTTGAAATAGTCCCGAAGCTTACTTCAATTGCAGGTTTTGAGTGGGGTTCCGGATTTTATATTAATCCGATGCCTCCCGAAGAAGCAGCTACATATTTGCGTCAATCTCTTGAAATGCGATAAAAGGAGAATTGTGTGAAAAAAATACTGCTTGTAGATGATGAAGAAAGCATTCAGCTATTATACTATGAAGAGTTTTCGGATGATGGCTATGCTGTTGTCTCGGCTATGAATGGTGAAGAAGCTATCGAAAAATTTAAGGCAGATATTCCTGATCTTGTCATTTTAGATATTCAGATGCCTGGTATGAATGGTATTGAGGTCTTGCGTCAGATGAAAATGATAAATCCAAATATTCCTATTATTTTAAGTAGTGCTTATCACGAATATAAGCAGGATCTCGGGGCATGGGCTTCAGACGAATATGTCGTTAAATCTGCTGATATAGATGAATTAAAAAAAGCGGTAAAGAAGTTTATTGGTTAATGTAGTGCGAGGTTCACCGGGCTCAATTCAGGCTTAGGTTATAGAGAATTTCTCCTTTTTCAAGTGGTGCCCAGGCATCCCTGTAGCTTTTAACTAAAATCCAGATGAAAGATATTCAGAGCCAGATTGATCACCGGCGTATTAATATTAAAAAAGTTGGTGTCAAGACAGTATCATATCCGGTAACAGTTCGGGATAAGGCTAAAAGCCAGCAACATACTATTGCTACAGTTAATATGTATGTTAATCTCCCACACCGGTTTAAAGGTACACATATGAGTCGGTTTGTTGAAATTCTCAACCAGTATCATGGGACAATCGACTTACAGAATTTTCAGCATATACTTGAAGAAATGAAGGTTAGGCTTGAAGCCGAAGCCTCGCATATGGAATTGGAATTCCCATATTTTCTTAGCAATGGAAAGGCCGATGAGTCACTGAATATTCGCCAGTATAAATGCATGATGTGTGGATCTGTTGGCGATAACTCGGATCTCGAATTTCGAATCCATGTTCCAATTTCATTGCCGATGCATAGAGCTCTTCAGAATTCTTTGCCAAGGTCTTTAGGGAATTGGGGAGAGGCTAAAGTTGCTGTTAGGTTTAGTACGTTTATGTGGATAGAGGACCTCATTCTTGAAATAGAGAAATGCATTGAGGCAGAAATCGACTCGCTAGCAGATGCCGAACAGGAAATGTTGTCAGTTGAAGCTGTTACCCGTAGTATTGGTACATGTCTGTGTAAACTTCAGGAAGTCAAAAGTTACTCTGTCAGTGTAGAGAACCTGTGTGAAGATTACTCTACTTTTGCTGTACTTGAATCGTAGATTTTCCCACAATTTCAAAGTATGTTAGTCTGTTGCCTGAAATGGCAATCTGCTACCGTAAAAGGAAAAACTCTTTCACGCTGTCTGCAAGCTGACTTACAGGTATAAAAAGCAGCACAATTTCTTATTAATCATTTTACTCGATAGATGAACTATGCGTGATTTACTCTATGAAATCGGAACGGAAGAATTACCAGCCGGATTTGTGCAACCTGCACTGACACAACTTAAAGCCAACTTTGAAAAGAAAGCTGCGGAATTACAACTGCAACATGGTTCTATTGTTGTAATGGGAACCCCCCGGAGATTGGCTATGATTGTCTCAGGGATTACTGAAAAGCAGGAAGATATTCATGAGGAGCTCCTAGGGCCATCTGTTCAGGCAGGAATTGATGCTGACGGCAATTTTACGAAAGCGGCTATAGGTTTTGCACGATCAAAAGGTGCGGAAATTACCGATTTGAAAAAGGTTGAAACTGCAAAAGGTGAGTACCTGTTACTTCACAGAGAGGTTGCAGGCAAACCTACTATAGAGTTGTTACCTGCCATTCTGAAAGAGCTTCTGCTGGAATTGTCATTTTCTAAATCAATGAAATGGGGGGCTAATCTACATGCATTCGCGCGGCCCATTCAATGGCTTACGGCACTGTTTGGTCATGATGTGATTAAATTTGAGCATGAAGGTATAGTTGTTTCCAATACAAGCCGTGGTCATCGGTTTATGGCGAATACTGAATTTGTCATTTCTGATAGCAGTGTGTATGAAGATACTCTTTTACAGCATAACGTCGTTGCTGATATTGATACACGGAAAAAGATGGTTCTTCAGGAAATCAATAGGGCGGTTGATGAGTCTGGGATTCATAAAGATGCCAAAGTTGCTGTAGATGAAGCTTTGGTAGATCTGGTAACAAACCTCGTTGAATCCCCATATGGTGTTTGTGGGAGTTTTGATGAAAAATTTCTACAGCTGCCAGACCAGGTTCTCATTACATCTATGAGAGAACATCAGAAATACTTCCCAGTTGTAAATGCTGATGGCAAATTGCTGCCCGGGTTTGTTGCTGTAAACAATACAAAAGTCAAAGATGAAAATATTACGCGTAAAGGGCATCAGCGTGTACTTCGCGCGAGGTTAGAAGATGCGTTGTTCTTCTTTAACGGTGATCGAACAGGTACCCTTGAGGCAAAAAGAGAACGACTTAATGGTATTATCTTCCAGGCGAAACTTGGGACAGTTCTTGAGAAGAGTGACAGGCTTGTTAAGCTTTCCAGAATTTTAGCTGAGAAAATTGCTCCAGATACAATTGAACTGGCAAGTCGGGCATCTTTTCTTTGTAAAGCTGATTTGATATCAGACATGGTTGGCGAGTTTCCATCCCTGCAAGGAGTTATGGGAGCATCTTATGCTACCCATGATAATGAGCCTGCTGAGGTTGCACTGGCCATCCTTGAACACTACATGCCAAAGAGAGCAGGAGCACAATTACCGACTTCTACGGTTGGAGCAATAGTGGCCCTTGCTGATCGATTTGATACTATCGCTGGCTGTTTTGGTATAGGATTGAAAGTGACCGGTACAGCTGATCCATTTGGGTTGCGACGTCTTTCCCTGGCAGTATTGAATATACTGGCCGACGGGCGCTGGGATATTTCAATGGAAGAGATTGTCCACAAGGCTTTAGCACTCTATGGCAATAAGGTAGATGGTAGCAGTGCAACTGTCGATACGATTATAAACTTTATAAAGGGTAGATTTGTAAATGATTGTGTGGCCAAGGGTATTGAACCAGGTGTAGTTGAGGCTGTCACATCCGTTGAATTTGATAATGTTCGTGATGTTCTCAGTCGGATAGAGGCATTACAGGCGATACGAGATGATCAAGCGTTTGGCGTGCTTGCCGCATCGTATAAACGTATTCGCAATATAATAAAAGAGAATACAGACACTTCAGTTGATTCAACCCTGCTTGTTGAGAACGCAGAACAGAACCTCTATCGCATGTTTAAAGATGTAGAGGCAGAAATGTCAAATTTGCTTGCTGATAGAAAATATTTTGATGCGTTACAGGTGATGTTGAAGATGAAGGAGCCTGTTGATCATTTTTTTGATAGTGTAATGGTTATGGCCGAGGATCTTGCTGTCCGGCAAAATCGTTTAAACCTGTTAACAGCAATTGGGGATTTAATCCTGCAGATTGGAGATATTTCTAAAATACAGGAGAAGTAATAAAGTAGTACGAGTGTTCTGTATTTTCCTTAACCGGAAGTTTTAAAAAAAGAAAAGGCCGTTATCCTCACTTGCAGAGGATAACGGCCTTTTTCATACTGAAGTAGAAACTTATAGCTTATTTTTTATGACAGGTTGAACATTTGGCAAGAGCTTTTTTCGCTTCATCTTTCTTACCAACTTCCTTATGGCAAGTCAGACAATTACCATGAGCAGCACCTTTTAAGGTGTCGAGTTTATCTTTACCAGCAGTTTTACCGGCTAATTTCTCTGTATTATGGCAAGACTCACATTTGCCTATTTCTTGACCATCGACGTAAGGTACTTGCGTACCATCATCTGCCATACCATGATGACAGTCGGCACACTGTAAAGCTTCTTGATGTGCTTTGTGCGGGAAAAAAGCTGGTTTTGGCTTTTTTGAGTCTGTGACTTGAAGGGTCATTTCCTCAGGGCCCATGTCACTGGCATTTCCAAGACTTACAAGTCCGCAAAAAATGAAAGCTGCTGCAGCTACAGATACTAGTGCTTTTCTGATCATAGTCTAGTCCCCTTTTAAGATTGTTGAGTCAAATGTGTTAGGTAATTCGTTAGGTTGATAGCTTCAATTTTGACTATTTATACTGCGTTTTCTTACATTTGTCAAACAGCTTGGAGAGACAGAAAAACACTACGATGGAGTGCTACATTGTGGTTATTGAATCAACCTGAACCATAGCTGTGAAGTCCGGAAAGAAGAAAATTCACACCATAATATGTAAATATTACAGAGACAAAACCAACAAGGGCAAGCCATGCGATCCGGGTACCACCCCATCCTCTGGTGTACCGTGCATGAAGTGTAATGGCGTAGAGAAACCAGGTAATAAGAGACCAGGTTTCTTTAGGGTCCCAGCTCCAGTATGTGCCCCAGGCGGAATTCGCCCAGATGGCACCGGTAATAATGCCAGCACTCAGCCAGATAAAGCCGAATACCATAGTTTTATGGGTAATATCATCTAGTACTTTAAGGCTCGGCAGTGAATAGAGCACTGAAGATTTGTTGTCGTGTCCAGAGCGATGTTTTAGGAGGTACATGGTGCCAAGTGCGGCTGCGACTGCAAAGGCTGCATAACCAATAAAACAGGTAACGACATGGGCAATAAGCCAGTTCGATTGTAGTGCGGGTACCAGCGGATTAATTGTTTTACTGATATCACTGGAAAACGATGCATATGCCATAGCCAGGAAGGCAAAGGGGACAGCAAAAGCACCAATGATTTTAGTCTTAAATTTCCATTCAATTGCAAGATATAAAACAATAATAGTCCAGGCAAAGAATACTACGGATTCATACATATTGGTGAGTGGCGCATGTCCAATTCCCAGCTGGTAGGATTCCATCCAACGTAGTCCAATACCTGCAGTTTGGATGAGAAGTGCTATGAACGTGAATACAGTAGCAATAACGCCTAGACGCTCAGTTTTAAAGACCAAAATAGCGACATATAGCAGGGTAGAGAAAAGATAGGTGAAAGTTGTAATACCAAGTAATTGTGAACTATCCATTCGTGAGACTCCGTAATATTCAATGGTTGTGCTAGTATAAAACCATTAGTTAAATGTGTCAGAATGTAAAAAAAGGTGCAAAAAATGATTATTTGGCACGTTTCTCAATGGTCTCAACTAGTTCTGAGAAAGTTTTCTCAAAGCCAATTTTATTCTTATTCGTAGAGCCAGCAATACGTAGCGAACAAGAACTATTCTCTTGAGATATGACAAGCCAGATTCTCCTATGTGACATGAAGAATGCAACATAGAGCCCTGCCATCATCAGAAAACACCCGAGATAAACTAGCCAGACACCTGGGTCCCGCGCAACTTGCAATCCGGTGGCATACATTTGTTTAGCATTAATTGTGTATGGAATACCGCTTTGTTCTGTGGATGACTCTTCTCTGGTATCAAGCCAGAACGTAGAAGCAGGATTGGTGCCGGATTGAACCCATATTTTTATGCGTACCACACGATCACGGACAGCCTCAGCGTTAATAACCCCCATAACTATGTTCTTTTCATTCCAGCTCACCTGTTGCTGAAATGGGGTGATAAACGTACGTTTGCTGCCATCGGTTGTATCTGTTAACGTAATAAGGAAATCTCTGTAACCTTCATAGCTTGATTGATAAAATGTTATGCCACGATATTTTAAGGGGTGGTTGACTTCGATTTCTTTGACAAGAGTTTCTTGGCCGTTTTCTAATACAGTGAGTCGTGAACGATATTCTTTCGGCATTCCATTGTCGTAAAATTCAATTTCAAAAAAATCACAACGAACGTCAAACCCCAGTGGAATAGGCAATTGTGTTTCTGAAGCATAGATTTTATCAGTCTGCTTTGTCTCTGGAATAACAACGCTGCCTTTGAACCCTAAATAGTGACCGACTATTGCGCCAGCAAAAACAACGAGTATTGACAGGTGTACGATGTAAACACCGGTTCTGGTCCATCCGCCTTTTTGAGCAGCAACTATTGTCTTGTCGCCTGATGTGTTGCGGGTGATATCCCAGCCAGAAAGTGTTTCAAGTAGCGAATTTGCCGAAGATGGGTCAACAATGTCAATCTTGTCAACCACATGGTTAAACGGCATCTTTTCTATTTTATTTACAGACAAGTCAGCCGGGTCTGCTTTGATCTGTTTCCAGGCAAACGGGAAACGGTCTATGCTGCAGACTATGAGATTAGCACAGAGTAGACCTAAAAGAGAGAGGAACCACCACGATCCGTACATATCTGGAATATCAAGTACGTAATAAAAACGTGCTAGACCTTCACCATACTTTTCGGCATAAAAATCAAAAGATCTATTTTGCGGAATAACAGTGCCGATAATCGAAGTAATTGAAATTGTACAAAGTGTGAAAAGAGCAAGCTTTACAGAGGCAAAGAACTTCCAGACGGTATTGCTATCGTTCATGTACTATCCATTCTTGAGAATTATTGTTAAGATAAGTAATGTTAGCTACCATGCACAAATTAGAAATGCAATGAAAATGCATGAAAAGAGCCGCTGATATACTTTTGATTATGTCATCTGTAAGTGTGACACGGCATTATAAATGGACCGGTGAATTAGTCAACCTGAACTCGATGCAAGAATGGCTAAAGACCCGAATACTACAATCAGTAAAGTACATACCGAATTTTTTAAAAGGTGAGGGATAACGCGATGGACTATATTAAACTTGCCAAAACAGATGAGTTCAAAGATGTTCGGGTCAAATCATATAGCCTGATGGGAAAGAAGGTTGCTATCATTTTACGTGATGATGGAAGTTTCTACGCTATTGAAGCATCTTGTAAGCACCAAGGAGCTGATTTGACCACTGGTGAGATTCGGAATAACATAGCAACATGCCCTCGTCATCAATGGCAGTACGACCTGGAAAGTGGGCATTGCCTTAATCACGACTCATTACCACTAAGGAAATATAGTTTGCGGGTGGAAGGAGAAACTATTCTGGTTTCTTTAACACCCATAGATGACTGAGTAGTTGCCCCAATACTATACATTTCACAGAACTTCTAAATGAGCTACCAGTTATCTCTAAATTCCTGATCCAACAGAGGCATAATGCCGTTGACGCTCCTCAGCAGAAAGTGCAAGGAAAGTTCGTACCTCTTCAAGCATTTCAACTTTGTCATTATCGAGATAACCTGAAATGTTGAGGTAGTTGTTACTGTGGTCGCATGTGAAAAAAGAGGCTATGGGATTCAGACTATCAAGAAGGAGTTCTAATTCCCGGACAGTTCCTTCTGGACTTTGTTCAATAAATTCTCCGTTCGCGACATTTTTTGACAGCGGGCAGGCTGGACCTCCGCTAATTGATGCAGGGTAGATAAAGAGTCTACGGATACGTATGTATTTGGGCTCGATTTTGTTGAGCAGATTGGCTGTTTCTTTTGCATGTTCTTTCCAGCGTTGATTCCCCCCAAGGCCAAGCAATACATAGACTGATAGTTCAATACCGGTATCTTTTAACCAGGAAGCTACGGTTTGAACCATTTTTTTACTCTGTCCTTTTCGCTGTAGAACAAGTGTCTGGTCGTCACCAGATTCGAGGCCAATATGAATTCGTGTTAACCCTGCTTCTGCCAGTTGAACTAACCCTTCTTGGCCCAATTTGTAGAGGGTTGAGAATCGGGCATAGCTCGTGATCCTATTTAAGGAAAAGGTGTTTGTTATTTGCTTCAGTACCTGGAGCATGAGTTCTGTGCCAGCGAATATTGGATCAGCATCACCTATAAACAATGATTCGATTTCAGGCCGTTTTTCATGAAGGAGTATTATATCTTGGCTAATTTCATCGAGTGAACGTATAGAAAAATCAGGCTCTCCAAGGTGAGGATATATGCCGCAAAATCGGCATCTGTTCCAATTACAGCCTCGGGTTACGCGGATAAGCCCGCTTCTCCATTCACTGGGAGGTCTGATTATTGGGCTTTCGTAGGTCATAGACTGGAATCTCCTGCTTGGAAGTAGCAAAATTTGACTGGAATTAAATGGTGTTCATTTTTGCTCAATAGTGCAAGGTATAAGCTTACCCTAATAATGATAAAGAGTTTGCAGTAAAGGAGGGAAGGCTGATCATTTTAAAGACAATTCAGCATATTTCTCAGAAAAAATGTTGCTTTCAATGGTGAAAAAATGTAATAAAGACAGTTCTGGATTATAAAAATTTGTCATAAACATTTTTTTGTTCTTTTTTAGCTTTAACAGGGTTGAAAAGGAATAACATATAAGGAGAGTTAACGATGGCTAAGGTATGTGAAATCTGTGGAAAAGGGCCGATTACAGGCAATAATGTCTCTCACGCGCACAATAAAACCAGAAGGCGTTGGTTACCAAACCTCAAGCGTGTACGTATGGTCACCAAAGCTGGTGGTATTACACGTGCGCGAGTTTGCACCCGTTGTATTCGTTCTGGATCAGTTGTGAAGCCAGCGTAATTAGGTTTTAAACGTATGTATCAAGGCGAGTGGATTTATCCATCTCGCCTTTTTTCATTTTGAGGAGATCATATGAGTGATGAGCAAATGAAATTCCTTAGCTTTGAACAAGCGGTTACTTTAGTGGCAGCCATTCAAGAAGAGGAAGACCTCGATCAACCAGAAAAAAGAGTGTTGACCGTTTATAATCACGACGATAAAGAAATGTGTTGGTTTGATTTTGAAGAAACCATAGCTGCCGTTGGGCCTGTAGAAAAAAGTGACATAAAAGAAGCAGTACAGAATTACATTCTTCATCATATTCCAGAATGGGTTCTGGAAGATTAGTCAACTACATCGTTTCTTTGCAATGCCAGTTTAAGCTGCATAAGTTTTCTGTAAACTTTTGCAGCTTTTTTCATTTCTTTGACGTGTAATAAATAACAAAAAAAAATCTTATTTTTCTTTTGTTTCAGAGGCGTTGGAGAAAATGGATACCTGCTTACCAAAGACTTTGTTTACCTATGTGACTGCTTCAATGGTGTATTTTTGTGAAAATGGTCCGGTGCGTAAACGTTTACTCTTTCTCATCCGCAGTGAGCCATTCCTCTAGTCGTTCTGGATAGAGAGAACATTTTTCTGAATAGTTAAAGATATGACGTTTTCTTATTTCTATTCCTCGGTGAATAACAGAAACAGGTTTGTCGCAGGAAACTACCACGATAATCGTGTTTTGCCGGATAGCTGTAAATCGTAAAGCGGAATTATATCGAGCACCACGAGCACGGTCTTCTCCAGGAATGCTCAGTCCGTCCAGCAGGCATGCAAAACCGTGAAGAAATGAGTCTTTACGGATATGCAGTGCACCATCAGTTTTGGATAAACCAGCAGCTAGGGCTAGTCGATTTGATTGCTGCAAGTCAATTGGTGGGTCAAGTATCTGACCAGCTAGCGGAGTATACGTGTCTTCAAGATCTACAACCAAAGTGCACCCAAATGCGTAAGTCTCGGCATTGTGGACGAGGGCTGCAATAATCTGAAATAAATTATTACGAGCAGATGTGTCAATGTCGTAATCAAGGAGTATTTCCTCAACTTCAAAGAGTTTTGCTCGATGGGTTGTTGAGCCAAAGCTACCATCTTCGAAACTACATATCAATTCATCGTTGAAACGTAAAAAACCTAATTTGCCCTGAAAATCGGCAACAAGGCAGAACTCAGGGAGATGACCATCACTCACCCCGACAATACGTTTACCATCAGATACAAGTTTATTACTCGTGCGTTCAACTGAAAGTAGAAGTTTGCGAATATGTTTATGGTGATTGAGGTAGGGCTGCTGATCGTCTCGAAAACGAGCTATGAAGTTTAATTGGTTGAGTAATCGTGGTTCGACAAAAATGAGTTCACCATGAGGTACTTCGCCCTCCTCAGGGGTTTTGGAAATTCCGAGCACAGATTCAAGAACCTGATAAATATGAATGAGTGAGTCAATACCAAGTTTGAGATTTACGCAGTCAACAATATAATCATGAACAGCATGACTCGTGTATTCTCGCAAAAAAGATCCGGATATTCCGGTATAAAGCTCACTTTCGTTGGCAATATCATGGGAAAATCTGAGAACGGCATGTTCAAGCCATCGTTCTGTCGGACCAACGGAGCAGATGTCTGGATGGTGTTCCGTGAACCACATCTGATAATATACTGCGCCTGACCTCCCACCATAGCTAATGAGCCCGTCGAGTTGAAGATTTTCAACAGAGTCTATTTGATTGTAAAGACTTCGGTCGTATCGTCTGTAGGATTCCCCACGCCACTCAAGGTTGTCTATGTAGATATCTTTAAGTTTTGGCTCATACCCGCGTAGGAGGTTTTGTGGGTCGCATATTTCCAAAGAATCCTCGGCTCCTACCGAAAAAATCAATGCACTGCGACTTTGACCAGAGAACCGGGATAGTCCTTCACGTAACCCTGCAATGGTGTCATTGATACAACGACTGACAAAAGTTAAACTGTGTGTCATTTGTGAAACCAATTAGAAGGTGAGTTATATCTTTATAATTTATTACATATTCTTACATAATTAATAGGTAAAATCACCTGTAAAACCGTTATTTTTGAAAAAGATGAGCGAGCTGCATGTTACCCCAAGGAGGGGTGTTGAAAAAAACGCCCGGATATAACCGAGCGTGAGAGATTGGGAAACGTATCGATCTTCGTGAGGTGTTAGCGGTACCAGGCGTATTTCTCTATAGGATTATTCTTTCGGTTATATTTCCAGGTGCGAAACCTCTTTTTAGAGGAGTTAAATTTCTCGTTTTTACATGTCGTTGTAACTATGCGGGTTGATTTTCCGTGGTGCTTTTTTCTTTTTACCGTTTCATAGCATACTTGTTTTCTGGCTCTGTACTGCTTGGGTGAGTGATATGGCTTGTTACGATAGTGCGAAATATATCTTTTAGGTTGCACTGCCTTTGGCTGATGCTGTTTTTTATGAATTATGATTTTCTGACCTTGGTCAGCATCCATCCTGTGGCCTATAACATACCCAACAGCACCACCAATAGCTGTTCCTGCGAGGGTTGCCTCAGTGTCTCTTCCAGCTATCTGGCCAATTATTGCACCACTACCAGCTCCAATAACCATTCCGTTTAAGGCTTTGTCTCCTGCATTGCCATAAGAAATCAATACACTGTTAATAATGAGTGCGCTCATAATAATACCGAATTGTTTCATGCTGAATCTCCTTTGTTTTATTGATTAGGATTTCTCCTAAGGATGATTTTTAAATAGACTTTTTTTTCAGGTATAAACAGAGGACATCAGGACAAATAGGGGGCTACCGGGGTGATATAGGGTAGATGTCGGGTTGATGGTGACTTTGAAAAAAGATCGGAAAGATGTATAAGATCGGCTGGTAACAGATGTCGGATGGTTGGAACTTCAAAACTTTTGGCAGTAAAGTGTAGCAGGTTATATTTACAGGTAAAATGCGGAAGAAGATGCCTTTTCGTGGAACGGCACCTGATAAATATTTTGTAAAAGTTAACGACAGTAAAACCTGAACTGAGAAATTTCCATTACAGCTACTAAATGAGTTTTGAGAAAATGTTTATCAGAAATACAGATTTGCTGAGTAGAGGGGAGGTCAGATAGTAGTGGAGTATGCGTGTCGCTATGTGATTAAGGCATGCCAAATATCATCAGGCAGCCGGTCTCAACAACATTAGTACAACGATGAGAGTGTGGGTAGAAATTGGACGTCGACAGTCCTGCTCTATCTTGCAATGTGCAATTTAGCAGAATAGTATGAGGTTGTATTACTTAGATATGATTAACTCTGTCATCGTGCCATGCCCTGGAAGACGGTAGCGGATTATCCCCTGGACGTTTTTGCTAGCACTAGAGGGTGATACGCGCATAGTTATATCAATATTTCCTGGCGATAAACCCTTGAGTAACCATTTTACGACTCCTGTTTTACGGTTAGCCTGCTTTGCACGAGGTGATGTGGAAAGGACTTTTGTTCCAGGCACAAGATGCTGTTCGATTATAAGGCTTTGCGGTGATGGAGCAGAGATAGTAAGTCTCAGTTTGACAGTGTCGCCGGAATTTATCAAGTAACGTGCATCAACTGGAGAAGCTGCCGTAGCTGGATGTGAAAAGAAAAAACATGCTGTAATAGAAAGAACAAACAAAATTAAACGATATCTTGAATGATTGAAAAGGCATTTCAAGCCGTTCTTACCTGTCTTTAATTTGTGAGTCATGGCAGTATCTCATAGGTTTGTTTCTCTTCACTCCAAGTGTATCCGGACCCGAGCCAAATTTCTTCAATCAGGTCAACATCTAGACCAAGGCTTTCTAGATCCCCATGCTGGTCATATACTGCGAGGATTTCTTTATCGCTGATAATATTATCACCGTTGCCGTCAGCCCAGTGGTAATGGCTGGGGACAGTTGTTGTATTTCCCGTAGTGGGTAAAGGCGTGTCGGCACTGTTACTGGCAGCAATGGAGCCAGAAAAAACCGGGTCATGAGGTAAAGGTTCAGTGAGCAGGGCGATATATGTGAAAAGCATTTTTCCTTCTATTTTATTGAGCCATTTAAGTGTATTTCCTTTTGAGCTGCCAGATGGAAGAGCTGGCTCACTACCTTGAACAGACATACCTTGGGGGAGATGCTCTTTAAGGATAACAGTGAGCGGTTCAGATGTCGTTCCGACGACTTCGATGGTAATAGGAAAAGGTTGGCCAAAAGTACATTTCTTCGGAAGTATTCGTTGGGCAGTTATCTGAACAGTGGCATCTGTATATAGATAAATTGAAATGAATAGTGTGATGAGTACCAGAAGGCTTATGGCAATACTTAGTGTCCGCCAGTTACGGTGAAGAAGAGTAACCGCCTTGGCTGGCTTTTGTTCGGTTAGACCTTGCTCAACCTCTTTTGTTTGAATCTCTGGCTCAGTATCAAGAATTTCATTGAGTTCAACTTCGAGCGCTTCAGCTAGTCTAATGCAGTTCTCTTTCTTGATAGTAGGGTAGCGTTTATTTTCCCATCGTGAAATTGTGTCGGTAGTGACTTGCACAACAGTAGCAACGTAGAGCTGGGTTAAACCTTTCTGCTCACGCAGTTGCTTAACTTTACCACCGTCAATTTTAACCATGGCCATTACGCCGTGATGTTCTGTATCTGTCATGATCAGTATATTTGTTAAAAGTGTGAGTTGAGCAATAATTGCTAGAACTATACCAAGCTACTGGTCACGCGGGAAGTAAATCGATGAAAAAAGGTACAATTCAATATCAGGGGAGCCCTACATCGGGGTCAATGTCGAGCTATATCACTCTATGTCTGTATTTGGGTAAGGTGAGTATGTTGTAATATTATGGTATTGAAGTTCAAGGAACGCTCAAACATAGAGGCAAAAATATGAAATTGATTACTTTTAGTATGGCTCTTCTCATGATTCTTGGTCTGGCAGCAATGTCATATGGTGCTAGTGCAAGATGTGAGGTTGTGAAAAGACAGGGAAATATTTTGATTATGGATTGTGGTAAGCGTTCAGAAGGGTTTGACGAGAAATCTCGGGTTAAAATAAAGACTGATCGTGATAAGCGTTAAGTGGCAGAATGAATAGGCGGATTACTCTTTCGTGGAAGGAGTAAAAAATCAGGACCAGTCAAAACGGACTGTGTTATCCATGGGTGACACCTTACAGATGCGAAGCTTAACGGTGGCTCCTGGTGAAGGCTTGGAACCTGGGGGCGTTGGAAGGTCCACATCCATAAGTATATCAGTAAGGACCATATTGACTCGCTTAGGTCCAGCTTCAATGACCAGAGCCTTTATGAGTTGGCCTTTTCTTTCCTGTAAATACTTCAATAGCCAGTATCGGTGACGCTGTTGTTTGACATTGTTGGCGGCAGAAAGTGTACGAGTGATAACCGATGAAAAGTCCTTACACATGTCTTCGGTGAAGGATGGCTCCTGTCGGCGTGTGACTGAGTGGAGTTGATGTTGCATTACAAGATCTAAAAGTCGACGAATAGGCGAGGTGACTGTAGTATAGTATGAAACTCCTAAACCACTATGCGGATTAGCAGCGGTAGATAATTCACCTCTGGGGAGTTGTTTTCTTTGTCGAATATTTAAAAAGAGGTCATCATCTTCTCCATGGACAATACGTTGCCTGAGAGGTGGCTGGCTTCTGAAGAGACCTGGGACCATTCTGTCTGAAACGTAGCGTGCTGCTTCGCTGTTTGCTAAAATCATCATCTCTGAAACAAGCGTACGGGACGGTGTGTCGGTTCGGCCTAGAGTGATATGGACTTTGCCACCTAAATCAATAAAAATATTAACATCAGGAAAAGGTAACAGCAGTGCACCATTATCAAGACGTCGCTGTCGCAATTTCTTTTTCAACATGTTGAGGTGGCGAAGTTCATCATCAGTATCGATAATTTTATCTGCCTCCTCGTAGGTAAGCCTGCGTGCGACCTTGATAATAGATGGCTTTATTCGTACCCTCTTTACTTCGCCTTCTTCTGAAAGCTGTATCATGAAGCTAAAGGCAGCACGTGTTTCATTCTGGATAAGGCTACAGATGCCCTGAGAAAGGTGCCTTGGCAGCATGGGAATCTGCCCCTCAGGGAAATAGATGGACGTACCCCTTTGCATGGCCTCCTGAAAGAGAGGGTCTCCAGGACGAACATAATGGGCAACGTCCGATATATGAACACCTACGAGAAAACCATTATCATTTTTTTCAACGGTAAGTGCATCATCAAAATCAAGAGTAGTCGCACCATCAATGGTCATTGGTCGAAGGTGAGTATAATCTATACGACCAGTATCATTGAACAGCTCTTCTTGACGACTTTGTAAGATGTTTTCGGCTTGCTGGCGGGCTGGAAGGCAAAAACTAACGGGCAGGTCAGACCTGAGAAGTGGAATGTTTTCGTTTTTACCCCACACTCCAGCCTTAACTAAAATTCGAAACGAATCGTGTGGGTTGGTGAGTTCCGCTTCTTTAAGCATCTGGCGGGCAATATCAGCGTTGTCTGCATTGTTTCCAAACAGATAATAATCTCGAAGGAGTTTCAAACATTCTTCCTGCCAGCGAGTATTTTCGTGGGAAATTTCTTTTTGTTGGGAAATCTCCTTAATTGTCTGCGCACCCTTATAAATCAAATCTGATTTTAACTGTTCCTTTTCACGCTGCTGGCGTAGCTGTTCTACCTGCTCTATGGTGTGAGATCGTAACCGACCTTCCTTGTATTTAAAAAAAAGTTTATCTACAAATACACAACGTAAAAAAGCAGCGATGATATCATCATCAACTTCCTGCCCAAAAGAGAGTTCAGCAAGGAAGACGGGATCAAAACTGCTTGAGTTTTCATTAACAGTAAGTTCCCATATTTCCTCAAGGGAGATTTGCTCCATGAGTTGAGCACGTTTTTCATTGGTCTCTTTGAGGAGGCGGGTCAATACTTCTCGATCAGCATCAATGGAGTGAGTGCTTTTAGAGAAGTGAACAACGCGTGAAGACGGCAGAAGAACTTCCCTGCCATTCTGGTTTGTCAGGCGAACTCGCTTCGGCTGCACTTCTGTGACGAAACCACAGATAAATTTGCCGCTATCGAGGTATTCAATAAGTTTTCCTGAAGTAATCATAAAATCGATAAAAAACGAGTCCGGACTGGTAAGCAGGCTTGGTCTGCTGTATACAAGGCAGAAAATAAGCCTGCCGTGCTGCTCCTATGTGTAGTATAGTTCTAAAATCAGCCGGTTTGAAATCCGGTCACGACTCTTAACTATAGTGTGAAACGCATTTTGAAGCACTGTATTTTCTTAATTACCTTTAAATTTGCTCAGTTTATCTATGGATATGTTTGGAAAACCGGTTAAATCCGGAATGGTGGCAATCGTTGGTCCTCCTAATGCTGGTAAGTCAACTCTGATGAACAGCTTACTTGGACAGAAAATCTCTATTGTTTCTCCGAAACCACAGACTACGAGAAATCGTATTCTTGGAGTAGTCAATGAGGATGAATACCAGATAGTACTACTGGATACTCCGGGTCTCCACAAATCTCGCGTTCCACTGAATCGTGAGATGGTTAAAATAGCGATGGATTCGCTAGGAGAAGTAGATGTTGTTCTTTTTCTGATCGATATTTCCCTACCGATGCCTGAGAAAGTTAAAGAGGCAAAAGAAAAAGAGTTTGTTGAGATCATGAATAAAGTGAATTGTCCTGCAATCCTTATCTTAAATAAAGTGGACCTCTTGGAAAAAGAGAAGCTTTTACCGATGATCTCTGCTTACTCTGCACTTTTTCCTTTTTCGTCAGTAATCCCTCTATCCGCACTACGCGGAGATGGAACAAAGCAGTTGATTCAGGAAGTCTTAACCCTTTTACCGATTGGCCCTCGATATTTTCCAGAGGATATTCCAACTGATGCCACTGAACGCTTCCTTGTTGCAGAAATTATCCGTGAAAAAGTGTTTCTACAGACAGGCCAGGAAATCCCATACTCATCTGCAGTTACCATTGAGTCGTTTAAAGAGGATACCGAGAAAAAGCTTGTAACCATTCACGCCACTATAGTTATTGAGCGGGACTCCCAGAAAGGTATTGTGATTGGCAAAGGCGGGAAGAAACTGAAAAGCATCGGGACCGCTGCACGGCATGACATTGAAAAGCTTATTGGTGAGAAGGTCCTTTTGAAACTTTGGGTAAAGGTAAAGAAAAAGTGGTCAGAGGATCAGCGATTTCTGAAAGAACTTGGCTTTTAATTATCGTGCTACGAACAGTATTTTTCAAATTGAACTGCAATAAAAACCCATGTTACCATGCCTTTCGGTCAGACTGTTTCTGGCTACAAAAGTGGTAATGCCTCAGCCGTGTTCATAGGTTGTAGCACGGAAGTATCTTTTTATCTGATAACAGCAGGGAATAAATATTTAATGAGAGTTAATGCGATTGTTGTTTTGGTTATTTTAGTCGCAGCATCATGCATATTGTCTTCAACAAGCACGCTGTATGGTGCTGAAGAACGGTATGACCTGGTATATGTCTGGGACAGTGATCTTGAAAGTGTATTGGATTATACGGATCAGCTTGAAGGCATTTTTGAAAAAGATATAAGTAGTAGACTGAAGATCGTTGAACGCGATGACGAATATGGAGTTATATATGATGCAAATGGCTCAACAAGGAGTGTTGCTCAGGAGGTCGCCCGTCACGGTGAGGTCTTAAGAAAAGCTGGCCTGAGGGAGGCCTGGGCTATTAAGGACGAAGGGTATCATCGGTTGTATAACGTGAGCTACGGGTTAGGGCCAAACCTTGAGTCACTAAAGAAAACATACAAAAAACTGTATACCTACCTTGGTAAAGAGGCTGGCCGAAACCTTTTTATAGAAAAAACTGATTCTAATAATTACACACTCATCTACAGGTGCCGTGAGGACAGAGTCACAACAATGGATGTGGCTAGCAAACATGCCAAAGTGTTGCGTGCAAAAAAAATACGCACATCCATAACACCTGAAAATAGCAATGAGGTTGTGTATGGCGAATCCAGCCTTCTTGATGATTCAGGCAATGAAAATCAAGCATCAGCTAAAGAAGTTGCAAGTATCTCGACTGATATTCCTAAGGAACGTTCTTTAGATGTTGCTACTAAAATAAAAGACGCCGCTCCTGATAAAATTCCTTTTATTGCACGGACTGAAAGTAAAAATGTTTTCAATGCGTCCCGAAAAGGGTCAAAGAAGAGCAAATCTCAACGGAAAACAGTTGATGTTGTCGATATTAAAAGTAACACGGTTTTTGAGAGAAATATTGAACGATTCATAAAAGATTTACGACGAAAGGGCGCAATCAGGAGTGATGAGAAAACAGGTTGGATGGTGTATGACCTGCAAAATGACAGAAGTCTTGTTGGTATTAACGCGAATCAGGTATTTCAGGCTGCAAGTATGATAAAACCTTTCGTTGCCCTAGCATTTTTCCATGAGGTAAAGAGGGGTAAACTTACATACGGTAAGAAGAGTCGTAAGATGATTGAGGCAATGATCCAACGCAGCAGTAATTCAGCAACCAACTGGGTTATGCGTCAGGTTGGAGGACCATACAAATGCGAGCAGATCCTTAATAAAAATTATAAACGAATCTTTAAAAATACGGATATTAGAGAATATATTCCTGCAAGTGGGAGAACCTACAAAAACAGTGCTTTGCCGTCCGATTATATTCGTTTCCTCCGCGCCTTATGGAAAAATGAATTGCCATATTATAAAGAGATGAGAAGGATAATGGCTTTGCCAGGGCGAGACCGACTGTATCATGGTACTCGCATTCCCCAGGGAACATTAGTGTATAATAAAACCGGGTCAACGGCACACCTCATTGGCGATATGGGTATTCTCGTCCCCAAAACTCAAAAAGGCCGACGTCACGCTTATGCAATTGTTGGTATTATTGAGAGAAGCTCAAGAGCCTCTAATTATGGTGGCTGGATGCTTGCCAGAGGAAATGTGATTCGGCAGGTTTCAACCATTGTGTATCAGGAAATGAAAAAGAAATATCACTTACGTTGAAATGGCCTGAAAAGGCTTCATTTATTTTTCTTGGTGGAGCGGACAGTGGTTCGCTCCACTATTTTTCTATAGTATTCATCATCGTGAGCAATATTGGCTGGTGAGTTGCGGCTTGCATCGACCTTCATGAGCAGTACACTGAGTTTACGCATCTGCTGGAGTCGCTGGTGCTCGTCTTCTGTTGCTGCTATAAGTTGTTCTAGTCTTGTGATCTCCTTTCTTGTTTCAATTTCAGGCGGGAGATACCCTGCATTTTTTAAAATCTTGTACGCCATTTTCAAATCGTCTGGTACCAGGTGGTCATCATCGAGCTTCAGGGGTTTATTTTTCCAGCCTGATGTTTTGAGTTCACCATTTTCGATGGCCTGGCGTATTTTTTGTTCAGCGATAAATGCAAGACTGTCCATGGTTCATTTTTTCTTTATTGTAATTTGAATTGTGAATATAAATTAATACTTTTAAGTATATTAAAAGCTGTACGGAGCTGGTTGTCTTCTTCTAGTCGTTTCTGGATCTCCTCACTTTGTATGTCGTCTGAGATAGACTCAGTATTCTCTATGCTGGTGATATGATTTTTAAGGTCTGCCTCACGTAATTTTGATGTTTCTGCCTCATCTACATTTTCAGTAGAAGCATATGGGATAAATGGAACTTCAACGTCAGGGCTAATCCCAAGTGCCTGGATGGATTTTCCTGCTGGGGTGAAATACCGAGCGGTGGTAACTCGAAGACCAGCACCTCCTGGCAAAGGAATAATGGTCTGGACAGAACCCTTACCAAAGGTTCTGGTACCAACTAATATACCACGCTTATGGTCCTGAATAGCACCTGCAACGATCTCAGAAGCACTGGCTGAGCCCTCATTTACCAGAACGACCAGAGGGTATTTGTAGTCATCGTGGGTTCTGTGTGCTTTGAAAGACATGTTTTGCTCTTCCGTTCGTCCCTTTGTAGAAACAATTGGACCTTCCTGTAGAAATGCATCTGCAACACTTACGGCCTGATTGAGTAGCCCACCAGGATTATTGCGTAAATCGAGAATAAGACCATGGATGTTTTCTTTCGTGGCCAGATTGTTTAATGCGTCAATATAGTCCTCAGTTGTATGGCTTTGAAAATTCGTGATGCGTGAGTAGACTAGACCTGGCGCCAGGAAAAATGCTTTTACCGAATGAAGAGGTATAATATCTCGGATGAGCGTGAATGATTTCAGCTCGCTCCAGCCTTCGCGGTATACAGATATAGTTACTTCACTGCCTTTACTGCCACGTAGCAGTTTGACAGCCTCCATTGCCCCCATTTCCTTGGTTTTTTCACCATTGATTTCAACTATAATATCTTTAGCTTTTAAGCCGGCAATATCAGCTGGGGTGCCCTCAATTGGGCTGATAATTGAGAGAATATTATCCTTGATGGTTACCTCAATACCTATACCGGAAAATTGACCCTGGGTTTCTTCCTGTAATTCTTTAAACCCTTCCGGCTCAAGGTAGGCGGAGTGTGGATCTAGAGAATAGAGGAGGCCACGGATTGCGCCATTAATGGTTTCCGTGGAGTCAATCTCGTCTACATAATTATCTTGAAGCAGGCTGAGAATGTTAGCAAAAACTTCAAGTTGCTGATAGGTCTTCTGTCTTTCCTCTTGGCTGATGTCACTTATGGCCATAACAGGGGAAAGTGTAACAAGCAGAATACTCAGGGTGAAACGGGTGAAGAATGTTCGAGTATTTTGTCTCATTGTATAAACTCCAGGGTTGATGGGGCTAGTACGGGTTTCTCTTGTTTGGATACGGGAGCTATCTTAGACATTTTCAGTTTTCTGGTGTCGAGCCATTTCAGAGGATCGAGAGATTCTTTTCCACGACGAATTTCAAAATATAGGCCTTCATCAATAAGGGTGGCAGTATCACTGAGAGGGCCAAGATATGAACCTGATTTAACAGGGTCTCCCTTTTTTGGGATAACTTTTTCCAGGCGTGATGTGACGGAATAATATTGATAGCCGTGGTGTACTATAACAGTATTACCATAGCCGCGTAAATATCCAGAAAATATAACAGTACCCTCTGCTACAGCCCTGACCTTTGAACCATCAGGAGCATTAATTGCAATTCCTGATGACTTACGCATTACTCCTAAGTTGTTTGCTTTTTCCTGATTGAAATAGGTAACAACAGTTCCACTGACAGGAACTCGAAGTCTACCTTTTCGTTTTGTAAAAGTTATTTCCTGGCCCTGTTGCTCAGTTTTTAGGGAAATAAGCGTATTTGAAAGTTCTTCAGAAGCCTCTTCCATTTCCCTGGTTGCCTGTTCGTGAAGGTTTTTCTGTGTGCGTATATGTGTGAGTAGTTGATTCTTTTCTGTACGTATCTGATCTATGTTGTCTTTTTCGGCCTGTGCTGAGGCTGTGAATTGTTGTAGGAGCGAAAGTTCCAGCGCCTCAGCGTCACTTGCCCGTCGCAATGCTTGTATCTTACTGCGATAGCGCATGATGACGTCTTTGTCATAGGCGATTAATTTTTGAAATGAATCATGGAATCGAAGGAGATCTGGTAGCGACTGAGATGAAAATGTGACATTAAGAATGCCGATCTGTCCCATTTTATAATAGGCTCCTGACCGCTTTTTCAGATGTTCCAAAACTTGTTCACGTTCTAATTGCAGTGATACTATCTCATCTCGTTTAAGATCGATCAGCATCTGTTGTAATTGCGCTTTTATATCAAGATTCTCAACTTTTTCTTCGTGTTCTTTAAGCCGTTTTTCAATATCTTCAAGCTCTTGAAGTAAGTTACGCTCAGCCCTAATAGTCTGTTCGGTCTTATCTTTTTGCTCAAGAATTCCTTTTTCTAACCGTTGCATCTGCCAGCGATAATTCTCTATATCATGGGTGACATCATTTTTTGAATCGGCATAACATGGGAGAGGGATGAAAATAAAAAAGCAAAGCAGACAAATACTGATGAAAAAAAGCGAAATGCTGAGTTTGTGATTCAACCAGAATTCCGGATGCAGTGTTGTTATTTGATTGGAGGAATACATCATATAGCAAAGCACTCAGATTCTAAGGTATTTCTGCATAGATGTATGGCTGCCTACCGTGCAGAGGAGGACAGAAACCCCAACAATTGTTACTACAGTCAGTGGTGGGAAAAATGAAAATGTTATCATGCTGAGAAAGCTTGGACCAGAAAAATGCTCAGTTATCCAAAGAAACAGCGCATATAACGCAGCAAGGCCCATAGTAGAGCCAATGAGCCCCTGGAATAAACCTTCAAGCAAAAATGGAGTACGAATGTATCCATTCGTGGCACCAACTAATTTGAGCAGTTCCAATTCATCCTGGCGGCCCATTATGGTCAGGCGGATGGTGTAAGCGACCATAAATACGGTGGTAAGGATCAGCAGACTGCCGCTTAATAAAACAACAATAGAGAGCAACTTGGTGAAGTGGAAAAAACGCTCCATCCAATCTTCACCGTATTGAACTTTCATCGTACCGGGAAGTTTAGAGAGGTAGCCAGAAAAAAGCTTTATTTGATTAAGACTTCTAAGGGTTTTAAGCGGGGTTACCTCTATAGATGCCGGGAGGAAGTCACGTGGCATATCTTCCAGCACGTCTCTATCATTTCCGAGTTGTTTGGCAAATTTTTCGAACGCTTCTTCACGCGATATAAACTTAATATCTTCAACCTCGTCAAAAGCAGTTATTTTTTTGCGAAGTTGCTCCTGCATCTCAGGGATTGGCTCTTCTTCAAGATAGACAATAAGGCGTAAGTCGTCTCCAAGCTGGTCGCCAACAGTTAACATGTTTGTATAAATCAGGTAAAACAGCGTAAATATTAATACAGAAAGGCTTACTGTGAGTAAGGTCATCACCTGGGACATCCACGTTTGCCGAAGATTTCTTCCCACCTGTCGCATAACTGTCAACCAGAAGCTCATAGGGCAGTACCTCCAGTAATTGAGTGGATACGGCCTTGTTTGAGCTCCATTACCCTGCAGGAACTGTTTCTGTATATTGACTCATCGTGCGTGGCGATGACAAGAGTAGCTCCAGACTTGTAGCTGTTTTGCAGAAGTTTGACTACGCGTGCGGTGGTGTCAGCATCAAGATTGCCTGTGGGTTCGTCGACTAGCACCATCGTAGGTGAGTTAGCAACAGCTCGTGCAAGTGTTACACGTTGCTGTTCACCACGTGAGAGTTCACCTGTTATCGTATCGTGTTTGTCTGCCAAATCAAGTTGGTCAAGCAGGTTACGTACACGATTGCGGATGATTTGTGGCTTTTTGTAGGAAACCTCCATGGAAATGGCGATGTTTTCGGCTGCTGTACGGTCGGTCAGTAATTTGAAATCCTGATAGGCAACACCGATCTTCTGGCGGAGTCTGGCAAGCTTTGTCCCACGTAATCGCTGAATCCCCTGGCCAGATACTTCGATAAGTCCATTAGTAGGAGGTTCCATGCTAGAGATGAGTTTAAGAATGGTGGTTTTGCCAGCGCCGCTTCTGCCAATGATAAAAAACATCTCACCGCGGCCAATAGAAAGCGAAATGTTGGATAACGCCACAACATCAGGAGGGTAACGTTTCGACACTTTAATCAATTCGACCATTGGAGTATCGGGAGCGGGTGATTCTTCTCTCATAGGTTCCTATTTATCAATCTGATCCAAACTATAGTGATGCATATAAAGAAAACATGGTAAAAACATATCTCGCAGTGTAAGAGGCGCACTTTAGAGCCTGCTTCACGTTGCATGTATACCATAAGCAACTGCTAACGTCACAACGGAAAGCCCTGTTTCTATCGTAAATAGTTTATTTTAACGGTCTTTACAGATTTTTTAAAAGTTTTTGCATGATTAGTGCGTACCTGTTAGATAAAAATTTTATAAATTATTACTGGTAAGTCAAGATATTATACCATTTTTATGGTCTATGTAGGAATTATGGTTCCTGGTGATATAGAGTTGAATGGGAAATCTGTAAATCGCCGGTATGAAGCACATTATTTTTTTGCTCTTGCAACTTGTAGCGCAGTTGTTATTTTTAGTGGTTTTATGTGGATCTTATATACGGTTCATGATGATTAGAACAATACTATCCTCGACCCGGAGTTCAACCCGGTAGACGTTATTTACATCAAAGGAGAATACCATGGACTACAGGGCAACTCTTAATCTGCCCCAGACGAAGTTCAAGATGAAGGCGAACCTCGCGCAGCGGGAACCAACCTATCTCAAGCGCTGGGAAAAAGAAAACCTCTATGCCATGTTGCAGGAGCAGGCTAAAGATAAACCTCTGTTTGTATTGCATGATGGCCCTCCATACGCCAATGGACATATTCATCTCGGTACTGCCTTTAACAAAATCCTTAAGGATATAATTCTAAAGTCGCGACGAATGGCGGGCTTTAACGCCCCTTATATACCAGGTTGGGACTGCCATGGATTACCCATAGAGCACAATGTTGATAAAGAATTAGGAGATAAGAAAAAGACCATTCCTAAACTTTCCAAAAGAGGTGCCTGTCGGAAATATGCGGAAAAATGGATTAAAACCCAGAAAGCTGAATTTAAACGGCTCGGTGTTCTTGGGGATTGGGATGATCCGTATTTGACAATGACGTATGGGTACGAAGCTACTATTGCCAGAGAATTTAATAAATTTTTATTATCTGAATCTGTTGTCCGTAATAAAAAACCGGTTTATTGGTGTTCTACATGTACTACTGCTCTGGCTGAAGCCGAGGTTGAGTACCACAACCATAAATCTCCTTCTGTCTATGTGAAATTTCCCGTAAAAGACGATATTTCCGATATAGACCCATCCCTGACTGGTGACAAATTATTCGTTGTTATCTGGACAACTACTCCGTGGACATTGCCTGCCAATCTTGCAATTGCCTTACATCCTGACTTTGAGTATGCCGCGGTCGCAGTAGGAGATGAGACCTGGATTCTAGCAAAGGATCTCGTCGAAACAGTCATGACCGAGGCGGGAATTGAAGAGTATTCCGTACAAGCTACTTTCTCTGCTATTGGGCTGGAAAAGCGTAACTGTAGGCATCCGTTCCTCGACAGGGATTCATTGCTTGTTCTTGCTGATTATGTAACTACCGATGCTGGTACAGGGTGTGTCCATACAGCACCTGGGCATGGTACCGATGACTATCAGACAGGACTCAGGTATGGGCTTGATATACTCTCGCCAATAGATAATGAGGGTGTTTATACTGATGAAGCTGGGCCTTATGCTGGGGAAAGAGTACCTGGCGTAAATAGCCGAATTATAGCAGACATGGAGGAGAGTGGAGTTCTTGTTAAACAGAGTGGGATTTCCCACAGCTATCCACACTGCTGGCGTTGCAAAAAGCCGGTCATGTATAGAGCTACTCCACAATGGTTTATCTCTATGGACAATAATGGTCTGCGCGAAAAGGCTCTGGCAGAGATCGAACAGGTCAAATGGACACCTTCATGGGGAATGCAGCGTATTCACTCGATGGTTGAAGGCCGGCCTGACTGGTGTCTATCACGGCAACGTAGTTGGGGGGTTCCAATTACCGTCATAAGTTGCACTAAATGCGGTGAAATAGTTCGTAGTCAGGAACTTGTTGATACGATTGATTCACTCTTTAAAAAAGAAGGTGCTGATGCATGGTTCCGTCATGATGTAGAGACGTTTATTGGTAAAGACCACATATGCTCCAGTTGCGGTTCTGCAGACTTCACAAAAGAGGAAGACATTCTTGATGTGTGGTTTGACTCAGGTGTTAGCCATGCTGCGGTCTGTGAAGAACGGGACGTACTACGTTCGCCTGCGGATCTGTATCTTGAGGGGAGTGACCAGCATCGTGGCTGGTTTCAGAGTTCTTTGCTTACTTCAGTGGGAACCCGAAGTCGTGCCCCGTTCCATGGCGTTTTGACTCATGGCTATGTGGTAGACGGTGAAGGTAAGAAAATGTCTAAATCTGTTGGCAATGTTGTTGCCCCAGGTGAGGTCATCGAAAAGTATGGCGCAGAGATCCTTCGTTTATGGGTAAGCAGTGAAGATTATAGAGATGACGTAAAAGTCTCGGATGAAATTTTGCGACAGGTTTCAGATGCATACCGGAAAATTCGTAATACAATTCGTTACATGCTTGGCAATTTAAGTGATTTCGATCCTGCATGTAACACCGTTGCTGTTGCTGACCTGTCCGAACTCGATCGTTGGGCATTAAATAAATATGAAGAACTCAAGAAGAAGATTGTCACTTCGTATAACAACTATGAATTTCATTCTATTTATCATGGGCTGAATAATTTTTGTGGCACAACGATGAGTGCCTTTTATCTGGATATCATTAAAGACAGACTCTACACGTCTGGCACTGACTCTCATTTACGTCGCTCTACTCAGACTGTGTTATATGAGATACTTAACGGTATTCTTCGGCTGATGAGCCCTGTATTGAGTTTCACAGCTATAGAAGCCTGGGAATCACTTCATGGTCAGAACGATAAGACACCATTGACCGAAAGTATCTTTTTTACGGAGTTTCCTGAAATTAAGGAAAAAGCGCTCGAAGATGAACTTGAGCAACGTTGGAACAACCTTATCAAAATTCGGTCTGAAATTACCGGAGCCCTTGAAATAGCAAGAAGAGATAAGGTTATTGGTCATCCGCTTGAAGCAGAAGTCCTGCTGGGTGTTGAAGGGGATTTGGCTGATTTTATCAAAAAAGAGTGGAAGACCATAAAAGAGATATGTATCGTCTCTGAACTCTCAGAACTGTCAACTGCATCTGTTGGCAATCTGCCAGTTGTAGAGAGTGAAGATGTTTTGGGTCTGAAAATCGCTATACAGGCTGCCCCTGGTGAGAAATGTGAACGATGCTGGATACGTTCAACTACAGTTGGCGATAACGTCAATCATCCACAGATATGTGATCGTTGCTCAACTGTCATAGCTGATATGGACCTGGTGGTGGAAGACTGATCGTGGCCTACTTTCTTTTAGCGACGCTTGTCATTGTTCTTGACCAGCTTTCAAAGTTTTGGGTGTTACAGTCATTTCAACTATACGAATCCAGGGAGATTATCCCTGGGTTCTTTAATCTTGTTTATGTCACCAATACTGGTGCGGCTTTCAGTTTGCTCGCGGATATGAGCTCTCCTTGGCGAGATTACTTTTTTCTCGGTATCGGGTCGGCTGCAGTAATTGGGCTTACCATTGGATATTTTGTTATGCGCCGAGAACATCCCTGGTATGGGCCTGCTTTTGCCTGTATTGCTGGTGGAGCCTTGGGGAACCTCATAGACAGGGTTAGACTCGGGGCTGTTGTTGATTTTCTTGATGTATATATCGGAAAACATCACTGGCCTGCATTTAATATTGCCGATTCTGCTATTTGCATCGGCGCCGCACTATTTATCGGAATCTCGCTTGCAGAATCCAAGAAAAGTACAAAAGGAAACGTTTCATGAAAACAGCAATATTATTCCCCGGCCAGGGGTCACAGTATCTTGGAATGGGTCGGGCTTTCGTTGAAGCAGATAGTGATTGTGCCAAATTACTCGATCTTGCAGAAGAGGTATGTGAGTTGCCATTAGCTACGCTGATTAACGATGGCCCAATGGAGGCGCTCACGCAAAACAGTAATCTTCAACCTGCAATTACCGTAACAAATCTTATCTGCTGGCAGGCTATACAGAAAGCTCTTGGAGGACTGGCTATAAGTTGTTTTGCTGGCCACAGTCTGGGGGAATATTCAGCACTTTATGCTGCCGGAGCACTCTCTGCTGAGGATACACTTCGTGTAGTGGCAAAGCGTGGAATGCTGATGGAGCGTGAAGGTTCTGCGAATCCTGGGGGCATGCGAGCTGTCGTTGGCCTATCCATTGTAGACATTGAAGAAATACTTTCCGGATACAAAGGCCCTGGCGTGGTTACTGCCGCTAATCATAATACTCCTGAGCAAATAGTACTTTCCGGTGATATGATAGGACTGGATGGCGTTACTCCCCTTGCAGAAGAAAAAGGTGCCCGGGTAATTCCTTTAAATGTCAGCGTTGCTAATCATAGCCCTCTGGTAGCTAATGCTGTGCCTGAATTTGCGGAGTTCCTGTCAACTATAGATTTTTCTGTTCCGAAGACCCCTGTGTATTTCAATGTTTCTGCAGAGCAATCAGTTGATCAAACCCATATTAAAGAGATGATGGGGAAACAGATTGTTTCTAGAGTACGGTGGTGTGAAATCATTACTTCAATGCTAAATGATGGAGTGGATACCTTTATTGAAGTAGGGCCAAAGACCGTTCTGAAAGGTATGATGAGGAAAATTAAACCTAAGAATATGGATATAGTGACTCTGCAGGTTGATACACCTGAGAGCCTTGCGGCGTGTATTGAGAAGTTGTCCTGATTCTTTTGACTGTTGCCGTATGTTACTGCTGTATCGCATGTATGTGATAAACAGCAATGATAAACAGGTACTTTTTGCTGCCCGTCATCAATGAGCAGCAGTAGCAATGGCAGGTGTGATGTTATGCTGAAAGAATATATGCAGAGAGTAAGAGGTGGTGGTGCCATTAATTTCACAGAGGCACTAGAAATTGTTACCAGAGAGAATCCTCAGGATCTGTATGAAGCTGCAGACCAGATACGTAGAGCATTCCACAATGACAATCTGGACCTCTGCTCTATTGTTAATGCCAAATCAGGGAAATGTTCTGAAGATTGCAAGTTCTGTGCACAGTCATCGTGGTATGATGTTTCGATAGATACCTATGATGAGGTTGAACACAAAACGGCGTTGTTAATGGCCCAGGAAAATGAGGCACATGGGGTACAACGTTTCTCTCTTGTCACTGCAGGCAGGTCAGTTACTGATAATCAGTTAGATGATTTTGGAGTGCTTTACTCGAAGCTTTCCGATCAGACCCAAATGTCACTTTGTGCGTCAATGGGTTTTTTAACCCGTGAGAAAGCTGAAAAACTGAAATCGTTTGGTGTAACCAGGTACCATTGTAATTTAGAAACCTGTCGCAGCTACTTCCCAAAAGTTTGTACTACGCACACCTGGGAAGAGAAAGTGGATTCCATTAAAATCGCTCTGGACGTCGGTCTAGAGGTCTGCTCTGGTGGTATTATTGGTATGGGTGAGACGGTAGAGCAGCGTCTTGAACTTGCCTTTGAATTGCGTGATCTCGGTATTCTGTCCATACCACTGAATATTTTGACACCTATCCCTAATACGCCTTTTGCATCTGTTGAACCACTCAGTCTCTCAGATGTCTTAAAATGCGTTGCCATGTTTCGCTTTATAAATCCCAAAGCAATTATACGATTGGCGGGAGGACGGGGCATGATGGCGGAAGAACAGGCGAGTTGTTTTACAGCGGGGGCTAACGGTGCAATTGTCGGTAATTACCTGACCACCAGTGGCAATAACTTACAACAAGATATCGACATGTTTAGATCACTTGGTTTTGATATCGATAAACTGCAAAGGAAACGATGATGGTTACGGGTGAGGCTGATGATATAGAGGAGCTTCTTGCGTATGACCGAAACCATTTGTGGCACCCGTATACTTCCATAACCAATCCACTGCCAGTTTATGCTGTTGAATCTGCAGAAGGGGTTCGAATCCGTCTCGCAGATGGTCGAGAACTGATAGATGGTATGGCCTCATGGTGGTCTGTTGTCCATGGTTACAATCACCCTGTATTGACTGATGCTCTTCAGCAACAGGCAGCAAAAATGTCTCATGTCATGTTCGGTGGCCTGACTCACAAACCCGCGATAGATCTGGCTAGATTACTTGTTGACAACAGTCCGGTAGGTCTTGAAAAAGTATTTCTTTGCGATTCTGGATCGATAGCTGTTGAAGTCGCTATGAAAATGGCTATGCAGTATCAGTTTACAAGGGGTTTGAAAGGTAAAAATCGTTTCCTTACCATTCGTTCAGGTTATCACGGTGACGCTTTTCATGCCATGTCTGTGTGTGACCCGGTAAACGGTATGCATCAGATTTACAGCGGAGTGTTACCCGAATATTTTTTTGCTGATAAACCTCAATGTCTCTTCGGTGATAGTTGGGATTCTGAAGATATATCTTCATTCGCTACGTTAATTGAACAACATCATAAAGTTATTTGTGCAGTTATACTTGAGCCGATAGTACAGGGTGCAGGTGGGATGCGCTTTTATCACCCTGACTATCTGCGTGCAGTACGCAAGTTATGCGATCAGTATGATGTGCTACTCATTGCTGATGAGATTGCTACCGGTTTTGGTAGAAGTGGTGAGTTGTTCGCATGTAATTATGCTGAAATATCTCCTGACATAATGTGCCTTGGTAAGGCTCTTACCGGTGGTTACCTTACTCTGGCTGCAGTTCTTGCTAGTACAAAGGTTGGTGAAGGGATCTCATCAGGATCTCCAGGTGTTTTTATGCATGGACCAACCTTTATGGGTAACCCGCTGGCATGTAGTGTTGCTATCGCCTCCCTTCGGTTATTGTTGCAATCGGATTGGAAGGGAAATCTACGACGCCTGGAACATCAGATTTCCTCAGGTTTTGCTCCCTGCCGTGAAATGAGCCATGTTGAGGATGTTCGGGTTCTCGGGGCCATTGGCGTGATTGAGCTCAAAAAACCAGTAGATATGGCAGTGATTCAAGAGCGATTTGTTCAGCAGGGGGTCTGGGTGCGACCTTTTGGCAAGCTTGTTTATATTATGCCTCCATATTGCATTAGCAACGATGATCTAGATACTCTAACACATGCAATCTGCAAGGTAGTTGAACAGGAGGCAGCGTAAGTGAATAGCGCATTTGGTGAAATTCTCGACAAACTTCAACAGAGTGGTCGATTGCGAGAATTGAATCCCATTTCTGATCGTGACGGCTGCCGGGCCAATTGGAATGGAAGGAAATTGCTGAACATGACCTCTAATGACTATCTGGGGTTGGCAGGTAGTAAAGATGTTCAGCAGCAGTTTTATCGTGAGATGAACCGTGAGAACATACTTGAAAAATATGGACTTGGCTCTGCTTCTTCTCGACTGTTAAGTGGGAATTGTACTCAATATCAAGAGCTTGAACAGGAGTTGGCTTCCTCCTACGGGCTTCCTGCGGCTCTGTTTTTCAACTCTGGTTATCACGCGAATATAGGAATACTCCCATCATTACTTGATAAACGTGACCTGATTGTTTCAGATAAGCTTAATCACGCTTCTATTCATGACGGTATGCGACTCTGTTATGCAGACCATAAACGTTACAATCATTGTGATTACTCTCATCTTGAGTCATTGCTAGAGAAACACCGCCACAAGTATGAGCGTACGGTTATCGTTAGCGAATCTGTTTTTAGTATGGATGGAGATGTCGCTGATTTAAGAGAACTTGTCCGTATTAAAGAAAAATTTGACTGTCTACTTTATGTCGATGAAGCCCATGCGGTTGGCCTTTACGGTCCAAATGGGCTGGGCAAAGCTGAAGAACAGGATGTTTTGGCTGGGATAGATCTTCTAGTAGGGCCTTTTGGTAAGGCTATCGCCTCTATTGGTTCATTTGTCTTGTGCACGGAAGAAATACAACGTTATTTGATCAACCATAGTCGATCACTTATTTTCACCACAGCTTTACCCCCTGTAGTCGTGAGTTGGAACCTTTTTGTCTTTTCTTTGATAGGTACAATGAAAAGGGAACGTCTTCATTTACAGGAGCTGAGTGACAGGTTTAGAAAGAGTCTTGTTGCGAATGGGCTGCAGACTGCAGGATCAACGAATATTGTACCAGTTTTGATAGGAGATAATCGTAAAACTGTTGCAGCAGCTGAGAGAATGCAGGAGCTTGGATATCTTATTTTCCCGGTTCGCCCGCCAACTGTACCCGAGGGGACATCACGTTTCAGGCTTTCATTAACTGCCGATATGCAGTGGTCTGATATAGAACATCTGGCAGATGAGATAGCTTCTTGTCTGCAATCTTTAGAGGGATAGCGAATTTAGATGGAATGTAGCTGGTTACATAAAGAGGGATGTGACTGCCTGATTGTGTTCTGTAATGGCTGGGGCATGGATAGCCTACCATTCAAACCACTTGCCGCCCAAGAGGTAGATGTCCTTAACCTCTATGATTTTAGAAATTTGGAGCCAAAAGATATTGTCCCTGATGTTTTATCTGACTATAAAGAGTGCATCTTAATAAGCTGGTCGATGGGGGTCTGGGCCGGGCAAAAAATATTTGCTCAATACCAGCACCTTTTTTCACGAACAATTGCTATAAATGGAACGCTGTGTCCGATACATGATCGCTTTGGCATTCCTCGAGAACTGTTTGCTGGTACTGCGGATGGCTGGTCTGATATAAGCAGACGCAAATTTTACCACCGGGTCTGTGGCTCAATGAATACAGAACGCTGTTTTTTGAAGAACCAGCCGGAACGTCATCTTAAAGATCAGCAGGATGAACTGATCTGGTATCTGGGTACCGTTGACTGTCATGAAGATGACGACAGCATATATAACGAAGTGCTGGTTTCAGATAAGGACAGAATTGTACCAACTTCCAACCAGATGGCATTCTGGGGTAAAGAAAGAGTTCTTCAACTTGAGGGCAGCCATTTCCCGTTCTACCGCTGGAATAGCTGGGATGAACTACTTAATAGTATACACCGTAGTTCTATATAAAGGTACTTCCGGCTATAATGAATCAATCTGACCAAAAAAGAATTTCCGATCATTTCAGGCGGAGTATTCGAACTTACGATGAGGGAGCTAAGGTCCAGAAAGAGGTCGGGGCTCATCTTGTTGACAGACTTGAAAAGTATCCAGGAATTCAGCTTAATAGGGTTCTTGAAATAGGGTGCTGTACCGGTTCTATGACTCATCGATTTTGTACAGAGAAGTCTGTAAAGAATCTTTGGGTTAATGACCTGGTTCATGATTGTTGTACAGAAACGTCAGAAAGAGTCAAAGAACTGGCCGGCTGTATTTATCAGTTACCAGGTGATATCGAGTCTCTGCTCTTGCCTGCTGATCTTGATCTTGTTGTTTCTTCCTCTACATTTCAATGGTTGCAGGACCTCCCAGGATGTATTGCCAAAATTGGTAAGGCACTTCATTCCTCAGGTTATCTTGTTTTTTCAATGTTTGGGCCTGGTACCATGGAGCAGATAAAAACTCTCACTGGCGTTGGACTAAACTATACGAACGAATCAGATCTGGCGGATATCATGAGTGTGGATTTCACACTTCTCGAAATAGAGACTTCACGCTATACGGTTTTTTTCAAGAGTCCACGTGATGTGCTTAGGCATATACAGATGACTGGTGTTGGTGGAGTACGCTCTTTTCGCTGGACTCCAAGGTCCCTGAAAAAATTTGAAAATGAATACAGGGCTCAGTTTGGAGAGAAGCAGGGGATTCCACTTGATTATGTCTCAACCTGTGTGATTGCCAGAAAAAAGATGAACGGGAGTGGAAATGAGTAGTGGACAGGTTTTCTGTGTGACTGGAATAGACACCGATATTGGAAAAACTATTGCAACTGGTCTCATCGCCAAAGGGCTTTTTGAATCGGGCGTTAAAGTTATTACACAGAAACCTGTACAGTCCGGATGTGTTGGTGTGAGTGAAGATATAGAAAAACACCGACATCTTATGGGTTCTGCACCATTTCCTGAAGATCAAAACGGTATTACCTGTTCGTATCTTTTTAAAACGCCTTGTTCTCCTCATCTTGCTGCCCGCATGGAACATGAGGCGATAGATGTTGAGAAGATCACAAAGGCTACGCAAGTACTCCAAAAACGATTTGAAGTGATATTACTGGAGGGGGCAGGGGGGCTTTTCGTGCCTTTGCGTGAAGGGTATACGTTTTTAGATTATTTTACGGAAATTGGCTGGCCACTCATATTGGTAACGAGTTCGCGGCTCGGTTCTTTGAATCATACCTTAGCTTCTTTGGAAGCTCTGCAAAATCGAAAACTTCAGCTCACTGGGGTTATTTATAATAACTACGAGACGAACTCATCACATATCATAAAAGACTCGCGAGATACAATCTTGTATTACATGCAACGTTATGGTTTTGGTTGTCCACTCATTGATATGTATAATGAACATAGCTATACAGAAATTGGCAGCTGTAAACATTTCACGGCGGCATGTGGAAGGTAGCTTTTCAATACTTTACTTCAAATTAAGATCTTATATAACCATGGAACATTTACGGAAAATTTGTCTGAGCTGCAAGAGGTTCAGGCCTATAACTATAGAAAATGGACTTTGTCGCCTGGATAAAAATATGTCTCCGGATTATCCGATCATGGGCCATTATGAAAAATGTGATGAATGGGTAACCAGTGGGCAGCAATATTACATACGTGCCGGTTGGTTAAAGAAACAACGAGAACTAGGAACGAGCGCGAGTTAATGCTTTGCTTGGTATGCTTAAACTAATGTTTAAGCTTAAGCATACTGGCTTTGTGTGATTGTCTAAATACGATTTCATCTTCTTCGTAGAGGCAGGGCGGAAATGTCAGTAAAGGTGTCATTGAGCTTGAAAAGTCTGTTTGAGATGGTGTTCGTCAACGTTATGCTTCTATTACCTATCTGAATTATGGTTCCAGCATAAATTATGCCGTGAATTTCAATCGATATGTCCTGAATAACGATTGCTCCGTAATCTGACAGTTCATCACTTTCGTCAGGTCGTGAAAAGTGGCCGGTTCCCGGAATGAGGTTGATTTTTGAGACCTGCTGACGGGTTTCCTCAATTGCCCGTTCCATTTTTTTGATCTTCTTTTGATGGATGTTACCTTTATGGAGTTGCATCCATCGTATCAATGTCTCCTGTTGCTCAGCAAGACTTCTTTGCAGATCGTTATATTGACGAAGGCGTTTTCCATCCACTCCTGCAGCTAGAAAAGCAGGGGCTGCGTTTGCAGAGCCGACGCTGCCTAAGGATAAGTTGCCTGCAGCGATGAGTTTACCGCCAACAACAGTACTACTTGGCATACAGAGAATGTTTTTTCTGGCAACTATTGTACTGTAGTAGCTCTCTTTTCGAATTATGCAATTGCGGCCGCATTCTATTTCGCCCTGTTCAACAAAATAAATGTCAGCGTCACCTAAGGCCGATACCGTACTGTTCTTGCCGATAATACCACTCTTAATAACAAGATTAGATTGACTTGAAATGGTGGTGGACATTACTGTGCCACGAATTTCCAGATTGCCATCAGACTTAACTTTGAATCCTGGCTGTACTGAACCGTGAATTAGTACACAATTGCGAGATTCTATGTGGCCTGTGGAGTAATCAATGTCACTCATTATCTCTTGTCTGCTACATACTTTGATAATCGTGTCACCCACTACTGAAAGAACGCCATCTGCTGTAGCTGTAACGGTGTGTGTTCTAGAAGAATATGTAGCATCTTTTAAAGTGTTGACTGAAATATCATTGCCAGCCTGTGGCTCAACTCGTTGACCAAGGACAGTTTTTCCAGGAGTTCCATGTGTAGGAGGAATTTTTTTAGCGATAACCTGGCCTTTTGATACCGGAACGAAAATCATTCGTTCTCGAAAATCGATAGTACCGTCTTCAAGAATTTTCCCTGGGATGGGACCAGTTTTTACCTCGAATTCAAGATAGGCGTCTAGCCCATGGTGGGCCTTATTCCCTCTGGCGAGCATCATGATGTTAAACTCGGGTTGCCCAACTTGAATGCACTTTTTAGCTTTTTCTAGCATGGATGAATCAATTCCATGGATAATGCCTTCTTCCGCAACGAGCTGGTTTAGGTCGAAATCCTGAAGAGATTGACTGTCGGCAATGGGTGGGTGAATGGCAATTGCAGCTTTCATCTGATCTGCAGAAATTCGAAAAAGAGGCTCAACGGTAATGTGTAAAATTGCGATATCTTTATCGGCTACCGGTTGAAATCGTATTTTAGGGTACCCGGTTACACTTGCAAAAACCTGGTTGTTGTCAGCTGAAAAGTAGCAGTTTTGGCCGATGGTTACAGGTTGTTTAATATAACCCTGTTCCTCAAAATGTTCAGTTGTCGGGAACTCGAGTAGGAGTTGGTCTTTTTTCATCAGCTCGGAAACAGTAATCTCTTCGCCACCAATCGATTCTCCTATTTTCATTTGTGCTAGAGAAAATAATAAAGAGGGTTCGATGTGGTTTACAGGGATTGATTCCGTACTGTTAGAGGCTTTGCTCATTTAGGGCGTTTAAGGATGTGTTGGACTCATCTATTTGTGACAGCAAAACGCAGACTATAGGAAAATGTGAGTGTTACTATAAAGTATATGTCATGAAATCAGTACATTCAAGCTTATTAAGCAAATACGCATGTCTGTAGATGTTCGCAGCTAAGATTGTAACACAACTACGTTAGGATGATAACTCTCTGTTTAACCAAAAGGAAAAAGTGCCACTGAATATGATCTGTTATGTTTTCTACTTATAGTCTGTAGGCGTGATGTTGTATTTCTTTAACTTATAATGGATGGACCGTCTGCTGATATTGAGAAGCTCAGCTGCTCTTTTCTGAACCCCATTGGTTTCCTGAAGTGCTCGGATAATTGCCTCCTTTTCACTATGTTCAAGTGAGAATTTACTTGGTATTTCGGTTGGGTGTGTAGATTCAGTGGGTAAGGTTTCCATGTCCAGTTGTAGGTCAGACACCAGTAGCGTGTTGTTACGGCAAAGGACTACACCTGCTTCGAGGGAGTTCTTTAGTTGTCGGACATTTCCTGGCCAGTTAAAGCCCTGCATCCACGTTAACGTCTGTTCTGGAATATTGACAGGCGGCATATTATAGGAAGCACAATGACTGGCTACAAAGAATTTTGCGAGTTCAACTATATCACTTCGGCGATCTCGTAAGGGTGGGATATTAAGTGTGACAACCCGAAGGCGATAGTAGAGATCCTGCCGGAATTTTCCTGACTCAATATCTGCAGTGAGGTCGGCATTGGTAGCGGCGACTACCCTGCAGTCAATATGTTTTTCTTGAATTGCCCCTACTTTTCGGATTTTTTTATCTTCCAGGAAACGTAGCAGTCTGTGTTGCATGTCGGATGAAATATTGCCAATTTCATCAAGAAAAAGTGTTCCACCGTCTGCAGCCTCAATAAGACCTTTTTTATCGAGAATCGCATTAGTGAAAGCACCCTTAGTATGACCAAAAAGCTCACTTTCAAGAATTCCTGGAGGTGTAGATCCACAGTCAACTATTATGTACGGGCCGTTATTCCGTTGACTGTTATCGTGTATAGCCTTGGCAATGCACTCTTTACCTACACCACTCTCGCCTAGGATTAGGGTGTTCACGTTACTGGCGGCAACTCGACGAACCATTTCTTTTAGGTCGAGCATTTGAGGACTGTGTCCCCAGATGAAGCCATCGTTAACAAGATTTTCTCGTGTTTTAGGGGCAGAGGTTGGTGCTTTTAGGGTGCTGAAATACGTGTTGACCTTATGTACAAGTGCCTTGCCATCAAATGGTTTGGTTAAGTAGTCTACCGCACCAGCCTGGACTGCAGAAACAGCCTCTGATATGCTGCCGTATGCTGTGAGAAAGATGACCGGAAGTCCAGGGTGGAGAGTCTGCATCTTTGAGTAAAGCTCAATGCCACTCATGGTTGGCATTTTCACATCAGAAACGACCATATCAATATGCTCGCTTTCTAATATGGAAAGGGCCGATGTGCCATCTGTGGTTTTTACAATGGTGTATCCTGCAGCATTGAGTCTGGCCTCAAGCACTTCAAGGATATTGGAATCGTCATCAACGAGGAGAAGTGTATAGCTAGATTGTGATTTCATAGTGGTTTCTTCTTATCCTGCAGTTGTTGATCAATTGCTTCAAGTTCTTTTATCTGATGCTGCAGGGTTTGTAACTTGCCTTGTAACTCTTCTATTTCCTTTTTTTGCATGGTTATAACTTTTTTACTGTCATAGGCTTTGGAGAGTATAGAATCATGTTCTTCCTGTAATGTTAGTTTATCAATCTGAAAAATCAGGGAGCGTGATGTAAGTGCGGTGATCAGAAGATTCGGGTTCTCCATATACACGGTTGACGGGTATGTACTTTTCCAGTTGTTTAAAAGATCAATGGCCTGCATAAACTCGTCAGAATCTGTTGCTGTAACAATTCGCGTACAGGCAAGATTATACAGTGCGGTATTTCGTGCTTGTGAATTGGTATTACTATGAACTACTTCAAGGAAGATATCTTCTGCTTTTTCAAAATTGCCAAGTTCAAATTCCTGCTCCCCCATTCGATTTTTTTGCATGTCAGGAGAAAGCGCAGCAACGAGTTGCACTTTGCTGCAACCAGCTAGGCTGTAGAGTAAAAATAGGAGGATAAGTGATAAACGGAGTAAAGTCATTTCGTGATAGTAACGTATATAAAATAGATTTGTGGCGACCTTCGAAAATTGATGTTTTTAAAAGGTATCCTTATATTGTTAAGCGAGCAATTGTACATGAAATCAGTAAAATAAGAATGGCTATCTCAGGCCAATGGTACAATTACAGAAAAGGTACAACCAGTATCAATATTGTTCTCAATTTGGATTGCGCCACCCATGCTATGCACAATTTTCCTTGATATATACAGGCCAAGTCCAACACCGTTCATATGTTTGCGAGCAGATTTACTACGATAGTATTTATTGAAAATCAATGATTTTTCATTTTCCGGTATACCTGGTCCTTGATCTGATATCTTGAATAAAACATAATCCGGATTTGCACCTTTGAGAATAGTAATGTCTATTTGACTGTTTATAGGTGAAAATTTAATAGCATTACCAATTATGTTGAAAAACACCTGTTGAAGCTCTTCTGGTCGCCCCTGAATTTTTCCAACACTATCCTGGCAGTCTTGGGTGATAGTGATGTGTTTATGATCCGCAGAGCTGCTTATTCCGGTGATGCAGTCATCCATTATTTGCTGAGGGTCAATAATTTGCAATTTTCGTTGTTCATCATTTTTTGATTCAAGTATTGAAACGTCCATAAGGTGATTCAGTAATTCAGTTATCCTGGTAAGTTCTGAACTTGCAATAGTCAGGAATTTATGTTGTTTTTCGTTGATTTCACCTAGAACCTCTTCAGCCAGCATGTTGACAGATTCCTGAATCGAAGAGAGTGGAGTGCGGATTTCATGGCTGAGTGAGGCTATGAAATCTGCCCGGAGATTTTCCTGTTCGCGTAGCTCACCATTCATCTCATTATAGGCGGAAGCAAGGTCACGAAATTCATCCTTTGCAGTAACTGTGATTTCACCGCTGTAATGGCCCATAGACATAGTGCGAAGTCCATAAGTGAGCTGTTTGAGGGGGGTGATAATTGATCTGGAAATAAACCAGACTCCAAAGAACGAGGCAATTATTGAGAACCCAAAGCCAATCAAGCCATTACGCATGGAGTTAAGTGTCATGTCATGAATGTGCATGAGTGATTCTTCTATATCATTTTGATTAAGATCACGAAATTGTACGAGTAAGGCAAGCCAGGTATTAAGTTTGGTTTCATCAACCCACATAATGTTTTCAGGATTCTCCCATTCTGTTTTTCCGACTGTATCAAGATGGCTATTGTATTCATCAAGAAAAAGGGAGAATACGGCTGGCGCTGTATAGCCTCTTGCCGTGAGGTGGTCGATGTTTATGAGGCTGGAGTCAAAGAGCTTCTGGGCAGTGTCAAAATATTCACGATAAATGTCATTTTGCAGCAGTGTGAACTTCTTCACATTAGCATCCATCTCAAGAAGGTTCTCTATCAGAATTTTGGATTGATCAGCAACTACATTGTTGATGCTGACAATTTCTTCTGAAAGATTCATCATTTTCTGAATGTGGAAAAAAATGTGCACCAGTGTCCCATAGAATATCAGGACAAATACGAAGAGAAGTAGAAACAGCTTTGATGTTATTGAGAACCGGTGGAACGACATAATCGCACGTGTATTTATCAGGGGAATAATGAGCGGCCTGGGTGGCGCCTCTTTTACATCAGTTTTGTTTAAGTAACCCTGAATGTAGCAGAACCCGCATGTAATTGCGAGGTTTCAGGTCGTAATATTGACTACTTGTAAATGTCAGTAGTGGAAGCTTAATAAATTCTGCCGGTTCACCTGCACATGTAAACGTATTTTGCACATATGTGTGCAAGATATTACCAACAGCACACTGTATTGCTATACCAGGAATGGCTGTAAGCTTGAAGAAACTGGTATTCGCGGAAGCGGTATGCACTTTGCATTGAGAATATTAGGTTAAAAAAGTCTTTTGCCCTGATTTACCAGAAGAACAATCGCGAATAGGAATTTCTTGAGTTCGAGAAGAAGTATCGCATTCAGTAGTATTAATTTCTCTTTCGCATATGAATAAGACTCAAAAAGTAAATATTAATGAGAAGCGTGGACGTTAGCAGGGTTCACGATTCCTTCAGATGACCTGAAAGCTATAACCCGCACCTATAATCATTGTGGCATGAGGGAAATGATGAGTAAATACGTAATTTTGGCTGGAATTGTCGGCAGTCTCCTGTTAACAGCAATTACTATGACAGGTGATTCGGTCTTTTGGGTAAAGGCGGCCAACGAGAAGCATAATGTGATTATTATAGAAGCAAATCTCCACAAAATAAAACAAACCTTTAGTGGAGTTGTTACGAAAACTGATAATGGGCTTATTCTCGAGACAGCTAATGGCGTATATTTACTTGAAGGGTTAAATCTTGAAACAAGTGTTGGGGAAGAAGTGAATGTGACAGGAGTTGTGAAAGATCAAGAGCATATGAAAATTATCTATGTGATACAGGCAGAAGTTAGAACGTGAAATTTTAGCAAAAAATACAATGGGTAATGTATTGGCATAAATTTGCTATTACAAAGTACTTACTAGAGGCACCTGGGAAGAAGCCGATTGATAGGGAAACCTGTCAGTCGGCTTTTTTGTTGCAACATATTGGATATGTAAACAAACGAGTAAAACCTAAAAAAAGCTATATGCAGATATAGGAGCAATGCTAGCTCTCTTTACTCCAGCTAAAGTATTTACGTATGAGTTTATAAATTGATTGATGAAAGAAGTTGACATAACGATGCGTTAAGGAATACAATGTATGTATTCATAAATTGTACACAATGTGCTTGTGGAGTTTTTCCATAATTGAACAGTTCTCGAACACGCCTTATCTTTTGAATGTGTAAAAAAAATTACAGAGAACCGGTTGAAATTGCGTACTAGCAGAATGAATATATATACAAGCATTTTTTAGAAGATAGTGAATATGTGTCCTAAAAAAATGTATCCAGCAGTAGCAACTCACAACAAACACGTCGTTGGTGCCCTTTAGATCTTATAAAACATTATAATGTGTCTAAAGGAATGTATGAATTCTACTTGTTATACGGTGTAACGCCAAGCCTACGTGCTTCTCTTTTAGCAACAGGTTATCACATGAGGGTGTATGTGCCATCTGGAAAACATTGGCTTGGTTACAGTATACGACGGTTGAAAGAACACTAAAAAAGGGCCGGTGTAATCATAAAGGCGATTTTCAAAAGGGTTAATCCAAATAGGATTTGGCAAAAAGACTAAATAGCCCTATCGCTAATTCCATTCTACAGAAAGGTTTATGCTAATGAATTTATTAAATAATGCTATTCTTCGAACTCCAAAACCAGTAAACGAACCAATCCTAAGCTATGCAACCGGAACAGTGGAGCGTGTGAAGCTTAAGGCCGCCCTTAAGGAAATGAGTGAGAGTGTTATCGAGATACCGTTGGTAATAGGTGGTAAAAAAATCAGAACCGGGAATACTGGAACAGTTGTCATGCCCCATGATCATTCAAAGGTTATGGCAACGTACCACAAAGCTGGACCTGAGGAAGTGAAGATGGCAATCGAGGCTGCCATAGAAGCACAAAGGACCTGGCGTTCTATGCGTTGGGAGGAACGTTGCGCTATTTTCCTGAAAGCTGCTGAGCTGCTGGCTAATAAATACAGATATAAACTCAATGCTGGTGCGATGCTGTGTGCAGGAAAAACTGTATATCAGGCAGAGATAGATGCAGCATGTGAGCTAATTGACTTTCTACGATTTAATGTGAAGTTTGCAGAACAGATCTATCAAAACCAGCCTGAGTCATCAGCTGGAGTATGGAATTACGTTCAGCATAGACCGCTTGAGGGGTTTGTTTTTGCTGTAACACCTTTCAATTTTACAGCTATTGCTGCGAATCTTTCTACTGCACCAGCAATAATGGGTAATACTGTTGTATGGAAACCAGCGTCATCACTGGTCTATACACCGTATATATTCATGCAGATACTGGAAGAAGCAGGATTGCCAGCAGGAGTTATAAACTTTGTTCCGGGATCAGGAGCCTCAGTCGGTGATATATGCCTGGATGATCCACGTTTGGCTGGGATTCATTTTACAGGATCGACACCAGTGTTCCAAAAAATGTGGCAAACTATAGGGAACAATATATCTCATTACCGGTCTTATCCGCGTATTGTAGGCGAAACTGGCGGAAAAGATTTCATATTTGCTCACGCTTCAGCAGATCCTGAAGAATTAGTTACTGCGCTGGTGAGAGGGTCTTTTGAGTATCAGGGACAAAAGTGTTCTGCTGCTAGCCGTGCATATATTCCAAGCTCATTATGGCCAGCAGTTGAAGAACTTCTTCGTCGTGAAATGGGTAAAATTTCAATGGGACCTACAACCGATTTTAGCAATTTTGTCAGTGCCGTTATCGATAAAAGCGCGTTCTCTGCCATAACAGAATTTATTACTTACACAAATGAGAATGAAGGTGGTGAGGTTATTATTGGTGGTGGATTTGACGATAGTGTCGGTTATTTCATAGAGCCTACTGTAATATTAGCCAATGATCCGAAATTCAAAACAATGGTAGAAGAAATATTTGGGCCGGTTCTCACCATCTATGTTTATCCAGATGAGGAATATGAGGAAACTCTTGCCCTTTGTGACAGCACTTCCGCCTATGCCCTCACTGGGGCCATCTTCGCTCGTGATCGCCTGGCAGCAAGTCTTGCTATGGACAGATTGGAAAATGCTGCAGGTAATTTCTATATAAACGATAAACCTACAGGTGCTGTGGTAGGGCAACAGCCATTTGGGGGCGGCCGTGCGTCTGGAACTAACGACAAAGCTGGGGCAATAAACAATCTCATGCGTTGGGTTTCTCCACGCACGATTAAAGAAGTGTTTTCGCCACCTACCGAGTTTTCCTACCCATTCATGATTGAAAAGTAAGGAATTATCCGGTTAGTGAATATTTTTAATGTATTGTTAGAGTGCACACCGCCTTATGGCTGAACAGATTAATGCTTAAGGCGGTGTGACAGGGTACGTAGATGGTGGTGATTACCTGATATGACAAGCAACGGTTACGAATGCCGCAATCTGCGCTAAGAATCTTGTGAAAAAAGGTGTTAAGAATCTCTATTGGTTCCTGCCACTTCCAATTGTGCCTAAGCCGCTCAGACAACGTATTTCAGCGCAGGTGTGTTTAATAGTTAGTGGTCACGACTGCTAACTATTTAAAATAAGGTATGAGAGTGGAGCAATCCGCAGATATATCTGTTTCTAGGCAAGCAAATAGAGTACTAAGGGATTAAATCACTCGAGTGAGAGGTCAGAAGGATTGTTGAATGGTCGGTATAAACGTTCTGAGCAGATCAGTAAGTAAAGAGGGCCGTCAACGTGAATACTTGGTAATTAGCTTGTGCTGTAGATTTTGAATAAATCCCGTGCTTGCTAAAAACCGTTTGGTTGCACATACTGCCATAGCAGGTGCAGGGAGTCCTTCCTCTTTAAAGTGCGGAGCTATATCGTTTTGCCTACACTTTCTCGGTATTTGAACATAATCCATAATCATCGAACTTGATAAAATATGTGTTTTTGGGATAGGAACTAACGAGTTACAGGAGTGTATTGTGCGTGATTTTGCATTAGAAGTATTTTTTTCCAATTGGGAATTTGCTGCCAAATATCATATGACGGCATCTGATATAGAGAGCATGTCTATTGCTGATCTTTTACGAATGGCTCCTGAAGAGAACCTGGACTTACTTGGAGAACAGTGGCTTGGCTATACGGAAACTTTCGGGAACAGAGAGTTGCGTGAGGAGATAGCAAAGACATATGATAGTGCTAAGTCAACAGATATTCTATGCTTTTCCGGGGCAGAGGAAGGGGTCTATATCGCCATGCGTGTTCTTTTAGAAAAAGATGACCACGCTATAGTTGTTGTGCCGAACTACCAGGCAGCAGAAACTCTACCTTTGGATATATGCGAGGTAACAGGGGTTCCTCTTAGTGCCGAAGACAATTGGTCTCTCGATATCGATCATTTGCGAGGTCAGCTCAGGCCCAATACAAGATTGATTTCCATTAATTTCCCAAACAACCCGACTGGAGCTGTGCTTGAGAGAAGTCGCTTTGATGCATTGGTAGAGCTCTGTCGGGAAAAGGAGATATATCTTTTTAGTGATGAAGTTTATCGTCTAGTTGAGCGGGAGGCAGAAATCCGACTTCCACAGGTTGCAGATGTGTACGAAAAGGGGTTATCTCTTAATGTGATGTCCAAGGCATATGGTTTACCCGGGCTCAGAATAGGCTGGATTATGACCAAGGATCAACATGTATTGCAAAAAATGGAGCGCTATAAACATTATCTTTCAATATGTAATTCAGCACCAAGTGAGTATCTCGCAATTGTTGCATTGAAAGCTCGAGAGCAGATTCTGGAGAGGAACAGGTCACTAGTCAATAGCAATGCAGAGAAATTGGATCAGTTTTTTAGTGAATTTCCAGAAATTTTCGAATGGCGACGACCGGACGGTGGGTGTGTAGGTTACCCTCGCTACAAAGGTCCCGAAGGCGCTGATACATTTTGTGAAGATCTTGTCACCAGCGCCGGGGTATTGCTTCTTCCGCCTAAAATATATAGGTCGGAATTACTTGAAACACCAAATGATCGTTTTCGGATAGGTTTTGGACGAAAGAACATAGACGAAGGTCTGGATGTTTTTCGTCGATATTTACACGTAAAGATGTCATAGCTTTCTGATAATTTTTTCTACAAATGACACATACGAAAAGTAGGGATGGATATATGGACCAATGCTTGTGGCGAGATCCAAGAATTTGGGCAGGATTGAACAATCAAGACTTGAAACGTACAGAAACAGATGTTGTTATTTTCGGTATTCCCTTTGACGGTAGTGTTTCATTTAGAGCAGGAGCGGCCGATGCTCCAGATGCTCTACGAGGTATTACCTATACCATATCGCCGACTACTGAGGATTTCGAATCCTTTGCAGACCTTAAGCTAAAAGACATAGGAAACGTTATTGGAAAATCCAGGGATGAAACCTTTGCTGCTGTTGAGATCTTGACTGCAGACCTTGTCAAGAATAATTGTTTCTTCATCATGATCGGTGGCGATCACTCCGTAACCATACCTGTGCAGCGTGGTATTGATGCTGCGTTGGATGAACCCTTCGGCATTATCCACATAGACGCCCATTTTGACTTGTGTGATGAACTAGGCAGTGACAAGTTATCTCATGGATCTACTGAGCGAAGAGCCTTGGAGCTTGAAAACATTCGGGGGATTGAAGATATTTTCTTTCTTGGTATTCGGTCCATTGAACTGGGTGAAATTGAGTTTTTCAAGCAACATCCAGTTCAGGTGATTTCCTCCAAAGAAATATCAAAGAAAGGCATTGAGGATGCCATCAATCGAGTAAAAAAGCAGCTGGCTCATTTACATAAAATCTACCTGACAATAGACATTGATTGTCTGGACCCAGCCTATGCTCCAGGTACCGGCACCCCACAGTTTGGTGGATTAACCTCAAGAGAGTTACTTGACTTACTTGAGGGATTATTTGAGTTGCCCATTCTAGGCATGGACATTGTTGAAGTGGCACCTACATTGGATGCGTCTATGGTTTCCCTGTTTGCAGCACGTAAACTGGTAACAGAGGTTTGCGGATTGATCAGGAAGAAAGTGTGATTATTTGCTGACATCGAACGCAATGAGAGACAACAATTGTCTAAATGGTGTATACTATATGTTAAGAATATTTTAATGTGTGAATTTTGGTGTGTGTGTCTTTATCATGCATTACGGCTAAGTCATTATAATATAGCAATTATGTTGGTTGGTACTCATGGTTCTGATGACCTTACACACTTTGGAAACACTGAAATGTTTCCAAGAACCTGCTGAACCTCGAGATGTGTTTTGATTTTTCCACAATATCAACTATAGTGTATTTTAGATAAACGCATACCCTCTCACAGGCGACAGCCCCTAACCTTTGAGTAGATTTCCTACGTCAATTTTACCATAAGTAATTTTGTACAATGATAGATTTCAATGTCTGGACGTTCAGACTTCAAGCCGAGGCATCTAAAGATGCATCAGCACTATAACTAAATGGTTTCCACGGGACACCAGCAAACAGGAGTATTACAAGATGGCCGAAGGTACAGTAAAGTGGTTCAACGATGCAAAGGGTTTTGGTTTTATTGAGCAGGACGGCGGTAAAGATGTATTTGTTCATCACTCAGCAATTCAATCAGAGGGTTTCAAATCCCTTGAGGAAGGTGCAAGAGTATCTTTCGATGTTGTTGATGGACCTAAAGGTCCTGCTGCAGAGAATGTTGTTAAGCTGTAAGAACTTCTTTGTATCGACTATTACAAAGACCCAGCAGTATGCTGGGTCTTTTTCTGTAAACGTGAAATATTAATAAGGACAAATTCTTGGCCAGAACAAACTATACATTTGAAAAACGGCAGAAAGAGTTGGCAAAGAAAAAAAAGAAAGAAGAAAAAAAACAGAGCAAGATAGAAAAACGAAAAGGTACTACTGAGGAAGAGGATACCCTGATTCCTCAAAAAGAATAATAGCTCCAAATATGATTTTTTCTAATTGATATTCCCAGCGAGAAAAAAACATGTGGAATACAGAGATGAATGGTCTTCCTTTGAAAAGCAAATACAGTTTTATTATAAACTTGCATTACCGTATAAAAGATAACAACAGATAATTACAGAGAAACCATAAGATACTCTGTAATTATCTGTTGTGAAAAAAGACAAAGCCATAACTGACCCCGCCTTAAAGTTACAAACTTCTAACAATCGTATTTTCTCTTTCCTCTAGCAATACCAACTAGGCCTATCAGGCCGGTTCCAAATTACAACATTGTAGTGGGTTCTGGTACGGGAGCCTTTTCAACAACGACATTATTAAGAGCAGCACCCCAAGATTCGTGAGTATTAGTAGAAAAATTACCAAAAGAAAGCTGGGTAAAGTTTGCTGAAGCAATAAAACTGAAGGACTTTGTTTCCCCGCCCATGTTTTGTTTTGTATTTCCACTTTCGGTAAAGTTGAAGTTATGTAAACTAAAGTTCTGGGAATAGGTTACCATTCAAGGCGCGCCTTTAGTCCCTCCCTTCCTGGGGTGGTTATTCAATACTTGTTGATGATGTGGTTACCTCGGCTGAAGGTTGACGAATAACCGGGAAACTTAGGGTGAAAAATGTTCCCTTATCAAGTTCCGACTTCACATCAATATAGCCCTGATGTGCATCAACAACCTCTTTAACTAATGAAAGACCAAGCCCTGAACCGGTTATGTGTCTGGTTGCTTTCCCTTTAACCCTGAAAAAGCGATCGAAGATATGAGGTAAATCTTCTTGGCTGATGCCAATTCCAGAGTCAGCCACTGTAAGGTTGGCAAAACCACCACTTACTGTGGTTGATATGCTCACATTTCCGCCATCAGGCGTATACTTGACAGCATTGGAAATAATATTCATGAAGGCTGAACGTATGTGGTCATAGTCAACATTAAACCACCATTCTTCACCGTAGGGCTTGTAATATATTGTAATGTTTCTACTTTCTGCCTGTTCGGTGATTACATCAAGAATGTGGTCAAGAATTTCATGACCACGAATTGGCTCGAGATTAAACTCTACAGTACCATTTTCCATTTTAGAAAGATTGAGCAGGTTATCTATCATGCTGAGTAAATCTTTGGTGCGTACTGTAATGCGATTATGCATGTTTGAGCACGCCTGGCCTGCTTCATGCTCACAGCCGATTTGCAGGGCATAAATCATCTGTTCGATTGAGGCGAGGGGGGACTTGAGCTCGTGCGCTACCATGGCCACAAAATCAGATTTCATTTGATCGATTTCTTTATGTGTGCTGATATCTTCAAATGCTGTTACTGAACCGATAACAGCATCGTTTTCAGCAGTTACCGGGGCGCAGTGAGCACGCAGATATTTCCTCGAAATTGTACCTGGAGGGAACTCTCTGGTAACAACACGTGATTTTTCAATGGCCTGTTGGACCATTTTGACAGCTGTGTCATCTATAATTGAGTCCGCGAGCGGTTTTCCAATAACAGGGTCGGTTTGAATTTCAAGAATTTTTATTGCTGCAGGATTGTGGTGAACGACAATGCCGTTGCTATCTGTAATAACAACCGCTTCTGCCATACAACCAAAAACTGTTTTCAGGCGGCTCTTTTCATTCTGAATTGCCGTCAGGTTGAGTGAATGTTCTTCACGAAGTCTCTCTGTTTCTGCTTCAAGGTGTATTTTTTCCGCAGCTCTGCTGACAACTATGCGGATGTAATCTGGAGTGAACGGTTTACCGACAAAATCAAAGGCTCCCTGCTTCATAGCGGTAACCGCCTTTGAAACAGTGGCGAAACCGGTAACGACTACAACTTCAATCTCTGGTCGATGTTCTTTAATCCAGTCAAGTACTGCAAAACCGTCAATGCCGGGCATCATCAGATCAAGAAGGACAATGTCGAAGCCGTGGTTACGGATCATCTCAATTCCTTTCTCCCCGTTTTCAGCTTTGTCGATGAGATAGCCTCTTCCTGATAGAGCTCGTTGGACGCCCTCCCGGATAACCTCTTCATCATCAATAATGAGAATACGGATTTCTCCCATAACCCTCTCCAGATAAGTTTGGGTGGTTCCAGTAACTACTTGAATAGATAGCAGCTTGTCTATGTTACTACGATATCCTGCTCTTTTGGACTGTAGTTTAAGAGAGCAGGATATGCATTTGGAGCGGTATTACCTATGCAAGCCACCGCTTAATCAAGGTCAGGAGTTCTGGAGGATCGACAGGCTTAGGCATGTAATCTTCTGCCTCACTTTCCAGCATATCCCTGTGTGAGTATTTACTCGTAGTCACACGGTCAGCAACGGCGGTTAACAAAATTATAGGGATCTCGCTTGTATCCGGATTTTTCTTTAGTGCAGCGCAGGTGGCGTGGCCATCCATTACCGGCATCATCACGTCAAGTACGATAAGATCAGGTCTCTGTTCTTTAACAGCATCTAGGCCTTCTTTGCCATCGTAAGCCACACGTACATCGTAGCCACCGCTCTCGACAATTACTTTTACGGCTTCAACAAAATCAGGGTCATCGTCAACCAGAAGTATGTTTTTTCTCTCAGTCATGTTGTTCTCCTTGTATAGAATTGAAGGATGTAGAAGGGGTGATCCTTCGCATATCAATCAACTAGGGGTCTTGGTAAAAGCCCTGCATCTCCAATAATTCTCTCCAGCTTTTCTTCCCACTCAATCGCCATTACATGCACCCCGGCGACGCCTTCTATCTCTTTTAATTCCTGAATCTGTTCAACACACAACTCTATGCCTTTCTCTGCCTGTTTCTCTTTTGGCTCATCTGCTATGCGCTTGATGATGTCATCGGGGATATCCATCCCAGCTACAAACTTTTTCATGAATTTAGCCATTCCTGCAGATTTTAAAGGTGTTACCCCTGCGAGAATTTTCGTTCTTTCATGAAGGCCTTCTTTTCTGGAGTCTTCCATGTATTGCTTAAATTTTGCCATATTGTAGATACATTGAGTTTGTACAAAGTCTGCTCCTGCATCTACCTTGAGCTTAAAGCGTGGTACTCGTATCTCAAAGGGATCCGCAAATGGATTTACAGCACAGCCTATATAAAAGCGTGGTTCACCTTCAAGCTTTTTGCCAGAAGGGAAAATTCCCTCGTCTCGCATTTGTTTGACTAAGTGGATGAGTTGGATGGAGTCGATATCGAAAACATTTTTAGCTTGTGGGTCTTCTCCAAATTTCTGGTGATCTCCAGACAAACAGAGTAGGTTTTTAACACCCATTGCGGCGGCACCCAGAAGGTCAGATTGCAGGGCGATTCTATTACGATCACGAACAACCATCTGGATAAGTGGTTCGGTTCCACATTCTTTTACAAGAAGGCAACCAGCCAGTGAGCTCATACGTACGACAGAGGTTTGGTTATCTGTTACATTGCAGGCGTCTACATTACCTTTAACAAAAGCCGCTTTTTTACGGACGATATCTGCATCTGCGCCGCGGGGGGGGCCACACTCGGCTGTGACAGCGAAATGGCCGGCCTGTAATACCTTTTCAAGGTTGCTTCCAGCTTTCATTGTGTCATGTCCTCCCTGATTATGCGGCGTGGGCCGCCGTCCCGTGAACTGGACCAGCCTTTATAGGGTATGATTTTACCGTAATTACCAAGCTGGTTCAGTGCTTTGAGTCTATCTATAATAAGCTGCCATCCACAAGCTACATCAGGCGATACCTCGCATATGCCTTTGGCGGAACCGCCACACGGGCCATGGAAAAGGGATTTTGCACAGCGACTCACCGGGCAGATACCTCCAGTGAGGTGGAGTACGCAATCGCCGCATCCCTGACAACGCTCGGCCCACTCTCCCTGCCGCTCAGTAACCCCAAGAAACCCGGTATTTATTCCAGGAAGCACAGGAGTTTGTGGATACTTCTCTGCAATAAACTGGATGCCTGCACCACAGGCAATGGACAGTACTGCATCATAATCATTAACAAACGGTCGAAATGCTTCAAGGTATTCAGGGTCGCACTGACGCTCCAGGCACACCTCTTTAATTTCTAAGGTGTTTCCTTGCGCTTCCCTGGCTAGCCTTAAAGAGGATGAAAGAATCTGTACCTCTTTTTCTCCTCCAACACGGCAGACAGTAACGCAGCCGAAACAACCTGCTACCACTATCCTTTTATACGGTTCCAGCATCTCTAATATTTGATCGATGGGCTTAGGGGTTCCAGTGATCATCTGCAATGCCTCCTCTGGCCGGCTATGTTGAAATATCCTGTGTTCGTTATGATCATGCTTTTATTGATTCGAGCTCACTGCTGCGTATCAGGTTTATAGGGCTGTGACCAAGCTGTTCAATATGGTCGGAAAACTCATTGGCATACGCTGCGAATTTCGCTCCTTCTCCTGCACTTAAGTTGTACATTCGAACTCGTTCAGCGCCTATTCCTATTGAATCCAGTATTTCAGAAACTCTATTAACTCGTGCTCTTGCACGGAGATTTCCGGAGATGTAATGGCAGTCGCCTTCCAGGCAGCCAACTACCATTACACCATCTGCTCCTCCCTCAAAAGCTTGCAGAATGAGAGCCTCTTCTATCCTCCCTGTACAAGGCAACATGACTATTGAAATGGACGGTGGGTATGGTCTACGTTCCGAACCTGCCAGGTCCGCTGCGGAGTATGCTCAATGGCGGCAGGCAAAGGCAACGATGTTCTTTGTTTTATCGCTCATCATGCGGGTTCCTCCTCCATTGGTGTGCTTTCTAGTTTGTCGGGCCTGATCTTTGCGAACATATTGCTATCGTTATATCTTCCTAGATAAATTGTTTTGGCTGGGCATTCCGCAACGCAGATTCCGCAACCTTGGCAGAGGGCAGGATTGATTTCTGCGGTATGGTCTGCGTTTATAAACGGTACCCCATAAGGACAGGCGCGAACACAAGTAAGGCAGACTGCGCAGTTCTGAGGATCAACCTTCGAGACAACAGCAGAAAGGGTAAGCTTTTCGCGAGATAATATGGTCAGGGCTCGAGATACCGCTGCCTGAGCCTGAGAAATCGATTCAGGTATATTTTTTGGGGCATGCGCGGTACCAGCCATGAAAAGACCTTCACTTGGCAAATCTACAGGTCGAAGCTTGGCGTGGGCTTCAATGAAGAAACCATGACGATTACGAGTACAGCGAAGCATGGATGAAAGCTCCTCTGTGTCACGAGGTTTGATACCTGTAGAAAGTACCAGCAGGTCTGCCTGAAGTGAAACCATCATACGAATCGATGGATCATAAACGGTTACTTCAACCCCCTGATCGAGAAGGGTACAGTCAGGCATGTTTTCATTGGGTTCGTACCGAATGAAGTTTATACCGGTTTCTCGTGCCTTCCGGTAATTTAATTCTCCAAGGCCATAGGTTCGCATATCACGATAGAGAATATCGATACGGCCTTTTGGCTGTAATTGTTTGTAAGTAAGACTATTTTTAACTGCCTGGTTACAGCAAACCCGGGAGCAGTAGTCCTGATGGTTGCTATCTCGAGAACCTGCGCACTGGATCATAACGATACGATTAAAGGAAGCCAATGCAGTTGGATCGTCGTTCATCATTTGCTCAAAATCTACTTGTGTGATGACCGAATTGTTTTCATTAAGACCATAGATGTCTGGCCGGTTCTCCATACCTCCGGTGGCCAGGAGGATAGCACCATGCTTTATGGTTCGTGGAGATCCGGATGGCGTGATTATCTCTGTTTCAAATGCACCAACAAATCCAGAATGTTCTACGACCTGGGAGCTGGTATAAACCTTAATGCGCTCATTACTCTGTACCTGGGCTATCAAGTTACTTAGATAATGTTGAATATCACGAGCATCAGTAGTCCGGCGCAGAAGATTCAGATTACCACCAAGCATCGGTTCTTTCTCGACCAGAAATACAGAACAGTTTTGCGCAACTGCCTCTAGTGCAGCTGTCATGCCGGCCACACCTCCACCAACAATTAAAAGTCTTGTGTCAACTGGGAATTCCATCTCTTGCAGGGGCTCGGCTTGTGAAGCATTTGCAACCGCCATTCGGGTAAGGAGTTTAGCTTTTTCGGTAGCTTTTACAGGTTCTAGAGGATGGACCCAACTACATTGGTCTCGGATATTGGCCATATCAAAATAATACTTGTTCAGGCCTGCCGCCCGAATCGTGGACATGAATAACGGTTCGTGGGTGGTGGGCGAGCAGGCCGAAACAACTATACGATTGAGGCGATTTTCTTCTATGGTACTTCGCATCTGCTCTTGAGAATCCTGAGAGCAGGTGTAGAGTGGTTTATCGACAAAGACAACATCGGGTAACGTACGGGCAAACTCCATAACCTCATCAACATTGACAACAGAGGCGATATTGGTTCCGCAGTGACAGATAAACACACCAATACGTAACTCTTCATTACTTGTCTGTTTCTCATCTGGTAAATTTTCCGCAGTTATCAGGCTTCCTCTGACACTTGAGAGCCCTGCTGAAGCAACCTGGGCTGCTCCAGACGCTTCGCTCACAGTTTCAGGAATATCTTTTGGGCCATTAAATGCACCACTGACATATATGCCGGGACGTGATGTTGAGAGTGGATTAAATGTATCACTTATAGAAAATCCATAATTATCCATCTCTATCTTCAGAAGATTCGCAAGTTCACGACTGGAACGCTGAATCTGGATCCCGACAGACAATACGACCATATCAAATGATTCGCTTTGCCGTGTTCCTGATTCGTCTGTATACCGTAGTTCCAGATCTCCGCTAAGCGGATCTTCATACATGCGACTGACCATTGCTCTGATATATCTGACGTTATTTTCTTTGGCGCGTTCGATGTATTCATCAAAGTTTTTACCAAAGGAACGCATGTCGATATAAAAGATGGTTGGTTCAATAGATTTATCATGTTCGCGGGCAATATAAGCTTCCTTGGTGGCATACATACAACAGACGGAAGAACAATATTCACGGTTGCAACTGTGATCACGTGAGCCGACACATTGAATCCAGGCTATTTTTTTAGGATGTTTTTTATCTCCTGGTCGTATAACAGTACCGGAGGTTGGACCTGACGCAGAGAGGAGTCGTTCGAATTCAATAGAAGTTACAACATTTTTATATATGCCATAGCCGAACTCGCTTCGTAGCTTAGGGTCAGAGACCTCAAAGCCCGGTGAATAGATAACTGAACCAACCTTGACTGTTGTTTCAGAAATGGTGTCCTGATAGTTGATGGCCCCGACACCACATATTGACTTACAGATACCACAATTGCCGGTGTTAAGTTGAACACAACTGTCCGGGTCGATTGTAGGTACGCGTGGAACTGCCTGAGGGTAGTGAATGTTGACGGGTTTACGGCGATTTAACCCTTCGTTGAATTCATCTAAAAGGGGTTGTGGCGTCCGGTTTGTAACGTCTTCTATTGAGAGAAAATTGACAGGGCAAACATCAATGCAGGCCCCGCACATCTGGCAGATGTCAATACTGGCCTCAATACCTTGTTGATGAAGTTTCAGGGCGTTGATGCCCATAACTTCCTTACACATCATGGTGCACAATCCGCATCGAATGCATTGCTCAGATAATGTTTCTCCAAGTTGTTTTCTTATTTCGGCTGATCGTTCAATAATTGCTGCGCCAAGACTTTTTTCAAATTCTGGAGCATTGCTAATCTCTACTGCGCTAAATTTTTTTGGACAGGCAGTAAAACAAGCGCCGCAACCAGTGCATTTTTCTTGATCGAGGACAGCAACACCACCTTTCTCCCATACGATAGCGTTTTGGAGGCATGCCTTTTTACATAGACCACATTTGCCACACTGTTCATCGTTAACCTCGAATTTCCATGAACACAATTTGGTGGGTTCTGGTGGTTTTGAACCAGTTATAAGCTGTTTTTCCTTGGACTTTAGCGTATTTTTTTTACCGTCTTCATTCTGCAATACAGGGAATTCAGAAGTATAACTTACCGGGCAGGTATACTCACATAGACCACACCCTGTGCACTTCGAAATATCCACATACCTGGAACGGCTGGAAATTGTAGCGGTAAAGCTGCCCTGTTCACCTTCAAGGCTGGTCAGTTCGCTATAGGTGAAAAGGTCTATATTTTTATGGCGGCCGACTTCTACAAGTTTTGGGGAGACAATGCACATCGAGCAATCGTTAGTGGGAAATGTCTTGTCGAGTTGAGCCATTTTGCCCCCTATTGCAGGGGATTTTTCGACCATGTAGACCTTGAAACCACTATTGGCTAAATCAAGGGCTGACTGCATTCCACTAATGCCACCGCCGATAACCATGACTGCACCGGTTGGTAGTTGGGCTGTTTGCTTTCTGGTTTGAGGGTCAGGTGTCATAGTGCTTCCTCCCTGGTGAGGTTTGCCCGGGCCAGATGGCTTTGCAGTTCAGTCGCAGATACCAGATGGATTTTTTGCTGCTTCTCCGGGTACTCGCCATTCATCGCGGCTATGATGAGTTCTGTGGCATAGTAGACAGGAATATGAGGGCCTTCAGGATTGATATCAAGTTGTCTGCTTTCGACATTTGCCTGACACATAGGACAATCTGTGACCATTGCTGTTGCTCCACCACGAAGTGCGGCTGAAACGATATCCCCAACGAGTTTTCCTGCTATATCTGGCCTGGTCATGGTAAGACTTCCTGAACAGCATTCGGTCCTGTGGGACCAGGAAACTGGATGTGCACCTACGGCGGAGACAATGCTCTCAAGAGTCGTCGGCATTTCATGCTCAACAGCATCTGTTAAATGCTGAGGTCGAAGTGAAAGACAGCCGTAGTAACAGGCCAGTCGAAGGTCAGCAACAGGTTTGCTGATGAGGGTTGAGAGCTTATCAAGAATCTCAGGTCGGGAGAGAAACGTTGAGATATGCACGAGTTCGAATTCGGGGTTGTAGTCATTTACATCCCAGAAATCCGGATCCTTCTTAAGCGCCTTGTCTGCAGCTTTTAATCGCTGAAAGCATGCAGGGCAGGGGATCAATATGTCAAGATTACTTTCTTTGACCATCAGGAGATTACGGATAGAGAGGCGCATAGCCACTTCATGATTCGTCATATGTGCTGAAGATGCTCCACAGCAGTTCCAGTCAGGAATTTCAACCAGGTCAATGGATAGTTTATTGCAAACTTCAATAATTGAATCGTTGTAATCTCTTGCAGTCCCTTGCAGTGAACACCCCGGATAGTATGCCATTTTCATCGTTCATACTCCTTTCCCTTGCCTGCGAAGATATCGCGGACTTCAGGTTTGCCTTCAATGGAGTGTGGAAGCAGGCTCAACTTGCCTTTTTTAAACATGTTGAGCCCAAGCTTCATATCACTGGTGAAATCCTGTGACCTAAGCTTGTACGCTGCAATCATGCCAATTTCATAGGTTCGCCCCCATCGCCTTACCGATTCCATAAATGATAGGTGAAAAGCAGGAACCTGTGGAATGGCAGGCTTAACACCTTTTCGCAAGGCTAACTCTCTTAAGATGTCCATGAGGCCGGTGATATCGATACTATTTGGGCATCTGGTTGCACAGGTGTCGCATGAGGCGCATAACCAGATGGTCTTACTTTCTAAAAGCTTTTGTTCGAGGCCGTAACCAGCGAGCCGGACAACTTCCATAGGCAGTAGATCAAAATATTCTGCTATAGGACACCCGGCAGAGCATCGACCACATTGATAGCATGTTTGAACATCAACATTTCGGATCTCAAGTTTTTTAAGAAATTTTCTATTTCCCTTAGCCGGTGAAATTTTCATGCTCTTCATGGTTTTCTCCAGTTGGGGTTTCTTGCACTGCTGGGAAGCGCAGCGCGAATGTTGTACCGGAAGGAGATGACTCTGCAACCCGAATACTTCCCTGGTGTTCTTTGACTATGGCGTAGGAAACAGAAAGTCCTAATCCTGTTCCTTCGCCTGGTTTTTTTGTGGTGAAAAATGGGTCAAACACTTTTTCTCGCATTTCCGGGGCAATTCCATGGCCAGTATCAGAAATTAGAATTTCAGCAAGCTCTCGATTAGCGCGATTACGGGTGGTGATGGTGAACGTGCCGCCATGTTCCATGGCCTGCGCTCCGTTAACCATAATATTCATGACAACCTGATTGAGGCGAATCGCGTTGCCAAATACTGGACGCAAACCCTGATCGAGATGTAGCACTATTTCAATGTTATGAAATGACGGTTGGTTCTTTAGAACGCCGAGAGTTTTAGTGATAACTTCATTGAGGTTGAGTCTATCCATCTCATAGCTGGTCTGATGAGAGAACTCCAGGAGATCTGCAACAATTACTTTGCATCTTTCTGCTTCACGGATAATTGTTTTGAGGTCGCTCTGAAGTTGGTGATCTTCGCCAAGATCTTCAGAAACCATGTTGGCATAGAGCATGATTCCGGACATTGGGTTATTGATTTCATGGGCTACGCCTGCTGCAAGTCTGCCGAGTCCTGCCATCTTTTCGGATTGCATCAGCATCTGATGGGTGTTTTCCAGATCCTCTTCTATTTTCTGCATGGCACGCAAATCAGTGAAAATACCGTAGGTGGCTATTTCTTGATCGTTGTCATAAATAATTCCACCTGAAAAGCTTACAGGGATGTCCTGGCCATTTTTGTGTTTAACGATGAGTTCTTGATGACGAAGCTTTCCTTTGCCGCCATATTCGAGGCTGCGCATACGTTGGATGACTTCGTAAGCAACGCCTTGATTATAGAGATGTGTGACATGAAAACCAGAGAGTGTTTCTTCCTCTGTATAACCAAGAAGAGATTGTGCTCCTTGATTAAAGAGTATGATATTGCCTTCCATGTCAGCTGAAATGATACCGTCAACTGAAGAGTCAATAAGGTTGTGGAAAAAGACGTTGCGCTGTCTCAATTCTCGTTCAAGAATCTTTAGGTGAGTTATGTCGATCAGGTAGAGTATGTAATATTCAGGAGAAGACGGAGGATAGACAAAGACTACGTCGAGAACACGTTTTTCGTTGCCACCTTTTTCAACACTAATCTCTTTTCTAAATCGGGAAGTTTTTCTTGAATGAGAAGTAGAAAAAAAATTCTGAAAGAGATTGAAAAGCTCCTGATTTTCATCACCAAGAGAAGTGCCAAGGTAGCTACCGGAAAGCTCAGCAAACGGTACTTCTAGGAAGTGGCTGGCAGAGGGGTTGGCGTATATCACGCGGTGGCTGGTATTGACGACCATAACACCGTTTGGTGTTTCCTCAAGAATCTGATACAGGTACAGATCAGATTTGAGATCACCACCATTGATAAAACCAGATTGTGCTGGCATCCTATGCGCCATAAGCTCTCCTAGCGTCCTATCATATCGAGAAATTCAGGGAATCTCTCGCGAAGACCAATAGCCTGTATGACTGTACCACTGCCCATTGTGGTTAGATCGCGATACAGATCAGAAGCGATCTGTAACCCTGCGTCCTTTTTAACAGGGGCATTCATCATTTTCTTTAGGAATTCTTGAGGAATAGATGGGACACCTGGCAAATTGTTGAGATACCTGACCATCACAACAGATTTCAGGAACATGATTGAGGTGTAAAGATTTAGACCCGCCTTTTCCGCCGCAGGAATAAGTGAATCTATTATATTGAGATCATAGGTTGGGCCAAGGGTCACGGAATCTATTCCATTGTCGGCCATTTGAAGAAATGTTTCAGCTATTTGACGATTCACTCCTGCATCGTCGGAGAGTTCTAATGCAACACTGACGTTGAATTCAGTGGATCCCTCCAGGTCTTCACCCCCAAGATCGTGCCCGCCGTTTAGGGCTGAGACAATCTTTATCATGGTTTGTATGTCAAGATCACCACTTGATCGTGTAACGGGTTGATCTCCTTCTGAAGGATCATGCCCTTGTTTTATAACTATTTCGTTTAGCCCGAGTGCAGCAGCTGCAAGCAAATCTGCTTGGAAAGATATTCGGTTACGGTCCCTTCCATTGATTACCATTACAGGGTTAATGCCTGTATCTTTTAAAGATAAGCAAGGGGCGATGGGTGCCATACGCATTATAGCGTGTTCGCTGTCCGTAACCCGGAGAGCATCAATCCTCCCTTTGAGTTGTAGGGCAGAGGCAATAAAAGGTTGGAGATCTGTACCTTTGGGGGGGTCCATTTCAGCGAAAACGCTGAAGGTGGCAGTTGACGTAGGTAAAGTGCTGCTTTCGTTAGCATCGTGCATAGTGCCTCCTGTATGCAGAATTGCAGAATGCGAATTCGCAGATCGGGTTCACACAAAGCCGCACTGTATTGAGCAGAATGCGACTTATGTGTACCAAGTGGTACATGACAACAGGAAGCAGGCACGGATAATGCAGTGAGAGCAGACTGATGACAGTGTCTAGTGCGTTAGAGTAGAGCAGTACTCATGGGCAGTGTAGGGGACAGGTAGGGTGATATCGAAGAACTGCTCCTCCTTGAGTGCTGGAGAGACCTGTCGACACCTGTCTTCAGAGGAACCGAAAACGAGGCACTTTCACTCTAACCCCTATTTCACCATCATAGTGTGATGTAAATGTACCGGTTGATTATGCAATTGTCAAATCGGTTTTTTAAAACATTGTTCCTTTGATTATTAAGCAAAAGAATGGGGTGTATGTCGTATAAATATTTGTTATAAAATCATTATTCGTTTATTTTGGATAATTTTACTTGCCATGAAGGAACTGCACAGGAGTGTTATACTCTCTGGCCATAGGGGTGAGCTGAAGGCACTATCAGTTCAGAATTACACATAAAAATTATTGATTGAAAGTATATGGTAAATAAATATGAAATCAGTTGGAGAAGTTTGAAAACACAAAAAATGAATGGTGAAATGAGAAGTTTTAGTTGTAGCAGGGAAAAAAAAATTTTGGGACTCGACCTTTAGCCCGGAACAATGTAAAATCTGTGTGTTTTTAACGTGTAAGACATCGAGACTTCGTGCGGTTTGCCTAGGATGCCACTTTTGCACAGATCTATGGTGTTGTCAGGCAGTGAGTTGTTAGTGTTTATCAATTAGAGGCCGACGGGTAGCTCGTTTTATTGTTCCAAGTATGTTGTCAAGGATGAGAAGTCGTTTTCACAGTCATCATTAACCGGAGATGCGTATGGAAAAGCAGATGGAAGAAGTTCTGGAAACAATCTACCAGAAGAGTGTTGCCCACGGCGACAATATCATCACTGTTTTGCAGGATATGCAGAATGAACTTGGATATATCCAAGAGGAAGCTGTGTACTGGTTCTCCAAAAGAGCTAATATCCCAGCTTCACAGTTTTACGGTGTTGCAACATTTTACTCACAGTTTCATCTGAAGCCTCGCGGTAAAAACATTATAACTGTTTGTTCCGGTACAGTATGCCATGTTAAGGGCGCGCAGAGGATTATAACTAAACTTCAGGAAGACTTGAAACTGAAAGGGGAAGAACGAACTACTAGAGATATGAATTTCACCCTTGAAAATGTTAACTGCGTAGGGGCATGCAGTATTGCACCGGTTGTCCTGGTCAACGACAAGGTTTTTGGTAAGCAGAGCGCTGACAAAATGGTCAAGAACATAAAACCGTATAAGGAATAACACCGTGAACCGCCAAATAACTGTTAGTGTATGTATGGGTACTGGTGGCATTGCAGCTGGTGCCGAGCAGGTGATGCGGGCGCTCCGGGAGGAGTTCGATGCGGCCGGCATCAAGGATGCGACTATCAAAGAAAACTGCAAACTCCACAAAGTGGGTTGCCGTGGTTTTTGTGCTCGCGACGTTCTGATGGATGTCACTGTTGATGGTGAAACAAGCACCTATCAGTATATCGAAGAAAAAATGGTAAAGCGACTGATCAAAGAGCATGTGATCGGTGGTAAGCCTGTCGAGGAGTGGATGGTGGGAGATGATTACCATACCTTCCACGACAATCAGGAAAAAATAGTCCTCCATGATCTTGGTAAAATTGACCCTGAGTCTATAACTGAATATCTGGGTGTTGATGGCTACAAAGCTGCTCAAAAGGCTGTGGCTGAAATGACCCCAGAGGGGGTAATCCAGACGATAAAGGATTCAGGTTTGCGTGGTAGGGGAGGCGGTGGTTTTCCTGCAGGTGTCAAGTGGGCATTCTGTGCGGGTAACGAGGCTGAGCAGCGCTATATCATATGTAATGCTGATGAGGGTGATCCAGGGGCATTCATGGATCGCTCGGTAATTGAAGGTAATCCACATGCCGTTATTGAGGGTATGATTATTGGGGCATATGCTATTGGGGCAAGCCTTGGTTATGTATATATTCGTGCAGAATATCCTTTAGCCGTTGACCGACTTCATACAGCGCTTAATGCTGCACGAGAAAAAGGGTATCTGGGTAAGAAACTGTTTGGTACAGATTTTGATTTTGATATCAAAGTAAAGCTAGGCGCTGGCGCTTTTGTGTGCGGTGAGGAAACTGCGCTTATTGCTTCGATCGAGGGTGAACGTGGTATGCCTCGCGCAAAACCACCATTCCCCGCTAACAAAGGCCTCTGGGGCAAGCCAACTATCATTAATAATGTTGAGACATTGGCTAATGTTCCTCCGATTATCAATAAGGGGGCTGAGTGGTTCGCATCGATAGGTTCCGAGAAGAGTAAAGGTACAAAGGTTATCGCCCTGACCGGTAAGATCAGAAACACAGGTCTTATCGAGATCCCGATGGGTATGACGCTTAAAGAGATTATTTATGATGTCGGTGGCGGTATCGAGGACGACCGACTCTTTAAAGCCGTTCAGACAGGAGGTCCTTCAGGTGGGTGTATTCCTCAACAGTTTATAGACCTCCCTGTCGACTACGAGGGGCTTCAGTCTGTTGGCTCGATGATGGGATCGGGTGGTATGGTTGTACTCGATGAAACCGATTGTATGGTTGCCATTGCAAAGTTCTTCTTAACGTTCACCAAAGAAGAGTCTTGCGGTAAGTGTGTACCTTGTCGTATTGGTACAAAACGCTTACTCGAAATTCTTACCCGCATTACAGAAGGTGAAGGTAAGAAGGGAGATATAGAGCTGCTCCAGCAACTTGCAGAAGACGTGAGGGACTCCAGTCTGTGTGGACTTGGAATGTCCGCGCCAAACCCGGTCCTCAGTACAATTAAATACTTCCGTCATGAGTATGAGGCACATATTAATCAGAAAAAGTGCCCATCAAAAACCTGTAATAAGTTATTGACGTTCTTTATTCGTGAGCATCAGTGTGTTGGCTGCGGCATGTGTGTACGTGCTTGCGCGGTTAAAGCAATTATTGGTGAAAAGAAGCAACCGCACGTGATTGATCAGGATAAATGCATCAAGTGCGGATCGTGCTTTGACGCATGTAAATTCAATGCAGTGCTCAAGGAGTAGGCGCTATGATAACATTGACAATTGACAATAAGAAAATTGAAGTTCCAAAAGGTGCTACTGTCCTTGAAGCCGCCAGGGAACTAAAGATTGATCTTCCGACACTCTGTTATGACTCACGCATGAAGCCACACGGCGCATGTCGACTTTGTATTGTTGAAATTGAAGGCATGCGACGTCCAGTAACATCCTGTACCACCCCGGCTGAAGAGGGCATGATAGTTACCACTAAAAGTGATCACCTGGAGCGTCTTAGACGGACTACGGTTGAATTGCTGCTTTCTGATCACCCGAACGACTGTATGGTCTGCTTGCGTGCAGGAAGTTGCACCTTACAGGAACTTGCCTACAAATATAATATACGTGAAAATCGATTCACTGGAGAAGAGAGAGATCACAATAGGGTAGACGAGAATCCGTTTATTTTACGTGAACAGAATAAGTGTGTCCTCTGTGGATTATGTGTTCGTGTCTGTGAAGAAGTCCAGGGTGTTGGTGCAATTGGGTATGCCGGCAGAGGGTTTGATGCTAAAATATGTTCTCCTTTTGAGCATGACCTGAACTGCGAGTTCTGTGGTCAGTGTGTTTCGGTATGTCCCACAGGCGCTCTTTCTGCCAAATTATGGACAGGTCATCCACGGCATGAAGGTATTAAATATACTGAGACAACCTGTAGCTATTGTGGTTGCGGTTGTAACATCACCTTACATAGCTTAGGAAATGAGATCACACGTGTTTCTTCCCGAAGTGATAATCATAATCGAGGCTGGCTGTGTGTTAAGGGACGTTTCGGTTACGAATTTATTAACAGTGAAGATCGACTGACAACACCGTTGGTACGACGTCAGAAAGGTGGTCCTCTGGAGCCAGCAAGTTGGGAAGAGGCAATATCACTTATCGTATCCAAGTTTTCTGAGATTAAAGAAAAGCATGGCCCGGATGCCCTGGGTGGGTTGGCGTCAGCCAGATGTACTAACGAAGAAAATTACATGTTCCAGAAACTGTTCCGATCTGCTATCGGGACGAATAACGTTGATCACTGCGCCCGCTACTGACACAGTGCAACTGTGGCCGGTCTGGCCGCAAAATTTGGTTCTGGTGCAATGACAAACTCTGTAGCTGAAATTGAGGATGCGAAGGCACTTCTCGTTATTGGCTCCAATACTACCGAGAATCATCCTATTATCGCACTCAGGATGAAAGAAGCTGTTCGTCGAGGGGCGAAACTCATAGTTGCCGATCCACGTAAAATACCTCTTACGAAGTTTGCAACCCTGTGGTTGAGGCATAAACCTGGTACAGATTCTGTTCTTTTAAACTGTATCATGCATGTCATTTTAGAAGAAGGGCTTGAAGATAAAACCTTTATCAGTGAAAGAACAGATGGATTTGCGGAATTTGCAGATTCGTTAAAAGAGTTCACTCCAGAGTTTGGTTCTGAGGTTACCGGGGTTGCTGCTGAAGATATACGTGAAGCGGCAAGAATCTATGGATCAGCAGAAAATGCCGGTATTTACTATGCAATGGGTATTACCCAGCACATTATGGGAACCAATAATGTTCATGCAGTTGGTAACCTTGCAATGGTGACGGGTAATCTTGGAAAACCGGGTGCTGGTGTGAATCCATTGAGAGGCCAGAACAATGTCCAGGGGGCCTGCGACATGGGCTGTCTGCCAAATGTATACCCAGGCTATCAGAAAGTCGATAGTCCTGACATTCAAAGAAAGTTTGAAGAAGCATGGGGTACCTCCCTTTCAAGCAGTATTGGCCTGCCAGCATCTGAGATGACTACTGCTATGATAGATGGCAAAATGAAAGGTATGTATATTTATGGTGAGAACCCAGCCCTTTCTGATCCAAACACACACCATGCGGTAAAGGGCTTTGAAAGCCTTGAATTTCTGGTAGTTCAGGATATTTTCGGGACTGAGACCACCGATCTTGCTGATGTTGTTCTGCCCAGTGCTTCATTTGCTGAAAAAACAGGAACGTTCACCTGTTCAGAACGTCGAATTCAGAAAGTTCGCCCGGCAATCGACTCACCAGGTGACGCCAGAGGAGATCTTGAGATAATCAGTGAGATCTACTGTAGAATGAGTGAGCAGCCTTTTGTTGGAGTTGACCCAGAAGCAATATTTACCGAAATTGCATCACTCTGGCCTGGAGTGGCTGGCATTAACTATGAGCGACTTGAAGAAAACAGCCTGCAATGGCCTTGTCCTTCTGAAGATCACCCTGGTACACCTTATCTATTTAAGGAAATGTTCCCACGTGAAGGTGGCAAGGCACAGTTTACGGTCGTACCTCGAGTTATTTCAAGTGAGTTGCCTGACAGTGAGTATCCTTTCTTACTTACAACCGGTCGTGAATTGTTCCATTACCATACGGGAACAATGACAAGAAGGTCTACTGGGCTTGACGCAGTGGCACCATGCGCATTCATAGAAGTTAATCCTGCGGATGCAGAACGGCTTGGCATTGCTGAAGGGGATAATGTGACTGTTAGCTCACGCAGAGGGACGATCACCTTGCCGACAAGGGTAACAGAGATTGTTCCACCAGAAGTAGTCTTCATTCCTTTCCATTATAAAGAGGCATCTGCGAACAAGCTTACCAGCGACGCGTTAGATCCAATTTGTAAGATAATGGAAGCTAAAGTTTGTGCGGTACGAATAGAGAAATAGTATCACCTCTCAGGTATTTGTTGTAAACTGTCCATGAGGGCACATAATGGGGGATTGGGGCTCGAGTCCAATTCCCCATTTGTTATGGTGAACTATTGTGTATTCTAAGCAATGACAATCCCTAAAAAGTGATATTTCCTGAAATTCGTCGTTGCGGTATAATTTATATCCCTGTAAAATCAGTAATATGTATGTTGTAAAAGTTGAGATGCCCTTCGAATTACAACAACGTATCTAAATTTTCAAGGTCCCTATTGAGATACTAACGTGGAAACAATAGATATACTTATAAAATGCGATACATTAGATATAGCAGACTGTGTAAGTGCCATTCTAGTCCCTGAGATTGCCATATCTGAACCTGGTTATATAAAGACAGTAACCACCAATGCTGATGCACATTCTAAGCATGAGTTTTATGCAATGGCGCAAATGGCCTATTACCAGTATCAGGATGATGAACTTGATATCGTATCGGTTACTGCTCCTGTAACGGTGAGGATGAATGATACCGTTGAGGAGATCGTTTCTGGAATGATCATATATCGGGATGGTAATGGTGAGATTCATGCTGTTATGCATGATCATCTTAATAGAAAAAAAATTTTTGAGTCGACTAACAGGTACTGTACCCGTTGGGTCCGCCTCGACATATAAGAGAAGGTAAAACCTTGGCAAGTACGAATAAATTAACTACAGATGCTTCACAGAAAATAGTCGTGTTTCAGCAGCATGGAAGTGGCGAAAAAAAAATTGCTGGTATTCGCCAATATGCAGAAGACAGTATCGAACTTGAGGTTGTATCTATAGATGAAGTTTTACCTACACTCATTGATGATGGGCGGGGGTATCTTCCTGAAGTAATTACAGCTGACCTTGTATTGGATTTTTTGCAGCATGAAGATCTTTCCCACGATTTAGTAGCACTCTGCCATGAGCAGAATATTCCTGTAATATCCTCTGGAAAAAAAATTCCGAGTAAGTGGGTTATTACCCCACCGACCTGATGTGGGCTTACCAGGCAGGTTGGTCTGGGCGAATATGGTAATCGTTTTGGTGCACCAGAGTATGAAGTAGACATCGAAGAAGGGAAAATAGCGAACGTGCGCGTAGTGCGAGGCGCATCATGTGCTGCATCTTGGGAAGCTGGGAGAAGGATTATAGGTACACCGGTTGATGATGCTGCGCGAAAAATGGGCATTGAGTCGCAGTTTTTTTGTTCTGCAAATCCTGCCGGCTGGGATCCGATTTATGGGAAGAGTCCTGTTCATTTTGCAGGGAAGGTTCATGCTAAAGCAATTGCCGACGCTATCGATAGAGCAGTTATTGGAAAAGATAAATAATAACCTGGAGAGTTGTCACACTACTGAAGTTTTCATTATTTCAATGAACTTTCTGAAAACAGTATAATGCACGTTGTAATTAACGTATTATTTGTAATAAGACAGAACATCTAGGCCGATACCGGTTGATTTTTTGTTGAAAATCATTATCAAATAAGAGAGATAGTAAAACTGACGATCTGAATATCCATCCACCTAGCATTCAATCCGGGAGACCTAATGAGCGATAAAGCCACCCTGAATATTGATGGAAAGCAGTATGAGTTTGATGTCACCACCGGTTCCGAGAATGAGCGATGTATTGATATAACCCATCTTAGGAAAGAAACTGGTTGCATAACCATGGATCAGGGTTTTGGTAATACTGGTTCGTGCTATTCTTCCATTACTTTTGTCGATGGAAATAAAGGTATTCTAAGATATCGAGGTTATCCCATTGAGGAAATAGCTGAAAAGGCAACCTTTGTTGAAACTGCCTATCTTGTTCTCTACGGTAGTTTGCCAACTGCCGAGCAGTTGCGAAATTTTTCAGATGCACTTCGTGAACATGCAACATTGCATACGAACCTGAAAAAACACTTTTCAGGTCTTCCTTCTGATGCCCCACCAATGGCCGTATTATCAGCTATGCTTAATATGGTCTCCTGCTTCCATCCGGAAGTCCTCGATGTGCATACTAAAGGTGCAGGGTTTGATCGTACCGCAGCCTTGCTACTTTCAAAGGTTCGCACCATTGCTGCCTGGGCATACAGAATGGCAAATGGTAAGGAATTCAACCATCCCAATCCTAATCTCAGTTACTGTGCGAATTTTCTACATATGATGTTCTCTGAGCCGTATCAGGAGTATATTCCATCACCTGTTGTTGAGAAGGCGCTGAACCTGTTTTTCGTTCTTCATGCTGACCATGAGCAGAACTGTTCCACCTCCACAGTCCGAGTTGTTGGCAGTTCAAGGGCAAACTTGTTCAGTTCTGTATCAGCAGGTGTTTGTGCCCTGTGGGGACCATTACATGGTGGTGCTAATCTGGCAGTCATTGAAATGCTCGAAGAGATCAGGTCGTCTGGTCGGCCTATAACTGATTATATTAATATGGCGAAAGCCAAAAATAATAATTTCAGGCTAATGGGCTTTGGACATAGAGTGTATAAGAACTTTGATCCACGCTCACTTATTCTCAAAAAGCAGGTTGATGATCTCCTACAGGAACTTAACAAGGAAGACCCGCTGCTCGATATTGCCCGTGAACTTGAAGCTAAAACTCTTCAGGATGACTATTTCAAGGAAAGGAATCTCTATCCCAATGTTGACTTCTACAGTGGTATACTTTTAAGAGCGATTGGCATCCCACTCAATATGTACCCTGTAATGTTTTCAATCGGCAGGATGCCAGGATGGATTGCTAACTGGTATGAGTTGCACGAGCATAAACAGCGAATTTCCAGGCCACGTCAGGTTTACACTGGGGAAACAACAAGAAGCTATGTTCCTGTTGAGAACAGGTGACTTGCACAAAATATTAATCGGTGAGTTTACAAGGGGGAGGCGATTGTTAAATCGTTCTCCCCCCTACTTTTTAAGATGATAATATTTTTAGACAGTCATGGCTTCAGGGGAAAATCACATAACGTCCATAGTGTCAGAAAGTGAACTGTTACAGCTCAGGAGCCATTGTATGGGAGTAATAGTATAAATTTAGTCCCTTTGCCGACCTCACTCTCCACCGTAATACTTCCGTGGAGCGAATCTATAATGGACTTTACAATAGAAAGTCCCAAACCTGTACCGTGGATGGTGCGGGTGTTAGCATCCTTTACACGATAAAAACGAGTGAATATTTTTTCTTGATCGTCTTGGTTGATACCAAACCCTGAATCTGCCACCTGGATACGCAGGAAATCATTTTCTGTATCGGCTGTAATCTCAATAGTTCCACCATCTGGTGAGTACTTGATGCCATTGGTGATGAGATTAGAGAAAACTTCATCGAGATGTCTAGGGTTGGCCAAGATATTCGGTAATTTGTTCTGAATATCAAGAAGAATAGTTATATCTTTTTTCTGCGCGTAAGGTTGGTGGAAACTTACCTGCTCATGCAAGAGAACTGTAATATCTACAAGTTCTTTCTCGTGGGCAACAAGGCCCGATTCTATGCGTGAGAGGTCGAGGAGTTCAGTTACCAGATTATTCAGATTAAGCATTTTGTCAGAGGCTCGTTCAAGTATTTCACGCTGCTTCTCTGTGGTTTCTCCTGCAAGTCCGTCAAGGATCACCTTCAATTGCATTAACAATGAGTTAATAGGGCTGCGGATTTCATGGGAAACTAATGAAACGAAATCAGATTTCATCTGATCCATCTTTTTAACTGCAGTAATATCGTGCAGTACAGTGATGGTTCCAAGGTTGTAATCTGTTCTTCCTCTAAAAGGAGCACAGCGTACACCGAAAATCTTTTCATCATGACCGCCGCTTCCTGTCATTGTCAACTCATGGCTAATTTCGGTAAACGCACCAGGTGGCATTGCCAGTGCTTTATCAATGGATTGTAGCAGAGTTGTGTCAGTTATAACTTCATTAACTTTTTTACCAACAAGTGAACTTCCCTGGTAGCCGATCATGTGCCTGAGTGCTGGATTGGCAAGTACGATACGTTTTTCAGTATCAGTGGTAAGTACGCCATCTGTTAATCTATTAATCATTACCCGCATACGGGATTTGCTTGTGGCAATATCCTGTAATGCGTGCGTATAACGTAATGATTTTGTAACTACCGCACGGAGTTGATCAGGCGTGAATGGCTTGGGGATAAAGTCAAAGGCCCCTTTTTTCATAGCCTCAATGGAATGTTCAAGAGTGGCATAGCCTGTTATCACAATAACTACAGTATCAGGGTCGATATCACGAACGCGAGAAAGAACCTCAAAACCTGACATATTAGGCATCATAAGATCAAGAAGCAGTATATCAAAGTGCTGCTCTTCGATCATGTCAAGCCCTAGTGGACCGTCGCTGGCCGTCTCAACGATAAATCCCATCGATTTAAGCACCATCCTGCATGCGTCACGTATACGTTGTTCGTCGTCGATGACAAGAATGTGCGGCGTGATGAGGCCTTGATCAGGTGAATCTAAATCCATTGTCGACTCCTGTAGTATATCGGGCAAGAAGTAATGTTTGCCAATCTGATAAACAGAGTTTTGTGCAATGGTAATATAGCTGTTATTATTTTGAAACAATTATTTACAGCTCTTACAGATAGTAAAGAAATGGGGTGTAAATCTGTACTGCCTCGGCCCCGCTTCAATCAGAAAAATGCAAAATATGACTGCAATCGACTATTTTTTTGCAGGCCTCTGGGGTGTTAAACGCATACAGATAATTACTGAGTGAAACTTTAGCCGCCACTGTCTCAAATGTTTTTGTATTGATACAAGTCTAAGGCCAACAATCAAACCATATGGTTAATGCATTGAATGTATTTTTTAAAAAGCTAAACAATATAGTATCAATCATAAAAAACATTTATCATAACAAACATTATGTATTATACTGCCTGAGGCTAATTAGAAAGAGCCTCGTCATCTAACCGTAGTATTCTGATAAATACCCGCAACGAAGCTGGTGATTACAGAATAGCCAGCATCTGAATCTGCCGGGACTGCACTGAAGGAGGGCCTGCTTTGACAAGGATTACCCCCGGACAGGAACGGACGCAACACGTTGGTTCAGTACTTGTAGTTGGTTCAGGAATTGGAGGGATGCAAGCATCCCTAGATCTTGCCAGTAGTGGACTATTGGTTCACATGATCAATGATGAACCATCTATTGGTGGTACCATGTCCCGGCTGGATAAGACTTTCCCAACAGGTGATTGTGCCATGTGCATGATCTCACCTCGAATGGTAGAGAGTAGTCGTCATCCGAACATCAAACTTCATACACTGGCCAAAGTATCTAAAATAGAAGGTGAGCAGGGTAACTTTACCGTTACAATCACAGAGAAAGCACGGTATGTCGATGCAGAAAGATGTACTGGTTGTGGTGCTTGCGAAGAGAAGTGTCCTAGTCGAGTTCCCGATTACTTCAATCAAGGACTTAATGATCGACGTGCGATTTACGCATTGTTTCCCCAGGCTGTTCCGAACACTCGTGCCATTGATAGCGCACACTGTCTCTATCTAAATAAGGGAGTTTGTCGCAAATGTGAAAAGGTCTGTGATGCAAAAGCGATAAACTTTGAAGATACCGATAAAGAATATCAGGTTAATGTAGGTTCTGTTATTCTGACACCAGGTTTAAAGACATACGATCCTGCCATCCGCCAGGAGTTTGGTTATGGCAGGCACAAGAATGTTGTCACAGCGCTTCAGTTTGAGCGTTTACTTTCTGCATCCGGTCCGTGTGGTGGCCATGTCGCACGCCCCAGTGATGATGCATCACCCAAAAAAATAGCTTGGATCCAATGCGTAGGCTCACGTAATGAACACAATGCCAATCCATGGTGCTCTTCAGTTTGCTGTATGTATGCTGCGAAACAATGTGTAATTGCAAAAGAGCATGATCCGGAAGTAGAGCAGACGGTGTTTTATATGGAACTGCGTGCTTTCGGCAAAGATTTTGACAAATTTATAGATAAGGCCAAAAACACAGCTGGTGTTCTGTATAAAAGAGCAATGGTTTCGGAAGTAACTGAAGACCCTGGCACTAAAAATCTCTTTATTAGCTATGTCGGTGAGGATAATAAGCTTGTTAAACAAGAGTTTGACATGGTTGTACTCTCTATTGGCTTTGAGCCTCGGGATGAGGCAGCGGAGTTTGCAGAGATTTTCGGGATTGAGACCGATTCGTACGGATTTGCAAAAACATCAAAACTTGAACCTGTAGAGACCAGTCGTAAAGGTGTTTTTGTGGCTGGTACGTATCAAGGACCTAAGGATATTCCTGAAACAGTGGTCCAGGGCAGTGGCGCTGCAGCCAAGGCAATGGCACTACTAGGTGAGAGCCGGGGAACGGAAGTTGAAGAAGTGGTGCTGCCGGATGAATTGGATATCAGTGCTGAAGATCCACGGGTGGGCGTATTTGTTTGTCATTGCGGTGTGAATATTGCTGGTACAGTTGATGTTAAGTATGTAGCCGACGAGGTCGCAAAAGAAAATAGTGTCACGCATAGTGAGACAATTATTTATGCCTGTGCACCTGATGGACAGGAAAAAGTAAAAGAAATTATTAAAGAGAAGAAGCTTAATCGGGTTGTAATCGCGTCATGTACTCCACGAACCCATTCTCCTCTCTTTATGGATACGATCAGAGAAGTAGGGCTGAACAAATTTCTCTTTGAACTTGCCGATATACGAGAGCAGTGTTCCTGGTGCCACATGGACGATAAGGAGCATGCCACAGAAAAGGCTCTCGATATTGTGAAAATGAATGTAGCTAAGGCAAGGTTGCTTGACCCCGTGCAGCAAAATTCAGTTGGTGTTACTCATCATGCTTTGGTTGTAGGTGGCGGGGTAGCAGGTATGAACGCTGCACTTTCGTTGAGTCAGCAAGGATACGGTGTCCACCTAGTTGAGCAAACTGAAATTTTAGGTGGTTTGGCAAACAACGTTCGTTGGACCCTGGAAGGTGATGATGTACAGGCGTATTTGATCGACCTGATATCTAAAGTTAGATCTGACAATAATATCACCTTGCATATGGGAACCACGGTAAGCCATACGGATGGATTTGTAGGTAATTTCCAAACCCGACTCGCAAATGACACGGAAATAGAGCATGGAGCAATTCTTATCACCATTGGTGGTGTTGAATATGAACCAACCGAAGGTGAGTATGGGTATGGGAAATCAGACAGTATCATGACTCAACGTAAATTAGAGGATATGCTTGCTGCTCGTGATCCAAAAGATGAAGAAACGTATGTAATGATTCAATGTGTTGGCTCCAGAGAGGAGCCTGACAATTACTGTTCGCGGGTATGTTGTCAGGATGCAATAAAAAATTCCATTGCTATTAAAGAAAAAGCTCCTGACGCCCATGTGGTTGTTTTGTACCGAGATATGCGTGCCTATGGGTTGAAAGAGGATTTTTATAAAAAGGCTCGAGATCTTGGTGTTTTGTTTTTCCTGTTTGTTCCAGAACAGCGACCAGAGGTGGAGGTTATTGATGGTGTTAATCGAGTAACCTTTGAAAGCAAAGTCCTTAACCGAGAAATGTCAATAGATGCTGATTATGTTATTCTGTCTACCGGCCTCAGGCCACAGAGTGATGTTGAGGATGTATCTAAAAAGTACAAGTTGACATGCAACTTGGATAGGTTTTTCCTCGAAGCACACGTCAAACTTAGACCTGTAGACTTTCCAAGTGAAGGTTTTTTCCTGGCAGGTCTTGCCCACGCACCAAAAAACCTAGAAGAAACGATTGCTCAGGCTCTGGCTGGAGCGGGCCGAGTGGGAGCCTTACTCTCACAAGATAAACTCTCTGTTTCCGGAGTTATCTCAAAACATAATCGAGACATTTGTATGTCGTGTTTAGCCTGTTTCAGGGCATGCCCTTTTGGTTCACCGTTTATTGATGAAGACGGCATGGTCAGTCACAATGAAGTTAAATGCACTGGCTGTGGTATCTGCGCAGGAGTCTGCCCGGCTAAGGCGTTTCAGGTCAATTTTTTCAGAGATGACCAGATCAATGCCATGATAGATTCAGCAACAGAAATTGACTGATCATATATGAAAGGAGATTATATGGCAGCTGGTGAAGAGAAAACAACTGAAAGGGTAAGCCCGGAGAGGAAACCCCAGGAGATACCTGCTGACTGGCAGGCAAATATTATCGCATTTGCTTGCCACTACTGTGCCTTTGCAGCTGCTGACCTCGCTGGTGTGATGCGATTGTCATACCCATATAATGTGAAGGTAGTCCGTCTGCCATGTACAGGAAAGCTCGATCATTCCTACGTTTTACGGGCATTTGAGCGGGGTGTTGATGGCGTTTTTGTTGCAGGCTGACTTGAGGGACAATGTCATTTCCTGGAAGGAAATTTGAATGCCAAAAAGCGTGTAACTCGATTGCATCACCTGCTTGAATCTGTAGGCGTAGATTCTGAGCGATTGCACTTCTTTAACCTCTCTGCAGCAATGGGGCCAAGATGGGCTGAAATTTGTGCTGAATTCACTGAAAAAATTCAGGAGCTTGGGCCATCACCCATCTGGTTAGCGTTAAAGAAAAAAAAGGTAAATGGAAAAGCCGAACAGGTTGATGACCAGCCTGCGTAATTTTCGTGATTTGACATAGAACGCAGTATTGCCAAGGAGTTAAATTACTATGATAGTAGGTGAACAGAAGCCTTTAGATGAAATTTGGGAAATGGTTCGGCAACACAAAAGTGTGACCGTTTTTGGCTGCAATACATGTGTGGCAGTGTGTCATCAGGGCGGGAATAAGGAGGCTGAAATTCTCTCTTCCCTATTACGCATGAAGGCCACTCAGGAAGAAGTGGAAATTGAATTTATCAATAGCGGCATTGAGCGGCAATGTGAGCACGAATTTTTTGAAAAGACTCAGGAACTTGTACAGGATTCTGAAGCAGTATTGAGCCTTGCCTGCGGGATTGGTGTACAGTTTATGGCCACCAAATATCCTGCAATTCCGATTTATCCTGCCCTTAACACGACGTTTCTCGGTGATGTTATTAAGGCAGGTCATTATACAGAAAAGTGTCAGGCATGTGGTGATTGCGTGTTAGGTATTACTGCAGGGGTGTGTCCCGTCAGCCGTTGTGCAAAGCGTGTCCTGAACGGTCCTTGCGGAGGCTCGACTGATGGTAAATGTGAAATATCAAAAGATGTAGATTGTGCATGGCAATTGATTATCGATCGACTGGATGCTATCGGGAAACTCGAAAACTATGAAAAGCTTAGCGATATTAAAGACTGGTCTAAGGATCGGTCAGGTGGGCCTAGATCATTTATATTGGAGGGCTTCTAATCGTGGAATTGAAAACCGAAAGTAAACTTGAGAAAGTCTTCAAGAGTGGTCACATTGCAGTTACCAGTGAGTGTGGACCACCAAGGTCCAGTGATCCTGCCCACATCATTGAGAAAGGGCACCTTATCAAAAATCATGTCGACGCTATTAACATAACAGATAACCAGACCTCTGTTACTCGAATATGTAGTCTGGCAGCCTGTGTGCACCTGAAGAATGAGGGTCTTGAACCGGTGTTACAAATGGTAACCCGGGACAGAAACCGAATAGCGCTACAGAGCGATCTATTGGGTGCGGCTTCTTTTGGTATTAATAATGTTCTTTGTCTTTCCGGGGATCATCAAAGTTTTGGTGACCACAGACAAGCGCAAAATGTTTTTGATCTGGACTCCATGCAGCTATTGCAGACTGTGCGACATATGCGAGAGGAGGGCAAGTTTCTTAGTGGTGATGAAATAAAAGTTCCCCCTAAATTTTTTGTTGGAGCAGCAGCTAATCCTTTTGGAGATCCGTTTAAGATTCGAGTACCACGCCTCGCTAAAAAAATCGCTGCAGGAGCAGAATTTATCCAAACACAATGTATTTACAATCTTGATCGATTTGAAAAGTGGATGGACGGAGTACGCGAACGAGGTCTTGATGATCAGGTCTACATCATGGCTGGTATAACGCCTATGCGTTCTGTTGGTATGGCAAAGTATATGAAACGGGCTGTGCCTGGTATGGATGTACCTGATGAACTTATAGACAGGCTATCTGGAGTGGAGAAGAAAAATCAGGCTCAAGAGGGCATTAATATAGCAGTAGAACAGATTCAGCGGCTTAAAGAAGTAAAGGGTGTTGCCGGATTCCATGTAATGGCTATTGAGTGGGAAGAAAAAGTCCCTGAGATAGTGGAACGATCCGGATTGTACCCGCGACCAGAAATTGATTGAGTTTAGGCCCCTGGAAAAGAAAGGAGAATCAGAAATTTGATGGAATCACAGCTGGTACCAAGGCCGAAGGGTCTGGGGTCAGCTGTGATTTTGTACGCAATTTTTAGGGAATGACAAGAATTAATGGTGGTGATGGTGATGGTGATGCTCATCTTTTGATGGCCCACCAGCTTTCAAAAGTGCATGCTCCAGTGCTTCATTTGCCTTTAGCATATCACTTATCGCTTCAGCAATATGTGTCGCGATTGCGCTCTCGCCATCCCCATCTGCAATCTGACGCCATTTTTCAAATTCTTTAGCGTGACCCTGGTTGTGCTCGATCCAGTGCTGTAGGAGTACACGTAGCTTTTCTTTGTTTTCCATCTTGCCTCCGAGGTTTATATAGTGTTTTTATGAATCTAGTCAGTTTGTGTTCTTTAAAGATTGACTATGTTGACCTGAAAATCAGGAACATTTTTGTAAATACACCTTGCCTGCAAGGAAATCAATATGACGAATGACGGAATCCGGGACTTCTTTAGAGCCTTCAAAAAGTGAAGTGATAGATATTGACTGTTCGCCTATGTCGAGTTTTGTTACATTTTGCATAAGGATCTCTTCGTTACCGTCCTGCTCCATCACGACTCGTATTTCACACATTCTAGACCTCTTTATAGTATGGATTATGCTCTTGAAAAAATTAGTACGTGAAAAAATACCTGCAACAAAAGTAATACTGCAAAGAACATTAAGACGTCAACGAGCATTTTCGAGGATATTGATCCAAGTTAGGGAAGTCAATGGTTCGCGTTTATCCTATAACGACCCCAAAAAATTATGCTGAATATGCGTAAGTGTATCAAGAACACACATAACAATATAAAGCAGCAACTGTGCGATTTGTGCAGTTAGTCGCCAGGTGCCCATTGTTGTTGGGGTGGTTGTCAGTAGGACTTGCTAATAAGTAAAGGTAATTATTGTTGAAAATATAGTAAGTTGATCATCGTTTTAAAGAATTCATTTTAAAATTGTTAAGACCTGAAAATTTTATCAAAACAGCTTGCAAGATAGTAATAATTTAGAGTAGGTTAGCAGCAATATTGAGGAAAAAAGGCCGGTAACATTCTTAAACAGGGTTCGATATCCTTTATGGGTATTGTTTCACCCACCACCTTCACCTGAATCAAAGGAATTGTTATGACATTAGATCCGACCAAACACAAGGACTGGGAAATCGCCGAAGAGGCGGAAACACGAATGTTAACAATTTACCAGATTGCAGAAAAACTGGGCCTTACAAAAGAGGAGCTTCTCCCTCAAGGGCACTATATTGGTAAAATTGATTTCCAGGCGGTTTTAAAGCGTTTGAAAGACAAGCCTGATGGTAAATACATCGATGTTACCGCGATCACTCCTACACCTTTAGGTGAAGGTAAATCAACGTCCTCAATGGGCCTTGTTCAAGGACTTGGAAAGCGCGGCAAAAATGTATGTGCAGCTATTCGTCAGCCTTCTGGCGGACCGACTATGAACATCAAGGGCTCCGCAGCTGGTGGTGGCTTGGCCCAATGTATTCCTCTGACTCCATTCTCACTAGGATTTACCGGTGACATTAACGCAATCATGAATGCGCATAACCTTGCAATGGTTGCTTTAACCTCTCGTTTGCAACATGAGCGTAACTATACCGATGAGCAGCTTGAACGTCTTTCCGGTATGAAGCGTATTGACATCGATCCTACTAAGGTTGAGATGGGCTTCATTATAGATTATTGCTGCCAGGCTCTCAGAAATATCATCATAGGTATTGACGGTGTTAACGGTAAATCAGACGGTTTCATGATGAAATCTAAGTTTGGTATTGCTGTTTCTTCAGAAGTTATGGCGATTCTCTCAGTAGCCAGAGATTTAAAAGATATGCGCGAGCGTATGGGTAAAATCGTTGTTGCCTATACAAAGAAAGGCGAGCCAGTTACTACAGAAGATCTTGAAGTAGCAGGAGCGATGACCGCATGGATGGTAGATGCTCTTAATCCTAGCCTTATGCAGACCCTTGAAGGCCAGCCAGTAATCGTTCATGCCGGACCTTTTGCAAACATCGCTATTGGTCAGAGTTCTATTATTGCTGATAGAGTTGGTCTGAAACTTGCTGATTATCATGTCACCGAGTCTGGTTTTGGTGCCGACATCGGTTTTGAGAAATTCTGGAATATTAAGTGCCGCTACAGCGGCCTTGTGCCTGATTGTGCTGTTGTCGTTGCTACCATCCGTGCACTTAAGTGTCATGGTGGTGCTCCGGTACCTGTTCCTGGAAAGCCTATGCCTGTTGAATATGCCACAGAGAACGTTGAGTGGGTCGCCAAAGGTTGTGGTAACCTGATTCATCATATTAATACAGTCCGTAAAGCAGGAATTAGCCCGGTTGTATGTATTAATGCATTCTATACAGATACAGATGCAGAGATTGCAAAGGTTCGCGAGCTTGCGGAAGCTGCAGGAGCTAAAGTTGCTCTCTCTCGTCATTGGGAGCATGGTGGTGAAGGCGCTCTTGAGTTTGCCGATGTTGTTATGGAAGCCTGTGAAGAGAAAACTGAATTCAAACTGCTTTATGAGCTTGATGAACCAGTTAAAGACCGTATTGAGAAGATTGCTAAAGAAGTTTACGGAGCAGATGGTGTTGACTACTCTGCAGCCGCTAACACTGCCATTGATAGAATTCAGAGTAACCCTGAGCTTTCTAAAATGGCACTCTGCATGGTTAAAACACACCTGTCACTTTCTGATAATCCAGCCTTGAAAGGTACTCCTACCGGGTGGAGACTCACCATCCGTGAGGTACTGACCTACGGTGGTGCCGGATTTATCGTACCTGTTGCCGGCGCTATTAGTCTTATGCCTGGCACCAGCTCTAATCCAGCTTTCAAGCGGGTTGATGTTGATGTCGAGACCGGCAAGGTGAAGGGCGTATTCTAATAGACCCTTATAAACGACCCGTCCTGGTAGTAGGGCGGGTCGTTTTTGTTTGGACTTATCGCACTTGACTTTCTTGCATCAAGTGTGACAAACGAGTGCAGTGTAAAAGGAGACTTGTCAATGACAGCTGAAATTATTAGTGGTACCGATATACGTAAAGCAATGCTGGCAGAATTAAAGGATGAAGTTGTAGAAATCAAAGAGAAATATGGTAAGCCTCCAGGGCTCGTTACTATTCTCGTAGGTGCCAGCCCTGCATCCATCAGCTATGTTACCTTAAAAGTTAAAACTGCTGAGAGCCTTGGCTTTCATGAGGTTCAGGATAATCAGCCCGAAGACATTTCAGAAGCTGATTTACTTACCCTTATCGATAAGTATAACAACGATGATAACATTCACGGAATTCTTGTTCAGCTTCCATTGCCTAAGCATATTGACGACAAGAAAGTTCTGAACGCTATAGATCCCGATAAAGATGTTGACGGATTTCACCCAGTGAATGTTGGTCGGCTTATGATTGGTGGTGATGAGGTTCTTTATCCACCGTGTACACCAGCTGGTATTCAAGAAATGATTGTCCGCTCTGGTACTGAAACATCTGGAGCGGAAGTTGTTGTGGTTGGTCGTTCTAATATTGTTGGTAAGCCTATTGCTATCATGATGGCACAGAAAGGTGTGGGCGCAAATAGTACCGTGACTATCGTCCATACCCGTACCAAAGATCTTGCGGCCCATTGCAAGCGCGCTGATATTTTGATTGTTGCTGCTGGTGTCCCAAATCTTGTTAAGCCTGAATGGATCAAGCCTGGTTCTACAGTTATCGATGTTGGTGTCAATCGTGTTGGCATGAATGAGAAAACTGGTAAGGCTATTCTCCGAGGGGATGTAGATTACGATAAGGCGTGCGAAATAGCTGGTAAAATCACACCAGTACCTGGTGGTGTTGGACCGATGACAATCGCTATGCTCATGAAGAATACAGTTCGTGCTGCAAAAGCTCATCTCGCAAAATAACGTATAGCTTTTTGTAGCAGTATCAACTTTAAAGGCCGTACCTGGTTTCCCCAGGTACGGCCTTTAGTTTTTTAAGGTATCTTATGAAGGTTAGGGGTTCTATTCAAATACGGGGAGATTCAAAAATTAGACAACAGGTATATAGACGATATCCTGAGAACAGAAGATGCGCTGGAAAGACTTAGCTAAGATAATAAGTAATTCCCAAAATGTCCGTTAATATATACGAGGAATGATGAGTACTTGTTCTATTTTCTTTCATTTTTGTCGGACAGAAGTGAAGCAACTCGCCGATACAGTGTCTGTTTAGAAACTGGTTTATATAGAAAACTTGATATTCCTGCATTAATGACTTGATCTTTAGAGATCGAAGGGCTGTAGCCAGTACAGAGAATAATTGGTATGTCTGGTCGTGCTGCTAAAATTTCACGCGATAGCTCATAGCCCGTCAGTCCTGGCATAGTATGGTCTGTAATGACCATGTCAAATTTTGTTATATTCTCTAAAAAATATGCAAGGGCCTTACTACTGTCGGTAATAGATGTGGTTCGATATCCTATATTCTCAAGAAGGGTCGAAATGAGAAGAGTTATCGGCTCTTCATCATCAACCACAAGTATCTGTTCCCCCTTGCCGACATATTGTTGTTGCACATCAGGTTTCTGAACTGTTTTGAAATTAACCAGCGGTAAGAAGACGTTGAATTTTGTACCGTTCTCTAGGGAACTGTTTACAGTGATCCCACCGTTATGACTTGAAACTATACCATGCACTACAGCCAAACCCATCCCAGTTCCTTTGCCAGTGGATTTAGTGGTGAAAAATGGTTCGAAGATTCGCTTGAGGTTCTTCTCTTCGATCCCTTGCCCACTGTCCGATACTGAGAGGTAGGCGTAATCACCAGGCTGTAATTCTTGTGGTTTATGAAGATCTTTTTCTTGAAAAGTAACTTTTTGAAGAGAGACCTTTAGCGATCCTCCTTTTTCCTCCATTGCATGTGCTGCATTTGTGCAGAGATTTATAATTATTTGGTGAATCTGTGTTGCATCAGCATCTATTATTCCAGTCTTAGGATTAATATCTAGTTCAAAGACAATGGTAGATGGGAGCGAAGCTCTAAGCAATTTCAATGCTTCATTGACAATATCAGCTATTATTACAGGTGATTTTATTTGATTCTGTTTACGACTGAAGAGAAGAAGGTGCTGGACAAGATCTTTAGCACGTAATGACGCTTTAATTATTTGCTTCTGTTCATCATACGATGAGCTTTCAGGAGGTAATTTGTCGAGTACTATTTCACTGTAACCCAGTATTGCTGATAAAATATTGTTAAAGTCATGGGCAATACCTCCCGCAAGGGTACCTACTGCCTCCATCTTTTGTGACTGCCGAAGGTTTTCTTCTAACTGTTTATTTTCTGTAATGTCGGTGATAACAGAAATAAATCCTGTGAATTTTCCGTCTGGGTCGTGATTGTATTGCCAGTCAACCTGTATTTCAATGGTATTTCCTTTATAGGTAGTAGCAGTTGTCAGGTATGGTTCTGGCACAGGTCGTTTTTGTATAAGAAACTGTATGTATGCTTGAAGTTCCTTACTCTTTTTTTCAGTTTCTGCAGTGTACCAGATTGGTTTGCCTACAGACTCACCGCGTTCACATTCAAAAATTCTGTCACAGGAGGTATTGGCAAAAGTAATAATCCCATCGGGACTAGACTCCTGAATACCATGAGGAATTGATTCAATTAAATGGCGATGAAGACGTTCACTTTCTTTTAGTGTTTTTTCACGGAGCATTATAGTGGAGGCCATTCTGTTAAAGTAGCTTCGAAGTTGCATTATTTCCAGGTAGCTTTGTCCTGAGGTCAGCATGCTGTAATTGCCATCAGCTACACGTTGTACATCATGCATCAATTCAAAAAGTGGCCTACTTGCCCCTTTGGCGACGAGAAAGGCGGCACCTACAGCAGTGATTACTGTCATGATAATACCAAAAAGGAGTACCCAAATTACATTTCGCACCGGGGTGAATGCATCATCTTGGTGTAGGTCATAATGCTGAAAAAAAATAACGAGCCAACCTGTTAGCTTAACAGGAACCACTGAAGCAAGCATTTTAATGCCATGCTCAGTGACTGTATATGTGCCGGCTTGTCCGCTAAGGCCGGTTCTGATAGCTTCAATATGTTGGAGGTTGATTCGTTGGCGAACACGCTCAGGTGTAATATCACCAATAATCGTACCCTGATTATCTGTGATAACTGTAAAATGATGATCGCTGCTTAATCGTTGCACCATTCCTGAAAGAGTATCTAAATTGAGATAGCCAACAAGCATTCCTTCTTGAGCTGGGACGCTTAGGGTTAAAGTCGGTGCTCCTGACCTCATAGAAATAAATGTAGAAGACCAGAAGGGTTTTCCAGAAGATTGTGTCGCAGAAAAGAATAACTGATTTGACATATCTATATTGATAAATGATGCATCATCAGGAGCAAGAGAGACTACCTTACCGTCTTTGTTTAAATATTGTACCATTTCGAAAAAGGGATAATTGTTGACTATGGAGTGCAAATATTGCGATATATTCTCTTCTGAAATTAGACGTGTTGACGTAATCAGGTCACTCATTTGGTTCATGAGTGAAAGTGGCTCTTTTAGAAAAACATGTACTTCACTAGCAATTGAAGTGGTGAGTATCTGGTTTTTTTTGGATATTTCTTTTGTGAGAGTTCTTGAAAAAATAAGGAGACAGGCAACTCCTATAATTAACACAGGTAATACTCCTATGAGAATATAGTTCCTGATGAGTGCTCTGTTTAAACTCGATCCCGGTTTCAAATATTTACTCCACACGAACAAATTTACTGTCTCTTACGGTCATAAGAAAGAGTTCCCGCATAGGATCTCCATATTGATCGATCCTGATTTCCCCTTGAGTTCCTGAAAATACCCCCTGCTGTAATATATTTTTTTTCAGTAACTTGGCATTATCATTTATCCGAAGGCTGTTGATGACAATTGTTGCAGTCTCGTATGAAAAGTAGCTTGAAAAATTTGGGGATTTGCCGAAACGTTCTATATATTGTTTTTGGAAAGTTTGTGATGTTGTACTAGGATGATCTGGATCGAACCAGTTGGAAAAAATCACACCCTCAACTGCACGTCCTCCATGATATAAAAATTCGTCACTCATAGACCACATTGTTGTGAAAATTGGATAGTTATTACCTTTCTTTCGAATCTGCTGACAGATCATAGCTGCATCCAGTGCAGAAGCTATGATAAGAATACCATCAGGAGCATACATATCTATTTTGTCGGGAATAGTTGCGAATGAAACGTCAGGTCCAGAGGTGAAAGTCACACTTGTTACCTTCCGTCCTTTGGTGATTCCAATTTCACTGAAATAGTTTACCCAATCGAGCCCAAAAGCTTCGTTATGGTTATCGTATAGTATAACGAGATTCTGAACATTCATTTTGTCAAAAACATAATTCGAAAGTTTTGCGTTTGCGTTAACATTTGGGGCCATCAGTCTGAGGAAAAAGTCATCTTTCCCAGAAAGGGAATTTGCTGAACTTGTGGGGCTAATCATAACAAGTTCAGCCTCATTGATAACCGGGACAGCAACGATAGACATAGCCGAAGTAAAATGACCAATTATGGCTACAACACCTTCTGCAATAAGTTCTTGATCAACACGTATGGCAGTTTCAGGATCTTGCTTGTCGTCTTTAGCTATGAGCATTATTGGTCTACCATTGATTCCTCCGGATCGATTGGCTTCTTCTACTGCGAGAAGAACACCATTTCTCCCATAAAGACCTAAATCACTATGCCTGCCGGTAAGACCTCCTGCAAATCCTATCTTGACAGGAGACTCATTTTTACAACCCCATAACAGGAAAATGATAAAATTTAGCGTTAGGACTGAAATGGTAAACTTGCCGAAGTGACTAAGCATTTCACACTCTCCTTTGAGGCAAAAACATGATGCAGTTGGAAAAAAAACATAAACGAGAGGGGCTCAAAGAGATGAAAAGATCTTTATCTAGTATATGAGCAAACCTGTAGATTGTCTAATGGGTGAGCCCACATACTAGGAAAAGGGGGAACTAGGACTACAATTTTCCAATTATTTTGATAGGTAATTTATATGGTAAGAGAAAAAAAGCAGTTTCAGGAGTTTTCAAAAAAGCGATGAATAACTTTTGCTTGGCATTTATCCGGGTTTTCAGGGCAGTCCGGTCGGTGACAAGGCTCCACATGAATGGTTATGTCTGAATTCCTCAGCTCACGCTCTATATCATCTTCCAGATTTTCTGTTATCCTGTGAGATTCTTCAACCGTAAGATTTTTGCATACCGTAAGGTGAAAATCTATAATTTTTCTTGAGCCTGACTTACGTGTACGCAAATTATGGCAATCGTAGGTATCTCCACCATGTTCTTTAATGATTTTTTCAATTTTGGTTCGTAAATCTTCAGGGAGCTGAGCGTCAAGAACTTCATGCATGGCATGTCGGGCAAGTTTGAATGCTTCAAAAAGAATATAGAAACCTACCATTAGGGAGAGAAGAGCATCCAGCCATGGAAGATGAAAGAAATACATGGCCATCAATCCAGCTGAGAGTGCCAGGTTGGTATAGACATCCATGGCAAAATGAAGTGAATCAGCCTTTAGGGCAGAAGAGTCAGTTTCTTTTGCAACTTTCACTAGGTATCGACTGATTAACCAGGATGCAACTACCGAAACAAGTAAGACGATTACACCATTACCAGGTTTATCAGGGGTTGAGCCGGCAAGAAGTCTCCGGAGAGACTCAATAAGAATCCAAACGCCAGAGCCCCCAATAACGAGAGACTGGAAAAGCGCTGCCATCGTTTCGAATTTGCCATGCCCATAGGCGTGACTTTCGTCTGCAGGTTGTTCTGCATGCCGAATAGCAATAAGGTTGATGCCGGACATAAGAATGTCGAGCATGGAATCAATGGCAGATGAGAGGACAGCCATAGAACCTGTCATAAGGCCAACTATGAACTTAATAATAGAAAGGCTTATTGCTGTAGAAATAGAAAGCTTGGCTGCAAATAACTTTTTAGAGGAGTTACTCATCGTTTTAATCAAGATGTTTTTTTTCAGGTGTGTCTTTAATGATCACAACATGCATTTCACGTGGCCCGTGGGCACCATGAACCATATGGGCTTCGATGTCAGCTGTTTTTGAAGGGCCTGAAATGAAGGTGACAGATCCGGACAGGTTTGAACGGCGAAGCATTGTATAGCCTTCTTGAAGAGTAGAGAGGAGTCTTGTTTGTCTTATGATTCCGACGTGGATAGAGGGAACGAGTGACGTAGACCGCGGCCTTTCGGGAGCAGTGAGCTGAATGAGAGTAGCGGATTCGGCAACTCCCCAATCTGCAGCGGTGATGCCTATAAACGATGCCCTGGTTTTGTCGAGCACTTCTGTGTCATTCTGATAGGTTGTGTGAACTGAAATTGGCTCCTCTGCTAAACGTTGCCATAATTGAAGTTTCTGTACATCTGGATGTACGTGTTGAATTATGTGTTTATGGTCACCAAATTCCGGATCAGATTCTCTTGAGATTTGAACTATTATTTCGGCAGCGTCATCAAAAGAGTCTGCCAGGTGGACCTTGAGATTCAGAGGCAGTGCATTTTCTTTAAATGAAGAAACCAGGCCCTGGAAGTCTAAATCATTGCGACTGGTAATTCTCTGGAAGATCTGGCGATCATCAATACTTTTGAAAATATGCAAAAAGTCGTTCCGACTTCTAGGTTCACCGACATCCGGTGCAAGTTCCTCTCGGATTTTGCGGAGAAAACTTACCTCATTGTCAGAAGAAGAGAGTAGGGAGCTCATGATGATTTCTCCGTCGTTTTTGACATATATTTTTTTTGCCACAGTTCTGAGAACGTTTTGGGGGCTAACGGAGGAAGATCACGGTCTTTAGTCCATTTTTTCCCGGGTCCAATTAAACGTTTAATCATACCATCTGGCCGGATTGCTAATTTCTGAAATAACCGTGCAAGTCGTATAGATAGATCATAACTTTTGCGGTTACTGATAGCATGCTGCCAAAACCTAAAGCTGAACCGTTCAAGTCGGTTATGAGGTTTAACGTTCCATTTGCTGTCACCATACGCTAGCTTATAGCGTAGAGCATTGAGCATACGAGGCAAGTCATTCTCAACAGGGCAGACATCTTTACATGCACCGCAAAGAGTTTCACCTTTGCAAAGGTCTGCATGGGTATTAATACCATAGAGCAATGGAGTGACTACTGCGCCAATAGGGCCACTGTATGGGGAGTTGTAGGCATGGCCACCTATTTTGCCGTAAACCGGGCAAATATTAAGGCAGGCTCCACACCTGATACATGCAAGGACTTCACGAAATTCAGGATCTCCAAGAATTTTAGAACGTCCATTGTCTATCACTACTAGGTGAAATTCTTCCGGGCCATCAGGGTCACCTTTCTGGCTAGGGCCACCAGTAAAGCTAACATACGTGGAAAGTTTTTGTAAAGCGGCTCCACGTGTAAGAAGTTGTAATAGCGACTGATGTTCCTCTAAAGTGGAAGCAATTCGTTCAAGCCCCATGTAGGCAACATGAACCTTCGGAATGGTGGTCGCCATACGGATATTACCCTCATTGGAGACAAGGCTGACATGCCCTGTTTCTGCGCAGGCGATATTGCATCCGGTAAGTCCCATGTCTGCTGTAAGCAGTTTTTCTCGTAGCTTGATCCGTGCTGTCCTGGTAAGAGCTGGAGGGTCATCCGTATACTCTATATTGAATTTTTCTGAGAACAACTTACCAATTTGGGCCCTATCCATGTGGATGCATGGAGCTATAATGTGGGACGGAGTATCTTCAGCTAGCTGTACTATGTACTCTCCAAGGTCAGTTTCGATAACTTCAATACCTGCTTTTTCAAGGGCGGGATCAATGCCAATTTCGGCAGAAGTCATTGACTTGCCTTTAACTACTGATTTGACGTTATTTTTTTGGGCAACCTTTAAGGTGTAGTCTATTGCATCTTGAGCAGTAGCTGCGAAGTAAACATTACCGCCATTTTTTCGAATATTTTCCGCAAGTACAGCTAAAACAATATCTGCATGTTCAAGAGTTTGCATTCGTTGGGCTTTAGCGCGTTTTCTTACTTCCGGATCAGGCATAATATCCCAATAGTGCATAGCTCCTTTGCCAAAACCATTTTGGATATTCTTCAAACTTTTCTGTAGGGTTTTGTTGGCAAGCCCCTCTATGGCTTGACTCGTATAAGAGGTAGCAGTTTTTTTCATAACTCTCCGCCTTGTTGTTCGGCAAGTATTTCTGCAATATGCATAACCCTTACGTTTGTACCAAGACGAGAAAGTCTGCCTTCAATGTTCATCAGGCAGCTTATGTCACAACCCGTAACTACTTCCGCGCCGCTTGCAATAATGTTCTCTATTTTCTCATCTACCATTGCAATTGAAATATCCGGATAGTTAATTGAAAAGGTTCCACCAAAACCGCAGCATGTGTCGCTGTCCTCCATTTCTATAAATTCAAGTAGGCTGGTATGAGAAAGTAAGGTTCGTGGTTGTGATTTAATGCCTAAACCACGACTGAGATGACAAGAGTCATGATAGGTAACTTTATAGGGAAAATGTGCGGCCACAGAAGAAACTCCGATCTGGTCTACAATGTATTCTGTGAATTCGAAAGTTTTCTTAGCAATTGCAGTGGCACGTTTCAGCCACTCCTGATCTTCTTGAAAGAGTTCCAGGTAATGATGACGAACCATATTTACACATGAGCCAGATGGACAGACAATCACCTCTGCATCTTCAAATAGCGTAATGAATCTTTTGGCGGCTTCGGTAGCTTCTCTACGATAGCCTGAATTAAATGCCGGTTGGCCACAGCAGGTTTGACCTTGCGGGTAATCAACAGGAACATCAAGTCGGTTAAATACGGTTATCATCGCCTCACCAACATGAGGGTAGATAGTATCGACAAGGCATTGAATAAAAAGTGAAACAACAGGTTGCTCAGACATAGTCATGATATGTAATAATAAGAATTGAAAAACAATTGCAATATGTACCCTTCTGTTCCGAAAACTCTACTGATACTGCTTGTCGTAGAAGGATAAACTCAAAAACTTATAGAACGATTAATGATCAATTTCCATAATCCTTTTAAAAGGTCAACATTTTCTAAGAATTATGGAAATGAATATAATTAAATAAGGAGCGAATAGTTTGTTGCATCAGGGTGTAAGTTTAAATACAGGGTAAATATCACCAACTATGGATTTTACGTCATTCCTGTTCGGTATGTGGCGATACCTTTCAAGCCTTGAAAGGTCATCAGTATCAAGCAGCCGGAGTTGCTCCAATACACGTATTACCACAGGAGGTAGCATTGCCATATTGCCATTTTCAATTTTTATGGCGATGCCGATGTTTTTATCCTTCACACCAACACAATAGACTCCTTCAGCTCCAACCTTACCAATGAGTTTTCCTTCAGTGAGGCGCATAAGTTCTGTGCAGAAACCACCTGTGCCAGATACCATTTCAGGAGAGGTAGTCATGGCACTGAAGATATGTTCAGCACCACTTCGATATTCCACCGGAGCATAAGACGAGTTTGCGAGTCGTGCAAAACCAATGGCCATATTGGTTAGAGGCATTGCGTGAACTGGGGCACTACACCCATCAATACCAAGCTGGATTGTATTAACGTCTATATCACATACAGCTGCTAGAGCATTCTGTATGCCAATCTGGCAGGGATGGTTGTCTTGTAAGTAACTGTCCAGATCGAATCCCATGTGGACACAGACAGCGAGCATGCCAGCATGTTTGCCTGAGCAATCACTAAATAAAGGAGTGAGTTTCACATTGTCCCAAGCGAGTTGTAAGGCATAGTCATCATTAAGTGATGTGACAGTACCACCAAGTATGTGCTGTTCTGATAGGCCAATTTTTTGAAGTATAGAACGCACACTATTTAGGTGGAAAGGTTCCGCATAATGTGAAGAGCACATTATTGCAATTTCCTCTGGGGTAAAACAGAATCGCTCATAGGCTCCGGAAGTAAAAACAGGCAATGCCTGGAGAGGTTTGGCGGCCGAGCGGAGAAAAGTGAATTTTTTCGGATCACCTGCTATTGCGAGGATGTTTCCTGAACTATCGGTAACAGCAATATCTCCACGATGGATACACTCAACAACGTGACCGCGAGTAACTTCGACAAGAGGTATAGACATGGATAATCCTATGGTGAACTACCTGTTAATGGCTCGGAAAATAGAGTTATATAAGAAAATTGCCTGACAAAAAAACAGATAATATCTCAAGGTGTGTCTTTGTGCAAATAAAGACTTGTTAAATATCTCGTAAAAATATTGATAATCTCTTTGAGTGACTGTATTTCATAGAGATTGGCGCTGGAATATAGCTTACTATGATTTTATGAGAAAAGCTTTGAAGCCGTCATTTCATCAGACGGGTAGAACTTCGGGCTGGTGAAAAAGCTTTTGGGTGTGCACTACAAGCTTTGTAGTATGAGAGATCGCACTGTTTATTTCTTCCTGATTGCGTAACTGCTACCAAGATAAAATGCACCTGAAAGAATCATTACGTCTGCAAGGTTGAAAACGCCTGTTGTGAGTGGTTCGACACCTAAACGAACAAAATCGATAACTCCACCATTATTGTATAATCTGTCAAGAAGGTTACTGATTCCACCGCCAAGTACTAGTGATGCAACAATAAGTTCCGTTGTTACAAAAAATTGCTGAACAAAGAGGCCTGCCAGTAGGGCTAATACAATAATTCCAACACCCAGGGTGAGTAGCCAAAAGCGTGGAACATCAGGGAGGAAATTCAAATATCCAAGAAAGCCACCAGTATTTTCTATATATTTAAACTGAATTAACCCATGAAAAAGATTGACAACATTGCCAGAAAAAAGAATATCTCTGGCAATGTTTTTAGTCAGTTGATCAAATCCAACGACTAATAATAAAGGAGCAATCAGGTAAGCGAGACGCTTTAAAGATAACACGTTTTTAATAAGGGCTAAGTAAGCTGATTGCCGATTAGTGATAAGGAGTTACTTCTCGTCTTTAATAATTTCACGAACGGTGACATTTTTACCTGTTGGTGCTTGAACACAACGACTTTTGTAAAGAATTTCAACTTGGAGTAGGTCAGCATCAAGTTTGTCGAGATCTTCTTCGCTTATGTCATCTATATTTTCATTTTGCTCTGATGTCATGATTATCCTCTGATAAAATAGGTCAAAAGGTAGGCTATTACGTTACAAAGATAAAGTACGTAGTCCAGCTTGAGTAAGCAATCAGTTTTTTACACTTGCATCACATCTTATTGTATAACGTTTAATAGTCTGGTGAGCTGTGGGAAAAATATCTGGAGAAGAAATAACGAAATGAAAGTAGAACGTAAAGCAAATTTTTATTCCTTGCAACAGGAGTGCGGTCACTGGTTTAAGGCAGATCATTCTACACCGACCGGTATTGTTCTGTTAGTGCATGGCTTAAATCAAAAACCTTCAACATGGTCAGAGATTACAATATTCCTTAATGGTTTAGGGCTGCATGTGTATCGACTATCGTTGAAAGGGCATAGAGGGCATGCTTTGTCTGATATGCATGATGTGAACTCTGGGATATGGGAGCAGGATATCTTTGAGGGATATATTGAGATTAAGGCTAGATTCCCTGATGTTCCGGTCTATCTCGTTGGCTACTCTTTGGGTGCCTTAGTATCAATGGTTGTTCAGTTAAAAAGAGGTGAATCATTATTTTCTAAACAGGTGTTACTCGCCCCGGCTATTTCGTTAAAACCGTATACCAGGCTTGCTCTCCCATTGAGTCATCTGTTCAGATATATGCCTTCACGGGCTACAGAACAGTATATAGCAAATCGTGAAGGTTCAACAGCAGAGGCGTATAAAGCTCTTTTTCAGCTTGAGCGGGAGCTTCACATGTTTGGGAATAGCTCACCGGTGAGCGGTCCAACTCTGGTACTGATGCGCCGTGATGACGAGCTGGTCAGTTATAAAAAAACTTTACAGTTTATAGTTGAAAACGATTTGAAAAAATGGGAGTTGATTCCTCTTGAAGACGAGCTGATCACGAAGAGGAACAGTTTTTCATATAAACATCTTATCGTCGATCAACGTTCTGCAGGAACGGAGGTGTGGGAGAAGATGTTAAACCAGATGAAGACATTCCTAACTGATGTGATAATCAAAGAGTAAAGGGTACTTTGAAGAATTGGAAATATTTTTCAAAGCCGAAGAGTATTTTAAATTCACCGCAGGAATGTTTTGATATTCCAAAGATTGAGTTTGCCCTGCAATAACGAAGTTAGGCGAACTGGTAATGTTTCAAGGTAGCCTAACGTGGGTCGGTCTACATGTTGTGATTCTCAGGAGCAACAACTGTTATTTTTTTTACCTGTAACTTTAGTGAGCCAACTATTAATAATCAGGGTTGCGCAACCACATCCATCGTCTGGATTGACAAAAATTGCATCACTAGGACAGTTAATGACACAGGCTCCGCACTCCATACAACCTTCGTAATCAGCAATTTCGGCTTTTTCCCCTTTCATGGCAAAAACCCTGTGGGGACAGACAATGCAACATATTCCACAGCCTATACAGCGTGTACTGTCTAGTTGTAGCTGTATTGATTCATCAAGGTATCTGAACTTTTTCATTAGCCTGTTTCCTTTTAAACAAAGGGTTTGATGAGCCAGAGCGAAACGGCAATACTTGCGAAAAATATCTGAAAAGGGAGACCTCTACGCATTTCAGCTTCAACACCTGCAAGTGAAGTATAGGGCGTTGAACCAGTGAATTTCATGGCAAGATATGAGGATATGGCAAAGACCCAGGCACTGAGTGCGAGGGGAGTTAGCCAGTCAGATAAACCACTATAGAATATCATTAAAAACATGGTAAATGGTATTGCGACCAGAGCACCTTTCAACCAGAACTGACGCCCAGGTATCCAGGGGAGTAGGGCGGGTGTGAGGAGAGAGCCGGCAAATATTGCAAGCGATGTAGCGGCCAGGATCTGTAAACCACGGCTGATTGCTGCTGCAGGCGAAAAGATATACGGACCTATTCCAGACATAAGTGTAGCTGCCAAAAGAGTAATAGCCAGTGTTTTTAGCATCGTGCAGATTTCTACGGGTATCAGTGACAGGCGTTCGCCTAGTGTAAACGTGACACTTCTCATTGGTTCATCAGCTTCCATTTCATTTGCAAGGAATGCAGGAAGGTCTGCAATACGAACTGGCCCGTAAATTCCACGAAACCCACATTCTTTTTTTAGCTCCACAACAGAAACCCCGGGGGCAGAGAGCTGAGGAATTATAATAGTTTTATGATGTACTCTCTCAGAGAGTTGACAACGTTGAATTTGATAGGCGATTTCTTTTGTTGAAAAAGTACCTTTGCCAGCAGCACACCAGACATTGATTCCACGAGTGTCGATAACAAGAATCCATAAATTCAGGGTAGAAAGGGCTTTTCTGACTGTGTCAAAAGTGAGTTTATAGTTCGCAGTAACAATAACAGGATCGTTTGGAGATGGCTGGCCAATTGCATACAACCCAGGTGTTATTTTGTAATTATTCCGATAATAGCCTGTTCTGGCACCAATGGTGCCTAAATGGTCATCGGTGGAAAGCTGAGAACATACCTGTGGCACAGGGCCAACAGTGGTAGGGGTGAAGCCTGTGATAAAGGGATAGAGTTGGTAGCCAGCAAGCTCATGATCTCCCGCCCGGGGATCAGTCTCTGGACCTCAGCATGCACCAGATGTGGGTTCTTCTGGTGGGGTCAGGGTGGGACTTTGTGCTGACTTCAGGAACTGCTCATCTGGCCCACTGGAAGTTATGAAAGTTGATTCAAATTTGTTCTGCATAATTGATATGTCCAGATTAATAGCAAATGGAACTTCTTACACCGGGAGGTAAACTCGATAAGTGATTAGTTCATCTTTTCAATTTGTCGTCTGAACAGTTTAATCATGTTATGACGAATTTCATCATGATCGAGGTGGAATATGTCCTTTGGGAAAAGCAGTTCTGCAACACCTGAGTCAAAAATACGTTTTACCTCATACTCATCATGGGCAACATCCTGCTGATACATGTAATTGAGCCAGGATTTATTGGTATGGATAATGAACTCAACACGCATACCGCCGAGTCTTGCAAAAAACTTCAACATAGGGGTTTTAGTGCTTGAGCCAGTGGCTGTGGAGGCATAATCTCTGTTTGTGCTGAGAGTGTCGGAAATATCTTCAAGTACCAGGAATGAATGAGCACGTGATGCACTGCGGGTGAGATGTTTTTGAAATATTTTAACATCGGCAACAGTATCAAGAACGGCCATCAGGCCTAATTCATCATCAACTGCTACAGCAGGATTTTTTTCATTTTTCCTAAGTAACTTTAGGACCTTTGCTTCAGGTGGTTTTTTCCTGATTGAGACGTAGATAGGATATTCACGATCGCCCACAATAAACTTGCGACGCTTAAGCAGAGTAAGCTTAATTCCTTTATGTGGTTCAACTTCGGCAATAGCCTTACGGTCTATAACTTTAACGTTAATACATTGAAAATCTTCTTTTGCATGTTCGGAAAGAAGGTAGACAATATCGTGTTCACCTATTTTTTGTTTGATGCTCCATACATAGTCGTTAAGAAACGAAAGGAAGTTTGAAAATTTATCCTCAATTTCTGTTTCATTTTCTCGTTGATGTATACTGGCAGCAAGACTCATCAACTGGAGTTTTCTTCGAGCTTCAAAACGAGCTTTCTTGTGATATCGGTCATTGAAAATAATAAGCAATAATTCTATAGGGTCACTGGTTACTTCTATTTCATTGGTTATAGCTATATGCGAAGCATACGGTTTGAATATTTTACCTCTGAGGCTATTTACTACAGCATCTGCAGTACGGGCATATTCATGAACTCTTGATTCGATCTCTCTCACCGTTCCCTGAATGCCAAACATATTGCCAAGTCGAGAATAGGCCCTGAGGCTTCTTTCTGCACGGAGATCTGCATTTTCCAGAAGACTATGTATCTCCTGGAAACTCGATATTTCTAAAAACTCAAATACCTGGCTGCGTAACGCTCTATATTTCGCTACGTTATTGCGGTTTATGCTAAGCTCTTTGACCCAGTCTCGTGTATTTTTTGAAAAGGGTACAAAGAGATCGACATGTTCTTCTACAGCTAGAGGACCATGCTGCTGGAGAGAGGTAAATACGCTATTGTTATCGATTACTGACATAAGAGTATATTTGTTTGCAAAGGTGGTAAGGAAAAGAAAGAATAAACACTTGATGTACTAGATTTGTCAAGGACCACGTGACATGAAAAAATATGGTATAACCAAAAATGGATTCAGTCTTGAGTTTTGTTAAATTATCTGTTACGGGACCTGTAGGATCGAATGACAGGAAAGATAATGTTCCTGTTTTCACTTTTTATATATGATATGGAAAAAACATGTACAGAAACTTCAGTATAGTTCCAAAAATAATGTTTGGTCGTGGGTCATACAATCAGCTGGCAGATGTTCTCAAGGAGAAACGGGTATCTTCTGAATCGTATATTGTTTTCATTATAGACGACGTTTTCACAGATAGCTCTATTGAGGCACGGGTTCCCCTTCAGGGGAAAGACTTGCTTTTACGGGTCAACGTAGATGAAGAGCCTAAAACTTCATATATAGATGATTTGGTAGAACAGATTCGATCGTACAGCCCTGTTACTCCGGATGGCGTGATTGGTATAGGTGGTGGTAGTGCCATGGATATTGCTAAGGCCGTTTCGCTTATGCTGAACAACCCAGGTTCTTCTGCCGATTACCAGGGATGGGATCTCATCAAAAATCCAGCTGTGTACCATGTTGCCATACCTACTTTGGCTGGTACTGGTGCTGAGATATCTCGAACAGCTATCTTGACAGGACCAGAAAAAAAGCTCGGTATAAATTCAGATTATACTCTTTTTGATCAGATCATGCTTGATCCCGAACTGCTATCTGATGTCCCCAAAGATCAGTGGTTTTACACGGGTATGGACTGTTACATCCATGATGTAGAATCATTGCAGGGGACGTTTATCAATGAGTTCAGTAAGGCGTATGGTGAAAAATCCATTGAGCTTTGTAGGGAAGTTTTTCTTGATGATCATGAGGATAAAGATGACAAGCTGATGATGGCTTCATACTTTGGCGGTATGAGTATTGCGTATTCCCAGGTAGGTGCCTGCCACGCCTTATCCTATGGCCTTTCGTATGTACTCGGTATTCATCATGGTATAGGGTGCTGCATCGCATTTGATTATCTCGAAGATATCTATCCAGCTGGTGTGGAGGAGTTTCGACGTATGATGCAGAAACATTCTATCTCTTTGCCTAGACAATTAACCGCCAATATGGATGACGCTTCTCTGGATAAAATGGTTACCACCGCACTTGGGCTTGTTCCTTTGTGGGAGAACTGTCTTGGGCCAAACTGGGAAAAGATCATGACGAGAGAACGTGCCTTGGAGATATATAAACGAATGTAGCGTGAAGTTGGCCATATGTTCGTACACAATGCAGCTGTAGCTCTGTAAAATGAAAAATGCCCGCTAGAGTTGAGTTAAACAGCTCTACCGGGCACTTTAGTTTTGTACTACTGGATCAGTATTGTTTTAGGACGACAGAAAGACCAATGTGGTTTCTCTTGGCAATACAGTTGCCCCCCAAAAAAAATTAGATATATTTCCTGATAGCAGTAATCAAATCGTTTTCATTATACGGTTTAAATACATACTCATCAGCACCCTGTTTCATTCCCCAAAATTTATCACTGGGCTGGGATTTACTTGTTACCATTACTATTTTAATATCTGCGGTCTCAGCCGTTTTCTTTAATTGCCTACAAACCTGGAATCCATTCTGCTTTGGTAAGATTACGTCTAGCAGGATAAGGTCAGGCTTGTGCTCGATGGCCATAGTGATCGCTTTTTCTCCTTCACTGGTACTAATGACCTTGTAACCATTGTCGGTGCATATGGTTTCTGCAATATGGCGATCTGTTGGGCTGTCTTCAACAATCAGGATAAGTTTGTTGCTCATTGTGTCTATTCCATTCTTTTTTGGGTGTATGGCTATATGCTTCTCTATTGATTATTGGTGGGGTATTAAATTCTACGTAGTGTAACATTCATCGACCATGTGGGTACAGTGATTTCTGAGTATTTATACGGTTGAAACGTTTACTAGGCAGATGAATACATGAAACGCACTATGCTTGCATAATCATGTAAATCATGTCAAAACCTTGCTTTGTCTGATCATTGAAAATGTTAAACTATGACTTGTAGCAGGAATTTTCAAGGATAGTTGCTATATCAGGTATAATAACCAGTTGATTATCATCTAGAGTATATGCTCCCAGGATGTCATTGGCATTTGCCTGTAAGTATGTCTGGTCAGCCCTTAGTGCATTGAAGTTGAGTTTACGGACACGAACTGGATGGCTGAGGCGGAGTATGGCCTTTACCATTTTTTGGTCAGATGTTGGGCTTTTGGTCACTATATATCGTTGCATCGTTTTGGTGGGCTCCTCGATGAGCCCATAATGTTTTTCAAGACTCAACACATGAAGTACTTCTTCCTGGTATTGAGCTTTTTCCAGTTCTGGGTGTTCAAGGCTGGGTGGCAATGCTGCAATATCTGTAAGCATATATTCTATTTGTGATTTTGATATGAGCCAGTATAGCTGCCACCCATCAATCGGAGCTGAATTTGCCATTACGAGAGCAACTTCAGGTGTTTTTTGAATATCTGTTATCATCATTTTACCTGCTGGATCAATCTGATTTATTGAGCATTAGCGATTAGCGTCGAAAGATTTAAGAAGTTGGATGAAATCATCTTCCTGGAAAGGCTTGGTCATGTAATGAGTGACACCAAGCTCTTCAGCCTTTTTACGATGTTTATCGGAAGCCCTTGAAGTAAGCATGATGACTGGAATTGAACTGTCATTTACTCGGTTTCGAAGTATAGACATAAACTCATACCCATTCATGCGAGGCATTTCTATATCGAGAATAATGAGATCCGGAGTTATTGTTTCCAGCTTTTCTAGAGCATCAATTCCATCTACTGCCTGGTACGCCTCCCATGACTGGCTTCCTACAAGTCTGGTAATACTGTAACGAACACTAATGGAGTCATCTACTACAAGCACTTTGAGTGGTTCCTGGTGACGAGTTTCTTCTACTGCTTGTACGGTTGAGCTCACAACAGGTTGACTGATGGATGCAAGCTCAATGAGGTTAAGTATAGGAATAATTGAGCCCTCACCAGTAAGCGTAACGCCACTTATCCCTCTCACATAGCGAAGGTGGCTGCCGAGATCTTTAATAATAACCTCACGCTGTTCTTCAATGCTATCAATCTGCATAGCTACATGTTTTTCACCGTTATTAATCACCAGTGTAAGGAGATCACCAGATTGGCTTGTGCTGGAATTATGAAGTTGAAGATACGGAGCAAGTTCAACAACGGGTATATGTTTGTCATTCCATAAAACGTGGGGTTGTTCACCAGCAACAATCTCTTCCCGTTTAAATTTATGAACTTCGGTTATATCCTGGATAGGAATAGCGAATTTGCGGGAATCGAGGTCAATAATAACGGCACGGTTAACAGAAAGGGTGATTGGAATATTCAGTTCGAATACTACACCTTTCCCTGGAGTATTGATTATTTGCACTTTACCGCGCAGGTCCTGAATGTTTCGTAAAACAACATCAAGGCCAACACCACGACCGGAAATCTGACTAATATTCTCACGGGTGGTGACACTTGGTTTAAAGAGATAAGGAAGAATTTCCTGATCATTTAATGAATTGCTGGCAGAGATTATTCCGTCAGAAATGAGCTTTTCACGAAGTCTCGTGGGGTCAATTCCTCGGCCATCGTCGCTTATTCTAAGAACAACAGTTCGTCCATGCTGGCTGGCATCAAAAGTTATTAGACCAGATGCAGGTTTGTTGTGTTTCTCTCTTGTAGCGGCATCTTCAATACCATGATCAATACAGTTTCTTAGTATATGCATTAATGGATCCATGGTTTTTGACCAGATAAAACGGTCCATTAAGACATCTTCCCCTACTACTTTTAGCTGTACATCTTTGTTGAGTTGCTTAGCTGTCTGCCTGACTGTCCTGAAAAGTGTTCTGGATATAGACGAAAGTGGAGTCATTCTGATACGCATAAGCTTTTCCTGCATAAGCCCCATTGCAAGCTGTTGCTTAGCGACTTGGCCCTGCATATTAGACTCAAGTGCTGTCATATCAGAATGAATAGCATTAACATCGATAGAAATTTCATTAAGAGATCGGATAATAAGGTTAAGTTGGGAATATCTATCGAGTTCAATAGGGTCAAATTCGGATAACGCTGAATCGCCTGGACCTGTATCACCTTCAACTTGGGATGCAGGTCCAAAACCATAAAGTGACTGGGCTTCGAAACCGACTTCCAATTCTTGAGATTTTCTTCTTAACGTATCTTTAATCGTGTTGAATTCTTCCAGAGATTTGGAGAATTTATCAAGGAGTCTCTCCATTGAACCACGTGCAACAACAAGCTCACCCTCAATATTAACAAGCTCTTCAAGATCTTTAAGCGGGACTCTGATGTTACTGGAGTCTGCAGGAAGTATGGTATCATCATCCTGAAGATTATCTGGAACGATGTGGAAATCAGGTTCAGTATTTTCATTCTCAGGAAGGGCAGGAGTGTGTTGTTCCTTGTGAAGAATATGTGTTTGAATCTGCTCAGTAAGAGACTTTCCTTCATTCTGATATTCAGTATCTGGTGATTGTGAGATGAGCTCAATTGTATCGATGGCTTCAGCTATAATGGTTACATCCGCAGGAGATATGCTTGGTGAAACGTCATGCAATATGTCAAGTAAATCCTCAAGGGAATGGGCACAACTTGCTAGGTTGGCAAATCCTGTCATGGCTGCTGCACCTTTTAATGTATGAACAGCTCGACGCATGCGCGCTAAAGGAATTTTTAATTCTGAATTAATTTCACGGTCAGTTCTGACCTCAGTGACTAGTGTGTTCAGTTCTGTCGTAATTACAAGTAGATGTTCATCGCATTCAGTCTGGAAAATTACGAGGAGTTCTATCTCTTCCTGGCTAAGCTCAGAAGCCTCAGTAGAGCTGTCTTCGCTTGAAGGTTGAACGGAGAAAGCAAGTGCTGCATCGATATCATTACCATCGATATCCGGAAAGAAATCGTCACAAATGGCATTGTCTGGAACGAGTGTATCATCGATAGTGCTGATCTCGTGATAAGTTTCATCAATCAGTAGTTCGTCTGGTATAGAAAGTGCGTTAGGTACATCATTGTTGTGTTGTTCATCCACGATACTGGGCTGGCTGGAGTGAGCAAAAATTCGTTGTTGTAAATATTCATTGATAGAATCAGAATCACCAGAGACATTCAGTTGGGGCGATTGATCAAGACTGCTGGACAGAGTGTTGAGGTTTTGAATTGAGGCTTTGATGATAGTGATATCAGCTGCCAGTAATTCGGAACTTTCGTCATGTAGCCAATCGAGGAGTTTCTCGAGCGCGTATGCAGAGTTTGCGACTTGCGCAAAGCCAGTCATGGCTGCGGCACCCTTTAAGGTGTGAGTACTGAGTCGCATCTGGGCAATACATTCTCGTATTGCTGTAGTGATTATACGATATGAACCTTCTTGAGATGTAATAGTGTTGAGTGCTACGTTTATTGCTGATAAGTGCTCTAAGCATTCTTCTTGGAATATCTCAAGCAGGTCAGGGTCATCGGATACAAAAAAGTCAACTTCAGCGTTGTCGTCTGTGCATTCGATTTCGAGAGTTGAAATTGCTTCTGTGATGATATCGTCTTCAATCCCCGCTGAAGGCAGAAAATTTGATTTTTCATGTAAAAGATCCAGGACATTAGACAGTTGCTCCTGAACCGTAACTGTAACCATGTAGCTTTTACTTGGAGGAAGGGCTAAAACAAGATCGAGATAGGAGAGGAATTCCTGCAGTAAGTTCAGTGTACCTTTGTCAATAAGGCATGGATTACGCTGTAAGGTGGTTAGAATGTCAATGAAATTTGATAACAGCGTATCCTGGGAAGAGAGCCCTGCAGAACGAGAACAGTACGCAAGAGTGGACAATGCGGAAATCATAGGCTGCAGGACAGTTCCAGGTAGCGCCTTAATACCGTTATAAATTGAACATTCTGTCAATTCGTGAAGAAGCGGCATTATGGATCGAAGTGATTCCAAACACTCCTCACGTAATGTTTGAAGATCTGGTTCGTGATCGTGACATTCCTTTTTATTGGTGCTGACAACTGATGTGATCTGCTGAAGTATTTCCTGAACATTTTCAGGAAGAATAAGAGCGAATTCGTCTAAAGATGGTGCAACTAACGAATTGAAGGAAGAAATCGAAGACTCCAGTAAAAAACTTTCAGCCTGTGGGGATTTCCTTTCAAGAGAGCAGAATTGATGAATGTACTCGTTTACTCTCGCTAGAAAATCGATATGACTTGCGGCAGGTTGCTGCTGTGATTCCAGTAGATCCGACGTAAGAGTTTCACATAAAGCTGCCGAGTTGCTCAATGCTGTAAAGGCAACTTGAGAGGCTGCACCTTTTATATTATGGAAAAGTCGATGGATTTCAGTTAGTGCATCATTATCTGCGGAGTTGTTCTTTAAAATTGAAATGCCATTTTTAATTTCCGGAAGGTAGTCAGCTATTTCCTGAAAAAGAATTCCTGCAAGTTCCGATCGTGGTAACTGCGACATCTATATCTCCCTTAGGCCAGCGGAAAAGGTGTAACAATGGAGGTGTTGCTCAACCTTAGTTGTGACTTTTCACTGTTAGCTATAAACATTTTATTGTGCGATATAGTATTGCATGAGTCGATCCATGTTCAGAAATGAATCGGTCTGCAGTATCTGGTATACGGTATCATTCAGCTGTAGGCTCTGGCTAAATACTTCAGGGGCCACCTGAGTAAGATGGCAATTCGGACTTACTATACTTTCAGACTCGGGCCGAGAGATAGTAGCACCTACGCTGTCTATACAGATACCAACTTTCATCGGCCCATGACGCAGGATTGCAAGCTTCTGTTCAGACAAGGTTGGGTCACTTTTTCCCTGAAGTAAATGGATAAGGTTTATAACAGAAACTATGTCGCCACGTTGATTGATGATGCCGTAAATCCATGTAGGTAGATTGGGCAGTGGGGTTATCGCTGGCATAGGGCCAATTTCTGATAGGCCTTCAATGGGTATAGCGAGTTTTTCCTTATCAATATGGACAAGAACATATTTTTTCATCTTTTCCTGAACATCAAACATGGTACTGGAGCTCAATGTTGATTGAGCGGCCTGTTCAGCCAGGAAGAGTCGTTTATCAATTGAGGTTATAAGAGTATTTAGGGAAGTCATATTTCTCTTGATAAATGTTGTTACTTTCTCGAATAATCAAATATATCCGTTGATTATTGAAAGTAATTTTTTAGGATCAAATGGCTTGGTAAGATATTCATTGGTACCTGCCAGCATACCTTGCATCCTATCTTTGGCTTCACGTTTGCCAGTTAACATTATCACGGGTAACTCTGAAAAATGGTCAATCTTTTTGAGTTCAGGAAGGACCTGATAGCCAGTCATATCTGGAAGCATTACATCGAGGACGATAAGATCTGGGTAAATGTCTGGCGCGATATCAAGAGCTTCTTTACCAGAAAAAGCTTTATAGGTGTGGTATCCATTTCGACCAAGAATCATAGTGAGAACTTTCATTGATGTGCTGCTGTCTTCAATGATAAAGATAGACTTCTCACCTTTTTGTGCTTTTGGATTGACGAGAGAGGTTCTTGGGTCACTTGATTGTTGACGTGATGCTTGGGGAAGTGGAGTGGCTGGTGATATCGGTGATATTTTATCAGTTGTCACGGTACTAACTGGCTTCACGACAGACGAGTGCTTGCTTCGAAGATATCCTTCAACCATGGTTGTAAGCTTTTGTGGGTTGAATGGCTTTGTGATATATTCATTGACTCCACCCTGTATCCCTTTCATCCTGTCCTTTGCATCATGTTTGCCGGTGAGCATGATAACAGGTGTATCACGTAAGTGAGAAAAGGTTCTAAGCTTAACTAAGAGGTCGTGGCCATTTGTATCTGGCAGCATTACATCGAGTAACACGAGATCGGGATTGTTGTTACGAACGGCCTCTACTGCCTCTATGCCGGACGCTGCTTCAATAAGTCGATAACCTATCCTGGAGAATAGCATGGACAATACCTTTCGAGATGTCATGCTATCTTCAATTATTAAAATAGAAGCAGGTTTGGTCTTTTCAACAGTTTCCTTGGCAGGGGTGAACTCTTGGGGGGATGGGGTCTGGCTTTTTGCCAGTGCCAAGAGCAGTGTTAAGCTTTTATCATACAGAGGGGTCTCTGGAGCAAGTTTTGTTGCTAGGCGCAGATAGATAAGAGCGCGCTGATATTCCTTCAGATTAAAATTGCCAAGAGCGAGGGTGAAAGCGATTCTCGCGTTGGTTTTATCTTTTTGGAATGCTTTTGAAAAATGGTTGAGAGAAAACTTTATTTCATCACATTTTATCTTATCCGAGAGTGGGCGACCGGTAATTGTAAGATACGCATGGCAGTGGTCACAGAGAGTGTTCGTCTTGAGAATTGACCAGCAGAAGATGCAGCGTCTTACAGGAGCCCCTCCTTCAGTTATTTGAGGCCGTATTTTTCTGGCTTCCCTCCAGATATCCTGATCATGATTACCCCACCGATATGCTTCGTCCAGTGCCTTGGATATATAATCCTGACGAGTAAGAATTCGGGACTGCCATAGCCAGGCGGGATAATAAAAGCGGTTATGACGAAGGATATATACGAGTTTTTCTACAGCTTGTTTATACTGAAAACGGAAGAAAAGCGTAATAGCCTCATGAAGGTTTTTTTCTTCATCACAGAGGGTATCACTTGCAGGCTGTTTTTTTTGAGCAGCGAGAAATCTCTCAAGTTGTCCTATAGATATGAAAACAGTTTTCTGGACAGTATCTGATGCTGGTGTTGTAACTATATGCGGTCTGGTTATTAAAGCCAACGTGAGAACCGCACCATTACCATGAAGAACCCCAGTATGTGCTGAAACGATTACACCATCACGGACGTGGATAACACCCTGACGATACTCGTTGCTGACAGTAAGATCTGCACTGACCTTTTTCTGCTCCAAGGATTTTACTTGTTCAATAAAATCCTGTACCAGATTTGTTCGACCGAAGTTGGTGTTTACCATATATAATAGTCGTGTCGTAAGCAGATCAGAGGGAAGTGAATGTTGTAGCAGAATGCACATTCCGACTCAGTCCGCATATGTTAGGTTAAACCCTTTACGTGAAAAGTATCCCTTGCAGGGGTGTTAACTCCCTAGATCCTTAAGATGAGAAAGGATTAGAGACATACAGATTCGTAAAAGGTGAAAACTCCCTGTTCTATTTTAACAATGACTGTACATTTGCTTGGATCACCAGATTCATTAAAGCTCATCTTCCCTGAAGCACCGTCAAAATCCTTCACGTTGATGATGGCATTCTTCACGGTTAAACGGTCATTAACAAGGTTCCCCGTCAGGCCGTTAGTATCTTTGATTGCTTGAAGAAATACCCTGGCTGCGTCCCAGGTAAGAGCTGCGGGCTCATCAGGATTTTCACCATAGGCAGACGTGTAGGCATCAACAAATTGCTTATTTATACCAGTGGCACCACCAGGGGCATAGTTGCCAGTGAAGTAGAGGCCATCACAATCACTTCCACATTCTCCGATAAGGTCTCCACCAGCCCACGAGTTACTGCCAACAATTGGAATAGTAAGGCCAATTTCTTTAGCTTGTTTGACAATCAATGGAACTTCATTGAAGTGTTGAGGGGTAAAGATAAATTGAGCACCTGAATCTTTGATGCGAGTCAGCTGTTTGGTGAAGTCATGATCACCGGTTCTAAACTCCTCAAACAGAACTACTGAACCAGGGCCATGGGTTTCTTCGAAAGCATCTCGGAAAGCCTTAGCCATGCCACGAGGATATGCGCTGACGATGTCATAGAGAACAGCAGCTTTGGTTGCATTAAACTCTTTCTCCGCGAACTTAGTAAGGACAGGCCCTTGAATGGTATAAACAAAGCAACTACGAAAGACGAAAGGCCTGTCCTTTGTAGTTTTAGGAGAAGTAGACCACGAGGTAATCATAGGTGTTGAGAATGAATTGGCCATCTGGGCAACAGGAATTGCCTGGCGACTACTCAAAGGGCCGATGATGCCAAGAACATTATCTTTAGTTATCTGATCAACGGTAAGGGATGATGCGATTGACGGGTTGGATTGATTGTCTCCAAAAACGAACTCGACATCATATTTTTTGTCGCCAACAGTTAATCCACCAGCATCCGCGATTTCCTTTTCTACAAGTTGAGCAGCGTTTCTCGAACGGTTCCCAACAAGCTCAAACATACCTGAAAAAGGAAGGTTAAATCCTATCTTGATAGTGCCATCATTTGCAAAAGCAGGCTGGCAGAAGCATGAAACATATATAAAAGCAATAAGCAGAAAACGGTGTGCGTAATTCATGGGTACTCCCGTAAGTGATAGCGGTGAATGGATTGTTGAGCCGTTCACCACTCTAAATAAGCTCGTCGCGTATAATTCGTTTTACGCTTCCTGGGCAGAATCTGACACTTTAAACATCTCAACAGCGGAACGAAGATCGCGAGCTGTACGGCTCAGCATATCCATGGATGTTGCTGTTTCCTGAGAAGATTTGGAGGATTCCTGACTGATTTCACCAACCTCCTGCATTGTTGCAGAAATAGTTTCTGAAACTCGAACCTGGTCTGCGGAAGCACTGGTAATGGATTCAATGAGATCAGCAAGGCGGTTAGATACCTGTTCGATTTCCTGAAGCTTCTGGTGAGCACCGTCAGCAAGTTGTGACCCCTGAACAACTTTACCAATAGATTCATCCATTCTGGTACTAACGTTCTTGATCTCTGTCTGAATATTTTTAACGAGTACTTCGATCTGCTTTGTCGAGTTACCTGAACTTTCAGCAAGTCTCTGAACCTCGTCTGCAACGACGGCGAATCCGTGACCTGCATCACCTGCCATAGCAGCCTGGATGGAGGCATTAAGTGCGAGAATAGAGGTACGGTCTGCTATATCGTTAATAATCTGAATTACGTTTCCAATCTCCATGGAACTTTCACCGAGACGTTTAATAGAACGTGCTGTCTCGTTAATCTGTTCACGGATTTCGTTCATAGCCATATTGGTTTTCTGCACGGCTTCTGCACCTTCGCGGGCATTCATTCTCGAGGTTTCAGAAACGTCCGCTGATTGCTGGGCATTATTTGAAACGTTGCGAATCGAATCCACCATGGTGTCGATAGATTTGATAGCAGTGTTAACTTTTCTAGATTGCTCAATATTTTTATTGGCAAGATTTATGGTAAGTTTAGCTACATCATCTGATGTAGTACCAACTGATGCAGTCGCGGCCTTTACTTTCTTAATGATATCTGAGAGTTGGTCTGTCATTGCGTTGAACGAGTCAGCAATGGCTCCAGTCATATCTTCAGTAACCTCTGCCCGAGCAGTTAGATCTCCCTCTGTAAGAGCACTAATCTCTTCAAGCAGTTTCATGATTGAGTCCTGAATAGCATCACGTTCTGCCTGGCTTTGAATAAGAACAGTGATGTTGTCAAGCATGGCGTTGAGAGTGGTTGCCATGGTGCCTAGTTCATCTTTACTTACAACTTTAGTACGGGCGCTGAAGTTACCAATGTTAATTTCGCCGAGAAGATTAACAATGTGGCGTACCTGAACTGTGAGACTTCTTGAGAGACGAATGGCGATAAAAATACCAAGTAAGATAGCTATAGCACTTACACCAATAACGAGCTGTTGAACAAATTTAGTGGATTCCTCCATCTGATTTGTTGCCAAGGTTTCATTAGCGATTGCGTTATTAAGAAAAGATGAAATAACTGGCTCTGCTTTCTGGGCTGCAGCCTCATAGGCAGCAATTCGTGTGGCAATGATTCCGTCAGTAGTTGTAACCTCAGAAAACCACTTACTGAATTCGTTGATCTGATTTGTGACCTGGTCCTGAATGAAAACGGGAAGAGATGATGCGCTCAACATTTCGACGAAATTGTCTTGCCGAGTTGTAATTTCTGAAATAACCTCTTCAGAAGGACGAATCAGATAATCTTTCAGGGCATTGCTAAGTTGATAGAAGCCATTTCGGAGAATGATGGAGTCAAAGGTATCAACGCTTGATTGTAATGCATCGACACTCTCATTAAGTTTTATCAGCTCACCAAATTCTGTATCAGCACGTAGTTCAAGAATATTTACGGTTCCAATGAAGGCACTAAGGTATTCGTTGATCGAATCCATAGCTGTCTGCGCGGCATCTGCGTCTGTCTCGCTGGTCGCGAGCTGTTGAATCTGGTAAATTGCCTGATAGGCTTGACCGCCCTGTTCCGTAAATGCCGTAAGATATTTTGTTTTCGCCTCTTGAACTCCAATCTTCTGATAGCTGAGGAGAAAGTCTTTTTCAAGGCTCTGCATAATTCGAACAGTTTTCTCTGTCTGGAGACTGAGGCGAGCAATCTTGCCATGAACCTGAACAAGATCAGAAACGGTTTTATTGGCAATTTTTTGTGAAAATAAGGTGATTGCGCTGACCGCCAGGGTGAGTGCAATCATGAGCAAAAATGCAAGTAGAAGCTTACTGCGGATACTGAGGCTACTGGTAGACTCGGTATTAAGAGTACTTGTTTTATCGGACCCTGTACTTGTACTTTCCATCACTCCTCCTAGAAACCTGATTTTACCCTAGTTAAAGGATACCTATTACCAATGAAAGCTGTAGACTTTAATTGTTATTAAACGTGTAAGCCTTCTATTATCCAATTAAGCAACTGATCATTTGTCCTTTAATGAATAACTACAACTACTAAACACGAAATCCTATCTTATTGTTGAATCTTTAAAATAAAAATAGACTTATAACTTAATTACAAAACAATAAATTGATTATTTATAAAATACTCTCTCAACACTTCCCTCAACTGTTTGTTAGTACCGTATGTGCTTTGTATAAAACACGAAAATCAAAATCAATGTATATGAATTAATTATGTTTGTCTACTGCTCTTTAACTATTAATCTTTAAATAAGGTCTTTATTTTAAAAACAAGTAATATGTTATTTAGTGACAGGATATAGCATTGATAATGAAATATTTTAACCAGATAAATATATATATAAGTTGCAATTTAGACCCCACCTGTGATGCTATTTATGGATAGGCAATCTGGGTTTATATAAATACCATTTGTTTTAACCCTGCCATGGAATGCAACGAAATCAGATAAACAGTTAAATGGATTGAAAGCATCAGAAAGAACAATGGCGTCGGCACACAGGTATTTTTGAGACCAAGATGTTACTTCATGGGAATTAAAAGCTTTAACTTTACTCATTTTAAGGTGAATAGGGTGACCTTCTGGGTTGCGTGAAACGGCAGCAAGAAAAGGTGTTTTGCCAGGTGCTCCACGACCTCGTTTACCACCACTTCTTTTGCCACCCCAATACGTATCATCAAGTTCAACAAAGCCTTCAAGAACAAGTCGATCATCGGCTTCTTTCATAACATGCTGGAGCTTATGCTTCATCTTATGAGCAGCATTGATTGATATGCCAAGAAATCGACGTAAAGTCAGGGCTGAAATTCCTGTTTTTGATTGTGTGAGCAGGTAAATTGCCAGAAACCAGGTAGTAAGCGGGAGTTTGGATGAGTCGAAAAGAGTTCCGCTAGTGATCGAGCACTGGTGTCGACATAGAAGGCACTGGAAAAGCTGGCGAGTTTTTAACTCATAATAGAGAGCGTGGCCACACTTGGGGCACTGAAACCCTTCAGGCCATTGATATTTAAACAGTTTTTCCCTGCATTGCTCTTCTGAACCATATGCACTGAGGAATTGTGGCAAGCTGTACCCTTTTTGAAATTGAACTGCATTCTTAGCCATGTCATTACCTCCATATATTGTTTATGAGAGAAGTATGACATACCTGGGTTATCACTGAGTGACTACCCAACATTTTTGCTTCACAAGCTGAGTTTTAGGGGTAATTGGAAATGATAATTAACGATAACAGCTTGTATTATCATATCTACATCGAGTATTTAAGGGTATCTGTCATGATTCAGTCTTTTTATCACATCTTCTGCTACGCTGTGTGTGATTTGGTCATATCTACACTGAAATATGATGTAATCACAAAATACAAATCGTGTTGTACGAAAAAAAACATACACCTTTTGAGGGCTAGGATACGCCTTAACATTCTTATATGTAATATGTAGGATCAACAATGCTCAATTTTGACAGATAACCCTGAAAATATCCCAAATATTCACATATAAGTAGATCAGTATCAGATTTTCTTCGTATTTTTAGCAAATCTCAAAATAACAATTGTTTTCTTAACCAAATACATGAGTAACAAGACACCATACATATGATTGCAGATACGTCTACACAGATGGTTGAACTACAAAAGGCACTTTTGACATGGTTTAAAAGAACAGACAGGAAATTGCCCTGGCGTAAGACATACGATCCCTATCATGTCTGGATCTCAGAGATAATGCTTCAGCAGACTCAAATGGAAAGGGGCGTTGTTTATTTCAATGCATGGCTTAAGCGCTTCCCGAATGTAGCAGCAGTGGCAGAGGCTGATGAAAGAGAAATACTCAAATTGTGGGAAGGACTTGGTTATTATGCTCGGGCACGAAATCTACATGCCACTGCAAAAATATTGCATCAACGATACAAGGGAGTATTGCCGTGTGATTACAAGCTCTTGTTATCCCTACCAGGCATAGGTCCATATACAGCTGCTGCTATCAGCAGTATTGCCTGTAATTGTGATATCCCAGTAATAGATGCAAATGTACAACGAGTCTATGCCAGGTTGTTTGATATTGATACGCCGGTAAAAGAGAAAGTTGCCAGAAAAACCATTGAGGAGATTGCAGGTACAATGTTGCCTCCTGGGAAGGCTCGCAAATTTAATCAGGCACTGATGGATTTTGGTGGAGTTGTTTGTCTTCCGCGTTCTCCTCACTGTGATAGTTGTGACTTATGCTCTCTTTGTCTTGCATTTAAACGAAAAACTGTAAATGTCAGGCCTGTCCCTGTGGCTGGGAAAAAAACTATCAATATCTCTATGGCAACGGCTTTACTCAAACATGACGGAAAAATCTTTATACAACAGCGTATGCCTGACGATATTTGGGGTGGACTTTGGGAGTTTCCGGGGGGGCGTATTAAAAAGGAAGAGTCTCCTGAAGATGCTGTTATCCGAGAATACCTTGAAGAGACAGGATTTACTATTTCCATCTCTCATCACATAACAACAGTGAAGCACTATTTCACGAAGTACAAGGTAGTCTTACACTGTTTTTACGGTACGTTGAGTTCAGGAGATGTCAACACTGTTCCAAGGCTTACTGCAGCTCAAGATTATGCGTGGATTGTTCCCGAACAATTAGGTGAGTATGGTTTTCCTTCCGGGCATCGAAAGGTATTAGAATATATCAGTGCCAATTGTCCTGAATTGCTCTAGGGCCATGCTGAAAACTAGAAAAATAGAGTAGGGGGAATTTGTTAATTTTTACGGGGTATACATCAACAGTACAGGGCAGTGGTCAGACCCGTAAATATCTTGTAGGATTTTTGCATCTGTAACTCGGTCACCGCTTTCGGAATCTACACAAAAATAGTCTATTCTCCAGCCAACATTCTTTCCTCTTGAATTGAAGCGGTAGCTCCACCATGAATATTGTTCTGGATCTTGATTGACCATCCGGAAGGTATCAAGATAGCCGCCGTCAATAAAGGTATCCATCCACGCTCTTTCCTGAGGGGTATATCCGGCGTTCTTTATATTATTTTTTGGATTTTTCAGGTCAATCGCCTTGTGTGCGACATTGAAATCTCCACAAAGAACGACAGGCTTGGTTTGCCGAAGTTCGTCTGAAAAGGCCTTCAACTCTTCATTGAAATTCAATTTGTATTCAAGGCGTTTGAGACCTTCGCCAGCATTTGGAAAATAAATGCCAAGGAAAAAAAAGGTTTCAAATTCGAGCGTAAGGACTCGCCCCTCACAATCGTAGATAGCATTACCTATACCGGAAATGACGCGAAGTGGCTTACGTTTTGAGTAAATAGCAACTCCTGAATAGCCTTTTTTCTCAGCACTGTGCCAGTAGGAAAAATAGCCGGGTATATTTATCAGGTTGTCAGAGAGTTGATCCGGTTGGGCTTTCGTCTCTTGAAGAGCAATGACATCTCCATCAAGTTCTTTAATTATGTCGACAAAGCCTTTTTTTTCAACGGCTCTAATCCCGTTAACATTCCATGATATGAGACGAAGAGTCTGTTTGTCGTTTGCCAGTCGTTCTGGCTTAGGCTTGTTTCGCGGTGTGACACCGTGTTGTGGACACTCTTTAACTAGTGGGCAGAGATCGCAGTGAGGTCGTACAGGTTTGCAGAGTGATTGCCCGAAGGCTACAAGAATTGAATTAACAGGTATCCAGTAATCAACAGGAAGACGTTGTCGAAGGGCTTGTTCTGTCTTGAGTGGGGTGTCCGTTTCGACATACTGCCAGATATTGAAAATCCGGTGTACGTGTGTATCGACGCAAATTGCTGGCTTATTAAATGCAATACTGCGGACGAGATTGGCAGTTTTTCGACCAACACCAGGAAGGGTGATCAACTCTTCAATAGTCTCAGGAACGCGGTTGCCAAAACGTTCTAGACTGGAAGGTAGATCTTTTAGGTATTTTGCTTTATTTCGAAAAAAACCTACCGGGTATATGAGTTTTTCAATACTCTTTTGTGGTAGGGAGGCAAGACCACTGCTTGTATCTGCAGCTTTGAAAAGTCTGGCTGCAGCCTGTGCGGTTGTTTCATCCTTGGTCCGGGCGGAAAGAATTGTCGCAACTAGAACTTTAAAGGGATCCTTGGTCTGAATAGCAATAAGGTCAACAACAGGCACATCTTTATCTTTGACAAAATCTGCAGCTGTATTGAGGAAATGCTCTATATTTATGCTATCTGGCATTTCGCAATAACAGAAAATTCGTTGTTTATCATAGCGTCATATTTTACCAGGTTCGTACTGTTCCGGTGTCGATATGTACGAAATCAGACTTTGCATAATACCCTACACCACCTGCTTGCAATGAAATAGCAGCATCACGCAATTTCCTGGTGGAAACGTCTTTAAGTCGTATGTCTATGGCCTGACCCTTAAGGTGGAGGCTGTTTTTGGCAACTCCGTAGGATTTCTTTCGCATCTGTGCATTTGACTGAGGAGAACGATATCCTGAAATCACTTCATACACGCCTTTGCTGCCGGTCTTGCGCTGTATGGCATGCAGCATATCCATCAGGCGGAAGTCTATAGGGTGAACATCTCCAGTCCGGTAGTCTCGAAGAAATGAATAAAGCCCTTTTTTTACAGTGAGAGGACAATTTCTGCCAAAATAGCGAAGCTGGAACTCCTCTAAAGTGTGCGTGTGTATTAGTGTGATGGGTTTAGCGAGTTTTTTCTTGTTCGCAACTAAAGTAATAGTCTTTGATTTGGTATTCTTGGCAAGCAACTCTTCTGGTGAGGTGAGGTAAAGGCCAAGTGTAAGTTGCGCTGAAGCGATCAAAAACCTTCTCCGGTCCATTTTCTGTGAATCGTTATTCTGGGTCATTTGATTGCGTACCTTGTCTATATTATATATATGAAAAAAGTTAATTTAACAGGGCGGTTATGAGCTTTTTATCACGCGCGTAAACGTCTCCATTAAAATTGATTGAGCCGTCTTTGTCAACCCAGGTTGTCAGGTAGGTTATATGTACTGGAATTGACTGGGATAATCTGACGACTTTTCTTGAATCGAGATTGTAGGTTTCAACAACTTTTTCGCTATTCCAGCCGCCGTCCTGACCATTAAGAACGAAAATGGCAAGTGCCAGGGGATCACTAACCCGAATACAACCATGGCTGAAATTTCTTCGGGTACGTTTAAATAAACCTGGAGACGCTGTGTCATGCATATAGACAGAATAGCGATTTGGGAATACAAACTTGACTTTCCCTAGAGCATTCCAGGGCCCTGGATCCTGACGTAGCTTGTAGCCTCTCATCTTACCTCGGGTAATAGATTCCCAATCGATAATTGTTGAATCGAGTTCAACAGCATCAGACTGCCAGCTTGAAAAGAGACGGATATTTCTGTTGATTAAATGTTGAGGATCTTTACGTAATGCGGGGAGTTCTTCATTTTCAGCAATGCTTGGGGTGATGTTCCAAAATGGGTTAAAATCAAGATAAACGATAGCATCACTGAAAACAGGGGTTTGGTGTTGTTCTTCCCCAACAATTACTGGAATGTCGAGGTGTGGTTCGTCGGCATCGGCTTCATATGCCTTAAGATTAAAACTGGCAATGTTAACCAGTATGTGTTTTGCGCCAAGATCGTGAGATTGCCAGCGCCATCTGGTCATGTTGATAGAAATAGTGTTCACTTTTTCATCGGCAGTTATATTCATTGCTGCAAGAGTTTTCTTGCCGAGAATGCCATCAGGTGTAAGGCCATGGCGTTTCTGGAAAACCGTAACAGCTTCCATTAGCTGAGCATCGTATGATGTTGGGTCTGCAGGTACATATTCTTCTAAAAGATCACCTGTTACTAAAAGTCTCTCCCGGATGGTGCTACACCTCAAATCTCTATCGTTGAGGCGAATACTTGGTCCCTCAGCAATTTGTGGCCAACCACCTGAAGTTGCAAGTTGCCGGTACTTTTCAAGGGCTACCTGAAGATTCTTATAATGTCGGTGCTGGGGAGGAAGAGATGCGAGTAATTGCCGTAAGTCGTTTGCTGCCAGAATAATCCTGATGTTTTTGAGAGGATCAAACTCATTCATTCCCACTTCAGGGAACTGGTCTGTAACTTCTTCAGCTGGTTTTAGTTGTCCGTGGCCGACATCGTTAACATATTTCAGAAGACTATACGTGAGCGTAGTGTCTAGTTGTGCGAGCTCTTCAGCATTATCTGTTGGCCAAAGCTCAGTGAGGCTATCTATGTTGTAATCGCTAGGATCAAGACCATGTTGATATGAATTACGTAGAAATTCGAGAATTATTTCTGCGTTTACTGTAGGCCCATTTACCGTTACCCAGAGCGGTTGAGGTCCAGTTTCACTGTAGACGGTGGCAAGACACAATTCTTTTTGATCCAATGTGATTTCAGAATCTTGCAACGAAACTCGTTCCATAGGAAAGCAGACGAGGTGACGAGACATCTCATGAATGAGATCAGTTTCTGTTGGTTGGGTATGCGCAAGCGTAGGGGCAAATGTGAACAGTAAGATGCATACAAAATGAGCTGAATGTTTGCGGAAGAAATGCCGCTTTTGGTAGTCTGGGCGAGTGAATGTCATGAGGCCTTAAAAGAAAGTACAGTGTTAACAAATGAAAGAGAGAATTTTTATTATCTATTTTTACCATCACTGTAGAAAATTTGCAAATACAGTGTATGGAAATAAGGGAAAAAACGGTATCTTGCAAGGAGAAATGGTGGTGTAAATGGATTGGACGGTAGAGGAAGTCGTTTATGGAAAGTTTTGCTCCGATCAAGACAAGACGACTTGACCGGAGCAAAAAAGAAGAGAAGTACCTTCGATTTCTCATCAACGCAGGTGTGGTTTACTTCAAAGTTTTGCTAAAATATTGATAAGAAGTGTGGCTATAGGCTCAGGGTGTCAGGTTCAAACTGAAGGGTAGCGAAATAATCACTAGCCTTTTCTTCCCGACGAATGAGCGCCACAGAGCCATCTTCCTTGAGTAGTAACTCTTTAGGTCGAAGTTTACCGTTATAATTAAAGCCCATTGCATGCCCATGGGCACCAGAATCATGGATCACAAGTATATCGCCATCGACAATCTTTGGTAGATCGCGGCTAATGGCAAACTTGTCGTTATTTTCACAAAGTGAGCCGACAATATCCACAGTTTCAATATCTGCTGTTTGGTCTTTACCCACAACATCAATATGGTGATAAGCCCCATAAAGTGCAGGTCGCATAAGAGCACTCATGCAGGCATCAACTCCTATATAGGTGTTGTAAATATCCTTTCGGTTAATTGCCTTTACTACCAGTGCACCGTGAGGGCCAGTCATGTATCTTCCACTTTCCATGAATAAACCTGGCATATAACCGTTTGCCGCCTTAAACGATTGGAAAAGAGCAGTGATTTCCTTACCCATCGACTGAAGATCGAGAGGTTCTTGTTCTGGGCGATATGGAATTCCGAGACCTCCTCCAATATTGATAAATTCAAAAGTGATCTGTAACTCTTTGGATATTGTTTCTACAAGATCAAGGAGCATCTCGGCTGTTTGAACCATATAGCTGTAATGCAGCTCGTTAGAGGCAAGCATGGTATGAAGGCCAAAACGCGTTGCACCTCGGGCAATTGCCTGTCGATAGGCATCAATGATCTGATCATGACTGACACCGTATTTAGCCTCTGTAGGATTACCAATGATATCATTACCGGTACGACGAGAACCTGGGTTGTAGCGGAAACAAATGAGTTCCGGCATAGTAGGAACTTTAGGAATAAGTGATATATCGTCCAGGTTGAGTATGCATCCTCCATCTTTCTCGGCTTCGACAAACTCTTCAAGGCTGGTGTTGTTAGAGGTGAACATGATTTCATCACCTTTCCCACCAAGTTGTCTGCTGAGGTGCAATTCCGTAATGGAAGAGCAGTCAAAACCAAATCCCATATCCTGCATGATTTTCAGGATAACAGGGTTGGGCAATGCTTTTACGGCATAATATTCTTTAAAAACTTCAATTCCAGAAAATGCTTCTCGCAGTAACGATCCAGTTTCGCGAATACCCACCTCATCATAAATATGAAAAGGGGTGCCAAAGTGGTTGCAAATCTGATCAAGTTCCGGAAAAAGGCGACCTTTGTATGATTGTGATAGTGGCATTAAAAAAATCTCCTGAGCTGTTACTTAACGTATTGGTATTCGAGATGTCTCTTTATATGAATGGAGGACGGTAGTTGTTCTTGTAGAAAGCACGCCTTCTATTCGTGATATTTGATTTCGAAGTAAGTCACCAAGTTCTTCGGTGTTTGCAGTTCGTGCCTTAACAAGGTAACCATCTTCACCCGCAATAAAATGTACTTCCTGAATTTCAGGTATGGCCGCGAGCTGATCTCCAATTGAGCCTTTTCCTGAAGTATGAAATTGAGTTGTTATGTGAATAAAGGAAATCTGGCTTCTGGAAAATCTCTCAGGGTTAAGTCGAACCTCATACCCGTCAATGATTCCATTTTTTTCCAATTTCCTGATACGTTCTAGTACCGCCGAGGGTGCAAGGCCAACTTGTCTGGAAACTTCCACGTTGGGAATTCTCGCCTTGTCCTGGAGTATCTTCAGTATTTTCATGCTTATTTCGTCAATCATGTTATGTAACCTCCAATGTAGAGAATAATATTCTCTGTCGTGTCGCATGTCAAGAATATAATTCTTCAGATTGGCTCCTGGTCATGTGTTTTCTTGTTTTGTGGGATTAAGAGGGGAATGTGAAGCACTCTGCCATGTTGAATGTTGATATTTTCAAGCAGCTAGAAGAAAAATGGCTGAGGTACACCAATAAGAGGGGTATAATGAGATTGCAATTTAGGAAAAACTGTTGAGTGCTGTAAGCGTTGCTTAATAAACCATCGATCTCATTGGAAAGATACGGATAAACCAATCTTCTTTAGACAACCTCTGGAGTAACTTTTGAATACTATAGTTTTTCTTGGATTGACGACTCTTGATATTATCAATTATGTAGGTCGTTACCCACAAGGCAATGAGAAGATACGCGCTAGTGAGCAACTCATTTTTGCCGGAGGACCAGCAGCAAATGCTGCAATTACCTGCGCTACTCTTGGTTCCTCAGTCACGCTTATAACAGGGCTTGGAGATACTCCGTTGGCAGGGTTAGTGAAAGATGACTTGTTATGCCATAATCTCAGGTTAGTTGATTGTATTAATGAGCAACAACAGCTACCAGTCCTTTCTACTATAATAGTTGATGAAAGCTCTGGAGACCGGTCGGTAGTCTATACAGACCCAACTACAAGAGTCTTGAGAAATGATGTTATCCTGGATTCTGTATTGGATGACACACAGGCCATACTCTTTGACGGATTTTACCTGGAACAGGCGGTTAAGCTAGGGGCAATAGCGAAAAGACAAGGCATACCTGTCATTCTAGATGGTGGGAGCTGGAAAGATGGCCTGGACCAATTGCTTCCGTATGTTGACATTGCCATATGTTCTCAGAACTTTTTTCCTCCAACATGTATTGATGTTTTATCTGTACGAGAATATCTTCTGAGTTATGGTATCAAAAAGATCGCAGTCAGCAGGGGCAGTAATGCAATATATGCTTGGGACAGGGGAATAGAAAAACAGATTGATATACGCCCCACGAAAGCTTGTGATACTTTAGGAGCTGGCGATATCCTTCATGGTGCGTTTTGCCACTATATGTCTGGCTATGACTTTTTCAGCAGCTTACAAATGGCTGCAGGCCTGGCCTCATTGTCATGTACCTATCGTGGGACACGGCAATGGATAGAACATTACAGGAAGGGCCACTGAAGAACGTCAATATTATGCTCAAATAGACGACATTATCTTTCTTGGATAAATCGAGACTAGAACATGAAAAACAAGGACGAAAAATGGCATTTTCAATACAACCACTTCTAACAGGTGTAAGAAATCCGGATCAGGGAATCATGACGTACCAGCAAGGGTATGGTAAGCGAATATGGCTTCCAGTCTGGTCTTTTCTTGTACAGGGACATGGGCACAACATACTTGTAGATACAGGGCTTGATGAAAATGAATTGTTTTCCCCGGCAGGATTTACTGAAGAAACAGGACTTGTCCCCCAAACACTGGTCGATTGCCTTGGGGAACTACATCTCTCTTTAGATGATATCGACATTGTTATTAATACCCACCTGCACGATGACCATTGCGGGAATAACATGTTACTCCAAAAAGCTCGATTTTATGTGCATCCCGAAGAGATAGCCTTTTGCATGAACCCACATCCCCTAGATCACCGATACGACAAATACTTCATTGAAAATGTGTCGTTTATTCATGCAGAAGCAGGACAGCAAATTGTTCATGGAGTTGAGGTCTTGCATTCACCCGGTCATACTGTGGGGTGTCTTAGTGTAAAGGTAGATACTGGTGAAGGCCCTGCAGTGATTACTGGATTTTGTTGTAACAACGAAAATTTTCCAGTAAATGGACCAGCCGTCTGTCCTGGAGTACATATTAACGCAATTGAAGCCTGGGACTCTATTCAGAGGGTTAAAAATCTACATTGTAAAATCATGCCAATGCACGAACTCACACTCACACGAATTGGATAATTCTAATGCGATACCAGCTCTGGTGCTAGGCTATCGCCAATGTTGAACGTTGTTTGCTGAGGGTAACACTGAGAGTAAAGAAAAGCTGAATGCTAAATTATTGTTACAAAAAATTTGTAAAAGCATGATACGATAAGTCATCGTTGCCTATCATGATGATGTTGTTGAATTGCTAACTATTCTTTTGTCCCAACTGGTGAATTGTAGATGCGTGCTGTCTCCATTATTGTACCTACACTCAATGAAGCAGAAAATATTGATCTGCTACTAGAAAGGATTTTTGCGGTTGAAACGCTTTGTGAATGCCATCTTGATGTAATCTTTTCGGACGGAGCATCCACAGATCTGACCTGTGAACACATTGAGCGATGGCAACATACACATAAGGTTCAATTAATACAAAATCCTGAGCATACAGGATTGTCATCAGCGGTTATTGCAGCAGCCAGAGCATCCCAAAGTGAGTTCCTGATTGTTATGGATGCTGATCTGAGCCATCCTCCCGAGAAAATTCCTGACATACTTGCACCACTTCTTTCAGGCGAATATGACATGGTGATTGGAAGCCGTTATATTAAAGGTGGTGCTGTTCCTGAATGGCCTTTAACTCGAAAAATATCCTCTCAGCTGGCTACATTGCCAGCTAGGCTACTTACAGATGTTAAAGACCCTCTCGCAGGATTTATAGGGGTATCTCGTAGTCGACTTGCAGGAATTGACAGAGAAGTTTGCGGATTTAAATTCGGTCTAGAACTACTCACAACATCTGAAACCACTTTGCGAGTGAAGGAAGTTCCAATAATTTTCAGGGATCGATGCCATGGCACGTCAAAAATGAGCATTGATGTCATTCTTGATTATTTCAGACAGTTGCTGATATTGAGTGGCATAGATTTTTTCCCTGTTAAATTCATGGAAATGCTTCCAATATTCATAGCAGTACTGCTTGTCGACTGCACTTTTCTGACCATGTTGGTTGAGCTAGCCTGCCCAATGGCCTGGGCCCATTGTATCAGTTTCGTACTTGCTTCTGCTATTGGTGGAGGTGTAGTAATTGCCAAATATCTCAAAATGCACCCTGGAGCATCATATCTACATCTACGAAAATATGTACCAGGTTTTATGGCTATAATTCTATTGACGCTAATGTTACGTGGAGGTGTGATTTCCACTATAAACAGTCCTGAAAGTAGTTTTACAACCGCTGCAGTGTTAATGGTCAGTCTTTTTAGTCTTGCTCTGAGTTACATAGGTAATGTCTGCTATGTGTTTTCAATTGGCAAAAAACGTATCCGTGGCCACCTGGTGCATCGTTTTTATAGCTTTGGGGTAATTGCTTTTCTGATATTGTTGAGATTTGTTTATTTAGGTGGAGTGAGGTTATTACCGGAAGAACAGTATTTTTTAGGGGGGTTTTCTGGGAATGGTTTGAGTGCAAACCTACTCTCGGATTGGTTTCCTGCAGTAATTGGAAGAATTGGGCAACTATTCCATTTAGACTCCGTATTTGGTTATAGACTAGGTGCATGGTTGCTGTGGTTTGGGTCTGCCATATGTATTTTCAGTCTGGCACGGGATATGTACAACAGATCGATCGCATTCAGAGCGTTTTTGATCTTTTCTGTACTACCATTTGCGGTGGGTACAGGGATATTTTTAAGCAGGGATATGGCTACAACTTTTTTCTGGAGCAGTTCAATTTATTTCTTATACAGAGCTCTGGTAGGCAAAATATTTTCAGCCTGGGGTTGGGCTGGTCTTGTTTTGGGTGTTGGTATACAGGCAGATGCTCGCCTATTGCCACTTATAGCTGCAATAGTACTGTATCTTGTTATTTTACGGACAAAACAGAAAATCGCTACCATAGGACCATTGTTAGGAATAACAGTAATACTAATCACTTGTATTCCACAGTTATTTATTACCCCTGCAACTTTAGGAGGCTACCCTTTCTATCAGGACGGCTGGCTTAACAGCCTTTTCGGAGGTGGCTTGCCATTGGGTTATGGCTTGGCAATACTGTTACTCAGCCCAACTGGTTTTGTTGCAGGCAGTTATGCCGCATTTCTCTGGTTGCGTAATGTTGATGCAGTTGCTTCCCACGCCAGGTTGGATAACTGGACTACCAGGTTATTCATACTTTGCTTTTTTTTACTACCCATGCTTCTGCTTATAGTTCCCTGGTTGTATTCAGATGGCAATATCCTGGCAGGAAGTACAGCATGGTTCGTACTGATACCGTCAATGGCTCTGACAGTTGGAACGAAACCCGTTGCAAATGATCTTGTAGCCAAATTTCTTAGCTGGGCATGTTGGCCAACTATCGGTGTTCTGATTGTGTTGTATGGTAGCTTTTTACACTATGCGGCATTATGAAAAGTGAATGTATTATTTTGAAGATGGTTTGTGAATTCCGCCATCAGCCATCCTTTTAGGGTCTAAAAACGTTCGAAGTCTCTCCTCTGGAATATCTGTATGTTCTCTTGCTATTTCTAGTATTGTCTTGTTATCTCTTGCAGCTAATTTTGCCAATTCAGCTGCACGCAGATATCCAATTTCATTGGTTAAGGCAGTTGCGAGAATCGGGTTTTTATCAAGCGTCATGGCACACTTTTTTACATTAACAGTTAACCCGTCAATACATTTTTCGGCGAGTGTATAACCACTTCCTGTCAGAAGCTCTATAGACGCAAGAAGGTTATAACCAATTAAAGGTAACATGGTATTTAATTGAAAATTACCTGACTGTGCAGCCATTGTTATTGCGGCGTCGTACCCGGTCACCTGTGTGGCAGCCATACATACTGCTTCAGGGATAACTGGATTAACTTTGGCCGGCATAATGCTCGAGCCAGGTTGCAAAGAGGGTAGAGTTATTTCAGCCAGGCCAGATAACGGGCCGGAGTTCATCCAACGAAGATCGTTGGCTATTTTAAGCAGTACCGTTGCTGTTGTTTTGAGGTTTCCTGAAATTTCAAGAGCTGTGTCCATACTGCTCAATGCCTTGTAGCGGGATATTGCTGATTCGAAACGGAGCCCTGTGTCATTATTTATTTCAGCAATGGCCAAGGCAGGGAATTCGGGATGGCAATTCACACCACTGCCAATGGCGGTTCCTCCTAGTGCAAGACGTGCGAGTCTGTGTGAACTTTCGGTAAACCTTTCACAACACTCTTCAAGCTGGATTGCCCACGCTTCAAATTCATCCTTAATTCTGATGGGTAACGCATCCATTAAATGCGTACGACCAGTTTTTACAACATCCTGATATTCAATTCCTTTCTGCTGTATTGCGGTAATTAACCGCCTTAAGGACGGGAGGAGTGCCTTATGTATTTCTACGGTAACTGCAACATGAATAGCTGAGGGGATGACGTCGTTGCTGCTTTGCCCAAGGTTTACATGATCATTAGCATTGATTTTTGTTCCTTTGAGTTCAGCCATTCTGGCAAGAACCTCATTGACATTCATATTAGTACTTGTGCCAGAGCCTGTCTGGTATACAGAAACTGGAAACTGATCATGATGGGAATCTTCTAGAAGTTTTTTACAGCTATCTATAATTACGGATCCGTTTTCGTTGCTTAAAAGCCCTAACTTGACATTAGCAGTGGCCGCTGCCTTCTTTATAATGATTATTGCAACAAGAAACTCCCAGGGTAATGGGTAATCTGCTATCGTAAAGTTGTTTATCGCTCGTTGGGTTTGGGGGCCATAAAGTGCTTCAGAGGGTATCTCAACAGGTCCCATACTATCGCTTTCAATTCTGAAATTGACGTGTTTCATGGATTCTCTCTCAACTTTAAGGTCAGTTGCTCAAATAGTTTGGCTTGGGAATTAGCCAACCCGTAAAAAGTTGCATCGTGGAATAGCAGATACAACACATTGAAGGAAAATGCGTATTAACTGTAACATCCTAATATTATAATAGATAGTAGCTAGGCTATTGTCAACATAGTGCAGAGGGTAGAAGAATGCCTTTAAAGGCTAACCCAAGTTGGACATTTGCTATTAAGTACTCTCTGGTTATCCACACATACAGCCTGTAGCTGGAGATAGGGTAGAGTACTCAGCACAGGCAGCCTGAGTGCCATCCTGTGCGAGTTCGAGATCTTCTGGCAGGTAGTTCAAGGATTGAGTGATTTCTATCCCCAGATCAGTAAGAACAAGGCTATGGTTAATTTTGAATCCAGCTGCTTCTATAATTTTTTTTCCACATCCGGCATTACACCCTTCGACCAGAATAAGCGTATCGCCAGGACAAATTACCTGCGTTTCAGGAGGCGTAATATGACAGCACAACGCGATCAAAGAGCCGAGCTCACCAAAGCCGTTTATAGCAAGTTGCCGCACGGTTTCAATGGCAAGCTGGCCGGTTGAATTTCCGCAACCACAGGAAAAGAGTATTCGTTTGGATTGTTTCATTGTCTTGGCGGTAGAGTAGAGTGGTAAGATCTTAGCTGATCCAATCAAGGATTTCTGATTTACGCGGGACTTTACCTATGCACTTGATTGCTCCATCAATAACAACGGCAGGAGTAGTGAAGATGCCAAGTTGAGCGATTTTGTTGAAATCCGTTACCTTTTCGACTTCAGCAACTATGTTTTTCTCACTAACCGCTTCTTTGACAAGTTTTTCTGTTTCATCACATTTTGCACATCCAGGCCCACATACTAATATTTTCATTTTTGCTCCCTTACATTGTTGACGATTAAGAATTGAAAAGTCCGAAAATATATCCACTAAAAGTTGACATAACAATAACAAGTGTAACAAATATCACGGTTTTTTTAGTACCGATAACACTACGAATAACGAGCATATTCGGCAAACTGAGGGCGGGTCCAGCTAGAAGCAGGGCAAGGGCAGGACCTTGTCCCATTCCATTCCCTAATAATCCCTGAAGAATTGGTACTTCAGTAAGTGTGGCAAAGTACATGAATGCACCAGCAAAAGAAGCCGAAAAATTAGCAAGAAGAGAATTGCCTCCAACTGCTTTATACACCCAATCTGAGGGAATGAGCCCTTCGTACCCTGGACGACCGAGAAGGAGTCCGGCAATCAGTACACCAAATAACAACAGAGGTAAAATCTGTTTGGCAAAGCTCCACGACTCTTTTAGCCAGACAAGACCTTCATCATCACGCTGAGATAATATTACGGCAAGAGCGACAGTACCAATAACAAACGGTATATGGGGAGCATCTGTAAGCAAAAAACTGGTAAGGATCACAGGTATACTACCAATAATAATGTGCCATTTTGGTAGATTATACCAGATCATCAATATTATACCTAGAGCCCCAGCGGCAATACTGGTTAGTATCCATCGTAAATGATATATCTCGAACCATATTCCAGATTCTGTAGCAGGTTTTCCCCAATTTGCGAAAACAAGAATACAAATCATGGAAAAAAAATAGAGGATAGTTACCCATACAGGGCGACGGCTCTCTTCTGAAGGTATGCTGGCCTGTATTTTTGTTTTCTGAGCTTCTTCCTGGCGAAAAAGCAGGTGCATAATAAGACCAATAACTATGGAAAAAAATACCGCGAGAATTGCTCGGGCAATACCAAGTTGGGGGCCAAGTATCCTTGCTGTTAAAATAATTGCAAGAACATTAATAGCTGGCCCTGCGTAGAGAAATGCTGCCGCCGGACCTAAGCCAGCACCCATTTTATATATGCCGGTAAACAATGGGAGAATTGTGCATGAGCAGACCGCTAGAACAGACCCGGAGACAGAGGCAACGCCATAGGCAATAATTTTGTTGGCTGCCGGTCCTAAATATTTTAACACTGCACCCTGGTTGATAAATGCTGCAATAGCTCCTGCAATAAAAAAAGCAGGTATCAAACAAAGCACTACATGTTCCCTGGAGTACCAGCGAACAAGCTGAAGGGCCTCAGTCACTGCGTTATCAAAGCGAGGAGTGCCAACTGGCAGGTAAAAGCACAGTGCAAAAACGACAAGTATGAAGAATAGTTTGGTGATTTCTGGTTTCCAGGTCATGGAATCATTTCCTTAGCGTGAGTAGAAGTTTATTTTATACATATGTTTCTTTTATCAATTTCCGGTAATCGTTTGAGCATTGTGCAGAGAGTAGTGTCCTCATTGAGCCATTGCTTAAGATTCAATAAAAGAACGGATGCATACGGGCAAGTTGATGCCTGTGCTAATCTGTAGATTATCCAAAGGCCTTCCTTTTTGTGCTCGACGAGATTGGCCTCTTCCAAAACCTTTAGGTGCTTGGATACCGTTGATTGGGCAAGACCGATGAGGGCTTGAAGTTCACAGACACAAAGATCCTTACTATCAAGAAGTTTCATGATTCGCACACGATTTGGGTCAGAAAGTGCCTTCATAACACGGACAAATGATTTCATGAGGTCCTCTTAAGTTGGTATTCATATATCGTCATATGGCGATATAGCAATTTAACTGTAGTGTGTCAAATGATTTAATTTATAGGGCGCGGCAGTTTGCCCTTTTTATAGATCAAGACCGTTTACTATTCAGTAAAATCTTCTGGTATAGAATGAAGAAATATACGAGTATTAAAAATGAACAAACAAATTGTTTGATTTAGAGGAAGTAAAGTGTCTTATAAATTTGTACATCTGGCAGGGCCCTAAATGATGAATGTGTTTGCAGCAAGTTTAGCGCTGGCTGGTGCTGTAATCCTAGCCTTTTCAATCTTGCAAATATTAAAAGTCTATGAAATAGCACCGGCAAAACAACAAAAAGGGTGGCGTATTCTAACCCTGCTTATGGCCTGTTTTGTCATAGGCTACATCTGTTTTGCAATTATCATTATAACAGGTATTCGGTTTCCGGTTCAGCTACTTGTGGGAAGTGTTTTTCTAGGAGGAGCACTTTTTGTTGTTGTGATTCTCTCCCTTGCAAAGTCAACAATAACAGAACTACATACAGTTAATAACTCGCTTGAAAGTATTGTTTTGGAACGTACGGAAGCACTTGAGATATCTCGCCATGATATTGCCAAGCAAAAGGATTTTCTTGAAAATGTTCTTAATTCGCTTGGGCATCCGTTTTATGTGATCAATATTGCTGATTACTCAATTGCTTTGGCAAATAAAGCAACTGGCTTGGACGATTTCCCCGCAAATGGCAAAATAACCTGCCACAAGCTGACCCATAAAAGTGACGAGCCATGCAGCTGTGAAGATCATCCCTGCCCATTGGAACTTCTCAAAAAGACAGGGGTCCCCACTAGACTTGAGCACATACACTTCGATCATCAGGGTTTGCCACGTAATGTTGAAATTCACAGTTACCCTATTTATGACAACGACGGCAAACTTATACAGGCAATAGAATATGTTTTAGACATCACAGATCGAAAGAATGCCGAACGGGAAATGGCCAGAGCAAGACACGAAGCGGAACTTGCCAATAAAGCGAAAGGTGAGTTCCTGGCTAATATGAGCCATGAGGTCCGCACACCCATGAATGCCATTATGGGAATGACCAATCTTGCACTCGCTACAGAGTTGAGTTCAATTCAGGAACATTATTTACTGACCGTACGTGACTCATCTGAACTACTTCTCAATATAATTAATGATATTCTTGATTTTTCAAAAATTGAGGCAGGTAAGCTCGAACTCGAAAAACGCGCGTTCCATCTGCCGAGTACATTTAATGGCATCATGCGAGTCCTGAAGCTTAAGGCCAGTGAAAAGGGTCTGGGCCTGATATTCAGCCACGAATCAATCAATGATGCATTATATGTCGAGGGTGACGATTTGCGGCTGCGTCAGATTCTTATGAATCTCGTTGGAAATGCTATTAAGTTCACCGATCAGGGTGAGGTAACAATTATCTGTGAAGAAAAATTACGTGGCGAGGCGTTGCAGGTATCATTTTTTATAAATGATACAGGAATTGGGGTGGATCCAACGGCTCAAAAACATATATTTAACCTTTTTTCTCAGGCAGATTCCAGTATAAGCAGATCTTTTGGTGGTACTGGTTTAGGTTTGGCAATTAGCCAGAGCCTGGTTCAGATGATGGGTGGAGAAATACGGGTTACAAGCATCAAGGGAAAGGGCAGCACCTTTTTCTTTACCTTAACATTTCCTCTGGTTGAAGGTGAATCACCAGAGGAAGAATTGCAATCTTCCGCATCAGATGTTCGATGTTCCCTTAATATATTGCTGGTAGATGACATCGCAACAAATCGTGATTTGGCCGGGATGATGCTTGAAAATGATGGACATAAAATAACTGCTGTAGAAAGTGGAATAGAGGCCTTACGAGCACTTACCTTAAATCAATATGATTGTGTATTACTCGACATACAGATGCCTGAAATGGATGGGAACCAGGTTGCTAACCTCATACGAATTTCAGAAAAAAAGCTCTTGCCGGAGGTTACTGTTCACAGCGATTTAGTGAGAGAAGTGGCAGCTCGGCTGTATGGGGGCCATATCCCGATTATCGCCATGACGGCACATGCAATGAGTGGAGATAAAGAGAGATTTCTTAAGGCTGGGATGGATGGTTATGTAAGTAAGCCGTTTAAGCTAGACGAAATGCGATGCCAGCTCAACATGCTCTGCCGAAAGATTATATGAAATGTGTGTGGGTTAACCGAAAACGGCATGCGATGCAGGTATTTTCAAGCATCGCATGCAGGTACGAAAAGATGACGAAAACCGAATAAAGAAAAGAGTTACTCAGCCTTCCAGAGGCCATGAAGGTTGCAGTATGCACGGGCACTGACTTTGTCTGCAGCAACTGGGAACATTGCACTCGGCTTGTCACCAGGCTTCAGGAATTCTCGATAAACGGTACTGCCAACCATCAATTCGATCCATTCAATAAAGTGATCATCTGTCATTGGGTGATCAACAGAACCGACATTCACCTGCCAGCCATTATCGATTTTAGTCAGAGCTGGGACATGTTTTTCAACAGCAGCGTCAGTGGTGTTTTCGGTCATCAGTACCATAGGGGAACCGCAACAAACAAGTTCACCTCCACCGACTGTCAGGAGTTCAACAATATTTCCACAAGCATTACATTTGTAAACATCTGTTTTATTAGGCATAGGGAATCCTCCGGTTTCGAATTAAATGGGAACTAGTCGTTGGTGTAACGGAATGTAGTATACCTGAATCATGAGTGGTGTCTAGAGGAAAAATAAAGAAACAGATTTGTGTCGAGAAAACAGATTTCTATTTTGACAAGTTTATTCATTATATCGTATATACTGGAAAAAAAGGAATTGATGCTTTTAGTAACGACCCTGTTTATGATAAGCTAACAAGCATATATGTAAATCTTCTAACTTGTTAGGAATCCAATGGGAAAACACCTCGTTCTTGCTGGTGCAGGACACGCTCACATGGTGGCACTGCAAAATATACGTAATATACTTGATAAAGGTCACCGCGTTACTGTCATTGGTTCTAGCGACAACCATTATTATTCAGGGATGGCTCCTGGGATGCTTGGTGGCAGATATAGCCCAGAAGAAATCAGGTTTAATAGCAGATTAACTGTAGAAAATCAGGGCGGGTCTTTTTTATCAGACACGATTGTTTCAATTAACCCGGATATACGAGTTCTTCGCTTGGAGTCAGGACGTGAGGTAGGCTATGATATTTTATCTTGCAATCTAGGGAGTACTGGCACTACGACGTTCGAATCCGGGGAACATTGCCCTGTCTTTACCGTTAAACCTATTGAAAACCTTTTAGCGGCAAGGGAGCACATCTGCAAGGTCGGCAAGGATAGATCTTTGAAAATAGCAATTATAGGTGGAGGTGCAACTGCCGCAGAAATATCTGGGAATATTGTACAGCTTGCCAAAAAAATGAACCTTGTAGAACCAGAAGTAACAGTCTACTGCCGTGGATATTTCATGAAACGCTTTTCTGAGAAAGTTAGAAAAGGTTGTCTTTCCTTTTTAAATAGTCTGGGCGTTGTAATCATCCAACATGTCCCTGTTCAGAACGTTGATAATGGGCACATTTTGACGAGTGCTGGCCAGAATGTAAGAGCTGATGTGATATTTGCGGCTCAAGGTGTCAAACCTTCTACAGTGTTTGCTTCATCAGGATTTACCGTAGGTCCAGATGGTGGATTAGTTGTAAACGATTTTTTGCAGTCTCTGGATTATCCTGAAGTATTTGGTGGTGGAGATTGTGTCTATTTTTCCAAGCAGCCTTTGGATAAAGTCGGAGTATACGCTGTTCGTCAGAACTCCGTGTTATTACATAATCTCATTGCTGGACTTGAGAACGAGTCACTGCAGTCCTTTGATCCAGGTGGAGGCTATCTTCTTATCTTCAATTTGGGGAATGGGTACGGTATCCTACAAAAAAGAAAATTATATGTTCAAGGGCGAGTAGCTTTTTGGGCGAAAGATTTTATAGATAGGCGGTTTATGCGAAGGTTCCAATAGGTCGTTACCACAGATTCTCGGGTCCAGTTGTTCCGGGCATCTGTGGTACAAATTTATCGTAACGGGGTATGCTATTTCAATGAAAAAGTTGATAATTTAGTTTGACATTACACACTATTTGTCTGATTGTTTTCCGGACATATACAATGTTTTTCTTTCATAATACAGGAGGAAGTAAATGCTAAATCGTTTATGTAAATTGTTGGCTGTTGGATGTAGTCTTCTATTGATCTATGCGTCTCAAAGTCTGGCCGCTGACTACGATCACACCATCGAAGCCAAGAAGATGACATTTTCCTGGACAATCGATGGAGATAACCTTGCTGGTAAAATGACCGCCGAGACTGATGGCTGGGTAGGAGTAGGCTTTAATCCTACAAAAAAAATGCAGGACGCCAACTATGTGCTTGGCTATGTGAAAGATGGTGAAGTCAAAGTTGTAGATGAATTTGGTACAACTGCAACAGGCCATAAAAATGATACAAAAATTGGTGGCACAGAAAATGTAACCGTTGTGGGTGGATCTGAAGAGGGTGGAATAACAACTATTGAATTCATTATTCCACTTAACTCTGGTGATGAGAAAGACGGGAAAATAGAAATTGACGGCGATACGGTTGTTCTTCTCGCTTACGGTGCAGGCCGAGACAGCTTCAAGAGTAAACATAAATATCGCACGAGTTTGACGGTCAATCTCAGCAGTGGAGAGGTGAAGTAACGTGAAGATTGAGGGCAGAGTATGTACCTGAAATGCTCATCTAAACGGATTGTGTTTTTTCTGCTCTCATTTGTAGTCACCTGGGTTGATTCAGGTCTTATTTTAGCTCAGGTCCAGGCTACTGCTGATCTGACCGAAACAAACGCAGTATCTAAAGGTGGCCGGGAGTGGGTTACTGAAAAGACGGGTGATATCATCCCCCTTTCCACCGCCTTTTTGGACGAAGAGGGTGTCGAGGTAACTCTTGGTGAGTTGATTGATAGACCAACACTGATCTTGCCGATCTATTTTTATTGCCCAAATGCCTGCAGTAAAAATTTGGCCAATCTTGCTGTGACTATTAATCGGTTAAGCTTTGATCCAGGAGACGATTACCGAGTTATTGCACTCAGTTTTAGTGATACGGAAAATCCTGATAACGCTCAGAGAGCAAAGAGAAATTATCTGAAGTTGACCTACGATGGTTTTCCTGCTGATGAGTGGACGTTTCTAACTGGAAAAAAAGAAGCAATCAAAACAGTCACCGATTCTCTTGGGTTTCGGTTCAAACAGTTACCAGACGGGACATATATACATCCATCTGCATTAATAGCATTGGATAAGACCGGAAAGATTATACGATACGTTTATGGATCTTTTTTGCCCGGCGACGTGGATATGGCAATTTCCAGCGCCAAAGAAGGCGTGCCTTCACTCTCTGTAAAACGGTTTCTTGAGTTCTGTCTCAATTATGATCCAGCTAAAAGTAAACCAGTATTTTTTTATGTTAAGATAGCTGTGTTAGGTTTTTTTACTACAGGAATAGTGCTGATTTTTTATTTCGGCAGAAAAAGGAAAGCTCAGGGAGCTCCCGACAAATCATAACATTGTTATGAACAGGACGAGATGACATGACTGAATCCACATCATTTTTCCATACTCCTTCGCCTGCCCATCTGACAGGCATAAAGGCCTGGCTTCTAACCCATGACCATAAACGACTTGGTTTGATGTATATGTGGGCCGTACTTTTCTGGTTTTCGCTGGGGATGATTATTGGCCTTTTGGTCAGGACCGAACTGATGGCGCAAGGGCCTACGGTAATGGGAGCGGAGATGTATAATGCTATGTTTACACTGCATGGCGTCATCATGATTTTTCTTTTTATTATCCCAGCAATACCAGCAATTTTCGGTAATTTTTTTCTGCCAATCCAAATTGGAGCCGATGATGTTTTTTTTCCACGGTTGAATCTCTTCTCGTGGTATCTGTATATGTTTGGTGGTCTACTCGCAATTGTGTCCCTTTTTACCGGCCATGGATTTGCTGATACCGGTTGGACATTCTATGTACCGTTCAGCGTCTCTACAGAACGTAATGTTTCGATTACAGTAGGTGCTGCGTTTATTCTTGGAATGTCATCAATGCTCACCGGGTTGAATTTTGTGACAACTGTGCACCGTATGCGTGATAAAGCTATGGGCTGGATGCAAATTCCACTTTTTACATGGTCCCTTTACGCTACGGCATGGGTTCAGATCCTTGCTACTCCGGTAATTTCTATAACCCTGGTTCTTGTTGTGCTCGAACGGGCCTTTTCAATTGGACTGTTTGATCCGGACAAAGGTGGTGATCCTGTTCTGTACCAGCATCTTTTCTGGATGTATTCTCACCCCGCAGTTTACATCATGATACTACCCGGAATGGGAGTAATATCCGAAATTATTCCAGTATTCTCAAGAAAAGCGATTTTTGGCTATAAAGCTATAGCCGGGTCCTCTATGGCTATAGCCATCGCTGGCTCACTTGTTTGGGCACATCATATGTACACCAGTGGAATGAGTGATGTTTCAGTTTTTGTTTTTTCATTGCTTACTTTTTTAGTCGCTATCCCCTCAGCTGTTAAAATATTTTCCTGGGTTTCTACAATGTATAAAGGCTCCATTGAAATGAGCCCTCCGTTGTTTCTCTCACTCATCTTCATATATCTTTTCAGTATTGGTGGCTTGACTGGTCTTGTTCTTGGTGCTGCTGGAACAGACATACATGTTCATGATACCTATTTTGTGGTTGCCCATTTCCATTTTGTTATGTTTGGAGGAACAGGATTTGCCTTTTTTGCTGCACTTCATTTCTGGTGGCCAAAAATGTTTGGCATAATGTATGACTATAAAAAAGCATATATAGGCTCATCGCTTGCCTGTGTTGGTTTCCTTTTTCATTATGTCCCAATGCTTATTCTTGGCATGCAGGGGATGCCGAGGCGGTATTACGATTATCTTCCTAAATATGAAAGCGGGAACTTTTCGGCAGGAATTGGAGGCTATGTTATGGTAATTGGCATTTTTCTCATGCTGTACAATCTTGCTATGAGTTTCAGGGAAAAGCGGATTGCTCCAGCCGACCCGTGGGGTGGCACGACACTCGAATGGTCTGTTCCTTCACCTCCACCGCTTCTTAACTTTATCGATCCACCACAAGTTAAATCGTATCCTTATGATTTTAGTGAAGTTATCGCTCGTTCAGTAAATAAAGAAGGTAAGGAATAATCTATGTCAACCCGCGTTGATTTAGCAGGCATCAAATTAGGCATGTGGATATTTCTCTACTCGGAGATTATCCTCTTTGGAGGTCTGTTCGTACTGTATGCTGTCTATTTTTTTCAGTACCCAGACTTTTTTGTTGAAGGTGGTAAAGAACTCGACCGGGTAATAGGCTCACTCAATACCATTGTGCTGTTAGTCAGTAGCTTTACGGTTGCCGCATCTATAACGGCAATTCAGCAAGGGAAAAAGAATTTGACTATTGGGCTACTGCTCTTCTCACTGGGATGTGGCTTTATCTTTCTCATAAATAAATATTTTGAATGGGGTGCAAAATTCCATCATGATATTTTTCCAAACTCTGAGACACTGGTTGATGGTGAGCCGGGGATTAATATATTTTTCGGACTGTATTATGTCATTACCGGACTGCATGGTTTGCATGTCATTATAGGAATGGTGTTGCTTGGTATTAGTCTGGTGCTGGTGATAAAAAACAAGATCAATTCGGATCGTTTTGCCATGCTAGACAACTCAGGTCTTTACTGGCATCTGGTCGATCTCATTTGGATTTTTGTTTTTCCATTATTTTATCTTGTTTTATAGACGTTATCACTATTATCGGAGAGTATTTGTGGACACTCAAGAGCAACATCACATCCTGAGTTATGGAATGCTTGCCAGTGTGCTTGGTGCACTGCTGTTGTTGACCCTCGTAACGATTGGCGTTTCATATTTTGATTTTGGAGTATTTAATGTGCCTATAGCTTTGGCTATTGCTTCTACCAAGGCGACACTGGTACTGCTGTTTTTTATGCATTTGAAATATGAAGGAAAGGTTATCGCAATATCTTTCATCAGCACTGTTATCTTTTTAGCCATAATGATAACATTCACTTTCTGGGATGTGGCTTTCAGGTAATCAACGGAGACGCGTATGAACCCGGTACAAGGCGTAGACCAGGCATTCTGGTATATTTTAGGTATATCAGCTGTTCTGCTATTTGGAATTACAGTGGTAATGGTCTATTTCGTTATCAGGTATCGCCGGAGTAAAAATCCGGTACCGTCTGATATCCGAGACAATTTTATGCTGGAAGTTATATGGACTGTCATTCCAACGCTAATAGCGCTATCCATGTTTTATCTGGGTTGGACAAGCTACATTGGTCTACGTGATGTTCCTGATGATGCTATTGAAATTGAGGTGATTGCGCAGCAGTATTCATGGATCTTTGTATATGACAACGACAAGGAAACTGAAAACGAACTTGTAGTGCCACAAGGCAAGGCGATTAAATTCAACATCTCATCTCTTGATGTGGTACACAGCTTTTATATACCGGCCTACAGGATAAAAGTTGATGCAGTAAAAGGCCTGGACACCTACGCCTGGTTTTTTGCAGATGAGTTAGGCGAATACGATGTGCTCTGCACCGAGTTCTGCGGTGTTGATCATTCTTCAATGGTGGCTTTGATGAAAATTGTCCCTGAAGAAGAATATCTTGAGTGGCTTGAAACTGAGGAATAGTGCCTCTCTGCAGGCTCCAGTAAGTAGTATGATTGCTGCTTGGCAGCTGGCTAAAGTACCCCTTTGTCTGCTTATTGCTTTTTCCACTGTCTTTGGGGCATCTCTTGTTCCAGATGTGACGGGATTAACAATTCTGAATGTTGCCTGCGGTGTTTTTTTTCTTGCTATGGGTGGTGCGACTCTCAACAGCTTTCAGGAGAGAGCCACCGATTTCAATATGAAGCGTACAGCCAATAGGCCGCTTGTTTGTAATCATGTTAGCCCATCATTTGCTCTTTTTCTTTCTGTTGTTCTCATCGTTTTAGGCTTTTCTGTTCTATGCCTCTTAAAAAAACCTTTCTTGCCAATATTTCTTGGTACAGTGGCCCTGGTTATTTATAATGGAGTCTATACGCGTTTAAAACAACACACATTGCTCGCTATACTACCAGGGGCAATATGCGGTGGTTTGCCTCCTGTTATTGGCTGGGCAGGAGCGGGTGGAATTCTGCTGTCTTACATGACATTGTTGTTATTTATGCTTCTTTTTATTTGGCAGGTGCCCCATTTCTGTCTCATACTCTTACGCTATCGCGATGATTATCTGCACGTTGATCAGCCGAGCTTTATAAAGTTATTATCTGAGACTGGTGTTCGAAGGATAAGTACAATCTGGTGTTGTGGCCTGGCTCTTGTGATGATGTTGTTTACAACAACAACTGCGGCAGCTTGGTCTGTACAAAAATATTTACTTATCACTAATGCACTATTCCTGGCCGGGTTTACATTAGTTGCTTTATTACGTTGTCATTCCATTTCTTATCGTACCGTTTTTATTTACTTGAACATCGCACTATTTAATCACATGAGTATCCTCGTCGCAGGATCTTTTTTGCCCTAGCCTGACGTTCTCACTAGCTCAGGTGGCCTTCTACGTTTCTATCCGTTAATTATACTATGTAATATTTGCAGGTAAAAACTTTACGACTCTTTCTGTTGCGCTGTTTTCTTGAAAATATTTCTTTGATTTCCTTACCCATTTATCTCTGGATCACTTTTCCATACTGGTCAACGTTGCAGGAGAGTAATGTGTTTTACATTAATTAGGAAAATAAACTGGTAGCTACTAGCTATAGTAATTATTATTAGATTTATAGTTTGTCGAGTGAGGTAGGATTTCATTGACATATATTAGCAATTCTTAATGTATACAGGAACTGATATGGCCAAGACTAAATGTTGTCTCAAGTATAAAAAAAAGGGGTCTAACTGCAAAGGTTGCCCAATCCTGTCACTAGAAGAGGTTTTCAAGAAAGACAAAAAGAAGAAAAAGAAAAAAAAGGGAAAGAAAAAGGATAAGAAGAAATGAATCCAATTTCATTGCTTAATTAAACCTCAACATGGATCATACATGATCCATGTTGAGGTTTGTGTCTGAAGTTGTCTTCAGGATTGAGCTTCTTATTAATGCCCCTTTATACACAATGAGTGGCATTTTTTATCATAACAGCACAATGGAGAACTAAATGAAAATTGAATGGGCATACTTGAGAAAAGGCTGAGTATCCTGTAAAAAAGCCGGGGCGGTTTTTGCAGAAAAAGGAATACAGGTTACTGAAGAGGTAAATGCGGCAAAAAGCACGATTTCCGGAGACGCAATATGGCAGCTATTATCAAGCAGTGATGAGATTGTAGTTACCAGCGGGAAAAAAATTATCAGCTTTAACCCAAAAGAAGATGATCAGTCTGAGATTCTAACCAAAGTGTCAGGGCGTACAGGAAATCTACGGGCACCAGCATTGTTGATAGGTAAATCCTATTATGTTGGTTTTAACGAAGAGTTGTATGATAAGATTGCTAATATGTGATTGTACATTTGAAATGTACGTGGGAACTATTCAGATATCAGTAATAATTCCCACGTATGGTATGATAACCGAGCTATTTCTATTTGTTTACCTTAGCTGAAAGGTAGCTGGACACCCCTTCAGCTGTTGGTTTCATTGCATCTTCCCCTTGTTGCCAGTTGGCAGGACATACTTCTCCATGTTTTTCTGTAAATTGCAGCGCATACAGAATCCGTAATGCCTCATTTACATTTCTTCCAAGAGGCAAATCGTTCACCACTTGATGTCGGACAATGCCCTCCCTATCAATAAGAAAAAGTCCCCGCAGTGCAATACCTGATTCAAGTAATACCTGGTACTTCTGTGAAATAGTCTTATCGAGATCTGCAACTAGAGGATATTGGATATTTCCGATACCGCCATTTTCAATTGCAGTGTTTTTCCATGCTAAGTGAGAAAAATGCGAATCTATAGATATACCTATTAGTTGACAATTGTTTTCTTCAAACTGCTGTACGGCATTATTGAACGCGAGAATTTCAGTAGGGCAGACAAAGGTGAAATTAAGAGGGTAAAAGAATAGGAGAACATACTTTCCTCTAAAATCAGAAAGTTTAAAGTCTTCCTTGAATGTATTATCACTCATTACAGCAGTTGCTGTAAAATCAGGTGCTTCTTTAGTTACAATAAGGTCCATTATAGTCTCCTTGGATAAGGGTAGGGGAGTGTTACATGATTAGGGAGCCCTAACACGGTAGGCAAAAATTAAGCTGCCCATTGCCTGTTATAGCTATATTTGAGCAGCTTGAGAGAGAACTATACTTTTCTACTCATCATATTTCCAAAATGATTCTTTTTCAGCACCGCAAAGAGGGCATACCCAACCGTCAGGAAGATTTTCCCAGGCGGTATCTGGATCAACGCCATTCTCATAATCACCTTCTGCAGGATCATAAACATAGCCACAAGGACATTCCCATTTCTGCATCGTGTTGCCTCCTTAAAATTAAAGTTAACTCAATAATGATAATCTTTATTGCATGAGCTGATTATAAATTATTCAGTTGCCATGTCAACAAAAAAGCATGCTTCTATTCTATGTCATGCGCTGGAAAACTCAATGAGAAATGATGAGAGTCCGTATAATGCTAAACTTGAGAATTACTCTCTGTTTTTGTTAGTGTTCATTACTCTTGTGTTGTTCGACGAATTATCTCTTTTGATGGAATCAGTGCAGTTGCAGTAGCAGAAACAATATTGCCAGCAACACCTGGTCCATCTCCGGCAACAAATAAGCCCTTTATAGATGTTTCAAGGTCGTTACTTGTGTCGACCTGTGTCGCAAAGAATTTAATCTCGGGAGCATAAAGAAGCGTCTCATCATTTGCAACACCAGGGACGACAAAATTAAGTTGGTCAAGCCCATCAACGAGATTAGTTAAAATTCGCTCCGGAAGTGCCATGGCAATATCACCACAGGTTACATTGGTGAGTGTCGGCTCAATGTAACTATTTCTGACTCTATTCCATGTAGAACGCCTACCACGTTTTAAATCTCCATAACGCTGGAGAATAGGTTTACCACCTCCGATAAGCGTTGAGAGTTTTCCAATTGATTCACCATACGCTTGATTGTCTTCTACCGGATCTGTGAGGACAACTTTGGAAAGAAATGCAAAGTTAGTATTGTCTGACTTTTTATCCATATATGCATGACCATTAACACAAACAAAATTTTGATAATTCTCAAGAGCTACAAAACCTCCAAGATTGGTGCAGAAGGTTCTCGTTTGATCATCATACTTGCTTGTACGTATAAAAAATGTTGGATCATAAATTATGGAACAGAGGTCTTGCATGATTTCGTTGTGCACTTCCACGCGCACACCTACCTCGATACCTCTCTGAGAAACCTCGAGGTTGTTTTCTCTAGCAATTGTTCCCATCCAGTCGGCTCCGACACGACCAGGAGCGAGAATGACATACGGAGCTTCATATGTGCTACGATTCGTCCTAACTCCGGCAATCGTGTTGTTGCTATCGACGATAATGTCTTTTACTTCTTCGGAATGGTGGAACGCTACACCACGATTTTGCACATAATCGGCCACCTTGGCGATGTGGCTTGGAAGGTTATCACTACCCAAATGTTTTTGCTTAATAATGAGTAGGTCTATTCCCTGTTTGCGCGCCTGCTTACGAATATCTTTTGCAGCTTCCATATCCGTTGGGTAAACATCACCATCCATGTTAAAGCGGTTATAGATAGCCTCAGTTTCATCAATTAACTTGACTGCTTCTGATACTGGCATGAACTGCGTAAGGTCAGTTTTCCCAAGTTTATGGATGAAGTTAAGTTTACCATCGGAAAATAAACCGGCTCCGCCAATGCCGCAAAGGATGTTGCATGGGCGGCATTTTATGCAGCCGTGATTTTTAATAGGGCATTTTCGCTTGAGTGGTGCCTTGCCTTTTTCAATGAGGAGAACGCTGAGTTTGGAGTGTTCAGCCAGGTAATATGCAGCGAATAGGCCTGCCGGCCCTCCGCCAACTATTATTACATCATAGTTGGTACTTGTGGTGTCTGAGGTCATTGTATGCTCTGTTTTATATGATAGTTTAAACACGGCAACTTGTAGCAATACTCGACTATAAAATAAGCAGTCAAGAAGAAAGTTACTATCATATGAAATGGAAATGAATATGCGAAAAAAAACGCCTGGGAATTCGAATTCCCAGGCGCAGTGTAGCATTATGAAATCAGGGCAATAAGAAGATCTATTTCTCTTCTGGCTGAGCAGGAGCAGCGTCAACAGGAGACATACCAAATGTCATGCGAAGAGTGTTTTCGATATCAAGGAACATGTCGGTGTGGTCAATAAGGAAGCGCTTAGCGTTTTCTCGACCCTGTCCGATACGTTCATCCTTATAGGAATACCAGGAACCACTTTTATCAACTATGTTATGCTCAACACCAAGATCAAGCAAATCACCAGCCTTGGATATCCCCTCTCCATAAACGATATCAAATTCCGCCAACTTAAATGGTGGAGCAACTTTGTTTTTTACAACCTTAACTTTTGTTCTGTTGCCGATACTTTCCTGGCCTTCCTTAATTGTCGCAATTTTGCGAATATCAAGACGTAACGTTGAATAAAATTTCAAGGCATTACCACCAGTTGTGGTTTCTGGGTTGCCGAACATGACACCGATTTTCATTCGAATCTGGTTAATGAAAATCAATACAGTGTTGCTACGATTGAGAACTCCTGTGAATTTACGCATAGCTTGGGACATGAGTCTTGCCTGCAACCCTACATGGGCGTCACCAACGTTGCCATCGATCTCTGCACGGGGTACCAGGGCTGCAACAGAGTCAATAACGATTACATCAACACCGCCTGATCGAATAAGAATTTCAGCAATTTCTAGAGCCTGTTCCCCAAAGTCTGGCTGAGAGATAAGCAGGTCATCAACATTGACACCCAGGCGTGCTGCATACGTTGTATCAAGTGCATGTTCAGCGTCGATAAAGGCAGCTGAACCACCACGTTTTTGGGCCTCGGCAACTACATGGAGGGCAAGGGTCGTTTTCCCTGAAGATTCAGGGCCATATATTTCAGTAATTCTACCTTTTGGAAAACCGCCTACGCCTAAAGCGATATCAAGACTTAAAGCTCCGGTAGGAATTACAGGTATTTTTTCAGCTTCATGGGCGCCGAGGCGCATAATAGAACCTTTACCGAATTGCCGTTGAATCTGACTGATAGCATTTTCCACACTACTAGTCTTATCTTTATTTGCGGGTGCTGCCATATTGTACTCCTGTAATAATAGAGAGGTTAGTAATCATTCTGAACCAGCAAGGTATATGTACCATACAATGATATGTTTTTACATTAGTGAGATAATATAATGGAAGAAAGCGACAAATATCTTAAACAGAAATGTGTAATGTCAATATAAACCGCAGTACGTAAATCTCCAATATGTTACAAGAACGGTATAATTTGGTCCTGGGATTTTACATTCTGAGGGTGGGGGAGGGTAATGTGCCTGGCAACCCTACGATTGAAGCAAATATTTACGAACAAGGTCAAGAGCGGTCTGGGCAGATAGCTCACGGATCTGTTGCCGGTCACCGTCGAATAGAAATTTGCTGACCCAGTTTCCACCCGGAGTAGCAATGCCAATATAGACCGTTCCGACAGGCTTTTCCTCGCTTCCGCCACCAGGACCAGCAATACCTGTAATGGAAAGACCGATATCAGCACCACTTTGCCCAAGAACGCCGGCAGCCATTGTTTCAGCAGTTTCTCGACTTACTGCACCATATGTTTCAAGTTGTTTTTCAGCAACACCAAGATATCGGGTTTTGAGGCTATTTGCATAAGAGACAATACCCCCCAGGAAATATTCTGAACTGCCAGGTATGTTGGTAAGTCGTTGTGAGATAAGGCCACCAGTACATGACTCTGCCACTGCAAGCAGCATATTATGGTTTACAAGGAGCTTGCCGACAATAGTTTCCATATTATCTCGGTCATGGCCATATATGGAGTCACCTAACACTGTATCTATTGCTTTACATGAGGAAATAAAAAGTTTTTCTGCGTTTTCAGGCTCTATGTCACGAATAGTAAGGCTCAAATGAACTTCTGGGAATACAGGGTAATAGCCTATATGAGCGGCACGATTCAGATCAAGTGAATTTATTCGGCGATTTACTTCAGCCTCAGGAAGATTGAATATCCGAAAAATCCTATGGTAAGTAGAAAGTTTATGATCCTCCCCCCAGGTGGCAAGACCCGGTAGCACATGCTCTACCAGTAACTGTTTCATTTGCCGAGGTACACCGGGAAGGAAATAGACAGGTTTGTCATCGTGGACAAGCATATAACCAGCCATACGAGATGATGGGTTGAGAACCTCTGCTCCTTCTGGAAGCCATGCAAGTTTTTCGAGTTGCCCTACAGGCTCACGTGTTATGTTGTCAAGATGTTGACGGATGTTGGCCAAAATTTCAAGGTTTGGCATAGTGGGCCGGTTCAGTGCCTTTGAGACAGCCTCATTGGTCATGTCATCATCGGTCATGCCAAGTCCACCGGTGACAAGTACGGCATCTACTCGATTAATGGCTCTTTTAAGTGCTTCTCCGATGAGTGTAGGCGTATCGCCTATGGTATGCATAGCGTATATCTCATAACCTGCATCAAACAACTGTCTGGCTGCAAAGCTACTTGTTGTATTGAGGATTCTGCCGGAAGTCAGTTCATCGCCTATGGCAATTATTTCAACTCGCATTGTCCTTGACCACCTCACCTAGAACGTGTGTGCCATCAAGTTTATTCAGCATTACATTGACGACACTGTTTTTTAAATTGTCATTACCCGCAAAATGAACTGATATGTAGTTATCTGTAAAACCTTGCAAGTGTCCTTTACTGTCACGCTTTCCTTCAACAAGTACTGGTAAGGTTGTGCCAATGTGTTTGAGGTAAAACAGCTCTCGTTTTTTGGTCCCAAGTTCTCGCAGCTCTGCTACCCTCTGATCTTTGATTTCTTTAGAAACGTTGTCGGGAAAGTCCGCGGCAGCTGTACCCGGTCGGCGGGAATAAGGAAATACATGGAGATACGTGCAGTCGAGTGAAGAAATGAAGTTTCTTGTTTGAATAAAATGTTCTTCTGTTTCCCCAGGAAAGCCCGCCAGTATATCTATGCCTATTGCGGCATCAGGAAGGGCTTTAAGGCAGGTAGTTACAACATTTTCAAACTCTGCTGTTGTATATCTCCTATTCATTTTTGCAAGAATCTTATCGTCACCACTCTGTAGTGGAATGTGTAGATGCGGAGTGATGTTCTTGCGGTTTTGCATGAGGTTGAGTAATTTTTCTGTGATTTCTGTAGGTTCAAGTGAACTGATTCTATATCGCACTTCTGGTGTTTCAAGAGAAAGTATATCTATAAGATCTGTTATACTCGATTGATTTGCTAAATCTCTGCCATAGTAACCGAGATGAATCCCGGTAAGTACTATCTCTTTATAGCCTTCAGCGGCAAAGGTACGTGCCTGGTTTACAGCTTCAGTTATCGAAAGGCTCCTACTCGGCCCTCTGGTATAAGGGACTATGCAGTAGGTGCAGAAACTTTCGCAGCCATCCTGGACACGTAGGTAAGCACGCGTTCTGTCCCCAAAACTACGGACAGGAAGCTGACATATTTCTTTAGCCATACTAATTGAGCCAAGAAGCAATTGCTGCATATTCTCACTTATGGCCATCCCAACAAGTTCATCTTTTTTACTGTTACCAATAATGGTGTATTGCCGACCTACAAGATCATCCATAGCCCCAAGTTGCGTTGCCGCAATTTCGGCATAACAGCCTGTTATAACGATGCGTGCTTCGGGGTTGGAACGAATGGCCTTACGAACGGCCTGACGTGACTGAGCTCCAGCCTTAGTTGTTACTGCGCAGGTATTAATAACAACTATATCTGCAGAATCACCAGATTTGACTATTTTACAGCCAGCCAAGTCAAATGCTGTCCGAAAGGCTGCAGATTCATACTGGTTAACTTTGCAGCCAAGGGTGGTAATTAAAACACGTTGCATAGTTGTTATTGCCTTATGAGATAATGACACCAGAGCCAATCACTTCGGCATCTTGGTAAATTACTGCGAATTGCCCAGGAGTAATAGCACGTTGATTTTCTTCAAAGACGAGTTGAGCTGTTTTGCCTGTTTTTGAAATTGTTGCCAGCGAACCTTTGTGACTGTAGCGAATACGAACAATATATTGACGGTCGAAATCTGGTTCTTGTCCACTGACCCAGTGGATATCGCCTATCTCGATCGTCTTTTTCATCAGATCAGTATCTTTACCTACAATGAGCCTGTTGTGTATTGCATCTATTTCCGTGACGTACCATGGAGAAACATCAGGAATACCCAATCCCCGTCTCTGCCCAATTGTATAGCGAAACAAACCTGTATGCCTGCCAACCTCAACACCTTCAGTATTCACTATAGAACCATCCTTTACTACCTCAGGATAATGTGATTCCAGATATGCACCAACGTTTTTGTCTGAGAGAAAACAAACATCCTGGCTTTCGATTCCACCAAAATCATTAAATCCATGCTTTTTCACTAGTTCGTAGACTTCTGTTTTTTTCATTTCACCAAGAGGGAAAAGAACTTTGCTGAGTTGTTTTTGTGTTAAACGTGAAAGGAAGTACGATTGATTTTTCAAAGGATCTAAACCATCAAACAGGTGATAACCAGAATCATCACGAATTATTCTGGCATAGTGGCCAGTTGCTATTAAATCGACACCGGACGCTAGAATGGCGTCCTGAAAAAGCCCAAACTTGATTTCTCTATTACAGACCACGCATGGGTTAGGAGTTTTGCCTTGAAAGTAGCTTTTCGAAAAATAAGAGAGTACTTTCTCTGAGAAATCTTTTCTGAGATCAATAACGTGTAATGGAAGAGAAAGCTGTTCTGTAAGTTTCTTCACCCTATCATGCTGGCGTTCAAAATCGGGTTGAGCCAAATGCATGAAGAACGCTTCTACAGTAGCATTCTCACGGAGTAAAAGAGCTGTGGCGGTAGAGTCTACACCGCCGCTCAAAGCTATTCCAATACGTTTATCGTTCACTGAAATCCTTGCATTCCCTAGTATGTTCATCTAATAAGAGTATGGAAAATAAATGGGTCATCCGTCCAGAAAAAAATAACTGACAACCTACTCGACTATGAAAGAAATTGAAAGCAGCAAAGGCAATATCCCCACCATGCCCGAACTTCTCGTTCCCGCCGGCAATTATGAAAAATTAGTGACAGCAGTACACTATGGTGCAGATGCAGTTTATCTCGGCGGCAAGCACTACAGTCTGCGTGCAAAGGCAGGGAATTTCAGTACAGAAAAAATGCGAGAGGGTATCGAGTATGCGCATTCATACGGGGTGAAAGTGTATATAACAGCAAACATTATTGCCCATAATGAAGATTTTACAAATCTTTCTCACTACCTCAAAGAGCTGGTTGAGATGAGGGTTGATGGTGTAATTGTTTCCGACCCAGGTATTTTGAAAATAGTTCGACAGGCTTATCCTGCACTTTCAATTCATCTTTCTACCCAGGCAAATGTTACAAATGCTTCCGCTGCATCATTCTGGTTTGATCAGGGAGTGACCCGCCTTAATCTCGCCAGAGAATTGTCATTAAAAGAAATTGGTGAAATACGACAAAAAGTACAAGGTGAATTGGAGGTATTTGTCCACGGTGCTCTCTGCATCTCTTACTCTGGGAGGTGCATGTTGTCGAGTTACATGACTGGGAGGGATGCCAATCAGGGTAATTGTGCTCATCCATGCAGATATAGTTACGCGCTTGTAGAGGAAAAACGGCCTGGTCAATACTTCCCTGTCGAAGAAGATGAGCGTGGAACGTATATTTTCAATGCCAAGGATCTCTGCTTACTGGAAAATTTACCGCAATTGATTGCTGCCGGAGTGAATTCATTAAAAATAGAAGGACGGATGAAATCTATTTTTTATGTGGGCGGTGTTGTTCGAGTGTATCGCGCAGTTATTGATTATCTTGCCACTTTATCAGAAAAAGATTGGGAAAACCCAGAGGAGATTCAACTTCCACCTAAATTTGCTGAAGAGCTGTTGCGCACCGGAACGAGAGGGAATTCCAGTAATTTCATCAGTGGAAAACCTGGTAGTACGGAAATGAATTATGAGACCTCGCGAGTTATTCAGACATATGAGCCTGTTGCTGTACTGAGAGAGGCCGGAAAGAAACCGTTGGTAGAGGTAAGAAACACTCTTTTCCCAGGAACTGATATTGAATTTATGAGGCGAAAAATGGATAACCTTCCTTTTCGTATAAATGCAATTCATGATGAATCAGGAAAAGCTTTGGAAAAGGCTAATCCTGGCAACAGAGTGTTTTTAACCTGTGAACCTTCTTGTGAAGAGTGTGATGTTCTAGGGATATTTCGCCGAAAAATCAAGTGACTGTCACCTGCTTAAAAGGAGAAGTAATCGCTTCAAAAAAGGTCTAGGCAAAATACCATTAGCGATGTAAAACATTCTTTGTAAAACACGTGAGAATCCCAGCAGTTTAGCCAAAAATTCCGGAAGAACACGAAAATGTTGATGTATGGAGAAGTTCATCTCGTATACACCATGTTCTTTATGCTGTCGTAATTATAGCAGTCTGCAAATATACCTCGTTTTCGAATTTCAACAGAAAGAAGGAGCGCGAAAAATGGTTGAGTTTTATTACCAGAACCCATTCCCTTTAGGGACAGATACAACACAGTACCGTAAAGTTGAAGACTCTGAGAAATATGTGAGTGTGGATTCTTTCAATGGAGAGGAAATCCTGAAAATAGATTCCGCTGGTTTAACTGTCTTGGCAAACCAGGCCATGAGGGATGTCTCATTCATGTTGCGACCTAAACATAATAAGCAGGTAGCAAAGATTTTAGATGACCCTGAAGCTTCCATGAACGAGAAGGGTGTTGCTCTTGCCTTTTTACGTAACGCTGAAGTGTCGTCCAAATTTGAACTTCCAATCTGCCAGGACACAGGTACAGCAATTATTGTTGGTAAAAAAGGTCAAAACGTGTGGACAGGTGGTGGGGATGCTGAAGCTCTTTCAAGAGGAGTGTTTAAAACATATACCGAAGAGAACTTGCGCTATTCTCAGACAGTAGCTCTTGATATGTATACTGAAAAAAATACCGGTACAAATTTGCCTGCCCAGATAGACCTGTATGCTACTGAAGGAACTGAATACTCTTTCCTTTTTGTATGTAAAGGTGGTGGAAGCGCTAATAAAACGTATCTTTTTCAGGAAACAAAAGCTTTGTTAAACCCTGAAACGCTAGAAGCTTTTTTGCTGCAGAAAATGAAGACTATTGGTACTGCAGCATGCCCTCCCTATCATCTTGCGTTTGTTATTGGTGGCACGAGTGCTGAAGCCAATCTTAAAACTGTTAAATTGGCATCAACCAAATATTACGACTCGCTGCCAACAAGTGGTAATGACCATGGCAGGGCGTTCCGTGATATTACGTTAGAAGAGAAGTTACAGGTAGCTGCACAAAATTTAGGAATAGGCGCTCAGTTTGGTGGTAAATATTTCACACATGACGTGAGGATTATTCGTCTGCCAAGACATGGGGCTTCCTGCCCCGTTGGCATGGGTGTATCCTGTTCTGCCGATAGAAATATCAAAGCAAAAATTAATAATGAAGGATTATGGATAGAGCAGCTTGATGCAGATCCAGGTAAACTGATTCCTGAGAAATACCGAGGCAAACATGAACATGGTGTTAAGATTGACCTCAACAGGCCGATGCAGGACATTCTTGCAGAACTCACTCTCCATCCTGTCGGAACATCACTTCTCCTGACAGGTACGATTGTTGTAGGTCGTGATATTGCGCACGCGAAATTTAAGGAACTCCTCGATGCTGGTAATGATTTGCCTGCATATTTGTTAGAGCATCCGATCTACTATGCTGGACCAGCTAAAACTCCACCAGGTAAGGCGTCTGGTTCGTTTGGTCCCACCACTGCGGGCAGAATGGACAGCTACGTTGGCCTATTGCAGGAGAAAGGCGGTTCGATGATCATGATTGCCAAGGGGAACAGATCTCAGCAGGTGACAGATGCCTGTAAAAAATATGGTGGTTTCTATCTTGGTTCTATTGGTGGGCCGGCAGCTATTCTCGCTGAGGAAAATATTAAAAAGGTAGAATGTATCGATTATCCTGAGCTTGGAATGGAAGCTGTATGGCGGATAGATGTAGAAAACTTCCCTGCTTTTATTTTAGTTGATGACAAGGGAAATGATTTTTTCTCCAACCTTATGTAGAGATGTTTATTATCACATAACTCCGTAAGGATGTAGTAAACCAAAAGAGGCGCTTTCGGACATGAAAGCGCCTCTTTCCTTTTGACCCCTCTCATGATCAATTTTTACTCGCTTCCATACACATTTTTCTTCGTGATTTCAGAGGTAGTCTCTAGGTGTTCCTTTTTTTTCGAATTCGTGTTTTTCTTGCACATTGAGTGGAAATAATTAGTATAGAGATAACGTAAAATATAGCAGAGTAATCGTTAAAATAGAATATCAATAAGGAGTACATAATGAGCGGACAAGCGAATCAGATCACCATAGCACAAGCCCGGCAGGAGGCATCAACCATTTTCCTTGCCAAGGTGTTCAACTGGATGGCCATCGGTCTTGGACTAACAGGCCTTGTGGCATACATGACTGCCTCTACTGGCCTTGCCCAGGTTCTTTTGGCTAGCCCCTTGTTTTTTGTGCTGGTGATAGGTGAGCTAGGACTTGTCTTTTACCTCTCCGCCAGGATTGAGAAAATTCAGGCCAGCACCGCAACAGGACTTTTTCTTGGCTATTCCCTGTTAAATGGGCTCACCCTCTCTATGATTTTCCTTGCCTATACCAGCTCTTCAATAGCTGGTACATTTTTCATTACAGCAGGCATGTTTGGAGCCATGGCAGTATATGGTCTTGTCACGAAACGTGATTTATCCGGGCTTGGGTCTTTCATGTTCATGGGGTTGATTGGAATTATTATAGCTTCTATCGTGAATATTTTCCTGAAAAGCTCTGGACTTTACTGGGTTATCTCCATGATTGGCGTTCTGGTTTTTACCGGTTTAACGGCGTACGATGTTCAGAAAATAAAGCGGATGGGGGAAGAGGGCATAATGTCTCAAGGTGAAAGCGCTATTCGAAAGGGCTCTATCATGGGTGCTCTCGCTCTTTATCTTGATTTCATCAATTTATTTCTCATGTTGCTTCGTTTTTTTGGTGGCTCTCGAGACTAATCTAATCGTAGGATTTCACTCCACCTGTAAAGCATGCGTCCTCAGTGAAGCATGCTTTTTCTTTTATATCTTAAGGCACGAATAGTAGGGAGGGTGTGTAATGACTGAAGCGTACTCTGGTAAGCGGATCTTGGTGTGTGTTACCGGCAGCATCGCCGCCTTTAAGGTTGCTGGCTGGGTCAGCAACCTTGCTAAAGCTGAGGCAAGAGTATCAGTTATCATGACCCAGTCGGCGACGCGTTTTGTCACACCCCTTACCTTTAGTGCCCTTTCTGGAGAGAAGACATATACAGATATGTTTGATTGTGAGAGTGGTGAGTCTATGGCTCATATTACTCTTGGTCAGGAGGCTGACCTCATTATCGTTGCTCCGGCAAGTGCCCAGACACTTTCACGCTTAGCTCATGGAATGGCAGATGACCTTCTTTCGACCACAGTTCTTGCTGCTCGTGCTCCAGTGTACATTTGCCCTGCAATGAATAGTCGAATGTATACACACTCAGCCACACAGAAAAACATAACTACGCTTAAGAGCTACGGATATACAGTTATAGATCCTGAAGAAGGGTTAATGGCCTGCAAGGAAGAAGGGCAAGGGCGTCTGCCAGAGTGGGAGCAGGTTACCGGTTTTTTTCAAAGAGCGCTGAGTAAGCAGGATTTTAAGGGTGAGAAAATCCTGGTGACTGCCGGCCCAACACGAGAACCCATTGACCCCGCTCGTTTTCTGAGTAATAGGTCCTCAGGTAAAATGGGTTATGCCATTGCCAAAGCTGCATATCGTAGAGGTGCAGAAGTTATTTTGATTTCTGGGCCGACTGCACTGCCTGCCCCCTCAGGTGTATCGAAAATAGATATTCAGACTGCAGATGAAATGTATGAGGCTGTAATGCAATATTCGGACTCAGCTAGCGTAATCATCAAATCAGCTGCGGTAGCAGATTATCGTGCCAGCCAGATATCTTCTGAAAAAATTAAAAAGGAAAACATCAGTCCCAGTCTTGAACTGGAAAAAAATCACGACATTTTAAAAGAACTTGGTAAACGTAAGAGGAACGGTCAAATCCTTGTTGGTTTTGCAGCTGAAAGCTCAAAACTTGAGGCGGAGGGGCGTAAAAAGCTTCAAGCAAAGAATCTCGATATGATTGCTGTTAATAATATCCGTTCGGAAAATACCGGGTTTGAAGTAGATAATAATCAGATACTACTTTTACGTCCTGAAGGTGGTGAATCATTGCCATTCGCGTCAAAAGATAAGACCGCAGATATGTTGCTTGACCGCGTGGCCCAATTGGTCGCAGGAAGATCTCTTCAATGATTACATTTTTACCACTGTACTCAGGGAAACATGAAAAAAACTATGGGTGCTGGGTGCTACCTGGCATTTCTATTTAAGACAGCAGCGTTTGAACTTTTTACCTGAGCTACAAGGGCATGGACTATTTCTTCCAATTTTTTTCTTGTTAAGCTCATTAACACCATCAACATAATACCATAGGCCTGATTTACGTGAGAAATTACTAGCCTCTCGAATCTCACAGAGATGATCTTGTTCAATGAACTCAGCAGAAAAGTCTACCTCACCCGACTCAGTGGTGTCGACAGATGAATGTATTGTTAATGCAAGCCATTTAACAGGATTTTCTTTCAAATTGAGCTTCTTTGGACGAGTTGCCGGGTCCCATGTAGTTAGCAGGTACTCTTCATCAAGAAGGACATAGGCTGTATATCGTGATCTCATTAGTGCCAGAGCTGTAAGAGCTTTGGAGTGATCGGCCAAAACTGGTTTGCAGCAGTCGCTAAATAAAGCTTTACTGCAACAAAAGCATGGTGAGGAGTTGTGTGTCATCGGTTTTGCTCAGAGAAAAAGGACGCTGTTTTGGATATGGCCTGTGTCATGTAGGGCTATAGCATACGAATCGGAATAAAATGAGGTGTTTGCTATACCGTAACAAATATTTGTAAGGTGACACTGTTAATTGGAATCTGTTTTTTGTTTAAGTTGTAACTCTTGAGCGACCTGTGTCGCAGTCTCTTCGATAGAGCGGCCATCTGAAAAGACAACAGGAATCTGATATTTTAAAAATATCTGATCAGACTGTTTAAGTTCTGTGCTACAGGTGGCGATTTTTGCATATGTACTCCCCTGATACCTCTTTTCGCGAAAAGAATGAAGCATTTCGGGGGTAGTTGAGAGACCAACTACCCGATGTTTATTTCTGATAACCTCAGGTGGGAGTCTACATGTTTGAAGGTCATCATCAACGAGCGGGTAATTTGCAGTTTTCAGGCCCATCTGTGTTGCAAGAAAAACCGAAACAGGTGTCTTGCCTGAACGTGAAACACCAACAATGATCAAGTCTGCCTCATCATAATCTTTTGTTCCTGTTCCATCATCATGGGCTATGGAGTAATGGATGGCGTTTACTCTTTTTGTCATCGCCGAATCATCAAGAGCTCGTGCAGTACCTGGTTCACGAATAGGCTTGGCTTCAAGTATTTCTTCAAGGCGAACCAGAAAATGATCGCAAATGTTAAGGAATTCTACTTCAGGGCTATCAAAGATTTTATTAAGATTTTTACTGAAAAGTGTAGAAAAAATTATAGGGTAACGGCCTGCCGATTGCTGAAGAATACGACTCAATGCTTTTTTTGCCTGTGATTCTGTGCGAATAAAAGGGATCAGTTCTTCATTAAAATTCACTTCAGGGAACTGGCAGAGGAGTGCTTTGCCCATATCTTTAGCGAGAATGCCAGTGTTACCAGACACATAATACACATCTTTTGACTTCCACATGCAAATATCTCCAATGCGAGAAATTATAGAGTTAATAATTATCAGACTGAAATGTTACACTATTGAAACCTTTGTTACCATAAACTCAAATATGCAGCCGATGATTTGTTGAGAAAGACTAAGAATGGGAAAGGGAAAGCTCAGGTATTTGTGGTTTACGGTTAGAAAAAAACAAAGTGTAACAGCGTAAAGATCAATATACTATTACCTTGGAAACGTTCTCTATTCAATGGAAAAGCTAAATTAAAGAGGAAAACGTTGCTGTCTATCCTGTCGCATTTTAAGCGGTATACACTTACTGGTTGGCTCTATTTTGTATATTTAAAACTCTCTAGAAAAACAGTAATAATTCAAGGCTCTTGCCATCTGTGTGGTAGATGTTGTCGCAGGGTGTCGCTTGAATCTGGTGGAAAATGGCTGCGAAAAAAATCTGAATTCAAGAAATTACTGCAAGCCAACCCTGAATATGAACGGTTTTCAACTGTTGGCCGTGACAATCAGGGGTTTCTTCTGTTTTCCTGCTCCTGGCATGATCCGGATACTGGCCTTTGTTCAGACCATGAGAATCGTCTTGATATATGCCGCGATTTTCCAGACCGCGATTTGTATTTTGCAGGTGGTGAAATAACTAATGGTTGTGGCTATAGTTTCAAGCAATGCACTCCATTTTCCCTAGTCCTTGAAAAGGAAATTAATGCAAAGAGAAAAAAGAACGCATCGCATCCTTGTGATTGAACCTTATTATGGTGGTTCTCATAAGGCATTCCTGACCGGGTTGACTCAAAGCGTATCTGCAAATTTTACTCTGTTGACACTACCTGCCAGAAAATGGAAAATGCGGATGCAGCTTTCTGCACCCTGGTTTGCTCAGGAAGTTTCCAGGCAACTTGTTACAGAACGTTGGTATGATGTTGTTTTGTGTTCTACATTTGTGGACGTTGCTGTGCTTCGTACTCTTTTACAGACGCTCAAAGGGTGGAACCCGGACGCCAAATATTGCACCTATTTTCATGAGAATCAGTTTGCCTATCCCCAGCAGTATGCTGACGAAACTATCAAACAGTTTCAATATATAAATTTCACCACTGCACTCGCCTCGGATAAACTGGCATTTAACTCGTCCTATAACAAGGACACGTTCTTTAGAGCTTGCGGGAATTACCGTAAAAAGTCTGCTGAAATGAATCTTGACGGACTTGTCTTCAGGCTTGAAAAAAAAAGTTGTATTCTATACCCGGGGATTGACTTCACTCATATAGATACTGCACCTGATAGTGAACCGGTAACGATGCCGGTAATTGTATGGAACCATCGTTGGGAGCATGATAAAAATCCTGAGGAATTCTTCTCTGTTTTGCAGTCATTAAAGGCTAAGGGGATATTGTTCAAATTGATCATTCTTGGACAGTCATTTTCACGAGTACCTTTATGCTTTATAGAGGCTAAAGAAATATTCAGTGACAGGCTTATACATTTTGGTTTTGCTGAGTCTTCAGAGGAGTATGGCTCATTACTCAAGCAGGCAACTATTGTTGTTTCGACAGCACGTCATGAATTTTTTGGTATCTCGGTTTTAGAAGCTGTCAGAGCAGGTTGCCGACCGGTATTGCCACGTCGATTATCATATCCTGAATTGTTTCCAGAAGAATATCTCTATAATGACGGCGGTCTGGAGAAACATCTGGGGAAAGTTTTACTTAAGACGGATAAGCTGTTTCCAGAGCTATCTAAACATTATACACAGTCATACTGTTGGTCCGAGCAATCTTCGGGGTACAACGAATGGCTTTTTGACGAAAATCGAAACCTTGATGATAATGAAGTTATAAACTGATAAACATGGAAATCGGAGTTTTTTGTGAAGCAAAATATCGTACTTGTAGGATTTATGGGAGTGGGGAAGGGGAGAACAGCAAGATGTCTTGCTGAGATGTCAGGCATGTTCGCCCTGGATTGTGACGATCTGATAGAGAGCTACGCTAACAAGCGAATCAGGAAAATATTTAGTGAAGACGGGGAGCCTCATTTTCGTGGGCTTGAGAAGAAAACCGCTAAATGGCTGGAGGCTAGTGTTACCAACTCAGTCATATCCACAGGTGGGGGCTTTATTAATGTTCCAAACATCAGGAAAATAGGTTCCATCGTTTATCTTCATTCAGATTTTGATACTATAATCCAATCAATTCATGCTCATGTGAATGCAGAGAAAAAAATCAAGAAACGTCCGTTACTTCAGGACATAAAGGCAGCAAAAAAACTCTACAATAGTCGCCTTCCACTCTATAGAAAATTAGCGGATGTGGAGGTGTTTATGGCAGATAGAACTGTTGAAAGAGTAGCAGAAGAAGTGATCGAACGTGTGGGCTTATTACAGAAAAAATAGAATAAGACCTACTCTAATGTATTTTCTTAGAGTAGGTCATGCTTGCTTATTTACGCATAGTGCGGGCAAAATCCAACATACGTCGTATTGGCACCTGAGCCTTTTCTGCAAGCTTTTTGGAAATGACTATTTCATTGTTTCCATGTTGTAAAACCTCTGCAAGATTCTGTAAGGAGTTCATCCCCATCCAAGGACAGCGTGCACAACTTTGACATGTTGCACCCTCTCCCATTGTCGGAGCTTCAAGGAGAGTTTTCCCCGGGGCCACCTGGCGCATTTTATTGAAAATTCCTGCATCAGTTGCCACGATAAACTCTTTTCTATCCATTGTCTTGACCGCTTCGATTAATGCTGTGGTAGACCCCACAACATCAGCAAGGGCGACGACCTGTTCTGGTGATTCTGGATGGACAAGCACTGCGGCATCCGGATGTAGTTTTCGCATTCTTTCAAGGGCTACAGAGCGGAACTCTTCATGTACAACACAAGAGCCTGGCCAGAAAATCATATCTGCGCCGGTCAATTGTTGAACATAACGACCCAAGTGTTTGTCTGGTCCCCAAAGGATCTTTTCACCTTTTTCTGCGAGATGCCGAATGATAGGTAAGGCAATTCCAGAAGTAACTACCCAGTCTGAGCGAGCTTTAACTTCAGCGCTGGTGTTTGCATAAACCACAACAGTATGTTCGGGGTGCTCATCACAGAAATCAGAAAAAAGCTGGGCTGGGCATCCTTCATCCAGTGAACAGGTTGCAGCGAGATCAGGCATCAAAACCCTTTTCTCATTATTAAGTATTTTGGAAGTTTCCCCCATAAAACGAACGCCTGCGACAACAAGTGTATCTGCTGGATGCTCCGTGCCAAATCTGGCCATCTCAAGAGAATCTGCCACACAGCCACCTGTCTCTTCTGCCAGATCCTGAAGTGCACCAGATGTGTAGTAGTGAGCAACAAGAACACCATTTTGCTCTTTCAACATCTCTTTTATGTTGTTCTTTAGGGATAGTTCTTCCGACTCGCTTAATGTTGGCCAGACAGGGTTATCAGGGACGTGAATTTCAGGGATGGAGAGAGAATCTGCAATAGTGGAAGACATGATAGACCTTCTTAAATGACATAAATAATATGAAACAATAACCTTAGACAGACGTTAAAGCTGTATAGAACTTAGAACAATGTAGAACTAACCCTGAGTCCATGGAGGGTAAATGTCAAGTGCAGGGCATGAACCTGGTTTTTAAGGGGCACGCAATACGTGACGGGATAACTCATGGAATTATCAGGCCGACCAATATTCACATATTTTTATGCGGAAGTCTAATGGTAATATGGTTGCGACTTAGCAGTAAGCGAGTTAGGTGGTATTTATCGATACTACCTGGAGGATTCAGAGTAAAGCATACAGTCGTAAAATGAGAATGAGAATGCTATTCTATAAATACAGGTAATCGTCGGGCATTACGTCGATCTTCTCCAGGCCATCAACGGAGTTTTGTAAATGAACTTGAATTGCCTTTTCGGCTTTCTCGGCTGAGTGTTCTGAAAGAGCATCGACAATCGACTGGTGCGCCTCAACAGTAGGGCTATACTCAAGTTTCAAAAACGGATCAAAGAGAATGAGGTAAATTCTGGTCCGGTCCAGCAACTCTTTCACATAGTGAAGCAGCACTGTATTACACGAATACTCAGCTATCTTGAGATGGATGCAAGCGTTTACAATGTCATAACTGTCAAGATTCGCACGGTCAAACGTTCTAGCTTCTTCCTTGATCAGATTGTTTAATTCTGTAATTTGTTCGGGAGTAATAGTGGCTGCAGTTAGACGTGCGGCCATACATTCAAGCTGAATTCGAACTTTGTAGGTTTCCTCAATTTCACGTGAGGTTGGCGTAATAACGAAGGCACCTCTGTTTGGAATAGCGTTTACAAGTCCTTCAGCCTCTAGCCGTTTAATTGCGCTACGGACAGGTGTTCTGCTTACCCCAAGTTGTTGGGCAATGGTAACTTCAACAAGCTGGCTTCCCTGTTTAATATATCGTTTGCGTATAGCATTTTTGAGCTTAACAAAAACTTCTTCTTCAGAATTTTTACGGGTAGTGCTCATTGTTTACCTGATTGAAATGTTTGTATTTTACCTTAAAGAGTTAGTCAGCAATGTGGCAGGGAGGCTGTTTGGGAAATGTAATCTCACTTTTTCATCTATTTATATATAGCATGCATGGTGAAAAAAAACATCAATTGTGTGCAATAAGGGTACACACCTTGTTTTTGTTACAATTATGTAGCAATAAGTCAATACCGGGAGTGGTGGGTAGACACAAATGGAACAGTTTCCATGTGGTCGAATATTCATGAAAATCTTTCTTATAAATCAGAGAAAAAACTATTGACATGATGAACTGGGAAAGCTATTTGTCCATGTATCCATTTAATGTATACAATGGATATCGAGTGAGGATGAGTTCATGTTTAAGGAATCAAACTGGATGGAAGATATTCTCTTTAGAAAAGTATTAGTAAACTGAGTTTCATGTGATGGTACTCCTGTTCTTTAGGTAAGTGTCTTCACTTTTTATAGCGTGTGTACCTGCGTTTTTACAAAGGAGCCACGTTAAATGAATTGCACACTCCAAAGCATTCAAAGAGAGGGGCGGAACAATCCGTTAAAAAAATGTTATGGCGAGGCAAAAACTCGACAAAATTGTTGTAAACCGTGAATGGTGCAAAGGCTGCGCTATATGTGTGAAGCTTTGTCCCAAGCAAGTTCTAGAGCTTGATAAAAAGGAAAAAGCGGTAGCAATCCGGCCGGACGACTGTATCGTCTGCAAACTTTGTGAACTACGGTGCCCTGATCTTGCAATAGAGGTGCTGACAATTCAGGAAGGGAAAAATGGAAAAGAAGATTAAATTTGTCCAGGGGAACGAGGCTTGCGTTGAGGGTGCATTGTACGCCGGTTTGAATTTCTATGCTGGCTATCCCATCACACCATCCACTGAAATTGCAGAGCAACTTTCTGGGAGACTCCCCCAGAATGGTGGGAAGTTTATTCAGATGGAAGATGAAATTGCCTCTATGTGTGCTGTGATCGGCGCATCACTCACCGGCCACAAAGCGATGACAGCTACAAGTGGACCAGGATTTTCGTTAAAACAGGAAGCCATCGGTTATGCCTGCATGGCTGAAATTCCTTGTGTTATTGCGAATGTTCAGCGCGGTGGACCTTCTACAGGGAACCCAACTCATGTCAGCCAGGGTGATATTAATCAGGCTCGCTGGGGGACTCACGGAGACCATGCAATTATAGCACTTACCGCTTCTAATCATCAGGACATCTTCAAGATGACTGTGGAAGCGTTCAATATGGCAGAGACGTACCGCACACCAGTTATCATCCTTTTGGATGAAGCTGTTGGGCATATGCGAGAGAAGCTTGTCATACCTTATGAGGATGAACTTGAGATAGTGGATAGACTTCGAACTTCTGTTCCCAAAGGTGTTGATTACCGGCCTTACCTCCCCAGAGAGGATGGTCGTTTACCCATGTCAGATTTTGGCGCAGAGCATCGATACAATGTAACTGGTTTATATCATGATATGTGGGGTTTCCCATCTGCCAATCCAAAGGTAGTTAACGAACTTCTCAGGCATCTTGTTGATAAGATAGAAAACAATGTTCATGCAGTGACCCATTATAAAGAACATTTTCTTGAAGATGCTGATTACGTATTGGTCTCCTATGGCTCATCGGCTCGATCTGCTCTCCATCTGGCAAAGAACAGGCGGGAGAAAAATGAAAAGATTGGTGTTCTTGAGTTACAGACTATCTGGCCATTTCCGACCGAGCTCGTTCGGGAAAAATGTGCCGGAGCCAAGTCTGTAATCGTCGTAGAAATGAATATGGGACAAGTTATGGCTCAGGTTAAAGCGGCGGTAGCTGAACCAGAGAAAGTTTTTCTCGCTAACCGTATTGACGGAAAGCTGATCACACCTTCGGATATCAAGAGACTTTTACGTGTAATCCAGGGGAGGGGTATTTAATCATGGCTGTTCAAGATTATCTGCGACAACGATTTTTTCCACATATGTGGTGTCCTGGTTGTGGCCACGGCACTGTTCTTAACTCTCTGCTGCGAGCAGTCGAAGAACTGGGATTAGATAAAAACGATATTGTCATGACCTCAGGTATTGGCTGCTCTGCAAGAATTTCAGGTTATGTAGACTTTCATTCCCTCCATACATTGCATGGTCGGGCTCTTGCGTTTGCAACAGGGGTAAAACTCAGTAAACCAGAGTTAAACCTGCTTGTGCCTATGGGTGATGGTGATGCACTCGCCATTGGCGGTAATCATTTTATCCATGCTGCACGCCGCAATATCGATATTACAGCGATCGTAATGAATAACAGGATATACGGTATGACTGGCGGACAGTTCTCTCCGCTCTCAGGTTGTGGCATAAAAGCGACCACCGCCCCTTATACAACAATAGATAATAATTTTGATGTGGTTGATCTTGCCACTGCAGCAGGAGCGACATTTGTTGCTAGAACAACCACATACCATGCTAAAGAGGCAACGAATCTATTGAAGAAAGCCATACAGCATAAAGGCTTTTCTGTGGTGGAAATTCTTTCTCAATGCCCAACACACTTTGGCAGAAAGAACAAAGAAGGTGACGCTGCTCAAATGATGGAAAATTATAAGAATATAACCGCTCCAGTGGGCTCTAAAGCGCTTGAGGAAAACCCGTCTTTACTTGGTCGCGGAGTCTTTGTTCAGAAAGAACGACCAGAATATTGCTCTGAGTATGCAAAACTGGTTGAGCATGCAATGAAGGGGGCTCCAAAATGAGACGAACACGACTTGTATTTTCAGGCTCAGGAGGGCAGGGAGTAATTACTGCCGCTATCATCCTTGCTGAGGCTGCGGTTATTTATGAAGGTATGAATGCGACTCAGTCACAAAGCTATGGTGCCGCTGCACGAGGCGGGGCAACGCGTAGTGATGTTATAATTTCTGAACGTGAAATTGACTTTCCGCTCGTTACTCAGCCTAATATTCTTGTTTGCCTAACCCAGGATGCATATGCCGGTTTTGGGCCGGAGATCAGACCGGGTGGTACCTTGCTGACAGATACGCGTTTTGTTGAAACGACAAAAAAAGTTGATGCAAGGCAGATAGAACTTCCGATGTATGAACATGTCATGGAAAAAGTTGGTAAACCAATTGTTTTCAATATATGTGTTCTTGGTGCTCTGGTTGGAATTGCAGACCTTGTGCAGCCAGAGTCTGTAATGAAAGCAATTGCGGACAGGGTGCCTAAAGATTTTATTGAAATGAACAATGATGCATTAAATATCGGTCTTGAGCTGGGCAAACAATATACTTTATAAAAAGAGAACATAACTCATGAAGACATGTTTGATTAGCTTTTAACAGTTAGTTAGACATGTCTTTTTTTATATCGTATCACATTCAAACTAAAGAGATGTTTTGTTACAACGTATTGATGTCGCAGTTCTTAAACTACAACAACTGATTGGAATATACTCCTTAGGAGGAGATCATGGATAAGTTGTTAAGTACCGCAGGTCCGGTCGCGCATGGTGCTGACATTATAGAAAAAGCAGAAAGTGTCGGCCTTGACCCACGGCTACTGTATGAAGCTGTAATAGATTTATCCACTGAAGGATTGATTACCGCTAACTGCATTAACATCGCAGCAGGCATATTAATGCAGGATCTCGGATTGCCACGATATTTCTTTGAACACATCCAAAAAGATTCACTTGCACATTTGCTTCAATCTATTGCAACAAGTATTAAGATTTTCGACGGTTCTGTTACATTATATGGACGTGTGGCAAACATTGATTTTGATCTCTCGTATGGTAGTCAGGCAGGAAGGGTCCGCATTGCTACTGACGAGACACGCTATACGATGGAAGCTATGCTGGAAGATCAGATTTCCGGGCATCGACGAGAATATTATTATAGTCCCAATTCTCAATATTCCACCTACATTATCCGACCGGAAACCGTTGCAGACTTTGACCGAAAAGCTTTTTCTGATTCGAGATTTCTATTTTCGCTGGCAGGCGATTATGCCATAACACCTGAGCCTACACGAAAACGTTATGAGAGTTTTCTAAAAAAGGCTGAAAGTGCAGTTACCCCTCACATTGAAGTTTTCAATTTACCGGAAACAGGCGAGACCCGGTTAATGTTTAGCAGTGACTTTGAAAAGCCACAATTGCCATTACTTCGAAAGGTGCTGGCAGAGCATGGGTTAACGTTGGTTCGCGGCTACTGGGAGCCTTATCTTACCAGATCATCTGTTCCGTCGTCAGTATGTGCCCTCTATATTCAGGGAGAACTTACGAGGACACAGGAAGATCAGATTTTGGCAGACCTTCGCTCTTTCCTTGCCTTTTCTTTAAATAATACCAAGGAATTATATCTTCAAGGCATACTGAGCTTTGAAGAAATGCTCTTTGCTGGAAATGCTATAGATTTCACACATCTTTTTATTTACAAGGAAAGTGAAAATGCAACAGATAGAGAGATTTTAGAGAGCCTTTCCAGCAAAGATCATCAGGATGCTTTTGCCAAGAGGCTACAGAGCTCAAATAAATCAATTTATGGTGCGAAACTTATAGAAGAAACCGTCGCCAAACATGTTGACCTGGTAAAGTTTCTTTATGGACTTTTTGAACGTAAATTCAGACCAGGTGTTCATGACAGGCTGACAGAACAAGATCTCACAGATAACTGGACAGAGTTTGAAAAAACTATCTCTTCGAGATTTATGGATTTCAATCTTGGATATGACATTTTTAAATTCATGTTCAAACTTGTAAGCTGTACGCTGAAAACCAACTTTTACAAAAAAGAAAAGCGTTCCTTTTCCTTCCGCTTTGACAGCGCCATCTTAGACCCTTTGGTTTTTAACCAGTTTGTTCATGGTATCTTTTACGTAAATGGACATTACGCATGTGGTACCCATATGCGAGCAGCTGATATTTCCAGAGGAGGTCTTCGATTGCTCAGGATCTCAAGATCAAATTATGAAACTGAGCTGGACAAGGCAATTCTGCTGAATTACGCACTAGGACCAAAAGCCCAGAGACTTAAGCACAAAGATATTTGTGAGAGTGGTTCAAAGGGTGTTGTAGTGCCTCGGCCTGAATATGCCAGCTATTCTAAAGACGCTCTTTTTGATTATACTGAAGGCATTATGGATTTGATGCTCCTTGATGATTCCATAATTGATTACTACGGTAAACCTGAGCTGATTTTCTTTGGTCCAGACGAAGGAACAGCTCCACTCATGGATGGTGTCGCTTTAAGAGCCAAAGAACGTGGCTACAGGTATTGGCGTACCATGACTACCGGTAAGTCGTTTGGTATTCCTCATGATACCTATGGCTTGCTTGAGAATGGTCAGTTGTTTGGTTTGTTCAATCTTGGCGAAAAAGGGGTTGACCTACAGATAGATGGCGAATCAGTAGCAGTAACTGATGATATGGAAGCTATTTATGACAAGATAGGTGGCAAAGTCCATATAAGTGGCATGACCACAACGTCCATCATGAGTGCTTTCAGAACGCTGATAGCCCATAGTGGTGCGCGGGAAGAAGAGCTTAACCTTATGATTACCGGTGGCCCAGATGGTGATCTGGGTGCAAATGAGATTCAATGCTACAAGGGTAATATCTCACTGTTGATTGATGGTGGTTCGATTCTGTTTGATCCGCTAGGGCTTGATAAGAAAGAGCTGATGAAGCTCGCTTTTATGCGAAATAGTGACCCTAGGGCCAACTCTCTAAATTATCCAGAAGATAAATTGAGTGAACGTGGATTCATGGTTCCTCTTCATGGAAAAAACATCACTCTTCCCGATGGTGAAATTGTTGAAGACGGAGCATTGTTCCACCGTACATTCCTCTCTGATGTAACGAACCGGAAGTATATACAGGAAGCTAACATTGAAGCTTTTATTCCTTGTGGTGGCTTTAAGGACACAATCCATCAAGGTAATGTGAAGTTGTTTTTGGAGCTTTTCAAAGAGCTGAAATTTATTGTTGAAGGGGCAAACGTCTTTTTCGATGATGTAGCTCGGCGTCATATAGCTCTTGCTACTGAGATTCTTCAAATCAAAGATTCTTCTGCAAATAAAGGTGGTGTATTTTCAAGTTCAGTTTCTGAAGTACTGACCGCTTTCCTTCTTCAGGACAAATATGAAGAAAAATTGCTCAATGACGTACAGACCAGGTGGTCACTTATACGTGACATTATCGAACTGGTTGAGCGTTATTCTGCTATAGAGGTTGAGATGCTCTTAAAGATCTATGATGCTGACCCCATGGTTCCGCTCTTTGACCTTTCTGAGAAAACCAGTGAGCAGATATTTACATTTCAGGAACAGCTACTACAGCAAATAGATACAATACTTCAAGACGAAGAATTGGTCTGGAAAGTTATGGAACTGTATATCCCTCAGGTTTTGATAGCCAAACTTGGAAGAGAAAACATCCTGACAACATTTAACTCCCTAGAGCTTGAACCATATCGAGATGCAATCTTGACAAAGAAATTAGCGTCTATGGCTTACTACCGATTCTGTCTCGAGTGGGATGCCTACCTTGCGAGTGTTGAGAAAACTTTTTCCAAAAGTCTCTATTCGATTTTTGAAAAATGAAAGATGTTGATGCGCTAAAATTCAGAATACAACATATCATTACAGATACCTAAAAGGTGAGGAAGAAGTATGTCGTTACTTATAAACAAACATATGGTTCTGGAAATATTGGTGGAAAATCTTAAAAACTCTCAACCACAGCCAGTAGATTCGATAGTGATCTCTGAAAGGCTTAATATGGGGGAGAAAGACACATGCCAGTTGATTAAGGCGATGGATGCCCTTGGAATGGTCGAGAGCGATCAGGATGGGCAGCGTTCGCTAATCACGCGTCATGGCTTGCTCTGTTTTAATGAGATGCAATTTTCTCGGGCTGCATAAAGTGAGTTATCAACATATCCAAGGGGTAATTCCTCTTGGATATGTTGTGAGTAATTTCTGCCTACTTTCCGTTTTCTTCTTCAAAATTCTTAATCATCATCTCACCCAATTCCTTAGAACGATTGGTCGCAGCTTCAACAGCATCCATAATTGTGGTACGAAGTCCACCTTGTTCCAGGGTGTGGATACCAGCAATTGATGTGCCGCCAGGAGATGTAACACGATCTTTTAACTGGCCAGGATGTTCTTTCGATTCTAGCAGTAATTTTGCTGAGCCCATAACGGTCTGTGCTGAAAGCAACAGGCTATCCTTTCTGGATAAGCCCATTTTAACACCTGCATCTGCCATGGCGTCGATTATAAGAAAAACATAAGCTGGACCGCTACCACTCAGTCCGGTAAAGGCGTCCATTAGAATGTTTTCTTGGATGAAAACACTGATACCAACGGAATCGAAGATGGCCTTTGCCATATCGATATCTCCTTCCTCTACATATTTTCCTGCTGCAATAGCGGTGGCACTTTCCTTAACAAAGGCGCAGATATTTGGCATTACCCGAATCAGGCGCAATTCTTTATTAAGACCAGACTGGATAGCAGCCAGAGGTACCCCGGCAGCGATGGAAATAATGAGTTTTGACTTGTCGAGTACATCAGCTGTCTCACGGAGAACTGGACCAAGAATCTGTGGTTTGGTTGCATAAATTAGAATTTCTGCAGCTTCTGCAACCTCGAGATTGCTGGTCGTGGTGTTAACTCCATATTTATTCCGTAAGTCTTCAAGTGGTTCTTCCCGGATATCAGAGCATGTGATATTTTCAGGGATGGCGGCTTCAGACAGTACAAGTCCGCTAATAAGTGCTTCGCCCATGTTTCCGCCGCCGATAAAGCCAATTTTTTTATCTTTAAGCATAAAAAACTCTATTCCTTAAAATTGAAACTCAACAATTAATGAGCTGGTGGTATGAAGAGGTAGGTTAACCAAGTGCCTAAGGGGTGCAATGTACGTTGAGGGGATAATTGTCGTCAAGAGAAAAATATAGCGTAAATCTTACGATGAGAACTGCCAGGGCACTTTACCTGGCAGTTCACTTAATTATTTCCAAGTTTTTCCTATCGGAGTAACGTCTTGGGAGGGTGATATCCACCCTTTGACGTACGGTTTGGCATGAGTAAACAATTCTTACCAAAAATTGTTCCGGGATTTGTTACAGAATTGCATCCGGTCTGACATCCATCTCCAAGAATGGCACCAAATTTCCTTCTTCCTGTATCCAGATGTTTACCTTCATGACGTATAATAACGTTGCCTTTGATCATTTTGAGGTTGGCAAACTTTGTTCCGGCCCCTAGATTAACATCAGTGCCAAGTATAGAGTCACCCAGGTATGCAAAATGACCTGCTTTGGCATCATTTAAAAAAATCGAGTGTTTTACCTCTGTGGAATGTCCTAGTACACAGCGTTTACCTGCCAAACAGTATCCGCGAAGATATGCAGTCTGTCGAACTTCGGAACAATCACCTATGATTGCAGGTGACTTGATCATAGCTCCTGATTCAATCAGCACTCCCTGGCCAAGCGTAATCGCGTTCCCCATGAACGTAACACCAGCCATCACAACTGATGCTCCGGATAAAACTTTATCCCCTCGAAGAACTTTCAGCTTGCCTTTGGTAGCGTCTCCATATTCTATGCTGAGTTCGGTACCGGATAACCATTTACCATCATGAAAAACAATGGTATCTGTCAGAGGTTTACCATCTGTAATAAGTTCTCTTGGGAGGTCGGAATATGTATGATTGTCCATATATTCTTTAAGGTATGAAAGTGCGGACCAAACATATTCTCCACTTCGAAAGAGCTCTGCGTGATCAAAATCTTGGAGGTCGAAGAGTGAAGTCGCTTCAAGCATCTGTAAATCTCCATAAAATAAGATGAAAATAAAAAAATGAATTATTAGTGTAGTTCCAGCAAGTATCATAAACTTAACGCAGTAGTTCAATAAAAAAAACAAAATCAAGTTCAGTGTTTCTGGAATCCTTGCTTGACTTGGCCGGCTACTGTGTTTAATTTTTGGACGCTTTTCAGATAGACTATTTAATTTATGTGAAATATACTTGTTTTAGAAGAGAAAGAGTAGGATAGCCTGCTTTTACCATAAACAGCGAATTAGCCTGTTCAGACCCGTCGGTTCGGCAGTGCTGTCAGGAGGTATGTGTGGAATTTAATGATTCTTTGAGCATCAGTATGGACGACTTTTCCAGCAACGAGGAGATGGACATCCCTGATGTGCTGCCAATGATGGCGGTACGTGATGTGGTGGTTTTCAATTATATGATCATTCCTCTTTTTGTTGGACGTCCTGGCTCTGTAGAGGCTGTGAATGAGGCCTTGAACTCAAACAAGCTTCTTATGCTTGTGACCCAGAAGGATGCCACAAAGGATAATCCTCAAGAAACAGATTTGTATGACGTCGGTATGGTATGCATGGTCATGCGAACTCTGAAGATGCCAGATGGCAGGCTTAAAGTGCTTGTTCAGGCCATGTCCAAAGCACGTATTAAAGAATTTATCCGTACTGATCCATCGTATGAGGTCGCTATTGAAGTGATCGAAGAGACAGAGGTTGAAGATATCTCTGTAGAAGTTGAGGCCATGATGAGAACCGTCCGTGAACAGACGGAAAAAATCATGTCCCTGCGTGGAATTCTCTCCGCAGACCTTATGATGATCATCAACAATATCGAAGAACCCGGTCGTCTCGCTGATCTCGTTGGCTCCAATCTTCGTCTTAAAATTGTCGAATCCCAGTCCATACTGGAACAGACTGATCCTGTAATGCGTCTGATGCTTGTCAATAAACTGCTTTCCAAAGAATTGGAAGTTTCGACAGTTCAGGCCAAGATTCAGAATGACGCTAAAGAGGAGATGAGTAAATCTCAAAGGGAATATTTCCTACGAGAACAATTACATGCGCTCCAGAAAGAGCTTGGCGACACCGATGAGCGAACTCAGGAAATAGAAGAGCTTGAGGGTAAACTTAAGAAAACAAAAATGCCCAAGGATGTCCGTAAGGAAGCGAAGAAGCAGTTGAGTCGCATGGATATGATGCATCCTGATTCCTCTGAAGCAACAATCATACGTACATATATCGACTGGATCCTTGATGTACCTTGGATGAAATCCACCAAAGACAAGCTTGACCTCGTTGAGGCAAAGAAAGTTCTCGATGAGGACCACTATGGCCTTGAAAAAGTTAAAGAGCGGATACTTGAGTATCTTGCCGTTCGTAAGCTCAATGAGTCGACCAAAGGACCAATCCTTTGTTTTGTCGGTCCTCCAGGTGTAGGTAAAACTTCTCTTGGTCAATCTATTGCCAGAGCAATGGGGCGTAAATTCCATAGAATGTCACTTGGCGGAATGCGAGATGAGGCCGAAATACGAGGTCACCGTCGGACATATATCGGAGCTATGCCAGGAAGAATTGTGCAGGGTTTAAAAACTGTAGCCTCCAACAACCCAATTTTCATGATGGACGAAATTGACAAAATCGGTTCCGACTATCGTGGTGATCCATCATCCGCTCTTCTTGAAGTACTTGACCCTGAGCAGAACTTTGAGTTTTCAGATCATTACCTGAATCTGCCACTCGATCTGAGCAAGGTCATGTTTATTACAACTGCTAATATGTCTGATACCATACCTGGTCCCTTACTTGACAGGATGGAGGTTATTAGACTATCGGGATACACTCTTGAAGAGAAGACCGTCATAGGGCGCAAATACCTGCTGCCCAGGCAGTTGAAGGAAAACGGTTTAAAACCTTCTCATCTTCGTATGACAGACATCACCCTCCAGCATATTATTACACATTACACCTATGAAGCTGGGCTCAGAAATCTTGAGCGCGAAATAGGTAAAGTATGTCGTAAAATTGCCAGAAAAGTCGCAGAGGGTGGTAAAGGTCCGTATACAGTCAGTAAAAATAATATTGATACATACCTTGGTCCTCCTAAAACAATTCCAGAGTCAGAAGTAGAAAAACTTCATCAGCCAGGGCTTGTGACTGGACTTGCCTGGACTGAAATTGGTGGTGAGATTCTTCAAATTGAAGTTAATTTGATGCCAGGTAAAGGCAAGTTGATTCTAACTGGTCAGCTCGGCGATGTCATGAAAGAGTCAGCCCAGGCTGCTCTTACCTATTGCCGTAGCAGGTCAGAGGAACTTGGCATCGCTACCGAAGATTATTTTGACAAAATTGACATTCATCTTCATGTGCCAGCTGGCGCAATTCCCAAAGATGGTCCCTCAGCCGGTATAACGATTGCCACTGCTCTTTATTCAGCAATTGTCCAAAAAGAGGTTATCACCAAACTGGCGATGACGGGAGAGGTAACTCTTAGAGGTAGAGTGTTACCGATCGGTGGACTTAAGGAAAAGGCTTTGGCAGCTCTGCGGGCTGATATCACAAACGTCATTATTCCGTACCACAACAAGAAAGATCTTGCTGAGATCCCCAAAGATATTCGAGACAAGATGGCGTTTTATCCTGTGAAAAGTATGGATGAAGTCGTTAAAATTGCCTTTGGTCAAACTCAAAAGAGAGCTAAGGCCCCAGCAAAAAAGAAGTGAGAGCGCTAAGAAGTGTCAGATTTTACAGAAAGTGATTTTCCTAATCCTGGCCGTAATATTTTAAGGGTCGTCCTCTGGACGACCCTTTTTCTATGTCTTGTTGTATTTTCTGCTGCTACCTGGTTGCTGATGTATAGCTTTAATCAAGGTCCTGCGACAGGTAGTACAAGTGTAATTATAGACATCCCCAAAGGAACATCTGTTCGTGGCATAAGTAAAATACTTGGTGAAGGGAAGGTCATTACTGATGATATTCGTTTCCTGCTACTTGCAAAATTGCTGGGCGTCTCCTCAAAATTGCAGGCCGGGGAGTTTCAGCTACCAACCGGAAGAACACCTGTAGAGGTTTTGGAACTACTATCAAACGCCAAGCCGGTCCAACACTCCGTGACAATTCCTGAAGGACTTAGGGCGGATGAAATAGCAGAGCTGTTTGCGAATGAAGGTTGGTGCGAAAGGGACACCTTTGTCGAACTCGTCAAAGATTCCGATTTTATATCCAGACTTAACCTTCCAGATGTTTCAAGCCTTGAAGGCTATCTGTACCCAGATACGTACTATTTAACACGTGACATTCGTGGTGCTGACAAAATTATCACCCTGCTGGTTCAGCGTTTTCAGACTGTCTGGCAAGAGTTGATCGTTGATCTCGATCCGCCACCAGACCAGAAAAAAACAGTTATCCTTGCCTCAATAGTTGAAAAGGAAACCGGAGCCAGCTCCGAACGACCTCTAATTGCATCAGTATTCCACAATAGACTCAAGATAGGAATGCGACTGCAATCAGATCCCACGGTTGTATACGGGGTGGACAGCTACAATGGCACAATCACAAAGACTCACCTGAGAACTCCTACCCCATATAATACCTATGTTATCGGCGGTCTTCCAGTAGGTCCAATTGCCAATCCAGGTAAAGCCGCATTGGATGCCGTAATACATCCGGCAACAACCAAATACCTCTATTTTGTCTCTAAAAATGATGGGACCCATCAATTTTCCGCCAACCTTAGAGACCATAATCGCGCAGTACAAAAATTTCAGAGGTAAAACAGTAGTAAACGCGGTAAGAAGTAGGCAGCTTATCTCACATATGGATTGTTGTGCACTAACCACCAAACTTCTCATAAACGAATATACGTTTGGGTCAAAAAACTTTATTTTACACATCGGGAGCTGAAGGTGAAAATTGCCCTTGTTCAGACAAATCCAGTCATCGGTGATTTTGCTGGTAACTGCAAACTCATTTCTTCCTATGCAAATCAGGCATATAAACGTGGTTGCAGTCTTGTGATTTTCCCTGAGCTTGCCATTTCAGGATATCCTCCTCAGGACCTTCTGGAGCGTCCGTCATTTATATATGACCAGGAACAATCATTGAGAGAGTTGATTGGGGTATTGCCTCCACTTGATGTAATGTTTGGTTGTCTTGAAAAATGCAACGAAACAGGGGGTAAATCACTCTACAATTCTGCAGTTGTGGCAAGAGGTGGTGAGATTGTATTTCGAGCAAGAAAACAACTTTTACCATCTTACGATGTTTTTGACGAAACGAGATATTTTGAACCAGGACCAGAATCTGAGTTATACATTCTAGAAGATCAGGTCTTTGGGGTAACAGTGTGCGAAGATGTATGGCATTATGAAGTAAATGAGTATGATACAGTACCAGTTGAAAGCCTCCATGCGTGTGCTGCCAGACAAAAAAACGACCTCACAGCGATGATCAATATTTCAGCATCACCATTTCAGCGCGAAAAGGAAGATGTTCGACGGTCAATTTTTCGAAAATATTGCCAACAGTTCGCCACACCTTTTATCTACTGCAACCAGGTTGGTGGTCAAGACTCACTCATCTTTGACGGAAGAAGTCTGGTTATGGACAGTACGGGTAGCGTAGTGGCACAGGCTCCCGGCTTTGTCGAAGATATGTTGATTATAGATACCCAGAGCTGGACAGGGGATATGCATGCCCAGGTGGACCCACCTATGGCCGAAACAGTCTATAGCGCACTGGTTACCGGAGTTCACGATTACGTTAAAAAGTGCGGTTTCAACTCTGCAGTTATTGGTCTGTCTGGCGGAATAGATTCTGCTTTAACCGCAGCAATTGCTGTTGATGCATTAGGTTCAGAGAATGTACTTGGAGTTGCTATGCCATCTCCATATAGCTCAAAAGAATCGATAGAGGACGCCGAACAACTTGCTGCTAACCTCAAATGTCAATTTGAAGTTATCCCTATCAGCGATCTTTTCAGCCAATTTAAAAATAGTCTATCGTCACTTTTTACAGGGTTGTCAGAAGACTTGACTGAACAAAATCTGCAAGCACGCATTCGTGGCAATCTGCTGATGGCACTATCCAATAAGTTCGGTCACATTCTTCTCACAACCGGTAACAAAAGTGAAATGGCTGTAGGATACTGTACACTTTACGGAGATATGAGTGGTGGACTAGCCGTTATCTCAGATGTCCCTAAGCAACTCGTTTATGAGCTTTCTCATTATGTTAATCGTACAGTAGAAAAAATACCGGAACGTATTATTGAAAAGCCACCTTCTGCAGAACTGAAACCAGACCAGCTGGATCAGGACGATCTGCCACCCTACGAAGTGCTGGATAAGATACTCGAGCTGTATCTGGAAAAAGGTATGGGCATAACAGAAATCATTGAGCAAGATTTTTCTGAAACTGTTGTCCAAGATGTTGTACGACGAATTCGACTTAATGAATATAAGCGTAAACAGGCTCCAATGGGTTTAAAAGTAACGACGAAAGCTTTTGGGTGTGGCAGAAGATATCCCACAACTCAACAGTATCGAGGCTAATCTTCTTTCATTTACTGGTATGACATTTAAAGGGCTAAAAAAAACTTTAACATTACCACTGCTGTCTTTCGTTTTGTTCTTTGTGATTATGATTGTAGCGGTAGTCAAAGAGACAATTCTAGACAGACCTGAGCAGCTATACTTAACGCATTCGGGTACAGTCGATATGTGTCTATCCTGCCATAAAGAAGAAAAACTCGATGCGGCACACGATGTCCAAACCATAGGATGTGCACCTTGCCATCTAGGTGATCCTCTAGCCATAACCAAAGAAGAAGCTCATGCAGGAATTGTTGTAAATCCTGGTGATCTCCGACATGTAGAACAAACTTGCTCAGTTGAAGGATGTCATCCAACAGATGCACATAAAGTGAAAAACTCACTTATGGCAACGAATCGTGGTATTTTAGGGACGTTACTTTACTACTGGGGCGAAACAGATTCGCAAAACACTGAGCTTACGATTGAAGAACTTCTGGCCAGTGGAGAAACCTCCTTGGCGCTTGATTATTTCCGTAAACTTTGTGCTACCTGCCATCTTTGGAAACAAAAAAATGACATCCCAGGAGCTCCTGACTTTTTTAATGAAAAAGGCGGCGGGTGTTCAGCATGTCATTTCCAGACTATCGAAAAGAAATCTACTGCAATAGAAACACTTGCTGGGGATGATACGCTTGTTGAAGAGGACAAAAAGAAACCACATCCACAGATTACAGCCAAGGTTGACCAGACGAATTGTATAAAATGTCATAATCGGTCCGGCAGAATAGGTCTTTCATATGTTGGTATTTTTGAATCAGAAGGATATGGAACCCCCTATGAAAAAGGGGGAATGAGTTCAAAACAGCTCCCAGGAGCACGATTTTATCTTGAAATTGCTGACGACATCCACCACAGAAAAGGTATGCAGTGTATTGACTGTCATACACGTAATGAGATCATGGGTGATGGTACCAGCTATGCTCATTATGAAGAGCAATTAGAGATATCGTGTGAGGTGTGCCACTCCCTTCAACCTGGAACTACCAGAAAAGGGAATAACTTGAACAATCTCGGAAACTCGTCTGGAAGAGCCACCCTTATAGGGAAAATTGATGAGGTTAGCCGTCCACTTAACCCTCCACGACCTGGCGTTTGCGATTTTCCTTCGCATAAGAGAGTTACCTGTGAGGCCTGCCATTCCACGTGGGTCCCCCAATGTTATGGATGCCATGTAAAGCAGGATCAGCGGAAAAAGCACTTAGACAAGCTCTCTTTAGAAGAAACAGCAGGCATGTGGGAAGAAGGGCGCTCGTATATACGATATGAGAAACCAATGCTTGGTGTATGGGCTAACGAAGTCGTGATTGTAACTCCAGGATGCCAGGACGTAGTAACTCTGGTTGATGATCAAGGGCAGGAGAGTGGCGGATTCAATCGCTTTACCATGGCCGCAATTAATCCACACACAACACAAGAAAAAGGTCGTGACTGTATTGACTGCCATGCCTCACCTAAAACTGTCGGTCTTGGTGAGGGTACGGTATTTGAGAAAGAGGGGAAACTTCTATTTAACGGCAATGATCAGGGTGTGGAGACTACCAATGGCAAGACGGTTCCATTCGATGCGTGGGTGACAATTGATGGCGAACAGCTGCAACATGGATCGAGAAATGATGTACGCCCCTTTGATCGAACTGAATTGGAAAAAATATTGAGAGTCGGGTTGTGTGCGGGTTGTCATGACAGTTATGAGGATCCTGTATGGAAAAATTACTCAGCGACAATGATTTGTCAGCGAGGCATACCAGCAGGCAAGTGAGATAGACTACTTTATACTTAGGTGATAGCTATAGGGATTGTAACTGGAAATATTGATGGCTTAAAAAAGAATCAGTTAAAAGTACTGGAAAGGCTAGGGAGTAAAAGGGTTCCCAGGGAGCTCATCATTACTCCTGAGATGGCACGGACCTTGTGCCAGGTATCGACTGAACTGAATCGACAAATAGGGCTACTAATTCATCGTTCCGGCAAAATCGAGAGTGTGGTTGTCGGCACGTTTTCAGGAATTATGATACCACAGCTTTCAAGTGTCCGTGCTTCTGGTGGTCGATTACGAGGCATTCGCCTTGTACATACCCACCTGGCCGGTGAAGAAATCAACGATGAAGATCTGATGGATCTCTTGTTTTTGCGGCTCGATTTACTTTCTGCGATAAAAGTCGACACCGATGGTCTACCAGCTAAATTACATTCTGTACACCTTATACCAGGTACAGTAGGGGACCAAAGTTGGACCTTTTTAGAGCCAGTTCATCCAGCTGCCCAGCAAGATTCTTTTGAGCTTCTTATCTCCGCTCTTGAAAGTGAGTTCGCGAGCGCACAAAAAGGGCAAAAAGTCGACACCGGTAAGGATCGTGCAATCCTCATTAGCGTTAGCACGGAATCTCGTTTTTCCACAGAAGAGTCAATGAACGAATTGACCGAATTAGCACGTACGGATGATGTCGAAGTCCTAGAAACTGTGGTGCAGAGAAAGCAGAAAATTAACCCGCGTCTGATTCTTGGTAAAGGTAAGCTTGCTGAAATAATGATTCGTGCACTTCAACTCAACGCTAATCTGTTAGTTTTTAATCAGGAACTCAATCCTTCGCAAATCCGATCGATTACAGATTTTACCGATTTGAGAGTCATTGATCGCACGCAACTGATACTCGATATCTTTGCTAATCGTGCAATGAGTAGAGAGGGAAAGCTTCAGGTTGAAATGGCTCAGCTTAAATATATGCTACCACGACTTTCCTCAAGGGATGACGCATTATCAAGGTTGACTGGTGGGATAGGTGCAAGAGGGCCGGGTGAAACCAAGCTTGAAATAGATAGGCGAAGAATTAATGACCGACTGGCACGACTTGCCAATGAACTCAAAACTGTAAGTAAAGAACGCTATCGCAGGCGCTCTCAACGGCGAAAGAAAGACCTGCCAGTTATTTCTCTGGTTGGATATACCAACGCTGGCAAGTCAACTTTACTGAATACACTGACAAATAGTAATATACTTGCTGAAAACAAACTGTTTGCCACACTTGATCCAACCAGCAGGAGATTGCGATTTCCAACCGAACTGGAAGTTATTATAACTGACACCGTTGGTTTTATTCGTAACCTACCAACCGATTTGTTGCAGGCCTTCATGGCAACCCTTGAAGAGTTGCAGGAAGCTGATCTGCTGGTTCATGTAATTGACATTTCAAATCCAAACTACATTGAGCATATTCAGGTTGTCGAACGACTACTTCAGGAGTTAGAACTAAACGACATTCCCACCATCAAGGTTTTTAATAAAATAGACAAAGTAGAGAATGCGGACCAGGTTATTCTTGAAAAGTGTCAGGAAGGGACAGTTATAAATGCTCTTGACCCTGAAACGCTCTCACCGTTTTTAATTAAGGCAGAGAAAATGATGGGAAAGGTGTTGAGCGATCATGGGCCAAATCGAAGATAGAATCCCAACTCTTTAGCAAAGGGCTGGGATGCATAAAACTCACAACCAATAGCATTATCGGCAATTGCTCTTACGACAAAGTCGCGTACCAGTCGTGTCGTTTTACGGTCATCCAAGCGGAAATCTAACCTTCCTTTCTGGCCAATCTGGATACGATGTATACCATTGACCTCAAAGCAGGCACCCTCCTGAGAAAGATTTAAAATTTTCATCATTCCCCCGCCTACTGCAGGTGGAGTCATACTGAAAACACCTTCAAGATTGGCCGGTTTTCTGAAACATTTGCGAAAATCCAGATTAACCGTAAAAACATGAGAACAGGAACAGCGGACTTTCAAAAGGTGCTGGCGTTGTCTAAATTGGTCTGCGGAGATTATTTTTACATGGTTACACTGGGGGCATACCAGAGTAACCTGACCATCTTTATTGACGAAAGCCTTGTCTAAAACATCTTCACTGCGCTGTAGGATGTTGTGTTTTTCCACTGTTTAGTATAGCCCCATTCATTGAAAAAGAAATCTATTCTGTTTTGCGTACTTATCCTGTCAGGCTTTATTATTAGTCTTGCAGGCAAGGATTGCAATTGTTTTTTTATATTAATAGTCTAGCAGATGTGTCTTAAACGGGATATGGATAGCCGTCTTGCAATTGTATGACGTTACAAAACATCCTTTTTTTGCAAGACGACTATATATGTAGATATTGTGAACGCACTAAAAATACGACTTAATCGTAAACTATACATGTGTAACGTGCCAGAAGTTCTTCTGTCTCTTCGTCAAGCTCACTGGCGACTTCATGAATTTGGTATTCTTTTTTACACTGTGTACATCGCATTCGAACTCGCCTGCACATACGATGAACTTCAAGTTTTGCTGAACATTCGCGACATTTCATAATATGTCAGCTTAACAGCTCCTCCCGGGTAAAAACAGATTTTAATGGGTAGCCTGCCTTTTCAAGAACTTCGACACCACCTTCTTGACGTTCGACAACGGTAGCCACTAGTCCGACCTTAAACCCCTGTGCTTCAACTCGCTCAATTACCTTGAGAAGGGTACCGCCTGTGGTGACAACATCTTCGACAAGGGCAACAGTGCAACCTTCAGGCATGTTTTTCAGGCCTTCAATATAATTGCCAGTGCCATGTCCCTTTGCTTCTTTACGAACGATAAAGGCAGGGATAGGTTTCTCTTCAAGAAAGCTTACCAGGGAAACAGCAGTAACGAGTGGGTCTGCACCAAGAGTCATTCCGCCAACTGCTGCAATTGGTTCATCACAAGCGTTAACAAGCTCAAGTAAAAGTTTACCACACAGATATGCACCTTCAGCGGAGAGGGTAGTCTGTTTGCCATCGATGTAAAAATCTGAGGTTTTACCAGAGGTAAGGGTGAATGTGCCTTTACGGTAAGACTTTTCAAGGAGTATGTCTTTGAGGCGTTGTCTTTCTGTTGTCATAAGGGGAGACCTTCGCTTGAGAGATTGTTTTAATGGTATGACTACTAATCACAGGTGAAAAATAGAGTAGGGGTGATAACTGTAACTCGTTTTGAGTTTACTGAAAAGAAAAACCTCGCATTGGATAAAATTATCGTGTTAATCTAAGAAGTTTAAGATGTTAAAAAAAATTCCGTTTGAGAACGGTTGTATCTCAGCCGAACATATAAAAGCAAGGAGTATATTATGTGTGGAATCGTCGGGTATGTAGGTCCTCGAAAGGTTGTACCTGTAATTCTTGAAGGGTTACGAAGGCTTGAATACCGGGGGTATGACTCCGCTGGGATTGTTTATCTTCAGGATGGCAGCCTTGTAAAGCACCGTGCAGAGGGTAAGCTTATTAACCTGGAAAACCTTATCGGTGATGCGATAGTTGCCCCTTCGTATATCGGCCTTGGTCATACCCGGTGGGCAACTCATGGTGCTCCCACCGAGAAGAATGCTCACCCACACAGTGACTGTACCGGTGAACTTGTTGTGGTTCATAACGGAATTATCGAAAACTACCATTCTCTTCGTGAAGAATTAAAGGCAAAAGGTCATACCTTTACTTCTGAAACAGATACTGAAGTATTGGCACACCTTATTGAGGAGCATCTTGCGGGTGATTTAAAACAGGCCGTCATAGATGCACTTAAATTTGTTGAAGGTTCTTTCGGGCTTGGAGTTTTTTGGGCAAAAGAGCCTGGAACTATCATTGCCGCACGAAATCAAAGCCCGCTTGTTCTTGGTGTCAGTGATGATGTCGGAATGTTTATGGCCTCGGACATACCTGCGTTACTTCCTTACACAAATCAAGTTGTTTTCCTTGATGATATGGAAATAGCAGTCATTTCTGAAAATGACTTTAGCGTAACATCTCTTACGACTGGTGAAGCTGTTGACAAAGTGGTCCAGTTCATAGAGTGGAATGCTGCAATGGCAGAAAAAGCCGGCTATAAGCATTTCATGCTTAAAGAAATATTTGAGCAACCGCAGGCTATTACCAATACCCTAAGCGGAAGAATTAACCCTGAAGATGGTAAGGTATCTATCCCGGAAGTTAATCTTAAGGGCGCAGATATTGAGAATATCGATCGAATTTTTCTTGTGGCATGTGGTACCTCATGGCATGCGGCACTTGTTGCCAAATATTGGATAGAGAAATATGCTAGAATTCCTGTAGAGGTCGATATCGCGTCTGAATTTAGATATCGGCATCTATTAATTGATGAACGAGTTATGACAATTGCCATCTCTCAATCAGGGGAAACTGCCGACACCTTAGCAGGTATCCGTCTCGCAAAAAAACTTGGCTCAAAGGTTATCACTATTTGCAATGTGGTAGGCTCAACGATGACACGTGAAGCAGATGGCACTGTTTACACGCATGCCGGACCTGAAATAGGGGTGGCTTCTACCAAAGCATTTACTGCGCAACTTGCGGCCCTCTTTTTGTTTACGCTTTATCTCGGACAGGAAAAGAAAATACTTTCAAACGAGAAAAGTATGGAGTTGGGAAGGGCACTTATTGAAATTTCTTCAACTATACAAAGTGAATTGCCGAGAATTCAGGAACAGATATCCTCGCTCATTGAATCCTTTTATGACAGCAAAGACTTTTTATTTGTCGGTAGAGGGCTTAGCTTTCCAATCGCTCTTGAGGGCGCGTTGAAACTCAAAGAAATATCATATATTCATGCTGAGGGGTATGCATCAGGAGAGCTTAAACATGGCCCAATTGCACTCATTGATAAAGACATGCCCATCTTGGCACTCGTTCCACAGGATGATGTTTACCAAAAGAGCATTTCTAACGTTGAAGAAATCAAAGCGCGACAAGGACGCCTGATTCTCATAGGTACTGAAGGGGATGATCATCTGCAAAATATCACCAATGATATTATTTATATGCCTAAAGTTCATGACGAAATGAATCCAATCCTCTATACCATTCCTGCACAACTTCTTGCCTATGAAATTGCTAATCGTCGCGGTTGCGATGTGGATCAACCAAAAAATCTGGCTAAAAGTGTAACTGTAGAATGATAAACAACTGTGTCACAGTTTAATTTGTCTGAACGTCTAAACGTGTCGAGAAATTGACTCGATGAATACAGAACATGAAAAGGGGGGATATTAAGTTATTCCCCCTTTTTCAGTTGGAACGCTTTCTGGTAGCCAAATAATATGTTCTCCGCTTGGCTTCTTCTGCTTTTTTGCACCATTTTAACATCCTGATTTTATTTTAGACCTCGTATCAACTTAGCGTTGAATAGCAGCACCGCCCAGCCTATGTGAGTCTACTGCCGAGCTACCTTGAACCCTTCTTCCAACGACTAAGCATCTATCTAGTTATCTCTAGTTCGTTGAGTCGTGAATAACCATTTTCAAGAACGGTTATTCACTTTTTAAGAAAGTATCCATTCAACTCTTACCACTTCTAGAAGAGTACTTGACCTTGAGGGTGCTTGTCAGGATGTGATTTAATCATGACCCTCTCGCGTGTAATCTGGATTACATAAACGAAATCAGAGGTTCGAAAATGTGTTTCCAGCTTGTTCTGATTAACAGAGATATGGCGTAACGTGTAGGTAATATAGGGAATAATCGTTTCTGGATGGGGTACGAAAATTGCAAGTAATAATGGTGGTGCTTTCCGGAATGATAATTGCAATAATTATATCTGATTTTGAGGCACAAGCAGTATCCGTACGTTTTTTCATCCTAATAATACGTTAATAAAATAGAGAAAATTGCACATGAGTATTCGGCCAACCTTTTTTAGCATTTTGATTTTATTCATATTCTTTTTAACCTTCCACGAAAAAGTAATTGGAAGTGAACTGATAGAGTATGAAGGATTGATCGAACCCTTCGAGATCGTAAACGTCGGTTCTCCGGTAGAGGGCGTTGTTGAACGCATTAACGTTGAGCGTAGTGCAACGGTGCAGAAGGGAGAACCCTTGGTTTTGCTTGAATCCTCAGTGGAGATGGCGGTTGTTGAACGAGCGCGTGTTTTGGCAGCCTTTGAGGGAGATGTCACATTACAAAATGTTAAACTTGATTATGCAAAAAGAACGTATTCGCGAGTCAGGGAGCTTTTTAGTGGTGATGTGATTTCTGTAGAAAAAAAAGACCAGGCCGCCACTGAAGTGGCACTCGCCCATGCTAACCTACTAAAAGCAAATGAAGGCATTAGCCTCGCCCAGATGGATCTTAAACGTGCTCAGGCAATTCTTGCCCAACGCACCATTGCAAGTCCAATATCAGGAATTGTTGTTGAACGCTATGTGGCAGTAGGAGAATTTGTTGCTGGTGAGCCTCTGGTAAAGATTGCTCAGATGGACCCTTTGCGGGTCGAAGTTGTTCTACCAGCTACTATGTTCAATAGCATAAAGAATGGGATGAAGGCTGAGGTGACACCAGAAACTGAACTGGATGGAAGCTATAATGCTACCGTTGCCATTGTGGATCGAGTGATTGACCCTGCCAGCGGTACCTTTGGTGTACGTCTTGAGCTACCAAATCCAGATTACAGGTTGCCTAGCGGGCTTAAATGCACAGTACGTTTTTGGGGTCAGGTTAAAACTGAGACAGCTCCTGATGCCTCAGTTATTGAAGAGACCGGTCAGGTTGAAGATGGTTTAGATGTAAAGCATCGTGCGACAACTGCTGCTGAATAAACGTAAGGGAAATATGGCACGATCACAAAAAACTCATAACTCACCACTCTTTGAAGAGCTAGAGGCACGTCTTCTGTTTTCAGCGGATATTGGCGAAGCTTTGGCAGCAGTCGCTGTGGATCAGGAAGTAGAAGAGGAACAGGTTATCGTTGCCGATGTTGAGTCAGAAGTAGAAGTGGCAACTGCTTTTAGTTGGTCGGCCGAGGAGATCTTGGCTGTTACTGAAAATTCCTCACCTGAAGCAGACGTTGATGGAGATAAGGAAAACAGTTTACGTAAGGAGCTGATCCTTATCAACAGCAATGTGCAGGATTCTGACCAGTTAATCGCAGACCTGCAAGCCGATCAGGGTACACAGTTTGAAGTACTCACTCTTGATGCAACAAAAGACGGACTTGAGCAATTAGATGAGATTCTTGAAAAACGTTCAGATCTAGATACGCTACATCTGATTTCTCATGGTGCCGAGGGACGGGTCTCTGTGGGTGGAACCTGGCTGGATAGTAGCGCTCTGCAGGAAGCTTCAGCTCAGATCTCGTCTTGGGGGGAATCTCTAACTGAAGATGGAGATATTCTTCTATATGGCTGTAATGTTGCCAGTGAAGGTGGTCAGTCATTCATTAATGAATTGGCTGAACTCACAGGTGCCGATGTGGCAGCATCAGATGATATTACGGGTCATTCTGAGCTTGGTGGTGACTGGGAATTGGAGGCCTTTACTGGTACCCTCGAATCCTCCGTGGTTGTGTCCAAACAGACTCAGAGTGACTGGCAAGGTTTCCTGCAATCTCCCACGGGTGTTTCCGGTGGAATTGAGATCAATACCGACGGCGGGAATGATGCCTATCTGGCGGCTCCTGATGCTAACTTTCTAACCGGTGCTCCAGGACATACATACGAAGTACGTTTCTCAGGCCTGACAACTGTGGAGTCTATGGCCACCTTCTATTCTCACCGCAACCCTGGTGCCTCCCAATCGTATCTGGGCGTTCAGTCAGACGGTACACTTGACTGGGCAGGATTAACTTCTTCTGAGACCTATACAGAGGTCATGGACGGAGAGATGCACTCTATTGCAGTAACATGGGATGCGTCTACGGGTGTAATCAGTTTTTATGTTGACGGTGAGTATAAAGAGTCCACATCTGTTTCACCTCAGGCCGGGGGGGGGACAGGTGGTCCTACTTTTGTGCTTGGGCAACATGTGGATTATGCGACAGGAACAGTTGACCCAACTGAGACATTTAGGGGCGTCTATCACGATTTTCGAGTTTGGGATCATGCACGAACGGCTGGAGAAATAGGCCTGAACTATAAACTCAAATTTGATACGGGCAGCTTGCCAACAGGGCTTCTTGCCAACTGGCAAATGGATGGTTTCAATGGTGTCAATGAGGTGGTTGATGTTGTTGGTGGTAATAATCTGACCATAGGACATGCAAGCGGAACCGGATATACCACAGGTAACGTTTCTGAAGAATTGAATGTCGATGAAAACGCGATAGATGGAAGTCGTATAGGTTTTGTCGTACCTACGGCGCCAGAGGAAATCAATGATATCGTTAGCGATGGCCTCTTTTTAGAAGGGGATACCGATGTTTGGCAGTCATATACTGTTGGACAGTCGTTTGGGAGCTGGACAGTTACTGCCGGTGGGGGTGTTGATCATACCAGTCAGTTCACGTCCCCTCTTGGAGGTGTCGGCATTGATCTGGAGCGAGGGGTTGGCGATATTGGTGGGACGATATCACAAACACTGACAACTGAAGCCGGTAAAGAGTATCAGATAGTTTTTGCGGCACGTGCTCATGCCAGTGGAGATCCTATAAAAAACATGAGGGTCTCTGCCGGTGCAACATTGCAGAATTTCACTATTGAAAACAGCAGCGTGTATGAACAGTATTCGATGACCTTTGTTGCCTCAGCCAGTTCTACTGACCTGCATATCCAAGGGTTGGACAGTACAGGTTTTGGAGCAATTATTAGCGACGTTCGTGTATTTGAAAAGCCTTCAGCAATTGCTGCCATACTCACTAATGACTCCTCACTGAGTTATGATGCAGCAACCGGAAAATTCTATCGTGCTGTTCAGGGAGACACAACCTGGGAAACCGCTAAAACTTTAGCTAATGCAACACTCTTAAACGGTGTTATTACCGGACAGCTCGTAACCATAGACTCTTCCTATGAAAACGATATTGTCCATAACCTGGCTCAAGGGCTGTCAACACCTGAAGACGTATGGATTGGTGCTTCCGATCAGGAAGTTGAGGGTGAATGGTATTGGTATGCAGAGGATGTTGAGGACAGCACCAGGCGTTTCTGGAGTGGCGATGATAGAGGATGGGCCCCGAATAACTCCTATACTAACTGGAAAATAACTGATGGGATTCTGGAGCCTACTCGTGATGTTGCGAATCAGGATTATGCATATTTATCCCAAGCCACCGGTGAGTGGCGAGATACTGAGAGTTCTATTTCCACCAATAGTTACGTAATCGAGTGGGATGCCGCTTCTGTCCTGAGTAGTTTTACTTTTTCATTGGATGATGATGTTGGTGGTCGATTTGCAATTGATAGCATCTCTGGCGAGGTGACTGTTGCCGACAGTTCGTTACTCGATTATGAAGCCGCTTCATCCCATAATATAATCGTTAAGGTAACTGATGCTGGTGGAAATGACTTCAGTCAAGCTGTAGCAATTCAAGTAAATGATGCAAACGAGACACCGGTTAATACCATCCCGGATCCACCAACTACTACTCAAGATGTGAGTATAATCTTCAGTAGTGAAAATGGAAACCAGATCTCTATTGCCGACGATGCCGGAGAGGATGTAAGAGTCCAACTTTCTGTCAATAACGGCATCTTGGCAGTGAGTGGTGCAGGTGGTGCAAGAGTTGCTGGCGACGGCACTTCATCTGTCGTAATTGCGGGAACCGTCACTGAAATAAATCTCGCGCTGAATGGACTGCAGTATGATCCAAGCTCTGGATGGCAAGGTACCGACTTCTTAACTGTCTCATCCTCTAATCAAGTATTGTACAGCCTGAATACTGATTCTAACCTGCAAGTTCACTATGAGTTTAACAATGGGAGTTTGACCTCTGATAGTAGTGTAAACGGTAACGACAGTAGTCTTATCGGCACACCGACAATATTCAATGATTCGGAAAGAGGTGATGTTCTCAGTCTTGACGGTACAGGTGAAGCAGTTGAAATTATGAGCACCTTATCGACCCCGAGTGATGTAACGCTTGCAGCATGGGTTAAATTTACAGAAGCTGATATCTGGGGTAGTGAGGTCATTTCCATAGGTAATGATATCGGACTTCGTGTTAATGATGGTGGTACAACTGGTTTGTCCGGGTTTTATTGGGATGGCTCCGACCATCAGTTTTTTACAACCCCGGTCGCCGTTGATGATGGCCAGTGGCATCATATAGCATATTCTTTTAATGATACGGGTGGTGACAGCCAGCAGTTGTACATTGATGGAGTTTTGGTTGCTACTGAGACTGTTACTGATTCAATTACTTACACCGGATGGTTCCCCAAGACACGTATTGGTTCACATGCAAATGATGTCGATACCCAGTTCGACTTTAACGGACGAATCGATGATGTGCGCATCTATGACAAAGTGCTATCTGATGCAGAAGTTGCGGAAATAGCCGGGGCGCCTGTGCCTAGCAGTGATACAGATGTCCTGACTATCACCGTAAATGCGGCTAATAATGCACCAGTGCTTTCTGGGTCTGGGTTTCAGCTTACTAGGATTAGCGAAGATGATACCAATAATAGCGGTAACCTTATTTCTGATATTATAGCTCTTGGAGGCACTGACCCCATAACTGATGTTGATCCAGGTGCTGTAGAAGGGATCGCAATTTACAGTCTTACGACGAATAATGGCTCATGGGAGTATGACATAGGTTCTGGTTGGACTACCGCAGGGGAAGTGGGCTATTCGGATTCGCTACTGTTGCGTGATACGGATAGATTGAGATTTGTTCCAAACGGTGAAAATGGAGAAACAGAGCTCGCTGGATTTATGGCGTGGGATCAGACAACTGGGACAGCTGGCACAAAGGTGAGTACACTGGCCTACGGTGGGACAACTGCGTTTAGCGTATCTTTAGGCAGTATTGGCATTGTTGTTGATCCTATTAATGATGCTCCTATTGTTGATCTAAACGGTACTGATGAGAGTGGTGTTGATTTTTCCGTTACCTTTAAGGAAAACAATGGGGCAATTACTATAATCGATGTTGATGGAGTGTTGTCCGATGTTGACAGCACTTCATTTCAGAACCTTTCTGTCAATGTAAATGACTTTGTAGACGGAACATCAGAGAAGATCATTATTAATGGGTATACCTTCAGCAATGGGGTGCCTGATAATGTGATCCAAAAAATAGGCACTACTGATATTGAACTGGACTTTGATGGTTCCGGGTTCAATATCGCCAGGGATGGGAGTGGCACAATGCCCCTTGCAGACCTGCAGACACTGTTTGCCTCTATTCAATATGAAAATATATCAGACACACCAACTAATGGAGACCGCACAGTAGAATTTACACTTTTTGATAGTGATAATCTCGGAAGTGTAATTGCTACCAGCACCATAACAGTAGAGGCTACCAATGATGTACCTGTTGTTCAGGTAGATGCTATAGCTGTTGATTTTACGGAGCAAAGCCCGGTGGGTGTTGATGTAAATCTCACGATTACTGATCCCGATACAGCTAATCTCGTCGGAGCGACTGTTAAAATAAGTTCTGGTTATGAAAATGGTGTCGATAGTCTGAACTTTACAGCGATGACGGGAGTAAGCGGGAACTTTGACTCAACAACCGGTATTCTGACCTTTACAGGTACAAAAACAGTTGCAGAGTATCAAACACTTCTTAGGACAGTTTCCTTTAACAATTCCAGTGATGCACCGAGCACAACTTCACGGACTATAGAGTGGGTCGTCGATGATGAAGTGGGTACGAGCGCACCCGTGACCCGGAGTATTAATATCGTAACACTCATTAATGATGCTCCTGTAAATTCATTCCCAGCTTCCCCGACGATTGCAGAGGATACGACATTATCCTTTACCGGAACAAATAAGATTGAAATCAGTGATCCTGATCTCGGCAGTGGTGATCTGCGGGTTCAGCTGAATCTGGGAGCTGGTGGTACATTAAGTTTTGGCGATACCACTGGCCTGAGTTTTACTGCAGGGGATGGCACTGATGATGCGAACATGGTTTTTACAGGCTCACTTGCTGATATCAATGCGGCACTCACTACCCTGACTTTTAGTCCTACAGAGAATTATAACGGTAGTGTTAATTTCGCTATATTTACTAACGACCAAGGTAATACTGGAACAGACCCAGGCCTTTCAGGCGATGCTTCAAGTGAGCAAGATACAGATATTATAGCCATTACGGTTACTGCTGTTAACGATGCTGGAGTTTTCGGTGGAGATACCAGTGGGACTGGTAATGAGGATGGAGGTGCTATTACCGGTACGCTGACCTTTACAGATGCTGCTGACGGAGATAGCGCGCCAAACTTTACCGTTACCAGCGGAGCAGGTGATGGCAGCGCCTCCATCAACAGTACTACCGGTGCCTGGAGCTATACTCCCGATGCCAATTTCAATGGTAGCGACAGCTTTACAGTAACCGTCACAGACGATGATAATCATACTGAGACTCAAGTGATTAGCCTCACAGTAGATCCGGTAAATGATGCAGGAACTTTCGGTGGCGATACCAGTGGAACAGGTAATGAAGATGGTGGTGCTATTACCGGTACGCTGACCTTTACAGATGCTGCTGACGGAGATAGCGCGCCAAACTTTACCGTTACCAGCGTAGCAGGTGATGGCAGCGCAACCATCAACAGTACTACCGGTGCCTGGAGCTATACTCCCGATGCCAATTTCAATGGTAGCGACAGCTTTACGGTATCAGTCACCGATGACGATAACCATACTGAAACTCAAGTGATTACCCTCACCGTTGATCCGGTAAATGATGCTGGAACATTTGGTGGCGATACCAGTGGAACAGGTAATGAAGATGGAGGTGCTATTACCGGTACACTTACCTTTACAGACGCTGCTGACGGTGCTAGCGCGCCAAACTTTACCGTTACCGGTGGAGCAGGTGATGGCAGCGCAACCATCAACAGTACTACCGGTGCCTGGAGCTATACTCCCGATGCCAATTTCAATGGTAGCGACAGCTTTACAGTAACCGTCACAGACGATGATAATCATACTGAGACTCAAGTGATTAGCCTCACTGTTGATCCGGTAAATGATGCTGGAACATTTGGTGGCGATATCAGTGGAACAGGTAATGAAGATGGAGGTGCTATTACCGGTACGCTGACCTTTACAGATGCTGCTGACGGTGCTAGCGCGCCAAACTTTACCGTTACCAGCGTAGCAGGTGATGGCAGCGCAACCATCAACAGTACTACCGGTGCCTGGAGCTATACTCCCGATGCCAATTTCAATGGTAGCGACAGCTTTATCGTAACCGTCACAGACGATGATAATCATACTGAAACTCAAGTGATTACCCTCACTGTTGATCCGGTAAATGATGCTGGAACATTTGGTGGCGATACCAGTGGAACAGGTAATGAAGATGGAGGTGCTATTACCGGTACGCTGACCTTTACTGATAGTAGTGATGGTGCTAGCGCGCCAAACTTCACCGTTACCGGTGGAGCAGGTGATGGTAGTGCAACAATAAATAGTAGCACAGGAGCATGGAGTTATACGCCATCGGCTAACTACAATGGCAGTGACAGTTTCACCATATCTGTAACAGATGACGATGGTAGTACAGAGATACAGGTAGTTAACCTTATACTTAATCCTGTTAACGATAGTCCTGTCATTGGTGGTATTAGCTCTGCAGAAGTGATCGAAGACCTTGACACAGATCAGGATGGTATCCTGGAAGCATCCGGACAACTAACAATCAGTGATCCTGATATTGGGGAATCCAGCTTTGTTGCAGGTATAGCGGAAGGTTTGTACGGCAGCCTCACAATAGATACTGTCGGGAATTGGCAATATACTACAGATAATACCCAATCTGCCATTCAAGAACTTGATCAGTCTGCACGTCTAACCGACACGTTAACGGTCAACACTGCAGATGGTACAATTCATACTGTTGTAATTGTAATTTCCGGGATTGATGAGCCCACTTCAGGTAATGGAAATGACCAGGATAGTGATGTTATAGCAACTCCTGTAGATGGCGGTGATGATACTCCTGTTATCGACTTTGGTGATGAACAACCCGAACCTGAAATACCTGTTGAAGAGGAAACGGTGGAGGTTGAGCTTACAGAACAGGCTCTGGTCCCTGTAAGTGCCGATGAGGTTGGTGACAGTTCCGGAGAAGTAACCGACGGAAATATCTCTGTAGAACATGAGGGTAATACTGTTCCTGACTCGGTGAACACTTTCCAGCCATCGTATTCCAAAATCACCCAACTTGGTAATTATTACCGTCCGGATCGTTTAGCCGATTTGTCACTGCAAAGCCTTAATGATACGGAATTTGAAAATTTTGACTACACCTACACTCCTGAATCGATAGCTCCAGTTTTTATAGAGTCGGATGTAACGTTTAACAGTGTTATTGAGAACAAAGAACTTCGTAATCAACTGGATGGACTGTTTGAAGAGATGGATAGTTCATTTGAACAGGAAGCCAAAGAGCAACAGGTTTCAGTTTATTTCACCGGTGGTGTCTCGGCATCCATTGCTGCAGGTACAGTGAGTTACATTTTCCGAGCTGGTTCTCTGATGTCGAGCTTTATGGCATCTGTGCCAGTTTGGAAAGGTTTTGATCCGGTTGCCATATTGACAATGCCTAAAAAGAAAAAAGGGAAGAGTCAAAAAGATAAATGGGAATCAGAATCTACATCTGATCAAAAGGCAGAAAATATGTTTTCTGAAAAAGAAGAGTAATAATGCGATTCAGCCCTGTACTACGGATCAGTATCGGATTGGTCTTTTTAACTGTCAGCTTGCTCCTGATTGGAAAGGTCATTGGTTTTGCTCCAGATCGAACTTCAGCTGTTCTGAAAGCAAGAAAGAATATCTCAGAAGCCCTGGCCATCCAGTTTTCAGCAGCAGCTCAAAGAGGTGACTTGCCTCTTATCCGGCAGACTTTAGAGATCATGGTTGATAGAAGTGATGATATCAGATCCGCAGCTATACGAAACAAACAGGGAGGCCTACTGGCTGAAGCCGGTAACCATCTCGTTAATTGGAACCCACCGGAAAGCGGTAAATCGACCCCGACAGATGTTCAGATACCGATATTTAAAGGAGGACAACGATGGGCCACAGTCGAGATCAGTTTCGCTCCGCTATGGGTGAATAATATATCTTCAGGCTTTAAAAATTCATATTTGAGCTTGATCCTCTTTGTTGCCTGTACAGGTTTTGCTGGCTATTTCCTGTTGATAAAGAGAAGTCTTCGTGAACTTGATCCATCAGCTGTAATTCCAGACAGGGTACGTGCTGCTTTTGATGTCTTGAAAGAAGGCGTCCTGATTCTTGACGAAAAAGAACATATTGTCCTCGGTAATATTGCATTTGCAGAGATTGTCGGTAAATCAACCTTAGAACTCACTGGTTTTAAAGGGTCAGAGCTTGGCTGGAAAGGGTGTAAATCTCCTCAGCATAAAGCGCATTTGCCATGGATGCAGGTACTAAATGGCGAAAAAGAGAGGATGGGGGTTCGCCTGATACTAGAAAGGGGTGATCGGACGGCTAGAACCTTTATGGTGAATGTCGTACCTGTCCTTGATGGCAAGGGTAAAAGTCGCGGAGTTCTGGCTACATTTGATGATGTCACAGAGCTGGAAGAAAAGAATATCGAGTTAAACCTTGCGGTGAGTAAGCTTCAGCTGACAACTGAAGAAATACAGACCAAGAACAGGGAACTGGAGTTCCTTGCCAGTCACGACCCACTTACGCTTCTCTTGAACAGAAGGGCATTTAATCGTCAATTTGGTGAACTGTTTAATCTTGCTCATAAAGAGGCCACCGAGCTGTCCTGTATTATGTGTGATATAGATCATTTTAAGTCCGTAAATGATAAATATGGTCATGCTACTGGTGATAAGGTTATCAAAATGACCGCCTCCATGATGCAAAAATATTTTCGTGAAGACGATCTGGTTGGGCGTTATGGTGGTGAAGAATTTTGTATTGTTCTTCCAGGTGTCGATATCAACGTGGCTTCCCAAATAGCTAATCGGGTTCGCCAGGCAATTAAAGAAGACTTCACAACTGGTGTTCGGGTTACCATGAGTTTTGGCGTTTCTTCCCTTGTCTTTGATGCTCCAGAACCGAGTGAGTTAAGCAATCAGGCTGATAAAGCACTCTATATCGCAAAAGAAAGTGGACGAAATCGTGTCGTGTGCTGGGGTGACGATGAGACTGCTGATTTTGCCGTGGAAAATGGCGAAGCTCATAAAGAGCAGAGTTTGGAGGAGTTGGACAGCGAAGCCCGGCTTGAAGACGGTTCCCCTCAGGAATTGACTCCAGCATATGACGCAAACGAGTTTGAAACTGAAGTTCAACGGTTAACCCTTCGCTCGATGGACTTTAAAGCATTGGCGGAAAAGCGAGCAGAAGAGTTGAAACACTTCACTGCGTATGATGTACTTACAGGGTTGCCAAACAGGACACTTTTTTATGACCGTATTTCCCAGGCACTAATACGAGGGCGGCGTTATGACGGAATCGTATCTGTACTCTCTATTTCATCTGATGCTGTCGCACGTGTTACAGAAACTCTCAGTTATCGGGTTGGTGATCAGCTGTTTAAAGATATGGGTAAGCGTTTGCATGGTGCTCTCAGAGCTGAGGACACTGTGGCAAAACTGTTTTCCTCCCCTGCAACACCGACTGTTTCTCGGCTTGGACAGGAAGAGTTCGGGATTTTGTTGTGTGATCTTGCCTCGGTGGATGCGATAACCTGGATTGCAAAACGTATAATCAGTAGTTTTCAGGAACCATTTGCTATCGAGGGCAATGAAATATATGCACCTGTTACTATCGGCATTTCTGTTTTTCCTTACGACGGGGAAACGGCAGAAGAGTTGGAAAGTCATGCTGCAACGGCTCAAAGGCATACCCTTACACAACTCGGAGTGAATCGATTTTCGTATTACTCAGAAAACATGAATGCCGTATCAATCAAGCTGTTGAAAATTGAGAGTCAACTACATAATGCTCTCAAAAATGATGAGTTTCTTTTACATTATCAGCCAAAAGTTGAGGCAAAAACAGGTACTATACATGGTGTTGAGGCGCTGATTCGTTGGCGTCAGCCTGAAAGTGGCCTGATACCGCCCTATGAGTTCATCCCCATTGCAGAGTATTCAGGACTTATAAGTACAATAGGTGAATGGGTGCTTGCAACGGCCTGTAAACAGGTCCGAAGTTGGCTTGATATGGGCGTTGAAAATTGCAGTGTTGCAGTGAATTTCTCAAGTAAACAGTTCCGTCAGGAAAATCTGGCTGGCACAATTCTGGAAATTCTCCAAAAGAGTAACCTTGACCCTAAATATCTTGTGGTAGAGGTTACTGAAAGTGCGATGATGGAAAACATTCATAACTCAATGAAGATACTTGGGCAAATTCGTGAGTTGGGAGCACGAATCGCTCTTGATGATTTTGGTACTGGCTATTCATCACTCGGATATCTGAAAGATTTTCCTGTGAGTCATATAAAAATTGACCGTTCTTTTATTGCCGACATTGAAACAAATGAGAAAGATGCCACACTGGTTCGATCAATAATTAATATGGCTCATGGAATGGGATTGCAGGTTACTGCAGAAGGAGTCGAGGAGAAAGCACAGGCGGATCGACTTCTGGAGTTTGGCTGTGATGAAATGCAGGGGTATTTGTTCAGTAAGCCTGTATCCGCAGATGCAATGACACAGCTCTTTTCAGATCCTCGATTCTTGAAAAGACCTACCTTGCAGGTGGAGCAACATGATGCGTGATTATTCTTTGGTGGAGTATTTTGTTTTGTGGGGGTAACATATAACATGTTGCATGATGGCCTGTGTTTGTAGGGCTTTGGGCTGTTAATATTGTGTGCAGCGGTGGTCTTCGTTAACTCAAACACATTTGGAACCTACTATGAGTAACTCCTTGAAAGATTTAGGTAATGCTGCACAACTCGTATCGTTACCCGATATATATCTTCGTTTAAAGGGGCTCCTGGAAGAGCCGGATTATGCCATGGCCGAAGTGGCAGTACTCATTAGTTACGATCCCGGAATAACTGCTCGACTGCTACGTTTGGCCAACAGTTCATTTTATGGTTTTTCTCGAAAGGTTGAAACTGTGAGCCATGCTATCACCTTGCTTGGTGTTCAGCATGTACACGATATTGTGCTGGCCACTGCTGTGGCCGATGCCTTTTCAGGAATACCAGAAACAGTCATGGATATGCAGCGCTTTTGGTATAACAGTGTCTATTGTGCAGTAACAGCACGACAGCTTGCTGTATCATGTGTAGGTTGCGATAAGGAACGCCTTTTTGTATACGGACTTCTTCATGATATTGGGCATCTGGTCATGTACCAGGCTATTCCCGACCTCTTCCAGAAGGTCTTAGTCAGAGCTAAAGAAACGTATAGACCGCTATTTGCTGTTGAACGGGAAATGATAGGTTTGGATTACGGTGAAGTCGGTGCCAATCTTGTAGAGCAGTGGTCGCTTGCAGAACCTCTAGGGCAGACGATTAGATTTCACATAGAGCCGCAAAAAGCGGTGGAATATCCACTCGAAGCATCCCTGGTTCATCTGGGTTCACTGTTCACGAAGGCAGCCGCAGGAGAAGGTGTATTTAATGAAGGAACCCTGTTGGTAGACCCCTGTGCCTGGGATAGAACTACGCTTAATCCAGAAATGTGCAGCGCTTTGTCTGAACAGATCAATAAGGATATGCAGGAAGTGATACCGCTTTTTGTATAAGTGTTTTGTAGTTGTTGATCAGAAATCTGTAATTTTATTCCTATACCGGGAGAGTATTTGTATCTAGAAAGTACACTCCTGTCCAACCACACCGTTGTCGTCTGATTTTTCTCTTCGTAATGGTAATTACATGCTTAAAGCATAACTTTTTTATGCTTTGTATTAAACATTGTTACGATTTTTCCGATAAAGACTTGTCACCTTTTAATCGTAGAAACTACATCAATAACAAGACAGCTTCGATGATATGCTTATTTTAGATATCGGGAAATTACCCTTTTCTCGCTCTTGAACAGGTTTATGCCTATTTCGATTATTCACATATTCACTCTTTTGGTTGCTTTCGGTATTACTCTACCTGGCGTGACTGTTGCTAATGTATATGGCAACTCTGTCCAGGTGAGAGATCTGATTGTATCTAAAGGTAGTTTTACTGAATTTCGTCTCTCGCAAACGCCTGATACTGTACCAACAATTTCATCAACTGATAGGGCAATTGCAAGTGTTAAGCGTGAAGAAAACAAAAAGCAGCAGAAAGAGGGAAGAGCGCAATTAACTCCAGCCAAACATCAGAGTGATACAGCAGTCTTTGAGCTGGAGACGTTAGTGAATATCGCCTTGAAAAACAATCGAACAATTGAAATCGTAAGGCAGCAGCTCATGCAGAATAGAGGGCAGCTTACCCAGGCTAAATCAGGATATCTTCCTCATTTAACGCTCGAAGGGGGGTACTATTACGCAGAAGAAGAGGATTCTGATTCTGTCAGTGCCGTAGAAGAGGGGGATGTCGTTCAGGGTACAGGAACGCTTTCACAGTTGCTTTATGACTTTGGCAGAACACCAGGGGCGATATCTGAGGGCGAGTCACATGTAATGGCAGCTGAGGCTAATTTACAAAGGCAGCTACAGGATATTATTTACCAGGTGAAGGTCGCATATTACACTGTACTTGAAAAGCAAAAGTTAATTGATGTTGCAGAGGCATCTGTCAAAAGTTTTAAAGAACACTCCGATCGAGCAAAACGATATTTTGCAGCTGGGATGTTCACGAAAATAGACGTCGTGAAATCTGAGGTGGAGCTTTCAAATGCACAGATGGCATTGCTGAGATCTCGCTATGAAATGAAAATAGCACGGGTTGCTCTTGAACAGGTACTCGGAATAGTACCGGGACAGGGGCGTTATGAACTTCACGGTCAAGAAGGAGTTGTTCTTGATACACTCCTTGATACCATGCCTCCTGTTTTCGACTCACTGGACAACTTGATTGGATTTGCTCTTAAGAAACGCCCAGATATAGTGCAACTTGAACAACTTGTTGAAGCGGCAAAGGCAGGTACTGAGAGGATTGAGGGAGATAATTGGCCTACGATTAACGCAGAGGCTAAATATACTGATTATAATACAGATGTCTCTTCCTATGATGATAGCTGGCGGGTGGGTGTGTCTGCTACCTGGGATCTCTTTTCCAGTCTGCATACTCGTGGCGCAATGGCAGAAGCTAAAAGTGTTCAATACCAAAATAGGGCACGTTTGCAGAATTTGCAGTTGCAAGTAGTGAAAGAGGTAACCGAGAGTTACCTTCGGGCAGATGAATACCGGGAGGGTGTTCGTATAGCACTGGAGACACTCAAGCTTTCTGAGGAAGAGGTTGCTCTTGCAAACAAACGATATCAATTTGGAGAGTATGATGTGATTGAGTTTAACGATGCTCAGCTCAACCTCACACAGGCACAAGCTGATCTCGTAGTAAGCTATTACGGGTATCTTGCCGAGTTTGCGGGCATTGAATTTGCTATAGGCATGTCGTCATACAGAGAATCAGTGGGTGCTAACCTGGAAAATGGTCTATATGTTCAGTCGACACTAGGAGAGTCACACACGTTGCAACGTGGTTCGTCTGACTCTTCCAATTAATTTGTAATGTTTGTTGTTCCAAATTTCAGGCCATCCCTGGAAATTTCTTATCTATCAAGGTACCGTTTAGTCTATTTCATACCCTCTTCAGAATAACAGGAAACGTTTTATTATTTATGGAATCCCTTATTCAAAACTGGCTCTCGATGTTGTGCAAGGTACTTGATGGCGTTACCAGAGCCGTCGTTTTCCTGCATCTGCCAGATAGGGACGATTTCTCCCCGATTGTACATTGGCCTGATGATATGGCTGGGTATCAGGAAATGAAGAATTACGCCATTAAGGTCGGGCAAACACGCAAATGCATGTTGTTAAACGATAAGGAGATGAAAACTGAGACCGGTGAACCTCTTGACACCATAGCTTGTCCTCTCTTTTCCAAAGGCCAGCTTTATGGCGTATTGGTGCTGCAAATGTCTGGCCGAAAAACGACGATGCAGCAACTTGCTGTTCAGCAGATAATGGCTGCGGTAGTATGGTTTGAGTTTATGAGTAAAGAGCTCTCAGCAGTTAAAAAAGGCCAAATGGTCATCCTGCTTGAGCTCGTTGCATCCTGCCTTGAACATGAACGGTTTCAGGTTGCAGCAACAGAGGTTATGACTGATGTGGCGTCACGCCTTTCCTGTGATCGTGTCAGTATCGGTTTTCTTTTGGATCATCAGGTAAAGGTTGAAGCCGTTTCTCATAGTGGAGTATTTGATCGCCGTTCCAGTGTTTTTCGTGATATCGCTGAGGCAATGCATGAGGCTATTGTTCAAAACAGTACCATCATTTCTCCGCAGGAGGATGACGCGCCTATTCTCAGGCGCTGTCACATGGTTCTCCACGATGAACAGCGAATTGGTAATGTTGTCACGGTACCATTTCAAGCCGGAACGACTTTTACTGGTGCAGTGCTATTTGAACGACCGTCAGATAACCTGTTTGACCAGACCACAGCTGAGCAGCTTCAGCATATTGTTTCACTGATTGGCCCGGTACTGGCGATTCGATACCGGGATGAACAAAGGTTGCCGCAAAAAATATACAAGGCCCTGAAAACATCACTAGAGAAAATTGTTGGGTCCAGTAGTATCGCAGGGAAACTAGGTTTTGCCGTGATTGTCCTGTCTATTGTCTTTTTCTCACTGAAGCAGGGAGATTATCGCGTCACTGGCGATGCCAGGCTGGAGGCCAGGACCCAGCAGGTGCTGGTTGCACCACAGGATGGATATATTGCAACAAGCACTGTACGACCTGGTGATATAATCCATGAAGGTGACGTTCTTGGCGCTCTTGATGATAAGGATTTGTATCTAGAACACCGTAAAGTATCGAGTCAATACGAGCAGCTAGAAAAAGAATACAGGGATGCATTGGCCAAGCACGATCGTGCCACGGTACGTATTATCAATGCCAGGATCAATCAGTCAAAAGCACGCCTGGATTTGATTGAAGAGCAGCTTGCACGCACAAGGCTCACTGCACCATTTGACGGTTTTATTGTTAGCGGGAATCTTAGCCAGTCACTGGGGGCACCTGTTGAACGTGGACAGGTGCTGTTTACTGTAGCACCGCTTCTTGATTATCGTGTGATCCTTGAAGTAGATGAGCGTGATATCGGTACAGTTCAGGTAGGGCAGGGTGGGAGTATGGTCCTGTCGGGTATGCCTGGAAAGCCTCTTAGCTTTACTGTTGAAAAGATAACTCTTGTGTCCACCGCTGAAGAGGGACGGAATTTTTTTACGGTGGAATCGCAATTATTGGAAAAAACCGATTTGCTTCGCCCGGGCATGGAGGGGGTGGCAAAAATCACTGTCGAGCGTAGAAAACTGATATGGATCTGGACCCACAGATTGTTCGATTGGATACGTCTGCAGCTTTGGGAGCTATTACCATGATATCTTCTTGTTATTCTATTTTCCAAACACGTTTGTTCCCTTTAAATGTCTCTGTATAGTACATACTGGTATCGGGTAGCTGATCTTAAACCACGTTTAGGCGGCCATGTCCGGTTATTCCGGCACAATTACCGTGGCGAGGACTGGTATGTCCTGCAGGACCCATCTTCCAGCCGCCAACATAGGTTCAACAAAAGTGCATATACGGTTATTGGTCTACTCAATGGAAAAAAAAGTGTTCAGGAGGTTTGGGACTCAGTTACAACTTTAATGGGCGATGATGCGCCTACGCAAGATGAGGTTATACGTCTTCTCGGGCAACTTCATCGAGCTGACGTTCTGCAAAGCAATATTCCAGCTGATACACTTGAGTTGTTTGACCGTCAGGAAAAACATCGATCCAAGTGGAAAAGACAATTTACCAATCCTTTTGCCCTGCGCATGCCGCTCTTTGATCCTGATAGGTTTTTGGCCAAATGGAGCAATGTGGCAAGGGTATTTATGAATCCAGTGGTATTGTGTATATGGCTTATAGTGGTCGGAACTGCCACTGTTCTCGCTGCTGTACATTGGCCGGAGTTGACACTCAATATCTCCGACCGGATACTTAAGCCGGAAAACCTACTTATCCTATGGCTCGTTTATCCAGTCATTAAGCTGCTACATGAACTTGGTCATGCTTTTGCCACCCGTGTCAGGGGAGGGGAGGTGCATGAGATGGGGATCATGTTGCTTGCCTTCACACCTATTCCTTATGTTGAGGCCTCTGCTTCGGCAGCTTTTCCGGACAAGCGACAACGCATGGGCGTGGCTGCTGCCGGTATGGCGGTTGAACTCTTCATTGCTTCTCTGGCACTGCTTCTCTGGCTCAATATCGAGTCTGGGCAGGTGAGTGCTATTGCCTACAATGTTATGTTAGTAGGCGGGTTTTCTACTCTTCTTTTTAACGGCAATCCTTTGCTCCGGTTTGATGGATATTATATCCTTTCAGATTACCTCGAAATTCCAAATCTTGCCCAACGCTCTTCCAAGTATCTTGGATACCTGTTGCAACGCTACCTGTTTGGGATCGCAGACAGTGTCTCACCTGTTTCAGCGCCCGGAGAACGTGCATGGTTTATAGGGTATGGAGTTGCCGCCTTTTGCTACCGGTTGTTTATACTGGCTGTACTTGCTCTCTTTATTAGTACAAAGTTTTACTTTGTCGGGGTGTTGATTGCCCTCTGGGCTGGCTGCACTCAGATTATTTTTCCCATTTTGAAGAATTGTTACCTGTTTTATCATTCCACAGGCGGGCGTAGAAAAAGAGCACGTTTTTTTGCAGTTTCATTGGTTTCTCTACTACTCTTATCGGTACTCCTTTTTGTTCTACCAGTACCACTTCGAACTCAGGTTGAAGGAGTGGTAAGGCCACCAGAACACTCTGTTGTCCGTGCTGGAACCGACTGTCTGGTAACTGAAATCATACCCCAACCCTATAGTACAGTGAAGAAAGGTGATTCCCTCATTCGCTGCGTGGATCCTTTTCTTGAGGCTGAAGTACGGGTTTTGGAAGCCAACCTTATGGAAGTAGAGGCAAGATATGTTGCTGAACCGCTTCGCTCAAGGGTTCAACGGGAAATCTTAAAAGAAGAGGTCGTGGCTGCAAAGGCTGATCTTGCACGTAGTAGAGAGCGGTTAAACGAACTACTTATCCGTAGCCCGAATTCTGGAAGTTTTATCTTGCCGGATAGTAGCAATCTGGTGGGACATTATGTGAAACAAGGGACTATTCTCGGCTATGTTACCGGCGAGGAAGAGCTCACAGTTATTGTAGTTGTTGGCCAGGCAGATATTTCCCTGGTACGCGAGCGGACCGGAAGGGTAGAGGTACGGCTTGTCGGAGAATTTGATAAACGTATACCCGCCTCGTCTATACGTGAGATTCCTGCAGCTAGTGACCATCTTCCCAGCAGGGTCCTGGGTACTACCGGAGGGGGGGCTATACAGGTAGACCCTACAGATGAGCAGGGGGTATTGACGCTGGTCAACAATTTTAATTTTGAGTTGATTCTTGAAGGTCGAAACAACAACATACGTATTGGTGAACGGGCCTATGCAAGATTTGATCATGGGTATGAGCCATTAGGTACGCAGTTGTTTCGGGCTCTCAGGGGGCTTTTCCTGCATAAATTTCATGTCTAAATCGCACTCTTCAAATCCAACAGGCTTTATGCGCCCAGGTATAGCTTGCGGTCATTACCCCGAAAGGCCGCAAACATCCACTGACTGGTTGCAGGGGATTGCCGATTCGATTACAGGGTTTGCACGAACTGGTACCGTATCAAGTAGGAAGATGAAGCGGATTGTCCATGGTATTGATCAGTATGGTAAACTTTTTGAAAAACTCGATGACACAGGACTTGGAGCAAAAATACAAGAACTTCGCAACCAGCTACATCATCATGGAATAACACCTGATCTCACTTTGCAGGCTTTTGCTGTTGTACGGGAAATGGCAGGACGAACGCTCAATATGTATCATTTTGACTGTCAGCTGATGGGAGGCTGGGTCATGATACATGGTGGCCTTGCAGAAATGGAAACAGGAGAGGGGAAAACCCTCACCGCAACTTTGGCTGCTGCTACAGCTGCATTGGCTGGAATCCCGGTCCATATTATCACCGTAAACGATTACCTGGTAGCTCGTGATGCAGAGCAAATGGCGCCTCTATATTACAGTCTTGGACTCAGTGTCGGTACAATTACGACAGCTATGAGTCCCGCCATGCGAAGGGAAGGCTACAGTTGCGATATTACGTACTGCACAAATAAACAGATTGCATTTGATTATCTTCGTGATCGTATTGCGCTCGGCAGCGATCATGGTCGACTACGTTTACAGCTTGAACAACTCCATACCAAAGATGCGCGTATAGACAGCCTGTTTCTCCGCGGTCTATGTTTTGCCATTATTGATGAAGCTGACAGTGTGCTTATTGATGAAGCACGAACTCCTTTGGTTATTTCGCGAGAGCGAAAAAGTTCAGACGAGGAGAAGACCTATCGACAGGCAGTTGAAGTTGCAGAACATCTCCAGATCTCCATAGATTTCATGTTGGATCAGGCTACTCGTCAGGTGCATTTAACGGAGAAAGGGGAGAGACGGATACATGAAGTAACCAGACAGTTTGGTGGCGTATGGAGTGGCATTCGTCGCAGAGAGGAACTTGTTATCCAAGCCCTTTCCGCCGTATTTCTCTATACGATTGATCGACACTATCTTGTTTCCGATGACAAGGTAATGATTATTGATGAGAATACCGGGCGAATTATGCCAGACCGCTCCTGGGAACGTGGTCTTCACCAGATGATCGAAATAAAAGAAAAATGCAAGGTGACCGGTCCACGTGAGAATATTGCTCGTCTAACATATCAACGTTTTTTCCGCCGCTATCTGCGATTGGCAGGAATGACTGGCACTGCACAGGAGGTTCGCAGGGAACTCTGGTCTGTCTACAGGCTGCCGGTTCTGCGCATACCTACTAACAAACCAAGTAGAAGAAAGAGTGCAGGGTGTCATGTATTCCCTACCAAAAATGAAAAGTGGCAAGCCGTGCTCAGCCTGATTAATACCTTGCATCAACAAGGATGCCCTATCCTGATTGGAACCGGATCGGTAGCTGACTCAGAGCATCTCAGTAATCTTTTAACAGGGATACAGCTTGAGCATCAGGTCCTGAATGCGCGTCAGGATGCCCATGAAGCAGAAATAATTTCTAAATCAGGGCAAAATCGAGCAATTACTGTGGCCACCAATATGGCGGGTCGGGGGACGGATATTCCTCTTAGTAGAGATGTTGCTTCACAAGGCGGTCTATATGTAATAGCAACCGAGACAAATGACGCGCGACGTATTGATCGACAGCTTTTCGGTCGATGCGGTCGACAGGGGGATCCTGGTCGCTATCAGTCATTGCTATCCTGTGAAGATGAATTGATCCGGCGCAATGTGAGCAGTTTACCGAGAAACTTTCTTAGCAAAGTTTTACACCATGATCTTGGAATAGCACAAAGGATTGCCTATCTTCTCATACGCTATGCTCAGGCTGTACAGGAAGGCAAAAACCGGAATCTACGCCACGACCTGCTCCAACAGGAAGAGCAGCTTGGCAAGATCCTCGCCTTCAGTGGCAGAATGGAGTAGCAACTCGTATTTGATTCAACTTTCGAAAGCAGTGAGTGGCGGAGATGGCATTATTAACCGGTTCGAGAGTTGACCCTTTTCATGAATCATTGTTCTCTGGAAGTATAATAGCGTACAGGTTCACTAGATTGTTAGGTGTGCTCTGTTGTTGGTTAAAGTTTGGCTCTTTTAGAATGTTGATACGTCAAGCTGTCCTCTGGTCCTTGATTACAGAGCGATAATAGTCCCTATATAGCGTGGGTAAAAATGCCGGGTTCGTAATAGAATCCGGCATTTTTACGATTATTTCAATTTCTTAGAAAGTATGACAATCTATACAAACGAGCCCCTTTTCGAGATGCTTCTTATGAGATTCATCTTGCCACGATTTCCTCTTATGACAGCTTGAGCAAAGTTTACCCGGGCTACTGATCAAGCCAGTGGGCTCTGATGTATGACAACTTGTACATGCAATTCTTTCTTCTCTATGCACCTTGTGTGTCGGTTCCCACGGTAACAATTTCTCCTCATGACAGAGGGTACAGTTTTTCACCGAGTCAGGAAGATTGTGATAGCCGAGAGCTGTAAGTGGCAATAGAGCGGAACCGTCAGGAGTATGACCTGAATTATCGTGACATTCATTGCATTTTGGGGCCTTCTCTTTTTGGTCAACGCCATGGGTTATCAACATCTCTGCGTCTGCTTCAATGATTGAGTATCTGCCAGTCATCCCTTCTGAATCCATCCCTATGGTAACGGCATCTTCAAATCTGCCGGTCATAAACATCCACATTATGGCAGGTGGCACAATCTGGCTGCTCTTATCGTGCAGGGGCATGATAGACCAATGTCGTTTTATAGGTACGATAGAGGACTTGCCGTCAAAAGCTGCGCCGTTTGCCTTGGCCATATGGTAAATGCCATCTTCATCCGGCTCTATAACCTCACCTAAATTGTAAACATACGATGTCCCATCAAACCAGACATACTCGGGGGTGACAAACGAAGCTCGGACCTCCTCTCCCACAAAACCGCCCTGGCCTGAGCAGAAGGCAGGGTTCCAGACCGGTATCTGCCAATCCCGCGACATCTCCGTGCTGCCTCCTTTGGCAAACGTACGGATATGGCACACCTGGCAACCCACCTGTCCTTGTGCGTGTCTGTTGAGAGTGCTGTTGGAATGAGGTTGGCTTGAATGACATGCCTGGCAGGTAGGGTCTGTCGCCTCCGTCTGACGCAGATCAATTCCACGTCCACCTATCATATGATCTAAGGCGGAGTGACAGTTAATACAGTGCAAGTTCGCTCCATCCGGTGAGAGATGCACATCCTCTTCAACAGGAGCATTGGCAGTGCTCCAACCCATGTCCCCTCTCTTCGTCCAGTCTCCGCCACCGGCAGAGGCATGACAGCGCAGGCAGGTATATCGCGTCGGCAGATGAACATTTCTGGCCACATCAACCATATCTACCCCGGCAGGCATCTTGTCAAAGTCTGGGACAGTAGTGAAATTACCTTCTGCATCAAGGTGCTCCATAACATAAGTCATAGTTTCACCGAGAACATTTTTCACAGTTACCGTGTTTTCAGGATCATGAACGAATTTTCGCTGGTAGATCTCGCTATGGCACATCAAGCAGTCCACATCAAGTACCTCGGGTGGGTGTGGTGCATTGCCATCTGCTCTCACATGGCAGGAGAAACAGGCTCCCTGGGAGGTCATTGCATACGTGCAGAATGTATTTATACCTTGAAAAGCCTTACCGAGCCATTCTCCATCAGTATTGGTGAGTTCTGGAGTTGGACCTTTCCATTGCATATGGATCGAATTGAGTGCTTCATGTGCTTCCTTATCGTGGCAGGAAATGCAGGTTGCAGGTCCCACATATTCAGTGATGGCAGCATGCGCTTCGATTATTCCATTATTTGTATTGTCATTCTGGTTATTATCGTCTTCTGAATAGGTGATATTTTGAAAACTTCCTCCCTTTATGGCACTTGCCTCAGAATATCCTGACCGGTCAGTAGCGTAGGCGATATTGCTACTCAGCATGCAGAAAAAGAATGCTATACATAGTATTTTCATATGCCCCTCTGCGTTGGAAGAGTGCTTCATCCATCATGGATCATTTCCTGTTTTCATTGAACTGATGGCGTAGTTGCCCCTGTCTATATCTATAGATACGTTTTACGTACGATATAGTTACAGTGTTTTGAAAGTCTCTAGTGTTTGGTTGAAAATTACAGGTAATTTCAGTAAAAAAAGGCTTACAGCTGATTTTGCTGTAAGCCCTTTTGGGTCTCTGGTCGTACTCTGGTCTTTCTGGAAATTTCCTACCTGATAAGTAACTACCTTATTAACGATTCTCTGGAATCTGATAGGTGTGTATGAAGTTGACAACGCTCAAGTCATCATCAGCCTGTTGGGTAAAGCCGAGGATATCACTTTCTGCAAGCTGATTGTTCGGAAACCCATCTATTGGATCCCGATCAATATCATCAAAAATTTTCTGTCCGTCCACCATTGCGGAGGCTATGTCAACCGAGGTTTCTGTCCAGCCTGGACTTACTCCCTGAAGTAGGGTAATGGCCCCGGTATAAGTCGATGGATTATAGTTTCCTCCTAGAGAGGATCTTTCTCCCCTGGCCCCAAAGGTGATGTCCCTGTTGTAACCGGTGATATTGCTGAAATTAAAATAAATAGGATTTTGGCTGTAATCTATGGCATCTGCCGTGGGATTTCCATCAGCATCATAGGCACTGTAGCCAAGTACACCTTTTTCCTTCGGACATCACGCATTCATGGCATGGACGGTTAATCGGCTGACTACATATTTCCTTAAAAAAGTGTTGCTGTAGATGACTAGATTATCAATGTCATGTGCCCAAACGCATATCAACAGATCGAGGGTATTACTGACAAAATATTCTGCTTCAGGATCGAGAGATTTATACAAAACACTTTTGTCTAGACTGAGATTGTCAGCAATCTCATTAAACTCCTCTAGTCTCTTGATGAATTTTTGTAATTGTGCCTCATTGTTTGTGTACGGTTGATTGCTATTTGACCAAATCTTCTATCACCTCTCTCTGCCACAATGCGTCATTAGAAGCATATAGTCTAAACCGAAATTCAGTACGGATGTGTACACTAAAACAAACGAATTGCTGGCAGGAAAGTTACACAATTTTTTCGAGACAAATGTGTTTGATCCTGCTACATAAAAATGGATAGATCTCGGTTCAACCTTCATTGTTATCAAAAATAAAAGTAAGTGTCTCGTCACTCTTCCCTGGGCATTCATCTTCAAACAAAAATTCCGAAGTAAAAAAGTACTAGAACCCTGTGAGTAGATGATGGTCATTATGAGGGGCAAAACAGCCTAAAGAGTTGCTCCATTTTGAAGCGACTAGATGATTTATAGTGCATTGTTATCGCGCTGAGATGACCGGGCAGGCAAGATATTTGATACCATATTACGTTGGTCAGAAAACATACTATTTCGGCATGCAAATTGATCACTGACACGACATTTTTGGCAGGTATAGAAAGCTATGCTACTTCATGATGTCAGACGTGATCAAAACTGGAAACAGAGCCTATCTGGTCGGATCTTAATTTCAACTAATAAATACGTATAGCTTTTCCTTATGAATAGTAAAAAAATTATCCTGCGCCAGGAAGCGGTAAATGGCGCGTTTATCGTTTCTGGTTCAGCACTGATCGCTCTTGGAGTTGTTCTCTTTCTTGCCCCCAACAATGTTGCAACTGGAGGGACGCCAGGAATCGCAATACTTCTAAACCATCTTTTTCGCTCAGTATCCATGGGCACGTTGATGCTGATTGTTAATATTCCGCTTCTACTTATCGGGATGAAATATCTCGGTAAGTCATTCGGTATTAGAACTGTTATCTCAATCGTGCTGATTTCTGGTTTTGTTGATCTGTTTAAAGTGATAATGAAACTGGAACCTGTGAGCAGTGATCTTCTGCTCGTTACGTTGTTTGGAGGAGTAATAATAGGTGTTGGTGTTGGGTTTATTCTCCGCGGACATAGTTCTGCAGGAGGTTCAACTATCATTGCCAGAATTCTTGCTGCTAACTTCAATATTAAACCGGGTCACACTATCCTCGTTATAGATGCGCTGATTATCACTTCATCCGCTCTGGTTTTTAATGGTATAGAACCATCTTTATGGTCATTGATAAGTATCTACGTCACCTCCCGATGCATTGATATGATTCTCACGGGTGGACCATCCGAAAAAGTTGTACACATCGTCTCAAGTCGCGTTGATATTCTTGCTGAAAAGATTACCGAGAATCTTGGGCCGAACGGTACAATTTTACACGGGTCTGGCCTGCAGAAAAATCAGCAAAAAACTATGATGTTCATCGTCATCGAAACAGGGAGAATAACAGTCCTGAGAGATATCATTCGAAATAATGACCCGGAAGCCTTTATGGTTGTAATGGATGCTTCAGAAATGCTTGGCCGCGGGCATTAATCTTTTCGAAGAATTGGATTTCATAGAAAAACACTTTTCCTCAAAAAGAATCGAATATACACAAAATATTTGGCATCATAGAGTAACATCTCGTAGATGCCAAATATTTAGAGGAATTTACAGTAAAGAAGCCATTAGCCTTGAAATGAGCATTACGTTCTCAGCTACCCGGAAAGCTTGGTTGGAGTAGGATTCTTCTTTCGATTACATATTCTTGTTGGGTATCGCCTGGATTGCCCATTTATTCCTTAATTCCATTAATTACGTGTTGTAAAGCGTGTTTTGTCTTTTTCCCAATTGGGTTAGCTGGCAACATTGCCATGAGAAAATAGAATTGGTTTATCGTCGATTCTTGTTCACGTGGACTACCAAGACGGCGTAATATGTCACGATAAAGGGCAATAAGCCGTTTTTGCACCTTGCCCTCACTGATGCTTTCTTCTATCCGATCAGGATTAATACTCGCCCACATAGCACTGATTCGCTCTGCATCAATCTCTGCAACGGCATGGAAAAACTGGTGGTCTCTAGTAAATTGTCTACGGCCGTTTTCTACAGCGGCTTCAAGTAAGTTAGGAAGATCATCCGTCAAACTGTCAAATTTGTCCCGCTCACCTCTGACCGCACTAAGAAAAGCTCCTTCCAGTCCATTGAGCAGCGGGTAATAGTCCCAATAACCGGTACACTGATAGCTCAATTCAGCTGCTTTCCAGTAAGCATCTTGCATCTTGATTAAACATTCCTTGAGCGAATGTGTTTCTTTTTGATTGCTGAACACCTGAGCCTGACGTTTCCAATAGGAACCAAGCATTGATAAACGCTCAACTGTAGGGCTGATCGCGATAAGCTGGTTAAGACGATCACGCCCTGACTTCATAAAGGCAGAACCTTTTTTCAGGTTTTTTGTCTCTTTATCTTCAGATAAGATGCTACCCTGTCGGATTTCAAGATTTGCTAATTGTTCAACATCATGAAGGCTCAATCCTCCATCACTCAGGTTAAGTGCTGCCCGATAATGGCTTATTGCCCGCTCTTTTTCGTTCAGTTCAGCCCAGGCAACTGCGAGTCCGACTCGCACACCGGAATGTTGGAAGTCAGACCTATTAACCGTATTTTCTATTGCGGTGATTTTTTTTAGATAATAGCTTTTACGGTCCTCCCTGGTTGCATCTTTTATTCTGGCACCCAGCATATTTAAGTCAGCCATGATATGACTGGGATGTACGTATTCTTCTGATTGCACGCTGCCTGATTCTACATCTGGGAATGTGTAACGGTCATCGCCATAGGCCTGGAAAGCACCCCAGGTATTTGAGGTAGGATGTTGTCTGTGTGTTTCGCTTCGCGCATAACGAACGGATCCCGCGAAACGTTCTCCTTTAAACATGCTTTGATAAAAAGAGAGGGCAAACGTTGAAGCGGCCTGGTCATCAACTGCCCAACCAGCTGCAATTACTGCTTTACAGCCCATTTCGATAAATTCTGTTGCAAGGTTTGCTGCCAACTGACCCCAACGGGCCTCGGCATCATCGGCCATACTGCCGAGATGACAGCAATTGATGAAAATAAATTCAGGAACAGATCGTAACTTAGAGACCTGTGCAGTTGTGAGAAACGTTTCAGGCCCAAGTACCATGCCGGTCATGCCTGTCTTCTTGTCGTTGACCACACCATGACCAGCCAGATGCATAAATCGATATTGTCCATTAAATAAGGCATCAAATACCTGTAAAGGGGATGCGCAATAGAGGTCATTAACTTCATAGTCAGCCTCTAAAAAACAATCGGCCACAGTTCTGGCCTCTGCTTGCGCTCCAGGCAATTCAATCATTCCTGAAGAGGTGTCTCCAACTACGAAAACACGTTTTTCCTGAGCAATTTCTGCTCCTCTACGACCTTGAGGAGAGGCGAGTTGACGTATCAGCTCGATCCTGGCTGCCAGTGGAGGTTCACCCATTTGATCTGTCTCACGCATCAGTTCCCATGGATAGGAGGCGGCCTCTTTGTCTACTGAAAGCATAAGGGTCCGGACATCAGAAACAATTTCCTTCATTCCATTAGGTACGAGAAGTTCAAAAAGTGCTCGAGATAGGCCTGGTTGATCATGGGTGGTCTTGGTGGCAGATCGTATCAAACCATCGACTGCTTGTCGTTGATTAGGCTCAGCACTGACTACATTTCGAGCACGGTTAGTGACTACAGTAAAACGAAGGGCACCTTCATCTGCAACGATATGTATCCGATAAAGACCATCTTCCCCTGAGCTGGAATACTGGCGTCCGCAGTAGCCGCCCTGGCCGTCCATGAGACGACAGTCAAAACGTGCAACACCGGTAAAGCGTGGGTCTTGAATAAGATCTCTAAAAGATTGGACAGCGGTAATAGCTCGGCTTTCCATCTCTTCAAATAGAGTGATTTTACCGATACGTGTGCCCATCCCACCCTGCTTTAGGGCATTATTGGCAAGCCGCAGAGCATCAAGAATACAACGTGTACCTATTTCTACCGTGAGGCCGGAAAAACCCGTACCAACAAGCAGGGAGGAGACGTTGAGAAGTTCAGGTTTAACCTGATCAGCTTTTTCGTCCTGTTCATATACCCTTGCATATTCAAGTAAGCCGCTGCTTAGAGCCTGAGTAAGTTCGCCTGGTAACAGGTCGCCCAATGGGCCTAATCCTACAACGATTGCTCCTGCAGGTTTACGAGTTGAATCTGTTTGTCTGAAAACCATGGCATCCTCAAGTCTGCATGGATACCGACCAATTGCATAGGCACGCTCCAGGTTGCCACCAAGGAGGTCGTTTAGGAAACCGGCAGTTCCTCGTAAACTATCACCAGCATAGGAGCCTATTAATACAGGTGACTCAGCACTGGCCAGGCTGCCATGAATGACTTCAATTAGAGTGGGCTGTTCAACAGAAGTTTCGGCTAGCTCGTATGGCCTTGAACCACCTGTAGCCGCAGCAAGCACTTCCTTAGGGGTAGGGTAGAGGGATTGACTTTGCAGGGAATGAGGACGGAATTGTGGTGCAGAGATCCCACGACCTCTGGGTTCTGTTGAAGACAACAAACGTGTGTTCCCATATTCTATAAGTTCCAGGTAGCCTTTGAACGAATCTTTGTGGCTGGCTAGGTCACCGTGGCTTGCATTTGTGTACCAGGTAGGAATTCCTTGAGGTATACCAGTTTTCCATGGAACCCGTCCGTCACCCTCATTTGACCAGCCGAATTCTATTTGCCCACCAGCAGTCTTGATGGCGACAGGTGTATCTGAATGGCCAGCAACATACAGACAACACTCAGGCGGTAGAGGTGCAGTGTGAAGGTTGTCTATGACGGATCGTGCTGCCGTAAGCGATTTCTGTGCAGGGACAACCCATGGTGCAGAAGACTTTTTATCAGTGTCCAGATGAGCCAATTTTTTCCAGAGGTTTTCATCAAAATAATCAAAGCCATCGCTGGCCAGACCATTTTCTTCCGGCCATGGTAGCAGTTCAAGGACTCCCGGGTACTGTGAAACGATTGCTAAGAATTCATATATGCCATGTTTCCAGTCAAGCCAGCGTTCGATCATCTGTACGAAATCATCGCGAGCAGTAAGGACTGCGGCAATGGAGTGTGAACCCATATTAGGTGTGCCAAGTTGGAGCAGGCGACTGCCTGGAATAGATGCAAATTGGTCCCATTTATCATGGAGTGCGAGACGGGCAACAAGTCCACCCATAGAGTGGGCTATTATGGAAAGAGGTCTTCCGCGCTTTTTTGATTCTTGCATTGCCTTGCCAAGCTCTTTAGCAAATGACTTGGCAATTACTGCTATGGATAGTCTCCAATCATAAGAAAAAGGACGTACCTCATGAGTATCCGCAAGAAATCGTGCCAACTTTTCATAGCTCAGGTCAACCCATCCATCAGCGGAGACGTTTTTGGAATGCACTTTTAACTTGTCCATCTCACCGCAGCACATGCTAAAAGGTTCAAGCCATATCCTATTACTGCCTGATTGAATGTGGCTACCCATTATACCTGGCAAAACATAGACGATAGGAGCATTGTCCTTACGTTTTATTTCTCTCCCTCCACGACTGATAAAACTACTCGACGGAGCGTCCAGTCGTTCAAATCGACTATTTTTGCCTTCTAATGCGTCAAGCAGAGGAAGGGTACTTTCATCTCGTCTAAAATAACTGAGATGATGTACCTTGGGCCCAGAAAGAAATTTTTGATATATGCCAGGTAATCGTGCTCCGCCACCACTCATGGACGGAGTGTTAACGACAAGATCCGTTTCCCCACCGTAATAGACCTCTGAAAGGCAATCACTTAACCAGGAGAGCAGGCCATCTCCACGATAATCTCCAGCAAGAACATGGAGTGGTGAATCAATCTTTACATCGCTGGAATTAAGTAGTGCCACCAACGGAGAGTCAGGCATCATCGCTTCCAGGCCTGGCAGTATTGTGGCATCTGTACGTTCTTTGACCACGGCTAAAAGAAAATTTTGAAGTAGATCGTATCCTTTGGTGACGGGCTCAAGAAGAGGGAGTGCTTTACTTCCTATATCAAGTCCGGTGCCTAAGAGGTTGAGCATGACCGTGGCCCACCTGTCAAGTTTGCCGGCAGCTAAGGTTGTGCCACGTGCTGGACAGGCAACTCGGACAAAGCATGTTACTTTAATTTTACGATTGCGCATTTCCTGATTGAGTTCTCGCAACCGTGCCGCATCATCTTCATACCCTGTTCTGTTGCCACGCATGGAGTGACTTGAAAAACGAACAATTTCACTTTCAGTAAAGGGTTCCTGATCCATACGATTTGTACGTGCAAGAAGTTCACCTATCATTCCGCCACGAGAATGGCTTACCAGGTGAAGCTGGCTCCCCGCAGGAAGGGTTTTGATAAGGTCCAATGCGTTGGATATGGGACTCTCTGTGAGACTCCTATGCTCAAATGCGTATATTCGAGAGCCGTAGATTGAGGCTAAACGTTGACGATAAATACTGTTGTTCCAAAGACCACCAAAGCTGCCCTTTGAAGATGATGCCGTGCCATGGAGGAAAAGTAGAATCGGCTCTGAAGATTTGACCATAACTGAAACCGGATTGAGTTCCCAATGGTCAGTAGAGCAACGATAAAGCCCGGTACGATGCTCAAGGCGTGAATCCTGGAAGCTTCCTGCGGCGGTAAGTGCAGTAATTCCTGCAGGGCCCTTTCTGAAAATTTTGAGCCCTCTAAGAAGCCAGCTACCCAAGCCATCGCGGGATATAGTGGCTGGTAAACGAGCACCCTGAAGCTTTAAGGTAGAACCAACTTGATAATGTTTGAGCTATCAATACCCCGTGCAGTGGAAGAACCTAAATAACGATCTGAATCCTCAGCTGAAACCAGAATTCGCATACCGTTTGCAAGTTCCAGCTCCAAGACTGCATCTGGCTCAATTGGCTCTGAAGTGCTATGCTGGTCACTAGAACGAGAGGTGTCTGTTATAACGTATGATTCAGCCTGCCAGCCAGCTATAGTTTCAGTTGAGGCAATAGAGCCATTAATAAGCAGGGTTCTCTTCAATTCCTTTTCCATGAAAGAGCTCCATCGTAAATATTACTGAAATACCTTAAAAAAACGCGCTGTTCGTGTGCCAAATATTTGTGGCGATTGAGGTAGCCGGGTTGATGGCAGATACTTCCGAATAGCATCGAACCAGTTCTGGTAGTTTTTAGGATTGATATCGCGCAGGGTTTTCAGGGCATAGTAGGTGAATGCACCATTTGGCCGACCTCTAAAACTTGTATCCCAGCTATATTCGGTATCCTGGCATCCAGCGAGTAGGAGGTCACCTCCTGCTCTGGTAAAACCTGCTCTAGGCATTGCGGTTCTCAGTTGTGGTGGTGGTAGTTGCCCAGGTTGCATCCATGCTTCTGGTGGCATAAAACGAATTCTTGGCATGCCGGGATCAAGATCGTCTTCCTGACCTCGAGTTACTGATCCTGAATGGCAACTGTCTGAAATGAGCACAATACGGACACCAGCAGGGCGTTGTGAGAACAGTGCATGAATGTCATCATCTAGCAGAGCTCCGCTCGTGGTCAGATCATATGGGCAGAGGGCTTCGTCACGTCCATCCGGTTCATCACCGTTGATGTCCGGGACCCAGGTTCCGTGTCCGGAGTAGGTGATAAAGAGTGTATCTCCTTTTACCGCAGTAGTGATTAAATTCCCTATTGTTTCAACCATGGCAGCCCGCGTTGCTTCTTCATCAAGCATCTTACGAACCTCAAAACCGCGTTGAGAAAGTTCGGCTGCCCAATCGTGCGCATCATTAACGCAACCTGAGAGATCATTTTGTGTGCCTGGATAGTCATTAATTCCAATGCAAAGTGCCTTATTTGCCATGATATGTCCTCCGTGGTTGAGGGTAAGGTGACATGGTAATTAGTTCATATCATTCTTTCCATGTAGTTCGGTCGTGAAGTTATAGGGTGAAATTGTTCGGTTAGCTTTGTCGGCAAAGAACCATCTGGCAATTTCGGAGTAGGGGGTCGGTCCTTTGATATTCTCGAGTTGTTTTTTGAATAATACAATTGATTCAGATTCTACTGATTCTATTATACCGTGTTCATTAATTCGGTATCCTCCAACGGCCTCTGCAAAGTCCGGCAACCAGTCAGGAACTGGAACCATGGATGACGGGGCAATGGACCATACCACTAAATGATGATCAGATGATTTGAAAAAAACTCTGGAGCCATCACGACTAAAGAGAGCTGAAGTGAGGTACCCACCATTCTGTGAGCAGGTTAGACGTTGTCCTGTTAAAGCATCCCAAACACAGGATAGGGGTTTAAACATCGAGATGGTAACGAATTTATTGCCGTCAGGGCTGAAAATAGCAGAGGAAATCATGTTTTCGAAACCAGGGAAAAAAATTGGATTGGTAATCATTTTCCCGCTTACTATATCCCAGAGTTGCAATGTTGCTGCTGTTATGCTGATAAGTCTCTTGTTATCCGGACTGAAAACCACTGTTTTAACCTCACCATTACATTTCATCGGCTGACCTATGAGTGTTCTTGTTTGGGTATCCCAAATCTGGAGAGTTCTATCATTTACAGAAGTTGCGTACATGGTACCGTCTTGATTGAAAGCTTCTAACCGAACCCCTTCTTCAAAGACTTTCGGTTTATCCAAAAGTGCGCCAGTAGAGGCATCTCGGGTACTGATACTTTCGTGACCTGCTACTGTTACAATTCTTGATACGTCGGGAGTGAACGTAATAGAAGTGATTGAGGAATCATACTGAATGGGGTCAGTGAGAGGGCTGCCTGTGGCAATGTCCCAAATACGTACGGTCTGATCAAATGAGGCAGTTGCAAACCTTTTGCCGTCAGAGTCAAAAGAAACAGATATAACAGCACTATCATGCAAAATAGGGTCAGTTAGAAGCTCTCCGCTAGAGATGTCCCAAATATATAGATACTTATTCGTTGAAATAGAGACTATTTTATCGTTACTTTTGTTGAAAAAAATCGATTTGACAATGGAATCATGTGCCATCGGATCCGTTAATGGTTCGCCAGTAGTTGTGTTCCATACACGCATTGTTTTATTCTCAGATGCGGTGACAATTTTCGATCCATCCGAGCTGAAAGCAGACAAGGTGATTGAGTCGCCAAATGTATAGTTTTCCGTTAAAGGTTTAACTCTCTCGGCAATCCATGTCTGTGCAGAGTAATTATCTGAAATTGTGAGGATTGTATCGTTAGTATCAGGGACGAATTTTGCTGAAGTAACTATACCTCCATGGGGAATAGATTCTGTTATTGGCTTGCCGGAAAAAGCGTCCCAGATTCGTGCAGTACCATCAAGAGAGGACGTTAAAATTTTAGTTCCATCTGAACTGTACACAGCAGATGTTACCAGGTGTTTATGATGCATGGGCTTTTTTAAGATTTCAGCACCAGTCTCAGCATCGAAGATGCGCGCAGTATTGTCACCAGAAGCTGTGACAACTTTGGTGCCATCAGGACTGAATGTTGCCGAGTTCACATATGATCCGGCCAGAATGGATTTTGTGATCGATTTGCCTGTGGTAGAGTCCCATACTTGAAATTTGCCAGCGACTGTTACTGTAATTATTTTTGTATTATTCGGTCCAAAAACAGCAGAAATAACAGAGAGATTATGTACCATTGGATTGCTTACTGGAGATCCAGTGGTGGCATCCCATATTCTGGCTGTACCATCATCCGATGCGGTTACTACTCTTGAGCTATCATGGTTGAATGTCGCCGTATTAACCGTATCTTCATGTTGCAGGACGAGCGAAGCCTTGCTGGAGTTTATTTCCCAAATGCGAGCAGTATGATCGTCAGATGCCGTTAAAATTTTGGACCCATCAGTACTAAATTCCGCTGTATTAACCCTATCATTATGTTGCAGGACGAGCTTGGCCTGGTTTTTACTAATATCCCAGACACGTGCTGTATTATCACTAGATGCTGTCACCAGGGCAGATCCGTCGGGGCTGAAGGTCGCAGAATTAACCGAGTTGTCGTGCTGAAGAAGGGGGCTTGCTGGTTTTCCAGAGTATGCGTCCCAGACGCGTGCGGTATGGTCCTCTGACGCGGTTACAACCATGGAGGCATCAGGGCTAAATGTTGCAGAGTTGATAGTATTTTCATGTCGCATGGGGATGCTTAAAGGTAAAGGAAAAGACCTTTCTAAAAGTAATCCAACTGCTTGAGTTGCCGCTGAGGTGTTATGAGAATCTGGGTTCTTTCGTATAGAGCTGGCAAGATAGGCAAGTCCTTGAAGGGTATCACCTTTTTCAACCAGTTCAATGCCTAGTAAATAATCAGATCGAGAAAGCGTTACCTTTGATATTCGAGTTTCTCTCTCAGCACGCCGATACGAGTCCCAACCGAAGCCAGCTAAGCCAACTAATATTACAACGACTCCAATTAAACTACTGACAATGAGCATCTGCCTTTTTTTCTGACGATTGGCCAGTAAAAGTGCTTCTCTTTCATGTCTTGTGGACCGGGAACGCGTGACTAATGGGGTTAGAACATCATGAGTTAATTCTAAATGTGGTATTGCTCTTCGCTCTTCACTGGTGAGGAGGCGGCGTGCAATGAGTGCGTCTATAGCAAGATTGGGATCTGCCACACCATCAATTTCTAATTCGTTGATCGCATCTTCACGAGTAACAGCATTACGATGCCCGCCTAAACTGACAAGTTTGTCTTCAACATAAGAACGTATTTTTTCAGGTAGTCCGTTAAAACTTGATTCATAATATGAGTCGAGTATATCATCGCCATGAGTTATGACGAGTTTCGAGGTGACTTCCTTTGAGGTTGTTTTTTTTGTAAATCTTGTGGCGTTAAGTTGTTCGCAGAGCAAACTGAGAAAGGGCGGTACAGCTTCAATCTCTTCTAAAGGTGTATTCTCAGGTTTTCTCGCTACTTTTCGAACAATTTGTGCACCAACATGGTCGGAAATTATAGGGTGACTGCCTTTGCGACCAGGAAGGGTTGCAGCTTGAAGTGCCTGAAGGCCTGTGAGACGATAAATAGCCATACGATTACGCATGAGAGAAGGCATCGCATCTTTTCGACGCTCCAAATGTGAAAGAAATTCCTCTCGGAGGGTAATTACTACGCGCACCGATGAAGGTGAATGATCATACGTACGGGCGAGTTTACGGTCTTTACGAAATTGCTCTTGTAGTGGAACTGGGGGCCTGTTTTCTATGAGATCGGAAATTTGGCTGAACCAATGATCGACCTCGGTATTATTCAAGTCGTTATGTGTGAAAATTTCTTCGAACTGGTCAAATATTAACACTGGTGGGTGGGTTTTAAGATCTGTTTGTGGTGATGAAATAGAATGAATTAGTTCCCAAAGGTTCTCGGTCTCTGGCAGGTTTTCAATTCCTAAGACACTACGAAGAGCTTTAATAGTTTGTACTGTTATCGGAATAGCGTTTTCGGAGAAATCGAGTCGTATCAGTATGGGTCGATATCTTTCCGCTCGCAACTTGGGGATGAGGCCAGCGCCAAGTAGTGACGTTTTTCCAAGTCCCGATTGTCCAAACAGTATCGTAAGTGGATTTTCGCGGACGCGGGTGAAAATTTCCGATATTTCAGCATTACGACCATAGAAAAAACCTTGGGTCTCTTCTGTGTAGGCGACAAGTCCGAGCCACGGATGCTCGTCATCCACTATAGGAGTGGCAGAAGGATTAACGGAATTTGCAGTGTTCATTGTAATCATCTCCTATTATCCGCGTGGCTGACCTGTGGCGCGATGTTCTTCGACAAGATCTTGTAATCGCCGGGCAAAGGGCGCTGATATTTCACCACCAGGCAATATTTCACGATGGATTTTAGAAAAAACGGATGGTTCCTGCTGGACATCATTTAGTTCTTCAATAAGAACCGGAATATAAAAAACATATCCATCAACATGACGTTCTGCTGCCCAGGCTCGTTCTTTATGTACGTAGCGGTCTGGGCGTAACTCTGTAGCTTCTGAAATGAGGGAAATAAAAAAAGAGGCGTCATTTTTTACCGCATGTTCTAGACTCCTTTCGTAGTTCTCTCCAGCAGAGAGTCGTTTTCTGTCGAGCCAAACTGGAATTCTGGCTGATGTCAGGCCTGAGGCGAGCTGTATTGCTGCTGCCCGGTCATCATGAGAATAGCTGATAAAGACTGAACCGCGCGGCATATCATTTCCCATGAGGTCTAGAATGTCGCCTTCGGTGGTGGCAGAATAACGGGCGCTCCATTGGCTAGACAGTTCAGCCACAAATTGCCTGGGATCTCCAGGAATAATGCGAGTTGATCCTATCTCCTGTTCAAAGAAAAAAATTGTCGGTCGCGTAATATTTGATGGATCATCTGCGATATAGTCCTTTCGCCCCTGGTCGCGCGGTACTGAAAATCGTTTATCTTTCACTACTCTAAGGAAGAGTCGCACGATCCAGTCTGTAAATGGCGAACCTATGAGGAGTAGATCTCGGTTTCGGAGTTGGTCAAAAAGGAGACGTAGGTTGTCCTGGGAACGGAGCAGTCCAAAGATATATTCGATATAATCTTCTTCCCAAATAACAAAATCTGGATACGTGTCATGCGTGCCAAGAATATGAAAGAGAAAAGGACTTGGAAGTGGGTGTGGGAGATCACGAGGGTTGCTTGGATGGAAATCGGAAATGTTTACCTGGGTACGAAATCCTGGTCGCTTTTCCTGAAGAGCTAAACCAAGAAGAGGGTCAAACGTGGAGGAAATGTAGAGATTGAAATCTGTTATAGATGCAAGGTCAAGTAACGCCTGTGGTGGGGGCAGGTTGAGGTTGTCAACCAGTTCACGTAATTCATCGTAGAGATCTTTGCTTGATTCGCCAGAAAGTAGCCAGGAACATGCTACTTCATTTAGTGTTACAGGAGTATCGGGTTTCAGATCGATATCAAGGCATTTCGCCAATTCAGAGGCCAGATAGTTTTGTAAGGTTATCTCATGGCTATCAGGGATTTGAATAGTCACGAGCTCAGGGCCAATTACAGGCAGTACCTGTCCTGCATGAATATCTCGCAGAAGACTACGCCAGGCGCGATTATTAAGGGATGTGAACTGAGCTGTTTCCGCAACCATGAATACTATTCCTCCACAGGTAAAAACTTTCTGAAGATGAAGAATTCTATAAGTGCACGCGGACTATGTTATTAACGCGATCAATCCTGAAAACTAATAGGAGGTCACATTAATATGAAAATTAGAATCTTTAGTTGAACGGGACTGACTAAATAGAGTGAAAACATACTATGAAGGTACACATTATATATTACATTGTGTTATCCCTTCGATGTTGTCTGGCTGAACCATTAATAAATTTTGATTAGACTATAAAAATAACATAATACGAGCATCTTACACAATCTTATTATTAATTTTCAGTAGAAAAATAACGTGTGGCGGTTCATGCACAATTGAAAAAATCTATAGTAGTGCAGCTATAAATAATGCGCTTGTGTGGAGTTGGGCGGAAATGTTTTTCACAATTTAGAGCTGATATAAATATAAAAAATCACCATGGTTGTACTATCAGAATAATCCATTAAAAGGTAAGGTCTCCATTTGTCACTCGCTGTAGACATCTTAGCTAATTGTTTTTCTCTACTTAGGCTCAGGGGGCAAGAGCCTATTCATTAAAAATTTCATTTTGAATTTATTCCACTTTTCCTGATATTATAAACATAATGCTTCTGTTTTCATAAATCAGAGGAATATCTTTTCTCGTACCATCTTGGTTAACTTCCCAAGGAGAACGAGCTTATGGAAAATTCACAAAAACTGCAGCTTGTGTACGGCGTTGTCGCAATATTAGGTATCATGATCATGCAGAATGTTCTGATACAACAGCAATCGGTTCAACCTGTACCGTACAGTGAACTGGAACTTTTGCTCGATCAGGGGAAGATCTCAGAACTTACGATTCGGGAGCAGTATATTGTTGGAGAATTACGTGACCCTGATGGCCAAGGGAAAACAAAGATAATAGCCAATAGAGTAGATCCTCTCCTTGCTGAAAAATTATCCAAATACAATGTACCATTCACTCAGGTTCGTGAGAGTAAATTTCTTTTGACTCTCTTTTCCTGGATAGTGCCAGCTTTGGTTTTTTTTGGTATCTGGTTGTTTGTTATTCGAAAAGTTATTGAAAAGCAGGGTGGTGGTGCAGGCGGCTTTATGAATATTGGTAAATCTAAGGCCAAAGTCTATGTTGAGCATGAAACAGGTGTGAATTTTGATGATGTTGCTGGTGTAGATGAGAGTAAGTCTGAGTTGGTCGAAATTGTAGATTTTCTTAAGTCGCCTGACGAATATGGTGTGTTGGGTGCCCGAATGCCTAAAGGGATTCTCCTTATAGGGCCTCCTGGTACAGGAAAGACTTTACTGGCAAGAGCTGTAGCTGGAGAAGCCGAGGTGCCTTTTTTCTCCATTAGCGGTTCAGAGTTTGTTGAAATGTTTGTTGGTGTCGGTGCAGCTCGGGTTCGCGATCTTTTTGAGCAGGCAACAAAATCTGCTCCTGCAATTATTTTCATTGATGAGCTTGATGCACTGGGCCGGGCGAGAACTGCCGGGGGCGGAATGGGTGGAAATGATGAACGAGAGCAGACCCTGAATCAATTGCTGGTGGAAATGGATGGCTTTGACCAGACTGGGGGACTTGTTCTTCTTGCAGCGACCAACAGGCCTGAGATACTTGATCCTGCACTGCTCAGAGCTGGTCGTTTTGACCGTCAGGTACTGGTTGATCGCCCAGATAAAACTGGCCGTCAGCAGATTCTTCTGGTGCATATGAAAAACGTAACGATTTCGGATGATGCAGAGGTCTCAAAAATTGCAGAATTAACCACAGGTTTTTCTGGTGCGGATTTGGCGAATCTGGTCAATGAAGCAGCACTTCTCGCTACGCGAAGGAAAGCAGACTGTGTTGAGACTGAAGATTTTACCATGGCGATAGAGCGTATTGTTGCAGGCCTTGAGAAGAAGAATCGTCTGATGAACTCAAAGGAACGTGAAATTGTTGCGTACCACGAAATGGGTCACACGCTAACTGCACTTGCTCTTCCAGGTTCAGATCCTGTTCATAAAGTTTCGATCATTCCTCGAGGAGTAGGGGCTCTTGGATATACGTTGCAACGACCAACTGAAGATAGATTTCTCATGACCAAGGAGGAATTGGAACGAAAAATTTCAGTGTTACTTGGAGGACGTGCAGCTGAAATGCTTATTTTTGATCATCTCTCCACAGGGGCTTCTGATGATCTGGCCAGAACAACTGATATAGCACGGTCTATGGTCACTCGATACGGAATGGATAATATGATAGGTCATGTGGTCTTTGAAGAGAACCAGCAGACTTTACTCGGTCAACAAGGATACCCTGCCATGAACAGGTCGAGAATGAGCGATGCAACAGCTCAGCAGATAGATTACTCTGTGAAAGAGATCATTGATACCATATTCTCATCCACTTACAAACTCCTGGAAAAGAACAGAGATGTCCTGGAGCGATGTGCTAAAGAACTCCTTGAAAGAGAAACATTGGATGAAAAAGAGTTGAAATCTCTTACCGAAAATATGCATATCAGCAAAGAGGCATGAAACTGTAAGTACAAAAAAGTGGAATAAAAATCGTTCTCACATCTCAAGAAAGGTAAGTACAACGTTTAATGATACAGTTACTGTTTACTTCAATGGAGAGGTGTGATGTGAAACTGGTATTTATTTATAATGCAGATAGCGGACTGGCAAATACTGTTAAAGATATAACGCATAAGTTATTCAGTCCACAGACCTATGACTGTTTTCTCTGCAGCCTGACGCATGGTACGTTTAGGGAAAATCCTGAGTGGAAAAAATTCAGAGAAGATGCCGATTGTGAGATGGAGTTTTTACATCGCGACGAATTTGAAAAAAAATATAGCAAGAAAATGGAGTATCCATTGATTCTGAAGGAAACAGATGGTGAACTGGAAGTTGCTGTACGGAAGGAAACGCTATCCTCTTTCACCTCACTCGGCGATTTGATAGATATTGTACGCCAGCATGAACAGGTGGGTTGAGAACGTTGTTGCCGCCACCCTGAATCAGAAAACACTGGTTCAGGGCGGTCTGATTTGACTATCTGAGGGGGAGCACCAGCTCTATTAAACGAGTAAAACCGGACAGCGCACATTGTGCAGTACATGATTAGCTACAGAACCAAAAAGTACATCACGTATTTCTCCACCACCTTCATGGCGACCGATTACCAGGAGTTGAAAGTCTTGTTCGTTTGCGAGCTTGGAGATAAGGTTACGTGGATCCCCAACTTCGAGTATCAGCTCACAACTAAACCCTACATCCCTTAGCTCGGCACCGTATCGATCAAGTAATTGTTTCCCAGACTTTTTGGCATTGTCTTTCACCATGTCAATTTGAAAATCTGGAATCATCCGGTAGGCGAGCTGATCCTGATTAATCACATAGAGAAGTGTTAATTTTCTCGGAAAGCGCTTCCTTTGATCTATAACTGTTTGAATTGTCCTTTTAGCAGTGGCAGAATCATCTACAGGGATCAGGATTTTAGGGTCCATTTTGTCTCTCCTTGATAGAAATCACACCTTGATTACAACCCAATTAATATCCGTATATCAGCCTGGGGAGTAATAAAACCAAATCAGGCCAGAACGTCAGCAGTAAAAGTATGCTTATCTGTATAAACAGAAAAGGCATAACCGCTTTAGAAACGTAAACAAGATTACGATCTACCGTTGCACCTGTAATATACAAACTGACTCCAAGTGGTGGAGTGCAATACCCTATACCAAGATTTATAGTCATGAGAAGACCGAAATGCATGGTGTCGATCCCAAATTTTCCCAAGAGCGGTAGGAAAATCGGGGTAAGGATAAGAGTGGCAGAGATAATATCCATAAACATGCCTATAATTAATAATAGCACATTAACTGCCAGTAGAAAAACCCAGGGTGAGCTGATATTTTCGACAACCACAGTGGCGATCTTACCTGGGATTTGCTCGAATGTAAGATACTCTCCAAAAACAGAAGCTCCAGCTACAATTATCAGAAGGGTGGCTGAGGTGACAGCTGAAGAGACTATGACCTTTTTTACAGCAACCAGCTTCATATCTTTATGGATGAATATCTCCACAAAAAAAGCATAAAAACATGCAACGACTGCAGCTTCATTAGCGGTAAAAAGACCAGAGTATATTCCACCAAAGATGAGAACAGGCAGGAAAAGTGCCCATGCGCTCTCCCTCATTACGGATGAAACTTCTTTAAAGGAAGGACGCCTACGCCTGGTCATGCCCATTCTTTTACATATAAAGTACGAGTAGAGACTCATACCACCCATAATCAACACACCAGGAATAAAACCAGTAAGAAAGAGAGCTTCCAGCTGGTCATTACTTACCATGGCATAAAGAATCATAGCAATGGAAGGTGGAATGATGACACCAAGAATTGGAGCAGTGGTCATAAGACCGACTGAAAACTTTTCATCGTACTTGTTTTCAATAAGTGCAGGAATCATGAAACTGCCAATTGCAACCACAGTTGCGACAGTGGATCCAGAAATAGCACCAAAAAAACCACAAGCCAGTATGCCCGCCATGGCCAGTCCGCCTGGGAGAAATCCTACGAGCACATTGGCTGTTTTAATGAGTTTATGGACTATCGAGCCGGTGGTCATGATGTTTCCGCACAATACAAAAAACATAACGACAACCAGCGCAAACTTATCCATACTGCGGTAAAGCACTTCTATAACTATTTGTGGGTCGATACCAACGACATAGACAAGGCCGACAGTGCCTGTGAAAAACAGGGCCATAAAGACCGGCATGGTGGATGCGAGGCATCCTAGTAAAAGGGCGAAAATCATGAGGTAGGAAGTATGCATGATTATTTCACCCCTGTAATGTCGTTCTCACCGAGCCAGTCTTCGCGCATGGTGATGAGTGTGCGGATAAACATCATTACACCCATAATGGGGAGAATGAGATAGAACAACCATTCCGGTACCTGTAGAGTGGCTGTCAGGGCATACTCATCTTGATACATCATAGTTGTCATCTGCATTCCCAGATAAACCATACAGGCAGAAAAGAGTAACACAGCCAGATGAGAGAGCTGCGTAAGGGGTTTCCTTAAAACTGGGAGCATCTGAGGTAACGCATCGATACGGATAAGTGAACGGCTGCGGATGGCTGCCACGCAACCAATGTAGGTGGAAAAGTAGATTACCTTCCGCACAACTTCATCAGACCAGTACAAGCTGTAATCACTGGTAGCTTTTCGCAGAATGACATTCGCCATGGCCGTTAGAAGTGCAATACAGACGGCTGCAAACAGGGACCATTCCTCAATAAAGAGGAATGTTCGGTCAATAGATTTAAACAGTTTTTTCAACATATCCGTTCATAATGCTACAAGAAAAAAGGGTCGATGAGATTCCTCATCAACCCTGAAAAACAACTGGTTACCTTAAGGCAACCAGTCACATGATGCAGTTGTTTACCTGTCAGTTGCCAAGAGTCTCCCTTACTTTGGTGAGATAGTCAGGACCAATTTTCTGGCTCCAGGCTTGAAGCACCGGTTCAGACTCTTTCTTGATTTCTGCCAGATCAGCATCGGATAGTGTGTAAAACTCAACTCCTGCCTCTTTGGCTTTGGCAATCTGATCAGCATGCTGCTGGCGGGTCAGAGCACGTGATTTTTCACTCTCTTCTTTGATAACATTGAGGAAAATATCATGCAAGTCTTTTGGAAGTTTATTGAGCCAACGTTTGTTTATGAGATGAACAAAGAGTCCTTGAGCATAATTAAGTTCGGTGAAGTTTTTGGCGATGGTGAATTTCTTGGTGATGTTACAAACAATCGCTGTATGGTCAAGACCAGTGATTACGCCCGTTTGCAGCGCTTGAGGTACATCAGGCCATGGCATAACAGTAAACTTTAAACCCCATGCTTTGTAGGCATCAGTGTTTACTGGAGCTTCTGCAATTCTGAAGTTTACAGTTTTGGCGTCGGCAAGAGTCTTAACCGGTGTAGTTGTGGCCCAGCCGTATGGGCCATAGCCGGTTATGTCTGCGACGATAAGTCCCTGATTCTGAGCACCATTAGCAAAAGGTTCCCATAATTCCGGATTATTTCGAAATGTATCGAGTTTATCAAAGGTATCCACAACGTAAGGAAGATTTACGATTCCCAGACGATCAGAAACGTTTGCAGCAGCAACAGAAGAGGATAGCATGCCCTGAATTGCGCCTATTTTCAGTTTACTGATAACATCCTTTTCACCGCCAAGCTGTGAAAGTGGTCTGTAGTCAACATAGATTCGTCCGTTGGACTTTTCCCATATAGCATCACGAATGCGATAGCCAACTGCAACACCTTCAATTACCGGGTGACTTACGTTTGAAAGAATATAGGTGAATTCTGCTCCACTGGGATCAAAACTAGGTTTCCATGCAGCAAGGGGGTCTTTTTTCTCTGCTGCAGAAAGTGATACAGGCAGAATGATTGTAAGAAGTAAAAGGGCAATACATACTTTTCTCATAAACTCTTCTCCTTGGTGCTGCATATCTTGTGTCTCAAACACGTGAATGGCAGCTCTGAATACTAAAATAACATTTCACATTCCTCTTAAGAGGTTTCAATTAACATAAATAGTTTTGTTGATCAATTTAATTAACGAAGTAAATGAGGTTTATCGGGGAAAGACGATAATAATGTTAACCGCAGAACGTGATATGTCTAACCTGGATCAGAGTGGTAGCGCACCGGGGCGTGTGCCTAATTTCTAGATATTTGTAATACTACGTAAAATTATAGGCTTAGCGTACGTGTTTTAGAAAATAGATGTTGCTTTTCTACTACGTTGTCCGGTACTTTCTGAGTTGGATTTTCATATAGTTAACCTCTTACTGGAGAGTGTGATGAAAACATTAAATGTTTCGTTGGTGTCCTTTGGGGCGGTCGCGTTAGTTCTATCGGGCCTGGTCTGTTCTGGTTTAGCAAGTGATCCGCTGGAAAAGTGGAAACCCGCCTTTGATCCTTCCGATGCTAAATATACATACTTGCTTTCCTGTGTAGGGCATCCAGCTATCGAAGGCGTTGAGGTTGGGTTTAGGATCCGTGACAGGATCTGGGAAGAGACTAATGGGCAGCTTTATGTTGATTATCGTCCTTTGAGTCAACTTGGTGGTGAAAAAGACGTTATTAATAAACTGAAATTCGGTGCAGTACAGGGAATGATGAGTTCTTCAGTTGCCTCAGCCAACATTGCTCCTGAACTTGGTATAGTTAATTTACCTTATGTTGTAGATACTTTTGATAAACTTGATGCATTCAGGAATACCCCAGCGACATGGGAGCCATTTCGTGATGCAGCGCTCAGTAAAGGGCTTGAGGTTATCGACTTTACAGGGTATGGCAGTTATGGCTGGGCCACAACTACACCTGTTAAGACTCTGGCGGATGCTGCAGGCGTGAATTTCCGTATTGCCGAGGCACCAGTCAATATAGATGCCTACAAGGCGTGGGGATTGAAATTTGCAGTTTTGCCGTGGCCTGACGTGCCTCAGGCATTACAAACTGGCGTAATTGATGGCCTTGATCATACCCCAATCGTATGTAATATCAGCAAGAAATTTACTGTTGCCAGATACTATACAGAACTAAATTATGCTCAGGGTTTGTATGTACATTTGGTGAATAGCAAATGGCTGAAAAGTCTTCCTGATGATATTCGTGAAACATTTTTAAAGGTGATACGCGAAGAAAGTGCTGAGGCGCGTAACCTGACAGAAAAGCAGCAAGAAAGAGAAATTGCTGCTGCCAAAGCCGATGGAGTCACATTTCTTATGTTAAGCGATGCTGACAAGATGAAAATGAAGAAAGATTCTGAAGCAATATACTCTCTTTGGGAGAAGAAGATTGGTAAAGAATACCTTGGTACTGTTCGTTCTACCCTGAAGTGAGAATTTCTAAAATGATTCGGAGAGGATAGCAGATTCAAGTATTATTTCTGCCCCTTTGCAGGTATGTTTGAAAGGTCTGATGTGCTCTGTGCATATCAGACCTTTTTTATGTTTTTATTATCCAAATTTAGATCGCATGACCGCAAGGTACGGTTTGATCATTATTTTATTTATTATGAGGTGAATTGTGGAACGAAGTTACAACAGAAGTGCAGACAGTTTACGACCTGTTTCAATTGAACGAGGGATCCAGCTCAATGCTGACGCCTCAATCTTGATAAAAATGGGAAACACTCACGTTATCTGTGGACTCTCTATTGAAGAAAAGGTGCCTCCATTCCTCGAGGGGAAAGGTAAGGGGTGGATTACTGCTGAATATGGCATGCTTCCCTGTGCCACCAATGGACGGTACCGGCGTGAAACCAATGGGAGATCTGGCCGTACTTCTGAAATTCAACGATTAATCGGAAGAAGTCTCAGAATGATGGTTGATTTAAAAGATATTGGTGAACGTACACTACGTATTGATTGTGATGTTTTGAACGCTGATGGCGGAACCCGTACGGCCTCTATAACTGGAGCAGCGTTGGCAGTTCGTGATGGCCTGGTTAAACTGGTGGCTCAGGGCAAGTTAGCTATTATGCCGAAAATTTTACCAGTTGCTGCAATATCTGCAGGTATTGTCAAAGGAACACCCACACTCGATCTTGACTATAATGAAGATTCTGCTGCAGAAGCTGATGCTAATTTTGTGATGGGCGGAGATGGAACGTGGATTGAAATCCAGGCGACTGCTGAAGGTAAACCGTTCTCAGAAGAAGAATTCCTCCAGGTAATGGGACTTGCCCGTAAAGGGGTTGAAGAGCTTCTACAGCTTTGGGAAGACGATGTTCAGTAGATCTGTTACGAATTGTTAATCAAAGTAATGGGTTCAATCTGGAGGGGATTTGCTTATGGAACACGAGCAAATCGTAATTGATCAGATCAGAGGGGATAGTATTGTGGGTTACATTCTGATCTGATCAAATATTTTCCAAGGAAAGAGAATTTGGTTAATTTGCTCGTAGCATTTCAATTCGTTTTTTAAGAATGCCTACAGTAATTCTGGACTCTTGAAATAACAGAACTGAACCAAGTACCAAGCCGCCTGCCGCAAGGAAAACAGTTAAAACTGCTAGAACTGCAAAAATACTGTTAAGCAGTTTCATGTTTAAGTTAACCAGACCAGCGCCTACTAATGATACAAAAGCGGCGAATGCGAAAGCTCCTAACGAAAAATAAAATAAACGGATGGCCTGTAATAAAAGTACTGCTCGTTTTTCTGTTACCAGCAGCTCTTCTTTTAACCTTGTCAACAATGACGGGTCTTTGTCTGTTGCGGCCTCAAGTTGACGGGACACGTCTCTGGCTCTATCAATAGCTCGTGCGAAACGGTTAGATGTACTGAGTATCATCATTGCTGAAGCGTTAGTCAAAATTGCTGGGGCAACAATTAAGGTTAAGATGACAAACGGATTGGCTTGAATCTGGCTAGCATCAAATAAGGCATTCATATCATTGACTTCCTTAACAAGGTTTCTGAATATACGTTGATTATTGAATTGGTGTGCTGTAGTGAATCAATCGTTGAAATATACTACTGTCACCGATGAATCATATACCAATGGAGGATAGAGTTTGCAATGTGTGATATACCACAATGAGCCACATTGAATATTCACCGATAATCAATAGAATTGTATTTATAGAGAATTTATACATCAAGTGACAGTCAACTCGAGCTGTTTTACGGCAAGTTGAATATGTTGATACCATCATAACTATACTAAAGGTAAGCAATGGATTTAAGAACTTCTGCTACCCTGGATTAGCTTATTTGGATGGTATCATAATAAATCATGGAGAAATCCCAAATGGTAGGGCAAGGTAAACCTATAAGGGGAACTCGTGAGTGGGCAGTGGCAAATATTGATTGCTGTACAGGTTGCCCCCACGACTGTCTTTATTGTTATGCCAGATATGATGCTGTTGTACTAAAGGGCCTGGTATCTGCTACCGAGTGGCGATCCTGCAAAGTGCGAAGTGAAGAGGTCTTGAAGATACAGCCACTTTTTCCAGGCCAGGTGATGTTTCCGACAACTCACGATATTGTTCCAGAAAATATAGATGCCTGCATATCTGTTATTCATAATCTGCTTATTGCAGGAAATAAGGTTCTGATCGTTTCCAAGCCGAATATTGAATGTGTTAGAAAGTTGTGCAATGCGTTTGACAAGTATAAAAGCGACCTACTTTTTCGGTTCACCATAACCTCAAGAAATTCGAGCCTATTGTGTTTTTGGGAACCGGGAGCTCCTGGTTATGAGGAGCGTAAAGAGAGTCTTTGCTATGCGTTCGAAAAGGGATATCACACATCTGTAAGTGTTGAGCCAATGCTTGATACTGTTGATGTTGTGGCTATGGTGCGTGAATTGCTTCCGTGTGTCACTCACTCAGTCTGGTTAGGTAAAATGAATAAAATTGAACAACGGGTGCAAATTGACTCGTATGAAACACAAGCGCAGGTAGAAAAAATCACAGAAGGGCAGAGTGATCAAGTGCTGCATGATATTTACCGTCAGCTTTGCAATGAACCTCTGGTTCGCTGGAAAGAATCAATAAAAGAAGTCATCGGACTGGAACTATCAGATAAGCCAGGATTAGATAAATAAAAATGAACGTTGGAGAAAAAAATAATGAGAAGAAGTCAGTGTGTTGTGACAGATGTTGATGAAATTATCAATGTTCTACAGCGGTGTACAATTGGTAGACTTGGAACGATCGGGGCGGACGGTTATCCCTACATTACACCTCTAAATTATGTGTTTTGGAAAAATTCTATCTATTTTCACTGCGCTAGGGATGGCGAAAAAATAGATAATATTCTTCGCGACTCTAAGGTGTGTTTCGAGGTCGATATTCCCCTGGCCTATCTTGGTCTTGATTTTGAGGACACTAAGACTGCCTGCCAGGCTCATCAGTTTTATCATTCGGTTATTATCCGCGGTAAAGCTGAAATTGTTCAGAATATTGATGAAAAAGTAGGTTCGCTTAACGCCTTAATGGCTGCACATGAAAATATACCGGAATTTTCCGAAATCACCTCAGATACCCCAGCAGTGGCAACCTGTTCAGTTGTGGTAATACGGATAGAAACAGTCAGTGCAAAAAGTGATCTTGCCCAGAAAAAAGATCCGAATGCACGACAACGTATTGCAGACTATCTGGAGCAACGCGACCAACCTGGTGATGCCGAAGCTGCAGAACGTATTGTAAAGTAAATCTGGAACACTACATCATTCCATGCGGTATATTATCATGCAAATCATTTTTATCCTAGTTGCAGCACTCGTAGGTTTAGCCTTACTTGATGAAGAGGGTGCGATTTTAGGTGGGGTCATCGGCTATCTCATTGCTGAAATTGTTATCTTAAAGAAGCGGGTTGTTCAGCTGGAACTAAATGTAACTGCCAAGCACGTTGAGGATTCAGATTCAGAGAGTGTCGTTTTCGCTCCTGTGGATGAATTCTTTCAAGAGAAAAAGAAACCGGCGCCTGCAGATAAAATTCCGGTGGCCATGCCGAAACTACAAAAGGTTGAGATGGCTAATGAGCCGGCGATTGGGACTATAGATAAAACGACTTCTTCACAGCCAGCATGGATAGACAACCTTTTTGCGAGTATTGGCAGTGCGAGTGATAGCTGTGGTGATCTGATAAAACGTTTTTTGACAGGTGGCAATCTGGTCCTGAAAATGGGGATTATCATTCTCTTTTTAGGGATGGCTTTCCTCATTAAATATGCGGCCCAGCAAAATTTATTTCCAATTGAATATAGGTTGGTCGCTGCTGTGTTGGGAGGCATTGCACTCCTTTTTCTTGGATGGCGATTGCGTATTAAAAACCCCGGTTACGGCCTTGGGCTGCAGGGCGGCGGTGTTGGTATCCTTTATCTTGTTGTTTATGGTGCCGCAAAATTGTATGAACTTATTCCTGTACCGCTTTCCTTCATACTGATGGTGGCACTGGTTGTTCTTTCTGGGGTACTTGCCATTTTACAGGATGCAAAAGTACTTGCCGTGTTTGGGATTATTGGCGGCTTTCTTGCCCCTGTCTTGATGTCAACAGGAGAAGGGAATCATGTGATGCTCTTCTCGTATTATGGCCTCATCAATGTCGGTATATTAGGCATTGCCTTGCACAAGGCGTGGCGAGAATTGAATCTTCTTGGTTTTGTTTTCACTTTCGGGGTTGGTACACTTTGGGGCAGTCAGGGCTACCAACCAGAATATTTCTCAACTACAGAACCATTCCTGGTCCTCTTTTTTCTCTTCTATGTTGCAATTTCCGTCCTCTTTGCACATCGTCAGCCAATTCACCTTCGCGGTTTTGTCGATGGTCCTCTGGTTTTTGGTCTGCCCTTAATAGTTACTGGATTGCAATATACCCTGGTTAAGGATTTCCCGTATGGTATGGCTATCAGCGCCTTTGCTCTGGGTTTCTTTTATCTGCTTCTTGCTACTGTTCTTTGGCGCAGGTTGGCTGGAGGTATGAAAATTCTCTGCGAGGCTTTTCTGGCAATGGGAGTCATGTTTGCGAGCATGACTATTCCTTTGGCATTTGACAGTAACTGGACTACGGCAACCTGGGCCTTGGAGGGTGCTGCGATGGTGTGGGTTGGTGTCCGTCAAAAGCGCTTATTGGCAAGGCTTTTTGGACTTTTATTGCAAGTCGGTGCGGCATTGACATTTCTGGAAGGTGTTTACTATCCATATGGGGTTATTACTTTTCTCAACAACTATTTCTTGGGTTGCCTCTGTATCGCGTTTGCTGCACTCTTTTCAAGTTATTATGTAGGCTGTAATCAGGAAAAACTTCGTAAATTGGAACGATACCTGCCTATACCGCTACTCATATGGGGAATGTTGTGGTGGTATTATGGTGGAATTCAGGAGATTGATCGACATTTCCACCATATCCGTGTTCATAACGGTGTGTTGCTGTTTAGTTCCGCATCAACGATATTCATGGCAATTGTTGCCAGGAAATGGCATTGGCGCCAACTAGCCATTGGGTCATCAGTTCTTTTACCGATAATGTGGTTAATGGCAGGCGCTGGGATTGCCCTAACATCATATAGCACACACTTACTTGATGGATGGGGTTCTCTCGCCTGGGCAGTTTCTTTTTATTGTCAATATAGATTACTTCATCAATTTGATACCAAGTGGCCTGTACGTCTTGCCGGTTACTGGCATGTTGCTACATTCTGGCTGCTTTTATCCATAGCCTGTACTGAAATAAGCTGGTTACTAGGGGTTACCTTCAGGCTCTCTGATGTGTGGCAAGTAACAAGCTGGGGCATTGTTCCAGGGGCAACTGTATTTGCAATTATTTGCTGGGGACGAAAGCTGAAATGGCCAGTTGCTAAATGGGAAGCGTACTATCATGGTATTGGCTTGACAGTCCCGGTAGCAATGCTGGCCATTTGGAGTTTTCTTTGCCTGCTGTTGGCTGGAGATCCTGCGCCAATCATGTTTATTCCGCTTATTAACCCTCTTGAGTTGACGCAGCTTTTTGTCATTATTGTCATAATAAAGTGGGTGCTGGAGTCTCAAGCTGAAAAGTGTTATCCACCGGGTTTTATTCCACCAGCGTTTTCATATTGGCTGATTGCAGCACTGTTTTTTAGCTGGTTGAATGGTGGGGTTGCCCGCATAGTTCACTTTTATAGTGGTATTCCATACCATTTTGATCTGTTGTATCATTCTGTTGTTTTCCAGGCTGGCATCGCTGCGCTATGGAGTTTGTGTGCACTTTCAACAACTATCTGGGCAACAAGGTCCCGGAACAGGTTGGTTTGGTGTTGTGGAGCAACCTTGCTCGGGTTGGTAGTATTGAAACTGTTCATCGTTGACCTGTCCGGTACAGGAACGGTTGCCAGGATTATTTCTTTTCTCGTGGTTGGTGTTCTGATGCTCGTTATTGGTTACTTTTCGCCGATGCCACCTGCTCAAAAAGAGGACTCTGTATGAGAGTTGCTGGAGTTGTTTTGTTCGTTCTGAGTTTATTTTCTTTTCCCGCTTTAGGTGAAGAGGTGCGCACCACCAAAGACTTTGCCTATGGATATGTACTTGAGGTGGAAGGAGAAGGTCCTGCCTATACGTTACCGGTGCCGGATAATGTTTATATGACAGTACGAAAAGATAATCTCGCTGACATTGGTGTATTTAATAGTGCAGGAAAGCAGGTGCCGCATGCAATACGACAACCAGAAACACGTATGCCTCCTCAGCGTGATCCTATTGATATTGCATTTTTCCCACTCTTTGAGGATGAGCATACCGCTGTCGGCACACTATCTCTCCTTGTCAGTAGAAGTGGTGATGGAACCATTATTGATATAGACAGTAACACGGCTGCCGTACAGGAAGAGAAAGAGCCAACAGGGTACCTGCTCGATCTTGGGGATTCATCCGGTGATATCCGAAGCCTTGACCTGTATTGGCGTAGTGGCAAGGCGCACTCTTCATCAAAGGTTACCGTAGAACACACGTCAGACTTACAACGTTGGCGGACACTGGTAGCTGGAACGACTTTGATAGATATTGAGTATGGAGGAAACCGTGTTGAACAACGTACAATTCAATTTAATGCACCTCCCAAACGATATCTCAAACTTTCATGGGGAGAGCAAACGCCGTCATTCATTATAGAGCGAATCGCAGGGTACCCAAAGGCCAAGTATTCTACTGCAAATCTAAAATGGATTCAGACGTATAATGGTGAACTGTCGGAGGCGAAAGGTGACTTGATTCTCGAATTTACCTCCAGATACCGATTACCTGTGCAGAGTGTTAAGTTGCAGTTTAATGAGCCTAACTCCATTATCCATGCAGTAATACAATCACGCATAGACGCTTCAAGTGTATGGCGTGAACGATGTAATACGACGTTCTACTCGTTACAGGTGAATGGCGAGTTACTCGAAAGTGAGCCATGCAGATTTGAACCATCCAGAGCTAACCAGTGGCGACTCGTCGTGAGAAAGGATGGTGCAGGTATTACAGAGAGCAGTCAGAACGTTACAATGCACCTTGGCTGGGAAAGTCAGGAGTTGACGTTTCTGGCACGTGGAAAAGGCCCGTTCATACTGGCCTATGGCAATGGAGCGATCGGAATTGATGACACAGTAGATCATTCTGATATGGTTATCCATACGTTAAACAAATTGGAGGGTGATACCATTGTTCAGAACGTAGTTCTCGGTAAAAAGTTGGAGCTTGGTGGTGAGGGTGCTCTTCGTACACCTCCTCCGCCAAAACCATGGAAAACATGGCTACTATGGGTAGTTCTTTTAGCGGGAGTTGCTGTTATGGGCTTTATGGCCATGCGCCTCGTCAAAGACATGAAAGGATCCACATAACTCAATTAGAATAACCATATAATGATTTCAATAGTTGTATTATACTTGCTCTACGGTCTCACATTTTTCACCTTGGGCGTTGCAATTCTTTCAAGAGATATTCGCCTTAGTGAATTAGGTATAGCACGTATTATATGGTTGCTTGCTCTGTTTGGAATTATCCATGGGTTTCATGAATGGCTTGAGCTCCTTGAACTCTTGTTTCCTGTCATTGTAGACAGTGAATTTAAACTCTTTCGCCTGGCAGTTGTCAGTTCTTCATTTCTATTTCTTTTCTATTTTGGACTATTTCTAAACCTTATCACCTTTCGTGGGGATAGGACTCTGCAGAATACGCCAAAGCTTATTAAAGCTTTAGTTGGTTTTCTCGCACTGTCATTGATTGCCTATGCGTTTATTCTTGATCTTGGTAGCAACAGGGATATCTATACGCGCTACCTCATTGCTTTCCCGGGTGGTTTATTATCTGGTGTCGGCCTTATACTCTATTCACGAAAAGTACGGACTTTTTCCAGCAATGCTGCTACTCAATTTATTCTGGCAGGGAGCTGCATGATAGCTTATGCGGTGCTAAGCGGATTGGTTCCATCCGAATTTATAGTCCCTGTTATAGGTGCCAAGGTTATACTGTTTAGAGGTATAAGTGGTTTTTTCATTATGTTTTTTACAATTCGGGCACTTTCGGTTTTTAGTATTGAACAACGTGATATGATAAATGAAAAATTGCAGAGATTTGCGCAGTCAGAAAAACTGGCCTCAATGGGAATCCTGGCTGCAGGAATTGCCCATGAAATCAATAACCCTCTTGCCAATATTTCACTTAATGTAGAAATGCTGAAAGATTCAGTTGGTGAGGATAAGAAGATATCCAAACGGCTTGGTGCTATAGAGCGCAATATTGATCGCGCTTCCCGCATCGCCAAGGAACTCCTTCACTTTTCGCGCGAGAAAGAGACTGATCTGTTGCCCACTGATCTGAACAAACTGATTGAAAGTGTAAGTAATCTTATTAAGCACCAGCAGCTCAGTACAATAATCCAGCTGAACCTTCAGGATGTTCCTCAAATTTGGGGAATCCCATGGAAGCTTGAAGAGGTGTTCATTAACCTTTTACTGAACAGCCTTGATGCCTGTTCTCAGGATGATAGCGTGCGGGTTGCAACGTTTTTTGAGGGAGGGTGCGTTGTCGTAATTATTACAGATACAGGCCATGGTGTTAAAGAAGAACATCTTACAAAAGTTTTCGATCCGTTTTTCACCACTAAAGAAGTCGGCAAGGGGACAGGTCTAGGCCTTTCTGTGTGCTATAATATTATACAACAACATGGTGGGGTGATTAATCTTGAGCGTTCAGACAAAGGTGGAACAACGGTGACAATTTCTTTCCCGGGAGTTGTGAATGATTTCTGAAACAATTATGGTTATAGATGACGATCAGGATCTTCGCGAAACCATAGTTGAGATATTGGAAGACTATGGGTATCAGGTGGTTGCCTGCCCAACTGCTGAAGCGGCACTGGAGGAAATGAAAAACGAGACTCCCTGTCTGGTTCTGGTGGATAACATGATGCCAGGAATGGGGGGGATGGCGCTCATTCCACTCATAAAAAAAGATTATCCCGGAACCAGGATTATCATGATCACTGCCTTTTCAACCGTAGATAATGCGGTCTCAGCAATGAGAATCGGGGCGGACGATTATCTCTCAAAACCATTTAAACGTGATGAACTCCTCGTCACAATACGTCAGGTGCTGGAAGTGCAAAAATTTGCACAGCAGGAGCCTGAGCCCCTTATAGATGAGGCACTTGCTGGTCTATCAAATCCTATAAGAAGACAGATTCTGACGTTGCTGTCAGCTAAAGGAACAATGCGCTTTATGGATATAACCCGTTCCCTTGACATTTCTGATCATACGAAAGTCAATTTTCATTTGAAAAATCTCAAATCAAACAATTTGCTCAGCCAGAACAGAGAAAAATACTATCGTTTAACCGCCCAGGGTGAAAAAGTTATCGATTGTTTACAGTTGCTCTCAAAAAGAATCGGTCTATAAGTCAGCTTCTTAGCCCTGAGTTGTGAATTTTTATTCACAACCTAACCAAATATGCCAGTAATCCTTATCTAGTATTGAATGTTCTCCTTCTCTATACTTCAAATATACAATTATTTTGTAGAACGTAGGGAAACCACAAACACAAGGAGAACTTCATGAAAAAGATTGGAATACTTGCAATGGCAGGAATGGTTGCTTTCGGGACATCAGCGTACGGTGCTGGCAGCACATTAGTCAGCAGCAAAGTTGGAACGCCAATTGTACTTGATGGAATGGCGGACAAGGCATGGGAGAGTGCGATGCCTCTTTCTGTCACTGTGGATCAACTTCCGTATGAGCCAAACAATGGTTATCTCGGTATGCAGGCTACTGATGTAACTATCAAGTCTCTCTATGATGACAACTACATTTATTTCCTCATAAGCTATAAAGATCCGACCAAGAGTCTCGCTCGTTTCCCTTGGGTGAAACAGGCGGACGGTACCTGGAAAAAATTGTCTAACAAGGATGATACAGGACACGATAATACCTATTATGAAGATAAGTTTGCGGTGTTCTGGAATATCAGCACTAAAGGATTTGAGGCGGATGGTTGTATGATTGCGTGCCATTTGGACGAGGAGGGTGATACCTCGGCTGGTCGAAAATATACCGCCTCTGCTGATGAAACCATCGATATGTGGCATGCGAAATTTGTGAGGACATTACCTATGGGTTCCTTCGATGATCAGCATGTCGACAATAATACTGATCCGAAAGTGAATAAAGGTTGGGGCAGACGCAATGATACCGCTCCTAAAGGTGGTGGTTATCATAATAATGATAATGCAGATAAATCAGCACCAGCTTACATGAACCTCGATGCTAATGCTGATGATCAGTACTATACTATCCCGAGCAAGAAGGTACCTTTTGTTGATACCTTTAAGGAAGGTGCTATTGTTGCCGGAATAGATATTAGCCCTGTCTTAGGTGGTCGAGCAGATATCCTGTCAAGAAACCATTATGAGAATGGCGTGTGGACCTTGGAGGTAATGCGGGCGTTAAAGACAGAAGGCGAGAATTCAGAAACGCAGGATGTTCAGTTTAGCGATAAGAGTAAGAGTTATCCGTTTGGAATAGCGGTTTTTGATAACTCTCAAATAAACCATCTCTACCACGATGATCCGCTTGAATTGAAGTTTAAGTAATCTATTCTAAAGCATTAAAATAAAAAAACCGTCAGCCATTTTCAAAATGTGCTGACGGTTTTTTGTTTAACATGTACAAATTACCAGGCCGGCTCAAGAGTATCTTGAACTCCAGCATTCACTGTTGTTTCTGAGAGTGATTCGGTCTGTAGCAATTCACCCCAGTCTGTACGTTCCTGCATCTCATTACGTGTTGACTCCGGAATGAATGGTTTGCCAAGACGACTTTCCCAGCCACCACCTAACGCTTTGTAAAGGGAGATAAGGTTAACCGCAACGTCTCCCTGGTTTGCAGCCAGGAGGTCCTGCTGGGTTACGAGAGATCGTTGTGACTCAAGTACTCGCTGAAAGTCGCTCAGCCCCTCTTTGTATTGAAGCATGGAGAGATCTACAGATCTTGCAGCTGCATTCGCACTGTCGCGTAGATATTTCTGCTCTTCCTGGGAGCGAAGGTACGAGACAATACCGTTTTCTACTTCCTGGGCAGCCTGGAGTACAGTATTTCTATAATCTTCAGTAAGTTGTTGGAAACGGGCATCCTCGATTCTCACCTTGTTCTTAATACGCCCGTAGTTAAGGACATCCCATGAAAAGGTCGGACCAATAAAATAGTCTATGCTGCTTGAGTTGAATAGATCACCCAGGGAACTGCTTCCAGGAAACCCATCAGCAGTTACGTTACTGTCACTGCTACTGAGGCCAATTGATCCTACGAGGCTAAAGTGAGGATACAAATCAGCTTGAGTGACGCCTATCAGTTCACTCTGGGCGAGCATCTGATGTTCTACTCTCCGTATGTCTGGACGCCGACGAAGCATCTCTGCGGGTATACCTATAGCTATCTCGACAGGGACATTTGGGGTGATACCAGGTTCGCCAAGCATTTGATCAATTTCTACAGGCAGAATACCAAGCAGGAAGGCAAGAGAGTTTTTAGTCTGACGAATCTCTGACTCCAGTCTTGGAACTGACGCGAGAGTATTGGAGAGCAGGGTTTTGGCCTGTGCGACATCGAGTTCGGTAACATCTCCACCCTCAAAAAGAACTGTTGCTATCTGTAAAGAACGCTTTTGTATACGGACATTATCTAAGGAAATCTTAAGCTGCCTTTCAAACGTTTGTAAGAACATATAGGTTCTGGCTATCTCAGCAGTAAGTGTAACCAGTGTGTTGTCATAATCAGCGATAGAACTATCAAGGGTGTTCACGCCTGAATTGATGGCACGACTGAATTTACCCCAAAAATCCATTTCCCAGCCTGCGTCGAAACCAACACCGATCTCTCCATAACGGAAATCATTTCCCGGGGCTGTATTTGCGCTATTTTTACTGATACCTACTGCACCTGCATCGCCTCGCAACTGTTGAAGCTGAGGGTATCTGTTGCCAACCAGGATTCCGAGTTGTGCTCGAGCCTCAAGAATTCGTAAGCCTGCTATCTGTAATCCTGGGTTACCTGAATACGCCTTTTCGATCAGGTTATTTAAAACTGGATCCTGGAATACAGTCCACCACTGAACAAGGTCAGTTTTATCTGTTTTTATCGCCTGGCTACTCTCATCAACCCACATCTTTGGTTCAGAAATGGTGGGCTTAATATAATCAGGGCCAACCGTGCAGCCATTTATGAGAAGTGATGCAAAAACAAGAAGGGTAAAGTGTAAAACCCTTCTTGGCGTTCGTTGTATAACTGATGCATGAGCTAGCATGAAATCTCCTGTTATTTAGACAGAAACAGTTTTTAAAGAGCCTTCTGCCTATTACTAATACGTTGCTTATTCTGTTGCTGCAACATACCGAATCTTAAAGAAAACAGCATAAAGAACCGGAACAACGACCAGAGTGAGGATGGTAGCAAAACCGAGTCCAAACATGATTGTAACAGCCATTGCCACAAAAAATGCGTCAGCTAGCAGGGGAATCATGCCGAGTATAGTGGTCAATGCGGCCATTGATACTGGGATAAGGCGACTTACTCCAGAGTCGATAATTGCCTGGAACGGTTCTTTTCCTTCCTGCAACTCCAGGTCAATCTGGTCAATAAGTACAATGGCATTCTTGATGAGCATACCTGCAAGACTCATTAATCCAAGTAGTGCCATGAAACCGAATGGCTGGTTAAACAATAATAGACCTGCAGTAACACCTATTACAGCCAGAGGTACTGTTAGCCAGATGATAAGGGTTTTTTTGATTGAGTTGAACAGAATTAATACCAGCAGAACCATACCACCAAAGAACATGGGGATTGAAGCGGCAATACCCTGTTGCCCTTTTTTTGAATCTTCAACTTCACCTCCCCAGGCCATATAGTACCCTGGTTTTGCCAATGGTATCATATCATAGATACCTACTGGAATGGTTTCTGCTGTCCATTCCTCTGGAGTAACTGTTCTTCCAATTTTCTGCTCAGTGGAAACACCAAGAGCTTGCTCGATGAGTGGCTTGACATTTTGAAGAAGTTCACTTGGTAAACCTTCCCTTGGGTCTGCATGAATCCGTAGCATTTTGATTCGGTTTCTGCGCCAGATATTTGCATCCTCAAAGGTTACCGGGAAATCGTCTATTACCTGTCCAAGAGGTATCATCTTGTTAGCAGTAGGGCTCCAAATCTGTATTGAGGCCATACTGTCCATGTCAAGTCGTTCAAATTCGGGGGAACGGGCTATAATAGGAAGAAGTTCGTCATTTTCGCGATAAACGCCGGTAACTGTTCCCAGTACAGCGGCTTCCATTGCCCTGGCAATATCTGGCCGATCGATACCGGCGTGACGTGCCTGAGAATCAGCCATTTGTGGTCGGAGCACTTTTATTTTGTCGAGCCATTCGTTACGAACAGCCTTTGATGCAGGATCGGCTCTGAGGATATCTTCAGCCCGACGGCCTAGTTTACGTAACTCATCTCCATCTGGTCCGTAAATGCGTAATTGAATCTTACCACCGGTTGAGGGCCCAAGGACAAAAGGCTTGGTATGGATTATTGCCTGAGGATACATATCTTCAAGACTGCTCTGAACAGTTTTGAGGGTTTCAGGTATTGTTTTGTAATCTTTGACGTGAACTAACATCTGAGCAAAGGATGCATAGTTTTTTTCCGGTGTATACGTCAGCAAAAAGCGAATCTGACCGCCACCAATGAAGCTGATTACTCGTTCTGTGTTATCATCTTTTCTAAAAAAGTCTTCTGCTGTTTGCAACTCCTCTACCGTTTGATCAATACTGGTACCTTCAGGAAACCAGAAATCAACAAGGTACATAGGCGTTGTCGAGTCAGGGAAAAAACTCTGCTTAACCTGGCTGAAGCCGATTATGGACAACGCAAAAACACCAATTACCACCATTATTGTAATCCAGCGAAAGCGTATGGCCTGTGATAAAAAGGCTTTATAGGCAACATAGATTTTGCCACCATAGGGGTCACTCGCGGTTTTTTCTCCATTTAGGCTATCGCTTGCAGCAGGTGTTGTTTTAAGAAAAGTTTTACATAACAGCGGGGTGGTTGTAACAGCAGTAACCCAGCTTAGGCTCAACGATATCAGAATGACCGAGAAGAGCGTTCGGCAATATTCTCCACTGGAGTCCTGTGACGTTCCAATAGCGGCAAAAGCACAAATAGCAATGAGTGTTGCCATAAGCAAAGGCATGCTGACCTGGCCAACTATCTCTTTGGCAGCAGTAAGCGCATCTGTTCCATTATTCATCTTCATTCGCATGCCATCAGTCACAACAATGGCATTGTCAACGAGCATACCCAGAGCGATGACAAGAGCACCTAGAGATATGCGCTGTAATGTGACATCAAACATACCCATGAAAATGAAGGTACCGAGAATTGTAATCATGAGCACCAGGCCAATGATGATTCCACTTCTGAATCCCATAAAGACAAAGAGTACTACAATTACAATAGCAACGGCCTCTGCAAGGTTGATGAGGAAGTTATTAATTGAGGCAGTTACGGCTTCAGTCTGCAGATAAATGGTATTAATTTCCATACCAAGGGGAGAGAGTTCCTGTAATTCCTTAAATTTCTCAATAAGCGATTCGCCCATTGTGAGAACATTACCGCCTTTAACTGTTGAAATGGCTACACCGACAGCAGGTTCCCCATTATATAGAAGATAATTGTCAGCTGGATAATTATAGCCCCTACTAATTTCAGCGACATCTTTTAAGTAAACAAGAGTACGGTTTTCTCCGGTTGAGCCTTTAACCAGCAATTCGCCAAACTGCTTTTCAGATGTGAATTCACCGGTGGGGTTTACTGGGATAAACTCAGGCCCAAGGGTTAGGTAGCCAGAGGATGCGGTAAGGTTTTTGGCAGCCAGGGTTGAATAAATATCATCCTGGGAGACACCAAGTTCTGCCATTTTCTCTCGACGCATTTCAACATAAACAGCTTCAGGTTGGTTGCCGTAAAGGTCAATTCTTTTTACATCCTGAGCTTGTAGCAATTCGCGCTGGAGGAATTTAGCATATTCATACAGCTCACGATAACTATACCCTTTACCGGTTATTGCCATGTACACACCGTAGACATCACCAAAGTCATCATTTACTATTGAGGGTCCCGCTCCAGGTGGCAATTGGCTTTGGTAATCGCCTACCTTACGGCGAAGTTCATCCCACACCTGTGGGAGTGAGTCGTTATCAAATTTATCCTTAATTGTTACCTGGACAATGGACAAACCTCTGCTAGACCGCGACTCAACACGATCAAGTTGGCCGAGTTCCTGAACAGCCTTTTCAATAACGTTAGAAACCTCAGTTTCAACCTCAGATGCGGAAGCACCAGTGTATGGTGTAATTATTACTGCTTCCTTAATGGTGAATTCCGGATCCTCAAGCATGGAAAGGTTGAGGAAGGAAAATACGCCAACGACTCCCATTAGAATCGTCAGGACCCAGGTTATAACACTTTTCTTTATGCTGAATTCGGCAATGTTCATTTCCCGTACCCCTCAAGCTGTGCGAGATCACGAACCTTCATTCCTTCCCGTAGTAGATTGACTCCGGTGACCGCAATTACTTCACCGGTCTTAAGTCCACTCATAATTTGAATATTTGCTTTGCCGACAAGTTCTCCTGTTTTTACTGTACGTGGATGGACAGTCATTGTTTCCGGATCAACAATCCAAACCTGGGTGGTTCCACTGTCACCGGGCAAGATTGCATAGGCAGGTATGGTAATTGTTTCAACACTGTTCTCGTCAGATGAGGTGGAACCCTTAACTGTGGCAGTCATACCGGGTAATATATTGATACCCTGAGGGCGATCCATTTGGAAGACCACCTGGTACGTCTGGGTATTGGCATCAGCCCGAGTGGAGTATTCTTTAGTTGACAGGTCAAATTGCTTCCCTGGCACTGAAGCAAATTCAGCATAGATATTAAACGTTTGATTTTCGTTTAAGTTGGCCATGATTGTCTCAGGAATATCAACTACAATTTCAATCTGGCTGAGAAAGTCCAGGCTAAGAATTGGCTCCTGTTGCTGTACTTCCTGAAAATTATCGACAAATCGCCTAGAAACAATTCCGTCAAATGAAGCTCTGAGGTACGTGTCGTCTAAATGGTTTTTTGCTGCCTCAACTGAAGCGGTAAGGGATGCAAGATCAGCGGTCGTCGTATCAACACTCTCCTGCCTTCTGACAAGCATACTTTCACTGGCTGCTCCAGGGTCAGCATTACGTATGCGTTTAATACGGTCATATTCACTTTTGGCACTACGAAGCGCTGCCACTCCTTTGGCGAGTTGCCCTTCAGCTTCTCTGAGATCAGTTTCGAAGTTTCTGGGATCAATCCTGGCTAAAACCTCTCCTTTTTTGACTTCCTGACCTTCATCCACTGAAAGTTCAATAAGAGGACCACCAACCTGAAACGCCAAATCAACACGTTTGGCTGCTCGTACACGACCGGGATAACTACGGTTCACCATGTCTTTGGTAGATAAAATTTCAAGCATTTTAACAGGACGAATCACCTCCCGTGGTGGTGGTTTCTGCTCTTCTTTGCAACTCACAAGCATTGTGCATGTAAAAAAGATCATGAAAAATGTCATTGCCTGAAGTCGAGTTGGAAAACGGCAGATGGTGGAAGGAGGTAGGATAAGCATGGAACGATCCTTTGGTTGAAATTTCAAATTATACTGTATTAGTTTGTTATATTAGACAGAAATGATACCATAGAAATTGCTATGAATTAAGATATTATATGAATCTATTACTATAGAGTATATCCTAACAGTTATAGAGCCGAAGTCCAAACTCATTATAAACTCAATTATTAAATTATAGAGAAATTAGAATATGACTACTAAAAGATTGATTGTAGGACTGGTTGCACTGTTGCTAACTGTTCCATTAACTGCATATGGTGCAGAAAGTCAGGAGATTGAATGGGTCATGCTTTTAATGGGCTTGTTTGGTGGGCTGGCACTTTTTCTTGCAGGACTTGAACAGCTTTCTGATGGGTTGAAAAGGGCAGCTGGCACGGCTTTGAAAACTATGTTGTCCAAATTGACCTCTAATCGTGTAATGGGCGCAATTACAGGTGCTATTGTTACAGGAATTCTGAACTCGTCATCAGTGACAACAGTGCTTGTTGTTGGTTTTGTTACTGCAGGTGTAATGAGTTTGCAGCAATCGGTAGGAGTAATAATGGGTGCCAATATCGGATCCACAGTTACTGCTCAGTTACTGGCATTCAATATCGCTAAATATGCATTGATACCTATAGCCATAGGTTTTTTCATGTTGTTCACATCCAAGAAGGATGTCATTCAGAATTATGGAAAGATGCTCATGGGGTTGGGCCTTGTATTCTACGGCATGTCTATCATGGGTGACTCAATGTATCCCTTGCGCAGCTATCAGCCATTCCTTGATATCCTCGAACGAATGGAGAACCCGCTCTTAGGCATCCTTGCTGGAGCCTTGTTCACCGGCCTTGTGCAATCGTCAGCCGCGACTGTTGGTATTGCTATTGCTATGGCAAGTGGTGGCCTGCTAAGTCTACCAGCCGGTATAGGTCTCGCTTTGGGTGCGAATATAGGCACGTGTGTGACGGCGCTTATGGCTGCTATGGGTAAGCCTCCGGAAGCGGTTCGCACATCTGTGGTTCACGTTATTTTCAATGTTGTCGGAGTGTTGATATGGCTGCCGTTTATACCGCAGCTTGCTCATTTGGCGACAATGATTTCACCACTTAGCCAGGACCTTGATGGGGCAGCACGAATTGCGGCTGAAGTACCGCGTCAAATCGCCAATGCCAACACGTTGTTTAATATTTGTAATACTCTTCTGTTTATACCTTTTACCGCAGTTTTTGCAGTTCTGGCACAAAAGATAGTTAAAGATCGCCCAAAACCTCCAGCGGCCATTGAGCCACTTTATCTTGATCGGTCTTTAATAGATGTTCCTTCAATGGCGCTTGATGGTGTTCGCAGGGAGTTGACCAGGGCAGCCAATGTACTTCTTGAAATGGTTGTTCAATTTAGAGAGGGCATCGTCGCAGGAGACTACCCGCGGCTGAGACAGCTTGACAGGGTTGATGATAAAATAGACATTTTGGAACAGGCGAGCATCGAATACCTAGGTAAAATTCGCATGCAGTCTCTCTCTGAAAAAGAGAGTGCTGAGCATCAATGTTTGATGGCAAGTGCTGTAAACCTTGAAACGTTAGCCGATGTTGTAGCGACTGATCTTGTTAGATTAGCAGAGCAGAGCAGAGATTTGGGGTATGAACGAAGTGAAAAGTCAAAAGAGATATTACGGGGAATTTTCCGTCATGTTCATGATGCAGTAGCTTTGCTGATCCCAACAATTGAGAATAATGACTCAGAGAGTGCACAACGTATTCTCGATCTCGAACCAAAGATAGCTCATTTGCAAAGGAGTTTGTTGATTAGAAAGTCCGAACGTCTTGGCAGAGAAGCACCTGAGACTCTCAGAGGAGCAAAACTTGAAGTTTCTGCAGCAGATAAAATTTACAGATTGTATAGCCTCAGTAAACAGATTGCCAAGGCACACATGGCGGAAAAGGCGTGAGGTTGCTCTGGTAGAAGCTCCTCGTTGCAGAACGATAAATGTTGTGTTGACATTACATTTCTAAAAAATCAACTATTATAAATAT
>CALNZA010000017.1:0-254882 GCA_942490935.1 Desulfocapsaceae bacterium
AAAATGTTGGGTAGTCACTCTGTGATAACCCCGGTATGTCATACTTATCGTATAAACAATATACGGAGGTGATGACATGGCTAAGAATTCAGTTCAATTTCAAAAAGGGTACAGCTTGCCACAATTCCTCAGTGCATATGGTTCAGAAGAGCAATGCAGGGAAAAACTGTTTAAATATCGATGGCCTGAAGGTTTTAAGTGTCCCAAGTGTGGCCACGCTCTCCATTATGAGTTAAAAACTCGCCAGCTTTTCCAGTGCCTTCTATGTCGACACCAGTGCTCGATCACTAGCGGAACTCTTTTCGACTCATCCAAACTCCCGCTTACTACCTGGTTTCTGGCAATTTACCTGCTCACACAATCAAAAACAGGAATTTCAGCCCTGACTTTACGTCGATTTCTTGGCATATCAATCAATGCTGCTCATAAGATGAAGCATAAGCTCCAGCATGTTATGAAAGAAGCCGATGATCGACTTGTTCTTGAAGGCTTTGTTGAACTTGATGATACGTATTGGGGTGGCAAAAGAAGTGGTGGTAAACGAGGTCGTGGAGCACCTGGCAAAACACCTTTTCTTGCTGCCGTTTCACGCAACCCAGAAGGTCACCCTATTCACCTTAAAATGAGTAAAGTTAAAGCTTTTAATTCCCATGAAGTAACATCTTGGTCTCAAAAATACCTGTGTGCCGACGCCATTGTTCTTTCTGATGCTTTCAATCCATTTAACTGTTTATCTGATTTCGTTGCATTCCATGGCAGGGTTAAAACAAATGGCATTTATGAAAACCCGGACAACAGAATTTTCTACTGGGTGAACACAATGATTAGTAACGTCAAAAGATCTATTCATGGGACTTATCATTCAATAAGTTCTAAACATTTACCACGTTATCTGGCTGAATTCTGTTTTCGTTTTAACAATCGATTCATCATCGGCGCAATGGTGACTAAACTGATAAAGCTTGCAGCAGAAGCAAAACCTAGACCCCTACGGATTTTAACTCAAGCTGAGAAAGAGGGGTAATCGGATAAATATTTTCACAACGATCCCTTACTATTCTGAAATGAAATGTGATAGTGTTTATTTGAGAGCCTACTAAATACTAAGGAAAATACTATTCATGGAGGTGGGAATGTTAGCAAAGCTACAAAATATAAAGTACACGACGATGATGTTCGTTGTAATTTCATTCATAAGTATTGTTACGATTGTCACCCTGTCCATAACATCAATTACAGCATCCAAAAATGGACTTTATCAATTGGGTGAAGGAGCTTTACAAAACATACATTCATCCATGATTAACTCGCTGGACATGTACACAAAAGATTTGAAAGCGAGAATGACAACAGATGTTAAAATGTTTGCTGACGAGTTAGCATTATTAGGTGACCCACAGCTTGATGAAACAGAAATGGTAGGTATTAAGACCATGACTGAAGCTGGAGAGCCGAAAGGTTCCATTGAAATTCCGGTTATGAAAACTGGAGACAGTATTATCACCAACGCAACCGAATTTGTTGATACAGCTTTGGCTTCGATTAATGCTGTAGGTCTAACGCTGTCCGTCCTGCAGTTGCATGAAAATGAGTTGGTCACTATTGCGACTACCGGTAAGAAAGACGGAGTACGGTATGTGGGGTTGACCTGGTCAGGCGATATTGTTTCTGCTCTTCGTAAAGGCGAACCATTTTTTGAGCGATACTTTCATAACAATGATCATTATGACTTCATAACCATTTCTCCTCTCAAGAATACAGATGGTGATATTATTGGTGCTATTCACATCAAGCAAAATATTATAACACCATCTGTTAAGGAACTTTTGACTAAGACGAAAATGGGGCCGGGATATTTCTTTGTATATGACGAGTTGGGAAGATATATCGTCCATCCGACCCTTGGTATTAAAAATATTCTTTTTGATCTCCCAATCATTGGTGAACAATTTAAAAAGCATAAGGGTGGTTTTATTGAGTATGTCTGGAAAGGAGAAGAAAAGATATCATATGTCACATTCTTTGAAGAATGGGATATGTGGGTAGGCATTGGAATGAACCATGCTGATATGGTGGGTGGGCTAGATAAAAAATTAATAACCCAGGCAGTGACCATCGGAATAATAATTTTACTTGTCGGAATTTTATTAAATTTCTTGCTTGTTAAGCTTGTTAATAATCGAGTGAAATCGATAGCAGATACAGCTGCAAAAGTTGGTGAAGGTGACTATCGTGTGACTTTTGACATTAAATCAAAAGATGCACTCGGTGATTTGTCCCATTCATTAAATGAAATGGTATCGAGTTCCAATAGGGTGCTGGGTGAAATAAACAGTTCCTCTGAGTCACTTGCTTCTGCAGCAACTGAGTTGGCTGCCATCGCGGATCAACTTGTAAGTAATGCTGACCAAACAACGTCTGTTGCAGATCAATCCGCAATGCATGCAAATGATGTTTCAGCAAATATGGATTCTGTCGCTGCGGCATCCGAGCAGTCTGCAACCAACCTTAATATGATTGCTTCTGCTACTGAAGAGATGGGAAATACCATTAAGGAAATTGCCGAAAACAGTTCAAGGGCAAGCATAACAACAATGGAAGCTGTTCAGAATACAGAGCGTTCTCAACAGGCAGTGGAGGCATTGGGTAAAGCAGCAGACTCGATAGGTAAAGTGACTGAGACAATAACAGATATTTCCGAGCAGACAAATTTGTTGGCGCTCAATGCAACTATTGAGGCTGCCCGTGCTGGTGAGGCAGGGAAGGGCTTTGCGGTTGTAGCAAATGAGATCAAAGAACTTGCTAAACAGACAGCTGATGCAACAGGGAGCATCCGTGGGGCGATTACCGAAATTCAGACGCAAACGAAAACCACCATCACGGATATTGGTGGAATTTCAAAAGTTATTTCAGAAGTAAACGAAATAGTTCAAGGAATTGTAACAGCAGTAGAAGAACAATCGATAACAACTAACGAAATAGTTCAGAATGTAAGTCAGGCTTCTGCTGGTATAGCTGAGGTGAATGAAAATATAGCAAGCAGCAGCCAAATGACCACCGAAGTATCTGAAGGTGTTGGACAGGTTAAGGAGAGGTCTGTTGACGTTAAACAGAGTAGTGAACATGTGCAAACTGCTGCTGACGAACTCTCACGATTGGCTGAGAATCTTTCAGAACTGGTCACAAGGTTCAAGGTGTAAAGTGATTTTCACACATATTGTAAAATAATAGAGATGTATCAGTTGTGGTAGCATCTCTATTATTGAGAGTGAAAATTGCACTATAGGCCGATGGGCAAAAGGAATTGTTAATTTATGGTTCACAAAAGGGGGGCAATGCCTCCCTTTTGTTTTTTGTCTCCCGCTAGATTACGCTTTTTGAATTGCGGGGGACTCGCTGAAAAGGGTGTCGGTGAGTTTCACATACCAGGCCGCTGATTGAACCTGAATGATGTAGGCAAGAGCAATGACCAGGGCTGCATCCGCACCTTCCGGACCAAACGCATTGATGGCTATGGCCAGTGCAATGGATAGGTTCCTCATCACTGTTCCATAGACCAGAGCAATAGCGTCCCCTCGTTCAAAAAAACTTTTGCCGACCAGCGTAGAGATAGTGAAGTTGGCCATATAAAGTATCAGTAGTGGTATGAAAATCATCAGAAGTTGTCCTGGATCTGCCAGAATAGTCTTTGCCTTAAGCGACATTGCAACAAATACAATGCCTAACACTCCAATGGTAGACATAGCGGGAAATCGTGGAGCAATCTGCTCCTTGAACTCTTGCAGTGTATATTTTTTCAGAAAGGACTGTCTTGTGAGGTAGCCAAGAGCCATAGGCAGGAAAACGATGATGAAAATCTGTTGCACAACTTTTAAAATATTGACCTCAACATTGGCACCCATCAACAACCCTACATATAAAGGTGTAGCTAAGGATCCGAGAGTTAAGCCAATAACCGTCATATTTATCGCAGCCCCCATATTACCTTTGGCGAAGCCTGTCCAGGATATTGTCATGCCGCTTGTTGGGAGCAGCGAGGCAAGAAGTAGACCTAATGCCATATATGGCTGATCTGCAAAAAACAATTTCCCAAGAAAAAAAGCAATAAAAGGGATTATTGCAAAATTAATGAATAAGGCAGTTCCCTGAATTTTAGGTTTCAGCCCCTTTTTTAGGTGCTTGATATTCAAAGTAACCATCATTGGGTACACCATGAGGAAGGTGAATGGAATTATAAGGGATTTCATTCCTATAACCACCGATTGTCCAACGATACTACCAAACCCGAGCCCGGAAATCATTAACAGAGGAATTGCGTAGACGAGATTTTTGTTAATACGGATCAGTAACTTCCACATGGTATTCTCCAGGAAAATGTTTGTTTACGGTCTAGATGTAGGTGAATTGACTTTACACTCTATGTTACAGGTCTTTTGTCGTTGCAAACCAGATGACACAGGAAGAACGGAATTTGCAGTAGAGTTTGGGGTCTTTGCACGCTAAAGAGTCGATGGGGAGGTATACATTATATTTCTGGCACTGGTACCTGCTTGTATTATCTGAGTGGGCAGTAGTTTTTTCCATAACGTTATCCTTAGTTTTGATTCTGCACAATTGGGATAAAGGTAATAAGTATTGCATTCAGTATATCTTTCTGTTTTGAACAGACATAGCATGAACTGTGCCAGGAGGTTTTTCACTGTTATCTTATTGAAAAAACAATTGAAAATATAATTAGTAGACTGGATAAAACGGTGTTACTATAGATAAGTAACATGTGGTAACGTTACTATGGTAACGTTACTTGTGTGGTGGTAACATTTCCAGGTGAGGGGATATTGAGATGTCAGCTCATACTCATGAGATATGGAACTATCAGTTTATACGCCGGATTATAGATTCTATGGCAGACGGTGTGTTTACCATGGACAATAGCGGAAAGATTTCTTCCTGGAACAGGTCCATGGAGAAGATCAGTGGCTATAGTGCTGAAGAAGCTATTGGACAAACTTGCGCGCTGCTTAAATGCAGTCGCTGTTTTGGAATGAGTTGTCCGGCTGATATAGGCAGGTGCAAAATAGTAGAAAAGGGATCTTCCGGTGCCAAAGAATGCCAGCTTCAGCATAAGGATGGTTATGATGTGCCGATCATCAAACATGCAAGTGTGGTTAAAGATGAGGATGGCAGTGTCCTTGGGATAGTGGAAACCGTTACCGATGTTACGGAACTGAACCTGGCTAGGCAGAGGGCTGAAGAAGCATCTCGCAAACTTGGTGAGATCCATCGTCTCGACAATATCATTGGTAAAAGTCAGGCTATGACGCACGCCTTCTCAGCGATCAGACTTGCAGCGGCAAGTGATGCCACAGTGCTTATTCAGGGAGAAAGTGGTACTGGTAAGGAACTGATAGCAGGTGCAATCCATTTCAACAGTGATCGTAAAAACAATCCTATGGTAACCGTAAATTGTAATGCTTTGCCTGAGAATCTCCTGGAAAGCGAGTTGTTTGGTCATATCAAGGGTGCATATACAGGGGCAATTCATTCAAGAACCGGTAGGTTTGAAGAAGCGCATGGAGGAACGATTTTTCTAGATGAAATTGGTGAATTGAGCCCATTCATACAGGTTAAACTTTTGCGTGTTCTACAGGAACGTGAAATTGAGAGGATAGGCGAGTCTGTTAAACGGAAAATTAATATACGCATAGTCACCGCCACTCATCAGGATCTTAAATCGTTAGTAATCGCAGGAACATTTAGAGAAGACCTGTATTATAGACTCAATGTATTTCCTGTCAAAGTTCCTCCGCTTCGAGAAAGAAAAGACGATATTCCACTGCTGGTGAGTCATTTCATTGAGGTGATGAATAAGCGAACAGGAAAGAAAATAGTCGATGTTTCTCGAGAAGCAATGCGTCTCTTTATGGACTACTACTGGCCCGGTAATGTCAGAGAATTGGAGAACGCGATCGAACATGCTTTTGTACTATGTAGCCGAGACCGAATCGAAATAGAGGATCTTCCCGAACATTTTAGACATCAGGGTCTGGCAGGGACCCAATCGTATCCTGTTGCCGCAAAGTTTAAACATCCAAGGCAAAAACAGGTTTCGAAATCCGAGCTGCTCACTCTGCTTGATACGTGTGATTGGAACAAGGCTGAGGTGGCACGGAAGCTCGGGTTAAGTCATACATCTATATGGAAGTATATGAAAAAATGGGGAATACCGCTACGGCGTTTGTAATTATTAAAAACTCAAAATACATAAACACAAACTATTATAACAGATCCCCATGACTCAAACAGAGAAACAGCCTCAACAAAAATTTGATACAGAGAGAGTTCTTCTCTTGTCAGTTTGCCATTTTGTACATGATATTTACTCAAGCTTTCTTGCTCCACTGCTCCCTTTTCTTATAGAAAAGTTTGGACTTTCACTCACCCAGGCAGGATTCCTTTCCACTGTTATGCAGATACCCGCTCTACTCAATCCCTATATAGGCAAGTTGGCGGATAGAGTGAGTGTTAAATATTTCATTATTTTGGCGCCATCCTTTACAGCTATACCGATGTCACTTCTCGGAGTTGCGCCTAGCTACGGAGTGTTGTTAATTCTTCTGTTTATTACAGGCATAAGCGTCTCCCTGTTTCATGTACCTGCTCCGGTGCTGGTCTATAGAGTTGCAGGCGAAAGGACTGGAAGGGCAATGAGTTTTTATATGGCAGGTGGTGAACTAGCTAGGACGCTTGGACCCCTTACTATAATAGGAGCTATATCCCTTTTAGGTGTTGATGGTTTCTACCCGATAATGATTGTAGGTATCATCGCGTCCATTATCATGTATTTTAAATTCAAGGAAATGCCGGCAACTGTCAAACCAAAGCAACAGACATCTATCCGTTCAACGTGTCAGGATATGAAAGGCCTGCTGTTACCTCTTTCCGCAATCGTCTTTGTCCGGGGCTTTATGCATGCCTGCCTTACGGCTTTCCTGCCGCTCTATATTATGGAACAGCATGGGAATGTGTGGCTTGCCGGAATTGCCCTGTCTCTCTTTGAGGGAGCAGGCGTTGTTGGCATCCTTACAGTTGGGGGATTAAGTGATCGTTTTGGCCGCAAGCAGCTTCTGGCCTTTTGTTTGATTGTCGCGCCTTGTGCTCTACTGCTCTTTACAATAACCTCTGGTTGGCTCCAGCTTATGGTCTTGTTAGTTACAGGATTTTCTCTGCTCTCTACGACTCCGGTCATGCTTGCTATGATACAGGAATACTCAAAAGATGGATCGTCTGCTGCAAACGGTGTGTTTATGATGATCAGCTTTTTGGCAAGATCAGCTGTTGTTGTGGTTGTTGGCTTTGTTGCAGATATGTTGGGGCTGGAGAAGACTTTCGTAATCTGTGGAATAACAGGCCTGGCGGGGATTCCACTAGTATTGAGCATTGGAACGTTAACAAAGAAAGAGGGCGTAGGTGGAAGTGTTCATTAATTTCTGGCAGTTTAATTCTGAAATATCTTCAGATATGGGAAATGTATAGCAGATGTATGGAAAGGCAGAAAACCTGCTTGCTAGCCTGATAATTATCCTAAAAAAGAAGGTAGTTTGCAGGGTTTAATCTGTGTAATCTGTCATTCCAAGATAGAGGGTGATTCATGACCTTCAGGTGCGAAATTGACGTGTAGTTCGTGCAGAGCTTTCAGCGAGATCCTTAAGGGCCATTGAGGTTGTACTAATAGTAGAAACCGCCTGGTCTACCTCTATTGCAGCATTCGTAACAGTATCAGCCATTTCAGCCATATTTTCTGCATAACCTGCAGCTTTTGAGACTTTATTGTTTGAGTAATCTAGTTTTTCTGAGGCTGTTGCCAGTGAATGTGCTATTTCGTTAACTGTGGCAGTTTGCTCCTCCACCGCACTTGCTATTGTCGACACAACGTCTGTGTTTTGAGAAACGATTTCTGTAGCCTCATTGATACCATCTATGGTGGTTCGGGTAACCTGCTGTACCTGATCGATTCGATTTTGTATTTCGGTAGCTGAGCGTGCTGTTTGGTGGGCAAGTTCTTTAATTTCATTAGCTACAACTGCAAACCCTTTACCGGCCTCGCCAGCACGGGCTGCTTCTATTGTGGCGTTGAGGGCCAGAAGATTTACCTGATCTGAAATATCAGAAATGGTTTCTGTGACTTTACTAATATCATTACCAGCTTTTTCAAGTTCATGGACATCATTCTTGAGGGAATCCATTTTTACTTTAGCACTCTCTGTATTGAGGTGAGCTTTGCCAGACGTTTCCGATATTTCTGCAACAGTACCAGTCAGCTCGGTAACAGCGGCAGTTATCATAGAAATATTGCCGGTGCTTTCCTCTAGTATTGATGAAATTTCGTTCATGTCAGAACTCATATATCCGGCAGAGCGAAAAACTGTTTGCGATAAGGTCTTGGTTGAGTCAACTTTTTCCCGGATAGTATGTAATTCCCTGTGAATTGACTGGGCAGAATTTGTGAGCTTGTCTGCATCCCCTTGGAGTTGAGATATTATGTCTCGAAGTTTGGTTAGGAATTGATTGAAAAAGCGTGATACCTTTCCGGTTTCATCATTACTGAGAATTGGCAACCGTTTAGTGAGGTCTGCATCACCTGAGCTGATATTTTCAATACGATCTGCAATGGTCTGTATAGGTTTTCCAATCATACCTGAAATGATAAGAGCACCAATTGTTGCCATGAGGATTACAGCGGAAACAATAGAAATCAAAATTGTTTTAATGCTACTTATTTTTTCATCTGCTTTAGCCGTAATATCGGCAAGCAGCATCTTCACTTGTGATTCTGATTGATGTTGATCAGTATGATTCTGTATTTCGGTTAAAGCGTTAGAGAACGATGACAGCAATTCAATTTTGTAATCATTAAGAAAATATAACGTGAGGCCAGTCATAACAATACCGAAGGCAATTGTTGAAGGGATAACGAAACTGGAAATCTTAATTTTGATTGAAAGGTCTTTAAAGAATTGAAGCATTGTTGTTTCACCAGTGTAGTTTGTGCCAAAATACAAAAACGAATGTAATGTCTTGAGCCTATTCCTAGCCAGATGGGAGAGTAAATTGACCTGGTGTTGGTAAAAGGACCTGAGATATATACTACTTTGGCTGATAACCATCAATATTTATGCTCCTGATTTTTCATAAATCCCAATTCAGAATATTCGTCCTGCATTTCAAGTACTTCCAAAAGAGAACATTATAGTATCAGGCGTATGTTTAACGATGTTATAAAGGCTCTGTATAAGTGATAGGCAATGGCGTTTTTTTGCAGTATATTGTAAGCCTTACATGATGCGGTGCCAATCTGGTGTTTGTTGAATTATCAGAATGATTCATCTTTGTGGTCTGTAAAAGTCTACTCATTACATATTAATTAAACTGATAGGAGGGAATATGTTGCCTAACTGCTGGCCAATAAAAATCTTGCTTGTGGTTCTTAGTGTCCTTGTAAATGTTACAGGTTTAACCACTCACAGCCTGGCTGAAGAATCAAACAATTTTGCAGGGAGCTGGGTTGCAAACGGTACAAGTGAGCGTTTTGCATTTGGTGAGAACAGGACATATGCACTTTTTAAACTTCAAGGACATGTAAACCTTAAATCACCAATTGTAGAACATACTGACTATTGGTCGGAATGCTCAGGTCTTTCAGATAGCGATACGGGGAGTGATGTGCGATGTGTATGGCGTAGTCTTAATGGAGAGGAACTTTATCTTGTGCTAGAGGCTGAAAAGATGGGTGAAGGAAGCAGTGTACGAGGGACATTTGTCGGTGGAACTGGAAGTGCCCATGGTATCAAAGGGGAAATATACTTTCAGTGGTCAACATTACTATTTCAAAAATCAACCGGGCAAACAACCATTGGCGGTTACGCAAAAGATATGAAAGGTTCCTATACGTTGCCGTTGCCCTGAAACACGTAGAATTTTTTTTTACATTGACCGCTGATAATAGTTAGCTGAGAAAGGGAGAGACTATATGTGGATTGTTGAACTTGCTGTGGTTTTATTTTTTATCTGGCTTGGGGCCAGGCTGGGTAGTATAGGGATCGGGTTTGCCGGCGGATTTGGTGTTCTTGTGCTTGCGGTAGTTTTTGGATTGCCGCCGGGAAGTATACCGACTGATGTGATTCTTATTATTATGGGTGTGATTGCCGCTATAGCGGCAATGCAGGAAGCGGGTGGTCTTGATTACCTGGTATATCTGGCGGAGAAGGTATTGAAAAGTAATCCGAAGTATATAACGTTCCTGGCGCCAATTGTAACCTATCTCATGACGATGTTTGCTGGTACTGGCCATACCGCATTTTCAACCTTGCCTGTTATTGCAGAGGTTGCAAAACGTGAAGGCATTCGACCATCCAGACCCTTAGCGATAGCAACCGTGGCATCTCAGATTGCAATTACTGCCTCGCCTATTTCTGCAGCAGTTATCTTTTTCGCAGCAGAGCTTGAGAAAATTGGTGTCGATTATGTGCAACTCCTGTTAATTGCTATTCCCAGCAGTTTTATTGCGGTAATGCTAGGTGCAGTAGTCACGAACTTTTTAGGAAAAGATCTAAAAGACGACCCCATATATCAAGAGCGTTTGGCTAAAGGGTTGGTGAGTAGCCCTGACGATGCCGAAACCATACGAGAGATACGCCCCGAGGCAAAACGGTCTGTCTTGATTTTCTGTGCAGCTTTAAGTTGTGTCGTTTTCTATGCCACTGCAATCAGTCCGACGGTTGGATTAATTAAAGAACCCATATTGGCACGTGATCATGCAATTATTACTTTTATGTTAGCAGCGGCAACACTGATCAGCCTTTTTTGCAAAATTGATGCGAAAAACATCCTGAATGCGGCGACATTCAAATCAGGTATGAGTGCCTGTATTTGCGTACTTGGTGTCGCATGGCTGGGTACTACTTTTGTTGCTGCGCATCTTGATGAAATCAATGTTTTTGCAGGGAACATGCTTGAATCAAAACCCTGGACTCTTGCCATAGTTTTATTCTTCGCGGCGATGTTGCTCTATTCTCAGGCGGCAACTACACGGGCCCTTATGCCTGCTGCTCTCGCTCTTGGGGTTAGTCCGCTCGCCGCAATAGCTGCTTTTTCAGCAGTTAGTGCGTTATTTGTACTGCCTACCTATCCAACACTGTTAGCGGCTGTTGAATTTGACGACACTGGCTCAACACGTATTGGGAAATATGTTTTTGATCATCCTTTTCTTATTCCGGGAACGCTAACGATATTCTTTGCTGTAGTTCTTGGATTTGTTTTTGGTAGCTTAATTTTATAATGATAAAAATAATGCGTTAAGGAGCACTATTATGGAATTTGAAACAACATTTCTTAAACAGGCGTCCAAAGCCTCCGGAATTAGTGAAGAAGATTTACGACTCTTCTTCAAGGAAGGTGAAAAAATTGAATACGCGCCCAATGAGTGGCTCTTTCAGGAATCTACCCCAAGAAAATGGGCAGGAATAATCATTGATGGAGATGTGACCTTGGTGCGGGGGCTACACGGAACATCAAGGCATATTGCCACAATGATTAAGGGTTCCCTGATAAGTGAAGCGGCATTTCTAGATGACAGTGCCCATAGCAATGGGGCTTATACTCGAAAGGGCACAACAATCTGGCAGATCTCCCGTGAGAAGATAATGGCGTATCGGGAAGCAAAACCAGACCTGTTTTATAGAATTGTTGCAAGAGTTGCAGTAGGTATTAACAGGCGAATGGGTGTGCTTTCTAACCAAATTTATCAGAATAAGACTGATGATCAGCTCGTAAGTGGTTTCCGGCTTGAACATGATTCTCTAGGTCAGAGGGAAATATGCGACACTGTATATTCCGGAGTCCAGACCCAGCGGGCGAAAGAAAACTTTGCTATCTCCGGTATATTTGTCAGCAACTTTGACCATCTTGTTGAAGGCCTTGCCATGGTTAAAAAAGCCGCGGCACTGGCAAACCATGAACTTGGCATGTTGAATGAGCAGCAGACTAAAGCAATATGTGGGGCATGTGATGAACTTCTTGATGGAAAGTTACACGAACACTTCTCAGTAGATATGTTTCAAGGTGGAGCAGGGACCTCGACGAATATGAATGCCAACGAGGTGATTGCTAATAGAGGGCTTGAATTGATGGGGTATCGTAAAGGTGAATATGAGCATCTTCACCCGAATGACCATATCAATTGTTCGCAGTCAACAAATGATGCCTACCCGACTGCAATCAAACTTGCAGTTCTTCTATCTAACCGCAGTTTAATAAGGGCAATGGAAGACTTACAGAAATCATTGAGCGAAAAAGCAAGTGAGTTTTCAGATGTACTGAAAATGGGACGTACCGAAAATCAGGATGCGGTTCCCATGACATTAGGCCAGGAATTCAGTGCCTATGCGACGATGGTCGAAAGTGCTATTCGGGCCATTGAACGTGCTGCCTTTGAATTTCTAGATATTAATATGGGTGCAACTGCTATCGGTACAGGTATAAACAGCCCAGCAGGATACGCTAACCTTGTTACGGAAAAGCTTGCAGAGGTAAGTGGCTTTGAATTGCGACGAGCCAAAAACTTGGTTGAAGCAACGCAAAATGCTGGAACATTTGTACAAATGTCTGCGACGCTTAAACGTGCGGCTGTACAGATTTCAAAGGTGTGTAATGATTTACGCTGGATGTCGTCTGGACCTCGCTGCGGCTTAAATGAGATTAATTTACCAGCGATGCAGCCAGGCTCTTCGATAATGCCCGGCAAGGTTAACCCAGTTATACCGGAACTCGTCAACCAGGTCTGTTATCAAGTTATGGGCTATGATGCAGTAGTATCTATGGCAGCAGAGGCAAGTGAGTTGGAACTTTGCATGGCTGAGCCAATTATAGCATATGACCTATTGCACGGTATGATGATACTTAAAAATGCATGTGTAACTCTAGCCGCGCGCTGCATTAACGGAATTGAGGCTAATCGTGATATCTGCCGGGGTTATGTGGAAAAAAGCATTGGCTTGGTTACGGCGATGGTGCCCATTATTGGATATGAAAAATCTGCTGAAATTGCAAAAGTTGCCCTGAAAACCGGAGAAAGTGTATATGAACTTTTACTTTCTCGAGAGCTGGTTTCAAAAGAACAACTTGATGAAATATTGCGCCCCGAGAACATGACAGATCCGCGGGAAATCCCACTGAAATGATACTATCACCCGTGCCCTATAATGGGCACGGGTAGTCTGCATAAATTAATCTTTCCCGTCTGTTTTTTTGTTTCAGCATAGACGTACAGTCTGGAATTGTTGCATAAAATGTGACAAGAGGATAGTCTCATTCCTGACATCTAACGAGTACCAGTTTTTCTCGTTCCTGGGAGATTACTGTATTTTTATATTTCGACAAATTCACCATTAATTTTGAGACTATTATGGATCCCCTTAGTGTTACAATTGCATTTGTTCTTGGTTTTCTCGTTAAGCAGGTAGGGTTGCCACCTTTAGTTGGTTATCTTATTGCTGGATTTGTTTTGAACGGGCTTGGCATTGTGGGAGGGGAAACACTGCACCTGTTAGCAAATCTTGGCGTCACGTTGCTCTTGTTTTCAATTGGACTGAAGCTGGATATTAAAACTCTGGCAAAACCAGAAGTGTGGGCGGGGGCCTCACTGCATGCTGTTGGTACTGTAGCTGTATTCGGGGTGGGTATCTTTGCTTTAAGTTATACTGCATTGCCTTTTTTCACTTCGTTAACATTTACTACCTCACTACTTGTTGCATTTGCATTAAGTTTTTCAAGTACTGTTTTTGCAGTTAAAATCCTGGAAGAAAAAGGTGAAGTAGGAACTCTGCATGGTAGAGTTTCTATTGGTATCCTTATCATGCAGGATATTTTTGCTGTCCTGTTTTTGACATTTTCTCTCGGGAAATTACCTGCGCTATGGGCAATCCTTGTTCCTGCTGTTCTATGGGGAATACGACCGGTGATATTTAAAATAATGGATAGAAGTGGTCATGGTGAACTACTTCAAATGTTTGGGCTATTTGCAGCACTTGTTGTTGGGGCTGCAGGGTTTGAACTTGTTGGACTTAAGGCAGATTTAGGTGCCTTGGTACTTGGGATTCTGCTTGCTAAGCATCCGAAAAGTTCAGAACTTGCCAAAACACTAATGGGATTTAAAGATATACTCCTTGTTGGATTCTTTTTAACTATCGGCCTTTCCGGTGTACCTACTCTTGAAATACTCGGAGTAGTGGCAATTTTTGTGGCTGTTCTCCCGTTTAAGGTTGGGCTGTTTTATCTACTTTTGACACGATTCAAGCTTCGAGCACGCTCAGCACTACTCGGTTCGTTAAGTCTTGCGAACTATAGTGAGTTTGGCTTGATTGTGGCGGCTGTAGGTGCATCTAACGGCTGGATTGGTCCAGAGTGGCTCGTTATTTTAGCTTTGGCTCTTTCCGCCACCTTCGTTATTGCATCACCACTAAATACCGCTGCAGATGCTTTGTATGTCCGTTATTGCCAACCTTTACAGAAGTTTGAGACAGCTTCTCGGCTTCCTGATGACATGCCGATTCGACCCGTTGACGTACATGTTGCTGTACTGGGAATGGGGCGACTTGGGACCAGAGCATTTGATTACATGTGTGAGAAGTTTGGCAATACTGTTGTCGGAATTGATTATAGTAATAAAACTGTAAAGGAACAGAGAGTTGCAGGTAGGCGAGTGATTTACGGAGACCCGACGGACCCAGATTTCTGGCTTCGAGTGGAGAGGCCGGAAGTGGGAGTTACCCTTATTTTGCTCACTCTTAACAATCACCAGTCTAACATTGCCGCCGCACGGCAGCTCATAAATCGCGGTTTCAAGGGCTCTATTTCTGCCGTTGCACATTTTGATGATGAGGTAGAAGAACTCCGTGCTATAGGTGTACATGCTGTTTTTAATTTGTACAATGAAGCTGGTTTAGGTTTTGCAGAACACTCCTGGAATTTTCTCGAAAAAAATAATTGTACAGAGGTACCTGATGGCCATAAATGAATCTAGCTGGAGAGCCTTTTTTTGGGGGCGTCATGGTATTCTACTTACATGTTTAATGTGCCTTCTCCTGTTTCAACCGCTTGTAGAAACAAAAGTCGGTGGGTACATTGTTGAAGGGCTTTTCGTTCTGGTTTTGTTATCTAGTTTAAAAGCAATAGGTGTTGAGAAGTTAGTATTAAATTCAGAAATACTATTGTTATTGATAGCCTTGCTATGCACATTAAGTGCTGGAGTTACAGGGAATGAGCGTTTGTTTATCCTCGGTATTATCTGCAATGCCCTGTTTTTAACTATTGTAGTAGTTGTGATCTTGCGTCATCTTTTACATGTCGATAAAGTTACCGCTGATAACCTTGCAGGTGCAATTTGTGTGTATCTTTTGCTCGCAATAATCTGGACATATTTCTTTCTGATTTTAGAATTTCTATCACCCGAATCATTTTCATTTACTCAAGGTGATCAGCGCCTTGAATTATGGCTGTCAAAAGAGTTTCATCCTTTTCTCTATTTCAGTCTCGTAACCATAACAACTGTTGGATATGGAGACATGGCGCCGATTTCAACTTTTGCCAGGTCCCTTTCCACTATGGAAGCACTTGTTGGGCAGATATATCTTACCGTTCTGGTAGCAGGTCTCGTTGGGATGTATCTGACAAGCAAAGAGGCAGATCAAGATTAGGTGGTAAATAACAGGTAATTAAAGAGGAAGTACATGGATCTCATTGCTATTAGGAATGTTTTGCTGCGATGTTATCCAACTCTGACAATTTCAAGAAGGGAATACGCGTAGGATATCAGCTATAGGTGATTCTTCCATGCGCTACGGATGTGATGTACTGACTTTAAAGGGAGTTTCTATGAGATGTTGTATATTAGGCATCTGCTTATACATTACGGTACTTGCATGCAATGCTGTAGTAGCTGCTGAATCAGGTAAACCATTTGTCATACTTGGTACGAGTGGTGTTACTGGCGTGTATTATGCCGCTGGTCATGCTGTTGCCAAAGTGTTTAAACGATCTGACATTGAGAGTGATTTTCGTATAGATGCAGAAAGTAGTTCTGGTTCTATAGAGAATATCGATAAGGTGTTAAGTGGAGAATGGGCTTTAGGTATTGCTCAGGCTGATATTTTATATGAAGCGCTTAAAGGAGAAGGCATCTGGAAGGGGAAGCCTGTTATGGATTTACGCGCGCTGTCGGTACTGCACTCCGAAACAATGACCATTATTGTTGCTGCAAATCAGGGTATCGACTCTGTCTACGACCTCAAAGGTCGAACAATTGGGATTGGCTCATCAGACTCATCTGACAGTTACATTTTTCAGAATATCTTAACGTTATATGGACTCGATTTGGAAAAAGATCTCCAGTTAAAGGAGGTACCGGCAATTGAAGCTCCTGAATTGTTACAAAAGGGTTCACTTGACGGGTATGTTTATACCGTTGGTCATCCTAATCTAGCGCTATATGAGTCAAGTTTTGGTAATCGAACAATGAAACTCCTTTCCCTGGAACCATATGTTATAGATCACATCTCGAAGACTCTGCCATATCTGACTCGAGTCGATATCCCAATGATATTTTACCAAGAGTTTGAAAATATAGAGCCTGTAGAAACAATTGGCGTGAAGGCTGTACTGTTTACTTCAGTAAAGGTACCAGGGTATCAGATTTCTGCAATACTCAATGCACTATTGGATGACTTCCCACGATTTCAACGCCAACATCCAGCATTCGCCGAACTTTCTCGAATCGACCTGCCACATGGAACTATTGTTCCGCTTCATCCAGCCGCATACCAGCTGTACAAGGAAAAGAGGATATTACAATGAGACTTTTCCTTATCGTCTTTGGCATACTTTTTATCGATGCTTTACTGTTTAGCACAACCTGTGTGGCCAGTGAGGAACGACCTTATTTTTATCCATATGTAAATCCGTTTGAGGCCACAGTAATGGAGGTCCCGCCGGTTTTCCAGCAAGAGGTACATAAAGATATTCCAGTAGAAGTTTTTAAGGTATATCCTTTCCCCGAACGAACGATTCCCGAAATATTTTGGTATCAGAATGGTTTAACCTGTTCACTTAACTTCCAGAAAAGTAAAGCTCCGTTGATCATTGTGATTGCTGGAACTGGTTCGAAGTATAACTCTCCTACAATGAAAAACTTGCAGAGTTTATTGTACCAGACAGGTTTTCATGTACTATCCATCACATCTCCGACGTATTCTGAATTTGTTATTAACGCTTCGTCAAGCCTTATGCCGGGAAATCTTGTTGAAGATGCTAAAGATCTTTACAACGTGATGCAACTTGCCTTGGATCATGTGAAAAATGATATAAAAATTTCGAAATATTTTCTAACAGGTTACTCTCTTGGTGGGACACAGGCAGCTTTTGTAGCTCTCCAGGATGATAAGGAAAAACGGTTTGACTTTGAGAAGGTTTTACTTATAAACCCCGCTGTTAATATCTACAACTCAGTGTCTAGACTCGATGAGATGTTACTGGCTAACGTTCCAGGAGGAATAGAAAACTTTGGTAGTTTTATAGATGACACTCTTGCCAAATTTGCCGAGGCTAGTCGTGAAATTGGCTATGTTGAATTGAGTGGAGAGTATTTTTATCGTCTGTATCGAAATTATCCTCCCCGTGAAGATTTTTTAGCCAGCCTTATCGGATTTGCTTTTCGCTTTGACTCGTCGAGTATGATTTTTGCCTCTGATGTGATGAGTGGAGGTGGATTTGTTGTTCCTAAAGACGTGCAGTGGAACTATACAACGTCGTTGACTCCTTATAGCATGGTCCTGTTTCGAACAGGTTTTGTAGATTATTTTAATGAATATTTTGGGCCATACTGGTTGCGAAAGCAACCAGGGTTGACCATGAATGATTTGAAGCGCAATCTTTCATTATCAGCAATTGCTAGTTTTCTAAAGGAAAATAAAAAAATTGGATTACTTCACAATGAAGACGATATCATCCTGGAGAAGGGCGAAATAGAGGAACTCGTGGAGATATTTGGAAGTCGCGCTAAGGTCTTCCCTACAGGTGGTCATTTAGGGAATATAAATCATCCAGATGTGGCCCGTTTTATGGCTGAATTTTTCAAGGGTAAAGGCCAAAAATGATAACCAAACAATATAGACTAACGTTTGTGGTTGTAATTATCTCTACCATTTTATTCACGTATGGCTGCAGCACCAAAACCCAACTTGGTCCTGACACAGAACCACCACTGCGCACTGTTGAAAATACCGTGGACTCTGAAACAAAATCGCGTATTGCCATTTATGATCCGCTGGAAGGGTTTAACAGAGGATCCTATAGATTTAATTATTATCTCGATAAATATTTCCTCTTACCAGTCGTGAATGGTTATGAATTCATCATGCCAGATTATTGTGAAGATAGGGTGTCAGACTTTTTTGATAACATAGGAGAAATACGTAATTTCGTTAACGCTGCACTTCAGCTTAAACCTATGAAAATGGCCATCACAACATGCCGTTTTATGTTTAACACCACTTTTGGAATCGGAGGGCTATGGGATATCGCTGAGTTAGGGGATCTCCATGAGCAAAGAGAAGATTTCGGTCAGACTCTTGGCCATTATGGATTAGGTAGTGGTCCGTATCTGGTGCTTCCCGTCTTTGGCCCATCATCATTTCGGGATACTACTGGAATTGTTACTGACTCTCTCATTTTTAGCAGCATTGACCCGTTGAATTTTGACAATAATAACGTGGAAGTTCCCTTTTATGTTTTACAGAGTATTGATACCCGTAAGCGACAGGTTTTTCGATATTATGGCACCGGCAATCCCTTTGAATACGAGCTTGTTCGCTTTCTGTACACCAAAAAACGTGAGATCGAAATTGCAGATTGACCATTTGTATTATTTTACGAAATGCACCTGGAGTATATCCCCTTACGTTTCTTAGCTCTGACAGAGAGTATCACTCCTTTTGAAACCATTTCGTAACCATTCAGCCAAGACATCAAGTACCTTTTCCTTCAAGCCATAACTGTTTTGCCGTAAACCCCTAAAGGCACTTTATTCAGGGCGTTCCATGTGGTCTTAAACCGTCCAGATCGACTGCTGGTAAATGGTTACTCTTCTGCAAACATTTCTTGAACTATACTGTGTTGGCTTGTATCTTTGCCGAAATTATTTTTATCATATTAACAGTGTGATACGATAACCAACTTAACGGTAGATCGTATAAGACAAAGCAGTAGGGAGTTCAGATGAATTTCGACCTATGTACACGTATCATGGATAACATGTCCAGAGTGATTGTGGGTAAACGTGATGTTATGGAGTTATTACTGGTTGGTTTGCTTGCTGAAGGTCATGTTTTGTTGGAGGATGTTCCGGGGCTTGGCAAAACATTGATGGCAAAGGCCCTTGCCAAAAGTATAGGAGGAACGTTTAAACGCGTTCAGTTTACTCCCGATCTGTTACCAGCGGATATTACTGGTTTCAATATTTATAACCAGCAGACCGGTCAGTTCTCATTGCAGTCAGGTCCTGTGATGTCACATGTGTTACTGGCAGACGAAATCAACCGCACCATCCCACGTACTCAGTCCAGCCTTCTTGAATCGATGGAAGAGCGCCAAGTGACCATCGATGGTCAGACACTGCCTTTACCCCAACCGTTTTTTGTAATGGCGACCCAGAACCCGATAGAACAGGAAGGTACATTCCCGCTTCCTGAAGCCCAGCTCGATAGGTTTTTATTGCGCGTGATGCTGGGATATCCTGACAGAAATGAAGAAATTATGCTGCTGGAACGTTTCAGGAACCAGGATGCCTTTGCGGAGCTGCAATCTGTAGCAACCCCTGAGGAAATCACGCAATTACAGGAAGCCCGTCAACAGATCCATGTTTCTACACCCATTAAAGAGTATATCACCGATCTGACTAGAGCGACACGAAGCGACGAGGCTCTGCGGCTTGGTGTCAGCCCACGTGGCTCTTTGGGTCTCATGCGTGCCGGTCAGGGACTGGCTGCTTTGCAGGGCAGAGATTATGTGCTTCCTGATGACATAAAACGATTAGCCATCCCTGTCCTCGCTCACCGCATGACGCTTCGTGAAGAAGAATGGATGCGCGGCAATACCGCAGAAAAAATTTTACAAAAGATTATCGTACAAATACCAGTACCTCTTGTAGAACCGTTGGCATAATAGAATATGCAGAACGCAAACATTGTAGAAGGTCGAGCAAGCGCCATATTCACCATCACTCTGCCCCTGTTATTAGTAGGTATTGTTTTGATAATAGCGCTCCTCAATGAAGAGCAGGATCTCATACTCTTGAGCCTGCTCCTGCTAACTGTTGTTGGTGTTGCCAAGCTCTGGGGTGAATTGAGCCTTCGAGGCGTGAAGTGCCGCGGCAGTGTGGACCGCAAAAGGGTTTTCCCCGGGGAAACACTCACCCTTACTGTGCAAATCGAAAATATGAAATTCCTGCCGGTCTGGCTCAGAATAAGAGTTACAGGAGCCTCAGGTAGTGCAGTAGACTTCGTTGATGATGAAACAGAATTTTTCCATGATACATCGTTACTATGGCATCAACGCGTTGCCTTCAATTGGCAGGTGGCTGCTAAAAGACGAGGGGTCAACAGTCTTGGGCCGCTTCATCTGCTAGCCGGTGATCTTCTTGGTTTCTTCCCCGGCAATCGTCAGGAACATGCTCCGGAGGTAATTGTCTACCCGCGGGTTGTCCCTTTAAAACCGCTGCCACTGCCGGGACGTGATCTATTTGGTGTACCTGGGGCAAGTAGTCCTGTTCATGATCCGGTTTATATTTCGGGTACCAGACAGTACCAGCATCTTCAACCTGCAAGATATATCCACTGGAAAGCGAGTGCACGCCATAATCAGCTGCAGGAAAAGGTATTCACCCCTTCATGGCAGCAGAAAATAGTATTACTTGTTGATGTTCAGGGGTTTGTGCATAACCGCGATTCTGAAGCACTTGAACGAACGCTTGAAGTAGTCGCCTCACTAGCTGTCTCTATGGTTCGAAAAGGAATAAGCGTAGGGCTTATAACAAATGGACGATTGACTGGCAAATCACATGAACCGCTACTCTCAGGTTTTGTTCCGGTTATGAATCACGCGGGAACGCTGCCTGCTATTCTGGAAGTTCTTGCACGTATCAGGCTTGAGAAAACAGAACCTATCCCAATTGTTTTACAGAATTCAATTACCATACCCTGGGGAGTGAGCGGTGTTTTGTTCTCCCATTCAGCAGACGCATTAAACTTGGCCTCCTATAGGGCACTTGTTCACCGACGGGTTCCGACGATTTGCCTGGTATCTGCGGAAGGTGCTCAAACGGAAACGGAAACTGGGCTTGAAGGAAAGGTAATTCGCTGCGATGATCTTCGGTTGGAGGGGGATGATGATTTCATTACGTGAGCAACTACTCTTTATTTCGGCTGGCTGTATGTCACTCTTATGGCGATTCGCTTTCACCACAACTCTTGCCGCTAGTCTTTATATTGTACCAGTCCCTTTTTGGAGCGCTATGCTCTGTATAGCGTTGGGTGTGCTAAGCTGCGCAATTACAAATGACAAAAACTGGAGGGTTATCCAATCACTGTTGTTTCACGTTGTAGGTTTTGGGAGCGTCATGTTAATTACACTACATTTCGCTTTTGATGGGCCGAGCTATCTTCCTAATATTGTTTGGTTGGAAGGTCTGCTTACCATGCAGAAAACTCCTCTGCAGTGGTTTGAGCTGGTCTATTTTTTTTCGAGTTCATTGTGGTTTTGGGCATGTGGTTGTGTACTCATTTCAAGACCCCGGAGTCACAAAAATATATGCCAGCGTTTTGATGCGGGCACAGCAGGCTTTTTCGGTATCTTTCTATTTCGATTTTACCTCGATAGGCAACATGGTTTTGTGATTAACGAGCCTTTATCTGGTGCCCTTTTTATACCATTTTTTCTAATGAGTATTATGGGGCTGGCTTTGGCAGGGAATTGCAGCAGTGCTCGCAAGGAATTTATACCGGGCTATAAAGGTGTGGGTATAATTCTAAGTTTTGGTTTGGCTGTGCTCGGACTCGTTGCCGCAGCCGTTTCATTTTTTCAACCTGTTCTGAAAAGCGGTGCAGAGGCTGGATATGGAGCTGTTAAATCAACGATTGAGCCACTTGGTCCATACGTCATTAACGTCATTCTCTTTCTTTTTGCTCCTCGAAAAACATATCAGGCATCACAAGCGGAACAACAAACTGACCAGGCTGCACCAATTGTCCTGCAGCAGGAGAGTTGGCTTAGTGATTCTGCTCAGGAAATTATTTCCTATATATTTATTGGGTTGCAGGGCGTTCTCTTAATTATTGCTCTACTCTTTATAGGCTGGCTGTTGAGCCGCTGGCTTTTTTCAAGAGCACCCGAGGAGAGCAGAAATGGTGATAGTGGCAGAATTCAAATCTCGTTCCTGGCATTTATCATTCAGGTATTTTTCTTATTGCAACAGGTAGTGAAACGACTATTTCCTAAAAGAAATCCTGGTGCTGATGAACTCTACTTCTCTCTGCTTAGCTGGGGACAATACAGCGGAGTTTGTTTGCTGGCAGGTGAAACACCACATGAATATGGGTGCAGGCTGCAATACCATTTTCCAGAACTCGGTGATGAGATTCAGCATATTATCAACGCATTTAACAGGAAGGTTTATGGCGTTAACCATATATCATCTTCCGAGTTACTTCTGGCACAGAAAGCATGGCGAAATATGCGTAGTTCACGCTATTGGAAGATGCGTTTGAAAATGGTCATATTCGGATATACCTGACGCCTTTGTTGGATTAAAAGAGTAGCTGTTGAAAATCTATACGCCTAAAAAATCTAAAAGGCTGGAAAACCGAAAAGGCAGGGGATTACTTGATTCTATTATGGAACATAAACGATGGCCTAATCCGAGTACCTGCCAAGATTAATTCCTGCAAGGTTTTTACTGTCAACGATTTCATAACTTATGGTGACCTAGGTTTTTTCGGCCCAAAAGTCATGCTGGAGGGTTAATCAATTTCTTAATTTGAACGTATTATTCCGGTTATTCGGATACTCGTAATTGTGGGGCGCCCCCTAGTTCAAAAAGATATTGAATGCATATCAGTTAAGATGATGATGACGTGAGAATAGTTACGATTCATATGTATAGGCTGAATAATGGCATGACATTTGTATGTACAAGTATATCAATATTGGTGTCTCAATTACATAGTGAGGCTAATCACAATGAGAACGAGGGGGCTGAGATGATATCTTCTGAATATTTCGTAATTCTATGGCTTATCCCTGTAACGTTATTTATAATAATTCCTCTATCTATATGTTTTTGCTGGCTTGCTGTGAGATGCCTGAAGGATTTGACGGGAGGCAAAATCCCATTTATTGATTTTTTCTCCAATCAGTATTTTGACGCCAATGCGGGTGTACAAAAAAGAAAGGAGCCAAGAGCTTCAATAGATAAAGGACTCACGGCGAACATTAATGATGGTATTAATTCTTTCAATGGAATTGTGGCTAATATTTCGAGTATGGGATTATGCATAAAAGAAATCCCAGAAAATATAACAATTGCCAGTGAAAAGGTTTCGATAGTTATCCGTAATGGTGAAGAAGAAATGCAGGTCGTTGGAAGGCTTTGTTGGCAATATCTTCAAGAGTCTCGTGGCAGAATATTAGGGTTGGAAGTTACACAATCCACTGATAATTGGGGCGAGTATGTGATGTCTCACTAGTCAATTTCTTCTGATTCAGCTAAGAGTATTACGTTAGACGGAATGTATCCATTTGCTCTTGGCTGAGACAGTCGAGACTTTCCTTTTCCTGACTGAAATTCTTACTGACGACCGGAACAACGTTTAGGTGGAGCTTAATGCCAATGTACACTGATTACCGCAGATACCCCTAAACATACTTGCTTATGTCAACCTCATCAATCTGTCCTGGCTGCAGATATTCTTTAGCGTATTCCAGGTACGCGCCGCTACTGAGAAACAGTTTAAACAAGGCCGGATCAATATGCTGATCCTTTTCCATGAAGCCCATGATCCGTATTGCTTCACTAATAGGCTTTGCTTTTTTATACGGCCTGTCTGATGCTGTAAGTGCCTCAAATATATCAGCAATAACCATAATTTTTGCTGGAAGGGACATTTCGTCACCTTTGAGTCTTCGTGGGTAACCCGTACCGTCTATTTTCTCATGATGCCCACCTGCGATATCAGGAACATTCACTAGATGTTTAGGATAAGGGAGTTGCTTTAGCATGATTATGGATTGGACGATATGATCATTGATTTTATATCGTTCTTCTTCTGTAAGCGTTCCTCTGGATATTGAAAGGTTGTAAAGTTCACCGCGGTTGTAGAGATGTTCAGGTACATCAAGTTGGAAACCGTGATCATTCGCAGATGATAGTGTATCCGCCGCAGTTCGTAAAAAGATCTGGTCATCTTTGTCTGCAATAAGCTGTTCTTGAACTGGAAGCGAAGGTGCAGGCGTCCGTTGTTTGCGCTGTAACTCTTCCCATGAAATTCCGATACGGTCATCAATTGTTCGCATCCACGTTCGTTGGGCAACCTCACCTAAGCGATCGATTTTACCCTGATCCATGAATTCCCCACCAAGATTGCACTCTGCGACAAAACTGAACTCTTCATCAAATTGCAGCCATGTCTTCTCAAGTTGAGAAAGCAGATTCTCCCTGTTACCGCCAGCGGCAATTTGCTGCCAGCAGTCAATATGGGCGTCTCGTTTTAGTATTTCAAACCGCATTCGTATCTCATGGATTCGGTCATAGATTGTCTCAAGTTTTGTCGCCTTGTCAACGACAAATTCTGGAGTAGTGACTTTACCACAATCATGAAGCCAGCTAGCGATCTTGATCGCCTCCCACTCTTCGTCATTGAGAGTGTAATCAGCAAAAGGAGCTTTTTGGGATTCACATGCTTTTTGGGCAAGGAGTTCAGTAAGAATTGGGACCCTTTGGCAATGACCACCGGTGTAAGGAGATTTGGAGTCTATTGCACCTGCAAGTATTTGAATAAATGCGTCAAGAAGATCTTTTTGCATTTTCAGCATCTTCCTACTTTCAAGGGTCACGGCAGCAAAACCCGAAAGGGTCTCAATGAATGCAAGTCGACCTTGCTGCTTTTCGGTGTTAATTCGATTGCTGTCACCATATACAAGACAAATAATACCTATATTTTCAAGCTGTCTATTAATAAGTGGCTGAGCATAGACTTGAGGCGAATGTAGATTGAGCTCCTGAAATAAGATTCTAAAATCCTTGCTACTTTCTGTATCAAGGATTTTTCCTTTACCTTCTTTGAGAAAATTTGTGATGGTGGAATTATCGTCTATTCTGTAACTCGGGAGTGTTGGGAGGAGTCTGTCGATTGAGTCATCTGTGTTACTGCATTTGATGGTTGTAGGTTCTAATGTCTTGTTGTTCTCGCTGATAATATATGTGAAGGCCGCATCGGCAGCACTTGCCGTCATAGTTTCCTGGGTGATGAGGTTAAGTAGTTTATCAAAATCCTGTTCGCCAGCAAGTAATTTAATTAACGAAAGGAACTGCCCAATAGTACCTTCCATCATGGTCATGGCCTTGCCTAGATCATCCACCTCTTTAATTGTTGAGCGAGAAATTTCTTTTTTTGAAAACTCAAAACGGCTTATGCGTTGGGTTTCTTTTGCTAATGCTTGTATTGGTATGGATATTCGCCTGGCGAGTAGTAGAGTTAAAGGTATAGAAAAAAGAATCATAAAAAAGGTGTACAACATTGCCTTCTGTTGAAACTCTTTGGCTTCACTGAGAAGCTCGTTCTCGGGAGAGAGCATGACCAGATAAAACATATCTTCTTTTGATGAGATAAGTTGACTCGTTGAGCTCAGCCAGACCTCATTGTTATAGGAAAATGACGTAAAAGGCTCAAGGATGTTTGGTAGTGATGCAGCATAATTAAGGACATTACTGCCTAGCTCAATTGCTTTAGTGCGTTTTGGTGTACTGTTTTCAAGGTGGATGAGCTTTTCCGGATCTTTATAGGCAGTAACCCAGAATGAGTTGTCCTTTTTTTCAAGAAGAACAAGTTCTGAGCTTGGAGTTGGTTGGTACTCAGCAAGAGTTTGGGAGAGATGGAAGAGGGTAACATCACCGGCAATTACCGCTTTACCGTCATTTGGCATGATAGCAATGGTAAACCCCATTTGTCTTACAAAATGAAAGAGGTATGGATCTGTAACTATTTCATTATCTGATCCCATGGCTTTAATGTACCATGGCCTGATTCGTGGATCATAATCGATATCTGATAATGCAGATCTGTGTAATTCAGCGAGGTCATCTGTAAACCAGAGTCGCATGAGTTTTGGCTTCATTCCTTGTCGTCTTTGTATGTTATCGACAACCAGGCTTGCATTAGCTGGAGCCTCAAATTGCTCGCGCATATGTTCACTTGTGAGTGGGCGTACAATGAAATAGTCACCGCTTGCATAGCCAACTTGCAAGCCTGTGAGATTTGATTCTTGGGTTAGTGCAGCTTGTAGTATAGGTAAAAATCTGAGACGTTGCTCAAGGTTCGTGGCTGAACTGATGGACGTAGCACCCAGCATATGGATAGCTTGAGTGATAGATTTACGGGTAGTTTTGTAGCTCAGGGAGAGTTCTTTATTGATTTGAGAAAAAAGTCGCTCTGATTCCTTTAACAATAGATTTGAAGTTTGTGAGTGAATGAATTGTCCGAAAAAGAGACCGAAAATAACAACCAGAGCTGTAAAAAGGACACTTATTGTTATGAGAATACGAAATCTGCGTGAACGGTTTGCTTGTATCATGAATAGGTCCGCTGTGTAGTGACTTTTCGGTGATCTACTATGGATGAAGAAAAGGTCATCCTCTTAATAATAATTTTTTGATGCTGAAAAATTTTACGATACCACTATTGAGGAAGGGTACAGCATGTTACAATGTATTGTTGAATAGTAAGAGAAAATCATTGATGACAAAAGAAAATAATCTCATTTGGAACATAAATTGGATCAACATTGTGTAAGTTTATGGAATTAAAAAACGGTTAATTGCTTTGGTTGGTGAACGCCGTAAATGGCCGTCTACTTAAAAGAGAATTTCCCCCATATAGATTTAGAGAAGAAAGGGGCATAACATGATAGGTTTCTTGGCTCAAAGAATTCAATCTTTTGCATATAGCCGTAGTAATAACTAAGATTGCCAAATCTAACTTCGATTAATTTTATTTAATTATAAATGCAGTTTTAAAATAGTCATAAAAACAATATGTTGGTGAACCAATGCAATCTGTAGAAAAATTATACTGTTAAAAAAACAACAATAAGCGCCATGCGGTAAGGTGTGGAAAATAATGTTGACAAAGTGACATGTATGGTTTAGAGAACTTTCATTAATTGAGAAAACACTGCACAACGGCGTGCAGTCATTATACAGTGACGTTCTGTAGCGGCAAACAACGAAGCTTGCTGAAAAAGATTTTAAGAATCTTTTTCTGCAAGCTTTTTTTTTTGGGGCTTCAACTTGCAGTTGGAGCGGTAATCTCAAAAACAGTAATAAACCAACACTTACTGCGGGGAGTAGACTATGTCGAATGGGCAGGATAAGTATTTTGAGCAGCGGGAATTAAAAAAAGGAGCCGCAGGATGGGTAATGCTCTCGTTCCTGGGCGTTGCTTATGTGATTTCCGGTGATTTTGCTGGCTGGAACTTCGGTATTGCCAAGGCTGGATGGGGCGGATTAGTAATTGCCACCGTCCTCATGGCAGTAATGTATACAACGATGGTATTATCCGAAGCAGAACTGACAACCATTATTCCATCAGCTGGTGGCGGTTATGGCTTTGCAAGAAGGGCGTTCGGTCCTCTTGGTGGTTATATGACCGGTATCGGTATTTTATTTGAGTACTGTATTGCTCCTGCAGCTATAGCTGTATTTATAAGCGGATACTGTGGATCACTTTTTGGTCCGGAAGGTTCACTTATCGCATATGTCCCAGGAGGACTGCAAGATATCGCCATGGTACTTCTTGGCGGGACATGGGCTACAAAACTCCTTTTCTACGTTGTATTCGTAGGTGTTCACCTTTACGGAGTTGGCGAGGCATTAACCCTCTGTATGATTATTACAGGTGTTGCCGTTGTCGCTCTCATTGCATTTATTGCAGCAATGGTTCCCCATTACGACCCGACTAACTTGTTTGATATTGCGGCGGATAGCACTGTCTCGGGGTCCACAACTTTTCTTCCATATGGATGGATGGGTGTCTGGGCTGCTTTACCATTTGGTATGTGGTTTTTTCTTGGTGTTGAAGGTATTCCACTGGCAGCTGAAGAATGTGAGAATCCAACTGAGGATATGCCAAAGGCAATTATTGCAGCAATGACTACGCTGCTCATATTTGCCGCTTTAATACTTGTATTTGGCCCCGCTGGATCATCATCAATGCTGATTAAAGATGCTGCTGATCCACTTATTGGTGCTCTCCAGTCACCAAATGCCTATGGTGAGCCTACATTTGTAAGTCGCTTAATTAACGTTGTTGGTTTGACCGGTCTTGTTGCGAGTTTCTTCTCACTAATTTATGGCGCATCCCGTCAGTTTTTTGCCTTGTCGAGAGCTGGTTATCTTCCAAAGGTGCTTTCTTTAACCGGTAAGCATAAGACTCCATGGTTATCTCTCCTGGTTATTGGTGGTATTGGTTTTACACTGTCTCTGTTGGTTGATGGCGACAGCCTTCTGGTTGTAGCAGTATTTGGTGCAAGTATCTCTTATGTTCTTATGACTGCATCTCATTTTGTCCTGCGCATCAAAGAACCAGATACTCATCGTCCATACCGTACGCCAGGTGGAAAACTTACTTCAGGAATCAGTGTTGTGCTGGGATGCTTTGCGTTTGTAGCCTGCTTTCTGGCTAATCCAAAAGTTACCTGTTATGCAGCGGTTGTTTACCTCGTATTTATAGCTTACTTTCATTTTTATAGTCGTCATCATCTTGTAGCGAAGGCTCCAGAAGAGGAGTTTGTGTTCATCGCTGAAGCTGAAGAAAATCTCAAGAACTAATCACTGATAGTTCAGAGAGTGTAAGCAAAAAGTGTCTTTTGAGCTTCTCCCAAAGATCGCGGGTATTCGTTACTGTCTAAAAAATGCTGTTGATGTATAGACGATGCCCGCGTTCGGCGGAAAATGAAGACTGGTTTGGATGGATGTCGATGATCAGGCTAGAAAATGTTGGCTTGTCGGTATTTGAAAGAATATTTTTACAGAAAATTTGCAAATTTGCGGCGGCTGGTCAGATTGCTGTCATAGCAGGTGGTGCCTATGGATGATGAAAAACAGCGGGTTATTCAGGAATATGTACCTGGAAAACAGGTGACACTTGCACATGTGATTGCTAATCCCCGAAAAGCTGTCTGCGAGCAGTTGGGTCTAAGTGAAAAGTGTGATGCTATTGGCATTTTAACCATTACACCAGGAGAGGCGGTAATAATAGCTGCAGATGTCGCAACGAAAGCGGCTGATGTGGAAATAGGTTTTTTAGACAGATTTGGCGGGTCACTTGTTATTACAGGGGATGTGTCCAGTGTGGAGTACGCAATACAGGAGGTCACCGGCCTTTTTGATGAGACTCTGAAGTTTGCCATTGTACCGAATACCCGTTCCTGATAGGGTTTTTTCTTACTTACATAAGCTCTACCAGAAGGGAAACCGACCATGGAAAACACGATTGTAATTGCTGATGACGAGCCAATAACACGAATGGACCTCAGAGAAATTCTTACAGACGCCGGCTACAATGTTGTGGGTGAGGCTTCTGATGGCTTTGACGCTATAGAACTTTGTAGGAGTAAGCATCCTGATCTTGCACTTCTCGATATTAAAATGCCTTTGCTGGATGGTTTGAAGGCGGCACGTATAATACATGATGAAGAGCTTGCGCATGGAATCCTGATGATAACTGCCTACAGTGGTAAAGACTGTGTAGAGCGGGCTAAAGAAGCAGGAGTTCTTGGATATATTGTCAAACCGATCAAAGAAGAATCACTCCTTCCCATGGTTGAAATTGCTCTACAGAAAGGTCGGGAAATAAGTAGCCTGCAGGAAAAAATGAAAACCACACAGCAGCGTCTCGATGACAGAATTATCATCGAGAAAGCGAAAGGGGTTTTAATGAGGGAAAAGCAGATCAATGAAAAACAAGCATTTGAATTGATACGTAAAATTGGAATGGACAAGCGGCGGCCAATGAAAGATATCGCTAATATCATCCTGCTTAACCAGGCGCAGGATTCTGATCAATGATCAAAAATCTTTGCACAGAGCATACTGATCTCACTTTAGAGGATATCAGGAAAGTTGAGCAGGTAGCCGCTTCTATCGGGATCGTTGCAGATTTGATGGGTTCAGATATCTTTATAGACTGTCTTACCAGGGATCCTGATATCGCAGTGGTCGTTGCTCAAGCAAAACCTCTTCATGGAAAATCTTTATATGAGAGTTCAGTGGTTGGGGCGTATGCGTACAGGACTAAAGAACCTGCGGCCTTGAGAACTCTCCATATTGGTATGCCAACAATGGATATGCTGGCAAAGACTCAGGAGGACAAAGATGTCCGCCAGAACGTTTCTGCCATTAAGAATGAAGAGGGTAAGGTGATTGGCTGCCTGATCGCCGAAACAGATATTACCGATGATGTCAGGGCAGAGCGAAATTTGTCCATATTGTCCCAAACAACACAGCAGTTAACTGCGGCATTAGCGAATACGAGTTATAAAGAGCAGGATATTCATTACCATGTCACTGACGGCATACTCAATTTTGATAATGAAGGTCGTGTAATTCTGGCAAACCCGGTTGCCAGAGTTATATATAAAAAGCTTGGGTATATCAATGACCTGGTTGGTTTGCACTTTTCAAATGTCACCCTTGAAGATGTGGAATTTGCGGATGTTCTGGAAAACAGGCACATTAATTCATCAGAGATCAAACTTGCTAGCCTAGTTCTTAATGTCAAATTCCTTGTTACAAAAAGGCGAATGGAGAATATGGCAAGTGTGGTAATGTTGATACGTGATGATACAGATGTGAAAGCCAAAGAAAAAGAGCTCATTCTGAAGTCTGTAGCTATCAATGAGATCCACCACAGGGTTAAAAATAATCTGCAGACAATTGCAAGCCTTCTACGATTACAGTCTCGCCGTATTGATAATGACAGTGCTCAGAAAGCCTTTAGTGAGAGTATTAGTCGGGTCCTGAGTATAGCCGCTACCCACGAAATTTTGGCGGAGAAGGGTGTAGATGATGTTGACTTGAGTATGATGCTCAGGAGGATAGTGAGAAATGTTGCAGGTCATAGTGTAGATGCGAATAAGGATATCAAAATAGATTTCCACGGAGATTCTATTCAGACAGATTCAGACACTGCTTCCTCAATTGCCCTTGTTGTAAATGAGTTACTTCAGAACTGTTTTAAACATGCTTTTGAAGGACGTAAAGAAGGTACAATCAAAATTGAAGTCAGAAGAGGAAATCGTTACTGTAATATCTCAATTTCTGATGACGGAGTAGGATTTGATGTAAATCGCGACCCTGGAAAAGCATCTTTTGGCAACCAGATAGTTCGACAGCTAGTTTCAGACAAGCTCCGGGGCAATTTTCGAATTGAATCGAGTTCAGGCGGTACAAATGTGTTGTTTAATTTTTTCGGTGATGTCAGTCAGTCTGAATGACTGAGTGCAGGGGGATACTAACCCAGATAGTTATTTGAAAGTAGTAACGACAGAAACACACGTCGTAGAAAATATATAACCAACCATTGCACAACGACGTGCAGTAGGTAAAGGCAACGATGCCTTAAACTGGAATTCATGAACCGGTTTAAGGTTTTTTTATTTGCAGCACAAGAATATGAAAATAGAAGGTAAGGTACTGTAATGAAAGAAACTATATTGAGCGTAGGTATTGATATCGGAACTTCAACAACACAGCTTGTGTTTAGTGAGATCTGCATTGAAAATATGGCCTCTATGGTTTCTGTGCCTCGTTTGAAGATAATGGATAAACGGCTGGTCTATAGCAGTGAAATCTATTTTACACCTCTTGTTTCTAGCCGGGAGATTGATGGCGAATTGGTTCGCAGCATTGTCAGGAATGAATACCTTAAAGCCGGAATCACTCCTGATCAGGTACAGACCGGTGCCGTTATCATTACCGGGGAAACAGCAAGAAAGGTTAATGCAGCCACAGTTCTTGAGACACTTTCTGGCTTTGCAGGGGAGTTCGTTGTTGCTACTGCCGGTCCGGCACTAGAAGGGATAATCGCTGGAAAGGGTGCACATGCCCATCTTGAATCTAAGAAGAGAGGGGCAATAATTGCCAACCTGGACATTGGTGGGGGAACAACCAATATCGCGGTATTCAAGAACGGAGAGGTTATCGATACTTCCTGCCTAGACATCGGAGGTAGGCTAATCCGCTTTTCCGATAAGCTAGGAACTGTCGATTATTACTCGGATAAAATTCAAAAACTTGCGGGATCATTCGGTATTGAGCTGGTGCAGGATACAGTATTGAAAGAGAGCCAGATCAGAAGCCTCGCGTCAGGGATGGCGAATGTTCTGGAGCAGGCTACCGGTCTTAGTAAGATCACCCCATTACTCGATACCATGGTGACCGATAAAAGGCTCAGGCTCGATTACTCGATTGATTATCTGATGTTTTCCGGAGGGGTGGCTGATTGCATAACTTCGACAAACACTATGGATGGCTTTTCGTATAGCGATATGGGTATTTTTCTTGGAGAGGCTCTGGCTGCGTCAAAAATGGTTACTGAAATTAAAGTTTTGCCTGCACAGGAGACCATTCGGGCAACGGTGGTAGGAGCCGGTTCACATACCACTGAAATCAGCGGGAGTACGATAACCTTTACTGATGAGGCGCTGCCAGTACAGAATGTACCGATACTTAAACTATCAATTGAAGACGAGACAGCTCCGTTCTCTCAGTGGTCTGAAATTATAGCAAAAAAGATGAATTGGTTTGCTCTGAAGGATGATGCTCAGGCTCCTGCCCTTGCTTTTAAGGGACCTGCATCGATCGGATTCGATGCTATTCAGGAGCTCGCTTCAAGTATTATCAAGGGGATGTCATCTGTTATTTCACAACCTGCTCCCCTTATTGTTGTGGTTGAAAATGATTTGGCCAAGGCGTTAGGCCAAGCTTTAAAAGCTCTGCTTGGATCAGAGAAACACGTGATCTGCATAGACTCTGTCAAGGTTGAAAACGACGACTACATTGATATCGGAAAAGGACTTGCGAATGGAAAGGTCGTACCGGTTATCGTTAAAACACTGGTCTTCGGCTATTAAAATTTGGATGAGGAACAATGATGAGATTGAAAACTAAGCTATTTGGAACAGTATATACGTTCCGTGATGTCAATGATGTCATGGCGAAGGCCAATGAAGAAAAATCTGGTGACAAGCTTGCTAACCTTGCTGCGACTTCGTTGACGGAAATGATTGCTGCGAAAGAGGTGCTGAGCAATTTGACCTTGGGCGATCTTCGTAATAATCCCGCTGTCCCTTACGAAATTGATGAGGTTACCCGAATCATTCAGGATCAGGTGAATGAAAGGATATATAAGCAGATACAGAATATGACAGTATCTGATTTCAGGGAATGGCTGCTCAGTTATGACACAACAACTGCTGACATTCAAAGAATCTCAAGAGGGCTAACCTCTGAGATGGTTGCAGCTGTCACGAAAATTATGTCAAATCTTGATCTTATTTACGCAGCATCAAAAATGAAGGTGACGGCACATTGCAACACGACAATCGGTGAAGATGGCACATTAGCTTTCAGGCTCCAACCCAATCACACCACCGATGATCTTGATGGCATTAGGATCTCACTCTTTGAGGGACTCAGTTATGGTATCGGTGATGCCGTTATTGGTCTTAATCCGGTAAATGACACGGCCGACTCGGTGGGAGCAATTCTTAGAATGTTCCAGGAGGTCAAGGAAAAATTCGATATCCCGACCCAGATCTGTGTTCTGGCCCATGTAACCACCCAGATAAAGGCTATTCAGGAGGGAGCTCCAGCCGATATGATCTTTCAGAGTATCGCTGGCAGTGAAAAAGGTAACACTGCATTCGGGTTTGATGCAGCCACAATCGCCGAGGCTAGAGATCTGGTACTCAAAGAGGGTACGTCCACAGGTCCTAACGTCCTGTATTTTGAAACAGGGCAGGGATCAGAGCTTTCATCTGAAGCCCACCATGGCGTAGACCAGGTCACCATGGAAGCCCGTTGTTACGGTTTCGCCAAACATTTTTCTCCATTTCTCGTCAATACCGTCGTTGGCTTCATAGGTCCAGAATATCTGTATGACAACAAACAGGTTATCCGGGCAGGTCTAGAAGATCATTTCATGGGTAAGTTGACCGGGCTACCAATGGGCGTTGATGCTTGCTACACAAATCATATGAAAGCGGACCAGAATGATATCGAAAATCTGGCGGTACTTCTGTCGAGCGCAGGGTGTAATTACTTCATGGGGATTCCCCAGGGCGATGACATCATGCTCAATTACCAGTGTACCGGATATCATGACGCATCGAGCCTTCGCGAGATCCTTCGTCTAAATCCAATCAAAGAGTTTAGCGTCTGGCTGGAAAAGATGGGCATTCGTGAAAACAACCGTTTGAGCAGCAAGGCTGGTGACGCTTCTGTTTTTATCAAATAGGCAAGAATATAGGAGATACTCAAGTGATTTCAGAAGATAAAATAAGGCGCGTCATAGAAGAGGTGATGAGCTCATTGGAAGTTCACAAATCTTCCGTTTCAAGGCCTGTAGTGGATGAATCTGATGATTCTCTGCTAGATATTACAGCTATTGACCTGAGAAAAGAATTGCTGGTTCCTGAACCAGCAAACGGTGAGATGTACCTCAAACTCAAAGAGTCCACTCCGGCGCGTGTAGGAATCTGGCGTAGCGGACCGAGGCCTCTGACGCGGACTCTCCTTAGATTCAGAGCGGATCATGCTGTTGCTCAGGATGCAGTATTTACCAATGTTTCTGAAGAGTTTCTGAAAAGTGCAGGGCTTGAGACCATTCAGACCTGTTGCAAGGACAAGGATCAGTTCCTTACACGTCCTGATCTTGGCAGGCGGCTTGACGATGAGGCTGCTGCACGCATTAAGCAAATCTGTCCCGCCAATGCCAGAGTACAGATTTTTATTGCAGACGGGTTGAGTTCAACTGCTGTGGAAACCAATGCAATTGATGCTCTTAAATCCATCGTACAGGGGTTGAAAGGGTTCGGCATTGAGGCAGGTACTCCGTTTTTCCTGAAATTTGGCAGGGTGCCTTCGATGGATGCGGTTTCAGAACTGCTTACACCTGAGGTAACAGTGCTGCTCATAGGTGAAAGACCGGGGCTCGCAACTGGCGAAAGCATGAGCTGCTATATGGCGTACAAAGCTTCCACCACCATGGCTGAAGCGAAAAGGACTGTCATTTCTAATATCCATAATGGTGGTACTCCAGCTGTTGAAGCGGGGGCTCACATTGCTGAAGTGATCAAAAAAATGCTCGAGCAGAAGGCCAGTGGTATAGATCTTAAACTGTAAGAATTGGAGAGAAATTGTGAAAGGTGATGCATTACGAGCCAAGGTGTTGAGTATTCGCTTAATTGCAAACGTCAACGCAGATATGGCCAAAGAGCTGAAGCTGGACCCGGAGCACATGAGTATTGGTATCTTTACCACTGACTGTGATGATGTCGCATACTCCGCATTGGATGAGGCTACTAAAAAAGCTGAAGTGAAAGTAGCCTACGCCAAATCTTTTTATGGCGGTGCCGCCAATGCCAATTCGAAACTCGCAGGAGAATTTATTGGTATTTTGTCTGGCCCCACACCGGCTGAGGTAAAAAGCGGTATTGACGCTGCAATTGACTATGTTGAGCACGATGCCTGCTTCTATAGTGCAAATGAGGATGACTCCATAGCATATTTCGCCCACTGTATTTCCAGGACCGGTTCTTACCTGTCTGAGACCGCAGGAGTACCGGAAGGAGATGCAATAGCGTACCTCATAGCTCCACCAATTGAGGCAATGTATGCTCTAGATGTCGCAATGAAATCTGCCGATGTTAAGATGGCATGCTTTTTCGGCCCCCCTTCCGAGACAAATTTTGGTGGTGGATTGCTGACAGGCAGCCAGTCTGCTTGCAAGGCTGCCTGTGATGCTTTTGCCGAGGCCGTCCAGTCTGTAGCTGCCAACCCGTTGAGTTACTGATATGGCCACTCGAGCTTTGGGTGTCATAGAAACAATCGGGTTTGTTCCGGCTGTGGAAGCTGCTGACGCTGCGGTCAAGTCTGCTGATGTGACTATTCAAGGGTTCCAGTACACAGGTCAGGGGCTGGTTTCTGTTATCATTCGTGGAGATATCAGTTCAGTGAAAGCAGCGATTGAAGTAGCTGCTACCGCAGCCGAATTACTCGGTATTGTCAGGTCATCTACAGTGATTGGTCGTGTAAGCGATGGTCTGACAATAGTGATAGATGAAGCTCAATCTGATCAGGCTCAGCTCAACATTGAGAAGCAGTCACAACGGGCGGCCTACCAGGAAAGCCTACTGCTGATACCTGATCGTTCAGCCTTAGAGGCAATGCGAGTTATAGAGTTGCGTCAGCTTGTCCGGCAATTGGATGGATTCCCAATGGATAAGAAAATAATCAAGTACGCCAGAAAGGTAGAGCTTCTGGAGCAGATAGCTAAGTACAAAAACAGTCGGGAAATTTAGCTCCCGGTAAAAGCAGGCCCAGACTGTTTAAATGGATCAGGGCCGTTGGCGAAATATAGAGGAATGAGAGATGGTTGATAAAGATTTACTCTCCATGCAGGAAGCAAGGTCTCTGGTGAGGGGAGCAAGAGCAGCTCACGTTATCTTGTCTGAGATGTCTCAGGAAAAAGTAGACCAGCTGACACAGGCAATTTCCACTGCAAGTATTGCCAACGCTGAGCGATTGGCAATACTTGCAGTGGAGGAAACCGGGTTTGGTGTCTGGCAGGATAAGATGGCCAAGAACATGCTGGCTGCCGACGCGCTGTACAAACACATCTCCCCGATGAAGACGATTGGCATAATAAACGAGGATTCTGATAAGAAGATTCTGGAAATTGCAACCCCTGCTGGGGTGATTGCTGCCTTGGTCCCATCCACGAATCCCACATCTACAACAATCTACAAGGCGATGATTGCCATAAAATCTGGCAATGCCATCGTCTTCAGTCCACACCCTAGTGCCCTCAAGTGTATTAGCCAGACCGTGGCTGTTATACAGGATGCTCTTACCTCATTGGGTGCCCCGGCAGACCTTGTAACCGTTATGAGTATACCTGCTGTCCAGGGGACGAGTGAACTGATGAAGCAGGCTGATCTCATTTTGGCTACCGGTGGTCCGGCAATGGTCAAGGCTGCATACAGTTCAGGTACACCCGCTCTTGGTGTTGGGGCCGGTAATGTTCCGGCCTTTATTGAGCGAAGCGCCAATATAGGCGTTGCAGTAGATCGCATTATGGCGAGCAAGACCTTTGACAACGGAACCGTATGTGCATCAGAACAGGCAATTGTTACGGAAACTGTTATCGCAGCAGATGTACGTAAAGCATTCTGCGATCGGGGTGGCTATTTCCTCAGTGATGATGAAGCTACCAAAGTCAAAAAGATCATGGAACGTCCAGACGGCAGCATGAATCCGGGCATCGTTGGCCGAACAGCTGACTACATCGCAAAACTGGCAGGAATAACTCTTCCAGCTGGGACTAGGGTAATGCTTTACGATGAAAAAGGCGTTGGGCCTCAGTATCCGTTCTCCAAAGAGAAACTTACAGCGCTTCTTGGTTTCTATTCCGAGGAAAGCTGGCAGGAGGCATGTGAAAAATGCTACAAGCTCCTGAAAAACGGTGGTATCGGTCACTCCCTTGCCATTCATTCCGAAGATGACGCTGTGATTCGGGAATTTGCCTTAAAAAAGCCGGTTTCACGCTTGCTGGTGAATACACCTTCAACACATGGTGCGGTAGGACTTTCAACCAATTTGCCTCCGTCCTTCACTTTAGGTTGTGGAACAGTGGGGGGAAGTTCAACTTCAGACAATGTCGGACCGATGCATCTTTTTAATACTCGATGGGTTGCCTACGGTACACAAAACGATGCTGCTTTCATCAGACATAACGGATCAGCTACGGTTTCACCTCAAAATGCCGAAGCAATTAGCGAGGTAGATATAGAAGCTATCACCGCGATGATTTTGAAAAAGCTGCAGGAAGTATAGTAGCAACTATGCCGATTGCAACACACTTGGCCACATGTATACAGGAACATATTTTTTTAGATAACAACTGTCATTAACACGCTAAGGAGTAAATGAAATGTCAACATTAAGCGCACTTGGAATGATTGAAACTAAAGGTTTTGTAGGTGCTGTGGAAGCCGCTGATGCCATGGTGAAGGCTGCGAATGTTAAACTAATGGGAAAGACCCAGATCGGCGCAGGTCTTGTTACCGTAATAGTTCGTGGGGATGTAGGTGCAGTCAAGGCAGCAACGGATGCCGGTGCTGCCGCTGCAGAGCGTGTTGGTGAACTGGTGAGTGTACATGTGATTCCACGGCCTCACGGTGATGTAGAGCTTATTCTTCCTTCAATATAATGTGTAAGAACTGATGGCCGTAATAACAGAACATCGCTTGAGAGCTCTGTTTCGAGAAAAATCGTTTTCGACCTTTACTGTAGAGCCGGGCCAGATCATGACTCCCTCTGCTACCGAATTTTTGCGTGAAAGACGGGTAAAGGTTGAAATGATTGGTAAGTCTCCTGTTAGTAGTCTTGCTGTGGAAGTTGGTGAGACCGGAGCAAAAGCTGACCAGCTGTCATTAGATCCCTCAGGTGGGGACCGAGTGAGATATGTGTCAGTAGCTGATGGCGGACATTTTGATGTCAAGCCTGAGCATATGACCCAGCTAAAAGGGAACAGGCTGGTGTGTAAGGATCATCCACGTATTGCTCTACGGGGTAAACTCGATAGCTTTCAGTCGGCCATACTTGTTGTTCAGGGAAGGGTTTATGAACTGGGGAAGATCTCCCTTGTGGGTGATCTCGAAGAGATCCTTAACCGGGTGCGGGAAATCATGAAAGCTGAGGTACTCGAGCAGTCTCTTATAGACGAAACATTACTAGGGTTCAGCTCTGATCAGCTCAGGGAGGTATCCCATAATCCCAAAAAATATTTTGGCATAAATCATCTTTTACCTGATTACACAATGGGCCCTGTAATTCTTGAGCTGAACCAACTCAGGAGTTCAATACGGGAGGTTGAAGTGGCTGCGGTGAAGGCTTTTCATACTGCCTTCAACCTTGAGCGTAGAGATATTCTTGAAGCCTTGAACCGGATGAGCAGTGCCTTGTACATTATGATGCTGAAGGAAAAATCGGGAAATTCGCTAGTGCAGAAGCCAGGGCAATAAGACAGATGGAAAATATAGATATCAAACGAATTATACGTGAGGTTATGCATGAGCTTTCGGCCATTGAGGATACTTCCATTCCTTTGGAGTTATCAGGCCGTCATGTTCACCTCTCGGAACAGGATGCGCAAAACCTATACGGAAAACCATTAACCATGGTTCAAGAATTGTCGCAACCGGGCCAGTATCTCTGTAAGGAACGGGTCAGGCTTATTGGGCCGCGTGGAGTCATTGATAATGTAGCCGTTCTTGGTCCGGAGCGAAAAGAAACTCAGGTTGAACTCTCTTTAACAGATGCCAGGTCTCTTGGGATGGATGTTCCTATACGTCAGTCTGGGGATGTTCAGGGGACACCTGGAATTGTTCTTTCTTCAGGTAGAAAAATTGTTGCCATTGAGCAGGGTGTAATTGTTGCCGGTCGTCATATCCATATGTCTCCAGCTGATGCTATGAGGCTCAAGGTCAGAGACGGGCAACTTGTCTGTGTTGTAATGGATGGGAAGCGGCCGGCTATTTTCCGGGATGTGCTGGTACGTGTTCACGAAGATTTTAGACTTGCCATGCATATTGACTTCGATGAGGCAAATGGCTGTGGATGCGGGCCTGGAGCGAAGTGCAAAATTATAACTCCCGATATGGAGAATCTTTGTGCAACCGGATACACAATTAATTGAAAGTATTATCCGGCAGGTGCTGAGCCGGATTCAGGAGCAACCGTTAAGGCAGTCGGTGCTGGTCCTGGCGTATCAGCGGGATGTTGATCAGGAACTGCTTGTTAAGCATATCCTGCCAGGGACAAAAGTCGATTATCTTGATGTGGTGAAGGCTGATATGGTTTGTGTGTCGCAGAACTCCTATGACCAGGTGATTCTACCGTCTCTTTCCTGCGTTGATATGGTGGATCTTGCATTGGGTAGGGCCTCGGGCAATATCGTAGAGAAAGTACTATCCATATTGCTTCGAGGTCAGCCTGTCATGGTGATCGAATTTGAATATCATTGTTTTAAGGATACTGCACCCTCAGCTCTTTGGGATCTGTATAAATCCTATGAGAAAACGCTTGCCGGGTATGGGCTGACTCAAGTTTTTGCAGTGACAGGGAAATCTGTTGTAGTTCAGAAAAGGCTGGTCACTGAACAGGAGATGGCTGACTTCGTTGCTCAGGGTGTAAAAAAACTGACTCTCTCAGCCGGTGCATTAGTTACAGCGCTTGCCATTGATATGGCCAGGAAACACCAGATAGAAATCTCAAGGAATTAAGGGAGTGTTGATATGATTGTCGGAAAAGTGGTGGGAAATGTCTGGGCAACTCGCAAGGAAGACAATCTCAAAGGCCTGAAACTCATGATTGTTCAACGCATCGAACCCATGTCCAATGAAGGACATGAGAGTTTTATCGCCGCAGACCATGTCGGTGCAGGCATTGGTGAAATTGTTCTGGTAACACAGGGCAGTTCTGCTCGTAAAGCATTGGACAATGCAGACTCTCCTGTGGATGCAACGATCGTAGGTATTATTGATCAAATGGAACTTAGGGAAGAAGGCTGATAGGTTATGGAAACGTTAGGGCTTCTTGAAACCTGGAACATTACTGCGGGTGTCCGCATTCTGGATGTGATGCTGAAAGCGGCAGATGTCACTCTTCTGAAGGGGACAACGATCTGTTCAGGACGGTACATGATTCAAATTGCCGGGAATCGGGATGCTGTTGAAACAAGCATCGGCACAGCTGTTTTGTCAGAAAGTAATATCGCTGCACGGTTTATCCTTTCCAATGTCAGTGGTCAGGTTCTTGAAGCATTGAAACGGCAGGTCCCCTTAGCACCAGGGGATGCGCTTGGACTGGTGGAGAGTAAAAAAGCGGTAACGTGTATAGCTGCAGCTGACAAGGCGGTGAAGCAGGCTACTGTTACTCTTGGCAGACTGGGTATTGCCAGTGGTATAAATGGGAAATCCTATATGGTGGTTGGCGGTGGCGTATCTGCGGTGGAAGAAGCTGTTGAGGTTACAAAAGCGTTTCTAGGAAAGGAGCTTGTGGATGCTGTGGTAATACCGAACCCTGATCCTCATTTGGTTCATGCTCTGGTACCTGCATCAAATACGATCGCTTGCTTAAGCTAAGGAGAAATAATGAAAAAAAAATTAATAGGGTGTCATAATTTAGCAGAATTCATCTGCTCGGATAATAACACCGTGTATATCAGTGCCGGTATGATCCTCTCACCGGGCGCAAAAGATGCTCTGCGAAATAAAGGAGTTTCTATTGTCTATGGGGAGAAACCGGTTGAAATTGCTAATCAGGTGAATGAAGAAAAAGAGGGTATAGAATACCCTGATGATAAGGGACAACTCGTTGCCCAGATCATAAATATTCTTCGAAAGGATTATGGAGTTGTCGAGGAAGACTGCATACGCGAGATTAGTTTGAATGTAATGAAAAAGTTAACCAAATAAATAAAGGAGCAGAAAATGAGTGCATTAGGAATGATTGAAACACGTGGACTGGTAGGGGCAATTGAAGCTGCAGATGCAATGGTTAAAGCTGCAAATGTAGAGCTGATTGGTAAAGAGCAGGTTGGTTCAGGCCTGGTGACTGTTATTGTACGTGGAGATGTTGGTGCTGTAAAAGCAGCGACCGATGCAGGTGCCGCAGCAGCTGAGCGTGTAGGGGAACTGGTAAGCGTTCATGTAATTCCAAGACCGCATAAAGAGGTGGAGGTTCTTCTGCCTAAAAAAGCAGCGTCTATCGAAGAGTAGGATCTTACACAAGTAAACGTCAACGAAGTAAGGAGTCCGGTTCATGCAAGTTGACAAGGATATACTGGAATCGATTGTCAGGAAGGTAGTCGCTGAACATTTGGGCAAGCCACAGGGTTTTGAACAGACTATAGATCATCAAAGTGGAGTAATTGCGGTGAAAACTGCAACAGTTACACCGGAGAAATTCGACACGGGTAAGATCGGTGATAACGTCTACTTAAAAGATATTTTGAATCTAGAACAAAGCCCAAGGCTTGGTTGCGGGGTCATGGAAATGACCGCATCGACGTTTGACTGGTTTCTCAAGTACGACGAGGTTGATGTTGTTCTTGAAGGAAGCCTCTCCATCGTGATCGGTGATCGAACAGTAACTGCAAACAAAGGGGATATCGTATTTATCCCTAAAGATACTGCTATAAAATTCAGCGTTCCAGAGTTCGCACGGTTTGTTTACGTGACGTACCCTGCCAACTGGGAATCACTGTAAAGCTACAGAATGGGAGTTATGGATTACGTCAGCCTGATAAAAGAGATGGGGGTTGTGGGAGCCGGTGGAGCCGGTTTCCCATCCCATGTCAAGGTTGGTAGCAAAGCCGACCTTGTACTTGTCAACGGTGCGGAGTGTGAGCCGCTTCTACATAAAGATAAACAACTGCTCACCCACAAGAGTCTCCAGTTTTTTGCCGGACTTAATATCGTAATGAAAGCGGTCGGGGCACGAAAAGGAATTATTGGCATCAAGGAAAAGCATAACGCCCTGATAGCCTCTCTTAACACCCAACTTCCCGGAGAGGTGGAGATTTGTCCGGTAGCTGATTTTTATCCTGCCGGAGATGAGATTACCCTGATTCGTGAAACGACAGGAAAAATAATTGCCCCTGGCCAATTGCCGATTTCCCAGGGCATTATTGTGATGAATGTCGAGTCTCTGTACAATATCGGAATGCAGCGGCCAGTAATAAGCAAGTATGTAAATATTGCAGGTTGTGTCGAGAAGCTGCATACCCTGAATGTACCGCTTGGAATTTCTTTCAGATCGCTTCTGGAGTATGCCAGACCAACTATTACAGATTATGCGATAATAGAGGGCGGGCCCATGATGGGTAGCATAGTTACCGACCTTGACAAGGTTGTTACAAAGACAACAGCAGCCTTGCTTGTGCTACCCAAAGACCATGTACTTATAAAAAAATACACTGACATGGCATCTCCATCCAGGGTTAATCGTATCGGGAAATCTGCCTGCGACCAGTGCACGTTCTGCACAGAATTGTGCCCACGATACCTGCTGGGGCATCCGATTCAACCACACAAAGCGATGCGATCTCTTGTGTTCCATTGCGGTCATGACAATCAATCACAGGTGGAATCGCACACTCTATACTGTTGTCAATGCAATCTCTGTTCTTTTGTCTCGTGCCCTGAAGGGTTATATCCTTCTCAGGTCTGCATCAATAATCGAAAAGAGGCCATAACCAGAAAGGTCAAGTACGAAGGGGACTTCTCAGATGGGCCCCACCCGCTTGCAGAATATAGGAAAATTCCTTCTAGCAAACTGAAGCAAATGCTGGACTTGAAGAGGTTTACAGATAGTGGTGAACTGGTTTCGCATGTGTTCAAATCGGAGAAGTTGACCGTGCTTATGCAGCAGCATATCGGGGCCCCGGCTTCTCCCATAGTGAAGGTAAATGACCGAGTAGCTATATCCCAGAAAATAGCAACTGTTGGGGATTCTATGGGAAGTGAGATTTTTTCACCGACAAACGGAGTCGTTATCAGTGTAACTCCGGTACACATTGAAATCCGTGTGGATGAATAGCGCTCGCAATACGCTACAAACTTTTGAAGAACAAAGGACCATACCAATGTCTCACGCAATTGGAATACTAGAATTGTCCAGCATAGCAGCAGGATATCAGGCCCAGGATGCTATGCTGAAAGCTGCTGATGTCACACCACTGATAGCGAGGACAATCTGTTCTGGTAAATATATTATCATTGTTGGTGGCGCTGTTTCTGCGGTAAGCGCTGCGCTGGATGCTGGAAAAGACCATGCAGCCGGATTCCTGATTGAATCACTGAATATCCCCAATATAGATCCGCAGATTTTTACGGCTCTTTCAGGTACTGTGGAGTTGAAAGATTTATATCATCGTGCAATGGGAATTGTCGAAACCTTTTCTGCAACACCTATTATTGAGGCTGCTGATGCTGCCGTTAAGGCAGCTGATGTAATTCTGTTTAGGGTGCATGTCTCAATGGCCATTGGCGGGAAAGGGTTCATGCTTCTGAATGGCGATATCTCTGCAGTCCAGGCTGCTGTTGATGCGGCCGTGGAAGTTGTGAAAGGATCTGGGATGCTTGTTAATAAGGTAATCATTCCATCTGCTTCACCTGAATTATTCAGGGAATATATATAACTCAATGTACAGAAGAGATGCTTTAGCTTAGCAGGGAGACAATATCCTGAATACCTGTATTATCAATACTACTGGTAGCGACGATATCTGTAGCTCCCGCACGTTCGAGAAAACGTATGGAGCGTTCAATATCACTTCCCCCAAGCTCAATTTTGGAAATAATACCAATAACCTTTTTAGTAAACATTGATGCAAAATTCGGCGGGAATATGCTTGTTGCGACAGTACTATCCTGAACCAATCCGATGATATCACATTGACTGGAAGAAGCCATAAGCGCTGAATAGAAACGCCGGTTTTCTACAAATTCCCCAGGTGTGTCCACTATGCTTCCTGCATAACTGACTGCCTGGGTTTTTTTATATATAATATCATGACCTTGAATTGCCTGTGAAAGAGTGGTCTTGCCACTGCCGGATTTACCAATAAACATGATTTTTTTCATACAGTGTTAATCTGGAATATATATATTTTTTTTCAGAATCGTATGTGGACTGTCCTAAAACGGAGTAACAAATAGCGCAGAGAGTAGTTAACTTTTAATAGTCATTTATACTAGTAAGTCATTGTGCAAAGGTAAACAATTATATCCTGTGGCTAACAGGTGATTCAGATTAAATTTAACATCGACAGGATGAGTAGTTAGCCAGACTACGTGTTACTACGACACAAGACCTCCTGCTCAGCACCCTTATTTTTTGTCTATATAAGATGTTATCAAAAATGTTGGTGGAAATGATCAAATTTGATCGTCTTGAGGGGCCGTAAAAGAAAATATGCTTATGCGTTACAGCCACGAAAAATCGTTGTGGTCTGAGTGTATCGCCCTTCGAAAAGGAGATACACTCAGTTAAGAAGAAGGAATTATATGATGTTGATGTCTATTCTTCAGGTATTGCGTTAAGTTTGATTAACGCTTCAAACGCTGAAGGCATTGTTGCAGAGAAAAGCCCAAACCATCTGTCATAAACAGCCTCAATTTCGCCAGTTCTATACAACTTGGCAAGCGTTCTATCTGCTATGAGACGAAAATCCGAATCATCTCTCCTGACTGCAAGTGCTATAGGCTCATAGGAAAACATATCAGGAAGTATGGCATATGCACTAGGGTTTTCAGCCTTTAAGATCAGCCCAATCAGTACCACCTGATCTGCTGAAAAGACGTCTAAAGTATCATCCTTAAGCCCATTAAAGCCATCCAGTGTGGAGTCCAATAAGACAAATTCAACATCGGTGCCGGTTTCTGCAAATAGTTTTTCCAACGCTACCGCTGTTGTTGTATTCTTAACGACCCCAATTTTTTTCCCTGAAAAGTTATTCTTTATATTACGGCCTTTTTTGGTTAAATATGAGCCTCCGGTCACAAATGTGAGCTGTGTAAAATCAACTATTTCCCGACGTGCCAGGGTGTTGGTAGTATTGCCGCATAAAATGTCTATCTTGCTATTTGCAACTGCCTCAAAACGTTCTACAGCACTTACCAGTACATATTCAACTGTGACGTCACGACCAACCGCAGTTTCAACTGTGTCCACAATGTGGCTGCAGAGCTCGACTGAGTACCCACTCGGGACACCGTCTTTGTCCAGGTAGGACATTGGGGGTTGTGCGTCACGATATCCTATTTTTATTATTCCTGTTTCCTGAATATGTTTCAATGTCCCTTGAAACTCTTTAGCCGAAACGGATGAACAGAAGAAAATGAAGGCTATGAAAATCAATACCGGGAATCGCATGATGACAGTTCTCCTCTAAAATATTTGGATAAATTGATGCTGTTAAAATATTTAACAACAGTAATGACTAGGTAACCAAAGCTAAATGCTGCAAGCCTTTACGCTAATGTTGGTTCATTTACGTGATCATTTCACCATGCATATGCTATTTCCTCATTCCATACATGGTTAACTTCAGGTTGCTCAAGCACATTGATTACAGTAGAGCGTAGGTTGGACGCTCACCGGGCTCTTTGCCAAGCAGCTGTGAAGGAGTTACTCAAACTTTTCAGGAATTAGGAAGTCTACACTATCAGAAGGCCTTGGAGGAAATATTTTCATAACATGATAACACACTTCTATAGTAGTTTGTGCTACAAAAAACGTCTTCACCTGAGAGAAGGAAATAGCGACTGTCCCGAATGAATAAAAATCAGATCTGTGATCTACTTTCACGTCTCCTCTAAATCGTACCGATGCAATATGCACAGGTGCTACTATAATGCATTGATGAACGGTCAGGTAGTTAGTAAGTAGAAAGCAAGTGTGATACCTAATAGGAGCCCAACATAATACAAGAACAATTTTACTTCCATCGTGTTTCAATCGTATGACTACTCTGATAACGTACGTATTGTTGTTTAAGACCGATTGGATATGTGATGTGCTACCTATGTAGGAAAATTAGTTTAAATGACAGTGTCTTTTCCAATATAAAATACAGTTGGTGGGTCCAATATGAACGACTCTGAAATTGAAGAATTTAAAAAACTCCTCATACAGCAGCAAAAAGAATTGATTACGTTAAAAATGACTGCGAGAGAATCTGCAAAGACTGTGAATCTCGATCAATCTAGCGTAGGGCGACTGTCCCGTATGGATGCTATGCAGTCACAGGCGATAGCGAAGGAAAGCCAGAGACGACGTGAAATACAACTAACCCGAATCGAGGCAGCTCTGGAGCGTATTGCCGATGGGGAATTTGGCTACTGTGCCTCCTGTGAAGAAGAAATTAATAACCGGAGACTTCAGGTTGACCCTGCTAATCCATTTTGTGTCAATTGTGCTGCAAAAATTTGATATGAAAAATTTGCTAATCATTGGTGGGGCAGGGCGAAATGTCGGTAAAACCGAATTTATATGCAGGATAATAGAAAAAATATCTAAAGAACAGGAAATCTATGCATTGAAAGTTTCTGCTATTTTTCCTGATGAACAGCGATTTCACGGTAATCATGACTCAAATGAGGAAGAGCACGTTCTTTTTGAAGAAACTAATAGGTCATCCGGGAAAGATACGTCGAGAATGTTACAGGCAGGTGCATCAAAAGTTTTTTACCTCAGAGCAGAAGATACTAAAGTAAGGGAAGGATTCGAGCAGTTTATCTCACTAGTCCCTGAAGGCTCACCGATCATATGTGAATCTAACAGTCTGGAGAAGGTGGTTCAGCCAGCTTATCACATAATGGTCAGGGCAGTAGACGGTCAGGTTAAACCAAGAGCTATAAGCCAGTTGGATAGCGCTGATCTTGTTGTGATATCAGATGGCATTTCAGGTTTTTCAGAACTCGAGACGATACGTTTCAATGAAGATAAACACTGGAAGCTTAGATGTGAAAACCGAGAGCCTATCTGACAGATTATGCGTATCTATTGTGTTTAAACACGAAACTCTAAGAATTCTTTGCAGCGTACCAAAACATAGTATAGATCTCCTGGTTATTCTATTTTAGAAAAATCCTCCTTGACACGCTGTATGAAATTATTGTTTGGCATTTGGAAAAAGGGGATCGACAAGGATCTGTCAACGTTTCTATACTGAAGTTTATAGGACATGTCAGTCGCCAGATCTGGTTGAGTAGAAATTGTAATCTCACGTAATTGAGATAAATTTCCTTCAGAGATCTGCAACGCTATATCAAATAATAGAGTCAATCTCTTAGGAGATTGAACGATAATATCTTTCGTTCAACTTATAGCGGCTTCTCATTTCTTCATTGGAAAATATCGGAAGAATTTCATCAATTCGGAAAAATTAAATTTATCCTGACTTTACAAGTAGTTGAGTGTCATTGTAGGTGGCTCGCATAAGTATTTCGGAATTTTTCTATCAATTTCAGGTTTAAGATAAACCTTATGTGTCGGAGAAATAATACGCAAGTACGGTGGGTTGGGTATGATTACTGAATGGCACGATTATTGATATCATCACGTTTAAACTACCCATGATTATAACAAACAAAGGAGAATAGCATGGCAAAGTTTAATAAGCATCAAGGTGATGGAGAGAGGTTTGGAAAATGTGAGATCTGTCTAGAATTCATTCCTATTGAATACTACTTCAATGAGGGTGACGAAATCACATGTTATGAATGTGGAACAGAGTATGTAATTCTTTCTAAGACTCCGATAAGATTATCTATGCTTGAAGGAAGCTTCGACCCTGACGATTACTTCGGTGAAATGATGTTTGATGACTGAAGCTCAACCAGCGAGTTTAAGGCTATCCCCCTGTTGTAAAGTGGTTTTGATAGTAAAAAAGACTTCAGGGGGAAGATGACCTCAAGTGTCTCCTTGTTAACCAAGTCATTACGAATTTTGGAAGGAACAATTTTGAACGCAAAATGTGCTGTGAATGTGCCAAAGCAGTCAGATGCTGGCCTTGCTGATGTAGTAGCTTGTGATTCTGAAATCTGTTTCATTGATGGCCAAAACGGCCGTCTTGTATATCGAGGTTATGATGCGTTGGAATTGGCAGAGAAAAGCACTTTTGAAGAAGTTGCTTACCTGCTTTGGTATGGTTGTTTACCGCGAGATACAGAGTTCAAGGCGTTTCTTGATGGTTTTACAGGATCAATGGAATTGCCGGTTGAAACGATAATGATCCTTAGAATGTTTCCCAAGGCTGCGACTCCAATGGAGGTAATTCGTACGGCGGTATCTTCGCTGGGGCATTGGGATCCCGATAGCGGCAACATCAGACTTGATGCGCGTCTCCGTAAGGCTCAGCGGCTCACTCTGCGAATACCCTTACTTATTGCAGCACACCAGAGGTTACGCGAGGGCCTTGAGCCAATTAAACCGATATCAGGACACGGAATAGCATTCAATTTCCTTTATACCCTACAGGGAAAAGAGCCTGACTCGATAGTAGAGCGGGCACTGGATGTTGCTCTGATTCTTCATGCTGATCATGAGTTGAATGCATCCACCTTTGCCGCCAGAGTAACTTCTGCTACTCTTTCAGATATATACTCCTCTGTTACCTCAGCAATCGGTGCACTCAAAGGGCCACTGCATGGAGGAGCTAATATGGAAGTCATGCAGCTTATTAATGAAATAGGTTCACCTGAAAAAGCTGAAGAATTAATTCTGAATAAACTAAAAAACAAGATTAAGATTCCTGGCTTTGGGCACCGTGTCTATACCTGTGAAGATCCACGAGTCGGAGTCCTCCGTAAGCATGCCAGCATTATCACCAGTTATACTGGGAATACTACAATTTTTGATATTACCAGGGAAATAGAACGAGTAGTCCTCAAGCAGACAAAAGTATTTCCTAATGTTGACCTCTATACAGCGTCTCTTTACAGTGCAATGGGGCTACCACAGGAGTTGTTCACTCCAATTTTTGCAATCAGCAGAACCGTCGGCTGGACCTCACACATTCTCGAGCAATGGAGCAACAACCGTCTTATTCGTCCCCGAGCAGAATATATAGGGCCAAACGATTTGCATTATTTTCCAATTGACGATCGTCCCCGTTAAATTTCATCTATCAGATCAGAATATGCTAAGGCCCTGCAATTGATGGCCTTAGCATATTCATTTATTTGATTCATAATAACTTCTCATGAAATCTGTTTTACTTGTTATTGATTCTCTCGACTTGTGGGAACCCTACTATCAAACTGAAAGTGTAATTACAGCGACCCAGTATTTACAAAATGACGCATTGAGCAAGAACACATATCTGGTCATAAATCTTTGTTCAGATCTTTCTTATCATTCCGAAGGCTATTATTGTTCACTACTTGCCCAAGCTCGTAAACACAGTGTTATCCCTAGCATCGACACCTTAAGTAAGATGGATAATGGTAATCCTGCAAAACTTGATAAATTTTTAACCAGACTCTGTAGATGCCATGAACTCAACGGAATTAGCAAAGATGATGAAGGTTTTGAATTAGACCTCTTTTTTGGCAAGTGTAACGATCCAAAGCTTGAACGGTTGGCGCGTTTTATTTATGACCAATATCCGGCGCCTTTATTGCGTGTACGTTTTAACAATAAACAACCGGGACAGGTTACCCATATTCGCCCACTGTCAATTAGTGAACTAGATGATCAGCAACAGGATCTTTTTGCAACCAATCTTGATTTGTTCAACAGCAAAATCTGGAGACAGCCACGGAGTAAGAAACCAAATCGTTATGATCTAGCTATTTTTCATGATCCCAATGAGCCCTTTCCACCCAGTAATCGGAGTGCATTAAATCTTTTTGTAAGCGAAGCTAAAAAATTTAATATCAATGCTGAACTGATTACCGAGCAAGATTCCACTCGGCTGATGGAGTTTGATGCACTCTTTATTCGTAAGACAACAGCGGTAAACAATATCACTTACCAGTTAGCACAGGCAGCCTGGCAGGCTGATATGGCAGTCATTGATGATCCTGCGTCCATTGTTCGTTGTACAAACAAAGTGTATCTTAAAGAATTGATGGATAATTCTGGTATATCTGCACCAAAATCTATGCTTTTGTTTAAAACCGGTTTGAAATCGTTTCAGGAAGTGTCTGAATACCTGGGCACTAATATGGTTATAAAGATTCCTGACGGGTCATTTTCTATTGGAGTTTCTCTGGTATCAACCTTGGAGGAATACAATGATCTCATCGGGCAACTGTTCCAGCGATCATCTATCCTTCTTGCTCAGGAGTTTGTTCCAACTGAATATGACTGGAGAATAGGTGTACTGAATGGAGAATGTATTTACGCCTGTAAATATTATATGGCTCGAGGGCACTGGCAGATTTACCAGCATAAATCTACCGGCTGTACAAGATCAGGAAGAGTTGAAACACTGCCTGTACATACAGTTCCAAAACATGTCGTACGAATTGCAAAAAAAGTTGCCCTGTCTATAGGGAAAGGTTTCTATGGTGTAGACCTCAAAACAATTGGCAAGGATGTTCTTGTAATCGAAGTTAATGATAATCCTTCAATAGATCACGGTATTGAAGATAAAATTCTGGGTACTGAACTCTACAGGATAATCCTTCGTGAATTCATTGCCCGTCTTGATTTGAAACAGAGGTCCTGGTAATAGTCAATGGCAGTTATTACGCTTGCGAAACTGGCAGACCTTCGAGGTTTGATCGCGCTGGAGTCAGAGATTTTTGAAAGTGAACGGATTTCAGCTCGTCAGTTTCGCTATCTTGTGACTAAAGCGAACAGTGTTGTTGTTAAGGTTGAAAATGAAGGAAAAATGTTGGGCTATATGATTCTGCTTAAGCGTAAGAAAAGCAGTAGATTACGTATATATTCCATTGGCGTTGCTGGATTTTCCAGAAAGAGTGGAGTGGCCACCGATTTGCTCTTGTATGCAGAGTATCAGGCGCGTCTCCTTAGTCTCACACTGCTCACTCTAGAGGTATGTGAGCACAATTACCCCGCAATGCAGCTTTATAGTAGGGTTGGCTTTTCGTTATACGGTAAAAGAAAAGAATATTACGAGGATGGTTGCACAGCTCTGTTATTACGTAAGAAGGTAGCCCTTTCTGCCTGAAAAATGCTCAGATCGCAGACCCCTTCCGCCATGTCCTGAAATCATTCTATAATCCAGTTACCACACCACAATCACACCTGGGTACTAAATAAAGAAGAAACTCTTGGTTGGCATAATCTTCGTATAGTTGAAATTGCTGACTGCATTGCCGACGTTAAAGCAATCCAGCTCGTAAAAATGGGTGACAGGTTTAAAGGAATGAAATAGAAGTCATTAATAACGAATCAATGAAAAATACGATTAATCATCTAAGAGCTCACCATGTATAAACTTCTCTTTTTTGGTCTTACAGATCTTTATGAAGAACTGCTACTTAATTTTGAAACATCAACATGTCAGATAGTAAGTATTAACAGCGCTAGTGAATTTTATTCTATAGCTTTTTCTCGGGTATTTGATGCTTGGATAATTGATGGATCACATGAAGAGCTTAACGATCTGGCTATTGAAGAGTTAGCAACTTCCAGTTTTGTGCCATATGTACTGATCTTGTCCGAGACAAGTAATGATAAAAAGACAATTCAGTCAGGAAGAAACCACGTTTTGCATAGAGCAGATATTAAAGGGTGCCATTCTCTCTTTTTAGAATTAATGCACAATAAAAAGGAGCAAAATCGAGAACGATACCTTGCAGGATATATAAACCAGCAGCCAAGCCTTGAAACGATAGTCACTAAAAGTCCATTAATGGATCAACTTCTTGATCTTGTAAAAGATATTGCCCCTACAGAGTCACCTGTTTTTCTGGTCGGTGAAACAGGAACAGGCAAGGAATTGCTTGCCAATATCTTCCATAATGAATCACGTAGAAGGTCTGGTCCATTCATGGCTGTTAATTGTGGAGCTCTTCCTGATGCATTGCTTGAATCCGAGCTTTTTGGATATGAAAAAGGAGCATTCACTGGAGCAGTTGAGAGGCGTATAGGTAAAATTGAACATGCAGCCGGTGGAACGCTCTTTCTGGACGAAGTAGAAGCCATGTCTGCATCAATGCAAATACGTCTTTTGAGAGTGCTTCAAGAGCGTAGTCTTCAGAGACTAGGTAGCAACACTGAAGTAAATACTGATTTCAGAGTGATAGCTGCAACGAATACTGACCCAACAGAACTCATCAACTCAGGTGCTCTACGTTCTGATCTGTACTATAGGATATCAGTCTTTCAGGTACACATTCCGCCACTAAGAGACAGAACCGAAGATATTCCCATACTGGTTCAGCATTTTGTTAACCGAAAGAAAAAGAACGGAAGGGAGTATGTGAAAAAGTTAGATGTACAGGCTATGAATTTACTACTTTCAGTACCCTGGTTTGGAAATGTTCGAGAGTTACAAAATGTTATTGAGCGAGCAGTTATGTTGGCGGTAAGTTCAACTATTACAGCTGATCTTATACAAATACCAAGGATGGTGGCCTCTGATAAATCTATAGATGTCACAAATCTTACAGACAATGCATTTCGACCTGGCACTACACTCAAGTCATATAAAAATCTCTTGTCTCAGTCGGCAGAGAGGAAGTACCTGGTCGAACTTCTGGACAATGTTGGCGGCAGAATTGGTGAGGCGGCCCAGCTTGCAGGATTAACGCCAAGAGCTCTTTACAACAAAATGAAAATACATGGGTTGAAAAAAGAAGTTTTTAAAAAATAGGCTTAATATTACCCCTTCATAAACGCATTACAGGATTTATTTTACTGTTCTTGATCTTGATATGAATTTCTGTAAGTCATACTATAATTAAGGAGTAATCTCTCATATTCTCCTGAGGCCTTGAGCTCTATAAAAGCTTGTTTTAGTGCTCTGACAATATTGGCATCAGAACCTTTACTCATTGCTAAATAACCAGTCAACTTCATATCAAGTAGAAGTTCTTTCTTAAGGAATTGATGGGGATCAATTCCCATCTTCTGAAAGGCAGAATAGGCTGCATTCTCATCCTCGACCCACAGGTCTAGTCGGCCTAATTTCATCTTTTGGGCATTTGACATAGTATCTTTTACTTCTTCAATTTTGGTGAAACCATTTTCGTAGAGATACTTTGCCCGAATACCATTACGTACAGCACCAATACTGTAGTCCTTTGCATCCTCCAAACTCACAATATTGATGTCGTCTCTGTCAATTCTAGAAAAGAGAAAAGTGTCACTTTCTACAATAACACCAATCCACTCGAACAGGTGCTCCCGGTCTGGTGTTCGTGCAATAGTAAAGATAAGTACATTTTCTCTTTCAATTGCCGTCTTATATGCTCTGCTCCACGGATAAACCGAAATATCTTTGTCTATGCCAACCTTATCAAGTAGAGCACGAACCACGATTGTAGATATACCTTTTACTTGATTAGCTTCCGTATAGTTGAATGGAGGGAATTCGCTGGTAAGGATAGTAATATCTGAACCAATCGATGGAGAGGCGGTAGCCAAAAAAATCCAACTCATCAAAAAAATCTTCAATAGCTGATTTTTCATGTAGTGAGCCTCGTATTTGAAAAGGGAGGTAAAACTAAAACCACAAAATGTTCGCGCCATATACTACAATGTATGACCTGTTATATTGTACCACAAACAAACATGAATAAAAGGTGTGAACGACGAAAATTGGAGGCATTGGCGACATGCTAGCCGCCATTGTTTACCTCATTTAAAACGAGATGAGGTAAACAAAGATTATCGTGACTCTTTGAATGGTGTGAGATCGAATACTCAAAGTTCGTTCACAGCTATTGAATAGTTGAATCATTATTCAGGAAATTCTTTATCTTTTCAACTATATCTAGATATCTGTTTATCGATATTTTATCAGGGTTATTGTACCTTTTAATTAAAAAGGTTTCGGCTTCCTGTCTATTCTCTAAATCAATGACGTCATATATAGAGGTGGCGTTAAAAATATTATGAGCATTATCTATAAGTAGATCGACTTTTTGTTCTTTCATTTTCTCCTCCATAACCCGGTGATGAGTGATTGTTATGAAATCAGGCCATATTGTATATGTCAGACATTCCTGTCATTTGACATCTGCTATGTATAGTTTTAGTTAACACGTGTTAGTTATAGCGGAGCCTGTTGGTTGTATCTCTTTTAAGGTTTAAGCATTTGTCCTCTGAATCAATGTTTTTATGTTGGATCGTTGAGAGGTAATAACGGTTTTTCTTTGCGTTAAAAATAAAGTAGCCACGACCTTCAGCAAAATTGTATGCGTCGTCATTACAGTTAACACAATCAAGTTTCATCTTGAAAACAGATTGATACAAAACTCCTGGACCTATTGGCACAGGCACATATAGAGTTTTCCCGATAAACTTGTTTAAGCGAGCCTTACCTCTTGGGATCAGTAACGCCTCCTTTTCAATAATGAAATATAATGTGAAAGAGTGCTGTTTTTCTACGTGATCAAGAAGAATACCAGAGACAGTGAGTTCTTCACTCAATCCTTTTTCTATATGTTCAGCACTATCAATATAGATCTGGATGGTATCTGTTACAGTAATTGTGGACGCAAGATCAGAGAAAAATTTCTTCTCTTTAGTTTCAAGCTTTATCCTTTCATCATCCTGTATGAGCAGGTCAATTACTATTGTTCTCACAAGATCAAAGGTTGAGTCGACTTTTGCAGGATGGTGGATGACGTGATTACTTTTGCATTCCATTTGTCCTACCTCATTACTATAGTTGATCGTATACACGATAGGGGCTGCTCCGATTTCCTAACATAATAACAGGTTGAAAATAACTGTTCTTGGCACTTTGCGTAATTCGTTTAGCATTTTGCGCCATTCGTGGTATTTCTATTCTTTAGACAATTCTACGTGGTTGAGGTGTTGTGTATGTATTTGACTAAACTTGCGAGTATTCAGCTGGTCCTGTGGAATATTCTCGAAGAATACAACCATGATCCTGTGGCTGTTTTCCATAAAGTACAGCTTGACCCATCTCTAATGCACCAGGCCGGTGCAAGGTATCCTTTAGGTAAAATTTCTGCACTCTGGGAAGAGATGGAGCGAGTTATCGAAGATCCATGTTTTGGGTTGTTGGCTGCAAAAAAGTGGCACCCGACACATTTCGGAGTTTTAGGTTACGCCTTGTTGATGAGCACTTGTTTGAGGACCACGCTTGATCGGCTCATAAGGTTTCATCAGGTTATCTCAGACGCAAGATTTGCTGTTATGTGTGAGGACAAGGTAAACAATTCCATTATCTTCGATCTTACTAATTCAGACGAGGCACAATATTCACTAGCACGTGAAGATGCGGCAATTGCCTGGATAATTTCTGTATTGAAGGTGAATTTTCAACGCCCGCTTTATCCACTATCTATCAGTTTTAGGCATAGCCGTCCTGAAAAATGTGCAGGCAGATATTATGAGTTATTTCAGGCTCCCGTTAGTTTTGATGCACCTGTTTCCAGAATAGAGCTGTCATTACAGGATGCTGACAGAATTCTCCCCAGTGGCAATGAGGAAATGCTTGCAACCAAAGAACATGTCATGAGTCAGTACTTGACTGCAAAGCAGGACAGTTCCTTGGTAGAAAGGGTAAAAAAAATTATTGTAGAGCATTTACCGTCAGGCGATGCAACGGTGGAAAGGACAGCATCGGAACTGTTTTTCAGTACCAGAAAGTTACAGCGTTTATTGCGAGAAGAAGGAACTACATTTATTACTCTACTCAATGAAACGCGCAAGAATATAGCAAAAGATTATGTTCGAGATAAACGTTTGGATTTGGCAGAGATAGCTTTTCTCCTGGGTTTTTCAGAACAGAGCACCTTCTCACGGTCCTTCAAAAGATGGACAGGTGAATCTCCAAGCCGATATAGAAATATTGTGTGATCATGATTTGGTAGGCATGGCCTTAAGATCGTCGTTATGTGTCGATTTACCAGACAAGTAGAGCGAATGGTCACATTTCATACTTGCAAAACCATGCTACGTAGCCTACTTTAGGCGCAATATTGCGGGAGCTCGGAACGACTGGGCTGAGAGGGGTTTATGCTTTAACCCGACCGCTTAACCTGATCCGGGTAATGCCGGCGGAGGGAACAGTGTGACTTTATTGTCGTCTTCTTTCCGGAGACGACTTTTTTTTGGGCTGCACGCTCCCGAAAATTTGGAAAAATCATTTCGGAGAATTATATGAAAAATGTAAAGTTTATTTTAAAATCTTTTTTACCTGTTTTACTCGTATTGATTTCCTGCACAGCTAATGCTGAGAAAACACTTACCGTTATGACCCACGACAGTTTTAATGTCAGTAAAGAGGTTATCGCAGATTTTGAAAAAGCACATGGAGTTCAAATAAGATTTCTAAAATCTGGAGATGCAGGAGCGGCACTGGTACAGGCAATATTGTCTAAAGAAAACCCGATGGCTGATGTATTCTTTGGTGTCGACAACACCTTTCTTTCAAGAGCTATTGATGCCGATATTTTCCAACCTTATACTTCTCCAATGCTGTTGTCCATTCCTGAAAAATTACAACTCGATAGTGAGAATCGACTGCTTCCAGTTGACTATGGAGACGTCTGTCTGAATTACGATAAAGCCTGGTTTGCTGAGAAAAATATGGCGCCACCAACAGATTTGTCAGATCTGGTAAAACCTGAGTTCTCGGGGCTTACAGTTGTTGAGAATCCTGCTACATCATCGCCTGGGTTGGCTTTTTTACTTGCAACCATTGGCAGGTTTGGCGAGGACGGGTACTTGGAGTTTTGGACTCTACTGCGCGAGAATAAAGTGATAGTGGCTAATGGGTGGGAGGACGCATATTTTGGTCATTTCACGGCGGCCTCTAAAGGTGACAGGCCAATAGTCGTCAGTTATGCTTCAAGCCCACCGGCAACAATCTACTATTCTGAAAAGCCTTTAGACGAGGCTCCCACTGCAGTAGTGGTCACCGAAAACAATGCCTTCCGGCAGATTGAATTTGTAGGTATTCTTAAGGGTACCAGTGAGGTTGATCTAGCCCAAAAATTTGTAGATTTTATGTTGAGCCCACGATTCCAGGAAGATATCCCGCTGCAGATGTTTGTCTTTCCATCTAACTCTGATGCTAAGCTCCCTGATCTGTTTGTAAAGCATGCAGTAGTAGCAACAGAACCGGTAGTTGTTGCACCAGAGGCTATCGAGGCTAAACGAAATATCTGGATCGAAGCCTGGACTAACACTGTCCTTCGCTGAAATAAGGATACGCCAATTGCAAATAGATAAACGAGGTATGAGAGAAATCCGCGTGGTTCAAAAGCGAGAGATCTATCGCTGGCTGTTATTCTCTCTACCTCTTCTTTTTCTTGTACTATTTTACTTTTATCCTCTGGTAAAGATTGTTCTGCTGAGTTTCTTACCTGATGGCCAGTGGCAGCCCAAGGTGCTCAGCAAACTCTTTACAAGTACTGCCTATATCAAGATTCTCTGGTTTACAACCTGGCAGGCAGCTTTATCAACGATCCTTACATTGCTGCTGGCTTTACCCGGAGCGTATATATTCTCACGCTATCGATTTAAGGGTAAAAATGCACTCCAGGCTTTAATGACTGTGCCTTTTGTTTTACCTACAGTGGTCACGGCAGCTGCTTTTCGTGCATTGCTAGGTAACAATGGGCTTGTGAATACCTGGCTTATTTCATTGTTCGATCTAGATTCGCCTCCTATTCAGCTAGATCAGACGGTATGGTTTTTTCTGCTTGCTCATGTTTTTTATAATTACTCACTTGTGCTACGAATAGTGGGGGGGTACTGGAGTAAACTTGATCACAATCTGAATGCAGCCGCAATGTTATTAGGTGCATCACCGTGGCAAATATTTCGCAAAATCACGCTGCCACTTTTGTTTCCAGCTATTGGCTCTGCTGCTTTGCTAGTGTTTATTTTCTGTTTCACAAGTTTTGGAGTGGTGCTCATTTTGGGTGGTCCAGGATATGGGACAATAGAAGTGGAAATTTACCGGCAATCTGTACAGCTTTTTAATCTTCCAATGGCTGCAGCATTATCACTTATCCAGATCGCTGTAAATTTTATACTTATGTGGTTATATGCAAGACTGGATAGAAAAACAAAAGTTGCCTTTTATTCTGACAATGCCTCTGCAGTTGCCATGTCACCAGATAGTTTTCCACAGAAAATTGCAGTGAGCTGTAATGTTGTTTTTATGGTTGGACTGCTTGTAACACCCCTCATGGCTTTGGTTGTTCGTTCCCTGGTTGGGGACGATGGTCTAACCCTTGCGTATTACTCAGCTCTTTTCACCACTCCTGCACGGTCTGTTTTCTTTGTTGAGCCTATAACCGCTGTAATTAACAGCGTAGGTTTTGGTATAGTTGCAATGGCCATTGCGGTAGTGCTTGGCCTTTTAGCATCCACATTTCTCGCATCGGCAAAAAGTGGCGGCGCTTCATTATGGGATGCTCTTATAATGTTACCCTTAGCTACCTCGGCAGTAACACTTGGTTTTGGCTATATTATTACGCTTAATAAACCGCCATTAAACCTGCGTGATTCGCTGGCAATTGTACCAATTGCCCATGCCCTTGTTGCTTTTCCTTTTGTGATTCGCTGTATTCTGCCAAGTATCAGACAAATTCCGTCCTCATTGCGGGAGGCGGCTGCATTGCTCGGTGCATCTCCGTTTGAGGTCTGGAAGAGGGTTGATTTAGTCCTAATCTCAAGAGCGATTCTGGTCGCCGCAATTTTTGCTTTCTCTATCAGTATGGGTGAGTTTGGGGCTTCGGCTTTTGTTACTCGACCACATGTCCCAACTATGCCAGTGGCTATTTTCAGATTCCTAGGACAGCCTGGTGATCTTAATTATGGGCAGGCCATGGCCATGAGCACTATTTTGATGCTTGTGACCTGTTCCGGGTTTTGGTTGATTGGGCGATTTGATGGCGTGAAGGGAAGTAGATAATTACACCATAAAACAGTATTATCAGTGAGTAATGGATAAAATACTTGAAGTAAAAAATATCACTAATCATTATGATGGTGAACCACTATTGCAGAATGTGAATTTTTCACTTGAACGAGGTGAAATCCTCTGCCTACTCGGCCCATCCGGTTCAGGAAAGACAACTCTGTTAAGGCTGCTTGCTGGCCTGGAAAAGGAAGAGGATGGGTCTGTTGTGTTCTATGGGAATGACCTGAAATCAATCCCACCACATAAACGTAAAATTGGCATGATGTTTCAGGAATATGCACTTTTCCCACATAAAAACGTCTCACAGAATATTGCTTTTGGTTTAGAAATGCAAAACTGTTCGGCCAAAGAGCAGGAGCAAAGAGTAGCATCTATGCTCAAACTTGTTGGGCTTTCACGTTTTGGACATAGGAGGATTGATGAGCTCTCTGGCGGAGAGCGCCAGAGGGTTGCTCTGGCAAGAAGTCTAGCCCCAGAACCTAAACTTTTATTGCTGGACGAACCGCTTGGTTCTCTTGATCGTACGCTTCGTGATCGATTGACCGGCGAGATACGTGCTATACTGAAATCTCTTGGTGTCACTGCTGTTTTCGTTACTCATGATCAGGCTGAAGCATTTACTGTAGCAGATAAGGTTGCTGTGCTCCAGGGCGGAATTCTGCAACAGTTTGATACTCCTGAAGGCCTTTATCGTACACCCGCTAACACGAATATAGCAAAATTTCTAGGATTCACGAACTTTGTTAAAGGTGAAATTGACGATACAGGGATGTTTGTGTCTGCTGTACCTGGACTAAGCAACTTGCATCTGCAATTGTCGGACAGTAGTAACAGGAACATGCAATTGCTCTTACGTCCTGAAGGTGCAAATCTTGCTGGTGCCAATATCAAAGCAGGTTCACCAACCATTTCAGGCGTAGTTACAGAGCGCCGATTCCAGGGGAGTTTATATCGCATGACCATCAATGCTGGAGGGCATAAATTTATTTTTGATCTGGCAATTGATCCAATTCCTCCTGATGTAAATCAAAAAATAACGCTCACTTTAAAACGGTCTTCCCTTGTGTTGATCCCTGAAGACTGCGTAGCATGATATGTTGAAAAAGAGGAAGATGTTTATGCATATTCTCATTGTCGCCAACGGGAGTTTAGATTTATCTCGAATTGCTCTAGATGGCTTTGCTGACCCCGATCTTGTTATTGCTGCTGATGGTGGTGCTAACCACTGTATAAAAAAAGGAATAAAACCCGATATTCTAATTGGTGACATGGATTCAGTGGAGAAGGATGTTCTTGATGCATTCAAGGAGCAAGGAGTCGAGTTTCATCGTTATCCGTGTAGAAAAGACGCTACAGATCTTGAACTTGCTCTTAATCTTGCCAAGGAGAAAGGAGCCACACATATCTCATTACTGGGTGGACTTGGGGGCCGCTGGGACATGAGTCTTTCGAATATTCTACTTGCTGCAGGGGATGCGTATAGGGATCTGAAAATTTCAATTATAGATAAAAATAGTCGAATATCAATTCTTCATTCAGGAGTGGATAATTTAATCCCTGGTAAACCTGGAGAAACGTGTTCATTTCTTCCTCTACGTGGAGATGTTGTGGGAATTACGCTGACCGGTTTTGAATACCCTTTGTATGATGAAATCTTGCTTTTTGGTTCCAGTCGCGGATTGAGCAATATCTTGCTTCGAGAAGAAGGCATCGTACGTCTAAAACAGGGAATTCTACTCTGCATGCAGCAGAGTAAGTAACAACTAGAGCCGCGGCCCATTGTTGTGATAGATAAGCGGTATCAGGAGAGTGTATGAGGAAAATAGCTTTTGGTTATTCGACCCGCTGTAATATCAGATGTACACATTGTGTTGCAGCAGATGAGTCAGTGTTAGAAACAAAGATGGAACTCTCTACGGCTCATGAAATGATTCAAAAGCTGGCCCAGGCCAATGTGACCGGTATAAGTTTTACTGCGGGTGAGCCTTTTGTTTATTTTGAAGACCTTTTATCTCTTGTTGAGCTATGCAGCTATCTGAAAATCTATACCCGAGTGGTTACTAATTCGTTATGGGCTAAAACACAGGTTGCTGCTAATGCAAAAGTTATGTCTCTTAAAAAAAGTGGGCTTTGTCAGTTACGCTTAAGCTACAGCAGGTGGCACCAACAGCATATTCCCCAGCAAAATGTACATAATGCTGCCAAGGCTTGTTCGGATAACGGGATAGACTACTTCATTTCATTTGTAACAGACTTCACGGAAAAAGATGATAGTTTTGAAGCATTTTTACGCGATAACAATCTGAAGTATTTTCCAGAACCGGTAATATATTCAGGAAGGGCAGAAGGTCTTGGTCGGAATAAAATATGTACAGACTATCAGGATAACAGATGCGCCATGAATCCATATCTCGCACCCGACCTCACGATGTATGCGTGCTGTGATGCCGGGAGCCATTTTACTACCACCAACTTTTTTCAACTTGGTAATCTGCGTACATCCTCAGTAGAGGAGCTTTTTCATAAAAGCGAAAACAACCCGCTCTACAATTGCATCAGAAATCAGGGCATTTCCGTAATCGCGTCTTTTTCCGGGATGAAAGCACGTGATATCGTCACGTATCGTAAATGTGAACTATGTAAGATTCTTTTCGACTCAGATGAAATGCTCAAAAAACTTCAGGATGCCTCTAGCTGTGAGTTGCAGAGGTGGGTCAGGTAGCGTCACAGGCCTATAATGGAAACTAGCGTTTTATTGCTCTTTAACTCTAATAAAAACTCTGCTCAGGTATTGTTGCTGATACCTAGCCTAACCTCTGCTATATCCTAGGGCAATATTTATTAGGGGTTTCCGCTTTTCACACCGAACCAGCAAAGGACGGTAAGTGACTGAAGTTATTTGTTTTGAAATATAACACACTGCTATCTTTCTTGTTGTGGCTGCCTTCAACAGCATGGCCAGGCAGTAAAAATACTGGTTTTGCGTTATTTTTGTTCTGACTTCAGCACTGCCAGGAATGCAGTCTGAGGAATGTCTACGTTTCCTACCGTTTTCATTCGTTTCTTGCCTGCCTTTTGTTTTTCTAATAGCTTTCTTTTTCGTGAAATATCACCACCATAGCACTTTGCTGTAACGTCCTTACGAAGAGCGGCAATAGTAGTTCGCGCTATGACGTTTCCTCCGATTGCAGCCTGAATAGCTATTTTAAACATCTGTCGTGGAATCTCTTCTTTTAGCATTTCGCATGCATGCAGGCCGCGCGCTCTGGCATTATTGCGATGAACGAGCTGAGACAATGCATCTACACGCTCTCCATTAACAAGAATGTCGAGCTTTACAAGGTCACTTGCGCGATAGTCAAGCAAGGAGTAATCAAACGAACCATAGCCCTGTGTTATTGATTTTAAACGATCGTAGAAGTCGTAAATAACCTCAGCTAGTGGAACTTCACAGGTGAATTCGATCCTGCCAGGTGTTGGATAGTGATAGTTGGTATTTTCACCGCGACGTTCCATGCAGAGGTTCATGACAGCACCCATGTATTTTTCAGGCATTAGGATAGTTGCCTTGATGTAGGGTTCCTCTGTTTTATCTATATTGGCAGGGTCAGGGTAATATGCAGGGTTATCAACTTCGAGAGTTGAACCATCACTTAAGTAGCAGGTATAACGAACTGAAGGAACCGTTAAGATGAGAGAAACGTCAAATTCACGTTCAAGGCGTTCCTGAACAACTTCTAAGTGCAGCAGGCCTAAAAATCCGCAGCGAAAACCAAACCCAAGGGCTGCCGAAGAATCTTTGGCGAATGTAAGTGCAGCATCGTTAAGCTGTAATTTCTCAAGAGCAGCCGCAAGGTCTTCATAATCATCAGTAGAGATAGGGTAAATTGAAGAAAAAACGACCTGTTGAATTTCTTTGAAACCTTCTAAAGGTGCAGGGGCAGGATCATCTCTGAGGGTAATAGTGTCGCCAGGACGGGCATTCTGAACACTCTTGATGCCAGCAATGATATAACCTACCATACCTGCAGAAAGTGATTTTTCTGGTTGACGCCGTATCCCAAAAATGCCTACTTCTTCAACTTTATATTCGGAGTTATTCGACATGAATCTGATGGTGTCACCGGTTTTAACGGTACCATTCAGTAGACGTATAGAAATGATGGTGCCACGGAAAGGGTCGTAGTTGGCATCAAAAATAAGAGCTTGCAGTTTAGCCGAAGGGTCACCTTCCGGCGGTGGAAGCAGGGTGACAATGCTTTCCAGGATATCTTCGACACCTTTTCCTGTTTTAGCAGAGCAATATTGGATCATCTCTCCATCTAGACCGAGATCATCTTCAATCTGTAAAGCGATCTTTTCAGGCTCTGCTGATGGTAGATCAATCTTATTAATCACAGGAATGATTTCAAGATCATTTTCCATGGCAAGGTAGAGGTTTGCCAATGTTTGTGCTTCAACACCTTGTGCTGCATCAACGAGCAGAAGGGCACCTTCGCAAGAAGTTAATGCTCTAGAAACTTCATAGCTGAAGTCAACATGTCCGGGGGTGTCAACAAGATTAAGGGAATAATCCTGACCGTTTTTTGCTCTATAAGGAAGACAGATAGTCTGACTCTTGATGGTTATCCCGCGCTCACGCTCAATATCCATGCTATCGAGGAATTGATTTTTGAACTCTCTGACAGAAATCATGCTGCAGAATTGAATCATTCGGTCAGCAAGTGTAGATTTCCCATGGTCTATGTGGGCAATGATGCTAAAGTTTCGGATGTTTTTCATTGTAGGCAATTGGTAAAATCAGTAACAAAAGAGTATAGTAGAAAGGTATATGTTTGAGGACCGGTAGTATTTAGCATAAAAGGCTTAATAATAAAATAGATATTTCCATATGTGAAGCGTTACTGGTTTGGTTAGTGACAGTTGGTTGTGTACCATAAAGACTTGTTTAACTGTTACATAAATCAGTTTAGTGTTCGAAAAGATTTTCTTTATTATCCCTTAACTATGCAGTCTGCTCTATAATAGCATATTTCCCGATTTCAAGCAGTGTTTTGAATAATATGATTGCACTTTCATTCTAGGAAGGTAAAATTGTAATCTTTTTCAAAACATGATGTACAATTCCAGTCAGGAGACTGAATGATATGAGTAAAGGTTCCGTAGATTTAGAAATTGAATTTGAAGCGGACAGCGACGATAAAGACGATGAGTTTAAAGGGCAGCAACTGGTATCTCTCCCCGATGATGAAAATCTTCCTGCGTTAAGTAACCCTGCACTTCACCGATATCTTCAGGAAATTAGTCAATACGAACTGTTGTCAAGAGAAGAGACAGATGAGCTGGCTATTCGTTTTCGAGAGCACGGAGATCAGGATGCCGCATACCGTCTAGTTTCCTCCAATCTTCGCCTGGTGGTAAAGGTTGCTATGGATTTCCAGAAGTACTGGATGCAGAGCTTTATGGATCTCATCCAGGAAGGGAATGTTGGGTTAGTCCAAGCCACAAAAAAGTTTGATCCGTATCGGGGCGTCAAGTTTTCCTATTATGCGGCTTACTGGATACGTGCCTATGTCCTGAAGTTTATAATGGACAATTGGCGCCTGGTAAAGATTGGCACAACCCAAGCACAGAGAAAACTTTTTTTCAGCCTCAACAAAGAGCGTAAACTCCTTGAAGCCCAAGGCTTTAAAGCTGAACCAAAGTTGCTTGCAGAGCGGCTTAACGTGAAAGAACGTGAAGTTATTGAGATGAGCCAGCGGATGGATAACTGGGATGTTTCTCTTGAAAGCCCTGTGCGGTCAGACTCTGATGATGAACAGAAAAATTTTATCCCAAGCAATGGGCCAACTATCGAGTCTACTGTTGCAGGAAAAGAGATTCGTGTAAAGCTTGCTGAGCTGCTTGAAGTGCTAAAGGATAAGCTTAACGATAAAGAAAAAATGATTCTCGAAGAGCGTCTTTTAACTGATGAGCCAATGACTCTCCAGAATATTGCAGATAAATTTGCAATTTCGCGAGAACGAGTGCGACAAATTGAGGTCAACCTGCTGAAAAAGATGAAAAAATATCTTGAAGCAGAAATGCCTGATATCGTCGACTTCTTTGATGGTGAAAAAATTGTAATTAACTCTAATGAATAAGTAAACAGAGTGATTCGACTTCGCCTTTTCATCCAAAATACTATTTATATATAAATTATTATTACTATGAGAGTTCCCTTACTTGATTTGCAGGCACAATTTTCCTCCCTTGAGGCCGACCTGGTTGAGGCTGTTACCCAGGTATTACGTTCAACCCGGTACATTCATGGCCCTGAAGTTGTAGGACTTGAGGAAGAGGTTGCAGCATATTCTGGCGCTAAATATGGAGTTGGAGTTTCCAGCGGTACAGACGCATTGCTTGTGGCTCTTATGGCACTTGATATTGGGCCTGGAGATGAAGTTCTCACGACACCATATTCTTTTTTCGCAACCATGGGTGTTATTTTGCGATTGGGAGCGCGTCCTGTTTTTGCTGATATAGATCCTGTGAGCTTCAATATCGATCCAGTCAAAATGCGTGAGGTTCTCGCTGCTGATTCTGCAAGGAAGATTAAAGCAATCATTCCAGTTCATCTTTATGGGCAATGTGCCGATATGGCAGAAATAATGAATATTGCCACTGAATATGATCTGCCAGTAATAGAGGATGCTGCCCAGGCCATTGGTGCCGAGTATCCATTTGTCGATAATGACAACATCCGGTGGCGAAAAGCAGGCTCAATCGGTACTGCTGGATGTTTTTCATTCTTTCCTAGCAAAAACCTTGGGGGAATTGGCGACGGTGGTATGGTCACTTGCCAGGATGAAGGATTTGCCAAGAAAATTGAACTGCTTCGTAATCATGGAGCACACCCCAAATATTATCATAGCATGATTGGCGGCAATTTCCGTCTAGATGCAATTCAGGCTGCTGCACTACGGGTGAAGTTACGTCATCTTGATTTATGGCATAAGCAACGGAAGGAGAATGCGGCACTGTATAACGCACTTTTTAACGATTCTGATTTGCTTACTGGTGGAAGCGTTAAAACTCCGACAGCAGTTTATGAGAAAGAAGAAAGAAAATCAGACGCTGCTGGTCATATCTACAATCAGTATATTTTGCGTGTAGAGCAACGTGACGATTTGCGAGATTATCTTCTTAAAAACGATATAGGCTGTGAAATTTATTATCCAGTTCCGTTACATCTGCAGAAATGTCTTGGATCTGATGCTGGCAAGAGTTCAATGCCTGAAGCTGAAAAAGCGGCAAATGAGACTATAGCTTTGCCTATATATCCGGAATTGACCAACGACATGCAAAGTTACGTAGTAGAGACAATAAAAAAATACTACCAGTAAATTCTGAGGGATTGACACTCAGCAGAGATCTCAGGCTCTGTTGAGTGGTCCTATACCAAACTTTTCTGCCTGAAAAGGCAATGTCTATGACCCGAAAAAGGCTGGGTATAACGTTCTTCAGTCATATAGTTTTGTGTGTACTGGCTGTCAACCTAGCCTTTTCACCCGAAATCCACGCTCAAAATAATTCCCCTGTCCACAAGATTGTCTCGTTAGATAGTTCAGCGGTTCCTGAATGGAAATATTATTGGGACCTTGCGCGAGAGAAAGCTCAACAAGGTAATTTTCAAGAATCCGCTGAATTCTACGAAAAACTCTTTCAGGAAAAAACTCATGTTCAAGAGGCTAAGTGGGAATATAGTAAGGTTCTCTACAATCTTGAACAATTCTCAAAAGCATCAATGCTTCTCGAGGCGCTCCTTGAAGATAGCCCAAACAATGACAATTATCTTTCACTTGCCGGGTACGTAGCCCTTGAGACTGCAGAATATAGCAGAGCTGTCAGGTATCTTGGCCAGGTGTATTCCTCAATGCCGGAAGGTGAGGATGGTGTACACGCTTTAAAGGGGTTGATAAAGGGGCTAAAAGAACTCGGTAAAACGCAGTACGTGTTTGTTTTGATGGAGCAGCTACGACAAAGAACTCCTAATGACCGAACACTTCTTCTTGACCTGGCTCGAACGGCTAGTGAACTTGGAAATGTAGGCAAGGCTGATGATTACTATTCATCTCTTGTGTATTCCAGTGAAGCTGATGATGAAATCTTGCAGGAAGCTGCTGGAATGTACTCGGCAAATGGCCTAACAGATAAAGCCGTGCCTATCTGGGAATTGTTGGTGAAAAGACATCCTGATGTGGTGGATTATCATAGGCTTCTATTTGAATATTACAAAAATTCTGGGGCGAGAGGCAAGGCATTACCCTATTTGCTAGCACTGGTGGAGAAGGAAGGTGATGTTTCTCCAGACCTGTACCTGGAAACTGCCAGGATGTATCTGTATGATGAACAGAGAGCTGACAAATCTCTTAAATATTATGAAAAATATTTACTTATTATCCCTCATGATGAAGTAGCAGCAGAGGAGTTATTTGAAGCCAGAACGCTAATATCAGAAAATTTACTGGCTATTGTAGAAAATGATGGTGCAGAACCGTTATGGCAAGACCTGCAGCAGTTTACCGACAACAGGCTCATCATTTATCAAATGATGGCGGAAAAGCTCAGGAAATCGAAAAAAGTTCAGCCACTGATACAAATCGAAGAAATACTATTTATTAATACCACAGGTAGTCGGGATGATATTGCATTGAGGCTGGTAGACCTTTTTTTGACAATACCCGATTATCACAAGGCCTATTTTTATCTTCTAAAAGTTACAGCCAACCAATATTTCACGTTTGACTATTACAGGCAGAAGGCCGAAATAGAGATTCAACTTGGTTATGATCTCATAGCATTAGAGTCGTTACTTCATGCTCTCAGCAGAAGGCCTTATTCTAAAGAATTGCAAAGGGAGTGCATCATTCTTGCTGGACAACTCGGTAGTGTTTCGGAACTAAAACGATTAGGGCGAGCTATCGATACACAAGCGTTGAATGGAAAGAGTAAAAACCTCTACTTTGATTATCTAGACGCTCTTCGAATAAACGGACAATATTCTGTTGCCGATTCATTATACGCTAAGCTCCTTGCAAGTAGTCCATCCGGTTCCAGGTTCCATCATGAAATTTTACTGCATAAGGCCGTCACTGAAAAAATGATGGGAATGGTCTATGAGTCCCAAAAAGAAATGCGAATGATGATTGCGGCGGGGAGAGTTACACCGGAGGTCATTTCCGAGCTTATTGATTTTTCTTTAGAATCAGGTGAAATTTCAGATGGATGGGCATTGTTCGACTTTTATAATAAGCAATCGGGAAATTCATTATGGAAAAGTGCATTTGACAAAGAAAGCTGGAGACTTTTTCGCTCGTATATTCGGCTACTTTCTAAAGATGGAGACACCTCCACTGCTCTAGATGAATTATCTCAATATCGTTCACAAATTGGAGATGAAAGTTCTGTTGTACAATTAGCTCAGATTCGTTCTGAAGTCGACTTGGAATTGTGTCGGCTGTATCTTCTTTCAGGACAAGGGCAGATGTGTACATCAGAGGTTCAGCAGGGTAGCTCAGGAGAGAATCGAGATTATAATAGTATCCTTATTCTTGAGCTGGTTTCTACTGAGGGCTCAATCAGTGCAGATGCTCTAAGGCGCAATATGCCTGAACTTCGCAAGAGGAAAGGTGGCGTTCGTGAACTGTTCACCTTGGCGGAGTATGCACAATCGCTAGGGTATGTGGATGCTGCTTTTAACATGTTAGCTGAAGTGTCGAAAGTGTATCCTGACTCCATGCGTGCCAGGGTTAAAAAAGCTAACCTTTTGAAAAATACAGGGCGGTATAGCGAAGCATCCTTGCTATACTGGCAACTGTGGCAGGAGTACCCGTTGGAGGCGGTCTTTTACCATGACTATCTGCAGATGGAGTTCAAATTAGGTCATTATGAAAGAGTTTTAACTGATCTCAATACCAAACCTTTTCAAGCACTACCTATTGATTTACAGCTTTTGAAAACTCGGACCATGTGGGATTTGAATGAAAGAAGTCAAGCGTTCAGCTATTACGAAGTAATGCTTTCTCCGGCTACAAGCGAAACGTTTAAGAAGCTCCTTGATGAAAAAAACATACGATATAAATGGAAAAAGAAAAAGAAGCAAGCATTCTGGGATGTATTTCGCTATGAGGAACCGGATCAATTAGAAAAATTGAATGCTCTTCAGGGGGATAAAGGCTTTCTTTCAATAGCAACAACACCATTAGGTGAAGTTACGGCAGAACTGTTTGATACGTATCGGTGGCAAGAGCTTATTGGAAATGAGTATAAGATACGAAAAGCAGTTGATGAGAAAAAGTACATTGCCGCAGAGAAGCAATTCAGGAAAAATATTGAAAAAGAACAAAACACAGAAGGTCTTAAAGATCTTGCAAAAATATATGAAAGATTAGGGGACTATGATAAGGAAGCTGAGGTGTATAACTACCTTGAAAAACACGGCGAAAAAACACCTGAGCTTGAGCAGTCAATTGAACGCAATAAAGTCGCCCGCGCTCCTATAGTATCAATGGATGCGACATATCTTGAAAGAAAAGGGCGAGGAGGGCAGATAAATATCCAGAAAAACAGCCTTGGGACTGGCCTAAGATACTTGCCTGGCTTGAATACCAGCCTGGAACTAGAAGCTGAAAAAATCTTTTACGATTCGGCAAGTGGGGATAGTAAAAGTCTGGATGGTATGCAGTTTAATAGTAAGATAACGTATAAATTTCACGATCAAACATCTGTTGAAATTGATCTCGGTCTGCACAATGTGAATTCTGGTGGTAGCTCTACTCCTATTTATGCATTGAGACTTAATCAGCAGTTTGACCAGCTACTTTCTGGGTATGTTCAATTTGATCAGCAAATCATAGACGACACTCTAGAGTCATTAAGGCAATCTCTGGATACAAACAGTATTGCAGCCGGAATAGTTCTGGAAGGCCCGTCGGGTATAAACCTTGGCGGCGAGTTCCAGAGGATCTGGTATGATGATGATAATGACCAGAATAGGCTATTTTTCTGGTCTTCCTATACAATTTTTAGCGAGCTGACAACGTATGAACTGAAATATAGCTATGAATTACTTAATAATAAGGATGGCGGAACAGCAACAGGTCAGCAAAGTAATTTGCCGTACTGGAGTCCGAGTGAATATTGGTTAAATTTGCTCTCCGTTCGTATTGACCGTGTATTACGTGATGTTGAAGAACTTAGCAGTCCTCCAAGTCACTATTCTGTAGAGCTTGCTCTTGGCTATGAATCAGAAGATGACTTCCTCTATACTGCAGGGTTTGATATTTTCCTTGAAATTAGTAGTAACTTTCTATTAAAAGGAGAACTGTCATATTCCGATAGCAGTGATTATGAAGAAAAGAGCGCAGCTCTTTCTATTATGTATCGCTGGTAAATATACTATTTATACATACTATTTTCCTGTCCAGGAGGATGTCGCATACCCTGGCAGGATTTTTTTATTGGAGAATAATAATGGTTGTGCGTATACCTATGTCTAAAGCAGGCAACCTTAAGCTGAAAGAAGAATTGAGTAAACTTGAGAAATTCGATCGTATTGAGGTGGTTAAGGCTATCGAAGTTGCACGTGAACATGGCGATCTTAAGGAGAATGCAGAGTATCATGCAGCCAAGGAGAGGCAGGGGCATATTGAGGGCCGAATCCTTGAACTTAAAGATAAGCTATCACGAGCTGAAGTTATTGATTGCTCAAAAGTGCCTACCGACAAAGCCGTATTCGGTACGGTTGTAACGTTGTTAGATCTGGATACTGATGAGGAAGTCACATATCAGCTGCTTGGACCTGAGGAATCAGATGTTAAGAAAGGTTCTATCTCGGTGATGTCGCCACTTGGAAGATCAATCCTGGGCAAAGAGGTCGGTGATGATGTGTTAGTTGTAACGCCAGGTGGTAATCGTGAATTTGAAGTAATGCAGATTGGCAGCTCTGAATTTGCATGAAGCTGGTGTTGATGTTAAATAGGAGTAGTAAATGAGTAAATGGCGCTTTACCTGTGGAGTTATGCAGACTTCCTTCAGGTGATCTTCTCAGTCTTTATACCGTTTAGGAATATCAGAAGTACCTGGTTGGTTATGTCATCAACTGTATAATGGGTTTCCAGCGAAATATTCCAAACTCTGGAAATTTCATCAAGAGCGCCAAAAAATAGTCTTTTAGCAAGATCTGGATTGATATCGTTGTGAAATATTTGCATTTCTTGGCCTGCCCGAATAATGTCAGCTACGATATCTATGTATTCAGTAAAAGCTTTGTTACGATAATCCTTTATTATCTTATTCGTCTGCCGTAGCTCTATCTGGATGACTTCAGCCAGGTGCTTGTTTTTTTTCATTGCTCGCAGATGCTTAGTAGCAAATATTTCGAGCATTATTTGTGGATTATCTTCCTTTTCTAATGATTTTTTAACTTGCTCAACAAGTTTACCAATTTCTTCTTCGAAAACAGAAATTAATATGTCGTATTTATTGTTAAAGTAGAGATAGATAGTCCCATCTGCAACCTTGGCTTCTTTGGCGATATCGGATATTCTGGCGGTGAAAAAGCCCTTTTTGGCAAATACTTTCGTTGCCGCCGTTACAATCCTTGTATGTTTGTCTACAGCTTTCATACCTGAAGGAAGCTTAGGGTTTTGAGTCGTTTATTGTTAAATACTCAGGACATAAAATTAATGAATGGTTATTCATTCATTAATTGCTCAACTCCCGTTTGTCAACTTGCAAAATGGATTATCTTGATATCTCAAAAGCTGTTTTTCTTTAAATTGAAGTTATTACAAGCCGTATGCAATCTAATATAGAGGAGTTGCTGATATGAAAATTCTTGTTGTTGGTTCAGGGGGAAGGGAGCATGCGCTGGTGTGGAAAATCAACCAGAGTGCCAGGGTTGAAAAAATATTTTGCGCCCCAGGTAATGCTGGAATAGCGGAAATTGCTGAATGTGTCGATATTGATGTGACAAACGTTGATAACTTACTGAAGTTTGCCAAGCAAAATAGTATTGGACTTACTGTAGTTGGTCCTGAATCCTCGTTAGTAGAGGGCATAGTAGATGCGTTTGAAGATAATGGTCTACGGATATTTGGCCCCAGGAAGGCAGCTTCTATTCTTGAAGGCAGTAAAGTATTTACTAAAGAATTTTTGGCTAAGTACAACATACCGACGGCTGCTTTCAAGGTTTTTACCGATAGTGATGAAGCCAAATCATACATTGATGATCGTGGTGTCCCGATTGTGGTAAAAGCAGATGGACTTGCAGCTGGAAAAGGTGTGATTGTTGCTGAAACAATCGAAGAAGCAAAAAATGCAGTTGATCTAATTTTAAATGATAAGGCGTTCGGTTCGGCAGGCAATACAATAGTCGTTGAAGACTGTCTGAAAGGGGAGGAAGCTTCTTTTATTGCTTTTACTGATGGTAAAACTATTCTTCCACTACCAACATCTCAAGATCACAAAGCAATTTTTGAAAATGATAAAGGGCCTAATACTGGTGGAATGGGTGCCTATTCGCCCGCTCCTGTAGTTACTCCAGAAATTAGCGCTTACGTTATGGAGCATATAATGCTTCCGACAGTGAAAGGGCTGGCCAGTGAAGGGAGACCATATAAAGGAATGTTGTATGCAGGGCTTATGATAGATGGCGACACTATCAATGTCCTAGAATTTAACTGCAGATTTGGAGACCCTGAAGCACAGCCTCTGGTTATGCGAATCAAGTCTGATTTGATTGACGTCCTTGAGGCTTCAATCGATGGTAACCTCGATAGTATCAATATGGAAGTTGATCCACGGCCTACAGTCTGTGTTGTAATGGCTGCTGGTGGATATCCAGGTAAATATGAAAAGGGGTTACCTATTGCAGGTCTTGAAAAAGCAGCTCAGGTTGATGGTGTGGTAGTCTTCCATGCAGGTACTGCAAAGAAAGGTAATGAGGTTGTCAGTAATGGTGGTCGTGTTTTAGGTGTAACAGCTATTGGTGATGATTTGAAAGGTGCTATAGAGTTATCCTATACTGCAGTTGATTGTATTAGTTGGGATGGGTGCTACTGTAGAAGAGATATTGGCGCTAAAGCAATGAAGAGATTTAAAGGATAAGATATGAAACCAGTCGTTGGTATTTTGATGGGCAGTGATTCCGACTTGCCTGTAATGAAAGCCGCAGCGGATTTTTTCAAACAAATAGATATACCTTACGAAATGACAGTTGCATCAGCTCACCGGACACCTGAAAGGGCGATGAATTATGCCAAAACTGCTCAGGAGAGAGGTCTGCAGGCAATTATATGTGGTGCTGGTATGGCTGCCCATCTTGCCGGGGTAATTTCTTCGCACACAGATATTCCTGTCATCGGAGTTCCTCTTGATGCATCGCCTCTGCAGGGGATGGATGCCCTGTTGGCAACTGTTCAAATGCCTCCTGGAATTCCTGTTGCCACCATGGGAATAGGGAAATCAGGCGCTAAGAATGCTGCTGTATTTGTCACTCGAATGCTGGCATTGCATAGTGATGATATTGCCGCAAGGTTGGTATTGTTTCGCGAAAATATGGTAAAAGAGGTGGAAGAGAAGGCTAGCAGACTTGAAGGATGCTAGAATGATTATCTGCCCGTCTGATGACAATATCAAACGGGCAGCTGCCACAATTAGTACCGGTCGAGTGATCGGGATCCCAACTGAGACCTATTATGGGCTTGCCGCTGATCCTGAGAATGAAAATGCATTGTCATCATTATTTGCGTTGAAAAATCGACCGTCGTACAAACCTATTTTGCTCCTGATTTCTCAATTTGAGCAACTGCAGAAGTATACCTTATCTATTCCACCTCCATTCAGGTCCTTAATAAATTGTTACTGGCCAGGACCGTTAACGCTTGTATTTCCTGCCAAACCAGATGTTTCGACATTGCTCACCGGTGGTTCAGAGACCATAGGTATTCGTCTTACATCACATCCAATAACACGTCGATTAATTGACGTGCTTGGACATCCCATTACAGCTACAAGTGCGAATCTCTCCGAGCATGAGCCCGCGAGAACAGCCCAGGAAGTCTCGTCTTTTTTTGGTGATGGGGTTGGGTGTATTGTTGATGGTGGTCCTGCTGGTGAAGGGCCAGGATCCACTGTAGTTAGTTTTAAAAAAGGAAAACTTTGCATTGAAAGAATTGGCAGAGTTTTTCTGCCTGGCCTGCCAGACTGCAAGGAGTTGTTAGAGTGTAACTGAGTAGCGTTAAGCTTTATTTTGAAACTAACAAAAGCTATAGAATTTCCCGATACCATTTGTTTTTTCCAGCCAAAGCGTGCTACTATTTTTTGACAGTCAGGAATGTAGAAGTGCGTTGTGTTTTGCGATAATTGCCTTAAAACTGGAAGGTGTGTATGACGCTATTGAAATGGAATAAAGAGTTTGCCCTGGAACAAGCTGCTGATGATATGGAACTGCTGCTTGAGCTATTAGATATATTTAAGACTTCTTTCGCTTCAGATGTTCAGCTGATAGAGGAAGGCCTTATAGAGTCAGATGCCGGGAAAGTGTCTGCGGCAGCACATTCCATTAAAGGTGCGTCTTCAAGCCTTGGTATAGATGGTATTACTGAAGTTACACGAGCAATAGAAGAGGACAGTAAATCAGGCAGCCTTGATCAGGCAAAAACGCTCCTGCCTCAACTTAAGCAGATGCTACTAGAGGTAGACAAAATGTAATGTTATCAGCTCTGCTGGTGACAGAACCGATAACATTGCAGTGGGATGAACATTACCTGGTCATCTGTCTGTACTTGATGCGATGAGGCTGGTCAGCTTCTGCTCCCAGACGTGCTTTCCTGTCTTTTTCATAGTCCGAGTAGTTTCCTTCAAACCAAACCACTTCAGAGTTGCCTTCAAAAGCGAGGATGTGCGTCGCTAGACGATCGAGGAACCAGCGATCATGACTGATAATAACTGCGCACCCACCGAAGTTTTCCAGCGCCTCTTCCAGGGCTCGAAGGGTATTTACATCCAGGTCATTAGTCGGTTCATCAAGCAGCAGGACGTTGCCTCCATCTTTTAGCATTTTTGCCAAATGCACTCTGTTACGTTGACCGCCAGACAATAAGCCTACTTTTTTCTGCTGATCGGATCCTGAAAAATTGAATTTCCCAACATAGGCACGACTGTTTACCTCGCGAGTTCCAAGCCAGATAGTATCTTGTCCCTCTGAGATGGCTTCCCAGATAGTTTGGTCGGGGTCGAGGGAATCGCGACTCTGGTCTACATAGGACAGTTTAACTGTCTCACCTTTTCGTATGGTTCCAGCGTCTGGTTGTTCCTGTTCGGTTATCATCTTGAAAAGCGTTGTCTTACCGGCACCATTTGGGCCAATAACTCCAACTATACCACCAGGAGGCAGGTTAAATGTCATCTTGTCGACAAGTAAACGATCTGCATAACTTTTCCGAACATCGCTAGCCTCGATCACCACTTTACCGAGTCGTGGTCCTGGTGGAATAAAAATCTCGAGTTCACGTTCAAGCTTTTCTGTTTCCTGACCAAGGAGTTTTTCGTATGAGCTTATACGTGCTTTTGATTTAGATCGTCGACCTTTGGGTGACATCTTAATCCACTCAAGCTCACGTTGTAGCGTTTTCCTTCTGCTGCTCTCTTTCTTCTCTTCATGAGCCAGGCGTTTTTCTTTTTGTTCCAGCCACGAGGAATAGTTACCTTTCCAGGGTATTCCAACACCTCTGTCTAGCTCAAGAATCCAGCCAGCTACGTTGTCGAGAAAATATCGATCATGGGTAACCGCAATTACCGTACCCTCATAACCTTGTAAATGGTGTTCGAGCCAGGCTACAGACTGAGCATCAAGGTGGTTTGTAGGCTCATCGAGTAATAAAATGTCTGGTCGCTTAAGGAGTATACGACAAAGCGCTACACGACGTAACTCTCCACCAGACAATACGCCACAAAGACTGTCTGCAGGAGGGCACCTGAGAGCATCCATGGCCATATCAAGTCGACTGTCAAGGTCCCAAGCAGATGAGTTATCAAGTTTCTCTTGAACTTTTGCTTGACGGTCGATTAAATCCTGCATTTCGTCGTCAGTCATTGGTTCAGCGAATTTTTCGTTAATTTCGTTAAACTCCTGAAGCAGGTCAACAGTTTCCTGTACTCCCTCTTCAACAATTTGTCGGACAGTTTTATCTGCGGGCAATTGTGGCTCCTGCTCCAGGTATCCAACTGTCAGGCCTGGAGAGAGGATGGTCTTACCGTTAAATTCGGTATCGATTCCCGCAAGTATCTTGAGAAGGGAACTTTTACCAGAGCCGTTGAGGCCAAGTACGCCTATCTTTGCACCATAGAAATAAGAGAGGGAAATATCTTTTAGTACAGGTTTCGTGTCATAATATTTTGATACCTTGATCATTGAATAGATGATTTTTTTATCGTCAGTACTCATACATATCCTTTAAAGTGTTCGTTTTTTGGGTGCCGCTTAATTATCATTTGCAGTCGGGCCCGAAAATTAATGGTTGGATCATACAAAAAATGAGGCCATAATCAAACAAGAGATTATGGCCTCGGGGAACTGCGTGAGTATTTGTTGAATATAATTACTTGTCGTTATTCTCTCCAGAACTGGCAGAGGAGGCGATCAGTGCTCCAGCTACACCTATAATACCAATACTGTTAAGTGTTTTCTTTGCAGATCTTCCAAGAGATGCCAGCATTGCACGACGACGTACCTGAGCAATGTCGGCTAGTTCAGGAGTTGAGGTCTCCAAGAGGAGATCCATGTCTTTTTTCTTACCGTAGTAACGGGAATTCGGACCGAGATTTCCTCCGTTAGCCTCAATCCCAACTGCACCTTTTTTGATATAGGCAGAAACTTCAGAGTTTGGATCATCTAAATCCCCAAAAATTCTGGCACCTGTGATGCAGGTTTGTACACACGCAGGTTCAGAGCCAGCCTCTATCCGTGGCTTACAGTACGTACATTTATCTGCTTTACCATCTTCAGACACATCGTCAACCAAGTCAGGGTTGACATATCGAGCATTGTACGGGCAGGCATCGACACAAGCGCCACAGCCTACGCATCGTGTCTTGTCAATCTGGACAGTACCATCTATCGGATCTTTCCAGGTAGCTGCAACTTCCTCAACTATTTTCTCACCGGTTTTTGGATTGGTGAAGGTCATGTCTATAGTGTCTGCGGGGCACTCTGGCACACATACTGGATCTGTACAGTGATTGCACAGCCCTGGGTAGTATGTGGATGCCATCTCATTGTTCACAAGAGATGGACCGAGCCTGAAAACCCAGTTTCTGCCGGATTCCACTGGCACCTCCCACTCTGCCTTACAGGCAATAGTGCAGGCGTGGCAACCGACGCATCTTTCAAGATCTATAATCATTCCGTATTGCATATAACGAATCCTCCTTGAAGGAATAATCTGGCAAAGGCTAATGTTATGCAGGGATATCCAGCACTTTTCCGTCTTTTATCAGTTTGACAAAGTTATTCCTCATACCATGGGCACCAGTTTCTGGATCAACAGCTATTTTAGTAATCAGACTCTGGTCGTCAATACCTGCGTTAACGCCGATAGACATAAGTGGATTGGCCGAACCGTAACCATGCGCCATATAGACAGAATCTTTCCTGATACCTGGCGTAACCTTAATGGTGGTTGTGGTGCGTGATTTAAATCCTTCGCTGTTAACGAGTCCAACCGTATCACCATCTTTAAGGCCAAGTGTTTGAGCCGTTTCATCATTTATCCATACTGGATTGTTTGGCATGGATTGGTGGAGCCAGGCATTATTCTGGGTGCGGTTGAACGTATGAACTGGGACGCGACCGTAGAGTAACCGGGCATAACCTGCAGGAGGCGGCTCAACAGAAATATAGGTCGGGACACCTGGAAAACCGTAATCTTCAATATCTTCATTATAGAGGTAGACCTCGAAATCTTCTGGAACGCCATAAGGATCTTTGCCATCCTGGAGATGAATGCCGTCCTCTTCTCTCAGCTGCTTAAGCGAAAGTCCTGCTACCTGAAGATTTTTCTCTACCATCTCTTCAGCGCTCTGGACCGGAATCTGATCTTTAAATCCAAGCCCAGTGGCAATGGCATTGGTTATGAAAATCTGATCTTTTCGCTCAAACATCGGTTCAACCAAAGGCATTCTGGCTGCAATATACTGCTGATGTTTTTCTGAGAAATCCCATTGAGTACCACTCTGAATATGGTCATATCGCTCGAGGTAGCTCACCTCTGGAAGGAGAATGTCAGCCCACATGGTCGCATCAGTTGGCATAACATCAACACACATGACAAAATCCATCTGACGCAGAACGTCTTTCATCTTCTCCTGGCCAGGTATGGTCTGAATTGGATTCTGGCCCCAAATTACACATCCTTTAATTGGATAAGGCTTACCGGTAAGAGCTGCATCACGAATGAGTTCTGTCGGTGTTCCTGGAGGGGTGTACGGGTAAATCGCTTCCTCATCTGCATCGTAGTTAAGATTGTGTTCTATTCCGTGATCATGCTTTGCCCAGCTGATACCGCCGACTTTTTGCGTCTTTCCAGGTACCCAGCCACCTTTAACGTAGTAGGCACCAAGAAGAGCAGTGAGACAGGCAAGTGAACGCTGACGCTGGAAATCATTACCGTACCAGGATACATGCCGACCTGGATGGATACTCACATGTGGGGAGTTGGCAGCTAGGACTTCGGCTACCTCTTTAATTTGCTCTGCAGGAACATCACACTCTTTAGCTGCCTTCTCAATTGTCCAATCTTTAATTCCTTCAGCGAACTCATCAAAGCCATCTGCATACTCATCGATGAAGTCTGCATCATATTTCTCATTTTTCACAAGATAATTCATGATGGCTAAAAGGAATGCTGTATCTGTACCTGGCTTGATTTTCACCCAGATATCAGACTTTGCTGCAGCAGATGAGTAACGGGGGTCGACAACGATGAGTTTAGCGCCATTCTGCAAACCTTTGGAGAATGCTTTAACATGGGAAACGTGAATGTTTTCACCTATGTGAGAGCCGACAAGGAGAATTGCCTTGGCGTTTGGCATATCAACTTTTTCGCCTGGTGGTTTACCAATTGTAGCAATATAGGCGGTATCACGAATACCACGGCATTGGAAAAATGAAGCTTCGCTTACATTATGGGTACCAACAGTTCTTTCGAAAAAATGCATTGGGTACTTAGCAGTGGAGCCATGAGGGAAAACACTGAGGCCTTGCGGTCCGTATGTATCAATGACACCTTTTAAACGTGTTGTACATTCAGCCAGTGCTTCGTCCCAGCTAATACGTTTCCATACAGGGTTGCCCCTTTCTCCAACATTTTTCAAAGGGTATTTTAGACGATCTGGATCATACAGCAATTTGACACCGGCGTTACCGCGGGCACAGATCTGGGCACCGTTATCAATTGATTTTGGGTTACCTTCAAGCTTTACGAGTCTACCCTCACGCTTTTTGCCAATGAGCTGACAACGCCAGAAGCACATTTCACATATGCCACCGACAGCGGTTTCATCTTTAAGGGAGCCTTTTGCCTCAAGTGGGGATTCAACAAACCCGGTTTCGGCGGATACTACTTTGGAAAGCGGTATGGAAACAGCTGCCAGTGAGGCTGATTGTAAAAATCTACGCCTCGTCAAGTTGAATGCCATGTTCGTCTTCCTCCTTCGTTAAGTAATCAATGAGTTGAACCAAAACAGTATAAAATGGATGTCTGGATTCCTGCTTTATTATTGTGTAAAATCGCCCAAACCAGGGCAGAAAAATGGTCGTAAGAAATTCTGTCTCCGCTTGGGCATCACCTTTGTCCGCGAGCAGTGATAAAAATTCCAGCTGATGAATGAGATGATCTGGAAGTTCAGACTTATCCTTCAGGGTAAAACCATGCTCTGTATAGAAGCGGAGAGTCTTTTCGGCATGCCGACCCTGAAGTGATTTGTCAATATAGACAGATCCGTAGGGTGGGGCGACAACATGTGGTACACCATTGATAAATAGACGCGTATACTCAATTTGCAAAGATTCAAGAGGATTTTCAGAAGATGCCAATGAAAAACTGATCTTTTCTCTCTCTTGATTTGCATTTAGCGTCTCAAGTAGTAGGTACAGGCTGTTGATATATTCATCAGTGAACCATTCAGGCTGTGGATATTGCATGCTAAAAGCACAAAACCTGTAGAGCGTTGCAATATGAGTTGATGCCGGAGAATCTGTCATGGAGTATGTAAAAAGTAATGTTGTTCATTTACATTCCGTGCAGATCGCAAAATGTAAAGGCAACCATCTATAAAAAAAGAGAAATCTACCTGTGAGTGCTACAGTTGTCAATTACCACGAAGTGGTACATGTGGTCTGCTACGAATACCTGTTTACCTGGCAAGATATGCGGAAGGTGACTAACCTTTAGAAAATCAATTGGATGGGTGTGGTACCTTCTTCCGTTAGGGTAAGAAATTTATTTAAAACTAAAATAGGTTATGTTGATTTATTTTTTTAAAATTAATTATTCAGGTGCAAGAGTATACTCATCCAAGGGTACCATTGAAGAGCCATTTGTTGTGAATTTCTTTGTGCTAATGACGCAGCGCACCTCTTTGCTTAAGTAAGTAGATATAATAACCGTTAACTTTGCCGATCAGATCCTTGGTTTCCCGGTATGGCGCGTGCTCACCACGAGATAGTGATGTCGTATTTTCGCCTGCATTCCAGGCCGATAAGACAAGCTCTAGTTTCCCATTAAATTTGAGATTATATTTGGCAATGAGGTAGCAGGTGAGCAGGATGTTTGTTGCAGGGTCAAGCAGGTCGTGATGTTGAATATTGTTTAGTGTTTCACGGGAGACATAACGAAACACAGTGTCTGAATCGTATAGTTCGCGGGCGGCCTGTTGGCCTGTTGTAAGGATAATTTGCCCAAGGCCAGCTGCTCCTTTTGGTGAAATTGCTCTGGGGTCTGCAGAAGATTCTGCAAGAATGAGTGCTTTGATGAAATCTGCACTAACTCTGTGATTGGGGCGGAAATAGTCGAAGCTGGTGAAATAGTTTATCAAATGCTCATATGGAGCTAATCTCTCAAGTACCCCAGAGGAAATAGAGACAGACTGGTATTTCCTGACGTAATCAATAAGCTCTGCATGGGCCGGAGGGATGAATAAGATCAGGCTGACTGCAAAACTGGTAGTTAAAATAATGAACGACCTCACTACGTGCAACATCAAACCCTTCGGTGAATTTTGGGCGCAGCCAAAAAAGTACTGATTACCAGAAACAGTTGAAACGCATCTCTGTTGCCTGCGAGTTCTCTTATAGAATGCATGGCAAGCGTTGGTGCTCCAATATCAATAGTCTCGATACCAAGCCTTGCAGCTGTCATCGGACCTATTGTACTCCCGCATGGCATGTCTGTTCGCATGACGAATTCCTGATATGGTACTTCAGCTTCTCTGCAGATCAGTTTGAAAAGTGCGGCTGAGCGACTACTGGTCGCATAACGTTGATTTGCATTTATTTTTATGACAGGGCCACCATTTAGGACTACGTCATGTTGAGGGTCAGATTTGTCTCGAAAATTAGGGTGGACAGCATGTGCATTGTCAATCGAGGTGAAAAAAGAGTTTCGTAGTGCTATCTGTCGCTTTTCCGGTTTTTGGAAAATTCGTTCAAAAATGTTGTCAATAAATGTTCCGTGAGCACCTGTGGTAGATGTAGAACCGTTTTCTTCATGATTTGTACAGAGAAACATGGTGTTTCTTTTATTTCCTGCTCTGCAGATTGCTTTGGTTGCTACATGACAGCTGAGGAGATTGTCAAGTCTTGAGCTAGTGATAAAATCATCATTAAGCCCAAGTAGAGAAGCTTTTTGGTGATCATAACAGAATAAATCAAAACTGAGGATCTCTTCAATATCTGCATCATGATATTGGTGTGTTAGCTGATTCTTCAGAATATCTTTGAAATCAGGAAGTTGATCGTTAACAGCCTGAGAAAGAAGAGGTGGAAGAAATTTCTGCTTATCAATAGTCCTGCTGGAGTTTGCCTCACGATCGAGGTGAATTGCCAGGCTTGGAATGGTGAGCAGAGGCCTTGCGAAATCAATGAGGTAGTCATGAAGATTGTGAGAAGAGTCTGAGCAGGTGACTCGCCCTGCTAACGAAAGATCACGGTCAAACCAGGGGTTCAGCAATGGTCCGCCATATATTTCAACACCGAGTTGTAGATAAGGTGAAGATGCAACTCCTGCGTGTGGTTTCAACTGAAGTCCTGGGCTATCACAGTGACTACCAATCATTCGGAATCCTGATTCGAGGCTCTCTTTATTGCCGATTGTAAAGGCTGCCAATGCGGAATTCTCTCGTACAACAAAGTAACCATGACCTTTTTTTAGTTGCCATGGTTCACTCTCAAAGAGTTCTGTCATTCCTGCTCTGAGTAGATGTTTCCGAATAGTATGTATAGCGTGAAAAGCGGTGGGGGAGTTATCCAGAAATTCAAACAGTTCTTTATTATATTGTTTGTAATTATTAGTCATTTAACGAAAAGTAGTGTCAAAATATTAGGGGAGTAGGGTGTGGAAAAGAGTTTCTCTACACACCATTCTGTATAGAGGCGTAAGCATTGATCATGGCGGTTACAGTTGCTCCATTTGGATAGCCATCTGTAATAGATGGCTCTACCTGTTCAGGCTCAACTGCAGTAGCATCTCCTGGCGCATCATTCTCTGATGTAGCACCTTTGGTTTCAGTGGTAGCTCGATTATCCTGTTGCTCCTGAATGACCTCTTGACGTGCTTGACTGATTGTGATTGCGGCCTGTGCAGCTATTGCTCTGTCTGCAGCTGAAGGTTCGGCAGGTGCAAGGGCTGCAGCTCTAACAGTTTCCATTTTCTGAATAGTAGCTTCGGGTGTTGATTCCTTGCTTATGTCGATTTGGACTTCCCCTCCAATAGCATATCTGCTACCGTCTGGCCCCTGTTGATATGTGAAACTTGGGCTGCCTGCCGCATATTGGCCAGCCGTGCTAAGGTGGGCCTGTTCGTGTAGACGAACTTCACGGTCTCGTGATTTTAAATCGAGCAACTGTTGTTGCTGCTCAGGAGACAGTTCAGTTTGGTCCGAAGAGGTTGGGGACGTTTCCGTAGATGCCGAAGCTGTTTCGTTGTTTTTTGAAGCGCCTATACCTTCCGGAGAAAGGTTAACCTGATCCTTAGGGGATGAGTTTTGTTCGGTTTGATCGAGCGTGTTTCCACTGGATGTATTTGTCCTGTTCTCTCCGTGCTGAGGATTGGAGAGAGGGGTGAGGTTACTGTAAGCGGTCGAATGAATGGAGGTTTCCATGAAAAACAGATCCTGCTGTATTTAAGATACTTAAACAAAGTATAGTACAACAAGATAACAAAGGCAATCTTCACTGAAGAGATAACTCACCCAAAAGTAAAAATACTAATGAGCAAGAGTATGCCCGAATTACTCACCTGCTCAGGAGGGTGAGCTTCAGTTTTTCCTGTAATCCATGGTCGTCTATAATTATTACTAATAGAGTAAAGTAGATAGCTTCGCATGGGCTGGAAAAGGCGAGTTGGAAACTGATCAAATTGGGTTTCTACCGTTGGAAAAGATTACCCAGTTCTCCAAGAACAGAGCCTTCACCTTTTGAGGAAAAACCAGCATTATTTTGCGGAGCAGATTCGTGAATTCGGCCAGCTAACCTAGAAAATGGCAAAGATTGCAGCCAAACATGTCCTGGTCCTTTTAGCGTAGCAAAAAAGAAGCCTTCTCCTCCGAAAATTGCAGATTTTACTCCACCGACAAATTCGATGTCATAGCTAACTTGTTGTGTCAGAGCAACGAGACAACCGGTATCTACCCGTAGAGTTTCCTCTATTTTGAGTTCCTTTTCGACTATAGTACCACCTGCATGGACAAAGATTAAACCATTGCCCTCAAGCTTCTGCATGATAAAACCTTCACCTCCAAAGAGCGCTGTGCCAATTTTTTTCTGAAATTCAACTCCTATGGCAACACCCTTAGCGGCACAGAGAAATGCATCTTTTTGACAGACAATTTTGCTGTTGTAATTACGAAGATCGAGCGGGATAATTTTCCCGGGATATGGTGAAGCAAATGCAACTTTGCCTTTCTCTGGTCCTGTATGTGTGAAAACCGTGGTGAAAAGACTTTCTCCGGTTATAAGGCGTTTCCCAGCACCTAACATTTTATCCATGAACCCTCCAGTTTGGGAGCCATGGCTTCCATCCCCAAAAACAGTTTCCATTTGAATGCCGTCACTCATGTACATCATAGCGCCAGCCTCAGCTACAGCACTTTCCTGGGGGTCGAGTTCAATCTCTACAAACTGCATTTCTGTGCCGTATATCTGGTAATCAATTTCATGGGCTACGGCAGCTTTTCCGTCAGGAAGTGGCGGTGCAGCTGCAGATGGTGATTTCTGGAGTTCATACACTTGGGATATTGGTGTCCAGTCCTGAAACCCCTGGCGCCAGGCAAGGGTTTCAGGCGTGTAGGTACCGGTTTGTAAGCCATGAATGATATGAGTTGAAGAAAAAGGCCCCTGTTGCTGTCCTTGCTGAGCTATGTACCATGTATCCATAATGATCTCTAGTAGGTTTAAATCATTAATAATTATAGGTTTCTTTCTTTTATTTTATAGAGGTTGTCAAGGTAGAGTTCTTTCAACCTGAACATGGCCCCACTCTGTTCAATCTCTGCAATAGTATTATTAAGGGTAGAAGCGATATCAATGCCATGTCTATTGTTGCCAGATCTGTTAGCTTCATCAACGATAAGAATTGAATAATAGCTTACGAGCATTCTCAGCATGGAATCTTGTCTGAAGAGATAGAGCCTTCCTCCCATGGTCGTGAGAAAAAAACCTGCATAATCGTAGAGGGCACCTTCCTCAACATTTATGGCGAAGCGAGGTGTCAAATGTTGGGGTTGCCTACTGACTGTGTAAAAATCCAAGAGAATATCTTCAATTGAATTTTTTTCATGAGAATAAATACTCTTTAATAAAAGAATATTATTTCTGCCAACAATTCTAAAAAAATGGGCGGTGTTTTGCAATATGTTAAAGAGATCATCTGTTTCACCAGAGACCAAGGGGGGGTGATCTAAAATTTTTTGGATTAATGTGGAGAAATATATATCACTTGAGGTGTTTAACTGAAAAGTCACCATATATGGTTGTTGATCAAGGTGTGTATAGAATGACGAAATGTTGTCTAAAGCTCTTTTATATTGTTGTTTGCTATCTAGAAGATTGTTTTGGTGAAAGGTTTGCTGTGTTTCGGAAGGAGTAACAGTTGGATCATTCTTTTCGGAAAGGAGGCCTTTTTCACGAGGATCAGTTAGATCGTCAGATCCTGGTCTTGATGAAGGGGGTTCCACTTCTGTATCTCCAGTATCGATATGATACCGTTGCTGTGTGTCGGAAGTTTTCTCTAGTGAAGTTGGGGCGTTAGGGGTAAGGGTTTCCTTGGCATCGGCAGCTACATAATCCTCTATTCCATTGGAATTACTTGTATAGCGAAAAAAAAGAAAAACACATACCAAGATGGCGATCACTACCAGAGCATATGGCGTAAATGTCGTTTGCCTGTTTCTCTTTTTAGACTGACTCGTTTGTTCTCTGAGCTTTTCTTGCATTTTTTTTGATATGTTTTAAGGAGTGTTAACAATCTGATTATGTGGTGAATATAATCGAGGCATAGATCAAAGTCACGGTTCAATTGACGCAGATATTTTATTTGGAATTGCTTCGTTTATTGAGTTGGATGGGTGATCTGTTAATTCATTAGGCTGATGAGCGGAATCCATTTTTTTCTGCTTGACGGGGAAGTATGAAGACACTATGTTAAGCTGTCATTTTTTAATAAAATACGGTCTTTAAGGCTTCACACATATTTAATTTAGTAGCTTGTTTTTATTAATTAACTTTAATGGAGGAACAAATGGCAATTTGTGTAGTAGGACATTCTAACCCCGATACTGATTCTGTAACTTCTGCAATTGCACTCGCTGCACTTTTGAATGCACAGGGCCAGGAAGCAAAAGCCTGTATGCAGAGCACTGCTGCTGATCTCAACCCTGAGTCTGCAACCGTACTTGAGCGCTTTGGCCTTGCGGCTCCTGAGCAAATCACCGATGCAGCTGGTAAAGATGTTGCACTTGTTGATTTCAGTGATATCGGCCAAGGACCAGCTGGTCTTGATAGCGCTAATGTTGTTACCATCGTTGATCATCATAAAATCGGTGATGTGACCACCAATAGCCCAATCCTTTTCAGAGCAGAGCCTGTTGGTTGTACTGGCACCGTTCTTAATAAAATGTTCAAGGAAGCCGGCGTTGCTATCCCTAAAGACGTTGCTGGTGGTATGCTTGCCGCTATTTTGAGCGATACCGTGAATTTCAAATCTCCTACCTGTACAGAAGATGACAAAATTGCGGTTGCAGAGCTCAAAACTGTTGCTGACGTTGCAGATACTGAATCACTGTTTATGGATATGCTGAAGGCAAAGTCGTCTGTTGCTGGTGTACCTGCAAAAGATTTGTTGTTCCGCGATTACAAAGATTTCGACATGAAAGGCAACAAAGTAGGTGTTGGCCAGCTTGAGCTTGCTACACTTGATCAGGTTGCTGAAATTCGTGGCGAATTGATGAAAGCAATGGAAGCGGTTAAAGCTGATGGTCGTCACTCAGTACTTCTCATGCTTACCGATGTAGTTAAAGAAGGAACTGACCTTGTTGTTCTTTCTGATGATCCTGCGCTTATTGAAGGCGCGTTTGGTGGAAAACTTACTGACAACTCCATGTGGATTGATGGCATGATGAGCCGTAAGAAGCAGACTGTTCCAAATCTTCAGGGCGCGTTTGGTTGCTAATTTTAACAGCATCCGAACGATGAATTAACCTGTTGTCCAGGTTGATTAAGAAATGGGGTTGCCTTTAAAAGGCAACCCCATTTTTTGTGTTTTGTGGTTGGATATATTATGAAGAGCTTTGCTTACGCTGCTTATTTAGTGTTACACCCTAAATGGGTAAGTTTTTCAGAAAACTGAAAATTGCTATCCATCTCTGTTGTATGACATTGCCTGCAGGTAGCTTCTGATACGGGGGGGGGGAGGGGACTTGCACCATCTGATTGTACGTGATGTAACCCAGGGCCGTGGCAAGACTCACACCCAACCATTAGGAACTGTGCAGGTAGATTTAGAAGGTTGGTCTTGCTATTATTTGTGCTTAATTCATTGATGTTACTGGTTACATGGCATGGAAGACAATTGATATTATATTGCTGCCCTTTCGCTTTAAGGCTCTCCATGGAGACTGAATGATGAGTTTGTTGCCAGCGAGTGTACTGCTCTTCATGGCATTGTCTGCAACTTTCAGCACCTGCAAATCCTCGTATTGCGAGAAGCTCGGTAGTGATATTATTTTGTTCCGTTTGTTTCTTGTTCCTAAGTTGTGTTTTTTTATTGCTCGATGCAATTTCGTCTTTAAGCTTCGATATTCTGTGGTTGATCTCAGGTGATTCTTCGATATGTCCAGGCAAGGAGCGAAACTTAAAGCTATATTTACCCCCCTGTGACTTTTCGCCATCCAAGGCATATGCTTCAAGGTGCTCTCGGTGACTGTTAACCTTACCGTATGAATCCAAGGTGTTAGAGGGAACATCTTTGGAATCCACATGAGTATTAAAGGTTTCAAGTAAGGAGTTTACTATGGACGGTTCCGTTTCTAAATACTTCTGCCAGATTTTTAATGGTGTCCAGCTAATATTGAGTACACCTAAATATTTACCCCTGGTATGTGTCTGGCTCATTAACGTGTTGTTGATGAGGTAAGGGGTAACATTACCACGTTTCGGGTCGGTTGAGAGCAAAAGATGTATTTGTGGGTAGCTTTCGGCGATGACAGCGTTTGAAGCACTGTCGAGATTAGATAAAACGATGATAAAATCACATAGTAGGTCGAGTTCGTCAATCTGAGGCGGCAATATTTCTCGCCAGTTACGAGTCCTGAAACTACCAGGAACATTAATTTCAGAAGTGAGTCCTATGATGCCTATAGTGCCTTCAGGAGTTTGCCGAATTACCCAGGGTGGAAACAGTGCGTTGCCAGCTACATCAAAAAGATTTGCAGATATCCATGGCGTACCAGATAAAAATGATTCAACAAGGAAATCTATACCATTTGAGAGATCGTATGGCCCTATATTCATGGCGTCATAACCAATAGCGTTATATATGTCGATAATGGCGTTTGCTGAAAGAGTGTCCTGTTCTAAAATGTTGCTCTGACTATCAGTACTAAAAAGAATATTTCCAGCATCAAGAAGTAATGTTTCTGGTTGATTCATTTTATAGAAATCAACCAGAAATGCTCTTTTGGACAGACCGCCCAATTGCGAAGATTTTCAGCCGCAAGGCTCCAACTCTCCTAAAAGGTTTGATGAGTGTAAAACTTGAAATTGTAACAGTGTCTCTCCTGAAAATGCCGAAAAGGTGGGGATTGTTAACAAAGAAAGTAGAAGTGAGACAATGGTTAGTATTTGAAATTTGTTGGTCATAAACGAGTTCATCTGATAAGTGTTGATATAATAGTAGTTAACTTAAATAAAATAGTACACGATAAGAAATGTACTCAATTTATCCTGGCAATGGAACTTTTGATTCGGAAGGTTTTGATAAATGGAGCGACGAAATGCTCGAGAACCCCATACTTATGGGGCTCAAACATAATAGACTGAAAGGTTTTAGCATCAGCTTGTATCAAATCCATCAAAGTGATACTATCTGAGATATATACTACGTTGGAATTATAGAAAAACCCGAGACTGATATGAACACGTTATTCTTCGTATGTCGGTCAATTTATTTAGGCTGTGATTATGCTTTCTCGAAATGTTGTAATTATTGATGACATACCCGTTTTGACCAATGATTGTCTGATAGCTCTTGGAAATCTTGGCCATAATGTCAATTGCGTTCAGACAAGCACTGAGGCATTAAGCCTGATTAGAAAAGAGCAGGTCGACCTTGTTGTCATAAATAGTGTAATTGCAGATGTAGATGGTGTTGAAATATTTACTCTAATGAGGGCGGTTGAACCCAATATTATAGGTATTCTTCTTATTGAGAACAGTGATGTACGTCCTGTTATAAATGCCGTAAATGCCGGTTTTAGCGGAATTCTAGAGAAACCGATACAGTCGGTTAAACTCGTGAATGCTGTACAGGATGCGTTGGCAATTGCCCGGTCGAGAGAGGAGTACACTCGGTTAAAAACACTTTTCCCCCTCTATCAGCTTGGAGAAAAATTCATATCAGCTACCTCACTTGAGCAAGTGTATGAGGAACTCGTTTCTATTATCTGCAGGGAAATTCAAGTGCCCTGTGTCTCTGTGATGATGTTCGACAAAGACAGCACTACTCTGAGAATCGTTGCATCTAAAGGTCTCAGCGTGGAATCTACTGCTACAGTACGAATTAAACCCGGCGAGAATATTTCAGGTTGGGTTTTTACACATGGAAAACCGATTATACTGAACAAGAAGACCCAACATGAAACGCCACTATCCCCTTTCCTGCAACGAGAAGATATTGCTGCGTCCATTTCGTATCCAATAATTATACGAGGCGAAGTGTCAGGCGTTGTTAACATTAGCGACAGTGATATGCGGGTTGAGTATAGTGAGGCAGATATCGAAATGCTCTCTGTTATATGCAGTCAGGCAGTGCTGGCCATTGAAAATGTGCTGGCTCTTCAGCAGAGGGAACAGGCTCTGCGATTACGAACAATGTTTGAGCAGTACGTTTCACCTGAAGTAGCAGAGTTACTTCTAAGCCAGAAAGAGAATATGCTTGATATAGGAGAGGTCAAACGCTTAACAATTCTCTTTGCCGATATACGAAATTTTACCGGTCTTGTTCAGCATATTTCTCCTGATCAGATTCGCGTTTTTCTCAATGAATTTTTTGAATTGTTTGCAAATATAGTTTTTAACGCCAGTGGAACACTCGATAAATTTATGGGTGATGCCGCTCTGGTGTTATTTGGTGCACCTGTGACTGTTGACAAACCCTGTTTAGCTGCTGTTGAATCTGCACTGAAAATTCTAGATGGTTTTGAGGAATTGAGATCGAGGTGGTTGAAGAAGTCATCAAGATTTTCAAATGTTGGTATAGGTATTGGAATTAGTTGTGGTGAGGTGTACCTTGGGAACGTTGGCTCGGAGAGAAGGCTTGATTTTACAGTTATTGGAACGGATGTGAATATAGCACAAAGACTGGCATCGGAAACTGACGCCGGGCAGATTCTCATCACTGAAAGTGTGAATAACGCAGTTACCGGTAATTTCACAATCTCTGAAGGGGGATCGCGTTCTTTGCGTGGGCTAGATCATGAGATAAACGTTTATACTGTGAGGCCAGTAAAGCTGGCTTAACTACGAACAGTTTGAGTGAAGTTCATTCTCTCATCGAGTTGTAACAACGAACTCCTGCCCGGAATACGAAATAATATCTCCTGCAACTATTTTTTTCCCTCGCTGGGTCTCAGTTATACCATTAACCAGAATCTCTCCATGCTGAATCCTGATTTTGGCTTCAAAGCCGTCCTGGACGAGATTTGCAAATTTCAAGAATTGTCCAAGCCTGATTGGTAATTCATCTACCTGAATACTTTTTTGATCTGTCATATGGGTTGCAATGCCTGTAGTTGTGATTCTCTATTTGTATCAATTCGAGCATATATAGCAGTATTATTGTTTTACACAATTAAAAACTTTCAGTGATCAAACTGAAGGGCAGTAAATATATAAGAAGAGTTATTTTGTAAAAAGACCGAAATACAACATGTTAGTCCTTCTTGCGTGTACAGATTGGAGAATTGAAGGAGAGTGGCGAGCCTATTAGTTCAGAGTTCGGAATTGTAGATAAATATGACCTTGCGGCCATTCTTGGTATCGGCTATCTTTCCCATAGGAATCAGAAATCACATAGGAAAAACGAGACTGATTTTATATTAAAACATATTGGAGGATGACATATGATAACCGTGACAAAAACACGCACTTTCTTGATAACGCTTCTCTGTCTTATGGGATTGATGACGTTTAGTGGATGTGCGGATAGCCCTTTTGGAGGTTCCTCGTCTTCTGCGCCTGGTGATGACGGTGATTTTGGTACATTCAGTACGCAAGTTGGTGATTTTGATGATATTGAACTCCCTATCGATATGAAATACGTAAACAGCGAGAGTATGGCTATTCGGACCGACTCCTTTGAGGGAGGAATCCTCACCTATAATGGTCGTGTTGAAGTTACTTCGCTCAAACAGTTCATCATGACAGCTATGGAAAACAAAAAATGGAAATTGGCTGGTGAGGCAAAGTCTCAGAATATGCTTTTAGCTTTTACTAAGCCAAGCAAAACATGCATGGTGGTTCTTGAAGAAGGTTTTGGGGGCAAGTACGGATATACCAAGGCTACGCTGTATGTGACGGTAGATAAGGCAGCTTCTGGCAGCCTAAACCCATTTGGTGAACCGGTGAGTAATTAAAACATTGTCGCCAGGGGCTTCTATTATAACTAAAAGGTCATTGTGCTCCGCAAGGTAGTGCAATGACCTTTCCTTTTCTAACTAAATAGAACTAGAAAGTTGTCGTTTTAAACAGCACTTCAAGATATCCTCTATTAACTGTTGATCATACTCACGCATTCGCCAGACCTGAGCAAGTGGTAGAGCATTTTTTGCGAGTTCACTGATATCACCTTCTGATATATTCACATCCTCCAATGCAATAGGCACGCTATTGCGTTCAAGCCAGCCTTCGAAGTGGGAAATTCCCTCGAAAACAGAATGTAGCCCATTATTATCCAGGCTAAATACACGTTGGAAGAACTGGTTTATACGTTCAGGGATAATTGTAGCATGATAGCGTAGCCACCCAGGCATTACAGCTCCAAGTCCAGCACCATGTGGTATATCGTAAAGGGCTGACAGTGAATGCTCAATGAGGTGCATTGGGAAGGTTATTTTGCCTAAACCTGCTGCGGATAAACCATTGAGTGCCAATGCAGCGCTCCACATTAAGGCTGCTCGTGCCTGGTAATCTCTTGGTGCATTACATGCTGTGTTGCAGCTTTCAATAATGGATAGGGCAAGCCCTTCCATATAGCGATCCTGAACTATGGTTCCAGGCTGGGTGGTGGTCATATAGCATTCCAACAGATGAGCAAAGGCATCCACAGCGCCATAGGCCGTGTACTCAGGTGACACGGTGTAGGTGGTTTCTGGATCCATAATGGCAACTTTTGGAATGAGAAATCTATGACCAAATCCAAATTTTTGCTGTTTTTCATCGTTGGTAAGTACCATTCCATGGTTTATCTCGGAACCTGAAGCTGCCATAGTACTTACTGCAATGAGTGGCGTGGTTGTTCTAACTGTTTTCTTTCCTGTGAAAAACTTCCAGACATCATGTTCTACGGCCTGGCCGGCAGAGATTGCTTTTGCTGAATCGATTACAGACCCACCACCAAGGGCACAAATCACATCAATCTTATTCTCTTTGGCTTGTTTAATACCACGTCGAACATGTGATACAGTTGGATTTGCTTGAACGCCATCAAAATGGACAATCTCAGCGCCAGCAGAATTAAGCGAAGCCTCTACCTGCTGAAGCAGGCCATGGCGCTTGGCAGAATGTACCCCTGAGACCAGAAGTACACGTTTGCCAAAGTGGCAGGCCTCAGAACCGGTTGCGGCGAGTGTATTTTTGCCAAAGATGACTTTGGTAGAGTTATGAAAGACAAAATTATGCATTTGTTCTACAGTCGAATTTCGTGTGTTTTAGCTGCATGCTCAAATACTATTGCCAATTTAATAAACTCCTCAAGGTGAAGAACTTCCGGACGTACTGAAGGATCAAGGCCTGCTTCATGAATTGTTTTTTCTGTAAGTATTTTGTTTGCGGCTTTATCTATATCTGCCTTGCACATAAAAAAAGCAGCTCCACTGAGAGTGTTGAGAATAGTTTTTCGCCTCTGATTGAAGGCGGTTCTGACAATATTTTTAAACACTGAGTAAGAGAAGGGTGTGCCATCTGCAGACTGGAACGGTGTATGACTGAATTCTATCCGAATAACCACCGAATCTATTTTTGGACGAGGGTGAAACTCAGCCGGTTTTAGTGTCATCATTTTCTTAATTGTTGCGCAACTTTGTAACAATACAGACGGTACACCATATTCCTTAGTGGATGGAACGGCCATTAATCTTTCGGCAACCTCTTTTTGAAGCATGATGGTCGCACTAGCGACATGCTGTTTATTTTCTATCAATTTAAAAATAAACGGATTTGAAATTGAATAGGGAAGATTGGCAAGTATTTTAAGTGGCCCACCATATTCTTGGGAAAGTTGAGAGAAGTTGGATTTCAAAACGTCTTGGTGGATGAGGGTAACGTTATCCGGCAGGTCATTTTCTTCTTCATGAAAACGAATTAACCCGCTATCGATTTCAAGGCCTACAACACGTTTAGCCTGCTCTGCGAGAGGTTGGGTGAGTGCACCTAGTCCAACTCCAACCTCAATTATAATATCATCATGCAGGACGTTTCCCGCTCGTACAATCGCCTCTGCAGTGCGTCGATTAACCAGAAAATTTTGCCCAAATTTTTTCTTTGGGGCAAGGCTGTGTTTATCGAGTGACTGCCTTGTTTGTCCATATTTTGTCATAGGGCAGGGTATTGAAGGGTAAAGTTAAGAAAAAAGGAGGAAAGGTTTAGATCCTTTCCAGTTATCAGCTAAGAATATGCTTTTGTACTCTTTTTCGCTTCATGGCAATAAAGAATTTTAATGAGAGGTAGTAGCTCGCAATGGTAAATGGGATAGCAAGTATTGAGCCACCCGCCACCATGACTATTCCAGCTTCGAAACCAAGACTGGTAACATATTCGATAGAGCTACCGAAAGATTCAGAAGAGACAAGGCTTTCCAGGGCAGTTTTGATCTTTTGCCAATTGAGTGAATATGGAGTGACTGCATTGCCAATTACGAGAGAAAAATAGTAAATAGGAAAGTAGGTTAATGGGTTGCAAACAATCCAACTGCTCAATATCGCAGAAATTGTTGAGGTACGAGTTAAAAGTGTCAGTACAATTATTATTACAGTATGCAGGGGGATGGTTGGAGTAATACCAATAAAAACTCCTATGGCGAAGCCACCCGCCAGGGCATAAGGGTTACCTTTCAGTCGTTGAATCCTCCTGAAATAGTATTTACTTAAGCGATGAGGTTTCATTTGTCTTAGGGGCTCAGCCAAGGAGGGATCGAGAGTAAACATCTTCCCCAGGGTGCATTTCTCCATTATTTAGATATTTGTGATAACCTGCCAGTGCAATCATCGCTGCGTTATCTGTGCAGTAAACAGGGCGCGGAACATGAAAGGTTAAGCCTGTCTGCTTGCATCTTCTTGTGAAAAATTGTCGTAGACGAGGGTTGGAAGAAACACCTCCACCCATGACCACATTATTAACACCACATAGTTTAGCTGCCTTGAGGGTTTTTTCAACCAGTACTTCTACAACCGCTTCCTGAAAGGAAGCACAGATGTTCTCGATGTTTAATGGAATATTTTGTTGTTTCTGTTGGTTACAGTGGTTAAGCACTGCTGTTTTAACTCCACTGAAGCTGAAGTCAAGAGAGTTATCCTCAAGCCATGCTCTAGGGAAAGATATGGCCTGTCGATCCCCGGTATCAGCGATCTTAGAAACATGCGGTCCACCAGGGTAGGGGAGGCCTAAAAGTTTGGCAACTTTATCGAATGCCTCACCTGCTGCATCATCACGCGTTCTACCAAGATGCTCGAAGTCGGTGAAACTTTTCACAAGAAATATGGAACTTGTCCCACCGGAAGCGATAAGTGCAACATATGGGAATAAAACTTCATTTTCAAGAAACACAGAAAGCAGGTGCCCGGCCATGTGATCAACACCAATATATGGAATACCTGACTGGTATGAGAGGGACTTAGCGTAAGAAAAACCAACAAGCAGTGAACCAATTAATCCAGGGCCTTGAGTTGCACAGATAATGTCAATATCTTCTAGTTTTAGGTCAGCTTCCTCAAGTGCAGACTGAACTATGGGATGGATGTTTTCCAGGTGGTTTCTTGAAGCCAGTTCAGGTACTACACCACCAAATCTACTATGAATTTGATCCTGGCTGCTGAGAACACTGCTGAGAACCTGTTTTCCATCGGCAAGCACCGCCGCGGCGGTGTCATCACAGGAGCTTTCAATTCCTAATATATACATACTGCAGTCAACCGCTGTTATGGAGTTAAATGATGTTTGAAAAGAGTCTTCAATTTTCTGGGACCGGCAACTATATAGGTCAATGTGTTGAAAGTCAATATTATCAAATTTCGATAATATTACGAGGATACTTTGGTAAAACACATTAAAGAGGAATTCCCAACCTGTTGATCAACGGGTTGGGAATTCTATCGGAGTGTGATTCAGCTTTCTGTTCTAGGGTAAGATCCCAGCCATTCATAATACGAACAGTATTCACGGATTCGATCACAACCTTTAAGGATGTGATCGTCATCTATGTGGCCGAGCATGTCCAGGAAGAACAGGTATTTCCACTGCTTACCTTTGATTGGCCGAGATTCGATTTTTGCCAGGTTGATACCCTCCTCAGAGAGGGCTGTTAGAATCTGATTCAATGCACCAGGACGGTCCATAAGGCCAATGAGCAATGATGTACGGTCAGAACCGCTTGGAGACGGAGAGTTTTTACCTATTACAAGAAAGCGTGTTGTGTTGCCCATGTAATCTTCAATTCCTTTCACAACGACTTGCAACTCATGGGTTTTTATTGCTAAGGAAGAGGCGATGGCGCCAATATTGGGATTGTTGGATGCCATTTGAGCAGCAGCACCTGTTGAAAAAACCTGCAAAGTAGGAACTGAAGGCAAATTTTTCCTGAGCCAGTCTCTGCATTGGGCAAGTGCCTGGGCATGAGAGGCAACCGTTTGGATGTCTTCCATATTACCAGAACGACAAACCAGATTATGGCTAATTTCAAGTTGAATTTCCCCACATATTTGTACTTTATATTTCATGAACGAATCAAGGGTGGAAAAAACAGCACCCTCTATTGAATTCTCTACGGGAACTATGCCGTATGTGGTCCGTCCTTTCTCAACTTCTGCAAAAACGTCATCGATGGTTTCCATCGGTTTGTATGAGGCAGATTGTCCAAAATATTTCACACCGGCAAGGTGGGTAAACGTTGCTTCCGGTCCCAGGTAGGCCACTTCAGCTTTTCGCTGTGACAGTCGACAAGTGGTGATTATTTCGTGAAATATAGAGCGGAGTGGGTCTTCAGGGAAGATCTTCTCATTGTTCTTTAGGAGCCGTTCATATATCTCCCTCTCACGGTAAGGGTCCCATTTCGCTCTATTTCCTTCGTTCTTGAGTTTGCCAATTTCCTTGGCATGCCCGAGACGTTCTTTCAATAAGTCAAGTATAGTGTTGTCAATTTCGTCGATGCGTGAACGCACCCCTAGTATTTCAGATTTGCTCGTGCTGGTCATGTGCGATCCTGTGCTATTCTATGATGATCAGAGTACGGAGATGAAGGTGTTGAGATAATGCTATGGTATATTAGAATAATTCAAATTAGGCAAAACCGCTCTCTCTGTCAAGACGTAAAATTATGATGTTACGATTTCCCTATTCCCAACTACTTAATGTCATGGTATGCAATTACCCTGGAGACAATTACTTTTCACCACAATCATCACTGTAATGGACTATATGCATGAGTACTAAAAAAGTAAAAAAAACATACGAAGAGATTAATGCCAGAATTCGCGCCGGGGAAGCTGTTGTTGTAACTGCCGAAGAAATGGTTGGTATCGTTCGTGACAGAGGCCCAGAGCAGGCAGCACGAGATATAGATGTTGTTACAACCGGTACTTTTGCTCCGATGTGCTCATCTGGGATGTTTTTTAACTTTGGCCAGATGACTCCTACAATCAAGGCTTCTCAGGTATGGATGAATAAAGTTCCTGCGTATGCTGGATTAGCTGCTGTAGACAGTTACCTGGGTGTTACTGAACCTGCTGAGGATGATCCATTAAATAAAATATATCCGGGAGAATTTAAGTATGGTGGTGGACATGTCATAGAAGACCTTCTTCGGGGCAAAAAAGTTTTACTGGAAGCTAAAGCGTATGGGACAGACTGCTACGCAGCGAAAAAGATGAAAAAAGAAGTTACCCTTGCAGATCTGCCTTACGCACTTTTATGTAACCCGCGAAATGGTTATCAGAATTATAATTGTGCGATCAACCTTTCTGATAAAGCCGTTTATACATACATGGGTATGCTGAAGCCACACTGCAGAAATGCCAATTATTGCAGCGCTGGAGAGCTTAGCCCATTACTCAATGATCCTCTCTACAGAACCATAGGTATTGGTACCAGAATTTTTCTGGGAGGCGGGACCGGTTATGTGACCTGGCAAGGAACTCAGCATAATCCTAATGTTCCCCGCACACCTGGTGGTGCCCCCAAAAAACCTGCAGGAACGATCATGGTACAGGGGGATTTGAAAGATATGTCAGCTGACTGGATACGGGGAGTTTCCATTCTAGGTTACGGTAATACCCTTGCCGTCGGCTTGGGTATACCTATCCCTATACTTGATGAGGAGATGGCTAGGTTTACAGGTGTTTCTGATGACGAACTGTTCACTCAGGTTGTTGATTATGGGCATGACTATACCAATGGAATTGCGAGGAATTACGGTGAAGTCAGCTATGCACAACTTAAATCAGGAACTATCATAGTTAACGGTAAAGAGGTCATCACTGCTCCGTTGTCAAGTATACCAAAGGCAAGGGAGATAGCAGCAATTTTGAAGGAACGAATAGCTAAAGGCACTTTCCTGCTGAACCAACCTGCGGAAACTTTACCTGATGGCAGATAAGATCGCTCTTGGTCGCGGAATTGCAATTAAAATTGCTGAATTGCGTGATAATCTTAGTGTTTACAAGAAAGTAGCTGTGGCTTTTTCTGGTGGAGTTGACTCGACAGTAGTTCTAGATAACTGCTGTAGGATTTTTCCCCCAGAGAATGTCGTTGTTCTTCATGCTCATTCATGTCTGCAGGCAAAACGTGTAAGTCTGGGCGTTAAAGAGGTCTTGGCCAAACATTTTCTTCACAGGTGTACGTATCTGGAAATTGAATGTGACCCTTTAGAATGGCCTGATTTCATACTAAATTGCAATAAGCGCTGCTACTATTGCAAAAAGAGAACCTATGGCCTTTTGCTTCAAGAGAAAATCCGTGAGGAATGTGATGTTCTTCTAGATGGAACTAACGCTGACGACTTGCACCAATATCGGCCGGGCTTGAAGGCTGTTCAGGAACTGGGAATAGTCTCGCCGCTTCTTCAGGCCCAAATAACCAAGGCCGAAATAAGAGAGTATGCAATGGAACAGGGATTGATCAATCATGCCCTTCCATCTAACTCCTGTCTTGCTACCCGGGTTGCCATAGAGACGCCGATCACCTCTGAGATGCTTTCGGTAATTGAAGATGCAGAAGAATTTTTACATTCTCTAGGTTTTGCAGGAGCTAGAGTGCGACCTGAGAAGGACCGTACCTGCATAGAAGTGCAGGTCAATGATATGACAATGATTGTTGAAAATAAAATGAGAAGGATGATTGTCGAGTACTTTCAGAGTAAAGAACTTGGCCCCGTGTTTTTAGGTATCTCAGGTCGTTAGAAAGATATTGTTAAAAGACCTTTTCTTATACCAATAGGCTATTTAGTTCTTGATTCTGAGACTCTATTCCATTAATGTGTTTCCGTTGCACGCCTAAAAGCCTGATTCTAAAGGGTTGTGGGCCATGAAATGTTCCATGTCATCAGAAAGCAAAAGACTTTTCTTTTGACAATTAGAAGTCGGTTGAGTAAAGCATCTTACTCAGGAGAAAGGCTACAGCGATAAGCTGTCCTGGTTAAAGCAAAGAAAGATTAGCAGGGAGGAAATTTATGAACAAGAAGGAACTTATTGAGAGCATCGCCGGTGCAGCTGATATCAGCAAGGCTGCCGCAGAGAAAGCCCTAAACGGAACTCTTGCAGCAATTGCAGAAAGTCTTAAGAATGGCGATAAGGTCACTCTTGTTGGATTCGGAACATTTTCCGTTTCAACACGTGAAGCTCGCCAGGGAAGAAATCCACAGACCGGTAAAACTATTGATATCCCAGCTAGAAATGTTGCCAAGTTTAAAGCTGGTAGCAAGCTGTCTGAAGCTATCAACTAAGTCCTGGATTGATCGTATTCCGATCAAGGATTTGCGGAAGTATTACTGCTAATCTGTCTGTTGCAACTAATCCCATCTGATTTGGTTAGCGCAGGGGAAAAGAGCTACAATACTCGCTGTATATCTACCCTGCCAGCATAACAGGACTGGAGAAAAGGACAGTAGCTACATATTACAACTAATATGTAATTGCTTAAGGGTCGTTCCTGAAAAGGGACGACCTTTTTTTATTTATGAAAAAATTACGTTCAGGCTATACAACTGGTGCATGCGCAGCTGCAGCTGCCAAAGGAGCAGCTATGCACCTGTTGTCAGAAGTAGCTATAGATCAAGTTGAGATACCATTTCCTGATGGTAGCCGTGTTGGTTTTACCCTTAAGGAATGTGCTCACGATAAACTATGTGAAAATGCCGTTTACGCTACTGTTGTTAAAGATGCAGGAGACGACCCAGATGTTACCAATGGTGCTGTGATTGGTGCGAGGGCATGGATAAGTGACGCTTCAACAGAATCTTGTTCAGGTACCATTACCATAAAGGGTGGGGAAGGCGTTGGTACTGTAACAAAACCTGGTCTTGCGGTTGCTGTCGGTGAGTCAGCCATCAACCCTGTTCCTTTAAGGATGATTAGAGAGGCAGTTCAGGAAGCTCTTTATGCTTGTTCGTCAAAATCGGTTTCTGATATTACTGTCGAGATAATAGTCCCTCTTGGTAGAGAACTTGCTGAAAAAACACTGAATGAGCGACTCGGAATTATTGGTGGCATATCCATTCTAGGTACAACAGGCATAGTCAGACCAGTTTCAGCTAAAGCCTGGACCGATACGGTTAGTGCCGCCATGGATGTAGCTAAGGCAGGTGGTAATGATGAAATTGTACTTTCAACCGGTCGAACATCAGAAGCAGCTCTTGAGAAAACTGGACAATTTAAGCCTGAAGCATTGATCATGATGGGTGACTATCTCGAGTTTTCTCTCAGGGAAGCAGGAAAGCATTCTTTTGCTCATCTTCATATGGCTGGCATGTGGGCAAAAATTTTAAAAGCTGCTTTACAGATACCACAGACCCATGTCCGATTCGGCGCGCTTGAAGTTCAACATGCTATCACGCTTATAACCAACTTGTGCTCTGGAAAAGATTTTACATATCTTGCTGGAGCCAATACTGCCCGAGAAATATATGAACGGTTGATAACTGCTCATGATGATGACGTAGTAGAGTTAGTGTGTCGAGCAGCCAAAGCGTATCATGAGGGACAATCTGGTATTTCTGTAACGGTTTACCTTGTTCATCATACAGGACGTATCATAGCACAAGTGGAGTAGACATTTATGAAGAGCAGAACTATCCATGTTATAGGTGTGGACCTCAAAAGGCAATCTGAAGTACCTTGCTCTGTACTTGAGAGTTGTCCTACTATTGTTGGCTCTTCCCGTTTAGTTGATGTAATATCAAAATATTCCAGTCATCCCAGTGGCCTAAATATAATCCCAATTACACCTTTAGCAGGTGCTTTAGAAAAAATTGAAGAAAGCTTGTCTTTAGGCGATGTTGCTGTGCTCGCTTCTGGCGACCCACTTTTTTTTGGTATCGGTCGTAAACTATTACAAACTTTTGGTGCTGATAACGTAAAGATTTACCCTTCATCGTCTTCAGTGCAGCATGCTTTTGCGCAGTTTGGCATTCCCTGGGACGACACATCATTTGTGAGTTTACATGGGCGAACTCCTGAAAACGTTGTAGGAACACTGTTGTCTCACTACAAAACTGCTATCTTGACTGATGGAACGAATCGGCCTGAAATTATTGCCCAGGGCCTGCTTGCATTTTTGGGTGAGAACTCGAAACAATTCACTATCCATGTCGCTGAAAATATTGGCATGCAAACAGAAAAAAATGTGACTGGCACCATTGCTGATATTGCTGAAATGCGATTTGGTAGTCTTTGTTGCATGCTGCTGCTTCGAAACGTTTCTAAAATTACTGAAAGCACCTTCAGGTTTGGCCTGAGTGAAGAAGATATCTTTCACAGTAGAGGACTTATAACTAAGCGTGAAGTGAGGGCCGCAGCTCTTCATGCTCTTGCTATTCCAGCTAACTCGATAATGTGGGATGTAGGGGCAGGTTCTGGTTCGGTTGGCTTGGAAGCTGCGAGAATGAACCGAGATTCCCTGGTATATTCGATAGAGAAAGAGACTGAACAGCATCAGAACATTCTTACAAATATAAAGAAGCATGATGTTGTCAACATGAAAATGATACCAGAGGAAGCTCCCTTAGGCCTCCATGGGTTACCTCGCCCACATCGGATATTCATCGGGGGGAGTGGAGGCAATCTCGCCCCGATTATCAAGGTATGTGCGGGACAACTGCTGCCCAACGGTCGCATTGTCGTCACCGCAGTACTAGATAAAACGGCAAAAGAGGCTCCTCTGTTGCTCCACAAGTCAGGACTGCATGTTGATATGACTCGTATTGATGTGCAACGAATAAGCTACCCTGAAGAGAACGTAACAGCATTCAACCCTATAACAATAATAATCGGCAAAAAACTATAAGGAAGGATCGTCCCGTGACAGATGAAATTAACAATCCAATTTGTTTTGTAGGTGCAGGCCCTGGAGATATAGAGCTTATAACAGTTAAAGGGAGGCGGCTACTTGATGAGGCGGACTGTATCGTCTATGCAGGTAGTCTTGTTAATCCTGAATTGTTAAAAGGTAGCAAGGCTGATGTGTACGACTCTAAGGGTATGGATCTTGAGCAGATAGTGGATGTGATGCAAAAGGCTTGGAAAAAGGGGGGGAAAGTTGTCAGACTTCACACCGGAGACCCTGCTATTTTTGGTGCTATTAAAGAACAAATGCAGCATCTTGACGCCCTTGAAATACCCTATCTTGTCGTACCTGGGGTGAGCTCTGCGGCTGGTGCTGCAGCTGCACTCAATGCTGAACTCACGCTTCCTGAAATTGCACAGACAGTAATTATTACTCGCCAGGAAGGTCGTACTCCTGTTCCAGATAAAGAGAAGTTGCGGGATCTAGCTCGTCACCAGACAACAATGATGATCTTTCTTTCTGTGGGAATGCTGGAAACAGTTGTGGATGAACTTTTGCAGGGGGGATATGAAGAGGAAACCCCAATCGCTATTGTTGAACGTGCAACTTGGGATACTCAGAAGATTGTTCGTGGCACACTTAAGACGATTTGCCCTTTGGTCAAATCTGAAGGTATTGTTAAAACTGCAATGATTTGCGTTGGTAAAGTTTTTGGACAGGATGAATTGAAAGCAGTATCAAAACTTTATGATAGAAACTTCAGTCATGGCACCCGGAGGGCACGTGGTGAGTGAAAAGGGCCTGTTTGCTGTCCATACCGGGAACGGTAAGGGGAAAACTACCGCTGCTCTAGGTCTTGTATTTAGAGCCCTTGGGCATAAGCATAGGGTCTCTATTATTCAATTTATCAAGGGTGCATGGCGATGCGGTGAGCATGAGCTTGCACTTCAATTTCCAGATCTTCTGGATCTTCACGTTACCGGGCAGGGGTTCACCTGGAAGTCTGAAGATTTAGAGAAAGATACAATGCTGGCAAGAAAAGCCTGGCAACATGCTATTGCGATTATAGAGTCTGGAAAATCAAAACTTGTTATCCTTGATGAGTTGACCTACCTGATACGTTATAACATGGTTCCAGAACAAGAAATTCTGGATGTGATCAGTAACAGGCCGGACGGTATACATGTCGTTGTTACAGGGCGATATGCCTCTGAGCAGCTTATGGCACGCGCTGATCTCGTAACAGAGATGAAAGATGTCAAACATCCCTATAAATCCGGCATTAAAGCCCAAAAGGGATTCGACTTCTAATTGGACCTGAAGCTCAAATTTTCAAAATATTCTTCACTAACAAGGCTAAGGTAAAAAGGCAATGAATGCATTTGATGTATTACTTGAGGAGTCTACTCGTGTGCATGGGCATATATGCCCAGGGCAGGTTCTCGGAGTTCGCATGAGCATGCTCGGTCTTCAGTTGTTAGAGTTGGCTGACCCTAAAGGAGAAGACCGAAAAAAAATATATGTCATTGTTGAAATTGACAGGTGCGCAACTGACGCTATTCAATCTGTAACAGGTTGCAGTCTTGGTAAACGCACCCTGAAGTGGTTGGATCATGGTATAATGGCAGCAACATTTGTTAATCTGCAGAACGGGAAAGCTTTTCGGGTAACCGCCAAAGAGGAATCCAGAGACCTTGCCCGAGAGTATTGCCAGCATATTGTAGACAAATATGCACGTCAGCTTGAGGCTTATAAAATTATGAGTGACAGAGAACTCTTCAATGTAGAGAGCGTTACAGTTTCGATTCCCGAAGAAGACTTGCCCGGAAGGCCAACACGGAAAGTACAGTGTCAAAAATGCAGTGACTGGGTTCAGGATAATCGGGATATGTTGCGAGATGGCAAAACCCTTTGTCGTAATTGTGCTGGAGAGCGTTACTACATAACTACGGAACAAGGTTTGAACATATAGAGGTGGAACGATAATGATTACGCTTTTAGATTATGGTGCTGGTAATGTTCGCAGTGTGCGGAATGCGATTAAAAAACTTGGGTTTGATGTAATAAATGTAGAACAACCTGAAGATATACTAACTGCAGAGAAATTGATCTTTCCCGGCGTGGGCAATTTTGGCGTTGTGATGCAGCGGTTGGTACGTGATGGATATGCAGAAAATCTCATAACAAGGATACAAGAAGATAAACCAACATTTGGCATCTGCGTAGCTCTTCAAGTGCTTTTTGAAGGGAGTGAAGAGTCCCCTGATGTCGCAGGACTTGGTGTAATTCCCGGTAAAATTGAGCGTTTCCCTGCCGGTATCCTGTCTGTTCCACAAATTGGCTGGAATGGAATACGTTTCCATAAACAGAGCCCTTTGTTTGAAGAATATAACGGCGAGAAATTATACTTTGTTCATTCGTACAAAGCGACTCCGACAGAGGAAAACAAAGATTGGATTTTGACAACTACTGATTACGGAGAAAAGTTTATTTCTTCGGTAGCAAAAGGGCGAGTTATTGCCACCCAGTTTCATCCCGAAAAAAGTGGTGAAGCTGGTCTTGCAATTCTCGATCGTTTTCTGAAAAGTAGCGAAGGTAAAACGGTTTCAGGAAATGTACCTTCAAGAACAGATACATCTAAGACCAAAATGACCAAACGCGTTATTGCTTGTCTTGATGTACGAAGTAACGATGCCGGCGACCTGGTTGTTACCAAAGGTGATCAGTATGATGTGCGTCAGGAAGGAGAAGTCCGTAACCTGGGTAAACCTGTTGAGTTGGCTCGTCGGTATTTTGAGGATGGTGCTGATGAAATAACTTTTCTTAACATTACCGGATTTCGTGATTTCCCTCTGAAAGATCAGCCAATGCTTGAGGTATTGAAAAAAACATCCAAAAACGTGTTTGTACCACTGACCATTGGTGGAGGAATACGTGAGTTTACAGATGGAGAGGGTAAATTTTACTCTGCTCTTGATGTGGCTTCACAATATTTTCGTTCAGGTGCTGATAAAATTTCGATTGGGAGTGATGCTGTATATACAGTCGAAGAATATTTGAAAAAACCTGATAAAACAGGAAACAGTGCAATTGAGCAAATTTCGATCGTGTATGGTGCCCAGGCCGTTGTAATTTCAGTTGATCCACGAAGAGTGTATGTGGAGAAACCTGATGATACGCCACACAACACGTTGAAAACTGTATATCCCGGCCCAAATGGTGAGGAGTTTTGCTGGTACCAGTGCACTGTGCGTGGCGGCAGGGAAGGTCGCGATGTCGATGTTGTGCAGCTTGTTACTGTCTGTGAGGAACTAGGTGCCGGTGAAATTCTGTTGAACTGCATTGATAAGGATGGGACAAACAGCGGTTTTGATCTGGAACTGATTCAAATGGTTAAGCATGCTGTTGCCATTCCGGTAATTGCATCTAGTGGTGCTGGCTCTGCAGATCATTTCTCGGAGGTATTTATGAAAACTGATGCAGATGCTGCTCTTGCTGCCGGCATCTTTCATCGTGGTGAAGTGCGGATAGCTGAAGTGAAATCTGCTGTTAAGGCGAGCGGGATAGAGGTACGATAAATATCTGACAAAGGTGACTCTTAAGTTGAAAACTGCTCATTTTTGACGACCTTCACCTACCGAAATATTGCAATGAAATGATACACAACATCACTTCTTTCAATATTCAATACTCGTTTGCTACTGGAGTGATTGATGTTTAAACGGCTGACCACAAAATCAAGACGTCATTTTTTCATGGTTAGTGGTCTGCTGTTTCTCATTAGCAGTATCTGTATACTTTGGCTCACCTCCATATTGATGTACCATCGTGGCCTAGATCAACTCTCGGAAGACGGAAAAATCAAACTTGAGCTCTTTGTAACCTACTTGCAGGGAGTGCTTGAAGCGTATGAGAGCTTACCTGAGCTCCTGGCTACTGATTCAAATCTTGTTAATGCGCTGCTGAATCCGGCTGAAGATCAGCGAATTCAAAAACTGAACCGGTATCTGGAAACGATTAATGCTATTAGTGACACAGCTGACACGTATCTTATGGACAGGGAAGGACTGACAATAGCAGCAAGCAATTGGCAGGAGGAGCATCCATTCGTTGGTAGAAATTTTTCCTATCGCCCATATTTCCTGGAGGCCATGAAAGGCCAGTTAGGCCGATATTTTGCACTTGGTACCACATCCTCAAAGCGAGGGTATTACTTTGCCTATCCGGTAAGGAGGGCAGGTGAGATTTTAGGTGTGGTCGTTATAAAAGTAAATATCGATTCTGTTGAGCAGGCGTGGGGCCACGAAGGGGAAAGCTTTCTGGTAACTGACCCAGATGGTGTTGTTTTTATCACTACTCAGCCAGACTGGCGGTTTCAAACTTTGCATCCAATAAAGGATGAAGTGAAAAAACAGATTATCGAAAGCAGGCGATACCCTAATGCTACGTTAGATGTCCTTGCTGAAATTCATGAAAAGATAAATGCTGATGAACAGCTCGTCTATCTCCAGGAGAATGACGAACTCATGAACCGAAACCATCTTCTGCTTACTCGGCACATGAGTGAAGCTGGTTGGAATGTACACATTATGACAGACACCCTACCTGTAAGGAAAAGAGTAGTCTGGGTAAATATAATGGTAGGGGCTGTTCTGCTGTTAAGCTATTTACTTCTGCTGCTGTTGATGCAGCGTCAATACCGGTTGGCCGAACTATCACTTATCAGGGAGAAAACTCGAAGGACTTTACAGCGAGCCAATGAAAAACTTGAAATCAGGGTCCAGGAAAGAACCCATGAATTAACACAAATAAACAAGTTATTACGTCGTGAGATAACAGATCGGCAGAACACTGAAGAGGCATTAAAACGAACTAGAAATGAGCTGATTCATGCGGCTAAAATGGCAGTACTTGGCCAGATGTCTGCAGGTATAAATCACGAGCTCAATCAGCCCCTTGCGGCCATTAGAAGTTATGCAGATAACGGCAAGCTCTTCCTCGGTAAAGGACGCTATGATGAAGCGTTGTGGAATCTTGAACAGATAGGTGAACTGACTGAAAGAATGGCTCAGATTGGGGTACAGTTGAAATTATTTTCCCGTAAAACCAGTGGTCAAATGGCTATAGTTCCATTGCATGGTGTAGTTGATGGAGCCCTGGAAATTCTACGACCTTCAATACGCAAAAATAGTGTACAGATTTTCATTAGCCTGCAGCCAGAAGATGTTGAGGTAAAGGCAAATAATGTTCTTTTGCAGCAGGTTCTTGTTAATTTGATTGGTAATGCAGTGCAGGCTGTCGAAATTAGTTGCAAAAAATCTGTAAAAATCGAAGCAAAAGTTGAAGATAAAAATGTCGTTCTTTGTGTCAGTGATAGTGGCCCAGGGATTAGTAAGACTGATCTACCATATATTTTTGATCCTTTTTTCACTACAAAAAAATCGGGGCAGGGGCTTGGCCTTGGTCTTACTATCAGTGAACGTATTATTCGCGATATGCGCGGAACGATCGAAATTGTTCAGCAGGTTACCGAAGGAGCCTGCTTTAAACTAACGCTTGAAAAGGCATGAACACGATATGACTATCAGCAACAACGTTCTTTTTATAGATGATGAGAAGCACATTCGCCAGGCGAACAGGCAAACCTTGGAACTTGCTGATCTTGAGGTGGTTTGCTATGAGTCTGCTGATGAGGCTTTGCCGCTATTGACGTGTGACTGGCAGGGTGTTGTTGTCTGCGATATCCGGTTGCCGAAAATGGATGGTCTTCAATTTCTCTTAGAAGCGCAAAGAATAGACAAGGACCTGCCTGTAATTCTTATAACAGGACATGGGGATATTTCAACTGCTGTTCAGGCAATGCGTGATGGCGCATATGATTTTATAGAAAAGCCGTATTCGGCAGAGCGCCTTGTAAAAACTGTTCAAAGAGCATTGGAAAAAAGAGCTCTCACCTTGGAGAACCGTAATCTGAGAAGAGAGCTGGAGGCCCACTCGACACCAGGACCACGCATTATTGGTAAAACTCCAGCGATGGAGAAGTTACGTGCCACAATATCACAGGTGGCAAATACTGGAGCTGATATTTTGGTTCTAGGTGAAACGGGAACGGGTAAAGAACTTGTTGCTCGTTCCTTGCACGAACACAGCACACGTCGCACAAGAAATTTTGTTGCAGTGAACTGTGGTGCATTACCTGAAACAATGATCGAAAGTGAACTTTTTGGTCATGAAGCTGGTGCATTCACAGATGCTAAGTCGCAACGCATTGGAAAAATAGAACATGCCAATGGTGGGACGTTGTTGCTCGATGAGATTGAATCTATGCCCTTGAGGGTTCAGATTCATCTTCTACGCGTTCTTCAGGAACGATCGCTTGAGCGTTTGGGCTCCAATGAGCTCATCAAGCTTGATTTACGTGTCGTAGCGGCTTCAAAAGTTGATTTACGTCACCATGCAGAAATGGGTGAATTTCGTGAAGATCTGTATTACCGATTGAATGTGGTGAGTCTTGAAATCCCGCCATTGCGTGAAAGAAGAGAGGACATCCCTCTATTATTCCACCATTTCCTCCTGGTTGCCGGTCATCGGTATCAGCAAGAGGCACCCCAGTTGGATGCAGCCCAGATGAATGCTCTTATGGCGTATTCATGGCCTGGCAATGTTCGAGAATTAAGAAATCTGGCTGAGCGCTACGTACTGTTGGGGGGGCAGGTGGGCTGGTCTATTGATACACTACTTTCCGGTGCAGAGAAGGAAAATGCACGGAGTCTGCCACTTCAGGTGGACTGTTTTGAGCGGAGCCTTATAGAGCAGGCACTTGTAGCAGCCGGGGGAAGTATAAAAGATGTGATGGAAGCACTCGCAATTCCAAGAAAAACTCTGTATGACAAAATGCGTAAATACGGCTTGGACAAAAGCGATTATAAATAAAGCACGATGGTCTCGTAAATATACCAATTGGCGAGATTCCCCTCTTTCTAAGCACAAATTGGCGGATATCCGCCAATTATCCATACCCCAAAAATCTCACTCCAGAAACCTAGTTTATAAATTACAGCCACATACATGCTATCCGAAAAACTGGTCTAATTGTTGCTTCTGTAAGATAACGGCCACAGACCATCGTTCCCGTTTAGGCGCGACACATTCAAAAGATGCGTCGCAGTACATGGAATGCTAGTAATCTATCTGGAGGAGAAACGTATGTTCCGTAAAATTACCACTCTTGTTGCAACCGCTGCTGTATCAGCAATGATTATTGCTGGTTCAGCTATTGCCGCTCCGATTACCATCAAATTTTCACATGTTGTCGCCGAAAACACACCTAAGGGCCAGATGGCCAATAAATTTAGAGACCTCGTCGCAGAACGACTTGAAGGGAAAGTTGTTGTTGAAGTATTTCCTTCAACTCAGCTATTTAATGATGATCAGGTTCTTCAGGCTATGCTTCTTGGGGACGTCCAGATCGGCGCTCCTGCTCTTTCTAAGTTTGGACGATATACAAAGCAGTTAGACTTATATGATTTACCATTTCTTTTTAAAGACATGGCCGCAGTTGAAAAGTTTCAACAAAGTGATAAAGGACAGGAATTGTTAACTTCACTTGAGACGAAGGGTCTGATGGGTCTTGGTTACCTCCATAATGGCCTGAAGCAGCTCTCTTCGAGCCAGCCTTTACGTGTTCCAGCTGATGCTTCTGGCCTCAAGTTCCGTATCATGTCTTCAGACGTTCTTGCAGCACAGTTCCAGGCAGTTGATGCTGTTCCGTTGAAGAAACCTTTCTCAGAGGTTTTTACTCTGCTGCAAACCAAGGCAATAGATGGTCAGGAAAACACATGGTCTAATATTTATTCCAAAAAGTTTTTTGAAGTACAGAAATATATCACCGAGTCAAACCATGGTTTGCTTGACTACATGGTCGTAACTTCTGCGGAGTTCTGGAACAGTATGCCTGAAGACATCCGTGCGGAAGTGAAGAAAGCACTTGATGAGGCTATCGCCTTTGGTAATAAAGTTGCCGCAGAGAAAGACAATGGAGATCGTCAAAAAATTATTGACTCTAAGCGATCTGAGATTTTAGAACTCTCTCCAGAGGATCGGGCCCTTTGGGTAGAGGCGATGAAGCCTGTGTGGAAGCAGTTTGAAGAAGAAATTGGCAAAGATATGATCGATGCAGCGTATGCTGCGAATCAGTGATCTCGGTTTGAAATATAGACCCATTCACAAAGTGTTTTAATCTGGTTTTCACGTGGGACGGTCTTTGGATCGTCCCACATGCCTGTATGCGAGGAGTAGAATTATGTTTATGCGCATCCTAAATCGAACCGAGGAAGCAGTTATCGGGCTGTTACTTGTGACAACAACACTGCTGGTGTTTGTTGACGTGGTTATGCGTTTTGGCTTCAATTCAGGTTTCATGTGGTCGCAGGAACTGACACTTCACATGTCAGCGTGGTTTGTCCTCTTTGGTGCATCTTATGGGCTGAAAGTAGGTTCGCATATAGGGATGGATGCCTTTGTGAAGCTTTTCCCTGCGACAGGGCGCAGAATTATGACTGGTCTTGGCTGCGTTCTTGGGCTTGTCTATTGTGCACTTATTCTCTATGGAAGTTGGATATACCTCAAAAAAGTCAAAATGATTGGTATTGGACTGGAAGACATACCTGCATTACCAACATGGGTTGCTCATGGCATGTTGATAGTAGGTTTTGTATTTCTGACTATTCGCCTGTTTATTATTTTGTGGTCGGTAATTATTGGAGAAGCAGATGGTTTCCGGCATGCAGACGAGGCTAAAGAAAGTATGGAAATTGTAAAAGATATCAGGAAAGAGGAGGGCACCAAATGACGACTGCATGCCTATTTATTCTTCTCTTTGGCTGTATGCTGCTCGGTATGCCTATTGCCCTTGCATTAGGACTTTCAAGTATCGCTACTATTTTGATGTTTTCCAATGATTCTATAGCATCAATTGCTCTGAAGCTCTTCGAGTCACTTTCAGGCCATTATACGTTGTTGGCCATCCCATTTTTCATACTTTCATCTGCTTTCTTGTCAACTGGTGGTGTAGCTAAGCGTATTATTCGTTTTGCTTTAAGTATTGTTGGTCACATTCACGGCGGTATTGCCATGGCTTCAGTCATGGCCTGTATGATTTTTGCCGCAGTATCAGGGTCTTCACCTGCAACAGTCGCAGCTATTGGGTCGATTGTTATTGTCGGTATGGTTAAGGCAGGATATCCTGAGTCGCTAGCCGCAGGTGTTATTGCCAATGCTGGTACTCTTGGTATTTTAATTCCGCCATCCATCGTTATGCTTGTATATGCAGCAGCAACGGAAGTGTCGGCCGCTCGTATGTTTATGGCTGGATTTATCCCCGGTATCATGATGGGCCTTATGTTGATGATTGTTATTTACTTTGTTGCCCGAATTAAAAAAATCCCACGACAACCATGGGCTGGCATGAAAGAAGTGCTTGCTTCTGGTTTTAGTGCGACCGGCGGCCTGATGCTAATTTTCATCGTACTTGGTTCAATTTACGGTGGTATAGCCAGTCCAACGGAAGCGGCCGCAGTATCAGCAGTTTATGCTTTTGGCGTTGCAATATGGGGGTATCGTGATATTGGTCCGTTGAAAAGTGAACCTTGGCGACTAGAGGGCGAAGGTACAGGAGCAATGTTATCGAGAAATCTTGGTAAATGTATTATTGCCCTCCCTAAATGTTTTTTTGATAAAGATGTCAACAAGGTCATAATAGACGCATCAAAAGTAAGCATAATGCTGCTCTTTATTATTGCTAATGCGATGCTGTTTGCCCACGTGTTAACTACAGAAAGAATTCCACACCATCTTGCACAGATGATAGTTGAATTGGGTTTGTCACCTTGGATGTTCCTCGTGGTTGTTAACTTGCTGTTGCTTGCTGCAGGTAACTTCATGGAGCCATCTGCAATTCTGCTTATTATGGCACCAATTCTTTTCCCAATAGCCTTAAAGCTTGGGATTGATCCGATTCATTTAGGTATTATCATGGTTGTGAACATGGAGATCGGTATGCTTACGCCTCCTGTTGGCCTAAACCTTTTCGTTATTTCCGGTGTAACAGGACATGGTATTGGTTGGGCAATTAAAGCTGCTCTGCCATGGCTGAGTGTGCTGTTGATTTTCTTGATGTTGATTACCTATATCCCACAGATTTCACTCTTTCTTCCTGAGTTTATCGACAAATTACAGGGATTTTAATTACACTCTTTTCTGGGTCCATAGGGCCAGTAGGGGCATTGCGTACAGGCAATGTCTCTACTGGCCTTTTTTATTTTTCGAATTGTCTTGCAAAAAACACGTACTATAGTCTATATGGTACCCTTTTTTTATATGAACCAGCAGATCGCTGGTAGACAATAAAGATTTTATGCAGGAGCATAAAAATGATCGGAACTCCAGAAATCAAGAAAATACTTTACGTTACTGACTTGGGGAAACATACCCGCCCTGTTTTTCTGCATGCTTTGGCTCAGGCCGAAAACAACAACGCTTCACTTGTGATACTCCATGTCGTCGAACCGATGAGCGAAGCTGCCTGTGCTGTTATTCAGACCTATCTTTCTGAATCTGATGTAGAGAAAGTACGTAAAGATGGAATGAACAAAGTACTTACCTATATGAAAAAGCGTATTGATAAATTTCTCAACGCTGAATGTGGAGCGTCTTTATCTACTGTTCCCATCAAAGAAATTCTTGTTGTAGCTGGAAGGCCTAGTGAAGAAATTTTACGAGTGGCGGAAAAAGAAAATATTGATATGATCGTTATTGGCAAATCGTCAAGAAAGGTCCTGGGTACAAAGGTTATGGGCTCAACGACAAGAAGGGTTAACCGTCTTTCAAAGGTTCCGGTCCTTGTTATCCCTAATCTGTAAAAAATTTCGATACACATAAAGATACAAGAATTGTGAGTGTTTTGCTGTAAATTGTCTTCCACTCAGTGGGATTGGTGATTGTATGAATAGTTTCGACGTAGTCCTGGCCTCGCCAAGAGGATTCTGTGCTGGTGTAGAAAGAGCTATAGAAACAGTGAAGCAGGCCATCAATAATCATGGCAGCCCTGTTTACGTTCTCCATGAAATTGTCCATAACAAACATGTACTCATGGAACTTGAGCAGCTTGGAGCTATATTTGTTGAAGAACTACAGGATATTCCATCAGGGGGGATCTGTATCTTCAGTGCTCATGGTGTTTCAGTAGCAGTTGAAGGTAAGGCATTTCAGCTTGGGTTGCGTACAATAGATGCGACTTGCCCGCTTGTCAGCAGTGTACATCGGATGGTTGAAAAGAATCATGCGAAAGGGCATGATGTAATTATCATCGGTCATCATAAACACCCAGAGGTTGAGGGTACTGCCGGACGGGTAGCGGGCAGAGTGCATATCGTTGCTACCGAGGAGGAAGCCGAAGCCTTAACCGTAATAAACCCTGAACATGTTGCATTCGTAACACAGACAACCCTCAGCAAAGACGATATAAAAGGTATTAAACAGATATTGCAGAAAAAATTTCCACTTCTTCGTGGGCCTAAATCTAATATCTGTTTTGCCACTGAAAACAGGCAGAATGCTGTAAGAAAACTCGCCAGAGATACAGATGTAATCTTTGTGGTAGGCTCCAAAAACAGCTCTAACTCGAACAGATTAAAAGAAGTCGCGTTAAATATTGGGACCCCCGCATTTTTAATAGATGATCGTACAGATATTGAAGCTGAATGGCTAAATGGGGTTGGATCGGTTGGTATCACTGCCGGAGCATCGGCACCTGAGCGGCTTGTCCTTGGCGTAATTGATTGTTTGAAAGAGCTCGGTGCCCAAAAGGTAGTCACCATGGACGGACTTGAAGAAAAAATACATTTTAAAGCGGCATCGCTATAGAGTCTATTTGTATAAAAACAATGGGCACGTGATCGAAAAACGATCACGTGCCCATTGTCGTTGGAGCTAATCTAAACCCTAGCTATTATTTACCTAAAGCTTCGCGAATTCGCTGCATCGCTTTTTCTACATTTTCACGGCTGTTAAACGCTGAGATACGAATATACCCATCGCCACACTTTCCAAAACCTGCACCGGGAGTACAGACCACACCGGCCTTATTCAGCAGCATATCGAAAAATTCCCAGGAGTCCATATTCCCCTCAATCCAGATGTATGGGGAATTCGTACCACCATCATATGTGAAACCAAGATCTTTCATGGTGTCACATATGATAGACGCATTTCTCATGTAGTATTCTACCAATTCATTAGCCTGAGCTTTGCCTTCCTCGCTGTATACTGCTTCAGCAGCTTTCTGGACTGGGTAGGACACGCCATTAAATTTAGTGCAGTGCCTCCTGTTCCACAAAGCATGAACGGAGTGGGTATTCCCTGCGCTGTCATAGGCTACACATTCTTTTGGAACAACAGTGAAAGCGCAACGGGTTCCTGTGAAGCCAGCACTTTTCGAGAAACTTCTGAACTCAATAGCTACTTCTTTTGCACCGTCTATCTCGTAAATGGATTTAGGAAGTGACTCATCCTGAATAAACGACTCATAGGCAGCATCAAAAAGGATAAGAGCTTTGTGTTCCCTTGCATAGTCAACCCAGGCTTTCAATTCTTCTTTAGTGATGGTGGAGCCAGTAGGATTGTTCGGGAAGCAAAGGTAAATGAGATCAACTTGTTCTTGAGGTAAGGCTGGAACAAAATTGTTGTCTTTGTTTGAATCAAGATAAACAATACCTTTGAAACGACCCTCTTCAAAATCACCGGTTCTGCCAGCCATGACGTTCGTGTCCAGGTAAACAGGGTAGACTGGGTCAGGGATTGCGATGGTGATATCTTGTGAGAAAAGCTCCTGAATATTACCAGTATCACATTTAGCGCCATCGCTTACAAAAATTTCATCTGCAGAAATATCAGCTCCACGCGCGAGGAAATCGTTTTTTGCAATAGCTTCACGAAGAAAGGCATATCCTTGTTCTGGACCGTAACCATGGAAACTTTCATCTGTGGCCATTTCGTCTACAGCGTTATGAAAAGCCTCAACGCATGCTTTGGGCAACGCTCTGGTGACATCACCAATGCCAAGTTTTATGACTTCCTTTTCTGGATTGTTTTCCTGAAAAGTGGATACGCGCTTGGCTATATCAGAAAAAAGATATGATGCCTGTAACTTTAAATAATGTTCATTAATTGTAATCATTGGAACTCATCCCGGTTGTTTTCTCTTATAAAATAATTAATGTTCATCCTGAAATTACACCCCTTGCAAGTCTTCATTATCTTCAAAGCAGTATCCTCGGGTTATGTGTCAAAAAACCAAAAAGGAAGTGCTGGCAGGCACGAAGAGGGGAGGGTGTCTGATTTCAGGAAAGATATTTCCTATTGCTGACAACTCACAGTGGAAACTCGCATAATATCAAAATCAACTATGAATATAATGGCCGTGTCGGTTGTGTCAACATTCAAAAGCATCGTAGTCATTAGAATACTATAATTCCGGAAAAGGAGTCGTTCTAAATGAGAACTGAAGAGCATCCCACAATATATAGGCAGGATTATTGTGTATCACCATATCTCATCGACAATATATCCCTTACTTTTCAGCTCTTTGATGATCATGCAATAGTAATTGCTCAAACCAGGTTTCGTAAAAATCCGGATTCCAAAGCAAAGGATAATATTCTTACGCTGAATGGCGAATATCTGGAGCTTGTGCGTGTTACGTATAATGAAAATCTCTTAGATCCAGAAGCATACACGGTGACTGAAAAAGAACTCATTCTCCCTGTTAAGGGTGAAGAGTTTACCCTTGAAGTTGTGACCAAAATTGATCCTGATGCTAACACTCGCCTTGAAGGACTTTACCGATCCAGTGGCAATTACTGTACTCAGTGTGAAGCTGAGGGGTTTAGAAAAATAACCTATTACATAGATCGACCTGATATCCTCACAACATTTACTACGCGAATTGAAGGGCCTAAAGCATCGTGTCCAGTTTTACTCTCTAATGGGAATTTGGTCCAGAAAGGTGAACTTGATGAGGAGCGTCACTACGCTATCTGGAATGATCCCTTTCCGAAACCGTGTTATCTGTTTGCCCTTGTTGCAGGAGATCTCCAATGTATAGAAGATTCATTTACGACTCGCTCCGGTAGGGAAGTATGCCTGAGGATTTACGTTGAGGAACGCAATATAACTAAATGCGATCACGCAATGGAATCTCTTAAGAAATCTATGAAATGGGATGAGGATGTTTACGGTCTTGAATACGACTTGGATATTTTCATGATTGTCGCAGTTGATGATTTCAATATGGGTGCAATGGAGAATAAAGGGCTAAACGTTTTCAACTCAAAATACATTCTTGCCCTTCCAGAAACAGCTACTGATACCGATTATATTGGAATAGAAGGTGTCGTGGCCCATGAGTACTTCCATAACTGGACAGGAAACCGCATCACTTGTCGGGACTGGTTTCAACTTAGCCTGAAAGAAGGACTCACTGTATTTAGGGATCAGGAATTTTCTTCAGATATGAATTCACGACCTGTTCAGCGTATTGATGATGTAAGAGTGCTTCGCACCCATCAGTTCCGTGAAGATAGTGGTCCTATGGCCCATCCGGTACGTCCTGATTCCTATGTTGAAATCAACAATTTCTATACTGCTACAGTATATAACAAAGGTGCAGAAGTCATTCGTATGCTGCACACCCTTCTTGGTGATGAAGGATTCCAAAAGGGGATGGACTTCTATTTTCAACGGCATGACGGCCAAGCTGTCACCTGTGATGATTTTGTAGCAGCTATGGAGGATGCAAACGGTTATGACCTCAGCCAGTTCAGGCTGTGGTACAGTCAGTCCGGGACACCGCTATTAGAGGTGACTGAGTCATATAGTGAAGAGGGAAAAGAGTACTCAATTTGTATCAGACAAAGCTGTGAGGCTACGCCTGGACAACTAGAGAAAAAACCATTTCATATTCCGATTGCAATTGGCCTTCTAGATGAAGACGGTGATGCTGTTCGCATTACGGATGACGAATCACTCATTCTCGATTTACGAGAAACTGAAGAGACGTTTGTCATTTCAGGAATTGAGCGTAAGCCTGTTATATCATTTCTTCGCAATTTTTCTGCTCCGGTAAAGGTGAAACCCTTTCAGTCACAAACCGAACTCGCGTTTATTATGGCTCACGATTCAGACCTGTATAATCGCTGGGAGGCCTCTTCGCAACTCGCTGAACACATTATATTCAACACATTACAGACACTTCAGGTCGGGAAGACACCATTTGTCGATGAGGCGTATTTTCAGGCAGTAGCCAAAAACATAACAACTACTGGTGCTGATAAAGCTCTACTGGCTCAGGCTTTACAGTTACCCCCTGAGGTATATCTTGCTGGTTTAATGGATATTGTTGATCCAGACAACCTCCATAAATCAAGAAATTTTGTACGCCAGAGAGTTGCGACAAAGTTGCTCGATATTTTTACAGAAATGTATCTAGAAAATGATGATTCGGGGCCTTATGTCATTACACCAGAGGCTATGGGACGGAGAAGTCTTAAAAATACAGCTCTTGATTATTTAATGATGGTTAATCAACCTCCTCAGCATATTGTAGATCGCTGCCTCGCCCAGTATGAAGATGGCAGAAATATGACCGATGTAATAAGTGCATTAAGCGTAATTGCCAACAGTGATCTTGATGTTAGATATGAGATATTGGAAGATTTTTATACCCTCTGGAAACATGATCCGTTGGTTATGGATAAATGGCTAATTATCCAGGCAACCTCCAGAAGAAAAGAGACACTAGATGAAGTGAAAAAATTGATGGAAAGTCCTGTTTTTTCCATGAAAAACCCTAACAAAGTCCGTTCTCTTATTGGTGCCTTTTGCTCAATGAATCACGTACGTTTCCATGAGACCAGCGGAGCAGGTTATGAGTTTTTGACAGACAGGATAATTGAATTAAATGCAATAAATCCTCAGATAGCTGCTCGCCTGGTTTCACCGTTTACTACCTGGAAGAAGTATGATGGAGAGCGTCAGCATTTGATGCGTGACCAGCTTGAACGGATAGCTACTTTACCGAATATATCAGGTGACGTATTTGAAGTGGTTAAAAAGAGTTTGTGAGCATGATTAGTCTCTTTTGTGACAAAAAAGACAACGGTATTTAGGCGGATGAGTTTCTGAAAGAGGGGAACTTCCTTCTAACGAATGGCATTCTGTGCAATTTTTTTCAGCTTCTTTTTTGCTCTGTATGTTATGGAACTCAGTGTGTAAATCGTCTTTTGGTAGTTTGGCGGTAGTCTCCTCAGGGGCTCTCATTAAGAAGAAAATGATACCGGCGCCTACAAGGATAAATGCTATATTAAGGAAAGTTTTTCTTTGAGTGCTAATTATTTTCATAGTTCATACATGATGAGCACTATCGTGCCATTTCTAATTTACGGAAATCAAGAAGGCCAGTGCGCAATCCCAACGTGAGAGACTCTGCCAGTAGTTCAGACAGGAATTGGTTGCTCCCGGTAATTTGCACAATCCGGGAGTGTAACTTATTCATTCGAATGAGCCTGTTGAAATTCTTTATATTTGGCTTCAATCCAGAGATGTAACTACCTATATATTCGCCGGAAATGATTGCAGGGTAAATACCTTCCCCCGTGAGACCAGAGGCAAAACCAGCTGCATCTCCAGCAAGATATATATTATCAAATTTCCAGCCACGATAGTCAAAATTAATATATTCAGCCTGGGCCGAGTATTTGGAAAGGTCAAAGCCACGCTGTCCTGACCAGATTAGCAGACCTTGGCGTAGACGTTTAGCAGACATAGTCCTTTTATCAGCATACGCCCCAATGGAGACACTGTCAGAGTGCGGGAAAATCCATCCGTAACCATTTCCAAAATAGTTGTTGTTTAAGTGCCATTCCATATTCTGAAGATATCTTGGGATTTGGTAGTTGATACCAATACCAATTTTTTCAGTAGGCAGCTGTAAAAAACGGCGTACGAGTGAGGTAGAGCCATCTGCACCTATCAGGTAATCGAAGGTGATTGTACTCTTTGCTTTGGTGATTTTATCAAGGTAAACAAGAGAGTTGGGCTTAATTGACTGGATATGGCAGGATGATTTGATCTTAGCACCTGCATGAACCGCAATTCTTGCCATATGTTGTCCGAGTCTGGCCCGGTTGACAGTGGCAATGATCGGTTCCTGTTCTTGTATTGTAATGGTTTGAAATCGAGTATTTATATGTTGGGATAAAAAGCGCTTCTCTTCGAGCTGGCCTGGTATTTTGTTGATGAGCCCAGACCATGTGATACCTCCAGCACAAACTTTTGGCCCGATTGTAGATTTTCGGTCAAGTACCAGAACATCGTAATCATTTTCCGCAAGTACCCTGGCACAGGACAAACCTGCAGGGCCAGCTCCAGCGATAACTACTGAATAATGCATATGATCGTCAAGAAAATGGTAGTGCTTGTCTATTACGGACTGAGCTTCTAAAGATGATAGACCCTAAAAGGGCCTGTAACACAGCTAAGGTGTACAGGCCCAGTATACATAATTCAACAGTTGTATGCTATTCTTCAGTGAATACTGCCTTGGCAAATTCACGGTTAAGCCGTGCAATATTTCGAATGGAGATAGATTTCGGACATACAGCTTCACATTCTTTATAGTTTGTACAGTTACCAAATCCTTCTTCATCCATGGCCTCGACCATAGCCAAAGCTCGTTGCTTCCGCTCTGCACCTCCTTGAGGCAGCAGACACAATTGGCTGACTTTTGCACTGGTGAATAGCATTGCTGCACCATTTGGGCAACTAGCAACGCAGGCCCCACATCCAATACAGGCTGCAGCGTCCATTGCAAGTTCCGCAACTTCAGAAGGTATCGGGATGGTATTCCCATCTGGAACACCACCAGTGTTCACCGATACATACCCACCGGATTGTATAATACGGTCAAAGGCGGATCTATCCACAAGCAGGTCACGCTTTATAGGGAAAGCCCTGGATCTGAACGGTTCTATAACGATTGTATCGCCGGACTGAAAATTGCGCATATGGAGCTGGCAGAGTGTTACCTCTTTTTCAGGACCATGCGCAACTCCGTTCACAACAGAACCGCATTGACCACAAATACCTTCACGGCAATCATGGTCGAATGCTACTGGTTCTTTACCTTCTTTGGTAAGTTGCTCATTTAAAACATCCAGCATTTCCAGAAACGACATATCTGTACTGATGCCGTTAAGTATATAGTTTTCAAAATTGCCAAGAGAATCTGAATTCTTCTGGCGCCAGACTTGTAATGTAAGGTCGATGCTGCTCATTGTATTATCTACCTATGTTGAATTCTGGTTCGTGGCTACAATGACGGGTTGCCGGTACGTATTACTTGTAGCTCCTCTGGCTTGGCGTGACATTCTCAAAAACCAGTTGTTCTTTATGCAGTGCCGGAGTTTGATCAGTGCCTTTATGTTCCCATACAGAAACATGAGAGTAATTAGCATCATCTCGCTTGGCTTCATTCTCTTCAGTCTGACTTTCCTCCCGAAGATGACAACCACAAGACTCTTCACGATCGAGGGCGTCTCGGATCATGATGTCACCAAATTCAAGGAAGTCAGCAACGCGACCGGCACGCTCCAGGGATTGATTCAGTTCAGCACCAGTACCTGGGATATAGACACTGTCCCAGAATTTTTGTTTTATTTCTGGAAGCTTATCCAGGGCGTGTTCAAGGCCTTCTTTATTGCGGGCCATTCCACAGTTATCCCACATGAGCTTACCGAGTTCTTTATGTATTTCATCAACAGTTACGCCACCCCCAGGGCCGCGATTACTGTTACGCATGATCTTTTCCAATCGGTCATTCACACTCTGACATGATCCTTTGAACGCCGTGTTGTCCTCAGAAATTGCCTCTATGGAATTTGTGCTGAAATAGTTTGCAATGGCAGGAGAAACAACAAAATAACCATCGGCAAGCCCCTGCATTAATGCGCTGGCTCCAAGACGATTTGCGCCATGGTCTGAAAAGTTACACTCTCCGATAGCAAACAGGCCAGGAATAGTGGTCATAAGGTTGTAGTCAACCCATAGACCACCCATGGTGTAATGCACCGCAGGATAGATCATCATCGGCTCATTCATTGGATTCGAGTCGGTGATCTTCTCATACATCTGGAAAAGGTTGCCATATTTTCGGAAGATGGTTTGCTCACCATCCCTTTTAATAGCGTCAGCAAAATCAAGATATACAGCAAGTTTGGTGGAACCGACACCTTTACCGGCGTCACACTGTTCTTTGGCATTTCTCGAAGCTACATCTCTTGGTACAAGATTACCAAAACTTGGGTACTTACCTTCCAGGTAATAATCACGTTCTGATTCTGGAATTTCAGCGGGTGATCGGTTATCACCAACCTTTTTAGGTACCCATACACGACCATCATTCCGGAGACTTTCGCTCATGAGTGTGAGTTTAGACTGGTAATCACCGTGGACCGGAATACAGGTAGGGTGGATCTGTACGAAGCATGGGTTGGCGAAGCCAGCACCATGCTTATGTGCTCTCCAGGCGGCTGTAACATTGGAGGCCATGGCATTGGTAGACAGGAAATATACATTCCCATAACCGCCGGTGGCGAGAATGACCGCATCTGCACAATGGCTTTCTATTTCGCCGGTGATGATGTTTCTGGTGGTTATCCCACGGGCCTTACCATCAACAACGACAAGATCCATCATTTCCCGGCGGGTGTACATCGTCACGCCACCTTTGTGTATTTGTCTGGACAGGGCACTGTAGGCACCAAGCAGTAACTGCTGACCTGTCTGTCCCCTGGCGTAAAATGTACGGGAGACCTGAGCTCCACCAAATGAACGATTAGCGAGAGTACCGCCATATTCACGAGCAAAGGGTACGCCTTGAGCAACACATTGATCAATAATGTTGTTAGCAACTTGAGCAAGGCGATAGACGTTTGCCTCTCTGGCACGGAAGTCGCCACCTTTTATGGTGTCGTAAAAAAGTCGATGAACTGAGTCTCCATCGTTCTGGTAATTCTTGGCCGCATTAATTCCACCTTGAGCTGCAATGGAGTGTGCGCGACGGGGACTGTCCTGGATGCAAAAAGTTTTAACGTTATACCCTTGTTCTGCAAGCGTTGCGGAGGCTGATGCTCCTGCGAGTCCTGTTCCCACAACAATTACGGAGAATTTCCGACGATTAGCCGGATTAACGAGCTTGTTAGCAAATTTGTGATTATCCCATTTATCTGCAAGGGGGCCTGAGGGGATGCGAGAATTAAGTTCCATATTATAAAACCTTGACGTGGCTCTACCCGAGTGGTTAAAAACCTGCGGACAGAAATTTGTTTATAGTATGTTTCGCCATTCTATTACAGACCGGACTTAATAATTAGCACCCAGGCCGGTCATGAAATAGAGAGGGATTCCGCCAAACATAATGAGGAAAAACACCGGAAGGATATAGGTGAGTTTTCCGATCAGACAATTCAGTCGAGGGTGATTCACACCAAAGGTCTGCAACATGGACCAGAAACCATGAGTCAGGTGCAGTGCCAGAACTGCAAACGAAGCGAGGTAAAAAACGCCGTAGAAAAAGCCGCTTAACAACTCCTTGACCGTGGCTGAGATTGGGATATCCTCAGGGGCAAAGGTGAATCCTGAAATGTGGACCAGTAAAAAAAGAAGAAGAAACAAGCCGGAATAGGGCATAGTTTTAGCAGCAAATGTGTTTTTCTCGTCAACAACTCTGGTCTCGACTGCATAGCGCGACTTGCTTACTTCTCTGTTTTGTAAAAACAGATTGATCCCCACAAATACATGGGCGGTAACAATAACAAGTAATGACATGGAGAAGATGAAAACCAGGATTGGCAAGCTATGAAGAGCGTCCGCATAGCCCTGAAATGCCTTGCTGCTAACATAAATCGCGGCATTTCCGAAAACGTGTGTGCAGAGAAACAGAACAAGTAGGAGCCCTGTCACTGCCATGATGTACTTCTTACCGATGGAAGACTTGAGGAACTTGATGAACCACATACGCGCACCCTTTTGGAAAAGGTTAAAGAAGTGAAATATGATGGCCTAGAACAAACGTTTTGTTCAAACAACAGTCATACACAAAAAACAGTGCGATGCAAAAAATGAAAAGTCGATAAATATGGTTTAATAAAAAACCATATTTATATGGATCGAAAAAAAAAGAAAGTTTTTTTTTTATTTATTAATATGTTCAATTATTTGAATGAGAAGAATCTTGTTACTCATAAGTGCTGAAAAGTTACCTTGGAAACCATCTTAACCTGTGGGAGATGTTGAACTATGTTACCGAAAGTAATTGTTTTTGACCTTGACGGTACTCTTCTGGACACCTTGGAAGACCTGGCTGATGCAGGCAATGAAGTACTTAGAAAATGTGGCTATCCAGAGCATCCTAAAGGGAAATATAATTTTTTTGTTGGCGATGGCATGCGTACTTTAGTCGATCGCATTACTCCAGATAACATCTCGGCAGTTGAGTTAGATAAATGTTGTGACCTCTTTAAACAAACCTATTCATGCTGCTGGCATAATAAAACCGTACTGTATGACGGAATTAGTAAGATGCTTGCAGAACTGAAAAAATTAGGTGTTAAACTTGCCATTTTATCCAATAAACCTCATGCGTTCACTACAATATGTGTTGAACATTATTTTTCAGAAAATACCTTTGATCTGGTTTTAGGTCAAAGAGATGATGTTAAGAAAAAACCAGATCCTGCTGGTGCCTTTGAAATATCAAGGATAATGAATGTACGCCCTGAAGATTGCATGTATATAGGAGATACTGCAGTTGATATGCAAACAGGTAAGACTGCTGGGATGTTCACTATTGGTGTTCTGTGGGGCTTTCGTGATTTTGATGAATTACAGGCAAATAATGCCGACTTAATAGTAAAATACCCGATGGAGATTGTAGAGCATGTCGTTTCTTCCTGCTGAGTATATTCCGTATATCAAGTATGTAACCCCTCCGCTTGTTGGTGCATTAATTGGCTACCTTACAAACAAGGTTGCTATTCGTATGCTGTTTCGACCGCTTAAAGCCTGGTATGTATTTGGTAAGCGGGTACCAATGACTCCAGGGGTCATTCCTTCCCGAAGAGATCATCTTGCAGACAATATGGGGGAAGTTGTTGGCGACCATCTGTTAACAAGTACTGAGATAGGTAATGCTCTTCAGGAGCAGAAGTTTCAGCAGCATCTGTTGAATGTTATAGCTGACAGAGTAGGGGATATACTTCACCGTGATCTTCCTACACTGCCTGAGCTGATTCCTGATAAATTTACTATTTACCGTGATCTTGGTGTTCTCACCCTAAAACAACAACTGAGAGAGAACGTTCAGAAATTTATCAAAACAGATGAATTTAAAGAGGTCGTGGAATCATCTGTTGCCGGAAAGTTGGACCAATTCCTTGATCTTGAAGTTAGAGAAATCCTTGATGGTAAGCAGAGAGAGGCAACATACAGCTTTGTAGAGTCTGCAATCTCCAGAATGTTTAGCAGTTCGGCAATGTCCGACTGGCTCGATGAGTTTGTACAGCAGCAGGTATACGGGGCTCTTCAGCAAGACAAGAGTTTGCAGCAGATTCTCCCTGAATCTCTGATGGAATTTATTGAACAGTCGATTCGCGAGCAAACACCCAATTTTTTGAAAAAGCTTGCCACCATTCTGAAAGACCCAGAGGTTCGTGATGGTATTGTCCGTGGTACCTGTGGAGGAGTTGAGAATTTCATAATATCTCTTGGCCCAATGGCTCCAATGGTACAAAATTTCATCACCATGGAAACGGTTGACCTGAAAATTCGTGAATATCTTGATGAAAAAGATGAAGAGATTGTGAAGTGGTTATCTTCAGAAGACCTACAGGGAAAAGTAGCAGCAATTCTTTCTGAACGTTTTGGCATATTTAGTGCTACGCCACTGGCAGACATTATTCATATTGAAGATACCGAAAAGGTGGAAGATTTCTGTTCGGTAATTTCAGGGCAACTGTATCAACTTCTTCAGGGAAAGGAAGTAACCGCTGCTCTCACTTCAATGGTTAAAAATAATATTGAGGCACACCTTGATGAAGGGAACATCAGAGTTCAGGCTCTACTTGATTCTTTTGTGGGAGCAGACACTGTAGATTCTGGCAAAAAATGGGTAAAAAGTGAAGTTGTAAACCTTATCCGCTCAGCAGATACATTACGAACGCTTGGCAGTATGCTTGACTCCATGGTTGATACAATTTTGCAAAAACGTGTCGGTAAACTCTCACGTATACTACCGAGTGATGTCCGTAAAGAGATATATGTCTCGATTCAGAGAATAACCTCTGTAATGCTTGCTAAAGAAGTGCCTGGACTCGTTGCTTCTCTAGATATTAGAACCATTGTTGCAGACAAACTGAACTCTCTGGATCTGTTGAGACTGGAAAGACTTCTGTTGTCAATTATGGAGGAACAGTTCAAATACATAAACCTTTTCGGAGCCTTACTCGGTTTCGTTCTCGGTTGCGGAAACATTGTCTTTTTGTATTTGATGTAATGAACTACCATAAATTAATTGATTAAAACCCAAGTAGTAACATGACGTGCAATTAGTATCTATAATGGTTTGCTGGTAGCTCAATACTACTTGGACTGTAAACAATCGGTCCCCTCGGGATCATCGTAGTTGTAGTTAGAAATAAAACTAGGCCGATAAACTTGATTGCCCAATAACATACCATTTCATGTGAGTTGCTTTTAGTATCCTGTCAGGAAATATCTCAAGTTGACCGCGTATTAATGGATGTTCAAATGCCTGCAATGAATGGGATTGATTCGACTAAGAAAAAATAGAGAGGGGGGAAGGGATAAAGAAAGGTAATCAATTATTGCTCATATGAAGGACAAACGTACGTAGAGAATACGCACCTCTGTTACCAGTTGTTGATTCGATACAAAAGGGTATATTTTTTAATGATTTGATCATATACTCCATTTATTTTAATTATTTGCAATCCCTTGTTGATATCATCGACGCATGCTTGATCTGCACTTTTCTTGCTTAGAAGGAAATGGATTCCGCCTGTATAAATAGCCTTCATAGGATGGAGCTGAATTTTATGATCAAGATCATTTTCATTTATAATGATCGATTCGTCTGGCAAATAGGCTAAATAGCCGTCAAAACGCCGATGGATTAGCATTAGACGGGTCTGTTTAGATGTTGATGTATCATTGACGTTCTCTGCCATCTGCTCCAGCAGGCTATTGGCTCTGGTCCCATATGAGTACCCACGTACCACTCCGATGGTTATCTTTGCACTTGGAAGATCTTCAATGGAAGCGATTTGTGCCCAGCGTTGTACCTTCCCCTTCCGTACAAAGAGCCCGACGGAGCGAGAGCGATATTGGTTCGTATAGATCCCGTAACTTTCACCTTCAGATGTTTTGAACGCACCGAAGAGTAGATCTAACTCCCCATTTTTGAGCTGGTACAACTGGCGTTTCCTGGGAGTTTCCTCCGTAATAAATTTAAAATCGCAGTTAATGGCTTCCATGACAGCGGTCAGTATCTCCACATCCATGCCAGCGGCGTTTTGCGAGGTTCCATCCGCACTAAAGGCAAAAGGGGGCCAGTTTTCCCAACCTACTCGTAGTGTCCCTTTGCATTGGCCATAAGCCTGGGGTGCAAAAAAACAAAGGGTCAGGAGCATGAGTAATGTTTTTTGTATTATCAAAATTTACTCTCCAACCATTACCGTTTTTTATGCTGCTGAAGCCAGCCCTCTTCGATATGAAGAACCCAAGAGGCTTGTAGCTCTGGGACCTGATGCGTAACGAGTTCTTCCCTGGAAAGAGTTGAGGGATGTCGCGGAAAATCTTCAAACTTTGCACGCCACTCTTTTGGTATTCTGTTGATGTCGAGAATTGGTTGATCCCCCCATACGGAGGGCTTCATCTTCTCGAACTGAGTGGCAGGGTCCAGAATCAAGTTAGCCAACACCATTGCTCCAGCTTTGCTCTTGGCATTAAAGGGAATGCAAACGTAATGGGTGTTTGAGATGGTGCCTTCATCGAAGACAAAGGTTTTCATGGTTGGAGGATACACACCAGTGGTGATCAGATGTGCCGATCGGGTGGAAGCGTAGCTCATCCCGAAATATACCTCGCCGTCGTGGACCAATTGATCTAACTCCGCCTTGCCTTTTGGGAAGACCTTGCCTTCTCCCCACATATAGGGTTCGAGCTCTCTAAGTAATTGCCACAATTTAGGCGCGTAGGTGTCAAATTTTTCCTCATCAAAGGGTCCAAGAACGTTCTCGTAGCCACCAGCCACATGATAGAAGAGATGACGGATAAAAACGGAACCGGTAAAACTGGGGATCTCCGGGTAAGTAAATTTGCCTGGATTTTGCTTGATCCAAGCCAGTAAGGCCTCAACAGACCGTGGTGGTTGAGAAACCTTTGCACTGTCGTAGTTGAGGACAAATTGGGCACCACCGAATGGGGATTCGTAATTATCCACAAGAAGTCCGAAATCCATTTTAATAGAAGGTTTATCGTTGTCGATATATTTCATGTTTGGGAGTTTATGGGCAAAATGGAACAGCATATTCCCCTCTTTAAGCTTACGGAAGTTTTCACCATTTATCCAGATCAAGTCGATAGATCCATTTGAAAAGATTCCTTTACGCCGCTCTGCGCGCACCTGATTAATCGTTTTTGGGACATCGTCAAGAGGAACCACATTAAGATTGACCTCGTATTCATTCCACAGGCGGGGTTTTAAATATGCTTCAACCCAACGAAGAATAACTTTGTTCCCCCCCCACATATGCCAGTTGACGGTTTGCCCTCTTGCCTCAGCCATAATTTCGTCCCAGTGCATCGATTCCACCCGATCCTGGAAGGATGCTGCGTGAGTCACAAGGGGAGCCAGCAACAAAAGAAAAACCAACAAACAGCTCATCTCTATAATAGATTTTTTCCGGCCCATGCCACCACCATTTGATTTTTTAAAGAGCTTTTTTGATTGACGAGTAAAAGTTCATCATTTACGCCTGCAAAGCTCTACGCTGTATTACATGCCATTTGTGATAGTTATCCCAACTAATCATTTATATTGTTGTGTAAAAATACAACCGAGTCAAGTGATGTTATGACGTGTGCAATTACCAAAAACATGACAAATGTTCACTTTTTCGTATTTTGAAAGCTCGTTAATGGCGCACTCTAATACTTAGGTCTAAAAGGGAAAATCAGAGGTTTGAAAAGGAAAACATTCTGGTCAGGGAAAAAGAGCATTTATAAGACAATAACAGCTGCATTACCGATGTCTTCGGTAATATCTTGGGTGAAATAAATGTTAGTGATGACAAGGTGAGCAATAGGCACAATCAAGTAGATTCATCTACATTTGGGAATCTTATGCAAACGTCTGAGTCGTTGGATATAAACTTCCGTCTTCAGAAACCTATCTCTACGAAGAAGAGAGCTGCGAACGTGCATCTTAAAGCTAATGGTGCTTAACATGTCCTAAAAAATCTTTCAGTCTATCCGATTGTGGGTTTTTCATCACTTCACCAGGTTTTCCTTCCTCGACAATTCTTCCATCATCCATAAAGATTAGTCGGTCACCGACTTGAGATGCAAACCCCATTTCATGGGTAACAACGACCATGGTCATGCCACTATCTTTAGCTATGTTTTGCATGACATCGAGAACTTCACCTATCATCTCCGGGTCCAGAGCAGAAGTCGGCTCATCAAACAGAAGAACTTTAGGGCTGACTGCCAATGCTCTGGCAATGGCAACACGTTGCTGTTGCCCACCAGAAAGTTGACCAGGGAGTTTGTTTTCAAATGCAGCCAAGCCAACCTTTTCCAGCAAATCCCTTGCTATTTCTGCTGCTTTGGTTTTGTCTATTTTCCTTGCCTTACAGGGGGCCAAAAGCTACATTATCAAGCGCAGTTAAGTGTGGAAAAAGATTGAATTGCTGGAAAACCATTCCAACCTCCAGCCGTATTTGCCGCATCTTTTTCCGCTCAGCAGGGATCCTGATGGTGTCAACGATCAACTCCCCTTTTGAGATGAGTTCCAGGCAGTTAATGCAGCGGATCAGAGTGGATTCGTGAGCATACAGAAATTCGCGATGTCCTGGTTACAGGAGGTGACCCTTTTGTTCTTTCTGATGATAGAATAGAATATATAATTAAAAAATTGCGAGAAATTCCACATCTCCAAATGATTCGATTTGGGACGCGAGCCCCAATCGTTCTGCCCCATAGGATCACTCCAGGCTTAAAAAAAATACTGAGTCCATATCACAAAATCCCAATCTGGATTAACACTCAGTGCAATCACCCTAATGAAATTACTGAAAAAACAGCAGAAGCGGTTTTTGATTTGCTTACCTGTGGTGTTAATGTAGGCAATCAGGCAGTACTGCTAAAAGGGATCAACGATGATGTAGAAACTTTCCGCGAGTTGCATCAGAAATTACTTCGGGTACGAATTCGTCCTTATTATCTCTTCTATTGTGAACCAGCACCGGGCATTGATCATTTCAGGACAACTGTAGAAAAAGGTGCAGAACTCATCCGGGATGCCATTCGTGGCCACACAACAGGTCTTGCACAACCTATGTATGTGATCGCTACGAGTATAGGTAAAATTCCATTGATGCCTGATTATTATATCAAAGGAAAAGATGAGAAAGAGTACACCCTTGAGAATTATAAAGGTGTCCAAACAAAATGGCCAAACATGCCGGAATAGAAGATACAAGGGGTTGTAGCGTTAATATTGCCATTGCAAAGGTACGAGTATTGTATTGACGCTCCGACTTACCCTTAACAGAAGTTCTGATTTAATGTCTATTTTTCCGAAATTAAGATACTAGTAATTAGGAGTTATTCCTTTCTAGGGAGAGGAGATAGGATCTCAGATTTTTGGGACTATTGGTCAAACCAAGTTTTTGCCGAAGCCTTTTGCGATGGAAATCTACGCCACTTGTTGAAATGCTGAGTACTTCCGCGATCTCTTTGCTCGATCTCCCACTACGGACCATGTGAGCGACTTCAATCTCTTGCGGAGTGAGCAGCATATTTAATGCTGAGAGATTCTGTAAAAACGGTGAGATAATCTCTCTAAGATTGGCGTCAATAACCTCCGTTAAAGTGCGCTGTCTATCGGTAAGTTTTCCCTGCATCAATTGCTCAACATAGGGAAGGACCAGACGGTCGACATTGACATAAATAGTCTCTTCAATTCGTGTTTTATCCTCGCCACGTTGTCTTAGTAATACTCGCAAAGCAATATTTGTTTCCTCAAGCCTTTCACGTTCCCTGCGCAACTCGACTTCCTTTTCTTCTAGCGCCTTCTGCGTCTCAATGATAGGAGTGATGTTTTCGTGGGTGACAATAATGTGGCTTTTTTTGCTTTCCCGAAAGGGAACCACCCGGACAGCAAACCACCTTTTTTCAGTGGGAGAATGGCAGGGGTAGTGCGTGAGGAATTCAGGCAGATCCCCCCGAAGTACTCTTCGAATACCTTCTGCCACATCCGGCCCCTCGTTTTCTTTATGATTGGGAGGGATTTTACAGGTTTCAAGGTAGTTGATGCCGATACTGCTATAGGGTTCTTTCATGCCGTTTGCCTGGGCAAAATCCTGCCAGGATCTGTTGGTCTCCAGGATAACACCTTGTTCGTCAAGAATAGCAACATGGGCTGACATCGAGTCAATGATGACTTTGTACAAGTTGGAATCTATCATCTGATACTCTCTCCTTGCTTGATAGTTTATACTATCAATTATATCTCATTTGTTACCTATTGTGTCAAGAGGTTGTGTTGTTATCTTGTAAGTTAAGAGATGCATTACTGGCATCCGATCGATAACTAATTAACAATGAGGTATAAATATGAAAAGCGGATACGAATCACTTACATGGTTGAACGATAGAGATGGTAAAGAGTATGTTTGCACTATTAATGATCATGACGGAAAAACTTCTTTTGAACAACTCACTGATGAAGAAAAGAAACATTGCTCAAATGTAAATGAAATTGTCGGAACCGAAAGATGGTGATTTGAGAATTAATAACAAAAGCCCCTACTGGTTATCACCAGCAGGGGCTTTTTCGTTTAAGGTGATGAAAGTCACTTCTCAGCAAGACATTACACTACCTTCTCGGGCTCTGTTAACAATGTTTTGTGAGAGATTTCTGAAAACAAAATAATGGATGGGAACGAGAGAATACCAATATAATCGCCCCAAAACCCCTTTGGGTAGAAAGTGTGCAGTCTGAACCAACTGGTCTGCTTGCACGTCTAGTTCCAGCCAAGCTTCACCCGGTACCTTCATTTGGGCATGAAGAAGTAGTCTCTTCCCTTGTTTAATGTCAACCACTTTCCAGAAATCCAATGCATCACCAATACGTAAATCTGTATTTGATCGTCTTCCACGACTGAGGCCATAGCCCCCCACAACCTTGTCCATCACTCCCCGAATCCTCCAGAGATAATTATACCTGAACCAGCCATTTTCACCTCCTATGTCGCACACTGATCGAAAGACCTCCTCCTGGGTCTCTCCTTTTTCAAATTGAACAATTCTTATATCTCGTAAAATAGCCCCGGCTGGATTATCAAAATCGCTGATGTCACATGCTTCCCGACCACTGCTGTCGCACCAGCGACTCAGCACCTGGTTTTGTTCAAGTTCATTTATGGCATCAATAACCGTCTGCCTGAATGGAGTCGGTTTGATATGAGGGTAGTGAAGGGAGCTATTATCGTTTTGTAGCAGAGTCTCACTCTTTAAGCCTTCCACAAGAGCGGAGGCAAGTTTGTAGGGGATGGGAGTGAAAAGGATCAGCCAGTAAGAGGAGAGGCGAGGTGAGAGGACAGGCACAGGGAATAGGTAGCGTCTTAGACCCATAACTTCGGCTGACTGTTCCATCATTTGCTGAAAACTGAGGTTTTCACTGCCAATATCTACCATTAGATTACCCTGAAAGGAAAGGGTTATGGATGACTCCAAATAATTAAGAACATCCTCAATACCGATGGGTTGGGTACGACTGCGTACCCAGCGCGGGGTAATCATTATGGGCAGTTTCTGGCAGAGGTTGCGGATAATTTCAAAACTGGCACTTCCTGAACCAATGATAACTCCTGCCCTTAGCCAGATCGTTTCAATATCGTTTTTTCTATTCGAAAGTATTTCCCCTGTTTCAATACGGCTCAGGAGATGTTCACTGGCACTTTCTGCTACTCCCAGACCACCCAGATAGATAATTCTCCGAACACCAGCAGCAATACAGGCATCCCTGAAGTTTTCCGCGCTGAGTCGATCGAGATTTCGATAATCATCCACAGATCCCATTGAATGGATCAGGTAAAATGCTGTATCAACATCATTAAGTGCCGCCTCAAGACTTGTGGGATCAAAGGTTGACCCTTCCGAGATGTCTACCTCATTGGCAATGGAAACCTGGACTTTATTTTTATTGCGTACCAGTATCCGCACATCAAATTGATTGCCTTTTACAAGTCGAGCTGTTAATCGCCTGCCGATATAACCGGTTGCGCCGGTAACCAGAATTGTCTGTTTCATTTATTCCTTAAGCATGATTACGAAGTTTTAATTCGGTCGGGTGAGGGTTGAGGTAGTACTGTTGCTGCAAGTAGGTTTCCTTATATTTCCTCACATAATGGTTAAGTAATGTGATTGGGACGATAAGCGGAATATGGGAGTTTCTGAAACGTTCGATGACCTCTAGCAGCTCCTGCTTTTCGTCACTTGTTAACTGCTTCTTGAAATGTCCCATCATATGCATGAGGACATTTACATGTTTTTTAACTGTGGGCTTTAGCCTCATGGCTACCATCAGGTTTTCCTGGTAAGTTGCAAGAAGTTGTTCCTGGTCAATACTTCCTGCTTTTGCAACAATACGACCCAGTTCTCTGTAATGTTTTTCGCTGTGTGCCCGCAGCAATAACTTATGAGAGGTATGAAACTCCACCAGTTTTTTTGGCGTAAAGTCGAAGGTCGTGTTCCGCCAGCGCTTATAGACAAAAACTGATTCGATAAAGTTTTCCCGTAAAACCATATCGTGCAAACGTCCTTCTTCTTCCACCGGCAGGATTGGAAATCGATTCATAAAGACCTGGGCAAAAAGACCTACACCCACTGCCCGTGGCACATTATTCTTATCATAGACCTTGACACGTTCCATGCCAGATGATGGAGACTTGCTCTTGAAAATGAACCCGCAGAGTTTCTCCTCAGCCAGTTGCTCGACCCGGCCAGCTGCCCAATCATTCATTTTATATGTATGGTCCGTTCCTGATTTATTGGTAATAAGTTTTGGTGATTCTGGGGGGCCGACCAATCGCATAGATTCCCGTGGTACGGTGAGTCCGCATTCGACTTCTGGACAGACCGGTACAAAATCAAAATATGCTCCCAGAGTTCCTGTGATATACTTGTCATGCTTGTGTCCACCGTCAAAACGAACCTTATTGCCGAGAAGGCAAGAGCTGATACCTATTTTAATCTTTTCATTGTCAGTCATGGAACAGATCCCTTGTAAACTTACTTTGATGATTAATTTAGTGTTTATCCTCTAATAGCCTCTCACTCAGTTGAGTGCATCTTTGAGGAATATAAAAAAGAGAAAATTAGCTGATAAACAGAATCGTGGGTAACCACAAAAACACGTACACCTGCTATCTTCCTCCACACGATGGTTAGATAATTATTTTAGACTTTAACAAATAACTGGCTAATAGCAATTGTCAAGCCTCTAAACTTAACATATCATTTCTAATGATGGATATGAATCGCAGACACATTAATACCTATCGAAGAGGTCGTCGCCTCAAAAACGGGCGCAGGGGAGAAGGGCCAGTTGTCTACTGGGTCTCACGTGATCAGCGGGTAGACGACAACTGGGCCCTGCTCTGGGCTCAGCAGGAAGCGTTGATTCGGCAGAAAGGTTTGCTTGTTATCTTTTGTTTGGTGCCTGACTATCTTGGTGTCTCTTCCAGCCAGTACTCATTCATGTTAAGAGGACTGGCAACCATGCAGAAAAGACTGGATGATCTCAATATTGATTTCATTCTACTTAAGCAACTGCCTGATGAAGTTCTACCTCCTTTTCTTCGACTGATCGATGCCCATGTCGTAGTCAGTGACTTCGATCCCCTGCGTATCAAACAGCACTGGAACAAACGACTGGTAGTGGATGTGGTTGCTCCTTTTTATGAAGTGGATGCTCATAATATCATCCCTGCGTGGTCGCTCTCAAAAAAACGGGAATACGCAGCTTATACCATCCGACCTGAAATTAAACGGCTTTTGGGTGATTACTTAACTGATATTCCTTCTGTACAGACCCATCCTTTTAAATCTGATATCAATATGGTGAGTGATTTCCCTAGAATCGAAAAGGCGTTGGGTTCCTTGGTTCCAAACTATAAGGGGCTGGACGCTGGTGAAGACGAGGCCCTGCTTGCAGCGAAGGCTTTCGTTGGCATTGGTCTTGAAAACTACTCAGCACTCCGTAACAATCCATGTAAGCAAGGGCAGTCCGGCTTATCTCCGTATTTGCACTTTGGTCAGCTTTCCGCTCAGCGTCTGGCCTGGTTAGTCTCAAAATGCCCTTTACCCCCGGAGGCTAAAGAGGATTTTCTTGAAGAGCTCATTGTCCGGCGAGAACTCTCCGATAATTTTTGCCTATACGAATCAAAATATGATAGTTTTGCAGGCTTTCCAGAATGGGCCAGGAAATCTCTTAATCTGCATCGGGGTGACAAGCGTGATTACATTTATTCGCTCTCAACGCTTGAATCCGGCGAGACCCATGAACAGCTTTGGAATGCCTGCCAGCTTGACCTTGTTCAAAGTGGTAAGTTGCATGGTTATTTGAGGATGTACTGGGCCAAGAAAATTCTGGAATGGACTCCTGATCCGGAAACAGCCCTGGAATATACCATAACACTAAACGACCGCTACTCCCTCGATGGTCGTGACCCCAACGGGTATACCGGCATTGCCTGGTCAATTGGCGGAGTGCATGACAGGGCCTGGCGTGAACGTGCTGTTTTTGGTAAAGTTCGATATATGAATGAGGCCGGTTGCCGACGCAAGTTCGATGTTAACGGTTACATCGATGGTGTCCACAGCAGGCAGAAAGGTTAAGTCTGCTTAACTATCTCACCCACAAATGGTAGTCCTTGCTATCATTGTCATACTGTTTTGTACCGATTGATGTTTTCTTGCTGTGCTTTATTTTATATTCCAGGACAAATTATACATTGCTGGGGGATCTGAGTAAATCAACGGGAGAGGGTGAAACAGATGAGATTACTATTTGCCATATCAATAATGCTACTCTTGACCAGTTGTTCTACCATCGACACTCAGCGTTACGCTAACAACACACCCCGGCTTGATCTTTATAACTATTTTAATGGCAACACCAGAGGCTGGGGCATAGTACAAGATAGAAAGGGCGTACTCACCCGCCAATTTGTGGTCGATATCATCGGTGAAGTAACTGCGGATGGAGAACTTGTCTTAAAAGAAAAATTTGAATGGAATGATGGTGAAGAGTCCAGCAGAACTTGGGTTCTCAGTCAGCAGGACAATCACAGTTTTACCGGCACTGCCGGAGATGTAATTGACCATGCTGAAGGTACCCTGCATGGAAATGTACTTAACTGGCAGTACCAACTCAAGCTGAAGGTAGATGACTCTACATGGAAAATTACCTTTGACGACTGGATGTTCCTGGTCAGTGAGGAAATGATGCTGAACAGGGCGACTATGTACAAATTTGGATTTAAAGTCGGCGAGGTAACTATTGTTTTTCGCAAGGTGAACTAATTGGGAGAAGGTGAGATCATGGGTTTCTATCAAAATATATCTATCGTAATTATCTTAATAGTTTTTTCGGGGCCGGATGGTGCATATGCCAATTCAATTCCACCCGAGATGCAGAAGTTGGGTAAGGGGCAAGCCTATTACCTTAAATTCATAAAGGTATATGATGCCACCCTCTACTGGTTAGAAAACACAGAAGAAAGGAATATACTTAGCAGCGATGTCTCAAAGTGTCTCAACCTCGAATATTCTGTGGATGTTGGCAAAGACGATTTCATCAAAGCCGCAAATAGTGTTTTACATCGTCAGTTTAGCAAAGAGCAACTTGCCGTTGTGGACAGGGAGATTGAAATACTTCACCAGGGCTACCAGGATGTGCGCGATGGTGACAACTATACCCTCTGCTACAATAGTATTGAGAAGGTGACAGACCTAACTTTAAATGGAAGCAAACTTGTTACTGTCAGCTCAACTGCTTTTGCCGAGATATATTTCAGTATATGGCTGGGAAAGATTAATCCATTGGATGAAAATCTGCGGAATGATTTGCTGGCGGGTTTACTGGTTAACTGATCAGAGGCAGAATAAAGAGAGGGGAGACATGGATAAATTTCTTGAAATGTACCAAAAACTCAGCGTCGATAACCTGAACACCTTACAGAGTGTCTATAGAGGTGATATTCGCTTTATTGACCCTGCCCATGAGATTGTCGGCATTGATAATCTCACCGCGTACTTTTCAGCTCTCTATAAGAACGTAAATTCCATAGACTTTAGTTTTCAAAAGCCTCTCATGCTTGAAAACAGAGGTTATGTCAGTTGGGAGATGACATTTGGTCACCCGAAACTTTCCGGGGGCAAACCGATTACTGTTGCTGGGGTGACCTACCTGGAACTTGATGATCAAGGTATGGTCTTTTATCACCATGATTATTTTGATCTGGGAGCGATGCTCTATGAGAATATTCCTTTCCTTGGCAGTCTGATAAAATCGATAAAAAGGGGGCTTGGGAAATGAAAATCGTCATCACTGGAGCGACCTCTGGCATAGGTCGGCAAGTAGCTATTGATTATCACAACGAAGGCCATGAGGTCTGGGCTCTTGGCAGAAATGAGCAGGCACTTTCTGAGCTTGGTAGCCTGGGGTTACAAACCGGAAAGTTGGACTTGACAGACAGAGAAGCAACTTTTGCCTGGTTTGCATCCCTTCAGTCTGTTGACCTCGCGATCCTTAATGCAGGCACCTGCGAGTACATTGATATGCCAGTCTTTGACAGCGCTCTCATTCAGAGGGTGATGCGGGCCAATGTTGAAACAGTGGCTATTTGCATAGAGGCCGCGCTTCCCCTTCTTCGAAATAGTAAAAACGGCCATCTGGCAGTGGTTGGCAGTTCGGCGGCCTATGTGCCGCTTCCCAGAGCTGAAGCCTATGGCGCCTCGAAGGCGGCAATAGCCTATCTGGTTGAGACTCTGCGCCTGGATTTAAGTGGTGAAAATATAGCTCTCAGCCTGATCTGTCCAGGATTTGTCAAGACACCTCTTACAGACCTTAACGATTTTCCCATGCCGTTTCGAATCACAGTTGAGGAGGCAAGCCAATACATCCGGCAGGGCCTATTGAAGAAAAGGGCAGAAATCCATTTTCCTAAACGTTTTACTTATATACTGAAACTTCTATCCCTTCTCCCTGGGCCACTTTGGACCATAATCGGACGAAAATTGGTGAGAAAATGAGCAGACGAAAGATTGCAATAATCGGGTCCGGAATCTCCGGCCTTACCTGTGCCCATAAACTTGCTCCACACCACGATATAACTGTTTATGAAGCGGCGGATTATATTGGCGGACATACCCATACCGTCGAGGTTGAAAAAGAGGGAGAGGTTTCAAAAATCGATACGGGATTCATTGTCTTTAACGACCGCACCTACCCCAATTTCATTGAGTTGATGGATAGACTCGGCGTCGTCTCCCAGCCAACTGAGATGAGCTTTTCGGTCAGAAACGATGCTATCGACCTTGAGTATAACGGCAACACCCTCAACAGTCTCTTTGCCCAGCGAAGCAATTTAATCAAACCACGTTTTTTGAAGATGGTGGCAGATATTGTGAGATTCAACAAAGAGGTGCGGCTTGCTGCAGAAGTGGATCAGAGCAGGACTATCGGCGATTTTCTGGCAGAAAAAAAGTACTCGGTCATTTTTAAGGAAAACTATCTTCTGCCCATGATTTCGGCCATCTGGTCCATGGGGCTTGAGAGTTGTATGGACTTTCCCTTACAGTTTTTTGTGCGATTTTTTGATAACCACGGCTTGCTCAATATCGTCAACAGGCCTCAATGGTATACCATTATCGGAGGTTCGAGCAGTTATATCGAACCACTGACAGCCCCCTTTAGAGACCGAATCATGCTCAATACTCCGATCACCAAGGTAGAGCGAGGCGATACTGAGGTTACAATTACCGTGAGAGATAACACTACCAACCTTGAGGAAACCAGTAATTTTGATCAGGTCATCTTTGCTTGTCACGGCAACCAGGCCTTGTCTCTTTTGGCCAACCCAACTGCTGAAGAGAATGCAGTTCTAGGGGAATTCCAAACCTCTGAAAACAAGGTGGTCCTACATACTGATACCTCATTCTTGCCGAAAAGAAAGCTGGGCTGGGCCAGCTGGAATTACAATATGGTTGATGGAGCAAAAGAGCAGACCATGCTCACCTATAATATGAATATCCTCCAAAGATTGAACAAAAACCATACTTATCTGGTGACCCTCAATCAGGATATCCCGGAGGAGCATACTCTTAGAACCTTCAGCTACAATCATCCTGTTTTCACTCTTGGAGCTATTAAGGCCCAACAGCGCTGGCAGGAAATTTCAGGAAAAAATCGCATCCACTTTTGCGGCGCCTACTGGTTTAATGGCTTCCATGAAGATGGGGTTAAGAGTGGGCATCGGGTTATTACGGCACTGGAGGAACTATGATGAAATCGTCTCTCTATGTGGGAACTATTGGCCACCGCAGGCAGATACCACGGGAACATCGATTCAAGTATCCATTTTTTATGTGGTTTTTAAATCTGGATGAACTCGATCAATTACCACCGCTGGGCAGATGGTTTTCAACGTCTAAATGGGCACTCAGTCGATTTCATCGTCCAGATTACCATGGTGACCCTGCTCTCCCCCTTGCTGATGCTATCAGAAAAAGGATGGAGGAGTTGACTGGCCAGCCGGTTCTTGGCCAGGTCTATGGCTTAATGAATATGCGTACCCTTGGACTCTATTTCAGCCCGGTTAATTTTTATTACGGTTATGACAAAGAGGAGAACTGCACCCATTTCCTTGCAGAAGTCTCCAATATTCCCTGGAATGAGCGGCATCAATACGGACACTATCTTGGCGGGAATCAGCACAACCCTACTCACCCCAAAGAGTTCCATGTATCACCATTTAATCCACTCAACCAGCACTATAGCTGGGAAATAGTACCACCGACTGAAACTGTCTCAGTGCAGATAAAAGTCGATGATGAACGTGGTCATATTTTCAGGGCCCAACTTGACCTGAACAGGAAGTCACTGACCTTACAATCGGTGAGAAGAGAATTACTGAAAAAGCCGGCGATGACCATATCTATGGTGGCGGCAATTTACTGGCAGGCATTGAGGCTCTTTATAAAGGGTGTTCCCTATGTTGCATATGAAAAGGAGGCGGTATGAACGGTTTGACAAATATTTCTGGGTACTCAGCCGGCTCGGCGAATGAGAAGCGTAACACGGATGGAACAAAAACAACTATAAACAATGAAGGTTCTATAGCGACCCGCTGGTCCAGAGTTCTCCTCTTCAAGATGCTCTCCAGCCTGGAGTTTGGTCAGCTCATAGTAACAGAGGGTGAAAAGCAGTGGAGCTTTGGGAACGAAAAACAGCCCTCTGCCAGAGTGACAATCCTCAATCCCACTGCATACCACAAAATTCTCTTTGGTGGATCTATAGGTGGTGGGGAGGCCTACGTTGACAAGCTTTGGGATGTCGATGATCTTACTGCACTGGTTCGAATAATGGTGATCAATATGCATCTGCTTGACCGGATGGAAAAGGGTTTAGCCTGGTTGCTCAGACCAGTTGATCTTGCGAAACACATTTTCAACAACAACAATAAGCGCGGGTCAAAACGAAATATTCTCGCCCATTATGATCTGGGCAACGAGATGTATGCATCCTTCCTTGATCCAACCATGATGTACTCCTCGGCCATCTATCCCAAAAACGAATCGACGCTTGAAGAGGCGCAGCAGCATAAACTCGAGGAAATTTGCAAAAAGCTTGATCTGCAACCAACAGATTCGGTTATTGAAATTGGAACAGGCTGGGGAGGTTTTGCTCTCCATGCAGCTAAAAAATATGGCTGCCATGTGACGACCACTACCATTTCAGATGCCCAGTATGATGAGGCAAAGAAAAGGGTGGAAGCTGCTGGCTTAAGTGACAGGATTACTCTCTTGCAGAGTGACTATAGGGAATTAACAGGTGAATACGACAAACTGGTAAGCATTGAAATGATAGAAGCGGTGGGCCATAAGTTTCTTCCCGGCTTTTTTAAAAAGTGCGGTGAGCTCCTTAAACCAGAAGGAAAGATGCTCCTCCAGGCCATTACCATTGCCGATCAGAAGTATGAGCAATATGTAAGAACCGTTGATTTTATACAACGGTACATATTCCCAGGGGGCTGTCTGCCATCGAATAACCGGATGTTGCAGTTGATAGCTGACAAAACCGATATGGTCGTTCGCCAGATAGACGATTTTGGTTTTGATTATGCCAGGACCCTAGAAGACTGGCGTTGTCGCTTCCACCATGCCTATTCCAGCCTGCAAAGGCAAGGCTACGATGAAACCTTCCGTCGCCTGTGGGATTATTACCTCTGTTATTGCCAGGGTGGTTTTCTCGAGAGGTCTATAAGTGTAGTGCACGTAGTGGCAACACGCCCAGGTAACAGAGATTCATAGTACCATGCGGATACTTGGAAATATATTGACTTACCAGGCGATATGGTTCCTTGCTGTTCTAGGTGGTGATACCTACGCATATGGAGGATTGTTGCTATTGGTTGTCCACCTGTTCTTTTCACCTGCTAGGAGCGATGACTTGCAGATGATGGGATATCTATTGCTAACAGGACTGCTAATTGACGGAACATTGAATCAGGTGGGCTTTTTTTCCTTTAAAGATGCAGGGTTTCCCATACCCCACTGGTTGATGATTATCTGGCTAGGACTTGCCATTACCCCCCACCATAGCCTGGCCTGGTTAAAGAACAAGCCATTCCTATCACTTTTTTTTGGTGCCATGGGAGGGCCTGTTGCCTACTGGGCAGGAGCCCGCTTGGGTGCAGTGACCTTTAACTGGGAGTTACTCCCTTCTCTTTTGACCATTTCTGTAATCTGGGCAGTCCTCTGGCCAGCTGTCATGCATTTAAGTGTTTTGTCGAGCCGTCCTGCTGCTCAGCCCCATGTTAAATGATAGTTTAAGCTATCATTTAACTATATTTCTACTTCTATTGAATCTCGACTTGCTGTGCTTAAAATATAACTACAAGTAAACGACTACCAGGATGGAGGATGAACTTGTATAGCTGTTAAAATACAATAATCGACCAAAAAAAGGGTGAACGAATATGAAGTTACAGGAATACTTTTCAGGAAAGGCTGGGGTAGGGGTTATATCGACTTCAAATGAAAAAGGCGAGGTAAATAGTGCTGTTTATGCCAAACCTCACGTGACTGGAAAAAATACCGTAGCATTTATTATGCGTGATAGGCTAACAAGGGCAAACCTGAAGGAGAATGCCAAGGCCAGTTATCTGTTCATTGAGCATGATCAGGGTTTTAAAGGTGTTAGGTTATCTCTCAGAATGACAGGCGAAACTGATGACAAAGAGGCCATTGATGCACTTTCTCGAAGAGTGACCGTTGATAACGATGAAAATAACGACAGATTTCTCGTTTCGTTTAGCGTCGGCAAAACCTTAACTCTGCTTGGTGGGAATGAAATTGAACTGCAGTAGTAACTTTGCATCTCCTTAGCAGTTTGTGTAGACCGGGATTAAGGCAATCTAGGAGTTGTGCAGATTGAAAGTTCAAAACCGTTTGAACGTGATATTCAAACGGTAGACAAAATATTGGAGGTTGTTATGAAGGGTGAAATAATTGCAAAAGAATTTAACAAGATGGTGTGGGTCAAGGATAATAGTGGTGCGGAATATGCCTGCTACGTAAACAACCCGAATGGCATTACTCGAAAAGAGGATCTTACTACCGAGGAACAGAATAAGTGTACGAATCTTAATGTGGTTCTTGGTGATAGTTGGTAAATTAATTCATACCATAAGCTCTGCCTCCCCCTGTTAGTCTAGACTCTAACAGGGGGTTGTTATTTTTATGTACCATTTCATATCCGCAAGGAAAGAGAAGAAATGACTAAAATATTTCTTGGCGTATTATCGTTAATGCTCTCTGGATGTCATGGGTACCCAGCAGCCGTAACCCCGGTGAAAAATTTTGAGATCGAAAAATATCTCGGTAAGTGGTATGAGATTGCTCGTTTGGACCACTCTTTTGAGCGTGGATTGGATCAGGTTACCGCAGAATATTCGTTACAGGATAATGGGAAGGTCAAGGTCGTAAATAGTGGTTTTTCCAAGAGCACTAATGAGTGGAAAGAAGCAGTTGGTAAGGCTTATTTGATGGGGGAATCCGACGCAGGCTACCTTAAGGTATCATTCTTTGGTCCTTTTTACAGCTCGTACGTAATCTTCGGCTTAGACCATGAACATTACCAATATGCCTTTATCTCTGGCCCAAATGAATCATATCTTTGGCTTCTATCCCGAGCTCCGAGTATTGAAAAAGAAGTGTTGACACTTTTTGTCAAAAGCGCAGAGAAGCTTGGATTCAAAACAGAAGATTTGATCTATGTACAACATTAGCTGTATCGAGGAGGATCTCGATTAGAATCAATTATTATAATTTAACAGATTGGTTCCCATTAATTGCCACAGGTGAATAGTAACTATTTAAGTACAGTACACTACGAATCGAGCAAGTGATCAATTTCTCTTAAAAGTTCCAACCGTTGAATCGGTTTTTGTAGTACGGCATCCACACCCAGCTCTTTAGGCGTACTGGAGAATACTTTTTTGCTGTACCCTGTACATAGGATGATTGGAATATCAGATCGATAATCTTTGATCTGTTGGGCAAATTGAACACCGGTTAACTCGGGCATTGCCATATCCGTTATTATTATATCGTAACTCTCAGGTGCACTTTGATATGCAGTCAAAGCCTCATTGGCATCAATGAACGATATTACCTTGTGGCCCACTTGCTGCAATTGCTGAGATAAGATGTCTACGAGTATTGGCTCGTCATCCACAACAAGGATTTTGCACGATCTTGCTTTTGTTGGCAAAGAACTCTCAATAGTTGGGGTAGCAGACGGCGAACTATCAATTGAGCATGGCAGCAGAGCAGTAAAGGTTGAACCTTTACCTGGCGTGCTTTCCACATCAATAACACCGCCACAGTTGTGTATGATTCCCAAAACAACTGACAAGCCAAGGCCACTTCCTTTCCCTTGTTTTTTAGTGCTGAAGTAGGGGTTGAATATGTTACCAATATCAAGAGGACTTATTCCCTCACCAGTGTCCTCAATCTTTATTTCATTATACAACCCTGGTGCTAGCCCCTCGTACCTTTTCACATTTTTAGCAGTTAGCGGAATTTCATTAAGACTTACCCTGAGTACGCCTCCTTTCTCTTCCATGGCGTGCGAAGCATTGGTGCACAAGTTTACGATTACCTGATGAATCTGTGTTGGATCTGCAAGGATAGTAGTCCTATTCTCACACATTTCCTGTTCTATGGAGATGGAGGTAGGAATAGTTGAACGCAACAAGCTGAGTGCCTCTTCTATAATAGGGGCAACATATACCTCTTGTAATTCTCTTTTATCTTTACGGCTGAAGGTGAGAATTTGCAATACAAGGTCTTTGGCCCTGAAACCTGCCTGTAAAATCTGATTCAACTTTGTGTGAAGTGGTGAAGTTTTTTTCACTTCCAGTAGACCAAGTTCACAGTTGCCGATGATAGCAGAGAGAATGTTGTTGAAGTCATGAGCTACTCCTCCAGCGAGTGTGCCTATGGCCTCCATTTTCGATGCATGTTGCAAGGCGGTTTCAAGCCTGCGAGTTTCCTTTTCAGACGCCTTGCGCTCAGAGATGTCCAGATGAATACCAAGCATTTTTACCGGCCCATCCTTATCTGTCGGTCCAAGAAGGCTACCAGTGCTGTGAATCCATCGCCATGCCCCGTCTTTGTTTTTCATCCGAAATTCAACACTGTACTGTTCATCCTCTTTTGCGAGATACTTTTGAAGTTGGGTCAGAACCTGAGTTTGGTCTTCAGGGTGAATGCGTTGAACCCAGCTCTCGAAGGTATGTGAAAACTCATCAACTGTATAACCGAGCATCGTGAACCACGTTGGGCTAAAATATACTTCTTCGGTCTGTGGATTGAGCTCCCATATGCCCTCTTGGGCAGCATCCAGTGCCATATTCAGTCTTTGTTCACTATGCGCAAGTGCCTTTTCTACTTTTTTACGCTCTAAAATCTCACGTTCAAGATTTTTGTTCACCTGCTCAACATAGGCAAGTTTCGCCCTATGCTGCCTGGCACGTATTTCTACTATTACCCAAATAAAGAAGAGAAATATTGCTGTGTATACAATATAGGCCCACCAACGTAGCCATGGCGGATAGGTTATCGATAAAGGTACGGTTAATCCTGCTGTGCTCCAAACACCATGGTTGTTGGACCCCATGTCTCTAAACGTGTAATCTCCGCCACCCAAATTGGTGTAGGTAGCGCGGTGCCTGTTTCCAGCATCAACCCAGTCATCATCAAAACCTTCAAGTTTATAGAGGTAGTTGTTGGCGTCGGAATTGTTATAATCAAGGGCGGCAAACTCGAATGTAATTGTTGTATCGCGATAGCTGAGCGAATATATACCGCTATTATTGACAAAATTACTGTTGTCATCATCCCTGTTTATCTTACTGAATTTGGTTAATACTACCGGAGGGATATACAAATTATTGACAATCTCAAGGGGGTTGAAAATATTAATTCCATTTCTTCCACCTATTACCATTTGGCCGTTCCTGGTAACACAATAGGCACGGCTGAATTCACTCCCCTGCAGACCGTCTTTATATCTGTATGTATTAAAGCTCTTTTTCGACGGGGAAAATTTGGTTAAACCTTTGACTGTTGTGATCCACATAGTACCCTCACCATCTTCCATTATCCCCCTGATGGAGTTGCTGGCGAGGCCATCTCGTTCTGTGTACCGGATAATTTCCTGGTTCTCCAGATTCATCCTGTTGAGGCCACCGTTTGTACCTATCCACAAAAAACCGTTTCGGCTTTCAAAAATAGCTGTGATGTTGTTATGGCTCAGGCTGTTTGGATTAGAAGGATCATTGAAAAAACGTGTAAAAGAGTTGTCAGGGTTTAGGAGGTTGAGTCCATTGTCTGTTCCCACCCATAATCTCTCCTGAGAGTCTTCAAAAACAGACCATATGCCATTATCACTGATTGAAGTTGAATTTTTAGGGTCGTGCTGAAAACGCTGAAATATGTTTTTTTCTGCATCAAATCGGTTCAAGCCATTTCTGGTACCGACCCATAAGGTATGTTCACGATCTTCAAAAATTGTCCATACCCGATTGTCAGAGAGTGACTGGGGAGTATTGGGTTTGTTTACATAATGCGTATATTGATTTGTACGTGGGTTAAATGCATTGAGTCCACCATTATATGTTGCAACCCAGACAATACCTTCATGATCCACGAGTATTGCCTCTGTCAGATTGCTGCTTAAACTGTTCGGGTTCTCCAGTTCATGAACATATTGTCGTGCTTCCCCAGTAGCCGGATTATAAAACTGAAACCCACCTCCGTCATTCGCCATCCATAGAACTCCTGACTGATCTTCAGATATGCCGTTGACACCATTATAGGCTAATGAACCGCTCTCCTTCAATCCTTCAGTGTGATGGTTAAATTGCATGGTCATTTTGTTAAATTTATTTAACCCTCCACCATCCGTACCAATCCAGAGAACACCATCTCGGCTTTCTAAAAGAAACCAAACGAGATTACTGCTGAGACTTAATAGATTATTAGCTTGATGTTGGAAGGAATCAAAGGCCATCTCTTTTGGGTCAAATCTACTGACCCCACCGCCGAAACTGCCAATCCAGAGTATACCATCATTATCTTCTATAATATCCCAGACATGGTTATGTTTAAGAGCAGCGGGGTTGTTTGCATCATGTTGATATCGTGTGAAGGAGCCCTTGGTAGGATCAAAGAGGTTGAGTCCATTTATTCCGCCAACCCAAAAATTATTTTGAGAATCTACAAATATCGGGCCGACAACATCGCTGGAAATACTTTGAGAATCGGCAGGGTCATGCCTGAAATGTCGAAAGGTATCGTTTTCTGGATCGAGTACATTTAGTCCTCCACCATGTGTGCCAATCCAAATGTTACCAATGGTATCTTCATAAAGGTGCCACATTGAATCAAAGCTTATGGAGGCCATATTTGCCGGGTCATGCCTGTAGTGATGAAACGTTATGCTTCCGGGATCAAGCCGATTTAAGCCTCCGCCCTCTGTTCCTATCCAAATGCGTCCTTTCGTGTCTTCAAGTAGCGAAATGACGCCATTATTTGAGAGAGAGTTAACATCCTCTGGGTTGTTTGTAAATCGGGTGAATTCTTTTGTTATAGGATCAAATCGATTGAGACCGCCACCTACTGTTCCAATCCATAGGAAGCCATTTTGGTCCTCAAGTAATGCATAAACCAGATTGCTTGATAGTGAATTCTCGTCGTTGGGGTCGTAAACAAATTCCTCAAAATTATAGCCATCGTAGCGGAGCAGACCATCTTCTGACCCAAACCACATAAATCCATTTTTGTCTTGTAATCCGCAAGTGATAGTTCGTTTAGAAAGGCCTTCTTTGTCTGAAAGGTGCTCAAAATGGAGTTGTTGTGCGTAGGATGAAAACGGAACACCTAAAAAGTGGATCAGGAGAATGAAAAATAGTGTAAAGATTCCTGTATTCAACAAAAAACTTTTTTGGTTTGGAAAGGAATAAATCGACATAAGTATTGGTTATGTAATGTTTTAAGGTAGAAATCGTGATGTTTTCCCGATAAGCTCTCTTCCACATGGCATAATATAAAAAGACATAAACTCGAATTCCCAATGGGAATGAGGCAAACGTAGCCGATGCGTGTACACAAAAAAAAATGGATGGAAGACTGCTATTAATCTACGGAAACGAAGGGTTACTAGTAGTATATAATGATAAAATGGAGAAATACCAGCCAAGACCATCCATTTGATACTATGTTACATTTTCACCACAACATAGATAAATTATTACAGCAGAGGTTTTTTTGTCAATTGACGAACGAATAGGAATAAATAATTGAGAGGGGAGGGCTAGCTGGTTTAAAATCAATATTGTGTCAGGTTTGTGTGCCCCCTAGACAGATTACTGAGTGTTAAAACAATACCTATCGAATGAAATCCGTGAAAATCTACTCATACACACCTTACAGGTAAAATCTGTTAAAAAACGGAGCGGATCTTGAACGGTTTTGGCTCCTTTTCCTTGTTCAGCCCGTTATACATAGCTATGCGTTGGTTCTTGGTGGCAAAAAGGCGAAGCTGAGTCAGTCGCTCCCACAGGAGGGCACCTCGAGTGTCTTTTTTCCATGTTTTCTTGAAAAGGAATTTGGTCGCAGCAATTGCATCAGGACTTTTTTCACAGATTGTTCTGGCTAACTCTTCTGCTTCTGCTAGAGGATTTTCACTTACTTTACTTATCACACCATATTCTGCGCCTTCCTTGCCTGAAAAGAAACGACCTGTCATGGTTAGTTCTTGGGCTATATCTACCCGAGTGAGTCGAGACAGTGTTACCATGCCACTCATATCGGGTATAAGTCCCCACTTCATTTCAAGAATAGAGAGTGTTGCAGATGGTTCTGCAATCCGATAGTCACAGGCAAGAATGATCTGCATTCCTCCTCCAAAACAATTGCCTTGCACAACTGCAATTACTGGAATTGGCAGATCTCTCCAGATATGGGCAACCCGCTGGAATGTATTTCCTTTTGACCATGGGAGTTTCGCAAAATATTTCGGGACCATAAATGGGTGTTTTGCAACATACCCAAAATCCAGACCGGCACAAAATGAGGGCCCATTCCCTTGGAGGATCACACACCTAACAGACCTGTCTTTCCGAATAGTTTTAGCTATCCTGATAAGAGATGTCAGCATTTCCTCATCAAGGCCGTTATGCTTATCTGGACGATTTAATGTCACATAAGCGATATTTTCACGTAGTTCAAGATGTACTTTATTTTGTGTTGTCATGTAATTGCAAAAGGAGTTGTCATGCTGGATTTTCTTTACGTTTACGTACGATGAACCAGTAGTAAACATACAGCAACTATTTCTTAAGGGAAGTATTTTCTCAAAAAAAATATGTGCGTATGACGTTTTTAGGAAAAGTCCTATAGGGAGGCTATCCATGCTACGTCAAGATTAATGGAAACAATGTATTAAAAGGTGGCTTGTCATATGATTTTAGCAAGTATTAATTTGTGTAATGCGTCATCTGCCATACAATATGCAAAGCCGTGAGATCCATCCGCCTTGATAGGGAAGATTTCCAGAAACTCAGAATTATGATGGAGAAATATATGAAAGCTATAGTGGCAAAAGGTGGTAGCGAAGCGTTAGACGCAGGAGCCTTTATTTTACAAGAACAGTCAATGCCTAAACCAGGAAAAAACGACCTTCTGGTTCGAGTAATTGCACTTGGAATGAATCCTGTTGACACAAAATTTCGGAAACGTGAAAAGAAGGACAATGTTCTTGGCTGGGATGCCTATGGGGTTGTCGAAAAAACAGGTGAAGAAGTGAGTGGTTTTCAAGCTGGTGATAAGATTTTTTATGCAGGTGATATAACCAGGCCAGGTTGCAATAGTGAGTATCATTTGGTTGATAACAGGATTGCTTCATTAGCTCCAGAAAAGCTCTCCCCTCAAGATGCAACGGCTATGCCTTTGACTTCCATAACAGCCTGGGAAGCGTTATTCGTGAGGTTAGGTTTTGTTCCAGAAGCAAATGCTAACTCAGGAAAATCCATTATGATCATAGGTGGTGCGGGTGGCGTTGGTTCCGTTGCAATACAGCTAGCCAGCTGGGCTGGATTGAAAGTGTTTGCAACTGCGTCAAGGCCTGAAACTGTAGATTGGTGTAAGAACTTAGGTGCTGATGTTATTTTGAACCATAGGAATAGTCTTTACGAAGAGCTTAAGACTGCTGGCACTGATTCTGTAGATGCCATTTTTTGTACTACGCAGATGGAAAAACATTGGAAGGTGATGTCAGAATGTATCCGTCCCCAAGGCCATATTGTTCTTATAGATGACCCGGCTGAATCTCCTGACATTTCGGTATTTAAACTTAAAAGTGTCACTATTTCTTGGGAATTAATGTATACCAGGTCAATCTTCCAGACAGAAGATATGCACGAGCAGGGGAAACTTCTGTCGACCGTGGCCAGGCTTTTAGATGAAGGTACGCTTGTTACAACGCGGCAAAAAACTTTTACGGGCCTGACACCTGAGAATATCCAGGCAATGCATATTAAGCAAGAGAGCGGAACAATGATAGGCAAGCAGGTTCTTGTTCTGCAGCCAAGTGTAATGTGAGAGTATAGCTATTAACGTTGCCCCTCTACAGTACTTTTCAGTTGGAGTCAAAGATAGGTTGGCAACAGTAAAGCGCTCGGCAGTTTAATCTGCAGGGCGCTTTACTTGACTTTACGTCGTAAGCGAGTTCAGACGGCTTCGATGATATAATAATTTTTCTTCCCTTTCTGGATAAGTATATACGTTTCGTTGATCAAATCCGACACTGTGACCGAGTACTCCTGATCTGTCAGTTTCGCTTTGTTGAGGCTGAGCCCATTCCCTTTTATAGTACGGCGCAACTCACCTTTAGAGGCGAATGCTGTTGTTTCAACTGTGAGTAATTCTATGATGGGCACACCGGAATCGAGTTTAGTTCTGTCAATCTCAAAGGTTGGCACCCCTTCAAATACTGCAAGAAACGTGTCTTTATCTACTTTAGCCAGGCTTTCGGTGGTTGATTTACCAAAAAGAATCTGTGAGGCCTCAACAGCCTTGTTGTACTCTTCTTCGTCATGAACCATGCAGGTCACCTCTTTCGCCAGCTGCTTTTGTAACGGTCTAAGGTGTGGCGCAGCTTCCTGTTCTTTTACCAGTTCATTCACAGCTTCTTTGCTAAGGAGTGTGAATATTTTGACGTACTTCTCAGCGTCAGCGTCTGAGACATTGAGCCAAAACTGGTAGAACTTGTATGGGGTGGTCAGTTTCGGATCGAGCCAGATATTACCGCTTTCTGTTTTTCCAAATTTCCCTCCATCAGCCTTGGTGATGAGAGGACACGTAATGGCAAAGGCCTCACCACTTTCTTTCCTGCGGATAAGCTCTGTTCCGGTAACAATGTTCCCCCATTGGTCGGAACCTCCCATCTGTATTTTGCAGTTTTTCTCACGGTAAAGATGTAAGAAATCGGTTCCCTGAACCAACTGGTATGAGAATTCAGTGAAGGACATTCCCATTTTGGCTTCTTCACCTAAACGGGTTTTCACGCTGTCCTTGGCCATCATATAGTTCACTGTAATATGTTTGCCAATGTCACGTATAAAATCCAAGAAGCTAAATTCTTTCATCCAGTCATAGTTGTTTACCAGCTCAGCGGCGTTTGCAGCTTCCGAATCAAAGTCAAGAAATTTAGCGAGCTGTTTCTTCAAACATGACTCATTGTGACGCAGAGTTTTCTCGTCAAGCAGGTTGCGCTCTACCGATTTCCCGGAAGGATCGCCGATCATGCCGGTTGCACCTCCAACGAGCGCTAACGGTTTATGGCCAGATATTTGAAGATGTTTGAGCATCATCACACCTACGAGATGACCGATATGAAGAGAATCAGCAGTCGGGTCGATCCCCAGGTATGCAGAGGTCATCTCTTTCTTAAGTTGTTCTTCTGTACCGGGCATAATGTCGTGGATCATTCCACGCCATGTCAGTTCTTCAATAAAATTCATTTTCAGTATTTTAGTTTGTTTGTTTTGGATTGTAGATAATTAGAGCAACGATACAAGGTTGTACAGATGAACAGATAATAGAACATTTTTCAAGTATCTAAACGATAGCATTTCCTTATTTTACTATAAATGACAAACATTATATCTGTGTGTAAACACCCTATTGTGAGAGTACATATTCATCGTTTTCGTCATTGAGTATACAAATGGACGCTTCATCTAATAAAACGATTTCTACTGTCTCGCTCTGCACTGCAAGAAATACAAATCATATATAAATTCAAAGAGCTTCAAAAAAAATAGACTTAAAAGAAATGATTGTTTTTTAGTTTTGCGAAAACCGGCTAGCGGGTGAATATCTTTCGAAATTTGGAAGGGGATACTCCAGAATGTTTCTTGAAATACTTGACGAAGTTTGTCGACTCCTCAAACCCTAAGTTGTCAGAAATTTCCTGCATCGGACTATCGGATGTAGCCAGAATCCTTTTGATCTCTAAAATCATGAAGCTATCGATATATTGTTTGGCAGTCATGCCTGAAACTGATTTGCAAATAGTATTCAGATGTTTTGGGGACATATTCACTTTCTCGGCAAAATCCTTTACACTTCTTGTCGTGCAATATGTTTTTCCAGATGTTCATTAAAAATACCGAATCGAACAAGCCACTCTGCTTTTTTCTGATCACTCGTCAGTGTACGTTTGTTACGTTCCACCTTCAACATCAGAACTTTAAGAAAATGTCGTAGAATTTCTTCTTTTAAAAAATGATTTGGGTTGCAATATTCTCGCTTGATTTCTTTTACAAGATCGTGAATCCCTTCTTCTCGTGTTTTCTGTGCATGGATAATCGGTGCATGCAGATGGTAGTTGTAGAAGCGGTAAAGTGATACAACATCTGAATGGATAAGGTTTTTTTCGAGAAAGTCAGTTGTAAACAGAAGGAGATACCCCTTTATGCCCTGACGCACGTCAAAGGCTTGTACCTGGCCACGTGAGACGAATATTAGACTTCCCTCGTTGAATGGATACGGTTCGAAGTCAATTTTATGTGTACCACCACCAGCAGTTATGTAAAGAATATTGTGGAATCGCAGCCTGTGGGGAGTTTTAAGCGGCGGAACAATTTTACCAGCCCTCGAAAAGAGGTCTTCAAGAGATATTATTTCAAACTCGATTGCGAGTTTTTTATTTTTCAGAAATTCCACATGTGGGATATTGGAAGTTGCCATACTAATGTGGTAATTGATTACTCAGTACTTTTTTTTATACCAATTCCAGCCATGTAAATAGCTGTCTCTTCCATACCATCAATCCCAAGTATCTCGTTGATTTCATCATCAAAAAAAGCGGCTACAGCACAGCCACCACACCCGTTGGCTTCAGCTGCAAGGAGAAGGTTCTGGCAGATATGGCCTGCATCCAGGCAAATGTATCGAAGACCGCGATCACCATATTTGGATAAATTGCGGCGATAGATCGTTGTCCATATAAATACTACGGCAGCATTACTCAGTAGTGGTTGGTTAAGAGCTGATAGTGCAAAATCATCTGCGTAGTCGCCTGGTTGCAAAAATTCTAACTCTAGGCGAGGTACGTCAAGATGATATATTCCGGATTCAAGGCCCTCAACTCGTTGAACCGAAATGTATGTTTCGATAGGGTAGAGTGCTCCTGCTGAAGGAGCTGTACGAAAGGAACTCTTCCCTGCCGTCCCTGTAATTCCCTGGCTTGCCCAGAGCATATAGGAAAGTGCTCGAAGTGTAAGAGGTTGATTACTAAACGTTCTAATTGATCTGCGCTGTTGAAGAAGAGGCGTAAGTCGTGCCTCTTCAAGTTTCCAGTCACGGGGGAGGGCGATGCGGGCAGCCTGTGGGTAGCTTTTAAACGGTGATGATGATGCGATATTGGGTCTTTTATAATTGCGGATCTCTTCTCTCTGCAGGCGAGTTACCTGCATGAATTGAACAGACTTCAGGGCTTGAAGTTTTGGCACCTGGATCTCCTTGGGTTGGGCTCTCCTTGCCTGCAAGTTGTCCGCAAGCTGCTGAAATATCTGAACCTCGGCTATTTCTGATAAAAACAGAATAATGCGCATTCATCAAGATCTTTTGAAAAGCCAGCATACGTTCCCGGGTTGGGCTTTTGTATGGTAAATCGGGACATTCATTGTAGGGAAGCAAGTTGATCTTACATGGAATACCACGTAATTTTTTTGCCAGGACCCGCGCATCTTTATCTGAGTCATTAATCCCTGAAAGTAGAATATACTCAAACATTATTCTTCTTCGTTTTGGCATGGGAAAATCTTTGCAGGCCAGAAGAAGTTCGTCGAGAGAGTAGCGTTCGTTTACTGGCATCAGAGAGTCACGAGTTGTGTCATCTACAGCGTGGAGTGAAATGGCTAAATTTGCAGATGAGTTTAAACCAAATTCTCGCATTTTAGGAACAATACCGCATGTTGAAACGGTTATTTTTCTTGAGGTAAGGTCAAGACCTTTTTGTTCAGTAAGAATCGAGAGCGAAGTGAGAACATTCTTCATATTATTTAGCGGCTCGCCCATTCCCATGTACACTACGTTAGTCACACGATCAGGGCCGATTCGTTCCTCTGAAGGTTGACTCTGGAGAAAATCACGGGCTGCGCAAACCTGATTCACGATTTCAGATGGAGTAAGATTACGCGTAAACCCCATTGTTCCGGTAAGGCAAAATGAACAGTGCATTGCGCAACCAACCTGTGAGGAAATGCAGAGCGTGTTGCGGTCTGGTTCCGGTATGAGAACAGATTCTATAATGTGACCATCTTCAAGGACAAAGCCAAATTTTACGCAACCATCTGAGGACTTTTCAAGTATAGGGTTGGAGAACCGCGAAATATATGCGTGCTGGGAGAGTACCTTTCGGAAACTTTTTGCAAGATCTGTCATTTCCTCAAAATCTTGTATTCCTGGCCGGTAGAGCCAGGACATTATCTGCTTCCCTCTAAATCCTGGTTGTCCAAGGCTCTGGACATAGGCAATAAGCTGGTCCTGATCGAAATTCTTTACATCTGTTTTCTTGTCTGTCATAGTCTTCGTAAATTTTCCGGAACAAGATTCGTCCTATTTTTTTGGACGTGGTCTATCGATGCCAGAATTTTTGATTTATCCCGTGGCAATCTTCCGGAGATAGGCAAATAATTTGAAGCATGGTTGGCATGGAATTGAGCTGAAATATCTATATGTTCTACCAGTAATCGTAACTCAGCGAGAATTTGGTCAGGCCCGGGTAAAGTGAACTGACCTGTGCGATATAGTCGCCCAAGGCTTGTATTGTCAAGGGGCATGAGCGTAAGTGCGGCAATTTGCCTCGGCTTCATGCTGTTCAGTACATCTGCAGTTCTAAGGGCATGCTGTCTCGAACCCGACACTTCTGCTAAGCCAAGCAGGACAGTTGCTGAGAGGAATATACCCGCATCACGTATACTCTCTGCAGCATCAATCATGCTAAGAGATGTTTCTCCTTTTTTTACGTGTTCCAGGAGAGTATCATCTCCACTCTCCAGACCAAGATAAACACGATCGAGACCTAGTGCTCTGAGTTTTCGTAATTCGTCTAATGTTTTGCTACGGATAGAGCGAGCACTTCCGTAAAGTGAAATGCGGCGAACCCAAGGGAGAGCTTTTCTAATTTGCTGAAAAAGGAGAAGAAGTCTTGGGAAGGGGATTATCAATGCGTCACCATCTGCCAGAAACAGCTTGTGCTGTTTCTGGCAGTGTCTGGCGGCAAATTCCAGGTCATTGGTTATGGTGGCTGAATCTTTTATGGCAAAGCGCTTCTCTTTATAAGCACCACAAAATGTACATTTATTGTGTGAACACCCAACTGTTACCTGAAGGATGATAGAGTGCGCCTCACTCGGAGGCCTGATAATTTGACCTACATAATCCATAAATCATACAACAATCCTGGAAATCCTGTTTAGGCAGGGTTGTTGGCCTCAAAGTTCTTCATGAACTCTACAAGTTTGACAATACCTTCTCGTGGGAATGCATTGTATATAGAGGCGCGACATCCACCTATTGATCTGTGACCCTTGAGGCCACTAAGACCAATGCTGGTAGCTTCTCCAATGAACTTTTGCTCTAGTTCCGGTGTCGGCAGATTAAACGAAACATTCATGGTTGATCTTGAATCTTTTTTTGCATGACCTCTATAATAACCTGATCCATCTATAGTGTTGTAGAGAAGGTCTGATTTTTCTTTGTTAATCTGCTCCATCTTTTCAACACCACCTTGGGCTTTCAGCCATTTTAAAACCTGTGCAACTATATATATAGGAAAGGTTGGTGGAGTGTTAAACATTGACCCCTTATCAGCATGGGTTTTGTAAGAGAGCATGGTCGGAGTATCTGCAGGTGCTTTATCCAACAGGTCTTCTCTAATAATAACCAGAGTCACCCCGGCTGGGCCGAGATTTTTCTGGGCACCGGCAAAGATCAGGCCAAATTTCGAAACATCAATTTTCCTGGAAAGAATGTCAGAGGACATGTCTGATATTAGCATTTTTTCAGATTGAGGCATTTCAGAAAACTGAGTTCCGTAAATAGTGTTGTTAGACACAAAATATAGATATTCAGAATCTTCAGCAATAGTATATTCACTTTGAGTTGGGACTTTATTGAACTTGTCAGCTTCACTCGAGAAAGCGACATCAATTTCACCGAAAAGATGTGCTTCTTTTATCGCCTTCTTTGACCATGTTCCAGTGTTGAGATAGGTGGCCTTTTTACCTTTCCCGAGCAGGTTCATAGGCACCATATAGAACTGACTGGATGCACCACCTTGTAAAAACAGAACTTTATAATTGTCTGGAATATCCATTAATTCCCTAAGCAGAGACTCCGCCTCTTCTATCACTGCCATAAACTCTTTAGATCTATGACTGATCTCTATCAAGCCAATACCGGAGTTTTGAAAATTAACGACATCTTTTGAGGCCTGTTGTAGTACTTCAAAAGGTAGGGTTGCAGGACCTGGACTGAAATTAAATACTCTCTCTGGCATGGGTAATCTCCCTTGGAAAAAAGGTTGCGAATCGTATCTTATTTTACAAATTAAACAGTATATTTGTTCTGTCTGAGCGCTTCATAAAGCACAATTCCGGCAGTCATGGCAAGATTAAGGCTCCTAATATGCGAGTTCATCATCGGTAGTGTAAAACATCTATCAGAATATAACTTGCGAATTTCCTCAGGCAAGCCTTTTGTTTCTCTACCGAAAATGAGAAAATCACCTGGGAGATATTTGGCCTCGGTAAATGGTCTGTCTGTTTTTGTCGTAAAGAAATAGAGCTTTTGCTCATTCTGTTCTTCCAGAAAACTATCTAGATTGTCCCAGTGGACAATCTTAACGTGTTCCCAGTAATCGAGACCTGCCCGTTTCAGATGCTTGTCATCGGTTTTAAACCCTAGCGGGTGGATCAGGTGCAGTGTTGTGTCAGTTGCACCGCAAAGCCTGGCAATGGATCCAGTGTTGGGAGGGATTTCAGGTTGAACTAAAACTATATTAAACGTGTCTGATGTCGGCATGTTAATGTGGAAAATATAAGTTTGAGATAAAGAAGGCTGTCAAAATGAGATTTATACCTTTTGCTGTACAATGAAACAATACAAAAAGGATGAAATAGGGTGGTGATAGTACTATGGATGAAAAACATAGTGGAAAATTTCAGATGAACGGCTAAACTCTCGAGAAATTTTCGGCTTTTAGTAGGCTGTGTCATGAGAATAGGTAATTATAATTAGAACTGATACCGATAATATGAAAGACAGCAGGTTAGTTGCAGTGCTAATCCTTGGCATAGGTATTCTGCTTGTGGCGTTAGCTCGAGATAACGGAAATATAATTTCATTTAAGGATGAAACCTTTTACCGGCTAATAGCCCAAGGTCCAAACCTCGAGCTTGTAACTGTTGAACATGAATTAGATTACACCTATAACCTTCGGCCAGAACAGTCTGAATTGGCGCCATTTTTTTTTATGCCTGTTCCAATAAATCATGCAACAGCGGAGTTGCTTAAAACCTTGCCTGGAATTGGGCCTGGAATGGCTGAACGAATTATTGATTACCGTCAATCTGTTGGAATTATACAAAATGATGAGGACCTCCAGAACGTCCCCGGTATTGGTAAATCCCGAATGAAGACCCTTCGTAAACTTATATCCTTTGAAGAATAAATGGCTGAGGTCAATCTAATTAAAACTCCTGTGCTTGCTATAGTCGGACCAACAGCAATTGGTAAGACGGCACTCTCTCTTGATGTTTCTCATACGTTTAACTGTGAAGTGATAAGTGTTGATTCTATGCAAATCTATCGATATATGGACATCGGTACTGCTAAAATCAGGCCCGAAGAGATGGATTCAATTCCACATCATCTTATAGATATTGTGAATCCTGACGAGAAGTATGATGCTGCGCGATTTGTAAAAGATGCAACTAAAGCAATTAATGAAATAGGGAGCAGGGGACGAGTGCCTCTTCTAACTGGCGGCACAGGTCTCTATTTGAAAGCGCTGAGTGAAGGGCTGTTTGCAGATATACCTGAAAGTTCCGAGGTGAGAAATATATTGAATCAGCAAATAGATATTGACGGAACCTCGAAACTACATGAGCAATTGCGGGAGGTCGACCCACTTTCAGCAGCGCGTATCCACTCGAACGATACTAACAGGATTATTCGAGGGATGGAAATTTTTATTATTACAGGAAAACCGTGGTCTACTCACTTGGCCGAGCAAAAGACAGGCATGCCAAAAGGGATAGTTCAAAATATATTACAACTCGGACTAACCAGTGACCGTCACATTCTTTACGATAGAATAAATCTCAGAACCAGTATAATGATTGAGCAGGGACTTGAACACGAGGTTCAGGAACTCCTGAAAATGGGATATAAAAGTGACCTTCACTCCATGAACTCTATTGGCTATAGGCACATGCTTAATTATATGAATTCAGTCTGGAGTTTTTCGAAAATGATCGAGTTTCTTCAACGTGATACTCGGCGATATGCTAAGCGACAATATACATGGTTTAATAAAATTAAAGGCCTAGAGTGGTTCGAAGTCAATAACATATCGGGGATCAAAAGCAGAATAGACCACTGGCTTTCAGCTTTGAAGTAATCTATTCCTTAAAATAGCAAACAACTCTGATTACACTTTTCCTCACATGACATCTGACATACCAAGAGTAATACGTAAAATTTTACATGAACTTAACCTTAGGGGTGAGGAGGAAATTCAGCAATTTCTCTATCCACAGCTTGACACATTGCCTCACCCAAAACAGATGAAAGGAATGGCTGAGGCTGTAAACATTATCACCCAGGGCATAGAAAAGGGCGCCGAGATAATCATCTGGGGAGATTACGATGTAGATGGAACCACTGCGACGTCGCTTCTTATCAATTTTTTCAGAGAACTTGGAATTGAAACGCACTGGCATATTCCTAACAGGTTAATAGACGGATATGGTTTAAATTCCCAAACATTTCAAAAGCTCCATCAATCTATAGGTGGAGGGGAGTTTATTTTAATCACCGTTGATTGTGGCATATCTAACGGTAACGAGATTAATGACATTCTTAGCTTAGGCGGTCAGGTAATAGTTACGGATCATCATCAGTTGCCATTAAGCGGCCTACCGGGGTGTGTTGTCCTCAATCCAAACCAGGATGGTTGCAGCTTCAAAAAAGAACGACTTGCTGGAGTAGGAGTTGCCTTCTATCTTGCAGCAGCACTTAGAACATCACTAGATCGAGTGGGATATTTTGCTCAGTTAAAAAAGCCAAACATGAAGGAGTATCTGGGATTTGTTGCACTAGGTACAATATCTGATCTGGTTGAGATAACCCCCACAAATAGAGTGTTAGTGCGTGCCGGAATGGAAACATTGGCACGTTCGACTATCCCAGGGATTCGTTCCCTTATGAATAGCGCTGGTCTCTGTTGCGGTGACCTTACTTCTGAAGATATAAGCTTTGGTTTAGGTCCACGAATAAATGCAGCGGGGCGCCTTGGCGAAGCTGCAGTCGCTGTTCAATTGATGACATGTGACAATGATGAGGCTGGAGGGCTGCTATCTAGAAAACTGGAAACGTTTAATGATAGAAGAAAGAAGCTATGCGATGATAATCTAGAAATTGCTTTAACTCGTGTCGCTAGCTCCAGATCTTCTATTGACGCATCTTCTGCAATTGTAGTCGAAGGTGACTTCCATATTGGTATAATGGGAATTGTAGCCTCAAAGCTGGTAGACATTTACAGAAAACCAGCTATAGTTTTTGCCGCTGGTGAATTGGGCGAAAGTTGTGGACCAATGAAAGGTTCAGGAAGATCTATTCCTGGAGTTAATCTTTTAGAATGCCTGCATGCCTCTTCAGCAAAAATAGAGAAGTATGGAGGACATGCTATGGCTGCAGGCCTGACTGTTAATAAGGACAATTTTTCAGATTTCAAAAAGATCTTTAATGACAATGTAACGATCGCTAAAATGAATTCCGAGCACACACCGCAACAAAATGAAGTTATTGTTGATTGCTCGGTAGATGAAATAATGGGCAGTTCAGCGCTTGACTACTACATAAAGCTTGAGCCATTTGGCCCGGAAAATACAAAACCGTTGTTTTCTGACAATAATGCAATGGTTGTCAACTGCAAGGCAATAGGTGCAAATGGACAGCATCTGCAATTAGTAGTTAGAGGGAAATTCGAAAATTATCGTGGCGTCGGGTTTGGACTTGGTGATCGCTACAAAGAGGTGAAGAAAAACCCTGAGCGGAGAGTATTGTTCAGCCCAATGGTGAACAGGTTCAGGGGGCAATTCGAATGGCAGCTGCGTGTAGTTGATATTTGAAAGCCGTTATTTGACAAAGTGACACCTCTCTTCGGGTTCACTCCTGAGCGCTGAAAAAGTTGGTTTCAAAAATTTCGGGTAGTAATTCCTCAACTACAAAGCAACCTCAATGCGGCACCTGCTTCCTTACTGAATGCCAAGTCAATTACACGACCATAATCTAATAGCTGCAGTAACTAACTATATATTCGTGGCAATATGTTTATATACATAATATACATTATGCGACATTGGCTATGTATTGAAAAATTGATGCTGCTGCACTAAATCGTTGCTAGACTTATGAAATAGCTTTTCATGTTAACTGAACTTTATTTTCTCCGGAAAAATGGTATATTACCGTGTTCTGCATGCAGCACTTCCCGCCGAAATTAACGCCTGCATTTGGACTCACTTTCACAAATACTCATAAGTCACTGTATATGTGTCATAATAATTACTTACTTTGTGGTGTAAAATGAATAGAGAAATTTACCAGGAGCCCCTTGTCAGTCGGTATACAAGCAAGGAGATGCAACAGCTATTTTCTGAAAAAACGAAATTCGTCACATGGCGAAAATGCTGGATTGCACTGGCTGAAGCTCAGCATGAACTTGGCCTGACCGAACTGGTCACCACAGAGATGATTGAAGAGATGAAGGTCAATGTTGAAAATATTGACTACGATCTGGCCTCTCAGAAAGAGGCTGAGATCCGACACGATGTTATGGCCCATGTCTTTGAGTTTGGCACCAAGTGCCCTAAAGCTGCAGGTATTATTCATCTTGGCGCAACTTCCCAATTTGTTGTTTGTAACACTGATCTTCTTGTTCAGAAAAGTGCATTTGAGTTAATCCGGAAAGCGTTACTCGTTGTTATTAAGAATTTAGCGTCTTTTTGTGAAAAGTATAATTCTTTACCAACACTTGGCTACACGCATTACCAACCCGCACAACCTACAACTGTTGGCAAGAGAAATACGTTGTATCTCCAAGATTTGCTTACCGATTTAGAATATGTTGACATTTTCCTGGACAATATACGAGCTCGTGGGGCAAAAGGCACAGTCGGCACTCAGGCAACTTTTCTTGAACTGTTCAAAGGTGACCATAAAAAAGTTCGTGCGCTTGATGAACTAGTGGCTAAAAAGCTTGGATTTTGTGGCACCCTACCCGTTACAGGTCAGACATATAGTCGTAAACTCGATATGAAACTTGCCGAAACCTTATCTGGTATTGGTGCATCTGCGCATAAGTTTGCTGTTGACTTACGACTACTTTCAAACTTAAAAGTTCAAGAAGAGCCTTTTGCAAAAAACCAGACTGGGTCTTCAGCTATGGCCTACAAAAGGAATCCAATGCGTTCTGAAAGAATGACTGGTTTGGCACGTAAACTCATGGGTCTCCCATCAGACTTTGCCGCTACATACTCGAATCAGTGGTTTGAGCGAACGTTAGACGATTCTGCTATACGCAGAATGGATATTCCTCAAGCATTTCTTTTGACCGACTCGATTTTGAAGTTATTTATTAACATAACTTCAGATATGGTTGTTTATCCGAAACAAATTGAATCTCACCTCCGGTCAGAACTTCCGTTTATGTCTACAGAGAAAATACTCATGGAAGCAGTTGAGCGCGGGGAGAGTCGGCAGGAAATGCATGAAGTAGTGAAAGAGCATTCTGTTGCTGCCGGCAAAGCTGTTAAAGAGGAAGGTCTTGAAAACGATTTACTTATACGCCTGGCAGGCGACTCACGAATTCCTTTTAAAATTGAAGAGCTTGAAGCATTGATTGGTGACTATCAACAGTTTACTGGCCGCGCCGCCGAGCAAACTGTCGAGTTTCTACAAGAAATTGTCCTTCCAATTCTCGATAAAAATTCCGATAATATCAGTAATTACGACTCTTCTCTTTCTGTGTAATGTCTACTAATCAGATTATTCAATCCGAGCAACTTTTCTTGCGTATTTCTCCAGACAGATTTCATTATCTGAAATTCATCCTGGAGGGTTATGATAACCTGATGGTTCTTTCGAGCTATGACATGAAGAAAGGTATTGTCTTGATACGCTACCTTTCCCCATCTCGGATTGATGTGTTTACGTTGTTAACGTCCCTGGCTAACAAGTTGGTGTGACTTTGGGCCTTTCGGGGCTGAGAATATATGTTGGAAGCTGTAAAATTATGATTCAAAGAACATTTTTTATAAAAACATTTGGCTGTCAGATGAATGAGCGTGATTCTGAAATTATGTCTCAGGCTCTTTCTGTTCAAGGATATGTTGAGGGTATGGATATTGAAAACTCTGATCTCGTTATCCTGAATACCTGTTCGATACGCGCCAAAGCAGAGCAAAAAGTTATGAGCTTGCTTGGAATGTTACGAAAAGTCAAAGCTGGTAGAAAAGATATGCAGATCTGTGTAGCTGGTTGCGTTGCACAACAGGAAGGTGAAGCGCTTATTCAGCGTATGCCCCATGTTGATCTCGTTGTAGGTACACAGAATATTTACAGAATTGGTGAATTGCTTAATTTTACAAGAAAATCATCAAAAGGCTGCATTGCCGTTGACATGGCGGACCAGTATGACATACCACGATTCATGCCTGATGTTTCAACTTCGAACCCTAATTCAAGTGATGTTGGTTATGACCTGGAGACTCCCCAGGTCTTCAGGAAATTTGTCACAATTATGCAAGGCTGCAATAATTATTGCTCATACTGTGTTGTCCCTTACACAAGAGGGCGAGAAACCTCACGTAAAGTCAATGATATAGTCGACGAAGTTAAGGTGTTAGTTAACAGTGGCGTTAAAGAGATAACTCTTTTGGGGCAGAATGTTAACTCCTACGGCATGACCAATATTGTGACAACCAACGGCCTACCCTGCTCTTTCTCTGAACTCCTTCACGTTGTGTCCGAAATTCCGGGTCTGTCGAGATTGCGTTTCACGACTTCAAACCCTAAAGATCTTTCCGATGAACTCATGAGATGTTTTCGAGACATCCCTATCCTTTGTCCTCAATTTCACCTACCTGTACAAGCTGGTTCTGATGCAGTTTTGAAGAGGATGAATAGGAAATATACCGTTAAACAGTATCTTGAGCTCGTAGAAAAACTTCGTTCATTTTGTAATGATATTGCCATAACTACCGATATTATCGTGGGATTTCCAGGAGAGAGCGATGAAGATTTTCTCGGCACAATGAACCTGCTAGAAGAGGTTCGTTTCCACGGCTCTTTTTCTTTTAAGTACTCGGATAGACCCGGAACACGAGCAAGTTCCTTTGAGGACAAGGTTGAAGAAAAAGTAAAGACGCAGAGACTTATGAAATTTCAAGCCCGACAGGATGAAATAAGCCTGGAGAGGAATCAGGAGTATGTCGGCAGCATAAGGGAAATACTTGTTGAGGATATCTCTCTAGATTCTATAAAAGGGAGAACCACTACAAATCACATCGTTCATGTAGATAGTAAGGTTGATGTGCGTCCTGGTGAGTTAATGTTGAGCAAAATCTACCATGCAGGCCAACACTCCCTGAAGGGCAAAATAGTCTGAAGAAAAGAAATGGCAGACTATTTCGGCGCTCACGAAGCGATATGGTCTAGCGCAAATTTGACGTGGCTCTATTCTTTTGGTTCGTTTTCAGGGCCAACATCATGCGACTTAATCGATGACTCATCAATGTTTTTTTCGGGCTCCTCTTGTTTTAAACCTGGAAGAGTGAGGTTTGTCTTTTTTTCTATTTTCATTTTTTCGGTAGTCTCGTACACTCTTCTCACTACCCTGTTTGAAAGCCGTTTTCCTTTCGCGGCAGCGCCTTTTAGCAGAAATGTGTCAAAATCGATATCAACGATATTTGTTCTTGCTCTAGGAGAAGGCATCAAATTTGCTCTGGCATATTTTTCTTCTCCAAAAACTAAAAGCATGATTTTAGATCGATCGTGTTTCCTGAACAGTTGATACTCTTTATCCATAATAAAAGATGGCATGTTGAAGCGCTTTACGTACGTCAAGTTTTCAGGGCCATCCCGGTATATCAGGTTGAAAATGAGATTTTTACTTACTTTCCCCACCCACTCAAGATCATGACCAACAAAAAGTTTATCGGTAACTGGGATAATTTTATACGTTCCACTCGAATAAAGCAGAAAGAGTCGATCATATTCGGAGCAATTTATTGATGGGTCATTTTTTTCCTCATCGGCCTTGATCAGGTGACCTAGAAATCCTGTTTCCCTGTTATAGCCCACAGTAAGGTTTGACAGGGCAACTTTCCGGACACTAACTTCTGAAAACTCTGCCAATTCAGTTCGGCGCGGGAAATTGACGCCATATTTGGTCAATATATTATCGATATAGGATATAGTGTAGCTCACCATATCCTTAAGGGATTTTTCAATTACTTTGATGTCCTTATTGATTGCACGAATTTCTTTTTGTTGCTTGTCAATGTCGAAACGAGATATTCGCTTAATACGTATTTCAAGAAGTCGCTCGATATCCTCAACGGCAACTGGTCGAATAAACTCTTTGGCAAAAGGCTGCAAGGAAACCTCGACAGATTCTAGGACATTCTTGTATGTTGTTTGTTCTTCGATATTTTTGTACAGTCGCTCTTCGATAAAAATCTGTTCAAGTATCCGAGCATGTAACTTGTCCTTTAACCGGCCCAGGTCGATTTCCAATTCGCGCGTGAGGTCGCTGACGAGTTTATTCGTGTTGTGATGCAGCACATCTGAAACCGATACCGTTTCGGGTCTGTCTCCGTTTATAAGGGTAAGGTTCGGGGAAATGGGAACTTCGCAATCGGTAAATGCATAAAGCGCTTTTATTGTATCTCCAGCGTGAATTCCCCGCGCCAGCTTAACCTCTATCTCAACCTCTTCTGCTGTGTAATCACTGATCGAAGTAATTTTTATCTTGCCGGCTTTAGCAGCTTTTTCTACAGACTCTATAAGCGATTGCGTGGTAGTGGTGAAAGGAATTTCTTTGATAATTATTGTCTTATCATTTTTCTCCTCAATCCTGGCTCTGCACCTAATCTTACCATTTCCATCCTCATAATTACTGACATCGACAAAACCTTTCTGGGGGAAATCCGGATAAATCGTGAACTCTTCCCCGCGCAGTATTGCTTTTTGTGCCTCAAGTAACTCACAGAGGTTGTGCGGCATAATTTTTGTTGCCATGCCAACGGCGATTCCATCTGCACCCTGGATGAGCAAGAGAGGTATTTTGGCAGGTAGAGTTACCGGCTCAGTCATACGCCCATCGTAAGAATCGATGAACTCTGTGAGATCCTTGTTGAACATAACCTCTTTGGCCAAAGGCGAAAGACGACATTCGATATATCTGGCAGCCGAGGCCTGGTCACCAGTATAGATATTGCCAAAATTTCCCTGGCGATCTATGAGGTAACCTTTGTTGGCAAGATTGACGAGTGCAGCAAAAATAGAGGCATCACCATGGGGGTGTAGCTTCATGGTTTCACCGACCAGATTGGCTACCTTGTGGAATCGTCCATCCTCCATGTTGAAAAGTGTCTGGAGTATACGCCTTTGCACGGGCTTTAAGCCGTCATCGATTGCGGGTATTGCCCGCTCCCTGATAACGTAAGATGTGTATTCGAGGAAATTCTGATCGAAGAGCTTGTGGAGCTTACCTGGTGAAGAGTCCATGTGATAACCGAATGATACCTAAGCTTGGAAAATGGAAATAACTTAATGAAGAACTTTAAATCTGATCAACAGATACAAGATTATCCATTATATATTGCTTCCGCTCTGGGGTGTTTTTCCCCATGTAAAATGACAGTACCTTAGACACTTCACTTAACGAATCGAGTGTAACGTTTTTTATGCGAATGTCAGGGCCGATAAATTGTTTAAACTCTTTGGGCGATATTTCACCTAACCCTTTGAATCGAGTTGTCTCAACAGCTGTTGGCCGGGCTCCTCTCCCCTGGAGCTTTCGTGTACCGAGGGTCTTTTCTTTTTCAGAGTAGCAATAAATCGTTTCCTTTTTGTTTCGAACACGGAATATAGGGGTTTCAAGAATGTAAACATGACCTAATTTCACCAGAGGTTCGAAATAGTGAAGAAAAAAGGTGAGCAGGAGGTTTCTGATATGCAAACCGTCTACATCCGCATCTGTTGCAAGAATGACCTTATCAAAACGCAGTCCAGAGATTGATTCTTCTATATTCAGCGCCTGCATTAAGGAATACATTTCTTCATTCTTATATAATACAGCAAGCTTCTGCCCTAGAACATTCATGGGCTTGCCCTTCAGTGAAAAAACAGCCTGGGTCAGAGGATCACGCGAGGAAACAATAGAGCCTGCAGCCGACTGTCCCTCCGTGATGAAAATCATATTCTCTTTGCCCTCCCCTGACGGCTTTCCCTTTGAGGGGTGGTACTTGCAATCCTTAAGTTGCGGAATTTTAAACGAAATTTTCCTTGCTTTGGCTCGCGCCTCTTTCCGAACAGATTGCAGCTCCTTACGTACCCTTTCGTTTCGAAGGATTTTGTCGATAAGGATTTCCGCCATTTCTGTATCTTTATAGAGGGTACTAGATACTGCATCACGGACGGTATTTGCTATCCACGAGCGAACTTCAGTATTGCCAAGCTTATTTTTGGTCTGTGACTCAAAAACAGGTTCCTTGATTTTAACAGCGAGCGTTCCAACTATGCCGTCACGTACGTCCGTGTTGATAAATTTTTTATTGGAAAACTCATTTATCCCCTTAAGTATACCCTCTCTGAATGCTGAAAGGTGTGTCCCCCCTTCACTGGTGTAGGTACCGTTGACGAAGGTGAAATAGTTTTCTCCGTAAGAGTCTATATGTGAAAAGGCAAACTCGATTGTTGAATCTTTATAATAAACTGGAGAATATATATTATCTCCATCGAGTTCTTTATCGAGGAGATCGAGTAGTCCGTTTGCGGAGAAAAAAAGACTTTTATTGAGGTAGAGCTTTAAACCGGCATTGAGATAAGCATATCTCCACATGCGATTTTCAATGTATTTTGGGTCAAAGGCAAAATCGGGAAATACTTCACGATCAGCTAAAAACTCAATAAGGGTACCATTTTTTTCATTGGTTTCACCTGAGTCGGAACTATCCAGAACACCACGATGAAATTTAGCACTGGCGAACTGCCCATCTCGAAAAGCGGTAACTTTGAAGTCAGAGGATAATGCGTTTACTGCTTTGGTACCAACACCATTAAGACCAACTGAAAATTGAAAAACGTCGGTGTTATATTTTGCCCCAGTATTAATGACAGAAACACAATCGATAATTTTGCCAAGAGGGATTCCACGACCAAAGTCACGAACACGAACCCAACCATCATCCTCGATGGTTACATTTATCCGTTTCCCTGCTCCCATTATGAACTCATCTACTGCGTTATCAACTACTTCTTTAAGTAAAATGTAAATACCGTCATGTTGATTTGAGCCGTCTCCCAGTCTGCCAATATACATTCCAGGACGTTTTCTAATATGCTCAAGCGAACTGAGAGTTTTTATCTTACTTTCATCGTAATTATGGGTAGATGCGTTCATATTTATCTTGATGCAGAAGGTTAAACTTGACTAAGATTAGCCACATACTATTTCATTTATGGGTAATTGGCAACAGCCATGCACAGCTGTGGACCGATATACCTACAGCTTTTGTACACCAAGGGTCTTCGGCCTCGAGTTACATAAATTACAAACGAAACATCTTTGATATCATGGAATATATTTGAAAGCTGAGTATTTCAGGGAAGGCATTACATCATACGTATTCGTTCACAATCCGGACAGATCCAAGTCGGTCCGTTACTGATCCCCCACTTATTCTCCTCAAAGCACGTTTTGCAGATTTGAAAACCACAGGGGCAACTCCAGCAAAACTCTTTTTTCTCTTTACAGCAATGGCAACGATATTCACCAATTTTCCTGCGACGGTAACCTTTTTGTATATTTTGCTCAGTCATTGCTGCAGCTCCTTCTTCATCCAGCTCAAATAAGGCTGGTTGATCCTGGCTAAAGGTTCTGCTGTTATTTCTGGAACATCGTAAGGGTGTTCTTTTGATATGACAGACTCAACTTCAGTGTAGAGTGATGCAAATGTTTTTAAAGTAAGTACGAACTCTACTGCTTCAGCAATATCCTCCTTCCACCAATACATACTGACTATTGGACCCTGTATCTGTGCACAGACAACCAGGCGTTTCCGTAACAATAATCTGGCTAGATCTTCAGCGTGTTCCTGACGCTCAAATGTTGTGCTAACAAGAAGTACTTCTTCCATCTTTCCTCACTTTTATGGTTGTGTTGATTTTGAGAAAATAATGTTGTTTATATTGCCGAATTATATGTGTCGTGCTGTTATCTTTCTTTTCTTTTTCGTGTGGTTGGAATATTCTAGCAGGGATTTTTAAATAATTACAGGTATCGATCAATAAAATATTTCGAACATTTTTATGAATTTGAAATCATGTACCTATTTCTCGCTTAACTCATCCATAATGCATTGCGATGTGTTGTTTTCTCATGGCAGGTATTACTTGTAGGACATTGGAGGCTCCATGTTATTTGTTATAGATGTAGGAAATTCTCATACAGTAACTGGTCTTTACGACGGCGATCGCTTGATTGGGAAATGGCGGTTGAAATCTGACAGAAAGCAAACAGATGATGAACTCGCAATCTGCTATAACACCATTTTCGCGATGGAGAATATTGATACCAGAAAAATACGGGGTGTAGTGCTGGCAAGTGTTGTCCCTACTCTTGAAGCTGCCTGGATAGCCTGCAGCAAGAAACACTTCTTCACCCACTTAAAGGAAGAAATGTTTGTTGTTTCAAATAAAAATGTTGCTGATTTAATTTCTATTGATTTACCGAACCCTGGTGAGGTTGGTGCAGATCGACTGGTTAATTCTATTGCTGCCTACCAAAAACATAAAACCAATCTGGTCGTCGTAGATTTTGGAACAGCAATAACATTTGATTGCGTCAACATACATTGTGAATACCTTGGTGGAGCTATAGTTCCAGGCATAGCCATTTCCCTTGATGCTCTTGCCACGAAAACCGCAAAGTTACCTCATATTGACGTTTCTCAGTCGGCCGGTAAAATAATTGGAAAGACTACAGTTGAGGCAATGCAAAGTGGAATTCTTTACGGTTACGGTGCAATGCTTGACGGTATGATCAATGGTATAAAAACTGAGCTTACGACTAAAGAAAACCCGGAAATGGCTGTAATTGCAACTGGTGGCATGGCAACAGTTATTGCTCCATATTCAAAAACAATCAATCATATCGATTCGCTTTTAACGCTTGAGGGCCTTAAAATAATTTACTCTCATAAAAAAATGCAATGACGGAAAAAATCACAATTCCGCAAAAATTACAGCGCGGAGATACCATAGGCATTATCGCCCCTGCCGGACAAATTGCACATCATGACCGATTTGAACAGGGTATTAAGATTCTTAACGAGATGGGCTTTAAAACACGATTCCCTAGAAATTTTTGGCCAGGAACCGGTTATCTCGCAGATTCAGATAATAATCGCATAACCGAAATCTGTGATATGTTTATGGACACTGAAATACATGGTGTCATGGCTGCAAGAGGGGGATACGGCTGCCTACGGCTTTTACAGCATCTGGACATTAATGTAATACGCCACAACCCCAAGATGTTTGTCGGGTTTTCTGATATAAGCATATTACTCAACCAGATTGTACAAAATGCAAATATGCTCTGTTTTCATGGTCCTGTAGTTACGTCCCTTTGTGATTGTACACATGATGCTCTAGAGCGTTTCTACAATTGTATTACAGGAAACTGGCAACGTGCTATTTCACCTTCAACGCTTGAGATATTGAGAGGTAGTGAAAATGTGAGCGGAAAGCTAGTTGGGGGGAACCTCAGCACACTACTCACTCTGCTTGGGACCCCATACGACACAATATGGAAGGATTGCATACTCGTTCTTGAGGATATTGGCGAGCCGGTATACAGGCTGGATCGAATGATAACGCAGCTTGGCTTAAGTGATAAATTAAACCAACCTGCTGGTATTCTTCTAGGCGATTTCACACTCAATCAATCCCAAGACGCATTAGATAAAATACGATACACGGAATACATTTGGGAAAGGATCCTTGATCTAACTGCTCATGCGAAAATTCCGGTTTGGGGGAATTTCCCAACAGGTCATTACGTGCAGAACCTTACTTTACCTTTTGGCGCTACGGCAACAATGGATTCGAAGAGTGGTGAGTTACTCTTTCATTGATCCTATTCGTAACCATTAGCAGGTAAATTTGGCAGACATGACATTGACTTCAAAAGGCATGTCTGCTATAGAATAGTCTGGTTTCAAAGAGGCAAACAGCTGAAAATAAATTCTATATCAAAGCGGAATCTCATGTCAGTTCATACATTTTTACGATCTAAAACGCGAGCCATCATCGCTGCCGGCGCAACATGTTTGCTCCTGTCTACTCCTGCGCTTGCTGCAGAATATGTGAGTGTTACAAAAGATAATGTTAACGTGCGCTCAGGGCCAAGTACCAATAAAGCAGTGTACATGGAGCTTTTCCAGGGATACCCACTGAAAGTTCTCAAACGAGACGGTGAGTGGGTTCAGATTTCTGATTTCGAAGGTGATACCGGCTGGATACACAAATCACTCATCGGAAAAAACAACACTGTTATCATAAATGCCAGCAAGAGCGTCAATATGCGATCAGGACCAAGCACTTCAAGTGCGGTTGTGGCAGATGTTGAGCGCGGTGTCATCATGACTAAACTGGGCGAAGATGGAAAATGGTTAAAGTTAAAGCATAGTAGTGGTACCGTAGGCTGGATTTACAAACCCCTCCTGTGGCCATAATAGTTTTAACCTGTTGGACCGGACCAGAAATCCACATGTGGCTTTACGGCGTATTTGATTGCCGCAAGGCTGCATGTATAGGTTTTTCAAGATTTATTGGAAGTCTAACCACATTACCCGCTTTATTCTGAAAAAGGAAAAAACCGTTTTCCAGAGCAAAGTGGAGCAGGTCCCGGGTGATTTCCACATCCTTTTTGCAATACTTTTGAATAAGATCAATTCGCCCCTCCTTAAACCAGGCAAGGGCTTGCAGACCATCTGCTGATTTCTTGACTCCCAGCGTGTGCTCAGCCAGCCTGTCGAGACTGAGACGGTAGCCAAGATGGTTATTGACTTCTTCTAAAAGGTCGAGTGTAGGCAAAGCTTGCATGTCTTCGCTGGAGTAGCCAAGCAGAACTCTATTGTCAAAACGTTTATTGTTAAACCCAATTACCAAGTCCAACTCCTGCAAGTGTTCGATGAGGCGTGGCACCTCATGTTCAAGATATGTTATGCAGCCATCTAACTGGGAATCATAGACTACCGCTACTGAAATCCCCATTTTTTCTGCTCGATGCCAGCCTCCGACCTCTTCTGCAGAGAATTTAGTTTCAAGATCAAACACTCCGTATCTGGTCGGAAGCCCCTCTAAACAATCAACATTTTCACTATTTCTATTTAAGTTTTCTGAGTCATCAGGTCTAAGTTCTTCGATAGGACTGAGTTGTATCTTTTCCTGAGAGAACTCTTCATTGTCTAAATTACTCTCCTGTAATAAGAGATCGAGCAGTCGACCGCATGCAACTTTATCTATCGGCCTATTACCTGAACCACATTTAGGTGAATGCACACAGGAAGGACAGCCATTTTCGCAACCACATGATGAAATCATCCTCTGTGTTTGTAGTAACAATTCGTCTATACTATTAAAAGCCTCTGCTGCTAGCCCAACGCCTCCAGCGTGACCATCGTAAATAAATATCGTGGCCTCCTCAGTTTGCTCATGTATTGGACAAGATATCCCCCCAATATCATTTCTATCACAAAGAACAAGGAGTGGGAAAAGTGCAATCATCGCATGTTCTAGTGCGTGAATTGCACCCATAAAATGATACTTATCCTGTTCCATTGAGTGTTTGATTGTGGATGGAATATCCAGCCAAAGGCCCACAGTTTCGATTGTTTGTTCAGGTAATAACAAAGGATAGGATGCGATGAGCTTTTGGCTTCGGTTGTTTCGTTTCTGATAACCAGTTACGTGCTCAGTAACCTTCAGTTGGCCAAGGGATACTCTTGCACGAAAGCTCATGGTCCTTTTGTGCATATCGAGGATTTTTGTATTTTTGCTCGACATTGGACGTGTGAAATAGGTTGGATTCTTTTGAGTTACCAAGACCTCACGGGATTCAAAATCTATATTCCCGACAACCCAGGTTTTTGCACGATGCAGGTAGACAGCGCCCGGGTGACATTCTTTCATTGCCCTGCTGCTATCTACCTCACCTATAATTTCACCACTGTCACCGTTTATGATAGATAACTGTGTGCCACTACCACGAAGGCTCACATGACGTTGTGGATATTTTCTGGAAGCAAACCATGTGGTGCCATCAGCAGATTGTAAAATGCTGGCATTAAGGGCGAGGTTGTTCAGTGACTCACGGATTTTTGGATCAAGGAGTAACGACTCGCCATCTTGCAACGGTAGTTCTGCGCAACCACACAGCAGGTGTTGTTCCAGAATTGATTGATTCAGCGGGTTAAGAACCGCACACTCGACTTCTCTATTGAAAAAATCCTCTGGCTGTCGCATGAAATATTGATCAAGCGCATCTTCCTGAGCAATAAGTACTATTGCGGATTCCCTCATGCTCCTGCCAACCCGCCCTCCCCTTTGCCAGGTTGCCATTATTGAACCTGGATACCCGACCAAGATGCAAATATCCAGATCTCCAACGTCTATACCCAATTCTAGAGCTGATGTGGAAATAACCCCTAGCAGTTCACCGCTTGAAAGTTTCTGCTCAATCTCACGACGTTCCTCAGGAAGGAAACCTGCACGATAAGAACTGAGTTTGTCTGAATCCTCTCCTAATCGTGGACTGGTCCAGAGATTTATTAATTCTGTCATCTTGCGAGACTGGGTGTAAACAATAGTTCGTAAGCCACGCTTTACTGAAGCCTCAAGCAGTTGACTCGCTGTATAGGCAGCGCTGTCCCAGGGGTTCATCATTACCATATGCTTTTCTGCGCTTGGAGCACCATTTTCACTGACAACGGTTACTGAACGTCCAGTAAGTTGCTCAGCAAGCTCCACGGGATTACCTATTGTTGCTGAAAGCATTATGAACTGGAGATTACTCCCATAGTAGGATGCGATTCGTTGTAAGCGTCGTAAAACCCAGGCCATATGACCACCTAAAACGCCACGGTAAGTGTGTACCTCATCAAGCACGACATAACGAAGTTTTTTGAAAAAATGACCCCAGTTACTGTGATATGGTAAAAGTGATAAGTGGAGCATTTCCGGATTGGTCATCAAAACAGGAATATTCTCCTCACGAATTCGTCGCCGTTGGTAACTTGACGTATCGCCGTCAAATATTGCTGCATATTTTTTCTTTTTATTTGGCAAAAGCTGTGTGTATGAAGAAAAAACACGTAGCTGATCCTGTGCCAGTGCTTTGAGTGGAAAAACATATAGGGCGTTGCCAGGGTTTTCAGAAAGTAGCATGTCGACAACTGGCAAATTGTAAATCATGCTCTTGCCAGAGGCTGTAGGTGTTGCAGCAATAATGTCCAACCCTTTTTGAATCAAGCTAAGAGCCTTTCCCTGATGAGAGTAAAGCGATGTTATCTCCTGGCCGTGAAGATGGTTTATGAGCGGCAACGCAAGCCTTGGAGTTTGCGAAACAATCTGAGTTCTTTCGGCAATGGTCCTGTGAGCAACGACCTGTGGCCCAAATTTTCTCGATTGTTTAAGGGCGTCGAGATACTCGCGCACGCTGGCTTCCTCAGTCATGAATATAATGCTCTTTCCTTGAAATATCGGTATTCACTTGCGTTAAGAAGGGAGACTGGATATTGTCACCTGTTACTGATTTCAATTGGCAATGGACGTGTAGTTTAATATCGCCCAATGTTTAGATCTAAAGAATACGGTTGGCCATGCAGCCGAATGAATAACTAACAAAAAAGCAAGGTACTATGGTTCGTATTGCAACGCTAGGCCCAAAAGGTTCCGACGGTTATCAAGCCGTAATTCAATATGCTCCCAAGGCTACAATAGTTTTGTTTAGCCGTATTTCAGAGGTTATAGATGCATTTTCAACCAATGTGGTGGATTACGCCCTCATCCCTGTCTATAACACGCGTGAAGGTGAGGTGAAAGAATATTTCAGACTCGTCTCGCAACTCGAAGAGGGATATTGGATTGACAACATAGTATTACCTATTCACCTTTCACTTGCACGGTTACCGGTAGTTGACAGTAACAGTAAACCACTTGAAGTGATTGTCGGGCGAGGCTCGGTGTTCAGGCAATCAGAAGAGTATATAGAAACACACTTCCCTGATGCCACTCTCATGGCTGTTCAGGATATCGAACTCGCATTTCGTGACATACAAGAACAGGGTAAACAAAACTACGCGGTAATTGAATCTGAAGAGCTGATAAAAGAATTCGGCTTTGATTTGATTGAGCGGGAAGTTGTTTCTCACAATCGCACACGTTTTGCTGTTATAGGAAAAAGCCTTGCATCTTCTACAGGGTACGATGCAACCGCTCTTATAACCAGACCGTTGCGTGACAGGGTTGGTATATTAGCCGACATCCTTGGGGAGTTCACTCGCAGGGGAATCAATATACTTGATCTGCAGTCAGAAAATGATATTAAAACCCAGAAACTTCGGATTTATATTGAGGTAGAAGGTCATATTGCCAATCCTAATATGCGTGATGCAGTTAATCGTCTTGAAAATGTAATCATCCAAGAAGACGATTCTATAAAACTACTTGGTTCTTTCCCACGTGTAGACATGCGAGTCAAAAAGATCAAATCATTTGGCTTTATCGGATCAGGTGCAATGTCTGAATGGTTTGCTGACAGGCTGCAGAGTGAAGGTTATGAAACGCTAGTTACGGGTAGAAGTTCAGATCTTCGACCTGAAGACATGATCCCAAAAGTCGATATAGTTGTTGTTTGCGTCCCTATTTCTGTGACAGCATCCACGATTGCTAAATATGGGTGTATGTTAAAAGCTGGTCAGGCGTTAATAATACTTGCAGGGGAATCAGAAAACACACTGCAGACAGCACTTGAAGTGACGGATCCATCAGTTGAAGTTATGTTTGTCCATAATCTTTGGGGGCCACAGGCCGTTAGTATGAAAGACAAAAATGCCATTGTTGTAAGGACTCCAAGAAGTGGGAGTTTTTGTAGTGAATTTGAGGCATTTATGTATAAACATGGCGCTGATATCTACTATGACAGCCCGAGAAAGCATGACTTACTGATGGGTATCGGCCAAAAGCTTCCTACCACAATATCTGTAGCACTTGCCAGAACTCTTTTAGAGCACGATATCGACTGTGAAGATATTGGTAGTCATTCAACACTCACGTCCATCTATGGTATTCTTGCAATGGCAAGAGTCCACAATCAGAATCCAAGGACATATGCTGAGATTATGGCGACCAAGGGTGACGGTCGAAAGATAGTTACCAGTTTTGCAAAGAACTTACTCGAAGTTGTGGAAATGGCAGAACAGGGTGAAATTGAGGATATTTCTAAACTCATGGAGAACAATCGAAAATTCATGTCACCACAATTCCTCCAGAACAGGATGAAACAGGCTAAAGCTGTAGATGAGGTATTAAGTGATGGTGGTTTGAAAATCGATTTATAGTTCACGGTGAAACAGAAGTACACCATACATACACATCCCTAAAGCAATACTGCATAGGGATTATATTATATAGGAGTTAGTGATAATGTTTACAATTGATTACAGTTATCTTGATGAGGTCCACACTTGTCGGTACTGCAAAGGGAAAATGGCCTGTTGTGAAGCACCACAGTTTCACGTAGGTGATGGCCTGGGCTGGGGGTCTGATGTTCTTTTTATCTGTTTAAACGATGAGTGTTCTCTTTATGTTGGTGGTTGGAAACGTGTCGAAGAAGAGTATGGTCATAAAGCTTCGTATAGATATATGGAGCTACCCGGCAGTAAGGAAAGTAATTTGATGATGGTAGGCAATGAAATGGCCTTTAAGAGTAGCATTGTTGATCCTGAAATGTTGAGAAAGCAGAACGTCAGGTTTCAAAATGAAAAAGATGCGATAAAAGCTTTAGATACTTGCCTTGAAGAGAAAAATCTTGATCCTGTATTGACCCTTATACAGGATGAAGCCGCAAGTAGAGAGCAGCGAAGGCGTGCAATTGCCCTACTTGTACCACTCAATGATCTCAAATGCGTGGATCCCCTACGTAATCATACGTTTAAAGACCCTTCTTTAGAGCAGGAGGTCAACGTGATACTTAACCTGTTGCTGAATAATAATTTTTCTAAAGAATGTCCTTATTGTTGCGAGATTATTAAGGCGCAAGCAACGAAATGTATGCATTGCAAGTCTGATGTATAGAAAAATAGTGTTGCAAAAGCGAGGGTGAACGAGTATAAAGAGCGCGGCTTGCACAGCGTATAAAAGATGGTGGGCGTAGCTCAGTTGGTTAGAGCACTTGGTTGTGGCCCAAGAGGCCGTGGGTTCGAGTCCCATCGCCCACCCCATCTTTCATATAAGGCAGATACCATGTTTGGTATCTGCCTTTTTTTGTTAGTCAGTACAACAGTATTTTCAATTTCCCGTTTCTCCTTACATCTGCTGGGCATGGGCTTCGTAGACAGACCTGATGTGGCATTAATAGTAAAATTACAGTAAAGTGGCTTGTCGTACTTAACCCTATTAAATCATTTCTTCTCATACGAGATTATTATTATGTCAAATTACAGCAAACTTGATCGACCCGAAGTGCTCTCGCACATTTTTTACCCAAGGCAAGAGGCAAGGCTCCCCTTACCTGAACAGAGTTGTGACTTCGACTGTGTGGTCGAAGAAAATATAGTACTTGGCTGTCGATTTCACCTGTCTTCACCGGAAGCGCCTACAATCATTTACTTTCACGGTAATGCCGAAACCGTTGGAGACTACAATGACATTGCTGCTAAATATACCGCGTTTGGCATGAATGTTTTAATCACTACCTACCGGGGTTACGGTTGGAGCACAGGTGTTCCAACTGTGACAGCCATGTTGCAGGACACTGATATTATATTCCAAAAACTTATCAGTTGGCTTGAAGAGAAAGGTTATAGTGGGCCTTTGTTTGCAATGGGGCGGTCACTCGGTTCTGCCAGTGCTATTCACCTGACAGAAATGCATCAGGGAACGATCAAGGGACTGGTTATTGAAAGTGGCTTTGGGGATACGTTGCCTCTGACGAAAACCTTAGGAATTGAGACTGAAGGAACCGATATAAAAGAAGAAGATTGTTTCAGGAACTGTGAGAAAATTGCTGATATCACCATTCCGACACTCATACTTCATGGAGCCCGCGACACAATGATTCCAGCTACGTACGCTGAAAAACTCCAAGCGTGTTGTGGTGCTAGAGCGAAACAGTTTCTGATTATTCCTGGGGCAGAGCATAACACTATGATCACCACCGGCGGTGACCTGTATTTTAAGACCATAAAAGACTTTATTGATAAAACCAGTGGAGTGACCAAGTGGCAATATCGTCGTAGAACGACAAGAAAACCAACGGTTTAAATATCACTATGAAACGGAAAAATTATTTAAGTTGGGACGAATACTTCATGGCAGTTGCTCTGCTTTCTGCACAGCGTAGCAAGGACCCCAGTACGCAAGTCGGAGCTTGTGTTGCAAACGAGCAGAACAAAATAGTTGGGGTTGGCTATAATGGTTTTCCATGGGGATGCTCTGACGATGAACTACCATGGGAGCGTGAAGGGAATTATCTGGACACCAAATATCCGTATGTCTGTCATGCTGAATTGAATGCTGTTTTGAATTCAATCTCAACTGATCTCAGGAATTGCAGAATTTATGTTGGACTATTTCCCTGCAACGAATGCACAAAGGTAATTATACAGGCCGGCATAGCTGAAATAATTTATTTGTCTGACAAATACCGAGATACAGATCAGGTAAAAGCTTCAAAGATCATGCTGGATAAATCACCCAACATCAGTTACAGGCCATTAGAAACTAAGCTTGATATGCTACAGCTCTCTTTTATGCTACCTGAAGCTGGCTAGCCTTATGTGGGATGCTCGCTCGTCCCCCTGACAGTCAGTGCTAATCAACTGAGAGATTTTGGTTAGCACTGCCCCCTGCCCCTCTATAATATTACCTATTATAAAGTTTCTCTCCCATTGTCTCAAGAATCACATGTTCAGGCTTCTTATGGCGTTGAAGCAATGCCTGCCATTTACTTTCCTCGGTATCCTTTATTTGATACGTTTAAATGGAGTGATTTTTGCGGTAGTTTTTCCCTTTGTTTTTTCTTCCTCGGGGGTTGAAGGTATTGGGAAATCGACAGCTTTGACGAAACGTTCTTCACCTCCCATAGTAAAGATCTCCATGCCAGTCATCTGAGGAGTTCTCAAGGTCCAGACCGTATTTTGCAAAGGAATCGCCAGCATTGACAAATGTAACTGCCACCATTCATCTTCACGACTAAAGTCTCGCTGTATATCGGTCACTTTTGCGTAGACAAGCATCTGTGGCTCTTTCGAGGCAATGAGTACAATATCTCCCGGCTCAGTCGAATCTTTAAACGAGATGAGCTTTTTTAAGTCATTAACAAATTTTTCCATAATCCTATACCTGTCTTATTGCAGGATTCGAGTTTGAGATTCAATAATTATAAGGTCACCTTGCATATACGTTCTGGTTGCAGTTTTTTCATACATGCCCATACCATAAAAAAGAGGATTAATCAGGTTTTCAATCAAAAATTTAGACTTTTCAGCTGCCTGGCGATCTTGGATTGCCAGAATAGTCCCAGCCCAACTTATAAATTCACGTAGATGACTGAGAAGATTAGTTTGATCAATGTAACATACAGAATTATTGAGCACCTGAAAACCAGGGTCAAGTTCCTTAAATTCCGAATCTTCTATAAGTCGAGTATCTTTTACTGGCGTATCAATTATGGCTTTTAAAATGTCCAGAGTATTGGCAAATATAAGATACTCGCGATGAATCGCATAAACTGGCTGAAGGCTTTCTTGAGGATAAATTCCCCAGTAATAGTATTTTATACCTTTGTATGTTCGGCTTTGCACCTTAATGTCAAGATTCTCAAGACTTGTTGATATCACATCTTGAATGCGTAAAGAGTCCTTGAGCTTTACCAAAAGAGCCAGGTCTGGAATTGGCACAAATTTGTCTCGCTCGTTTTTCTTCACCAGAATTCCAACATTGCTACTAACCATTTCAATTATATCTTCCAGTGAGTAATTAGAGATTTCAAAAATAGTATCTTCTATTAAATCAGTTCCAAACGTATCATCACCGGCCTCGGAAGTGTACATATCCCATAAAAGGCGAGCATTTAAGGTGTTTGACCAGTAGTAAAATAAAGCGTCCCTGGAAACAAATGGTAAGGAGTAGTTAATGGAAGGTGTAGTATTAACCATTTCTTTAACCAGGTTGTTCATGTTGTCTCTATTGAGTCGGACGAAAAATCTGTTTTTCAAGATTTTTTGGTTTTGCCAGGCACCATAGAAAACTGCACTGACACCTTTGAGAGAGGAAAATTCGGAAATTAATTGTTGCCCCCATGGCGTTGAGGCATTGTTTGCTCCATACTCTATAAGATCTTGCAGCCCTTCAACCGCCAAATAAATTTTCTGATCAGCACCATTAAGTTTTTCGGTTAAATGTTTAAAGTCCTCAAGTTTTTCAAGAGAGTCATTTTTTTGATCATATACATCAAGTGCTTCTCTTACTATTCGCTCTTCGAGACTGGCTAATATCAATCCATTGCTATAGGCAACTGAGAGTATCTTTTCATTGAGAGTGAACCTCGTGATAGAATATTTACCGTATGGGATATGGGTAACCATAACTCCATCTGTATAAGTGGACACCAGAGTATCAAAAATGTCTTTGTTAACTTCAGGTTCACTGATCAGAAGCAGGTGTTCCTCCAGGTACTCTGTTACGCTTGCAGCATCTTGCAACCACTCTCTTCGAGCAAACAACGCAAGGCTGCATTGTTTGCCTAAAATTGCATGTATGAGTGGGTCGTCTTTAAGGCGACTGATTGTGGATAGTGTTTTTTCCGTAAGTGCAATATATGCTTGGTTTACGTCCATCTCCATCAAAACATCAGGAAAATCTATCGACACCAGAGACTTACCAATACGAGATTTTTGAAATTTCTGAATTGCTTGAGATCCACTTCTTTGCTCAACGTAAATAAGCGTGTCCTGAGGGAGAAAGTCAGTTGGAGAAACGTCAGTGACTGAATATTTATTGACGGAAATGATTCCCAGTATAAAAACGGTAATAAGCAGAAGCCCATTTACTATATGCATAGTTTTTCCTGATTAAAACGTACTACGCCTGAATTGAATAGCTTCTGCTATGTGAGGTGTAAGGATCTTCTCTGACTGAGCCATATCTGCAATAGTACGGGATATTTTCAAAATTCGGTGATAACCTCTGGCTGAAAGACCAAGCCTTTCTATACCCTTCTGAAGAAGCCTTGAGCCTTCGGAGTCAATTGGACAGAACTCCTCAATCTCTCGTGTATTCATTTGAGCATTACAATTGAGGCCGGGGCAAACTGCAAAGCGATCAGACTGAATTTTACGTGTAGTATTAACTCGTTTGCGGATATCTGTTGAAGACTCACCTTTATCAATACCACTCATCTCGTCATATTGTAAAGCTGTTACAGAAAGATGGATATCTATTCTGTCAAGAAGTGGACCAGATATTTTACTTTGGTAGCGTTGAATTTGGTTGGGAGTACACGTACACGAATTCCGCCTGTCTCCAAGAAATCCACAAGGGCATGGGTTCATCGCTGCAACCATGACAAATCGAGAAGGGAAACTCAAAGCCATATTGGCTCGTGATATAGTGACATGACCATCTTCAAGTGGTTGCCGTAAAACTTCAAGGACATGTTTTTTAAATTCAGGAAGTTCGTCAAGGAAGAGCACACCATTATGGGCAAGTGAAACTTCGCCAGGTCGTGGTACGGTCCCACCGCCAATAAGACCAGCGTCGGAAATAGTATGGTGTGGAGAACGGAATGGTCTCTGAAGTTGATTGACAATACTCGAGCTACCCGCATTACTAACGCTATAGATTTTTGTGGTTTCTATAGCCTCTTCATAAGTCATATCTGGCAGTATTGTGGGTAGTCTTCGGGCAAGCATGGTTTTTCCCGAACCTGGAGTTCCCTGCATGAGGACATTATGGCTTCCTGCAGCTGCGACTTCCAAGGCACGTTTCACATGATGCTGACCTTTAACCTCTGCAAAGTCGGATAGGTAGCTGGGCTGTCTTAGAAGATCGTGTATAGAAGCTGGTGCAAGAGGTTCAATAGGGGTACTTCCGAGAAGATACTCAACGGTTTCCGGGAGACTATTTATCGGGATAACTTCTATACCTTGAGCACCAATAGACGCTTCACTTTGATTGTCTTTTGGCATAATAAATCGTTTAATGCCAGAATCACGTGCTGCGATAAGCATAGGTAGAATCCCTTTTACGCGACGAACAGTACCATCAAGAGATAACTCACCTGTAACACAGACACCTGCCAGGCAACCGTCCGGCAAAAGATCTGTAGCAGCCAGAATACCAAGAGCTGTTGGAAGATCAAACCCAGCACCTTCTTTTCGTACATCGGCGGGAGCCAGATTCACGGTGATACGTTTGTTCGGATATTCATATCCGCAATTTTTAATTGCAGCTTTAACTCTATCTTTATTTTCGCGCACAGCACTATCGGGTAAACCAACTGTAGCAAATGTTGGCAAACCCAATGACACGTCAACCTCTACATCAATAAGTAAGCCGCTGACGCCTAATGGAGTACAGCTTATAATTTTAGCTAGCATTGAATTGTATTGTAGTTAAGGGTTGTGAAATAGAAGACAATGGCACAACTATGCTAGATAAAGACTCTGCATTTCCTCGCTATAGTTTCCATTCTTAGTGGTATATATGTAAAAAGGAGGTGCTACAGTAACACCTTTCTTTCCGTTTTTGACACATCTCACAAGAACCAATCGTGCATTTTTGGGCATATTGGGATAGCTGTAAACGAATTGGATTGTTTTTACCTCGAGACGATATTTCGCTAAGGTTTCAAGTAGGTGGGTGAATTTGTCAGCAGGGTAAATGAAAATCACGGTGCCTGAATTCTTTACAGACCGGGCTGCGGCTAGGATAAAGTCATTCAGATTAGCCGCTATTTCATGTCGAGCAATTCTCGCTTCTTTGCCTATACTTAACCTACCGCGATCTGGATTAAAGAACGGTGGATTGCATGTTACAAATGAAAAGGATTCCGCTTCAACAAGATTACGTATTTCTTTAACATCGCCGTTAATACAACGGCAGGTGTCTCGGTAATTATTTATCCTGAAATTTTCGTTGATCAGTTCACATAGCTGTGGTTGATACTCCAATGCGCAAAGCTCAGAAATCATGTTACCCCATCTATACATCAAAATAAGGCTGATTATCCCACAACCGGATCCCAGGTCTAAGATTGTCTCCCCTTTAGTGGGCTTATGGAATTGAGCCAGTAAAATCGCATCAACAGAATACCTATATCCATTCTTATATTGTTTACATATTACTGATCCATTGAACATTGAATCTGCAGTCACATCTTTACAACATGTTCGATCTGGCGTTATCATCGTCAATCGTAAGGGCTAATTATTTTTTATTTCAATAGATTTGTTTGATCCGAGTAATCTGACCGTACATTGGGTTTCTGACAAAACTGCTACCATGCAGAAATTACTTGAAATAACTTATTTTCGCAGCATACCACTTCAATCATGACTACCATTATTTCGTTTAAATGAAGCTGTAACTAGATTTTAGTCTTTATCGTAACATAAAATGTATAGAGTTATTCACGTACTCAACTGAATAATACGCTCTACGTGGACACTCATCATTCCTTTTTTTCCTGGAATATGTAAAGGATCGATATTATATACACTACAATGCAGTTCACTCTGTGACTGTCTCATCTAAATTAAGCAGATTCTCTATAGATATAATGTGCTCAAGGAGACTACTATGTATGATATTTTTATAAAAACACATTTTGCCGGTGCCCACCATTTGAGAGATTATCCTGGTGATTGCGAAAAGCCGCATGGTCATAACTGGAAGGTTAAGGTTACTGTTCGTGCTACAGAGCTTGATCCTCTTGGAATGGGAATAGACTTCACCGTACTGAAAAAGCACGTAAAAGAGGTTATTGATACTATTGACCATTGCGACCTTAATGAGCACGAGGCTTTTCGTGTTCTGAATCCTTCCTCTGAGCATATTGCAAAGTATCTTTTTGACAACCTTCTAGATAAACTTAAGCATGACCGATACTTTCTCTCTTCAATTGAAGTACGAGAGACCGATAATCAGGGTCTGATTTATTATGGTCAGCCTAAATAGAGGGGAATATCCGGTTAATTTGTAATATGCCAAGGTACTGATTTCATTCTTTACCGATTTATAGTGTAACCGTTGTTTTGAATTGACATTTCCCTGTATTAATTGCATTATTTCAGATTCGCTTGTATTTATTCGCCGATGTTTTACCACTGTTAAAGGACTCCCAAATGATCACCCTGCAAAACTCCCATATCTGCGTAATTGGCTTGGGCTATGTCGGCCTGCCATTAGCTGTAGAATTTGGCATGAAATATTCAACCATCGGCTTTGACCTAAACCATGACCGGGTTGATGAGCTTATCTCCGGAAAAGACGCTACTCTTGAAGTATCAGAAGCAGAACTTGCTACAGTCAAAAATCTCCGTTATTCAGCTGAGATCAAGGATATAGCCGACTGTAATGTGTTTATCGTCGCAGTACCCACTCCAATAGACAGCGCAAAACGCCCCGATTTTAAACCACTTATCGGTGCGTCCCAAACTGTTGCAAAGTGCATAAAGGCAGGCGACATAGTTATCTATGAATCGACTGTATATCCTGGGGCGACTGAGGAAGTGTGTGTCCCGGTGTTAGAGGAGATTTCTGGACTAAAATTCAATCAAGATTTCTACTGTGGCTACTCGCCAGAGAGAATAAATCCAGGAGATAAAGAACACAGGTTACCAAGCATTGTTAAAGTGACATCCGGGTCCACTCCGGAAGTTGCTCAATTTGTAGACGACCTGTACAGTTCAATTATCACAGCAGGGACATTCAAGGCAAGTTCAATTAAAGTTGCTGAAGCGGCAAAAGTTATAGAGAATACCCAACGTGATGTGAATATTGCACTGGTTAATGAGCTCTCTCTTATCTTTAGTAAATTGGGAATAAACACCATTGAAGTCCTGGAAGCTGCAGGGACAAAGTGGAATTTCCTGCCATTTCGGCCCGGCCTTGTAGGGGGACATTGTATTGGTGTTGATCCTTACTATCTGACCCATAAAGCTCAGGAAGTCGGTTATCATCCCAGCATGATTTTGGCCGGTCGGAGAACTAATGATAACATGGGCCATCATATTGCTTCTAGTGTGATTAAGCTTCTGCTACAGAAAAGAATAGACACCACTGCATGCAAAATCCTGGTCATGGGATTGACATTTAAAGAAGATTGCCCCGACTTACGTAACACTCGGGTCGTGGATATTATTGATGAGCTAAAGGAATTTGGTGTTGATGTAGATGTACATGACCCTTGGGCCGATGCAGAGGAAGCATCTCGAGAATATGGGCTGGAACTTATTTCAAATCTTGATTCCGCCTCCTATGATGCAATTATCGTAACCGTTGCTCATAAACAGTATCAAGAGATGAACGTGTCTAATCTTAGGGAACTCTGCCGCGAGAAGTCTGTCATTTATGACGTGAAAAATGTTTACCCTAGAAATGAAGTCGATGGAAGCCTTTAGTGAATTATTGCAATAATGCTAATATTTTCATATGTAACCGTTTGAAGAATGTAATGTTGTGAGATTTGTCAAACATGTAAATGTTCAGAAGGAGGGTTTTGCTGCAGACATCCTGCATACTGAAACTGGGCTTTCAAAGTCGTTACTGAAAGACTGTCTCAATAAGGGTGCGGTCTGGTTGGACCGCACTGGAAAAAAGGAGCGGCGCATCCGTAAAGCGAAGTTCAAAATGTCTGTGGCAGACCGCCTCTCGCTCTACTATGATGAAAGAATACTCAAACAGCCTGTTCCCGAACCGCGGTGCATATTCAAAGAAAAAAACTATAGTATCTGGAACAAACCATCCGGACTGCTCAGTCAGGGAACCCGTTTCGGTGATCACTGCTCTTTGTTGCGGTTTGTTGAAAAAAATTCAACACCACAAACTATCAAGTTTTTAGTTCACAGACTCGATCGTGAAGCTCAAGGAATGGTTCTTGTCGCTCATAACACGACAGCAGCTGCAATCTTTTCTGATTATTTTCGCAACAGGAAAATTGAAAAACGCTATGAAGCGGTTGCCGAGGGTCTGTTGGGTGCAGTAGGAGATGTTCAGAATATTGATAAGACGCTAGATGGGAAAAGTGCAAAAACCATTGTAACTGTTATGCATCAAGACGTTCTTAAACAGCAAACTACTCTTGATATCAACCTACTAACGGGTCGTTATCATCAGATCCGTCGTCACTTAAGTGAGATCGGTTACCCACTGGTCGGAGATCTCAGGTATGGGAAAATTAGGGAGAGTACCGGGCTTATGTTGAAGGCGTATAAGCTCTCTTTCCTTTGCCCGTTTACCAAGAAGAAACAATGCTTTGACTTGAAGCATCTATGACCGGAAGTATAGTGTCGAGCACCCCTGTCTTCTATTGTGTATCTGGGTACAATGTAACAAGAGTCGCACCCCAACTCCCTTCACCACTACCTGCAAGACGAAAGCTTTTCACTTTAACATTCCTTTCAAGCAGAGCGTGTACTGATCTTCTTATATTTCCGACCCCTTTTCCATGAATGAAGCGAAGTTCCAAAATGCCTAAGGCCTTACATTCTTCTATGTAATCAGGGATGAGTGTTTTCAGGTCCCTCGGCGCAAAGGGATGCAAGTCCAGTACACCATTTATGACGATTTCTACAGGCTCCTCTTCTTCAAAGTCAGTCATAATTGTTGGCTTAATTTTTCAGCATATTTAAGGCAAGTGATGCGGCCTTGTCTGAAGCACCCTTACTGCCAAGCAGTTCACGAACAAAAGCGAGTCCATCTACTACCGTTTTTCGTTTTTCCTTATTAAAGGTGAGCTCATTTAACATGGAAGCAATGGCTTCAGGAGTCACCTGATCCTGCAAAAGTTCAGGAACAATCTCTTTTTCGGCAATAAGGTTGACGAGTGAAAAATAGTCTAATTTAACAAGAAGCTTACCAAGCATATAGGTGAAAGGAGATAGCTTATAGGTAACAACCATTGGAGTGTTGAGGAGTGCAAGCTCCAAAGTTACAGTACCAGATGCAGCCACTACTGAATCGCATGAAGCCATCATGTTATAGCGGGCAGACTTGACTATGTGAATGTCAATATATTTGCGGTATTTTTCTATACCATGTTGTAGAAGTTCTGCCTCAGTTATAGTTGAGGCGAGAGGAACTAGAAAGGTTAGCCGATTTTCAACACGCTCCTGAAGTATCTTTGCCCCTTCCAGGAATGTTGGTAGAAGAAAAGAGATTTCCCTGATTCTACTGCCCGGCAAAAGCCCTATGCATGTAGAATTTTCATTAATAGCATACCTCTGTAAAAATTCAGTTCGATTTTCTGTAACGTCAACAGTGTCGAGTAATGGGTGGCCCACATAATTCGCTTCAACTCCCCTTTTACGAAAAAAAGCCTCTTCGAATGGAAGGATAACGCCAGCTGTATCAACTAGCTTTGCGATTGTTTTAACACGGCCTGACCGCCAGGCCCAAACCTGAGGGCAAATATAATAAAAGACAGGTATCCCAAGTTTCTTAGCCTTTTTTGCCAACATCAAGTTGAAATCTGGTAGGTCTATAATAATCAGAAGGTCTGGCGGCGATTCAGTGAGGTGTTTTTTTAAGAGGTTTTGGGCTTTAAAAATATCTGGCAGATGGGAAACTACTTCAGCGACACCAACAACGGAAACTTTTTTAGCATCGAAGAGTATTTCAACACCAGCCCCTGCAAGCTCCTCCCCACCCATACCAACAAATGAGAGTGAGGGGTTTTGCCGAAGCATAGCCTTAACAAGATTGGCACCATGCAGGTCACCGGAGGCTTCTCCGGTGACAATCATTATAGAATCAGAATTGTTCAATGCTTTTTGAAGTAATTTTTGAATACGTCAAGTTCCTGATGCTGCTTTATCTGGGAAATAACTTCATGTGCTACTGACAAAGCACGGCGCCCCTCATGTCCAGAGACAGAAGGCCTGGTGCGATTACGGACATTGTCTATGAAATGAATTATTTCACTCTTAAGAGCATCTCCGTCACTGAACGCACTTATCTCTATATCCTGCTTAGGCATCCCCGAGTCCATCAGCTCTTCTTTCAGGTGAATAGTCATTACCTTTTTATTTGCAAAATCCACATTAATATACGAGCCAGGCTGGAATATGCGCATTTTCCGAATATTGGTCCGGGAAATCCTACTAACTGTAACATTGGCAGTGGCACCATTCTCAAAGATCAGTCGAGCGTTGGCAATGTCAGTAGTAGCTGTAGCAACTGGTGCTCCGACAGTATGAATCAGTTTAATCGGAGATTTGATGATGTTAAGAATGATGTCTATATCATGAATCATCAGGTCGAGAACTACATCGACATCAACACCTCTGTTTTTGAAAACTGAGATCCTGTTACTTTCAATAAATAGCGGTTGCGTAAGAAATGGCTCCATAGCCTGTACTGCTGGATTAAAGCGTTCAAGATGTCCAACCTGTAGAATCAGTGACCTTTTATCTGCTATGGTGATGAGATCATCTGCTTCTTCGAGAGTAACGGTGATAGGTTTTTCTAGAAGAACGTCAACTCCAGCATTAAGGCATTCAGTTGCGACCTCATGATGAAGACTTGTGGGGACTGCAATAGAAACGGCATCAACCAGTGGCAAAAGCTCTTTATAATCGGTAAATGCTTTGCATAAACACTCTGCAGCAATTTTTTCTACCTGTTCAGAACTTGTATCTGAGACACCGACCAATTCAACACCTTCAAGTGCTGCGTATTTCTGTGCGTGAAATTTCCCCAGATACCCTACGCCAATTACACCAGTTCTTATAGTTCCCATTACGGGGTAGCTCCTTTTAGATTGCATAAGTACATTACAGAATATCAGTACCAAGGATTGTCAGATACCAAGATAAGCCTTCTGCACGTCCTGGTTGACGAGGAGTTCTTTGGCAGGACCACTAATGGTTATGGTGCCATTTTCTATGACGTAACCCCTGTCGGCAATATGCAATGCCTGGTTGGCATTTTGTTCAACCAAAAATATAGTTGTATTATTTTCTTTGTTAATCTGCTTAATAATCTCAAAAATTTGTTTGATCACCAAAGGTGCCAGCCCCATGGAGGGTTCATCAAGCAAAAGCAGTTGAGGTCGAGCCATAAGTGCACGTGACATGGCAAGCATCTGCTGCTCTCCACCGCTCAGCGTTCCTCCATCCTGATTACGTCTTTCAGCAAGGATAGGGAAAAGGGAAAAAACATACTCCAGATCTTTTTTAATTTCGGATTTGTCATTCCGTAAAAAAGCACCCATGTCAAGATTTTCCCGAACAGTGAGTTGAGGAAAAATATGACGGCCTTCAGGAACCTGGCAGAGACCCATTTTCACGATATCATCAGAGCTTTTCTCTTGAATTTCCTGGTCTTGAAAAATTATTTTCCCAGAGCGGCATGTCACTACACCGGAAATAGTCATCAAGGTTGTACTCTTCCCTGCCCCGTTAGCTCCAATCAAAGTGATAATTTCGCCTTGATTAATTTCAAGGCTTACACCTTTAAGAGCTAGGATATTTCCATAACCAGCTTGTACATTTTCAATTCTAAGCATCTACATCCTCACCTAAGTAGGCCTTTATAACTTCAGGATTAGCACGAATTTCCTCAGGAACACCTTCAGCTATTTTCTTACCGTAATCCATAACATATATCCGGTGGGAAAGAGCCATGACCAGCTTCATGTCATGCTCGATTAATAAAATTGCCTTCCCTTCAGAGGATATCAATCGTATAAGAGCAATTAATTCTTGAGTTTCTTGAGGGTTCATGCCGGCAGCTGGCTCATCAAGCAGTAGCAACAGGGGGTCTGTGGCAAGGGCACGTGCTATTTCAAGCCTTCGTTGCGCACCATACGAAAGATTTTCAGCCAGCTCATTGGCTTGATCAGCGAGGCCAATTTTTTCCAAAAGGTCATAACTCACATCAGCAATTTGCCGTTCTTCCACACGAGTAGCACGATTTCGAAATATTGCTCCTAGGATAAACGCTTTAGTCCGGCAATGCCGACCAATCATTACATTCTCAAGAACAGTCATTTTAGAAAACAAACGAATGTTTTGAAAGGTTCTGGCAAGTCCTTTTTTGGTAACATTATTTGGTTTAAGCCCTTTCAGGCTTATTTCATTAGTCTCGCCTGGCCTGGACATAACCACATCTCCGGCCGTGGGAGAATAAATGCCTGTAACACAGTTGAAAAATGTTGTTTTTCCAGCGCCGTTAGGACCGATAAGAGCTACTATTTCACCGGCATAAACATTAAGATTTAGCTTGTTCAAGGCACGAATGCCGCCAAAGTCCATTGTTAAACCGGAAACTTTCAAGATAGGGTTCGTCATTGTAGGTTCCGTAAGAATTATTTTTTCTTAAATCTATAGGTCCTGCGCACTTTGGCAATTAGCCCTTGTGGCCTGAATATCATCATGGTTACGAGTATCGCTCCGAATGCAAGCATCCTGTATTCAGACAGAGCTCTAAGATATTCCGGCATGAGGATAAGTGTAAAAGCACCAACAATAACGCCAACTATAGAACCCATACCACCGAGAACAACAATTGACAAAATAATGGCAGATTCAAGGAAGGTGAAACTTGCTGGATTGATAAAGGTCGTTTTTGCTGCAAAAACAACTCCCATGCTTCCTGCCCAGAACGCACCAAGGGAAAACGCCGCCAGTTTTGTTTTCTGTTTGTCAATCCCCATTGCCTGGCAAGCAATTTCGTCTTCACGAAGGGCAATCCAAGCCCTACCAAGACGAGAATCCTGAAGCCTGTTTACAACAAAAATAGTGAAAATAAGCAACACCACCATAATGTAGTAAATGTAAAGTATTGATCCTTCTAAAGAGAGTTCCATCCCAAAGAAATTTGGTCTGGGAATATTTGAAATTCCGCTTGGCCCTTTAGAAAATTCACTCCAGTTTTCGAGTACCAGTCTGATTATTTCACCAAAACCAAGGGTAACAATAGCCAGATAATCTCCTCGCAGGCGAAGTACAGGAAAACCAAGAATTATACCGGCAATTGCAGCAAGCCCCCCACCAATTGGCAATACTTGCCAAAAACTTAGACCAAAATGGAGATTAAGAAGTGCATATGCATATGCACCTACCGCATAGAAAGCAACAAAACCAAGATCAAGAAGTCCAGCCATACCAACAACAATATTAAGACCAAGTCCCAAAACGACATACATAAGTGCCGTAATCATGATATTGGTTTGATATGTAGAGAAAACATTGGGAAATATTAAAATAATAGCCATGAGAACCACAAAGAGGATATTTCTCTGTTTAGGACTCGCTATAATTTTATGAATAAATGACTGATGGTAATTATCTGTACTTTTCTTATCATCAACCTGGTGTTCTTTACGATACTTCCATGCCTCCAGAACAAGATAGATAAGGAAAGTCCCTATTCCAATCATTGCGGCATTGGCCCAGCGCCAGTGTATTATTCTCTCAAGCGGGTCAACCTTAATGACCATTATGGGAAAGGTCAAAAAGACAAACCACAGCGATATGAGTGCACCTGTTCGAATTTTTTTAAAAGAAAACATAGCTACCTACATATTACACTTTCTGTGTTTCAGCCTTACCAAGAAGACCAGATGGTTTAAAGAGAAGGATCAGGACAAGAAGAGAAAATGCAAAAACATCCTCATAATCACTGGAAACGTATCCTGTTGCAAAACTCTCAGTTAAACCGAGGATAAAGCTGCCGAGAACAGCTCCTGGAATAGAGCCAATTCCGCCAAGTACAGCTGCTGTAAATGCCTTAATACCCGCAAGGAATCCAATATAAAAGTTAATTTGACCTATATGAGATGCGATGAGAAGGCCACCTAGAGCAGCAAGCGCGGAACCAATTATAAATGTCGCAGAAATGATATTGTTAACATTTATCCCGACGAGCATTGCCATGGTGCGATCCTGCGCAGTTGCTCGCATAGCCTTACCAATACGTGTAAACTTGATAACGTAGGTAAGGATGAGCATGGCTATAGCTGTGGTAACCATGATAACAAGATCGGAAGAGCCTACGATATGGGCTACGGGTTCCATGAAGTCGAACTCAGGAATTAGTTCGGGGAAAGGTAAGAAATCAGAAGTCTGAGCGAGCAGCACGTAATTTTGAAGGAAAATTGACATACCGATAGCACTGATAAGTGGTGACAATCGTGGTGCGTGCCTAAGTGGCTTATAGGCAATCTTTTCTATGGTAAATCCGTAAGCACTGGCCCATACAGCTGCAGCAACCCCGGAAAGAGCAACTATTGCAAGAAGAGGGAAACCATAGATTGAAAGCACCGTGGCAACGATAAATGAGGTGAAAGCCCCAATCATATAAATTTCGCCATGTGCGAAATTTATCAGTCCTATAATTCCATACACCATAGTATAACCAAGGGCGATAAGAGCGTAAATTGACCCCCTGGTGACTCCACTACAAAATAGCTCAATAAAATAATCCATATGATACCACAAAAAAAAGTACCTGAAACAGGCTGCAAAATCTTAGCACAGTCTGTTTCAGGTAATATTAAAGTCAATTAAAAAAGGTTGTTATAACTCTACAAAAGCACCATCCTTAACCTGATATACTGAGAAACCGACACCAATTGCATCACCCTTTTCATCAAAGTAAATGGTGCCTACAGGTGTATCAACTTTTTCAGTCTGAAGAGCTTTTTTCACTGCCTCAAGGTCGGTTGAGTCAGCCTTATCAATAGCATTCAGCATAGCAAGAGTTGCGGAGTATGCGTTCTCAAAGAAAGCCCCTGGATCTGATCCAAACATATCTTTATGTTCTTTAACAGCCTGGATAGATAATGGGTTTTTGGTTGTGTCTTTTGGGCCAGAGGCGTATGCGCCTTCTGCATTCTTTCCAGCAACCTTAATGAAAGTGTTATCCTTAACACCGTCATCAGAAATGAAATCTGTTTTCAAACGCTTTTTACGCATCATGCTGATAATTTTAGATGCCTCTGGATGATACCCACCAAACATGACAGCTTCTGCCTTAGATTGTTTAATTTTATTAACAATAGCGGAATAGTCAACAGCACCTGGTGTTACGCCTTCAAAAAGGACCACTTCAGCTTTACCTGAATCTTCAAGAAACTTCTTTGCAAACTCTGCAAAACCTTTACCGTAATCGCCTTTATCATGAACAACAGCTATTTTTGTATAACCAAGAGTATTCAGGGCAAATTCAACATCAACCTGAGCCTGTGTGTCATCTGGGGCAATAGTACGTGTGAAATTAGGATAATCCCCGCTCTGAGTGAGGCCTGGGTTCGTCGCAGAAGGAGACATTACCAGGACACCTGCATTCTTGTATATTGGGAGTGCAGCCTTGGTTGCACCAGAACAAATATGACCAAGCACTACATGAACACCTTCTGATACCAGTTTAGTTGCAGTGTTGGTAGCGACTTCAGGCTTACATACATCGTCTTCGACAAGCAGTTCAACCATCTTGCCGTCAATACCGCCATTAGCGTTAACTTTCTCAATAACGATTTTAGCTGCATTTACTGAAGGCAGGCCATAAGATGCAAGGTCCCCGCTATGGGCACCAGCTACGCCAAATTTAATGGTATCCGCTCCAAATCCTGCAACCGGTACAGATAATGCCAGACCAATGGCTGCGGTCAAAAATAATTTCTTTTTCATCGAGTTCTCCTCCCTCTTCTTGTATTGATGAATTGCACGAGCAACAATTAAAACATAGTGTAAAAGTAAATTGCAAATCACGTGCGCACTACGTATGAATGTAGTTGTCTTTTTACGCATCATTGAGGAAAAAAGAAAGAAAAAAGTCTTTTTGCCTACTTTTTTTAACCACTTCGAACTATCAACTTAGTTATGTCAGCTTTTAAAACACTTTTTTTTATTGGTCGTCCTTTAAGCCCACTCTATGGCTTATTGATGCATGTCCGATCTCGCCTTTACTCTAGAAATGTATTTTCTGTGAAGAGTTTTCCTGTCCCTGTCATATCCGTAGGGAATCTAACTATGGGAGGTACAGGGAAGACTCCTACAGTACAGATGATTGCTAAAATGTTGATTGCCAATGGAAATCGTCCTGTAATTGTCAGTCGAGGTTATGGTGGCACATCCAAGGACCCTGTGAATATCGTTTCCGATGGGGAAGCTCTGATGCTTACTGCTACAGAAGCAGGTGATGAGCCATTTATGTTAGCATCTTCAGTGAAAGGATTGCCCGTTCTAACTGGGAAGAAACGATCCCTGCCCTGTCAATATGCTTGTGATAAAATGCAGATAGACACAATAGTCTTAGACGATGGATTTCAACATTTAGGTGTTAAGCGAGATCTTGATATCGTTTTATTTAATGCCACAACTCTAGCCGGAAACAGCAGAGTGTTTCCAGGTGGAGAACTACGGGAACCAGTAAGTGCCTTGAATCGTGCAGACGCATTTCTTCTAACTGGTATAACCGATGAAAATAGAAACAGAGCAGAAGCCTTTTCTCAATTACTAGAAAAGCGTTTTGATAATACACCTGTTTTTTTACTTCCTAATAAAGTGTCTGGAATTGTGAATGTCCATGGGGAACCCGTACGTAGGGAAGATCTCAACATCCCACTTTTTGCATTTAGTGGCATTGCACATCCGGAACGTTTTTTACATCAGCTCAAAGATTCAGCGTTTAACATTGTTGGGAATGTGAATTTTAAAGATCATGCTACATACAATATCAAAACCCAACAGGAAATAATCAACACTGCGTTGAAGCATAAGGCAAAGGGCCTGATAACTACCCAAAAGGATAGTGTAAAACTTGGCAAACTCCCTGACAAACTCCCGTTATATTCTCTGGCAATTGAAGCCGATCCACCTGAAGGTTTGGTAGAATTTATATTGAGTAAGTTGTCAACAATTCGAATCTCTGAACATGAGCCTGTAGATTGAGAGTTACTCCTTTTTGTTTTAGCACTATTTATTATGTCATTAATCCCTCAGTGAGTGGTAAATACCACACACACAATACCTGTTTTATTTATCACTTTACCAACTATTCCCCCAAAACCACGCCTAATTGGCAACATACACCTCACCCTTGGCATCATTAAAAGTTGGCACGGATATTGCTGTAAGCGTTGCAGGAGTATAAAAATTTTTACTTAAAGGGAAATAGAGATGTCACTGTCAGTAGATCCATATCAATACACATTAAAGAAAAATGTTGGCTGTTGCGGTGTAGGCTTACATTCGGGCCGAACTGTAAATCTCACCATAAAGCCAGCCGGTGTTGATAGTGGTATACGTTTCTTTCGATCTGACCTAGCACCCTGCAAACCAATTAAAGCACATATGGATAAAGTGGTTGACACTCGCCTCGCCACTACCATCGGCGAAGATATGCACACTGTTTCAACTACCGAACATCTAATGGCTGCTCTGAGTGCTTATGGCATAGATAATGTTGATATTGAAGTTGATTCTGGAGAGATTCCAATAATGGATGGTAGCGCTGAGCCATTTTTTAATCTTCTTAAAATGACCGGCAAAAAACGTCAATCCGGCCTGCGCAAAGTCCTACGTATTACCAAAGCTGTCGTGTTCAAAGATGGTGACAAAAAAGTTAGTATTACACCGTATAATGGGTTTAAAATCACTGGCGAGATCGATTTTGACGACACTATCATCAGAACCCAAAAATATTCAATAGAACTTCATCCTGACAAATTTGCTAAAGAAATAGCTAGGGCCAGAACATTTGGTTATGTTGAACAGGTTGAAGAACTATGGGCTAACGGATTGGCGCTTGGCGGTACCTTGGAGAATGTTATCGCTATTCATTGGAACAGGAAATCGATTCTCAATGAAGATGGTCTTCGCTTCGAAAACGAATTCATACGACATAAAGTATTAGACTTACTTGGTGATATAGCTCTTCTAGGTTGCCCGGTTTTGGGACATGTTGAAGCATACAAGGCTGGCCACACCCAACACCTAGGCCTGATGCAGACTATTGCTAGCAGGCCTGACTGCTGGGAGCTTATTGAAATGAAACAGAATGGTGCATACTCTGTCTTTGATACTGTCGTTAATGGTACCAGAGCAGCTGGCGATTTAATTATGCCGTTTTTGAACAACTCCCCCGCTACAGTTTCTGCCTAAGAGAATCTCCATAGATATAGCACGAGCAAGCTTTCACTTAAAGACTTCTACGACCTGTTTTTAAGTGAAAGTAAACCCTGCTTGATAGAGCTTACCACAATGTTATCCTCCTGTTTTTTTCCAAACGTGACATGAAATGCCACCATTATCTCGACTCATTCTTTAGCATACTTGCTCTTGCCATCTAAACACCAATCACATGCTCCACCTATAGCCAACACTATTGTAGTCACCGTTTAAGAGGTAACATTTTTTTAAAGTTTGAATCTTTTGAAATTTCTAAGGAAAAATTGTTTTGGTGCTTACAGCGTTTGTCTTGGTCTGATAATGCAGTTGCTCTAATGGTCAGGTTGAGTATATTTAAAGAACAGTTCCCTGTAATATTTTTCATCCATTGACATTCGAAATATGAATTCTTAATTTTACTGTCTCCCGTTTGTTTACAATTATTATGTAATTGCAAACAATTGCGGGGACTGTTTATGAATTGTTCAATTGGATTACGTGGAGTATGAGGTAGAGCATGTCAATTCTAGAAGGCTTATTATGGCTTACGTTAAATGTGTATCATGAAGCAAGATCAGAGCCCCAAGTTGGTCAGGTTGCAATTGTTTATGTTACCTTGAACCGTGCTAAAGAAAAGAATCTTCCCATTAAGGATGTTGTTACCCAGCCATACCAGTTTAGCTGGACACTCAACAAAAATTCATACGTCCCAGACGATACAAGAGCATTCATGCAGTGTCTGCAATCAGTATATGTTGCACTACAGAGTGCCGATATAACAGGTGGCGCAACCCACTATCATCTTGATTCTATTAACCCAGACTGGGCTTCTCACTATACATACGTTAACCAATTTGGTTCGCATAAGTTTTACAAATAAAATATTTTAAAGTCCCAAAAGAGAAGGCCCTGCTGATAGGTAAATCAGCAGGGCCTTCTCTTTTGGGTTCTGCATTACAGCAGGCGTCTATATAGCCCGCTATGATTTTCTGGTAAAAACTGTTGAGCTGATCTCACCAGAGCCTGGTGAGAAATTCGGTTTAGACCAACTTAGCCTTTTCAAGTGCAGTACATATAGTCTTCAGTTTTTCCTCTGGCATTTTCACTGGAATCGGAAATACCAGTGTGCGCGCAATCAGTTCTGCAGATTGAGGCAATGAGTTCTCATCATAGAGTATTCTTCTCTTTCCGCCTGGCTCAACAAAAGGCCACCCTGACTTAATCGGGGATAGTGATCCTAACAGGTGCTCCCATTGAGGATAAAAGTGCCATGTGTTTTCCGCAAAGTTAATTGCACCGCATCCACTTTCACGGAGAAGATCATTTACTTTTTGGCAATGATCTTTATCTTGAAGCGAAAAGCAGCAGAACGTTGCTGTGTCACCATCATGATCCATTAGTCTTCGTGGAGTCGCCCCTGGGATTTCGTTAATTGCTTCAAGCATTCTGGATTTACTTGCCTTCTGAGCATGAATCATACTGTTAAGTTTTCCAAGTTGGGCAATACCTATAGCACCCTGTAATTCCATCATTCTATAATTGAAGCCTACAAAGCGGCGCCCCTCGCCTCCTCGGGCCCCAGGGTTATCCTTATGGTCATGACCATGATCATGGTATTCAGACATGATACGCCATAACTTCTCCTCATTCGTTATAATCATGCCACCTTCACCTGTGGTCATAGTTTTAACTGAATCAAATGAGAACGTTCCTAGAGTTCCAAAAGTGCCAAGATATTGACCTCCAATATGCCCTCCAGCTGCTTGAGCTGTATCTTCAATTACAGGGATATTGTGACGAGTAGCAATTTTTACTATCTCTTGAACATTTGCCTGGGCACCTAACATGTGGACAGGGATTATACATGCGGTTTTGTTGGTAATTTTCTTTTCAAGATCAACAGGATCCATGTTCAAAGTATCATCAACTTCAGTAAATACAGGGATCGCACCAACCTCAAGAATTGCCTCCCAGGTGGCAACAAAAGTAAATCCCTGCGTGATTACTTCATCTCCGGGGCCAACTCCTAAAGCCACAAGTGCAACTTTCAAGGCTGCAGTTCCCGAGGTTACAGCCTGAGCAAAATTTGAGCCACAATAGTCCGCAAATTTTTCCTCGAACTCCCGCACCTTGTATATACCTTTTCTCTGCTCAGGGAATTCATAGCGAAAAAGTACCCCAGTATCAAGCACATCAAGGATTTCTTTTTTCTCTTCTTCACCAAATATCTCAAAACCTGGCATTATATGCTCCTTATAGTGTAACAGTACATATCGTAACGAATCTGTAGTCTAATTATGGTAAATTCCATAAAGAGGAATTGTCAATCAGCCGAACCTTATTGTTTACTTTCATGGCTAGGATAATCCGGCTGTCCTTATCTGCAAGGTCAACAGGTTGCAAAGTAGTGCTATTTACGACTTTGACGTATTCGATTGCACATTCAGCATGCTTTTTAATAACGCTACTGGCTGTATCCTCAAGCTGTCTAGCTTCAAGATTATAATTGTTTTTTGCAAAAAGCTCCCTCGCTGCAACAATTGCCTTATAGAGACAAGTCGCAATTTTACGCTCTTCCTCATTCAAGTACTTGTTTCTTGAGCTCATGGCAAGACCATCAGTTTCGCGAACTATCGGGTGGCCTATTATCTCTACATCATAGTTCAAGTCCAGAACCATTTGCCGGATTAGAGCCAATTGCTGAAAATCTTTCTGGCCAAAAACTGCAACATGAGGTTTGGCTGCATTGAAGAGTTTTGTGACAACAGTAGCAACACCATCAAAATGACCGGGTCGATCAGCCCCACATAAACCTTGAGATAATTCACGCACGTTTATAGTAGTCTGATAATTAGCACCATACATCTGGTCGACGTCTGGCACAAACAGAACATCTACACCTTCTTTTTCAGCACAAGACTTATCCTTATCAAAATCTCTTGGATAAGCGTCCAGATCTTCATTGGGCCCAAACTGCGTCGGGTTAACAAAAAGTGTAGTAATTACTTTATCAGAAGATTTTTTCGCAGAACGCATAAGGCACAAATGCCCTTCGTGGAAAAAACCCATAGTTGGTACCAAACCAATTTTCAAGCCTTTCTCTCGCCAACTATCTGCCTGATGTTGCAACTCTGAAGTGGACCGAATTATTTTCACTGACGTGCCTTGAGCCTGGTTATTTTTGCCTCCACAAGAGCTTTTTGACCGCTTGAGTTAGGATCATCACCAATTACACTTAAATATTGGCCGTAAATGCCAAGTGCTTTCTCAATATCTCCATTGGCTTCATGGATCCTGGCCATACCAAGATATCCAGTAAGCTGATAGCCTTCAACGTCCTTTAATTGCTCAAAAAGAGTATAGGCTGCATCACCATTACCTTGGGCTTCTTCTGCCTGCGCAGAGCCATATAACGTCAGTGCAAAAAGGGGATTATCAATTTTCAGTTTTTTATTGATAGCCATATATTTTTGAGAAGCATTTTCAAATTTACGAGCCTTCATGTCCAGGTGGGCAAGCTCAACCTTTGCCCATTGAGCTGAGGCAGTCCCGTCATAATCATTGGCTACGTTAGTTAACGCTTCACTCATGGCACTTCCTGTCTCTTTTAAAGCAAGCGCCAAGCTCGATGCTGCTTTCTCAATTCGTTTTTCTTTATACGATCCGTAAAGAGAAAAAGAGACTATAGCTATAAGGACAAGAGCCAGTACTATCTGAATTGCACGTTTATTGTTCCTTAAAAAGGTAATAACTTTGGGTGGAAGATTGAAAAGTTCAAGAAGTCCTTCAACATCACTTTGTTCTTTTGGATCTACATAACGTTTTTCAAAAGCACTCTGACCAGACATGTATCACTCCGATTATTTAACAAAGAATAAAAATAGGAAAACTGTTTTTGGATGAGCGAGTATAATATATAGTTAATTTGCTGTCCATGCGTAAACGGAACTCTTTTATCATCCTGAAAAATTATAATAAATCTTTATATGACTATTGATCTTTCGACCTCTATCCGAACTGTTTCTCAAATTACCACTGAAATCAAGCTTATGCTTGAGGCTACATGTCGTTTTGTTGCCGTGAGTGGTGAAATATCCAATCTTAAAACCCCTTTTTCGGGGCATCACTATTTCACATTGAAAGATAGTGGCGCTCAATTGCGTGCTGTAATGTTCAAAGGACAGCGCCGCTACCTAACAGAAGAACTTCGTGATGGTCAACACGTAATTTGTCGAGGTAGAATTTCCGTTTATGAACCTCGCGGTGAATATCAGATTATAATCGATACTGTCGATCAGCACGGTACTGGTATTCTGCAGATGAAATTTGCTGCACTTAAACAGAAACTGCAGAATGAAGGTCTTTTTGATCCAATGAGAAAACAGGAACTTCCGTCATTTCCTACCAAAATAGTGGTTATAACCTCCCCGACGGGTGCAGCTGTACAGGATTTTTTAAAAATATGCAGGCAGCGTCAGGCAGCCTGCCATATTCAAATTTTTCCTGTGCCAGTACAAGGCCGCGACGCCGCACCTGCGATAGCCAGAGCTATCAAGAAAGTAAATAGCAACATCCCCTGTGATCTTATAGTTCTTTGTAGGGGTGGCGGTTCAATAGAAGACCTCTGGGCATTTAATGAAGAAGAGGTTGCTCGTGCTATTGCAAGCTCTAACATCCCAATCCTTACAGCTATAGGCCACGAAACAGATTCAACAATAGCTGATTTTTGTGCCGACCAGCATGCTCCAACACCCACAGGTGCTGCTGAAATTGTGATACAGGATGTACGTCGACTAAAATTGCAGGTAGAAAATGCGGCTATGCGATTGCGTCGTATAATAAACCAGTACCTCACGAATAATGATCGTGCTGTACACCAACAATGGCGTTACCTTTCTCAGTATCAACGAAAGGTTGAGGATATATCCTTACGATTGGATCCATTGATAGAACGGTTTCAAAAGACTGGTCTTCGCCTTTTATCATCGAGAACTGAACGACTCAGAATAGTCACTACACGATTACAACATCAGGCACCGTTGAACAGAATAGCTTATCAATCGCAGACTGTTGCCCACCTGAAAAAAGAATTGAATCGTCAAATATCTCTGATTATACGAAGCAGAGAAGAACGTCTTGGAAGAGCGGCCACGCTTTTACAAGGAGTAAGTCCTCTCTCAACTCTCTCCCGTGGATATTCTATAGTTCAGAAAAGAGATATTTCTTCCGGTGAATTTCAAACTGTCAGCAACAGTAACCAGGTACATCAGGGCGAAACAGTAAATATTTTACTGCATGAGGGAAAACTGGTATGTGAAGTTCTTGAAAACGAATAGAGAACTATTCAGCAGCAGGACGTTTGGCCTGCTGCTGAATTATTTTTAAAGTAGCTCAAGGCCTGAAAAGAAATATCCCATTTCAAATGCTGCAGTTTCCGGTGCGTCTGAACCGTGAGTTGCATTTTCACCGACATAGGTACCAAATTCTTTTCTTAAGGTGCCTTCTTCTGCATTTTTAGGGTCTGTTGCACCCATCAGATCACGCCATTTTTTAATAGCACCCTCAGCTTCCAAAACCATGACTACACATGGACCGCTACTCATGAAATCTGTAAGTTCATCAAAAAAAGGTTTACCGGCATGGACGGCGTAGAACCCTTCAGCTTCTATTTTACCCAGATAGAGCTTTTTCAATCCAACAATTTTAAAATTTTCAGCATAAATGCGAGCGATAATCTTACCTGCATTTCCTGCTTTAAAGGCATCTGGCTTAATAATTGCGAATGTTCTTTCCATACGTTATTCCCCTTTAGTTGATAGATGTTATCGATGTAAGTACAGTTATAAATATCTGAATTAGAACCAATATCTCAAAGAAAAACAAAAACCTGTGCGCACGCATAGCTGGCCAAAGAAATCAAGCAACAGAGCAAAGACATGTTAACTGCAGGTGGGCTACTGTTAAGCAAGTCGTAATAGTGCATTAGTTATAGCAGCAGCAATAGGACTCCCCCCTCTTCTTCCAGAAATAGTAATTGCAGGTATGCTATAACTTTTTAACAGCTCCTTAGACTCCGCTGCATTAACAAAACCTACAGGTACGCCAATTACAACACCGGGTTGGATCTTACCAGCGTTAATAAGCTTCAGTGTGGCGACAAGGGCTGTTGGAGCATTGCCTATGGCTATTGCAGCAATATTGTTATCAGTAGAAGAACGCTGAATTGCAGCATCTGAGCGAGTAATACCTTGTTCAGTAGCCAATACAACAGTTTCGGGCTCACTCAGTCGGCACAATACTTTTCCGCCAAATTTGCCTAAGATTACTTTACTGACTCCACTAGCCACCATGTTGACATCAGTAATAACATTGCCTCCGCGCCTAATGGCATTTATGGCTGATGGAATTGGATCATGCTGAAAAACAATAGAATCAGTTATAGAAAAATCTCCCGTTGCATGAATTACTCGCTGGAGGACTTTAAATTCACCATCTGTGAATTCAGAGATTTCACGTCCGGTTTGATCAGTAAACTCTGACTCAATAATTCTAAAACTCTCAGCTTCAATCTCTGCAGGTTCAATATCTTGCAATTGAATCATCTCGTGTACCTATTATTTATTTTCTAGAAACGTATATAAACGTTTCAGATTTGATTCGGACTGGGCAAAGTGCAAGTGAATATAACTGCCCATTGAATTTTCCTTTCTGCATCCTTCATGTTTGCCATTTTCAATCTGATACAAATACTCCAGATTCTGACTTCTTTCCACTATATCTGAATAGTGGAATTCGTGGCCATAGACTGCTTGACCACTTACTCCCAAGAGAGAATCATTTTGAAAAAATGCCTTTCTATACCCGAGACGACTAAGGCGGTTTTTCATTTTCACTGATACTGGGAAAATGTTTGCCATCGGAAAAACATCACCATTTTGATCGGTAAGATCTTGGGTCATATACATAAATCCACCACATTCACCATATACAAAGCCTCCACCTTCAGACCAATGTAAAAGAGCATCACGCATGGAAATATTTTCAGAAAGGGCTTTGGCATGCAACTCTGGGTAGCCTCCTCCGAGATATACACCTTGGATATTTTCTGGAAGTGTAGTGTCATGGAGGGGGCTGAATGGTACAATTTCAAATCCGCAGGAGTTGAGAATATCAAAATTTTCATGATAATAAAAACAGAATGCCTCGTCCCGAGCAACTGCCAGCCTGACACTATTCTGTTGCGGTTTCTGCCTGTTCGCAACATCAGCATGGGCGGACCGCTGAGATAATTCCAGCAATCTGTCGAGATTTATTGTGCTCTCTATTGTCGCCGCAAGTTTATCCAGTCGTGTTTTTATACCCTTGGCTTCATGGCCCATGTGCAAGCCGAGGTGACGTGATGGCATTTCAAAATCCACGTCTCGTGGGAAAAAACCTAGTATCTCAGTAGAACATGAACCATGAACCGCATCTTCAATAAGTTGCTTATGCCTTTCAGACCCAACACGGTTACAAATAACACCGCATATATGTACATTCGGATTGAAGCTCTCGAACCCTTTTATAACTGCGGCAACACTTTCTGCGGCAGACCTTACGTCTATGATAAGAATAACGGGTAAACCCAACAGTTCAGACAAGGCTGCTGAACTTGAATTGCCTCCATCAAAAAGCCCCATCACGCCTTCGACAACCACAGCTTCTGCATTTTGTGCATATCGGTTATGGCTGGCTAAACACCCTTGGGCCCCCATCATGTGTAAGTCGAGATTAATTGAAGGCCTGGCAACTGCAAGTTGATGCAATGTAGGGTCAATGAAATCAGGGCCACACTTAAATGGCTGTACATCAATACCTCTCCGGGAAAGGGCAGCCAAAACACCTAATGTGATAAGTGTTTTCCCGGAACCACTTCGTGTTGCACCTATAAGAAATTCAGATCGTTGCATTAATTAAACACCTGCCATTATGATATGTACGCCAAGAAAAATGAGTGAAAACAACGCTGATGTTAAAAACATGAGATGATTTGTAGAAATGATATCGCGTGGTTCAATGGGGCGCAGAGATTCTCCCATAGTGGCTTTAGTTACAATTTCACCAAAGTAGAACGAGTTTCCACCAAGTTGTATACCAAGGCTTCCGGCTACGGCAGCCTCTGGATGTCCACCGTTTGGGCTGGCATGTTGTAGTCTGTCACGTAAAAAAATACGTTTTGCCCCTTTTGCATCTAAACGTAACATCCATGCAGCAACAATAAGCAACAGACCGCTTATCCGTGCTGGGAGAAAATTAGCACTATCGTCAACACGAGCTGCAAATGAGCCAAAAGTTTTATATTGCTCATTCTTGTAACCATACATAGAATCCATTGTGTTAATAGACTTATAGGCGTAGGCTCCTAGTGCTGCCATTGAAATGGTTGACAGGAATCCGTCCATCGGAATAAAAGAGAAGAGTATCGCAAAAAAAATTGGCGCAGTTATACCATCTACAAGGTTTTCAGCCACCGTTTCAACACAGGCACGACAAACTCCTTGTCTATCAAGTTGACGAGTATCTCTGCCAACTATTTTAGCTACCTCTTTTCGTGCATTTTCAATATTTCCATCTTTGTGTAAAGCATTATATACCTGCATGCTGTGAGTATAGAGATCACGGCAAGCAATGCCAGTATACAATATCATCATAGCAACACATGCTTCGGCGAATGGCGCGACTACATGTAGAGCAGAGAGAATTACACCAGGTAATAAAAGTGTACATACAAACACCAGTATAAACGAGACAGTTCCAGCAACACCTTCATGGGAAAACACATGTCGTGTTACTTGTTCAAATTTCACGCATAACCAGCCAATACCCTGTACCGGATGGGGTAAAGCTCTGGGGTCCCCAAATAGAAGGTCCAACAGAAGTGCACCAATAAACTGTAGTGTAAAAGTCATCGTATAGACAGAACCATTTCTGAGCCTGTAAAGCTAAAGATTTAACAATTGATAAACCTTTAGCATATCAAGATTACCACGCACAGTATCTGCAAGGCGGTCAAATGCAACTTCAAGGTTATATGGTGCCACTACCTGGCCAATTTTTTTATAGCCCTTTTGAGTTCGAATATTATCAAGAAACCAGCGCCGAAACAGGTCGCTATCAAATATTCCATGTAAGTATGAACCCCATACCGCAACTGAAGATGATTTTGAGCCACAGAACGCTCCAGAATTAAATTGAAGCAGCGAAGAAAGGTTCGATGATGCCGATATTCCATGGTGTATTTCGTAGCCAAAAATTTCAAGGCCCGACTGCAGATGAATCCCCTGTTGCCTGGTTAGCTGCTTTTCTGCTTTCAACTCAGTTGTTATGTCAAGTAAACCGATTGCTTCAATGTCCTTTAAACTCGACTCTATACCCAATGGATCCGCAATAGTTTTACCAAGTATTTGATAGCCTCCGCAAATCCCGACAATTTCACAACCTGTTTCAGCTTTACGCCGTAATGCTGCGGGAAAACCTTTGTCCTGCAGGAATCGTAAATCTCCAATTACATTTTTAGAACCTGGGAGTATAATAGCATCCGGATCACCGAGATCATTCACCGAATCAACTATACGTAAATTCACATCAGGTTCTGAGAGAAATGGCTCAACATCTGTAAAGTTAGAGATATGGGGAAAGTTGATGAGAACGACATCAACCGCCTCATCCAGAGAAGCTGTACGGTTAAAGGAACCCGCTTTAAACGAAACTGAATCTTCTTCCGGTAGTCCAAGATCAGGCAAATACGGAATAACACCTAATGCTTCTTTACCGGTATGTTGAATCAAATAATTATGGGCGTCTTCCAACAGAGAAGCCTGGCCCCTGAATCGGTTAACAACAAAACCGCCTATCAAATCCCTTTCCCACTGGGATAACACTTCCATAGTGCCAACAAATGAAGCATAGACTCCTCCCCGGTCAATGTCTCCAACAAGCAAAACCGGAGACTCTGCATACCGAGCCATTTTCATGTTAACAATATCTTCTCTTTTGAGATTAACCTCTCCTGGAGAGCCTGCACCCTCAAGGACTATTGCCTGATAGTCGCTTGCAAGACTGTCATAACAGCCACGGACAGCCTGCCAAGCCTGTGGTTTATATTTCCCATAGTCAAGTACAGACATATTTCCTACGGGTTTACCATTTACAATGATTTGAGATCCCGTATCAGAGTTAGGCTTGAGAAGTATAGGGTTCATGCGAACATCCGGGTCCAACTTTGCTGCCTGAGCCTGAACAACCTGCGCCCTTCCCATTTCCTCTCCATTTCGAGTAACAAAAGAGTTCAGGGACATGTTCTGTGCCTTGAAGGGAGCAACACTGACTCCATCCTGCAGCAGGATGCGGCATAAAGCAGCTGTTAAAACAGATTTTCCAGCATTAGAGGAAGTACCCTGAAACATTATTGCAGGTGTTTTACGAACATTTTTCCGGATTGCTTTTCGTTGATAGTTATCTGGAAATATTTCATGCAACACGTCAAGTAATTGTCCATTTTCTTCTCTGGTACGTACGGCAATACGGAAAAAACTGTCGCCTAAACCTTCGTAATTATCACAGCACCGAATAAGTATTCCACGTTGGAGCAACTTGACAGAAAGTTCTTGTGATGTACTTGAGTCAAGTAATTTAACAAGGAGGTAGTTAGCATTGGATGGATAGACCTTCAATTGAGTAAATGGTTTCAAACCTTCAGCTAGCTCAACACGTAATTCGCGTGCAGTAATTCGACTACTATGATGATATTCCAGGTCTTTAAAGCATTCAGTGCCAAAGGCCTGGGCCAAGCTGTTCAGGGTCCATGGAGGCATTAGCTCCTGAACCTGTTGAGCAATTTTGACTGGAAACACTCCAAAACCAAGACGTAATCCAGGAACACCAAAAAACTTCGTCATGGAATTTAACGTAAGAACGTTATCTCTTTTTGCACAAACACTCTCACCCTCCTCTACAAAATCTAAAAATGCTTCATCGATAAGAAAGATTGTTTGTGGGAAATCTGAGGCTAAGGAAAGAATAGTGCCCGGGCTGACAAGAGCGCCTGTGGGGTTATTAGGAGATGCAAAAATAACGAGGTCATCAGCCTCAATTATGTCAGCAAGTGCTGCTGGGTCGAGCTGGAAATCTTGGGATTCCTGTAAAGGTACAGTCTGAATAATCATTCCAGCCAACTTGACAGCACGTACATAATCAATATACGAAGGAACAGGAATCACTGCACGCTGGCAGCCAAGAATCCTTGGAAGCGTATAAAGCAATTCGGTTGAACCGTTTGACGGTATGACTGTTGCAGGATCGATTGAATAAAAATTGGCGATGGCCTGGACCAAAAGGCTGTAATCAGGGTCTGGGTAGTGGAGCGTTTTTTCAAGTTCTCTACTCACCATAGGGCGGAACCACTCAGGTGGCCCTAATGGGTTAATATTGGCACTAAAGTCTAGTATTTGCCCATATTCCTGCCCAGCAGACTGTAAAACTGCGTGAATATTTCCACCATGGCCTGTTCTATTTCTTCCTGGTATTTCGGTCATTTTTACCTAGCCTTCGATATTTGGCCGCAACGGCCAATACAACAACTATATAAATGCTGTCAATGCAATAGCAACGCTCATCTCCGTTAATTCACAAACCGCTCCCAACGTATCACCAGTTACACCACCAAGCCGTGTTTTACAAAATAAAGAAAACCAGGCTACCGTAAACACCATTGTTGCAACAACAATAGTCGTCAACTGTATACCCGAATGAAGTATGGTGGCCAAAAGTAAAATGCCGCTACCTACAACAGCGGCATACCTGGTACCAGCAGAGTAAAAGAGCGAGCCTAGCCCACCTTCAGGTCTGGCGTAGTGCTGAACAGCCATGGTGATTACAATCGCACAGCGACCTGCAACAGGCATACAAAGTGCTGCCGTAACAAGCATTGCAGGAGGCATAACGCTTAATGCAGCAAACTTACCAAGCAGGATCAGGAGCAAGGCAACAACTCCCATGGCACCTGTACGACTATCCTTCATTATTGCCAGACTTCGCTCTCTCGGTCGTGAACTGAGCAGACCATCAGCACTGTCTGCAAGGCCATCAAGATGAAGAAATCCTGAAATAGCAGAAAGAAAAAAAATAAGGCTGAACGCTACGACCGTGAGTGGGAAGAATGAAGCAGCAATATGGCATACAACCATGCCCATACAACCTATAAGCAAACCAACAACAACAAAATAGAACAGACTCAGGCGAAACAGTTCGCCATCTCTATCACAATTCCATCTTACAGGGATGATGGTGAGAAAACGTAAAGCTGTAAACAAGGCAGCTATCTTATCGTATTTTTCACCTGATCGTTCTGCTGTTGACGGCTCCATGACAGATACTTACTTGTCAGCGCCGGCTATTGCGGCTTCTTCGAAGGTGAGAACCTCAGTAAGAATTGCAAGAGATGCTTCAACAAGGTTCATCGCAAGAGCTGCTCCCGTACCCTCTCCCAATCTGAAGTTCAGATCAAGTAACGGTTTTTTGCAACCAAGCAATTCCTGCATATGTTTATGTCCTTGCTCAACAGACCTGTGGGAAAAAATAAGATAATCCCGAACAAATGGTTCAATTTTGTAGGCAATAAGCGCTCCCGCAGTTGAGATAAATCCGTCGATTAAGACAGGTTTTCTGTTTGCCGCAGCACCAACTATAAGACCGGCAATACCGCCTATTTCAAATCCGCCAACTTTGGCTAGAATATCAAGACCGTTCTTAGGGTCAGGTGTGTTTACAGTTAATATCTTCCGGATCACTTCCATTTTGTGCTGTAGTTGCTCATCATCAAGTCCGGTTCCTCTACCTGTGAGTTCTGATATATCCTTTCCTGTGCAAACGGCTGCAATAGCAGTAGATGGGGTTGTGTTACCAATACCCATATCACCAGTACCAAATAGATCGTATTCCTCAGAAAGCTTGTTGGCCACCTCAATCCCAGCTTCAACTGATTTCCTGGCCATTGCGTCACTCATTGCCGGGCCTACGGCTATATTGTTGGTGCCAAACCCAACCTTTTTGTCGATTATTTTTCCGGCTTTCGCAAGATCACTAAGGTCAGTTGCGACTCCCATGTCAACAACAAATACGTCAGCACGAGCTTGACGCGCTAATGCATTAATGCCTGCCCCACCATTGACGAAATTGTACACCATCTGGGGGGTAACTTCGCTTGGGAATTTACTGACATTTTCAGCAACAACTCCATGATCGCCGGCCAGAGTAACAATAGCTTTCTTACGGATCTGAGGTTTTACCGTTGTTCCCATCATCCCCGCCAGTTCAATGGCTAGGTCCATAAGGTCCCCAAGGGCCCAGTGTGGTAATGCGAGATTATCCAGTCGTTCCTTTGCTTTTTCTCTTGCTTCAGAATCCTGAGGGTAAATTTTTCCTTTTGTTGTCTCAAGTAAACCCATGATCAATTTCCGTTGATAAGTAAAATAAAATTACGGAGCGTGACAAACCGGTTGGCCTCAAAGTATTGCCAAAACCATCATGTCAATTTATCCGGTGTAATTACAAAGTGATTTTAGCGGCAGAGGAATGCCGCAGGAAACCAATATAACTTCGTCGGCCTTTTTCGCAAGCAGGCGATTACAGCTGCCAACAAGATCCCTGTATTTGCGTGCCAACGCATTGTCTGGCACAATACCCATTCCAACCTCATTCGTAACAAGACACACAGTCCCTGGGAAGGACGTGATTGAAGTAACCAGTTTTTCCGTTTCAAACTCTATTTCGTCCTCACCAAATGTCTTCGAGGAAAGTTCGGCCTGATACATCAGGTTATTAACCCACAGTGTAAGACAGTCTATTAACACAACATCATGATCACCAAGCGTTGCAAATATATCGGCAAGTGCAGTCTCTTCTTCAATGGAATTCCACCCAAGCCCCTCTCGTTCAAGCTTGTGCCGCTTAATACGGTCATCCATTTCCGGATCAATGACGGGACAGGTTGCCACAAAACATTTTTTCCCACATAATGAGCCGCAGCGCTCTAGGGCATAACTACTCTTCCCGGACCGGGCACCACCAGTTACAAGAATCATTCTTTTCATTGTAATTACTTAATTTAGTGCCGTCAGCACCCCTCCTTCACTGTAGAGCTCAAGGGTTGCAAAATGTCCGGCTTTAACGTTGAAAAGGAGATATTTTTCAGGTGGAAGGCCCAGGTAAAGACATATCAAATGACGAATGATTCCACCATGCGTGACCACAAGGATATCTGTTTCTTGGAAGTCATCGATGCATTTCTTGACCTCATAGACTCGTGCAAGGAAGCTTTCTATGCTCTCTCCTTCTGGAAACGTAAACTCATTAGACCAGTTCGACCAGTCATTAACCTTCTCTGGCCATCTGAAAGAGATATCATCAAATGTAAGTCCCTCCCATGAACCAAAATCTATTTCCTTTAGGTTGGAGTTTTCTATATTTTTTACCGGCAATTGTAAAAAATCAGCGGTCTGCCGGCAACGCAACATAGGGCTACAAAAAACAGAACCAATGCCGCAAGATTGAAGTCTTGAACGAGTTACTTCAAGTTGAATGTAGCCTGATGATGCCACCGGTAAATCAGTTGAACCGATAAATTTTCCGTTTGCGGCAGTATCTCCGTGGCGTAGCAAGTAGAGTTTCTTGTTCATTTACCACTGTCCGACAACTGATACTTATCTTTATATCCTCGGGGAGTAATCATCTTGCCTCGCCAGGTAAAAGTAGTTTCATTACCAACCAAGACGCAGGACTGCATATTAATGTCCTCCGAGAGCATTTCATCTAATGATGTAACGACAATTTGCTCATTTTCACGTGTTGCGGCAGTTACTATCCCAACAGGTGTGTCACCTTTCCGATATTGAGCAATTATATCTCGTGCTTTCTCTATATGGGACGCCCGTCTCTTAGACTTTGGGTTGTAAATAGCGATAACAAAATCTGCAGATGCTGCGGCATGCAGCCGCTTTTCTATGCGCTCCCAAGGGGTAAGAAGGTCAGACAGACTAATCGCGACAAAATCATGCATCAATGGAGCGCCGAGCCTGGCAGCACAACTGTTCAAAGCAGCAATCCCAGGAACCACGTTAATGTCTACACTGCTGTCACGTTCAACCGCAATCTCGTAGATTAACCCGGCCATTGCATAAATTCCAGGGTCACCACCGGATATCATCGATACCGTCGCACCAGATTCAGCTTCTTCAAATGCTATATTGCACCTTTGAACTTCCTGCATCATTTTTGAGGAAATGACCGTTTTACCTTCGAGATAAGGTGTTATCAGATCCAGATAGGTGGAATAACCAATAACGATTTCAGATTCTTCAATACATCTCAAGGCTTCAGGAGTTATATTTGCAACACTTCCCGGGCCGGTCCCAACAACATGAATCATTCCCATTTGCTTTTTTTCCTTTCTGCTATGGACATTGTCACATCTTTCCACTTAATCTTGGGGATAATCAGCCTTGCCTCAGTTCCATCCAGCCTGGCCGCGAGCAAAGCTGCTGGTTCGGCAACACCCTTAGCACCAACCGCTTTCATGGCAGCAGGAGAAAAAGAGACATTTTGAACCCCGTTTAATTCATCTCGAGTGAAAAAATATGTTTGAGTACGATACTTTTCTGCAAACTGCAAGAGACCCTGCTCATCATTTTTGACATCTATACTGGCAATTCCTGCCAAAGCCCTACTGTCGATACTATATGTCTCACATAGCTCGATAAAAGACTTTTCAATGTCGTCCATTGAGGTTCCTCTATTGCAGCCCACTCCTAAATAAAGGACTTCTGGTATACAACACAGACCATTTAATGTCATGTCTTTATTGTAAGTTATGATCACATCGGCAGCCCGAGAATTGGAACTAACGATAAAGTCGCCGGGTATGCTTTGTACCGGAAGCTCACTGTAAATCTGTAAAGTAGAGTTATTTATGAGGCGAGCTGACTTTTCGGTCAATTTTTCTTTATCGCAGACATGCAGATTGTTACGCTGAGCCCAAAGATCAAGAGCAGTTTTGCCCATTACATCACTGGCTGTGGTTATAACTGGCTGGCCACCAGTAATTTCTGCTACTTCTTGAGCAAGCTTGTTCCCACCACCCAGATGACCAGAGAGTAAACTTATGACATACCCTCCCTTCTGGTCGAGCACGAGAACGCAGGGATCCGTTGTTTTGTCCACGAGTAGATTTGATACTGACCGAACAACAATACCCGTAGCCATTACGCAAATTATTCCATCGTAAATATCCCAGAGATCTATAAGTGCATGTGCAATTTTTTTTTCACCTGTGTACAGGCTGCAATCTGGTAAATTTTCTGCAATTCGCTGGGCAAGCTGCTTCCCTTCTATGGTAAGTGCCAATACACACGTTTTCATGTTTAACTCGAGATTATCACAATGAAATGTTGGGTAGGAAAAAACGTTGATCCAGAGATTATAGTAAATCGCTCTTTAGGATCGCTAGTGGAAATCACGTTTAACTCATTTACTGTGTGATTCCCACTAGGAACCATACGATATCTAGAGTTTATGAATCCTTTTCGGCTATGAGTGCAGCAAGCTCTTGTCGGGCAAAATCAATGGTTGGGTCAAGCGTGAGCGCAACAGTAAAGTACTGAATTGCTTCATCTTCCTGACCTAACCTGCTGTAATTTATTCCCAAGTTAGCATAATCCATTCCAGAGGATGGGTTTAGTTCTACCGCTCGTTTAAAATGAAAAATTGCTGTTTCGTAGTTTTCTTTTTTGAAATAGCATACACCTAGCATATTATGAATATCAGGACGTTCATCATCGCTCTCAATCCCTGCCTTAAGGACAGAGATAGCGTCGTCATATTGCCCCTGCTCTTTCAGGCAATGGCCTTTATAGGAGAGAATGTATGGCAAATCCTCTTCTTCAGGGCCGAGTTCGAGGGCGCGATCAAAATGAGCAATAGCCGATTCAGGAAACCCCATATTGACAAAATTCTTACCCCGATAGAATTCAAGATAATAGGCTTTTGGCAAAAGCGATTCCATTTGCAAGAGTTTACGTTCCAGTAAGTCATTGTCAGTTACACACTCAAAAAGCAATTTAGCTGAAAACAGACCTACATCCTGAATCATTGAACGTTCTCTGAAATGTGCACCTGGAATAATTGTATAGAGAGCAGGTATGTCTAGCTGTTCATGGGTTACATCAATCATGAAAATCTGCATATTCCTGTCTCGAAGTGCATTAATACAGTTTTCCAGCTCGACCTTGATATTATTATCTGAAAGATCCGTCATTTTGGGAATTGCAGTGCACTTTCCGGAATCCGTTATATATCTCACATCTTCCATTGATAATGGTTTTGGTAAACCGGAGGCGACATAATTAGAGTTACTATTGAAATCTCCAGCTAGCTGTGCAACTTCAGTTATTGCTCGAATAAGAGCCTTCTCTGGGTGAGGTGTGGTGCCGGCAGTGTAGACTATTTCACTGGCACCAGGGAAAGTGGAGCGGTCTATTGCCAATGCTCCTACTGTGCAAATACCTGTGTCAAGACTGAAATCGTTGAGGTATATTTCGATACCGTTTCTAGAAAATTTCTCCAGCAGCTCTTTAGCAATCGGGTCCGTCACTGAACCGGGATCGATAAGTGGTGTTTCCAGTTTTTTATGACTTATCAGCGAGCAGACATGTCTCTCTATAATTTCACATAAACCCTGTAAAGCTGCTTCTTCATAAGTGTTTCCTGCCGAAGGTCCGTTAAATTCATTAATTGCAAAAAACCACGAAAATGGAATAAGGGCAGGAGCGCCTGTAGTTACATTGGTGGCCCAGGCCCATTGCATTGGAATTTCTTCTAAAAGGCTCTCAAGTGTTTGGATAGATGTCGTAGTATCATGTACAGACTCAAGCAAAAGCGCCATGTCAATAACCGGATATCCAGCTTTCTGCATTTGTTGATAGTCGCCGGTAATGAAGTTTCCAGGACTGCTCTTGTACGAGAAAAATGAAAACCGTTCTGCAAGCTCCATACAGGCAGATGCTTCGGCTTGTGTAGGGGAAGCACCCTTGCCCATCTGTTTTTTTGTTCCAGTTAGATGACTTGCATCTTCCCCACAGACGCTAAAGTATACAGGAATATCGAGCCGACCATTATCAATCCTGTTAACTTCATGAAGAATTTTAACGTCAAGCTTTTCGACCTGTGAATAAAATCGAGTCAGTGTATCTTCAGGACTGATTGCCTTGTCCTGATCTCTGGTAAATGTTTTGTGACAATCTTGAAATATAATTGATGTTTTTTTCATTCGTTTGAACCTTAATATAATTATCTGTTCAATCTCAGTATGAAGATATGAGATTGCAGAGTCGTCAACTGCTTTAACATGTAATACTTTGTGGTATGTCGCTTGCCAAGTCTAAATTTGTGCGGAGTCACATGTCAATACCCATCAGCAATTTTGAGAGAATCGATATAAAAGCCAAGTATGTGCTCTGCAGAAATGCCATTCGCAGCTAATTGAGTGTCAACACAAGCCCATTGGCATGACTCATATTTTTCTACGAGTTCAAGGTATTGCGCTAATTCCCCTTCCCGGGAGACCAGTGCTGTACGTACCTCGTCTGCTAAAGGAATTTTTTCTAATACAGTGCTCATGTCAATATCCAACATGGCATCTAATAAAGAAAAGAGTCCTAACATAAACATATCTCGACCATCTTTATTAAGCCTATTGCCTATCTGTTCAAGAAAATGTGCTCGGATAATTGATGTCTTAATAAGCTCCTGCGGCTTGCCTGCTGCTAATTCCCCAGCAGCGATCAGCGAGACAAACGTACGAATCCCATCAACACCAAGACTGACAATTGCATGACGCACTGAGGTCAGAGGAGCTGATCTGTTGAAATAAGATGAATTGAGAAAATTCATCAACTTGAACGAGAGTGAAACATCCTCAAGGATAAGCTTTTCAAGAGCACCTATATCCTGCTCTTTCCTGTTCACCTCACATACCAGTTTCATAACTGTAATATTTGAAGCAGGAATATCTTTGTTTTTCAAAACCTCGGGTTTCGCAAAAAAATATCCTTGGAAATAGTCGAATCCGAGCTCAACTGCTTGTTTGAATTCTTGATATGTTTCAATTTTTTCAGCAAGAAGTTTGCAGTTGCATTTTCCCAGATCTTTAACCATCTCTCGGATATGGGTAGAAGAGACCAGTCTGAAGTCTATCTTTATAATTGAAGCCAGCTTAATGAGTGGTTTCAGGTTTTGATGATAGATAAAGTCATCTAGAGCGAGGGTATACCCCTTATCAACCAGATTCTCGCAGGCAGTCAGTATCTCGTGGGTTGGTTCAACATCTTCAAGGATTTCCACGATAATTTCGTCGGCCGGAAACATCTCTGCAGTTCTTTGTCGAAGAAGTTGAGATGTGAAGTTGATAAAGACTTTCTTACCACCGGAAATCCTATCGAGGCCAATGGTAAAAAAAGATGAGACAAGCAGACTGGATGTTGCAGTTTCACCATTAACCACTGGAAAGCTATTTGAATCATCACTCCTAAACAGTAGTTCATAGGCAAAGAGCTTTTTAGAACTATCAAATATTGGTTGCCTGGCTATATATATGTCCACTACAAACTCTTATATCTCTGCAGGAGATAGTTTAACTCCTGCCTCGTCACAGATTTTATACATTCTCTCTAGCCAATGACTGTCGCCAATCGAGCACTCTATAGTTCTCATATTTTCGTTGTAGATCTGGAGATTGAGAAGTAGCTTTTTAGCCGGTAAAATCTCCTTCGCTCGTTCTGACCACTCTATTATTGTGAGCCCTGAAAGATAAAAATATTCCTCAAAACCAAGATCAATAACTTCTGTATAATCTTGCAGCCGATAAAAGTCCATATGGTACATAGGAATACGGCCTTGATATTCATGCATGATTGCAAAAGATGGGCTTGTTACATAGCAGTTGACTGGAACTTCAAGCCCTTTTGCTATTGCCTGTGAAAGTGTGGTTTTGCCAGCACCAAGATCTCCATCAAGGCAGAGGACATCACCTGGTTCAGCAAAGTGACCGAATGCCTCACCAAATTTTTCAGTTTCAAGAAGATTTCTTAAGGTAAAAATATAATTTTTCATAACAAATACGTCTTAAGCCGTGACAGGCGTTGCGTTAGTGCATGGTGTTATCAGTAACTATAGTTATCGGTCAGTGAACATACAAAGAGCAAATGATTATAGCGATATAAAAATCTCAATAGCCTTTATCCAAATGACTGAATAATTTGCCAACTTCTTTAACAGGGATGCAGCTCAAAAAATGAAAACAAAAAAACCCTGCTAGCCTAGCTGAAAGGCAAACAGGGTTTTAAAAAATTTGCTAGTTAATTTGTGTCAGTTTACTTTGGCAACTTCTTCTGCCTGCAAACCTTTATCAGTCCTGGCTACTGAAAATTCGACCGGCTCCCCCTCTTCAAGACTGCGAAATCCGTCGCCTTTTATGGCACTATAATGTACGAACACATCTCCCTGGCCATCTGGTCGTTCTAAAAATCCGTACCCTTTACTTGCATTAAACCATTTCACCTTACCTTTCACACGATCTGACATCCCACAATCCTCCAATTAATGACATGACGAACTTCCCTCGTCGCAGAAAAAACGGGACACGCCCGCCTGGTAAATGTTCCTAACAAACAAAGGAACACATCTATTCTTATCAAATTAGTGGTTAGGCAGTCAAGAGTAGAGAGCTTGATTACTATAGTAAAACGCGAAGTTAATGGTTAATAATTTATTTTTCTTATATATGGCATTTGATGTATCAATAAAACATACCGCTACATCATAGTGTTCATTGTTTGGACCACCATGTGAGTATGTATTCTATGGAACTGTAATATCGGGGTAATATTTCTGGCATTAAAAATTTGTCGTGGTAGGCGATTCGATGTCCATTCATATACCAGTTGGGAACAAGGTAGTAGCCATACCAAAGAACCCGATCTAATGCTCTACAGGCTGCTATAAGCTGTTTTTCAGTCTGAGCATAAATAATTTTTTCTATTAAGCCATCTATCGCATCCGACTTAATGCCAGCATAGTTACTCGAACCTGATTTGTCAGCAGCTTCTGAATGCCACAAATTACGCTGTTCGTTACCAGGTGAGAGGCTCTGACCGTATGATGCGACAATCATATCAAAATCAAAGTTTTTCAACTTCTCCGTATAGAGCGTCGGATCAATAGTTCTGTAACTTGCATCTATCCCAAGTTTCTGTAAATTATTCACAAAAGCAGCCATTACACGCTCAAAAGCCGGAGATACAAGAGTTACTTGGAATGTGAATGGCTGTCCTGCACTGTTGACCAGTCTGCCATTTTTCACCTGATAACCTGCTGACATCAGCAATTTTTTAGCCAGTAGAAGGTTCTTTCGAAGTCCGTGCTTGCTTGTAACCTTCGGAGCCTCTAACGGTAGAGTAAAGACTTCTGGAGGCAGTGAGTCAGAATATTCGTTCAGGTAGTCTAATTCCAAACCCGTAGGTAAATCTTTAGCGGCAAGATGTGAGTTGCTAAAAAATGATTCTGAACGCTTATACTGGCCATAAAACAAAGAATTATTGGTCCACTCAAAGTCGAGTGCTAGCCCGATTGCTTGACGGACCTTTCGGTCTTGGAATATTGGGCGTCGTGTATTCATTAAAAAACCCTGCATCCCGGCATTGTTAGAATGCGGAAAGAGGTTTTTAATAATTTCACCTGACCTGAACCGTGGACCATCCATATCCCGAGCCCATTGTTTAGCAATATTAACGGAAAGAATGTCAAACTCACCGGCTTTGAATGCTTCTAGAGCTACTACCTGGTCTTTATAGTATTTCACGATGATAGTTTCAAAATTATACATTCCTCGTCTTGCTGGTTTTTCTGCTGCCCAATACGCTGGATTTAGCCTGTAAGTAATCGATTTTCCCTTGAACAACATCATTAACTACATATGGTCCGGATCCAAGGGGTGGGGTCAAATAAGTACTTGTGCTTCCGCTAATTTTCTCCTGCGTAAAACTATTACGTGAAAAAATCGGGATCTGGGTGGCTATCATTGCCAATTCTCGATTGGCCTTACTGAAATGAAATCTTATCCTTGAACTATCTATAATTTCGGATCCAGAAATATCCTGATAGTAATATGGGTAGAGTGGGTGTACATGAGGCCCCTTCAATGTTTCCAAAGAGTATGCAACATCTTCGACTGTAACTTTACTTCCATCTGAGAATTGTGCGTCTTCGTCGATTGTGTAAACTACGGATAGTTGATCTTCAGCAACCTCAATATCTTTTGCAATAAGCCCATAAATGGAGAAAGGCTCATCCAGGCTTTCAACTCCAAGTGTGTCAAACACTAATGTTTCTAAGGCATAGGGGGCCTCACCTTTTAGTGTAAATGGGTTCATTTTATCAAAAGACCCTATATCGTGAAGAACAACTGTTCCTCTTTTTTTGGCACGAGGCGAAGTATAGGAAAACTGGGTAAACCCTTCGGGATAAGCTAACTCACCGTTCATGGACATCCCATGAGCTGCATAACTGGATGAGGCGGTTAAAAAGAGAGCTTGAACGAAAAACAGTGCTGCAGTAAACAGGTACAACATATATGACTCCTCAATGTCAAAGTAATCTATTACCCTGAAAAAACTCAAATAAAATATTCTCGCAAGAACGGCTCTTTTACGGTAATATTGGCGATTCACAAGTCAACCCGTATAGGGATGAGCCACGTTCTTTTGCCACACTATATTCTATCCCGCACTGTGTCGCACTTTCAATACAACTATACTTTTGGAGTTAGCCCATGGGAAAAACCATAGCAGAAAAAATATTTGATGCACATCTCAAGGACCAGCCTTCACCCGAAAACATGGTACTAGGTCTTGATGTTGTTATGTGCCATGAAATTACAACGCCTATAGCCATCATGGATTTGATGGAAAAAGGTATGGACCATGTGTTTGATACAAGCAAGATCAAAGCTGTCATTGACCATGTAACCCCTGCTAAAGACTCCAAAACAGCGATGCAGGGTAAAATAATGCGAGAATGGGCCAAGCGTCATAACATTAAAGATTTTTTTGATATCGGCGAAAATGGTGTTTGTCATGCCCTCTTCCCTGAAAAAGGTTTTGTTCGGCCGGGTTATACAATCATTATGGGTGATTCTCATACCTGTACCCATGGGGCTTTCGGAGCTTTTGCTGCAGGTGTAGGCACTACAGATCTAGAGGTTGGCATTTACAAAGGGGTTTGCTCCTTTAGGGCGCCTAAAACCATGAAAGTAGTACTTGATGGCACATTGAGCACAGGGGTTGGGGCAAAAGATGTCATCCTTTCAATTATAAAAAGAATCACTGTCAACGGCGCAACAGATAAGATCATTGAGTTCACTGGGCCTGTAGTTGATAATATGTCAATGGCAGCCAGAATGACACTTTGCAATATGGCTGTTGAGGCCGGTGGTACCTGCGGGATATGTCTACCAGACCGCACCACTGCCGAATATCTCTGGCCATTTATTCAGGCAGATTATCCAACGATTGATGCCGCCGTCACAGATTATGCCAAATGGCATTCTGACCCGGATGCAGCTTACGAAGAGATTATCACTATAGATGTTACTAGTCTTGTCCCGCAAGTAACCCATGGATTCAAGCCCGATCAAGTTAAAGAAGTGAGTGACCTTGAAGGTTCTCCAGTAGATCAGGTCTACATTGGTTCATGCACTAATGGACGAATTGAAGACCTGAGAGATGCAGCACACATCCTTAAAGGTAGAAAGCTTGCTTCTGGCGTACGAGGGATTGTCACCCCTGCTACACCGCTAATTTACAGCCAAGCCCTCGATGAGGGTATCATAAAGATTTTCATGGATGCAGGTTTCTGCGTACTTAACCCCACGTGTGGTGCATGTCTTGGCATGAGCTCAGGAGTACTTGCTGAAGGTGAAGTTTGTGCATCTACAACTAACAGAAACTTCAATGGTCGTATGGGTAAAGGTGGCATGGTTCACCTAATGAGCCCATATTCTGCCGCCGCTGCAGCTGTGACAGGAACCATCACTGATCCACGAAAATTTCTCTAAGACGAGGCATAAATATGAAACAATTTGGCGGACCTACAATATTTTTTGACAGAAGTGATATTAACACAGATGAAATTATTCCTGCTAAATATTTAACTGAAATCACAAAGCTTGCTTTAAAACCACACTTACTGGAAGATCTTCTTCTTGATGGTGAAGCGTTTGACCCTCAATCTGAAGAATTACAGAATGCTAATGTCGTTGTTACTCGTGCGAACTTTGGTTGTGGTTCCTCACGTGAACACGCAGTCTGGGCATTTGAAGTAAATGACATCAATGTTGTTATAGCGGAGAGTTTCGCCCGTATTTTCAGGCAAAACATGTTCAACTGTGGGATTCTTGCCATTGAGCTCCCAAAACAGGACATTGACAAGCTCTTTAAAATTCCAGGCAACGTTAAGATCAATGTAGACCTTGGAGCGATGCGAAATGACGGCAACTTCTTCTGACGAAGCTGCAGAAAAGGTCGTATGTAGTTTTGAACTCAATACCTTTGACAAAGATCTGGTTGGATCAGGTGGCTGGCTGGCCTTTGCAGATAAAAAATACTGATTTGTTGAGTCATTAATAAAAAAGGCGTGTCGGTAAAACCGATACGCCTTTTTCTATTGGGTGAAAGTCCATCACGTATTCATAAGGGGAGCTAAGCCCCATACTTATAAAAATATGTACTGATTTACAGACTTTTCACTACACAACGTAACTATTCCATTAAGCTTCTCCGGCCGATCAGTATCGCGATCGACCGGATATGTATCAGCCGGCTTTAAATTTACAGCTACCAGTTCATAGCCTCTTTTACTTCCTCATCTGTGATATCAATTTTTTCCTGAGTATCAGCCTGAGCAATGTTGTAGAAGGTTTCTGTGAAACGATGATCGGCCGCAGTTATCCCTGCATCCCTGTTAAATTGATGTTCCCTACGCAAAGTATCTTTGACGAAATCATCAAATTCGGTGGTAGTAATCTCTACGTCATAGAGGGACTTTATAAGATTCAACAGTGGTGACATATCATTGCGCACCGAATAACGGACAAAATTACACGTCCCCATGGCATCCATCCGAGAACCTATCACCTGGAACTTTTTCGAAAGTGCCACCTTCCCTTCCTTGGTTATGGGATCATCCTCATCACGGAGGGTAAAACCGAATGTGTGATCAGCTCCCATGGGGGTAGAGAGATAGGTCATTGCCATCCCTTTTGTTCCGCGCGGTTCATAAGCAGGGAGCGCCTGCCCTAAGACATGGGGTGCATGTTTTACTCCAAAAACCTGAGCGGCAACTTTACAACCTGAGGCTAATATCCGCCCAATAGGTGTAACGTTGAGTACTTCATTCATCAGTTTTATAACAGCCTCATCGTCTCCGAACTCGGCAATACCGGCCTCCATGGCTACACCAATGGCTGCCCCACAATCCAGAGTATCAACACCAGCATCATTGGCGATTCTGTTCATCTCTGCGATGGTATCAAGATTTTTCAGGCAGAGATTGGAACCCATCAACGCCATGGTCTCATACTCAATCGGAGAACAGAGCAGCTCACCCTTCTCGTTCGGATATACATTAGAGCACTGGATAGCACACGGGAGCATACAGGCATGCTGTGTACGCCCTTCACCACCACGTGCTTTGATGGTGTCGTACATGGTCTGGGCGTTTATCTTCTCCGCATCTTCCATTGTGCCACTGGTGAAGTTTCTAGTCGGCAAAACCTTTAAGGCCTGACAGATGTCAACCATGGCAGCAGTGCCATATTTAGTGAACTGTGAAGAGACAGGATTTTCCTTTAAGAGGTTAATGATTTTCTTGCTTCCGTCTCTAAATGCCTGTTCATCGGCATATTGGGGTTTCTCTTCGCCGTCATCGAGGATTACCATAGCGATAATCCTTTTGGATCCCATTACTGCGCCAAGCCCACCACGACCAGCATATCGAGAGCACACGCCATGGGGATCAGAGCAAGCAATACCAGAAGCCAGAAGCAGATTTTCACCAGCGGGTCCAATAGTAATACATCCGGCCTTTTTGCCAAACTTCTCACTCAGCAATTCCGATTTTTCGTACACGCCTTTTTTAGCCAGAAAATTACCGTCGACAAGCTCTGTTTTATCCTTTCCGATAACGACAATTTTCCAGCCATCATCTTCCGTTGGAGAGTCTTCAAGAACAATGCAGCGCAAACCTTGCTTTGCCATACGTAAACCGACAATTCCACCAGCATTGCTTTCTTTTATGCCACCGGTAAGAGGACTTTTACTGCCGATAGAAAGTCTATTTGCGCTGGATACTGTGGTACCACTCAACGATCCGATACAAAAAAACAGCTTGTTTGATTTTCCGAAAGGGTCACAACTTGGGGTAATTTCTTTGCTCACCAGAAAGGATGACAGTGTCCTCCCCCCCAACAGAAATTCTTTGGAATCATACTCTTCGGTTCTTGCTTCCCCGGTTACAGTATTAATGCGTAAAAGTTTAAACATGTCCTTCCTCCGAACAATGATTGCGTTCTCTAGAATGGAGCTTGTTTATCCTTACTCATTGGCTTATGGGAAAATGCCAAGCTCCTGCATAATGTATCCACACATTGTATACAATGCATTTTCTCTCATGTCAATGTGTCTGTATTTTAGAAGATGACAGGCAACTCTATGAGCCCAAATTGTACAGCTGTCTGAACCGTTTTTACCCACCCACAATTAACTGCGTCCCAAAATCTGCTAACTTTGCAATTACAGTGACCTGGACATCCTCGCCCGGTTCGGCCACCGTTGACGAATCGTATTTCTCACCCAAATTGAGATATTTATGTGCAACAGTATGATACGGCAGAATATTGACCTTTTTTATCCCCGTTATACATTGTTGGGATTGAGCGAAAGATACTTTCAGGATTATGGCACTATGCACAAGGTAGAGGACAACCCTTTAATAACCACTGCTACCTGAATATCCGGCCCACCCTTGATGGCGTATTTTTTTATGTCAAAAATAAACCCTGAGTCCATGGGCAAACAATTTTTTTTATAAAACAGCGACATCCATTTTAAGAATGCTGTTGCATCCTAAATGAACATTATGAGCTAAAAGTGAATTAGTGGTAGAGCATGCAACAGTTATACAGACAACGATTACTTTTGCGGAGGTTACTTCTATTAGGGGAGTCTAGCATGGCAGGTGCCCGTTTAGTTTAACGTCTTAAGGTACCAAGCTTGAATAGTATCAAATCAGATCGAATTGACAATAATTACATTCAACTAACTAGGAATATTTCCCCAACTGCCATGCCAAACTCATAAGGCCTATTTTTGCGTTCTTTTCATGAAACGTTAGAAGTTAATCCGAGCCATATGCTATTGTAAGATTAGCTTTCTACGGATACTCAAAAACTGGTTACTAGAATTTCCTCCCATTGCTGTACATCATCAACTCTGGTAGTTTTTATTAGTAAATATCGCCCTCTAAATTTTTAATTTTGCAACTGAGTCTTAAAAATGAGCAATATTCCTCCAAAAGTACAAGCATTCCTACAAACTCATGATCTTTCTGCTCTCGAATTTGAGCCTGGTTCAACACCCACTGCAGAGACAGCAGCCCAGCGAATAGGAGTACCTGTTGGCCAGATAGCAAAGTCGATTTTATTTAAAGGAAAAGATGAAAGATACAGGATGGTCGTAGCCGCCGGTGACAAAAAAATAAACAGCGGCGCGCTTAAACGTTCAACGGGAGCCAAACACCGAATGGCTAGTGCCGATGAGACTAAAGAAACTACAGGATTTCTTCCTGGCGGGGTTTGCCCATTTGGCTTGGTAGGCTCCAATGTAACAATTTTGCTCGACGTATCACTTGATGAGTATGACATCGTATATCCAGCGGCTGGTACAGATGCCACGGGTGTTCCATTAAGTCCTGATTACCTTCAGCAAATTACCGGTGGCATAAAGGTTGAGGTAACCTGAATTTAAGGCTACGGCTTACACCACCACAAAGTTACTCACCCCCCGGAAAAACGAGCATACAGCTCGAAGGAGATAATCCTCATTCATTGAGATAATACTTTCTTTGAAGTTTCAATTTCAGCGCTTTATCTTTTAATTAGAAGCCATGCAAAACTGCCCTTTTCCCTACAGTAGTAACCTACAATGCTGTATAAATAGAGTTACTAGTGTTAAAAAAATACACGCTACGCTCAATACTCTACAAAGGTTATATACATGAAAATAAAATCCTATCGGCTTCTAATCTTTCTTTTGATTCCCCTTTTAGTAATTTGTTTTTTTAAATCAGCATCCGGTGCTGAGCTGACCATTTATATATGGGAAGACTTCATTGCCGATCAAGTTATTGAGAGCTTTGTCAAGGAAACTGGTATCCAGGTTAAGCAAGTCCATTTTGACAGCGATCAGACTCGAGACGAGGTTTTTGCTTCAACACAAGGAGAAAAATTCGATCTTGTTGTTTTCGACGCCGTATCCGGGATGATTTTTGGTAAAAATGACCTTCTTCTTGGAATTACTGAGTCAATCGTTCCTACCATCAAAAACATTGACAAACGATGGAAAGAGAGCTGCGGCAATTTTGGTGTCCCATATTTTTACGGAACTGTTGGACTCTTATATGATAAGACCAAGTACCCTTCTCCCCCAAATTCCTGGGGCGACCTGCTCAAACCATCTAAAGAACATCAGGGCCACGTTGGGATGATTAAGGATATGACCGATACACTTGTTCCTCCTTTACTCTACTTGGGGTACAACCTTAATACGGAGAAAGAAGAAGAGCTAAGGAAGGCGTACGAACTTCTGCTTCAGCAAGTGCCTTACGTGTCAAGCTATGATTATGCACTTACCGCCATCCAGGCAAAAGGAGAAAAAAATAACATGCATATTGCTCTGGGCTTTAGTAGTGACGAGTACACACTAAACGATTTGACTGGGACAGAGAACTGGTCATACGTGATTCCCCGTGAAGGAACAGCCCTATGGGTTGATTGCATGGCTATTCCTCGCAAGTCCGTTAATCAGAAGAATGCTCTGGCCTTTCTCAACTATCTGTCAATTCCAAAAGTTGCAGCTATTAATACCGAAGATGCGTATCTACCGACTCCGATCAGTGCCGCGAGGGAATTGTTACCGGAAGAAACCGCAAGCGATACAGATCTTTTCCCAACGGAGGAACAACTAAATAACGCTCAAATGTACCGAATACTTTCTGACAGTAATCTTCAACTGAGAAGACGCATGTTAGATACATTGATAAAACAGCATGAAGCTCAATAACAAAGTTCCGTTATTGATTCTCCCCGTTCTTATCATAAGTTTTCTGATGACCGGGGTAGGTCTCTACATCATAGAGCGAAACGCTGTTTATTCCCTGGCACAGAGTTCGGCGGCTTATGAAGCTACAGAACTCGGCGCAAGCTTCTCCCAGTACAATCTGGTTGCGATGGGATTCCTTGGCTCCATTGTTCAAAGTGATTCTCTCCATCGTTTTCTTCAAACCAACGACAAACAACTCAAGGCGTTGGCTTTGAAAAGTGGTTTGGATGATATCCTGAAAAATCTTGAAACCCTTTCTTCAGATCATTTTTCCATTACTTTTGTCCAACACGATGGAGGAATCGAATATTATTATGAAAACAGCTTAGATCCATTTGCCAAGCCGGACCCTGCCTTGCTACGATGGAGTGAATTAATCCGCGACCAGCGCATGGTTTCGGCAAGTCACTACTTTCAAGATTTTGAAAAAATAGCACTTATCCGTACATTAAACAGGATCACCTTGGAGCCAACTAACAATTTTGACTCAAACTCTCTTACAATAATTGTTAGTTTAAATCCTAAGGACTTTCTTACTCGATCTGCAGGATTAAAAGAAAAAGAACACCTGGTTGTCTTTTATGATAAGGATGAAAAACTTCAAAATGATGCGTCACTTTTTGAAGCACGAAAGACCATTCCAGGATTAGGTACGATCGCGGTAAAACTAGACAAGTCAACCGTTGAAGCCGATCTGAGGCAGATTCTTTGGAAGCTTGGTCTCTCCTTTATCATACTAGCAGCCCTGACTCACTTTGCTCTCCAATGGCTACTTTCCCGCTATGTCATTGGTCCGATTAACAGACTAGAGACTCAACTCAGCAATATAGAGTTGGACGGAACACAGGAAATAACCATACACCACTCAAAAGACGAAATCGGTAACCTTAGTGGAACATTTGCCCAGCTATACGACAAACTTAAAGAGACATATGAAGTGACGAAAGATCTGGCTGAAAGAGATACATTGACAACTCTTTATAACCGTCGTGTATTCAACCTGATTTTAGAAAAGCTCATTTCTAGAGCAAAGATTGACAATCGTCAGGTCGCTCTCCTCTACCTGGATATTGATAACTTTAAATTCGTCAACGATAATTACGGCCACTCCGTTGGAGATGAACTACTCAGGGCCTTTGCCTATCGTCTCCATGAGATAGTGCGAGGAAGCGATATTTTTTTTAATACTGCACAGGATGAAGATCCTACAGTAGCAAGACTTGCCGGTGATGAGTTTGCAGTAATTATACATGGCTACACAGAAAGAGATACTGCCAGGAAGGTTTCACAACGACTACTCGCACTTTGTGAAAACGGCTTCACCTGCGAGGCAGGCACTTTTCCTATCTCTCTCAGTATTGGGGTGGCTGCCTATCCTCAGGATGGGCAAACGGCTGAGGAGTTGACTGTTAACGCGGACTCGGCCATGTATGAGTCCAAAAAGAAAGGTAAAAATGCCGTATCCTATTACTCCAAAGAATTATCCAATTTTTTCAGACGTCAACAAGCTGTGGAGATGGGCCTTAAACGTTTGGATGTTAACGAGCTCGAACTCTATTATATGCCCATTGTGGATGCCAAAACTGGTGAAATCCAATCTCTTGAAGCTCTGTTAAGGTGGTTTTCCACATCATTAGGCTCGGTCTCTCCTGCTGAGTTTATTCCTCTTGCTGAAAATATTGGCGTCTATCAACAAATCGACCTATGGGTGCTTGAGCAATCCTTTCGGGAATCACAAAAGCTCAGGGAACATTTTGGATACTCTGTGAAAATATCGATAAATATTTCAGCAGCCGAACTGTCCCGAGCAGATTTTTTTGATAAACTTCATTATCTTGTTAGTAAGTATCAGGTCAATCCGTCCATGTTTATCCTAGAGATCACCGAGACTTTTTATAAGGATCAGGAGCACTCAACTTCTGAGCTAAGAGTTCTACGGACTCTGAATGAATTCGGTTTTCAGCTCGCTCTTGACGATTTCGGGTCTGGATACACCTCGCTCATACAGCTCGTGGAATTTCCCATAAGCATTGTCAAAATTGACCGTGCTTTCATAGAGAAAACCATGGTGAAAGGTAAAGAGACGGTTCTCCAATCACTGATCGAGTTCTGCCATTCCCAACAATTACTCGTTACTGCTGAAGGTGTCGAGACAGAAGAGTTCGGTGAAAAACTGAGACAAGCTGGCTGTGATTATCTGCAGGGCTTTTATTATTCGAAGCCCCTTCCGCCAGATAAGCTCATGTCGGTAATGAAATAAGTCACCTTAAAAAGAACATTAAAGAAGTTTTGAGCATAACCATCTCATCTGCGACCGTACTGCAATGAAACTAAATTCAAAATTTCAAGCTTATTATCAGAAAGTAGCCCTGTCCACTTGTTTCAAATCAGCGATGAATATTTTTGAAACAACGCAATCATTAGGCTTCTAGGTACGGCTTTTTTCTTAATATTCAACGCAACACCACTGTAAGGTTATTTCCGTAACCATCTGTATATCCCATACAAACTGATCAGAAGCCAGAAGAACTCGATAATAAATGCTGAGAGATTAAAGTCAAAGTACAACGATACCAATATAAAAAAAGCCCCGCAGAAATTTATAAGACTGAAAGTAAGGGACCGGTTGTCAATACGATTAAGCTGCAACATGAAGTAGGCAATCAGAATCATCACCACCCCGATATTTCCGAGTAAATCGTACCAATAATATCCGTGCATGCAGGAGGCTCTCAGAATTTTATTAAAATTTAATTATCTACTGCAACCAATTTCAACCAAAAGCAAGTATTTGATTTGGGGTTATTCCCCCGATACCCATATTGGGCCGTTCATTATTGTAAAACCATAGCCATTCGGTAGCAAAATCCTGTAATTCCACAAGTGAGCGAAACATGGTGACCTAACCAATCATACCTTACAGTTCTGTTCTATCGTTCAATGTAGACATTCTGCTATGATTTCATTTTCACTAGAAACCTTTGCCTGATATCGAAAACACCGCTCACTGAAATGAAAATACAAACTAGATTTGCGAATACTTATACCTGTTTCTTCAATAGCTGTTTTCGCCATCTTACGACGCTGAGGTGGCTATGCCATTTTTTTTCATGGTCTCCTGAATCACCTCGGCTTACGGACGCTCCTTGGCATACATCTTCTTCAATCGCCGATTCTCCTCTTCAAGTTCTTTGAATCTCTATCTTATATTTTCGGCCTAATTATGAATCGATAATCTCACGAACCTTGGTAAGAACAGTTTGGTTAGTGAAAGGTTTTTGTATTAACTGAACGCCTTTATCAACTACACCATGGTGGACAATTATATTATCAGTATATCCTGACATGTACAACACTCTCAACGATGGTCTGGTTTGAGATAGTATGTCAAATAGCTGCTTTCCATTCATATCTGGCATTACTACATCCGTTAACAGCAAATCCACAGGTCTATTTATAGAAGCCATTTTTGCCAGTGCTTCTTTACCACCAGTAGCCTGGAAAACCCTGTACCCCTGTTGTTTAAGAATATCATAGACAGTATTACGAACTTGCTCATTATCTTCCACTAGAAGAATAGTTTCTGAACCTCGTAGCTCACCTATTGGAGATACAGAATCATGTATCTCCAACTTTCCCATTTTTTCCTCTAAAACAGGAAGATAGATTTTGAAGGTCGTCCCTATGCCAAGCTCACTATAAACCCATATATTCCCATTATGTTGCTTTACAATGCCGTAGACTGTCGATAACCCAAGGCCGGTACCTAGCGCACCTTTTGTTGAAAAGAATGGTTCAAATATTTGAGCTATAGTTTCTTGATCCATTCCATAGCCGGTATCGCTGAAACTCATCATTACATACTTTCCAGCTGCTACCCCTTGATGGGTAGAGGCATACTTGTCATCAAGTTCTTCCATGGAGGTCTCTATAGACAGGGTACCCCCTTTGGGCATAGCATCAGCAGCATTAACAGATAGATTCATAATAACCTGTTCAAGCTGGCCAACATCAGCCTTAACAAGCTGAAGATCAGGTGATTTCGATATAACAATCTCAATGTCTTCACGAATAGTCCGGCGAATGAGATCCTGAAACCCATCTAGAATCTGGTTTATTTCTAGAGGTTTATATTCGAGCATTTGCTTCCTGCTGAAAGCCAGGAGCTGTCTGACCAGGTCCCGAGCCCCGGTCCCAGCTTTTAATATATGCTCGATTTTAGACTTAGTTTTCTTTTGCGTATTCTCATCTTTTAAAATCAATTCGCCATAGCCAAGAATAGGTGTAAGCAGGTTGTTCAAATCGTGCGCTATACCACCAGCCAACCTGCCAATAGATTCCAGTCTCTGAGTCTGTTTACTGCGCTCCTCAAGTTGGATTCGTTCGGTAATATCCCTTGCGATTCCCATAATTTTGATACCAGTTGGCGTTTCAATACGAGCAACTGTAATTTCAACAGGGTATGTTGGCCCATTCTTGTGGCGGTGAATCGATGTTAGAGTTACTTGTTCCCCCTGTGAAATGGTTGCAAAGAAATCATTTAATGCTTGTTGAGTTGAGGTGTTCACATCGAGGTCGATAACGTTCATTTGTAACAGTTCGTCTACGCTATATCCAGTGGCCGTACAAGCAGCCAAATTTACATTGATGAGCCGGCCATTCAATTCGCAGACATAGATGGGATCTGCAGCATGTTTGAATAAAACTTTGAGGTGTTCTTCACTCTCAGACAGATCCTTCTCAACTTGTGTCCGTACGAACAACTCTTGCTTCGCATCTTCTAGTGCCTTGTCTCGCTCTTTTTCTTTTTTTGAGAGATCGACTACCATATCATCAAAGGCAATGGATAGCATTTCCAGTTCTAACGGGAGATGGCGGTTTTCTTTTGACAGAGCCCATGAGCCGTGCTTGATATCTTTTGTCCTTTGAATGAGTGAGTTAATAGGCCTTAATAGAAATTTTTCACCCGAAAACCAAGCTATAATGAGCGAGAATATTGCAACTATCGAAAGGAATGCTAAATTGGTCAACAATGTTGCCAGGACATCCGAGACCATCTTTTGTTTTGAAATACCAACTAAAAAGCAAATTTCATTATTATCCTGTCCAACTTGCAACCAATCAAACATGTAGATTCGATTTATTCCTTCATCATCTACTATTTCAAAGTTTCTTTTTGGCGAATCAGAAGGAGGGATGTCGAACCCCTGGCAGTCAGTTAGGGATTTGCCAAGGCATTGCTTGTTTGTAGCGGTCTGAAAGAGAACCGTACCCTCACGGTCAGTCAATATAATTTCATAGTCTTTAGGCGTGTCGATTTTTTCAAATAGTTCATTATAATGTGAGAGGTTGTAAGCTGCGCCAATAGCTGCTTTTAAATTCCCACTCCTATCAAAAATAGGCAAGGCAAAAGGTAGAGATGCTTTTTTAGCTGACCTGCTGATAAGGAAATTATCAATTACAAAATCACGCTCTTTGGTAATTCGTTTAAACCAGCTGCGATCTTTAACATTGATTGTTTTCCTTAGAGGGATGGCACAACAGTCGATAAGCCCTTCACTGTTGGAGACAACGATAGTTGAGTATTGCGGGTTCTCCTTGTAAATACTCTGCAATAGAGCATTACACTGGGGAATATCAAGCTCGCTTACCGCAGGAACATGGGATAATATCGTTAGCAGTTGATGTGTTCGAGCAGAAATATTGACCTGCTCTCTAATAAATGCATCCATTAGTCTTTCCGTATCACCTGCAAAATCCTGTACGGCTTGTTGATACTGCCTGAATCCCGCGATGAGCAATGCTGAAAAAACAGGTAGAAAGATCAATAATACTAGTAGGTATAGATGTTTTTTCAGACTCCATGAAGATGCTTTGAAAAGAGGCAATGTTCAGTCCTTTTTGTTTGATATTCCTGTTAATCTTCAATTATTTATGATTGTACAACAAGAAATGATTCAAATGTAGTTTTTTCTAAAAGCAGTCATCCCGGCTGGAGGCGAGAAAGTTAGAAGTGACCTAGAAAAGGTCGACGCCATTAGAGGATAATTGGACGCTTTAAACGAAATATGTGCATATAAAACGAAACAGTTAGGGGGAAAACCAAACAGCGTTTGGGAAAATCCGTTAATGTGTTTTAATATCTATTAGTTATCACACTCACTATGGATTGCCACCACCCTCTCAGGCAAGATGGATAATCGTGAAACAGTCTGCCAACCAGATTCATCCACTGCAGTATTTTAACGTTTTCAACTGACTGATCTCTACGTAATATGCTATTTCACAACATTAACGATCATAAATTATAATTCTTCCTACATGTGAATTCACAATGACAGCATCCAAGACTGAGAAGACAATTAGGGCCTACAACAACAATGCTCAAAAATATAATGCTAAGTTTAAAGATTTCTCTACATACAAAAACAAAATCATAGATTTCCAAAGTCAATACATACCTAAAGGAGCAAGAGTATTGGACCTGGGATGTGGTCCAGGTAACAATATCACAACCATAAAAACATTAGATGATTCATGCCATTTTACCGGGATCGACCTTTCCCAAGATCTTCTCGCTATTGCAAAGATGATCCATCCGTCCTGTACGTTTATCAACAAGAATATTTGCAGCTTAGAGAACCTAGAAAAGTACGATACAGTACTGGCTTCTTTCTGTATCGTTCACTTGGAAGATGAGGAAACGAAGACTCTTTTAAAGTCCATAGCCGAAAGTCTTGTTGAAGGAGGCTCTCTTTATTTAAGCTTTATGGAAGGTACAACATCTGGTTTTGAAACGACATCTTTCTCAGATGAGGCAATCTATTTTAACTACTATTCCATTGGCCCTATCCTAGAAATACTTGAGGAAAATGGTTTGAAACATAAAACAGTTTGCAAAGAAGACTATTTAGAACAAGATGGTTCAACAACATCTGATGTCTTTATCTATGCTCTAAAGGATTGATATCACAAAATGGATTGCCCTTTATGGCTATGTGATGCTAGCTTACTTTAGATTTATGGCCAAATTCCGGGGCTAACTTTCAGGTTTGCTCCGATTGCTACAACTGAACATCTTTGAACGACGACCATTATCTGCTGCTCAGACCACCTGACAGCGTTGTAAAAACCTTAATATCACAACAACTTACTTTATTAAGTTAATCATAAAAAAAAGTGGTTTTAATAGAGAAAAGACTTTATGAAAACACGTTCAAACTTAATACTGATTTGTCTTTTCCTTCTGCTTGCCACCAGTGTTTACTAAGCAGGTGGCCCCTCTTCTGTAGAGGGAGCGACAAACTTTCCACCGACCTTTGAAAATTATCACGATTCAGACCTCAAAGGAGTCTTTAACATTCTTAAACATCGTATAAGCCACAAGCCCTTCAATCTGGTCGCAACGCTTAGTGCCATCGTACATACCTTTTTGAGCAGTAGATTCCTGTACTATGCTCATACGTGGAAAGCTGAACATCAAAAGAGAATCGAAAAGGGATTAGAGTCGAGAGCTCAACTCACATAATGGTGGGGCTTTTCAACTGGATATCACAGATCTTTGCAATCTCAAACAAAAGAATTATCTGGCTGCCATAACCGTTATTTGCGGTCGGAGAAACACGCATATTGAGCCACAGAGTCTAATTAAAAATGGAGATAATTTATTCAACGACCTTTGGGTAAAATGATAACGGTATCATTTCGCAAATCGGGCTAAACCTATCTGTGGAACATGTTTTGGTTCTGGTCAAGTTTCAGAATTCCCTGATCATGAAAACAACTACACTGAAATCTCTTGTCCGACCTGCGACGGCAAAGGGTTCTAACTCGACTTGGCCAACAAAAGTATCAAAACAGTCAAATTCTTCATCATACCAATCGCAACAACCAACGAAGAAAGGAGATCCCTTTACGTGTAAAAGAATATCGACAGGTCAAGCCCTACCCCGTTTATTTACCCTCAAAATTCGTCTAAAATATTCTGGCAAAAGCGGGGTTACATATAAACTATTGCGAATATCCCATAGCCTGAGAGATGTTATACGCTGTTTTTTTAAGTTTTGGCAGGATCTCTGTTTCCAACTCTTCTCTGGATATGGTTGTAACCGGCCCGGAAACACTTATGGCGGCAATGCACTGAGAATGCATGTTGAGTACAGGGAGCGCAACACACTGTAGACCAACATGATGCTCCTCGAGATCGAGGGCGTAACCTCTCTCCTTCGTGAGAATCAGTTCTTTTCTGAGCTCGACTTTTGAACGTAAGGTATATTCAGTAAGTGGCTTCATTTTGAGGTTATGTAAAATTTCTTCCAGAGCACCTCGCTGCAAATGGGAAAGCAGCATTTTTCCTGCGGCCGTAGAATACACATCGGTTCTCAGCCCAATAAAGGAAGAGCATTTGAGTGATCCAGGTTGGTGGTTGACATCAACTTTGTCAATATAAACCAACTCATCCCGGTCCAGTACCATCATGTGGACCGTTTCGTTCAACTCCCTATTCAGCTGTTCCAAATAATAATGTCCCCGTTCTCGAACATTAAGCCGTTGAAGATACGATTGTCCGGCACGTACCAGATTGAGTCCTATATCGTATTTTCTCGATTCCTCATCCTGCTGCAGATAGCCGTTTATTGTCAACGTTTTTATATGGTGATGCAGTGATGATTTGTTGAGGCCCAGCGTCTCAGCAATCTCTTTAATGGATAGGGGGCGATTGCCTTCCTGGATAGTTTCGATAATGGCGATAACCTTGCCAACAGTATTGAGTTTTTCATTAGAATCTTTCATATGCCATTTCATATTACGAAATGACATATGAAGTCAAGTGTAAAGTTGTCGAAGTAGTGCACTTTTTTATTGACAACAAATCTTAGTCACACGTATACTGGTCGAAATAATGAAACGTCATTTCATATTAAGAAACGAGGTCAAGCGATGAATCATAAAACAATTGCCGAAACGGCAATCACCATTTTAAAGCCTTCAATCGAAAAACTTCTTAGTGATAAAGCAAAGCGGACGGACATGCACATCGTGGTAATGGATCCGACCCAAAAACCATGGGATGTTTCATTCGAGGAAGCCATTCTCCTGGAAAAATCTCTCACCGATAAAGCCAGCTGGCAACTCCCCTTCGATGAATTCGCCCGAGCAAAGGCGAAACAGGCATGGCGTGATGGCAGCGATAACGCTAAAAAACATCTGCTTGGCCCTGCAACCATTGCAGACGGCGAAATTGTCCATTACGGATCCTTCGAATACCAGGGTGTCATCGTCGCGGCTAGTGGTGTTGAACCCTGGTTCGACGTGCTGGTAAGCGGCTGGGTGGCTTTGGCCATACAGCAACTTGCCCAGGACTATTACCAGAATTTCAAGATGAGCAACCCGACAATACCCTACCTCGCCTGAGGACCGGGTGTTCAAACAACATAAATTGCTAGTTTGGAAGAATAATTCAGCCAGGATGCTGACCATTACAACAAAATACCCACAGGTAAACAGCTCCCTGTTCCTCTTCCCCCCAATTAAGCAAAACAATCTAGAAAGGAGTTAGATATGGAAAAGCCTGTTATCGGTTTTATTGGCCTCGGCCTCATGGGCGGCAATATGGTTGAATGTTTACAAAAAAATGGTTTTGAACCTCTGGTAATGGACCTCAACAAGGACGCTGTCGCGACCGTTGTTGCTCGTGGTGCTAAAGAGGTTACCTCACCTGCAGAACTGGCAGCAGCCTGTGACATCGTGATGCTCTGCCTAACCACCTCGGCAGTTGTTGAAAAGTTGATCTACGGGGACGATGGAATCCTATCCTCCATAAAGGAAGGGGCGGTAGTCATTGACTTTGGAACCTCCATCCCGGCTTCCACCCGTAAAATCGGCGCTGATCTTGCCGCAAAGGGTGCGGGCATGATCGACGCGCCACTTGGTCGTACACCGGCCCACGCCAAAGACGGACTCCTCAATATTATGGCCTCAGGTAACCAAGATACCTTCGACAAAGTTAAACCGGTTCTTGAGATCCTTGGCGAGAATATATTCTACCTCGGTGCACTCGGAGCAGGCCATACGACAAAACTGATCAATAACTTTATGGGAATGACCAGTGTATGCGCAATGTCTCAGGCCTTTGCCGTAGCCGAACGTGCAGGTGTTGACCGCCAGATGCTGTTTGACATCATGTCCACCGGCCCATCCAACTCACCCTTTATGCAGTTTTGTAAGAACTACGCTGTTGACGGCATAAGCGATCTGGGATTCTCCATCGCCAACGCTAACAAGGACCTGGCCTATTTTGTCACGATGGTCGAAGATATGGGTACACGGGCTGAAATAGCGGAAGGAACCTCAACCAACCTCCAGGCTGCCTTTGAGGCCGGCATGGGAGATGGTAATGTTCCTGAAATATACGACTATTTCCTTAAGCTAAGTCGTAACTAAAAGTAATGGGAAGTCAACTCATGCTGTAATCACACGTAAGGTGAAAAATCGTGGCAAAGTTGCCAGGTGAAACCTGTAGCAAAAAACGTGTGAGCACACTAACCTATCACAACAAAGGAGCTCTCAATGAACATGAAACCTAGTTTTGCAAATCGGCGTCGATCACTAATTGCGGCGTCTATGGTGGCCTTATGCTGCGCCTGGACATCTTCTGCATTTGCCGCTGTTGAATTGAAACTCAGTCACTTCGGCAATGACACCCATCCGTCCCACATTGCAGCAATGCAATTTGCTGAAAACGTTGAGAAGCGTACCAATGGTGAAGTTAAGATAGCCCTCTATCCAAACAATGAACTCGGAAGCCCGCCAGAGGTTCTTGAGCAGGTTATCATGGGTGTAGTTGACATGAGTCTTTCCGGTCAGGACCAGTTGGCCAAACACGTCAAACTTTTTGACACCGTAAGTATTCCTTTTTCACTCAGTGGTTATGAACATGCGGATCGTGTTCTCGATGGCCCTTTTAAAGAATGGGCGGCTCCGGAAGTCGAAAAGGTTGGTCTTGTGTATTTGTCCAGCTGGGAATGGGGGTTTCGTGAGCTCACTAACTCTAAACACCCGATCATGTCACCTGCCGACGTTAAGGGGTTGAAAATCCGAACGCCTCCAGCCATGACCTACCAGGCTGCTATGGAAGCTCTCGGAGCCAATGTCCAGACCATCGCCTTCAGCGAATTGGTCATGGCTATGCGTCAGGGTGTTGTCGACGGTCAGGAAAACCCGATCGGTGTCATTTACAACCTTAACCTCTATGAATCACAGAAGTATATCTCTATGATTAACTACCTCTATAGCTCCATGTGCCATGTTGTTTCAAAAGATGCCTGGAGCCGTCTCAGTCCTGAGCAGCAGCAGATCATTCGCGAAGAATCCGATTCTGCCAGACTGCTCATGCGCCAACTTGCTCGTGCTGAAGAGCAGAAGCAGATTGCTGACATGCGCGCTAAGGGTATCCAGATCGACGAACCAGACCTGGCACCGTTTAAAGCAGAGATGGGTCCAGCCTACGACAAGATTAAAAAGAATGTAGGTGAAGCAAACTTTGACAAGTGGTTGCAAATGACTGACGCACTCCGTTAAGAAAAACCACTATCTGTATCAACACCGGCTCCGCCTCTAATCACTAAGGCGGAGCCACTTTTCTCGTTTCAAGAGGTGAGTTTACGATGTTGACTCTGTCCATATTCACAGTATTGATAGCACTGTTGCTCATCAATGTTCCAGTTGTCGTTGCCATTGGTGTAACCTCCGTTATCTTTTTCATTGGTCTCGGTGATGCCCGATTACTGGCTATGCTGCCACACAGGATGTATTACGGTACAACCGGTTTCACCCTGCTTGCGATACCATTCTTTATCCTGGCAGGAAACCTTATGAATGTCGGAGGTATAACCGACCGCATCTTCCGCTTTGCCACCGCTATGGTTGGACATATTTCAGGTGGCCTGGGCCAGGTAAACATTGTCGCCAGTGTTATCTTTTCAGGCATGTCTGGCTCGGCCGTCGCAGATGCTGCAGGGCTTGGGCAGATCGAACATAAGGCGATGGTGGATGAGGGCTATGACCCCGCCGACTCAGCCACACTGGTCGCAGTCTCCTCTGTAATCGGCCCGGTTATCCCCCCCAGTATCCCTTTTGTCCTCTATGGCGCTATTACTAATGTCTCCGTTGCAAAGCTCTTTATGGCCGGTTTTTTGCCCGGCATCCTGATGAGCGCAGGCATGATGCTGACCCTTGCATTTCTCGCCAAACGAAATAACTACCCCTGTTCGGCAAATCGTGCTTCTTTTGGACAGCGATGGACCGCCTTCAAAGAGGCCTTCTGGCCACTTATGGCACCAATCATTATTATTGGCGGCATTATGACCGGCTTTTTCACCCCGACGGAAGCTTCGGTGGTGGTCTGCTTCTACGCCATGGCACTGGGCTTTTACTATGGTGATATTAAGCTCCGCGATCTGCCGGGAATTATCTATAAATCAATTATTCAGGCGGTCAGCCTGCTCTTTATCATTGCCGCCGCAAACTTTTTCGGCTGGCTCGTGATCCACCAGAAAATTCCGGCCGGCATTATCACCAACTTAGTTGAAATGGGTGCAACTCAAGGGACTGTTCTCTCGATCATTATCGCTGTTGTTCTGATTATGGGCTGCTTTCTGGAAGGCAATGCAATCTTCCTCATCACCCTGCCAATCTTTATGCCCATCGCCAACATGTTCCAGATAGACTTGATTAACTTTGGTGTGGTCATGACCCTGCTGATAATGGTTGGCAACCTGACACCACCGGTTGGTATGTGTCTGTTTGCCGTGGACAGTTTTGCTAAGGTTGGTATTCCGGCCCTGTCCAGAAAAATCTGGCCCTACCTCATCATTATCCTGCTGATTACCTTGATCATAGCCTTTGTTCCGAGTATTTCCCTATTCCTGCCAAATCTACTCATGGGAGGGATGTAATGTCCGCCACACTAAAATTAATCGACATCTTGGTGCAGAATATTCTTCGCTGGATTTCCATGGGTTTCTTCTGCTTCCTCGGTTTCCTGCTTGCTGCCAACGTTCTGCTGCGCCTGATCAATGATCTCATCAACAAACTGACCGTACTCGGCTATGAGAATATAGCCGATTCGATCAAGGCAATTCTGCCCGTCACCTCTTTTCACTGGCTGGATGAGATTGTCGAGCTCTCCTTTGCTGCTCTGGTTTTCTACGGTGCCGCAGCCCTCTGGGGAGCCAAACTCCATTTCAGTGTCGGTGACTGGATTTCACCTCGACTGAAAAGCACTCAGATGAGATGTTTATACCGTATGTTTATTTTCTCGATCTGTATTGCTTTTATGGCAACGCTGTTCTGGTTTTCTCTGCGGCTGACGTTACGCTCAACCGAACTTACAACAGTCTTTCAGATGAAAAAGTCGATCCTCTATTCATGCATGCCGATATCAGCCTTGATTATGTTGGTCTACTCTCTTTTTGATTTTTTAGGAGAACTGAGAAACTTTTTCACCGGTGAGAGCACTTCAAACCCACCGACATGAATACACAAGTACTATGGCTTACAAGGCAACAATATATTCAACGTAAAATCCAATAATCCGGCTGAATTTAATTGCCATAATTTTCATTGAAAATTTTGTATGGAGGTACTGAGTGATAAAGGACATTGTCAAAAAAAGTAGAAGTTATCGTCGTTTCCAAGAAGACTTTCTGGTGAATGAACAGACCCTGCGCGATCTGGTTGAACTGGCACGACTGACCCCTTCGGGAGGAAATCTACAGCCGCTCAAGTATATACTTTCCGCAGATCCCGAGAAAAACAATACAATCTTTCCTGCGCTTAAATGGGCTGGTTATCTCAAAGATTGGCCAGGTCCAGACAAAGGCGAACGTCCTTCTGCTTATATCGTCATTCTTGGAGATAAAGACATCACCACTAATTTTGGTTGTGACCATGGTATTGCCGCTCAAACCATAATGCTAGGTGCTGTTGAACAAGGCTTAGGCGGTTGCATGATTGGTGCGTTCCACCGCGAAAATCTTCGAACAGCTCTCAATATTCCCGAGCAACTTGAAGTTCTGCTGGTCATTGCTCTTGGTAAGCCGGTGGAAACAGTACGTATCGACCCAATTGATGCAGATGGAAACATCAAATATTGGCGGGATGAAAACCTTGTTCATCATGTTCCCAAACGGCTTCTTGAAGACGTTCTAACGTAACAATGCAGATAAACATTAGTTGGTTATCTTATTATTTAAAGCATTTACTCCTTCCAAGCTGTCATTGATTGCGCTGCAATACCTAGAAAAGGCTGAAAATAGTATAGATAAAAAGGGGGGAAAAGAGAGTTGACCAGCCCAGCATTTTCATGCAGTCTTGAAAGTTAGGATTTTTCTCAATACTATTGGCCGATCTCTTTTTCTCTCTGCATTGCTCCGCATACATTGCCAGAGACACGTTCACTTGATTCTCTCCGAATGTACACTTTGCTCCTCTACCCATTGTACTGTTTATATACAATCGTCCAATAATAGGTTTTTACGATCCATGACCTACATGGCATAGATTATAAATAATTGTTATCAATATATATTTATGCTAATTATTTGCTGTTTTTTATCAACTAACTTTCCGGTAACTATGTTTTTGATGCCGGGAGCAAATTCAAATGTGGGTTAATAAGATTATGCGTAAATGTACATTGTTGCTGTTTGCTCTTGTAATGGGCGTAGCATTTTCCGGAAATGCAATGGCAAGTGGGGATCTTTCACAGAGTGGTAAAGGAATTAAAGTTTGGTTTGATACCGGTGGCCCTGTCGGGGGAACCTATAATACCATTCTCCAGAACGGTGCAAAACAGGCTTGCATCGATCTCGGTTGTGAGATTGAATATCTTTACTCCGACTGGAGTGCACAAAAGATGATAGAAAATTTCAAGAAGTCTCTTGCGGCAACCCCAGATGGTATCGTGGTAATAGGTGTCCCTGGAGATGATTCCTTTGCTCCTTTTATCGCTGAAGCTGAGGAAAAGGGTATTATCGTCACTTCCACCGATACCGAACTTCCTGGCCTGCAACAAAAATATCAGGCTTCAGGCTTTGGGTATACGGGAGTGGACAATTATGCAAGGGGTGAGTCTCTTGCCACAGAGGCCGTGAGTCGTTTTGGCCTTAAAAAGGGTGACCGTGCTATGGTGTGGGGCTTGAAAAGTCTTCCTACCCGTGGACGCTCTTCTCTTGCCCTTATAGAGACTCTTGAAAAGAATGGTCTGACCGTTGATTATATGGAAATAACCCCAGAAATTGACAAAGATGCTAGTCTCGGTTCACCTATTCTTACGGCCTATCTTTCTGCAAACCCTGATTGTAAACTTGTCATCGCAGACCATGGAGCATTGACTGCTCAACTTGAGAACTTCTTCAGAGCCGCAGGAATTGGTGCTGATGAAATTATCGGTGCAGGTTTCAGCCTTTCACCGGCAACCGCCTCTGCCATTAAATCAGGTTATGTTGATCTAGTTGGTGATGGTCAACCTTATCTGCAGGGTTACCTTCCTGTACTGCAAATTGTAATGACCAAACGTTTTGGTTTTTCCGGACTGCAGATTAATACCGGTGCCGGTTTTGTTCATGCTGGAAATATCGATCTGATTGCTCCCCTTGCTAAAAAGGGCCTGCGTTAATTCTGCTGGTCATATTTCTCATTTTATAGATATTGTGCGTTCAGTCCGCTGAACGCACAATCTGGTTGGCTATCTTGCATACCTTACTCAAAGTTGATTCAATCGCAAAATCCTTCGGCTCTGTTCATGCCTTGAAACATGTCAGTTTCTCTCTTAACAGAGGAGAGGTCGTTGCCCTTATCGGTGATAATGGTGCTGGTAAATCCACGCTTATCAAAATTCTTTCCGGTGTCTGCAAGCCCGACTCAGGCTCGCTTACCATCAATGAAAAGAAGATTGACCTCAAACGATATTCTGTTCTAAAGGCCCGTAATCTAGGGATTGAAACCGTATACCAGGAGCGTTCACTTGGCGAGAAGCAACCGTTGTGGCGCAATATTTTTGTCGGCCGACATATACGCAACAAGCTTGGTTTTATCAATATTAAAAAAGAAAAAGAGTTGACCTTGGCCATGTTGAAAAACAGTATCGGTTTACAGGGGGTTGGCGTGTCTGCCGATGCACTTGTTGCTTCGTTGTCCGGTGGAGAACGGCAGGGGCTTGCCATAAGCCGTGCCATGCACTTTAATGCCGCTCTTACCATTCTTGATGAACCTACAACGGCCCTATCGGTAAAAGAGGTGAGAAAAGTTCTGGAGTTTATACGTTCGATACCAGGTCGCGGCCAGTCGGCCCTTTTTGTTTCGCATAATCTGCATCATGTACATGAGATTGCAGATAGATTTTTGTTTGTCAGCAGAGGCGTTATTGCTCATCAGGCAAGAAAAGAGGATATGAGTATCGCTGAGCTTTTTGAGAAACTTGAGACATTTTCCATTGATCAGGGGGCGGAATAATGAAACAGTTTCTCGTCACCAATCGCCTGCAGATCGGAGTCTTTCTGCTTCTGCTCGGCCTGCTTGCCCTTTTTATGATATTAAGTCCACAGACATTCTTGAGTAAGCGTATTTATATTGCCTTCATGTCAACCATCCCCTTCCCTGCCCTGCTTGGACTCGGGTTGACAATGCTCATAGTCAGCGGAGACCTTGATCTCTCTTTTCCTTCAATTATGGTTATCTCAGGTCTCGGATTTTCAACAGTTTTCCAGAACACTGGTTCTCCGCTTTTAGGGTTTGTCTGTGCCATTGGTATAGGTTTCTTTGCTGGTTTGTGTAATGGTTTAATTGTCGTGACAATTGGTGTCCCAGCCATTATCGCTACCATTGGCACCCAGTTTTTCTGGCGGGGTGCCGCAACTCTGTTGTCGGATGGTCTAGCAATCAACCTGACAGATATACGAGATACTCTGTTTCATCACCTTGTAGTGGGCAGACTCTTTGATCTGATACCCATGCAGGCCATCTGGTGCCTCTTATTTGCTGTTTTTTTCTGGTTGCTCTTAAATCACCATACCTTTGGTGATGATGTGATGTTTATCGGCGATAATATCAATACCGCAAAAATGATGGGTGTTCAGACTGATTTTGTTCGTATCGGGCTCTTTTGTATTATGGGGATGGTCAGTGCTGTCGTCTCGGTTATGATCTGTCTTGAGATGGCTAACTGGTGGCCAACCCAGGGTGAGGGCTATATGCTTCTTGTTTTTGCCGCTATTTTTCTTGGCGGAACTTCTGTTTTTGGTGGCCAAGGTACGATATTCGGAACAATAATCGGTTCTATCATAATCGGCATTCTGGAGGCTGGAATTATCAGTGCCGGCCTTTCAGGATATTGGACCAGACTTACTCATGGATTGGTGATTGTCATTTCAGTATCGATTTATGCCATGGTCTTCAAAACAAAAGAATCATAGGAATCCGCTATGAAGGTGTGTTAATGGATATACAGACATTTATTCGGCAAAGTCAGCGTCGGCTGATGTATCCGCAAATGGCAGCTTTCGGTTTACAATATACCGACTATTCAATATATGACGTCTATCAAAGCCCTCTCAAACAGCTTGAAATAGCCAGAATCCTCGAAAAACGGGTACCGATGGACTTCAGCTATGTCCTTGATTATGGCGTAGTTTTTGTTGAAGCTCTTGGCATGAAGTTGAATCGTCCGCTGTTTGATTTCCCCTCCACTTATGAGCATACAGTTCAGACCATAGAAGATGTAAGGAACCTTGAGCCACCTGATCCAAAATGTTCGGGGTTGATGGCTCCTTATCTGGAGGCCATTGAGCTTGTAGCCGAAGAATTTGATAAACCGGAAATGGTAGCCCTTGTCGGGCCGTTTACCCTGGCAGGCGAGCTTGCTGGTGTTGAACATCTTGCCCGATCTGTCATCAAACAGCCAGAGTTTGTTGATGAACTGATAAAATTCTGTACAACTATTATAAGCGATTTCACCATAGAGACCATGGCACGCGGTGGCCGAATAATTCAGGTATCTGAACCGACGGCATCTATTATCTCACCAACAGCGTTTCACCGGTTTGTCACTCCATTTCTAAAGAGGATCTTTGATAGAATACACCAGAATAACAGCTGGAGCGCCCTGCATATCTGCGGTAAAACCAATCTGTATCTCGATGAGATGGTGGAAACCGGAGCCATGGTATTCAGCCTCGATCAGATAATGAATCTTGCCGAAGTGGCAAGGTGCGTTCCTGATCATATTGTTATCACTGGAAATATTGACCCAGTGGAGGTACTGCTGAAAGGTTCCGTATCAACTGTAAAAAGAGCAACTCAACAGCTTCTTGAATCCATGCAGGATGTACCGATGTTCATGCCCTCGTTTGGTTGTGACTGTATCATGGCATCACCAGAAGAGAATATTCTGGCCTATATCGACACCGTCAAAAATTTTACAGCTGCTGGCTGAGGGTGGTCTCATTCTCCAATACATATATCAGTTGTCTCTCCCTGAAAATCATGTGCTTTCAGAGTCAATGTGACTTTTTTCACCGATAGATCGACCTGTTTTTTCAGCAAAATAACTTGTGGATTTGAAATAACTATGTTGTCCACTTTCGTTATACCTCTGATGGTAACATCTTGAGTGCCATATAATCGTAAAGATACCTTTATTACATGGTCTTTCACATCAAAGAAGTAGACGTTATATGTTCCGTCGTTGAAGATGCATGGTGTCATGAGTTTGGAGCCGACTGCATAGGTCAGTGTATACTGTTTTTTCTCAAGTCTAGGAAGATAGAGAAAGCCATAGCCGGACTCTTCAAAAAGAGCAGGGAGAGGTTTACCGTTTAGGTGCGCTGAAGAAATGTGTTTACTGTCACCGCATCGAATCTTTAAAACCATATTGGCTAGAATTCCGGACGAGTAAGCCTCATCACTCATGCGGGAGTTGTCGATGGTTACTTTTCCGGGCTGCTCTTCAAAAACCCTAGTGTAACGCTTATACAGCCACTGCGAATACAACTGTTCACTGTTTTTGGCAAGATAACGTTCCTCATCGATTTGTACCGCTTTATAATAATCGACCCACCGTTGGTTAACACTCTCTTGCAAAAAGGTGTCTTGTGCCAGCCAGTTGCTCCAGTGCGATTCGACGATATCCGATTTCTGCTGAGATAGTGGCACTGTCGGCAAAACATCAAGTTTATACCAGTCGTTACCGTAAGCCATCCGGTTTACTACCAGCAGACCATGATCGAATTCGCCACTATTATCCCCTGTGGGAGAAGCTAATTCAGGAATAAAATCAAACAGGGTATTGGCATATCTTGCACCTTGTTTTTTCAGGAGATGTCCCGTACTGAAATCACCATCAGGGTTCCAATGGAAAGAATATGCACTGGGAACGAAACTCTCAGGAAATGAGTGACCATGCTTGTCATCTAGACCATGTTGAGAGAGGATCGCCTTAATGACTCCAATTCTATTTCTCATTTCTTCTTCCGGCCATGGGTGAGCGTCTTCGACACAGTACCATTCTGCCCTTTTCATCTTTAAATCCTGCCAGAATTCATGGCCGATACCGTGCAGGCCAAACTCAAGATATGCCGCGTTATTCTTGATAAAATCTATCACCGGCTCAATGCGGCCGGAGTTGATGTGTTCTGCATTGTCCCATTGTGTTCCCATCCATGTTGTGGTGGGGTACTTAGCAAGAATATTTTTAATATCGAGTTCAGCTAGGATGAAGAGGCCCTGGATTCTTACACCGACTTTTTTGGCAATATCAACTATGCACTGGTAATCATTTACAGTCATCAAACGATTTAGGCCGATACGGTAAGGGCCCTGTTGAACCATGTCACCACTGTTGGTGCCGCTCATCCAGCCCAGATCATCGATTGCAAAGGCGAAAGGACGAGGAAACAGTATCTTTGATGTTTGTGAAGTTGTCTCCATAGTATTTTCTGCTCTTCAATCGCTTTTCAACTGTACCTTGTCTGCATCTGTGAGTTTAATAATCCATAGTCCACTGTCTTTGTTCAAGGTGCGACGAAAGCATCTGTGACCTATGATCCAGGGCTGGCAGATACCGTTGTCCTGCTTGATCAGTTGCCCAAAACATTTCTTTTCGCTGCCTGTCATGAGGCTTGGGGTGCAATAACCACTGTTTTCCATAGCTTTGGATGCTTTGCCGCAGAGATGAATAATTGCCAGTGAACTTTTGCTGCTTAGCTGTTGCAGAATTGTGTGACTAAGTTTTCCACTATACCTTTTGTACAATCGGGGGCCAATGATGTCGACATTACCAAGGGGGTCTGCGTAAGACAGTATTTTTACTCCTTGCAGAAGAGCCTGCTGACCATAGGCAACAATACTCTCTGTAATTTTTTCAAGAGCTGAAATGATATTCCCATCTCTTTTAAGCAAGCCTTTGTAAACAATTTCAGGAGCAATGAGTGATGACAATATTGTTAGCGGACCTTCAATGGTGAGAGCGACAACTTCCCCTGCCTCATCAAGTAATTGAACGGCATCCAGAACAGCCTTTATACGGCCTTGCCTGAATCGCATCGGTTCCATGGCAGCAAGTTCATTACCATTTTGATAAATAGGGCTCTGTATGCGCGGACCTGTTTGCATATTCCCCATGTTGATATCAGCACCCAATGCTTCAGCTTCGACAGTCAGGCAAAAAGGGAGGCGGCAAAACTGTTCATTGCGTAACAGTTTCATCTCTTTTGAAAGAACGGCAAGGGCTGTTGAGTCATTATGAGCTTCAGGAAAATGAAATCCGGTTTTAAACTGTATTTCTACAGGTACATCTTCTGACTGACTGGAGGCACAGTTGATATTTTCACTTTCTTCCATGAGGTTTATCAAAACAGTCTTTATTTAAAAGCTCATACAGCTTGTTAAAAGTCTTTCATAGTCCTTCAACAAACTCAGTTCCACATACTCTATCTTTTCTGCGATTTTTTCCATCTCTTCGCGAGAAGTTTGTGACGAAAGAGCAAGTAATGATCCGGTATGACTGGAGTTTCCGACATACTGGAGTTTCTCGCGACTTTCTTTGGGCAGCAGATTGATGCCAATCAACGATTCTGCACGAAGACAGCTTCCGAATTGGCCGGAAATTATAATTTCATCAAGTTTTTTTACCGTTATATCATGCATATTAACAAGAGCTTGAATTCCTGAAAGAACGGCTCCTTTTGCAAGCTGTACCTGCCGAATGTCGGCCTGGGTCAAATAGATATTTTCTACCTCATGTATAAGCAATATCCTTTTGCCGTCTTTTTCGGCAACAAAGCGTGCAAGGAGCCGCAGAGCAGGATCTTTTTCACAATCACTTCGTTTCTTCAGCCGTCCTGTTCTGGTGATAAGACCAACCCTTACCGCTTCAGATACGGCATCAATAATACCGCTACCGCATAATCCCTTTGGAACCGTATCTCCGATAACGTTTAATGCAATATCGCTCTCTGAAAACTTCACATTCTCAATCGCACCGGAACCGGCCAGCATGCCGCAGCCTATATTCATCCCTTCCAGAGCAGGTCCTGCAGCGCAGGAACATGCATAAAGATCGCCCCTGTTTGAAAAAACAATTTCACCGTTGGTACCAATATCGATAAAGAGAATGTTTTTTGTAGCCTCATGGAGCCGGCTGAGAGTAACCCCTGCAACAATATCAGCACCGATAAAACTTGATACAGAGGGAAGGCAATGGATTCTTGCCAGTGAAGAGACCTTGAGAGCGAGTTCAAAAGCGTTGAGGTTTTTCGATTCAGTAAAGACCGGAAGATAAGGTGTTCTCCCTATAGAGGACGGATCAATCCCAAGCAGTAGATGCAGCATGGTTGTGTTTGCCGCTACTGTAATATCATAGATTTCATCCTGCTGCACTTCAGTCGCTCTGCAGAGTTTTGTGATCAGACTGTTTATGCAATCAATGAGAGTTCGATGGAGAATCTGCAGACCATCATGCTCTTTTCTGGCAAAGCTGATACGGCTTAATACGTCTTGGCCGTGAACGCCTTGTGGATTGATTGCTGTAGCACAGTCAAGCTCTTCACTACTATTTAAGTCGATAAGGGAGCAGACAACTGTTGATGTACCGATATCAATAGCCAGACCATATAGCTTGTTGCATGTGTTACCTTCCTCAACGCCAAGCAGCTGGTCAAATAAATAGACTGCCGTTTCCTGGCGTTTAAGACTGTCAGAGCAGGAAATGAGCCTTTTGCTGATAGCCGGATTGTTTATGATATCCGGTAACTGTCTGCCACGAAGTATCGACCCACTCTGGTATTTGGGTGAGGGGAGTTTGATTGTAATATTGCCGGATGGCATAAACTGACAGGACAGGCGAAAATTTTCCGCCAGCTCCTGCCTGGAGAAATGTTGTTCTTCTTCAGGTGTAGGTGGTTGCACCTCACCTGTTACTATTTGTACTCTGCATTTGCCGCAGGTATAATTTTTCCCGCATGCACTGTTGACAGGAATGTCGTGGTTTTGCAAACAATCGAGAAGCGGTTGGTTTTCATCACCGGTAATCTGCTTGCCCTGTAGCTGAAGGGTTATGGTGTACATATTAACAGGAATCGGCCATTGATTTTGCTGCATCAACAAGAGCTCGAATATTTTTAAGAGGTGTTCTAAGACCTATACCGCATGCCGGAGCCAGGATATCAGCACCATAAGCGGTGCAATATTCTGCGATTCGCTTCAGTTTTTCAGGATGGCTTTTCTCCAGCATATAGGTACTGATATTGCCCATAATAGCCTTGTTCTGAATGTTGTCTGCCATCTGCTTTACACTGGTAATTGAATCAAAGCTGATGGCGTCGCTTTTAATATCATTGATCGCAGGATAAATTGAGCGTAATTTTCCGCAGATATGGACGATGGTACCAATCGGTTTTTCGCCCTGAATTCCTTCAAGAATGCGGTTAATATATGGGACGGTATATTTGGTAAACCCGCGCATCCCAAGAATTTCACCAGTCCCGCTGGGATCAGAGATAGTGAGAACATCGGCACCTGCATCTATTTGGCTTCTCCCGAAAGCAATGAGGTTATCAGTGATGAATTGCAGGAACTCATGTGATTTAGCCTTGTTTTTGTATAATTCACGGTACAGGGTTGTTGGCTCAACCAGTGATGTTGCAAGACTTATGGGGCCGCATAAATTTGCTATTATTGGTGCGTCATGCTGTTTCTTAAGCAGCTTAATAGCTTTGGTAGTAACTGCTGCACGGCCGGAATCAAGTGCAATGGGTCGCAATTTTTGCCATTCTGAAACTGAACTGAGAACATAGCTGCTGACATGTGGTTCGTGAATACGAGACCCCATATTGATCTGTGCCCCCATGGCCTCTGCTTCAACTGTCATGCAAAAAGGCACTCCTAAGTTTTCGAACCCACCATGTTCAAACATGGCCGATGAAAGAGCCGCCATGGCCTGAGGGTCACTGTGAGCAGCAGGCCATGTGATACCAGTAATGTTCATGATTTCTTCTATTATCATGTTCATCATACCACCAGGGCATATACAGGGCGGGCGATCAACCCTTTCTCGGCGCAGTGATTTGTGAAGCCGTAGTTTCGGGGAGAGTTGTGTCATTTTAGGCATATTGTTCGAATGCTTGTTCGGTTATTTTGACAATATCCCTTGCCATTACCGCAGCTTTGTTTGCATCCTCTGCATAGTATGCGCCTATTTTAGTTGCAAAGCTTTTGGAGACAGGACCGCCCCCAACCATGACTTTAATTGTCTCCTGCAGATTTTGTTCTTTTAAGAACTGCATAACCTCCTCCATGCCATCCATGGTGGTGGTCATGAGCGTTGAAACCGCGATTATTTTTGCATCAATTTCCTTTGCTTTTTCAATAAATTGAATAGCTGGAATATCCCGACCTAGATCGACGACTTCAAAGCCTGCTGTTTCCAGCATGATTTTTACCAGATTTTTCCCGATATCATGGGTATCACCTTCAATCACGCCAAGCACTATTTTCTGTTTTAGTGAGCCTTCGGCCTGTTTCAGATGCGGTTGAAGCACTTCCAATCCAGCGTACATGGCATCTGAGCAGAGCAGCAATTCAGGAACAAAATATTCCTCTTCTTCAAACAGCTGCCCGGCTCTGTTCATGCCGGTTGTCAAACCGAGACTGATGCCATCATAACAATCATATTGTTCTCTGACATACTCTTCGGCAAGTTCTGCGGTGAGTTCTTCGTCCATATCGACGACTGCATTTGACATTCTGCTCAAGAGATGAGATTTAGTGTCAGGCACAATATTTCTCCATGTGGTACCCCTTCGTGAAGTTTCTTAGGATATTTAACAAGGGGTGATTGGGTTTTATGGGTTACAGCATTTCAAGATATGCTTCGATGCGTACTTTAAGTTGCTCAGTATCGCTTTCAGAATAATCAGTTTCAAGATGAAGCGAAGTTATCCCATACGATTTTTGCAGCATCTCATCGACCAGATACGCTTCGACGTTATATGTATGGCACCCCTGCCAGGTAAGATCGATTACACCGTCAATGCTGAACTCTTCGACCATTTCTTTAAGCAGATCAAATCGCCCCTCATTAGGACTCATTACTGAGCAGGGTGTTGCAAGATACTGCTCCGCCAGGGCGTCAAGCGGATCTTTTTCTTCATCGACCGTGAAAGCCTGTTTGTAGCCTGAACAGTTTTCAAAGGCTACGATATTGGAACCCAGCTGTTCAACAATATTGATTATTTTATCGCTGCCGAGCCCGACGGGTACGCCAGTGAGCAGAATACGCTTTGCCTTCTTTTTGGGAGAAGGAATTTCTTCCAGCAAGGAGCCATCTAGTGCTGCAACTGTCATTTCCTCCATGAGAGTGATACCGTATTCTTTATCAGTGAGAAAACCGACTCTGAATAAGATTTCAAGCAAGTCTGAGCCTTTGAGCGGCGCGGGGTTTATCTTGTTGACATCCATAAGTGCTTTTCGTGCCTTACGTTCCCGATTCATCAGCCTGATAGCTGAGCGCAGCTTTCTATCATCGATTTTCTGGCCGCTGATTTCTTCAATGACCTCTTTAAACCTGTCAATTTCTGCACGCCAGAATGGCATGGCCATAACATTATCCTGACTCTGCGGAAGTTCAAGAATATGGGTTCTTTTAAATCGATCCATCAACTCAAACATCTTCTTTTTACCGTCACATGTTGTGTCACCTATGATAATATCTGAAGCTCTGAAATATGGGCAGGTGTCACTGACACCGTAGCCGTAACTGCTTTTAATCAGGGGGCAGAGATTACGCGGTAGACTCTCTTCGGCAACCGGGATAGGATCGCTACGGGTCCCGCACAATGGTACCGGTATGGCATTAATGGCGACAGCTATCTCTGTTGGGGAATAGAGACAATAAAAACCAATGACAGATCGTCCCTGCTCTTTTGCCTGTTCTATATCGATGAGGTTCTGTTCTGTAATTTGCTGAAGCCTGTTTGCCGTTTCTTCTTTCATTTGTATTCTCTCTTCAATACCGTATATGTTATGCTTCGTCCCGTGCAAGAAGTGCTGCACCAAGTGCTCCTACATGCTGCGGGTTTTCCGGTTCCAGGACACTGACCCCGAGCTGGTTTTCTAAAAGCTTACGCATACATGGGTTGTAAGCGACACCGCCGGTAAAAACGAGATCACCCACTGCTGATACGCGCTTAATCATGCCTGCAACACGGTTGGTGATACTCAAGTGCAGCCCCATGGCGATATCCTCCGGGCTGTGTCCTTTGGCTATAAGTGATGTGACCTCTGATTCGGCGAAAACAGTGCACATAGCTGAAATCTGAAGTCTGTTTGTAAAGGCCAGGGCTTTTTCGCCGAATTGTTCGATGCTAAAGCCCAGAGTTTTTGCCATGATCTCCATGAATTTACCGGTGCCAGCTGCGCAGCGGTCATTCATCTCGAATTTTTTCACTTTGCCGTTCTGGAACATTGATATAACTTTGCTGTCCTGACCACCTATATCAAGTACAGAAGTCGCCTCAGGGAAATAGTAACGGGCGCCGATTGCATGGGCCTTAATTTCTGTCACGGTTGATGCATCAAATGCAATCTCAAACAGATTGCGGCCATATCCTGTAGCCATAATAGTGTCGTATTGTACTTCACCTATCATTCGTTTAGCTTCAACCATAGGATCAAAGCCAGTGTCAGCCTGAAGAGATTTGAAAATCTGGCCAGTTTCATCAACAACAACGAGTTCAATGGTTCGTGATCCTATGTCAATTCCTGCAAATTTTTTCATTCTAGGCGCCTTGAGAAGTTGATTTATTTTTCGTTTTTCATCAGGAATTGGTAATTAAACTCTTAAAAGAAATTCGCAGGATGTGAATGACTCCAGACCGGAAATCATAGGAAGTAGCGTTGTTTTGCCACACTCTGGAGGGGCAAATGTAGAACAGAGAATTCATCTTTATCCACTTCTAGATTGATCTTTTGTGTGACTACTTTCTTTCCGATCGCCTTATGGACATCTCGAAAACTCAACATTGTTTAAAATATCCTAATCTGCTTTTAACGTGAAATGATTCATCTGTGACAATGCTCACCGATGTCACTTAAAATTTTAAAAATATTAGATGATTTGGATACATTTGACTAATACTTATAAATTATTGAATCAGTACTATCCATAGGCATAGCCTATTGGCATAGACCTTGATCATTCACTATTGGCTTTACCATAAGTTGGTTAAACCGATTTTTTTAACGGCGGTCTAAACTACTCACTGAAATTGGGACGTGTTCTGCACTGCTTTTCTCTACAGCTACTAGCCGAAAAAAAACAGCACGTTTCACGCTTGGATGTTGACTACTACTTGTATTGGAAATAGGGAGCAAAAAATACTCGGAAGGATTTTACCTTTAATTGCTATACAAAGACGTTATCGGGAGAAGATGTCCAAGCCTAAAAGCTGCATGTTTTGTTATAAGTCGATACAAGCCTCAAAAGAAAAAGAAATATCCGATTACCCCTCTTTCTCAGCTTGAGTTAAAACCCGTAGGGGTCTAGGTTTTGCTTCTGCTGCAAGCTTTATCAGTTTAGTCACCATTGCGCCGATGATGAATCGATTGTTAAAACGAAAACAGAACTCAGCCAGATAACGTGGTAAATGTTTAAAACTTATAGAATGATAAGTCCCATGAATAGATCTCTTGACGTTACTAATCATTGTGTTCACCCAGTAGAAAATTCTGTTATCCGGGTTTTTATAAATGCCATTTGTTTTAACCCTGCCATGGAATGCAACGAAATCAGATAAACAGTTAAATGGATTGAAAGCATCAGAAAGAACAATGGCGTCGGCACACAGGTATTTTTGAGACCAAGATGTTACTTCATGGGAATTAAAAGCTTTAACTTTACTCATTTTAAGGTGAATAGGGTGACCTTCTGGGTTGCGTGAAACGGCAGCAAGAAAAGGTGTTTTGCCAGGTGCTCCACGACCTCGTTTACCACCACTTCTTTTGCCACCCCAATACGTATCATCAAGTTCAACAAAGCCTTCAAGAAACAAGTCGATCATCGGCTTCTTTCATAACATGCTGGAGCTTATGCTTCATCTTATGAGCAGCATTGATTGATATGCCAAGAAATCGACGTAAAGTCAGGGCTGAAATTCCTGTTTTTGATTGTGTGAGCAGGTAAATTGCCAGAAACCAGGTAGTAAGCGGGAGTTTGGATGAGTCGAAAAGAGTTCCGCTAGTGATCGAGCACTGGTGTCGACATAGAAGGCACTGGAAAAGCTGGCGAGTTTTTAACTCATAATGGAGAGAGTGACCGCACTTGGGGCACTGAAACCCTTCAGGCCATCGATATCTAAACAGTTTTTCCCTGCATTGCTCTTCTGAACCATATGCACTGAGGAATTGTGGCAAGCTGTACCCTTTTTGAAATTGAACTGAATTCTTAGCCATGTCGTCACCTCCGTATATTGTTTATACGATAAGTATGACATCCCGGGGTTATCACAGAGTGACTACCCAACATTTT
>CALNZA010000018.1:0-35673 GCA_942490935.1 Desulfocapsaceae bacterium
TAGTAAATCAAGAATAAGTTTCCTGCAAGCACTCGGGTCTTCACCTTTGTTTCTGCATAGCTTGGCATGCTCCTGACAGAATATCCAGAGATTACGGATGGCAGGTTGTTCTTCAAAGTAGCGTTCAAGCTTTTTCTCTTTTTTGAGGCGTTGTTTTGCGGCTTAGTGCCGCCGTTCGTATAAGACCACCTCGTCTCCAAGCAAGATTCTCTTCATCGATAAGTTTACATGTTTTGGTAAAAATGTGATTAATGAGTTGATAACATGAAACCGATCAGTGACTATTTTGGCATTTGGGTTCCATCTTCTTACCATTTTGCGATAAGGCGCATGCATATCTATACAGACAACTTTGACTCTTTTTCGTCCTTCAAGTGTTCTGAGAAAAGAAGGTGATTCAGCTTCACTACGCCCAGGTGAAGAAGGTCAAAGATAGTTTGTTTTTCCAAGTTACAGAACGTGGTGACAAAACCGATCTTTCTGCTAAAACGGTGTTCGTCTATTCCAATGAATTGAGGACACTCTCTATTTTTCTGGTGGCTGATATTTTGTAGAACCATCTGGTGATAGAATCTTTCAGTTTCTCCGCTGATAATAACACTTTTCTGAAGCGGCATCATCTAAGAAAACCTCGACTACATGTGTAAAAGACGTTGTTTTTCAAAGGTTCTGTAGATCTACTCCCTTTTGCATACCATTCATTCGTGTATTGAAGTATCTGCCACATCGTTTGCAGTGGTATCCTCACTTCTAGTTTTCAATGTCAGAATCAAAGCGATCCAAGAGGACGCAGTATTGCTGCTACATAATCATGAAGCCGAGTCTAGTAAACAAAACTATTTCAGCTGGGCCAGTAGATTTCTGCCATATGACAATGCTCAGGGGAACATCCCCTATCAAATATCATATGAACTGGCTGCAAAATGAATAATACTTGAGTTTGTTTTTGTTAGATATAATCAGGAATAGTGTTAACTTTCAGGTACAGTTGCCATCATGCAAAACTGCCCCTCTTCTTCAGCTTTTTATTTAAACAAGTCATCTTACACAAAAGGTACGTGATTCACGTTGAAATCCTCCCCTTGAAATTTACAGCATGAAAACGCTGAAATATTTGGGAGAGATCAAATGCGATTATGATCAGTAATTTAATCCATTCTGCATTTCGCTACTTCGCGTTTGGTACCTTTGTCCAGACGGACCTGAATTTGTCCCCTGTTTCTGTTGAATTCTATCTGATATAATCTCTATCATAGAGATTGCTGGTGCAGATGGGTACCATTGATCATTAACTTCTTGTACCCTAAAGATGCAAACAGATAATTGCGGTCAACGCAATAAAAGTTCAGGTCAAGGGAAGAGTTATGAAACTCAATGTATGGCGATGTGGAGTAACTATTCTTGCGATTTGTCTGTTTATTCTTAACTCTGTTTCATTTGCTTCAGAAGTGGTTCTGATTAACAGCCCTGCTTCAGAAAATGACCGTAGAAATGATTACCCCAAGGAGTTACTTGGAGCAGCACTTGAAATAACAAAGGATTCCTATGGGGATTATCAGATACAATATGGTAAGGCAATGAAATGGGAACGCTTGAAAGCTATGCTGCAAAAGGGCCAGGGCATCGGTATCCTTCAAGCAGCCACTAGAGCAGATTGGGAGAAAGATCTCCTTCCCATCCATATCCCTATAATGAAAGGCCTTTTGGGTCATCGCATCTTTCTCATCAACAAACAATCCATAGATATGTTTGCAGCAATTGAGTCACTGGACGAATTGAAGAAGCTGCGGGCCGGTTTGGGACAACAATGGTCAATTACATCCGTTTTTTGAACAGAATGGCTTCAACATAGTTACCGGTACCAACTATGAAGGATTGTTCAAGATGTTAGCTAGGAGCAAGGTTTGACTATTTCCCAAGAGGTGTCAATGAGGCCCCAGAGGAATATGAACAACGTAAGCATTTACTTCCTGACTTGCATATTGAGACCTCTCTTCTTCTTAATCTCCCTCTCCCTGTTTATTTCTTTGTGACCCCGACAAAGCCAAAACTTGCCGAAAGAATAGAAAATGGGCTCAATATGATGATTAGAGATGGTTCCTTTGATACGCTCTTTTTCAAGTACCACTTAAGGAGATACTTGAGAGCATCGGGATCCACAAAAGAAAGGTATTCGAATTGCCAACCCAAACCTCACCCTCGAGACCCACTAGACAGAAAAGAGTTATGGCTAAATATTTCCGAAATACCAGGTAGCTGATAGAGCAAACTGCAGGATCTCACCTCTACCATAAGATAACAGTATACGACATTACATAGAGACTATGGTGGAACAGGTAGATTTTGACAAGGAACCAAAACCCACCAAATCCACTTAATCAGAGTCAAACGAGCAAATCTTACTTCTAAGCCTGTGGAGTTCATTACAAGATCAATCACAAACAATAGGAGACTAATGATGGCTCAGGAAAACAAGATTGCCTTGCTTATAGATTGCGACAACGTTAGCCATAAATCCATTGAAGGTGTTATTGACGAATTGTCGAAGTACGGCAAGGTAAACATTCGCCATGCCTACGGTAACTGGAAGAGCAAGAGCCTGACAGGCTGGGAAGAAAAACTGCACCCGCATGCCATAAAGCCGATTCAGCAATTTGCTTATACCACCGGAAAGAATGCAACCGATGCCGCCATGATAATCGATGCAATGGACCTCTTGTATACACAGGAGCTTGATGCCTTCGCCCTGATGACAAGTGACAGTGATTTCACACCGCTGGTTATGAGAATCCTTGCCAATGGAATCACCGTCTACGGATTTGGAGAAAAGAAAACACCCTCACCATTTGTTAAAGCCTGCTCTCAATTTATCTATACAGAAAATATCGAATTACAGGAAGAAGAGGAAGAAGCCGCAGACAAGAGTAAAAGAAAGAAATCCAGGAATGAGCTGAGGAAGGACACAGCTCTGGTCAAATTGTTGCGAACAGCGGTAGAACAGGAGGCTGGTGAAGACGGATGGTCTCACCTGGGCCGCGTTGGCCAGTACATATCCAACAAAACCTCCTTTTCGCCGATAAACTATGGCTACAAAAAACTGGGCGATCTTATCAGGGTATCTGATCTGTTTGAGATAGAGATGAGACACGATAACTCGGTGATGTATATAAAAGACTCCAGAAAATAGAAGCAGCTGATGCTTTTACTTTTCCACTCCCGCTGAAGACTATGAGCATTGTTATAACAAGCAAGAATGGTCAGTCAGCAATCGTAGAGAAATCATCTGTAGCTAAAGAAGATTTTTGCAGGAGTTCATCCCAACAACCCCGAAATGGAAAATCCCGATTTATGAAATCGAGGAGGACAGGAAACTTCTCATTGTCCGTCGAGAATTCCCGACACATTCAGGCCCAATTGATGCTCTAGCAGTAGATGAACTTGGAAATCTTTATGTCATCGAAACCAAGCTGTTCCAAGAATGCTGACAAGCGAACAGTTGTTGCTCAGGCACTTGATTATGGGGCAGCATTGTGGAAACACTGTACAGACTTTCAGCAATTCATTGGCATTCTCGACAAGGCCATTCAAGACAAGTTTAATCTGACATTTGAAGAGAAAATCCAGGAGTTCTTCTCTGCCAGTGAAAACACTTACGGACTCTTCCTCAGAAACCTACGCAACAATCTGAACGAGGGTAACATCAAGTTTGTTATCCTCATGGACTCAATGGATGAGCGTCTGAAAACACTTATCCACTACGTGAACCAAAACAGCCAGTTTGACATTTACGCTGTACGGCTGGAGTTTTATGAGTTCGATGAACAGCAGATAATAATTCCGAAAATCTTTGGCGTAGACATTAAGAAAAACGTCAAAGGTAACGTTTCAGAAAACCAATGGGACGAAGAAAATTTCTTCAGGGAATTTGAGCGTAAAGGCATGGCTGTGGAAGCGACAGTTGCACGGCGCATCCTTAACTGGGCACAGCCTAGATCACCAAGGCTGTGGTGGGGGCGCCCGACAGGATTCGAACCTGTGACCATCGGCTTAGAAGGCCGGTGCTCTATCCAGCTGAGCTAAGAGCGCAAATGATTAGCAGAGTGCTATCAGCAAGCACTATGCTATAACCATAGCACAATCACGGACGACATAATAACCCAAACCGACACAAAAAAGCAACTGGTTCTTGTAAACTTATTCGATAACACGGATTCTTTTCCAGACTGTTCCACTTTCTGTGTCGATTACCGTTATACCTTTCCCTGGCGCCAGCTCCTCCCGGGCTGCATCCGCGGCTTCCCAGTCTTTGTTCAGGCGAGCCCCTTCACGCCGCTGGATAAGAGCATTCACTTCTGGTGCAAGAGGACAGCCCTGCAATCTAAAGATATTGAGAACCTCATCGAGTTTTTTCAGACTCTCGAGAATATACTCTTTCTGGTCGCGATCAAGATTATTGACCTGCAGAATGGATTGACCCGTTTAATAAAGTTATAGATAGCGGCCATGGCCTTAGAGACATTCAAATCATCATCCAAGGCTTCGTAAAACTGCTCTTCTAGAGTGGAAACAAAAGCAGCCACCTCAGGATGCGGTTTACCTGGGGGCAGACAGAGCAACTTGCAGGTAAACTCATCGATCCTGCGTCATTGCTGTACGTACACTTTCAAGCCGTTTGTAATTGAAATTGATTGGCTTACGATAGTGAACCGTTAGTAGCATCAACCGTACTTCTCGAGCCGAAAAACCTCGTTTTACAGCATCAGCAAGAGTTATCACGTTGCCATTTTCATGCGACATCTTGCGACCATCAACAAGCACCATCTCAGAGTGGAGCCAGTATTTGGCAAGAGGCTTGTCTGTAAGCGCCTCGGAGATTGCTATTTCATTTTCATGATGCGGAAAGATGAGATTTCGACTGGCTGTGTGAATGTCTATCGACTCACCAAGATTCCTGATCGCCATGGCAGAACATTCAACATGCCAGCTCGGGCGGACATTGCCCCAATCTGTCTCAAAGAAGATTCCCTTTTTCAGTTCTGAAAGTGTTGATCGTTTGAGTAAGGTAAAATCCCGGGGATTATCCTTTTCATAGTCATCAAGATCAACGGTTTTTCCTATCTGGATTTTGCTCAAGTCAATACCAGAGAGTTTCCCATAATTACCGAACTTTGATATATCAAAATAAATCGAACCGTTTTTCTCGTAGGCATATCCCTTATGCAGCAGCTCATGTGCTATCTCAATCATATCTTCAATATGATCACTGGCTTTCGGATATCCCGTAGCCCGCTTCACTCCCAAGGCATCGATATCGGCCATGAAACCCTCAATATACTCCTCTGTGAATTCTTTCAGCGGCTTTCCGGCAAGCTCCGCTCCAGCAATGGTGTTGTCGTCAATATCCGTGAAATTCATGTAGGCATCGACTCCAAACCCTTTCGTTTCAAGATATCGGGTAATCAGATCAGAAAACACAAAGCGCCGGCAGAGCAGCAGATTTGCAGGCTCATAGGCGGTTGGACCGCAACTGTAGAGAGTTACACGGCCATCCTTTTGCGGGGTAAAGATTTCCTTTTTTTTGCTGAGGGTATTGAAGAAACAGAGCTGCGGTGATTTCTCCTCAACTTTTGGCGGTGGAGTAAAAAGTGGGGTACTCAAGTATCGCTCCCCACCGTCGGGCAAAATCACCACTATCAGACCACTCTCCAACGTTTTGGCATAATCGATTGCCGCAGACATTGCGGCACCACTACTCATACCCACAAGGATTCCTTCATGCCGGGCGAGGCTGCGTACCATGGCAAAAGCATCGTCATCTTCAATTGGCAGAATCACATCCGGTTCGCACTTGTTGAATATCCCAGGCCTATACGATTCCTTCATGTTTTTGAGGCCCTGAATCTTATGACCACGGTGCGGCTCAACGGCCAACACTTCGACGTGTGGCTGATGGTCCTTAAACCATTTGCATAAGCCCATGACAGTACCCGAGGTACCAAGTGTCGCCACAATATGCGTTACTCTACCCTCAGTCTGATTCCATATTTCCGGGGCAGTATTGTTATAATGAGCTCGCCAGTTCGCTTCATTATTAAACTGGTCTGTCATAAAATACCGTTCAGGAAACTCCCGGGCCATAGCATAGCATTTCTCGATTGCGCCATCAGTTGCTCGCTTAGCCGGCGTAAGAAGTATCTCCGCACCATAAGCCTGCATGATTTTACGACGTTCAATCGAAGCAGACTCGGGCATAACCAGTACGCAGCGGTACCCCTTAGCAGCGCATACCATGGCAAGACCAATCCCGGTGTTGCCGCTGGTAGCTTCCAGCACAATTTTTTCGCGGGTAAGCTCACCGCTGGCCTCTCCTGCCTCAATCATAGAAAGAGAAATTCTCTCTTTAACTGACCCTCCAGGATTTCGAGATTCAACTTTCCCGTAAATCTCTAACCCCTCACGGACCAACAATCTATTGATACGAACTAAAGGAGTATCGCCTATAACATCAAGTATAGTGTTGAATAACATTGGTAAACCGATAACTGAACACAAAATTAAATTGCGTGTATATGTTTATAATCGTGACGTTTTTCTCAAAATACAACAACCAACCCTCGAAAATACAGTCTCTCACAAAAGGGTCAAGTGATTTTTATGCTACTTAATTCATGCCAGCTACTCACGCACGCATGCTTTTGATAAATACCAGAGACGAATAAGCGCATCGCGTACTTCTTTATCTTCTATATAGGATGCCTGTTCTTCAAAGTTTTTCACTTCATCTGGTGGAGGAGCAACAAAACGCAGGGGTGGCTTGTCATCCTGCACTTTTTGTTCAACCTGTTGCAGAACAAAACGAATATCCCGTATTTTTTCACCTTTAAGAAACGTGTTGATACTTTTTAGGAGGAACATTTTTTGAAACTGGAACTGTTGTAACCAAGCCGAATTTTCGGCTTCTACCCATAACGTTCCTTTAACTATTTTCAAAGGTTCCGTATGTGCTGCAGTGGTCTCATCAACCACTTCATTCCAGTGGGGGAAAATTGAGTGCAATTCAATCTGAGCCTGCCACCCCCTATGGCTTAAAACACCAGGCAGGATTGCAGCCATTTTCCTTTTCTTATTTTCCCGTCTATCGTCCCTCATTTTACCATCCTCTATAAAAGTCTTTCTTCTTAATACAATCTAACGCCATATTGGGCAAGCGCTGCAAAATGGTAAAAAAAAACCCGCATGCCTGGGACAAGGCATGCGGGACACAAAACAACAGTATAGAGAAACTGCTGCAGGGACTAGTAAATAGTCAGATAGTTTTCAAGCTCCCATTCCGTAACTGAAGTTCGGTAGCTATCCCACTCTTTGTCTTTTGCCTCGATATATTTTTCGTAGATATGTGGCCCAAGAGCATCTTTGCCTAGCGGATTAGCTTTGAGCTCTTCAATGGCTTCCTGAAGGCTACCAGGAAGAACGGTGATATTTTCTGCAGCCATCTCTGCAGCGCTCATCTCAAAAATATCTTTTTTCACCTCGGCAGGTGGAGTCATATCGGTCGTAACACCCTCGAGACCGGCCTTCAACATCATTGCCAAGGCAAGATATGGGTTACAGGCTGGATCTGGACAACGAAGCTCGGTACGGGTAGAGAGGCCACGAGCAGCCGGAATACGAACAAGAGCAGAACGGTTAGAAGCTGACCATGCTGCATACACAGGTGCCTCATAACCAGGAACAAGGCGCTTGTAAGAGTTAACCAGCGGGTTGGTAACTGCAGCCATGCCGCGAGCATTTTTCAACAGACCAGCAATGTAGGAGTACGCAGTCTTAGACAGCTTAAGAGGTGCGCTCTCATCAAAAAAGGCGTTGGTTCCATCAAGGTTAAAGAGAGACTGGTTGGTGTGCATACCAGAACCGTTGATTCCAAAAATAGGCTTAGGCATAAATGTTGCGTGCAAGCCGTACTTGGATGCTACAGATTTAACAACCCATTTGAATGTTACAGTGTTGTCAGCTGCTGCCAGTGCATCGGCATACTTGAAGTTAATCTCATGCTGACCTTCTGCAACCTCGTGGTGAGATGCTTCAATCTCAAACCCCATACCCTCAAGAGTTTCAATGATCTCACGGCGACAGTCATTGGCCATATCTTCAGGATCAAGAGAGAAATAACCGGCAGTATCATTGGTGATGGTTGTCGGAAGGCCGTCTTCATCGCGCTCGAACAGGAAGAACTCTGCCTCGGTACCAACATTCATTGTGTAGCCAGCTTCTTTGGCCTCTGCAAGAACTCGCTTTAAGTTATTACGCGGACAACCAACAAATGGCGTTCCATCTGGCAGATAAATATCACAGATAATACGAGCAGCCGCAACACCATCCTTATTTCTCCAAGGAAGTATAGTAAAGGTGTCGTAATCTGGCTTAAGGTACATATCAGACTCATTAATACGAACAAATCCGTCAATGGAAGAACCATCGAACATCATGTCGCCATCAAGAGCCTTACCAATCTGGCTTTTAGGAATTGCAACGTTCTTCATAAAGCCGAGAATATCAACAAACTGCAGACGAAAATACTGAATGTTCTCGTCTTCGATAATCTGCAAAATTTCTTCCCTGGTCATTTCAGGCTCTCCTTTCTACTAGAGTTAATTTCTTCACATACAACTGTTCAATTGCCGGCCTCGCGTTGGGCCACCTTGCCGACGCGCTATGTTTAAAACCTTATCGTTTTGGCACTTGCCAAAAGCTGGTGCAGAAACCTTTAAGCTTCACTCACCATTTGGCAACAAAATAACATTTCCGAAAATGTTTGCAACTGCAAAATGCATTTTTGTTACACATTTGTTATTTTCTATTTACAGAAACCACCCCCGTGTGAACAGAAATGGCTAATATCCCTATTGTTCTGAACGCCCGAGAGCGTACAACAAACCTTGAGTTATTTCTTTCTGGAAATCTTTATCGACAACCTTCTGCCCGCGCGAATCTAAGACGTAGAATACATCTATAAGTTGCTCGACCTCTGTAGCGATAATGGCTTTATGAATATTGATACCAAAATCGGCCAAAGTCTGAGTGATATGATAGAGGAGACCAGGCAGATCGCCAGAGTAGACCTCAATGACTGAAAACGTATCCGAACTCTCGTTATCCATGACAACACGAGGCTCCACTCTGCCAACAAGCTCTGCACGCCTGCCAAATGTCGGCGACAACTTCTGATACAGCCGATGACCAAGCCCAAGGCGATGGGCGATAGCACGGTCAAGATCGTCGTTTACTGCCGGCCACTCTTTTTCAGTAAACTGCAAGCCATCTGTCGGACGTACTTCGAGAATATCGACCACAGTATCATCGTCCCAAGTGAAAATCTGTGCCCGCACTACATTCAGATTATGCAACGCCAAAACGCCGCATATTTTTGCCAGAAGCCCTGGACGATCTGAACTCATTACAAGAATTGACCAGTACTCACCATAATCTCTAGCCTTCACCAGCGATTTTTGGCGCAGAATCCGGTACGAATCGCGATGAATACACACATGATCGCGTATCGTCTCTGGTGAAAAGGTCAGCACGTAATCCGTTGGCAAACTTGTAAGCTCCAAACGCAACCCCTCTTCACCTTCCAACAACGCTGACACCTGTCCACGGAGCCACTCTGCACTCTGCTCCACATGCTCTTCCAGCTGCCCCCCTCAACCACCTCAACCGTTTCCAGAACAGAGCGAACCTTGAAGTACAGCTCCTGCATTAAGGTAGCTTTCCACTCACTCCACGCTGAGGGACCTGTTGCACGGGAATCTGCCACGCTTAGCAAGTAGAGCATAGAGAGGCGACCCACATCGCCAATTGTCTCAGCACAGCGCTGAATAAAAGCCACATCGTTCAAATCACGCCGCAGGGCATTTTCGGGCACAAAAAGATGATAGCGAATCAAAAAAGAGAGACAATCAATCTCCTCTTCAGAAAAACACATGCGACGAGCGATTACCGCAGCAACCTCAGCACCTTCTTCCGAGTGATCTCGACCAGACCCCTTACCGATATCATGCAGTAACGCCGCAAGGAAAAGCATCGACGACATCCCCACCATATCATAAACATGTGGCTCTTCAGTAACAACCTGACGCAACTCCGCAACAGCCTGCAGCGAATGCCGATCTACTGTATATATATGGTAAATATCATGCTGAGCAAGCGTTTCAATTTTGACAAACTCTGGAATATAGGCAGAAAGCAGCCCTGTCTCCAGCATCACCTCCAGCGTCCCGAACACATCCAGAGAATGCTCAAGGATACTAACCAGAGCCTTCGACATGCGGGGCGATGATCGCATTTTATCATCAACCAAGGGAAGTGATGAAGATATCAACTTGCGTGTCCGATGATGCAGAGGAACCCCACTCCGAGCCGATGCAAGAAAAGCGCGCATCAACAATTGCGGCTTTGAAGCTATCTGCCTGGGCAAAGCTGTCAGGTGGACACGATTTCGTCGAACCTCTACACCTTTTTCCACAACCTTATCCGGCACGCTCACGCTGCCCCTTCGCACCAGCCCAAGCACCTCGTCGACATGATCAAAAAAGAGATCGGTTGCCACCGCCACATTTTCCATATGGGCATATGTATCACGCATGAACTGCTCAACACCGAGAACGCCATCTTTCACCGTATACCCAAGCGCCTCAGCGACTTCTTCCTGCAGCTCGAAATAAAGTTGATCATTCTTCCTGCGGCTGAAGTAATGCAACCTGTTTCGCAACTGGACCAGCGCATCCCAGGACTCAAGAAAGTCAGCACGCTCATCTTCGATCATCAGCCCCGCATCGCCGAAATCATCAAGACTCCGCAAACCAAAAACAACATGAGCAACCCAGAACATCGACTGGATATCCCGCATGCCCCCCTTACCCTCTTTTATGTGAGGCTCAAGCAGAAAACTATGGCTACCAAAACGCGCACGACGTCGCTGTCGATGCTCCTTCATCTCCTCGACAAAACGTTCACGGTGACCACTGATAAACTGCTCCCGGTACTCGCCCAACAACTTATCAAAAAGCACTTGCGATCCGTGGATACATCGCGCATCCAGCATTGCAACCTGAAAGAAATAATCTTCTTTTGCCTGCTGCATCGACCGGGCAATTGTCCGAACTCCATGCCCAACTTCAAGACCTGTGTCCCAGAGCGGGTAAAGGATGGCATCAGCGACAGTACCCACTTGTTCCTCAACATCCTCATGATAGAGAATCATCAAGTCTATATCGGAAAACGGAAACAACTCCCTGCGACCATAACCGCCAAGGGCAAGAATGGCGACCTGCCCTTCCACCCCATCCAAACCTGCTTTCTCAAACGAATCGCCAATAAACTCATCAACCAGTCGACTATGATGCCAAAGAAGCTCTTTGCCAACAAGACCCTGCTGCCAGAGCTTTTCAAGGGCGTCCCGGTCTGCGCGAAGCTGAACACTCATCAGTTACACCGCATCCTGTCCTTCTTCACCCGTACGAACCCGAATCACCCGCTCTACTGGCAGAACAAAAATTTTACCATCGCCAATCTTATTGGTATTTGCAGCATTGCGAATCTTATCGACCACAACATCGACCTGATCAGCAGGGACGACTATTTCTATCTTTACCTTAGGGATAAAATCTACAATATATTCAGCGCCCCTATATATTTCGGTATGGCCTTTCTGCCGGCCATACCCCTTAACCTCAGAGATCGTCATACCCTTGATGCCAACCTCATTCAAAGCCTCTTTGACATCATCAAGCTTAAACGGCTTTATAATCACTTCAATCTTCTTCATTAGACATCTCCATATATGTTCAAGCCTGCTGAACAACCCAGGCAACTTCGTCTTATCCCTAAACAGCAATCATGCAATTACTGAATCAAACACATGCTTAACACCAGGGCGCATATTATCCCACATTTCCCCCGAGCACAACAAGTTGACCGCCACCCCTTCAGTTTACACAAACAATTCGTCTTCATACAGTCCATATCGTGGCCATTCAACGAGCAGAGCCACACACAGTATCTACCAAACCCCAACACGAAAAAGCTGGAAATGGATATTCACCTGATCAATTATTATATGCAGTCTCTGAATGCTCACTTGAATCCATCCCCTGGACCTCAGCTTCCTCATCCATACGCAAGCCCAGTGCCGAATGAATCACCTTAAACAGTACCCAACTTACAACAAAAGCATAACTACCCACCACAGCAATACCCACAAGCTGCTTTTTGAGCTGAACAATACTGCCATAGAGAAGCCCATCCGGCCCACCAGGATTAACAGCAGAAGAGGCGAAGATTCCCAGACAAATCGTCCCAAGGAGACCACCGACACCATGAATACCTACAACATCAAGGGAGTCATCCAGCTTGAAGCGCCCTTTTGCGTTAACAGCCAAAAAGCAAACCACACCTCCCATCAGGCCTATAAGGATAGCAGCATTGGGCCCTACAAAACCTGCTGTTGGCGTGATAGTAGCCAGCCCAGAAATTGCGCCTGAAGCTGCGCCAAGAGTGGTAGCCTTGCCTTGAGTAAACCACTCCATCACTACCCACATGAACATACCCGACATGCCAGCCAGATGCGTTGCAACAAATGCAGTTGCAGCAATTTCATCCGCTGCAAGGGCCGAACCACCATTAAAACCAAACCAACCAAACCAGAGCAGCCCTGTGCCCAGCATAGTCATTGGTAAATTATGCGGCATAAAACTGCTTCGCCCGTACCCCCTTCTATTCCCAACAACTAACACACCTGCAAGTGCAGCAGCACCACAGGTTAGGTGCACAACAAGGCCGCCAGCAAAATCCAAAACGCCATAACTACCCAGCCACCCGCCTTTCCCCCATATCCAGTGACAGACCGGGTTATAGACAAGAATGGACCAAAAAATAGAAAACACAAGAAATGGGACAAATCTGACACGCTCAGCAAAAGCACCAGTTATAAGTGCAGGAGTGATAACAGCAAACATACACTGATAGATCATAAAAACGGATTGTGGAATAGTAGTAGCATAATCCGGACTGGGCGCGGTAGTGACACTATTGAGAGCAAACCAGGACAGGTCACCAATAACACCACCAACATCTGGACCAAAAGACATTGAATACCCTACATATACCCACTCTAAAGAGATAAGTGCTATCAAAAACAAACTCTGCATAATGGTACCAAGAACATTCTTTCCACGCACCATACCACCGTAAAAAAGAGCCAAACCCGGTGTCATGAGCATCACCAGGCCAGCCGCAGCTAAGATAAACGCTGTATCCGCACTATTCATTATCTCCCTCCTACAAAACTTACCAACCGACATCCGTCACCAAAAGAGCAACCCGGACCCCGTCCACTTAATTACATTTTTGTATGCAATCGCCATTATATCATGGTAAAGGTAACATATTTGAATTTGTTTTCAATAGCCATTTCAGTTCTGAAGCAGCGCCTCAACGGATCTAGAATAATATATTTACTAGTATTATCATTTATTTAATGAGAAAAATTACTGCAAAAAACATTTTCCGGCTTACATTTGTGTAATAAATAACTACATTTTCGTCTTAACGCATAAAGCTTCAAGAGAGTGGGGATTTAGCCATACAAGTCCACACAATTACACACGAGCTACACAAAGCGCCCCGATCTGCTCACAGCCTTCCTGTTTTACTTTTCCAAGCTGGCGCAGTATGCTTGCCTAGAGCAATCTAACGACACTTCACTATCAAATCTTCTACCATTGACACTATGAACATTAACGGAACCCACTACAGAACCATCTGGCCGGATCAAAACAAGCCTGGAGTTGTCAACATTATTGACCAGAGGCAACTACCACATGCTTTTGTCATTGAACAACTATCCACTCTTGATTCAGCGGTAAACGCAATTAAAGATATGCATGTTCGAGGCGCGGGCCTCATTGGGGCCACGGCTGGTTTTGGGATGTATATTGCCGCACACAATGCCCCCGACAACGATTTCATGGGTTGCATGAGAGAAGCCGGGGAGCAACTTAACAATAGTCGGCCCACTGCCCGAAATTTGAAGTGGGCGGTAGATCGCGTGTTAACAGCAATCATGCCCCACGCAACAACCGAAGCAAAACGCGCTGCTGCTTTTGAAACAGCCTGTACAATTGCCGAAGAGGATGCCTCTTTTTGTAAAAAAATCGGAGAGCACGGCAAGCAATTAATTAAGGAAATAAGTGAAAAAAAGGGAGGGAAGGCTGTAAACATCCTCACACACTGTAACGCAGGCTGGCTAGCCTTTGTTGATCACGGAAGCGCCACATCACCAATCTATGCAGCCAGGGATGCTGGCACCCCTCTTCATGTATGGGTGGACGAAACCCGCCCCTGGAACCAAGGGGCAAAACTCACAGCATGGGAACTGCAACAAGAAGGCATCGCCAATACACTTATCACCGACAATGCAGGTGGGCATCTGATGCAGATTGGCATGGTCGACCTTGTAATTGTAGGCACCGACCGCACCACCAGGTCCGGAGATGTAGCCAATAAAATTGGAACCTATCTCAAAGCACTGGCTGCCAAGGATAACAATATACCTTTTTATGTGGCACTCCCATCATCGACTTTTGACTGGGAGCTTGACAACGGATACAAAATTCCGATAGAAATAAGATCAGGGAGTGAAGTTACAGAAGTAACCGGCTTGGACACCACTTCAGGAAAAATCCAGACTGTAACGCTCACAGCCCCCGGAACAGAAGCAGCAAATTACAGCTTCGATATTACCCCGGCACATCTTGTAACAGGACTCATCACCGAACGTGGTATCACCGAGGCAAACGAAACGGCCATTGCAAAACTCTTCCCGGAGCATGCAAGCCACTAGTCCTTCATTTTAAAGACAGGACATCTATATGACCGAGAAAAGAAAATTTATCCGCCACGACGCCATCCACCTCATCGACTATCTCGTCCTCGACCAGGACAACAGGAGCGGAAGATACTCCATGGGGCGAACACTGGATGTAAGCACAAACGGGCTGAAGCTAGAAACAAACCAGCCATTCCCACAAGGGGCAAGATTGAGAGTTACAGTAGGCCTGGCCAATGAGCTGGTCGACCTCTCTGGCACAGTAACATACAGTCGTGCCCGACAGGGACGTTTTGTGTCAGGAGTTTCCTTTGAAGGGATCAACAATCGCAGCAAAAAGACGTTTGATCTATATGTGGCAGCATTCAACAAACGTAATGCAACACACTAAAGCATTATAACATAGCGAGTGGCTCTACCCCACCAGGCAACAGCCGCTCGCTAAACAGCATAAGAAAATTCAACTGGGCTCATCCCGTCCATAAATATCATCAAAGCGTACAATATCATCCTCACCAAGATACGGTCCGATCTGCACCTCAATAAGCTCAAGGGCAATGACACCGGGGTTTTCAAGTCGGTGCATGGTTCCTGCGGGGATATAAGTAGACTCATTCTCATGGAGCAATTTCACGACCTCACCATTGGTAACCCGTGCTGTTCCCGTTACAACTACCCAGTGCTCATAACGATGATGATGCATTTGTAGTGACAATTTAGCCCCAGGATGAACAGTTATACGTTTCATCTGGTAACGCTCCTGCTCTTCAAGCACCGTATAACTACCCCATGGACGATGCACGGTGGCATGATAGCTAAACTCTTTACGTTTCTTTTCTTTAAGCTTTACTACTATCTTCTTGACCTCCTGAGACTTCGAAAGCGGAGCAACGAGTACAGCATCTGCTGTCTCAACTATCAGCGTATCTTCCATACCAACAGCAGACACCAGCATATTCTCTGAACGGATCAGGCAGTTTTTGGTATCCTCCAGCAACACATCACCCTGACACACATTCCCATCCGAATCTTTATCAAGAACTTGCCACAATGCCTGCCAGGATCCGATATCACTCCAGCCAAGATCAGCGACAACCACCGATGCACGTGACGTTTTTTCCATTAACGCATAATCTATGGAATCGCTCGGACAACCAGCCATCGCCTCTGAGTCAAATCTAAAAAATCTACCATCTGCCGCACCCTTCTCTATAGCAGCCCCCATACTCGCACTTATCTCGGACGCATGAAGTTGCATCTCCTCACGGAACACCTTTCCTAAAAAACAAAACATACCACTATTCCAGAAATAGTTGCCATTATCCATATACTCTTGAGCCACAGCAAGGTCAGGCTTTTCCTTAAAAGATGTCACACGATCACCGAGACCGCGCTCGATATAGCCATAGCCTGTCTCGGGATGCGTTGGCTCTATACCAAAGGTAACAACCGAGCCAGCGACTGCCAGTTCAGCGGCACGCTGAACTGCCTGCTGAAAGGCATCGCCATGAGTGATAATATGATCAGCGGGCAAAACCAGGAAAACAACATCCTCGGAATTATTGCTACTACAATATTCCACAGCACCGCAAATAGCGGGAGCTGTATTTCGTCCTTTAGATTCAAGCAGAATCGAATAATTGGGAAAAGCTTCCAAATCATCAATCTGGGTGCGGGTAATAAACCTATGTTCCTCCCCAACTACCACAATTGGAGGCAATGTATCTGCAAGTGCCTCCACACGCAGCAGTGTCGTCTGCAAAAGGGAAAGTTCATTGGTAAGCTTGAGTAATTGCTTAGGGTATAGCTCACGCGACAATGGCCAAAGCCGTGAGCCGGTGCCACCAGCAAGAATGACGGGCTGAATATTTATCATTTCAAATCCTTATCTCAAAAACTACATTTCCAGATCTGTCATCCACGAATAACCGCTAACAACTCTTCTGTTTTCTCTCTCAATAACATTGTGTCACCCCGGCTCTCAACATTAAGACGCAACAAAGGCTCTGTATTAGATTTACGAATATTGAACCGATAGCGAGGAAAACTTACAGACAATCCATCAACATAGGTTTTCTCCCCATCCGAATACATACTCTCAATAGCACTAATAACCGCATCAGGATCTTCAACCCTACTGTTAATTTCTCCCGAAACAGGAAAAGCAGCTACTCCCTCTGCCACTAAATCTGACAATGATCTATCTCCACGACCCAACATAGAGCAAACCAGCAACCAAGGGATCATTCCCGAATCACAGTAACCAAAATCGCGGAAATAATGATGGGCCGACATCTCCCCCCCATACACAGCATTTTCCAACCGCATTCGCTCCTTAATAAATGCATGGCCAGTTTTGGTTATTACTGGCACACCTGCTGCCGCCTTAACCAGCTCTTCAGTATTCCAGATTAAACGAGGATCATAGAGAATTGTTCCACCCGATTCGTGTTGCAACATTTCCTGAGCCAGCAGGCCTACAACATAGTAACCTTCAATAAATTCACCATGTTCATCCCAAAAAAAGCAACGATCGAAATCACCATCCCACGCAATCCCGAGATCAGCACCATGCCTTCGAACAGCTTCAGCAGTTTCAGCCCTATTCTCGGGCAGCAATGGATTAGGCACACCTCTGGGAAACGAACCATCAGGCTCATGGTTCAAGCGGATAAACTCGAACGGCAAATGCTTTTCCAGCAAATCAATTATTGCCCCGGCACAGCCATTACCACTGTTAACCACCAGCTTAAGGGGCTTCAGCTTTTCGACATCAATATAGCCAAGGAGGTGATTAATGTATTGCGCCTTACCGATAGCTTCAGATACAACCCCAGATGTTGAAGCTGCGACAGGCCACTCATCGCGGACTATCATCTCAGCCATCTGCAACAGACCACCTTCACCGGTAACAGGCCGCGCCCCTTTAACAACGAATTTCATTCCGTTATAATCTGCAGGATTATGGCTGGCTGTGACAATTATACCGCCATCCACACCCTCCTCTTCAAGACTGAAGGCTGCATGATATATCTCTTCCGTGCCACATAGTCCAAGATTCAGCACACTCACACCGCTCTCCACAAGACCTTTTGTGAGTGCGCCCAGCAACCCCTGACTGCTCAAACGGATATCACAGCCAACAACTACCTTTTTCACCTGGAAAACTGCACTATAGGCTTTACCAATTTTGTATGCCAACTCTGGATCAAGCTCACCAGGAACCTTGCCTCGTATATCGTAAGCCTTAAAACAGGCTGGAATAGAGTTTTTCATTTTTCCATTTTACTTTTAATTAACCATCGTTATACTCTCTTCTAGTCCTTCGATAATAAAGGAATTTCTCCCTTCAATCAAGAATCAACATCCATCTCTTTTAAATTAAAGATAATTATGAAAGGTATCATCCTGGCTGGCGGCTCCGGAACGCGGCTCTACCCACTCACCAGAGTAGTCAGCAAACAATTACTACCGGTCTACGATAAGCCTATGATCTATTACCCTCTCTCGGTCCTAATGCTTGCTGGCATAAGAGAGATTCTTGTCATATCGACACCTCACGACCTTCCAGGATTCCAAGAGATTTTCGGAGATGGCTCCCAACTAGGCCTACAAATCAGCTACAAAGAACAGCCTCGACCAGACGGACTTGCTCAGGCATTCCTCATTGGCAAGGAATTTATTGGCAGCGATTCAGTTTGCCTCATACTTGGCGACAATATTTTCTTTGGTCCGGGCTTTTCGACACTTGTCAGAAAAGCAGCTGATCTCAAGGAAGGGGCACTAATTTTTGGCTATCTAGTAAAAGACCCAGAGCGCTACGGCGTCGTTGAATTCGACAAGGAAAATCAGGTCATAGGTATAGAGGAAAAGCCAGCAGAACCAAAGTCCAGATATGCTGTTCCGGGCCTTTACTTTTACGACAACAATGTGGTGGCCATTGCAGAAAACATTCAGCCATCCCAAAGAGGTGAACTTGAAATTACCGACATCAACAACCACTACCTGAGATGCAACAAACTCTCAGTCCAACCGCTTGGTCGTGGTTTCTGCTGGCTTGACACAGGTACACACGAGTCGCTGATGCAGGCCTCAAATTATGTACAGGCTGTCCAGGACCGCCAGGGCTTAAAAATTGCCTGCGTTGAAGAAATTGCTTACCAGCTCGGCTATATCGACCTGAATCAGCTCACACAATTAGCCCAGGATATGCTGAAAAATCAGTACGGTCAGTATCTGATGGATATAGCAGCTGAGCATAAGGCAATTAAGGCGACACCATGAACATTATCATTGTCGGCGCCACAGGTCAGCTAGGCACAGATTGCCGTAACACCCTTTCCAGGGAACACAATGTCATCTGCCCAGACATTGGCCAATTGAACATTGGTGAGCAACAGAGTGTTGATACGTTTATTCGTGCCCATACTCCAGACACTATAATTAACTGTGCAGCCTACACCGCAGTTGATGCTTGCGAAACTGATACTGAACACTGCTGGCACATAAACGCCAATGGCCCCAAATATCTTGCCAAAGCCGCCCAAAAACAGAACTGCCGCCTTATACATATTTCGACAGACTATGTTTTTGACGGAACACTTCCTCCACCAGCAGGCTACACTGAAACCAGTACCCCAAATCCGCTTTCAGAATATGGCAAGTCAAAACTAGTCGGGGAAAAAGAAGTATTACAATATGCTCCAGATGCCATCATTCTTCGTACAGCTTGGCTATACTCGCATCATGGACCAAACTTTCTCAAAACAATGCTACGCCTTACCCTCCAAAATCCGGAACGCCCACTGAAAGTGGTCAATGACCAATATGGCTCACTCACCTGGTCCCGCACCCTGTCTACCCAGATCAAGCAGCTTTTAAACACGGATATGAAAGGCATAATTCACGCGACCTCAGAAGGTCATTCCACCTGGTACGAGGCCGCCCGGTATTTCCTTGAAGCAATGCAGGTAAATCACAATCTGCAACCTTGCACCACAGCAGAATATCCAACCCCAGCCGCCAGGCCTGCCAATTCAATCTTATCAAACACCCGCCTCAACGCAGCTCAAACATCAACCTTCGTTGACTGGAAAGAGGATATCACAATCTTTGTGGAAAACTTTAGAGAACAACTACTTGCAGAAAATACGTGACAATTGCAACCTCAAACACCAGTCCTTAATACTGCACATAATACCCTTACTTCACTTCAGCACTCCTCCAAACACCCAGAACCTGGTAAGAAAAAAACCGCAAACGCCATATCTCAACTTCAAATTGGATCATCAAAGCTAAAATCTTTGATGAGACAGTGAATATACTTCTCTACTTCCGGTGTAATAGCGTTTATCTGAAACCCCGTGATATAAAAATCCGGATTCTCATCCTGCTTACACCACTTACTCGTAGCAGTTATGAGTATCTCATCTTTATCTGCAATTTCTGCTGGCAATCGCATTCGCAGCCGATAATCTTCATTCACAGGTACCGAATTATCACTGATGAGCATAAGACCCTGCGAAGAAATATCAACAATATGCCCAATCACCTTGCTTCCCATACCGTCAAAAACCCTGAGATAAAAAACAAGATGCCTACGCTCGACTTTTCGCAAATCTTTTCGCTGATCAACCGCTTCCTGCTCAGTCATCTTCTGCTCTCCCTTTTACAGTCGGACAAGTTCAACATCCCCAACAGCACCCATCACCGCACCACAGATAACAACTACCCCAATAATCCCTTTTACGTTTTTTGCGCAATCCAAGGCTCTTTGCACACCAGCCTTCCCACCTCGCCCACTGCCAACCTCGTTGCCCAGGCGCGTTGCCACTGCATCAGCAAGTGCAGTTGACTTGGCAACTACAGTTACCGAATCCGCATCACCAAAGCTTAAAGAGTGGCCAACAGTTCCAGAGGAAGTACAAACTCCGCAGGGCATATTCTCAACTCGTATACGTATACCTACAGTATAGCTTAAAGGCGATTCCCCTGCAAAAATTGCTACAGTACAATCATCCACTTTGCTTAAGAAAACATCACCACCATTCTCAACTATCACCTCACGCTGCCCATCAGCCAGCAAGCCCTCACCAACATACTGAGAAATAGTTCCTGCCACTGCAGCCATAGGACCAACACCTGCACCCTTGCCTGCTGCTAACATCTCTTGAACGATCGGAGTGGCAAGAATGTCCGACTCTAGAGGAATTAGAGAAGACTCGAAGGTTGGGTTTCTCTGAATATACCTTTCGAGCTGCAGACGGTAACGTATAACCAGTTCTTTAGCAGTTGCCAGCACGTCACTCGTCGTAAATATTTGTAGATCTGTCTCTTCTACACAGACTCTCGCAGACTCCAAACCTTTTCCCAAAGAAAAAGACCTGTAAAATCGTTCACTATATGACTCAGGATCTTTCTTTCGTGCTGGCCGCCTACTATTATCTGTATTCATCAAAACTACCCTGAATAGGACTATAAGCCCAGAAAAACCCCGCATGTAAGAGTGCTCTTCTATTTTCCACTTTTCTGCTCTTTTTGGCCTTCAGTTGAAGACGTATCAGCATCGCCCGCACCAAGTATGGATGATGATATTGGCGCAAGATACCCTTTAACAGCATCAAGAGAAATCGCGGGTTCGCGCCGCTTGAACGCCTTGCGAACATCCTCACTTTTTATTACCTCGCGGGTGACATCTACCGCTTCATCTAAAATATCACACGTCTGACAGGTTCTAATCAATCCATTCTCTGGCGGCAGTAGGGCACCAAGAGCCATATGCATCAACACTACAACAATAAGCGCCTTTGCTCCACCTAGTGCAGCCCCTAATATCCGATCAAACCAGCCCACTATTGAAATCTGCACCGCATATGATAAAAATTTACCCACGAGCATTATCGCTATATACGTTATGACAAACATTAGCGCATAACTCGCAAGAAAGACTATTTCTGGATTATCGGATAGATCTCGCAAAAAGGGAAAGAATTTATCATGATATTGACCAGCCACCACATAACCCAGGTAAAGGGCCAGCAGGCCTGTTATCTGCAGAAGAAAGCCAAGCCAGATACCGCGACCAATCAATATAGCAAAGAGACCGATCACCACCATGTCATACATCGTTATACCGCTACCACCATCCATTATATTCCCCTGAAAATTTCACTTAAGACTTGCATAGTGAGTCTAAACCATTATTCATTAGTTAATAGGGAATAGTGAAATTGCAAGATATTTTTCTTTTACAACCGGGACATTACTCTTTCTATGTATATTAACGTTTTTCCCAAAACGCTCCTAGGCCTCATGCACCAGATTTTTCCGCATCGTCGTTTTCAGGTAGCGATGCATCCACTGGTTTCTAGAGCTGAATACCATCGCAGGTCATTGGAGATTCCGACAAACAGGCATATCCTCTGTGCTAAAGAGCTTGACAGGATTTCTGCATTTCCCATTGAAAAACGTCAAAATGAATGGCTTACAGGTAGGATATGCGCCAAACTGGCCGTACTACAATATTACAATTTTCTGGGGAACATTAGTGACTTGCTTGAACCTGCACAGTTTTACATCACAAACGACAATACAGGGCGGCCGCTACTTGCAGGCAGAACACCTCATGAACTTGAAAACGCTGACATATCCATTTCCCATGGGGCCGGGTATGGTCTCGCCATGATCGCAGATGGTTGGTGCGGGGCGGATATCCAAGAACCAAGAAAATCACTGAAAAATATACGTGAGAAATTCTGTACAGCTGAAGAGGAAGAGCTCCTTTACCAAAATATAGCAGAACTTACTGAGCTTCAGCGCCTTACACTTATCTGGACAGCAAAAGAAGCTTTAAAAAAGGCACTCAGTCACTCACGAATGCCAGGCTTCCTTGAGCTCATATTGAATTCCATTGAACCACATACAAATGGATGGATGGCACGCTTTCTCATAAGTTCCAGAGAGTACAGCAATTACCCAACCACCGTAGACGTAGCTACTGAATTCTACCAGGGATACGGTATAGCCCTCTGCCTTTCTGAGGAGAAAAAAAATGCCTGAGCTTCCAGAAGTTGAAACTATTTGCAGAGGTATAAGGCCACATATACTTGGCAGGGCAATTCAAAAAATATCGCATAGTGGTAAATCTTTACGTTCACCTGTTCCTGTGGAGGCAATGCGGGAGAATCTGATCAACCATACCATTACCAGCGTATGGAGGCGTGCAAAATACCTGATAGTTGAAATTGATACAGGCTCCTTGCTCATTATCCATTTAGGGATGACAGGAAACCTTGGGATATTCAGCCCAGACAAACCGTTAGCAAAACATTGTCATGTACGCTTTCTACTCAGTGATGGTATGGAATTGAGATATACAGATGTCAGGCGCTTTGGTTCAATGCATGTACTGGACAATACAGAAGTTGCGGAACTTGAGAAAACCTTCTTCAAGACTACTGGGCCAGAACCATTTAGTGAAGAATTTACTGCTGAATACCTGTATCAGGCAGCAAAGAACAGATCTATACCTGTTAAAACATTTATCATGACGAATCAAATCGTCGCGGGTGTTGGCAATATCTATGCGAACGAAAGTTTGTTCAAAGCAGGAATAGCGCCCCAATGCCCAGCCAAGACGATAACTAAAAAAGGTTGGCAGCAACTGATAACATGCATTCATGAAGTTCTGACGCATGCAATCGAATGCGGTGGGTCAACGATTAGTGACTATGTCAATGCTAACCAGGAAAGTGGATACTTCCAGATACATCTTGAGGTCTACGGACGAGAGGGTGAGAAATGCAGCAAGTGTGGTTACAAAATCAAAAAACTACAAATAGGCAATAGAGCGAGTTACGCTTGCCCAACCTGCCAAAAATAACATACAGTCAACACTTTCATTCTTAATAGAAAGCACATCTAAAACGAACTAAGCACCACTTTAAAACGAAAAAACCCCACTGCAAAAATGCAGTGGGGTTTTTAAGCAAACGCTCGACAACAAGTAATACTATTACTTACGTCTTCTGCTAACGCCGGCAAGACCAGCAAGACCAGCACCGAAAAGCAGCATAGTCGCTGGCTCAGGAACAGGCTGTACAGATTCTACCATAACTACGAAATCTGTATAGTTTTGATCACTAACACCCATGACTTGATCATCAAATGCCAATACATATTCGTTATTTGTCCACAGCCCCGATGCTAAAGTAGGAAGTTGTACTGTATCCGTATTAGCTCCTTGATAAGCAGCCATGTGATCCATACCATCAGCATTTAGCGCTGTATCGCTATGAAATAAACCACCAGCAGCGTACTGACTTGAGTCAATGTAGTATCCAAATGAATTCCAGCAAAATTCAATGTGGTATCAACATTATTTACATATACACTTCCATCGAGCTATAATTGAAAGAAAAGCTTGCTTCCCAGCTGTATTAGGAAGCAAGATTTCCAAAAATACAAACGTACTGGAACCACTATAGACACCAAAAACAGTGTTTGGAGAATAGCCACCTGTATTGCGAATCAAAGTATTAGCACTACCACCTGATGCAGTAATAGCCCAATATGAATCGCCAGCAGTCATCAAGCATATCTGTGTTTACATCAACTGAACTTGGACCACCTACCGTAAAAGCATCGAATGTATTTTGCAATGCACTACCATTGATTACTGGTGTTGCTAAAGCAACTCCAGCTGTTAAACCAACACCAACTATTGCAACCAATGCACTTGTTAAAAATGTCTTTTTCATTGTATTCTCCCTTTTCCCTATTTGCATGTTTGCCAAGCAAACACTTTACCTGAGCAGCTTCAACAACCAACTCATCCGTAAAATAATACTCTCTGACTTTTTCAATCTAAGAAAGAGATATAGTCTAACTGCACAATCTCATTTCAATCTAATTATGATTGTGTTATTTCAATGATCTACGACTAAATTGGGATACTTAACTTGTAAACACTTTTCCACAAAAGCCAAGAAAAAATTCCCACGTTACAAACATAAAACAAACTACAAACACATCCACACTCATGCAATTGCAATGCCAAACACCACTCGGCCACTCAGGAAAAACAACAAACAAACTTTACATTCTACAATATCAAACACATAGCTAGATAAAAATAGAACTGAGACTTTTCAGCAAACATCCTACCAAAGTAAAGCGAGCTGCAATGCCAGGGCACCAGTCTCCCAAACTCACCGATTCGTTCGCTTTTCCGACACGACATTACTATGCCATTGTTATCAATAGACATTGCGATCCAGTAACAACTCCGCTTTGACGGACTACCAGTGTCCGAGACACTGCCCCCCTCCTCGCCAACACCAGAACTCACTCACAATTCAAGCCAGTAAGTGCATTTCAATACAGCAACACGAACATAACCAGAATTCCGGAATACCGAGCGACAGTGTTCGGCTCACAGAAAACAGTGCAACCGAAGGAAGAACAGAAAAGACAAGACAGCGCTCCCGCTGCAGAACTGTGCTTACCGTGCCCCTTTCCCAAACAGCACAGTCTTTACAGTATGAAAAATCACAAGCAAATCGAGAGCGACAGAAATATTTTTTATGTAATACAAATCAAACTCAAGTTTTCGTAACGCATCGTCTTTTGATGCGCCATAAGGGTACCAAACCTGTGCCCACCCGGTAACGCCAGGCTTCACACCGTGGCGTATATTATAGTAAGGGATGTCTTTTACCAATTCATCAACAAATATTTTACGTTCAGGCCTTGGCCCTACAAGACTCATCTCACCTTTTAAAACGTTCCAAAGCTGAGGTAATTCGTCAATTCGAACTTTCCGAATAAACCCACCAAACCGTGTTACACGATCATCATTTTCCTTTGCCCATACCGCTCCATCTTTTTCCGCGTCTTTCCCCATGGAACGAAACTTAATCACCTTAAAAATTACACCATTCTGTCCAACGCGTTCTTGTAAATAAAAAATCGGCCCTGGTGTTTCCAGCTTTATTATTATTGCGGAGACAAGCATGACTGGCAGCGACAACAAAAGCAACGTACCTGCAGCACAGAGGTCGAGTAATCGTTTCATCAGGTACTTCCACCGACTCAAAACAAAGCCATCTGAAAATATTATCCAACTCGGATCAACTCGCTCAACAAGTATCTTGCCCGTCATGCGCTCATAAAACGAAACCCCCTGCTCAACGACAACCCCTCGCATTTTGCACTTAAGCAGGGTACGCACGGGAGTCGATCCCCGCCGGTCATCTGGCGCGACGATTATCCTCTCAACACTTTCAACTGGAAGAATCGTCCCTATATCATCAAGGTTCTCAACCACTGGCACGTTATGCGGATTAAACTCAGGGCCTGCTGCACCAATGAAAGCAAGTACCTTATATACAGAGTCGTGCCGACCTTCCACCTCACGTGAGATATCATTCGCAAGCTTCCCTGTGCCAATTATAACTACTCCTTGTGCGAACATTCTTTTACGCAAAACCTTATAATAAAAAAATCTATATATCATAAGGGCCAGACCTGTAGTCAAAAAACCTGTCCAGAAAACCCATCTTGAGATCATTGCTGGCGGAGCAACATAATATATTATGGCAAGTATTATACAACCCACCCCAAAGGCCTGTGTCATTCGAGTTGCGGTATCAGCAATACTCCGGTCACGACTCAGGTCGTACAAGTCGTAAAAATAGATGGAAAGTTGGAATATTATCGTAAACAGCAGACTCTGACTGGTAAAAATCACCCAACCATCACTGTAAGATTCTATTCCAATAAAGCCCAAATGGACCAACATCATAGACACAAACAGCAATGATCCCTCACCAACAAAAAACATCACGTTCCTTGCAGGGTAGTATTTGTTGAAAAAATACGGCATGGCAATATAGTTTATTTAATTTTCATCTTAACAACATCTGCAAATCAACATACAGATTGGGTATTTACGTAATTTGAGATCAGGATATCAGCTTTTTCCTGACTACACAATTTTTCAATCACATTTTTTAATAGCGAAACAAAAAACGTACAGAATACAAACAATAGCTCAATTCAAATGCACATTGTCTAGATAAAACGTTTTTTCAGTATTCCGAGCCATGAGAAATATCCCAAGACGTCTAACTGCTGACAGATCCAACGATCTTTCCTTGGGCCCGTCAACAACATCACGTATCCTCACCTGGACACCATTCCATCCTTTTCCAGGAGAACACTATTATTATATCTGTTGTCATATCGTGGGTCGTGCTGATGAAATTCATCATGAACTCGAAAGTGGAACTCTACAGGCTCTCCAGGGTTGTATACATTAAAAAATAAATATTTTCTATTTCGCCAATCATTCGGAAAATGGACCAGTGAAACGCCTGAGTACCTTGCAGGTAAAAAATTCAACCGCAAGGAATAGCTACCGGACTGTACCGGAGACTTTACCCGAGTCAGTTTTACATTGCTAGCTTCCCACCTTTTAAGTTCCTGCCCATGCTCAAAATTGGCAAGTACTGGAAACTCATTGCGGGCATGCATCTCATCTCGAAAAACGATGGCCAACGATAAAAGTGACACAGCCAATATTCCAGAACCACAGCAAATACTCACCTTCCTGAGAAAATCTGACTCAACCTCCTTGAATATGATCACGAAAAATGCGATCATAAAACCAGACATGTCCCTCAGCAAATCAGAAAAACTGGCAATACGATCAGGGACCATTTGCTGGAGCAGCTCTACAAGAGCTCCAAGAAGAAATGTAAGCAATACGCAGCATAATATACGAATCCAGAAGGTTATCTTCACAAAACCTTTATGGTAGAATGCATATATACTCAACAGAAAGAAAAATAGAACATGGCCCAGGTTCCAAATCTCCTGCAAAGATCTGGCACTGTAATAATCTGGTCCTCCCAAAAAAAATAGTGGGGAAACAGTAAGCAACAAGAGGCCTGCCAATTTGTGGAATACATTTTGCATAATATATTTTCAGATATACAAGAGGCATTAAAGGGGTTCCCAGTGGGAACTTCTTCACTCACACACAGCCTCCCATAAAGACAATACGTAAATGGCTTATATCAGGGAGATAATCCCATCCAACCACAAGCGTAACACAAATATTTAACAAGAAAAATCGAAGTACCAAAATCTGTCACCACTGTGATTCTGGTGACACGAAGCGTCACTTAACTAACATGAAGACATTATGTCACAAACGTTGCAATAGTCTATATTACAAAAACGTGACACAACAATATCATTCATTGTCCCACCGGAGGCCTTGAAATGTCGAACAAACAACTACTAGGCGAATTACTTATTAGCCAAAACCTCGTATCTCAGGACACGATTGACCAAGCGCTGAAACTCCAAATCGGAGGAAACCGTAGACTAGGCCACATACTTGTTCGAATGAAAGCTATTACAGATGACCAGTTGGCCGAAACGTTAGCCAGTCAGCTTGAGATATCAATTACCGAAGTTAAAACACTCTTTTCTCCTGAAGTAAAGAAGACTGTGCCTAGATATTTATGTAATCAGTATGGAATACTGCCACTAAGGTTCAAGACAAACAACGTCCTTGAAGTAGCTATGGCCAACCCTTCAGACATCGAAGCCATCAACGACCTCGAACATTACACCGGAAAGGTTGTAGAGCCCTGCCTAGCACGCCTCTCAGATATACATAGGGAGATACCCAAGTGCATACCTTTAGGGCTAAAGGACTTCTTATCTCCAAAAGTTAACACTATGGCAAATAGGGTAATTGCAACTATTGCTTTAGCTTGCGTGGTGGGGCTTGGCATGTACACTTTTGATTACATTAAAAAAGTTCATGAAGGTACAATTTCTATCACTGCGGACTATACACTCTATAACAATCATGACCTTACAGTTGCCGTAGACCATAAAGGCGGTTACTCACTTCAGGGTCATGGAGCTTTCGCTGATGGTCTTTACAAAGCAGAATTTTCTGACATGGCAAACATGGAAACATTTATTCAAAAGCGTGATAGCGATTTCTCTGATGCTCAGAGGAAGTGGCTACACTGGGCATTACAACAAGCGAACAAAGTCAAAACCAAGAAACTTATAGCTCAGAATTGACCACTGAAAGCTTTCTTGAAAACTGGCATGTTCAAGAGTCACATCAACGGTCTTTGTTTATAACACAAAGGCACGTATACACTGACACTATAACGAAATGAATACTCAACTGGCTATTTCAAATCATACCCTAAGATATTTGCCATGACATTACGGCTGCTTTTACTCATAATCGTTTTCAGCTTATTGCCGAACTTTGCTTTTTCCGCGGTGTCACCCCGTACTCTCGAAATTGAGATATCCTTCGACACTACCACGGAACCAGAAAAGACGTTTACCGGATTTAAACTATACCAGGACGAGGCAACTGATCCAGTATGCGACACCATTAGGGATAACACAAGTCAGCTTGTTGTAACATCTGCAGCCACTTATACTCTCACTTGTGTTTTTGATACTGAGGACACACAACATTATTACGAACTGGCAGTGCAGTATTCTGACGCCCCTGACAGTGAGAGGTCTCCCAAGTTTTACTTCACAATTAGTGATGATGGTGACGTTGTTGGCACCTTACCTGTTGATGACACTGGTGATGATACCACTTTGATATTGGAGATATTGTTGACACCCAACCCCCTCCAGTTACTGAGCCACCAACACCATCATCAACTGGTAGTCAACTTATCTCATACTCTTGGGAAACAGATTCAACAAGCAATACGGCAGCAGGCTATCGAATGTACATGAACGAGACGGCACTCTGTGAGACTACTGACCCTGCGGTCACAACGCTATCTTGCTTCGCTGATCTCATTAACGAACCAATGGCATTTTCAATTGCTTCTTACGACGTCAAGTGATATAGAGAGCGTTAAGTCAAACTTCCTCATATTAGACCCCGCCGACTTCCCAGAGCTTTTTCAACGTAAAGCAACGACCTTCACATGGGAATACGCTGACGACACGTCAAGTGCTGGTGGTTTTCAGGTTTTCAGTAACGGAGAATTACTCTGCCAGACCAGTGACGCAACAGCACGTTCGCTTGATTGCACCATAGATATTTTACAGCCCAAGCATACATTTTCCCTTGCCGCTGTCGGTTCAAGCAGGTGTACCTACAACATTTTCCAACACCATTATCTACGATGCAACATCACCTGAAGAACCTACAACTGAAGCGCTAACTGCAAAGATTTCCATGAGCCCAGCTTCCGGCCCAGCTCCGCTCAGCGTCTCCTTTAGCACCGCAAACTCAACCGGCAACATTTCTTCATATAGCTGGGACTTTGGCGATGGCGACAAAGATACCGGAGCAGCAGTTACTCACACATATACAATACCAGGGACATACACCACTCAACTTGAAGTTTTTGATGACATTGGTAATAGCGCACTTACGTCTGTAACAATAACTGCTGAGCCCGTCATTGTAGAACCTGTGCCGCCATCGGCGGTGATATCATCATCTACAGCGGCCGGGGAATCACCACTTACTGTCACTTTTGACGGGTCAGCCTCAACTGCCACTAATGCCACGATTACAAGTTACGACTGGGACTTTGGAGACGGTGCAAAAGGTACAACAAAAACAACATCACATGTATTCACTGTCGCTGGAACCTATAACACAAAATTAATTGTAACTGATAGCCTCGGTCTCACAAGCAGCCAAACCACACCCGTCATTGTCACCCCAGCAACCACTGAAAACCAATTACCGATAGCGTCCTTCTCTGCTACGCCAACACAAGGACCATACCCACTTACCGTAAGCTTTGATGCATCTTCATCAAATGATGAAGATGGCAACATAGCTACACATTTATGGAATTTTGGAGATGGCTCTAAAGGCACAGGAAAGACAGTTCAACACACATACACATCAAGTGCAATATTCACTGCAACTCTACAGGTCACCGATGACCTTGGTGCAAATAGCCAACCTACAAGTAAGACAATTGTAGCTGAAGAACCCGAAGATGAGATCGCTCTTAACTATGAAATTGGTGGGCTTGGCCTTACTGATGAATGGGTAAGAATTAACTTTGAGAACACGTTCAATAACCCAGCTGTGTTTTTAAGCCCGCCGACTAATAATGATACGGAAGCTGTAATAACAAGGCTTCGTAATCTAGATAAGCTGGGGTTTGAGGTTCGTTTGCAAGAATGGGATTATCTTGATGGTAAACACACCCAGGAAACTGTTAACTACCTAGCCATTGAACAAGGCCAAACTATTCTACCAGATGGCACGTTAATTGACGTAGGGATCTTTAACGGTAGCTCTAAAACGCAAACGATATCATTTAACCAATCATTTGCATCGCCACCTGTCGTACTTACAACTATAGTTTCTGAGAATGAAAAAGATGCGGTTACCGGGCGCATATCAAACGTCACTACCACCTCTTTTGCGTATTTATTCCAGGAACAGGAGACAACGAAAAAAACCCACGTTGCAGAATCTGTTGCCTATCTCGCTTGGAGTACAGGATCAGGTAGCGTGGATAATATTCAGTTTTCAGCTTTAACCCCAACTACTGCTGTCACGCCAAATGTAACTACAGTTCCATTTGAGAACCCTTTCCAGTCAACACCATTCCTCTTTACCGAGCAACAAACGATGAATGGAGGAGATACAACCGCTCTTAGGATACAGAAACTTACTAACGAGAATGTTGAATTATTTCTCCAGGAAGAGCAGTCAAAGGATAGCGAGTTAGCCCATAAAGATGAAACGATAGGATATATTGCGATTAGTTCAACTGCCTCAGAGGCTGAGGTACTAGGCAGGTTAATCACACTCTCCTGGGAAGTTTGATACTACCTTGGAGAGCACAATTAAAGGGTTCAACATTTACCACAATGGGGGAATTTGTGTGCGAAACAAGACACAAACCAACGATCGCTGGCATGTAATATTGCAATTAACCAATCATCTAATATCTTTGCTATAAAAGCAATCAATCTTGACGGAACAGAAACCACATCATCAAATGCAATAGAGTACAATCCCTGATTGTATCTTTCTCATATGTTTTTTATCACAAAATCGCCATCAATGGCTTAGCTCCTGTGGAGGCTACTAACATGAAATTGACTCCTTGCACTAAAAATCTCTGCTGGCTTTGCTTAGTGAAGCCATTAACCAAGTTAGTACTAATCACTTTATCATGTACACTTTTCACATCACCTACTCTTGCTGAAACCAATTTTGATGGTTCACTGACAAAGATTACCATAACCGACAAATTAGGAGCAAACAGCCCCCCGTTAGCAGACTTAACTTACACCCTAAACGGCAGTACCTTATATTTAGATGCCAGTACATCAAAATGACCCTGACCCTGATGGTATTCTTATTATCGAATATAGATGGAGTTTGGACAATGCTAGCACTATTAATGGTGTCACAGCGGTATTAGAGGTAGCTCAGTCTAGTGGTGAAATCCCTATCACCCTCACAGTTATAGACAACCAAGGAGCCATTGCCATCAAACAACAAATTATTACCTTGGGGGCAACATGTGCAGGAGGTCCACTCTTTGAATTAGTAACTTTTACTGGACCTACCAATACTATCCCTTTAGCTAAAGATCAAAATTACGAACTAGTAGGTGGCATATACACCGGAGCAGATGCAACCGCTTTTGCCAAGTTGAGGTGTATGTCAATTCTATAATAGGGGATATTTCTAATGTCGATTATACCGTCAACGTATATGAACTAAACGGCAATAATCTCGGTATCCCACTAGGAACTTCAGTCCCTGTTCCTGGTTCAGAACTATCCCCTCGTGCATACAATTCTTTTACATTCAACAGCGGCGTGTCCCTCTCGAACGGCAATATAGTCACACTTAGCCGTACTGATAGCTTATTCGATAAATCAAATTTCCTCATATTAGACACTAAAAACCCAGGCAGTGGAACGTTTAATGTAGGATCATATCAAGCCAATGGCACTCGTAACTATACACAAGTGCGTGATCTATTTTTCAAAATTTCTGGTATGGAATAACATGTTATTTTTACTATTTTTATTTCTCTCCTGCATCTCAAGCCATGCAGGTCAACTCCCTATTACGGTAGCAGAGGAGTTCGGAATATCCTGTTCCAGTGAATATGTGACATCGGGTATCCCCTTATCAAAAGATTTTAATATCCTCAGCACCGATGCGTTATATATAACTAATGAGGCTGGACAAACAATCCCGGCGCAGTTCAGAATTCTATCTCGATATCATGGTGAAGTGACCGATCTAAGCAAACCCGCTAAAGCTCTTTTGGTTGATTTTGCAACCGACTTGAGTGCGAATTCAAGCTCAACATTGTATCTGAATTTTGGTGGTGAGTTACAGCCATTACCTCAATCAATCGCCACTGATGATACGACCAATATAAGCATTGCAACAGGAGCAATCTCAATCAATATTGACAAATCAACGCCACAAATATTCAATGAAGTTTACCTTGATGGGGTACAACTGATTGATGCTGGAGTAGGAGTGTCAATTCAAGTTACTGATAATGGAAATATATATTCTAGCAATAATTCAACACGCACCGTCTCCATTGAAGAAAATGGACCACTACGATGTGTGATCATGTTAACTGGTTTCTTTGAGGAAACTTTAGGCAAAAGGTTAGTACCGACCGGTGGCGACAACGGATTGGGCTATACAACACGGCTCACTGCATTTAAAATAAATCTTATGTTAAAAGTTGACATTACTATAAAAAATGAAAATCTCGGCTGGACAGATGCAAGTATCGGCCTTCTACGAGTCCAACATGCTTATTTTGATAGCATCAAGGTTGTGACACCTTTCACCCTAGGGGGAGTCAAAAAATATCAAGTTTGACAATATATCTCACTCCTACACGAGTGATAAATATATAGTCAACCAACAACATAAAGAAAACAGCACAGCAAATGAAACGGATAACTTTATCTTTTCTGCCACAAAAAATGGAACGGCTGTTATCAACCCAACTCCGAAAAAATATGAAGGCGCTTTGCAAATTAAAGATTCTAAACGAGGAATTTCTGTATCATCAAGGTGGTTTTGGCAAAATTGCTCAAAGCAATTGAAGTCGACAATAGTACTATCGCCTATGCTCTTTGGCCAGGCACAGCAGAAAAACACAGGTTTTTAGGCGGCGCATGGAAAACCCACAGCCTAATGTATGACTTCAACACCAATCCTGCTACTGACATAGAAAGCATTTTTATCCCTTTGAAACAACGGCTGGTTGCAAGAGTAGCACCCAGTGAGTACTTAGCTGCAAAATGGACAGGAGCCTTCCCCCTCGCAAGCATATCAACTACGATTATACATTCCCCGAAGGAGAGGCTTTACAAGAAGCCATAGACATTTTCAACAAAACGATTAGGGCAAAATTCGACAGTAGTCACAGTGATCAGGCATGGACTCCAAATGATTGGTTTGATTTAAGAGAAAAACGCCCTATCTATATGGATGCAGAAAAGACCACACCTATAAACTGGTATGGCATCATGGCGGAGTTTGGAGATACCCCAAGAGCAGCCACAAACGGATACAGCGCACAACATTACGACTGGTCATTGGTCACCCTCATGAACTCAGTTCGCTTTTCTGATGCAGTCATTAGAGACTTAGGGGAATCCTTAGTTTCCCACTTAGCAGATATTATAATATTACATGACCCTAATGCATCTGCAAGCGAAGGTTTACGATTTCACGGTGCTCATAGGTATGAGCTAGATGCGCTCCTAAACTATAACGATGATTTTTCAACATCAAAAGCTTCAGCTGTAAGGATGTCTTCACATTTCTGGAATAAAGGACTTATTCTTCAATATTACCTCACCGGGCAACAACGCTATCTAGATGTAGCGGAGCAGACTGCATTTCATCTGATCCATGAGTATATCACTAATGAAAATTGCGACACGACAGAGTGCGGGAGTGATGTCGAAACCCGACATCAAATGCGTGCCGTAGAGGGATTATTAGCCGTATATGAACTAACAGGGAAAATCGAATACCTTACTGCAGCAAAAGATATTTACATGAATGGGGTTCTGACCAAGGAAGGAATTAACGGCAATGGGCTACCAGGTGGATGGATTGATGCGATACCAGCTAATATTGTCAGGGTAGTGCTGGTTCGGTGGCATGCGATTCCCATGTTTTTTTCGATGGTCTTGTTATTTTGCCGAGTATATATCTTCATGATGCTCTGGTTGAGGTCGGTGACTCCTTAGGAGCGATAGCTATTCGTGATTTTTTAGAGAGGCATGCTATTTGGGCAAGGGATAGACTTTACGCAAACTGGGATGATAACACCTGCGGCACCTACTCTGACAATGGGACGAGTTACTTTCCCTACACTGTCAAAATCAACTGGGAGCGAAATTATAAGTGGACGGGGACCAACTTTGCAGATGGTCCAGACTCCGTTATGTTTTCAAGCCTTTTTGCTTTTATGTACCAACAGACTGGCCTTACTTCATGGATGGATTTAGCACGATCTATTTTTAAAGACTACTATTTTTATGGAAATGGCGGTCAGCTAACAGAAGTGAAGACGACTGGCCCAATCACAGCTTTTCCATTAGCCCCAGCTTCAGCATGGGCTAAAATTGGTGGGGATTACACGAAAACACTATATTATTTGACGATTGAGAGCAGTCTCCAGGCTACTCCAAAGTTTTATATAAACAATATGAAACTGATAAAATAATATCTT
>CALNZA010000019.1:0-102530 GCA_942490935.1 Desulfocapsaceae bacterium
ACATTGGCTTGTACTTTGGTTTTTGGATGGGCTCTGAGCATACAGGCTGATGAAATTTTGGTCGAAGATGAGGACAATATCGCTGTTGAGGAAACATCTGTTTACCAGAATCAGGCCCAGGCCGCACATGATGCAAACCTTGAGGCAGCTGCTTTTGAAAAAATTCATTCAGAAATTGCTTCTTTGCAGGATGAGCTGGTTGAAGCTGAGGCTGAAGGTGATGATGACAGAATTGCTGAACTGAATGCTGAGATTGATGAGAGGGTGAGTGATAGAACTGGCATTGAGGATGGACGAATAGCAGACCTTCGTGAGTCGGGTATGGGTTGGGGAGAAATAGCTCATGAACTTGATGTTCATCCAGGAGTACTTGGCCTCGGTCATACGAAAATGCAGGGTGAAAAATGGAAGTCCTCACAGGCTAAACTTACCGGCGATGAAGAAATTCGTTTAGCAACAACCATGGATCTGAATTCAGGTGCAACGATTGGACATGGAAAGAAGTCCGGGGTTTCTGGTTCCTCAAGAGAGGATAAAGGCCGCTCTGAAAAGAACAATGGGAAAAGTAACGACAAAGGTAATAACGGTAACAACGATAATAATGGTGGTGGGAAAGGCAATAATGGTGGCGGTAACGGTAAGAGTAAATAAGTGTTTATAGTGCCCGAATTATACTGTAACCTGTTAATGTTAAGTGTATGAATTCTCGTCTTATATCATGATTATTGGAAACTATGCTGTATACATCAAGAAGACTCTCTGAGAAACCCCCGGCAATGTTAGGACTGCAGATGCTCATTGCCCTAGGCGGGGGATTACTTGCTGCGGCTCAGGCTCTGCTTATTGTTCTCCAGGGAAATATCCTCTGTCTCAATGACGGTTGTGAAGTTGTTGAGAAGCTGACTAATGTACCGCCTATTGCATTCAATATGGCCGGCAGTCTCTATTTTATGACGATTTTCTTTGCTCTTTGGCAAAGTGCCAGAGGGATTCGAGGATGGTTGAGTTTAGCTCAGGTATTACTCTTAGCGGGCATGGCTGCGGAGGGTGTGCTCGTCTGTTTTCAACAGTATATTGCCCAGGTTTTCTGCTCATACTGTCTCATTATTTTAAGCATTATTGGAGTGTTGAACATATTGATGGGTTGGAGGCAGGTCTTGGCCTCCATCGCGGTTTTTGGTTCAGTTGTTCTTGCTTTTTCCAGTCTGCAGTTTACTCCATATTCAGATGCGGGTGGAGCAAGTCTGGAGAGGGGCGTATATGGACATCTTGCATTAAATACGTCGTCAGGTGAAGAGTTGTCTCTTTTCTTTTCCTCGACATGCCCACATTGTGAAGACGTTATTCAGACTATTGATGCAGATTTTACGTGTAACCTTAACTTTAACCCTATAGACAGACTTGAAGAAAAACCATTGTCAGGGATTATATTGAATTCCGAGTATTTTCCAGATAAGAACATGCGATACTTAAAAGAGCTTGGTATTGCCGAAATCCCTGTGCTTGTCGTAAAGGGGGATAGGGAACTGCGAGTTTTAAAAGGCAAGCAAATGATTCTAGAGTTTCTGGATAACCATTGCCGAAGCGAGTCGATTTTCACGGAAACCTCCTCTGAGGCTGGTGAGTCTTCTGGGCAGAGTAGCATATTCTCCTATGTGTCACCGCGTGAGCAGGAGGATGGCTGTTTTGTCGGAGAGGATTGTGAACCGGAAACTGCTAAAGACAAGATAGCTCAATAGGGGGCGGGGAGAGTATTTACAGTGCTTTGGCTAATCGCCAAGAAGCATTGAGCATAGGAAACGGATGATTGGTTCCAGTGGAAAAGGTAAACTTTACCCTAATAGTATCGTGTTGGTGAAACGATCCTGTTTACCCCCGACTCATTACAGGATTATTTTAAAAGGGCACTCAGCTCTTCTTGCGTGAGTAAGGATCGCGGACCACTGCAGCGGCGTTCAAACAACCGCTGGTCAAACCCTTTACGCCGATCCACGCCTAATCTCCCGTGGGTGAACGAACGGATAACTGCTGCAAGAGAACGTCTTTTAGACGTTCCTTTACGGGGATCCTGCCGGCGCTCCGGCAAGTTTCTTCTTTCTGAGCTTCTTCGTCTGCAACTGTTTGGAGATCTTCGCTCTACTCCATTCCAGCCAGACGTGCTGATTCTTGCGTTCATGTCAAAAACAGTTCGGCTAAATTTACGGTTTGAACCTGCTGATAATAGTGTTTCGATGCCGTGTTTAATTGTTGCAGATAACATAACTGAAAGAACCCTATGTGTAAACAAAATACTGAAAATACGTGATTAATTTAAAAAGGAGAGGTGGTGCAGCTAATGCCTGTCTGACAATATCTGCAACAACGAGTTTTTACCCTTCACTAATTTATGTTTTGTGGTATTTGGTCTAGACCTTGTTAATACAATAATATCTTTTCTTCTCGCTGTCAGTGGGGTAGCCCAGCTTATCAAGTGCAGAGACAGTAAAAAATATTGATCCTCTTATACTATCCCTCTAAATTCTACCTGTATTATTTCGGCAGATAGTGCAAAAAGACATGCGCACAAAATGCATAGCTAAAAAAAAGAAAGAATGAGCGCTCATTCATTCGTAAGTGGCTAATGTGCTGATATTGTGACATATAAAGAGTGTTGAATTGCGCTCAATTATCTGTTAATACTAGTTTGTCGTAATGGTCTAATAGTTGAACTGGTCTGCTTCTTGGGTTTGCGCTATGCAAAGCATATGGTGTGAAGGAGAAATGCTGAGGATCGTTTTGTACCTCATAGATCAGGTTGCGGTTGGTCAAACGGCTTGTGTGGTGCGTTTGCCTGGTAGATTTTGATGCTGACGCTGTTTGCAAACGTTACCGGAGGCTTTTCATTGTTTCCAGAAAGAAAAGGATGATGACATTGAAGATGAATGCAGGGACTCTGTCACTGGAGTCGATTAAAAAACTAAATGAACTGAGCGGTGAAAATGTCAAGCTCTGTATGCAATGCGCTACATGCAGTGGTATGTGCCCAATGACATCAGAGATGGACTTAGGCCCCCGCAGGGTGATGCATATGGCACAGTTCGGTCTGCATAAACAGCTGGCTGAAACCAACACCCATTGGAAATGTGCATCATGTCATGCCTGTACGGTAAAGTGTCCGAGAGGAATTGATATTGCCAAAGTCATGGAGGCGTTACGCCAGCAGACACTGCGTACCGGTAACAACAAAATTGAGCCATCACAAATATCGGCCGAAACGATTGCGGATCTTCCACAGATCGCAATGGTTGCCGGGTTTAGAAAATTGACCAGTTAAGGAGAGCAATGAAGATCAGTTACTATCCAGGTTGTACCCTGAAAACCAAAGCCAAGAATCTGGAGAAGGCTGCGGTGGCTTCATTGGAAGCACTTGGTGTAGAGGTTGAAGAAATAGACAGGTGGAACTGCTGTGGTGCGGTCTATTCACTGACAGCGGATGATCTTATTCATATGGTCGGGCCGGTGCGAAATCTCATTCGGGCAAAAGAGCAGGGCGCGGACAAACTCGTGACCTTATGTTCCATGTGCTATAACACTTTGGCAAGAGCTAACCAACTCATGCGGGAGGATGTGGAAAAACGAGATACCATTAATCGTTTCATGGATGAAGAGATAGACTACGCTGGTGAAGTCGAGGTTGTACATTATCTTACCTTCCTTAAAGAGCATGTTGGCTGGGATAAACTGAAGGAATATGTAAAGGTTCCACTCGTCGATCTTAAAGTTGGCACCTATTACGGTTGCACACTACAGCGTCCGGCTGAAGTAGGCATTGAGCCTTACGGCAGTTATGAACTGATGTCCGGTATGATGGGGGCTTTGGGGGCCACTGTTGTACCGTTTACTGCTGCGGATAAATGCTGTGGTTCGTATCAAATTTTGGGCAACGAGCTAGGTGACAATTCAGCAGCAGCTGCGGTTATTAACATAGCAGGTGAGGCAGGAATCGAGGCGATAGCTACCAGCTGTCCGCTCTGTGAGTATAACCTTGGAAAGCAGCAGAAGCACATGCTTGCCAGGGAAAATATCAATGGCGTGATCCCAACGTATTATTTCACCCAATTGCTGGCTGTAGCACTGGGGGTTGATCCTGGGGCCTGTCATTTTGAACTCAATGACGCTCAGAGCTTGGAATTGCTGCAACAAAAGAAATGTCTGGCCGCTTAACCGGTGAGCCTTGGAGATATATTATATTTCGCGAGAAAATGGAGATAAACCATGTGTGAAACAACAAAGACACCCAAAGTAGCGACCGGGGATCGGGCAATTTTACCGGAAGGCGCCAAGACGATTCCAATATTTGTGATGGGTAAGCAGTATGAAGTACCAGAAACGTTGACAATAATGAAAGCGATGGAATTTGCTGGATTTCACTTTCTGCGTGGAGCAGGGTGTCGTGGTGGTATCTGTGGTGCTTGTCCAACTGTGTACCGGATGGCAGGTGATTACAAACTGCATTTCGGCCTGGCTTGCCAGACTGTTGTTGAAGCGAATATGTACCTTGCCCAGATTCCGTTTTTTCCTGCAAACAGAGCAGATTATAAGCTTGAGGATATGAGTGGCGCGGCTGAGGCTATTCATGCACTTTACCCTGAGCTGTTCCGCTGTGTGGCCTGTAACCTTTGCACTAAGGCCTGCCCGATGGATGTTGATGTTCTTGGGTATATATCTGCATTAAAGCAAGGCAATATTGAAAAAGCCGCACGCATGTCTTTTGACTGTATTCAGTGTGGTCTATGTGCCAGCAGATGTATGGGCGAGATTCCGCAATATCATGCTGCCCAGCTGGCCCGTCGTGTTTTTGCCCGCTTTATCCAGCCCCAGGCTGAACACCTGAAAAACAGGGTTGGGGAAATTGAAGGTGGTAAGTATGACCAGATGCTTGATGGCCTGAGTTCCATGGCGAAAGAAGGCTTGGAAGAACTCTATGTGGCTCGGGAGCGAGAACCAGATATGGCCGAGGCCGGTAGCTGGAAACCACAAGATACAAGTCATCTATAAAAGATACGCATCGACCATCTGGGACGAAGGAGAATATCATGGGATACACACCCGAATTACAAGAATTGATAAAGAAAGTAGAAGCTACACGCCCGGAGCGTGTGGCAATGGCACGCCGTAATGAACACTATCCTGCTCTTTCAATGGCAGAGCGTGATGAAGTGCTCGGAAAGCATCACCCAGACTATCAGGCGGATGCCAAAAAAGAAGTACGGGTTGGGCCAAACAAAGGAGATGTTTTTCAGGAAGGCGTAACCCGGCTGCTTGAGTCACGCTCCATAGTGAGACCTGGCCTTGTTGACTTAACTAAGGCTGACTACGAGACAGATGTACTGGTCATTGGTGGCGGAGGTGCAGGAACATCAGCGGCAATCATGGCTGCAGATGGGGGCTGTAAGGTGATAATAGCCAACAAATTACGCCATGGTGATTCTAACACTATCATGGCGGAAGGTGGTATCCAGGCAGCAACTCAGGAATGCGATTCGCCGTATTACCACTTTTTAGACACTATTGGTGGTGGTCATTTCACGAATCAACGTGACCTAGTGGCGGCGCTGGCTAAAGATGCGCCACTTTCTATCGCCTGGCTGGAAAGTCTTGGAATGATGTTCAATAAATATGATGACGGCCGTACAGTTGTTCGTCATTGTGGTGGCTCTTCACGAAAACGTCTGCAATCATCTGGCGATATGACCGGTGCAGAGATTATGCGCGTTGTTCGTGATGAGGCGCGTAATCGTGCCGACATGATTACCTCTCTGGAGTTCAGCCCTGCAATTGAACTGCTGCTTGATACAGATGGGAAGTGTGCAGGCGCAATTCTCTTCAATATGGAAACCAAAGAGTTCTCCATTGTTAAAGCTAAAGCTGTTGTTATGGCCACTGGTGGCTTTGGTCGTCTTCATGTGAAGGGGTTTGCCACCACCAACCATTACGGTGCTACCATGGACGGTGTGGTCATGGCGTATCGTGCGGGCATTGGCAACAAATCCCTGCACTCAACGCAGTATCATCCGACAGGTGTAGCTTATCCTGAGCAAAATGTTGGCTTGCTGATTACTGAAAAAGTCCGTGGTCTTGGTGCCCATGTATTAAACAGAAATGGTGAGCAGTTCTGTTTCCCGCTTGAGCCACGCGATGTTGAATCTGCGGAACTTATCCAGGAGGCAATGGAGAAAGGCCTTGGCATCATGACTCCTACCGGACGTGTCGGTCTCTGGCTCGATTCTCCAATGATCGAAGAACTCCATGGTCCAGGTTCGGTGAAAAAAGAGCTTCCAGCCAAATTTATCCAGTTCGAGCGTCATGGAATTGATATAAGCAAGGATCCAATGCTTGTTTACCCGACTCTCCATTATCAAAATGGTGGTATCAATGTTAATGGTGACTCAGAAACCACCTTGCCAGGTCTCTATGGTGCTGGTGAAGTAATCGGCGGGGTTCACGGTGAGAACCGTTTGATGGGTAACAGCCTTCAGGATATCATTACTTTTGGCCGGCGTGCTGGTATCGGTGCGGCAAAATATATTCAGGGCGGTGTTGAGGTCAAAGAGCTGACCATGGATCATGTTGTGAAATTCGAACAAGAACTCGCAGATGCGGGTATTGAAAATCCAGCTGTTGCGCCGATTATTCTGCCGGATTACTCCACAGACGAAGTCGCTGAGCGTCGTTGGCCAAACGCTCTGACAGAAGGCGTACCTGGCATTTAAGTTGCTGACAGATCGCACGGAATTATTGTGCAATATATGGGGTTACTGTGCGGAAACACAGTAACCCCTTAGCTTTTCTGTTGACCTGTAATGAATGGCAAATCGCTAAATGCCGTCTGTGAGAACCGATCCTGGACCCGCCAGAGGCCTGAAACTTTTCTTAGATGCCTGGCAAAATGGGCAGGACCAGTCATCAGGTAGGTCGGTGAACGGTGTGCCTGGGGGAGTATCTGTTTTTGGCTCACCTTTGTCGGGGTCATAGACGTATCCGCAATTTGAAATCTGGCATTGATACATGTCCTTGGGCAAAGCCATAACTCACCTCCGAATAGGTTGGGAATGATCCAGGATTCTGCTTTGATTATTATGTATTAAAGTATAGCTTCCTTTTCGCTAAGGTATCATGTTTTGTGGATTGATTCCAACTTCATTTCTCATTTTATTAATATATCGGATGGAGTTGAGCCAGTTGGGTTCCTGACCTCTTCGTATCGATGTGTCTCTGTAGCTTTTGATAAGGAAAAGAAGACTGTCTGAAAAAAAAGATCAGCTCGTTTTCAGCAGGAAACTACAGCGGACCTGTCCAGAACAACCACGAACGCACTAGAATAAACATGTCAATACATGGCAAAACTGTAGATTGTATTATGGGATGAGCCAGGGGGAAGAACGAAAACACGCAATGTGTCTGTTTTTTCAGACGAGGGTTTCATGTTTGTCTGAAGACCGTGAATTTCATTTTTGGTATGTGCCTGTTTTTTAAGAAAAGCGATTGAAAACGTTATGTTAGGAGTTCGGTGCCTGCTCTTGCTGGTATCGTTTGGTTTGCAGAAAAACAAATATAAATCCGATTTTACAGAAAAAGATGTAGCAAAAAAGTGCGGCAGAACGGGAAGAAGTTATATTAATGAAAACGAAATGAACATTATTTGGGCGATAGGGAAGTGGCAGGTTCAGGTCGAATCAAATAGATAAAATGTTTTCAAAGAGCGGTGTCTTGGCTATATGTTTGAAATGATTGGTAATGTCTTGAGGTGTCGAAAGGCGTGCCTGGATGATCCATAAAATAATACAATTTTTAAATAGCGAAAAAATAAATTGGCACGTTCATTGCTTTAAAGGAAATGTACAAAACGTGACCCTACGAATTGTATAGATGTAATCGAAGCCAGGATTGCCAAGCTTAAACCTAATGTATCGGTGGGGTGCAGAAACAGGTAGCAAGCTTGGCATTCCAGGTTTCCTCCTCTATCTCCTCCTGCAGTCTGGTTGTTCTCAGGCTGTTGCAGAGTGCCAACCTCCTTGGTTCTCATGCTTTTGGAGGCGAACTCCTCCGGAGAGAGCAAAAGATTCCGTGCTGGAACAGGCAATTAACTGGCAGCTTGTTCCGCCTGGATTCTTTTGCTTTCTTTGGTAGTGATGTTTGACTCTTTTCCTGCTTCGAACACCAGAATGTCCTGCTGCTTCCTTTCAATTAGCCTACTGTTTTTTAACCTCTGATTAGAGGTTCTGTAGAATTTTCTTTACTGTATTGCCATCAGCACTGCTGCCAAAATGGGCCATGATGGGCTTCATTGCCTGCATTTTATTGGCAAACTGAGAAAAATCAATATTCTCACTGATCCAGTTGTTGATATCCCCTTCCGTTGCCTGACGTGGTAAATACCCCTCAAGGACAGTGATATATGCTTCATCTCCTTGACCGCCGGCACTTATCAGTTCACGTTCAGATTTGATCAACTTTTTGATTATGCCAACAACCTTGTCATCGGCAAGTTCTTTTTCGGGCTGACGCTGAAATTCACCAATCAGGATTCGGATTGCACCAGTGCGGGCAGTATCCTTAGCCTTCATTGATTCTTTCAACTGACCTTTTATCTCTTCTTGTAAACTCATGATTAGACTCCGAGGATGGTAACGGTTTTGTGTGATTATTCTATGTTGCGGTAACGGCAGACAGATAGTACCCCCTACTGCGGAGCGGGTCAATTTTAAACATTACCAGGAAACCCAATACAGTGACTTGTCCTTGGTTCATACCGTTTAGCAGCGTCTGAATATAGGAGGAACTATTGCTAAACCTCAAATAGATGTTTATTTGGTCTCGGTGTAATACAAAAAGGAGATACAAATGAATACTATTGAGCCACATATCTGCAAAGCAGTTCAGTGCAGTGTAGTAAGTGATAGCGAATTAATAAAAGAGAGATATGCAGCGCTGCTCGGTGATGAAAGCAAGTTGTGTGCAGAAAAGGTGGAGTCGATCTATTTCCCATCCTCTATTGAGGAGGCGTCATGGGCTGTGAAAGATATCCTAAAAAACAATAAAAAATGTGTTGTATCTGCTGGTCGGACAGGAATCGCAGGAGGGGCAGCTCCATTGGATGGCTCGTCAATTATCAGCCTCTCCAAACTTAACAGGCCCCTGGGCATGGGTAGGGATGGCGATGAGTATTATATTCGGGTCGAACCGGGTATGTCGCTTGCTTCCCTCACTGGCCTGCTTATGAATAACGATTTTTCTCGATTTGTGGCTTGTACTCCGGCCGAACAGACTGACCTGCACGCGATTGCAAATGATGGTTCACTGTTCTGGTTCCCAGTGAACCCTACAGAGACATCGGCACATATCGGAGGTATTGTTGCAACCAATGCCTCTGGTGCACGCTCATACCGATACGGCGCTACTCGTGAATGGATTAAAGCAATTTCAGTGCTCCTGGCAGATGGTAGACTTCTGAAAATCAGAAGAGGTGAGGTCTTTGCTGAAAGCGGCTTTTTTCAACTTCAGCAGGATGATGGGAGGGTAATCACTATACCCGTGCCTGATGTTGATGTACCTGCAACGAAAGCAACTCTTGGGTATCCTCTTAGAAGTGACATGGATTTGATTGATCTATTTATCGGAAGCGAGGGAACCTTAGGGATGATAGTCGAGGTTGAACTACGTCTAGCAAAGCGGCCTGAGTCGATGATTGGGGTAGTAGTGATTGTTCCTGATGAGGAGATGGCCATACGTTTGGTCGAAAATGGCAGGAGCACGAAAACTTTTCAATTTGACGCTATTGAATATTTTGATTCAGCGGCTTTTTCATTGTTAAGAGAGAAAAAAGAAAATGATGGTGCTGGCAGCCATATCCCGGATTTGCCAACATGGGATGGGTGCGGGGTGTATTTTGAGTTGTCAGGTACTGAAGAGGAGACTGAAGAAGGCTGTGTCGTCATGGAAGAGATTCTGGAGGGTGTTGGCTTAAGCCTTGATGACACTTGGGCAGCTATGGAGCCAGGAGAAATTGCCGCTCAGCGAATTTTCAGGCATGCTATACCGGAGGCCGTGAATGCAATCATTGGTCAGCGGAAAGCCCAATACCCTGACTTACATAAAGTTGGTACTGATATGGCTGTGCCGATTATACACATGAAGAAGATGTTTACGATGTATCGGAATGATCTTGCGCAGGCCGGTATAGACAGCGTAGTTTTTGGGCATATCGGCGATAATCATGTACATGTGAACCTTTTACCGAAAAACATGGACGAGTTAGAACGGGCCAAGCAGATCTATTCAGGCTGGGCCGAACAGGTAGTTGCCATGGGTGGAGCTGTGGCGGCCGAGCATGGCATAGGCCGGATGAAAAAACGAATGCTGGAGATACAGTACCCTGCAGAGATTTTGAGCTGTATGTGTCAGGTGCGAAAAAGGATAGATCCTCATCAGATATTTGCTCCAGGTGTACTGTTTGACGTGACAGGGTAAATGGAGAACAATAGGCAATCTACCATTTCCCATATTGTTTATGCTGCCTGTGGCTTGCTTCATTAAAGAGGGCGCTGGGTTCTGCTGGCTCATCTTGAGGCCATGTGGAAGTTGGCGGATCTTAAACCTTATCGTATCTTAAGGTTGTCATCTGACAATGAAATGCAGTAGAGTGAAAGGTGGCCTTACCTTTTACGCCAGAGAATTCAGAGCCGTTATGTCAGCCTTTATATCTTTCAAGCATGTAGTTCAATATGCTTGGAGGTGAGGTCTGAGGTCTGTACACAGATGTTGCATTGAAATAATGTTTGGTATTTCTTTTAACATATACATGCATTGTGTTGATTGTATTGACGTTTGGTATACATTTAGGACCAGAAGTGCTATTCCTGCTTGCCAGATTGCCGGGTTATGTATACATATGCTAGTGGAAGAAGTTGCGAACCGTTGTTGTGTATGCCGAAATAAGATGTTGTAATAGTATGCTAATTTCTAAAATTGGAGGAGTTTTATGAAGCTGAGACTAAGGCAGAAAATGTTCGGATTCCGGACTGTTCTTTACGCAGCATGTATATTTGCAGTTATGACCGCTGGTACCGCTTTTGCCGGTGGTACGTTGCGCGTAGCATCGATGGGCGAACCTGCATCTCTTGATCCACATAAGGTGAGCGGTACCTGGGAAAACTATATTGTTGGTGATATGTATGTCGGCCTCACCACGGAAGATCCTAAGTCGAATGCCGTACCTGGTGTTGCGGAGTCCTGGACCATTTCTGAAGACGGCAAGACCTATACTTTCAAGCTGCGCAAGTCTACATGGTCTGACGGTACACCACTAACCGCAAATGATTTTGTTTACTCCATGCAGCGAATTCTCTTGCCTGAGACTGCCGCTGAGTATGCATCTCTACTCTACATTGTTGAAGGTGCCGAGGCGATTAATACGGGTAAAGCTGCAGCTGATACCCTGGCTGTTACAGCAATTGACGATTACACGCTGGAAGTCAAACTAACCGGTCCTGCTCCATATTTCCTTGAACTGCTGACCCATTATACCGCATACCCGGTTCCAAAGCATGTTATTGATAAGGTTGGCAAAGATTGGACCAAGCCAGAAAATATAGTTGTCAATGGCCCGTTCCAACTCGTTGAATGGCTTCCAAATACTCATGTAAAACTTACCAAGAACGATAAATACTATGACGCTGTCTCGGTTGTTCTTGATGACCTGACCTTCTATACCCAGGAAGACCGCGCAGCAGTGCAGAAGCGTTTCCGCGCCGGTGAAATTGATGTGGCTATGGATTTTGCTTCTGACCAGATTGAGTGGCTCAGGGCCAATATGCCAGAAGAGACACACATCGCTCCATATATGGGTGTGTACTATTACCCGATCAATTCTGCTCTTGAACCGTTTACTGATGTGCGTATACGTAAAGCACTGTCAATGGCGGTAAACCGTGAAGCGATTGTTGATAAAGTACTGAAGACTGGTGAATTGGCGGCATATTCTTTCGTTCCTCCAGGAGTTTCCAACTATGAGAATCCTGCCGAAGTGGAATGGAAAGACGTTCCGTATGCTGATCGTGTGAAGCAGGCTAAAGCGCTGTTGGCCGAAGCAGGCTTTAATGCAGATAATCCACTGGAATTGACGCTCAAATACAACACCTCAGAAAACCATAAGCGTATTGCCGTTGCCGTTGCTTCGATGTGGAAGCAGATCGGTGTGAAAGTTGAACTGTTCAATGCTGAAGTAAAGGTTCACTACGCTGATCTCAAGCAGGGTGCGTTTCAGGTTGCCCGTGCAGGCTGGATTGCAGATTACAATGATGCCCAGAATTTCCTCTACCTCCTGGAAACCCGTACCGGCGTCAACAACTATGGTCGTTATTCTAATCCCGAATACGACAGGTTGATGCTCGAAGCAGAAGTCACCGCTGATCTTGCAAAGAGAGGTGATTTAATGCGACAGGCAGAAGCCATGGCCATGGCTGATCAGCCGGTTATTCCGATTTACCATTACGTGTCCAAGAACCTGGTTGCGAAGAACGTTGTGGGATTTTTTGATAATCCTAAAGACATTCATCGCTGGAGATACGTAACCCTCAAGTAACATCTTTCAACAGTCACGGAAGCGTAATTGCTTCCGTGACTGTTGCATTGAGGTAATCGGGTCCCTGTCTTGAGAAGGTTGGCCTGTTCCAATATGCTGTATGCTCAGGGCGTTCAATAGTTTCGATCGTTGAGGCTTAACTGCATAGAGTATTGGAATCGTCATCATCGTTCAGGATAGCCTAGGAACCTTCCCTCTTGTTACTCGACCCACTCCTGGAGTATGTGTATGTTTGCCTATGCCGTTCGTCGTCTAGGTAGTGCCATTCCGACACTATTTATCATTGTCACTGTTGCCTTTTTTATGATGCGGTTGGCTCCCGGCGGTCCATTTGACCGGGAAAAACAGCTGCCGCCTGAAATTGAGGCAAATATCCTGAAGGCGTATAACCTCGATAAACCTCTTCATGAGCAATATCTCAGCTATATCGGAAATATTCTGCAAGGGGATTTCGGACCATCCTACAAATATCTTGATTTTACCGTAACTGACCTCATTGTTGCTGGTTTTCCTGTAAGCCTGAGGCTTGGTGTGACCGCCATTATTCTCGCCATACTTTTGGGGGTTACGGCTGGAACCATTGCCGCCCTAAAGCAAAACTCTGTTTTTGACTACATGGTTATGGGGGTGGCCATGACAGGTATAGCCATCCCGAATTTTGTCATGGCACCACTTTTAGCGCTTGTCTTCGGGGTGTACCTTTCCTGGTTACCGGTTGCCGGCTGGGGGGGGGGAGCCGTGCAGAACCAGATACTACCGGTTATTACCCTGGCCCTGCCGCAGATTGCCTATATTGCCCGAATGACCAGGGGAAGTATGGTGGAAACCATGCACTCTAATTTTATCCGTACTGCCCGCGCCAAGGGGCTGATGGAAAGAATTGTAGTGATGCGGCATGCATTGAGAGGCGGTCTATTGCCAGTGGTCTCCTACCTCGGGCCGGCAACGGCCGCAGTTATCACTGGTTCGGTTGTCATCGAGTCGATCTTTGATGTGCCGGGAATCGGTAGATATTTTGTTAATGGGGCATTAAACCGTGATTACCCTGTAGTTATGGGCGTTGTTATTTTCTATGCTGTGCTCATAATGGGGTTGAACTTGATTGTGGATCTGCTGTATGGGTTCCTCGATCCGAGAGTAAAGGTTGAATAAGTGGCTACTACACCATTCATGAAAGACCAGCTGAACGGGCTGGATGTAACGGAAACAATACAGGGCCGAAGCCTTTGGCAGGATGCTGTTCGTCGTCTTCTGCATAACAAAGCCGCAGTGGTCTCCATGGTATTGCTGGGAATTATCATTATCCTGGCTATACTGGCACCTTATCTTTCGCCGTGGGCCTACGATGACCCTGATTGGGGTTATGATTTTCCCGGTCCACCGAATGCGGAATTACAGCATTGGTTCGGCACAGACGGGAACGGCCGTGATCTTTTCGTACGTACACTGTTTGGAGCCCGTATCTCTCTCATGGTTGGTATTCTAGCCACCACAGTGAGTCTTTTGATCGGGGTAACCTATGGTGCAACAGCCGGATTCATCGGTGGCAGGGTCGACAACGTGATGATGCGTATTGTTGACATTCTCTACTCTCTGCCATTTATGTTTTTCGTCATCCTGCTGATGGTATTTTTTGGTCGTAACATCTTTCTTATTTTTGTGGCGCTGGGGGCGGTCGAATGGTTGACCATGGCCCGGATTGTCCGGGGGCAGACCCTGTCCGTGAAGAAGAAAGAGTTTATCGAAGCGGCCCATGCTATTGGGGTTTCCAACTGGAAAATTATTACCCGGCATATTATTCCTAACGTTCTGGGGCCAGTAATTGTCTATATGACTCTGACAATTCCTCAGGTTATCCTGACTGAGTCCTTTCTTTCCTTCCTTGGCCTGGGTGTGCAGGAGCCGCTCACCAGTTGGGGGGTACTGATCTCAGAAGGGGCGAAACAGATGGAGTCGGCTCCGTGGATGCTTATTTTCCCTGCTGTATCATTGGCGCTGACGCTCTTTTGTTTCAACTTCATCGGGGATGGTCTGCGTGATGCTCTTGACCCTAAGGATAGATAATTATGTTGCTTGATGTACAGAATCTGACCACAAGTTTTCACACCCACGACGGTGAGGTTTGCGCTGTCAACGATGTGAGTTTTTCTATAGATCCAGGTGAGTGTTTAGGGATAGTCGGTGAATCCGGATCAGGAAAAACACAAGTTTTCATGTCGATCATGGGCTTATTGGCCAAGAATGGCAAAACCGAAGGAAGCGTCCTATTTGAAGGCAAACAGATCCTCGGCCTAAAACCTGCTGAACTCAACACGCTGCGTGGGGTGGAGTTTTCGATGATTTTTCAGGATCCGATGACTTCGCTGAACCCGTATATGCGGATTTCCAAACAGATGACCGAGGTGTTAGTGGAACATCGAGGCATGAGCGAAGCAGATGCTTCCGCAGCAGCGATTCAGATGCTTGACCTGGTGGGTATCCCTGAGCCTAAGCAGCGGTTCAGGATGTATCCTCACGAGTTTTCAGGCGGTATGCGGCAACGAGTGATGATCGCTATGGCACTGTTGTGTCAACCAAAATTGCTTATTGCTGATGAACCGTCCACCGCGCTGGATGTTACCGTTCAGGCACAGATTTTGGAACTTCTTGCCCGCCTTGGCCGGGAGCTGAATATGGCCACGGTGATGATTACCCACGATCTTGGTGTTATTGCAGGTCTCAGTGACAGAGTGGTCGTGATGTATGGTGGCCGGATCGTTGAGCAGGCTTCGGTACATGAGATATTTCATGATCCACAGCACCCCTACACCAGGGGCTTATTGGACTCGATGCCACGTATAGATGATCCCGGAAAAGGGCCATTATATACTATTGCCGGTCAGCCACCAAACCTGCAGAACCTGCCTAAAGGTTGCAGTTTTGCTCCTCGCTGTGAATATGTGATGGAAGTCTGTCGCACCAAACAACCACCACTGGAAGTCGTTTCGGAAGGACGGTTGAAAGCATGTCATCTGGAGAAAATGAAATGATTGACACAACAGAGACTGCAAATGAGACACCGATCCTGTCGGTTCGTGCTCTGAAAGTATATTTTCCTATCCTAAGCGGTAAACTATTTGTGCCGCCTACTCCACTGAAAGCAGTTGATGATGTCAGTTTCGACCTTTACGCAGGAGAGACCCTTGGCGTTGTCGGTGAGTCTGGATGTGGCAAGTCAACCCTCGGGCGAGGGGTTTTGCAGCTCATCGAGCCAACTGCTGGAGAGGTGATCTGGCAGGGGAAACATCTTGAGGGCCTAGGGTCCAAGGAGATGATTCTCCACAGGAAAGATCTACAGATAATTTTCCAGGATCCATTGGCAAGTCTTAACCCCCGGATGACCATTGGTGATATTATCGCTGAGCCACTTACTGTCCACTTCCCTGAGTTGTCCAAAGAGGAGCGGAAAGATCAGGTGGCAAAAATTATGGAGCAGGTCGGGCTCTTGCCGCAGATGATAAACCGTTATCCGCACGAGTTTTCAGGTGGCCAGTGTCAACGAATTGGTGTTGCACGGGCGATGATCCTGAGACCAAAGATGATTGTTTGTGATGAGCCTGTATCAGCACTTGATGTTTCTATTCAGGCTCAGATCATTAACCTGATTCAGGACTTGCAGCGAACCTTCGGTTTGTCTTTGATCTTTATCAGTCATGACCTTTCTATCGTGCGTCATATCAGTCACAGAATTATGGTGCTTTACCTTGGTAATGTTGTGGAGATTGCTGATAAGATGAGCGTTTATGATGATCCGAAACATCCATACACTAAAGCGCTCATCTCAGCCGTACCTATTCCGGATCCGGATCAGGAAAAGGGAAAGCAGCGTATTGTGCTTGAAGGAGATCTTCCTTCACCTCTGTCGCCGCCTTCAGGTTGTGTGTTCCGGACTCGTTGCCCTATTGCCCAGGCTGTCTGTGCCCGGGAGAAACCAGAACTGGTTATAGCTGGACCAAGGCATCAGGTTGCGTGCCACTTCTGGGACAAGTAGATATGGCGTGAGCCTTACCTGTACTCCCATTTTTGGGAAATGTCATGCATCTGGCTCTACGTTGCATGACATTTCCCTTATTTCATTGCTCCTGATATGGGGTGAGCCGAAGTAGACGACCACCTTTTTTATCCTCAAGAACCCATATTGCACCGTTTGGTCCCTGCTCAACTTCTCGTATACGTTTGCCCATGGCAAAACGTTCTACTTCTTCAGCTTTGTCACCTGCAATTCTGATCCGTACAAGTGATTTTGATCTGAGCCCGCCGAGAAAGGCATTACCCTGCCACTCTGAAAACATAGAGCCGTTGTATATGATCAGGCCTGAGGGTGCAACGGTTGGAACCCAGTATACTTCGGGTGCATTGAATTCCGGACGAGTATCATGATCTGGAATGGGAATACCGGAGTATTGGTTGCCCCAGGATACAAGTGGCCAACCGTAATTGTCTCCACTAAGCGTCAGGTTGAATTCGTCACCATCTCTGGGCCCCATTTCGTGTGTCCACAGTTGTCCCTGTCTGTCGAAAGCAATACCCAACAGGTTGCGATGGCCAAGAGACCAAAAAGTTTTGGCAAGTTCTCCTTTATCCTGAAACGGATTGTCTGGTGGTACTGATCCGTCATCGTTTAGCCTGATGACTTTGCCCAAATTTTGGATCCAGCTCTGGGCCGGCATCTGTTTTTGTCGTTCTCCGGAAGTGATGAATAATTTTCCATCGGGACTGAATGCTAACCGGTGTGAGTAATGCCCCCGACCAGAGACCTTGGGCTTTTGTCGCCAGATAACTTCAAGGCTTTCTAGTGTTGGTTTGTCAGGTGCCGGATGGAGTTGCGCCCGGACAACAACTGCACCTCTCTTGCCAGCAGAATCCTGCTCAGCATATGATAGATATATCATATGGTTAACTTCATATTGAGGGTGAAGGATTATATCTCCCAAACCACCCTGGCCGCCATAGGCCACTTTAGGTATGCCTTTGACGGGCACCTTGGAGTGGTTACCCAGTTGAACGTAGAGCAAAGTCCCCGGTTTCTCTGTTACAAGGAGGTCCCCGCTCGGTAGAAAGGTCATGGCCCAGGGTTCATTGAATGCTCCGAAGTTCTCGGCGAGGAGCCGTGAACCTGCATTGCCATTAATGGTAATGTCGGCTGGTCCTGCATAGGTGTTGCAGGAAATAATGAGCAATAAAAAGGGCAGGAATAGTTTTAACTGTAGTGGCTGCATAATTCTCTCCATGTGATATTGGAATTTGGCAGAACTCTGCTTTGCAAAAATTATAGTATGTACTGTACATGCGCCTGTACATGATGAAAGGCTCTTGTATAAGAAGTTGACACTGTGAGGGGTGCAGGCCATGGGGATGGTCAAAGATAATGTCCCTCACTGTTACCAGCGGTATGCGATTGTCGCCATGTCAGCTCATGCCAAATGTTAAATGTCGACGTGGTTGTCCTGATATTCGAGATGCCCAGTGTAGACCAGGCAGGACGGTTGTGATATAGTTTTACTAGTGGCTGTGTACGGTAGTGTTATTTTTGCCATAATATTAGCAGATAAATCGGATCATTCCTATGAAACAGTTTTTCCTTATAGTGTTTTGCACGTTCATATTGTTGGGGAATAGAGCCGTTGCCGCTGACAGGCCGGTGATTCTGCATTCGATATCTGATGCTGAATGGTATCCTATTTATAGTTTTTCTGATCACGGGCAGAAGCTTGAAGGGTTACTGGCCGATCTGGTACATGCGCTGTTTGCAGGAGAATTGCAGTGGCAGTCACTTCCCAGGCCACGGCCCTGGGCTAGAGCTCAGCGTGAGGTAGCAGATGGCCAGACCGATTTTTTTGTTACTGTTCCTACGGAGAGCAGGAAGCAATATGCTCAGGTAACGAGCATCCCTCTTTTTCGTCTGTACCTGAATTTATATACCTATGCCGGACATCCACGGCTTGAAGCAATACAAAAAATCATATCGGTAGAGGATATTAAGGCCCTGGATCTTGTATTAGTCTCCAATAATGGCAATGGTTGGCACAAGTCGAATATGGAAGATAAAGGTGTCAAAACCCAATGGGTTGGGGGAGACAATGAGATTATCCGTTTTCTCTCTATGAAACGGGCAGATGCCATGATTGATGTTGCTTTACCAATGAATTACCGTATCGAAAAAATGGGGCTGGGGGATAGGCTTGTCAGGACAGATGTTGCTTTTGGGCCAATTGAATTTTATGTAATGGTCGGTAAAAAATCGCTTTATGCTTCCAGGATGAATGAAATCAATGATGCTTTAAAGCGCATGCAGGATAAAGGGATATTACAGCAAATCTGGTCAAAGTATGACTGATCCCACGACATCTTTACCAATTCGGCGTATGTGAAAAATACCGATATATTGATACGTTTTAAGAAGCTCCCGACCTGCGTTGTAACAGGCGGGAGCAGAGAAAAGATCAGGTAGCCCCGACAATTGCAGAAGTGTCGCACAAAAGACTTGTTACCGCATTGTAAACATCTCGCAGATAGGCTATCCCGGTTACCTTGCCATCGCTTCCAACCACAGGAAGGCGGCGTATCTGCTCTACAAGCATCATGTCAGCGCAGCGCATGACGGAGTCATTCATGGAGATGGTTCTTACATCCTCGGTCATGATATCGCGCACTTTGAAGGTGTTGGCTTTTTCTGTCCGGTCTGCGCGTAGCCCCTCCCAAGTGCTGTCGTCATTGGCAATGTCATCCAGATACATATAGGAGGGGATGAGCATCCGCAAAATATCCTTAGTTGAGATAATCCCTATCAATCGTATTTCATTATCAAGAACAACAATTCCGTTTACAGACAGTCCGTGACCGCGCTTGGTCCGTTTCATGACCTGTATTGCCTGCAGGACAGACATCTCAGGAGTCAACCAGTTATGCAGGGGTTCCATGATATCTCTGACTTTCATAACGCCTCCCGGTAAATAACAGCTTAGAATTCAATAGAGTAGGATAAGCCTCGGGTGACAGTGGGGCGCAGCATCCCAGATTCTGTCATTTTTGATAATACCACAAAATGAGAAGATTGTTCAAATATGTTTATGTAAATATTCAAAATAATGAATGTATGTCTTGTCTGTCCTCTCCTCTGCAAACTACAAGATTTGGAAGGTTTGCTTAAAAGGGCCAGACAAGTGGGATAAGTAACATTCCGGCCACAACAACAAAGATATTCAACGGGATGCCAAGTTTTAAGTAATCCTTAAATCGATAACCACCTGGTCCGTAGACCATCAGGTTGGTTTGATACCCTACAGGAGTGGCAAAGCAGGCACTGGCACCTATACAGATACCGATAATGAAAGGTTTGGGGTCGACACCTATACCAAGAGCGGTGGAAATAGCAATGGGCAGCAGCAGGACTGCGGTGGCATTGTTACTGAGTATCTGAGTACTGATTGAGGTAAGCAAAATCATACCTCCCAGGACCAGAGTAGGGGAGAGACCTGAAAACAGGCTGAGAAATGCTTCGGCATAAAGCTGGCTGGTGCCGGTCTTCTGCATGGCGGCGCCAAGTGCAATGGTTCCGGCAATGAGTATCAGCACGTCAGCCTGGAGTGCACGGTAGGCGTCACGCATCTGCAGGCAGCCTGTAACAATCATAAGAAAAGCTCCTGTCAGTGCACAGGTCATAATGTCGGCCAGGCCAAGTGTGGCAGTACCTACCATGCAGATAAAGTTAACGATTGACCAGATAGCTTTTCGTTTATGGACAATTTCTTCATACACATCTTCAATAACGATACAATCCTGACCGGCGCGGATGCTCTCCAGTTTGCTCTCAGAGCACCAGATAAGGATGATATCTCCTGTCTGCAGCCGGACATCATGGATCTGCTTTTCACTCATATGCAGGTTGCTGCGTTTAACCGCAATGATATTCACTTCCTTGTCTTTAACCAGGTCGGTGTTGTAGAGCTTTCTGCCGCGTAGGGTAGAGTGTGGGGAGATGATAAGCTCGACCACTATGGGAGCATCTTTTTGTGCTCCAAGCAGCAATCCACTCTCTGAAGAAGGCAGCTCTACACCTTCTTTATGAAGGACTGCTACAAGATCATTGAGGGAGCTTTTTACCAAAAGTATATCATCCTCCTGCACGGTTATTTCATCGCGACCTGGATAATAAATGTGGGATCTGTTGATGACCTCTAAAACTTCTATTTTAGGATAACGTCCGTTAAACAAGTTGATGGAGGCGTGGCCAATAAGGTTGCTGCCTTTTGTAATCTGCAGTTCAGCCAGGTATTGCCTGTGTTCGCTGTCGGCAATATGACAGACTGGGCTAGCTAACTCCGGTAACACTTTGGGGGCTGCAACCAACAGAAAAAGAATACCACACAAAGCGATGGGCGCTCCGATTATAGACAGTTCAAACATGGAAAGGGCACCATATCCGTAATCGTTACTCAGGTCGCTGATAATAATATTGGTTGAAGTTCCTATAAGGGTACAGGTACCTGCCAGTATGGAGGCGTAGGATACTGGAATCAGGAACTTGGAAGGACTCATTCCAAATTCACAGCACATGGCCATGACTACAGGAATAAAAAGGATTACCACAGGGGTATTATTGATGAATGCTGAAGCAATGGCCACAGTAAAGAGGATCACGGCTAGCGCCACCATAAAGTTACCACGGGCAAGGCGAATAACCTGCCTGCCTAAAAACTCAACGCCACCTGTTCGCATCATGCCTTTACTTACCACGAACATGGCCCCAACCGTAATGACTGCAGGGTTAGAAAAGCCGGTCACTGCTTCACGTGGAGTGAGAATGCCGCTCACCACCAGCAGAACAATGATACCTATGGCTGTCAGGTCAACGGAGATTTTCTCGCTGATGAGCAGGTACAGTGTCGCCAGCAGGATAAATGTGATAATCCAGGTTTCCATTGTGGCCCTCGTTCTAGATATTCTATGATAACTGAGAGTTTCGAATATGAATCAATGATAAATATACACTCTAATTACGATTTATACGACGGGCAGGAAAAACTGTCTGCTTCTCTGGTGAGCCGAATAGAAATGAGACGGGTTGGCAGGCCGTGTATGTGTTGTGAGTATCTCTACCAATGTACTGCATTTGCTTGGTAAAAAAATCCTTGCCAGTAAAAAACAACAGATCAGTTGGAGGTAGTGAATGTGGAGAATGTGGTAAGGAAGAGAAAAAATTCCAGATACCGGCTTCTAGCCGGTATCTGGAATGCGATGGGTATATATTTATTGTAGTGTGATTCCGCGCTCCTTTGCGGCATCAGCTATATGGTCAACAAATAACCTGGCAAATTCGGGATTTGAACCTAATCCTTTTAATACCGGTTCTACCTCGTAACCGGCTTTGCTCAGGATAGATTTCCAGGAGTCTTCTTCTGGTCCCGCCATGTCATTTGTGGCGTGATCACCAGCAACTATCATGAACGGTTTGATAATTATCTTTTTATTGCTGACATGATTTTTCATACGTAGCATAAGATCATCAAGAGATGGGCTGCCTTCAACCACACCAATATAGGTGTCTACGGTCGGATACACTTCACGAATTTTCTTTTCGGTTTCAGCATAGATTCCGGTGGACCAGTGCTCATTGCCGTGGCCCATATAGAGCAGTGTTGCATTGGCCTTCTCTGCCATCGCCAAGTCTTCCGCCAGTGTCGCTACTACAGCATCGACATCCTCATGGTAGGAGTAGACATCGCCTGGCATTCCAAGTGCTGGCCTTCCCATCACGATATTGGTAAATGGTTTCCAGCGCTCTTTCATAGTGCGAATAGAACCAAGGGCATTTACATACTGCTTAAGGTCGTGAGACTGTTCCATGAAGAACATGTGAGAGGGTTGAACAATGATATTGGTGTAGCCGTCTTCAAGGAGGTCACCGATTGTAGCAATGATATTTTTAACATAGAGAATATCTTCCGGAATACCTTGATCAAGCCATTTTTGCGGTTCAGCCTGTCTTTTTTTCCAAACCTTCCTGATCATATTAGAGGTAAATGTAGTACGAACCTCTGTGCCAGGGTAGGCATTCTGGACAATTTGGTTGATGTTAAGGATAGCTTCCAGACCAGAGGGGACTGTTGTGCCGAAATGGGCAATCACAATGGCGGTCTTAGCCTCTTTACCGCTGGACATCGAACCTGAACCCCAGGCGTTCGGAATACTTAGCAGCATTGTCATGAATACTGCGACAAACATGATACGGACTTTTCTGTGCATCTCGTTCTCCTTTGGTGATGACGTGGTCCGTAAATAAAAAACCCCGGACCAGTAAAAATGATCCGGGGAAGCCCTGTTTGTCCTCGTCTCTGTAATGGATTATTCGTGTCCACGGAATAAACTCAATTTTTTTTCAGGTAGGTCTTCTGACTTCCGGTTCATCCTGCAGGCTGCGTCTTCCCAACCAGTACAACCTGGTCAGTGACATCGGTGCAGCCTTCGTCCCCGGTTACAGCGGCGGGCCCGTCCCTGATTTTCACAGGGTTCCCTTTTATGCTTTTAGAAAGCACCTGAAAACAAGTATAAAAAACCGTGTTCGATAAAAAAAGTCAAGCGTGAAAAACAAAGTATTTACAAACTGCTACAGTGTGTAGCGGCGCGTTGTTATATGTATCACCCTTACATGTAGATGGATGATGTTAGCATTGTTTGTCATGGTAAGAATGGGTGAGCAGGTCTTCCAGGCTTACCACCTCGAGAGCTGAACTGTGGGTAGCCGTCAGAATGACCGGTGAGGCAACACCATGTTCGAGAGCTTCTTTCCAGCGACCGGCACAGACGCACCAGCGGTCACCGGGTTGTAATCCTGGAAAATCTGCAAGAGGGACTGGAGTTGTCAAGTCGTTGCCCTGCTCATACGAGAAGCGGAGAAACTCTTCGGTAACCTGGGTGCATATTACATGTCTGCCTAAATCTTCATCTCCAGTAGAACAACTCCCTTCGCGGGTAAAACCGGTAAGCGGATCAAGGCTACAAACTTCGAGGGGAGTTCCAAGGATATTGTTATTCATGTTTTCTCCTCTTATTATATTAGAGAATAAATATAGTGGATTAGTGTGATTGTTTTGGGGGGAGTTGTGGTTGGATCAAATGGTGTAGTCACGACCTCCTTATTTCGCACGAAAAAATATTTTTCCTTTCTTACACCTATAACATGGTAACACATGATGGTGGTGGAATCAAAGAAGGGCAGGTGCAAAGACATCTTTGCGATAGAGATGGTGTGGTAGGTTTTTACGTGGAAAGGGTAGATAAAATACTGGCAACACCTAACAGAAAGTAATGCCCGGTGATCTATTGGCGGGTTTTAATATTCAGATCATGAGCTTCTTCTTAATAGATTTTAAGTACCTTCTGCTTATAGGAATGAGTTTTCCTGAATGCGTTTTTATTTTGGCCAGCCCTCCTTCAAGGAGCACTATCTCATTGATGGCGTCTATGTTGATAAGGTACTGTTTGTGGCAACGAAGCAGTGGAGTTCGTTCTTCCAGCACCTTTAATGTGACTTCCGTGAAGTATTCACTCTGTGGACTTATAACATGCACACCGGCTGGTCCAGTGGAAACATAGTCAACATCTTCAAGAGCAATCAATTTGATGCGGTTACCCATGAGGCAGGGGATACGGCTGATCATTTCTGTTTCATATAAAGGACGGTGTTTTTCCACTATGGTTTGTTGCAGCTTGTTTACCGTAATGGTCAGCCGTTCCTTGTCTACCGGCTTTAGCAGGTAATCCAGGGTTTTTTCCTCAAACGCTTTCAGCGAATATTGATCATAAGCGGTTACAAAAACAACATGGGGCATAATCTCCTGATTAATCATATTGAGTAACTCAAAACCGTTGATTACCGGCATCTGAATATCAAGAAACAACACTTCAGGGCGGAGTCGATTTATGAGTTTGAGTGCTTCAACCCCATTACTACATGAGCCTACTATCTCTATGACCTCTGTTTCCATAAGGAGTGCAGTCATTTCTTCCCGGGCGTGGAGCTCGTCATCAATAATCAGGGCTCGAATCATCAGTCTTTACACCCCTTTTCCGGTATGGTTATGGTGATAACTGTTTTTTCCTGGGGAATACAGTCAATGGTTATACCGTGTTGTTCCCCGCAAAGGTTTTTGATACGTTTTTCAACTATGTCCATACCAAGCCCTTTTTGTCCACGGTTTTCAAAATTTCCAGCATTGTCCTCTATGATAATACGAACAAGGTCATCTTTCTGTCTTACGGTTAACCGGACCAGTCCCTGGCCGAGAATGTTAGAAATTCCGTGTTTGATTGCGTTCTCAACAATTGGCTGGAGTGTAAAAACGGGGAGTTTCAGGCCAAGAAGACTTGGGTCAACATCCATTTCCAGTTGCAATTTGTCCTCGAATCTTGCCTTTTCGATTACCAGGTAGGATTGAACATGGTTTAGCTCTTCCTCAAGTGTTGCAAAATCACCCGTGCGTTTCAAGTTTTTGCGGAAAAAATTGGACAGATGCATGAGTAGATCTCGGGCCCTGTCGGCATCTTTTCTGGTGATCGCGATGATTGTATTTAACGCATTGAACAGAAAATGCGGGTTAACCTGGGCCTGGGCAAGTTTCAACTCTGCTCGGGTGAGCAAAGTTTTCTGCTCCACATAGCGGGAATAAAGAATCTGATCAGATAGTAGCTTTGTGATACCTTCCCCGAGAGTTTTGTTCGTTACTAAAAAGAGCTTATTTTTTGGTTCGAAAAGGTTCAGTGTGCCGACCAGCTCATTGTCGACCCGTAGTGGAACACAGAGAACGGAACCGAGTGGGCAATTTTCAGAGCGATTACATTGCCATTTCTTTTTTCCTCCGTCGGCATAAACGATACGGTCTTCATCGATGGCTTGTAATGTTTCAGAAGAGGTTATGGTATGGCCTACCAAATGATGATCATCTCCTTCGCCAACAAAAGCGAGGACGTTTTTTTTATCCGTTATGGCCACTGCACCCACACCTGTTTCATTACGGATTACTGTGGCCACTTCCTTGGCTGTGTCCATGTCAAAGCCGCGGCCAAGTATTGAGATAGTTTTCTCGGCCATGCTCAGTGCTTTGGCTGAGAAGGTAACGCTTAACTCATCGTACATTTTTCGCTGGTCACGGATAATTGAGACAAAAATGGCTGCCCCTGTTGAGTTGGCAAGCATCATCGGTAGGGCAATGATGCGGACAAGTGCCAAGGCATCATCGAAAGGTTTGGCAAAGATCAGGATGATAGTCATCTGGGTGATTTCTGCAACCAGTGTTGTTGCAAATGCGACCCATGGGCTGAGTAATCGATTCTGCTGATAACTGCGAACCAGGTAAATATGCACCAACCCGCCAATTAAGCCCTCAGCAGTGGTTGAGAGACCACAAGAGAATGCCGTGAACCCACCCAGAGAAAAACGATGTAGCCCGGCCGTGAAACCAACGGCTCCACCAAGGAGAGGGCCACCGATAATTCCAGCCAGTACAGCACCAATGGCACGAGTGTTGGCAATGGCATCATTTATTGGAAGGCCGAAATAGGTGCCCAGAATAGAGAATATGGTGAAGATGAAATAGAGCAGTACCAGCAGGCGCCAGTGGAGAGTGTGAAGGTGGAATGATTTGAAAAACGGAGATTTGGTAAAAAGGTAGGCTATAACGAGAAACACAGACATCTGCTGCAGCAGAGCGAAAATGTTGTCGAGTGAGAATGTCAGCAGATCCATGTGATGTCTCTGTAACTTGGTTTAGTCCTGGTTATTAGTGAATGCATAACCTACCATATTGCCAACTGTTGTGAAATACTCTCCCTGCACCGTTCATTTTGATAAGCGGTGCAGGGAGAGTATTGGAAGAATAAGATTTTAGAGTCCGTAGAGATGCGGAAAAATAACAATGGAGGCGAGTACTGCCATCTGGATGATGATAAATGGTATCACACCCCGGTAGATGTCCACTGTTGATACTTCCGGTGGACAGACACCTTTTAAGTAAAAGAGTGAGAAGCCAAAAGGTGGTGTTAAAAAAGAAGTTTGCAGGTTCATGGCAATGAGAATGGCAAACCACATGGGATTAATGCCGATCACTTCAGCGATAGGCAGAAGGATCGGAACGACAATGTATGAAATCTCTATGAAATCAATGAAAAAGCCAAGTGCCATAATTGCGGCCATTGAAAGAATGAGAAAACCCCATTTTTCACCAGGAAGGCCTGTCATAAATTCTTCAACAAGGAGATCTGCACCGGTATAGACAAAGACCATGGAAAATGCGGTGGCGCCTATCAGGATTGCAAAAACCATAGCAGTGATTTTAACTGTCTCCAGAGAAGCATCAATGGCAATTTTCCAGGTGAGCTTTCTATAGAGCATGGCGAGAAGCATGGCACCCAGGGCACCGACAGAAGCGGATTCTGTGGGGGTGGCTATACCAGCAAAAATTGAGCCCAGCACCATGATGATCAGTGCGAGTGGTGGCAGGATAGCAGTGAGTGCCCGTATAACAGAGCCCTTTTTATCCTCTTCCGCCACAATGATCTCTGGTGCTACATCTTTATTGAAGAAGGCTACAACGACAATGTAGAGGATGTAGCAGGCTACAAGCACAAGACCTGGGCCGAGTGCTGCCTGGAACAGCTCTCCTACTGGAAGTTGAAAAACATCACCCAGAATTATCAGCACTATAGACGGTGGGATGATCTGTCCCAGCGTTCCTGCGGCACAGATGGTGCCTGTGGCCAGTTTTTTTGAGTAGCCATATTTCAGCATGACAGGCAGGGAAATGACCCCCATTGCAACTACTGAGGCTCCTACCACCCCTGTGGATGCAGCCAGAAGTGTTCCGACGAGTACCGTGCTGATGGCAAGACCGCCACGAACTTTGCCAAAAAGAATCCCCATTGATTCTAGAAGCCGTTCTGCAAGTTGTGATTTTTGGAGGATGATGCCCATGAGAATAAAAAGAGGAACTGCCATCAGAATAGTATTGGTCATGATGGAATAGATCCTAAACGGCATCATGGAGAACATGGAGAAAAACTCTTCAGCCACCATGACAAAGGTCGGATCGGGCAGAAGCTCTATGCCTGCAGCAATGGCGCCAAAAAAGAGGGCAACTGCGCCAAAGGTGAAGGCTACTGGGTAGCCTATGAGCAGGAGGGCAAGAGCGGCGAAAAACATTATTATACCAGTCATTATCCTCTCCTGAAGGTCGTTATGTTTTGCAGGATATAGCCGGTCGCGCTAAAAATGAGAAACCCAAAAGCAAGGGGAATCATCCCCTTTATTATCCATCGAAAGGGTAGTCCTCCTGGATCTTCGGATATCTCGTTCATGGTATATGCATCTAGCACAAACTCAAAAGAACCAAAAAGAATGAGCAGTGACAGTGGCATGAGAAACAGGACAGTGCCGCAGATGTTAATAATAGCACGGGTTCTGGGACGCATTCGGTCATAGAGGAAATCAACCCGCACATGTGCTTCGTGTTTCAACGCTACACCGATACCAAATAGAATAATGACAGCAAAGATATGCCATTCCAGCTCCTGCATACCAACAGAGCTGGCATGGAAGAGATAGCGCATCATTACGTCATAGGCGACATTTATGACTAGCAAAAGCAGGGAAACAGCAAGGATAAGCCCGATGCCATCAACTGCCTTTCCGATGAATTTCTCTATTTTTTCCAGCATGTAATTTCCCACATGGTAAAAAAAGATGACCCCGGTTGAGAATGAGAACGTACAGACGCACTGAGGGCGTTGCCAGGCGTAAGACAAAAACTACGAGCTTGGACCAAGGATAAGAATACCACCCGACTCGCGGGACGGATGGTATTATGAAATTGACGAGAATAGGAGTTGCAGTGAGCTTACTCTGACAATTCCTGGCTGGTTTGGATGTAATTGTACTCAGATATTTCGGTCCAGTTCCTGGCCTTTTGCATGTAGGCGCGCTGGGAATCGAGAACTTCTTTGAAAGAAGGGTCTGCGGCTGCATACTCATCATAGAGTTCATCAGCCGCTTTTTTCATGGCCTGAAGAACAGGTTTTGGGAAGGACTTAACCTTGATGTTTGGGAATTCAGTCTTCATCTGGTCCCAGGCTTCAGCGCTACCTGCAAAGTTCTCGATATACATATCGGAACTGGCGGCTTTCATTGCTGTAATGAGAATAGCCTTGTACTCCTGAGGTAACTTCTCAAATGCTCTCTTATTAATCAGAAACTGCAGCTCTGTGGCAGGCTCATGCCATCCGGTATAGTAGTAAGGAGCAATTTTGTGAAAACCCATTTTGATGTCCATTGCCGGACCAACCCACTCAAGGGCATCTATGGTACCGCGATCAAGAGAGGTGTAAAGTTCTCCGGATGGGATGTTGGTGACGTTGACACCGAGCTTAGCAAAAACCTCGCCAGCAAGACCAGGAATTCGCATTTTCAATCCTTTCAGGTCATCGAGTGAGTTGATTTCTTTCTGAAACCAGCCACCCATCTGTACGCCTGAATTGCCGCCGGGAAAGCTTAGAACACCAAATTTATCATATGTTTTCTGCATCAGTTCCATGCCGCCGCCATAGTAGAACCATGCGTTCTGCTCGTCGACGTTCATGCCGAAAGGAACGGTGCAGAAGAAGACTGTAGAGATATCTTTGCCTTTCCAGTAGTACGAGGCGCTATGCCCTATCTCATACTGGCCACCTTTAGTCATGTCAAGAATGCCTAAAGCCGCCTTGTGTTTTTCAGCTCCTTCAACACGAATAGTGAAGTTGCCGCCACTCATCTCTTCTACCATTTTGGCAAGATTGATCGGTGCAGAAGCGAACGGGGTGAGTGTGGACGACCAGGTCATGGCCAGTTTCCAGCGGACCTTTTTGTCGGCTGCAAAAGCCGGTGAGGCCAGCAGAGCGACAGTGATAAGAACAGATGAAATGCGAAACATCAATTTCATTGCAACCTCCTTTGGATGAAGAGAATATGTCCCCCCTGTGGGAACAATGTTATACTACCCAAAGCAAACAGGTGACAAAAGCTTGTCCCCGGTAAGTGGTCGAATACTGTGCTAAGCGGTTTGTTGAACAGATAAGTGGTTTATACCTCGAACAAAGAGAAAAAAACAGAAGAGAATTCTGCAATACTTATTCATTGCTCATGAATGCACTCTTGACTGGATTATATATCAGCGAATCGGGGACAGTGGCATTCTGGTCAGACCACTGGCCTGGAATTGGTAGTACCAATGTTGTACATTTGCCACTATTGTTGGCATATTTGTTAATAGGTGAAGATTAATTTCAGAAAATTAAGGACTAGAGAGAGTTGTGGTAAATGGTGTGAGAATAGGCATTTTCCTGCTTTTGTGGTAATCTGGTCTGATTTAGAACCTGGTTTCTAAGTGTAATGGCGTTGAAAAAGGTTGTTTCCAGAGAGTATCTCGGCTAATATGTACCTGTTTTGGCGTGACACTATGTGGCATTGCCATTTTTTTTATTCCTTTTCGCAGTGTTTCCCTTTGTGAGGTGATCAACATTTGCGGGTGCAGATATCGGTTATCCGATGTGCTGTGGAGGGGTTGCTGTTTGTTGTTTCAGGCATTTTAACGTGAACGCTGGCCTTGCGGGAAGCTGTTGTTTTACCTTTTTACTCCGCATACTGGTACTGACAAAGATTACTTTTATAACGAAATTCTTTAGGTCGTAAAAATTATGTCGACGAATTTATACATTACTGCCACTGAGGAACGCAGTGGTAAGTCAGCCATCGTGCTGGGTGTAATGCAAATGCTGCTGAAGTCTATTGATAAGGTGGCATTTTTTCGGCCGCTTATTAACGAGACGGAACCAGGCTGGGAAGATCCGGTTATTAATCTGGTGCTAGAGCATTTCGATCTGGATATCAATTACGAAGATACCTATGGCCTTACCCTTCAGGAGGCCCAGGAACTTGTGAATTCCGGACAGGAGGCACTACTTCACGATATTATCCTTAAAAAATATAATGCGCTGAAATCCGGTTTTGATTTTGTCCTTTGTGATGGTACCGATTTTCGAGGTAAGGATATTGCCTTTGAGTCCAATATCAATACTGACATTGCCGCAAATATTGGTGCTCCTGTACTCCTGGTTTCATCTGGCAGGAGAAAAGAGACCGACGAACTTATCCGATTGACCCAACTGAGCATCGAGGCCCTTGCGGAAAAAGGCGTCGATATCGTGGCTTGTATTGTGAACAGGGCTGCAGAAGATGTTCATGTTGAAGATTTCAGTCGAATACGGACTCAGAAAGGGAACAAAGGTACCAAACTTCCAGTGTATGTAATTCCAGAGAATCGGGAACTTGCAAATCCTACGGTGGGTGATGTTAAGCGTTGGCTCGGCGGGCGAACCATGTATGGGGAAGAGGGCATGACCACATTGGTGGAAAACTATGTCGTCGCTGCCATGCAGATTGGCAATTATCTTGATTATATTACTCCCGGAGCCATGATCATCACTCCGGGTGACCGCTGCGATATCATTCTTTCCACCATTGCTTCAAGACTTTCAACCACCTACCCTGATATTTCCGGTATCATTCTGACAGGTAATCTGCTGCCGTCGGAGAATGTGCTTCGGCTTCTGAAAGGATTAAGTACGACTGTGCCTGTGCCGATTATGGCCGTTGAAGGGCATACGTATCAGACTATAGAAAAAGTAGGGGAGCTGTACGGTTATATTGAACCGCATGATACTCGACGGATCGCCACGGCCATTGGTGAATTTACCAAACACGTGGACGTTAAAGCATTAGGTGAACGTGTTGTGTCTGTCAGGCCGAGTCGGGTAACGCCTAAAATGTTTGAGTTTGCCCTGATGGAAAAAGCTGGCAGGTTTCAGCAACGTATCGTCTTGCCAGAAGGAACCTGTGACAGGGTTCTGCAGGCTGCAGATATTCTGCTGCGCCGGGGTGTTGCTAACCTTGTACTCCTTGGTAATGAAGATGATGTGCGAATGCGGGCTATCGGATGCGGGCTGGATCTGAAATGGGTTGAAATTATTGACCCCTCAAGATCAACTCTGCTCGATTCTTTTATTGCCGAATATATGGAGCTGCGTAAACACAAGGGCGTCATTGAAGAGGTCGCCCGGGACAGAATGTCGGACCCAACCTATTTTGGTACGATGATGGTGCATAAAGGGCTGGCAGACGGGATGGTTTCCGGCGCGGAAAATACCACGGCCCATACAATCAGGCCCGCCTTTGAGTTCATTAAGACCAAACCGGGAATTTCGGTTGTTTCCTCCGTTTTTATTATGTGCTTAAAGGATCGAGTGCTGGTCTATGGTGACTGTGCGGTCAATCCGAACCCGAATGCTCGCCAGCTTGCAGAGATTGCACTAAGTTCGGCTGAAACTGCTAGAATCTTCGGGGTTGACCCGCGGGTGGCGCTGCTCAGCTACTCTACAGGCAGTTCAGGGAAAGGTGAGGATGTCGAGCGAATTGTCGAGGCCACGGCTATAGCCAAGCAACTGATCGTGGAGCGGGGGCTTGATCTGCATCTAGAAGGACCTTTGCAGTATGATGCAGCCATTGATCCGGATGTTGCCGCCACAAAGATGCCGGGATCTGAAGTAGCTGGCAAGGCTACAGTCTTCACCTTTCCCGATCTCAATACAGGAAATAACACCTATAAAGCTGTACAGCGATCCGCAAATGCTGTGGCCATCGGCCCAATTCTGCAAGGATTGAATAAACCTGTTAACGATCTCTCCCGTGGCTGTACGGTTGACGATATTGTTAACACTGTTGCTATAACCGCCATTCAGGCACAAGCAGAGAAAGAGGTAATCAAGTGAAAGTGTTAGTTATCAACTCAGGAAGCTCATCTATTAAATTTCAGCTTCTTGATATGCAGGACGAGTCTGTTCTGGCTTCCGGCCTTGTAGAGAGGATAGGCGAATCAGAGGGCCTGATTAAATGTGAGCTCAGGCCCGATACTGATGCAGAGGAAGTGATTAAACTGCAGGAACCAGTACCAACTCATGAGCATGGTATGCGTAAAGCTGTAGATCTGCTAACAGATTCGGCTAAAGGTGTTATCAAAGACCGCAACGAAATTGGTGCTGTTGGGCATAGGGTTGTTCATGGTGGCGAAGAGTTCCATCAGCCAGCACTGTTAACTGATGAAGTCATTGCTGCGATAGAGAAGAACATTCCGCTGGCACCGCTACATAACCCTGCAAACCTTGATGGAATTAGCGTTGCCCGTGAGCTGTTTCCTTCAGCTCCCCAGGTTGCAATTTTTGATACCGCTTTTCATCAGTCCATTCCTCCACACGCCTACCATTATGCTCTGCCTATAGAATTGTACGAGAAGCACCGTGTTCGTCGTTATGGTTTCCATGGTACCTCACACCGTTTTGTTGCTGGTGAATGTGCGAGAGTAATGAGTAAGCCGCTGGAAGAGCTAAATATTATTACTGTTCACCTCGGTAATGGCTGCTCCATGACAGCCGTGGAGAAAGGCAAGTCCATTGATACAACTCTGGGGCTTACTCCGCTTGAAGGCTTGGTTATGGGCACCCGTAGCGGTGATGTTGACCCTGCTATCTATCCGTTTCTTTCCCGGAACTGCGGTATGGATATTGATGCCATCGATAACATGCTCAACAAAGAGTCTGGCCTCAAGGGGCTTTGTGGTATGAATGATATGCGTGATATCCACGATGCTATTGCTGAGGGCAACGAGAAAGCAAAACTCGCGCTTGATGTTCAGACCTACCGTAATCGTAAGTATATCGGCGCTTACATGGCAGCACTCGGTCATGTAGATGCTATTGTATTCACAGCCGGTATTGGTGAAAATGATAACATCGTGCGAGAAAAAACTGTCGAAGGTCTGGAAGCGTTTGGCATCGTAATCGATAAGGTAGTTAACGACCAACGTGTCAAGAAGCCTACTCTCTTGAGCACCAAAGAAAGTGCTGTGCAGATATGGGGAATCCCGACAAATGAGGAGCTTGCCATTGCCCGTCAGGCTGTGGAGGTAATTGGCTAACACTGTGCTGGTTATTTGGTAGTTATCTTTGCCAAGGCCTATGGCGTAATTCGAGAGTATTGAATTACGCCATAGGCCTTTTTTGTTTTCCAATGGTAATGCTCAGAAAGTTTGAGAATACCAGTACGTGCAGAAAGCGTTGGTGGCATGTCGGAATTTCGTTATTCCGGAATAATTAATTCGGAATAGCGGGTAATATTTTCTGTCGGGATGCTCATTTTTAGACGAGTTGAAATCACAGGTGGTAATAACGTATTTATTTGTATCGTGTATTCTGTTCAGGGTAAATCAGCATGATTCTTGGCTAGAATATTGCAATGTCCTAACGTGTTAGGTTTCCGGCTGAGGGAAATGCAACCGACAAGAACAGACCTTATACAGGGGGATTGTTATGAAGAAAACATATTTAACGTCACTGATAGGTGCGGGAGCACTTGTATTGCTTGTAAGTGGTTTGAGTTCTGCGGCTACAATAAGTCTTGAAGGAACGATTAGGGATTTTAACGCAAGTCATCCAAATTTCGAGACTGTGATTGATGGGCATCAGACTGGAATAGTGGAGTCGACTTTGGGGGCGAATGGTAAACCTGTTCTTAACCTCCCGGTTACAGCACCGTCAATTCCTGATGGTGCACCGATTTTAACCAGTGGTACAACGATGTTGGTGGTGTCAATATGACAGGCCGCATATATCACTCTTGACAACACCATTACTGCAGACCCGAACGTCTTCACATTTGCTAGTAATTCCTTTTTTCCAATAGATAAAATGCTGTTTGGTAACGAGGGCCGTAATCATAACTATCATTTCACCTATGAGATTCATTCCTCCTTTACGTATCAAGGTGGTGAAACCTTTAACTTTACTGGTGATGATGATCTGTGGGTATTTATTGATGATCAGCTAGCTGTTGATCTGGGTGGTGTTCATGGTGCATTATCAGGCGGCGTGAATGTGGATAGCCTCGGATTGACGATAGGCCAAGACTATGCGTTTGACCTGTTTTTTGCGGAACGTCATACTACGCAGTCTAATTTTAGAATTGATACATCAATTGCCCTCCAGCAAGAAGTCCCTGAGCCAACAACCATGCTTCTTTTCGGAGCTGGTCTTGCAGGTCTTGCCGGTTATAGGCGGAAGGGAAGAAAATAGTAACCCTTTAACCTTGAACAAGGTGATGCTAGTAACGTAAGATTTGTACGTATTTTTAGTAAATGTATATCAGCCCGAATACCCATTCGTCAGAATGGGTATTCGGGCTTTTTGTTTTTAGTAGATGTTGTAATTGATAATAGTATGAAGACAAAGAGATAACTCTGCCTGTTGAATGAAAGAAGTTGCAGTTACAGTGAGAGAACGTTAGGATTGAAAAAAATATAGTTCTGGACGTAAATCTGGAGTCCTGGAGTCCAGGAGTTTTGATGAATGGCATACGTGGTGTATTATCCCGACTATGCATACTGTTGCATTAATTACTATGAGGCAATTTGTGTAACCCGTTTTGGAAGGGTTGCCCGAAATTGCATTCGTTTGCAGTTTTTACAAGCATCCATTTGACATTGGAGTAGAAAGCATGAATGTGGCGCGAACCCCTCGTGATATCGTGAGCAGAATAGTTGTCCTGAGCCTGGTTTCCTTGGCGGCATTAACCCTGCCAGCCTGTAAAAAAGAAGAAGTCAAAGCACCTCCTCCACCGGCGGAAGTAAATGTCATCACTGTTACGCCAAAGACTATTCCACTGGAAGCCTCTTTTGTAGCTCAGGTTGAGAGTGCCCATCAGGTTGAGATTGTGGCCCGGGTTAATGGCTTTTTAGAGAAAATTCTCTATAAAGAGGGAGAGGTAGTCAAGGCCGGACAAAAAATGTTCCTGATGGATCAGAAACCATTTAATGCCCAGGTAGAGGCTATGCGTGGCGCTTTGGCTGCCAGCAAAGCACAGCTCTGGACAGCACAAGCGAACCTGAAACGGGTCAAGCCTTTGGCAAGACTTGATGCCGCAAGTAAGAGTGATCTTGATAATGCCATTGGCTCTGCCCAGGCAGCTGAGGCAGAGGTGCATCAGGCACAGGCTCGTCTTGAACAGGCGCAGCTTGACCTTGGCTACACTGTGATAAAATCCCCAGTGACCGGAGTGAGCGGTGATTCGAAGGTCCGTGAAGGTGCCTATTTAAGTGTCGGTCCGGGTGGAGATTTGAGCTATGTTGCTCTACTTGACCCTATCTGGGTCAACTTCAGTGTATCGCAGAACCAGCTTGCAAAAAGCCAGAAGGAAAAAGAGGAAGGCCGGCTAATTGTTCCTCCTGATCAAGAATATACAGTTGAGGTGTACCTGTCTGATGGCAGCAAATATCCTCATGTAGGTAAGGTGAGTTTTATTGATCCTACCTTTAACAGTGAGACGGGTACATTTCTCATTAAGGCCGAATTGGCCAACCCTGATGGGGAATTGCGACCAGGAATGTTTGTGAAAGCTCTCATGAAAGGTGCAGAGCGTCCAAATGCCTTGACCGTGCCACAACGCGCAGTGCAGCAGACCTCCAATGGACACGTGGTATTTGTTGTGAATAGTGAAAGTAAGGTAGAGGTCCGGCCAGTTATAGTTGGTGACTGGGTTGGTGATGACTGGGCTATTGATAACGGCTTGAAAGCAGATGATCAGGTTATTACAGATGGGCTTCATGCGCCTCAGGCCTGGTATGCCAGTCAAAGTCGTTACCACACCTGTGACTGATTCAAAAGAGAAGAAATCTTCCAAGGCTGAAACAAAAGATACGGCCCCTTCCAAGGCCGAAACGAAAGAAACTGCGCCCTCTCAGGCAGCAAAGAAATAGACGAGGTCCGTTATGGCAAAGTTTTTTATCGATCGACCAGTTTTCGCCATGGTTATTTCGATCATTATTGTACTGGGCGGTTTGGTGTCCATGAAGGCGACACCGATTGCCCAATATCCAGATATCGCACCGCCGACAGTACAGGTTACAGCGATGTATCCTGGAGCTACCGCTGAGGTTATTGCCAACACCGTTGCCGCCCCTCTTGAGGACCAGATCAACGGTGTGGATAATATGAGCTATATGCTCTCAACCAGCTCATCCACGGGCAATATGACGCTGACGGTGACCTTTGCACCTGGCACTGATCCTGATCAGGCCCAGGTTAACGTGCAGAATCGGGTGAGTCAGGCTACAGCCAAGCTACCGGCGATTGTTACCAAGCAAGGGGTAACGGTTGAGACACGTTCCCAGGCATTTATGATGGCCGTAGCGTTTTACACAGAAGATGATCGCTACGACATGACCTACCTGGCCAACTATGTGAATTTGTATATTCTTGATCCTATCAAGCGTCTTGAGGGTGCCAACCTCTCCTCAATGTTTCCAACACCAGATATTGCCATGCGTATCTGGCTGAAACCTGATCGCCTTGCCCAGCTTGGCTTGACAGCGTCAGATGTCAGCACTGCCATCCAGAATCAGAATCAGGCCTTTGGCGTTGGTCAGATTGGTCAGGCTCCAGGTCCAGAAGGAGTCCAGCAGAATTTCGTGGTAACCACCAAGGGCATGCTGACTGACCCTGCAGAATTCGATAATATAATTCTACGTGCCGAATCTGATGGGTCGGCCATTGTTCGCATAAAAGATGTTGGCCATGCGGAACTTGGTTCAATGGACTATTCCTTGACAACCAAGATTGACGGTAAAAGATCAGCTGCAGTTATTGTCTACCAGCAGCCCGGAGCAAATGCTATAGCGACGTCAAAGAAGGTTAGGGCGTTGATTGAAGAGCTTAAGCCGGGATTTCCGGATGGTCTGGAGTTTAAATACGTTATTGATACCAGTGAGTTTACCGAGGCTTCCATCGAAAAAGTTGTACACACCTTTTTTGAGGCTGTGGTGCTGGTTGTATTGGTTGTTCTCTTGTTTCTACAAAGTTTCCGGGCTACTTTCATCCCGATATTGGCTGTACCGATCTGCATTATCGGCACCTATACCGGTATTTACATGCTCGGTTTTTCAACCAACATGCTCACATTGTTTGGAATGATCCTGGCCATTGGTCTGGTGGTTGATGATGCGATTATAGTTGTTGAAGCTGTCGAAGTGCATATGGCTGCCGGCCTCACTCCTTTAGAGGCGTCGCGCAAGGCGATGGAGGAGCTGTCTGGGGCCCTTGTTGCCATTGTTCTTGTGCTGGTCTCGGTGTTCCTGCCGGTTGCCTTCCTAGGCGGTTTGACCGGTACACTCTATAAACAGTTTGCCATTACCATTGCCATATCCATGGTGATTTCCGGAATCGTGGCCCTGACATTGTCACCAGCCCTAGCCGCCAGAATTCTTAAACCTGGGGCGCATGAAAAGAAGGGTTTTGGCAAGTGGTTTGATAACGGTTTTAACGCAATTACCAATGTGTATATTGTGGGGGTCCGTTTTCTCATCAATCATAAATTGATCGGTCTGATTTTGTTTGGTGGGGTACTGTTTGCAGTGGTTACCCTGTTTAGAATATTGCCAGCGAGTTTTGTGCCTGCTGAAGATCAGGGCTACCTCTTTGGCGTAAGTATCATGCCCGATGCCGCAAGTTTGTCACGGACCACGCTGGCATCTGATAAAGCTGTTAAGGTTATGCATGAAAACGATGCTATTGAATCTGTCTTTCAAGCTGATGGTTACAGTTTGATTGACAGTCAGAGCAAAACGAACTCTTCAACGATATTCACTGCTCTCAAGCCCTACAGTGAACGCAAAACACCAGAGACCGGTGCTTTTGTTGTCGTTGATGATCTGCGGAAAAGTTTTGTAGCTATTAAAGAAAGCATTGTCCTGCCACTGAATCCTCCATCAATACCCGGACTTGGTACCACTGGAGGGTTTGAATTCTATATACAGAGCATGGGGAGTGGCAGCGCTCAGGATCTGGAGAAGGTGACGAAAGACTTTGTTGCTAAAGCCAAGGAGCGGGTTGATCTTGCCGGTGTTTCTACAACTTTCTCAGCTTCACAGCAGCAACTCTATTTCGATCTTGATCGCAATCGTGCTGAACTTCTCGGAGTGCCAGTTTCTGATATATATAACACACTACAGGCCTATTTCGGCTCTTCATACGTTGCACAGTACGTTCAGTTTGGCAGGATCTGGCAGGTTATTATTCAGGCTGAGGCTGAATATCGTGATAGGCCGACAGATTTTGAGCAAATTTATGTGAGATCAACGGATGGGGTAATGATTCCGCTATCGGCTGTGGCAACGGTGCGTTATGTGCCTGGTGCTGGCTTGATGCCCCGTTTTAACGGTTTCCCGGCATCAAAATTAACAGGGAGTCAGGCCCCAGGCTACAGCTCTGGTCAGGCGATTACTGCCATGGAGGAGGTTGCCAAGGACGTGCTTCCTGATGGCTATGGATTCTCCTGGTCGGGTCAGGCCTTTGAAGAGAAAAAATCAGGTGGTACCTCTAATTCCGCCTTTATCTTTGGGCTTATCATGGTCTTTCTCATCCTGGCGGCCCAATATGAGAAATGGTCATTGCCCATCGGCGTTATGATGGCAGTTCCATTTGCAATATGTGGAGCACTGCTGGCGACCTGGGGGCGCGGTCTGGAAAATGATGTTTATTTTCAGGTTGGCCTGGTTACCTTGATTGGGCTATCTGCCAAAAACGCCATTCTGATAGTTGAGTTTGCGGTAGAAAACCTCCATTCGGGCATGTCAGTTGTCGACTCAGCAGTTGAGGCGGCTCGATTGCGTCTGCGTCCGATTGTCATGACCTCGCTAGCTTTCATTTTCGGTTGTGTACCCATGGCCATAGCTACCGGAGCGGGTGCTAACAGCCTGCATGCTATTGGCACAGGTGTTATTGGCGGTATGCTGGCTTCGACGCTGGTTGCCTCATTTTTTGTTCCACTCTTTTTTGTCGTTATTGAAAACGCTTCAGGACTGTTCAGCAGGAAAAAGAAAACATCCCCGCCTGTCGCAGCCACTACAGGAGGTGACCCTCATGCGTAAGCTACTATGTGCCGGAATTGCCATGTGCATGCTCTCTGGCTGCGTCATTAGCCCAGATTACCAGCGGCCAGCAATTGACACACCAGCAAGCTGGACTGTCCCTTATGATGCAGCAGAAGGGATGATTGACGTGGCGTGGTGGAAACAGTTTAACGATCCGGTCCTTGACGAATTGATAACAACCGCGTTGACCGATAACCTTAATCTCATGGCGGCAACAGCCAGGATTGACCAGTTTCTCGGTCAATGGCGTACAACCAGGTCAGAGGCGTTCCCACAGCTCGGCGCTTCCGCTGGAATATCCAGGCAGCAGGATACCAAAACCGGGATCTCTCCTGGTCAATCAGCCTACAGCTATTACAGTGGAGCCCTGAACGCGAGCTGGGAGATTGATTTTTGGGGGCGCATCCGTCGTGCCACTGAAGCAGCTCAGGCTGATCTCATGGCCAGCGAGGCCGGGCGACGTACAATTTTGCTGACACTGGTCAGCAATGTTGCCAGCAGTTATGTTACTTTGCTTGGGCTTGATCGTCAGTTGCAAATTGCAAAAGAAACTGAGAAATCGTATGCAGAGTCTCTTCGCATTTTTAACTTACGTCATAAGTATGGAACAGTCTCCCAGGTGGAAGTCAGTCAGGTCGAGTCGGAGTATGAAGATGCTCGCCAAACCATCCCTGTCCTGGAATCGCAAATATCTCAGCAGGAGCATTTGATTGCTCTTTTGCTCGGCAAAAACCCGGAACCTATATTGCGCGGCAGAACGATTGATCAGCTCGATACCCCAGGAATACCTGCAGGTTTGCCGTCTCAGCTTTTAGAACAGCGACCTGATATCATTGCAGCTGAGCAGGCGCTGATAGCCGCTAACGCCCGTATTGGCGTAGCGAAGGCATTGTATTACCCAAGTGTCTCATTGACTGGCGCTCTGGGCATAGCATCTATTAACACTGGTGACCTGTTTGATGATGATTCCAGCACTTGGGGAATAGGAGCAGATGTGTTGACTCCTATTTTCACTTTTGGAAATATTGAAGGTCAGGTTTTAACTGCGGAAGCTGCCCAGCGAGAAGCACTGTATAGTTATCGCCAGTCGATTATTTCCGGGTTTCGTGATGTAGAAGATGCTCTGGTTGCGACAACAAAAGGGCGGGAAAGCCTGAATGCGCAAGGGCGCAAGGTAAACGCTCTGCAAACCTATGCGAGCCTGGCCAAGGAACAGTATGATGCAGGCACAACAAGTTATCTGCAGGTACTTGATGCCAATCGGAGCCTGTTCTCCAGTCAGCTTGATTATGTGCAGACCCAGACGGCGGTGTTGACTTACCTGGTGGATGTGTACCGAGCAATGGGTGGTGGTTGGCTCGATATTGCAGATCAGGAGACAGCTCGTGAAGAAACTCCCCAAGTAGAGGGTGGTTGGCTTGATTTCGGTTATCAGGGAGAAAACCCCGAGGATGCTGCTGCACCAGAAAGTGAAGGGTAAGGGCTACTGTGGCCTAACTAATATCATATTCCAGTGAAAAATGACGCTAAAGGTACGTTTTAGGGCAGGAAAGCATATGTAACCTTTGGCATTTATCCGGAGTGACATTATGCAAGCTGAAGACAAGATAAAAACTCCAGTTAAAGCAGAAGCTGCAGGGGAAAAACATTCACCTAAACTTCATGATCTTGATAGTTCTGAGTGGTACCTTAATCGGGAGTTGACCTGGCTGGAATTTAATAAGCGGGTTCTTAATGAAGGTCGGGACCAGCAGATACCTCTGCTTGAGCGTGTCTTTTTCGTGGCGGTAGTCGGCTCAAATCTCGATGAGTTTTTTATGAAACGCATTGGGGGATTGAAGCAGCAGGTGGGAGCAGGTTTAAAACGTCCGACTGTCGATGGCATGTTGCCCCAGGAGCAAATTGACAGAAGCTACGCCATTGCCCAGGAGATTCTTATTGAACAACGGGCCATTGAATTAGAGATACGAAAATTACTGGCCAAGGAAGGGATCAATTTCTGTGAGTATACTGACCTCACAGCAGCTCAGAAAAAACGCATGGCTGCGTACTTCAAAAAAGAAGTCTACCCTTTACTGACTCCCCAAGGGATAGACCCTGCTCACCCTTTTCCGTTTATTTCCAACCTGTCCCTTAACTTGCTTACTGCGGTCAGCGAGGATACCACCAGCCAAGTTTACCTGAATCGTATCAAGGTTCCGACGGGTGTGGGTATTCCCAGATTTATCCAGATCGACGGGAAGCATTTGTATATTACTTTTGAAGAGCTCATTGCCAACAACCTTGCCGAATTGTTTCCCGGTATGATTGTTCACAGCCACTCAGTGTTCAGGGTGACCAGAAATGCTATCACTGATCGAATGGAAGAGCAGGCTAATGATCTGCTTGTAATGATTGAGTCAGCACTTCGAGATCGGAAATTTGCTGACATCGTCCGTTTGCAGGTTGGTGGCAATATGAGCACTCTGCATCGCGGCATGCTGGCGGCAGAGCTCGGTATTGACGAACATGATGATGTTTTTGAGGCACCTGGGATTCTTTCCAAGAGAGACCTCATGGAAATCTGGAAGATTGACATACCCAGTTTGCATTACCCTATTCATCAACCGTTTGATCATCCGCAGTTGTTAACTGAAGACCCCAATATCTTTCATGTCTTGCGGCAGCAAAAAAATGTCCTGCTACAGCACCCGTTTGAGTCATTCGATACATCAGTGGAACGGTTCTTAAAGGAAGCAAGTACAGACCCAAAAGTCCTGGTTATCAAGATGACTCTTTATCGGACGGGGTCTGAATCACGTATTATCCGCTACCTTATTGAGGCAGCTCAAAACGGCAAACAGGTTGCCGTGGTTGTTGAATTGATGGCACGTTTTGATGAGTCGGCGAATATTAAATGGGCCGAGGCGCTTGAGGAAGCGGGTATTCATGTGACCTATGGTGTTGTCGGTCTGAAAACGCATAGTAAAGTCATCTTTGTCGTTCGAAGGGACTACAATGGGTTACGGCGTTATGCTCATATTGGCACAGGTAACTATCATGCCGGCACAGCACGGCAATATTGTGATATCGGTCTGCTGACAAACGATCCTGTGATCTGTGAGGATCTGACAGAATTGTTCAACTACCTTACTACGGGCTATGCGCCGGTAAGGAAATATCAGAAGATACTGCCTTCACCGAATATGTTGAAGAAGGCCTTACTGAAAAAAATCGATAGGGAAATTGAGCACCAGAAATCGGGAAAACCTGGGCTTATCCAGTTTAAGAGTAATGCTCTGGAAGATAAAGATATTACTAAGGCATTGTACAGGGCCAGTCAGGAAGGTGTGAAAATCAACCTTATCATACGTGACAGTTGCCGGCTCCGCCCAGGTATTAAAGGCCTTTCTGAAAATATTTCAGTTATATCAGTTGTTGGTCGATTTCTTGAGCATTCGCGTATTTTCTATTTCCATAATAATGGCGCAGAAGAATATTTTATAGGCTCTGCTGATCTGATGAAGCGTAATTTGGAGGCGCGGGTGGAGGTGGTTACACCCATTGAAGACAAAAAGCTGCAACTCCGTCTGCGGGAAATTCTTGACGTACAAATACAAAATAAACGCAGTGTCTGGGATATGCAGAGTGATGGCTCATATGTGCAGCGAAAGCCAAAAGCTGGTGAGGAACAGAGAACCGTTCAGGAGATACTGATAGATTTGGCCGAAAAGCGGCTGGCGGCTTCGCCTCTTGCCAAGAAGAAAAAGAATAAGAAGAGCAGCGGGGGCGCAAGAAAACGTAACTGATGGAGAGCGGTGGCTGGTAATTACACGATTATGAGTAATTCCGGTTCATCCCTGGTAACAGGTGGGTCCGCCTTTTACTTTGTAAGAAACGAAGTCAAATCAAATTTTGGTAAAATTATAATAAAGGAGTGGTTTGTGAAGAGAGCTATAAATTTTTTGATGATGCTTGTGGTTGTGGCAGGCACATGGGGTTGCGCTACTGCTCCAGAAAAAGAGGAGTTGAATGTAGAAAGAATAAACGCTATGTCTGTGACTGCCAAGGTAGAGGCTGTGGACCTGAAGACCAGGATGCTAACACTCAGGAATGTTTCTGGAAAAGTAATTACGGTTCATGCTGGAGAGGAGGTCGTTAATCTCCCTCAGGTACAGGTCGGGGATGATGTCGTTGCAGTCTATGTCAATGCCCTTTCTGTGAGAATGGCAGAGTCCGGAGAAGTTTGGGACGAGAATGTTTCGGGGATTGTAACAGCTGACGAGGGAGACAAGCCTGGTGTCGTTGAGATAAACGAAAAAACAATAACTGCGACGATTGAGGCTATTGACAAAACCTTACAGACTGTGAGCCTGAGGATGCCTGATGGTGGTTTGCAAGTTGTACCGGTTAAAGTCCCTGCGAATCTTGAAAAGGTCGATGTTGGTGACAGAATTGTCATAACAATGACGGAAGCCATAGATATTTCAGTGCAGAAGAGCAGCAATTGATGTCTTAGCCTTTAAGTACCTTCAGAATGAAAGACGTCTGAAGGTACTTTTTTTCTTTTCAAGGTCGCAATAAAAACCTAACTCGTTGTTGGTGGCCTTGTCGTTTTGTACCGCAGCATTTATCTCGCTTTTGATTGGTAGTATATAGCAGCTGCCAATAAGCCATTTTCATACTTTTGCGGGAGGGACATAATGGGTATACAACTGTTCATTGTATTTCTTTATCTGCAGAAGTTGGTGAAAGAGTGCAGTGCTTTGATGTCTTTAAAATAGGTGAACAACACTATGAGGCATGGAGCGATGGAAACCTTGCATTCAGCTACTATAAAATCAGGTAGTTTGATTGATGGCCAGGTAAGGTCTCTAACATTTTGACCCCTCAGATCCCAGATGATAGACAGACGTTATATGGTGGAGAGTTCAAGTGTGCGTTATGGTTTAGCTCCCCTAAAAAAAAGCCCGGATCAATTTTTGATCCGGGCTTAGAAGGTGTTACATGAATTGGGACTATTTCAGTTTAATTATTTCACGTTAAGAGTCTTAGGTGGAAACCAAAGTGATTCCTCATCTAAAACTAAAATAATCTAATCCTGCCATCCAATCCATGATTCGTCGTGCAGGCGGACATCAGGATACCCAAGGTAGCGCAGTATGTATTGAGCACCAGATCCCCACCAGCCAGTATTACACGATACTATGATTGTTTTTTCCGGTCGTATGTTTTTATCGCGGAGACTCCAGAGTAGCTCTTCAGGTTTTTTCAGATAGGAATGATCCATATAGAGACCAGCTATAGGAAATAAAATCGACCCTGGTATGCGACCTGCCCGTTTAGCCAGTGGATGCTTGAGAGCACCTAATGACTGTTGAAGAATTCTAACATCAACAATTGTAACGTTAGGATTATCAAGATTTGCTTTTACATAGTCATTATGAACCACAAGTTCCTTTCGTGGTACAATGGTAAACGTCTTGACTTCTGGTTGTACCGTTTCCGTGGATGTCTTGAATCCGGCTTTCTTCCAGGCTGCAATACCACCATTTACAATAGACAGCTTATTGGCTCCGGCATAGTCGAGAATTGCAAGAATGAATCCTGCATCTGGTCCCACGTCACTGTACGCAATGATATGGGAATCAACTGTTAAGCCATGCTCACCAAGGGTTTTAGCAAGGATGTCGTCTGCTTCAAGCATCATGGGAGCATCTGAACTTGCAGATTTCCGTAAACCCTCAGGCATGCCTGGGTCAAAGCGAATAGCACCAGGGATATGGCCACTCGTATATTGGGCCTCTCCACGGATATCAAGAATAACGACATTACTGTCATCGAGATGTGTTCTTAACCAGGTAACATCCACAACCCGCGAATGTTCTACTTTAGAGGTATCTATGCCAAGCGGCATGGTTTTGTTGCGAGCTTTCGGGATTTCCTCATCACTGACAACAATGTGTGCATTTGCTTCTTTCTCATAATCGAGAAGATCATCTTCTGACAAAAAGAGATCGCGCTGCCCATGGCAGTTGTTGCAATTGGCATTCTGCCAGGTTTTGCGCTGAATATTATGCGGAGAAGTCTTCTTCCAGGTCGATAAACTGTCAAAACGCGGAAAACCATCTTTGATATAGTAATCAAATAGCTTTGGGTCCACAGGTACATGCCTCAACAAAACATACTCGTAACCGCTGCTGGCAGTTTTGTCAGGGTTCTTCCCGATTTTCAGGTCTTCATAATCATCATTTGTCACGAAATAAGGAATTCCCTGTTCATCTGTGCCGGTGTGACAACTATAACAATTGGTGTAGCTCTGAGAGTGACAAGCCTGGCACTGGACCTTGTTTCTATGAATCTTGTGGTCAATAACGGAACCGTATTCCAGTTCCTTATGGCAGTCTTTACAACTTGCAGCTTCGTTAAGGTGATATCTATTTTCAATATCTTCTGGAGCTGCGGCATGCATCTCTTCCGCTTTATGGCAGTCTTTGCAAACCATTGTATATTTGCTCACGTGTATATCACCTAGGCCACGATTCCCAGAAAACTCGTTACCGATGCGACTCCCGTGACATGCCATACACTGGTTGATAGTATCAGGTTTTGCTCTGAACATGTGCCCATTTATAAAGCCATCACCGACGTACTGTGGGCGACTCACATGGCATGAGCCACATGTTGCATGACAGGATGCGCAGTGCCGCTCGCGGCCATGGTTAACTTTGTCCCAGGTCTCAGCAGACGCTCTTTTTTCCATATATTTCGGAAACGTTGCTAATGTGGCATGCAATGATTGAGGAGCAGTAGTAGCGATCTCTTCATGACATTCCCCGCAGGTTTCCTGAGGGCTATTGACCGAAGGATAGGGATCATACCCTTTGTGGGCACTTTCTTTGTCATCAGCTGCATCGTCGCCGCCGTGACAATCTGTGCATGACAACTCACCGTGAACAGATTCAAGAAATTGGTCTGATACCAAAACCTTCTTTTGTGGCTCCAACGGAGTCACTGAGCCGCCTCAGCCAGGGCCTGCCTGGAGAGCAGATTTCTTTGTACTGTCTTTACCGAGACTGTCCTGAAGCATTTCTTCATTTGTATGACAGGTAATACAGGAATCTTCCGCTTTAGCCTCCTGGCCCTGGAAGAACGTAAGTAGCAGGAAAAACAGCATACAAGCAGATGCTTGTATTAACCAACGTATCCTGGCAGCAATCATTTTCAACCTCCTTTTTTGAATGAAATATATAAAATTACTTCCCCCATGGTGGCAGGGGTATGAGTGTGTGAAATATGGTGAAAATGGGTTTATAGGTTTGTCAGGACGCTCTCGTGGCGGTACAACCCGGGAAATGAATTTCACCGGATTGTAGTACGGTTGTACAATTTACAGAGAGGTACGCAAAAAACTATCGTATTGCCCATATGTTGTTTGCGTACCTCTCTGTTTAATCGCGTATTTTTGTAAGAGTAAACTTGAACTGCCCACCACAAAAATAATAACCATCTGACCATTGCCAGACCGAATGAGCTTCTCCTGTTGCTTCGTCGGTAAAGTTGATGGTTACAAGCTCACTGACATATCCGCCATCATCAGTGTATGTTCCATGCACTTGTACTGACTGCGTTTTCGCAGGGTTTATTACACCTTCATAGGGCCGCTGTACGACATTTTCCATGATGGTTATGTCGTTATCTTGGTGGATGATCGTCAGCTTATACTCTCCTGGTTCAGCTTTACCCAAATTCTTACAATTATTCACAGACTCAGTTATGGTACCAAGCCATTGTCCATTGTAATTCTCAGCAAATGAAAGCGCAGGAGATAGCAATGTGAAAATACCTATATACAATGCGACAGCATATCGTCTCATAGAATTTGTATCCTTATATGTCTGTTTGGCTGAACCAATCATGTATTACACCATTTAAGACTATTGGTGCTGCGTATTGATTAATTGTCAAATTCACGCGTTTTGTACAGGTTCCTGGCCAGTATCGATCTGTTTACCTTTTTTATAGAAAGCAAATAGGGAAATAACAGCAACACCTATACCGAGACAGGTTGAAATGCTCAGTGGAAGATTGAAGCCAATTGCAGAGTTTGCAATAAAGGTGACAACAACCACAGTCATGAATACGGCAGGAATTACTACTACCCAGTGGTATTTACCGTTCTTGAGCAGATACATTGCTGCAGTCCATAATACGACAGCGGCAAGAGTCTGATTGGCCCAGCCAAAATAGCGCCATATTAAACCAAAGTCCGAGAGTGAGATGAGAAAGCCAACAGCAAAAAGAGGGAGCGCTATAATAAGGCGTTTGCTCTTCTCTTTTTGGGAAAGTTGAAAAATATCGGCAATTATTAAACGAGCGCTTCGAAAGGCTGTATCACCAGATGTGATTGGCAGTATAACCACACCGACAATGGCCAGCATACCGCCAAATCCTCCAAGAAGAGTCGTTGACACTTTATTGACGACAAGGCCAGGGCCACCCTCACCGAGGACATCATTTAACATCTCCGGCGTGTGGAAAAAAGAGATGGCCAGCGTGGCCCAGATGAGTGCGATGATCCCTTCAGAAATCATGGAACCAAAGAAAACAGGTCGCCCGTACTTCTCATTGGGCAGACAACGAGCCATCATTGGTGATTGGGTGGCATGAAAACCGCTTACTGCACCACAGGCAATAGTAATGAACATCAGTGGCCACATGGGCAGTTCCTGGGGATTAACATTTTCAAACGTTTTCTGTGGGTAAAATTCATACCCTTTGACCATTAGCATGGTGATCAGGCCGAGAGCCATGAATATAAGAATTGCTCCAAATACGGGGTAGATTCTACCAATGATCTTGTCAATTGGTAGGATGGTGGCAAGGAAATAGTAGGCAATGATAATACCGATCAGGACTTGCAGGTTAATGCCGGTCATGTTTTGGAGAAGCGCTGCTGGCCCAAGAAAAAAGACAACTCCGACGAGTATTAACAAAATCACGGAAAAGAGCCGCATGAACTGCTTAAAACCGTTACCAAGATTATGGCCTACCACATCAGGAATGCTGGCACCGCCATATCGAACAGAGAGCATGCCTGAAAAATAATCATGTACCGCTCCACCAAAGATACATCCAAACACAATCCAGATAAGCGCCACCGGCCCGTATAAGGCTCCTAAAATCGGGCCATAAATTGGGCCTAGGCCAGCAATGTTTAGGAGTTGGATAAGAAAAACCTTCCAGGTTGGCATTTTGATATAGTCCATGCCATCCTGCATTGTTTCAGCTGGTGTTGGCCGGGACGGATCTACGCCAAAGATGCGATCCATGAATGCGCCGTAGAGGATATATCCAAGAATCAGTGCAGTTACGCTCATAAAAAACAGGGTCATGATAAATTCCTTCAGCAAAAGATTCGAAGCGGAAAATACAATAATATATAAACGATATGGAGTAATAATTTAGACAAACCTATCTTATAAAATCAGTTTGATTCTGTCCAGATGGTTTTGCTGGAAAATGTATTAACACTAATACTTGTAGCTCATTACCTGTATTTCATCTCCCAACAATGAATTGAAAAGAGATCTGTTGCTCTTAAAAAAGCAGTGTGATAGACTCTGTCAGGCATAGAGGTGTAGTTATTAATTTCTCTCATAAGTGGTCTATTTTGGCCTAGATAGCCCGGAGGCACAGTCATATGTTCAAGCTGGGATCAGTACTCTTGTCACTGTTTTTATGTGTAGCAGCTACCACAGTTCAGGCGAATGTGGGTATTGTCTATTCCTCAGAAGGGAAAAAACATTTTTCCATCGATGTTCCGGACTCCTGGCAGGTTAATGTTGGCTTTGAGACAGACCCAGCTTTGATGCCGGACGGGGAACAACCGATGTCACGTCTTGTTACCGCGATGCCCGAGGATAGTGCTTTTATGTGGTTTGGTATATGGGTTCCTGGCGATGTGACAAATTTTGAAGAAGCACATGAATATATGGAATCACTAGATATTACATTGCTTTCGGATGTTGTTCCAGGTGAAAAACGGTCTGAAATGATCAATGGCATGAAGGCACGCCACTTCCAGGGTACCGGCAAAAAAGATAAGGAGCTTATGGAGTATCATGGCATGTATATGCAGCTCAACGAAAACACTGTGGTTATTGCAATATACATCGGGAATGTTGAAGCAACTGTAAAGTATGGAGATGATTTGAAAAACATGATGAATACTCTTCGCCCTGTCAGGTGATAACCTTGGAGAAATCTATGAAGCGATGGGTTCTTTTTTTTCAGCTTATGCTGATTGTTTTTCTATTACAGTTCCTCGAGGGGTGTGGATCGTCCGGGTCTACCAGTTACCGCGCGAGTTATTATAACGACCCATGGCGCAATGACTATTATTACCGAACGCGCGTATACCATCATCACCATGACTGGAATAATAATCGCCCGAATCGTCCTAACAGGCCAAAACCACCTCCGAATGTAAGTCGTCCGGATCGCCCGAATCGTCCTGACAGGCCAAAACCACCTCCGAATGTAAGGCCTCCAAGGCCAAGTCACCCTATTGCAAGGCCGCCTCGACCATCACGTCCGTCACGTCCGGCAAGAGCAAGCAAGAGATAAAGCGTAAGGGGAGACCTTCTTTTAGAAGGACAATAGTAAAAATCACTTTCGTTGTACTATTCAATCATTGAAGGGATAAAATGGATCAACTTGTACTGACAAACGAAATGATAATGGCTTTCTCTGTGCTTGGTATGGTCATTGTCTTATTGGTATTTAATCTGTTACGGGTTGATGTTGTGGGATTGCTGGTCATGACAGTTCTCCCTCTGACTGGCCTGCTTTCTGGTAAAGAGGCAATTGCTGGGCTTGGTTCTAACGCCGTTGTTGTCCTTATCTGCGTCATGGTACTCGGCACGTCTCTCGATAAAACCGGGGTTGTGGGTAAAATTGCCCAGAAGATCATGAAGGTTGCTGGCAACAGCCAATCGAGGGTTGTTGCCTCATTGAGTCTTTTCGTGGCTATCCCGTCTTCAATTATGTCTAATGTCGGGGCAGTTGCTCTGATGCTGCCTGCTGCACTCAAAGTGAGCAGATTAAGCGGAATCCCGGCTTCTAAAATAATTATGCCCCTGGGATTTTGTGCCAATATGGGGGGAAACCTTACTCTGGTAGGTTCAACTCCACTTATCATTCTCAATGATGTGATGTCCAAGTGGTGGGCTGGCAATGCTGCATCGATCGGGGATTTTGTGCCCTTAGGGCTGTTTTATATTACCCCCATAGGTGTAGCCATGGTTCTGGGTGGCCTGATATATTTCCTTCTGATCGGCTGTAAATTGCTTCCTGCACTGGTCGGCAAAGAGGAGGGTGGAGTCGCCAGTGCAAAGCTGCGTGAGTTATATGGGGAAGAAGTTGGTAAAGGATTTGAGTGTGTTGTGCCGGACAATTTTTCTGAACAGGCATTGGGGCAATTGGATTTACGGTCAAAGTATAAAGCGACAGTCTTGGGCGTTGCGGACGAAAATGGAAGAAATAAGATTCTGGTTCCTTTGGCCACTACCCTTGTTCGACCAGGAAATATTATTGTCCTGGCCTGCCGTGAAGACGCTCTTGCTGGAATAGTAAAAGATCTGGGTTGGAAACCAAAAGATAATTTTGAAGTCTTTGCCGACGAATCGTCTCCAGAAAAATATGGTGTTGTTGAGGGGATTGTCTCTTCTCGATCTGCCTTAAATGGGCACACTATGAAAGAGCTTGCTGTCAGAAATCTCCACCTTATTAATCCACTGGCAATTATGCGTGGGAAAGAAATATATATTAAGGAGTTGGTGGATGTCGTGTTGAAGCCTGGCGATGCCGTTTTGCTCCATGGGAAATGGGAGAGTCTACGCACCCTGCAAGAGAAGACCGAACTGATCTATACGGAAAGTTTGCGTGGTGAAGATATCAGGGAAGGGAAAGCCGCTATCGCATTGCTCGCCATAACTGCATTTCTTGTTCTTGCTTTGGGAAGTAATCTATCACTGGCGGTAGCTGGGCTGGTGTCACTCATGATCATTGTGCTTGGTAAAGCTATGCACATTGACGAGGTGTATAAAGCGGTTGAATGGAAGACGATCTTTCTGGTTGCAGGTCTTATTCCGCTTGGAGCGGCCTTTGAAAAAACAGGGGCTGCAAATTATCTGGCCCAAACTGTTCTGCTCTATATTGATAATCTTACTCCAATGTTTCTCTATCTTATCCTGACTCTGCTTACTTCATTTTTTGGCATGTTTGTCTCCAATGTTGGAACCACGGTCTTGCTTGTACCTCTGGCTATGAATATGGCTGCTCAGGTTGGTGCCGATCCTAGAATTGCTGGCATGGTTGTAGCGATTGCCTCCATCAATACCTTTATACTCCCAACGCATCAGGTGAATGCACTTATCATGCAGCCAGGTGGGTATAAAACGTCAGATTATATACGAGTAGGGAGTGGTTTTATGCTGCTCTTTGTTGTTATACTTATGACTATGCTTGGAGTTTTCTATTGACCTGATCCTTATTTTTCCCTTACCAGAGGAACTTGGGGGGCGGGGTGGTGAGTGAGAGAAAGTAGAGTAAATGTTAGTTGTTTAAAAAAACTAGGGGGGAAGTATGAGGAGATTGTTCGTTGCTGGTATATTTCAGTTGACCCTGCTGCTTATGTGCTCCGTGTTCATGGTTAACACAGCCAGTGCAGTGGAAACAGGTGAGGGAAATAGCTATGTTGGAGCAGAAACATGCCTGGATTGCCATGAAGAGCAATATGAAAGCTATTCCATTTCGGTTCACTCTCGTGAAACGATAAAAGGGCCACAGGGCCAAGAGGCTTGTGAGACCTGTCACGGTGCCGGGGAATTCCATGTTGATGAAGGTGGTGGGGAAGATGTCGCAATTTTCACCTTCAAAAAAAGTACAGATCCAAAAGAAAAGTCCGCGAGATGCTTGACTTGCCATTACCGTACACCTGGTATGGATTTATGGGACATGGGTGCTCATGAGCGTAATGATGTATCTTGCGATTCTTGTCATGAAGTACATACCGGAAAAGTGCAAAAGCCATCAGAACCTGAGGTTTGTTTCAAGTGCCATCGCGAGGTGAAGCTTGCAGCGAATAAGCGTTCTCATCATCCGATTCTTGAGGGCAAAGTGAGTTGCTCAGACTGTCATGAGCCTCATGGCAGTCTGAATAAGGGTATGGTGAAAAGCGACGATGCCCAACAGTTATGTTTCAAATGTCATGCTGATAAACGTGGCCCGGCAGTGTGGGAACATCCTCCTGTTGCCGAGAATTGTCAAAGTTGCCACACTGTTCATGGCAGCAACCACGCTCAGTTGCTGACCGAGCGTATCCCGCAGCTGTGTCAGAATTGTCACGATTGGTCCCGCCATCCTGGTACGCCATATGATAATGCAACCTCGTTTTCAGGACGTTGGGATTGTATGCGTTGTCATCCGGCAATCCATGGTTCTAACTCACCGTCCGGCGGTGGATTACGATATACCCGATAAGGAGGACTACCATGAAAAGGATGACATATCTGCCGTTGGCACTTTTACTTGTAACTCCAACACTTGCTTCAGCTGGTGAAATTGAAGGTGAGGTTAATCTTGGACTTCGGACCACCCATATTTCCGGTGGTGATCGAAGCGCCAAATATGACGAATACCTCGACCAGAGTGATGGTCTGTTTGGTGGAGGCTGGGTCTTCTATGATGCCGGTGAGTATAACATCGGAGCTTCTCTGGATAATTCAGGACTGGAGGTAACCGGTGGTAAGGTGGACCTGTTCAAAGGTACGCTCTATTATGATGAGTATACACATATGCTTTCACGTAATGCGCTCACCCCGATTACCGGAATAGGCAGTAACTATCTGACTATCCCGGACGCTGACCTTCCTGCTACTGTGCCTCCCGTTTCCTCATGGGAAGAGTTCGATTACAAGGTTGATAAAAAGGTATATGGTGGGGAGGTGACCATTGATACCGGCAAAGCACTTTACTACAAACTCTCCATGGAGCAGCAGGAGAGTGACGGGACCATGCCTTATGGCGGAATTAATTTTTCCGACTTTGAGCTGCCCATGCCCGTGGACTATACCACGACGAATTTTATGGCAGAAAGTGGCTATCGGAGTAAAGAACGGACCGCCGTACTTTCAGTGGGGTACAGTGAATTCGATAACGACAATGATCTGTTCTCTACCTATGACGGTACCGAGCTTCAGGAGTACAGTACACCTGCCGATAACTACAGTTACAATATCGGCGGCAGGCTGACCCAGCGATTACCTATGAGCAGTCTTCTTGCCTTAAAAGGTTCGTATACAAGAAATGTGAGCGACCCAGATTTCGGAGACTATACAACTATAACTTCGCCTACAGCCGATGGCGATTATGATGGTGATGTCCAGTATATGCGTGCCAGTATGGCTCTGACTACACGCTTTGACAACAGCATGGATACCCGGCTGTTTTACAACTACGTCGATAGGGACAACGAGTCAGACGAGATTAGTGCAAGCGGTACAGAAAATGAGCTGTATGAGTATACCAAGCACCAGGCCGGTTTGGATTTCAATTACAGGCTTAACAGGAAGAACAAGCTCCAAAGTGGGTATGAGTTCACCAGTATGGATCGGAGCAGAGAAGATTCCGACAGCTCGACGGATAACCTGATCTTTGCCCAATTGAACAATACTACACTTGACTGGATGAGTACAAAGTTTCGCCTGGAATATCTCAACCGCGATACTGACTCAGATTACAGTGCAGCTACATTGGCAGGCGATGGGTTGATCCATGAATACTTCACAGCTTATGATGTTGCCAGCAAAGATCGTTACAAAGCCAAGATGGCTTTTGAATTTTACCCCACTGACGGCCTTGATATGGGTTTGAGTTATGCGTTTGTCTATGATGACTACGATACATCTCTTGGAGTTCAGGATGAGCGGCGGCACGAAATATATCTAGATGCCAATATGGTGCTGGAGTCTAAAATACGTTTAAATACCTACGCAGGTTATGAGTATACGGAGAGTGATTATGATGCCAGGAGGTATAACCCCGGTGGTGCTGATCCGAATGGACTAACAGATGCCAATAACTACAATTGGAGTAATGAGACCACATATGACTTCTTTGCTCTGGGGGGTAGTGTGACTGTGCCGGTATACCATAATTTTGAAGTTGTTCTGAGTGCTGATTATCAGGTGGTTGATGGCAATATTGACTTTGATCGACCTGCGGCAGCAGGTGTACCGTTAGAAACAATCAATGATGCGGATGATTACTACAAGACGGAACTTGGTTTAAAAACGATGTATAAAGCTACCGAAAATCTGTCTGTAACTGTCGGGTATGTTTTTGAAAAGTCCAACCTGGACGATTGGGAGTTGGATAACTACACGTACACTCCAGGTTCAGACTACTTAAGCGGAGCATATACTGATAGTGATTATGAGACTCATCGGGTCTATGTTATCAGTACCTATCGGTTCTAGTTCATTTCTGTTTTAGCGAAGGCGGTGGCTCACATCCCTTCGCTAAAACAATCAAAACGTATCTGTTTTCTTTTTAAAACCATCTTGAAAATCTGCTAATTCTCTCAAATTCGTCGTTGTTGTGTAGTATATCGTTGTAATTTTAAGGGGGTAGCGAAAGAAAAGCACGTTGGCATGCGATAAAAATGTTTTTTTTTTGATGAATCTGATATCTTAGGCCATTTAGTTGTGCTGTACTCCTTACTGCATGCATTTTCCACATCTCCGAAGGGAGCCATAGAAGGGTAACTCGCAGAAATCACGTAGATGTATCCGGTGAGGGTTAGAAAGTATTTTTCTTTAGAAACAGAATAATAACATGATGTGGAGGCACATATGTGGAAGAATATTGAGGCTGCACCGGCAGATTCCATTCTTGGTTTAACGGAAGCCTTTAAGAAAGAAACCAATTCTCAAAAAGTTAATCTTGGAGTTGGAGTCTACAAAGACGATGCCGGCAATACTCCTGTTTTGCAGAGTGTAAAAGCTGCTGAAAAGATTCTGCTCGAAAAGGAAAAAACCAAGAGTTACCTTCCGATTTCCGGTGACCCTGTTTATGGCTCCTGTGTTCAGAAGCTACTTTTTGGTGAAGGTAGTGAGGTTATTGAAAACGGCCGGGCAGCAACTGTTCACGCACCAGGTGGTACCGGAGCACTGCGTGTCGGTGCCGATCTGTTAAAAAAATTCAATCCTCAAGCCAAGGTCTGGGTAAGCAAACCAACTTGGGCCAACCATAAAGGGATATTTTCTGCTGCAGGTTTTGGCATTGCTGAATATGCCTATTATGATGCATCGAAGATGAGCCTTGATTTTCCTGCTCTGGTGGCCAGTCTTGAATCGGTGCCAGAGGGGGATATCGTGTTGCTGCATGCATGCTGCCATAACCCAAGCGGTGTTGACTTGAATGAGGATCAGTGGCGGCAGGTAGTGGAGATTGCCAAGGCCAGGGGTTGGGTACCATTTCTTGACTTTGCCTACCAGGGGTTTGGTGCCGGGGTGAATGAAGATCGATTTGCTGTCGAGGCGTTTGCTGCTGCCGGCTGTGACTTCTTGGTGGCCAGTTCATTTTCAAAAAATTTCGGCTTGTACAATGAGCGTACCGGCGCTTTGACTGTCATTAGCCCCACTCGCGAAGAGTCTGTTGTGGCTATGAGTCACTTAAAAACTACTATACGGGTTATCTACTCCAACCCTCCTGCACATGGTGGCCTGGTGGCCGCCACGATTCTCAGTGATCAGGAGTTGTACAAGCAGTGGATTGAAGAGCTTGCCGCCATGCGGGAGCGTATCGTGGCTATGCGTGGTGCATTGGTTGATGGCATTGCTGCTCGTGGTATTGATCGTGACTTTTCTTTTATCAAGGAGCAGCGCGGTATGTTTTCTTTCAGTGGCCTAAATGACGACATTGTAGCCTGGTTACGAGATAACAAGGCTATCTATGTGGTTGGTGGTGGCAGGATCAATTTGGCGGGTCTCACAACTGCTAATATTGATTATGTCTGTGATGCCATCGCTGAAGCGTTAAAGAAGTAACACGTCTTAATTGCCGTTGCCCGCCGCAGTATGGGGTGGGCAACGGTCTTTCCTTTATTCGAGTCATATCTGTCGATGTGATGGTCGCTGTTTTCCTTAAGATATTTCCTGCTCTGTCCTGCTGATAATTTCAGCCTGATGGTCTCGGTCAAGATCTACAAAATAGTCACTGTAGCCTGCCACTCGTACCAGGAGATTCCGATAATCGTCCGGATGTTGCTGCGCCTTTATAAGCGTTGCTGAATCGACAACATTGAACTGGATATGGTGTCCGCCAAGGGAAAAATAGGTTTTGACCAAAGCGCAGAGTTGGTCCAGGTCCTGATCTGTTTTGAGCATTGAGGGGAGAAAACGCTGGTTAAGCAGTGTTCCTCCAGACTTAACCTGATCCATCTTGCTGAGAGATTTGATGACCGCTGTCGGACCATTTCGGTCTGCTCCCTGAGAGGGCGAGGTGCCGTCTGAAATCGGAAGATAGGCGTGACGACCATTGGCGCTTGCTCCAAGCATTTTACCAAAATAGACATGGCAGGTGGTGGAGAGCATGTTCAAGTGGTAGATAGTTCCTTTGGTGTTAGGTTTGCCATCGATTGCTGCGAAGAGATCCTGATACACCTGCTGCATGATGCTATCGGCACGATCATCGTCATTACCAAAAAACGGTGTTTTGTTCCAGATTTGCTGGCGTAGCGCCTCGTCATTTTCAAAATTACCCGCGAGGGCAGTCAGCAGCCTGTCCAATTTGATAGTGTCATCTTCAAAAACATGGGTCTTTATGGCTGTGAGACTGTCGGTTACCGTGCCAATGCCGCAGCATTGAATGTAGTTGGTGTTGTAGCGTGGGCCACCGTTGTAGTAATCTTTACCCTTTTCTATGCAGTCACTGATGACGACCGAGAGAAAAGGTGCTGGTGAGTAGCGGGCATACATCCTCTCAATGTAGTTATTAACGCGAATCTTAATATTAACAACATGTTCCAGCTGTCGGGTAAAGGCGCTGTATAACTCCTCGAATGATGTGAAGTTAAGTGGGTCACCGGTTTTGAGGCCGACCTCTTTACCGCTTAAAGGATCGATACCGTTATTTAGGGTGATCTCAAGAATCTTTGGTACATTGAGATAACCTGTCAGTATATAGGCTTCTTTACCAAAAGCACCCGTCTCAATGCAGCCACTGGTGCCACCTTCACGCGCATCCTCAACACTTTTTCCGACCCTGATCTGCTCCATAACCACCGTATCGGTGTTAAACAGTGATGGATAGCCATATCCATTACGCACTACCCTGGCAGCAGCTATTAAAAATCTGTCTGGTGATCTATTACTGAGGTGAACGCTGGGCTGGGGTTGCAGCAGGTGGAGTTCGTCGGAAACTTCGAGGGCAATATACGATACCTCAGAACAAGCATCTGTGCCGTCTGGACGGAGACCACCAAGATTTATCTGGGTAAAATCGTTGTACGTGCCACTTTCCTTGGCTGTCACTCCTACCTTTGGCGGGGCGGTATGGTTGTTGACTTTAATCCACAGACAACTGAGGAGTTCTTTGGCTTTTTCCCGGTCAATCGAGCCTGCTACCAGTTCTTTATCATAAAAAGGCTGAAGGTGCTGATCAATATGGCCAGGGCTCATGGCATCCCAACCGTTGAGTTCGGTAATTGTTCCGAGATGAACAAACCAGTACATCTGCAGGGCTTCATGAAATGTTTGAGGAGCATAAGCTGGAACTCTACGACAGATAGTGGCAATTTCCAGTAGTTCGGCTCTACGCTTTTTCGTTGTTTCACGTGCAGCCATTTCCTCTGCAAGTTTTGCATGGCGTTCTGCGAAAACGATCACAGCATCACAGCTGATGCTCATAGCCTGCAGTTGCTCAGCCTTATCTGAGGCTTCCGGATCATTCTGATAGTCCAGTCGGTTGAGGCGATTGGCAATCCGCTCTTTAAACTCGAGCATACCGTATTGGTAAATCATGCCATCGAGGGCGGTATGACCAGGAGCACGCTGCTCCATGAATTCAGTAAAAAGACCTGCCTGGTATGCCTCTTGCCATTCGATGGGAAGATTGTTGAATATCCTGTCACGCATGGAGCGCCCTTGCCAGTAAGGAATGACCTTTTCCTGGTAGGTGGTTATATCTTCCGGAGCAACAGTGTAATTGGTCATGGGCCGATTATGTAATATCTTCAGATCTTCGACACTATGACACGTGAGTTCTGGAAAGGTGGGAACAGCCTTTGGGGCAGGCCCGCGTTCACCGACAATGAGCTCGTCATCGCCGAGATACAGTTTTTTATGGGTGCAGAGGTATTTGAAGCAGAGGGCTCGTAATACTGGAAGTGAATATTTCCCATAATTATCACGGTAAAAGTCAGTTTCCAGCACAGCCCGCTCAATGGAGATTGATGGATGTGTTGCAAAGCTTAGTTGTCGCAGGCGGGCGATTCTTTCGTTCATGGACCTATCCTCCTAGGCTGGTCTTGTGGCCGTACTCTTCGAATATTTTTTGTACGCGGATAATATTTTCTGCATCGGGGCAGTGCTGACGCCTACCACGATAGGCTGCCTGAAATCTTTCATAATCTGCTGTTGTCATATGGTGGTATGGCAGGATATCAATGCTCTGCAATGAGGGCAATGTTGCAGCGAATCGTGCTGTTGCTCTGATATTTTCTTCACTATCGTTTATACCTGTAAGTAGTGGAATACGGACTCGAATAGCTGCGCCACTGTGGGCTAGTTGCAGGAGATTTTCCAGGATACCTTCATTGGAGACCCCGGTATACTCCTCGTGGTGATGCCTATCCATATGTTTGAGGTCAAACAGAAAGAGATCCGTGTGCTCAGCAACCTCGAGCAAGGTGGCAGCCGGGGCAAAACCTGCGGTGTCGACAGTACGGTGAATATCAAGTTCTCCACAGCGTTGAAGGAGGGCAATGAGAGCTTTTGGCTGCATCAACGGCTCTCCACCTGAAAAGGTTACCCCACCACCAGGCTTGTTCAAAAAAGGTAGATCTTTTTCGATCTCAGTCATTATTGTATCCACTTCGCTATGATAACCAAAAGCTTCATGGGCGAGAGATGGACAGATTTCTACACAGTTAAGGCAGGTAGAACAGCGAATTAGGTCGCGCTGTAATTCGCCGCCGGTCAGAGTAAGGGCCGATTGTGGACAGCCATGGATGCATTCGTTGCACCCGATACATCTCCCTGCACTACTCACCAGTTCCATCTGTGGTCTGATGCCCTCGGGGGTGTTACACCAGAAACAGTTTAACGGGCACCCTTTGAACAAAACGGTGGTTTGGATGCTGGAGCCGCCATTTAAGTTGTAATGTCTAATGGCAAAGAGAAGTGGGCTGGATGATTTCATTACGGCACATGACTTGAGTGGGAAATATCTGACAACAAATTGTCAGAAGACCCATATAATAGGAATGAATATCATTTCTTTTCTTGACATTACCACACCTATACATAGCTTTCCAGTAATAAAAGTACAGAAAACAGGTGCTTTTGTACATGGGAAGATGCTGCGGTAAATGCTAAATATTATAAAATGTTATCTGATATGGTGTGCAATTATGGCAAAAATAGCATCGATTGAAGGTATTGGTCCGAAGTATAGTGAAAAATTGGCTCTCAGCGGCATTACCACTGTTGAGTTGTTACTGGAAATGGGGGCCAAGCCACAAGGCCGTAAATCAATTGCGACAGCCACTGGCGTGGGTGAGTCTGTTGTGCTTGACTGGGTAAATATGGCGGATCTGTTCCGGATAAAAGGTATTGGCAGTCAATATGCGGGACTTCTGGAAACTGCCGGAGTAGATAGTGTTCCTGAGCTGGCTCAACGAAATCCTGAGAATCTGCTGGAAAAAATGCAGGAGATCAATGATGAAAAGAACCTGGTTCGTTCAATGCCTTACCTGAAGCAGGTTCGCAAGTGGGTCGGTCGGGCCAAAGAATTACCACGTATTGTTGGTCACTGACGGTAATAATTAGAGAGGAAAGAGGCGGTGTAGTTGTTCCTCTCTGTATTTAAAAATTCGTTGAAGTGTCTTGCGTATCGTAAGGGTGTGGAGTGTTCTGCCAATGATACCAAAGGGCATGACATAGTTCACCCGGTCACGGGAGATGACACCGTTTTCCACCTGCTCAATCTCGTGATAATGGTGCCAGAAACGAAATGGTCCACACCGCTGTTCATCAACAAAACTTCGTTGCTCTAAAATGTGCCGGATTTCAGTGACCCAGTGTTGAGTGCCAATGCCCGGTATGCGAATCGAGTATTCAATCAGCAGCCCGTTGTACATTTGTTCCGGCACGCGTGATACTATTTTGAAGTGCAAATCTGGTGGAGTAATCTCATTGAGATTGTCTGGGTTACGGAGAAATTCCCAGCATTCTGAGATGCTTGTATTGAGCAATACTTCTTTTTCTAAAGTATATAACATAATGTTGCAGTTCCATGCGGGAGAAGGGGAATAATTATCTCAGATAGCAGGATTCCAGATCATAGCGTATCAGAGTTGCACTCGAGCTGCAAACATTGAGTAGAGGGATGTGTTGGGATGCAAATGATTCAGGCCAAAGTTCGGTGCGTTGATGGTGTCCTTGATACAGGCTGGTTTGTTCCTGGTAAAGAGACAACCATCATTTACGGCCCGACTGGCAGTGGCAAGTCACACTTTCTGCAGGCCTTGCAATGGTTGAACCCACTATATGATATCCAACAGGAGCAACCTTTTCTACATCATCCCAAAATCTGGCATCAGGGCGTACATACCAGGAAGGTGTTACCGGCAAAAAAGACGGCACTCTTTATGGTTTTTTCAGCTGAACCGCTCCACGTCTTGGAGTTGGAAAAAATTGAACCGGTACTGATTGAAACCGACCGAATAGAGGTGGGCCGAAGGTTGGATTATAGTCGCTGGATGACATTTGTAGAAATTTCAGCATCATCTCGCTGGTCTGAGATAGCAGAAGAGATGACGATGTTATATGATAGCCTTTCTGGAGAGGCTACTCTGCCTGAATCCGCCTTGCAGGTTGGTTTTCTATATAACAGAAAAGCTACTGACCGATTAAAGGCAGGGCTTGCAGATGACTGTCAGCGCTGGTTAGAGGCAATTGAGCCTTTGGTGGCGGTGGATAAACAGGACGTATTCCAACACTGCCTGCGTGTGGTTGGTCGTAATAGGCGTTTTAAACAGGCGCAGAAGCAGGTGACCGCTTGGTTGCCACTGACCATATACCTGCATTCCCGTTATCTTCAGAAGGCGTCCTATACGTTTTCTGAAATATGTACAGATTCTGTCAACAACTCTTCTGATCCCATTAAGGCATTACTACGAACGCTCTGTAAGAAGTTTATGCTTACTGATGATATTGCGGGTGAGAAATGGCTGAAGTTGGAGGAACAGGTTGCGTCATTATCACAGCTTTTACGTGAGCAAGGAGTGGCTGTACCGACACTTGGTAGGACCCGAGATGGTCTCTGCCTCGAAGGTTATGAGTCGCAGCAGACCTTGGACCGGCGTTTCCTCCTTATCAGTGTTACGTGCCTGCTGGCAGAGCTGAGCTATGGGAGTCGGCCCCTTCTCCTGCTTGATGGATTTGATGAAGACCTCACATCGGCAGAAATCACCAGGATGGTCTATTTCGTGCAGAAATTAAGCCAAAGATATCAAGTTATTACTGCAACAGGTAACGATAAGGTTCTGGGCGCAGGTGGTTGGCAGGCCGTATTTCAAACTGCTAATGGTGGGTTGGCTGATGCGCAGCTTATAGGTAGTTGAACGTTGAACTCTGCAGCCAGGAGCAGAGATTTGCTGTAAAAGCTTGTATCGAAACTATACATCCTGTACAGTTTCTAGAATCAGATCAACTATCCAGTTATACAAAGAAAAAATAATGAAAAACTATACTCGCGTATTAACTATTGCTGGTTCAGATAGTGGCGGTGGTGCTGGAATACAGGCAGACCTCAAGACCTTCTCGGCATGTGGCTGTTATGGTATGAGTGCCGTCACTGCACTGACCGCCCAGAATACCTTGGGGGTAACAGCTATTCATCCGGTACCTGTCTCTTTTCTTGAAGCACAGATACTTGCGGTTTTAGATGACATTGGAGTAGATGCCATAAAAATTGGCATGTTGCACTCTTCCGAAGTGATTGAGACCGTGGCTCGGCTACTAAAGAACTACAAGTGCAACCAGGTGGTGCTTGATCCGGTCATGGTTGCCACCAGTGGTGACAGGTTGATAGAAGATGGTGCAATTGATTCCATGAAAAAACACCTCTTTCCGGTGGTAAATCTAATAACGCCCAATATCCCCGAGGCGCAGCTGCTTTTGGGACAAGACATATCTGGTGAAGAGGGTTTGCCGGAGGCTGCCCGTAAATTAAGTGAAAACCATGGGTTGTCTGTACTGTTAAAAGCAGGACATCTATCTGGCGATAGATTGCAGGATGTGCTTGTTACAACCCCAGATAGAGAACAATATCTCTATACCAACACCAGGCTTGCCACCCGCAACACTCATGGCACGGGTTGTACCCTTTCATCAGCTGTGGCGGCTTTTTTAGGGAAAGGGCTGGAGGTGACTGAAGCTGTTGCTGAAGCTGAAAAATATCTGCATCAGGCTATAGCTGCGGGAGCACAATATACTCTTGGCCATGGACATGGGCCCGTACATCATTTTTCGTCCCACTGGCAGTAACCAGAAGTGGGGCAAATACACAGAAGGTGAATCTATGCATATGGTTATCGTGTTGGGCAGTCCAAGAAAGAATGGCAATAGTGAAATCCTTGCCAGGGCGGTTGCTGAAGGATTTGAGAAAAACGGTGGTACCGTTGACTACATTCGCATGAATCGTTTGTCTGTCCGCCCCTGTCAGGGTTGTGGTGGCTGTGATAAAACCGGTGTCTGTGTGATTAAAGATGACATGACCGCTATCTATGAACAGGTTGACAATGCGGATAGGTTGCTCATGGTCAGTCCAATCTATTTTTATGCTCCATCGGCCCAGCTAAAGATTTTTGTTGACCGTATTCAGGCCCGTTGGGCACGAAGATATAATCTGAAAGAGCGTTTTCGTCAGGGTGAAGGACGGCGCGGCTATCTGTTGTCGACTGCTGCTACCAAAGGACAAAAACTTTTTGAGCCCAGTGAGTTGATTGCCAAATATACGCTTGATGCACTTGATATGGAGTGTGGCGAATCACTTTTGGTAAATGGAGTCGATGATCGGGGTGCGGTGAAAGAGCAGCAGGATCAACTCGATCGCGCCAGCGAGTTTGGTGAAAAGATTGCCAGCGGTCAAGTCTGAAACGAGTGTTGGAGTTAGCTTCTTTTGCTGCCCAACAGTTTTTGCAGAGTCAGGGCAAGCACCCTGGCATCGACTGGCTTAGTGAGGTAATCATCCATACCCGCAGCTAAAAAATTCTCCCTGTCACCTTTCATGGCGTGAGCTGTGACCGCAATGATCGGGAGGTGGGTTTTATCGTGTCTGCTGTTTTTTCGGATTATCCGCGCTGTTTCAATACCGTCAAGATCCGGCATCTGAATATCCATCAACAGACAGTCAACATCTTCATTCTTTATCATTTCGATGGCTTGCCTACCACTTGTGGCCAGAGTGACTGTGTGGCCGAGATTCTCGAGCATTGCAACAATGACCATGGCGTTTATTTTTTCATCTTCCACAACCATTATGTGTGCAGGCTGAACGATTCCAACAATGTTCTCCTGCTCATCAAGTTCATCTGCATCTGTAATTGCATTGTCAGGTTGTGCTAGGATGGAGAAGCTGATGGCCGTGCCTTTACCTTCACTGCTGTCAATGTTGATTGCTCCTCCCATCAATGTTGTCAGCTGCCGAACAATACTGAGGCCTAATCCTGTACCTTTATATTTTCTTCTGAATGAGCCATCAGCCTGGACAAAAGGCTCAAAAAGCTGGTCATGCATCTGCTTTGGGATACCGATACCGGTATCTTCTAGAAGAAAGTTCAGGCTGATATTGTCATTTTTTGCAGGCATGGCTTTGACATGCAGGTGAATTCTGCCATTGCTGGTAAATTTGACAGAGTTTCCTAGCAGATTAAAAAGAATCTGCTGCAGCCGTGACTTATCTGTACAGATAAATTTGGGGACGTTTTCGCTAATCTGAAGCTTCAAATCAATGTGTGTTTCGTCGATTAACCCTGCAAATGTATAGATGACAGTTTGTAAAAAAGCCTTGAGGTTAAACCGATTACTAACCAGCTCTATTTTACCAGCCTCTATTTTTGAAAAATCAAGTATGTCGGTTATCAGATTTAAAAGGTTTGTACCTGAATGGATTGCAGTGTCTACATAGTCAGTCTGTACGGGGTCCAATGAGGTAGTTTCCAGGAGTTGCAGCATGCCCAGGATTCCATTCATGGGAGTACGGATCTCATGGCTCATATTTGCCAGGAATTCTGATTTGGCTTTGCTGGCAGCAAGTGCTTCTTGTCTGGTTCTTTCCAGCTCAATCTGGGTTTCTACGCGTGAGCTAACATCGCGGCTGACTCCGACTACACCTCGAAATACACCGTCTTTATCATGCATAGATGAGGTTACGGTTTCTATGCAGAGCGAAGAACCGTTTTTGTGTCGGAAGCTAAATTCCCAAAATTGCAATTCTTTATTCTTTGGAAGCTTTTGTGATGTTAGCTTTTTGTAGTGTTTTGTGAATTTATGAAAGTAGGGAATTGATGATTTGGGAAAATGGGTAGTTAGTGGGTGAGAGAGAAATTCTTCTGCTGTGTAACCGATAGTGTCTTGTATTGAAGGAGAGAGAAAGGTGAATTTGAGATTTGCATCCATGGTCCAGATTACGTCTCGTACATTCTCGGCCAGAAGCCTGTAACGTTCATCACTTGCCTGTTTTTCATCAAGGTTTTTCATGTCCTGGGTCACATCTCGCCCAGAACCTACAGTGCCAATGAGGTTACCACCGTCATCAAACATCGGGGCTTTATGGACATCCAGCATTATGTATTTGCCACGGACCAGCCCATCTTCAAAGAAGCGACCACCTTTTCTGCTCTCTTTCACAATTTCGTCAGAGTTCATGCAGAGCTCACCGAAAGTATGGGTGTGCCCTCGTTCGCGCTCACGCAAGGCAAAGAAAAGATCATTTTTACCGAGTGCTTCTTTTTCAGAATCACACATGAGTAAATTCTGACAGATAGCTTTGTTGGCAAAGAGATAGTTGTTGTCAAGATCTTTAGCCCAGATCATGTCTGGGACGGTGTCAGCCATCAGGTGCATGAGATTATAAAGCTCGTGGTATTTCTTTTCACTCCTGCGTAATGCCTTATTAATCTGTTTTTGGGCAGTAATGTCTTTGAATACAGAAGATATTGCAGGTCTATTTTCAAACATGATCATTGTGGATGAAATGACAACGAGTCGCTCTTCTCCATTCCCCGTTCGCAGGAGCCCTTCGAAATCATGAACATTTCCAGTCTCCTGCATCCGTCTCAAGAACTGCTCTCGTTGATCAGAAATAACCCAGTAGTCGGGGACATATGTGCCCACAGCCTCATTTTGGCCTATCTGAAGAAAATGTGCAGCAGCCTTGTTAAGGTAAAGAATCCGATTGGTTTCCTGATCTACTAATGCCAAGGGGAACATTGCATTATCAAGCAGCTGCCTGTATTGCAGGTTGGTGTCTTCTTCAGCCTGACCTGTGACTGTGATATGTTCTGTTTTAGGCATGTGTTCGTTGAATTCCTCTAAAATTACTGCCTGAAAAGTTTAGGAAGAGCGTGCCAACCCCTTGGCAATACTATTTTGCGCCATAAACGACACCGAGACAACATGGGAAACCAGTGAACAGACAGCATAATACTGAGCTTTTGAAAAAGCCAGAACTCTAAGCAGGTATTTCTAATCATTACGACAAATAGTCGTGTTTTCCTGTATGGTTTTCTATTGCATTCGAGCTCGAAGGATATCTGCGAGGTCGTTGTGATTGAGTTGAGCAGGATTATTCTTATTCCCTGACTGGGCAAGAATGCGTTCTATATTCTGGGGCGAAATTGCAAAATCACTTAAAAGTGGAATGGCTAACCCTGCTGTCAATTGATCGAGGTAGCTGATAAACATATCCTGAGCGTCCTGATCGTCAAACGTATTACCAAGCATTCTTCCGAGGTTGGCGTATTTTCGAAGTGCTGTTTCATTTTCTCTGGTTTCCCGCAGTTTTTGTAATGTTACCCGGTTAGCTGCTGCCATTAATGTACCACAGGCAACACCATGAGGGATTGCAAAGTAACCGCCAATGGCGGAAGCAAATCCATGGACTACACCCAGGCCGGCATTGGCCAGAACAACTCCTGAGAGATAGGATGCGTAGGACATATCAGTACGAGATTCAAGGCTACTCCCATCCTGACAAACGTTTTCCAGTGAGCGAAGAATGCAGCCAATTCCTTCAAGCGCTAACGCATCTGTTAGAGGAGATCCTTTGGTCGAGAGATAGGCTTCAACGAGCTGGGTGAAGCTATCCATACCGCAAGCAACGGTTAAAGAAGCAGGACAGTTAATGGTAAGGGACGGGTCAATGAGCGCGATATCCGGGACATAGTTGTCGTGGCGTAAGGATTTTTTAAAGCCATTGTCACCCACTTTACTGATGACGGCGTTGCTGGTTGCCTCGCTTCCTGTGCCAGAGGTGGTTGGGATGGCTATAAAAGGGATTTTTTGGCCACCTGGCTTCCGGGTACCGACTCCTTCAAGGAACGTTGTCACCGGTAGTTGCTCAACAAGCATGGCTGAAACGGCTTTGCCTGCGTCAATGACACTGCCGCCGCCAATGGCAATGACGGTGCTGATTGTATGAGATGAATATGTGTTGGAGATAGTATCAATATCTTCCGGTGATGGTTCTCCGGTGATCTGTTCGACACTAAAAGAAAAGCCATGTAATTCAAGGTCAGTACGAAGTGCCGACCATTTCTCCCCTGAAAGAAAGGAGTTGCTACCGGCCATAATCAGCAGGCTATTACCATAGGCTTTAAGCAGTCCAGGCAATTCACAAAGTTTACCGGAGCCAAAAATAAGGGTCGGAGTGGGTTTAAATATGAAATCCGGTAGCATTTATGCTCCTTTATGTAAGGTAGTCAGTAAGAGAAAATCCTAAAATAATATAATTACAGCATAAAAAATAGGGTATTGAATGGCAAAGGAAAAAGGAAAATAAATGGTCCAGCGATAATACCTGTTGACCTGTTTTTTGAATTTTGATAAGCAGAGAGCAGTTTACATATATTTTATTACGGATGCAAAGGACCATGGCAAACCAAACCATCAGCATGAACCTCATTTCTTCTCTTGCTCTAGCACTCATTATCGTGAGTGTGGTGGTCGTGGTGCGTAACGTGGAGGGCTTAGCGCCGTAACAGGAATATATAAGTAAATAAAGTTACTTAACCCCTGTCGGCGCAAGCCGGCAGGGGTTTTTTTTTGCCTATAGCAATATGGTAGGCAACTTTTTTATAAACAAAGTCCAAGGAGAACCCCACCAATGCATACCATGAATGGAGCTGAACTCATCATTCACCTGCTGGAGCGCCAGGGTGTTTCAACAATTGCCGGCATACCAGGTGGTGCTAATTTGCCGATGTATGATGCACTTTACAAAACCTCTACAATTCGCCATATTCTTGCCCGACATGAGCAGGGTGCGGGCTTTCTTGCTCAGGGGATAGCTCGATCTACCGGTAAGCCAGCTGTGTGCTTTGCCACCTCGGGCCCTGGGGCAACTAACATTATGACTGCCATTGCGGATGCTTATCTTGACTCGATTCCAATAATCTGCATCACAGGTCAGGTGCCTGTGACACTCATTGGCACTGATGCTTTTCAGGAGGTTGACACCTATGGCATGTCCATTCCGATTACTAAGCATAACTTCATGATTCGTTCCGCTGAGGAATTGCTAGACGTTATTCCTGAAGCTTTTCGGCTTGCAATGTCAGGGCGTCCGGGACCAGTATTGATTGATGTACCTAAAGATGTTCAGCAGACTGAGGTGGCATTTGCGGAGTGGCCGGAAGTGGGCAGGCGGATGCCTGTAGCCTCTGTGAACTCTGCAGCACTCAGGCATGCGGTAAGGCTTATAAACAGTGCAAAACGTCCGGTTCTCTGTCTTGGTGGAGGAATAATCCACAGCAATGCATCGGAGATTGCCTGTGAGCTTGCCGAAAAGAGCACGATCCCGACCACAATGACCCTTATGGGGCTAGGTACTATGGCAGCAGATGCCCCGTTATCTCTTGGTATGCTGGGTATGCATGCGGCACGGTCCACGAATATGATTCTGCAGGAGTGTGATCTATTTATCGCGGCTGGTGCAAGATTTGATGATCGGGCAACGGGTAAAATTGTTGAGTTCTGTCCTGATGCGAAGATTATTCATCTGGATATCGATCCCAGTGAAGTGAGCAAGCTAAAGCAAGCAAATATTGGGCTTGTGGGTGATGTCCGGCTCACTTTAGAGGCACTGTTGCCTAATATAATTGAGAATAAACGAACGAGCTGGATGAATAGAGTGAGGATTCTGCAGAACGCTTACCCTATGACCACGCGGGATATGGTTGTCCCTGAAAAGCCATATGGGATAATTCTTAAAGTAGCTGAACTGTTAGGGAACGATGGTATTATTTCAACAGATGTTGGTAAACACCAGATGTGGACAGCCCAGGTATATCCTTTTTCACGGCCCCGGCAACTTCTCACTTCCGGAGGCCTTGGTACCATGGGATTTGGTTTGCCAGCAGCAATAGGGGCTGCGATAGCTAACCCGGATAAAAGAGTGGTTTGTTTCAGCGGAGATGGCAGTTTGCAAATGAACATTCAGGAGCTGGCTACGGCGGTTGAGCAGCAACTGAATATTACCATTATTATTATGAATAATAACTCGTTGGGGCTGGTAAGGCAGCAACAGGGCCTGTTTTATGGACAGCATCATTTTGCCTCTGATTTCCAGATAGACATTAATTTTTCAGCAATTGCCAGAGGATTTGGTATGCGGGCCTATGATGTAGGTGTAGAGGGTGGACTGGAGGATATCCTTGAAATTGCGCTGGAGGAGAAAGGCCCATGTCTTATCAATGCACCAATTGGCAGAGAAGAAGAGGTGTATCCAATAGTTCCTCCCGGAGCAGCAAATATAACCATGATAGGGGGACCTTATGCAAAGCAAATCGCCTAATTCAATAACGGTACTTCAGCTTGAGGTAAACAATCACCCCGGTGTCATGTCTCATATTTGCAGCCTTTTTGCCAGGAGGGCGTATAATCTTGAGGCTATCGCCTGTGTACCGGTTGCTGATGGGGAGACCAGCTGCATCTGGCTACAGGTGGATGAAGCAGACAGGTTGGAGCAAGTTATAAAGCAGATTCAAAAACTTCCTGATGTACAGAATGTATACCGCGAGGAAGGGGAGCATCCTGTGTTTTCGGGACTATATGCATTTGTTTCGTCAGGTGCTGGTTTGTCTTGAAATAGCGTCTCGCTTTTTGCTGTGCACATGCTCTGTAAAATACGGAAAATGACAGTAACCAGATTGTATTTGTTTTTTTTGTGCTATCTGAATATAACAAAATAATGGAGCAGTTTACTGCGATTTTGTTATCTTTTCCAAAGAGGAGTTACAGTTATGGCAGAGGGTAGAGTAAAGTGGTTTAACGATGCTAAGGGATATGGTTTTATTGAGCAGGAAGGACAGAAAGATATTTTTGTCCATTATTCCTCCATTGTACAAGATGGTTTTAAGTCTCTTAAAGAAGGTGAGCCTGTAAGCTTTGAAGTGGTTGAAGGGCCCAAAGGTCTGACAGCAGAGAACGTGAGTAAGGTATAATTACATCCAGTGGCACAAAGATCGTGTGCCTGAACATATGACACCCGGATATCTTGCAGAAGGTTTTCGGGTGTTTTTATTGTATGGTCTGCAACTTGCCCTGTAGGTTGCGGGAATAAAACTATATATAAGGGAACATGATAGCATCATGTCTGTAAATCTTAAGAAATATCTACAGGATACATTGCCGCCAGAGGAACTTGACCTTCTGGTTCGTTCGTATGATGTTATTGGTGATATTGCTGTTATTATCATAGCCCCAGAGCTTGAACACAGGGAACAGCTTATTGGTGAAGCAATTCTGGCAAACAATAAAAACATCAACGTAGTAATGAAGCGAGATGGTGTCTACTCCGGCGAGTTTAGGACCATTCCACTTAAAGTGATTGGTGGCGAAACCAGAACCGAAACAGTACACAAAGAGTATGGTGTACAGTTGGTTGTCAATCCTGGAATTACGTATTTTTCTGTGCGTAGCGGGGCTGAGCGTAAGCGGATAGCCGATTTAGTTGCACCGGGTGAAAATGTGCTGGTATTGTTTTCCGGAATTGGACCCTACCCGCTGGTGATAAGTGCAAATAGTGCGGCAAGCGAGATTGTGGGCATAGAAAAAAACGAACAGGCACATAGGTACGGCCTAGAGAATATTATCCGTAATAAACAGTGTAAGAATGTCAAGTTGTACCACGGAGATGTTGTTGATGTACTTCCAAAATTTGGCAGGATGTTTAACAGGATAATTATGCCATTACCAAAAGGTGCGGAAGAATTTCTTGCTCTTGCTCTCTCTGCCTTACTGCCAGAAGGTGTGTTGCACTTTTATGATATGCAGCATGCGGATGGTTTTTCAGAAAGCATAAAGAAAGTCAGCTTTGCCTGCAAAGCACAACATCGTCACTTGCACTCTGCTGCTGTGGTAAAATGCGGTCATTGTGCCCCCCGAACCTATCGAATCTGTGTCGATGCTCTCATCGACTGACCTGAAATGTATTGTTATTTTCGCATCTGATTGTTATCAATTGATAAAATAATGTTTGGTTAGCTCGAATTTCTCACCAGCTCAGGTGATGATTTTGTTGAAAGTTAAGATGGTAAAACTTGAACAGATGGTCTTGCCTTGCAGTTATGTAAAACACTTGTGACAAAATGTTTATGAGAAATGCGGGTTAGAGAGTGTGTAATCAGCAGATATCTGTCTAGCGGTCTGCTTTGGACCTGTAGGTCAAGTGCCATCAGGGCTTGGCAACACTGGTAATGCGAATTTTCAAGGAGTCGCCGAATGCATGTAACATTTCACGGGGCAACGAGAGAGGTCACTGGATCATTTCACACAATCACCACGGGAACAGATCGTGTTGTTCTGGACTGTGGGTTGTTCCAGGGGCGAAGAAAGGAAGCTGAGGCGAAAAATAAAGTATTGCCTCTTGATCCAGCAGGTATCACAAATATTGTTTTATCCCACGCACATCTTGACCATTCCGGCAGGATTCCAATGGTGACACGAGAAGGGTTTATCGGCCGGATTTTTAGTACCAGAGCGACAGCCAAGGCCTGTGAATACCTTCTTCGTGATTCGGCTAAGATTCAGGAAGGTGATTCGGCATACCTGAACTATAAGACGGCAAGAAACTATCTTTCCAAATTGAAAACAGCTGGTAAAAGGGTGCTGTCAAAAGACGAAATGATGGAGGTTAAAACTCTCTTGAAAAAGGGAGATCACAGACTCAATAGCGATGAGATTAGAAAATTGCTTGAAGAGCATCAGCTGAATGTAATCGACCCACTCTACACCATGTCGGAAGCTGAAGATTCACTTGAGTATTTTCAAGGTATTCCATACAACCATGAGGTAAGTATAGGCAAGAATCTGACCTGCACCTTTTATGATGCCGGCCATATTCTTGGCTCAGCCATGGCGGTTGTCAGCAAAAAGGAAAATGGTAATACAAAAAATATACTTTTCAGTGGAGATATTGGCAGATTTGATAAACCCATCATCCAGGATCCGACTCTCGAATTTGCCGAAGAACATAAAAAAATAGATCTTTTCATCATGGAATCTACCTATGGTGATCGTCAGCATGATCCGGTAAAAGATATGAAACCGATGCTGAAAAAAGTTTTGGTAGAGACATTTGATAGAGGTGGGTCTGTGCTCATTCCTGCTTTTGCTTTTGGCAGGACTCAGGAGATTATCTACTATTTACACGAGCTCTATCTCGAAGGAGAGGTGCCACGCGTGCCGGTCTATGTGGACAGCCCACTTGCGACCAACATTACCAATGTTTTTGGTGAACACCCGGAGACCTATGATGAGGATACTCATGTTACTTTCCTTGAAAATGGTTTAAACCCCTTTAATTTTCAGCATCTGAAATTTGTCCAATCAGTTGAAGAGTCAATGGCCCTAAACAGGGATACCCGATCTCATATTGTACTTGCTGGTTCGGGAATGTGTGAGGGGGGTAGAATACTTCACCATTTACGTCATAAAATTCACGATGAACGGAATACAGTATTGATCGTCGGTTATATGGGAAAGAACACCTTTGGCCGTCATATTCAGGAAAAAGCAGAAGCATATGAAGCTGCGGGCAGGACAGGAGAGGCACCCGTGGTTCGTTTTTATAACAAGGATTACCCATTGAAGGCGAAAGTGGTTACGCTTGGTGGGTTCAGTGCCCATGGCGATCGCGATGAGCTATTGCGGGTACTGCAGGAGTCTAATCTTGAAATCAAAGAAATTGCATTGGTTCATGGTGAAGAAGACCAGTCTGTTAAATTCGCAGAACATCTTCAGCAGAAGGGTTTTAACGTAACCGTACCCTATCAGGGGCAGACTGTTTACGTTCCCTAAATGTTAATTCCTGCCTGAAACTGTTTCCAGGTTTTACTCGTAGCACTAAAAAGGTCAGCTCATCATTGGGCTGGCCTTTTGTCATTATAACGTCTGTCGACGTTTCACTAATCGTTTTATCCAGCATAATACACTTCATTCTCTCGTGACTCGTGTCCTGGTATCTGGTTTGGTTTTAAAATATTATTTTTGCGCGCTTTATACACGGTAGCCTACCCGTTGATGTTGAGTGATAATAGTTACTGAAGAGATTCCCTGGTAGCATTTCTGTATATTGTAAATACGATGCTGTCTGAAAAAAAAGACATGAAATACCACCACGATAGTTTTCCACGGGGAAGGCGTTCTTAAACTCACTCAAGAAATTGTAAAGCGAAGGTCGGCCTGCAAATACCTTTGTGAACCAGGGTTTCTAAACTAATGTTGTGAGAGAATGTGTGTGGTGTAACCTTGCTTTTTCAAGGGTGTGACACATAGTAGTAGTTGCATTTGTCAGAGTAGATGAGTCAGTGCAACCGTGGGAAACCCTTTATACTAGGCTGTCTGGTTTTTCGGACTGGTGCTTTTTTCGGAATTTAGAGCTGTCTGTCCAAGATGGCTCTTCGGTAATCATGTGTAACCCGTGCAACAGTAGGAAGATTAGCGCAATTGACATGGAAGGCATGCATCTGAAATTAGATGGAATTAATGAGAAAAACCTTCCAGTAGAATCCGACAATTAAGACTGTTTGTCAGATTTTAGAAACCAAGTTTTGAGGAATTGGCGATATGTGATGGAAATTCAGGATATTAAAAAATAAATCAAAATTGGCACAATTTGTGCTAGTAAAGGTTTCGATGGGGTGGGAGTAGCGGTCAACTAGCTCTCAACCCATGCATAAGGTTGCCGAAGGGGCTTGCGGCTACCTGATATGAAGGTGTATTCCGGCGCATTGCCGGGATATGCAATCAACTAAATAGTAAGGAGGAGTTGTTTCATGAAAAAATTATTTGCAGGTGCGATTACAGCGTGTTTGGTAGTAGGTCTTACTGTTGCCACCGCCGATGCAGCTAAGCGTGAAAAGTTCGGTGTTGATGATCGTCATAAAGATGCCAAACGTGTAAAATTTGAGACTTCCACCGAGAAGATCAAGTGGAAAATGGTTATGCCATGGTCCAAAGGACTGCTGTTCTACGATATGGCTGTTCATTTTGCTGACAGTGTACGTCTTGCTTCTGCTGGTAGACTTGATATTAAACCTTTCTCTGCTGGCGAGCTTGTTCCTGGTAACCAGTCTTTTGACGCAGTTTCCAAAGGTTCTGTTCAGATTGCACATGCTTCTCCTCTGTACTGGAAAGGTAAGAACGAGGCTTTCGTAGCTTTCGGTTCTGTTCCTTTTGGTCTGGATGCTGAGGGTTACAACATCTGGTTGCAGGAAAAAGGTGGTATGGAGCAGCTGAACGAGCTTTATAAGCCTTTTGGTATCGTATCTCTTGCTGCTGGCCAGACCGGTCAGGAGATGGGTCTTTTCTCTAACAAGAGAGCGACCACCATGGCAGATTTCAAAGGTATGCGTCTGAGAACTCCAGGCTGGTACATGGATATCATGACTAATCTTGGTGCTTCCGTATCTCCGCTTCCTGGTGGAGAGGTTTATCTTGCTCTTGAGCGTGGTGTAATTGATGCAGCTGAGTATTCTGTACCTGCTATCAACTATCCAATGGGCTTTGACGATATCACCAAATACGTTATCCAGCCAGGTGTTCATCAGCCAGGTTTTCAGTGTGACGTAATGATCAACGAGAAAGCATGGAGCGAACTGCCAGAAGATCTTCAGTGGATCGTAAAGCTTGCTGCTGCTGAGACCCAGGCTTGGTCTTACAACTGGATCAACGCTCTCAATGCTCAGGCTCTTCTCAAGTTCAAAGAGAAAGTTGAGATCGTGAAGATGGATAAAGAGACCCTTATCGAGTTCCGTAAAGTTGCTAAAACCTATCTTGACGAAGTTAAAGCCAAGAATCCTGACGTAAAGAAAGCTCTTGATAGCCAGGAAGATTTCATTCAGGAATACTCAGTATGGCGTGAAGCACGTAGTGGTGCAACTCCTTGGCCATATGAGACCTACATCTCAGGTCAGATCACTGAATAATTCGATTCAAGATATCACCTGCACCTGACGCATAACATACTCACCGTCTGCTTGTAGTCAGGGACACGGCCCTCTTCTCACGGGGGGAGGGCCATCTGGTTTGGGGTTAAGAGTTTATTAATTGAGCAATTATAAGGATACTGTGATGTTCTCAAAAATATCCAAAGGCATTGATACGTTTAGCACCAAACAGGGTGAGTATACTTCAATGCTGATACTGCCTCTGCTTGGAGTTGTTATCTATGAGGTTTTTATGCGTTATGGATTCAACTCTCCAACATCATGGGGTTTTGAAGTAACAACGTTTCTGTATGGCTTGCATTACATGTTCGGTGTAACTTACACCGATGTACGCAAAGGACACGTTCAGGTAGATATTTTCACCGCACTGGCCCCGAAAAAGGTTCAGGCTGTAATCTCATCACTTTGTACCACAATTCTGTTTCTGCCGGTTATGACTTGTATGACAATCTGGTCTGCAAAGTTTGCCTATTCTTCAGTGATTGGCCTTGAGCGTAATCCAACAAGCTGGGCTCCGCCAATTTATCCCTTCAAAGTGTTAATGGCGGTCTGTTTTCTATTTTTGCTTCTGCAGGGTGTTTCAAATCTTATCAAAAGCCTGCAGGTTGTTTTTAATAAAGAGGAGCAGTAATTATGAGCCCGGAAATCCTGACAGTGGCCATGTTTGCCACTCTCATTCTTGCTATTACCCTGGGTCATCCACTGGCCTACACCCTGGCGGCGGTTGCTACTCTCTTTGGACTCATCGATAATGGATGGGACATTGCAGGGTTGTTTGATATGTTTGCAAACAACACATGGGGATTGATGAACAACTATGTTCTGGTTGCGATCCCTCTGTTTATTCTCATGGCCCAGCTACTTGACAGATCAAAGGTCGCCGATGAACTGTTTGAAACGCTCTTTGTCGTGCTTGGTGGCTTAAAAGGTGGTCTTGGACTCGCAGTAGTTGTGGTCTGTACTGTTTTTGCAGCTACCACCGGTATCATCGGTGCTTCTGTTGTTGCCATGGGTCTTCTGGCAACCCCTGCTCTTATGAAGAAGGGATACCAGAAAGAAATGTCTGCCGGTATTATCTGCGCTGCAGGTACTCTCGGTATTCTTATCCCGCCAAGTATCATGATGGTTGTGTATGGTGGCCTCACCGGTTTGAAAGAAACCTCAGTCGGTAACCTCTTTGCTGCGTCTATCCTGCCTGGTCTGCTTCTGGCTGGTCTCTACTTTGTTTACATTTTTATCCGCTGTACCATCAATCCAAAGCTTGGACCTCCAATCAGTAAGGAAGAGGCTTCCAAGTGGAGTGCGATTCAGAAAGTAGTTTTGACACTGAAGTGTCTGATTCCACCGATGGCGCTTATTCTCGCAGTTATGGGTACCATCCTTGCGGGTGTTGCTACTCCGACAGAAGCAGCCGCACTTGGTGCTCTGGGTGCGTTGATACTTGCATTTTTCAATGGTAAATTCAGCTGGACAGTATTGAAAGAATCAGCACACGCTACCATGAGCACAACCGCTATGGTAATGATGCTCTTTATCGGTGGTAAATTCTTCAGTACTGTATTTATGTCAATGGGCGGCGGTGATGTTGTTGCTGACGTTCTTGTTGGCTCTGGTATGAACAGATATGCTGTTCTACTCATTATGATGGGAATAGTATTCCTGATGGGTATGTTTATTGACTGGGCGGCTATCCTGCTTGTTACAGTGCCTATTTTCATGCCGATCGCGATGGAACTTGAATTTGACCCGCTGTGGTTTTCAATTCTGCTCTGTGTGAATTTGCAGACTTCGTTCCTCACGCCTCCATTTGGCTATGCCCTTTTCTACTTCAAAGGGGTGGCGCCGGAGGGCTATACTATGGGGCACATCTACAAAGGTATCATGCCGTTTGTTCTTTTACAGATTATCGGTTTGATGATTCTTGCTGCTTTCCCAAAAATTATTACTTGGCTGCCCAACCTGTTTTTCGGTTCATGACGTTTCTAATGAGTTAATGATACGTTGATGTTTTCTGGCAGTTTAAGGCCACAATCGGATATCCATCCGATTGTGGCCTTTTTTCGTTGTACATGGTTGAAGGTTGAACAGTGCCGCCCTTGGCAATCAACACCAGCATCTGACATCAATGAGTTTGAAACCTTCTTCAGTGAGAGCGAAAACACATAGTTCAGTTATATAGAGCGCTTTCTGGCCACGTTTGGCAGCATAGTTACCACTAAAGGTGATATGCTCAATTTCTCCTTGAACAAACTTTCGTACCTTACCTGCCTGTTCATGGCGAGTTGCCGGAAGGGTCTGCAGTAGTAGCACGAAGAAGAGCGATATCAACTGGTAACGTTTTATCTGTTAGAAACTCCTCGTCATCAAATTCGATTAGTTCCACTTTCTCGTTAGTGGTGGCAACGTTTATTTTGCCTCCTCCGTTACGTGGGTCGCCAAATGTACCGAGACCTACCCGATTAATGGTGCGTGGCTTTTTAGTCGCAATATCCCGAAACATTGTGGAAATTACACCTTGCGGTAAATTATACGCTATGATTTTATTTTCCACGGCAATATTTTGCAGGGTAGGGGTCAGACCCAAGTGACCACCAATGACTTTTGCCACCATTCCTTCGTGATCAAGATGATTAAGACCGCGGCTTTTACCGTCAATCCTGGCCGGCTGGATAGATGAGACCCCTGATTACGTGGTACTCCTGTGGCGAGGAAGCGTTCTTCGAGGGCAACTGTGAGCTGTTCAGTAAAGGCTATGCCTAAAAAACCGCCGGTAGTAATAGTATCGTCACGTATTAAAAGGAGATATAGATATGTTACGTATAAAGAATTCAGTGGCTGTCATTACCGGCGGTAGTGGTGGTATTGGCAGGGTATTGGCTGAATATTGGCTGCACGAAGGCGGAAAGGTGGTAATTGCAGATGTGCAGGAAGGACCTCTGAATGCTGCAGAAAATGATCTGAAAAAGATTAGTGAGAATGTGGCCTCTATTGTTTGTGATGTTACTCGCGAAGAAGATAACTCACAACTTGCTGCCCTGGCGATTGAAAAATTTGGGGCAATTAATCTGATTGCACCTTTTGCCGGTATTACCGGTGATGGTTTGCTTATTAAAACTGATCGAGAGACTGGTAAGGTTATAGGAAAAATGTCTCTCGAAAAGTTTCAGAAGGTCATAGATATAAACCTGACTGGTGTTTTTCTTACGGTACGTGAGTGTGTTGAACAGATGATAAATAATGATTGCAAGGGGCTGATCTGTCTCGTTTCATCGACAGGTTCGCTGGGTACAGCCGGTCAGATCAACTATTCTTCCTCCAAGGCTGCCATGGCTGTTATGCCAAAGGTTTTGACCGCAGAGTTTTTCCGTCGAAATATTGCCGATAAAATTCGCTGTATGGCCGTTGCGCCTGGCTATGTAGGAACAACCATGGTTAAAAATATGGATGAGAGCGTGATCAGAAAAATTGTCGATCAGGTACCAATTGGGCGCCTAGTAGAGCCTGAGGAAGTTGTGTCCCTTGTGGCAGAGCTGTATAAAAATGAAGCTATGGCTGGTGAAACGGTATTTATTCACGGTGGTTTGAGGTTAGGATCAAGAGGTTGACAACCATTTAAAAAACCTTTATGCAAATGCTGATCATACATAGAGTCAGATGTTTACCGCAGTTTGAGTATTGGCTAAGTATCTTTAAAATGAAGCCGACAACATAACAGGAGAAAGCACAATGAATGATGTAGTGATCGTGAGTGGCAAACGGACTGCCATTGGTGCATATGGCGGGACTTTAAAAGATACACCATTAGTGGATCTTGGAGCGGGAGTACTTAAAGAGACTTTGCTTTCTGCTGGACTGCATCCGGTGACAGGTGAAGAGTGTAGCAAATTTGCTCCAGATAGTATTCGAGAAGAAGGGCAGGTTGAGCTTGAAAAGAAGTATCACACGTATGACACAACCTCCCAGCCCATTGAAATTGATCAGGTGATTATGGGTAATGTTCTTGCCGCCGGTCAGGGACAGAATGTAGCCCGGCAGGCAATGATTAGAGCAGGTATCCCCAAAGAGACCAGCGCCACAACCATAAATAAACTCTGTGCTTCAGGAATGGAAGCAGTGGCGTTAGCCAGTCAGGCGATTCGCTGCGGTGATGCAGATGTGATTCTTGCCGGTGGTATGGAATCCATGAGTCGTGTACCTTATGCGCTGCCCAATGCTCGTTGGGGCCAGCGGATGGGAGACGGCAAGATGGTTGACCTGATGATTTATGATGGCCTGTTTGAGATATTTTATGGATACCATATGGGAATGACCGCTGAAAATATAGCTGCTAAATATGGTATTACCCGTCAGGAGCAGGATGAGATCGGTGCGTTGAGTCACAAGCGTGCCATGGCTGCCATTGCAGCTGGAATGTTTACGGATGAGATTGTACCGGTAACAATTCCACAGCGAAAAGGTGATCCGCGTATTTTTGAAATCGATGAGCGGCCCATGGAGACAAGCGCAGAAAAAATGGGCAAATTACGTCCGGCATTTACCAAGGATGGTTCTGTTACAGCTGGAAATGCCTCCGGTATTAACGATGCGGCTGCATCGTTGTTGATAATGTCAGCAGAGAAAGCAAAAGAGCTTGGTTTGCAGCCTCTAGTGAAAATAAAAGCACACTCTACAGCTGGGCTTGATCCAGCTTATATGGGCCTTGGGCCAATCCCGGCGGTTCGAAAACTCATGGCAAAGCATAACCTTTCCATTACGGATTTCGATGCAATCGAGTTGAATGAGGCTTTTGCTGTGCAGGCTATAGCCAGTATGCGGGAGCTTGGCTGTGATATAGAAAAGACCAATGTGTATGGTAGTGGTATTTCTTTGGGGCATCCAATCGGTTGTACCGGAACACGCATCCTGGTAACCTTGATGCAGCAGATGAAAAGAGAAAATCAACAGTTGGGCCTGGCATCTCTTTGCATCGGTGGTGGCCAAGGTATGGCTATGGTGTTGGAGAACTGCTGATTTTATACTCATCTCTAAGTAGCCCTCTGCTACAGATGGTCATAAAGATGGAGGGGGGAGTATCCTGCTTTCCCCTTTCTCTTTGAATCATCGTTGATACAATATATTTAAAATCATAATTGTTGCAGAACCATTTAACCTCATCTAAAGCAACGTGTGTGAATATTCATTCTTTCCAACTTATGCCTTTTACTGAGTTACCAGTTAAGGAAGAGCTTAAGGTGACAGGCACTGTTTCCCTTAGAGATAATGTACTTCACCTGCATTTCACAATTTTTGGTAATATCGATAGATTGTGTATTCCGAAGGCTGCGAGAAGGCCGTTACGATTAGATAATCTTTGGCAGACAACATGTTTCGAGACCTTTTTTCGGCGACGCGGGGAACTGTCATATCATGAAGTCAATATATCTCCGTGCGGTTGTTGGAATCTGTATCATTTTAGCGACTATCGTAAAGCCATGCGACAGGAAAAGGTGGTTGAGGTACTCCCAATAGAGGTATCCGTGAATGGCTCCTTCTGTGGTGTACGAGGGGCACTTAGCCTTGAAGGTATAATTAATTCAGGTGAGATCCTTGCTGTCGGTATGAGCTGTGTGGTTGAACATAAAACTGGGGTTAAAAGCTATTGGGCACTGTCGCATCCCGGTGAGAAGCCTGACTTTCATCATCAAGGCAGTTTTTTAATTGAGGTATAAAACCTTTACACGTTGTTCAAAAGAACGGAGACATTATGAAGAAGATAGCATTGGTAGCATTTACTGGTGAGTTGATGTGCTTTTCCCATGTCATGCTTTATGCTCTGGATTATGCAGATAAAGGGTATCAGGTGGCGGTGATCATTGAAGGGGCGGCCACAAAACTCATTACGGAGCTTGCCAGACCGGAGACACCTTTTGCAGCCCATTATCGGCAACTGCGTGAGCAGGGATTGATAGCCTGTATCTGTAAAGCTTGCTCAGTAAAGATGGGTACTTTCGAGGAAGCAACGGAACAGGGGCTTCTCATGGGGAGTGATATGCACGGACATCCTTCGCTTGAACAGTATAGTAAACAAGGGTATGAAGTGGTGACATTTTAAAAAAATGAAGCATGAGTGAAGACGATTAGAGTATTAAAAGGAGAGATGAGTGAACGAGCCAATTGAGCATTTCTGGTCTTTACGGCTGGCCGAGTTGAAAGAAGAACTGGAAAGAAATAACTTTGAAGTGTTTCTGGCTGCTACCGCCAGGGAAGCCGGTGAACTGGTTATACAGAAGATATTGCCTGAAAGTGGCGCAAAGACAGTTTCTTATGGCGGTTCCATGACGATGAAGGCTGCTGGCCTCCATGATGCATTACTTGAGCAGAAAGAAGTGGAGGTGTTGCGTCCGGATGCACCAAATCAATCTATGGAAGAAAAGCTTGAGTGCAGGCGTCAGGGACTGCTGGTGGATTTCTTTATCAGTGGTACAAATGCGGTCACCGAAAGTGGTCACCTCGTTAATCTTGATATGATTGGTAACAGAGTTGCCGCCATCACCTTTGGACCTAAACAGGTTGTTATTCTGGTTGGGCGCAACAAGATCGTGCCAAGCCTTGATGCGGCAATGTACCGTATCAAGGAATACGCCTCCCCGGTCAACGCGATGAGGCTTGACTGCAAGACTCCCTGTGTCAAGACCAGTCATTGTGAAGACTGCAGTAGCCCGGGAAGGATCTGTAATAGCTGGACGATAACTGAGAAGTCGTTTCCGAAAGGGCGCATCAAGGTTATTCTCATTAATGAAGAACTGGGTTTTTAACCTAAAATATAACACAATCAATCGTCATTTATGCAGCAACATCCAATTGAACTTCTTTCACCCGCAAGGGATCTTGCCTGTGGTGTTGCTGCCATCAACCATGGTGCTGATGCGGTCTATATCGGGGCTCCCCGATTTGGGGCCAGAGCCGCTGCAGGTAACAGCCTGCAGGATATAGAAAAGCTGATTCGGCATGCTCACATTTTTTCGGCCAGGGTCTATATTGCTCTGAATACCCTTTTTACGGACCAAGAGATCAAGGAAGTGGTCCGACTTGCCCATCAACTGTATGAGGTCGGTGCAGATGCACTGATTATTCAAGATATGGGACTGCTAGAGTGTGATCTTCCCCCTATTCCTCTGCACGCCTCCACTCAGACCAACAATCGTACTGCCCAGAAGGTACAGTTTTTGGAACAGGTTGGATTCCAACAGGTGGTGCTTGCTAGAGAGTTAAGCCTTACGCAAATTCGTGAGATTCGTGAAGCTACCAGTGTACCACTCGAGTGCTTTATTCATGGAGCACTTTGCGTCTCTTACAGCGGTCAGTGCTATATCAGTGAAGTGGTCAGCGGGCGGAGTGCCAACCGGGGGGAATGTGCTCAGTTTTGTCGTCATCAATATACGTTGCGTGACGCAACGGGGATGGTTCTTGAGAAAAATCGTTATCTTTTATCGTTAAAAGACCTGGACCTTTCTGCCCACGTTGGTCATTTGATTGAGGCGGGGATCAGCTCCTTCAAAATAGAGGGACGGTTGAAAGACGGTAACTATGTGAAGAATGTGACAGCATTTTATCGGCAACTGCTGGATAAGCATATAGATAACGATCCGAACCTCACCCGGGCATCTTCAGGGCATTGTACGTTCGGTTTCACACCTGATACACGCAAATCGTTTAATCGGGGTAAGACGGATTATTTTCTGAATAAGAGGCGAAACACACCGGGTTTACCGGATACCTCCAAGTCTTTGGGAGAACTGCTTGGCATGGTTAAAGATGTGGAAAGGAATGCTTTTACCATACAAACTACAGCTACCCTACGAAATGGTGATGGTCTCTGCTATTTCGATACTCATGGGACGTTAATCGGCCTGAAAGCTAACAAGGTGGAGGGGCAGAAAGTCTTCCATCGTGAGGCTGTTTCTCCACCCCGTGGGACAATTGTATATAGAAATCATGATGTTCACTTTATTAAGCAATTGCAAAATAGTGAGGAGTGCAGGCATCTTAGGCTGGATGTTATCGTCCGGGAGAGCGATCATGGTTTTAGCTGTTTACTCGTTGATGAAGATGGGATTCAGTCGAGAGTTGAGTTGAGTTTGACAAAAGAGCAGGCCAGGCAGCCAGGTATGATCGGAGCCCTGATCGAGCGGCAGATGCGTAAAAGTGGTGGAACTGTATTTTGTGTCGATAAGGTAAAGGTGGATGTTGCCCAGAATTTGTTTGTACGGACTGCAGATATCAATGAATTGCGTCGTTTGGCATTTGCCAGGCATCTTGCAGAGCGTCAACAGAGTTTTGAACGAGCGGAGTATGTTCTGGAAAAAAACTCGGTGAGCTGGCTTTCCAGACGTGTCACCTATCTTGATAATATCACGAACTCAGCGGCGAAAGGCTTTTATACGCGTCATGGAGTGACCGATTTTCATGTGTCAGATGAGGGGCTTAGATGTGAGCATAATGTGGCCCTTATGACCACCAAGTATTGTATAAAGGCGCAGTTTGGTATGTGCCCGAAGATGGGTGAAAAAACAGATAGACCGGTGGAGCCATTTACGCTGACGGATAATACTGGAGTCTATGAACTGGAGTTTGACTGCCCGCGTTGCGAGATGATTGTTAGCCAGAAGGGAAAGGATAATACGAAATAGCATAATCCCTGAATTTGGTTGATAAAGCTTTTTTAAGAAACCGGATGCATTCATTTGTATCCGGTTTTCTTTTTTCATTTAGGCTATTGCTCTTTTCAAGCAATTAATTTGGCTGCTAGTATCCGAAAAACCGATGGATTCGATCGGATATATCTAATGTTACTATTTGACCCCGTGTGGTTGAGTGAGCATAATAAGCGTAATATGTGATTCGTTGAAATACGTTGTTTCAAGAATATATTCCAAACACTATGCAATATAGAAAGGATTCTGTATGAAGATGAAAATTAAGGTGACGCGAGTACTGGCATTACTCCTCCTGGTTTTGAATATTCCTGCGGCCAGTATGGCTGCCGAGTTCAAATTTACGGCGATTCCGGATCAGGATACCGCCAGGTTACAGGAACGATTTGGCAAAATTGCTGACTATCTTACTGAAAAGCTGGGTTTTAAGGTGACGTATGTTCCTGTTAAATCCTATTCCGCTTCGGTGCAGGGCTTTAAAAATAATGAAGTACAGATGGCATGGTTTGGCGGACTTTCGGGAGTACAGGCCCGGCTTGCGGTGCCTGGCTCGGTAGCAGTGGCCCAGGGGGAAGAGGATGAACATTTTATTTCCTACATTATAGCCCACAATTCCACGGGGTTGATCGGAAGTGAAGAGTTACCTTCAGATATTGCGGGGAAAACGTTCACCTTTGGGTCAAAAAACTCTACATCAGGGCGACTCATGCCCGAGTATTATATTCGAGAGCAATTTGGTAAAAGTCCTGAAGAGCTTTTTGCTCGGGTAGGCTTCAGTGGTGATCACTCAAAGACCATCGCCCTAGTGCAGTCTGGAAGCTATCAACTTGGTGCAGTGAATTTCAAGGTATGGGAAAAAGAGATGGCTGAAGGCGCTATCGATACGACCAAGGTCTCTATTATCTGGAAAACTCCTGAATACCCAGATTATAACTGGACCGTCCGAGGTGACGTTGATCAGGTTTTTGGTGCAGGTACCATTATGAAAATCCAGAAGGCTCTTGTTGAGATCAGTGACCCTGAGTTACTTAACGCTTTTCCACGAAAGCGTTTTATTCCAGCGGACAATTCTATGTACCAGCCTATTCTTGATACGGGCCGGGCAATAGGCGTTTTCAGATAACTCATGCTGTTTGCCAGCCATCAATGATGGCTGGCAAATGAGAAAAAAGCCCATATTGCAATGAACGCCATGATCTCAACTCCTGCTACTCTTCTTTCACTCTCGGGTGAAGAAATTGCCTATGAAGGCCATGTTGCGCTTCAGGATGTTTCCCTTACTATCAGTAAAGGGGAAAAGGTTGCATTGATAGGCCAGAGTGGGGCGGGTAAGACCACGCTTCTTAGGCGCCTGTACCAACTGAACCCCCAGTTGTGCACGTTTATTCATCAGCATCATGCACTGGTTCCCCAGTTGACTACCTTCCATAATATTTATATGGGCAGACTTGATGTGCACTCGATATTCGAAAATGTTTGTAACCTCGTCCATCCCCTAAAGAAGTATCTTGAGGAGATTGAGCCGATCGCGCAAAAGCTTGGTCTGGAGGATAAACTTTTTACCCGTGTCGGGGAACTGTCAGGTGGCCAACAGCAACGGGTCGGGGTTGGCAGAGCACTGTACCGTGGTGGTTCTATACTAATGGCGGATGAGCCGGTTTCGTCCCTTGATGTGATGCAGAGTGAAGAGATTATACAGCTCATTGTCAATTCGAGAGAAACAGTCGTTTCTTCTCTTCACTCGATACACTTCTCAAAGCGGTTCTTTGATCGAATTATCGGTTTGAAGAGTTGTAGAGTGCTCTTTGATCTACCTGCTGCGGCAGTATCTGAACAACATCTGGAAGAGCTGTACAGCTAGCCGGTTCTCTCCGTCCATGAAATTTCAGGTTAGAATGTAATGCTGCGAACGAGTCTCTATTTTCTATGTATTGCCCTTCTGGCCCTTTGGGTTGCCGATATTTCTGTCACGACCCTTGATCCCTGGTTTGAACTGAAGAAAATTGGTTTCGGCTTTGTAACTCCCGATTTCCTCTATCTTCCAAAGTTTGGCGGAGCACTTCTCAACACAGTCAGTTTTGCTCTTATTGGCATTGCTCTGGCTGTTGTTTCAGGTTCGGTACTGGCACTTTTTTTTAACTATACCCCGGTACGTCTTTTTTGTGCATTTATACGGGCTATACATGAGCTGTTTTGGGCGTTTATCATTATGCCGATTACGGGTCTGAACAGTCTTTGCGGTATATTAGCTATTGCCATTCCCTATGCCGGAGTCTTTGCCAAAGTCTATGCGGAAATTCGTCAGGAGTCAGATTCCGGAGCAGCTGAAGCGCTGCCGTCCACGACCTCACGGTTAAGTGGATTTCTCTACACGACCCTGCCTACCATCTATCATGAATTGAAAAATTATACCTCGTACCGGTTTGAGTGTGCCCTGCGTTCTAGTGCAATCCTGGGGTTTATTGGTTTACCGACACTGGGATATCATCTTGAGACCGCATTTCGTGAAGGAATGTATAGTCAGGCGTCGGCATTGCTCTATATATTCTACCTCCTGATTATTTCTATTCGATTCTGGGCTCGTCTCCGGTTCATCCCGTTCCTTCTCTTGGCCGCATGTCTACTCACCTCCTGGGAGACATCGTTGTCGATTGCCAATATTACCAGATTTTTTACCTACGATATCCTTCCATGGCCCATGCGGGCAGAGAGCTTTTATACAGGAAGTCAGGCGATAACAGTACCGGTTGGTGCGATCTTTGCCTGGATTGGAGAGGTGTTTGTCAATGAGGCCTTACCAGGTATTTGGAATACTCTTTTGCTGACTCAGGTGGCCCTTGTGGGTACAGCGTTGTTCACTCTATTAAGCTTTCCTTTTGCCAGTCGCAGATTTTTCGACAAAAAAATAACAGCTGTCTCCCATATACTCCTTGTTATCCTGCGCACAACTCCAGAATACATTCTTGCGTACATCTTTTTACTCCTCTGGGGGCCTTCCATGCTTCCGGCAATACTTGCATTGTTGTTACACAATGGTGCAATACTTGCATATCTTACGGCCCGGAATGTCAACCTGCTGGAATTACCATTTGATTCTTCAAAATGCAGGTCAAACCGCTACCTATATGAGGTGTTGCCACGCAGCTATGGTCAGTTTTTGGCTTTTCTCTTTTACCGTTGGGAGGTCATTATGCGGGAATCGGCGATACTGGGGATACTGGGGATCGCTACTCTAGGCCACTTTATAGACAGTGCCATTGCACGGGATCATATTGATACCGCGGTTATTTTGATAATAGTGACGGCTACTCTGAATATGCTGATCGACACACTCTCCCAATTGATTCGGAAGAGGTTGCAGATATCAGCACACATAGTTGTATGCTCAACGTCTTAAGGCGATGATGTTTGGCCCGTTAATTGTTAGGTCTCTCTTGTTTAAAGACCTGTTTTATTGAGTACTGCAACTCTCTATTTAGGGCAAATGTGTTCTTTAGCTGGATTTCCCCCAAAAGGCCGATGGAGGTGAAGAGCGCGCCAAGAATAATCAACAGGAGTCCCAGCAGCAGGGTTGGAGTCGATCCGTCTATAACAATGTCAAGAAACAGGTACTGAAAGGTGAGCCAGCCATCGATTAGAAAACCAATCATGAAAGAAAGCACACCAAGGCCGCCAAAGAGGTGCATGGGGCGGAGGGTGAAGCGCTGGATCAGGTAGACGGTAATAAAATCAAAAAAGCCATGGGCATATTTGTTAAAGCCATATTTTGTTGAGCCGTGCAGTCGCTGCCGGTTTTTAACCGGGATCTGGGATACCTGTGAAGGCTTCAGGCCGGTCAGAAGTGGAATGTAGCGGTGCAGGCTGCCATATATCTGCAGGCTCTTGGCAACTTCTACCTTCATAGCCTTTAATGGGCAGTTCATGTCCTTGAGCTTTAATGGTGATAACAACCGAATTGGGGCATTAAACAACTTTGAGAGCAGAAATTTAGGGAGAGAACTTTTGCCGGTTTTTTTCCAACCAACAACGCAATCGTAACCCTGTGCCATCTCTGTGAGGAGCTGAGGAATATCCGTTGGGTCGTCCTGGAGGTCGCCATCCATAGTAACAACAATGTCGCCGCTTGCTGCCTGGAATCCTGCAGTATACGCGGCTGCCTTGCCAAAATTCGTACTGAAGCGAAGTGCTGTCACCCGTGCGTCTTGCTCGGTGAGTTGCTCATATATTTCAAAGGATTTATCGGTGCTGCCATCGTCAACGAAGATGATCTCGAAGTCATATGCCGTCATTGCTTCAATAATCTCTTGATAGAGTGGCTCGATACTCAGGCGTTCATTAAAAATTGGGACAATAATTGATATGGATTCTTTCATATGTGTCTTGGTAGGCTGTAGTTATTAACAGGTTAATCCTGCCTGATATTCATCCCGGAATGTGGTTAATTCAATAGCATTCTCTGTAAGAACATCACGTACCGGTTTCGATGTCAATGCTGTAATCTCCATCTCTCGTGACTGGAGCCGAGACAAGGTGTTGAGCAGAGGATCGTCATATCCCGGATGACACATGAGTTCAGTAAGCCCAGGCTGAACCTTCATAAGCTGTGGCAGGAGCGATTTTTCATTAAGCCTGTTGGTGAGGGCAAGCCCAAGGAAGTGGTCTGCATGACGGATGCTGCCGGGTAAATAACGTTTTGAGAAAAGAAAAAGCACTACCATTGCAATGTTAACAATTGAGGTCGGAGCAAACTCATTAACGTTCCGAATGTAAGGAATATCTTCTTGTTGGGCAACTCGTGCCAATGCTCTCATTATTACAGGAAATCCATGAAAATGCTGGTGAACATCTGTATGAAATAACTGGAGCCCGGTTTGCTTAAATGCGTTGACTTGGGTAGCAATTTCTCTCTCCACCTGCAGAGATGGTATTTTGCCTAATGCCAGAGATTTCAGTAACTGCTTTTTGCCGATAAATGTTCCATCTGCATTTACGAGAGAAGGAATGTCCTGCGGTGCTGATAGTGCACGGCCCCACGTAAGATCAATATGAAGACCCACATCTAGGGTTGTGTCGTGGATATGGGTAAGTGCATGGTCAACACCACCCATTGTCATCATGAGGGTGGCACTGGTTACAATACCATTATGATGCGCTTGTAAAATGCCATGGTTTATCTGCTCGCTTAATCCGAGGTCATCGGCATTTACAATAAGTCGTTTTTTCATTTCTCTTGAACATGACGATGCTAGTATAAATAGTTCTGGTACGGTCTTTGCCCGGGAACTGGGGCAGCGGTGTCGATCCTAGTTTAAACATAGTTTGTTGGCAATACCTTTCAGTGTTAAGCTCTTTGCCGGGTACAGACTATAGTCTTTGTTTTGCCTGAATACTCTTTGCGAACAAGAAAATAATAGGATAGGGTGCTCGCTAAAATAGTAACTCATCCAATGCTGATGAATTACTATTGATAACAAAGGCATGTGCAGCTGGTTTGAGCTTGCCAAAGCATGGAAAATCCTACTATGAGTATGAAAAACCGAATTATATCCGTTCTTGTCTCATTGGCAATGTTTGTATGTATTCTCTTGGGAATAAATAGTTATCAGTATTTCCGGATTAAAGAGGAAATTGCCTCCAATATTATTACTACAATCAACGACAATGAGCTCAAAAATCTCCAAGTATTCTTCCAGGGAATAGTAAAGCCACTAAATATTGTCCGGGATTGGGGGAAGAGTGGTGTTATTGATAAGAATAATCTGAAGGAACTCAATAAACAGTTAATTCCATTTGTTGAGAATCAGCCAAGCTTTAGTGGTGTGCTATTAGCTGATAATCACGGATCAGAGTATTATCTTGCTAGTCAACAGGGGGGTGGATTCTTAACCCGAAGAGCTGTCCCTGATGGCAATGAGGTCAGTCTGGAGTATCAACTATGGGAAGATGTCGATACTCCGGGCAGGAAATGGACGGAGAGTAGTGATTATAATCCTGTCGAGCGCCCCTGGTTCAACACAGACGTTGCTTTAGATACCATCCATTGGACCAGTCCCTATACGTTTTACCAGACGAAAGAAGAGGGTTTTACTGTTTCGGTGGCATGGGCGAGCCCAGAGGATGAATCAGAGTATACCGTTTTTGCAATAGATATCCTTTTAAAGAGTATCGAGAAGCTGCTTTCTGAAGCTGCTAAGGATTCACCTGTCGATATTTTTCTGGTGAACCGTCGTGACGCTACTTTTCTCACAGGGAGCGGGGGAGGTGCTCTGAGTAAGGATACAGGATCCAAATCCCTGAGTGCTGTCCAAAAAGCGTGTATTGATCAATGGAATAGAGCTGATAAGCCTGAAAGAGAGTTGATTACCGTCACATACGAGGGTGAGAAGTGGGTCGCTTCGCTACAGCCAGTTTCTGATGCGAGCCAGACTATCTGGATAGGAGTGACGGCTCCCGAAAAGGCACTTATGGAGTCGTTAAATAAAAAGTTTTACGCAATAGATGTAGTAGACATCCTCGTCGCACTGCTGACCTCGGTAGCGCTATTTTTCCTGTTGTGGAAAATAGGTTTATTCCGTTCCGCTGAGACCTTAAATGTTGCTCCAATTGTACGTTTGACCAACTATATTAATGCTGGAGAGGGGCCTGGTGTCGAGTTCAAATCGAGTGTGCGGATGAATCTTAACACCGGTAAAGTGGGGAAAGAGATTGAACTGGCCTGGATAAAAGCGGTAGTTGCTTTTCTCAATACAACCGGTGGAGCGCTGCTCATTGGTGTTAATGATGAGGGACGTATAGTCGGATTGGCTGCTGATAACTTTGAAAATAACGATCGCTGCCTGTTACATCTGAAAAATCTTATCCATCAGCATATTGGTGCAGAGTTTGCCGGCTGTATTCAGACGACACTTGTGGAAAGCGAGAATGCTGAAGTCGTTTTACTTGAATGCCAGGCAGCACCTGATCCAGTTTTTTGTAAAGTAGGAAAAAATGAGGAATTTTATATTCGTTCTGGTCCCTCATCTACTAAACTTACCCCGAGTCAGATGATCAGCTATGTGTTGCAGAATAGAGGCTGATTGACACACCAAATTGGAGCTTTATCCTTTGTGGTATATCAGAAATCCGTATTATGTAATAATCCATCAATGTATATATTCGTGTGCAAAGGTTTTGTATTATTACCATGTACACTAAGAAGGACCAGATGACGCTCGAAATTGACAATGATCTTCGGCAGCAATTAAATGATGAGGAGAGTAGTCCTCTTCCTCGCGAGAGGGCTGAACAGGTTAACCGTGTTTTGTATGCTATCGCGAATGCTGTCAACACTACACCGGATCTTGATGAACTCTATCAGGTTATTCATCAGACTCTGAGCTCGATTATCGATGTAACCAACTTTTTCATTGCTATTGTTAATAGTCAGAAAAAAACACTCTATTTTCCCTATTCTGTTGATATGGAAGATGATGATTTTTCGCCAATTACCGATTTTGATACCAGTGACTCGCTGACTGGTCTTGTCGTCTTGCGTAAGAAACCGATTCTGCTCCATTCCAAACAGCTGCAGGAGCGAGCAGCTCAGGAAGGGATCTGGGGTCCGGTCCCAGCTATCTGGATGGGGGTGCCATTAATTATACGAGATGAGGTGATTGGCGTCATAGCCGTTCAGAGTTACACTAACTCGGAGCTTTTTAGCGAAGGTGATCTTCAGATTTTGATGGCTGTATCTGACCAGATAGCCCTTGCCATTGATAGAAAACAATCTCTTGATGACCTGCAGCGAAGTGAGCAGAGTTTTCGCCAGCTTTTCGAACAATCCAATGATGCTATTTTTATTGTTGATCTGAAAAGGGAGATCCGGGACTGTAATCATCGCGCTTCGGAGATGCTGGGTTACAAGCGTTCAGAGCTTTTGAAAATGAGGGTAGCAGATCTCTACTTTCAGGAGGATGCCGAAATCTATGACAAGGCATTTAAAGAAGCAGCGGCCAAAGGACATCTTCGGCTTGAGGCTGGGTTGAAGACTGCGACTGGATCACGTATTGAAACAGAAATCAGTGCGAGACTTGTAGACAGGAATCAAGGCACCATTCAGGCCATTGTACGAGACATTACAGAGCGTAAACGGGCTGAACGGGTTCTGCTGGAGAATGAGAAAAAATATCGTAACTTGTTTTATAATGCACAGGTGGGGTTATTTAGAACCTCTCCAGCGCAAGATACCTTTCTGGAGTGCAACGATGCTCTGGCAAAGATGGCAGGCTACGAGAGTCGCCAGGAGTTTCTTAAGACATGCTCCCTGGAAAAAATATATGTGGGTACGGATGATCGGCAGAACATTATTTCGATGATTCGTGATAAAGATAGCATTACCAATTTTGAAACACCTCTGCGGCTAAAGAATGGAGATATTGGCTGGTTTCGTTGTACTGCCAGTTATTATCCTGATGAAGATTGGATAGAGGGCGTAATCGTCGACATCACAGAGATGAGAAATACGACAGAGGAAAAACAGCTGCTGCAGAAAAAACTTGAGCAGTCTCAGAAGATGGAAGCTCTTGGTATGCTGGCAGGTGGTGTGGCCCATGATCTGAACAACATCCTTGCCGGTATTATTAGCTATCCGGAGTTGCTGCTGTTGCAGCATGGTGAAAACCAGGAGTTGCGTAAGCCGCTTGAGGCAATTCTGGAGTCTGGGAACCGAGCTGCAATGATTGTTGCAGATATGCTAGCCATTGCAAGGAGCTCCGCAAGTGTCATGGAAAATCGTGACCTGCATGAGCTGATCGGGGAATATTTGAACTCACCCGAATTCCATAAGCTGGAAAGTCTGTACCCAAATATATCGATCAAAACAGCATTTGAAGCACCGCGTGCAACTATTTCCTGCTCCTCTGTTCATATTAAAAAATGTCTCATGAATCTTGTCGTTAATGGATTTGAAGCGATAAACGGTTCTGGTATCGTGACCCTCACTACTGCGCTCAGTATGATTAGTGCTGAAAATTCTACGACTGGATCAAAAAGTACAGTGCAAGAGGCTGTATGCCTGACCGTCCATGATACCGGAAGCGGCATTGGGGTTGAGGATGTTGATCATATTTTTGAACCGTTTTACACAAAGAAAATGATGGGGAGAAGCGGTACGGGCCTGGGGTTGACCGTAGTCTGGAATACAATGCAGGATCATGGTGGGATTGTTCAGGTCGAGAGTTCAGGTCTGGGTACCTGCTTTAAACTCACGTTCCCCATTGCTTCAGCCAGTGAACAGGGAGAAGCTTGGCCAATCAAGCTCTCGCAGATGTATAAAGGTGCCGGAGAAACTATTTTGGTAGTCGATGATGAGCCTGAATTGCGCGACATTGCCTGCTCAATTCTCAGTACCCTGGGTTACAAACCACATGCTGTTTGTTCGGGTGAAGAAGCATTACACTATTTGTCGGGGCACAGTGTTGACCTGCTTATTCTGGATATGTTGATGGAGCCAGGAATGAATGGTGCTGAGACATATGCAAAAATACTCATCTTGCATCCCAACCAGAAAGCGATTATTGCCAGTGGTTTCTCTGAGAGTGATGATGTAAAGAAGGCGCTACAACTCGGGGTTGGCAGTTACCTGCGTAAACCGTATACCATAGAGCAGCTTTCACATGTTGTTAGAAAGATTTTATATCCTGTTTCTGGAAGTTCTCCTAATGAGTGACGGTGAAGCGGATGTGAACCAGAGCACTAAGAGATATAATCTGTAAATAGCCAGATAAAGTGAAAGATATTGTTTATGGTTACAGGATGCGTTACGCTAACCCGAATTTCTTATTAGCTTAGAGTTAAGCGGTGAATGAGCAACTTTTCAGGGTGACCCTGATTTTAAACTAACGATATGAAGCTGTATTATTTTACGAAAGGACCTTTTCGGAGACTGCACTATGATTGTACATATATTTAAGAGACGTCGTCTTTTAGTTTTATCCGGTATTATTCTTTTAGCTTGGACAGTGCTCCTTTCGTCCTGTGCTTCCGAAAAATTGGTCTCCTCCTGGGCGGATCCCGTAATGACCGGCAAAAAAATTGAAGACGTGCTGGTGATAGTGGCGGCAAAGGATGATACTATCCGGAAACTTTTTGAAAATTCTTTCGAGCGATCGTTTCAAAAAGAAGGTGTGAAATCATTCACAGGCCATACGGTTGAAGCAGTCCAGGAATCGATCACGTACGATACAGTTCTTCAGGCCACTAAGAGTACTGGTGCTAAAATGGCACTGATTACACGTCTTACGGATGTAAGACAAAAGAGTGTAACACGGGATTCTCTGGGGCGTTCTTATGTGAGTCTTGAAGATGCACCATATGGGCCCGGAATGTTCTACGCTGGGTCCGCCATGTCCACCAGCACCAACACCAAGACCAAAGTTCATATAGAGTGTTTGCTCTATGATGTGGCTACTAAAAAGCTTGTGAGCAACACAAGATATGAAATGATAAATCCCGTAATGACCAACAAATATTTGGATGGTGTGACTCGATTCAATATAGCTGAGTTTAAAAAGCAGAACCTTCTCTAAGAGACATAGACAATACTTTTGCAGAGGGTTTAGGGAAATATTTTAGAGAAATTCGGACTAGCTGCTTCATTGCTGACCTGGCAAATGAGTAACGACCAACTTTGGTCGTTACTCATTTGGTTGGATTGTTTCGGGCTCTACTGATTATTGGATTTCAAGTACTACCATCGGTTGTGCAGAGTTTTCTGACTCTATTATTGTATCACTACTTAGCAGTCTCAATTTGTCGATATCATACGTTTTAATCAGATATTCCCTGATGGCGTTCGCCCGGGTTTGGCCAAGTTGCTGTAACTGTTCTTTCTCCTTAGCGCTGAGCTCAGCATTCTTTTTGTCTTTGCTTAATTCTGAAGCGGCAACATGGGGTATGAGCCTCAAGTCGGCGTTTTCGCGATCAGTAAGGATTTTAGCAATTCGCTCAAGGTAGCCTTTATGCTCTTGGCTAAGATCTTGTTCCTGTGGCTGATATATGACAGGAGGCAGGTCAACTTGTAGCAGCCCGCTGCCCACTTTCATACCTACATACGCGAGGGCTGCGTAGGGGCCAAGTGCATACGCCACATATGATGAAGCTGCCGAAACAATGGATTTGTTCAGCGCTGAAATGACGATCTGTGTAATTCCTACACTGATATCATCCAGTGGCCCACTGACCGGGATTTCGAGGGTAATGTTATCATCACTGTCGCGCATCATGGAAAGAGCAGCATCAAGGGGCACTGGCAGTTGATTACTTAATTCAGCGGCCAGCTCTGGTGATATGGTTTCTGTTGTTAGCTTTGCCAGGACCACACGGTTTTTCAGGTCGATTACGTTGTTGGAAAGAGCTAGACCACTTTTCACACGCAGGGTACCACTTGCGAGAGCGGTACCAATGGCTTGTACGGTGTATGGTGAAAGGCTGGATAGAGGATAATTTTTCAAGACCAGATCAAGATTTATATCCGGATTTGGCTGAAATGGGGCAATATCGCCGGTAATTTTAATGGGTGCCTTCTTCTCCAGTGTGCCGTCGAGGAGGAGTTTGGATTTCTTTTTCGGCTGGGTGGAGTCCAGCTCTTTTATATAGAACTCAGAAATTGCCAGATTGGTCTTATAAGGAACAGCAAGAGTATGGTCGGTGAAAGAAATGGTACTGTTCTCACTGATGGTTATGGCTGCAAAACGTATAGGCATTGATTCGGATGGTTGCCCTTCTGTGGTTGTTGCTGCCTTGGAAGAACTCCCTTTCTGGGATTGTTCTGCTGCTTTTTCTGGTGGTGTTACCTGCATTGCTTGAAGTTGTTTGTTGACGTTCAGCTCACCCTGTTTGTCACGGTCCAGGTTGACGGCAAGGGTACCCAGGGCGAGAGTATTTGCCTGTAACCCTGCTTCGCTGCCCCAGCTTAATTGGGTCAGGTCTACGTTAGCAAGAGAAAGGAAACCAGTTCCTTTTTCGGCAGGTAGAACTGTAAGGCCATTAAGGTCAAGAGTGTCGGCAGCAAATTGGATTTCTTTTCCAGAAGAAATGGTATTGATAACCAGCTCTGTAACACCGGCAAGTTGCTTGTCGTTGTGAGTGGAGGTTACCTTAAGATCTTTCAGCTCGAAAGAGCCTGCTGAAATGTCTGCAAGATTAACGGTAGAAATATCAGAGATACTGAGTGCTGGAATTGTAATTGCCAATGGCATATTACCAGGAACCTGAACTGTGAGCTGGTCTGTTCCAACCTTTCCCACAGAGAGGCTGGTCTCGCCTTTATTTTCCAGAGCTGTCAGTGTCAGCTTGTCAAAGTTAACGGTCAAAGGAGACTCATCTGTCCCTTGTTGCAGTGTAAATTTGTCAATTTCTGCAGAGCTTGTACCGGTTATGTTGAGTGTATCCCCGAGAGCGAGGGTAGTTTTTGTCTGAAGATGTAACCGCTCCTGCCCCAGACGAAGCGATTGCTCTACAAGTGAAGTGTTAATTGCATTGCCTGTAAGTTTACCGTTGATGGTAAGGGTTGTTGCACCATCCTGTTGGAGGGTTACAGCGCCGTCCCAGCCAATTTCTGAACTTTGAAAATCAAGCGGTGCTTCCTGGCTACTTTTGATAACGTGGATATCACGTAATCCCAGTTTTCCGGTTGTATGAAGGGTACTGCTCTGGTCAGCCATGTCATATTTGACCAGGCCATTCCAGGTAAGTGCTTTTTCGGAAAAATTTAAAGCGGGTTGATCAAGGCCAATATTTTGAAGTGACAGGGTGCCTGTATTTTCAAGTGAGAGAGTTTCTGCTAGTATAAGAGTTGTTTGTCCCTCCAGGTCTATGGCTCCATTGTTTAGGACAAGTTGAGCAGAGGGGAGTTGTAGGTTGAGGTCACGAATTGCCAAGAGACCATCTGTCACGACCTGGCCTGGCCCATCTGTTGGGGCGTCGTACTGGATATTTCCCTGCCAGGTAAATGATTGGAATGCAGTTGTAAGGTCACTGGTTTGAATGTCAGTTGGCTCAATGGCCATTCCCCCATCGTATTCTATTTGTATCCCGTCCGTTTCAGAAATACTGATGTTTGTTTTTCCGTGAAACGCTATGCCTTTGTCGTTTACAGAGATTCCGGCAGGAACTACTTGAAGGCTGAGATCACCCGCTTTCAGCAGGCCATCGGTGGCTACCTGAGCAGGGCCTTCTGGAGGTGCTGTATATTTGAGGGAACCATCCCATGTGAGAGAATCGGAGGCTGTTTTAAAATCACTGCTGCCAATGTTTATTTTGTCAAGTGATGTTAGCCCGTTGTATTCGACGTTCATTCCGTCATCATCTGACATGGTAAACAGGAAATTGCCGTTGATGCCAAACATTCCACTGAACTCTGGAAGGGCTTCTTTTAAAAGTGGGGCAATTTGGCTGAGATCAAATTGTATAACTTCGACATTACCACTTGCCTGGACAACAGGGGAAACCTGTAGTGTGTCAAGTTTAAGATTGATTGGACTATCGTTTAATTTTCCTTTTAAGTCTAGGGTTCCAGCCTCTTCCCCAGCCCAAGTGGTGAATCGTTGGAGGCTAGCTTCATCAAGGAGCAACGTAACATCCATCTCTGGTGTCTTAAGATGGAAGGTGCAGTTACTTATCATCACATTATCTGCGTGGAAGCCCCATTTTGTGCCAGTTTTTTCTGGAGGATTGAGTGGTTGTTCCTCACTTGCTCCACCTTTATACGTGTATGATCCATAGCGCCAACTGCCGTCTTTATACTGCTGTATGTCGATAAAAAGATCTTTGTATTCGACCTTTTCTACACGAATATCGCGTTTAAAGAGAGAGGTGAGCCCAAGATCAATGACCAGGTTCGAGTGATGAATCATTGGGTGCTCAGTGCTTTGAACATCAAGGCCACTGAGTGTGATTCTACCCAGGAAGGGGTTGAAGCTCAGTGTCTCTATTGAAGCCTGTTCTGCACCATTCTTTTTGAGCCAGTGGATAAGGTAATATTTGATGCCGAGAGGGATGAAGAGAATAAAAAGTACGAGAGCTGTGGTGATTCCAATCAGAATTTTTACTTTGTGACGTCGAAGAAAATTGAGCATTCGTATTTCCCGAAGGTGGTATTCTGGTTATGGCAAGATAAGGTGCATCAGGGTATACATCACCTTTATATGTTGCCTGTTTCTGCAGCTGGGGACATGTTTCTTGCAAAAAGGCCGTCTGTGATAGATCCTATAATGTCAGTTCGCCTATGTGTAGTTGTAACGTATAATTAGTTCAAATTGCAAACGTTTTTGCGCCCTTCTCCAATAGGTATTGGTGTAATATGGTTATAACCGTATAATAGGCTAACCCCATTTCCCCTTAACAGTGAGATATCTACAATGACAGTTCAGCTTCTGCCAGTGCCTGCGGATAGAGTTCGTGAGGCTTATCTGCAGCTTATAGCAGATATTGATATGATGATGGAAAAAAATATAAGCATGCATTTTCAAGATGTCATGAAATGTGGACCGGGATGTTCTGATTGTTGTGTGTCATTTAGTGTTTTACCCCTTGAGGCCGCCTTTATTGCTCAAAAATTGAGCATGGCTCATCCTGTAAAAGGAAAGAATTTGACGAAATGTTTGCTGTTGTCTGACGATCTGTGCCAGGTGTATGCCATTCGTCCGGTTATTTGCCGTACCCAGGGGTTGCCACTGGGGTATGTTGATGAATTTGCTGGAACGATAGAGGTGTCTGCCTGCCCATTAAATTTCCCAGAGGATTTCCCTTTTACACAGGAAAATCTCTTTTTTATGGATCAGTTCAATCTTCGCTTGGCTGAATTGAATGCAGAGTATTGTGAAGATTCAGGCGTTGATCCCGATAAACGCATTCCACTCGGGGACTTGATAGTATAGCTCCCCATAGGTTTACGTGGCTAGGGTTTGCGTGGCTTGGGGCTTTTGTAGAGACCGGTCATGAATGAAGATATAAATGTATTGCCCGCGATCCAAAAACAGAATACGTTAAAATTTCTTGTAGGTCGTAGCTTTGGGTCGGCCAATGTTTAAGTGGCTAATAGTCTGGAATTATTAATTAATTATGCATATTCGGGCACGGGGCATACCTTGCGATATACATGTAGATTTTCTTACCTAGAACTATATACAATATGAGACCTTTCTTTGGCGTAGCCTGTTTCTTTCTTTTTTTTGCTGTCCTGGCTGTACTGTTCATTCAGATTGAAGCTTCCCGTGATACCCGCAGATTTGAAAACCATGCAGCTATTATTGCAGACGATATCTGGGCACTGAATAATACCAGTGCCAGCACCTATCTGCAGCTAGCGCTGCAGCGTGACTATTACAAATCCTTAAAAGTTAAAGAGTTGAATGGTCACGAGTACCTGACACTTCATGATGTACCTTTGAAAGGACTTGATAGGGTCCTCTTTTCTCTGCATCTCATCAGTGTTAAGCCGATGAAGACAATAATTCAATATAATAACAGAACCATTGGAGAATTGTCGGGTGAACAGTATGTGCGGGTGATTTACCCTTTGATTAATAGTTTCATTTTCCTGGTTGCTCTTGCTCTGGCAATGCTACTTGTAGGCAGGCTCTTTAAAAATCGAAGGGAGCTGGAAGAGCTGGTACGTGAGAGAACCCGAAATTTACTGGAAAGTGAGCGACGCTTTCATGATCTTGTCAATTTGTTACCTGAAATGGTGTGGGAAACAGATGATAAGGGCATGGTCTCATATGCCAACCAAATGGCATCTTTTCGTCTGGGGATGGGTGAAGAGTCTCTTCCCTCTACATGGCTTACAGCAATAGCAACTGATCAGCATGATAAAGCTGATACATATTTTCAGGATATCGTTCGGGGGGAACCCATTGGTCTTACCGAGTTTATGGCCAATGATATTCGTGGAGGACAATTTCCGGTACTTTTGCGTTCGGCGCCTATCTATAAAAAAGACCGAATAGCCGGAGCCAGATGTGTGGCTATTGATATTACTGAGCGATATGATTTTGAAGAACAGTTGCGACGAGCTCAACGTATGAAAGCCATTGGTCTGATGGCTGGCGGTGTGGCGCATGATTTGAACAATATTCTGTCGGGGATCGTGACTTACCCGGAACTTCTTCTTCTTGATCTGCCGGAAGACAGTCCACTACGTAGAGGTATTGAGACCATACGTCGATCTGGACAGGCCGCTGCAAATGTGGTCTCGGATCTGTTGACTGTGGCTCGTGGTGTTGCTGCACCACGAGAGATAACGGATTTGAATCAGTTGGTACGAGAGTATCTTACAACTCCTGAGGCTCTCAACCTGAAGATGTACCACCCTGAAGTGAAAATTTTGCTTAACCTGGACGAGGATATTGGGAAAATCAGTTGCTCGCCCATTCACATCAGAAAAAGCCTGATGAATCTGGTAACGAATGGAGCAGAAGCAATCTCTGGTTTTGGGGAAGTTGAGATAACAACCAGTTCAGTACATTTATCCGCACAGGATGGTGTGAAATACGGTCTTGAAGAGGGTACATATACAACATTGTCGGTAAAGGATACCGGTCCCGGAATTGAAAAAGCAGATCTTGACCATATCTTCGAACCCTTCTATACAAAAAAAGTGATGGGAAGAAGTGGAACAGGGCTAGGATTAACGGTTGTGTGGAATACAGTACAAGAGCACAAGGGTAGAGTGGAGGTTGTCAGTGATTTGAAGGGTACCTCTTTTCTGCTGATGTTTCCATTAGCAGAAGAGGGTGACGCTCCCATGGCGCAGGAAGATATGGACTGGCGTACATTTCGCGGCAACGGTGAGCATGTTCTGATTGTAGACGATGAGGTTCATCAGCAGGAGGTTGTGCGCAGGGCTTTAAACATTTTGAACTACTCTGTTGAAGCTGTTGGTTCGGGTGAGGAAGCGATCGTATATCTGCAGGAGAATACAACTGATCTCGTAATTCTTGATATGTTGATGGAGCCTGGTTTAAACGGACGCCAGACATATAAAGAGATACTGAAAATAGATCCACAGCAAAAGGCTATCATCGTCAGTGGTTTTTCAGAAAGTGATGATGTTGTGGAGACGCTCGCGATGGGGGCAGGCGCATTCGTGCATAAGCCGTATTCTCTGGTTCAACTTGGTCAGGCAGTGTCTAGAGAGCTTAACGAGGACGAGCGCATATAGGTTCTACGTGGTATATTCGGTAACCTACAGATGAAGTTGATATATGGTTTATTCATTAGAGAGAAATGATATGCTGAAAAATATTGTCTTTGGTTGTATCTCGTTACTGACCTTGGCTCTTCTCGCTCCTGCCACTGCAATTGGGAAAGATACGGTAAGCTGGCTGGAGGCTGTTGCTCCTCCATTTTTCATTCATGAAGGGGAGCTGGCCGGGCAAGGCTATGAAGATGTTATAACCACTATCATTACTGCAAACCTCCCTGAATACTCTCATGAGCATGTTATTGCCAATATTTCAAGGCATTATAAGGAGTTTCAGGATGGCCGAAAGGCCTGTAATGTTGGTTTATACAAAACGCCAGAAAGGGAAGAATTTCTACACTACTCTATACCAAGTTTCTTCACCTTGCCAGCTGTGGTCATCATCAACAAGGAAAAATTTGAAGAGTTCGGTTCCAAGAAAATTATACAGCTTGAAGATATCTTAAAAAAGAATTTAATTATCGGGCGCTCGCGCAATAGATCCTACGGTGAACAAGTAGATACTGTACTCGATACATATGGGACGGAGAGTAACATCTTCCTCTATGAAGGGAGTGAACTGTCGTTGAATTTTTTTGAAATGCTAAAACTCGATCGTCTGGATGGACTAATAGGGCTACCTGAGGAGGCGATGTATCAGGCAGAACGTCTTGGTATTCGAGATCAGATCATGACACTTACCATTGCCGAAAACCAGACCAGCACTGAAGCATGGATGAGCTATGTGGCTTGTTCGAAAAATGAATGGGGTGCTGAAATAATATCCAAAATCAATGAAGTGCTTATCGAGCAGAGACCCACAGATGCTTACCGCGAAGCATACGAACGTTGGCTGGATGAAAGTAGCATTGAGGGGTATCGCAAGTTGTATGGTGAT
>CALNZA010000020.1:0-72317 GCA_942490935.1 Desulfocapsaceae bacterium
CCAGCCCCCACAACACCTAGCATGCGGGTCCGCACTAGGCGTTTCACGAAGTTATCGGGCCGTAGCCGGATAGTGAATCGCACTCCACAGTTTCTTCATTGATAATAGTCCTGTGTCTTCCAACCATTTATTCGTCATCCCTGCCTGCGTGGCATAAGATTTTGAAAGATGCCAGTAACTCTTACGACTCAGCCCAGAAAGAATAGCGTAGTATTTGTTAACACCGAGTTTAAGGAGATTTCGGATTTTGGTCTTGGGATGCCGCCACTGCTTCCAGTAACACATCCTGATCCGACGTCGAATCCAATTATCAAGGAGCGGTATCGGCCTGTAATACTCGGCTATACCAAAATAGTTTATCCAGCCCCGCATATATTGCGATAGCTTTAACATCCTATACTCCATAGACACTCGCCAACTTCGGCCAGTCAGTTCCTTAATGCGACTTTTAAACTTTTTAAACGTCTTCTCGGTCCAACGAATTTTACCGCGCTTGAAGGTAAACCCAAGAAACGAGCATTGCTCGACATGGACAACCTTGCTCTTCTGCTTGTTGACAAGGAGCTTCAATCGACACTCAAGAAAATGCTGTATCGATCTCATGACTCTTTGTCCTGCACGAGGACTTCGAACCAGAATGATGAAATCATCGGCATATCTACAAAAACGATGATTACGCCTTTCCAGTTCTTTATCCAGATCATCAAGCATGATATTGGCTAGCAACGGAGAGAGTGGACCTCCCTGAGGAACACCCAAAGGCGTTGCCTGAAGTCGGTTATTTACAACCACTCCTGCCCGTAAATACTTACCAATGAGTTGAAGTACCCGTTTATCATTTACCCGACGTGAGACTCGTGTCATGAGCAGATCATGGTCCACCCGATCGAAGAACTTCGACAGGTCTGCATCTACTGCATAACAACGGTCATCGCGAATAAACGATTGAACACTCCGAATCGCATCATGCGCTGATCTGCCTGGCCTAAATCCGTAACTCGATTCGGAGAACTCAAAATCGAACCACGGCTCTATAACCTGAGTTATTGCCTGTTGTATGACCCGGTCGAGCACAGTCGGGATACCAAGCGGACGCATACTTCCATCGTCCTTTTCAATCTCGACGCGCATTACCGGTTGAGGAGTATATCTACCTGCTAGAATAGTGGAGCGTATCTCCCGCCAACATTCTCGATAGTGGTAAGGGAAATCTTCAATGGTTACTCGGTCAACGCCAGAGACACCTTGATTCGACTTCACTTTTTGCCATGCCTGAGAGATATTTTCGGATGAAACGATACGCTCAAGTGAAATGGGATGAAAAGGCTGTTTTCCTGTAACGCGCATAGAAGTTGCTCTCCCGGTCGGGATCGGCGCAACAATATAGCTTACAAGGACTTTTCCTTTGGTCTTCATGTTTGGCCCTTCAATGGGGTGAGTCTTCCCGGCTTTTCTATTCACCGGGCTCGTTTCCAGACACCTATCCACATTTGGTGTCGTCCTACATTTACTATGGCCGCTGCTGACTCCTGTCTCATCACAGCCGATGTTACCACCTACTGCGCTTCTGTTTCCAGACGCTTGAGAGACAGGTCTCCCCGGGTAATTGCGTGAACTTCTGATGAGCGATCGTGCCATTTACCGTATCTCCTGATCCTAGGGCTTAAACATGTTGTGCTGTCTTACCCAGAGACTCGGCCTTATATGACATTTCTGTACGTCGACCCACATCGTTACACTCAGGCTTCCTCCAAACATCACCTCACGGCAATGCTCTTGCCTTCGGTTAGTGTTTTATGTTAAGCCTTTAACTTAACACAGGATCACACACAGGGGACTTTAACCCCATTAGTTCACGCCCATGCCGGGCGCGTGGCGCGGGTCCTTTCATGACTAATCTTTGAGAAAAATAAATTGAATGGTACGAAATAGAATCTGTATGCCTAAGCTAAAAATAGCATTATGGTTCCTTTTTCCAGTTATTGGACTTGTTTCATGGGGACTGTTTGCTGGAGCATTCACAGGTAATATAGATGCACAATTTGTTTTGGCATTCCACCTGTTATCATTTTTTACTTAGGATCGTTATTATTCACACAAATATACAAACAAGAGATGACTACAGAAAATGGTATTGTTTTAGATTGGAATGATGAAAAAGGTTTTTCTGATTACCCTATTCTCCAGCCAAACCTCAAAAGGCGCTGAGGGCACTGGTTTTGTGGCTACAGCCTGTTTCGCCAGATTGGAGATCATCGCACCATTACGATGAAACGATTATGAAATCTGAAGCAGAACTCAGCCAGATAACGAGGCAGATGCTTCGAGCCTACAGAATGGTAGGTCCCATGTATCGCCTTCTTGACGTTGCCAATCATGGTGTTGACCCAGCAGAAGATTTTGTTGTTCGGGTCGTCATAAATTTTCGTTGCTTTGATTCTACCATGAACGGCCACCAACTCTGAGAGACAGTTGAACGGGTTATACATGTCGGAAATAACGATTGTTTGAGGATTTATATGCTTCAGAGTCCAGGCTTTAACGTTGGCAGATGTAAAGCTTGTTATTTTGCTCATTCTCATGTGAACAGGATGACCTTCTTCATTGCGTGATATGGCTGCAAGAAATGGTGTATTACCTGGCGCACCTCGGCCTCGTTTACCACCGCGACGTTTGCCGCCCCAATACACGTCATCCAGTTCAACAAACCCTTCAAGGAGCAGGCGGTCATCGGCCAATTTCATAACATGCTGGATTTTATGTTTCATTTTCAAAGCCGCATTGACTGAGATGCCTAGGAAACGTCGCATATCAGAGCGGACATGCCCTCTTTTGGCTTGTGTGATGAGGTAAATCGCAAGAAACCAGGTCGTAAGGGGCAGTTTTGATGAAGCAAAAATTGTCCCACTGATGAGAGAGCACTGGTGTCGGCATTGCGTACATTGAAAAAGTTGCCTGGTTTTAATCTCATAGCATCGACTATGTTCACATTTGGGGCAGATGAAACCTGAAGGCCAGCGGAATTTGTACAACTTCTCTCGGCATTGCTCTTCTGTCCCATAAGCTGCTTGAAGCTTTGGTAAACTGTACCCTTTCTGAAATTGAACTTTGTTTTTTGGCATGTTGGCACCTCCTTGCATTAAGCCTAGGAGTATAATGACATACCAGGGTTATCATATAGCGATCACCCCTTCGTTTTTTTATTGCTGAGCTTTAGGGGTAATCAGAAAAGGTTTTGGTTTTATTGCACCAAAATCTGGTGGCAGGAAACTCTTTTTTCATATCAATAATTATAGCCAGCGCCATAAACGACCTCTAAAGAATCTTAAGGTTCAATACGTCCTGTCTACAGATAGAAAAGGTAAGCCTTGCGCAGTTGATGTTGCCCCAATACGTGGTCATAAAAATAATGGGTATGAGCTAAGGCAAAAGGTTGCATCAACATTAGTTTTCTGCCTTTTTACTACCACTCTATATATTCTTTATGCCTTCCAAAAAAAATACCCTTAGAAATAGTCTGTATATATGGAGTCACCAGCATATTGGCATTCATAATGTATGCAAAAGATAAAAACGCTGCTGAATGGGGTAAGTGGCGAACACCTGAAAGTACATTGCATCTTCTAGCTATTGTAGGTGGTTGGCCAGGCGCCAAGATCGCTCAAAGTTTTCTTCGGCATAAGTCAAAGAAGATGTCATTTAGAATTACGTATTGGGTGACAGTCTGCATTAATTGTGGCGCATTGTACTGGCTCACAACTCCAGAAGGAAGCATGTGGTTAAAAACTATCCTGAAAAATGTCAAAATTGGTTAACAAGCGGATCAACACTGACGCGCTGATTCTCTCTGGCCTCCCTTCACGCTAGGCAAAAAAATGAATTTAAGCTTTAACTTAGAGGATGCAAGCCAAGTCGCCATTGGTGCTTTTGCTTTAGCAGTTCCAATTTCGTTCTCTGAAGAAGCGTGGAAACTTGGCGAGACACTTCCTTTAACGAATCTACTGATGTTATTAATTCTGTCTATTTTATTTTTAGGTTTTTTCGCACATGAAAGCGTATTTCAAGGGAATATCAAATACAGAGTGCCTGTTTTTTTGTGGCGTATAGCTATTGCTTATACAATCACAGCAATTGTTGTGGCGCTGGTGTTGTTTTCATTAAATAAATTTCCAGTATTTACAGACACACTTGTCGCATTTAAACGACTAATAGTAATTGCAATGCCTGCTTCTATGGGGGCTATCATTGTGGATAGTTTTGATAAAGAGTAAATGCCGAACAAACCACTTCACTTGATTTCTGGCATGGCTCGGTTGTTGTTTCTGCCAAATTAACTGCTTACGGTTATTTTTTCACACTTACCAAGTCCTTCTGTTGCAGTGTGAATTTGGCTCAACGTTTAGGACAATGTCGATTTGGGAGACAAAGATGATGTATTCAAGCTCTTGTAGCTGTGGGAAGATTCAGGTCAAGCTCTCTCTTCCAAAATCCCTGAGCCAATATACACCAAGAGCATGCGATTGTGACTTCTGCACCGCACGTAATGCTTCATATTTATCAGACCCTGAGGGGAGGCTTCAAATAACAGAGACTGAAGAGCTTGATCAGTTAATGCAAGGTTCTGAACAAGCCATTTTCTGGCAATGTAAATCCTGCCATGATCTCATCGGAGTAACTCATGAGTTTGAAAATGGTCTCCAAGGCGCTGTTAATGCAAACTTGTTTGCTGAGAGTTACAAACTACAAAATTCAGTTCCTGTTTCTCCCAAAACGCTATCTCCTGAAGAAAAGCGTGAACGCTGGAGAGAGGGTTGGATGAGCGTTACGTTCAACACGTAATATGTAACATAACAAGATGTTACCATCGCTCCACGGGACGGGATGAAGCTCGCCCCTTAACTTATCATAAACGAGGCTATCTATTAAAATCAGGAGAACACAATGGATCCTGTTAAAATTTTAAGCTACTTAGGTAAAGCTCTACAAAAAAAAGGAAAGGTTCGGGACGAAATTATAGGAGAAGTGAACAATCTCTCTTCTGCAATTTTGCAAGCATGTGTATTCACATCAATGCGTTTTAATCAAGCACTGATAAAAAATGAAGCTGTAGACAAACTCGACATTTTAGTATCTATGCAAAATGGTGAGATCGAAGCCCACACAAGAGTAAATGATATGTGTGGCCCAGTCATGCATGCAGCAATAGAGTTAAAAAATATGTTCTCCGATGAAAACCTTAATGTCCCAACAAATAAGAAAAATGAGCTGCAGCAACTATTTGATGCATTAATTGCCGGTGAACGTGGAATGCAAGGTTTTATGGAAGAGTACCTCGACATAACGTCTGTACTATCCATGAAGAGTTCAACCCAAATAGATAACTACTTGAAGGCAGGGATAGAAAAACTCAAAGGGTTAATGAAGTCGGCACAAGAGTGTCAATTCAATATATCAAAGCTCCTGTGAGATGGATACAAACAGCGATAGTATGAGAGGCCCAAAGGATAGTATTTACCCTTCAAGCCATGATCTAAAAGAGATCATTATCATGTACTGGTGTAACCCCTAGATGAAATCTACGAGGTTACAACCGTGTAAATTTTGCTAATAGCATTCTCAAGAGCATCCCCCAAGGGCGTCTCATACCGTGAAGGGTCGATGGTGATTATCCGGTCGAGAAGTGAACGTATCTCCTCAAGGGCACGCCCATGAGCCTCTTTGTCGGAGCGTTTGGTCGCCATCACTTGTTTTGCAATCGTCTCCAGATTCACATACAGCGTCTCAATCAGTTGCTGTTGCTCTGCAGTTACCGCTTTAGGATCCACCAGGGATTTGGGTATCTGCCGCCGCACATAACCGTTGTTTTTCGGAACAATCTCAGCAAGCACCCTTCCAACAGCTGAACCACCGTCCGGGCGATCTCCTTTTGAAGGGACTCCCTGCTGTTCAGAACCGGGATCTTTTCTTTTTCTTTTGACCGTAGTCCATTTCATATCCGTCATATTCTATCTCCAAACTCATTCCCTCTTTTTTCAAGGGAAAGTACTTCTTTAAAAATTGTCTTCTCACCCACTCCGGAGAATGAAACGTCACAAGAACAGGAGGAAGATGTCTATTACAGTATTGTGTCGAAGCAGGCAATGAATTTGAACGAATAATCGCAATCTTCAACGTTTCTCTTACGCAAACCAGAGAAGAGATCTGATAAAGATTCGCAATGATACCATCCTGATGTTCAAAAAATACAAGATGGGATCAAGATAAAAAATATAGTGTTAAATCATTGTCCAGGTCATTAGCGCATGGTTTGAGCGGTTTGCTCATTGTTGAACGTGGTATACTGCAACCATATAACCCAGCTACTTACGTAACGTTTTGCCCAAAGAATATTATTTGTGGAAGAAACCAGCATGCAGTATGCTGGTTTTGTGGACATATCAGGCACATGTTGAAATTGTAGCTGTTATTTCTTGCCCATTATCAGTCACAACTTGAACAATCATTATTTAAAGCACATTAGCATCTAGTTGAAGTATCTTCCCCGTATTATTCCGCCGCAGTATATTATACGTTATAAATTGTGAAATTCAAAGGGGCAGCGGGATAGGTGCAAAAGCAGTAAAAACAAAAAAATACAAAGACAAAATTGATTACAACCAGGCGATCCTCAGGGCTACCAACAGCGCGCCCCGTGAGCTCAACGTTGACATCGGAAAAAATGAATATACGCCCATTTGAACAAAGTGATTTGGTTGCGACTTCTGAAGTACACAAAGCAGCCTTCATACGACAGCATATGTCTTATGAATGGATTAGGTGCAATTCAAATGCTTACCCTAAGTCTCAACTATTCGTGGCAGAAAACAAAAACAACGAAATAGTCGGTTATATTCATTGGTCTCAAAAAAGTGGGTTTCGCCCTGAGGTGGTTCTAGAACTTGAGCAGTTAGCTGTTCACCCCACCTATCAAGGGAAAGGAATAGGAACCACATTGGTCAAAAAATCACTCCCACAAGTCCAGGAACAACTTAAGACAAGAAATGCCACAATAAAACATATACTTGTAACAACTCGTGCAGATAATTTTGCTCAAAAGCTGTATAAAAAAATATTACATGCTGAAGTAGAGGTAACCATAAGCAACTTATACTCTGCTGATGAGGTAATTATGATTTCAAGAAATATACAAATTTAGCATAACGACTGTTCCACTGAACCAGTGAGCTCAAAACGTTGCGTATCACAGAAAACTATCATCCCAAAATGATTATTGAAAATGCAATAGAGCGCATGTTATATGCGAACTCACTGCTGTCTCATAGTTTATGTATTTAAAATGTTAGAGCCAAAAGCACTTCGTAATAGATTTTTCACATATAAAATTTCAGGAAATTGATGTTTAGCTGTATGGAAGAATTGTAAAAAAATATCAATCTCTCACAATATAGTTTTTCTACCGGATCGTTATCTTTGAGGAATATGATGAAACTAATTTCAGAGCCAGTAGGGAAAGACTACAAAATATTTATCGAATTTGTCGCTTCACGGTGTTCATCATTCTCATTGGTCTGGAAGTACGAGATGGCTCTAGATGAAAGCACAAAAACTGTATATGAACTGCTTAAAGGCCACCAGATATCGGAAGAAATCATACGAAACAAACGGTTAACCGATCAAAAATCAGCATTTCCAGTGCTAAGACAATACCTTGTGGACCGTGAGAGCCTAAGAATATTAAAAGATAGTCCTGCCATGTTTGCTTGCCCAGAGAGGGAAATTAAAGTCTCTAGGCGTATAAATACGAAGCGAAAACCGGGTTTGTTTTCCTGGATTAGCCCTTGCTTGCCTGAAGATTTATCTTTCTACTCAAGAAACGGAAATGTTTGGCTTGAATCAGTATCACATGAAGAAATATTTTATATGTATGACAGTAAAGCAGTAGATGATCTGCTACAGCAATTACCTTCAATACAAAAAGAATAGGTAGAAATATCAGATAATAAAAGGGAGAACACGGACTCGCTGAATCTTGACGAAGTCAGCACCGCGACTATGTGTAATCATTCCATTATGGATACTATATTAAATACGTTAGAAAAAATTGGCTTTGACAAATGGTTCGTGGAAAAGGTTCCCCTTGGGCACCTGGAACAATTTGACATAGCAAGAGTGGTCGCTGTCCACAAGGACAGCTATACCATCAGTAATGGAGAAGTTGAAGTTTTAGCAGAGTTGATCGGTAAAATACTCTTTAGTGCTTCTTCTCCAATTGATTATCCTGCCGTAGGTGACTGGGTTCTTGCTCATTTTTATGATGAAAATACATTCGCAATAATTCACGAAATCTTACCTCGTAAGTCTCTATTAAAACGGAAAACTCCGGGCAAAAAAGTTGACTTTCAGTTGATTGCCGCCAATATCGATGTTGCATTCATTGTTCAATCTCTAAATGATAATTTTAACCTCCGGCGTCTTGAGCGTTATTTAGTCATGGTTAACGATGCTAAAATTCAACCGATTGTACTTTTGAGCAAAAGCGACCTGATCGATCACAACACCATCACAAACACAACAGAAGGCATTCACAGTAATATGCAACGCTTACAGGTCGTCCCCTTCAGTAACGAAAATGCATCCTATTTAGACAACGTAAAAGGAATTATGCAGCCTGGTCTAACATATTGTCTACTGGGATCGTCTGGAGTTGGCAAAACAACTTTAATAAATAATCTGATAGGCAAATCAAAATATATAACAAAAACAGTGAGCAAGAAAGAGAGTAAAGGACGTCATGCTACTACGCATAGGCAATTGATTAAGCTGGATTTTGGAGCATTGATAGTAGATACCCCAGGTATGCGAGAGCTGGGAACCTTTTCGGTAGCAACAGGTCTTGGAGAAACCTTTTCCGAGATATCCGAGCTTTCAGAAAAATGCCAGTTTAATGATTGTACTCATGTTAACGAAAAAGGTTGTGCAATATTACATGCCATTGATAATGGTCAATTATCAGCGGAAAGATACCAGAACTACATAAAAATGAACAAGGAATCCACGTTCAGTGAAATGTCATACCTGGAGAAAAGGAAAAAAGATAAACAGTTTGGAAAACTCATTAAAACGGTGATGAAGCATAAGAAAAGTCAGAGATAACAAAAACACCAGCAACAAGTTCTTTGGTGCCACTCGTGATGTAGGTCGTTCATGTCGACTACGTCTCCATGAATTGCGGTGCTGACTTCGTCACCCCTTCGAACAGAAAACATGATTACACATTGGGGTAGCTGATCATGAAAAACATTTTTCATTGTCTTGTTAGAAGTGTTCCTCTATCTGTAGTGATTATTGGCTTAGGGTATTTATTTGTACATTTCATCTTGAAAAACCCACAAAAACTTGACTTCACACTCTTTGTATTCGGTGCCATACCAATAGTTATTTTTTTACCAAGTGTATTTAGCCAATCAAAAAGTGGTGCCTTGCACACACCTAAAGTGATATTCAGAAAAGTGGATACACTTGAGAGAAGAGGAAAGAAGGAAGCAGTTAACATATTTCCAGCGTTAAGTTATGTTATTGCCGGCATTTTAACGTGGATCTTTAGTTCAATAGTTTATTAATGAAATAACGCATAACCAGTCGTTACACCACACTCTGAACATCCCCCGATAAAGTAGACACCTGGAATTACAATGCGAACACTTATATTTAAAAAAATTGATGCTTTTGCTTCAAACAACTCCTCGGGTAACCCTGCGGCAGTAGTATATCTTGAATCACTTGCAGAGCTCTCTGAAAACGAAATGCTTCAAATCGCAAAAGAGTTGAAAGGATTTGTCAGTGAAGTCGGGTATGTTTCTCCTGCTAAAGAAACGGATTACCAACTCAGGTATTTCTCTGCAGAACGAGAAGTCGCCTTCTGTGGTCATGCAACAATTGCCATTCTAAATGATATCATCGCTAATAATGAAGCGATGCGTGCAAAAGCGACATTGACGATCGCAACTAACACTGATTGCTTACTGGTTGAAAACCATTATGATAATGACAAATGCGTGTATATTTCCGCACCACCACCCCGATTTTCGTCTAAAGTTGTCCACCCTGCAGATATTGCCTTAGCCCTGGGTTGCCAGACCGACAACCTTGACACACTGCAACCGATTCAAATCGTCAATGGCGGATTAGAGACGCTCGTAGTCCCCATGTCTGGACTCGATTCAATTCTTTCAATTGCACCTGATATTCATATCCTCAATGAATTTTGCATTCAAATTGGAGTGGATATTATCATCCTCTATTCAACAGAAACAGCAGTCCCAGACTGCACGTATAGAACAAGGGTCTTTGCACCAACTTTTGGCTATATGGAAGACCCTGCCACAGGATCAGGAAACGCTGCGTTAGGGTATTATCTGTTGAAACACGACATGTGGAGTGGAAAGAAGATACGAATTGAACAAAATGGATTATATGATACACCGAACTTCGTAATGCTTTTTGCCAAAGAAACAGACACAGATGATCCTCAAGTATGGTTTGGTGGGGGCGCAATCACAAAAATTGACGGGAATTACCAGCTTAGTTGATGGTATTACCAAAAATACTCTAACACTTCATTTAACATGGATTGCGGAAACGGCCCAGCAACTGTTTAATTCTGCGATTATGCTCTTAGTTGGGGATCAATTTGGGCTCTATAACCCTACATAACAATAAATTAATACACTACGAACTGATTGATGGGAGTTCAGACCTTCCCGTTTTAATTTTTCTCCATGAAGGATTAGGGTGTATTCCCATGTGGCAAAGTTTTCCAAAAGAGCTTTGCCGCATAACCAGATGTCCCGGTCTGCTGTATGACAGAACAGGATACGGTAGTTCCTCCTCGCTGGATACAGTCCGTACCGTCAATTACCTGCATGATTATGCTCTTAATGAATTGCCTGAAGTTATAGATGCTGTCATTCCTGACAGGTCTCATATATTGATCGGACACTCTGACGGTGGAAGTATAAGCCTTATATATGGTTCTGAACGCCCCGCCCTGCTTAGAGGAATTGTGACCGAAGCCGCACATGTCTTTGTCGAATCTGAAACAATCGAAGGCATTCGAACAGCAAACGAAGCGTTCAAATGCGGTAAATTTAAAGGTCTATATAGATATCACGGAGAGAAAACCAATCAACTGTTCAAGGCTTGGTCTGAAACGTGGCTAAGTGAGTGGTTTCGGCATTGGAATATTGAATACCTGTTACCATCTGTGACATGTCCGATGTTAGTAATTCAGGGTATGGATGACAAATATGGAACCGAATATCAGGTAAATTCTATCGTATCAAAATCATCAGGCAGTTCTGAAGCATTGATACTAAAAAATTGCGGGCATACGCCGCATCTGGAATGTCCTGAGATACTGACACGTAAGGTCACGAAATTCATAAATGAAATCATAAATGAGAAGATTACCATATGATCTACGCTGGTGAATATTTTGGCTAAGTTCCAGTTATATCTCCAAAATCACGACATAGAACAATTTAAAATTGACCTTAAATAAATGCCATAGAGGGGTGCATGAAAAATAACGAAGCAAAAGCTGAAATAAACACTCTCCAGAAAATAGCGTTCGCAAACCCTTCACCTTTAGGGTTCCATTTACCTCAAATTAAAACTCCCAGCCAAGAAGAGTTGAATGATTACCGAAGTGCCTCAGTCTTTATGGAAGCATTAGCTGATGCAGCACTTGCATGGAAAGATAATTTACCAGAAGGTTATGAACCTGCGGTAATGGCGATTCTTAATGGAGGGATACAAATAGAAGTCCACGCATTAGCGCAAGTTAGTTTTCATGGAATTCGTATAGATGGTACTTTTAATGGTAGTCCATGTTCAATGCTTAGCCATCAATCTACTGTTCAATTACTGTGTTATGCCTGTGAAGTACAACCCGAAGAAAAGAGAAATCCAATTGGCTTTATTTGGCAAGATCACGCTATAGAAGTCTAAATTCGCCATTGATTACAGATTACATCAACCTGATCTCACCTATATCAAGGATAAGAAACGGGGCAGGGTCAAGGTCCATTTCTTTGATATCTCGTTTCATATCAAGTGCCGGCAGTCCTGGCGGATTATCGCCAAGATGGAAGGTTCCCCACTGGGTCGGGATAAAAAAAACAGCACCAAGATCATGAAACGCTCGTATTGCCTCTTGCGTATCCATATGCGGATAATGCATAAACCAACGGGGTTCATATGCGGTTATCGGGAGTAGAGCGTAATCGATAGAATTAAATTTCTTGCCTATCTCACGATAGCCTTTGAAGTAACCACTGTCACCACCGAAATAGATGATGGTACCTGCTTTCTCTATCATATAGCTTCCCCAAAGAGTTTCGTTATACCCTTGGAAGAAACGTCTTGACCAATGTTGAGCGGGCAGACAGGTAAGCTTTGTACCATCGCTTAAAGCAATCTCATCCCACCAGTTCATCTCTGTAACAGAACCTGAAACTCGTGATGCAATATACGTCCCTAGACCTTTTGGAACATAAAAAGATGTATTTTCTGGCAAATTAACGAGGGATTTTTCATCCAGATGGTCGTAGTGGTTATGGGAGATCACAACATTTAGCTTACCTTTCAGGCGTAGAAGCTCATTTGCCCGAATCGCAGGCGGCGTAATACGTTTAGGTAATAGTGCCCGGTCACTGAACATCGGGTCAGTAAGCCAGTATTCACCCTGAATCCGTATTAGAAATGTCGCATGACCAATCCAGACAATGAAATCTGATGATGGATCTAACGCTTCAATACGTTCTATCAAATAAGGAATATTCTCTGGTCTGTTGTTTCTCGCCTCTTCACTATATGATGCAGTTTGCGAAAAGCGCCAGCGGAGGAATCGTGAAAAGGTCCTTTCCCCAGGGGCAAGCCATGGGTTAAAAAATTCGCCGTCGTTGTAATTATTTATATATAGGTCCTGGGCATCAGTATTTTCGACAGTTTCAACCCACTCTTTTTCGTCAAAAGGCAAGGGCTGAAAAAAGCAGGAAGATAGCAGTACCAGCACCGTTAAAGGTAGTAGATTGAGAAATACTCTGCACATATTGCTCTCCAGAAGAAACTGCCCGCTATTAGCTCGACGGTGCCTGATTGCGATCTATACTCCAAGATAGTAATTCTTTAAGTTGAAAGCTATACGACCGATTTCCAAACTTATTTTTAAAAAATTCATAAGAAATCCTCCGACTAGCTGTTCCGGTATTATTACACTACTTACGCATGAGGCACCTTTGCCAACCTCTGTCTTAAAAAAAAGACTCCACTCCAAGCCTTAGACGCGCTTGGCATAACACCCTATCTAGCTGTTTTAAAAGATAATCACCACGCAACATCCAATCACTGATTACACTACGTGCTTTTATCCAGTTGAAGAAAATACCTTGCAAACAAGGTAAAACCCCTTAATTACTACACATATTACAACAGGAACAGCCCAGACCTAGGCTAATCTTTTTTTAAGGACTTACTGTCAATTCCACATTTTAGTACATGCAAAATTTTTATCTTTGAAACCGAGAAAACATACGCACCTCACCTACCATTTGACAACATTTCAATTAGTTAGACATAAACTGACATCCCTCTTTTCTCAGAAATGTTTTTCATTCCAATATTGGCACTGTTGTTGCTTTATCGAGTCTGTTCAAAATTATTGAAAAATTCTTACGTAAATAACGCTTCGATCCGGAAACCAACTCTTCAACGACTATATAAACTCTTTAATGAGTACCTCATATGAACATCGCAATCAACAGTATTGCCTATCGTATTATATTGTGCCTGGCTATCACATTCTCATTGAGTCCAGAGCCAGTCAACGCAAGCCAGACTATAAAACTTGCATCCACAGAATGGGAGCCATACACAGGAACGAGCCTACCGGATCACGGTTATTTTTCAGAAATTGTAAGCAAGGCTTTTGAGAGAATGGGCTACCAGGTTGAATTTGAATACTATCCCTGGGCACGTGCTTTACAGACAACACAACGAGGCAATATTGATGGCCTCATGACAGCCGATTTCACAGCAGAGCGCTCAGAATTATTAGATTTCACCATACCAGTTCAGACTATCAGAGAGGTATTCATCTCGTTACACGACAGCCCTGTGACCTTCAATGGCAACCTGGACTCGTTAAAAGGGTACACAATTGGAATAATGAGAGGATCTGCACAGGCGGACAAATTACTGGCTGCCGATATTGATGTGGAACTGGTTGCAACCCAGCATCAGAATGTTAAAAAACTGGTGCTCCGGAGAGTAGACGCTATCCTGCTGCCTGAAGAAGTTTTTTTCACAATCCTTAAGCAAATAGACCCCGATTATAGTAAATCGAAATTTACGGTTCAGGCACCGGCTTTTACGACATATGATATGCATGTTGCTTTTTCAAAAAACAGGGCTTGGCATAAGCAATTCACACAAGACTTTAATCAGGGGCTACAGCTCATCATAGAAGATGGCACGTATCATGTCATCCAACAGAAGCATTTGCAGCACACCACCAACACTGCATACTACCCCACAGCTGAGAGGAATACGCCTCACAACTAGTGGATAATAGATTATGATGAAAGTAAAGAAAGATAAAATCCAGGACAACGATTGAATACAATGAAAAGATCCCCGTCTTCAGCTGCTCACAGGCAGCTGAAGACGGGGATACACTAGTAAACGTAAAAACGACACTGCTTCAATGGAATTGGACAGTCCTAACGTCAACCCAATACGCTAGTTAGAACTCGTAGCGCCCTGGCCCTGGCCCCAGCCACCACGTCCGCCACCTTTTCCACCTTTACGTCCCATTCCGCGGTCACCAGCACCCATCCTCGGACCAACATACTGGCTGACACCAGCTTCTACCGCTTGGGCACGCATTGCTGTGCGCAGATCAAAAAGCTCGCCGGTGAGTTTGGCAACAACAGCAGGATCAGGGTTGGCCCCTCTCATTATTGCTCGTTTTTCCGACTGCTTGACCACCATCTCTTTACGTAATGCCGCAGTGTCGTTGTAGAAGGTGTCCAGCTTAGCTTGTACTGCCGGGTCAGCCTGCAGGCTGGACTGTAACTGCGGGCAGGTATCTGCATTATACCCTCTTCCACCACCGCGCCCCCAATTTGCTGATGAGACTGTTGCTATTGCAAGACCGGAAATCAATACTGCTGCTATGATTGTTTTTTTCATGTTGTTGCTCCTTTACTGTGTTTGGACTTGTTTAGGGTGTTGCCATCCCCGTCAAAATCAAGGGTCGTATCCTTTCCTTATTTACAGCAAACACCATGCCACCCACAACACCACAACCTTAACATATTAATATAACGTAATTTAATCATGCAGACGCATTCCAAACCATTCTTCTTTCCAGATTGTTCTGTATATTTTTTACCCACCTGCTTTATCACTGTTGAGTAGTTTTTCTCCACATGCAACATCCCAGAAACGAACGAGGAGGTGGCCTATGTTTTTGCCGAACGCATTCGACAAAACTTCACGAGCAAACTATCGCCAGATGTCCCCATTGTCGTTACCATTTCGCTTGGTGTCGCCCAATACGAGACTGATGATAACCTGGAAATGTTTACTGACAGGGCAGATAAAGCCCTTTATCATGCCAAAGCCACTGCCGAAATTAAACTGTGAGTTGGAGTTCACTTGCCGAGCAGTTTATCTAAGCCAAAAAACATTATACATATGTAAAGATATATAATTACTCTTTATGCAGATCACGATGATGCACTTGAAGATCAGTTGTCTCTTTCTTCAGTAGAGCACCAAGCCTCTCCACCACAGCCACCGAACGATGTTGGCCACCAGTACACCCGATACCGATACGTACCGATTCTTTCCCAGCCAAACGGTTTTGCTCAATAAGAAACTGCAGCATCGGGGTAAGTCGACTCAATAAGCCACGCCCCCCTTCACTCTCCAGGACATACTTTGAGACTTCAGCATCGCAACCGGTAAGGTGTCGCATTCCCTCCACCCAGTACGGATTGGGAAGGAAACGCACATCAAATACAACGGTTGCATCCTCCGGTGATCCATACTTGAACCCAAAAGAGTGGATCACCACACTGAATTTTTTATCTATTTCAACTGAAGCCATTTCTCCCCTTATTTTTGTTCAGGTCCAAGCAAATATTCATAACGTATTCAGATATCTTCAGTTCAACCAGAGGCAAGATGCACGACCTTTGGTTGAACCACGCGTCTCCCAGCTACCTGAAAATAAGGGATCGCTGGATAACCAAGACCTATAACACTATAGATTTCTTCGTCTGCAGGTATGCTCACAAGCCGTTTAATTATTGGCCTTCGCCGCATAGCCTCGACCACAAAGCCTATCAGACAACTGCCAAGTCCTAATGCGTGGGCCGCAAGCAGTATATTCTGAGTCGCCAACATTGCATCCTCACCAGGGCAACTTGCTGATCGTTTACCAGTGACAAGAAGAGCTGCAGAAGCACCATGAAAAAGCCTATCCACACCATCTTCATCCCATTCTCGTAACGCTTCCCTGACAGAGGCATAGTAATTTCGATAATATTGTCCCAGTTTATCACCAGCAAACAGTATTGCCAAGAAACGATACAGAGGATTACTCGCCTGCACATTCAACTTCCGGTAAAAATCGGCTGTCAGTCCACCAAGTACCTCCACATCACTCCTCTCCGGCAGGATAACAAAGTTCCAGGATTGGCTGTTAGTCCCTGAGGGTGCAGTAGTTCCTATCCTGACCAAATCTTCCAGGATACTCAATTCAACATTCTGCGAAGTATAGTTTCTGCAGGACCGCCGAGAGCGCATGAGCTGCACAAGACTATCACAATCGTAGTCACCCGGATTAACAACCTTCTGACTATCTGCAATGTTTTTCAGCCCGAGACGAGAAGCAATGCCATCTACCTCAACGGCACCTTGTGGACACACAGCCTGACAATGGCCACATTCCATACAGTCGCCAGACAAGACAGAGGCAACATCCGCTTCAACTTGAAGTAGCTGATGTGGGCAGACATCAGCACACATTCCACAACCACTGCAGAGGTCCGGGTTTATAGTTACCTTTTTCATCTACTTTTATCAGGTTTTCATGGGTAAGAATTTCTTAGGGGAAAGCATCTCCATCATAAAATAGTGCTACACAATACCCGCCCCGTGCAGTATTAACAAGTTCCTGTGAACAAGAAATACAACAGGTTGAAATGGTGTTACCGGAATCTTTCAACCATCTCTCCATCGTAAAAACAGTAACCAGCATATGACATTTAACACTACACATTGGAAAAACAGGTACGCGTACAACGATGTACTGCAAATCTGCCTGCCATTAGTCCTTAGCATGTCGGCTACCACAGTGATGGAGTTTACCGACCGTGTATTTTTGAGTAACTATAGTATCGAGGCAATTTCCGCTGCTGTGCCTGCAGGTATAACTTCGTTTCTTTTCATTGCCTTTTTCGGCGGAATTGGAGGATACGCTGGGGTTTTTATTGCTCAATATTATGGCAGTGGTGCAAGAGACCGCATTGGGAGAGTGCTCTGGCAAGGTATCTATTTCACCCTCTTTTCCGGTTTGTTGTTCTGGCTACTTGCCCTCTTTGCCACCAAACCCATCTTCGCCTTTGCCGGCCATGAAGTGGCAGTGCGTGAGCTGGAAGAAATTTACTTTTCTATCCTCTGTAAAGGTGCCATATTCCACGTAGCAGGCAATACTCTCGCCACTTTTTTCACAGGCAGGGGATTTACCAGACCAGTTATGATAATCACCATTATTTCCGTTCTTTTGAACATTCCACTTGATTATGCACTCATTTATGGACACTGGGGAATGCCTGAAATGGGTATAGCCGGTGCAGGAATAGCAACTGTCAGCGCCTGGTTCATCATCTCTCTGTTGCTTGCCGTGTTAATATTTACACGTAAAAATAATAAACAATTCGGATTGCTGACCAATTGCCAATTTGACTGGCCACTTTTTAAGCGTCTGCTGCGCTTCGGCATTCCCGGCTCTTTACAATTCACTCTCGATATTCTGGCATTTACCCTGTTCATCTTGCTTGTGGGTCGTATAGGAACTCTGGAACTGGCTGCAACAAACATAGTACTTTCCATCAATGCCGTTGCATTCATGCCCTCCATGGGTGTTTCCCAGGGAGTAAGTATTATGGTCGGCCAGGCACTTGGCAGGCGTGACCCTGGGGCAGCAAAACGTGCCGTATGGAGCAGCATCCATCTCCTGTTACTCTATATTCTGGTTATAGACCTCTCATTTATATTTTTCCCAGAGCAGGTTCTTGCCCCATTCATACATGGTGCAGACAGCAGTTCTATTGCAGCTATTACCGAAACCAGCACGCTTCTGCTGCAGATTATCGCCGCCTACCTCTTTCTTGATTCGTTATACATGGTATTCAGTGGAGCGCTAAAGGGAGCCGGAGACACCCGCTTTCTCATGATGAGTGTTGGAATTTCGTCTATGCTCTTTCTGGTTTTTCCCGTCTATTTTGGAATAACCTTATTCTCTATGAACATAACAGAAGCCTGGACCTGCGTTCTACTCTTTATTGTTGTTCTGTTTATACTCTCGGCAGGGCGTTACAAGGTGGGCAAGTGGCAGACAATGCTGGTTATTGAAAAAAATGCAGACGAAGCAGACAATTAAACGTCATTACGTAAGAGTTTCCTGTCAGCAACCTGACAGGCGCCGGGAAACTGGACGGGCTCTGTCGTTCAACCTATAGATTCAAGTTTGCTCTTTATGGAGGCAAGATCAAAGGGTTTATTAATTACTCCTACAAAACCGTAATCGCTATAGTTGGTCATGATGGGATCTGTCGAATAGCCACTGGAAACAAGAACTTTAGCTTCTGGATCAGCAGCCAGAATTTCGACAACTGCCTCTTTACCACCCATCCCACCAGGAATCGTGAGATCCATAATTACAATATCAAAAGAATCATCTTTCTTGTAGAAGCGAATATATTCCTCCACTGCACTTTGCCCATCTTTCACATGCATGGTTTCATAGCCTAAATGCATGAGCATTTGACAGGCAATCTCACCAACCATCTCCTCGTCGTCCATGATCAGGATTTTTCTCTTACGTTCGTTCTCTGACAATTGTTTGGGCCCCTTGCAGTTATTTTCAAGTTTCGGTGACTCCTTAAAGCTGATACCAGAAGTATGCCAGATAAGACAAAACCACGTCAAGCTAATTGCTATGAAAATTTGAGACTTCTAAAATACACCACTTTCTTTCAATTTATACTATATTATCATCGTTGAATGGCAATAAACCCTAACCCGCATTTCTCATGAGCATTTTGCCAGAACCCTTTTAAGCAACTGTAATGCAGGGTGATCTGGTCAAATTTCACTATCTTGAATTCCACAAAATGTTCATGAAAACTTTGGGCGTACAGGAATACGATGACAATAAACACCCCTGCCACCCCTATATATCGGGAACAAACGAACCAAAACCTTGTAGAAATTTACGACAGAGGGGACACCCGCTCACTCTATTTCGGTGGCAAGTACCTCCAGTCCAGAATGTCCCTCAGTACCCCTCAGCACCTGTTACTCCCTTACACCCGATATATGATGTTTGTCCTTTTACTCGTCAGCAGACTGGAACATATTCTTCTGGTCGGACTCGGTGCGGGGTCACTGGTACGCTTTATCCATCATCATTTCCCAGAATGTACAATAGATGCTGTTGACTGTTCTGAGCAAGTTATCAAACTTGCCAGGGGGTACTTTAAGCTCCCTCAGGACGGCCATATCCATATCCATTGTCAGGATGGCTACCAGTTTCTTGATCAGGTTGCAGAACAGCACACTTATGACCTGGTACTGGTCGATGCGTTTAATGATGAAGGCATGTCAGAACAGATATATAGTGATACGTTCTTTCAGCTCTGTGCCCAGGTTTTAAAAAACGATGGTTTTCTCTGCACGAATCTTTGGAGTGGAAAAGCTGGAGAAATGGAACGCATTACCCAGCTCCTTTCAGACTATTTTGACAACCGGTTATTGCTGCCTGTGCCTGAACGCGGCAACCATATCAATATAGCAACAGCTGCTCCTCTGCAATGGCACAAAATCTGCCGCGGACGCAAAGAGCTGAAATTGCTTGGGGCACAGTTTCATCTCAATTTCCAGGAGATGGTACGGGTTGCCCTGCAACACAACATGAGTTTTGGCAGACGGCTGCGTTACTTTTTTTCAGCGTAAAAAAGAATATATTCCGATTACACAGGTTAAACGACTTCGATCAAAGTACATTCCCGGAAGGTACATACCCATCTCTGATACGTTCGAGCTGATCATGCAGGTCGGCAATTTCCTTCTGCCAATAGGCTTCCGTGCCAAAATCGTCTAGTACACGGGTCTGCCCGTCCGCAGCAACTTGATGTACACACCACGCCATATAATGCACAAAACGCATGGCTCGAAGCGGCTCTATAAGCCGCAGGCTTCTGCGATCAAAAGGCCTGAACATCTCATACCCTTCAAGCAGAATATCCATCTCCACAAAGGCCTCATCCAGGGTTCCGGGAAGAAGCATCCATATATCCTGTACCGGTGGGCCCGTAGCCATATCGTCAAAATCTATCAGATAAAACGACTCGCCCGGTCGATGGATAATATTGGCAAAATGGCAATCCCCATGAATCCGTATCGGGCGTGTACCTTCAAAAAGCGGTGTAATTTCGGTGATTATTTCCCCAACAGCCTCCTGAAGTCTCCCTTTCACCTCTTCCGGAACAACGTGACCACCAAGAAGATACTCAAGTTGCTGGCTTGTTGAAGCTATTGGTGACATCACAGGCCTGTAACTCGCTGCTTTACGTTCACCTATGGCATGCACCCGACCGAGCAGTCGTCCGAGTTGCAACCACTGTTCATCATCAAATTCATCAAGACTTCGTCCACCGCGTTTGGGAAACACTGCAAAATGGACCCCTTCAAAACTGCCAAGTGTTCTGCCGTTTGGGAAACGCAAAGGGGCAATAACCGGGATCTCCTCTGTGGCCAGCTCCAGAAGGAACTCATGTTCTTCAAGCAGTGCATCTTCAGTCCAGCGCCCTGGCCTGTAAAACTTTACAATCAGGCCACTACCATCATCCTGCTCCAATTCGTACACTCGGTTAATATAACTGTTAAGTGGCCGAAAAAGATTGGTCAGCGATATATTCAACGCCTTCTCAACAAGCCCCAGCACCATGTTCGGTCCCAGATCCTGAAATACATCACTTCTCTCCGTGTTGTCTATCTGCATGTGTGCCGCCTATACCTTCATTGTATGCGATTCGGTGATGCGTTTACGACTTCTCCTGGCAATTCTACGGGGAAAAGGGTACAAACGCCGATACACCTGATACTGTTATCATGATACAAAACTATGCCTGATTTTTCTAAACGACATCCTATTTTTCCATCCAGCAGGATCTTCTCCGCTTCCGGATACTGCCAGATCTGCAAACACGTGCATGGTTTACCCATGGGAACTGCTTTCCACCACTGCCAGGAATTGATACACCATTTCCAGGTAAATAGAACCATTGATCTGCAACCGGGTGCCAATTCCGACTCGCGCCTCTCAACAGACTACCTCCTGGGACCGGCCCGTGGTAAAATGTTCGGAATCCTTGAATGCCTGGACATAAATGGCAGGTCAGTTATCCTTCGAGCATTTTCAGGACAATATAACGGTCTCTGGCAGGTAGCTGGGTGGGTACCACCGCTATTTGGTGTTGAGGATTTTTACAGAACCAACGATCCGACTGAGCAAAAAATAAAGGCAATAAGCAAAGAGATATCTGAGCTAGAGCCCCAAACAGAATACTGGCGAGAGCAACGGAAAAAGCGGCGTATCATGTCCCGCGAGCTGATGCACAGATTACATTCCATCTACCGCCTCACCAACTTTCGTGGACAACAAACCTCACTTTTTTCAGCTTACTCAGAAGGTGGTGGAATTCCGACAGGAACAGGAGACTGCTGTGCCCCCAAACTTATCAATTATGCTGCCTCCCAGAATTTAACCCCTGTTGGCATTGCTGAGTTCTACTGGGGAAAAGATAACAAATCTGGCAGTCGTCGTCATAACAGATGTTACCCATCCTGCCAGGAAAAGTGTCAACCTATTCTCGGCTTTCTGCTCTGCGGGCTGGAGAATCACCATGCGTGAAAATACTCTTGAGATAGACATCATTCATGCTGACACGAGCGTCATTGTGGTGAATAAACCGGGAGGACTGTTATCCGTACCAGGAAGAGGACCGGAGAAACAGGATTGCCTTGTACGCAGACTACAACAGCGCTACCCGGAGATGATAGAACAACCATCCGTCCACAGACTGGATATGTACACCTCGGGCCTCATGGTCGTTGCGATCACCAGTCTTGCCCATCGCCACCTCTCCAGACAATTTGAAGAGCGCAAGGTCGCAAAAGAGTATACCGCTCTCCTGGATGGTCAGATAGAAGAGAATGGTGGTGAAATCCACTTGCCCTTCAGGGTTGATCTCAACAACAGGCCACACCAGATGTATGACCCCGTCCACGGCAAAATGGGTTCTACCATCTGGAAACGTCTTGGCTATGAAAATAGCTATACCCGCATCCTGTTTACCCCACTCACGGGGCGCACTCACCAGTTACGGCTCCATGCAGCACATCAGTTGGGGTTAGGTTGCCCTATTGTCGGCGACAGTCTGTATGGATCTGGCAATGATGGTGATCAAATGTGCCTCCATGCAAGTTATCTCGCATTTACACACCCTGATTCATTAGAATTACTTAACTTTACTTCACAACCACCCTTTTAGCGTTGAGCACTCAACCGCCAAAGTGGAAGATCAGTAACGTGCCTGGATTTAAGACCAATGGAGCCGGCACTATAACCACCAACCAAACATATACCCGCTGCATCACTCGAGGCAAATTAACTGAGCGCTCAAAAACAATCGCCAGATATTGCAGCAAAAAATAACATGTCGCCCACCCCCAGACATTTCTATCGAAAACTAACTGCAAGGGTAGGCTTACCAGCATTTCATGAAGAACACCTGACACCAGAAATGTAGCAAACATTGCAAACTGTGGCTTATGTCGTAACTTCATGAAAACCACCTGATACAGCCAGTCTCCGAAAAGCCTGTTCCAGCGCAGCCCCCAAAACTCTGACACACTACCTGCACGCCAGGGACGATTGTTAATCGCCGGTACCAACAATCCGGTAGGTGCCCACAACAGTTGACATAGAGCATCAATGGTCTCTAGAAACAACCAGAACGGTAGAACAACCAGATATGCTTGTCCCAGCCAGAACAAGTGCTCAATTTCCGGGATATATAGACGGTATACTCCTGCCAGCAGGGTAAAGGCCAGCAGAAAGCGAAGCAACAGACGCTGCCGCGCCCCCTGGTTAAGTATTTTCCTTTTACGCCAGGAGGAAAAACAGAGAGATGGTGCACAGAGAAACCCTACCGTATCAGCCAGCTTCACCTCACCAGAAACCTTGAGACTGACACTCTTAGCTAGTAGCGAAATTATCGTAAGTATAACAAGATAACAAACTGTTATCTGCCACCCATCGTATGAACACCCAACACTCATAGGAACTCAAAGAAAAAATATTAACCAACTCTATGCATTCCACCACTTTAAAACTCTTGTCATACCCGGTATACATCTTATCATTTTCTGGCAACTATTTCCTGTATTTGAAACAGCAGGGACAGATGAAAGGATTCAACAGTTCGGGTATAGTAGAAGCATGAACAACAAATGGACATATGAAGATATCATAGATCTGGAATATTTTTTCCAGCAGGACGCTGACACCAACAGTGCAATGTTGCATTCTCGTGACCGGAAAATTTATCTCAACCACTTAGAATCGCAGCCGGAAAAAGAGACAGCAGACAATTCCTCGCTGCTCAGTATATGGCTTAGAGCTCAACGGCAGTCACATGAAAAAGAACTGCAAGGAACCATTGCTCACGAAGCGCACTCGCTTCTCCGTTTGATACTTCTCTTTTTCGGAATATTCACAGGGGCTTCATCCGGCCTGTTCTTCTTTTCGTACTCCGGCACCACACCGGTTAATGTCCTCCATTTTCTGGTGCTGTTTGTCCTTACTCAGCTTATCTTAGCTATACTCTTCATGTCACGTGCCGGCCTCATAACTTTAGGGCTACGCTCGGTGCCTGAAAGTCTTACCGTCCGCCTCTTAACTACACTGTTTACCCGATTGGCGACCTCTCTTGGGCGTCAGGGTAACAAGCACCTGACAGCTGAACAACGGTTGGAACTGCAGGCACACTACGGTAGACTCAAAATGGTTAATCGTAACTATTCCAATCTACTCCAATGGACATTGTTTCAGCTTATTCAGCTCACCGCAATTTGTTTTAACCTTGGTTTATTGGTTGCAACATTTTTTAAAATAATAGTCAGTGATGTGGCCTTCGGCTGGCAATCTACCCTACAATTTTCCAGTCAGACATTGCATACAATAATAGCCTGGCTGGCTGTGCCCTGGTCGTGGCTTTTTGCTGAAGGAATTGGCTACCCGACTCTTGCTCAAATTGAAGGAAGCAGAATTGTATTGAAAGAAGGAATTGCCAACCTGCAAACACCTGATCTGGTATCATGGTGGCCATTTTTACTGCTTACTGTGATAGTATATGGGCTCACATTACGCCTCTCATTTTATGGCTACGGGTGGTTTCAGCAGATGCGGGCCGGAAGCCAATTACAATTTGACACACCAGTAGCACGACAGGTCATACGGCGGATGCAGACACCTCTGGTGTCTACTCAGGCCCAGCCGGAAACCAGAAATGAGGGTACCGGCTCAAAAACGGCAGAAAAGCAGGCAGCAGCCACAGTCAGCCAGCACATCAGTGCTAACCCAATAATCCTGCTGCTGCCCGATGAAATTTACAACCACACTGACCTGAAGAGGCTAAGTGAAATCACCGCGACCGAAGGATTTCTGGTAGAAACTCATAAACGCTTCATGATTGATTACCAGGCAGATCAGCTCCTGCTTAAAGAACTTAGCGAACATAACTGGAGTAACTCAGCAGGCATACTCATTGTGATGGAGGCCTGGATGCCACCACTAGTCAGCTTTATTAGCTATATTAAACAATTGCGAAAAAACGTCGGTACGAACTTGCCGATCATGCTGCGACTCATTGGAAAGCCCTTAGATACAACGGTACTAACTCCAGTGCTTAACACTACGGAACGCCAGGTCTGGCGACAAAAGATAGCTGCCCTGGGTGACCCCTATCTGGAAATTGATGACCTGATCAAAGAGGTTAAGATATGAAACCTGTATCAGCAGCACCAGAAATAGCCATACTTGGTCATCCAAACGAGGGCAAGTCATCAGTCCTTTCCACACTTGCCGAGGATGACTCCGTCCGAGTCAGTGCAATTCCTGGTGAAACTACAGAGTGCAGGACCTTTCCTGTGCAAATAGATGGCAGAGAAGTGCTGCGTTTCACAGACACACCCGGATTCCAGAATCCCTCAAGAGTACTCAGCGAAATGCGTAAATTAGCTGAGAGTGGCGCAGATACAGTCAGTCGTTTTCGACGGAAATTTTCCGATGATCCGGATCTCAGCGATGATGTGGAATTGCTGCTTCCTGTTGAGCGTGGCGCAGGAATTATTTATGTGGTCGATGGTTCCCGGCCTGTTCGTAACGTAGACCGGGCCGAAATGGAAATTCTGCGGCTTACCGGCCGGCCGCGCATGGCAATAATCAACTGTAAAGATGATAACTTCAATCAGCTGGAAAACTGGAAGAATGAATTCCGAAAGAACTTCAATGCGAACAGAGTCTTCAACGCGCACCGAGCCACGTATGCAGAGCGGATATTGCTCTTTGAGGCCTTAAAATCCATTGACCAGGACTGGCAGCCCACTCTTGATGCGGTGGTACGTGCATTTAAAACAGACTGGACAGCACGCAACAGCGCCACTGTAGATATCCTCATGACCTTGATCCACGACTGTCTGCAATATTCTGTCACCGCCCCTGTACGTGACAACGACAATGCTGAACAGATCAGGGAAAAACTTACCAGACAGTATCGTCAGGTAATCTCTGACAAGGAAAATAGAGCCCATGAGCAGATACGGGCACTTTTCAAGCATAATATTTTTCAATATCGACTACCACCCCAGTCTCTTCTGAACGAAGATCTCTTCAGTGAGAAAACCTGGAATGTTCTGGGGCTTTCAAAAAACCAGGTCACCATCGCCGGTGCCTTGGGTGGTGCGGTGGTGGGAGCCAAACTGGACATACTGACTGCCGGTCTCTCATTTGGTCTTTTCACCGGTCTTGGTGGGGCTGCCGGTGCCTTGGGTGCCAGGTTTGGAGGTGAGAAACTGAGCTCTGCCGGGAAAAATATATTGGGCATGCAGCTGGGAGGTGAAAATCTGAAAATTGGCCCTGCAGCCAACATTAGCCTGATGCTCGTTCTCATCAACAGGGCACTCCTCTTCTACCGCCACACCATAAATTGGGCCCATGGCAGACGTGATTATCAGGAAGATCTTCCTCAGCCAGTTGACCAAGGTATCAGCGGTGTTACTGCTGGCTGGCCATCTGGCCATCTGCGTACCTGCAAATCCTACTTCTCTGCAGTAACAGAACATCAGGACCAGGAAATAGCTGAATTCGGCAAACAGCTCACAACGATTCTGGAGAACTCTCTGGCCGAAATATCACACCATGAGTAGCCATATCGAAGTGTCATTTCAGACATAAACGCAGAATCCGGCATATTATGGAAACAACCATTCGCACAGAAGCCAAGCCAATTAAACTCTGGCTACCTGACCCGGATGTTGACACGCTCCAGCAGGCAAAGAATCTGGCAAACCTGCCAGGTATCCATAGCCATATCGCGCTTATGCCGGATGCTCATGTCGGGTACGGCATGCCCATAGGCGGTATAGCTGCTACAACGGATATCATTATTCCCAATGCAGTGGGAGTAGACATAGGTTGTGGCGTGTGCGCCGTACAGAGCTCTCTGCATCAAGTTGACAAAAATAGTCTGAAAAAGATCCTTTCCGCGCTCAGGCAGGTAATTCCACGTGGATTTAAGCATCATCAGAAATCGCAGCCAGCAAATCATATGCCCAAACCTCCAAAAGGAGTGCCTCTTTCAGCCCTGCCTGTGGTATCGCGTGAATATTCAAGCGGGCGATGTCAGGTTGGTACGCTGGGGGGTGGTAATCATTTTATTGAAATTCAGCAGGATACTGAAGGCTACATCTGGCTGATGATCCACTCCGGCAGCAGAAATATTGGCTACAAAGTGGCTAATCATTATAATAAGCTCGCGGTCAAGTTCAACACTCAGCATGGTATGCCAATTCCTTCCCAGTGGCAGCTCGCCTCTTTGCCGCTTAACTCAGAACCCGGACAACTCTATCTTGCTGAAATGCAGTATTGCGTTGATTTCGCTCTTGCCAACAGGGCACTCATGATGGAAAGAGCAATCGATATTATACAGGAATATTGTGCTCCGGTCAGCTTTTCTGAAATGATCAATGTGGCCCACAATTACGCTGCCCAAGAACACCATTTTGGAAAAAACGTCATGGTCCACCGCAAAGGTGCCACCCGAGCTGGAAAAGATGAAGTAGGTATCATCCCTGGCTCACAGGGAGCAGTAAGTTATATTGTAAAGGGTAAGGGGAATGCTGACAGCTTCTGTTCCTGCTCCCATGGTGCTGGCAGGAAGCTTGGCAGAAAGCAGGCGCAACGACAACTTGATCTGGATAAAGAAATTACCCTGCTTGAAAAACAGCATATTATCCACGCCATCCGCGGAAAACGTGATCTGGAAGAGGCTCCGGGAGCGTATAAGGATATAGAGGAAGTTATAGAGAGGCAGTCTGATCTTATCTCCCCAATTACCAAGTTAAGGCCTCTGGCAGTAATCAAAGGATAGGCGAACACCATCGATAAAGAAAAGGATCATGTTTCTCACAATGGTCTTTTTCTTTATTGATGGAAAATTTTATAAGTTAAGGTGCGAGCCGCTCAAGGGCCCATCCGGAAGGTGTGTCCTGCGACGGGGTGTAAAGAAAACGGTCATGCAGTCGACTTTTTCGTCCCTGCCAGAACTCAACTTCACTTGGTGTTACCCGATATCCACCCCAGAATGAGGGCAACGGTACCTTGCCTTCACCAATCTTTGTTTTCATTTCCTGAAATTTCTGTAACAGAATCTGCCTGGAAGAGAGTTTATGACTCTGACTTGACACCCAGGCCGCAATCTGACTTTCCTTTGGTCTGGTCATGAAATATTTCGCCGATTCAGCAGTAGAAATTCGTTCAGCAGTACCGTTTATCTGCACCTGCCGCTCAAGTTCCAGCCAGACAAAAAGCAGACTCACCCTGCTGTTACCTTCTATTTCCCTGGCCTTTCTACTTTCAAAGTTGGTGAAAAAAACATACCCTTTTCCATCATAATACTTCAATAGCACTGTCCGCTGACTCGGCTGCCCATTCGGACCAACCGTAGACAAAATCATTGCTGTCGGATCCGCAACACTGGTTTGGCGCGCCTGCTCAAACCATTGACTGAATTGCTTCTGGGGATCAGCGTCTAAATCTGCACGTGTTAATCCGCCCTTGAGATACTCTCTTCTAAACTGACTTAAATCCACCTACTTCACCTCTACGTTCAATCGTACTGAACAGGCGACTGCAGGAGCAGCCGCCTGTCGGGACACATTATTCGTTAACAACTTTGATTCCTTCAAGTTTCCAGTCTTGGCTTCGCACAGGACGTGCCCATGTCCACTCTTCTGCAAACTTGACAGGTGTAGTCATACTGCCCTCTACCAGATCACCGGTGGAGTCACTGACAGTGTAGTCAAGCAGGTTGGCAGTAAAAAGAACAGTTACAAAATCTTCGTTCCCGGTGCTCCCCGCATCAGTAATTTCAACTTTACGAATAGCAATAGATTCAAGTTTATTCAATATGCCTTTCTCACGCATTTCTTCAAAATGGTTGGCATATTCACTTGCAAGCTGATCACCTAGCAGGTGACGATAGGAGTCCAGATCTCTTCGCATCCAGCCTGCCTGAACCTGAAAAAAGACATCTGAAGCCACTTCTTTAAAATGGTTAATATCAAATTGTGGGTCACTACGACGAAGCTCTGCAAGACCGTCCTCAGCAGACATGGACGATCCTGGAGGTGGCGGTGGGACGTCCCTCATAACATTGGTATTCATCGTTGAACCAGAACCTCCCATCTGCCCGGGGAAGCCACTCATACCACCCTGTTGAGAGTAGCCCGGAGGCCGTGTATTGCTTGTGTATTTACGATAGAGAAAATATCCGACACCGCCCAGTATCAGGAGCGGGAGAATACCCATACCGCTTCCACCGGCACCAAACATAGAACCAAAAAGCATGCCACCAATAGCACCTCCAAGAAGGCCACCAGCAAGACCTCTTCCAAAGCCACCACTACCCTGATTCGTCGCACTTTTACTAGACGATGTAGTTTTTTTCACCGGCGCTTTATACGAAGAGCCAAAAGACTTCCCGCCCATCTTTGAACGAGCATCAGCATTGTCTGCCAGGAAGCTTCCACCCGCCAGAAAAAGACCCACCAACACAACCAGAATCGGAACAAATTTTCGATAGAGGTTCATCATTGTTTTCCATTTACAAAGTGAAGAGTTAACCCCATAAAGCACAAATACTAACTCCGCAGTCCATTACACAGCTACAAGTGACCAACTGTACACTGACGAAGCAATACCACACAATACAGGACTGAAATTACTACAATATTTTTTATCGGAGAAACATCTTCTCCGTAAACAGCAGTTTTGCGATGGTATCAGGAGACGGATAAAATGTCATGTGAAATCAGTTTACCCGTAACCATCGTTTCTCTTTCCACAATACCACGGCACGCCAGAGAGGCGATCAGTGTAAAATCCACTCTAGTATAAGTATGAATGAATGGCAGGCAAGGCCCTGAAAGGATAATTCAAAGAAGGAGCAAGCAGCGGTAAAGAGAAAATCTTTACGTAACAATGAGAGATTTTGCTCTATTAACCAGAATGATTAAGATACCAGAATGTCATGTTTCATCAACAGATCTATCATCAAGGATCTGGCGCACGGCCTGGCTAAGGAGTGTCATGCTGAGGGGTTTCATCAGCACTTTTCGGATGCCAATCTGTCTTGCTTCATTTTCACTTATGGCAGCAGAGTAACCTGAATACAGGATTACAGGCATTGCCGGTGCAACATCCCTAATTGCTCTGGCTAATTCGATTCCAGAAAGACCGGGCATCGTTTGGTCAGTGATGACCAGATCATATTTCGTAGAGTGGGATTCAAAAGATTTTCGTGCTTCAACGCCGCTGGTCATGATATCTACAGCATAACCTAGCTTTTTCAGCATCTCGCCAGCCATCTCTGCAAGTGTCTCTTCGTCATCCACAAACAGAATACGTTCATTCCCCTTAGGCATTTCGAAATTTGCAGCCTGAAAATGACTCTCTTCAGGCTCTTCAGCACACGGGAAGTACACACGAAAAATACTCCCTTTCCCAGATTCACTGTTCACTATAACTGCACCTCCAGAAGCGCGCACGATTCCGTGCACCATGGCAAGGCCAAGCCCTGTACCCTCACCTTTTTCTTTAGTGGTGTAGTATGGGTCAAAAATTCGCCCTAAAACCTCTGGTGGAATTCCCTTACCGGTATCCTTAACAGTCAGTTGCAAACATCTCCTGCCAGCCAGTTGCTCGAGATCTTTATCGTTTCTGTCAGTTTCAACACGTGCAAGCTCAATGGTAAGCACACCATCCTGGCCCTGCATGGCATGCGCTGCATTGGTGCAGAGATTCATAAGCACCTGATGGATTCTGCCAGGATCTGCATTGATCATCCCCAAGCCGTCAGTGACATTTTTTTCTATTGTTATGGATGAAGGAATACTTGCTCGTAATAATTTCAGAGCTTCGGTAATTACAGGAACAATATCTATGGCTGCAACCCTTGATTCTTCAGTTCTGCTGAATGAGAGAATCTGATGGACCAGTTCCCGTGCTCGCTGGCCTGCCTTTTTGACCTGCTCCAAATTATTCTTTAACTGTAGAGGCAGATCTGGAGAAAATAAACTTAGGTCGGTATACCCTACAATTGCAGAAAGGATATTATTGAAATCATGCGCAATGCCTCCGGCAAGCGTGCCAACTGCCTCAAGTTTCTGGGATTGCAGCATCAACTCTTCGTTACGTTTTGCACTCTCTTCAGCCTCGGCAGTCTGGAGTGCCTCTGCAGCAAATGAAGCGAGGATAGCACCAATTTCCCGATCATGAGGGGCAAAAACTCCATGTTCCGGGTTATGGAGACTGAGTATCGCAAAAACGTTCCCACTATGATTCCAGAATGGAAAAACGATACACGATGGACTGGAGTAACCTGCCCATCCACTCCTAATGCCACCATCTTCAACAATATTTTCTATGATAAACGGCTCTTTGGCTTCCAAAGCCCGAGACAGCACACTACCCTCCGGAAGAGGTATCGCCATAGAATCGACAGCATGCCCACTATCTATACTGAATACCCAGCGTAGCTGACTCTCAGTAACCTCATAAAAAGATCCACCTTGAGCTTTTAGATGATACCCGAACTCTTGTAATATTATCGGGCCGCTTTCATCAATACCTCCACAGCCTATCAGTTTTTTCGTCGACTCAATCACTTTTTGAAGCCGGGTGTAAAGAAGAGTCAATTCTGCCGTCTTTTCTCTTACTTCAGCCTCAAGCAACCCCTGGTATCTTTTATTATCTTGAATCAGTTGGGATCGTTCCAGGCCTTTCTCAATACCATGTAACAGTATTGACATGTCACCAATCGGCTTCATCAAATAGTCAGTTGCGCCCAGCCGCAGAGCCTTGACAACATCGTCAATATCTCCAGCACCGGAAATGACAATTACCGGTAAATCCGGGTTGGTCTTCCGTACCTCAGACAATACCTCAAAGCCATCCATCTCCGGCATATGCAGATCAAGCAATATCAGGTCAATCTGTTCACGTTGATACTTTTGTATACCGAGACGACCGTTTTCCGCCTCAAACACCGTATAGCTGTGATCCTCCAGATACGCGCGAATACCCCAGCGAATAGTAGGCTCATCATCGACTAACAAGATAACCGGCTTCAGACCACCATTCATGAGATGGTACTCCAGCTTACTATCTTACCATATGATTTAACTGCTATTTCATTCTGCATAGAGATGCCAGGTTCCCATTACAAATAACTTGAAAAATACGTGTGGATTTTCTACCCTCGAGACAAACTCTTTCTAATCCCCTACTCTGGCCTATTCGCCTTCAACACTATTAGTATATATTCCTACTTTCACGAATGTCAAACTGTGAAAAAAACAGTGTTATCAAAACAAACTGCTACAGCCAGAGAGCTCTGCTCCTGAAATGGCAGTAGCAATCACAGGCAACCGTTGCGTATTCTCCTTGCTCTCAAAGCATACTGATGCTACGTATAGTCGTTCATATAGAACTTCAGCCGTTGGCTGATCTCTAAAAAGATTCTCCCAAACGTTGCAAGCCACCAGATGAATATACTCCTGCTCCACCCGCCACAGGCTAAAGCTGCGGAACCGCCTGCCGGCATTCCATTACTTGCAGCCACCCTTCGTGCCCATGACTGCAACTGCACAGTCTGCGATTTGAACATTGAAAGTTTACATTACCTTTTAGAAAACTGCCTACCAGCTGAGGATACATGGTCAAAACGTGCGATAAAAAACCGTCATCGTCACCTTGAAAGCCTTTGCTCAGAATCGACCTATACAGTTCCTGACAAATATAAACGAGCTGTTGCTGATCTGAACAGGTTAGTCGAAAATAGTGGCAAAACAAAAGGCCTCAGCCTGAACCTTGCCAATTATCAGGATTCACACCTTTCACCTCTCAAAAGTGAAGATCTTCTCTATTCTGCAGAGCACTATCAGGATAACCTTTTTTATCCACATTTCTCAAAACGACTCCGTCAGTTAATAGAAGATACAACCCCTGCATATATCGGTATATCACTCAACTATCTGAGCCAGGCTCTTTGTACATTTGCCCTTATAGGTTTTATCAAAAGCTGCTTTCCCGAACTACAACTTATTCTTGGCGGTGGCCTGGTCACCACATGGCTGCAAAGCCCCAACTGGAATGACCCTTTTCGCGGCCTGGTAGACCACCTGATAGGCGGGCCTGGAGAGCTACCACTACTTCAGCTGTTAAAACCTGGAACAATTGCCAGTCGCTGTCGACCAGACTACTCAGACCTACTCCACCACAACTATCTGGCACCGGGCACGATCCTGCCCTATGCGGCCTCAACGGGGTGTTTTTGGCGCAAATGTTCATTTTGCCCTGAAACCAGTGAACGTAACCCGTACAAGCAGGTTGCGGTGGATACCGCGATGAGCGAAATAAACTCCCTTGTACAGGAGACTAAACCTCGGCTGGTTCATTTTCTAGATAACGCACTCAGCCCGGCTATGCTGGAGGCGCTGACACAATCGTCTCTGGAACTTCCCTGGTACGGATTTGTCCGTTTTACCGATCATCTTACAGACCCAGACTTCTGCAGACAATTGAAACGTTCCGGCTGTGTGATGCTGAAACTTGGACTCGAATCTGGCAGCCAGGCAGTGCTCAACCAGATGGACAAGGGGATTGATCTACAATTGGTACATGCGGCACTAGCTGCTCTCCATCAGGCAGGAATTATGACCTATGTGTATCTATTATTTGGCACACCAGCTGAATCTCTTACTGAGGCCAGGCAGACCCTTACCTATGTTGCCGAACGTCATAAGCAGATCACCTTTTTAAACCTTGCTATATTTAATCTTCCTGCAGGTAGCAGCCAAAGTGATACACTGGAGACACAAGATTTTTATGACGGAGATCTCTCAATCTATACGGATTTCAAACATCCCAGAGGCTGGAACCGCAAGGAAATCCGTCGCTTCCTCGAAAACGAATTTAAAAAAGAGCCGGTCATTCACCAAATTTTACAAAATGACCCTCTCTATTTCACCTCGAATCATGCACCATTTTTCAGATCAACACACAAATTCAGGAAATAGAGCATAATGCAGATACAAAAAGCCCCGGATATGATGATACCATATCCGGGGCTATAGAAAATCTGGTCTTCGTTTCATTAGCCGATGCTAACCAACTCCAGAGCAAAGGTCAGATCTTTACCCGCCAACGGTGGGTTGGCATCAAGCACAATAACCTTATCCGTCAAGCCAGCCACGGTCACTTGAAGCAGCTGCCCGTCGGCACCACCAACTTCAAGCCGCATTCCGACCTCTGGGTTCAGATCTGGTGGAACCTGCTCAAGTGCCACTTCCATAATCATCTCATTCTGGACTTCACCATAGGCCTTTGCACACGGGATGAGAACAGTTTTCTTATCACCAACCTGCATACCGGAAACACCCTCGTCAAATCCTTCTATCACCTGGCCACTACCAATCTGAAATTCCAGTGGGTCACCACCATTTGAGCTATCAAACACGGTACCATCATCAAGTGTTCCAGTGTAGTGTACTTTAACCTTATCACCTTTTTTAGCCTGCTGCATTACTACTCCTCTTGCCGTCAATCTGTTCGGCGTTTTTGGTTCACGGTATAATTGGAGGGATTATCTCCAGTTGTTTTGCTAATTTATAAACACTATCCGGGGTTGCGTCTTCTAATCATTGTAAAAAAGTTGCCCCCCTACAGTTTTGCAGCCTTTCCCAATCATCAATTTACGCTGAGCAGGGTCAGCTACTATACCATAATACAGTCGTTGAGAACAGGTTCTATTCACCGAATCCGACAAAGATTGTATACAATATAGCGCAATACCACTTGCACGAACTGACGCAGCTCTATTTAGATTTTTTTACCCTTTTTCTTTTAAGGACACTGTAGTAATTTCCACAAGTGATGGAGAACTGCGGGCAGCATTGGGTCATACCGTTCTATAACACAACTTTCTTTTAGAAATACGAAGCAGAGACATACATGAATAAGACAAAGATAATTGCCACACTTGGACCTCAATGTGAAACTGTTGAACAAATAACAAAATTCATCACTGCGGGTATGAACGTTGCCCGAATCAATCTCTCACATGGAAACCGCAAAAGTCATCAAAACTTGATTGACCTGGTTAAACGAGCACGACAGCAGGCTGGTACTGATACAGCGATTCTTTTAGACACCAGAGGCCCTGAAATGCGGGTTCAGGAACTCTCAGAAGGAATCGACCTCATCACAGGCCAGGAACTCATTATATCTCCGCAACCATCTGACTGCCCTGCCAGCCGTATCGGTATCAATTATACTGGATTTGCACATGATGTAGAAATCGGTTGCCGGGTTTTACTCGATGACGGCAAACTCGTCCTTGAAGTTATAGCCATTGAAGGCCAAGAGGTTAAAACAACCGTTCTATCTGGAGGCCGTCTTACCAGTCGTAAACGAGTCGCCTTACCAGGGATGGCTGTCAACCTGCCCTCACTCTCAGAAGAAGACAAGGCTGATATCGCCTTTGGTGTTGATCAGGAGGTTGATTTTATTGCTGCCTCCTTTGTCCGCCAGGCAGATGACGTCTGGGCTGTTCGTAAAATTATCGAAATAAATGGTGGCCGCCAGGCAATAATTGCCAAAATAGAGAACAGACAAGGCGTCGAAAATATACAGAAAATACTTAAAGCAGCGGAAGGCCTCATGGTGGCTCGCGGTGATCTAGGCGTGGAAATGCCGGCAGAAGAGGTGCCGGTAATTCAGAAACGGCTTATAAAGGCAGCAAACCAGGCTGGAAAACCTGTTATCACCGCCACCCAGATGCTGGAGTCAATGATAACCAACCCTTCACCAACCCGAGCAGAAGCAAGTGATGTAACCAATGCCATCTTTGATGGTACCGATGCAGTGATGCTCTCGGCAGAAACAGCAGTAGGTCAGAATCCTCTGGATGCCATTCGCTTTCTGACCCGCTGTGCTACGATTGCCGAAGCGTCGCTCGACTATGATGAGATTCTTGCAGCCGGTCTCCGACATCGCCGTGCTATTGTCACCGACGCTATTTCCTATGCCAGCTGCGCCACAGCCGCAGACCTCCAGGCAGCAGCAATTATTGCCACCACATCATCAGGATCTACAGCAAGAATGGTTGCCCGATATCGCCCTAAAGCACCGATCATTGCTGTCAGCCCAAATATCACAACAGTCCGCCAGCTCCAGCTTATTAGAGGTGTTGAGCCACTCGTGTCAGCACCTGCAAGCAATATGGATGAACAGCTTGACATGTCAATTCATGCTGCAACCCAGGCCCACCTTGTACAAAATGGTGATCTGGTGATTATCACCGCCGGCCTGCCGATCCAAACCATGGGGACAACCAACATGCTGAAAGTACATACAGTTGCAGACGTATGCTATACAGGTCAGGGAATTGGCACCACCATGATAGACGGGGAAGTCCGTATTATTGAAAGGGAGGACGACTGGGAAAACCTCCCGCATAACGCCATCGTTGTCCTTGAAGCAACTGATCACAACATGCTGGACAACCTGACGCATGTGCGTGGCATAATTGCCGAGCAGCCTGGTTTAACTTCCCATGCTGCCATCATTGGACGAGAGCTTGAAATTCCGGTCATATGTAACGTCACGAACGCCACCAGATTATTTGAAAACGGTCAGACCGTCACTATCGATGGAGGTACAGGGCAAATCTGCTATGGCCGTTTACGTGGACAATAAGTTGTATAACCACAAACAATGAGGCCGCAAACTGGATAACCTGCGACCTCATTTCTGCCTCATGCCCCATAGAGGCCAGTCATGCAAAACCTTGAAGCTGCCATCAGCTGAGCTGGTGAGAAATTCGGGTTAATAGATAGCTGAGCCAAACTCCTCAAAGACGGTGTTTATGGGTATGGCAAAGCCAATACCTTCTGTATCCTGTAGAATCATTGTGTTAACACCGTGGACATAGCCATTTTCATCAATGAGTGGTCCACCACTGTTGCCAGGATTGATCGGTGCATCAGTCTGCAGAAACAGACTGCCATCCTTAGGATCCTTTCTGTATCCGGAAAACACACCCGAAGTTACAGTATTTCTCAGACCAACGGGACTACCTATAGTGAAAACTTTGTCACCCTGCCGTATCTGATATTTCTCAGGTGGACGCTGCAGATGATTAATATCATTTACAAAAAGTGCCATCAACGCTAAGTCATGCTTATCACTCAGAAGGAGATAGTTCGCAGTATACGAGCTCCCGTCAGCAAGGATGATTTTGATGTCAGATGGATTTACTTTTCCCTCAAGCTGTGCCAGCCGTCTTTCCGCTTCCTCAAGCTGTGGTAGAATATCGTTTAGCCCCCGCTCTCCTTCCTGAATAATAATTGCCATCTGGTTGCGAGTTGGCCCTTTTGGAGTCTGTCTCATTCTCTCACGCAGGTTACGTATTTTCCTTCGTTCAAGATCAACCAGTTCCCGTGTTGTTTCTACCTTTCGACGGAAGTCAACAAGCTGGGATTCGTCCATTTTCACGACATGACGGTTTGTTACGATAAAGTTTTCACTTAAGAAAAATCCAGAGCCGGAGCCCCAGGGAGTTTCAATAGATACCGTTGCCTTCCTGGCCTCATCTATAGTCATTGGCCGAGCAGCTTGATTAACTTCTTCTTGCTGCACAGGTGAGGACACAGGCGTATCCCGCGTCACATTTTTCGGTTCCTTAACAACCTCTGCAACCGTAGCGGGCACTGCCCGTTGCGGATCTGGTGGGCTGTCTGTTTTCATATAATAATACGTACCACCGGCAGTCAGTAATACCAGAAGTAATGCCTGCACTGCTGACCATAAACGTTTTCTTTGGTTTTCTCCGGCAGCTATTTGAGCAGACTGCTCTTTTTGCAAACGTTCCTGAGCTCTTTTGTATCTGGAAAATATTAGCCCACATTCAGTACATTCAAGGGACACCCGTTGCTCATGGGAACATTTCGGACATCGAATCCGTTTCACTGCCATTTTCACCTCCGGTTCCAGCGTAGTAATTTATGAATTCCTTATCGGAATATATTCTGGATAGTGTAAAATACAATATGTAATGGTTTAATCCACCCGTTCATTGTTTCTGCAGCAATTCCACAAACAGGATCAACAACGGTAGAACAGCATCTTAGAAACCTAATACTTAAAAAAACAATCCTACACTCACATATCATGCCCTTCTTACTGCAAATCACTCCAAATATTTCACTCCCTGAGCATGAAATAGAATTCTCTGCCATTCGAGCCCAAGGCTCAGGGGGCCAGAATGTGAACAAGGTATCCAGCGCGGTGCACCTTCGTTTTGACATTCGTGCCTCAACCCTACCAGAACAAATTCAGGAACGATTGCTGAAATTGCGTGATGCCCGGCTTACCAGTGACGGATGCCTGGTCATCAAAGCCCAGCAATTTCGCAGTCAGGAAAAAAACAAGGAAGATGCATTGGAACGACTGGCAGCCGTAATTCGCTCCGCAACAGTAGTCCAGAAAAAACGAAAACCAACAAAACCCAGCAAAGCAGCGAAAAAACGCCGTCTTGAAAGCAAAACAAAAAGAGGGCAGACCAAGGCCATGCGCAGGAAAGTTGAATAGCCTGTTGTGTGAAAAGTTCAGGTAGCGTACAGATCTACATCAGGAAGATTCAGATACACATGCTCTACGGTTTCACAACGGGTGAGTACTTCAATAACAGCAGGATGTGGATCGACCCAAATCCCCGGCAAGTTTCCTTCTTTTGAATCGACAATATCAAATGCCAGTTTTTCAACAGGTGGGCAGAACTCTGCTGTAACGCCCTTTTTATTCCCACGGGCATCAACACGATACCAGCCGTACTTATGTAGATACACCGCATTTAGTCCATGCAGACAATAAGGAGGATGATCCGTTACGGTAAGTCGCTGATAGCAGAGTCCTGCAGGAATACCATTGGCACGTAGAAGTGCGGCAAGCAGATGACTTTTCGCATAACAATATCCAGTGCCATGTTCCAGTACCTCTGAAGCCTTGCAGGTTACCGGATTACAACGATAGTCCCAGCTGTGTCTTATTTGATCACGAACAAAAAGAAAACATGATCTTGCGATTTCCTCATCACTTTGCATCCCTTTTGCTAGTGATACTGCTCGCTCAAGCAGGGCTGGATGTTTCCAGTCAACGTATGTGCTGGATAAAAGATATTGCGCGGCATTCACAAAAAATCAGCTCTCAATTTTGATGTAAAAAAAAGCAGGAGTCAAAGAAAGGAGGTGAGAAGACATACACTGGCCAACAATGAGAAAGTGTTGCACCTATAGCAGAATGTCTAAAATATTTCGGTTATACTGAGTATCTTGTCATCACGAAAGCTCATCTCTGAAACTCCTTCTTGAATAAGAGTTTCACCAGCTTTCAGCCCACCAGTTGATTGTGTTGCCATAACTGTCGAGCAACTAATCTCCATGATAATCTGATTGCCTTTTTCATATAATTCCATGATTGTCAGTTTTCGTGAAGAAAAGAGATTCTTCCACAGGCCACCAAGATCACGAAATTCTTCAATTCCGTTTACAGCATAAACAGTTTTTCCATTTGAGATGCATGTGTAAGTGATTTCAGGTTGAAGCACCGAAATCATTGTCTCCACATCAAACGAGTTAAAGGCATGAACATAGCAGTCGACCACAGAGCGCTTCTCTTCAAGGTTCATACATCGCCCTCCGTTATTTAGAGTCCCCGCCCCCCATTGCTGACAGTGCTCTACGACAGCAACCATAATGCCACCCGAAAACCTTGTATTTGGGCACCCCATTCTATCCACTAGTGCCATCTATTTTCCAACATCTGAGACCAAACATCATCAGAAATCAATTCACTGCCGGATATGGAGACATACCCTGCTCCAGAAGCAACCCTATACAAACAAGCATGGCACATAGTTCAGATAGTCATACATATAGTATAACTATTATTTGCAAGTAATGAAGCTCAATCGCCATGTACCTAAATCAACAACGCTTTATAATATAGAGGTCCCCTTCTTTTCCTTTACACATATTCATTTTCTGAACGTTTTATTTGCACATCTCAACTCTCATGACTTTCAGCTCGAGCGAATTGCACCAAATGCAGCAAAACATGCGTTTTTATGCAGTATTTCAACATGTTCGAATCCAACCCTACGTAAAAGATCCAGCTGATAGGTTACGGGCCGAGGTGAATCTTCTTTATCAATATATGCCAGAACCTTATCTTTGTATTGCTCACCACCTGTTGCTTCCAGGTAGTTGGCATATCTTCTCCACATGAGTGACTGTACATGAGTGTTTTCGTGCGCTACCAGATCTGTAATCCAGAAACTGCCGCCAGGAGAAGTAAGCTGATAGATCTTCCTGAAAACCTTTTCCCAATCGTCATCTGAGCGTAGATGGTGCAGCACAGCTGCGGCTATAATAACATCGTAGCCACCTTCCAGTTCCACCTCGCGAAAATCTCCATGAAAGATTCTCACTTTACCATTGTTCACATCCTCAAGCCGTTCCCTGGCTCTGGAGAGCATAGGCAAACTCAAATCAACCAGATCGCAATCAAAAGAGGGTGTATGCCATGAAAGCTTTACACTGTTATTGCCAGCTCCACAGCCAATATCCAGAACTCGCCTGATTTTCGGCGTTGCCTGACAGGCTGCCTGGGTTATCAGTTCCATAGCCAGTGGGGCATCAATGGTAGCAGCCTGCCCCGTTTCTACGTTAGTAAACCGCTCGACATCATTGTCAAAACGATTTCGTATTTCCTCAACGGATGACTTCTGGTTTATCGGTGTTACCATTATTTATCCACAATCCATAGTTGCTTCCACATACGTTTGAACTGAGCGCCCGTTTATACCTGCCACCTTTCTGCAAGAGCGCCCTATGCCCATGGAGTACCAATTAAGATCGACTCGAATCTCTATTCTCAAGAGATGAATTCGTTTTTCAAAAAACAGGAGATTGGTTTATCAGTCAGATCTAAACAACAAAAAAGCAACATTTACTCGGTATCTCTATTAGGTTACGGGACTACGTACTGGGAACTTTCCATGTTAGGATCATCTTTGCAAGTACTTTTTGGCTATGTTCAAAATATTTTGCTTGTAGTGACAGAAACTTACCCAACATACCCGCCATCTAACGCAGAAGATGTACAGTAGATGTCACTCATACAGATACCGCCATGAATAGAAACTACAGAATAATCACCTGAATATATTTACTTCTTTCAACGTTTCGAAAGCCAAAGTAAACGAAGATGAAATCACATTTGTTAGCTCACCGATTGTCAACAGGGCTTTCGAAAAAGAAATACATCCTTTCCTGCAATAGTGAGTTCTAAATTATAATGTTCTGCCAGCCAGACCAGAGTTGCTCTGCTGAAGAAACAGATATGGGTAGGGTCGCGTATATAATGCCAATTGCGAAATGCTATTTTATCGATCACAAGTTTTGTCATAATGCCCAGCCATGCCCCAGGTTTCAATAGAGAAACAATCCTGGTAAGCTCACTGGCAGGACTTTGCAGATGCTCCACAACCTCAGTTGCACAAATAAAATCATACTTCTGGCTTAACAGTGTAGGGTCGTTATAGTAGAGTGGGTCATAGAGTTTGACCTGATGTTTGTGCTCATGAAACAACTGAAATAGTGCAGGTCCCGGGCCACAACCAAAATCGAGACCGTGGCATTGTCCCTCCAGTCGCTCTAATAACGGTGTCGCCATTCTGGACAAAAAACGAAGATATCCCCCATCTTCAGGGTCATTTTTGTGCAAGTCATAGACCCCCTTCTCCTCATCACGAGTGAGCCAAAAATGACAGGGGACAAAAACAAGCTTACAGTGGTTACACTGCTGGTAGTCACGTTCTGCATCGGAGTAATATGGCTCAGTACATCTCCCCTGGCACAGAGGACATTCATTTGTAGACAATGAAGTACCAGCCTCAACCAACCTGTTTCTCATTCGCATACTCGGTGTTTACACAAAATTATCATCTCAGCTCCAGCTAGAACGGATTATCTACGGTTCCTTTATACGATCTTTAAATCAGGGTCATCTTCCCACCTATAATCCCTTCTCACTAACACGCCGTCAACACTATCATCATCTTTTTTAATACTACTGAGCACAAGTGCCAAGGGACATTCAGGTAGTATCAGCTTTGAGATTACTTCGAAGTGAGCAATTTGAACGAATTGCAAAAAGACAGGAATGCCCGCTCATTGTCAGATGTATACCACAAGAGACAGAAGACGGACACTCCACTCGTACTGGCGGGTTCCTGAAAATATTACCGTAATTCGACTACTTCATAGATTTTTTTCATTTCTCATTACACCCTATGAACCGATAAATCATCGCACCCAACAGTGCACCTACGATCGGTGCAAGCCAAAAGAGCCACAACTGAGTCACTGCCCAATCTCCAGCAAAAAGGGCAACTCCTGTACTACGGGCAGGGTTTACGGAGGTGTTGGTTACCGGAATACTGATCAGATGAATAAGGGTAAGACCTAGTCCGATGGCCAGAGGCGCCATGCCGGCCGGGGCACGGTCATCAGTTGCACCAAGAATAATCAACAAAAACATCATCGTCATAACCACCTCAGTAACAAGCGCAGCAAGCATGGAATAGCCACCAGGAGAATGCGCACCGAAACCGTTAGAGGCAAATCCTGCTGTTACATCAAAGCCTGCTTTACCACTCGCTATTACATAGAGAACACCTGCACCAGCAATAGCTCCCAATACCTGAGCAATAATATATGGCATCAATTCCTTTGCAGGAAATCTACCACCCGCCCATAAGCCTATGGAGACAGCCGGGTTAAGATGGCAGCCTGAAATATGTCCTATCGCATAGGCCATAGTTAAAACAGTCAAACCAAATGCCAGGGCAACCCCAAGAAGGCCTATACCTACATCAGGAAACGCTGCAGCAAGAACTGCGCTTCCACAACCACCAAGCACCAGCCAGAATGTCCCAACAAATTCAGCACCTAACTTTTTCATACTATCCTCCATTCATAATGTACTATCGTTGTAATGCTCACGTGTGAGCAGTAATTTTATCCATCAATTACTTCGATCTGCTCCTATCCTCAACGAGTAATCGACGGATTTCTTCAGACATCTTAATTTTGTGTAAAACTGTTCCATAGTGAGAGCAGAAACAATCAGGAAAATATGCCATACATCACTGCGACGTTAAGCCAACAGTAATTTTATATTAAAAACATACGCCATGATATGCTGACTATTACCGCATAGGATATGTATAAAAGCGCAACACTCCTAACGCATTTCAAGAGGGAACGTGAACTAATATTTAATGCCACTATTTCTTTATACGATTCTGATATAACAGCTTTTCATTGTACCTGACAGCACCTGACTTAACAATATTTGTTTGTCAGGCTTTTAACATTATCATTTCCGTAATGGTTTAGCTATCCCCACAAGATTTTAAAAATGAGGACAGGAATGCACGAAAAAATATTTGCTGCTTGAAGTGCCCATATATAAAAAAATCAGAACAGAGGGAATCACTTGAATTGATGGAATTATCGCCATATTTTTAATCATTAAACGAGCACAATTTGAACATACCTGGACGATAATGATTGCCAACACCTTGAGAATCTGTTATTTTGTCCGGTTTTCAATGTGAGTGTCACGCCAGGAAGAACATGACTGTAAATTGTGGAGATCTGGAGAGACACGTAAAGGCGAATTCCTTGGTACTACGTACCTGTTGCTAAGATGTAATAGGATCGCCTCCCCTTTCCCTTGCAGATGTCGTTTGCTCGTCTCTCCTTTGGGATCAACCCAAAACAGTTTACAGGATGTACTATGTCTAAAGATTTTCTCACAGTAATGCCGCAGGACTTTTCAGAACTTGGCCTTGCAGAACCATTATTACGAGCACTTAACAGCTCAGGCTACAGCGAACCAACTCCCATCCAGGCAAAAATGATTCCCCATGTCATGGCGGGTCATGATGTTGTTGGCCAAGCACAGACCGGAACCGGCAAGACAGCGGCTTTTGCCCTCCCTCTGCTAAATCGGCTCCAAACTTCCAAGAAAGCTACACCCCAGGTACTTGTACTCACCCCAACACGGGAGCTTGCCATACAGGTAAGTGAGTCATTCAAGACGTATGGCTCTCAAATTAAGAATCTTCGTGTTCTTCCTATTTTCGGTGGGCAGGAATACTCCGGTCAACTCCAGCAACTTCAACGTGGTGTTCATATCGTTGTTGGTACTCCCGGTAGAGTTATGGACCATATCCGACGAGGCAGCCTAAACCTCTCCACCATTCAGACCCTCGTTCTTGATGAAGCAGACGAAATGCTTAAAATGGGTTTCCTTGAAGATGTTGAATGGATTCTTGAGCAAGCTCCAAAACAGCGTCAGATTGCACTCTTTTCAGCAACTATGCCATCCTCAATTCGTAGGATTGCTGGCACATACCTGAATGACCCTGTTGAAATTACCATCAAAAATAAAACAGCAACTGCTTCTACTATCAGCCAGCATTATCTTATCACCAACGGTTTCAACGCTAAGCGTGATGCACTTGGCAAGATACTCGAAGCAGAAGTTGTAGATGGAATGCTGGTTTTTGTCCGCACCAAAATGCAGACTGTAGAGATTGCAGAATACATTACCGAGCGTGGCTACTCCTGCTCTGCATTGAATGGCGATATTCCTCAGAGTCAGCGCCTTCGTACTGTTGAACAGTTGAAAGCAGGAAAACTTGACATCCTGATAGCTACAGATGTTGCCGCTCGCGGTCTTGATGTTGAACGAGTAAGCCATGTAGTTAACTACGATATACCTTTTGATACCGAAGCATACATTCACCGCATTGGCAGAACTGGTCGCGCTGGCCGTACTGGCAGAGCCATTTTATTTCTAACACCCCGTGAGAGATCGATGTTAAAATCCATCGAACGTGCCACGAGACAAAAAATAGAACTGATGGCACTTCCCACAGTGGCAGAGATTAATGCTAAGCGCATTGCTGACTACAAAGGAAAAATTTCTGAAACTCTAGCAACTGACTGTTCGTTTTTCGCAACACTTGTTCAAGAGTTTTGCCAGGATAATGACACCCCGGCTGAACTTGTTGCCGCAGCTCTTGCCAAGATGGCCCAGGGCAAAACCCCACTTCTGCTTAAAGATGAACCTCGACGGGAAAACCCTCGTAACAGTAGATTTTCCAGAAATGATGGCGACAGGAATCAGCGACAGGAACGCCGTCCGCGGCAAAGCAAACCACAAAGTGCTCGACCAGACGAGGGCATGGACCGCTATCGTATAGAGATAGGTGAGTCCCATGGTGTTAAGCCAGGAAACATCGTCGGTGCCATAGCCAATGAAGCTGATATCAGCAGCGACCATATTGGTCGTATCTCTATCTTCGAAGACTACAGTACTGTAGACCTCCCTTATGGCATGCCTACTCAGCTCCTGAAGTTACTTCAGGGTGTACGGATTAACGGGCGCCCTATGAAAGCCCGCAAGGATGATCAGGCCCCTGTAGAGTCGTCCCCACGAAAATACGGCGCTGGCGGAAAAGGAAGAGGCTTCTCTAAAGCACCACGGCGAAAAAGCCCTGGTGGGAATAGATCGTTTTCAGCTAACGCGACAAAACAATAACGACTACTCTAGGCACCTCTAGATAATTTAGACAAAAGGGAGAACTAAACCTCAAAGTTGGTTCTCCCTATTTATTTTACTATGCTGCAGAATACCTTTTGTCACATTCCCGGAATTGGAGCTGCTACGGAAAAACGTCTATGGGCCGCCGGAGTTACCAGTTGGGAGAAATGGCTGGAGCCTCCACCCATCAAACTTCCAAACAGTAGCAGATTAGAAATCCCCCACATCCTGGACAAATCCCTTGACGCACTTAATGAAGACCCGGCGTTCTTTACAGGCCGCCTTCCTTCATATGAGCAATGGCGCGTATTCCCCCAATATCGCCACAAAACCGCGTATATCGACATAGAAACCACCGGACTTGGTGATAATGCGGACTTAACCACTATTGCTCTCTATGATGGTAAAGATGTCCATTATTATGTTAATGGCAAAAACCTCGAACAATTCCTTGAGGACATCTGGAAATTTAAGGTCCTGGTAAGTTACAACGGCAAGGCATTCGACATCCCCTTTTTGGAAAGATATTTTCGGATCACACTAAATCACGCCCAAATTGACTTGCGTTATGTGTTGGCACGACTGGGTTTTAAGGGTGGGCTGAAAGGATGCGAAAAGATGTTAGGGATCAATCGTGGTGAACTCGATGGGGTAGACGGTTATTTTGCGGTCCTGCTCTGGAATGAGTATGAAACATACAATGACATTAAAGCGTTGGAAACACTTCTTGCTTATAACATCGAAGACACGGTAAATCTCGAGCTATTGATGATCGAAGCCTACAATCGCAATGTCTCTGACACACCGTTTGCAAAAGAGTTGAAACTCCCCTCACCTCAAACGCCGATGCTGCCGTTTCAAGCAGATGTAGCCTGTGTAGAACGAGTTAAACGACGCTACGGTCTGTAACACTAAACCCCAAGGCCCGATGAGTTCTTAATCAACTCGCCTAAAGCGTTATCAGATCACCCTCTCTGGCAAAAAACACCTCGGTGTCACCATATTTACCGGGTTGACAATACTCTTTTGCCATCTCGTCCATTTGGGCATCAGTACGATCAGGGTCATGGTGAAAGAGTGCCAGTTTTTTTACACCAACACGGTTGGCAGATTCGATCACATGCTCAAAAGTTGAATGCCCCCAGCCTACTCTGGCACTCACATACTCCTCATCCGTATATTGGCTGTCATGAATAAGCAGATCTGCACCTGTATAGAATTCTTCAAGAACCATATTTTGCTCTTGGGCAACTTCCTCACCCTCATAAGCCATGGCCTCATCGTAATCAGGGTGCTCGGGATCAGTGATGAAGAGATTGCGAAACGGTTCCGTATCGTAGCAGGTACAAACCTTCTTACCTTCGTACTCAAAACGATAGCCCAGAGCCGTAATGGGGTGGTTAAGCAGCTTGGTGACCACATTTAACCCTCCACCCAAATCAATACCAGGGTTTTCCGTCAGACTGATATACTCAATTTTTGAAGCAAGCTCTCCCATGTTCACAGGAAAGTAGCGATATTTCATCTGCCCACCGACAACATCCTCCAAAGGGTCATCCTCAAAAGTCACAGGACCGTAGACTTTTATTTGAGTACCAGGAATGTAAATCGGGGTAAAATATGGAAACCCCATAATATGATCCCAGTGGGTGTGTGAAAGAAAAATAGACGTGTCTATGGGGCCTTTAGGCAAGTCATTCTTAAGAAGATAGGTACCAAGATCCCTAATACCAGAACCGGCATCAATGATTATTAATCTATCGTCCTCACCCACACGTAATTCGATGCATGCGCTGTTCCCACCATACTTTTGCGTGGCTGGCCCTGGACAGGGAATAGATCCACGGACACCCCAAAACCGAATTTTCATTGTGTTCCCGGGTTAAATTTGCAGAAAAATCTCTGCTTTTCGTATTTCTTCCTGCACGCCCTCACCAATATTTCCAAAATCGTCAAGACTGATATCCAATACATCGAGGAGATGGAGCACCTCTCCTTCATCAGGGAAAGAGTTGCCGGCAGAGCCGATGTCCAGAATGTTGGTATAAATATTTCCAAGGGCCACGAACGCAACTTTTCTGCCAATTTCATCATCAAGGCCATCAACATCATGGTGCCTGGAAATACAGGTAGAGATAGTCTCATTGAGCTTCCATTTTTCAGCAATCATCAGCCCGACCTCCTGATGATCTATGCCCAAAATATCCCGCTCAACTTCTATCAGGGGAGACTGCTCATTTTTTGCAATATTCAGGACTTCAATATATTCGTCGCCAAAAGGTATTTTCCCAAGGTCATGCAGCAAGCCCGCTACGAACAGCTCTTCCCGTTCCATTATCGGAACATCTTTAAGGGAAGCCAGCAGTTTAGCACTTACACCCGCACCAATGGTATGAGCCCAAAATCTTGTAGTTGGTAAAGCTCTCGATTTTTTGGTGCCTGCTACGGTACGAATAATAGCAGTACTGAGCGCCATATTCTTCACTGTATTCATGCCAAGCATTGTAATAGCCCGGGTCAAAGATGTAATCTTGGTGACCAGTGAATAATACGCCGAGTTGATCAGTTTCAGTACCTGCCCGGTCAAAACCGGATCCAGAGAAATCACTTTATTCAATTCGTTTGGCGAAGCATCCGTACGACTGCAGATTTCCATAACCTTACCTACCGTTGTTGACAGGCTTGGCATCTTCTGAATGAAACGCTCGATATCTCTTCTCTGTTTATCTTTATCAAAGCTCATGTAATAGCGTCCATAAATAACCTAAAATTTCAATAACATCTGGATAGTGAATCAGTTCCATATGCATTGTATCGAAAGATCGGGGTCAGGTCAAGAAACTGCCTGACATCATGCTGAATATTATTAAACAGATCCACTGCTCTTGCTGAAAGCAACCGCATCGGCATAACGTAACGTTGTACCACCAAATATATCAAGGGCGCTGCCAACTGTGGCATCAAGTATACCTTTGCCGAGTTCATGAATCAACTGCATATCAGCCAGATCACGCACTCCTCCGGCGTATGTTGTCGGCAGTGGTGACCAAACTGCAAGCTTCTGGACAAGTTCTTCCTCGATACCTGAACACTTCCCTTCCACATCCGCAGCATGAATAAGAAATTCGTCGCAAAAACCGGCAAGTTTCTCAAGGATCTGAGCAGAGATGAAAACATCTGTGAACTTTTGCCAACGGTCTGTCACTATATAATAGTGATCGTCGCGCCTTCGGCAACTTAGATCCAGAACCAATCGCTCTCTGCCGACAGCCTGAACCAGTTTTTTTAGTCTGGTCCAATCAATTTGTCCCCCCGAAAACACATAGGAAGTTACGATAACATGAGATGCCCCGGCATCAATCCACTCCTGGGCATTTTCAGCGTTAATCCCACCACCTAGCTGCATCCCACCTTGCCACGCATTCAGAGCATTCTGAGCTGCTTCATCGTTACCAGGCCCAAGCTTAATGATGTGGCCACCAGTGAGATTATCATTTTGATAAAGCTCCGCATACCAGCTCGAGGGTTTTTCAGCAGTAAAATTTGTTTCCAGAGTTTCCGGGCTCCCATCACAAAGTGATGAACCAACGATTTGCTTCACTTTACCATCATGGAGGTCGATACAGGGCCTGAATTTCATACTATCCTCATAAAAAAAAACGGGATAGCCGCCTTAAGGCAGATATCCCGTTCTCAAAATGTTCTGCTACTGCTCTGCAGTGCCGATCATATTCTCCCTGCTGCTATTTTTTCTGAATAAGCATGGTGGAAGGATCAAGCTTCAGCGTAGTGCCTGGATCAACAGTGCCTTCATCACACTTCAGGATATCCAGATTCATCTCATCACCCTCAGGGTTGATAAGTAAAACAGTATCAAACAGATCATCAACCTCGTGACAAGGAGCCGGGACACCTGCTGCACTCTGACGATCGTCTTCACGGTGACGAACAGCTGAAAACCAGATCATTTTCAGACCACGCTGTTCCATAAAGTCCCGCATCCCCTGAATGGTGTCACGATCAGCAGCTGCGAAATCAAAACCATCAATAATCAAACACTCAGGCTTGTAAATGTCCTGCTTTACCAGATCATCCAATCTCTCCTCAAGAACTGCTTTAGTAAAAGAGCTCTCTTTAAAGGTCATGATCATTCTGTTTTTCATAATCTCGGGAATAGACTCAACCTTCTCTCCTTCAGTAAGAAGAGAGAGGATATCGTCATACCATGTTCTGGCCTTATCCACGGTTTCACCAATGCTAACATGTAGCACTTTGTTTCCGAGCAGCATGCAGTCTAATGCGAACTGGACCAGAACAGCTGTTTTTCCCAGCCCTGCTCTGGACATAACCAGTCCCATACTGCGGATACCATCTTTTGCCTTACCTTCAAGACCAAGGGCCTTTAAAGGATTGTTAATTACTAATTCGCTGTTTGCCATGGCAAATCACCCCTTTATATTTCGTGTTTGCATGCACCATCTAATGCAGCCAACATTCAGGCACACCATGTGCGCCTGATATAATTTCTTTCTAGTCGGTTATGGCTTTAGAATCAACTCTTCTTCTGTTCTTCCTGGTGTGCTTTGATAAGCTCCTCGCTCACGCCTTTAGGCACTGGCTTGAAACTTGCAAATTCCATGGTGAACTCTGCCTTACCCTGAGTAAGGGAACGCAGTACGGTTGAGTAACCAAACATCTCAGAAAGCGGAACCTCTGCCTCAATTACGGTATAGAGACCCTCTTCGGTGGAGCCAATGATCATACCACGACGCTGGTTAATGGAACCCATAACAGCACCTTGGAATTCTGAAGGACCCTCAACACTGACTTTCATGATAGGCTCGAGAATTTGTGGCTTGGCCTTCATGTATCCTTCTTTAAACGCACCAACAGAGGCTAGCTGGAAGGCAACATCAGAAGAGTCAACTGCATGATAAGCACCATCATTAATGGTAACCTTTACACCTGTAATAGGAGCACCAATCAAAGAACCCTTAGCGACAGCCTTCTGAAATCCTTTATCACAGGAGCTGATAAATTCACGTGGGATAACACCACCAACAATCGAATCAACAAATTCGTACTCACCTTCTTCAAGCGGCTCAAGGAAACCGGCAACACGACCAAACTGGCCGGAACCACCCGTTTGCTTTTTGTGGGTATAGTTGAACTCAGATCGCTGAGAGATCGCCTCACGATATGCGACCCGTGGAGCACCAACTTCAACCTCAGCTTTATACTCACGCTTCATACGCTCAGTATATACCTCAAGATGCAACTCGCCCATGCCCGAGATAATCGTCTCGTTCGTCTCTTTATCAACAAAAGAACGGAAGGTAGGATCTTCTTTGGTGAATCTGTTCAATGCCTTGGACATGTTAACCTGGGCTTTGTTGTCCACCGGAATAATCGCAAGTGAAATAACTGGCTCAGGAATGTGCATGGAAGTCATGGAGCAGGATATTTGGTCATCGCAAAAGGTATCACCTGAAGCACAGTCAATACCAAAAAGCGCAACGATATCACCTGAACCACATGAATCGATTTCTTCCATCTCATCAGAGTGCATACGACAGAGACGTCCTATTTTAACCTTCTTACCGGTACGGCTGTTAAACACCGTATCTCCCTTCTTCAGGGTTCCCTGATAGGTCCGGATATATGTCAACTGACCATAGCGGCCGTCTTCAAGTTTAAATGCAAGGGCGACAAGGGGATCGCTTGGATCATTGGTAACCGGAAATTCTTGTTCTTCTTTTTTCAGGTCAAGCGCCAGGTTGGTAACGTCGGTCGGACTTGGCAAGTAAAGCTCAACAGCATCGAGCAGCTTTTGAACTCCCTTGTTCTTATATGCGGAACCCATCATTACCGGCGTAAAATCAAGCGCAAGAGTTCCTTTACGAATCGCATCGTAGATAAGTTCAATATCTATATCTCCACCTTCGAGCAATGCTTCCATCAGCTCTTCGGAGAACATAGAAATCTCTTCGAGAAGTTCGTCGCGTTTCCCTTGTGCTTCATCTGCCATCTCGGCAGGAATTGCTTCTATGCGAATTTTCTCGCCATTATCACCATCAAAATAAATAGCTTCCATGGTGATAAGATCAACAACACCCTGCAGATCATTTTCAAGACCAATAGGTATCTGCAGCATGTGGGCATTCAGTTCCAGTTTCTCTCGAAGCTGGCGTGTAACCTTGGCAGGATTCGCACCGGTACGATCGCACTTATTAATAAAGGCGATACGCGGTACATTATAACGGGTCATCTGACGGTTAACGGTTATTGACTGAGACTGAACACCACCAACAGAACAGAGTACCAGGACAGCACCATCAAGAACCCTCAGTGCACGCTCAACCTCAACGGTAAAGTCAACGTGGCCCGGTGTATCAATGATATTGATGCTAAGGTCTTTCCAGGTACAGTAGGTGGCAGCTGATTGAATGGTAATTCCGCGCTCTTTCTCAAGCTCCATGGAGTCCATTTTTGCACCGACACCATCCTTGCCACGAACTTCATGAATCGCATGAATTCTGTCTGTATAGAACAGAATGCGTTCGGTCAAGGTTGTTTTTCCCGAATCGATATGGGCACTGATACCAATATTACGTACTTTCGACAAATCATTCATGGTTGCTATCCTCTACCAACTCTGCACACCGGATTTTTTCCGGCCCCACTATCACTCACTTGGGTAATGAAAAAAAAAAGGAGCTACAGCTCCCTGCAACTCCTTATTCAACTGATATATATTGCGTATCAAGATCAGGAATTGAACACTGTTATCATTGCCCCTCTTGCCTGGGGCTTCCTGTTCCCACTCTAGTTTGCTAGAATAATAGATAAATAATGCAAACACAGGAACGGATGTTCTGCAGAAACCACCTGCCTTGCGCAGTTCACTACGTCAAAGACATAAATTGTCCTTCAGAAAACCGGCCACAATACATCAGACTTCATTTAAAAGCTACAAAAAAGATACACCACCATACGCTTTATATGGAATTGCAGCAAGCTGAATCAAGGTGTTTTTCTGCCTCACCATCGAGAATAAACAACCACCAAAATATCGATAATTGGTTCACAATTTACGCATATTATTGCAATTCCCAAACACAACAATTGGGTAATTTGCCACTTTTGTACTTCCAAACAAACTATCATATATATCTATTTATCCATTTTTTTGATAGCGATGGTGTATACTAGTACCTTAAATATATTGTATTCCATGTAGTTTGTCGGTTTTTCTTCACATTCTAACGTGATGAAAAGCAGAGTCGTTTTCCGTTTATATTTTGTTTCTATTCAGACCAGAACTTCCATAACGAACGACTTGACATTGCAACCTATGTTGAGGTGAGTAAAGTCATAGAAGGCAATGCCAATCCTGGCATTAAAATATGGGGTTTAAAGTAAAAAGGTTAAGGCCTGAGCAAGATGAAATTCACCAGAGACGTCATTCCAATAGAAACTCTGCAGCGTCTTGATGCGAACGAAGCCGCAACGATATCTGGGGAGATCAAGGTTTCCAATTATTTTAAAGACAATGAACGAAATGTTGAGGGTGTAGGCCAATGACTCTTCAGATGCGGCTCAAACCAAAAATAACCATAGGGACTCTTGCCATTGTACTGATCTGCATTCTTGTCACCTGCTCGTTTTTTATCTCCCGTGAACGACAGCGGTTAGAAAGCGAAATTGAGTTTCAAGGCCAAGCACTGGCGAAGCTGGTTGCCCAATTCTGTGCAACCCCTATTCAGAAGTACAGCTTTTTCATAGTACAGGAAGTTGCCATAAACGTCGAGCAATCTCAAGGTGTTGCTTTTTGTGAAATCTATGACGCCGATGGCAAATCTCTTGTTCAGGTGGACGCAACTGTTCATGGTGAAAAGGTAATCAAAAAGGACAGACGTGTCAGCGATGATGTTCTTATCATTGAAACCCCCATCGAGAAAAACCAATCTGTCATTGGCAAGGTGGAAATTGGCCTGGAACTCGCCCCGGTTCACCATGCAATCAGAGCATATATCATCAGATTAAGTATTGCCGTTCTTATATTGCTTGTCCTCATAGCCGTGAGTATCAGTGTTTTTCTCTCCTATAACTTTATTTCACCGGTTGTTAATCTCTCCGGAGTAGTTAAAAACCTTGCCAGAGGCGAGTTTGTAGAGACACGGGTTGCCCAGAGAAATGACGAAATTGGTGAACTGGCGAGGGCCTTTAACGTTATGAGTAACAATCTCAAGCAACTCTACCAAAATCTTGAGAGAAAAGTCGATGAGCGCACTGCAGACCTTGCTAAAACTAATCGTCGACTTGAGCATGAAATTCAGGTACGTGAAAACATTGAGCGTGACCTGAAAACTGCCAAAGAAACTGCAGAAAGAGCCAATCAATATAAGAGTAACTTTGTTGCCAACATGAGCCATGAGATCCGTACACCGCTCAACGCGATCCTGGGCTATGCTCAAATTTTACAGAGCAGAGATGACCTGGATGGCCATATGAGAAAAGCAGTGGAAGCCATTGATCGTGGCGGCAGCCATCTCCTGGGACTGATTAATGACATTCTGGATCTTTCTAAAATTGAAGCAGGCAGGGTTGAGTTGCGAGCAACCAGTTTTGACCTCGCGTTACTGATCCGCAATATGGCCAGTATGTTTCAACTGCGCTGTACTAATAAAAGCCTGACATGGCAAGTTGTTGGGCTTGACATCCACCAGGTCATACCAGTCATTGCCGACGCTGGGAAGCTCCGCCAGATTCTGATCAACCTTTTGGGAAATGCCGTAAAGTTCACTTCTCGGGGAAGTGTTGTCCTGCGTGTGATTGCTGATGAAACGGACCGTTACAGATTCTGCATTGAGGACACAGGTCCCGGTATTCCTAAAGATTCTCTCCAGCAAATTTTCGAACCATTTTCCGAAATGAGTGGTAACAACAATAAAGAAGGCACCGGCCTCGGACTGTCTATTACCAGCAAGTTTCTTGAAATGATGGGAGGAAAACTCGACGTTCTTCCTAACACACCTCAGGGTTCTCGATTCTGTTTTGAACTCGAACTTCCACCGGCTGAAATATCATCACTGCCTACCAATACCCCTCCTGAAAGGATTATCGGGCTCAACTCTGATACCCCCCTCAACGCTTTAATCGTAGATGATGATAAACTGAGTCGCGCCATGTTGGCGCATCTGCTAACCAAGGCAGAAATACAAACCCTTGAGGCCAAAAATGGGTTGGAAGCATTAAAAACTCTTGAAAATCATACACCGGATATAATCTTTCTGGATCGCTACATGCCTGAAATGGATGGTGCCGAAACAATAAAAAATATTAAACGGATTTACGGTTCGAAAGCACCTCCAATCGTTATGATAACTGCAGCCGCTTTTGACTCAATCAGTGACACTCAGAAGCAGATGGGAGTTGCAGGCATCATTATTAAACCTTGTGATATTCGTCAGGTTTTCAAATGCATGGCCGAGGTGCTTGGGGTTTCTCTCAAACTGGGTACAGGGCCAAATGAAGAACAACCCGATACAAACGTCACTGCTGATCTCTCCACCCCTGAGATATCGCTGCCAGAAGATTTGCATTCCAGTTTGCTTTCCGCCGCAGAGTTTGGAGAAATCAGCAAACTTAAGAAACTGTGTAAAGAGCTTGAAACATCACCGACCATGGACAAGACCTTCATCAAGCTGTTTAAGAAACACCTTGATGTATATGAACTCAGAGAAATCATAGAACTCCTTCAGCGCGTTGGGAAAATGCCATGAGTAATCGAAACCTGACCAAACCTTTCATGCAGACAGCAACCTCTTTTGATGAATTCGAAGAGCCGTTAAAAATATTGGTCGTCGACGACAATGCCGCAAACATTGATGTCATGCTCACCTTTCTCGAAGCGGAAGGATATGATTTAAGTATTGCCAACAGCGGCGAAATGGCCCTAAAGATTGCTCGCCACAACCAGCCAGACCTGATTCTTCTGGATGTCATGATGCCCGGCATGGACGGTTTTGAGACCTGTCGGGAGCTTAAATCTGATGAAACCACCTCCGAAATTCCGATTATTTTTGTAACAGCCAAAAAGGAAGTGGAAGATATCGTCAAAGGATTTCGTAGCGGAGGTATCGATTATATTTCAAAGCCATTTCGCCAAGAGGAAGTACTCTCACGAGTTGGTACCCACCTGCACCTGAGACGCCTGCTGATCGCCAAAGAGCGACTCATAGACAGGCTCAACACCGCACTTGAAGAGGCCCAGACCCTTAGGGGGTTACTTCCCATATGCTCTTACTGCAAAAAAATACAAAATGAAGAGGGTAAATGGCAAAACATTGAAACGTATATCAGGACCCGTACTGAGGCACAGTTCTCACATGGTATCTGTGGAGAATGTTTTAACAAACTCGATCTGACAATCGACCAGGACAACGAGACCTAATCTATATGACAGCTCAACTTGGTACCATACCTGTTAATATAGCATGTAGAAACCAGGCCCCAACCTAATGATTCGTATTAGACGGTTTTAGTTACACATTTACAGATACATTCTACTTTTCTCTAATGCCCTTACGTACTTAATTCAGCTTTTCCACACGGCACCGAACGTAACGATGGAGAGGTGTAGCAGCAAGTCGATCCCTGTGGGTGTTTTTAGTCAAGCGATTAACATTTATACCATGAACTTCACCACGATAACGGAGTCCAAAACCGTGAGGAATCAATACTTGCCCTTTTCGAGCCTCATCTGTTATCTCTAGCTCTATCCTTTCAGTTGCTGCCTCTGTAACAACCCAAACGCTCTCTCCATCTTGCAAATCCAATGCTTTTGCATCTTCGGGATGCATGGCCAGCGTGCAGGTCCTGCGTCCCTTGTTCCAGGCAGGATTACGCATCAGAGAATTGGCATTTTCCGGCTTATGGCGTCCGGCGTTCAGAATCAGGGGATAGTTCGGATCTGGTTGAAGAGCCTGTGCTTCCGTTTCAGGTTGGATCTCTTTCATCCAATCTGACATCTCAGGAATGTAAAGATTGATTTTCCTGTCCTTAGTCCGAAGATGACGCATATTATCATCGTCCATTTTACCAATCCAAAGACCTGAACGGCTTTCCATAACACGTTCATACAGCATCTCAGCATGGGCTATAGCCGGAGTGAGGATTGCAAGAGGTGCCGCAGAACGGTATTTGACCATCCCTTTCAAGGCTTTAACTATCTTTTGCGGCCTCATTAACGCCTCAAGGACGGTAGGAACGGCAATGCCGGTCCGTGACACATTTTCCCTGAAAGCTGATGGTGAGACGAGCAACATGCTCCAGAGGAGGTCAAGGTTAAGTGATTTAGTGCTTTTGTTTCGGGTCTCGGTAATGATAAGTGGCAGCAATCGTGCATACTTCCGATTTTTTTGTAACCAGGAAAAAAGAGCCATTGTATATTCCAGCAGATCTTTTTCTCCTGCCTTGTAAAGATAGTCTGGTAGTTCAGGTACTATACCAGCTGCCTTCCCTATGGCAGCCAAGATACTACCCGACTCCCTCGTATCCGGTGCCGGCTCTACTACAGGATGACGCATCTGAAAAAATATTTCCGGATAATTCCAGGGAAAAAAAGAACCATCGTAGGATTCGTAAGCGGACTGGGCAGGCAAAACATAGTCGGAAAGTTCTGCAGTTTCTGACATCGATATTTCTACCGTCACGAGCAGATCCAACTCCTTAAAAGCTTTCTCGTAAGCTGTGGTATCTGCATATGATCGCAGGGGATTCGATGAGCTTATGAGAACCGCCCGCAACCGCTCCTCCTTTTCTGAGAGAATTTCTTCCGGCATCACGTTGGGCGGGAAAAAGCCCATGATAGCTGGGAAATTCGTCTCTTTTGTACGCCAGGTTTTTTCAGAACGTTCATCATTATGACCACCCAAAGGCACCACCGAACCCGGGATGACATTCCCTCCTGACACACAGAACCTTCCGCAAACAGCCAGAAGAAGCATATGTAAGTAGGTAGCAAGTGTTGAGTGTCGGTTCATATAGACACCAAGATCAAAGTGCAAGCACCAGGAACGTCTGGTCATTTCCCTGCATACACCATGCACTTGTTCATAGTCAACATTGCACACTTCAAGCGCATTGCGGATATCGAAATTGTCGAACCAGCCTCGAACCAGCTCAAAGCCTGAACACGATCCGGCAAGATATTCTTTATCTTCCCACCCCTCTTTTAGTATGATTGCAACCATGGCCCGTGTCAGCAGGGCATCTGTTCCCGGCAGGAGTGGGATATGGATATTTGCCTCTTTTGCCGTCTTTGATTTCCTCGGATCAATTATCACCAACAGTTTATCTGGATTTCTGGCAAACTCTCGGATAACCAGAGGTGCCCGTGGCATTTGATGGCTTTCCATGCCGTTCCAGCCAATACCGACAAGCATTTCAGCATGGTGTTCATCCGGAATGGGGAACCTGTTCTGTCTACCCAACATTCTTCCAACGCACCAGAAATAGCCTGTCAGTTCCTGGGCGAGGGCAGAATAATGATATTTTGAGCCAAGACCCCGCATAAGTGATGTACCGAACCCTGCTTCAAAATGTGAGCCCTGGCCGCCTCCACCCATGAATGCAAAAGAACGGGGACCGTGCTCATCAACTATCAAGCGAAGCTTTTCGCCTATCTCTGACAGGGCTTTTTCCCAGGATATTTCCACGAAACCGTCAGCAGTCTTTTTGAGCGGCTTGGCCAGGCGCCCTTCGTGGTGTTGATAATTTGCTATTTTCTGTCCTTTTCTACACAGGTACCCTTTACTCCGCGGATTATCAGGATCACCCTTTACTTTAGCAATCCGGTTATTCTCAACACGCACAAGGAGACCGCAATTTTGGGCACATAGTACACAGCTCGTTGGTAACCATTCACTCATTTCTCACCTCACATTTCGAAGTATTTCCAGCCTTGCCAGAATTTAACGTTGACGTAAGATAGCATTTGATTTCTTTGTCGAAAAGGGTCATATGTGACAAATAACGGACAACATCCGCCATTCACGACATAACTCATCTTCGGGGCATAACTCCATGAAACAGATCACTCTTCTCGCAGTTGAAGGCTGCCTCTCTTCCAGTATTACTAATCTGATTGACGGATTTACTATTGCAAACATCTGGAGCCGGTCATTATCCGGGAGAAATTCGGATTTATTCCTAACCAGGGTTGTCACTATTACGGGAGAACCTGTTACATGCAGCGACTGTGTCCAACTTCAACCACATTTCTCTTTTGATGAAAAAGTCTCATCTGATTACGTTATCATCCCTGCATTGCTCCCTGTTCCGGAATCAGGTGCGAGGTACGACCCCAGGGTTATCGACTATATACGCAGCCAGTATTCTTTGGGAGCCACAATTGCTTCTGTCTGTACAGGGGCATTTCTACTTGCCGAAACGGGGTTGTTAAATAGGAGAACTGCTACTACGAACTGGCAATTTGAAAAAAAATTCAGATATCGCTATCCAGAGGTCAATCTCAAGATTGGCCAAAGATTAACTGAGAGTGATAACCTCATTTGTTCTGGCGCGGTGAGTTCAATTATGCACCTTGCGCTAAGGATAATTCAACGAGAAGGATCAACGAAGCTTGCATCTGCGTGGGCCAAAGCTATGCTGGTTGATCCCAACAATGAAAGCCAGGTACCCTATGCCATATTCCCGCTAGATGACAATCATAGAGATACGGCGATATTGCAAGCCGAACACTACATGCGCAAGCACCTAACCGGGACTATTGCTATTGACCAAGTAGCCGAATATGTGGGCATAAGCCCCCGTCATTTCAAAAGACGCTTCAAAACCGCGACTGGAGAATCTCCCCTGAATTACTTGCAAAAATTACGAATCCAAATGGCAAAGGACCAGCTTGAAAATACCCTCGCAAGTATGGACGAGATAACACGTCGTGTGGGATATGAAGATAGTCGCACCTTTAGGCGCTTATTTAAAAAACATACTAGCCTGTCTCCAAGGGAATACAGAGATAGGTTTTTGCTACTTGAGAATCAGTAAACCCTATCAGCGGCAGGTGACCTCCAGACACAAAATCTATCAGATCGGATATCGATATCAAAAACGTAAAGCAGGAATATCGAGAATATATCTCACATTGAGCGACAAACCTAGAATTACCACCGCAGGAAGCGACTCCTTTTACCGTTTAAATATGTTGACGGCCGGTAGAAGGAGCAGATACTACTACTCGCTCTTTCTTTTGCTCTATAATATTTCAACCTTAATACGTGTTCCAAACAGTAAAGCATTATGTATTTGATTTACAAAAACAAAAAGGCAATAAATGAATATTGACACAAAAGCATATAGCCGAGCAATACATAGATTAACTACCGTTGCACAAGGAGACACCGGAGGGGCCAGGGTTGCAGCACAGGTTTTGTTGAGTGCTTACAACGGTGAAGCATACCAGTTAAACATTGTCGATCTCTGTAATTTGGATAAAGCCCATTACCAAGCGGCACTGACTGTAATTCGTGGCCGAGTAGAACGTGGCAAAAGACCTCATTTCTTTCTGGAGAACGGAGATGAAATCTTTGAGAGTCTATGGCAACGATGGAAACGATACCATGTTGAAAATCGAGGAAAACCTACCTGTGATTTATGCTATGGCTCGGGCCTTATTCCAACCTATCCTGATGATGAAATCAATTATAGTCAAAAAGCATGTACTAAATGCGAGGGAAGAGGCTTTTAGTGCACCCCGCATTAATACCTTTTAAAATCGTAAGGTGCCTGTCGACAATATAGTTTGACCATTTTGAGGGTAAACACAGCCAGTACAGAAAGTAGTATCAACGCCTGAACTGTTCTAAAATGGAGCAACTCTTAAGTGTGTTTTTTGCCACAAATGGGGGTGTCTATTCTTACTGGATTAACAGGAAACACCCTTTAACGGAGTAGGTTAGCAAACTATTCACCTTTGTAAATGGCAATGTTAAATTTGGCGATCAGTTACTGAGGTTAACTGATCTTTGGATAAGCTTATTTTTGCAGCTACTACATTCTCTTGTAATTTCAGTGAAATATCTGGCTCTACCCTCACAGTCTAGCATGTCAACCCGAGACACTCTTGTTCAGCCCGGAGGTATCAGTTGGCAACATAACCCAATACCGATTGAGCAAATATGAATTGTTCTGTTGATTAACTGGTTGCTGGCAACTCATGAGGTGTCTAAAAAAGCTTGAGGGATTTTTGTCTTATACACGTATACTTAGTATAGACACGAAAAGGAGGTTGATATGAAAAACCTGGAACGCAAGATAGATTTGTCCTTCAAGCTGCAACCTAACTATACCCGGTTAGATAACCTGCCACGCGACGTTTGGGCAAAGGTTAGGGAGAGAAGAATGGAAGAGCCCGTGGGATTCGCAATGCCTTTCAGTCTGAAGCTGGGCACGCTTGTCCTGAGCGTTGTGGCAGTGATTGCCCTGTCGCAAGTTTCGTTTAAGCAGGAACCCTTCCAGGCTGATTTTTTTGACCTGCGCTACTTCTCGTATCAGGCAGCGCCATCACTCAATATCGCCTCAGTCAACACGTATGAGTTTGCACCATGAAATGGAAATCTATCATCTACTTTGTCCTGTTTTTTTGTTCCATTATGACAATAGGTTTTTGGGTTGGTCAGACAACATCCCGTAGCGTAGGACAGGGGGGGAGTTGCAGACCGCCGGTTCAAGGGGAGGTAGACGTATTCTACAAAGATGTACTGAAAATATCCGCGTCCCAGGAAGCGAAGATCATGACAATCGAGGCTAGCTACCAGGAAGAAAGGGACCGATATACCGAGCAGATGCATGATGCCAACCTTCGACTTGCAGAAGTTATCGACCAAGATGGGTACGAGAGTAAAAAGATAGAGCCTTTAGTGGCCGAAATACATTCAGCCATGGGCGATCTCCAAGCTCTTTCCCTGTCGCACCTGGCGGAAATAGAGAAGGTGCTGGAGCCGGCGCAGGCTGCTTTGCTCAAACAGAACGCCGTTACGATGTTACGCCAGAATTGATGGATAAGGTAGAGGCCCACAGCGACGCAGTCCTTATGGTGCGGTTGGCTGAAGGGGAAAATCTGGCACTTGATATTCTGATGAAAAGGTATCAAGAGCCTGTTTACTATTTCATCCTCCGGTATGTTCATTATGAGGAGCTGGCCTATGACCTGGTCCAGGAAACCTTTTTCAGGGTTTATACTAAGGCCGCAAGCTACAATACTGAATATCGTTTTACTACTTGGCTGTATCAGATAGCCCTGAATCTCTGCCGTGACCATGGTCGAAAACAGGCTCTGCGAAATTTTTTTTCCCTGTCAGCCACCGAAGAAGGTGAGAAGGTTAACGAGTCACTCATACATAATGCGCGTATTGAAGAGGAATATGATACAGACGCAGAAATTAATGAACTGCACCGGCTGATTGCCGGCCTCCCCCACAAACTCAAATCCGCTCTGATCCTCCACTCACTTGAGGAGAAAAGTCAGGCAAGCTGCAGCGAAATTCTAGGTATTACCCAGAAGGCTGTTGAAACAAGAGTATACAGGGCAAAAAAGATTCTTGGGCAGAAAATGACTCAGCGTTTTGAGGGAAAATTGTAATTTCAACGTACCATAAGAAGAATCAACCCAATCAACTGAGCTCACAAGTAGCTCGGCACATTCTCGACGATTAGTGGATTGTGCGGCGACTGTGAATATAATTATACATCAGGAGAGTAACTATGAAGCATGCCGCCCTCTCGCTCTTAATGTTACTGGGTGCTGGCATCGTCCATGCCGATGGCCGTGACCTTGAACACTACCTGGCTGTACTTGACTCTCACCCGAGGGTGCAGGCTGTGCTCGAAAGCCACAAGTCGATGCAGTACAGGGCAGATGGCGCCATGGGGTTGCCGGATCCTTCTATTAGCCTCGGCGTGGACAATGTCCCTGTATCAGACCCAGCTTTTGACCAGTATCTGCCATCTGCAAAGGTAATTGGTTTTTCCCAGTCTATTCCCAACAGCAAGGGGAGAAAAGCCCAAAAAGAAGTTTTTCTCTCATCTGCCCAGTCCATAGGCCTGAGCGCGGAATACGAAAGATCCCGTCTACACAGTCTGTTTATCAGTCGAGTGGCCGATCTGCAGAGAGTGCGGCTGCAGACTGAGTATGAGGAGAAAAAGAAAGATATTATCGCCCAATTGCAGAGCTACTATGATGGTCAGCTTCTTGCCGGTCAGCCTGTATATGAGAAAACCTTTTCAATGGAGCTTAAGGAAACAGACATAGAGCAGAGGTTAAATTCCCTGCAGGCGGAAAAGAGTGCTATTGAAGCGGATCTGCTCCAGTTAGTCGGCGAAGTTCCGGAACTTGATGAAACCACCGTCCGTGAAAAGAAGTGGAATGGGGACCTCAAAGGGCTTTACCCAGTCCAGCTTGCATCACGCTACATAGATGAGCAGAAGGCCAGGACTGATTTGGCAGACAGCGAGTACCACCCTGATTTTGGTGTAGTGGCGACCTACAAGATCCGTGAGGATGGGGCAAACGACTCCTTTGACGGGGATGACTGGTTCTCCCTCCAGTTTAGGATGAGTGTTCCTCTCTGGTATTCCACGAACCAGCGCCCAAAAGTCGAGGCCGCTCAGAGCCTTAAAAAGAGCGCGGAGCACAGCTATCGGGAGGCAGTATTGCAATGGCAGATGGAAACAACCCGAATCGAAAGTGAGAAGCATGCATCTTTTTTGAACATAAAGGTATTGAAAAGAAAGGACATGGTACTTCAGGAAAAGATCCAGGCGATGGAAAGGACCTATTCCGCAGGGCAGACAAGTCTTGAACCGGTGCTGCAGGCAGAACTTGCTCGCCTCACCCTGCGTTCACAGATTGCTGGTGAACAGGCAAAGCTTGCACGATTTTCAGAGGAACTTAACTCCCATATACAAACGAAAACCATAAAGAACCCATGAAGCGAACTATCCGATATCATAACGCTATAACAAGTCTGGCTGGCCTTGTCATGATCCTTGTCTTGCTGACAGGGAGCATCCAGGCTGAAGTGACTAAATATACCTGCCCCATGCACCCCCATTACATTTCCGACACTTTTGGAAGTTGCCCAATATGCGGCATGGACCTGGTGGAAGTTGAAGCTGGGACTATAGACTCGGCGAGTGAAGAGGAGCATGGTTTACACCTTTCTACCCAAATGATCCAGCATACCGGGGTACGGAGCAAGGCTGCTGAAACTGCTCATTTTGGTAGATCGATTCGCAGTTTCGGTGAAGTTGTGGTGAATCAGCGGCTCCAGACCGATATCTCCCTTCGTGAGGAGGGCTGGATAGAGAAGCTGATCGTGAACGCAGAGGGTGACGAAGTTGAGCACGACACCCTTCTTTTCAAATTCTACAGCCCTCAACTTGTCGCTGTTCAGCAGGATTACCTGGCAGCGCTCTCTGCAGGAAATAGTGGGAGGATCAGGGTTACTGAAGATCGACTCCGCTCCCTCGGTATCCAGGATAGGGTAGTCAAAGAGATTAGCCGCGGAAGAGCTGTTATCCGCAGCCTGCCCTATTATGCTGGCCAAAAAGGACGGGTGGAAAATATTCTCATACGCCAGGGGGGATATATGCGCCCTGGCACCATAGCCATGCGAATCCAGGGCTATGAAAAGGTCTGGATACAGGTCAACCTGGCCGAGCAGGATATCGGCTTTGTCAAAAGTGATAGCCGGGTAAACGTGGAATTCCCGAGTCTGGGGATGGAGCGTGAAGGTGTAGTCATCGATTACATAGCGCCAAGCGTAGATCCGGCAACCCGGACAGCCCAGGTACGGCTTGTACTGGATAACCCGGACGGCAGCATAAGGCCCGGTTCCTACGTAAATGTAGCAATCATGACCGAGATAAGTCCACGGCTGGCTATTCCCACCGAAAGTATCCTGCAGAACAAGGAAGGCAACTACGTGATCCTTGAGAGGGAGGACGGAACTTTCCAGGCCCGGGAGATCAAAACAGGATTGCAGTACAAGGGACTTACAGAAGTACAGGCGGGCCTTAGGGAGGGCGAGAAGGTATTGGTCTCAGGACAGTTCCTTATTGATTCAGAGAGCTCCCTAAGAGAGTCGTTCCGCCGCATGGAAAAGCTTGCTCTCTCCCTGGCAGAACAGGAAGTCAGCGATGAACAGCTGGTGCTTCTCAACCACATGGTTGAAGGTGCACTCTATCTCCACGAGGAGCTAGCAGCCGGAAGTCACCCCAAGCCGGAGATGCTGGATGCAGCAGAGCAGGCTGCCCGCAAGTTACAACATGAACTGCAGGGGAGTCGGTTGATCTATATGGTGGATGATTTCCTTGATGCGTTGAACGGTCGGGCAGAAATAATGATAATCAGCGGGTGGCGGGATCTACTTGCCAAGTCCACAGCGGCGCTATTGCCCTGGATGAATGAAGGACGACCCGACTATTACAAGGAGCTCGGGCTCACCGTGTATGTGACGAAAGACAGTCGAAGCTGGGTGCAGTTTACCGGAGACGTGCTGAGCCCCTTCGGCGAGGTGGAAGCCCACGAGACCCCTCTGGGCGAGTATCCTGGCGGGGTTCGCGGGGTTCATAAGGAGGAATTAAATGGACACTGATGATACAGGTCAGGCCGGGTTTATTGCCCAAGTTATTTCCTGGTCTGTAAAAAATCAGTTGCTGATCGGCCTCATGGTTGTTGCTTTGCTTGTGGCTGGCATACAGGCCCTTGACAGGATGCCGCTCGATGCCATTCCTGACATGAGTGACACCCAGGTGATTATCCGAACAGATTTTGCAGGCCAGGCGCCGGAGATAGTTGAGGATCTGGTCACCTACCCCTTGTCAACCACAATGCTTGGCCTGCCCAGGAGCAAGGCTGTTCGCGGCTTCTCCATGTTCGGAACCTCTTTTGTCTATATCATATTCGAGGACGGTGTGGACCAGTACTGGGCACGGTCCCGGGTGATCGAGGCACTCTCGAAAATAGGGGCCGAACTGCCCCAGACTGCACGGCCGCAGATCGGGCCGGATGCAACCGGTGTAGGCTGGGTATACCAGTACGCCCTGGTTGATACCACCAAGAGCTATGACCTCGCCCAACTTCGTAGCTTGCAGGACTGGTTTCTCCGCTATGAACTGGCAACGGTTGACGGGGTGGCCGAGGTGGCCTCGGTCGGCGGGTTCGTAAAAGAGTATCAGGTATTGGTTGATCCCAATCGGTTGCGTGCATTCGATGTACCCTTGATCCGTCTGCTTGAAGCTGTTCGGGGAGCCAGTATCGAGGCTGGTGGCCGTGTACTCGAAAGGGGTGAGACCGAATACATAATTCGCTCCAAGGGATATGTTGAGCAGCTTGAGGACCTTCAGCAGATAGTTCTCTACTCAGAAAACGGTATTCCTGTACTGCTCACCGACGTGGCCAAGGTGGTTGAAGGGCCAGAGCTTCGCCGCGGTGTCACCGAGCTAAACGGTGAGGGTGAGGTGGTCGCGGGTATTGTTGTCATGCGTGCAGGTGAAAACGCGCTCAATGTAATCAGGGGAATTGAGAAGAAGATCGAGGAGATTCAAGGCGGGTTGCCAGATGGGGTTGAGATTGTGCCGGTCTACAACCGTGCCCCTCTTATAGAAGGTTCCATATCTTACCTCCAGCATAAACTGATGGAAGAGGGAATTGTGGTTGCGCTGGTGTGCCTTGTTTTTCTGCTGCACGCCCGATCGGCACTGGTGGCGATCATAACCCTACCACTGGCAATTCTTGCCGCCTTCATCGTTATGACCGCCCAAGGTATAACAGCCAATATCATGTCACTTGGAGGTATTGCCATCGCTATTGGTGCCATGGTGGATGCCTCCATCGTCATGGTTGAAAACGCTCATAGAAAACTGTCCGGGCTCGGTGGCAGTGTCAGCCCAGCAAAGAGAAGAGAAACCATTGTCCAGGCGGCCAGGGAAGTAGGTCCCGGCCTCTTTTTCTCTCTTCTCATCATCACGGTCTCCTTTCTGCCAGTTTTTGCGTTGACCGGTCAATCCTACAAACTGTTCTCTCCACTAGCCTATACCAAAACCTACTCGATGGCCTTCGCCGCGCTCTTTTCAGTGACGGTTGTTCCTGTTCTCATGCTCTGGCTCATAAGGGGGCGCATCCGCAGGGAAGATGAGAACTGGGTTAACCGTTTCTTTATTTTTATGTACCGCCCGCTGCTGGTCTTGGCCCTACGGTGGAAAGGGCTGACAGTTTTTTTCGCCTTCATTATGTTGTTGTCCATGGTCTACCCGGTTGCAAAGACTGGTTCCGAATTTATGCCTGCGCTCTATGAGGGCGAGCTGCTCTACATGCCGACAACCTTGCCTGGAGTCTCCATAACCAAAGCCAAAGAGGTACTGCAGAAAACCAACATATTGATCCGCACCGTTCCTGAAGTTGAAATGGTCTTTGGTAAACTGGGTCGGGCGGAGACCGCAACGGATCCGGCACCGATATCAATGATTGAAAGTTGGATACGCTTGAAGCCAAAAGAAGAGTGGCGCGAGGGTTTGACCAAGGATGCCCTTGTAAAAGAGCTTGATGCCCGGGTCAAACTGCCGGGGCTGGTAAACTCTTGGGGATACCCGATCAAGATCCGGATGGATATGATATCTACCGGCATACGGACCCCCATAGGTATAAAAATCACAGGTGACGATCTGGAAACGATAAACCGACTTGCCTTGTCGGTTGAGTCGGCTGTGAAGGACATAGATGGTACAAGGTCAGTTTTTGCGGATAGAGTCACAGGCGGTAAATACCTGGAAATCAATCCGGACAGGCAAAAGATTGCCAGATACTCCATAGACCTGGCTACAGTCCAGTCGGTTATCGGCACGGCACTTGGAGGCAGCAGGGTCAGCGAGGCTGTACAGGGACGTGAACGATATAATATCATTGTTAGATACGATAGGCCTTACCGTGAAGATTTCGAGGATCTGGCAAATATCCTAGTGCCGACTCCCATGGGGCAGCATATACCTCTGGGAGAGATAGCGGATATCGAATTCGCTGAGGGGCCGCCCATGATCAAATCGGAAAATGCGCGGCTCACCGGTTGGGTGTTCGTAGATATTGGCGCCAGAGACATTGGTGGGTATGTTGCTGAAGCCAGGGATATCGTCGCTGCGGAGGTTGAGTTGCCCGCGGGGTACAACATTATATGGTCCGGCCAATTCGAGCAGATGCAGGAGGCCGAGGAGAGATTGCGTATCGCCGTGCCCGCTACAATCCTTATCATTTTCACTCTGTTGATGCTGCATTTCGGCAGACTCGACAGGACTCTTATGATCATGCTTTCCCTGCCATTCGGGCTCATTGGGGGTGTGTGGGCAGTACATCTTGCAGGTTACTATTTTTCCGTGGCGGTCGGGGTCGGATTTATCGCTCTGGCCGGTATTGCTGTTGAAACCGGAGTGGTTATGCTTCTTTATATCGACCAGCAGGTGGCTACGGTCAGGCCAAGCAACTCCAGTGAACTTCTCGATGCAATCATTGCCGGGGCCGCTCTCAGAGTTCGACCAAAACTCATGACCGTTGCCACAACGATGGTGGGTCTGATGCCGATCTTTATCACCGAGGGACTCGGTTCCGATGTAATGCGAAGGATTGCTCTGCCAATGATAGGAGGAATGGGCAGTACCACTCTTCTGACCCTGTTCATAGTTCCGGTGGTTTATTTCATCTGGGAGTCGATACGGTTGCAAAAAAAGTGAGGGGTAGAGGTTCTGGCAACGTATAATTAGCAGTACGTTCTTAACCGAAAACAAATCAATAGTGAGGACTATAATGAATTCAATACGTAAGAAAACCATGGCAGCAGCATTTGCCATTACCCTTGTTTCATCGGTCTCCGTGGCTCAACAATCTTCCATGGAGACACACACCGGCATGGATCATGGCGCGATGAATCACGCCAGCACTGTCAAGGAAACCGATGCGCATGGTTCGCATAAGACGATGGAACAGCAGAGTGGGCAGGTTATGGGTGTGGGGATTATTCACCGGATAAGCAAGCTGAACAAAATGGTCAACCTGACCCATGAGCCTATCCCTGCTCTGAACTGGCCTGAGATGACAATGGATCTGCCAGTCGCAGATTCGGTGGATCTCGGGGCACTTAAGAAAGGTGAAAAGGTTAAATTTCACCTCGAACTTGGAGCGGACAAGAAGTATGTTATAACCAACATCATGAAACCGTAACGGTACCTGACCTGCTGCAGGCCGGGACGGCAAGTCCAGCCTGCTGCAGGCAGAGAAAAACCTTCACCATCGTGGGCTCGTTGCCCTCTAGGCTACGTAGTGTTACCAAACGTCAATTGTTCAAAATGAAGAGGTTAGCAACAGCCTAGCCTCCTGAGTATACGATGACAATAGCCAAACCAAAAAGTAGTCACAAAAAGACCGCCCTTAGTTCCTGCGGAGAAGACGGCCTTTGGAATTCTGAGTTTATTCTCAAAACCTAGATAACGAATTATTCTCTACGCCTACGTCCGACTCCGGCTAGACCAGCTATACCGGCTCCAAAGAGAAGCATGGTTGTTGGTTCGGGGACCGCTGTAGAGCTCTGATGAACATCAAATGATAAAGATGCAGAAGAAAAAATAAAGTCACCGAAGGTCGAACTTATTTCATAATCAATTATTCCGTCGGAAATCAAATCGGCTAAAGAGGTGGTATCCAACTGCCATGCGAATGAAAACAGATCTGGGTCACTTAATTTTTCCTCATAATACGATTCATAAGAGTAATGTCTGTACACAAGTACCGTACGACTCCTTGTGTCATAGCATGGCAATAACCAAAGAAACCCACAACCAATGTCACTGGTTTTTACTTCGTAATGTTCCGTTCTATATTTTTCTGCAGTAATACGGCTCGTTCCTCCTGTATACTGTCTCTCACTAGTGATTGGAGATGTGTTTGCATAACTCGTGGTTTGCCCAGTGGATGTTGTAATTTCTACGTTCTCGGTTTCTTCACTATAGTAATTTGTTATGTCTCTATTGCTGCCACCAGTATCTGTCCTATTGTAAAACAAATATGGGTCATCTTCGTCACTAAAAGTAAACGTTACTGCGGCACTTGTTATGTCGTAAGGGGACGTATACAAATCTTCTGTTAATAGCCCGTTGATGTTAAACGACTGATTGAAGTTTAGCCCTGGTGCAATATAGACGCTACTTTGATTGTATTGAGTTGTTATAATAGTTCCGTGAACGACCTGACTTGAAAGTATAAGGGAGAAAAACATAATCAGGTAAAACGTGCTAGTAAGGTGCAATTTATTTTTCAATTTTGAACCCCCACATACATAAACTTTGCCATGATGCTCTCCTTGATGTTGTAGTTACAGAAAATTTTGTAGTGTAGTGATGGCAACTCTGAAACTTTTTTAGAATAATAATGAAATATCATGAATCTTCACCGGCGACAACTACCCAGGTGGTTAGTTTTATGTTTTTATCTAATGAATACTAACAAAAAAACATAGCAGCGATGATAAAGGGGAAGTAATACCGGACAAAAGACCAAGCTGCAGGGGTTAGCAAGCTGTTCTATTCAAGGACCAAGATAGCGGGCAGCTAGCAGGACAGCAATCGCTTCTTGTCGCCTTGCTACGTGAAGTTTTCGGAAAATGTTTTTTATATGAAATTTAACTGTATGTGTTGTGATATCTATGATTACTGCAATCTCACTGTTTGTTTTCCCTTTTAACAACCACATAGAAATCACTTTTTCTTTTCCAGAAAGTGTAGAAATGTTATCCTGAATAGTCAAGCGCTTACGCGCTTGCATCAGGTGCGGGGCAAGAAGTTCACACATTTTTTTCGTTTTTGATGTCACTAAACTTTGGCTATCAGCAAAAGAGAATAAAAAAGTGAAGTCTTTACTCCTTCTTTGCTGTTAAGTTTCCGGGTCGATCTGTTTCTTTAGTCATAGGAAGCACTTTTAGTTTAGTACTGAATTAAATTTTCATACCTTCAACGTGGCAATTTTAATGGTGGAATTTACTACATACTCAACGGTTTCGTTGGAGGATAACAATCGTTTCTTTTATGCTCGCCACATCAGACTTTTTACTTTTATTACAACGAGTCTATCGGTGCTTTGCTCGATGTTTTTTGTTATATCAGTCACAGCTGTTCTGGCATAAGCAGAGAGTCCGGTTCTTGGAAGGTAGGAACTGCCAAGCATGTATCAAAACGAATCAGGAGATAATGGAACAACAATGGCGCGAATATTTGACAAAAGGAAGGATCCCCTGGGAAAGATGCTGCTGGAGTATCACAGGGGAGATTCGAACGCGTTCTTAACAGCCTGGTCCGACACGCAGGAGATGTCTTCCATGCGCGGTGATTTCATGTTTCGTCACTTTTTAGAAATGGAAGAGCTTGATAAGCTGGCACTCGCTGAATGTAGGGGGCCAGTTCTAGACGTTGGAGGAGGCAGCGGTTGTCACAGTCTTGCCTTGCAGATATTGGGGCTTGAGGTTGACGCTATCGATATTTCTCCGGGATGCGTTGCTGTCATGGAGGAGCGGGGGGTAAAGAATGTTCGTCATCTGGATTTACACGAGCTGGAAACCGGCTCCTACAATACCGTCCTGATGCTTATGAACGGGGCTGGGGTGTGCGGCACCCTTGATGGTTTGAGTCTCTTTTTAGAGCACGCAGGTGATCTGCTTGCACCGGGAGGACAAGTCCTCGTTGATTCAACGGATCTTACAGCAGACTGCGGGAAGGCCCCTAAAGATGATGAACGATACCCAGGAGAAACAGAGTTCGTGATGATTTATAAGGGCATGCGGTCCGATCCATTCAGCTGGCTCTATATTGATTTTGATCTGCTCAAAAGTGTCAGCTCATTGCACGGATGGCAGTGCTATAAGCTGTTAGACGCTGAGGAAGATAGGTTTCTCGCGAGGCTTACAAAAGACTGATCGCAGCCTGTTCACGTTTTTGGAGATTTCAACTGGCTGTGCTGGGTTTTGAAGTTCACTCCTGAGTGAAAATGTTGGGTGATATGGTGGATTTGGCAGACAGTCTGAAACTGCACGGAAATGGAGCGACTGCAAACAAGAGATATCCAAAGAGTCTTTCAATCCAATCAAGCTGGCTGTTATCTCGATGGTGTATACTTGAATGGTAGCATTTTCCCATTAACCAATTCTAGGAGGTGCACCATGCAAGTTACTCAAGCGGTCGATTTCCATCTTCAGTACCACAGAGCGAACTCCAAAAAAAAATACCGTCAAAACATGTGAGTACGTTCTTTCCAAATTTTCTT
>CALNZA010000021.1:0-174809 GCA_942490935.1 Desulfocapsaceae bacterium
AACTTCAACGGCACCGATACGTTTGAGTATACCGTGACGGATGGCAAGCTGACCGATATAGGTAAATTGAGCATCACGGTTAATCCAGTAAACGATGCGCCAGTAGCTGTAGATGATGTGAATAGCACGGATGAAGATACCCCGGTCAATTCAACCCTTGATCTGCAGTCCAATGACACTGATCTTGATGGCGACGCCTTAAGTGTTGACCCGAAAAGTGTTGGAACCTTCAGCACCACGCAGGGCGGTACCATTATCATAGCGGCCGATGGCAGCTATAGCTACACGCCAGCAGCCAACTTCAACGGCACCGATACGTTTGAGTATACCGTGACGGATGGCAAGCTGACCGATATAGGTAAATTGAGCATCACGGTTAATCCCGTAAACGATGCGCCAGTAGCTGTAGATGATGTGAATAGCACGGATGAAGATACCCCGGTCAATTCAACCCTTGATCTGCAGTCCAATGACACTGATCTTGATGGCGACGCCTTAAGTGTTGACCCGAAAAGTGTTGGAACCTTCAGCACCACGCAGGGCGGTACCATTATCATAGCGGCCGATGGCAGCTATAGCTACACGCCAGCAGCCAACTTCAACGGCACCGATACGTTTGAGTATACCGTGACGGATGGCAAGCTGACCGATATAGGTAAATTGAGCATCACGGTTAATCCCGTAAACGATGCGCCAGTAGCTGTAGATGATGTGAATAGCACGGATGAAGATACCCCGGTCAATTCAACCCTTGATCTGCAGTCCAATGACACTGATCTTGATGGCGACGCCTTAAGTGTTGACCCGAAAAGTGTTGGAACCTTCAGCACCACGCAGGGCGGTACCATTATCATAGCGGCCGATGGCAGCTATAGCTATACACCAGCAGCCAACTTCAACGGCACCGATACGTTTGAGTATACCGTGACGGATGGCAAGCTGACCGATATAGGTAAATTGAGCATCACGGTTAATCCAGTAAACGATGCGCCAGTAGCTGTAGATGATGTGAATAGCACGGATGAAGATACCCCGGTCAATTCAACCCTTGATCTGCAGTCCAATGACACTGATCTTGATGGCGACGCCTTAAGTGTTGACCCGAAAAGTGTTGGAACCTTCAGCACCACGCAGGGCGGTACCATTATCATAGCGGCCGATGGCAGCTATAGCTACACGCCAGCAGCCAACTTCAACGGCACCGATACGTTTGAGTATACCGTGACGGATGGCAAGCTGACCGATATAGGTAAATTGAGCATCACGGTTAATCCCGTAAACGATGCGCCAGTAGCTGTAGATGATGTGAATAGCACGGATGAAGATACCCCGGTCAATTCAACCCTTGATCTGCAGTCCAATGACACTGATCTTGATGGCGACGCCTTAAGTGTTGACCCGAAAAGTGTTGGAACCTTCAGCACCACGCAGGGCGGTACCATTATCATAGCGGCCGATGGCAGCTATAGCTACACGCCAGCAGCCAACTTCAACGGCACCGATACGTTTGAGTATACCGTGACGGATGGCAAGCTGACCGATATAGGTAAATTGAGCATCACGGTTAATCCAGTAAACGATGCGCCAGTAGCTGTAGATGATGTGAATAGCACGGATGAAGATACCCCGGTCAATTCAACCCTTGATCTGCAGTCCAATGACACTGATCTTGATGGCGACGCCTTAAGTGTTGACCCGAAAAGTGTTGGAACCTTCAGCACCACGCAGGGCGGTACCATTATCATAGCGGCCGATGGCAGCTATAGCTACACGCCAGCAGCCAACTTCAACGGCACCGATACGTTTGAGTATACCGTGACGGATGGCAAGCTGACCGATATAGGTAAATTGAGCATCACGGTTAATCCCGTAAACGATGCGCCAGTAGCTGTAGATGATGTGAATAGCACGGATGAAGATACCCCCGGTCAATTCAACCCTTGATCTGCAGTCCAATGACACTGATCTTGATGGCGACGCCTTAAGTGTTGACCCGAAAAGTGTTGGAACCTTCAGCACCACGCAGGGCGGTACCATTATCATAGCGGCCGATGGCAGCTATAGCTACACGCCAGCAGCCAACTTCAACGGCACCGATACGTTTGAGTATACCGTGACGGATGGCAAGCTGACCGATATAGGTAAATTGAGCATCACGGTTAATCCCGTAAACGATGCGCCAGTAGCTGTAGATGATGTGAATAGCACGGATGAAGATACCCCGGTCAATTCAACCCTTGATCTGCAGTCCAATGACACTGATCTTGATGGCGACGCCTTAAGTGTTGACCCGAAAAGTGTTGGAACCTTCAGCACCACGCAGGGCGGTACCATTATCATAGCGGCCGATGGCAGCTATAGCTACACGCCAGCAGCCAACTTCAACGGCACCGATACGTTTGAGTATACCGTGACGGATGGCAAGCTGACCGATATAGGTAAATTGAGCATCACGGTTAATCCCGTAAACGATGCGCCAGTAGCTGTAGATGATGTGAATAGCACGGATGAAGATACCCCGGTCAATTCAACCCTTGATCTGCAGTCCAATGACACTGATCTTGATGGCGACGCCTTAAGTGTTGACCCGAAAAGTGTTGGAACCTTCAGCACCACGCAGGGCGGTACCATTATCATAGCGGCCGATGGCAGCTATAGCTATACGCCAGCAGCCAACTTCAACGGCACCGATACGTTTGAGTATACCGTGACGGATGGCAAGCTGACCGATATAGGTAAATTGAGCATCACGGTTAATCCCGTAAACGATGCGCCAGTAGCTGTAGATGATGTGAATAGCACGGATGAAGATACCCCGGTCAATTCAACCCTTGATCTGCAGTCCAATGACACTGATCTTGATGGCGACGCCTTAAGTGTTGACCCGAAAAGTGTTGGAACCTTCAGCACCACGCAGGGCGGTACCATTATCATAGCGGCCGATGGCAGCTATAGCTACACGCCAGCAGCCAACTTCAACGGCACCGATACGTTTGAGTATACCGTGACGGATGGCAAGCTGACCGATATAGGTAAATTGAGCATCACGGTTAATCCCGTAAACGATGCGCCAGTAGCTGTAGATGATGTGAATAGCACGGATGAAGATACCCCGGTCAATTCAACCCTTGATCTGCAGTCCAATGACACTGATCTTGATGGCGACGCCTTAAGTGTTGACCCGAAAAGTGTTGGAACCTTCAGCACCACGCAGGGCGGTACCATTATCATAGCGGCCGATGGCAGCTATAGCTACACGCCAGCAGCCAACTTCAACGGCACCGATACGTTTGAGTATACCGTGACGGATGGCAAGCTGACCGATATAGGTAAATTGAGCATCACGGTTAATCCCGTAAACGATGCGCCAGTAGCTGTAGATGATGTGAATAGCACGGATGAAGATACCCCGGTCAATTCAACCCTTGATCTGCAGTCCAATGACACTGATCTTGATGGCGACGCCTTAAGTGTTGACCCGAAAAGTGTTGGAACCTTCAGCACCACGCAGGGCGGTACCATTATCATAGCGGCCGATGGCAGCTATAGCTATACGCCAGCAGCCAACTTCAACGGCACCGATACGTTTGAGTATACCGTGACGGATGGCAAGCTGACCGATATAGGTAAATTGAGCATCACGGTTAATCCCGTAAACGATGCGCCAGTAGCTGTAGATGATGTGAATAGCACGGATGAAGATACCCCGGTCAATTCAACCCTTGATCTGCAGTCCAATGACACTGATCTTGATGGCGACGCCTTAAGTGTTGACCCGAAAAGTGTTGGAACCTTCAGCACCACGCAGGGCGGTACCATTATCATAGCGGCCGATGGCAGCTATAGCTACACGCCAGCAGCCAACTTCAACGGCACCGATACGTTTGAGTATACCGTGACGGATGGCAAGCTGACCGATATAGGTAAATTGAGCATCACGGTTAATCCCGTAAACGATGCGCCAGTAGCTGTAGATGATGTGAATAGCACGGATGAAGATACCCCGGTCAATTCAACCCTTGATCTGCAGTCCAATGACACTGATCTTGATGGCGACGCCTTAAGTGTTGACCCGAAAAGTGTTGGAACCTTCAGCACCACGCAGGGCGGTACCATTATCATAGCGGCCGATGGCAGCTATAGCTACACGCCAGCAGCCAACTTCAACGGCACCGATACGTTTGAGTATACCGTGACGGATGGCAAGCTGACCGATATAGGTAAATTGAGCATCACGGTTAATCCCGTAAACGATGCGCCAGTAGCTGTAGATGATGTGAATAGCACGGATGAAGATACCCCGGTCAATTCAACCCTTGATCTGCAGTCCAATGACACTGATCTTGATGGCGACGCCTTAAGTGTTGACCCGAAAAGTGTTGGAACCTTCAGCACCACGCAGGGCGGTACCATTATCATAGCGGCCGATGGCAGCTATAGCTACACGCCAGCAGCCAACTTCAACGGCACCGATACGTTTGAGTATACCGTGACGGATGGCAAGCTGACCGATATAGGTAAATTGAGCATCACGGTTAATCCCGTAAACGATGCGCCAGTAGCTGTAGATGATGTGAATAGCACGGATGAAGATACCCCGGTCAATTCAACCCTTGATCTGCAGTCCAATGACACTGATCTTGATGGCGACGCCTTAAGTGTTGACCCGAAAAGTGTTGGAACCTTCAGCACCACGCAGGGCGGTACCATTATCATAGCGGCCGATGGCAGCTATAGCTACACGCCAGCAGCCAACTTCAACGGCACCGATACGTTTGAGTATACCGTGACGGATGGCAAGCTGACCGATATAGGTAAATTGAGCATCACGGTTAATCCCGTAAACGATGCGCCAGTAGCTGTAGATGATGTGAATAGCACGGATGAAGATACCCCGGTCAATTCAACCCTTGATCTGCAGTCCAATGACACTGATCTTGATGGCGACGCCTTAAGTGTTGACCCGAAAAGTGTTGGAACCTTCAGCACCACGCAGGGCGGTACCATTATCATAGCGGCCGATGGCAGCTATAGCTACACGCCAGCAGCCAACTTCAACGGCACCGATACGTTTGAGTATACCGTGACGGATGGCAAGCTGACCGATATAGGTAAATTGAGCATCACGGTTAATCCAGTAAACGATGCGCCAGTAGCTGTAGATGATTTTTATAATCTTGACTCTGGCATTGTTACTGGGAACATCGTTAAAGACCTAGATTCATCTGGCAATACAGATAGTGATCCTGAAAATGACCCGTTGACCGTTACTCAGGTGAACGATACAGATTTGGTGTTTGACTCAGTAACAGGTTTTGCAACGGTTAGTATCGATGGTGGTACGTTAAGTATAAAAGAGGATGGTTCGTTTAGTTTTCTACAGACGGATGGAACCACAGATGCCGCTTCGTTCTCCTACACTCTCAGTGACGGGACGGTGGGTGACGAGGCAAAGGCAAATGTTACACTAAATTCAGTTGATGCAGTAGATGATGGAGCTTTTACGGCGGTTGAAGTTAAGTTGGGAAGCCATGGTACAAATGGATGGACTGCACCTGATGGTGTTACTATCACAGCATTAGGGTTCACCGGGGCACACGCAGGCGTATATGATATTGCCAATCTTGAAGTTAATGGTAACGAACTTGGTGTTAAAGGTTCTCCACGAGGAGGGAGTTATCAAGGGCAAAAAGATCAGCTTGAATATAATGCTGCAAATGGCGAATCAGAGGGGATCCTTTTTACCTTTGATAATCTCATAAACCATGTGGAGTTTGATGTTTCTCGCATGCTGGACAGCGAGGCCGGTCGAGGTGAAGTTGGCACCTGGATTGCTTATAATGATGGTGTAGAAGTTGACCGTGGTAATTTTATTACCGACAACAAAGGTAGTTCTTTAGATCACAGCTTTATGATTGACACCAAGAACCTGGTCTTCAACTCATTGGAGTTTGTTGCACAACCATACGCTGGTTTGAGTGCTATTACAGGGGATGGAGACAGCTCAGATTACTTCCTGACTGGCCTTACAGCTACAGGTCCTGCGGATGCAAATAATGGTTATCAAACCAGCGAAAGCCAAGTGTTAAATATTACTGAGAGTCTGCTTGATAACGATAGCGATATTGAAGGAGACAGTTTTACTATCTCTGAAGTCAATGGTCAGCAGTTTACTTCGGGTACACCTGTTCTACTGGCAAGTGGGGCAATAGTAATAGTTAACGCAGATGGTACGTTCAGTTATAATCCAGATGGGAAGTTCGACAATCTGTTAACTGGTGAATATGCTGTAGATTCATTTACCTATACTATTAAAGATGCCTTTGGTGCAACCGACACAGCCAGTGTTTCGATAACGATAACAGGTGAGGGGCTGGCTCTGTCACTCAGTGACGACACAGCCGCGACTCGCCCATTAGAGCCAGTCCTAATTGATGTACTTGATAATGATTCAGGTGATGGGGTAACTCTGACTGGAGTTACGGTCACTGGTGGAAATGCTGTTGGCCTTGCAACAATTGTAGATGGGAAGGTAGTATTTACGCCATCCCAAACACTTATAACATCTCCTGATACTCCAGATTCAGTAACACTTACATATACGGCAACAGACAGCTCTGGTCAGGTTCAATCCGCCATGGTCACAGTAGATCTAGGTATATATTATGATGAAGCGGATTACGCTTTTGAAAGTTTTGTCACAGACTCAGTTACAGATATCCCTGTCACTGCCATGATAGACTTGACCAAAACTGCGACATCAGGAGAGGCTAACCTTGCAGCAACCCTTTACCCGGATTCACCTACAACCTTTCAGGTAGCGGTGACAGTTGATGCTACCGTTGTTGAGCCTTTAGTCGACGCATATTTCTTACAAGATTTGACTGGCTCTTTTAGCGATGATTTGTCAAATCTACAAGGTGGTGGGGTCAATCATATTTCTGATATGTTGGCAGTTTTTGAGAGTGAATCGAGTGATGTAGCCTATGGTACTGGTACTTTTGTTGATACAAGTGATGGTGATGGAGGAAACTATCATAAGCAGTTTGAGCATGGTCAGGACCTTGTGGACTTAGGTGACTTAAGTGACAATACAACAAATGTTGAAAATATTTACGATTCATACAGTGCTTCTGGAGGAAGGGATTACCCAGAGTCTCAATTCTATGCGATTAAAGAGATTGCAGAGGCTATTATAGCTGCCAATGGTGGAAATGAGCAATTAGGCGTAGAAGCTAGCTCAGATCCTTCCAAGACCCTAGGCTTTCGTCAGGACAGCTCACCTGTTGTTGTTTTATCTACTGATGCTGTGTCGCACGGGTATTTAGCCGACAATACGACTCTTTTTGGGACTGATCCTAATCTGTCTGGTATATTAGAGTTTTATGCATTCGTTGAAGCTTCAGGTATGCAACTGGTAGTGCTAGCTGCTGATTTGTATAGAGGTAATGCGGGTGCTATGAATTTTTGGAACGATGTGTTCAACGGAACAGTTGCTGATGTTGATAGTGGTGTGACGTATGGTGGCAGAGTTGATGGGCTTTCCATTTATAATTACGCTGATTCTTTTACTACTGGGAAGTCTATTGATGGTCACGTTGCTGAGCTGAGTACAGACAGCTCCAACATTGTTCAAGCGTTGCAGCTAGCAGTTGATAATATCGAGATCCCACCTTCGTTAAACTTGATGACACAAGTTAATGTCAATGAAAGTGACGAAAACGATTATGTTGATTTCACCAAAGTTAGTCTTGTTGATAATGGTGATGGCACCTTCACCCAGACATGGGATGTTACGGTAGAGGCGCCAGTTGGAGGGCCAGATGACCCTAATATTACACTCACTATAACGGACAAAGATGGAAATGCTGTTGGGGAAACACTTAATCTTTCAGCAACAGTAGCTGATGGTGGTGTCGTGACAGGTACCGATAGTTACGATACACTGATTGGCTCAGACACCCTTGATGATACAATTACTGGCCTTGACGGCAATGATTATATCAGTGGAGAAGGAGGGCAGGATAGTATTGATGCTGGAGCTGGAGATGATCTCATTGTCCTTGATAGCACTGATACTCATATTGACGGCGGTGATGGTTTTGATACGCTGCTCATTCCCGATGGAGTGCTCATTGCTGATGGGGTACTCGATTTCAGCAATATTACCAATGGGACTATTGCTAATGTAGAAAAACTCGATCTTAATGCCTCAGAAGTACAGAACGTTTCATTAACTTTGGATGATGTTCTTGATATGACCGGAACGGAAAATGTACTTGAGCTGAAAGGTGGGGTAGGTGATGAGGTGACCATCAATGATAATGACTGGACGCTAAAAGATGCTAAGGCCGGGTTGTTTGAGAATGATGCAACAAAAACACAGGTTAAGATTGTCGCTTCAGATGATGCTGATAATCATATAAAAATATTAACGGATGATGGTACCGAAATAGGGTAGCTGGTTCTGCAGATAACCATGAAAAAAGGCTGTTCCCGTTTTCTGCGGGAACAGCCTTTTTTCGTGGTTGTTTCTACTAAAAAAATCCTGCCTGGTTGTAGAAGTTCTGTTTGCCTATTTTTTTAACTTCAGGCCGAGCTCCAGGCGATTGCGCAAACCAGTTTTTTCATAAATTGAGCTGAGATGGGCCTTAACAGTACGTAAGCTCACGAACATTTTGTCGGCCATCTCCTGGTTGGACATTCCTTTGGCAACATATTGGGCAACTTCCTGTTCACGTTCGCTCAGAGCATCTAAAACAGGGCTGCTCGGCTGGGTTTCGGTGTCATCACCTACTCGTGCAATCAGTTCGGAAATAATATTTGGAGGAAGCCAGATTTGACCGGCCTTAACCGTTTGCACTGCCTGGGCGATATTTTCTTCACGCATCTGCCGATTTCCATAACCTCTGACGCCACGCTGAAGCAGTAGAGCACATTCTGGAAAGACCGGCATTGTAGCCAGGGCAATAATGGGCAATGGGCAGGTGATGTTTTCCTGGAGAGCTGAATATTTAAGGTCAACAATGACAACATTACCTTGCTGAAGGTCGGTTTCGAGTAACTGATCAATGCTAGGCCGGGATACAACTTCATCTCCCTTAAATTGTGAGATAAGTTTTTTCTTTAAAACGTTATCTTTACTGCAACATATTATAACCATTATCTTTCCCGTAATGCGTTGTTTTTAGCCCTGAGTATTGGTTTCATAATATATTGCATCACCGTTTTCTTTCCTGTAATGATGTCAACCTGCGCTGTCATACCTACAATGATATGTTTTTTATTATCTTCTGATCCGAGATAATTTTGACTGCTTTTAACTCGAACAAGGTAAAATTCTTCATTTTTCTCGTCGGTTATCGTGTCTGCACTGATATGGGTCACCTCTCCGTCAAGTCCCCCGTAAATAGCAAAATCATAGGCTGTGAATTTTAATACAGCTTTTTGGCCAGGGTATATAAAGGCAATGTCGGATGGTTTTATCTTGGTTTCTATCACAAGGTTCTTATCATCCGGTACAATTTCAAGAATATCCATGCCTGGTTTTACTACCCCGCCGACAGTATTAATCAGCAACCGTTTTACTATACCATCGACAGGAGATCGAACGTTTGTTCTGGTAACCCTGTCCTCGATGGCGATCTGGGTGAATGTGAGCCGGTCGATTTCTGCCATTACCGTATTCAGTTCCTCCATTGCTGTCGCGCGTCGAGATTCATCCAAGTCTTGTATCTTCTCATCTGCTTCAATAATTTGCAAATTGAGTTTTTCTATTTTTTTAATAGTTCGATTGACTTCCTGTTTCTTTTCCAGATCCCGCTGTTCAAGTTGTAAAAATTCGAGTTCTGAGAGAAGGTTTTTCTTAAGCAACGGACGACTTAGCGCAAGTTCCCTGTTGATCATTTTCTGACTGCTTTTAAACGAGGTAAGGTCCTGTTTGGCGTCCTGAAGTTCGACTTGCCGTTGTTGTAATTGTTGTTCTAGCACCGATTTTTGATTTTCATGCTGTCGTAGATGTAACAAGTATAGTCTTTTCTCATTCTGCATCAGGTAGTTCGTGTTGCGATCACCAGTGACCTCTACAAGATCAGGAGTAATACCTGATTCAGCACGTAATCTGCTCGATTTGGTGAGGAGTTCAGCTAATTTACTCGCGCTTTCATCATACGAGCTGCCAATACTGGTGTCATCAATTGTTACAAGGAGTTCTCCAGCTTTAACGAATTGCCCCTCTAGAACATGAAGTTCTTCTATAATCCCACCTTCCAGGTTTTGAACTACTTGCAGTTGCTGTGATGGTATGACACGGCCTATTCCTCTGGTCCGTTCATCGAGTTGGGCGAAATAGGCCCAGATGATAGCAGTAATAACCACAAGGCAGATAACATAGAGAAGTGTATTAAGGCGAGAGGCATTCCCGCTCAGCATTGCCCCGCTGAGACTATTCATGAACTCAATGTCTTGTTTGCTGTATGTTCCGGTATAATTTGACTGGCTGGTTAGCCTTTTGTCCTGATGAACGCTGGAGGTTGTATTTTTATTGTCCGTACTCATAGATTCTTTCCTCCAAGCTTGGCCAATACTTCATCCTTTAGTCCGTCCATGACAAGGTTTCCATCATCCATGACAAGCAGGCGATCAACAATAGCAAGAATTGAAGGCTTATGGGTAATAATGATTGTAGTCTTTCCTTCTGTGGCCACTTTGAGATTGTTAATAACTTTTACTTCGGTGTTGTAATCCATGGCGTTTGTTGGCTCGTCTATCAGAACAACTGGACTCTCCGTTATAAAGGCTCTGGCCAGGGCAATTGATTGACGTTGTCCACCTGAGATATTGCGCCCTCGCTCACCTACCTGCAGATCCATGCCTAATGGGTGCCGGTCAGTCAAGGTATTAACTACTCCAAAGGTTGCAGCTTTGACTATTTCTTCATCTGTTGCATGGGGGGATTTGAGGGTAATGTTATCCCTGACTGTACCTGAAAAAAGGGTTATTTCCTGCGGTACAAAACTAAAATTCTGCCGTAGGTCAACAGGGTCAATCTGTTTAATATCTAGACCATCAATGAAAACAGAGCCACTTCCGGCCTCAAAGAAACCCATCAGAATGTTACTGAGTGTTGATTTTCCTGAGCCGACCTGGCCTATAATCCCTACCCGTTCGCCCGCTTTAATCTTGAAACTGACATTCTTGAGGGCTTTTTTCTCTTCGTCAGGATAGGTGAAATCAACTTCTTTAAACTCAATATCTCCATTAAATTCAGGCCTTCTGATAAAGCGTTTACCATCGGGGCGCTCTTCTGCCTTGCTCATCAACTCATTTAAGGAATGAAAAGCAGTTTTCATCTGCTGGTAATTGGTGAGTAAAGAGGCGGCCTGGGTCCACGGTGCGATGGAACGGGTGGCTAGTATATTGACGGCAATCAGGCCACCCATTGTCAATTCACCATTTTTTATGAGGTAGACACCAACAACAATGATAAGTACTGAACAGACCTGGGTTAAAAATGAAGAGATGGTAGAGAGAGAGCTAAATCTCACACGAGATTGAAGACTTTTTGAGGCAATGTCTCCGGTAGACTCTTCCCAGTGCCACTGGACGGTACTGCTTGCATTGAACGCTTTTACAGTCTCAAGATTAGAAAGCGATTCAACGAGGATGCTGTTTCTTCTTCCCGTTGCTTCGTGGGTGCTGTTTACAATTTTCTGAATCGAATTCTTCATTGGCACGGTGATAATAAAAAGGATAAAAATCACCACCAAAGGAAGAAGGACGATAAGAGGATGAATGGAATATATGACCAGAAAAAAGATTATCGAAAATGGCAGTTCAATAAAGGCGGTGAGAGCGGAAGAAGCGATAAAAGATCGTATTCCATCGAAATCTCTAATATTACTGGCAAATGCACCGACAGAGCGGGGCCGGTCTACCATCTTGATATTCATGGAATGCTGAAAGAGAATGGAGGAGAGGATAATATCGCTCTTTTTGGCAGCGTGTTCCAATAACATCGTTCTTAAAAACTTTAACGCTAGATCAAATGTATAGATTAAGCCGATTCCAATAGCGAGTACCCACAAGGTGTCGATGGCATTGTGAGGAATGACCCTGTCGTAAACATTCATGGTGAAAAGTGGACCAGCAACGACAAATATATTTATAAACAGGGTGGCAAGTATTACCCGAATGTAGATAGCTTTGAATTTGTAGAGTGTGCCAAAAAACCAGTTTTTATTATCTTGCAGGTTGCTCTCATTAATCAGACTTTCTCGACCAAATCCTTCATATTGTTTTTTCAGGAAAAAAACATAGCCAAGATACTCATCTTCTAATTTTTCCAGACTTATTTCTATAGGACTGTCATCGACTGTGGGAATTATGACTATGGCACGTCCCTCTTCAGGAAATATTCTGGTAAGTACACAGGCATTATCATTTTTCAATAAAAGTATGACTGGGAGCACTACTGCAGGAATTGAATCAAGAGATCGTTTCTGAAGACTTGAGTTAAATCCTGCCCTGCCGGCTGCCCTTGAAAAGTTTGACTTGGAACCGTCTATGCTAAATAATCTTTTTTTCTCATCTGCCGGATTAAAAGGCAGCCCCTCTAATAATGCTTCGGCTGAAGTTGGCCTTTTATCGATCTTTGTCAGAGCAATCAGGCACAATAAAAGAGGGTCATATCGCAATGCGTCATCCATTTGCTTTCCTGGTAGGTTAAATATGCTCAAAACGCGGACTAGCTGAAGCAGCGAGTTGAGCTACAGAAATATATTATTGTCAGTACTGTGGCAGGTCAGTAATGAAGTGTTTGTTTAATCCATTGAAAATACTGATAACGTTGACTATTTCACATATGTCATGCGTAGTAGTGTTTTGACCTGCAATACTAATGTTGTATTGAAAAAAGGGTGTAATTACAAGGGGGGAACGGTTTTTTTACTTAAGCATCATCGTGATGTTCCCGGAGCTTATGGTAATGGTGTAAGCCAGAATGGCCGTCCGTAAGAGGGAAGCTGTTGTAGCTTTCGTTTATACTGTAAGTATTTCACCCAGCCACCATACCTCATGGTCCCGGTGTTGGTTGTCTTCTCAGTTGCTATGATTCAGGGGCTAAAAGCGTTATCTTGACTGGCGTGCTGCCAGTCAAGATAACGCGTATTGAAGAGAGGCTACTCTGGCTGGAGTTGAAAATCCTGGGGGGCAATATATGGGGAAACCTTGGTGTTTCGATTGTACGGATATCCCGCGTTGTTGACATTCTCCTCCAGGCATCCGGCTGGCTTAATATCTGCACCAATGGCAGAGTTGTCACACTGGTCGGAAGTGTCGATTATGAGGTCTTCATCACGATTTTGATCTAAGTCTCTATAGACTATCAGGTCGTCGCTCTCGACAGGAGGCAGATTTAACACTTGTCGTAACCCTACATCGTACTCCTCTAACAATACGCCAGTTGACTGCATTATACGGTGCAAGGCAATAAGCCGTGAAAAGTATGATTCAGACATGGAAAGCTTGGCATCTGTGTACTCATTCTCCATGTTCAGGATATCAAGCAAACTCCTGCGGCCCACATAGTATTCTTCTTTAAAAGCCTCCAGGGTTTTTGAACTCATGTCAACATGTTCAACGAGATATTGGGTTTTATAATCCTCAGATTCTATGATATTCCAGGCAAGCCTGACACTTTCGTTTACGTTTCGCCTTTCAATATAGGAGCGTTGATTTTCTTTGCGAACAGCTTGTTTATCGCGTGCTTTTTCACCATCACGGAAACCACCATCATAAAAGTTGTAGCTCAACGTTAAGTATGCACCACTTTGGGTGGTGTCACCCTTTTCACCACCAATATCATCTCTATATTGACCTCTGAGTTCAAAGTCTAGTGTGGGGTAATCGGCAGCAGCAGCCTTATCATAGGTGTGCTGGCGGGTCTCAATATTATATCTGGCAACCTTGAGAGCTGGGTGTCTCTGAAAGGCCAGATCTACTGCCTCGGGAAGAGTAGTGGGAGGCTGATAGGTCGATTCGGGTAAAATAAATTGCTCAGGTCGTAGCAGTCGACCAAATTGGCGATGGAAATATACCAGAGCCTGATGAAGATCCTGTTGCCTCGAGATATAAGTAGCCTTTGCAAGCGAGAGTCGGGATTCGGAGTTATACAGGTCTGATATGAGATGAAAACCCGCTTCCGCTTTTTCTCGAACTTGCCGCATGATGCGCTCTTGAGTAAGTGCATTTTCCTTGGCAATCTTTAGCATATCTATTGATTTAACAACGTTAATATAGGCTTCGGAACAGTCTAGATAGACATTGTTGGCAGCGTTGAGAACTTCATACGCTGAAGCGAGAATACGAGCATCCGTTTCGGCGACAAAAGCGGTTGATCTTCCACCATTATATAGATTCTGTCGTGCAAAAAGGGTTGCACTGGTTGAGAACAGGTCCTCCGTCTTGTCATCCGTTGGAACCCCGTCGGTTCTTTCGGGGCCAACTGAAACTATGGTGCCAACAGTAGGACGAAACTCACTTGCAGCTATTTCACGTTCCGCCAGCACACTTCTGTACCGCTCCATTGCCTCTAAAATTGAGGGGTCAGTTCGTGTGATATCTTTTATTACATCCGCTAAAGGGACAATGTCACTTTTTAATTGCTCTTTCGCCAGGGAAAGGCCGGGAAGAGTAAAAAAAGAGAAAAGGATGATCGAAAACAATCCTTTGAGTGTTCGCTGAGTAAACATGGGGTTCATGTAAAGTTTTCCTGTCAATGTGTGGCAAGGATAAAAGTGAGTAATTCTGAAATTCGTATATTACACTGTTCCTCTGCCTTGATTGATTGTTGCTATCAAGATAATTATCTAAATATCATATATGTAAGCTGCTATATATAGAACCTTAATTTAAGGGACAGATTATTTTAAAATGGGGGACATTCAATTTGCCTAGACAGAGCATTTGATAAACACTGACCTCCATTTTGCGCAATTAATTATAAGCTTAGTCGTAAATTTAGAAATATGGAAGTTATTTGTGTTGTCTTTTCAGTATCTTGAGGCTCCATCTGTGAGATAGGGGGCAATGGCGTATGCGCTGGGCCGCATAAATGACACAAGCCGATGTCGTGTAACTGCTTAAAAAAAATAAATATATTACACGACACGATGTATGATCAAAGTTTTTTTACACGCGTTAAAAATAGACTTTTTTAACTTCAGCCATTCCTGTGGTACTAAAAGATGAGCTACGAATTGCCTCAGCTACGCGGGTGGCACTTTTCATCATGTCGTTCAGGCCAATGCCTTCCCACCCGAACCCACAGATATGCAGTCCCTGGTTATCTCGGATAAGTTCATCCCGCCAGGTTAGCAGCCGGCTGTACCCTTGTTCTAGCTGCGGGATACCTCCATCTGACCGGAGTATGGTTGTGTACGTTGGCTGCTGCTTGATATCAAGTATTTCCTGTACTTCTGCCAGGGCTGTGGCAATCATTGCTTCTTTGTTCATGCTTAATCGCTCAGGGTGCCTGCGGCCACCAATAAGCGTTTCGAAAACAACATGACCTTCAGGAGCCCTGCCTGGGAACATGTTAGATGAAAAGAGTGAGCCAAGGGTGAATTTGTTTTCACTCTCTGGGGTCAGGTAACCAAAACCTGGCGGCAATGTCACTCCTGGACCAAACCCGAAGACTACTGTTGAAATCCAAGTCTCAGGTATGCTCGTTGTCGGCATGTCTTTGGTGATATTTCCTAACAGCTGTAACGAGACATTGGTCGGCGTAGCAAGAACAAGATTATTTGCAGTGAAATTTCCCTGGCTTGTTTGAACCTGCCAGCGACCAGACTCACGGGAAATGGAGGTAGCGGCACAGTTAAGGTGGAGATCAAGGCCCTCTGTGAGTTGTTCAGTCAGTCTTTCTGGCAATCTCTCCATTCCGCTAGGGAAACTGGTCATTGCAGGCATGGCTAGTTTCTTTTTATTGCCGCCTTCTTTTTTCCTGGTAACCATTTTGGCGATTACTCCCCGCAAGACCGAGCCATGTTGCTTTTCAAGGGCCCGTACACCTGGCATGACCGCATCAATAGATAACCGGTCGAAGTCACCTGCGTAGGTCCCCGTAAATACTGCATCCGCAAATGGCAGGAGAGCAGGGCCAAAACGATGGTTGACCCATTTCGCAACGGTAGGTTCACCGTCAAGAGGTGGTTTCGTGAGTTCACCTAAAATCCTGAATTTATCTTTCCAGGAAATGAGTGGTGCCATGGAAATCTTTGCTGGAGTCTGCGGGATGCACTGGAGTTTGCCACGTAGATAGACATAGCGAACGAAATCGATCAGGGGAGCTATGACACGTTCCTTATCCAGGCCAGTTTCGCGAAGAATGTCTTTACTCTCCTGGCAGTTATCTAAAAAACCATGAGGACCGATTTCTGTAATATAACCGTTTTCCCTGTGGGTGCGGATGACTCCACCTGTGGAGCTGTTTCGCTCGAGAAGGAGAAAGCGGTGTTGCGGATCCTGAAGGCGCAGTTTATGGGCGACGGTAAGGCCGGAAAGCCCTCCCCCTATTATAAGAGTATCAAAATGTGTGGTCATTTGAGCGTTGCTTGAAGAGTTGATGAATGAAGAGAAATATCGACCCAGCCGCCGTGTTGCAACATGCCGGGATTGATTACGTGTGTTTTGCCGAGTATGTCCTCGCCTCTGGACTCGTGAATATGGCCAGTGATACAGAGGTCCGGTTGGTGGGTCTCAATAAACGCGCGGACCGCTGTGGATCCAACATGGCGCCCACTTTTCAGTTGGTCAAGTTTGGTACCGTATGGTGGCGTGTGTGAAATTAAAAGTGTCGGGATTTTTCGTTTGTGCAAAGGGGCACCCAGTGCAATATATTCCTCTCCCTGATTGTATGCACGCATGAGTATTTCTGTCAGTTCCTGTTCTGTATATTCTGTTGGTGTGCGAAAAGGTGTTATATTGGAGCCACCAGCACCAATTATACAGATTTTCCCCTGAATAAGTCGTGCCTGCCCATGTAGATTCATACCAAGCTGTTCAAGATAGTCATTGATTTCAAAATTATCAAGGTTACCTATGAGGGCTAGAACATTTGGATTTATTGCCAGCAGTTGTTCGAGCACCTGCTTGGCATCGTTGTTCCAGCCGTAGTTGGTAAGATCACCTGTTGCTATAAGGGCGTCAGCACTGCTGATATCGGGTATGTGCTGGCATTTTTGCACGGACATGTGGATATCGCCAAAGGCAATAATTCTCATGGAATACTCCTCGCGATTCGAGATGTGTTCAGGGGCAACCTGGACTTGACACATGCTGTTGCATGCTTAACATTTTCGCCGACTTTTAAAAAAAATGCAATGGAAAGGGTAGCAGCTGTAGCTGCCAGCTTTTTACAAACACACTATACGAGGTACTCTGTATGTCAGCACAAACAACCACACATGAATTTCAGGCTGAAACCAAAAAAATGCTCGATATTGTTATCAACTCTCTCTACACAGAGCGGGATGTGTTTATCCGCGAGTTGATATCAAACGCTTCCGATGCATTGGAAAAATACCGGCATGAGAGTTTGACTATCGATGAACCTTTTGATGGTCATGTTCCCTTGGAAATTGAAATTGCTTTAGACGAAGAAGCGCACACTTTCACTATCACAGATACCGGAATTGGTATGAATAGAAGTGAGCTGGAGCACAATCTTGGAACTATTGCACATTCTGGCTCCAACACATTCCTTTCTGAATTGGCTGAGGCCGCCAAGAAGGATGTTAGCCTTATTGGACAGTTCGGTGTCGGATTCTATGCCGCGTTTATGGCTGGCCAACGAGTACGTGTGCTGAGCCGTTCCTGGGATGGCAGTGAAGGGCACGAATGGGTTTCAGATGGTTCAGGCTCTTTTTCCATTACTGAGATGGAAGGCTTACGTCGGGGAACCAAAATTATCATCGAATTGAAAGAAGATGCCCATGACTATGCAACCAAATGGAAGGTAGAGTCGATTATCAAGCGATATTCTGCCTTTGTGCCATTTCCGATCAAACTTGAAAGTGAAACGGTCAATACGGTGCAGGCTCTCTGGACCAGAAATCGTAATGAAATAAGTGATGAGGAGTATAACGATTTCTATAAATTTGTTGGCAATGCTGGCGATGAACCGTCGTACAGACTTCATTTTTCTGCAGATGCTCCGCTTATGATTAATGCCCTGCTCTTTGTTCCGAAAGAGAACTTTGAGGTCCTTGGTTTTGGTAAGATGGATCCGGGTGTCAACCTCTATTGCCAGCGTATTCTGATTGATCAGCACTCAAAGAATATCCTGCCTGAGTGGCTCCGGTTCCTGAAAGGTGTGGTGGATAGCGAGGATATGCCGCTTAATATTTCTCGTCAGGCCCTGCAGGATAACGCTCTGGTTGCTAAGCTTCGCAAGGTTGTCACCAAGCGCTTTCTGAAACACCTGGATGAAGAGGCGAAAAAAGACGAGGAAAAATATCTTGAGTTCTGGAAAACTTTTGGCATTTATCTGAAAGAGGGAGCAACCTCTGATTATGATTACCAGAAAGAACTTGGTAAGTTGCTCCGTTTTGAGTCGTCTAAATCTGAAGATGGCAAACCTGTTTCTCTTGCTGATTATTTGCTACGTATGTCACCGGATCAGGAAACTATTTATTATATTAATGGGCCAAGCAGGGCAGCGATTGAGGCGGGTCCTTATGTTGAGATGTTCAAAAAGAAAGATATCGAGATTATTTACACCCTTGAGCCGATTGATGATTTTGTACTGAACCATCTTGGTGAATTTGAGGGTAAAAAACTCGTCTCTGCTGATCGTGGTGATCTGGACATTTCAGAGACAGATGATGAAAAAAATGATGCAACGGATGATGCAGCTGAGACCAAGCTTGATAAAGAGTCTGCCGATAGCCTTGTCGTTTGGTTAAAAGAGACTTTGAAAGATCAGGTGGCGGACGTTATCCTTTCTAAGCGTCTCGTTGATTCTCCCGCTATGATAGTAAACCCGGATGGCTACATGACCTCAACCATGGAGCGGGTCTTGACAGCAAGTAGAGGTGAAAAAGGGCTCGGATTTGGTGGCGAATCCAAGAAAAATCTTGAAATTAACCCGAAAAGCCCTCTGGTCAAGCGACTTGCAGAGTTGCAGCAGAGTGATGCAGGCTTTGCCGCTGATGTTGCGTTGCAGATCTATGATAACGCTATGATCCAGGCTGGACTGACTATTGATCCTCTGGAAATGGTTGAGCGAAACTACAAGATTCTTAATCGGGCAATGCAGGAGTAAGGAGTAATTCCTTACCTGGTAAGGATGTTAAAAGTTGCACGAATAGCCACTCTCTGCTTATATAGGCCCTTGATTATCCGGCAGCTATCTACTGACAGTAATTTGCCAGGGGACATTTGAGTTGAAAAATGTTCCCTGGCAGGCTATAGAGCAGTTGATCGCTTGCTACCGAGCAATTTAGTGGAGAACAAGAAATGCCTGTAAATCTTCGATATTTTATCTGTGTAGTGCTCACCGCCCTCGTTCTTTCCGGCTGTTATAATACCCCAGTTCGTCACCTGGCTTCTGATGCCGCGTTGATAAAAGTTGGTGAATCAACTCGTAATGATGTCCTCACCTATCTTGGAGAACCGGACGAACAGTTTATATTGAAAGATGGTGAGGAGCGATGGCTGTACACGGAATTTGAACATTCCATGGTAAAAGATGCACCGTATGTGGGGAAGTACTTTGGAGAACCGGATTACGGTACTGTGACGGTGAAAATACAAAATGATATTGTAACCGAATGTGTCTATGATGGCTGGGAATACAATAGTGATGACTGGGCAGATGACTTTGACTGGCAAGAGAAGAAGCAGTGATTGACAGATACAGTAAAGCTCGGGAGCGAATGGTTGCTGAGCAGATTAGTGCCCGTGGGGTCAAGGACTCCCGGACCCTGGCCGCTCTGTTGGAAGTACCCAGGCACATGTTTGTGGATGATGCCATGCGTGCCCGGGCTTATGGCGATTTCCCTCTGCCCATTGCCTCTGGTCAGACAATTTCCCAGCCGTATATTGTTGCCTACATGACAGAGGCTCTGAGCTTGAAAGGGCATGAGCGGGTGCTTGAGATTGGTACTGGTTCCGGCTATCAGGCTGCGGTTCTCTCACGGCTTTGCCAGCAGGTATATACCGTGGAGCGGATTAATACATTGCTTGCCAATGCCCGCAAGACCTTTGATAGCCTCCGGTATTTCAATATTATCGCTAAACTTGATGATGGTACTCTGGGTTGGCCTGAATATGGGCCCTATGATGCGATAATAGTAACGGCGGGTGGTCCGGAAATTCCTGCACCGCTTATCGATCAGCTGGCAGACCCTGGATGTCTGGTGATCCCTGTGGGGGATCAGGATGTACAGGAGTTACAGCTGCTTACGAAGTGTGATGGTGATGTGCAGGTCGAAAGTCTTGCGAGCGTTCGTTTCGTTGATCTTATCGGAGCACATGGGTGGAGAGGGTAATTGTTAACCTGATTTACGACAAATGTAGTTTCTTGCCATAACTGTTCGATTTCTCGACAGATTAGTCTTTTCTATTCCCGCAAAAATATCCAGCTCGTTGTTGTGGAGCGATCTTCTGAGAACCTATAACCTGCCAGATCAAAATGTAATAGTTGTTCTGCAGTGCTCAGCTTTTTTTCGATGACATAGTGAAGCATCATCCCGCGTGCCCGTTTGGAGTGGATAGGGATGGTCTTGTACTCATCTCCTTTGCGTTCCTGAAATGTAATGTTGAGCAATTGTGGGTTTAGGCTTTTTTTATCGATCACTTTTGTATACTCTACTGAGGCTAGATTGATAACAGTAGTATATTTACACTGTTTGCATTCAGCATTGATAGCATCAGTGACCGTACTGCTCCAAAATTCATAGAGGTTTTTCCACTCTTTGTTGGCCAGCCGAAGTCCCATTTCCAGCCGGTAGGGAAACATCAGATCGAGAGGGCGAAGAATACCATAAAGCCCTGAGAGAACCCGGATATGAGCCTGGGCATGGAGCAACTGCGAGTCACTGTACAGGTCTGGGGTCAGGCTTGAATAGGCATCGCCTTGGAATGTGAAAATGGCCTGTCTGCTGTTCTCAAAAGTACATGGTGGCCGGAAGGCGAGGATCTTTTCCTTTGTCCCTTCTGCCAGCTTCTTACTCATTTTCATAAGGCTACCAAGTTCTTCGACACTAAATTCGTGCAATATTCTGATCAGTTGCTCGCTTTTTTCCATAAAATCTGGCTGTGTAAAGGTTGTAAACTGACGGTTGATGGCCTGCTGGGTTTTGGAAGGGGCAGTGATAAGGAGCATGGACGCCTCAAAAGAATGAAAAAAGAGTGAAAAGATGTTTGCCAAGATTTGTGAGAGTATACTATTTTGAGATTGGAATCAATTGGGATGCTGGCTTGTGGGGTGCTGCAAAATGATTTTGGATGTTAAGGGTTATGTATTCGCAGCTGCCTGCAATTGGTAGTGATGGATTGTTGATAATAGTGAAAAGGAGTCTGTTATGCAAAATACGAGTGATGTCCAGGAAGTGGAGTCGTTTATTGAGCAGTGGCAGGGGACCGATAATGCAATGAAGAGCTGTTTCCTTGAATTGTATCGGTATGTGTCTGACTTTGAAGGAGTATCGTTGTCTTTTGTCGGTAGACCGGGGATTAGTTATTCGTTACGACCAAAACATCAGCATCAACAAGATCGAACACTTTTTGCAATACTAGACGTAATTGACGACGACCCCGAAGATCGATGGTTATCTGTCTGTTTCTATGGGGATATGATTTCTGACCCAGAGGAACGGGGAGAGGTTATTCCGGGAGGGCTGGCAGGGAGTGATGGGTACTGTTTTGATGTGTATGAGGCTGATGAGAGTATAACTTCATACTTAAAGGCACGTCTGCTTGAAGCCTGCCGTAGCGCAGCGCAGTAAGCTATAAAATTTAAATCCTTCCCGTGCCAGTTATCCGGAAAGTGTGGTGTACGTAACAGTGAAAAATGAAAAATCCGGACTATCGCGGTCGACTATTTTGCGTCAAGCTGACACAACGCTTACCTTTCAGCAGGGGATTACAGGTGATTATCGCCTCATAGATGTCCGCTCTCCCAAAGAATTCATGGAAGGGTCTTTGCCGAATGCTGTTAATATCCCAATTTTTGACAATGATGAACGAAAACTGGTCGGTACCCTCTATAAACAGGGCGGTCGTGACCTGGCTATAGATACTGGTTTCGACCTTGTTCAATCACGGCTACCCGATCTTCTTGCCGATTTTGAAAAATATCGTAATGAGAATATTGCCATATTCTGTGCGCGGGGGGGCATGCGCTCCCGTTCGGTGGCGAATCTGTTGCTTCAAAACGGCTTTTCAGCCTGGCAGCTGGAAGGTGGTTATAAAAATTATCGACAGTTGTTACTTTCGATTGTTGAAAATTTCTGCCCACGTTGCATTGTGCTGCATGGCCTGACGGGGACAGGAAAGACCCGTATTCTGCAACAACTTGAGCCGATGATCGATCTCGAAGATCTGGCTCAGCATCAGAGTTCACTTTTCGGTGGCATGAACAGGCAACCACGTACCCAGAGAGGTTTTGACAGTCATTTGCATAAAGTGATTTGTGAACTTGGGCCTGAACCCTGTTTTATTGAAGGTGAGAGTCGTCAGATGGGGAATATCTACCTGCCTGCAGGGCTTGCCAGAGCACTAAAAGAGGGTCACCTGATTCGGATAACGGCCTCAATGGAAACCCGGGTCGCACGGATAGTGGAAGACTATCCTGTTGATGATGAACAGACAGCAGTTCAGGTCTTAACAATACTTGAATCGCTCCGTAGGAAATTGGGCCACACAATTGCTGATAAGCTCTGTATGTTGCTCAAAGAAAGACGTTTAGCAGAGTTAGTAGAACTTCTACTGGTAGAATATTACGATAAGCGATATGAAAATAGTTTGCAGAAATACCATTATGATGGAGAAATTTCTTCGGAAAGTATTGATGAAGCAGCTGAAGCATTAATGGTATTTCGTCAAAATCTCATTGCATAGCTCATCGTGACATACTACGTATAATTCTCGGTTGGACATTGTCTATAGAGCTGGCATTGTATTATAGAGATGAGTAAATAGATTGGTGCAGATATGGCATGTCTTTGCAGTTATCGGGATGACGTGAAATTTTATAGAGAACTATCCTTTAGAAAAGAGTGCAGGTAACAGATATGAAAACGATAGGTGAGAGATTCAAATATGCAGGAGTTCTGCTTTTAGTGGTATTGGCTAACCTGATAGTCCTGAGTAACGGTGTGTTGGCAGAGGAGAAGGCTTCCGAAAATATACTCCGATTGGCCTTACTGCCCATTCCTGATGTGCTTCCTGTGTACGTGGCAGAATCAAAGGGCTACTTCAGTGAGGCTGGAATTGTGGTGGAGCCGCTTACTGTTGGCAGTGCAGTTGAACGAGACCAGTTGATGCAGGCTGGCAGAATAGATGGCATGGTGAATGAGGTTGGGGGTGCAGCTCTCTTTAACCGGGAGAAGGTGCAGATGAAAATTGTCTCCTATGCACGTATTCCTCTTGGAGATGCTCCACTCTTTCGATTGCTTGCAGCTCCGGGCAGCAAAGCGCAGACAATTGCCGATCTTGCTGGTGTTCCGATTGCCGTTTCTATAAATACTGTTATTGAATATATATCGGAGCGACTACTACAGTCTGGTGGTGTGGCAGATAAGGATATCGAGTTCCAGTCAGTTCCTGTATTGCCTGAGCGATTGCAGCTCCTGCTCTCCGGACAGATTCAGGCTGCAACATTACCTGATCCATTAGGCTATGCAGCGCTTAAGGCTGGTGCGGTAGAGGTGACCAGTGACCTGCAAGTGCCGCATCTCAGTGCCAGCGTTATCAGTTTCGGAGCTGAGTCTCTCCTGGCGAAAGCGGAAACGGTTAAAAAGTTTATGGCAGCCTGGGACAGGGCAGTTGCTGACCTGAATGCTGACCCGGAAAGTTTCCGTGCGTTGATGCTCGAAAAGATCCGTGTTCCTAAGAATATCAGTACGACATTTCAGATTCCCCCTTTTCCACGGGCTAAGGTGCCAACTAAAGCGCAGTGGGATGATGTTCAGCAGTGGATGAAGAACAAGAAGCTTATTACAGAGGATATATCCTATGAGGACTCGGTAACTGCTGAGTTCCTTGCAAAATAATAGCTCTGGCCTCCTAAAATGATTGAAGTTGATCGCCTTGTCTTCAAATACGGGGACGGAGGTACTCTGTTCTCAGATTTCAGTATGCTGATAGCTCGTGGTGAGGCCTGGACTATCATAGGTCCTTCAGGATGCGGGAAAACTACCCTATTGTCACTGATTGCGGGAATGTTGCACCCAGAATCTGGATGCATCCGGGTGAATGGTGAAGAAATTGTTCGGGCCCGTCCGCGAACCGGACTTGTGCTACAGGATCATGGCTTGCTGCCCTGGGCAACAGTGCGACGAAATACCGAACTCGGGTTGACTATCAGGAAATTTTATGGCCCCGATGGGACCCATAGCCCAAGTGATATGGAAGCTGATGAGCAAAAGCTGAGTGAGCGTATCGATTACTGGCTTGATTGGCTTGGAATTATCGATCTTCAGGACAGGTATCCTGCAGAGTTATCAAGAGGTCAGCGGCAGAGGGCAGCAATAGCGCGCACTCTTGTTCTGGAACCTGATCTCTTGCTGATGGATGAACCCTTTTCTGCACTTGACGCCCCAATCAGAGAGGAGTTGCAGAAGGTGATGAACTCGTTTCATGATGAATCTGGTCTGACCTCTATCACAGTTACTCATGATATTGAAGAGGCGGTAGTTCTCGGTGAGAAGATCCTGGTGCTCAGTAACGGTACCAACACCGCTCCGGTGGTTGTTGATAACCCTCTGAGTGGTCGGGTAGAGAGAAGGAATGATCCGGAATTCATTCTTAGATGCAGCGAGCTTAGGCAAACCATAGCTGCTCACACGGTTAACTCAGATAATCAGGAGTAAGGACTCGATTCTTGATTGAAGTAGTGTGAAAACTATGAAAAAACGTATCACTTTTGGCAGCACCTGCATCGGTATTCTGATGTTTTTTATACTCTGGCAGCTGGCGGCATTACTTTTGAACAGGCCTATTCTGCCATCACCTTTGGTGGTTGTTCCGCTCTTTGCCCGTTCAATCTTCGGCGAACTCGGCTTACATTTTCTTGCCAGCACAGGCCGGGTTCTGGCCGCAATTTGTATTGCTACACTATTTGCAGCACCTTTGGGGCTGGCGTTGGGGCAAATGCCTCGACTGGATCGTGTAGTTGGGCCACTCATCGCTATCGTCTATCCCATTCCCAAAATTATTTTTCTCCCTGTCATCTATGTGTTGATGGGGATAACTGATCTCTCAAAGATAACGCTTATCGCCGTCATTATTTTTTTTCAGATTCTGGTGGTTGTGAGGGATGAGGCTGCCAGCCTCAAGAAAGAGCTTATACTTTCGGTACGTTCTCTCGGAGCTGGGAGGCGGGCCCTGTTTCGCTATGTTTATCTGCCAGCCACTCTGCCAGCAGTGCTCACAGCACTCAGGATATCTGTTGGTACAGCCATTGCCGTGCTATTTATTGCAGAACAGTCGCTGACCAGCTATGGTCTTGGCTACTACATTGTAATCGAAACCTATCAGGTGCTCATGTATCCTGAAATGTATACCGGTATTATGGGTATGGGCCTTCTGGGCGTGGCTCTTTATTTTCTTGTCTATTCCATAGAGCTGCGGGTCAGCAGACATCTCTATGTTGGGTGAGCTTTTTTATGTTTTGCAGTCTGCGTATAGTGTGATCAGGCCATAATCACATGTGCAGAAGAAAGGATGTCGTATGACCGAGAACACGTCACAATTGCAGCTCTGGTGGTTGGCTATTCGTCCTAAAACACTGCCAGCTGCCGCAGCACCTGTTGCGGTGGGAACTGCTGCAGCAATTCAGGGTGGAACCTTTGCCTTTACTCCTGCCTTGGCGGCTTTTCTCGGGGCTTTGCTGCTGCAGATTGCCGTTAATCTTGCGAACGACTATTTCGATGCGAAAAATAGTATCGACTCTGAAGAACGGCTTGGTCCCGTAAGGGTAACTCAGAGTGGTCTGATTGCACCGGGAATGGTGAAGGTGGCCATGATTATCTGCCTCGTGCTTGCTGCTCTTATTTTTTTGTATATGACAACGGTTGGTGGAATAACCATCTTCCTTGTTGGCTGTGCTTCTGTGCTTGCTGCTCTTGCCTACAGTGGTGGGCCCTATCCACTTGCGTCTCATGGCCTCGGTGAGCTGTTTGTCTTTATCTTTTTTGGCTTAGTAGCTGTCTGTGGCACATACTGGGTGCAGGCCTTAAGCCTATCGCTCTTTGTGGTGGTTGCGTCTATTGCACCGGGCTTTCTCATTTCTGCCATCATGGTGGTGAATAACTTACGAGATCGGGACACGGATGTGAAGGCGGGAAAGAACACTCTGGCGGTTAAGCTAGGTAAAGAGAAGACGATAGTCTTGTATCGACTGTTGCTTGTTTTGTCCTATGGGGTGCCGATAGTACTTCTCTTTGCAGTTGGCATAGGTGCAGTCGTACTGCTACCTTTTCTGACGGTCCCTATGGCGTTTTCGCTGTATAAAGAGATAGCCCAGCATAATGGCTCAGAGCTTAATGAGACCCTGGCCAGAACCGCAAAGCTTTCATTACTCTTTTGTCTGTTCCTTGCAGCAGGTATCGCATTGTAACCATTTCATTTTTTTTCCTGGCGTACAAAAAAGAGCATAGTGAGCATTCCGGCCAGAATAATTACTACGGCTGTAAGGCCGGTCTGTATATCTGCTGGCATGATGTTGACATTACTGTACACCACGTAATTGTTCAGGTGTTCAATGACCGTTCCCTCTTTTGTGTAAAAGGTAGTGATTACTTCTGCTTTTTTAAATGGCCAGAGTGAGTACAGCGAGCCACAGATCAGACCGACCAGAAAAGCGATCATCGGGTCATGAAATTTCCGTAAGGCAAATTCGACGAGTCTGGCAAAGCTGAGTAAGCCAACAACGATGCCAAGTGCCATTATAGAAAGGAAAAGCAGATCATCGAGTAGCAGGTTCTTGATATTGGCGACAGCTGAGATAACAGCAAAGTACTGGTTCATGAGGATCATAACCAGCGAACCACTGATGCCGGGCAGAACCATGGCAGAAATGGCAACTATACCGCAGATAAATATAGTGAGATATTCTGATGTTGAATATTTGCCAATATATATGAACTTATCATTACTATTACTGGTTTCGGACTGCGCTGCGGCAGTACTTTGCTGTACCAGGTATTGCTCATGTAAGAGCTCAGATTTGGCCAGGGCTTTTTCGTAAGGATTGACGCTGGCTGTAACCCAGACTGTAAGTAGGATTCCTGTTAGCAGAGGCAGCAAAAGCCAGGGTTTGATGGATCGAATCATGCGCCAGGGAATTGCCACCGAAAGCACAATAAGACCAAAAAAATATGCATATGTGTACGTAAAGTGTTGAAGAAGAAAATATTTCATCACTGAAGACATAATGGCAATGCAGGTGAGAGCACCAAGGCCGATAACAGCCATAAAAGGGTAATCCATATCCTTTAGATAGGTGATGAATGCTCGCCATTCACTTGGGCGGAAGCCACTTCTTGCCCAACGGATAAATAGCTGGAACAAGGTGCTCACACTTGCCATGTTGACATTGTTGAGAAAGCGTATCAGTCGCTCGAAAACTCCAAGAATCAGGGCGAAGGTTCCTCCAGAAACACCTGGAATAAGGTTTGCGAGACCTATGAGAAAGCCTGTGGTAAATTCTCGTAACCAGTTCATTGATTATCCTCATGTATAGAAAAAGCCTGTGAGAAGCAGCAGGGAATGATATGTCTTTGATGGGCATACGCAGGGTATCAGGATTGCGAAAATAAGAGGCACTATACTCTGTTCAACTATGGTGTAAAAGCCTTTTTTGTCAGGGGCAAGAGCCTTAAACGGGTTCAGCAAAATAGAGGTGGTAAAGTTTTTTCCATCAGAGGGTGGACAAACCCCTCTATCTTTCGGATAATAGCGGATGTGCTATAACCTGCCTGATGATCAGGTGGTTATTATATAAACATCCAGAACGGAGGTTAGACAGCGGTGAAGTTATTAATTGCTGAAGACGAATACACAACCAGGCTGACTGTACAGGTAATCTTGGAACAGTGGGGGTACCGGGTGGATAGTGTTGAGGATGGTACCTCAGCTTGGAAGCTGCTCCAGAATCCGGAAGGACCGCAGATTGCAATTTTAGATTGGGAGATGCCTGGGATAGATGGCGTTGAGCTCTGTCATAAAGTGAAGATGCTTGAGCGTGAAACCCCTGTCTATGTGATTATGCTTACAGGGCGTGATGACAAAGATGACATACTGAAAGGCTTTGACGCAGGTGCTGACGACTATATGACCAAACCATTTGATGAAAATGAGTTACGGGCTAGAGTCAGGGTTGCAGAAAGACTCGTTTCCATTCAGGAGGAGCTTGCTATTTCTAACAGCGAACTTCGTGAGGTCTTGAACCATGTGGAGATGTTACAATCTAATCTGCCTCTTTGTACCAGCTGTTTAAGTATTCAGGATTATGACGGTGCCTGGCGGACCATGAAAGAGTATGCGAAAAGTAAAGACGATCCACGTTTTCAGTTTTCTACCTGTCAGGATTGCAGAAAATGAGATGAGTTTGTTCACTTTTTCGATCGTGCCATGCGTTTAGAGGACGCGAAAAAAGGGGGTGGAATCTTTTCGATTCCCCCCCCTTTCTCACTTCTAGTGCAAGGCACCATTTCAACGCAGGCTACTCAATACATTTTCCTTCCATTCCAAGAGCTGGTGGTCCGAGCCAGGTTCCTTTCAGGAGCATGTTGAAGTATACCCATTTAAACATGAGTTTGGAAATGTGGTTCATCTCCGTATCCTTTAGTAGGCCAAGTGGACCTACGACAGGCAGCGGATATGTTCCGGTGTATGGCTCAGTGCTGTAGTTGAAGTCGATGATGTAGGCTTTCCCGAAGCCTGATTCAATGAATCAAACCGCGTGCCCATCAGACCGGGCATGTTGTTCACCTCCCTCAATGTACGCCATGATATTCTCTTCAAGAATATCACCCTGGAAATGAGCAACGGCACCGGCTTTTGAAGTCGGGACGTCGGTTCCATCACCAAGTACCCATACATTGTCATAACCATTCGGCTGCAGGGTGTGTTTATCTACCGGGATGTAACCCATAGGGTCAGCTACTTCAGACTCGATCATTGCATCCGCTCCGAAGTTGGGCGGAATGGAAACAAGCATGTCGTAATCGACCTGTGTTCCATCATAGGCTTCAATGATTTTCTTTTCAGAATCAACGGAGCCTAGTGCGAAGTTAGGGGTAATATGGATATTCTTTGCCTGGCATGCTTCTGTCAGAATTCTAGTCGCAACAGGTTTGGTGAAGGCGCCTGAGAGCGGTGTGACAAACTCAAGTTCAACTTTGTCACGCAACCCCTGCTTGGTAAACCACCAGTCAGCAAGGAATGCAAATTCCAGAGGAGCAACAGGACATTTAATAGGCATTTCTGCGATATTAATGACCAGTTTACCGCCTTTGAACTGCTTAAGAGCTTTGCCAAGTGCAATACAGTCATCATAGCGATAGAAACCATGAATGTCATTGCCCCAGCCTTCCTGGAGGCCTTCAATCTCATCCGGCTTAATGTCGCAACCGGTTGACATGATGAGGACATCGTAGGAGAACTTACCTTCTGTGGCTGTAGTGATTTCCTGGGTATTCCAGTCAACGTTTACAATCTCGGAAATGACAAAGTCAATTCCTGGATTCATAAACTCTTTTTTGGTTCTCCTGATTTCCTTGGGTTTATTGATGTCGAACGGAACAAAGAGGTAACCCGGCTGATAGTCGTGGATATTATTCCTGTCGATGATGGTAACTGACCAGTCATCACCGAGGTGTTTCCTCATTTTGTTCGCCATCATGGTACCACCGCAGCCGGCACCGAGAATGACTAGCTTCTTCATGATGTTGATCGCCTCCTTTAGGGCAGGTTTTGAACAGGGGCTATAGCTGCCGACCCGTCCTATATGTTAACTTTTTCGAGTTGACTACTGTTTATTTACTCTGGATGACCTGCACGCAGGCCCCCATAGCTTGAAGCATCATGAAGACTGCCCCAAGTGATTTCTGAACATCAGGGTTCATCAACTGTTTGACTGCCCCGATAGGAGACACTGGTTTAATGTTGTTGAAGTCAAGATCTTTGATGAGATTACTGATTTCCTCGGCCTGAACGTCGGTAAGGGTGAAATCCATGGCGCTAGAGGCTGCTGCACCGGCAACTTTTACAACCCCGTTGGACTTGTCAATGGCGAGCTGTAACTGGTTAAACAGTTTGATTACTTTTGGATAGAGGATCTGGGCAACCGGGATGAGATCATCTTTTAACTCCATACCACTTTTCAGGAACCCCAGGCTTTCGTTTAAAGCAGGAACAGCTGTGAGCAGATTTCTTAAAAGTGCGACAACATCATCAAGGGTAAGTTGACCTTCGAGTTCAGCAAAAAAACGAATAATATGCGGGTAGGCCTGGTGAGCGATAGGTTCGATGTCGTGCGCCAACTCGTTACCGGCTTTCAACTTGAACAACATGGAGTTGATATCATTTACACTCAGAAGCAGGTTCTCAACAAGCAGGTTGAGATCATCTTTGTTGTATTTTCCCTCAAAGCTGGCTAGCGCCGGAACTGGAGCAGCCTGGTCGGGTTGTGCGGAAGGTGCCTGGCCTTGCTTTGCGTCCTTTAAAGCATGCACTTCTGATTTCAGCGACTGGATTTCGCTTGAGAGGTTGTCTAACTTTTCCAGAATCAAAGCTTCGTTCATTGTTTCATTCCCGTTAGTGTTATTTCCGTATATGCTTTTTACCCGCGTGCTGCGGCCCGTCGGGTTATCTAAATCTATCCTGATAGGAGCTGAAGCCCTTGCAAAATAACGATAAAAAATAAAAACCACTAGTGTGGGTGCTACGTGAAGGCACTCTGTGAGTCACCAGTAAAAGCGCAACAACGCAGCATGATACTGAGTGGCATCCGACACAGTGGTGCGCGACATTGTGGTACATTATGGTGCATATGCTAGCATAAATCGATGCATTCGTATAGCTGAAAATGCATGCTGTTTAAAAAAGTATAACTTGCGTTGTGTTTATGGTGGCCATTGGTAGTACCACTGAAAGCCAAGGTGTGACTGGATTACACGTTTTTATTGAGGAAATGGTATTGTAATAACACCTATTCTCTTGATAGGCATACGGGGCCAGTTGTGCAAGCAAATATGGGCAGAGGGGCTTTGGGTGGCCTTGGGTCAGGATATCAGCTGAAATAGATGAACCGGGTCCGGAGTAATTGGTTTTACCACTGAAATAGAGTATGTTGACTGCTGGTTTATTATTCGTATCAACTGATTGCAAAGCAGGAGGGAAGTTTATGTCGCTTGACGGGTATTCAGAAAAATTTGTACATATGGCGTCGAATACTGATCGTTATGGTGTTCTTGAAAAGCCTGACGGTTACGGCACCCGGACGGGCGATTGTGGTGACACTGTGGAATTTTATCTTTCAGCGAGAGCTGGGCAGATACGCATGCTGACCTTCCAGATAAGTGGTTGTCTCAATACCTTTGCTTGTGCCAATACTGTTTCGTACCTGGTTGAAGGGCGCAGTGTTGGCGATTGCTGGGAGATCAAGCCAGAAGATGTTATCAGCTATCTCCAGTCACTGCCAGATGACCATCATCACTGCGCCGAACTGGTTGTTGGGGCCTTTTACCACGCCTTAAACGATTATAATACCAAACAACGTGAACCCTGGCGAAAGGATTACCCTGAGCGCTAAGCCAATAGCCTGATCAGCGTACAACCAGCACCGGAATGCCACAACGTGCAAGTACCCGGTGAGTTACGCTGCCTATTACTATCCCCTCCAGATCGCTTAAGCCGCGTGAACCCATTACGATCAGGTCACAGTTTTCATTTCGGGCAATTTTGCAGATCTCATCACCAGGGTTGAAGGCCGGTACGACCAGTTCGTTATAGTTGACTGTCTGCTGGCGAAGAATTTCCCGGTATGGGGCAAGCACGAGGTCTGCCTCTTCCTGTTGAGCCTTTATAGCTTCTTCCCGTGGTTTCCCCGTAATGATTGCCGGGATCGCACCACTAATATAGACCAGAAGGATTTCAGCTTCCATGGCTGTTGCCAGGGTGATGGCGTTTCTTTTGGCGAGTCGTGAACTGGATGAGCCGTCGACGGGGAGAAGGATCTTTTTGAATTTTTGCATGACATAACCTCCACTGACTAGCTGAATTATGCAGATATAGATCTGCGAAAAAGAGCTGGGTATCATGTATCGATATACATCGAATGAGATCGTGGTATGTCTTATCTTAATTGTAGTGTAGAACGGAAAGGAATGTCAAACTGCAGTCTCTGGTTGACGAGAAAGAGACGTACGGTTGTGTGTGTCTGAATTGGTTGGGATCTGTTTTATCCCGAATTTCTATGTGGCTCCGACCTGCCTCCAGAAAGAGAAGGCAGGTCGGAGCAGATAGCTAAGGTATACGTCTAGTTTTTGAAGCTATGTATGGGAGCCGGAAGGCGTCCGCCCCAAGCTATGAATCGTTTTGATTTACCAACATTTCTTACTTCCATGATAGGGCTGGCACCAAAAAGGCCACCAAAACTGACATGTTCGCCCGCTTCTTTACCCGGAACTGGAATCAGGCGAGCAGCTGTTGTTTTGTGGTTGACCATGCCCAGAGCCATTTCGTCTGCGATAATTGCGGAAATGGTGTCAGCGTCTACGGACCCCGGTATGGGAACCATGTCAAGTCCTACGGAACAGACGCAAGTCATGGATTCAAGTTTTTCAAGACAAAGCGCACCTTCACCTACGGCATCAGCCAGCACGGAATCTTCCATGACAGGAATGAATGCACCGCTTAAGCCTCCAACAGTCTTGCTGGCAAAGATACCACCTTTTTTTACAGCATCATTGAGCATGGCAAGAATTGCAGTAGATCCTGGGGCTCCGACTGAGTCTACACCAAGAATTTTAAAAATCTCACCTACACTATCCCCAACGGTCGGGGTTGGAGCGAGGGAAAGATCGACGACGCCAAATTCGATCCCAAGGGCTTTGGAAACCTGACGTCCGATAAGCTCCCCACAGCGGGTGACGCGGAATGTGGTCTGCTTGATTTCATCGGCAATATCGTCCAGGCGTAGTTTGCCGCTGCCATTGTGATTGTCGATTAACCGCTCAAGAGCTCTGGCGATGACCCCAGGACCACTGACCCCAACGTTTAATACTGCTTCTGCCTCTTCCAGGCCGTGAATTGCACCAGCCATAAAGGGGTTGTCGCCAGGCTGGTTGCAAAAAACAACAAATTTTGCAGCACCAAAGCCCCCATTGTCACTGGTTTTTTCGGCAATCTCTTTAATTGTGTGGCCCATCATGGCCAAGGCATCCATATTGATACCTTTCTGGCTGGTACCTATATTGATTGAGGCGCAGACCTTTTCGGTCTGGGCCAGAGCTTCAGGCAGAGATTTGATATATTCCAGGTCAGTGGCGGTCATACCTTTTTCCACCTGAGCAGAGAAGCCGCCAAGAATGTCTACGCCAACTGCAGTGGCCGCTCGGTCGAGGCTTTTGGCAAGTTCTACAAAACCATGCTGGTCAAATCCGGAACCGACAAAGGCAATGGGGGTGACAGAGATGCGCTTATTGACCACCGGAATACCAAGATTACGGCTTATTCTGTCGCATGTGGCAACAAAATTACCGGCATATTCAAAGATTTTTTTTTCTATTTTTTCGCAGGTCTCTTCAACACTGCCGCCTCGGCAGTCAAGTAGGCTTATACCCATGGTGACAGTTCTGACGTCCAGGTTTTCCTTCTGGATCATCTCTACAGTGGCGAGAATCTGGTCGGATCGTAACATGTTTTACTCCTTATCTTTGCGGTGAGAGTCGAGGGCTCTGTTTTCTGTGAGTGGTGGCTCTTAGTGCAAAGTAACTTCGTGGGTGGCCTGGAATATGTCGTTATGCTGCATCATCACTTTCAATCCGGTGGATTCTGAGAATTCAACCAATGCTTCCTGTACGGTGGCCAGAGATTTTACCTGTGACAGGTCGAGTTGTAGGACCATGGTATACTGGTCTTCACGGAGCGTTGTGGCTAAATCGTGAATGTTGATGTTGTGGGAGTAACAGAACTGGCTGACACTGTAGACAAGCCCGCTCTTGTTTTTCCCCTGCGCTGTCATTATATACGTTTCAGCAGGAAGGCTGAAATAGCAGACATCAATTGGCTCATCCATCACTTTGATGGAAACTTCAAATTTCACAGGTGTCTTAATGTGGGAGATTTCGGCAAGAACATCCTCGGGGGTGACCTCCCCATCGAAGGTTGCCATAAGGATCATGTTGAGGTAGCCACAGAGTACTGACTGGTTCAGGTCGGCCAGATCTCCTTCAAGTTTATAGATAGCGCCGGTTATATCGGCAATAACACCGGGTCGGTCTTTAGACATCACAGAGATAATCATCTGCTTTTTCATTGCTTACTGCTCCTATCCTGGTTGTAATATGAAATAAACGGCCAGATTGAGGTGAAAGGTAAAGGGGCGATTGCCCAATAATCAGGTGAAAAAACAATATTGCACTGTTTCTCTGAATGATCAACCATATTATCGTAGTTGAGGAATTCCGTAATGAAAACATATACTGTTTTGTCGACTGTTAAATCAGGAAGGAAAAGAATATCGAGGTGTTGTGTCTTCTTGTTTATATGCCTGCTTGGTGTAGTTATTTCAGGTTGTGCTACCAATAGGGACTATGTCAAGGTACGCAGGAATTTTGAAGTTGAACAGTACTTTCGTTCAGATAGGCTGGAACCTCAATATAGGTACTATTACACCGGTCCAGATGGCGAACCGATAGCGTTAATGGCGCTTGATAAAGACTATATATTGATGTCGCAATTCTGGTATGAGTTCAAAAGCAGTTATCAGCTCCAGGAGTGGATCAAAGATATCGATCGAATTTGGGGGCAGCTTGATGATATTGAGTATGTGAGCATTATTTACAAGGGATCGGAAATTCTCTCAAAAAATAATGAACGGATCGGGATGATGTACTCAAAATATGACTGGATAGTTGCTTGGTGGGGGCAAAATAGTAATGAGATTTATATAACTCAACCTGAGCCAGGTGGTAACCAGCGGGCACCATTTATCATGCGAAGGTGGCGTGATTAAAGGAGGTGAAACCTGAACGCCGTGTCCCGCTTTCACCCCTCGCTACCACTGATCAGAATGTATCAGCTCTGATCTGTATCTGTCTATTTCCTTAAAGTCCCCATTAGGCCAGCCGATGGGGATAATGGCAAAGGGGAATACAGAATCAGGGATACCAAAAAGTTTTCGTGCGCCGGACATACGATCTTCTTCCGGGAAAACACCGGCCCAGACTGTGCCTAGTCCGAGCGCTCGTGCGGCCAGAAGCAGATTCTGGGCTGCAGCGCTGCAGTCCTGTGCCCAGAAGGCTGGCCATTTTTTTCCATCAGGCTCTCCGCAAATCACTATGGCTGCAGGTGCTTTGGTGATCATTTTGCAATATGGGTGAAAGGTAGGAACCTGATCAAGCTGTTCTCTGTCTGTAACCACAATAAAATGCCAGGGTTGTTGATTGCCAGCTGATGGTGCAAGCATGGCCGCTCTTATTACTTGGTCGAGTAGCTCTGCCGGAACAAGGTTCTTCTTAAAACTACGAATGCTGCGTCGTGTTCTGATCGTTTCAAAAAATTCCATTATCGCTCCACTTGAAAAAAATCGAAGATATTTTTTATATCGTTCGTTTCGCTCTTGGCACAAATAAATTCTCCTATTTTCAATACATAGTATTCCGTTTATCAATAATCAAGTGCTACGCCACGCGTTTGTTATCTCTTGGGGGACGTGTTGCGGTTTGACATTCGCTGTGGATTTGTGGAAAGCTTAAATAACGTAATATCTCTGGCCAATATACTGGTTTGGGATAACCATTTGCAGGAGTGGGTTTGAATCCCTGAAATGATGTGTTTTTTGGCTGTGAGGTACGACGGATGATAGTAGTTCTATGAAGTCAGCAATCCATTACAGTAACGAGACTGATTCTTATTTGGCAGGTCGAGAGGCAATATCCGCAATTCTCGAAAAAATGGCAGGTGATACGCCAGATCTGTTGCTACTTTTCTCGTCCGTTGGTCATGATTTACCAGAGGTGATTCTAGGTATTGAATCGTATTGTGCTGAGGTCCCGCTATGTGGCTGTTCAGGTGCCGGAGTAATCTCAGCTTCTGGTAGTGATGAAGCTACTCACTCCATTGCCCTTATGGGCATTACTGATAAGAACATTTCGATAGCGCCGTTTATATACTCAGGCCTTTTTGACGATCCGGAAGGTGTGGGGCGTCAGATAGCTACTCATTTACGAAATGCGAATATCAGAAGTGAACAAAGTGCTCTGCTTCTGCTCTTTGCTGATGGCCTGACCATAAACGCAGATGCTTTGTATAGAGGTATACGGCAAGGATTTCCCTATCATGTTGATGTTGTTGGGGGTACTGCAGGTAATGATTTCCAGCAGGACAAAACCTATCAGTTCTGTAACGGCAGGGTGGTTGAGGATGGTGCCTGTGGCGTTCTGTTATCTGGTAATTTTCACTACTGTATCGGGGTTACTCATGGCTCAACGCCTATCGGTCTTTTTCGAACCATCAGCCGGGCCGAAGGGAATGTCATCTGTGAGATTGATAATGTCCCGGCACTTGATGTCCTTAAAGATCTTATCGGTGTTGACCGGGTGCAGGATATTGGGCAGACGTTAAATCTTTTTGAGCTTGGAGAAGAATTTCCAGGGCAGGGATACAGTCAAAACATCTTAAACAGGGCAATAATAGGTATAGATGAAGATATCGGTGGAATTCGCCTTGCAGTGGAAATTCCCGAAGGCACGCGAGTTCGTATTACGCGCCGTGACAGGGGGCTGGTACTGCAGCGAACACAGGAAATGGCAGATGCTATGATCCGTGAACTGCGTGACTGGGAAAGTGCCACGTATCTCTATTTTAATTGCAGCGGTAGAGGATCGTATCTTTTTGGAGATCCGAAACCGGATGTTGATGTAATACGTAATGTATTAACGGAGAGGAGTAATATGGTAGGCTTTTTTACGTTCGGAGAATTTGCACCAATTAACAGTTGTAACTATTTTCATAATTATACAGGAGTGTTGCTAGGTATTGAAGGATGATAGACCATACTCCAAATATAAAAACAGATTTCGTCTCTATAGAAACAGGCCGTACAGGGCATCTTCTTTCTGCCTATGAGGAGGAGATCAACAATCTTACCACCACCCTCATTCGCCAGGAAGCAGAACTTGTTGAAACCCGGATAGAGTTGAATAAACGTGTCCGCAGTTTGCAGTTTTTCCAGAGCTTGAATAAGCGTATCCTGGCCGCCAAGACACACCGGGAAATTTATCAGGTAGTTGTGCGCTCACTGGTTGAAATAGGCTTTGATAAAGCACTAATATTACGTAAGGAAAAAGACAAATATGTCGTTGTGGCCCGACATGGCTACTCAAACGGGTCTGTTGGGAATAAGCCGCTTGCCCCAGATCTGTTGCAGATTATTGAAGAACATGGTGAGTTGCTTGTCAATGGAGATAACCAGCACACTATAACCTGTCCCTATGAAGCAGATCTTGAGGTGAAATACTTTATTGCCGCTGCTTTTATGCTGCGAAAGGATACCGACATCCCGCATATTCTTCTGGCAGGTAATGGGATGGAAACGACCCTGCGGAGATCGCGCCTGACGCATGTTGATCTTCAGATTTTGCGGACACTTTCTCAGCAGATTGGAGTGGCAGTTGAGAATGCCTTTTTTTATGAGCAACTGGAGGACTCTGAAAAAAAGTACAGATTGCTTTATGAACAATCGATTGAGGGGCTCTTTCAAACGACTGTGGATGGCAGGGTCCTCAGTGCCAATCCAGCAATGGCCAGGATGCTTGGATACAAAACACCAGACGCGCTTATTGCAGCCAGTAGTAATGGCGGTATACGATCCATACTGAAAAACGAGGATTTTTTCAGACTTACTCAGATTCTTAAGGTGGATGGGCGTGTAATGGGTTATGAGGCGGAGCTGCTGAGGAGTGACCAGAAACAGATGTGGGGCTCAATCGCAGCTCGCTGTGTATATAATAGCGATGGTGAAGCGAGCTGTTTTGAAGGATCGGTTGTTGATATAACGGCGAGAGTAATTGCCAGTCAGCTGGATGTGGAGAAAAAAGCAGCAGAAAAGGCGAACAGGGCAAAAAGTGAATTTCTGGCGAATATGAGCCATGAGATACGCACGCCGATGAATGGAGTGTTGGGTATGACGACGCTGCTTATGGACACAGAGTTGGATGCGAGGCAACATCACTATGTGCATGCAATTCGGCAAAGTAGCGAATCGTTGCTGACAATTATTAATGATATCCTTGATTTTTCTAAGATAGAGGCGGGGAAAATTCACCTGGAACGAGTTGATTTTAACTTGCGAAATATACTTGACGATGTGATCGATCTGGTGGAAACACGCATTGATCCTGCTAGGGTGAAATTTAGTTGCCATGCTGAGCCTGACATTCCGGAAATAGTCTCGGGAGATCCGGTCAGAATTCGTCAGATACTGCTTAATCTGGCAGGAAATGCGATTAAATTCACCAGCCGAGGTGAAGTTCGCATTCAGGTTAGCCTGAGCGGAGAGGAGCAAGAACGAAAGCTGAAAATCTCGGTTCGGGATACCGGGCCGGGCATTCCGTTGGAAAAACAAAAGGCTCTTTTTGAGAGTTTTACTCAGGTGGACAATTCGTTGACCCGTGAGGTCGAAGGGACAGGGCTTGGGTTAGCTATTTCGAGGCAGCTGATTGAGTTGATGGGCGGTGAAATAGGAGTCTCTTCCACGATTGGAGAAGGTGCCGAGTTTTGGTGTGTTTTTGATTTACGCGGTGATGCAGTGGAACCTCGTTCCCCGTGGGGTGGTGAAAGAAATTGCCGAGAAAGGGTGCTGGTTGCAGAGGGAGATACGTATATTCACAGTTATCTTTGTAGGCAGTTCAAGGCATGGGGAGCAACGGTTGACGAGCTGGCTGACACGAACGAATTCGGTAAGACGGTTGCTGCTGCAACCGCAGAAGGTAAGCCCTATACGTTAATAGTGGGGGGTGACTCTTGTTCGGGTATTACAGAGTGGAGCAATGATACAGATTGCAGTCGTATTATATTGCACGACAATACTGGCCGAAACAGAATAGGCATTCAGGCGATGGGGAGCGATCTGGTCTATCTTGCCAGGCCGATACGATATGCAAGCTTATTGCGAGCCTGCAGTTGTCTGGCTGAGGGCGGTAACCTGCAGCGTTGCGTATCCGGTGATCCCAACGCATGTTCTGTGTATGAAAGTGTGCGCGGCAAGGCAAGGGTGCTGGTAGTTGAAGATAATAGTATTAATCAGCAAGTTGTGGTTGGGATGCTCAACAGTTTGGGGTGTGTTCATGTTGATGCAGTCACAAATGGTCTTGAAGCGTTAGAGAATGCTTCCAGGCTCTCTTATGATATTATTTTTATGGATGTCTCTATGCCGGTTATGGACGGCCTGGAAGCGACAAAAAAAATACGTGAGCTGGAGTCGAGAGCCGCTGCTTTGCCTATTGTGGCCTTGACAGCGCATGCCATGGCTGGTGACAGAGAGCGGTGTTTGGTCGCCGGCATGAATGATGTCGTTACTAAACCGGTTCAACCGCAGGCCTTGGCAGAGGTGTTGAATAGCTGGTTGCCATCGGAGGCACAGGAAGGTGAAGTGCTGACGAAACCTGACTCTGGGTATCCGGAGGCACCGAACGTAGGGGCACTACCCAAATCACCCGTGGTATTTGATTTGAAGCAGTTGGTGAAACGTCTTCTTGGTGATGAGCATCATGCCCGGGTGATTGCCCAATATTTCAGCAAAGAGGTCGTCAATCAGATTGAAGAGATTGGCGCTGCTATTTCTCACGATGACCTTGCCGAATGCAGCAGACTTGTGCATCGATTGAAAGGAAGTTCTGGCAATGTCCATGCAGAGGTTCTGTTTGGTCTGATGTCCGCAATGCAAGAAGCTTTGAGGCAAAGCGATATGGACAGACTAACCGGCCTCATGCAGGAGATAGGTTCCCACGGCCCACTCCTCGTGATGGCTATCGGGGAGCAGCTTCAGCAATAGGCTGAAGGCCCAATGTTACAAAAACAGCTTATAGGCAGGGTTGTCTGTTTCTTCAAAATAGGTGTATCCTAATTTGTCCAGCCTTGAATAGAGACCTGGATCTTCTCCTTCCGGAAACTCTAGTCCTACCAAGACCCTGCCGAAATCCCCGCCTTGTAATCTGTAGTGGAACAGTGAAATATTTCGCTCACCACGGGTAGCGTCAAGAAACCGTACCAGGGCACCCGGTGTCTCTGGAAACCAGAAACGGAAGAGCTTTTCATTCTGCACCTCCCTGGAGCGTCCCCCTACCATGTATCTGATGTGAGTTTTTGCCAGTTCGTTGTCGGTGATGTCGAGGTTGTCGTAACCTGCTTTAGTCAGCTCCAGGCTGAAGAGTTCCCGTTCTTTGCTGCTTGTAATGGAGATGCCAACGAAAATATGAGCATTGCTTCTATCTGACAGGCGATAATTGAATTCGGTTATATTCCGTTCTCCCACCAGATCATGGCAGAATCGTTTCAGACTTCCCGGTTGTTCGGGGATCGTTACAGCAAAAAGAGCCTCCTGCTGGTCGCCAATCATTGTGCGCTCAGCCACATAACGGAGGCGCTCAAAATTCATATTTGCCCCTGAGTTCACAGCAACCAGGGTCTGGCCACTGCAGCCAGTGTCGCGGATGTATTTCAGCAATCCTGTTATGCCCAGAGCGCCGGCAGGCTCTACTATAGAACGGGTGGACTGGTAGATAGCCTTAATTCCACCACAGAGCTCGTCAGTGTTGACTCGGATAATGTCGTCGACAAACTCCTTACAAAGACTGAACGTTTTTCTGCCAACTTCTCGTACGGCGACACCGTCTGCAAAGATCCCAACGGAGGGGAGGGTTACGGGCTTTCCTGCCTCAAGAGACTGAGCCATGGCGTCACTGTCTGCCGGCTCAACACCTATTACCCGTATCTCAGGCCTCAGCATTTTAATGTAAGCAGCCATTCCACTGATCAGGCCTCCGCCGCCAACAGGGACAAACACTGCATCAAGTCTGCCGGGATTCTGGCGCAAGATCTCGTCGGCAACTGTACCCTGGCCGGCAATAACCAACTCATCATCGAAGGGGTGGACAAAGGTCATCCCTGTTTCTTCAATAAGCGTTGTCACATGATCCGCTGCTTCTGAATAGTTGTTACCATACAGCACGACCCCGCCACCTAACCGTTTTACTGCCTCAACTTTTATTGCCGGGGTGGTGACCGGCATAACGATAAGAGCTTGTATTCCAAGTTTCCTGGCTGCAAAGGCGACACCCTGAGCATGGTTTCCTGCAGAAGCTGCTATGACGCCACGCTCTCGCTCTTCACTGCTTAAGTTCGCAATTTTGTTATATGCTCCACGCAGTTTGAATGAGAATACGGGCTGCTGGTCTTCACGTTTTAAGAGGATATTGTTGTTGAGCCTGGCAGAAAGGGAAGTCGCCTCGTCAAGAGATGTTTCAATGGCGGCTTCATAAACTCGGGAGGTGAGGATCTGGCGGATGATTTTTCGCATCTGATAACCTTGTAGCTAAAAAACGTTAGACGATTGTATGTATTTGGCGTATGGCAGGGAGCTAATGAAATAGAGAACGTAACGCGATGGAGCTTACCGGGTCAAGCTCTTTCCCTGTAGGCGAAGTTGGGGCATGGATTTTAGAACTATACGATCTGGATCTCTTGACGGGAGGTCTGGGGAAAGGTAATTGTGCAAAGTGAAGAGTATATGAAGTCAATTGCTGGTTCCAGAACTGTTCTATTGGCCAGGCGATTGTTGGGAAAATGAATGATTGGAGGAATAAATGAAAGAGATTTACGATAATGCCAGAAAATTGATGAAGGGATATTGTCGGGTATGTCCGGTTTGTGATGGTCGGGCTTGTGCCGGTGAGGTGCCAGGTATGGGTGGACTTGGTACCGCTTCGTCGTTTAAGGCAAATCTCAGTGGGCTGGCTGCGAAGAGATTTAATATGCGTCTTGTTCATGACGTGAAAGAGCCAGAAACCTCAACCACACTGCTTGGCAAAACCTTGTCTATGCCGGTATTGGCCGCGCCCATTGGGGGAGTATCTTTTAATATGGGTGGTAAAGTGAGTGAGCAGGATTATATTGATGCCATCATTTACGGTTGTATTGGTAAAGGTACTCTTGGTTGTACTGGTGACGGTGTGCCGGAATTTATCTATCAATCCGGTTTTGCAGCCATTGAGGCTGCCGGTGGCATGGGGATTCCCTTTGTAAAACCATGGGAGGATCAGGAGCTATTTGATAAGCTGGAGAAAGCCCAGGCCACCGGTGCGGATATTGTTGGCATGGACATTGATGCAGCCGGCCTGGTAACGCTTAGAAAAATGGGACGTCCCGTTTCTCCTAAAAGTGTAGCTGAGTTGAAAAAAATACGGGCAGCAGTTACCGGTAAATTCATCTTAAAAGGTGTCATGACAGTGGACGACGCTCTTCTTGCTGCAGAGGCGGGTGTTGATGCAATTGTCGTTTCCAATCATGGTGGCAGAGTTCTCGATTTTGCCCCGAGTGCTGCAGAAGTGTTGCCGCAGATCAGCGCTGCCGTGAAGGGCAAAATGGCGGTTATAGCCGATGGCGGAGTGCGATCAGGCGGTGATGTGTTGAAGCTGCTTGCCCTGGGGGCTGATGCTGTTATGATCGGCAGGCCATTTTCTGTTGCGGCGGTTGGCGGATTGCGCGACGGTGTTGAGCAATATCTTGAAAAAATTCAACTGGAATTGCAGCAATGCATGGTGCTCACTGGCACCGAGTCAGTTTCCTCTGTTGACCCTGGGATTCTTGTATAGATCACCTAAGCTGAAATGCTATGCAGTGCCAAACAAACAGGCCGATTCCTTTAGGGGAGTCGGCCTGTTTGTTTGTGTGGGCTAGTCATGATCATGGCGATGGTGCAGGTCCGGATAGTGGGGGTGGGTGTGGTTGAGTGAATGGTGTTGATGCGCATGGGAGTGTGGTGCGCTAGGGTCAATTCCCTCATGTGTATGATCATGGTGCTCATCGTCATGAGCGTGCAGGTGGGTGTGATGGCATTCATGATGGCTATGTTCGTGCCCATGGCGTACACGATTGGAAAAGTATATTGCGCCTATCAGGCAGCAGAGAGCTGCAAAGTGTGATGGTCGCAGTTGTTCTCCAAGTAGCAGTGCTGCCAGGCCCACGCCGAAAAAAGGGCTGCTGGAAAAAAGGATTTGGCTGCGGGTTGCCCCCAGGTGATGAGCAGATATAACATAAAGGACGATACTGGCCCCATAGGAGAATGCGCCTAAAACAAGAGCTTTGCCTACAACCGCGAGTGTAGGGTTGTTGATGGAGAGATAAAGCCCTATAGCGACGTTGATGCTGCCGGCAAAAACTCCTTTAAAGAGGGTTATGCGTGATGGGGTAAGGCAGTCAATCAGAGCAGTGAAGTGGTTGTCAAAGCCCCAACAGAAACATGCTGCAGTCACAAGCAGGGCGGCTGTCAGGCCACTTGCTCCTTCTGAAGCTGTCATTATGAGTCCGGCACAAAGAGCAAGGCTTACCCCTATCCAGCCATTACGGTCCAGATGATCATGAAAAAGAAGTGTACCGAGAATAGCCGTTGCCACGAGCTCCATATTGAGCCAGATGGCAACAGATGAAGCATGCGCGGCATGTAGGCCGATGAGCAAGAGAACGGGCCCCAGGAAGCCACCAAAAATAACAGCTCCGGCGATATACATATACTGGGTGCCGCTAATAGTACGCTGTACGTTTCTGGCTGTTCGTTCTCGCAGAATAAGTGGGGTCACTCCTGCGGCTGCGCCGAGATAGAGAAGACCGGCTAGCAGGAAAGGGTTCATCTCTCCTAACAGCAGTTTGCTGGCAGGAGTGGCGAGGCCAAAAAGAAAGGCCGAAACCAGGCCAAGACCTGCAGGAAGTAGTTGCAGGCTGGCTGCTTTGGATGTTGTCTTTCCCATTTATACAGAGCGGGTAATGCCGCCATCTACCCTCAGGTTTTGCCCTGTAATATATCCGGCACCATCCGAAAGCAGGAAGGCCGCAGTCTCGGCTATCTCCTGGACGGTGCCGTAGCGACCCATGGGAATACGTTCTTTGAAGTGGGATTTTTCCGGTAAACTGTCGATAAAGCCTGGGAGAATGTTATTTATCCTGATATTGTTGGAGGCGTATTGGTCTGCATAGAGTTTTGTGAATGCGGCCAGGCTTGCACGAAAGGCTCCGGATGTCGGGAATGCGGACTCTGGTTCAAAGGTGGCAAAGGTGGAGATGTTGACAATAGAGCCCTTGTTCTGAGTGAGAAAGATCGGCGTCACCAACCTGGTCATACGTACAACATGAAGGAAGTATACTTCCATGCCTGTTTGCCAATCTTCATCGGTCAACGCCAGTAGATCCCCTTTCGGTCCATGTCCAGCACTGTTTACCACACTGTCAATGCGACCATAGCGTTCCATGGCTATGTCCACTAGCTGTTGCAAATCATCTCTATTCTGGTTTGAGCCCGTGACACCAAAACCGCCTAGCTTTTCGGCGAGTGCCTTGCCTTTCCCAGAAGATGAGAGGATCCCGACAATGCAGCCTTTTTCGGCGAGATGGCGGGCAATTGCTGCTCCCATGCCGCTCCCGGCGGCTGTGATAAGTGCTATATTGTGTTCCATGGTAATCCTTTGTAGGTGATATGATGGTGCAGCTTGTCAAAAGCCTCAAACGTAAATGTGTGTTGCTGTAGTAACGAGGCGTCAACCATAGCAAATAGTGGAGCATTTTGCCAGTACGTGAACTATGGGAGATTTGGTGTAGACATTTCTCGAACCCGGCAGAGCGTCTCATCGAGATCAAAGGAGAGGATTTTTCTATTTTCCATCACCATTTGGCCATTGATCATGGTGCTATGTACGTTGCCACCACAGCCGCTATACACAAGAAGGTCAGGGCTGTAGAACGGTGTGAGGTTTGGTGTCTGAAGGTCGAGCAGAATAAGATCAGCAGGATTGCCAACAGCTAGAGAGCCAAGGTCAGGCAAGCCTAATAATTCTGCATTGGCACTGGTTACAGTTCTTATCACCTGCTGGGCTGGAAGAGTTGTCGCATCCAGGCTGTCTAACTTGTGGATTTTTGCCAACATGTCCATCTCTCTGAACATGTCGAGTCCATTGTTTGACGCGCAACCATCGGTGCCAAGGCCAACAGTTATGTTTTTCTCTAGCATTTGGGGGATGTTGGCAATGCCTGAGGCGAGTTTTGCGTTGCTTTGTGGACAGCTGACCACATGGGCTCCACTATCAGCAAGAATCTCCAGGTCATGGTCATTCAGCCAAACTGCATGGATCAGCACAGTGTTATCGTCGAGTAGATCGAGGGCGGCAAGGTGCTGTAAAGGCGTTGCTGCCTGCCTGTCGATGATCATTTCCTGTTCTTTGCTGCTCTCGGCAATATGAGTGAAAAAAGCGTACGCCTCGCTTGTCTGCGAGTTTTTTAGCCTTAACAAGTGTTGGGGGGGAACAGGTGTAGGGTGCATGGGCAAAAACTGCAGTTGTGATAAGGGGGCTGGCTCCCTGCCACTCATCAATAAACCTTGCCACCGTTTCAATATTTTTTTTAGGGTCTGGAACGCTTGGCGCTGGAAAATCAACGATACCATGACCGACCACTGCCCGCATACCGCAATCATGTAATGCTTTGGCTGACTCATAAGAAAAGAAATAACCATCTGCTACACAGGTAGTTCCTGAGAGCAGCATTTCTGCTACAGCCAGCCTGGAGCACCAATAGACCATCTCTTTACTCACATGTTGTTTCTCTGCAGGGAAAATATGATTGTGCAACCATTCTGAGAGTGCCATGTCATCAGCCAAGCCACGAAATAAGGTCATTGCACAATGATTATGGCCATTGATAAGACCGGGCATGAGCAGTTTTCCCGTACAGTCGATGAGGTGCGCCCCAAGGAATTGGGGCATTGTCTTCATCGGGCCCATGTCGGCAATGAGGCTGCCGTTAGTTGCCAGATAAGCATCATGAAGAAGTTCGGCTCCAGAGCCGGAGAAAATTGTGCAGTTGGTAAAGAGTGTATTCATGGTTTTTGGGAGCGGCTGGTAATACGTAGCTACAGTGAATGACTGTGCTCCGTGTGTTTTTGAAAAAGTGGGCGTTTTCTGCTTGATCAGTGTATTATACTCTGTTTTGCAAACTCTGTCTGTAAAAGCTGTGTCTTGTATACGCTCTGACGGGGGAGGCGTGTTTGTACCAAAAAACTGGCCGTACTTTGTTGTATGGTATTACCGTTAAATGAATTGATTTCAGATTGTAAGATCTGTTGTTATAGAATGTTGAAGGAGCTGTTGTAATGGGTTTTCGTTGTGGTATCGTTGGTTTGCCCAATGTTGGCAAGTCGACAATTTTTAATGCGTTGACTGCTGCTGGAATTGATGCTGAAAATTATCCTTTCTGTACTATAGAACCAAATGTGGGAGTTGTGCCTGTCCCCGATAATCGCCTCGATATACTGTCGGATATTGCTAAGACACGTAAGAAGATCAACACCCAGATGGAATTTGTTGATATTGCTGGTCTGGTTAAGGGTGCCAGCAAGGGTGAGGGCTTGGGAAATCAGTTTCTTGGGCATATCAGGCAGGTAGAAGCTATTGTCCATGTCATTCGCTGTTTTGATAATGACAATATCGTCCATGTTGAAGGCTCAATCGATCCAAACCGGGATCGTGACGTAATCACTATGGAATTGATCATGGCAGACCTTGACAGCGTTGAAAAACGCTTGAAAAAGGCTCAGTCTATGGCGAAATCCGGTGATAAGGCGATCAAAGCTCAGGCTCTGTTTCTAGAGAAACTGCAGGCATTGCTTGACTCGGGGCAACCAGCCAGAAAGATGATCATTCAGAATGATCTGGAAGAGCTTCTTATTAAAGAGCTTTCGTTGCTTACCACCAAACCGGTACTCTATGTGGCCAATGTGCTGGAAGAGGACGTGGTCAATGGTAATGACTATGTTCGGCAGCTTGAAGCGGTGGCAAAGGAAGAAGGTGCCTCCCTGGTTGTGATTGCCGGTTCGATTGAGCAGGAGCTAAGTCAACTGACAGCTGAAGAACAGCAGGAGTTCCTGCAGGATATTGGTATGGCCGAGCCGGGCCTGAATCGTTTGATCAAGGCAGGGTATCAACTGCTGGGGTTACAGACCTTTTTTACTGTTGGTGAAAAGGAGACCCGGGCCTGGACTGTACCTGTTGGGGCAAGGGCTCCGCAGGCTGCTGGTAAGATCCATACCGATTTCGAGCATGGTTTTATCCGGGCTGAAGTGATCGCCTATAGCAATTTTGTTAATTGCCAGGGTGAGAATAAGGCTAAGGAAAAGGGGCTGATGCGGGTTGAAGGAAAAGAGTATGTGGTAGCTGACGGTGACTGCATGCATTTTCGATTTAATGTCTGACATTACGGTTGGTAAGTATGGCGAAATCCACATTCATTGAACAGCTGCAGGAAGGGGACCGGGTTGATGACACGTTTTTAGTGAAATCGGCGCGGCTCTCTGAGACCAGAGCAGGAAAACCGTATCTCATTCTTTCAATTATGGACAAGAGCGGCGAACTGGGTGGGCCGATATGGGATAATGCTGAGCAGTTTCAGGAGATATGCAAACCCGGCGAATTTATTCACATGAAGGGGCTGGTGCAGTCTTATCGAGATAAGCTGCAGCTGAAGGTTGACGAGGTGGCTCCAGTTTCAAAAGATGAGGTCGATCTTGCGGATTTTCTCCAGGCCACCCTTCATGATCGTTCAGCAATGGCTTTAGATCTGCATGCGCTGGCACGATCGGTAAGTGATCCTTTTATTAAAAAATTGCTCAACCGATTCTTTCAGAAAGGTGAGATCTGGGAGCGTTTTCAGGAAGCACCAGCCGCTAAGGGTATCCATCACGCCTATATAGGTGGGCTCCTCGAACACTCACTTTCCATGGCAAGAGTGGCCAATATGCTGGCTGATCATTATGAGGGGGTGGACCGGTCGCTCCTTATTGCCGGGGCTTTGCTGCATGACCTGGGCAAAATTGAAGAACTCTACATGGATAACGGCTTGATCGACTATACAGCTCGTGGCCGCTTGAAAGGACACTTGGTTATAGGTAGTGAAATGGTTGGTCGGGTGGCAGGCCAGATTAAGGGCTTTCCCGATGAGTTGCTTGAGCAGTTGCAACACCTTATCCTGAGTCATCATGGCCGTCAGGAGTATGGATCGCCGGCAGTCCCCATGACTGTTGAGGCCTTTTTACTCAACTATATTGACGAGTTGGATTCAAAGATGAACGTCCTTGAACAGTTACGGCGTAAGCTAAACAGTACTGAGCTGAGCTGGAGTGATTATCAGCGCTCTCTGGAGAGGTACCTCTATCTCAATGCATTGCAGGAAGAAAAGAATGTAGCTGAGAAGACACAGGAACAGGGGATTGCCAAGCAGCAGTCTTTGTTCTGAAATGGAATTGATGTCAGGGTAAGTATCTGGAATGAAATCAAACATGCCAATACTCTGTTTTGCTGAAGTTAGCGGGCAGGAAAAGGGTAAAACCCTTGTCTCCAGGACAATCAGTTCGGGAAGAGTTCCGCACGCCTACCTTTTTAAAGGTCCTGATGGTGTTGGTAAAAAGCTCTTTGCCCGTGGTGTGGCTGCGGCCTTAAATTGCCGGGGAGAGAGACCTGGCAGAGCCTGTGGTGTCTGTCGTTCGTGTAAAAAGTTCTTCTCCGGTAATCATCCCGATTTTATGGTCGTTCAACCGGAAAAAGGCATGATTAAAATTAACCAGGTCAGGGAAATGTGTCGTGCCTTGGGCTACCCACCCTACGAATCAGAACTGCGTGTGGTCTTGCTGGAAGACGTTCATACCATGCGGCAGGAAGCCGCTAACAGCCTTTTGAAGACACTGGAGGAACCGCCATCTGGGAACTTGCTGATTCTTACAGCGGAGGCATCCCAGGACATACTGACCACCATTTCATCCCGTTGCCAAGTCGTGCCTTTTTACGCCTTGCCTGTGGAGGAGTGTGCCCGGATTGTTTTGGAAAATAAACCTGAGCTGGGAAAAGAAGCAGCATTACTGCTGGCACGCCTGGCTGAGGGCAGTCCTGGCCAGGCTCTTCTCCTGCATGAAGCAGAGATGATCGACATTGTAAAGGATGTGGTTGCCGCTGTCTGTGATCCCCGGATTGATGGGGATCGGGACGTAGGGGTGCTGCTTCGGGTAGCAGAAAAGATGGCGGACTTAAAGGAACATCTTTTGCCTTTTCTTGGCCTACTCAGATTGTGGCTGAGAGATACGCTTCGTGTTTTGCACGAACATGATAGAGATCCCGGGCTCTATGGCTTTGGCATGGAGGCTGATAGCCCATTGAAAAGCTGGAGTTCCGACGACCTTTTTGCTAAACTGCAGGCTATTGATATGGCTGAAAAAGAGTTGAAGCGAAACTGTAACCGTACTCTTGTGTGCGAAGTGCTCTTGTTTCAATTGCATCAGGAAACACAATAATGAAGGATAATAACCCCTATGTCTGATAGCAGGGAAGAAACAGGCGCTGAAGGTATTGAAGGCGTTGAGCCCGATGAGCAACGTCAATATTACCGAATTCGCTTCCGGAAAGATGGACAGATGTTTACAGCCTCGTCGTCAGTTTCCGGCATGGTGCATGACGAAGTGGTGATGGTGAAAACCGATCATGGGCAGGAACCGGCCATTGTCCATGGAGCTGCACCGATGTGTGGTTGCAAGGCAAAGAATAAAAAGGCTACCTTTGAAATTTCCCGCCAGGCTAATAGTGAAGAGTTTGAGCGATTCGAAGCGCTTACTCCGTATGAAAGCCGTGCTTTTTCCATATGTCAGCAGCTGATCGAACGTCACAAGCTGGAAATGCAACTGGTACGGGTTGAGAGGTTTTTTAATGGCAGCAAGGTTATATTTTATTTTACTGCCGATAATAGGGTCGATTTTCGTGAGTTGGTAAAGGATCTGGTTCAGGAATTTAGAACACGGGTAGAAATGCGGCAGGTTGGCGTTCGCCATGAGACGAAGATGATTGGTGGCATGGGGACTTGCGGTCGGGAACTCTGCTGTTCGTCGTTTATCAAGAAGTTTGATTCTGTTTCCATTAAAATGGCAAAAGAGCAGGATCTCCCCCTTAATCCGTCGAAAATATCTGGTCTTTGCAATCGTTTACTCTGCTGTCTCACCTATGAGTATGATACGTATCGTCAGCAGCGGAAAGCAATGCCAAAGCCGGGTCGTCGCATTAAGATCGATGGTCAGGCGTATAAAGTACGCCGCCAGAACCCTTTGAAACAATCTATCGTTGTACAGAATGACAAAGGTGAAGAAAAGCTGATGCCGATGGAGGAATGGCAGGGGTATGAACTTATCCGGGTTGACAAAGGCTTGAAAAAATAGAAAAAGAACAATGAATGAGAGATAAAAGATCCTTTCTATAGTGAGGCGGCCAATCAGCTGCTGAGATGGAATATTTTCATGACGACATATATCACAACTCCTATCTATTATGTTAATGCGCAGCCGCATCTCGGTCATGCGTACACCACCATCGTTGCTGACACGTACAGCCGCTTTCGTCGTATTTGCGGAGAAGAAGTACGGTTCCAGACGGGAACAGACGAGCATGGTGACAAAATTGCTGAAGCGGCTGCAAAAGAAGATGTTGCACCCAAAGAGTATGCAGATCGGATAAGTGGCATGTTCCGTGACACCTGGCCAATCCTGCAGGTCACTCCTGATAATTTTATTCGTACCACAGATGCAGTCCATATTGCAGTTGTTCAGCAGATATTGCAGAAGGTGTATGATAAAGGTGATATCTATTTTGATGAATATTCAGGTCTATACTGCCGGGGGTGCGAACGTTTTCTGACGGAAAAAGAACTGGTTGACGGAAACTGTCCGGATCATCAGCAGCCACCTCAGGAAATTGCTGAGCAGAATTATTTCTTTCGGATGTCAAAGTATCAGCAGCAGTTGATTGACCATATTCATGCTAACCCAGAATTCATTACACCTGAGCGATATCGAAACGAGGTACTTTCATTTTTAAGCGAGCCACTAGAGGATTTATGTATTTCCCGGCCGAAAACCCGACTTACCTGGGGGATTGAGCTGCCGTTTGACAATACTTTTGTCACATATGTATGGTTTGATGCCCTTATCAACTACCTGACAGGCCTCGGCTACCCAGATGATGAAAAGTATGACACCTTCTGGCCTGTGGCAGAGCATCTGATTGCTAAAGATATTTTAAAGCCCCATGCTATTTACTGGCCGACCATGCTCCTTTCCATGGAGGTGCCGCTTTACAAAAAACTGCATGTGCATGGCTATTGGAATGTGGATGATACCAAAATGTCAAAGTCCATTGGCAATGTTGTTCGACCAAGCGAGCTTGTTGAGGCTTATGGTCTTGATACTTTACGTTATTTTACTCTGCGTGAGATGTCTTTCGGTCTTGATGCTTCGTTTTCCAGTGAGGCCATTGTTGCCAGGAAAAACTCAGACCTGGCCAATGATCTAGGTAATCTTTATAGCCGCTCTTTGGCCATGTTGCAGAAATATTGTGATGGAGTTGTCCCTGTTCCTGCAGGTGAGGAGGAAACTGACAGGGTCTTATTTGAAACTGCTGAAAATATGTTGCAGTCCTATCGGGAGTACATGGCCAACTTCCAGTTCCACAAAGGTTTGCAGGCGGTTTGGGAGCTGGTAAGCTATGCCAACAAATATATTGTAACCAATGAACCATGGGCGCTTGCCAAAAATCCTGAAGCTACAGGGCGGCTGGCAACTGTGCTCTATAATTTAATGGAATGTTTACGTTTGCTCGCCTTGGTACTGAAACCGGTAATGCCTGAGACAGCGGCAAAAATGGTTGCAGGTCTGGGGATAGCTGCAGATGATCCAGGAGTAGGCCTTCTTGAGGTCGGTGGTAAGTGGAACGTCTTGCAGCCTGGTACAAAAATACAGGATATCAAACCGCTTTTCCCTCGTGTTGATGTGAAGAAGCCTAAGGGCAGCGACGAGAAGGATAAGAAGCAGGCAAAGAAAAAGAAAGAGAAAGCAATGCCCGCTGACACTGAAGGTTTGATCACATTTGACCAGTTTAAAAATATTGAAATCAGGGTGGCAGAAATTGTTGCTGCTGAGAGAATAAAGAAGTCCGATAAGTTGTTGAAGTTGACAGTAAATGCCCCGGAAGAGCGAACCATAGTCGCCGGTATTGCTGAATATTATGATCCGGAGGATATCCTCGGTATGCAGGTGCTGATTGTTGCGAATATGGAACCGGCAAAGTTGATGGGGATTCCCTCGCAAGGTATGGTGCTGGCAGCAAAAACAGATACAGATGGTGAGGAGCGGCTTGTCCTGGCAACTGTAAGTGGAAGAGTGAAAACTGGCAGTCAAGTGGCCTGAGTGAGAGGGAGGAGAGAATGTTTGTTGTGAATAATTTTATGATGGCCCTGGCAGGGCTGGTTGATTTTCTGTTAACTGCCTATATGTGGATTATTATTGGTAGAGCAATTATTTCTTGGGTGAATGCAGACCCGTACAATCCGATTGTACGCTTTCTTTACGACGCTACTGAGCCACTGTTAAGCAGGATTCGCAGTTTTATCCCATTCAGTATGGGTGGGATCGATTTTTCACCAATGTTGCTGATCATGGTGATCATGTTTCTCCAGAGCTTTCTGGTGCCCACTATGAAGCAGATAGCAATGGGAATGGGATAATTCGGTTTTATATACGTTAACTTTACCAGCAACGGAGCACTACTATGTCTATTACTCCACAGTCCATTAAAGATCAGGAATTTCAATCTAAGTTCAGGGGCTATGATACCATTGAGGTAAAGGCATACCTGGAATTGCTGGCAGAGGAGTTCTTCGACCTGCACGAGCTGCGGAGAAAGCAGGAGGAAGAGTTTGCTGAGCTTCACGAAGAAACAGAGGCTCTAAAGCAGGAGCGAACTGCACTTCTTGACGAGACCCGGGAGAGGGAAGAGCGAACCGAAGCAAGCGTTGTACAGTTTCTGGAAAAAGACGAAATTATAGACGATCTGCAAAAGAAGGTAGAGAGTCTTGAGCAGACTGTTGAAGCATCCGAGCATGAAAAGGCATTGCAACTGGAAGCCTGGGAACGTCAGGAGGCGGAGCTACGCGAAGAAGTTGAGACCTTAAAGAGTCGTTTGGATGATAAAAAGAGTACAGATGTTGAGGGCAGCAGTGAAGTTGAGAAACTGCGAGCTCAGGTTGAACTCTATGAAGGCCAGATTACAGAGTTAAAAAAAGAAGAGGTTGACTTTAAAACCACTTTACTCGCTGCCCAGAGATTTGCTGATGATGTTCGCAAGAAGGCCCAGGAAGAGTCTGACAGTATGATGGAGCAGGCCATTGAAGAGGTGGAGACATTTCGGAAAGAGGCAGAACACGAGTTGGCAGACCTTCCGGTTCAGATAGAGAAACTACAGCAGCAGAAAACAAAAGTACGTGAAGACCTGAGAGCTGTTTTGCATGCCTATCTTGAACAGATTGATGTTGTACCTGGGACTGCTTCTCCGGATAATAATGAAGATCTGTCCGAACTGTTTCAGTCTATTCCCCTTGGTGATGATGACGAAATTGAGACGGCTGGAATAGACACCTTTAGAGAAAAGTAGAGATAACATGGAAATTGAGCTTTTCAGTGGCGATGAACTGTTTTGTTGTCACTGAAAATACTCAGATCAGCGTATGCCATATCTTACTGCAACTAAAGAAGGCAATGTTCGTATTACTGTACATGTGCAGCCAAAATCATCGCGAAATGCGGTGAGTGGACTTTATGACGGATGCTTGAAAATTGCAGTGACTACTCCACCTGTGGATGGCAAAGCGAATAAAGCGGTGGCGGCCTTTCTTGCAAAATTATTTTGTGTAGCTAAACGTGATATCACACTGGTCTCAGGCCAGGCCTCACGGCGTAAAATTTTTACAATAGCAGATGTAACGATAGAGGAGATACGTGGGCATATTGAGCCGATTCTTGAACACTGAAGACAAAAACAAGAAAGAACAGCCACAGCCGGACAGCCAGGGCCCCAGATTGGTGGTTGCAAACTGGAAATGTCATAAAACGTTTGATGAGGCACGGCGATGGTTTGATGATTTCGCTGAAGGGTATGTCGCAAAGCCCAATGTTGATGTTATCATAGCGCCTTCGTTTATCTGCCTTGAAAATATTTCACGTCACGTACGTCAACTTGGCCTGCAGAACCTCTATCTTGCCGCGCAGGATGTTTCTCCCTTTCCACGAGGTGCGTACACCGGAGCAGTTGCTGCTGACATGCTAAAGGAGCTTGTTGATTATGTTATTGTTGGCCATTCAGATCGGCGCCGATATTTTCACGAGACCTCCATGGATGTGACGAACAAGGTTGTTGAGTTAGCTGACCTGGGGCTTTGCCCTATTGTCTGTGTGGACCAACCCTATACAATGTCACAGTTAACATCTTTATCAGATATAGAGTGTGAAAACATGATTGTTGGGTATAGCCCTGTGGATGCGTTGAGTTTTCGTATTCCGGAATCTCCAGAAAAAGTCGCAGAATCTGTTGATTTTATACGCGGCATATTCCCTAATCGGCCTGTTATCTATGGAGGTTCTCTTACTCCTGATAATGTCGCTGAATATTTCGCCCTGCCATCTCTGTCAGGTGTTTTCCTTGGTTCCTCTAGTCTTGATGCAGAGACATTTCTAAAAATTTATAATCAGGTATGAGCGGAATCCGTTCATATTTATTAGCCCGACTTCTCAGGTTTAAGTGGACATGAAGTCGGGTTGCATCGCATAGTTTATCTGTACTCCTACATTGAAGTATCTCTCTAATATTCTTAAATTATTACGTATTTGAATTAATTGTTGCCAGCCGCTATAGAAGGTCAGGAAAAGGCTGTATTTTGTGCATATGCTGGTATATTATGTGCCGAGATGTTATCCGTGCAGCTGATTGGCATCTTGTTTCAGACCAGTGTAACGGTGGGTTCCTGGCCTTGTTACCATATAGATTGAATACAGTATATGAGGGAGTAGATATGGCAAAGCGAGTCGTAATCGTGGGTGCGGTTGCATTGGGACCGAAGGTAGCATGCCGGTTGCGGAGATTAGATAGTGAGGCAATCATCACAGTTTTGGATCGTGATAATCTGATTTCTTACGGTGGTTGCGGTATTCCATACTATGTGGGTGGGGATATTAATGATATTGAAGATCTCTATTCAACTACATCTCACGCCTTGCGAGATAAAGATTTTTTTTCGGATTGCAAGGCCGTCAACATCAGAACCGAGATGGAAGCAACAGCCATTGACCGGGAAAATAACCGTCTTCTGGTGAAAGATTTACGAAGTGGTGAAATTGACTTTATCTCTTACGATAAGCTCGTCTTAGCTACTGGAGCGACACCTGTGAGAGTGGCAATTCCAGGATGCAATCTGCCCCGTGTTGTCACTGTGTCTAATCTGCATCATGCTGAAAATATAAAGAACCTCATGAAAGAGGGAAAAGTTGGAAGGGCAGTGGTTATTGGGGCCGGTGCGATTGGCGTGGAGCTTGCCGAGGCATTGACTGATCTCTGGGGTGTGGAAACGACACTGATCGAGCGGGACAGTAAAGTCCTGCCAATGGCTCTGGGTAAAAATATAGCCCGGATCGTAAAGTGTCAGCTGGAAGAAAATGGTGTGCGGGTTCTGCTCAATGAGACGGTGGAACGTATAGAGCAGGATGAAGAAAGTGGTGAGCATGTCGTATGTGTCAATAATGAACGTATCTCCTGTGACCTTGTGGTACTGGCAACCGGGGTGCGACCTAATGCGGAACTTGCTGCAACAGCTGGGCTTTCCATAGGCCGTGGTGGCGGTATTCTTGTTGATAACAGATTGCGAACGAGTGATCCAAGCATTTATGCCGGCGGTGACTGTGTTGAGCTTACGAACCTGGTAAGTGGTGGTAAAACTGTAATGCCTTTAGGTTCTCTGGCGAATAGACATGGGCGTATTATTGCGACAAATATCAACGGTGGAAGCAGTCATTTTAGAGGGGTGGTTGGAACCTTCTGTATGAAAGTGTTTGAGTTGGGCGTGGCCACAGCAGGTCTGACTGTAGATATGGCCCGTGAGGCAGGGTATGACCCTGTTGTCTCGGTTGTTTCTCAGGCAGACCACGCTCACTTTTATCCGAATTCAGAGCTGATATACATGGCATTGGTTGCAGACAGGAAAAGCCAGAAAATTGTAGGAGTACAGGCTACAGGGAAGAATGGTAATGCTGTGAAGGCGCGAGTGGACACAATAGCGGTACTGCTTGAGCATGGTGTCAACGTGGATGATATCTGTATGCTGGAGACAGGATATGCGCCACCCTTCTCTTCGGCAATGGATGTGGTCAATAATGCGGGAAATGTCCTGGACAATATCCTTTGCGGGATGAATCGACCGGTTGATGTTTGTGAGTTCTTGACAATGTTTGCTGAGGGAAAAACACGGGTACTGGATATTCGTGGAGGTAGAGAGGCTGCTGCGGGAAAAGAGAAATATGGCAGTCGTTGGATACATATTCCCCAAGCTGAACTTCGTAGTCGTGTTGCTGATGTACCAAAAGATGAGCTGATCTCTATCCTCTGTGATACAGGGCCACGGGCATATGAAACCCAGATTTTTCTTGATTCTTCCGGCCTTCGCAATACTCAGATTATTCAGGGAGGATATGCCATGATCAAAGTTATTGATCCAGAATTTGTCTGAGAGCGTAAGGTGTTGTTACTCCTTTTTTCTTGGTAGTAGAAATGAGGCAACAAACCCAGCTGCATTTACACCAGCTAAGATGAGACCGATAATTCCAAGTGTGCCAAGAAAGCCTGGCTCATCGGACATCCGATCAGCAAGAATGAGTATTGAAGATCCGACAATAAGGGCAGAAATGATCATGGCGACTCCCATAATCCGGCTGGAAAGATCAATTTTGTCAGCCAGATGCTCCAGTCTTTTCAGCTCAAGATTAAGGGTAAATCTGCTATGTCGGAAATGGCCGAGAAAGCGTTGCAGGTCTGATGGAAGCTCTTCAAATAGTTCAAGGTAACCTGAAAGGGTTTTCTGCATTCTGTCCTTTAAGGCATGCAGACCATAACGACTGATTACAATCTTCTGAATGCGTGGTTCTACATGGGAGAGGACGTCGAAGGTGGGGTCAAACTGTTCGGCCACGCCTTCGATGGTTGTAAGTGCTTTGGTAAGGAGGATAAGGTCACTAGGACACTTGATCTTGTAGAGTTGCAGCATGGCAAAAAAGTCAGAAAGCAGGGACGTGATATCGAGATGCTCGAGATCCTTACTTTGGACATGACTGATGAGATGCTGGAGATCAGTTCGGAAATCGCGGCGATCTGTTATGGCAGGGTCAACTTCCGTGAGTTCAATGACCACTCGGCAGAGTTTGTCGACATTACCCTGGATTATTCCTGCAACCAGGTCTATGAGATGTTCAGTGGTCTGTCGGTCAAGCTGGCCGGTCATGCCACAATCGATAAAGCAGATGCTGTTGTCATTTTTTAAAAAGATATTGCCTGGATGCGGATCAGCATGGAAAAAACCGTACTGAAGACATTGAGCAAACACGGCATCTGTTCCTTTGGCCACAATAGAACGTCGCTCGGCTCGGGTGAGGTCTTCCGGTCGTAGTGTGGATAATAGTCTACCTTTTATCTCTTCAAGGGTGAGAACACTTCTTGTGGTTGCCTGCCAGTATACCTTGGGGAAATATACAGTAGTGTCCTGCTCGAAATAGCGGCGGAGTCTGTCGGTAGCCTGTCCTTCATTGACAAGGTTTAATTCTTTAAGCAATTCGCGGGAAAATTCTTTGGCAACATCTGTTGGGCTATAACCAAGATCTGAGAAATATTGTTCTACCAGCTGTGCCACTCCTTCCAGCAAGGTCATATCCTCTTCAACCATTTTCCTGCTACCGGGTCGAAGAACTTTGATCACAACTTCAGTGTTATCCTTGAGTCTTGCTCTGTGAACCTGGGCCAGAGAGGCTGCTGCCAGAGGGGTTTCATCAATCTGCTCGAACAGAGAATCCAGTGTTCCTGGGAACTCTCGCTGCAGTACTTCGTAAACCTCGCTAAAAGGAACATTGGTGCAGCGATCCTGGAGCTTTTTGAGTTCTTCTGCCCAGTCTGGAGGGATCAGGTCAGGTCTGGTGGAGAGGACTTGCCCCAGCTTGATGAAGGTTGGCCCAAGTTCCTCCAGGACAAGACGAAAGCGTACAGCCCGCGGCTGATCTGCTGCTGAGGCTGCAATAGCAGTATCAGTCTCCTCTTTGCTACTTTCAAGCAGGCGATAAAGACCAGTATCGATAACGACCTGCTGAAAGCCGAATTTAGAGAGAACCTTGATGATTTCCGCAAGCCGCTTGGTGCCGCGAATGGTGCGTTTGATATTTCCAATCTTCATTGTGACATCATTATGTCGAGTATTGACTGGTCACGCTTGCGCTGTTCTTGTAGCTTTTTGAACCATTTGCCAAGCTGTTCAGGTTGCCAGGGGAGTCCATTGGCACGCCAGAGGTCACCGCTCTCAGGAATGAAGTCCTCAAATATGGTGGTAATATCATCAGGTTCCAGCCGGTCAGGGCTGCAGTGCATGAGAGACAGCATGTCCGCGAGTTGAACGATGACAGGAAATACTTTTTCAGCTGGGGCATGCTCGGGGCGATGATGATATCCTGTAGAAATTAGAAGTTGCTCTGGAAATAACCACCGTTTCAGGATACGCATACCAATTTCATCATGACTGGTTGAGTACTCCTCGTGCTCATGGATGATTGTGCGAAACCTGTGTGGCTCAGATAGCTCAAATAAAAGCATGTAATCTTGCGGGAAAGTCATCAGCATGGCAAGCTTGCCTATATCGTGAATAAGTCCTGCAATGAATAGTTCGCTAGCAGGGTAGTGGAGATCTTCAGCGATGATTTTCGCGGCAAGACCACATGTGAAACTGTGTTCCCAGAAAAGGTCAGTGGACTCTTTGTTTTGTTTCTGCAGTTTCTTGAAAGAGGTAAAAACAGCTTTGCTAAGCACTATATTCCGAATTTCATTAAAACCGAGAATCACGACGGCTTTCTCAATGGTTGCAACCTGTCGTGGCATTCCAAAAAAGGCCGAGTTGGCTATTTTCAGAATTGTGGCACACATTGACTGATCTGGCAATATGGCCCGCATGAGATCATTAGCAGTACTCTCGGGGTCGCCCGTTATTGTCATGACTTTGTTGACAGTAGCAGGGAGGGCTGGAAAATTGTCAACCTGCCGAATGATTGCGTTAAGTTTTGATTCTGTCATAATTCTGGGCCCGCATAAGTTTTAAGCAGCTCCGCTCGAATCTTCATAAGGTCTTGGTTGTTTATCTCAAGCAGTTTGTTGCTTTCGATTATATCAAGAAGCTTGAGAACGAGAAAGGGGGCAAATTGTTTTCCTGCTTCGTTTCGTAATTCGTGTAAAATGGACCACGGCGAAAGTTTGGGACGATGTGGCCTGTCAGCTACCATGGCGGCAAACGAATCCACAATACTGACAATTCTTGTTCCGAGTGGTATCTCGTCTCCCTGAGACCTTCTGGATAGCCGCTGCCGTCAAAAATTTCACTTCTGGTCAGTAATATCAGTCGCTCCTAGGCAAAGTAGTCAAATATTTCCGTAATTTCATGTATTTTATACGGCAAGTTTTTCATTATTTCATAATCATCCTTGGAGAATTTATCCTGCTTGGAGAGCAGGTCGTTATGGATGAGCAAACGAATACTGGTATAGAATGCGTTTGCTAGGGTCGTGCCTTCCGATATAAAGTGTAGCTGGCATGATAGGGGGAGATAATGTCTCCACGAAGGAACAGTATAGCTGTTAAATTACTGAAAAGGAAAATGTTTTTAATTTTGGAGGTGTTCAGTTGTAATGGTCGTGTTTCACAAGGGTTTTGACGTCACTATTTTCTGAATTCTGGAATGCGGCGTGTATAATTTTTACCAGCTGACGTTTGATCTGTTTTCGATCTGGAATGGCAGGAATCGTTGGTAATATTTCACAGGTAGGTAAAGGCGGGTGCAGTCGTAATTGGTCTCTGAGGCCTCTAGTATGGCCGCCATTCTCTGCGGGTTGCATCATGTTAAGTATGCTGCTGTCTGGATTGTCAAGGCGACGGATAAAAGAAAGAATTGTGTCGATATCATTTTTTCGATAAAAGAGATTAATCTCTTCCCGTATCGTTTCTTGTTCCTCGGTCAGCTCAGTCAGGGTTTGGCGGTATTCGTTAATATGTTTTGCTAACTTGTCGTAGGTATCAAAGACCATATTCTGAAATCGTTGTCTTTTCATTAGTCCCCGGCACTTTTCACCTTCAAATATACGTTTACGGATGGTTGGTGACTCGAGTATATACGGGTCATAAAAAAGATTCTGCGGTAGCCCGGTTAGGGATGAAAATGAGGAAATCAATGTTTTTTCCTGTAGCAGAATATAGATACGGATTAGTGCAAAACCAATTTTGTTTTCTAGTTCAAGTGATGAGAGCGTTAGCCGTTGAGCATAGGCTGCCGTGTCGTCTTCAATGCGTTTTCTGAAACCGAAATACCGGTCCGCCATCTCTTTTTTCACCTCAAAAGCGAGTATTTGCGTAATATCTTCCATGGGTTCCGATGGCAGAACGTTAAGTAGTAAAGGGATGCTATGCAGATCGTGTGGGATTTGCATGGCTTGTTTCGTAGTTAATTATTATATTAAACAGACGCGTTTGTGAATACTCTCCTCCCAGGTAATTTGTAAAGATAATGGCTATCCAGGAATCACGAGAAGAAATAGTCGCACGGGTTAAAGACCGTGCTGACATTGTACAGATCATTGGTGAAACTGTCGATCTGAAAAAAAGTGGTGCCAGGTTTCTCGGGCGCTGCCCCTTTCATGGTGAGAAAACGCCTTCGTTTTCTGTTCACCCAGGGCAGCAGTTCTTTCACTGTTTTGGTTGTGGCGAGTCTGGAGATGTTTTCTCCTATGTGATGAAGTATCACAATCTGGACTTTCCTTCTGCCTTAAAAGAACTTGCAGCTCGGTATTCAATAACTCTGCCTGAAAAACCACGATCGCCAGAACAGGACCGACTTGAGAAAAACCGGAAAGATATGTTTGCTGTCAGCAGTAAGGCAGCGGAGTCCTACAGTCGGTATCTGAAGGCATCGCCTGATGCTGCAGATGCCAGGGCGTATCTGAAAAAAAGAGGTATTCCACTATCCGTTCAAGAGCGGTTTGGCCTTGGCTATGCCCCGGCAGTTGCATCTGCTGGCTGGGATTTTTTAACTGGGCAACTGCATGAAAAAGAGCATGCAGCAGCTCTTGAGGCTGGTTTAATAGTAAAAAATGACAGGGGAGGAGCATATGATCGATTTAGAGACAGGGTGCTTTTCCCGATTTATGAGATCAGCGGCAGGGTCTGTGGTTTTGGTGGCAGGATAATTGGGGAAGGGCAGCCAAAGTATCTCAACTCACCTGAGAGTCGAATTTATAATAAGAGCAAGTTGCTTCTGGGACTTTATCAGCAGAAAGATGCTATCCGTCAGAAAAATCAGGCGATTATTGTGGAGGGAAATTTCGATCTGGTTTCTCTGGTCTGTCATGGTTGTGAAAATGTTGTAGCTCCATTAGGGACAGCGTTGACCCGAGAACAGTTACGGCTGTTAAAGCGCTATGCAGATGAGGTTGTCCTGCTTTTTGATGGTGATGAGGCTGGTGTTAAAGCTGCAGTCAGGTCCGTGCCATACTTTTTGGCAGAACAGGTGGCGGGAAAGGTGGCCCTTTTGCCTTCGGAGCATGACCCCGATACTTTTGTTCAGGAAAAGGGTGTGGAGGCTGTACGTAAACTCGTTGAAGATGCAGAATCTTTACCGGAATTTATGTTCAAGCAGCTGGTTGCAGAATTTGGACTTACGCTGGATGGTAAAAGTAAAATAGTTGAAGCCCTGCGCCCCCTGATAAAAGCAGCAGCGTCACCATTGCAGCGAACGGTTGTTGTATCACATTTTGCAGAAGAACTTGGACTATCTCCGGAGCAGCTTGATGGCATGCTTGAAAAATCTGATGTGGTACCTCTGCCTGAGTACCCGGATGAACCACCACCGTTACAGCGGCGTCAGGAACGGGTTGAGCCGTTGACTTCGGCCCAGAAAAGGCTAGTGAGCTTTATGGTGCTCTATCCACACTATTTTTCAAAACTGGATCAAGGGGGATTGAGAGATTGTCTTACTGGGAGTGTCGGTGAGGTACTCTTTTTGCAGATGCGACATCTCCTTGATAAACGTGAAGATATTGAGCCGGAAGAGTTGCTGTCTGTCCTGCCGGAAGGAGCAGAACGGACCCTTGTGGCAGATCTGTTGTTAGATACTGAGGTACCATCTTCGTTAGAAGAAAGTGAAACTCCTGGTAGTTTCGAGGTGGATGAGTTGCTTGACTGGATGAGGTTGTCTTTACTACAGAGGTCATCGGCACATGTGTTGAAAAGGATAAATGAGGTGCAGGCTACAGGAGATTTCCAGCAACTTCAGGAATTACTGCGTGAAAAGCAAAACATAGATCGTCAACTTCAGGGTGTAGAAATAAAATAGTCCACCCTGTGGAGTCTTGGTATTTCTGTAATGTGAGTAAATTTAGATGCCTATAGCGTTTTGTGAAGGTGGAGCGATCTATTCGACAGATCTTGAAAATGTAAGGTAAGATCTGATTATTTTAAAGATTTGTCTCTGTTGTGGCGATAAAAGCACAAGTGTTTGCGAAAATGTTCTTGACATTTTGGCTTGGAAATGCGCATTTCTAGGCTGTGTGCCGATGTTGTTATGGCAGATTGAACGTACAATGTCAGCAAATCTGGAGGATTGTGGGACGATTTTCCATGGGTACGTTACTGGTAGTCGGTAATTGTACAATAAGGGGGGAGTTTGATGAGTTTAGATGATCAGTATAAAGAAAATGAGCAAGAGCAGGACGAAGATGTTGTAGAGGTTGATGATGATCCTGCAATATACGATCTGACCGGAATTTTCGATTCTGATGAAGAGGTTGTCCCAGTGGATTTCTCCGAAGGTTCGAACGAAGACAGGCGAGGAAAAAAGGCCAAGGACAGGCGTAGTAGTGTATTCAGCGATCGGCGTAACAATGATCGCAGAAGGGCTGCGCGAGTGCCCGATTCAGGCAAGAATGGTAACCACTCTATTGACCCGATGAACATTTATCTTCGGGAGATGGGTACTTTGACGTTGTTAAGTCATGAGGAAGAGCTCAAACTTGCTAAAATGATGGAAGAAGGCAAACAGCAGGTGCAGGGCAGTGTTTTTCAGACATTGCTGGCTGTTCCACCGTTGCTTGAGCTGGCAAGTGATATCCAGAAGAATAAGGGGAAAATTTGCCAGATCATTATGGGTGTTCCTGATAATGATCCTGAGATGATTGAAAGAGAAAGTGCTGCGTTTCTTGACAACGTAGAAAAAGCGGCTGCTTTCGATAAAAAACGCTCTGAACTGTTAAAAGACCTCCAGGGTTTAGCTGCAGGAGATGCGAAGGCTGATAAGCTTTATGCCAAAGTAATTGCTAATGGCGAAAAAATTGCTCAGCTTTTCAAAGAAAACGTTGTCTGCGGCGAGTGCGTAAATGCTATTTCTTCTGGCCTGGAAGAGCTGTCTAAAAAATTCCGAAGAATTTTTGTAGAAGTGATGGGAGTTCATAAACTTGCAGCAGTCGACGGTGGTGTAGAGCCTGCTTTTGAAGATATAGAAAGTCAGGTTAGTCGACAGTTTGTTTGTGAAGCGGGTATTGATGGTAAGAAACTACAAAGCCTGTTACATGAAATTGAAGCCGGCAGGGAGATGACTAAACATGCCAAAGAAGCGTTGGTTCGTGCCAACCTGCGGCTTGTTATCTCTGTATCGAAAAAATTTGTTAATCGTGGGCTGCAGTTTTCAGATCTCATCCAGGAAGGTAATATAGGCTTGATGAAGGCGGTGGAAAAATTTGACTACCACCGAGGTTACAAGTTCAGTACCTATGCAACATGGTGGATCCGGCAGTCGATAACCCGTGGCATTGCGGATCAGGGACGTACTATCCGGTTGCCGGTGCATATGATTGAAACTATTAATCGCCTGCTTCGTGTTTCCAAAGACTTTCTACTGGAGGAGCACCGTGAGCCAACGCCGGAAGAGATGGCTGATTTGCTCGGTTCAGATGTGAGCAAGGTGAAGTCGGCTCTTAAAATAGCCAAAGATGCTATTTCTTTAGACACTCCAGTGGGTGATGACGGTGAGACTTTTCTTGGTGACTTTATTGAAGATCAGGATCGAGTCGGCCCGGATGATCAGTCGATGATAAACTCTTTACGAGAATGTTTGAGCCAGGTTATGGGTTCGCTTTCGCCCCGTGAGGCCAAAGTGTTACGAATGCGGTACGGCATCAATGTCGAGTATGATCATACTCTGGAAGAGGTTGGTCGCTGTTTTGCTGTAACCCGTGAGCGCATACGTCAAATTGAGGCCCAGGCGATTTCTAAATTGAAACACCCATCCCGTATAGAAGAGTTGCGGGTGTTTATGACTGACAGGTGAACGTTGTTGGCCGTTGACAGAGAATTCTGGGGTAGGGACTGCCACAGGGGCGTTCAGCGGTGGTGCAACGTGACCACTTAAGCATGAAGATTTATGAAATGGCACGAATCCAGATGTTGGGTTTGTGCCATTTGCTTTTATAGGAGAATCATGTCTGTTAATTCATCTCTGCGAGACTGGATTTGTCTCAGTATGCTTCCGGGCCTTGGACCGGTCGGTGCGGTTAAATTTCTTCAACGTTTTGGTAATGCCACGCAGCTGCTCAAGGCGTCCTTGAAAGAGATTGCCACAGTGCCAGGTATTCGTGCACAACAGCTTGCAGGTTTTAATGATATTCAACAGTATCAAGTACTAGCCTGCCAACAGCTAGAAAAAGTCAAGTCTTTGGGAGGAGCTGTTCTCCCTTACAATTGCCAGGAGTATCCAGAACTCTTGCGTCAAATCCCGGACCCACCAATTGTTCTCTATACATTGGGTGACGTGACACTGTTAAATAGTCATTGTGTGGCGCTGGTCGGCTCAAGAGCAGCAACCAGCTATGGGCGACGTGTAGCGAGCTCGTTTGCCGAAACACTTGCTGCACACTCCTTGACGGTAGTGTCCGGCATGGCACTGGGAGTAGATTCTGAAGCGCATCATGGTGCCCTTAAAGCTCATGGCAAAACTATTGGAGTTCTTGGATGTGGCTTGGACGTTGTATATCCTCCTCAAAATTATGAACTCTATCAGAGAATACGGGACAGAGGGTTGTTGGTGAGTGAATATCCACCAGGGACCAAGCCGGACGGATTTCGCTTCCCTGCCAGGAATCGTATTATTGCAGGTATAAGCCAAGGTGTTGTTGTAGTCGAGGCGGCACGAAAGTCAGGTTCACTCATTACTGCGCAGATGGCCTTGGATTTTGGTCGGGAGATCTTTGCCGTTCCTGGTCAGGTCGATTCGTTCAAAAGCGAGGGCACCCATTGGTTGCTCCGGCAGGGTGCGCAACTTGTCGCAAGTGGTCTTGATATCGTGGAAGAGCTTCGACATGTAACAGGAATTGTAGATAATATACCATGCGGGAAGGTTGGCAATGCGGCCCTCTCAGGGCTTGACCCGGATGCCTCGGATCTGCTCCAGTATATTGAAGCATATCCTTTGTCTAGGGATGAGGTGTCAGAAAAATCTGGCCTTTCCGCTGCCAGATTGAGTGAGCTTTTTCTTTTTCTTGAGCTTGAAGGTCACATCGAGATGCAGTCGGGTGACATGGTTTGCAGAGTCACTCCATGAATTGAAGTGCAAAGTAATGTCATTGCCAGGTTGACAGCTTTACGCTTTACTAGTCTTTTAGCAACTGAACAACAGACGTTGCAGACATATCAGACCATAGTATGAGTTCGGCGGTCTTTGACTTTTGTATGAAGTATTACGAGAAAAACATTTCAGGAGATATCATGCAGGAAATACAGATTGCGCCTTCTATTCTTTCGGCGGACTTCAGTCAACTTGGTAATGAAATTCGGGCCGTGGATAGTGCGGGGGCTGACATAATACATATTGATGTGATGGATGGCCATTTTGTTCCAAATATTACCATTGGGCCGCTGGTAGTAGAAGCTGCACGAAGAATGACTGATAAAGAACTGGATGTTCACCTGATGATAAGCGATCCTGGTGCGTATATTGATTCTTTTGCCGATGCAGGAGCAGACTGGATTACTGTTCATGTAGAGGCTTGCCATCATCTACACAGGGTTGTAGGTCAAATTAAGCAGCGTGGCTTGAAGGCCGGTGCGGTACTTAACCCTTCAACTTCGCTTTCCACTCTTGACTATATTTTAGAAGATCTGGATTTGGTGATGTTGATGTCGGTTAATCCTGGTTTTGGTGGACAATCGTTCATCCCATCATCTCTTGAGAAGATATGGCAGCTTAAACAGCGTATTGACGCTCTTGGACTTGAGACAGGAATTGAGGTGGATGGTGGCATTAGCAGTAAGACTATTGAAGAAGTCGCGCAGGCTGGAGCAAATATTTTTGTAGCTGGTTCAGCGGTGTACAATAGTGAAGATTATACTGCGACTATTGCAGAATTACGGAAATTGGCAGGGAAAGGTGTGGCAGCAAGAAAGTAATGTATATTTAAGCCAGAAACTGGAGAAAAAGTATGACTGACAGATTTCATGATATTTCCTCGGCACCCGTTTCTAAGAAATTGTGGCAGCTGGCTGGTGAGCCTTACGATCTGAGAGTGGTGGATGCATTAACGGAGGAAAATCGGTTGGAAAAGTATGTTTGCCGATCAGGGCCGTTTAAGCTTCTCTATTCAACACAGCGCGTTAATGATCAGGTACTAGTGGGACTTCAGGAACTGGCTGATCAGTGTGGTTTGGTCCATCAGTTCGCTGATATGCGGAAAGGAGAATTTTTAAACAAAATTCACGGTCATGAAAGTGAGAATCGGCAGGTGCTGCACACGGCCTGCCGTGATCTGTTTTCAGGGAATCCAAATGCTCTGGAAGCAACACAGCAGATGAAGGCAGAACTTGTACGATTAAAGGAGTTCCTTAATGGTCTTGAGAATGGAACCCTGGTTAATGAACAAGGTCAATCATTTACTACTTTGGTGAATGTGGGTATCGGTGGTTCTGATCTTGGCCCCCGATCGATATATGAAGCCTTGAAGCCATTTGGGAAACCTGGCAGGCGGGTTCATTTTATTGCCAATGTTGACCCAGATGATGCGGCAGCAGTCCTTGCACAAGTTGATTTGCCACGAACATTGGTAAATATCGTCTCTAAAAGTGGGACCACCCTTGAGACCCTGACGAATGAGCGAATGGTTGTTAGACAACTTGAAGCTGAAGGGCTTGATCCGGCGCGTCACTGTGTTGCTGTGACGGGTCAGGGTAGTCCAATGGACAATCCTGACCGATATCTGCGCTCTTTTTATATGTTTGACTATATAGGTGGCAGATACAGCTCAACGTCCATGGTCGGTTGTGTAATGCTGGGCTTTTTTCTGGGGTACGAACAGCTAGAGGAGTTTTTACACGGTGCAGCAGAAATTGATGATGTAGCAACTAATGCTGATATAAATGAAAATCTTCCCCTATTGCTGGCATTGCTGGGTGTTTGGAACCATAACTTTCTTGGGGCTTCAACTCTTGCTGTCTTACCATATAGCCAAGGATTACACCGTTTTCCCGCACATCTACAACAGTGTGATATGGAGAGCAATGGTAAGTCGATCAATCGATTTGGGAAGAGTGTTGAGTACTTAACTGGTCCAGTGGTCTGGGGTGAACCGGGAACAAATGGTCAGCATGCATTTTACCAGCTTTTACACCAGGGAACGGAAATTGTGCCTGTCGAATTTATTGGGTTTGTAAGGAACCAATATGGTGTAGACCTTGATGTTGAGGGAACCAGTTCTCAGGAAAAACTGTTGGCTAATTTGCTGGCGCAGGCTTTAGCAATGGCGACAGGGCAGAGTCATGAGAATCCCAATAAAGTATTTTCTGGCAACAGACCCTCATCTGTACTTATTGCTGAACGATTGACGCCAAGGACGATGGGAGCGCTTCTCGCAATCTACGAGGCGAAAATTGTACTCCAAGGATTTGTGTGGAATATCAACTCATTTGATCAGGAAGGTGTTCAGCTGGGTAAAGTACTCGCTACCCGCATTCTGAATGTAATGGGAGGTGAGCAGTGTAGTGACGCAAATATTGAAACACAGTTCCTGAAAGCTGCTCTACAAGGCACAAATGACTCTATCGGAGACTGAATCCTCGTTCATTTGTTGTCCGACATATGCGGTGTTTTTTGTTGACAAATTCAATCGTGGACGATATTCTCAGCCGCTGAATCATTATTCATAGTAATAGTGTTTCGTGTCATCCTGACAATATTGCTGGTTAGGAGGCACAGTTCAGAGCTTGAACAAGACAGAGTGAGGCCGGTTTCAGGCCGACAACTCTTCCTGCTGGTTCACAAAGAGAACTATTAGATTCGCTATATTATTGGTAGAGGTTGTTGTTTAAACAGTAATTCAAAGGAGGAAATCATGGCAAAACATGAGACGCCCTTGTTGGACCAATTGGAGAGTGGCCCATGGCCAAGCTTCGTGACCGACTTGAAGCAGCAGGCTGAAACTAAGCCTGAGTGCTGGGATATTCTTGGCATCCTGGAACTGTCCTTCAAGGACAGAATCACACATTGGAAGCACGGCGGTATCGTTGGTGTTTTCGGATACGGTGGTGGTATCGTTGGTCGTTATGCTGACGTACCTAAGCAATTCCCAGGTGTTGAGCACTTTCACACCGTTCGCGTTGCTCAGCCTTCATCCAAGTACTACTCATCAGAGAACCTGCGTCAGTTGTGTGACCTCTGGGAGAAGCACGGTTCTGGTGTAACCAACATGCACGGTTCAACTGGTGACATCATCCTTCTTGGTACCCGTACCGAGAATCTGGAGCCTTTCTTCTGGGATCTGACCCATGACATGGGACAGGATCTTGGTGGTTCCGGTTCTAACCTGCGTACACCAGCTAACTGTATTGGTCAGTCCCGCTGTGAGTGGTCATGTTACGATACTGAAGAAGCATGCTACAAGCTGACCATGATGTATCAGGACGAAATTCATCGTCCAGCATTCCCATACAAATTCAAGTTCAAGTTTTCCGGTTGTCCGAACGACTGTGTTGCTGCAATTGCTCGTTCAGACGTCTCCGTTATCGGTACCTGGAGAGACGATATCCGTATCGACCAGGCTGCCGTTAAAGAGTATGTAGCTGGAAATTACCCATCAAACGGTGGTTCTCATTCAGGCCGTGACTGGGGTAAATTTGATATTCAAGCTGAGGTTATTGATCTCTGTCCTACCGAGTGTATGTGGATGGAAGGCGATGAGCTGAAGATTGACAATTCAGAGTGTACTCGTTGTATGCATTGTATCAACGTAATGCCTCGCGCATTGCGTCCAGGTGCAGAGCAGGGTGCATCCGTTTTGGTTGGTGCAAAAGCTCCAATTCTTGATGGTGCACAGTTCTCAACCCTTATTCTTCCGTTTATCCCGATGTCTGCAGACAACGATTTCCAGGAACTTGTTGATTTTATTGAGCAGGTTTGGGATTGGTGGATGGAAGTTGGAAAGAACCGTGAGCGTGTTGGTGAGACCATGCAGCGTGTTGGCCTGCCGACCTTTATCAAGGTCATGGAACTTGAGCCTATCCCGCAGATGGTTAAAGAGCCTCGTTCTAACCCATACGTCTTCTGGAAAGAGGAAGAGGTTGAGGGTGGTTTCGAGCGAGATGTAGATGAGTTCCGTGCAAAGCATGCAGCCTAATGCTGCTTTTAATTTGAGCTAATAATTCATATTAAAATATATAAGGAGATTTATCATGGGCTACAATCCGGATAAACCAATGGACGGAAGGATTTCTGATCTTGGTCCACCACACTACGAAAAGTTCTTCCCTGCTGTCATCAAAGCCAATAAAGGCAAGTGGCTGTGGCATGAAATCACTCAGCCTGGCGTTCTGATGCATAAATCAGAGACCGGTGATGAGGTATATACCGTACGTTGTGGTACCGCACGTTTGATCACTATCAATATGATCCGCGAAATCTGTGATATTGCTGATGCACATTGTGATGGTTTCATGCGCTGGACCACCCGTAACAACGTTGAATTCATGGTAGACAGCAAAGATAAAGTTCAGCCTCTGCTGGATGATCTTGCTAGCCGTGCAAACAGATTCCCTGTCGGTGGTACCGGTGCTGGTGTAACCAACATCGTTCACACCCAGGGTTGGGTACATTGCCATACTCCTGCTACCGATGCTTCTGGTGTTGTTAAAGCAGTTATGGATGAGTTGTTTGACTACTTCACATCCATGACTCTTCCTGCGCAGGTACGTATCGCTCTGGCTTGCTGTCTCAATATGTGTGGTGCTGTTCACGCTTCTGACATCGCTATTCTCGGTGTTCACCGTAAGCCACCTATGATCGATCACAAACGTATCACTGGTGTTTGTGAGCTTCCGCTTGCTATTGCTTCTTGTCCTCTTGGTGCTGTTAAGCCTGCGAAAGCAGAGGTTGATGGAAAAGAGATCAAGACTGTAAAAGTTACTGTTGAGCGTTGTATGTTCTGTGGTAACTGCTACACCATGTGTCCTGCTATGCCGCTTGCAGATCCTGAGGGTGACGGTATTGCTATTCTGGTTGGTGGCAAGGTATCAAATGCCAGATCAGCCCCTAAGTTCTCCAAACTTGTTATTCCTTTCCTTCCGAACACCACACCACGGTGGCCGGAGACTGTAGACGCTATCAAGAAAATTCTTGAAGCATATGCAGGTGATGCTAAGAAATACGAGCGTGTTGGTGAGTGGGCTGAGAGAATTGGCTGGGAGAAATTCTTCGAGAAATGTGAGATTCCATTTACCGAGAAGAGCATTGATGATTATCGTCTTGCTTATGATACCTGGCGTACAACCACACAGTTCAAGTACACCAGCCACATCAAGTAACGGAAGGCCTTGACTGACGAGCGTATTGTTATCCCAGTGTTGAGGTAACAATACGCCGCCGCTAGACTTCCACCTTTTTATAGGAGGGGTCATTATGCCCTTAAGTGTAGACGAAATTAAAGCAGCAATGATTGAGAAGGCTACGAAGTCTCCGAAACCGCAGCTGTATATCAAGGATTTCTATAAGTGTGATCCTGATACCAAGCCTCGTCAGATCAAAAATATTGCAAATGAGCTTGTACGTGAACAAAAGTTAATGTTCTGGTCATCCGGGTCTACCACAATGTATGGTATCCCAAGTCGTATTAAGGATGAAGAAAATGACGAAGGCGTGAATTAATCATCGACATTTTTTCAAGCGACGTTGAAAGTGCAGAGTGAAAACTCTGCACTTTTTTTGTTTAATGACTATATATCCTACACACTTCCTTCAATCTACTGAGTCTACCAACCAAGATGCCATTAAACTTGCGCGTGATGGGGCAAGACATGGCACGGCTATTCTTTCAGCGACACAGACCAGGGGGCGTGGGCGTCTAGGTAAGAACTGGAGCTCTCCTGCTGGCAAAGGTCTATATTGTTCAATTATTGTTCGGCCTGAGCTGTCACTTCTCGATTTTCCTCGAATAACATTTGTAGCCGGACTTGCTGTTGCTGAAGTTATCAGTCAAATGTATACCCTTGAAGCTGGATTAAAATGGCCCAATGATATTTATTTTAATATGCGTAAATGTGGTGGGATATTAACTGAATCATCAGGTCTGGGTGGCCCTGATAATGAAAGGTTTGCAGTTGTCGGCATTGGTGTAAACGTCAACACGCAGAAAAGTGACTTCCCTGAGATTCTACGCAATGACTCTACTTCTCTTTATCTGGAATCAGGGAAGAAATTTGACATCGAGAAGATATTTCATGCGATACGTAGAGAACTGCTCGACCAGATAGAAGCGTTTGAGTTGAATGGCTTTTTACCGATCATTAGTAAATGGCGGAAACGAGATTTTATGCTGGGTAAAACGTTAACATGGGTTTCTGTTACTGGAGAGAAAGTAGTTGGCACCTCGATGGGACCAGATGATGACGGGCAACTGCATGTTCGCGATGGCCATGGAGTTGTGCATGAAGTTCTATCAGGAGACATTCAGCTGGCAACAGCATAAAATGATACATCGCATTTTCATATTCCGAATTTCAAACAAAAAGCCTGGCAGATAGTCTGCCAGGCTTTTTGTTTGCATAGTGTAAGTAGTTAAAGTGTATTAATATTAATACCTGTAATAGTCTGGTTTGTAAGGACCCTCAACTGGTACACCAATATACTTTGCCTGTATTTCTGTGAGTTCTGTTAGCTGAGCACCAATTTTTAACAAATGGAGCCTGGCTACCATCTCATCCAGATGTTTTGGCAGGAAATACACTTTGTTGTCATATTTGTTAGAATTTTGCCAGAGCTCAATTTGGGCAAGAACTTGATTGGTGAAAGAGTTGCTCATAACAAAGCTGGGATGCCCTGTCGCACATCCGAGGTTAACTAAGCGTCCTTCGGCGAGGATAATGATACGTTTACCATCTGGAAATGTTATGTGGTCTACCTGTGGCTTGATATTGTCCCAAGGAAGATTACGTATGCCTGCGATATCAATTTCAGAATCAAAATGGCCTATATTGCAGACAATCGCTTCATTAGGCATCTGCTCCATGTGCTGACGGGTAATAACATCAACATTTCCGGTGCAGGTAACAAAGATATTTCCATAGGAAGCGGCTTCCTCCATTGTGACCACTTTGTACCCTTCCATGGCGGCTTGGAGGGCACAGATTGGGTCTATTTCAGTGACATAAACAGAGGCACCCATGCCACGCAGTGCTTGTGCACAACCCTTTCCAACATCACCATAGCCAACGATAACTGCATTTTTACCTGCTATCATGACATCCGTGGCGCGCTTAATACCATCTATCAAAGATTCCCGGCATCCATAGAGATTATCAAACTTTGATTTGGTGACTGAGTCATTGACGTTAATGGCGGGACATTTCAGAGAACCATCTGCAGCCATCTCATTGAGACGATGAACACCAGTTGTTGTCTCCTCACTGATGCCGCAAATGTTTACCAGCTCATCCGTGTATTTTTCATGCATGATCTGGGTGAGGTCCCCTCCATCATCAAGGATCAGGTTTGGTGTCCAACCATCAGGACCAAAAATAGTCTGATCAATACACCACCAAAATTCATCTTCTGACTCGCCTTTCCAGGCAAATGTTGGGATACCTGCTGCTGCCATAGCAGCAGCGGCATGATCCTGAGTTGAAAAGATATTACAGCTAGACCAGCGGATTTCAGCGCCTAAATCTATAAGCGTTTCCATGAGTACAGCAGTCTGGATTGTCATATGGAGACATCCTGCAATACGGGCACCTTTCAGTGGTTGTTCCGAGCCATATTGCGCGCGAAGTGCCATAAGGCCTGGCATTTCTGTTTCAGCAATCTCGATTTCCTTTCTGCCCCAATCGGCTAAATTGATATCTGCAATTTTATAATCGTTTGTTTGTGTCGACATTGTTTATACCTAGAGTTAAACGTGAAAATGGTGCGTGTAGTTTAAAGTTTTGCAGCAATCCGCAGTGCTTCTGCTTTATCAGTTTTTTCCCATGTGAAATCTGCATCTTCACGGCCAAAATGGCCATAGGATGCAGTTTTTCTGTAAATTGGGCGAAGGAGGTCAAGGTGCTGGATGATTGCTTTTGGGCGCAAATCAAAGTGTTCTTGGATAAGTTGTTTAATTCGTGTATCCGAAACCTTACCAGTGCCGAAGCTATTGACGTTTATAGAAACAGGCTGAGAAATACCAATTGCATACGCAACCTGAACCTCAACCTCATCTGCGAGACCGGAAGCAACGATATTTTTTGCTACATATCTGCCCATATATGATGAAGAGCGGTCAACCTTGGATGGATCTTTACCGGAAAAAGCACCGCCACCATGAGAGCCCTTGCCGCCGTAAGTGTCTACAATGATTTTTCGGCCAGTAACTCCACAATCACCAACCGGGCCACCAATAACAAAACGGCCGGTGGGGTTGATGAAAAATTTGGTGTTACTGTCAAGCATTTCAGGTGGCAGCGATGGCTTGATGATCTCGGCAAGGACAGCTTCTTTAAGTTTTTCGTATGAGATCGTTTCGTCATGCTGTGTGGAAAGAACTACAGCCTCTATACGCTTGGGCTTTCTATCCTGATATTCTATTGTAACCTGACTTTTGGCGTCAGGGCGAAGCCAGGGGAGTATGCCATTTTTACGTATTTCTGATTGTTGCTTAGTAAGTTTGTGGGCGTAATAGATAGGCATGGGCATGAGGACATCAGTGTCGCTTGAAGCATAACCAAACATCAACCCCTGATCACCTGCGCCTTGGTCGAGATCGAGACCTTTGCCCTCGTCGACTCCCTGAGCGATATCTGGTGATTGCTTATCTATGGATGTCATTACAGCGCACGATTGCCAGTCAAATCCCATTTCACTCGAATTGTAACCAATTTCACGAATGGTCTGGCGAACTACTTCGGGCATGTCCACCCAGGCAGAAGTGGTAATTTCTCCGGCGATGAGGGCCATGCCAGTTGTAACAAGGGTTTCGCAAGCCACACGTGCGTGTTTATCTTGCTCTAATATCGCATCGAGGATTGCATCGGAAATCTGATCAGCAACTTTGTCTGGATGTCCTTCAGACACTGATTCAGAGGTGAAAAGGTGATTGGGCATGGGATTGTCTCCACATTAATGAATAATTGGTACATGACGGCAAATCAGCCGATAAGAATTGGATTACCTGACATGCTGATAAGACATGAATTAACAAGGGTATAGTGATATAAATATTTCGAAGTGCATCGGCACGGGGAAATAGAACTATCTCAACAGATAAACACTATATTATATAACAAATCCTTAACAAAAGTTAACTAATTAATTACTCGGGCTGATGTACAAAATTTAGGTACTTTACTGGAGTTGCAACCATATGCAAGCGCTAAGTAAATGAAAAACGGCATGAATGGCACTAGTCAAAACTAAAAATAAGCATGAAATCTGTATCATCCACAATATAAATAATAAACAACAAGCTGTGCTTTCTTGGGATAGAGTGAGTTAATTATTCTAGACGCAAAAAAGAAAAGACCTTGAAACCCTAAGCAGAATGTTGAAGTATGTTTGCTTGGTCGAAAATATAGGTGCCATTTAATTCTGACATAATTTTGCTATCTATCATATCTTTAACAAGACAGGAGCAATAACACTCTAATGTCACTTAATATATAATAGGTGAAAGCTGAGAAGAGATCTCTGCAGGTAATCATTCCATGTAGATTTTAATCTGCAATGTCAATAATCGTAAATAAGGAAGTTTTTATATGTCGATTGAAGAAGCACGTAACGTGCTGGAAATAGAGGAACAAGGCCTTGCTGCTGTCCGAGAGAGAATTGGTGAGGAGTTTGTGCATGCCGTTGAAGCGATTTTGGCATGTCCAAGTAGACTTGTTATTACCGGTATAGGGAAATCAGGTCTGATAGGGCAGAAAATATCAGCTACGCTTAACAGCACAGGAACGCCGTCTTTTTTCTTGCATCCGGTTGAAGCTCTGCATGGTGACCTGGGTATGGTGTTATCGACAGATGTTGTTATTGCCATATCATATTCAGGCGAAACCCCGGAGCTCAATGCATTGCTGGATTCACTGAAACAAAGAGGCAACACCATCATTGCAATGACGGGAGGTGCACATTCATCCCTGGCTGTTTCTGCAGATATTGTTTTAAATATCCGTGTACCTCGGGAAGCATGTCCTTTAGGGCTTGCCCCAACCGCAAGTACAACTGCTACACTGGCTATGGGTGATGCTTTATCAGTGGTCCTTCTTAACAGGAAGAACTTCCAAGCTGAAGACTTTCGCCATAATCATCCAGGTGGAAGTCTTGGCCAGCGCCTGAAGGTCAAAGTTGCTGAAGTTATGTCAACCGGGGCTGGTATGCCTGTAGTTACAGAGACTGATTCTGCTGAACGGGCAATAGAGATTTTAAACAACAAAAATATGGGAGCCGTTCTGGTGGTGGATAGTAAGAACGTCGTCAAAGGAATTATTACCGATGGTGATGTGCGACGACTGTTCACTGAATCGATTGCCTTGGTAGAGCAGACAGCGGAGAATTTTATGACCAGGGATCCTGTGTCAATCAGTAAAGAGGCACTAGCCGCAGATGCTTTAAGTATCATGCAGCGGCACGAAATAACAGTCCTGCCTATCGTAGATGGTAGCCATTGCCTTACAGGCATACTTCATCTTCATGATCTGCTTGGGAAGGGAGAGTTTCGTTTCTTAGTATGAACAAGAATTGAAGCAGCAAAGGTGGTCTATAGCCTGTCACCTCTGCTGCTTCAATATTGCCATTAGTTCTCACTGTAGAACTGCCAGCGGTTTGTGTCTGGATTGTATGTATAGTACATGATTAACTTGAGTGGCCTACCTCGGCCGGTCTCTGTACACTGCAATTTGAAGAGATAACGCCTACCAACCTTTTTCACGAAGTCGGCCATCGGAGAACTAAGGGTCTCCGGAGTGGCAGCCGGGTAGTTTTCCATAAAGAGAGTGGTGTAGTTATTGATCAAGTATTGTTCTTTGTTGTTAAGGTAAATAAGGTCTTTAAGTTTTTTCTGCTCAACTCGTGTTTCTGATATAATCTCCTGAAACTCTGGATCATTTGCAAAAGCACTTCCCTGAATAGTGTCAATGACTTGCTGCAAGTGTGCCATGGTCTTTTGAATATCTTCAGTTGTTTTACTCAACTCCGCTATCTGACGATCTCGTATGATTGCCGATTGCAGAATAATACGGTCTAATTTTTTACGGCTCTGTTCAACTTCCTGAATATTAAGAATTTCTGAATTGTTATCTAAAATTGATCCAGCCTGGGTGTATTGAAGAATAGCCGCATCCCATTGTCCTGAGGCGAAAGCACTATTCCCAGCATTTATAGTGGAATAGAGTTCGGCTCGGGTAATGTTTGCTTTCAGGCCAGAAAGGTCCTGCGCTTCAGTTTCGGATAGTGATCTTCCAGCCTCAACAGCTTTCTGGAAAAGAGAAGCTGCTCCAGTCCAGTCTGATTGGGAGAAGAGTGTGTCTGCCTGTTGCTTGAGGGTGGTGAAACGACTTTTAGCCAGCAATGTCTCTATGTATTCACGAAACTGCATTTGTTGTTCTGGCGATAATTTGGAGACCTGCGCCTGGAGCTCTGATAACGTGGTGACAGCAGCTGACCATTCTTCTTTATCGACTTGTTGCTCAGCTACAGTGAGCATAGAGCGAAAGGCTGCATAGTTGAGTTTTTGCTCAATAGAGAGAAGCATGTCAGGGCTCAAGTCTTTTAGCTGTCTGCAGAGTTCAAGTGCTTTTTGAAAACTTGCTGCGGCTTGGTCCCATGCCGATGAATCCAAAAACGTGTCGCCCTGGCTTACCATTTCTTGCAAAGACTGGTGCGTTGCGAGAAGGGTTTTGGAAATATATCTTTCATTATATAATACGTTTCCAAGCAGGCCCTGGCGCATTTCTTCAGAGTCGATAATTTTTCTAATACCGGTTTGTAGTTCGGCAATTTCAGTTTGATGAATTAAATAAATATTCTTGGTCGTGTTTAAAGATGCAGAACATGCTTTTTCTGCAGCCTGAAAATCTTTTGATGAAAAATTTGAGGTGCACTCAGAGAAAAGTTGCCTGGCTTCAGTGAGGTGACTACTCAAGGTGAAATAGAAATAGGTGAGAGGAGCAAGTATGCAGAGAAGCCCTCCAATAAGAACAAAGGGTATGATATTGAATGTTTTTTTGACCTTTTCCTCATAGATGGGGACGCTTCTGGCCTTTTTCTTAATAGTGCCCGAGGAGGCGTCTCTTTTGGGACTTTTAGCCGACCGTTGTGTTGCTTCAATGGGTTCATCTAAGGATGATCCGTTGAGCCCATTAATGTCACGTAGTAAGTCTGCGGCCTGCTCAACACGAGATATATCTGCCCTGATGTTCGGGAAGTCAGAAACGAGATTTTCCAGAGCCTTGTAACATTCAAGAGCTTTATGAGCGTCCCCGTTATTTTCGAAATCTTCGGCTTCTTCATAAAGTGCGCGTGCTTCTGTGAGAGCCGAAGTTACTTGATGAAAGAGCTCCTCTTTTCCTGAAAAATCTCCTTCGCCAGGAAGAGTGTTAAGTTCTTTGTCGAGTTGGTGAAAATTTTTATTATGAGCAAGCTGCCGGAGGTAGTTGACATCAACCGTTGGTTTGGTTTTTTTCCCAGGAGTTGGGGATTGTGTTGGAGCATCTGGAAAGTCCATCGGAAACTGGAAGTCATCCATAAAATCATCGTCTTCTATGGTGCTGACTTCCTGTTCTTCCTCGTGCGGTTCCAAGGTAAGGGACAACTCATCTTCTGAGTCTAAAACTGCATCAGGTTGCATTTCGCTAGACTCTACGAAATCTTCTAATTGAAGTTCAGCTACGTTTTCTGGCGCTGAGTCTTCGTTTCCAGGCCTAAAAGGGAGCTTTGCTGGATTGGCAAGAAACCACGAGGCGGCTTCTTCATTAAAGGTGTTTTCAGTGGAGTATATTTCTCCGCTTAGCATGGTCCCGATGTGTCGAATGAGCTCACTTATCGTGCGTTCCCTGTTCCAGAAATCACCCAAACAGATTGCAGCGCTGTCGAAATCTGGATGAAAGATAGAGCTTTTCGGCTTGCAACTTGGCGGAAAGTGTGGAAAACCAAAAGGGATTGATATGATTACGGTATGGGGCGCGGTGACCGTGACATTACCATTTTCATCCTGCGTTGCACATGGGATGTCGTAGGTTACTTCATACTGGCTGGGGGGGTCCCCAGAGACCGGATGTACCTGAACTTCGACACTATTATGAAACTCGGTTTGAATTTCTGTAAATATATTTCTGAGTTCCTGGGTCTCTAAGCTCATGATTTCAGTATGGATAAGATTGTGAAAGTGATTAATTTGTACTACTATATCAACTTAAGAGGATGAACTCCAAAACAAAATTCAATGAAGCAATAATTCCCGTTACTTCTACACACTATCTGGGAGGAATTGTACATAGAAAAAAGCCTAACCGCCCCATTATATCCTGTATTATAAGTATTTTACTTGATGTTGCGGTATAGTACTTTCTCGACTGGCACAATACTCTGCTTATGATCTGTTCCTAACAGCTATGAAAACATTTAAAGCCCATTTTGAAATAGCAGAAAAAATTAGCTGCCCTCTGTATGAGAAAGGTGAACGTATGTTACTCACTGACAGGACCTTCTCTTGTCCGAAGGATAGAGAAGTGTGCCTCATCCTTGTGAGGGATATGACCCAATTGCTTTTTTCTATGCTCAACGATCAGGAAAAAGGTGGACAGCAGGTTTCTGATAAAATTTTCAGCTGTAGTGGTTGTACTGGATTGATCAAGTTTCGGCAAATATCTTTAGCTGAAGAAGTGCTACCCGTATCGGCTGGAAATGATCAGGCCAACGTTCAGGCGGTGATGAAAGAGGTTCATGGGCGAGTTCTGGAAAGTGCTTTTTTGGAAGCGATTCCGACAGATAGTCTTGTCGAGGTTCTTCTGGAATTTCAGGAGATTAAGGTCCCAGAAAAATCTGTTCTTGTTCATCAGGGTGAACCAAACCCTAACGTTTACCTTGTCCTGGATGGCACCTTTAGCGTCGAGAATAACGGTGAGAATATTGCTATTCTTGGTAAGGGTGAGTTGTTTGGTGAGATGAGCTATCTCGGACTGAGGGATGCCATAGCCTCGGTTCGGGCTCTTATGGAGTCGAGAGTTCTTGCGATACGAGCTGATGATTTTAGCCGCCTTCTGAGCAGCTCAACCTCTGTTCAAACCTTTATGGCCCGCTTGCTGGCAGATCGACTTCAACAGATAAATGCTGCCAGAGCTCGTGATTTTGAATCGTGCATGAGTGGTCGAATTGATGATGTATTGCCTGCCGAACTTTTTCAGGTTTTTCATATGCACCAGAAGACAGGTGTACTCGTGATGGATCTTACCAGGGGAGAGGCACGAGTCTCATTTCGTGAGGGATGTATCATTAATGCGGAATATGGCAGCGAGAAAAATGAAAATGCGATTTTTGGCGTCCTGGCAGAAAAAAAGGGCCATTATCGTTTCACCAAAGGGTTATCTGCCAAAGAGATGAAAGCGGCAGAAATTGGTGATTTCATGGCTTTATTAATGGAGGGAGTTAAGCGAGTAGATGAAGACAGTCTGGAGTAATGTCTTTTGTACCCTAAACGTTCAACGGAACTATGATGTAAATGGTGGCAGGGCAAGGATCTCCAGAAAGCTGTTTACATGATAATGTGCGTCTATCTTCCTGTTCCTGAATGCGATTAATGTCATCGCGCAATTTTTAGCCGTCTCCTCATCTATGTATGAGTCTCCGACGTAGATCGATTCTTCAATAGTACAATTGAAATACTCTACAATTTCAAGGAGCGGGTCTGCCGCAGGCTTAGGCTTTCTTGCGTTGTCAGCGGTCATTACCTTACCAAAAAAATCATACAGCTTGAATTCATGGAGTAACGGAACCATGGTGTCTGTTCTGTTGGTGGCAATGGCGAGATTGTACTGTTTTTGCGTGTGTTCAAGGAAGGGAATAAGGTCCGGTTCCATATGCATATATTTCAGAAATGGGGCGTAGGTCGTTTTCTCTTTGTATTTGAATATATCGTCAATATTCTGTTCGGGATAGTTCCTGAAAATATGGGAAATTGAGCTATAGACGGTGTGTGCATGCACATAGTCTATCTCCTCTTCATCCATTTCCGGAAAACCAAAATGAGAAAGCAGGTGATTGTAAAACTGAATATTTGCGTTTCGGGAGTCAAACATGACACCGTCGCAATCGAGAATAATTGTCTTGAGCATTGGTATCGACCTGCTTATAGGCTGTCGTTATTTTCTGTTGTGGGAAAAAACTGTTCTTTGAGCCAGTCTATGGCGAAAAGCAGAAGGGCCTCATCGCTATGCATGATCTCTTCAGGATACTGTGTAATCGTTAACGCTCCATTTTGTATTTTGGTGCGGAAAGTGTCGATATTATATAGTGCAAGTGTATAGAGTTGTAACTGTTCATCAGATGGCATAAATGCCCCAGCCCTGATGCTTGCATGTTGGATGAGTGTCGCCAAGGTATCGTTATAATAATTATATTCAGATAATCCTTGATCTTCAGAGTATGACAGCGGGGTGTGGTGTGGTGACTCATGAAACCCTTTGCAGTGCTGTTCTTTCATGATCACAAAATGTTGTTTCAATTCCCCTTCTCTTGTTCTGACCGCAGCTCTGCCAAGGGGGTAGGCGCGGCATGCACCTGGCCTGTGTTCGTAAACCTGGCAACCTTCTGAATTGACAAAGGCGCAACTGGCGCGCCCGTCATCAATCATGGTCAGATAGTATTTGGGAAACATATCCTGTTCATCACGCTCCTCAATAATATACTGATCATGAAGTTGCTGTGAGGTAAGCCCGGTTCCTCTTCGCAGTCTCAAAACATCATATGGGGTCAGTGAAAGCTCAAGCATCCGGCAGCATTCCGTAAAACACGTTACTCCGGGATGACAGTCAAACTGATAAGATTCATCGGGTTTTAGCCGATAGACTGATTCAGGAAATTGAGGTCGATGCATGATGTATTTGTATTCCTGTTAATTCTCAGCTTTCTGCCAAAGCGTCAGTAATGGACTGGCAATAAAGATAGATGAGTAGGTTCCTACAGCGATACCAATCAGTAAGGCAAAAGAGAAGTCATGGATAACCGAACCACCCAGCAGGTAAAGAGCCAGCAGCGATAGAGCTGATGTGAGTGAAATTACAACTGTTCTACTCAACACCTGATTGACACTTTCGTTGATGATACCGATGAGTGAAGTGTCCTCAAATTTACTCATATTCTCACGGATACGATCAAAGATGACAACAGTATCATTAAGGGAATAACCGGCAATGGTCAGAAGTGCTGTAACAATGAGCAGTGTTATTTCAACGTCAAGGAGCCAGCAAATACCTAAGACTACCATTACATCATGAAAAGTGGCAGTTGCTGCTGCCAGACCGAAGCGTATATCAAAACGCATTGCCAGGTAGATGATAACACCAATTAGCGAAAGTGCTATGGCAAGAATAGCCTTGTTACGAAGAACGCTACTGACCGATGATCCAATTTCTGACTGGCTTTCCAGGACAAAACCTTTTTCTGCAAGGTCGGCTTGGAGAATGGCGCTGACGGCATCGTCAAGATTGGCTACCACCTCTTCATCCTTTTTAATCTTAACAATCAGGCGGTTTTCATTTTCAACCTCCTGGAGGTTAATACCTTGCATGTCGTTGCTGTCAAAGGCAGATCGTACTTCACTCATGGTAAAGACCTGGCTGGCCTTGTATTGGAGCAGTGAGCCACCGGAGAAATCAACACCGAGGTTTGCAGTACCACGGCCAATCTGGATAAAGGCAATAATACCGATGGTGACCATTACCGCTGAGGTTGCAAAGGTAATGTTCTTTATTTTCATATAGTCCAGATTCGGCTTCTTGGTGAATTGCATGAACCTGAGTTTTTTTAATGGCGAGACGGTGTTTACAGTATCAAACATCGTCCTGGAGCAGAAAAGAGCAGTAAACAGGTTGAAAATAATACCAAGAGATAAAGTAACTGCAAAACCTTTGATGGGCCCTGTGCCAAACATGAACAGTGCCACGGCAGTGATTAGGGTGGTTACCTGGGAGTCGACAATTGTCAAAAAGGCTTTCCCAAAACCTGAGTCAATGCTGGATCTGACAGATTTGCCCAGGCTGTACTCCTCACGCATACGCTCGAAAATCAGAACATTAGCATCAACCGCCATACCTATGGCAAGGACAATACCGGCTATACCCGGCAGGGTCAGGGTTGCGTTTAATATGGCTAGCCCTGAGAAGAGAAACAGAATGTTCAGTGACATGGCTGCGTTGGCAATAACACCGGACAATCTGTAATACATAAGCATAAAGACAATGACAAGAATAGCTCCCACTACACCTGAGGTAAGACCCTTATTAATGGAGTCCTGACCAAGGCTGGCTCCTACTGTCATATTCTGGATAATATCAACCGGTGCTGGCAGGGCACCAACACGGAGGACAATTGCCAGGTCAGATGCATCTTCATGGGTAAAACTACCTGAAATCTGAGCAGAGCCACCAAGGATGCGCTCCCTGATAACAGGTGCCGAGCGAACAACATTATCAAGGACAATTGCCATCCGGCGTCCCACGTTTTTTTCAGTGAGATGGGCAAACACCTTGCCGCCACGGCTAGTCATATCAATGCTGACGTATGGCTCGTTAAATGTACCACCTATCCTTACCTGGGCATCCTTAACCATATCACCGGTCATCAGTACCCTGTTTTCAAGAAGGATTGGTGTGATTATCTCCTGCTTAGTTGTCGGATCGATATTTTTTTCAAAATGGATTGAGGTGTTGTCAGGTAGGACTGACTGAAGAGCCCGGTTAAGCTTTGACGTATCTTCGCCTTGACTCCACTGTCCTGAATCTGTTGTCTTCCTGATGAGGTTTGCGAGGTTCAGTCCTGTGTCATCACCCACCAGTTTAAATTCAAGCTGGGCAGTATCTCCAAGCAGTTTCATCGATCTCTCTGGATCTTTAACACCTGGCAACTGGACAACAATTTCATCAGCACCCTGACGGATAATAACTGGCTCAGCCACACCAAATTGATCTATCCTGTTACGAATAATTTCAAGAGATTGATCAACAGCATGAGTCTTGATGTACTCAATTTTCTCTGGTTTCAGTCGCAGGAATATTCGTGGGAAACTCCCCTCTTTACTTTCTACATTCGCTTCAATGTCAGGGAAATCATCAGTGATAAGAGATTGAACCTGTTCAAGAGCTCCGCTGTTTGGGAGAGTGAAGATAGCTACAGCCGGATCTGTGGAGGGTGTTCTGACGGCACTTATTGATTGTTCGGCCAGAGTATCCTTGATGTCGGATGCGGCGAATTCAAGGGTATTCTCCTGGGCTTTGTCAAGATTGACCTTCAATACGAGATGCATGCCGCCCTGAAGATCAAGGCCAAGTCGCAAACCTTCCGGAGCCATGTATTTCTTCCACCAGTCAGGGGTGGATGAGTAGAAGGACGGAACAATCGTAAAAATGGCAAGTACGACTAGTGAGACAAGGAGCCCTAGTTTCAGCTTGAGAGATGTGTTCATTGATAGCCCTGAAGATTTTCTATAATAAAGTTGAAATACTCATTGAGTAACAACACCAAATTTATCTGCATATGACGAACCTTGCGATTATAACGTGATCATTGATTCTTGCAAGGTTATGGAGAGAATATTTACATATCTGAGAGAATTATTTTGTTATAAATGATAAATGTATGACGGGAACTGACATATCCCAGAATTATTCTAGGCGATTGATTGCATCAGCCATGCAGGCAGCGCCAAAGCCGTTATCGATATTGACTACGGCGATACCTGGGGCACAACTGTTCAACATCCCGAGAAGGGCTGCTATACCACCGAAACTTGCGCCATACCCGACGGAGGTGGGAACAGCGATGACCGGGCATGAAACAAGACCACCCACAACACTTGGTAAGGCTCCTTCCATTCCAGCCGCAACGATAATGACACTTGCCTGGTGCAGATGCTGTTGTTTGCTCAGCAGGCGATGAAGACCTGCAACACCGGCATCATAAAGTCGGGTTACGGGGTTGCCAAGGCACTCCGCGGTGAGGCTTGCCTCTTCTGCTACAGGTACATCAGATGTTCCTGCGCAGATAACAAGTACGGTACCTCTTTTTTTTTGCGCTTCTACTGAATCAACAGGCTGGCAGTATAATATCTGTGCATCGCTGCTGTATTGAAATTCAGGGATAGCAGATGAGATGATTTCGGCTTTTTCCGGAGAAACTCTTGTGGCCAATACCGGTCCTGGGTGTTTGAGAAGTGAACGCGCAATAGTTATAATTTGCTCAGGTGTTTTGGAAGCACCATAAATTACTTCAGGAATGCCGGTACGTAATGAACGCTGGTGATCGACACAAGCGTTACGCAATGTTTCTGCAGGGAAATTGCGAAATTTTGCCAAGGCTTCTGTGACTGAGCAGTTACCGTCTTGAACCTGTGTGAGAATCTCGGTGAGTGTAGATTTATCCATGGAATAGCTGTTGTTAGTAGGAGTGTGCTCTGTTTTGAGGTGTAGGAAAAAGATCAGAGGAGAACGTAGCATGATCACCAGGCAAGGTAAAGCAATAGTCACTGTTTACTGCGAATGAAGCTTCTGCTACCATTGTTAATGACATAATAGTTGGACAATTTACTACAACAAATTTGTGAGTTGAAATGTAAATAAGAGTGCATGCCATAGGAACTGAACGTGTCGAATCTGCCTGCATATATACAATATCTTCTTGAAACCAGTAGCTCCTCGGATCGTCGGGTAAGGGCTGAGCTGATTCAGACCCATGTGTCCTACGTTGTACTTGCTGGAGATACTGTCTATAAATGGAAAAAACCAGTTAACTTTGGCTTTCTCGATTTTTCTACTTTGGAAAAAAGAAAATATTTTTGCGAGCAGGAAGTTTGTCTCAATCAAAGATTATGTCCGGAAACCTATCTTAAGGTTGTGCCAATCACCAAGGAGGGTTGCCAGTTTAAATTGGACGGTGAGGGGGAGCCTGTAGAATTTGGTGTGAAAATGAGACGACTTCCTGAGGGAAAAATGATGAGCAGGGTCATTGCACAAAACAGCTTGAGAGAGAGTCATCTCGAACAGATTATAGATAGACTCGTGCCATTTTATGCATCCTTGCCCACTTTTAAGCCAGGTTGCATATATGGTACCCTAAAAGCTGTCCGCAAAACTGTTCGTGATAACTTTGCCGAGACGCATCGATTCGAAGGAGGGGAGGCACTGAGCGTTAAACGAAATGAACGGATTAAAGATTATGCAGAACACTTTTTACGCAGTGAGGACGTGTTTGCCAAGAGACTTCATTCCGGTTTTGTCCGAGAGTGCCATGGTGATCTTCATTCTGGCAATATCTGTCTTACGGATCGGGTCAGCATATTCGATTGTATAGAATTTAATGAGAGTTTGCGTTGTACTGATATTGCCGCAGATGTTGCTTTTTTGGCAATGGACCTTGATTTTAACAACTTGCATCAATTGAGTGATTTTTTCATTCGACATTTCATAGAGCGTTCTGGGGACGTTGGCTTACGTGAAGTACTCAACTTTTACAAGTGTTACCGGGCGTATGTCCGAGGTAAAATTTCCCTCCTGACAGCGACTGATCCAGATGTTAACACGGACATCGCAACATCTTCTTTGCAGGATGCAAAGCACTACTTTTCTTTGTCTGAGCAGTATGGGACTTTATGATGTTAGATACGTTATTACTGCCTAAAAAACTCATTGTGTTTTTTGGAATGACAGCCTCCGGGAAAAGTTTTCTTGCTAAAGAATGGGCGAGACGTCATGGGTACCAATATTGTAATACTGATGTAATTCGTAAAGAGTTAGCTGCTCGTACTTTCCCAAAACAACTGGATGAGGGTGGTATGGATCAGGGGATATATTCTCCTGGGTTTAGTCGAAAAACATATGACACACTTTTGGATCGTGCTGAAGGTTCATTGTCAGGTGGTTCAGCTCTCACTGTCATTTTAGATGGTTCCTTTCATTTACGGCGTGAGCGGATTAGAGTGACGGAGAGGTTTTCTGGTAAGGTTTCTATCTGCTTTATTTTTTGTCGTTGCAGTGAGCGGATAACAAAAAAACGAATTGAAAAACGGATACTTGATGCATCTGCTATTTCTGATGGTACGTATGAAGTGTACCTGAAACAGAAAGAAAAATTTGAAAATCCCGATGAATTTCTACCTGGGGAGCTGCTAGAGCTTGATACCGAGGCCCCACTTGAGTACCTTATAGCTCGACTTGATAAATTTTTTACGCCGGGTTGACCGTCATCGGGTTAACTTGCGGTAGTTCACACGACAATCAATACTTGAAGGAACAATGCGTGTACACTCAAATATACATTTTTCGTTTCCCTAAGGATACCAGTGATAAACCGTTCATTTACCAATTGGTGAAAGAGTATGACATTGAGTTTAATATACTTAAAGCCGATATCCTTCTCCAGCGGGAAGGCGTAATGATCCTTGAACTTAAGGGAAGCAGTAAAAATAATGTTAAAGCAGGGCTAGATTTTTTAAAGGGTCTGGGAGTACAGGTTGAGCGGCTCGCCACCCGTATTCGTAGAGATGATGCACAATGTTTTCAGTGTGGAGCTTGTACTGGTATCTGCCCTGTTGGAGCGCTTTATCTTCGCAGGCCGGAAATGGAAGTTGTTTTCGATGCGGAAAAGTGTACGGGATGCAGTCTCTGTGTACCTATCTGCCCGGTTCGTGCAATGGAAGTATCTCTTGACCGCGACTGGGTTATACCGGAAGAAACCACGGTTTGATCTCACCATTGACGCGACTTACCATCATCTCTGGTAAGGTCAGTTGCAAAGGTTTCGCTGCAAGTCGTGCCAGGCTGTGTATACTGTAAATATCCTAATGAGGGCTTTGGAAGGGCTGTCCTCAGGTGAACATTGTATAGAAATTCAAGATTGAAAAACTTGAAATGATGACCTTGCATGACAATTGCTTCTTAAATGAATTGTAAAAAAATGTTCATGAGAAATGCGGGTTAAAACGAACAGGCCCTGTCTGCTTATACATAAGCAGACAGGGCCTGTTCGTTTGTTTCGAAGTTTTACAGAAATAACAGCAATGGGTTTTGGCTAATCGTCTGTAGAGGGCCAGTTGAGCAGAGGGATAGTTGGGACCCACTCTTTCCAGCCAGCGTCTGGCGGAGTGCCTGCTTCAATCAGGGCAAGCAGTTCCTTAGCCTGTGGAGCGATGCCTGAATCCGGGTACATCGTTAAAATATATTTAAGACGTTTTTCCGCCTGGCTGTATTTCTTCGTCCGCATGTAGAACTTGACGATAGCATATTCATGGTCAGCAAGGAATTCTGTTGCCTCTTTTATGCGCGCCTTGGCTTCTTCGGTATAGGGTGAATATGGGTAGGCCCTGAGGAGTTGGTCAAAGTGTTTTATGGATTCCGTAGCACCTGATGGATCCCTGTCCACTCTGTCTATGCGTTTGTAATATGTCATGCCTTTTTGAAACATGACATAAGGTATTGCCTCGTTGGTGGGATGGCGCTCCTCAAATTCATTGTAGAGGGTGAATGCTTCGAAGTACCTGTCCATGTAGTAGTTACAATCAGCCGCTTTTAGTTCTGCAAGGGTTGCTTCAGGGCTGAACGGGAAACGATCGAGTATCTCTTCAAAATATTCAAGTGCTGTAAAGTATTTACCAACGTTGTAATCATCCATTCCTTGAGTTGCCAGGATCCGTGATGGGGCCTGCAGGTCTATATCCGCTTTTTGGCGGAAATCAAGCATCTCTGGCATATTACAGCCTGCAAGAAACAGAAGGCAGGCAAGGCAGCTGCAGGTCAGTGAGACTGAAAGTTTTCGCCGTGGAGAATGTGTAATGAAGTTCATTCAAGTATTACCGTTTCTTTTCTTTTAATCTGTTCAGGTAAGCTTCCGCTGCAAGCATCGCGACAGCACCCTCTCCAGCAGCGTTAACAACCTGACGCACATTTTTACTGACGATATCGCCGGCTGCCATTACACCGGGAACTGAAGTTCTGCATTCTCCATCGACCGGGATAAATCCCCACTGATCTGCATTCAACAACTCAAGAGGCAGGCAACTGTTGTTAGGTGTAATACCAATCAGAATGAAGACACCTTCAACAGCAAGTGATGACGTATTGCCATCGTTGTCGACAAGTTTCAGTTCCTGAACACCAGCCTCACCCTCAATTGAAGTCACTCGGCTGTTCCAGACAAATTCGATTTTTTCGTTAGCGTAGGCCATTTCCTGGATAATCTTTGTAGCCCTAAGCTCATCACGGCGATGAATTATCGAAACCTTACTTGCAAAACGTGTCAGATAGTCTGCTTCTTCAACTGCAGTATCTCCCCCACCAATAACAGCTACATGAACGTTACGGTAGAAGGGGGCATCACAGGTTCCACAGTAGGAAACACCTTTACCCCGAAGTTCAACTTCACCTGGAACATTTATATTATTAGGACGGGCCCCCGTGCAAATGATAAGAGTGTCAAAATTAATGTCGGTTCCGTCACTCATGCGGAGTACCTTGTTGCTTTCGTCGCGAAGGTCAACACAATCAACTTCGCCGTACTCGATATTAACATCGAAGCGTTTGGCATGTTCTGTCATCTTCTCGGCAAGGTCAAAACCTGAAAGTCCTTCGGGAAAGCCGGGATAGTTATCTACCCAATCTGTGTTCAGAACCTGACCCCCCGGGGCACCTTTTTCAATGATGACGTGGTCCAGTCGTGCCCTGGCGGCATACAGTCCGGCAGATAAACCGGCTGGGCCTCCTCCCAGGATGATGAGCTCGTAATGATCTTTTAACATGGCTATTTGCTTACATTGAAAGAAGAAAACGCTGCCCCAGTCGAGCTCTCATGAACAGAGCTCATGAAGCAGGCTGAAAAGGCAGCGTAGTATGGATGAATAGACTACAGGGCTTTGTTGATGAGATCTGCAAGCTGTGTTTTACCAACAGCGCCAGTGATCTGGTCAACAACTTCACCACTTTTAAACATAATAAGAGTGGGGATGGCTCTGATTCCAAACTTGCCTGGTGTGACAGGGTTGTCATCGACATTCATTTTAGCAATGGTGACTTTACCGGCATACTCATCTGCGAGATCTTCGATTACCGGACCAATGGCTTTGCATGGGCCACACCAGGGGGCCCAGAAATCAACGAGTGTAGGTTGATCTGAACTGATAAGCGAATCAAACTCAGCATCATTTACCTGTTGGACTTTGTCAGTTGCCATTATGTGCTCCTTTCTAATTGGTTTGTAGAAGGTCATGTGTTTTTTTGTTTGTCAGTTGCTGGAAAATACAACTCCCACCCCAGTTTACCTGCTGCTCTGGTAGCTGACAAGCAAAATGTTGACAGGCCTATAGGGCCTTTTTCAATATCTGATTTGACTGTTTATTGTGTGTATGAATGAAATAAAATCAAGTAGAAGGGTGTTTGACAATAAAATCATCTCCGTGCTATATTCAGCAGTCATCATATTGAGCTTCATACTATTTATGAGTTATTTCCGGCTTGGCTAAAAAAAATTAACTTTTTCATATATCATCAGGAATCTTCCTGATACAAACATAAAATGGTGAAATATTATGCAAACGACAACATCTGAGCGCCTCTTTGAACAGGCAAAAAAATATATTCCTGGTGGGGTCAACAGCCCTGTCCGGGCATGTCGTTCTGTGGGCTGTAGTCCAATTTTTATTGAACGTGCCCAGGGTTCCAATATTTATGATGCGGATGGCAACGAGTACCTTGACTTTGTCTGTTCCTGGGGACCCATGATTTTAGGGCATGCAAATCCCCTGATCTTAAAAGCTGTAACTGAAACTGCTGCACTGGGGACAAGCTTTGGTGCCTCAACTTCACGCGAGATAGATCTTGCCTCTATGGTTGTTGAAGCAGTCCCTTCTATAGAGAAGGTGAGATTTGTAAACTCAGGGACCGAAGCAACCATGAGTGCTGTGCGCCTGGCTAGAGGATACACAGGAAAGAAGGTTGTTGTAAAATTTGATGGATGTTATCACGGTCATGCTGATTCTTTTCTGGTAAAAGCGGGGTCAGGTGTCATCACTCTTGGTATTCCAGGTAGTCCCGGAGTTCCAGAGGATATTGTTAAAAATACAGTTTCCATACCCTATAATAATCTAGAGGTACTTGAAACAACCTTGCGTGACTCGTCACTGGATATTGCTTGTGTAATTATTGAGCCGGTTGCAGGGAACATGGGATGCGTTTTACCTAAAAAAGGTTTTCTGGAAAAGTTACGTGAACTTACCAGTGAACTTGGTATTGTCTTGATTTTCGATGAGGTTATTACCGGTTTCAGGTTATCCTATGGCGGGGCTCAGGACTATTTCGGCATTACACCTGATCTCACCTGTCTTGGGAAAATAATAGGGGGTGGTTTACCTGTTGGCGCCTATGGGGGTAAAACAGAAATTATGGATTGTATTGCCCCTGATGGACCAGTCTATCAGGCTGGAACGTTATCCGGAAACCCTTTAGCTATGGCAGCTGGTATAGCAACTCTGAAGCAATTGCAACAGAGTGATTTTTACGATCAGCTCAATGCAAAAGCTGCCGACTACGCTGGAATGTTGACTGTGATTGCGGACAAAACTGGTATTCCTGTCACCTTAAACAGGGTTGGCTCCGTGATGACCGGTTTTTTCACTGCAGGGGAGGTTGTGGATTTTGACACGGCTATGGCTGCGGACACCGAGCGGTATGCATCTCACTACAGGCAGATGCTTTCTTCAGGAATTAATATAGCTCCATCGCAGTTTGAGGTGGCATTTGTCTCCGCGGCACATACCACTAAAGACCTTCAAAAAGCAGCTGAAATGACTGAATGGTCATTCAAAAAAATGTCGTCAAAATGAAAAATGCGTTGACTTTGAACTGGAGGCGTGCTACCAAAACTCTTTATATTGTAGCCGATTTATCCTCTTATGATTCAGGAGGTAAAAGATGTCGGGTATGAAGAAAGAGCTTATCCATCTGCTGGCTCATTATGGTAACGTTGGATTTACTTTCGTCGCCGCCATTTTTATCGGGTTGGGTGCGGGAATTTATCTCGACCAGAAGGTGTTTGAAGGTGATACTGCACCATGGTTTACCTTCATCGGTCTGGCATTTGGTATAGCAGCTGGTTTTAAAACGCTGCTGGACATCCTTATAAAGAATAAAAATAAGGATCAATAGTCAGACAGTAGAGGATGCTGTGGACAAGGATATTGTTTCCCTGCAGAAAATGCAGGTGATCAGCGTGGTTTATCTGGCTGTTCTGGTAATCGGTTCGTGGATTGTTTCTTCTTGGACTGTAGCATGGTCAGCATTGGCTGGCGGTGCCATTGCGCTTTTGAGTTTCTGGGCTTCGCATCGTGATTTGACAGGTTTTTTAGGGACACTGACTGTTAGTCCTGACTTAAGTAAAGGGCAGGCAAAAGCGGTCTTTAGTAAAAGTGGTGTCCTGATTAGATTCTGGATTCGTTTCGTAATTATAGGTGTTGTTGTTCTGCTATTGATTAAATATAGCTCCATCAACACCTTTGGGCTTATTTTGGGGTTGTCAACGATAGTGTTTACAGTTACATTCACTGCGGTGGATATTGTTAGGCGCTATTACTTCAGTGGGAGGAGGTAAAAGGAGTTATGGAACATCCGATACTATTTATTTCGATCATCCTGGAAAAACTGGGGCTGCCGGTTCCGCATGGTTTCGTGGGACACACATTTCTTGAGCAGCTGTGTGCACCATACATGACCTATACCTGGTTAGTTATGGCGTTTCTTTTCTTTGTTTCCAAAATTACCCTGGGTAATCTTGAAATGATTCCAGGTGCAGGACAGAATTTTTGGGAAATCGTCATTGGTGGGATGGATCAGTTCTTTACCGATAACATGGGTAGAGAAATGGCCGACAAATTTTTTCCAATGATCGCAACTTTCGCACTGTATATTGCAGTGGCCAACATGATCGGCCTGATTCCCGGTTTCATGTCTCCAACCTCAAGCATCAATACGACCTTGGGGCTGACTCTTATTGTCTGGGTTACCCATCATCTCATTGGTTTTCAGACACATGGCCTTAAGTACTATAAACATTTCGTTGGCCCAATGCCGGTATTGATTCCGCTCATGTTGCCAATTGAACTTATCAGTAACTTTGCTCGTATTCTTTCTCTCTCCATTCGACTTTTCGGTAACATCATGGCCAAAGAGACACTGCTCGGCATTCTGTTCATGCTGGCAGGTGCATTTTTCGCCCCACTGCCGATCATGGTCCTTGGTGTTCTGGTTTCCCTGGTTCAGGCGATGGTATTTGTTCTGTTGACAGTTATCTACTTTTCGCAGGCACAGGAGCATGCCCACTGATTTAAGGCAGAGTACTTTTGATTACATGGTTCTCGTGAACCGTAGAATATTGTAGTAATTAACGAAGAAGGCCAAACTAACAAATTTTAACGACAGTAAGGAGAAAACAATGGAAGGTAATATTCAGTTAGCGCTTATCTGTATTGGTGCAGCACTTTCAATCGGTCTTGCAGGACTTGGAGCAGGTATTGGTATCGGTTCTGTTGGACAGGGCGCATGTCTTGGTCTTGCACGTAACCCAGAAGCACAGCCAAAACTGATGGTTTTCATGATTCTTGCAATCGCACTTGCCGAGTCTATCGCGATTTATGGACTGGTTATTTCGCTGATTCTTCTTTATGCTAACCCGCTGCTTGGTTAAGCAAAGAGATCACATCGATCTCTTTTGAGATTGATTGAAAGGGCCGCAGAGAGATCTGCGGCCCTTTTTTTATGGATTCGCTTGAGTTTCATCCCAACTCAGGCTTGTCAGCTTCAATGTTTTTGTCATGAAATCATAGCAGGCTATAGCTGCTATGAAAATACTGAGGAAGATGGCTTCACATTACAGTTACCGAAAAGAATTTTGACATAATGTTCATAAGGAATACGGGTTAGACTAACGCACAAAGGACAGGTGGGCTATGACATTAATAGAGGACATCATTATACATCCTCGGAAAGGCAAGCGAGAAGTTGGTGTGCCGGGAAGTGGGCTGTTGCTTGTCACTCCGGCCGAATTTGCTTACGCTCAAAAGATTGTGGAAGAGACCGGAGGAAAGAAACAGTTTATCTATGGATCTTCTCTGGCAGTATCCGCTGATGATCAATTGTTTATAGCAGGCCCAGCTGTTGGAGCACCCATTGCAGCAATGGTGATGGAAAAGCTTATTGCACTTGGGGCAGAGAAGCTTATTATGTTCGGTTGGTGTGGCGCAATCGATAAGGGATTAAAAGTTGGTGATGTGGTTGTAGGCAATGTACCTGTGAGTGGGGAGGGAACGAGTCGATATTACCAGACAGGTGCTCCTCCTTTACCATCCCTGCAACTGGTTAATTCTCTCGGTGCAATTCTTGAGCAGGCTGGTATCGATTACTCGTTGAGAAATATCTGGTCTACAGATGCTCCATACCGTGAAGATCGAATCTACCTTGAAAAGCTTCATGATAATGCAGATGTAGGTTGTGTTGATATGGAATACTCGGCACTCTGTGCTGTTGCAGCATTTCGTAATATTGAATTTGCAACTGTCTTTTTGGTGTCAGATGAACTGTATCAGCAGAAATGGATCCCTGGGTATACACGAAAGGATTTTCGGGCAAAAAGTAGGTTGCTGGTCAAGTTGTTGACTGAAGTACGTAATTTTGGAGAAAAGTAATGCGCTCATTTCACCTTGTCAGTTTAGGCTGTGCGAAAAATATGGTCGATTCTGAATTGATATTAGGCAACTTGACACAGGCAGGTTGGGAATATGTTGAAGATCCTGAGTCTGCAGAAATGCTGATGCTTAATACCTGTGGATTCATTCAACCTGCAGTAGAAGAGGCTATTGAGGAGATTCTGGAGCTCGCCAAAGTTAAAGAAAATCACTCAGGTCAGAAGCTTGTTGTGGTAGGGTGTCTGGTCCAGAGATATGCCGACAGTTTACCAGTCGAACTCCCCGAAGTTGACCTCTTTATCGGTACCGAAGGTTGTCACGATATGGCTAGGAGGGTTGAGGGTTTATTTACAGAGAACTCGCGCTCGCTCGTGCAATTACCAGAGCGTTTTATTATGGACAGCTCATTGCCTAGAATACTCACCACTCCTTTTTATCGTGCGTGGTTCAAAATTACCGAAGGCTGCGATAATCGTTGTTCATACTGTATGATCCCTTCCATTAGAGGGGACCTCCGTAGTCGTCCTGTCCCTGACCTGGTTTCCGAAGCACGTCGTTTAGAGGAGCACGGGGTTCGCGAATTATCGCTAATTGCACAGGATATTACCGCCTATGGTAATGATCTTGTTGAATTCACAAACTTAACTGGCTTGCTTGAGAGTATTATTCAGGAGACCACCATTCCATGGATACGTTTACTTTATCTCTACCCTTCAGGTATCGACGATCGGTTACTTGAATTAATTGCAGAACATAGCCGAATTGTGCCTTATCTCGATATTCCTTTCCAGCATGTGAGCAGTGATGTCCTAAAAGGAATGAACAGGCGCTATACTAATGAGGACCTATACCGACTTGTTGAGCGAATTCGAAAGAGTATACCAGATGTTGCTCTACGAACTACTTTTCTGGTTGGTTTTCCTGGTGAGACAGAGGGGGACATTGAGCAACTGCAGACCTTTATCCGTGATGTTCGTCTCGACCATGTTGGTGTATTCCCCTATGCAAATGAGGATGGTTGCGCATCAGAGAATTTTCCTGATCAGGTAGCGGAAGATGTGAAATTGGCACGAAGAGACAGCATTCTTGAAACACAGGTAGAAATATCTCAGGATATTCAGAGAAAATATGTAGGGAAAGAAGAATTGGTACTGGTTGAAGGGGTCAGCAGTGAGACAGATCTTCTGCTTGAAGGTAGAACACGATTCCAGGCTCCGGATGTGGACGGCTGCGTATACATAAATGACGGAACAGCCAGTCCAGGAGAATTCGTTACAGTACGTATCGAAGAATCACAGGTCTATGATCTTGTAGGTGGAATTATCAACACTAAGCAGTAGCGTGCGAAGTTAGTCGACGTCACTGCTTAATGTTTATCTCTTAGGTAGGGATAATTAATTCTGGGCCACATGTACATCACTGTAACGGGGCTTGCAGAATGGTTATTTGCCTACGTTGACCTTTTCCCGGAGATCTTTGCCAACCTTAAAGAATGGCAATTTCTTCGGCTTTACCAGTATTTTTTTGCCGGTCTTTGGATTACGACCTTCGTATGCATCATACTTTTTGATGACAAAACTGCCGAATCCACGAATTTCGATGCTTTCGCCTTTTGCAAGTGCCTCTGTCATGGTTTCAATGACAGTATTAGTAATAGCTGCAGCCTCGCGGTGTGGAATATTAATGTCTTGTGCCAACGCCTCGATGAGTTCTGATTTGTTCATACCTTACTCCTGTTCAGGAAGTCTGATTATGGCCCAGCCAGTGAGAAACAACCCCACTCTTCTCCATTTGTATTTCTGTAATTGAAAATAATTAGTTCAATTATTCCAGTCTGTTTCGTGTAGATGGAAGGAAAAATAGAATACATAACAATATGTTAGCTGTTAAAGTACACTTTTGAGTCAATGCTTTTTGCTTCTAACTGTTTAGATTTAATCAGTTAGTTTTCTGTTTGTAAAGAGATTTCTATAAAAATATTTTTTTTAAATCCCTATGGTTAAGCATTTTATACATCCCCGTTGGCAGTTTACCTATACGGAGACCGCCGTAGGCTATGCGTTTGAGGTTAATTACGGGATTTCCTATAAATTCAAACATTTTTTTCACCTGCCGTTTTCGTCCCTCATGAATGATTACCTGAACTAAGGCCTGGCCATGCAAATGTTTGAGAACAGAGATGACAGCGGGTGCAGTCATTTTTTCATCAAGCAGAATCCCTTTTTCAAGTTGTCTGATTTTGGCCTGACCTGGGTGGCCTTGTACCAGTGCTTCATAAGTTTTGGTGGTTTGATGACTTGGATGTTGAATCTTCTGAGCTAAGGCACCATCATTTGTGAGAAGCAGTGCACCTTCAGTGTCAAGGTCCAGCCGGCCAACAGGAAACAGCCGCTGTGGGATGTCTTTTACTAGAGAGCTCACAATTGGCCTCCCTTGTGGGTCGGACATTGTGGTTACATATCCTTTGGGCTTGTTGAGCAGAACATAGATCAACTCTCCCGTACTACTGACACTGGAACCGTCACAAGATACAGCATCTTTTCCAGGGACAATCTTTTCTCCCATGGAGGTAATTATCCTGCCGTTTACACTTATGCGACCTTTGCTTATCATCTCTTCAGCCTTGCGGCGTGAGGCAATTCCGCAACTGGCTAAAAACTTTTGGAGTCGAACTTTTTCTGTCATCGGTATCTCGCTGGAATAATACGTTCAAACTTTTCGTCAACCAGATCCTTGGTGGATTGATCAACTTCAAGGACATCTGTGTACCATGGTTTCATTCTACAATCGATGACAATGGGCGCACGCAGCCCCACATGAAATCTTCGCACATTATGGGATGCAGCATAAATATCGTTTGCAGGTTCAAACCTGGTGAAGAACGTCCAGAGGAATTCCTGCATGGAGCAGGTTGCCTCGCTGAGGTTATCAACGAGGAGGACAAACGGCCAATTGCTTATGCCCTCCCATTGAGCAAGCTGAGCACCAAGTTCCTGATTATCAGTATATGGTATGCCTTCAACGACCAGCGTTCCAGGCAGGAAGACATTGGCTTTTGGACATTCCGCAGGAAGATTGCCATGAAACTCCATGGGGAGTTCGCGGACTTTATCCTGGCCAAGGCCTAAAAGCATAGCCTTTGACCCTTTGTTCACAGATGGTCCGGTATAGTCAAGAGTGTCTTGTGAAACATTTGCAAAAACAAAAAGGTCCTGATCCCATTTGACTCGTTCCAGTACGTGTGTCCATAATGCTCCAAAATCTGTAATATCAACTGCACCATCTGTGAGGATCAGGAATTTACTTAAAGAGAGTTGACCTTCTCCGAGAATACGGAGACCACAAGCAAACGCTTCACGAGGATAGCGGTCTGCAACTCGTGCAGCTGCAAGACAGTGAAATCCGGTCTCGCCAAAGGTTTTCAACTCTCGTACGCCTTTCATCACCAGTGGGAAAAGTGGTGAAAGCAGTTCCTGGAGATAGTCACCTATAAAATAGTCTTCTTGCTTGGGTCTGCCAACTACCGTCGCAGGGTAGATTGCATCATTACGATGGTACAGATGATTCACTTGAAAAACCGGATAATCATGCTGGAGTGAGTTGTAGCCATAGTGATCACCAAAGGGACCTTCTGGAAGGCGAAGGTGTGGGGCAACCGAACCTTTTATAGCAAACTCAGCATAGGAAACCAGGTTATGCCCGCCACGAGGGTCAGCAGTCATGCGTAATTTATCACCCATGACCAGAGATGTGAGCATAAGTTCAGGGATATCTTCTGGTAATGGTGCTATTGCAGAGAGCATGAGTGCTGGTGGACCGCCAATATACAGTGTTAACGGAAGTGGTTTATTTTGCTTTTCTGCCTCAAAATAATGATAGCCACCGCCTTTATGTATTTGCCAGTGAATTCCTGTTGAAATGTCATCGTGGCGCTGGATGCGATACATGCCTAGATTATGACCATGACCATCCGGGTGTTCGGTATAGACAAGTGGGAGCGTTACAAAGGGGCCACCATCACTATGCCAGGAGGTAAGCATTGGCAGGCTGGTGAGTTGTGCCGGGCTCTGGCAGTTTTCAAGTATAGGGGCGCTGCCAGACTTTTTAAGGCCCAGTTTCATGCAGTCAGAAATCAGCCCCCGGTTATCCCAGAGTTTTTTCGGTGAAAGCGGCATGGCAGTTTCTGCCAGTCTGACGATATCACGGACAAATTGCTGAGGCTTGCAGCCAAACGCTTGTTCCAGTCGGGAGCTAGTACCAAAGAGATTTGTAACAACAGGGAAAGATGAATCTTTTACCTTGGTGAACAGTAGTGCAGGACCACCCTGTGCAATTACTCGACGATGAATCTCGGCTATTTCCAGATAAGGATCAACTTCTTCTTCAATCACTAAAAGGTCGCCATTATCTTTCAGCAGATCAATATAGCTCCTTAGGTCATAGAGTTTTTTATGCGTCACGTTCTATTCCTTTTTTATATTCTGTTCGTGGGCAGCTGAATTCCGCTGTAAAAATAATGCGTGATATTCGCTGCTGGAAAAATGTTTTTTTAAGAGGATGGTGAAACTGTTGATAAACTCATCAATTTCATCACTGTCAAGTCTTGAGGCTAAAGTGTCAGCAAAGTCCGGCCTTCCAGCCAGTTGTAAAAAGCAGGAAAAGGATGCCTCATCCAGTTGCCGGTTGAGCCCAAAGCAGATTTGGTCTGGAGTTATGTTTTTCATTATATAATTGGCGTAGTGTATAGTATCAAATCGGGGCTATGGATGGGTTGTCAGTCTCAGGTGAACCTTCCTGGTTCTCGGACCGTCAAACTCGCAGAAAAAAATCCGCTGCCAGGTGCCGAGTTGTAGAAGCCCTTCCTCAATTGCAATAGTAAGGGAACTCCCCATAAGTGATGCCATTACATGGGAAGGAGAGTTACCTTCGGCATGCCGGTAGCTCAGGTTCATCGGAACAATATGCTGGAATGCTGAAATGATATCTCGTTTCACATCGGGGTCGGCACCTTCATTTATAGTAAGGCCGGCCGTAGTGTGAGGGTTGTACAGATGACAGAAGCCATCAGAGATATTTCTGCCATGAATGTGTCTCTGGACTGTATCCGTTATATCCAGCAGTTCCATGGGTACTGCGGTCTTCAGTGAAAATGTTGTGGAGAACATGTCAACTCCTGTTTCATAAAAGATACTGTCTATAGATTGCTCTGGATAGCAGCAGGGTGATGAACAGAAATGTCTGAACACTGAAAATGTGCAAGAGGATTTTGTAATATACTCTGTCAAGACCGAATACTATCGCATTACTATAGGATTATTTCGATTTGTCGTCAATGTCCAGCGTGGACAGGCATCGTGATTCCGGATAGCGGCTTGTCGTTGACCAGCTGTCCTGCCGTGAACTAATATTAAGGAAAAACTTTAGGTTAACAACCTTTTATCTAACTTTTAAAGCTATCTTTACTTGACATTGAGTGAACAGGAAATAGTATAGTCTGTTGATTCAGCATTCGAATAATCATTTCGTGTTATTAAGGAAAGGTTTTCGGATGTACCCATCTCGCTTGTCGGGGCTAAATATAACATGTCATGATCGAACAGATATTTCTTATAGGCTATCGTGCTACCGGTAAGACAACCATCGGGAAGCCTCTTGCCAACAGACTTGGTTTTGATTTCCTTGATACGGATCAGCTCATCCGTCACAGGATGAGCTGTGACGTTGCTGACATTGTCGCTGCTGAGGGTTGGGAAGGCTTTCGGAGATATGAAGCTGAGGCTCTGGCTGAAGCGGGCAATGGCAGAAAGATGGTGATTGCCACTGGTGGTGGTGCCATTCTGCATCAGGGGTTTTGGCAGCGTATAAGTGATAAAGGCTTTATCGTCTGGCTCTCTGCTGATCTTCTGACCCTTACGAAAAGGTTGAAACTGTCCGAAGATGAGGACCGTGGAAGACCATCACTGACCGGAAAGACCATCCACGCTGAAGTGAAGACGGTACTTGAAGAGAGACTCCCTCTTTATAGGCAGTATGCTGATATTGAGGTGGATACTGGAAAGATGGGCATCACTGAGGCTGTAGATGTAATTGTTGCTGAATATCAGAGAAGATGTTGTGGGAGTAAGAGCTAATGGCAGGAAATAGTTTTGGGAAAAGTTTTCGGGTTACAACCTGGGGCGAGTCACATGGTACTGCCATTGGTGCAGTTATTGATGGCTGCCCCCCTGGAGTTGTACTTGATCTGAAGCATTTGCAGCAGGAGATGGATCGGCGAAGACCAGGTCAGGGCGGAGCATCAAGCCCTAGAAAAGAGCCCGATACTGTTGAGATACTCTCAGGAATTTTCCAGGGTGAGGGCGAGAGTCTCCCCAAGACAACCGGAACACCTATTTCAATAGCGATTTTTAATAAGGATGCTCATTCTAAATCGTATAATCACCTTCGGGATGTTTATCGTCCCGGGCATGGTGACATCACATATGATGCGAAATACGGTTTTCGGGATCATCGTGGCGGTGGCAGGGCGTCAGCCCGTGAGACTGCCGCACGTGTAGCTGCAGGCGCAATTGCCGGGCAGGTGCTGCAGCAATATGGTGTGAATGTTTGTGCCTACACCGTTGCACTGGGTGGCGTCAAGATAGATCATTGTGACCTCAGTGTGGTTGGTCATAATCTGTATTGCTGTCCGGATGCTCATGCAGCTGAACGCATGGAACAGCGCGTGCAGGAGATACGTAAACAAGGTGATACCTTAGGTGGAGTAGTTGAAATCCGTGCAAACTGTCCTGCCGGCTTAGGTGAGCCTGTATTTGATAAACTGGAGGCAGATATTGCCCATGGGCTAATGTCTATCGGTGCGGTTAAGGGCGTTGAGTTTGGAGCAGGTTTTGGTGTGGCTGATATGCTGGGCTCTGAGAACAATGACCAGATAACACCGGATGGATTTAGTAGCAATAATTCAGGTGGCACTCTGGCCGGAATTTCAAGTGGTCAGGAGCTGGTCATTCGGGTTGCCGTGAAACCGATCCCGTCTATTGGTAAGGAGCAGCAGACAATAAACAGGGATGGTGAGGCCGTGTCCATTAAAATTGGTGGTCGACACGATATATCGGCAATACCCCGGGTTATTCCGGTGTGTGAGGCAATGGTCCGCCTGACACTGCTGGACCATCTGTTGCGCCAAAACGCAATTACACAGTCTAGAGGCTGAAAGGCTCGGGGTTATCGTATGAAACAGTCACCAGAACCTTCATTGAAAAATGTCTGGATGCTTAGCCGTGAATATGGTGATTTGGCTGGAGCTGGAGGAATAAAAGATGTTGTGCAGCAATTGGCTGAGTCACTTGCTGAGCATTCTGATTTAGCGGTTCAAGTAGTTATCCCCTTATATGGTTTTATTGATCCAGAGAGGCGGGGGGTTACACCTCTTATGGATCCGCTTAGGCCCGGTCGTCACCTTGAGTTCGAGGTCGATATGAACTATGGGCTTGAGGAGCGTAAGGAACAATGTCGGGTCTGGTCGGTCACCAGCAATGGGGTGGTAATATATTTTATTGAGGCTGACAGGTTTACCGAAAAATCAAATATCTACACCTATACCAACAAAGAGAACAGTATTGAGGCCTGGAAGAAACCAGGTCTGGGGCACTACGATTTCTTCGCGATGAATGTGCTGCTACAAAAGAGTAGCCTGGAGCTCATGGTTCTCCTTGGTGAAAAACCTGATGTAATCCATTGCCATGATGGACATACAGCCCTTGTTCCAGGACTGGTTAATGAATGCCAGGGATGGAGAGTGTTCTTTCGAGATACCGGCTGTCTCGTTACTATTCATAATGCAGGTGTTGGCTATCATCAGGAAATTGCAGATTTGCCATTTGCCCATGGGATTACTGGACTTTCCTGGAGCAGCATTGCTGAAAATCGTCTGGCTGGTAAATTTGATCCATTTCTGGTGGCAAGCCAGTATGCAATAATAAATACCGTAAGCGAAAATTACGCCAGGGAGTTGCAGCAAACTGACGAAGATCAGGTCACAGACTGGCTGGGGCATGCCTTGCTTGAGCGCGGAGTAGGTATTGAAGGGGTTACGAATGGAATTGGGCCGGATTTTTTTAATCCTGCTGCAGGATCAAAGTTGGGTCTTGCTGCTGCATATGACCCTGCTGACCCCAAGGACAACCTGGAGGGGAAGCTGCGTTGCAAAGAGCATCTTTTGCAATTGCTTGCCTCTGAGACTGCGGTGAATGGGGTTGAGCTTTATGGGTCTCTTGAAAAAGAGAGCATACAGCCACTCTTTGCTTTTATTGGTCGATTAAGTGAGCAGAAGGGCATTGACCACCTTGTCCAGGCTATTGAAGCACTCTTTATGGAGTACGAGCATGGACAGGTTGTCATATTGGGGAGTGGCGGTGAGCTCATGGAGGCTTCTATTCTTTCATTGGCAGCCAAAAAGAGCATGCATGGCAGAATATGTTTTCTGCGTGGCTTTAGTTCAGAACTTGCAAATCTGATCTATGCTGCTGGTGATTTTTTTGTTATCCCCTCAAGATATGAACCCTGTGGGCTTACAGACTATATCGCTCAGTTGTTTGGTACTGTGCCCGTGGTCCATCATGTAGGTGGTCTTGTTAAGGTCCTGGATGGCCAAACCGGCATTGCCTATGCGGAAGGAACTGCAGAGGCTCTCCATGGCGCGCTAGTGAGAGCATTAAATGTTTTTGAGGATAAAACGGCCATGCGCGAGATGCAGCGTATGGCTGTAGAAGTGATTCAGGAGAAATATACCTGGTCTGTAGTTATGAAGCAGTATATGGAATTGTATACGAAGGCCAAAAAAATGAGAGCTATGGAGCGTTGATGAGCTGTCTGCAACGCCCAACGAAGCTGGCTGAGTTGTTTTAATTTAATATGTTGAGGGGTGCTGTCCCTAACATTAAGGAGAAGGTCGATGACTGTAAAAATAGGTATTAACGGGTTTGGTCGTATTGGTAGAAATATATTCAGGGCACTGAGCAAAGACCCTAAGTTTGCTGACATTGAAGTTGTTGCTATAAATGATCTGACAGACACAAAAACTCTCGCTCATCTTCTAAAGTATGACTCTGTGATGGGTATCTACGAAAAGGATGTACAGAGTGATGACAAAGGAATCCTGGTCGATGGCAAACATATAGCAGTCTCCAGCCAGCGCAATCCTGCTGATATTCCATGGGGGCAGCTTGGTGTTGAATATGTTGCCGAGTGCACAGGTATTTTTCGAGATGCTGATTCCACCCAGGCTCATATCGATGCTGGCGCTAGCAAGGTGATCATCTCCGCTCCGGCAAAAGGCAGTATCAAGACCTTTGTTATGGGTGTGAATGAGGACGAATATGATGCAACCCAGCATCATATTGTCTCCAATGCTTCCTGTACAACCAACTGCCTGGCCCCATTTGCCAAGGTGATCATGGATAATTTTGGTATAGAGCGTGGGCTCATGACGACAGTTCATGCTTACACCGGTGATCAGCGACTTCTCGACTTCCCCCACTCCGATCCTCGTCGTGCAAGAGCTGCCGCACTCTCTATGATTCCTACTAAAACAGGTGCTGCTGCTGCAGTTTCTCTGGTTATTCCAGAGTTGAAAGGGAAATTTGATGGTCTTGCGGTGCGTGTGCCAACTCCAACGGTATCACTCGTTGATGCTGTAATGGAAGTGAGCCGGGAAACGACTGTTGATGAGGTGAATCAAGCGTTGAAAGAAGCTGCAAACAGGTATCTTGGGTACACTGAACTACCGCTGGTTTCCATCGATTTTCAGGGTGATGCTCACTCGTCTATCGTTGATGCTCTTTCGACCAAGGTTATTGGTAAAACTGTCAAGGTGATGAGCTGGTATGATAATGAGTGGGGTTATTCAAACAGGATGTTGGATCTTATCCTGCATATGGAGGCGAATAAAACCCTCTAGCTTACTGGCCCCAAGTGAGATGATAATGCTTTAGCCGGTAACGCCCCTGAGGATACTCCTCCAGGGGCGTTTTGCTTTTTTGTTATTGGGCTGCAGGGCTGCAAGTGTTGAGGTCGGGGTTATAGGAGCAGAAATGACTGCAGGTGTTCCCATTGGGAAAATTTACGTATTGAAATGAGCTATCAGGAAAAAGAGAATATGAGCAACTCACATCTCGAAGGTACCATCGAATCGGACGCTTTAAAAGCCAACCTTCTGGAGACTGCAGGGACGGTGGAAATTTCTCCAGATCTACTGGTACTTTTGGAGGTTGTTGAGAAATACAAAGGTTTACATTCATCATTGGAAAAGCTGCTCTATGAGGTTTGTCATCCCTTCCGTAACTGGAAGCTCATTCTTCCTCAACTCCGCAGCTTCGTTCTGAAAAACAGCGGTCTATACAAGGCTCATGAGAAAGGGCCTGAAGCCTTTCGCCTTTTTTCAGGACTTTTTTTTGAGGCGCTTGAGGATTCGCAGCGCTATCCGGCTCTTTTGAATCAGGTGGTTGGCGCCAAGCTCGCCTGGATTGATAAGATGATAACTCTCTTTAATCATGAAGATATGCGGCGGTTTCAGGGACCGTTGAACGAGTTATTTGGCAAGATTGAAGAGCTTGACCGTGAAGATGATGCGATTATCATGCACATCGTGCATGGCCAGCATTCTGTAGCTAAAATTGCTGCAAGGTTAGTCCAGTTCCATGAAGAGGGGGATGTAAAGTTTGATTATTCTCCGCTGGCATCGCTGGTTCGTACAGTGCTACGGAAGAACTACCTGTATTGGCTTAAAGAGGATGATCCACTGCCATGGTTTCTTGAGCATTGTGGAATCCTCAGGGAAGATGAACACTCTGTAGAGTTGTTTCAAAAGGTTTCTCATGCAGCCATGCAAGAGCATAAAGATGTTCTGGAAACACTCGGGTTGGCCGAAGACCCAATTGCTGCATTAAGCGTAATGCTGATGCTTCCCGGTCATGTAGACATAGTCCGCTATTATCGGGAAGTTCCAACCATTCTCGCCATGGCAGAGCAACATCTGACTCCTGCAGCTGAAGAGACGTTTAAACTTCATCACTTTATTGAGAATCAAAAGTTATTGTTCCTCTTTAAAATAATGGACACCAGGGGCCTGTATCTTATCCATGAAGAAACCCTGCGCGAGATTAACCGGAGCCTGGTTCAGCTGGTAAGGCAGCAGACTTTTGAAGAGATTGAGGATTTCCTGCTGACAACCTTCAAGCTCTTGAAGGCAAATGTTGTTAAATTTCCACATACGTCTTTGCAATGTATCCAGGTGCTTGGCGGTGAGGTCTTCGATCGTGGTAACAGCCGTATGGTGGAGGCTTTTCTCTGGGGAGTCGTTCGATTTGGTTTTCAACATGCCAATGTGGTTGGTGTGGATGAAAACTGGCAGCCATTAGTGAATCCAGCACATTTAAGTAACATCCGGGTGTGGTTGCATTTAATTATGCGTGAGCCCAAGTGGTGTGGCACGCTCTTTTCCGCACTTATTATTCATCTTAAGCTTTCAGGGACATGCGTTAAAGATACAGATCTATTTCAGCGAGACATAACAGAACTGCTGAACCATCCTATTGAACCGATCTATAATCTTTCCAAGCAGTTCACCAAACTTATGCCGGTGTTCTATAACGAGATTGGTTCAGAAGGGGAGTTGCGTGATGTTTCCACTGAGCTTGATGAAATCCATCGCCGTAAAGACTTGCTGATACATTTTTTGCGAAAGCAGGGTCATGTAGAAAGTTCCAATTTGATCGTAGACTTTATCAAAGCTATTTTCCTGTTTTGGAAGACTAAAGATAAACTCCTGCTCACTCCTTACCTGCCGGAAGAGGTGTATAGCCAGGTGCAGATAGCTGGTCATTTTATTGATGATCAGCATGTTCTTAGTAAAAGAGTCTGGAGCTATTTTGAGATAACAGATGTCTATGATCTGCTGGAAATCGACCATGATCAGTTGACTGGTTTTTTGAGTAAGCAGGCGGACCTTATGTTGCATGAGGTGCGCAGGTTTGAGCTCCTTGTGAAGATGTTCAAGCTGTTATTTATGAAGTACAGGCTTGGTTTCCAGGAGATTCGTACTGAATTGCAGCAAGCCGTGCAAGATGGTTTTGTTGAGATGGAAAGAGTGATTGACGTACTCGATAATGAGGATCCAGAACAGTGTCTGGAGGTCATTCTCGATGTCCTGGAAGGGCTTAAAGGGATTATCCTGTCAGAGGAAAAGTTTGAGTCCAGAGAGGATATTTATTATAAACGGCATATTGCTGTTGATATTCCTTCTGTTTACGGCAGGTATAAGGAGAAGAAGTTTGATGCCCTGAGTTTGACCTTCCGTCTGGAAAACCTGGCCAATATCTACCTGGAAAAGCTGCCTGAAACGGTGAATCTGACCTTTATTACTCAAGCGACCTTCTGGCATATTATCCGTTGTCTGCGTATCTTTATGAAGGCGCTGATGATTGATGGAATCACCTCACGTAGACTTAACACGTACCTTTCCTTGTTGACCAACTCACTGAAAGTGAAGCGTTTTTCCTATACACAGTATCTTGATATTTTCCGTGGACTTTCAGAAGGCGTAAAGGATATCATTTATGCCTACTATACCAATATCCACCAGAACAATCTTTCCATGATCATCCCTCAAATCGGCAAGGAGAATTTGCTGTATAAGTATGAGAGCCTTTATGCTGAGGATGAGATCAGTAATTCGGTACAGAGGCTTTCAGAAACTTTTCTACGTGAGCTTATTTCTTCAACATTCGGGCTCCAGCATCTTGATAATTTTATTCTCAGGATAATCCAGACACTGGAAAGTCAGAAGGACCTCCTTGATAAACAGCACCTGGATCTCCTGATGACGTATAATCAGGAGAAGGCGATATCGTTATTGCATAAACCCAACCCCTATACGCATAACCTGATCCATCTTGGCAATAAGGGGTTTAACCTGGCGACGTTAACCTCGGAAAATATACCGGTTCCTCCTGCCTTTGTGATCACCACAGAAATCTTTCGTTGTCGTGATGTAGTTTTTGGATACTCACAGGCTCGGGAAGAGTTTATGCAGCGTATCCGGGAGTCGCTCAATGAGATTGAAAAACTTACTGGCAGAGTCTATGGAGCCAGTGATAAGCCGCTTTTGATTTCGGTTCGTAGTGGTGGTGCTATTTCTATGCCCGGAATGATGGCAACAGTGCATAATGTTGGATACAATGAGGATCTTATCGCTGAATATGTACGCCATAGTGGCAATGAATATGTGGCTTGGGACAACTACCGACGTTTTTTGCAATCCTGGGCAATGATTTCTGGAATCGAACGGGAAGATTTTCAGGAATTGATGAACAAGGCAAAGGCGAAACATGGTGTTGCCCTGAAGCGTCAATTCTCTGCTGAACAGATGAAGGAGTTGGCGCTTTCATATCAACGCCTTGTACGTCAGCGTGGTTTAGGAATACCTGATGACCCCTGGTTGCAACTTGTGAATGCGATAGAGCTGGTTCTTGATTCCTGGAATACCCAGAAAGCTACAGATTACAGGCGCATTATGGATGTAAGCGATTCATGGGGAACGGCGGTTATCGTTCAGGCAATGGTATTAGGTAACCTGAGCGACAAAGCAGGTTCTGGAGTGGTGTTTACTGCCCATCCATACCGTAAGGTGCAGCGTGTTGCTCTCTGGGGTGATTATGCTTATGGCGACCAGGGAGAGGATATTGTCTCTGGCTTGGTAACCAGCTGTGCAATTTCCGTGGAGCAGGCGGAGTTGGATGGCAGGGCGGTAGAGGAAACCCTTGAGAGGCGTTTTCCAAAAATATATGCTGAGCTTCTCGAAATATCAAGAGAACTCGTTTATCACAAACGCTGGAATCCACAGGAGATTGAATTCACCTTTGAAGGCCCGGAAGCACAAGATCTTTACCTCCTGCAGACCAGGGATATGATCACCATTAAGAAAAAGGAACATCTCAGTGTTTTTGAAGATTCGGATACACTTGCCATCTCGTATCTTGGTCAAGGCATTGGTGTCTCAGGGTCGGCCTTTTCAGGTAGGGCAGTATTTACTGAAGAGAACATCCTGGAGTTGCGAGCTAACGATCCGCAGGCTTCGCTTATTCTTATTCGGTCAGATACAGTTCCAGAAGATATTAAAGTTATAAGTATGGCGGATGCACTGCTGACGTCCAGAGGGGGCCAGACCTCTCACGCCTCAGTTGTTGCTGTGCGTCTTGAGAAAACATGTGTAGTTGGTGTGAAGCAATTGAAAGTATACGAAACCGGTCAGTACTGTGAGATTGGAGAACATCGTATTTGCTTTGGGGATGCCGTTTCTATAGATGGACGAAATGGAGTCGTATTACAGGGGACTCACCGCATACGTGAAGAACATCACATCCTGCCAATTTGATGAAGTGGTGACAGGGGGGGTATCTGCCACCACTTCAGCAATGTTCCTGTCAGATTAATGCATTGTTGCGTCAACTCGCCTTAAGTTCTATAAAAGAATAAGCTTCTCTAGTGAATTTGAGCAAATTTGCCGATTATTGTGGACATTTTATGTGATGTGCATTTATAATTGATCACGTAATTTCATGGTTAGGCGCCTTGGGCGCTATTCTCGATACAGGTTGTCTAATGATCTGTTTTTTAAAGAATTAATGTTTTGTATCGTCAATTGATATTTTTAAACATACTTTCACTTATAAGAGGTGATATTTTATGGCACCAAGGGCATATCTCAAAGGACCTAAGCTGTTTTCTCTCGCACGTAAAAAAGCACTGAGGATGGATATTCCCCAGCACAAAGGGATAAAGCTTTCTGAGCTGATTTGCAGAATTCAGGAAAAAGAGGGAAATCTACCATGTTACCAAAGACGTGAAGTCTGTACTCAGACATCGTGCTGCTGGCAGGCTTCATGTAACTCCAGAATGGTGGATGAAGCTATAGGGCGTTCAAAAACTGCGAAAGCTTAGGCCGAGTGTGGCAGAAGTGCAAATTTATCAGGGAGAGTACTAGTTGCCTCAGCGTGTTTCTGGCACACCGAGTCGTTTAAGGATTAGCCCCAGTGGGCAGAATTTGGTAAAGCCGAATTGTAAAAGGTTAAGGCCGACAAACGCGGTGAAGAAAAGCCAGTAACTACTCATGAAAAAGGGGCTGGCTTCAACTCCCAACGCAAGGCTAAGCAAAATAAACGTTCCAGCAATGGAATGGATCCAGTCTGTGATAATCATACTACCTCCTTGTCGGTTAGAGTGTATTTGGCTATCAATCAAAATTTGGGCAAAACAGGTTTCTCATAGTCTGGATGAGCTCAAGAATGCGTTTGTCAGTTATCCTGTTGTATATAAAGTTCGCATCTTTCCGGTAATCTATAATACCCTGGCTGCGTAGTATGTTGAGATGCTGCGAGACGTTGGCATTGGTTGTTTGAACTTGATCCCGGATATCTCCAACAGAAAGTTCGTTGTCTTGAAGAAGACAGAGGATCTTTAGCCGTATGGGATGTGACATCGACTTAAGAATTTTGGACATTGCATCAATCTGTTCGTCTTTCATTCTCTCGGGCCTTTCTAAGTTGTTAAGCTTTTAACGTAATTATGACATTGAGTGTATAGACTCTAGTTGTAAGCTCTCTATTTTACCAGGGATTTCTTTTCATGGATAGCAAAAAGTTCCCTACTGTTCACACCTTATTATACTCTTGAATAGTAATTTTAAAGAAAAAATGAGTATTTTATTACCTGTGTTCAATTGTGAGATTTATTTTTCCTTGAGGCATAAGGGACGCTTTTGAGTCAGAATAGGGCAGTAAGAATCTAAGGTATATTTAGCACGTGATGATTTTGAACAGTGAGCTTTTGGCAGTAACCTACTGTTTAAAAGTTACATGAGTAAACAGGTCGTTTGTAATACTTGTGGAAATATGTTCCGTTCATGCTATAAAAGAAAAGATGATATTTTGTATAAATTATTTTGGATGTCGTGTTCGGTTTCATCCCTCTGCGGCTTTACAGTTGTAACCCTCTTAACATACTGGAGTGCACCTGGTGTCTGAGAGGTTTAAGTAAAGGTACACAAAAGTAGTGTCTGTTGCACTGTGTCACGTCTGCAGAGTCCGGTTCCACATTTATGAACAGGAGAGATGACGTATGAGCAGAGAAGATGACATTATTGAAAGCCTGCTCCATGAACGGCGAATTTTTGACCCTCCGGTGATAAATCGCGATACAGCCTATATTGGCGATAGCCAAATCTATGAGCAGACCTGGAAACGTTCCATGGAAAATATGGAGGAATTCTGGGGTGAGGTTGCAGAAAATTTCATAGATTGGTCGGAACGATGGACCCGGGTGCTCAGTGTTGATCTGGAAAAACCAGAAGTACGGTGGTTCGATGGAGGTCGTCTCAACGTCTCATATAATTGCCTAGACCGGCATCTTCAGCAGGGACGAAAAAACAAGGCAGCCATCATCTGGCAGGGTGAAAAGGATGATGAAGTTCGCATTTATACCTATCAGATGCTTCATACTGAAGTATGTCGTTTTGCCAATGTGTTGAAAAAGCATGGTGTCAGTAAAGGTGATAGAGTTGTTTTATATCTACCGATGATTCCTGAACTAGTCATTGCAATGCTTGCCTGCACCCGCATTGGTGCAATCCATTCCGTCATTTTTTCCGGGTTTTCCACATTTAGTCTTCGAAACAGAATTCAGGATTGTCAGGCAAAAATTCTTATTACAGCAGACAATGTGGTCCGTGCTGGCCGGCATTTACCTTTAAAAAGCAATGCTGATAAGGCGCTTGAAGAGTGTAGCTGTGTGAAGTCATGTATAGTGGTGAGGCGAACTGGCGGTGAAGTGACTCTACTTGAGGGACGTGACCACTGGTGGCATAAAGAGGTGAAAAGTAGTGATATCTCTTCGGTCTGTGATCCCGTAGCCATGGAGTCTGAAGACCCGCTGTTTATTCTCTATACCTCTGGTTCCACGGGGAAACCAAAAGGTGTTGTGCATACTACTGGAGGGTATCTGGTTTTCGCATTGTATACCTGCCAGTGTGTTTTTGATATAAAAGATGATGATATTTACTGGTGTACGGCAGACATCGGCTGGATTACCGGCCACTCGTATATCCTCTATGGCCCTTTGGGTCTTGGAGCGACATCGTTGATGTTCGAAGGTATACCATCGTTTCCTGGGCCTGATAGATATTGGCAGGTAGTAGAAAAATTTCGAGTTACAATTTTCTACACGGCACCTACCGTGATCAGAGCATTAATGCGCTATGGAAATGAACCAGCAGACATTCATGAGATCTCTTCTCTTCGTATTCTTGGTTCGGTTGGTGAGCCAATCAATCCCGAGGCATGGATGTGGTATCACCAGGTCATTGGGCAGGGCCGCCTGCCGATTGTCGATACGTGGTGGCAGACTGAGACTGGTGGTATCCTTATTTCACCATTGCCGTATGCAACACGACTGAAACCCGGTTCAGCTACTCGGCCTTTACCTGGCATTGATGCTGTAATTCTTGATGAAAACGGTATCGAAGTAGAGCAAAATGAGGGTGGCAGGCTTGTTATTCGCAAGCCTTGGCCTGGGATGTTTCGTGGTGTTTATGGTGATATGAAGCAATATAAGGATGCCTATTTTAAGAAATATCCAGGTATGTATGACACTGGTGATGGTGCTCGTTGTGATGAAGATGACTACTTCTGGATAATGGGACGCCTTGATGATGTGATAAATGTTGCAGGGCACCGCCTGGGTACTGCTGAAGTGGAGTCTGCGCTTGTGGCACATCCGAGTGTTGCTGAGGCTGCAGTGGTTGGTATGCCGCATAAAATCAAAGGGCAAGCAATCTATGCCTATATAACAGTAAATGAAAAAATCAGTGAAACAGCAGGATTGCTTGTCGAACTTCGAGAGTATGTCCGCAAGGAGATAGGTCCAATCGCAACACCTGATGTTATCCAGTATGCTCCGGGCCTGCCCAAAACACGGAGTGGTAAAATTATGCGAAGAGTCCTGAGGAAAATTGCAGCTGATGATTTTGACAACTTCGGAGACACATCTACTCTGGCCGATCCGTCAGTTATCGAAGACCTGATTGAAGGCAAAAAGCATACGGGGTAATGGGCTGGACGAAGATAAAGATGCATTACTGGACAGCTGTAGAGGTATAACAGGTTGTTGATGTGACTTGCAGGCGTGGTTTTTCCACGCCTTTTTTTTACCAGACTGAGGATACTCTTGAATCTCGACGAGGAAAAGGGTTAATTAGGCTGATATCTGAATGTGATATACCTGTTTTGTAATACGGAAAGCGCAATGGTTTAGTCTGGTACATATTTTATGCCTGATAACTGTAACTGAGGGAGCTCTGATGCAAAAAGCGCAGCTTTTAACAGCTGAGACGTGCTATCTGCATGTTATTGATGTGCAGGAAAGTTTGATGCGACAAATTGATGGTGCTCAACAGGTGACGTCTATCACCAGGATGATGTTGAAATGTGCGAAAGTGTTCGGTTTGCCAGTACTGGCAAATACCCAATACAAGAAAGGTCTTGGTGTATATGTACCTGAGATAGAGGAACTCGTTGGAGATATTCCCCGGCCAGACAAGGTCGAGTTTAATGCTCTGGCGAACCCAGAGACCGTTGCGCTTGTTGATCAGCTACCAGGATCAGTGAAAAATGTTATTCTGGTTGGTGTAGAAACACATATATGTATTTATCAAACTGCGATGGGGGCATTGGCACGTGGACTTCAGCCATGGATTGTTTCTGACGGAGTGTCAAGTAGAAGACGGGATCATCATGACATAGGTTTGGCTCGGCTTACCGATATGGGAGCAAATGTAGGGCCAGCAGAGATGCTGGTTTACGAACTGCTCGGCCGGGCTGGTTCGCCACAGTTTAAGCAGATACTGCCATTTATTCTTGAACAGGAATAAACGTTAGGTCGTTTCAGGTAATGCCTCTGTAAGGGCTATTATGACGTGTTGCAACCTCGACAAGGATGTGACACGAGAACTACAGACATAAAAGAAAGAAATTATGAACGGTAACGAAATACGAGCGAAATTTTTAGAATATTTTGAAAAGAAAGGTCATGCCCGGGTGGAGAGTTCTTCTCTGGTGCCAAAGGACGACCCTACGCTGCTCTTCACCAATGCAGGCATGGTACAGTTTAAAACTGTATTTATGGGTGAAGATAAACGAGATTATGTACGAGCAGTAACCAGCCAGCGCTGTGTCCGTGCCGGCGGAAAACATAACGATCTTGAAAACGTTGGGTACACAGCGAGGCATCATACGTTTTTTGAGATGTTGGGTAATTTTTCTTTTGGCGACTACTTCAAGGATGATGCTATTCGTTATGCATGGGAGTTCCTTACTGTTGAGTTGGGAATTGATCCTCAGAATCTCTGGGTATCAATTTTTGATGACGACGATGAAGCACAGGAATTGTGGGAAAAAATTGAAAACTTACCCAAGGGACGCATTGTCCGCATGGGCGAGAAAGATAACTTCTGGGCCATGGGAGATACTGGTCCTTGTGGTCCTTGCTCTGAAATTCATATAGATCAAGGTGTTAGAGCCGGTTGCGGGAGCGCGGATTGTAAGCTTGGTTGTGACTGTGACCGTTTCCTTGAACTGTGGAATCTGGTGTTTATGCAGTTTAATCGATCTGATGATGGCACAATGACTCCTCTGCCTAAGCCTAGTATTGATACTGGCATGGGCTTAGAGCGGGTTGCTGCGGTGTTGCAGGGTAAATACAATAATTATGATTCAGATCTTTTTCTTCCAATTATAGACTGTCTAGAAAAACTCTCCGGGAAAAAATACGGAGTAGATGATCCGACGAATGTTGCCATGCGGGTCATAGCGGATCATGCCAGAGCAACGGCTTTTCTTGTGGCGGACGGGGTGTTGCCGTCAAATGAGGGGCGTGGCTATGTTCTTCGACGAATAATGCGAAGAGCTGTTCGTTACGGGAAGAATTTGGGGCTTGAAAAGCCATTTATGGAGGATGTAACTGCAACTGTCATTACAGCCATGGTGCATGCATATCCTCATTTAGGTGGTGCGGCTACTCTGTTGAAAAAAGTGGTCACTAATGAGGAGGAGCGTTTCAGGGAAACACTGGAGCATGGCCTTCTTCTGCTCGATGAGAAAATTGCAGAGCTTTTGGCCAGTGAGAGCAAAATTATTGATGGCGCTTTCATTTTTAAACTTTACGACACGTTCGGATTCCCATTTGACATTGTTCGTGATGTAGCCCTTGAGAAAAATGTAGGCTTTGATGAACCAGGTTTTTTAAGTGCCATGGATCAGCAACGGACGAAATCCCGTGCTTCAAGAAAAGGGGAAGGGGTAAAGCTGAGAGGTGAAGGAGTCAAGGCATTAGCAGAAAAGGGAGTAAAAGCAAATTTTACCGGTTATGATTCGCTTTCAGAACTAACAACTGTCGATGGCCTTATTGATGATGATGGGAAAAGTGTCTCTCAACTTGTTACTGGTCAGCGCGGTAGAGTTTTTGCCTCAAAGACACCTTTTTACGCAGAGGCAGGTGGGCAGTTAGGAGATCAGGGGAAGATCTTCTGGGATGGTGGAGTTGCTGATGTAACGAACACAATCAAAGAAGGGGATACTCTTGTCTTACATGAAATCACTATAACTCAAGGTAATTTGTCGGTAGGTCAGGAGGTTACCTTTGAGGTTGGAGTGGCTTCACGACAATCCACTGCGGCAAATCATTCGGCAACACATCTTCTTCAGGCAGCATTGATTCAGGTCTTGGGAGATCACGTTAAACAGTCTGGATCGCTCGTTGGCCCTGATCGCCTACGATTTGATTTTACACATTTTTCACCCCTTACGGCAGAAGAAATTGAGCAAATTGAAGATGTAGTAAATGCGCAGATTCGAAATAATACACAAATAGCCACTGCTGTCCTGGCACGCGAGGAGGCTATTCAGGGTGGTGCAACTGCGCTGTTTGGTGAAAAATATGAGGAAAATGTGCGTGTTGTTTCCATGGGAGATTTCAGCAAGGAACTCTGTGGTGGAACACACGTTCAGGCATCCGGCGATATCGGTACATTTAAAATACTCTCTGAGAGTGGAATTGCTGCAGGAGTGCGCCGAATAGAAGCGATAGCTGGTCGCAGTGCGTTTGCCCATGTGCAGAAGGTATGCCGGAGAGAGAACAAATTGGCAGAACTCCTGAATGCGCGGGACGAAGAATTGCTGGGTAAGGTGGAAGCTCTACTAGCCAATCAGAAAAAACTCGAAAAGCAGGTAGCGGAGCTTTCGGCGCAGTTGGCGAGTTCTGATCTTGAATCAATCCTTCAGGGAGGAATTGATATCAAGGGTATTAAAGTGCTGGCGGCGGAAATACCTCTTGATAGTCCAAAAACTCTTCGTGATGTCGGGGATAAGGTTCGAGACAATATGAAGTCAGGAGTAGCTGTGTTGGGTGGTGTCATTAAAGGGAAAGTAGCCCTTCTTGCCATTGTTACCAAAGATCTTACCGGAACGATAAAAGCTGGTGATGTTATTTCCCAGGTAGCCCAGTTAGTGGGTGGAAAGGGTGGTGGCAGACCTGATATGGCTCAAGCTGGTGGCCCTATGGTTGACAAACTTGCAGATGCAATTGGTCAGGTTCCAAGGGTAGTTAAAGGATTGTTGAATGACTAGGTAAAGTTGGTAAAGTCGGTTTTTTATAAGGAACCGACTTTATGCAATTGTTGGCTGGGGAGGGCTAACTCTTTCCAGTTTCAGCCGAAAGTGAGGGCTTGTAAATCAGATAAAGTGGTTGACAGAGGCCTGTATATGCAGTAATCATTTTTTGCTATTGTGAATGGTCGTTCAGTGTAAAATTAGAGCGATTTTCAGTTTTTGGTACCATTTTCTGCTTAGTTCGCGGTCATCATTCACGCAGGTGAATGTTAGTTTTTTTTTCTTATCCAAGTTAATCGGGGGCTTACTAACATGATTACGATGGACATTACTTTGGTGATTCAGATCATCAACATGTTTGTACTCATGTTTCTCCTTAATGGTGTTCTTTACAAGCCTGTAAAGAAGATCCTGAAGGAGAGATCTGAAAAGCTGCAAGGGATGCAGGCGGATATCTCGAAGTCTGAGAGTGCCGCCCAACTCCGACAGGAAGAGGTCGATGCGAAAATGGCCAAGGCATCCGGCAGAGCGAAAGCTGCGCTGGACTCCGCTCGGGCAGAGGCGCAGGCCGCGGGTGATGCTAAGCTCGCAGAGATCAAGGATGCTGCAGACGCTGAAAAAGCAAAGCAGCTGGCTGAGATCACAACTCAAATTGAAAATGCCAGGAAGAGCCTTCATGACAATCTTGAAGGTTTTGCGGCCGATATGGCCGGAAAAATTCTGGGAAGGAGTCTCTAACGATGAGAGGAGTGAATCAAGCAGCCAGGCTTACTATCCTGGTAATGGTAACACTTTGGTTTTCCTTGTCCGCCGGATTCGTGTTGGCTTCTTCAGGGCAGGCTACTCACGGTACTGAACAGCCTGTAATGACTCACGCAGACGACTCTGCGGCCTCATTCGGTGAAGAGATTGTAGCCGATACTCATGCTGAGGCTGCAGGCGGCCATGTTGCTAGCGGAAGTCTTTCGGCAGCTAAAATCAAAGACTTTGGTCTGAGGATTATGAACTTTGCAGTTCTCCTCTACCTGCTAGTCAAATTTTGCGCTAAGCCAATTGGTTCTGGCCTTGCTGGTCGTCGCAAAGCGATCAAAGAAGAGATTGAAGAGCTGGAGGAAAAAAAATCTGCAGCTGAAAAATCGTACCAGGAGTTCGAGGTGAAGTTGGCCTCAGTCGAAAAAGAAATTGATGTTGTCGTTGACAGGGCTATAGCTCAGGCTGAAGTTGAAAAAACAAAAATTCTTGAAAGAGCTGAGCAGGCTGCAGCTGATGTTAAACGAGCGGCTGAAATGGCAATCCAGAAAGAGATTATGGACGCCAGGCGCACCTTGAAAAACGATGTCGCTGAGCAGGCCGCTGTACTGGCTGAGGAATTGATCGTGAAGAATCTCACCGCAGATGATCAGGTGAAGATTGTTGAAGATTATCTAGCTAAAGTGGGGGCCGTACAGTGAAACAGACAATCCTTGCACGAAGATACGCGAAAGCACTATTTTCGGTTGGTAAAGAACAGAGCAAGTTTGAAGAATATAACGCTGCTCTTCAAGCAATGGGTGCACTTTATAAGTCTACCCCAGAAGTCGCTGATGCTCTGACCAACCCGCTCTACCCGATGGATATTCGGGAAAAAGTCATGGCTGGAATCGTTAAGTCCATGGAAGTTGACAAGGTCATGGCCAACTTTTTGAATCTGCTGGTCCAAAAGAAGCGAGCTGAAATACTTCCTGAGATAGCAGAGGAATATCAGATCATGGTCGATAGTGAGCAGAACATCAGCCATGGCAGTATCATTTCAGCAGTTGAACTTAGTGACGAATTACAGGCCAAGGTTCGGGCAACACTTGAAAAGTTAACAGGCAAGAAGGTGGAACTGACAATCAGTGTCGATCCGTCGATAATTGGCGGAGTGATTGCCAAGGTCGGAGATCTTGTACTGGATGGAAGTATAAAAGCACAGCTTGCAGGTTTAAAAGATTCCATTAAGGGGAGAGAATAGATGCAGATTAAAGCCGAAGAAATCAGTCAGATTATCAAAGACCAGATTGGCGAGTACGAAACACGTATTGACCTGAACGAAACTGGTACTGTAATTTCAGTTGGTGATGGTATTGCCCGTGTTTACGGAGTTCAGAACTGTATGGCCATGGAGCTCCTTGAGTTCCCCGGTGGCATTATGGGTCTTGCGCTGAATCTCGAAGCAGACAACGTGGGTTGTGCTGTTCTTGGTGATGTGGCCGGAATTAAAGAGGGTGACATCGTTAAGCGTACCGGAAGAATTGCAGAGGTACCTGTTGGACCAGAGATGGAAGGTCGTGTTGTTGACGGGATTGGAGCACCAATTGATGGACAGGGTCCAATTAACTCTACTCTCTCCTCTAAGATTGAGGTTCTTGCACCTGGCGTTATTGCTAGAAAAGGTGTTCACGAACCATGTTATACAGGCGCAAAAGCAGTTGATGCCATGACTCCTGTTGGCCGTGGCCAGCGTGAGCTTGTTATTGGTGATCGCCAGATTGGTAAAACATCCCTCTGCGTTGATGCGATCATTGCTCAGAAAAACACAGATGTACATTGTATTTATGTAGCTGTTGGGCAGAAGAAATCAACAGTCGCCCTTGTTGTTGAGGCATTGAGAAAACATGGCGCTATGGAGTACACCACTGTCGTTGCTGCCTGTGCTTCTGACCCAGCTCCTATGCAGTATATTGCACCTTTTGCTGGTTGTGCCATGGGCGAGTATTTTCGCGATAATGGTCAGCACGCACTTATCATTTATGATGATCTCTCCAAGCAGGCCGTTGCTTATCGTGAGCTTTCTCTGTTACTTCGCCGTCCACCTGGTCGTGAAGCGTACCCCGGTGACATTTTCTTTAACCACTCTCGACTGCTTGAGCGTGCTGCTAAGGTAAATGATGAACTTGGTGCTGGATCTCTTACCGCCTTGCCGATTATCGAGACACAGGCTGGTGACGTTTCCGCTTTCATTCCGACTAACGTTATTTCGATTACAGATGGTCAGGTTTACCTTGAGCCAAACCTTTTCTTCTCAGGTGTTCGTCCTGCGATTAACGTAGGTCTCTCCGTTTCTCGTGTTGGTGGTGCTGCTCAGGTAAAGGCTATGAAGCAGGTAGCTGGTACCCTTCGTCTTGATCTCGCCCAATTTCGTGAGCTTGCAGCGTTTGCAGCATTTGGCTCCGACCTTGACGCATCCACACAGGCCAAGTTGACTCGTGGTGAAAGACTTGTTGAAATTCTTAAGCAGCCACAGTATCAGCCGCTGCCAATGGAAAAGCAGGTTACCATAATTTATGCTGGTTCAAACGGATACCTTGATAAACTCCCTGTCGACACACTCGCAGAGTATGAGCAGGAACTGTATAGCTACATTGAGTCTAACGAGCCTTCTATTTTCTCCGATCTCGTCGAAGAAATGGCCTTTACCGATGGCATAAAAGAGAAACTCAATAAAGTATTGACCAGCTTTGGTGAAACTTACAAGGCAACAAAAGGTCTTAACTAATACAGATAGGTACCGATATGCCGAGTTTAAAAGAAGTTAAAATGAAGATCGCGGGTGTCAAGAAGACATCCCAGATCACCAAAGCCATGAACATGGTTGCTGCGGCTAAGTTGCGCGGTGCCCAGGAGAAAATGGAAGCGTTTCGTCCATATACCTCCAAGTTCAATGAGGCTATGTCTAATCTGTCCGGAGGTGCAAACCCAGATCAGTTTCCGCTCATGGAAGTTCGTGATGTGAAAAAGATCGAAATTATGGTTGTTACCTCCGATCGCGGCTTATGTGGCTCCTTTAATGCCAACATCATCAAGCGTGCCCTCAAACTAATGGCGGTATATGAAGCTGAAGGCAAGACGGTCAGTTTTGTCTGTGTAGGGAAAAAAGGTCATCAGGCATTACGAAAGACCGGGAAAGTACGAAAGACCTATGCGGATATCATGGCGAATTTCCAGATGTTTAATGCTCGGGAAATTGCAAGTGATGTTGCTGATCAGTTTCTTAAAGGTGAAGTTGACAAGGTAGAAGTTATATACAGCCAATTCAAGTCTGTTGCTTCACATGTACCATCTACAGCAGCCATGCTGCCGGTACAGCCTATCGAGTCAGAAGGTGAAACAGCCCAGAAAGTATCCGGTGATTATATTTATGAACCTTCAGAAGAAGAAATCATGGATGTACTCCAACCACTTTATTTGAATGTTGTGGTGTATGCTGCGATGCTTGAAGTTGGTGCAGGTGAACATGCGGCTCGTATGACCGCTATGGATAATGCAACCAATGCATGTAAGGATATCGTTTCTAACCTGACAGTTATCTATAACAAGGCTCGCCAGGCCGCCGTTACCAACGAACTGATGGATATCGTTGGCGGTGCAGAAGCCCTGAAATGATTTTTGACTATATATATAATCCAATACTTTAGGAGGGGTTAGGCCCTATGAGTGAGCAAAGAATAGGAAAAATAACACAGGTAATTGGTCCTGTAGTTGATGTTGAGTTCGAGGCAGGTAATCTGCCGTCAATCATGAGTGCACTCCTTGTGACCAATCCAAGTATCTCAGATGTAGAAGACAATCTGGTAATCGAGGTTGCTCAGCATCTTGGTGACAACCAAACTCGTTGTATTGCCATGGATCAGACTGATGGTCTTGTTCGAGGTATGGAGTGTAAAGACACCGGAGAGCCTATCACCATTCCTGTTGGTGAGGCTTCTCTTGGGCGTATTATGAACGTTGTTGGACGTCCTGTTGATGGTCTTGGTGAAATTGCATCTGACAAGACTATGCCGATTCATCGTCCGGCTCCTCAGTTTACCGAGCAGGATACTGAGGTACGAGTACTTGAGACAGGTATCAAGGTTATTGACTTGCTGGTTCCATTCCCACTTGGTGGAAAAATGGGACTCTTCGGTGGTGCAGGTTGTGGTAAGACCGTTATCATGATGGAGATGGTTAATAATATCGCTATGCATCATGGTGGTATTTCCGTTTTCTGTGGTGTTGGTGAGCGTACCCGTGAAGGTAATGACCTTTACCATGAGATGAAGGAATCTGGTGTTCTGCCTAAAGCAGCACTTGTTTACGGACAGATGACAGAACCTCCGGGTGCGCGTGCTCGTGTTGCTCTTACTGGTCTGACAGCTGCTGAATATTTCCGTGACGTTGAAGGCCAGGATGTGTTGTTCTTTGTTGACAACATCTTCCGTTTCACACAGGCTGGTTCTGAGGTTTCCGCACTTCTTGGTCGTATTCCTTCAGCGGTTGGTTATCAGCCGACTCTTGCAACCGACCTTGGTGCACTTCAGGAGCGTATTACCTCAACCACTAAGGGTTCAATTACAGCCGTACAGTGTGTTTACGTACCTGCAGATGACTTGACAGATCCTGCACCAGCTACTACGTTCGCGCATCTTGATGGTACTGTTGTTCTTTCCCGTCAGATATCTGAGCTTGGAATCTATCCTGCGGTTGATCCTCTGGATTCTACCTCCAGGATTCTTGATCCAAACGTTATTGGTGCTGAGCATTATCAGGTCGCTCGTGGTGTACAGGTTTCTCTACAGAAGTACAAAGATCTTCAGGACATTATTGCCATTCTTGGTATGGATGAACTTTCTGAAGAGGATCAGATTCTTGTAGCTCGTGCTCGTAAGATTCAGCGATACCTGTCTCAGCCTTTCACTGTTGCGGAGGTTTTCACTGGTATGCCTGGTAAGTTTGTAAAGGTCGCTGATACAGTTCAGGGATTTAAGGAAATTCTTGAAGGTAAGCATGATGACTTGAACGAGAACTCCTTTTACATGGTTGGAACTATCGACGAGGCAGTTGCCAAAGACGCTGACTCCAAAGGCTAATTCAACCATTTACTAGAGAGGTCAATCCAATGGCAGAGCAGATCAGACTAGAAGTCGTCACCCCGTCAGGTTCCGTGGTTAACGAAGATGTTAATATCGTTAATGCACCTGGATATGGCGGCGACTTTGGTGTGCTGGCAAATCATGCCCCGATGTTATCGACCATAAAGATTGGCACTTTGACCTACGAGAAAGATAAAAGCCGCGAAACACTGATGATTAGTGGTGGCTTTTGTGAAGTATCGAACAATAAGATTACTTTTCTTGTTGAGAGTGCTGAGTTTGGACGTAATATTGATGTAGATAGGGCAATGAAGGCCAAAGAACGTGCGGAAAAACGTCTTTCACAGGCGAAAGCACATGATGAGAATGTAAATATAACTCGCGCTGAGGCTGCATTGCAACGCGCGATAGCACGATTAAGTACTGCGAAGAAGTAATCTCATCGCAGTTCTGACGTTAAAATAAAGGGCTATCCTGCAAAGGATAGCCCTTTATTTTTTTATACTGTGTTATCACAAACTTCTTTCCAGTTCGGATGGTGTCAATTGGAATGTCTTACGGCTAAGTCATAGTAAGTTTTATCTACGAAAAAATAGTGCTGAAATGGTTATGTATGGCTTTGCCTCATATACGCCTCATACCTATATCTGTTTTATAGCTATACTCGCTATTAAATCAGAGTTGCTTGTCTTGTGCTTAAGAAACTATCATTGTGGCGTTGAAAGTGTGAAGTAGGTAGGTAAGCTTGCTGTAGTGCTATTGACATAGGATTGAATACCTGAGCTGATTTCTTTGGCTAGTGCTGTAAGAAATTGTTCAGATTTAAGATTCTTGGCATCTTCTTTATTACTGATGAAGGCAATCTCTATGAGAATTGCTGGCATTTGTGCGCCTATCAGTACGTAAAAGGGTGCCTGTTTGACGCCAAGGTTGTGAACAGTTGCTTTGTGCTGTATCGGTAATCCAGCAATAATTGTATTATGTACCTGTTGGGCAAGGCGTGATGATTCATTAATCTTTGTATTCTGCAGGATATCCGCGAGAATTTCTTCTAAATCACTTATTTGATGTTTTGAGGTAGCATTTTCCATTGCCGCCACACGCATGGCTTCATCGTTGGTACTTAAATTGAGATAGTAGGTTTCAAGGCCACGTACTTTAGAGGAAGGGTGGGCGTTAATGTGAAGTGATATGAAAAGGTCTGCATTTTGTGTGTTTGCTATAGCCGTTCGTTCTTCAAGAGAAATAAATGTATCTGTATCACGTGTTAATACGACCTCGCAGCCTACTTCTTCTTCAAGGAGAGGTTTGAGCTCCTTCGCTAAGTTCAGTACTATATCCTTTTCTTTTAAGCCATTGGCCATAGCTCCAGGATCTTTACCTCCATGGCCTGGGTCCAGAACTATTCGTCGAACCCCTAGACCAAGCTGTTGAGCTAGAGAAAGCGGTGGTGACTCAGGAGTAGGTGATGGCGTAAGTATTGGTGCATTTTGACGGGTTATTTTAACGATACCATTATGGTTCTTGGCAGGGAATTTCTTCTGGTCTGCCAGCACTATAGGGTCTATATTGGTGGATTCTAGAGGTTGTTCTTGAGAACTCACCGAGTCGATAGTATCCTTGAATGGAACTGTTTTTTTGTCATGTTTTAATGCTTTTCCTTTGACGTCAATAACAACTCTAAAAGGGTCTGGAAGGCTGTAAGTTTTATAGCTGTCTATACTTTCAATATCCAGTACAACTCGAACGGTATCTTTACTGAACTGACCTGTGCGTATTTGTTTAAGGAGGCCATCTTCAATGGGTACTGGAGCTCTATATTGCGGTTCTATATAGCTATTCTGAAAATCAATGTAGAGCCTTCTCGGTTTATTTTCCGTTTCTTGAAGCAGCTCTTCTTTATACGTTACCGGGCCTGAGGCTTTGATGACTACCCTGGTATAGTCATCTGATGACCAATATTTAACAGGTAGTACATAGCTGAGTTTGTTGAAGTTGAAATGTGCGTTGCCAACCATGACTTCTGGTAAGGCAATGTCATGATCCTTGCTCAATTGCTTCATCATGTCGGCGGCAAGTGGGTGCATGTCACCATTCGGGTAGTTCTGGACTATTTTGCTGAATTGCTTTGCTGCTAATGTTGGCTCATTTTTATCAGAAAGATAAATTTGGCCAAGTGCATAATAGGAGTCATCAGCAAGACGATGAGCATGGAAGAGGCGAGCAGAATCTTTATAATAGCTTATTGATTCATCAAGATCCGTGTCACTCTTAAAGCGTTGGTAAATTTGATGGTAGATCTGGCCGAGCATATACAGGCAGGCAGCAGCTTTATCTGATTTCGGATCTGCTAAATATATACGGCGAAAATTTTGTGCTCCTTTCTCCCAATTAACGACTCTAGAGGAAAGAGTACTGTTTGTTGTGAGCTGGTTCAGATAGAACTTAGCTTCATTGTAGCGTTGATCGATTGACGATTCTTCAGTTGTTAAATGGTCGTTCTCCGCTTGTAGATACCGTGGATAAAGAGTGTTTACGGTAACAATGCAGACAACGAGCAGCCAGAAAAAGGTGAAAGCTGAAACTATGCGAGGTGGTTGTATTCTGCGAGGTATCACTTGTTGATAAACACTAATGAGAAATAATAAAAAAGCCGGAAGGCTTGGATCATCCTGTTAATTAACATTATTAGAATATACCGAAAAGTGTAAGACAAGGCAAAACAAAAGGGAAATTAGCTCATTATGGGAATACGTAACCAGAGGGTTAAGACAAAATGTCAGCCAGCAGTACCCTCTAACAAGGGATACACTGCCTATCTGTACAATATTGGAGTATCTATTCACAAGTCTTTTAGTTGGTAAAGTATATCAAGAGCACTCCTTGGGGATAAATCATCGACATCGATTGTATCTAAAAATTCTCGAAGGCGGTCTGTGGGGGGGGCAAATAGTGAAAGCTGATCGGGATGCGACCGTTTCTTTCGCTTCGTCTTCCCGGTAGACTTTGCAATTGCCGGTTGTCCTGTTTGATCAAATTCACCTCGTTCTATGTTGTTCAGAATTTCTTCTGCCCGCTCTACTACATGATCGGGGACCCCTGCTAATGCTGCCACTTGAATTCCGTAGCTACGATTTGCACCACCTTCAACAAGTTTATGAAGGAAAATAATTGTATCATTCCATTCCTTGACTGCGATAGAGAAGTTTTTCACTCTATCCATTGTTTGCGCAAGATCTGTGAGTTCGTGATAGTGGGTTGCAAACATTGTTTTAACGCCAATATCATTTTTATGAACGAGATCCTCAGCAACGGCCCAGGCAATTGAAAGGCCATCATAGGTTGAAGTACCCCTGCCAATTTCATCCAAAATTACCAGGCTATTGGGTGTGGCATTATTGAGAATATTTGCGGTCTCGCTCATTTCTACCATGAAAGTTGACTGGCCTCTTCTCAAGTCATCCATTGCGCCAACTCTCGTGAATATCTTGTCAACAATACTGATTTCTGCCTTTGTTGCAGGCACAAAACTACCCATCTGTGCCATTAGCACAATTAAGGCTGTCTGTCGTAGAACAGTTGATTTACCAGCCATGTTGGGACCAGTGATAATAAGTACTTGTTGGCCAGTCTGATCAAGATGAACATCGTTGGGCACGAATTTGCCAGAAGGGAGAGAGCGTTCTATAACAGGATGCCTGCCTTCGGTAATAGTGAGGGTATTATCACTGACAATATGTGGTTTCTGGTAGTTAAAACGATGGGCGACTTCGGCCATGGAGCAGTGAACGTCAAGTTGGGCGAGTAGCTTGGCTGTTTTTAAAAGACGCGCGCTTTGTGCTGCCAGGTGATCACGAATATCAATGAAAAGCTTATATTCAAGCTCAAGTCGTTTCTCTTGAGCTCCAAGTACCTTACCTTCAAACTCTTTTAGTTCTGGGGTGATAAATCGCTCAGCATTAACGAGTGTTTGCTTTCGTATGTAGTGGTCTGGAAGTTTATCAGCATGGAGTTTACTTACCTCAAAATAATAACCAAATACTCTATTAAACCCAACTTTAAGTTTTGCAATGCCAGAGGATTCTCGTTCTTGGTTTTCCAGTTTGAGAATTGTCTGTTTTCCATCACGCTGAATAGAGATTAATTCATCGAGTTCGTTGTTGTATCCTTCCCGTATGAGATTTCCATCTCTAAGAGTGACGGGTGCCTCAGTATTAATCGAATCCTCAAGCAATTGGTGGATGTCAGCCAGTGGTTCAAGGTCTTCTGCAATGTTTTGAAGCTTTTCAATTCTAACTGGCTGTATTATGGCACGTATTTCCGGAAGCTGTTTGATCGACTGTTTAAGGGCAAGCATATCACGACCATTTCCGAGGCCGAGGATCATGCGGCTGGTAAGGCGTTCAATATCATATACTGAATCAAGCAATTGGCGTAACTGTTGACGGGGTCCACTGTTATTGAAAAGAAAACTTACAGCAGAAAGTCGGTTATTAATTCGTTTCTCATCCTGAAGGGGAGAGAGCAAGTTCTGCTTCAACATCCGGGCTCCCATTGGAGTGCAGGTATGATCGAGTACAGAAAGTAGGGAACCCTCTCGTTTGCCACCGATTATTGTCTGTGTAAGTTCCAGATTCCTTCTGGATGAATCGTCAATTTGTAATATTGTATCAAGGTTAAGTGGCTGTAGTTTGGCAATGTGTGAAACATTCGTCTTCTGTGTTTCTATAATGTAGTCGAGTAGGACACCAGCGGCAATAAGGCCTTGAGTAAATCCGCCACAACCGAATCCATCAAGAGTCGTTACACCAAAATGATCCTGTAACTGCTCAAGGATTGTAGCCAGTTGATATCTGGAATCAGGGCGCTCGGTGATACACACCTCTGGTAAAAGTATGGTAATATCTTTAAGCAGACGAGCATGCACGTTAACATCATTGCTGCAGATGAGAATTTCAGAAGGAGTAAGACGAGTCAGTTGGTCGATGATCGATTCGTTGTTTTTTTCTTCCTGGGTAAATTCACCAGCTAAAAAATCGCCAGTACTCGCGTCGAGAAAACTGATCCCATGAAGCACTTGGCCAGCGTGTTCTTTTCTTGCAAGGGCACATACGTAGTTATTACTTTTATCATCTAGAAGCCCATCTTCCGTGACAACGCCGGGGCTGATTATACGTACGACCTCTCTTTTGACAATACCTTTGGCTTCAGCAGGGTTCTCAACCTGTTCACAAATGGCGACACGGCGGCCTGCCTTGACCAGTTTGGCGAGATATGTCTGGGCAGCATGAAAAGGGATGCCGCACATTGGAACCTTGGGTGCATCACTTTTGTTATTCCTGGAAGTAAGTGTTATTCCAAGTATTTTTGAAGCAATTTCTGCGTCCTCAAAAAACATCTCATAGAAGTCACCCATTCGATAAAAGAGGATCGTGTCGTTATGTTGCTCCTTAATTTCAAGGTATTGCTGGAGCATTGGGGTTAACTTTAAGTTAGCAGTCATGCGTATATCTATAGTTTAGTGAAATGATTGAGTTGTGGAGAATATCGTGGCTAAAAGAGTATCATGAAAATGGGCCCCTATTGTTTCAAGAGGCATTGGATGTATTATTTCAAGAATACGGTGTTTCTTCAGCTACTCATAGGAAGCTCGTATAACCTTCCTATGAGTCCTTTTTGTGTAACCTTTAGGATGCCGTAGGTTCCTGGGGCACCGTATCGTCCAGTGAATTGAAAGCTTCCCGGATTAATAATGAGGGTTGAACCTAGCTTGTGACAGACTGGATTATGAGTATGTCCATAGACAATACAGTCGACTTCAGGGAAGAGCTCCATCATCCTATCTTCAATATTGTACCGATTACCTGCCCCATGGCAAACGCCAATAGTATAATCATTGTATTCAATCATACGATGCTCTGGCAAAGTGCGTCTGGTCGTTTCACTGCACATGTTACCGTGAACAGCATAAAGTGTTTTGTCAGAAAAAATATCAAGTAAAGAAAGCTCAGTCAGGTCTCCAGCATGGATTATTGTGTCGCAAGTTGAAAATGCGATGTTTATGTGGCTCCGGAAAGTGTCATCGCAAGATATTCTGTGTGTGTCAGATAATATTCCTATGGTGGGCATGTAACTTTTCTCCAATCATATAATGAGACCAATAATATACCAGATAGCCATGAAAAATTAGGAAAAAAGAAGAGCGAACTGGGAAAAACATGTGGTGGTAACAGTATGAATTAAAAAAAGCTTGACAAATATCCTAGATCAAAAGCCATTAAGTCTTGCAAATAACGGAATAAGGCAGGTATACTATATGGTTTAAAACGGCAACGGTCACAAAATTCTGATAATGGGTGACCAAGTTATGTCCAAATATTTTGGAACTTTTACACGATAGTTACTATTTCGGTTTTACCGATATTTATGGAGAAATTTTATGTTTAGTGCATCAGACCTGCGTAAAGGCCTTAAATTGCAGATTGACGGCAACCCATATATTATTACTGAATTTGAATTTTCCAAGCCTGGTAAAGGCCAGGCATTGTACCGGTGTAGAATGCGTAATATGATAACTGGTAACCAGTTTTCAAAAACGTATAGATCTGGTGATAAATTTGAAAAGGCGAATCTGGAAGAACGAAAGATGCAGTACCTGTACAAGCAGGATGATGAGTATCATTTCATGGATACCGAAAATTATGATCAGCTTTTTATAACGGCTGAACAGTTAGGTGATAACATAAGTTTTCTGATGGATAATATGGAGCTTGAAGTATTATTTTTTGATGAGCGTCCTATTGATGTCAGTCTTCCAATTTTTGTCAACTTGTCCGTTACTCAGGCAGATCCATGGGCGAAAGGTGATACTTCAGGTACTGATACCAAGCCTGTAACTGTCGAGACCGGGTATCAGCTTCAGGTGCCGCCTTTTGTGGAGGAGGGGGACAAAATCCAGATTGATACCAGAACTGGACAGTACGTAACTCGAGTTAAAGAGTAGCTTTATGTTGGACCTTCAAGGGTTGCATGCACGTGCAGCCCTGTTTCGTTCCGTGCGGGAGTTCTTTTCTGAGCGTGGTTTTCTGGAAGTTGATACACCTATCCGGCAGCCTGTTATTATTCCGGAGTGTAATATCCAGCCGATCATTGCCGAGGATCAATATCTTCAGACCTCTCCAGAACTCTGTATGAAACGGCTGTTGGCAAACGGGTGCGACAAGATCTTTCAGATTTGTAGGTGTTATCGGAAAAATGAGATTGGGCATAATCACCTTGAAGAGTTTACGATGCTTGAGTGGTATCGTACTGGATCTGATTATTCGCACTTAATGAACGATTGTGAGGAATTGTTGCAGTTTGTGGTGCCCCAAGTTATCGATATTATGTTGAAAGATTCACCTGGTTCTGTTGAGTTACAAGAGCAGCACTTTGAAATGACTACTCCAGCGGTGAGATTGACGGTTGCAGATGCGTTTAATCGTTACTCCCCCGTATCACTTGATGAGGCTTTACGGGATGACCAGTTTGACGAAGTGCTTGTCGAACATATTGAACCGCATTTAGGCAGAGGTGGCCCATTGCTTTTGATAGACTACCCCGCTAAGCTCGCTTCTCTTGCACAGTTAAGCAACTCTAATCCTGATGTTTCCGAACGTTTTGAACTGTATATGTTTGGAGTTGAGTTGGCGAACGGTTTTACTGAGTTGACTGATCCCGTTGAGCAGCGGCAGCGTTTTGCCAAGGAACTTGAAGCCATTGGCCATTTTCATGGTCGAAAACAGGATATGCCTGAACGTTTCTTGGAAGATCTCTCAGGGATCCAGAGTGCTGCCGGTATTGCTCTAGGGTTGGACAGGTTGTTTATGCAGATTTTAGGAAAGAAAAATGTTGGCGATGTTGTAAGTTTTAACTCTGGCGACTTTTGCTAAACATGTTATTGTAAATGATGGAATTGTAAGTGAAAGATGCTGTATGCCCTGGTAGTATATCAGGAGTTTTTGTAGCAATTGTAAGTTGATGATTCTGTATGCAATGTATCTTTTAGGTCATAGTTTAGTCTGTTCGACGTTTTGTTCGAATGAGCTGGCTCAGGAAAAACATATAAAACTCAATATAGTTTTTTAAAAAAACACTGCAGATTTTCTTATGGATAGACAACAAAGCCTGTTACTGAAAAAATATATAGATCTTCTGCTTCGCTGGAAAGTACTGCTCATACTCCTTCTTTTGGTGAGCTTACCTGTGGGGCTTGTGTACTATGTTGTTACACCTAAGGTGTATGAAGCATCCAGTTTACTGAGTTATCAAAAGCAAAGTGTTAGCACTAACAAAATGTCCCCTGATGTTTCTGCAAGAATCCAGGATATTGTCAGTACACTATCACAGATCATCCTATCACGGACAAATCTTGAGGCTTTGATAACGAGTCTTGACCTCTATGTTGAAGAGAGAACTGAACTTCCTATGGAGGACGTTATTGAGAAAATGCGAGAAGATATTGTTATTCAACCCTCACGGCGAGGGGATACCTTTTCGATTTCTTATAGCGGAGGCAATCCAGGTAAGGTCGTGAAGGTCACGAACGCTCTGTCAGCAAAGTTTATCGAAGAAAATCTGAAATACCGTGAAGAACGGGCAAGTGAAACATCGGCATATACTGGTAATGAACTGGAGTTGGCCAAAACGACTATGGACCGTATGGAAGCATCCATGCGAGATTATAAGCTTAAATATTATAATGAAATGGCGGATCAGCGTCAGGCTAACATGTCTCGTTTGACCTCTCTGCAGGAACAATACCAGGGGAAGCAAGAAAATATTCTGGAACATGAACGTACTCGTGTGCTGGTGCAGGAGCAAATTGCCATACGAAAGAAGGTGTTAGCAGAAGAGTCTGCTGCATATGCCAGTGTACAATCGTCACGTCGAACCGGAACGAGTGGGGGGGACACAAATTACGCGAAATTGCAGCGCATGCGCAGGACACTTGATTCTCTTTTGGTTTCGTACACAGACAGTCATCCTGAGGTGAAACGTGTCCGTAAAGTCATTGCGAAGCTTGAAGCGGATGGGGCAGGAGTGAGAAATACTAGAGTCGCTCCTCAAAGACGAGAACCCGGAATTGATGAAGATGTATTACAGTTGCAGTCTCAGCTTACGAAAATTAATCTTGATATTGAAGCTATTGAACTTGAAAAACAACAGATTGGCGAGACAATAAAGCAGTATGAAGAGTGGATAGCGGCGACTCCTGTTCGGGAGGCTGAGTGGTCTTCCTTGACTCGAGAATACGGGCAATTGAAAGGTCATTATGACTATCTCGTCTCTCAAAATCTTCAAGCCAAGTCGATGTTAAACCTCGAGCGCAGACAAAAGGGGAGCCAGTTTAAAATTGAGGACCCTGCCCGGACCCCTGAAAAACCGGTTAAACCAGATTTTATGAAAATAATGGCTCTTTCTATAGCCGCTGCGATGGGTTTTGGTTTTGGAACAGTTTTAATTATTGATTTTTTAGATGGTTCGTTTCGTGACCCGGATGACATTGAATCGTTTCTAGGTGTTCCTGTTGTAAGTACTATTGCTTTTGTTTCAACTCCTAAGGAGAAACGGAAAAACATTTTTATCTCCGCAGGTGTTGTGGCTATACTTCTACTTGGCGCAGTTATGGTCGTTGGGCTGTTTTGGTATGCTTGGAGTCGTGGGAAAATAGTGTTTTGAAAGTTAATCAGTTGTGTTTGTTATCCGCTACTGTGGAAAATGTTAGTTACCAGTTTTGGGAAAAGGTTTAGAGGTTATGGGCAATATAGCTGATGCGTTGCAAAAAGTAGGAATAAAACTGACTGATCGGCCAGCAGATGGTGGTGTGGCGACAGATGACTCAGTTGTTGATAGTGTAGGAACAGAATCGCGGGAAGAGACATCCAACCAGAATACCCCTGCCCCCTCCACCTATCCTCAATCCACCAATCGTACAGTAACGTCCGAACCGTGGAACGAGCGAATCAATATTGTCGTTAATAGCACAGACCAGGCTGCAGAGGCGTTTCGCGTTATTCGTTCAAAAATTCTATTCCCAGAGGATGGTAAAGCACGACCTAGAACCATAATGGTTGCATCCAGCGCACCGGAAGAAGGAAAGAGCTTTGTTTCTGTAAATTTAGCCGTAGCAATTGCCAAAGGGTTGGACCAGCATTCTCTTTTGGTTGACTGTGATTTACGGCGGCCAAGCCTTGCCGGTTTGCTCGGCTTAGTGCCAGAACATAATTGGGGGCTGACAGAATATTTGCAGGATGAACGGCAACTGAATGAGCTCATATGTAAAACGTCGGTTGATAAACTCTCCTTGTTGCCAAGTGGGTCAGTTCCTCAGAACCCCGCAGAATTACTCACATCTGTTAAAATGACGAGACTTGTAAACGAACTTTCAGGACGTTACAGTGATCGTTTAATCATTTTTGACAGTCCACCATTTCAGGTTGCTTCGGAGTCTTTGGTCCTTGCAAAGAAGGTCGATGGTGTTGTTCTTGTGGTCAGGTATGGAAAGTCTGACAGGACCAAGATTAAAACAATGGCTGACGCAATAGGGCCTGAAAAAATTATTGGTGTTGTTTTCAATGGACAAAAAGACAGTTATATAAAGAAAAAGGTATTTGATCCGTATGGGAGTTATGGTCATTATTATGGTGGGAAACCAAGGTCATAATCACGAGATCGCTATTCATTATAACATCATTTATCAGTCTTCTTTTTGTATCGTTGCTTTTTCGTTTGGCTTGTTGGCCTTGAATGAAGAAATTTGCTCTCAATAATTTTCCGCTGACGAATTCTCTCCTGGGTGTTTCTGGCCACAAATATTGAGCGCCCGTCCCTGTCCATCCCCGTCACATACATTGCCGTTGATATCGTTCCTGGAGTTGGAGTGAAATCCTGAAATTTCGAGACTGTAAGTCCCACCTCAGTCATATCTTCTGCGAGTTCACAGGCATGTTTTTCTGTTGAGCCAGGATGTGAACTTATCACATAAGGGACAAATTTTACTTTATGCCCTAATGACTTGTTCAATTTTCTGCAAAAGGTCATGAAGTCCCTAAGGAGAGTGTGAGACTCTTTATGCATTAAGCGAAGAACTTCCTCACTGCTATGCTCTGGCGCAATTTTCAATGCACCCGGTGTATGGTCAGTTATGATCTTTCGGAGCAGATTAGGAGTTTGTAATAAGAGTTCCATTCTGAGGCCGGAGGAGATGAACACATGGCGGATATTTTCAATTGAGGCCACCTCTTCAAGCAATTTCAAAAAAATATTCTCATCAATAATCAGGTGCTCACAAACCTTAGGGTAAAGACAGTCTCGTTTCTTACACGAGCCGATATTACAGGACGTCCCGTAAAGATTTGCGGTGGGGCCACCAAGGTCACTTATCGTCCCCTTAAACGTATCCATGGATGAAAGAGTTTTACATTCGTTGGCGATAGAGCTGACGGACCTGCTTTGGACCGCAGCACCTTGATGCCGTGTTATTGCGCAAAAAGAACAGTTTCCCGAACATCCTCGTACAATGGTGATGGAATCTTTTATCATGGTGTGAGCTGGAACCACAGGTGTTGCTGGGTGTGGGTTTCGAGTGTATGGCAACTCGTAGAGAGTATCCAACTCAGCTGTGGAGAGTGGCTCTGAAGCTGGATACTGCAGAACCCAATGCGTTTGCTGTCGCTGAAGAATTAATTTTTTGGAGTCAGCGCGCGAATGTTTGTCAATTGCCAGTTCTGCATCCATGAAAAGATTTTGATTTGCAACTATCTCAGCCAGTGAGGGTACTGTTAAAAAATGTTCCTTTGGGGCTTGCTGGTACTCTGGGAAACGTTCTGCTAACTGACTATCCGTCAGTCTCTCACAGGAGCCTGAAATTCCAGAGAGTGATTCATTTTTTTTACATCGTTCTGCTATAGTAAGTATAGCGCGTTCAGCCATACCATAAACGAGCAGATCAGCTTTTGTATCGGTGAGAAAAGAAGCTCGCAGTTTTTCCTGCTTGTAATCGTAATGAACGAATCTTCGTAATGATGCCTCTAGGCCGCCTAGAATTATAGGGGTATTTTTAAAGGCGGCTTTGGCATGATTTGCGTAGATCAACGAAGCTCTGTCGGGACGGAATCGGTTGTTTTTATTGTGATCCGGCGATCGCCATGGGTCTCCTTTTGGAGAAAAAGCATCAGTATCCCTAACTTTGCCATTGCCCGAGTAATTAGCAACTATGGAGTCAAGATTTCCGCCGGTGATACCACAGAACAGACGAGGTGCTGGAAATGCCAGAAACTGTTTTGGTGAGTCATAACGTGGCTGTGGGAGGATGGCTACCCTGTATCCCTGGTGCTCTAAGAGTCTGCCAATAAGGGCGACACCAAATGAAGGGTGATCCACATAGGCATCGCCTGTTACTAAAAGAATATCAAGAGAGTCCCAGCCACGCTTTCGGCACTCCCCCCAGGAGACAGGTAAATGTTGTATCTTGAGAGGAGTCATCTAGGATAGTAGTTGGGCAGCCATGTGATCAGGCTACATGAGTTTGGCATTAATGAAGAGATGGGTTGCTATTGAAGCTGCATAACCAAGTGCAATAACCGGAGTCCACTTTAGATGAGCTCCGAAGGTGTACGTTCCACGTGCAGCGCCCATAAGTGCAACTCCAGCTGCAGAACCGATAGACAGAAGACTGCCTCCTACCCCGGCAGTGAGTGTTACGAGAAGCCACTGGCCATGAGACATGTCAGGAAGCATGGTCAATACTGCAAACATGACAGGAATGTTATCAACAATAGCAGAGAGAATACCAACCAAAACATTAGCAACTGTAGCCCCTAAATCATGGTATAGAAAAGAAGAGACGGAAGCCAGGTAACCAAACTGCGAGAGGCCGCCAACACAGAGGATAACGCCATAGAAAAACAGTAAGGTATCCCACTCAGCACGGGCAACTTTACGGAACAGATCAAAGGGATCTGGTTGGGCATGGTATGTCTGATGCGACAATGGGTTATCATCAACATCATAATGACGATGTTCTTTTTTCTTTAAGTAGAACGAGAAAAACCCAAGGTAACCGAGGCCAAGCATCATGCCTGCTGCTGGTGGGAGATGAAGAAAATTGTGAAAACAAACGGCAGTGGTGATGGTAAGCAGAAACAGGAGCATGATGCGCCGTGCCCCGAGTTTCATGGTTTTCTTTTCCTTGCTTGGTTTGGGATGTTTGTTTGGAACGGCAAAGCTCATAAATGCAGCTGGTATAAGCCAGTTGACCAGTGAAGGGAGGAAGATGGCAAAAAACTCAGTGAATTGGACGATACCTTTCTGCCACACCATAAGGGTTGTAATATCCCCAAAAGGTGAAAATGCGCCACCAGCATTGGCAGCTATGACAATATTAATACAGGCTATGGTAACAAATTTTTTATCATTACCGCCTACAGCCATTGCTACAGCACCCATAAGTAACGCGGTGGTAAGGTTGTCAGCGATGGGAGAGATAACGAATGAAAGCACCCCTGTGACCCAGAATACTGACCTGAAGGAGAAACCTCGGCTAACTAGCCAAGAACGTAGTGCCTGGAAAACGTTTCTCTCATCCATGCTGTTTATGTAGGTCATGGCGCAGAGCAGAAAGAGAAAGAGCTCTGCGTATTCCAGAAGGTTATGTCGTATAGCTTCTTCAGCAGCGTGGGTGTTACCCATGCTGGAAAAGGTGATTGCAACACAAACCCAAATAATACCGGCTGCAAAAAGGACAGGTTTTGACTTACGTAAATGGAGTTGCTCTTCAAAAATAACAAGCGAATATGCCCCGACAAACAGGATGAGTGAAAAAATACCAAGTGCAGATGTAGCCAGGCCCGCTGTGTCAATTCCGGCTGAGCCACCGCTGGCCATGGCGTTCCCACTGAGGGCAGCCATAAACGTGGCAAAAAGAAAGAGCGTTTTCATTAGTAAATCCTTCAATTATTGTGGGGATTAGAAACAGTAAAACTGATAATCCCGGCAATATAACAATGAAAAACGTTCATGACAAGGAAAGGTCGCACAACCACCCCAAACAATGGGGTGGTTGTGCGATTAAAGGAGAGTGCCGGCAGGTGTTTTAATCTCCTGCTGGGATATACTTCGTGAGCGGGCAATTGTTACAGCCCTTTTGTGGGAGATCAGTGTTGGTATGCACTTTGTCGATTAGTGCAGCAACTGCAGCACGGCTATCAGCAAAAATTTCATCTTCACCAATCTTTGCAAGAAGACCAGTACGCTCCATCACATTTAAAACTTGCCCTTTTAATCCACACATAGCAAAACCGAGGCCACCGCTACGGACACGTTTTACGAGCATTTCCAGAGCTTCTTCTCCTGAAGCATCCATGTCGTTGATTCCGCGTGCATCAAGCAAAATATAGCGTAAGTCTGGCTGTTCGTTGCGGAATTTTAGGACTTGTTCGTCCAGGTAGCTCGCGTTAGCGAAAAAGAGGGCTCCATCAAACCGAACGACTGAGATGTGACGACAACCTTTCAGTCTGTAGTGCTCAGAACATTTCAGTACTTTTTCTTCGCCTAAAGAGAGCCTTGCCACAACTGGTCGCATAGATTTGTAGAGGAAAAATGACATGGATAAGGCAACACCTACCATGATGCCTTTATCAAGATGCGGGGCAAAGTATAATGTGACGAGAAAACTTAAAATTGAGATGGCCCCATCATACCATTGGGCTTTCCATGAATGCACAAAGCCTTTTATGTTCACAAGGCCGATAACTGCCATCATGATAACTGCAGCAAGAACAGCTTGTGGCAGATGATACAGGAGAGGTGTAAAGAACAGAAGAGTTACAACTACCATCAGCGATGTAACTACTGAAGAAATACCAGAAACTGCACCTGCCTGAAGGTTTACTGCAGAACGTGAAAATGAACCGGAAACTGCATAGCTGCTGCCAATTGAACCACAAATATTTGCGAGGCCCTGGCCGATCAATTCCTGGTTTGGGTCAAGTTTTTGACCGGTTTGTGCTGCCATGGCTTTGGCAATGGCGATTGCCTCCATAAAACCTAGCAGTGAGATTATGACTGCAGTTGGAAGGAGTTTAAAAAATTTCTTACTTGTGAGGTCAGGGATTGCAAAAGTTGGTAATCCTTCTGGAATTGTTCCAACTATAGCTCCACCGCCCACCATTTTGATTTTGGCAGTATCCAGAACATTATTACCAACTTTGATTCGCCAGGTTGTGTTATCGGTGGTTATCCCTTCAGGAATACTATTCTGAGGATAGAATGTGTAAACATCATTTTCCTGTACCGCCTCAAACTTCATGTAGCGTAGTTTTTCTCTTATGACGTCTGTGTGGTGTTTCAGTTCAGTCATCTCAGAGGTGAGTATGGCAACTTCACTTTCAAGTTTGATGAGGTTGATGGATTTGCCATGACCACTTGCTTTACTCTGCTTTTCATCGTCTACTTTTAGGCCGATATCGGCACGTTTTTGACCTAGATCTTTTACTGCAAGTACTGTGGAGTTAAATTCATTTATTTCGCTAGCGAGCTCTGGGGTTTTAAGACTGGAGAGATCTACAAACGTATCCTTGTTGAATCCTGTGAAATAGGAAATGACAGTTGTTATAGCCACGGCAACCAGTACATTTGGTATGCGTGGGTTAATTTTCTTCAGTACTACCATGATGGTTACAGCAGCTACACCGTAAAGTAGGGTAGGGGTATGGGTGTAATCCATAGCAGCCTGGGCTACCCTGATCATTGTTTCATAGTGATGGGCTGCCTTGTCTACATCTACGCCAAAGAATTTGGAAAACTGAGACGACGCAATAATGATTGCAGCAGCGTTGGTAAAACCATTAACAACCGGATGGGAAAGAAAATTTACCACTAAGCCAAGACGTAACACGCCCAGTGAAAATTGAAAAATACCAACAGTTAAGGCCAGGGCAACAGAATACGCGATGAATTCAGCTGAACCTGCTGTGGCCAAAGGTTCAAGAGATGCTGCAGACATCAGGGAAACGACCGCAACTGGTCCAGTTGCAAGCTGTCGACTGGACCCAAAGAGAGCAGCAACCATAGGTGGCAAAAAGGCTGCATACAACCCGTAATATGCAGGGAGACCTGCGAGCTGGGCATATGCCATGGATTGAGGTATCAATACAAGCGCAACAGTGATACCTGCCAGGAGATCAATTTTAAATTTACCGCCGTCATAATCCTTAAACCAGGAGAGGAAGGGCAGAAATTTTAAGATAATGTTCATGGTGATTCCTTATACGAAAATTTGGTGAGAAAAAACGTTTTTTAGCTTCCCAGAAAGATGACTTCTCCACTCTGCAATTCATAAAATGCCGGTACAACTTTTACGGAACCAGCTTTTACTAGATCTGCCATGATTGGTTCAGAATCAGCAATTTTATTCGATATTTGTCTGGCAAGTTCCTTGGATGCATTTGTGATAATATTGCCTTCTGCCTCTTCGACACTCTTGATAGCGGATTGAATAGCAGGCCCGAGTGTTGCGATGTGTCCTTCTAGAGTAGCACCGTTGGCAACCGCTGAAATCGCACCACAGGATGAATGACCCATAACAATAACGAGGGGAGTTTGCAGATGTTTTACCGCGTACTCAATTGAGCCTAGAGTATGGTCTCCCACAATATTTCCGGCTACCCTCACGACGAAAAGGTCGCCAAGTCCCTGATCAAAAATGTCAACAGGTGGTACCCGGGAATCGGTGCAACTCAGAATTGTTGCAATTGGTTCCTGCCCTTTGGCCAGTTTTTCCCTGCTTTCCTTGCAGTGGTTAGGGTGAAGTAGTTTTCCGCTGATAAAACGCTGGTTTCCTGCTTTGAGGATACTCAGTGCTTCATCAGCCGTGGGGCGTTCTTTTACCTCCTGTCCCATAATAATCTCCTTAAAATTAAAATTGAAAAAGAAAAAATATAAAAGAGTCAGAGACTCAAAAAAGTATTTAGTGCAATTAATCCTATATTACAGGTTCTCCTATCCCATCTTAACAAGAGTGGTAATCAAAGCTCTCTTGGGCGGAATGTCAAGAAAAAATGAACGGACAATGTTTGCATATGCACGATATGGTGCGTTTCCATGTGGATGTTTTCAGAGAGATACATTTTTTATTTGGAGATTTCTCTTTACCTTGTAAGATCTATAAGAAGTGCATTTTGAAATAGATGCTATGTGGTTTAAGGTGGACAATCTGTGTAATTGGTATGGGGAAATAGAATGGTAGAGAGCAATTCCTATAGGATTGTACTGGCTGATGACCATGTGTTGATCAGGCATGGTATCAAGAACATGCTTTCTTTAAGTGATGATATTCGAGTGGTGGGGGAAGTTAGCAACGGTGAGGAACTGCTTTCACTTCTACATAGCGAAACAGTAAATTTGATTATTCTTGATATTTCAATGCCTAAGATTGGGGGGTTGGAGGCACTGGCTCTTGTTCGAGAGAAATTCCCATGGATTAAGATACTTGTTCTCACCATGCACAAAAGCAAACAGTATTTTTATCATGCTATGGCCGCTGGCGCTGACGGTTACCTTGTTAAAGATGATTCAGAAGAAGAGTTGCTTGTCGCAATACGTAAGTTACAGTCTGGAAAAAAATATCTTTCTCCATTTTTTACTGAGGATTTTGCTGATGATGTTATCAGCGCTTTTCGAAGGGAAAAAAGAAGTCCTTTTCAGGAGCTTACACGACGGGAAAAAGAGATTCTGCAGCTTGTGGTTGATGGGTACACCAGTAAGGAGATGGCTGATAGTCTTGGTTTGAGCCATCGAACCGTCGACCATCACCGCTCAAATCTGCTGCGTAAATTCAGACTGAAGAACAGCGTAGATCTTGTAAATTTTGCCATCCAAAACGGTTTTGTAACTCCTTCTAAATACTAAGTACGTATTTCTATTGTGTGCTTCAGTAATTCTCTAAGTTCATGCGCTCCATTGGCCTGATATGGTAGATATTGGACGTATGAAAATTCCTCTTATTAAGAAAATATATCATTTTTTCACATATCGGTAATTTACTGATTTAATGGCAAGTAATGAATAATTTTTCTAAATGTAGGTATATATACCTAGTTGAAACTGGGTATATGCCACTATTGTAATTTTTTCTCAAGCCACTAATAATGCACACTTCGTGGGGTGAAACTCAGAAATTTCAGCGGTCAAGGAGAGTGCAGAATGAACAAAGGTGAATTGGTAGCTACTATTGCCGAAAGTAGGGGTATTACAAAGGTCCAGGCCGAGAAGGCACTGAATATAGTGCTGAATCATATGTCGGAAGCCATGGAGCGAGGGGAACGTGTCACTTTGGTGGGTTTTGGTTCTTTCCGGGTGGTAGAAAGAGCTGCGCAAAAGGGACGTAATCCACAGACCGGACAATCAATTACCATTCCGGCTCATAATGTGGTGAAATTCAAGCCCGGTAAGCGTCTGTGCGAGAAGGTTCAGTAGTACTACCTTAGGCTACCTGCTCTGTGATTTGGTGTATTTCATACGACCCACCCATAGGATGATCCCACCAGCAACCATTAGGCAACTAAGAAGTTGGCCCATGGTAAAAGCATTCAGCAGGTAGCCAATTTGTTGGTCCGGTTCTCGGAACAATTCAACCACCATTCTAAAAAGACCATACCCAATCAGAAACAGAGAGAGGATTGAGCCGTGTGGCCAGGCCACAGTATTTTGCCATGGCTTGTTTCTGACACTCCAGAGAATAATAAAGAGAACACATCCTTCCAGTAGAGCTTCATAAAGTTGAGAGGGGTGCCTGGTCACTCCCCCCCCGTATGGGAAAGCCACTGCCCATGGAAGATCTGTTGGTCTGCCATAGAGCTCGCCATTGATGAAATTTCCTATCCTGCCTAGCCCTAAACCAATAGGGATGGTTGCAACGTAAATATCAGCAGCTTTCCAGAAATCTACCCGATGCTTGCTGGTATACAGGTAGCCACTGATAATGAGCGCCAGGCAGGCTCCATGGAAGGACATTCCTCCTGTCCAGGTTGCAAAAATCTCAAGAGGGTGATTCAGGTAATAGTCGAGATTGTAGAACAGTACATATCCAAGGCGGCCACCTAAAACAACACTTACAATCAGCACAAGATTTAGATTTTCAAAGTGCCCGGCAAGCTCTGTGAATTTGTGTTTGTTGATCTGGTATTGGACAAGGAAATAGCTTGCTGTAAAACCAATTACATACATCAGCCCGTACCAGCGCACCTGAAGAGGACCCATTTTGAGGAGAACCGGGTCTATATCTGGAAATGGTAGCATCACTTATCCTTTATGGCGTCGCAGGTGTACCTGAAGGACAGAAATAGCGGCAGGTGTGATGCCTGATATGCGAGAGGCTTGGCCAAGAGACAGGGGCCTTACTGTTGTAAGCTTTTCTACAACTTCATTGGAGAGGCCTGACATGGTACTATAATCAAGATCTTCAGGAAGCTTTACTGCTTCCATTTTTCGAAATCGTTCTACCTGTTCCTGCTGGCGTTCAATATAGCCATGGAATTTCACTTCGAGTTGCACTTCGGCAGAAACCGATGAGTTGCTGAGGGCGATGATGCTCTTATATAGTTCCTCCTCCATGGGCAATTGAGCAAGCTTGACGAGGTCAAGTTCTGGGCGGCGTAGCATATCTGCAAGGGAGCATTTCTGCCGGGCAGGCGAACTTTCAAGCAACTTGAGTGCCTGATTCATTTCAGTCGTTGGTCTAATGTGGTTGGAGTTGAGAAGATCAAGTCCTGCTTGTATCTCTTCTTTCTTTTGAAGAAAATCGGAGTATCTTTCTGCGCTGAGTAGCCCAATATCATGTCCTGTCTGGCAGAGTCGCATGTCGGCATTATCCTCGCGTAGCAGCAATCTGTATTCTGCACGGGAGGTGAATAGGCGATATGGTTCTTTGGTTCCACGGGTTACCAGGTCGTCGATAAGTACGCCAATGTATGCCTCAGACCGATTTAAGACGAGAGGCTCTTTCTGTTGAATATAACGAACCGCATTGATAGCTGCCATTAAACCCTGTGCTGCGGCTTCTTCATACCCTGATGTGCCGTTAATCTGGCCTGCAAGATATAGCCCTTCAAAACGTTTTGTGGCTAAAGAGGGCCGAAGCTCTAAAGGATCGATATAGTCGTATTCGATTGCATATCCAGGCCGGATAATACGTGCGTTTTCAAGCCCCTTGATAGAGCAAAGCATCGACTTCTGGGTTTCAAGGGGGAGGCTGGTAGGGATGCCGTTTGGGTATATCTCGGTGGTGTCAAGCCCTTCTGGCTCAAGAAATATCTGGTGGCGTGTCTTTTCAGGAAAACGCATAACCTTGTCTTCAATCGAAGGACAATAGCGTGCACCAACACCTTCAATTATACCAGCGTACAGGGGTGATTGATCAATACCCTTGCGAATGACCTCATGAGTTTCCTCATTGGTGTACGTGATATAACAGGGACGTTGGGGAAGGGTATATCTACCTGACGAACTAAATGAAAAATGGGCAGGTGGGTCGTCACTATGTTGTGGTTCGAGTTCGGAATAGTCGATGGTATTGGCATCTAGCCTTGGGACAGTACCTGTTTTCATCCTTCCAACATTGAAACCGGCATCTTTAAACCACTGGGCAAGGTGAGTAGAGGGGGCATCGCCTAGCCTCCCTGCAGGGAAATTCTTGAGACCAATATGTACAAGACCATTTAAGAACGTACCGGTAGCAACGATAACCGCTTTGGCGCGGATCTCTTCATCTAACGAGGTATTAATGCCAACGATTTTTCCATCTTCAACGATTAAAGAGTCTGCAACAGTTTGACTGATTGTAAGGTTTTCCTGATGCTCCATGACTGTCTTCATGCGTAACCTGTAAAGGAGGCGATCTGCCTGAGCTCGGGATGAGCGAACAGCTGGTCCTTTACTGGTGTTGAGACGCCTGAACTGAATGGATGTTGCATCGATATTTTTGGCCATTTCTCCGCCAAGTGCATCGATTTCCCGAACCAGGTGACCTTTGGCCAGGCCGCCAATAGCAGGATTACAGGACATTGCCCCGATAGTATCGGCATTAATTATAGTTACTAGTGTTTTGCAGCCCATCCGAGCGCTGGCAAGGGCTGCTTCACAGCCGGCATGACCGGCTCCAATCACTATGACATCAAAAGTGTTCATGAGGTTCTGTTTCTCTTTTCTGGTCAATATCCAACATCGCTGTCATCTGCTTTTTGGGCCCACCAGATAAGGGCCCAGCGAGGTGGAGATTTACGGTAAATGCTAATACGACCATCGGCTGTCGTACGGGCTTTGGTTTTGATATAATTTTTAAGTTTATCCTCTTCCTGAACTGTAAGTTCTTTTATCATCCAGGAGTAGGTAAGATAGGCTTGATCCAAGTCCTGATAGTAAAATTCCGGATCGAGCTCAAGAATTGTTACATTTGGATGAATCCCCAAGGAGTACAGAATATTCAATGTATATATATAGTCTGGTCCAGAATTGAAGTCCCTGCCAACGGCAGAAAAGACTTCCGGATCAAATGGTGTTGGGCTAATCCGATCGGCTATGAAAACATATTTGGTAGCAAAAGTATTAAGTTGCGTGATTGCTTTCTGCAAATTATCAACGCTCAATGAGCGTGAGGCAATGGCAATGTCATGTGGCTTAATTCCTAAAGAACTCCAGTCGTCTTCCCAGGCGCATCTATATGTTTCGATATTGTTGAGATGGCGTTTTTTTGCATCCGTTTGGAGGATGCCCAACATGTTTTGTGAAAAATCAAGTGCAGTGACAGACTGAACACGTTTCGCGATAGGTAGTGAGAGTGTTCCTGGGCCGCAACCTATATCAAGAACTGTCATCTCTGGTGTAAGCGGAAGGTGTGAGAGTATCAGATCGTTATATGGAGATGTCCTGTTTCGTGAGGAAAAAGACGCTGCTTTTTTATCCCAATCAGAGGCCCCCTTGCTGGCCCATCCCTTCAGTTGGCGAGCATTTTTCCAGAGTTGCTGCCAGTTAATGTCCGCATGGGTGAGTTTGCTGAAATCTGTCATAGAAGTTTTATCGAGGATGGCACTTAAAGGTTTGACTCTGCGTGAACGTGTGATTGGCATATAAGTATCATAGCTGATCGTCTTCTGCAAGATGAGGAGTAGGCCATGAATGAAATTGTTTGACAGTCTGGAGCTAGTGTGGTTAATATTCATCTTTTGTGATTTTGAGATCCCCCGGTTGAACTTTTGGAATAAATGCTGAAGGGGGAGCAGGTTCTGGTAACCTCATACCATGTTGAGATTGAAGATCCCTGCAAAAACTGGGAATGAATTAACATCCTCCATGCTACGACATGGATTTTTACAACGAGGAAGTCAAAAATGAGTAAACGTACTTTTCAGCCAAGCAATATTAAACGCAGCCGTACCCATGGATTTCGTGCTAGAATGAGCACTCGCGCTGGACGTGCCATCATCAAGGCGCGCAGAGCACAAGGTCGCAAACGCCTGTCAGCCTAGTTGGCTTTTTTGGAAAAACTTTCATTCTCTAAAGACTCTCAACTTCGAAAAGGTTGGGAGTTTGATAGAGTTTACGATCAGGGGAGACGTTTGCACGGCAAGGGGTTTTCGCTTATTTGTCGAGTAAATGAGCTTGGTTGCAACCGGATCGGTATCAGTGTCAGCCGGAAAATACGGGGTGCTGTCAGGAGAAATCGCATCAAACGGATAATTCGAGAATCGTTCCGCTTGCGGCGTGAGCTCTATCCGGCCGGTGCAGATATTGTTTTCACCGTTCGTCCTGATTTTGAATTCTCATCGCCCCTTGGCATATGGCAAGTTATTGAGCCGCTGAGTTGCAGGTGGAGAACCATGCATGAAGGCAGGGATGAGAATTTCAGAACTTCCTAAAGTGGCTCTTTTGGGCTTGGTTAGGGGATATCAATACTGTATCTCACCCATGTTCCCACCCAGTTGCCGTTTCACACCTTCCTGTTCGACGTATACCATCCAAGCAATAGAGAAATATGGCGCACTTCGAGGCGTATTTCTCGGTATCCGTCGTATACTGCGTTGCCATCCATTTTCACGAGGCGGTTATGATCCGGTACGCTGAGATGTCGCCTCCTTTCATTTTAACCTTCCAAACCACAGGGTCGTCGGCTGTGGAGAAAAATTATCGGTAATAACAATGGATACCTATAGAGCCTTTCTGGCAGTAATTATTTCTTTCGCAATTCTCCTGGGATACCAGTACTTTTTTGTCGGATTTGATACGCCGGAAGCTCCGGTTCAAACCCAGGTTGAGTCAGGAGAGTCGGAGAGTAGCGTCGTTTCATCAGGAAATACTGAAATTACACAAGCAGTACCTGTGCCTGCTGCCAATACTGCACCAGCCGTTATGTATCCTGAGGCAAAGGATATTACTGTTGAAAATGAGTTGTATTCAGCTGTTTTTACTGAAAATGGCGGGGCCCTGAAAAGTTTTGTTCTGAAAAAATATAGAGAAACCAACGATAAGGATTCTTTAGGGAAAGAAGTTGTTAACAGTGATCAGAATCTTGGATTTCCACTGAAGTTCTCATGGGGCAGCATAGCTGGCCAGGATCTCTATTATAAAAGCGTTAATAGCGATGTAACTTTTAAGGACGGAAAGGCCACTTTGGTTATGGAGGCTAAGGCTGGAACTGGTCTGGTTCTTGTTCGTACTTACAGTTTTGATGCTGACAGCTATGTTATCAACCTTGATATTTCTGTACAAAATACGTCTGGCCAGGCTCTTCAGGGAATGGCACAGTTACATCAGGTAAATACCCCTTTTGATAAAGGTGGCAGTCCGGCTGATCGATTTTTATTTCGTGGACCAGAAGTTTATATCAATGGCGAACTTCATGAGGTGAAAGCCAAGGAGTTTGAAGAAGCGCCGTTTACCCTGCAAGGTAACATCGAATGGGCCGGATATGGCGGTAACTATTTTCTCCGTGGAATTGTGCCGCTTGAGGGCTCTGGTACGGCTTATGTTATGCAGGGTACTGAAGATCTGACACGAACAACATTGGCGGGTAATCTTGATACTATTCAGCCAGAATCTGCAAAAAACTACCAATACAAAATCTATTATGGTCCTAAAAAAGTAAAAAGATTGCAGGGTCTTGGTTATAATCTTGAACGTTCTGTTAACTTTGGCTGGTTTGATATTATTGCTCGTCCGACCTTATGGCTCCTGAACTTTCTGTATGGTTATGTGAACAATTACGGTATTGCTATTATTCTTGTTACCATCATGTTTAAGGCAGCTTTCTGGCCTATCAGCCAGAAAGGTATGAAGTCTATGAAGAATATGCAGAAGCTTCAGCCTAAGATGGTCAAGATTAAAGAAAAATACAAAGATGATCCTACCAGGATGAATCAGGAAGTAATGAGTCTCTATAAAACCTATAGGGTAAATCCTTTAGGTGGCTGCTTGCCGATGGTGCTGCAGATTCCTGTCTTTTTTGCACTGTATAAAGTGCTGTTGCAGAGTATAGAGTTGAGGCACGCTCCTTTTATGCTTTGGATTACTGACCTCTCAGCACCTGATAGATTGTGGATTGGTTTTGATATTCCATACCTTGGGGGCCTTCCTGTTTTGACTCTGTTGATGGGGGCGTCTATGTATTTACAGCAGAAGTTGACCCCAACAACTGCAGATCCAGCGCAGGCTAAGATCATGCAGTTTCTTCCTGTCATATTCACCTTTATGTTTCTTAACTTTGCCTCGGGATTGGTGCTTTACTGGTTCGTCAATAACCTGCTGTCAATCCTTCAGCAGAAATTGATAAATCGTGAATCGGCAAAGACTGCATAGTACCTGAACGTGGTGAAGCGAGTGTCAGGTAGCATGGGATGGCTAAAAAGAAACTTAAAGAGCAGAGAATAGCGATGTCTGTAGATAAAAAAGACTTTTACGGTAAAGAAGTTACAGATGCGATAAAAAGCGCATGTGAGAGCTTAGATGTTTCCCAGGAGATGCTTGACATAGAGGTCGTTGAAACGGGTTCTACAGGAATATTCGGACTTATTCGTAAAAAAGCCCGAATTCGTGTGTCACGTAAAGATGAAGCGAGCAGTCTTCAGGGTGATGCTGAGGAAACTACTGTTACGATAGAAGAGCCAGTAGTGCCTGTTGTCGCAGAAACTAAAAAAGAGGAACCTCGATTATCTTCTCGAGACGAATCGGTTGAAGATTCTACTGACCAACAGAAATCTACCCCTGAACCTACTGCAGCTATTGAAGAAACTGTTGAGAGTGTTGTTGGTGATGATGATGACGATAACAGCTCGGCTTCAAGTGAAGATGAGGTCGATGCAAGTTCAGAAAGCCTTGATATTGTAAAAGCGGAAGTTGCAAAGCTTGTAGAATTGATGGGATTTCCTTCTAATGTTGATGTCAGCGCCAAGGGGCTTGCTGTAAGCTGCAGTATTACTGGCGAATTTGATGAGGAATTGGCTGGACCTGAAGGGAAAACTCTTGACTCCATACAGTATTTGATTCGTAAAATGGTCGCAAGGAAGTGTGATGAACGCCTACGTTTAACTATTAATGTTGGGGACTTCCGGGAAAGACGATTAGAAGAATTGAAGGAACGGGCTATGGAATTAGCGAGTAAGGTGAAAGAGACGGGGAAAACCCATGTTTTACCTGCTCTGAACCCTTCTGAGAGGCGAGAAATTCATATGGTTCTCCAGGAGGACAAAGAGGTTAGGAGCCGCTCTGTAGGTGATGGCCTCTTTAAAAAAATTCTTATATATAAGCCAGGAAAAGGAAATCGTGGTGGTCGCAGGAAGAGTAATCCGCGTAACCGCCGTGGCCGAGGGAATAAAAACGGAAATTCGTCCAGTGAGGAGTAAAATTCTGAATTTCTCGTTTTGTTGCTCTGCTAGGGGGTATCTTGATGAGTAGTAACGCTGACCTGAATCAAACTATTACTGCAATATCGACACCACCAGGATCTGGTGGGATTGGTATTATACGGATCAGCGGAGACGAGGCCCTTCCTATTCTGAAGAGGATATTTCAGCCACTTGATTCCCATTGTGACTACACCAGTCATCGCCTCTATTACGGGCATATTGTAGAGCCGGAAGGGAAGCAGGTTCTTGATGAGGTGCTTGCCGTTTATATGGGTGCTCCCCGCACCTACACCAGAGAAGATGTTGTTGAAATCCATTGTCACGGCAGTTTTCTCGTCTTGCAGAATGTTCTGGAGCTGTTGCTCGCAAGCGGAGCAACTCTTGCCGCGCCAGGTGAATTTACTAAACGTGCTTTCTTAAACGGTAGAATCGATTTAACCCAGGCTGAAGCTGTTATTGATATTCTTGCTGCACGTACTAGAAAAGGCGTTGATCTCGCTCAGGAACAACTATCTGGCGCCTTATATTCACGCATCGATTTGATCCGTAAAAGTCTAACTCACATGCGAGCGGTGATCGAGGTTGCCATAGATTTCCCTGATGAAGATATTGAAATCATAGACCATTCTCATCTCATTAAGCAGCTTGAAGATGAAGTTGCTGGCCCGCTTGCCATTCTATTACGTAATGCTGATAAAGGAAAAATTTATCGGGAAGGTATTTCTGTTGTCATTGCAGGTCTGCCCAATGTCGGCAAATCCAGTCTTTTAAATACTTTACTCAATGAAGAACGGGCACTAGTCACAGAAATACCGGGTACCACACGGGATACCATCGAAGAATATCTTGATATTCATGGGATGCCGGTTAGGCTCATTGATACGGCAGGTATTCGTGATAATGCTGAGAAAGTAGAAGAGCTTGGAATACAGCGGGCAAAAGGATTGATTAATGAAGCCGATCTTGTTCTTTTTATGCTCGATGGCACCGGTGGTGTCTCTTCAGCTGATCTGAAACTTTTTAAAGAAGTTCGTCATAAGCCGTTAATTATTATAGTAAATAAGATAGACGTTTGTTCTGCAGATGTTGATTTGTCTGGATCGTTGGATACAGACGCGCCATTGATAAAGATTTCGGCAAAAAAACAGCTCGGTATTGAAACGCTGAAAGATGCACTTTTTAAACATGTTGCAACTGGTGCCGAACAATGGGAAGAGGGTGGTTGTGCCCCTAATATTCGGCATAAGCATGCACTTATCAAAGCACAGCAAGCATGTTTCAGAGTACAGGAATCCCTTGCTCTCAGTTTAACCAGTGACCTGATTGCAATAGATTTACAGGAATGCCTTGATCAGTTAAATGAGATTGTTGGTGAAACTAGCACTGAAGATATTCTCGATGTCATCTTTGAGCAGTTTTGCCTTGGTAAATAAGCAAATTAGTCCAACATTGTGTGTCCGCGATAGTTTCTTTCTCCTGCTGCTTCATACCACCCATCTCTTACCGCTTACATGGGCCGATTGAATAATCATCTCATCAGCACACTTTCTAATCAGTGTAACGCCTAAATCAAAAGACGATGCGGGGCGATACACTGATTAGCACTAAGCAATAACTGAATTTGGTTTATTGCTCCTGGATTTTTTTCAACAGTTGTTCTGCTTCGTTCCGCTCCGCAAAAGTTGTTTCTGATTCAAGTGCTTTTTCCACTGAAATTTTCGCGTTTTCTGGATCGTTATTGGCAAATTGCGCTAGAGCTAAATGGTAATTCATGATTGGGTTATCAGGTGTTACGGCAAGGGCTTGTTGGAATTGTGAAATAGCAAGAGTGTATGCATCACGTTTGTAGTGAACCATGCCCAAAGTGTCAGAGATGTTTGCATCATCAGGTACTGCCTGTTTTGCTAGCATGGCAAGCCGAAGAGCTTCACCAAGATCACCATCTTCGTCTTCGATAATCAGGTAGGCCAGATTGTTAGCTGCGGCTGGTTGATTGGGCATAATATCCAGAACTTTTCTATATTGTTCCTTGGCCTCTGGGTATTTTTCCTGAGCTTCATAAAGCGTCGCTAGACCTAAACTTGCGGGAATCGAGTTTGGTTGACTCGCCAGGAGATCTTGGAACTCGGTTACAGCATCGTCGGTTTTACCCATAGCATGCATTACACGAGCGCGAATGATGTATGGTTGTGGATTTTGCGGTGCAAGCTCTTGCGCTTTAGAAAAAGCTGTTAAAGCATTATCAGGTTGTTTGTCGCGTAATAACAGATCTCCTAAGAGCATGTAGTGGCCACTCACGTCAGGAACCAATGCTATCTGCTCTTCTACGCGGGAGATGGCAACTTTAACATCGCCTTCAGCCAAAAGGCTTGTAAGAATTGCCAGGGATTTTGAATTTGCAGGGTCTAATTCCAGCAGGCGTGTAAATATTTTTATGGCCTCTTCAGGTTGCTTATTACCGACATAGGCCAGGCCAAGGCTACCGAGCATTTCAATGTCCGTAGGTGCCGATTCTCGAATATTTGTTATAAGCTTTATGGCTTCCGGGAAACGCTTTTCCTGCAGTAGCGCTTTTGCCATAATTTTTGCTGCTGAAAAATTTCGGCTATCGAGACGGAGGGCTGTGGTAGCTTCTTTTCCGGCGTTAACGGATTCGCCCTGGATAAGATATATTTGTGCTTGGAGAGTATGGAATCGGCTGTTTGCAGGTGCGAGCTGTAAGGCTTCCGAACTTGCTTTTTGTGCTAGTTCTATTTCTCCTAGCCGAAGATGGGTTAGAGCGAGGAAGTAATATGGCTCTGCCCATTTGGGATAATTTGTTGTCAGTGATGTGAGAAGATCTATGGCCTCTTTCAGCTTGTTGTCGTTGAGTATGAGTTTCGCTTTTACGAATGTAGCACCACCATGAGTAGGATTTGAAACAAGTATTTCATCCATAAGTCTTCTGGCGTCATCATGTCGTTTTAATTCAAAATAGTAATCAGCCAGTGCGGACTTGATTTCTAAGGATTCAGGTAAGGCAATCAGCGCTTTCTCTAGAAATTCAGCACCTTTGGTGAAGTTTCCCTGCTGCTTGTAAAAGCCGGCTACCATAATATATAATGATTCGGTGGTAGGTTCTAATTCTATAGCTTTAAGTGCAGCCTCTTCGGCTTTTTCAGGTTGTTTAGTTCTGGTATAAAAGTTGGCAAGCAGTAAAAAAGCTTGGGCATTGTCAGGGAATGCTGCCACTGTTTCTTGTAGTATTTTTTCTGACTCAGCAATTTTGTTTTGCTGCTGGTATAACATGAGTAATGTGCGGTAATTTCCTATGTTGTCAGGGCCTAACTGAATTGCTTTCCTGAACATTTCCTCGCTAGCCAACAGGTTTTTCTGTGCTGCATATATTCTACCTCTGATGTTATAGAAACGATCGGATTCTGCAGCCTCACCTTGGACTGTATCCAGTGCACTGAGTGCGGCATCAAAATTCCCATTGATGAGCTCGAGGTTAGCAAGCAAAGCCAGGGCATCTGGGTTGGTTGCTTCTGTTTTGAGGGCCTGTTCAACATATTTCCGGCTTTCTTCGTTGTTTTTTGAAAGGAGAAGAAACTCGGCAACTTTCACATTTGCATCCAAATTGGTAGGATCAAGATCTGCAGCTCGTTTCAGCTGTCCGTATGCCTCCCGCATCTCGCCATTTTTAAGGTGAATCAGCCCTAGTTGGTATCGGGCTTCAGCAAATTTGGGGTCTATCTGTATGGCGTTACGTAGTTCAATGGCTGCTGAATTTGCATCTTCATTTTGGATATACTCTATAGCCTTGGTGTAATGTGTTTGCTTCTTTTTGTCAGGGTCGGAACAGGCAGGGAGAAGTAAGAGAATCAAAAAAATACAAAACAAGTGTATTCGTCGAGAGTGTAGCATAAAGTTACCTTGATAATGATTTTTATGTTATTCCGTATGACTGCTTCGGAAATTCAGAGCAAGTGTGCCTGGATCTTTCTCTGTACAATATAATTAACTAAAACCGTAGTCTATTATAAAATGACTTCTTTGCCTACGCAAAATAGTATAAATTTATAGAAGCCATAGAGATGTTAGGGCAAAAACATCGCCTGGCTGTAAACAATTGACAGTAAACCAGAAATATGATCGAATGAGTGTTTATCTGGGAATTATATTAATAATCTTAAAAGAGAGAGGGTGTCATGATTGGAATTCGCTCATTTTTGTATAGTTTTTTTCTGGTGTTTCTTTTTTCAATGCCGACATACGCGGCTCAATCAACTAAGGATATTACAGCCTCGGATGATATGAAAAATGAAGCCAAAATGACCGTCCTTGGTTCTGAAGGCACACAGCCGCAGGATCCTGAATATATTGTCGGCCATGGTGATTTCCTTGAAGTTCAGGTCTATGGCGAAGGAAGCATGGCCGTTTCGGCTCCGGCACCCTACTCTGATGAAGCTGTCAGTGGAAGTTCCGCTGGAAAAGGTGTTCAGGTCCGGATCGATGGTCGGGTATCATTGAAGCATATTGGTGATGTGGAAGTCGTTGATATGACACTGACCCAGATGGCTGATTATCTTAAAATTCTTTACGCGACTGTCTATGATGATCCGATAGTTACAGTTGTATTAAGTAAGAGTAACAGTAAACTTTATACTGTTATGGGAAAAGTGCTCAATCCCGGGATCTACAATATTGATATACCGATCAATATCGTGCAGGTCATTGCGAGATGTGGCGGTTTTACAGAGTGGGCAAATTCAGAATTGACCTTGGTCCGAGAAAACGGAGCAAAAAGTTCAGCAATGTTTAACGGGAATACCCTGAAATTTGATTATGATGATTTTCTTGATGGGAAAGACCTTAAGAAGAATGTCATTATCAAATCTGGTGATATCATTATCGTACATTAACCACCCAATATGGTACTGGCATTATGAAAAAGAAGTTACTCGCTATCGGAACTATTACGTGTCTGGTGTTACCCTCTTTAACGTACGCAGCCGTTACAACCGTGTCAGGCGGTGTGAGCACAGGGTATGAGTATTTTGACCGAGAATATGAAAACTCAAGAACAACATCATCTTCAGATGACGACGATTATTCACGTTTCAAGATATCTCCATTTGTAACTATTGTTTCTGAGACAGTTCGGCAATCTGCTAAGTTTACCTACGCACCAACTTTTTGGTATGACTTTGATGAAAGCGAAGATGATCTCGATCACAGGCTGACACTGGACTATACCAGAGCATTAACCAGACACTGGGATTTCTCTCTTTCTGACAACCTGACGGTAACTGATGAGTTCAATTCATATAGCCCGACCATTGACTCAGACACTGGTGAAATTACTTCTGGAAATCCTGGTGCAGACTCGGCAGGCGATACTTTGCAAGATGACCGGGGCCGACGAAGATATACAAACAACTCGCTGAGTTTGGGTACTTCGTACATGTACTTTGAGGATAGCACAATCGCGCTTAATTATTCGTGGACCATTCTACGAAACGATTCTGACTATTCAGGTGATGATTATCAGGACTATGATAAACATGCTGTAGATCTCACTGTTGCTCATCGAATTAACTCTAGTTGGAAGGCTACTACAGGAGTGGGTTACACCAGAGGAATGTACGACGATGTTGGGACCACTTCTTTTCCTGGAGATGATGACGACCTCGATGAGTATCGTGCCAGTTTTTTGCTGGATCATGAGTTGTCTACGCAGCATTCGTTGAGTGGGGCCTATAGGTATAACCAGACCGATTATGACTCGAATTTGCAGAATGATAGTGAGATCCATGATTTCACTTTTGGGTGGGGCTGGAGAGTCTCACCCAAACTGGACATAAGCCTAGGTGTTGGACCTACGTATAGTAAAATTGATGGCTCTAGCGGTGATTGGAATTCGAATGAGAATTTTTCCCTTAATTATCGGTTGGAACGAGGTAGTGTTGGATTGACTGCATCACATGGTATTTCTACTGATAATTTTGATGGAACAAATGATAGAGGAAATAATGAGTTTTGGCAGTTACAGTCAAATGTAAATTATAGTCTTTATCAATACACAACAGTATCCGGATATGTTGGGTATTATGAAGAAGACCCGGAAGATAACGGCTCAAATATATCGAACAATAATGCAGACAGGAAAACATATTCTGCAGGATGTTCTATAAATCAAAGATTTTTAGAACGTTATGTCGCTAGTTTGTCGTATGGCTATGTGCATAACACTTCGGATGATCCTGATGATGAGTATGATGATAACCGGGTTGCCTTTTCAATTTCATACGAAAATGACTTTTTTCAGTGGTAGCAGTAAATTCCTATGAAGGCCGTCGCATGCTAAGCAAGGTAAGAGTAGTAACCATATTGATTTTATGCGCATTAACTTGGTATGCGATGCAGATTACTGCTGAAGTTAGACCGGTAGTAATTAAAAAAACTCTTAGTGCCTTTCCACGTACAATTGGAAAGTACTCCTTGTCCAATGCTTTTCAGTCCTCAGCAGAAGTGATTGAGATGCTCGGTGTGGATGATTACATTCAATATAATTACATTCAACCTGACGACGGTAAGCGAATTAATCTTTATGTTGGTTATTACGAATCTGTAGGGGTCAACGGTGGATACCATTCACCCCGTAACTGTATTCCTGGTGGAGGCTGGGGGATTGATGCAATTGTAGAACGTAATTTGGATACGGGGGGGGGCGGTGGAGAAACTGCGACTGTATCTAAGATGCTTATCCGTAGAGGGAGTGAGTATCAGATGGTGTATTACTGGTACCAGAATAGAGGACGCATTATTGCCTCTGAATATTGGGAGAAGATTTACCAAGTCCTTGATGCCATGTTTATGGGCAGAAGAGATGGGACGTTTGTGCGAGTGATGGTTTCGGTTGATGGTGACGAATTTTCTGCTGCAGAAAGTGAACTTAAAGTGTTCTCTGAAAAGGTGATGTTCGAGCTTAAAGATTACCTGCCTGGAGCGCAATTATGACTAATAGCCAAAATAGTTGGAATTACTATAATTTCCTCTGGACTGGCATTGTCTTTGCGGGATTTTACTTCTCTACTTCCCATTCTTAACAAAACTGGTGACGGATTGGGGCTCTAATGATGACTATTCTCATGGCTATTTTATACCATTTTTAAGCGGATATTTTATTTATTCTATGCGTGGAGAGTTGAGATCATTACAAGTCAAACCTAACAATTGGGGATTACTTTTGATTGTTGTTGGTCTTGCTCAGTTACTACTAGCGAAGATTGGCTCAGAGTATTTTCTTCAGAGGACTTCTTTAATCATAGTATTTCTTGGGTTGATTCTCTTTCTACTTGGCTGGGAATTTTTCAAAAAACTATTTTTCCCTGTTTGTTACCTGTTGTTTATGGTTCCTCTACCCGCAATTATCTGGAATAAAATTGCTTTTCCTATGCAGTTGTTTTCCTCTGGAATTACTGAGAATGTGGTTTACGCTATGGGTATTCCAATTTTCCGAGAAGGAAATGTTCTTCATTTGGCTGAAACGACTCTGGAGGTTGTGGCTGCCTGCTCAGGCCTGCGTTCCTTGATGACCATGTTTGCCTTGAGTGGTGCGCTGACATTCCTCTCTGGAATGACCAGGTGGCGGAATTTAGTGCTTTTTTTATCAGCGGCTCCCATAGCAATTATTGCAAATATTACGAGGCTGACTGCGACAGCTGTCCTTGCGTCACAATTTGGTTCTGAGGTGGCAGACGGATTTTTACATGATTTCTCTGGGCTGGTCTTATTCCTGATAGGACTGCTCCTGTTGCTAGTAGTAAATTCTATGCTTAAGAAAACTGATTTTAGAGAATCCCAGGTGAGGCGTTAACCTTCATGGCTGAGATAATCTTTTGGGTTTCGGTCTCTTTTATTGTATTCACGTATGCGGGATACCCCTTTACGTTATGGATTAAAAAGAAATTTTCTGTAAAGGTTATCCAAAAGTCCTATCTGCTTGAGCCTCCTTTTGTATCAGTAGTTATTGCTGTCAGGAATGAACAAAACAATATTAGAAATAAAATTGTTGATATTTGTAGGCAGAGCTATCCGCATGAGAAAATGGAACTAATCATAATCTCTGATGGTTCAGATGATCGGACCATCGATGTAGTAAAAGAGGTATTGGGTAAAAGAGATAACAGGACAGTTCCACAAATCACTTTATTGGATCAGAAAGTACCATTGGGTAAACCATCTGCCCTAAATTCGGGGATTAAAGTAGCTCGTGGAGAAATAATAGTTTTTGCTGATGCCAGGCAGCGTTTTGTACCAAACAATTTACGAGAGCTTGTTGCGAATTTCTCCGATCCCAGTGTTGGGTGCGTGAGTGGTGAGCTTCTTTTTGTTCAGGAGAGTCAGCCATCGATTCAGGTGGAAATGGGAGCCTACTGGAAATATGAAAAATTTATCAGGAAGATGGAGAGTGCCTCTGGATCCGTAATTGGTGCGACTGGTGCGATCTATGCTATTCGGAGATCATTATTCTATGAAATTCCTGTTGAAACACTTATTGATGATGTTCTAATTCCACTGCGGGTTCTCTTTCAGAAATATAGAGTGGTGTTTGACACTTCAGCATTGGCTTACGATACTGTTTCATCGAATGTGTCGCAAGAGTGGATACGAAAAGTTCGTACTCTTGTAGGAAATTGGCAGTTGGTTTCCAATAAAGCTAATCTTTTAAATTTATTGCAAAATAGATACAAGTGGCGATTTTTCTGGCATAAATTTGCTAGATTGATCATCCCTTTTGCCCTTATTTCTCTTTTGATCAGTAGTTTGTTCTTAAATGGTTTTGTCTACCGCTTAGTACTTGGAGGGCAGTTGTTGTTTTATGCAATTGCTTCTTCATACCTTATTTTTAAGCCTATACGAGAAAAAGTGCTGATCAAGCTCTGCTACTTCTTTTGTGTACTTAACATTGCAGCGGGGTGTGCTTTTTTTATTTGGATAACTGGCAAAAGTGGTAGCATCTGGAAGAAGTAACCATTGAAACATGATATTCTATTTGTTGTTGGGGAGGATGTGCTTGTAATGAAAAAGAAAATAAAGATAATGTCTATTGCTGGTGCTAGACCAAATTTCATGAAGATAGCCTCAATTGCAAACGCTGTGAAAGCATACAATTCTTCTACTGATCAGGAAAGTATTATTGAACATATTATTGTTCATACCGGACAGCATTACAGTTCGAGTATGTCATCAAGCTTTTTTATTGATTTAGAAATTCCGGAACCTGATATAAATCTTGAGGTCGGTTCAGCTTCTCACGCTATTCAAACTGCTGAAATAATGAAGTCTTTTGAGCCGGTGTTGCTTGCGCAGCAACCGGACGTGTTGCTTGTTGTCGGAGATGTGAACTCAACTATAGCTTGCAGCCTTGTGGCCTCTAAGATTGAGTATCCTGGCACAGCAAGGAAACGACCCGTCATTGTGCATGTGGAGGCGGGCCTGCGATCCAACGATAGAGATATGCCTGAGGAAGTAAACAGGATTCTCACCGATTCCTTAAGTGATATTCTATTTGTTACTGAACAGAGTGGTATGGATAATCTAGCTGCTGAGGGGGTTGATTCTGGAAAGGTTCGCCTTGTAGGGAATGTGATGATTGATACGCTTATCACCCACCTTGAGAAAGCGAAGAGGTCCACAATTAAACAGCGGTTAGCTATCACAGAGCCATATGCGCTGGCCACCTTGCACCGGCCATCAAATGTCGACGATCATACTACCCTCAAATGTTTGATTAGCGCCCTTGTTACGATAAGTGGTTGGGTAAAAGTCATATTCCCAGTGCACCCACGAACATATAAGAAACTTGAGGAGTTTAGGCTGTTGTCCGCTTTGAAGGAGCATAAGCAAATTGTACTGACAGAGCCTCTGGGGTATCTCGATTTTCTAAACCTCATTGCTGATTCTCAGGTTGTAGTTACTGACTCTGGCGGGATTCAAGAGGAGACAACATATCTGCGTGTACCTTGCATAACTCTCAGAGAGAATACAGAGCGGCCAATCACCGTTGATGAAGGCTCCAACTATCTTATTGGAATTGATTCAGCAAAAATACTTAAAACTGTTAAAGATGTTCTGGAAGGTGAGGGGAAAAAAACAACAATTCCAGTCTTATGGGATGGGGATGCCGGGAAGCGCATTGTCAAAGAGATTGTCGCTGGGATCTAATGACCTATCAAATTTAATGGTATCTAACGATGAGTAATTAGGGTGTAGAGTTGAATGAGAATTTCCGAAGGTCAGTCTAAAGCATTTTCCCCGGTGTTTGTAGTCGGTGCGCCACGCTCCGGCACAACCATGCTTGCGGTCTTGCTCAATAGGCATTCATTGTTTGCGATCCCACCAGAAACACAGTTTTTCTCTGATTTCGAAAAGAGCGAGGCTGGTAGGGGCCTTGAGGGTGCCAGCAGGGAGGTAAAGGTCAGGATGGCATTGAGCTATCACCGAATTGCAGATCTTGGCTTGACCAGTGAGATGGTCATGGACAAGTTTGCCTTCCAAGACAATACGGTTGCTAATCTGTTTCGTTCTATTCTTGAGGCGTATGGTCAGCGATTGGGCAAGGAGCGCGTTGGTGAGAAGTCCCCTAAACATATAGAAAATGTTCTGGAATTGTTAGCTATATACCCCGGGGCAAAAGTTCTTTGTATAGTTCGTGATGGCAGGGATGTGGTTCGTTCACTTATTAAGGCACCATGGGCAGAACCAGACAATCCTCGCCGTTTTGGTCTGTTTTGTACCGTGTGGTCAGATTATGCACGATTGGTGGGGCAGTATGAAAAAAAAATTTCCGGAGAGAGATTTAAGGTTGTGAGATATGAGGAGATCTTGCAGCATACCAGTGAACAGCTGAAAGCAGTCTGTGATTTTTTGGGTGTAGCATTTGAACCTGGCATGTTGAGTGCGACGCTGACGTCTGGAGTTGTGCCTGACTGGGAAGCACAATGGAAGCAGAAAGCTGATCAGATGCTTGATCCTAGCAGGGCCTATGCCTGGCGAACCCAGGCTGATAAACGGGAAGTCTGGCAGATGAACGTTATGATTGGGCCTGAGCTGGACATGTTAGGGTATGCCTGTACTAGTATTGTTGATTGCCCTCTGTGGCTCAGGTTCGTATATCGCGTGCAAAAAGTGCCCTACTTGCCGTCAATGCGTCAGATATCTCTGTTTGGGCTCAGACTTGCTAGAGCTGTGCAAAGCGTCTTCAAATAATCTCATGCACCCATTTGGGTTGCTCATTGGTTGGAAACATTATGTGTGGAATCTGTGGATTTGTCAGTAACCAGAGCGGGATATCCGAGCAGACACTGCGTGGGATGTGTGATGAAATTCGTCATCGCGGTCCTGATGCAAGTGATGTTGTACTGTTCACTGGTGCGTCTTCTTGTTGTGGACTTGGACATGTCCGATTGAGTATTATTGACTTGGCAGGTGGTAAGCAGCCCATGACAAATGAAGATGGTACCATTTGGATTGCCTACAATGGAGAGGTGTATAATCATCAGGAGCTGCGCAAAGATCTTGAAGCCAAGGGGCATGTCTATCAAACTAACAGTGATACAGAGACACTCATTCATCTCTACGAGGAATATGGTGTTGAGTCACCAAAGTATCTCCGTGGCATGTTTGCTTATGCGATTTGGGATGACAATAAAAAAAGACTTTTTCTGGTACGGGATCGACTTGGAATAAAACCATTGTATTACAGCAAGGTCAGTGATGGCATAGTGTTTGCGTCAGAAGTTAAAGCGCTTCTAAAATCCAAAAAAATACCTGCTGTTCTTGCTCAACAACATCTGTCGGAGTATTTCTCGTTTGGTTATCTCACAGACGAGAGCACATTGTTTGAATCTGTTCATAAACTCCTGCCCGGTCAGAGTATGGTGTGTGATGGGGGAGGAGAAGCACGAATCCAGCAGTACTGGAGTGTTGATTATAACAATCAACAGCAGGATCTCGACGAGAACGAGGTGATTGAGCAATTAAAAGAGATGTTCTTTAGCTCGGTTGAGATGCGGATGATGAGTGATGTGCCGCTTGGGATGTTTTTAAGTGGTGGCCTTGACTCCAGTGCGATTGCAGGCATCATGTCCCAATTGACAAGTCAGAAGCTAAAGGCGTTTACTATTGGTTTCGATGACAAGTATTACAGTGAAGCGGGATACGCAAAACTTGTCGCCGATAAATACGGGATGGATTTGCACGAAGTAAAGATTGGACCGGAAGATTTCGTTGACTCCATAGAAAAGCTTATTTGGCACAATGACATGCCAATACATTTTCCAGCGTCTGTAGCCCTGTACTTTGTATCAAAAAAAGCACGGGAGCACGTTAAGGTCGTGCTGACAGGCGAGGGGAGCGACGAGCTGTTCGGAGGCTATGGCCGATATATGGCCTGCCATTATAATATCAAACTTGGGAAATATCTGGATCCCTTTATTCCAGAAATGTTCAGAAATCTATTGAAAAAAAAGCTTTGGCAGACAGCCCTGCCACTCAAGCTGAAAAAGGCTTTAGCGCACTCGTTTCTCTATCATTCGATGGATCCCAAGAATATTATTTTCGACAATTATTACAAGCTCGGCTTTTCTGGGGATAATGATGGTGTCAGTGTCATCAATGAGGATTTTTTACGTGGCTCCAACCAGATCGATCCATACCAGAACTATATTGAACATTTTGTGAGATTTCCCGATACTGACACCATTAGCAAATTGCTCTATACAGATCAAAAAACCTATCTTGAAGAATTGCTCATGAAACAGGATAAAATGAGCATGGCAACATCGATCGAAAGCCGGGTACCATTTCTTGATCATAAACTTGTTGAGTATGCAGCAACTTTGCCCTCAAGTATGAAGGTTAAAATTGGCAGCCTCAAGCACGTAATTAAAAAGGCCGTTGGCGATTTTGTACCTCAAGAAATCATTCAACGGAAAAAAGTAGGCTTTCCTGTGCCGCTGGGTACTTGGATGCAAGAACCATTTTTTAATTCGTATATGCGGGATATCCTCCTGGACACCACAACAAAAGAGAGAGGGGCGTATAACACAGCATCGGTACAGTGTGTTCTGGATGAGCACCAAAGTTCTAAAAAGGATAATTCCTATAAATTATGGATGCTTTTAAATTTCGAACTCTGGTGCAGAACCTACCTGGATCGAGTCTGATGGGGCTGGAATTGCAGTTATGCCGCTCTTAATACGATTGCCAGGTGTTGTTGAATGAAAGATCTGTTGAACAGGAAAACGGAATCCCTTTCCATTCAGTCTCTGTTGTTGATCATGGGGCGTTTTCTGTCATTGCCGATATCATTTCTTGTACCAATTGTACTTGTTAGGAATTTCAGTGTTGCTGAATTTGGTCAGTATAAACAGCTTTTCATGATATTTTACCTGGCCCTCCCACTTATGGATTTTGGTATTACTCAGGGCCTTATATATTTTATTCCGAAATATCCTGAGATAAAGAGCCGGATCATTTCACAGTTTGTTAATTGGCAGTTTTTAATGTGCATGTTGCTTTTTAGCTGTTTCTTGATTTTCAGTGATGAGCTTTCTTTATTGTTTACGAGTTCAGCCGAGATTGGTCGTTTCATTCCTTATATCGGAGCTCTTCTGGTTCTATGGTCTCTATCAAACAATTTGGAAATACTCCTGACAGCGACAAAGCAATCGCTTTATGCAGGTATTTTTATTTTCGTTTCTGAGGGACTGAAGGGAGCAGTTATTATTGTTGTTGCATTGCTAACCGGTGATTTGAAGTTTGTTTTGTTCGGATTTTTCGGTATAGGCTGTGTGCGCCTCGTATGGTTTCTTGGCCATTTACGTCGACAATACAGTGGTCCAATGTGGTTTTTTGATAAAAAATTGTTCCTGGAATTGGCGACGTACAGTGCCCCACTTGGTTTAGCAGTAGTTGTCAACTCCATGATTGATTACAGCCATCAGGTGATCGTTTCTAATCAGTTGTCGGCAGTGGAATTTGCGATATACAGTATTGGTTGTTTTCAGATTCCGTTTATAGGGATTGTTTCCATGTCCGTATCACGGGTTGCGATAGTAAAAATTTGTGAATTACACCAGCAGAATGATCTGGCAAATATAGTTGTAATATTAGCGAGTTCATTTCGTAAACTCTCCCTGCTGTTTTTCCCTGTATTTTTTTTGTTGTGGTTCATTGCTCCGGAGTTTATCACTCTTCTCTATACAGATACCTATGCGGCGAGCGTGCCGGTATTTCGTACCTTTATCTGGATACTTCCGTTGGCAGCAATTCTGGTTGAGTATACACCTCGCTCATTAGGAGATTCCAAGTATGTTTTTAAGGTGAATTGTATTACTCTTATAGTAAATCTGATCGCTGTTGTAATCCTACTGTATTTTTTCGGTATAGCTGGAGCAGCAGCCGGGTTTGTGCTTTCACGGGCCGCACGGAAAATACTCATTTTATATTATCTTCGCAAAGCCCTTCAAACCAGTTTTCAAAAACTACTTCCCATGGTGTCGTTGGCAAAGATCGTGATGTTCTCATTTGCATCACTTGTGCCTGGCTTCTTCGTGGATCGGTATGTCGACTTAGGTGTGGCAGAGAGTGTTGCATGTCATGGAGTGCTCTATTTGGCAATGTGTATGTTGCTCTTTTGGTATGCAGAGGTTTTGACATTGACCGAGAAGCAGAAGTGCCGTGAGGGGCTGGGGGCGATATTGAAAAAATTATGGTAAAATTCCTTACATACTACCGTTTGGTCGTAACTGAAAGAACAGAGAACTGTTATGCCTAATAAGATTAATTTGTTATATGTGATAAATTCCCTCAATAACGGAGGGGCCGAGACTCTTGCTATCAGGCTTGCCGGGATGATTGATAGAGGACGTTTTAGTCCTTATGTGTGTAGTCTTTCCGACAGTGGCCCTCTGCGAGAGGTACTTGAGTCGAGAAATATCCCTTTCGTAACACTTGGAAAAAAAGAAGGAAAGGACGTACTTGTACCATTCAGGTTGAGAAAGGTCCTGAAAGAGCTAAATATTGATATTATCCACACCCATAATCAGGGACCGCTATTATACAGTTATTTGGCGACCATACTTTGCCGTAAGTACTTATTAGTTCATACAGAGCATATCAATATGTTAAAGGAATTTTCCTACGAGAGAAAACACCTGTTATATAATAGTATCCTCTATCGAAAACTCGATGGTTTCATCAGTATAGCCGAACATCTAACTGCTGATTTTGAAACTCAATATAACCTGAGTAGAGCAAGGGTTTCGACTATTAGCAATTGTGTAGAAATCCATGACCTACCTTGTGAGGTACCTGTTCTGCTGAAGGAAGAATTGGGTATAGGAAAGGAGATTCCTCTGATTGGCAATATTTCAGCATTACGAGAGCAAAAAGATCACGTGACCCTGCTACGGGCCATGGGGATCATACAGAAAACGTATCCTGATGCGATTCTTGCTATCGCAGGTGACGGTGAGTTGAGAGATGAACTGACGGCGCTGACAGAACAACTTGGGTTAACCGGTACAGTGCGTTTTCTTGGCTATCGCTCTGACGTCAACACATTGTTATACCAATTCGATATCTTTGTTCTCTCTTCGCTCTATGAGGGGTTACCCCTATGCATTCTGGAGGCAATGGCGGCGGGAAAGCCTATTGTGGCAACGGATGCAGATGGAACCAATGAGTTGATTATCGATGGTGAAACTGGCCTCACGGTACCCGTGAAAGACCCCGCACAACTTGCCTCAGCTATCATGACACTTCTGGAGGATCCTGCCAGAGCGCAAATATTAGGCGGGGTAGCAAGACGACGGGTTGAAGAGAAGTACAACATGAAACAGATGATAGAACAGTACGAGCAGTATTATAACGAACTGTATCATTCATCACAATAATTCGACGTATACAGAAACTATGTGCGGAATATGTGGTCTTCTCAATTTTGAACGATCCTTGGCGGTGGAACCCGAGTTGCTTCAGGCAATGAATCAAACCCTCATGCATCGAGGACCGGATGGTGGCGATATTTATATCAGTGGCTCATTTGGCATGGGGCACCGCAGGTTGTCTATCATTGATCTGAATTCGGGTAAGCAACCGTTGGCCAATGAAGATGGTACTGTATGGGTCTCGTTTAATGGGGAAATATATAATTACCTGGAACTCATTCCCTACCTGAAAAGCAAAGGGCATGTGTTCAGAACTAAGTCGGATACTGAGGTTCTGGTTCACCTATATGAGGAGAAAGGGGTCAACATGCTTGAGGATCTCCGGGGCATGTTTGCATTTTCGATCTGGGATGAAAAGAACCAAAGACTGTTTATTGCCCGTGACCGTGTCGGGAAAAAACCGCTGTATTATGCCCTTAAGCCTGGGAATCATTTTGTTTATGGCTCGGAGATTAAGGCTATTCTTCAAAGTGGCCTTGTTCAAAAAGAGGTGAACTACCAGGCACTGGATCATTATTTAAGTTATCTTTATGTACCAACTCCACAATCAATTTTTGCAGAAGTAGAAAAACTGCCGGCGGGCCACTACCTCATTGTCGAAAAAGGTCAGCTAACTATTCGGCAATATTGGGATTTGCAATATTCTGATCCCTGTGAGTACCGAGATGACGAAAAGTACTACTTTGGGCAGTTTGAGGAGATTCTTCATGAATCGGTCAAGATCCGTCTGCGCAGTGACGTGCCCCTTGGTGCATTTTTGAGTGGAGGCATTGATTCAAGTGCAGTGGTGTCGGTAATGGCCGATATCAACCCGGGAAAGGTGGAAACGGTCTCTATCGGTTTTTCGGAAGATGAATACAATGAACTTCCCTATGCCAGGCAGATATCAAAGCTTTTTGGGTGTCAGTATAACGAGCTCATCGTCGATTCTGATGTAGGTGATATTATCCCGAAGCTGATTGGATATTTTGATGAGCCGTTTGCCGATCCGTCTTTTATTCCGACCTACTATGTATCAAAAGCCACTCGCCAGAAGGTAACCGTTGCCCTGTCCGGTGATGGTGGTGATGAGACGCTCGCCGGATATTCTCGTCATTCTATTGAATTGCTAGAGCATAAGCTGAGAAGATTTACAAGATGTTTACCTGAAAACATTCTGGCTAAGCTCTATAGAGTGCTACCAGAAGGAACGAAAGGTCGAAATATCTTGGGAAATCTATCCTGTTCCCCTGATGAGGCTGCTGCACGTAAGCATTATAACTTGTTGTTTAATCATCTTTTAAAAGAACAGCTCTATCGTGATAACCTGCTACATGGTGATTTTTCTGCACGGTTTCGCAACCTTTATAACAGTTCGACCGCTTCTACCATACTGGATAAAGCGCTCTATCTTGATATTAAGACCTATTTGACAGACGACATCCTGGTAAAAGTTGATCGGATGAGTATGGCTGTTGGTCTTGAGTGTAGGGCTCCACTGCTTGACCATAAGTTATTGGAATTCCTGGCAACTGTTCCTCCGTCTTTGAAGCTGCATGATGGCGTAACCAAATACATGTTGAAAAAGATACTCAAGAAAAGGATCCCGGATAGTATTCTGAACCGAAAAAAACAGGGATTTAGGCTGCCGATTGAGACATGGTTGAAGAATGACCTGAAAGGTTATGCCCATTCACTCATTTTAGGTAGAAAATTTCATGAGCGTGGTTTGTTCAATAGGAAATTTGTTGAAAAAATATGGAATGACTTTCAGCAGGGACGTCATGATTATGCGCATCATCTCTGGCTGTTATTGATATTGGAAGTGTGGTTTCAGAAGTACATCGACGCTGAATAATTACTTGTATTCTCAGTTATGAATATCCTGCGTTTTGTTAAAAAACTTTCACGAACCAGCATACGTGAGTTGAAGTTTCGTGGAGACCGGTTTGTGTCGATCAGAACTGATCGCAAAACCCCTAAGTACAAGGGATTACGATTTCTTGATGGGGTGGGCGATGTGGTTGATGCAGTGGCGTATAAGAACTATTGGGAAACGAAAGATAACTTTTTATTTCAGCAGTAAAGATCACCAGGTGATGTTTGAGCAATTAAAGCGCCATTGCTTGAAGGAACTCTCTTCAGTTATCAAGAAGGCTGATAGGATTTGTAGCTTCAATATTCCGGTATTTGGGAAGGAAATTGAATGCAATAATCCTATTTCCTGGACCAGTGACCCTCTAACCGGAGATAAGTGGCCCGATGCTCATTGGTCCAGGATACCTGTAGTAGGTCCTACCTTTTCCATGGATGCAAAAGTGGGTCTGGGAGCTGAATCGTCACCAGTTTCTATTGCCGGTCGCTGTTTCCTACTGGGTCACGCGGGACGAGCAATATGCCAAATTTATCATCGATGTACTTTCTGACTGGATACGATCCAATCCGTCTGGGCAGGGGATTAACTGGGTTGAAAGCCAGGAAGTTTCCTTGCGAGTGACTTCTTGGATATGGGTACTGGAATTACTCCGAGGAGCCTCAGCGCTAACTCCAGAACATCTCCAGACGATTCTTGACTCAATGACTCAGCAGGTGACGCATATTTATCGCTACCCCTCCTTTTACATTAGCCCCAACACCCATCTTATTGGGGAGGCGTTTGGCCTGTTTCTGTTTGGTTGTCTGTACCCTGAGTATGCGTTGGCTGGCGAATGGCAGTCGTTTGGCAGATTGATTCTGGAGCAGGAATTGGACAATCAGTTTGAAGATAATGGAGTTCACAGTGAATTATCCACATATTACCATTGCTACTGTATTGAGTACTATGTGCAATTTGCGTTGTTGGCTGCTAAAAATGATATAGTTTGTTCTGTGGATATTCATTCACGACTTGGGAGGATGTATGAGTTTTTGAAGCATCTTTCTCGACCTGATGGCACACTCCCCATGATTGGGGACGGGGATGGTGGTCGCGCTTTGCCGCTTGTTGAAGAGTGTTATGGCCACGTCCGCTCTCTTCTGGGGATTGGAGCAATCTTTCTTTGCCGAAAGGATTTACAAGCTCATGCTTCAGGTGAGTTTGCTGAGTCGATATGGCTTTTAGGTGCTGATTTTCAAAAAAAATATAAAGAATTGCATGGGGCCGAAAGCGTTGTTGAAGATACAATTTTTTCTGGATCAAATTTTATTGCGCACCGATTTGGTGATGTTGATCAGGCCCATCACCTGGTACTGAATGGCGGTGAAATGGGCTTTTTATCAGCCGGACATTCCCATGCTGACTATCTGCACATTGAATTATCACTTTTTGGCGCTGCCTTTTTGACTGATCCCGGAACGTATTCATACAAGGATGAGTCATGGCGTAATTATGCCAGGAGCACGGCTGCGCATAACACCGTGACTGTCGATGGACTGGAGCAAGCGACAGTTCTGGGGATGTTTGGATGGCAGGAGTTGCCTCCTCCAGCAAAAACTGGATACAGCCTGATGGGGAATTGTTGCCTGATGGCTGGGTCGCATGGATGCTATCCTAAAGTCACCCATACGAGGTCTTTACTGGTTGTTTCGGAGGGCTGTATTTTAATTACTGATCATTTTCTAGCTGAGGGGCAACATCACTATTGCTACCATTATCATCTGGACCCTGATATAACGCCAACAAGGGCCTCTGAATCAATCGTTAATATGGAACATGAATCCGGCGTTAGTGCGTTATTTGATTTTGGTCATCTTGGCTCAGCCAGATTGGAAATAGTCCAGGGAGATGGAGAGACTCTGAAAGGATGGAATTTTCCTCGATATGGTAATCGAGGCAGGACTTGTACCATAGAGCTGACAGAGGCTATATCAGGAGATTTTTCCAGGACGGCTGTAATTGTGCCACAATGTATATCCTTTGAAAACGAACAGCCGAAGATAAGTAGATCAACAGGCAGTGGGTATGAACAGGTTGAACTGACTTTCTTGGGGAAGAAAATGATATATCAATATTTTTCTACGGTACATTCAACTTTTAGTACCGCCTGTTATGTGGTCTGCTGCTCGCATGCCATATCTTTTTGGAATGATGGTAATAGTTTGGAGAAACTGATTCTTTTTAATGTGACCCTATTTGAGTACGAAGGTCAAAAGATATTACAAAGTACCGTTCCTGCTGAAGCCATCATGATGTGCAGGGTGGACGAAAGGTGGGTTGTTGAGACATTGAACTGTGCGAGCGAGTTACAGTGTACTTCACTGGGCGGGATCCCTTTCGAGCATATAAGGAGAGATAAATGAAGTTGCTACAAATTGGCCCCTACCCCCTCCGGTTGGTGGCTGGTCATTTCATATAAAGATATTTAAACAATATCTTGACGCTGAGGGTTTTGAAAACCAAGTCTTGAATATGGGGCCTAACCGTAAGACAATCAGTAAAGAGTATGTAGATGTGCAGGGAGGAGGCGACTATCTCCGTAAAGTGTTCAGGTTTTGCCGGAAGGATTATCGCATCTACATTCATCTCAACGGTGACTCCATAAAAGGCTTTTTGCTCACCTTGTTGGCCCAGTTAATAGCGTTGTTATTTTTTAAAAGATGCGCATTAAGCTTTCATGCAGGTGTCGTACAGGTGTGTTTTTTTGAGAAATTCAATGTGCACAAGGTCTTGGCGTTTATGGTGTTTTTTTTATCAAACGGTATCATGTGCAACAGTGAAGAGGTGAAAGAGAAGATACGAAGTTTTCGTGTAAGTGAACAGAAAATTTACGCCATTCCCTGTTTCAGCATGCAATATCTTCAACATGAACCGGTGCTGACTGAGCATGAGGAGCTTTTTATTGATCAGCATTCACCTATCATCTCATGCTATTTATTTTTTAGGCACGAGTATGAACCTGAAATCATTATTGAGGCTCTTGGCCAAGTCCGACAAAAGTATCCGGACTTGGGTTGTATCTTTATTGGTTCGATCAGTGGCTCTGAATCGTATGTTCAGCAGATGGCGTCTTCAGGTCTGGAAAACAATGTTTTATTGGTAGGCGACAAAGATCATGATAATTTTCTAACATTGATAGGCCAGTCGGATATAAGTGTCCGGGCACATTTGCGAGATGGCGTCTGTTCTTCAGTTATGGAGGCGCTTGCTCTTGGTGTCCCGGTCATTGCCTGTGATAATGGAACCAGGCCAGCTGAAGTTATCCTGTTTAAATCTCAAAACAGCAATGACCTGGCAGAGAAAATTTTAGCCAGCTTGGAAAATTTGAATGCTCTCAAGGCGCGATTGTCAGAGATTGAGAGGAGAGATTCCATCAGAGAAGAACTAACTTTTTTGCAAAATCTTTAAAAGGTTTTTTTATGAAAGTCCTACATGTACTAGACACCTCGATTCCTGATTCTGCAGGTTATACAACTCGGGGATTATATCTTGTCGATCACCAGAAAAAGCAGGGGATCGAGCCAGTAGTGCTGACTTCTGAACGACTAAAGTCACCTATGTCTACAGACCAGGAAGAAATCAAAGGAGTAAAGTATTATCGTACTCGAAAGAGCGATTCCTTTCTTCGTAAACTCCCCTTTGTAGCAATTAAAGATGAAATACGTGACTTAGCCAATCGGATTGGTGAAGTCGTCACCAAAGAAAAGGTGGATATTATACATGCTCATTCACCCTCGTTGATTGGGGCCGCTGGCTATAAATATTGTAAAGCGGCTAATATTCCACTTGTTTATGAAATACGAGCGTTCTGGGAAGATGCCGCCGTTGACAGAGGTGCTTTTAAGGAGGGATCGCTCCACTACAGATTAAGACGAGCCCACGAGACAGGAGTAGTTAAAGGAGCAGATAAGGTTATTGCTATCTGTGAAGGTCTAAAATATGACCTTATAGAGCGAGGTGTGCCTGAGAATAAAATCCATGTTGTCAGAAATGGAGTTGACTATGATCAATTTCTTCCGATTTCTGCCAATAGTGCTTTGAAGGATGAGCTGAATCTAAACAATAAAACCATATTGGGTTTTGTTGGCAGTTTTTTTAATTTTGAGGGATTGCAGGATATGATCCAGGCAATGCCGAAAATATTGGCCGAAGATGATAATGTCGTTTTGTTGCTGGTGGGTGCCGGGCAGGTTGACGATGAATTACGAGCACTGAGTAACTCTCTAAATCTCGAAGGAAAAGTAATTTTTACCGGTAGGGTACCGCACGAAAGTGTGAATGCCTATTACTCAATCATAGATATTCTCGTTTACCCGAGAATCAGTAAACGAATTACTAACCTGGTTACTTCCACTCAAGCCTTTGGAGGCTATGGCCATGGAGAAGGTAGTGCTTATGAGCGATGTCGGTGGGTTACGTGAATTGGTAAATGTTGATGGTGTAGCCGAGTTCTACCGCGCTGGAGATCTGGAGGATCTAGCATCGACAACTAGTCGAATGTTAAAAGAGAAAACGCGGCTGATTGGAATGGGCAAGAAAGCACGAGAGAACGTCATTGAACATTGGGGTTGGAACAGACGTGCCGCTGAAGATATTCAGATATATAAATCACTTATGTGAATTCGGAACCGCATTTAAGACTTTTTAGGTCTTTGACGTACCGCAATAATAGAACATTTTGAGGGTGAGACATTAATTGCCATGGATACCTATCATACTGAAAATCCGAGTTTTGTCAAAAGAGCGACATTACGGCTAACCAAAATATTGAAGAAGCTATTTCATCGCGCTTTTTATGGCCCAAACCGAGCAAAGCGAATCCTGTTTATTTTGGGCTGTCAGCGGTCAGGAACGTCAATAATGACAAGAATTTTTGAACGTGATTTGAATGCAAAGGTGTTTGGAGAGTACAGTGTTCTTTCAGTTGAGACGGGGGATAAACTGCGATTGAAACCGCTGACTACTGTTCACGATTGTATTAGCAAGGAGGCCGCGTCAGTTTATTGTCGCCAAACCTCAAGTGGAATCAGGTAATACTTATGAGCGTGGCTAGATTATTTCCAATGACTGCAAAAGTCATTGAGAATGCACCGGCACTTCAGGGATGTAGTATTATCAAATGTAAATAAATTCGGAGCTGATAGTTGTATTCGAAACCTCAAGCCTATTGCTGAGTGTGATAGGGAAGTGGCGATCGAGTATGTTTCAGAGGCTAAGACGGCGCTGGTCAAGCGCTGGTATAATTCGGAGATGAACACTTATGAGGCCGCAGCCTTGTTTTGGCTAGTACGAAATGATATCTTTTTTTCAAAGAACCTCGACGCTGATTCTCGTGTCCTGGCGTTAGATTATAATGAACTGGTTTCGAAACCGTTCCCAGTGATGAAAACCATTTACCAATTTGCTGGCCGGCCAACACCAATGGCGAGAATTGTCAGTGAGGTGCATTGCAACTCTAAAGGAAAAGGTAAGGCTGTTAATATTTCTCCAGAGATAGAAGAATGTTGTGAAGCGGTTTGGCATCGCCTCTGCAATGTTAATAATGTGATGTGCAAGAGCTGAAAGGAGTACTTATGTGAGGTCGCAGGTAAACAGCAGATGCAAGGTGATAGATGGAATGATTTTGGTATGCCTTACCATTTTTCTCTGCTTGTTTACCTTGATGAATTATTTTTCTGTACAGCATTATTTGAATATACAAATAATGAATCTTACTGAGAAAATCGCTATTATAACGCTTGTTTTGCATGTCGTGCAATCGATTGTAAAGAAAGAGAAAATGCTCATCTTTAACTGGCCAATGTTTGCTGTCGTATTCGTGTTCATTATTGGGATGACGTTAGTTAGTAATGTAATAGATCCTGTCTATTCCCAGGAGATAATGAGGGAGTTTTTTAAAGCGATCATTTTTTATATTCTTATTTCAAATGTTATTAAAACGCTGACTGATTATAAGGTATAGTTATTAGCTATCTCTGTTAGTGGTTTTATGTTGGCGTTTCAATATATCAATTCACCTCAGTACACACGCGGGCGTGCATTTCTTGAAGGGTCTCCTTTGGCTGGTGATCCTAATGATATCACGATGGTACTTGCGTATACCATTCCTCTTGTCATTGTGTTGGTCAAAATATTTAACCAGAAGTGGCAAAGGGTCGTTTTTTTATACTTTCTGTTTACTATACTGCTTGGTATAATTGAAGGAAGTTCCCGGGGAGGATTTCTTGCAATTACAGTAATGTCTCTTGGCTTTTATTGTAACTGTCCGAGGGGTTAAACGGAAGGTCATATATTTTCTTGTTCTGACACTTTTGGGTGGTCTATTCGTACTCAGATATGCGCCCCAACGTTACATCGATCGTATTTATGAACTGACTGCCCCCTCTCATGATCATACAGGATCCGCCCAGATCCGGGGCGAAAATATGCTGATTAGTGTTAACTACATCCGTTCTCATTTGTTTTCTGAATATGGTCCGGGGAATAATGGGTATATGATTGCTACTGAAAAAGGAGCCATCGCAACTGGAACAGACAGGTCCGAACATTTTGGCGGCCAGCATGTACATAGCATCTTTTTGCAGTTAGGAGCAGATATGGGGAGTATTGCTCTTTTCTTCTATAGTTTGTTTATTTTTGGGAACTTTTATTTAGTCGTGAAGTCTAGGAAATATTTTCATTCAGAAGATTATAGAGTTGATGAATTACGTTATTTGAGAATTGCTGTGATGATAAGTTTTGTTGGATTTATATCCGCCGGTACATTTCTCCCTATTGCGTATCGATTGTACACTTATTACATAATGGGCATTTGTGCAGGATTTTACAATATGACAATAAGAAGGTATTGGGATATTAATAATACCATTTCAAGTTAGAGAGATATTAACTCGGCGGACCAATAGGTTTATGCTGCATATCTGATTGAATGATGCTTAAAATACTTCTTAATTCTTTCAGATTTCTTCTGCAACATCCTCATGTGTCGCATCTTCACCTTTAAGATCCTCTCGACTACCGGCTGGAGAAGAACTGCGTAGCCCTGTTTTTAAGTCACTATTTTAATACTCATCTGGATTCAACTCCGAAGAATACGAGGGCAAGTAGAATGAGATAGGTTGGAAAGTGGACACCAAAACTCTTGATTAATAAACAGAGGGAGGAGGTGTTATTATGGAAAATATTCCCAACAGTTTCGTGTAGAAGCTGTAAAACATTTAATTAAACAGGGCTTGTCAGTCCCTGAAGCTTCCAGCCGCGTGGGTATTCCGAAGTCGACGCTTAATTATTGGGTAATGTCAATCAAAGCAGGAAACTTTAAGAATATAGGCAGTCATTACCTCTATGTTTGGTTCACAGCTATTTGGGAATGAGTAGCCGTAAACCCAAATAAAAAGATGAGCAGGATATAATACAACGTTTTTGGCCGTTGGTTGTAGCATGTTGTTGCCCATTATCATTCTGTTTCTTAAAGAAGTCGCTTGGCACTAAAAGGGTTGTGAACCAGAACGCATAAGGTTTTTTGGTAATAACTTCAAAGGTCAAATGAAGTCCTCTAATAACAGAAATATTATATTTTCCTTCTTCTTATGGATCTAAGATATCTCCTTAAAGGCCTCCTGCTTCCTCCATTTCCACAGATTCTACTCTTGCTGTTTGCATTGAAAATCTGGCATCGAGCAGTAAGGGTATCTTGGATTGCTGTTTGTCTCGTGGCGATCAGCCTCTGGATTCTTGGTAGTCCAGGAGTAGCTACATTTCTGGCCCGAACTCTAGAGCAGGACCCGGCCCTGACGCCGGAACACCTAAAAGATGTCCAGGCAGATGCAATCGTTATTTTATCTGGTGCGCAGAATGAGTATGCCCCTGAATTTGGCAGACCGGTAAGTGGCAATGAGCAACTCGCCAGGGTAAGATATGGTGCGTTTCTGCAGCGTAGCACAGGCCTTCCTGTGTTGTTGACTGGAGGACTAGGTCGCGGAGAAAAGAAGTACAATCTTGCAGAGACCATGGCGTATGATCTTGAAAAAGGCTATGGAGGGAGGGGCGACTGGTTAGA
>CALNZA010000022.1:0-77662 GCA_942490935.1 Desulfocapsaceae bacterium
AGCCAGTTGCAACGTTGGTTCCTCTTAATAGTACCATTGAGGTTGAGGCGAATATTCACTCCAGAGATATTGCCCGAATTCGCATCGGTGATCAGGTGCAGGTGAAGCTGGATGCCTTTCCTTTTCAGAAACACGATACCCTGCCTGTGTGAATTGCGGGTGATAAGTGAGGATGCTTTTTTAGGCGATCGTACGGGATCGGATCAGGGCCAATCGGATAATCAGAATATTAGTGAATCTGGTTACCGGGCCAGAGTGAACCTGCTCTGACTACGCTCGGAATAAGCCTTTTGGTTTCTACGCCTGATGCCAGGCATGAAGGTACGGAGCAGAAGTTAAAGTGGGTAAGCGCACAATTATTTCATACTTTCTCTATCCCATAATTCGAGTGCTGGATGAAAGTTTGCAGCTGAGCCATAATTTGCAATTTATCAAACAGTTGGCCATTACCATGTCCCCTATTAAATGTTCATCTGCTGTAAATAGGGCTTGAACACATTGCTCTTTTTGTGCCACCCTCAGCGCTCAGATTGTGTTGGCTTGCAATGTGAGAGCTTTTGCATGCATTACATACTCTTCGTGTGCCTACTTTTATGAATGGTTGTGGGTCGATGACGGGTATTCCTGGCCATAGTGGCGGTAAGCGTTTTGCCACTGAGCAGGAACTGGTTGCAGCAACAACACGGGCAACTGTTCAGCAGATAGATCTGTCGAGTCTCTATGGCAGGAAAGTTAATCTCTTTGTCAATGCTATGGGGGACACTGGCTCAGGTAATCTCTTTGGTGGCCGAATGTCCGTGGTCTCCCAATTACGGGGTGATTATATCCAGAGCCCTCCTGTCACCGAAAAATCAACCCATCCCAGATACACTTCAACCACAACCAACACTGCCACTTCAGAACAGAGCATAACCAGTACCGTGCTGAGTCACCCGGAATCTACCAAAACCCAACAAGAGGGTAGCGGCGCGGGAGTACAGGTCGGGGTCGAATATAAGGGTTTAGGAGCCTATTAAATTCAGAAGAAATTTCTTCTGATGACCTCCAGTATCTTTCAGGTCTGTTACAAACCTATCTCTTTTTAAAAGGGGTGCACGTGGTGCCTCCGTCAGAGGCGGATGTGGATGTTTATGTCACTGTCGATGTCTTTGGTACAGTACGAACACGAGTCGACTGGTTTTTTGCAAATAATGAAATTTTGCGGGCTAAAGCGAATATGGAAGTAATGGCCATCGATCACTTGAGTGGAGAGCTGATTATGGCACCACAATCTGCTGGGAGTGAGGCCGAATATAATGAACAATACGTGCTCTGGGCGGGTCCCGTTTCGATAAAAAAGTATCTAAAACCAGGAGAAGAGCTACTAAGTGATTTTACTCACCTGCAAGGCAAAGAGTTAGAGCTTGCAGAGGTGAAAATGCAGGAAGAGGCCGTGCCCTACCCATTTCGGCATGAGATTGAGATGGGTAATAGGGAGACGGCGAGGTAGTGTCGGTTTCAGGATTGTTGAGTAGTGAGTAAGTCCCAGGTAGCATGGTATCTGTTAACTTGTTGAAATAATAATTAATATAGTCGTTTGTTCAATTGATCCTGAGTTTAAAGTGAGGACTTCACTGCTTTAGGGAGATTGTATGAAGCTCTATCTTGGTTTGGCAAAACCCTTTTTACTTTATCTGTATTTACCGTTGGTCCTGATCGGCCTGATGGTTCTTTTTTTCAAGTCAAAGTTGATCCCGGGCTTGGGTTATTGCCCTATATCTGTTTCTTGCCTATGCCATCCCTTTGAGTGATGTTACCTGGCATAGCTGGAATATGGCAAAGGTATGCCCCAAGGCGGGATTGCATGTTTATCGAACTGTGGTGGTGGATGGGTTCATGCCTGGAGATGAGTATTATGTGAGTGAAATCGGGTATCACTTTGTGGAAAGTCGGGATCGTAATAACGATGGATTCGTAACCCGATGGGAAGCGTCAGCGACAGGAGTTCAACGCTTGGATAACGTTCCCGCAAAGTCTGAGTGGGAACGGGTTTCAGAAGGGCCTCAACCGGACCATGAACGTGGTGTAACCGTATCATATGAATATGTAATGCATCGTGTGAGCCAAGAGATTATTGCGGAAATTTGGTACTTTTCAGCATGGCGCGGCTGGATCGATGCTTGGATTAATTCACGAATCAACAACTCTGCTGGCGGTTGTGGTGGTGGAGTTAAATTGCATATCACTGAAGTTCTCATCCCTTCTAAAGAGACATAACTATGACCTTGAATGTTCAACAGATTTATGACTATGCTACGTTGGCAACTTTGGCCTACGTTGATCTCAGCGCTGAACCATCTTGGAAGCCTGAAGATATAGTTCGTGTTGCAAATGACACCAAGCCTCCTGGTAGATGGCTTGGTCCGACCCCAATCGAGGCAATTGAGAATCGCGGGAAGTTGAAAGTATGTTGCTTTGGAAGTCTGAATTGTCTCTTAAAGGGATATAGAAATTTGGTTGAGAAACCCAAATCAAATGGTTTGGATCTGCATCACGGTAGGGATATTCTGATTGTCGAATATTGTTTTTTTTTAATCCAGTAAAGCAAGTCAAAAAAAGAAAGTTGAATATTGAGACCCGTTTTTTCAGTATATAAATTCTGTTGATTATGGAGGTTGACGTGAGTGCCCTTGTTGCATTGTTTTATTATGTTTTGTTACCAGTGATGTCTTTAGTGGTAACAATTTTTTGGATAAAAGGAGCAAAGTCCCGCCGCCATAAGCAGATGGCCTTATTGGCATGCACCGTATGGTTTCTCTGGTTGATCTGGAACCTGGTTGGTGTAGAGAAAATCTTGATGGATAAAAAGGTGGATCGTCTTTGTGCTAAGGATGGTGGCGTTAAGGTCTATGAGATGGTGACATTGTCCTCTGATATGTTTGATAAATATAGGTATATAGACATCCCCCCCAAAAGAAAGATAAAACCTGAAGATGAATATTATTATACACGTGAGACTAAATATTTGATTGAAGGTAATCCAAGTATGTGGAGAAGTCACCATAGGATTTACCGGAAAAGTGATAAAAAGCTTCTTGGAGAGTCGATTCGTTATGCACGGCGCGGTGGAGATTTACCAGGGCCTTGGCATAAATCGTTTTATGGTTGCCCAAATATCAGCAAAGAAAATAAACAAATTGAAAAATTAATTTTTATAAACGAGGAACAGAAATGAGTATAATTAGCGATTATTTTCTCAATGCTCAGTTTGCTCTTGCTGCCTATGGAAATCTGTATTCAGACATTACTGGCGAAACTTATACTTCTGCCTTAGAAGAAGCTGGTATGCCCAACTCTCTTGCTGAAGAATTTGAATATTCATGGAATGTTGTTGATCAATACACTGATCCAAGTGGTTTTTCAGCGACAGTTTTTCAACATAAAGACGGTGGTGAATATTATTTGTCTTTCCGCGGTACAGATAAAATAGAAAGGGCTGATTGGGTTGCTGATGCTGATTTGGCTTTTAATGGAGTGGCAACCAAGCAAGTTATGACCATGGTTAATTACTATCTACGCCTTATAGGGACTGGTAAAGTGGATCAGCATGAAATTGTGGTCCAACAAACTCCTAATCCTCCTGAAGAACCTTATATACTAGAGACAGCCCCCGATACTTATATAGTGCTTCGAGAAATTGCACAGGCTGATGGACTGGGGAAAAATATTTCTGAAGCAACTGATTTTATACTCTCTGGTCATTCCCTTGGAGGCCATTTGCTCTCCGCTTTTACTCATATGTTTCCAAGTGTTGTGACTAAAGGCACTACCTTTAACGGTGCAGGAATTAATGGAGGTTTAGGCGAGGGACTCCATGAACTTGCAACATTTTTAAGTGAAAATATAGAGGTTCCAAATTTATTTCCAGGTATAGGGGCATATGGAGATGTCTCTAACCTTGTTGCTAACAGAGGATGGGATGTCGTACCAGGTTGGTTTACAGGTGATCAAATTGGAACAAGGATAGATATATTTATCGAAGACCAAACACTGCCATGGGATAATCACTCACAAGAGCTGCTTGTAGATTCTCTTGCTGTTTACGATGTGATTGATAGGATAGATCAGTCCATTACAGCAGATGAAATCACAGCTATGCTTAAAGCTGCTTCATATAATGATGATGAAACATTGGAACGAATTGTTGCGGCTTTAGACAGACTTTTAAATAATAGTCAGCAGGATATAGTCTCTCTTGTTTCTACTCTCAGTAATCGTGACACATTGCATGAACATATATTGGTTTTAAATGATAAAGTAACTGAAGATACATTGACCTTAGGATTACTTTTTAATTCAAGTAATGACAATTCCGTTACCCCCTTTTCTCAGTCCCAAATAGAAACCCTTGCTGAGAATAATATCGCCTATCGTTACGCCTTGGTCAACCTCAACCCTTTTGCTGTTTTGGGTGCAGATTATACTAAATTTAACAAGAACGGTGAACTCGATCTTTACAATCCAACAGACCCAAGAGGGCAGTTGAGCAATAAATATATAGAAGACCGAGCAATAATGCTGCACCACCTACTAGTGAAAAATATTAATGATGGATACAACGATTCTATCATTCGTTTCGAAGATAAGACCAGTGGGGAGGTGGTATTTCAACCTGGAAGATTAGCACCGCAATGTAGTATAGTTTTTGGATCTTCTCAGGGTGACACTTTGGAAGGGACAAAACCAACAAGTGAAAATCCTACTATTGGGTTCAACTTTGACGATCATCTGTACGGAATTGGGGGAAACGATATCATCAAAGGTTACGACGGTAATGATTACCTCGAAGGCGGCAAAGGCCGAGATACAATGGATGGTGGCGACGGCAAAGACACCTTTTTTATCATGGGTAATGACCAAGAATATGACATTTTCAACGGTGGAGACGGCGAAGATACCATTCAAGGGAGTGAACTTTCAGATACAATTCGTGTCCATCATTTAGACTTTTCTCATTCAATAGAAAAAATAGACGGGGGTGGTGGAAGCAATAACATTATTGCCGGAACAGGTCTCGACGATACAATTGACCTCACAGGGATCGTTGTTGAACATATAGATCGTATAGAAGGTGGCAGAGGAGATGACACCATCACCGGCACCGCAAATGATGATACGATTTACGGCGGTGAGAACTGCGATACTCTGATAGGTATGGCAGGAAACGATACCCTCTACGGTACCATGAATGATGGCTCTGAAGACTATATGAAAGATCGTCTTGATGGTGGGGAAGGAGATGACACCTACTATGTAGGCACTGGTGATATAGTGTCTGACAGTGATAGCAATGGGACGATTTGGTTTAACGGACAGCAGTTTCCACGTCTCACGTTGACCCAGATGTATGAAGATCGGAATTATTACCAGAGCGCAGACAACTCTTTTCGTGCGCTACTTGATACTGAAACGGGGGTGTTGGGTGTCAGTGGCGGAACCACTTCCTCGTTCTTTATTGAAAATTTCACCTCAGGTAGCTATGGCATCACACTTACGGACTATACTCCGCCACCAAGCGCATACGACATCACCTTGAGCGGAACTCCCCATCGAAATGAAATGGGAGTTGACAATCTCAGTTTCTACGAGAAAGATTGGCGGCTGTTGTTTACGTCCTTTCCTGCAGGAGTATCTGCAAATACTCCGTTTTATGATGAGTTGTTGCCCACAAATGTTCCAAGCTTGGAAGTCTTTGGCGGTACTGCTGGCGACTATCTCTTTGGCTTTGTAGGTCATGACCATTTAAGTGGTGACGCCGGAAGTGATATTCTCACTGGTTACGTGGATTGGTGGAATGGTAAACCCCTCTATCAGGACGGCCTTGTGCAAGGTGATATGCTGGAGGGTGGGGCTGGTGATGATTGGATTACAGGAAGTGGTGGTGACGATCTCATACTGGGCGGGGATGATAATGATGTCATGGAGAGTTATGACGGTAGTGACCAATTGTATGGTGGTGCAGGAAATGATCTATTGGCCGGTGGTTCCCATGATGTGGTGATGGAAGGTGGGGCTGGCGATGATGCACTTTTTGGAGATGGGTACTTTACCCACCCAGACTCGATTACCCTCGACAATCGTGATCAATTTTACGTAACTTACAGCTATGCTGAGGAAGGTTATGCTACAGATTGCGATCCTTTTGGTTTCCTTATTTATAACGATGCTTCGGAAGCCGGTAATGACTTTCTGGATGGAGGGACTGGTCGGGACTACCTGCAGGGCGGCGGTGGCAACGATACACTGCTTGGCGGTGATGGGCACGATTCGTTATCAGGTGGTAGCGGTGACGATTTCCTTGAAGGTGGTGACGATAATGATTTGCTGATAGGCGACAATGGGGATCAGGTTGAAACAATTGTTGATGGCAGCGATTTTGTATATGGCGGTGATGGTAATGACTTTATCTATGGTTTAGGTGGAGATGATTTTCTGTATGGGGAGGCCGATGATGACGAGATATCGGGAGGAGCTGGACAGGATTATATCGTCGGTGGCAGCGGAACCGATGTCTTGTCTGGCGATGCGGATAATGACACCATCTACGGAGATCAAGGTAACGATGTTTTGATTGGCAATGATGGCAACGACACACTTTACGGTGGCGATGGGGTTGACGTTCTCTATGGGGATAATGGTGACCAGACAGGAACTGGTCATGATATTCTCCATGGAGGTTTGGGCAATGATGAGTTGCAGGGACATGCAGGTGATGATCAGCTCTATGGTGATGCTGGCGATGATTCCTTATTTGGCTTTAGCGGAGATGACACCCTAACCGGTGGAGGCGGCAGTGATTATCTGGAAGGTGGGAGTGGTCTGAATAATTATATCTTTAATCCTGGTGATAGCAATGAGGGACCCGGAGACGTTATTAATGGTGAGTATGGGCAAAACCGTGTTGAGTTTCAGCATGTGTCGCTTAGTAATATTGTCGTTCATTTAAACAATGAGGACAGTAACCTTCTAATACAATATACGGCCCAGGATGCAGTGACCATAGTAAATGGTAGAGTCAGTACCAATTTCACATTCTTGATTGCAGGCGTTGAATACACTTACGAGCAGTTTATGAACTCAGTTGCCGTTGCAGTGAGTGGAAGTTCCGGTGATGATACAATTCAGGGGACTGACGGCGATGATACCATATTGGGTGGTGCCGGTAGAGACAACTTATATGGTGGCCTTGGTGCAGATGAATATGTGTTCAATACTGGCGATGGCTACGATTATATCAGTGACAATCAAGGTGACAATCGTATCAAAATTGGACGAGAGTTTAACATCGATAATTTGTCGATTCACTTTGCACGAGAAGAGAATGGTTCGTTTATTGACGATGATTCTGGGAATGGTCTATTACTGAAGTATTCTGACTTTGATGCTGTCTTTATTTTTGGTGGGCGTAGCACTACCAACTTTTCGTACTCATTTAATGATGTGACACTCAGTCATGCAGAAATCTTGTCCTGGAGAAATGTCTCAATTCATGGAGACGTTGAAAATAATACTCTCCATGGCGGCAGAGCCCATGATGAACTCTACGGTGGTGCAGGAGATGATCTGCTATACGGCTATGGCGGCAGAGATGCATTATATGGGGAAGAAGGCGATGATATACTCATTGGTGGTCCTGATGCAGATAAACTGCATGGGGGTGATGGTGTTGATACCGTCTCATATGCCGGGGAAACAGAAAATATAACGGTCGATTTATATAGCACTAGCGGGGTTGGTGGCAGTGCTGAAGGTGACACCTATACAGAGATTGAAAATATAATAGGCGGAATGGGGGATGATCACCTTGTCGGTCTTAGGGGATCTCTTATTGAAGGTGGAATGGGGGCTGACGTTTTAATTGGAAGCAATTGGGGGGCGACGGTATCCTATCAAACATCCACAGCTGGGGTGACAGTTAATTTAGCAACCGGGATTGGGCTTGGTGGTGATGCTGAGGGAGACAGGTTGACAGGATTTGATAATATTATTGGTTCTGAGCATGATGATGTGATTACCAGTTCCAATTATCTTAATAAGATATCCGGTCTTGGTGGAAACGATATCTTGCATGGTGATGGTGCCAGGACGTTGGATGGCGGGACAGGGGATGACCATCTATGGGGTGGACGCAACTCAGAAATATTCTATTTCAATAGAGGTTATGGTGTTGATACAATTTATGACAGTTATCATGAATATCAGGATCGTGTCGTATTAAAGGACAGGTTCGGGCACGATACCCCACCTACCTTGCTTGGAACATATAGACTTAATGACACTCTCCTTTTTGGAGAAGATATATCTGCCGATGATTTATTATTTTATAGAAAGCCTATTGATGATACAGGTTGGCTGGGAGGTGATGATCTTGTTATTGCCGTTAAAGAAGTCTCTATGCCAGGTGCAACCTGGAGTGAGTTGGCAGATAAGGTAATTATCAAAGATTATTTTGCTTATGAGAAAAGACCAGAAATTAACATTTATGCTGAGTATCTGGATGGATACTCGTATGAAAGACATAATGCGCGTGGGTATACAAAAAGGGATATTGGAACTATACAACTAGCAGATGGTACTACTATTAGTGATCTAGATATTTGGGACGATCTTCCTAATAGAGATATCAAGAGTGATACCTATTTCATAACAGGCACTAATATCCCACAATATTTTGAAGAGTGGTTAAGCTCACAGACAATTCCTTGTACCGATAAACTTTATCGTGATTCGATAGTCGATCAAGACGGTATAAACCGCATACTCTTTCAAAGTGATATCGCCAGGGAAGACATTATCTTTTCAATGAATGCAAGTGGCGATTTGGTCATCGATTATGGGTTATATCAGCAATATCAGCTAACAGTTCTGGGCAACGTCGTTGAGCAAATTGAAACCTCTGATGGCTCAACCATTTCTCGGGAGCAGGTCGTTGCTGCTTTAGAGAGAATTGCCGGGAAACTAGGAGTTGAGGTGCATGCAGTAAGCAGTGTCGACATATTTAATAATTTTGAATTGAAAAAAGAACTCTATAATGGCTGGACAGATCAGTTTGTTGTCCATTCTGGCTATGATGACTGGAATGTGTTTCAGGGTAACTCTAATAATGAGATAGCCCTCGGTGGGGCTGGTGAGGATCAGTTATGGGGGCACAGTGGAAATGATGAACTCCATGGTCAAGAGAGTGATGATTTTCTGAACGGGGGAAATGGCAGCGACACCTATGTGTTCGAAAAAGGATGTGATAACGATACAATACATGATGTAGAGCTGCCTTTTGTCACGGATTCATATGGTAATTATCAGGTTGATGATGGTGACTATAGTTCTCTTGGGACGTGGACGACACTTACGAAAATACAACCAACAGCTGCTCCGAGTGATGACACACTGCTCCTGGCAGGTAATATACAAAAAGAGGATCTGGAGCTGTTCTGGGCAAGCGGAGAGCCTTCAAAAGGAGCTATAACGGATGATCTTCTTATCAGGGTAAAATCTGATGATCAAGCCCAGTCTTGGCATATTCGGGAAAATAACATTTCAGCTATAATCAATTACTACAATAGTATACCGCTTAAGGAAACTATTCAGAATGCGGTGACGGGGCAGGATGAGGATGTTGAAAAGCTCATAACTTCGGCTGATTTTTCAGCATACAGTGATAAAGCATTACGGTATCTTGCTTACCAGGTACTGGATGGCGACGATGATATTCGAAATGTCAGGTATTTCCATGATGTTGTAACTTTTCTTGAAAATGAAAACAGCTCTGTAGAGTTCCATCGTGAATATCGTAGTGGTGAAGACACTGTCTTAATTCAGGATTATTATAATAAAGATACCACCATTGAGAATATTGTATTTGGTTCAACAGGTTATCTGTTAACCAGTGATGAATTACTCGATCTTATGGCTACAGATAATTCGGAAATGATACGTGGCTTAGACTGGGCGCCAAACACTATAAACGGGAAAGGTGGCAATGATCTTATTTGGGGTGGAGATCTAAACGATAGTCTGCATGGCGGAGCAGGAGACGACACCTTTTATGGGGGCCTTGGCGCAGACATTTTCGACGGCGGTTCTGGCTATGACGTTATTGATTATTCAAGTTCTGACACTGGAATCAATGTTAGTTTAATTACACAAAAAGGACAGGGTGGAACGGCGGAGGGCGATTGGCTGCAGTCAGTCGAAGGTATAATTGGTTCCGAGTTTGTCGATGTTGTGATAGGTGATGTACATAATAATACTCTTACGGGACATGCAGGTAAAGACAATCTGCAAGGCAGAGATGGTGATGATGAGCTTTATGGAGGTGAAGGCAATGACTTCCTGCGAGGCGGTGCAGGTGCTGATCATTTGATCGGTGGTGACGGCCTCGATATTGCCGATTACCGAGACTCAACTGAAGCTGTAACCATAGACCTCGCCACTGGAAGTATTACTGGTGGGGCGGCGACAGGTGATACCTTATCTTCCATCGAAAGCCTCTACGGCTCTGAATATGGTGATGAGCTGAGCGGGGACCTTGAGGATAACGTTCTGATCGGTTTTGGTGGTAGTGATCGTCTCATTGGCAGTGCAGGTAAAGACAATCTGCAAGGTAGAGATGGTGATGATGAGCTTTATGGAGGTGAAGGCAATGACTTCCTGCGAGGCGGTGCAGGTGCTGATCAGTTGATCGGTGGTGACGGCCTCGATATTGCCGATTACCGAGACTCAACTGAAGGTGTAACCATAGACCTCGTCACTGGTAGTGTTGCTGGTGGGGCGGCGACAGGTGATACCTTATCTTCCATCGAAAGCCTCTACGGCTCTGAATATGGTGATGAGCTGAGCGGGGACCTTGAGGATAACGTTCTGATCGGTTTTGGTGGTAGTGATCGTCTCATTGGCAGTGCAGGTAAAGACAATCTGCAAGGCAGAGATGGTGATGATGAGCTTTATGGAGGTGAAGGCAATGACTTCCTGCGAGGCGGTGCAGGTGCTGATCAGTTGATCGGTGGTGACGGCCTCGATATTGCCGATTACCGAGACTCAACTGAAGCTGTAACCATAGACCTCGCCACTGGAAGTATTACTGGTGGGGCGGCGACAGGTGATACCTTATCTTCCATCGAAAGCCTCTACGGCTCTGAATATGGTGATGAGCTGAGCGGGGACCTTGAGGATAACGTTCTGATCGGTTTTGGTGGAAATGATCGTCTCATTGGCAGTGCAGGTAAAGACAATCTGCAAGGTAGAGATGGCGAAGACGAACTTAATGGAGGCGAAGGCAATGACTTCCTGCGAGGCGGTGCAGGTGCTGATCAGTTAATCGGTGGTGACGGCCTCGATATTGCCGATTACCGAGACTCAACTGAAGCTGTAACCATAGATCTCGTCACTGGTAGTGTTGCCGGTGGATCTGCAACAGGTGATACCTTATCTTCCATCGAAAGCCTCTACGGCTCTGAATATGGTGATGAGCTGAGCGGGGACCTTGAGGATAACGTTCTGATCGGTTTTGGTGGAAATGATCGTCTCAATGGCAGTGCAGGTAAAGACAATCTGCAAGGTAGAGATGGCGATGACGAACTTAATGGAGGCGAAGGCAATGACTTCCTGCGAGGCGGTGCAGGTGCTGATCAGTTAATCGGTGGTGACGGCCTCGATATTGCCGATTACCGAGACTCAACTGAAGGTGTAACCATAGACCTCGTCACTGGTAGTGTTGCCGGTGGATCTGCAACAGGTGATACCTTATCATCCATCGAAAGCCTCTACGGCTCGGAATATGGTGATGAGCTGAGCGGGGACCTTGAGGATAACGTTCTGATCGGTTTTGGTGGTAGTGATCGTCTCATTGGCAATGCAGGTAAAGACAATCTGCAAGGTAGAGATGGCGATGATGAGCTTTATGGCGGGTTAGGCAGTGATGTTCTCTTTGGTGGAGAAGGAGAAGACAGTTTCGTATTTGATGCAGAGTTGGATGCACTCACCAATACGGATACAATTGTTGATTTTGTACCTGATCAGGACAGAATTGTGCTAACGAGTGGTATTTTCGGTTCATTGATTGAAACAGGATTACTTTCTGTAACAAATTTTTGTGCGAATGCAACAGGTTCTGCATCTGATGAGAATGACTATATCCTTTTCAACACGACAAACGGGTCCCTTTTATATGATGCCGATGGGAGTGATCAGGGAGCAGCGGTTGAGTTTGCCCAAGTTGTTTCATCATCAGAACTCAAAGCTAAGGATTTTCTGATTGTTTCTTAAAAATGCTTAGCTTTGAGTAATACCCCAATAAACGATATGGTATATATCAGATCTATCGCTTTTAGGTGATGGACGTTTTACCCAACTTGATATGAACAAAATAGACGTACATGTTTTACTTTTGCCCGGTACTGATAAAAAGCTATGGGGTGAGTGTCTTGAGACATTGAAAGATGAACCTGTCAACCTTCATATTCTTGATGGAATCCAGGGGCATATTGGTAAAGGTCGTTATAACGGCTTTGTGCAAGGGGACAGTCCTTATGTGAGTTGTGTTGACCCGGACGACCTTGTCATCCCTGGCGCATTTGCTGCTTGTCTGGAAGCGTTGGAAAATAATCCCACTGCATGTGGTGCGTACACCGATGAATTGATAATTGATATGAATGGTGAGGTAATCAAGCCGGGCATATGGAGCAAAATACCATGGAATCCACTGCGCCAGCTCGAACCAAAATATCTACACCATATTTATGTAATGCGTCGCAGTATGGTGGAAAAATATTATCTTGAAATATTGCGTTGGAGAAGCATGACCGATTATGTGCTCAAATGTCTATTGTCATCTCAAGGACCCTGGATACATGTTGATCAATTTGGATATAAATGGAGGATGAAGCCAGGATCGGCGCATACCCAGTTTCCTCCTTCAATAGTATGTGCAGCACAATGGCGAGTTATTCCGGTGTTAAGGGAAGTTGCCAAGAAGTATAAGTCTGTTCTCCATGTGGAGCCCTTCTGATTTTCCGGGTACCTTGCAGTTAAACATATTCGCTAACAGCTCGCCTGAAAAATTCATCCAGGAGTCACCAGATATCCATCTTTGCCACAACCTCGTTATCCTTTCTGTCTGTGGATTGTATCCAAGTCCTCGTCCCTAAGGAGACTGAGTAATATTTACTGCGGTAAAGGCATCCCCGCGCCAGGTATCTTTTAAATCAGTAAAGGCAATTGTCGGCACTGCTCGGGGAGGCCCATGAGAGCCAGGTCGATGCTGTCCATGAAAAATTATTCCCAATGCAACCATCTCCGCTAAGCGGATTGAAGCATTCATAAAAACCTGATTTCTGAATAAGGTTTGCCATATCCCGGCGAATAGTTTGCCCCAACTCCGGGTGGCCTTGCTCTACAAGCCCTTTGCTCAATATATGGTTCATTTGCGGCCAAACAGGTCCACACCAGTAACGTTGGGCTTCAAATGTTTTCAACTCAGGATCCCAACTTGGCATCAGATACTGAACCTTCTCCTGGATACGTTTGATGTTTTTCAGTGTTCCATCTCTTTGCTCATCACTGCCAACATCTGCATAGAAGCAGAGAGCACTGGCGTGGGTAAAGCCTTTTGAAAACTCTCCTGTTCGGATATTCCGCGCAGTAAATGCTTTTTTATCATGGTTCCAGAAATATTCTGTGGACTCCGTACCGTGAGCTATCCACTTTTCGATTTCTGCTACACAATCATCTCGTTGCAACACTTTTGCCAATTTAAGAAGGTCCTTGTTCGCCCTGAGCAAAATGAAGTGGATACATGGGTCAGCCATGAAAAATGGACCATTTTCAGTGAGGTGTTTCTGATCCCAGTTGTTATCCCGACCAAATTTTACAATCGTGATATATTTGTCGTATTGCAACTGGCTAGGCCGTTGGGATGGATCGGCATGTTTGGTGTCCATCCTTGTATAGGGTTCAAGATCAGGATTGACCTCCATCCTGTCCAAGCCAAGCTCCCAGTCCGGGCAATTATCACGACCGGATTCCCAAGGATGAACTGTACCTATCACGCCACAGTTCGATGCCTGGCGCTGCTCATAAAACCAGCGATGGGAGCGCATGAAATGATCGATCAAGCCTTTCGCTCGAAGTGTATCACTTTCATCCCCCCCCTCCAGCATCATCCAGGCAACAGAAGCAGCCACCGGGGGTTGAGAAATTCCCGTGGATGGGATCGGCAAGCTGCGTGTTCCCCAGACATCTGAACCTGGGAAATAATCGGGATCATGGCGCCGAAAGAGGATGCTGGGTACCATGCCATTATTCCACTGACCTTCAAAGAGGGACTCGAGTTCACGCCATGCCCTATCACGATCAAAGGTCATAAAACCTAAGGCGACAAAGGCCGAATCCCAATTCCACTGATAAGGATAGAGATGAGCCGTGGGGATGGTAAATCCTCCCCTGTCGTTATTTTTTAAAATGGCGACTGCCTGTTCGTCCAGAGTGTTATTATTTATCATCAGAAAACCATTTATCCTCTAACGCTTCCGGGCGGTTAGTCCGGCAACGAGAAATAGTTCAAACCAGAGAAAGATTGCCAAGACCGGCATGGCTACAACCACGGTTCCGCCATAAGGTGTTGACGTGCGATTTGCCAATAATTGAGTGTGCTTACTACCATCTAAAGGGTGTAGATGCTACATCATCAAGAAAGATAAAGGCGAACAAAAGCTTATTCCAGGCCATCATAAAAATATACAGCGAAACTGAGGACAGCGCCAGAAGGGATAGTGGCAGGTATTGGAAATAAACCTGCAGCATATATACTTTGATAGGAATGGTGGTTGCCTGAGAAATGCTGATTGGCGAGGTGGACCTTGGCCATATTCTTGCCTCCGGTTATCCCCAGTGGCTTTAATACGTAATGCACCCTCCGATGCATTACGTACACCCCGACTGTTACAGATCATCGTACTATTGACAACGTTTTATTCGTAGTTGCATAACCAATGATTATTCATGCTCCATCGGTGTTGATGCCTTTAGTCAGTTCCCGGTAATCGATCTCTTTAGTCTTTTGGTCGGCATTATCCGTTTCATCAGTGTCATTATGTTTTTTTGTCGCTGCAACAAATAGAGGTCGAGCGACCTCACTGATTGCTGTTTCGTAAAATTTTGGTAAGGTTTCCCAGCCACAAAGAAGCAGAAAGCTGAGGAAAAGAACAATCGAACAGATCTTTTTCATTACTGTATCTCCTCAGTTTTTTGAACTCTTGGCAGAGGTGGACTCGGCGTAAAAGCTTTTCTGGTAAATCGCAAATACGAAATAATTATGGTTGTCGGACAAAAGAGCTTGCACCATGGCTGTTTAAACATCAGTGATGAAAGTATCACAAGGATTGTTAGACTGTAGATTATCGCGGAACCTACGAAATTTAACAACATACCTAAGGGGCCGTACATGGCGTATGAAGGGGCCTGGAAGTAGAGGGCTGCAAGCAGGATAATAAGCACCCAGCCCCGTGCTATCCAGACCATCCATGTAGACTGAACCGGCGCTGAACAACCCGTGATTTTCCCAAGCCCCTCCTGGACAGCCCCAAAGGGGCAGATGTAAGTACAAAACAGGTTTTTCCGGGTAAAAAGAAAAGAAAGTAAGGTCAGTACCAGGCAGAGTATCGTCGCATAGCTAGCCATGCCCCCGAGCCAGGATCCGCCAAGCAGGGTGGCGGCGGTTGCGAGCGAGAACTGGGTCCCAAACCAGAATCCAAGAACAATTACCGAGCAGCCAAGAAGAGCGATTCGTGCTCTGCTTTTTTTCCGGACTCTTTTGTTTGTAATAATAAACGCTGCCATAAAAAACAGGCAGATCACAACAAGCTTGAGTGTTTCAGGGGTTGCAGCCTCATGTTTCTCTACTGATTTTGGCAACCCGAATTCAGTAAAGCCTATTTTTTGGACAGCACTTTCAACTCCCCTGATTATTGCTGCCGAAGAAAGGGTTGCTCCAACCACGGCGTCGACTTCCACCATCCGCTCGATTGGTGTGTCGATAAAAGCCTCCAAAACACCGAGGCCAACGACCTTTTCAAGATAGGAGCGTGTATCGGAACTGGAAAGGATTGCGGTGTAGCGAATGTTTTTATCGCTGTCAACAACGGCAGCCAGCTCCATGGGGCCACCGTAGCTGGGTTTGGTGACATGGGTAATGTAGAAGGTTATATCTTTGTTATTGAGACTCTTTCCTGTGTAGAGGTTGTCACCTATCAGAGTCAGATCGGTTATCTCATGTGCAATATTGGACAGCTGCTCAATGGTGGCTTCAGTTGTTCGAAACTGCCCTCCCGCCCAGGCAAAGAACAGGGTGAGAGGGACCAGCAAGGCAGTAGCTATCCGGGCAAATCGTGACACGGCTTACCCTCCTTTACACTCTCGTCTTTCTGAAGACGAAGAGTTTGACCAGCAGGGCCATGATAATTACGTGGGGCACCCCAAGAAACCCGATGAAATAGAGACCACCATGAGTCTCGTATTCTCCCATAAGAGTGGTTCCCCCTGCTATGACCAGGCAGAATGAGAGAAAGCAGCCGTATATCAATCCCATCTGCCACCAGGAAACACTTTTCCTGTAGTGCTTCAGCCATTCGTAGGCCCCAGCAACAACCAGGACCTGGATGAGCCCCATGCCCATCCAGAACAGGTAGTTTAATATTGTTGATTCGGGAAACATAATGTTCTCCTTGTATTTTCGTCAGTGCGTTGTGCGGAATAAATCAATTACTGATAATTTTTCGTAAAAGTTGGGCCTAACTCGTGATGGACTTTGACAAAAGCCAGACCTAGAACGAAGTAGATCTGACTTTTACGAGTCGATAAATCTACTCCATACCATGGTATTCCCAGGTCTTCTCAATATCTTTAAAGACGTCCTCAGCCCTGAGATACCAGGGTGGGTTGTGGTATGTGGCTTCCTTGCCACCCTGCCAGTCTGACTGGAAATCCTGACCTTTCGGGTATTTGAAGAAGTTCTTCTGCATAGCCAGCAAACCATCTGCGAAAAGCCCTGTGGGGTCGCGTGGTTCAAGCTCTCTTGAGAGGGTGTGGATCCAGGTGTTTTTCCTGGAATAGGGGCAGACGCCAATACAGACACGGCACCCCAAGGCGTCGACGGTCTGACCAGAGGCCCACTGATTATAACATTTCTCTTCATCGAGCTTCCAACGTTTGAAGCCCCGGACTACCGTCTTCGGCTCGTCATCGAACGAGATAGCACCTGAGGGACAAGTCTCAGCACAGATCTTACATTTCATACAGAACTCAGACATCTTCACACTAATGGGCTCGTCGTACTCGAATTCAATATCGGTAATGACTGCTGCCGGGCGAATATTGCAACCGAGCTCAGGAACCATGACCATACCAGAACGGCTATATTCTCCCATACCGGTGGTGAGCATAAACGGCTCCATCATGATCTCGTAATGGTAGCCGGGAAACTGTGCCCGTGCTGGGTAACCAAGCTCATGGATGAACCTCTCCAGCAGCCCGGCGGTAACGCGTGAACGAAAATACGCGTCGTATGAGGTGCAATAACCGATAGCGGCATAGGTTTGATCCCAGTACATAGGAACGCCGAAGACGATGATCGATTTCCAGTGTTCAGGCACCTTATCACCCCAGTCAGCACCGCCGTTCGGCATACCGCGCATTTTGTTGGTGAACATGAAGCGGGGGTCAAATTTTCCGATTGTGACAATAGAGGTGCCAAACAGATGAGCCATCCGCTTTATCAGTTTGGTAGCATGTTTAGGTGACTTGAACTCCATCGGTTTATCACGTTTGATGTGACGAAAGTCCCACTCTTCCGGTGGTATCGGCTTACCGGTCTTCTTGAATGCATCATCAGGCTCTTCAGGAATTGTCGAGCCATACTGGTTGTACATGCCACCGTGTGCCAGAGCTTCAGTATAGGCGGCAGACAGGGTGTAGCGCTCGTGCTTACCGTTGTTCCAGTCTTCACGGCTTTTGGCTCGTTTTTCCAGGCTATCCATCATTATCCGGTATTTCTCAGGATGTTTGCGGTAGTAATCGCCGACCTGTCCCGGAAGTTTTTCTAACCCCATTCCCGGGTTCCATTCACCCTTTTGTATGAGGGGAATAATTTCCTTAAGGCGGTCGAAGATGAAATCGTAGCGGTCAGCCCGTTCAACCTTGCTGACGGGTTCCATCATTGCGGCTGTTTTCACCCGAAACGGTTCCCGGTTGAAAAACATATCACCGCCCTGATAGGTACGTCCGTATCCGGTATACGCATCATCAGAACGTCCGATCTTAAACCCTGCCGCTCCTGCTCCCGCCAAAGTAGCTGCTGCGGCTGCAGCCCCGCCTACTTTTAAGAAAGTTCTGCGTGAAAGATCGCTGCATTTACCACCCTCAGCGCTTGCTTCTGTCGTTTCTTCGTGAACTTCGCCAACTGGTTTGTAATTTTTCGGATCGTTGACGATATCCATCGCATCTTTTTGCTCCGTCATGCTTGTCTCCAATAATTTTTCACATTCCCCTGATTTCACTCAGCCGGGAAAGTTATTCTGCTGTCAATGTTTCAAAACCTTCTTCAGGATAGGTTCAAAGGAGGGGAAAACCGTATGAACAACTTCCGTATATGCTGTAAATGAAGCAGGGTCCTCTTCAGCCAGCTTTGTAAGTCGTGTTATCACAAAATCACGGATGTCGAGATCGAGGTTGCAGAGGTCTATATGACATGTCACCGCCTCCTCGAACCTTCCAAGAGCAAGCATTGCATCACCTTTTATCTGCAGGGGGAGTGTTGCTGCCCCGAATACCAGGAGAGCTTGATCGCAAATGGAGATAGTTCTTTCGTAATTTCCAGTCTTCAACAAGGCGATGGCAAGCCCCATGGTAGTCTCGTAATGGTTAGGATTTTCCTTAAAGGCTGCCCTTAAATGAACGAGCGCCTTATCTGCCTCGTCCTGCTGTATAAAGATTTCACCGATCAGGTACCGCAGGTGGCTATGATCAGGTTGCAAATCCGCAGCTCTGAGAAAGTTCGATAAAGCTTCCTCCTTTCGCTCATCATATAGGTGGCAAAGGCCAATGTTAAACAGGGCCTTGAAGTGGTGCGGACTGCTGATGAGAACAGACGTGAAACATTCCTGTGCAGCTGCCAAGCGACCCAGCTGCATATTCAGGGTTCCCAAATTATATAGGGCTGTAATATTTGCTGGATCAATTGCAAGCGCTCTCTGGAAACAGTTGACAGCCTCTTCAATTTCTTCCTGTATAATTTGCAACAGTCCGTATTCATTCCAGAACTGTGGCCTAAATGAAACACAGCAGGGATCATTATCTTCGATACGTGCCAGGAGAAAGTTTTCGAGTCCGGAGTCATCACTATTGGCTCTATATTCAGCGATTTCTCCTGTAAGGATGTTTTCCGTCCAGGTCTCCATATGGTGAATTTCTGTTGAAGACATCGTTTTTCCTCTATCTATTTATTTTTGCCTACAAATCCGGTTATCTGGTAATAGCAACTCCTGTGCCATGCAGGACAATCCTTTAATATTAGACACTTATCTCAACTATGTTTTTCGATTAGAGTGCAATTGGTGCTATTTGACAGTTAAGCGTGCCATGGTGTATATGTTGGTAATATGGCACGTGTTGGTGTTTTGCGAGAAGGCGGAGGAAACGAATGAGCCAAGATTACGATTTTTACAGAAAACTGGTGATGAATATAACGAGCAGCCTCGAGCTCTCCGAATCGCTTCAGGCAACATATAGCTTCCTTGAAAAGGAGTTCCCGATAGCAGGGGTTTCCCTGCACCGCTTCCTTCCAAACCTTAAGGCGATGCATCTTGACTTTCTGGTCACAGGCAACGGATTTCATGACCTTGATACGCTCATTCCTATGTCGGAGGAAGGTGTAGAGTTTCTTATCCAACATGAGCAATGCGAACTGATCAGCCATACAGAAAAAAGCTCAGAGAATTCTGTCGCCATCAGGCATAGCCAGGCCATAGCCGATTATGTCCCTTCTTGTGACCGGCCGTACCTGGTTGCAATTCTTAGTGTGGGAGAAGACGTGGTGGGCCATTTTGGCCTCATCGGCTCGGAAGTAGGCTGCTTCACCGAGGAGCATATCCACAAACTTCAATTGGCCAGGGTTCCGGTAAGCCTTGCCATGGTTAATATGCTCAATCACAAGCGAGCAAAGGAGTTGCAACAACGGCTCGACCTGCAAAGGAAGGAACTGGCGGGCGAGGTGGAATTTCTAAAAGACACGGTTATTATCGGCCGTGAAGGAGGAATGCGCTCAACCATGGAAATGGTAGAGCAACTGGCAGGGAAGGAAACACCCGTTCTTATCCTCGGTGAAACAGGGACAGGCAAGGAGATGATCGCGGATGCTGTCCAGAAGGTCTCTCCCAGAAGAGATGGCCCTTATGTGAAGGTCAATTGTGGAGCAATTCCCGAAACACTTCTCGACAGTGAACTCTTCGGTTACCAGAAAGGAGCCTTCACCGGGGCTGTCAGCAACCGGGCCGGCAAGTTTGAACAGGCTGAGGGTGGTACGCTCTTCCTGGATGAGGTGGGAGAGCTCACGCCTCAGGCGCAGGTCCGGCTGTTAAGGGTTCTACAGGAAGGGACTATAGACAGGGTCGGCGGTACACGACCTCTACCCATTAATGTTAGAATTATCGCCGCAACCAACCGGTCACTCGAACAGATGCTCATAGAAAATACATTCCGTGAAGATCTCTTCTACAGGCTCAATGTTTTTCCGATAAGGCTCCCGTCGTTGCGTGAGAGAAAAGAAGACATTCCACTTCTCGCTCACCATTTCCTCCAGGAATTTTCCCAAAAATTTGGTCTTTCCCGGGACGTTCATCTCGAGATTCAGTCAATACCAAAACTTCTGCATTATTCCTGGCCCGGCAATATTCGAGAACTAAAAAATCTTGTTGAAAGAGGGCTAGCCTTAGACTCGGAAGGACCAGTCGATTTGTCGCAATACCTGTCCTCTGATGAGGGTTGGTATGCTGAAGAGAAGGAGCAGGACGGTTATTTGAAAAAACTGATACGAGAGCAGATGCAGGAGATTCTCGAAGAAAATCAGTTGCTGGGTAATAGAGATCAAGCAATTGGCTTTACGGGTTCCATCGGGAAACGCTTAGCTCCTCTGGATGAAGTGATCTCAGAACACATCTGCCATGTTCTTGAAAAATGCAGAGGAAAAATCAGTGGTCCAAATGGTGCTGCTGAAATACTTCAAGTTAACCCAAGCACCCTACGTAAAAAGATGCAAAAATTAGAGATACCTTTTGGGCTGAAAAACAGCTGAGCCCATTTCTGGAACGTCCCCGGTTCCTTGAGGCTGAATCCACCAGAGATTCAAGGTGTTTGCAGATCAGCGGCCCCTGTTATCTGTGTTCTTTGATGTCCCCCCAAAAAAAGGGCCGGCCCTGTAAGGGCGGGCCCTTTTCATGATGATGTCATTTGGGTGTTACAATAAGGCGAGTAACACGCCAGCAGCAACGGCAGAACCGATAACGCCAGAGACGTTAGCGCCCATAGCGTGCATAATCAGGTGATTTTGAGGGTTTGCCTCAAGACCTACCTTGTTAACCACACGGGCGGCCATAGGAACAGCAGATACACCTGCAGCACCGATAAGCGGATTTATCGGGTTCTTGGAAAATTTGTTCATCATCTTGGCAATCATAACTCCGGTTGCTGTGCCGATGGCGAAAGCGATCATGCCAAGTGCCAGAATGCCGAGGGTTTCAAGATTGAGAAACTTATCAGCAGAGAGCTTGGAGCCAACGCCTAGACCGAGAAAGATGGTGACAGTGTACATCAGCGCATTCTTAATGGTATCGGAAAGGCGATCAACAACGCCACACTCTTTGGCCAGGTTACCGAGCATGAACATACCAATCAGCGGAGCGGCTGAAGGTAGTAAGGTTCCACAGATTCCAAGTACGACTAACGGCAGCAGAATCTTCTCAACTTTGGATACATGCCTGAGCTGGACCATCTTGATTTCACGCTCTTCTTTACTCGTCAGCCATTTCATGATGGGTGGCTGAATAATTGGTACCAGAGCCATGTAGGAATAGGCTGCAATAGCAATAGAGCCAAGCAGTCGTGGAGATAGCTGACTAGAGAGGAAGATGGCCGTTGGCCCGTCAGCACCTCCGATGATGCCGATGGCAGCAGCATCACGCAATGAAAAGTTAATGCCTGGTACCATGTCTGACAGAAATAAGGCTCCAAGCAGGGTGGTGAATATACCAAACTGGGCAGCACCACCAAGTAGAATGGTTTTCGGGTTGGCTATCATTGGCCCAAAGTCTGTGAGGGCTCCAACACCCATGAAGATGATCAATGGGAAAATACCCGTCATGATCCCGACTTCATAAATGTAATAAAGGATACCACCCGGTTCTGCAATACCGGCCATGGGGATGTTGGAGAGGATAGCACCAAACCCGATCGGAATGAGGAGCAGTGGCTCAAACTGCTTGGAGATACCTAGAAAGAGGAGTAGTAAGCCAACCCCGATCATTAGTACCCGACCAATTCCGACCGTCCAGTCCTTGTTCATCTGGCCATCAATGATGCCGTAAACACCGGTAGTTTTAAAGAGGTTCTTTGCCAGTTGTGAAATAGAGGGCAGTTCACTGCTAGTTTCAGCAGCAGGTGTATCTGCAATGATCATAGATGGTTGCAGCACACCTATTTTCTCGTTCTTTTTAACTTTTTGATATGATTTGATGGTAAGTTCAGTGAGCTTTCCGGCAATACCCGCCTTTAGCACAATGATCGAGCCATCGTCTGTTTTCAGGGTGGCAATCTGGTCACCGCTGTAGATAAATCCTCCGGCTTCAACGTCGATCCGGATGATTTTTGCATCTGCAGGAGACACTATGTCCACCGTCGTATCTGCTCCAAGAGCCTGACCGGCTCCGAAGAGCGTGGCAAGTACCGCAAAGAGCATGAGCAATCTTATCTTCATATTGCTTTCCCAAAATAAACGACAGATTTGTAGGTCCCCAGATAATCCGGGGACCTGTAAGTACGAAGTGTTTCCCTTAAGCGATGGTAACCAAAGGCTCACCGGTCTGAACGGTGTCACCGACGGCAACATGCAACGCAACGATTTTTCCTGCGCTAGGTGATTTAACGTCGGATTCCATTTTCATGGCTTCCATTACCAGTAAAGGCTGATCCTTAGTAACACTATCACCAACAGCTACAAGTACCTTCAGGACATTGCCCGGGGTAGGTGCATCTACATCTGTGCCTTCAACTGCGGCTGGTGTGGCAGCAGCTGCGGCAGGAGTTGCCTGTACGCCACCAGCTTCAGAGACCACGACATTATATGGACGACTATTGACGGTGATAGTGTAATTGCGAGGTCCCATAGGGGCAGCTACAGCAGCCGGAGCAGCTTTGGCTGATTTTTTCTCGGCCGGCTTTTCATCGGAAATCTTACGGACATTAACTATTGCTTTACCCTGCAAGAAGTCGAGTCCTTTGGATTCACAGCTGGCGATGATGAAGATATTTTCATCATTAACCGGCAGGTTGTTGTCTTCCAGGATCTTGGTAGCTTTCGGGATGCCTGGTTCGAGAATATCCAGCGGATCATCGGTGAAGACCGGTTTGCCGAGTTGCTCAGAAGCAAGTTTTACAATTTCAGGATCAGCTGGAACTGGCGTGCGACCAAAGTAGCCGAGAACCATGTTGCCGTAACTTGGGTTGATCTTTTTCCACTTGCCTTGGGTAACATTGAGGTATGCCTGCTGGAAGTAGAACTGGGAAACAGGTGTAACGGAAGTACCGAAACCACCGCGAGCTACAACCTCGGACATTTCTTTAATAACCTGAGGGTAGAGATGCAGGGTACCGGTATCGCGCATCATCATGGTATTGGCTGTCAAAGCACCACCAGGCATTGGTGACAGGGTAACGGCTGGAGATACCATCTTTGCTTCCGGTGGGAAGAAGTAATCTTTCATAGCCTCTTCAAAAGCATCAACTGCGACCAGAACCTTTTCGTAATCAATATTTAAGGTGTACTCGGTTCCCTTAAGGGCGTGGATCATGGAGAGGATATCTGGCTGACATGTACCACCGGAAACTGGGCTCTTCGCAAGATCGACGCCATCAGCTCCACCTTCGATGGCAGCCATGTTCTGGGAAATACCAAGTCCGGCGGTGTCATGGGTATGGAACCAGAGAATAGTGTCATCCGATACAATTTTGCGGGCAGCTTTTAATGTTTCATAAACTTTTCTTGGATTGGAAGTACCTGAAGCGTCTTTGAAGCATATTGAGTGGAATGGGATGTCAGCTGCGATTATCTGCTTGAGGCGATCCATGTAAAATTCTGGATCATGGGCACCGGAGCAACCCGGTGGGAGTTCCATCATCGATACGACAATCTGATGGTTCAGGCCGTGATGAGCAATCCGCTCACCTGAGTACTCGAGGTTTCGCACGTCGTTTAACGCGTCAAAGTTACGGATAGTTGTCATGCCATGTTTTTTGAACATTTTGGCATGCAGGTCAATGATATCACGTGGACACTGACTGAGCGCAACAACGTTGATGCCACGGGCAAGTGTTTGCAGAGCGACATTCGGGCCAACTTCAGCGCGAAAGCGATCCATCATGTCAAAAGCTGACTCTCCGCAATAGAAAAACAGACTCTGAAATCGTGCACCACCACCTGCTTCTATATTGTCAATACCGGCATCGACGCTGGCCTTGACAGCCGGAAGAAAATCGTCAGTCAATACCCTGGCACCGAACACTGATTGAAAACCATCCCTGAAGGATGTATCCATGAATTTTATAACTTTTTTGCCCACGTGTTTCTCCTCACTTTAGGTTATATTTCCTGCAACAGCTCCGTGAAAAACGTTGTAATTCTTTCTCCGGAGATAGTTCAACTCATTGCGAATTTCTCATTTTCATAAGCGGCAACAGCAGCAGCAATTGCAGCAATGTCCTCGTCCTCATCAGCATTCATTGAGGCCTGCTTGTCTTTTCGGCTTTTAGCCAGTAATTCCCTCTCTAGTTTGATTGCCTCAAGTTCCCTGGCCGTCGCACCACGCGTAAGGTGGGAAACAAGCTGAATAAGGTAGATCATCAAGGTGAGGAACAGCATAACGGTTGTCATGCCAACGAACATCAGTTTAATGCCTTCGAAAATCATTCGGGGTATACCTCCCTGTGAAGGTTGACTGGTATAAAAAATAAACCACAGCGGCCAATGTACACTATGAGTGAGAGGCGCACAAATGCATTAAAATAATCGGACTAATCAGAATTACTTATATAACGAAGGAGGAGCGGGTCACTGGCAATCATTGCCTGACAAACTCCTCACGGATGTTATAGGTATGGATTTTCTGCTTGGGGGAGGGTGGGGAGAAAGGATCGGAACTATAAATTATACGTCGTATATAGCGTATTCCGTTTTCTCTCCAAGCAGTTTATCTATTTCATTCTGGATATTGATGCGCTGCTCATTACTAAACCAGGCATTCCAGTCTTCTTGGGAACGCCAAGTGCTGATTACCATACACTCATCACTTCGGTCAAGGCGTTTGAGCGTTTCTCCATAGATATAACCCGGTTGGCTGAGCGTTAAGGCCCGAAGTTTTTTTAAGAGAACTGTGAGCTCTAAGACATTGGCCGCTGCTACTTTTCGTCGAATAAAAATTTTCACGGTCATAATCACTTCTCCTTTTCGGTAAGGCCGGGTGGCCCCTGAAGTGTGGTGCTTTGCACCGCACAGATTACCAGATGTAATAATGCTCACCGTTGTTGGTGGACCTGGTTGGAGCTGCGCTGGGAAATTGCGTATCAGCTAATTTAAGCGTATCGAGAATCAACAATTTTGTAAAGGTTGTTTCGATCGCTGGTACTACAGATGGCTATGGATTTAGTGCTGATGCATCAATTTTACTGATGCATCAGCATGGGTGTCAATGCTGTAGGAGCTGCGCCATTTCTACCAGTCGGATGAACTCTGCACGATACCCTTCATCGTCTTTTCCTCGGCTATTTTTCGCAAGAGAGAGAAGCGTCTGGTAGTCCATGGAATGGACGTAACTCGACTCTTTCAGCAGCATTCCGAAGCTGGCAACGGCAGCTGTGAATCGAAAATCTGATGAAGTGTTCTCCAGGGCTGGGGAGATATTTTTCACCGCAAGATCGGTCATGATAGAGTTCTCTTTGTTCAGTGGTTTGTACCTCAGTTTGATGGTCATCAGCTCGTCACCACGTTTATCGAGAGTTTCTGTTTTCTGGTATTTTAGCTTGTCTACTTGCGGTAGATCCGCTGCATCAGGAGGAATTATTTCGTAAAGAGCGGTGACTGTATGGCCAACACCTACCTCTCCGGCATCTTTTTTGTCATCTGTGAAATCTTCATCGGCAAGCATTCTGTTCTCATAACCGATAAGTCGGTATGCACCCACATGGGCTGGGTTGAATTCTACCTGGATCTTCACATCTTTTGCCAGTGTGAAAAGGGTGCTGGCTCGCTCTTTGATAAGTACTTTTTTCGCTTCAAGCAGCGAGTCAATATAGGCATAATTCCCGTTACCACTGTCGGCCAGTATTTCCATCGTATCGTCACGATAGTTACCCATTCCAAACCCGAGGACGGTGAGGTATACACCTGTTGTCCGTTTTTCCTCGATAAGTTTCTGCAGTTCTCCGCGACCAGTAATTCCCACATTAAAGTCGCCGTCTGAGGCAAGGATGACGCGGTTATTCCCTTTTGGCATAAACACCTGTTCAGCAAGGCTGTAAGCTTTGCGTATGCCACTTGACCCATGGGTAGATCCGCCTGAGCTGAGTGTTTCGATCGCCTGGCGGATTTCCGCTTTTCTGTCACCGGAGGTTGGTGGAAGAACAACCCGGTCCGACCCGGCATAAACCACAATAGCAACCCGGTCATTACTGCCAAGTTTATCAACCAGCATAAGCATTGATTGTTTGAGTAACGGCAGTTTGTTTGGGGCATTCATGGAGCCCGAGACATCAATTAAAAAAACAAGATTCGAGGGCGGAATATCAGCAGTGGCTAGTTCTTTGGCTTTGAGGCCAATTTTCACAAGTTTATGTTGGGGGTGCCAGGGGCTGGGACCAACTTCAGCTGAGAGTTTAAATGGGCCTGAGTCTGGCTGCGGGTAGTCATAGGAGAAGTAGTTAATCATCTCCTCAATTCTGATCGCACCGACAGGCGGTAGAACCCCATCGTTGATGAATCTTCTTATATTGGCATATGAAGCCGTGTCTACGTCGATGGAAAATGTTGAAAGTGAGTCATTGGCGGTAGAGATAAATCTGTTCTCATCTCTAGGCGAATATGACTCTGTGTTCAAGGTTGGCGCCATGTATCCGACACTGTCTTGGACCATCACCGTAGTCGTGGGCAAAACAGCGCGTGATGTGGATGCGAAATCAGCTTCATATTCCATGTATTGATGCGATTTTAAAACGGCTTGCGGTGGTGAGACAGCTGCTCCCTGGGAAGTTTTTCCTGTCTTCTGTCTGGCTTTTTCCTGTGTCTCTTTTTTTACGGTTTGCGTATTAATTTGCTCGGTTGTTGGACTGTGAGTGCTTTTAATAGCAGCTACAGTTTGGTTGGATTGTTCTTTATCTGGTGTTGGCATTTCGGTGCAGCCAAAAAGCAGGATAAGAGATGTGGCCAGGATGGCGATTTCAGCCGTGTGGTTTTGTGGTGCCATGTTTTGTCTCCGTTGTATTGTTTAGAGTGTATACGTCTTTTTCTAAAGACTCTGACGGAACTGGCAGTAGATTGTGTCGGGAAAAAAGAATTTTCATGTTTTTCTTTGTTGAAAAGGGGGTATATCTCTAAAGTTAACTCGATCGGGATAGAAAAGGAGGCCGGTGTTGGTTGCACTAAAAGATACAATCCTTGCCAATTGGGAATTGATAAACCGGCTGGCAGTCAGGCGTTTTGGTGATGGCCCGCTGGCAGAAGAGGCGGCATTAAGCGTGATGAACCAGCTCATAGATAATGAGGGGCATCGTTTACGTGGCTATGAAGGCAGGGGGAGTTTCTCAGGTTTTCTTGCAGCAGTGACCTGGCGCCTGCTTGAAGATTTCTCGCGTAAACGTTATGGGCGCAGGCGTCCTCCACTCTGGATTCGAAATCTTGGTGGGATATGGCTTAAACTCTTTGATCTGCTCTGTCTTCAGCGACGAGATATTAACGAAGCTGTAGCTTTTATCCAAAAAGAACAAACTGGGGTGCCAGGGCATGATCCTGAAGAATCGGCATGGATCATCCGTCAGCAGGTTGTCAACTGCGGCAGTCATCAAGGGCTTGAAGTTGAGTACGATGAGGAGCAGTCGCTGGCAGGTGCTACTCCTGAGAACCATGGTGAGCAGGTCGAGCGGTTTGAACGAAAGGAACGTGAAGAACTTTTTCGTATGTTGTTTCATATCTTAACCGACGCACAAGATGATATGGTCGAGTCTCATATGAGTAAACTGTGTTCTCTTTCTGTAAAGCTGAATCCAGAAGAAAAACTGCTCTTGAAACTGTGCTATCAGGACAACCTGACCGTAACCAGGGCCGGCGAATTGCTTGGTTTAAACCGCCATCAGGTACATGGCCGGATGCGCAGACTTTTAGGGCGTTTGAAAGAGGATCTTCGGCGAGCAGGATTAGCGGAGGAGATTCTCGAGCTACTTTCGTTGTGAAGTGAGGAGAGACAAAATGATTGTTGATGTCCGTCAGACGAGTAGAACCTTGTAACTAAAAACGTGTAGCCGGAAAGACAGACAATGGCCAAAATAGAAAAACTTGATGACCATAGACGAGGTGACAAGCTGGCAGCTCATCTGGCATTGACAGCGGTTCAATCACCAGGGGATACGAGTGCCTGCCTGTCAGCGGAGCAACTAGCAGATGTGGCTAGTGGATGTTGCTCAGCTGAGGAGCGTAAAGCTGCCCTTAGCCACTTTAGCAACTGTCAGCAATGTTATAAGGCCTGGCTTGCGGTAAGTTTAAGCCTTGCTGCAGTGGAAAGCGATTCGAAACCCCGAAAAAAGTCCCGCAAGTATACTCGGATTTTCAGCTACTTTGGTTCTGCTTTTGCCATAGCTGCAAGTGTGGTTCTATTCTTAAATCTGCGTGACCTTCCAATTACGCAGGAGGTGGAACCAGTTTCTGTAAATAGAGTTAGCACTCTTCTGCAGGTTGAACCTGATCAAGATCAGCAGAGTATGCTGCAGCAGGAAGAACCTGTCGGTAGTGTTGGTAGTGCTACCACGAGTACTGCGAGTTCCCCTTCACCGTCTTCTCCTCTAAAAAAACATGAGGCAAGAGCCAAAGTTCAAATGAAGGTAGATAGCTCAGATGATAGGGGCTCTGCCGTTAAAGAGCGTGCCCGAAGAGTGAGTTCCGAGGCGGAGATGACATTACCTTCTCCAAGTGTTTCTGAAGATGTGGCAGATGCTGTTCAACACGTTGAGCTATCTACGGTTACCGAGTGGCTTGCAGACGTGGAGGACGTTTGTCGAGATTTGGACGAAAAAGGAAGTGACCAGAGGTGGGCTCGTATTAAGGAGCAGGGAAAGACTATAGATGGGCTTGAGCCACAAGAGAAGCTGGCAGAGATTTTAAAAATTATAGAAGAAGGTGAACTCGTAGAGCGGGGTGAGCAATGCCGCAGAATTTTGCAGCTGCTTGCAGAAGAGAGTAATAAGGAGTAAATACGAAATGCGCTGATGCGACAGACATCGTTTCAGTTCATTAATTGACGAACACTATTTACCCAGCGAGATGAAAATGAGTGAGAAAGAAATTCCGTTAAAAGATCGTATAATTGTCGCTCTGGATGTTGATGACCCGGAAAAAGCCAAGGAAATGGTTAAGCGCTGTGAATCGCATGCCGGGTTTTACAAAGTCGGGTTGCAGCTCTTTATGGCCAACTGGTTCAATACGGTGGACTGGATTGTCGATCGTGGGCATAAGGTGATGCTTGATCTGAAATTTTTTGATATCCCCGAAACAGTCAAGTTGGCAGTGGAGCAGGTGAACAGCAGGGGTGTTACCTTTGCTACCATTCATGGTAACGACCCAATTATCCGGGCGGCTGTTGAGGCCCGCGGTGATATGCAGTTGCTGGCTGTGACAGTCTTGACCAGTTTTGGCGAGGAAGATATGCGTGCCATGGGGATGACTCAATCCGTTGAGGACCTGGTGTATTTCCGGGCAAAACGTGCTCTGGAGCTGGGATGTGACGGGGTAGTTTCTTCTGGGCTAGAAGCGGGAAGAATGCGAAGTGAGCTTGGTGAAAAGCTGCTTATTGTTACGCCGGGTATCCGTCCTGGAGCAAATATTGAAGATTCCGGTGATGACCAGAAGCGTATTGTCACGGCAGGGATGGCTATTGGCAAAGGTGCAAATCATGTTGTTGTCGGTCGACCGATCACCAGAGCCGAAGATCCAGTCAAGGTAATTGAAATGATGCAGCAGGATATCGTCAGCTCATGTACGTAATGTCCGTCATGGTAAACGTGTAATAAACACGAGAATGACAGAAGGGTTAAGGGCGTATGGCCCTGACTCTATTACGGTGTTGTCGATTTTTTTCTTGGAATCCAGCTATGAACTATCGTTCGATTGCCAATGTATTTGGGGTGTTGTTGGTTGTCACTGGCTGTTCAATGTTGCTGCCGGTTTTCTGTTCACTCCTGTATGGTGAGGATGATCTTAGAGCACTCGCTATTTCTGCATCTATTGCTACAGTTGTTGGCCTCATAGTAAAACGGGCTTTTCGCAATAATTATGATTTCAACATGAAGGATGGCCTCTTCCTCGCCACCTTTGGCTGGGTTATGATTTCTGCAGTATCCAGCCTGCCTTTCATCGTATATGGTGCTATCCCCTCCTTTACCGATGCCTTTTTTGAGATGATGTCAGGGTATACGACCACAGGTGCCACGATTCTGACTGACATTGAAGCCTTGCCCCATGGTTTGCTGTTCTGGCGTAGTCAGACTCACCTGCTGGGAGGCATGGGCTTTTTGACCTTAACTCTGCTCTTTCTGCCACATGGCATGGGGGGGGTCCGGATATTCCGGGCTGAATCGAGCCCCGGTCAAGTTATTACCAAAGAGAAATTCAAGGCAAGAAATAAAGATACTATGCTCTGGCTCTGGGGTATCTATATGGTACTGAATCTGGCCCAGACGATTCTCCTGATGTTTGGTGACATGTCACTTTTTGATGCACTTTGCCATGCTTTCGGTACCGTATCCACTTCAGGTTACTCAACGAGAAATGCAAGCCTTGGTGCATTCGACAGTGCCTACATAGATTGGGTAACCACTGCCTTCATGTTTCTTGGGGGCATGACCTTCGTCCTTTTTTACAAGATGGTTAAAGGGGATTGGCGCAGTATTGTCATAAATACTGAATTCCTGTGGTACATCGTTTTTGTACTGTTTTTCTCACTTTCTGTGAGCCTGGTTCTCTACTCTAGCAGTACATACCCTGATTTTCTTGAATCGCTCAGGTATGGAACCTTTCAGGTTATGTCTCTGCTTACGACTACAGGTTTTACCACAGCAGATTATGAACTCTGGCCCCAGGCAGCCATGATGTTTTTATTTGTTGTATGTTTTGTCGGGGCCTGTGCGGGCTCAACCACCAGCGGCATCAAGGTTGTACATTATGTTCTCATTTGTAAGTACATGTATGCCACAATACGGAAAATATTTGTGCAACCGATGGCCGTCACTTCAGTGCGTTTGAATGGTCGCCCGGTAGAGGCTGGTGTGGTTGATCTTGCTGTCTGCTATTTCATCGTTAACATCTTTCTGGTCCTGGCTGGCGGCTGTGTTGTTGTTCTTCTGGATCCTGTTGACTATATAACTGCGCTTAGTTCAGTCATTGCCACGTTGATGAATATTGGACCGGGATTTGGAGGTGTCGGACCAAGTGAGAATTATGCCTTTTTCTCCGATGCAAGTAAATGGTTCCTGTCCTGGAATATGCTGGTCGGCAGGTTGGAGATGTTTTCTGCACTGGTGATATTTTTACCGGCGTTCTGGAAAAAGTAGATTGGCCTGTGTGCCTAACTCAACATGCCAGGATAGAGCTTGTGTACGCAATCAGGACATATTCCATGAGAAAACATTGCTGCTGAATGGTTAGTGATATATTCCTCAACTTGCTGCCATGCCCCTTCATCGTTGCGAATATTTTTGCAGACAGAACAGATGGGTAAAATGCCGTGCAGGGTGCGTAATTGGCTCTGGGTTTGGCGCAGTTCTGTAATATCTTTTGAGATACAGATGACAAACGATACCTGATTATCACTTTTTAGTATCGGTTTCACCGTCGTGAAAAAAAATTTGTCACCTCCTTGCGGTAGAGGGACCCTGACCTCAATCGTAGCGGTTTCCCCACTGGAAAAAACTTTTTGAACAGTAGCAAACCGTTTGTCTGCCTCTTCCTGGGAAAAGATATCCCAGATTTTTTTACCGATTATGTCCTCTTTTTCATAACCCATAGTACGCGCGAAGACGTTGTTCACATAAATATAGGTGCCATCCTTTTCAAAACCAAAAATCGGGTCGCTTGATTCATCAAGGAGGATATGAACACGGTTATCCTTTGCTCTTAACCGTTTAATCTCATTTGTGAGAGCCTGAATAGTGTTTTCCTTTGACTGGTCTTCTGCTACCAGAACAACATGATTTCTATCCTGGTAGAGAAGGGAAAACGGTGAGCAATGGATGTTGTAGTGAGAGAGGGGAATAGTAGCAGGTTTTCCTTTTAAAAGTTCTTGAAGATGGGGGGGCAATAATTGCGAAAGGTCCTCTGCTGAACACCCGCCCTTGGCAAGAACCTTGCTGAGATGGTTGCCGGTTTTCAGGAGTTTTCCTGCTGTATCCAGAACTATCAGGAGATCATGTGACTTGTTGAGCAGTTTGTTGAGCATGATAAAAAGAGCCTTCTTGAAGGAGTCATATTTTTCAAACTATGGACTCACATTTTACTCTGCCATGCTCAGTCGTCTATCCTAAAGTAACGGGTTAAAGCATTACGTCTATTTTTTCTCAGCAATGAGTACTCATGAGAATATTTCACGGCACTCTTGTTGCTGAATAAAATCCTCGTAATCCTGCATGCTGAATGAAATATGGAGACGTACCAGATTGCGGGCATCATCAGCATTACCACGGCGTATTGCCTCCAAAATAGGCCTGTGCGCATTGAGCACTTCCGCGGGATTGGCCTTGTTTGTTACAAAGGCATTTAAAAATATACGAATATGTGAAGTGATTGCCTCATGCATGAGTACCAGGAAATGATTGTCAATAATCAGAGAGAGCTCCTGATGAAACTGCAGATCCATGTAGGCAATAACTTCCGGGGACGTCGATTGGTCTACTTCCTGGCTGAGGATCGATTCTAATCTTCGGATATCATCATCGCTACGCTGTTGTGCGGCAAGGCCCGCTATCTCACTTTCAATCATGGCGCGGGCATCGACTAACTCTTTAAGTCTCTCAGAGCTACTCAGGGCAAAGTGGGGAATGAGCATATTTTTTAAGGTACGACTTTTCAACCTGTCCAGTACAAACGTCCCTTTTCCATGGGTTGTTTCTATTATACCCATGGCGCTTAACCTGTTTAACGCTTCACGTAATGCCAGTCTGCCTACCCCTAATTCATCCTGGAGAATACGTTCGCTTGGTAACTTTGATCCAGGTGTATATACGCCGTTATTGATGCGTTCCATTAAACTGTTTACCAGCGTTTCCACTGTTGATGTTTTGTTTGTCATGCCTGGAGACTATCCTTAAGCGAGCGGTGATGGTTTGAGCGACACTTGAACAGAAGCCAAAGGGTGTAGGTTCCGATCGCTGTACCAATTGGTACGGCCAGTAGATTCAGTACGCCAACTATACATCCTCCCGGACCGGTTGACCAGGTTTGTGGTCCGTTAATGTCTTTTGAGAAATTGAGCAAAAGGATGGACCAGCAGATGAGCAGAAGTGCCTGTACTACCTGAGGCAATAGCGCCGTGCTATTGGCTGATTGGATTGCTGCTGATTCAGAGTTGGCCGCGAACATTGCAAGAAAGAGAAAAATTGAACCGATAAGGCCCATCCAGCCGATGAACGCGTAAATTCGTCCAAGAAACTGAAAGTGATAGCTTAACTCCGGCAGAGAATCATTTTTACGTTTTGGCATAGCGCCCTCCCTGTAGAGGTTAAAGAAATTTCGCTTGCAAGCATTAGAACTATTGAGTCATCCTACTTTATCTCTATCATTCATCATACCAGTTGTCAAGCGCAGGTCCATGAATGGGAAAATGGATGTAATTGGTTTTTTAAAGTTATGTTGTTTTTCATGCATGACGTAATGGTGTGTTAACGTGAAGCATTATATTATTGTATATTCTTGATAATATATGCTTTAGCGGGATGATGAATTTTACCCGCTGGGCTCTGGTTATGTACTGTTTTTTAGCGATTGGTCTAAACAGTGGCTGTCTAGTTAATAGAACTCGTTTTAGCAGGTAAACAATATAAAATATAATTAACATGTTGAATTAACATAAAAGTACCAAGTTTTAGATTATTGACAACTGGTATGATGAGTGGTATGAGTGGCATATCCGATCTGACAGAAGGCCGGGATTGGCTCTTGCAGTCGATCCTTTAAGGAACAACGTTCTACATGAGGTGGCTCGTGCAAGGATACAGATCATAACGCCCTGAAGGCACAACACAGAATACTGGTTATGTCACTCTCCATTCTTGCTCTTATTGCTTGCTTGCCAATCCTGGTCGCTCTTGCTTTGATGGTTGTATTTAATAAACCAGCTACCATTGCAATGCCCCTGGCCTGGGTCACCGCTGTCCTGGCTGCAGGGTTTATCTGGCAGGCACCTCCTCTATACCTTACAGCATTAACGGTACATGGTTTTGTTGTTGCCTTTAACCTGCTTATTATTGTTTTTGGTGCTTTGCTTCTGCTGTATACGTTGAGTGCAAGTGGGGGGATGGAAACAATTCAGGCTGGATTTCGGAAAGTAACAACTGATCCGAGGATTCAGTTGGTTATTATCGGCTTTCTATTTGGTGGTTTCATTGAGGGGGCTGCAGGATTTGGTACACCGGCTGCTCTAGCTGCACCGCTACTCTTGCTTCTTGGTTTTCCGCCCTTGGCTGCGGCGTTGGTTTGCCTGATTTTAAACACTGTACCCGTACCGTTTGCTGCGGTGGGAACGCCAATAATTATGGGGCTCAGTTATCTGCAAGACCTGATAATGCAAATGGTGGCTACAGGAGCAGCAAGTGGATTTGACTCTGTTGACAGTTTCAATGCTCTTGTCGGTCAGAGAGTGACTGTAATTCATCTGCCGATTGGCCTTCTTCTTCCACTATTTCTTTGCGGTTTTCTGAGTCGGTATTTTGGACCAAACAAATCGTGGGTGGAAGGGTTCGGTGCGTGGAAATTCTGCCTGTTAGCCTCGGTTTCTTTTCTTGTGCCCTATGTTACCCTTGCTTTTCTGTTTGGTCCTGAATTCCCTGCATTGATTGGTTCTTTTTGCGGACTTGCTGTTGCTGTCTGGGCGGCGAGGAAGGGTATTGCAAAGCCGGCGAACAGCTTTCAATTTGCCTCACCTGATAAATGGCCAGCTGAATGGACCGGCATTGTTAGTGCCGATACTGGAAGAGAACCAAAGGCGTCAATGAGCCAGATGCGTGCCTGGGCACCATATATACTCATTGGACTGCTGCTGGTGGTTACCCGGTTACCGGAGTTGGGATTAAAAGGCTTTCTGGCTGCCTGTAAAATTAATATTGATAATATCCTCGGTTTTACAGGTGTAAATGCGGATATCCCCTATCTCTATTTACCTGGTGTGATTCCATTTACTCTTGTAGCTCTCCTCACCATTCCCCTGCACAGGATGTCACTTAATAAGGCAGTCGGGGCGTGGAAAAAATCATTTTCCAGCATAAAAAACCCTACCATTGCCTTGGTCTTTGCCGTTTCAATCGTTTCAATATTTCGCGGAACTGGAGTGGAAGATGGCCTGCTGAATCCTCATGGCTATCCATCTATGCCTCTTGCGATGGCCGGTGCTGTGGCCGACATGGCCGGCAATGCATGGCCGGTGCTTACCGCATTTGTTGGTGGGGTTGGGGCTTTTATTACCGGCTCAAATACTGTCTCTAACCTGTTATTGGCTGAGTTTCAGTGGGGAATGGCAGAGGCACTCAATTTGCCACGAGATATCATCGTGGCTTCCCAGGTTGTGGGTGGTGCAATGGGCAATATGATCTGCATTCACAATATTGTGGCAGTATGCGCTGTGGTAGGGCTCTATGGGAAGGAAGGGAGTATCTTGAAAACCAACTTTCCCATCTTTTTGATGTACGGGTTTGTGGCGGGAGCAATGACTCTCCTGCTTCTCAGCCTTTAGCTCGAATTACTCTCCAGCTCAGGAGATGTCAGTTTCAACGTTTACACCAGTAAATCATAGGAGGTTGGTGCGTTTTCTGGATGCACCCAGCTTTTCCATATCTGCCAGATATTCTTCGGAGCGGTCCAGGTAGAAGGAGAGCGCTTTGGAAAAATTCTTGCCTACAAGGCCATCGACAAAGACCTGGCTTATCTCCTTGTGGCGGTTAAGCACAAGTTGTGAGCGATAGAAGATCAGCCACTCCTCCTGGGACATTTTTTGGACAACCATGGTCAGGGCCTTACGAGCCCTTGGCTGGTACATCCAGAAATACATCAAATCGAGGGCGTTAACAATTATCAATTTCTCCTGATCTCTTGCCTCATAATCAAGCGTTTGTATCATCATTTTTGGCGATTGCAACATCTCCAAAACGTCTTCCTCGGGGAATTGCAGATCAAGGCGTGAAAAAACACCAAAGAGTTGTGAGATCTTAGTCTTGTATCCGGTAAGGCGGGCTCTGATGTTTGTTTGCCTGTCCGCGAGCCCTTCTATTACGGCGGCTACACAGTCTGAAGCAAATTTAGAGACAATGGCTGCCCATTTTTGCATTACGCCACTCACGTCGGGCACACCGGCCATGTATAGTAGGGCGCTTATAGCAGAGTTTAGAACGATTGCGATGGGAATTGCCAGAATCGAACGAAAGAAGTTGCCGATAGCTGCGCCTTTCGGGAGGCCACGAAGAGTATTGTGGCTGGAAATGTAAATACCGTTGGCCAGCCCCATAACAGAATAGAGTAGGATCGGGTTGGTTGAGGTTGTTATACCAAGTGCTCTGTCGAGCAGCAGCGTTTTGACAAGATAATCAAGAAGCGGTACCGAAAAGCCTGTGTAGAGGAGAGAGTCAGAGATACGGCTCCAGCTTATAAGTGAGTTCCAAGGTAAAAGTGGGGAGCGGCTGAGCCCACCGCCACCCAAAACCGATTGTATGATATTTCGTGACCCGGTGATGGCGAACCAGATAAAGGCGCCAAAGTAGGCAAGCAACCACCAGTCTTTAGTGAGTGCAAAGGTAAAAAATGCCGGGATGAATCCGAGTAGAACTTTTAGGCTGTTTTTCACATTGGTGTTGAGGTATTTCCAGCGATTACCAATGCTTTCCTTGATTTCCCCTGCTGCCGTAAACAGTTCAGAATCGCTTAGTTTGCTCAGTCCGCCAAGGGTTGCTATATTTCCAGGTTTACCAGGATGTACCAAAAAATCATCAAGGGTCCAGTCGACCCACTGTTTGCCGCAGAGATTCCTGAAGATAGAGAATCTTTGAGAGAATAGTGGTGTCTCTTTTGTCGTTTCTGGCGTATTGCGAAATCGTTTGTGTGAATTCCTGGTGAGTTGGGCACTTACAGGAATGTGTAATGTTCCATGATTGGAGCTTTTTAGCGCAGCTGTTTTTCGTGCCCGTGCGGGCAGTGTATCCAATACAACCAGCCCCATTCCGTGCCTGTGTTCTGCCTGACCTGTCGATCCAGAGCCTATTCGTGAGCCAAGTGTTCTTTTCCTGTAGTAGGTGTGGAATTGCTCAAGGTGGTAGAGGATGTCTAGAAGATTCTGTTTTCTGGTAACCATCTCCTGCAGTTCCAGTAGAAGGGAAGAGTCTTCTTTTTTTTCAGCAGGCAAAAGATCCAGATGTTTTTTCAAGCGTAGACGCTGCTCGTCATGATCCCAGATAATGGAGCGAATTACCCGTTTTAAAATGATAACATTGTCATCGTTTAATGCTTTTTGCAGGTCATTGATGAGGCTGTAGTTCTGGTCAGGACTTGTTAGGTCTACAGCCTCGCTTGCGTTTCGGTTGTGGCGTGAGCCGGTACCAGAGGTCATGCCATGTGAGGCATTTTTCAGGTTGTAGGTCTCCACGTGGGTGATCATGCCGGCGCAGTTATAGAGAAGCTCTAACGTATCCTGAACGGAGAGGTTACTAAGGTTTAATGTGAACCTTGAACTTGAATGTAAGGAGAGTAATCGGCTCAACAGTTTTTCAGGAGAGAGGGCGAGAAGAGGTGGTAGATCAGGAGAATCCTGTGGTCGGTTTGGATCGCGGATTTCAGGGTTACGGGCAGGCAGCAGAAACGCACTGATAATGGTCTCGGTATTGAGGGTTTTAAGATAATGACTCTGTTCTTCGAGTTTTTTGCTGGTATGCGTTTGTATGGTTGAAGTATGTTTACAGTTCAATAGCTCTGGTCGGTGTTCGCGAATATGATTCAGTAGGCTGTTCTGGATACATCGAGCAAGATGAAGGATGGATGGCTGACCAACTCCGACAAATTTTACAAAATCGCTGGGCTTTAGCGGTTCAAGAGCAAGGTCAAGCGCTTCGTTTATTTGGAGTCTGTCTCTGGCATTGAATGCGTCTAGCGCATCAAAAACGTAGCGCTGCTGGTATTGTGAAACATCGCGACCTTCTTTCATGAGTTCAACAGTCGCATCTTCTTTTAAGAAATTGAGGAAGGCACTGTTGTTACTGAACCCATGAGGTTCCCAGGTGAAGCGAACATATTTATCCCGGAAGTGAGAAGATAGCTCTATGCCGACCTGAACGCGTACTTCAAGAATGTCGCTGGCTTCAATCAGCTCCCTGACCACTTCGGGACGGACATAATTATAATAGACCACAGTCAAATAACGGATTCCCTTAATCCAGGCGTCCATTATCAGGTGGGTAGGTGACTTGCGTCCTTTGGTGTTGGCGTCATGGACATGGTCGTCAAAGGCGAATTGATTCCACTCTTCTGGCATTTCCAGCAGGTGGTATTTGGCCAGTTCAGATCGGACTTTACGTGGATTGCCGGTGGATACCATTCGAAAATCATGTGCCAGTTTTAGTTGCCGCAGTTCATCTCCATTGCTACGCAGCAACTCCTTCATAATCTGCAGTAAAACTCTTGCAGTATTCTTTTGATAAAAGGTGGTGGATGAGAGGAAAACCTCATCTCGAAGGGAGCAAAGAGCCTTGAGCCGATCATGTGCCTGGCCTTTCTCAAATGAACCAAGCAGGCTGGCAATGGCATAAGCAATACGAAGACCCCGGGCTGCAGCCATCTCTTTTATACCATGCGGGTGCATATGTTCATCGAGCAATGACCGAAGAGTTCTGGATTGTGACCCTCTCTCGATTACATCGTTGACGATTCGCAGGAGTTGGTAATCATTTTTATCAAAAAAAATAGAAGATGGCCTTTTGCGCATAATAGATGGTGAGGTCGGTGTATAGGTGTAAAATTAAATGATTGAGAACTGCTTGAACACTCTATTAAGAATACTACTTAAGGTATGTATATGACAACCATCAGTGCAAAAATAAGGGCAAAGGTAGGGGGGGATTGTATAAACGTACCTTTTGGACGCTGACCTCTCCTTTGCATATCGATATTATCGGTGTCAGGTCGAACCTGAATCAGTAGCGAGATGTGATGTAAAATTAGGCTTATCAGAAAATAATATTAATAATATAAGTTCATGGCGCCATAATGATGAATTCTTGCGTCTTAAACTTGACTGTTCGATTAATATTTGTTAGTACGTGTTGCTCTTGGCCTAGAGCGTCTGCTTTTTGTTAAATGTTGAGGTCCGGGTTGCTGGATATGTTGAAATAGCAAACAGTAACGTTTTACCTCTACTGCAGTAAGCGACTCTTCTGGCACACTGGAATGTTGTAGCATGCAAATGCCTGCGGCAGATATGGAGCGGTTTGGGAAATTCCATGTGTAAACATGGAAGAGAACAACCAGATACGAAGGTATGAAGTCACACGGCGCTGCAAGTGTCTGCAGTGTGGCCGACGTACAAAGATGACAACAGAACTGTTGGTGATCAGGAGTAAAATACATGTACAAAGAAGAGATTAAGGTAATAGATTGTACTGTCCGTGATGGTGGTCTTATGAACAAGTGGCAGTTCAATGACACATTTGTTCGCAATGTCTATAATGCACTTGCGGATGCAGGCGTTGATTATATGGAAATAGGGTACCTCAGTTCAAAGGATGCTTTCGATTCCAAAGTGTATGGGCCATGGCGTTTTTGTCATGAAAAAGATCTGAAAAAGATCATCGGTGATAATGAAAAACGTATCAAGCTTTCAGCAATGGCTGATATCGGCAGGATTGAGTTAGAGGATATCCCAATGGCCTCTGATAGCTCGTTGGACATGGTCCGGGTCGCTTGCTACGTCCATCAAGTAGATAAAGCTATAGCGCTTGCTCATCATTGCCAGGAAAAGGGCTACGAGACTACGATTAATCTCATGGCAGTATCTACAGTGGGGCTGCGTGAATTAAATGAGTGTCTTGAAGATCTGAATAAAAGCAAGGTCCCTGTCATTTATCTGGTTGATTCGTTTGGTGCTTTTTACTCTGAAGACATAGATACACTTGCCAAGAAATATACAGAACGTTTGCCGGGTAAGATAATTGGCGCTCATTTTCATAATAATCAGCAGCTTGCCTTTGCCAACACAATTTCCGGTATTATTAACGGAATAAATTACCTGGATGCAACGCTTTATGGCATAGGGCGGGGGGCAGGGAACTGTCCATTAGAACTGCTCCTGTCATTTTTGAAGAACCCAAAATTCAAAGCTCGTCCTATCATCAAGTGCATTGAAGAGGATATCTTTCCCTGGAGTAAAAAAATAGATTGGGGCTACTCTGTACCGTATATGGTCACAGGAACAATGAATCAGCATCCCAGAACAGCTATGGCTCTTATGGAATCTGAGAATAAAGATGAGGTTCTGGATTACTATGACTCAATTTGCAATGGGGTGGAAACTGTCTAGTGCTATTTGCTCATAGGCTGTTGTTCCATAGGCATATACTGCTGCGTTACTTGCTGTATGTGCCTATGGGAATTCTGCAGGATCTTTCCGCTTTTTAGCTAGGGCTTTTGACCTGGTACTTCCCTCATTTTTTCTCATATCAATAGAGCCGATGTTGTATGTTTTGCCTATCCATTACGATGAGTTTCGCTGAAGATAGTCTTTTTGGGCTATCCAATTTGAGCAGGTAATTGATTGACTTTATACTGATGCCTAAATCATAGAGTTTTTTGAATCCGGGGTTGGCCTTGCATGGACTGGCCCCTAGTGAACATTTTGTAGTAATTAAAAATAGTACTATTTGGACATATGATATGTCATTACAATTTGTTAACAGGGCTTTTGCAAAATTTTCATGAGAATTGTGGATTAAGTACTCTGAATGTAAATGTAGATAGAGATAAGCTGATAGGGTATGTTTCTCTGCATCATTACTCTAATCTCTACTAAAACGGATACATATAGATATGAAACAGGAAGCTGTCCATAAAACGGTGCTGTTGGTCTTGGTATTTTTGATTTCCGCCGTGTTTCTTAACATGATTCACCAGTTTCTCATGCCAATGTTCATGGCTGCTCTCTTTTCTTCCATGGCAGGTCCTGCTCATCGCTGGTTGACCAAGCGTATTGGGGGGCGGGAAAATATCGCTTCGGTACTTATTGTTCTCGGTATTGTGGTGTTGGTACTGGTACCGCTTTCCATGCTTATTGGTGTTGTGGTGGCACAGGCGATTAATGTCGGGCAGTCGGTCACTCCTTGGGTGCAGTCATTTATTAGCGAGCCATCAACCGTTACTCATTATCTGGAAAAAATCCCCTACTATCATGAAATTCTTCCGTATCGTGATGTTATTATACAGAAAGCAGGGGAGCTGGTAGGTACCATTTCCACATTCCTCATCGACTCGCTTTCTTCAGCAACAAAGATGACGGTGAATGCGTTATTCGGCTCTATCATTATGCTTTATGTGATGTTCTATTTTCTCACGATGGGTGATGTTCTGCTCGAACGTATTCTCTATTTTCTGCCCTTAACCAATGAGGATGAAAGGGTTCTGCTCAGACGATTTACTTCCGTTACACGGGCCACCATCAAAGGTACAATTATTATAGGCATTATGCAGGGCTCTATTTGTGGATTGGCTTTTGCCATTGCAGGCATTAAGGGACCTGTTTTCTGGGGCAGTGTGATGGCAATAACATCTATCATCCCAGCTTTTGGCACTGCCATAGTCTGGGGACCTGCTCTTGTTATTCTGATGCTTATGGGTGAGATTAAAGGCGTGATCATCCTGGCAGTACTCTGCGGGGCTGTAGCTGGTAATCTTGATAACGTAGTGCGTCCAAGACTCGTGGGCAAAGACACAGAGATGCATGACCTCTTTGTCTTGTTTGGTACACTGGGTGGAATCGCAATGTTTGGGCTCCTTGGCATCATTATAGGGCCAATCATTGCAGCATTATTTATAACTATCTGGGAAATATACGGGAATGTGTTTCGCGATTATCTGCCCCATGTAGAGCCGATACTTCACGGTTCGAGGATGCTCGGGAAACGTGATTCGGTTGATGAAAATAGGAATGAAAAAACGGAGGAGAAGAGCTGATCAAGCCTTTAGCTCAGGTAAGATAGTCTCATGTGCAGGTTGCACGTGAAACCGGAAAGGGAAGTGCAGTAACGTGTGGTTTAGCCTGGGAAAGTCTATTTTTTCAGGTCATTCGGTAGCGGCAGTCCTGTTTCAAGTATCATTGCGCGGGCCAGTTTTGCCGCAACGGTCTGATAAAACGTGCTGTTCAAGTAGCCTTCTCCGCGGATCATTTCAACAGTATTTCTGGCGATACTGTAAAAGAGCATTTGGCCATAGAGCATGTCAGACCATGCCGAGGCTTCTTCATCTGTAGCTTCAGGACAAATCTGTTTGTAAAAACTGGCAGCACTTTCTGTGTCGGGCCTGAAGATAATGTCTATGAGTGCTGACATGGCACTGGTTGGAGCTACTATCTCGCGGAGCAGTATCTTTGTCTCCCACTTTGGTCGATCTTCTCTGAAGATATCATGAAAGCTGCGGAAAACAGTGGTTCTTATTATTTCTGCCTGTCCTTCTCTGGAATTTATGAGGTTGGGATTTTCTGACAACACCATGGCAAAGGTTGTTCTTTTAACCCTGGAGTGAGCAGCGAGGCAGGTTTCCATGTAGAGCTTATTTTTACTGCCAAAGTGATAATGGATTGCACTCAGTTTGACACCAGCCTTATCAGCAATCATTCTGGTTGTGACACCTTCCAGACCATTTTCAGCAAAGAGTTCCCCGGCACTGCAGATAAGTAATTCTTTAGTACTTTGTTTTTTTCCCATGAGCCGGTAGTAGAAAAATGATGCAGTGAGATGTTTGTAGTATTTCAGTGGAAAAATGCAGGATGAGAAAGCACTCGGCTTTCCCATCCTACTTGCGAATCACTTTAGAGAGAGTTGGGGCTAGGGAGAAAAGCGATTCGAAAGATCCTTTTACAAAACTATGTCATCTATCTTTAGCTGGGTTTTTCTTTTGTGCAGAAGAAACACCCTGTTGGGTCAATCGATACACATATTAGGTCGAATGACCTAATATGTCAAGTGGCATGTTGTAACTTCCTGCAGTTATTTGTAATGATGTTCTTTTTTGTGAACGGTGCAAAATAGAGGGATATCTGGGTTTGTCTTTTCATTAATTGGACATGAAGGGTGAGACGGAATTTCTACACGTATTCATTCTAGGGGATTGGGAAGAATGTTATGAAAAAGATAAGAAATTGAGAGGAGGAACTTTTACGTACTGCAAAAAATGATAATCCAGGTGGAATGCGTTCTGTAACGGTAAATGTACAGGCATGGGTTTACGTGACGGACTACATACCTCGAATGTGATATGAATTGGTGGATCAGACTAACTGAAGAGCGCTGGAGCAACTATTCGGTGTTAGCCTTGTCTGTAGGTGTTTTCAGATATTAGTGCGGTTTGGCCCCTATCTGCTCAAGAATAATTTCCAGTAATTTGGGATCAATTGGTTTTGGAAGATAATCATCCATACCTGCTTTAAGGAACGTTTCTCTGTCCCCAGACATGGCATATGCGGTCATGGCGATAATGGGAAATTGGGCAATGGCTTGGTATGTCCTGTCAGAGCGGAGAATGTTGGCGAGTTCCATCCCGTCAAGTTCGGGCATTTGTATATCGGTGAAAAGGGCATCAAATGATTCCTTCTGAGCCAGGAGATCCAGAACTTCCTTTCCGTTTTTAACTGATTTTACGTCATGACCTAGTTTGGTGAGGACTTTGGCTATAAACAGACGACTGATGGGTTCATCTTCAGCTACAAGAATTTTAAGTGAAAGCGGGGGCGAATCCTCGGTTTTAGTCGTGAGGCTGCTCCCCTTGGCTTGAGATGAAAATGCGAGAGGCGTAGTATGACTACATGAGATATTGACAGGTTTTTCACAACTGTTGAGCATGACCATTCCCCTCCAAAATCTTGGACGACATAATACTTCACAGGCCGCAAGTATCTTGATGAGCGCCTGTTAGTTAATAACACGTTTGCTTAACATCCATGAGAAGGTTATTCCGCAAAGATGCAGGGCGTGTCACTCTTTGAAATACCATTCTTCTTTTGTAGTGCAAGCCGACAGGTTATAAGGCTCGTACTGTGAAACCAACATATGAGATTGCATGGTGGGAGGGGCAAAATCGTTGATCACATTACTTTTACAACTGTTGCAACGCACGGATAGTTGTTGAGAAAAAATGAACAACCTATCCTACAAACGACCTCTTAAAGAAAAAAGTACCCTACCATATTGGTTGAGTGAAAAGCAAACGTTATTTCGGTTGCTGGCAAAGAGCTTTCGTGTTGTCTTTTTGCTTTCTTGAGCAGAAATATATAATTATCCTGTTATTGCTTGTGATGCAGGGTAAGGGGGAAAGCGGCCTTGAATGTGTTAAATTGACGCTCAACTGAAAGGTAAGCAGAAACCTAGAGCTGTAAGGAGTATTCCTGAAATTTTTTCCACATAAAATACTCCGTGACCGATCCATTCTTTAACGCGTGATTGGCTGACCATCAAGATGAGTAAGCAGTCCCATAAAAATACCACCAGGGTCATCCATAATGCATAGAGAATTCGGGTGAAGATATCTGTTTGAGGGGAAACCATAACAGTAAAAAGTGACAGGTAGAAGATCATATTTTTAGGGTTGAGAAGGCCTGACATGCAACCAAGCATGAACTGGCGCCCCATATGATGACTGTGCAGAAATGTGCTGGTCTTCCCTGAAGCAAGGCTTTGGCGACGAGTTTTCAGAAGCATAACACCGAGAAAAATGAGATACATTGCTCCAAGATACTTGAGTGTCAGCATCAGCCACTCTAATTCTCGTATTGCCTCAAGGCCAAGTATCGGAACAAGCAGGTAGATAGCGTTAGCAGTTGCAATTCCAGCACAAATTGCAATGCCGTAACGGAGTGGTAGGCGCAACGCTGCTTGCATAATGAGAAAAAAATCTGGGCCCGGGCTTAACAGGGCCAGAAAGTGAGCACTGGCAATAAGTATAAATTCCATATCATTCTCCTTTATTTGAGAGGTGATGATATGAAATAGTCAGGAGTTAGTATTGTACGAAATTGACTCGATACTCCTGGGGGGTAACGGTGGTCATCGCTTTGAAATGACGATGAAGATGACTCTGATCAAAAAAACCGCACTCTAGTGCTGTTTCGGCAATATCTCGACCTTGACGTAGCAATTCTTTAGCCTTTTCTATTCGGCAGTTCATACGGTAGGCATGTGGGGTTATACCGGTTTCGTTTTTAAAGCCCCTGAGCAATGTGTATGGGTTTGCTCCAAGACTTGTGGCCAGTGACTCGAGGGTGAAGTCTCGAGTGAGATCATTTTTAAGTACAGCCTTCAGATGATCAATGCCCTCAGGTTTGCTTTTCCGCAGTGACTGGGGGCTGCAGCTGCGTATAAAAATAGTGCTGACGAGATCGACCAGCAATTCCTCCTTTTCTTGTATATGGACGTCCTCACTCAATAACGAATGCATGGTCGTACAGTAGCGTTGGTACAGGATTTCATCATCAAGTCTGGTAGTCGTAACTTCAACAAATATGTTGATATCCCAAAGCGATTTCTGCAAAGTACGGCACCATTCCATATCGAGGTAGAGCATAAAATAACTGCGTCCCGCAGCCGTTAGCGTATTACAGGAATGGAGAATTTCAGGGTTGATAAGAGCAAGAGAGCCTGGGCGAAGATTCTTCACATGGTTGCCAACTGTGTACTCTACTTCTCCCTTGTCAACAGCGCCAATGCTGAAGCTTGCATGCATATGTGGCTTGAAGCTGGACTGGCTGCTTTGAGAGTAACGACATTCAGCAAAAGGCAGCGCCTTATCTTTATAGAATTTTTCCTGGTGCATATCCGGGGAGACAAAAAGTGTTTGGTATAATTTACTGTTGTTCTGATCTGGAAAGCAGATCTGTGGTTGTTCTCTTTTTCTTTAGGCCGCTCCTGGTGGCCAGGCTTGGTAAATTACTGCAATGTGGCCAAGTTGTCTGGCGGTTGGCTCATTCATGGTTGGACAGGATATGTAATCTTTTTTGAAATTGTATAACCGCTTCACCAAGAACATGAAACTGTTTTTAACACTAACATTTTTATCCGACTTGTGCTGGCATGGTTTTGATGGGTTCATGATGTCGTGTAACGAGTACTAGAATGGGTAACTTTCTGTAAATATGTGATTAATGAAGCGGCATGTCAATTACTCTATCTTTATCAATAGAAATACACATTGTATTAAGAGGGTAATGGCAGTGCACTGCAGGAGAATTATGGGCTAAGACTTTTTGCAGTGAATTCTGGTGAACTGTTAGATCATAGTTATTCCAGATCCTAGAACAATAAGGAGGCGTAATGTGAAAGTACTTAAACTTGATGAAACTAATGTCTTTACACCGGGAGCAATGAAGCGTTTTTTTCTCGTAGAGACTTCTGAGTTTTTCAAAATTATCAATTTCAACCTTGATGCAGGGGTGACCTTTCCTGTTCATTCCCATGACCTTGACGGTGAGTTGTCAATTCAAGTGGTTGAAGGGGAAGGCTTTTTTCTGGGTGAAGGCGATGCGGAGATACCGGCAAAGGTCGGTGATATTCTGATTTCGGAAATCCGTGAACCTCACGGAGTGCGTGCAACCACGAAAATGCGAATTGTGGTTACAATTGCTCCACCAATCTGATTGGATGGGGTCGGCTTTAGATGAAAAAAGCGACTCAGTAGATAGCCAACTTATAATGAGGTAATACCATGGCAAAAGACGTGAGTATTGATGGGGATGAATGTATAGGCTGTGAGGTATGTGTGGAAACTTGTCCTTCAGTTTTTGGTTTTGATGAGGATGAGGGAAAAGCTTTTGTGATTGAGGGTTCAGATCCTGATGAGGAGTGTGTTGATGAGGCAATTGCGACCTGTCCAGCGGAATGCATAACAAAGGAATAGATTTTGTGGTAAACAGAGACAGAAAAGAACTTTTCTGTCTCTGTTTGTTCAAACGAGTTTTTCGTTAAAATAATATACAATATAACGGGTTGTTGGGTGGTATCTCTGCTGGTGACCCGTCTAGCCTTCCTATTCGGCACTCCGGATTCTCGGGCCATAATTCCGCAAATTCGCACTGATGATGCTTTGTTCCAGATTTACGGAAAGAGATGCTGCAAGTGTATTTGTTAGGAGTGGGAACGTTTGTCTGTAACAAAAGGGAGATGAACTAATCATATGTAGTACATCACCGGATGGCATGTTGTTTGCATTGAATCGATCAAGGATTAATTGAGAATAATTATTATTGGAGATTTAAGAGCAAATGAAAAAAACGATCTTACGAGCAAGCCTTTTGGCATGTGGTTTATTGATATCTTTTGCAGGTGTTGCATCTGCACTGCCCGCAGCTGGTGATACTGTACGTATTTACAACGGCCCTGGTAATACTGGTGGCGGCGAGTTTAAAATTGACTTGGCAAGTAACGGTTATACACTTGGAACCTATGACTATATTAGTTTCTGTCTTGAAAGAAATGAAACTATTAGTTTAACGACGAGCAATACTGATATAGACGAGTATAGAATAGATAGCGTAGAAGATTATGCTCACTCTGCTTTTCCTGGTCAAAACGGTGCTGATGCAGACGGTAAAGATAAGCTGAGCGAAGCCACAAAATGGCTCTATTATAATTACATGTTTGGAAATTATGACTGGTCTAGAAGTGGAAGTGAAAGTACCGCGCAGATACGTGCAAATAATGTTCAGAACACAATCTGGTACCTGGAAGAAGAACAGGCCTCCGGTTACCAACCCCTTGTGGATCTGTTGAACACGCAATTAGATTATACAATCGCTGGAACGGTTAAGGTATTGAACCTTGTTGATGGAAACGATATCAAACGACAGAGCCAGATCATCGGTGAGCCAGTTCCCGAGCCTGGTGCTATGATGCTTATGGGAACAGGTATTCTTGGCCTGAGTGCGATTGCACGCAGACGCAAAAAGTAAGAATAGATACAATAAAAAAAAGGCCTGCCTCAGTATATCTGAGGCAGGCCTTTTTTGTCTGTAGAGTGGGTGTTTTCTACAGAATTCCCGTGGTTGTTTGAGCAGTTACCTGGAATTATCGGCTAATTGCTATTCCGAGTAAGAAACCTATCTAGCTCATTGGCAAATTTTTGTTTGTCACCAGCTGCCATTGGTGGTGGCCCTCCTGTATCAACCCCGCTTGCCCGTAACTCATCCATAAAATCTCTCATGCTAAGGCGTGAACGGATATTTTCAGCAGAGTAAAACTCTCCCCTTGGGTTGAGTGCATATGCGTTCTTTTCGATGACATTTGCGGCGAGAGGAATATCGGCGGTAATGACGAGATCCCCAGCGGTTAACTGTTTGACAATCTCATTGTCAGCCACATCAAGCCCTGCTGCAACCCTGATTGAGCTGACCAGGCTGGATGGCGGTGTCCGCAGTGGCTTGTTCGCAACCAGAATAAGCTTGATGTTTTTACGTTCCGAAGCTCGGTATAAGATCTCTTTTATGACCACGGGACAAGCATCTGCGTCTACCCATATTTTCATGTAAAACCTTGCTGTGTAATGATTTAGTACAGGCTGAAGTGATTGTGTCAATTGCTCAATCAGCACCTTTATAATAACAGTGTTGTGGTCTTGGGATGTTAGGTTTGTCGGGGTGATACATTTTTCCTGTCAGTTAATAATCATGAAAACCTGTCATTTCAACGGCATCCACAAGATTGGCGTACGAGCAATTTTGTATTGAGAACTACTTCACGGTTGGAACGAGTTGGGTCTTGAATGCGTTTTATGAGCATTTCCGCAGCAGTACGGCCAATTTCATATGTGGGCTGCTCGATTACTGTGAGTGCAGGTTCTACCAGTTTGGCCCATGTTGTATCATCAAAGCTGGCGAATGCAATGTCATCGGGAATTGACAGCCGACTTTCACGTATTGCCAGAAGTACGCCGGAAGCCAACAGGCTGTTGCTGGTAAAGACAGCATCTGGTCGCTCCTTTGCTTGCAGCAGTTTCGTTGCTGTAAGAAAACCATCTGCTTCTCTGGCATTTGTGTATTTAATAAAGTCGTTTACAGGCTTGATGTTGTAATCTTTTAATGCTCGCATAAAACCTTCGCGCCTATCACGACCTGTGGTGCTTCCTATCCCGAAAATTCCTGCTATCCGCTTGTAGCCATGTTCCAGGAGGTGGTTTGTTATGGTGTAGGCAGACTTTGCATTGTCGATGACAACATTGTCCACATCGAGCTTGCTTACATGCCGGTCAATAATGACCATGGGCATTGCCAGGAAGGAAGTGGCTGCCAGATTGTCGATAGCTTGCCGTGTAGGGGATAAAATGACACCCGCTACATTCTCATCACGAAGAAGATTAAGGCATAGCTTCTCTTTTTCCGGATTTTCATCAGTATTATAGAGCAGCACGCTAAAACCCTGTTCATGTGCTGCATCATCAACTGCCCGACTGACACTTTGAAAGAACGGATTCTCTATATCTGAAACAATCAGGGCAATTATTTTTGAACTGTTTGATCGCAGATTTTGAGCGACACGATTTGGGCGATATCCAAGGGCCTGCACAACTTCCATCACACGCTTATGAACTTCCGGTCGTACGTGTGGTTTGTTTGCCAGGACTCGGGAAACCGTGGCAGTTGATACACCAGCTGCGTCGGCAACGTCTTTAATTTTTACCATTGGAATAAAGGTCTCCTTAGTGGGTGAGGAATAGTACCACTATATTTGTAATCGTTTACACATGTGGTGTCAAATGTTTTCCAGTCATAGTGTAAGTAATTGAGGAGCTTCAAGGGTACGCAGTGTTTTTCTTAATGCGTATTTGCCAGGGTGTGTCTTCAGCGGAGAACGAAAGGTCGTTAACCAATAATGATATGTAAACTGAGTGGTTGTGGCATGATAAACTTGATCTGGTGGTCGTTAGTGTTTGTAGGGGACAGCTGTAAATAGCAGACCTGTCGCTATTTTGTGGATTGTCGTATGTGGCAGCGTAATTTGATAACGATTACTTAATCTGTCCATGGCAGATAGTTTCTTTTTAAAAAATACAGCAATGGTATATTTGTTGACCATCATTATTTCGAGTTAATTTGCTGTTAATACGTGTCATTTCTGTTCGCTTAGATTGGCGCTACCTGGGAGGTTGAAAAAAATCATTGACAATTATTCATGTAAACGATTACAGTTTTGGTACATTGTTGACATTCTGTAGTTTTAAGAGAAGAGGACAATCGTAAAGAAGATGGGCGCTTGGCTAAATTACACAAACTGATGAGAACGGAAGGCTCAAATGAAAAAGAAATTTCAAATCTTTGACGGCTTCCTGGGTGGGACGGTCACTCGCCTGACATTGGTGAATTTATCGCCTGGGGTTTGATTGTAGGAAATTTACTAACCATGTAGAGGGGAGGTCTGTTTATGAATGCTGTGAAGGTAGGTGTCCAGTCATTTGGAAGGTTTTTAAGTGGTATGGTAATGCCCAATATTGGCGCATTTCTCGCTTGGGGTTTGATTACTGCGTTGTTTATACCAACGGGTTGGTTACCTAATGAAAGTTTAGCGGCATTGGTTGGTCCTATGATTACCTACTTGTTGCCGCTTTTGATCGGTTATACCGGTGGTAAAATGGTTGGTGGCGAACGTGGTGCTGTTGCTGGTGCTATTACGACTATGGGGGTCATTGTCGGTGCAGGTATCCCGATGTTTCTGGGGGCCATGATTGTAGGTCCACTCGCAGGACTGGCAATAAAGAAATTTGACGAGCAGGTTCACGGTAAGATCAAACCTGGATTTGAAATGCTGGTCAACACTTTCTCTCTCGGTATTATCGCCATGTTGACAGCCTTAATTTCATTCGTACTTATTAGTCCGGTGGTTGCTTCAATTACTGCGGCATTGGGTGCGGGTGTGGGCTGGATCGTAGACATGTCTCTCTTGCCTCTGGTGTCAATCATTGTCGAACCTGCAAAAATTCTGTTTCTAAACAATGCCATAAACCATGGTGTTTTCACACCACTGGGAGCAGAACAGGCAGCTAGACTCGGTTCTTCCATCTATTTTCTGATTGAAACCAATCCAGGACCTGGTTTAGGTATCCTTCTTGCTTATATGGTGGTTGGTAAAGGTACTGCGCAAAAATCAGCCTATGGTGCATCCATCATTCATTTCTTTGGTGGTATCCATGAAATCTATTTCCCTTACATTTTAATGAAGCCAAGACTGATTATTGCCGTAATCGCTGGTGGTATGGTGGGTGTTGGTTTTAATATGGTCACAGGTAATGCTCTGGTTGGCCCTCCATCTCCTGGTTCTGTCTTTGCGTTGGCCCTGATGTCCACAAAAGGAATGGGTATTGTACTGACCCTTAGCTCTATTGCTGTTTCTGCTCTTACTTCATTTCTCATTGGAGCAATAATCATTCGAAAAGACGCCTCTGAAAGTGATGACCTGGAAGCAGCCACTGCTGCTGTTGCTGCAAGTAAATCTGCAGCAAAAGGTCAGGCGGTCCCTGTAGCTGCAGGGAATGTTAGATCAATTGTTGTGGCTTGTGATGCTGGTATGGGTTCTTCAGCCATGGGAGCAACGGTATTGCGCGGCAAAGTTAATGATGCCGGCTTAGATATTGTGGTTACCAACGCGGCTATTAATGATCTGAAAGATGCGGACATCGTCATTACCCAAAGTGAATTGACGGATCGTGCGAAGGAGAAACTACCTAGTGCTCAGCACTTAAGCATCGACAACTTCATGGACGCAAGCTTCTATGATGAACTGGTAGCTAAACTGGTATAAACACTTTGTTATGACTTACGGGAACTTTGATAAAATTGAAAAATTTCAAAGTTCCCGTACCGCGGTTGGCAATAGGCTGGAGATAAAGCCACAGGCGCGGAGACCTGTTCGAAGATCGACACAATTTTAAAGGAGATTCTGATGTCTTTTTTTAAAAAATTGCTTGGTGGTCAAAAAAAACCGGAGGTCACCGAGAAGCTCGAAGTATCCGAAAAAGTTGTTCAGGAGCCCGCGCCGCAAGATAACAAAGCTGCCGCGGAAGATACTCTGACTGTTAGTCCACAACATATTCTACTAAATGCCCCCGTAGCGACTAAAGAGGATGTACTTGAGCTGATTTCTCAAAACTTGTCCTCTTTAGGGCTCGTCAGTGGAGATTATCTGGCTGCTTTACTTGGGCGTGAAGAAAAGGTCAGCACCTATCTCATTAATGGCGTGGCAATCCCTCACGGCGTGAATGAAGCAAAAGACCAGGTTATTAAAACCGGTGTATTTATTGTACAGGCACCAAGGGGTGTCGTCTGGAATGATAAGGGAGACGTGGCTCGCTTGATCGTCGGCATTGCAGCCAAAGGCAAAGATCATTTGAAACTGCTTGAGCGCTTGACAGGAGTGGTGATGGATGAGACCACAGCCGACAAACTGGCCACCACAACCGATAAAACCGATATATTGAATGCGCTGAACGCAGCGAAGCAGACACCGTCCGAACAACTGGACGATTATTCAGTTACAGCAGAGGCAAAGGTTGTTGATACCCAAGGTATGCATGCCCGCCCTGCCAGCTTAATTTCAGAGCGCGCCGCAACATTTTCAGAGACAGATATACGAATTCGAAATGATCAGAAGACAGCAACTGCGAAATCCATGGCATCATTGTTGTCCATGGGCGCAAGTCTTGACGATGTTCTGATAATTTCTGCCCAAGGACCCGAAGCGGAGAAAGCCGTACAGGTTCTGGCCGAGATGATTAATCAGGGGCTGGACAATGAGGGAGAACAGGACAATGCGTCGTATCGTCCTTTAGACGTTCTGTCTGCTCTGCCCGATGTTCAGTGTCGTAAGACTATCAGTGGCTCCGCTGCATCACCTGGTATTACCATGGCACCCGCATTTCGGTTGCATGCAAAAAAGATGAAATTTGAGGAGGACGGAGAAGACCCCAAAGAGGAGGCCAAACTTTTCAGCTCCGCCCTCACTGAGGCTGCACAGCAACTCGATGAACTGAAGGCCAACATGCAAAGCAGGGCTCCAAATGAAGCGGCCATTTTGCATGCGCAAAAGCAGTTGTTGCAGGATGAACTGGTATTAACCGAAAGTGAGAAGTTCATTGTAAATGGTAAGACTGCAGCCTGGTCGTTTCATCAAGCGATTGAAACGCAGGTTGAGTCATTACGGACGGTTGACAACGAGCGGTTGAGGGCAAGGATAGCAGATCTTATTGATGTCCGTGACCGGGTCTTGGCTTTAATGGTACCAGCTGTTTCGTCGACTGAGTATCCGCAAACGGATTTCATTTTGATGGCAAAGGATCTGACGCCTTCGCAAACAGCAGGTTTACAGGGTTTGAAGGTTCGAGGCATATGTACGGAGCTTGGTGGTCCCAACAGTCATATGGCGATTCTTGCCCGAGCCTTAGGAATTCCGGCAGTGGTTGGCCTGGGTGACGGAGAACTTACGAACATTGAAGATGGTGAACTGATTATTGTGGATCCGCAGGCATCGTCAGTTTACATTGATCCAGACGAGCCAACGCAGAAGCTTGCGATGAAATGGAAAGCACAGTGGGAACAGATCCGTAAAGCGGAAGATGCCCAGAAACATAAGGCTGCTGAAACGCTGGATGGTCACCACATCGAAGTTGTATGCAATATCGCTAAACCGGAAGATGCTAAACTAGTTTTGGAACATGGTGGCGAAGGTGTGGGCTTGTTACGAACAGAGTTTCTTTTTGAATCCTCCACTGCGGAACCATCAGTTGAAGAACAATGCGAAAGTTTACGAGCTATCGTAGAGGAACTTGGCAGTCGCCAGTTGATCGTACGTACGGCGGATATTGGTGGAGATAAGCCTGTCTCATGGATGCATATTCCCCATGAAGATAACCCTTTCCTGGGTATGCGAGGGATTCGCCTCTCCTTCAAATATGAAGATATGTTCAGGCGCCAACTGGAAGCCATTTACCAGACAGCGATCTGGCAGAAAGAGACAACTGGATCGACCGGGTTGCACATTATGTTTCCAATGATCGGTAGAATGTCTGAGTGGAAGAAAGCACGAGATATTGCTGAGAAAGTTCGCCTGCAGCTAAACGCACCCCCATTGCCGCTGGGTATTATGATTGAGGTCCCATCCGCAGTGATGATTGCAGCCCATTTGGCGAATGAGGTAGATTTCTTTTCTATCGGTTCCAACGACTTAACACAGTACACACTGGCCATAGATCGTGGTCATCCTGATCTCTGCAATGAAGCGGACAGTTACCATCCAGCTCTCGTGAGAATGATTGAGATGACGGTAAAAGCCGCAAAGGCCCATGGTAAATGGGTTGGTGTTTGCGGCAATGCAGCCGCGAACCCAAATCTTGCGACACTACTGGTCGGATTGGGGGTGACTGAGTTGTCAGTCAGCCCAGCCAATGTGGGGTCAGTTAAAAATATTATCCGTGCAGTTAACTATAGTAAATTACAGGAAAAAGCGAGTAAAGCATTGCAACTGGAAAGTTCAGAAGCCGTTATGGAGTTGTATAAAACTAACGACGATCTGTTGTAATATCGTAGCTTCTCACATGGCACCAGATCTTTCCGCGATCAGTCTGGTTCACGTATGATATATACGCTTCACCAGTCTGCTTGCGAAAATCTCCAGCACCCTGCAAGCAGTTACAAATACAGAGGTTGATGAAGACAAGTCGTTGACCCAATAAATAGTTCCATAGCATTTAACATTGTAATACTCCCAGGAGGCAGTCGTGACATCACAATATAAAAAATACCACTCACCAGAGATTACTGTACCGGAAAAAGGATTGGTCTGGAATATGTACGGTGCAGGTGAAGAGAATATAGGAAAAGACGGAAAACCAGAGCAATTACCGATACCACAACCTGGTGCTAACCAAATGCTGGTACGTATTGACTCGGTGGGACTCTGTTTTTCTGATGTAAAGCTGATCAACATGGGTGGAAGTCATCCCAAGTTGTATAATCGTGATCTGTCAAAAGAGCCGGGCAGGCTTGGTCATGAAGCATCATTAACCGTCGTTGAAGTTGGTGAAGAATTAAAAGACCGATATTTCCCAGGCCAGCGGCTTGCAGTACAGCCGGACATCTATCAGAACGGGAAAAGCACCGCCTACGGCTATACCATTCCAGGCGGCCTCATCCAGTATCATCTGATTGGCCCTGAGATGCTTGAGACTGATGAAGGTGAGTGTTTGCTGCCGGTCGACGATTCTATGGGATATGCGGAAGCTTCGCTTCTGGAACCCTGGGGCTGTGTCCTTGCCGCATACACACAGCGGAGGCGGTTGGATCCTAAAGAAGGCGGAGTAATGTGGATCATCGGCAGTCCTGGTGATGATGCTGAGTACGTATTCTCCAAAGGTCTCGATGCACCGGCGGTTATCATTCTCTCCGATGCCCCAAAAGCTGTTGCTTCTCTTACCGAAAAAACGAAAGCGAAAATCGTCGTTCGTAACGGTATCACAGCCGACCAATTCGAAGAGTTGGCAAAAGAATTTACCGATGGTATCGGTTTTGACGATATCGTCATGCTCGCGCCGACTTCTGCAGAACTCGTTGGAAAAGTAGCGAAATATATTGCCCGTCGGGGAACCATGAATATGGTCGGCAAAGAGCCGCTGGACGGACTGGTTGATACTGATGTCGGTCGCCTTCACTACGATTACACCGCATATCTTGGTAACCAGGGACCAGATATTGCAGCTTCTTACGGTGAAGAACGGAACCGGTGCGAGTTGTTTCCGAAGGGGACGACCGTTTTCGTTGGTGCCGGTGGACCCATGGGGCAGATGCACGTTCAACGTGCCCTCGAACTTCCGGATGGACCGACAACGGTAATTGCCACTGAAGTGAGCGATCTGCGTCTGGATTCCATTCAGGAACGCTTTGCATCACTGGCTGAAAAAAATGGCCGCAAACTGTTCACTTTTAATCCGCAAACCAGTGAGAAATCACTTCATGATTTTGTCATGGAAGTGACGGACGGAAAAGGTGCTGAAGATGTTGTGGTGAGTGTACCCATTGCCGGTGTCATGGCAGAAAGCGACACACTGATGAACGAAAACGGCATGTTAGTTTTCTTTGCAGGTGTTCCCAACGGTACCATGGCCCCTATGAACCTGAGTAACGTCTATCTTTCTAACGCCCAGTACACGGGAACCTCAGGACTCACTTTGGACGATCAACGACAGGTACTCAGCCAGGCTTCATTGGGCTCTCTTTCCCCTGGCCGCAGTGTTGGTGCCATCGGCGGGATGAACGTGGCAAAAGAAGGTATCCAGGCAGTCATTGATGGGAAATTCGCTGGAAAGATTGTTATTTTCCCACAGATTGAGGATTTGCCGCTCTTAGGTTTGGATGAACTTGAGAAGGTTCTTCCTGAAGTTGCTGCAAAACTCGAAGCTGGCAATATGTGGACAGCTGAAGCAGAAGAAGCGCTCTTTGAAAAATATTGGAAGGGGTGAAATATGATATTTACTGTAACCCTGAATCCGGCCGTCGACCGCGAGTTGACGGTCGATGATATTGCTTTCGATACAGTTCTCAGGGCCTCTGACTGGCGGGTAGATTGCGGTGGGAAAGGGTTTAATGTCGCCCGGATGCTGAAGTCAGTTGGGGTTTCCAGTGTAGCGCTCGGTTTTGCCGCCGGAAAGAGCGGAGAAATGTTGAATGACAAGCTTAAATCACTTGAAATAGAAACAGATTTTGTCTGGGTTGAAGGAGATACCCGCACCAACGTTTCCATTGTGAGTAGCAGCACCGGACAGTATGTCAAGGTCAATGAGCCGGGCCCCACCATCACTGACGCGGATCTTGCCCAACTGGCGAAAAAGATTGGCGAGCGGGCCAAGGCTGGAGACTGGTGGGTCTTGGCCGGCAGTCTTCCTCCCGGAGTGCCAGCTACCTACTACACTGAGTTGATCACCATTATTCAGTCAGCAGGGGCAAAGGTCTTCCTGGACACAAGTGGTGAAGCATTACAAAAGAACTGCGCAGCAAAACCGCAGCTGGTGAAACCAAATGACGAAGAGGCACATGAACTGACTGGGCTTCCCGTCAGTACAAAAGAAGAGATTGCAGCTGTCGGTAAAGCGATTTCTGTCATGGGCCCTGCCAGTGTGATTATCTCGCTTGGGAAAGAGGGCGCTATCCTTGTTGACGAGGGTAAAGCGTGGTTGGCAGCCAGCCCGAAAATTGTAGCAGCTAACCCTATCGGGGCAGGTGACTCGATGGTCGCCGGAATAGTCTGGGGACTCAGTCAGGGGCATTCCATGCAGGACGCTCTTTGCAAAGGAATTGCATGTGGTGCTGCAACGGCCAGCAAAAAAGGTACATCGGTTGGTTCTCTGGAGCAGGTAAACCAATTGCTGACAGAGGTTCAGCTCGAAGAACTCTAACCGATGAGTTGTGTTTTATTCATTAAATAATTGAGAAAAAACATTTCTATCTTACAGTCTCGTTTACACAGTATATCCAAAGCACATACTCATACTACGGAGGTCTATAATGGCTGCTTCTGCTCCATACGAAAAACTCGGGTTAGTTAACACCAGGGAGATGTTTAAGAAGGCAATGGAGGGCAAGTACGCCATCCCGGCCTATAACTTTAACAATATGGAACAGCTGCAGGCAATCGTGACCGGTTGTGTGCAATCTGATTCTCCGGTGATTTTGCAGGTGTCAGGCAGTGCCAGAACGTATGCTGATCCTGTCATGATGCCGTATATGGTTGAAGGTGCAGTGGCCATGGCGCGTAAAATGGGGAGCAATATTCCCATAGCCCTGCATCTTGACCATGGCAACAGTTTTGACCTGGCCAAAGATTGTATTGACAGTGGTTTCTCTTCGGTGATGATTGACGGTTCACACCATTCCTTTGAAGATAATATCAAACTCACTGCAGAAGTAGTGGAGTATGCCCACACAAAAGGTATAACTGTTGAAGGAGAACTGGGTGTACTGGCGGGTGTTGAGGATGAGGTCTCGTCTGAAGTGAGTCATTATACCCAACCTGCAGAGGTGGAAGAGTTTGTTTCGAAAACCGGGGTGGACAGTCTGGCTATTTCCATTGGGACTTCCCACGGTGCCCATAAGTTCAAGCTAAAGCCGGGTGAGGAACCACCGACTTTACGCTTTGATATATTGGAGGAAATCGAAAAACTGCTTCCGGGTTATCCTATAGTTTTACACGGTGCATCTTCTGTATCGCCGGAGCATGTCGCCATGATCAATCAATTTGGGGGCAACCTTGAGAGCGCCGTTGGTATTCCGGCGGAACAGTTGCGCCGGGCAGCCCAGTCAGCGGTCTGTAAAATCAATATCGACAGTGATGGGCGTCTTGCCATGACCGCTATGATCAGAAAAATCTTTGCGGAGAAGCCTGCTGAATTCGATCCACGTAAATATTTGGGACCGGCACGAACTGAACTTATCGAATTGATAAAAGCAAAAAATGAGGGCGTACTCGGCAGTGCAGGAAAGGCCTGATCTGACCGACTTCACCCTCCCTGATACACCAGTATGGCTGGGCCAGTTTCCCCAGCCACAACTCACATATGAAAGTCGGAACTTTGAGAAGAGGCGTGTTTCCCACAAGAGACTTTCGGATAAATACAATTGGAGAAAATATTATGCTTAAAGTTGCTATCAATGGTTTCGGTAGAATAGGAAGACTTACATTTCGTAAACTAGTTGGGGATGATCGTTTTGAAGTTGTCGCAATTAATGATTTAACAGATCCAAAGATGCTTGCTCACCTCCTGAAGTATGACAGTGTTCAGGGCCGATTTGCAGGTCATACTGTGGAAAGTGATGAAAATTCGCTTGTCATTGATGGCAAGAAAATTAGAGTCTATAAAGATCCAGAGCCGAAGAATCTTCCTTGGGGCGACCTTGGGGTGGATATTGTGTTAGAATGTACCGGATTTTTCTGCTCAAAAGACAAAAGTCAGGCGCATATCGATGCAGGCGCAAAAAGGGTTCTTATTTCAGCTCCTGCAGGCAGTGACCTTCCAACTATTGTGTATGGTGTAAATCATCAGACACTGAAAAGTGATGATCTCATTGTCTCTGGTGCATCCTGCACAACCAATTGCCTTGCTCCTATGGCAAAGGCATTGAATGATTATCGTGAGTTAAGAACAGGATTCATGACAACGATTCATGCATATACGGGCGACCAGAATATTATTGATGGGCCGCATCGTAAAGGTGATTTTCGTCGTGCAAGAGCCGGTGCAATTAACATTGTTCCTAATTCAACCGGTGCTGCGAAAGCGATCGGGCTTGTCATTCCTGAACTTGACGGAAAGTTGATTGGATCAGCACAACGCGTTCCAGTGCCTTCTGGTTCCATCACTATTCTTGATGCGACATTAAAAGATGAGACCGACTCTGTAACTGTTGAGGGGCTCAATGAAGCAATGAAAAAGGCTGCCGATGAATCCTTTGGATATTCTGACGAGGAGCTGGTGTCAAGCGATACAATTGGTATGAGCTATGGTTCACTCTTTGATAGCACTCAAACACTTGCGCAACGTTGTGGAACCAATATTTATGAGGTTAGAGTTGTATCCTGGTATGATAATGAGATGAGCTATGTCTGCCAATTAGTCAGAACGTTAAACCATTTGGGAAGTTTGATGGCGTCGTAAAACTCTTCAATCTACTTCGTTGCTGAAATTTCTCTATCATTACGATGTGCCCTACTTAGTGCTTTTGAAATGATAGAGAAATATAGTTTCAGACATGTGGAGTTTTCTCGAAGTCTACGCTTATCTGCATAGCCATCGTGTAATTCGACTTTTTACGAGTTTGGGAAGTTTAAGGACTTAAGCAACTGCCGGAATTCAGGTATTACCTCAAAAGGGGAAAATGATTATGTCAAAAATAAGCAAAATAATAGGCCGGGAAGTAATGGATTCACGGGGTAACCCCACTGTTGAAGCGGACGTATACCTTGAATCAGGTGCCTGGGGCAGGGCTTGTGCCCCATCAGGCGCCTCAACCGGTTCGCGGGAAGCACTTGAATTGCGGGATGGCGATAAAGGTCGTTACTTGGGGAAGGGTGTTTTAAAGGCCGTTGCGGCTGTAAATGACGCCATTCAACCGAGCCTGATTGGACACAGCGCCTATGATCAGCAAGGGGTCGATCAGGTAATGATTGATCTGGATGGAACTGATAATAAGGATAAACTCGGTGCCAATGCGATCCTGGCAGTTTCGTTAGCCAATGCAAAGGCCGCTGCAATGGATAAAAACATTCCTTTGTATCAGCATATCTCAGAGTTAAACGGTACTCCTGGCAACTATCTGATGCCGGTTCCCATGATGAACATCATCAACGGTGGAGAGCATGCTGATAATAATGTTGATATCCAGGAGTTCATGATCCAGCCAGTGGGTGCGGCAAATTTCAGAGAAGCCCTTCGGATGGGTGCGGAAATTTTCCATAACCTGAAAAAGGTGTTGAGCGCGAAAGGTTTGAGCACGGCAGTGGGCGACGAGGGTGGCTTTGCACCCAACCTCTCTTCAAACGAAGAGGCCCTGGCGGTTATTGTTCAAGCCGTGGAGGCCGCAGGCTATCAGATGGATAAAGACATAACATTGGCACTAGACTGCGCCGCGTCTGAGTTCTATGTTGAAGGAAACTATGACCTCAAAGGTGAGGGGAAAATATTTGATTCTGAGAAGTTCGGAGACTATCTGGCTGAGCTCAGTGAGAAATATCCAATTATATCCATTGAAGATGGTCTCGATGAAAGTGATTGGGACGGTTGGGCAAGTCTGACAAAAAAGATTGGTGCGCGCATTCAGCTTGTTGGTGATGATCTCTTTGTGACCAACACCAGGATTTTGAAAAAGGGAATCGACACAGGGGTAGCTAACTCCATCCTGATTAAGTTTAACCAGATCGGTTCATTAACTGAGACTCTGGATGCTATTCGTATGGCCAAAGATGCAGGTTATACAGCGGTCATTTCCCATAGAAGTGGTGAGACGGAAGATGCGACCATCGCCGATCTGGCAGTGGGAACAGCTGCGGGTCAGATCAAAACTGGTTCCCTTTGTCGTTCTGACAGGGTTGCGAAATATAATCAATTGCTGCGTATAGAAGAAGAGTTAGCTGGCAAGGTGAGTTACCCGGGTCGTAAGGCCATAAAGGGGCAATAAGACCTGATGGTGACGTAAAAACTCTTCATTTTGTTTGTTGTTGCAATTTCCCTATCATTACGAGCTACTTATGTACGTCGTAATAATAGGGAAATTGCGCGCCTCTCATATGAAATTTTTTACCAATCGAAAGTTGAAGTTTTAACGATTTGGCGTAGTAGAGTTGTAAACAGTTACGGGACCAACCCTTGTTATAAGGAGATATCCAGAGATGATAATGAAAGACGTCATGGGGCTAATTATGGGCGGGGGCCGGGGAACACGGCTCTTTCCATTAACCGAAAAAAGGTCAAAACCTGCCGTTCCGTTTGCTGGTAAATATCGACTGATTGATATCCCGGTCAGTAATTGTTTACACTCCGGCATCGATAAAATTGCCATTCTCACCCAATTCAACTCGGTCTCCCTGCATCGACATATTTTCCGGACCTATCGGCGGGATATGTTTACCGATGGTTGGGTGCAGATCTGGGCAGCCGAACAAACTCCTGGCAGTAGTGGCTGGTATCAGGGCACGGCTGATGCGGTTCGACAGCAACTGGTTGAGATTAAGAACTCCGGTTCCAAATACGTCATTATTCTGGCGGGCGACCATCTCTACCGGATGGATTACCGCAAGTTTGTGCAGTATCATGTGGACAGTAAGGCTGATATTACCCTTGCTGTTCAGCCAGTGAGCGCTCAGGAAGCGCCGGCCCTTGGTATTCTTAAGCGGAATCCAGACGGTGAAATCGTAAGTTTTACTGAAAAGCCGGATCCTGAAGTCCTGTCTGATTTAGAAAGCAGCCCTGGTTCAGATAAGCCATTTATGGCCTCAATGGGAATATATGTTTTCTCAACTAAGCTGCTCTCTGAATTACTGGCTGCTCCGGGTGACGATTTCGGTGGAGAAATTATCCCTAAAGCCCTTTCTAATCATAGAGTTATGGGGCATGTTTTTGATGGATACTGGGCTGATATCGGTACCATCCGCAGATTTTACGAGGTGAGTTTGGAGCTTGCTTCCAGCAAGTCCTATGATCTGAATTTTCCGGGTCAACCCATCTACACCAATGCCCGTTTCCTGCCACCGACAGAACTCCAGGGAGGCAGACTAACTCAGGTGATGCTTGCTGAAGGCTGCAATATTGGTGATGCTGAGATCACCAATTCGGTGGTCGGGATCAGAAGTATAATCGGCTCAAAGGTGGTCATGCGCGACACGGTTATGATGGGGGCTGACCATTATGAAACCGAAGAGCAGCTTGTGGAAAATGTTAAATTAGGGCGTCCAAATATAGGGGTTGGTGATGGTTCGGTGATTGAGAGTGCTATTCTTGATAAGAAGGTACGCATTGGCCGTAATGTCCAGATACGTTCTCTGGCTGATCGGCCTGATTCCGACAATGAAAATTGGCTGGTACGGGATGGTTTAGTGGTGGTTCCAAAGAGTGCGATTATTCCAGATAACACAGTAATATGACAACGTTCCATCCTGAAAGTGCCTTTTCGCCCGATATCTTCGTTATCCTCTAATTTTTTCGAATGGCTCGATCTCGAACGAAAATCCTAGTTCCAGGATGGAAACCAACTCTGTCAGGAGCATATCCTGACAATCTTTCGTGGTAAAAGAGAAGGGTAGCAATGGAACTGAATCTAGATGATATGCGCCATTTGAACCACCTGGCAAAACAGTTTCCCTCTGAGGAAATTGTTGCTGAGGCAATTATCAATTTGCAGGCTCAGCTTGAGTTGCCTAAGGGCACCGAACATTTTATCTCGGATATTCACGGTGAATTTGAAGCTTTTTGCAAGGTAGTAAGCCATGCCTCCGGTGCAATCAAACGAAAGATTAGGGAGATATTTAAGGACACCCTCTCTGAGGAAGAAAAAATTCAGTTGGGAGCACTTATTTACACTCCTGAAAAGATGGTGGGTGTTTTGTCGCCGTCCATTGCAGACGATCCAGATAAACAAAAGCAATGGTACCGGCAAAATGTATTGCGTTTGATACATGTGTTACGAGCAGTATCATCGAAATACCCCCGCTCAAAGGTTCGGAGATTGATCGAGGGACGGTTCGAGGCTCTCGTTGAAGAATTGCTCTACGAGAATGAAAAATTGATCGATAAGGGTGAGTACTATGGAACTCTGATTGATACGATTATTTCAACCGGCAATGGCAAAGCATTAATTGTTGTAATGGCCAAAGCTATTCAGTGTCTGGCCATCGATCACCTCCATGTTGTAGGGGATATTTATGATCGCGGTCCAGGCGCGCATCGTATTGTGGATAGCTTAATGGATTACCACAGTGTCGATATTCAGTGGGGTAACCACGATATACTATGGATGGGAGCGGCAGGCGGTAGTGAGGCCTGCATAGCAAATGTTATCAGGATCTCTCTGCGTCATGCAAATATGGAGACCCTGGAAAATGGTTATGCGGTAAGTCTTTTGCCACTGGCCTCTTTTGCCATTGAAACCTACGGTGATGATTCTTGTGAATTGTTTGCCCCTCAGCGGTTTAATCAGCGAGATGATTCGGAGGGCGAACGTAAGTTGATGGCCAGGATGCATAAGGCTATCACCATCATTCAATTCAAGCTGGAAGCCCAGATTATTATGCGTCGGTCTGAGTATGGCCTTCGTGATCGTTTACTGTTGGAAAAAATTGATTTTGACAAGGGGACTATCCAGCTAAATAACCAGGTCTATCCTCTCACTGACCAGAAGTTTCAAACCGTATCGCCAGATGATCCCTATTCTCTCACAGCTGCTGAACTACATGTAATAGAACGGTTGAAAACTGCTTTTTTGAATAGTGAAAAATTGCAGCAACATGCTCGTTTTCTCTTCGATAAGGGGAGTATGTATAAGACCTATAACGGCAACCTGCTCTACCACGGCTGCGTGCCCATGAATGATGACGGTTCTTTTAAATCACTGAATCTGGACAACCAGGATTTTTCAGGAAAGGATTTGATGGAGCACATGGATCGCCTGGCCCGACAAGGTTTTTTTGTAAGTGGTGATCCTTTAAAACAACAGCAGGGGCTGGATTGTATGTGGTATCTATGGTGCGGCCCATGCTCTCCACTTTTCGGCAAGGAAAAGATGGCGACATTCGAACAATATTTTATAGAAGATGGCGCTAGCCATAAAGAGCCAAGGAACATATATTATACTCTCCGGGACGACGAGGCGACTGTCAGAAATATTGTACAGACCTTTGGTCTAAGCCCAGATACTGGTCATGTGATTAATGGACATGTACCTGTGATAGTAAAGAAAAAAGAGCGTCCGTTGAAAGCGGGTGGAAAACTTATCGTCATTGACGGTGGTTTTGCAAGAGCCTACCATCATAAAACCGGCATTGCCGGTTACACCCTCGTCTCTAACTCATGGGGGCTACTGCTTGCCACTCACCTCCGTGGGGGGACATCGTCCTCTTCTGTCAGGGAAATCCATGACATCCAGTGCGCAACTGAGATTGTTGAAAATCGCGGTGAGCGAATTCGCATTAAAGATACCGATACAGGCAGAGAATTTCGGCAGCGTATTGCAGAATTGAAAACCCTTCATGATGCTTATCGGCAAGGGATAATTGTCCAAAACAGGAACTGATGTGGTGCTTACATTTGTTTTTTGATTACTGCATCTAAGGATAGGGAATAACTTTGAAAAACACCAAGATTTTAACTGATTTCGATCAATATCTGATAGGTGAAGGAAGCCATGAGCGAACCTACGAGAAAATGGGGGCGCATCTGGTCGAATTGGATGGAGAAAAAGGTGTCCACTTTGCTGTGTGGGCTCCTAATGCCCGTGAGGTCTATCTCATTGGTGATTTTAATGGGTGGCATGGTGAAAAGCATCTGCTCAACTCCAGTGATAGCGGTATATGGACCCTGTTTGTACCAGGCCTCGTTGAAAATACAGTGTATAAATACCAGGTGGTAAGCCAAACAGGGGAGAGTTTTGAAAAGGCTGATCCATACGGCTTTGCCATGGAGCAGCGCCCAAGAACGGCCTCAGTTGTGGCCGAACTTGACCGTTACCAATGGTCCGACAACGACTGGATTAAGGGCCGCGTCGAAAAACAGGGATTAGATCGGCCCATTTCTATTTATGAGGTGCACTTAAGCTCCTGGAGAAAAGTGCCGGATGAGACGTGGGGCTCTCGTTATCTGACGTACCGGGAGTTGGCCGATGAACTGATTCCTTATGTCTTGGACATGGGCTACACTCACCTCGAACTGCTGCCAATTGCAGAGTTTCCCTTTGATGCATCCTGGGGCTATCAGGTGATGGGCTTTTATGCGCCCACCAGCCGTTTTGGTACCCCGGAAGATTTGATGTATTTCATCGACCAGTGCCACCAGAATCAGTTGGCAGTTATCCTCGACTGGGTCCCTGCTCACTTTCCTAAAGATGGTGCGGGCCTTAACTTTTTTGACGGTACCCAGCTCTACGCTCATACTGACCCCCGGCAGGGAGAGCATCAGGATTGGGGGACAATGATCTTTAACTATGGGCGAAACGAGGTGCGCTCCTTTCTTATTTCTAATGCCCTGTTCTGGATAGATAAGTACCATTTTGACGGCTTACGGGTTGATGCCGTGGCCTCCATGCTCTACCTGGATTACTCCAGGGAGGATGGGCAATGGCTTCCTAATCAGTATGGCGGCCGGGAAAATTTGGAAGCAATTAGTTTCTTACGCAAAATGAACGAGGTGGTCCACGGGGTATTCCCTGGTGTGCTGACAATGGCAGAAGAGTCCACTTCCTGGCCTATGGTTTCAAGACCCACCTACACTGGCGGTCTCGGCTTTAGCCTCAAATGGAATATGGGCTGGATGCACGATACCCTTGGCTATATGGGCAAAGATCCTATTCATCGCAAATATCACCAGAATGACATGACCTTTGGCCTGCTCTATGCCTTTAATGAAAACTTCATTCTACCATTATCGCACGATGAAGTGGTGCACGGTAAGGGTACCTTGCTCACCCGAATGTCGGGGGATGAGTGGCAAAGATTTGCCAACCTGCGGGCTTATTACGGTTTTATGTGGGGCCATCCCGGCAAGAAACTCCTGTTCATGGGGGGGGAGTTCGGCCAGTGGCAGGAGTGGGACTTTGACAGCAGTCTGGAATGGGCAGCGCTTGATGCTCCTAATCATCAGGGAGTGCAAAGAACTGTTCGGGATTTGAACCAGCTTTATCAAAATGAACCTGCTCTGCATGAAAATGATTTTGAACAAAGTGGTTTTGAGTGGATTGATGCCAGTGACACTGAGAACAACGTCTTATCTTTTATACGAAAAGCCAAATCAAGTGATGAATTTATCATCATCGTCTCCAACTTTACCCCGGTTGCCTGGGACGCTTATCGGATTGGCGTACCAAAGCCAGGTCATTATCGAGAAGTCTTCAATAGTGATTCTGTCAACTATTGGGGAAGTAATGTGGGTAATGATGGGGGGAAGGTTACTGACACTATATCAATGCATGGGCATCAACAATCGTTATCACTGATATTACCGCCATTGGCAACCATAATGCTCAAGTTGGAAATTTCTCCCCCAAGCTAAAGGGATATAAGCCGGGACTTTTTTTAAATACCTCCTCGGAGGCTGTCGCTTACCTGAGGGGGAAAATATTTTAGAAAAGTTTAGCTTCTTGCAGAAAAACAAATAATCAAACTGTAACGTACTAAAGTACAACCAGTTTCTTGATAAAGGTGAAATTGTGGAATATCGTAGTTGTCCGTCTTGTGGGACTGCCTGTTTCTTTTCGGCACTGAATGGCGATAAAATTGTCTTTCATGTTAAGGACAGTGGTGAGTGGATTACTGATCCAGATCAAACGTTTGATGAAATTCTATTGGATATCAATCCATGGAAAATATATTGCAGCTCCTGCGCGTGGAGTGGTCCCATTCATGACCTTATACTTGAGTATGCGTAATTTTTTGCCCCTCTGCTCTCTGGACCCTGTAAATAATGAATAATGGAGGTTTACGTAGTGACGTACAACAAAAAGAGTATTGAAGATATACAGGTACAAGGCAAAAGGGTTCTTGTACGATGCGATTTCAACGTTCCGTTAAAAGACGGGGTTATCACAGATGAAAACAGGTTGATTGGTGCGCTGCCCACCATTAAATATCTGATGAAAAATGGGGCACGGGTGATTCTGTGTTCACACCTTGGCAAACCAAAGGGTGAAGCCAAGCCAGAGCTCTCCCTTCTGCCTGTGGCTAAACGGCTCACTGAATTGCTGGGTAAGGAAGTAAAATTTGCAGCAGATGACAAGGTTGTGGGAGAGAACGCCAAAAAAGCTGCGGCCGAGATGGCTGACGGCGATGTGATTCTTCTACAGAATGTTCGCTACCGAGATGAAGAGACAAAAAATGGAGAAGGCTATGCCCGCGAGTTGGCCTCTCTTGCTGAGGTTTTTGTCAACGATGCCTTTGGTACAGCCCATCGTGCCCATGCATCGACAGTGGGTGTTACTAAATTTGTGCCTACCAATGTCTGCGGTTATCTTATGCAAAAAGAGCTCGAATATCTGGGCGAAGCCGTTGCAAATCCGGAAAGACCTTTTGTAGCTATTCTGGGTGGGGCAAAAATATCTGATAAGATTAAAGTTATTAATAACCTACTCGAAAAGGTTGATGGTCTTATCATAGGTGGCGGTATGGCCTATACCTTCCTCAAGGCCCAGGGCTATGAGATAGGTACATCCCTCCTGGAAGAGGAACAGCTGGACTACGCTCTTGAAATGATAAATAAGGCTAAGGCAAAAGGCATAAAGCTTCTTCTTCCGGTGGATAACATCTGTGGCGATACCTTTTCAGCAGATGCCGAGCCCGTTGTGACCACTGATCAGAATATTGCTGCCGGTTTTATGGGGCTTGATATTGGGCCAAAGACGGTTCAAATTTTCAAAGATGAACTGACAAATGCCAAAACGGTTGTTTGGAACGGGCCGATGGGGGTCTTCGAATTTAAAAACTTTGCTGGAGGTACCCTGGCTATAGCCGAGACTCTGGCGGAAATCGAAGCGACGACTATCATTGGCGGCGGCGATAGTGCTGCGGCTGTTAATCAGCTTGGCTTTGGTCAGAAAATGTCTCACATCTCAACTGGTGGCGGGGCCTCGTTGGAGTTTTTGGAAGGGAAGGTACTACCAGGAATTGATGCATCAGACGATAAATAACCCTGCAAATGTGTTGATGGCGTCGTAACAATGCTTCAGCTGGAGTATGCGCTTATCTAGCTAGGCCATCGTGAGTGGGGTTTTTATGAGTTTGTCTTTTAAAATACATGAGGGAAGTAATGAGAAAACCAATTATCGCAGGAAACTGGAAGATGACTATGAGCATTGCTGAAGCAAAAAGTTTCGTCACTGCCATAAAAGATCAGATTGATGGAAAAGATGTTGAGGCAGTTATTTGTGCACCCTTTACCATGCTCAAAGATTTGAAAGAAGCCACCGCAGGTACCGCCATTAAGGTCGGTGCCCAGAACATGCATTTTGAGGAAAGTGGTGCCTTCACTGGGGAAATCTCTCCTTTGATGCTCAATGAAATTGCTGTGGATTATGTAATTATCGGCCACTCTGAGAGAAGACAATATTTCAATGAGACCGACGAAACAGTAAACAAAAAAGTACTGAAAGCCCTGGAACATCGGATTCTGCCGATTTTGTGCTGTGGGGAGACCTTAGAGCAGAGGGAAGCTGACGAAACGAAAAAGGTAGTAAAAATCCAGGTTGAAAAGGGCCTTGCTGGCGTGGTTCCTGACGTCCTTGCGGATGTTGTTATAGCCTATGAGCCAATATGGGCAATAGGTACGGGGAAAACTGCAACAAGCAGCCAGGCAAACGAAGTCGTCAAATTTATCCGTGAAGTTGTGGCGGACCTCTTTGGTGAAGACCAGGCTGCCAAGGTTCGAATCCAATACGGTGGTAGTGTAAAGCCGGATAATGTGTCTGAAATCATGAGTGAATCAGATATAGATGGTGCACTCGTTGGTGGTGCAAGCTTAAAAGCAGAGAGTTATCTGGCGCTTGTGAATTTCTAGGATCGGTAGCATCATCTAAAAGTGAGTTCGAAGTTTTTGATGGTTCTGCTGATTAAAGGAGACAGCGAGAAGCTTGTTACATGAGTCCATCGCGTTTTGTATTACAACAAATTTAAGAGAGAAATATGTGCGGAATAGTAGGTTACTGTGGTCCAAAAAAAGTTTTACCCGTTATCCTGGAAGGCCTTAAACGTCTTGAATACAGAGGATACGACTCTGCCGGTGTTGTCTATTTTGATAACGATAAACTGGTAAAACACAGGGCTAAGGGAAAACTGTTAAACCTGGAGAATCTCATTGGTGATGAGATAATAGCACCAGCCCACATTGGTCTTGGTCATACCCGGTGGGCGACCCATGGTTCTCCAACGACAGAAAACGCCCATCCTCATAGCGATTGTAGTGGTGAAATTGTTGTGGTGCATAACGGGATAATTGAGAATTACCACTCCCTTCGAGAAGGGCTTAAAGAAAGAGGCCATCTTTTTAGCTCGGAGACTGATTCCGAGGTGATTGCCCATCTGATTGAAGAAAATCTCGAAGATGATCTTGTTACTGCTGTGAAAAAAACGGTTAGTCTGCTGGAGGGCTCGTATTCCATCGGGGTACTCTGGACAGGAATGGTGGACACGCTCGTTGTTGTTAGAAACCAGAGTCCATTGGTTATTGGGGTGAGCGACGACTCCGGGACCTTTGTGGCCTCCGATGTCCCCGCTTTACTACCGTATACCAATAAAGTCATTTTCCTGGAGGATATGGAAATGGCTGTTCTTACTGGAAGCAGCCATGAGGTTTACTCTCTGGCAGATGGGCAGCGGCTTGAAAAAAAGATCGAGACCATTGATTGGAACGCCGCCATGGCTGAAAAAGCAGGGTATAAACACTTTATGCTCAAGGAAATCTATGAGCAGCCCCAGGCGATCACCAATACAATTAGTGGCAGAATAAATGCTGAGACAGGTGAGGTGAATCTTCCTGAAATCCACCTGACCTCGTCAGATATTCAGGATATTGACCGTATAGTTTTTGTGGCATGCGGCACCTCACTGCATGCAGCCCTGGTCGCAAAATATTGGATAGAAAAATATGCCCATATTCCGGTGGAAGTAGATATTGCTTCGGAATTCAGGTACAGGCACCTGTTGGTGAATGATCGTGTCCTGACCATTGCCCTGTCACAATCGGGTGAGACAGCCGATACCTTAGCCGGAACACGTATTGCCAAAGGTCTTGGTTCCAAGGTCATTACCGTCTGTAATGTGGTTGGCTCGACCATGACAAGGGAGGCGGATGGGACTATCTATACCCATGCAGGTCCTGAGATAGGCGTGGCTTCAACAAAAGCGTTTATTTCACAGCTTGCGGCCTTGTTTCTTCTGACACTTTATCTGGCACAGGAGAAAAAAACAATTTCAGATGAAGATAGGGCCAGCCTGGGAAAAGAACTCATCAAAATTGCGACTGTGATAGAGAACGAAATACCGAGAATCCAGGAAGAAATAAAAACACTTATCGAGGATTATTATGATTCACGGGACTTTCTCTTCTTAGGTCGCGGCCTCAACTTCCCGATCGCCCTTGAAGGTGCCTTGAAACTGAAGGAAATTTCCTACATTCATGCAGAAGGGTATGCCTCAGGTGAACTTAAACACGGCCCCATAGCCCTCATTGATAAAGAGATGCCTGTCGTAGCCTTTGTACCACAGGACGATGTGTATCCAAAATCCATTTCAAATGTTGAAGAGGTCAAAGCGCGACAGGGCAGGATAATACTTTTTGGTACTCAAGGGGACGACCACCTGGAAAATATATCAGATCACGTTATTCAGTTGCCAGAAGTTAACCAAGCGCTGAACCCGATACTCTATACACTTCCGGCCCAACTCTTGTCGTATGAGATAGCTTCACGACGTGGCTGTGATGTTGATCAACCAAGAAATCTCGCAAAAAGTGTAACAGTGGAATAAGTGGCGGGAGTAAAGCCTGATGTTGTATCTGGTGCGGTCCTATACATGACCTGAGTTCTCAGTCAGTGTAGGCAATGCTGTTCTTAAAAATAATTTTTACGTAGGATGAACGTTATGCAAAGAATCAGAGTTGAATCCAACCCATTTCCTGGTCAAAAACCTGGGACATCAGGATTACGAAAAAAGGTTGTTGAATTTCAACAACCCCATTATCTGGAGAACTTTGTCCAATCGATATTCAATACCATTGGCCCCTGTACAGGGCATACACTGGTTATCGGTGGCGACGGTCGTTTTTATAACCGGGCGGCCATCCAGACTATTATTCGTATGGCTATTGCCAATGGTTTTTCGAGACTGCTGGTGGGGCAGGGCGGGATTCTTTCAACCCCTGCCGCGAGTTGTGTTATTCGCAAATACAAGTCCTTGGGTGGAGTAATATTGTCTGCAAGCCACAACCCGGGTGGGCCGAGTGAAGATTTTGGTATTAAATATAATGCAGCCAATGGTGGGCCGGCACCGGAAAAAATCACCGACGATATTTATCAAGAAACGATAAAGATTGAAGAATATTTTACGCTTGAGTCACAAGATGTAGATCTCGACTCACTTGGGATTCATCACGTCGGTGATACGCAAATTGAAATCATTGATCCGGTAGTCGATTATGCCAATTTAATGGAATCGATTTTTGATTTCCCCGCCATGTCAACACTGTTTGAAGTAGGGTCATTCCGGATGTGCTTCGATGCCATGCATGCAGTTACGGGACCGTATGCCAAGGAAATACTGGAAAATCGACTGGGAGCAGCCGACGGGACTGTGGTCAACGCAATTCCACTCCCGGACTTTGGTGGTGGTCACCCAGACCCAAATCAGGTCCATGCACATGAGCTTGTCTCCCGCTTAACGGGAGACAAGGCGCTAGATTTTGGTGCTGCTTCGGATGGAGACGGTGACCGAAATATGGTACTGGGTAAGGACTTTTATATCAATCCTTGCGATAGTCTTGCAATCTTGGCTGCGAACGCACAGATGATCCCCGGTTATCGCGTGGGTCTTGCCGGCATTGCTCGTTCAATGCCAACCAGTAGAGCCGCTGATCGTGTTGCAAAATCATTGGGTATAGCATGTTATGAAACGCCTACCGGCTGGAAGTTTTTTGGTAACCTGCTCGATGCTGGAAAAATTACCCTTTGTGGTGAAGAAAGTTTTGGCACCGGTTCAGATCACGTACGTGAAAAAGATGGCCTTTGGGCAGTGTTATTCTGGCTTAATCTTATTGCAGTGAAGCAGCAGCCTGTTGCGGCGATAGTCCGGGAACACTGGGCGCGATATGGACGAGATTATTTCACAAGGCACGATTATGAGAGTGTAGACAGTGATAATGCACACCAGATGATTAATCGTCTTCGTTTGACTCTAGATAAGTTACCGGGGAAGGAATTTGTAGGTTTACGTATTGAATCTGCGGATGATTTTTCCTATCACGATCCTATAGATCAAAGTGAATCCACTACGCAGGGAATACGGGTCTATTTGAGCAATGGAGGAAGAATCGTCTTCCGTTTATCCGGCACTGGTACCCAGGGCGCTACCTTGCGTGTCTATTTCGATTGTTTTCAGGATACTCTTTTAGATCAGGATCCTCAGCAGGCATTGGCTGCCCTGATAAACGCAGCTGATCAGATAGCAGGGATTACTCAATCTATCGGACGTACGGCTCCAGATGTCATAACCTGATAGGAAGTAGGCATAAAAGAATGAACATCTTAATGGTGGCATCTGAAAATGATGCACTACCCGGGGGAAAGGTTGGTGGCATCGGTGATGTAGTCCGAGATATCCCTTCTGCATTGGCGGATGAAGGTCATCACATCAATGTGATCACTCCAAGTTATGGCGCATTTTCCCTGTTACCAGGTACTGAATTTCAGGGTTCAGTCCAGGTTGGTTTTGCTGGTAAAAGAGAAACTATCGATCTCTTTACAGTAGTTGGAAAAAAACCTCATGAGCAAGTACGGATCTGGGTAGTAGAGCATCCGCTGTTTGCGTCTGGAGGTATCGGCTGTATCTATTGTGATGATCTTTCCAATAGACCTTTTGCTACCGACGCTACCAAATTTGCCTTATTTTGTTCTGCTGTGTGTCAGGCTATCGAGGAGAACCATTTCGGCACATTGGATGTGCTGCACCTGCATGACTGGCATGCCGCAATCGTTGCCATGTTGCTGGCATATGATCCGCAATATACTACGCTGCAGACTATTCGTTCGGTTTTCACAATACATAACCTTGCCCTTCAGGGTATACGCCCGCTTGCAGGAGATGATTCTTCATTACAGGCATGGTTTCCAGAGCTTAAATATGATCATGAGCCAATTCACGACCCAAGGGCAATGCATTGTGTCAACTTAATGCGGACAGGCATGAATCTTTGTAACAAGATTCATGCAGTATCACCCACCTATGCTCAGGAAATTCTGAGACCAAGCAAAAGCGATCAAGGTTTTATTGGTGGCGAAGGTCTTGAAGCTGATTTGAATTTGGCGGCTGAAGATGGCCGTTTGTCAGGAATCCTCAACGGTTGCGAATATCCGTCCAAGCAAAACAACGTGACCGATTATTCCGAGCTGCTTGTACAATGCGAACAAGAACTTCTTACATGGATTGCGGCTAAAACAACCGTAGAGAGTGCTCATCTTATATCCCTGCATAATCTCACAAGGTGGTTATTGTCATCATCTACGCATCAACCTTTTATTTTAACATCGGTTGGACGAGTCACCGATCAAAAGGTTTGTATACTCCGGCAAGAAATGGGAAATGGCCAATCGGCTCTGGAGCAATTACTCGATATACTGGGCGATGATAGGATTTTTCTGATGCTGGGTAATGGTGATAGGGATCTGGAGCTATTTCTAACACAGGTTGCCGCCCGCAAACAAAATTTTATTTTCCTTAAAGGGTATTCTGAATCTCTGGCTCAATCAATTTATGAAAGCGGTGATTTGTTCCTCATGCCCAGCTCTTTTGAGCCGTGTGGAATTAGTCAGATGCTGGCAATGAGAGCCGGGCAACCATGCCTTGTGCATGGTGTGGGCGGTTTGTGTGATACAGTCAAGGACCATCAAAGTGGTTTTGTATTTAAAGGGAAGAGTTTAACGGAACAAGCCAATAATATGCTACAGAGTTGCAAAACAGTCTTGAAACTGAATGCCACTAACCCAGAAAAATGGCAAAAAATATCCAGGCAAGCAGCTAGGGAACGCTTCTTGTGGAGTGATGTGGCAAAGCAGTATATCGGTTCCTTATATCTTGGCTGAATAGTTGTTGCCAAACAAAAAAATGGGCTCAGGTCCGAATAATATAATTAGAAGAGAATCATGTTTAAAAAAAATTACTCAAAATCCGGAAAGATCTGTCGTGTTACCTTCAAATGTAATAATACCGAGGGTGCTGAAAATGCGTTACTTGTCGGAGACTTCAATACATGGTCACTGCATGAGAACCCCATGAAAAAGTTGAAAAATGGCAGCTTTTCAGTAACCCTTTCTCTGCAGGCTGGAAATTCTTATCAATTTCGCTATGTACTTGACGGAGATACCTGGCGCAATGACGAAGAGGCAGACAGCTATGTGCCTAATGAATATGGAGAAGAAAATTCGGTTGTAACTGTATGACGGGAAATGGATGGAGAAGTTTAACAGACTGCCGACTGTACGTAGTGTGACCACTGAAGGAACCCCTTCCGTGAGTCACTCTATGTTCATATAAACTGAGGAGGTTCGCAGAACCTTGACGATCTCAGTTAGAAAGTGGGGTGCATGGAAGGTTGCTTGATCAACGCTGCCGTTTTTATCAACAATGTGCCAAAGCCACCATCGAGAGCTTGTAGCAAAATTGGTGTTTTCGCTTATTTTAAAGAGATACATCTACTAATTCCCTCTCTTCACACATAGTGAGATCACGTGTTGCTAAAGTCACGGTACTGCTGAGGGCTATTCTGTAGAAGAGCCTTTGATGCGTTTCAAATGTCCGTTCGGATAAAACCATGTAGCCCATTCAACGCCTCAATGCGTGTAACGTTGAGCCAGTATCCAGATTGATTACATGTAAATGTCTATATTTGTCAACTGACTGCAGGGAAGGAAGCTTCATCTTTTGACAATAGTTCAGAGTAATCTTTCCTTCACTGTCCAATCGCCACAAAGTGGTATAATCGCGTAGTGTCAAGTATTTAAGTTTGATATTATTTTTAATATAACAGATACTAGTTGAGAGGTATTTCTCGAATAGAAATAATGTTGATTTGTACGATGAAAGGAGGAGCCATGTTAGGTGAAAATCAAAAAGGTAGTGCATGCGATTTATCAATGCTACCAAATTTGGCCCTTTCCAGAGCAGTAAACAACAGTGTTTCTATAAGAATTAAATTTGATGTGCAAAACATCAAGTAGAATTGAAGATGATAAATGCCAAACTCAATAAACTGTTTGGCATTTATCATTACCTCTACATCTCATCAGTGGTCGTTATAATTCTTTTTTTCTTCCCATGGAACGTATTGTGTGAGCAAAAAAAGAATTCTCCCCTTATTTCTTTTTCAAACAAATATCGCTCCTATTTACCACCACACAAACAGATTGACTGGATTAATTCTTTAGTAAATTCTGATGATTTAAGCACCATTAACATTTCCGAACCTTTAACAGGCACAGTCTTCCCCCCGGACATGGCGTCGCCTTTGTTTTTATGGGAAGACTTAACTACATGTTCTGCATGGCTTATCACCATTAAAAAAAATAAAAAGACTCTTTTAAGGGCGCTGCGAGATACCTACTGGTGGGTTCCTGGTACTGATACTTGGACTAAATTACAAAAGAAAGTCGGAGACGAAATTGTTGAATTCATTGTATCCGGCATTGGCGGCTTGGATGGCAGACAGATAATTTCTCAAAACAGTATCTTCTTCAAATTCTCAAAAGACAGGGTCAATGCACGGTTGATGTTTATGCGAAAACCCCTGCCATTTCTGGAAGCAAAAAACAATCCTGAAAAAACAAGCGTATTAATGGGTGATATTGAATCATATACGCTTCCTAAAGCCATCCTGACAGGTCCTCCAGTTTGTGCCAATTGTCATTCTTACTCTCTTGACGGTGACCATATGACAATTGATATGGACTATGGCGGTGATAAAGGCGCATTTTTATATAGTGGTATGAAAAAAGATGTGGCCGTAGAGAACAGCCGTATTTTTTCATGGCAAAAAATCAGTCCGCAAAAGCCTGCATCTTACAATATGGGGCTTTTCGCACAGCTATCTCCGGATGGAAGGTTCATTGCGGGTACCGTCAATGAGACATCA
>CALNZA010000023.1:0-11291 GCA_942490935.1 Desulfocapsaceae bacterium
TAATCCGGCCTATTGCTCAGGGACTCAGAGCTTGGAACATCTTCTTTTCTGTCACGTTTTGTTGCTTGGTTTCTGAATCAGAAACCAAGAGAAGGTGTTCGTGTGTAAAAAACGTCAGACAATAATCAAAAAAAACGGATATTCGGTCAGATCCTTTGTCTGTTTATTAGAAGAATGTAAGAAAAATTTGCTATAATAAAACATTAAATAATTTAATTACTGGGGGATGCGGGATAGTGGCCTAAGGGACTCAGAGAGGGAAAGCTCTTTCTGAACTCCGCAACCTTCTTAACATTAAAAATTATATGGAATTTTTTAGGAGAGCACTGTGGATAGAGGATAACTCAGAAGATTAAACAAGGGGAGGGAGTCATGGCGAATGGAGAAGAATTGCTCAAGGATCCGGAAATTGCCGCCTATCTGAAAACTCATCAGGGGCAGGATAAAAGAATGCGTGCTGCCGCCAAGCTACTCGAAAATAAGTTTGATGCCAGAACAGCTTTGCTTAAATTGTCAAAGGCGTTCGAGAACAATCAGATATCTGTTTTTTTCAGTTATAAATCCAAGGATGCGGATACCGCCAAAGCAATCGTGGATCGGTTGCGAAAATGGTCGGCAAAAAAGCTCAAAGTCGTCTACCAGGGTGAATTCAAAAAGGGCCTCCCGGGCCAAGAATGGCGAAAGGCGATAAAAAAAGCTATTGATGAGGCCAACTGGTTTATCTTTCTTCTCCCCGACCCTAAAGACGATTGGGACTGGTGCCTGTTTGAGACGGGGCTTTTCGAGGCAAAGTGCACTTCTGCCGACCGTTTGATATGTCTTCATCATTCCAATGTGCAGATCCCCAACCCGATAGACGGTTATCAGGCCGTCAGCGCCGAGCAGGATGATGTGGAAGGTTTTCTCAGAATGATCTTCACCGAGAAAAATCCCATTCCCGGAATGGAACCACTCAATGAATCTTTAATTGAAGATATCCCTGACATGGCCAAGGAGATAGTCGAGGCCATACGTACTCCCATTCACATAGTGAAAATAATATTCGAGCCATGGATAGAACTGAAGATCAATAATATAGACAAGCTCGAAACTGTAGAGCAGCTTGATGAGGCAATAGTCAAGTCTGCCAATGAAAAAGCTTTGGATCTGTTCGATCTGTTGGAGGTAATGGATACCTGGGGGGAATTCAGGGAGAATATCGATACCACTGAAAAGGATAGTGACCGGTGGCTGGTGGAATTAGTCCATGTGATCCAAAAGATTGGCAGAGGTCACCGTTACAGTCCGATTCACGCAGTATTCCAGGCCCATGACGGAAAAATTTACCGGCCTGTCGTCTGTGCTGTAGACAGGGATGGTGCGAGAGGTCCAATACACACATTTCACCTAACTTTTAATGAAGATGTCTGTGCCGTTGATCGATCGGTCATGCCCCATGACTTGTCGTTACTGGGAAATCTTTTACGGGCCACGTTCCGGTTTAGGTGGGAAGTTCTGGAAAAATTTACCAGACAGCCACTTACGGCCGATGATGCTGATCGTGTTGAGAACGCCATATCACGAATAGAGCAGGACTGGGAATCGAGGAATCTGGGTGGTGAAAATGAAATAGTCATGCTGTTTCCCGATGGCGAGGGACGACAGCGTTTTATAAAAATGATGCAAGATTGGCGTCAGGCAAAGAATGTCTACAAGACCGGGGTACTGGACTTGGCTATTAAGAATAAAGATGTTGATGTCATTCGCAAAGTACTCCAGGAATTTCTGCAACAGAACCAGGAGTTTTTAGAGATGGCGGCAGAACGGTTTTCCAAACTCATTGCCGGCCATTAAATTTATCCATTCACCCAAAAATCGATACGGCATATCGCTTTGGTGGTTATGGTTGTACGCTCAACGTTACTGGGGACTTGTTGTTTTGTAGCTCCGGGATAGCCGCTTCTGTATCGCCAAAAAGTATTTTTTTGCCCTGACGGAATGTCCCCGGCATCTGGCCGAAATCGATTGCCTGATATCCCCGCTGGGCCAGATCAAAGGCCATAACAGTTGCCGTCGGACCGAGGACAATGAGGATGAGATAGTCATCCCGATCATATTGCAGCACTTGATTCATAATTTCAGTGTATTGCGCAAAGGCATTTTTAGGCGGTGCGTAAATATAATCTATTGATTTAACATTGTTGAATAATTCAGGCTCAAAGGTGAACCGGCTGTTGCGGCCTACGACGAAGACGATCTTTCTGTTGTGCCAGAGTTGCTTGATAAGTTGGACACGGGCTATAAATGCAGCTTTACTTTGCAGGGGGAGGAGACGGAAGACCCCGGTGGACGGATATTCCCGGTTCTTGTCGAGAAGAGACAGGATCTGGCCGCCCATGCGGATGATATATTTCTGCCAGATTCGTCCCAGACTCTCATAATCATGGACAGGGTGGATCGCGATCAGGATATTGGCAACATCGCTGCGCAAGACGTCCAGCATTTTCTCATTCAATTCCTGGTTGATATCCTGGAAAGATTTGTGGCGTCTACCGATGATCAGTTTGAACTCACCATCGCCATAACGACATATGCTTGAGCGATGCGCCAACATATGCCGGATAGTCTGTTCCTCGGTCCAGACCTTCGGATAGGTCCGGATGAACTCTTCAATTTCTGTCTGATAGAGTTGGATGATGGTTTGGTCGACGGACTCGCGAAATAGTGCACGCTTTTCTGGACTCGTTTGAAAAAGGCTCCCGAAAAGTGAATATCGGCGGAGCAGGAATCGGCAGGTTCTTTTGACAAAAGGATTCATGGGTACTGTGGAAAAAGAAGAGTATTTATCGATGGCTGCATGGTGCCATCCCGTCACTAAGTTACATCATTCGAAGCGCTGTCACAATTGCAAATCATATAGGCACATTTGAGTTTCTCCGATTAGGTGAAAAGGTGTTCAAGGGCTTATTCTGGGTCTGTGGCTGAACATGAGCATTACGATACATTCAAAACCTCTTGAGATTTACTCTGTTGGCAGCCTCTCGTGGACCCATTCAGGCCTCAATTGATTAGTGGAGAAGAAAAAAACGATAGTATTCTGATTGCGCATTGTCAAAAGAAGGAGGGAGTTCCGGTAGCCGGCTAATGGTAATCCTTGAAGATATGGATGGGCTTCGGTTGAAGACTTTGCAGCTAATGGGTACTTTTGTTTCGCGGAATTTCGCACCATGGCTGATTTTTTCATTAGATCCTCTGCAAGCCAAGCAGGTAGAGAGTCACCAGGCCACCTATAATCAGCAACACTATGCCCACCCAAATATTACTTACTAGACAGATGCTTACTAAAAGACAGAGCCAGAGAGTAACAAGGGCGCTACGCAGTGCGGTAATAGTTATTGAGCGGTTCTGAAGATAATTGTGAATTGTATCCCCAAACACCGGATGGTCAAGTAACCACTGTCTTATCTTTGGAGAAGAATTATAACTCAACACCGTTGCCAAAATAAAAAAAGGAGTCGTTGGTAGGATTGGGAGAAAGGCTCCTATGACTCCGAGACCAATGCAGATGCATGCACCGATCTTCAACAAAACTCGCACAAGCGGTTCTGAGACAGCTTTCATAATGTAAGTTCCAATGTGATAAGGCCGGCAACAATTGCCCAACGAAAAGTGAGAAAACACCTCAACGCCGATAGCCTCCTTGGCTAACCAGTTTAAATTAAATTAATAAACTGTCAACCAAGGTCGTGAGATTCATATTTAGAGCAGGCCTGCCAAGAGGCATCTCGTAACTCATGGCTGTTGGCCTGCTAGCTCAGATAAAGAGACTTTTCGTGGCAGCAAAGCCCCCTTTGCGTCAATATAGATATGCAGGAACGATCCGTCACAAGAATTCTTGAAGCTGCAGTAATCGGAAGGGGTTTGTTTTATTGATGCCTCATCAGGAGTAGTGATATTATTGCAGCTGAGCTGATACTCGTATAGATCCTACCTTTTCACTTATTCCTTTTCTGAGAACCTCGCGGTTATATGCTGAAATAACGCTGCGTCGTTGAAGCATTCCAAGAACCCATTGATCTTCCAGGGATTCAACAACGGGAATTTCTTCAATTCCTTTGATATCGAAAAGTTGCATTGCTCGATAGAGAGTGTCATCGGGGGTCAGCATTATGATATCACGATGACAGATCGAACCTACTGTCTGCTCTGACCGTGTTTGGGAGTCACAGTGAATAATCTTTTTTACGTCTGTCATGGAGACTATTCCCGTCATTTTCCCTGACTCGTCGATGACCGGGAAGTAGAATCCGCTCCTGCTTTCACTAAAAGTCAACAGCAACTGGTTAATATCTGCCTCTTCACTTATAACATTAACATCTTCAGTTATTGCCAGACCGACTTTCAGTGACTTCATGATAGCCACTTCACGACCTTCGTGAATGTTAATCCCCTCTCTACTGAAATCGACTGTATCAATTGAGTCTTTATCGAGTCTGGTGGCCACTACCGTACCTATAATGGAGGCGAGCATGGCTGGCACGATGATCTCGTAGTTCCCGGTCATCTCGAATAACAGGAAAATAGCAGTAAGGGGGGCATGGGTGGAGGCTGCCAGGAAGGCCCCCATGCCGACAGATGCATAAGCGCCTGGTCCGGCGGTTAAATCGGGGAATATCTTATGAACAAAGGACCCGAAACTGCCGCCTATCATAGTGCCAATAAAGAGGGCTGGGGCAAACAGTCCTCCGGCTCCACCTGACCCCAAGGTTATGGCTGTGGCAAATATTTTTAGAAAAACAAGAGCGATCAGCAGGTTGTTCATTTCACTGCCGTAAAGTACGGCCTCGATGGAATGATAACCATCTGCCATAACCTGAGGGAACATTATGCCAATTGTACCGACGATGACTGCACCGGTTATCGGTTTTAATTGATTGGGAATCTTAAGATTTTGATAAAAATCACGAATATAGTAGAAGACCTTGGTATGAAATACTGCGATAAAACCAGTGATTACGGCCAGTAAAGCATAGAGAGGCAGCTCTAAAAAGTGGTTCACTACAGAGTATTGAGGGATGACGAAGAGGTTTGCTCCCCCAAAATAGGATCGGGTGATCACGGTTGATATTGCTGAGGCAGTGATCAGGGCAGAAAAGGAGGATATTTCATAGGTGCCGAGCAGCACTATTTCGGCAGCAAAAAAAACTCCTGCTATTGGCGCATTAAACATCCCTGCAATCCCGCCGGCGCAACCGGCAGCGATATAGAGTTTCATCCTGTCTCCAGAGACATGGAAAAACTGACCCACCTGTGACCCCATTGCCCCACCTATCTGGGCAATCGGTCCTTCCACCCCTGCAGAATTACCTGTTCCTATAGTGAGAGCTGTAGCGATTATTTTTATAAAAATGGTGCGGGCACGTATATATCCACCTTGCAAATTTACTTTGCGCAGAAATTTCGTAAACCCGTAACCATTCACTTCTCCAGGAAAGAGTAGAGACAGGGGAATGAGGAGAATCATGCCACTCATTGGGATAAGTGGCAATAGCAGGAGGTACAGACCACCTTGGTCGATTTGCAGAAACTCCTTTCCATTTTTAAAGAAGAATTCCTCTACAAAATGAACAGTAGTTCGGAATATGATATTGAGGACACCGGACATGAGGCCGATAAAGCAGGCTACAGCGAGAAGACGTGTGTTGTCTCCAGGCAAGAGCTTCCGAAATTGTGATTTCATGGCAGCAACAGATAGAGTGGACAGCACCAGATACGGATCTGGCTGGAAGGAGAGGAAATGTAGGAATTGGGTTAAAATCGAACCCAAATATTCGCAAAAGGATGTCTGTATAACATCAGTATGGTTATGATCAAAGCCTTTTTATGCTTTTTGGTCAATTTTTATGCATTAAAGCATGAAAAATTGAGATGTTACTCTTTCCTAGGGTCGAAAAGACTCCATCGGATAATAACCTCTGCGAACGTGCCTTCAAGATTGGGAAAAAGACGCGGGGATTTTTTAAGGGAGCTCATCCGACTGGCACAGAGCCTTCACTACTCGTATCTTCACGTTTTACCCAGCCACAGGCATTATGAGGCAGCTTTACATCCCCAGTTCCATAACATTTTCAGCGCAAACTGTTGTTTGCGCATCTTGTTTTTTCACTGCTTTTACAGTGACATAGGACAGTTTCAGGGGCATTGTGCAGGTAAAAGTTGCGAGGCATTCTGCCGTAGGAATCCCAGTTTTGGGTGGTTCCATTGACCGTCAGATATTTCAGGAATAGATCAGCATTAGAGACTGATACCAGGTATGCTCTCCAGCTTGCAGAATCACTCAGGCGGCAATAAAAGGGCAAAAGAGAGCTACTTGGAGATTTCTCTGGAGCTTTGGTTCTCGATAGGCCAAATCCCTATTCACATTATCGTGCAGTTGCAAATAATGTCGATGGGCTCTTTAATGAACCTGTAGATACCTGGATATGAATGTTTATACTATATTTAGATAAATTGAGGGTGGTTAACAATGAAAAATCCTGACAGACAAAAAGTAACAGAACTCACGGATCTGCCTAATGTCGGTAGAGCTATTGCCCGTGATCTTCGCCTGGTTGGGATTAAAAACCCTACAGATCTAATCGGTAAAAATGCTTATCAGCTACACGATGAATTATGCCGGGTAACAGGAGAGAAACATGATCCCTGTGTCATTGATGTGTTTCTTGCCGTTATAGACTTTATGGAAGGTGGAAATTCTGTTCCTTGGTGGCAGTTTACTGCTGAACGTAAAAGGCGTACAAGGCGTACGAATGGGGATCTTAAGAGGTGATTTGGTGATAGAGATATTTGATATTAGAATTGAAAATATTGTTGCCTAGCGCTTGGCAAGAAAGATCACTGCAGGGGAAATGACTTCGATCGAGACCTTATAGGAACGTACAATGGGACCTATTCAGATTGTTATTACCGATATTACGAAATTGGAGGTTGATGCAATAGTCAACGCTGCAAATAATAGCCTTTTAGGTGGTGGTGGAGTTGATGGAGCAATACATAGAGCAGCTGGCCCTGAATTAGTAAAAGAGTGTAGAACTCTAAATGGCTGCGCTACTGGGGATGCTAAAATAACTCGTGGATATAATCTTCCTGTAAAATTTGTGATTCATACAGTCGGACCTATATGGAAAGGTGGAAGTAACAACGAAAGATCTTTACTGGCCTCATGCTATAGAAAGAGTTTGCAATGTGGAGTTGAAAATGACTGTCAGACCATAGCTTTTCCTGCCATCAGTTGTGGAGCATATGGTTTTCCAATTGCCGAAGCCTGTGATATTGCAATGCATGAAGTGTGTAATTTTTTAAATAAGACTGATGCAATGAGCACTGTATATTTTGCTTGTTTTTCACCAGAGATAGAAAAAGAACTACGCAGGGCTTTAGAAGATCGGGAGATTTTATCATGAAAAGCACAATATCTGATATGTACAAAGGTTGGACTATCTCAGTTACAGCCGCAGATAATCAGTGTTCTCATTTCAGTTTTGATATCATAGGCCCAACAGGTTATTCACAGCATATACCAATGGGTGGTGTCACTGAGCAACGGGCTGTGGAGAGAGCGAGAGAAATGATTGATATGGAAATTGCTATGACTGAAGAGGAGTGAGATGCATGAGTAGATCGATACTATTTCACTTCATCTGTCTACCCCCTAATTACCTCTCTAACGGTCCAGAAAGATAGATATCTGGACTATTGCAACTTCGGCCGCCATGGACATTTTATATATGAGATGAGTCACGCAAAGACACGATCCCTTTTCCCAGTTCAGAGAAAAATACTATATACTCCTCTGTTTAACTGTCAAAACAGTGGAGTCAAAGTACAATGCTGGTATCTGCCTGGATTTTCTCTGCCGTTTGCGTATATCATAACATATGAGAATGAATGGATACTGCAGATACTTCATGTTGCCGGGCATTTTGCTGCTTATTTTCTCAGCTGTTATTTGTTTTGCAAAAGAGGTTGAAATGGTTGACCTGAAAATTACCGAACAGAACCTGAAAGAGCATATGGAAATGCTTACCAGAACCATAGGTGAGAGAAGTGCCGGTAAATTATGGAATCTTGAAAAGGCTGCAGGTTATATAGAAAGTTTTTACAAAAAAATCCAGGTAGATTCAAAAAGAGAAGCCTATCCCTTCAAAAAAGAAACTGTGCATAATATCGTGGCTGACGTCGGTCCCGATACGGGTACCCCTGAAGTGTATATCATCGGAGCCCATTACGACTCGGTTGCCGGTACAGTGGGGGCAGATGATAATGGCAGCGCTGTTGCCGTCCAGTTGGAAGTTGCAAGACAACTTGCGGAACTCAAAGAAACAGAGCTTGGCTGCAGAGTCAGATTTGTCTCATTTGCCCTTGAAGAACCGCCTGCCTATGCTACATGGGCCATGGGAAGTAGGGTATATGCAAAAAAGGCGCGGAAAACAAAGGAGCAGATCGATGGGATGATCTGTCTTGAAATGGTTGGTTACACCTGTAATGAACCAGGCTGCCAGAGCTACCCCTTTCCTCTGATGTTCTTTGACTATCCTAAAACAGGAGACTACATTGGTATTGTAGGAAATTTCAAGTCGAGAAAATTTACCCGGGAACTTTACGAGTCATTTCAAGCCGGGGGTCACCTGCCTGTAGAGTCAGTTGTCGTTCCTGGGAACGGTTATCTCATTCCCAATATCAGACTAAGCGACCATGCTTCCTTCTGGGACAAAGGATACAAAGCCGTGATGATAACTGATACCGCATTTTACAGGAATCCCAACTACCATACCCCCAGGGATACCATGGATAAGCTGGATTTTCCTTTTATGGCTCGACTTGTAGAAAGTCTTGTTCACTTTTTCGTTCAAAAGGTGCCGGGCAAAGAGACCCTTAAGTAAAGGGCTTTGATATGAAAAGTGATTACATCAAAGTCCATTTTTCTCTTCAAGGGAAGAAGCAGGGGGCAGATCTTTGCTTGACGCTGCTCGTTTGTAAGCTCTTTTTAGATGTCGTTTTTGCCAAAGTCAACATATTGCCACCAGATCATAACCGATAGAATCGGTAAGAGACAGGAAAGATTCCATGGCGGTAATCAGGGTTGCCAAGATGTGAGATCTTCGAAAGAGGTTGCCTTTATACTCCTTGATAAAAATTGTAATCTCTTATCTTCCAGGAGCAAAAAAAGATGATTGACGAATACATCAGCATCACTGCAGGTCCTTGCGGCAGGGAAAGGTTCTTAAATTTCTGAAAGGAAAAGCTCCAAATGGATGAAAAGTGGAGGAGGGTCGGGGGTAGGCGTGATCATGAAATATTTTTGGAAAATTCTTCAATCTGTTGGATCTCTTTTGTCAATCAACATTTGAAAACAATCAAAGTGTTCACTTTGAACCATTTTATCTAAACGAATTTATTAGCCGGAAGCCAAACTTGAAATTTTACTTAAATGGATAATATTGGCCGTGGTTTCCGTTAAGGTTGCCAGGCCGGGCCTATATCAGGTTGAGTTAAACTCCAGCTTTACATTTCTGTGAAGGATTTCCCCAAATTGTGTAATTGGACAGGATATTTACCAATCTCAATATAAAGCAATGTGCTCTTCTGGCTTCCATTTGCCCCTTTTTCTTCAAACAATTATGTAACAGCAGCGGCTGTAAACACAGAAGGGGAGAATCCAAGCCTCAGCTGGTCAGCCTGAATGCAAATGGCACTTCGAATATAAATAGAGAGCTAAGTTTCTACTTAGATGCTATAGCTGCCAGCCCACAAAACGGTATAACTGGCGCCATGTTAGGTGAGTAACATGTACACCGGTAAACGGGAAGTAAGCCAGGGCTCTTTTCAGTAACGTCAAGCGGGCAATTAAAAGAATACCCTTGAAGGGTAGACGTACCTTGGTGGTCTGATCATGCTCATATCTTTGAAAACATTTTCCATTTTCTTGTTTTTTATGACAGACTTTCAGGAGTGAGCCACAAATAACCAAAAAATGAAAAAACCTGAAAAAATACAACAGACCCATGATTTTTACCGTTTTAGCTAAAGAGAGAATGGGTCGAATTGCATTATTATTGGAGAGAGATATATGGAAGGTAGTATGGCAGCTCTGAAATTTGCAGCTTTAGAGCAGACTGTTGATTTTGAGGAAAAATTTATCCATCCCACAGTGAATTATACGACAAATTGTATTCAGTCTTATTGGGGGCAATACCTGGAGTTGGCTGACACCATGCTTGAAACGTATAAGGTGATGTCTGGTGTGGCTCAGGCTTTTTATGGAACGCATAATACCGACCATAAAGTGATAAATTTGATAAATCCTAAGCGCCAGTTAGATTATCTGCATCATGCTACGCAAGTTATCGAGCCAATGAAGATGGTTCTTCCTTTTCATGTTGAATGGAAAGATGAAAGAGCAGAATTGGTTATCTGTGATGTTCATAATGGGGTCAATGATAAGCCTGTAGTGATATATGTTGCATATACTGGAAGGAGTGCGGCTCTAGCTGATTATAATTCCAAATTTGAACCTGAAAAAAGATCAAGCCTTGCAAGAGAATTCATAAACAATGGATTTGGTCCTGTGGCAATATTCACCTGCTCAGATCCTCTTGAAGAAAATCTGGACCATGCGACTCCGGAATATCTTTCAAGTGTCCACTCCGCAAATGAGCATATTAAAAACCTGACCGGGTTCGCTCCTCATATTGTGGGATTATGTCAAATGGGCTATTTCAATGCCTGGAATTTGGCTGATAATCCCGAAGATGCTAATACTTTTGTACTTGCAGGCGCTCCATTTGATCCCCGTAAGGAAAACACTTTAACGAAGATTGCTGACAGTTTGTCTATGGAGGATATTGCTGCTTATCTTAAACTCAGCGGGAATCGCATGTCAGCAAAAAGGATGGCCAAGAGCTGGCGGCTGATGGCTGACCCCCACCATTATGTTGGTTCTCCGGCAACATCAAGTGTTGCAAACAGGCATATTAAACTATTCTGGACGATGTTAGATGACAACTTCAGTTCTGAACGGGATTATGTTTTCAAGAGCTGGCTGGACAAGGATGTCGTTGCAGATATTCCAGGTGGGTTATATAAAGACTTATTCTCATTCTTTAAATATGGAATGAATGCCAGGTGTATTGCTGATAAGGATTTCTCAAAAATTACCTGTCCGACTGCCGTGATCTCTGGAGGCAAGGATGATATTAGCCCGGTAGACACCTGTGTTGCCATATTTGATCATATAAAGAGCCCCATTAAGA
>CALNZA010000024.1:0-271301 GCA_942490935.1 Desulfocapsaceae bacterium
CTTGGCCACCAATTAATCGTTAAGCCTATGCGTGCAAAGTCATATTGAGTATTTGAACACCCTTATGGATTAACAGGACAAACCACAAACATTTTAATTACTTTCTCATACGCAATGAACTTGCTATAAAAAAAGGCCCCATGGCAAATTACCATAGGGCCTCAAAGAAAAGATATCTCTATCAGTAAGGTTAAACCCTCACTAAGTGTATAAACCGATTAGAATTTCCGGTTATCAATAACACGGTTCCCTTTGCCTTCAAAACGTTCAAGAGTTCGCTCTTCAACAAGCTTAACATCAACCCCTACACCAACCTCGGAAGCCAGTCTTTTCTTAATGGTATCGACCAAGGTTCGTTGTTTTTTCATAGCATCAAAGAACATGGATTCAACAACCTCGACCATAACTGTCAGCTTATCCTCATTATTCTCACGATCAACGATCAACCGATAATGAGGCTGAGTACCTTCAACATCGAACAGCACAGACTCTATCTGGGTCGGGAACACATTGACACCTTTGATAATTAACATGTCATCTGTTCTTCCAAGCAGTCGGTGCATTCTAACAGTTGTTCGTCCACATGGGCAGGGTTCAGGTATAAGTCGTGTCAGGTCACGGGTACGATAACGTATTACAGGAAATGCTTCTTTTGTCAGCGTGGTGATGACAAGTTCGCCGATTTCCCCAGGTGCAACTGGTTCCAGAGTGTCTGGATTGAGCACCTCGACATGAAAATGGTCTTCATTGATATGTAAGCCATTACATTCCTGACACTCGCCCGCCACCCCAGGCCCCATCACCTCAGAGAGACCATAATTATCTGTTGCCATAATGCCCAATCGCTCATTGATCTCATTACGCATACCTTCTGACCAGGGCTCTCCACCAAAAAGGCCATAACGCAATGATAAACCACTGGGATTAATACCCATATCCATCATCACATCAGCCATTTTAAGCGCATAAGACGGTGTACAGACCAAGGCAGTAGTCTTGAAATCTTTCATGATCTGGATCTGGCGCTTAGTATTGCCTGAAGAAATAGGGATAACAGAAGCCCCTACCCTCTCTGCACCATAGTGCAAACCAAATCCACCAGTGAAAAGGCCGTAGCCGAAGGCAATCTGAATAACATCATCAGGGGTTACACCTGCCCCACATAATACCCGACCAACCAGGTCAGACCATGTGTTGATATCCTGACGACTATATCCAACAACCGTCGCCATGCCGGTACTTCCTGAAGATGAGTGAACTCGTACCACTTCACGCAATGGGACAGCAAAAAGGCCGTAAGGGTAATTATCCCTCAGATCCTGCTTCGTAGTGAAAGGGAAATCACGCAGGTGCTCAAGAGATGTCACCTTGGTTACGTCAAGTTCTTTTTCCCTAAAAGTATTACGGTAGAATGGAACTCGAGTCGCTACTCTTTGCAGGGTATGCTGAAGACGTTCAAGCTGAAGTGCTTTCAGATCTTCTCTGGCCATGCATTCTTCTTTTTGTTGCCAAATCATTTTCAAATCACCAGGGACAGATATGCCGAGTTAGAGGTTTGCACAAAAGAGGTCATTACAGAGAACAGATCTGCTGACCGGAAAGTAACGTATACCCCCCAGCCTGTAGTGACTCAATAGCTTTATCCATATCCTCAAAACGGAAGATGAGCACAGCATCCTCGCCGCTTTTATTAACAAAAGCATACATATACTCGACATTAAGACCGGCCGCTTCGATGCTCCTCAGCACCTTGGCGAGCCCGCCAATTTCGTCTGAAACTTCCACAGCCAGCACATTGGTTTTACCAACTGTGAACCCTTTATCTTTTAAAGCTGTCTGAGCTTTCTCAACATCATCTACGATCAACCGCAGTATTCCAAAGTCTGCAGTATCAGCGACAGAAAGAGCTCGAATATTGACCTTTTCCTCAGCAATAATGGAGGTTATTTCTGCCAGCCTTCCAGATTTGTTCTCTAAAAAAACCGCAATCTGTTCTACACGCATTTTACAGTCCTCCGTTATAGTTTCCGGTTATCAAACACGCGCTGAGCCTTACCTTCGCTGCGCTGAATAGATTTAGGCTCTACCAGCTTCACAGAGCAGGTAACACCTAAGTAGTCTTTGATATCTGCCTTAATCTTTTTCGTGAGCTTTTCGAGCACTCTGATCTCATCTGAGAATATATTTTCGCTCACTTCAACCTGCACCTGCATTGTATCCAAATTTCCTTCTCGCTCTACCACGATCTGGTAATGCGGCTCGACTCCTTCAATACCCATCAGAACATGTTCAACCTGTGACGGAAATACATTAACACCACGAATAATAAGCATATCATCCGTACGGCCAGTTACTTTCTCCATGCGGACCAACGTTCTACCGCACTCACAGGTCTCGTACATCAGTCGGGAAATATCTTTTGTTCGATAGCGAATAAGCGGAAAAGCCTCTTTGGTAAGAGTGGTGAAGACTAATTCACCTTTTTCACCAGGAGGTAGAACTTCACCAGTCTCAGGGTTAATAATTTCTGGAAGAAAGTGATCTTCAAAAATATGCATACCGCCTGAACTCTGCAGACATTCCATGGATACACCAGGCCCGATAATCTCAGAGAGCCCATATATATCAACTGCTTTCAGGTTTAATTTGCGCTCAACTTCTTCACGCATATTCTCACTCCACGGCTCGGCTCCAAAAATACCAACTCGAAGTGAAAGTGAAGAAGGATCAACCCCCATCGACTCCATAGCGTCAGCTAAATTCAACGCATAAGAGGGAGTGGCCATCAACACCGTTGAGCCAAAGTCGCGCATGATGTTGATCTGACGTTTAGTGTTTCCGCCAGAGACAGGAATAACAGTGGCACCAAGTCGCTCAGCACCATAATGGGCTCCCAGGCCACCAGTAAAAAGGCCATAGCCATAGGCGTTGTGAACCATATCTGTACTTTGCGCACCAGCACAACAAAAGGCCCGAGCCATCACACCTGACCATAGTTTAATATCCGCCTCAGTATACCCAACCACAGTGGATTTTCCTGTAGTACCGGAAGAGGCATGTATCCTCACCACCTCATCAAGAGGCACAGTAAAAAGGCCAAATGGATAATTGTCCCTTAAGTCATCTTTATAGGTAAATGGCAATTTCTGCAGATCTGCCAAACTTTGAATATCTTCAGGCCTAACCCCGGCCTCATCCATTTTCTGTCTGTAGGGCTTAACTTTCTGATACACCCTTGCCACGAGTCTCTGCAGTCGCTTTAGCTGAATAGACTCAAGACCAACGCGAGGCAAGGTTTCTAGCTCTTCTTCCCAATACACAGTCATTATGTTCTTTTGCTCCTTATCAATGCTCCACCTGGAACGGCAAACCGCACCGTTTCAGGTACTACGATAAAGGGTACCTTGAAAACCAGTGCATTTTCAAGGTGGCCTAAAGTTAATCGTGAGGAATTCGACGTTTAAATAGTCGCTATTTCCTAAGATCCCTGCCCGCTTTATATGCCTTGATATTTACATCGAGAAATTTCTCAGGCACCCGTGTCCTGATCGCCTCCTCAAAAATCGAACTTTCAACCGGCATAAATGCAGCCATTGCCCCAACCATGACCACATTAGCTGTGCGCACTTCGCCAACCTCCTTGGCAAGATCGAAGGCGTCGACAGCAACTACTTCAATACCTCTCTCTAAGAGCTGTTCAATTAAACCCTCTGGGTATGCAGCCTGACCTGTAGCCACGGCCGGAGGTAGAATTCGTTGAGTGTTGACAACAACCTTACTGCCTTTATGTAGATAGGGCAGATAACGGACGGCTTCCATCATCTCAAAGGCAACCTGTATATCTGCTTTACCAGGCTCAATGAGCGGAGAATAAACTTTTTGGCCATAACGAAGTTGGGCCGTAACTGAACCACCTCGCTGGGCCATGCCATGCACTTCACTTTTTTTCACATCAAAACCTGCACCAAGCAGCCCCAATGCGGTGATTTCACTGGCAAGGAGAATGCCCTGACCTCCTACCCCTGAAAAGAGGATATTACCTGTTGCTTCCATTATTTTTCCTCCTTTCTGGTAATCGCATCAAACTTACATAAAGACGCACACTGACCGCAATCGTTGCAAAGTATTTCATCAATTTTTGACACGCCTTTTTGTTTTTTACGGAATCCTTTAGCCTCGGCTTCACCTTCGGCAAAAGCGGTCCAGCTTATCGCAGGACAACCCAGTCGAATACAGGCCATACATCCCACGCAGTTCTCCTGATGGGTAAAGTAGGAGACTGGCTTTCGTTCCTTCATTTCAGGTAGCAATACACATGGAGCTTTTGAGATTACAACAGATGGTTCAGTAAGGCTAATAGCCTCTTTCAGTACCTTTTTGGTTTCAGGTACTTCATGCGGATTGACAACGAATACATGTTTAACCCCAATGGCACGACAAAGACCTTCAATATCGATCTCGTGTGCAGCTTCACCTTTGATTGAGCTGCCACTGGTCGGGTTGTTCTGCTGACCAGTCATTGCTGTGATGCGGTTATCGAGAATGATGGTGGTTGCGGCAGACTCGTTATATACTGTGTTAATTAGGCCTGTAACGCCTGAATGCATAAACGTGGAATCACCAATTACTGATACAACCTTGTCATGGCTTTCTTCGCCAAGAGCCTTAACCATACCATGAGCAATCGTAACCGATGCGCCCATGCAGACACATGAATCCATACAGGAAAGTGGCGGCAAAAAACCTAAAGTATAGCAACCAATATCTCCGGAAACAAAGACATTTAACTTAGAAAGGTTAAAGAAGATTCCACGGTGTGGACACCCTGCGCACATATTAGGCGGTCGCATAGGCAACTGCACGGGTTCAAACAAAACGGTTTGTTCTTTTTGTTCAATTGATTCCCTAACGATTGCAGTGTTCAGCTCTCCCTGATTCGGGATAAGATCTTTACCGTGGCAATCTATGCCCATTGCTTTTATATGGGTTTCAAGAAAAGGGTCAAGCTCTTCCACTATAAAAAGTTCATCAACCGAAGCTGCAAACTCTCGAATTTTCTTTTCGGGCAAAGGCCAGCACATACCAAGCTTTAGAACCGTAGCTTCCGGAAAAGCCTCCTTTACATACAGATACGCTACACCAGAAGTGATAAACCCTCTTTTTTTATCACCAGGCTCTATGACATTAAATGAGGCTGTTTCGGCAAGCTCTCTGCATTTCCCCATCCGCTCTTCCACATACACCCTTCGGCTACGCGCAATTGCGGGGAGCATCACCATTTTTTGCGGGACTTTACTTATCCCACAGGCTGCGTTCCCGGTAACAGTCTCACCTTGTAAAACAACGCCCTTTACATGGGATACACGAGTCGTGATACGAAGGATAACAGGTGTGTCGAGATCCTCGCTCAGGGTGTAAGCAGTTTTGAGCATCTCCTTAGCTTCAGCAGGGTCTGACGGCTCAAGCATTGGAAGCTTGGCAGCAAATGCATAATTTCTGTTATCCTGCTCATTCTGAGATGAGTGCATTTCCGGATCATCAGCACTAATCAGTACAAGACCACCACAAACACCAGTATAGGCTGCAGTAAAAAGAGGGTCGGCGGCAACATTGACACCAACATGCTTCATGGTGGCAAGTGCGCGTGCTCCGGCGTAGGACGCTCCAATAGCTACCTCAAGCCCAACTTTCTCATTTGGTGCCCATTCTGTATATACACCGTCATAGGTGGAAAGATTTTCCATAATTTCTGTAGAGGGGGTCCCTGGGTAACCAGAAGCTACTTTCACTCCGGCCTCCACTGCACCAAGAGCGATGGCCTCATTTCCGGACATCCAGAATGTATTTTCACGTATTTTTGTCACAGTATCTCCTGATAGTACTTCAATCTAATTACATCTTGCCGAAACAATACTAAAGTACGGCAACCTCTCCTTTTTTGAGTAATTGAGCAAACTACTCTGAAATCGGACATTCAGGCAAGTATTTTTGAAACATTTGCTAGGCAGTCAAAGCATTCCACCTAACATAATTAAGCCGGAAACACCATATACCAATCCAAGATAAATATTCCCTCCCAACCAGCAAATAAATCTTGACCAGTTTCACCAACCTGAGTTTCTAAACGAGCCAGAGATTCTTTAGCTTTTGCACATTTATTCAGTGTCAAATCTGTTTTTTTTGAGTAGTTACAGGATCATCTTGTTTTGACATCTGCGATGGTTAGCATATACTTTAAAAGTAAGATAAGCTGACGTGCGGTGGCTCTTCATGATAATAGAAAAAGCCTATTAGTTTATAGCAATTATCAATATCAAGTTATGATATTGATTTCATCCGTATTTAACTTGGAGGACAACTTCTATGTACATCGGCAGAATCATGCACACTGATCTGGTAACTGTTTCGCCAGAAACTACCCTGGTTGACGCTCGGGACATACTGGAACAAAAAAACATCGAACACCTGCTGGTCGTCAATGAAAAGGGAAAACTTACCGGCATTGTTTCTGATCGTGATCTCAAGCAAAATTGGGCCTCCCCCGCCACTTCGCTTTCCGCCCATGAGCTCACTTATCTTCTGCAAAAGGTGCTCGTTAAAATGATCATGGTTAAAACTGTGGTCACTGTTCCAGTTGATACTACTATCGAACGTGCAGCTTTTATTATGCAGCAGCATAACATAAGTGCCTTACCGGTCATGGAAAATGATGATCTGGTAGGTATAATCACCTCAACAGATGTTATGAGTGTCCTTCTTGATGCCATTGGTATCAGCGATGACTCAATGCGACTTGGCATTTTTGTGACCAACAGTATAGGTGTTTTAGCCGAAATCGCAGCTATCTTACGTGACGAAAAGATAAATATTCAAAGTCTTCTCAGCTGGCCGGAAAAGAAACACCCCGGCATTTCCCAGTTGGTAATGCGTGTCGCCGCTCAAGATGGTGTCAAAGCCATTAATGCCCTTCAGGACAAGGGATTCAAAGTTAAAAGCGGTTACGCAAAAGATATTACCCCTTACCTGCCAGAGTAACCGACATAACAGTTCATCAATTCATTTGGCCCGGTAATGCACCGGGCCTTTTTTATGTCGATACTAAAATGTTTAACTACGTTACTTACAGATACCCCTAATTTTTTAATCTCAACCAACCAACTTTTTGGTATTCACGACCACTTTCTCATAATTTGATTTCAGCAATTAGTGCCAAGAAACACCTTGATTCTTACCTGGCCTTCCCCTAAACTTTTGATATAAAATGGTATGGCAAGTATTTATGAATATTTAGCCTTCCGTCATCACAATTGCTGAATACTCACAATTGGAGGATCAGACCGTGCGCGTTGCCTTAACTCTATTCCTATTGCTATTTTGGGTCCTTTCCTCTGAGAGTATCGCTACAACTGAAAGTATTTCTTTCCTCACTCATTCCATCAAACCATTTGCCTATGAGGAAAACGGTAAAATAGATGGATTTGCAGTAGAAATTGTAAAAGAAATGATGAAATCTATAGGGCATCCTGAAGAGTTTACTATGATTCCTTTCGCCAGGGGCCTCCAAGAAGTCCAAATAAACGGCAATTACGCTTTTTTCATCGTTGCAAGGAGACCAGAACGAGAAAGCACTGTTAAATGGGTTGGCCCTCTGGTTTCCAGTGGCGTATATTTTTATAAAATGGCGGGTTTACCATTAGAGGTCAATAATCTTAACGATTTAATGAAAGTAAGGTTCATTGGTGTTGGTCGCGGTAATGCTGACCATGTTTTTTTAAGGTCTTTAGGTTTTACCAATCTCCAACCAGTCAATAATCAGTTACAATCCGTTATAATGTTGGAAAAGGGTAGAGTTGATGTCACACCGGTCAGTGAACTTGTTATGCCGGCCATGGCAAAGTATGCAGGAATTGATATGAGGGACATAGAAAAAATTCACCTAAAACTTTATGATTCCGTACTCTATCTCGTATTTTCCCTTAACACCCCGGATGAAACTGTGGCTCAATGGCAGAAGGCTCTAGATTCCATGAAAGCATCAGGCAAGTATGAAGAAATTTATAAAAAATACATTATGCCTTATCAGTAGCACCCTTGCCATCAAGTGCTTTTCGCACAGCCACAGCCAATGCCTTTGGTGTAACAGGTTTTTGCAGAAAATTGATATGATGATCTAATACTCCATGATGAACAATTGCATTTTCAGTGTACCCAGACATAAACAGCACTTTCAACTCGGGGTATTTATTTTTCATATATTCTGCAATTTGAGGGCCGTTCATTTCAGGCATCACAACATCAGTAACTAACAGATCAATTTCTCCGTCATATCTGCCCATCATCTGAGTAGCTTCTTTGCCATTATTTGCCGCCACAACGTTATATCCAAGGTCACTGAGAATGGTGACACACATTTCCCTAACATGTACCTCATCTTCCACTAGAAGAATGTGCTCATCCCCCCTGGAAAGTGCATCAGGAGCAAGCCTCTGCTGATCTGAACTCTTTTTAGAATCCTGGATTGCTGCTTTAGGAAAATAAAGCTTAAAGGTTGTCCCCTGTTCCTCTTCACTATAAACAGAAACATAGCCATTGTTCTGCTTCACGATTCCGTAAACCATAGCCAAACCTAATCCGGTGCCTTTACTCTGTTCTTTGGTAGTGTAGAACGGCTCAAATATTCTGTCGAGCACCTCTCGTGACATACCACAGCCATTATCTGACACAGCTAGCATCACATAATCCCCGGGTAAAACCTCATAACGCTCGTCAGTATATTGCTCAATTAATGTCACGTTTCTGACCTCAAACAACAGCCGACCACCATTTGGCATGGAATCCCTGGCGTTAACTGCCAGATTAACAACAATTTGTTCAAGTTGAGACTGATCTAACATGATCTCCCAAAGATCATCAGCCTGAATAATATTTACTGACACGTCTTCGCCTATCAGGCGGATTAACATTTTATTAATGTCAGCAAGCTCCTTGCCAAGATGGACCGAACAAGGGCGTATTATCTGCTTACGACTGAAGGCAACGAGCTGTTGGGTAAGACGTGAGGCCCTGAGCCCTGCACCATGTATTATTTCGATTTTTTTCTTTAAGGGATCATCTATTTTGAGTTCTTGCAGAATAAGTTCGGAGTAACCATTAATTACACTCAGAATATTATTAAAGTCGTGGGCTACTCCTCCGGCAAGTCGACCCACAGCCTCCAACTTTTGTGCATGGTTAAGTTGCTTTTCCAGTTTCTTTCTTTTTTGGCTTTCCTCATCCAGCACCTTAATATATTGGCGTTGTTCAACATTTTGATATGCAATTTTTGATAACTGATTCGCTATTAAAAATAATGTATTGCACGCCTCCTGAAACTGAGTTTTTGACATATAGGGTATTTCATCTAAAGCAGAACGAAATTCAGCTTCATCTGCTCCTATTACATGTGCATATTTAACCATTTCCTCTACGTCAAGTTCTTCATTTCGGACCTGACCAATCAACCAGTTTGCGATGTGTCTTTTCCCAACGGAAATACTGGCACCACCATCCCATAGACCTCCACTCAGGCAGGGTTGAACAATCGGGCCATCAGGATTATAGCGACCAATTACAGAATCGGATTTCATACAATTTCTTAATCCAATTTCAGTTTCCCGTATGATCTGCGAACAGAGCCTGCTCCAGTTACTCGCTCGGGTTATAGGGGTTCCATCTATCTGGGTTATAACAGAGGTCAAACCTGTTGCATTAGCAAATGAGTCCTGTATTTTCTGGATTTCTTCCAGGTCAAACAGATCCTCAAAAGTATATTCTGCAAGTTCTTTGTGGTTGGTAAGATTTTCGTTTTCAGGAATTTGAACAACAGAAATACCCTTCAGGTCCTCAATCTCTTTTTTTAACTCGACTACCTGTTGTTCTAATTCTTCATACGAAAAGCCACTTCCCATCACATTACCTCTCGACATCTGCTCAGCGCCTGCTCTTAAATGGTTAGAAGGCACATTTTCTACAACTCATTTTAAAATTGAATAATTGTCAGCTATTGTCTTCAGTTAATGACAGTGTCACATGTGTAACTTCTCTCTCATGCTTCTGCTTCATAGGTAAGCCACTTCGGCTAAAAACTTTAAGCATAGCTCTGTTCTGTGCGAGTACCTCAGCAAAGAGCTGCGTAACCCCATTCTCTTTTGCAATGGCTGTTAACCGTCTCATCAGGTTGCTGGCAATCCCCTGGCCATGATAATCCTCTTCTACTGTAAATGACACTTCTGCAGAATAGGCTCCACCCGGATCCTGAAATGTCGAATAACGTCCTGTTCCGATAATTGTTTCGTCATCATCCTGGCCAATTGTAACCACCAATCCCACCACATTGTTGAAATCCAGTTCCGTGATTTTAACTAACTCCCCATCTGTAAGAGTTGTCTTATTCTGAAAAAAACGCGTATATATTGACTCCTGCTCAAGATTTCTAAACGCTTCAAGAATACGTTCTTTATCATCTGGGCGAATTGCTCTGATGCGAACGTCCAGACCACTTTTCAACGTTTCAGTAACATCATACTTAGCAACTTCCATCGCACGTAACCCCTCCAAAAATATTTTTTTAACAAAACAAGCCGCCTACTGAGCAAAAGTAATAATAACCAGGTGAAATTCACATTGTATTTTAAATTACAGCACAATCCCCTACTGAATAGCAATTGAAAAGATGAGTGAAAGGAGATAGGATCAAATTTCTCGTATTAATAATCGGAGTTATCTGTTTTTTCCGTCTTTGTAGTTTATAATTATCAGCTATCCAAATTATTTGCCGTGAATAATAGCAGCGAACACTTTCTTCAATGGTTTCGACACGTTTCCCCTTACGTCCATGCGCACCGGGGAAAGACCTTTGTCATTATGCTCCCGGGCGACTGCCTTGCCCAGCCAAACTTTGCCAATATCATCAGTGACATCGCGATCCTTCACTCACTTGGTGTGCGGATAGTTGTTGTTCACGGTGCTCGACTGCAGATTGAAGAAGAATTACAGCTTGCGGGTTACAGGTCTCAGTTCCATGATGGAGCACGCATTTCCGAGCGTGCCCACCTGCCACATATAATAAAAGCAGTTGGAGCTGCCAGGTGCCAGGTTGAAGCGCTGTTTTCTAGTGGCTTGCCAAATTCACCTATGTTTGGTGCCAAAGTAAAAATTCGTAGTGGAAACTTCATCACTGCCCGTCCCCAGGGTATTATTGACGGAGTTGATCATCAAATGACCGGGAAAGTCCGTAGCGTTGATGGTCAGGCTATTCTTGAAATATTACAGAATAACTGTATAGCAACCCTATCGCCTGTTGGCTACTCTGTTACCGGGGAAGTATTCAATCTCTCCTTTACTGATGTCGGCATTAGCGTCGCACAAGCTATCGATGCCGACAAGGTACTTATATTTAACGACGATGGCCCAGTTTACGACAAAGATGGTACGCTTTTCAGGCAACTTACCCTTGCCCAGTGTGAACGTTTTTTAGCAGAACATTCACAACATGACCCTGATAGCTCCTATTTTTCGCTACGAGCTGGTTACACTGCCTGCCGTAAAGGTGTTCAACGTGCTCACATCATATCCTCAAGTGAAGATGGCACCCTTTTAAAAGAACTCTACACCCGGGATGGCGCTGGAACCATGGTATACAGCGACAGCTATGAAGTAGTCCGCCCTGCTCGTATTCAGGATGTGGCAGGTATCTTAAATCTTATCACACCCTTGGAACAGAAAGGGATACTGGTAAAACGTTCAAGGGAACTCCTTGAGAATGAAATCAAATATTTCACAATCTTAGAGAAAGATAATCTTATTATTGGGTGTGCCGCACTCTATCCTCTCCAAGACTCATCTGCAGGAGAGCTCGCTTGTGTAGCTGTGCTGAAGGAGTACCAGAAAGGTGGGCGCGCCAGGAACCTGCTCTCTCATTTGGAAAGTCAGGCCGAGCATTTACAACTCGATGAAATTTATGTACTTACCACCAGAACAGCCCACTGGTTTATTGAACAAGGTTTTGTAGAAACATCCGTGGAATCACTCCCAGCAAGCAGAAAACAGCTCTACAACTATCAGCGTAATTCAAAAATTCTGGTAAAAAAATTGAACACTTGACACTTTTTCGTAAACCTAAACGGCAACTGCAGGGAATTATACCCAGCCTCCTACTGTCAATCTTAAATGACTACGTAGACAAAATGATGTAATCGGCTACATATGACAACAATCAGTGATATCCTACAACAGCGCCTCTGGCAAAACCCCACGATAGTTCATCAAAACCGCCTTCCGGCTCACGCACAATTATATGGTTATAAAAGTATCGAGGACTGCTTGCAGAAGAAAAACAGCAGTCGGATCTCCTTAAATGGACTCTGGTCATTTAAACTCTTTGATCAACCGGAATTCATCCCTGCTGATATTATCTCTGAACAGTTTCCATTCACCGACACTATCCAGGTACCAAGCAATTGGCAGTTACATGGCTATGATCAGCCAATATATACGAACATCCAATATCCTTTCAGTGAGCAGGCCCCGAATGTCCCTGTTGCCAACCCCACAGGTGTCTACCGTAGAACCTTCGAACTCAGTGCTACTCAGATCCAGCAACAGGTACGCATAATCTTTGAGGGTGCCAATAGTATTCTCTACCTCTTCTGCAATGGCCAGTATATCGGAATGAGCAAAGACAGTCGCCTGCCTTGTGAATTTGAGCTAAACAGTGTAGTCCAACATGGCACCAATTCCCTGACAGCAATAGTCGTTAGATGGAGTGACGGATCGTTTCTGGAAGATCAGGATATGTGGTGGCTCAGCGGTCTTTTCCGTGATGTCACACTACTACTAAAACCTGCCTTTGCCATAGAAGACTATTCCATCAGAACTACTTTTGATGGTTGTTACAAAGACGCGAACCTCAAGATTATAACACGAACCTCCCACGTTGCTCTTCAGGAAGCAGCGTCTGTCAAAGCAAGCCTTTATGACAAGGATTATCTCATCACTGAAGATATACAGCAATTTGGATCAGCGCCGGTCGATGAACATGGTGGTTACGAGGAAATCACCCGACATGACATCCACATATCTCACCCAAAAAAATGGAATGACGAGACTCCGTACCTTTACACTCTGGTTCTCTCCCTTTACGATCATAATGGTACACTTCTCGACAGTGAGCAAACAATGGTCGGTTTTCGCCAGGTCGAAATTATACATGGTCAACTCTGTATCAATGGCCAACCTTTACTTATCCGTGGTGTTAACCGCCATGAGCATCATCCAGAACGTGGACATGCTATAACTATTAAAGACATGGAAGCGGATGTTCAATTAATGAAACAGTTCAATTTCAACGCTGTGCGAACTGCTCATTACCCGAACCATCCCGGCTTTTATGAACTCTGTGACAGATATGGCCTCTACGTTATTGATGAAGCCAACCTTGAAAGTCACGGGATGCGACCCTGTTCACGTTTATCTGAAGACCCACTCTGGCTCAATGCCTACCTGGAACGCATAACCCGACTGGTATTACGTGATCGAAATCACCCTTCAATTATTATCTGGTCACTTGGTAATGAATCAGGAATTGGCAAGAACCATCACGCCATGTATCAGTGGACGAAGGCTATGGACGAAAGCAGGCCGATACAGTATGAAGGTGGAGGTGCTGATACTACTGTAACAGACATCATCTGCCCAATGTACGCCAGAGTCGATCAAGACCAACCCCACCCTGCTGTTCCAAAATGGTCCATCAAAAAATGGGTCAGTCTTCCCGATGAACAACGTCCACTCATTCTCTGTGAATATGCGCATGCCATGGGTAACAGTCTCGGAGCATTCTATAAATACTGGGAAGCATTCAGGCAATACCCTCGGCTTCAGGGTGGCTTTATCTGGGATTGGGTAGATCAGGGATTAACGCAAACCACAAATGATGGTCAGAAGTTCTTTGCCTATGGTGGTGATTTCGGTGATCTTCCAAATGATCGACAGTTCTGTATCAATGGCCTGTTTTCACCAGACAGGAAACCTCACCCGACAGCATTTGAAGCTAAATTCTGCCAGCAACACTTTCAGTTTAATCTTCTATCTACTACCCCGCTTACCCTTTCCGTCACCAGTGAATTTCTATTCCGCAATACTGATAATGAAACCTTACATTGGTCCATAACTGAAAATGGCAGGCCCATCGATACAGGCAACGCAAGTCTACAAATACCAGCCAGGGAAACAGTAGCCCTTACCATTTTGGAACTCTTACCGGAACCGCAACCTGGTAAGGAATATTTATTGACTCTTCAGGTAGTGAAATCTCACGGAACACGTTGGTGCGATGCCGGACACACTATTGCTCAAGCCCAATTCCCATTGCCAATGTCATCTCAGCTTCCAAAATCACATCGTTCCCATGGAATGGTTTCCATTGATAGCACTAACGATGTCGTAATTAGCGCTGGCAAATCCACCTGGCGATTTGATACTGCGAGTGGAGAATTATGTTCCTGGTCAAAAGAAGACTCAGAACTCCTTGCCAAAACCCCGATTGACAACTTCTGGCGAGCCCCTCTTGATAACGATATTGGTATCTCAGAAGCTCATCACGTAGATCCCAACGCATGGATGGTACGATGGGAGCGTGCCGGTCTTAACAATCTTATCCGAAAGCCAAGCGGCTTTGAAGTGTTTCAGGGTCGTGACACTGTTTCAATCAAGTCTACACAACAGTATCAGGCTAATGGAGCCATACCCCTGGAGACCGAGTGGGTCTACAATTTCCAAGGAGACGGAAGAGTGGTTCTCGATGTTGTTGTTCACATAGCACCAGGCCTGCCACCACTTGCACGCGTCGGCCTGGAACTTGCCCTTGCATGCCCATTAGATATGATCCACTGGTATGGGCGTGGTCCCCATGAAAATTATCCGGATCGGAACCTGTCAGCGTTGCTTGGCAGATACAGTTCCACGGTTGATGATTTCACAACACCTTATATTTTCCCTTCAGAGAACGGATTACGTACAGATTGCCGATCTGCTACAGTGGGAAAACTCACAATCGCAGGTAACTTCCATCTAGGAGTGAGCAGATACAGTCAACCAGTCATTGCAGCTGCCAAACATACTCATCAATTGCATGAAGATAATTGTATCTATGTTCGGATTGACTCAGAACACATGGGTGTTGGAGGTGATGATTCATGGAGCCCCAGCGTTCATGAGGAATTTCTCCTTAAGAAAACTACATACAGCTATCGCTTACACTTGACGTGATAGTTATATCATTTCAAAGAGCAAAATGACATCAGCCCTGTTCACCAATATCCATTATAGTCACCCGGAAAAAACATGAAAAGCTACCGAAAAGAATTGTGGTTCGAAGTCCCTGCGCGAAGAGGTTTCATTAATATTACTCCTCAAGTGGAGGAGTGTTTGATAGAGAGTGGAATTCAGGAGGGTTTAATTTTATGCAATGCTATGCATATAACTGCTTCTGTCTTTATTAACGATGACGAATCCGGTTTGCACCACGACTATGAAGTCTGGTTAGAAAAACTCGCTCCTCATGCGCCAGTAAGTCAATATCGACATAACGGTTATGAAGACAACGCCGATGCTCACATGAAACGTCAGATTATGGGCCGGGAAGTTGTTGTAGCCGTTACCGATGGTAAACTCGATTTTGGTACATGGGAACAGATCTTTTATGGCGAATTTGATGGCAAACGTAAAAAACGTATTCTTGTTAAGATTATAGGTGAATAGATCTTTGCATATGTAATTTCCAGGTAAGCAATATGTCTCAGTTCATGTCGATTACTCGGCCCGTAGCGCTTCCACAGGATCAAGCCTGGCAGCATTTCTAGCTGGCAGAACCCCTGCCAAAAGGCCAATTATTACAGCCAAGAGCTCAGCATACATAACATATATCCATGGTGTGTGTGTTGGCAACTCTGGCACCAGATATCCCAGTAACCAGGCAATTCCGACACCGATGGTAAGGCCTGCCAATCCACCTATGCCAGCAAGCACCACAGCTTCTCCAATAAACAGTAAGACAATATGGCTACGATCTGCGCCTATTGCCCGGAGTAACCCAATTTCCGAGGTACGCTCATTCACTGCGATTGTCATTATCGTGACAATTCCAACACCTCCAACAAGCAGTGATATTGCTCCCAAGCCGCCTACTGCCATAGTTAAAATGTTAAGTACTGATCCCAATACTTTTAACATTTCCTCCTGAGTTGTTATTGTGAAATCCTCTGATCCGTGTCGGCTTATCAACATACGCCTGGCTTTATCTGCAATTGTTTTTGACTGCAGTCCAGGTTTATAGAGAATATCAATCTCCATCAGACTTTGCTGGTTAAATAAGCTCATTGCCCGTACTGCTGGAATATACACCGCGTCATCCAGATCAAAACCAAGCATCTGCCCCTTAGTTTCCATTACACCTATCACACGATATCGTTCACTAGCAACACGGACAACTTGACCAAGAGGGTTCTGATCACGAAACAATTCCTCCTTCACCTTACTCCCGAGCACCACATACGAACGTGGAGCCCGCTTGTCATCTTCTGGTAAAAAACGCCCTTTCACTACCCTCATCTGCCAAACTGCTGTCGCTGCTGGCCCTACTCCTAGTATGGTTGTGCGACGGCTACGTTTCGAAAATTCTACCGAACCATTGCCTTGGATGACAGACACTGTATCTATAACACCAGGAATTCGTTTGAGGGCCTCTTCATCAGCAATGCTTAACGGACGAATGGTATTAATAATAGCTCCTGACGTCCCAAGTGTTGTGGAACGACCGGGGTTAATACCTATAAGGTTTGTGCCAAATTGGGTAAACTCAGCAAGGGTAAAACGATGGATACCCTCTCCAATTGAAGTAAGCAGCACTACAGATGCGACCCCGACAGCTATCCCAAGAATGGTGAGAAAACTTCGCAAGCGTTGATCAGCCAAAGTACCAAGGGAAAGGTTAACTATGTCATAAAATCTCATATCGGTTCACCGCCTGGACAGGGAAGTAACTGGATCAAGCCGAGAGGCACGCACGGCTGGAAGCACTCCAAAGACGAGACCTGTAACAAGCGCAACAGCAATCCCCGCCCCAATTGACCAGAGAGGAACTGGTAGGGGAAATTGTGGAAACATCTCAGCTATGATAAATGATCCGCCGACACCAAGCACTACCCCAAGAAAGGCACCTATAACTGAAAGTATCGCAGATTCTGCTAAAAATAGTGTGATTATCTGTATCCCAGGTGCACCTATGGCTTTTAACAACCCAACTTCCGTCCTGCGCTGTGAGACGGCAACAAGCATAACGTTCATGATAAGAATACCGGCAACTGAAATGCTTATTGCTCCAATCCCAGAAACTGTGAGGGTCATTGCGGTAAAAATACGATCAAAGGTAGCAAGAACTGCATCCTGCGTTACGACTGTAACATCGTCCTCTCCATCATGTCTTTCACGGATAATTCTCAAAATGGTATCCTTGGCTCGGGAGATTACATCCCTGTCCCGCGCCTCTACCATTATTCTAAAAAGAGAAGTGGAGTTAAAAAGGGCATGGGCGGACGCAACAGGTATGACGACAACGTCCCCCATATCGAGCCCGACCGATTCTCCCTTTTGCGCGAGCACACCAATGACCCTGAAACGGTAGTCTCCTATACGGACCGTTTCACCAAGAGGAGACTGGTTACCAAAAAGTTCATCTTTCATCGTATATCCAAGTACACACACAGCACTTGCATGGTCAATTTCCCCTTCTGGCAGAAACCGACCACGTGCCATAGTTAACTGACGAACCTGAAAAAGATGTGATGTTGAACCAATTATGGTGACTTCCCGCTCTAAACCGGCATAAGAAACAGGCGCAGCCCCCAAGGCTATCGGGGCAACATAGCGGATATTTGCAGAACGTTTCAGTGCCATAGCGTCCGCAGCAGTCAGATCTCGAGGTGTTATTCCAAGAAGAGGCGGTGGCCCACCTACTGTTTCAGATCGACCGGGCAAAACAATAAGAAGGTTTGTTCCGAGTGAGGAAAATTGGTTTATGACATACGATCGAGCGCCTTCTCCGAGAGTTGATAGAATCACTACTGAACCTACTCCTATCGCCATTGCAAGTAGCATCAGTAAGGTCCGGGTCGGGTAGCCCCTTGAGGCACCCAGGCAGAACCGTATGATATCAGGTATTCTCATGCGCACTCAACGTGAACCAGAAAGGTCCGAACCTATTTGCCCATCGACCATATTAATCTGTCTTTTCGCCCTTTTTCCAAGTACAGGATCGTGCGTTACCATGATCAGTGTGATGTTTTGCCTGTTCAGAGCCTCAAGTATTTCAATAACCTCATTGCCAGAGACCCTGTCAAGATTTCCAGTGGGTTCATCAGCAAGCAGAATGTGTGGATGCATAACGGTTGCACGCGCAATAGCTACACGCTGCCGCTGGCCACCCGACAATTGATCCGGTCTGTGTTGTGCTCTGTCAGATAAGCCTAATGAGACTACCGCCTCTTCCACTCTTTTTTTTCGCTCTTTCACCTCCATGCCTGCCAGCATCATGGGTAATTCGATATTTTCAGCCGCTGTCATTCTCGCCACCAGGTGAAAAAACTGAAAGATAAAACCAATTTTATGGCGTCGCAGAGCAGCCTGGCTGGTATCAGCGAGCGCTGTAACATCTTCTCCTTCCAGAAAGTAGGTACCCATGTCGGGACGATCCAGCAGCCCTATAATATTGAGTAGGGTGGATTTCCCGGAACCCGATGGTCCCATTACTGCAATATACTCTCCTGCTTCTATCGTCAGATCCACATCACGTAGGCCATAAACCTTTTCCTCACCGACGGTAAAAACTTTCCGGATTTTTTTTAAACTAATCACGGCACATCCTCGGTGAGTACTGCTTTGACACCATTTTCCAAACCTGGTTTGTCGATATTCACTACTACTAACTGTCCTTCTTCAAGACCTGAAATGACCTCAGTGTGTGCCCAGTTAGCAAGTCCAGTTACTATTTCCTGTTCATATACTGTTTGATCCTTTTCGGAATAGATAAAGACCATTTTCCCGTCGGCGATGGCTTCTGTAGGTATTTTCAGGGTATCAGTACTGGTAGCAATAATAATCTCAACATCTGCACTATAACCAGCCAAGAGCACGCTATAGTCATTCTCGCTCTCAAAAGATGCTTCGACATCAACAGTACGTGCCTGCTTTTCCTGGTCAAGAACGTAAGGTGAAATTCGTCGTACAACACCAGCAAAATGTTTATTCTTAAATGCATCCAGACTGATTTTTACTGGCATCTCTACCCGAACTTCCGCCGCATCAACTTCATCAATAGGAGCAGAAATGTAATAGCAGCTGTTTTCTATCAAGTCTACTGCTGGTGGTGTTTGAACGCCGACAGGTGACGGAGTAACATATTCATTAAGTTCACCCTCTATTTTGGCAACCACTCCATCAAAAGGAGCAACAAGAAGGGTTCTGCTAATATGCGTTTTTGCCACATCAATTCGTGCAAGAGCCATCTGAACCGACGCATGTGAAGCCTCACACTCAGCCTGCAACGATCTGGCTTTGGTTACTGCCCTATCGGTCTGCTCTACCGAACCAACTTTACTTTGAAATAGCTGCTCTGCACGAGCGGCCTGCCTATTAGCCTCATCAGCTGATAAACACAAAGCGTTTGCCTGTGCTTCTGCCACCGCCATTTCACGTTTTGCCAACACGAGCTGAGATTTCAGATCTTCATTCCATATTTCCAGTAATAGTGCCCCAGCTTTCACCAGATCACCTTCCTTAATAGGTAGACGCGAGATCTGGCCACCAATACTCGGAGACAATCTGGCTCTGCGGCACGCCTTAACGGTTCCCGCCCTCGTATTGGCAACAGTTTTCTCCACAACGCCTTGAGTCACCTGCCGCACTATCACTTCAATAGGTTTTGGCCTGGTTTTATGCCAGACTAAAGCGCCGATTCCTGCGACAAATAGAAAAGCAATGGACCATCGGAGCAATCTGTGCATGAATAATCTCCTATAGAAAAGCACAATTCTGGAAATATTGTACGATTACAACTATAGTGTACAAAATACCCTACTCAATCAAACAGTCCTTATATTTCTATAAAAGTTTCATTTTAGCAGTTCATAAACCACTAGATCAAACTCACTCTTAGGATTTTTTTTATATAAATATCTCAAAATTTTCCTTACCAGTTGTTTGATTACAATTCTATTTTCAATGTAAAACTTGACTTCCTCACTAAACAGTATATTTCATTATACATAAGACCAAGTTGCTATACCACATCACACTATAAAATCTAATCAGATCCACTTCATTTCATTTAGGAGATTCACCATGATGACACTTTTGCGCACTCTTGCATTTTCCCTGTTATTTTCTTTTGCATGTACCTCTTCCTGGGCCGACTCGTATGCCGATACCAAAAAGATGTTTTTCGATGCGGGTATTGGTGACATCTTTTCAAGTGCCTATGGATATGCCCTGTTTCCAACTATAGGTAAAGCAGGGTTTATTGTTGGTGGTGCTTACGGAGAGGGTCAAGTTTACGAACAGGGCAAACTTATTGGCGATGTATCTATGACTCAGGCATCCATTGGTTTTCAGCTTGGTGGTGCTGGTTTTAGCCAGGTAGTCTTTTTTAAGGATCAGAGAGCCTTGTACGAATTCACCAGCGGAAATTTTGAATTCGGGGCGGAGGTGCAGGGCGTCGCACTAACTGCAGCAGCAAGTGCATCGGCAAATACAGGTGGTAGCTCAGCTACTGCTAGTGGCGGTAAAAATAACGCTGCACTTGCCGCCAACGGATACCGCAAAGGTATGGCCACATTCACAATAACTAAAGGTGGCCTGATGTATGAGGCCAGCGTTGGTGGTCAGAAATTTAAATTCACCAAACATTAATACGTTTTATATGGTTGGATCACAATTATACTTTTCTCTACAAGGTAAAAGATATAATTGTGGTCCAATTATCCTGTAAAAATCTTTTTTTACATGTTAGGAATCAACTCTCGGGGTAACGTAAAAGCTGGCAACAATAATTGGCCCTCACTACTCTATATCTAATGCGTCTCGAAACACCTGCTCCTTTTGATAATGACGTTAGTACCCTTCTCCCTCTATCCAACAGGAAATGTCACCAGCACAGCAGAACGTTTAAGTTCTTCATTCAAGGTAAATTCTGCAAGTGTGATACTATTCCCTTCTTCTTCGGGCCTGTTATCAATACGGATATTCATCCAGTTCAGCCTCATCGCTTGTTTCTGGACTTTCAAAAAATCAGTTGATTGATTGAGAACACTATCAAGGCAAGAAAGCGATTGGTCAGGCATACCTATTTTCTTATTCAACTCTTCCAATTCTGATTCCACCTCTACTAACATGGCCTCTGCTTTTCGATACTCTTCATGCTTACCGGGATCAGGCGAAGAAAACATCTCAAATACGCGGGCTTTCCCTGTTAGAATTTTCATTGTTGCCTTCAGGTACTCTTTTTTCTGCTGAAGCTCTGCCTTTTTTGATTTAAGTGTTGTTATTTCCTCCATGGCCACTGCAGCTAACACATCAAGTCCACGATCCACAATCCCATTCTTTGTAAACGAAAGACTTTGCGACAAACCGACTAGACGATGATCTGTAAAATTCACTGCCCGCTGTGCAACGTCATGTAAAACCTGTTCACCATCTTTTTGATAACCGTACACAGTTTTTTCATCCTTATGCATGGTCATAAGCGCTATTATCGGCCCAGTGATTCCATCTTTTTTAAGGCTCGCCACATCCTGATTAGTTTGCAGAACCTCCTCAAGATTTTCTGCAGATGTAAACAATGCATTTACGATAGGATTGTCAAAATATTGTTTTTTATTCAGTTCAACTGGTCCAGGAATAGCATCTATCAAGGTTGAGCAGTAATCCTTAGCCTCCGTTATCGTCCCATATAGTTTTTTGCGATAGTTGCCCGCCTGGCGAATTTTAGGGTCTGCTATCTCAATAAGCCGCTCTGTAGTACGATATATATTCTCTGTCTGCTTCTGCTTATCTTGATATTGCAGGTAGAGACCTTTAAGCCAGCCACCACCTACCTTTTTTTCATCTCTCGTTTCCATGGCATAGACCTCTTTCCAAATTCCTTAATTTTGAATTAGCCAAAATGTTCCACCCTTCAATCCTATCGAACAATAGACGTTTCTACAAGTTTCAATACGCGACACCAATACCACTGACACCTGACCTCTTTGCTTCAAATATTTTCTTGAAAGGAAAAATTCAATCAAATGAATCAATCGATTGAATAATTCATTTGATTGAATTACTATAAATCAAATTGAAAGGAGAGTTTGATGGCCAAAAAATCAGAAGCACAAGAAAATAACACTCAAGACCGTCTTCTTGAAGCAGCAATAGATATCTTTGGCAGGCATGGATATGATGCTGCAACGACCAGAATGATAGCCAGGACTGCTAATGTTAATATATCAGCAATTCCCTACTATTTTGGAGGGAAGGAAGGACTGTATCGAGCAGTTATTGATCACATCGTAAGCCTGATAGCAACCCCTCTTGCTGAAAGTAATGAACAGATTTCGAGAATATCATTTTCAGGAAAAGAAGGGAAAGAACATGCTGTTAAGCTTCTTGATACGCTGTTAACAAGTTTCATCATGTTCATTGTAGGATCACCCCAGGCATCACGCGTGGCCCCAATAATCCTTCGAGAACAACTCTTTCCTTCCTCAGCTTACGACATCATTTATTCAGGGTTTATGTCTATCGCTCTCAATTCCATGTCGACCCTTCTCATGTTCATCTCAGGTGAGACCTCAGAAAAAAAATGCAAACTTCGTGCAATGACTCTACTAGGTCAGGTTCTCGTTTTCAGGGTAGCCAGGGAAACAGCAGTGAGAGCTCTTAATATAGATGGCTACAGTTCTGAAGAAACAGAACAGATACGAACGATAATTCTTGAGCACACGAAAAGCATAACTTCAGCGCTTATCAGCAACAGCAACACACCTATGGAGAAAACTCCATGAAAACGAACTGCAAGAGACACCGATTCTTCTCGAGTAGATGTATATCCCCGCTACTGTTCTTTTGCTTATTGTCCGGGTGTGTCGTTGGTCCTAATTTTAAAGAACCGGATCTTACACCTTCTCTACAAGATAGCTGGATTACAGATTCAGAGCAGTTGAGCACAATAGAACAGCCTTCCTTTTTCTGGTGGCAACAGTTTGAAGATGACCAATTGACACGTCTCATTAACCTGCTTTTTTCAAATAGCCTTGCATTAGACAGCGCTCGAGAACGCGTTGCAGAGGTTACTGCTTATTATGGAATTGTCAGTGCAGATAAGCAGTTACAGCTTGCCGCCGCATTAGACTACACTCATATCGAAACTGGCGATGAAACTGTCTCAATTCAGGCATTTCCGCAGGGTGTAACCAAAGATCTCTTCTCAGCCGGAGTTATAGCGGGTTGGGAACTTGATATCTGGGGCCGCACCACCCGTCTGATCGAGGCTGCAGAAGAAGATATACGTGCTGAGTACGCAGATTTGCAGGCCCTACAGGTATCTCTTGCTGCTGAACTGACCCTCACCTATTTTGAGGTCCGCACACTGGGTGCGAGACTAGAATTACTCTATAAAAACATAGCTTTGCAAAAGCAATTATTACAACTCGTACAGGACCGCTACCAGACTGGGAATGGCAGCGAGTTGAGTGTCGTGCACATTGAGCGACAGCTTGAAAACACCAGAGCACTCCTACCAGAACTAAACAGCAAACATCGAAAGGCAAAAAACAGAATTAATACTCTTCTCGGATTTCCACCAGCTCACACGAGCCTTACTGATGGAAAAATGCCTTCAGTTCCACAACTTATTGGTATAGGTCTCCCTGCTGAACTGTTAACCAGACGAGCAGATATACGACAGGCGCTACATCAATATCACGGTTCAGTTGCAAGAATTGGTGCTGCGGAAGCCGAGAGATACCCTTCACTTTCAATCTCTGGAACATTAACCCTTTCAAGTGACAGCTTCAGTGGCGTTTTCGATAGTGATACACTCATGTATACCCTTGGCCCAGGATTAAATTTTCCTATTCTCACCGGAGGCCGAATTGACAGTATGGTAGCTGTCCGCTCTTCACAGGCCGAACAGGCCCGCCTTTCGCTGGAACAGAAAATAGTGTCAGCCCTTGCCGAAGTAGAAAATGCAGCTGATGGCGTAGTACAGAATCAGGAACGAACTAAAAATCTTCTAAGAGCAGAAACTCTTGCTCAAAAAAGCCTTCAACTGTCCAAGGAACTCTACAGGTCCGGGCTTGAAGATCTTTCTCAGGTACTGAATTCCCAACAACAACTTGTAACCGTTCAGGAATCGCTTTTACTCAGCAGACAGCAGTCTTTATCTGAAATAGTCCTGCTATATCGTGCCCTTGGTGGCGGATGGGAGCAGGAAGCGCTACTTCCACAATCTGATAGCGGTCAGTCCCAAACAAACGGACAACATAACGATCCAAAGAGTTAAGGCGGTGTAAGAAAATGAAAAGACGATTAATTATTCTCATTATACTGGCAGGGATTGTGCTTGCCGGGATGTATGGAAAACGTTGGTACTATGGTGAACTGCAACCAAACAGCCCTGACACAGTTAACATATATGGCACCATTGATATACGTGATGCACGTCTGGCATTTAATGAGCAAGAAAGAATTATTGAAGTTCTCGTCGAAGAAGGAGAACAGGTAGTGGCCGGCCAGGTGCTTGCTCGCCTTAACTCAGATCGACTCCAAGTTACAGTTCTCGAAACTCAGGCACTGATTAATGCACAACGGGAAATGGTCAAACGGTTAAAGAAAGGAACCCGCCAACAGGAAATTGACCAGGCCCGAGCAGAAATCGATGCAACACACATTCGGATAGCTAACGCAGAAAAGGTTTACAAACGTTTTTTACGTACCTCAGGGACAGGTGCTACCAGCAGGCAGGATAAAGATGATGCCTTGGCCGCTCTTCAGGTAGAAAAAGCACAGCTCACAGTCAGAGAAAAAACTCTTGATCTGCTAGTAGAAGGTCCTAGACAAGAAGATATATCAGAAGCCGAATACCAACTCGAAGCACTTAATGCAAAACAGCAACTTCTGTCTATTCGACTGAGCGATATGACTTTGCTAGCTCCTGATAATGGAACTATCCAGAGCCGCATTCTTGAACCTGGTGAAATGGCCGGGCCAACACGGCCAGTATTCACTCTTGCTCTCACTGACCCCAAATGGGTTCGTGCATACATACCTGAACCAGATCTTGGAAAAATACATATCGGAATGAAGGCAGAGATAGAGACTGATTCATTTCCTGATTCCCCTGTTGAGGGTTGGGTTGGCTACATTTCTCCGGTTGCAGAATTTACTCCAAGAACTGTACAGACAGAAGACCTACGAACACAACTTGTATACGAAACGCGGGTTTTCGTCCGTGACCCTGGAGATAAATTGCGCCTCGGCATGCCGGTCACGGTCATTCTCGAAACACAATCTGAACAAAAACAGTCAATCCCTTCCCTGGAGGACACTAACAACATTCCTGACTCTGGAGCTTAGTTGATAATGACTACTCCAATGAGCAAATCTGCCGTTATCATTCAAAACCTGTCGAAGCAATTTACCTTAAAGAAAGGGGTAACTATCCAGGCGCTTAATGCTCTTTCTTTTATGGTGGAAAAAGGCCAGGTCACAGGACTGGTCGGTGCCGATGGTGCTGGCAAAACAACACTCATTCGGATTGCTGCAGGCCTTCTGGTACCAACCTCAGGCACTGCCACTATTCTCGGACTTGACTCCACCTTTGATACCCTTGAGATCCAGAGCAGAGTCGGATATATGCCACAGAAATTTGGCCTGTACCAAGACCTTACAGTGGCTGAAAACATGAACCTCTATGCAGACCTTCAAGGAGTTCCGGGCAAGAAGCGCAAAGGCCGCTATCAGCAATTGCTTCATATGACAGATCTGACGTCATATACACATCGCAGAGCCGGGGCGCTATCTGGTGGGATGAAACAAAAACTGGGGTTGGCCTGTGCGCTTATAAAATCTCCAGAGGTTCTCTTTCTTGATGAACCAACAGTAGGTGTTGACCCTGTTTCCCGCAGAGAGCTCTGGAAAATTGTTTACGAGCTTGTCGAAAAGGATGGAATCGGTGTTCTCGTGTCAACCGCCTACCTGGACGAAGCTGAACGGTGTGACCATGTTGTTGTTCTCCATGATGGGCATATCCTGGATCAGGGTAAACCCGAAAAGTTCACCCAACAGGCAGTTGGCAAGGTTTTTCTGGTAGAACCCAAAAACGGCGTCACTGCCCGACACATATACACACAATTATCAGGTCACGATACTGTTGTAGACACAACCATTCGTTCAGGTAAGGTCCGGGTGGTAACGAGAGATCGAGCGCCTATCACCATAAACCACATTTTTGACAGGATAGATGCCTGTGTTGAGTCAACAATGCCCAACTTTGAAGACTCATTCATGTCGATTATACCGAGGAAAGAGCACCAACTTCCCTCAGTGGCAGATGGTGGTGATGGAATCCCCACGCCCAATACCAATGCTAAAGATACCGTAGTACAGGCCTCCGAACTTCAAAAATTTTTCGGACCGTTTGAAGCTGTAAAAAAGCTTAGCTTTTCTGTGCAGCAAGGTGAAATATTTGGTCTTCTTGGGCCAAATGGCGCTGGCAAAAGTACAACTTTTCGTATGCTATGCGGACTCCTTCCTGCAAGCGCTGGAGAAATCAGTGTTGTTGGTCATAATTTACGTCATTCACGAGCAAGGGCTAGATCACGCCTTGGTTACATGGCTCAACAGTTTTCACTTTATGGACAACTTACGACACGAGAAAATCTAACTTTTTTTGGCAAAGCTTATGGCCTGAATCGAAAGAAGCTTCGCTCTAGAATTGAGTGGGCATTAGATGAATTTTCTCTTGCCAGATGGAGCAATACCACAGCAGGTGATCTGCCGGGCGGCAATAAACAGCGACTGGCTATGGCCGCCGCTCTTCTCCATGAACCGGATATTCTTTTTCTTGATGAACCCACCTCAGGTGTGGACCCTTTTGCCAGAAGAGAGTTTTGGCTCAGAATCAACAGTTTTGCAGAACAGGGCGTAACAGTAGTAGTCACTACTCACTTCATGGAAGAAGCCGAATATTGTGACAGAATGCTCATCATGAGCCAAGGAGATACTCTGGCCATGGGGAGCCCTAAGGAAATCAGAGAAATGGCCAGCACTCCGCAAAATCCAGAGCCTACGATGGATGATGCGTTCATATCTTTAGCTGAAGGAATGGCTACCATGCCCTCTTATAGCAACACAAAACGGATAAGTTGATGAGTGGAGTTCGTTTTTTTCTCATGCGGATGCGAGGCATTCTGATCAAAGAAACCTTACAGATTCTTCGCGACCCGAGCAGCATCTCGCTAGCACTTGTTTTGCCCATACTATTGCTCTTCATTTTCGGGTACGGAGTAACTCTTGATGCAGAACATATTCCAGTTGCTGTGGTCAATTCCAAGACCACCACAACTACCAACGAGCTCATAGCTCGATTCGACCTGTCTCCTCATTTTGAAGTTTATCGCGTTCACTCTCTCCCTGAAGCAGAGGAACTTATAGGCAAACGTATTGCTGATGCCATCATTTATCTTCAGGCAGATTTTTCGTCCCGCCTGCTAAACAACCAACAACCTCCTATACAATTGATTGTTAACGGAATAGATGCTAACCGGGCAAGGCTTATCCAAGGCTATGTCCGAAATGTACTCAATCAATGGTTCGTGATGCGCCAGGCCCATGATGCGACTCTCTTGCAGCCCGGAGTAAATGTCTCCCAGAGAGTTTGGTTTAATGAAGGGACAGAAAGCCGGAATTTTATGGTACCTGGTCTGATCACACTGATCATGACGCTTACTGGTATCCTCCTTACTGCATTGGTAGTGGCTCGTGAATGGGAACGTGGAACCATGGAGGCAATGCTGGTTACACCATTACGTCGAATAGATATACTGTTAGGTAAAATACTCCCATACTATATCCTGGGTATGACTGGCATGGGTTTATCAGTCCTGGTGGCGGTCACTGTATTTCAGGTCCCCTATAGAGGCTCAATATTTGCTTTGTTATTGCTTAGCTCGCTTTTCATGCTAGCTTCCCTTGGTTTCGGACTACTTTTGTCTGCTGCAATACGTATTCAGTTTGTTGCTGCTCAAGTTTCGATTGTAACCGGATTTTTACCTGCTTTTTTCCTTTCTGGTCTCATATTTGACCTTGAAAGTACTCCCCTGCCTATCCAGATTGTGAGCCATATCGTGCCAGCCCGTTACTTTGTCACCATCAGTCATACCCTTTTTCTTGCAGGTGATGTCTGGTCAGTATTGCTACCGAATGGATTAGTTCTCGCTGGAATGTCTGTAATTTTTATCAGTCTTGCCTATCGCAAAATCACTAAACGCCTGGAGAACTAATGCTGGCTCTACGCAGAATACTGGCTCTTATTGTAAAGGAGTTTCTTCTCGTTTTAAAAGACAAGAGAAGTCGCTTTGTAATTATTGTCCCCCCATTACTCCAGTTCTTTGTCTTTGGCTATGCAGCAACGTATGATCTTAAAAACGTACGTTATGCAGTGTTCGATGAATCCCGAACAGTTCTTTCAAGGCAATTGCTTTCTCAGGTTGAGGGATCAGGTATTTTCAAGCTGACACATTACCTGTCAGATAAACATCAGCTTATCAAAACAATAGATAGTGAACAGGCACGCCTGGTTATTCATCTGGGCTCTGATTTTGAAACAAATCTGTACCGTGGCAATACAGCCACAGTGCAGGTGATTGCAGATGGCCGTAATCCAAATGTTGCCCTCATTGCTATGGGGTATTTCAGTTCAATAGTGGATCAATTTAATAAGAATCTCGTTCAACAAGGTGTACTGGCAGACAGCGGTACAGGTGTGCAGATGATTGAAAGAGCATGGTTTAACGAAAACCTTAAAAGCAGGTGGTTTATAGTCTCTGCTCTGGGTGGAATAATCAGCATGGTTGTCGTCTTGATCCTGACAAGCCTTTCGGTGGCACGTGAACGAGAATTTGGCACATTCGATCAGCTGCTCGTCGCACCGTTTACACCAGGTGAAATTCTTTTAGGTAAATCTCTTCCCGGTATTGTCTTTGGTTTGCTTGATGCGCTCATATTTGCTGCTGGCGCTGTTTACTGGTTTCACGTTCCATTTCGGGGCACAGTTACAGCTCTTGTTCTCGCGCTTCTCGCATTTATCATTACCATGGTTGGTGTTGGCCTTCTCATCTCATCACTTTCCATGACCATGCAGCAGGGACTTCTTGGGACTTTCCTATTTATGATGCCAGCAATTACACTATCAGGGTTTGCAACTCCGATAGAAAACATGCCCCTCTGGTTGCAACAAGCAGATTGCATAAACCCTGTCCGCTATATAATACTAGCTTTACGTAAAATTTTCCTTGAAGGTGCTGGTACGCAGATGATATGGCCACAAATCTGGCCACTTATTCTTATGTCAATTGTAGCACTTCCATTTGCTGCATGGCTTTTCAGAAACCGCTCTATATAGACTCAAAAAACATGCTTCTTGAATGCACAGTAATTATGCATTAACATCCAGATAGCTTTCAGTATATTCCCTTACTATTCTCTTTATCCTGCCCTTTACCTGACATTTACTTGCATCGTTGCAAAACATCCTTTAAGATACCAATTTGAAAAAGTTTTCACATCAGTAACACCCCATCCCATAATCTGATTTTTGTTGTTGCCAAATAGTTTGAGTAGCCTAATAGTTGTTTTTTAGAGTCAATCTATCAGGAATTTGGAATCTGACAGATCTGGCTTGGGAAGTAGTTTCGTTTTTCTTTGTTTTTAACATAATTACTCATGACCGTCACAAACGAGGAGGAAGAATTAATGGCTAAAGAAAATTCAAACGTGGTCATCGACCACGGTCAAAGCAAATTGTCCGACCTTTGGACAAAGGAGGATTACCTTGCTATCTGGCTTGGTTTTCTCACCATTGCTGTCTGCCTCATTGCCTATTTAGGGCTTGGCCCAAAGGCCGATTTTGCTCCAAAGATTCAAGAGGCGAAGCAGATACAGGCTCTAGAGGCAGAAAAGGCACCGTTTAAAACAATCGCCTGGTATAAGGCGGATAGTGCAAAGAAATTCAAAGCCTCCAAGACTACAGGCTTTGGTAAATTTGTTTCATACTGGACAAGCAAGCCCGGCAAATGGAAAGAAAACCCTGCCGACGCATTTATTCGTACAGAAGCACAAGCTAAAGTGATGAATGACAAAGCAATGCCAGCCTATGAAGCCGCGAAGGCTAATGTTGCTGCCGCTCTGGCTACGGCGACCGCTGCAGAAGTTGCTGCTGCTACTGCCAATTTCAACGATCAAACACTAAACGCAGAAGCCGAAGTAAAAATTGCGGACTGGCGGGCAGCTGAGAGAAAAGCATCTTCTGCCAAAGCCAAAACCAGCAATAAACCATACAACCATGTACCTAGCCTGGTAGGCCTTTGCTGCTTTATGATCGTCTTTTTTGGAGCCGGCATATCTATGATGGGTAGAAGTTTTGTGGAATTTGCCAAGGGATTCGTTCTCGTCTTCATGGTTGCTGTACTTGCTTATACCCTTGGGGGGCATACCATTTCTAAGCAATATGGTTTTGGTGCAGAAGCGTGGGGTGTCCTCCTTGGCATGATAATCGCCAACTCCATTGGCACGCCCAAATGGGTTCTACCTGCCTGTCAAGTTGAGTTCTTTATTAAAACAGGCCTGGTACTTCTTGGTGCTGAAGTTCTCTTCAGTAAAATCATGTCCATCGGTATCCCGGGCATTTTCGTTGCCTGGGTTGTCACCCCAACGGTTCTCGTTACTACTTATATTCTTGGCCAGAAGGTTATAAAAATGCCTTCTAAAACCCTTAACATTGTCATTTCTGCAGACATGTCTGTTTGCGGTACTTCTGCTGCTATCGCCACAGCCGCAGCCTGCCGTGCAAAAAAAGAGGAACTGACCCTTTCTATTGGCCTATCTCTCGTTTTTACGGCGGTTATGATGATTGCCATGCCAGCATTCATTAAAGCAGTTGGTATGCCAGAGATCTTAGGTGGAGCCTGGATGGGTGGTACTATTGATGCAACAGGAGCAGTTGCCGCTGCGGGTGCTTTTCTTGGAGAAAAAGCTCTTTACGTAGCAGCTACCATCAAGATGATCCAGAACGTCATGATTGGTGTTACTGCTTTCTGTGTCGCATTGTACTGGTGCATGAGAGTCGAAAACGATGGAACACAGTCTCGCACTGTCGGTGCTGGTGAAATTTGGCATCGTTTCCCAAAATTTGTTCTTGGTTTTCTTGCCGCCTCTATCCTGTTTTCATTTATTGATGGTAGTCTTGGTAAAGAAATGAGTAGTGCTCTGATCGATCAAGGAGCAGTTCGGGGTGGTACCCGCCTGCTGCGAGGTTGGTTCTTTGCACTGTCTTTTGCTGCAATTGGTCTTTCCACAAACTTCAGGGAATTGGCTAAGTATTTTAAAGGTGGCAAACCTCTCATCCTTTATGCGTGTGGACAAAGCCTCAACCTGATGCTTACACTCACAATGGCCTACATTATGTTCTATCTGGTTTTCCCTGAAATCACCGCGAAAATCTAGATAACAATTAAATTAAGAGCCGGGGCTTCCCGGCTCTATTGGAAACCATGGAAATAGTACTCAACAAAAGTTTACCCAAACGTTTACTGAACTTTTTCTGCGCTCTGGGTGCAGCATTACTTTTTGTTTACGCGTTCCTGCCGTTATTAACCAATTCATTTTCTATCCTGGGGCGTATGTCAGACTATCTTGAAGACAACGGTATTGATCCAACACGTTATTACTATACAGATGTCAAGCAGGTAGAAGAGGCTGAGGATTACCTGGAGTCAGTTCTTGAGGATGATTAACAAATAATAAACAGGTCTTTCGGTAGAAAGGTACTCTCCTGAATTCCAGCAACACCAGGAAAATGCAGGTACAGGTGTAACACTCTTCATCAACAATATATTTATATGAATAAAATTTCACTCGAAGATAAGCAACAACGCATCCTTGAATATGAAGAATCAAGAGCACACAAACTGGCCCGATTGGTACTTGAGAAACCGGTTCCGCCTATTTGGATGATACTCATCCCTATATTTTTCGTTTTCCATGCGCAAAAGATAAAAGAGTATTCGAAAGGATTAAAGGACTTTGCTGATCACTATATGGTTTCAAGGCGGCGTGCCCTTGAAACTGCATTAAGTGCAATTCAATCAGGTAGAGAACCTGATATTACCAGCCTCACAAAGCTAGCCGACACCATTCCCACTGAAGCAAAACCACTCTACAGTGATTGGATAACTGCGCTCATAACCCACTATCACAACTTGTTAAATGCCAAAGGTGCAAGCGTAGAAGAATTGACAAGATCGCATTATAAAAATAAATCCAACTATCTCCTTGTCTGTAATCACCTGAACGCTAAAGAAAGTGCCTTTAACTCTGCATTATTGCCGAATATAGACGGTGACAGCCAGGATATTCTTTTCATAGCGGGCAGATTAAAAGATGGTATAACCACTCTTCACAACCAAGAGATCGAAACACTATTCCCGTAACCAGTAAAGGAATAGATCCGATCTGACAAATTTATTTCATCTGCTTTTCCTTGCATTAAGTAACTCAATCTACATTAGGTAACGGCATCTTCAGGACGATCCGTAATCTCAATGCATTTCTATAGGTTCTAGGTTAAGCTTAGCTCAGGAGTATACGTACAACACCACGTAATAGCCCAGTAGTTAACAGGAGAAAAATGGTACAGATAGGCAAAATCAACAGGCTTTCTATAAAACCTTCACATGACCATAACATTCATCTTGATGGTGGTGAATCGGGAGACATTCTCCTTAAAAGTAAGCTTTCCGGTAAACGATACCGGACAGGTGATGAAATTGACGTTTTTGTCTATGTAGATAAAGAGCAGCGCCTCCTGGCAACTGTTCATAACCCAACTGTAATGGTCGATGAAATTGCAACATTGAAGGTCCTCTCAACTTCCACAGCAGGTGCCTTTCTGGGCTGGGGGCTTGAGGACGATCTGTTTGTACCTAAAAGCGAACAGCAAAACACCATGAGGAAAGGCAACTCATATGTTGTATTTGTCTTCCTTAGTGAAAAAACACACCGCATTGCAGCCTCTTCAAAACTCGATAAATTTCTTGATCTTCAACCTCCAAAATTTAAAGAGGGAGAAAAGGTCGACCTTCTTGTCTACGCAGTAACAGATATGGGATACAGTGCAGTTGTCAATGGCTCCCATGTCGGCATGATCTATCAGAATGAAGTCTTTCAGAAACTCGTCATAGGTCAGAAGCTGGAAGGTTATGTAAAAAAAATACGTGATGACCTCAAAATTGATTTACGATTACAGCAGACAGGATATCAACGAGTTGATGATATTTCACAGTCCATTCTTGATACGCTGAAGGGTAATGACGGAATGGTTGCCCTCACCGATAAAAGCCCACCTGAAGAAATATATGCTATGTTTGGTATAAGTAAAAAAACGTTTAAAAAAGCAATCGGGTCCCTGTACAAAAAGAAGTTGATCATGATCAAAACAGATAGTATCAACCTCCTCAGTTAACGAGCTTGTTAACGGTTTCCCCTGCTGGAACTGAATTTGTTACAACCTCAAAGGATACTATTCCAATAAAATTCGGGAAATTAGCTCCTTAGGAACAAGCTTGAGCGATGTTGATTGCATATTGATTAGGATTGCTATGTAATCAGAAGAAGTAACAATATCCCCGTCTTTGAGGCAGAACGGTTTGATTTTAATTCAAGAAACATGGTACTTGTAAATAGCTGGGGCTAAACAGTTGAACTGTAGCTTATAGTCAAGAATATATATGTTTTCCTGTAGGCCGGAAGGAAATTTGTGATAACTCAATCAAGATATTTAATTCTAGGCTTTAATTAACCATGAAAACGTCCCCTTTACTGACATTTTTAGTCGCTATTTCTTTTGTATTTACTTGCTCTTCTTTGAATGGTGCAGAGCTTAGTGTCTCTGAACTGGAAAAAGTGAGAATGAAAGTGACTGACAAACCAAAACGGCTAAAACAGATCATTCTGACTTTGGGATCTTGGCGGAAGGATGATGTTGAGCAAATCAGTTTTATCCTACAGAAGTTTACTGAGAAGCATCCTCACATAGTTATTAAATTCGATCCCACGCCCCCTTCGGATTATAATGATGTCATTGAAACACAACTAGAAAGTGGCACTGCACCAGATTTATTCTACCTTCGATCTTTTTCACACTCGAAAAAATTATTTAATAAGGGATATCTTAAAAAACTTAATGAGTTATCCGATTTAGAAAATAATTTTCCTCCTCAAATGCTTGAAGCATGGTCCATGGAAGATGGAACTATTTATGGAGTTCCTCTTATGGCTGTTTCCCATGGTATTTATTACAATATGTCACTTTTTAAAGACATGAACAGCGAAATTCCAGAGACCTGGGAAGAGTTGCTCATTGTCGCTCAAAATTTCAAAAAAGCAGGGATCACTCCCTTTGCTAATGCAACAGGTGATGCCTGGACAATTAATGGATTGATACTTCAAAATGTAATCCCGAATCTCATTGGTGGGTCTCAAGGGAGGTTAGCCTATTACAACGGAGATCGTTGTTTTGATGATCAGCAGATGATAGCCTCTTTTCAGGCTGTCAAAGATATTTCCTTTTACGTATCAAGAAACCAGAAACTTTTAAAATATGCAGATAGCTTACAGCTGTTTATCCAAGGTAAATCACCCATGTGGTTTGGTGGTTCATGGGATATTCCTTTTTTTGAAGAACAAAAACCAGATTTTAAGTGGAGTGTGTTCGCCATCCCTCCACCAGATGGAAAAGATTACTACGTAACTTTTCATCCCGATGCAGGGATTGGTTTAAATAAATCGTCCCCATACATAAAAGAGGCAAAACAGTTCTTGCAATGGATGACCACAAGCGAGTTTGCTTCCTTGCTTGCAGATCAGCTTCCTGGTTTTTTCCCAATGCATAACAACATTGCTGCTACCAAAAATGAGCATGCTTCTACTTTCTTACGCTTTAATGACCTATATCCGACTGATAGCCGTTTTGTGTGGGGGAAGATACGTGATGGCAAACCGAGTGCTTATGAAATTAGCCTTAACTCTTCAGTTGATGTAATGAATGGTGTTATTACACCAGAGCAGGCTGCCGAGAGATTGCAGACAGGGTTAGCGGAATGGTATGAACCAGCTACCAGATGCAGCAACTAACAGATATGCCGGCTATAAATAAGAAAAAGACCATCTTTAAAATAGTTTTAGGCTATCTCTTGGCTTTATCATTAATGTTGGGAATCGTCTTTTTTTCTCTTAATCGACTCAATAAAATTGAGAAGACGGTAGATGACCTCACAAATAAACTAGCGGTAACAAGAGCACTCTCTCAAGGTATTGCCGGCAAGATCCGGCAAGTGCAATTCAATGCAGAACGCTATCAACGTTTTTATCGTCAGAGCGATTTCGATCAATTCAACGAAGAAATAATCGAACTTAAAAGTGCTTTAGAGGAAATAAGCCACCAGGTCAGTAACATTGAATGGCTGGGAATGATCCAACATATTCAACAGGAGACTGATCAATATGAAATCCAGTTTGAAAAAATAGTTAAACTGATCATGTACCAACAGTCGCTCCTGTCAACGGTGTTCATAAAACAAGAACTTCTCATTGAAAACCAGCTCTCCGCAATCAGGATCAATGTAGGGATAGTTCAAGCTCCCGATATCTTTTTCTCTTTTGGCAATGCGCGCAATTCTTTTCAGTTGATGAGACTGTACCAGGCCAAATACCTCAACGAGGCAAATGAGAAGTATTTTGTAATGTTTAAGAACAACTACAAATACGCCACAGAAGCTTTTAATAACTTGAACACAGCGTTAAAAGAAATATCTGACAGTGCTCGTATTAGCGCCAACGCTATCAAAGCAAATCAAGAGCTACTGGTCTATTACGAGACCTTTATAAAAATTCGGTCTGCCAGTATTGATTTAAGAAGAGTCTCTCAAAATCTTGATCAACATGAACTTGAAATAACCGAGTCGGCCTCTCAGATTGTATCGAAAGTAGAAGATGAGTACCAAAATCAGAACAAGGTGATGCAATCATTAGTTCTCAGAACACAAGTCGAACTTGTGTTTGCTGTTCTTATTGCTATATCACTAAGTTTAGGCTTAATTATAGTTGTTTCACGTAAAATCACGACACCCATATTTCTTGAAATGCAAAGAAAAACAGATGAACTCGAGCGATTAGCAAAGCTAGATGGACTCACTGGAATTGCCAATAGGCGACTGTTAGATGAACGATTGATGCTTGAGTGGCAGAGGCTAAAAAGAGATAGAGATCCCTTATCTATTATCATGACAGATGTTGATATGTTCAAAGCATATAATGACCACTATGGACATCAGAAAGGAGATGATTCTTTAACTGAAGTTGCCCATGTAATTGACAATTGTCTTAAGCGCCCTAGCGATTTGGCTGGGAGGTATGGAGGTGAGGAGTTTATGGTAATTTTACCAAACACCAATACAGCTGGCGCAATAGAGGTAACTGAAAATATAAAGAGAAACATTGCTAAAATGAATATCCAACATGCAAAATCAAATGTTGCACCTCATCTTACTCTTTCCTTCGGAATTGCTTCAGGCGTTCCTTGCGAAGAAAGTTCACCTGAAAAACTTATTTCATTAGCGGATAAGGCTCTTTATAAAGCTAAAAGACAAGGACGAAATAAAATATCTTTTTAATCTGACTATATTGAATTGTCGCATACCTAGATAATAAAAATGCTCTGTAAAGAATTGCCACTGCTCTAGACGGCTCCAGCAGCCAAGTTTTTCTACTTCAATTGAAGAGACGGTCATGTAACCAGAACCGAGCTCGGAACGAGATCATGACTAACCGGTGAACATGCGTCAAACCAGAGCGACAAACCTGCAAATGACAATCCCGAAAACGACAGGCACCATCGTTGTTGATAAGCGCCCATTTTAAACTTTTTGTCTCTTTCCAGATCGTATAAATTGTCGTTGAACATGGGTTGTGGCAGAGACCGAACAGCATCATGCAGCCAGCAGTCAGCTGTTGTCCAGCCATCGTTATTTAGCAACATCTTAAGTGCCAAGTTCCCGCTAGCATCGAACATGACGCCCCTCTCTGCGCCAGATGAAGCGATAGGGTATGAAGGTATAAAAGGTCTGATTGCTGGCAGCCGAAAATGCTTTAAAACGAAAAAGAACACTTGGTTTTGAGAAACGAGCTTTCCAGTCCTCAAAATCCAATAAAATCAAATGATCATTTTACGATTCTGTCCTGTTTTGGACAGGAGTGTGTTTCTCATTTACGCTGCCATCGTAACCTTCGCCACACTCACTACAATTAACGGTTACTTTATCCTTGGTGTCGCCATGTTTTTCCCGGAATTCATCAGGCGTCATATTGTCTATAAGACCACATCCGCATTCAGGGCATTCCGATTTAATCTGGTATCTTACCTTTTTTGCCATGCTTTATCTCCTCCGCGTTATTTTTCTATTGTTCCTGCCTATGCGCCATTCCTTCCAGGCTTCAAAAACCTATTCCGCCGTCCTCCGACATGACGAATATCAAGCAACAACATTGAAATAATTGAACATATATAACAATCCTATTGAGACTGCTTTCTAGGTGCAACGAGCATTTCAGGGTCACCCACACTAAAAATTAGATTATCCTTTCCAAGCCGATCTCACAAGATTTTCTTCGCTCTCTATTATTCTCATGTCAGTGCCTCCACTTTCTTGGTCTACCTTTGCTTCAAACTAGATTTCCCAGGTTCCAACGTTGTCAAGATTATTTGACAAAAAGCTATCAACCCGACGATATCATGATTTTTTCAAAATGTGCTCCTATGATAACAGTTCTCCCTTTCGCAGAATTACAATGCTTGTGCATCAACAGCAAGGATAGGGTTTTCATGGATAAGATCTGATCTCAGATTTCTTATTTGTTGTTAGGATTTGAGAACAACGTAATTTTCTGGATACAGTAGTAGTATAAACGTGGGAAACGTCCGATAGCATATGATATTTGCTATGGCAATCTTATGGTCATGGTTCGTGTTAGTGACATCTATGAAATCAAGCGTGACTATTAGCTGCTTTTTTGCCATTAGCAACACAACCTAAACATACAATGCAAACCGAAGTTGTTTCCTATGACGACGGATGGTACTCTGTAACCAGACGATTTTTGTATTTTATAGGTTTGAAAATTATAAATAGAGATATCTTTCCAAATTGAAACGGAATTTTGAAGTAAAGACATATCTGCCTTGCATATGTTAAGATGTGCGTTGCAGAGAGAGATAATACTCTAGGATAAGCAGGAAAAAAGACGGTAGTCGGTTATCATTACTCGTACAATGGTAGTACTTTCTGGGAAAGATAGACTGAGCTTGTAACGAGATTTCGTATCACCATTATCCCTTACCTTATGCATGTGAAATACAGGTTGCTAAAATTTTATGTCCTAATAATGTTTGTGGGCCTCTCTTTTTTATGTCCATCATCTGCAATGGCACTGCGAATTAAGAACGTCCTTGTTCTTCATTCCTATCACCAGGGACTCCTCTGGACGGACAATATATCACGAGGTATTGAACTCGAACTTTCCGACCTAGCTGGTGATCTTGAGTTTCACTATGACTACCTAGATACCAAAAGGAATTCCGGCAAGGAATATCTGGAACACCTGGTGGCGTTTCAAAAATATAAAATAAACCTAAATAAGATCAAATATGCGTTGATTATCTGTTCGGACAACAATGCGCTCCAATTTATTACTGAGTACGGGGACCAGCTTTATCCGGGAGTCCCGGTTGTTTTTTGTGGAGTGAATAATTATTCCCCGGAACTGATAGCTGACAAAACCCAGATCACAGGTATTGCTGAGAGCATTGATTATGAAGGCACCCTAAACCTGATGAGTCAGGTCCACCCAGATCGGAAAAATATCGTGGTAATCCTGGATAAAACACCTACAGGAAAAGCAATAAAAATCGAGCTTGACCAAGTTGCCATCAAATTCCATAACCGTTTTTCATTTGAATATTTCCAAGATTTTTTACTTGATGAAGTGCCGGGGAAAATATCAACACTCGGGGAAGATGATTTAATCTATTTACTCACCTTCAATCGGGACCGGGCAGGTTTTTTTATCTCCTATACTGACGGTATCAGGATGATTAAGCAAGCCTCAAAGGTACCGATCTATGGATCCTGGGATTTTTATTTCGGTGACGGGATTGTCGGTGGACTGATGACAACAGGCGCCTCCCAGGGCAGGGAAGCAGGCCGGATGGCCCGGCAAATTCTTGCCGGGGTTTCTGCGGGCTCGATTCCTGTTCTTACCCAGAGCCCCAATCAGTATATGTTTGATTATCAACAACTCAAGGCATTTGGTATTAAGAAAAAACTGCTCCCTGAAAATTCCTACTTTGTCAACGAGCCAGTCGGTCTGGTTGAACAGTATAAAAAACAGATTCTCCCTATTCTTGGCTTTTTTACCCTCGCATTTGGAGTTATGGTATCGCGCTTGATTTTTCTTAAACGCAGGCAGGCGCATTTGAAAAAGCATAACAAAGAACTGGATATACGAGTGGAAGAGCAGACGTTTGAGCTTAAACAGAAAAATGAGCATCTCACCAATGAGATTTCTGAACGTATTAAGCTGGAAAAAGAGATTCGAAAACTTGCATCAACAGATTCTTTGACCGGGATTAATAACCGTTGTTTTTGGGGAAACGCCACGAAGATTGAAGCAGGGGTGGGAGCAACAGTGTGTACTTGATTGGATATAGATTAGAATGGGAATATTTTAAAAAAATCAATGATACGTATGGTCATCATATTGGAGACGTCAGCCTGAAAAAATTTACTGATGTTTGTCAGAATGTGTTGAGAAATATTGATATTTTCGGTCGTTTGGGAGGCGAGGACATTTCCAATGGCTTCTGGTTGAGACGAGCCGTGAAGAGAGTCCGGGGTAAAAAGAAGAAGGACGGAAAAAAAAAGAGAGGATGATGAGTAGAGAAAAAAAAAGGGAAGGCACGGGTAGCAGGCGTAATAATTGTTATGGAAGGGTCGGGGAAGATAGGGAGGGGGCGCAATATAGAGGGACGGTGGGAGGGGCGAGCTGTAGGCATGGAGTGTGAAAATAGGGCGGAGGGTCTGATCCAGGGAGGGAAAAAAAGAGGGGGGGAGAGGAGTGTTTGAGCTTCGGGAGCAAAATAGAAGAGGTGATGTTGAATGATAGTGAGGTCATACTCGCCTAGGAATTGCTTTAATGTGGAGCGTTTGGACTGCTGACTTTAGCTTACCAAGGACTAGTGATGCTTCGCTTAGATTCAACATTTCTACTATTGAACCTGAATTAAAACGATTATTCGATCAGTAATTGGCAATAGGACCCCTAATTACAGTGCAACTATAATCAGCATCCTCTGGCATTAGTTGTGGCCACAATAGTGAGAGATATATTGATTAAAACTGGTAAATAATCTGCACAAAATCGCGCCTCTTCTGTTTGACATGCTCCGCTATAACTGCAATACTAATAATTATTCAGGTTCATCGGATTCCTATTCTTTGGAGGGTATCACCCATGGCTATTACATTGCCACTGAAGCTAAAGAGTATGATTTTTGCCTCGTTGATCCGCCTCTTGGCGCTCACCATGATGGTAGCGCTAACCAGCACACTGTGCCTGGCCACCACGGCACCGAAACTGCCAACCACACCGCACATTGTCTTCCTCAATCCCGGCGAACCCGTCAATCGCGGGAAGGGGATGTTCTGGCCGATGACCGCACGTTTGATGGGCGTCGCCGCGAAGACCTTTGGAATGGAACTTGAGGTGTTATACGCTGAGCGTGACCATTTATTAATGCTGCGCCAGGCTGAAAGCGTCGCGCAACGAGCCGATCTGCCAGACTATGTCGTGATGGTCAACGAGAAGCAGGCCGCGCTAAAGATGTTGAGGATGTTCGAAGGCACTCCGACCAAGGTTTTACTGATACACAACGACCTGACCGTTGAACAACGGAATGAGATTGGTAACGAGCGTGAGCAGATGCCCCACTGGATAGGCACTGCGAAAACTGATGAGGAGCGCAGTACCTACCGCATGATGGAAGAGTTGTGTCGCCAACTCGGCTCCAGAGAACCTCAGGTGGTAGGCATTACCGGCGCCCGGGGCACACCTGTTTCGCTTGAGCGCGCACAGGGAGTGAGCGACTACCTGACACAAACAGGAAGAGGCCAACAGAATCAACTGGCATTCGGCAACTGGGGCACACCCGACGCCGAAAGCAAAGCTGATGTCCTGCTCGCCCGCTACCCACAGACCAATATCATCTGGGCCGCCAATTATTCGATGGCACTTGGCGCGCTGCGCGCTGTGAAGGCTCGTAGTGCATCCGTACTAGTTGGTAGCACGGCTGCCGCGCCGCAGGCAGTACCGAGTATGGCAGATCAAGGCATGACGGTTAGCTTGGGTAGCCATTTTTTCATAGGCGCCTGGGCTATGGTCCTGCTGAACGACTACCACCAAGGCCTTGACTTCGCAGCGTACGGTGGAGCGAGACAAAAACTAGACCATCTTTATGTTATCACTCCAGAGAACGCTGCGCGCTATTACCAGGTTGTTTACGACCAAACCGACGCATTGGACTTCAGTGTCTTTTCAAAACACCTTCACCCCTCGCCTGGGCCTTACACATTTTCCTTAGCACCGCTGATGGAAAAGAAATGACATGAGCTTGCCGACTCGACTGATCTCGCTTGCTACCAGCCTGCACACCAAGCTAGTGCTGACGCTGGCGATATTGGTCACTCTCGTTGTGGCCTCTGTTGCCTATGTACTGATCGAACATGAGCGGGAGACTCGTTTTATGGAACTGGAAGGACGTGCGGATCGTATGACCGACTTGGCCAGCCGCTCGGTGGCCTACTCACTCTGGAACGTTGACCTTTCAGCAATAGACAAGCAACTTGCTTCTCTTGTTTCCGATCCCGAGGTTGCACAATTCAGCATCACAGCGGTCGGTTACGGCAAGCTGCGCGAAGTCACCAAGCCACAGGTGTCGCTGGTTGACCCGATCGTTCGCATTCAGGCTATCAATTTTACAACCCCCCAGACAGGGGCGCAGAAGATCGGAGAAGTCCGCGTCGTGCTAACACGAGCGTTGGTCGACCAGGCCACCAATGAAGCACACCGCGCCGTCTGGTTTTTGATGGTCATGATCCTGACTGTGTTGTACGCAGCTACTTCCATACTCCTCAAACACTTGGTGAGCGCGCCCGTTAATCGGTTGGAAGCCACAGTCGATTTAATCGCACTTGGTGACTTGGATGCACGCTGTTCTGTCGAGTCCAGTGACGAACTAGGGCGGTTAGCCGTGCGATTCAACACGATGGCGGACAGGCTAAGCGAGTCTGTCAGGAGCTTGCGAGACAGCGAAACACGTTTGCAACTTGTGCTTGATGGCAGCCAATTAGGCTATTGGGACTGGGATATTGAGACAGGTGAGGTAATCCGCAATGCTCGCTGGGCGGAGATGCTCGGCTACACTCTGGAAGAGGTTGAATACTCTGTCAAGCAGTGGAACGATCTTCATCATCCAGATGACCGAACTCTTGCTTGGAAATCTCTCAATGACCACCTAGAAGGACGCACGCCAGCACATGAAATCGAATACCGCATGCGCACAAAGGATGGCCAGTACAAATGGATACTCGATCAGGCAAAGATTGTCAGCTGGGATGCACAGGGCAAACCGCTCCGTATGTGTGGAACCCATAGAGACATAACAGAACGTAAACTGGCCGAACAAGAACGGGAAAAACTGCAGAACCAACTCACTCAGGCTCAAAAAATGGAGTCAGTAGGACAATTAGCTGGCGGGGTGGCCCATGACTTCAACAATATGCTCAGTGTCATACTTGGCTATGCAGAACTTGCACTGGATCAAGTGGATCCATCGAGTTCATTGTATGAGGATCTCCTTGAAATTAACATTGCCGCCAAACGATCAGCAGATATTACCAGACAGTTACTTGCCTTTGCCCGCAAGCAGACCATCGCCCCAATTATACTTGATCTGAATAAAGCCGTGGAAAGCATGCTAAAGATGTTGCAGCGACTCATCGGTGAAGACATTTCCCTATCGTGGTTACCAGTGTCTGGAATTGGGCAAGTCAAAATCGACCCGTCACAACTCGACCAGCTCCTGGCCAATCTCTGTGTTAATGCACGTGATGCTATCGCAGGTGTGGGCAAGGTCACAGTAGAAACAGGTATGACAACCTTTGATGAAGCCTATTGCAAAGACCACCCAGGGTTTACACAAGGAGATTTCACCCTCCTGGCTGTCAGCGATGACGGTTGCGGTATGGACAGAGAAGTTTCACTCAAGATTTTTGAACCTTTTTTCACCACCAAAAAAGTCGGTGAAGGAACTGGACTGGGGCTGGCAACAGTCTATGGCATAGTCAAACAAAATGATGGTTTTATTAACGTCTACAGTGAGCTAGGTCACGGAACAACATTCTATATTTACCTGCCGGTTCACCATGGTGTTTCTGGAGCTATTCAGGAGAAAACCACCACAAAAGTCAACATGGGCGGCGCTGAGACAATTCTGATAGTTGAAGATGATGCTATGGTACTCAAGATGGGAAAAAACATGCTCGAAAGACTAGGCTACACCGTATTGACAGCAAATACGCCAGCGAAGGCCATAGAAATAGCAGCGGAAAACGCTAGTAGAATTCATTTGGTTATAACAGACGTTGTCATGCCAGACATGAATGGACGTGATCTTGCTGATCAGTTAACTACTATCGATTCAGATAGTAAAATACTGTTCATGTCCGGCTATACAGCCGATGTTATAGCCCATCGCGGGATCCTGGATGAAGGTGTATGCTTCATTCATAAACCTTTCTCAATCCAGGACTTTGCCGTTAAAGTGCGTGAAGCACTGGAACAGAAATAGGGTTAATATACGAGAATCCTGATTCATGAACTTGTATTGTCCCCTCTCCGAACAGATATTCCGAAATTACCGCGCGGAGTGTCCCTTGTCGCATAACTCCCTACTTGCCTAACAGTACCTGTGCATTGTTAAAATATAGTATTTTCTTCCTGTATACTGTTTATCTGAGCACCAGATTTCCTTAGTGCGTTCAATGTACCGTCAAGTTCTTCACCTATGATTTTCATTGTTATCAATCGTTGTTTTGGGCTAAAGTCATTATGGACGGTGATCGTCTTGATTGAGACTCGATAACGTTTAAAGATCTCAAAGATAATGTACAGGTCCTCCCTTTTCTTGCTGATAATTACCTCTATCCGTACCCCTTCTTCCTTGGCACCAAGTATATCCATAAAGGCTAAAAAAATATCAGATTCGGTTATAATACCAATTAACGAACCATTTTCCACGACGGGCATTCCACCTATCTTGTGTTTTCGCATCCGCTGGGCAACTGTCTCAAGAGAGGTCATCGGCTCTGCGAACATTGGATTAGACGTCATAATTTCTGACACCTTTGTTGAATCAGCAAAAAGTGTTTGTGAACCAGCAGAGCTACCATCCACTGCTGACGGCATTGCCTTAAAAATGTCCTCGCGACTTATAATACCGATCAGATCATCAGCAGCACCCACAACAGGGACACGGCGGATACTGTTCTCTTCAAGACAGAGCTTTGCTTCAGCAACGGACTGATCGTTTTTTAATGTAATTGGATCTTTGGTCATCCATAGCCTAACGAACATCTTGCTACCTCTATTATAGAAAATCTATCACTATTTCTGCAGTTTTAGGATCTAGCTTTACAATACAACCCGCAAGATTATGCTCAATTTCCAAAACCTCATTGCCTATTCGAATGATATTTCCGGAGGTTATTCCCGTATGTGTAGTAATTGATGCCAAAGTATGGAAAAAAGCACTTTCCCCGCGAGAAAATTCAGGAGTATTGGGGATGAGATTCAGGGTAGAAAGCTCTTGCTCGATTGCGCGCAATTTGATCTCAAGATCATGCATACGTTCGGGCAATTTCAGCATTCGGCCGTGACGATGATACCAACGCTGTGTCTCTTGCAAAGCTTCATGGTATTCTTTCTGTAAATCTTGATATCGCATATATCTGTAAGGATCAGTCCCAACTGCAATATGGATCCTTTCAGATCTGGGAGAGCCTATCTGCCCACAGTTCAGGCAACCTCCTGCAACAACATCTCCCCCAACTATCTTCACATTTTCAGGGCAGTGAATATTGCCACCTGCCTGTATGGAAGAGTAATATGCCCCGGTACGGATAACTATATTGCCACCTGCCGCAAGGAGTCCTTTTTCTATATACTGAACATCAGCATCACCTTGGACCCGGATCTGACTCTTCCTACCTACGACGCCTCCTTTTATCACAATATTGCCATGACTGTTTACAGACCCTGATTGGATACTCCCACCTATGGAGACATTTCCTTTGACTGAAACCAAAAAATTAGGAAGAACTGATCCAGAAATATCCACACTATCATTTGAACGGATATTGCCAGTAGTAAAGTCGACGTCTCCTTCAATTTGCTGTTTTGAGGAAACACGAATGGTGTCCTCACCCACAACAGACAACACCCCGGAAACAGTTGCCCGTATAGTTCCATCGGATTCACAGTAGTGGATATCCTCGGAAATTTTTACAGCAATGTCTTTACCGTCTGTAGCTTCAAGTTGTTCTCCTGCCAGATTGATTCCTGGATGTCCTTTGGTTGCAGGTACTTTACATGCTAAAAGTTGATCTTTCTTAACACCTACAAACATAAGGCGTTCTCTAAAGTCAATACTGCCATCAGCGAGGATTTTTCCTGGCAGGGGCCCTATCTCTACTTCAAACCTGATATAGGCATCCTTTCCCTCAACAGGAGCCTTGCCTCGAGCAGTGAGTTGACTTAACAGAGGTTGTCCGTCTTCTTTAAGTTTTATAAGGACAGTTTCCAGTGCATGACGATCAATTCCATACAAAACCCCCTGCTGCTTTAGGGCCAATAAGATTATATCAAGATTTGGGCTATCCTCTTCAAGCAGTGGTGGGAAAAGATTAATACGCGCTTCCATCCCGTCTTTGGAAACCTCGACTAACGGGATCAAACTTGCACATATCACTGAAATGTCGTCTTTTTTTGCAACTGTTATTCTAGGATATCCGTAACAACAGGAAAGGAGTTCACAACCATCAGACCGCAGTTGTGTATATTCACCTGCTTCCAAAATTACTACAGGAGAATTTTTTTGGTTGGAAAGCATTGGGAGCGTAAGTAATGGCTGCCCGGTTGTAACAAGTGCACCGGAGAAAACATTCTCTGAGTCCCCTGAAGACATGCGAATACTTGACGACGGAGAACAATGAATGAGGATACCTGGAATAGTATTTAGCAAATCTTACCTTACAATTAAAAAAGAGAACGCATTACAACAACAAGATCTCAAAATTTTACCACCTTGATCTATATGGCACCGATAAATCATTAACCCATCAACAGAGTATGAGCCTCTGCAATGAGAAAAAATACTCCCTTACTCCTCTAACTGTACATCATATCAGGTAATTTAACCTACCCATAAATTGGTACAGGAAGAATTATTCAAGTTGTTCTTTCATCAGGAGACAGCAGTTGTTCTCGCCTTCCGGAGTGAGAACGATCTATTTGTTAAAATATTCGCCGGCCCAGCTTTCTCATATTCGTATTTCAGATAAAAAAACCCGGTATCCCAACAACTGGAATACCGGGTCAAACTCACCACTTCTCGTTATAAAACGATGAGTTGCATATCTAAGAAGACATCAGTCCCCTCTACTACCAAAGACCAGTTTCCCACCAAGGTGTCCGGCAATTCCAGTTGCTCCAAGCATAACTACAGCGATACCAAAATAGATCATACGAAACGGAGATTCCGGCCCTGCAACACCCGGATCAAGAAAACGCCAGGCTACAAGAACAATTAAAGATAACGTAACAATAGCACTGCACGCAATCTTGGTGAAGAAAACAAATGTTTTTGCACCCTGGTATCTATTTTTCCACTCAATAAATCCGGTCAGAATAACCAAAGGCATGGTGACAAGAACAAAGACCATATTGTAAAATGCAGCCGTCTCAAAACTTATAATCCCAAGAAAAATGGTAACAGCCAGAAAAATAACAGCGACTGGTAAAATCCCGTTTGGCATATGCACAGAGATTGGATGAACATGCATTTTCAATATCAATCGGGAGAGAAAGTTTGGCCCTTGCTTCTCGTCAGGTTTAACCTTGGCAACCTCTGTTTTCTTTGCTTCAACCTGCTCATTGCCTTCGGCATCAATTTCAATAAATTTATCTGCACCGGCTTTACATATTGGACACTCTTTCGGTGGCCCGTCTCCTTCGTGAATATACCCACAGACAGTACACTTCCATCGCCTTACCTTACCGTTTTCAATGATTTCCTCGAACTTCTCTGCGGGCGCTTTACATAGCGGGCAGGCTTCTGGGGGAGTATCACCTTCGTGAATATAGCCGCAAACAGTACATTTCCACTTCTTCATACTTACCTCCTTCTATATTTCGATCTTTTTATAGGTCAGGCTAACTTTAACATCCGATGCAGTCTACATTCAGAAGAAAAGAATTCCGAGTATTATTTCAGGATGATAACAGAAAGATGCCTCTGCAAGACACCAACACCTCCTGCATATAATCTAACCCGTTCACCCTTTCAATCTTAAAACAGGTTATAGTCAACTATTCTTAACAAACTCTTTCTATAACGGTGTTGATCTTGTCAAAGCATTTTTTCACAAACGTGACAAGACGATAGCACCTACAGATTCAAATGTATGCTCTAAATAAAATGCCAGTGCACGTAAGCCATTATGTCCTACTACAACAAGTTTTTTTGTGTTGTAACTTTTTATATCGAATGAGATCCCATCGTGGTGCGAGAGCAACCATATACGGAAGAAGGATTCCTTGATATCGAAACAGTTTAAGAAATATTTTTCTCTGCAGTGAATCAAGATAACTTTTTTTTCACTGCTAGTAGCAGTAGTAGTTCTCTTGGAAATAATCGCTGACGCTTTTCAAGCTCTCCTCCAGCCTCACGAATCATCTCAACCAGGATATTTGTGATCTTTACCAGCACCATCTGTATCTATCAAAATAATTACATCAGGAAGATCAGTTGGGTGAAGAGTTGAATGTATTGTATGTTTTCAATTAAAAAAAAAGTGCTCAAAAAGAAAGGTTCTTCTAGCAAACCATTTCGTTTTTAAGCACCTTTTTATTAAGAAAGATGGAAGTCTACGTCAACATCTACTTCCCTTCTAGAGTACATTACCTTATCACCCCATCTTCAATATGCACTGAACGTTGAGCCAGATTAGCATAGGCGGGATCATGGGTTACCATTACAACTGACAGACCATCGTTATGAAGGTCGGCAAGAAGAGCCATTATCTGCTCCCCGGTGCCGCGATCGAGGCTACCAGTAGGTTCATCTGCAAACAGTACCCGAGATGATTTTACCAATGCTCTGGCAATAGCCACCCGCTGCTGCTCACCACCTGACAGGTTGCCAGGCAACCTGTCAGCCTTATCAGCGAGACCAACTCTCTCGATACAAGCTCTGGCTTTTTGAACTGCTGTTTTTTTGACAGGACGTAACGATTGCATAAATGGAAGCAAAGTGTTTTCCAGCACTGTCAGGTAAGGAAGCAGATGGTGAAATTGAAAGATCACGGAAAAATCTGACTGTCTCAACTGGTTCAAGCGCTTTTCTGGGATTTCTGACAGGTTATCATCTTTATACCGTAGTTCACCGCTGTCAGGACGAATCAGTGTTGAAAGAACATTTAAAAGTGTAGTTTTTCCTGACCCGGAACGGCCAACAATTGAGACGAACTCTCCCCTTCCAATATCTACCGATACATTCTTTAATACAGGCACCACATTTCCATCGGTGATGAAATTTTTATTAATATTATAGGCTGATAGCATTATCACTTCTCCTTTATAGCGCCACAAGTGCAGTGGAAGGATCTATACAGGCACCCTTCCATGCAGGATAGACAGCAGCAACAATCGTCACTACAGAAAATGCAGTGGTGGCAAGCAACAGATGTGTTGAAGAAAAAGCTGGTGTTCCTCCTTCGGCTATAGCAAGAAACTCCAGTACTTTGAAGCTCGCACCAAACCCACTCAAATATCCGATCACCCCTGCAATGGCACCAATAAGCCCAGCCTCAAGACAAAATATAAGAAATATCTGTGGTTTGCCGTAACCGAGTGAACGAAGAATACCTATATCTTTCCGACGCTCATTCACAGCCGACAGCATCGACAAGCCTACCATAGCTGCAGCTGTGACCAGTATTACCACACTAATTGAAAGAGCTAGCTTCTGGACAAAATGAACAGAAGCCATCCGCTGATTAATGATATTCTGTAAAGCTTTAACTTCAACGCCCGGCAACTTCTCCTGAAGTTGGGCAACGATATCTTCAATAGGACAGCCTGAACAGAGTGCGGCAACCTCTATAAAACTTGTCACTCCTGGTGTCCCTTGTAATTCCTGGAGTGTTCCAAGGTTCATAAGAATAACCGTATCGTCATCTCCTCCTGTCTCATAAAGGATACCGGAAATAGAAAATTTCTTGCCAAGAAGATCAATAGTATCTCCCGCTTTCAGGCCAAGTTTAGAGGCAGCCTGACTACCAACGAGAACCTGGTCTGGCAATTCAGGAAATGTATCAGCGGTAGCCCAATAGCTCTTTATACCGCGTTCGTCTTTCCAACGAACACCTACAAGTGCCACTGCAGTACCGTTAATCTTTGCCATAGTTACGAGTTTTGGAGCAACGGCACTAATTCGATCCTGAAGTTCAATACTACGGATGGCATCAACAGTCTCACGTTCAGGTAACTCATGAACATCGAAAAGCATATCGCCCATGTGAAATCCACCATAGCTGACACTCAGTTTTTCAGTAACAGGAGATATCACTATGTTAGCACCAAAAGCTGTCAATTTCCGTTCAAGACTCTCCCCTACCACCTGGGATACCTGATAGAGTGCGACAATTGACATGACACCAACTGAAAACACTAACAACAAGAGAAGTGTTTTTGACGGTCTTCGCCGTATATTCCGTAACGGAATTGTCAGAATATTCATACCAGCCTCCTAGAAAAATCGCGCGCCGGGAAGGATATCCTTAACCTTGATTATCAGCGTATCACCATTTGTCACGCGATGAAGAGGTGCCGGGTTGCAGCCACCTTCAACCACATTAATCTGACTTGAATGAAATCTCCGTCCGCAATTGTTACAGATCATGAAATCACCATCCTGGCTATACCCCTTCTTTGCAGGAAAACAGACATCACAGGCATCAAATGCGGCGCGAATTACTCCATCGTTGCTCTTAATGACAAAGAATTTAATCTCTTGGCTATTGTTTTTATAAAAATAGTGATGAGCCTCGCCATCATTGACATCTTGTAGTGGGATACGGACCTCATCAGCCACAGCTTTCACACGTTTATGTTGCCCAAATATTCCGAAGGCATGGCCATTTACTGGAACAAATAGACCGACTGTCAGAATAGCAGCCACCATGAGATAAAGGTTTTTCCTTAACATAACAATCCTTTAAGTTAATAAATACTACATAATCCCAGAGCATAGAGTCTTTTCTCTTGCCTGGACAGTTTTTTAAAAACGGAAAAAGGAATGTAGTACTTAAATCAGGAAAGAACAGTTGAGCGTATACAGGGGGCGGACTATTTGCTGGGTAAGCACATCGTAAAGAGGAATATCACGAGCAATCAGGTGATTTCCATCTGCAATAGTAGTGACGTGTTGAAATACTACATCAATATTTGGATTGTATTGCGAGAGGCTCGCTGCCAGGTCGGTCTGCTCGTAAAATCCGGGGCAATACAAACCAGAACTACATCTGCTTGCTGGTTGTTCACTGTCTGGTTCGGCGTGCGTAAAGGAAGAACCCTCAGGTGTCCCCATATCATCACAACATGAGGGCGTGGCAGTGGTAGGTATCTGACAATGGATACATATAGCAGTGCAAACATCTCCGCCTGCCTTAGCAACTCCAAGGCTGGTCAGCACAAGAACTAACAATGATAGTATAAAAAATCGATTGGCCATTTAACTCCTGAAGTAGTAAATTCCCACCTCCAAAAATACTACTTTGTGGCACTTCCGGTCAAGTTTATTTTCTTTTACTTGAATCAATCATTAACAAACTTCTGGTGCCTACTCACTTTCCTGACATATTTGCATTTGCCCATTCTATCGTTTACACTACTCTATTACACATACAACTACTCCATTACTTACGTATAAAAGATATCCCTGTAAACAACAGTACGTACTCTACAATCACTCAACTCCATTACAGGATTGGGAGAAAAAACTATGGAAAATCTCACCTATTGTCAGCCAGGGTTAGTTATTAAACGTGGTGGTTCAGAAGCTACTGTCTCACAGGTCAAGGAGCTACAGAAAAACCTGAGACAACTTGGATACCTTCAAAAAGGGATAGATGGTAACTTTGGCAGAAAATCAGAGTTAGCCGTTAAAGCCCTGCAATATGATCTTCTGCATAATCATGGGAAAAGCACGCAACTAGACGGGGAAGCATCCGTCAGCATCTTGGAATACAACCGTGGAAGAATAACGCAGGTAACTGGCCAGGTCACACAGGATCTCGCTGGCTGTATAGCCGACATGGTTAATGATAGCAGTTTTCCTCTATTACCAAAAACTGAAAATCCAAAATCTGCAAACAGCGAAATAATTACCGGCATGAAAGCTCTAGCATCGTCGTCAGTCCCTATCCCCTTTATTATGGGGATCTTACGACAAGAAAGTGGCTTGAAACACTACAATGAACCAAAACCAAACGATGAAGACACATTCATCACCTTAGGGACAGATACAAATGCCAGTGAGAGATACATTATAACCTCGCGAGGTTACGGTGCAGGCCAATATACACTTTTCCATCATCCTCCACGGCAGGATGAAGTTGATGATTTCATGCTTGATGTTCAGAAAAATTTACACAAGGCTATGGTTGAGCTAAAGACAAAATTCGATATTTTTGTAAATGGCAACACCTCAGGTACACGCGCAGATGATCGAATCACAGAACACGGCACTGTCCCTCTACGTACCTGTAAATATGCGATTGACGACCCACGATATTTGCACGACTGTAAGAATTGCATGATTAATGCGGGCCAAAGCAACATACATGAAGGTTCCACACCAATTTACGAAGGCTCGCATGTTACGTTTTTGCCAACGCAATACTATAAAAAAGCTTCCTATTCGTCAGTTCCTATAAGAAAAAACCTCGATTGCGACTGGCCCTATGCGATACGGCGCTATAATGGTGCAGGTATAAATTCTTACCATTATCAGGCAAGAGTTTTAAATAATATTCTTCGTCTGTAATTGAGTTAGTCAGGTCTGTTCCATATACGATTTTCTTCACTGAAACAGCCCACCCCTACACATACCACTGCTGCTTTATATGTCACCACACTACAAATGATCCCTTGAGCGTAGCTATCACTTTTGGGAGTAATACAAGTAAATCTTTGGCCTTTTTCTTGATCCTGGCATATCATTCAAAAATTCTCCAAGGCTTGATAATAAAGGGGTTTTGGTTTATTACACAAACCTGCACATCACGGCAATCACCATAACTGATCAGCCAAATGTACGTCATGATGTTGTAATATTTTTCAGGAAAACATACACTACATGTGCCGCCCTCAAGACTCATTGCCCTCTTGATTAAGCAGTAAAGGAATTGTTAGGAAAATTTATACATTTTATACATTAGGAGCAGTTGCATGATCACCCGATTGAAAAACATCCAGTTCACCACAAAGCTCTTCATTTCCATTGTTTTTATCGCTGTTGCATCGGTAACAGTAATCGCCATAAATGCAATACGAATGTCCCATGAAGGGCTCAATGAATTTGGCACAACTGCAATAGCGAATACCCATCAAGCAGTATATGACTCCATCATCATGTATGACAAGAGTGTTCGATGGAATCTTGAAGGTGATCTTCGCTTTTTTTTAAGAGAGATCGCCTCTAAAGGGGATGTCGAACTTATGACAGCCAGTCTTCTCAAGCAGACCATGGTGAATCAAGAGACCCAGGAAAGCACTACTCTCGAAATACCACGGTTAGTTATCGGTGCGACTTATATCAATGGGAGTAATGATTTCGTTGACAGCATAGAAAAAACAGTTGGGGTTTCGGCAACAATCTTCCAATTAGTTGACGATAAACTCTTAAGGGTATCCACCACGTTCAAAAATGAAGCTGACGAGCGGGAAGTTGGATCGTATATCCCTTCTGATAATCCAATTTACCAGAGTATTTTGCGCGGAGAAACGTATAAGGAAAAAGCTCTTATTCTTAATAACTGGTATCTCACAGCCTATGCCCCACTCCTTGACTGGGATGATAAAATTGTTGGTGCAATTTACGTTGGTCGCCCTCTGCTAAATGACCAGATAAAAGATTTCATATCCACTGTAAAAATTGGTAAGGGATATTTCTACCTGTATGAGCAGGATGGTAACATACTTCTTCATCCTAACCTGGATCCCAATACAGACATTTTCACTTCAGTACCAGCTCTAAAAAATCAACATGATAGTTCTATCACTTATCCAGTAGATGGTGAAACCCGCTTAACCCGCACTGTGCTTATCAAACCATGGGAGATTTACCTCGCCACAGATCTTAATGAGGCCGACATTTATGGTAGTCTTGATCGTAAAATGATACAGACCAACCTCATTGCAGGTTTTTTTGTAGTTGTTGCTGGTATAGTTTTAACTATTTTTCTTGTCCGATCAATCAATCGCCCCCTACGCCAGCTCGCTGAGAATAGCGTTAAAGTTGGAGAAGGAGATTACACAGTTACATTCCATTCTGAGAACAAAGACGCTATTGGTCAACTCACCAACGCCCTCAGGGTAATGGTAGAAAGATCCAGGGAGATGATAGAAGATATTGTTGTTTCCTCAACCACTCTGCGAGAGGCATCACACCACCTACTCGATGTTTCAGGACAAATGGTTGAAAGTGCAGAGTCTACCACCCTTATAGCTGACGAAACTTCAGAAAGTGCAGCAAATGCCTCAAGCAATATCGATTCTATATCTGCAGCGATGGAGGAGTCTGCTACCAATCTTGAGCTTATTGCCACTGCATCAGAAGAGATGGGTAATACCATCAATGAAATTGCTAAAAATAGCTCAAAAGCTCGCCACACAACTGAAAGTGCCGTAAACAGTGCGCTAAACTCACAGGAAGCCATACAAGGACTCGGTGAGGCGGCTCAAACAATCGGCAAGGTAACAGAAACCATAACTGAAATTTCAGAACAGACAAACCTCCTGGCTTTAAACGCTACAATTGAGGCAGCACGAGCTGGTGAAGCCGGCAAAGGCTTTGCCGTCGTCGCAAACGAAATTAAAGAGTTGGCAAAACAGACTGCATCAGCGACCGGGCAAATTAAATCAGCAATTGATGGTATCCAGAAACAGACAGAAGTCACGATCGTCGATATTCAGGGTATTTCCCAGGTTATCAATGAGGTTAATACTATCGTAGCAACTATTGTAACAGCAGTAGAAGAGCAATCTGCAACAACAAATGAGATCGCTAACAATGTTAATCAGGCCTCGCTAGGTATCAATGAAATCAATGAGAATGTTGCAACCAGCAGCCAGCTCACAAACTCTATGTCGACAGGTGTTAGTCAGGTAAAAGAAAAATCTATGGCAGTAAAGGATAACAGCGAAAAAATTCGTATATCTGCAGCCAGCTTATCAGAACTCTCTGAGAAACTGACAGACGTTGTTTCCAGATTTCATATCTGAAATAGGCAAGCTTGTTGCTGCCCATAATGATAGTTTTATGTTTTGTTAACCAGGAAACGTAAAGCTATCATTTACACTGCAAAGAGTATGGATATCGTTTTTCTCGAGATGAAAGGAGTATCAACTTTCAAAGCATTGCTTGATTACCGAACCGAGTTCTTCAATGGTGTAAGGTTTTTTCACTATAGAGGACGCCCCCAGCGCCATAACTTTACTCACATCTTCACTGGTTGAAAAACCACTTACAATAACCGCTTTTTGATCAGGTTTAGCGCCTTTCATCTGCAGGTAGGTCTCATATCCCCCTATTCCCTCACCAAGAATCATATCAAGCAATACAAGATCTACATTACCAGCAATGACCTTTTCGAGAGCTTCTTCACCACTGCTGGCAAAGAGCACGTTATAGCCAAGTTTTTCAAGTATTCCGCATGCAATTTCCCGTAAGGCTGGTTCATCATCAACAACAAGTATTGTTTCTGTTCCCCTAAATGAAGAAATTACTGTTTTTGTGGTAGCTAATCTGCCAGTAGTATAATCTTTTACAACTGGCAAACGGAGTTCGAACAACGCGCCAGGATGTGTATTTTCAACGGAAATACTTCCACCATGCTCTTCAACAGTATTCCAGACTACAGATAAGCCTAGCCCAGAACCACTTCGACCCATCTTTTTGGTGGTATAAAACGGTTCAAAAATATGTTCAACATGCTCGATGGGAATCCCCTGCCCATCATCTCGAATCTGAATGACAATTTCATGTTTTTCAACGTCGTCAGATTCAATCGGATGTTGTATACCGGATTCCTTATCATTGAAGGTAGTGATACTGACAGCCCCCCCAACTGTAGTTGCCTCAACACCATTGAGCACCAGATTCATAAGGCTTTTGCGAACATGTGTCTGTGATCCATTAACGATTACATTTCTCGCGCCCAAGTCAACCTTGATACTTACCTCTGGATTCTGTTCCAGCACAATCTGCCATTCAGGAGATTGAAGAATCTCTCTTATTACTTCATGTACATCAAATTCTTCTTTAACAGATGCGGCATTCCTAGCTATCGTCAGCAAATCACTCACGACAGCTGCCGCACGCTTACCAGCCTGCTCAATCAATCTGAGTGGGCGTTCAAGAGAACTCCCAGGAGGGAGGTTACTGCGCAATAGTTCAGGATAGGTAACTATTCCGGCGAGAATATTATTAAGATCATGGGCAACACCACTGGCCATGGTACCGATTGCTTCCATTTTTTGTGATTGTCGTAATTTTTCTGCTATTCGATCCCGCTCTTCAATTTCTCGGGTTAACTGCAATGTTCGCTCTTCAATAATGCTTTCCTGTTCAGCATAAGCTTTTCGCGCCTGGCGATGAAATCGTTCTCTTTCCTTTTCGAAAATATACGCAAAGACAAGCGCGACCAAAAGTGATGGAATAAAGCGAGTAGCAAAAAAAGATGTATACATACCAGTTTCCGGGCTAATTGCATCTCGAATAACTATGATGAAGACCGGAATGAAGAGCAACAGACTTGCAATAGCTCCATGATTGGCGCCAATAAGAAAAATGGTGAAAAACGGAAATGTGTAGTGCCACATATACGTAGTGCCATCAGCAGCCCCGCTTGAAAAAAGATAGAGGTACAGGCAATACATCATCATTACACTTACATATCTGCATATATCTTTGTAATCGGTAAACCTGAACACTGAAACCAATGTTATAAGAAGACCAGCAGCACCAAAATCGATCAGGGCTACACGAACATCACCTTTAATCAAGGACAAGAGAGCCACTCCCAGCAGAACAGTAATCGCAACAATGCCGATTATCCAGGTTATCGAGGCCCGTCGTTTATCCTCTTCTATTGCATAGTGTCCCCTATCAGGCATAACAATACCCCTCAATCTTTCCCTCTAAAAAGAGCATCACCTAACAATTTATCCCGTCCATACACATCTGAATAAAATCGTATTGAATTGTCCTCATTATCCACAACAGCAGTGCGATAAAGAATATGGACCGGAACAGGTTGCTCTAAAACAACTACCTTTCGTTTTCCCGAGGCAATAACCTCATTAATAGCATCAACACTCCAACCATTTTTCTCTCCGCCGAGTACCCAGGATGCCATTTCAACTGGCCTGCTCAATCTAATACAACCATGACTCAGATCACGCGCATCTCTTTGAAACAGGTTGTGGGACGGTGTATCATGGAGATATACATTGTGGCTATTCGGAAACATTATCTTCAACGTGCCTAACGCATTTAACGGGCCAGGATCCTGGCGAATGCGATACCGGTTCATCCCTTTTGGAGTCATGCTTTTCCAGTTAATGGAAGTACTGTCAATTTCTGATGATTCAGAATCCCAACCGAGAAAGAGCCTCATTTTTTGTTTTTTCAGATAGCTTGAGTCCTTTTTCAGTTTTGGAAGCATCTCATTTCTTGCAATACTAGGCGGAACAGTCCAAAAAGGGTTCAATTCAACATATTTTATCATATCACTAAAAACTGGAGTCTGATGATAGACGGTACCAACAATGGCAGCCATTGACAGATCAATCTGGCGCTGTTGCCCCGCTAAAGCAGTAAAGCCAGCTATGTTTACAGCAACTAGACGCTCATCAGGTAGAATCGCATCCAGCCAGCGGTATCGTTCCATATTTATGACAATCTGCTTGATTCGGATTTTAACAGGCACATTCAGCGCCTCAAATGTGTTTTTGCCTATAACAGCATCCGCTTGCAAGCCATGGCGGAGCTGAAATTCTTTTACAGCCTCCTCCAGGTCACCATCATAAACATCACTCTCACCCTTTCTTGAGGCAAGTTCACCAGTTACCATCAGTCGTTTTCTCAACTGGAAAATTGCCTCACCCTGAACACCAGGCTTTAAAACCTCAGCAGACGACACTGCAGGCCAGCCACCTAATGCATCCAACACACGATACTCTGATAGTTTCGCCATGAGCGCACTATACTGTCTGAATGCTGGAGCCTGTGCTTCAAGAAAAGCTTTCATGTCAGGAGCAGCAAAAGCCTCTTTCCAAAGTGAGCGCCAATCAATTTCGTTATTACGCGCTGATTCAAAGAGTTTGGGATCTATCTCCCGTGGTTCTATTCGACCTTCCCGCTGATCAGCTACATACCGCATCATGCCAAGAGTTAGAAGGATATCAAGGCGAACAAGGCCAGCGGCATCTGTACTTGTCCAGTATTTATGTGTTTTTTTCACAAAGTAACTGTCAGGATCAAGGCCATGACTCATCGCATCATCTAAAGTTGCCAGTATGTCTGCTGCGCGTTTACCAGGTTTATCATTTTCAATCCAATATGGTTGCATATTGTTTGCCTGATATATTTCACTGAGCGCATTATCAATTTCCCCTGCTTTTCTCCCGTGAACCTCCAGATCAAAAAAAGTTGCAGGACCAGCTTCAAGATGATCTATCAATTCCTTCTGGTACTGTTCTATAGATGCACCACAAACTGCGGATGTATTGGATAAGAACAATGTGCAACTCAAACATAAAGATAACAGGTAGCGCCAGCAAACCATCTCTTCTCCTTCACTAGTTAGCATAAAGTGTTAAATCAATTCAATATTGTATCTTATAAACTGATAACCCTGTTAGAAAAGGGGATATGGAGCGTCAGCCAGGTAATTACCTATTTGCATTCTGGCTGACACCTCTATCAGATAACTTCGTAAATGTGGTACATAAATTGTCTATGTCCTTTCTCATCTAAATCATTTTATATCAATCCCCAAATTCGAGGGGGATTTTTCGTCATTTTGAACATATTTCTCCTTAATTGTGAAAAAAATGTACAAATGCTTGTGCGCCATGCCGCTGATTACCTGAAATCACAACACTTATCACAGCCCCTATTTGGCCCACATATTGCAACACCACTTATAAGTCAGGCTGCATTCCGAAACCCATCACCATAAAATGTACTGACTTTTAGGATTTCAAAGCTTTCACAAAATGACTATCCCCTCTGAATATCGATATTAGAGGGCCACAAAAGTCGGAAAACTTGTTCAAAGTCGAAATGCATTTACATTTCGACATAGGCACTCAGCTGATATTACGAGGATAATATTTTCAGCGCAACTACGAAGTTGGTAGCTTTACCTATTTTTAAGAAATGCTACCAACTCTCTGATAACCACTGAAACAACCACCAATGGAGTATCAATATGGATGATAATAATTTTTCAACGATACTGTTAATGCGCGGCAATAGTGGTGAAAAAGTAGCAGACTTTAAGAAAAGTTTACAACAAGCCCTCGGAGACGACTCTGTATTATACGCTGGTTTACTGACAGGAAAAGAGTTTAACGCCGATACTGAAACAGCTCTACGAGCCTGGCAATCCGGGGTAGGACTTGTTGCTGATGGTATAGCTGGACCAAGGACAATGACCTCTCTTGGCTTTTGTCCACACGTAGAATTACCGTTTACTGTAGATGTTCCCTCTGTTAGTACGCTGTTCCCATTTACGAAAAAATCTAACATTGCCAGAAACCTTCCATATGTTATTGCAGCTCTGCATGCCTTTGATCTCACATCTCCTGAAATGATCGGTGTTGCCCTTGGCACAATCAGGGCAGAAACAGAAGGTTTTGTCCCTATAGCGGAATACCCTTCCCAGTACAACACATTGCCTGGACAAGAACCTTTTAGCGCCTATGAAAAAAGGAAAAATCTTGGCAATACTATAGAAGGGGATGGTCCACGTTTTCGTGGTCGTGGATTTGTGCAACTGACCGGACGACACAATTATGAGAAATTTGGTACCCTTCTAGACATTCCACTTTCAGAAACCCCTGAAAGTGCATGTGCACCTGAAGTAGCTGCATGTCTCCTAGCAGCATTTTTATATTCAAAACAAGGAAAAATTTCCCAATATCTTGCAAAAAAAGATCTTAAAGGTATCCGTAGGGTTGTTAATGGCGGTAGACACGGACTGCCACGCTTTTCTGAAACTTTTCAAAATGCTGAGAAGATGTGGCAAATAAAACCGCAAGCTCGTGCCATGGCGTCAGCTGCACCGACGGATGACATCGCTGCTCAGCGGGCGACTCTCAATGTCACACGCGACACTGCAGATCTTCGAGATCGTCCATACACCCCTCCGCCATATTCTCTTCCAGAAAAGTTCCCAACTGACAATGAAATACATGAATTCATAGATACCTACACCAAAGCACGACTTATTCTTAACCAAGGTCGTGAAGGAGCATGCACAGGATTTGGCCTCGCATGTGTCGTGAATTATCTTCGATGGAGATCTGCTGGAATGCCTGACAGCTTTGAATCTGTCAGCCCTCGTATGCTCTACAATTTTGCCCGGCGATATGACGAGTATGAAGGTGAGAACTATGACGGTTCGAGTTGTCGTGGAGCACTTAAGGGATGGTTTCATAATGGTGTTTGCCTTGATTCGAAATGGCCCTACCGTGCAGGCGACAATTCCCTTCCACTACAAGGTTGGGACCAGGATGCAACTGAGCAGACGCTTGGAGTTTATTACCGAATTTCAACTAAAGCTATTACAGACTTGCAGGCTGCCATCAAAGAAGTTGGAGCAATTTTTGTTTCTGCCTACACCCATAAGGGATGGGAAACAGTTCGTAATAGTGCGAGTGGTCCATCCTCCCATAGAAGCTTGCCTGTCATTGAGTACAATGGTGTGCCTTCCCGGCAAGGTGGTCACGCCTTTGCTCTAGTCGGGTTTAATCGTGAAGGCTTTGTTGTTCAGAATTCCTGGGGGAACAGGTGGGGGGTTGGAGGTTTCGCAGTCATTCAATATGAAGACTGGCTCGCCCATGCGATGGATGCCTGGGTTGCAGCTCTTGGTGTTCCGGGGGTGGTATCTGGTCGCTTAGCTTCTGGGAGATCAAGCAGCAAGACGTCATCTACTTCGGCATCAGCATCACGTACGAATTGGTGGGATGAAAGTACTGCCTATCAACATAGTATAGTCTTAGGAAATAATGGCAGAGTGCATCGCTTCGATAAGCTTGATGCTATTACTCGTACCTTGCAAAACCAAGCCTCAATACTCCCAGATACATGGTTCAGGAACAATTCCCACAAGAAAAAGCGCCTTGTCATATACGCCCATGGTGGACTAAATGGTGAAGAGGATGCAATATCCCGGGCTCAGGCTATGGGCAGGTATTTTCTGGGGAACGGCTGCTACCCCTTATTTTTAGTATGGAAAAGCGGTTTACTTGAATCTATTGGGAATATCATTGCTGATAAATTCAAACCAGGCGACACGAAAATGGCCAGAGGGATAGGTGACTGGATTGCAGATAAAATTGGAGATCCTGTTATCGAGAGGACAATTGGCCGTCCATTTGCCAGACCTTTATGGAGCGAGATGAAAGAAAACGCCATGCTCGCTGCCGAAAGTGGCCGCGGGGGCGACCTGCTCACTAATGCCCTTCAATCTCTTGCTAATAGCTGGGGGGATTCATTTGAACTACATCTCATCGGCCATTCAGCAGGTTCAATAATCCTGGGAAAGCTGCTTGATAATCTGGCGGAGAAAACACTCATTCCAAAAATCAAGTCACTTCACCTCTATGCTCCCGCCTGTTCTGTCACTTTTGCAAATCGGCACTTTGCACCTCAGACCGATATAATGAAAAACCTCTATATAGATATACTAAGTGATACCATAGAACAAAACGATCATGTCGCCAGGATATATAAAAAATCTCTGCTCTATTTTGTATCTAACGCCCTGGAGTCAGACCCTCGTTTGCCAATCCTCGGAATGGAAAATGTCTATACCCCTGACTATTCAGGTTGGGATGGTTCCTCTTCTACTGCTGAAGTACTTGCAAACTGGCGTAATGCCGTTGACGCTTCCAAGTTGAAAAAACGAATTACAATCCACGACGAAGATAAAATCGTCACCAGAATTGCTCATGGTGATGGAATTACCGAAAAAATCACTGATGCATCGCATGGAGGATTTGATAACAATATCAAAGTCGTCAATAAAACGCTTCAGCGTATAACTGGCATGAAGAAACTCACATTACCAGTTGAGGATCTTGTTGGGTTTTAGAATAGACATGGTACCAATTCACCCATAACCTCTGTAAAATCAGTAAGTGGGGAATAACATGAAATTCGCTCTATCCCTAACACACAGATGCAACCTGCAATGCAAATACTGCTATGGTGGCGTTGCAACCCCTCGGGACATGACATTAGATATTGCCCGACAATGCGTAGATTTTGCCTTTACGATTACACCAAATGAAGAGCTACTCGAATTCAGCTTTTTTGGAGGTGAGCCGTTACTTTGTTTCGAGCGTATTAAACAGGTAACTGAGTATATCAGGGTTATCCAGAGCAAACATCAGGGAGCAGTAAGGCTCAGTATGACTTCCAATGGCACACGTCTTGATACGGAAACTGTAAACTTTCTGTCTGATAACAACATAGACCTGTGTATCAGTATTGACGGTCCAGCGTCTGTTCATAACATGAACAGACGCTTTTCTGACAAAAGCGAAAGCCACACTTCAGTCATGAAAGGTCTTCATCTTGCACTTAGTTCTCTGGAGAACGTTCAAGTTAATGCTGTATACTCACCGGAAACTCTCGATCACATGCCGGAAACACTTAAGTTCTTCTTAGACGAGCGATTGCAGGCGATTCATTTTAATCCCAATATTAGCACAACATGGTCACCTGATGATTTAAGGAAGATACCTGGCATCTATGAAGAACTCGCCGATATCTATATGGAGTCTTTTAGAAACGGAACTTCAGTTGCTGTCAATCTGCTTGACAGTAAAATGTTACTCTTTATTAAAGGTGGATATGCAAAAGAAGATGAATGTGGCATGGGCCGTTCTGAAATGGCAGTTGCCCCCAGTGGCAACATCTACCCATGTGAGCGCTTCATAGGGAATGATACCGAAAAGAAATTTGTTATTGGTCACGTTGGTCTCGGCTTTATAGAGCCAAAACGTTGCGAGGTTACAGCCAAACATGGAAATTGCAATGCTCAGTGCGCAGAATGTGACATAAGTAATTACTGTATGAAATGGTGTGGTTGTACCAATTACAAAATGACAGGCCACATAAATAGAACTGGTCCCATGCTTTGTATCAGCGAGCGAGCTGCAGTTCTCTCAGCAAAAAAAGTATTTACTACCCTTGTTGGTGAAAAGAACGAGTTCTTTTTCGATCATCTCTTCAGATATACAGCTGGGGAGTGTAACGAGAAAATCAGTATCTGAATTTAGTACTACCTGACATAGCACCTGAACATATTTACTTTGAACCCATTTTCAGCAGTTATAGCAGCCCGCCAAGGGCTAACTCACCCCCAAACAAAGGAGGATACTATGGCTGACAAAATGACATGGAAAGCTGAAGTAAAGTTCACCGGCACTGTCGAGGAATTTAATCGTTTTGCTGAAATGCTGGAAAAAACCCAGGTCGAAGTCGCTATACCAGAGTGGGTGAAAATTCCAAAACATTTAGCAGGATGCTTCCCCTTCCCTGTTGACGCTATTTTAAGCAGGGATCAAATCAAGAAAGTAACAGATAAACAAATTCCTACACAAATCAAATTCATTAGAGATATCAGAGGAGGAATTCGAACGCCCCACATGCATCTTGGTGATCAGGTCATATTTCTGGATCAGGAGCGTTTTAGAGACATGGCCAAAAATGTTGCTGAACGCCTTGCTGTAATGCGTGTTGAACGATTTGATGACTATCTCGACGTTATGACTGTCATCAACGACATTGGGAGACTTGATCCGACACCACAGCCAATATAGACTAACACTATAAACACATAACGTTAAGCCAGGTGGAGTTACAGCGGTTAAACAATTCCACCTGGCTGCTGCAAAAGTGTTCAGCGAATCTGTATGAGGTAAGTTGAACAAAGTGGAAACCAAAGTAATGCAAGTATGAGCATTTATCATTGAGCCCAAGTACAATTAACGTATTACGTGCTCATAACTTTTCCTTGTAATTCAAAAATCACCTTTGAAAGATCCTCTATATTGAACGGTTTTGAGAGTACAGCTGAAAACCCATGTTTTTGATAATTGGCCATTATGGAGTCATTGGCATACCCGCTTGAGACGATTGCTACTACTTCAGGGTCTAGCTGGTACAATTCCCTGATCGCATCTTTGCCTCCCATCCCGCCTGGTATTGTCAGGTCCATGATAACCAAATCATACCTACTGCCCCGGGTAAGTTGTTCATTGTACATGTTAACGGCTGTTTGACCCTCACTTGCAAATTCCACATCATAGCCAAGGGATGCAAGCATTTCCCCCACCACGTCCTTTACCAGTTCTTCATCATCAACAACAAGAACCTTGCCCACTCCCTTCGCTAAAGATTCCTTGTCATATTGGATAATCTCAGCCTCCCGATTCGAGGCAGGAAGATAGACACTGAAGATGGAGCCTTCTCCTTGTTCGGAATCAACCTGAATACTGCCATTATGTTTTTTTATGATGGAATACGCAGAGGCAAGCCCAAGACCGCTTCCCCCTTTTTTAGTAGTAAAGTAGGGATCAAAAATTTTGGTAAGAGAAGCTCTGTCTATACCCGACCCGCTGTCCTTGACAGAGACTCGTATGTACTTTCCGGGAATCAAAAACAGGCCATCGCTCTCTTTTACTGTGACATTTTGAGAGGACATTTCAATAGTTCCCCCCTCCGGCATTGCCTGAATGGCATTGATGATAAGGTTATGCAGGACCTGACTAATCTGCCCTTCATCTGCTTCCACCGACCAGAGGTCGTCCGGCACAAGATGCTCACACCGACAATTCGATCCAGCCATAGCTAACATAGCCGATTCTTTTACGATCTTACCAAGTGAGGTGAGCTTCCTGACAGGCTCTCCACCCTTGGAAAAGGTCAGGAGTTGCGCTGTCAAATCCTTCGCTCTCAGAGAAGCTTTTTCTGCCGTCTCAAGTTTGGTCAACAACTCTTCATTTGGTTGTGCTATCAGCTTCGCAAGCGAGATATTACCGAGTATACCGGTGAGAAGGTTGTTAAAGTCATGGGCGATGCCTCCAGCAAGAATACCTACGGACTCGAGTTTGTAGGCTTTTATGAGCTCCTCCTGCAGTTTCACACTGTCACTGATATCACGAAAGACAAGAATAGCCCCCAAAGCTTTACCTTTTACATCAAAGATGGGAGCTCCACTGGTTGAGATTATACGCTCAACATAATTTTTGGAAAGTAGCCTTGTCTGATCGGTGAAACCACCCTTGTCTCCAGGTTGAAGCCGCTCCACAATATCACTGTAGTCAGGGCAGTGTTCAGTAATCACTTCGTCAACAATTGAAAAAACCTCGTAAAATTGCTTCCCAAGTGCCTCTTCCTGACTCCAATTGGTCAACTCTTCTGCTACTTTATTAAGAAGCGTGATTCGTCCCTCGGTGTCAGTACAAATAACCCCATCGCCAATTGAGCGAAGGGTAACAGCCAGCCGCTCTTTTTCAGTGGATAACTCCTCCTGGGATTTTTTTATTTTGTTCAGGTGGTCATTGAGATCAGTATAAGTAGAGGAAAGATTCCCAGCCATTTCCCGAAAGGACTCGGTGAGATGAGATATTTCGTCACTGCTTTGTATCGTAGGAAGAGAGACGTTCCAGTTGCCGTGGCTAATCTCATCGGCAGTCAAGGCCAATTGACGAATTGGACGGACTATCCGGTTGGTAGACCAAATGAGATAGCACGTACCGGTCGCAAGGCTGATGGCCATAATGATGAGGACACTTTTGAGAAAAGTCCATCTCATTTCAAGCACCTTCTCAGTCTCCTCATAAAGAATCAGCAACCAGCCCCACTCATCGTAGCTGTCATAGCAGAAGTAGCGGGAAGTTCCATTGTAGGTATGACTGAGAGTGCCTGAACTACTTCCTGCCAGCCCTTTTAAAAAAGCTAGATCTTCTGAGTCCTTGGGACCATTCAAAAGAGGGATACCACTATCCTTTTGAACAATTATCAGTGCGCCACCATCTACCTCGAAGTTGTACCTTTCTTTTAGCTCAGCCAGAAGATCTCTTTGAGCAGCCAGGCGGTAACTTTCAACACCAAAAACTCCACTCTGTCGTAAAACATTAACGGTAGCCTGAAGATCTGCCTGCAATGTATTTATCTCCTTGAACATCAGTTTACGGTTCAGCTCATAACTGATGTTGGAGATTGCCGTGCCGCCAGCTATTACGATAGCAGCTGACACCAGAAGCAGTATTCCGAGTGAAGTAAGGTTAATTTTATAGTGTAATTTCATCGTGAATCCTGCAAAAAAAAGAGTCAGCCTATTTCTCTTGAAGAAGTGTTTCTTGTCCTATCACTGTATTCATTTTTCTCAGGATCGAGATCGGAATAACTATACCCGCGGCTTTTGCCATTTTCACATTAACTGTAGACCGGTTACGAGTATTTTTTTGTAGTGGCAACTCCGCTGGAGTTTTTCCGCCAAGGATATCAAGTGCCGTTTTCGCAGCGTAGTTTCCCTGTTCACTTGGGTCTTTAGCGAGGGTGAAGATGACAAACCTGCTCATAAAGTCAAATACACCTCCAGTTGGAATGCGGATATTTTCTGCTATAAATTTTTCTACAGAATCGCCATCCCAATCGGATATACCTGCATGATTTGGAATAATAAGGAGATCAACTTCATTCTGGGCCTTGAGGAATTGCTGCTCAAACTCTTTCACCGAATTAACAAAATACGGTACGAAACGGTTATCAAACAGCCCCTGGTAGATAGAGACAATTTTTCGCTCTGTCTCCACATCGCCGCAAAGGTAGCCAATTTTCTCTCCTTTGCTATATTTTCTCATAAGCTGAACAATTTCTTGAATCGGTTCAACTTCAATCATTCCAGTAACGTTGGTTGTCGGATAGCCATACATTGACGCATCCCAGTTTACCCCGCAGAAAATGACCGGTATCTCTTGGTTTTTGAGATAAGGGACAACCAGGTATGTTTGGGCATTGTCATCTGATGCAATAATGACATCAGGCTTAAAATCATCTATCTGACGGAGAGCTTCCTTTCCTGCCTTTTGCCCAAATGTCGCCTCTTGGTTCCGCTTCGTATCCAGGCGAAGAATTTGTAGATCGACCCCTTTATCTACGAGAATCTCCCGTATCCCTTTCTCGATTCCATCACTCCACTCGTACCCCTTATGATAGGAGTCTATCCAGGATATCTTCTTGCCGTGATAAACCGCTGCCTTTTTAATTCCACTCGCCGCATACTGAGTATAGGCTTCACGACCGATGACCTCCGCTGTCTTGAGCACGGACAATGGAAAGATGATATCAATACTTTTGGCCATTTTGAGATTTACCGTCAGCTGGACTTTTTCACTTGTAGCAAGATCAAAATCATCTGGTCTTTTGCCATCAAGGATCTGTAATGCCGTATCTGCTGCATATTCCCCATGTTCCTCTGAGGATTTTCCAAGAGTATAGACAGTCAGGTGTTTAAGGAATTCCAGTAAGGCCCCAGTCGGTATCTTTGTGTTGTTCGCGATAAAGTTCTCTGCTTCAATATCGTCCCAGTCTTTTAACCCTACGTAATTATAAATAATCAGCATATCGACTTCATTCTGGGCAAGAAGGAAATGATCCTTGAACTCCTGAAAGGTCTTCACCATATAGGTATTCATGTTGCCTTGGAAAAAACGTTTATTAATGCTTGTACTAATTTTTCGAGCGGTTTCGACATCGACACTGAGAAAGCCAACTTTGTTGCCTTTAGAATTTTCCTGCATATGGCCGACAAGCAAGTCGACTCTGTCTATTTCAATCATACCTGTAACATTTGGGGTGGGATATCCATATTCAGAGGCGTCCCAGTTGACACCGCTAAAAACAACAGGTAATTCGGTATTTCGTAAATAGGGAACGACGAGGTATTTTTGGGAATTATCATCGGTTGCAATGACAAGATCTGGTTGGACTCGTTGAACTTCCTCAAAAGCTTTTATACCTGCTGAAACACCGAACGCCACTGAATCGTTATTTTTTGTGTCCATTCTGAAGATATGCAACTGCACGCCAGTATTCTGAAGGACCTTTTGTATCCCCATTTCAATACCGTCACTCCAAGGATATCCTTTATGGTAGGAGTCGATCCAGAGAATGTTTTTCGTTGCGCTTCCGGCCCCTGCAGGAGAAGCTGCGTGTGCCGTTGACAGGATAAAGAATACAAACATATACAACAAAGTGCGTAGTAATTGGCGGATCATATAGTGCTCCGGTATCATAGTAGTATTCATCTCAATAATGTGCCTTTTACATGATATACTTATTGATCAGTTAAATCCAATCGGGTCATACTTTTCTACCGGTAATTGTTCCGAGGAAGGCAACTGCAGACCATATAGCTGTCATAAATTAGGTCAACACTCCTCACACGTTACAATAAGGCCATATAGTATTTCTGAGTGTTAGGCTGAAAAAGACATGTCCCGCCGATCTACTGTGCCAGGGGAGAAAAAAGTGATGCTCTTGAAACGAACAACAGAGGTGCTACTATTTAACTATGGTTAGCCACCAGCATTTGACTTGGATATGCAGGAACTATGGATCGAATTTGGATTAACCTTGTCCACATAAAATTATTAAAATTCCAAAACTTGCCTTGCGCAACCCATACGCTAGTTTTAAAAGTCAACGAACAACTATCAATCGAAATTTCAGTATAAGACGTTGATAGGTTATTCGTAACTTCTTAAACGTGTCCGATTGAGTTCCTTTTTTACTGCTAGTCCGATTTTCTCGATCACATAGGGTTTTTTAACATAGGTACCAGCACCGAGTGACTGGACAGCTATAACTCGATCTGACTCTGAAAAACCACTCACGATAATCGCCTTTTGTTCCGGATGTACTTCTAGCACGCTCTTGTATGTGGCTAATCCATCCATACCTGGGTCCATAATCATATCCAGAACCATCAAGTCGACCTGATTTTCCTTCAAATAGGCAACAGCTTCTTCGCCACTTTTTACACTTGAAACACTGTAGTTCAATTCTTCAAGTATCACGGTTGCAATCTCTCGCTGTTCCTGAACATCATCCACAATCAGGATGGATTCGCCCTGCCCCATGTATTCAGAGATTGCTACAGAAGCATGCTTGGCAGGCAATTCTTCTCTCGTAACTGGGAAATAGAGGGAAAATGTGCTTCCTTTTCCCAATTCACTCTGAATATTGATGTAGCCGTGATGATCCTTCACCGTACCCCAAACCACAGCCAAACCTAATCCTGTTCCACTTCTCCCCATAACTTTTTTGGTATAGAATGGCTCGAAAATCCTCTTTCTATCGGCCACATCAATACCATCTCCCTCATCAGAAACGGATAAAATAACATAATCCCCATCTTCAATCTTGTCATAGCCATGCAAAGGCTTGTCCAGATACTGATTGGTTGTCTTGATAGTTATAGTGCCGCCTTTCGGCATAGATTCACTTGCATTGGAAATCAGGTTATATATGGACTTTCCGAGATGTAGGGGAGAACCGGAAATGTTCAGCAGATCCGACTCAAGATCAGTTTTGATTTTTACCGAGGGGTGGTGACGGAGTAAACTAACGATTTCCGGTGATTGTTGGTAATCAACAACTATCGTATTGAGATTCAGCACCTCCTTTCTGGAAACCCCACGTCTGGCAAGAGTCAGTAAATCGTCAACAATTGCTGCTGCTTTCTGCCCTCCCTTCATAATCGACTCAAGCGAGGGCCTGGCTGATGCAAACTCATCTGCTTTTAAGAGGAGCAATTCAGCATGGCCGAGGACTACGCCCAGGACATTATTGAGGTCATGGGCGACTCCACCCGCCAGAACTCCTAGTGACTCCATCCTCTCTGCACGATTTAGCCGCTCCTGAAGGTCAAGCTTTTCCTTTTCACCTTGCGTACGCCTGGTAATATCAATGATCGTTCCTTCCGCAACATCATTTGATAAATCTAGTCGAGCACTGAACTCTACCCAGAGAAGCTCACCAGTCATTCGATTTTTTATTTGAATCACATGATCTGAAATATACCCCTGTTTTCGTAGGATATCTTTTACCTCTTCACGATCAGCAGGATTTTCATAAAGGTGTAATACATCCTTGCCGATTGCTCTTTCAATGCTAGGAAATCCAGCGAAATCACAATAACGCTGGTTACAAGCCACAATCGTTCCATCTTTCAGACTAGTCTCGAAGAGGCCAACATGGGCATAGTGATAAAGGTTACGATACTTCCGTTCACTCTCTCGCAGCGATTCTTCAACTTTTTTCGATTCTGTAACATCGCGAGCAATGGCATAAGTCAAACCTTTTTCAACGTTCGCATGAGATACCCAACTCAGCCAGCGATAGCTACCGTCTTTGCACCGATACCGATTATCAAAATTAATTATTCGGGAACCCGTTTTCAGTTTCTGCTCTATAATATCTTGGGTTGCCACCAAATCATCAGGATGTATGAAATCGAGAAAGGGTCTATCCAATAATTCTTCTTCGGTGTAGCCTAATATTTTGGTAAATGCGGAATTAACTCTGAGGAATGTTGCTCTATTGATGTCGGCAATACAAATCATGTCTAGTGACATGTTAAAGAGATGGGCTAAATCCTCTCGCGTCCGCTCTAAATCCGTTATGTCAATTGTGTATCCAGCCAGATATTTTTTTCTACCCTGACTTATAGGGTATTTGTATGTAACATAATTTCTGCCGTTCAGTTCTTCATAAAGTTTGAGTTGTTTCTCACTGTTAATTACATCCACGTCATCGCGTGTGATTTTTTCAGCGAACTCGCAAGGGAAGAGTTCACCCATTGTCTTTCCGACCATTTCTGAACCAGGAATACCGCACATATCTATATAATTATCACTTACATAAAGAACTTTGCTTTCCTTATGAGAGACTTTTTTAAGGAATGAGTAGATAGGAGAATTCTTGATAAATAAGGACAGCAGTTCGGCGGTATTTTGGGCAGTTCCATCCATGAGAATTCGCTCAGATGCAGCCAATTCCAATTCCTGAATTCGTTGTTCCAATTCTTCATAACTTGGTTTTTTAGACATAAAACAACCTGTTTTGTACAAACTCACCATATGCATTTTCTTAGGTAGTCTATGACTTATTCAATCATAAACGACTGAGTTTGAACAGTACTTCTAAAAACTATGATGAAAAAAGAATCCAGAGGCAACTATAACTATTGAAGTAAAACTAAAAGTAAAAATTGCTACGGATATTTCGGCAAGCAAACTCGGGCAAGCACACCTGTACCGCAATTTTATACAGAGTATTTCAACCAAATAAGTGGCCAGGTGCAATGTGCCTATAATACCTTCCTCAGCTGCAGACCATGTTCCTGCCATTTTTCTTGGCACGGTAGAGAGCCTTATCAGCAGGTATTAGGATCCTGTCAGGATTGAACTCACCCTCTGGAACAAAGGCTGCAACACCGAAACTCATAGTCAGTTTGGAAGATACCTTTGATTCAATATGCTCGATTGCAAGGTTTTCAATTGAGACACGCATCTTCTCAGCAATAATCATACACCCCTCGACCGTGGTGTCAGGAAGCAGCACTACAAATTCCTCACCTCCGTAACGGGCCACGAGGTCTCCAGGTCTATGGACATTTGCTGCAAGGGCTCCCGCGACCGTCTTCAGGCATTCATCACCCTTCTGATGACCATAGTGGTCGTTATATTGCTTAAAGCAGTCGATATCAGATAGGATTACAGCTAAATACTTGTTATCACGCTGCATACGCAGCCATTCGTTGTTCATGGTTTCATCAAATTTCCTGCGGTTGGGAATGCCGGTCAACCCATCCTGCACTGCCAGTCGCTGAAACATATGGTTAGCTTTTTCAAGTGCCTCTTCGGCAATTTTACGTTCCGTAATATCACGGTAAATCAGAATAAGAAGCCTGTCGCTGATCCGCTTGCCGCTCTGTTCGCATTGCAGATAGGCTCCTTGACTTGTCTTTAACCGCCGTTCGATGAAGACAGTCTTTCCGTCTTTTAATTCATTAAGCTTCGATGGCTGCTGAATCAGGTCATCCGGATTGTATAATGTGTGAATATCCTTATCCAAAAGTTGTTCTTCTCGGTAACCGAGCATTCTTTGAATCTGTGGATTACACTCAACAATTTTTCCGGAGAAGTTTATTAACAGAATGCCCTCGGCCGCATGCTGGTAAATAGCCCGGTATCGTTCCTGACTCTCGCGTAGTGAATTTTCTACCAGACGACGCTGACTGTTTTCCGCCTTAAGTTCCTCGTTTTTCTGCTCCATTTGGTTGCGATACCGATGGCGAAGGTTTTCGTAAAAATATGTTATAATAGTTATGATACAAAGTGTCAGCATCACTCTGCCTGCAAAGGCTTTCCCATAGAGCTGACCACCGGGAATTTCATCCTGCATTAAGAAGTAGAGACCTATGAACAGTAGAAAACTGGTGGTGCCGATGGAACCTTCTGTTTTACCAAGGAGAAAATACATCACCGATGGTGTGATATAAACCCACAGGAGTTTAGAATGCTCCTCTCCACCGAGGTAAACAAGATAGACCATCAGGATCGTGAACAGGATGGTATTGAATCGGTACACACCTTGTTCAGCTTTTTTGAGATAAACGAGAATCCAGCCGAAGATTAATGTGATACAACAGGTCATTACCAGAATACCAAGTGACATATTACCCGACACCATGTTCACTATGCCGAAAAAGAGCATATTAAGGGCACCTGCACTGCAGATGACAGTATACTGCATGAAGCGGTTTGCTTCCTCGGTATCCCTTTTTTGGCCACTGCTGGTATTATTAAAAAAACCTTTAGATTCACTACTTTTATTAGCTAACACGTAATCTTCTTTCCCTTTTGAAATGACGCTATTGTTTTACTGTTTCAAAGAAGTTTCTCAACTGTAATTTCATTGCTCCAACCAATCACTATTCTCAGTATATCTATATATTGCGCAGCTACAAAAAAAAGTTTCCAGTACTGAAATAAATGACTGGTACGATTTTCTTCTCAGACACAAAAAGCTGTGTTGAACATTCACAAAGTCAGAAATAGCCTTAAACTTAAATCTAGAATTTTCAGATCAGATCTCAATTTGTACCCAATACACCTCAATCACAATGCATGGTCTTACTACAAGCCCGAATTGCCCTCTAGCTCTGGTCAACTTTTCCAGAACCTCTACGACGCTGTGCCATACTTTTTCCCATCAATCATCCATGCCTTATCCTTACTTGTAGCACGCTATATTTCAGGATATTCAATTTCACCATTTTCAACATACAAATTATCAGGGAGTTAACGTGATACCTCTTTGATTAGGATGATGATGTAATTGCGGTTTCGTAATTCGGCCGACTCCGTATTTCAATTACGTAAGTCAATTACACAGCCTGATTAATGAGAAGATAGAACCTCAACTAAAAGAAGTTGATAATTTGTATTGGGTTAGCGTATAAACAGCGTAAATTCACTATTTTTTTAAAATTGGCACACAACATGCAACTCCATTTAACAGTTATCGACAGTCGAATGTACAGCATTACTAACCAATACAGTGTTTACGGTACTGAAAATCACGTACATCTAGCAGTTAAAACATTTAATCGCAGTAAGTAACATTACGCCTTACATCATCACACTGCCCTGCTATTAAACCCTGTATTAATAAACGTGAATGATAGGAGATTACATTGAAAGAATCAGACAAACAGAAAATATTACTTGAGAAGCATAAGGATATTGCACGAATTGATCAGGATTCTAAACGAACCCATGGCTGGTACGTCCGTGTTCGTTTTCTTGGCAAGACACATTCAAAATTCTTTTCTGACAAGAAATGCGGTGGCCGCTATTCGAGTCTGCTCTCGGCCATTTCATGGCGAGATAAAATTGAGAAGAAAATTGGCAAAATCAGAACCAACAAGCACATGGTCACCGTCAGCAATTCCAGCACAGGAGTTGTTGGGGTTCGCCTCAATGAGAAACTGAACAGATACGAAGTGAGCTGGGTTACCCAGCAAGGAAAACAAGGAAAGACTTCGGTGTCCATTAAACGGCATGGAAAGAAATCTGCCTTCCTCAAAGCATGCTCCATACGGCAGGAGAAGGAACGTTTTAGACTTGAAAGCTCGTATTAACCTCTGAATTTTCTTTTTATTCAGTTAAGGCTGTTCTCTCATCAAAACTACATCACCCTAACGGCCGCTCACAAACGCCAGCAGAATATGTACAGAGATGACAGACAGCCTTAACGCATTTCATGCTGTCGCCCTTTTCCCTGGTAAACAGTAGGCCCCAGCCTCCCTCCTCTATTTGATACAATCTTTTCAATCACTTCTGCCCAAGTTTTTCCACAAAGTAAAACATTTTATTCCATTATCACTTGTGTTTATTATCATCAGTCTTAGATTGACCTTACCATTTTTTAAAAACGTTTTTTCGCAGCGAATGGCGAAATAGTATAATCAACAGCAATGGTTTTAAGATTCTAAAACGACCAATACCAGTAAAATTAACACTATTCACCTCAAGAACTTCTATCACTTCAGGGAGAAAGTTATGATTCATGCAAAAATGGCAAAAGCGTTAAATGAACAGATCAACAGAGAAATGTACTCCGCTTACCTTTATATGTCGATGTCCGCACATTCTGCCTCAGTTGGCCTTAAAGGATTTTCTAACTGGTTTATGGTTCAATATCACGAAGAGATGTACCATGCCATGAAGATGTATGAATATGTTCAGCGTCAGGGCTCAGACATTAAACTCGAAGCTCTTGCAACGCCTCCGGGTTCCTTTGAATCTCCACTAGATATGTTTACCCAGACACTCACCCATGAGCAGTACATTACCAAATCAATCAATGACCTCATGGAGCTTGCCATTTCCAAAAAGGACCATGCAACCCAGATTTTTCTTGAATGGTATATTACCGAGCAGGTAGAAGAGGAAGAAAACGACAATGATATCATTCAGCAGTTGAAACTTATTGGAGACAATCCACACGCGCTACTGATGCTTGATCGAGAACTTAATGGTAGAAATACTACTGTACCTATCGATTTCAGTAAAGGGGTCGGAGCTGGTGAGTAACGTATAGAAAAAGATAACATGGCAATACAACAAAAGGGTAATTTCGTTCATCGAAATTACCCTTTTGCCTTTTTTTTGGTATAGCTTTAAAGATGCTTCTACATATATTTTTTCACGAGCGTATCATACGAACCATCGGCTTTCATTTCATCCATTGCTGCCTGCCATTTAACAATGACCTCATCCGGAGTGTTTTTACTGAAAGCAATATACAATTGGGTATCCTTAACATCTAGAACCTTTTCTAACTGATCAGATACACCTTTACCTTTTGCCTTGTAAATTCCCTGAAGCTCCCCAACAATCCAGAGCTGAATTCTGCCAGCCATGAGTTTTGGAACATTCTGCTCATCATCGATCACGCTATCGAGATTTGCAAAACCCTGCTCTTTCAAAAATGTCTCTGCGGCATCATCTTTATATGTCCCGATCGCTTTCACTTTTTTAGCATCATCCAGAGAACCAACACTTAAACCACTTCCTTTTTTTGCAAACATCACCCATTTGTTTGTTGCTACCGGCCCCACCCATTTAAAAAGATCTTCCCGTGCCTCTGTACGGGTCATAGAATAGAGTATCTGTCCTTCCTTTTTCTGAATAGTACCGTAAGCCCTGGCCCATGGCAAAACCTCAATATCGACAGGATGACCAACCTTCTTGGCCACTTCTAACAGTACTTCTGTGGCAAGGCCTGTAAGTTTACCATCCTCTGTATAATTAAAAGGCGGATATTCCTCAGTCATGATCGTGAAATCAGATGCAATACCTACAGTTCCCCAAGACACGAGGAGAGTTACAAATATTGCAGCAAATAAAAGTTTAACCTTGTTCATTTCATTCCTCATTTTTAAATTTTATGATTTGCTGTACGAGCAACTTTTGTTACTAAACCTTGAACCGACCTACCATTGTGGCAAGTTGGCTGGAGAGCTGAGAGAGTTTTCCAGCACTTTCACTCACCATTCCACTATTTTCAGTTATCTTTGCAGCCGCGGTTGTCACTTCATTAATCTCTTCAGATATTGCGCCAACCGAGACATTAGAATGGGCAACATTGGTGTTTACCTCCGCAATACCCTCACTCGCCTGGGCAACGTTGGTAGCTATTTCACTGGTAGCGTCAGACTGTTCCATAATTGCATCAGAAATAGTCGTCACAATTTCATTTACCTGAGTGACCACACTGGAAATCTGAGCAATCTGTGCCACAGTCCCTTGAGTGGTGTTCTGAATTCCTTCTATTCTGGTCTTGATCTCCCCTGTTGCCTGGGCAGTCTGTTTCGCAAGATCCTTTATTTCGTTTGCCACAACCGCAAAACCCTTACCTGCCTCCCCTGCACGAGCAGCTTCAATGGTTGCGTTCAGTGCCAACAAATTGACCTGATCGGAAATATCAGAGATAGACTCAAGAACCTGGCCGATCCCTTCCGCTGCGGTTCCAAGTTCATCCACCTGAATCTTGGCAGTTTCAGTCTGTTCAACAGCATTGACGGTGATTGTTTTTGCCTGCTCAGTATTCTCTGAAATTTGAGTTATTGTTGTATTCATCTCCTCTGCTGCCGACGCCACCATATAAATGTTAGCAGATGCCTCCTCCATGGCCGCAGCTACAGAGTTCATATTATTGCTCATTTCTTCAGACGAACTTGAAACGTTACCTGCTTTTACAGAAGTTTGTGCTGCATCTTGCTTCATGTCTACGGAGAGTGACGCCAAACCATCTGATTCATTATCAAGATCTTTTGCCCCATTGGACACATCCATAATTATGGCATGGATTTTCTCTACGAAAACATTAAACCACTTACGTAATTCGCCAATTTCATCATCATAATTATCAACCAGACGAAGAGTCAGGTCGCCCTCTCCCTCAGCAATATCACGCAGCCCTGCTGTGATTTTTTTAAGCCGGTTTATAACCAGATATTTTAACGATATGACGATAGAAAGGATGAGTACAACTACAACCACCACAAAGGCAAATACTTGTGAATAAATAGCCGCCTGAAACTGCGCTGTAATTTCGTCCGTCAGTCCACCTACTTTAGCAGCCAAAGTCTTTGAAGTTTTTTCCTTTTGGGCCACGAGCAACTGGTCTGTGTAGTAGAGAGCAACAGAACCGACCTTCTCTTCGCCGTAATACATATCCTCTATGAATTGCATATCATGACTGACTGATACGGCATCAGCAATGACATCTCCGGACAATACTGCTTCCGACTCTTTCCATAGTGCTACAAATGGCCGACCATCTAGATCATTAACCTGGATTGCTAGAATATCTGGCAGTTCAAGTAGATTTGCCAGGTTGTTTTTCAAGCCTTCGGTGTCAAAATTATAGACAAAATAACCGGACATGCCGCTGCTTATCTTGGCATTAATAGCATGTCTGGCTTTCAACGATTCAGTATCAGCTTTTACCTGTTGGTCAAATGAGTCCTGAACCATACTTTCGTATTGCCCAAGAATGTACTCAACAAGTAAATGTTCTTTCTTCATTATGTAACTGGCAACAAGCACTAGCAAGCTCAACACAACCAGGCTATTAATTGCAGCAGTTTTGAACGAAATGGAAAAATGGCTCAGTCTTTTAAACTTCTCTTTCATAATAAATCTCTAGATTTTACAGCTGTCCCCCTCGAATATAACGGTAAACACCTGATAGTATTGAGATACCATTCTGTTTGCAAAAGGTCGTTTTTTCATACCATTGAATCCTATCAAAATTAAAGGAACAACGTCAAAGTATTATTCAAAATGAATTATGAATTACAAAGTAATATTGGTGCATTCAGGGCAGACCCAATTACGAGCACGAAAAATCCCTGCTCCTTAACAGAGAGTAGTGGCTTGTAATTGTGAAAGTAAGTGCAGCTGATAAGGCACTGGTAGGTAGGGTAGTCAGGTTAACTGGCAGATAAGGCTACTCGACTTTTTTCTGTCGTTCTTCACGCATTTTCTCTTTGTGCACAAACCAAACAGGACAGGAAGATCTAAATTTACAATATAATTCCTGATCTATGCAGTGTAAGCACTCATCACAAAAAGAAATAGCATGCTTAGAACAGATATTTAGAGCATCTCGATCAGGGTGATTAATGCATTTTGCCATAAAGAATAGTCCTGCGATTTTTCAAAGGATTTGTTAGATTGCAGAGAGCATTAAATTATACCATACAGTATACGGATAGAACGCTATGGTTTACCGTCTTCCAAGTCGGCAAAACAACAGAGTAGTACTTACATTTTGACATCCTAATTTCTGAATTATGACACCTTCACCCACCTTTGTCAGCGACACTCTCCGGATAACTTTACAAAAAGGTGGACCTAACGCATACACTCGAATGAGTTATCCCCTGCATTGTGGAATCTACACTGAGGTGGAAACCCGTAACTATTGTCTTCATTTCAACCTCAACAACGAAATTATAAGGGCCAAAGGTAAAGGACGAGACTGGCCTCACCCCCATGAATGGCTAAAACGTAACATGGGTAATGACTGGATATACTACTCAACTGGAGGTTATACAGGTGTTTTTGAGGCCACCGGAGAATACTATCTGCCGAACCTGCCATACACAACCAATGGCCTGCTCGGTGGAAACCCATTTGCTGATGAAACCATCTGTAAGATGATTAGCGACTGGCCGCAGCTTTTGTATGATATCAGAAACTCCCATAATCACCTTCCACCAGAGGTGGATGCGTTTACCAGAGAGGCTTTAGCTAACACTCCAAAAGTCCTCGCAGAAAAAGCTGATCGCCTCTTTTCTATCTGTGGCGGCAGATCGACAGTTCTTCCACCTGATGCACGACATGTGGACTACAATGTTATTCCTCTGACGGTTTCCACCGGTTGTCTCTATAAATGTCGATTCTGTGAAGTAAAGAATAAGCGCCCTTTCAAGTCTACACCCACTGAAGATATAAACTCCCAGATTAGACGATTACAATCTGTGTATGACAAAGATCTGTGTAATTATAATGCTCTTTTTCTTGGTGAGCATGATGCCCTCCAGTCAGGTGCAGATCGCATAATAACTACTCTTGAGGAAGCCTATACCCAGTTTAATTTTAATAATTCATATATAAACGGCTGTAGCGCCTTCCTTTTCGGCTCTGTCACCTCGCTGCTTAATTGTCCTGAATCATTTTTTCAACATATTCAACAGTTGCCATATAAAGTGTACATCAACATCGGGCTCGAATCAGCTGACCAAGCCACTCTGGATCTCCTTGGAAAACCTATTACAACAGCCCTTGTTATTGAGGCGTTTGACCGAATACAGGAGATCAATGATCGATTCAGCAATACAGAGATAACAGCAAATTTTGTCATAGACGATGACCTGCCAGACGGCCACTTACCATCCTTTCTGAATTTAGTGCGTGAGAGACTGCCCCATGTAAAGCCGAAAGGATGTGTCTATCTTTCACCTCTTAAATTTGGTCAACCTTCTCGTTCCCAAACATTTGGTTTCAACAGACTCAAGGTATTAAGCCGGGTACCTACATTTTTATATATTATTCAGCGATTGTAAGTAACTCTCTTTCATCATTTAGAACATATTGGAGACTTTCCATGACCGATCCTAAACAATTGCGAACAAATATCCTCACAGCCAGAAATCAAATGACTGCAGATGAGATACTCCACAAAAGTAGAGATATCAGTGATAGATTACTTTCTTTACCGGAAATTCAAGAGAGCAGGAATATCTTTCTTTATGTCAGTTTTCGAAGTGAGGTGGAAACTCTAACACTTTTAAATACGCTGCTGGAAAACGGTAAAACAGTCTCTGTTCCTATCACCTATGTAAAGGAGCGTCGCCTTGACCCCATACGCATAACTAACCCTCTTACCGATCTCGTCCCTGGGTACTGTAATATACCAGAACCACGAAAAGAGATTCTCCAGAGCAACTATGTGACCCCTGAATCTATTGATGCTGTCATCCTGCCCGGATCTGTTTTCGACAGGAGGTGTGGCCGCTTTGGTTATGGTGGAGGATTCTACGACAGATTCGTGTCGGCCATCCCTTCTGCCCATCGCATCGGTTTGGCTTTTGATCTTCAGATTGTGGATCGAGCACCACTACAGGACCATGACGAATTACTCGATATGGTTATTACGGAAAATGAAGTAATCCGAGGAGCACGTTAACCCAATTGAGCACAGGCTAAGGCAATGCCAGTTTCAAAGTTTTGCCAGTAAGTTATAGCCCTGGGATGCCAAGAGATTGTATCGATATGGCATTATCAGCCTCTTCGTAAGGTAAAATTCGTCCTTCCTTTCTATGAACTCGAAAGGCAAGACTGTACGAGAGCACCCGTATAGGATAATCACGTGGAAGTTCCAGCAGGTAGGGCTGAATTGTGATAAAGTCCGTCGCTCCGTACTGCTCCATTATAAATCGTAGTCCGCCATTAGCCGGACCGATATTATACGCGAGAAGACCGAGAAACAGATCATCGCCCATCTCTTTCAAATAATAACTGAGAGTTGCAGCACCAAGAAAAGCATTATATCTTGAGTTAGAAAGTTCTCTATCACTTTCCTTAAACTGTTTGTTGACCCTTTTTACAACATGCTTAGGCACCTGTGTAATCTGAAAAAGCCCATGACCGCCGTCCCCACTCTTACGGGGCATATACGACGATTCTGTGGCCGCCAGACCTTTTAGCAAATCTTTGTCGATATTATATGATTTGGCCGCATCTTCAATATCCTCAGCGAACGGCTGAGACCGTTGAATCATTTTTTCCAGCCCTCCATTACCCAGGCGTCGGTAGGCAGCATATACCTGATGTGCGAGAGTTATACGACCTGCTTCCTCTTTCCCACCTACCAATGTTCGATAATATCCAAAAGCCTGAGTAAAATGTCTTTGAGGGACAAAGCATACAATTACAACGGTGAGACCAACAATAAGCAATGATGGGAACAGAGGTGAAATATTCTGCAACCATTTCCTCAACCGCTTCCAGACACTGAGAAAAGCACTGGTAAATAGGGTAAAGCCAAGGATGACAGCAGCAAATGGTAAAAGACTCCCAAGCACATCGGTACCTGAAAACCTGTTAGCGAAATTACCGAGCAACACGAAAATTGCAATCAGACAAAGTGCTATAAGCCCAATTCCCTCGAAAATAATCAGCAAGCCATCTCGCAAAATATTCCGTTGGGGATTCTGCCTTTTTTGACTCACACGCTTACGCTTAGTCGTAGTTCTATTTTTGGCAGGAGTTGAACGCTTTGAAGCAGGACGTTTTCTAGATTCTGGTTGTTTTGGAGAAATTGCTCTACCCATGAAAATATAAAAAGTTTATCCCATAAAATTGGAAAGATGGTGAATATAACCACCAAATCGTATCTCTACGCGTAACGCCCGTATGTTTTGTTTTGAGGTGAAAGCATATGCAACTGAGCAATCCTATTCGACGTTGCCAGAGTGGTCAATTACAATCTCTTTTTGCTCTGTACAACATCTTCCTATAGCATCAATTGATTACTTAATGCAGATACGTGAAGGTGCCTTCCTGACCACAGTGACCGTCGGATAGACAAGGAGATGAGTAACTCAGGGATGTAGATCTACTTCCCCACTTGTGATCTCAGCTCAATGAGCTCCTCCATCAGTTCGAGGGCAAGCGCAGCCCCAGGGACATTAACCCCAAGATCAGCCTGCAATTGAGCAGTGACTTGAATTTTCTTTATAGACGATGCTGTAAATTTCCAGCTTTTTGTAGAATTCCCAAGTGGTGTCAGCATCCCCTCATTAATCATTTCGTAGACCAACTGATCCTTAACCCTGCATACCTTACATAGCTCCTGCAGGTCATAGGTAACACTTTCATCTAAAACTGTATAATTCTTTTGCTCAGCCATGGCTACACTCCCAAATGTTTGCGAGGGTTAAATGGCATCATTTTAGCCATTTCTTCATAAACCGCTTTCTGGTTTGATGTCTCCGGTTTTGGGATATGTACAGAAATAATAACATACTGATCGCCAGTCTGCTTATGAGATGACAACCCCTTTCCTTTCAGTCTGAGCTTGCGACCTGTCTGAGATCCTGCTGGCAGTTTAAAATCAACCGGACCACCTAGCGTAGGAACCTTGAGTGTGCCACCAAGCGCAGCCTCCCATGGAGTTACCGGTAGGTTTAGGCTCACATCACGTTGATTTACAGTGAAATATGGATGTTTCTCAAACACTATTTCCAGAAAAAGATCTCCTCTTCGGCCATGTTCCATTGCGATATCGCCCTGCCCTTCAAGGCGAATCTGCTGCCCTTCAAGAATACCCTTAGGGATAGTAACCTGTAACGAGGTACTACCACCTTGCTTCTCTAGAACTGACATTCCGCTTCTGTTTAGCGATATTCCCTTTTTCGTGCCATGAAAACTTTCTTCAAGAGTGATCGCGAGCTTTGCCCGAATATCACGTCCCCTTTCCACAAGATCAGAATCAAAATAGGAGAAATTCGTCGAAGAAGTATGCCTCCTCGTGCCTCCAAACAGTGCTTCAAAAAAGTCACTGAACCCTTCCCCAGAAGGCTCTGAACGACTTTGTGACCTGGTAAAATCAGTAAACTCCCACCCTGGTGGAGGTTTGAAGTCCTGACCAGACTTCCAGTTACTGCCAAATTGGTCATACGCGGCACGTTTTTCCTTATCCTTTAAAACTTCATACGCTTCACCAATCTCTTTGAACCGTATTTCAGCCTCAGCATTCTTATTTACATCAGGATGATATTTGCGAGCTAACTGGCGATACGCTCTTTTAATTTCATCAGCGGTAGCTTTTTTGGTTACCCCTAGGATCGTGTAGTAATCTTTATATTCCACGCTCACACCTTTTATTCATGTATACTCTAAAGGTTCTGCCTTAAATAATTTTCAGAAAAAAAACTATTCATCCAGCAGAGATTGTGCCAGAAAAAAGAAGGATAAATCATTTTACATCGTATGTGGGGAATGGTCCAGACAAGACAATTTCGAAAAGTGCTGAGGCTGTATATCTTCCTTGGAAAGTGCTCAAGGTAGTTAACTACAACCCAAGTGGATGTCATGTAGAGGATACTACGGACAGTGTGCGCAAATATACGCTAAAGGGGGAGCTGATTGTCACTCATCGTTAATACGATCAAGAGCTCAGCATATGCTCTTGATCGTATCAGAGGTTACTTTACTGCTCTAAGCCAAGTCCAACGCGCTTAATTTTAATCCTCTCATCAAGAAGATCAGCAGCCTTGAAAGGATCAGGTTCAATTAAAAAGCTTGCACCGACAAGATCTTTAAGTCCCGATAGAGCAAGGTTAGTGACCAGTTCAGAGCCAGTTATATTTGGAGGATGTCCCAAATGACAGTCAATACCAGAGGCAACGGCATATGTACCTATTGCCGCAGCTTTTTCCGAATACCACTCTGGTGAAGAAGCAGCCACCGGAAGATCAGAAATATCCACTCCCAACTCATTCGCTAGTAAAGCGCTCAACTGTAGAATACGAGCATTATCCACACAGCTGCCCATATGCAAGACCGGCGGGATGCCCAAGGCTCCGCAAACTTCCTGAAGGCCAGGTCCCGCCTGAGCGATAGAGTCTGGAACAAGTAACCCGGCTTTGCCAGCTGAGGTGGTAACACAACCCGTCACAATCACCAAAATATCCTTCTTAATCAGCTCTCTGGCCAAATTCACATTACAATGGTCATGCTTATATTTCGGGTTATTGCAGCCGACGATACCAACCACACCACGTATCTTGCCTGCTTTTATCGCATCTAGGAGTGGATCTACTGAACCGCCAAGTGCCCCAATAATTGCTTCATTGGAAAAACCGGTGACAATATCCACCGGATCGCAAGGAATCTCTACCCGTGCAGCATCTCGCCTGCCATATCGTTCAATGGCCATACGAACAACTTTTCGAGCCTGTTCCAGTCCATTTTTCATCTCAAATTTTACATGCTCGGCGCCGGTAAACTTAGCTTTGTCCGCCGTTGTAACCATCTTGGTATGAAAACAGGAACCGACCTGAACCAAACTTGGCATAATGCACTGATAGTCAACTACAATAAGCTCTACTGCACCGGTTACGATGGCAAGTTCCGTCATTAAATGGTTACCGGCCATGGGGATCCCCTGGCGCATCATTAGCTCATTTCCTGTACAACAAAGCCCTGCCAGATTAATGCCGGCAGCACCACTTTCTTTAGAAAGGGCAATCAACTCCGGTTCCTGAACCGCCTCCAGAATTTTTTCCGAAACTACAGGGTTATGACCATGGACCAGGATATTCACCTGATCTTCTTTTATAACACCAAGATTCACCTGGGAGCTTCTCGGGCTAGGAGTGCCAAACAGAATGTCAGAAATTTCTGTTGCTATCATGGAACCGGCCCAACCATCAGCCAAACAAGTTCGAGCAGCATGCAGCATGGTGTTAGCCGCATCGTTGTCGCAACCCATGTGGGTCCGGTGCATCATTTCTGCAATTTCACGATCAACCCCACGAGGAGTGATCCCAAGATTCGCCCAGATCTTCTGTCGTTTCTCTGGTACCCGATTTATAAAGGATGATTTACCCTTGACCGTACCGTAATTTTCGAAAAATTCGGCCGCCAGGTCTTTCGCCACCTCCAAGGTTTCCCGCCCTGTAGTCTCAATACCTACCTCGGCTGCAATGCGAAAGAGTTTCCCCTCATCCTTAATCGTATAATCATCTGTTTCACCATGGGCTACTGCATGCAGAGCCTCTATGCAATCACGACCGTGATCTGAATGGCCTGCAGATCCTCCAGCAATAAAACGGCCAAAGTTGCGGGCCACAATAACGTCTGCATCAGCTCCGCATACACCTCTTGGCGCCTTTTTACTGATTCGACAGGGCCCCATAGTACATAGACGGCAGCAATTACCAGTCTCACCAAATTTACAGTGAGGAGCCTGTTGCTTTAATCGGTCCCAAGCTGTCTCAATGCCCTCTTTTTCTGCTTTATGCAGCATCTGTTTTGCATCATCCCAAATCGACAACTCTTCAATATTCAATTTATTTTCTATCATGGCAACCTCCTGCAGAATCTAGTGGAAAGATCTATGAAGTGCAGAGAAACACTTCTACTCAATAGCAGAACAGTAACAGGTGAGAAAGCTGAAATCTGTCAGCCAGCTGACAATTCGAGATTTTTTGTTGATTCTGAACTTGATTCTTCAATTAGATAGTTGGAAAATTCTTAAGTAAATGTCTGTTAGGAATAAGGAAGACCCCGCGTTCTTTTTTGTGCAAGACTTTTGCACGTTGCATGGCATTGATTATAGTGGAAACTGTCTGGCGAGATGAGCCAATTACTGCCGCAAGCTGCTCCATGGTCAGATCAAGTTTAAGCAGTATCCCTTCATCCGTTTGCTGCCCATTGTTTTCGGCTTCATGGAGAAAAAATTCAGTGAGACGGCTGGAAATGTCTCTAAATACAAGGTTGTCGATAATAGAAAATGACTGCTTAAGCAGTTCGCCAAGGATACTGACGATAGTCCTGGATAGAGCCGGATATGTCACCATATAACGGTGAAACTGACCGGTGTCCATCGTCAGGAGAGTGACATCTTCAACCGCACTCACATGGGCTCGGGTATGCGAGGTATACAGATCGCCAGGTTCAAGTAGTGCTAAAGAAAACTCTTTGTCTTCCATGGCCAGGTAAACCCTGACCCTTCCCTCTTTAATGATAAGAACGAGATCACGATCTTGGCCAGGAGCATAGATCAACTGCCCCTTACGGTACTTGACGGTGGTAAAATTATTACAGAGCTGCTCGTATTTCGGATCCTTTAATTCATCAAGCAGGTTAATTGTAGATATTTTGGTCTTCATCTTGTCGTGAAGTAATCAAATTTTAAAACAGTTTTGAAAAAAACGGCCAACCACCTAAGAATCAGAGCCAAATATGACCATAAAGTGTTTGGGTCTCGGTGGCTGATAATTATTTTCTGAATCCGCCAGAAACATCATCAGTTACCTATTTAGAACTACCGCATTTCCTTAGCTTTATCTATGGCTTTCTCAAAACGGCGGAAGAACAACCATTGCACAAAAGTGCCAGTATTCATTATAAGCCAGTTGACCTAGACCGCCTACCCCAATGATTCACCACCAGAATTCTTTTTGGTCGTAATTTCAGTGCCTGAAGCAACTCTTTTGGATATCCGTTCCGCCCCCTGTTAATGATGAACACAGTTGTACTTAACACTCTCAGATGGAAGATAAATTCTTCAATTAACAAGCTGTAATATGGTCTACAGTCAAGTCTCCCTCCCTATATATAATTTCCTGACAGCCCTGCACTCAAAGCCTGGTTATTTTTATGACCAAACATTCATTTATACTAAACTTACAGTAACATATTTACTGTAAATTAATTTTACAATTGCAGATCACTACTTTTTATTATAAAGTTGTGGCTAATTATAGCGCAGAAACAAAAAGATCCTCGATCTACCCTGGCATTAATTAATTTAGCATGAGGTCGCTATGTCACTATACCAGCATAAGCTTCAAGTTCTTGCTATTCTCTCAGACAATTTAAGCACCCCTCAACCTCAACTTGTTCCCACCGCCACTATTGCGAGCAAAATGGACATGCAGTTGCCAAGGCTCCATCAGGTTTTAAAAACTATGGAAGGCATGGGTATCATCCAAACTGACTCCGACTTGAAATACAACCTTATTACCCGTAAGGGGTTAAACTATTTAGGTGAAATACAAATACCCACAGTTTTAAAAAAAGTATAATAGTAACGACCCTACAGGCATAAGCGACACAGCAACTGCCATTCCATGTTTTCCATTAGAATACATAGGCTTGCATGAACACATCTACCCAGCACACTTACGACCATTATGTTAAAGCGTTGATGGATATCAGCCAGGCAATCACCTCAGATCTCTTTCTAGAAGATTTGTTCAAGCTGATTGTAATGGTGACTGCCAAAGTAACAGGAGTTGAGATTTGCTCGTTATGGCTTGTGGATAATAATGAGCACCCTCCACTCATCAAGTTGAAAGCCACCCAATCCTTTGAACCCGAGTATGTGAAAGACAGGGCGCTGCGACTCCATGAAGGTGTAGTTGGATATGTTCTTTCAACCCAGCGCCCCTACATAATTGATGATGTGAAAAATCATGACAGATTCAAAGAAAAAGAGATGGCGAACAAGCTGGGCCTGGTATCAATGGTGAGCATTCCCCTCCTAGGTAAGGAAGGAATAGTTATAGGTGTACTTAACTGCTTTACCAGTAAACCCTATAGATTCTCTGAAACAGATATTAATATGCTCAGTGCGGTTGCAAGTCAGGCTGCAGTCGCAATCCACAACACCGAACTTATAATACAGACCAGGGTAATCGAACAGGAACTCCAGACCAGAAAGCAGATTGAACGGGGTAAAGAGATTCTTATGGACCGACGTCAGATGAATGGTGAAGAAGCATATCGCTGGATTCAGAAACGGAGCATGGATACTCGTAAATCCATGCTGGAAATTGCTGAAGCGCTCATTTTGTCTGAAGAGCTTTAACTCTCCAAACTGATTTTTCACTTACAATACCATGATATACCTGCCCATTAGCAGGTTTTTCTTGACAAGAAAATTAAGTACAGCTACATTAATCCGTATATATTGTTGAATCCACACAATGGCGTGTAGATTCTTCATACGATTGAGACAAAGGTGTCTGCTTCCTCTATTCTGAGGACGGATGCCTTTTTTTTGTGCCCACACCCCTTCGCGAGTGGCCTCCGTTCCTGGAAAAGCAGTGATTTAGAACAGGAGCGTGCTATGCATTTAGAGAAGACCAATAATTCACTGAATAGTGCCACTTGGTTTCAAGTTTTCCTCTTAAGATTATGTCATCATAGCCTTATACGTGCTCCTCTAACACAGCTGAATATCTGTTATGACCACAATGTTTTATCAAAAGTGATTCAACCAGAAAACCGTTGCCTGGTAACCAATTATTTAAGCAAAACGTACACATGCTACTCTTCACACCTGGCATGTTCTACCTGGTTTGATTCATAATCTTAAATCACCTTTCACTTATCACAAAAGGAGACAACCAAATGATTCAATGGCCGAAAAGTAATGATGCTCTCGGAACGGTAAACAGAGGCAATCCCTGTGAATCTGGATTATGCACTCTTTGTAGTTCTGATTGTAAAGGTAAGTGTGAGACCTGGATGTCTTCCCTAAGGGGTCGAAAGATGCTCTATCCCAGAAATTTCGGTAAAATTACTTCTGGGTCAAGCAATGTAACCTCTCTCGGCCTGGGGTATCACTCCATTAGGATTCAAGGATATGCTTATGGGTCCAGTGGGTTAAGCGAAGGGATGACCAAAGATGCTGATGACTGCGTTTTCCCCAATGCCAATACCGAGACGGTTTTCGGCAATGAGGTTAAGGTGAAATGCCGTGTGCCTATTATGACCGGTGCTTTAGGTTCAACTTTTATAGCTACAAAGTATTGGAATTCGTTTGCAACTGGTGCTGCTATTTGTGGATTTCCCATTGTTATCGGTGAGAATGTTGTCGGTGTTGATAAAGAATCAAAATTAGGTGGTGGGAAAATAACCTCAGCACCTGAACTGGATAGACGCATCGACATATTTAAACGTTATGATGATGGCCATGGTGCTGTTTTCGTACAACTCAACGTTGAGGACACCCGAAATGGGGTAGCGGAATATGTCATTAACAAGTACGGAGATGACGTAATAATCGAGCTCAAGTGGGGACAGGGCGCCAAGGTTATTGGAGGCGAAATCCAGGTTAAATCTCTTGATTACGCACTCTTTCTTAAAGAGCGAGGTTATGTTGTCGATCCCGATCCATCAGACCCTGCTGTACAAGCCGCTTTTGAGCGTCGTGCCATTACCGCCTTTGCCAGACATAGCAGGCTTGGGGCTACCGATTTGGATACTGTAGGTGAAGTTCGCGAATCCTTCATGAAATCAGTAGATTATTTAAGAAGCATTGGTTTCAAAAGAATCTCATTAAAAACAGGTTCTTACGGCATGGAAGCCCTAGCAATGGCTATTCGATATTCTGCGGATGCCAAACTTGACTTACTGACAATTGACGGTTCTGGTGGCGGCACTGGTATGAGTCCATGGAATATGATGGAGCACTGGGGGGTTCCATCACTGGCTCTGCATGCTAAAGTCTATGATTACTGTAAGATTCTTGATGATCAAGGTATCAAGGTACCGGATATCTCTTTAGCCGGTGGTTTTGCCCGTGAGGATCATGTTTTTAAGGCTCTTGCTTTATGCGCACCCTACACAAAATTGGTTTGTATGGGCCGTGCACCTATGATTCCTGGATACCTGGGTAGCAACATTGAAGGGGTCTTTCACCCTGAGAGAAGAACGGAAGTAAACGGAAATTGGGACGAACTGCCGCAAACCGTTAAAAGCTTTGGCAAGTATCCGGAAGAGATCTTTTCGGCCTGGGAGGACGTCAAGCAGAAAGTAGGTGCTGACGAAATGAAGAATGTGCCTTTTGGTGCAGTGGCCATAGCAGGCTATGTTGACAAACTCTCCTGCGGCCTGCAGCAGTTGATGGCAGGTGTGCGGAAATTCAATTTATCAGGGATTACAAGGGATGAGTTGTTTAGTGCTAACCGTGAGACAGAAACTGAAACCGGCATTCCGTTCCTGACGGAAGCTCAAAAAGAATCAGCTGAGGCAATTCTTAAAGGATAAAGTCAAGTTAAGATGTTTTTTACAGGGCACATAGAGCTAACTGCTCGATGTGCCCTGTTATTTATCCTTTAAATAGCAGCCAGGTTTCGCCGTGAAGTCTCAACCATAGTGGGTTATGCGTAGAAGAGATAGCAGCTGTTATTCTGTCAACTTCAACCAGAGAAGTTCAGCATCCTGTTCTGAGGTATTGCTCCAGCCCCCCGGAACATCTTTTTTCAGATAAATGGTGTCGCCAGGATTCACTTTGTAGGATTGATTATCGACTGTCATCTCCAATTGGCCCGAGATGAGGTAGCCGAACTCACTGCCTTTATGGGCAAAAAAATGCCCGGCAAACTTTTTTCCTGGTCGAATTCGTATAATTGTTGCTTCTGCGGGTGTATCAATATCTGGCGGCAGCAACAATTCGGCTTCAGCTTTGTCTTTGATAATTTTGGGTAAGGATGTAACTGATCGGCTATCTACAGGGTATACGTAAACGTTTTGCTGATTCTCATACTCTTTGAATAACGTTGCCACTTCCACAGAAAGACTCTCTGCAATACGAAACAGAGCTGGAAGCGATGGATAAATAAGGTTCTTTTCCACCTGTGAGATTGTACTGGGCGTCACACCTGTAAGTCCTGCCAGCTCCCTTTGCGAAATACCACGCATAAGCCGAACCGATTTTATTTTTGCTCCAAGATCAAATTTAGGCTTTCGTTGCCGTTGGCTCTCAAAAACTATATTCGATCCTTCACAAAGGTACTCATGGTGCTCATTCAGGAACTTGGAACTCCTCTTTTCTGCCTTGAGGATTTTGAGCATTGATTTTCCCCGGCGTACCGAAAGATCAATTGCAACTTGCGCAATCTTATTGATATTTGCTTTTAATTTGTTGGAATGCGCTCCTTTTTCAATAAGCCAGTAGGCGATAGTATCCAGTTCATAAAGTCGTGGACAAGTCTTTCCATAAAAATCAATAACACGATCTTCACCTCCCCAGAGCGATTGCATTCCTGTGAGGCTATCGAGAATAAAATGAACGTCACCAGAGAGATTACTGTGTAGACCGTATATGGCCTCGCCGACATGGTCCGGGTTTGTCGGGTCGTTCACCTTGATAACTTTGTAGGGCCATAGTGCTCCATTTTTCTCATAAAATTTATTGAATACCTCTGAGCGATGCCCCTTACCGTTAGTAAAGCAATCGAGAATCATCAGATTCTGGCTTTTCGCTTGCGAGCCGAGAAAAGAAACAACATTTTTGGGCGAACGATCAAACGTTACATAAATTAACGGCCTCTTTCTGGTCAGTGTCTCTTTGATAAAATTCAGGCAAAATGCTGAAGAGAAACTGCTGACATCTTCGTACCAGAGAACATTATCGCCGATATACAGATCCCCCATCAGCCTGTCAAGCTCGGGGATACCTGATGAAACGCGTTTCTTTTTAGTGCTGGGTGTGGGTGTATTACTCAATGTATTTTTATGCCAAATAGAACGCAGTGCGAAAACACTCTAAAACAAGAGCATTAAACCTGCATAAAATGGAAGAAATGCTTGCATATACGATTATTTTTAAGCTAGCAAATCGATTCAAGTTAATCAATGTCTTTCCCATCCTATCCAAGAAAGAAATCCTCGCTCTTCTCGAATAAACAGCAACACATCAGGAAAAGGGAACAGTTTAGACCGAAAAAAGCTGTTGCCAGCGTCATGGAACATCGCCGATCATCACGTAGAAGCCAATGCCACAAAACAATCCTCAGCACCATGTAAGTGGTGGTTAATCTCACAATCTGTCCTCTCTTCCTATCATTTCGGAATTCAAAAAATTCTGGCTCGATAAATATGTATGGGGTAAATAGCTCAAGCTTTAGCACTTCTTTTACGCCAAAGATTCAACCTTTATCCAAACTTTTTACTTCTTACTGGCTCAGGTACCTTTCAAAAATGAGTATGGTAGATGAATCTCTTTTGCATTATACAAGAAGACAGGTACAGTAGGCACTAGACAACATTCATTCATCAACATTCCTTGTTAGCCAAATTGCCCTACAACACGTCAACTCGTACATACTGCTATGCAACGTCCAACAGAAGATACCAAGAACCGTTTAAGTTTACCGAGCCATCTGAAAACTCTAGCAAAAAAACAGACAAGGCCTGACGGAAGTGCTTATTTTGCCCTCTCCTATCAAGATGAGCATCAACTTGTCAAATCGGGTAATTGGTCCCATAAAGATGTGCAGATCTGTGCCCTTGAAAACAACATAGTACCAGAACGTTATGCGAGAAATCAGAACACTCTCGGAAACCAAGAACAACTCCGTTTGCTCAGATCGCATGTAGCAATAATAGGGCTTGGTGGTCTTGGAGGCACTGTTACCGAAATTCTTGCACGGATTGGTATTGGCACGCTGACTCTGGTTGATGGTGATCATTTTGAGGACAGTAACCTTAACCGCCAACTGTTGAGCAGTGTAGATGTGCTTGGTCAAAAAAAAGCAGACGTCGCCGCCAGACGAGTGACTGCCCTCAATCCTGCTATTGAAATACACTCCTTGCCTCTATTTTTCAGTGCAAAAAATGGAACAGAAATATTAGAGCATGCCGATATTGCAGTCGATTGTCTTGACACAATCACTGACCGCTTCATCCTTGAGGGATTTTGTAAGAAAATAAAAATCCCCATGGTGTCGGCTGCTATCGGCGGCACCTCTGGTCAGGCAACTGTGATTTTCCCTAATGATGCGGGGCTCCAACGCATTTATGGTACTCCTGAAAATCGGCCACAAAAAGGCATTGAGGCAACGCTCGGAACACTGCCTTTTGCGGCCATTGCCATGGCTGCTGTGGAATGTGCGGAAATTGTGGCGCTGGCTATCGGCCGCCCTTCTCAACTACACAACAAAATGGTTCTGGCAGACTTCACCTACCACTCCATGGACATTATGGCCTTTGACTGAACTATACTAGAGGAGCACAGCAAAGAATGATAGCCTTCGATCATGCATGCCTTTCAGCAGCCGCACCCGCAACTACCACCACAGTTCCCATGACCAACTGACTTTGCCATAGCTTTTACAATTTCACGCGCTTCCAATTCTTTGCAGTCTAACAGCTCTGCTTTTAAATAGAGCTTCCCAGGAAGAAGATGTAAATTCAGCGCTTGTCTAAAAGGCATGAGCAATGGTCCAAAAAATAGACCAAGCTCTTCTGAGGAAATGGCGAATTCTTTAATTTGGTTAATCTCCATATCTGCCAAAGCTAATTCAAATGGGGTCAGACCTTCAGAACTGGCCCCGTAGACAAAATCAAAATTAGCAGCAGTAGGTGTAAAGCTATAGTTATCCTCTGTCTGACCAGCCGACAGAGAAAGAGTAATCTTATTCATGTGTTTATCTGGTACAGGCACAATAGTCTCCATTCTGTATATTTTACGTTAGGTGTATTTTCCAAATCGATTTCATGTCGTGTAATACTTACTAAAAGTAAGAATGACTGCGTAATAAGAAAAGCCTCGCTTCTATTTTCAAAAAATTATTATCACCATCAACCCGGAGTATATCATGATAAAATATTCTGTCATTCACCAGACACTCGTCGTGCTCATACTGCCCCTAATCATTTCCTCATGTTCACAGAACCTCAAACCGACAACAATTCACACCACAACAGCAACTATTCATAAGGATAAAGAAGCAGAGACGTTCGTCTATGAATGTGATGATGGAAACACAATTACCACTACTGTTGCAGGTAATGTCGCATGGTTGTTTTTCCCACATCAAACACTGAGTCTGCAACTCGTACCTTCAGCATCTGGTGCAAAATATAGTGATGGGAAGGTAATGTATTGGGGTAAGGGACAGAGTGCCATAATGAACACACCAGAGGGTGTGCAAACTCGTTGCGAAAACAACAGAAAGCTTGCAATATGGGAACATGCAAAATTACATGGAGTTGATTTCAGGGCCGTAGGTAATGAACCAGGCTGGCATCTGGAAATAGGACCTGATAACATTACTTACACCGGAAATTATGGTAGCACGAACCTAGTTTTCCCTACGCCTAAACCCGACACTGACACCAGCCTCCGGCAAACTGTATACCAAACCAGTAATCCTCAAGCTTCCCTTAGAATTCTAATAAAAGGTAAAAAGTGCAACGATACTATGAGCGATGAGACGTATGAATCCACGGTAACTGTATGGATAGACGATTTACTATTAATTGGATGCGGACGTCCACTCCATTAACACCTTACTCATGTCCGTAGCATCACGTCTACATATATGAAGTAAAGCTATTCGGTGTTCTGAGAGTTTCTTTAGAATACATCAAATTGACATTCGAGCTGTTACAGGTCTACCTAACCCATTTCCACCTTGGAATTACTGTAGACGATGTTCCCTCTACCAACGGATACTTGAGTAACACCAACTTTATGAAATGATAAAATCCCTGAGGTGGTTATTTTGATTTAGAAGGGCAACAGCGACTATCAACCTGGCGCCGATAACTTTCCCAGACACACTACAAGTACATCTTCGCCTTGCTGCAGAGTAAATTAAGATAGTCGCTTGCAAATGTTAGCCATGTGCTTTTTAAAAGCCATTAACTTGTTTTGTTTTTTTTTATTGCTATAATAAAGAGATACACCCACCTATCCATGCCACATTATGATGCATACCAACATGGAGAAACGATGTCACAACGCATTCTTCTAGCCGGAAAGCCAATACCCATTGGGTTGCTGCTCTTGATCCTAACAGTCTTCTCATCATCTCCTGCAGTGTGTCAGGAAACAGTATCTCTCACACCGTATTTCCGGAATATCACCCTGACTGGATTTACCTATCCACTCACAGAAATGACCGTGACCAGTGAGGTCAGTGGCCGGTGCCTGGCAGTCTTTGCCGATATTGGTGATACCCTGTCAGCAGATGGCCGCCTTGCAGAAATTGACACCACATTCATCCAGCTCGACATAGCGGCAAACCGTATTGCCAAGGAACAGACCGCCCGGCAGCTTGCCCAAGAGGAAAAAAATCTGGCACGCTATACGACCCTACTCAACCAAAGTTCCGTTCCACAAGCACAGCTTGACGATGTGGCCCTAGCCGCTGACCTCCACAAGATTGAATTGAAAAAATTGGCCAACAACGAGCATCGGCTGCAGGAACAACTTGAACGACACTACCTCACTGCCCCTGCTGGCTGGCAAATGATCGAACGATTCGCAGAACCTGGAGAAGTTATCCGGGCAGGTGAACCGGTTGCTCGGCTTGGAGATTTCCGCCGGCTTCGTATCCAGTATGCTGCCACCTACGACGAACTCCAGACCATCCTCGGACAGGACAACCCACAACTCTATCTCCCGGACCTTCAACTGCATGTTAGTGCTACGATTCATCGAACCTCGCCGGTTTTTGATCCTGAATCTCGTAAAATTCAGGTAGAATTGCTGATTAGAGCGGATAACGATCAACGGCTGCGAGGCGGAATGAGGGCAGAGTTACAGTTTGCCAGTGATAAAAAAACCGGCACCTTTCTCGTTCCCACCGAAGCTCTTATTGGAAGCTATGAAGCAAATTGGCTGGTACAGCCAGACCGCTCCCGCGTTCAGGTGATCCTCCAGGGATACAGCGAAGACCGCAGGTTCGCCATTATCTCTGGCAATGGGCTCCGTTTGGGTCAACTGTTCCTCGCTACACCCAACCCTTCCGGCCAGTAATTTCGTTCTTCGGCACCAGCTATGCAAACTCCCATGCAGCAGTTTATCCACTTCACTCTCAAGCAGAAGGTTGTACTTAACCTCGTCTTTGTTCTCCTGATCGTTATCGGTGCCTTTTCTCTGCTTCGCATGCCGGTAGAAAGATATCCGAATATCCAATTCGGCAAGATGTACATTAATACCTTCCTGCCTGGTGCCTCCCCGGAGGACGTCGAAATTCTTATCACAAACGAGATCGAGGATGCCCTGGAAGATGTGGAGGACCTCGACTTCATCCGCTCGACTTCTTATCGAGAACGTTCTAATATCGTAATCAAGTTTACCGATGACAGCGACTACCGACAACGCTTTGACGACGTTCGCCTAAAGGTTCTCTCCATCCTTGGTGATTTGCCGGATCTTCCTGAACCACCGGTCTTCAATTTCCTTGATGTTAATGACTGGTTTCCCACCATTAGCGTCAACATCTCAGGCAACCATACCAACATCACCCTTGCTTTGGTTGCTGAAGAGCTTAAAATCCCTCTTGGCCAGATAGCTGGTGTCAAAGAGACCAGACTCACCGGGAAATACTCCAGGGAATTTCACCTGCTGCTCTCACCAGAAAAAATGCGCCGCTATAGTATTACCTTCGAGGAAGCGGCCCAAATACTCACACAAACTAATATCAGCCTGCCCGCTGGCCATGCAAAAACAGAAAATGGCGAATTCATAATTAAAGTGGATGAACAATTCCGGGACCGCAGCGATATCTTATCCGCCATCGTTCGCACCGACAGTGACGGTTCTTTCATCCGCATAGGCGACATCGCAGCAGACGGTTATTTCGGCTACCGCGACCCTTTCATTATCGCCTCTGTTAACGGAGAACCATGCGTTACCCTGCAGGTCTTAAAATCAAGCAGCGGCAATGCTCTTTTCATTGCTGAGGAGGTACGCGAAATTGTGGGCCAACTTGCCCCTTCGTTTGCAGAGGAAGGTATCACTCTCACAGTCAGCCAGGACTCAAGCAACAAGATTCACGACTCGGTTCGGGTGCTGGGGATCAATCTACTGCTCGGCGTACTGCTGGTTTGCCTGATTATCTGGCGTTTCATGGGGTTCAAAAATGCTGGACTTACCACCATTGGCATTCCGTTTGCTTTTTTGGTTACCATGGTTTTCATTTACCTCACAGGCAACTCCATCAACGAGGTATCGCTCTTCGCCTTCGTGCTGGTCTCTGGCATCATCGTCGACGATGCAATTGTGGTCGTAGAAAACATATACCGTCATATCCAGGCAGGCCTCCGGGTTCGTGACGCCATCGTCACCGGTACCGCCGAGGTGTTTCTACCTGTAGTTTCAGCCACCCTTACAACTGTAGTCGCCTTTTTACCCATGCTGGTGATGACCGGTATGGTAGGTGATTTTTTTGCTATTATTCCCAAGACAATCGCCTTTGCCCTGATCGCATCCCTGCTTGAATGTCTTCTTATCTTACCTTGTCATTATCTTGACTTCGGCCCGCGAAAAAGCCAGAAGAAAACCACAGGGAGATCTGTAGACAAGGAATTGACTGCGTATCTCGAATCCATCCGCGAAGGACTTGTGATGCGAGTAACCCGCAGGATCTTTAATCAACTCATGCTGCTGGCTCTCAAATTTCGTGCTTTTTCACTTGGATTGCTGGCATTAGGTTTTATTGTTTCACTCTACATTTTTGGAAGCTCCCTGCAGGGAAGCACCAACCTTGTGCGTATTCAGTTCTTTCCAGACAATTATGCCCTCTATTATGTCGAACTCTCCATGCCCACGGGCACTCCGATTCACGTAACTGATGATCTGGTGAAAACAATTGCCTCCGCAATCATGGCTGAAGGCGGAGGAATGAGCGAGTCCGCACTTGGCTTTGCTGGCTTCTTGATCAACGAGGATTATAGCCCCCAGTATGGCAACAACCTGGGACATGTGGCCGTCACCCTGCCAGAATCTCAACAAAGACATTTTGCAGACTATCCAGAAAATGAGGTCATCGCCCATCTTGACTATATACGTGAGCGGCTTACCCCACTTATTCCTCAAGGCACGAATCTTGCGATACGTCCGGAGAAGGATGGCCCACCATCAGGCAAGGATGTGAACATTCGCATACTGGGCACCCAGGCCGAAAACGTTAGTGCCTTAGCCGACAAACTTGCTGATTTCCTAAAAACACACCAGGAAATCACCCCCTGGCTTGTCGGGTTGCAGGATGATCAAGGCAGCAATGGCAGGATTTTCTGGATACGTATAAACCGGGAACGGGCAGCCGAATGGGACTTGACTGTTGCCGAAGTGGCCCGGTTGGCAGCATCGGTAATGAACGGCCGCATTGTTGGCGAGATGAAGTTACCCGGGGAACTCGTCGATATCAAACTTAAATCCGCATGGTCCGATCGAGCCGACATGATGGAAGTATTAGACATACCTATTCGTGAGCACTCAAATGGCACAATCCGGCTCAGCGACCTCTGTGAACCCGAATTTTCAGTTGAACCAGGTTACCTGAACCGTTTCCAGAAGCAACGCGCCATCACCCTGACAGCCGACATTGCTGCTGGAGCACCCATCTCAAGTGCCATGGTGGTGAAAAAGACCCGTGAGTATTACAGCACAATCCGAGCCAACTACCCTGGAGCAGCGCTCAACTTCTCAGGCGAGCACGAATCGACAAGGGAGTCCTTTGTTTCGCTCACCTACGCCTTCATCATCGCCATCATGCTCATCTATCTCATCCTAGCCGCCCAGTTTCGCTCATATGCCCAGCCGCTAATCATTGTCTCGGCAGTGGTCTTTGCCATTACCGGGGTTATCTTCGGCACCTTTTTCTCTCAAACGCTTTTTACCATCAACAGCTTTGTGGCTATCCTCGGCGTTACCGGTGTGGTTGTGAACGACGCTCTGGTACTGGTGGAATTTCTCAACAACTGCTATCAGAAGGGACTGGCCCGTAGAGAAGCACTGCTGCTCGCCACCAATATCCGGTTGCGGCCCATTCTGCTCACCACCCTCACCACCACCCTCGGCCTTTTGCCCATGGCCCTCGGCATCCCAGAATACTCAATCATCTGGGGATCTATGGCCATGACCTTTGTTACCGGGCTCTGTACTGCCACCCTCCTCACCATCGTCATTGTGCCGGTTTTATGGGATATCCTTATAGGCGTGGAACAGAAATTCAGAAAACCTTATGATCACAACCTTTGATACTAGAAGGATTGTACCGGCTCTACAGACTATCAAACGTTTAGCCAAAGTGATCGATTCAATAAGGTAGGTGCTTTTGGAAAAACAGTAGATACTGAATCGCAGAATCTCTGCTCAGGGTTTGCTCAGCAAGATTTCGGCTTCATAGCCAGAACTGGGGTTGTAACCCTGTTCTCACTTCAACTCTTTGCTGGTAATGAAAGCAACTCCTCCTGTTGATGGAGTGAGCCAGCCATCTCCGCCTTTGATTCTCTGGGCCAGTAAATTGAGAACCTTTAATGGTTCTTTGACATCTGGCAATACAGGTTTTAAGGTGGTCTCAGCTTTCGGATCAAGGTTGAATTGCCAGGAAAAAGGCCAGTTCCAGTACAAATGTGACCCTTGTGTTGCTGCTGGAATCTCGGTGAACCGCAAATCAACGACTTTTGCAGAATGTTCATCGCTTTTAATTACGCACCACCACCCTTTTGAGAACCACTCCACAACTTGAAAAGTCCGGCCACCTTTCACCGGCTCAATAACATTTGCCTGTTTTGGTATATAATGGAATCGTATATCTTTTCCAGGTGTATCAAACACAGACCAGTAGGCCATCAGAAAGCCATCAGATGTTTCCACCAGATGACGCCAGAGAAAGGTTGTAAATGGTGCGGCGGTAGTGAGCTGCCTAGTAACCTTTATATCCAATGTGGCTACACTTTTACTGAATTTTGAATCGGCGACCGCCTGAATGGAAAATGACCAGATCGTATAGAGAACGGCTATTGCCAGTCCGGCGATATTGAGCCTTCTCCCCCAGTCAGATTTAAATACAATTGCACCCATGATCCCCAAAAACAGTGCTAAGGTAAACAAGGGGTCTACTATGAAGAAATTACCATATCCAAAACCTGTTCGCGAGAAAGGAGCTAACACTTGAGTGCCATAAATAGTAAACAGATCTATGAGGATATGAGTGGCATATATAAGCAGTGCACCAATAAAAGCTTTCTGCAAGTTGAGTTTTTTTCTAAAGCAATAGCGCCTAAGAAGAAAACCTGTGACAAGGCCTCCGAGAAGTACGAATAATATGGAGTGAGATTCACCACGGTGCCAATAGAGCCGTTGAACCTCGTCAAGCAACGGATATATTAGAATATCAAGATCTGGGATGGTGCCTATCACAGCCCCGGCGACAAGAGCCTTAGCCCCTATTTCCTTATTCCAACAGAGATACCCTACGGCAGCTCCAAGTGATGCCTGAGTAATCGAGTCCATGCGTGTTACTCCCCCAAAAACATTCTTTATAGTAGATCACCCTGCTAGGGCTAACTATAAGCTCGATTATACATTTATCACCACCAAACATTTTTAACATCTTGCATCCCTATGGGATACCGTTTTCTGCCTGCTTGCTAATGGACAATATCTGGTTGTTGCCGAACCTTGATTTCTTCATGAGAATCCTCCTGATATCAAAATACTGGAAAATTCTACTTATGAGTGCATTAAATTTTCGGGGGGATTACCATAGTGAAAGCCAGCGTAATATAAATTAGGTAATCGTTAATCATTTATTACCTTTTTAAGTAAAACGTATAGCTAACCTGCTGCGTTGCTCTTCTGGTGGTCAATGGTTAGCGATTGGTTAGGCTAATCAACTGATATATAATAGAAATATAACAAATATCAGTAGACATAATGAGGTTGACCATAACAACAATGCAGTCTTTGTTGACTTTTTTGCTTTGTCTGCCTGCCACCAAATTCTAGGGCTAACTCCTTGGCCCAAAAATGTTGCTACCCCAGCTAGATTTATACATATAATGTTTGTCCAGAATAGAAGAAGTGCACCTGTTGCCTCAGGAAAATTACCTGAACCTAACAGCAGACCAAATACCGTCAGTGGAGGAAGAAGAGCAACTGCAACCATAACCCCAATTACTGCTGAGGATGCTCCAGTAGTAAATGCTAAAACACCTGCACTACCAGATGCAAGAGCAAGAACAATATCTAATATGTTAACCTGAGTTCTTGATTTGATTTCATGGATACTTGTATTTGTATCAAAACAATACCCAAGGCATGCAGACAAAATTATTACTAAAGTTGTACCCGTTATTAGGGTTTTCAGAGCATTGTTACCGAGGTCTCTATCTGCAAGGCATGTAGAGAGTGCTAGCGCAACATTAGGTCCTAGAAATGGAGCTATGACCATTGCCCCTATTATTACTGCGACGTTATTCTGCTGCAAACCCACTGAAACTACTAATGTGGATAGGATAGTCATTAGGATAAAAGTTGATGATAACTTTGTACTGTCGACAATATCAGAATAAAGTTCTTCTCTACTAATTCTTAATGACGAAATTATCTTAGAATTATTATTGGTACTAGTATCACCCTTCACTCCTTGCGAATCTGTGCGTGGAATAGATGCCTCAACTGGAAAAACTATAAGTTTAAAGCCCTCCGTTGAAGAATAGTTTTTTTCGAAGATATCCATTATTCTTTCACTATGTTCAGCTTCTGTCAATGCACTTACAATGAAATTGCCATAAGATGATTCTTCCTGCCAAAATATTGTGTTTTCTTTTGACTCAAGCATTTTAATTGCTTGGTTTTTCTCATTTTGGGGCAGGATAATTTTTAATACACGTTGGGCCATATTTTCCCTCTGTTCTATTCACATCATGGTTTACAACTGTAGCAGATCATCGTTTACACATTTTTTTCTCTTTAATCTGCCCAACTCATCCTTAATCCACAGTTTATTTCCATCGAGATAGTCTAGCAACTTTTGACAAAAGTAAACACGCCAAAAGCCATTACTCGTTTCCTCTAAGCCATGGCAGCCTCCTTTTCCAACAAGTGGCTGAAGGAAACCATAACTTAAAAGTGTAAACGATGATGCACTATAATTGTAAATGATGATGTGAAATTGTACCCCTGGCGCACTACCGTGGCGTTCGCTGGATCGCCCTGTTTGCGGGTCCAGTGCAACAGTTGGTTAACATTTCTATTTTATTCAAATATTGGTTTCATAAAGCTTCGTTCAAAACTGAAGATACATCTTGATTCTTGAGCATGTTTAAATGCTTTTATGCAGCTTTCGTCTGTTTTGATCTTTTCTCTGTATTCCTCATAAGTAGCTAGACTTGGAAAACTGAAAAGAGCGTAAGCAATATTATTAGCACCTTCATGCGGAAGGAAATAGCCATGATGCTTCCCACCAAACGTATTGACGAGTGGAATCCACATTTTTGCGTACTCTTCAAATTCTTGGATTTTATAAGGATCGATGACGTATTTCAAATAACAGGTGATCATCTTTATTCTCTATGACGTTAACACTTAATAGACGGCGTATGCTTTTTGGGAGAAAATCAGTGTTGATAACAGTGTTTCTTCTTTCTACTTGAGATCGGAATCTGCTTTTCCAGCTACCATGCTGGAAAGAAATGAAGAATAACCAACACCGTATCTCTCTGAATTAACAGCAACAATACACCTCAACAAAGTTTTAAACAATAGAATTCAAGGGAAGCCCTATACAGTATATCTGAAATATAGCATGCAGATTTTTCGGGGAATAGTTACCTGGAGACCGATTTCATGTTTGTGTTAGGCACAATGCGCAACTACACAACACTGTAGGTTGCAAGTATCTGTAAGATGAAATCAAGACCTGTAGGTGAAGTCCATCAAATTGAATCTGGACTTCATCACGTTACTCCAACGATCTCAACTTCATCTTAGTTGATCGTTCTACTCGTTAAAATTGTTCAATATAGCATAGTGATAGTTTTAAGGAGTTTGACTCTCATATTTATATCCTACACCATAAACAGAGTGAATTATTTCTACCCCTGGTGCAACTGCAGAGATTTTTTTGCGCAATTTCTTAATATGGCTATCAATGGTTCTATCACAAACAATCCTGCGGTCAGTATAAATTCGATCCATCAATTGATCACGATTGAGAATACGACCAGGCTTTGCCGCAAGGATATTAAGAAGCTGAAATTCAACGGCACTTAGATCAAGTTGCTGACCCTGTAATGTTGCAAGATATCGTTCTTCATCCAAATGAAGAAATGTTTCATCTTGATCTTTAAACGTTCGCCGCAATACTGCTTTTACTCTGGCGACAACTTCTCGTGGGCTAAACGGTTTACATATATAATCATCGGCACCCAACTCTAACCCTAACAGGCGATCAATCTCTTCAACCCTTGCAGTAACTATAATAATTGGGACATTGGAAAACTTCCGTATATCCTTACAAATCTCCAGGCCGTCTTTTCCAGGGAGCATAAGGTCAAGAAGAATTAAAGCTGGTGGCTCATTTTTGACCTTCCCTTCAACCACGAGGCCATCCGCAACACATTCTGTTTCAAACCCAGCCTGCCGTAAATAGTCTCGATGCAGATCAGCAAGTCTATTTTCATCTTCTACTATCAATATTTTCTGTTTCATATGTTCACCTGTCAGGAATGCAAAGAAAGCTCTATAACAATTCGCAATCCTGCCATTTTCGAATGATGCGCTTCAATAGTTCCATGATGTGCCTCAACAATATTTTTACAAATTGCCAGACCAAGACCGGCTCCACCTCTTTTTCGGTTGCGAGATGAATCTACACGATACAACCGATCAAAAAGTTTGGAAAGCTGTTCATCACTCACTCCTGGGCCAGAGTCCTGAAAAGTAATCCGAACCCTTTCCTGATCTGTGGTACATACAACCTCTAGCGTACCCGGAGCTTTCGTATATCGTAGACTATTTTCCAGAAGATTAGTAAACAACTGTTGTATGCGATCGGGGTCACCAAGCATTGTAAAATGTTTTTCTTCCCAGATATCAGTATGTAATGTCATATTTCCTGCCAGGTAACGCTGTTCAAACATCTCAAGCGTCCCCTTTAGAATACCCACAGGGTCTATTATGCTTTTTTTATAAGTCAAGGCACCAATATCTGACATGGAAAGTTCATAAAGATCACTAACCAGCCTTTCAATATGCATAATCTCCCCATGTAACCCGTCTATGCTCTGAGGTGCCATTGGTCGAACGCCATCCTGCATCGCCTCTACCTCTCCTCGTAGTATTGCAAGTGGTGTTCGTAATTCATGGGAAATATCAGCCACCCACTGCTTACGTGCCTGCTCGTTTTTCTCAAGTGTCATTGCAAGAATATTAAAATGATCAGAAAGCTTTCCAAGCTCATCACCGGAGGAAACACAAATACGTGTTTTAAACACTCCAGCAATCAGCCTGTTTGTTCCTGCAGTAAGAGCATTAATCGGACGTAGCAAATGTCGTGTAAGGGGATAAGCGAGTATTAATGAAAATAGAACCATCACAAGCGTTACAATAGTAAAAGACTCTTTCTGCTTTTCTACAAAGAGTAAATCTCCGGCATATGACAATTCTAACAGCGGCATTAAGGCAATGTAGCCAACGGTATTTTCCTCATAGAGAATAGGAAACATTTGAATGTCAAGACCTCCGTTAAAAAGGTCCCCTATTCTTTCAGGTGGGCCACCAATCACATGGTTTTTCTGACTATCCAGTAAAATAACTCGCGGACCTAACGATCTTGATTGGGCAGGTGGTGGACCAGACGTGTTAAAACGTTCTGGACCTGCCATATTTGGAGGCACCCGCCTTTCAGCTGGCCGCTGGCTACCCAGGCTCAAACGATTTGGTGTTGGATCCAACTCAGAAACTATGCTAATCCAAAGGTGATGATTCTCTTTAAGGAAATCCCAGTTTCCAGCCTTTGCATAATAGTCGGTCAGTTCTATTACCAGACGTCCTATCTGCGCTTTTTCCTGGCTCTTTACGTAATCGAGAAAACCACGATCAAAACTCCATTGGAGATAGAAATACAAACCTGTAGCAACAACAATACTGGTCGAAAACATTGTTAAAAAAAGCTTGTGCCTAATCTTTAATCTCACGTTAACCCTTTATGTTCCCTATTAAGAATATTTGACGTCACCATGTGCCGCACCAGACATATGCTACTTAAGAATTGTGGAGGAAATATGAATGAAAATAAAATATTTTCCATATGGTTTATATGATAGCAATTTAAGTCTCTCAAAAACAATTCCTTAACCATCTGTTTTTAAATATACTTTTCTTTTTTCTCATTTTACGCAAATTAACAATTCTTCCTTATTTCCTACACAATTTCAATCTACACTCTAAAGAGAAAAAACAATACATGGACATAAGACAATATAGGGACTGCGCAAAAGAGTATGCCAAGAAATACAATTCTATTAATTAGCACACAATCGACATATTCCAACGAGTTGAAGAGTCAATTAGAAACTGAAGGTTTGCATGTAAAACAGGTAGATAACGGGCAACAGGCCCTTAAGCTGTTGGAAAACGAAAACCCTTCCATCATACTGCTTAATTGCGATGATCATGGCATGATAGACTTAACTATGTGCCAAAAAGTCCTCAGGAGCTACTCCGGTCTATTCATACTTCTGTCCGACATTGGTAATAACCATTTCCAGATATTCGCACTAAGTTTAGGAGCAGATGCTTCATTTCCAAAATCAACAAGCCTCAAAGTAATAGCCGCAAATGTTAAATCACTATTACGCCGTTTTACAACAACAAAAGAGGTAAGGCAGCTCACATTCGGAACTCTCAGTGTGGATCCGGATCGTAGAGACGCATTTGTAGATAAAGCTGCTGCACATCTTTCGACAATGGAGTTTGACCTGTTATGGTTTCTTGTGCAGCATTCGGGAAACGTTGTGTCCAGAGATGATATTCATAAGCGAATCTATAATGCTGAGTACAATGGCTATGATCGTAGTATTGATCTTTATATATCACGTATACGTCAAAAAATTGGTGATCCGCCAGATTCACCTAATTACCTTAAAACAGTTCGGGGTGTTGGATACCAGTTTATCGGTTTACATGGGAGTTAATACTTGTCATTTACACCTCAATACAAACTGTTACATTTATGAGACAATAGTGACATAAAATTATCTTCAGACCTGTCCGAATATTCATTAAAGGGATAGGTGTTTAGCTCAATGTAGTAAGAAAGCACATTATGGAGGTTAGTATGATCAATAGCATCAGCAGTATGAGCAGCGCAGTTTCGATGATGCGCAGTAACAGCACGCAGCGGCAGCCGCCACCGCCCCAGGGCAAAGATGTTTTTCAGTTGTCAGACACAGATGGAGATGGAGTCGTATCTGGAACTGAGCTGGAAACATTGGTTAAAGGTATCGAAGAGGTAACTGGAAACACGATAGACCAGGACACACTCAGTAATTTTGATGCTGATGGCGATGGCGGTTTGAATGGCGAAGAACTTCTGGGCTTAATGCAGAGCAATGGTTTTTCCGCCCCCCAAATGGTTAACCCTGAAGGTGAAGAATCAGGAGTGCGCCCTCCTCCACCTCCACCATCTTCTGAAATGGCAATGTCAGCCTATGCGCAAAACTCTGGCGATGATATGATATCTCAACTCCTTAACATTTTGCAGGGCAACACAGAAGATACAGATGCCACTAGTTCTATCAATCTGACATCATAATGAGATAACGCGTTAATTTTCTGTATTATCATTATAATACCAACAATCTCAACCATATTTTGCTAAACACCTATCCGTTTTTGCAATGATATGTTCATGCTGGGGTTAGGAAACTTCAGTAATCGTGCTTCTTCTGTATTGTACTTTAGACATTGATTATTTCGTTATACGTATTGACAAAGACAAAAGTATAATTAATAATTATTATCAATAAGTAACAAATATCTAAAGAGCCAAAGTATGAAGACAAACAATATATCAGCCAAAAAACGGTTGCAGGAGATGCTGGACACACTCAAAAAATGTGACTCCAGAATTACACCGCAACGATATGCTGTTTTGAACATTTTAGCTCACAGTTCTGAACATCCATCGGCAGAGAGTATATACTCAGAACTATTAGAATATTATCCCACAATGAGTTTAGCTACAGTATACAAAACCATAAATCTTTTAAAGAGAGAAGATGAAGTACTTGAACTTGAGTTCAGTGAGCTTGGAAATAGGTACGACGGTAAAAAGCCACATCCCCATCCTCATGTAATATGTACTGAATGTGGAAAAATTATTGATCCTTCCCAGTTAAACCTAGAAGAGATCACCAGTAAGATGATGAAGGAAACAGGCTTTAAAATAACAACACACAGGCTAGACTTTTATGGCATCTGTCCAAATTGTCAGTAGCTGATTTTTTTTGACTCAGTACGGATAATCATTATCTATAACTACTACATATTACTTAATCACAATTAAGAAACTCGTGTCAACGGACATATTATATCAAGAACACATATTGATGAATATACATGTTAGGTTAAAATGGATAATTGCATTATAATTCTACTTTCAGGTCAACATTTTTTTGCATGATATCGAGAACCAAGTCCGAGCCATACTCTATTTTACAATATTCACAGGCTCGTATTCAAAAAAACAGTACGGAAATTTCCTATCAAAAAGGAGGAACGCTATGAGTGGTGAAAGCAAATGCCCGGTTACAGGTAAAACAAGTAAACATGCTAAAGGAACTTCTAATCGAGATTGGTGGCCACACCAGTTGCAACTAGACATGCTTCGGCAACATTCCACCAAGTCAAATCCTATGAACGAGGAATTTAACTATGCTGAAGAATTCAAAAGTCTTGACCTTGATGCGGTTAAGAAAGATCTTCATGAAGTAATGACTGATTCTCAAGATTGGTGGCCGGCAGATTTTGGCCATTACGGAGGATTTTTTATTAGAATGGCATGGCATAGTGCTGGAACATATCGAACTGCAGACGGACGTGGAGGTGGGGGATCAGGGAACCAGCGTTTTGCGCCAGTGAATAGTTGGCCTGACAATGTAAACCTCGATAAGGCTCGTAGGCTACTGTGGCCAATCAAACAAAAATATGGCAGGAAACTCTCTTGGGCTGATTTGCTCATCCTCACAGGCAACGTTGCTTTAGAATCGATGGGATTTAAAACCTTTGGTTTCGGTGGTGGTCGTGAAGATATCTGGGAACCTGAAAAAGATATTTACTGGGGACATGAAGACGTTTGGCTTGGTGACGAACGATATTCTGGTGAACGGAAACTAGAAAACACCCTAGCCGCTGTTCAGATGGGATTAATCTATGTTAATCCAGAAGGACCTAATGGAAACCCTGATCCTGTAGCATCCGGCCTGGATGTGCGAGATACATTTGGGCGAATGGGCATGAACGATGAGGAAACCGTTGCACTTGTTGCTGGTGGCCACACTTTCGGTAAATGCCACGGTGCTGGAGATGCCTCACATGTGGGTCCTGAACCTGAAGCTGCCCCGATTGAGGAACAAGGTCTTGGCTGGAAGAGTAGCTTTGGTACAGGCCATGGTGGTGACACTATCAGTAGTGGTATCGAAGGAGCGTGGAAGCCTAACCCAACTACATGGGATATGGGTTACCTCAAGGTACTTTTCAAATATGAGTGGGAACTGCTAAAAAGCCCCGCCGGTGCCCATCAGTGGCTAGCTAAAGATGTGGCTGAAGAGGATATGGTAGTCGATGCACACGATCCATCGAAGAAGCTACGCCCAATGATGACTACTGCTGATCTCTCACTACGGTTCGATCCAATTTACCAACCAATAGCCAAGCGTTTTCTAGAAAACCCAGAGGAATTTGCTGACGCATTTGCCCGAGCCTGGTTTAAGCTTACCCACCGAGATATGGGACCCCGTTCACGCTATCTTGGACCAGAAGTTCCAGAAGAAGAATTGATCTGGCAAGACCCGATACCAGCGGTTGATCATGACCTTATTGATGAAAATGATGTTGCTGCACTCAAGAAAAAAGTCATTGATTCAGGTCTATCAATATCTGATCTGATTTCGACTGCTTGGGCCTCCGCCTCCACTTTCCGTGGCTCTGACATGCGCGGCGGTGCAAATGGGGCCCGAATTCGTCTGGCGCCTCAGAAAGATTGGGAAGTTAACGAGCCAGAGATACTCTCTAATGTGCTGAGCACCCTACAGGGTATCCAGAGTGAATTTGGTAAAAAAGTCTCACTGGCTGACTTGATTGTGCTAGCCGGATGCGCTGGGGTTGAAAAGGCAGCAAAAGATGCTGGCCACGATGTTAGCGTCCCCTTCACTCCAGGTCGTATGGATTCATCACAGGAGCAGACTGATACAAAATCCTTCTTTGTTCTTGAACCAGAGGCAGATGGCTTCCGTAACTATTTGAAAACGAACTACACTGTTTCGGTTGAGGAAATGTTGGTTGATCGTGCCCAATTGCTGACTTTGAATCCACCGGAAATGACCGTTCTGGTTGGAGGTATGCGTGTACTAAACACCAATTTCAAAAAAACCAACCACGGAGTTTTTACAGAGCGTCCCGGACTGCTGACAAATGACTTTTTCGTTAACCTGCTAGATATGAGGACAGCCTGGAAGCCAACCTCAGAGAATGCAGACGTTTTTGAAGGATTCGATAGAACAACGGGAAAATCGAAATGGATTGGTACACGAGTTGATTTGATCTTTGGCTCTAACTCAGAGCTACGTGCTCTTGCCGAAGCTTATGCGGCCGCTGACTCAGAGGAGAAGTTTGTCAATGATTTCATTGCAGTCTGGAGTAAAGTAATGAACTTGGATCGATTTGACATCAATTAATCACGAAATAATGGGCTGCTATAACTATACGCCCTAAAACGCATTGCCACACGTTACCGCAGTGTTTCAATTAATTTTGAAACACTGCGGTTTTATTTTTAGTGTAACCCTAATTTCTCCCGAGGCTATGCCTCTAGTAAGACAAGAAGAGAGTTGTTTCGGTAACATCGGTTACTTAACGGCAGAAATCTCGGCACCCTGAGAAAGAAAAACTAAATACTAAATTTAGACACCAATTGAGTCAGCTTTTCTGAGAGCGTTGCTAACTCACCTGCTGAGGTGCTAATTTTATGACTATTTTCCATGACTTCAACAGATCGATCTCTTACCAAACCTACTCCTTCCGACATTTTAGAGGTCATCTGACTGCTACTCGCCACATTTTGATTGATTTCCGTAACACCTGTTGACGCCTGATTAACATTGTTCACAATTTCATTTGTGGTGATAGATTGTTCCTCGACCGCAGTCACAATGCTAGTCACAATCTCATTGACATCGGATATCACAGAGGTAATGGATTCTATATCCTTTACAGAATGGCGAGTTTGGCTCTGTATCGCTTCAATAGCTATTTTAATTTTACCAGTTGCAGATGCTGTTTGTTTAGCCAACTCTTTTATTTCATTGGCGACGACTGCAAACCCCTTACCAGCCTCACCTGCTCTTGCCGCTTCAATGGTTGCATTAAGGGCCAACAGATTAGTTTGTTCTGAGATCTCAGTAATCGTTTCTGTAACAGTACCAATGGATTGAGCAGTAATCCCGAGTTCATGCATCCGATCTTGGGATTGTTTGGCATTTACTACCGCCTTTTCAGTAGTGAGACTAGCATGGGAACTATTTTCTGCAATTTCCTGGATTGTATTCCCCATCTCTTCTGCAGCGGAAGCAATCATATCAAGGTTGACTGTTGATTCCTCCATCGCTGTAGATACCGAATCCATGTTATCTGAAAGTTCATTTGCGTTGCCTGCTGCCTCATCGACAATCGCTGTGGTGGAGTCGGCATTAGTTACCATTTGCTCGGATATACTGGCGAGCTGATTTGATGCATCAGCTAAAGCTTGGGATGATGTTATAATATCCTGCAACATTTCTTTGGACTTGCTCACCATTGCCCCTAAAGCATTGGTGAGTTTACCTATGGAATCTTTGTTATTGGAGGCAAAATCAATAGTGTAGTCCCCATCTCCAACCAAAACACTTTTTTCCGCGAGTTCTTGCAACGGTTTGTTTATTGAGCGGATAAGAAAAACAGTTACCAAAACCCCTATACCAATAACTATCAGTCCTACCAGGAGATTATTGCGAAGCATTATAATATCCATACCTTTGATAAGGTCTTTATTATTAAGCGCAACAACAATATATATGCCCCACTCCTTCATGTATTTCACATGAGCTACTTTCTTCTCTCCCTGATAATCATATCGTAGAAAACCCTCTTTGAAATTTTCCAATTCAGGAATCAGCTCATATATGTTCTTATTTAAGTCTAGGGTGGGGTGTATTAAAATAGAACCATCTTCCTCATAAGTGAAAAAATAACCCGGCCCAATTTTTGTTTCAGAGACGAACGCTTTAACTTGAGTGTTGAGCATAAGCTGCCCAACATAGATTGCGCCAACAATCTCGTCGTCCATATTGTAAATGGGGGAATAGGCGGTCAAGTACCAATCATTGACGACATAAGCCTTGCCCCTATAGGTCTCCCCTTTCATGATGGTTTGGTAAACCGGACTTTCCGAATCTATATACGTACCAACCGCCCTATCTCCTCCATCTGTTTTAACAGTTGTAGAAATCCGTAAGAGTTTATCCTCCACCAGTTGGAAAACAGTAGCTGACGAACTTGTGAATTCTTCAATTTTATCGACTATGTCAAAATATCCGTTGATATATGTGACCCCTACCTGTAGTTGAGGGATCTCTTGAGTTATGGTCTCTTTGGTGCGCTGATTGACCATGACTTCTTTACGCATTTTGTAATCATCGAGAAAAATACTTCCACGTGATTTAAGTTCTTGTTCAAAAAGAAACAGATCAACATCAAGCTTGTTTCTGACATTCCTATCATACATCAATAAGGAATTAGAAACGCTTTGGTGGATATTGACAATAGCATCCTCTTCCAGAGAGTAGAGAGAATTGCGTGCCATCCTAATCGCGTTTCCTGAGGTGATCAGGATTGAGATCGCAGTTATAAGTACTACAGCCACAAAGAGTTTGGTCGTAAATTGAACGTTATTGAATGTTTTGAGCATTTTTGTTCCTTCTAGGAATAAATCAACAATTAATCATCTCCGCGGCTAACAGACGGGGTAATAACTCAGGCAAAATAATAAAACCTCAATTTAATTGGGGTATTATACAACAAACGGATAGTTAAATGGAAATAGTATTTAAATAGTCCTAAAAATGAACTTATGACAATTCTACACAAAATGTTAGGCTATAATTTCAAATATAATGATACCATTTGTCATATAATATTTGGAAATATCAATGTTTTTGTTGTCACCTAACTCCACATATTTCCTGATCGGTATAAAATCTAAATTAAAAAGAAATAACCCCTGGTTCCTTTGACATTTTTCTTGAAGAGCTGTTTGGATGTATGCTCTATCCCGCAACACAACCGACATTCTTCTCAGCAGTATCACTTATGAGAATCTGTCAGATGTAATCAAAACCTGTTAATGAAAACATAAAATATTTATGCTATTTCAGTGTATTAACTGTGACCCAGGTGGTTCAGTGAGATCAAAGATGAACTCATCTATCTGAGCAAATCAGTAGAATCTTTTCTCCCCCGTCATTAAAACATATTTTTTACCACTTTCAGCACTTCCACATTTCCTCCCTAATTGCTCCTCAATTTCTAAATACAACATAACGTAACAGAGCAGTGACGAGCGTAAAACTCTGGTACTAAAACATTCGTGAAGATGATTCGGTAACCTTGGGGATTAGCAATTTATCATAGTCACTGCAACATGATAGTAAGGATCAACCAAAGCAACATATCAGTTCCCCGGTACTGCCTCTTCTCCCCCTCCCCTCTCTCAGGTGCCGGGGAATATGATATGTCATTACTGAGTGATAACGTAAATGAAGGATACAAACCAACCTGAAATGAAGAATAAAAAATCTCTATACGCCCTAACCGCTCTAATATTTCTAACAATTGTTCAACTATCAGGATGTGCAGATACTGATACACTAAGTCGCAACCAGGAACCATCCTCCACCGGAATGCAGGGCCGTAGTATGAGGCAAGGTCCGCCACCTGGAGACAGAGGAAATATGGGCAACATGCGCAATGATAGGGCCGAAGAGGAATTTTCGGACGAAGCTTTTGCCGTATGCGAAGGTAAACAGGTAGGAGATAACGTTATGCTAACCAACTCAAGAAACGAACAAGTTAAAGCCATATGCAAGGAATATCATGACCACTTGGTGGCTGTTCCAGAAATAACAACAGATACAAGTCACCATCGTTAACCTGAAATATTTATACTACGTGTAAATCTACATATGAAAACTTCAACTACAATACGATTCCTTAACAACCAGGTTGTGGTTTGTTTATCAACATATTTTCTTGCATTCTCAGCAATATCACCACTTACGGCGTTAGCTTTTCCGTTAACCAATACTTCCTCTACACCCCATCAGATAGGACATTTACCGCCTGAACATGAGGTCATTCATTCTGGTGCAGAGGTGTTCTATTTTATCGATGGTTATTTCTATAAAAAATCATCTCAAGGTTATCTACTGACCACGGTTCCAATAGGAGTAAGCGTTACTAAAATCCCTAATAACGCTATCGTAATAAATGTGGATAAAACCATTTATTACGCCTGTAATGATGCCTACTACCAAAAAACATCAAAAGGCTTTGTCGTTGTACAGAAACCTGCCAAGCCTTACACCCCTACTGCAAAAAAAGGTGAACACCTTCAGGTTGTAGCACAACTACTCAATATGCGTTCCGGTCCTGGTAACACATTTCCCATTATACAACAAATAACAAAAAACCAGATTGTAGAAGTGCAGTCTTCGAGCATAGATTGGGCCTATGTGAAACTGCCAGGTAGCGGCTATGGTTGGGTCAAACTCAAGTTCACAGCAAGCACTACTGCAAAACCTTGTGCTTTGGCCAAATCTTAAGTTTTTACATTCACCACATTAACCTGCAATAGTAGCCTGAAAATCTGGACTATCAGGCTCTTCGGCACTCCCCTCCCCCCCATTAATGTGTCGAAGGGTCTGATGGCCCTTTTCAACCAGAGGAAATCATTATGAACAGAACACTATCATTGTCCACATGGTTTAATGCAATTATGTTTTTATCATTTATTCTGTTGACTCTGACCTGCGTATTACCCTTGTTTCACAGTAGCTACATTGTGCTTACAACTATACATTCACGGATAGGTTTTCTCTTTATATGTATACTTTTATTACGTCTTATTATTTATAGGCATAAACATTTAATGTGCTTACACAAACGACATGCCAAAAAATGTATTACGTACAATCCCTTCCCTCGGCAATATCAAATTCCTTATAGCATACAGTTAAAAACGGTTACTCAAAACCTTCCTGTTACAAAAATCTCGAATATTCAAAACCCTGTTACCAACAGACGCGGGTTAGGTTCAGAACACCTCGTATCCTGACCTGTCATATTTCACAATTCCTCCATATTTCTTACAAATTATGAAGATATTTTTGGAAGTATGGATGTAACACGAACTCAGCGAATATTTCGCGTCGTAGTAATTAATTTTTCCCCAACAACCAGGAGACACCATATGAAATTCTGCAATACCTTAAAACTTTCAGCAATTCTTATGCTATTGATTTTATTTCCGGTTATAGGCTGTGCTGAAAATTCCAAACAGGATCAACGAGGCCATCAGGGACCACCTCCAGAAGCAATTGAAGCATGTAAAGACAAGAATGAAGGTGATGCTGTTACATTTGCCGGACGTCAGGGAGAAACCCTCAAGGCAACCTGTGAAAAAACCCCTGAAGGCACACTCGTCGCTCGACCTGAAGGACATAAACCAAAGTGACCTATACAAGAGGAGCAAGCTGTACCAACGGTTTTGCTCCTCAACTCTTCACCGCCAAATAGCAGGTACATATTCGTTATGAAAAAAAATTATGACATAGAACATCTAGGAAATACTCAGGAGCAAGAACGAATACTTGGAATCTCTGAGCAACTTCTGCGTATCAACCATAATTGCATGAACAATTTATTACGCAGTATCAGCAATATGGAAATACAACTTAAAGAGAATAAAGACTATTTACTGCATAATATATCACGTATATCCAAGGAACTCGATACACCTGCTGTCGATGAAGAAAAAATAGAAACCACTATCCTTGTGGCAGATGATGACCCCATCATAAGAGAAATTATTACAACCTTTTTCAGCATGCAAGGTTTTACAGTTGTCTCACTCAGCAATGGTCTCGAAGCATTACAAAGCTTCTATTACGGAAAATATGACCTGGTGCTTACCGATATCAATATGCCGGGTATCAATGGCAACCTTCTCGCCAGGCATATAAAAAATATCTGCAAGACAGTCCCTGTAGTAGCAATTACAGGATCAGCTGATAGAGCTGGTGAGAATTTTGACGAAATTATCTGTAAGCCCTTTCATGTTGATGACTTACTTCACATTGTTGAAGAATATTTACATAATACAAAACTTGCTGTTGAAACAGAATAATTCCCCGAGTATTTCCCTGAAAATCAAACCAACAATAGACAATCATGACCATAGAAACCATACGAGGATGTATAGGTCGTGGTATATATGTCTTGACATGTCCAACAAATGTAATTCGCCAAGCACAACTATGAGGTTAATGTTGATGAAATAGACTCTTCCTTTATAGGAACTGACGTGCTGGTTATTACCCAGTAACAGACAACAAAAGCTGGAACTGCTGGATCAAAATAGTTAAAGATACTAATGGGAAAATGAAACTGAAATAGCGATATTTTCAGATTGGCCCAGGTAGTGATAAAGTAACGACCTGGTACTTCGATTATTGAAAACTCACCCCACTAACAACACCATGGCATTTACATGCAGTCCCGATCAATAAGGGTGATTCGTTGAGTGACTCAACCCGCTTAAGCAGCCAAGACAGATCTTCAGGAGTAAACCCTCCTACTCCAGGAGCGAATTGACGACTCCTCACTATCAGATTGATAAACGACCCAAACTCAATCTCACCCAGCAAATCATACAAAGGTAGCGGTCTCGGCAACCCCGTATACGTGCAACGTTCACTTGGCTCAGAGCATTCAGGAGGACATAGAAAATTCGCATGGGAAACTGCTACCTCGCTGTCACTTATGCGATATGGGTTAGGGAATAAGTGTAAAAGCTCTTTAGGTATGTCAATAGTGTGAAAAATCCTTTCTTCTGCCAGGAATGTATACTTCAGCCACTCAACAACAAGGTGGAGTGGTAATGCCGGAATTATCTTGTGTACAACCGCTGTAGGAATAAGACTTTCATAAAGCCAAGCCACCGCATCGGCGTGTACCACCTCTATATCATTAGGAAGGGATGTTGCAGGTTGTTGTTCCACTAGCACTATTCTGGCACGGGGATCGGCTCTGCGTAACTGTTCAACAGCACGCAGGCCGAATCTCCCTCCACCAAGGATCCAGATAGTTTCTTCAGACTTCAAGCCCTCTCCCTAACACCTTGATATGGTTTACCATGGCTACTATCATTATACCGTTTCTGTAGACTCTGGTAATTCTTGAATCATGTGTACATCACGCTGTGGAAACGGAATAGAAATACCTTCTGCGTCAAATCGTTCTTTAACCATCCGGGTAATATCCCAGTAAACCGTCCAGTAATCTTCTGTCTTTGCCCATGGACGGCAAATAAAATTAACTGAAGAATCAGCAAGCTCGTGCACTTTTATCACAGTTTCAGGATATTCAAGCGTAAGAGGATGTTCCTTTACCAGTTCTTCCAACACTTTTTCAGCGTGGGCAATATTATCGCCATAGCCAATACCAAAAACCAAATCAACACGCCGCTGGGCGCTGCCAGTGATATTAATGATGATATTTCCCCATATTGAATTATTCGGTACAACCATGACCTGATTATCAGGGGTAGTAATTGTTGTGGTAACCAGATTCATTGAGCGAACGACACCTATAACACCCGCAACATCAACAAAATTTCCAACATCAAATGGTCTGTAGAGCATGATCATAATTCCACTGGCAAAATTACTCAGCGTACTCTGCAAGGCAAATGCTACCACAAAACCAGCAGCACCGATTATTGCGACCAAGGGCCCAATATTAATTTCCAGCGCAGCAAGGCCTATCATCAGACCGATAATTATAGTTACCCTTCTAACTGAGTGAACAACAAAGTTTCGCAACAGGATGGAACGACTATTCGCAATTCCAAACGCCTTTTCAGCAAGCTTACCAAACAACCCTGCCAACAGCACAAAGACCAGTATGGTGATAACAAAAATAGCTATATTGAATGCCCAACGCACACCCCCTTCATCAGAGAGAAGCCAACCTGTCACCGTTGCCCATGCTGCCTCCCTGTCTGACACATCAACTTTAAGCCCACCAACCGAATGGGCATACAAGCGATAAGGCACAACTGCTTCATTATCTTTGCCATCCAGAGTTTTACCGAGTTTCGTATTAAGCTCATCAAGAATCACGTTCAGTCTATCAATCAATGCAGTACGCTCTGCACGAAGATCTGTAATTGCTTCAAGAATTTGCGTTTTAATTTCAGCATCAACTTTTGCTGTATTGTCCGTTTCCTCTTTGATTTTATCTAGCTTATCTGCCCCTGCAATATCCTCTACCATTGCAGCTTTTGACTTATCCAATCCTTCGTTTATCGAATCATCTGTAGCTGTAAGAGTCTGCTCAGCAGTTGCTGCTGCTGCGGCAGTCTTTTCAGCTCGCTGTACGATATCCTCTTTATCCTGCCCCGCGCTGGCATCCTGCATTTCTTTAGCTGCTGCCGAAACTTCCTCAGTTGCAGTTTGCGCTTTCTTAGCCGCCGCCAATATTTTTACTCGCTCCTCAGATGTCACATTTGAGGCTTTCTCAACTCCTGTTGCTTCAAGTGCTTTCATTACAGCCGGATCGCTTTCTACATCTTTTGCAACTGCGATAGCATCGTCTATTTTTTTGGTTACATCTCCCACTGCCTTTTGCGCTTTCTCTGCTGCTGCTGCGGTATCAGCAGCAGCCTCACCTGTTGTCTCTTTTATGGTATTTTCCGCCGACGCCTTTACTTCTTTGAGTGCATCCTTTGCTACCTCAATCTCCTTTTGTACCTCTTTTGCTTTTTCTATTTCCCTATTTTTTTGTTTAATTGCTATTTCGGCGACGCTTACCTCCTCTACCTTAGTTTTCAACAGACCAAGCCAGGCATCCGCTTCAATGAGCAATTCATCTTTAGTGAGTGGTTTTACCAACAGCTCCAGCTCATCAACGGGGATGTTGATTTTATGGATAGTAGCCGCTTCAGGGGAAGAGCTTTCTTCTTTATTAGCTTCTTTGGCCAGACCTCCAGTTGTGCTCATCAAAAAGAAAAAATGCAGTAATGATACAATCAAAATATTTCGTGAAAATTGAGTGGAGCTTTTCATCATGATGTTTTCTCCTGATGGACCATGAGGTGATTAAATGTGCATATACATCTAGAATAAATGATATTACAGGTACATATTGACAACGAATTACCTAGACATAACAAGGTGGAAAAACATGCGAAATAATTAGAAAGAAAAGAGTATGTGATTATATCGCCTGCTACAGCGCTATTTGACTCTACTGGTACAACGGATCGAAAATTCGTAGTAGCAAGAGACGAATTGGCAAACACTATACCGCATACCTTCTCCCTATTTTTTACTACCAGAAATCAAATCACTTTTCAATAATGAGCAACATATTTCAGTTAGGCATCTTTAGCTTCAACATTCGAGTTCCTAACAAGTAATTTGCCTATAATTTAATCATTGGAGACACTTCACGACATATTAAATTCCAACAAACAGAGCATGATAGTTTCAACTACCATTTAGCTATTATCTTCCACCCATTGCTACTCTTCTGTAAGGTATTACAGTATAGACATATCAAGGAGTACACCTTGGTAGACAGCCAAGAAGTTGTTGAGATAAGAAAAACTATATATTAGCCATTTATTATACAGAAGGAGTTTATTATGAGTATGAGAGGCGAAATTATTTCAAGAGAATATCAGAAGATGGTATGGGTTCAGGATAAAGATGGAAAAGAATATTCCTGCTATCTAGATGACGTTAGAAATCTTGACAAGCAAAAAGGATTAACGGCTGAACAAAAATCTCGTTGCCTAGACACGAGCCAAATATCAGGTGACAGTTGGTAAAGTTACCACCATGTCCGCTGAAAACAGTTCCCGGTTGTGAACCTTTTTTTACAACCGGGAGCATGATAGTTATACCCTTTACCAAGCCAATATAAAAATCGGGCATAAACTTCCATTACGTATTTACACTGGTATTTCCAATTTTAGTTAATGACGCCTTATAATTTTCAGTTTAAACAATCTATATTTCAGTTCTTCTCTTCTACCTCATCAAATATGTCCCCTTGAAAAGGTGACTCCTTTAGAGATACTATAGCCGCTGATGGCGGTGGTGCTCGAAATAAATGTCCTGTAATCATTCCCTTTGTTGTTCCAAAAGCAGCTACTGTCCATGCTCCCAGCAATCCTATATAAAACAAAATACTTGTCCATTCAAACAATGGAAGGCCAGTATGATGTGCCAACTGCGCAATACCTGTAACACAAGTACCAACAGGAAATGTAAATGCCCAATACGTGAGGGCAAATCTCATTTGGCGGTAGTGTGCTCGAATGGTTAAAAGTATTGCCATGCAGGTCCAGAGGAGCACAAACCCTAGAACAGGTACACTGTAGAGCACCGCAAATACCTCAAAGCCATAAGCGATTTTAGGAGAGACAGCCACTTCTGCTACTGTGCCTAGTATTCCTGCAGCGGTCATTGACTGCCCTAAGGGGCCTAAAACAATCCACAATGTAGGAACTCGGGAAGTACCTGAGGTGCCATGATGCGCTAACCGGCTCCATATCATCGATATAATTATCATGGCAGTTATAAGGCTTAAACCGAACATAGAAAAACAGAGGTAAAACAGTGTTTCCCTAAGAACTCCCGCAGGGGCATAAGGAACAAGCATCGCGCCAATCGCTGCAGATACCATCGGAGGAACAACAGGCATGAGCCATCCACCAAAAGCAGAGTCCTGCCGAACCTTAAATTTTGTAAATAACCGGTAAGGAATAACAACAGCAGAACCAAGGCCTGCTATGGTCCCCAGAAACCAGAGTACCCATGCTATGGTATGGGCGGCCTCCCGTCCAAGCAAACTTTCTCCAAGTAACAGTGTCCCCCCGGCAACTGTGAGCATAGCCATAGGTGGCGCACCATAAAACTGTGCCATCATCGGATCTCTGAAGTGTTTTTTCCAAACACTACTCCCTCTAAACAGAAGGACAATTGTCGAGAGCACCAAACCAATCAACATAAGAGAGGCCAGACACCAGATAATTAAGGCAAAAGTGTGAAGATTTTCTGAAAATAACGGTAACGAGGCAGCTGCATTGGCTATAATTCCAGTACCCATGACGGAAGCAAACCAGTTTGGGCCTAACTCATAGTCATTTGTGGCTCCGGTGACTGTATAAAGGAAACGTTTCCACCAAAGGCCTTTAGCACTAGTATTCTTGAGCTCTTCGTTCAATTTTGATCCTATATAGATTGTTTTTTTACTATATTTAATTAAGCATTCTTCCCACTATCCCGATCATTAAAATCGACAACGCACATAAGACATTTGAAAACGGTGTGTCAAGACAAGAGTTAACTGAACTCTACGGTCAGGCATCTTTCTGTCTAGATTCAGATGGGTCAGTTGAATTGTTTGATCTATATGTATAATACGATATTTATTCTACGGCCGCGAGCAGATCCTCAACAGACGGGTGGTCGCCTGCTGCAGAGCTTTTGAAAAGATAGGTGATGTTACCCCCCTGCGCGACAACCACAGCACCACCAAGTTGCAGGGCATGTCCCTGAAGCGAACCAGGCATGAAGCCAGCCCTGAGGGCTGAAAAACCCTGGGTAAAGGATTTTAGCCCGATGACATCAGCAAGGCCGCTTTTAAACTTCAAAAGCTTATAGGTCTCCAGGGAAGTATCAGTGAGTAAAATTCCCTGATATCCTGTCACGTCCCTGAATTTTATTAGATCATAGCTCCCACCATTACCGACGACAACAAGCTGTGCTCCTCGTTGTATAAACTCATTCTGATACCCAGCTAGTTCAGCAACCTGCTGACGGCAGATTACTCAGCCAAAATGACGAACAAAGACCAATACAGCAGTTCCCTTCTGCCACAATGTGGACAATTTAACGGCCTCTTCACTATCATCATAGACATTAAGGGAACCAAATTCTTCAACAGAAATCTGATACTGAACCATCTCACCCTCCTTATGTATCTGGACGTTACCTGTTTAAGCCGCTGATAACAGTCCTCGGGGAACTGTAGCTGAAAGACTTGTAATTACATAATTAAGAGAAAATAAACATTTTTATGGAGAAGGATACACCGCAACACCTCGAAGACTTCAAGTAAAATAATATGTGGTACATTTTCCTAGAGAATGTACCACGCCTTTTATGGCGAGGTAACCTAAGCACGTGCGTGCCGATGGTAGAATCATAACCAAGATGCTTTCACCAAACATCGCTAAAGCAATCTGTCCTCTTTCTTTACACTGTTTATCTGTGCACCTAATTTCTAAATGCATTCAATTTTTCGTCAAGCTCACCTTTGATCTCTTTCCAGGGTCATTGGATCTTTGGCCATCTATAGCTTGATGAACATCTTGCGACTTCTATTTTAGAAAAAATCTCATGTGATTAGCAAACAAGGTGGGTTTTGGTGGTGGTAATTATATTACTATTTGAGTGGTAACCAGATGATAAATTCAGTTCCGACTCCAATTCGGGTTGTGAAATCCAATTTCCCCCCGTGTTTTTGGGTGATCACATCATGCGAAATGGCCAGCCCCTGACCAATTCCTTTTCCAACTTCTTTAGTAGTATAGAAAGGCTCAAATATTCGAGGCTGAACCTGTTTAGGTATACCCACCCCTGTATCACTGATTCGCAGTTCAACACCCCCTCTTGCCCTGGTGGTTGAAATGGTGATTGTTCCCTTTCCGTCTGATGGATTTTCTCCTATTTTCTCAGCAATTGCATGAGCTGAATTCACTATCAGGTTCAATATAACCTGTCCAATTTCCTCTGCCAGGCAAGGGACATGGGGAAGATCCTGGTCCAAATCGGTTTCCAACTTGGCAACATATTTCCATTCGTTTCTTGATACTGTTACAGTGGTTTGTATGACATGATTGATGTCTATAGGACTTTTAGACTTCGTACCGGGATGCGAAAACTCTTTGATGGCTCTAACTATCGATGTTATACGCTCGATACCTTCTCTACTCTGTCGAGTGGCGGCGGGGATTTCTTCGGCCAAATATTCCCAATCTGCTTCTTCAATTGTTTTTAAAATGAATTCTTTTTCTTCACTATCGTGGGAATTCACATGCCCAATAATCGTTGAAATTAATTGTATGACAGTTTGAAACGACTCATCAATAAATGCGATGTTTGAGCCGACAAACTGACCGGGAGAATTAATTTCATGCGCAATTCCTGATGCTAGCTGACCAACGGATTGAAGTTTTTGAGATTGGAGATTTCGAGCAAGCAACATCTCTTTTTCTTTTTCGTCTTTTTTCCTCTGATTTATGTCTCTTATGATATGAATAGATCCAAGCTCATCATCACAAATTCCTCGAAAAGGAATAACCGTTATTTCACAATGGCCTCCAAATTTCTTGTTAAATATCTCAACTCTATGTTCTTTTTCATCCAATAGAAGTTTATCATGTGGGCAAAAATCAGGAGGAGATTCTAAGGAGTGTACACAAGCATGGCATTTTGTCCCTAGGACCTCATCATAAGAAGAAGCTCCTATTTTATCTAGCATTGCCTTATTTAACCGTACTATTTTGTGATCTTTATCAATAATAGCAATTGAATCAGACATAGCATCAATAGTACCTTCCCACTGACGTTTGGCGCGCAGAATAGCTTGATGTTGAGCTTGTAATTTATTGACACCATCTTCAGGAGGCATATTTGGTGTTCCTCGACAACTTTATCGGTCAAGAGCAATTTTTCGATGTACCTCAAGAACTGTAGCTTACATTTCATCAGCCACAGCCCCCCTATCTCGTTCCTAGTGCTTTGCCATATACTGTTCTCATAATATATCAAATATTTATGTGGGAACATTATGGAGAACCGTTGTTCCTTTAACGTTGCTTTGAATTATAGCATAGAAATGGGAATATAATAAATTCACTTCATACGAACCGATAAAAGCAAAAAAACGGTGCCTGGATTTGAATATATTGTGGTGATATCATACATTGTATCATTGTTATCGTGAGGTTCACACCAGTCGAAGTACATTGCAATCCACTTCTAGAAGGGACGTATGAAGAATTGAGTTTGGTAGCAAACACTTCAGCCGAGGCGCTGTATGGACGTAAAGCCCCTCGGCACCAGCTAGGATTTTGGTGGGAAAGGTGATTGAATGCAGTTGCGCGCGATTATCGGAAGGGTGTGGCCGAAAGAACCATTACTTAGCATATACCACTCGAAATGGTGTAATTAATCAGGGGTTAAAACATTCATGACCAACTCTGCATGGACATCAGATAATCTCAATATCGTCGACCTGTTGTGCACCAATCCTTCACGGCTCCAGTTCACCGATAGGGTGCTTAGACTTCAGTTGCCTCACGGCCTTGAGGCAAAGGTTATTCATTGCCATGAGCATTCACAGCATATCATAAAATTAGGAGATCTCTCCTCTACTCTAACCAAGGAAGAGGAAGAAGTGCTTGCTACTGAAGTCCTCTATTATCGGCATCGCTTTACCCAATGCATTCTTAAGTCTTCTTTCTTACGCCAGGCAGCTCTTACGGTCGTACAAAACATCTTTCTCTTTCAAAATAGGCATATATTTTTTCAACCGCCAACAGATAGCTTGGAAGAAGAGCGCCGGCAGGCACTTGAACTGTTTAGTTCAAGTGCAGAAGTGGTGGACTTGCCTATTAGTCAATCTTTGCGACATCCGATCCTTGCGCGCATTTGGGCCCGTGTTGTGTATCGTGCTGACGATAATGTTATGGGTGAACCGGCTTTTCTTTATCTTCACTCTATAGTGGAATGTTTGAATACTTTGAGAAATATCTATATGTTGTTTTCATCAAGGCTGGTCCTTAAATTGGCAGGAGCAATTAATCCTGTCTACAAACAGTCAATCAGTTACGAGGATGCGGTACAGATAGGTAATTTTGGTATTGCCAGGGCAGCATACAGATATCATCAATCTTTTGGTATACGGTTTTCAACGTATGCGGCAAATTGGTTTTACAAAGAGATTCAACGCCAGGCATTATCTGGAAGAATGATCTATGTTTCTACAAATACAATTGAAAAATTTGCACTGGCTCAAAAAAGCCAGAACGAACAGGCTATGGCTAGCTGCGTTTGTGGATTATCTGATGCCATCCCGGAAAGCGATGAACGGCTCCAAAGTAGAAATATTGATAATTCTGAATTCTCTAAAGGAAACGCCTTAGAAAAAAGAATAGAGGTTCGCCAATATAATCAGCTTCTACTGAAAGCAATAGACAATGACCTTTCCGACCGAAGTGCAGATATTATTAAACGTCGCTATGGTCTACCTCCTCATACAACAACACCCCAGTCAGTAGTGGAAATTGCAAAATCATTTGGAATAACGCGCGGAAGGGTGTATCAGATTGAACAAGACGCTTTTAAAATTTTGCAGAAATCTTTACTCGCTCTGGAACCTCTCGTTTTATAGACAAGAGCTTTCAAAAGAGGATTACAATGAGTCACCGGCAGGTTCTAATTGATGTTCTGGGTCAATGTGGTTGTTCTGCAACTGTTCCCAATCGACTCCTTTCGAATCCATTTATATCGCTTAGGAATTTTGAGCAATCCTCACGATGATTCGACTTTTCTACTAGAGGACTTTCTTAAGCCCATTGCATCATATTTTCAATGTCTTAGCCAAGGTGAAAAATGTTTTCCTGAGCGAGAATCCACTAAAAAACAAAGTGAAAATTGAACATCGCTATGTCAGAATTAATCAAAACTAGAAAGCAAGTAAGCGCTATTTTGAATATGAAAAATTCCTCAATATAGGTTCCTCTGAGACCATCTCTGTTAAAAATCGTAGAAATTTCTTTTCTGCAAGGCTGGGTATCTTGTCTAAGAGTTGTAGTACAGCTATGGAATTCACTATTTCTTTTCTAGGCGATCGAATATGTATGAGTTCTCCATTTCGTATCTCGTTATACACAATATGAGATGGGACTATCCCAAGACCTGTGCTATTTCGTACCGCTGATTTAACGGCCCTGACACTATCAACTGTAAAAACAACTTTTGGTGAAAAAACATATTTTCCATAATGTTGCCTGAACCAGGCTCTCAAGGTAAGACTGTTCTGGTTGTAATCGATAAAATCACATTTGGTAAGCGCCTCAAAGGTTGCATCCCTCTCCATTTCCTCTTCATAATATTTCTTTGAGCAGATAAGAATGATCTCTTCGCTAATTAGTGGTGAAGTTGTTATTACGGCTGAATTTGCAAGATACCTGCCTTCCATCAGGAAGAGGTCAACCAACGCGAAATCAAGGGACCCATCTCTTACCATTTCTGTTAGCTTCCCCGATTCTCCAAAACTGAGTGAGAAGGTTACTAACGGATGGTGCTTTCGGAATTCTGCGATAATGGCAGGGAAATAATTCTGTCCGAACTCAATTGGTGCCCCCACTTTCACAAGACCTATTGGTTCATTTTGCCCTTGTCGGATGCAGGTTACCTCTTTTTCAAGCTCTTTAAAGAAAGGGATGAGTACATTATAGAGTCTATCCGCCTCACCCGTTGGAACCAGTTGCTTATGCACCCTGGAAAAAAGAGGTGAGCCTAATTCTACTTCAAGTTTTTTCAAACTTTGGCTAACTGCTGAGCGAGTTATATTCAGCTTATCTGCAGCTCCAACGACTGAATTAGAGCCATAGATGCAATAGAAAACTCTCAAACGGTTCAAATCTATATTGTTAAGCATTGCTAATCCTATGAGTTAAACTGTGTAGCTTTACTAATTACACCTGACACAGTAATTTTCAAGCCGATAAATCATCTTAAACAGTATCTACATGGAGACTCATTATGAAACTGGCAAGCTCAGATGCCAGACGGCTTGAAAATTTTTTAAGTCAGATCAAGGAACACACAGATAGATTTCTGGGGTACCCGGTTTCCAAAGATTTCGACTTCCAGACAATTACAGAATTCCTCGGCTATCCTCTCAATAATCTGGGAGATCCATTCACTGAAAGTACATGGAAAGTTGATAGCCGAAAGTATGAACAGGAAGTTATAGAGTTTTTTGCAGATCTCTTTCGTGCAGGACCAGATGACTTTTGGGGATATGTTACCAACGGCGGAAGTGAGGGAAACCTCTACGGGCTTTACCTGGCAAGAGAACTGTATCCACAGGGAATGGTCTACTATTCTCAGGACACTCACTACAGTGTAAAGAAGAACCTGCATCTACTCAACATGCCCCATATAATGGTTCGGTCTCAGCCTAATGGTGAGATTGATTATAATGACCTTGAGAAGATGATAAATCTTCACCGGGATAAACCTGCAATCATTTTTGCCAATATTGGTACAACAATGACCGAGGCAAAAGATGATCTTACAACCATAGGGACAATTCTTGACCAACTGGCAGTTACAGAGCGCTATATTCATTCTGATGCAGCCCTTTGCGGTGGGTTAGCACCTTTTATAGAGCCAAGAATTCCATTTGATTTTCAGGATGGAGCGGACAGCATCTCAGTAAGCGGCCACAAATCGTTTGGCTCCCCAATTCCCTGTGGAGTTGTGGTAGCTAAAAAGGATAATGTAAAACGCATTGGTCGTTCAATTTCCTATATAGGTTCTCTCGACACCACGATTTCCGGTTCAAGAAACGGAATAACCCCTCTTTTTCTCTGGTATACGTTAAAAACCCTGGGACATTCTGGATTGCAGAAGCGAGTTGAATGGTCTCTTGGAATGGCAGAATACGCCAAAAATAAATTGAACGAAATTGGAATACCTGCCTGGAGGAACGACAACGCTATAACTGTTGTTCTTCCGGAGGTTCCATTACATATCCAGCAAAAATACCAGTTGGCCACTGCAAACGGTATTACTCATCTCATTCTTATGCCTAATATCGATGAACCACAGATAGATGAGTTTATTGAAGATATGAAACACCCACAGTTTTAACGAGAATTAACCAAGGAGAAGTATAACCGCAAGAAAGCAACAATTAGTATGGCTCTTGCTGTGAATTTGGCGGGTATTCCATCGGTGCTTTCTTATTCTACACTTGGACATGTAAAACTCATCAAGGGCATGGAGATACGAGATTCTCTTGATTACATAGCCAGCAACTTCATGCTGCCTATAGGTGGATTGTTGATAGCAATTTATACGGGAAATATCCTTGATAAGAAAATTGCAAAAGCAGAAATTACTGATAATAATCAAGGCTACCTGGCGATATTTAACATCTGGTATTTTACCATTCGCTACGTAGCACCAGTTGCAGTTTTTCTCGTTTTTCCTACTAAAATAGGGGTTGTCAAATTGTAATAGATTCCTGGGGACAGCGATGGGGTATATCAAGAACTAGTTCTTCAGAGGAAAAGAAGTCAACCAGCGCCAAAATTTTCATTCAGTCAAGGTCTAAGGGTCGCACTTACTATCACTTACTATCAGCGGACTGAAGTAATCCGTCGCCAAAAGGCAGCGGATTACTTCAGTCCAGGAACAGATGTCGTTGAATATCACCACACCTCTTGCAGGCAAGGCATCTGAAGTTAGATTTCTTCATCCATTTTAAAGGTACCTGCTTCAATTTCCTGATCGATATCTTTTAATGCCTTACGCATCTGTTTTAATGCCTGAGTTATACGATGCTCATTTTCTACTAGAGCCAGACGAAGATAGCCTTCCCCTTCTTCTCCAAAACCTGCTCCTGGTGAAAGAGCCACATTGGCACGATCCATCATCTCAACAGAAAAACGAATGGAACCCATCTGGTCATATGGTGCTGGGATTTTCACCCAGACAAACATTCCGGCCTTAGGCACGTCAATCTCCCAACCCATACGAACTAGTCCATCACACATTATATCCCGACGATTCTGATAAACTGATACCTGCTCAAGAATAGAATCATCACAATCCCGCATGGCAACAATACCTGCTACCTGTATTGCAGAAAAAATACCATAATCATAATATCCTTTGATTTTTGACAACCCATCGATGATGCCAGGATTCCCTACACAATAGCCTAAGCGCCAACCAGCCATATTGTACGACTTAGAAAACGAACTGAATTCAACACCAACATCCAGCGCACCCGGAACTTCGAGAAAACTGGGTGCAACATAGCCGTCATACGTAACTTTGCCGTATGCAAAGTCATTTATCACCATGAAATTATATTTTTTAGCCAGCTTGATAACATCTGTAAAAAACTCTTTACTTGCCAATCTGCCGGTGGGATTGTGCGGGAAATTCAGCATAACCAGCTTAGGTGCCGGGTACAGTGATTTGCACATAGACTCAATCTGGGTAATAAACGTATCTTCTGACGTCAATGGGATGCGCAGCACATTTGCACCAGCAATTACTGCTGCATAAACATGAATCGGAAAAGCCGGCGCAGGAACGAGCACCGTATCACCAGGGCCGAGAAGAGCAAGGCTAAGATGTGAAATACCCTCTTTAGAGCCTATGGTACATATGACGTCCTTTTCCCCAGTCAGGTTCACATCATAATTTCGTTTGTAATAGAGAGCTATCTCGCGTTTGAGGTTTTTCATTCCCCCAGCCTCAGGATAACGATGACTCTTAGGATCAACTGCCACTTCACAGAGTTTATCAGTTACAGTGCCAGGTGCAGGATCCATAGGGTTACCCATACCAAGGTCAATAACATCATCTCCCTTCCAGCGCTTTTCCATCTTCATCTTGTTGATCATCCCAAACAGATAAGGTGGGAGTTGATTCATGCGATCCGCAAAGCGGATTTTAAAATTCGGATCCATTATATGTCCTCTTCAGATATGAATGTATAAAATATAACAAAAAATGAGTTCAACCAGATCGCTTAACCAGCATAAAACGCCAATTAGGCAAACGTGGCCAAACAGGCTGAAAATCCAACCACCACAGCCAAAATTGCGTAAAAGTTAAACCCTGAGACAAAAAAGCAGCATTTACTGTAGAACAGGAATGTTTTTTTGAGCCAGACAGTAAAACTGAAAACCATAAAGTGATGTTTTTTCAACAGCCTACAGTTGCAGAAAATGGTATGATATATGGAAATTCTGTTTGTCTCAAGGATTAATACAATATGAGGATGAGCAATGTTTATCAGTACCCTTGATCTTTTTAAAATCGGAATAGGTCCTTCCAGTTCGCATACCATGGGTCCAATGGTAGCAGCCCTGCTTTTTCGTAAAACTTGCATTGCCTATATGAATAATAGAGATGATAGAGAAACTCTTCATATCTGCTGTACCTTAAAGGGCTCACTTGCCTATACGGGCAAAGGACATGCAACAGATACGGCAATGATTCTTGGTTTACATGGATATAGTCCAGCACAACTTGTCGATCTTGATGTAGCAGAACTTTCAAAACAATTGCTCACTAAAAAATTACTCAACAGAGAAGGAACTCTCGAATTTGTCCCTGAACGAGATATCATTTTTGACTATGCTCTTCCTTTGCCACAACATCCAAATGGAATGATCTTTGAGCTTCGCAGCCAGGATAGGTCTGTAATTCTAGCTAATACATATTTTTCTATCGGTGGAGGCTTTCTCAGTACACCTGAAGAGATTGGGACAATTACAGCCCCGTTGAAAACTACGTCAGCTGCAAAATATCCCTACCCCTTTGATTCTGCCAAAACAATGCTGGAGATGGCAGAGGAAAGCGGCCTTTCTATCGCAACCATGAAAAAGCAGAACGAACTAATTCAAATATCAGACACTGAACTCAATCTACAGCTCGATACAATATGGCACGCCATGGAAACGTCGATTTTGCGTGGTCTGTCAGCCAGTGGTACCCTGCCCGGTGGTCTCGATATAGAGCGAAGAAGCCGAAAGCTGCACACCCGAATCAGAAGAGAACCAGGCTTAGCCAATGCCAATGACTGGCTTTGCGCCTATGCATTTGCCGTATCTGAAGAAAATGCTGCGGGACATATGGTAGTTACCGCGCCAACAAACGGTGCTGCCGGCGTAATTCCCGCAGTTCTCTACTATGCTGTTACACATCGGGCTGCTACGGCTGAGGATGTGAGACTGTTCTTACTAACAGCCGCTTCCATTGGAGGTCTTATTAAACACCGTAGTTCTATCTCTGGAGCTGAAGTAGGCTGTCAGGGCGAAGTTGGTTCTGCCTCAGCCATGGCTGCTGCCGGACTCTGTGCAATTCGTGGTGGCACTGCTGCTCAGGTAGAACATGCTGCAGAAATGGCGCTTGAACATCATCTTGGCATGACCTGTGATCCTGTGGCTGGCCTGGTGCAGGTACCCTGCATTGAGCGTAACGGCTTTGGAGCTGTCAAGGCTTTTACAGCAGCAAGTCTTGCCCTTTTAGATGAAGGTAAGCACTTTATGCCACTCGACAATTGCATCGCAGCCATGAAACAGACTGGCATGGAGATGTCTGAAAAGTATAAGGAAACTTCACTTGGAGGTCTGGCAATTAGCTATACGGAGTGTTAATCCTGCTTAATCCTTTCATCATTAAGCCGTGCAAAACTTCTTTTAAAACCGTGGTTTATTTTCGCCGTATTCCTAGCCTTTTCATTGAGTTACCTGGTTGTTTAAGTAAACGATGATGTGCAAACACGTTTGCCAAACAACCCTGCACACTTTCAGGAAAAGGATGACTCCGGCGGCTATCAAGCTCAATATTCATCGCCAGACACTCGTTGACTGCTGTGAGAGCACCTGTTTTCACGTTGGTCATCTTGTGATAGTAGTGAACTCGCTTAGCATCCCAATCCAAAACCTGGGAGGTAATGCTAAGTTGGTCATTGGTAAACGCTTCTGTCAGATAATCTACATCCATACCCAAAGTAAATACAGAACACCCTGACTCTGCCGGGTAGTCTTCTCCAATGCCAATTTCTTCATACATGGCATCTGTCGCCATATCAAAGGCCAGTATATAATACGCTACATTCATATGGCCATTGTGGTCGATCCATTCTGGCAGAACTGTTACTTCATATCGATACAGATCTTTCATATTCGACAACCAAAGTTGGTAGTTGCATCTCACAATACAGGGCGCACCTGTTGGCGAGCTACTGTAAACTCCCGCATACGTTGAAGCACATCCACACCTATCTGGTTATAAACATGGAGAAGGTCTACCAAAACCCAGTTTTCACGTAATTTACCGTTCTCACAGCGCCAGAAATCAAGACTTCGCATGGTAATCTCCTGTCCTGCAGGTGCAATCCCCATCCAGCCATCACCAGAAATTTTAGCACGCATACCAGGCCAGGCTGTGAAACCAACAAAGTCCCCATCACAGACAAACGTCATGGGATTATCCATGTTCATGCCACCCACACGATCCGGCATGGCCTTCAAAAACGGAATCTGATGCCAGTTCCGAAAGCCGGAAATACGTCTGTTGGTACCAATACCTGCAGGACCATACCATGTCATTTTGGGATGCCAGAAACGCGGAAGATCCATTGCCTTATGTCCCCCTTCTGCAAATTTTGATAAAGAGGTGAGCATGTCTATTACAAGTTGTTTACTTGCCTCAGATTGACTCTCATTACGTGGTCCCTGAACAAAACCGTCTTGGCCTGCCGGACCAGGTACATGGAACTCAACACCTAGGCTTGGCGCTAATGGCCAGGCATCTGCCTGCATCATAACCTGCGGGATATCCCAGAGGGCCTGCATTTCGACTATCCGCCCCTCTTCGAGTCTGAAAAACTCACAGAAACGCATAGTCACAGGATGATATGTTGGTGGAATATCTAACCATGGACGCTCAAATACTCCGATATAATACCCTGCACAACCAACCCAGTTTCCAGAGTCATCAGGGCCACCAATAACTATGTAATCCCGCCTTTCCAGATCAGGGATAGCCTGAAGCAATGGAGAGAATGCTTTCTCATACAATTCAACCGGCCCGCTTAAGTCCTCAAATGGGTGTGAAAGATGAATTTCACAATTTTCTGCAAAGACTTCAGCCATTACCACAGGTAAATCTGAACTTGAACAATCATATAGCGCAGACCGTAGTTTGGCGACAATCTGTTTATTCTGCTGATGAATATCCATATACCTTTCCTCAATAGGGAATGTTAAATTATTTCAAGACAGTTAGGCCAGCAGAGTCATCATTGCTGAGAACTCTATAGAGCGAAGATTCACCAGACATTACGGCTGTCAATAAACGCTGAAGTCCCCGAGAAGCAGAGCAGGTATCTCCTGCGCAAGTAATATCTATCCACCATCCCAGGCTAGAGGCAATTGAGAACAGTGGCGACCATCAATTAGTACACTTCTGCAAGGCTATAAATCAAAATATCGGATAATATGTTTTTCCATTTCTAGGCTGTTCACGCCTAACCCTCGTGAAGAACAATCTGTTTGTAAATTGCCGTTTCATCAAATAGCACGTACTCGCGGCGTAAACCCCACGGTCCAAATTCTGCATGTGATGCTCCAAGTATATATACCTCTGCACCTGTTGGCGGACCGAAGACACCCCATCCATCATGCTTCCCATAAAGGCTCCAGCGAAGTGCTGCCCGAGGTGGCATCATCTCGTCATCCCTTCCGATCTGGTGATCAATTGTAAATTTTGCTGAAGGAAAACTCGCTCGCAATCCCATCCAAAACCTATCGGCATCTCCATGAGAGTGTGCAGCTTGACCACCAGGATATTCTAACTGACAAGCCCTGTCGTACTCACGAGAAATGACAGCCATATCAGCATTCATAATCCGGGTAAGGATATCCGCATACTTCTCTCCCCATTCATTCGTATTCCCCCGACCAGTATAGGGCCCAGGTTTATCGTTTTTCGGCGTTAATGGTGGTGTACATTTTTCAGCACCCCCTTCTCTTTCAATGAGGTCAGCTGCATACTCTTTTGGTTTCCAGCCCATCTGACGAACAATGGCACCTTGATCTCTGATAAGCCACTCGTCGTTAATCTGATTATTGATGGCATGGCAGTCTGCAATGATTCTGTATGTAAGCTTCTTTCCTGTGGCTTTGCCGTAAACTCCACTCCCAACATGGGTTGCGGTCGATAACAGTCTATGGGAACTCAGCATTCCTTCTTCGGGGGTTCCAGACCAGATCACATCCTCACCCAAAAGAGTACGATCAGGAAACTCAGCGAGTGTTGCCATGGTGGCCCCTATAACTCCCTTGTTCCCAATCGCTACGGATGGCGGTGACCTGACGACTATATCGGGAGAATAGTAGTGATTTAGAGTGTCAATACCTCTATCCTCCCAAATCTCTTTTGTTATTCCAATAATATAGTCAGGAAAGTCTTTCCATCGTTCATCAAAACCTTTCATATCAAAATCCTTATAATCCTTTAAATTGTTACGCTGTAACAACCTGTTGTTTTTCATAAACTGTCATCACTACGGCAGCTATAATTAGGGCAGCACCCCAGTAACCCAGGAACGTGAAATATTCTCCAAAGAAAACATATGCCGCTACAGCCGCCACCACCGGTTCAATAGTTGCTACGATAGATGCCCTCCCAGCTTCAAGATATTTCAATCCATTATAGTAGCAGTAATTTGCCAGATAGGTGGAAACCACAGCTACACCCAGGAGCGCTAACCACGCAAGAGGCGTTTTATGGCTGAACTCGACAAAAGGTAAAATGCCCAGGAGTCCAAGGGGTAAAACGTATAAAAAAAGATTAGGAGACGTATACTTTTGGGAAAAATATTTACCCATAGTGTAGTAGAGCGAATAGCAAAATCCCGCAACCAAACCGGAAACCAGAGCAATTGGGCCAACAATCCCAATACCGTTGGCATTACCACCGGTGCGTGATATCAAATAAACACCAATCATGACAGCTATTACAGCTCCTATTTTCACTGCCGTTAGTCTTTCGCGGTAAATGAAAAAAGAAAAAATAACCACCCAGGCAGGAGCAGTATAGAGCAGAACTGCTGCAAAAGCAGCACCTCCGGTTTTGACCGCATACTGATAGGATATGTAAAAAAGAGAGATACCAAATACAGCAAAAAGGGTTAACAGGGGAATATCTTTTACATCCAGATGAGTTTCTTTACGGATAAGAGCTTGTCCACCGAAGCAGAACCAGGCAAAAAGGGCACGCCAAAAAGCAACCTCCATTGGTCCCAACCCCTCCACAAAAGCAATGCTGGAGAATATACCGATAAATCCCCAACATGTAGCCGCCGATAATATAAGCAGATATCCTGTAATCATTTAGCAATTCCTTATATACCTATGTATGTTAGAAAATATTTTTTCTACATCCTTACTCACAAAAGTACAATAGTGAACGGCATACTGGAACGCCAAAATTTCTATTTTCCGTCACAGAAATTCAATTCAATACACACACCTAAAGGGTCATGAATAAAGAGCTGGGTGAGGTTAAGTTCTGGCACATTGCCAACCTCGTATGCAATGTTTTTCTCTTTCAGCATTGTTCTAAAACCCGTAAGCCCTTCACAACGAAGTGCTACATGGTGGATAGGACCGGTTTGTGACGCTTGTGACCTTTTATTTTCTATCTTTTCACTCGTCACGGTGAGGTGCACCAACGGCAACTCTCCCCAGTAAAGCCAATTCCCTTCAATCCCAAAATCAGGTCTGAATCCTTCGGTGAATCCAAGAACATCAATATAGAACGCTTTTGCCTCTTCCATGGTTGCCCGCGAACCATAAAGATTGAAATGATCCATATGGCTAATTTTCATAATTCCTCCATCAAAACACGTCATACGATTTCATGACCAACATGAAATCGTATGACAAAAAGATGACAGTAACAGTCAATAATCTCGGTGAATACTACGATCAGGAAATAATCTTTCCCGAACGTGTAGCCTTTATATAACGCATACAATAATCATCGTTACCGGCTAGCATATCAGCTGTTGTAGTCAATGCCATGAGGTCTACATCAAGTGGGTCCATTATGGCAGAATCGAAGCCATTTGCCATCATCATACTTAGAAAACAGCGATTGATAATGCGTCTCTGCGGGAGGCCGTAGGAAATGTTAGAAAGTCCTCCAGTAGTATGTACCCCTGCCAGTTCTGCGTTGATTTTTTTAACCGCATTCATTGCCATTTGGCCATTGGTCTTTTCAACACTCATTGGCTGAATAAGAGGGTCTATAAAGATGTCACCTCGCTTGAAACCGATCTTTTCCAATTCCGTGACAAGTCGCCTTGCCCGATTTACAATATCATCCACGCTCTTTGGCATCCCAGAGTCATCCATGCAGAGTGCAACAATTCGACACTCCTTGCCTTCTAGATACTGGATCATTGAGTCAAACCGATCTTTCTCTAAACTTATAGAATTGATCAATGGCTTCTCTTTGACTAGACCATAAGCCATTTCAAGAATCATCGGGTCAGGACTGTCGAGACAAAGGGGGAGATTTGTAGATTCCTGAACGACCTCAATAAGCCAACGCATATCAGCTTCTTCCTGGCCTATTCTAGCACCCGCATTTACATCAATATAAGTTGCACCTGATTCAGCCTGCTTCTTAACATCGTTTTTAATATATTCAATATCTCGAGCTGCAACAGCAACCTGAACTTTTTTCAAAGTCGTGTTAATACGCTCACCAATGACTGTAAACATAAAGATCCCCAGGTAAAAGATGGAAAAAGTGAAGGTTTAACGTATATCAGGCCAACATCGCTTTTGCCATTTTACTCGCAGATCCTGCATCCTGTGCATATGCATCTGCGCCAATTTGATCTGCAAACTCCTGATTTACCGGTGCACCACCTATGATAATTTTCAGATTATCACGTAGACCTGAGTCATTGATTAATTCAATCGATTTCTTCATCATCGGCATGGTAGTTGTTAATAATGCTGACAAGCCGACAATATCAGGTTTATTTGACTTGATCGCATCAACAAATATTTCCGGCTCGACATCCACACCTAGATCAATCACATCAAATCCAGCACTTTCCATCATCATGACAACAAGGTTCTTTCCAATATCATGAAGATCACCCTTAACTGTACCAATTATTATCTTACCCGCAGAAGATGAGTTCCCGGCAGCCAGTAAGGGTTTAAGTGCCTCTACAGATAGCGCCATGGCTCGGCCAGCCATAAGTACCTCGGGAATAAACATCTCTCCACTCTCCATTTTGGCACCAACAATATCCATGCCAGCGATAAGCGCTTTCTGAAGGATATCATCTGCACTGATCCCGGCTTCAAGTGCCTTCTTTACATTTTCCTGCAACGCTTCATCGTCGCCTGTTATCAATATTTCTGTAATTGTCTTTAAATCTGCCATTGAGTAACTCCTGATTTTCTATAAAAATGTGGCACGGCCTCGCGCCTAATTCAAAAAACACCGTATTGGCTGGAAAATGCACCTGCAGTCTCCTTGTGTAGCATTGTAACAATTATATTTTATCTAATGTTTCATCATATCGTCCACTACAGGCTCTTTTTCTTATCCTCGTAGTAACCAGACAAGCCCCATCGGTAATACCTCTATGTACGTAATCAAAAAGAGGACCGAAATCATGATCGCCAGCCAGGGCAAAATAGACTTACATAACGTCCCGTATGGTATATCTGCTATCTGGGTTATTACAAACAGGTTGGCTCCTAAAGGCGGTGTGACAAATCCTATACAGAGATTCACCACCATAATAACACCAAAATGTACAGGGCTCACCCCAAGGCTCACTACAACAGGCAGGAGAATTGGAGCCAAAATTGTAATTGCCGCCAATGTCTCCATGAACGTACCAACCACGAGCAGCAGTACATTTATAATTGCCAGAATAACAAACTTATTCGTGGAGATAGAGGTTATAAACTCAGTAACTTGCTGGGGAATTTGTCCGAGTGTCAATAACCGTCCAAAACCGATGGATGTGCCTATAATGACGAGAACTACTGAAGTAATCAGTGCGGAGCTGAGAATAACGTCAGGAAGATCTCTGATTCTCAACTCTTTATAGAGGAAAATACCGGCTATATATCCGTAAATAACCGCAACTGCTGCAGCTTCTGTGGGAGTGAAAATACCACCATAAATTCCACCCATAATAATTACGGGTACCATTATGGCCCATTTGGCGTCCCAGACAATATCAAAAAATTCTTTTCTAGTATATTCCTTTTCAACCCCTTTATAGCCTCTTTTCTTAGAGATTATAAAGGTATAAATCAGCAGAAAGACGCCCATTAAGATACCAGGAACAACCCCGGCGAGAAACGTGTCGGTGATCGACTGATTAGTTGTTACGCAGTATACAACCATAGTAACACTTGGTGGAATGATTGGTCCAATTGCTCCGGCCGCAGCAATCATACTCCCGGAAAAGCCCTTAGGGTAACCGCCCCGTAACATCTCAGGGATCATAATAACTCCGATCGCAGCGGCATCTGCAGACCCTGTTCCTGAAATCCCTGCAAAAAAAACACAGGATGCAATAGCTACCAGCCCCAAACCACCTGGGTAGTGTCCAAGAAAAACATGAGCAAGACGTAATAAGCGCATTGAAACGCCCCCTCTGCTCATTAATTCTCCCGCAAGAATAAAGAGAGGTGCCGCCATCAACGGAAAGGAGTCAAGCGCGACAACCATTCCCTGACCGATATATTTTAAACTTACAGGAGCACCTAAAAATACGGTACCGACACAAGCCAATCCAAGAGAAATACCTACCGGCACTCCTATCAAGCAACATAGAGCAAATATACCAAACAGTGGAAGTATCATAATAGTCTACCTTTATTGTTCATTGATTGAGTTCAAGATGAAAACACTCAAACCTTTGTACGCACCATGATTCTCTTCTCTTCACTTATAGAGTCGATTGAACCACTCAGTATCCAATAGGGTAGACCCAAATTCTTTATACGTATGAAAAGTCCTTGAATAAGCCGCAGCGCTGCAAGTCCAAAACCTATTGGTAAACTCGCATAGATATACGCCATGGAAAATTCAAGTGAAGGTGTAAGCTGTCCAAGAGTGAAAATTCTCTTGCACAGCTCAGCGCCATTAATGGCAAGAATGACAACAAAGAACAAAAAGAGGCAATCAGCGACAATCATTAACACTTTCTTCATTGGTTCTGGCACTATAGAATATAGGCCTAAAATTCGTATATGACGTCGCTGTCGGATTGCATAGCTTATCCCAAAAAACACCATCCAGACGAACATGTAGCGACAGATCTCTTCTGACCAGGAAATAGCATCATCCAGTACATAGCGACTGAAAACCTGAAGCCCTGTAATGATTGAGATAGAGAACATCAATACAACCATAAAAAAGGCTTCAAAGTATCTCTCAACGAGACGTATATACCGCATAGTTTGCTCCTCACTCTGTGGACAAAAAAGACCGAACCTCAATAGCCACTACATGTTCCGTACTCGAGTATTATTACAGGAACTTCACTTCAGACGTATTGTTGTCTCTGTATTTCTTTAGTTCGGAGGTAAACAGATCAAAAATCTCGTCACCACACTTCTCTTTAACAAGAGGAATTGCAGGCTCTGTTGATTTAACAAAAGGCTGCATCTCATCAACAGTCAGCGTGGTGAGTTGAATACCACCAGCCTGAACTTTCTCTAAGGCGACTTTTTCTGCAGATTGATTTAATTCACGCTGGAAAGTAATCGCTACTTTAGCTGCTTCCCGTACTGCCTGTTTCTGCGCATCGTCAAGCTTGGCAAATGATTCAGCACTCATAAGGACACTAAACGGTGAGTAAATATGACCAGTAAGGGTCAAATATTTCTGGGCTTCAAAAAAATGTGTATCATAGAACAGCGAAAGACTACATTCCTGTCCATCGAGGGTTCCCTGTTGCAGGGATGTAAAGATTTCACCCCAGTTCATTGGCGTAGGACTCGCTCCAATACCTTTCCAGGCAGTAACCTGAATAGGATTCTCATTAACTCGGATCTTTATCCCTTTGGTATCTTCAGGGGTAAGAATTGGACGGGTATTGTTAGAAATATGACGGAAACCGTTCTCCATGAAACCTAGGCCAACCAGCGCCTTTTGGGTTACCGCTTGATCAAGTGCCTGACCGGCGGGGCCATCAAGAATGGTATATGCTTCCTGAGCATTTCTAAACAGGAAAAAATAATCAGTTATGAACATCTCTTTAACAAATGGAGCCACATTCGTAGTAGAAGGAATAGCCATATCTACTTCACCCAACTGCATAGACTCGATGAGCTGGCGATCATGCCCAATCTGGCCAGAGTGATAGATATCTACAACTACACTGCCATTGGTACGTGTCTCGACTTCACTCTTGAACTTCTCTGCACCCTGGTGGAGGGTTGAGGTTGTTGGAGTACCATGCCCAAGCTTAATAGTTACTGCACCCTGGGCGATTGTTGCGCTCAGGAACATAATTGATGCTGCCAGCAAACTAAACCGTGATGCTTTCATTAATGCCTCCTCAAGATGTGAGATGCCGGGAAACCACTACTCCCGATTCATTGTTGTCATGAATGCTATCGAGCAATCATGTCTTTACTCCTCTATTCCTCATAATCGTCAATCACTCTAGCTCTCTAGCCTCTACTTCTGTGTAGGCAAGAGAACTATTGAGTTCAATCATTTGGTGTTACCTATATCTTCCATTAAATTTGCTAACTGTTTGATTTGCTAGACCGGCAAGGCCAACAGAATCACTCATCAGCATGAGAATCTGGTAACCTTTGGAATATTTTTCCTGAGCCTGTTCCCAGCTCCCTGCAACGGTGCCAAGAAACTTACCTGCTGCAAGAGTCTTTTTCTCGATAACAGCAATGGCCTCCTGTACTTCAGGATGAGCTGCATTCGCAAAATGCCCCATTGAAGTTGCCAGGTCCATCGGGCCGATAAAAATGCCATCAAGCCCTTCTACCTCAAGAATTTCATCCAAATTAGCAACAGCTTCACCCGTCTCAACTGCTGTCATGATCAGGATTTCATCATTGGCATTTTTGAGATATTCCATGGAATTTTGACCAAAATGAGCAGCTCGTGGACTGGCTGCTACTCCACGGACACCTTCGGGGGGGTATTTACAGGCGGCAACAGCATCTTTAGCCTCGGCAGCACTGTTTACATAAGGAACTAAGACACCCATAACTCCACAATCAAGGATACGCTTAATTGTGACCGCATCATTCCACGGGGCTCTAACAAATGGAACGCAATCTGTTGCTCCCATAGCCTGGATCTGCGCTGCCAGATTCATGAAGTCGCCGGGTGCATGCTCCATATCAATGATGAGCCAATCAAATCCTGCTCGTGCCATAATCTCTGCCGAGAAAGTTGATGTCAGTTGTAGCCACGCACCGGAGGTATTCTGCCCTTCTTTCAGTAGTTTTTTTACTCTGTTCTCCATGGCTTTAATTTGCCTCCATTATTTTTTTCAACTCATTCTGGGACATTCCGCCATACTCCTGGGCCGCTTCAAACAGAGCCACTACATTTTCCACAGGTATGTCATAGCCAATGTTATGGCATGGAGCGATTATGAAGCCACCGTTTGTTCCCAGGTCATGAATTCTACGGGCAACTTCCTTTTTAATTTCAGCAACTGACGCATTAGGCAGTACCTTCTGGACATCAATTGCTCCATGGAAACTGAGACGATCACCATACTTTTCTTTAACAGCCAGCGTATCTTCAAGCCCTTTGGTAGACGTCTGTACTGGATTGAGAATATCCATTCCCATCTCGATGATATCTTCCATCAATGGATCAATAGCACCATCTGAATGGAACATGATCTTGACATCACCTAATGATTTGAGATGATCATTAAACGCCTGCATTTTCGGTTTCACCTGTTCTCGAAACATTTTGGGGGACATCAGAAGAGAGACCTGGGTACCAAGATCATCTGTGATATACACAAGCTGTGCATACTTCCCAACCGCCTTGTAATAGTTAGTGTACATCCGACAATAGAGATCGAGGACCTTATTCAGCAGTGCGTCCGCATAATCCTTGTTCATCGCCAGGTCGAGAAAGAATTTGTCATATCCTCTTAGCCACAGGCATGTTTGCAGGATACCGCCTTTAATGCCATCAGCACCGATGACATAATCGGTGTTTTCGTACAAGTCCTTTGCTTGTTCAGCAAGTCCTGCAAACATCTCAGGATCATCAGGATCAGGCCAAGGATGATTCTCCAGCTCTTCCATTGTTCCATCTTTAAGCGGAGTGTCAGTAATGGCAAAATAATCTTCCATTTCACTGAAGGTGGTACCCCACATATCGTAGTAACCACGACGAGTTTCATTTTCCCAGTCTTTCACTCCAACCCAAGTGGGAATCAGCCAACGGAAATCTACACCGAACATTTCCAACAGCCTTTCGTCAGGTACAATGGTCTGGGCCATTTTGTCGAGAATCACATCATGGTTCTGCATCCACTCAGGTTTGCCAAGATGTTCATAAAGACGCTGGTACTCAAACTTGTGCAGGGAGCCAACCTGCTTACCCATATCGATAAGGACTCTGTCTACAGGCTCATGGTTCATGGCCTTAATAAATCGTTCACGGGGGTTCATTGTATTGCTCTCCATTAATCGAGTACTACAGGTGTAATATTCCTGAGTTGACAGAATTGGACCAGCTCTTCAACAACATCACCGGCAACACCTGAAATATGATTGGAACCGAACTCTTCAATAATCTCTTCAAGATCAGCAGAAACTTTTACAAATGCCGTAGGCAACTGGTGCGGACCACGAGCTTCGATGAACTCATCAAGCTTTTTCTGGGAAAGGGTAATCGCGTCGCCAGGAATGATTGCCATCCGGTACTCGCCTGACCAGCGGTATAGGCGTGCCAGAGTTATTGGACCTGGAGCTGCGGTGAAATACACTGTTGAGCTGCCTCCTGGGCGAACTGAAGGTCGGAGTTCAACTTTGCTAAGATTTTCAGCGGGATCATCTGAGCGGGCTGCAAACCAGCTGGACATTGCTCCGCAATTTGGCAGGTAGAGAACATTTTCATCATGGTCCATATGGCTAAGATCAGCAAACATGACAGGTGCCCCCCCTGCCACATGTTTCATAATCTCCATGGTCAATGCACCATCACCATCAGCTTCACAGGCCATTGAAACTGTTGCTTTTTTGCCATCCGAATCGTAAGGTCCTGGCAGTAGTGTTGCAGAGAGACACTGTGGCACGTAATGAGAGGAGAGATCGGGCATACATTTGATTGCCACAAAACCCAATTTTTTCTCTTTGATTATATCACGGGTGGCCAGATAACATGCAGATTGATACGCCAACTTGTCTCTAGTGAGCACTAGCTCGTTATAAGCGATTTTCTTGGTATTTTCTTCAAGCCAGGCGATCATTTTATCTGCCCGAGGCCGGTCTTCTGTCATTATCTTTTCTGCCCGACTGATGATTTCGAGCTGATCAATATGCTCAACATCAATACCAAACTGCTGGCGCCACTGCATAGGGTCAAACGAACCAGTATCGATACCAAGAGATCGTCCACCAAAAAAGCCGAACACTTCACCCTGAAGTTGATTGACTGCGTATGCAGCACGAAGAAAAGGGAGAAGTTTTTTAGTGAGTGCTTCGGTTCCGTAATCTTCACGAATTCGCAGGTGGTCTATACCTATCTGATGTAAGGCTCCACCTGCGCCAAGAAAGCCAACCATGCCATGGGTTGCCGCACTTTTACTGGTTATCAGCACAACAGGCTTACCTAACCCCTGAACACCATGAAGCACCAGGTTTGGTGAGGTCCAGCATGGAGTGTGAACGATCAAGGCATCAACATTCTGAGCGCGTAGTTCATCAACCTGACTACTTATCTGATCTCGTGTTCTGGCAACTTCATCATTGGAGCACAATTCTATAGGTAAGGAACGAAGATGATCCTGTAACGCTTCATGGCGTGGCTCGGAGAGATTTTTAAAGACTTTCTCCCACATATCGTCACGTTCATCTCCAAAGGTAATCAGTCCAACACGCGGCTTATCCATACCACTCCCTCATTTATCTTCTATTGGTCTATCTACACAACCAGGCATAACATATCGACTGTGTAACTATTTAACTTCTCGGTCAAATGACTGTATCATCCTTCCACCATCACAGTAGATGGTCTGCCCATGGATAAAACTTGAGTCATCGCATGCGAGAAATACTGCAACTCTACCAACTTCTTCACAGGTACCAATTCGACCTGCTGGGGTACGTCGTAGGATTGTGTCCATCATTTCCTGATCATCAGCAACACGCATCATGAGTTCGGTCATAATTGGCCCTGGTCCAATAGCATTTACCCGGATACCGTAATCAATAAGACCAAGAGACATGACTTTGGTCAGTTGATTTATTCCACCTTTACTTGCGCTATATGCTACCTGGTTCTTCAAGCCCAGAACGGCCATAACAGACGACATATTGATGATAACGCCGCCTTCACCTTGCTTAACCATCTGCTTGGCTGCATACTGCCCACAAAGAAATATACCCTTGAGATTAGTATCGATAATGCGATCCCAGTCCTCTTCAGTTACATCAAGGAACTCTGCTTTTCCGTTGGTACCAGCATTGCTCACCATGATGTCGAGTCTTCCAAAACGTTCAACAGTTTTTATAATGAGGTTGTTCACCTGACCACTGTCCTTTACATCACAGGGAACAAACATGGTGTCACCTTCTTCCCTGCTAATGGATTTTGCAGCAGCTTCACCCAGATCCACTGAGCGCCCTGTTAGAACGACCTTTGCTCCCTCTTTCAGCAGCTCTTCGGCACAACCGATACCAATGCCTTTCGTGGCACCGGTTATAATTGCTACTTTTCCTTTCAACTTCATTGCATCTGCTCCATGGCGTAATCCGGAGTCAGTTATCTTAAACAAACCAACTCCGGAATTTAGAATGTCTCTGCCTGAACACTAGTGTTCAGGTTATGCGGTTTGAGGCTTGACACCACATGGGTATTTTTCGCGAATCTCAGCAATAAGCTCACTGATGTGATCGACAGTTCTTGTTATAACTTTTTCACCTTTTTCACGGGTAGCAGTAGTAGGATCCCCCACCACACCATTACCGCCTTCTTCTATCTCATATTTTTCAGGGCGAGCAAAAGTACCTTCAAAGTGATACATCTGGCCAGCCAGTGGTGCAGCACCCGGGGCAATCTTCCACTTAGGGTCGATCAACGGTTCACCATGTCCTGGAGCAGCAAGAGACATATCCACCAACTCTGGATAGAGGTAGAGTGCAACAGAAGTCTCTGCCTCATCTGCATGCCACATATGATCATTAAGCACATCCTTGTCATCACGGAGGAAATCATACCAGTGCAAAGAGAGTACAAAATGCCCTTCAATACCGAGTTTGTGTACAGCCACGATGGTTGAACTCACCTGGCCATGAGCAGAAATGATAATGAACTTGTTGTACCCAGCTACACTTGCACCACGAACGATATCGCACAATACCGCAGTGTGCGTTTCAAATGTAAGTGGAATAGTTCCCGGGACCCCCCAATGATGGTAAGGATGGGATCCGTACATTGGGCAAGGCAAAACCATTGCCCCACTTTTTTTGCCGACAAGTTCGGCTATACCCATAGCATTGGCTGCATCAGAGGAAAGTGGACAGTGTGGGCCGTGCTGCTCAATGGCACCAATAGGCAAAATCGCTACGTCACAGACCTCTTTGGCATAATCAACTACGACAGGAGCTGGATTTTCGTGCCACCATACAGATTTTCTTTCGACCATGATATTCTCCATTATATGTGGATTATTACATTATTGATTGTTGCTACATGTTTATTACAACCGCTGTTCAATTCCCAGCTCGGCTGCAAGTTCATTCAGTTCTTTCATTAAATCAGGAGGTAGAGTGATACCCTCTTCTCGCCGTTTTGCATCAGTACGATATTCCAGTTCGCCTGGCATCAGCATTTCTGCTGATTCATCCCACATCGGAGATGCTTTGATTTGGTTGTAAAAATCAGTCATTTTCTCTTTAAACTGATTTTTATCCATTAACGCCAATGGGTTTATTGCAATAAAGAAATGTCCAGATCTGCTTGGCTCTTCAGAGTGTTTATATAATCCGCGCAGATCGTGAAGGTAAGAACCACCAGTCATCAATCCAGACAGAAGATCAACTGCCAGCGCAAGGCCATAACCTTTATGCCCTCCGACAGGTAACAGAAAACCAGCAAACCCTTTATCAGGATCATCCGTTGGCTTTCCGTCTTTGTCTGTTGCCCATTCAAAAGGAATTTTCTCGCCTTTCTTGCTCGCCAGTAATAATTTCCCTCCAGCCACAGCAGAAAGAGAGATATCAAGAGTAAAAGGGAAATCGCCGAACGTAGGGACACTTATTGCAATTGGGTTATTACCTACAATGGGTTTTGACCCACCCGGCACAACCATGTTAGGGACAACATTGGTCATGGCGATGCCAATCATCCCTCGCTCAGCAGCCATCTTGGTGTACAGAGCAGCCGCACCAAAGTGATTGGAACGCATAGCACCAACAGCACTGATACTGAACTTTTCAGCCTTTTCTATTGCCTTGGCCATAGCGGCCCTACCGACGACATAGCCACAGCCATCATCGCCATTCATCACTTCTAGAGCACCTGCATCTTTAAATGTAGCTACTGCTGGTGTGGGGTTCATTGCTCCAGAAAGCAGTCTCTTGATGTAGATTGGCACACGCAGCACACCATGCGAATCAATTCCCCAAAGATTGGTCTGAACCAGACAGTCCGCACTGGTTTGTGCATCCTGCTCATTCATTCCGGCTTTAGCAAAAAGTGCCTTGGTAAACGAGTGTAGTACGTTATGATCTACGGTTGTATTCACAGCGCCCATGACTGCCCTCCTGTGTCAGGTAAGAGGTCTGCCGCCATCCACAGGGATAACGCAGCCAGTAGAGAAATTCAGCAGGGTTGCACAGGCGACTACCGCCTTGGCAACATCTTCAGCCTGGGTAAGTCGCTTCAATGGGGTGAGTTGCTTTTGGTCCTCGGTCCAGTTTGGATCAAGTTTCTTCGTATATTCTCCCTCAACAAGCCCGGGCGCAATTGACATAACTCGAATTTTAGGCGCAAGTGATCGTGCAAGAGAAATGGTCATAGTATTTACCGCTGACTTGGAAGCGCAATAGGCAACGTTGCTCCCTATACCAGTGGTACCAGCAATAGAAGAAATATTTATGACCAAACCATCATCAGATTTTCTTAGGAGTGGAGCAAGTGCTCTAATGGTGGCAAACGATCCTCTCCAATTCACTTTGAATATGGTATCAATCAGCTCGTCATCCAAACCATCAAGATCGTCAGAATCAACAAACCGGGTCATACCTGCGTTGTTGATCAGAATGTCTACTTTGGCATACTTTTCCTTTATAACTTTTGCCAATCTATTCTGATCTTCCAGGCTGTCTACAGAACCCTGTACAATCAAGTGCCCGTCACCGGTAAACGTCGAAACAGCACTTTCTGCATGTTTTTTATCGATATCGTCACGGTGAGTGACAACTATCTTGGCGCCAGCAGCTGAGAGGTGACGCCCTACCTCTGAGCCGATACCGCCACCTCCACCTGTGATGACAGCTATTTTTCCTGAAAGGGTGTAACTCATTGGTTCTCTCCGTAATGGTTTACAACTTCCCAAAACCTGGCCAGCGAGGAGGCAATCTTATGGGTAAAGATTAGGACTGACCAGGTTTTGGGTAAGAAAAGATAAAGCGATGCTTATTTCTTCAGATGTCCGTATCGCTTAACACGCAAATCAGCCTGCGCTTTATGCCCTTTGAACCCTTCAAGTTCACAGAGACGTGAACAGTACTCACCGATCATCAGACTAGCTTCCTCTGTACATCGCTGATAGGTCATGGTTTTAATGAACTTGCCAACCCAGAGACCGCCGGTATAACGAGCAGCTCCCATTGTTGGCAGGGTATGGTTGGTACCGATGACTTTATCTCCGTAGCTGACATTTGTTTCAGCACCAAGGAAAAGTGCCCCGTAGTTTCTCATGTTGTCCAAGAAGTACTGAGGATCACGGGTTAAGATCTGAACATGTTCTGAGGCGATACGATCACCCTCCGCCACGAGTTCTTCATCAGAGTCTACCAGTATAACCTTTCCGTAATCACGCCAAGATACCGAAGCGGTGTCTGCGGTGGGGAGTGTTTTTAGCTGTTTTTGAATTTCGTCTTCTATCTCATTTGCAAGTTTTTCGTTGGTGGTCAGAAGTACGGCTGGAGAATTGTACCCATGCTCAGCTTGCCCAAGAAGATCGGTAGCTACCATCTCAGCGTCAGCTGTCTCATCAGCTATAATGAGAGTCTCAGTAGGACCTGCAAAGAGATCGATACCGACACGTCCGTAAAGCTGGCGCTTGGCCTCGGCAACAAAGGCATTACCAGGACCAACCAGGAAATCAACCTTATCTATTGTCTGGGTACCCATTGCCATTGCTGCAATCGCCTGAACACCTCCAAGCACATAAATTTCATCTGCACCTGCCATTGCCATTGCAGCGATTGTTGCCTTAGGAGGAGCTCCTTTATCAGGAGGGGTGCAAGCGATCACACGTTTAACACCAGCAACTTTTGCCGTAAGAACACTCATGTGTGCAGAAGCAACCATTGGAAACTTACCACCGGGAATATAACAACCAACGCTAGCAACCGGTATATTCTTGTGCCCAAGGATGACGCCAGGTAGAGTTTCAACTTCAATGTCATTTAACGAATCAAGTTGTGCCTGGGCAAAACGTCGGATCTGAGTTTGGGCAAACTTAATATCATCTATTGTAGATTCTGGTAAAGAATCGATGCATTCCTGAATCTGAGTGTCACTTAAGCGAAAACTCTCTGGAGACCACTTATCGAATTTGTCAGAAAGTTCACGAACTGCATCATCACCACGGGTTTCGATATCTGAAAGAATTCCTTCAACAATTTTTTTTACTTTTTCATCGTCCGACTTTGAATTTTCAACACTGATACCAGCCTTTAACACCTTCTTCATTTTCTATGTCTCCTTTAAAGCACAGATTTCAATTGTTCATTCATGTAAAATAGTTGCATCATCAGAAACCATGTTTCTATTTTCCTCTGAACATGAAATTTCATTCGATGTATTTAATCGGCAACCGATCTCAGTAGTTAGGCTGCCATTATATGTAATTGTGATCCCCTCTTTTAGAACAATGGCTTTCCTGCAATGTTGACCCGTAACCTATAAAGAGATGTTGTTGCTGCCATATACAACGAGCACAAGTCAGTATCGCCCCAGGTAAAATTTGCCGCGACTTCAGGGGTTAATAGCCGACCAACGAGGTTAGCCTCTTCATCAAAAATCTGGATTCCTCCAGGGCCTGAACAGTACAGATAACCATGGCTGTCAAATTTCATCCCGTCTGCAACACCAATTTCAGTTCCATAAAGATTGACCCATAACCTTCCACCAGCCAGACAGCCATCTTCCGTTACATCAAAACAACGAATGTGCTGATGATCGGTATCATTTATAAAAAGTGTTTTTTCATCAGCTGAAAAACAGAGCCCGTTAGGTTTTGAAAAATCGTCAACCAGTAAAGTTAGAATTCCATCAGGTGAAATACGGTACACTCCCTGAAAAGAGAGCTCCTGCTTGCGCGGAATACCTACACGTGGCATCCTGCCAGGATTTGGGTCGGTAAAGTAAATGGAGCCGTCACGTGCAACCACGATGTCATTGGGACTATTCAGTTCTTTACCGTCAAAGTGGGAGGCCAGCACAGAGACAGAGCCGTCTTTTTCTAAACGCGTTACTCTACTAGTGCCATGTTCACAGGTTAAGAGGCGCCCTTCCCTGTCATATGTATTACCGTTTGCGAGATAACTGTTTTCTCTAAAGATAGTGATTGTATCGTCCTTATCTTTAGTGAATAAGCCATTGCCCATTATATCACTGAAGATAAGTGTCTCATCTGCAGGGTGCCAAACAGGCCCCTCAAGAAATCTAAAACCGGTAGCGACGAGCTCAAGGTCGGCCCGCTCCGAAATAATTTCGAGCATTCTGTCGTCGAACTTTTCTACACTGAAATTCATCGGCTGCCTCAACGCTATGAAACGATTGAATACGTATGCAGTCCAGAGTTTATTTTCACCCTTCCTACACTGCTTCCTCACCAATAATTTACCAATACTTACTAGAAATATTCCTAGCAACCTGCTCACCCACTATTCACTCACACCTGGGGTAAAGTGTACACAGGATTGAATACGTATGCATCAGACTAAAATAGTGTCACATGCCTGTCAAGTTTTTTATCTGCAATCCATTACAAATTTCACCTTTGAGCTGGCACTCTCTTTTTTTACCCTATCCAGCCAAATCAGAATTTCGATCTAAAATATCAAGCCCCTGCTGCTTTAACCAGTATGGCAAATCAATAAGAACCCAATTTTCTGCAAGTTTTTCACCTTCACGCCGATAAATATCCACCACCCTCATATCAGCACGACACTCATTTCCAGGCAAGCCAAGAAAACCACCGACAGGAGTATTCGTCAGGTTTGGCCAACCAAAGAATCCTGCGTAATCCCCTTCAGCCAATCTGCAAATATGACCATTGAACACCTTATTTTTCAGCCCCATCCGGAACGGATACTGATGCTGCTCCTGATACCTTGGAATAGTATATGTGGCACCAATCCCAGCAGGACCATACCAGATCATATTGTCGTGCCAGGTTTTGGCCAGCACTTCAGGAGGACACCTGTCATTTCCTGATATGTTTAACGCCGACAGGTCATTAACCATTCTCTCGACAAGCTCAAGAGTCTTCACAGACTCACGATGTTCCTGCATCTCAAGAAGAATACCATCGTGAGTTTTGGGGCCAGGATAAATAAAAGATGCTCCAGTTTGTGGCGGCAGTGGCTGAATTCCGGCCTGATGCATCACCGAAATGATATCGCAGAAAAATCCGCTCCTCGTTATCTTCCCCTCGCGGATGCAATTAAACTCAGCATACCTGAGAAAACCCATCTTTCTGGTTGCTGGAATACCTAACCAGCTACCATCTCGCAATCCCATGAAATGCCCCATGGAGACTACCCACCGTGTATTATCGATTTCACTGGTACCAGCAAAAAAGATATCCTCTCTACGCTGAACGTGAGACCAGCCGAGTAATAAAGGTTTCCAGAATGCCTCTACTACTCCGTCTACCCCTTTCTGCTCATTAAATGGATAAACGCCATACCACTGGTACTCCTCGTGAATATATTTTTTAAGAACTGTACCAATTGTTTCAGCATTAGCTGATTCAAGTTCATTATAATAACTCTGGACAAGAGCTTTATCTTGCTGAAAATTTGACATTAGTCCTGTTAACCTAAATAGTTGTTAGTTTATTACCCCAAAGACTTAAATAAATATTCCTCTGCAATATATCTACGTTACCCAAGCACTTCTCTGTATACGCGTAAAATATTTTCACCGAGAATCATTCGACACTCTAACTGGCTGTACCCATGGTCTAGCAACGCATCAGTTATAGTTGAAAAATCTTCATGCTCCTCCACACTCTGCACGAAATCACTTTCCCGGATTCCATACCATATTCCTTCGATCCATCCGGGATTTTTTTCGCTTTGAGCAGGTGTTTTTCTATCAAACGCACAATGATCTGGGCCAAGATTGCCAAACCCCTGAATAGCCTTCCGATCCACCGGAGTCTTATAGGCTCCATAATCTGGGCCTAGCGCAACATGCTGAATTCCAACCAAATTGGTTATATGATCGACATGTTTAAGAAGCCAGGAAAGAGTCGCAGGCTGCCCTTCGGGGCTTACAAGGGCAGATCTGAAACTGAGGCCAATTACCCCGCCACTGTCCGCTATTGCTTTAATTCGCTTATCATCGATATTTCTTGCATGCTGGCAGACAGATGCGGCACAACTATGAGAGTCAATTAGTGGCTTTTTATACAAGGATAAGAGATCATAAAAGCCATGATCAGAGAGTTGCGCCGTATCAAGTATCATCCCTAATCGATCTGCTTCACGGACTACCTGCTCTCCAAAAGAGGTCAAGCGACCACGAGTCCTGGTCTGGCTCACCCCATCAGCGAGACGGTTTCTCCCGTTACCTGTAAGTTGTATACAACGCAAACCCTGCCGATAAAGACTTCTAAGAGAGGACAGTAAGTTCAAATTCGTTTTACCATGAAGAACTCTGCCACCTGAAATGGTCGCTAGTATTCCTATTTTGTTGTGTTTAATTGCCATATCGATATCATTAGCACTCGTACATAGTACAAACGACTGACAACCAGCTTCTAGTTCAGTATGTAAAACATCGAGCTTCTTATGGGCGTCCCAGAACCTGTGTTCCGAGGCACTATACATAACTTGTGCGATATGGTCTCCGCCTACAGCCATCTGTACAATATTAACACCTTGCTGTTTCAGTACAGGAAGATAAACTTCATCGAAAATATGCCTTTTCCCATTGATTACGTCCTGCTCATGTAGAAGAAAAGCATAGACATATTCGTCTAAGATCTCTTGAAAAACATCGCATACAATCGCATCCTGGTGCAAAGAATTCACTTGAGAGTCTCCCCAAACAACCGCATCATATTTCCACCAAGTATCTTCCTGATATCTTCATCAGAATATCCGTGTTTTACGAGATAGTCAGCTATGAGATATGCTTCAGATAGATCGTTGGGCTTATCCAGCATATGATTACCTTTTGGAATGCCGGTATAGAATCCTTCAATAGAACCAGGAGCCGGACACATTGCTCGATGGATATTGTGAACCAACTCAAAATTGTCAAAATCAAGACCTATACCAATGTGGTCAGTACCGATAAGTGACGCAATATGATCAATATGCTGAACAACAGCATCAAAAGTTACTCGTTCACCTGTCTCCTGAGAACCTTTTATAATTTCAGTCTTCACCATCTCCATGCCAATGACACCGCCATTTGCCCCAATAGCTTTAATTCGCTCATCACTGAGGTTTGGAAGAGTGTCACATACTGCTCGTACACCTACGTGGGAAACCAGTATCGGTTTACGAGAGACCTCCAGAACATCAAAAAAACTATTGTCCGTCATGTGTGTACAGTCTATTAGCATACCTAACCGGTTCATCTCTTCTACCAGGCTGACCCCAAAAGTCGTAAGACCGGCACTGGCACGGACTTCTCCCATTCCATCCGCGAAACGTGTACGCCCTCCACCACAAATGCAGTTAATTCTCAAACCCAGGCGATAAAACGTTCTTAATAAACAGAGACTCTCTTCATCTGCACGCCCCTCCATGGCACGTGCACCTTCAAAAGCGAGCAAAACTGCTATTTCCCCAGAAGTTGTCGTTGAGTGAATATCATCAACATTATGGCAAATACGAAACAATGCTGAACGCTCTTCTTCGAGCCTCAGCATATCAATCTGCTCAAATGAGCCAAATTCAAGATTATCTGTGAGATTACATGTGCATGGCGAGTTACCTCCCACAGTGGTTCCAATGACATTAATACCACCACGCTGAAGAACAGGCGCATAATGAGTGTCAAAGATATCAATTTCGCCACGGGCATGCCGAATAGCAAATTCAAACATCATGTGATTATGAACATCAACGCAAAGCGTTTCGTTATTTAATAGTTTAGCCCGTTCGCTGATCTGGTATCGTGCCCTATTTTCTGATCTCATAGCAAAACAGTCTCCATAACTTCATAACAAACCGTATCCTCAGCATAACGACCGAAAGCGTGCAACCGAGATCACTCATGGTTGCACGTTTCGCACTAAACATAATTCCATCCTTTCAAAGAGAACTATCCTCTTTATTGAAAGCCAAATCATGCAGCACGGGAACAGTACATAAAGAGCGTAACCCTCTATAAAACTTCCCGGCTTAGCCTTTCACAGCCCCATGCGTTAGCCCAGATACAATATAGCGTTGAAAAAACAGCACGAGAAAGATAAGTGGAATCGTAACTGAAACTGCGCCAGCAATTCCCTGCATAAGTTTGGTTAAATCATCATCTGAAAAAATATAGTTCGAAAGAGCAGCTGTCATGGTCATATGGTCACCACTCATCAGCTGACTTGAGATAAGAAAATCATTATAGGCTAGCAGAAACGAGAAGAGACCAGTGGTGATAACTCCCGGCCACATTACTGGCATAATGACTTTCCAAAACGTCTGAAGACGATTGCAACCATCTACCAGAGCTGCCTGGTCAAGTTCTTCTGGAATATTAACGAAAAAGGACCGCAGCATCCATATCGTAAAAGGTTGATTAATGGCGACTAGTACAACAATTAACGTTTCATAACGATTCCATATCCCAAGAGACCAGAACGCGGGCTTATAGGCTACCAGCATGACTACGTGAGGCATCGCCCGAAAAACCAGTGCGGCTATAAGTAGCCAAAAACCAAGATTACCCCGATAGCGAGACAGTGCATAACCTGCAAGGCAACCGATGGTTAACGATACCGTCATAGTTCCAACTGTAACAATTATGGTGTTAATTGCCTGTTTCCAGAATCCATCTACTACCCAAACTGTATAAAAATGCTCAAACGTTACTGAAGCGAAAAGCTTAGGAGGAAGGCTGAAGGCATCTATCGGTTCACGTAAAGATATCATGAACATCCAGATGAACGGGAACGATGCCATAAACACCCAGATTGCAAGAAACACAATACAGATAGCTTTGAAAGACTTAGGGAGTTCCATCATGGCTATACTTCTCCTTTTTGTTCGCGATATGTTCGTCGAAGAATCGGTACAAGCAAAATAACAATACCGACAACAGTCAAGATGGCAGAAGCCGCAGCTTTACAATAATTATCTTCATAATTCAGGATATAGTAGGTCAAGTACTGCAGTGAATTTGCAAAAAGATTAGAACCAAAGACCAAGACAGGTTCAAAGATTCTATATGCATCCATAATATGGATCATTAAAATGAAGATAAAAAGAGGAATCAAATGTGGAATGATGACATACCAGACCCGTTGCCAAAAACTAGCCCCGTCCACTTCAGCGGCCTGCAGTGCATCGGTACTGACAGTTTGCAAACCCGCATAAAGAATAACAAAGGCAAAAGGCGTTACATGCCAAACTCCAAAAAGGATAATAAGTGATCGTATTGTAAAGGCATCTTTTAAGAAATACACTTTCACATGGAAGAGTTGTTCCAGCATTGCTGAAACAACGGCATTATCTAAGAAGAGCCAGTAAATCGAAAGTGATCCAACAACCGGTGTAATTATAAACGGCAGCAGAGAGGCAAAAATAACAGGACCTCTAAGCCACTGGGTCATATTATTCACAGCTAGCGCAAGTAGAAAACCTAAGGAAAGTACTAACGGCGTAGTGACAAAAGCGTAAAGGAGGGTGAATTCTAGTGCTCCCCAGAAGTCGATATCCGTAACATCCTTATAGATGCCATTCATACGTGTACTGAATGGTACAGAGGAACCATCCTTGTCCTTCGAACGATCCTTGGTTACAGCGCTGACCAATCCTTCTGGGTCAGCAACAGAGCGAAAGTTTTGACTGCCAACGTAGTCCCATACTTTGATAGTCTGACCGTTTTCATCAAGGACTGGTTGTGGTATTTTTTGAACCTGGGTCCTTGTGATCCCACCAAACATCGGCACAGATGATTCCACCTCTACAATCTCTGTCTTAATATGGGCATTATGCAAGGACAGATACATTACACCGATAAGAGGGACGGCAATAAGTAAAAGCATTGCCAGAACTGATGGTGAGACAAAAGCGAGAAATGTTTTTAACTTCATAACTGTGCATCCCCCTGACTCATTACCTGAGTTATTATCAACATTTTTCTACTATATCAAAGATGTTGGTAACTAGAGCCCTATTCATCGTAAGGCTCTAGTTTTCCGGTAGGGAATAGAGTGTGCGTTATCAGTAGATATTGCTATCCATGATCAACATTACCCCCTTAAAAAACGTCAAGGGTTAACTGCTCACACATCTCATTATCACTTGATATAACCTTTTTCCTTCGCAGCATTTGTGTACGCATTTTCCGCATCAGCAAGAGACTCACTGGCAGACTCTTTTCCGCTCATGAAATCGCCGATATTTTCGCCCAGCGCACTGTGAACCAAAGTAACCTGTGGATCCATCGGATAGGCAGGCGCACCACCCTTTGCTGACTCGAAAGCACCCTGCGAGTATCGGCTAGGTTTGTAAACTGATCGTAGCCATATAGCTTCATCATTATTAGCCTTGACAACATCCTCACTCAAACCATTCATGAGGACCTGAAACGCAACATCTCGATCACCGTCCATGTTTGTTGGCATAGCATATCCATCCCACCAGAGAGTGGTTGCAGGTGGACCACCATCTACGACAGAAGGTGCTACTGCAAAATCAATGAGACCAACAACTTTTGATTCAGTTTCATCGTCCATCTTCCCTGCCCGTGAGGCCCAAAGATTAGCCATGGCAATCTGCCCCTGCTGAAACTGCTGCATGACTGCAGTAGTATCAAGAGCCAGAGCATTTGGTGACATGTACGCCATCAACTGCTTCATCAACTCAAGTGTTTTCACACCTTTTTCGGAATTAAACGCAGGAAGGACTGTGCCTGGCTGAAAAAGTTCACCACCCATTCCAAGATAGATATTGATAAACTCCTGAGCAACATTCCAACCTGACTTGAATGTCCCACCCAATGGGAACTGAATAGACTCTTCGTTTTTAAGGATTTCGGCTGCCGCAAGGACATCTTGATATGTTTTTGGAACAGCAAGATTATATTTTTCGAACAGATCCTTACGATAAAACAGATGTTGACAATTAACCTGGAAAGCTATGGCAACGACATCTCCACCATAGTTGATAAGCATAGAGTCTTCTATATTAAATTGCTCCTTGTACTTGTCTACCAGATCGTTCATTGGCTGCAACTGACCTGCCGCCTGCAATGGCCCAATTGAGCCGTTTGCTCCCTGAGCAAGGTCATATGGCGAAGACCCAGCCGCCAGGGCCTGAGCAGTCTCTTCCTTATGCTCCTTAGTCATTTTACTGCTGACTTTGAGCTTATCATTGCTGCATTTTTCCATCACACCATTAATAATTTCAAGAGATGGGTAACTGTTAGAAATGATATCAACTTCTCCACCTCCCTGAACCTGGCATTCAGATGATGCCACTACAGGTGCAGCCATGATTGTCACAGCCAGTGCCAGTGCCGAAAAAATCTTCATCGTCCCCTCCGTTAGTTGCTTACTGGTATAATGGACCTTCACCCTGACTCGGCATGCAATTTTGCAGACCGTGTTACGATGAAATAATCCGCATCACTCTTATTTTTTATCGTGTGTTGTGTATATCCTCGCATTAGCGAGAAATCATGTTAATTATTTATCTCTATTTATTGCAGGATTACCATCTGGGTATAAAACTGAAACTGCATCACTGCTCTTTTCAAAAAGCTGGATTCTATCCATATTCAACGTCAACTCAACATCCTCTTTCAAGCCGATCGGATAATCAGCAGCTATTATTGCCATGAAGTCTTTGTCGCCTATTGCAAAATCGACATAATTCTCCTTGCCAAGAGGCTCAACCACTGAAACCTTAGCAGTCAAATGTGCTTCAGTATATTTTTCCTCTTTATTACGCCTTTTACGAATATCCTCAGGTCGTATACCAAAAACAAATTCCTTACCGCCATGCTGACGCACAACTGCAGCTTTCTCGTCAGGTATTTTCAGTGAAAATACGCCTGTGTCAATATAGAGGTTTCCATCCTTATCCTGGATTGTACAGTCCATAAAGTTCATGGAAGGACTACCTATAAAGCCTGCAACAAATTGATTCTTTGGAAAGCCGTACAGTTCCATAGGAGATCCGACTTGCTGGATAATGCCTGCCTTCAACACAACAATAGTGCTACCCATAGTCATTGCTTCGACCTGATCATGCGTTACATAAACAACAGTTGTCTGTAGGCGTTGGTGCAGGCGCTTTAACTCCATCCGCATCTTCACCCTGAGTTTAGCATCTAGATTGGAAAGAGGTTCGTCAAACAGAAACACCTCTGGTTTTCGAACAATTGCCCTACCAAGCGCGACCCTTTGACGTTGGCCACCAGAGAGCTGTTTAGGTTTTCTATCAAGAAGCTCTGTTATACCGAGCATTTCACTTGCTTCTCGAACGAGAATATCGATTTCATCCTTTGGGGTTTTCCGCATCTTGAGGCCAAAGGCTATATTTTCATAAATTGTCATATGAGGATAGAGTGCATAGCTCTGAAACACCATTGCAATCTCTCTATCTTTCGGCGCAACATCGTTTACTAAACGATCACCAATGTACATTTCTCCATCAGATATCTCCTCAAGCCCGGCAATCATTTTCAATGTGGTCGACTTAGCACATCCTGATGGACCAACCAGAACAACAAATTCTTTGTCGGCTATATCGAGATTCATCCCTTCGATCGCTGTAAATCCATTTGGATATTGCTTCTTGAGATTCTTGATAACAATGCTGGCCATATGGCACTCTCCTTGTCACTCTCCTGATTGTTCCTAAACGAGATCCAGCCTATATAAAGAATTCAGGCTTATACTCAGTAAACAACCTACATGTTGAATTTTCTCCCGCGCAGCCTAAGTATCGGGAAACCCCTCACCATTACGGTCTTTTTTTCTTATAAAGCAGCGGCTAAGGTACACATATATGCTTTGTGAATATATATCAACCAATCGTTGCATACGTATTCACTCGGTTCGATACTAGTTCCCTTAACGGACTCCTGTCAAGATATTTTTCTGATAACGAAATTAAAATCTGATTTTAGGTCGTACTTACTGCGACATGCCATCTAGAAACAGGGTTTCCAGATGGCATGAATTGATTTACTTAAACTTAAGCTAGAGTGTAGGTTTCATATGGGCAACATCAGCTCACATCTTCGCGAGTAAAGACAACAGCTCAGACACCTCGAGTCGTTTTTCGTAATATGAGATCTGTCTTAATTTTCATACTCGTTGTATCTTGGTTGCGATCTCTGATTGATGTAAACAGCAATTTCACAGTAGCATCAGCCATTTTAGATCCAGGTTGGGCCGCTGTTGTCAGGTCATAACCGTGCCAACCAGCCATAGGGATATTATCAAAACCTACAACGGAGAGATCGTCGGGAATACGAAGGCCAAATTCGTTGCGTGCTGCATCCATTGCTCCAAGAGCCATCAGGTCACTGACACAAAAAAGTGCGTCCGGACGATCTGGGCGAGAAAGAATTTTCCTGGCAGCCTCGAAACCTGAATCATATGTAAAATCAGCGTATTCGCAAACACAATCATCGATTCCAGACTCTTTAAGTCTCGTTATAAATCCCGAAGATCGGTCACGACTGGTGGAACTCGTCACTTCCCCTTTTATACATGCGAATCTTTTATGATGTGGTAACAACAAGTCGGCGACCATTCTTCCACCATCATACCCATCACAATACACTGCATTAAGATTACTGTTTTCGGCATATCTATTAAAAAGCACTATAGGGGTCTTTGAACGCATACAGCTTTCAACCATCACCGATGACAAATTGGCAGAGGTTATAATTAAGCCATCAACCTGATATTGCAGGGCAGTTGTCAGAACCTCTGACACCTCTTTGTCATTATTTACGTTGAGGAGCAAAGCACTGTACCCATTCTCCTGAATCAGTCTGGTAAAATCGCCCAGCACACCAGCATAAAAAGGACTCGAAAAGCGGGTCATAACAATACCTATCATCTTCGTACTATTCTGGACCAGACTTCTTGCTATAACATTCGGTCTATAATTGAGCTGCACAGCAGCATCGAAGATCCGTTCTTTTTTTTCTTCGGAAATAGAAGCCCCTGGCGTAAATGCCCTGGAAACTGCTGATTGGGAAACACCGGCAAGGCGTGCAACATCTATGGAGGATGCCCTTTTTGGCTGTTTGTCTTCTGTCATGAGAGTGTCGTAGTTTCTTGAACTGTTACTATAAATACTACCTTTATGTGTTATTTATTTGAATACGTATTCTATCTTCTACTATGTAACTTAATAAAATGCTCGTTTTGAGTTCAATACCCCATTCTTTGCTTCACACCTTTACATTTAGTATGGTACTCAATCATTGTATAAAACTTTTACGCTTAGCGGTTATAGAAAAAATCCCGATACCCTTTTTTCAATATAAGACTATAGGGAAGTTAGGATTAAAGAAATTCATGTCGTCTCGTCATGATAAAACCTACATTCTTCAACCATCTATTACGGGATTGAATTCTACAAATATGCCATCAGCAAAAAGCTCTATAGAAATTGCACATCCTATTCCCATTCAAATATCTGTTCAGGATGTCATTGAAAAGATTAAGGCTCGTAGAAATATTGACACACTCATACACCTTACCAGGAAATTATATGCCCAGACATCACCAATCTGGAACCCACGAGCAATCTATTGCTGGCTACCAGTTCACCAGGTAGACAAAGAAAACGTTGTACTTGGCGATGACGAAGATTGCACAAAAACATCATTGAACATGGGATTCTCTGCCCATTTTATGCAACCCGCTAAAATGGCATTTTTGGGCGTATATACTGCGGGCCCTGAACTCGAGATCCTTGGTAAAAAGGCGACCACAGAGCAACGTTATCTTGATGCCTACATAATTGAGCTTATCAGCCTCACCGTACTCGACAAAGCCAGAGATGCGATTAATACTCACATTGAACAAAAGGCAGCAGAAAATGACTGGAAGGTTGGACCATTCTTAAGTCCCGGCTCTGTACATGGCTGGGAACTAAATGAGCAACTGGTTATCAATTCACTACTGCCCCTCTCAAAAATAGACATAGAGTGTTCTGATATCGGCGTCCTCTCTCCATTCAATTCAGTATCCTGCGTCATTGGCATAGGACCAGGTTACGACGAAACACGAGTAGGATCAACCTGCAAAGTCTGTTCTAATAGAGACACATGTAACCTGCGCACAGAATGATCTTTTCCTAATCTATATCATTACAGAATACTTTTACCTTCTCAGGCCATAATGACGACTACTCATCGAACTATCATTACACTCTTACCACATAATCAACAGATCAAAGCAATCCCCGGAGATAACCTTCTGGAAACTCTATTAGAAAACAGTGTATTGCTTCGATCAGACTGCGGAGGTAAAGGGGTCTGCAAAAAGTGTATGGTAGAGCTTGCTCATGCGGAAGGTGATTCCCCCATGACTCCTGCCTGCACATACCCTGTCGATAGTGACGTCACTATCCGCATTCCCGAATCATCCCTTGCACCAATACACTGCGTTAAAAAATCACACACAGATTTTCCAAAATCGTTTGGCCAACGGTTCGTCCCTGACGAAACGTCAGGTGTACGTCCTGGCATAGCTATCGATCTCGGAACTACGACTATTGCCATTTACCTCTGTGACATTTCGTCTGGTGCAGTGCTCTCTTCACTTGCTATAAAAAACCCCCAGTCCCTCTATGGCGATGATGTAATGAGTCGTATCTGTGTAACCTCTCAAGATAACACAAAGCTTTCCACCTTACAGAAGCTGGTCACAAGCTCAATAGAGTTCGGCTGTAGAGAATTGCTGATAAATTCATCACTTACTCCAGACACGCTTGAAAAAATGGCAATTGTTGGCAATCCCACCATGATCCATATTCTGCTCGGTGTCACTCCAAGCTCTATAGGTACTTCTCCTTATATGCCACTTTTCCATGAATCACGTGTCACTAAATCAGAAAATATAGGCATCCTGTTCCCAGAGGTGACCATTACGACCCTGCCGCAGATGTCTGGATTTCTTGGCGGAGATATACTTTCTGCAGCTCTTGCGGTAGACCTTGAGAATATGCCACATGGAACGTTACTTATCGACCTGGGCACGAATGGTGAATTATTGCTTAAAAGTGAAAATGGCTATTTTGGAACATCCTGTGCCACAGGACCAGCTTTTGAAGGTGCTACTCTCAGTTGTGGGATACAGGCATCGCCTGGTGCGATCGACAGGATATGGGTCGAAGACCCTCTTACGATAGCTGAGTACTCTCTCATACAAAATAATGGGAAACCACTTGACCCTACGGGTATCTGCGGTTCTGGAATTATTAGTGGTATTGCCGCACTCACCAAGGCAGGAATCATCGAAACAAGTGGGGCTTTCACCAAGGATTATGAGATCCCCAGCCTACAGCAGGTCCCTGGAAATGGCCGAAGATATGTACTCTTTCAAGGCGATGAGAACTCCAAGAAAGAAGTTGCAATCAGCCAGAAAGATGTCAGGGCTGTCCAATTAGGCAAAGCTGCCCTTATTACCGGCATAGAATTCCTCATGAAGGCCGCAGGAATTGAGAAGTTAAAGCAAATACTTGTCGCTGGTACTTTTGGTTCTCATATTGACCTGAGGGATTTGCTAAGCTTAGGAATGATTCCACAAATTCCACTTGATACTATTTTCACTGTCGGTAACTCCGCTGGTACAGGTGCCATTATGACTCTATGCGACCATAATTATGTTACACATGCAGAAAACCTTGTAGGAAAAATTGAAGTGATTGATCTCGCCTCTAACGTTGCCTTCCAAAACGCTTTTATTGAAAACCTACATTTCTAAAAATGTTTTTTTATGGTGAATAGTACGAACTTCCCTGAGCAGCTTTCTTATGTATTTAATAGGAGTATCATCAGGAAAAAGCTCTACGATAAAGCTGAAATTATTGCGTATCCTATAAATATAGTTAAATGCCTCAGTTAAAATTTCATTATGGTCGTAAACCAGTTGAACATTTTCGTTTAGACGAATAAGCTTAATTTCACTTGCCAAGCCTCCGGCAGACATCTGTAACCGATCGCCATAGTAAATACCGACCAGACCAAAGGCTATCATTCGACCGTAAGGTGTTCGGTCAACGTTATCAAAGGTCTTGTACTGAACGAATTTAATTTCCTTCTGAATCCCTAGCGAGTGCCTGGCACACCGCCTGGCCACATCGTTTCTGGTCTCTTTCTCATTGAACATACCAATAGGTAAAGACCAGTAGTCTTCAAAGGGGTGGTATTTTCTTTTAACAATAGCGACTGATATCTCACCATTTTTTGAGATATTGATAATCGAGCAGGTTACCACAAGCCCTATGTTATCCCGCAAGTAACTATTAGTGTAACCTCTTTTTATCCCTTGAATATTAACCGCCCCTACAGACCGCAACTCATTATCATCATCAACTACTTCAACCGGTTTCGCCAAAAAGCTCATACGCTCTCCGAGTGAATCCTTAACCTCATTCCAGTTAGTCTGCATCCATACATAGAGATCTCCGGTCGTCCTGCTCGGAAATTTCCCCAACATATCTTCAAGATAAGCGCCTTCAGCAAATGGAAGAAAAACTCGGTTATACCAATGTTCAGCAACCTCCTCAGTACTGAGTGATTGTCCTAAAGCAACCTCGAAAGGTTTGGTAAAATGTTGAATAATATTCAACAATAAACGATATGATTTTGCTCGTGTTAGTTTGATATCAAACCCCTTCCCCAGATTGTTAAGCCCTGTAATCTCAAGAAAGCGAACATGCTCCTGTATCTTAAATCGATCTTCAATGGTCAACTCTCTAGTGAGCGGGACATCAATACAATATTCTGTCACTTCTGCATCTATAAAGTCCTGTTTCCGACTCTTAGCAACAGACACCCGATGATTCCCATCTCGTACGAAATAGTATTCATCAATCTTGAAAACTGAGATTGGCGGTAAGGGTTTATCTTTTTCCATTATCTGGTTTATCGCTTCCCAGCGTGGTCTCAGCTCCTCTTTTAGTGGCAGAAAGTCCTTATTAAAATCTTCATACCTGCCTTCACTACCAATGATATTTGCAACGGGTATTTCTCTTACACCAATAAAGCGTTCGTTTTTCACTTTGGTTATTGTCAGCACATCATCGAGTGATGGCAGACAGTCATCTTCTCGCTTAAGGCGCTTATAAATAGACTTGAAAAGAGACCGCAAACCTGTGGTGCCATGATTATAGGGCGAGATATCATTTGAAAACATAATCGCTGGTTTTCCTACTTTATATGGTTGTTTGCATAAGCTAGTGATCTGTTCACAGGGTACCTACAGTATCAGAATTCAAAAACATGGTGTTGATACCCATTAATTATAACAGTATCGCCATAACATTGCTGGCGAGGGATGGTTCCATAGTTTAGATGGACATGCCCATGCAAATGATATTTTGGCTTGTATGTATCTATAATATCTCGAAATACCCTGAATCCCTGATGAGGAAGATCTTCAAGATCTCCTAGCTGGTAGGCCGGTGCATGAGTAACCAGGATATCTATTGTATTGTTCTGCCACCAGAGGAAAGGTTTGAGCTTGAAAAAACGATTTCTCATTTCAAATTCTGTATACTGGTGGGGCCCTGGCTTATACCGCATTGAACCGCCAAGTCCTAAAATTTTAATAGTATCATGACATACCAACTGCCCATCTAACGGTTTCCAGCCCAGTGGCGGATTACCGACAAAATTCACATCATGATTTCCTGGAACATAATAGCATGGCACATTCAACATAGAGATAATAAACTCCATATATCCAGGAGACAGATCTCCACAGGATATCACCACGTCAATATCAAGGAACCGTTCGGGATCAAAATTTCCATATAAGGCAGAGGATTCACTATCTGCAATGACTAATATTTTCATTCAAACCGCCCTACAAAACATTTACATACTCGACTACTCTCGTCCTTTTAAAACAACTACTATAGAGAAGATGGAACCTTAAATGAGATTCCATATGTATACATTGCACTGTAAATAAAACGCTACTTTTGGCTAGAGTAGACAAATCCTCATTGTACCAAAAAATATTACGTGAAAATTTACCACCAACACGCTCTACACAACACTTGCCTGTTCAATCGGCCCTTAAGGAAACTACATAATTCATAATTAACATATTGACTTACCTCATTACCCGTGCTCCAATAGCATTTAGATTCCTATTGGCTCAACGTGCAGCTCATACCTATAAAACATTTTCGAACCATTTGCATACTCGTATAAATATACTTGTCATCACTAAATGGGAGCAGAAAAGGTTCGTAACAAGCCATATTCAACAGTAACATTTTTTACATCCACCTATCATTTTGACCGGTGATCCCCTCTTTTATCAAGGAGTGTGGTATGCGAGAATTCACATTGTACGATCTCTTTGTCAGAAACTCCAAAATCTCAAAAGATATTACCGCCATTGTGGCCGGAGATGAACGAATTACATTTGGTCAACTCCTCAACTATTCTGATTATCTTGCTGAACAACTTGTCAAACAAGGCGTTGGCCCTGGAGACAGGTTAGCTGTTCTGTCATTAAATCATCCAGGTTTTTTTGTTCTTTATGGTGCAATAGCCAAGCTTGGCGCTATTCTTGTTCCACTAAATTGGCGACTGGCTGACGACGAGATCCGTCATATTTTAAGTGACTGCAGCCCAATGGTTCTATTTTCTGATGATAGCCAGCTAGAAAAAGCGAGATCTATTGCTGAACCGCTTACTATTCCTGTAGCTAAAATTACCAGCATAACTGTAGCTGCCCCTTCACCTGACATACAGATACAACCAACAGCTATTGACGGAGACACTCCTGCCTGCATTATCTACACTGCTGCTGTTGAAGGAGTTCCACGGGGTGCAGTCCTTAGCCATAGTAACCTCATCAGTGCCAATCTTCAGGTTATAGCTTCCATGGGCCTTACTACCGAGGATGTTCATCTCGCTATGCTGCCACTTTTCCACATAACAGGTATGAACCTGGCCCTTGCCGTGATGCAATTGGGTGGAAAAAATGTGGTAATGGAAAAATTTAATGAAGATGACGCGCTGAATCTCACGATCCAGGAAGATGCTACCATATGGGGGAGCTTCCCGCCTATTCTCAGCAGGATGACTGCTGAAATTGAGAAGAGGAATACACCACCCACAACACTGAAGTATGTGGTTGGCCTGGATGGTCCGGATGCCATCCAATCTTTTGAGAAGACTACTGATGGTAAATTCTGGATACTGTACGGGCAATCTGAAACATCTGGCTTTGTAACATTTTCAGAAGCTTCTGCTAAACTTGGAACTGCAGGGAAACAGGGTCCTCTTAGTAATTTTATACTTGTAGATGAGAGTGATAATGAAGTTTCCTCAGGTGAAACCGGAGAAATCGCCGTACGGGGGCCTCTTGTTTTTCAGGGCTATTGGCGACAAGATGACCTCAACGCAAGGACATTTAGAAACGGCTGGCATCACACCGGAGATTTTGGCCAACTAGACGATGAAGGATATCTTCTTTACAAGGGGCGCAAACCAGAGAAGGAACTTATCAAACCTGGTGGCGAAAATGTCTACCCTGCAGAAGTCGAAGCTATAATTATACAACACCCTGAAATAGTGGCCACTTCAGTAATTGGTGTTCCTGATCCAAAATTTGGGGAAGGTGTAAAAGCAGTTTGTGTACGTAAAGCTGGCTCTTCTCTCACCGCTCAGGAGTTGATTGATTATGTTGGTTCACAGATAGCCCGATACAAAAAACCGGGGTATGTGGAGTTCGTAAATGACTTGCCAATGGATGGTAACAGCATTGATCGTAATCGTGTAAAAGAGCTCTATGGTTGAGCATACCAGACTTTATCACTTAATAATGATCTGCCAACATCCTAGTTTTTAAAAATTGATCAAAAATTCGGATACTCAACTTGGCAAGCTTAAGCCAGTGGTCACATGTACAGCAAGTGATTTATCTGTGGTATCGTGTTTTTAATAATTTCCACCTCTATGATGCCCGTCCTGACGTTCTCGATTTCTCCTCGATCGTGGCTCATGGAAATACAAAAAAGTTATAACCTTTGAATTTACAATTATAGGTGATACGATTTACAAAATATCACCTATAATTGTATAGAGTGAGCTGTCATTAACCCCAGTCTGTTAATAGAGTTAGGCCTCACAAGGGGGTAAAGTTTATAAAATATTTTATCGGGGAAGAGAGGAGGTTATGAAAGTTCAGAGTGCTCTTTGTATCTTAACTGTAGGGCTAACCATTTTTTTCTGTTCGCAATCTCCAGTATTTTCGATGGAAGTGATATTGGAAGACATCCAGCTTGAGCCCATTCAGAGTGACGTCAGTATACTTAAAATCACAAGTTCAAAGGGTGTTAAAGAGTATACCCTTGCCGATATTGAATCGTTGGGGCTTAAACGGCTACGCACTACAACATTTTGGACAGAAGATGATGGCACCTATGAAGGAGTTCTTTTTAGTGATCTATTACCCCATGCCGGAATAGAGAACTGTACATCAATTGTGATTACCGCCCTAGATGATTACCAAGTCAGCATACCATGTGAAGACTTTGAAAAATGGCAGGTTTTACTGGCTACACGACGTGACGGGAAGACTATGTCGGTTCGAAAAAAAGGCCCTACCAGAGTTATTTACCCCAAAGATATTGGTGGCGATATTGCTCTATCCGATATGCGATCAAGATGGATATGGGCAATAAAAACAATATCGAGTGAAGACTAGATATGACGAGTAACAGGTGGATAGTTTACATTCCTGTCATTTTCGCTATTGGCATATGCATAGCATTTGGCATGTATACCTACAAGACAGTTTCTCGGACTGGATTGGACCTCACCAACGAATACCATGAAGCATACCGCCATTCAAGTAATCTGCTACGGGATACCCTGAAGTTTCAACTGGCACTGTCTGATCACACGAATAATTGCAGCGAAGAGTCCTATGGACACTTGGTGCAGAGTCTGGATTTAATGTTTTTACGCATGAGTGTTGTTCGTAATCTCGCTGCCAGACTAGCTCCCAGTGACCTAAACTCCCTCACGTCTTTGCAAACTATTCTTGAAAGAATCGACCAGAATGTGCAAGAGGAATCTTCTCCGGAACAATGCAATAGTATGAGCAAAAGCAGAAACGAAATCACCCTCTTGTTTAACGAATTAAAAAAGATTTCTCATCATCTGGAAATGACTGCTCAGCATAAAATAACGGAATCAGCAAGAATCCTTACAAACCAGGGAAGGATTATTGGTATCATCCTGTCATTGGTGATGATATTTGCAGTAATTGTCACCTTTCTTTTCTATCGGCAACGAGTAATTGCCAGGGAAATAGCCAGGCTGAGGAACCTTCTGTCAAATATTATTAACTCAATGCCTGCATCCTTGGTAGGAGTTGACACTAAAGGCAATATTACCCAGTGGAATAGCGCTGTTCAAGAAAAGACTGGTCTATTGGAACAGGATGTTAAAGGGAAACCTTTACGTGAAGTGGCTCCCCAGATGGCTGCGGATATAGAGAAAATCAAAGAAAGCATTGAAACTACCTTGGTGAAAAGGGAATTAGGACGTTCTATTCAAACCAAAGAAGGTTTCAGGTACGAGGATGTAACCATCTTTCCCCTTCTTGATGAGGGCGCTGAGGGTGCCGTAATAATCACCGAGGATGTAACTGAAAAACACGTATTACAAGAAAAGCTCAATCAACGAAGCAAGATGGAAGCCATCGGTACTCTGGCTGGAGGAGTGGCTCATGATCTTAATAACACTTTGAGCGGCATCGTAAGCTACCCCGACCTTTTACTTCTCAATCTCCCTCCTGACAGTCCGTATAGGAAACCAATTCTGACCATTCAGGAATCTGGAAAAAAAGCCGCTGCAATGGTTGAGGACCTGCTCACTCTGGCTCGACGAGCAGTTCCAGTGACGAACGTTATTAATTTAAACCAGATCGTTGCCGACTATCTGCTTAGTCCAGAATGTGAAAGTATTAAGACCCGCTATCCCAATATCTCTTTTGAGATTCATCTGGATTCTGAACTTAAGAATATCATTGGTTCACCCGTTCATATGATGAAAATCATTATGAACCTGGTATCAAACGCAGCAGAATCTTTTGTGAAAGAGGGCGTTATCCGCATTCAGACTGAAGGTCGTTATCTCGAGGAGCCTGTTGGGGACCATCATGAGGTCAGACAAGGAGATTATGCAATGCTAAAGGTCTCTGATACTGGCGCAGGCATACCAGCAAACTTTCTTCACAAAATATTCGAACCCTTTTTCACTAAAAAGGAAATGGGGAAAAGCGGTACAGGGCTGGGACTTGCCGTTGTCTGGGGTACAATAAAAGATCACCATGGTTATATCGATGTACAGAGCGCTGAAGGTAAAGGAACTTCATTTACAGTATACCTGCCTGTAACAGACGAATTAACATCTCAAGCTGACGCATCACACTCCTTGCAAGAGATAAAGGGCAAGGGAGAAAAGATCCTCATCATTGATGACAGCCAGAGCCAGCGCGATATCGCTTCAGGTCTCCTCAAACAACTTAACTATGTAGTAGTCTCCGTGGCCAGCGGTGAAGAGGCAGTTGCCTATCTGCGAGAATTTTCCTGCGACTTGTTACTCTTAGATATGATTATGGAGGATGGAATTGACGGATTGGAAACATACGAGAGAGTTTTACAATTTAATCCACATCACAAAGCCATAATAACGAGCGGTTATGCAGACACGAACCGTGTCAGGAAAGCCCAGGACCTAGGTGCAAGAATCTTCCTTAAAAAACCATACTCCCTTGTAGATTTAGGGGTTGCGCTGAAGACCGAACTAAGTTCCAAATCTCACCAGACGCCAGAATGACCCAGGGAAGTCCTTGTCGCGGCAGCTCTATATATTGTTCTTTGGGTAATTGGAATCAGATCTTCGGAAGAATCGTTAATGTGACGTCCAGATACTATCCCTGAAATCAAGTGATGGCCATTCTGCGGGGAAAGCTGTTCTCAAAAATCACTCCATTGCACCTTGATGTGGTAGGAAATTTAGAAAAAGAGTTGGAGCTGGATGATTTGATATCATCCAGCTCCGTTTTTTTATGGGACTTCTGTCGAGTATGACTCAAACTCCCCATCCTCATTAATTCGAATAATCACAGCACTTTTTTCCGGGTCGCCAGAATTCTGCATGTCCAGCACTCCTGAGACACCTTGAAAGTCACGGATGGATGCAAGCTGGTTCCTGATAGCTTTTCTGTTTTCCAGAATGTTGTCACTCAGGTTTTCAATTTGGGAAATAGCGGTGAGTAAGAGTTTTGCAGAATCATAGCCCAAAGCACTATATGCTGTCGGCATTTTACCTGTATAATCTTGATATTCTCTGACAAAGTCCTGGGTTTTTCCTTTCGCCCCTATTGCAGCAAAATGAGAACTGTAAAATAACCCTTTACACTGATCGCCACATTTTTCTACAAGATCAGCTGCTTCCCAGGCATCTCCTCCCAAAATAATTTTATCCCATCCAGCTTTGCGGGCCTGATTGACAAGTGAAGGGATCTCATGGGCGTATTGAGGGATAAAGAGAACATCCGCACCAGACTCAACGATTCGTTTCATATGTGCGGATAGGTCCGTCTCGTTTGAAAGATATTTTTCAAAAGCAACTACAGCTCCGGTACCTTTGCGCTGTTCAAAGGCGGCTTTGAAATATTCGGCCAACCCTTTTGGATAGGCGCTGGCAACATTGAACAGAACAGCCGCTTTATCAGCCTTAAATTCGCGGATAGCAAATCTGGCCATTACCTCTCCCTGGAAGTTATCGAGAAAGCAGGCTCTGAAAACATATGGCCTGTTCTCAGTTGTACGAGGATTGGTCGATGTGGGAGAGACCATGGGAGCTTTAAAGGATTCACAAATTCCGCCCGCAGGAATAGCATTTGAACTGGCATTGGGACCAACGATTCCCAGAACTTTTTCTTTTGAGATCAGGTCAAGGGTGGCGGATACAGCCTTTTGTGGGTTTGAGCCGTTATCGGCATAGACAAAATTAACGGGATACTGCACTGAACCAATTTGTATTCCTCCGGTTCCGTTAATCTGGTGTTTGAGCAGTTCGGCTCCATCTCTGGTACTTAACCCGGTTGTCTGGCGTGGACCGGTAAGGGGAAGGTTGAAACCGATAATGATGGTCTGTGATGACCAGGCTGACGACTGTAATAGCGTCAGGGCAACAAGAGTTGCCAAAAAAACGTAGCTACAACGTGTGGTGGGGGACATAGCTGTATTCCGTGTTGAAATTTCGGGCACAGATTTACTGAAGCTCTGTAAATGTTGTACCCAGTAGACCAATTCTCATTAAAGACTGAATTGTAAAACACCTCTATAACCTGAATCAATCTATGCTTTCAATGGTAAATAATATGTAAATACAGGGTGTTTTTCGATATTCCAAGATTGACAATTGTTGCTTCTACTGTTCTTTAGAGAAGTTGTTATTTGAGATAATGGTGTATTTAAACCTCTATATCTACCTATAAATACAGATAATATAAGGTTACAGGTGTGCTTGGTACAATAAGAATACCTATCATGTTGTTGCAGGCACCCTACGTAGGGAGGTTCTCCGGATTGATGTGTATCTACCCAGAGGTTATTTGAATGATCCACAAAATAGACTGTATATCATTGGGGCTCAGACTAGTTTAATCGCTTTTGTTGTTGGCAAAAACAGTATTTACATACTCACTTTGGTCTAATATGTTTAATTCACAACCATAGGTTACAATCCATATAGTACCGCTAATGTTGCGATACACCTTTATGATTTTGTTATGACTTAAACTGTGGTTATGCTTGGGTTGGTGTTAAATCGAGAAAAATGTTTTCTGTTTTCATCGTTCCAGACGTATAAAAAACATGCTAACCTACTATCTTTTAACTACATTTCAAGATAAAGGGCTCGGCCAGATTGGCTTGGCCCTTTGTTCTTTAGCTTGGCGCTTAATTCCGCATCATTTTCAGGCCACCCCCTATAAAGGCACCGGGCCAGGAAAACCAATGTCTCGAAACGATAACTCCACTATTTTCATCAACCGCCTCGTTAAACATGCCGTCCCAGCAAGAAATTTCTTCCAGCTTTCCCAGCACACGTTGCAGTCGTTGGTCATCACCAATCATCCAGGCATACAGCAGCTCCTGTCCGTCTCCCAACGGCCACTTGTGAGGAGTATGCACAGAGCCCAACCCTTCATAGCGCCCAGCGTAATAGCCTCCCTCATTGGCAGTACTAAAGGCAAATTCCATAGTACCTAACCAGTGGGGATTATCCTTTTCACAGAAGCCCCATAGGGGTGCATATACCGTCGGCAAGTCATTGGCGTCATGATAGAACTGATAATGGTCATTAAGATCTGTCAGGTAGGCAAATAAAGGCTTGCCTTCACGTTCGGTTGCAAAAGCGTCGAGACAGGCGGTTCTCACATTTTCGGCAAGCAGGCCCAAATCCTGATCAGTAAAGTTAAAGATAGTATTGAGCCGATCCAGATGGGTAAAGGTGTGCCACACCAGCACCTGGCTGGAAAAATGATACGGATAAACCACATCATCGTCAGCCGGGGTTTCACCCGTCTCGTACAGCCACTCCCCTTCAGCTCGATAGTCTTCCAGCATCACCAAAATTGCTTTGAGCACTGGCAAGCAACGCTGTACTGTCTCGGCATCATCGTACTGCTCGTAATATTCGCAAAGTTCCAGTAGTGGATAACACTGCTGATCCAGCTGGAACACCTGATCCTTACTGACACCGTTGACCAGATATGCGCGTCCCCAATATTCCTCAGGCCGTTGGGCATCCTCGTACATCCACAGAAGATGTCCCTTAATCAACGCCTGAACTTGCTGTTTCCAATCATCGTCGCCGTCGTTGTAACTGGCTCTAACCAACTCCAGCTGATAGTACGAGTCCCGATTCCAGGACAAAGGTAGCAGTTGGTGGTCGGTCATAACACAAACGGACTCTTCACCCAAGGGGATAGCACAACAGGAAAAGATGTACTCAAGATTTCGCTGAATGACCATTTCCTGCCAATCGGGCTTGGCGGCGGCTAACTGCTCGCTTGCCGGTATTACTGGTAAACTGAGTTGTGCGAATACGTCTCCACTTAAACGTGGTTCCTGACCTTCACTAATAGCAATGATAAGAGTCAGCACTCGGGTTTCACCCGGGCCCACCTCAACATCCAAACGGTTCTGGTAGTCGATAGGCTCAGCCTGTTCCAAAGTGGTATCTGGTAATGGTAGCGGTTGCTCGCCATCAAAGAGAACCAGATCGGCCCGAGCGTCCAGGTTCGTATTGCATAAAGTAATACGGTTGTCACTGATGGTCAGCTTGTTTTCCGCTGGCGGGATCGGAATTGGGCCACGCTCTGTTAACTGGCCGTAACTGCAGCGGGTCAGGTTTAACCGGCCACCTATCAGAACCGGCACCGTCATCGAATCCTCGCCTTTGTTCGTCAACTGTAGCCGCTGAACCAATGTATCCACACCCACGATGTTCTGGGTGTCAAAAGCTGAAATAACTTCGACCTGATCGAGCACATACGTAAAAAGAGGCTTGGGGGCCAGATATACGGCTGGCTCTGAGCCAGTTTCAGCGACCAGGCCGAAACCCGACTCAGCCACTGCGATCCTTCGCCGGTAGGAACGGACAAATTCAGTTTCATACCACTTGCCGTCCGGCATCTGTTCGATATGGGTTAAGGTGATGAAACCATGCTTGGAATGTGATGTATTGACGGAGCATATGCGTCCATCAGGCATAATGCTGGCGGACATACGTCCAATCCCCAGATCAAGAGGTTTTTTATTCCTGCCCGGTAAAACGGGCATGATTTTACTCTTTATCATTATTATAATCTCCTGCTAGCCAATCATCCGCAATTCACCCGGCAATGACGGCATAGCTCCCTGTTGTGAACAGACATAAGCGGCAACACGGTTGGCATGCTCGTTTATGGTATCAAGAGGCATACCTTTTACGAGGCCAACCACAGTAGCCGCTGTAAATGAATCACCTGCGCCTATGGTGTCGACAATATTGGCGGCACAACCCGGATAGTCTGAAACCTCGGAAGAGTTAACAAGAAGGCTGCCCTTATCACCTCTGGTGAGTACAATCATTTTCAGGTCATGGCTTGTAATCAGGCTCTGCAACTGGGTAACTACATCTCCGGTGAGATTTTCCAGTGAAGCGATCAACTCCAGTTCGTCATCATTAAGTTTCACGACATTGGCCATTCTCATTGATTCCCTTAAAAGCTCACGACTATAAAAGTTCTGGCGAATATTGATGTCGAAGACCTTGAGAGTGTTCGCGGGCATACGTCCGAGAAAATCATGGATGACCTTCCTTGAGTGCAGAGCGCGCTGGCCAAGGCTTCCGAAACAGACCGCGTTCAGCCTGTTGGCAAGTTGCAGTGTATTGCTGGTCAAAGAGAGATTATCCCAGGCAACATTGTCGGGAAATTGATAGGTTGCAATACCATCCTCATCTACCTCAGCCAGCACATAACCAGTAATTCCCCCCTGCAATACTGTGATATGATCACAGCAAATTCCGCGCTGTTGCAGGATGCCTAAAGCTGCCTCTCCACGCTTATCATTACCAATGGTCGAAATAGGATACCCTGTGGCTCCGAGTGCACTGGCATGATAGGCAAAGTTCATCGGCGCCCCACCAAGGGTTTCGGAGTCCTTGACGACGTCCCATAACAATTCACCGATCCCGGCAATGGCAATATCATTCATAATACGTATTTCCTTAGTGTTTTTTTCTAAAAATATTATGCCCGATGCATCGTCCTTAACTCATGGATTGTTGTAAACTGCTTGATGATCAGGAGATTGCACCCACATTCCTTAGAGTACTCTTTTCGTAAATATCTGCATTTTCCTTACACGATTATCTTGACACATCTTTCTAGTCCGTGTAATAAATATATCATCTTTAATTAATATTAAAACAGAAAAACGGCACAATAGCAAATTAATGATTACTTCACTGCTATTAATTTAGTTAATTTTAGTTAATAAATTGGCATGGTCCAGCAATCTCAAAACTCCATATTTTTCGGTCAGGCATTCCAGGATTTACGCTTAAACGAGCGCCGTGCCCTGCAGGTGTTGCGTCGTATGGGTACAGGATCGAAAGCGGATATTGCCAGAGTGACCAACCTTACCAACGCCGCAGTAGGCACCATCGTCAAATCCCTGGAAGATAAGGGACTGATCATCTCAGGAAAAAAAGTCTATGAAGGGCAGCGTGGTCAGCCAGCCACCATGATGCACCTCAACCCGACCGGTGCCTATGGGATTGGAGTACGACTCGAGCGGAACTTCATACAGACAGTACTCATTGACTTCGATGGCAACCTGCTCTCTCGATTCACCAACGAAATGCTCCTTCCCGATCCGCAAACTACCTTGGAAATTGTCTGCAAAGATATCCGTGCCGCATTAGCTACATTAAATGAAGAGTCGCGGAGTCGCTTGACAGGTATTGGTCTCGCTCAGCCTTTCAACCTTGGTAGCTGGCTCAACGAACTGGGGCTACCGAAGGATAGTTTCAAGTTATGGGATGATTACGATTTTGCTGCTAATCTTGAGAATGAATTTCAAATTCCAGTCACTTTTGAAAATGACGGTAATGCTGCAGCTATTGCTGAACTTTTCTATGGAGTCGGCTGCGAAATCGACGACTTCCTCTACCTCTATTTTGGTCCCGCCGTCGGTGGAGGCCTGGTCCTGAAAGGGGATGTCGTTCGAGGCCACACCGGTAACGCTGCAGACCTTGGTCTAATGCCGGTACCACCAAGCAAATTGTCAACTGCTACCAAACCTAAAACGCAATGGGATATCCTTCTTAACCGTGCTTCATTAAACAGTCTACGCCGCCATCTCAAAAAGACCATGGAGGACGCCCCCATCATCTCGCGAAGCAGCCTTGAGATGGTGGTCGCTCAGGGCGGCAAAGAGGTAACTGAATGGTTTGAAGACTGTGTAGATGCACTTGTGCCGGCAATTATGGCAAGCGCAGCCTTGCTTGATGTGCCAACCATGGTGATTGGCGCCAATATCGGCGGGGAGTTCAGTGAAAAATTGACTGAAAAATTGACTGAGACACTGAGTCGCAATATGCCGGAATCACGCTTTGCCCCAAAGTTGCTCCCGAGTACATTTGGTAGCGACGCCGCCGCCATTGGCGCTGCCAGTATCCCAATCTTTTACAGCTTTTCACCCAGAAAACCCATCACTAAATGACGAAAACGTTTCCGGCAAACTTTTAGAGCCGGTATAAAAAACACCTTCACATCCAGAATGGTTGAATAATGAAACGATCTGAAATTAATGCGTATATACGTGAGGCTAAGGAACTTTTTGAATCTATCTCCTTTAAACTTCCACCCTTTGCCCACTGGACACCAGAAGAATGGCTAACCAAAGGACACGAAGCCGATGAAATCCGCGATAACGCCCTCGGCTGGGATATAACCGATTACGGTGAAGGTTCTTATCTCAACACCGGCCTCCTCCTCTTTACCATCAGAAATGGTAATTATAACAACCGTGAGCGGTACCCTAAAGGGTATGCCGAAAAGATCATGGTGATCAAGGAAGGTCAGGTCTGCCCAATGCATTTCCACTGGAATAAGCAGGAGGATATCATCAACCGCGGCGGCGGCAATTTGGTGATTGAGCTCTACTACTCTACAAAAAACGGGCAACTCTCCGATGAGGACTTCACTCTTTCCGTCGACGGGGTACAGCGGCAATGTAAAGCCGGAGAAAAGGTGGTTCTCACCCCAGGTGAATCGATCTGTTTAGAATCCTACGTCTATCACAGATTTTATGGAGAAGTGGGCAAAGGGACAGTTATTGTTGGAGAAGTATCAGCTGTAAACGATGACAACAATGACAACCGTTTCCTGGTGGAACTGAAGCGTTTCCCGGAAATTATCGAGGATGAGCCGCCGATTCATCATCTTTGTAATGAATATCCCGCAACATAATTCGTATCCATCATACATTTTGTTACTGGGTATGTGGTAAATAGTTTGGGGCGTATCTCCTTACATGCAAATCCCACATATCTTCAATTGTAAACCTGGTTCACAGATTGGCTACAACTTAAAGGCAGCGATGACCGAAAACCATCGTCCAGAGAGGCCCGAAAGGCCATTATTTATTATCCTTATGGGGGTTGTATATGAAATTCAAATCTAAAATGTTATTACTGACTGCCGGCACCCTGCTAACTTTTGCAACAAGTGCCAGTGCCGAAATCCTCTTTTTTTCTTCCCAGGCAAATACCGTGGAAGAAGCCGATGCCGTACGCAACACAGTAGTTTCGAGCTTTGACGATAAAGTCGATTTTGTTTCGGTTCAGGCAGGTCCATGGATCAGTCGTATCCAGGTTGAAGGAAAGGCGGACAAAGAAGACGCGAGGATAGGCCTGGCCATGGGACTACACGGTCAACTTTCAGGCCTGCAAACCTATCTTGATACCGTCGATGATGTTATCGCTGACGATGCCCTTGCTGGCGTTCGTAGCGGCAACCCGGCCCTGGTCGAACTGGCTAAAATGGGTGGTGACAACTATATGTATGTACCTGTAATGCAGGCATCTTATATCTTTGCAGCCAATGTAGCAGCTTTTGATCATCTGCCTGAAGGTCTAACCCGCGAAGCCGTCGAAAAAGGCGACTACACCTACAGTGACCTGCTCACCTGGGGTGAAAAAATGCAGAAAGATACCGGTGCCGCCAAACTCGGCTTTCCTGCCGGCTCTCAGGGTCTGCTGCATCGCTTCTTCCAGGGATACCTCTACCCGGCCTTTACCGGTGGTGTAGTCCGTACCTTCAAAAGCGACGATGCTGTGGCGATGTGGAATTACTTTAAAAATCTGTGGCAGTATGTGGACAAACGCTCTGAAGCCGCCTCTCATATGCAGGAAATGCTGATGATGGCAGATGGCCCCTGGGTTGTCTTCGATCACACTTCACGCCTGAAAGAAGCGTTAGACAAACAACCCGACACAATTGTGGCCTTACCAGCTCCAAGCGGCCCTAAAGGCAAAGCATTCATGTCTGTTCTTGCTGGTGTTTCCATCCCCAAAAACACTCCAGATCGTGCCAAATCCGTTGAGCTTGTCAAGTTCCTCTCTCAACCGGAGACCCAGATCACTATGCTGCGTGCCACTGGCTTCTATCCAGTAGTTGCAGTAGACATGCCAGACGATCTACCAAACAGCTCCACGAGTTCGGCCGGAGCAATTGCCAAACAATCCGGTGCTTCTGATGCTCTCCCGGCACTGCTACCTTCCGGCTTAAAAGACAAGAGTGGCCTCTTTAGCAAAATTTATAGTGACACCTTCCAACAGGTGGTCCTGCGAGGGGCAGACCCCAAGAAGACACTCGCTCGTCAGGCTGGTGCTCTTGGCAGAATCATGAAGACTACCGAAGCACCTTGTTGGGCACCGGATAAAGTCAGCGATGGTGCCTGTCCTGTTGAATAAACAGCGCCTTTAGACGTCTCCAGTATTTTAGGTTATGGCGGCGCGCATAAAGCCTGTAGGTGCGCGCCTACTTTCCCCTCCATCAGAGATCCTTTAAGGGGGTTGTATGCAGAATAAATGGCTACCATACATTCTCATAGCTCCGAGTGTAATTTTTCTTCTCTTGTTATTTATTGCACCACTCTGCCAGGTCTTTTCCCTGGCCTTTTCCACATCTTCCAGTAGTGGATACTCATTGGAAAATTTCCAGACGCTGATCTACGATTTCAATTTCAGTTCAGCTCTGAAGAACACCTCTATTCTGGTTTTGATCATCGTCCCGGTTCAGTTAGTCTTTGCGCTGAGCATGGCATTTACAGTCCAGAAAATAACCAAAGGGCGTGATCTTATACTCTACATTTTCTCTATCCCGCTTGGTATCTCCGATCTGGCTGCCGGTATTATCTGGTTGGCTATTTTTGATCAAAGCGGTTTCCTCAATACCATTCTGATGTATCTCGGTGTTGATAAACCGGGCCTCTGGCTCAGCTCTGGTAGCCCGGTTGCAATCTTTGTCGCGGTGATCCTGGCAGAAATCTGGAGATCAACCGCCATTGTAATGATTATCCTGGTTGCAGGTCTCGGCCTGATCCCAAAAGAGTTTTCCGAAGCAGCCCAGATTTTTGGGGCAAGCAAATGGCAGCAGATGTGGAAGATCACCCTGCCGATGATGCGACCAAGTCTACAGACAGCCCTCATCCTACGTACGATGCTTGCTTTTGAAGTGTTTGGTGTGGCCATGGTTCTCGGCGGTATCAACCTGCCGGTACTTATGGGTGAAACCTTTGCCTGGCAGTTCCGTTATCAGGTCCCGGGCGTGGCTGCAGCCTACGCAGTTATTATCCTCGCCATCTCTATTGCCTGCACCATCTTTTTCATGAAAACGTTGGATGTTCCTGAGGAGGCTAGAACTTAAATGAGCAATTCAGATTCGAATGTCACTACTACCCGGCCGCCGAGACGATCATCCAACAAAACACTTGCCCGCCTGCTGTTCGTGAGCGGCGTTGTCCTGATGATTGTCTGGGTGGTATTCCCCATCTATCTACTGGTGGTCAATAGTCTCAGCTCCAGTGAAGCGATTAATGGCTGGCCGAAGAAATTCTGGCCGGACATGGATTTCTCCACGCTGATGTTTTTCCTTAACTACCAGGGAATCTACCAGGCTCTGTTAAATTCCATCGGTACTGCTACGGTCACTATGTTCGTGGCAATCCTGATCGGTGCCCCTGGAGGCTATGCTCTGGCCCGTTTCCGTTTTCGCGGCAGCAACACCTATCGTGTTCTTATTATGATGACTCGAGCGTTCCCGCTACCGCTCCTGGCCATCCCCATTGCACTGGTGCTGATCAAAATAGGTCTTGATGACACAATTTTTGGCGTTGGTCTGGTTCACTCCATGCTGGCCCTGCCCTTTTCTGTTTTGATCACCTTCAGTCTTTTTGCCGGTATACCGGTGGAACTGGAAGAAGCCGCCTGGATCTTTGGCTGTACTCGTTTCCAGGCTTTCAGGAAAGTAGTGTTTCCCCTGATTGCCCCTGGTATCGCTGCCTCGGCCATCTTTGCTTTTGTAACCTCATGGAATGAGGTTTTCGCCGCATCGGTTCTGACCCTGAAGAATCAGACACTCACTGCATTTCTCATCCAAAACATGGACCGATCACCCATTGAAGTGAAATTTGTCGGCGGCCTGATCCTTATTTTACCGCCTCTATTTTTTATATTTCTCGTTCGTAAATACCTCTTTAGTATGTGGGGAATCAGTCAGCGATAAGGAAACGGAATTATGTCAACAATACACGCAAAAAACATCTGTAAATCATATGATAAAAAGCAGATATTGAATTCTGTAAACCTTGAAGTAAAGGAAAATGAGTTTGTTGTCCTCCTTGGTCCTTCAGGTTGCGGTAAGTCTACACTACTTCGCATCATAGCCGGCTTGGAGACCCAGGATACTGGAGATGTCTATATTGGCGATCGCTGCCTCAATGGCCTCAACCCAAAAGAACGCCGCCTGTCCATGGTCTTTCAGAACTACGCCGTATTTCCACATATGACAGTTGCGGAAAATATCGGGTTTGGGCTCGCCATGCAAAAGGTTTCTCAGGATAAAATTGATAAAAAAGTTCGCCAAACTGCTGAGCTTATGCATCTTGAAGATTTTCTTGGCCGATATTCGGGCCAATTGTCGGGCGGCCAACGCCAGCGTGTGGCTGTGGCCCGGGCTCTTGCCATCGAGCCCGAAGTGCTGTTGATGGATGAACCACTCTCTAACCTCGATGCTCTGCTTCGTCTCGAAATGCGGGCCGAACTGAAAACTATTCTTAACGAAACCAAAACCACAACAATCTACGTTACACATGACCAGGTCGAAGCCATGAGTCTGGCCGATAGGATAGCGGTAATGAATGATACTATTATCCAGCAGTTTGATAATCCGACCGAGATCTATCACAATCCGGCGACAGAGTTCATTGGTAGCTTTATTGGTAATCCGCCCATGAACTTCCTAGGCCTTTCCAACTTTCCGTTTATTCAGCCTCCAGCAGGTGCAGATCGCGGTGGTGTGCGTCCGGAGAATGTACATATCAGCAAGGAAGCGGTGCAAGACAGTTGGGAGGCTCGTATTACCGTTATTGAATCATTGGGTCCTCATATGCAACTCTGGACGCAGATCAACGGGGAGAAAGTCCGGATTACCATTGATAACGATCTTGCTTTAGGTGTAGGTGACTCGATTTATATCAAGCCAATGCTTGAAAAAATCACATGGTATGACAGTGGCGGTAAAATACTACAGCCACATTAAAAAAAGCCTTACGTCTGCTGTTTTTTGATAGCCGGGTACCATGAAAAATGAGATATGGTTTTCATGGTTCCCGAGGGTCTAGCATTGGATTCTGCCACATGCCAACCTCCCTAACAACTTAAGCACCCTGGTTCAGCGATAACATGCCTCTCCCAAACTCTCGAATCCATGCACCTTTCCGTTGATGGTGCTACGGAGTGAATCCTGAATTTACACGAGATGCTCACGCACATCTATCCCTGTAAGTTATCAAGTTGTGGAGTTGGTGTGCACCGACCTACATAACGAACTTCAAGAAGTAAGAATGAGATTCCTATGAGTGATATGAATAATCTTGAATTTGATACTGAGATTTCCAACCTGGGCTCAGCAAAAATACCGACACCCTTAGATAATCATCGTTTTGTCGACGAAAGCAAGCCTCTGACTCTTTCGATGACTTCAGACGAATTAGCCGAACTCGATTCGGACACATTGCCTATGCAGTTCGAAAAGGCAGGGCCAAGGGAGAAACTGTATTTTGATCCGTCAAAGACTAAATGCGCCATCGTTACCTGCGGCGGACTTTGTCCTGGTCTCAATGATGTTATACGGTCCATCGTCATGAAGGCGCACTATCAATACGGAATCCGAACTATAGTTGGAATTCGTAATGGTTTACGTGGTTTTATCCCGAAATACGGCTATGACGTCATGGAGCTCACTCCGGATGTAGTTTCAGATATTCACCAGTTTGGGGGCACCATTCTCGGTTCTTCCCGTGAGCAGCAGGCAGCAGAGGGTATCGTCGATTCTCTGGAGCGGATGAATATCAATGTTTTGTTTGTCATCGGCGGTGATGGCACCATGCGTGCGGCCAAGAAGATCGTCGACGAGGTAACATCCAGAAATCGCAAAATTTCAGTGATCGGAATTCCAAAGACAATAGACAATGACATCAATTTTATAACCCGATCATTTGGCTTTGATACGGCAGTAGAAAAAGCCACAGAAGCCATTCAATGTGCCCATGTTGAGGCTACTTGTGCGGATAATGGTGTCGGTATGGTGAAGCTCATGGGGCGCGAAGCCGGGTTCATCGCCGCCGAGGCAACTCTGGCCCTGCAAGAGGTTAACTTCGTGCTGGTGCCGGAACAACCTTTCAAGATTGACGGAGACGACGGTTTACTGATGGCTCTTGAAAGGCGCCTTAAATCACGAAAACACGCTGTGATCGTCTGCGCTGAAGGGGCTGGCCAGGATCTGATGGGCGCTCCGGTCGAAGAAGGCTACTCAGGAAATCCTGTTCTCGGCGACATCTGCACGACACTTGTGCGGCGCATTAAAGACCATTTCAAAGAACGCGAGTTGGAGCTGGTACTGAAATTCATTGACCCAAGTTACATTATCCGTTCCGTTCCAGCCAATACAGGAGACCGTGTGTATTGCGGCTTTCTCGGTCAACATGCTGTACACGCCGCCATGGCAGGCAAGACGGGTATGGTTGTGACGCAACTCAAGTCGAGCATGGTGCATCTACCACTTGATCTGGTAGTTCTCAGGCGACGTACCCTCAACACCCGTTCCGATTACTGGTGCTCAGTCATGGATACCACCGGTCAGCAGGACTATTTCCTGCAATAAATTAACTATGAATGGGAAAAGCCCTCAAGTGGACTATCCCAGATAGCGAAAAACTTTTAAGCAAAGGAAGAGCCATGCCAGTAGTAAACTACCAGCAATACTGTCAAATGCTTGATAACGCCAAGCAAAACAAATTCGCTTACCCCGCAATTAATACTACTTCCAGTGAAACCATTAATGCGGCACTGCTCGCCTTTAAAGAGGCAAACTCTGATGGCATTATTCAGGTTTCCACTGGTGGTGGTAAGTTTGCATCGGGACTGGGAGTTGGGGACATGAGCAAAGGCGCCATGGCCCTGGCTGTTTACGCACATATGATGGCAGAACATTACGATATTAATATCGCCTTACATACAGACCATTGCCATCCCCAGTATGTTGACAGCTTTTTGATGCCACTTATTAAAGAGACCAAAAAGCGTAGAGCCACAGGGTTACCAAATTTGTTTAGTTCCCATATGTATGATGGCTCGGGATTACCGATGAACGAAAATATTGCCGAGTCCAAACGCATCATGCAAGCCTGTGTCGAAAACGATCTTATTCTGGAAATCGAAACCGGCATCGTCGGTGGTGAAGAAGATGGCCACGACACCTCAGACGTCGCTGCAGACAAGCTCTACACTACACCTGAAGATATGGTGATGGCAGCAAAAGAAGTCGGCTCAATGGGACGTTTTTTACTGGCGGCGACCTTTGGCAACGTCCACGGTGTGTACAAACCCGGAAATGTAAAGCTGACACCGTCTATTTTACAAAAAGGTCAGGCATCTGTAGTCGAAGCCCTTGGTCCCGAAGCCTCTCTTGATCTGGTTTTTCATGGTGGTTCAGGTTCCGAGCTTGAAAAGATACATGAGACCCTCGAATACGGCGTTGTAAAAATGAATATCGATACAGATACTCAATACGCCTTTTCCCGTCCTATAGTTGATCACGTAATGAAAAACTACGATGGTATGTTGAAAATTGAAGGCGAAGTTGGCGATAAAAAAGTCTACGACCCGAGGGGTTACGGCAAAAAAGCCGAACGCTCCATGGCGGATCGCATTATCGAAGCATGTAACGACCTTCGCTCTGCGGGAACATCACTTGGGAAAAACATATAGATCCTACAATAACAACCTAAAAATTATGGCATCGAACATTTGCCTTAAAAAAAATGATTAGGAGAAACAGTATGACTATTCGTATCGGTGTTAATGGTTTTGGTAGAATTGGCAGAAACATTTTCAGGGCACTCGGTAAGGATTCACTCTTTAAAGATATCGAGATAGTTGCCATAAACGATCTGACCGACACAAAGACGCTTGCACATCTGCTGAAATATGACTCGGTCATGGGACGTATGGACGCAGAGGTAGAGGTCTATGAAGACGGAATAACCGTCGACGGGAAAAAAATTGCAGTGAGTAGTCACAGAAATCCAGCGGATATCCCCTGGGGTGATATAGGTGTCGATTACGTGGCGGAATGTACTGGACTGTTTCGCGACATTGAAACAACCCAGGCACATATTGACGCAGGAGCAAAAAAAGTTATCATCTCAGCCCCTGCCAAAGGAAATGTGAAGACCTTTGTGATGGGAGTCAACGAGGATGAATACGATTCGACCCTTCATCACATAGTTTCCAATGCATCCTGTACCACCAACTGCTTGGCTCCATTTGCCAAAGTTATTATGGATAATTTTGGTATTGAGCGTGGTTTGATGACCACGGTTCACGCATATACAGGTGATCAAAGGCTTCTTGACTTTCCCCATTCCGACTTGCGCAGGGCAAGGGCGGCAGCTCTTTCCATGATCCCTACTAAAACAGGGGCCGCCTCGGCTGTTTCCCTCGTCATCCCTGAACTGAAAGGCAAGTTCGACGGACTGGCTGTACGTGTGCCAACTCCAACAGTATCTCTTGTGGACGCTGTGATGGAAGTTGAAAAAGAGACGACTATTGAAGAGGTTAATGCTGCATTGAAGAATGCTGCCAATCGTTATCTCGGCTACACCGATCTTCCTCTCGTGTCCATCGATTTCCAGGGTGACAGTCGCTCTTCCATTGTCGATGGTCAATCAACCAAAGTTATTGGTAAATCAGTAAAAGTTATGAGTTGGTATGATAACGAATGGGGTTACTCCAATCGAATGCTTGATCTGATTATGCATATGGACAAAAGCGGGGTTTTATAACGTAAGCTCTACTCCGGTCTCAAGAAAAATCACGCAGACAGCTGGTTTCCGAGTAGGAACTAGCTGTCTGGTGTTGGTTCAATAATTACAAATGACAGGTTAGCTAATGCCATGCGAAGAAGAACAAAAATTGTTGCAACTATCTCAAACCTGAACTGTTCTGTACCATTTATTGAGCGGCTTTTTAAGGCGGGGATGAGTGTTGTACGCCTTAACACAGCCCATATGAGTCATGATGATGCCCTTGAAGTCATTCAAAACACTCGGGCAGTTTCAGATAATATTGGCATCCTCCTTGACACCAAAGGGCCTGAGATCAGGACCTGCGAAGCGGACACCCCGTTATCTGTAAAATTTGGTGATAGTATCAGGGTTAAGGGTGCACCCGGTGAACAATCTCATGATGATGTGATCTGCGTATCATATGATAACTTTGTCGAAGATGTTCCTGTCGGTAGCTCCATTCTCATCGACGACGGAGATATTGCCCTTGCTGTCATTGACAAAGACGAGCATTACCTGAAATGCTCTGTCGAAAATGATGGAATTATCAAGGAACGAAAAAGTATTAACATCCCGTCCATCCATGTCAAATTGCCTGCACTCAGTGAAAAAGACAAAGGTTTCATTCGCTTTGCAGCAGAAAACGATCTGGATTTCATCGCCCACTCTTTCGTGAGGAACAAGGAAGACGTACTGGCAGTTCAGTCTATTCTTGATGAATATAAATCCAGAATCAAAATCATTGCCAAAATAGAAAATGCTGAAGGGGTAGAGAACCTTTCGGAAATCCTTGACCATGCATATGGGGTAATGGTTGCCAGAGGGGATCTGGCTGTGGAAATTCCTACTGAACAGATTCCACTGATCCAGAAGCGGATGATTAAAGAGTGTATTGAGAGACGAAAGCCTGTCATCGTCGCAACCCAGATGCTTCACTCAATGATCGATTCTCCAAGACCCACCAGGGCAGAGGTCTCTGATGTGGCAAACGCCTGTCTCGATCACGCCGATGCGCTGATGCTATCTGGTGAAACCGCCAATGGGAAATATCCCGAATTAGCAGTCCGTATTATGTCGAAAATAGTAAGGGAAGTTGAAGTGAGTAATCCCGCAAATATAGACGTCCCATACACCAGTATCAATAAGCTCGCTGCATACCTGGCAAAAGCTGCTGTAAAGGCGGCTATTCGTCTGCAGACAAAGGCGATTGTTGCTGATTCTCTCACCGGAAAATCAATCCTGGCCCTTGCAGCCTATCGCGGCCCAAACGTTATTTACGCTCAGGTCTACGACAGGTGTGTAGCACGACAACTTTCACTGTCCTATGGTGTCTATGCGGACTATATCCCTTTGGATTTAACAGACAATCAGCCACTGAAATTCTCGGTCTGCCGCCTGTTAGCAGAAGACCGTTTTAAGGATAGTGATTTGATAGTCATTCTTGCTGGTAGTTTTGGACCTAAACAGGGTGCGTCCTATATTGAAATCAGCTCGGCTGAAAATTTCAGGCAAAATTGTAGCCATGTGTAAGGTTGTGCTCAGTATACACTCATAAACTCACAACAGATTTGAAATATAAAAAATGTAAACTGACTGCCTGAGCTTAGGCATCACCACTAAATGAGGATAAGTATTATGTCAAATATCAGTAAGATAATTGGTCGGGAAATTTTGGATTCACGGGGAAACCCTACTGTTGAAGCGGATGTATTTCTAGAATCAGGTGTAGTGGGGAGAGCCTGTGCTCCTTCCGGAGCCTCTACTGGCTCGCGTGAAGCACTTGAATTACGAGATGGTGATAAAAATCGTTATCTGGGGAAGGGAGTATTACAGGCGGTTGAGGCAGTAAATGGTGTTATTCAGGCAAGCCTGCTTGGTCAAAACGCCTATGACCAACAGAAGGTAGACCAGATAATGATTGATCTGGATGGTACGGAGAATAAGGACAAACTCGGCGCCAATGCAATCCTGGCTGTCTCACTAGCTACAGCAAAAGCTGCCGCCATAGATAAAAACATCCCTCTTTATCAGCATATCTCCGAGTTAAATGGAACTGCAGGTAACTATTTGATGCCGGTCCCCATGATGAACATTATCAACGGTGGAGAGCATGCAGATAATAATGTTGATATCCAGGAATTCATGATCCAGCCGGTGGGCGCCAAAAATTTCAGGGAAGCATTGCGGATGGGAGCAGAAGTTTTCCATAGCCTGAAAAAGGTTCTAAGTGGGAAAGGACTCAGTACTGCAGTTGGAGACGAAGGTGGTTTTGCACCAAATCTGTCATCCAACGAAGAGGCCCTTGCTGTTATCGTTCAAGCCGTAGAGGCAGCCGGCTACCAGATGGATAAAGACATCACCCTGGCTCTAGACTGCGCAGCCTCTGAGTTCTACAAAGATGGTAAATATGACCTCAAAGGTGAAGGCAAAGTCTTTGATTCCGAAGGTTTTGGTGACTACTTAGCTGAGATCAGCGACAAATATCCGATTATCTCCATTGAAGACGGTCTCGATGAAAGCGATTGGACCGGATGGGCAAGCCTTACCCAAAAGGTTGGATCTCGTCTTCAGTTGGTCGGTGACGATCTGTTTGTAACGAACACTAAAATATTAAAAAAGGGAATTGATACTGGCGTTGCCAACTCCATTCTCATCAAATTTAACCAGATAGGGTCATTAACAGAGACCCTGGATGCTATCCGAATGGCCAAAGAGGCAGGCTATACCGTGGTGATATCCCATCGAAGCGGTGAGACAGAAGATGTGACTATAGCAGATCTTGCGGTGGGGACAGCCGCGGGTCAAATAAAAACCGGTTCCCTTTGCCGCTCTGACCGAGTTGCCAAGTATAATCAATTGCTGCGTATAGAAGAAGAGCTAACCGGCAAGGTAGGCTACGCGGGTCGCAAGGGAATAAAAGGACAATAATGGAAGTGTAAACAGTTACGAGATCAACCTTTTCCAGGAGATTATCTGCAATGATAATGAAAGATGTCCTAGGTTTAATTATGGGCGGTGGCCGGGGTACCCGGTTGTACCCTTTAACACAAGAACGGTCAAAACCAGCCGTTCCGTTTGCAGGTAAATATCGGTTGATTGATATTCCTGTCAGTAACTGTTTGCATTCCGGCATTGATAAAATCGCCATTTTGACCCAGTTCAATTCGGTATCACTCCATCGCCACATTTTCCAGACCTATCGGCGGGATATGTTTACTGATGGCTGGGTTCAAGTCTGGGCAGCCGAGCAAACGCCGGACAGTACCGGCTGGTATCAGGGTACAGCCGATGCGGTTCGGCAACAACTCGTTGAGATTAAAAGCTCAGGCACCAAATATGTCATTATTCTGGCTGGAGATCACCTCTACCGCATGGATTATCGGAAATTTGTGCAATACCATATAGACACGAATGCTGATATTACCCTGGCGGTTCAACCTGTTGATGCCCGGAAAGCCCCCTCCATGGGCATCCTCAAACGTGGCTCTGACGGCGAAATAACCAACTTCACTGAAAAGCCCGGCCCGGAAATTCTGAGAGATCTAGAAAGTACACCTGGTTCCGATAAGCCTTTCATGGCCTCAATGGGAATATATGTATTTTCTACTGAGCTGCTATCAGAACTACTGGCTGAGCCGGGTGACGATTTTGGCCATGATATTATCCCGAAGGCCTTGATGAAGCATCGTATTATGGGCCATGTCTTCGATGGCTACTGGGCCGATATTGGCACGATCCGCCGCTTTTATGAGGTGAGTCTGGAACTGGCTGCCACCCACTCTTTCGATCTGAACGATCCAAACCAGCCAATCTACACCAATGCTCGCTTCCTGCCGCCTACCGAACTCCAGGGAGCCAGACTCTCCAAAGTGATGCTGGCTGAAGGATGTAACATTGAAGATGCTGAGATCACCAACTCGGTTGTTGGGATCCGCAGTATCATCGGGTCGCAAGTGATAATACGCGATACAGTCATGATTGGGGCTGATAATTATGAAACGGATGAACAACGTACAGAAAACAGGCTTTTGGGGCGACCAGACATAGGGATTGGTGATGGCTCGGTTATCGAGAGTACAATTATTGACATGAAAGCCAGGATTGGCAGCAATGTCCACATTCGCTCTCTCCCTGACCGGCCTGATTCTGACAACGGAAACTGGCTGGTTCGTGATGGCCTGGTGGTGATTCCCAAAAGTGCGGTTATCCCCAATGATACTGTGATTTGATCTATTCCGAATTTCTCATGTCCATTTTTTTCGAATTTGATAATTGATCCATGAATTCAATATCTGATGAGACATTCGGGCTATGGCCATGAGGAATCCACAGACCAGTAAACAGAAGAGTGATTGAAGTTCTGTTTGTGATTGTCCGTAAATATAAAAGAGCGTCTGAATAGAGAGATAACCTTGAATACTGCAACGATTTTAACCGATTTTGATCACTACCTCATGGGCGAAGGAAGCCATGAGCGAACCTACGAAAAGATGGGAGCCCATCTGGTCGAAATTAACGGCGAAAAAGGGGTTCATTTTGCCGTATGGGCTCCAAATGCCAGTCAGGTCTACCTCATGGGTGACTTTAATTCATGGCATGGTGAAAGTCACCCACTTGCCTCCAGCGACAGCGGTATATGGACTCTGTTTGTACCTGAATTGGTTGAAAACACGGTGTATAAATACCGGATTGTCAGCAAATCTGGCAAAAGTTTTGAAAAGGCAGATCCCTATGGTTTTGCGATGGAGCAGCGCCCTCGGACTGCATCGGTAGTTGCTGAACTTGACCGCTATCAATGGTCCGATGAAGACTGGATTAATCGACGTGTCGAACAACAGGGGTTAGACCGACCAATTTCCATTTATGAAGTGCATCTTGGCTCGTGGCGAAGAGTCTCTGACGAGAAGTGGGGTTCTCGCTATCTTACCTATCGTGAACTAGCAGATGAGTTGATCCCATATGCGGTAGAGATGGGTTACACTCACCTCGAATTACTTCCCATCGCCGAGTATCCTTTTGACGCCTCCTGGGGCTACCAGGTGATGGGCTTTTATGCGCCCACCAGCCGTTTTGGCACCCCTGAAGATCTGATGTATTTCATAGACCAGTGTCACCAGAATCAGTTGGCCGTTATTCTGGATTGGGTCCCCGCCCACTTTCCTAAAGATGGTGCTGGGCTTAACTTCTTTGACGATACCCAGCTCTATGCCCATACTGATCCCCGGCAAGGGGAGCATCAGGATTGGGGGACCATGATTTTCAACTACGGGCGCAACGAGGTGCGTTCTTTTCTTATCTCTAACGCATTGTTCTGGATCGACAAGTACCATTTTGATGGTCTGCGTGTGGATGCGGTGGCCTCAATGCTCTACCTTGATTATTCACGTGAGGATGGACAGTGGCTTCCCAACAAACACGGAGGCCGTGAGAATCTTGAGGCAATAAGCTTTTTGCGGAAAATGAACGAGGTTGTGCACGGGGTTTTTCCTGGAGTACTGACCATGGCAGAGGAGTCAACTTCATGGCCCATGGTCTCCAGACCTACCTATACCGGCGGTCTTGGTTTTAGCTTGAAGTGGAATATGGGGTGGATGCATGACACACTCGGATACATGGCCAAAGATCCTGTCCATCGAAAATATCATCAGAACAATATGACCTTTGGCCTCCTCTATGCTTTTAGTGAAAATTTCATTTTACCTCTCTCCCATGACGAAGTAGTCCATGGCAAAGGTGCATTGCTATCGAAAATGCCTGGCGATGAATGGCAGAAGTTTGCCAACCTGCGCGCTTACTATGGTTATATGTGGGCTCAACCCGGAAAAAAGCTCTTGTTCATGGGCTGTGAATTTGGTCAATGGCAGGAATGGAACTTCGATACCAGTCTTTCCTGGACTGCACTTGATGCTCCTAACCACCTTGGTTTGCAACGATCCGTTCAGGATTTGAATAAGCTTTACAAAAATGAACCAGCCCTCCATGAAAATGACTTTGAGGCAAGTGGATTTGAGTGGATTGATGCCAGTGACACTGACAATAACGTCCTGTCTTTTATACGCAAAACCAAATCCCGTGAAGAATTTCTGATAATTGTCTCCAACTTTACACCGGTGCCTTGGCACGGTTACCGAATTGGTGTACCTGAGCCCGGCAGGTATCATGAAGTCTTCAATAGTGATTCGGCAAAGTATTGGGGAAGCAACATAGGCAATGATGGGGGCAGGTGACAGATTCTGTCCCAATGCATGGGCATCCACAGTCTCTTCCCTTGGTATTGCCCCCTCTGGCTACCGTTATGCTCAAGTTAGAAGTGCGAATTTAAGCAGTGCTTCTAAATAGTGTGTTCAAAATACATAGGTGAAAAAGTGGATTACCGTAGTTGTCCGTCTTGTGGTGCTACCCATTTCTTTTCGGCTCTAAATGGCGATAAAATTGTCTTTCATATTAGCGACACTGGAGTGATTATTAATGTTCCGGATCAAACGTTTGATGAGATTCTATTAGATATTAATTTATGGAGGATTCATTGCAGCTGCTGCGTCTGGAGTGGCCCTGCTCATGATCTGAGACTTGAGTATGCGTAATTGATACATTTGATCAGCTTTTGTTTTTGATGGCGTCGTAAAAACTCATAACGTAAATACGGATACCAGATCAGAATACCAGAAAACTGTCAGCTCAAATCTATTGATTTCAAAACGGCTACTTGTCAGATCATGTCCTACCAACTACATTTGAGGATGTTAACACAACTACATTTGAGGAGTTTATCAATCTACGTACTACAGATATTCGAAATTTGGCCCAACAACTACTAACCGGTCATTGTGCAGATTAAAGAAAAAGGCGAGATTTTCACATGGACACATTGCTGATAACTAAATTCCACATGCCTCTTCTGCCGGATGAAACCGTTACACGACCACGCCTCAGCAACAAACTGTTATCCACGACCAAGGTCTCTCTGATCTGCGCACCAGCCGGATTTGGGAAAACCACCCTCGCCAGCACCTGGCTCAGTGAGCAAAAAGCTCCAGTTGCCTGGCTTTCACTTGATGAAAACGATAATGAGACTGGGCGTTTCTGCAGCTACCTGTTTACAGCTTTGGAACGAACTCAGCCCGGAGTGGCTAAAAAAGCCCTTGAGCTTTTGCAAGCAACAATTCCAGGTAGAACAACCACAGCAATAACACAACTGATCAACGACCTGGAACAGACAGGGCTTAGTATTATCCTGGCTCTTGACGATTACCACCTGATCGACAATCAGGAGATCCATGCAGCCATCAGCTTTTTAATCAACCATCAGCCTGTTCATCTGCATCTGGTCATCATCAGTCGTACAGAACCCGCACTACCAATTACCAAGTTACGTGCTAAAAACCAGTTAAAAGAGCTAGGGACTGAAGACCTCCGCTTCAACACAGAGGAAACCAGTGCCTTTCTCAACCGGTCCATGGCGCTGAAATTGACCGGAGAACAGATCACCCAACTGAAAAAACAGTCTGAAGGCTGGGTCACGGGATTACAGCTAGCAGCGTTGTCTCTGAGGAACATTCCTGAAGCAGATGCATTCATTAACAATTTGTCCGGTGAGGATCGCCATATCACCGATTATCTTATTAATGAAGTTCTGGCCCATCAAAAACAACAGATACAGGAATTTTTGATTCAGACATCAATCTTGAAGCGAATGAATGCTGATATCTGCGACAGTCTACTTGGTATTACAAACAGCCGGCAGATTCTAGAACAATTGGAACAGGACAACCTGTTTATCATACCTCTGGACAATAAACGCTGCTGGTATCGCTATCATCAGCTTTTTGCTCAAATGCTCAAGAATCACCTGCGCAATCATGGCGAACAGCAGATCACCTATCTTCACGGCAAGGCAGCAAACTGGTTTATGGCCCATAGTATGTGGGAAGAGGCCATAGATCATGCACTGGAAGCAAAGGACTACGATCAAGTCATCAACCATCTGGAGACAAACATTGACCGGATTCTAGCCCAAGGTAATTTCAACATGTATCTCAGGTGGCTGGGTAAAGTTCCCGAGGATTACCTGCCTCCTGCTCTGAGTTTACATCAGCTATTCTTTCTTCATGAAATGGGGGAATTTAGAGCCTTCGATCAATGTTTACAGCGCATTGAGAAACAACTTGGCCCACAAGCTGAAGGTTCACCAGACCAAAATTCTGCACAATATGGCATTCTTTCAGCTATCAAGGGGATTCGCAGTGCATCGTTCTTTGCCATAGACGAGGCACGGAAACATTTCCATACCGCCCTGAATCTGCTTACCGAAGAACAAAGCTTCTGGCTCATCATGACTTTAGGTGGCTACGGATTTTGTAACCGTGTCAAAGGCAACCACGGTGAGGCGATACAGATTTTCAAACAAGCAGCCTCCATGGCCAGACAGGCAAACCTGCCGTTCTGCTTTTTTATGGATTCGATAGCTCTTACTAAACTCTATATGGAGTATGGGCAACTCGAACAAGCCATACAGACCTGCCAAACACTTGTGGACTACAATACAACTGACGATGAAGAAGTTCCTTTTTCCGCACTTGCTCATGTCGTTATGGGACAACTGCACTACCATTCCGGCGAATTGGTTCTGGCAGAAAACCACCTCAATCATGGATTGGAAGAGATAGTAAGAGATGGTGATGTTTTCTCAATCGTCGATGCATATCTTACTCTAGCACACTGTCTAATGGGTCAAGGAAAAGCAGACCAAGCCATAACAGCCATGGATAAGATGAGTACTATCATTGATTCCCTGGAGCCATCTCAGGCGGTGACCATCATCGCGCAATCTTTCAAAGCCCTGATTCATATTTTGATTGGCCAGCCTGACCTGGCCCACAAATCGTTTTTGCAAAGCAATCGACAATACCTTGCTACAAAGAGATATCCTGAGTTATTCCCACTGAACTTTCAGGGAATATACCGAACCTCTCAACAGTCTTTGACGTACTACTCAAAAGCCATCCACCTCATTGCTGCCAAACTCGACATTGAAACGGATAGAGCGGAGGATGCACTAATCCTACTGAGGGAGCTCGTTTCAAGATTTGACGAAAAGACCAGTCTTCTGTTCCGCTCAGAAGTGCTTATCCAGGTTGCCTTGGCCCATCGGCTACTCGGCAATGAGAAACAGGCACAAAATAGCCTGAAAGAGGCTATCGCTCTGGTAGCACCTGAGAACTACTGCCAGATATTCATCAGAGAGGGTCTTCCTCTATACGAACTGCTCAGCCAAGTTGCCAAGCAACAGAACGGAGGCGATCCGGAAACAAACCTTTTTATCGCAAGAATACTGACAAAATTTTCAGATTCTGACGATCCCTGCAAATCACAACACTCTCCTTTTGATCTAACCCCTCGTGAGGTAGAGGTCCTGCACCGCCTTGCTCAAGGTGCAAGTTACATGGAAACAGCCGCACAACTCTTCGTTTCAGTCAACACCCTCAAGACGCACACAAAAAGAATTTACGCCAAACTCGGTGTCAGCAACCGGACCCAGGCAATCAATACAGCAAAAAAACTCAGTTTGCTTCCCCCTCTTTCATCCTGAGCCATAACGCCGTTACTTTTCTCTTCTTCTCACTTTATCCCGTATCACCTTTTCGGGTGACATTCACTTAAGATGCAAAATCACCCGTAGGGGTGTTTTTATTACCCCCCTTCCCCTCTATATTTGCAATCCATACAGAATCTAACCGCAGGGGTTCATTCTCCTTGCAAACTCTTAAAAAAAGATGGGAGACATAAAGATGAGCGAATCAGGTTCGCGAAAATCAACCTATCACTCAACAGTCGGGCGTCGTGATTTCCTGAAAATGTTGGGTCTGGGTGCTGGTGTTGCCGGAGCAGGAGCCTTAGGGCTCGGTGGAACTGCCACCAAGTCCTTTGCCGACCTGGATGAAATGATGGCATCGCCCTATGCAGATCGCAACTTGCCCTGGTGGGTTAAGGAGGTCGATGAACCGACCGTGCAGATCGATTGGGATAATATGGAAGTTTTTCCTGGAGTCCATAAGACCCTGTTCAATCCAGAAGCCTGGGACAATCCACAGGAATACATGAAAATCCACGCTCAGAACATTGCCTCAACAACAGATAAGGTTAAAAACAATGTTCCCGGCTATTCTATCCGAGACCGTGCTTTAGGAGACGCCAACTGCTGGGGCTGGGGTGCACTGAGCTCAATAGCTCCTGGCTGGACAGGTCCTGATATTAAATCGTTCAACGGCTGGGAACATCCAACCATGTTCTACACCCCTGACCAGTTCGGCGTTCCACGTTACGAAGGTACTCCGGAAGAGAATGCCCGCATGTTACGCGTTGCCGGTCGTATTATCGGTGCCGCCGACATGGGCTTTGTCAAACTTAATAAGAAAACCAAAAAGCTGCTCTATGGCAACATCCGCTTTGAGAACGTAGAAAAAGGATACGATCCCGGAGATGGTACGGTCGTCCTGCCCGATAAGGACCTTTGGGTCATCTGTGCAGTTATCCCGCAATCGTTGTGGATGGCACAGTACACTGACCGCATGAGTTGGGCATCGGCCAATACCGCAGCTTATTCAAGGGCTAATATTTACTCGAATCGCCTTAATGTTTTCCTCCGCGGCCTCGGCTACCAGTACTATGGCGGCAATACCGGTTCCGTTGGCCGCAGTGTCGGTTTTGGCGTCATGTCCGGTTTAGGCGAATATGGTCGCGCCGGCATTTTGGTAAGCCCACAGTGGGGCACCAATTTCCGCACAGTCATGCTGACCGTAACGGACCTTCCTCTGGCAGAAACTAAACCAATCGATGCCGGAATTGTCACATTTTGCAAAGCATGTAAAAAATGTGCTGAAATGTGTCCTTCTGGAGCCATTCCGAAAAACGACGAACCTTCCTGGGGCGGCGACAAATCCTGGCAGGCAAAAGGAATTAAGGGATGGTATCAGGACGCCAAGAAGTGCTACTCCTACATGCTCGGCGGTGACCCCGACTGTAGCCGCTGCCAGGCCGTCTGTCCCTTCACAAAATTCGATGAAGCGGTCATGCATGACCTGGTTCGAATAGCCATTTCCAAAGCTCCTGCTCTGAACGGTGCCATCCGTGAGATGGACGACATCTTTGGCTACGGTCAGGAACCGCCACAGGAGAAGTCTCCCTGGGATGTCAACCCCATGGACATTCCGTTGTTTGGTCTCGATAAATCACGTTCTTAAGCAGAACGTATTAGTTATTTAACTTCAGAACGTTAACTGTTCAGAGGTCCACCATATTGGACAAGCTTGGTTTGGCGCAGGTAAGCGAAGACTACGATAGTTCAACCTATGCGGCAAACAACGATCGTTCAAAGATGGGGCCTATGAGGTGTTACAAAAGGAGAAATATCATGCGTATCGTCAGCTGGAACTGGTTCTGGTATGTGCTGCTCGGCTTTATCATGGGAGGCGGAGCACTTTACTTCTACACATTACTTAAAGAGAAAAGCGTCAAATTGGTCTGGCATGAACTGACCCTGACAATCCTGTCCTTTGCAACCTTCATGCTTCTCGGGCAAACTTTTATCTCCTCGTTCAACGAAGGGGAACCCCGCGCTGCATGGCTAACCGTTGTTTTTCTTGGGCTACCAATCATCATCATGGCAGTTATCGTGAGGCGCTCAATGAGCTCAAGAATGATCTCCAATCAACAATCCTGACTCCGGTAAAGCCGGATTCTTCCAAACCGATACAAGGTTGCAAAATCCGGCTGTCCGCTATGACAATGCAGAAAAGCTAACAAGGACAAAACCACGGTAAAAAAGATGAAACCCGAGCCCATCTTAGAAAAGCAAGCACCGGTATTCACCAATCACAGTGATGAATACCAGGCAGCCCGAGCACCTAGAGTTACCAGGCAGCAAAAAAATAGAGAACGTGTCTTTGGGGTTATAACAATCATTATAATTATAGCTGCCTGGGTCATTGGGTCCTACCTGGAAAATACAGATATAGAACCGTATCTTCATCAGGCGATGCCCACGGCAGATCGCATCGTAAAAGATCCGTTGGGAAGCTATGCAGCCTATAATTCTGATCAGTTACTTGGCTACATCGCCCTCGGAGAGGGCAATGGCTACGGAGGACCAATCAACCTGGCTATCGCAACCAATCTGCAGGGCATCATTACTGGGATGGCCGTTGTCAGCCACCGTGAAACTCCAAGTTGGTATAAACGGGTTCGTGAAAACGATTTGTTCTCTCGCATAATCGGTAAAAGTTACGACGACATATTTGAGATCGGCCGTGATGTAGACGGTGTCAGTGGGGCAACCTACACCTCGCGTGGAATTACAGAAGCCGCGCAGTATGGTAGTCGACATCTTGCGGAAAAAAACCTGCAATTTCGAGTTCCTGCTCAGCTAACGGCAATAATTGAATTCGGTCTGCCGGAGATAGTGCTGCTTGTGCTATTTGCACTTGGCATCATCGGTCGTCAAAAAAAGTTTCGCCACAAAAATCAGTTACGCTGGTTCTGCATGCTGACCGGTATGATCGTTCTCGGTTTTATTTATACCAACCCTCTGACAATTTCTCTGATCAACAAAATGCTGCTCGGTTTCTGGCCCGACTGGCATACCCATTTTTATTGGTACCTGTTACTCGGAGGGATCCTCTTTTCCCTGACTGCATCCAGTAAAAACCCCTATTGTGAATGGTTTTGCCCTTTTGGCGCCGCCCAGGAATGTATAGGAAAAATCGGTGGTGCCAAACCCTATTCAATTTCACGTTACACGTTATTACTCAAGTGGCTGCAGCGCTGTCTTTGTTTGGCTGCGATCATCATTGCCCTGCTGTACCGCAATCCAGGAATTTCAAGTTACGAAATATTTGGCACCTTGTTCGATTTGAATGGAAATATTCCACAGTTTTTTTTGCTCGGTCTGGTTATTTTGGCGTCCCTCTTTTTCCACCGCCCCTGGTGCCGCTATCTGTGCCCACTTAAACCGGTTGAAGCATTTATCAGATTCCTCAAAACCTGGGTGAAAAGCTTATGGGTCAAGAAAACAACAAAAACAGTATTTCAAAAGAACAGCTGATTATCGCTTTTGTTCTTGTCAGCTCCCTGTTGATAGTGATTGATATCGGCAAGAACCTTGCTGATGAAGTCCGCATAGCCTCTGAACTAAAATCACTTTCCACGGAATTGGAAAAACCTCATTCCACCATCACGCCAACATTGTCCGAAAAAGAGATGAAGCAATGGACAGATCGCTTAAAGAAACGGGCTGATACATGAATTGTCACACATAAAGCAATGGTTGTATGAGAAGGTAAGGTGATACGTTGGATATGATTCTGCTGTCTTTTCTATTTTTGTACTAGTTGGTTCGTTAATCTTTTAAACAAATCTATTGGAGGGCAAAATGGATGGGATAACACGGTCTTTCGATAATACGGAATGGCATCCAACTATTTTCCGTTTTTTCGCAATTAACACATGGAAATGAGAAGATTTCATTTCTTTCTGCGTATCAACTTCCTTTATTCTAAATAGTTGTGATGGAAAGATATCAAAACTTATTATGGCATGGATTTTGATAGTTGCATTGAAAGACAAAGGCTTTTTAATCAAAGAAAGGGGGGGAAAATGAAAAAAACTCTAATTACCGTTTGTGCTACCCTGTTGTTCAGTGTAAATGCAAACGCTGCTACTATTGCCTGGACAGACTGGAACAGTAGTAATACTACTAATGGTTTTACAGCATTGGGCACTATTACAACATCAACATCTACTGTTGGTGTGACCTATAATAATCCAAACGGTGTTGGCTTCTTCCAATCATCTGGAGGGACTGATTATTGGCAAAACACTCGATCTGGCCGTAATCCAGCAACATCACCATACACCAGTGCCTTTGTGGAAAACATCCCAACTGGAACTGATATCGTTGCCCTCCGCTACGCCGGTAATCAAACTTTAAGTTTTTCTGAAGCTATCGCCAATCCTGTCTTTTCTTATGTAAGTCTCAATGGCAATGGGTATGCATTTGATCAAGATTTTGATCTCCTAAGTTTTGGCAATTCCTCTGACGGTAACGACTGTGGTTATTGGGGATGCGGCACCTCGTATAAGCAAGTTGTCGACCTCGGAAATGGAAACTTTGAATACCAGTTATTAGGAACAGGTGAACCACACGGTACATTACGGTTCACAGGAGCATTTGATACTGTTAGCTGGCGAAGTCTGAGTAACGAATATTGGAACGGATTCACAGTAGGAATCGAAGGAACTGCGGCAGAAATATTACCACCTGTCGAACCTCCCGATAATCCCGTACCAGAACCCACAACAATGCTCCTTTTTGGTGCTGGCCTTGCCGGACTTGTTGGAGCAAAGAGACGAAGTAAAAAGTAAGATTAGTCTAAGATAATACTTCAAGGCAGGGTCAGAAATGGCTCTGCCTTTTTTTTATCCACAATACAGTCCAAAGACTAGATCACCGCAGGCAGGTAATCCACATATAGCATTGCTGGCAGAGGAGAGCCAACGGAATACTTGCTACTTTCAAATCAGACCTAAGACGTATTAGCGAACTATAAGGTGTTAGAATTAATCAGAACTCAAAAACAAAACCAGCCGAATAGAGTCGAAATTTCTACACATCATAGTCCCCTGTGCGGTAACCTGCTCTTAGATTTTAAAGTTTGCAACAGCACGCTGCAACTCGCTGGCTAACTTCTGTAGATCACTGCTACTTTTATCCAGTTCACTGCTTGAGTTTGAGACCTCTGTTGACGCCTGACTCACCAACGTAATATCTTCTGTAATTGTGGAGGATACCATAGAGACCTGGCTTACATTTTCATTGACCTCACTCAATCCTTCTGCTGCCTGGTTTATGTTCTGTGCAATTTCCTCAGTCGCACTTGACTGTTCTGCAACTGCAATGGTAATTGTGCCAATCAATTCGTTAACGTTATTGATTATATCTGCAATCTGTCCTATTCCCTCGACAGATTCCCCTGTTGTTTTCTGAACGTCATCAATCTTGCTTTTAATATCAAGAGTAGCAATAGCAGTCTGCTTTGCCAGCTCTTTAATTTCATTGGCAACAACAGCAAAGCCTTTGCCTGCCTCGCCAGCTCTGGCAGCCTCAATAGTAGCATTTAACGCGAGGAGATTAGTCTGCTCTGATATTTCAGTAATTGTCTCAGTAACCTTACTGATAGCATCGGCTGAAACACCAAGCCTGTTCATTTTCTCAGAGGTAATCTGTGCCTGGTTTACCGCCTGTTCTGAAATGTCATTTGCCTTGCCTGCGTTACTGGCGATTTCATTTATCGTTGCTGTCATCTCTTCTGCTGCACTGGCAACCATGCTAGTATTTGTGGTGGATTGCTCCATAGCAGCAGCGACGCTATCAAGATTGGCACTCATTTCTTCAGCGGCTGTAGCCACATTTTCAGACCGATTTGATGTGTCCTGTGCACTAGTAGCCAGGCTTCCGGCTATATCAGACAGGCTCCCTGCCTCTTTTCCCAGTAAATCAGTATTTTTGGCAATAGACCCAATAATAACCTGCAGCTTTTCGAGAAACACATTGAACAACCGACCGAGTTCGCCAAGCTCATCATTTGAAGTCACCACTATACGTTTTGTAAGGTCCCCCTCCCCTTCAGCAACTTCCCGAAAATTTGTGATTAACGTTTTGAATCCTTTAACCAGTCCATAAACTATTAAAAGTACCAGGGAGATTATGCCTATAAATACCAGACCTGCGATGAGAAGCATCTGAACTATATTTGAGCTGACCTCCTCATTAATATTTCCTTCCAACTCAGTTTGAAATGCCTGAATATTATCAATATATACCCCTGTTCCTAACCACATATCTGTTCCAGGAATCATTTCAGCATAACTCACTTTAGGAGTGTCGCCTGCCCCGGGTTTAGGCCAGATATATTCCAGGAAACCACCACCTTCCTTGGCACGGTCCCGCAGCTCTCGTATAACAAAAACTCCATTCTTATCCTTTAAATCACCAAGGTCCTTTCCTATCAGCTCTTTTTTAACCGGAAAGGCTACGTTCGTTGTTCCCTGATACACGAAAAAATATCCGGACTTATCTTCTTCAAAAATAATATCGTTAACCAGTAGTTGAATGATCTCAACTTTCTCCTCAGGAGAGGAAACCTTCTCAATGGCTCGCCCAACAGCAACGGCCATGGCATGGCTTGCAACCTGTACTTTGTCCTTTTGATCCTGGAGCATGACTTTGGCCGTTTCTGTTAAACCAAGCTCTTTTACATGATTACCGTTCTGGATTGCAAAAAATACCATAACGATAAACAGCACCAGAATAGCAGCTAGAATAAAGAACATCCTTCCTTTTACAGAGAACCTATTGAGCATATCATTCCTCCTCAAAACCACTCTCAACTCATGGGAATACTATCCATACCCTCATACCAAACCTTAAAATCACCGTTCTTTGCTTTACTTGAAAAACCCCTACTAAGAGTATACTGATTTGTGAGGTTAAACCAAATCTTCATGATAATATTTCATTGTTCCTTCGAATTGTTTGTAATTTAAAGTCATCTAAAGGAAAGTATTTGGTATCGTGCAAAATTTCCTCTATACTTAATTGCATGTATTGTTTTTTGGGTGCTTAGCACTGGAACAGTTAAAAATCACACATATACAGCCAAGTCATTCTGGCAAGATCAGTAGGAAATAATGGCAAGCAAAAATAGTAACCGAGCAATCCAGAATCCTCATTTTCTTGTCCATTAACAGATTGAATCAACAAGTAGAATGGAAAAGACCGGCAACCGGAATGTGTTTATCAATATAGTCATTATACATCTTGACCCCTTTGGGGGTTGATACTACAATCAGCTCTATATTGTTTTTTTCAACAAAACTCTTCGTTCTGTCAGGCACCTTTAATCGGAACAACATACCTCTTGTAAGAATTATAACCTTAGCTCCGTTGGCTATAAGTTCTTTTACATCATCGATTTGAATCCCCCTTGAATGACCTGTACCATGCTCACTCCAATCCCAGTGCCTACCACCACCTGGCCAAAGCTTAAAATCCTTGCCTCCACCAAGCTGTTCGACCTCTATTTTCCCCCAACCGAGAGAAATAATTCTTGGAGAAACATTTCCAGATGTCTGCATGTCGCACCTCCTGATCGATTTAAAATTCACATATATTCAACACACAACGCCCGTGTGATGTTGTGTATTTTAAGAGTCTCTTTTATTACGTCCTTCCTCGACTACTAAGCTGTATTATTCCTGTCACAAAATCGTTTACATGGGTATGAAATGCACTATCTACCTCTAACGATAACAAAACATATCTAATCCTCAGTGAACACACCGAAAATGCTAGATCCACAAAAGAGCGACTAAACTAGATATTATTAGACAGGTTCCTAGCCAACCTCACGAGCTTCATGTTACATTACTATTAGACAGCTAACCCCACAAACAGACAACTAACCAGCCACCATTAAAAAATGGTTTCTATGACTACACAGTTTCCCCAAGCTATCTTTTTTGATTTTGATGGTGTTCTTGTTGATTCAAACAAAATCAAAGTGCAGGCGTTTTATGATCTATTCAATGCGTTTGATGATACAGTTGCTGACGAGATTGTGAAATACCATCAACAGCATGGTGGAATCAGCCGAGTCGTAAAGATACAATACGCTTTCGATACTATTATTCAACAACCCCTTACTACCACCCAGTTAAATGATCTGGCTCAGACTTACTCAGAACTTGTTGTAGATCAGGTTATTCAGGCCAACTGGATAGCAGGGGCTGAAGAATTTCTTACTCTTATGCATGGCCGCGTTCCTATCTTCCTCATCTCCGGGACCCCACAAGGCGAACTAATACGTGTAGTCCAAGCAAGAAAAATGGCGTATTTTTTTGATGACATACTTGGATCCCCTGTGAAAAAGCCAATCCATATAAATACATTGCTAACCAAACATCAACTACAGGCCCAATCGTGTGTTTTCATAGGAGATGCATCTACCGATTATCACGCAGCAAAACAGCACCAAATGCCTTTTATTGGCATCCAAGGCGACTATACTTTCCCACCAGAAGTCGTAGTCCTGCAAGATTGTACCAACCTGAAAGAAGAAATCAGTCAAATTTTCAAATGATATGGATTTCAGGATGTGTAGTTTATGACGATAGATATTTCCTCATGACTTGCCTGTTCAGCACCTTTGTCTCCTTTCTATTCTTTCTACGCTCAACACGTAAACTATTTGTAACTACTGTCATTAAACGTTAGGATGAGAAAATTACTCAAATGGTTCCGTATGATAGTCAAATAAATATTTTCCCAGAAAGAGGCTTCACTTTGATGCGATACTGCATTTACTTCCTTCTTTTTATATACAGTCTTACCGCACCAACATTCCTGCTACAATCCAATGCGTCAGAGGTACTGCCTTCAAACCCTACTCCTGAGGATTCAGCTGGAAAGGAATTATCAGAACTGACCAAAGATCAAAAAACGACCATTATCGAATTCTACACATGGGCAGCAATGCTGCCTAATGATTTGATCCACTTAAACACTAAGCTCGCAACCAACATATTTAATGAGGCATCGAAAGAATCTTTTCCAAAATTAGTAGCAGATGCCCGCGACCTCAAATGGGAGATAGTGTCAGCCAAAGCCAACCCAGATTTAATGAAAATGGAGATAGATAATTACCGTGCAAGATTTAACAGGTTACAGGCTCATGTTCTACAACTTGAGGCCCCAGTGGCTAAAGCTATTTCGAAGTTATCTAAATGGAGAGATGAGTGGTATCAGAAAAAGGACGAACTGAAAGATTTTTCAGATATGCCAGATCTTTCAGTGATAATGGCCATTGAAGAACAAGAAGCGCTTAGCAAATCTATCACAGACGGTATAGAACTCGTGGAACACAAGTTAGGCCAGGCCTTAATAACAGGAAAAGAACTGGCCAAACTGCAAGTCAGACTTCACTCGATATCTAGCGATCTCTTAGAACTTAATGAAATAGTTTTTACAAAAACTACCCAACGCTCATCTCCTGTATTTTTATCCATTGATTTTTATAAACAACTCAATAGCTCTCTCTTTATAGACACTTACATAAATTCGAAACAATTCTTTTCAGATCATTTCCTTATCTTAAAAACTAACTTTAGACATGTCTTGATAGGATTTTTTCTTCTCACAGTATTTTGTATTACTATTTCCATAAGCAGACATCTTGTTCTGGCATCATCTCGCTGGTATCCATTCGCAACATGCCCTGTAGCAACAGGAGTTTTTATTGTTACAGCTGGCTATAGGTTTTTCAATAGCCGTGTAAATGAAGGGATTGATGGGCAGTGGGATAATATAGTAACAATATTCTCCCTAATTGCTGTATATCGGCTCGTCCATGCACTGATTAATGAAAAAACCAAGAAGTTGATTTTTTCTCGTTTATCTCTTTTCATGGTCATCTTCGTTGTGATTGCAACTCTGAAATTGCCTGTATTGTTAATGCAGCTTTTCGTACTTGGTGCTTCCATTACCGCTCTGGTTTTATATTTTTTCCAACTTAACGTCAAATGTGACAACAACTGGCAGCTTTTTGGCAGAAAATCTTGGGGCACCCTCCCATTACTTATCATTCTTGCAAGTCTTATTGGGTTTGAACAATTTGCCATCGTCGCTTTCACAACACTAATGTCGACCTTTGGCATCTGCCTAATGATCTGGATGTTATATTTTCTTGTTTGTGGCCTGTTGGAGTTATCGTTAAAGATTTCTCCATTCAGACTATTACAGGATAATATGTCCATAATAGTCAATAGCCTGCAACCATTCATTGCTCTTCTCCACCTTGTTCTATGCTTTGCGTACCTTTCAGTAGTCTGGGAACTAAGTTCATCACTGGGCGATGCTCTCACGTCACTCACCGAACTCGGAATCAGCATAGGTGGCTTCCAGGTATCACCAGGAGTTATTCTAACTATTTTTGGAGTACTATATGCTGCCAACCTTTTTTCCAAAGCAATTCAGGCCATACTTCTTCTGGAAGTACTCCCCCACTACCATGCTGAGAAAGGTGTTCAACTCTCAATAACTCGTCTGGCACATTATGCAATCCTGACTCTTGGCTTTCTGGTAATGCTTAATTTTCTTGGTTTTGATATCAAACAACTGACACTGCTGGGTGGTGCACTTGGTGTCGGTATAGGCTTTGGTTTGCAGGCAATCGTCAACAATTTCGTGAGTGGCCTTATCCTCCTTTTTGAGCGACCCATTAAAGTTGGAGATACCATCCAGGTCGGAACAGAATTAGGTGAGGTGAAAAATCTTGGGCTTCGGGCCACAATAATTCAGACCTTTGACAATTCAGAAATTGTCATTCCAAACGGAGACTTGGTAACTGGCCAGGTTACCAACTGGACACTGGCCGAACGAAAAGTCAGGGTTAAAATTCCCGTAGGAGTTGCCTATGGATCAGATGTCTCGAAGGTGTTAGAAACCCTGCAAGCATGCGCCGAACAACACCCAATGGTTCTAGGCACACCCAAACCAACTGCTCTTTTTCTTGCTTTTGGTGCCAGCTCACTTGATTTTGAGGTACGATTCTGGATACCCGAATTTCTCGACAAACTCACCGCTACGAGCGAGTTGAACCAAGCTATTGAAAGTGAATTTGCCATTAACAGCATAGAAATTCCTTTCCCACAGACGGATCTTCACATTCGCTCCATAGATTCTGCGGCAGCTACGGCACTGCATGGTCAACATACACTTACAAAAGAGGAAAATTTGGACGTATCTGAAAAAGTTGACCCTACTGAACTTATAGATACTTCAAGCGACACGTCAACCACAACAATTTGAAATACAAAGACATTTCAACAAACAGAGACCATTCCTGGCATGGCTGCCCCAAACCTTATAGCAAGGGTAAACCATGTCTTAGTTGTAGAAATCTAAATTTGATCTAACATGTTTTAGCATCAAGTAGATAATCTGACAATTCGACTTTACCTGATCTTTGCTAATCTTCAGTTTCCAGTTGCTCCATTTCTGAACGATTCCGTTGAAATAATCGGTTCTCCCCCACCGTAGACATATAGGGTTGTACCAACTTTCTGGTTGTTACGCCTTAAAACTGGATATCTTTTTAGTGGTAGCTCTACTTGAGTAAATCAAACGCTTTTCCTCTGATCAACGGGAGTTTTCGGAAAAACAATAAGATTGTCGATTTCGGGTAATATTCCTATTGATTCACCGATTCCATGATCATGGTGACTAGACACCAACGATTGGCATCTTTCGCCAGAAGGAAGCTGGAGTTGATATAGGATATTAGGCCCCCTGAAAGACTTATGCTTGATTATTGCTCGTAACGCCGAACTATCAACGTGTAGAATATCCTCAGGTCGTAGCAAAAGATCAACTTCACAGCCTGAATCACAAGGGAGAGATAGATCACCTTCAAGAATACCAAAGCTCGACTGAACTTTTTGGGGGCCAAGAACCTTACCTGAAACAAGAGTCCCATCACCAACAAACTTTGCAACTTCAAGTGTTGCAGGCATATGGTAAATTCCATGAGCTTTTTCCCATTGCTGCATTTTTCCGTTAAATATAACCCCAATTTTATCAGCTACAGAGAATGCTTCATGTTGATTATGGGTTACGAGTAATGCTGTAGTACCGAGTTCTTTTAAGATATCTCGAACCTCAACTGTCAATCTATCACGCAATACAGCATCAAGGTTTGAAAACGGTTCATCAAGCAGAAGCAGATCAGGCTTAGGAGCAAGTGCTCGTGCTAACGCAACACGTTGTTGTTGTCCTCCTGAAATCTCATGGGGATATTTGTAACCAATACCTTCTAGTCCAACGAGTGATAATAGCTCGTGCAGTCTCGACCTCCTTTCATTGACGGCAAGTTTTCTAATTCCAAAACAAATATTCTCCCCAATAGTCAGGTGCGGGAAAAGAGCATAGTCCTGGAAAACCATTCCAATAGATCTCTTTTCTGGAGGAATCGTTGTTCTAGCGTCAGTTACCAAAGTGTCATCAATGTGTACAGAACCACTATGAATATCTTCAAATCCTGCAATAACCCTTAACAGAGTAGTCTTTCCACAGCCACTAGGGCCAAGTAGGCAACCTATTTCACCTCTTTGAAGTGAGAGGCTAATGTTTTTTGCGACCTGATTGGGTCCAAATGATTTATTAACCTGGTTAACGGAAAGCAGGATTTTATTGGTTTTCATATTTATTCTCTGTTTGCTTTATGAGCAAGATTACGGGGACTATTGAGACTAGTACGAGGTATAAGCCAGGAAGTGCTGCTCGCTCCCATTCTCCTTCACTCGTTAATTCATAGATTTTTACTGCCAGAGTATCCCAACCAAAAGGACGGGTCATTAATGTAATTGGCATTTCTTTAACGACATCTACCATGACAAGAATCAGTGCAGTCAATAGTCCTTTTTTTAGTAGAGGTAGATGTATGAGTCGGATAAGAGAAAATCCTTTAACGCCGGATATTGATGCTGCTTCATCAAGGCTCGGTGTAATACTTTGCATACTGCTATCAATACCACCAAAAGCAGCAGCCATAAACCGAACTGCATATGCGGTTAGCATTACGAAAACAGTTCCTTGTAGAACTGGACCTATCTCAATTGCAAATGCCCAATTCATCAGGAAGGCTAGACTGTTGTCGAACCATACAGTAGGGAGAAAAATACCCACAGCTAGAACAGTTCCAGGAATCGCGTAACCTATTGTTGATAGCTTACAGAGGAACATGTTCATTTTTGATGGAGATTGTCTCTTTACATAACTGAGAAGAATAGCACCTAGACAAGTAATAATTGCCGCAGTAATACCTAAAAAGAGTGTTCGGATAAATTGGCCTTTATAACTGGATAGCTCCCCATCATTCATCATCTCGATTACCCAGATAGATAGCTGTATGACTGGAACTACAAAAGCAATACAAACAATCAGTGTGCAGAAAAGCATAGCAGCAATACCTTTTCCACCTGATAGTTTTATTCGTGCATGCACTGCAGAGGATCTTGAGCTAGAAAAAAACCGCATACGCGACTTGTAGAGCCCTTCAACAGAAACAAGGAGTAATGCAAAAATAACGAGTATGGAAGATAGCTGTGCTGCAGCTTTTAAAGAGAAGAAACCATACCATGCTTTATAAATGGCAGTGGTAAAAGTGTCATAATTAAAAATTGATACAGCACCAAAATCAGCAAGAGTCTCCATGAGGACTAGAGCAAGTCCTGTTACAATCCATGGTCTTGCCATCGGTAACATCACGCGCCAGAATGCCACCCAAGGACCGACACCAAGAGTTCTGGCTGCTTCCATCAGTGTTCTTCCTTGACTGAGAAAAGCAGACCTACTCAACAGGTAGACATATGGATAGAGCGATAAGCCTAATACGAGAATTACAAAAGGGGTAGATCTGACTTCGAACATCGTACGTTCAAACCCAGGAATCAGCCGTATTGCTGATTGTATAGGCCCAGAGAAATCCATGACACCAATAAAAATGAAGGCCATAACATAAGCTGGAACAGCCATTGGTAAAGTCAATGCCCAGGAGAAGAAAGATCTACCTGGAAATGAGCAGGCACCAACTAGCCACCCGAGAGAAACACCCAAAACTGCAGTAAATAAAAGCACACCACTACTCAACAAAAAAGTATTGAGAATCAATGTGCTGAGCACTGTTTCAGTAAGGTGTTTCCATATCTCTTGTTCAGGCTGAATAACAGAAGAGAGGATTACACATATAGGCACTATAACTATTCCGGCTAAAAGGATGCCTGAAATCTGCCAACCGTCTAGCCGGATAGATCGTAAACTTGACCGCATAATAGACTTTAGTAATTATTTATACCCAACGCGGTCCATCAACTTAATCGCTGTTGCCTGAAGTTCACCGTATTTGGCCACATTCATAGGGTTTCCTTTGAAAGTACCCCACTTTGCGACGACTGGATCTACCTGAACATTTATATTAACAGGGTATTCCATATTAAGACCAGCAAACTGAGCTTGAGCTTCTTCACCTGAAAGCCATTCTATAAGTTTTATTGCTCCGGTCTTATTCTTTGAGTGAGTAGTTACACCTGCACCACTAACATTCATATGGACACCGCTCTCTTGTTGGTTTGGCCAGAATATTGCCAGTGGCAGTTCTGGTTTTTCTTTCATTAACCTGCCGAAATAGTATGTGTTAACTATGGTCGCGTCACCAATACCAGCCGCAACAGCTTCTAGAGCTTTGGTGTCGTTACTAAAAGGATCTACTGCAAGATTTGAAACCCAGCCAGAAACGATTTCTTCCGCTACCTTCTCACCATGCTCAGCTATTAATGAGGATACTAAGGATTGGTTGTAAACCTTTTTGGAAGTGCGTAAAACAAGTTTTCCTTTCCAATCTTTATCTGCAAGTCCTTCATAAGTGGAAAGTTTTTTTTCTACGCCTGCCTTTGTATTAAAAACGATAGTTCTTGCACGTACGGAAAGACCAAACCATCTGTTGCCTGGGTCTTTGAGGTTGCTTGGAACATTGGCTTCAATCACGGGCGATTCGACTGCTTGTAGTACTCCTGCTTCTGCAGCTTGCCATAAGTTTCCTGCATCTACAGTAATAAACATGTCGGCAGGAGTGTTCTTTCCTTCAGCTTTCAATCTCTCGAGGAGTGCCCCAGCTCCTCCTGTTACATATTTAACTTCAATACCTGTTTTTTTGGTGTACAGGTCAAATAGAGGTTTGATGAGGTGTTCTTTTCGAGCTGAATAAACAACGATCTCCTCTCCTGCAAATGCAGATAATATCGGCATCGTTAACATTAATACCATTAGTGCAATAATTGCTTTATTCACAACCTTAACTCCTTTGAGATATAAAAATTAGTTTCTAACTTCTTTGCTAAAGCAATTGCTTTAGGCTACCTTTCAAATGTTTGGCGAGTCTAAACATTCAAGCAAAAGGAGTCAAGTAAAAAATACCACATTGTGGTTCATGAGTTTTATCAAAGGTCTACGCTTTACATATATTTATTTTTATCAGTAACTTACCTATCTATCTAGAAGCTGATGTTTGGATTTCGTAATGCTTGAACATCAAGATACTTGACAATGAAGGTTTGTTTGATATGTTGCATGTAAAAAATTTATTAGGAGAAAAACATATATGGAACTCGAAACTTTATTAGTAGCGGCAATTCAATCTAGCTTTTTGCTGGGCCTGCTACATGGCGTTAACCCTTGTGGGCACTCTTGGCTTGTACTGGCACCTTTTGTTTCTGGAGAGAAAAGGGGTTCCAGAGTAGCATTGCTCACTGCTATGTTTGTGGGTGGTACTGCTGTTGCTTGTTTAGTTCTCGGCGCAAGCTTAGGCGCGGTGTCTCAGATAATACCTGTATCTATGGGTCTATGGGTTGAAGTAATAACGTCCGTTATTCTTATAGTAATCGGACTTTTATTGCTGTATGACCCACACATCTTACATAGTCACGACCACGACCACGACCACGACCACGAACATGAGCATCATGAGCATGAATACTCACACAGTTGTGACTGTAACCATAGTCATCATGATCACTCACATAATCACGACCAAGGTATTTGGTCTTGGATTAAGAGTTTGACAAAGAACAAGAAGCTCCTGCCTCCAGCATTGTTTGGGATCGGATTCGTAAACATGATCGTTCCCTGTCCAACTGCTGCTGTAATGTATACGTATGCCTTGAATGCAGGTAGTGTATGGAACGCAACAGTTGTTTTTGGGACATATGCTGTATCAACAGCTATAGCTGTAGGGGCTGTTATCTATATGATCTTCAAAGCAACTACAATGGCGCATAGCCTTCAAAAAGACTGGGTAGAACCGTTCATCATGAGATTTGCTGGTGTTGTAATAATAGTTTTTTCTGGTTACGGAATGTATCAAGGCTTTATGGCATAGAATCTACAGATAATAGTGACATTATGAGTATTGAAATCCTTTCACATCAGTTAATTGAATTATATGACAAAGTTTCATCCTGGGAGCATTCTGTCGTCAAAGACAGTGGTCTATCTCCGGCTCAAATGCATACGATTGAGATCATAGGACATAGAAAAAATCTACGCATGAAAGAGCTTGCTGAAAAACTGGGGGTTACTACTGGAACGCTTACGATGGGAGTCGATAAACTCGAGAAATTAGGTTTAGTTGAAAGAAAACCCCACGATACAGACCGTAGATCATATTTTGTCGTGTTAACCAATAAAGGTGAAAAGATGTTTGAGGAGCATCATCGTTTTCATGAGGATTTTACTCGAGAGGTATCAGCTGAGCTTACTAACTCTGATGTTGCGACCTTAACAACTCTTTTAGGTAAGGTACTTGAAAAGATGTAAGTTCGATTTTTAGCACCCATCTAATTGATAAAGATGCCTATCATTTTACACTTGCTACTCGTACATTAATAAATGATCGCAATGTCAACTATGTTAAGAATATTCCTGTGAGGATGGGCATGCCTATTTCAATGGAACTGGTCAGTAATTGAGTAATTGCAAATTCAAGATTCCCAATAATTTGGGCAGAAGATAGCTTTCGTAAAATAGCTTCCACTCTCCGTATCCTTTGAAAAACTCGCTAGAGCTTTCTTGTTCTGAATCCACAAAACCATGGATATGTGATCGTTCTCATAAAAAAGTCTGGATATAATCCTCGTAATTCTTCCTTTGCTCTTGGTTCTGAAATTCGTTCAATGACTAATCCATTTTTGAACAGAGCTACACATGTCCAAATCCTGAATTACATAGCAAGAATCTGAGTGTCTTATTTCTGAGTCCAGATATACTGTATCTCATCCCGTAAAAAAATCTCAAAAGGACACTAGGCAATGACTATTAAGACATACTTAAACCCCGGTTGCGCTTTAAGTATTTATAAACCCAAGATGGAAAATAAGATTCTAGATTTTTTAAATGAAAACTATTCAAAAACGGCTATTCACAAAATCTGTTGCCGTCATGAACCACATGTTGAGAAAGGAGCATTGATAATTAATGTCTGTGCTGGTTGTGATAGACGATTCCGCACTCTGTATGAAGGAATATCAACAACATCTTTATGGGAAGTAATCGATAGTCTTGATTCATTTGTATATCCTGATTATCAGGGTTTAAAAATGTCGGTACATGATGCTTGTCCCGTTCGTGAAATGCCACAGGTTCATCAGGCAGCTCGTAATTTGCTCAAAAAAATGAATATTGAAGTTGTCGAAACAAAATTTAACGGGACACGTTCTATTTGCTGTGGGGATGACTTTTACCCAAAACATTCATTAGAAACAATTCATAAAGCGATGAAAAGGCGTGCTGATTCGATGCCTTGTGAGGATGTTTGTGTGTATTGTGTTTCTTGCATAAAATCTATGCATATTGGAGAGAAGACGCCAAGGCACTTAGTTGATCTTTTAATGAATGAGACAACTGATCCACAGATATATGACACAGAAAAATGGCATGAGCAATTACAGGAATATATTGACTGTCACTGAGGGGTAGGTTGTGAGAACAAATGTTACCATTCGGGTGTGGCAATACGAAGACTGTTCGTGCGATAGCAACAACGTGTGCATCCAATAAACTCGCTGTAGTTTTTCATGTCATAGAGTCATAGCCATAGATGGAAAGGTGAGTGGTTACTGATTGAGAACAGATCTCAAAAAGAGACCGGTCTTAACAGTGCGCTAAGCTCCAAGCAATCCTGAAGATCAAAAAATTATTGCATTACAAGTATGAAAGTTTAGGCATGAACTTGATGTCACGAGTGATGAGAAAAGGATTACGATCCTCTACAAAGGAAGAAATATGATTGCCGTTATTTTCGAAATTTACCCGACTGAGGCAGGTAAAAAACGTTACTTGCAATTAGCTGGTAGTTTAAAGGAAGAACTCACTACTTTTCCTGGTCTTCCTTCAATAGAGCGTTTTCAGAGCTTAGTTGAAGATGAAAAACTTCTTTCATAGTCCTTTTGGGAGGATGAAGTGTCGCTGGAAAAATGGCGCAATTTTATAGATCACAGACTGGCTCAAAAAGAAGGGAAAAACAATCTGTTTTCTCACTACAGGATACGAGTCTATTCAGTTGAAAGAGATTACACTCAAGATCTGAGGAGTAAAGCACCCCCTGACTCTATCTCTTTTCATGATTAACTACAGATCAGTATATTTAATTCCAGATAATCAGCAGTCCTTCAGCATAACAGCAGGTACCGGACATACAAACTATATGACAACGCAACGGTATACCCACATATCACCTCAACGTATGAAGACTGCGACAGAGAATGTTGCAGGTGAAATCCAGAAAGCTATGGGAGCAGCATGAAGTATGAAAGAAGGAGTTTGATAACTCCCTTTTTTTGAAATTTATTACGTGTAGGAAAATAGTACCAGTGTACCTGAATGCTGGGTTATTATTAGATGTGTAACATAGACTATCTCCAGATAAGACCCTCAAGGATACAGCAAAGACAATAAGGCAGAACTCGAAGTGACTCTGCCTTATTGTATTGTGTCCCATCCGTAGAAGCACTACTCGGCAGAACAATTACCAGAGATAAGTGGTCTCGAATACCTAGATCAACACTCTTTTCAAGGTTTAGGTCTAAGCTGGTTCCCAATAACACCTTTTAGGCGAAACAATTTTTTCTTCTTTTTTGAGCTTTTTCATAGCCTTATCAACTTCTTTTCGATCCAGGCTACCAAGTTCAGCTATTTTCCCTGCATTTAGTGGCGTACCTTCAGCACGCATTACATCCAAAACCTTTTCTGTAATATCCATATATTTCCTCCTTTATTTTTCGTTATACATATCATCTTCAATCAGTTTTTATCCAACAGTCCTAACCTATTACGGACAATGCATGTCTGCAATATCATGATAATGGTTCTTCACGCGCTGTCAATATTCAATAACCTAAATGTAGTTCCAGACAACTTTTAAAGTGATATAGGCTAAACATGTCGGTGAAAACCGTCAGACCTACTCTCGATTTTTACACCTACAGCCGAAAAAGAGTTGTCGACTATACGAATATCAAACAACCCTTTTGCGTTTAGTAGTTAATATTTATTTCAAATTCCCGCAGTCGTTTATGGATGGAACGTAATTCGGTAATGGTTGTCCAATTGGCGATGAAGATGGAAAAAGACTCACGTACTTTACTGAAAGCGTTTGAAACCTGTACTAAAACTCCAAGAGTAATCAATCCTGTAAACAATCCTGGCCCCATGATCAGGTAAGGAACAATCACCATCAGCTGCTCAAAGAAATTAATCCAAATATCAAAATATCCATAATGCAGAAAGAGACGATTGTAGTTGAATCTCAGGCCAGTGAACAACTCTACCAATGTCTCTGTCTTACCATAATTAATTTTATCATCCTCTGCATAGACCAGTTCTTTACGAAAAGCCGCTTCAACTTTCTGATTGTTGTATTCCAGGCCCGGCAGCTTGATCCCCACAAACCAGGAGATGAGCAGACCACCCAAAGAGACAATCAACGCTACCCAGACAAGACTTCCCGGAATGTCTTTTATGTACGGCAGATCAACACCACCACTCAACCCCCAGAGAATTGGTAAAAAGGCAATGAGGGTCATCAATGCTCTTACAACCTGTAAGCCAAGGCTTTCAAAAATTCTGGCAAAACGATAAATATCTTCCTGTATACGCTGACTTGCGCCCTCCACCTCTTCTTCTACACCCTGCCACTTCTCCACATAGGAAAACGTCAGCGCTTCACGCCACTTAAAAGCATAAATACGGGTGAAGTATGCAGTGACAGTTGCAATCAGCACATAGGGAAAAGCAATATAAGCAAACTTTGTCATCTCCACCCAGAGTTCGTCAACACTGTGCTTTGTGGCCTCTTGCAGGATATTATAAAACCCTCCATACCAGGTATTTATTTTCACTGTCAATTCTACCTGTATGTAGAGGGCCAGGAGCAAAACTATTGCTCCCCCCCATGCCCATAAAAACCACTGCCTGCTCTTAAAAAACGCTCGAAACATTCACGTATTCCCTGTTGAGGTTAAGATCATACCCACACTGTCTTCAAAAACCCTTTAATTGTTGTAACAGTATGGGCTAAAATATTTGCATTGAAAATCCTGTCATATTTACACGTTCAGTAATCTGCACTCAATTAGGGCAAATATATTGCGATTTACTCCTTTTTGCATCAGGAACAAACACTATGGCACAGGAAAGGCTACACTAATCACCGAATTCTGATTTTGCTCATCATTTTATATAATAAAGAGAACATTCAACTTCTCCTGCTACCAAAGAGTCACTCTAATATTGTGAAGTTTCCGTTTTACAACAGCCCCAATCACATTTCATAATATTGGCTTGTCAATTACATGCTGTCGTCATACAGTTAACATCTTCAATACGTAATGATGTTCAAATAACGGTTTTTCACCATGACCTAGAATAAGTAGACAGGAGATTCCCCCTTGGGCTTTAAGGAAATTACCCTTCAGCTTCCTACAGACTATAGTGATGAAGGCTTAAAGGTCGCCATCGCAAAACATCTGAATATTAGCGATTTCTCATTCTCCATTGCTGGGAAAAGTCTGGATGCACGCAAGAAAAGCAATATCCACTGGCTCATTCGGGCAGGAGTTCTTTCTGATCAGCTTCATGGTGGCGAACCTGCTATCGTTCAGCCATTACAGATTCCTTATGAAAAACGAAAAACACGTGCTTTGGTAGTAGGCAGCGGTCCTGCCGGATTTTTTTCTGCTCTTGTCCTGCAGAAAGCTGGTTTTTCAACTGTATTGATAGAACGTGGAACACGTGTAGACAAACGCGTCTCAGGAATCAAAGCCTTCGAATCCACTGGTTTTTTTAATCCAATTAGCAATTATGCCTTCGGAGAAGGAGGAGCAGGCACATTCTCAGACGGTAAACTTACCTCCAGAACCAAAAAAATTGCCCAAGAGAAACAGTTCATATTTGATAGTTACATCAGAGCCGGTGCACCACAAGAGATCGCCTACCTGGCCCACCCCCACTTAGGAACAGACCATCTTCGGCATATCGTTGTTAACCTGAGGAAAGAATTCGAACAACTTGGCGGCAAAATACTCTTTGAAACTGAACTGTGTGATCTCCGTGTATCTAACGGTACAGTCACCGCTGCCATTACCTCCACAGGTGAGATAGAGACAGATACTATTCTTATTGCGCCGGGCCATTCGGCCTTTGAAACCTACCATATGCTTCTCGATCACAATGTTCAGTTTCGTACTAAAAACTTTGCCATTGGATGCCGAGTTGAACATCCCCAAGAACTCATAAATACAGCACAATGGGGTACATCATCACTTCCCGGAGTTAAGGCAGCTGAATATCGGCTTACGGCAAACAGCGATGGCTATTTACCGGTATTTACCTTCTGCATGTGTCCTGGCGGCATAGTTGTCCCTGCCACCGCCTACAGCGACACGAACATTGTCAATGGAATGAGTCGCTACAGGCGCAATGGCCGTTTTGCTAATGCCGCCTGTGTTGCCGGTGTCAATTTACCCTCACTCCTTGCAAAAGATGTTGGCCCACGAGAAGCTCTCGACTGGTTGAGCGATCTTGAACAAAAATTTCACATATATTCTGGCGGATATAAGGCACCCTGCACAACCATTTCCGGTTTTATCAATAAAACTGTACATTCACACTCTATTAATTCCAGCTATCCACTAGGCCTAACTCCAGCACCACTATGGGATTTGTTACCTGCCAAAATAAGTCATTCTATTGCTCATGGTCTTACTGTATTCAATAAGAAACTTAAAGGATTTGAGACTGGTACTATCATGGGCCTTGAAAGTAAAACGTCCTCTCCCCTACAGGCATTAAGAGACGACAAAAGGCGTTGTTTGGGTTTTTCAAATCTTTACCTCGCCGGTGAAGGTTCCGGCTGGTCAGGTGGTATCATTTCAAGCGGAGTTGATGGCATAAAAACAGCACTGGCCATCATTAGTAATGAATCTTCTTAAAGTAGAACAGTACATTTCGTCTTCCTTATTATTCTAATGGCTATCTATCGTAACTTTAGCGAACTCACCAATGAAAACAGTGAGGGATCCGATTTCATTATCAGCTATCGCCACACACCGTCATCAATTGCTGTTATCGCTCCACATGGTGGTAGAATTGAACCTGGAACAAACGCAATTGCTGATGCTATTGCAGATGAAAATCATAGCTACTATGGATTCTGTGGAATCAAAAAATCGGGGAACAGGTTATTACATATCACTAGCACACTGTTTGATGAACCTCTGGCTTTGCATGTTGTCCGCCAAGCAAACATTGCTCTTTCAATCCACGGTTTACGGGATACGTCTTCCAGGATACTGATTGGCGGTAAGCACATACAGATGAAAGTGATACTGCAAAGACTACTATCATATGCTGGCTTTAACTCCATCATGAGTGACACTCATGGCCTTTCAGGCAGTCACCCACATAATATTTGTAATCTCTGTAAATGTGGAGAAGGTGTGCAGCTCGAATTATCTAGAGGTTTGCGAGAGGCCATGTTCAACCATCTTGATCGGCAAAAGAACAGGGTAACTACACCAGTTTTTGATCTTTTTATACAAACCGTAAGAAATGGCATCAACGTTTATCAATAACCTCAAAACTCAACTCAACACAATTCAGGGCAGATGAAAAATAAAGCTATACTGAGCAACACCGAGTCCTTTGTCAAACATACATTAGCGGATGCCGAAGGTGGACACGACTGGTGGCACACCTACCGTGTCTGGAAATTAGCCAGTACCATTGCAAAAGAGGAAGCTGTAGATCACTTCATTGTTGAACTCGGTGCTCTACTTCATGACATTGCCGACTCCAAATTTCATGACGGCAATGAGGACGTAGGACCACAGATAGCTGCAGATTTTCTTAGTTCGCAGGGAGTAAGCAAAGAAATCTGTAACCATATTGTGAACATTATCGCCAATATCTCCTTTAAAGGTGGAAGGCACAAACAGGAGTTCACTTCGCCGGAACTTGAAGTGATTCAGGATGCTGACAGGTTAGATGCCATCGGTGCCATAGGTATAGCACGCTGTTTCAACTACGGTGGGTACAAGAATCGAAAGCTCTACGATCCTGGGTGTCCACCAAATTTGGAGATGACAGTCGAGGAGTACAAAAAAAGTGACGCTCCTTCTATCAACCATTTTTATGAAAAGCTCCTGCTCTTACAAGAGAGGATGAACACTCCCACTGGAAAACGACTTGCACTGCATCGCCATCGTGTCATGGAGCAGTATCTTGATGAATTTTTTCAGGAATGGAACGGTGAGCTATGAACAATATAGTGGAAACCAGACAATTATCTTTAGCTACATATTCTAGCTGCACCAATTTACAAAAACAGATCGTAGATTGAGCATACCTGCCTTTTCTACAGTTGACTGGCAAAACTTACCCTGTTGCGACCATCCTTTTTGGCCCGATACAATGATTTATCTGCAGCCTCAAGAAGCAGGGAGGAATTCTGACCGTCTTCAGGAAATACAGCCACCCCAAGTGATGCTGTAATATTACCCAGAGGGACACCTTGAAACACCAGTTGTATTTGGGCAATTCCCTCTAAAAGCCTCTGGCATCGCTGCTTGAATTCTTCTGTATCTATATCTGAAAGTAGTATAAGAAACTCCTCGCCACCATACCGACAGCAAAAATCTTCTATTCGAAAAAATGACTTGAGATATTTCCCCAACTCCATAAGCAACATATCTCCAGCAGGATGGCCGAACGTATCGTTAAATTTCTTAAAATGATCAAGATCCATCATAATGATGCCCAGTTGAGATCTATTTCTTTTGGCACGATGTATCTCTCGTTCAAACGTTTCTTTCATGTACTGGCGATTATTTAATCCTGTTAAGGAGTCGTGAATGGCCAACTCTTTGAGTTTTTCGTGAAGTGTAAGGTTGGAGATAGCCAGACTAACCTGTTCGGAAAACATAGAAAGGGATTGCCTCATTGCTACTGGTAGACCTTGTTCGTCCTCCCTCGTTAAGGTAGCAGGTACTACGACATGCAATAAACCGATCATTTCCCCATAGGCTGTCAATGGAAAACAAACATTGATATCATCATTCTCATTTCCGACATGTGCACATGTCGGGGTCCCCCAATCACGACTCGAAATAAATCGTTTTCCTAGACGAAGCCCCCAGCAGTCGTCTGGTGAAAAGAATTCCGAATGTTCCCCCACACCCCACTCGGCAGCCAGACTAAGCTGATTACGCGAATCGCGTGTAACATACAATGCGCCATGGCAATCTTTTAACAGGGTATCTGCGGCTTCACTTATGAAATTGAATGCCTCATCTTTCGATTTACACACCTGTAGAAAATTTGCTAATTCACTCAACTTTTCACTGCGAGCTTTTTGATTTTCTAATTCTTCAGTTTTCTTTTGCAGTTCAAAATTTATTTTTCTGAGGGTCTTATCATCATCTTCTCTGCTACGCAATACGTTGGAAATTTCTCGCCATCGCCTAAGTGCAAATATTACTATGAAAATAGAAAATATGGCTGCAACACCAAAAAACTCATCTATTTCATAGTGATCTTTCCCCTCCAGCATTTCAACGAGGAACTCAAACAGATCAAGTTGTATAGCAGTGAACATCATAATCACAAAGATCACCGCTAATATACATGCCTCTCGGGTAGCTGAAGAAGTTTTCTGCAGCTCTGATTCTGTTAAAGGTTTTCTTTCTTCCATACATATCCTACGGTAGATGTATCAGGTCACCCGAGACAGCATAATCTGAGAGATATCTCAAGCTACCTGTGTAAGCACTCAGTCCCCTTAAATTACCTATTTTCCTATTATAGTGAATTAGCCAGCCAGTAACAAGTTTGGGCGAATAATTATTAATGGATACATATTCGAACACGTCACTTTAGAATTCGGCCTGGATATTGTTAAAAGGAAATAAATGAATATAGAGTATTGTAATCAATGTGCTACCTGATACCTTACGCGCCCACGAGATTACACAGCCGGGTGATATACGAAAGAAACCGAAGGATGACTATGAATCTCATTTACCTGTCCCCCCATTTTCCCGACCACTACCATCAATTCTGTGCAAACCTGAAAAAACTTGGTGCCAACGTCCTTGGTATCGGAGACAAACCTTACGATGAACTTGATCAATCTGTTAAGGACAGCCTGACAGAATACTACCTTATATCGGACATGCACGATTATGACCAACTGGTCCGTGCATGTGGATACTTCACTCATCGTTACGGTAAAATAGATCGTTTTGAATCACTCAACGAATACTGGCTGGGCACAGAAGCACACATTCGTGACGATTTCAATATCACTGGCATTCGAGGTAAAGACATTGATGGCATCAAGAAAAAATCTGAGATGAAAAAGTGTTTTCAATCCGCCGATATTCCCGTTGCCATTGGCCAGATAGTAACAAATTTCGATGATGCTCAACATGTTATACAACAAACGGGTTACCCGGTTGTGGTTAAACCTGATAATGGTGTAGGTGCTATAGACACCTATCTTCTGAACAGTGAAGAAGATCTGAGAAATTTCCTGGCGACCAAACCCGATGTTGAGTTCATAATGGAAGAGTTTATACAAGGTGACATCATCTCTTTTGATGGACTTGCTGATGCGCATGGTGACCTGGTGTTTTATACAGGCCATCACTTTAGCCAGGGTATAATGGAAACCGTTAACGAGGCTCAGCATATTTCCTACACCTCCTTACGAGACATTCCACCAGCTCTTGAAAAGGCCGGACGGAAATGTGTTGAAGCCTTTAAGGTCCGCGAGCGTTTTTTCCATATCGAATTTTTCAAGACAGCACAGGATCGCTATGTAGCTCTTGAAGTAAATATGCGACCTCCAGGTGGGTTCACCACAGATATGTTCAACTTCGCCAGCGATATTGACGTGTATAATCTTTGGGCCCGGGTAATGGTCGACGGAGTTGCACCTGTTCATTTTGAACGGAAATATCACTGCTGCTACACCAGTCGCAAGAATCGATATACATACCTGAACAGCCACGAAAAAGTGATGGAAAAATACTCTCCAGAGATGAATAACGTCGTCAATGTACCTGGTGTTTTCAGCAGTGCTTTAGGAGATATAGGTTATATATTTCGTTCGCCAGATATAACAAAAATTGAAGAGATTGTGCAGTTCATTCACCAAACCACATAGGAAGTTTAATGCATACTGAAGAACACAGCTGGTACAGTTCCCGCCTCAATAGAGATATGTCGCTCAAGGTTTATGGCTATTCAGGCCAGCCATTTATCGTCTTCCCCTGTTCCAAAGGAAGATATTTTGATTATGAAGGGCTTGGGATGGTTAATGCCATTTCCTCATTTATTAACGAAGGAAAAATACAACTCTTCTGCGTAGACAGTATTGATGAGCAGTCATGGTATGATTTTAGTGTGCCTCCTGCCGAAAGAAATAATCGCCATGAACAGTTTGATCAGTACATAACTGCAGAAGTTGTTCCATTTATCCGAAAGCACTGCAACAATGAGCATGTACGTATAATGACCAATGGCTGCAGCATGGGAGCTTACCACGCTGTCAATTTTTTCCTTCGCCATCCGGATGTTTTCGCTGGTACCATTGCCCTTAGTGGGCTTTATCGGCTGGACTGCAATGAATTCGGCATTGGAGCAGCCGATATTTCGGCAGCTTACTTTAATTCACCTATATCGTATCTGCCTGGCCTTAATGACTCATGGTATATTGATCAATACTCTAACAGCACAATTATCATCTGCGTCGGACAAGGTGACTGGGAGGATGAAGCCATCGCCGATACCCGTGCTTTGGATAGTATTTTCAAGAGTAAAGGTATCAACGCATGGATAGATTACTGGGGTCATGATGTTAACCACGACTGGAACTGGTGGTACAGGCAGATGAATCATTTTTTAGGGCAGCTCTATAATTAAAAACATCTACACCAGTATGCTATATGCTGGTGTAGACATAACCCTTCAGAGTTAAAGATTGAAGGATAGATAAAAAATCTCAACCCTCATCCTTTTCGATTTTTTGTTTCCTTTTTGGTTTCTCAAAAGATTTCAAATCCATCACAAACTGTTTCAAGGTGGCTTCCACCTTACCATTGATAGAGTCTACAGGATATTTCCCTGCGTCATTCCTCTTACCAGCTGGTACACCTGTTAAAATTTCCACTGCATCATCAACACTGGTAACAGACCAGAGTGAAAAGAGTTTCTCGCGCATCGCCTCAACAACCTCACTCTTTAACATCAAGTGACGCACATTTGAGGCAGGTAGGATAACACCCTGTTCCCCTGTTAAGCCACGGCTTTTACAGAGATCGAAAAAACCTTCAATTTTCTCATTCACTCCACCAATTGCCTGAACCTCACCAATTTGGCTGATTGAGCCTGTAATCGCGATATGCTGTTTGACAGGTACTCCAGATAATGAGGAAAGTAGTGCGCAGAGCTCAGCGCAGGAAGCACTGTCCCCATCTACCCCACCATACGACTGTTCAAAAACAAGACTGGCTCGTAAACCGATTGGCATAGTTCGTAAATACCGTGAACGCAGAAATGATTCCAGTATTAGCACCCCTTTGGTATGAATGGGCCCGCCAAGATCGACCTTCTTTTCAATATCGATCAGCTCCCCCTCCTTACCCGGTCTGGTCAAAGCTGTTATTCTCGTTGGCAGGCCAAAATAGGTTGAACCTAATCCCATAACAGACAAGCCGTTTACCTGGCCGGTCTCGGTACCCGTTGTGGAAATTTTTCGGATCCCCTGTTCAATATATTCAAACATCCGGTCACGAATTCTGCTTTCCCGCCTCCAGGCAGAATCTAGCGCCTGCTGTACATGATTCGAAGTAATAGATTCACCACCTTCTTTTCGAGTGATGAAATCTGCTTCTTTCACTATGGTGGCTATTTTTTCGAGATAAAGTGATATTTTTTCTGCATCACCAGCCATTCGTGCACTGTGTTCAATCACTCTTGCCACACCAGTTTTATCCATTGGTAAAAGATTTTCGTTTTTCACCATACCGGTTATAAGTGACAAATATTCTTTAGTATTTTCTATAGAACGATCCATTGCATGTTCAAAATCGACTTGAACTTTAAAAAGAGAGTCAAACTCTGGGTCATGCTGTTTAAGCAAATAATAGAGGTACGGATCACCAATTAGAACGACCTTTGCCTGTAAAGGGATCGGCTCTGGTTCAAGGGTCACGGTGTTCATCAGACCAAGCAGACGTTCAAGCGGTTCAATACGAATCTGCTGCGATCGTAACGTACGCTTGAGCCCTTCGTAGGCGTAGGGTTGCATAAGCAGGCGACGGGCATCAATAATTATGTAGCCTCCATTTGCCATGTGTAGTGATCCCGGTTTTATCAAAGTGAAATGGGTGGTCAACATACCCATCTTTGCCAAATTTTCGATTCGCCCATGCATATTCTGAAAATTCGGCAAATCTTCATACACAACAGGCGCACTGGTACTGTCATTACTCACCAGTATATTCACCTGATACCGCTCAAAAGAAGGCGGTGTATGGGATGCCATCATGCTGATTATATTTTCCTTGCCGTTTTCTGGTGATCTCTTTAGGAAATCATCAACATGCTCAACGATATCATTATCTACAAGTTGTAAATATTCAGCTAATTCACTCCTCTCTTTATACTTTTCTTTTAAAGCTGCCATCAGGCTTGAGACTGACTGCCTGGCCAAATCATTTTTCAGCGTTCGCTTCAATTCTTCTGCATCTCGCTTTATCAGGGTAATTTGCTGCATCCCTTCTTGTAATTCAATCTGGTATTTCTCAATCAGTTCATCAATATGCTGTCTTGTCGTCAGAGGAAGTTTCAAAAAAGCTTCAGTATCAAGAATGTTACCGCTACCATCCAAAGGAGCAACCATAATGCCCTGTTCGCTTTTAACCACTGCAATTGACTCACGTTTTGCGTTTTCTTCTATATGGCGGTAGACTTTATCGACTTTGCGCTTGAATTTTTCATTGATGGTCTTCACCCTGGCTTTATACTCTTCACCCTCAAAAACAGTACCGAGTGTAACTTTCAGGACATCAACCAGGTCATGCATTTCTTTTTTGAAGATAAAGGCATTTCCCTGCGGAAATTCAAGAGCCAGCGGCTTATGTGGTTGTTTGAAATTATTGACATAGCACCAATCACTAGGCGGGTTACTGGTAAGTGCTTTCTGATCGATAAATGACCGTATTACAGTGTGCCTCCCCGTACCCTGCGGCCCTATGACAAAGAGGTTAAACCCTTTGTGCTCAATGCCTATGCCGAACTCTACAGCCTCAAGAGCCCTACTCTGGCCAGCTATCTGAACTACATCATGTATATCATCAGTGGTTTCAAATTTAAGCAGATCAATTTGACATGGTGTATACGCTTTGTCTGGATGAATTGGTTGGATGGTCATGCTTCCACCTCGATAAAGTGATGTTTCGACACCTTCCAGGCCTCGGCGCGAAACAGAAAATAAGAACCTGCTGCCTCGTTTCCACATTCTCGATGTAAGCTTTTTTTGACACCTATTACATGATAGCATGCCAATGAGCAGAGAACAAAATTGTTAGAATAAAAAAAGGTAGGTTAGTAGAGCGAGTGGAGGGAGGCAGGTCGATGAAATATGTTTCACCGACCTGAATATTAGCAGGAGATCACTTACGTCACTTGAGAAAACAAGAAAAAGAGTCGTACTCAGCGATAAATGATATCCGGATGATTACGTGGTGGAATTCTGTGATATGTGAATTTGGGATAGCCAACCATCAATGCTCCATGGAACAAGTACTCTTTGGGCAATGCTAAAAATTCAGTCAATGGGGGCCACTGACTGGCAGCAAATGTCACATAACCTGCCCAACAGCTACCCGTGCCCAAAGGAGGCAGGGCCAACTCAAGATAAGCCAGCGCTGTATGGCAGTCTGCTGCTCCCACACCAACATCTTTTCCAGCATAGGCAAAGACCATATGAGGGGCGTGCCTGCAAATACGATCAACGCCTTTAGCCACATCCGACAGAATTTTCTCCATATTGAGGGTGGCAGCAACTTCGGGATTATGCTGTATCACATATCGCATCCAGTCAACTACATGTGCTGCAATGGTCTCTACACTCTTTCGTTCATGAAACACCATCCATTTAACCAACTGCCGGTTACTTCCGGTAGGCGCCGCTGCAGCAACTGTAAGCGCTTTTTCAAGCACATCTTTCTCTACAGGTTTCTTCCGATATGTTCTGACAGAACGTCGAGATCTGAGAAAATGGTCCGCTTGCTCACTATTAAGCAAAAAGCTCTCGTTTATCTCTAGACAATCCTCAGGACGTAGAAAATCGAGACTAACTGCCGCTACAGGGCAAACAGCAACACAATGCCCGCAACGAATGCAGATTTCCTCTCCGCCCTCTTCCATTTTCGGGCCTTGCTCAGTCATATGCAGAATTCTTGCCGGACACTCCAGCACGCAGATCTCATCCTTATTACATGCTGCAACATCTACTTGAAAAAACATAGTAATCCTCTTAATGAATGTATTTTTTTCCTGTCTCTAGATATCTAGCAATACTGTTACCAGTGAACTTTTTTACGATTTCTATAGAACCCACCAGTGACGGACGATTCCGCTTCAGTCGCTAGCCAAACAATAGTGTCTGCGCCCTCTTCTGGTGATTTCGGTGCATTCCCCCCGCCCATAGACGTTTGAACCCAACCGGGGTCAACCGCATTAACTGTCACACTTTTGGCTAAAAGATCGGCCGCAAGGGCTTTTGTGAGCATATTCAAACTGCACTTAGATAGACTATAGGCTGGTGTCGAACCATCCTGATTCGCAATCGATCCAGCGCCACTTGATACGTTAATTATCCTGGCATCATTGCCTTTAGCCAGAAGTGGCAGGAAGGCATTACACATCCGCCATGGACCCATAAGATTAACGTCAAATGTATATTCCACCTCAGGCACAGCGATATCTGTAACCCGCTGCCAACTATCATAATTAACGCCAGCATTATTAATCAGGATATCAAGATAACCGTATTTTTGCTGAACATATTTTAACAGTTCATCAATACTATTATTATCTGTCACCTCCAGTGGATGAAAATCTAGATATCGGGCATAGCTGGCCAGCTCCATCATCGCCATCTGCCCATCATGAGGGTTCCTACAGGTAAAGATCGTTTGTATTGATTTCTGGCACAGGAGTCTGACCGTAGCAAACCCGATGCCTCTATTACCGCCGGTTACAAGAGCAAGCTTTTTCCGTGACATGTTTCACTCCTCTCCGCAGCTATATTTTTATTTGCAATATATGATCATTCCAGCAACATAGCACAATTGTAAAGAAGTATTACAAGGAAATTGTAAAGAAAATTGCCCAGACCTGCTGGAGATACAGGCCTGGGCAGAGGAGAGAGAAGAGAGTAGGGGAATGTATTATAGCGGGTCGTACTCAACTTCAGTACCTTTCTTCTTTGATGAGTAAACCATATGGATATGAAGAAAAGATGAGTCTATCATTACAATTTGATTTAAAAGTGAACGCGAGTGAAGCTCAGGGCACCTGTCGTTAATTGCACATTAACCTTGCATTTTTTCAACTATATTACTAAGAAATCGTCGGAATACATATTGAAGTTACTCATCCAAATGTGGTTTGTCCTGGTTTCATCCTGTTGTATGTTTCCTACTGAACACATTTATTACAGACACCAGATGTTGTAAGGATTTTTCATGACAGAAACTGTTGCTTATACTCGAATTTCGCCCCAAGGATACCTTGATCTGCTTAGCCAGATGGAAGCTCGACGGCTTCTTGAAACAAGCAAAGGCGAGGTGCAGTCACTCTTTAGAAGCTGCTCACTTGCAGTCTTAAATTGTGGTAAAACTCTGGATAACAGTAAAAAGCTTCACGAGCTTTATCATGATTTTGATATCCGCGTCTGTAGAGAAAACGGCGGAATTCATCTGGAACTTACTAACGCCCCACTCAATGCTTTTGTGGATGGAAAAATTATCCAGGGAATCAGTGAACATCTCTTTTCTGTTTTAAGAGATATTGTCTATGTGGAAGATGAGATTGAAAATAACCCCGGTTTTGACCTTTCCACCTCTCGCGGTATCACCAACGCTGTGTTTTATATCCTTCGTAACGCCGGAGTAATCAGGGTTGATAACAACTCCGGTCTCGTAGTCTGCTGGGGTGGCCACTCCATCTCACGCAACGAATATGAATACACCAAAGAGGTTGGGCATCAATTTGGCCTTCGTCATCTCAATATCTGTACGGGTTGTGGCCCTGGTGCCATGAAGGGACCCATGAAAGGTGCCGCTATAGGTCATTTCAAACAACGTCTCTATAACGGCCAATACCTGGGAATCACCGAACCTGGAATCATTGCTGCAGAATCACCCAACCCCATAGTCAATGATCTCGTCATCATGCCGGACATTGAGAAACGACTTGAAGCATTTGTTCGAACTGGTCATGCTGTCGTAGTTTTTCCAGGTGGAGTTGGCACCGCCGAAGAAATTCTATTTCTACTTGCGATACTTCTTGATCCAGAAAACACCGACATTCCCTTCCCTTTTATACTCAGTGGCCCAGCATTAGCCCGTGACTACTTTCAACAAATTGATGAATTCATAGGTGCTACTCTTGGTGAAGAGGCACAAAATAAATACTCTATTGTTATTGATGATCCCGAAAAGGTTGCGAGGGAAGTAGATAAGGGCATTGAAAAGGTTCGTGACTATAGAAAAGAACATGGCGATACGTTTTTCTATAACTGGCTCCTGAAAATTCGGCGTAACTCTCAAACGCCATTTATTCCCAGCCATGAAAATATGATGGGCCTCAATCTTACCAAAGGTCAGTCTACTTACGAGCTGGCGGAGAACTTACGAAAAGCGTTTTCAGGAATTGTCGCCGGAAACGTTAAAAAGAGTGGCATCCAGGCCATCGAGAAGCACGGCCTTTTCCAGCTTCATGGTGATGTTGAGATAATGGAGCCACTGGATCGTTTGTTGAGAGATTTCGTTCAGCAACAGCGCATGAAGATCCCAACTGATCAGCAATACAGCCCATGCTACCACATTCTGCAAGAGGAAGATCTTGCTCATCTGAGAAATTAAACAGGATGCCTATCTGATGCACCCGACGATTTTCCTTCGAGGTTATCTGGTGCATACGTATCAGTTAATGGTACATACCGTTTCCCTTTTATGCTTTGCATCATTAGCCAAACCAACTTATTAGCATTCCCGTTTGTGATTCAGTCACAAATAGGTGTCGGCACAGAGTTTAAACCCTATTTCCCATTTGAAAACACCAGCAACCAATACAAAACTCAACACAGAACCTGCAGAAAGGGAAAGGCTCCACAATTCTGGTTATTGATGATGAAGACCTTATCCTATCCTCTTCCCTGGTATCATTTCCCCTCTCTAACCTTCTTAATCGGCCAACAACACATTTAATTTCTCTTAATTCAGGTTGGGATTGAAGAAATTCTTTGAATTTCACATCTGATACCGTATTTTAATAGCCCGCATTGCAATAGAAATTTGTTTGAATAACCTCATAGTACAAATTTGATTTCCCATTCCAGCTGAAAATGGGTCAATACTATGTATTATCTTTAATTCCAGAGGAGAAGAACATATGAGCCACGATACTAAATCAATACAAATGCCAGATGAGAAAGGCTGGTTTGGAGAATATGGTGGTAGCTTTATTCCGCCTCAACTGGAAGAAATTTTAAATGATATCACTCAGGCATACACTGAAATTGCCCAAGACCCGAGTTTTCACGAAGAGCTGAATATGCTCTATCGTGATTATGTGGGTCGTCCCAGCCCAATTTTTTATCTTAAGAATCTCTCAGAGAAAGTTGGTGGAGCAAAAATCTATTTGAAACGTGAAGATCTTAATCACACCGGTGCTCATAAAATCAATCATTGTCTCGGAGAGGCTTTACTCTGCAAAAAAATGGGCAAGAAGAAAATTATTGCAGAAACAGGAGCTGGACAACATGGTGTAGCTTTAGCCACCGCTGCCGTGCTCGTAGGGCTTGAGTGCGATATCTATATGGGCGAAGTTGATATCAAGAAAGAGTACCCTAATGTAATCCGCATGAAGATTCTCGGTGCCAATGTCATTCCGGTTTCTCGCGGAACACAAACGTTAAAAGATGCTGTAGATGCAGCCTTTGAGGCGTATCTCGAAGACCCTGTCAACCAGCTTTATGCTATCGGTTCGGTTGTAGGTCCCCACCCTTTCCCAATGATGGTTCGTGATTTCCAGGCAGTAGTCGGCAATGAGGCCAGAGCACAGTTCCAGGAAAAGTATAACAAACTGCCTGACAACCTCGTTGCTTGTGTTGGAGGTGGCTCTAATGCTATAGGACTTTTCAGTGCCTTTTTAGATGACGATCAGGTTAAGATTTGGGGTGTTGAACCGTCAGGACGTGGAATGAGCGACGGAGACCATGCAGCAACACTTACCAAGGGCACCCCTGGTGTTTTGCACGGCTTCAAGTCTTATGTGCTTCAAGATAAGGACGGAGAACCCCTCCCCGTATATTCTGTCGCCAGTGGGCTCGATTACCCAGGAGTCGGCCCACAACACAGCTTGCTAAAAGACATAGGTCGGGCTCAGTATGTTACAGCCAGTGATGACGAAGCCATCGACGCCCTCTTTGAGCTTTCGCGAACAGAAGGCATTATTCCAGCTATAGAAAGTGCTCATGCCGTAGCCTTTGCCACGAAACTTGCAAAAGATCTTGGCCCTGACCAGACAATTCTGGTCAACTTGTCAGGTCGAGGCGATAAAGATATTGATTTTGTAGTGGAAAACTATGGTAAGAACTATGGTCTATAAGCTCTCACACATTTTATCGTGCCTTGAGTGCTAGAACTCTAGACTCAGGGGTCTGCAGTTTGTTCGGTTACTTTATCACCGTGGATTCTTATACCATGGTGATAGAGTAATGCTGTAAAGAATTACGCCCCAGTTACACTACCCGTTTAAAGCTTTACATTATTGAGGACATACAATGCTGGAAATAACAGAAGACGCTGTTAAACATCTTGCCGAAGTTGGTGAGAATATGACAACAAATGACGTAATTCGCATTGCCGTAATGGGTAATGGTGGCACAAAGAGTGGCCTTGGTTTAATCATCGACCAGACAATGCAAACAGACATAGTCTCAACACATGGTGAGTACACTGTGGCCATCGACAAAAACTTGATGGAATACTGCAAAACAATCACTATTGATTTCACAAATGGTGAACCTAACCGATGTGATTCACTTTCCAAAAGAGGTTTTCTGATAACTGCAGAGAATCCACTGAACATCTGACCTCAACTACAAAAAGGCGTTCCTCCATCAATACGTTATCGTAATACCTAATGCGCTCGTTGTGAAACCACACGCAATATATGGGGGGGCTACGCAGTCAGGTTCTGGCCATATATAGAACAGGAACTACTGGCAGAAGTTCAACTCGTCTTCATCTATATGTAGAGATTACTGTCTTGCCTCAGAAATCATCCGTGGTTGCTTATTTCAAATAGTCTCAATCATCACTTTACCTGTTTTCTTTTGTTAACTCTGCCCGGCGGAGTGTTACAGCTCGAGCCACATCGAACTTTCACCTATGAGTCTAAGACAATGAAACTTTTCTACCGTTTGTTTGGTTATTTATTGCTTGGAATGATCGCTCTGATTGGAATTGATGAATATCTCAGTTTCCAGGCAGAAATTGAACAATATGAAACAGATATGATAACTAATGCGGTTCAGAACGGGAAAAGCATTTCCGCTATGATTGCTCATACCTGGGTCGAAAGTGGGGAAGAAAAGGCACTTGAGCTTATTCGTGATGCAAGCGAATCAGGGACTATCAAAATTCAATGGGTCTGGCCACATCTCCGTCTCGAAGAGTCTACCAAGAGTGCTACCGAAAAAGAACAGCTTCAGAAAGTTCTCCTTGGCCAAATTGTATCATTCAAAATGGAGAGAAAAGATGGATCCTTACTTCGATATACTTACGTCCCCGTAGAAATTGGGGAACCTCATAAGGGTGCTATTGAACTGAGCCAGACACTCCTCTCTTTTGATGAATTCTATAAAAAAATGCTTGGAAGGGCACTCTCTATAACAGCACTCCTCGCCCTCGTATGTGGCTCAATTCTCTTTTTTTTCATCAATCGGAATATTCGTCTTCCTCTGAACAGATTAATGATACAAGCGAACCAAATTGGCCTTGGAGACCTCAGTATCAACAATGAAATTATCGGACAAGATGAGTTGGCTGATATGGCACATACCATGAATGACATGTGTACACGACTTATCATAGCTAAAGAAAAAATAAATTTTGAATATGACGCACGCTTAAAAACCCTAGAGCAACTTCGCCACACTGAACGTCTCTCGTCCTTAGGAGTTCTTTCAGCAGGGATAGCACATGAATTAGGAACTCCACTGAACGTTGTTGATGGCAGGGCAAAAATGATTATCAACGAGAACCTGAATCAACATGAAGTTCATGATTGTGCAACAATCATCATAAACCAGGCACAGCGGATGACAGCCATAATCAGGCAACTTCTTGATTTTACAAGGCGTCCCAAACAACACAACTCATCAGAGAATATCGCTTTTCTCGTGAAACAGGTATTTCAACTGCTCTACCCCATGGCCAGTAAACAGAACGTCTCATTTCTCCTAAATAAGGATGAAGCCACAGAGGTTAACATCAGTGCAGACTTCCCACAACTTCAGCAGGTCTTGGTCAACCTGCTCCTAAATGCTATTCAAGCAATGCCAGATGGTGGTAATGTAGATGTCAATATCACCAATGAAATGGTATCAACCTCATCCCATGGAGAACATCACCAAAAGAACTATCTGAAGTTACAAATATTAGATGAAGGCGAAGGCATCAGTAATGAAATTATCGATCGTGTTTTCACACCATTTTTCACCACAAAAACCATTGGTGCTGGTACCGGATTGGGTCTCTCGATTGCACATGGAATCATTGAAGAGCATGGCGGGTGGATCGATATTGAAAGCAGTGTCCCAAATGGTGCATGCTTTACCGTTTACCTTCCCATGAAAGAGCAAATACTATGAAAGGCAAAATTCTTGTCATCGAAGATGACAAAGACATGTGCGACATGCTGGCTGTAGGGCTTGGCCGTAGGGGGTATGCTGTTACGACATGTACTACCGGACGTGATGGCCTTTCTGTTGTTCAATCGCAATTAACAGATGTCGTTCTTGCAGATATTCACCTCCCTGACCAAAATGGCATAAAGATCTGCAATAAAATAGCAACCGACAAACCAGATATACCTGTAATAGTTATGACTGCTTTTGGAAGTTTGGATACTGCCATTGCAGCTATCAGGGCTGGAGCTTACGACTTTATTACCAAGCCTCTGGATATCGACATGCTAACCCTCTCGCTTGACAGGGCTGTTAGATACAGAAACTTACAGGAAACAGTTAAAAGACTTAGAGACGCAGTAAAAAATCCCCATAGTTTTGACAACCTTATTGGTGAAAGTCCGGCTATGGAGGAACTATTTTCAAAGCTTAGTCGTATTGCTGATTCTGAAGCATCTCTTCTTATAACCGGCGAGAGTGGCTCAGGAAAGGAACTTACCGCCAAAGCTGTACACCTGCACAGCCGTAGGAAAAATCAACCTTTGATAACAATTAACTGTGCAGCAATGCCCAGTCAACTCCTCGAAAGTGAGTTGTTTGGTCATAAAAAAGGTGCTTTTACTGATGCTAAAGATCATAGAAAAGGACTGTTTCTTGAAGCTGATCAAGGCACGTTGTTCTTAGATGAGGTAGGTGAAATTCCGCTGGAATTGCAACCAAAGCTCCTTAGAGCACTAGAAGAGCGTGTAGTAAGACCCGTTGGTGGAACAACAGAGCGCCATTTCGATGTTCGCATAATTGCTGCGACCAATCGTGACCTGGAATCTTCAGTTGAGGACGGTCTTTTCAGGGAAGACCTCTATTACAGGTTAAACGTTATTCAAATAGAGATGCCGCCATTGCGCTCCCGTGGATCCGACATTCTCCTACTGGCAAGAAAGTTTATTACGCACTTTTCCTCCAAACAAGAAAAAGCCATAACAGGCCTCGCAGATACAACTTCTGAAAAACTCCTTGAATATAACTGGCCAGGAAATGTCCGAGAACTCCGGAATGCTATCGAACATGCAGTAGCCCTAACTAATTATGAAAAAATAGTTCCGGATGATTTACCCGAAAAGATACGCCTTTTCCGAAATAACTATATCCTTCTGGGAGCAGAGGATCCCATGGAACTTATCTCCATGGAAGAAATGGAAAGGCGATACATTATGCATGTTCTTAAAAGAAGTGGCGGTAACCGAACATTAACAGCGCGCATCCTACAGGTCGATCGGAAAACGCTCTACCGTAAATTGCAAAACTACGAGGAGAAATCGTAATTGTGAGCTACTACAAATTTAGCCTTTTCAAGATTTGAACCTTTCGGCGCCATCCAGAACCTTTCGGACCAATTTGGCTAATTCGGATTTGTTAATCGGTTTCATGATGTACGAATGTACTCCAATGCCTGCAGCTTCTTTTTCAGATATTTTGCTACTATATCCAGTACATATAATCGTCGGCATATCTTGACGGATTTTCAAGGTTTCAGTAATTAATTGATCTCCTGTCATATCCGGCATTGCCATGTCTGTGATAAGCAAATCAAATCTATTTGGATCACTTCTCACCATATCTAATGCTTCTTCCGGATTGGTTATGGATTCGGTTCTGTATCCAAGACTTTCTAAAAGGCGTTTACCAAGTAGGGCTATCGACGGTTCATCGTCGACATACAGAATGTATTCATCTCCGACTGGTAGAATATCTTGTTTGTCAGTTTCTTGCTCTAACAGACCTTCATGAGCTGGCAAGAATATGGTGAAACTTGTTCCCTGGTCTGGTTTGCTGTCTACAGTTATCACACCACCATGCCTTGCTACGATGCCGTGCACTACGGCCATTCCAATGCCTGTTCCCTCTCCAACATCCTTGGTTGTAAAGTAGGGCTCAAATACTCTATCAAGAATCTCACCATCCATACCAATGCCATTATCGCTGACCGTCAGTTTAGCATATTGACCGGGTGGCAATTTCGTCTGAGGTTTGTCTTGCTTTCTATCAATGGTTTCATTTAACAACTCAATCGATATTCTACCTCCCTTTTCAGGCAGAGCGTGAACGGCGTTATTACATAGATTTATAAGGAGTTGATTGATCTGGGTGTCATTACCAACAACCGGATAAGTATCTGCTGAAATATTTTGCTCAATCTGTATATTTGCTGGGGTTGATGAACGAATAAGTTTCATGGATTCCTGTACCACAAATTTGAAATCCATTATTTTTTTAACAGCATTGTCCTGTCTACTATAGGTTAAGAGCTGTTTCACCACTTCCCTGGCACGTATTCCTGCACTTCTAATCTCTTCAGTACTCTCTTTGGCCAGACTCCCTTCGGGGACTTCGTCCATAATAAGTTCATTGTTACCCATGATGATGGCGAGCATATTGTTGAACTCGTGAGCAATTCCACCAGCAAGAGTGCCTATGGATTCCAGCTTTTGTGATTGTTTAAGTTGCTTCTCAAGCTCTTCTTTTTCCCTCTGTGATTTGTTACGTACTGTAATATCTATGCAGGAAGTAGGATATATTTCATTTCCCTGCTCATCATGGGCGAGTGTTGCATGCATAAGTACATCAAAGGTACTGCCATCTCTTTTTTTTGCCACATGCTCAAATTCGTACTCACCATCTTCTTGTAATTTTTGAATCAGTTTTTCAGGAATACGTGAATCAGCGCACAGGTCACTAGGGGAGGTGCCGATAATTTCATCTGCGCTATCAAAACCATACATTTTAACAAATGCTTTATTTGCATAAATCAGCACCCCTTCAGCGTTCACAATGTCAAAGCCGTTAAGAGAGTTTTCTATTGCTGAATTTAATATTTTTAATTGCTTGAGATACTTTTTGCGTTCGGTGATATCAACATGGGTTCCCACAACTCTGACAGCTTTTCCGGAATCGTTATCAAAAACAGCGGTTGCCCTCGAAAGAATGTTCACCCAGTGACCATCCTTATGTTTCATTTTAAATTCTAATTCAAAACGATCACGTTTTCTGTTCACCAGATCTTGTTGCATTTTCCACGATTTTCCTACATCTTCAGGATCTGTTAATTTTTCCCAAACTGAGAAATCGTTTGGCAACTCATCAACCTGGTAACCCAAAATGCTTTTCCAGCCTGGTGAGTAGTAGATCTCATTGGTCATAAGATTCCAATCGTACAAACCGTCTTGGCTTGCTTCCATTGCAAGTTCATACCGTTCTTGAATTTCTTTTAATTGATTTTCTGTCTGCGTTTTCTCTGTAACGTCAATGATTGTTGCTAAAGAACAGACAAAGGAACCATCCTCATCAAGAATTGAGCTGGCCGACAACAAAACATCAATTATTGTTTTGTCTTTTTTTATAAATTGGTAGGGAACGTTTTCAATTGTTCCTTTTTTAAAAAATTCAGGTAAAGCGGTGTGTTTAGCATATCTTATGGATTCTGCTGTTAGAAAATCTAACGAGCTCAGACCAATTACTTCTTTACTTTCATAGCCCATTTTATTCAGCCAAAAGTCGCTGACATTAATCAATAAACCTTTATCGTCTATTGCATGGGCCATAATTGGCAGTTTCGAAATAAAATCCATGTAATTTCTCAACTGCTCAGGGATTGATTTTTTCCTCATATATTCACACCCCGTAATTTGATAATCTATCTGAGACACACATAATAAATTTGGTCATGAAACCAAAGAAAACTGTGCTTCCATCTCATATCCTAGCACAGAACCTATGTATTTGGTATCTGCGGTCACAAGACTGTAAACCCAGCAATATGAAAGAGTCCTTCTGAAATTCTTCACAAGTTATTAAGTTAGACAACCAGTGAAATGAAATTCAATACGTTTATCTCTATGCATAGATATACAAAGCTTACTGCCAATCCAATCTGTTAATAATCACAGTTGGGGTATTTTGCCCTCCTGGGGCAAAATACCCCAAGCTCACTCTACACAGTCTACCTTCCATACCTTTTGATCCTGATTTACCGCATATACTCTGTACTATCTCATTTCACATTTCTCTCTTTACATCAGATCGTTCCCCTACCCTTTTAGAGTTTGGGGCATAGTGCCCCATGACAACTTTACACTTTTACCATTTCGCGCAAATTACCGAATATCAAAGACAATTCCTCCTTCATCAATCACTCAACAGATAATTCTTTACAAGTATTTTCAGCAACATAGAAGATATTGAATTTACGCCATAAAGGATTGGCACTCATCTTGCTCATATAACCTAAAAATTTCACTCCTCAACTATAGCAGAAAGGTGACTCGTGAAAATACTCATTGGCGTTACTAAAGAACCGAAAAGAATAAAAGAATATCTAGAAAACCATCATGGGCAAAATGGAACCCTGACAGAAATAGGTCCATTTTTATCACGACTTGATGCACTAAACTGGCTCGTCTACCTAAAGAGTAGAATCGGAGATTTCGAAGAGATCATTCCTGGATTGCAATCCGGAGATGATGATGTGTGGTACGGCTTCACTTTTGAACAACCAAAGCAAATTTAAAGGTCTATCAGGCATACTTCTTTTTTAATGAACTCTCCAAGCAATACCAGTGTCAGAAATTCTAGACACTAATGAACACAGTTACGCAAACAGAATACACGTATTTTAAATATATTATGAAACTTTTAGCACAATTACCCTGGAGGCTTTATGACAACAGCATGCTGAATCAATCGCCCGCGCTACCAACACAACATTCACCCTAGCCGCATTTCTCATGAACATTTTGTCAGAATTCTTTTTAACGACTGAGCCTAAAATTCTTCTATTCAAGTTTCAATATTATGAATTTTACAAAATGTGCATAGAGACCAGTTTATACGGAAATACCTGAACTGGTGAGAAATTCGGGCTAGTGAATAACGACTTCACTCACCCCCGATAAACGAGGACTGATGGATACTTTTTTTCTTTCACTTACTGTATTAATTGCAGGTGGACTCTTTGCTGTACTGACGTATCGCCAGTTCAGCCTGATGAAAGTTGGGTATATAGCTCTTACAGTGGCAGGCAGTTTAATTGGTTTATACGCAATAAAAGAGCCACTACAAGGTGGAACTATTCTTCTTTTTTCCACTAAATGGCTTCACCTCTTTACTCTTTCATTTAGCCTGGATTCACTTTCAGCCTTTTTCCTCATCCCTATTTTTGCAATCTGTCCCCTCGCTGTACTCTACAGTTTTCATTATATGGATGAAGCTAATAAACGTGGTCGAGTCGCGATAAATTATTTTTTTCTCACCCTGCTTACAACTTCCATGGCCCTTGTTGTCACTGCAGACAACATCGTCAGCTTTGCCCTGGTCTGGGAAGTTATGTCTCTTTCATCCTTTTTCCTCGTCATGCACGATTATCATAAAAAGGACACAAGAAAAGCAGGCTATATTTACTTTATTTTCACACATGTTGGGGCCATGTGTATCTTCGCGGCTTTTTCTCTCGCCTACAGTTATACAAGGTCATTTCATTTTCTCTCCTTTGGCGCTATTCCTGAGGAGATCAAGGTAATAGTGTTTTTCCTTGCCTTAATCGGCTTCGGTTCCAAAGCAGGTATTTTCCCTCTACATATCTGGCTTCCACACGCACACCCTGCAGCACCGAGTAATGTCTCTGCTATTATGTCAGGCGTCATGATCAAAATGGGCATCTACGGAATCGTTCGTCTCTATGCCTCTCTCGGGGTAACCGAACTTATCTATGGAGAGGTAGTGCTTACCCTTGGCATAATATCAGGGATTCTCGGAGTAGTTTACGCCCTCGGCAAGCATGACCTAAAAAAGCTACTAGCTTACCACAGCGTGGAAAACATCGGGATCATCCTCATTGGTATCGGAATTGGTATGATTGGCGTCGCTTCCGACAACTTGATTATGGCCAGTTTTGGTTTTGCTGGCGGCCTGCTTCATGTTCTCAATCATTCTATTTTCAAATCACTGCTATTTCTTGGTGCAGGAGCAGTGCTGCAAAAGACAGGAATCAGGCATATTGATCAATTGGGCGGACTTATGAAAAGTATGCCAGCGACAGGGAAGACCTTTCTCATTGGTTCAGTGTCCATATCCGGCCTTCCACCATTCAATGGTTTTGTAAGTGAATTTTTAATATACTACGGAGCTTTTCATGGCCTTACTTTAGGTGGTTCTTCTTTTATCTTTACGATACTGGCGATTCTCTCTTTAGCCATTATTGGTGGATTGGCTGCTGCCTGTTTTTCAAAAGTTGTGGGTGTGGTTTTTCTGGGTGAGCCCCGAACCCAAAAAACTGCTAATGCTATAGAACCTGGGCTAACCATGACGCTTCCAATGATCATTTTGGCAGCTACATGCCTGGTTATCGGTGTTTTCCCCGAGCCCTTTATCATGACAGTATTCAGGGGTCTAGAGAGTATATCGGTCCTGCACCTCATTCCTCCAAGCGAGATAGCGCTGGTTGCTCACAACTTAGCCTTTGCAGCCCGTCTGTTAATCGTATTGTTTGTCATCAGTCTATTACTGCGCAAAACTTTCTATCTTAAAAAAGAAGTACGTACCGGACCTACCTGGGGCTGTGGATTTACACAACCCACCGTCAGAATGCAGTATACCGGCACATCCTACGCTATGAGTATCGTCGATTTCTTTCGCCCTTTCGTCAACATCAAGACTAATTACTCAGGCATATCCAGGATATTTCCTGGCATCACTACCTATAAAACCAGGGTGGATGACATCGCAGAAACAGCTTTGATAGATCGTATAGTCAGCCCAGTTCTCTATCTGCTCGCGAAAATGCGCTGGATACAGCATGGCCATATCCAGCTTTATATTGGCTACATTATTGTAACTATCATCGTCTTGCTGCTCTTTATATGAGGCTCTATATGGAAACATTTATAACGTTAGCCATCGCGATACTGGCGGCACCCCTCTTTCCCGGTATCATATTAAAAGTAAAAGCCTTTTTAGCTGGGAAAAAGGGTCCTCCACTTTTAATTAAATATTTCACCCTTATTAAACTGCTGCACAAGGGTTCTGTCTACAGTACCAGTTCCAGTTTTGTCTTCAAGCTTGGACCAACAGTCTCCTTTGCCACCGCACTGGTTGTACTTCTCTTTTTCCCATTTGCCGGCAGTGCACCGCTCGTTTCCTTTCACGGTGACGTTATTGTCCTCTTCTATATCATGGGTATAGGACGTTTTTTCACTGTTATTGCTGCACTCGACACAGCATCACCTTTTGAAGGGATGGGGGCAGCACGAGAGGTATTTTTCTCCACGCTAGCCGAGGTGACTATTTTCACCATCCTAATTCTATTCTATCGCCTCACTGGCTCACTCAGCTTTGCCGATTTTTTTACAGGAGATAACCAGATATGTCTTCTATATGCCTCCGGCTCACTGCTATTGTTTGTGATTGTTGCATTGTTTATGGTCCTTCTCACTGAAAACTCTCGCGTGCCTGTCGATGATCCCGCAACCCATCTCGAGTTGACCATGATACATGAGGTGATGATCCTAGATCACAGTGGGCCAGACCTCGCACTTATTGAACTGGGGTCATTTTACAAACTGTTCTTCTACTCAGCATTTATAGCACAAATCATTTACCCGTTTACCCTTGCAAGTGAGTTCGCTAATGGTTTGATTTTTTATTCAATTATCGCCTTAGTCTATGTTGCTATAGGAATAACAGAGTCCATAATGGCACGGTTCAAAATGAATTTAGTTCCTCAGTTCATTCTCACCTCGTTTGCATTGGTCTTTTTTGCTGCCATTTTAACTATGGGAGTTTTACAGTGATAAATATTACCGAATCAATTCTAGCACTTATACTGCTATCGGTCTTACTCTCTCTTGGGTCAACCAGGCTGATGGCTCTAGTCCAAATTATGGCCCTGCAGGGGATTATGGTTTCACTCACCCCGCTTTTTCTTAAAAATCATGGGTCTCTTGGAAGTGGCGCTATTATCTTCTTTCAAATAATGATCCTGATTAAAGGTTTACTTATTCCCGGTTTACTCTATATGGCAGTTAAACGGATTGCCATCAAGCGCGAGATTGAACCATTTATCAGCTACCATGCATCAATCCTGTCCGGACTTGCAATATTGATTTTCTCCGTCTTCATCACAAACCACCTCCGACTCTCTCTTCCTGCAGGGCATGATATGGTTTTGATAACCGCCATTACCACGATGGCAGCCGGGTTTTTCTTGATGATGGCCAGAAGTAAAGCGATAACCCAGGTAATCGGCTACCTCATGCTGGAAAACGGTATTTACCTTATCGGTACAGCTCTAACTAAACACAGTCATACTCTTTATGTTGTCGAATTTGGAGTTCTGCTGGACCTCTTAGTGGGAGTCATGATCATGGGGATCATCCTGCACAATATCAATAGTGCCTTCGATGATGTCGACACAACCTTACTCGGACGCTTAAAGGATTGATACTATGATTGAGTTTATATTTTTACTACCAATCGCAACAGGACTTATGGCACTTGCCCTGCCAGCGACATTAGGTAGAATACTGCTCTTAATTACAGCGCTGCTACATCTTCAACTAACTATCATGAGCTGGCTTGGTAAACTCACACCAGCTTTCCCAAACTACTTCAGTGCTTCACCTGAAGGCCTGCTGATTCTCATGGTAACATCCTTTATTTTCGTCTGTATCTCTGTCTACTCTTTTTCTTACATGATGGAGACGGAGATGGAAAATAAGCCTATTTTTATCTGTTGCATGTTACTTTTTCTCGGCACCATGTCCATGGTCACACTTTCCGACCACCCTATTGTATTGTGGATAGCTATCGAGGCAACAACCCTTGTCAGTGCACCTCTTATCTTTATTCATCGATCCAAAGAAGCACTTGAAGCAACCTGGAAATATGTTCTCATATGCTCGGTGGGAATTGCCCTGGCCCTACTCGGCTACTTTTTTATAACCTTGGCCATGGATCTTGGCAATATCGATGCCCCCATGACATTTACGTCTCTAAATACAGTTGCTTCTCAACTTGACCCACTTTGGTTAAAAGTTGGATTTATTTTCGTGGTCATTGGTTTCGGCACCAAAATGGGCCTTGCCCCAATGCATACCTGGCTCCCTGATGCACATAGCCAGGCCCCTAGTCCTGCCTCAGCATTACTCTCTGGAGCTTTACTTAACTGTGCCTTCCTCGGTATCTATAAAACCCACGTCCTCATGAGCGTGGCCGGACTTGGGGAGTTCTCTGGTAACATTTTAATTGGTTTCGGTCTGCTCTCAATGCTTGTAGGTGCCATCTTTATTATCGGTCAACCTGATTACAAGAGGATGCTCGCCTACTCCAGTATTAAAAATATGGGAATTGTAGCCTTTGGTGTTGGAATTGGCGGTTTTGCACTCTATGGTGCTTTTCTTCATATTATTCACCATTCACTGCTGAAATCATCACTGTTCCTCTCGGCTGGTAACATACTCCTTGGTTTTGGTACAAAACAGGTTCAACGTATTGGGGGAATCATTCGCCATTTACCCAAAACTTTCGTTACTTTTTTTGCAGGATTTATTGGTATTTCAGGCTTACCACCATTTGGTATGTTCATCAGTGAAGTCATTATTATTGTTGGTGCCTTTCAGCAACACCGTTACATCAGTGTAGCCATATTCCTTCTGGCTCTTACCCTTGTTGGAGCAGGCGTTGGCCGTATTTTCATGTCTATGTCTTATGGTGAAACTTCAGGCAAATTGCAGGTTGAAGAGAAAACGCTCCGACTGCTGCCATCGTATACCCTACTGTTGGCTTCTATAGCTCTTTGTGTATGGATTCCGGATATTGTTTATACAACCATTCTCAATTCAATCAAAATAATTGGTGGCATAACCCATGGATAACCTATTAAAAATACATAACGGCATGGTGGTCACCAGGAAATCTATTCCTCAGGTCCCATTCGATCAGTTCTTCACAACATTATCCGAATTCGTCAAGAATGAGGGATTTATCGTCCAATTCTTCGCCTACAATGAAGAAGGCAATTACAAGCTGCTTGCAGTAGTACGTAACACTGAACTTTATGCTATTGGTACCAAGGTGGGTACCTCCTTTCAGTCCTTGACCAGAAACTGCAGTGAAAAATTCCACATGTTCGAGCGGGAGATAGCTGAACAGTTCGGCCTAAGGCCGGACGGTCATCCATGGCTCAAGATGGTCAGATATCACGAAAACTACTCAGGTCAAACAGATGTTTTCGACAACGATTACACAAAAGAGATTCCAGGAAACTACCCGTATTTCAGCATTGAAGGAGAAGCCATTCATGAAGTGGCAGTAGGACCAGTTCATGCAGGTATTATTGAACCAGGACATTTTCGGTTTCAATGCGCAGGAGAAGAAGTACTCCATTTAGAAATTCAGCTCGGATATCAACATCGTGGTATTGAGAAAATGCTTCCCAACCTGCCACAAAAACGATTTCCAATAATCTGTGAGTCTATCGCCGGTGATACCACTATAGGCCATAACCTTTGTATGTGTCAGGCTGTGGAGGCTTTAGCTGGTTTGAGCGTAGACGAAGGCGCGCACATCATACGCACCATCGCCTTAGAACTGGAACGAATTTGTAACCATATAGGTGATCTCGGCGCGTTGAGTGGAGATGTAGCCTTCAATCCACCTGCTGCCTATTTTGGCAGAATCAGAGGCGAATTCCTCAATCTGCTGCAAGTTTTAAGCGGTAACAGATTTGGTAAAGGTCTGGTTAGACCTGGTGGTGTCACTCATGTAATGAAAGAAGAGCAACGACGACTCATCAGAGAGAAACTTACTGAAATCACACCGGAGATCGAACATGTCTGCGACCTACTGTTTAATGCCCATACTGTACAGGCCAGATTTGAACACACAGGAACTGTAGAACAGCAAGTAGCATCAGACCTAGGCCTCGTTGGATATGCAGGTAGAGCATGTAACCTACCCTACGATGCCAGAATTACTTTTCCAACAGAATGTTACAGAGAACTTCCAGCAAATAGCAACGCAGTTACAAATGGTGATGTGAACAGTCGTGCTTCGGTTCGACGTGAAGAAATCATGCACTCGCTCCGGATTATCAATATCCTGCTTGATAATGAAGAAAGTTATACAGAGACAGCAACTTCCGTACATATGAAAGAACATAACCTTCAACCAGATTCTTTTGTTGTAACTATCAATGAAGGTTGGCGCGGTGAGGTATCTCACTGCATTCTTACCAACGCCGAAGGCAAAGTACAGCGTTATAAAATCAAGGATCCTTCATTTCATAACTGGACAGGTTTAGCAATGTCTCTTCGTAACCAGGAAATTTCCGACTTTCCTCTATGTAACAAGAGCTTCAACCTCTCCTACTGCGGATTTGATCTGTAATAGTAACTAGACTGGTAATTCAATTTGATCGACACAGGAAAACACACAAGGTTTTACTATGCTGAAAGTAATAAAAAATAGAATGGAGCAAGGGTGCAAAACCTCATCTTACCCTAAAGAGCCTATTGCCCTTTATCATAGATTCAGAGGGCTACCTGTCATAAACCAAGACTGTACCACAGAGATTATTAAACAGTGCGCCAATATTTGCCCTCAGGACGCTATAGACGTTACAGCAAAGACTATTGATCTTGGCAAGTGCACCTTTTGCGGTCAATGCGAAACGATTGATGATGGAGCCTTCGTCCATTTCAGTCAGAATTTTGATCTCGGTACTGCAAATCGAACTGATCTTGTCACAAATGGTAGTTTACCTGACCTTGCTCAGCATTCCAAAAACCATTTCAAGAAGCTCTTTGGTCGCTCGTTACAACTCCGGCAGGTTTCTGCCGCCGGTTGCAACTCGTGCGAGGCTGACACCAATGTTCTCAATACCCCATTCTTTGACTTGTCACGTTTTGGCATTGACTTTGTTGCGTCACCTCGACATGCAGATGGTATCCATGTTACTGGCCCCATTTCCCGTAATATGAGACAGGCACTGCTCGACACCTATGATGCGGTACCATCGCCCAAAGTCGTCATTGCCAGTGGATGTTGCTCAATATCTGGTGGGCCTTTCTGGGGTAGCGAAGAGATTAGTGGTGACTTGAACGCCATTATCCCGGTGGACCTCTATATTCCGGGCTGCCCACCTCATCCCCTTACGACGCTCCACGCGCTACTGAGCTTTTTTAAGTAAGTTGCGATTGGTTACCATATCTTTTCAAAAGAAAAGTTAACATCAGATGTTAAAAACAATCGGTTTTATGCTCATTTACCTAAAAGTGTTACGCATTAACCCATCACATTCGGACCATAAATCAAGAGGATGTTCATTATGGCTATAATTACTATTTCGAGAGGATCATTTAGTCGCGGCAAAGACGTCGCTGAAAAACTTGCTGAGAGACTAGGGTATGAGTGTGTTTCCAGAGATATCTTACTGGAAACCTGTGAAGAATTCTCGATACCTGAGATACGATTAGTCAAAGCTCTACATGATGCACCATCCGTTCTTGACCGGTTCAATCATGGTAGAGAGCGATACATGAGCTATTTCCGTTCTGCGTTTCTTAACCATATGGTGAAGGACAATATAGTCTACCATGGGTTATCCGGACATTTCTTCCTACAGGGAATTAAACATGTTGCTAAAGTAAGAATTATCTCCAACATGGAAGACCGGATAAAAGAAGAAATGAAACGTGAAAACTCCTCAGCTGAAGAAGCCAGATATCTGTTAAAAAAGGATGACGATGAAAGACGTAAATGGGGCTTAAGTCTGTACGGAAAAGATACGTGGAATTGCAGTCTCTACGACCTTGTTCTCTGTATTGATACGATGACAGTCGAAGATGTCGTAAACATCTTGGAGGGAGTTATTAAAGAGGGTAGATTTGATGCAACTCCGGACTCACAAGCCAAGCTGAAAGAACAAGCTCTGGTTGCCAATGTTCATGCAACAATCGTTAACGTTTCGCCTAATGCCACTGTGGCCATCAAAAACGGTGTGGTGATCCTTAGTCATCTTGACGGTGGCCTTAAAAATGACAAGGAAGTTCGGCAAAAAATAGCTGAAAGACTTATTCGTAAATTCGATTTCAAAGATGTTGTGTTTGATAAGCCGATGAAAGCTAAAAAGGACCATATAAATCCATTCTATAACCTCGATTAAAAGTGTTTCTCTCGTAAAAGCCTTTTATGGATATTACGAGAGAAACACTGAAACATTAACCGACTAGATTATTGATCGTTTTTCCTTGAAGGAATGGAAGGCGGGTCGGAAGCATGTTAATTGGGAAATATGTATACATGTGAGGACGTAGGTGTAGAAGTCGAGATCCGACCTGACGGTTTTCACCAACAAGTTAGATTATATCTCACAGATAAGCGCTAACACGTGTTGTGGTATCTTGCATTTTTCCTGCCCTGCTATCTCTGCGCGAAAAACACTACTGTCAGTCATCGACTTCAGTGCCAAAGAAACTTACGTTGTTACCGATATCAGTTTGGTATTACTGAGCATTCCTGACTTTTTTTGTATGTGGGGGGGGGAGTCACAAAGTCATTCGGCCCTGTTCCACACGCAACCCCTTCATTAAAAATACTGGTGAGCTTAAGCTGACTGGGCTCAATCAAAAAATGAGCCCAGTCAGTTCTTTCAGCCCGCTAAAAATGACTTATTTGGCGGGTCTGAGGTAAGCTCCCCAGTATCCTAATCCGACAAAGACGACTCCACCAATGATGTTACCAATTGTAACTGGGACTAAGTTTTTAAAAACAAATGCTCCCCAGGTAATTGAACTAACATCTAAGCCTTCAGGTGCAATACCAGCCCCTTGGGAGAGAAATATACCAACAGGAATGAAGTACATATTAGCAACGCAGTGCTCAAAACCGATGGCAACAAAGCCCATGATGGGAAAGAAAATAGCGAATATTTTACCAACGGTTTGACGTGCTGAAAGTGCCATCCATACTGCCAGGCAGACCATCCAGTTACAGCCGATAGCGCGGATAAGGGCCTCTCCGAAGCTGAGGTGAACCTTGCCATAGGCAGTTTTAACCGCTGCAATTCCCAGTGCATCACCTCCTGTTTTCCAGAGTCCTGAATAATAAAAGAGCAGGGCAAGGATGATCGAGCCAAGGAAATTTGCAAAATAGACAAGTGTCCATCTCGCGAGAACATTTGACCAGGTAATTCGACCAGTCATAATACTTGAGATCATGAGGGTATTGCCGGTAAACAGTTCAGCGCCAGCAATGATAACGAGCATTAGACCGATACTAAATGCCCCACCACCGATCAGTTTTTTAACCGCAATACCCATTTCCGCAGGTATGTCGAAGGTGACAGAGGTAGCAAATAATCCACCAAATCCAACATAAGCACCAGCCATAACACCAAGGACAAAAAGAGAGAGCCAGGGGGAAGTTGCCTTTGCAACACCGACAGTTTCAGCGACAGTTTCGGCAATATTTTTGGGCCCCTTATCGTCCATACTCTGGGTTGGAAATTTTCCAAGCAGTTTTTCAAATCGCCCCAGAGCTTTTTTCTCCTGATTTATCTTGGCTGCAATGGCCTTTTGCACAGTCTCTGTGATTTCTTCAGGGGTAAAGGGTTTGGCAAGGTAATCCATTACACCGCGTTGCATAGCCTCTGTAGCCCGCCCTACAGAAGGGTAGCCGCTAATCATGACAACTGCGGACTCTGATGCATCAGTTTCGAGTTTTGTAACGACATCCATGCCATCAAGTTCTGGCATATGCCAGTCACACAGAACCACAGTGTATTGCTTGTTGGTTGCCATCTCAATTCCTTCAGAAGGGTTTGTGGTGGTTGTTACCTTAAACCCCTCCTCAGTAAAGATTCGCTGGCAGGATGCTAACACCGCAGTGTCATCATCAATAATCAGCATTGATTGGGTCATTCCTGGAATCCTCCTTTATTTCGGACTGTCGTTTTCTTCACGGCATCAACGAGCTCATCCGGTGTAAATGGTTTTGCTATATAGTTGTCCGCTCCATAGCGGCGACCTTTTTCCATTGTTTTATTGGTTAAATATCCTGTCATCATAAGTATTGGGATGTCCGGCCGTATCCTTCTGGCTCGTCGGATCATTTCAAATCCGTCCTGACCCGGCATTTTTACATCTGTTAGTATCAGTGCATACGGGAACGAGGCTCCTACGGAATGGAGTAATTTTTCTCCCTCTTCTACAGTGTTTGCGACCTGAGTTTCAATCCCTTCCATTTCCAGGATGCGTACGCAACTTTGGACTACAATAGCATCATCATCAACTATCAGTATTCTCATGATCTAACTCCTCTTGATGGGCGGATAACCTGAAGGAGCACCACTTACTCGACGGGGCATCCAGATAGTAAATGTTGTGCCTTCTCCCTCTTGAGACCAAACTTTGATTGTTCCTCCGTGACGTTCAATAATTCCCGCTGTCACAGCCAGTCCAAGTCCGGTACCCTTACCAATCTCTTTTGTGGTAAAAAATGGATCGAAGAGTTGATCTAAATCCTCTTCTGATATGCCTGTTCCACTATCGGATATTTTAATCTCCACTCCCTTTTCATCATCTTGAATCACGTTCATTGTCTGTATCTCGATGAATCCCCCTGAGGGAGTCGCATCCAATGCATTAATGATCATGTTAATGAGTACACTTTGGAACTGATTCCTATCAAGAGTGAGTGTAGACAGATTGCTTGCTCCCTCAAAAGAGAGATTAACATCCTTAATAAGAGCTTGATTTTTCATCAGGCCGATACTGTCTTCGATAAGTCTGTTTATATCAGTTGACTCTGGTTTGATGACTGTTTGACGTGAAAAGTCAAGCAGACTTTTGACGATTTTCCTCACGCGCTCAGTTTGTGTTTTGACTATTTCCAGGTCTTTTAGCACCTCATCTGGCAGATCTTTTCTTCTTAGAATCAGATGGGTGAAAGTTAAAACAGCAGTGAGAGGGTTATTGATCTCGTGGGCAACACCGGCTGCCAGCTTTCCAACACTCGCCTGTTTTTCAGATTGAAGCAGTCGGGTCTCGTGTTCGTCTTTATGACGTTGTTCTTTTTCTCTTAAGGCCTCAGCCATTTTGAGAAATTTACTTTGCAACCGGCCAATATCATCTCTAGATATTGGGCCGATATCCGGAGAAAAGTTGCCGTCAGAAATCTCTGTACTGGCACGAATGAGATGGGTTACCGGTTGCATTATCCTACCAGTAAGGAGCCAACCTAAGAAGATGGCAATGAGCACTCCAACCAAACTTATGCCCGCAAACAGCGTAAAGGCCTTTTTTCGAATATCCAGGTATTGAGCTTCCAGTATTCCGACATATAACATCCCGACTCGCTGGCCGAAGATGTCAATTATTGGTTCATAAGCAGCGATATACCAGTCGTTTAAAACCTGCGCCCGATTTGTCCATTTTTCTCCTTCCACAAGAACATGCTGAGCAACTTCATCAGAGGCAACGGTTCCCAATGCTCTTTTCCCGAAGGAATCTTTGACGCTGGTTGCTATTCTGACGTCGTTGTGAAAGATAGTCGCTGTACCAACATTGTGGCCTTTGTATTTTTCATTTTTAAAAACTGTTTCCCCTATTTTGTCGACTATGCTGATGTCGTCATTGAGTAAAAACCCGCCATAGAGGATGCCTAAAACAGTGTTGTCTGAAAAGATTGGCAGGGCAACACCAATGGCCATTGTAGCTAACTCAGCTCGGGAAGTAAGTGAAGGATTTTCAAACAGCAACTGCTCTTTAGATAAAACGATGGTACCGGCGATAAGCTGATGATTATCGATCACATTCTTAATCAGTGGATTCTTGCTTTTATGTCCGATATTTTCGTTGCTATCTTGTCTGAATTGGTACAGGAGGTTTCCACTGCCGTCAGTCATTCCAAGAAAATCAAGCTGTAGCTGATCGGCTAGTTGGCTGATTGCTTTTGTAGTAGGTAGAATATTGCTGGAGGCACCCTGTTCATGCTCCGGAGTGGAACCTATAATCTTAAGCGCCAAACGGATTGCGTTGATCCTGTCATCATATATCACTCTTGCAACGTTTAGATCCTGTTGGATACGGTGATTAGCCTCATTGATGACAGAACGAAACAGCAAATTACCACCGACGAGAACTGAAACTAAGCAAACAAAAAGGGAAACTACAATAAGGCTGGTGATCAGTTTGAACCTGATAGAGTGAATTCTTTTTCGATAATGGGGCATGGTGATTTACTTATTTCTTCGATCAATGATAAATGATTGTGCTGGTACTCAGGCGTTGCTGTGTTAACTAAATAATAGCAATTTATCCAATAGCATTCATTGTTTGGATAAACCACCACTCGTCTTTTGTGTGTTTAGCCCAGATAGTGGGCTACGGTGAAATAGGGCCAAGGGACTCACTATGGAACCGCAAAGATAAACATGAAAGAGGACTATACATCATCCTATTACCGCTTTTTTATACTGTTGTAAAGGTGGATGGTCATGAAAATCTGAACATGTGAGAAAGAGAAGTGGATGGGTATACGATTTATCACTTCTCGTTATCAAAACAGTACATAACCAGAGGGCAAGATGGGAGTTGGCTTTATCAACCGGATAGTAACCGGCTTGAGTTCAGGTAGTTCCTGATAGCCCTGTGAGTAGAAGATGGTCAGTATGATGAGCAAAATATTCTAATGAGTTGCTCCATTTGGAAACGACAAAATGATTGATAGCATTTTCTTTTCACGCAGAAATGGTTGGAGAGGCAGGGTACAGGATACCTGCATTACATTCGATTAGAAAACGTGACTCTTCAGCACCACAGTAAATGACTGATCTACTTTCATTCAGGTACAGGAGGTAGTGCTAAGTTTCATAGTGTTTGAAATGGTAAAGACTAAAAAACAGAATCGGCCAGATCTGCCACCTGCTTCTGCAATATATGGTTACAGACGGACTCTTTTCCAAAGCGATTTACAACATATACTGACCAGCAAACTATCAGTAACATGTTCACGGAGTAAAATGGGCCTTCTTTTAGCCTTACCTGAAGACTGTCAGAACTGGTGTCGATCTCCAACAGTTTAAGCTTTCAAAGCTGTCACTAAAAAGGCTGAATACTCTTTTTCATCCCATTTGAAGAAATGTGTTTGTGCAAAATCTACACACGTGAAAGAATGCATTTTCAGTAGTGTTTCCAGATCATCACGATTGAATCCGCAATGAAATACACCCGAAGTATCCTTAGAATGGAAGCTCCCATCTTCTTCATCCATATCAACCAAGACAATACGAGAACCTGGTTCCAAGTGTTCCGAAAATGTTCTAATTAATTTATCGGTGTCTTCTATGTGATGCATGGCAAAAGCACTCATAATGATATCAAAGTTCCCATCAACTGGAGTACACATGATATCCTGACAAACAGCATTCACTTTTGCCTTAAGATCTTGTTTATCTTTAAGTTTTTCCAGCATGGCTTCGGAAATATCTACTGCCGTTATCTTTTGGACCATAGGAGCTATCTGGGAGCACAGAAGCCCTGTACCAGCGCCAAAATCCATCACATGCATTTGGTCATGAAAAGGTATCTCTGACAATATCACTTGTCCAATCGCTGAGATCTCGTTATTCCATTCCTTGGTCTCATATGTTTCTGCTTTTGCTTTAAACAAGTCTGTCACGAAAACCACCTGGGAAATAGGTTACTGCATGTATCTACAGATGTATAAACATCATATTTTCAATTACATGCCATACGAGACTAGAAGCTTCACCTCGCAGAATGACAATAAAAGACAAACCTTTTTGGTTAGAGTTCAGGCTCTAATTTTTCAAATCCAGTCAACCTACGAAGTACCTCTGGAATAGTTACACTGCCATCTTCATTTTGGTGTTGCTCTAAAAGCGCGGGCATTATTCGAGAAGTAGCGAGACCTGACGCATTGAGCGTGTGGACATGAGCCGGCTTTTGCCCTGTTTTCTTGAATTTGATATTTCCTCTTCGGGCCTGGTAGTCACCAGCATTTGAGGCAGAGGTCACTTCTTTATATCCATCCATGCTAGGGATCCAAACTTCAATATCGAAGGTTTTTCTCATTGATGCCGAACAATCTTCTGCCGCAAGTTGAGTAAGTTGATAGTGAAGTTCTAAATCCTGCACTAATTTTTCAGCTTTACCCAAGAGTTCATTCAGGGCATCTGGTGAAGCTTCCGGCTTAGTGTACTGAAACATTTCTACCTTATTAAACTGGTGGCCACGGATCATTCCCTTTTCATCGGCCCGATAGGAACCAGCTTCTTTCCGATAGCAAGGGGTATAGGCAAAATATTTAAGGGGCAAGTCTTCTTCTTTAAGAATTTCATCTCTGTGGTAATTAACAAGGGCAGTTTCCGCAGTTGGTAAGAGAAATTTATCCTCTTCTTTATTTGGTTGTTTGAGTGCAAAGACATCATCAGAAAACTTGGGAAACTGGCCAGCAGCATACCCTGAGTCCTGATTTAATATGTGAGGAGGAAGTAAAAAAGTATAACCGTCTTTTATGTGCTCTCCGACAAAGTAGTTAAGAAGAGCCCATTCTAAAATAGCCCCTTTGCCCTTATATACCCAGAACCCACTCCCTGCCATTTTTGCTCCACGCTGATAATCAATGAGACCAAGTGATTTTGCCAGAAACATGTGGTCCTTGTACGTATAGTCAAAGAGAGGTTTGTTGCCATGTGTTCTGAGGATTTGATTGTTCTCTTTTCCGCCGCCAACCACGTCGTCATCTGGCAGATTAGGTAGCTGAATAATGAAGTCGTTAATAGAAGATGTCAGCTCTTTTAGCTGTGGATCATAGATTCCAATATTGTCTTTTATGGCGGAGAGGCGCCCAAGAATGTCGTTAATATCCTCGTTGTTTTTTTTTCGTTGTTGTAGCTCTTTTAGCAGGACGTTCTTCTCAGCTTTCAACTTTTCACTTTCACCCAGCAATTGACGTCTTTTCTCTACCGATAATATGACTTCGTTCAAATCGACATGACAATTTTTTTTCGCTAGAGATTTAGTTACGTATTCTGGATTCTCGACTATTAAATTTATATCTATCATTTTCGTTGTATTCTTTTTTAAGGTTGATGATGCAAGGAAATAAATTGTGTTTTTATGCTATCAATAAAAACAACTTACAATTCATACTCTTTGATTTTTCTATATAATGTTGGAAGACTGATTCCAAGTTTTTTAGCGCTTTGTTTTTTCCCTTCAACCGAATTATCAAACTGTTCCATCGCTTCATTTATGAGTAATAATTCAAACTCTCTGACTTTTTCAGGCAATGGTTTGTGTAGTCTCTTAGAAGCGCCGTGAAGTCGGATATGAGATGGTAACGAGTCGCTGCCAATAACATTACCTGGTTCAATGTTTACTGCATACTCGACAGTATTCTGCAATTCCCGAACATTTCCAGGCCAATGATAGACCTGGAGGCTTTCCATTGCTTTTGGTGAAAACCCGGACAGACTATTCTTCATTTTGATGTTATATTTTGTGAGAAAGTAGTTCAGTAAAATGGAGATATCTTTTTTCCGTTTTCGAAGTGGAGGTACATGAATGGGTACTACGTTAAGTCGATAAAACAAGTCTTCGCGAAAAGTGCCGTCCTGAACCAGTTGCCTCAGGTCTCTGTGAGTAGCAGCGATAATGCGAACATCGACTTTTTTAGTTTTCAGGCCACCAAGTCTTTCAATAAGGCCCTCCTGGAGTACTCTAAGAATCTTCGCCTGCATATGCAGGGGCATATCGCCTATTTCATCGAGAAAGAGTGTACCTCCTGCGGCCATTTCAAATTTGCCGGGTTTGCCTCCCTTCCGCGAACCTGTATAGGCCCCATCGTCATAACCAAATAGCTCACTCTCTAAAAGTGCTTCCGGTATAGCTGCACAGTTAATGGCGATAAAGGGCCGTTCTTTACGTAGGCTGTTGGTATGGATTGCCCTGGCAAACAACTCTTTACCTGTTCCGCTTTCACCAAGAATGAGGATGGTGGATTCATTTTTAGCAACTTTTACAGCCTTTTCTTTGACTATACAGATAGGGTCACTTTTACCCAGAATATCATCAAAGGTTGTATCTATATGTTGGCCCGAAAATTGATAAACTGTAGAAACAACTTCACGAAAATCAGATAGTCGTAATACTGCTCCCATTATCTTTCCATCAACTGTTATGGGATTTGCAGAGAGCAGGCAATGCACTTCCAGCGATGGACCTGTATCCACTTCGCACCTGATAATCTTTTTACCCTCAACGAGAAGCTGATCTACAAGTGTCTGCGGTAGCAAATGATGTAATAGTATTCCTTTGTTATTATGAGGTTTTGTTCCTGTCAGTGATTTCGCCTTGCTGTTTATCTGCAGTACTCGTCCTTTTTGATTAACAGTAATTATGCCTGTGTCAACGAATTCCATCGTTGTCTCAAGCTGACGCTTCATCAATTTTTCGGTTTCGAGACTTTTTTGCAGTAAAATCTCATTATAGATGAGATTAGTCATCTCACTTATGAACTCAAGAAGCTCACCTGTGTTGTTAAGTAATTTTTCTTTTTGGCTGGAGGTGTAGGCGACAAGAAGAATCACTCCGTAACGTTGGCCATCATGTTCGATTACCCTAAGCACCTCTGCAGTTTCAGGGCAATTCCCTTCATATTTACAACCAACACAAAATTCATGTAGACCAGGGTTAGGAATGACCGCGACGCCTTTTCGGTAAACATTTTTAACAAATGTCTCGTTAACATCTTTACCACGGGTTTCGAGAAATGTTTTACTTGTTGCGACCAGTTCGAAGTTGTTGCCTATGATTGCTACTTCAACTCCGAGTACGGCTGAAATAGCACTGACAACATGTTGAACCGTATGGCGAATAAGCATAAGTTCATTGTGTTGGCCTGTGGTCTGTTTTGTATCTTTGCTCACTACACGTCTCCAGTCTCGTCTCTATCCAAAGCCTGTTTTTCATTCTTGATAAACGAACCTAATATTTCTTCACTCAATAAGTCAAGACCAAACAGACATATCCAACACTTCTCACAAATGATAAATTCATCGTCTTGGGATTATCGATTCTGATAAGCACCTGATACCCTTTGTTTTTTGTTTTGCGATGCCCCCCTGACGAGCAGAATCTATTCTCATGCATGAGAAACAATGACTCGTGCGGAAAAGATACTTGCTATCAAAATGAGTTTCTTAAAATACTGATAATTATAGTGAATAACTATTTTTTAGTTTTTGAGAAGTGCCTAATGTCAAGTTGGCACCATTCTTGGTGGAAAGAGGTGTGCTTGAGCTTAAATATCAAATACTAAAATTACCATTTATATCATGGAGAATATTATGAAGTTCCTTCTGCGAGATGATCCTGAGATGGCTGCACTAGTAACCAGGGAAGAAGAAAGAATTGATAACACGCTTAACCTGATAGCTGCTGAAAACCACTCTCCTCGATCAATTATGGAGATAATGGGCTCTATCTTCAACACCAAAACTATAGAAGGGTATCCCGGCAACAGGTACCACGCCGGATGTGAACATGTTGACACCGTCGAGAGTCTTGCTATCGAACGAACGAAAAATGTTTTTGGAGCTGAATATGTGAATGTTCAACCCCATAGTGGAACGTCCGCAAACCTGGCCGTTTACTTTGGTGTGCTTGATGTTGGTGATCGCATATTAGCTATGAGTTTACCCCACGGTGGCCATCTCTCCCATGGACATAGAGCCTCCGCAACCAGCAAATGTTTTGAGTTTAAACATTACGCTTTAGATCCCTCAACTGAACGTATTGACTATGAACAGGTACGGGAAATGGCACGGGAATTCAAACCAAAGATGATTGTTACTGGTGCGAGCTCTTATCCTCGGCTCATCGATTACGAGAAAATGGCTGAAATAGCAAACGAGGTATCAGCTTACTTATTGGCCGACATCGCACATCTGGCAGGGCTCGTTGCTGGTAAAGCAATCCCAAGCCCGGTGCCACATTGCGATTTTGTCACATTTACATCCTACAAAACTCTCATGGGTGGACGAGGAGGCATCATCTTGTCCAAAGAAAAATTTGCAAAGAAGCTTAACAAGAGTGTCTTCCCGGGGACTCAAGGTACAAGTGCAGTAAATCTTATTGCCGCTAAAGCGGTAATCATGAAACTGGCAACAGATCCCAGGTTTATTGAAATCCAGAAGCGAACAGTAGAAAACGCCGCATATATGGCTAGTTGCATGGCTGAAAAAGGTTACAGAATCGTCACCGGAGGAACTGACAACCATCAAGTAGTTGTAGACTTGAGCGATAACGGTGTGACTGGAGCCCAGGCAGAAGAGTGTTTAGAGGACTGCGGTATTGTCCTTAACCGTAATGTCGTTCCCTCTGATGCAAAACATCCAGGCAAATCTAGCGGGATACGTATTGGAACAGGTGCTCTTACTACCAGGGGAATTGGTAAAGAGGAGATCTTGTCGATTGTTAACTGGATGGATCAGCTCATCCAAGATCCTGAAAATATAAAAATTCGGGAGACAGTAAAAGCCGGAGTACGTGAAATGTGTACACGCTTTCCAGTTTACGCCAACGGCCATGACATCTTTTAAGCCACGGATGTAAGCGTTAAGGAGCGAAAATAATCGGGGGAGTAGTTCCCCCAACATTATGAGATCCTTTCACAAGAAAGGTAAAACAATTGGCAGCAATGACTGCTAAGGAGGCAACGTATGAAGAGAAATATTGTCGCACTAGCCTGCATTATGGGGTTGACCCTGATTAATAGTTCCTTTCCGAATGACGCAGAGGCAGGCACCAAAAAACACACCCTCAAAATAGCACATACTATCTTGCCCGCTCCGAGCGCTTCTCGGGCAGCCATTGAAGATTTGGCAGACCGTGTTACCAAACAAACCGACGGACGTATCAAATTTAAGCGTTATGGCATAGAGCTCGGTGATTATCTGGAAATCAACGAGATGGTCTTACGAGGTGAAGTTGATATTATGCTCGACCCAATTGCCACGACCTTCGATCCTCGCTGGGCTGCAATGCAATTTCCATATCTGGTAACCGATTATTCCACCGCAGGTGAAATCTTTGGCCCAGGTGGATTCATGAACACCCTCTTCACAAATTGGGCAGATGAAAAAGGGATGCACTGGATGGGAACCTGGATGCAAGGGTTTACCGGTGTTTCACTGGATCATCCCGCGACCACTCCCGAAGAAGCCAAGGGACTCAAGATTCGGAGCACCCCGGTAGGTCTTATCCAGGATATCTACAGAAATCTGGGATTCGAAGTCAGTATTTTACCCTATAGTGAAGTGCCTACTGCTATCAGTACCGGTGTTATAGAAGGACAGGCAGGTGGTGGACCAGCGCAGTCTTGGAATTTGGTTAGAGATATTAACAAATATTATATCCATTATCGTGATAGCCTTGAGCTTTGGGGATTTGTCATGAATAAAGATGCCTGGGAAAATCTAGAAGCCGATGATCAGGAACTTATCCAGAGTATTGTTAATGAAATAGTTGCCAATCGAGTCAAAGTTGCTGAGGCCGAAGAACAGGAGTACATGAAAAAACTCTCCGATCATGGTCTCACTGTTATCGATCTCATCGATAGCCCAGATAAATTAGCTAAGGCGACTGAAGTTGGTCGTGAAACCTGGCCAAAAATGGAAGAGACTATTGGCAAAGAAGCCATGGATACCATCCGCACAAGCTTGAAAAATTAATCTAACGCAATTTTCGTCTTATATGGTCCGGCACTACCAATTAGGCAGTGCCGGACCAAAAGAGAGATTCCATTATGAGCACGCTTAAAGTAATCGGCACTCTAATTGAGAAAGCACTGATAGTTGCAATCATCTTGATCACCATCGTTGTCGTTACCTCAATGGCCTTACAGGTTTGTGGAAGGTACTTTTTGCCACTGCCATTTCACGGCCTTGATGAATTTACCGGTCATACCGCAGTGTGGTTTTATATGCTTGGTGCTGCCTATGCCGCATTAAAGAGCGATCATATCAGAGCTGATATGTTGGAAATATTTCGAATTCCGACCAAAATCCAATACTACATCTCCCTTATGGCGTCCCTTGTATCCATCGTCATTTCCGGGTTTATGATCGTTTGGAGCTACAACTACGTACAGTGGTCCATATCCAGGCATGAAGTGACCCCGAGCCTGCATATTCCGACCGTGTATTTCCAAGCCGCGATCCTTGTTGGGGCTATTTTTCTGTTCGTTTTCTTCCTGAAAGAATTGGTCAACAGGATCCTTCACAAACAGGCACTTGTCGACCATAAAATTGAATCATCCGTATCTAACTAATAAAAGATGCTCGTCATAAGCATCAGTCTATGAGGATTTCCTTATAATGGAAACATTACTGATCGGTTTAGGTCTGCTTGTCGTTATGATAGTATGTGGTGTACCGGTCGCCATTAGCTTTGGTGCTATGGCTTTGTTCTTTATCGTCACTTTCGACGTGAGCAGCGCTATGCTTATCCCAACCGCATTCACTCAGATCAAATCTGTCGTTCTATTATCAATCCCATTTTTCATTTTGATCGGCAATCTGATGAGCTCTGGGGGACTCGCTGCACGACTTATTGCCTTCGTGAATTCGATTGCAGGATATATGAGAGGCGGTTTGGGGGCGGTGGCTATTGTTGCCTGCGCCTTGTTTGGCTCCATTGGCGGTTCCTGTTCAGCTGCCGTTGCAGCTATCGGCACCATCATCGTGCCCCAGATGGAAGAAAGTGGCTATCCACGCAACTATTCTACTGCCCTGGTGGCCTGTTCTTCAATACTGGGCCAGCTTATCCCACCTAGTATTGCCGGTATCATGTTCGCACTGTTGACCTACCAGTCAATCCCCGGTTGCTGGTTAGCTACCGTTGGTCCTGGTGTGCTGACAATTATCATTTTCTGTGGAATCAACTTTGTACTCACTCGTAAAATGAATCTGGTTGTGCCTCCTCCTTTACCAGCCAAGAAGCGCGTTATCGAATTCGCTTTTTCAACAAAGAAAGCTTTTACCGCCCTCCTCCTCCCTATACTACTTCTTGGGAGTATTTATGGCGGTCTCGCTACACCTACTGAGACGGCATGTCTGGCGGTAATCTACGTCGTATTTATCAGCCGCTATATCAATCGAGAAACTACGTGGAAAGGAATTGGCCTCAGCATTGTCAAGGCTGCCTCTACGACTGGATCTCTCGTATTAATGCTCTTCTTTATCATGATCAACACCCGAATTCTTGTCTTTGAACAAATACCCCAAGAGATGGCACAAGCAATTCTGGGGATATCAGACAACAAGATCATCATTCTACTTGCCGTCAACGCGTTCTTGTTACTTATCGGCATGATTATGGATGATATAAGTGGAACCGTACTCGCCGCCGCACTACTCTTTCCGGTCATGCAAGAGCTCAATGTGCACCCTCTTCACTTCGCAGCTATTCTGGGCGTAAATCTTGGTCTGGGCAATGTCACTCCGCCGACAGCTCCGATTCTTTATATGGCTGGTCATATTACCGGCTGCCGTGTCTCGGAGTATATCAGATATGCACTGATTTTTATGTTTTTCGGTTTAATTCCTGTGGTTTTTGTCACTACCTACTGGCCTTCTCTCTCCCTTTTTCTACCAGGTTTATTTGGGATGGTAAATTAACAGAACAGCGTTAAACAGTATATCAAACCAATAATTATGAGCATGCACGAATGAATGGTTCCTTACGCAATTACCTAAACATACCAGCCCGACCTGCCACTCTCTATGCCGAATTTTTTTAAATTACTGAATAAGAAGTGTAACAATGAATATGCATATTAAAACCGTAGAGTATCACCCGATCTGGGCTGAAATACATCTTGAGGCTATCCGCCACAATTTTAACCAGGCTAAAAAGCTTATCAAGCCAGAAGTGAAAGCTATGGCCGTTATCAAAGCAAATGCATACGGACATGGCTCTATTCAGGTTGCTAAAACACTTGAAGGAAATGGGGCAGATTATTTTGGTGTCGCAAGAGTGGATGAAGCTGTTTTTCTTAGAAAATCTGGTATTACTTTGCCGATCCTTGTGTTCGGCTATACTCCACCTCAGTCATCCAAGCTTCTTGTTGAGTACAATATTTCCCAAACCATCTTTTCTAAAGAGTATGCCACCTCATTATCAGCAGAGCTATCCAAGACAAATGGGACGATAACCGCACATATCAAAGTTGATACAGGAATGGGGCGATTGGGCATATTCCCAGATGAGACTCACACTAAAGAGCAAAATAGCAGCAATTGGATAGATGCCGTATGTGATGATGTTCTAGCTACCCTTAAGCTACCAGGTTTATATGTTGAAGGAATTTATACGCATTTAGCTTCAAGCGATAGTGAAGATAAGTCAACCGCCAGTGATCAGCTATCTGCCTTTAGAAAAACATGTGAAATTATCGAGTCAAGAGGATGGAATATCCCAATAAAGCATGCAGCAAATAGTGCAGCTGTTATGAGTTTACCTCAATCACATCTGGATATGATTCGGCCAGGAATTATGCTCTATGGGTGTAGCCCGGTAGATGACCCAGGGAGGTTCAAAATAGATCTTGTCCCAGCAATGGAACTTAAGGCGACAATCTCTCAGCTTAAAAAGGTACAATCAGGGTTTAGTGTTAGCTATGGACATACATACACGACCTCTAGTCCTACGGTTATTGCCACAATACCTCTAGGTTATGCTGACGGGTATGATCGAAGATTTTCTTCTGCTGGCAAAGTATTGATCAATGGTGAATACGCTTCTGTAGTAGGGAGAGTATGCATGGACCAACTGATGGTGGATGTCGGTCATATAGACAATGTCCGTGAAGGTGATGAGGTTGTCATTTTAGGAAGTCAGAAAGGTGCATCTATTACTGCTGATGATTTCGCAACACAGTTAGGGACAATTAATTATGAAATAGTTTCAACGGTCATGCACAGAGTTCCCCGGATCTATGTGTCGTGACCTCTTGGGAAAAATATTTGGTGCTTTTTTGAGATTGTCGAAACATAAAGATAAGACAATCCTGTAACGATGGATATCTCCCACTTCTGCTACCTGTGAGAGAGGTAGCAGGAAGTATGGCAAAGCTGGAAGGTGCTATTATCTTCTGAAAAGTCATTAGAAAGTAATGGCATTAGCAAACAAAACTCAATGTAGGGCTTCCGCTGCTTTCAAATAGCTTTCACAGGCGTTTGCTTTCGAACTATCTTCACCTGCATCAGCAATGCATTCTTTGTACTCTTCTATCAATTTCAGGCGTTCCTTGCCAACCTCCGCCTGAGTCTCGTGAGCTTCCTCCTGAGCTCTTAATGCCTGACGCTCTGGTGAAGAACAAGCAAACAAGAAAATTGACACGATAAATAATAAAAAAATATTAATCAGTTTCATTTTAAACCTTTATTCTATTGAAATTATTTTACGCCACAAGAGATGTTCTCGTTTGATATTCTAAATTACTCCAATCATATATACAATCGATAATTACAATAGCAATACCCAATTAATGCTGCAATTCACAACTCATGAAGACATAACATATTAGTTACAAAATCATGTTACTACTGAGATTATCAGTAATTACTATGTATTTTTATTACCCTTAAATTTTATGGATACCATACTAGTGTTACTAATAGACTAATATCTTAACCATAATCCTTACGTTTTTTCTCCCAGCCTAGCTCAAGCTGATTGAATAATTTGTGTAAGGGGAACTGTTACTAGTTACTAATCTATGCATTAAGCTTCCACTCTCCTGTTCTATGCCCCCCCCCCCACACAGCCAATGAGAAAAAGAACATCGTCCGTCAATCCGCTGGGTCTGAAACATATTGTCAGAGAGAATCACAATCACAGCTGATTTGTTGTTTCTAGGGAACTCTACAAACGAGACTTTTTATTAGGCTTTCCTCAGTACCCTTGACGCAAAGTGGATTGTATCCCTGGGTAAGCAGTTTTAATACCTCGAAAAACTAACTCTAACCTTATACCTGTAATAGAAGAAAAGACGACCTCAAAAGGAGTAAACATGAAGAACAGACCGCTAATATGTACTATTTTAGGCATGCCCCTGATATTTGTTACAATAAACACCTGCTCTGCCCAGCCAGGTTGGCTTAGCAACTCGGTAGAAATGATGCCAATAGCTTTTATGGAGCAGGAAGATGCAAATGGGGATGGGAAGGTAACCAAAGCTGAATTCAAAGGACCACAGATCGATTTCGCGTTCTTTGATGCAAATGATGACGGTATTATTGAGGTTTCCGAAGCTCCCACACCGGACAATTTACCAGCAAGTCTTCATAAGAGTAGGACTCAAAGAGGTAAGCCGGGCGCTATGCCCCTAAACGTTGTAGGAGATGGTTCCGGCGCAACGGTGGTAAGCCTGGTCACTTTGAATGGAACTGATTTTAATCTCTATAAAAAGTATGATTTTTTTACCTGGAAAGAGCTGCCTTCAGATGTGAAATATGAAAGAAGTCCAGTTGTGGCATTCACAAGACCGGACGGCGTAACCCATTATTACGAAGCTGTTTATGTATCGAGCGGGAATTGAACTGGTTTCAAACTGCCTATCTCGCTGAAGACGCCGGAGGTTATCTGGTTACACTGACCAGTGAGAAAGAAAACACTTTTGTATTTAACCTCATTAACGATGAGAAATATTTTTGGACGTTCCCTAAGTATGACGGCAATCCTGCCAGGAAAAACCATTATGAAATAAAGATAGGACCGTTCATCGGTGGGTATCAGCCGGAAGGTTCCCCTGAACCGGCTGGAGGGTGGAAATGGTTAAGTGGTGAACCGTGGGACTACACTAACTGGGTTGTAGATCTTAACGACGGCGATATTGATAAAGACCCAAGAAATAATGCTCAACCAAACGATTCAGGCTCATCTACAGTCGGCCAGAGAATCTTGGGCTTTGGTGAGATGAATACGCCTGTTCCAACCTGGGGAGATTACATGGATGATGTGGGAACCTACGGGGTGAAAAGATCACCGGGCAGGTCTTTCGGTTTTGTTATTGAATATGAGAGTGATCCGAGAAAATAAAAAGAAGGGTAGGCAGATGAAATACAATAAAAATGTTGATGATATATCCAGGCGAAAATTTATCAAATTTGTAGGTGGAACTGCAGGTATTGCAGCCATGGCAGCAACAGGCGCTGGAACGGCATGGGCATCGGGTTCAGGGCAGAGCAATGATGTAAAGTATGCGTCTTCGAGCGATCCTGCACTTGGGCAAGGGGAAATTCCTTATCCCGTAAACCCTGACACGGATTCACCAAAATCATACGAGCATAAAGGTGATTTTACCGTGATGACTATTGGCACCGGGAGCCCCACTTCCGTGGTTGGTAGATCTGGGCCAAGCACAATGGTACAGTATAAAGGAAAATACTTCCTTGTGGATGTTGGGGCGGGAACAACCTTTAGGGTAGTTGAGTCAGGCATCGCTATGGGAGATATTAATAACATTCTTATAACCCATATGCATACGGACCATACCGATGGGTATAACAAATTTATGATTGAAAGTTGGACTATGGGAAGAAGAGATACTGAAATTTATGGAACAAAGGGTGTTAAAGCGCTTCACAATGTATTTGCAACGGTTTTCCCTGAAGATATCCAGTACCGATTAGGTAAAACCAAGACATTGGAAGGTATGTATGAGAAAGTACATATTACCGAGCTTGAAGGAGACAACACCTTTGAGCTGGACGGTGTTACAATCACGACAAAACCGACTATTCATTCTATATATAATCTCGCGTATAGATTCAGTGTTGACGGCAAGTCTATAGTTGTCTCAGGCGATACATCATATAGTGAAAATCTGATAAAACTCTCTAAGAATGCTGACATATTGGTTGTTGATTCCGGAAGAGTTATAAGTGATGGGTATATTGGGCCGGGGGAAAGGGGCTTCCCTAAAAGGAAAAGGAAAAGATCATCAGGCCCTATAGACCCCGCAACGTATGTACCAGTGGAAGAAAAAGGCAAAAATCATGCAGGCCTGGAAGATGTTGCCATAATGGCGGCTAAGGCAAATGTGAAAAAACTCGTACTTACTCATTATCCATCGGTTAAAGTAAATCAGGAAGCAACACTACAACGATATAAACGTTTTTATGACGGAGAAGTGATCTTTGGGCGTGATTTATTGGAAGTAACAGTCTGAAGTAACAAGGAGTTGTGAACATGTTAACTGTACTTTTGGTTGAGGATGACCTGGATCTGGCAGATACCGTAGTTCGCTATCTTGAATTCGAAGGGATTTGCTGCCACCACGCAACCAACGGGCTGGCTGGTTACCAGCTTGCCCGTGAGGAACAATATCAGGTTCTGCTTCTTGATCTTAACCTGCCGAGACTTGACGGGGTACGACTTTGTGAGCGGTTGCGCGAGGAAGGCGACGATACACCTGTTCTGATGCTGACGGCTCGAGGCGAACTGGATGAGAAACTTGCTGGATTTACTGCCGGAACTGATGATTATCTAGTGAAGCCTTTTGCTCTTTTAGAGTTGGTGGCAAGAATTCACACCCTTGCCCGGCGCCGGAGTGGGGAGATTCGAATACTTACCTGCGGTGATCTGGTGATGGACCTAGGCAATAAAATCCTAACCAGAAAGAGTATCCCGCTCAAAGTGACACCAACAGAATGGCGGCTTCTTGAAGTATTACTGCGAGCTTCTCCCAATGTAGTCTCAAGGCAGACACTGGAGGCTGCAGTTTGGGGTGATGACATTCCTGACACCAATAGCCTGAAAGTACATATTTCCAATCTCCGTAAAGTCATTGATGCCCCTTTTCCTGTATTATTTTTACAAACCGTCGCCAGGCATGGTTTCGTCATTAAGGAGCCTGGCAAGTGATGAAACCGCAGATCAGCCTCAAAGTGTTCATAACCCTGATTTTCCTGATTCTGGCTCTGGTGTTAGTCATAGGGTATTCAGTTTTGAGCATTTATTTTTTTCGTAAAGGAATAGATAGCATTACAGCTGTAAATATGGAAGATGTTGCACGTAGCTATATTCAATCAGTTCCACCTGAACAACGAAATCTGCTTAACAGTTATTACGGCTTTCAGGTTGCCAGCACATGGGAGCAAATGCCGCTGGAATTACAACGTGCTTTTGACTCTCCACCAACGAATAAACAGAATTTTAAGATCAGCCGGGAGTGTTCAGTTCCTCAGGGGAGACCTGATATTATAAATTTCATCTTCAGGTACGAGGAAAATAATGAAATCGTTTATGTCGGGCGCCAAACCTACCGTCCACCGGGGCCTAATCTGTTAAGTAAAAAAAATCATGAAAGCAAGAGAATACTATTGTTATTCAGTGTTGTTATTGCTGGTATTCTGGCACTGTCCATCCTGCTTTTATATCGGCGGATAGCAAAGCCCGTGGCCGCTCTAGAAGAATGGACCAGTGCTCTTGGCCCGGAAAATATTGAGCAGCTTCCACCTGATTTTTCGTATCCTGAACTAAATAAAATGGCTGAATTAGTTCGGAGAAGCCTTTCTTCGGTGCAGGAAAGTCTAGATCGCGAACACCATTTTCTACGCTATGCCAGTCATGAGTTACGAACACCAATATCGGTTATTCGAAACAATATCGAGTTAGTCCCAAAAGTGAAACAATTGGCCGAGCCTCGCAGGTCTGACGAGCAAGATCAATTACTGGGTAGGATTGATCGAGCAAGTCTCAACATGCAGTACCTGACAGAAACGTTGCTCTGGCTCTATAGAGATGACATTGATAAGCTGCCATCAAAAGAGTTTGCACTGGATATTCTGGTAAAACAGCTGGCAGAAGAAATGAAATATCTTCTTGATAGAAAGGATATCGAATTGAAGATTGATACAGATCCATTCATGATTTCCGTGCCAGAAATCCCGACACAGATTGTACTCAGAAATCTCGTTCGGAATGCATTCCAACACACGCTGGAAGGGCATATAAACATAAACCAAAGGGGAAATGTCGTCACCATATCGAATTCACAACCGGATATTGATGGTGTTCAACACAACCTGGGCTTTGGGTTTGGCCTGCAACTGATATCGCAACTCTCTAAAAAGCTTGACTGGAAGTATGTCGCTATATCCGAACAGTCTACATACAATGCCTCAATTTCTCTTAATCCTGATGGATGAACTGAACCCATCCAACACTTCAGCAACTACGACTAATGGGAATGTTAATGTATTATAGCACGATTGTATCGCGGGAGATGATGTGCTTTTTTCGTTTAATGTTGGTTTCAGCATTTCTTATTGTGCTTGTAGGCTCAAGCCAATTCTCACAGGCATCAACAACTGAGGGAGATCCCTCTTCGGAGGTTAAGCAGCAGGAACACAGTAATCCCAGTGTAAACTCTGCAGCCGAATTGAAAAAGCAACCGGCGACTGCGAATCATGGTGGCTTACTCAGTTCAAACGAAAAGCAATCCAGTATTATCGACAAGCTCTATCAAAAGATTGATCATGTACAATATCGGTTTTCCAACCTGCTTGCCTACGGAACGCCGCTACCGCCTAAAAGACAACATGTACGGAGTGATGATTCACTTTGGAAGAATGAATTGGTCGATACTCCGTTACAATTCTTTGCTCTGATTGGTAGTATCTTTTTTACTGCTTTATGCATTGAACAGTTTTTTCGGCGATATATGGTAAGGTTTATCGCTGCAGTTACCTCGCAAGGCAATATAAAGTGGTTCAAAAAAATCTCTGCTCTGATGGCTCGTGTCGCCTTGGATATAGCTGGTCTGCTGATCTTTTTATTAATAGTAACTTCGATTCTGCTGTTTCTTCCTAGTGAGTTTCGACCAAGCAATATTGTTATTTCTTCCTGTTTAACTGCAATACTTATTGTAAAAATGGCTGCGATTTTCTCACGCGCGCTTCTTGCGGTTGACTTTCATCAGTTGAGATTGCTTCCAATAACCACTGATGCTGCTCGCTATATCCAGCATCGTGTTTTGGCCATTGCCAGTATCGGTGCATTTGGCTGGTTATCCAGTGGTTTTATTGGATTGTTCTCCCGGCTCCAGTCAGTATCATTCCTGTCGTTTATTATTATCAGCATACTTGTTTGCTGTGTGCTGATAATAATGTGTTTAGAAAAAAGAACAACAGTAAGGAATATACTGCAAATTGCACTTCCTAAGAACAACGTTATGCAGGAGGTGGCGAGAGTCTGGCACCATCTGGCTGTTTTCTATGTACTAACCATTTGGTTTGCCTGTTTTCTCGGTTTGTTGCTGATCGGGCCAAAAACGATTATTCCGGCGGGGTTGACGATTCTTGCCATTCCATTCTTTTTTATTATGGATTGGCTGCTTCAGACACTCGTAGACTGGTGGTTGCATTTCTCAAAAAATCAACTTGAGCCCAATTCTGAGTCTGCATGTGTGTCAGCGGACTTAGGTGAGGCGAAATGGTCAGAACCTGCGCAGCCAGCTGTAACTCTTGGTAGTAAAACACAATTGTATTCCGAAGGATTTGCGTTTGGTCTGCGTTTTGTCATTCGGGTAGTGCTTGCTGCTTTGCTCTTCTTTAACCTTCTCAGCCTGTGGGGTATTGATCTGCAGATTGGAAAGGTGCTAACCAATGCGGCCATGTCCGTTATTGTGGTCACTTTGGTCTGCGTTATTATTTGGGGAATTGCGAATAGGCTAATTGAACGGAAGATCAAGGAAGAGTTACCCGATCAAGATGAAGAAGAGGAGGGGGGATCTGGCGGTTCACGCACAGGTACGTTACTTTTACTTTTTCGAAAGTTTCTTTTAAGTTTTCTCTTTATTATAGGTTTTATCACCGTACTGTCTTCCCTCGGTATCAACATTGGCCCATTAATCGCTGGTGCCGGGGTAATAGGGCTTGCAATCGGTTTTGGGGCACAGACTCTGGTGAGAGACATTATCTCGGGGATATTCTTTTTGATGGATGATGCTTTTCGGGTAGGTGATTTTGTCGACACCGGATCGAGTCAGGGAGTTGTTGAACATATCTCCCTTCGATCACTCAGAATTAGACACTCCCGTGGCATGGTACACACAATACCTTTTGGTGATATTCCCTCGAGTCACCAATTACAGTCTCGATTATATAATCACCAAGCTCGACTTCCGCGTGCCGTTTGACACCGATATCGACAAGGTAAGAAAAATAGTAAAGAAAATATACAATGAGATTCTCAATGAAGAGGAGTTGGGATCAAAGCTACTTGGAAAATTGAAATCGCAGGGAGTGCGTGATCTGGATGATTCTGCCTTGATCATGCGCATCAAATTCAACTCTATTCCAGGTGAACAGTTTGTTCTTCGCCGGGAAGTGTTTCGACGCTTGCAGGAAGGATTCCAAAGCAATGGTTGGGTTGCCAGTAGGAAAGTGATGGTTCAAATGCCGAAGGACAATGCTCTTAGTTCATCAGATATGCAGAGGGAGGCAACTGCAGCTGCTGCCCTTGCTACACAGAATCAATATAAAAGCAGACATAACTGGACATTCAGCACCGTATACTAGAAAGTCAACTATTTGGTACCGCGGACCGCTTTTAATCCCGTTGTAGGGCTTGAATTTTTGGGGTAGGGATAGGGGTACCACTAAGGAATCTGAAATTTTACCTTCTTCCTGTTGCTCTCAAGTTGGGTGTGCAAGGAGTGATTCAACTTTTGGACTGGTAAAACCGGTGGTGCACAGGAATAGTGTAAATTGAGAATTCTAGGTATCGCGCCTCTGTGATCCTCCAAAATGTGGTCCTTCAACTGATAGAATAGGGTTATCGATAGTTGCATTCCATTGCCCTCCAATCTACATCGGAGTACGTTGCAATTATTGATAATCCTGAAGAACTGAACTGTGAAGCGGATTAGAGCTGGGAGGATAGGGCTATGGGGATTGTATGGGGTTTTGGGTTACTGATAATTGATCCAGAATCACCTTTGAAAATCGGGTATCCCTAGATTTTCAGTAAGAATTGAGTTTTTTCGCACAGATTTCTCCATTGAAGGTATCATTTCGGTTTTACAGGTGTATCTAATTGTCATTATCACAACATCAAGGCGCATTTATCCTGTTTGAGCCGCTGCCGTGGTATCTACAACTGCACGATACTGTAACAAATCAGCCTTGGTCAGGAGGTATCCTCATAAGCTGATCTGACAATTGGCCTGAGATATACCAACGTCCCTTTACCGCACTGCGGACAACAGTAGATGTCAATGCCGGTTAAAAGTAGCATCATCTCCTTGATGTCTTCTTCCAGTTTTTTCACATATGTGGTCGTTTCGCCAATCAACGTACGAATCAGCTCAATGCATGTTTTCTTGTTGGCATGAGCCAAGAAGCCATAATAGCGGATCTTGGTAAAACCGCTTGGGAGCACGTGCAAAAGAAAACGCCGGATAAACTCATTAGCGCTGAGCGTGAGCTCTTTTTCTTTATTTTCGTCACTGCGATCTCGATACTTGAATCGTACCCGGTCGTTATCGACTGCAATAATCCGATTGTTAGTGATCGCTACTCGGTGTGTGTAACGGCCAAGATACTCAAGGACCTTCTCCGGTCCACCGAAGGGCTGTTTGGCATAAGTAATCCACTGCTTGTTCCATAATACTGTGAGCAGTTTTTGAAACTGCTTCTCGTCCTTATACTCGGCAAGTCTGCCGTGAAAGGATAACTGTTTTTTACGATACATCTTCTCCAGTTTATTCAGATATCTCCTCTGAAACTCCTTGGCCAGTGATTGTACTTTGAATAGATATTTTGCTCTGGCGCCGATCCATTTTTTACGATCTAGTGAGAGTGCTCCTCCCGGGATGATGCAATGCAAGTGATAGTGATCCATGAGTTTCTGATTCCATGTGTGGAGCACGGAGATAAAACCAAGTTGTCCTTCAAGGCGCCACTGTGGATCACGGGCAAATATCTGCAAGGTCTCTTTAACAGCAGTAAACAGTAGAGCCAGCATGATGCGTTTATTGCCCATGATAAGGGGATTAAGCTCGTGCGGTAAGGTGAAGACATTGTGGAAATAGGAACAGGGCAACAACTCTGTTTTCCTGGCATTGAGCCATTTCTCCTTGACCATTGTCTGGCATTTGGGGCAGTGTCTGTCCCGGCAGGAGTTGTATGCATTTTGTGTATGGCCGCAGTGATCACACGCTTCGACATGTCCGCCGAGTGCTGCCGTACGGCATATTTCAATGCGTTTCATTACCTTATATTGTTGGCAGGTGACTAGCCCGGATATCTCATAAAGTTGAACAAAAAAGGCCACAAATGTTGTATAATTAGCGATATTTCAAGACGTTAACTAACTCAACAAAGGTGGCCTTATGAGAACAGAGTGTACTCAAAGTTACCGATCATTTCAAGCTTTGGGAAGAAGAGAAATTGTTACAGATTTCAGCGGTGGAACTATCACCTCAGATGGTGGAGCGTTGCTGTTACGTGAAGTTGAGCAAAGAACAGCTATTCTACATCGTTTTGCTGAATGCTTTACTGATTATCGTCAGGCGAATCGTATTGAGCATGATGTCTTGTCCCTTGTTTCACAAAGGGTAATGGGCCTTGCATTAGGGTATGAAGATCTCAATGACCATGATCAATTAGCAAAGGACCAGATGCTTGCGATTGCTGTTGGAAAGAGTGATCCGACAGGTATGGATCGTGTTTCAGAGAAGGATAAAGGTAAGCCGCTGGCTGGTAAAAGCACTCTGAACCGTTTGGAATTAACTGCTCCAAACGCTACCGCCGAGAGTGTCTACAAGAAGATAGCCCTTACATCGGAATCGGTAGACAATCTTTTCGTTGATGTCTTTCTTGAATCATACCAGAACGCACCAGAAGAGATCATCCTTGATGTTGATGCCACCGATGATCCTTTGCATGGTAACCAGGAAGGTAAGTTTTTCCATGGCTATTACAAGGCATACTGCTATCTGCCATTGTACATCTTCTGCGGAGAACACCTGTTGTGTGCCCGGCTGGGCACGGCAAATATCGATGCGGCAGCTGGTACCATTGAAGAATTGGAGCGTATAGTTCAACGTATTTGGAAGGTTTGGCCGACGACCAGAGTTGTTGTTCGTGGTGACAGTGGCTTTTGCCGTGAAGGACTAATGAGTTGGTGCGAAGATAATGATGTTCATTTCATCATTGGTGTTGGTAAAAATAATCGTTTGAACCAAGAGATTGAAGAGGAGTTGGCGTTAGCAAAAGCGTTGTATCAATGCAGTGGTAAAGCATCCCGAGTTTTCAAGGATTTTTGTTATAAGACTCTGAAGAGCTGGCGCTGGCACCGCAGAGTTATCGGCAAGGCCGAGCACCTTGCTAAAGGAGCAAATCCTCGTTTCGTCGTCACCTCATTTACCGCGGAAGAGTGTGGTGCCCAGGAACTCTATGAGAAACAGTATTGTGCTCGAGGTGATATGGAAAACCGGATCAAAGAGCAACAACTGATGTTATTTGCGGACAGGACCAGCACAAGCAAAATACATAGCAACCAAGTCAGGCTCTATTTTTCTTCTATGGCATATGTCCTGATCCAGGCACTTCGACGCCTGGGCCTTGCCGGAACAAAAATGGCAAAGGCTCAGTGTGATACAATCCGTTTAAAACTGTTCAAGATTGGAGCCCGTATACGAATTACTGTGAGGAAGGTATGGGTAGCTTTTGCAGGTAGCTATCCCTACAAGGGTCTGTTCTCTCACATAGTGAAAAATTTAATGAAAATTCCCCTCAGGGTATGATCTTGAGAAGAGCCAATTGCTCGGCCAATAGAATAAGTGCGTCCAATGGAGGTAAAATATTTATGAAATCTGGAAAAAACTACAAATTTCAGAAAAAACAACCAGTGGAAGGACCTGATAGCCAAGATGTAAATCCAACCTTGAAAAAATGACTGGATTATTTCTGAAATACCGTCGTTTTTTAATC